>NZ_SNYO01000001.1 GCF_004363095.1 Actinomycetospora succinea
GGGCTGGCTGCACGAGTACAACCACCACCGGCCCCACAGCGCCACCGAGCGGCGACCCCCGATCACCCGCTTGACCAACCTGTCCGGTCAGTACAACTAGGACGCGCTGACGCTCAGGTCAGGGTCGCCCGCACCTTCGCCGCCCCGTCGACCATCGCCCGCAGCTTCGCCGTCGCGACGGCCGTCGGCAGGTTCCGCAGCCCGCAGTCGGGGTTGATCACCAGCCGCTCGGCGGGCACGAACTCGAGCGCGCGCCGGATGCGCGCCTCGACGGTCTCGGGCGTCTCGACCGTCCGCGACTTGACGTCGACGACCCCCAGCCCGATCGCGCGGTCCCACCCGGAGCGCTCGATCACCGGGAGATCCTCGTCGCCCTTGCGCGCGAACTCCAGCACGAGCTGGTCGACGCGGGCGTCGAGGACCGCGGGGAACAGGAAGTCGTAGTGCCCCTCCCACAGCGGGCGGGCGTAGCGGTTGCCGTAGCAGACGTGCAGCGCCCAGCTCACGTCCACGTCGCGGGTGACGATGTTGATCGCCTCGACGGCGAGCCCGACCTGCTCGGGGTAGCCGGCGAGGAACGGCTCGTCGATCTGCAGCAGCGTCGCGCCCGCGTCGCGCAGGGCGCCGGCGGCCTCGGCGAGCACGTGGGCGATCGCGCGCACGAGGTCGGCGTGCCCGCCATCGGTGGTGACGCGCCGGGCCAGCGAGAACGGCCCCGTGAAGGAGAACTTCACCGGCCGGTCGGTGCGGGCGCGCGTGAACGCGAAGTCGGCGTCGAGGCCCAGGCCCGGCGCGGTGGCCGGCGGGCGGGGCGTCGCCGCGACGCGGGCGTCGTAGTAGTCGTAGTAGAAGTCCTTGCCGGTCTGCGGGATCGCGATGCCGGGGATGCGCGCGAGCAGGTAGTCGACGTCGTTGTCGCGGCGCAGCTCGCCGTCGGAGACGATGTCGATCCCGGCGAGCTCCTGCTCCTTGATCGCGGCGGTGACCGCGCAGTCGTGGATCTCGTCGAGCTGGGTGCGGCTCATGCGGCTGCGGAACCAGTCGGTCTTGAGGCGCTCGAGCCAGTCGGGGACCGGCCAGGAGCCGACGACGGCGGTCGGGAGGAGTGTGTCCATGGTCAGTCCCTCACCTGGGCGGTCATCGTGACGATGTTCGTGCCGGTCCGGTGGGCGAACGGCGCGTAGGAGACGTCGAAGCCGCGGCGCCGGCCGATGTGGGCGAGCAGCGGGCCGTTCACCCAGTTCACGACCGACCCGTCGTACTTGCCGGGCCCGCGGAACCCGTTGCGGTAGGCGCCGACGTCGCGGGCGAACAGGTCGTGGCAGACGAGCTTGCCGAAGGGGTGGAGCAGCCCGATGGTCTCGGTGAAGCTCGCGACCGCGCCGTTGCTGACGTGCATGCGGACGTCGGCGCCGGACTCCAGCAGCGGGCGCAGCGCCTCGCCGGTGACGGTGGGCGAGAGCTCGTAGAGGTCGAGGCCGGCCAGGCCCGCGTAGCGCTCGGCGAGGCGTACCGCCGACCACACCCGCCGCCAGAACGCGAC
This sequence comes from Actinomycetospora succinea, assembly GCF_004363095.1. Taxonomy (GTDB): domain Bacteria; phylum Actinomycetota; class Actinomycetes; order Mycobacteriales; family Pseudonocardiaceae; genus Actinomycetospora; species Actinomycetospora succinea. The sequence continues at coordinate 1,544 of NZ_SNYO01000001.1, forward strand.
GGCGGCGTCGGGGCTCGCGACGTGGTCCGGGCGCGCCTCGGCCAGCAGGGTCGGGCCGAGGCGCAGCAGCGTCGACACCAGGCCGGGCAGCTGGTCGGACCGCGCGTTGACCGAGGCGGCGATCTCGGCGGCGTCGTCGGCGGGCAGGTAGGCCCGCGACTCGACGACGTAGGTGCGCCCGCCCAGCTGCGCGACCTCGTCGGTCGGCAGGTTGTCGTAGACGTTCGAGATGTAGATCAGGAACACCCGGAACTGCAGGAACGCCAGCACCGAGCGCGGCTTGCAGGCGTCGACGACGAAGGCGCTGACGTGCTCGGCGTGGTCGGCGACGGTCTCGCGGGCGAGGTCGAGGACGTGCTGCGAGTAGTCGCACATGAGGTAGTGCAGGCGGCGGTAGTAGCCGCGTCCGTGGCGGGCGTCCATCTCCCGGAGCTCGTCGAGGAAGACCCGGGCCTGCGCGCCGTTGCCGACGCCGATCTCGACGACGTAGAGCTCGGGCGGGAGCGCGCCCCGGTCGGCGAGCCCGTCCCAGACGGCGAACAGCTCGCCGATGATCCCGCGGGCGGCGTCGCGGTTGCGGGCGTCGGTCTCGCCGCCCGGCAGGGCCTGCTCGTACGTCTGGCCCGTCGCCTTCTCCCACTGCTCGAGCGCCGTCCAGTACAGGGCGTTGAAGCCCCAGATGCAGCTCTGCCGCGTCGGTGCCCAGTCCTCGAGGAAGACGTCCCCGGCGGTCCGGCCAGACAAGACCTCGCGGGTGCGTTCCCGCAGGTCGACTCCCGGTGCGCGGCGCACGTCGACGGCGACCTCGACGTCGTCGTCGCGCACGCCCTCGGGCACGGGGGCGTCCGGTTCGCCCTCTTCGATGGGTCGAGCTCCGCTTCGCTCCGTCTCCCGACGGATGGGCCGGACCTCCACGACGTCGCGGAAGTTCTGCTTGTACTGCACCCAGTCGCAGACCACGCGCACCCGGGACAGGTCGGTCCCGCTCTCGCCGAGCGCGCCCACCACCGGGCCGAGCGACTCGTCGATCGTCACCGGGCTCGTGGGGCTGCTCAGGCGGGCGTGCGGGCGGAAGTCGACGAGCATGCGCGTCTCCTCGGACAGGGGCCGTCTGCTTGGCAGCCTCCTGCCCGGGAGTGACGCGCGTCATCGTCGTCGACGACAGGAAACGGCCACTCAGCCTTGTGGTCGCGCACGAAGCATCCGGGCGCCTCCGCCCGCGAGACTCGCGGACATCCCCTGATGCTCCCGGAGGTCTGATGGACGACGACGACGCCGTGCGCCGGCTCCTGGCGGACTTCAGCATCGAGGTGACCCCGCGCGAGACCGCGGCGCTCGACGAGGCGGCGACGGTGCTCGCGCCGGGCACGCGCGTGTACGTCACCGACCTCGCGGGCGTCGACCTGCAGCGCGCGCTCGACGCGGCCGCGCGCATCCGGGAGCGGGGCCTGCGGCCGGTGGTGCACCTGGCCGTCCGTGCCATCCCGGACCTCGCGGCGCTGGACCGGGCGCTCGGGCGCCTGGTCGACGCGGGCGTCGAGGATCTCCTGCTCATCGCCGGGTCGCGCGAGCCGGCCGGGGAGCTCGAGAACACCTCACAGGTCCTCGAGTCCGAGGTGTTCGCGCGGCGCGCGTTCGCGAGCATCGGCGTCGCCGGCCATCCCGAGGGCAACCCGGGCGTCGACGAGGGCGCCGTCGACCTCGCCCTGGCCAGCAAGGACAAGCTCGCCCGCGAGGACGGGCTGCCGCTCTACGTCGTCACCCAGTTCGGCTTCGCCGCCGACCCCGTCCTCGGGTGGGAACGCCGGATGCGCGACGCGGGGATCACGCTGCCCGTGCGCGTCGGGCTCCCGGGCCTGACGTCGCCGGCGCGACTGGTGAAGTTCGGTCTGTCGTGCGGCGTCGGGCCCTCGCTCGCGGTGCTGCGCAAGCAGACCGGCAGCGTGCTGAAGCTGGCCACGGCGACCTACCGGCCGACCGACACCGTGCGCGGGCTCGCCCGCGCCGTCGCCGCCGACCCGGAGAGCCTCATCGCGGCGGTGCACTTCTTCCCGTTCGGCGCCGTGGTGCCCACCGCGCGCTGGGCCACTACCGGACAGAAGGATGGACTGGGCGCGGAGCGCACCTGACCATGAGCCCGTGACCACGAAGGATTCGCCGGCGACGACCACCGGGGGCCCGCCGCCCTGGGTCCTGCGCCTGCTGAGCATGACGACCTACGTCGGCATCGTCGGCTTCGTCGTCGCCGAGATCGTGCAGATCGCGCAGTACGGCACCGAGGGCCTGCTCGCGGCGTCGCTGCTCAATGCCCTGGCGTGGATCGTCGGCGTCAACGCGATCATCACCGGCTCCGGGCACCTCGTGATGCCCGACCCGATCGCCGACTCCATCGGCTGGCCGCGCGGGAGCCCGTTCCAGTGGGAGGTCGGGCTCGCCGGCCTGCTCATCGGCGTCCTCGGAGTGCTGGCGCCCGGGTTCGACCGCGGCTTCCAGCTCGCGACGGTCATCGCGTTCTCGATCTTCTTCCTGGGTGCGGCGGTCGGGCACGTGGTCCAGCGGTTCCGCGCGAAGAACACCGAGCCCGGCAACACCGGCTTCATCTTCTGGTTCGACATCGTCGCGCCGCTGGTCGTGATCGCCCTCTACGTCGCGACCTGAGGCAGCGCGCGGCGCAGGGCGTCGAGCTCGGGGGCGAGGAAGCCGTCTCCGGGGTCGTCGAGGTCGGTCAGTGCCTCCAGGATCGCGTCCGCCCGCTCGCCGGTGATCCACGGCGTCGCGGGGTGCTCGGGGGTGCGCGTGGCGTCGACCGCCCAGCACGCCGCGAGCGCCCGGTGCGCCACGCCGCGGGTCGCGTCGAGCGCGGGCCACCAGACGGTCGTGTCGACGGTGTGGCCGACGGGCGCGGCGTCGCTGTCGTGGTGGGCGTCGGCGAGCGCGAGGATCCGCTGGTTGAGGTCGCGGCGCGCCTCGCGGGCGGCCGGGCTCGTGGTGGTCGCGTCGGCGAGGTGCGGGACCACGCGGGCGACGTCGCGCAGCGTCGCGGCGATGAGGGTGGCCGGGCCCGGACGGGCGGCCCCGGGCACGACCAGCAGGAACACGAGGACGCCGATCGCGACGCCGACGGCGGTGTCCAGGCCGCGGGCGAGGAGCAGCGCGCCGAGGTCGGACGGGTGGCCGGCGCTGCCGATGGTCAGCGCGATCGGGGTGACGACGACGACCCCGAGCCCGTAGTTGCGCGGCATCGCCAGCTGGATCGCGGCCTGGAGCACGGCGATGGTCAGCGCCAGGGCGACCCCGGACGGCTGCGCCGACAGCACGGCGGCCGCGAGCAGGAGCCCGATCCACGTGCCGGCCAGGCGCAGCGCGGCCCGCTCGAGGGTGCCGGTCCAGCCGAGGCCCTGGCACAGGACGAGGACGGCGGCGGCCACCGCCCAGTACGCGTGGTCGAGGCCCGCGAGCGACCCGACCGCACCGGCCACCAGCGCCGCGATCCCGACCCGCGCGAGCACCGAGCGCCACGGCGACCCCGGCGCCAGCATGTCGCGGAGCACCCGGCGGATGCCGGGACCGCCCAGGGGGACGTCGGCGGTGCCGACCGGGCGGGGCACGGCCGGCGGGTGCGCGACGGTGCCGGCGAGCGTCCGGAGCCGCTCGGCGGCGTGCGGGTCGACGGGGCGTCCCTCGTCGTGGGCGCGGATGCCCTCGGCGAGCAGGCCGTGCAGGTCGAGGGCGAGCGCGCGCAGGCGTTCGAGCGTGCCGGGGGTGCGCGCCCGCAGGGGCTGCTGGCCGACGAGCACGACCCAGCACGCGTGCATCGCGCGCGCCGCGCGGTCCCGTGCCTCCGGGTAGCGGTCGGTCCCGACGGCGTCGAGCAGCGCCGACACCGCCGCCGCGCCGGCGGCGACCGTCGCCTTCTCCGGGCTCCGCAGGCCCGCCAGGGCGCCGACCATGTGCGCCACCCAGGCGAGCGCGCCGCCGGCGAGGACCAGCAGCCCGAGACGCCACGGCTCGGCGGCCGCGCCGGGGATCGCCGTGCTCGTGGCCCCGGCGAGCACGAACATGTAGGCGCCGGGCGGGCCGGTGTCGAAGGCCTGGCAGAGGGCCGTGGCGACGACCGCGATGACCGCGACCACCACGATCGACACCCACACCGACGACTCCGCCAGCGCGCCGATCGTCACCACCAGCGCGAACGCGAGCGCGATCGTGGCCAGCTCGATCGCCCGGTACCGGTAGGGCCGCCCGTTGCCGTAGAGCGCGGTGAAGGCGCCGATGCTCGCGGTCAGGCCGGCGGGGACGGCGCCCACCGACCAACCGACGAGGACCACCCCGCCCGCGCATGCGCCGGCGCGCACCGCGTCCCACCAGTCGAACCGGCCCTCGCGCAGCCGCACGAGGTCCCGCGCGAACGCCCGCCAGGAGGTGGCCACCCGCCCACCCTAGGAAGCGCTCAGCGCCGCGTCCGGTGCTTCGGCAGCACCACGCTGACGGCGAGCATCCAGAGCAGGCCGCCGAAGCGGACCACCGGCAGCACCGGCGACACCGCGGGCACGACCAGCGTGAGCGCCGCGACGACGCCGAGCACGGCGATCACGAGCCCGACCACGCCCAGCCAGCGCGGCAGCAGGCCCAGCACCATCCCGGGCACCGCCACCCCGGCGACGAGCAGCGCGAAGGGCGTCGCGAACCCGGCGGCGCCCGCCGCGAAGCCCAGCTGCGCGAGCGCCCCGGCCACCCCCGCGTCCCCGGCGGGCGCGACCGCGATCGCCGTGGCGCCGACCGCCCCGCTCGCGAGCATCGCCCCCGCGGCCAGCAGCCCGCCGGCGAGCGCGATCACCGGCCCGGCGACGCGCGCGCCGAGCACGTGGAGGCGCTGGTACACGGCCGCGGTCCACACCGCGAGCGGCGCCGCGGACGCGAAGAGCAGCACCGTCGCGATCGCCCCGCCGACGCCGCTGGCCTGCTGGAGGGCGAGCGCCGTCTCGGGCGCGGCTCGGGGGCGCGGTCCGGCGTAGAGCGCGGCGCCGACCACCGTCAGCACCCCGTAGGCGAGCGCCGGGATCCACAGCGGCGGGCCGCCCGTGCCCCGCCGGTCCGTCGTCGCCGCGGACGTGTCGGCCGCCGTCGTGGCCATGGTGACCATCTCCGTCTCCCGTGTAATCGTGACAAAGTGTAACGATCCTCAGGAGGGAAGGGTTTGTCAAACGGCTGTCGAGAACCCGGGATCGGCTCCGTCCCCGGGGCGTGCGCGACCACGCGGGTCGCGACCGACAGCACCGGAGACCGCCATGGACCAGCACGAGATCGACGAGGAGCTCGCCGCGACCGGAGCGCAGGAGCTGCTCACGACCACGGCCGCCGCCCACCTCGCCTACGTCGGCGAGGACGGCACGCCGCGGGTGATCCCCGTCGGCTTCCACTGGACCGGCTCCCAGGTCGTCATCGCCACGGCCACCACGTCCCCGAAGGTCGCGGCCCTCGCCGCCCGCCCGGACGTCGCCGTCTCCATCGACGCCGGCATGACACCCAGCGGCGCGCGGGCCCTGTCGCTGCGCGGGCGGGCCGAGGTCACGATCGTCGACGGCGTCGTCCCGGAGTACCTCGAGATGTCGCGGCTCACGATGGACCCCGACGCGGCCGCCGCGTTCGAGCAGGCCGTCCGCGGCATGTACGAGCAGATGGCGCGCATCGCGATCACCCCGACCTGGGCGCGCTTCTACGACTTCGGCGCCGGGCGCATGCCGCGCTTCCTGCGCGAGCGCGCCGAGAAGTCGTCCGCGTGACGGCTCGAGGTCAGGCGCCCGGCGGGTCGTCGAGGAAGTCGGCGGTCGGGACGAAGTACAGGTTGCCGGTGATCGCCGTGGAGAAGTCGAGGATCCGGTCGTGGTGGCCCTCGGCGGTGCCGACGAACATGTTCTGCAGCATCTGCTCGAGCACCGCGGGGTCGCGGGTGTAGCCGACGAAGTAGGTGCCGAACTCGTCGGTGCCGACGTGCCCGAACGGCATGTTGAACCGCAGGATCTCCTTCTCGTCGCCGTTCTCGTCCTCGATGACGTTCAGCGCGATGTGCGAGTTCGGCGGCTTCCGGTCGTCGGACATCTCGATGTCCTGGAGCTTGGTCCGCCCGATGGCGTCCTCCTGCTCCTCGGTCGAGAGCGCGTCCCAGCCGTCCATGTCGTGCAGGTACTTCTGGGTGACGACGTAGCTGCCGCCCGCGAACGCCGGGTCCTCCTCGCCGATGAGCACGGCCGTGCGCGCGGCGTTGCCCTCGGGGTTCTCGGTGCCGTCGACGAACCCCAGCAGGTCGCGCTCGTCGAAGAACCGGAAGCCGTGCACCTCGTCGACCACCCGCGCGTGCGGGCGCAGCCGGTTGCGCAGCAGGTGCGCCAGCTCGAAGCACATGTCGAGGCGGTGCGCGCGCAGGTGGACGAGGAGGTCACCGGGCGTCGACGGCGCGTGGTGGGCGCCGTGCAGCTCGCGGAACGGGTGCAGGCTGCGCGGCCGCGGACCGTCGAAGAGGCGGTCCCACGCGGCCGACCCGATCCCGATGACGCAGGTCAGCTCGCCCTCGGGGAGCCGGAACCCGACCGAGCGCCGCAGGCCCGAGACGTCGCCCAGCACGCCGCGCACGCCGTCCTCACCGCCGGGCTCGATCACCAGCGTGAGGAAGATGGACGCCTCGGTGAGCGGGGTCAGCACCGCCTGGGGCTCCGCGGAGCTCGAGGGGCGGGCGTCGATGGTCGAGCTCCGCTGCGCTCCGTCTCCCTGGCTCATGCCCTCACCCTGCCCCATCGTGTTTCCTGACGACCATGACGCTCGTCGACGACTTCGCCCGCCCGCGCCCCGTCCCCGACAACCTCGTCCCGGACCTCACCGGGGTGAACGCCTTCGCGGGGGACAAGGCGGCGGCGGGCGTCGTCGACCGCCACGCGCCCTGGGCCCGGGAGCGGGCGGAGGCGCTGGGCGCGCGGGTGTGGGACCCGCGCGTGCTCAAGGCCGCGCGCGACGCCCAGCGCCACGTCCCCGAGCTGCGCACGCTCGACCGGCTCGGCCACGAGGTCGGCGACGTCGACTTCCACCCCGCCTACCACGAGCTCATGGCGCTGGGCTTCGGCTCCGGCGTGCACTCGCTGGCCTGGACCGCTGAACAGCCGGGTGCCCACGCCGCCCGCGCCGTGCTGTCGTACCTCTGGAACCAGATCGACGGGTCCACCGCGTGCCCGCTCGGCATGGCGTACGCGTCGATCCCGGTCCTGCGGAGCCAGCCCGAGCTCGCGCCGTGGGCCCGCGCGGTGGCCGTCGAGGGCTACGACCCCGCCGACGTCCCGATCACCGCCAAGTCCGCCGGCACCATCGGCTACTTCATGACCGAGAAGCACGGCGGGTCGGATCTGCGCGCCAACGTCACCGTCGCGCGTCCCGTCGGCCGGCGGGGTCCCGGCGAGACGTACCTGGTCAACGGGCACAAGTGGTTCGCCTCGGTGCCGATGGCCGACTGCTACCTCACCGTCGCCCAGACCGAGGGCGGCGTGTCCTGCCTGTTCGTCCCGCGCCGGCGCGCGGACGGGAGCCTCAACGGCGTCACGGTCAAGCGCCTCAAGGACAAGCTGGGCAACCGCGCCAACGCCTCGTCGGAGATCGAGTACCACGACGCCGAGGCCGTCCTCGTCGGCGAGGAGGGCAAGGGCGTCCGGACGATCCTGTCGTCGGCGGAGTACACGCGCCTCGACTTCGCGGTCGGCTCCGCCGGCCTGATGCGGGCGGCCCTGTCGCAGGCGCTGCACCACAACGACCGGCGCACCGCCTTCGGCGCGCCCCTCGCGGCGCTGCCGATCCAGGCGCCGGTGCTCGCCGACCTCGTGCTCGAGTGGGCCGGCGCCGCGCACCTCGCGTTCCGGGTGGCCCGCGCCGAGGACTCCCACGACGACGTCTCCGAACGCCTGGTCAGCCGCCTGCTCACGCCCGTCGCGAAGTTCTGGAACTGCCGGCGGGTCGCGGGCGTCACCGAGGAGGTCATCCAGGCGATCGGCGGCAACGCCTACATCGAGGAGCACGACTGCCCGCGCTACTACCGGGAGGCGCCGCTCAACGCGATCTGGGAGGGCACCTCGAACATGATGGTCATGGACGTCGGCCGCGTCCTGGCCCGTGAGCCCAAGGCCATCGAGCCCGTCGTCGACGAGATCCGTCCCGCGGCGGCCGAGCACCCGCTGCTCGCCGACGCGCTCGCCGAGATCGAGGAGCTCGTCATGACCCCGGACGACACCGCCCGCTACCTCGTCACGAAGATCGCGCTCGCGACGCAGGCGGCGCTGCTCGTGCGCGAGGCGCCGACGGTCGTCGCCGAGGCGTTCATCGCCTCCCGCCTCGGCTCCGGCTGGGGGCCGGGCTACGGGACCCTGCGCGGCCTCGACTTCCCGGCGATCATCGACTACGGCCGCCTCTGAGAGAGGTCCCCGCGGGCGCTGGAACGAGACCGCGCGCCGGAGGAGCATCCCCGGACATGGCGACGGTCAGCGTGCGGTACATCGTCGACGACGTCGATGCCGCCATCGCGTTCTACTGCGGACGACTGGGCTTCCACGAGGACATGCACCCCGCCCCGGCGTTCGCGATGCTCTCGCGGGGCGACCTCCGGCTCGTCCTCTCCGCGCCCGGCGGTGGCGGAGGCGGCGGGCAGGCGATGCCCGACGGAACCGTGCCGCGCCCGGGCGGGTGGAACCGCTTCACGCTCGAGGTCGACGACCTCGAGGGCCTCGTCGCGGAGCTGCGCGGCGCGGGCGCGCGGTTCCACAACGACATCGTCACCGGCGTCGGCGGCCGCCAGATCCTCGTCGAGGACCCCTCCGGCAACCCCGTCGAGCTCTTCGAACCGACCCGTCCGGAAGCGCGTCTCTGAGGTCAGAGCGCGGCCAGCAGCATCGCCAGGAACGAGGCCTGGTCGGCGGGGGAGACGTCCGGCGGCCGCGGGGCGGCGGCCACCCAGGTCGCGACCTGCAGCGTCCGCAGCTCGGCCATCGCGTCGAGCTCCTCGTCGGACGGGGCGTCGGGGTAGAGGTCGAGCGCGCGGCGGTCGGCGGGGTCCGGGCGCAGGTTGGCGACGTCCCACGCCCGCGGCCCGCGGCAGGTGTCCTCGAGGTCCGCCCAGAGCAGGCCGTCGCGGGTCGGGATGACGTTGCCGGCGAAGACGTCGCCGTGCAGCGGCTGCCACGGCTCCGGCGGGTGGGCGATCAGCGGGCGCAGGCGCTCGTGGGCGTCGTGCAGCGTCCGGACCTGCACCGCGTCGAGCGGGCCGGGGTCGCGGGCGAGCACGTCGAGGCAGAGCGGGATGTCGTGCGTGGGTCCGGCGAGCACCGGGAGCTCGCCCGGGAACGTCGCCAGCGCCGCGTGCAGCTCCGCGAGCGCGGGCGCGAGGTCCCGCTCGGTGACCTCCGCGTCCGGTCGCGCCGCCACGTACTCCCAGAAGGTGACGGTCAGCCCGTCCCGGACGTGCGGACCCGGGGGCAGATCGCCGCTCAGCGGGACGACGGCGGCACCCACCGACTGCAGGTGCCGCACGACCTCGACCTCGCGGGCCCGCCACGCCGTGCCCGGGCGCAGCACGGCGTAGAGCGTCGGGACGCGCGCGACGACCGGGCTCGGCCGCAGGTGCACGACGGTGCTGTAGCCGTCGGCGAGGACGACCGGGTCGTCGCAGCGCACGCCGTGCTCGGCGGCGACGGCGGTGGCCGCGGCGATCGCGCGAGCGGTGAGGTCCACGCCGACGATCATGGCGCACGCCGCCGTTCGGGACGAACCGGACGGATCGAGCGGCTAGCCCGTCGTCGTCTCCAGGGCGTCGGCCAGGATGTCGAGCCCGAGGTGCAGGTCGGCCTCGGTGATCGTCAGCGGCGGCGCCATCCGGATCACGCCGCCGAGCCCGGGCAGCTGGACGATGTTGACGTGCAGGCCGTGGCGCAGGCACTCGGCGGTGAGCTCGTGGTTCAGCGCGAGGTCCGGTGTGCGGCTCGCCTTGTCCCGGACCAGCTCGACGCCCTGGAGCAGGCCGCGTCCGCGCACGTCGCCGACCTGCTCGTGGCGGGCGCGGAGCTCCCGCAGTCGCCGCGTCATGTCGTCGCCCAGCACGCGAGCTCGTTCGGCCAGCCCGTCGCGTGTGACGACCCGCAGCACCGTGTGCGCCACCGACGCGGCGAGCGGGTCGGAGACGTGGGTCGTGTAGAAGAGGAAGCCCCGCTCGTGGCACGTCTGCTCGATCTCGGGCGACGTCACCACGGCGGCGACGGGCAGCCCCGCGCCGAGGGTCTTCGACAGGGTCAGCAGGTCGGGGGCGACGCCGTCGCGCTCGAACGCGTACATCGTGCCGGTGCGCCCGACCCCGGTCTGGGCCTCGTCGAGGATCAGCAGCATGCCCCGCTCGTCGCACTTCTCGCGCAGCCGCGCCAGGTAGCCGGGCGGGAGCTCGATGATGCCGCCCGAGGACAGGATCGGTTCGACCATGCAGGCCGCGAGGCTGCCCCCCGACTGCCGGTCGACCAGCTCGAAGCCGAAGTCGAGCTCGGTCTCCCAGTCGTGGGTGCCGTCGGCGTGCCGGAAGGGTGAGCGGTAGGCGTCGGGCGTCGGCAGCGCGAGGTTGCCGGGGATCGGCGGGCCGTACCCGCGGCGGCCGGCCGAGAACGTCGCCGCGGCGGCGCCCGAGGTCATCCCGTGCCAGGAGCGGTCGAACGAGACGATCTCGAAGCGGCCGGTGGCGAGCTTGGCCATCTTCAGAGCGGCCTCGTTGGACTCCGCCCCGGTGCTGACGAGCATCACCTTGGACAGCGGGGCGGGCAGGGTGCCGGCCAGGGCCGCAGCGAACTCGAGCAGCGGCGGGCTGAGCATGCCGCTGTGCAGGTGGTCGAGCGTCGCGGCGGCGTGGCTGATCGTCTCGACGACCTCGGGGTGCGAGTGGCCCAGCACCGAGCTCATCTGCCCCGAGGTGAAGTCGAGGATCTCGGCGCCGTCGCGGGTGGTCACCCGCGAACCGGCGGCCCGCTCGACGAGGTCCGCCGCGAACGGGACGCCGTAGCGGACGAGGTGCTCGCTGAAGTCCGACACGCCGTCGAGCGTGAGGGCCGTCTTGTCCTAGGTCAAGGGGTGGACCGGCTGCTCACCTCGGCTCGCCATCTCCTCCATGACCTCGCCGACCATGCGGATCGAGCCCTCGTCGAGGACGTTGCCGAACTCGACGACCGTGGTGTCCTCGGCGGCGCCCCGGCCGAGCGCGGGGTCCTCGCTGGGCACGACGAGCACCGTGAGGTCGGCGGGGACCTCCTCGTCGTGGGGCACGACGACGACGTCGGCGAGGCCCGCCGAGCGGAGCCAGTCGCGGACCTGCTCGGCCTGGTGGGCCGTCGAGTACCGCACGCCGACCCGCGCGCCCGCGGGGAGGTCGGCGACCCGCGCCAGGGTCCGGACGTGCGGCGCGACGACGACGGCGACCGTCTCGACGTCCCGCTGCGCGAGGTGGGCCCAGCGGCGGACCTCGGCGAGGTGGAAGAACGTGGTGACGACGAGGTCGCGGTCGGCGGTCGTCGCGTCGAGCTCGTCGATCAGGCTCGGACGGACCTCGGTGTGCAGGCGCCGGCTCAGCTCCTTCGCGAAGGCCTCGGCGCGCTCGGGGTTGCACTCGACGAACACGGCGCGGACCTCGGTCGCCGCCCGGCGCGCGAGGTCGAAGGCGAGATCGCGGACCTCCTCGGGGGACAGGCCGGTGCGCACGGCGGCACGGACGGCGTCGGCGAGATCTGTTGCTCGGGGGCGGCGCGCCGGCTGGGGTGGCTGTTGCGCGACCGCCGTCCCGCCGCCGGCCCGGGTCTCGAGCACGCCGAGTTCCCGCAGCGTGGCGTAGGCCCGGGACACGGTGTTGCGGTTGACCCCGAGGCTGTCGGCGAGCCGGCGCACCGTCGGGAGGCGCTCGCCGGCCGGCAGCCCGCCGCCGTCCACCAGTGAGCGGATCTGCTCGACGATCTGCCGGTACACCGGGGTGTCCGACGTCGCGTCGAGACTGAGGTCGGGCATGCGCCCAGACTGCCATTGTCCTGGGACAACGTGCGCCAGGACCCGTCACGTGGGCACCCGTGGTCGTCCGCCGGGGCGAGGTCGTCGGGCCGGGTCGATGAACCAGGGCGGGGTGAACCAGGGCCGGCCGTTGATCATCTGGATGGTCCAGTGGCCGTGGTGGAGCAGCTGGTGGTGGTGGCGACACAAGAGGCACATGTTGTCGAGCGCGGTCGCTCCGCGGTGCTGGAGCCATTCTCGGACGTGGTGGGCTTCGCAGCGTCGCGGTCGGCGTGTGCAGCCGGGGAAGGCGCAGCCGCCGTCGCGGTGGTTGAGGGCGCGGCGGATGGCGTCGGGGGCGGTGCGTTGTGTGCGTCCGACGTCGAGGGGTTCTGATTTCGCTCCGAGGACCATGGGGATGATCTCGGCGTCGCAGGCCCATCGTCGGACCGTGGCGGCGTCGACGTGGTGGCCGGAGTCCAGGGTGCCGTAGCCACGCTTGTCCCTCAGTGCCTCGCACAACCACCGGTGGTCGATGGTGATGGTGAGCAGGGCGCGTCCCGGGCGCTCGGTCCAGCCCGGGGAGGTCTCGGCTGATTCGGGACGCCGCGGCTCGGGGATCAACGCCAGCGGCGCCTCGCCCGTCTCGTCACCGGCGGCGTCGGCGTCGGCGTCGCTCGCTTCGGGGGCGGGATCGGCCGGCGTGTCGCTCGGTGGCGCTGAGCCGTCGGCGGCGTTGGCCGGCGCGCCCGGGTCGTCGTCGTCGGCCCCCTCCGGGGCGTCGTGTTCTCGGCGGGCGTCGGTGGCCAGGCCGCGCGGTCCTCGCGCGTCCTGGGTGAGGTCCTTGAACGCATCGGCCTGACGCCGTTCGAGGGAGCGTTCGTCGTCGGCGCCGGCTCGCGCGGAGAGCACCCCGAACACCTCGACGGTGGCTTCGGCGTCGAGCGGGTCGTGCAGGGTGCCCTTGAAGGTCAGCGAGCCGTCCTTGCGGCGCAGGAACCGCAGCTCGTCGCGGGTGTTCTCGCCCTCGGGTGGGGCGGCGCCGTCGGGGTCGTAGCCGTCGACGAAGGCCTTGGCGAGCTTGCGCAGCATCTGCGGTGGCAGCTCCTGCGCCTTCTCCGCGAGGGTCGCCTCCACCCCGGCCAGCTCATCGGGTGGTGGTGGCGTCGAGAGCCCCGACAGGTGCTCCATCGTGTCCCGGATGATCTTGACGTGCGCCGGGTCGATCACCCCCGCCGCCAGCGCCGCCCCGGTGCACGGGAGCCGGGCGGGCAGCGCCTCGCCCAGCAGCGAGCGTCGGGCACACAGGTCCTCGGCCTCGGCCACCAGCCGCTTGGCGTCGGCGAAGTCGAGGTTGTCCCGATCGGCGATCAGCGACTCCGTGGACCGATACCTCGTGTGCTCGGCGACGCCGAGCTCGTCGAGCGCGGCGATGCTCTCGAGGCGCTGGAAGTAGGCCCGACGCTGAGCGAGCACGCTGGCCGAAGCGCGGCCGAGCGCGTCGCGCTCTGCCACCCCCGCCACGTATTCGCTCATGTGTTCGAATGTAGACCCGACCCCCGACAACGCCGGGCCGGTTTCGCTGAGATCGCCTCAGCGAATTCCGCGACCAGCACTTCTCGCAGCCGGACCACCTTGTCGATCATGTGCAACGTGCCCCTCGCGGAATGAGTGATTCCGGCGAAGGGCGCCCCTCGCCCGCCCTCTTCGAGCGAAGGTGCCCTTCGCTCAGCATCGCGGGGCTCGCCCCTTTGATCGGCAGCGCCCGGTCGTCCCCGTCGGGCAGGGTCGCGATCACGATCTACAGCTCGCCCGAGGGCGCCGCGGTCGTCGAAGCCCCGTACCGCGCCGCGCTCGCGGCGTGGCCGACCGAGAGCGATGAGTTCCGGGCTCCGCGCCCGTCCACCTCCCGACGCACTCCCGCGAGGAAGGAATCCTGATGGCCATGACCGCCGCCGACACCGCCACGATCTTCGCCGCGACCCGGGTCGAACGCGCGGCGCTCGTCGACGATCTCGCGGGCCTCTCGGACGCGCAGTGGGCGACGCCGTCGCTGTGCGATCGCTGGACGGTCGAGGAGACCGTCGCCCACCTCACCGCGGCGGCGAGCATCGGTCCGTGGCGCTGGATGCGCAGCGTCCTGGGCGCCCGGTTCGACTTCGACCTGCACAACGACCGGCGCCTCGCCGAGCACCGCGGTGCGACGCCGGTCGAGACCCTCGCGCGGTTCCGGGCGATCACCGACAGCACGACCTCGACGTGGGGCCCGAAGCAGGCGTGGCTCGGCGAGGTCGTGGTGCACGGTGAGGACGTCCGTCGGCCCCTGGGGCTCGTCCGCACCCCGCCGGTCGAGTCCACGACCGAGGTCGCCCGCTTCTTCGCGAGCCGCGACTTCACCGTGGCGGGCAGGACGGTGTCCGAGGGCCTGCACCTCGCGGCCACCGACGGCCCGTTCACCAGCGGCGACGGACCCGAGGTCACCGGCCCGACGCTGGCGCTCGTCATGGTCATGGCCGGGCGCGCCGCGCACCTCGACGACCTCGACGGCCCCGGCCTGGAGACCCTGCGCGAGCGGCTCTCCTAGACCTCAGCCGTCGTCATCATCGTCGTCCCCGTCGGTGTCCGCGGGCGCCTGCTGCTGCGGCGCCGGCTGCTCGACCTGGCCGCCGGGTGCGGGCTGCTGCACCTGTCCCGGCGCCGGTGCGGGCTGGCCGGGCGCGGGCTGGGCGGGCACGACCTGGCTGGTGCCGGGGCCGCCGCCGTCATCGTCGTCGTCGCCACCGCCGCCCTCGGACTGCGGGAAGCTGAAGACCAGCACCAGTCCGATGATCGCGGCGAGGACCGCGAGGCCCGCTCCGACCCGATCCTTCGTCATCTCCTCGTTCCTTTCACCGGGCCGGGATCAGTCGTCCACCGGGACCTCGCCGAAGAGCACGAGGCTCAGGACGAAGTAGGTGACGTAGATGGCGAGCAGGACGTAGCCGTGCCAGCGGCGCAGCTTCCCGGTGGCCAGGAAGATCGCCGAGAGGATGGTGATGCCGACGAGCACCGGCAGGTGCCAGACCAGCGTGTCGTCGTCGACGAGGATCGCGCCGCCGACGAGCAGGATGATCCCGAGCTTGCCGGTCACCGAGAACACGACGCTGCCGATGACGTTGGCGATGCCGATCTCCGGCGCCCCGCGCCGCGACGGCTCGACCGAGAGCAGGATGTCCTCGAGGGTCAGCGCGAGCGTGGCGATCGTGACGCCGAAGACCGTGCCCTCGATCGCGAACTCCTCGAGGATGCCCTCGGTGCCCTGCCCGGCGATCAGGGCGCCGACGACGAGCCCGATCAGCGCGATGACCGCGAGGACGATCGTGCCCGCGGGCGAGGTCGCGCGGGCCTTGAGGAAGCCCTGGTCGACGCGCAGGTCGGGCGGCAGCTCGAAGCGGTGCGGATGGTCGCCACCGCCGTCGGTGGGCGTGGAAACGGGGCCCTCGTCGCCCTCGCGGGTCAGGGTGGCGGTGGCCGTGCCGCCGCCCGCGCCGACGCCGGCCTTCTCGAGCTGCTCGTAGAGCTCCGCGTTGCGGAACACCGGGCGGCGCGCGGAGTACTCGCGGTAGGCGATCCAGCCGACGAACGCCACGAACAGGACCAGCAGCGCGACGCCGACGCCGACCGACAGCGCGCCGGTGAGCGCGAGCGCGTACATCACGACCGGCGCCGCCGCGAAGAGCACGAGGTAGCTCTTCGGTACGTCGATCTCGCACGGCGCGACGATCGCCATGAGGGCGAGCACGATGCCGGTCATCGCGATCGTCGTGCCGATCACGGTGCCCAGGGCGACCTCGCTGAGGTCCTCGAGGTTCAGCGCGATCCCGAAGGCGAGGTCGTCGAACTCGATCCCGGTGAACACCACCGCGACGAGGAACAGCGACACGGCCCACCGGCTGGCCACACCGACCAGGTAGCCGATCAGCTTCTCCGCGCTGTACACGAGCACCGCGATGCCCAGCACGAACTCGATGATGGGGATCACGGCACCACAGCTCCTCGCGTACGCCGATGTCGCAGAGAGATCGCGTCGCAGGAGATGGTGAAGGTGATCATCCGCGCAATCAACGGGTTGACGTACGTCACAGCGTGTGTATCCATGCGGCCGAACGGCCCTCGGAGGTGTGACGGTGTTCGTCAGCGTGTCCACGGACGGGACGGGCGTGCGGGAAGCGGATGACCTGCAACGACTCCACGTCGCCACCGATCTCGACCCGGGCACGGCCGGTGCGGCGCTGCGTGGCGCCGGGCTCGGCGACGTCGACGCCGACGGCACCGCGCGCCTCGACGTGACCGCGCTGCGCGACCTGGCCCGTGCGGCGGCGACTCGCGAGGACTGGGACGACGCCTGGCGGACGATGATCGACCACGCGATCGGCAAGGGCTGGGTGTCCGACGACGGGCGGACCGTGCAGGCCCACCTCGCCCCGCCGGACTAGATTTTCCGGGTGCCCGAGAATGCGAGTTCGGCGCGCCGAAACAATTCGTGCGGAGTGCCGACGTATCCCTACTCCGTGAGTGCGGTCACCCATTGATGGAAATGCCGCGCGCCATTCGCTAATGTCGACACCAGCGAAGGGGAGTAGCTCCCAACACCGCGGTCGACACACTGACGCCCCGGGCGTCCGGCCACGGCGGCCGCCGGCTCCCGGCGGCGAGCGAGACCTTCGGCGACGACCGGTTGACGCGGGTCGGGCCGAAGAGTGCGCCCTCGGTCCGGCCGACCGAGAGGAGCACGAACCCCCGTGACCGGCTTCCTCGCCGCCACCGCCATCAGCTTCGCCGTCATCTTCGTCGCCGAGCTGGGCGACAAGTCGCAGCTCATGGCGCTGACGTTCGCGACGCGGTTCCGCGCCCTGCCCGTCCTGCTCGGGATCACCGCCGCGACCGCCGTCACGCACGCCGTCTCGGTGGGTGTCGGTTATCTGCTCGGGGCGACGCTGCCGACGTTCTGGATCGCGCTGGTCGCGGCCGTCGCGTTCGTCGTGTTCGGTTTCTGGACGCTGCGCGGTGACAAGCTCACCGACGAGGAGAAGAACAGGAGCAGCGCCACCACGCGGTCGGCGTTCATCGCGGTCGCCATCTCCTTCTTCCTCGCCGAGCTCGGCGACAAGACGATGCTCGCCACCATCACCCTCGCCACCCAGTACCCGGGCACCGCCGGGGTCACGGGCGTGTGGGTCGGCTCGACGGTCGGCATGGTCGCGGCGGACGGCCTCGCGATCGTCGTGGGCCGCTGGCTCGGGCGGAACCTGCCGGAGAAGGCGATCCGGATCGGCGCGGCCGTCCTCTTCTTCGTCTTCGGCGGCTGGCTCGCCATCGAGGCGTTCGTCGGGGCGTGACCTGAGAGGGCATGTCGTTCGACGTGTCCGGGGCGCCGCCGGTCGCACGTCGCGGCCGGGGGTTCTCAGGCTCGCCGGGCCCGCCGGCGGCCGCTCCCTAGCCTCACGCGCCGTGAGCAGACGGACACGAGCCGGCGTGACGGCACGCCCCTGGAGGGCGTGAGCCGTGGGGCGACACCAGACTCTCACCCCCGACGAGCGGGCCGTCCGGAAGGGGCGGCGCCGCGTTCTCGAGGTCCTGGTCGTCGGGCTCCTCGCCGCCGCGTCGCTCGTCCTCGGGGTCGTGTCGCAGGAGGCGCCGACCCCGGACGGGCCGGGCGGGGGCGCGACCGCCGCGCCCGCACCCGATCCGGTCGCCGTCGACCCGGCCGCGTTCCCGGCGGGCGGGTGCGTGCGGCTGGCTCCGAGCGGCCCCGGCCCGGCGGCCACCGTCGCGCTCGACGCGGGGCACGGCGGCCCCGACCCGGGCAGCGAGGGGACCACCGCTGACGGCGACGTGCGCCGCGAGAAGGACCTCACGCTGGCGGTCACCCGGGCCGCCGCCGAGCGCCTGCGCGCCCGCGGGACGACCGTCGTGCTGACCCGCAGCACCGACGCGCTCGGCACCCCGCTCGCCCGCGGCGCGGTGCAGGACGGCGCGCTGACCACCGACGCGAGCCAGCTCGACCTGCTGGGCCGCGTGCGCTGCGCCAACGTCGCCCGCGCCGACGCGCTGGTGTCGGTGCACTTCAACTCGTTCGCCGACGCGGAGGTCGGCGGCACCGAGACGCTCTACGAGCCCGAGCGAACCTTCGCCCGGCAGAACCGCGCGCTCGCGCAGTCGCTGCAGGGCGCGATCCGCGCGCGGCTGACCGCCGGTGGCCACACGCCGCTCGACCGCGGGATCGCCGACGACTCGTCCGGCGCGGAGTCCGGCGGCGGGCACCTCGTGCTGCTCGGGCCGCGCATCCCCGGCTACATCGACCAGCCGAGCGCGATGCCGGGCGCCCTGGTCGAGCCGCTGTTCCTCACCAATCCCGACGATCTCGCGGCGATCGCCGGCCCGGGCGGCACCGACGCGCTGGGGGAGGCGGTCGCGACGGGCGTCGGCGATTACCTGGACGGTGCCCAGCGTCGCTAGCCGTGCGGGTGGCGCACCCGCCCGTGGCGCCGGGAGGGTGTGGGCACCCGGTCCGATGGGGGTAACCGTCGCGGTCAGTGTTGGCGCCGACGGCCCCCGGGGCCGGAGGATGCTGCCGACGTGCACCGCCCGCGAGGAGGAGACGAACCGATGAGCGACCTCGAGGTCGACGTCGTGGTGATCGGCGCCGGGCCGGTCGGCGAGAACGTCGCCGACCGGGCGCACCAGCAGGGCCTGTCCGCGGCGATCGTCGAGTCACGGCTCGTCGGCGGCGAGTGCTCGTACTACGCGTGCATCCCGTCGAAGGCGCTGCTCCGCCCCGTCGACCTGTACGCGGCGACGCAGCGCATGCCCGGCGTGGCCCAGGCCGTGTCCGGAACGGTGGACGCCGCGAAGGTGCTCGCACGGCGCGACGAGTTCGCCGGCGAGGACGACTCGAGCCAGGCCGACTGGCTCTCCGGCGCCGGCATCACGCTGCTGCGCGGGCACGGGCGGATCACCAGCGAGCGCGCGGTCGAGGTGACCCACCACGACGGCACCACGACCTCGGTCGCCGCCCGGTCCGTCGTCGTCGCGACGGGCTCGGTGCCGGTGTACCCACCGGTCGACGGCCTGGACGGCGTCAACGCCTGGACGAACCAGGAGGCGACCCAGGCCAAGGAGGTCCCCGACTCCCTGGTGATCCTCGGCGGCGGCGTCGTGGGCGTGGAGATGGCGACGGCGTTCCGCGGGCTCGGCGCGCGCGTGACGCTCGTCCAGCACTCCGACCGGCTCGTCCCGACCACCGAGCCCGAGGCCGGCCGGCGCCTGCACGCCTCGCTCACTGCGTCCGGCGTCGACGTGCGCCTGTCCACCTCGATGACCGCGGTGCGCCGCGAGGGCGGCCCGGGAGACGCAGCGGAGCGGAGCTCGACCCGAGGAGGGGTCGTGGCGACCCTCGACGACGGCACCGAGGTCCGGGCCGCCGAGCTGCTGGTCGCCGCCGGGCGGAAGCCGGCGACGTCGGACATCGGCCTCGACACCGTCGGGCTCGAGCCCGGCACGCACCTCGCGGCCGACGACACGACGACGGTGCAGGGCGACTGGCTCTACGCCGTCGGCGATGCGAGCACCGGCGCCCAGCTGACGCACATGGGCAAGTACCAGGCGCGCATCTGCGGCGACGTGGTCGTCGCGCGGTCGAAGGGCGCCGAGCTCGGTGGCCGCTACTCGCACCACGCCACGACCGCCGAGCACACCGCCGTCCCGCAGGTGATCTTCACCGATCCGCAGATCGGCGCCGTCGGGCACACCGATGCCGCGGCGCGCGACGCCGGCCTGACCGTCCGCGCCGTGTCCTACGAGATCGGCAGCGTCGCGGGCGGCTCGCTGCAGGCCGACGGGTACGACGGCTTCGCCTCGATCGTCGTCGACACCGACCGGAACGTCATCGTCGGCGCGACCTTCGTCGGCCAGGACGTCGCGGAGATGGTCCACGCGGCGACGATCGCCGTGGTCGGCGAGGTCCCGCTGGAACGGCTCTGGCACGCCGTGCCGTCGTTCCCGACGATGAGCGAGGTCTGGCTGCGCCTGCTCGAGACCTACGGGCTCTGATCCTCCCGCTCCCGCCGCGCCGCCTCCCCGGCCGCCGCGACGAGGTTGACGTAGCCGGTGCAGCGGCAGAGGTTGCCGCGCAGCGCCTCGCGGATGTCGTCCTCGCCGGGGTCCGGGTCGCGGTCGAGCAGGTCGCGCACGGCGAACAGGTGCCCGGGCAGGCAGAAGCCGCACTGGAAGGCGTCGAGGTCCCAGAACGCCTGTTGGACGTGGTCGAGGGTGCCGCGCGGCGAGTAGCCCTCGATCGTCGTGACGTCGGCGCCCTCGGCGGACGCCGCGAGCACCAGGCACGACTTGGTGATCTGCCCGTCCATGCGCACCGTGCAGGCGCCGCAGTCGCCGTTGGCACAGCCGATGTGCGTGCCGGTCATGCCGAGGTTGTCGCGCAGCACGTCGACGAGCAGCTGGCGGTCCTCGATGCGGACGCGCTTCCGGCGGCCGTTGACGGTGAGCGCGAGGTCGCGCTCGGGGGCGGCGTCGGGCTCGACGGCGGTCATGCGTGTGCTCCTTCCCGGAGTTCGGTGAGGGCGCGCCGGGCGACGACCGGGGCGATGCGGGCGCGGTAGTCGCCGGGGGCGAGGACATCGGTCCAGGGCGCGGTGACGGCGGCGGCGACCGCGTCGTCGACGGCGGATCGGGTGGGGTCGGGGATGACGATCCGCAGCGGCCGGGCCTGCACGGCGCCGAGGGTCACCGTCAGCGCATCGCCGTCCTCGATCGCGCTCGCGGTCGCGATCGGCCACGACCCGGTGGCGTGCTTGACCTTGCAGTACCCGCTGCGCGCGACGCCGTCGACGGTCACGGCGGCGACGAACTCGCCGGGACGGCGGTCGATCGACTGCGCACCGAGGAGGAACTCGTCGACGGGGCACTCGCGGGGTCCGTCGGGGCCGTGCAGCTCGACGGTGGCGCCGAGCGCGGACAGCGCGCCCGGCATGTCGGTGCCCGGGAACGCATGGCACAGCGCCCCGACCAGCGTGGCGTGACCGGTGAGCTGGCGCCCGCCGGTCACCCCGCGCGCGACCCGGGGGAGCAGCGGCACGGCCTCGGCGAGCAGCGCCGAGGCGAGCGCGTCGTCATAGGTGACCATCGCGCCGAGGCGCACGCGACCGCCGGTGCGCTCGATGGCACGCAGACCCAGGCCGCGCAGGTCGACGACGTGGTCGAGGTCGACCTCGCCGCGGTGCATGCGCGGCAGCAGCTGGCTCCCGCCGGCGAGAACGGCGACCCGGCCGTGGTGCTCGGCGAGCAGTGCGGCGGCGTCGTCCGGGGTGTCCGGGCGGTGGTAGCGCAGATGGGTGCGGATCACGGGGCACCTCCGGAGACGATCGCGTCGAGCACGACGGGCGGGGTCAGCGGCACCCGGTGGGCGTGCACGCCGAGCGGGCGCAGGCCGTCGTTGACGGCGTTGAGCAGGGCGGCCATCGCGCCGCCGACGCCGCTCTCACCGGCGCCCTTGGTGCCGAGCAGGGTGAACGGCGAGGGCGTGTGCTGGTGCTCGAGCCGGAACGACGGCAGGTCGGGTGCGCGCGGCGTGAGGTAGTGCTTGAAGGTCTCGGCCGCGGGCGCGCCGTCCTCGTCGTAGGGGACCTCCTCCCACAGCGCGCCGCCGATGCCCTGCGCGATCGCCCCGTAGAGCTGGCCGGCGACGAACCCCGGGCTGATCACCACGCCGCAGTCGTCGATCGCCGAGTACTCGAGGACCTCGACGACCCCGGTCTCGGCGTCGACCTCGACCAGGGCGACGTGCGCCGAGTACGGGAAGCTCGGATAGGCCGAGAACCGCCCCTGGTCGTCGGGGACGTGGTGGAAGTTGTGCGGCAGGTCGATGCGGGTGACCTCGAGCAGCGGCTGGTCGAGCCCGGGCGCCGCGAGCCCGCGCCGGTAGATCGTCTCGGCGAGCTCGGCGAACGTCAGGGACGTCTCCGGGGCGGTGCGCGAGACGACGGCGCCGTCGCGGAACTCGAAGTCGGCGGCGTCGGCGTCGAGCAGCGCGGACGCGGCGTCGGCCATCCGTTCCCGCAGCTCACGGGCCGCGAGCACCGCCGCGGCGCCGCCGGTGGCGAGGCTGCGGCTGGTGAAGTTGCCGAAGCCGTAGGGGCACGAGTCGGTGTCGCCCTGGGTGACGCCGACGGCCTCGACCGCGATCCCGAACTCGCGGGCGACGAGGTGGGCGATCGAGGTCTCGTTGCCGGTGCCCGGGCTGGTCACGCCGGTCAGCACCGACACGGCACCGCTGGGGTGCACGCGCACGGTGGAGGTGTCGAAGCCGCGCACGAAGCTGCCGGCGAAGTCGCCGCCCTCGGGCGTGAGCTCGAAGCCGATCCCGACGCCGAGGTGGCGGCCCTGCGCCAGCGCGGCCGCCTGGCGCTCGCGCAGGGCGTCGTAGCCGGCGAGCGCCAGCGCCTTGTCCAGCGCCGCCGCGTACTCGCCGGAGTCGAGGTGCTTGGCGGCGGTCCAGAACGGAAAGGCCTCGGGCGGGATGAAGTTGCGCCTGCGCACCTCGGCGGGGTCGATCCCGCGGTGTTCGGCGACGAGGTCCATGATCCGTTCGAGGGCCATCGCGGCCTGTTCCTTGCCGTAGCCGCGGAACCCGTTCCAGGGCGCCTTGTTGGTCACGACCGGCACGGACTCGATCGCGTAGTCGGCGATCCGGTACGGCCCGGGGAACGTCATCCCGGCCGGGAACGTCATGCTCCACCCGCCCCAGGGGGCCAGGCAGCCGATGTTGCCGACGATCCTGTCGGACAGCCCGAGCACGACGCCGTCGTCGTCGAAACCGACCTCGAAGCGGTGGGTGAACTCGCGCGCACCGACGAGCAGGCAGTCCTTGCGGGTCTCGATCCACTTCACCGGCGCGTCGGCGAGCCTCGAGAGCAGGCAGACCAGCGGCTCCTCGCCGTAGCCGTTGAACTTGTGCCCGAAGCCCCCGCCCATGCGGGTCGCGACCACGCGGACGCGGTCCTCGGGGACCCCGAGGGTCGTCGCGAGGTTGGTCCGCAGCGGGTGTGGGTTCTGGGTCGACGCCCACAGCGTGAGCCGTCCGCCCGGCTCCCATTCCGCGACGTAGCCGCGGGTCTCCATCGGCGCGACGTGCTGGCGCCCGACCCGCAACTCGTCGCGGATGACGTGCGGCGCGGCGGCGATCTTCGCGGCCGCGTCGCCCTCGGCGAACGGGAAGAGCCCGAGGCGGTTGTCGCCCCACTCCTCGAAGAGCACGGGGGCGTCCTCGCGCAGGGCCTCGTCGGCGTCGAGCACGGCCGGCAGCGGCTCGTAGTCGACGACGATGTCGTCCAGCGCGGCCTCGGCCGCGGCGAGGCTGGTGGCGACGACGGCGGCGACCGGCTCGCCGACCCAGCGCACCCGGTCGGTGGCCAGGCAGCGGAACTCGGTAGTCCTGCACCCCACGATCGAGGGCTCGAAGAAGTGCGGCAGCGGTGTCGCGAGGTCGACGGCGTCGGCGCCGGTCAGCACGACCTCGACGTCCGCCCGTTCCCGGGCCCGGGTGGCGTCCACCCCGCGGATGAGCGCGTGCGGGTGCGGGCTGCGCAGGATCGCGGCGTGCATCAGCCCGCGGGGCGCGATGTCGTCGACGAACCGGGCCCGGCCCGTGAGCAGCAGGTCCCCGTCGCGGCGCAGCGGCTGGTGACCGTCGGTCTCGTGCAGGTCCGGGGCGCCCGGAGGCGGGTCGGGGACCGTGTCCGGCTCGGCCGCCGTGCGCAGGGAGTGCGGCGGCGTGGGGGTGGTGGTCATCGCGAGCTCCCCGGGCGTCGTTGCCTACCGTCCAGGCGGTAGGGAGTCAGAGTGTGGTGTGGGTCATGTGCTGTCAAGAGCGCTCACCAGGACTTCTCGAGGAACGCCGTGCGGCGCGCGACGTGCTCGTGCTGCTGGGCGGCGACGCCCTGGCCGAGGGCCTCGCGGTCGAGGACGGCGTCCAGGGGAAGGTCCGCGGCCGCGCGGAGCAGTCGCTTGGTGAGGGCGAGCGACGTCGTGGGTCCGGCGGCCAGCGCGGCGGCCTCGCTCGCGGCCGTCGCGGCGAGCTCGGCGTCGTCGACGACCCGCGTCGCCAGACCGAGCGCGAGGGCCTCCTCGGCGTCGACGCGGCGGCCGGTGCGGGCGAGATCGAACGCGCGGGCGTGGCCGACCTGGCGGGCGAGGGCCCACGCCACCCCGCTGTCCGGGACGAGCGCCATGCGCCCGAACGCGCAAGACATGCTCGCCCCGCGTCCGACGAGCACGACGTCGCACGCGAGCGCGAGGCCCATGCCCGCGCCGACCGCGGCACCGTTGACCGCCGCGACGACCGGGGTGTCCATGCCCGCGAGCAGGCGCACCAGCGGGTTGTAGGTGCGGTCGACGGTGTCGTGGGCGTCGTCGAGCTCGTCGACGGCGGCCAGGTCCTGGCCGACGCAGAACGCCCGCCCGGAGCCCGTGAGCACGATCGCCCCGACGTCGCGGTCGCGTGCCAGGGCGGCGAGGTGGTCGGCCAGCTCGATCCGGGTCGTCTCGTCGAGGGCGTTGAGCCGGTCCGGGCGGTTGATGGTGACGGTCGCGACGGCGTCGTCGCGGGACACGTCGATCGAACCCATGGGTACCTCCAGCGACGACCGGCGGCCCGGTCGGTGGGTGGGTGAGGAGAGGAGACTCAGGCCGGCGCGATGCCGGTGAGGATCTGCGACCAGAAGTACTCGGCGACCTCGGCCGCGCCGCGTCGCCCGCCCGGCCGGAACCACTGGTAGGTCCAGTTGGCCATCCCGAGCACCGCCATGGCGGTCAGGTCGACGTCGATGTCGCCGAAGCTGCCGTCCCGGGTGCCGTCGGAGAGCACGGTGACCAGCATGTCCCGGTACTGATCACGTTTCTGGCGGACCGAGGCGCGGACGTCCGGCGGGAGCTCGCGGAAGTGCTCGAAGAAGATCTTCAGGTGGCCCGGGTGGGTCTCCTGGAGCCTGATCAGGTCCGTCATGATCGCCAGCAGCATCTGCTGGTTGGTGTGCCCGCCGGCGTCGATCCGCTCCTGCTGCTGGGCGATGATCAGGTCGATCATCTCCTCGTGCAGCTCGACGAGCAGCTGGTCCTTGCCGGGGAAGTAGTAGTAGAGCGAGGCCTTCTTGATCCCGACCGCACCCGCGATGTCGTCCATCGAGGTCTCGCGATAGCCCGAGGCGTCGAAGAGCTCGGCGGCGACGCGACGGATCTGCGCGCGGCGCGCGGTGCCGTCCATGCGCTGGGTCGCGGGGCGCTGGGTCACGAGAACGATCCCTCCGAGGACGGGGGGCGGTGCAGCGCGCTGTACTCCTGCCCGGGCAGCGAGTAGCCCCGCGCAGCGTAGGGGAACGCGTCCAGCTCCGTGGTGGCCTCGTGCTGCTGGTAGTACGACCGGATCTCGGAGATCAGTCCGTCGCGCAGCACGAACCACTCCGCCCCCCGGGTCGCGACGCGCTCCCGGGCGCCGGTCGGGAGCCAGAACATCGTCCACTCGATGACCGCCTCGTCCCCGTCGGCGACCAGCCGGTCGACCACCCAGCGGGCCTCGATGACCCGGGTGACCTTGCGCCAGTAGCGGGCGAGGTGCTCGGCCCCGGCCACCGGCGTCGAGCCGAGGTTGGGCGCGAGGAAGTAGTGCACGACGTCGGGGTGCAGCGTGGTGAGCAGTGCGTCGACGTCACCGTCGGAGCAGCCGTCGTAGTAGCGGGTGATGAGGTCGGTGGGGTCCATCGGTGTCCTCGGTGATCAGTACTCGTGGAACCCGGCGGCGCTCTTGCGGCCCAGCCGGCCCCGGCCGACCAGGTCGACGAGCGGTTCGGCGGGCACGAGACGCGGGTCGGGCTCGACCTCGGCCATGGACGCCAGGGCGGCCACGGTGACGTCGAGGCCGATGAGGTCGATGAGCGCCAGCGGGCCCATCGGGTGGTTCGCGTCGGCGGTCATCAGGGCGTCGACGGCCCGTGGGTCGGCGCCGGCCGCGACCGCGCGTGCGGCGTCGTTCAGGTAGGGGATGAGCAGCCGGTTGACGATGAAGCCCCGGCGGTCGGCGGCCTCGACCACGACCTTGCCGAGGTCGCGGCCCCAGGCGGACGCGGTGGCGGCCAGCGTCCGGTCCGCCCCTGCGATCTCGAGCAGCTTCATCGCGGGTGCGGGGTTGAAGAAGTGCAGCGCGAGCGTGGGCCGGCCCGAGGTGACCGGCGCGCACACGTCGGCGACCCGGTAGGACGAGGTGTTGGTCGCCAGCGGGGTGCCCGCCGGCAGCGCCGCGTCGAGCCGCCCGACGAGGGCCTGCTTGACGGCGAGGTCCTCGGCGACGGCCTCGATCACCACCTCGGCGCGCCCGAGGTCGGCGTCGTCGACCGTGGTCCGGATGCGGTCGTGGATCGCCGTGGCGTGCGCGGCGTCGAGACGTCCCTTCGCCACCGCCCGGTCGGTGCTCGCCCGGATCCGGGTCCGGAGGCCGTCGAGCGAGGCTTCCGTGCGCCCGAGGACGGTGACGGGCCGGCCGCTGCGCGAGATCACCTCGACGATGCCCGAGGCCATCAGCCCAGTGCCGAGCACGCCGACCTCGCCGGTCCAGCCTGCGACCTCGGGGTCCGGAGTCGCCTCGGGATCCGCGAGCGCCGCGTCACCCGTCAGGAACGCCCGGCGCGCGGCGGGCAGGTCGTCGATCACCGCGCAGGGCCCGACCGGGTGCCCGGCGCCGTGGCGCAGGGCGAGGTCGAGCACCCCCGGCGCCACCCGGTCCCGGCGGCTCATGGCGACGGCGTCGGCGAGCATCCCGGCCCGCAGGCGCAGCGCGGGCTCCCAGTCCTCGGTGCCGGGCAGCGGGGTGTGCCCGGCGAGGACGTCGGTGGAGGTCGTCATCCCCGGGCCCTACTTGATCGCCAGCGCGCTGACCGGCGAGCCGACGGCCCCGGTCAGCGGCAACGGGGAGGCGACGAAGAAGAACTCGTACACGCCGTCGCGGGCGCAGTCCTCGCCGAGCGGGTCGAGGTCGAAGATCTCGCCGATCGCCATGCCCATGTAGGTCAGCGCGACGATGTGCAGCGGCTGGAACTGGTCGATCTCGTTGGGTCGGACCTCGACGCCCCAGGTGTCGGTGGCGACGGCCGCGACGTCGTGGTCGTACAGCCACGGCGCGGTGTGCAGCGACAGTCCCGGCGCGTCGCCACCGGCGTAACCGCCCCAGTCGTCCCGGCGCGCGCCGAGGAACCCGGTGCGCACCAGCACGGCGTCGCCGCGACGGACCTCGACGCCCTGCGCGGCGGCCGTCGCGTCGAGCTCGTCGGCGGTGACCGGACGGCCCGGCTCGAGGGAGTCGACGCCGACGTGGCGGGCGACGTCGAGCAGGACCCCGCGCATGACGATGCGGCCGGTGTAGTTCTGGATCGCGTTGCTGGCCGCGCCGTTGCTGTCGACCTCGGCTGCCGACCGGCCGTTGTACATCCTGCCCTCGTAGAACACGTGCGCCAGCGCATCCCACTGGGTGCCGGCCTGGTTGGGCATGACGACGTAGTCGTCGGCGAACCCGATCCCGTGCGCCGGCCCCCAGTCCCCGGGCAGCACGTCCTGGCGCCCCGCGACGTGGTCGGCGCCGGTCGCGGACATGAACAGCTGCGGGTTGATGCGGAACGGGCTGTTCTGCGGACCCCGCAGGTCGTACGGCAGCGACAACGACACCGTGCGGCCCTGGCGCACCAGTGCGGCCGCGGCGGTGATCTCGTCGGGCCCGACGAAGTTGAGCGTGCCGAGCTGGTCGTCGTCGCCCCAGCGGCCCCAGTTCGAGTACTGCTCGATGTACTTCGCGAGGATCGACCGGTCGCCGTCCATGATCACCTCTCGCCGCTCGTCAGGACCGGCGGGCCGGCCGCGGCCCGACGGTGGTGGTCAACGTGCCGATGCCCTCGGCCTCGAGCTCGACGACGTCGCCGGGCTCGAGCCACGGGAACGCGTCCTCGCCGTGCAGGCTCGAGAGCTCCAAGAGGCAGCCGGTCGCGCACGTGCCCGAGCCGAGGACGTCGCCCGCACGCACCCAGGAGTTCGTCGAGGCGTGAGCGATCATGTCGGCGAACGAGTGGTGCATCGAGGCCAGTCGGTCGCCGCCGTGGGGCTTGCCGTTGACCCGCGCCGACAGGGTCGTGTCCGGTCGCCCGGATGTGCCGCCGAGCTCGTCGGGCGTCGCGAGGCAGGGGCCGATGACGTTGGCGAAGTCCTTGCACTTCGACGCCCCGAGGCCCAGCGACATCTCCGGGCCGGCGATGTCGCGCGCGGAGTAGTCGTTGAAGAGCGTGTAGCCGGCGATCAGGTCGGGCGCCTGCTCGGGCGTGACGTCGCGGCCGTCGGCGCCGAGCACCGCGGCGACCTCGAGCTCGTAGTCGAGCTGGTCGGTGTCGGGCCGCGGGATCTCGTCCCCGTCGCCGAAGATGTTGTTCGGGTGCGTGAAGTAGAAGACCGGCGTCCGGAACCACTCGGCCGGCACCTCGTCGGTCCCGCGGCTGCGCTGCAGGAAGTTCCGGTAGTGCTGCTCGAAGGTCAGGAAGTCCCGGATCGTCGTCGGACGTGCCAGCGGCGTCAGCAGCCGCACCGCGTCGAGGCCGACCGCGTCGCCGATCGCCGCGGGCTCCGTGCGCGACATCGCGATCGCCAGCAGCTCCGCGTCACCGTCCCCGGCGGGCCGGGCGACCGGCTCGACCGCCCGCTCGCGCAGGAGCCCGATCGTGACCGGCCCGCCGGTGGCGGGGGTATAGCGCACGAGCCGCATCCCGGGTCCTCCTCGACCTCGTACCAACCGTCTGGACGGTAGGTTAGAGCGATCGGGCCGGGAGTCAAGACTCAGGTGTCGAGCAGTTCCGGGACGAACAGTTCCTCGACGCCGCGCAGGCGGTCGGAGAGGCCCTGGTCGTGGAAGTGGCGCAGGAACGCCTCGAGCGTCGCCCGGTTGCCGGTGACGCCGTAGGGCCACCATTCGGCCGGCATCAGCGCGCGGGCGCGCTCGTAGAGGTCGCCGAACCACGGCACCATGACGTCGATCTGCTGGGTCTCCCGGCGGAACTCGTAGTGCGCGATCGCGGCGTCGCGCGAGGCCGTGAAGCCGTCGAGCAGGGTGCGGGCGAGGCCGGGGTGCTCGTCGAGGAGCTCCCGGCGCGCGACGACCGTGTGCATGATCGGGAGGATCCCGGTGCGCGCGTACCAGTCCTGCTCGACCCGGGCGGTGTCGGGAAACAGCGGGGCGACGCGCGGTGAGCCGTCGAGGACGCAGCGCGGCGGGTGCGCGGAGATCAGCGCGTCGATCTCGCCGGCCTCGAGCATCGGGCCGAGCGGCCCGTCGGCGGCGCTCACGTCGACGGCCGACGGGTGCCGGAACGGGACGAAGTCGAAGGGCGGCATCGGCGCGTCCACGCCCCCGACGACCCAGCGGCACCGGTCCGGTGTGACGCCGTGCTCCTCGGCGAGAATGCCCTTGAGCCACACGCCCGGATCGGTGCCGTAGACCGCGAACTCGCCGACGGTGCGGCCCGCGAGGTCCTGGGGCTTCTCGATGCCGCTCGCGGTGCTGACCCAGATCGCCGAGTGCCGGAAGTGGCGAGCGGGGAAGACGGGCAGCGCCACGAACGGCGGGTCGGGCAGGTCGAGGGTGCGCAGGTAGAACGTCAGGCCGAGCTCGGCGACGTCGAAGGCCTGCTCGCGGACCATGCGGTCGAAGATGTCGGAGACGAGGTCGGCGCTGTGCAGGGTCGCGTCGACCCCGTCGAAGGTGACGGTGCCGTCGAACAGGGCGCGCATGTGGTCGTAGCGGGCCGAGGCGACGGAGAGGGTGATCGGTGCCATGGCTCCACCGTCGGCCCGCCGGATCGAGAAGTCCAAGACAGGCTTGAGCGGTCATTGATAGCGCTGCACGATGAATGGCGTGGAGCTGCGTCAGCTCGTGTACTTCGACGCCGTCGTCCGGTACGGCGGGTTCAGCCGGGCCGCCGGGGCGCTGCACGTCGCCCAGCCCGCGATCTCCGCGCAGGTCCGGCGGCTCGAGGACGAGCTGGGCGTGCGGCTCCTCGCGCGCACGACCCGGCGGGTGGGGCTCACCGAGGCGGGCGAGCTGTTCCTGGTCCGCGCCCGGCGGGTGCTGGGCGAGCTCGACGCCGCCCGCGACGAGGCCGCCGACCTCGCCGCCGTGCTCCGCGGTCGCGTGGTCCTCGGCGCCTCCCCGGTGCTCGCGGGCCTCGACCTCGCGGCCGTCCTCGCCGCCTTCGCCGCGCGCCATCCCGGCGTCCACCTGACGCTGCGCGGCGGGATCACTGCGGGGCTGCTCGCCGACCTCGACGCGGGCGCCGTCGACCTCGTCCTCGGCCCGATCCACGACGAGTACCGCACGCGCGACCGCACCGCGACCCCGCTGCTCGACGACGAGCTGGTCCTGCTCACCCCGCCCGGTCATCGGCGCGCGCGGTCCCGGTCGATCGCCCTCGCGGACCTGCGCGACGACCCCTTCGTCTGCCTGCCGCCCGACAGCGGCCTGCGCCAGGTGCTCGACGATGCCGCCGACGACGCCGGGTTCCGGGCGCACGTGCCGTTCGAGGTGTCGACGCCGGGCGAGGTGCAGGCGCTCGTCGCGGCGGGGCTGGGGGTGGCGCTGCTGGCGGCGTCGACGGTGACCGGGTCGGCGACGGTGCACCGGGTCCGCCCGGCGCTGCGCCACCCGCCGATCGGGCTGCTGCACCGCGAGCTCTCACCGGCGGCCCGGGCGCTGGCGGCGGTCCTCACCGACGCCGCGTCCGAGGTATCGGAGCGAAGGGCACCGTCGCCCGGATAGACGGGCCGCCGTCCGAGCGAAGGGCACCTTCGCTCGGTGAAGACGGGCCTCGGGCACCCGAGCGCGCACCCGACCGTCACCCGCCCGACATCGCCCGTGCGGGTGTCCGTCCCCACACCGCGGACGTGCGGGCGGTAGGCAGTGCGCCGAAGTCGGCATACTCGGGGGTCAGATGAGCATTCGTTGTGTCGCCGTCCTGCCCGCGGGCCTGGTGTGGCGGGCCGTCGGGGCCGGGTGGTGGGTCAGCCGAGGCTGGTACACCTACCGCCCGCGGCTCCTCGCCGTCCTGCCCGACCCCGAGGTCAGTCCGCCCGGAACGTCGGGATCCCGGCGTCGGGCCGGGCGCGCACCCGGTGCCCCACGGCGAGCCCGGGCGCACCGCGCCCCATCGCCCGCACGCCGTCGTCGAGGTCGACGAGCACCAGCACGTACGGGTCACCCGACGACGGGTGCACGACGCTGACGGCGGCCACCGTCCCGAGCCCCGCCGAGGCACACCGGCGCGGCTCCGCCCCGCACGACGGGCATCCCGTCCGCGGCAGCGTCCAGCGCCGGCCGCAGGAGGGGCACTCGTCGTAGGCGAGGGTCATGCGACCTCCAGCACCGCGCTCGCGTGTGCCGACATGACGCCGCCGTCGCCGTGCACGAACCCGACGCGCGGCGCGCCGGGGACCTGCCGCGCGCCCGCCGCCCCGCGCAGCTGCGTCACGACCTCCACGAGGTGCGCCATCCCGCCGCCGACCCCGCAGTGCCCGTACGACAGCAGCCCGCCGTGGGTGTTGAGCGGCAGCGCGCCGTCGCGGGCGAACCGGCCGGCCGCGGCGTCGGTGCCCGCCGTGCCCGGCGCACAGAACCCGATCTCCTCGAGCAGCATCGCGAGCGTGACCGTGAAGCTGTCGTAGACCCCGGCGACGTCGACGTCGCCCACCGACCGGCCCGCCTGCCCGAACGCCGTGTCGGCCGACCTCAGCGCCCCGAGGTCGGCGAGGTCGGCCTCGGTGAGGTGCTGGTGGCGGTGCGCCTCGCCGACGCCGGTGACCGCCACGGCCGCCGGTGCCGCGGTCACCACGACCGCCGCGCCGCCGTCGGAGACCGGGCAGCAGTCGAGCAGACGCAGGGGCTCGGCGATCGGACGGGAGGCGAGGACGTCGTCGACGGTGATCGGCTTCGCCAGGTGCGCGCCCGGGGTCGTCGCCGCGTGCGCGCGCATCTGGACGGCGAGCGGGGCGAGATCGGCGGGGGAGAGCCCACGGGCCGCGAGGTGCGCCGATGCCAGCAGCGCGTAGTACGCCGGGACGGTCCCGCCCAGCGGCACCTCGAGCTCCGCGTGCCCCACCTGCGCCAGCGTGCGGGTGGACGTCTCGCCGCTCTGCCCGCTCGCCCGGTCCTCCCCGCCGACGACGAGCACGGCCCGGGCGTCGCCCGCCCGCACGAGTCGCGCCGCCTGCGCGAGAATGACCAGCCCCGTCGCCCCGCCCGCGCTCGTGCCGTGCGCGATCGCCGGACGGGCCCCGAGCCGCTCCGCGAGCAGGTCGGCGGGCATGAGGTGCCCCGCGGTCGTGGCGTAGCCGCAGATCACGGCGTCGATCTCGGGCGCGACCAGCCCGGCGTCGGCGAGCGCCGCGACCGCCGCCGTGGCCTGCCAGTCGAGCGCGGTGCGCCCCGGCTGCCGGCCGAACGGGGTCACGGCGACCCCGGCGACGTGCGCCACGGAGATCGCCATTCGCGCCACTGTCACCGACACTGGCGACGATGTCCACGGACCAGGTGTTCTCGCGCGTCCTCATCGCGAACCGGGGCGAGATCGCCGTCCGCGTCGCCCGGGCGGCCGCCGACCTCGGGATCGCGTCGGTCGCGGTCCACGCGACCGACGAGCCCGACGCCCCGCACGTCGCCAAGGCCGACGCCGCGGTGGCGCTCGCGGGCTCGGGCGTCGCCGCGTACCTCGACGCCGAGGACGTGCTCCGCGCCGCGGCCGAGGTCGGCGCGGACGCGATCCACCCCGGCTACGGCTTCCTCAGCGAGAGCCCGGCGTTCGCGCGGGCGTGCGCCGGGCGCGGCATCGTGTTCGTCGGGCCGTCGCCGGAGGTGCTGGGCGACCTCGGCGACAAGACCCGCGCCCGCGCGCTCGCCGAGGCCGCCGGGCTGCCGGTGCTCGCCGCGGCCGACCGCGACGGGGCGGCGGGCCTGCTCGAGAAGACCGGCGCGGTGATGGTCAAGGCGGTCGCGGGCGGGGGCGGGCGCGGCATGCGCCGGGTCACCGACCCCGCGGCGCTCGACGACGCCCTGGCCCGCTGCGCCTCCGAGGCGGGCGCTGCGTTCGGCGACGACCGCGTCTACGCCGAGGAGCTGCTCGCTCCCGCCCGGCACGTCGAGGTCCAGATCGTCGGCGACGGCACCGGCGCGGTCGTCCAGCTCGGCGAGCGCGACTGCTCGGTGCAGCGCCGCCACCAGAAGGTCGTCGAGGTGGCACCCGCACCGGGGCTCGACGCGGACGTGCGCGCCGGGCTCCACGCGGCGGCGGTGCGGCTCGGCGCGTCGGTGCGCTACCGGGGCCTCGGCACCGTCGAGTTCCTCGTCAGCGGTGACCGCTTCGCGTTCATCGAGGTCAACCCGCGCCTCCAGGTCGAGCACACGATCACCGAGGAGGTCACCGGCGTCGACCTCGTCCGCGCGCAGTTCCGCCTCGCGGCCGGCGCGACGCTCGCCGACCTCGGGCTCGACGACCCGCCGGCCCCGCGCGGCACCGCGATCCAGGCGCGCATCACCCTCGAGGACACCGGGCCCGACGGCACCACCACCCCGACCGCCGGCACCCTCACCGCCTACGAGCTGCCCTCCGGCCGCGGCATCCGCGTTGACGGCGCCGGCCACGTCGGCCTCCGGACGAGCCTGCGCTACGACCCGCTGCTCGCGAAGCTGATCGTCTCGGACCCCGACGCCGACCTCGCTGTCGTCGCCGCACGGACCGCCCGCGCGCTCTCCGAGGTCAACATCGCGGGCGTCGGGACGAACGTCGACGTCCTCGCCGGCATCGTCTCCCATCCCGCCTTCGCCGCGGGCGCGCTGACCACCGACTTCCTCGACGACCACCGCGCCGCGATCCTCGCCGCCGTGCGCCCGCACCGGTTCGTCGCGGCCGAGGAGGCGCCCACGGAGCCGACCCGGCGACCCGACCCTGGCCAGGACGCCGTCCACGCCACCGCGCCGGGCACCGTCGTCGGCGTCGAGGTCGCCGAGGGCGACGTCGTGCGCGCCGGGCAGACCCTGCTCGTGCTGGAGGCGATGAAGATGGAGCACGTCGTCGCCGCGCCGGCCTCGGGCACCGTCGGGACGGTCGCGGTGGCGGCGGGCGACACCGTCGCGGCCGGCGACGCGCTGCTGGTCGTGGCGCCGGACGAGGGCGCGGACGACCACGCCGAGGACGCCGCGACCGTCGACCCCGACCACATCCGCCCCGACCTCGCCGAGGTCATCGAGCGCCACGCGATCGGCACCGACGAGCGCCGTCCGGCCGCCGTGGAGAAGCGCCGCCGCACCGGCCTGCGCACCGCGCGGGAGAACGTCGCCCAGCTCTGCGACACCGACAGCTTCGTCGAGTACGGCCCGCTCGCGATCGCGGCGCAGCGGGCGCGGCGCTCGCTGGAGGACCTCGTCGAGCGCACGCCCGCCGACGGGATGCTCGCGGGCACGGCGACGATCAACGCGGACCTCGTCGGCGCCGAGCACGCGAACGCCGTCGTGCTCGTCTACGACTACACGGTCCTCGCGGGCACCCAGGGGTTCACCAACCACCGCAAGAAGGACCGCGCGGTCCAGATCGCCGCGGAGCGCCGCTGGCCGCTCGTCGTCTTCGCCGAGGGCGGGGGCGGGCGGCCCGGCGACACCGACGGCAGCTGGGCCTCGATGCTCGACGTCCCGACCTTCGAGATCTTCTCGCGGCTCTCGGCGCGGGTGCCGCTGGTGTCGGTCGTGGCCGGGCGCTGCTTCGCGGGCAACGCCGCGCTCGCCGGGCTCTGCGACGTGATCATCGCCGTCGAGGGCGCCAGCCTCGGCATGGGCGGGCCGGCGATGATCGAGGGCGGCGGGCTCGGCGTCGTCGCGCCCGACGACGTCGGTCCGATGGACGTGCAGGTCGCCAACGGGGTGGTCGACATCCTGGTCGCCGACGAGGAGGAGGCCACGCGGGTCGCGCGGCAGTACCTGTCGTACTTCCAGGGCCCGGTGGCCGACTGGGAGGCGCCCGACCAGCGCCTGCTGCGCCACGTCGTGCCCGAGAACCGGGTGCGCGTCTACGACGTCCGCGCGGTCGTCGAGGGCCTCGCGGACGTCGGGTCGGTGCTGGAGCTGCGCCGGGACTTCGCGCCGGGGATCGTCACCGCGCTCGTGCGCGTCGAGGGCCGGCCGATGGGGCTGATCGCCAACAACCCGGCCCACCTCGGCGGCGCCATCGACCACGACGCCGCCGACAAGGCGGCCCGGTTCCTCCAGCTCTGCGACGCCTTCGGCCTGCCGATCGTCTCGCTGTGCGACACCCCGGGCTTCATGGTGGGCACCGAGTCCGAGACCCACGCGACCGTGCGCCACTTCAGCCGCATGTTCTCGGTCGGCGGCAACCTCTCGGTGCCGCTCGGGCTGATCGTGACACGCAAATGCTACGGCCTCGGCGCGCAGGCGATGATGGGCGGCAGCCTCAAGGCGCCGGCGTTCGCCGTCTCCTGGCCGACCGGGGAGTTCGGCGGCATGGGCCTCGAGGGCGCCGTGCGCCTCGGCTACCGCAAGGAGCTCGAGGCCGTGGAGGACCCGGACGAGCGCGAGGCACTCTTCGAGCGCTACGTCGCCGCCGAGTACGAGAAGGGCAAGGCGCTCGCCGTCGCCGGCGTGTACGAGATCGACGACGTCATCGACCCCGCCGACACCCGCCGCTGGATCACCGCGTCGTTCGTGCCGCGCGCGGTCGGCGCGCAGCCGGAGCCGACCCGGCCGAACATCGACACCTGGTGAGGGGCTGCCGCCCACGTGAGTGATCTGGGTCGCCAGGGCGACCCAGATCACTCACGTGGCGCGCGCGCCATTCAGCCCCAGCACGTCGAGCCACGCGCCGATGCCGTCGAGGGCCGCCTTGCCGCCCGCCTCGGTCTCGGCGGCCGGGCTGAACGTGCGGTCCTCACCCTCGCCGGAGATGTTCTTCATCGCGAACGGGATCGGCACGGTGGCCCGCACCGGCGACATGCCCAGGGCGACCAGCACCGGCAGGAGCGCCTCGGCGGCCCGGGCCCCCGCGGCGACGCCGCCGTACCCGATCAGTGCGACGGGCTTGTCCGCCCACTCCTGATTGAGGTGGTCGAGGGCGTTCTTCAGTGCGGCGTTGTAGCTG
Organism: Actinomycetospora succinea; assembly: GCF_004363095.1. GTDB lineage: Bacteria > Actinomycetota > Actinomycetes > Mycobacteriales > Pseudonocardiaceae > Actinomycetospora > Actinomycetospora succinea. The sequence goes on from NZ_SNYO01000001.1 coordinate 37,846, forward strand.
TGGTTGTACTCGGGGTGGACGATCGCGAACGCGTCGGCGCGGGCGATCGTCGCGCTGAACGCCTTCGTCGAGTCGAGCGTGTACGTGGCGAGGCGCGGGTGGTGGGGCTCGGCGAACATCGGCAGGTCGACCTCGGCGAGGTCGACGATCTCGACGTCGAACGCGCCGTGCTCCCGGGCGTACTCGGCGAACCAGCGCGCGATCGGCTCGCCGACGCGCCCGGGGCGGGTGCTCGCGACGATGATCTGCAGCAGGGGGCGACGGTCGGCCTGCGTCATGGGTGCGACGTCCTTCCGAATGGTTGTCGGTACAACCATCATCCTCCTCGCCGCCCCGCGGCGCCCGGTGACCTACGTCGGCGGGGTGGTGTCCAGGCGCTTGGCGATCTCGTCGAAGACGTCGGTGAGCCGCTGGCGCGCGCCGCGGGTGGCCGTGCCCTGCTGACCGGGTCCCGGGCCGCGCACCGGGTCGAAGTGGTCGAGCGAGGGGTTCGGGAGCGCCGCGTCCCACGTCGTCTCGGCGTTGCGGCTGAGCAGGGCGACCACCTGCACCTTCGGGAGCAGGTCGAGGAGGCCGGGCAGCCAGCGGGCACCGCCGCGGAGGTCCTCGACGCCCGGGTTCTTCCCCTTCGGGAGCGGCTGGGGGACCGCGTTCCATAGGGTGACCCGGTCGACGTCGAGCCCGATGCGCACGCACTCGTCGAGGCAGTTGCGCGAGGCGACGTCCTTGTTCTCGAGCGAGAGCAGCCCGGAGCCGCCGCGGTCGCGGATCGCCTGGTCGCCGGGGTGCGAGAACAGGAACAGCACCTCGGCCCCCGTGCCGCCGTGGACCGGGTCGGGGTACGGGATGCCGCCGGGTCCGAGCTCCAGGGCCTCGGCGACCTCGTCGGCGTAGGCGATCAGGGGTGCGGCGTGCGGCGCCTTGAAGTCCATCATCTTCATCCGCACGTGCACCCAGTCGGCGTTGGCGTCTTTCTGCACGCGGTCTCCTGACCGTCGACGACGGGATCCGTCAAGCCTCCCAGCCCGGGGATCGGGGCGCCCATCCGCCCTTGACCTCATACCCCCTGGGGGTATCTTGCGAGCCATGGACCACTCGACGAGCGGGACCCGCGGCTGGGCGTCCGTGCCCTGGCCGGTCGCCGCGCAGGCCACGCTGCACTGCCTCACCGGGTGTGCGATCGGCGAGGTGCTCGGCATGGTCGTCGGCACGGCGCTCGGGTTGCACGGGGCGGCCACCGTCGCGCTGTCCGTGGCGCTGGCCTTCGTGTTCGGCTACGCCCTGACCATGCGCGGCGTGCTGCGCGCCGGGGTCGGGTTCCGGCAGGCCCTGCGCGTGGCGCTCGCCGCGGACACCGTGTCGATCGCCGTCATGGAGATCGTCGACAACGGGCTGATGGTCGGCATCCCCGGTGCCATGGACGCGGGCCTGTCCAGCGTCCTGTTCTGGGGCTCGCTCGCGGTCTCGCTGGCGATCGCGTTCGTCGTCACCGTGCCGGTCAACCGCTGGATGATCGGGCGCGGGCGGGGCCACGCGGTGGTGCACGCCTACCACCACGCGGGCTGACGCGGGCTGACTCAGCCCCGCAGCACTGCCTGGAGCTCCGGGTAGGGGATGCCGGCGGGCAGGGGTGCGCCGTCGCGCACGGCCGCGGCGACGTCGAGGGCCGCGTGGAGCGCGGCGCGGTAGGGCAGCGAGCCGGTGCTGACGCGCCGGACGCCGAGCCCGGCGAGGTCCGCGAGGCCGAGGTCGGGGGAGATCAGCGCGTTGACCGGCACCGGGAGCGCGTCGGTCGCCGCGCGCAGGACGTCGCGGTCGCGCAGACCGGGCAGGAAGATGCCGTCGGCGCCGGCGCGGACGTAGCGCTCGGCGCGGGCGAGGGTGGCGTCGGCGGTCGCCTCCTGGCCGAGCCAGTAGGTGTCGACCCGCGCGTTGACGAACACCGCGGGGCTGCGCTGCTTGATCGCCGCGACCTTGGCCGCGTGGGCCTCGGGGTCGATCAGGGCCTCGGCCGTGCTGTCCTCGATGTTGATCCCGGCGGCGCCGGCGTCCGCGAGCCGGGCGACGTAGTCGGCGACCGCGCCCGGGTCGTCGGCGTACCCGTCCTCGACGTCGACGCTCAGCGGGACCGGCAGGGCGTGCAGCGCCCGGGCGAGCGCGACGTTGGCCTCGGCGCTCGCGCGGTCGCCGTCGGGCCGGGCCAGCGACGCGGCGACCCCGAAGCTCGTCGTCCCCACCGCCGGGTGCCCGGCCCGGGCGAACGCCAGCGCGGACGTGACGTCCCAGGCGTTGGGCAGCAGCAGCGGGGAAGGGCCGTGGTGGAGATCGGCGAAGGAGCTCACGGCACGAGTCTGGCGCACGAGCGCGCCGGACCCTTGATGTCGGCCGTCGCCGCCCGCACGCTGCTGGGTGTGGAGGTCACATGATCGACAGATCGGTCGTCGGGCGCGAGACAGCAAGCGAGGTGGTCACGGTCGAGCGGAGCCGGGTGCGCCTGTTCGCCCAGCTCCTGGGCTACCCGCGCGACGGCGTGCACCGCGACCTCGCGGCGGCGCGCGCGGCGGGCCACCCGGACCTCGTCGTCCCGCCGACCTACCTCGCGGGCCTCGAGACCGAGACCGGGGCGATCTACCGGACCCTCGACGACGTCGGCGTCGACCTCGCCACCGTCCTCAACGGCGAGCAGCACTTCACGTACCACTGCACGCTGCACGCGGGCGACGAGATCGTCTTCACCACCCGGGTCGCCGACGTCTACGCCCGCGGCGAGGGGCGTCTCGAGTTCCTCGTGCGCGAGACGGCGGTGACGCGCTCCGGCGAGCCGGTGGCGGAGCTGCGGAACACCGTCGTCGTGGTCAACGCCGAGGTGTCGGCGTGACCGCGGTGGGCACCGAGCTCCCGCCGGTCGAGGCGGGTCCGATCACCCGGGCGATGCTGTCGCTGTTCGCCGGCGCGTCCGGCGACCACAACCCGATCCACATCGACACCGACGTCGCGCGCGCCGCGGGGTTCGACGACGTCTTCGCGCACGGCATGGTCGCGATGGGCTACCTGGGGCGCGCGCTCGTCGCGTGGTTCCCGCAGGAGCAGGTCCGCTCGCTGGGCGGACGGTTCCGGCGGATCACCCCGGTGCACGCACGACCGCGCTGCCACGGTCGCGTCGAGGAGATCGTCGAGGTCGACGGCGAACGGAGGGCACGCCTCGCGCTGTGGGTCGAGATCGACGACGACGGTCCGGTCATCACCGGCTCGGCCGAGGTGGCGCTCGGCTGACCCGTTCGGTCCAATGATGCGCAGCACGGGTGACACCCGGTGAGCATTCCCTTGACCGACTTCGGTCCGGCGGGGCGAGAATCGGGATCCGCCATCGCCCTGTCCGAGAGTCCTGGAGCGGATCCATGAAGAAGCTTCTCAACGACCCCGCCAACCTCGTCGCGGAGTCGTTGCGCGGGGTGGAGCGTGCCCACCCCGAGCTGCGGGTCGATCACGAGAACCGCATCGTCTACCGCGCCGACGCGCCGGTGTCCGGCAAGGTCGGCCTGCTCTCCGGCGGCGGCAGCGGCCACGAGCCGGCCCACGCCGGGTTCGTCGGCCCCGGGATGCTCGACGCGGTCTGTGCCGGCGAGGTCTTCACCTCGCCCGTCCCGGACCAGATGACCGAGGCCACCAAGAAGATCGACGGCGGCGCGGGCGTCCTGCACCTCGTCTGGAACTACACCGGCGACGTCATGAACTTCGACATGGCCGCCGAGCTCGCCGCGGCCGAGACCGACACCGAGGTCCAGGCCGTCGTCATGAACGACGACGTCGCCGTCGAGGACAGTCTGTTCACCGCGGGCCGTCGCGGGACCGGTGCGGCGATCGCCGTCGAGAAGATCGTCGGCGCCGCCGCCGAGCAGGGCCGCAGCCTCTCCGAGCTGGCCGACCTGGCCCGCCGCGTGAACGACAGCTCGCGCAGCATGGGCATGGCGCTGACGTCGTGCACCGTCCCGGCCAAGGGCAGCCCGACATTCGACCTGCCCGACGACGAGATCGAGATCGGCATCGGCATCCACGGCGAGCCGGGCCGGCGCCGGGTCCCGCTCGCCTCCGCCCACGACATCGCCGAGATGCTCGTCGACCCGATCCTGGCCGACCGCGACTTCACCGGCGGCGAGGGCGTGTTCGTCTTCGTCAACGGCATGGGCGCCACGCCGAACCTCGAGCTGTACCTGATGTACAACGAGATCGCCGCCCTGCTGGACAAGGCGGGCATCGTCCCGGTCCGCACGCTCGTCGGGCCCTACGTCACCAGCCTCGACATGGCGGGCTGCCTGGTGTCGATCACCCGCTTCGACGACGAGATGCTCCGCCTCTGGGACGCTCCGGTCGCCACCTCCGGCCTGCGGTGGGGCATGTGATGGCAGATGTCGACACCGACACCCTCCAGCGCTGGCTGCGGGTCTTCGCCGCGTCCGTGGCCGAGCACAAGGACGAGCTGACCGCCCTCGACGCCGCGATCGGCGACGCCGACCACGGCGCGAACATGGACCGCGGGATGCAGGCCGTCGTCGACGGTCTGGCCGCGACGCCCGCGGACCCGGCCGCGCTGTTCAAGCAGACCGGGATGACGCTGGTCAAGTCGGTCGGGGGCGCGAGCGGGCCGCTGTACGGCACGTTGTTCCTGCGCATGGCCCCGGCGACCGGCGGGGCGGCGAGCCTCGACCCCGAGACGTTCGCGAAGGCGCTGCGGGCGGGGCTCGAGGGTGTGGTCGCGCGCGGCAAGGCCGAGGTCGGTGAGAAGACCATGGTCGACGCCCTCACCCCGGCGCTCGACGCGCTCGACGCCGCCCTGGGTTCCGGGCAGTCGCTGGCGGACGCGCTGCGCGCGGCGTCGGCGGCCGCCGACGAGGGCCGCGACGGCACGACGCCGATCGTCGCCCGCAAGGGCCGTGCGAGCTACCTCGGCGAGCGCAGCGCCGGGCACCAGGACCCGGGCGCCACGTCGGCCGCCCTCCTCGTCGCCGCGGCGGCCACGGCCGTCGCGGAGCAGGGGGCCGCGTGACGGTCGGGATCGTGGTCGTCTCCCACAGCCGGGCCCTCGCCGACGCGGCGGTGGCCCTGGCCGGGGAGATGCTCCACGGCGGGGGCGGGCCGCTCGAGGTCGCCGCCGGACTCGACGGCGGCGGCTTCGGCACCGACGCCGTGGCCATCAGCGAGGCCGTGGCCGCCGCCGACGCGGGCGACGGCGTGGTCGTGCTGATGGACCTCGGCAGCGCCGTCCTCTCGGCCGAGCTCGCGCTCGAGATGGTCGACGACGACGTCCGCGGGCGCGTCGTGCTCTGCCCCGCGCCGCTGGTCGAGGGCCTGATCGTCGCCGTCGTCAGCGCGGCGGGCGGCGCCCCGGCCACCGAGGTGGCCCAGGAGGCGTCGGACGCACTGCTGGCGAAGTCGGGGCACCTCGGTGCAGCTCCCGACGAGGCGGCGCCCGAGCAGGTCGTCACGGACACCGAGGAGACCGGCACCTTCACCGTCGGGATGCCGCACGGGCTGCACGCGCGCCCGGCTGCGCAGCTCGTGGGCGCGCTGCGCGGCCTCGACGCCGACGTGCGGCTGCGCAACGTCTCGCTCGACGGGCCCGAGGTGTCGGGCGCGAGCCTGTCGCGGGTCGCGACGCTCGGCGCGCTCCAGGGCCACGAGATCGCCGTCCGGGCCGCCGGCACCGACGCCGCCGAGGCCGTGCGCCGCCTGCTCGCGCTCGCGGCGGACGACTTCGGGGAGTCCGCTCTTCCCGTGGCCGTCCCCTCGCCCGTACCGGTGGGCCACCCGATCCCGGCGTCGCCCGGGATCGGGATCGGCCCGGTGCGGGCGACGGGCACGGTGTCCGTGACCGTGCCGGAGCCCGTGCCGGGGGACCAGCACGGTCGCCTCGACGACGCGCGGTCGAGCGTCCGCGATCACCTGCGGGCCGTGCGCGACCGGGCGGCCCGCGAGATCGGCGCGGCGGAGGCGGCGATCTTCGACGCGCAGGTGCTGCTGCTCGACGACCCCGAGGTGCTCGCGGACGTCGGCACCCGCCTCGACGCGGGCACCGACGCCGCGCGGGCCTGGGCGGATGCGCTCGACGACGTCGCGGGCGGGCTGGCGGGTGCCGCCGACGAGTACCTGCGCGCCCGCGCGGCGGACGTGCGCGACGTGCGCGACCAGGTGCTGCGGGCGCTGGGCGGGGTGGCCGCTGCTCAGGGAGCCGGCGAGGGGATCCTCGTCGCCGACGAGCTCACGCCCGCCGAGGCGGCGGTGCTCGACCCCGCGAGCACGCCGGCCGTCGTCCTCGCCGGCAGCAGCCCCACCGCGCACGCGGCGATCCTGCTGCGGGCGCGGGGCGTGCCGGCGGTGGTGGGGGTCGGCGCGGCGCTGGCGGGGCGGGCCCGCGAGGCCGCCGTCCTCGCCGTCGACGGGAGCGCCGGTGAAGTCGTCGTGGACCCCGACCCGGCGACGCTCGCTGACTTCCGGGCTCGTGCCGAGGCGCTGGGCCGCCACCGCGAGGAGGCGTCGCGTCTCGTCCACGAGCCGGCGGTCACCCGGGACGGGACCACGGTGCTCGTCGGCGTCAACGTCGGCTCGCCCGCCGACGCGACGGCCGGTGTCGGGGCCGACCTCGCCGGGCTGGTGCGCACCGAGTTCGGCTTCCTCGACCGCCGCGAGGCGCCCTCCGTCGACGAGCAGGAGGCTGCTTACCGGGCGATCGGTAAGGCGATGGACGGGCGGCGCATCACCCTGCGCACCCTCGACGTCGGCGGCGACAAGCCCCTCGACTACCTGCCGATGCCCGTCGAGGCGAACCCGTTCCTCGGGGTCCGCGGCATCCGCCTCGCGCTCGCCCGCCCGCAGCTGCTCGCCGACCAGCTCCAGGCGATCGTGCGCGTCGCCCACGACCACCCGGTCGACGTCATGTTCCCGATGGTCGCCGGCGTCGACGAGCTCGCCGCCGCCCGTCGCGCCCTCGACGAGGCGGTGGAGACCGTGGGCCGGGGCCGCCCCGCCGACCTCCGGGTCGGGATCATGGTCGAGGTCCCGGCGGCCGCGCTCAAAGCCGCCGCGTTCGCCCCGGACGTCGACTTCTTCTCGATCGGCACCAACGACCTCACCCAGTACACGCTGGCCGCCGAGCGCGGCAACGACGCCGTCGCCGCGCTCGCCGACGCCCTCGATCCCGGTGTGCTCGCGCTGATCAAGGCCACCGCCGACGGCGCCGGCGACCACGTGCTCGTCGCGGTTTGCGGCGAGCTCGCCGGCGACGAGCAGGCCGCGGCGCTGCTGGTCGGGCTCGGCGTGCGCGAGCTCAGCGTCGCGCCGGGGTCGGTGGCGACGGTGAAGCAGGCGGTGCGCGACGTGGACCTGGCGAAGGCCCGCGAGCTCGCCGCCGCTGCGCTGGCGTGCCCCGACGCCGCGGCGGTGCGGGCGCTGCTGCGCTGAACGTGGCCCGATCTGTGGAGATCACGGGCGACGTCAGGCACCGCATCGGCATCGACTGGTGCACCACGTCGCCCGTGATCACCGGGGAACGGCGCCCGCCGCCGTCCACGGCCGTGGCCGCCGCGCCGTCCCCACGCGCGCCGTCGGCAGGTCCACCGGCTCCACGCCGGCGACGACGCGGTTCGACACCGACCCGATGCCCTCGACCACCAGCGTCACGACGTCGCCCGGCACCAGCGGCGGGGGAGCGTCGTCGCCCAGGTGCGCCCAGTACTCGAGCAGGCACCCCGCGCCGCAGGTCCCGGAGGCGAGGACGTCGCCGGTGCGCAGCTCCGCGCCGCGCGAGGCGTAGGCGACGATCTCCTCGAACGACCACGACATGCTCGCCGAGGTGTCGCCGCCGCCCGGCAGCGGGACGCCGTTGACCTCCGCGTGCATCTCCAGCGCCAGGCGGCCGTCGCGGCGGTGGGCCGCCAGCTCGTCGGCGGTGACGATCCACGGGCCGAGGGTGTTGGCGAAGTCCTTGCCCTTCACCGGGCCCAGGCCGACCGGGATCACCGGCGGCATGAGGTCCCGGGCCGACCAGTCGTTGAACAGCGTGTACCCGGCGATGTGGTCGGCGGCCTGCTCCGGGGTCAGGTCGCGACCAGGCTTGCCGATCACAGCCGCGAGCTCGAGCTCGAAGTCGAGCCGCCGGCACCCGGGCGGCACCGCCACCGGCTCGTCCGGCCCGATCACCGCGTTCGTGTTGGAGAAGTAGAAGACGGGCTGCTCGTACCACTCCGGCGGAGGCGCCGTGCGGCCGAGCAGCTTGAGGCTGCCCTCGAGGTGCTCCTCGAAGGTGATGTAGTCGCGCAGCGTGCCCGGCTGCACCGGCGCGAGCAGGTGCACCGCCGACAGCGGGCGCGGGTCGCCGTCGGCGGTCCGGGCGACGAGCGCCGGGCGGTCGTCCGCGGCGAGCACCTCGTCGACCCCGACCGAGAGCGGCTGGACCTGGTCACCGTCGACGATCCCCACCCGGGTCTCGCCGTCGACCTCGATGCGGGCGATCTTCACGCGGGCTCTCCCAGCTCGAAGGCGGCGATGCGGCCGAACTGCTCCAGGCGGTCCGACCGCGGTCGCGACGGGTCGAGCTCCTCGTAGACGTTGAGCACGTTGGCGGCGATCCGGCCCTGCTCGGACATCGCGGCGAACCGGCCGAGGTCGATCGAGGCGACGGCCTCGTCGACGTCCAGGCCCGCCTCGAACCGCTTGGTCGCCTCCGCCTCGACGAACACGAGGTAGTCGCGGACCCACCCGACGCCGTCCTTGTCGGTGAGCGGGCCGTGGCCGGGGACGATGGCGGCGAGGTCGAGGTCGAGGATGCGGTCGCAGGCGGCGATGCAGCGCGCGACCGGGCCGGTCCACACCAGCGGCGCCCCGCCGATGAACAGGATGTCGCCGGTGTAGACGACCCGGGCGTCCGGCACGTGCACGATCACGTCGCCGGGGGTGTGTGCCGGGCCGACCTGGATCAGCCGCACCTGCCGGCCGCCGACGTCGAGGTCGAGCTCGCCGGCGAACGTGCGGGTGGGCGGGGTGGCGACGATCCCGGCGAGGTCGAAGTGGCCGGAGATCGCGCGGATGAACTCGCCGACCCGGTCCTGCCGGTCGGACAGCCCCGCCATCTCCGACACCGCCGCCGGCGTCATCAGCGCGGCGGCCGCCTCCGAGGCGACGATCTCCACACCGGGCCCGGCGACCAGCTGGTTGCCGTGCCAGTGGTCGCCGTCGGAGTGGGTGTTGACCAGGGTCCGGATCGGGTGCTGCGCGGTGAGCGGGGCGTACCCGTCGAGCATCTCCGCGGTGTGCGGGAGGTCGTAGAGGGTGTCGACCAGCAGGGACGTCCCCGCGCCGCGCACCAGCCCGGTGTTGCTCTCGCCCCACCGGCCCTCCGGGACCAGCCACGCGTGGCAGTCGCCGCCGAGGTCGTGCGGACCCTTCGCGTAGCCCGCCATCACGCGCCCACCAGTCGCACGGGCAGGGCGTCGAACTTGCGCATGGTCCCGCTGGGGCTGCGGACGGGGTCGCCGGTGCGCTCGAAGCGCGCCACGCGGCGGGTGAGCTCGGTGAGCATCGACGTGGCCTCCATCCGCGCCAGCGGGGCGCCGAGGCAGAGGTGGATCGAGGTGCCGAGCGCCAGGTGCGTCCGGGCGTTCTCGCGGGTCACGTCGAGGCGGTCCGGGTCGGGGAACTGACGGGGATCGCGGCCCGTCGACCCGAGCACCGCGCACACGGTGGCGCCGGCCGGGATCGTCACGCCGCCGATCTCGGCCTCGGCCCGCGTGCGGCGGTAGAAGACGCGGAACGGCGCCTCGAAGCGCAGCAGCTCCTCGACCGCGTTCGGGACGAGGTCCGGGCGGGCGCGCAGGAGCTCCCACTGCTCGGGCTGCTCGATCAACGCGTCGATCGCGTTGCCCAGCAGGGCGCCGGTGGAGTCGACGCCGGCCAGCCAGATGGACGCGAGCGTCATCAGCCGCTCCGGGCCGTCGGCCGCGAGCCCGCCCGTCGTGCCGCCCGACTCCATGATCAGGCGGCCGAGGCAGTGGGCGGGCAGGCCGGGGATGCCGTCCTGGCCGAGCCAGGTCAGCGCCTCGAGGAGCAGCTCGGTGTGGAGGGGGTCCGCGGCGGGCTCCTGGGCGCGCACGACGGCGTCGCTCCAGTCGACGAGCTTCGCGCAGCTCGGCGGGACGAGACCCGTCAGCAGCGCCATGGCCCGGTCCGGCATCGGCTGGGCGAGGCTCGGGACGGCGTCGACCTCGCCGAGCGCGAGCGCCTGCTCGACGATCGCCGTGGCCGCGGACTCGATCCCCGGGCGCAGCTGTTCGATCTCGGCGCGGGCGAACGGCGGCTGGACGGCACGGCGGATGCGGGTGTGCTCCGGGGGATCGGTCTCGATCAGCGGGTAGCGCTCGGCCCGGCCGAGGGCGCTCTCGTACGTCGCGCCGTCGCCGGAGACGAACTCGCGGTGGTTGCGCAGGACCGCGGCGGCCTCGGCGTAGCCGGGCACGAGCCAGATGTCGCGCTCCGGTTCGTGGAGCGCGGGCCCGCGGCCGCGCAGTTCGGCGTAGAGCGGGTAGGGGTCGTGCAGGGCCTCGGGGCGGTACAGGTCGAGATCGCCGGGCCGCAGCGACGCAGCTACGTTGGACATACTTCTCCCTGGTGAGAGGGTTGCACTCGGGTGCAGGTGGCGGTGTCGAAACAGTTGCACCCGAGTGCAGTGGGTGTCAAGCGTCACGCAGGAGGAGCGGTGGTGAGCGGCGTCGGGACCGGTCGCGGGTCGTCGACACGGGACGTCCTCTACGGGGCGGCGGCGGCGCTGTTCGTCGAGCGCGGCTACGAGGACACGACGATGGCCGACATCGCGGCGCGGGCCGGTACGTCGCGGCGCACGGCGTTCAACCACTTCCCCAGCAAGGGCGACATCCCGATGCTGTGGACGCGGCGGATGGCCGACGTCGCCGTCGAGGTGATCACTCGGTCCGCCGGCGACCCGGCCCCGGAACGCATCCGCGCCTACTTCCGGTTGATCAGCGGCCTGGTCGAGGCGGAACCCGAGCTGACCCGACAGATGATGCTGGGCTGGACCGCGGCCACCGGCCCGATCCGCTACGAGTCCCAGCTGCTGGCCGACCTGCGGCCGCTGCTGCGCGAGGGGCAGGAGCGCGGGGAGGTCGCGGCGACGGTCGACGTCGCCGAGGCCGCGCGGACCCTGTCCGACGTGTACATGGGCGTGGTCTTCCGCTGGGTCCGCGACCCGGACGCGCTGGGGTCGTTCCAGGAGGTGGCGGGCGGCGGGATCGATCTCGTCCTGTCGGCCGTCCGGGCCTAGTTCCCGAGGGCGTCGAGCAGCCAGTGGTAGCGCATCCGGAGAGCCCGTTCCATGCTGCCCAGCGCGGCCCCGACACCGAGCGCGACGTTGAGCCACAGCGGGAGGTCGACCGGCGAGTGGAAGATCCCCAGGTTCATCGCGATCGGGGGGATCCGTGAGATCGGCTCGGCGACCTGCAGGAGCATCAGCCCCACGCCGACGACGAGCAGGAGCACCGACAGCACGCCGATGCCCCTGCTCAGGGCCGGGTGCCGGCGGTCGAGCCGGGCGCGGCGGGCCTCGGCCGACCGCGCGTCCGGCGTGAGCACGTGCTCCGCGCCGTCCGGGGTCACGAAGTGGGCGCGCTGGATCCCGAAGGTGCTCACCGCGACCTCGATGGTGCCGCCCGGCACCGGGAACGCCGCCGGGAGCTTCGACTCGACCTGCTGGCGCCCGTCGACGTAGAACTGCGCCTTGTTCACGCCGGCGTTCTGGTTCTTCCAGTGCCGGACGTCGACGGCGTACTCGGCGTCGGGCGCACGGAGGTAGAAGAGCGACCGGCCGCCCGTCTGCCACCAGCGGAAACGCTCGAGTGCGCTCCCGTCGCCCGGCTGCAGACGCTTCTCGGCCCACCGTCTCCGCTGCTCCTGGAACATCCCCGCCCACTCCCCGACGTCGTCACCAACACGCTGTACCAGTGAAGCTAGCACGGCGTACTAGCACAGCGTGCTAGTACGATGACGGGTGTGACGCAGCAGGCGAAGAGCTCGAAGGACCGCATCCTCGAGGCGGCCGTGGCGATGACGGGCGAGAACCTGGGCGCCGGGCTCAGCGTGCGGGCGGTGGCGGCGCGGGCCGGCGTGAGCACGGGCTCGCTGCGACACCACTTCCCGACGCAGCGCGCGCTCCAGGAGGCCGTGCTCACCGCGATCTACGACCTCGTGATCCCGGACGACCACGTCATCCACGACACGTCGCTCCCGGCGCGCGACCGCCTGATCGCCTGCCTGCGCCTCGTGCTGGCGCCCGCGGCCCCCGGGAAGCCCTCCCGCGAGGCGTGGAGCACCGTATACGAGCGGTTCATCGCCCCGGAGCCCACCGAGGAGCTGCGCGCGACCTACCTCGCCACCGCGCGCGAGGGCCTGCGCCGCGTCGAGTACTGGCTGTCCGTCCTCGTCGAGGAGGGTGCGCTGGCCGCGGGGGACAACACCCGCCGGGCGCGGTTCCTCAACACGGTCGTCGGCGGCCTGTCGGTCGAGCGGGCGATGCCCGGCGAGGCGTCGGTCCTGGAGGCCGAGACCGAGGTCCTGGGGATGGCGGTCGACGCCGTCCTCGCGAGCAGGGAACCCGGCGAATGACACGAGTGTGATGACCGGGACGGACCGGCTGATAGCGTCGTGGCAGTGATCGGAGCCGTGCGGTACCCGCTGCGTGCGGGCCTCCGGCCGTCCTCCTCACGGGTCGTCTCGGTGCTCGCGGTCGTGCTCACCGCCGGTGGTTTCGACCTCCTCGCCGACGAGACGCTCCTGCACGTCCTCGGGGTCGCGCTGGTCGCCGCGGCCGTCGGCGCCGTCCGCCTCGCGCTGCGCGGTCGTCTCCAGAGCCTCTTCGTCGTGATCAACCTGGCGGTGCTCGTGCAGCCCGCCGCGCACGCGCTGACGACGGTGACCCAGGCGGGTGCCGCGCGCCTGCAGCACGACCACGTCGTCCCCGAGGAGCTGACCGCGCTGGCCCTCCAGCTCGCGATCACGCTGCTCGTCGTCGTGGTCGCGAGCAGCGAGCCGCTCCTCGTCGCGGGCGGGCACGCCCACCTGCAGCTGCTGCGCGTGGTGCTCGGGCTCCCGCCGGTCCCCTCCTCGAGCGGGCCCGACCGGCGTGCGCCGGCGCCCGCGGACGCGGTGGTGCACCGGGTCGATCTCGTGCGGTGCCGTCCCCACCGGGGTCCGCCGCCGGCCGCCGTGCCCGTCGTCTGACCCACCCGCCCGCCCGGCGGGGGATCCCGCACCGGCACGGCCCGCAGCGCCCACGACACCGCTCGACCACCCCGAAGGCTGCCGCGTGACCCTGTCCTTCCCTGTCTCCGCTCCCGACCTGCCCCGGCTCGACGGCCCGGTGCCCCTGATCTGCCCCCGCTGCCGCGGCGCGCTCGCCTACACCCCGACGCCCGTGGAATCCTTCGACGGCGAGTTCGGCGTGCTGTCCTGCGGGTGCGACGAGTACCCGGTGCTCGACGGCATCCCGGTCCTGCGCCGTGGCCGCGTCGACGTCCAGGAGCACGCGACCGGCCGCACCGAGGTCGACGGGCCCACCGTCGGCCGGCTCGTCGAGTTGCTGCGCGACGGCCGCGGCGTCGACGCGCTCGTCGCGATGCTCGCGTTCCCGCCCCGGCTCCCGCGCCGGTTCCCGGCCCGCCGGGGTCCTGCGGCGCGCCTCGCGCTCGCGGCCCGCCGCGCCGAGGTCCGCGCGATGCTCGACGACGTCGACGCGCTGACCGCGCAGGACTGGATGGAGCTCGCCTACCTGCGCTCGTCCGACCGGATCGACCAGGAGATGTTCGGCTACTTCTTCGTCCGGTACGGCCAGCCCCGCTACCTGGCGTCGATCTCGCTGCTGCGAGCGCTGCCCGCGTCGGACGCGCCGGTGCTCGACCTCGCCTGCGGGTTCGGGCACACGATGTACCACCTCGGCGCGCGGAAGCGCCCGCTGCCCACGGTCGGCGTCGACCGCAACTTCTTCCAGCTCTGGGTCGGTCGCCGCTACATCGCACCCGGGCAGACGTTCGTGTGCGCCGACCGGGTCGACGCGCTCCCGTTCCCCGACGACGTCTTCGCCGCGTCCACCTGCACCGACGCGTTCCACTACTTCGACGACCAGCAGGGCGCCATGGACGAGCTGCGCCGCGTGGCCCGCGCGGACACCGTCCTCGTCGACCGCGTCGGCAACCGCGCCGTGGAGCCCCGCGACGCCGCGGGGGAGCAGGACGCCGCCGGCTACGTCGCGCTCCTCCGGGGCGCGCCGTGGCGTCTGACCAGCGAGGACGAGGTGGTCGGCGACTACCACGACGGCCACGGGCCCCGCCTCGCCGCGCGCCGCCACCCCGGCGAGCTCCGACGCAGCAAGTGGCTCGCGCTGTTCTCGAGCCGCGACCAGAGCCTGTTCGTCGACCACGGCACGTTCGCCGCGCCGCCCCACGCCGCCGGCGCCCTGGGGGTGAACCCGGTCTACGCGGTGCGCCGCGACGGCGACGACGTCGTGCTCGCCTTCTCGTTCCCGTCGACCTGGTACGCGTTCGAGAACGCGGCGATGCTCGGCTACACCTCGCCGGGGGAGCGCCTCGACGGCGAGGACTTCGAGGCGCTCGTCGCGGGCCGGGGGCATGCGTCGTTCGTCGACCGCTTCGTGCTGCTCGGGCTCCCGCCGCGCTACGCGCGCCGACCCGGATCGGCGCTGCGCTCCTCGGTGCTCCCGGGGCTGCTCGCGGGCGCGCGGTACGCCCTGCGGCGCCGGTAGGCGGGGGATACTCGGGCTCCCTGTCGTCCCGGCACGAGGAGTCCCCTGTGGCCGCAACGGGTCCCACCGATCCTCCACCCAGCGACCCCGGCGGCTCGGGCTCGGACCGGTGGCGGCTCGGGCTCTACGCCGTGCTCGGCGGCGCCCTGCTGATCACGTTGATCGCGGTCGTCGCCCTGATCCGCTACCCGGTCGCCGCCGACGCGGCGACGGCGACGGCCCCCTTCGTCGCCGCCATCGGCACGATCACGGGCGCCTACTTCGGCATCCAGGCGGGCTCGGCGAACCAGGACCAGACCCACCAGGCGATGGTGGACGCGAGCCATCGCGCGGAGAAGTGGGCGGCGCTGGCGGACCCGACCGTGGCCGCCGCGGTGTACGACGTCCCGGCGCCGTCGCCCGAGCGTCCCGCCCCGCCGGACGGTCCCCGCACGGCGCCCTGAGCACCTACGCCGGGTCGCGGGAGACGTCGTCGATGGTCAGCGTGCCCAGGTCGGTGTTGGCGATGTAGACCTCGCCGCCGTCCGGCGAGACGGCGAGGGCGACGTCGCCGGTGAACTCCTCCATGAACCAGCCGGTGCGGACCGCGTGCGTGCGGGCGTCGACGGCGGCGAGGACCGGCGGGTCGGTGGCGAGCGCGACGAACACCCGGGCGCCGTCGCGCGAGACGGCGAGGCCCGAGACCGGCCCGGGCAGCGCCACCGTGGCGGTCGGGGTGGTGCGGTCGGGGTCGACGACGGTCAGGGCGTGCTCCGGGTCGGAGCCGCCGAGGTAGACCGCGTCGCCGTCCGGGCCGGCGACCGCGAGACGGGCGGGCGCCCCGAGCCGGATCGAGGTCGCGACCCCGCCGGTGCGGACGTCGACGACCTCCGCGCCGGGCCGGCGGTCGTCCACGGTGAGCAGCCGCGTGCCGTCGGCGGTCGCGGCCAGCCCGACCCCGCCGCGGTCGAGCCTGCCGACGATCTGCGCGGCCGCCGCGTCGATGACCAGCAGGCCCCGGGCGACCGGCACGAACACCCGGGTGCCCCGCGGGTCGACGGCCGGTGCCGCGACCGGGGGCTCGGGGAGCAGGACGGTGGCGGCGAGCGCCGACCGGGCGAGGTCGACGACGACCAGGGCGTCCTGCGAGCCGCGGGTGGTGGCGACGAACAGCCGTTCGCCCGCCGCGTCGGTCATGGCGCCGACGACCCGGCCGCCGCCGAGCGGGATCTCCCTGATCACCGTGCGCCCGCGGGTGTCGAACACCGAGACCGTGCGGGCGCCCGCGTTGGCGATGACGGCGTCACCGCCCGCGGTGAAGGCCACCGCGACCGGGCTGATCCCGATCGAGATCCCGTCGCCCACGTAGCGGCGCACGGCGACGACGCCCGCGACGAGCACGAGCGCGACGAGCCCGACGACCAGCGTCCGCCGGACCCACCGGCTCGGCGACCACCGCCACCGGTGGACCGCCACGATCCGCTCGGGGGGCTCCGGGTCCGGCGCGAGGCGCGCGGTCGGGCGGTGGCGCAGAGCCGCGGCCGCCGCGGCGGCGAGCGCCCCCGCGGTGGCGTAGCGATCCTCGGGGTCCTTCGCCAGGCCGCGCACGACGACGTCGGCGAGCGCGACGGGGACGTCGTCCTCGCCCAGGTCGGGGGGCGCGCGGTGCAGGTGCGCGCCGATCAGCCCCGCCGCGTCGTCGTCGCCGAACGGCGGCCGCCCGCTGAGGCACTCGTGCAGCAGGCAGGCGAGCGAGTACACGTCGGACCGACCGTCGCTGGGCTCGGCGCGCAGGCGCTCGGGCGCCATGTAGGCGAGCGTGCCGATCACCGCGCCGTCCTCGGAGACGGTCACCGACCCCGCGGGGCGGGCGATGCCGAAGTCGGCGAGGTAGGCGAAGTCGCCCGGCCCGAGCAGGACGTTCGAGGGCTTGACGTCGCGGTGCACGAGCCCGGCCGCGTGGGCGGCGTCCAGCGCGGCGGCGATCTGCGTGATCAGCCCGACCGCCCGGCGGGGCTCGAGCGCGCCGGCCCGGAGCACCGTGCCGAGGTCGGTGCCGTCGATCAGCCGCATGTCGAGGTAGAGCTGGCCGTCGATCTCGCCGAAGTCGTGCACGGGCACGATGTGCGGCTCGCGGAGGTCGGCGGCGGCCTCGGCCTCGCGCCGGAACCGCTCCCGGTAGCCCGCGTCGGCGCTGAACCGCGGGTGCAGCAGCTTGAGGGCGACCCACCGCGAGCGGCGGGTGTCCCACGCCCGGAACACCTCGCCCATGCCGCCGCTGCCCAGCGACGGGCCCACGCGGTAGGGGCCCAGCTCGGCGGTCACGCACTCCAGCGTCCAGGACCGGTGACGCGGTCACCACCGTCCGCCGCGGTACACCCCGGGCCGTGATCGACCGGCTACGCGGCAGGTAGCGATTCCTCTCGGCCCCGGCGCGGGTCTACCTCCTCACCGGCGCCCCTCGCCAGGAGGCGGCGCCACATCCGCCGAGGAGTCCGAGCCGTGAGCGTTCCGCCGACCATGCGCGCCCTGCAGCAGACGTCCCTGAACGGCCCGTGCGACCTGCGGTCGGTCGACGACGCCCCGGTGCCGGAACCCGGCCCCGACGAGGTGCTCGTCCGCGTCACGGCCGCGGGCGTCAACTTCGTCGACGTCGCGCAGGCGCGCGGCACCTTCGCCGGCGGCCCGCGGCCCCCGTACCTGGCGGGCATCGAGGGCGCGGGCGAGGTCGTCGCGGTCGGAGACGCCGTGAGCGGCGTGGGGCCGGGCGCCCACGTCGTCGGCGTCGGCATCGCGGGCGGCGCCTTCGCCGAGTACCTGGTGCTGCCCGCGGCCGGCGCGCTCCCCGTGCCCGCCGGCTGGACCGACGAGCAGGCGCTGGGCCTGGTCGTGAACTGGCCGCCCGCGCTCGCGGCGCTCGGACCCCTCGGACAGCTCCGGGCCGGGCAGACCGTCCTCGTCCACGCCGCCGCCGGCGCCACCGGACAGGCTGCGGTCACCCTCGCGAAGCACCGCGGCGCGACGGTGATCGCCGCCGCCTCGGCCGCCAAGCACGACGCCGTCCGGGCGCTCGGGGCCGACCACGTGCTCGACGCCCGCGCCGACGACCTGGCCACCGAGGTCCGGCGCCGGACCGGGGACGTCGGCGCCGACCTGGTCCTGGAGTCGGTCGGCGGTGCGGGGCTCGCCGCCAGCCTGGCCGCGACCCGGCGGGTGACCGGGCGGGTCGTCGTCCTCGGCACGGCGGCCGGAGACGCGTCGATCAGCGCCTGGGAGCTGGTCTACCGGCACCAGGTCCAGGTCGTCGGCCTGAACATCGGCGTCCTCGCGCAGGCCGCCCCGCAGATGTTCGGTGCTCTGATCGGGGAGATGGTCGGCCTGATCGCGGCCGGGGTCATCGCGCCCGGCCGGCCGGCCACGCACCCGCTGGCCGACGGGCCGAAGGTCCTCGCCGAGCTGGAGGCCAGGGCCACCGTCGGCAAGCTGGCCCTGCTGCCGTCCTAGCCTCCGGGAGTGACCTCGCACGCGGCGTCCGAGCAGGAGCGGTTCGCGGCCGACACCGAGCCGTTCCGCCGCGAGCTGGTCGCGCACTGCTACCGCATGACCGGCTCGGCGCACGACGCCGAGGACCTCGTGCAGGAGACCTACCTGCGGGCGTGGCGCTCGTACGCCGGGTTCGAGGGCCGGTCGTCGGTGCGCACCTGGCTGCACACCATCGCGACCAACGCCTGCCTGACGGCGCTGCGGTCCCGTCCGGCGCGCCTGCTCCCGTCGGGCCTGACCGGTCCCCAGACCAGCCCCGACCGTCCCCCGAGCACGGTGGCCCCGGGCGAGGTCGCGTGGTTGGAGCCGTTGCCGGACACGTGGACCGCGCCGACCGCGGACGACCCCGCGGGCGCCGTGATCGCGAGGGAGTCGTTGCGGCTCGCGCTGATCGCCGGCCTGCAGCACCTGCCCGCCCGGCAACGCGCGATCTTCCTGCTGCGCGACGTCCTCGCGTTCTCGGCGCTCGAGACCGCGGCGGTGCTCGAGACGACCACGGCGGCGGTCAAGAGCGGTCTCCAGCGCGCCCGGGCCCGGCTGAGCGAGGTCGACCCGGACCCCGAGGACCTGCTCGAGCCCTCCGACCCGCGCGCCCGGGCGCTGCTCGACGGCTACATGGCGGCCTTCGAGCACGCCGACGCCCGCCTGCTCGAACAGGTGCTGCGTGCGGACGCGACGCTCGAGGCGACGCCGTTCCGCGACTGGCAGGCGGGCCGCGCGATGTGCCTCCACGTGCTGGGCACCTACGTGCTCGGCACGCCGGGCGACTGGCGGATGATCGGGACCGTCGCCAACGGCCGGCCCGCCGCGGCGGTCTACCGCCGGGACCCCGCCGGGACGCTGCGTGCCGACGGCGTCGTGGTGCTGGATCCGACCGCAGGCGGCGTCTCGCGCGTGGTCAAGTTCCACGACCCCGCGCTCGTGGCGGTGTTCGGGCTGCCCGACGTGCTGGGCGACTGACGACGCGTCAGGCCGGCGCGACCGGGAGCGTGTCGACCAGCCGGATCGACTTGGGGACCTTGTAGGGCGCGAGGCTGTTCCGGGTGCGGCGACGCAGGTCCTCGGCGAGATCGGGCGACGCGGCCTCCGGGACGACGTAGGCGGTGACGGCCTGACCCCACACCGGGTCGGGCTCGCCGCGCACGAGGGCGTCGCGCACCTCGGGCTGAGAGGTCAGCGCTTCGCGGACCTCCTCCGGGTACACGTGGTACGACCCGGTGTTGATCATCCCGTCGAGCCGGCCGGTGAGGTGGACGTAGCCGCGGTCGGTGATGCGGGCGGTGTCGCCGAGGCTCAACCAGCCGTCGGCGTCGGCGTACGCGGGGGACACCATGGCGCTGCGCGTGGCGAGCTCGCCGTCCCGTGCAGACCCTGCCGCGCCCGGCACGGGCCGCACCGTCAGCTCGATGCGCTCGACCGCCCGCCCGCAGCTGCCGACGACGTCGGGCTCGCCGGCGAAGAGCCGGCCGTGGTCCTCCTGCGTCAGCACCGTCAGCGGCCACCCGGCCTCGAAGCGGCCGTAGAGCTGGCACACCGAGGGGCCGACGCATCGCCGCACCCGCTCGAGGTCCTCGACGGTGATCGGAGCGCCGCCGTAGAGGGTGTGCCGCAGGCTCGGCGGAGCCGGTGCCCCGTCCGCCTCGAGCCGGTCGGCGAGCCGGGTGAGCATGCCCGGCACGGCGAAGGTCGCGGTGACGCCATGGCGCTCGATCGCCTCGAGCGTCGAGCCGGGGTCGAAGCGGCTCAACACCACCTGGGGGAGACTCATCAACAGGAACGGGAAGCTGCCGATCATCCCCGTGCCGTGCATGAGCTGCTGGACGGTCAGGAAGCAGGCGGTGGCGGGGTCGAAGCCGGGGCCGTACCCGCCGCGGCGGTAGAGATCCTGGTTGACCTGCATGATCGCTCGCCAGTTGCGATAGCTGGTCGGCACCCCGAACAGCTCGCCGGCCGTGACCGCTCGTGGGTAGATGATCAGTGGCTGGTCCTCGGGCACCTCGACGACCTCGAGGAACGGTGTGTCGTGCAGCGGCTGGTCGTGGTCGTGGACCAGCGCGCCGGGCAGGTGCCGGGCGTGGTCGGCGTCGGCGAGCACCGCGTCGGCCCGGCCAGCTTCGAAGATCGCGGCTGCTTCGCCCGCCGCGGCCGCCGCCTCGACCGGGATCCGGGTGGCGCCGAGGAGCTCGACGGCGAGGAAGGCCTCGATCGACGCGGCGCTGTTGGAGAACCACAGCCCGATCCGGGCGCCGCCGCGCAGCCCTCGGCCGGCGAGGGCGCCGGCCAGGGCCTGAACGTTCTGGAGCAGATCGGTGCCGGTACGGGTCAGACCGTGCTCGGGGTCGTGGACCAGGATCCGGTCGCCGGCGTCGCGCAACGCCGCGCGGACGTCCTCACCGGCGGCGAGCGCTCCCGTCGCCATCACGCGTTCTCGAGCTGGGTGCGCAGCGCGGCGCGCTGGACCTTCGCTCCGCCGAGCACGGTGGGGAGCTCGGCGACGACCGCGATCCGGGCGGGTCGCTCGTGGTCGGCGAGGTCGGAGCAGCTGCCCAGCAGCTCCTCGGGGCTCGCGCTCGCGCCGGACTTGAGGACGACCGCCGCGACCACCTCCTGGGGGTCGCCGAGCCCGACGACCCCGGCGTTGGCGACCGCGCGGTGCGCCAGCAGCGGGGCCTCGACGAGGTGGGGGTAGACCGCGCCGTGCGCGGTGTGGATCGTGTCGCCGGCGCGGTCGGAGTAGTACAGGTAGCCGTCGGCGTCGAGGTAGCCGACGTCCTGGGGCCGGAACCAGTCGTCGCCGAAGGACGCCTCCGCGGTCTTGTCGGCCATACCCCAGTACTCGCCGATCGACATCGCGCTGCGGACCGCGATCTCGCCGACCTCGCCCGGCCCGAGGTTGCGCCCGTCGGGATCCTTGATGGCCACCTCGAGGAACGGCGACCCCGAACGTCCGACGCTGTGGATGCGCTGCGGGCGCCCGATCAGCTCGTGTGGCAGCAGGCGGGTGGTGGCGGCGCCCTGCTCGGTGGAGCCGAACGCGTGCGCCCACACCGGGCCCAGCAGCGCCGAGGTGCGCTCGAGCAGGTCCGGGGTGCCGAAGAAGACCACGACGCGGCGCAGCGCGTGATCGATCCCGCCGCGCTTCTCGACCTCGTCGAGCAGCGGCCCCAGCAGCGGCCCGGGCGCGAAGGTCCCGGTGACCCGCTCGGCGACGATGGTGTCGACCAGCGCCGCGGGATCGAACACCTCGTCGTCGACGAGCAGGCTGCGGGCGCCGCGCACCAGGTAGGGGTAGAGGGTCTGGAAGCCGGTCGCCCACTGCAGCGGGTGGAAGTGGAGGTTGACGTCCTCCGGCCCGACCGGTGGCACACCGGGGCCGAAGGTGTCCAGGTGGTGCAGGTTGTGGTTGATGACCGCCTGCCACGAGCGGTAAGTCTTCACCCAGGCCTTCGGTCGACCGGTCGTGCCCGAGGTCAGTTGCAGGAAGCACGGGGTGTCCTCGTCGACGTCGAGGCCCGGTTCGCGGTCGTCGCCGCCGGCGGCGACGTCGGCGTAGGGCACCGCCCAGTCGGGGACGTCGGGCCCGATCGCCACGAAGTGACGCACCGACGACAGCTCGGGACGGCTGGCGGCGACGTCGTCGCTGAAGCGGGTGTCGAAGACGACGACGCTCGCCTCCATGTGGTTCAACGCGAACACGTGGTCGGCCATGGGGAAGTGCGTGTGCAGCACCGCCCGCACCAGGTGGTGCTTCTCGCAGCCGAGCCACAGGGGCATGAGCTCCGCGGTGTTGTACGCCAGCACGCCGACCCGGTCACCCCGGGCGGCGCCGAGGGCGAGCAGGCCGGAACCGATCTCGTTGGCGCGCCGGTTGAGCTCCTCGAACGTCACGGTGCCGGCCGGGGTGGTCACCGCGGGACGCGGACCGAACCATTCGGCGGCCCGTCGGGCCAGGACTCCAGCTTCCACGCGCATGCTCACTCCGATCTCGACCCACTCGTGCGGCGGTCGGGAATTGCTGCTGTAGCGATGATGGGGACAGAGATGTCGTCGAGGAACAGCTACGTCGCGGGTTCGTCGACCACCGGTGACCGGAGCGTCGGTGCCCGCCCGGACAGGACCTTGCCGCCCAGTTCGGACACGACGGCGAAGACGGAGGCGAGCAGCACGGCCCCGACGGCCATGACGATCGGGTTGCCGAGACTCGGTGCGAGCACGGTCGTCCCGGAGAGCTCGGCTGCTGCCGCGATCATGGCGAACCCCACGAAGCCTCCCGGCGTCTGGGCGAGCGCGCCGAGCCGACCGGACTGCGCGATGCTGAAGGCAGCGACCGTGACCAGCACGGCGACCGCCCAGAGCGGCGCCGAGACGAGCTCGGCGACGCCCAGCACGACGATCCCGACGAGCACGCCGAACAGGTTGGTCGCCAGCTGGAGCCTCAGGCCGTGGATCCCGCCACCGCAGAAGAAGTAGGTCAGCCAGGCGAGGAAGAGCAGCCAGGTCGGCATCCCGATCCACGCGGTCACGAAGACCGAGATCCCGGCCAGGACGCCGATGCTCACGGCCAGCCCGTTCGTTTCGCTCATCGTGTACCCGCCCTCGGTCAGTGGCTTTACTGGATCGGTAAGCTACCGATCGGCGAGGAAGTGTCAAGAGGTTGACACGGCACGGCGCTCCGGTAGCTTGCCGAGGTAGTAAAGCCACGTCCTGACCGGACACAGGCGCCATCGACGAAAGGGCGATTCCGTGCGTGCACTGCGGTTCCACGGAAAAGGTGATCTCCGGATCGAGGACGTGCCGGAGCCGGAAGTCGCGCCGGGCCTCGTGAAGATCAAGGTCGAGTGGTGCGGCATCTGCGGCACCGATCTGCACGAGTACCAGGGCGGCCCGATCCTGATCCCGCCGCCCGGCGCGCCCCACCCGCTGACGGGGGAGACGCTCCCCGTGGTGATGGGCCACGAGTTCACCGGTCGGGTCGAGGAGATCGGCGAGGGTGTCACCGGGCTCCGGGTCGGCGACCCCGTGATCGTCGAGCCGAACATCCGGGACAACACCTGCCATCAGTGCCGGCACGGCTCGTACAACCTCTGCCCCAGCGGGGGCTTCTACGGCTTGTCGGGCTGGGGCGGAGGGCTGGCCGAGTACGCGGTGATCGACGCACGGAACCTCTACGTCCTGCCGCCGTCGGTGCCGACCGACGTGGGTGTGCTGATCGACCCGTTGGTCGTCGCCTGGCAGGCGATGATCGACTCCGGGTACCGGCCGGGTCAGTCCGCGCTGATCGCGGGCGCCGGGCCGATCGGCCTGGCCCTGCTGCTCACGCTCAAGGCCAGCGGAGCACGGTGGGTCGGCATCAGCGAGATCGCCGACGCGCGCAAGCGACAGGCCCTGGCCTTCGGCGCCGACGCGGTGCTCGACCCCACCGTCGACGACGTCACGGCGGAGGTCCGCGCCGCGACCGGCGGCCTCGGCGCGCACGTCTCCTTCGACGCGTCCGGACTACCGGCGACGATCTCGACCTGCATCTCGGCCGTCCGGCCGAAGGGGACCGCGTTCAACGTGGCGATCTGGGAGGAGCCGGTGGAGCTCGACATCAACACCCTCGTCACCGGCGGCAAGAGGCTCGCGGCCACCCTCGGCTTCGCCAACGTCCACCCGAGCGTGATCGCCGCCCTCGACGACGGGCGCATCAAGCCCGCGGACATGATCACGGCGCGGACCTCGTTGGACGAGGTCGTCGACCACGGTTTCGACGAGCTGCTCCGCAACAAGGACCAGCACATCAAGATCATCGTCCAGCCCTGACCGGTGTCGAGGTCCGGCAGTAGTCTCGCGTGGACTCCTCACCCGACACGACGAACGAAGGCGTGATGGCATCGCACCCGACCGGGGCCGACAGTGCGGGGTCGGCGGCGCCGAACTACGCGGCCCGGAATCGGCGCCGGGAGGAGACCCGGGAACGCATCCTGGTCAACGCGGCCGACTTCTTCTACCGGCGCGGGATCCTGTCCGTGTCGATGGACGACGTCGCGGCCCATGTCGGGGTCACGAAACCGACCCTGTATGCGCATTTCGAGTCGCGGGAGGCGCTCGTCGGGGCGGCCCTCAACACCGTCGAGGAGAGCCATTTCCAGTGGTTCGAGCGCCGTCTCGCCGAATTCGTCGAGCAGGGCGTCGTCGCGGTGATCGCGCCGTTCGACGTGCTCGATCTGTGGTTCGGGAGCTCGGTCTTCCGGGGGTGCGCCTACCAGAACGCGTCGGTCGAGGTCGGATCGGCCATGCCCCACGCGCAGGTCGCCGTCCTCCGGCACAAGGACCGGACCCGGAAATGGCTGCACGACCTCGCCGCCGAGTCCGGTGTGCCGCCCGAACGGTGCGAGACGATCTCGGCGCAGTTCATGCTCCTGATGGAGGGCGCGATCATCACCGCCTTCATCGAGAGCGACGACCAGGCCGCCGTCCGTGCCCGTGAGGCGGCTGAGGTGCTCCTCGAGAAGGTCCTCGAGACGGCGTCGACCGGCTAGGCGACGCGGGTCAGCGCGGCCAGGACGACCCGGCGTCGCCGGCGAGCTCGGCCAGCGCCACCTCGGCACGGCCCGACGCCTCACGGCCACGCCGGGCCGCCTCCGCGTGGAGCAGCCCGTAGGTGAACCCGGGCTCGCCGGCCCGGTGCGCGAGGTCGGCGAGCTCGAGGAGCACCTCGCGCTGGACCACGGTGTCCTGGTGGTCGCCGAGATGCGTCTGCACGGTCTTCGCCCGGCCGGCCACGCGGGCGGCGTCCTTGCCGTGCACCGCCTCGACGGACTCCGCGGCGTAGCGCAGCCGCTTGGCCGCCTTGCGCACCTCGTGCAGCAGCTCGGCGTGCTCCTGCTCGGTGCTCGCCCGGGCCGCCGCCGCGACGGCGGCACGCAGGCGCTTGTCGTCCCGGCGCACGCAACGCGCGAGGACGGGCGCCGCGTCCTCGGTGGCGCGCGCGGTGAGCGGGGGGTCGACGAGGAGCCGCTCCAGGCCGGCGAGCAGCTCGGCGAAGCGATCACCGTCGAGGACGGCGAGGAGGTCGTCGTGGGCCCGGCGGTAGCGCTGGCGGAGCACCGCGTGCACCCGCTGGTCGACGGGCCCCAGCACCAGCCACCCGGGCACGGTCGCGAGCAGCTCGCCGAGCTGCTCCTCGGCCACCTCCGCGTCACGGGCCGCCCCGGCGACCCCGGCCACCCACCGCAGCTCGTCGCGCAGCGGATCGGTCACGTCCCGCCGCAGCACCGGGCGGTAGGTGGCCAGCACCGTCCGCAGCCGCCGCGCGCCGACGCGGAACTGGTGGACCGCGTCGTGCTCGTCGCGCCGGACCGGCCCGATCGTGTCCCCCAGCGCTCGCACCCGGGACCCCACGATCTCCAGCACGACGTCGCCGGCATCGGCGGGGGTGGCCACAGCGATGGTCCTACCATCGGCGGACCCGCGTCGACGGTCTCGATTCGGCTGCGCGGGCGACCTCCTGTGCGACGCCCGGGACCCGCCGCCCCGCGGCTACGCTGCGTCCGGTCGGGAGGGGGTCGCTGATGGCCGAGCGTGACGGCGCGCGCCGCGTCGACGACGTGGACCGGAAGCTGCTCGCCCTGCTCGGCGCGGACCCCCGCGCGTCGACGCGCAAGCTCTCCCGCGCGATCGGCATGTCGCCCGGGGCCGTCGGCGAGCGCCTCGAGCGCCTGCAGGAGCACGGGGTGATCCGCGGGTTCAGCCTCGACGTCGACCCGTCGGCGCTCGGCTTCGGGCTCGAGGTGCTCGTGGCGATCGAGCTGCGCCAGGGCAGCCCGGTGGAGAACACCATCGACCTGCTGTGGGGCATCGAGGAGGTCCAGGCGATCCAGCTGGTGACGGGTCGCTGGGACCTCGTGCTGACGATGCTCGTGCGCGACCAGCACCACCTGCGCGAGGTGCTGCTCGGCGCCGTCTGGTCGGTCGCGGACTTCCAGCACAGCGAGACCATGATCATCCTCGACCGGCGTCAGCGGGTCGCCGTCGATCCCGCGGCGGCGGCCGACGGGTCAGTCGAGGAGTAGCTCGCCGGCCGGGTCGGCGAGCACCGCGGCGACGCGCGCGAGGACGCGGGAGCCGAGCTCGCCGTCGACCAGACGGTGGTCGAAGGACAGCGACAGCTGGGTGACGTCGCGCAGCGCGATCTCGCCCCGGTACTCCCAGGGCCGACGACGGACCGCCCCGAAGCAGAGGATCGCCGCCTCGCCCGGGTTGAGGATCGGGGTGGCCGCGTCGACCCCGAACACCCCGACGTTCGTGATCGTGATCGTGCCGCCGGCCATCTGCTCCGGGGTGATCCTCCCCGCGCGGGCGGTGGTGGTCAGCTCGGCGAGCGCGCGGGCGAGGTCGACCAGGGTCAGCCCGGGGGCGTCCTTGATGTTCGGCACGAGCAGCCCGCGCGGGGTCGCCGCCGCGATGCCGAGGTTGACCGCGTGCGGGTACACGATCTCCTGGTTCTCCTCGTCCCAGCGCGCGTTGATGTCCGGGAAGTGGCGCGCGGCGGACAGCAGCGCCCGGGCGACCAGCAGCAACGGCGTCACCCGCACGTCGGCGAACGCGCGGTGGGCGCGCAGTGTCTCGACGGTCTCCGTCATCGCGGTCACGTCCACGGTGACGAACTCCGTGACGTGCGGCGCGGTGAACGCGCTGGCGGTCATCGCCGCCGCCGTCGCCTTCCGCACTCCCTTGATCGGCACGCGGCGCTCGTCGCCCGTCCTGTCGGCCGCGGGCGGGTCGGTGGGGGCGTCGACGTGCCGGCGCACGTCCTCGCGCCGGATGCGGTCGCCCTCGAAGGCGACGTCGGCGAGGTCGACGCCGAGCTCCTTGGCCAGCATGCGGACCGGGGGCGTGGCCGGGGGCCGCGCCGCGCCGGGGCTCGCGGTCACCGGCTCCGGCGTCGCCGGGTGACGACGGCGGCGCCGGGTCGCCGTGGCGCTGGTGCCGTAGCCGACGAGGACGCTGCCGCTGCTCTCGCTCTCGCCCCCGTCCTCGGAGGTGACGGGCGGCGGCTCGTCCGCCCCCGTCGTGACGGCGATGATCGGCGAGCCGACGGCGACCGTCTCGCCCTCCGCGACGAGCAGTTCGGCGACGGTGCCGTCGAACGGGCACGGCAGCTCCACGGCGGCCTTGGCGGTCTCGACCTCGACGATCACCTGGTTGACGGCGACCTCGTCGCCGACCGCGACGTGCCAGGCCAGGATCTCGGCCTCGGTCAGGCCTTCTCCCACGTCGGGGAGCCTGAAGGTCTCGCTGCTCACGGTGCCTCCGGCCGTCAGAAGTCGAGGGTGCGGTCGACCGCGTCGAGGACGCGGTCGAGGTCGGGGCGGTAGTGCTCCTCGAGCCGGGCCGCGGGGTAGGGGACGTTGAACCCGCCGACGCGGGTCACCGGGGCTTCGAGCTTCGTGAAGCAGCGCTCGCCGAGCACGGCCGCGATCTCGCCACCGAGCCCGCCGAACGTGGGGGCCTCGTGGACCACGACGGCACGCCCGGTCCGGCGCACGGAGGCGACGAGGGTGTCGGTGTCGACGGGGGAGAGTGAGCGCAGGTCGATCACCTCGAGCGAGCGGTCCTCCTCGGCGGCCGCCCCGGCGGCGGAGAGACAGGTCTCGACCATCGAGCCCCAGGTCAGGAGCGTCAGGTCGGTGCCGTCGCGGACGGTGCGGGCGGCGTCGGCGGGCAGCACCAGCGGATCGTCGGGGTTCTCGGCGACCTCGCCCTTCGACCAGTAGCGGCACTTGGGCTCGAAGAAGATCACCGGGTCGTCGCCCGCGATGGCCTGCCGCAGCATCCAGTGGGCGTCCTGCGGGGTGGCCGGGGCCATCACCCGCAGGCCGGCGGTGTGGGCGAAGTAGGCCTCGTTGGACTCGGAGTGGTGCTCGACCGCGCCGATGCCGCCGGAGACCGGGACCCGGATGACGACCGGGACGGTGATGCGGCCCCCGGAGCGGGCGTGCAGCTTCGCCAGCTGCGAGGTGATCTGGTTGAACGCCGGGTAGACGAATCCGTCGAACTGGATCTCGCACACGGGGCGGTAGCCGCGCATGGCGAGCCCGATCGCGGTGCCGACGATGCCCGCCTCCGCCAGCGGGGTGTCGATGACCCGGTCGGCGCCGAAGTCCTTCTGCAGGCCGTCGGTCACCCGGAACACCCCTCCGGACAGGCCGACGTCCTGGCCCATGACCATCACGCCGGGGTCGGACTCCAGCCCGTGGCGCAGGGCGCGGTTGATCGCTTGCGAGAGGGTGAGCACGGCGGCCTCCTCAGTCGACGAACGACGCCGAGTACGCGGCGTACGCCGCGCGCTCGCCGGCCAGGGACGCGGTCTCGCGGGCGAGCACGTGCTCGAACATCGCGTCGGGCTCCGGGTCGGGCAGGGCGCGACACACCCGGCGGACCTCGGCGGCGAGCTCCTCGGCCTCCGCTTCCAGCCCGCCGGTGAACTCCTCGTCGGCCCACCCCCGGTCGTCGAGCAGCCGCCGCAGCCGGTCGACCGGGTCGAGGGCGCGCCAGTGGTCGAGCTCGGCGTCGCTGCGGTAGCGCCGCGGGTCGTCCGAGGTGGAGTGCCCGGCCATCCGGTAGGTGACCGCCTCGATCAGCGCAGGGCCCTCGCCGGACCGCACCCCGTCGAGCGCGCGGGCCGTGGCCGCGTGGACGGCGAGGACGTCGTTGCCGTCGACGAGCTGGGTGGCCAGGCCGAAGCCCGCCGCCCGCTGGTGCAGCGGCGCGCCGAACTGCGCGGTGGTCGGCGTCGAGATCGCCCACTGGTTGTTCTGGCAGAAGAACAGCACCGGGGCGCAGCGCGTCACGGCCCAGTTGAACGCCTCGTTGGCCTCGCCCTCGCTGCTCGACCCGTCGCCGAAGTAGGTCATGACGACCTCGTCGGTGCCGTCGAGCCGGGCGCCCATCGCGTAGCCGACCGCGTGCGGGAGCTGGGCGGCGAGCACGAGGGTGTAGATGTGGAAGCGGTACCGCGCCGGGTCCCAGCCGCCCTGACGGACGCCGCGCCACTGCGCGAGCAGCTCCTCGGGACCGATGCCCCGGCACATCGCGGCCGCGTGGTCGCGATAGGAGGGGAAGACCCAGTCCGTGTCGCGCAGGGCGCGGATCGACCCGACCTGGGCCGCCTCCTGGCCCCACGACTGCAACCAGAGCCCCAGCTCGCCCTGGCGCTGGAGGTGGTAGGCCTCGGCGTCCAGACGACGTGCCAGGACCATGTCGCGGTAGAGACCGCGGCACAGATCTCCGTCGACGGTCGCGGCGGCCGGGTCGTCGGCCAGCTCGCCGTCGGGGGTGAGCAACTGCAGGGGTGTCACCGTGACTCCTCTACCGGGGGTGGTGGTGAGGGGCGGCCGTGTCGGTCGCGGGGTCGCCGCGGGGCTCCGAGGTCGCCGGTGTCTCGTGCTGGTGCTGCCATCATCGCCCGGGCGGTGAACGATTGTCCAGAGCGACGCGGTATTGGTCGATCGAATGTCCTGTCGATCTACTCTCGGATGCCCGATCGTGCGCTCATCGCCGTCATCAGGGACGCCGCCGGGTCGCCGAGCGCGGTGAGATCCACCTCGCGGACGCGCTCGGCGATGCGGGTGCCGATGCCGGTGGTGGAGTCGGGGCGGTCCCGGAGCTCCCCGAGCACCGACGCGGCGGCCGCCTCGAGAGCCAGGGCCGCGGCGTGCTCGCCGAGGTGGGCCAGGCACAGGGCGGCGGAGAGGACGGCGGCCGCGGGGTTGGCGCGCCCGCTCCCCGCGATGTCGGGCGCGGAGCCGTGCACGGGCTCGAACATGCCCGGGTTCGCGCCGGTCGGGTCGATGTTGCCGCTGGCGGCGAGCCCGAGCCCGCCCTGGATCGTGGCCCCGAGGTCGCTGATGATGTCGCCGAAGAGGTTGTCGGTGACGACGACGTCGAAGCGCTCGGGGGTCAGGGGCAGGTGCTGGCACATGGCGTCGGCGTGGACGTAGTCGTGCGCGACGTCGGGGAAGTCGTTCCCGATCTCCTCGACGACGCCCGTCCAGAGCTTCCCCGCCTCGACGAGGATGTTGGTCTTGTGGCAGAGCGTCAGGCGCCGTCGTCGGGCCCGGGCGAGCCGGAAGGCGTAGCCGACGCAGGCCCGGGTCGCGGCCACGGTGTTGATCGAGTTCTGGACCGCGGTCGCGTGGTCGGTGCCCTGGTGCACGGTCGACCCGCCGCCGGCGTAGAGCCCCTCGGTGTTCTCCCGGATGATCACGAGGTCGCACCGCTCCGGGCTGAGGCCGCGGACGGGGCTCTCCACCCCGGGGTAGAGCCGCACCGGGCGGACGTTCACGGCGTGGCGCAGGGCGACCCGCAGCGCGACGACGAGGCCGCGCTCGAGGACGCCGGGCGGCACCCGGGGATCCCCGACCGCGCCCAGGAGGATCGCGTCGTGGCCGCGCAGCTTCTCGGTGCTCGTCTCGTCGAGCGCGACGCCGTCGCGCAGCCACCGCTCGGCGCCGAGGTCGTACGCGGTCGTCGTGACGCGGAAGCCGAAGTGCCCCGCCGCGGCGTGGACGCTGCGCAGCGCCTCGGCGGTCACGTCGGGCCCGATGCCGTCCCCGCCGACGACGGCGAGATCGTGGGTCCGCATCAGGTCAGCGCGAAGTCGCGCCAGGCCTTGCCGGACGACGGCTCCGTGTCCACCCACAGCGTGGTCACGCAGTGCGGGCACACGTACGCGACCGCGTCGAGGGCCTCGTGGACGTCGACGCCGCCACCGAGGTCGTCGGGTCCGAGGGTGAGGGTCCCGGCCAGGGCCTCCCAGCCGCCCTCGAGGTCGCCGAGCGGGGTGCGGCAGTGCGCGCAGCCCGCGACCGACCGCCCGCCGTCGTCCCAGATCAGCAGGGCCGTGCCCCAGCGGCCGCCGGGATCCCCGGTCACGGTGGGCGACCCGCCGCCTGCCGGCGCGGTCATCCGCGCGCGGCGGTCGGCACGGATCTCGTCGCGCCGGGCCTCGGTCGCAGGGGTGTCGACGGTGCCGTCCGCGCCGACGACCACGCCGTAGAGGCGGTGCGCGGCGTCGGCGCTCACCGCGCGCGCCGCCACGTCGACCGCGACCTTCTCCGGGTCGCGCAGCAGGGGATCGCCGTACCCGCCCCCGTTCTGCACGGTGCACTCGAAGACGTCGCCGTGGGCGATCCGCGCCGCCGGCGAGACGCCCGGCAGGACGCCGTGGTCCCCGTCGAGCTCGGTGAGGTCGCCGACCGGGCGGCCGGCGCCGAGGCGATCGAGGACCCCGGAGCCGATGACGCGCTCGAAGCGGGCGCACGAGCCGGGCAGGCCGCCGAAGAGCCCGGTGCGGTTGGGCAGGGCGACGCCGTGGGTGCCCAGGACGCCGGTGACCTCCTCGGTGTCGATGGGGGTCAGCGCGAACTGGACGCCGTTGCCGCCGCGGTGGGTGCCGGCGCCCCCGGAGTCGGGGACCTGACGCCGCCACAGGTAGAGCAGCGGGTGGCGCATCTCCTGCTGTTCGACGTCGGTGGCGCCGCCGCCGAGGATGACCATGGCGCCGCCGGAGTCGACCCCGTCGCGGAAGGAGAACGCGGGCCCGCCCCAGAGCAGCGAGTCCATGTACATGGAGGCGAACGGCTCCCCGTGCTGGTCGACGCCGCCGAACTGGGAGAGCTGCCAGGAGCCGTCGCTCGGGCCGAAGGCGAAGCCCTCGTAGCGCTCCGAGAAGCTCAGCATCTTGGCGATCGCCCCGCCCGCGGAACAGGTGGCGGTCCAGTTCGCCCCGGCCGCGCCGCCGGACACGGGCATCGGCTCGACCGCCGTGACGCACAGCCCGTCGGGCGCGACGACCTCGACCGGGCGCATGATCCCGTGGTTCCACGGGATCTCCCCGCCGAACGTGCAGAGCATCAGCGTCGCCACCGCGCCGAGCAGCCCGCCTCGCGTCGTCATGCCGTACGCGGGGCTCTGCGGGCTGGCGCCGGAGAAGTCGAAGGTCAGTTGGTCGCCCGCCTTCCGCATGACGCACGGGACCTCGAGCAGCTCGATCCCCGCGTGCCCCTCGCGCCCGGAGCCGTCCGGGCGGTCGAGGTAGGAGGTGTGCTCGAAGGTGCCGTCGGGCAGCTCGCGCAGCATCGCGCGCAGGTCGGCCTCGGAGTTGTCGAGCGTCTTCTCCATCGTGGCGCGCACGGCGTCGGTGCCGTAGCGGTCGCAGAGCTCGTCGAAGCGCTGCTGCGCCACCCGCAGGCCGGCGAGGAAGGCGCGGAAGTCGTTGGCGACGGTGTCGTGCATGCGGGAGTTGAGGACGATCGTGTCCCAGAGCTCCTGGTTGACCCTGCCCTGGCGCACGATGCGGCCCGGCGGGATGCGGATGCCCTCCTGGAACACGTCGGTCGCCGTGGTGCACCAGCTGCCCGGGTCCATCCCGCCGAGGTCGACCTGGTGGGCCATGCACCCGAGCCACGCCACGATCTCGCCGTCCCGGAACACGGGGCTGCAGAACTGCACGTCGTTCTGGTGCATGGCCGCGAGGTACGGGTCGTTGATGATGAAGACGTCGCCGGGCTCGATGTCGTCGTAGCGGGCGAGGAACTCCTGGACGGCCATCGCGCCCGTGTAGAGCGGGGTCAGCAGGTAGACGCCGATGATCGCCATCTCGCCGGCGGCGGTGTAGATGCCGAAGTTGTAGTCCGTGGCGTGGACGACCGGCGAGCCCGAGACGTGCTCGACGGTCGTGGCGCCCTCGGAGTTGATCGACCAGAGCTTGTGGCGGATGACCTCGTAGGTGACGGGGTCGACGCCGGCGGTGGGGGTGCTCATCTCGTGTCCTCCGGGATGCTCAGGCGCGGGTCTGGATGACGAGGTCGCCGGCGCCGTCGACGACGGCGTCCTGGTCCGGGCCGATGACGACCGTGGTGTCGGCGAGCTCGACGATCGCGAGGCCGTCGATGGTCATGCCGTCGTGGAGCTGGTCGCCGCGCAGGACGGTGGCGTCGCGCCACGTCCCGCCGCTGAAGACTGGGCGGGTGGCGGCGGATCCGCCGGCGACCGCGCTGTGGTCGGCGACCGCGGTGAGCTCCGCGCGCGGCACCGGGCTGGTCGCGACGACACGGAACGTCGTGATCTCCACGCCGCCCTCGAGGAACGCCGCGCCCTTGCCGAAGCGGCCCTCGTACTGCTCGACGAACCGCTCGACCATCCCGTTCACGTCGGCGGCGGTGAGCGCGCCCGCGCCGGTGTCGAGGGTGACGGTCAGGACGTGGATCTGGGCGCGGAACCGGATCTCGACGGAACGGACGAGGGAGATCGAGTCCTTGTCGGCGCCGGCGGCCACGAGGTCGCGGGTGGCGCGGGCCGCGAGCTCGTCGAAGGTGGCGTCCAGGGTCTCCGGCGGGAGCGCCCCGGCGTGGTCGGTGGTGCCGGGCGGGGTCTGCATCGGCTGCGAGATCTCCTCGACCATCGTCAGGTCGGAGCAGCCGATCCCGAACGCCGAGTGCACCGAGGCCGTGATCGGCACGATGATCTGCGGGCAGCCCAGCTCGGCGCCGTAGGAGAACGCGTGCAGGGGGCCCGCCCCGCCGTAGGCGAAGACGGCGAAGTCGGTGGGGTCGTAGCCCTGCTCGACGGTCACCTGGCGGACGAGGTCGGCCATGCGCGAGTCGACGATCGTCTTGATGCCCTCCGCGGCCGCCTCGACCGAGAGCCCCGCGGGCCGCGCGACGTGCGTCTCGATCGCCGTCCGGGCGCGCTCGACGTCGAGGGTGAGCCGCCCGCCGAGGAAGTTCTCGGGGTTGAGGTAGCCCAGCACGAGGTCGGCGTCGGCGACCGTCGGCCGCTCGCCGCCGCGGCCGTAGCAGGCCGGGCCCGGACGGGCGCCCGCGCTCTCCGGCCCGACCTGGAGCACGCCGTTGCGCACCGAGGCGATCGACCCGGCGCCGGCGCCGATCGCCCGCACCGCCACCGACGGCAGGGCGAGCTCGTCGCGTCCGATCAGGGTGGTGTTCGACATGACCGGGAGGCCGTCGAGGACCAGTCCGACGTCGAAGCTCGTGCCGCCCATGTCGGTGGTGACGACGTTGCGGTGCCCCGAGCGCGTGCCCAGGAACTGGGAGGCGATGACCCCTCCCACCGGCCCGGACATGACCGTGGCCGCGGCCCGCTTCTCGACCTCGGAGAAGGTCGCGAGCCCGCCGTTGGACTGCATCAGCAGCGGCCCGCTGCGCAGCCCGGCCCTGGTCAGGGTGTTCTCGAAGCTGTCGAGCGAGGTCTTGAGCACCGGGCGCAGGCTCGCGTTGACCGCGGTGGTGAGAGTGCGCTCGTACTCGCCGATGCGGGGGAGGAACTCGCTCGAGAGCGTCACCCCGAGCTCGGGCGCCTCCTCCGCGACGATCTCGGCGACCCGGCGCTCGTGCTCGTCGTTCGCGAACGACCAGAGCAGGGCCACGGCGATCACCTCGGCGCCGCGATCGCGCAGGGCCCGCACGGCGCGCCGGACGTCGTCCTCGTCGAGCGGGCAGACGACGCGGCCGGCGTAGTCGACGCGCTCGGTGACCTCCTCGGTCATCGCGCGCGGTACCGCCGTCGGCTGCTTGACCAGGGTCCGGAAGCGCTTGATGTCCTCCTCGTCGAGCCCGATGCTCTTGAAGCCCCGCATGATCGTCAGGGTGTCGCCGAAGCCCCGGGTCTGGATGAGCCCGACGCGGCGGGCCCGGCCCTCGAGCATCGCGTTGGTGGCGATCGTCGTGCCGTGGGCGAACACCTCGACCTGCCCGAGCAGCTCCTCCAGGTCGACCCCCCGCTCCTGCGCGGCGTCGACCAGGGTGTCCAGCACGCCCTCGGCGGGGTTGTCGGGCACCGTCGAGGACTTGTACCGCCCGACGTTGCCGTCCTGGTCGATGACGACCGTGTCGGTGAACGTGCCCCCGATGTCCGAGGCGACGTAGTAGGTGGGCATGGCTGGGTCACTCCTTCGTGGACCGGAGGCCGGGGACGTCGGGGGAGTCCGCGTCGTGCTCGGCGCGGAGCTCGTCGATCGTGGTCTGGACATGGGCGCGGGCCAGGCGCTCGGCGTCGTCCTCGGCGCCGTCCTCGATCGCGGAGGCGATGCCCTCGTGCTCGGCGATCGCCCGCTGTGCCCGCGCGGGATCGACGAGCGCGACGGGGGCGAAGACCTGCGCGGTCATGCGCAGCAGCGGGGCCTGGCCGACCAGGAACTCGTTGCCGCTGAGGTAGAGGATCTGCTCGTGGAAGTCGACGTTGGCGCCGGTGTAGGCCCGCGGCGACCACGGCTCGAGCGCCGCGCGCTGTGTCGCGATGACGCGCCGCAGGTCGCGGCAGCGCGCCGGGCTGGGGCGTAGCCGCGCGGCCAGCCGGGCCGCGAGCCCGTCGACCACGGCCCGCAGCTCGTAGGCCTGCAGCAACGTCGCGACGTCCCCGGTGACCACGCGGGCGCCCTGACCGGGCGCGACCCGGATCAGTCCTTCCTGCTCGAGGACCCGGAGGGCCTCGCGCAGCGGCGTCCGGCTCACCCCGAGCTCCGCGGCCAGGTTCTCCTGCGGCAGGCGCGCCCCGCCGGGGTAGCGACCGCTGTAGATGCGCTCACGGAGGACCGCGGCGAGCTCGTCGACCAGCTGCACGCCCGCCTCCTCCGGTACTGGATACAGCAGCGGGAGACTGGACTGTGACGCGGACGATAGTCAAGCACCGAGGATGTTTCCGCTGGTCAGGTGCCCTTGACGGGCGGCTTCCTGCTGTCGGAGCGGTCCGACGGCCGCTCTTGACTTGCGACGAGTGCGCCCTGCATCCTGCGCGGAGTCGCTGCTGGTCTGACCAGATCGGCGGCCCGACACCGTCGTCTCGAGGAGCCGTCCATGAGCTCGAGCCCGGGCTTCGCGCTGCCCGACCTCCCCGCCGGTCTGCCGATCGGCGGGGGCTGGCGGGCCGACGTCGCGAGCGCGCCCGTCGTGTTCCCCTTCGACGGCTCGACCGTCACCCAGGCACCCGTGGGCACCGTCGAGCTCGCCCGCGACGCGGTCGCCGCCGGGGCCGCGGTGCGCCGCGAGGTCGGCGCCCTGAGCTCGGCGACGCGGCGGGCGATCCTGCTCGACGTCGAGCGCGAGCTCGCGGCGCACACCGACGCCTTCGTCGAGCTCCTCATCGCCGAGACCGGCAAGACCCGTGCCGACTGCGCCGTCGAGTTCTCCCGCACGCTGTTCACCTGGACCGCGGCCGCCGAGGAGATCGCGCACCTGCACGGGGAGACCGTCCCGCTCGACCTGCAGGCCTCCGGCGAGGGCATGATCGGCTACTGGACGCGGCGGCCGATCGGGCTCGTCGTCGGCATCGCGGGGTTCAACGGGCCGGTGCTGCTCGCCTCGCACAAGATCGCGCCGTCGATCGCGGCGGGCTGCCCGGTCATCTGCAAGCCGGCCCCGGCCACACCGCTCGCCACCCTGTGGCTCGCCGACATCGTGCGGCGCGTCGCGGTGTCCCACGGGGCGCCGCCGGCGATGGTCCAGGTCGTCACCGGTGACGCCGAGGTCGGCAAGGTCCTGGTCACCGCGCCGGAGGTGGCCGCGGTGTCGTTCACCGGGTCGGCCGCCGTGGGCCACCAGATCGCCCGGGACGCGGCCCCGCGCAAGACGCTGCTCGAGCTCGGCTCGAACGCC
The DNA here is from genome assembly GCF_004363095.1 of Actinomycetospora succinea. Taxonomy (GTDB): domain Bacteria; phylum Actinomycetota; class Actinomycetes; order Mycobacteriales; family Pseudonocardiaceae; genus Actinomycetospora; species Actinomycetospora succinea. The sequence goes on from NZ_SNYO01000001.1 coordinate 74,839, forward strand.
GCGCTGATCGTCGACGCGGACGCCGACCTCGACCGCGCCGTCGACGCGGTGCTGCGGGGCGGGTTCTACTTCAACGGCCAGGCCTGCATCGCCGTGCAGCGCGTCATCGTGTGCGAGCCGGTGCGCGAGGAGTTCCTGGGCGCGCTGACCGCCCGGATCGGCGAGCTGACCACCGGGGACCCGCGCGACCCCGCCACGCGCATCGCCCCGCTGATCAACGAGGCGTCCACGCGCCGGGTCGTCGACTGGATCGAGGAGGCCGAGCAGGCCGGCGCGAAGATCGTGCACGGCGGGCGCGTCGTCGAGCGCTCCCTCGAGCCGACGATCCTGCTCGACGTGCCCGAGGACCGGCAGGCCTGGTGCGAGGAGATCTTCGCCCCGGTGGTGGCCGTGAACTCGGTGCCCGACCTGGAGACCGCCCTGCAGACCGCCAACCGGTCCCGCTACGGGCTGCACGCGAGCGTGTTCACCCGCTCGCTGGCGAGCGCGTTCCGGGCGATCGAGGAGCTCGAGGTCGGCGGCGTGATCGTCAACGAGGTGCCCGGATTCCGGTCGGACATCATGCCCTACGGCGGGGTCAAGGACTCCGGTGTCGGGCGCGAGGGCCCCCGTTTCGCCATCGAGGAACTGACGGTGACACGCATGGCCGTCATCCGCCCCCAGTGACCCGGACCAGGAGCGTCGCGTGACCGACTACCAGAAGCTGTTCGACCTCCGGGGCCGCCGGGCGCTGCTGCTCGGCGCCGGCGGGATCGGCCGCGAGGCGGGGCTCGCCCTCGCCGCCCAGGGCGCCGAGGTCGTCTGCGCCGACCGCGACCCGGACACCGCGAAGGCCACCGCGGACGCCATCGCCGGCGAGGGAGGCCTGGCCGGCGCGGTCGAGCTCGACATCACCGACGCCGGCGGCCTCGAGCGCCACCTCGGCGAGGTGGGCGACCTCGACGTCGCCGTCCTCACCGCCGCGATGAACGTGCGCAAGCGGCTGCTCGACTACAGCCCCGAGGAGTTCGACCGGGTCGTCGGGCTGAACCTGCGCGGGACCTTCAACGTGCTGCGCGCGGTCGGGGCCCGCATGGTCGCCCGCGGGTCGGGCAGCATCATCGCGTTCTCCTCGATCCGCGCCCGGACCGTGGAGCCGGGCCAGGGCGTCTACGCGGCGACCAAGGCGGGGCTGGAATCGCTCGTGCGCACCGCCGCGGTCGAGTTCGGCGAGGCCGGCGTGCGCGTCAACGCCGTCGCGCCCGGCGTGGTGGAGACCCCGCTGACCGCGCAGATCAAGGCGGATCCGGACTGGTACCGCGCCTACGCCACCAAGGGCGCGCTGGGGCGGTGGTCGCTGCCGTCCGAGCTCGCCGGCGCCGTGGTGTACCTCGCGTCCGACGCCTCGAGCTACGTCACCGGCTCCACCCTGAGCGTGGACGGCGGGTGGACCGCCGTCGACGGCCGCTTCACCCCGCCGGCCTGACCCGTCGCTACCGTGGCGTGCGGGGAGGGGCGCTGATGACGGACACGGGCAGGACGGCGACCGCCGAGCACCGCGCGTACCGCCGCGTCGTCGACGACGTCGAGGCGCGCATCGCGTCCGGCGAGCTGCGTCCGGGCGACCGGCTGCCCAGCGAGCGGGAGCTCGTCGACCGCTACGGCATCGCCCGGTCGTCGGTCCGGGAGGCCCTGCGCGTCCTCGAGAGCCTCGAGCTCGTGCGCTCGGCCCCGCGGGATCCGCGCGGGCCCCTCGTCCTGCCGATCACCTCCGCGCCGATCCGGCGGTCGCTGGGCCTGCTGACCTCGAGCCGGACCATCTCGCTGCCCCAGCTCGTGCAGCTGCGGATGGTCATCGACGCGTCGACCAACCTCATGGCCGCGCTGCGCCGGACCCCCGAGCACCTCGTCGCCCTCGAGCGCAACATGGCGCGGATGCGCGGACTGCTCCACCACTCGTACGCGGAGTTCGGGCGCGCCGACCTGGAGTTCCACGAGATCCTCGCCGACGCCGCGGGCCACGAGCTCGTGCGTCTCTACGGCGAGGCCGTGCGGGAGGCGGTCCTCGAGCTGATCCAGCAGACGATCCTCGACGCCGACGACCAGGAGGCGCACAAGCTGCGCTCCATCCGTCACCACACCGCGGTGTTCGACGCGATCAGCGCCGGCGACGGGCGGGCCGCGTCGCGCCTGGCGCGCGAGAGCCTGTACCAGTACTACGCCGACCACGTCGGCGACGAGGACCGGGAGATCATGGCCGCCCTCGTCAGCGAGTGCGGCGGTCGCGTCGACCCCTGACGCCCGTCTAGCCCGCGCCGCGCGAGGGGGAGCGGCCGTTCGCCCGGTCCTGACCGGGCGGGACGGCCGGGGGCCCGACGGACCGGCCTTCGGCGCGGCCGTTGCGTCCGGCCTGCCCGGGAGGCGCGGTCGGCGGGCCCACGGCGCGGCCGTTGCCGCCGGTGCCGTTGCTGCCGTCGTCCCGGGACGCGCCGGGTGCCCGGGACGGTGACGCGGTGTCGGCGTCCGGCGCGCTGCCGGAGCGAGGGGCGTCCTGGGCCCCGGGAGAGGTCCTCGTCGTGCTCGACGCCGGTGCCGTCGGACCGGCGGTCGGCGCACTCGTCGGCTCGACGCCGGGGGAGGAGGCCGCCGCGCAGAAGCGGTCGACGTTCCCGGCGCCGCCGGCCGCGGCGACGAGCGCGGCGAACGCCGGGTCGGTGTCGCGGGTGGGGGCGGCGGCTCCCCAGGCTCGACAGGTCGCGACGCGGACCGGGTCGGGGAGGTACCCGGGGCCTCCGGCCCCTGCCGGCGGCGGAGCGGTGACCGACGACGCGGGGGGTGCGGTCGGGGCCCCGTCGTGGAGCGCCACCGCGACGGTGCCGACGGCGACGCCCGCGCCGGCCAGGGCGAGGGCGAGCGCGGAGGCCAGCCCGGTCGGCGTCCGCCACCGGGCTCGCCGGGTGGCGGCACCGTCGGCCGGAGGGGCCACCGAGCCGAGCGTCACCGCGGCACCGTGGGCCGCCACGAACGCGCGGGTCGCGGCGTCCTCACCGACGACCTCCTCGCGGTGCGCCGGTCCGGAGGCGGCCGCGAGCAGGTCGCGGAGCGGTCCGCTGCCCCCGCCGTCGAGCAGGTCCTCCGCCTGGGCCCGGGACGGCCGTCGACGCACGCTCATGGGGAGTCCTCCGGCGCGCTCGGGCTCCGGTCGAACCGGCGGGCGAGGGTCTTCAGACCGCGGTGGGCCGCGACACGCACGGCGCCGGCCCGCTTGCCGAGCACGGTGCCCGCCGCCTCGGCGCTGAGGCCGACGACCGCGCGCAGGAGCACGGCCTCAGCCTGGTCCCGCGGCAACGAGGCGATGATCTCGACCGCCTGCGCGGTGGACAGGGCCGCGATCGCCGCCTCGGCGGTGTCGCCGCCGGCGGTGAGGTCGGCGAGGTCCGGCACCACCTGCAGGCCCCGGGGGTCGGCGGGGCGCCGGGTGCGCGACTTGATGAGGTCCAGCGCGCGGTGGCGCGTGATGCTCGCGGCCCACCCGCGGAAGCCGTCGAGGTCACCGAAGAACGTCGGGAGGTCGCGGGCGATCTGGAGCCACGCCTCGCCGGTGACGTCGTCGGCGTCCTGCCCGACCAGCGCGCGGGCGTAGCGGAACAGGCGCGGCTGGAGCTCGCGGTAGAGCACCACGAACCCCGCCGAGTCGCCGCTCATCGCCCTGCGCAGGGCGTCCTCGAGGTCGTCGGAGTCGTCGGGCACCGGGTCAGGCCGTGATCCGACGGGCCGGGTGTCGTCGGGTCGCAGGGCCGCCGGCGGGGTGTGCGCGGGGCCGGTCACGACACCGCACCCGCCGCGCCCGTCCGGCGCCCCCCGCGCCGGCGCCGGACGGGCTCGGAGCCCCGGGACGGGCCCTGGCGCCGCGCGCCCGGGCCGGCCCGAGGACGTCCCAGCGAACGCCGCTGCTCCTGCCCGGGCAGCAGCACCTCGGGCCCGTGGGTGCGCCGGACCGCCACGACAGCACACCCCTCTCGGCCGGATCGGCCCGCGCACCCCCCGACGGGTCGCGCGCGGGCCCACCTCCAGCCAGCGACACCACGCGGCAGGCCGTTACACCCGAGCCGGTCAGGACCTCTCCGCCTCGCCCGCCGGAGCACCGCCGAGCCGGAGGTCCGAGGTCACCGCGTCGTCGTCGGCGGTCGCCAGGGGCTCGGTCGGCCGAGCGGACCGTTCACCGACCGCCGCGGACTCGTCGGTGTCGTCCGGCGACCCCACGTCCCGGCAGGTGGCGTCATAGATCGGTGTCTCGCTGCTCACGGCGCCACCGACCGGCCGCCGAGCACGATCACCGCGTTGATCAGCAGGCCTTCGCCGTCGACCCGTCGCAGCAGATAGCGGTACCGGTCGTGGAGCAGGGCCCGCCCCTCCGCGTCGTGGAAGGTCCAGCGGACCCCGATCTCGACGATCCGGGCCGCCGGAGTGGACACCGTCTCGACCACGGAGGTCGGCGACACCAGTCCACGACGCCGGTGGTCGTCGACGACCTGGCGGAACCCCTCGGCGACCTCCCGGGTGGACGTGAAGACGGCGGAGCCCCACTCGGTGACGTACAGCAGCGGGGGGACGTGGCACGCCGCGATCGCGGTCAGGTCCCCGGCCGCGAACGCATCGCCGAGACGCGCGAGGAACTGGACGAGCTCCCGACGCCGGCCGGGCTCGACGCGCCGGAGTGCGCGCGCGGTGTCCGCGGAGGGTCCCCGGCCGACGCCGTCCCGGGGGCCGGTCCTGCGGTCCGGCAATGCCCGCGTCATCGCCCGGGCTCCCGCCGTTGTTCGGTCACGGCGCCTCAGCGACGGCGCCGCTCCTCGTGTTACACCCCGGTCGGGGTTCACGGGTGCCGGGTGTCCGGTCGGCGCCGCGCCTGCGTCCCGTCGAGGTAGAAGGCGGGCGCCACGACGCCCGTGCCACATTCCGGGCAGTGGCGACGTTCCCGCCGTCCGTCGTCGACGAGTGCCCCGGGCGGGAACGCCCGGACCCGTCCACGGCACCGCTCGCCGGGACAGATCATTTCCTGGTGCCACACCAGGTGGTCACCGAGCGCTGCCGGTCGCGTCGTGCGGGCCTCGACCGGCAGGCCTTCGGGGTCCGTCGCAGGGACGTCGTGCACGGGGACTCCTCGTGACAGCGGTGAGCCGGGGGTGGCCCGTGGGCGTCACCCGCTGGTCTCGAGGTGATTGCTGGTTCGGATCGCCACGCCGCTCGCCACCGTTAACCGGAGCGCGGAAGTGGGGCGTGTTGCCGGGCGGCGGTGGTGCACGTGGAGCAGCCGACGCCGCCCTCGCCGCGGCATCCGGACCCGTCGGGGCGTGACCGGCGACGACGGGATGCCGCACGATGACCGTCGACGCGAGGAGGTGGCGACCGATGGCTCCCGGCCGGCGCAGGACGAACAGTCACCACGTCGACTACGTCGACGTCTTCGGAGCCGGGTCCCTCACCGGCAACCCCGTCGCGGTCGTGCACGACGCCGACGACCTCGACGAGGACACCATGGCGGCCGTCGCGCGGTGGACCGACCTCAGCGAGACGACGTTCCTGCTCCCCGCCACCGACCCGCGGGCCGACTACCGGCTGCGCATCTTCACCCCCGATCGGGAGCTGCCCTTCGCCGGGCACCCGACGCTCGGGTCGGCGCACGCCTGGTTGCAGGCCCGCCGCGGTCCAGGCCCCGTCGAGGGGCTCGTCCAGGAGTGCGGGATCGGGCTGGTGCGGCTGCGTGACGATGACGGTCGGCTGGCGTTCGCGGCACCGCCCCTGATCCGCGAGGGACCGGTCGACGCCGATCAGCTCGCCCCGTTGCTCGACGCGCTCGGCCTCGACCCGGCCGCGGTGGAGGCACGATGGATCGACAACGGACCGGGGTGGGTCGGGCTGCTGCTGCGCGAGCCCGCGACGGTGCTCCGCCTCGCGCCCCGGTTGCTGGCCGGCTTCCGATCGGTGGGCGTCGCCGCGACCTACCCCGCCGGGCATCCCTCCTCGGTCGAGGTCCGCGCCTTCATCGGTGACGCCGACGTGGTCCGCGAGGACCCGGTCACCGGCAGCCTGCACGCCGCCCTCGCCCGCTGGCTCGTGTTCTCCGGACGCCTGCCGGCGCACTACGTCGGTACCCAGGGCAGCTGCCTCGGGCGCGACGGACGCGTGCACGTCGACCGCCTCGGTGACGAGCTCTGGGTCGGCGGCACCACCGTCACCGTGATCAGCGGCGACCTCGAGCTCGACGGCCGGTGATCCGCGCCGGCGCACCTGGGTCCTCGACGAGCTCGGGGAAGTGCCGGACCCACCGTCGCTGCCACGGGGTCTGCACCGCGCGGTGGTGGAAGTGGCGTCGCGTCCAGTTCACGGCGTGGTCCGGCGGCAGGCCGTCGAGGATCGCGAGGCACGCGATGACGGTGCCGGTCCTCCCCTTCCCGGCGCGGCACGCCGCCTCGACCCGCCGCCCCGCGCGGGCGTCCCGGTGGAGCTGCTCGATCCCGCGGGCGGCGTCGAGGGGGTCGATCGGCAGGCCGAAGTCCGGCCAGTCGAGCCTCCGGTGCGGCCACGCGGGCTCGTAGTCGACACCGAGGTAGAGCCCGAACTCCGGGGCGCGTCCGCCGGGCAGCGGGTTCTGCACCCCCCGACCCCGGACGACGGTGCCCCCGGGGAGGACGACGGTTCCCCGCCAGTCGTCGGTCTCGTCTCGGGCCGCCATGCCGTCCACTGTGCCGGACGGTGTGTGGTGGTCAGCCTGGCGTCGGAGAGGATCCCGGTGTCCCGCCCGACGGCCTCGCGGGCCTCGTCGCCGTGCCCGCCGGCGAGGCGCTGGTCGTCGTCCGGGTGGGAGCCGTCGTGGTGGCGGGGTCCGTCGTGGCGGTGGTGGTCGTGGTGGTCGTCGTGGTGGTGGCGGTGCTGGTCGGAGTCGTGGTCGTGGTCGTCGTGTCGGGGCTCGAGGTCACCGAGCCCGTCCCCGGGCCCGCCGCGGACGCGTATCCGTACCGCCACGGCGGCGCGTCGATCACGTAGACATCGTTGGTGGCCACGTCGACGACGGTGAGGTCGTCGAGGAGCACGGGCGCGGGCCGCACGACCACGACATTGCTCTGCACGAAGGTCGGCCACGCCGTTCCGATGAACCGCATCGAGAGGTCGCGCGGAGGTTCGGACAGCGGGTTGCCGCAGTAGCACTTGACCCGTGGGGTGCCGTACCCGTCGACCAGGACCGCGGTGCCGCTCTGGAGGATCGCGGCACGGCTGGTGAGGTGCCCGTCGGCGTACCCGTGGTTGGTCACCGCGGTGTCCGCGCGAAGGACCACCGGACTCAGGTGCGCCAGGAAGTCACCGATCTGGCTCGGTTCGATCCCCTCGGCCTGGGCCCACGCCGCGCCGACATCGGGGTGGCCGGCGAGGAAGTCCGCGATCCCGTCGCGCTGACACGTGTTGCTCCCGCTGCCGCCGAACAGACCCGGGGTGTGGCCCCCCACCGGGCCGGCTGCCGCGTCGGGCGAGGCGACGCCGGGAGTGTCGGTGCCGCCGGCCTGCGGCAGGAACGGATTGGCCTGGGCGGTGTTCACCGGCTCGAGGGTCGTCTCGCTCGCCGCCGCCGGCGGCCCCGCCACCAGCACCACGACCGCGAGCCCGGCCACGACGAGCGCCAGCACGACCGCGGCCGCCGCGATCAGCCAGCGCCCTGACATCGTGACCGTGCGGCCGGGGCCTGCGGAGACCGCCCGGGGGCCGTTCGTCGAGCCCGACCCGCGCGGGGCCGAGGCGGGGGTTCCTGCGGCCGGAGTGCCCGGGGCGGCGAGTGCCGGGGGCGGGCCCAGCCCGGCCGGCGGCATCGGCGGGACCATCGGGCGGGCGGCGGTCCGACCGGTCGGGACGGGGCCCGTCGGTGGGCGCAGTGCGCCGTGTGGCCCCGTCGGGGGTCCACCGACGCTCGGGCCGGTGCCGGGTTGGTTCATGGTCGTCGTCAGCGGCGCGGCTCCGCTGCGTGGCCCGGTGAACAGGCCGCGGTCGTCGACGTGGCCGCGGCCGGACATCGCCGCGGCGCCGAGCACGATCGCGTGCTTGGGGTGGGCGTCGACCGCGGTGGGGCGGCCGAGCTCCGCGGAGACCATCTGCGAGACCAAGGGGATGCGTGACGAGCCGCCGACGAGCAGCACGGTGCTCAGGTGGTCGGGCGCGACGCCCGCCGAGAGCAGCGCCCGGTTCAGCGCCTCGATGGTCGCGCTGATCGAGGGCCGGATCATCTCCTCGACCTCGCCGCGCGTGAGGCGCACCTCGGTCTGCAGCCTCGGCAGCATCACCGGGATCGTGGTCTCGGTGTCGGCCGAGAGGGCCTCCTTGGCCCGCGCGCAGTCCTGGCGCAGGCGGATGACGGCGCTGGTGTCGTGCGGGTCCGACGGGTCGAGGGTCGAGAGCGGACCACCGAGACTGCGGTCGACGTGGTCGAACACGGCCTCGTCGAAGTCGACCCCGCCGAGCCCTTCGAGACCCTCGGGCGTCCCGAGGATCTCGAAGCCCTTGCCGACCGTGCGCAGGACCGTGGCGTCGAACGTCCCGCCGCCGAGGTCGTAGACGGCGACGAGCGCGCCCTCCTCGAGCCGCTCGTTGGCGGCGTAGTGCGCGGCCGCCCCCTCCGGCTCGGAGAGCATCCGGACCCGACCGAGGCCGGCCGTCCTCGGGATCTGGCTGAACAGCTCCCTCTTGTACGGACCCCAGTTCGCGGGGTGGGTGAGGGTCACCACGTCCGGGGCGCCGCCCTCGCGCTCGCTCACCAGCGTCACCACGTCGCGCAGCTGCCGACCCATCAGGTGCGCCGCTGCGTACGGGCTCCCACCGAGCACCAGGGGCATCGGGTCACCGAGGCGTCGCTTCACCTCGCGGGCGACGCGGTCGGGCTCCGTCACCGCGCGGCGATCGGCGGCGTCGCCGGTGAGGATCGTGCCGTCGTCGCGGACGAGGACCACCGACGGCACCGCCGCCGACCGGTCGCCGAGCGTCACCATCTCGACGCGCCCGTGGCGCTCGACCGCAGCGGCGGTGAACGTGGTGCCGAGGTCGACACCGAGCCCGTATCCCACCGGTCTTCCCCCTCGCCTCTCTCGCGAGTTCTGTAGCCGCGCGCGACGTGCTCGGACCCTCAGATGATTCGGACGTGCGCCGAACTCCTCCCCGGCGTTCTCCTGTCCGCTACACAAGTCGTGGTCGAACTCTCACGGAGCGTCGACGTGGATCGCACCGTTCTCGGCCATTCGAACCCGACAAGCGTAGCGAGCTGGTCGCTTCGTCGACACGGAGAACGAGTTGCTGTTCGAGCTCCTCGATCTGATCCGCGGCCTCAGTTCAGTGCCGACCCCGTCGTGGGAGCTTCCGTCGCGATGACGCAGGCCACGTAGACGGAGTTCTTGCCCAGCGAGGTCACGACACCGTGCATCCGTGCGGGCATGTAGCGATCGTCGTTCCGGACGTCGTTGCGGAGATCGGTCCGGAAGGAGTTCGTGCACTGCTCACCGGACTGCGCCTCGGCGCCGCCCTCCCATGTCAGGTTCGGGTAGGCGAGGGTGTTCACGACCTGGCGGGTGTGCGGGCTCGAGCACGAGACGGGAGAGACCTCGTCGACGCCGACGGTCGACCCGTCGGCGGGGATCGGTGCGGAGTTGAAGCAGTCGCCGTTCTTGAGCTGGAGCAACGTGACGGGCCCCGGACCGGGCGAACCGGTCGACCCCGGGCCCGTGGCGGGAGCGACCGACGGGCCGCGGACGAGCGCGACCACCAGCGCGATCACGAAGAAGAGGACGGGGACACCGACCAGGACCGCGGCGATGATGCCGACGACGCGGAGCGCGCTGCGCCGGTGCGGAGGCGGCGGAGGGGACGGCGGGGGATAGCCGGTCGGCGGTGAGGGTGGTCCCCAGGCGGGGTCGCCCTGGCCGCCGGGATAGTGGCCGCCGGAGTAGTGGCCGCCGGAGGACTGCGTGCTGGTCATGGTTCTCTCCTGGTGTGAGGTGGTCGCGCCGTGCGCTCGCACCGCCCCCGGACACGTTGCTGTCGTCGATCGCGTCGCCGGGGGTCGGGCCCAGGAATATCGTCCGCGGGTCCGGAAATGCGGGACCATGACTGCGGAGTAAGGGTGTGCTACCGGCCCGGGCACAATTCACTCACCTGCGGGTGAGGTGCGGAGTTGCCCACGCATCCTCGCCCCGGAATGACAGAAGTCTGATCTCGGGCGCGGAATCGTGGCTCCGTGGCGATGGTAGTGAGGGGCGCCGCGGCGGATTCTCGCGGCCCCGACCCAGCTTCATCCTCCGGTCTGCGCCGGGGCCGTTCGACCGTTGCGGACGGGGTCACCCGGTCGGACCGTCACGTCTCGGAAGTCGTTGGCGATCTTCGTGGCGAGGGCTCTGCTCGAGCCGGCTGGCTTCGGTCGTGGCAGACGCGTGGTCATCGAGGTGTCAGGGGGCTGTTGGTGCCGCAGGTGTTCAGGGTTCCGCCGAACTGGCCGGCTCCTCCCAGCGGGTGGGTGCCACCGTCGGGCTGGCAGCCCGATCCGTCGTGGGGTCCTGCTCCTCACGGGTGGGTGTTCTGGGTCGAGGAGCCCTTGGTCCCTGCCCGACAGGACCCGTCAGCAGAAGGGCATGCGCCCGTCCAGCAGTCGCGAGTCACTCCGTCGGCAGCGACGCACGCCTCGTCCACGCCGCCGGCCGACGAACCGGCGAGCTCGAAGCTGCCGACGCCGGCTGTATCGCCGAAGCTCGATTCGCAGTCGGCGGTCCCGCTGTTCGGCGCGCGGAAGCACGCTCGTGAGCTGGCCTCAACGCTGAGCGAGGCGCAGCGGGAGAATGCTTTCCTGCGAGACGAGCTCAGCCGGCTCGGTGCTTTGACTGTGGTCGAGCTGCGGGAGCAGGCCGACCGCGCACTACAGGAGTCTGAGGCACAGCAGCGCCGAGCCAAGGACGAGCTCGATTCCCTCCGAGCAGAACTGGCCACGGTCACGGCGGAGTTGCAAGAAGCGAAGCAGTCGGTCGTCGAGACCCGGGAGGCAGCCCTGCTTCAGGAGGTGGGGGTCTACCAGTACCACCACCCCCTCGACGACGCGCTGGCCTACAAGACCGAGCTCGCCAAGGTGCGGGACCTGATGAAGGCCATGAACCTGAAGGACGGAGGCGCTGTCACCGGCGCCACGGACTGGACGGTAAACGGGTCGGCCGCCCAGGGCCGAGCGATGGTGCGTGAGACCTCCAAGCTCATGCTGCGCGCCTACAACGCGGAAGCGGACAACCTTGTTCGGGGGCTGAAGCCCTACAAGCTCCAGTCAGCGTGCGACCGGCTGAACAAAGTCGTCGCGACCATCGAGAAGCTCGGGAAGACGGTGCACATCCGCGTCACTCCCCAGTACCACGCACTGCGGCTGCAGGAGCTCACCCTCACCGCGGACTACCTGGAGAAGGTCGCACGCGAGAAGGAGCTCGAGCGGGAGGAGAAGGCCCGGCTCCGCGAGGAACGCAGGGCGCAGGAGGAGATCGAACGCGAGCGGTCGCGCCTCGAAAAGGAGCGCCAGCACTATCTCAACGCCCTGAGCAAGCTCGGCGACTCAGGGGATACGGAAGCCATCGAGCGTCTGCGCGCCGAGCTCGCCGAGATCGACGCCGCCATCGAAGACGTCGACTACCGGGCGGCCAACATCCGCGCCGGCTACGTCTACGTCATCAGCAACATCGGAGCCTTCGGCCCGGACGTCGTGAAGATCGGCATGACCCGCCGCCTCGACCCGATGGACCGAGTGCGCGAGCTCGGGGACGCGTCGGTCCCGTTCCGGTTCGACGTCCACGCCCTGCAGTTCTCCAAGGACGCTGTCGGGATCGAGAGCCGCCTGCACGCCCACTTCGCCGCGCGGCGGGTGAACCAGGTCAACCAGCGCCGCGAGTTCTTCTACGCCACGCCGACCGAGGTCCGGGAGCAACTCCTCAGCCTCGCCGGCGACATCCTGACCTTCGAGGAGGACGCCGAGGCGCTGGAGTACCGGCAGAGCTCGCGCCTCACCGGCAGAGTCGCGACCCCGAGCGCAGCTGCTTGAACCGCCGGGAAGCCGTGGGCGAGTCGTCGTTCGCCCTGCCGGTGGTGTGAGGGGCGCCCCGACGAGCCGGATGATCCTGACGACGTCGACCGGGGGAGGGCCGTGGCATGGCGGGATTCACGTTCACGGGGTCGCTGCTGACTCCCCGCGGGGCGTTCGGCGCGACGAGGCTCGACGACGCGCGGGTCCTCGTCGCCGGGGGGCTGGGTGCCGACGGGTCGGGAGTGCTCGACACCGAGGTGTACGACCAGACCACCGGGCAGTGGACCAGCGCCGGTGCGCTGCACGGCGTCCACGTGCGGCCGCAACTGGTGGCCACCGATCAGGGCGCGGCCCTCATCGGCGGCGATCCCGCGGGCGGCGACGTCCGGCTGGAGATCTGGGACGCCACGACGACCACCTGGCGGTCACACCTCGTTGACCCCTACCTGGCCGCGGCGGACGGGGCGCGGTTCTCGACCGACCACCTCGACGTGGTGTGCGGAGCACGCGCACCGCTGGACCCGCTCGGCACGGGCCGCTTCGTGCAGATCTCGCTCGCCGACGGCTCGGTGACCCGGATGCCGACCCCGGGCTACGACCGGGCGCACGCCTTCGTGGCGGCGCTCGCCGACGGCTCGATCTTGGCCTGCTCGGGCAGCGGGACGGCGATCGGCTCGGCAGGCGTGCCCGTCGAGTACCTCGCGCGGACCTGCGAGCTGTTCGAGCCGGTCGAGGGAACGTGGCGACCGCTCGGGCGGCTCGCCGTCCCCCACATCAGCCTGGACCGCGCAGGCGAGTGCCTGGCGGTTCTCGACGTGGACGCCCTGATGGTCGGCGGCAGCGACCAGACCGACACCTACACCGACATCGTCGAGCACTTCTCGGCGTCGACGGGACGGTGGAGCCGCCGTGCGCCACTTCCCGATCGTCGCGACCTCCACACGACCACGACGCTCGACTCGACCACCGTGCTCGTCATCGGCGGTGAGGGCGAGACCGGGGTGCGGGCGGACGGCTACACCTACGACGTCACCACCGACGTGTGGAGCCCGCTCGACGCGATGAACCGGCCACGCCTGGGACACGCCGCGGTGGTCCTGTCCGACAACTCCGTGCTGGTCGTCGGCGGCGCCGAGGACGGGAGCTGCGAACTCCTCGCATGACGACAGGAGTCGGAAGCGGCCGACGGTAACGGCAGACCGGACAATTGCGACGTCTGCAGCGTGACCCGTCACGCCGGGGAGCGGCCCCGACACACGCCGCACGCTGATGCGCTCGACGCCCCGACCGTGAACCTCGCAGCCCAGGGCCCGCCGAACCAGGCGCCGCCTCCCGGTGCCTGGGGCCAGCCGCCGGTGTCGCCTCAGGCGCCGACCTCGGCGAACGGGTGGGCGATCGCCGCTCTCGTCCTCGGGCTGGTGACGCTGGGCCTCTCGCCGCTGCCCGTGCTCAACCAGGGCGGCATCCTCGCCGGGCTGGTCGGTATCGGTACCGGGATCGCCGCGGTGATCGTCGGTCGGCGGCGCGGCAGCCGCGTGGTGATGGCCTCGGTGGGCCTTGGCCTGTCGGTCCTCGGGGTCGTGCTCTCCTTCGTCTTCACCGAGATGTACGTGCGCCAGTTGGACCGGGCGTTCACCGATGCCGGGCTGCCGAACGTGTCGGAGCCCTACGTCGCCGGCCCGCGCACCTACACGCTCGAGGTGACGAGCACCGGCCTCGATTCCCTGTCGAGCGTCAACTGGACGAACTCCACCGGCGGGATGGACTCCGAGCGCGACCGGACCTCGCCCTGGCGGCAGACGGTGACGATCGACGACGGGACGGGCGCAATGGTCTCCGGCGGTGGGTGGGTCGACAGCGGGAGCGCCGAGCTCACCTGCACGATCCGCGAGGGGGATCGTGTGGTGGACACGCAGACGGTCCGCGGCCAGTACGTCAACGTCAGCTGCGACACCTACTGAGCGGGCGCATCGCGCTCCGCCATGCAACCCGCGCTTCGTACGTGGGTGAGGCCGGACTCTGCGGCATCAACGTGGCCACAGATGCCGGCCAGGACTGGGCGCCCCCGGCAGGATTCGAACCTGCGACACCGGCTTTAGGAGAGCCGTGCTCTATCCCCTGAGCTACGGGGGCCCAGGGGGAGCCTAACGGCAGGGGTCGCCCGGCGATCGTCGTCCCGGCCGGGCCGTTTCGTGCGGTGGCCACATCGGGAAACGGTTGGGCACCGCTGGCCGACGGCCGGCGGTCGGGGCGGCTCCGCCGGCCGTTGAGCCACCAGCGACGGCGGAGTCGTCACCGCTCTTCGCGAGTGTGACGTGCACCACTCGACGCGGACGAGCGATCATGGAAACGTGCTCGTCTGCGGGCATGGACCTCGAGATCGTCACGGCCGCTCTGCGCTTCCCCGACACGCTGGTCATCGAGGCGGACGGCGACGTCTACGCGATCTGCGACCCGGACGGCACCTACGAGGAGCGCCCGCGCCACGGGTTCGCCACGATCGTCACGTCCGACGCGCACGACACCGCCTCGGACCTGGACCGGCCCGGCGTCTACCGCCTGAACCTCGGGCTGCCGCGGGAGCGTGCCGAGGAGGTCGTCGACGCGAGCGCCGAGCACGACCTCACCGCGCTCGACGTGCTGATGCCGCACCCCGTCTACGGCGCGTACGGCTTCGTCTGCGTCCTCAACCCGGACCGGACGTGGCCGCAGGTGCAGGGGCTGATCGACGAGGCCCACGCCCACGCGGCGGCGCGGGAGGGTGCGCGCCGGCCGCGTCGGACGTCGTCCCGGGAGGACTAGTGGAACTCGGGCGAGTACGAGACCGACTCGGACTCGGCCGGGAAGCGCGAGGCCGGGACGTCGACGCGCCGCGAGTCCTCGGACGCCTCGAGCAGGGCGCGGTGGAACCGGTCGATCTCGGGGCCGCCGTCGGTCTCGACGACGCGCGCGCCGCGCTCGGTGGCGCCGACCGGCGTGCCGACCAGCTCGAGGCCCAGCTCGACGCGGGCGACCTCGAGCTGGTTCAGGCGGTGGAACGTGACCTGCGCGTCGGCGTCCGGCGCGTCGGGGTCGCGGTCGGTGACCACGAGGACGTCGGGGGTGAGCAGCAGCTCGGTGGCCCGGCGCTTCTCGCGCCCGCGGCCGAACCAGCCGGTGGTGCCCGTGACCAGCTCGGTGCGCACGGCGTGCGTCACCTCGGGCAGCGGGTCGCGGTAGAGCCCGCGCACGGCGGCCTGCTCCTTGATGAGCGAGATGACGGCGGTCGGCAGGCTGTGCACGCCGATGACCCGCGACGACGACTGACGGTGGGTCCCCACGACACCCTCCCCTTGCGCGCCGGAGCCGGGGTTCCGTCACCCGGAGGTGCTCGCGACGTCGCATGGGTGGTTTCGGGGCAAGTGAAGCTCGTGTTACAGCCCACGCCCGGTCGGGGGACAGTGGGGACATGGGCCACGAGGACGAGGACGACGTCGCACGTGCCGCAGCCCTCCTCGCCCGCGCCGGGCGGGTGACGGTGCTGACCGGAGCAGGGGTGTCGACCGATTCGGGCATTCCGGACTTCCGCGGTCCGCAGGGCGTGTGGACCCGCAACCCGGCGGCCGAGCGCCTCTCCTCCATCCAGGCCTACGTCGAGGACCCCGAGGTCCGCCGCGAGGCGTGGCGGCAGCGCGCGGTGCACCCGATCTGGGACGCCCGCCCCGGCGCGGCGCACGCGGCGCTGGTCGACCTCGAGCGCTCCGGGCGGCTGGCCGCCCTGCTCACCCAGAACATCGACGAGCTGCACCAGGCGGCGGGGTCGTCGCCCGACCTCGTCGTCGAGCTGCACGGGACCATGCACCACACGCAGTGCCTGAGCTGCGGGGTCCGCGCGCCGATGGGGGAGGCGCTCGAGCGCGTCGCCGCCGGCGAGGACGACCCGCCGTGCCCGCACTGCGGCGGCATCCTCAAGTCGGCGACGATCTCCTTCGGCCAGAACCTCGACGCCGGCGTCATCCGGCGCGCGCAGCAGGCGGCGGTCGACGCGGACGTCCTGCTCGCCGTCGGCACCTCGCTCGGGGTGCACCCGGCCGCCGGCGTCGTCGACCTCGCGGCGGCGGCCGGGGCGGCGGTGATCATCGTCAACGGCGAGCCGACCCCGTACGACGACGTCGCGACCGTGGTGCTGCGCGGCGGCGTCGGCGAGATCCTGCCGCGCCTCGTCGAGGGGCTCTGACGCGTCAGCGGCCGGGGCCGTGCAGCCCGAAGATCAGGGTCGGGTCGGCGGGGTCCCAGGTGTTGTCGACCTGGGAGCGCCGGCCGATGTCCCGGCAGCGCTCGAGGAGGCGGCGCCCGACGGCGAGCCGCCCGTCCTCCCACGCCGCCAGCGCGGTGGTGACGTCGCCCCCATCGACGCCGCCGTGGTCGCGCAGCGCGTCGGCCAGCGCCCACGCGTCGTCGGCGGCCTTGGCCGTGCCCGCGGCGGCGTGCGGCCGGACCGCGAACGCGGCGTCGCCGAGCACCGCGACCCGCCCGGAGGTCATCGCGGGGACCTCGATGTCGTAGACGGCCTGCACGAAGGGCGCCTCGGCGCCGACGACGACCTCGGCGATCGGCGGCGCGAGCTCGCGCCGTGCGGTGCCGCGGAACTCGTCGACCGCCTCGTCGGCGAGCATCCCCGGCGGCACCGACACCCGGCGCTCCTGCCCGTCGCGGCCGGCCAGGAGACGGTCCAGCGGCTCGCCGTCGACCACGTTGCGGTACCAGACGAAATTCGCCAGCCGCTCGCCCGGCACGGTCGTCCCGCCGGGGCCCGGGATGGGGTAGACGAGGATGTGGCTGTCGGTGATCACCTGGTAGGTGATCGCGTCGCGGAGCTCGGCGAACGTCGCGTCGGACAGCTTCTCCTCGGCCAGCGTGCCGCGGTAGGCGACGTAGCCGGCGTAGCGCGAGGTCGCGTCGGGGAAGAGCCGGTCGCGGGTGATGGAGTTGATGCCGTCGGCGGCGACGAGCAGGTCGACGTGCTCGGTCGCGCCGTCGGCGAAGGTCACCCGCGCGCCGGCGTCGTCGCCGGTGAACGCGGTCATCTCGCGGCCGAGGTGGTAGCGGTCGGCGTCGAGGAGCGCCAGCAGCTCCCGGTAGATCGCGTTCCACGACGAGAAGCGGTAGCCGTGGTCGATCCGGTGCCGGCACGACCCGTCCGGCCACAGGTAGCGGATCGCCGACGTGCGCGAGCAGAACCCGTCGGGGTCGACGCCGCCGCGCTCGAGGAAGTAGCGCACGGTGGCGTCGAGCACCGCGATCCCCGCGCCGCGGGCGTCGAGCTCGGAGCGCGAGCGCTCGTAGACCTGCACGTCGCAGCCGAGGTCGCGCAGCAGCAGGGCGGCGGTGATCCCGCCGATCGAGCCGCCGACGACGGCGACCCGGAGCGTCATGTCGGTGGCACGCCGAACGTGGCGATCTTGTCGACGGAGAGCTCGAAGAGGATGCGGCTCTCGTTCACCGAGGCGTCGCGCAGCCCGTACTCGCCGTCGTCGCCGGTGTACTTGCGCCAGATCTTGTTGAGCTGGTCGGTGACCCGCTGCCCGTCGGTGGGGTGGTCCTCGGCGATCTCGCGGTGCACGGTCGTCTTGATCGAGAGCCAGTGGTACGGGTCGTCGGGGTTCATGAGCAGGAACGTCGCGTGCGGGTTGGCACGCAGCCAGTCCACCTTCTTGCGGTGGTGCGCGAGGTTGAGGAGCACGAGCTCGCCCTCGTAGTCGAACCACACCGGCGTCAGGTTGGGCAGCCCGTCGCTGCCGAGGACGGCCACGGTCGCCGTGACCGGGCGGTCGAGGAGCTGGCGGTAGGTGTCGTCGAGCTCGCCGAGGTGTCCGACGGCGTGGCGGTCACCCACCGTGAACTGCCCGGGCTGCACGCCCTGGGAGACGTCCTTGATGTTGGCGACCCTGATGGCCACGACGGCCTCCCGCGACGGTGTGGGCGTGATCCTCCGGGCCGAGCGTAGGTTCCTGTGATCGGGTGCACAACGATCTGTCGAGCCTGGTCAGGAGTCCCATGACGGCACGATCACTGGCGGTCCACCTCGCGCGGGCCTGGCGGGAGGCGGGGACGCCGGTGCTGTTCGGCGTGCCCGGGGGCGGGGCGAACCTCGACGTCGTCGGCGCGGCCGAGGAGGAGGGCCTGCGCTTCGTCCTCGCCCATGACGAGACCGCCGCGGCGATCATGGCCGGCGCCCACGGCCTGCTCACCGGGACGGTCGGCGCCGCCGTCGTCACCCGCGGGCCGGGCGTCACGGCCGCCGCGACGGGACTCGCGCAGGCCACGCTCGACCGGTCGCCGCTGCTGCTGGTCAGCGACGCCGTCCCCGGCGCGACGGCGGCGCGGGTCGCCCACCAGCGCCTGGACCAGGAGGCGGCCACCCGCCCGCTGGCCCTGTGGTCGGGCACGCTCGGGACGCGGGAGCCGGCGGCGGTGGCGCAGGCGGCGGTCGCCCTCGCACGGCGCGGCCCGGGCGGCGTGCACCTCCAGCTCGACCCGACCGTCGACGGCGGGCCGCCGCCCCCGCTCGACCCGGTCCCGGAGCTCGACGCTGCCGCCCTGGACCGGGCGCTCGCCCTCGCCCGCGGAGCGCGCCGGCCGGTGGTGCTCGTCGGGCCCGCGGGCGTCGACGCGCCCGGGCTCACCGAGCTCGCGGCGCGTGTCCCCGTGCTCGGCACCTACCAGGCCAAGGGCGCGGTCCCCGAGGACGCGAGCGCGGGGCTGTTCACCGGCGGGGTGCTCGAGCGGCCGCTGCTCGAGGCCGCGGACCTGGTCCTCGCACTCGGCGTCGACCCCGTCGAGCCGATCCCGTCCGCCTGGTCCCACGACGCGCCGGTCGTGATGCTGCACCCCGGGCCCGTCGACGGGCGGTGGTTCGGGGAGCCGGAGATCGTCGTCGGCCCGCTGGACCGCTCCCTGCCGGCCCTGCTCGAGGTCCTCGACCCGCGCTGGGACCCCGAGGCCGCCACGGAGCACCGCCGCCGCACCCTCGACGCCCTCGAGCCCGCCGGGTCAGGGTTCTCGCCGCACGACGTGGTGCGCGCCGTGGCCGAGCACGCGACGGTCGCGACGACGCTGACCGTCGACGCCGGCGCGCACATGCTCGTCGCCATGCCGCTGTGGCCGGCCCGGGCCCTGCGCCGCGTCCTGATCTCGAACGGGCTGGCCACCATGGGGTTCGCCCTGCCGGCCGCGATCGGGGCGGCGCTGGCCCGCCCGGGGGAGCCGGTGGTGTGCTTCGTCGGCGACGGCGGGCTCGGGATGACGCTCGCCGAGCTCGAGACGGTGGTGCGGCTGGACCTGGACGTCACCGTCGTCGTGTTCGACGACGCTGCGCTCAGCCTGATCGAGATCAAGCAGACCGCCGGGCAGGGCGCGGCGAACGCGGTGCGCTACGGCGCGATCGACTTCGCGGCCGTGGCCCGCGCCATGGGGATGCCGGCGGACACCGTCACGTCGCGCCCGGAGCTGGACGCGGTCTTGGCCGGGGCTCACTGCGGACCACGGCTCGTCGACGCCCGGATCGACCCCGGGTGCTACGCCGCCGTCCTCGCCGCCACCCGCGGGTGAGGGCTCAGCGGGCGAAGTCGTCGAGGACGCGCTGGAGCGGCGTCGGCTGCACCGCCACGTCGCCGAGGAACGGCTGGTCGATCGCGATGGCCACGAAGAGCAGCACGCCGATCGTCGCCGCGAGGCTGCCGGTCATGAACAGGTGCAGGGCGGTGCTGCGGAGCCCGAAGATCATCCCGAACGCGATCGTGACCACCCCGCCGAGCACCAGCGCCACCCACATGACGCCCGGGAGGCCCTGCCCGACGAAGTCGAGGCGCTGGGAGCGGTACGACACGACCTCGGCGAACCGGTCGGCCTCCACGGTGACGTACTGCTGCTGGATCGGCGTGTCGGTGGGCAGGGCGGCGAGGTCCGCGGCGGTGCGGTCGAGCACCGCGGCGACCGCCGGGTGACCGGGCTCCCCGCGGCCCATCGCGGGCCACTCCTGCGTGATCACCGCGGTCGCGTAGTCGCGGACGTCGGCCTGGATCCGCGCGCGGACCTCGGGCGGGAACGCGACGCTCTCGCGGTAGAGACCGCGCAGCGCGCTCGCCTCCTGGCCGACGACCTCGCTCGCCTGGCTGAACTGCTGCCACGTCACGACGACGACGAACGCCAGGAGCACGGCGTAGATGACGCCGACGATCGCGATCAGGTAGCCGGCGACGTCGTTGTGCTCGCCCTCGGCGAGGTGGGGCCAGTGCCGGCGCACCAGCACCTGCAGGCCCGTGACCAGCAGCGGGCCCACGACGACGAGCAGGACGAAGAGCAGCCAGACGGGCAGCATGGTCACCGCTGGTCCAGGTGCTCGGCGGGCACGCGCGGAGCGTAGCGGGTGATCGCGGTGCCGACCCCGGTTCTGCGCGCCCGCGGGCACGGGCGCACGATCAGGCCATGCCTTCTCTCGACCTCGCCCAGGTGCCGCAGCGTCTCGCGACCGGCGCCTTCATCCTCAACTCGGGCCTCCAGAAGTGGTCCGGCGACGAGGAGACCGCAGCCGGGCTGCACGGCTTCGCGTCGGGCACCTACCCCTTCCTCAAGGACATGGACCCGCCCACGTTCCTCAAGGCCCTCGCCGCCGGGGAGATCGCCGTCGGCACCACGCTGCTCGCGCCGTTCGTCCCCGGCCGCCTCGCCGGCCTCGCGCTGACCGGCTTCTCCGCGGGGATGCTGGGGCTCTACCTGCGCACGCCGGGCATGCACGACGGCAACCTGCGCCCGACCCAGCAGGGCACCCCCATCGCCAAGGACATCTGGATGCTCGGCATCGGTGCGGCGCTCGTGCTGGGCAACGGTCAGCGCCGCGCGGAGAAGAAGGCGGAGAAGCGCGCCGAGAAGGCGGTCCGCAAGGCCGACAAGCGCGCGGCGCAGGCCGAGGCGAAGGTGGACAAGAAGGCGGCGAAGCTCGCCGCCTGATCACCCCACGACCACCTCGACGGGTGGGCTCCCGCGCAGGGTGTTGGTGACGTAACAGACCCGTTCGGCCGCAGTGGCGAGGCGCTCGAGCTCCTCGCCCTGCGGGGCGTCGGCGTGCACCGCGACGGCGATCGCGGTGAAGCGCGGGCCGTCGTAGGTGCCCGTCGCGGTCACCGTCAGCCCGCGCAGGTCGATCCCGCGCTTGGCGGCGCTGTGCGCGACGGCCAGGGTGAAGCACGACGCGACCGCGCCGAGCAGCAGCTCGGTGGGCTGGGGACCCTGCCCGGTGCCGCCGGCCTCGGGCGGCTCGTCGACCGTGAGCGGGAAGCCCCCGGCGTCGACCGTGCAGCGCATGCCGCCCTCCCAGACGGCGCCGACGGACCGCTGTTTCACCGCGTCGCACCGGCGTGCAACACCGGTGCAACACCGCGGAGCACAGTGGCTCGGGTCACAGCCGCTTCCTGGTCGGGGAGGTCCCCATGGCCCGTTCCGTCGTCGTTCCGCTGCCGAGCGACCTCGGCGCCGTCCACTGCGGCTGCGCCCCGTCGGTGCGGCGCAGCGCCCACCACGACCGGCTGCTCGCGGTGGAGACGGACCCCGACGCCGTGCTCGACCTGTTCGAGATCGCCGTGACCTGGGGCGAGCTGGACTACACGGGCGCCGAGGTGCTGGCCCCGGAGGCGTGGCTCGACTTCGCGTCCGACCACGTGTGGCGGTGTCCGGACCGCGTGATCCGCCTGTTCGCCCTGGCCTCGGACGTGGCCCTGCGCGGCGCGCCGGTCCGGTGCGCCGCCCTCTGAGGCCCTCACCGGTCGTCCCGCGTCAGGCGGGTGACGCCCTCGCGCGTGAGGTCGAACGCCGTCGCCACCTCGTCGCCGCGGCGCAGGCGCACCAGCCCGGTGTCGTCGATGCGTCCCACGACGGCGGCCTCGAGCCCGCGCTCGTGGAACGGGCCGACCGCGTCGGCCTCGCGCCCCGCGGGCGTGCAGAGCAGGAAGCAGAAGCTCGGGAAGCAGGTCAGCCAGTCGCCGACGTCGACACCGGCGGGCGCGGGCACGGCGTCGAGGTCCACCTCCACGCCGAACGTGCCCCACTCGAGCAGCATCGCCAGCGACCCGACGAGGCCCGCCATGCTGACGTCCTTGGCCGCGACGGCGGCCCCGGACCGCGCGAGCGCCGCGAGCACCCGCACGTCGCCCGCGCACCGCTCGCCGCGCTGCTCGAACGCGGGGAAGAACGGGAAGTCGGGACGCATGGCGCCGTCGAGGGCGGCGGCGACGACGAGGCTCTGGCCTGCTGCGACGTGCGTGGTCGAGAGCGGCGCGTCCACCGAGCCCAGCGCGAACGCCGACACCGACGGCTCCCCGTCGTGGCTCGTCAGGTGGCCGCCGAGGACGGGGACGTCGTAGAGCGCGCAGGCCCGCTTCATGCCCTCGAGGGCGGCGCGGGCGTGACCCTCCGACGCGCTGACCGTGTTGACGATGCCGAGCGGCTCGGCGCCCATCGCGGCGACGTCGTTGACGTTGGTGAGCACCGCCGCGAACCCGGCGCCCCAGGGGTCGCGGGCCACGAACGGCGGCCACAGCGCCTCGCCGCAGGCGACGACCCGTCCGCCGCCGGTCTCCACGACCGCCCCGTCGTCACCCGGCCCCCGCAGCCAGTCCGCGCCGCCGAAGACCTCGCTGACCAGCCCGATCGCGGCCTTCCCCCGCGTGCCGGGATGGGTCGCGACGCGGTGGGCGAGCGCGGTGAGGTCGCGCGCAGGGGCTTCGGCAGCAGGCACCGGGGTCACGTCCCGTCGTCAACGATGGTGTGTGGTCATCCATTATGTGATCTAACATCGGCTCATGGCGACCCCGAGCTTCCTGACGCTGCCGTCGCGGTCGTCCGCACCCCGCACGGTCGGGCTCACCCACGTCCTGGACCCGGGCGTGAGCCCGGCGTCGGCGGCGGACCTGCTCGCCGGCGCCGGGGCGTTCGTCGACATCTGGAAGACCGGCTGGGGCACCGCCTACGTCGACCCGCGGATCGCCGAGAAGCTCGCGGTGCTCGGTGAGCACGGGGTCGCGTCGTGCCTCGGGGGCACGCTGCTGGAGATCGCCTGGGCGCAGGGCGTCGCCGAGGAGTGCCTGGCGTGGGCCCGCGGGGTCGGGTTCCGCCACGTCGAGGTCTCGCGCGGGACGGTGCCCATGACCGTCGCCGACAAGCGCGCCCTGGTCCGGCAGGCCGCGGACCGCTTCGCCGTGATCACCGAGGTCGGCGCCAAGGACCCCGACCAGCAGCACACCCTCGACCAGTGGCGCGACGAGGCCGCCGCCGACCGGGAGGCGGGCGCGCACCTCGTCGTCGCCGAGGGCCGCCAGAGCGGCACGGTCGGGATCTTCGCCGCGGACGGCGGCGTGCGCGAGGACGTCGTCGACGCCCTGGCCGACGCGGTCGGGCCCGCGCACCTCGTGTTCGAGGCGCCGCGCGCGCACCAGCAGGCGTGGTTCGTGCGTCGCTTCGGTCCCGACGTGAACCTCGGCAACATCGCGCTCGACGACGTCCTGGGCCTGGAGACACTGCGTCTGGGGCTGCGCTCGGACACGGCCGAGGCGACCGTCGGCGCCGTCATCTCGGCGGAGCTGAGCCGATGAGCTCGCCCAATCTCGTCCCCGGCCGCTACCGCGGCGTCGCCGTGGCCCGGGCGCCGCTGCCCTACGACGAGGAGACGCTGCGCGCGCGCTACCTCGGTCGCGAGGCGTACTGGAAGACGCGGTTCCTGGTGGTGCGCCCGCCCGACACCGACGACGGGCCGGTGGCGCTGCTCGCCGTGACCCGCGCCGGGGATGACGAGCTGTTCAGCCCGATCGTCGACGTCCGGCTGCTGGCGGGGCCGGAGGAGACGGTCCTGCTGCACCGTCCCGAGCTCGACACCGCGGTGCCCACGCTGCTCGCCGCCGCGGCGGCCGAGGCGCCGGGGTACCGCGCGGTCGTCGTGCAGGGCCGCTACGAGCACGTGAACTTCATCCTCGACGCCCGCCCGCTGCCGGTCACCGTGCGGGAGGTGGTGCCGCCGCGGCCCGCGAAGCTCGCCGACCAGGCCCGCCGCGTGCTCGAGCTCTCCGAGGACCTCCCGCCGATCGCGATCACGCCGCACGCCGTCGACCTGGCCGACCTCGCCGCGGCGCACCCCGCGGAGCACTACCTGCTGCCGTGCCGCGGCGGCGGGGGCGAGGTGCCCGGGGCTGCCGTGTCGTACCTCGACGAGCGGCCGCCGGAGGCCGACTGGACGCTCCTGGGCTGCGAGCGCTCCCGGCAGATCCACCGGTGGTTCTACGGGCGCGAGGCGCCCGGGGCGGACACCTGCCCGCTGACCGCGATCGCAGCCGAGGGCCCGGGGGCGGTGCTCACCAAGTGCTGCCTGCAGCAGGAGGAGCTCGCGGAGGGCACGGTCGAGGGACCGGACGGGACGACGCGGTGGGTGTCGGTGCCGTGGGGGTCGTCGCTCGAGCACGTCCGCGAGGCGCTCGGCCGGCTCGCGCTGCGGGAGGAGCCCCGGTGGTCGCCCGCCTGACCGACTCGCCCGTCTACGCCCACCTCTGGACCACGCCCGAGCTCACCGCGCTGCTCGGCGAGGAGGCCCGCTGGCAGGCGTGGCTCGACATCCTCGTCGCGCTCGCCCGCGTGCAGGCGCGGGCGGGGATCGTGCCCGCCGAGGCCGCCGAGCAGATCGCGCTCCGGGCGCGGGTCGAGGAGCTCGACTGGGACGCGGTCGCCGCCCAGACCCGCGCGACGTCGCACTCCACGCTCGGGCTGATCCGGGGCCTGCAGGCCGTGCTGCCCGGGACCGCGCGCGAGCACGTCTACGTCGGCGCGACCGTGCAGGACGTCACCGACACCTGGTTCGGCGCGGTGATGCGCGACGTCGGGGCGATCGCGCGCCGCGACGTGCGCGTGCTCGAGGAACGCGTGCTGGAGCTCGCCGCCACCCACCGGGCGACCCCGATCGCCGGGCGCACCCACGGGCAGCCCGGGGCGCCGGTGACCTTCGGGCTCAAGGCGGCGTCATGGGCCGACGAGCTGCGCCGGCACGGGCAGCGCCTCGTCGAGGGCCGCGCGCGCTGGGAGGTGGGCCAGCTCGCCGGCGCGGTGGGCGCGCTGGCCTTCCACGACGACGAGGGCGTCGACCCGCTCGCCGTGCGCGCCGCGTTCTGCGCGGAGCTCGGGCTGGACGACCCGGGGATCTCGTGGACGACGAGCCGCGACCGGGTCGCCGAGTTCGGGGGCGTGCTCGCGATGGTCGCCGGCACCCTGGCGCGCATCGGCGGTGAGGTCTACGAGCTGGCGCGCCCGGAGATCGGCGAGCTCCGGGAACTCACCACCCCCACCGCCGTCGGCAGCATCACCATGCCGCACAAGCGCAACCCCGAGGTCAGCGAGCACCTCGACACCCTCGCGCGCCTGGCGCGGTCGTCGGCCGGCGTGCTGCTCGAGGGCATGGTCGCCGCCCACGAGCGTGACGGGCGCGGGTGGAAGGCCGAGTGGGCGGCGCTGCCCGAGGTCTGCCTGCTCGTCGGCACGGCGCTGTCGCTGGCGCGGAGCCTGCTCGACGGGCTGGAGGTGCACGTCGACGCGATGGCGGCGAACCTCGCACGCCACGGCGACCGGCTCGGCTCGGAGCGCGTGCTCGCGGCGCTCTCCCCGCGACTGGGCAAGCACGCCGCGCAGGACCTGCTGCAGGAGATCCTCGCGGGCGGCGGCGACCTCGCCGAGGAGCTCGCCGCGCGGGGGATCGCCGGCGGTGACGAGGTCCGGGGCTGGCTCGCGCGCCCGGCGGACCGGGTGGCGG
This sequence comes from Actinomycetospora succinea, assembly GCF_004363095.1. GTDB lineage: Bacteria > Actinomycetota > Actinomycetes > Mycobacteriales > Pseudonocardiaceae > Actinomycetospora > Actinomycetospora succinea. The sequence goes on from NZ_SNYO01000001.1 coordinate 100,719, forward strand.
TGGCGATGGTGGACGCCGTCGTGGCGCGGGGCGTGTCGTGACCCGGTTCCCCCTCGGCGTCCTGCCCACCCCGCTCGTGCGCGCCGACCGGCTCCGCGCGGTCCTGGGCTGCGGGCCGCTGTGGACCAAGCGCGACGACCTCACCGGGTTCGGCGTGGCGGGCAACAAGGTCCGCGCGCTCGAGCACCTGCTCGGCGACGCCCTCGCCCGCGGCGGCGACGTGCTCGTCACCGGCGGCGGGCCCGACTCGAACTTCGTCGCCGCCGCGGCCCAGGCGGCGCGTGTCGCGGGGCTGGACTGCGAGCTGGTGGTGTGGGGCGACCCGCACGGGACGACGAACCTGGCGCTGGCGACGGCCGCCGGCGCGCGCATCCACCCCCTCGGCTCGGCGGATCGGGGCCGCGTCGACGGCGAGGTCGAGCGTCTCGGCGCCGAGCTCGCGCGCCAGGGGCGGCGGCCGCTGGCGGTGCCGCGCGGCGGGTCGACGCCGATGGGCGCGCTGGGGTTCGCGTGCGCGGCGGCGGAGGTCGTCGACCAGTGGAGCGAGCCCGCGGCGCCGACCGTCGTCCTCCCCGTCGGCTCGGGCGGCAGCGTCGCCGGGCTGCTCGCGGGGCTGGCGGGCACCGACTGGCAGGTGCTCGGGGCGTCGGTGAGCCGCCCGCCCGAGGAGATCACCGCGAAGGTGCTGGGACTGGCACACGAGACCGCGGCGCTCCGGGGCTCGACGCCGCCGCGCCCGGAGCAGCTGACGATCGTCGACGCCCGCGGCCCCGGCTTCGGGGTGGCGTCGCCCGCCGACCGGGCCGCCGCCGACCTCGTCCTGCGCACCGAGGGCGTGCTCCTCGACGACACCTACGGCGCGAAGGCAGCGGCGGTGGCGGTCGAACATCTAGGGACCGACCCCGCCCTGCTGTGGTTCACCGGCGGCCTCGTGTCCGCCCTCTCCCCTGTGAGCGAACTTCCGGGCCATAGCACCGAAGTTCGCTCACATACGACGGATGGAGCACCGTGAGCACCTACCGCGACGAGGGCCCGCCGGTGGGCGGCCCCGCGCCCGAGCTCGTCGCGTCGGGGTTCGCGCTGGAGAACGCCGACGCCCCGTTCCTGCACCGCGGGCTGAACCTCGCGGACATGGCGCACGTGCTCGACCTGTCCCGCCGCGGCCTCGTGCCACCGACGGCACAGCGGGCGCTGCTCGAGCTGCTGCTGGTCGCCCAGGCCACGCCGGCCGAGGAGTTCCCCTACGACCCGGAGCTGGGGGAGCCCTACAACTCCCGCGAGGCCTGGTTCGTCTCGCAGCTCGGCGACGTCGCGGGCTGGCTGCACGCCGGGCGGCCGCGTCGCGAGGCCGTGCGGATCGCGCTCCGCCTCCACGTCCGCCACCAGATCGCCGAGCTCGTCACCGAGGCCGTCCGGTTCGGGCGCGACGCCGTGGCGCGCGCCGAGGAGCACACCGAGACGGTGATGCCCGACCAGACGTACCTCCAGCACGCCCAGCCCTCGACGTTCGCGCACTACCTGCTGTCGTTCGTCTACTCGACCGTGCGCGACGGGCAGCGCCTGCTCGCCGAGCTCGACTGGGTCGACACGAGCCCGGGCGGCGCCGGCTGCGTCAACGGCACCCGCCTGCTGGAGGACCGCGCGTTCGTCGCCGAGTCGCTCGGGTTCGACGGCGTCATCGAGCACACGCGCGACGCGATGTGGCAGGTCGACGGCCTGATCTCGGTGCTCGCGGTGGCGTCGAGCCTCGTGTCGAACCTGTCGAAGCTCGCCGAGGACCTGGAGATCTGGTCGTCGAGCGAGTTCGACTACGTCGACCTCGACCACGGCTTCACCCGCGCCAGCGTGCTCATGCCGCAGAAGCGCAACCCGTACTCGCTCTCGATCATCCGTGGCGCCTCCGGGGTGCTCATCGGGCGCCTGTCGGGGTTCCTCGCGGTGAGCAAGAGCCCGTCGGCGCGCAGCGACAACCTGATCTACGCGTACGGCGAGGTCCCGCGCGCCCTGGACCTCACACTGCGCATCACCCGCCTCGCCGCGGGCGTCGTGCGCACCCTGCGCGTCAACGCCGAGCGGCTCGCCGAGGAGGTCCGCGGCGGGTACAGCCAGGCCACCGACCTCGCCGAGCACCTCGTGCAGACCTGCGACGTCGACTACCGCACCGCCTACCTCGTGGTCGGGCGCGCCGTGCGCGCCGCCAGCAAGGCCGGCGTTCCGGGCGTCGAGATCACCGGCGAGATGCTCGACCGGGCCGCGGTCGAGCACACCGGCCACGCGCTCGGCCTCGCCGGGACCGACCTCACCGGCGCCCTCGACCCCTGGCGGATCGTGCTCTCCCGCGACGCCCAGGGCGGCGCCGCGCCCGCCGCGGTCGCGCGGATGACCGCCGACCTCACCGCCCGCCTCGACGACCTCGACGCGCGGGCCCGCGAGCGCCTCGCCGCGTTCGACGGCGCCGAGACCGCCCTGCTGGCGACCGTCCGGCAGGCCACGAGCCCCGCGATGGAGGAGACCCGATGAGAGTCCTGCCCGACGAGATCGCCGTGGTCAACGTCGGCCTGCCGATGTTCGCCGAGGCCGTCCGCGCGCAGGGCGGCACCGTCACCCACGTCGACTGGCGCCCGCCCGCCGGCGGCGACCCGGACGCCGTGCGCGCGCTGACCCGCCTGTACGCCGACCCGGCGATCGACACCGCGAACGCCGAGGTCCTGCGCCGCCTCGACACCGGCGTGCCGTTCCTGACCGCCGTGCGCCGCGCCGACGAGGTCGTACCCGGCGTCGAGGGGCGGATGCTGCTGCACTGCGGCCCGGCGGTCGACTGGGCGCACGCCTGCGACCCGCTGCGCCGCTCGATGCGCGCCGCGACCGTCGCCGAGGGGTGGGCCGCCGACGTCGGCGAGGCCGACCGCCTGCTCGCCGACGGCGGGGTCCGTCTCGAGCCCGCCAACCACCACGACATGGTCGTGCCGATGGCCAGCGCCGTCGGGCCGTCGGCGCCGGTGCTGGTCGTCGAGCTGACCCCGGACGACGGCCCCGGCCCCGTGCGGGCGTTCGCGCCGATCAACCAGGGCCCGGGCGAGGTGCCGTGGTTCGGGCGCGACACCGACGCGGCGATCGCCCGCCTGCGGCTGCTGCGCGACGTCGCGGGCCCCGCCCTCGCGGCGATCCTGGAACGCACCGGGCCGCTCGACGTGCTCGCCGTCGCGGCGCAGGGCATCGCCATGGGCGACGACCTGCACATGCGCACCCAGGCGGCCACCAACCTGCTCGCGCGCACTTGGCTCGGGCACGTCGCGGCCCTGCCCGACGACGTCCGCGCCCCCTTCGCCGACTTCCTCGCCGGCAACCACCTGTTCTTCCTCACCCCGGCGATGGCCGCGGCGAAGGCGCTGACGCTGTGGGCCGCGCAGGTGCCGGGCTCGTCGATCGTCACGTCGATGGCCCGCAACGGCACGACGTTCGGCATCCGCCTGCCGGGCTCCGACCGCTGGTACACGACGGCCGCGCCCCCGGTCGGCGACGCGCTCTACTACTCCGGCCTCGGCCCGGACGACGCCGCGCCCGACATCGGCGACAGCGCCGTCCTCGAGCTCGTCGGGCTCGGCGGGCCCGCCGCCGCGAACTCCCCGGCCGTCGCGGCGTTCCTCGGCGGCTCGATGGCCGACGCCGCCGCGGCCACCGACGCGTTCCGGCGCATCTGCGTGGGGTCGAGCAGCCGGTTCACGCTGCCCGCCGCGGGGTTCGCCGGGACGCCGGTCGGGGTGGACCTGCGCAAGGTGGTGGCGACGGGCGTGACCCCGAAGGTCAACACCGGGATCCTCGCGGCGTCCTCGGGGCAGGGGCAGGTCGGCGCGGGGGTCGCGACGGCACCGCTGGAGTGCTTCACCGAGGCGCTCTACGCTCTGGCCGGGTGATCGTCGACGCGGGCCTCGGCGCGGCCGGGCTGCTGCGCCGGCCGGTGTCGGGGCGCGTCGTGTCGGTGCACCGCAAGGCCGCCTACCTGCGGTTCGGGGACGCCCTGGTCGCGCTCGTGGCGCCCGGGGTCGAGCCGGGACCGGTGCACGTCCGCTGCACGACGCTGCCGCCGTGCCGGGTGGGCGAGGCGGTCACGGGCGACGGGAGCCGGCTCGCCGGCCGGCAGTGGGCGCTGCGCGGGCCGGGCGCGGTGTGGTGGGGGACGTCGCCGGGCCCGCTCGAGCTCGCGGCCCGGGACGACGCGCTGGTCCGGGAGGCGCTGGTGCCGGGCGAGGTGATCGTCGCGGCGGCGCGGGCCCTCGGCTCCGGGCTCGACGCCCTGGTCGGGGCCGTCGGCGGGCGCGGCCCCGGCCTGACCCCGGCGGGCGACGACGTCCTCGCCGGCGTGGTCCTCGTCGACCGGGCCGCGGGCGGGCCGGCGGTGGAGGAGCGTCTGACGGCGGTGTGCGCGTCGGTGCCGACCACCGAGGTCGCGCGGGCGTTCCTGGCCTGGGCCGCCCGGGGGCAGTCGGTCGCGCCCGCGCACGACTGGCTGGGCGCGGTGGCCGCCGGCGACCGGGACGCGGCGTCGCGCGCGCTGGCGCGCCTGCACGCCCTCGGCGCCGACTCGGGCCGGCACCTCGCGGCGGGGATGGCGCTGGGCCTGGGTCAGCTGCCCCGGGTGGTCAGCCAGACCGCGCGCGCCGACGCCGGTCCGGGGTTGCGCCACCGGGTGTGACGGTCGGCGGGGAACTGGATGGTGTCGCCCGCACCCAGGACGTGCCGCTCCCCGGCCACCTCGACCTCGAGCGCGCCCTCCAGCAGGTGCACCAGCTCCTCGCCGGCCTGCGGCCCGCCGGACGTGCCCTCGGCGCCGGCGTCCACGACGACCGCGGCGCCGCCGAGCCGGAAGCGCTCCGGCGCGGCGGTGATCGCCGTCCGCGTGGTGCCGTCGCCGGTGGTCTCCGCACCCGCCCCCGCCGCGACCACGCTCGCCACGGCGGTGGGCGCCTCGTCGCCGACGAAGTGGGCGATGGGCCGCTCGAGGGCGTCGGCGAGCTTCAGCAGCGTCGTGATCGTCGGGACCATGTCGCCGCGCTCGACCTTGTGGATGGCGGCGGCCGAGACATCGGCGCGGCGCGCGAGCTGCTGCAGCGACAGACCGGCCTGTTGGCGCAGGTCACGCACCTTCGGGCCGATCGCGTCGACGACCGTCTCCCAGACCGGCGGCGTCTCGGCAGGGCCCGTGGGCTCGGCTGCTGATCGGGCCATGGCGCTACTCCTTGACACGCACGACGCGGTCAGTATGGTCAACACGCATCAACTTTGGTGGACATCATGTCGGATCCGGCGCGCGGCGTCGACCGGCTCGCAGCCACGCATCGTAGGGCGTCGAGACGAAAGGGTCCGCGTGCCGCACAAGACCGTGATCATCGGCGGCGGTGCCGCCGGCCTGGGCTCCGCGGGCGGGGTGAAGGCCGCCGACCCGGACGCCGAGGTCGTCGTCTACACCGAGTTCGAGGACGTCGCCTACAGCCCCTGCGGGATCCCCTACGTCCACGGGCAGGAGATCCCGGACTTCGAGCGGCTGTTCCTGGCCACCAAGGAGCAGTACGTCCAGGTCGGCATCGACGTCCACTACGAGACGTCGGTGACCGGCATCGACACCGCCGCGCGGACCGTGCAGGTCACGGGCGAGGGCACCGTCGGCTACGACACCCTCATCGTCGCCACGGGGTTCGAGTACGCCGACCCGGGCGTCCCGGGCGGCGACCTCGAGGGCCTCTACTACGTCAAGAACATCCGCGCGGCGATGGAGTGGGACAAGGTCCTCGACTCCGTGAAGCGGGCCGTGGTGGTCCACGCGACCCCGCTCGGCGTCGAGATGACCACCTCGCTGGCCCACCGCGGCATCGAGACCCACCTCATCGACCCGAACCCCTGGCCGCTCGCCGACATGGCCGACGCGGACATCATGGCGCCGGTCGAGGAGTCGTGGCGCGAGCTCGGGGTCGTCGCGCACTTCAACACCACACTGAAGGGCTTCGTCGGGCAGGGCCACGTCAGCGCCGTGGCGACCTCCGACGGCGAGCTCCCATGCGACCTGGTCGTCGTCGCGACCCACAAGACGCCGAACGCGCGCCTCGCCGCCGCGGCGGGCCTGAAGATCGGCTCCACCGGCGGGATCGTCGTCGACGAGCGGATGGCCACCTCGGTGCCCGGCGTGTTCGCCGCCGGCGACGCCGTCGAGGTCCCGCACGGGCTCACGCGGGTGCCGCTGCAGGGGCTCACCGGCAGCCACGCCTACGCGCAGGGCAAGACCGCGGGCGTCAACGCGGGCGGCGGCACCCGGGCCTACAAGGCCGTCTACGTGCCGTGGGGCACGCCGGCGGGCAAGTGGGTCATCGGCGGCGCGTCGTTCGGCGAGACCACGGCGACCGCGCTCGGCATCCCGTACGTGCTCGGGCAGGCCCAGGGCATCTCGCGGGCGCGCTACTACCCGGGCGTGAAGCCGGTGAAGGTCAAGCTGCTCGCCGAGCCCGGCAGCCTGCGGCTCATCGGGGCGCAGATGGTGGGCCAGGAGGGCATCAAGGAGCGCGCCGACTTCCTGGCGATGGCCGTCAAGCACGGCTTCACGTTCCACGACCTGTCGACGATGGAGAACGTCTACTCGCCGGCGATCGGGGCGCTCAACGAGCCGATCGTCGTCGCGGCGACCAACGGGCTCGACGAGCTGCGCAAGGCCGGGAAGCTCTGAGATGGCCCGCTCGTCGTTCTCCCGCTGGCTGCGCGAGAACTCCCAGCACTACCTCATGGTCGGCGCCCACGAGCAGCTCGCGAAGCGCTACCCGGGCACCCGCGGGCCGCGCCGCCCGCACGGGCCCCTCGAGCTCGCGTGGCTGCGCGTGTTCGCGCCGGTCTACCGCGCGCTCCCGTGGCCCCTGCGCCACCGGATCCTCCGCGCGATGCCCGGCAGCCACCGCCAGACCTGGGCGCCGCCGCCGGCGCCCCGCGACCCGGCCGTCTGACGGCCCCACCGGACAGCGGCGGGACCCACCCGCCGGGAGCACCACCGCAGACAGAGACGAGGGGTACCAGTGGTCCAGATCGTGGGTGAACGTGTCAGCCCCGGCGACGCGATCGTCGACTACGAGGACAAGGTCTTCGACGACATCCAGGCCGAGACGGGCGAGAAGGCCTACATCTTCATGCACACGGTGCCCTTCGAGGGCTCCGTCGGGCTGGTCAACATGCTGACCGCGACCCGGGTCAACCGGAAGGGCTTCGACACCAGCATCGTGCTCTTCGGGCCAGGCTCGCTGATGGCGTCGGCGTCGCGCGGCTTCCCGAAGGTCGGCGACGAGGCGTTCCCCGGGGCGCTGGGCTACAACAAGCAGCTGACGACCTTCATGAACGAGGGCGGCAAGGTCTACGCCTGTCGGTTCTCGGCGGCGATGCTCTACGGCATGCGCGAGGTCGACATGATGGAGGGCGTCAAGCCGATCAACCCGCTGGACGTCCTCGACGCCCAGCTGACCGCGCGGCGCGAAGGTGCGCTCGTGATGCAGACCTGGACCGTCTGACCGGTGGTGGCGACGGGGCGGCGCGTCCGGCGCCGCCCCGGCTCCGGTGCGAGTGAGGAGTTCCCGTGGATCCGTTGGCCGACATGGGCGGGTCGCCGGGGTGGGGTCCGGCCAAGGTCCCGACGCCCGACGAGCCGCCGTTCTCCGAGCCGTGGGAGGGCCGCAGCTTCGCGATGACGATCCTGACCATGGGCCGCATCTCGGGGCGCAACCTCGACGCGTTCCGGTACGCGCTCGAACGCCTCGACCCGGTGTCGTACCTCGCCGACGGCTACTACGGCCGCTGGCTCAACGCCGCCGAGCTGATGCTGCAGGACAGCAACATCCTCGCGCCGGGGGCGGTCGACGCGCGGGCGCGGACGCTCGCCGGCGACGACGTCGAGGAGCCCGCGTTCCCCGAGCCGCAGAAGCCCGACTACGCCCCGACCGGGCCGGGCTCGCTGCGCGAGATCGACGGGCCGCCGGCCTTCGCCGCGGGCGACGCGGTGCGGACCACGAACACCCCCCGCCCGCAGGGACCGTCCAAGCTCCCCGGCTACGTGCGCGGCCGCCGCGGCACGGTCACCGCGGTGCGCCCGGGCCACCTGCTGCCCGACACCCACGCGGTGTTCCAGGGCGAGAACCCGCAGTACGTCTACACCGTCGGCTTCCCGTCCACCGAGCTCTGGGGTGACGACGCGGAGCCGTTCACCCTGCACGTCGATCTGTTCGAGAGCTATCTAGCCAAGATCTCCGAGAAAGAGGCCGACCGGTGACCGACGCCCCGACCCGTCGTCCCGAGCCCGCGCAGCGCACCGAGGCGCTGGAGTCGCTGCTGGTGGAGCGGGGGCTGATCGACCCCGCGGTGATGGACAAGTTCATCAAGACCTACGAGCAGGACGTGGGCCCGCTCAACGGTGCCAAGGTCGTCGCCGCGGCGTGGACCGACCCGGAGTACAAGGAGCGCCTGCTCGCCGAGGGCACCGCCGCGATCAAGGAGTTCGGCTTCGGCGGCCCCCAGGGCGAGCACATCGTCGTGCTCGAGCAGACCGACGACGTCCACCACGTGGTCGTCTGCACCCTCTGCTCGTGCTACCCGTGGCCGGTGCTCGGCCTGCCGCCGAGCTGGTACAAGGACCCGGCCTACCGCGCCCGCGTCGTCCGCGAGCCCCGCAAGGTCCTGCACGAGATGGGCCTGGACGTGCCCGCGGACAAGAAGATCGAGGTGTGGGACTCGTCGTCCGAGGTGCGCTACCTCGTGCTCCCGCAGCGCCCCGCCGGCACCGACGGGTGGGACGCCGAGGCGCTCACCCCGCTGGTCACGCGGGACGCGATGGTGGGCGTCGCGGTGGTGGCGGCGCCGTGACCGCCGTGCTCGACACCGCGGGCCCGGCCGCGCCGCCGCGGGCCAACGGCGAGCTGGTGTTCGCCGAGCCGTGGGAGAGCCGCGCGTTCGGGATGGCGGTGTCGCTGGCCGACGCGGGCGCCTTCACGTGGGACGCGTTCCGCGACCGTCTCGTCGCCCGGATCGCGGCGTGGGAGGCGGAGCACGGCGCGGGCGGCCCGGGGGCCCCGGAGTTCCGCTACTACGCCTGCTGGCTCGATGCCCTCGAGGACGTGCTCGTCGACGGCGGGGCGCTGGGCGGCGACGACGTCGCGGCGCGCTCGACGGAGCTCGCCGCGCGCCCGGCCGGTCACGACCACCGGGACGACGAGCACGGGCACGGGCACGGTCACTAGTCCGCCGGAACTGCCCCAGGATGTCGGGGGCGGGTCGTAGCATCCGAGTCATGGCCTCCGCCGCGCCCGACCCCTCGGCGTCGCCGTCCGCGCCGCCCCCGGGTCCGCCGCCTGCGGAGCCGCACGCGATCCGGGCGGCTCTGAGCAGCGACCTGGCCGCGGAGTTCGACCAGGAGTGGAGTTCGGCGCTCGAGCGCGCGAAGGAGTCCCAGGACCTCGCCGAGGTCCATGGCTTGATCAACAAGTGGCGTCACACGGTGTACCTCGAGGCCCGGTCGCCCGGCGCATATCGCGCGATGCTGGCCAAGGCCGAGGAGATCCTGCGGACCGGGCACAACCCGGCAGCGACCTCGATCGAGGACCACCGGGCGCTCATCCGGGAGCGGCTGGGGCGGTAGGTGTACCGCCTCGTTCCCGATCCGGTGGTGCGGGAGCAGGTCGCCGCGCTGCCCGTCGAGGCTCTCGACGCGTACGCCGCGGTCCTGGATAACTTGGTGCAATCACCCTGGAGCGGAGAGCCCCAGCACGGCGACAACCCCGACGGTGCGGTGCGTCGACAGGCCTTCGGTCCCGAGGACGCCGGCCAGCTCGTGTACCTGATCCTCGAGGGGCAGCAGGAGGTTCACCTGCTGCTCGTGCAGTGGTGGGCCTAACCCGCCGGGTGGCCGACGCCCGCGCGGACGTCGTCGTAGACCGCGAGGTGGCGGCGGGCGCTCGCGGCCCACGTGTAGCGGGCCAGCGTCTCGCGTCCGCCGGTGCGCAGCCGGCGGCGCAGTGCGCGGTCGGCGTACATCTCCTGCATCGCCCGCGCCAGCGCCACGCTGTCCCCGGAGTGGGGCATGAGCGCGTTGTGGTGGTGCAGCAGGTACTCCCGGAACACCGGCAGGTCGCCCGCGACGACGGGCAGGTCGGCGGCCATGGCCTCGAGCACCGCCAGGCCCCAGCCCTCGGACAGCGAGGGGAAGCAGAGCGCGTCGGCGCTGCGGTACCAGGCGCCGAGGTCGGCCTCGGACAGCGTGCCGAGCAGGACGACGTCGCGCCCCAGCTCCAGGCCCAGGTCGGGGAGGCGGGCGAGGGTCTCGTCGCGGTAGGCGGCGTAGTCGCGGAACGAGTGCCCGCCGACGATGGCGAGCATCGGCGGGTGCGGCATCGTGGCCGTCAGCCGGCCCAGGGCCTCGAACGCCACGTGCGTGCCCTTGCGCGGCTCGACCCCGCCGACGCCGAGGAACAGGAACCGGTCCTGCGCGCCGATCGACGCGCGCAGCTCGGCCACGCGCTCGGGGGAGACCGGCGGGAAGCGGTCGGGGTCGACGCCGTTGGGCACCACCGTGGCCTCGCGCCCGTACTCGTCGCGCAGGATCCGCCGCCACTGCTCGCTGACGACGAGCACCCGGTCGGGCTCGCGGATCGCGGCGCGCTGGCAGTCGACCAGCGCGGGGGTGGTGAAGTCGTCGACGTGGTGCACGGTGCGCACCACCGCCACGTCGGCGCCGGCGTCGCGGACGCGGGCGGCGGCGCGCGCGGCGATGCAGTCCTGGGTGTGCAGGACGTCGAACCGGTCGGTGAGATCGCCCAGGGCGGTGGTGAGCCGGTCGATCGACGCGAACACCTTGTCGGTCAGCGAGCCGCCGGACGGCGGGGCCGGCAGCACCGTGAACGGCACCGTCGTCGGCCGGAAGAGCCCGGCCGCGGGGTCGCCCTGGCTCACGACGTGCACCGGCTGCCCGGCGGCCTGCAGGGCCTCGGCGAGCGCGAGCGTGTGCACCATCCCGCCGCGCGGCGAGGTGGAGTGGGTGACGAGGGCGAGCTCCCTCACGGGGCCATCCCGAACGGTGCGAGCTCGGCGATCGACGGGTCGCGGCGCGCGATCGCCGCGGCTGCGAGGGCGGCACGCGCGGCGGTCTCGGTGACCACGCAGCCGGCGTCGAGGAAGGCGCGGCGCTGGGCCGCGAGGCCCTGCGGGTCGCCCTCGGTGCCCAGCACGTAGACCACGACCCGACCGCCGCCCGCGACGATGCGGGCGCACTCGCCGGCGAGCTCGCCTGCCGGATCGGGGTGCGCGCCGTAGCCGAGGACGACGTCGAGCACGATCGCCGCGACCTCGGGGTCGGCGCCCTGCTCGCGCAGGTGCTCGAGGCGCGCCTCGGGGTCGATCATCGGGTGCGGCCGGCCCTGGGTGTACTCCTCCTCGCCGAGGTCGAGGCACACGTGGCTCGACGGCGGGGCGGGGACGGCGAGCGCCTTGTCGAGCGGCGTGTTCGACCACACCGGGCCGAGCACCCGCGAGAGCACGACCAGCGACTCGTAGCAGAGCGTGCCGCCGGAGTAGAGGCCGCGGACCAGCGTGCGACCCGGGTCGAGGCCCGTGATCGCCGCGTCCACCTGCGCGCGCAGCCCGGCCGCCGGGTCGGGCGCCTCCCGCCCGAGGACGCCGAGCACCGCCAGCGCGCCGGCCTCGAGCGTCGGCACCTGGACCACCGACGCTCCGTCGAGCGGCTCGTCCATCCCGATCAGCGCGGCGACGAGCGGGGTGTCGCCGGCCTCGGCGACGACGGTGCGCGCGACGTCGGGGTCCGGTGGCTTGGACACGAGCAGGATCGCGTCGGTCGCCGGGTCGGCGGCCATCGTGCGCACCGCGAGCCGGCCCATCGGCCCGCCGACGGCGGCGCCGAGGTCGCGCCCGCCGAGGCCGACGACGTGGGTCACGCCGACGCCGAAGCGGTCGAGCAGCGCGGCCACCTCCTGCGCGCCGGTGCCCGCCGCGGCGACGACCCCGACCGCGCCGACGCGGTCGGCGAGCGGGGCCACCACGTTGGCGAACCCCAGGCACGTCCGGCCGAGCATCGCGGTCCCCGCGCCGGGCCCCATGACCAACCGGCCGAGCTCCGTGGCGCGCGTCTTGAGCGCGATCTCGTCGTCGAGCGAGACGTTGTCGCTGAACAGCAGGACGTCGAGTCCCGCACCGAGAGCCTGGTGGGTCTCGAGCGCGGCGTAGTCGCCGGGCACGGAGATCACCGCGACGTTGCTGGCCGCCTGCCGGGCGACGGCCTCGGCGAGCGAGCGGGGGTCGGGCTCGGCCGCGCCGGCAGCCGTCGACGCCGAGCGCGGGCTGAACGCGGCGTCGCGGCCGGCGTCCTGTGCGGCCGTGCGCGCCTCGTCGGAGTCGGCCCGGACGGCGAGGAACAGGTCGCCCGGCCCGGCGCCCGCCCACTCGGCGGGGTCGAAGCCCTCCTTCTCCAGCGTGGCGAGGTTCGCCTCGGTGGCCATCGCGACGGCCGCCCAGTCGACCCCCGGCACCTCGCGCATCGCGCGCGTGCCCGAGAGCTGCACGACCGAGTCGAGGTAGGTGTCCTTGTAGAGGACGACGCCCGCGCTCATCGCGCGTTCCCGATGATGCGCGTGCCGGTGAGCTCGGCGCCGTAGGCGTCGCCCGCGTCGAGCGAGGGCCCGGCCCGGTCCGCGGTCGTGATCACCGCGGTGCGGCCGCCCTCGCGCAGGAAGCGCACGGCCGCGCGGACCTTCGGGCCCATGCTGCCGTCGGGGAACTGCCCGTCCTCGAGGTGCTTCGCGGCCTCGTCGACCGACATCTCGTCGATCGCGCGCCGGTCCGGGGTGTCGAAGTCGACGTAGACCTTGGGGGTGTCGGTGACGAGCACGAGCGCGTCGGCGTTGACCGAGGCCGCGAGCCGCTGGGCCGTGAAGTCCTTGTCGATGACGGCGTCGATGCCCTCGAGGCCGTGGTCGCCCGCGATGACCGGGATGCCGCCGCCCCCGCCCGCGACGACGATCATGTGCTGCTCGATGAGGGCGCGGACGGCGTCGACCTCGACGATCCCGACGGGCTTCGGCGACGGGACGACGCGGCGGTGCCCGCGGTCGCCGTCGCGCACCATGTCCCAGCCGCGCTCGCGGACGAGGTCGGCCGCCTGGTCGCGGGTGAAGTAGGGCCCGACCGGCTTGGTCGGGCGCTGGAAGGCCGGGTCGGCGGGGTCGACCATGACGTGGGTGACCACCGAGACGACGCCGGGCAGGCGCCCGCGGCCCTCGGCGAGCAGCGCGAGGCCGAGCAGGCTGCCGAGCTGGCCCTGGGTCATCGAGTTGACGCAGAACAGGGGCAGCGCGGGCACGATCGAGGCCGCCTCGTCCTGCTGGATCGCCAGGTTGCCGACCTGCGGCCCGTTGCCGTGGACGAGCACGACGTTCCACCCGGCGTCGCGCAGCGCGCACACGGCGCGGGCCATCGCGTGGGCGTTCTCGGACTGCTCGGCGTAGGTCCCGGCCTGGCCGCCCCGGGTGATGGCGTTCCCGCCGAGAGCGACCACTGCGGTTCTGGGCATCGGTGTCCCCGTCACTCCTGATCCATGATGAGCGGCGTCCGTCTACTATAGTGGACATCATGAACGCTGTGGACCGGTCCGGGGAAGAGGGGGCTCTCGACCGGGCGCGCGCCCGGTGGCGGGCCGCGGGCGACCGGGTGTGGGCGATCGCGGTGGTCGACGGCGAGGAGTACCGGCGGCTGGCCGAACGTGTCGGCGCCGTCCTCGACGAGGTCCGGGCCGCGGCGCCGGCCGTCGGGGACCTGCTCGCGCTCGACGCCGACCCGGGCCCGGTGCTCGGGCGGGCCGGGACGCGCGCGGTCCTCGACGCCGCGCTCGCGGTGCGCGCCGACGAGCTGGTGGCCGCGCGGGCACGCGACGAGCGCCGGGCGGCGATCGCGGCCGCGCGTGCGTCGGGGGAGCGCTGGGTGGTCCTCGACGCGTCGGCGGGGTCGACCCACCGGACCGTCGAGATGCACCTGGCGACGGGGCTGGCCCTGGTCGCGACCGCCGATCCGTACGCGGGCGGAGAGCCCTACGTGCTCGGCGAGGCCGTGCTGGACACCGAGACGGGAGTGACGATCACGGACGGGACCGAGACGTCGTTCGCGGACGCCGTGGCGTGGCGCGACGCCCGGGCCCGCCGTCGCCGGGAGATCGACTCACGCCTTGACGGCGGGGACACGATGCTTTCCGATAAGTGATGACCGTAGCTCAAAGTAGACGCGAGGCGGGTGGCGCATGACGGGCCTGATGGGCGAGGAGACGGTCACGGCGGGAGAGCACCCCGATCCCGCGGCGATCGCCTCGGTGATCGTGGCCGTCCAGAGCGCCGGGATCCGCCTCGAGACCCCGGTGGAGACCCGCACCGGCGGGGCCGGGCCGACCGACGCGGGCATGCTCTGGATCGAGGGCTTCCCGGTCACCGTGCCGACCACCGCCGCGTCGCCCTACGTCCTGCGCTCCGAGGACAACGGCGCCCAGGGTCTCTACCGCGACGGCGTGCGGCTCGCCGCGGTCACCGGCGCGCGCCGGCCCCGGTTCTACGACCGCACCACCGCCGACGGCACGCCCTACTGGAAGATCGCGCTGCTGCACCTCGACTCGCTGGCGAGCACCGTCGTGCAGGCCTGCAACTACTGGAACACCGCCGACCAGTGCGCCTTCTGCGGGATCGGGGTGTCGCTCGACTCCGGGTCCACCGTGGCGCGCAAGACCCCCGAGCAGCTCGCCGAGGTCGCGGTCGCCGCGAAGGAGCTCGACGGCGCCGTCGACGCCACGCTGACCACGGGCAGCTCGGTCGCCCCGGACCGCGGCGCGCGCTACGTCGCGCGCTGCGGGCGCGCGGTCAAGGACGCCGCCGGGCTCCCCGTCGAGATTCAGTTCGAGCCGCCGCGCGACCTCGCGATCCTCGACGAGGTGCACGGGACGGGCGGCGCCGACGCGGTCGGCATCCACGTCGAGACGTTCGACCCCGACGTGCTCGCCCGCGTCGCGCCCGGCAAGGCGCGCACGGGCCTCGACACCTACTACCGGACCTGGGAGCGCGCGGTCGCGCTCTGGGGCCGGGGCCGGGTCTCGACCTACGTCATCCTCGGCATGGGCGAGGACCCCGACCTCACGATCGAGGGCTGCCGGCGCGCCGTCGACATCGGCGTCTACCCGTTCGTCGTGCCACTGCGGCCCGTCGCGGGCAGCCTGCTCGCCGACGCGACGCCGCCCGACGCGGCCTACACCGACCGCGTCTACCAGAAGGTCGCGGCCTACATGACCGAGCGGAAGATGTCGTCCGCCGACGCCGTCGCCGGCTGCGCGCGCTGCCAGGCCTGCTCGGCGCTCAACGCGGTGCAGCCGCTGCTGCAGATCGGCCGGCGTCCGGGGGCCGCCTCGTGACGCGGTCGGTCGCGCGGACCGTGGTCTGCGCGGTCGCGGCGGACGAGGCGGAGCGCGCCGCGCACCACCGGGTGCGCCGCGCGGTGTTCGTCGACGAGCAGGGCATCTTCGCGGGCGACGACCTCGATTCCCACGACGCCCGCGACGACGTCCTGCACGTGGTCGCCCGCGTCGGCGAGGACGTCGTCGGCACGGTGCGGCTCTTCCCGCTGGACCCCGCCGATCCCGCCGGCACCTGGCAGGGCGACCGCCTCGCCGTCCTCGCGGCCGCGCGCACCGCCGGGGCCGGGGCGCCGCTGGTCCGCTTCGCCGTCGCGACGGCGGCCGTCCGCGGCGGTCGGCGCATGGTCGCGCACGTCCAGCCCGCCAACCGGCGCTTCTTCGAGCACCTCGGCTGGACCGCCAGGGAGACCGAGGACTACGCCGGGCGCCCCCACGTGTTCATGACGATCGCGCTAGCGCGGGACCACCAGGCGCCCGTGCTCGACGAACCGGGGACGTAGCTCGGCGGGGAGCGCCGCGGCGATGCGGTCGCGCGCCGGGCCCCGGGCCGACGGCGCGCCGACCTGCGCGACGACCAGGTCCGAGCGGGTGCGCAGCGCCGCGGACGCCGCCTCGTGGGGCCGGCCGAGGTGGGTCAGCGCGAGGGCCTCGTACTTCGCCGACCGGTAGGTCCGCGCGCTCGCGAGCAGCTCCTCGGCGCGCTCGGGCTCCCAGCGCGCCTGCATCTCGAGCAGCCGCATCGCCGCGCGCGGCCGGAAGGGCAGCGAGCGCTCGAGCAGCGGCGCGGCCTCCTCGACCGTGGCGCCGGCGTCGTCGTCCTTGCCGGCGAGCAGCAGGCAGTCGGCGCGCGCCAGCAGCGCGTGCAGCTCCTGCTCGAGCTCCAGCGCACCGCCACCCCGGTGCGCGAGGTCGACCGCGGTCTCGGCGTGCTCCCGGGCGCGGTCGAGGTCGCCGAGCTCCTGCCACAGCCACGACGTCGTGGTCTCGATGCCGGCGCGGTAGTAGCCGACGCCGGCGTCGTCGATGAGGCGCCGGGCCCGGTCGAGCGCGCGCAGGGCGCCGGCGAAGTCGCCGGCGTCGCCGCGCGCGAGCCCGCAGAAGAACAGGCTCTGCAGCAGGGTGCGGAACTCGCCGGTCTGGCGGCACAGTTCGACGGCGCGCTCGAGGACCGCGCGGGCCTCGGCGAAGCGGTCCATGTGCTGGAGCAGGGCGCCGCGGTAGGCCATCGCCACCGCGCCCAGGGCGTCCTCGGCGCCGACGGCCAGCACCTGCTGGTAGGCGTGGGTCGCACCGGTGTAGTCGCCGTCCCAGTGCCGGACCCGCCCGAGCAGCAGCAGCGAGCTGCGCCGGGCGCCCGGGGCGGCCGCGGCGGACTCGGCGAGGTGCCCGGCCTGCTCGGCGAGCTCGACGGCGGCGAACGCATCGCGCGCCCAGAGCGCCGTCCAGCCCAGGGCCTCGAGTGCGCGGGCCTCGAGCTCCTCGTCGCCGAGCAGGCGGGCCAGCGCGAGCGCGGCGTCGTGGTCGGCGTGCGCGTCGTCGAAGCGCGCGAGGTCGCAGCGCGCCTGCCCGCGCCGCAGCAGGACGGTGGTGCGCAGGACCGCGTCCCCGGTGCGCTCGGCGCTCTCGAGCGCGGAGGTGAGCAGGCGCTCGGCGTCGCGGTGGGCGAACACGAGGTGGGCGGCGTCCGCGGCGGCCATCCACGCCCGGGCGGCGGCCGCGTGGTCGCCGGCGGCCGAGTGGTGCCCGGCGGCGGCCTCGGGCCGGTCGGCGACGAGCTCGGCGGCGCGGCGGTGGCGGCTGATCCGCACCGGGAGCTCGGCGCGGGTGTAGGCGACGGCGCGCACGATGTCGTTGGCGAAGCGGTAGCGCTCGCCGTCCGGCACCAGCAGGCCGGCGCGCACCGCGCGCTCGGCCCGCCGCGCGCACTCCTCGGGGCCGATCCCGGCGAGCGCGGCGGCGTCGTCGAGCGGGAACGACGACCCGAGCACGGCGGCCTGGCCGAGCAGCAGCGCGACGTCCTCGGCGGCGGCGTCGAGGCGGCGGCGCAGCAGGTCGTAGAGGTCCTCGGGGATGACCGGTTCGGTGCCGTCGCCCGCGGCCGGCCCGGGGTGGCGCAGCAGCTCGCCGACCAGCAGCGGCGAGCCGCCGGTCCAGGCGAAGAACGTGTCGGGGTCGAACCGGGCGCCGGACGCGGCGAGCAGGGCGGTCACCACGGACCGCGCGAGCGGCGGCACGCGCAGGTGCGTGGCGACGTCGAGCAGGCTCTCGGTGCCGGTGCGCTCCTCGGCGGGGCGCTCGGTCGCGAGCACGAGGACCCGCCGGGCCGCGAGGCGCGTCGCGAGCACGTGCAGGGCCTCGACGGTGGTCTGGCCGGCGTGGTGCAGGTCCTCGACGACCAGCAGGATCGGGTGCACCTCGGCGGTGCGCCCGAAGAGCTCGGCGAGCGCGAGCAGGGTGCGGCGGTGGCCCAGCTCGTCGGTCGCCGCGCGGGGCGACGGCGAGACGCCGAGCTCCGGCGCGAGGTCGGCCAGCGCGTCCCGTTCGGCCCGGTGCAGCAGCGGGACGTCGGCCTGGCGGGCCACCAGCGTGCGCACCGCCTCCGCCAGCGGCTGGAGGTAGAGCGAGCGCTCGGCCTCCTGGCAGCGGACCTCGAGGACGGTCGCGCCGGCGTCGCGGGCCTCGCCGGCCAGCACCCGGGCCAGCGCGCTCTTGCCGATGCCGGCCACGCCGGTGACGAGCACGAGGCCGCCGTGGCCACGGGTCGCCGCCGACCAGGCGCGACGGAGCTGGGCGAGCTCACGATCGCGCCCCCGGACCGCGACCGGCGCCGCGTCCGACGTCCGGTCGTCCTGGAGCAGCAGCGAGCGGTAGATCTCCTGGGTGGCCGGCGACGGGTCGGTGCCCAGCTCCTCGGAGAGCGCCCGGCGCAGCTGCTCGTAGGCGGCGAGCGCGGCCCCGTCGGCACCCTGGCGGACGTAGGCGCGCATGAGGGCGCGGGCGGCGGGCTCGTCGAGGGCGTCGGCGGCCAGGGCGCGGGACGCGAGGTCGATCGCGGTGCGGTCCTCGCCGAGCGCGAGCGCCGCGGTCCAGTGGCACGACCGGGCGCGGGAGAGCGTCGTGGCGACCAGGCGGCGGATCTCCTCGGCCCACGGGGCGTCCGGCTCGCCGACCAGGGCGCTGCCGCGCCCGAGGAGGTCCTCCGCGCTCTGGGCGCCGGAGAGGGCGCGCAGCATGAGGCCGCGGTCGAGGTCGTGCTCGGCCTCCTCGGTCAGCGCGAGCCCCTCGTGGACGTCGACCGTGGTGGTCGCGTCGCGGACCAGGCGGTAGCCCGACGGGTCGCCCTCGACGCGGTCCTTGCCGATCCCGCGGCGCAGCCGGCTCACCAGCGCGGCGAGGTTGCGTCCCGGTCGCCCGGCAGGCTCGGCGGGGCCGTCGGGCCACAGCGCGGCGATGATCGTGTCGGTGGGGACGAAGCGTCCCTGGTGCGCGGCGAGGACGGCGAGCAGGCGCTGGGCACGGCCGTTCGGGACGGTCACGGGGGCGTGACCGTCGAACCCCTCGAGGGCGAACCGGCCGACGAGCCGGATCCGCAGACCGCTCGCTGTCATCGCCGACATGGTACGGCCGTGCGGGTGGTCGCGGTCACACGTGCGGAGTCGTCCTCATCCGACGCTCGGCGGTTCGAGATCCCCCAGCCAGCGCACCCGGTCCTCCAACCAGCAGCGGGCGGCGTCCTCGGAGCCGGTGCGCTCGACGACGAGGAGGTGGGCGAGGCGCGTCAGACCGCCGACGAAGGGGACGAGGACGTGGGGATCCCGGACCACCTGCGCGAAGGTGTCGTCCATCGCCCCGCGGTCGTCGCGGGCGGCGGCGAGGACGTAGGCCGTGGCGAGACGGTAGGCCTCCCAGTCGTCCACGGTGCCCCCGGAGTGCCCTCTATCGTCGACGAGCGACCACGATAGTGGACGAGACGTGGCATTGTCAGCCGCGGCGGTTGGCGGCGTGCGGATGGGAGACCCCGTCGGGGTGGCGACGGACATCGGCGGTGCGGTCGAGGACGCGGTCGAGGACGCGGTCGAGGACGCGGTCGAGGAGGGAGTCGACGACGGTCTGTTCGGGCCGTCGTCGGTGACGTGGCGGGTCCAGCTGGAGCCCGTGCTGTGGGTCGCGGGCATGCGCGCGCTGCTGCTGCAGTCGCTGCACCCGCAGGTGATGCGGGCGACGTACCAGAACTCGGCCCTGTTCGACCCGAAGAAGGCGTGGCCGCGCTTCCAGCGCACGGTCGGCTTCGTCGGCACCCGCACGTTCGGCTCCCGCGCCGACGTCGAGACGGCCGCGAGCCGGGTGCGCCGCCTGCACGCCACCCTGCGGGGCACCGACGCCGACGGCACCGAGATCGCCCTCGACGACCCGCAGAACCTGCTCTGGGTGCACAACGCCGAGATCGACTCGTACGTCTCCGTGGCCCGCCGCGCCCGCGTCGTCGACGACGCCGAGGCCGACGCCTACGTGGCCGAGAGCGTGCGCGCCGCCGAGGTGGTGGGGCTCGACCCCGCGATCGTGCCGGCGTCGCGGGCCGAGCTCGCCGCCTACTTCGACCGCGTGCGCCCGCAGCTGCGCCTCACCGACGAGGCCCGCCGCGGCGTCGGCGGCCTGCTCACCCCGCAGCCGAGCGCGCCGACCGGGATCGCGCTGACGCTCTCGTCCATCGCCGCGATCTCGTTCTCGACGCTGCCCCGCTGGGCGCGGCGGATGTACGGGCTGCCCGGCCTGCCCACCACCGACCTCGGCGTCACCGTCGCCCTGCGGGCGCTGTACACGGCGTCGACGCTGCTGCCCGACCTCCCCGCCCCGCCCGACATCGCCCGCGCCCGCCGCCTCGTCCGGGAGGCCCGCGCCTCGTGATCCCGCGGGGTGACGTGCCCCCTCTGGTGTCAGCCTGGCGGCCATGCTGACATTCACCGTCAGGGGATCCCCCACGATCACCGGAGCGAGGAGGCACCTGTGGCCGTGACCGAGGCCTACATCGTCGACGCCGTCCGCGCGCCCGTCGGCACGCGCAAGGGCGTGCTGGCCGACGTGCACCCCGCCGACCTCGGGGCGCACGCGCTGTCCGCCCTCGTCGAGCGCACCGGCATCGACCCCGGCGCCGTCGAGGACGTGCTCATGGGCTGTGTCTCGCAGCTCGGCCCGCAGGCGGGGGTCATCGGGCGCACGGCGTGGCTCTCGGCCGGCTTCCCCGAGCACGTGCCCGGCGTGACGATCAACCGCGCGTGCGGGTCGTCGCAGCAGGCCCTGCACTTCGCCGCGCAGGCGGTCCTCTCGGGCACCCAGGACATGGTCATCGCCGCCGGCGTCGAGAACATGGCGATCGTCCCCATCGACGCCAACGCCGCCGTGCTCGAGCGCATGGGCACACGCCGTGAGGGCCCGGGCTGGATCGAGCGCTACGGCGAGCAGGAGATCAGCCAGTTCCGCGGCGCCCAGCTCATCGCCGAGAAGTGGGGCCTGCGCCGCCCGCAGCTCGAGGAGTTCGCCGTCGAGAGCCACCGCCGCGCGGCGCGGGCCACCGACGAGGGCCGCTTCACCGGCCAGATCGCCCCGCTCAACGGCCTCGACCACGACGAGGGCGTCCGTCCCGACGCGAACGTCGAGAAGATGTCGACGCTCCCGCCGCTGCGCGAGGGCTACGAGCTCACCGCGGCCGTGTCCAGCCAGGTCTCGGTCGGCGCCGCCGCGCTGCTCGTCGTCTCCGAGGACGCCCTGCGCACCCACGGCCTGACCCCGATCGCGAAGGTCACGACCCTGTCGGTGGTGGGGGAGGACCCGGTGTACATGCTCACCGGCCCGATCCCCGCCACGAAGGACGTCCTGCGGCGCGCGAAGCTGACGATCGACGACATCGACCTCTTCGAGTGCAACGAGGCCTTCGCCCCCGTCGTGCTCGCGTGGGCGCAGGAGACCGGCGCGTCGCTGGAGCGCACCAACGTCAACGGCGGCGCCATCGCCACCGGCCACCCACTCGGGGCCACCGGCGCGATCCTCGCGACCAAGCTCGTCCACGAGCTCCGGCGCACCGGCGGCACCCGCGGCCTGCAGACCATGTGCGAGGGCGGCGGCCAGTCCAACGCGACGATCATCGAGCGGGTCTGACGAGTGGAGCTCCAGGACCGCGTCGCCGTCGTCACCGGCGCCGGCGGCGGCATCGGGCGCGCGCTGGTGACGGCGCTGACCGACGCCGGGGCGCGCGTGGTGGCCACCGACCGCGAGGGAGCGCTCGACGGCGTCGACGCCGACGTCGTCCGCCCCCTCGACGTCACCGACCCCGAGGCGACCGCCGCCCTGCTCGCCGAGGTGGGGCCGGTCGACCTGTGGTTCGCCAACGCCGGCATCGCCGCGGGCACCGACCCGATGGAGACGCCGGACGACCTCTGGGACACCGTCCTCGACGTCAACCTGCGCGCCCACATCACCGCCGCGAAGCTCCTGCTGCCCGGCTGGCTGGAGCACGGCGAGGGCTACTTCGTCGCGACGGCGTCGGCGGCCGGCCTGCTCACGCAGATCGGGTCGGCGCCGTACGCGGTGAGCAAGCACGCGGCGGTCGCGTTCGCCGAGTGGCTGTCGGTGACCTACGGCGCGCGCGGCGTCCGGGTCAGCACGCTGTGCCCGATGGGCGTCGCGACGCCGATGCTCGAGGGTGCGATGAGCTCGCTCGCCACGGACACGGTGCGCGCCGCCGGCGAGGTGCTCACCCCCGAGGTCGTCGCCGCGGCCGTCCTCGAGGGCATCGGGCGCGAGGAGTTCCTCATCCTGCCGCACCCCGAGGTGCTCACGTTCTTCCGCCGCAAGGGCGAGGACTACGAGCGCTGGCTGGCCGGGATGCGGCGGCTGCAGGACTCGCTGGGCTGATTCACGAGCCTGAGCAGTACCGGCGCAGCGACTCGGCCTCGGTGCGCAGGTAGCTCTTCGTCAGCCCGGTGGTCAGCGCGCCGAACACCGCGGACAGGCCGCGCTGGTCGAGCCCCAGCGCGATCCGCGTGCCGCCGTCGGGCAGCACCGTGAGCTCGTGGGTGGCCCGCGTGCGCCCCGCCGAGGGCCCGCTGACCCAGGAGAACGCCTCGCCGGGCCGGACCTCGTCGACGGTCCACACCAGCGTCGGCAGGCGGGGCTGGGAGATGCGCACGCGGGTGCCGGGCGCGAGCTCGCGGCCGTCGAGGATCTCGACCCGGCGCATCGTCGGCGTCCAGTCGGGCCAGCGCTCGACGTCGATCAGCACCGCCCAGACCTCGTCGACGGGTGCGGGGATGTCGGCGGTGCTGTCGTGGCGCACGGTGATGACGCTAGCGGGCCCGGGACACCGTGTCGGTGGTTCCGCGCCCGGCGGCCACGGGTGACGATGCGGCATGGCCGACGCCCTGGCGCTGGCGCGCGAGGAGCGCGCCGAGCTCGCCGACTTCCTCGCGACCCTCACCCCGGCGCAGTGGGACGCCCCGACGCTGTGCACGAAGTGGAACGTGCGCGACCTCGTCGCCCACGTCATCAGCTACGACGTCCAGGGCATGACCGGGTTCGTGCGCACCCTCCTGCTCTCGGGCATGTCGCCGGACCGCGCCAACCAGAAGGCCGTCGACGCCCTGCACGAGCTCGACCCGTGGGGGCTCGTCGACCTCGTGCGCCGCTACCGGACCCCGGAGGGGTTCACCGCGCGGTTCGGCTACCGGATCGCGCTCACCGACGGCGCGATCCACCAGCAGGACATCCGCCGCCCGCTGGGCATGCCGCGCACGATCCCGCCCGAGCGGCTGAAGGTGATCCTCGACTTCGCGGTCGTCGCCCCGCCGATCCACGCGGGCCCGCGCGTGCGCGGCCTGCGCCTGCAGGCCACCGACCTCGACTGGAGCCACGGGTCGGGCGCCGAGGTCACCGGTCCCGGCGAGTCCCTGCTCATGGCCGCGGCGGGGCGCGCCGAGGCGCTCGAGGACCTCGAGGGGCCGGGTCGGGACACGCTGGCCGCGCGCGTCGCGAAGGGTTGATCGCGTCGGCTACTCGCCGTGATACCGATACTCCACGTCGACGCGCCGCCGTGGCCTGCAACGATGTCGTCGGTGGCCCGGCGCCGCGTGGTTCGCACTCCGTCGTCGCCGGGCCGCCCTCACCTTCCTTCACTCGTCGGAGTGAAGACGAACCGGATCTCCTAACACGAAGTGTGATCCAGTCGATCCGTCGGTTGCGAACCACGCAAGCGCGGTTGCCCTGAGGGCAACCCTGACCGACGGAGTCGATGTGACCTCACGTCTCGACCAGTCCTCGCCGCTCGCCCAGCCCGCCCCGGAACCGAAGAAGCCGCGAAGGGCGGGGCGCGTCCTCGCCGTCGTCGCCGGGCTCTTCCTCGCCTACTTCCTCGGCTTCGGCATGGGTCACTCCAACTCGACAGTGCAGGCCCAACCGGTTGCGCAGCCGGCTCCGGTGGTCACCACCCGCACGGTGACGGTGCCGGGTCCGACCGTCACGGTCCCGGGTCCGACGGTCACCGTCCCGGGTCCGACCGTGACGGTGCAGGCCGCACCTCCCGCCTCGAGCGCGCCGAGCGCGTCCACGCCGTCCGCCGGGTCCTCGTTCAGCTCGGGGACGTACGAGGTCGGCACGGAGATCCAGCCGGGCACGTACCGGACCAGCGGGTCCGACTGGTGCTATTGGGAGCGGCTTCGGTCCAACGACGGCGAGTTCGACTCGATCCTGGCCAACGGCAACGCCGACGGTCCGAGCTCGGTGAGTGTCAAGTCGAGCGACAAGTACATCCGCTTCAGTGGGACCTGCTCCTGGGCGAAGCGCTGACCGATCCCATGTGCGTGATCTTCTGAGCGATCGCTCAGAAGATCACGCACTTGAGGAGCCTAGGCTCGCGGGTGTGGACGTCCGACTCTGGTTCGATCCGATCTGCCCGTTCTGCTGGATGACGGGCAAGTGGTTGCGGGTGGTCGCGCGGCAGCGGGACCTCGCGATCGAGTGGCGGTTCATCTCGCTGCGGCTCGTCAACGCGCACGTCGACTACGACGCGCAGTTCCCGCCCGAGTACGAGGCGGGGCACACGTCCGGGCTGCGGGGCCTGCGCGTCGCGGCGCGGACGCGTCAGGAGCACGGCCCGGAGGCGCTCGACCGCCTGCACGAGGCGTTCGGGCTCGCCGTCTTCGAGCAGGCGCCGATGCCCGACACACCGTCGGCACGCGAGGCCCTGGGCACCGACGCGTTCCTGGGGAGCGTGCTCACCTCGGCGGACCTGCCGACGTCGCTCGCCGCAGCGGCCGACGACACGGCCTGGGACGAGGTGATCCAGCGCGAGACCGACGAGGCCCTCGCGCTGACCGGCAAGGACGTCGGCACCCCGATCATCCAGGTCGACCCGCCCGACGGCCTCGCGTTCTTCGGCCCGGTGATCAGCCGGATGCCCACCGAGGAGCAGGCCGGCGAGCTGTGGGACCACGCCGTCGGCCTCGCCCGGTTCCCGGGGTTCGCCGAGCTCAAGCGCAGCCTGCGCGAGCAGCCCCAGCTGCCGTCGTTCGGCGTCTCGACCGACCAGGTCGGCATCACCGAGGACTGGCACGGCGGGAGCCGCCGCCAGCACCGCGGAGGGCCTTCGGCCACGTGAGGGATATGGGTCGCCAGGGCGACCCATATCCCTCACGTGGGCCGCAGGCCCCTCGCTACTCGTACGGCTGCGCCGGCGCGGCGACCGGGGCGACGGCGGTCGCGACGACGGCGGCGTGGTGCTCCGCCGACGCGGGGACGAAGTGGCCGGTCACCTGCACCCATGTGTTCGGCACGCGCGGGCGGGGGTCGCCGACGACCTGTACCGGGTAGCTGCGGGCGTCGGCCGCGCAGCAGGTCATGACGGTGCGCGTCACCGACCAGCCGCCGTCCGGCGCCGGGGTCACGAAACCCGTGAGGACCACGTCGCGGCCCGCCAGCGTCCGCCCGTCGTCCCAGGCGGCCCGCCACGCGTAGTCGTGGACGGCGAGCGGCACGGCCGGGCCGCCGGCCAGCGGCGCGAAGCGTGTCTCGCTCGGCGGCTCCGGGATCGCGCCGTCGCCGCGCGCCGCCGCGAAGGCCCCGAGCGCCGGCGGCGGCGCGAGCAGCACGAGCAGCACCGGCGCGAGCAGCAGCCACGCCACCCCCGGGGTGCGGGAGTGGTCGTGGCCCTCGCCGCGGCGGGCCTCGGCGATCTCCGCGCGGCTCACCGCCGCCGGGCCGTGCGTGTGCATCCGCGCCGAGGCGACCGGTGCCTCCTCGCTGGGCCGCCCCCACCCGCGCCCGACCGCCACGACCCCGACGACGACCAGCACCACCCCGACCGCGAGCAGCGGCACCCGCAGGCCCGCGCGCACGTAGTCCAGGAACTCCCCGGTCACCGTGACCCGCAGGACCACCCCGCCGAGCAGCACGAGCAGCACGCCGCCGAGCGCCCGCGAGCTCACAGCAGCACCGCCCCGACGAGCAGGCTGACCGCGAGCGCCACCGCGAGCACGAGCGCCGCCAGCCGGGCGGCGAAGCGCGCGCCGAAGATGCCGACGTGCAGGGCGGCGAGCTTCACGTCCAGCGCGGGTCCGACGACCATGAACGCGAGCTGCGCGGTCGCGCTGAACCCGGCGAGCCCGGCCGCGACGAACGCGTCGGCCTCCGAGCACACCGCCACCAGCACCGCGAGCAGCCCGAGCACGACCACCGACAGCACCGGCACGCCCGCCACCGCGGCCGACCACGTCGGCGGCACCGTGACCTGCAGCAGCGCGACGCACGCCGCCCCGAGCACGAGGAAGCCCGCGCTCGCGAGCAGGTCGGCGGTGACGACCTCGGCGAGGACGGCGGCGCGACGGCCCGGGTGCTCCACGTGCTGGTCGGCCGACGCGGCGGCCGGCACCCCCACCCGCGACCACACCCACCCCACGACGATCGCCAGCGCCGACGACGCCACGACCCGCGCCACCACCATCATCGGGCGGCCCGGGAACGCCACGGCCGTGGCCACGACGACCACCGGGTTGATCGCGGGCGAGGCCAGCATGAACGCGAGCGCCGACGACGGCGCCACCCCGCGCCCCATCAACCGCCCGGCGAACGGCACCGACCCGCACTCGCAGCCGGGCACCAACGCGCCCGACGCCGTCGCCACCGGCACCCCGAACAGCGCGCGGCGCGGCAGCGCGCGGTGCAGCACCCGGTCGGGGACGAACGCCGTCACGGCCCCCGCGAGCGCGACCCCGAGCGCCAGGAACGGCAGCGCCTGCAGCACGACCGACAGGAACACCGTCGAGAACGTGCCGAGCCTGCCCTCCTCGCCGCCGCCCGCCACCGCGAGGATCTGCGGGCCCGCGAGCGCGACGACGAGCACCGCGAGGACGAGCAGGACGACCAGCGCCGGTCCCGGGCGCAGCGCGGGATCCCGCGCACGCAGGCTCACGTCGCGCGCAGCTGGTAGTCGCCGAGGCGCTCGTCCCACTCCATCGTCACGAGGTCGCGGGCGCGGGCGGCGCGGGCGAAGGACAGGAAGTTCGAGAACCCGTAGCGCTTCTCCGAGAACCCGGGCTCGCGCTTGCGGATCTGGTCCTTCAGCCCCGAGAGCTGGGGTGTGCCCAGCTCCCGCACGGTGCCCGCCAGCAGGGCGAACGCCTCGTCCTCGGCCGACGCGCCCTCGGGGAACGCGACCTCCGGGTCGCCCGCCGCCGTGCCAGGCGCGAGGGCGAGGACACCCCGGTTCTCGAGGTGGCGCAGGAGCTCGCCGAACCCGCGGAACCCCTGGTCGCCCTCGTCGAAGGTCGGGTCCTTGCGCAGGATCGCGCGCTTGAGGGTGGAGGCGCGCACGGGGCCGTCGGTGGCGCGTGCGAGGCCGGCGAGCGTGCTCGTGACGACGGCGGCGAGGTCGGGGTCGGAGGGGTCGGAGGTGTCCGGGGAGTCGTGGGTTTCCGGTTCGGGCTCCGGGGCGGGCTGGACGACGGGCGCCGCCGATCGGTGCCGCGCCGGCCGGGCGGGGACGGGCCGTCCCTCGACGCCGGGGAGGCGGTCGTAGAAGAGGAACTCGTCGCACGCCGCGGGCAGGAGCGCCGAGGTCGACGACTGCACGCCGATGCCGATGACGCGCTTGTCCATCTCGCGCAGCTTGTGCATCAGCGGGGTGAAGTCGGAGTCGCCGGTGCCGATGGCGAACGTCGTCACGAACCCGCGCTCGTAGGCCAGCTCGATGGCGTCGACGGCCATCTTGATGTCGGCGGCGTTCTTGCGGGACCCGCCGATCCGCTGCGGAATCTCGATCAGCTCGACCTGCGCGCGGGCCAGCAGGCGGCGGTCCTCGTCGAACGCCGACCAGTCGCCGTAGGCCCGCCGCGTCACCACCCGGCCCCGCTCGGCCAGCGCGTCGGCGACCGGCCCGAAGTCGAACGGGCTGACGCCGAGCCCGTCGCGGGCCCCGATCGCGAGGTTCTCGTAGTCGAGGAACAGGGCGATGCGTTCGTCCTCCGGAGCCACCCGGGCACTGTAGGCCCTGCCCGAGGAGGC
Organism: Actinomycetospora succinea; assembly: GCF_004363095.1. GTDB lineage: Bacteria > Actinomycetota > Actinomycetes > Mycobacteriales > Pseudonocardiaceae > Actinomycetospora > Actinomycetospora succinea. Next base: position 128,734 of record NZ_SNYO01000001.1, read on the forward strand.
CCCGGCGGCTGCGCCGTCCGGCCGACCAGCGATGACGATTGCGTTGCAGACCTTGCGTGCTCGGATAGTACGTGCTCGGATTTAGCCTGGAGGTGGTCGACCGATGGACCAGAACCTGTTCAACGACATCTGCTTGCAGCAGCTGAAGCTCTCCGGGGTGCACGAGGGCGAGACCGTCGCCGTGCTGACCCGGGGCGCGGACCGCGGGGAGTACGCCGACGCGTTCCTGTGGGCCGCCCAGCAGCTCGGTGCGGCGACCTTCCACCTGCGTCTGCCGCCGCCGGCGTCCGCGTCGGGCGCGTGGGCGGTGGGCGACTCGGGGCTGGGGAACATCCCGCTGGCCGTGGAGGCGCTCAAGTCGGTCGACATGCTCGTCGACTGCACGTTCCTGCTGTTCTCCCCCGAGCAGTTCGCGATCCAGGACGCCGGCACCCGCATCCTGACCGCGGTCGAGCCGCCCGAGCTGCTGGCCCGGCTGATGCCGACCACCGAGCTGCGCGAGCGCGTCGAGTACGGCGCCGACCTGCTGGCCAAGGCGCAGTCGATGCGCATCACCAGCCCCGCGGGCACCGACGTCACCTACCGGCTCGGGGTGTACCCGACGCTCTCGGAGTACGGCTACACCGACACCCCCGGGCGCTGGGACCACTGGCCGGCCGCGTTCGTGTTCACCGGCGGCGCCGACGACGGCGTCGACGGGCAGATCGTGCTCTCCCCGGGCGACGTGCTGCTGCCGTTCAACACCTACGTGCAGACGCCGGTCACGCTGACCATCGAGCAGGGCTTCATCCAAGACATCCGCAGCCAGAACGGTGGATTCAGCCTGGACGCCGAGCTGCTCTCGAGCTACATCAAGAGCTTCGACGACCCCCGCGGCTACGGCATGTCCCACGTCGGCTGGGGTCTCGACGAGCGCGCCCACTGGCACGGCCTGACCCAGTTCCCGGGCGGCATGGGCATGGAGCTGCGCAGCTTCTACGGCAACGTCATGTTCTCGATCGGCCCGAACAACGAGCTCGGCGGCCCGAACGACACCCCGTGCCACTTCGACATCCCGATGCGCGGCAACAGCCTGTTCCTGGACGACGAGCTCGTCGTGGACAAGGGTGAGCTGACCATCCCCGAGATGAAGCCTGTCGAGAAGCGATGACCGATCACCACATCGGGATGATCGTCCCGAGCTCCAACCTCACGATGGAGACCGAGCTGCCGCGGATGCTCGCCGCGCGCGAGCAGGCGATCCCCGACGACCGGTTCGTGTTCCACGCCGCCCGGGCGCGCATGCAGCACGTGACGCCCGAGCAGCTCAAGGCCATGAACGCCCAGGCCACCCGCGCGGCGACCGAGCTCGCCGACGCCCGCCCCGACGTCGTCGCCACCGCCTGCCTGGTGGCGATCATGGCGCAGGGGCCCGGCTTCCACTGCACCGCCGAGGACGACATCACCGGCGCGCTGCGGGCCGAGGGCTCGCCGGCGCCGGTGGTCTCGTCGGCGGGCGCGCTGCTCTCGGGGATCGCGGCGCTGGGGGCGAAGCGGGTCGCCATCGTGACCCCGTACATGAAGCCGCTGACCCAGGCCGTCGTCGACTACATCGTCGACGCCGGTGTCGAGGTCGTCGACTCCCTGTCACTCGAGGTCCCCGACAACCTCGCGGTCGCCCGGCTCGACCCCGCCGACCTGCGGGAGCACTACAAGAAGCTGGACGTGTCGAACGCCGACGCCCTGGTGCTCTCGGCGTGCGTGCAGATGCCGTCGCTGCCGTCGATCGAGGCCGTGCAGGACGAGGTCGGCCTCCCGGTGCTCTCCGCGGCGACGGCGACGACGTTCCGCATCCTGTCCTCGCTGGGCCTCGAGACCCGTGTGCCGGACGCCGGCGCGCTGCTCTCGGGCTCAGTCGCCGACCCGGGTGACGTGACCCGAGCGGCTTGATCTGGCTCCCCTCCGGGCGGGCTTCCTCGGTCGCGCCCGGAGGGGAGCGCTGACCGCTATGGACGAGGACGACGCTGAGCGATCGTGGCCGGAGGAATACGGCGACGGGACGGCTTCGGACTGGGCGGGTCGGGCGACCTGCGTGCCGTCCGCGCCTGGTCGCGGTAATCGGCCATGTCGGCGTTGAACTCCCGAGCGTACGAGTCGAGTACGTAGGCCGAGCCGAGCGTCGCCACCTCATTCAGCACAGAGTCGGCGACGTCCAGTTCGTGACGGTGGTCGAAATGCTGGCGAGCGCGTAGTGCGAGTGTGCGGACGCGCAGTCGCCGCAGCTGGTCCGATGTCGCTTCCGGCAAGACATCTACGGCGCTCTGCAGCTCTGTTGAGCCTTCCGCACGCTTACCTGCGGCAAAGAGGAAGACGCCGTACGCCGAGCGGGCGCTGGATACAGCAACCGGTCCTTCACGCTTCGCAGCCTTGATCGAGCGTCGATGCATGCGGTCCGCTTGGGGGTGATCTTGCACGTAGTCGAGACACTCAGCCAGTATCGTCATCTCTCTGCTGCAGGACTGTCGATGGTTCAGACGAAGCCTCAGCGCCTGCCGGGAAAGGACCTCCTTGCGGTTCCGGTAGTTGATCTCATCGAACTCACTGATGATCTCTTCATTTTCGTCCATCAGTCGATCGAACTCTCGATCAACTTTCGAGATCTCCTCGATGAGCTGCCCGAAGCGGGTCCTCTGGGTGAGCCTGGTCTGACGCACGCTGTTCCACGCGGAGAATGCGCTCACGACGACAGCGACGATGCTGATCACGATCGGTACGGCTTGCATACCTCGGACACCCCCACCAAGTACCTCGGCCCGCCAGCCTAAGTCTGCTGGCGGAGGACCCGTCGCTTGCGGCAGGGTGGCTCGATCCCTTCGGGTTGGCGTCCGTCTCACGCGTCGGATCAACAACGCCATGCCATCGCCGAGTGCTTCGTAGGCTCAGAGCAGCGCGCGCAGGGTCTCGCGGGTCGCGGCGAGCGCGGCCGCGGGGTCGTCCCAGAAGACCATGTGGCCGGTGCCCGGGACCTCGATGACCGTCGCCTCCGGGTTGGCCTTCGCCGCCTCCTCCGCGCCGGCGGCGGTGACGACGGGGCTGTCGCCGCCGTGGACGAGCACGGTCGGGGCGGGGACCGAGGGCCAGGTCGCGAAGAAGTCCTCGGACTCGAAGCCCGCGTGGGTCGCGATGACCGCGTCGCGCGAGATCGAGCTCATCCAGTGGGCGCGGAGCTCCTGCTCGCGGCGGGGCCAGCGGGGCCAGGACGCGGCGACCTCGTCGGCGTCGGTGCCCCGGCGCGCCTGGTCGAGCTGCCCGAGGAACGCGTCGAGCGTCGTGGGGTAGGGGCCGCGGCCGGGGCCGCTCATCGGCGGGTCGACGAGCACGGTGCCGCGCAGGTCGAGGCGGGTGGCGGCGACGGCGGTGATCCGCGCGCCCATCGAGTGCCCGAGCACGAGCGGGCGCTCGAGGCCGAGCCCGTCGATCACCGCGGCGACGTCGGCGGCGTAGGTGTCGAGGTCCCAGGCGTCCCCGCTGTCGGAGAACCCGCGCCCGCGGACGTCGAGGACCAGCGGGCGGACGAGGTCGGTGAGCTCGCGGGCGACGAAGTCCATGGCGATCGCCGGGCTCGTGATCCCCGGGACGATCAGCAGTGGCACGCCGTCGACGGGGCCGTGGTCGAGGACGTGCAGGCGCACCTCGCCGGAACGCACCCAGCGGCTCACCGCCGCGGTCTCGGCGAGGTCGGCGAGCGCGGGCTGGGTCAGGACGCGCTGTGTGGCGGGTTCGGTCACCGATCGGCCTTCCGGAAGGGGTCGTCGAGGTAGTTCACGGCGTCGTCGAGGGCGACGACGTCGGCGTACTTGGCCTGGAGGTCGTAGAGCGCGGCGTCGTGCGGGCCGCGGGCGCGGTCGCCGCAGGCGTCGGCGACGACGAGGGTGTCGAAGCCGCACTGCACCGCGTCGACGGCGGTGGCGCGCACGCAGCCGGACGTCGTGGCGCCGCAGATCACCGCGGTGTCGACGTGCAGGCCCGTGAGGAGCGCGGCGAGCGACGACCCGTGGAACGCCGAGGCGCCCTTCTTGAGGATCAGGTGGTCGTCGGGGGCCAGGCCGAGGCGCGCGTCGAGGGCGACGGCGTCGCTGCCCTCCCGCAGCGCGCGCACGCCCGGGGCCTTGCGCAGCCAGGCGACGGCGTCCCCGTCGGCCTCCGCGGCGGTGAACGAGACGGCGGTGGCGATCACCGGGACGTCGCGGTCGTGGGCGACCTCGACGAGCCGGGCCGCGGCGGCGACCTCCGCGGTCAGGTCGGCGCCCAGCGGGAAGTCGGGCTCGGTGAACCCGCGCGTGAGGTCGACGACGACCAGCGCCGGGCGCGGCCCGCGGGGGACCGTGGCGCCGAAGCCGGCGCGGTCGTAGACGGCGGCGGTCTCGGCGCCGTGCAGGGTCTCGTCAGCGGTCACGGTGTCGCAGCTCCTCGATCAGCATCTTCTGGCCGCGCAGGCGGCCCCACAGGTAGCCCTGGACGACGCCGACCAGGGCGGCGCCGGCGAGTGCGGCCCAGCGGCCGGCGTTCGGGGGCAGGAGCATGGCGAGCCCGTCGAGGGAATCCCCGCTCGGCGTGTCGCGATCCGAGGATGTGGCCCTATCGGCGTGCTCCCCTCGATCTGGCGTCAAAGACGCCAGCGATGCCGCATCGCTCGCACCGGAGGTGCCCGACCCACCCGAGCCGGACGAGAGCTCGCCGGCGAGGTTGCGGGCGAACTGGTCGAGCAGGCGGCTCGAGACCGTCGTGATCGCGCCCTTGCCGAACTGCGCGATCTTGCCGCGGATGAGCAGGTCGGTGTGCAGGTCGAGGGTCGAGCCGCCGTCGGCCTCGGCGACCGAGAGCACGACGTCGGCCTCCGCGTCGCCGGCGCCGTGGGCGTCCGAGGCGCGCGCCGACAGGCGCAGCGTGCGCTGGTCCGGCACGACCTCGGTGAAGCGCAGCGTGCCCGCGTAGGCGGCGCTGATCGGGCCGACCTTGACCTTCACGCGTCCCCGGTACGCCTCGCCCTCACGGCCCTCGAGCGTCGCGCCCGGCAGGCAGCCGGCGACGCGCTCGACGTCGTTGAGCAGCGCGAACACCGCGTCCGGCGCGGCCGGCACCGCGAGGTGGTTGTCCAGGATCACGACGGGACCTCCTGAGAACGCCGGGTGCACGCCGTCGCGTGCACCGCGTCGACGATGGTCTGGTAGCCGGTGCAGCGGCAGAGGTTCGCCGAGAGGGCCTCGCGGATCTCCTCGCGATCGGCGTCGGGGGACTCCGCGAGCACGCCCTCGGCCAGCATGAGGAAGCCGGGCGTGCAGAAGCCGCACTGCAGGCCGTGGTGGTCGGAGAACGCCTGCTGCAGGTCGGAGAGCTGCCCGCCCGCGTCGAGCGACTCCACCGTGCGCACGTCGGCGCCCTCGGCCTGCACGGCGAACACGAGGCAGGCGCGCACCGGGGCGTCGTCGACGAGCACGGTGCACGCCCCGCACACCCCGTGCTCGCAGCCCACGTGGGTGCCCGTGAGGCGCAGGTCGTGGCGCAGGACGTCGGCGAGCGTGCGCCGCGGCTCGACGACGACCTCCTCCTCGGTGCCGTTGACGGTCAGCGACAGCAGGTGCGGATCGTTCACAGCTCCTCCAGGGCGTCGGCCACCACCCGGGGGTGGATCGGCGTGGTGTCGAGCTCGACGCCGGTGCGGCGCAGCGCGTCGTTGACGGCGTTGAGCACCGCGGCGGGCGCCCCGATCGTCCCGCCCTCGCCGGCGCCCTTGGCCCCGTTCTCGGTGAACGCGCACGGCGTCTCGAGGTGCGCGATCGACACGTCGGGGATCTCGGTCGCGGTCGGCACCAGGTAGTCGATGAACGATGCCGCCGACGGCTCGCCGTGCGCGTCGTACGTGACCTCCTCGAACAGCGCGCCCGCGATGCCCTGCGCGATCCCGCCGCGGCACTGCCCGTCCACGACCTTCGGGTGGATCACGACGCCGCAGTCCTCGACGCACGCGTAGCGCAGGATGCGGATCGCGCCCGTGCCCGGGTCGGCCTCGACCACGACGGCGTGCGTGGCGTTCGAGAACGTCCCGTCGCCGGGGACGTCGAAGCTGGCGGTGGCGGTGAGCGCCGGCTCGACGTCCTTGGGCAGCAGGTGGCTGCGCAGGTAGGCGACGTCGGCGATCTCCTCGTACGACAGCCGCCGCGACGGGTCGTCGAGCTGCACGACCCCGCCGTCGCCGTCCATCGCGACGTTCTCCGGGCGCGTCTCGAGCAGGTGCGCGGCGATCCGGCACAGCAGCTCGCCGAGCCGCTCGGAGGCGAGCGCGACGGCCGAGCCACCGATCGTCACCGACCGCGACGCGAACGTGCCCCACCCGTAGGCGATGCGCTCGGTGTCGCCCTGGCGCAGCTTGACGCGGGCGACGTCGATGCCGAGCCGGTCGGCGACGATCTGCGCGAACGTCGTCTCGTGCGACTGGCCGTGGTTCATCGTGCCGCTGGTGACGACCACCGCGCCGGTGGTGTCCATCCGGATCTCGGAGAGGTCGAAGCCCGGGACCACGGTCATCTTCCGCTTGGCGAACGCCTCCGACCCGTAGCCGGTGCGCTCGGAGAAGCAGCAGAAGCCGATGCCGATGTGCCGCTCACCCGCGTCGCGCAGCTCGTACCAGCCCTCGTCGCGGATGGTCTTCTCGGCGAGGTCGAGCGACTCCCGGTAGGTGCCGGGGTCGTAGGTGACGGCATTGACGCCGGTGTACGGGAACTCGGTGATGACGTTGCGCCGGCGCACCTCGACCGGGTCCAGGCCCAGCTCGCGGGCGGCGCGCTCCATGACCCGCTCGATCGCCATCACGTACTGCGGGCGGCTGACCCCGCGGTACGGGGCGGTCGGGGCCTTGTTGCTGGTCAGCGCCCGGCCGCGCACCCGGTAGGCGGGCACGCGGTAGACGCTCGGCATCTCCGCGGACGCCATCAGCGGCTCGATGCCCGCGGTGAAGGGGTAGCAGGAGTAGGCGCCCATGTCGCAGACGACGTCGACGTCGAGCGCGGCGATGTGGCCGTCGGCGTCGAACGCCGCGCGCGTGCGGTAGGTCTGCTCGCGGGCCAGGAACCCGGCGGTCAGGGCCTCGCGCCGGTCCTCGATCCACTTCACGGGACGGTGCAGCCGGTGCGCCACGGCCGCCACGGCGACCTCCTCGCGCCCGACCACGCACTTCTGCCCGAAGCCGCCGCCCATGTCCGGGACGGTCACGCGGATCGTGCGCTCGGGGACGTCCAGGCAGCGGGCGACGAGCGTGCGGACCTGGTGGGGGACCTGGGTGCACGTCTGCACGAGCAGCTGGTCGTCGCGGGCGTCCCACGACGCGACGACGCCGCGGGTCTCGAGCGGGAGCGCGTTCTGCCGGCCGCTGCGGGTGGTGACCTCGACGGTGACGTCCGCGTCCTCGAAGGCCTCGTCCACACCTGGCGTGTCGAACATCGACACGTCGAGCAGCACGTTGCCGGCCGCCTCGTCGTGGACCAGCGGGGCGTCGGCCGCGAAGCCGCTCTCCTCGTCGACCACCACGGCGAGCGACTCGTGCTCCACCACCGCGGCCTCGATGCCGTCCTCGACGGCGTACGGGTCGCGCGCGAGGACAATCGCCAGCGGCTCGCCGACGAACCGGACCTTGTCCTTGGCGAGGATCGGCATCGCCGTCGGCGTGAACTCCTCGGCGGGCCGGTCGAGCAGGGCGACGATGTCGCCGAGCGCCAGGTCGCGCGCGTCGTAGGCGGCGATGACCCCGCTGACCGCGCGGGTGGCGGTCAGGTCGATCGCGGTGACGTGCGCGTGCGCGACGGTCGCGCGCACGAAGCCCGCGTGCAGCATCCCGGGCAGGGCGATGTCGTCGACGAAGCGTCCGCGCCCGGTGAGCAGGCGCGGGTCCTCGTGGCGGGGGATCGAGGCGCCGACCCAGCGGCCCCTGCGGCTCTCGAAGTGGGGCTCGGAGGCCGTGACCTCGGTCGGCAGGTCCGTGGCCGTCATCGCGCAGCCTCCCGACAGGCGTCCGCCACGAGCGTGCGCGTCAGACGCCGGCGGTAGGCGGCGGTGGTGCCCTCGTCCTCCGGGGGATCGATCGCCGCGGCGGCCGCCTCGGCGACCGCGGTCCACAGCGTGTCCCCGGCCTCGCCGTGCAGTGCATCCTCGGCCTCGGGCACCCGGACCGGGGCCGGCGCGACGCCGCCGAGGACGACGCGCCCGCCGGTGACGATGGTGGAGTCGCTGTCGGACAGGTCGAGCGCGACGGCCGCGTCGACGATCGCGAAGTCCCCGTGGCGGCGGGCGAACTCGCACAGCGCGGCGTGCGGCGCGGGCCGGGTGAAGCGGACCTCGACGACGACCTCGTCCGGGTCGACGGCGGTGGCGTAGAAGCCGTGGAACAGCTCGTCGGCGGGGATCTCGCGGCGCCCGGACGGGCCCTCGGCAACGACGACGGCGTCGAGGAGCAGGGCGAGCAGGCACCACTCGGCGGTCGCGTCGCCGTGCACGAGGCTGCCGGCGACCGTGCCGCGGCTGCGGATCGGCAGGTGCCCGACCCAGCGCATGGCGCGCGAGAGCACCGCCCACTCGCGGGGGAGCGCCGCGGTCTCCACGGCGTGGTGGGTGACCAGGGCGCCGAGCGTCAGCACCCCGTCGGACACGTCGATCGCCGTCATCGACGGCACCCGGCGCAGCGGGCCGAGGTCGACGAGCGCGGTCGGCCGGGCGAGCCGGAAGTTCATCATCGGCATGAGGCTCTGCCCGCCCGCGATGACCTTGGGGTCCTCGCCCGCCGCGGCGAGGTCGGTGAGCAGCGCGACGGCGTCGGCGACGTCGTGCGCGCGGTGGTAGGTGAACGCGGCGGGCTTCATGGGCCCCGCGCCTCCTCTCGGGAGCGGCTCGAGGATCCGGCGAAGGGCACCCGCGGCCGGTCTGGCTGACCGAAGGTGCCCTTCGCTCGGAACGGGTGGTGCGGTCAGGCCGTGGTGCGCTCGGTGCCGGTGGACTCGACGGCCGGGCTGTCCGGCACGTCGGTGGTGATCCGGTCGAGCTCGCGGCCCGCGGTCTCCGGCGCGCCGACCCACATGAAGACCACCGCGCCGACGACCAGCACGCCGAGCAGGGTGAAGGTCAGGGGCAGGCCCAGCACCGGCCAGAGCACGCTGCCGAACAGCAGCGGGGCGAAGCCGGTGATCGCGCGGCTCGACGACGACGCCCAGCCGAAGCCCGAGGCGCGCAGCTCGGTCGGGTAGAGCTCCGAGACGTAGGCGTACATGACCGGGATGACGATCAGCGCGAAGAGGCCGAAGGCCCCGATGGCGACGATCGCGAGGGTCGGCGTGCCCAGCAGCAGCGAGAACAGGACCAGGGTCGCCGCGGCGACCGGACCGGCGATCGCGATGACGCGCTTGCGGCCGTAGCGGTCGACGACGAGCACCGAGATGGCGACACCGACGATGCCGAGCGCGTTCATCAGCGTGGTCGAGGCGAAGGCCGCGATCTCGCCGAAGCCCTGGGCCTTGAGGATCGAGGGCATCCAGCTCAGGGCGGCGTAGTACACGAGCATCACGGCGATGAACAGCGACCAGGCGACGGCGGTGATCTTCGGGTTGAAGGCCCAGACGCGGCGCAGCTGGTCGACGGCCGCGGCCCACGCCCCGCCGCGCTTGTCCTCGACGACCGGCTCGGGGATGACGTAGGGCTCCGGGGCGGCGCCGGTGCGGGTGACCATGTCGTCGATGACGGCGCGGGCCTCGGTCTCGCGGCCCATGCGGGAGAGGTAGAGCGGCGACTCGGGCACCCCGCGGCGGATCCAGAACAGCAGGAGCGCCGGCAGGATCATCAGCACGAGCATCCAGCGCCAGTTGCCCTCGACGGGCACGAGCAGCGTCGCCGAGACGCCGGCGAGCGTGGCGCCGATCGGCCACCAGCCGTCCATCGCGGCGAGCACGCGGCCGCGCTGCTTCTTCGGCGAGAACTCGCTGACGATCGCGTAGTCGACCGGGATACAGCCGCCGAGGCCGACGCCGGCGAGGAAGCGCAGCAGCAGGAAGACCTCGATGTTCGGCGAGAACGCCCCGAACACCGAGAACAGCGCGAAGACCAGCAGGGTGATGCTGAAGGCCTTCTTGCGCCCGATCCGGTCGGCGACCGTGCCCCAGGCGACGGCGCCGACGGCCATGCCGATGAGGTTGGCGGTGGCGACGAGGCCGCGCTGGGCCGGCGAGAGCCCGAACTCGGTGCCGATCAGCGGGGTGAGGAACCCGTTGAGGGCGACGTCCCAGGCGTCGAACATGTAGCCGAGGCCGCCGATGAGGAAAATCTTGCCTTGGACGCCCCAGCGCCAGGGAAGGTCCTGGACGATCTGGTCTCCGGTGCGCATGTGTTCGCTCCCGTCGCGGGTGGTGGGGGTTCTCGTCGGTCCGCGCGTCAGCGGGCGAACTGGTAGTGGATGGACTCGGTGTCGTGGTCGTGCAGCGGGCTGCCGTTCCACAGCCAGTCGTAGGAGACGTCCGACTCGCCGTCGAAACGGCGCAGCTTGTCGTCGCGCTCGCGCTGCTCGGGGCCGTCGGGCAGGTGGTAGAACGCCATGTTCTGCAGCGAGGCGTCCTGGACCATGCCGGCGTGCTTGGCCCGGCGGTCGACGTAGCGCACGAGGGCGCCGTCGATGTCGTCGCGCGTCACCCGGCCCAGCTCCTCGGCGAGCACCGCGGCGTCCTCCATCGACTGCGAGGCGCCCTGGGCCTGGTAGGGGAGCATGGCGTGGCAGGCGTCGCCGAGCAGCGCGACCCGGCCGTCGACCCACACCGGGTCGCGGCGGCGGCGGTACATCGCCCAGAGCGAGACGTCCTCGGGCTTGGCCTTGGAGAGCACGGTCGGCACGCGGTCGTCCCAGTCGGCGAAGTCCGCGGCGAGCTGGTCGGGGGTCGCGGGGCCGCTCCAGTCGCGCTCGATGGTGTCCGAGCACGGGACGATCGCGACGACGTTGAGGTACTGGCCGCCGCGGATGACGTAGTGCACGAGGTGCTTGTCCGGGCCGTACCAGATGGTCGAGTGGTAGCGGTCCATGAGGAAGCGGGTCGCCGGGTCCGCGGCGACGAGCTCGCCGGGGATGAGCGCGCGGTAGGCCATCTCGCCCGAGAAGACCAGGGAGTCCTCGAAGCCCGCGAGGTCGCGGACCGCGGAGCGGATGCCGTCGGCGCCGATCAGCACGTCGCCGGCGAAGCGGCGGCCGTCCTCGGCGACCGCGACGGGACGCGTCGGGTCGGTGCGGTCGAGCTCGACGACCTTGGCGCCGGTGTGCAGGGCGACGACCGGGCCGGGGCCCTCGGGGTCGGCGCACGCGTCGAGCAGGACGCGGTGCAGGTCGGCGCGGTGGTAGTGCCAGTACGGGGCGCCGTACTGGTCGATCACCCGCTGCCCGAGGGGGAGCTGGGCGATGATGCTGCCGTCGGCCCAGCGGCGCCGGACCTGGTCCTCGGGCTGCGTGCGGATCGCCTCGAGCTGGGCGCGCAGCCCGAGCCCGATGAGGATGCGGCTGGCGTTCGGCGCGGTCTGGATGCCGGCGCCGATCTCGCCGAGCTCGGGCGCGGCCTCGACGACGGTGACGCGCGTGCCGCGCTGGCGGAGCGACAGCGCGGCGCAGAGACCGCCCAGCCCTCCTCCGACGATGGTGACCTCGAACGACTGGCTCGCCATCTGGCCGCCCTCCCGGTGTGGTGCTCGCGTTCGGCTGCGTTCAATCCGAGCACGTACTATCCGAGGACGCAATAGGTTGACGTGTCCCGAGACACGGCCGTAACAGATCGCAGGCGGGCGCATGCTCCGTTCAGGCTACGGAGGAGGGCCCGCAGCCGACGGTCGTTGCTCCCTGTGCGATCAGAGCTCGGCGCGCTCGGCGACCTGCTCCCACTGCTGCCCGAGGTCGTTGAACAGCGACGCCAGGTGCGGGCGCTGCTCGGGCGGGCAGCCGGCGAGCAGGGCCTCGTCGAGCGCGCGGGCGCGCCGGTTGGTCTCCGCGAGCGCCTCGGCGCCCTCGTCGGTGAGGGTCAGGACCTTCGCCCGCGCGTCGTGCGGGGCCTCGTGGCGCGCGATCAGCCCGCGCCGCTCCATGCGCCGGCAGACGTCGGCCATCGTCGAGGTGTCCAGGGCGACCGCGCTGGCCAGCGACGTCTGGTCGGCGTCCGGGTAGGCGCGCACGGCGGAGAGCACCGCGAACTGCGGGCCGGTGAGCACCGAGTCGACGTGCCGGCTCCACGCGGCGAGGTAGGCCTGGTAGAGCCGCCGGGCGCCGTAGCCGGGCGCGGCGACCAGGTCGGCCGGGGGGTCGAGGCGCACGCGGCGCCGGCTGGTGTCCTTGCTCGCCACCGCTCTCGTGTCTGCCGCTCTCGTCACCGCGTCCACCCCGTCCGTCGCGCCCCCGGTGACCCTCGGGTCACTCCCCGCTCCTCGGATAATACGTGCTCGGAACGAATCGGGGGGTGACGTGAAGGGTCAGTCCACGGCCTCGAGCGTGAGCCCGGTGCTGCGCGGGCCGAGGATGCCGACGTCGAGGCAGAGCAGCAGGATCATGAACGCCGCGCCGCCGAACACGGCGACCGGGCCCGCCGTGGCCAGCAGGGGCACGGCGACGAACGGCATGACCACCGACGTCGCCCGCGAGAGCGAGTAGGCCACGCCGCTCGCCGTCGAGCGGATCGAGGTCGGGAAGATCTCCGCCTGGTAGATGTGGAACGCGTTCGAGAAGATGTTGCTCGCCGAGGTCAGCAGGAAGCCGGCCAGCACGATCAGCCACACCGCCGACGCCGCGGCGAAGACGATGCCGAGCACGGCGATGGCGATCGCCGAGCCGACGATCAGCCACTTGCGCTCGAAGCGCTCCACCAGCGGCACCGAGATCAGCGAGCCGATCGGGTAGCCGAAGAAGGTCAGCGCGGCGTAGCCCAGCGACTCGGTGACCTCGAAGCCCTTGCTGACCAGCACGAGCGGGGCGAGCGTGCCGAAGCCGTAGTAGGCGATGGTCTGGAGCACCTGGAAGATCAGCAGCATGATCATCCGCTGGCGGTAGGTGCCGGTCAGCGCCGTGCGCAGGACGTCGACGGTCGAGCGCTTCTCGGGCTCGGCCGGTCCGGCGCGCGGGACCTCCTCGGGGGAGACCGGCCGCCCGACCTTCGCGGCGATCGTCCGGGCGACCTCCACCGCCTCGTCGTCGCGTCCCTGCGACTCCAGCCAGCGCGGCGACTCCGGGAGCACCCGGCGCAGAACCAGCACGAACACCGCGCCGAGCCCGCCGGCGATGAGCAGCCAGCGCCACCCGTCGATCCCGAGGATCTGCGCCGAGGCGACGAGCTTGCCGCCGAGCAGCGCGGCCACCGGGACGCCGAGGAAGCCGACCGTGTACGCCCACGCCGTGTACCGCCCGCGGGCGTGGGCGGGCAGGAACTCGGCGAGGTAGGTGTCGACGAGCACCAGCTCCGCGCCCAGCCCGATCCCGGCGAGGAAGCGCAGGACGAGGAACCACCCGATGTCGGGCGAGAACGCCGCGGCCAGCGAGAACAGCGAGTACGTCAGCAGGTTGAGCAGGAACACCCGCCGGCGCCCGATGCGGTCGGCGAGCACCGACAGCACGTTCGCGCCGACGAACATCCCGAGGAACCCGCTGGCGACGACCGCGGCCTTGCCCGCGGACCCCAGCGAGAACTCCTTGGCGAGGATCGGGGCCAGCACCCCGCCGAGGAACACCTCGTACAGATCGAAGAACGAGCCGATCCCGACCAGCACGACCAGGCGGCGGTGCCACCCCGCGAGGGGCAGCCGCTCGAGGATCGCGCCGGCCGGGCTCGTCGGCTCCGTTGCCCCTGTCGAGACCGCCATCGAGCGATGGTCGGGCTCACGGGGACCTCACGCCGGGCGAGAATCCGGATTGTCCGGCTATCAGACAAATGCTCCTCGGGGATCGCGGCCCAGCCAGCCCACCAGGCGCGCGTAGGGCGGCGCGTCGGCGGCGACCTCGACCGGCGGACCGAAAGGGATCGGCCCGCCCCGGGGCTCGGCCGGCAGCACGCGGCGGGCGTTGTCCTCGACGCCCAGGGCGAGCTCGTCGTCGAGACCCTCGAGGCGGCCGGTGGCCGCGCCGAGGTCCCAGGCGTGCACGGTGAGCTCCTGGACGTAGCCGAAGCCGACGAACCGGCCCGGCATGGTGCCCCAGGGCACGGTGAGCACGCGGTCGAGGACCGCCTCGTCCTGGATCCATACCCGGTCGATGTCCGCGCGGGCCGCGGCGAGCTCGGCGACGTGGGTGCCCGGCGCGACCTCCGGGTCGGACGGGACGTCCGCGAAGTGGCCACCGGCGCCGACGTGCGCGATGCGGCGGTGCACGCCGACGAGGTGGTCGAGCAACGTGCGGACGTCCCAGCCGTCGCAGGGCGTCGGGCGCTCGACGGCGTCGGGCGGGGTGGTCGCGACGAGCTCGGCGACCTGGTCGAGCGCGCGGGTGAGCAGGGGGCGGGGGTCGGGCGCGGTCATGGTGTGTCTCCTTCTCGGGGTGGGTGTCAGCCGGCGACGCGCAGCAGCAGCGCGACCCAGGTGCGGTAGGGGCGGAGCCCGTCGACGAGGTCGTCGAGCGGGTCGTCGGGGTGGCGGCCGTGGCGGCGGGCGAGCGCGGCGCGGCAGCGGGGCTCGCCGTCGGGCCACTCGTCGACCACGCCGCAGGAGCGCAGCCAGATCAGCGAGGCGTAGAACGCGCCGATCCCGCGGAGGCGCTGCAGCGCGGCGCGGGCGCCGTCGGATCCGAGCGCGCGCAGGCGCTCGACCTCGAGCTCCCCGGCCAGTGCGGCCTCGGCGACGCCGTGCAGGCGGCGCACCTTCTCCGCGCCGAGCCCGGGGAGCTCGCCCAGTTCGCGCAGGGCCTCGGGGCGCGGGAACGCCGCGACCTCGGCGCCCGCGACGGTCAGCGTCTCGCCGTGGGCGACCGCGAGGCGGCGGAAGAGCAGCCCGGCCTGGCGCTCGCTGATCCGCGCCGAGACGACACCCCAGGCGGCGGCCTCGTAGGGCGTGCCGAAGAGCGTCGGGCGCAGGCCGGGGTGCTCGGCCATCAGGCGGCCGATCACCGGGTCGCGGCGGCCCACGTCGGGGTAGTCCCGGGCGTCGTGGTCGAGCGAGAGCACGCGGGCGACCTGGGCGAGGGCCAAGTCCTCGGCGCCCTCGGCCCCGGCGATCTCGACCTCCACCGGCCCGTCGGGCTCGGCCTGGCGCAGCGCGAAGGCCGCAGGGCGCTGGTCGCCGTCGAGCGGGGCGGTGAGGCGCAGGGGCTCGTCGGGAGACGGCGTGTGCCGGGTGATCGGGCCCCAGCGGCCGACGAACGCCCGGGTGCGCTCGAGGTCGAACGGACCGAGGGGCTCGAGGACGCGGGTGGTGGGTGGGGCGGTCATGAGCAGAGGATGCGACCCCATACACGACACCTGCTGTCGTGTTTCTGAGGCATTCTCGACGGGTGCGCTCGGACCGCCTGCTCGCGACGCTGCTGCTCCTGCAGACCCACGGCCGCCTGAGCGCGCCCGAGATCGCCCGGCGCCTCGAGGTGTCCACGCGCACCGTGCAGCGCGACGTCGAGGCGCTGTCGTCGGCCGGGGTGCCGGTGTACTGCGAGCGCGGGCGGCGCGGCGGCGTCGCGCTCCTCGAGGGCTACCGCACCGACGTCACGGGCATGACCGACGACGAGCTGCGCGCGCTCGTGGCGCTGGGGGCGTCCGCGGACGGCGGCGCGCTGGGGACGGCGCTGGCGTCGGCGTCGCGCAAGCTGCTCGCGGCCATCCCCGACGCCCGGCGCGAGGGCGTCGACCGGGCGCGCCGGCGCCTGCTCGTCGAGCACCAGGGCTGGCGGCGCGCGCCCGAGGACCTGCCCGCCCTGCCCGCCCTCGACGCCGCGCTGGTCGCCGACGAGCGGGTCCGAATCCACTACGCCACCGGCGACGCCGTCGAGGCCACGTGGCGCACCGTCGACCCGTACGGCCTGGTCAGCAAGGCCGGCACCTGGTACCTCGTGGCCGCCCACCGCGGGCAGCCGAAGATGTACCGGGTCAGCCGGGTCCGGGAGGTCGCCGCCACCGGGACGCCCGCCCGCCGCCCCGACGAGCGCGGCCTCGCCGAGGTGTGGGCCGAGCTGCGCGACCGGCTGCAGGCGCCCAGCGACGAGGTGGACGTGCGGGTGCGCGTCGACCCGGCGTGGGCGCCGACGCTGCGCCGGGTCGCGATGGCCGTGCAGGCCGGGCCGTGGCGTACCGACGGCGTCGAGGCGGACGGCCGCGAGGTGATGAGCGCCCCGTTCCGCTCGCTCGTCGCCGCGCGGGCCGGGCTGCTGGGCTACGGCGAGGCGGTCGAGGTCGTGGAGCCCGCGGAACTGCGCGCGGAGATGGCCGACGCCGCGGCGCGCGTGGTGGCGCTCTACACGATGCCGGGGGACGCCCCTCCCGATTAGGGTCACGCGCCATGACGAGCGTGCTGGTGACCGGTGGCGGCGAGCGACTGAGCGAGGTGGCGGAGGCCATCAAGGCCACCGGGGCGGAGACCACGGTGGTCGACTCGCTCGACCGCCTCGGCGAGGCGGTGGCGGGACAGTCGTTCGACGCGTACGTGCAGCTCCCGGTGGCCATGACCCCGCGCAGCGGCAGCCTGGTCTCGCGGGTCGAGCAGTTCCTCTCCGAGGGCCTGCTCAGCCGCTTCCGCGCCGCCGAGACCGTGCTGCCCGCGCTGCACGACGCCTCCACGGTGGTGCTCGTCGGCGGCCAGACGAACATCGACGTCGACGCCCCGGACGACCAGCAGGCGCGCACGGCGCTCATGCGGGTGCTCGCGCACGCCCTGCGCGCCGAGCGGGCGCCCGCGCACCTGAAGGTGCGCACCGCCGGGCCCGAGTGGAGCGGCGCGGACATCGCCGCGAGCCTCGAGGGCGGCGCGCCGTCGGAGGCCCCGTCGGCGCAGACCGGCGACCGCGAGGCCATCGGCAAGGCCTACGCCGACTGGCGCGCCGAGGTGCTGGGCCTCGTGCGCGTGGAGTTCTGATCTCCGGGAGCGCTGTCGGGGTCGTCCCCTAGCGTCCGGTTCCGTGACGGACGGCAACCCGATCATCACCGACGTCTACACGTCGGACCCGGCCCTGCTCGTCCACGACGGCACCGCCTACCTCTACACCGGCCACGACGAGGCCCCGCCCGACGCGGACCGCTTCGTCATGCGCGACTGGCTGTGCTGGTCGTCGAGCGACCTGCGGTCGTGGACCCCGCACGGTCCGCTGCTGCGCGTCGACGACTTCGCGTGGGCCCGCGACGGGGCGAAGGCGTCGTGCGTGGTGGAGCGGCACGGCCGGTTCTGGTGGTACCTCGCGGTGAACCACGCGACGGTGCCCGGCGGGGCGATCGCCGTGGCGGTCGCCGACCATCCCACCGGCCCGTTCCGCGACGCCCTGGGCCGCGCGCTGATCACGAACGACGTCCCGGACGACGACGGGCGCGACCACACGATCGACCCGTGGGTGCTCGTCCACGAGGGGCAGGCGTACCTGTACTGGGGCAAGCACCGCTGCTTCACCGCTCGCCTGGACGACACGATGACCGCGCTCGCCGGCCCGGTCACCGAGATCGAGCTGCCGGGGTTCGCCGAGGGCGCGCACGTCCACGCGCGCGATGGGTGGTGCTACCTGTCCTACGGGGTCGGCCACCCGCAGCGCGTCGCGTACGCCCGCAGCCGCGGCCCCGAGGGGCCGTGGACGGTCGAGGGGATCGTCAACGAGGTGCCCGGCAACTGCGCGACCAACCGGCCGTGCATCGTGGCGTTCCACGGCGAGTGGATCTTCTTCTACCACAACGGCGTGCTGCCGGGCGGCGGGAACCACCGCCGCTCGGTGTGCGCCGACCGCCTGTCGTACGACGCGGACGGGCGGATCGAGCGGGTGCGGATGACCGGCGAGGGACTGCTCGGGTCAGGTTGACGCGAGCGCCGAGCCCTGCCGGTACTCCTCCCACGGGATCGTCCAGTCGGCGATGTCGCCGTCGCGCGTCGTCAGCGGGCGCTCGGAGCCGACGATCTCCACCGGGTCGCCCATCTGCACCCAGTTGAAGAAGAACTGGCCGTTGGTGGGCGAGAGGTTCACACAGCCGTGCGAGACGTTGCTGCGCCCCTGCTGGCGGGTGGTGGCCGCGTTGACGTGCACGAACTCGCCGTTGTTGGAGATGCGCACGGCCAGCGGCAGGTCCTCGTCGTAGAAGCCCGGCGTGCCCTCGGCCGGCCCGCCCCACGTGTCGGAGCGCATGCGCTTGACCTCGTGCTTCTCGAACGCGACGTGCACGCCGTACTGCGTCGGGTACTGCGCCCGGCCGTAGGAGGCCGGCATGCTCTTGAACTCCTGGCCGTCCTGGTAGAGCACGAGCGTGTGGGCGTTGACGTCGCCGCGGGCGCGCTGGTCGCGGCCGACGGTGAACGAGAAGGAGCGGTCCTCCTCGCCGTAGACGCCCTCGCCGCTGTCGACGCCGAAGAGGCGGGCGCTCACCGACACCTGGGTGCCGGGTCGCCAGTAGTCCTTCGGGCGCCAGTTGAGCTGCTCGTCCGACATCCAGCGGAACGAGCCCTCGGTGGGCGTCGAGGTCTGCACCGACACGCGGCGCTCCACGGCGGCGCGGTCGGTGACGGGGGAGTCGAAGTTGATCGAGATCGGCATGGCGACGCCGACGGTCTGGCCGTCGGTGGGGCGGATGCTCGCGATCTCGAGGGTCTTCTCGGGCGCGACGGTGGTGAAGGTCTGGTCGAGCGGAGCGCCGGGGCGACCCTGCTCGTCGACGCCGGCCGCCTGGACGCGGTACTCGGTGCCGTAGGCGAGCTGGGGGCTCGTCCAGCGCGTGCCCGACGGGTCGGGCGTGCCGGCCAGCGCGGCGCCGCCGGTGGGGGTCACCGTGACGGTGGTCAGCCGGCCGCCGGCGGCGGACACGGTGAGCGGCTCGGCCGGGGCGACGTCGGTCGCGCCCGGGGCGACGGAGGCGGCGAGCGCCACCGGCGGCACGGGCGGTGGCGGCGGCGGACCGCCCACCGCGGCACACCCACCCAGCAGGGCCACCAGGGCGAGCAGCGCGATCACCGGGCCCGTCATCGCCCGATCGAGCCTGCGAGAAGTCCTCACGCGGCTGCGCTCCGTCCTCGACACACCGTCCCCCTCGTCCCGATCCGGGACATCCCGACTGTCCATCCTCAACCATGCGAGACGCACCGGCACGGTTCGCGGTTGCGTGTCGTCGATGTCGACTTCGCAACGGACATCTCGGGCGGTTCGACGACCACGGTCCGTCCCCGGACGGTTGCGCCGGACGGGTGACCGGACGCTCGGCGCGTCTCAGCACCGTCTCAGGACGTGCGGCCACACTGTCCGCCATGCGGATCCTCGTCGCGGACGACGACCGGGCGGTGCGCGACTCGCTGCGCCGCTCGCTGGCGTTCAACGGCTACCAGGTCGAGCTCGCGGCGGACGGCCAGCAGGCGCTCGACGCCCTGGCGAACGACGCCGGCCCGCGGCCCGACGCGCTGGTCCTCGACGTGATGATGCCGCGCGTCGACGGGCTCGAGGTGTGCCGCCGGCTGCGCAACGCCGGCGACGACATCCCGGTGCTCGTCCTCACCGCGCGCGAGGCGGTGTCGGACCGCGTGGCCGGCCTCGACGCGGGCGCCGACGACTACCTCGCCAAGCCCTTCGCGCTCGAGGAGCTGCTCGCCCGCCTGCGGGCGCTGCTGCGCCGCACGACGCCCGAGGAGCAGGCGGGCTCGCCCGACCCGGAGCCGCTGCGCTTCGCCGACCTCTCGCTCGACCCCGTGACGCGCGAGGTCACCCGCGGCGAGCGCCCGATCAGCCTCACGCGCACCGAGTTCTCGCTGCTCGAGCTGTTCATGGCCAACCCGCGCCGCGTGCTCACGCGCAGCCGCATCCTCGAGGACGTCTGGGGCTACGACTTCCCGACCACGGGCAACGCGCTCGAGGTCTACGTCGGCTACCTGCGCCGCAAGACCGAGGCGGAGGGCGAGGTCCGCCTCATCCACACCGTCCGCGGCGTGGGTTACGTGCTGCGCGAGACACCACCCTGATCCCTATGTGAGCGAACTTTGGGGCTATAGCCCCAAAGTTCGCTCACATACTCCGGTCGGACTACTTCGAGGCGACCTCGGCCTCGTACTTCTTGGTCATGTGGTCGACGGCCTCGAGCTGGGTGGCCGCGTACTCGTCGCGCTTGAGCCCCGCGCGCTCCTTGGCGGCCTGGGTCGACTCGGCGTGGCTGCGCCCGCCCCACGTCGTGCCCTGGAAGTGCGGGACGACGTTCTGGGCGATGAGCTCCCACGAGCGCTTCGTGGCCTGCGGGTTCGCCCACTCGTGCCCGAGCAGCAGCATCGCGCCGAAGCCGCCGGACTGGTCGGCGAGGCGCTGGACCTGCGCCTTCGCGTCGTCCGGCGTCCCGATCGCCCCGATGCCGGCCTCGTTGATGAAGTCGATCATCTCCTTGACGTCGCCGCCCTCGACGCCCATCTGCGGGAACGCCGCGGTCTTCTGGAAGTAGCGGAACCAGTTCTCGATCCCGTACTCGACGTCGCGGTAGGCCTGCTCCTTGGTCTCGGCGATGTGCATGAGACCGACCAGGCGCCACTTCTCGCGGTCCGGCGCGGGCTGCCCGTAGTGCTGGGCGCGCTCCTCGACGACGTTCCAGTGGTGGGCGAGCGCGTCGAAGCCGTCCTGCGAGAGCGTCGCGCCGATCGAGAGCAGGCCGGCGCCGTGACGCCCGGCCATGCGCGGCCCGGTCGGCGAGGCGACGGCCGCGACGGCGATGTCGAAGCACGGCTCGGTGTAGGGCCGCAGCTGCAGCTGGGCCTCGATGAGGTTGTGGGTCTTGGTCTGCTCGGTGACGACCTCGCCGCGCAGCAGCCGCATGATGATGTCGAGGTTGACGTCGAGCAGCTCGCGCGTGTCGGTGGGGTTCAGCCCGATCATCGCCGAGTCGCTGGGCAGAGAGCCGGGGCCGACGCCGAGCATCGTGCGCCCGCGCGTGAGGTGGTCGAGCAGCACCATGCGATCGGCCACCCACAGCGGGTTGTGGTAGCTCGCCGAGGTCACGCCGGTGCCGAGCTTGATCCGCCTGGTCCGCTCGGCGGCGGCCGCGATGAAGATCTCCGGGGAGGCGATGATCTCGCTGCCCGCCGAGTGGTGCTCCCCGATCCAGGCCTCGTCGATGCCCAGCGCGTCGAGGTGCTCGATCAGCTCGAGATCGCGCTGCAGGGCGAGGGTCGGGTTCTCACCGGCGCGGTGGAACGGGGCCAGGAACGTGCCGAAGCGCAGTCTGCTCACAGGGGGTCTCTCCTCGTCGAGTCGTCCGCACCCCGACCGTAAGCCGGGTCACAGGGACACGTACAGACCGCATGACGCTCCGTGAGCGATTTGTGGAACGTCGGTGTCTATCAGCGCGGCGTCATCTCCGGGGCATCCAGAACCGCAGCAGCGCCCCGCCCTCGGGCGCGCGCTGGGCCGAGACGCCGCCGTGGTGGCGGTCGGCCACCTGGGCGACGATCGACAGCCCGAGCCCCGACCCGCTCATCGTCCGCGCGTCCAGCGAGCGGTAGAAGCGCTCGAAGACCAGGTCGAGCTCCTCGTCGGCGATGCCCGGCCCCTGGTCGGCGACCTCGAGCACCGCGGTGCCCGGCCGCTCCGGCGCCACGCCCTCGCGCAGCGTCACGCGCACGGTGCCGCCCGGCGGGCTCCACTTCGCGGCGTTGTCGAGCAGGTTCAGCGCGGCCCGCTCGAGGGCGTTGGCGTCGCCGGTGACCTCGCACGACGCGAGGTCGACGTCGAAGGTGACGTTCTCGGCGGCGGCGCGGCGCCGGGCCCGGTCGAGGGCGCGCTCGACGACGTCGGCGAGGTCGAGCGGCTCGGCGGCGACCTCGGGCGGGTCGTCGCGGGCGAGCTCGACGACGTCGCCGATGAGGTTCGCCAGCTCGTCGACCTGGGCGCGCAGGTCGGCCTGCAGCTCCTCGCGGTCCTGCGCCGAGAGCGTGGGCGCGCCCGGCTGGCCGGAGGCGCGGTCGGAGGCCATGAGGAGCTCGAGGTTGGTGCGCAGCGAGGTCAGAGGCGTGCGCAGCTCGTGCCCGGCGTCGGCCACGAGCCGGCGTTGTCGCTCGATCGACGACGCCAGCGCGGCGAGCATGGCGTTGAAGCTGCTGGTCAGGCGCGCGAGCTCGTCGCCGCCGGTGACGGGGATCGGGCGCAGGTCACCGGTGCGCGCGACGCGCTCGGTCGCCGAGATCAGCCGCTCGACGGGCCGCAGCCCGGCGCGGGCGATCGCGACGCCGGTGAGCGCGGCGAGCAGCACCCCGGACGCGCCGGCGACGAGCAGCACCACCGCGAGCTTGGAGAGCGTCCGCCGCGTCGGGTCGAGCTCCTGGGCGAGCACGAGCGCGCGGCCCTCGCCCGCGTAGACGGCGACGACGCGGTAGACCTCGCCGTCCGCGACGCCCGTGCGCACGGACGTCGGCGGGTCCTGGCGCGCCGCGGAGACCTCGGCCGCGCCGAGCGGGGGGCTGTTGCCCCGCAGGGTGACGAACTCGCCGTCCGCCGTGACGATCGCGACACGGACCTCGCCGGCCGCGAGGGCGTCGGAGGAGACGCGCAGCAGGATCGCGGGGTCGGCGAGGTCGCCGGACGCGGCCACCGTCGCGCGCTGCACGAGGCTCTCGTCGAGCTGGTCGTAGAGGGCGCGCTGGGCGGTGAAGAACACCGCGATCGCGATCAGCGCGACGAGCAGCCCGCCGCCGACCGAGACGAGGATGCCGACCCGCCGGCGCAGCGGGATCCCCTGCAGGAGGTGCCGGATCAGCCCCGGTGGCGGGTCCTCGTCGTCCGCGGCCGGGCGCTCGGCGGGGGTGCGGCCGTCCAGCGGGGGACCGGTCGGGGTGCCGAGCGGGCTGCCGGTGGGACCGTCCGGGAACGTGGCGGGACGCTCGTCGTCGGCCGGGGGAGCATCGGTCGACGGGCCGGGCGCGGGACGTTCCACCTCACCAGCTTCCCCCGTCCGCCGACCGGTGGGGAGCGGGACGCCGGTCGACGCGCCCGGACGGTCGATGCGAGAGGGTTGGGGCATGAGCGAGAACGACGCCGCGCCCTCCGCCGCGGACGGCCCCGGCCCCGCGGGGACCGACGCGCCCGGCGGCTCGACGTCCGCCTCGCCCGCCCCCGAGGAGGGGTCGTCGTCGGGCCCCGGCGGTGTGCGCTGGGCCGAGGGCACGGGCCGGGAGTACGAGACCGCCCGCGTCGGCACGACCGACGGCGCGACGCCGTACAGCGCGCCGAGCCAGGCGCCGACCCAACCACCCACGCAGGCGCCCACCCAGCCACCCACGCAGGCGCCCACGCAGCCGGCCCAGCAGCCCCCGCCCGGTCTCGGTCAGCCCCCGTCCTCGGCGGGCGCGACGGCGGCGTTCGGCGCCGTCCCGGCCTACCCGGCGACCGCCCCGCAGACCCGCGAGATGCCGCCCGGCGGGTTCGCGCCCCCGACGTCGCCGGGCGCCCCGGGCACCGGCTGGGGCGCCGCGTCGCCCGGGCCGGCGACCCCGCCCGGCGGCTGGCCGCGCGACCCCGGCGCGGGGTGGGGCGGGCCCGGTCCGGGCGGTGGCGGGCCGGGTGGTCCCGGCGCCCCGCGGCGCCGCGGCACCCTCGGGCTCGTCGCGCTCGCGCTCGTCGCGGGCCTGATCGGCGGCGTCATCGGCGCGGCGGTCGTGGGCGGCTTCGGCGGGTCGTCGAGCTCGTCGCAGGGCACGGCGCTCGAGGAGCCGGTGCCGGAGAGCGAGGGGCCGGCGCCCGCGCCCGGGTCGGTCGAGGCGATCGCGGCGAACGTGCTGCCCAGCGCCGTGCAGATCCGCGGTCAGGCCGGCGAGGGCTCGGGGATCGTGCTGTCGGCCGACGGCCTGATCATGACCAACAACCACGTCCTGCAGGCCGGCCAGGGCGGCGGGCTCGAGGCGATCTTCTCCGACGGCCGGGCCGCGCCGGTGCAGGTCGTCGGCACCGCGCCGGCGGCCGACATCGCGGTGGTCCGCGCGAGCGGGGTGACCAACCTGCGCGCGGCCTCCCTCGGCAACTCCGACGAGCTCGTCCAGGGCCAGCCCGTCATGGCGGTCGGGTCGCCGCTGGGGCTGTCCGGCACGGTCACCACCGGCATCGTCAGCGCCCTGCAGCGGCCCGTCGAGGCCGGCGGGTCCGGCGCCGGGCAGAGCAGCGTGCTCGACGCCATCCAGACCGACGCCGCCATCAACCCCGGCAACTCCGGCGGGCCCCTCGTCGACTTCCAGGGCCGCGTGATCGGCGTGAACACCGCGATCGCGAGCGTCACCGGCGGCTCCGGTCAGGAGGGCGGCTCGATCGGCCTCGGCTTCGCGATCCCGATCAACCAGGCCCGCCGCCTCGCGACCGAGCTCGTCGACACCGGCCAGGCCACCCAGGCCGTGATCGGCGTCGGCGTCGCCAACGCGGCCCCGCGCGGCGCGGCGATGGCGGACGTGGCGCCCGGCTCGCCGGCGGCCGCCGCCGGGGTCGCGGCGGGCGACGTCGTCGTGGGCGTCGACAACCGGGTCATCGAGGACGCCAACGCGTTCGTCGCGGCGATCCAGTCGCGGGCGCCGGGTCAGACCGTGACGCTGACCCTGCAGGCGCCGGGCGGGACGCGGCAGGTGACCGTGACCCTGGGGAGCCGGGTCATCGGGGGACGCTGAGCGTCAGACCGGGGCGAGCTCGACGAACACCCGGGCGCCGTCCTCGTGGGCGACGACGGCGAGCCCGGCCTCGGCGGCCACGTCGTCGACGGCGTGCGGGCCGAGCACGGCCCAGGGGAACCAGGGAGCGTCGGACAGCGTGTCGAAGCTCAGCGTGTCGAGGGCGGGCTCGTCGAGGCACTCGAGGTAGGCGGCGCCGCACCACAGGCCCGCGTCGGGCTCGAGCTCGAGCAGGATCGTCCCGCCGTCGGCGAGCAGGGCGCGGCAGCGGCGCAGCAGGGTCACGGGGTCGCCGCCGATGCCGATGTTGCCGTCGGCGAGCACGACGTGCTGCCAACGGCCCTCGCCGGGCAGGCGCTCGAAGGCGTCGCGGTGCAGCACCGCGGCGCCGCGCTCGAGGCAGCGCTGGACGGCCTGCACGGACACGTCCACGCCGAGGGCGGCCACCCCGCGGTCGGCGAGCGCGACGACGAGCCGGCCGGGCCCGCAGCCGAGGTCGAGGGTGGGCCCGGAGCAGCGGCCGAGCAGCCAGTCGTCGTCGGTGTCGGCGTCGTCGTGCCAGCGCTGCACGGCCAGGGGCAGCACGACCCCGTCGTGGCGGACCAGGCGCTGGCTGCGCCCGGCGAGCGCGGCGTCGAAGACGGTGGTCCCGGTGTCGACCGCCCCGACGATCATCTCGGCGGCCGGTGGTCCCGACGTCGTGCGGGTCATCGTGGGAGGCCTCCGGTGGCAGGGAGACGAAGCGGAGCGGAGCTCGACCCAGTAGCGGGGAGTGCGTCCGCAACGGCGCGGGCGGGACGACGGGCGGGGAGGACGTCCGCGACGGCGCGGGCGAACCGGCCGGTGGGGGCGAGGTCGGCGACGGCGACGGCGTCGTCGGGGGTGTCGACGTCGGACAGGGCCGGCAGCTCGAGCACCCGGCTCGGCGTCAGGCCCGCGTGGCCGGCGCGCAGCTCGGCGAGCGTCCGGGCGCCGGTGTCGTCGCGGGAGGTCGGCACGTCGGCGATGAGGCCGGCGCGGCGCGGGTCGGCCAGCGCGAGCGCCCACCAGCCCCCGTCGAGCGCGGGCCCGAGCGCGGCGTCGGCGTCGGTGGTGACGAGGTCGAGGGCGTCGGTGAGCAGCACCGGGTCCACCTGCGGGGTGTCCATCCCGATCTGCACACTCACCGCGCCGGGGAACGCGTCGGCGACGTCGTCGTGGGCGGCGGTGATCCGCTCGCCGAGGGTGTCGCCGCGCTGCGGCACGACGACGGTGCCGGCGAGCGCCGTGGCGATCTCGTCGCGCCGCTCGGCCTCGGCCGGGTCGCCCGCGAGCGCGACGACGACCTGCGCGTCGCGCACCGCCCGCGCGGCGTCGAGGGTGTCGAGCAGGGCCGCCGCGGCGATGCCCGCCGCCCCGGCCGGCGTCGTGGCCGTCGTCAGCCGGGTCTTGACCCGTCCCGCGACGGGAGCCTTCGCGAGCACGAGGACGACCCTCGTGACCGGCGCACTGGTCCGCATGGTCCGCGCGTTCGTTCGGGGCCTCGTGATCGGTTCGACCCCTTTCGTCATCGGGTGGTGCCGCGGTCGTCGAGTGCGGTGGACGGTGCGGAACGGGGGGCCGGTCGCGTCCTCGCGATGGCCTTCGACATGTCGCGGACGGCGCGCACCGTCCCCTTGACCGAGCCGGAGACCTTCGACCGGCCGCCGGCCCGCGGGCGGTAGGCGACGTCGACCTCGCGGACGCGCCACCCGGCGGCGCCGGCGCGGATGAGCAGCTCGAGGGGGTAGCCGAAGGCGCGGTCGGTGATCCCGAGGTCGAGCAGCGCCCGGCGGCGTGCCACCCGGATCGGGGCGATGTCGCGCACCGCCACCCCGCGGGTGCGCATCAGCCCGGAGAGCACGAGGTTGCTGACCCGCGCGTGCCACGGCCAGACCCCGCGGGCGGCGGGGACCCGTCGGCCGACGACGAGGTCGGCGCCGGTGTCGAGCAGCAGGCGCACCATCGCCGGCAGCTCGGCCGGGTCGAGCGAGCCGTCCGCGTCGATCACCGCGACGACGTCGGTGCGCGTCGCCTCGAGCCCGGCGTGCACCGCCGCGCCGTAGCCGGGCCTCGCCTCGTGCACGACGAGCGCGCCGAGCTCGGCGGCGATCCCGGGGGTGCCGTCGGTGGAGCCGTTGTCGCACACCACGGCGTCGAAGCCGTCCGGCAGCGCCGCGAGCACCCCGGGCAGCGCCTCGGCCTCGTCGAGACACGGGAGCACGACGTCCACGCGGCCTTCCACCTCGGTCACGCTATGAGGTCGGGGGTGTGCTCGCCGCGTGGGGGTGGTGCCCGTGTCGGGTGTCTCGTGGGCCGTCGAGGCGTGTCTGATCTGCCCCGTCCGGGCGACTCACGGCGGCTTCACGGACCTCCTCACCCCGAGATCACCGCGTCTCCGTACTGTCCGGCGGCGATGACCACCGTGGTGCGGGACCGTTCCGGGTCCGCCGGCGAACCGCCGTCGGAGACCCGCCCCCCGCTGCGCCTGCGCGGCGACCTGCTGGCCGTCCTGGTGGCTGCGCTGCTGGTCACGGCGTCGTCCGTGGTCGGATGGCAGCTGATCGACGCCGGTGTCCCGGTGCTCGTGGGGTGGCCGCCGCTCCTGGCGGCGTGGGTCCCGCACGTCGGCCCGGGCACGATCCCGGCGGTCCTCGTGGCCCTGCTCGTCGCTCTCGGTGGTCCCGCCGTGGCCCGGCGCCTGCGCTGGGGTCCGCTGCTGGCGGTGGCCTACGCCGCCGCGCTGGCGTGGACGTTCGCCCTCGCGACGATCGACGGGTGGATCGTCGGTGTCGCCGAGCGGCTGGCCACGCCGACCGAGTACCTCGCGGAGATTCCGCGCACGGGGGACCTGTCGGTCTTCCTGGCGACCTTCGCCGACCGCATCGCCGGCCTGACCCCCGACACCCTCGTCACCCACGCCTCGGGGCACCCGCCCGCCGCGACGATCTTCTACGTCCTGCTCGACCGCGCCGGGTTCCCGGGCGGCGAGTACGCCGGCGCCGTGACCGCCGCGCTCGGGGCGTCGGCCGTCGTCGCGGTCGGGCTGACCGTCGCCGCGCTGGGCGACCGCGACCTCGCCCGCGCCTACCTGCCGTTCGGCGTGCTCTTCCCGGGCGCGGTCTGGGTCGGCGTGTCCGCGGACGGCATGTTCGCCGCGATCCTGGCGTGGGGCGTGGCCCTGCTCGCGCTCGGCGCGGTCCGGCGCGGGGTGCTCGGGCACGTCGTCTGCGTGGCCGGCGGGGCGGTGCTCGGGCTGTCGCTGTACTTCTCGTACGGGCTCGTGCTCGCCGGGCTGCTGCCGATCGCCGTGGCGCTGCTGAGCAGGCGCGTCGCGCCGCTGCTCACCGGCGGGCTCGGCGCCGCGGCCGTCGTCGCCGCGTTCACCGTCGCCGGGTTCTGGTGGTACGAGGGGTACGAGCAGGTCAAGGTCCGCTACTACCAGCCGGGCGAGTACGGCCTCCTGCGTCCCTACGAGTACTGGGTGTGGGGCAACCTCGCCGCGCTCGTGCTCGTGCTCGGCCCGGCGGTGATCGCGGGCCTGCGCCGCGCCGCCTGGCGTCCGCGTGCGGCCCCGCTCGTCCTCGTGGCGCTCGCGGCGGCGGGGCTGACCGCCGTGCTCGTCGCCGACCTCTCGGGGCTCTCGAAGTCCGAGGTCGAGCGGATCTGGCTGCCGTTCGCGGTGTGGATCGTGCCCCTGGCGGCGCTGCTGCCGCGGGCCTCGGCGCGCTGGTGGCTGCTCGCCCAGGCCGTGCTGGCGCTGGCGATCAACCACCTGTTGGCGACGGTCTGGTAGCTCGCGTTGCCGTAGCGAACGTGGTGTTCGCTGCTTCTACGCGCCGGAAGTCCCCGGTGATCAGCCGACGGCGTCGCGCAGGGGATCGGTGGCGAAGGCGGCGATGCCGTCGGCGAAGGTCGTGCGGGCGCGGAAGCCGAGCAGGTCCGCGGCGCGGGCGGGGTCGGCGGTGACGTGCCGGACGTCGCCGGGCCGGGCGCCGCCGACGACCTCGGGCGCGGGGCCGTCCATGGCGTCGGCGAGCGTGGTGGCGAGGTCGGCGATCGTGCGGACCTCGCCCGAGCACACGTTGAGCGGCACGCAGCGGCCCTCGGCGGCCGGTGTCTCGAGGGCCGCGACGTTGGCGGCGGCGACGTCGCTGACGTGCACGAAGTCGCGGCGCTGGCGCCCGTCCTCCATGACGCGCGGGGCCTCCCCGCGCTCCAGCGAGGACCGGAAGATCGACGCGACGCCCGCGTACGGCGTGTTCTGCGGCATCCGCGGGCCGTAGACGTTGTGGTAGCGCATCGCCCAGACCCGCCCGCCGGTCGCGCGCGCCCAGGCCACCGCGAGGTGCTCCTGCGCGAGCTTCGTCGCGGCGTAGGTGCTGCGGGGCTCGAGCGCGGCGTCCTCGGGGATGAGCTCGCCGGCGAGGTCGCGGCCGCACTGGGGGCAGGGCAGGTCGTAGCGCCCGGCGTCGACGTCGGCCTGCGTGCGCGCGGGCGGCGGCACGACCCCGTGCTCGGGGCACGAGTAGCGGCCCTCGCCGTAGACGACCATCGAGCTCGCCATCACCAGCTCGCGGTGCCCGGACCGGTACATCGCGGCGAGCAGCACCGCGGTGGCGACGTCGTTGTTCTCGGCGAACGCGGGCGCGTCGTTGGGGTCGACGCCGTGCCCGACCATCGCCGCCTGGTGGCACACGGCGTCGACCTGCGGCAGCAGGCGGTCGAGGGTGTCGGCGTCGCGGACGTCGCCGTGCACGAGCTCGTAGCGGTCGAGCCACTCCGGCGCCTTCCCGGCGGCGTGCGCCTGGGGCAGCAGGGCGTCGAGCAGCACGGGCGTGTGGCCGCGGTCGGCGAGGAGGTCGGCGATGTGCGAGCCGATGAAGCCGGCCCCACCCGTGAGGAGAACGCGCACCGGGGCACGCTAGCCCGCCCGGGGGTACGCGGCGTGACGCGCCCGTCGCCGCGCGTCCGCTTCGTGCCGCTCGCGGGGTCACGACTACCTTGGCGACCATGGAGAACTCGCCGCTGCACGGCGGCACGGAGGAGATGCTCGGACGCGCCCTCGTCGTCGTGGTCGACGACCGCGTCAGCCGGGGCGAGAGCGCGGACTCGATCGGGCCGCTGGTCACCGAGCTCCTCGGTGAGGCGAACCTGGTGGTCGACGGCACGATCGTGGTGCCGGGCGAGTCGGTGGCCATCCGCAACGCCCTGAACACCGCGGTGATCGGCGGGGTCGACCTCGTCGTCACCGTCGGGGGCACCGGGGTGTCGCCCCGCGCCGTGACCGCGGACGCCACCGCGGGCGTCCTCGACCGCCCGATCCCCGGCATCGCCGAGGCGATCCGGGCCTCGGGGCTCGCCGCCGGCGCCGTCGACGCCGGGCTCTCGCGCGGCCTGGTCGGCGTCTCGGGCAGCACCCTCGTCGTGAACCTCGCGTCCTCGCGCGCCGCCGTCCGTGACGGGATGGCCACCCTGACCCCGATGATCTCCCACGTGATCGCCGAGCTGTCCGGGATGGAGGAGCACTGAGCTCCGGCACCCGGGACGATCCCGAGCACGACCCCCAGCAGCAACCCGAGCACGACCCCCAGCAGGAACCGCAGCCCGACCCGCGCGCCGAGGCCCGGCGCCGGGCGGCGCTGCGGGCGGCGATCTTCGGTGACGACTCGGCGGCGTCGTCCGACGAGCGCGACCCCGGGCACGGCGCCGAGCGCGGCCCGGACCGCGACGAGGCCGACCGGCGCCGCTACGACGACGAGCGTCCGCCGCACCACGACCGTCCCTGAGCGCCCGAGCAGGCGCGTCAGCGCAGCGTGACCGTCACCTCCTCCCGCAAGGAGACCGTCGCGACCCGCGCCGCGAGCGCGGCGGGCAGCGCGACCACCACGACCGGCGCCGCGCCCGCCGTGCGCTGCGCCGGCGGCAGCACCGCCAGCACCACCGCGCCCGGGGCGAGCACGGCCGGTGCGACGTCCGCCTCCGCGTCGGTCGGCGACGCGCCCGGGGTGACGCCCGCCGCCACCAGGTCGACCCGCGTGCCCGGCGTCAGCAGCGCGGCGACGCCCGCGTCGGCCAGGCGCACCGGCACCCCCGCGGCGTCCGGGACACCCGCGGCGGCGACCGCCGCGACGGGCCCGAGCAGCCGCACGTCGGTGAGCGCTTCGCCGGCGCGCACCCCGCCCACCACCTGGCGCCCGGCGACCACCGCCGGCTCGCCCAGCGCGCCCGCGGGGACCAGGTCGGGCGGCAGGCTCCGCACCGCCACGTCGGCCGGCCCGAGCGCCACGCCCGGCGCGAGGTCGCGCGCGGCGACCAGCACCGGCGTCCCGGCCGGCGCGACACCGGGCGCGGCGAGGAACGCGACCGCCAGCACCACCAGCAGCCCCGCCGCGGCCCGGCGCAGCGCCACCACCCGTCGCCACCCGGCCGGTGGCAGGCGCCAGGAGCGCCGCCGTCGCCGGCCGCCGGAGGGTCCGTCCCGTTCTCGCACGCCGTCGACGCTAGGGCGGGGCCGCGTCCGGGGCCCGCAGGTCGCTCGGATGGCCGTGGACGCATCCGGGGGATGGGGACGGCGTTCGGCGCAGCGCGATCCGGGCGTCACACCGGCCCGACACGGCGACCCGGCCGGGGCGGACGGTAGTTTGCGGCCGAGAGGTCGCCGGACGATCGAAAGAGGGCGGGCGCAGGCATGGCCGTGGTGCTCGTGCTGCTCGCCACCATGGCGAACGCGACGGCCCTGGTCCTGCAGCGCAAGGCCGCGCAGGACAGCGCCCGTGCCCGGGGGATCAGCGCCGGGACCCTGCGCGACATGGTCCAGCGGCCGGCCTGGCTGATCGGCACGTCGATCTTCGCGGTGGCGATCGCGCTGCAGGCCACGGCCCTGAGCCTCGGGTCGATCGCGCTCGTGCAGCCGGTGCTCGTCATGGAGCTGCCGTTCACGCTGCTGCTCGGCTGGTGGGTGCTCGGCGGCGCGCTGCGGCGGCGCGAGTGGATCGCCGTCGCGATCATGTCGGTCGGCCTCGTCGTCCTGCTCGTCACGCTGCAGCCCAGCGGCGGGGACGCGCTCGGCGCGGGCACGCTCGTCTGGGTCCTCGGCACGATCGTGACGCTCGGCCTGCTCGCCCTCACCAGCTCGATCGCCAAGCGCTCACGGACGGTCGCCCGGGCCGCGTTCTACGGGATCGCGGCGGGCATCGGGTCCGGGTTCGTCGCCGTGATCGTCAAGGCGATGCTCGAGGCGCTCCAGCACGACGGCTTCGTCGGCGTCCTGACGACCTGGCAGAGCTACCTGCTGCTCCCCGTCGCGCCGGCGGCGTTCCTGGTGCTCCAGCACTCCCTGCGCGCCGGGCGCCTGCTGGCCTCGCAGCCGGGGCTGATCCTCGGCAACCCGCTGCTCGCGTCGACGTGGGGCATCTGGCTGCTGGGCGAGGAGGTCAACGGCGGCTTCGCGCTCCTGGGTGGACTGATCGGCGCCGTGCTGATGGTGATCGGGGTGTTCCTGCTGTCCCGGTCGCCGCTGCTGGCGGCCCAGGAGGGCGGTCCGAGGGACGGCTCCGCCGCGTCGAAGCACAGCCAGGGGGAGCGCCGGCGGCCGTTGTGACCCAGGTTGCCGGAGACCCAAACCTCACTCGTGTCACCTGAAAGGGTGATGTGTGGCGGAATCGGCAACCTTTTCGTCTCGCGGAGCGTCTTACCTGGCGTGAGGCCCTCGACGCCGACCGCTGGGGAGCGGGTGGGCGTCAGGTAGGTCCGGGACGCCGACTCGGGGTCGGCGTCCCGGACCACCCCTCGCCGCTACTCCCGGCCGGGTCACCCGCACGACGTCGTCGTCGGGGGCCCGGCCGGACTGCTTCCTAGGCCGACTTCGCCGACGACGTCGACGCGGTGCTCGACGAGGTCGAGGAGCTGGACGAGCTCGAGTCCGAGGTGCTCTTCGACTCGCTGCCGCTGCTCTTCGTCTCGGAGCTCTTCGACTCGGCCGAGCTCGACGACGACTCCGCCGACGACGACACCTTCTCCGAGGACCCGGAGCTGGTGCGGGCGTCGTTGCGGTAGAAGCCGCTGCCCTTGAACACGATCCCCACCGACGAGAACACCTTGCGCAGCCGCCCGCCGCACACCGGGCACTCGGTCAGCGACGGGTCGGAGAACGCCTGGACCTGCTCGAAGCGGTGGTCGCAGGCGGTGCAGGCGTAGGGATAGGTCGGCACGTGCACTCCTGAGGTCGTCCGCCCCCGCGCCGGGGACGTTGATGTCCGCGCAGAGTGTAGATGGCACTCGCGCTATGAGAGTGCCAACGCCGACAGCGTCACCGCTGTTCCGATCCGAGACACCCGTCGCGTGCCGAGATGGGGGCTTTCCTGACGTTCAACGTCAGCGTGGCCGCCACGCTGGAACACCCCGCACCTCGCTGCGACGGCGTGTCGCGCCGGCGAGCATGTGGCGATCCTGGTGTCGGACGCCAGCGATGCCGCATCGCTCGCACACCCCGGCGTGCGCGTCACCCCGGCAGCCACGTGACGCCGGACGACGGGCGCCAGACGGCGTGGACTCCGACGTCGTGGGGCTCGGCGGGGAGGTCGTCGGCGACGAGGCCGTCGTCGTCGACGAGCGCCACGAGACGGGTGGCCGGGCCGGCGAGGGGGAGCGAGCGGTCGTAGTGCCCGCCGCCTCGGCCCAGGCGCACGCCGCGGTGGTCGACGGCGAGCGCCGGGACGACGACGAGGCCGGCGTCCGCGAGCACCCCGGGGCCCCGGCGCGCCCCGGTGGGCTCGAGCAGCCCGTGCGGGCCGGGCCCGAGGGAGTCGGGACCGCTGTACGGAGCCCACTCCAACGGCGCCGCCCCGACCGTCACGGGCAGCAGCACCTCACGACCCATCGCGCGGGCGGCGTCGAGCACGGGCAGCGCGCCCTCCGGGGTCGCGCCGGGCTCGCCGCCGACGGCGA
Organism: Actinomycetospora succinea; assembly: GCF_004363095.1. Classification (GTDB taxonomy): domain Bacteria; phylum Actinomycetota; class Actinomycetes; order Mycobacteriales; family Pseudonocardiaceae; genus Actinomycetospora; species Actinomycetospora succinea. The sequence continues at coordinate 162,499 of NZ_SNYO01000001.1, forward strand.
CGAACAGGCACACGGGGTCGGGGACGCCGTCGAGCAGCGCCGGCAGCCCCGCCGCCAGGGCGGCCGCGTCGGCGCGGCGCGCCTCGGGGGACCGCGCGCGCCGCGCGGCCAGCAGCGACCGGCGCAGCTCGGCCTTCGAGGCGGTCATCCCCGCAGCGTCTCCCCGTCCTCGACGTGGCGCGGCCCCTCGACCGTCACGTCGCCCTCGACGACCACGCCCGCGCCGAACGTCACGTCGCCGGAGACCGTCAGCGACGTCGCGCCGGCGAGCGACGGCGCGCCGCCGGCGAAGCGGCGCTCGAAGTCGCCGAGCATCTTGAACCCCTGATCGAGCTTGACCACGGGGGCGGCGCCGGTGGGCTCCATGCGCCCGTCGTCGGTGAGGTCGTAGAGGTCGGAGCGGGCGACGAGCAGGTCGTCGGTGGTCTTGACCGGCGCGAACCGGGTCCGCGGCACCTCGAGGGCCCGCGCCCCCTCGACCGACCCGATCGCCGCGCCCATCGCGGTCTCGAGCTGCAGCACCGCCGTGGAGGACGTGTCGGTGGGGTCGACGGTCTTCCTGTTGACGATCAGCGGCAGGTACGGCGCCGCCGGGTCGGACTCCTGCAGCGCGCGCAGGTGCTCGAGGTCGAACCACAGGTTGTTGGTGTTGAAGTACGAGAACCGGTCGATGTCGGTGAACGAGTCGTCGCCCTCGGGGACCTGGGCGGTCTCGCGCAGCACCAGCGAGCCACCCAGGGAGGCCAGGTGCCCGCCCTTGCGGTCCATCGCGGTGCGCCGGGCTACCTCGAGCGCGAACGGGATCCGCTCGGCGGCCATCCACGCCGCGATCCGGACGTCGGGGATCGCGCCGAGGTTGTCGGAGTTCGACACGAACACCCGGCGCACCCCGGCCGCGAGCAGCTGCTCCAGCGCGCCGGACGCCGCGAGCGCCGTGTACAGGTCGCCGTGGCCCGGCGGGCACCACTCCAGGCGCGGGTCGGCGGGCCACGACACCGGGCGCCAGTCGTCGGCGCGCAGCTTGGGCTCCGAGCCCTGCAGGAAGTCCAGCGGCAGGTCGTCGTCCTCGAGCCCGGCGTGCCGGCGCAGCGCGGCCAGCGACGGCTCGCGGGTGCCCTCCGAGTTCATGAGCAGCAGCGGCAGCCGCGCGCCGTGGCGCTCGCGCAGCGCGAGGGTCTGCACGGCGACGGCGTCGAGGAAGCTCGTGCCCGGCTTGATCTCGAGCAGCGACTTCGGCCCGTCGAGCCCCATGCTCGTCCCGAGCCCGCCGTTGAGCTTGATCACCGCGAGCTCGTCCAGGGCGCGGCGCGCCTCGTCGGCGGACGGCTCGGGCAGCGAGTCCATCGTCGGCAGCGCATCCACCGGCGCGAGCTCCTCCCCGGCGATCACCGCGCTCTCCGGCTTCGCGAGCTGCTCGAGGCGGCGGCGGAAGGCCTCGACCTCGGCTGGGTGCGCGTCCCGCGCGGTCAGGGCGGCCAGGGCGTCGTCGACGTAGGACATGCCGCCATGGTCCCGAACGCGCGGTGTCGGGCGCGTCGGAACCCACCCCGGCGCGCGCGGCGTAGGACGATGGGCCCCATGAGGACGGTCGAGGCCCAGCTGCGGCGCGTGCTCGACGCCGCCGTCCGCCCGGCGCCCATCCGGGTCGACATCTCCGCCTCCCAGGGGCTCCTCTGCGCCGAGGAGGTCGTGGCCGACCGGGCCCTGCCCGGCTTCGACCAGGCCGCCGTCGACGGGTTCGCCGTGCGCAGCGTCGACGTGCTCGCGGCCGCCGACGAGCCGGTCGAGCTGCCCGTGGTCGGCGAGGTCGCCGTCGGCTCCCGCCAGGCGCACCGCCTGCAGCCCGGCCAGGCGGTCCGCGTGGCCACCGGCGCGCCCCTGCCCACGCTCGCCGACGCGGTCGCCCCCCACGACCACACCGACGCCGCCGACGACCCCGCGAGCCGCGCCACCGGCCACCGCGCGCGCCTGACCGTCAAGACCCCGGTGCCCTCGGCGGCGTGGGTGCGGCGCGTCGGCGAGGACGTCGCGCCCGGCGACGTCGTCGTGCGCCGCGGCGCCCCGGTCGGCGCCGCGCAGGTCGGCCTGCTCGCCGCGGTCGGGCGCACCAAGGTCCTCGTGCACCCGCGCCCGCGCGTGTCGGTGCTGGCCGTCGGCGACGAGCTGGTCGACCTCGACCGCACGCCCGGCACCGGCCAGGTCGTCGACGTCAACTCCTACGCCCTGGCCGCGGCGGCCTCCGACGCGGGCGCCGAGGTCACGCGCCTGGGCATCGCGGCCACCGAGCCCGCGGCGCTGCGCGAGGCGGTCGCGTCGGCGCTGGCGCGCTCGGAGATCGTCGTGATCGCCGGCGGCGTCGGCGGGCGGCTGGGGGAGGACGTGCAGGACACCCTCGCCCAGCTCGGGCCCGTCGACATCTCGCGGGTCGCCATGCACCCCGGCTCGGTGCAGGGCTTCGGGCGCCTCGGTGGCGAGGAGATCCCGACGTTCCTGCTGCCGGCGAACCCCGTCTCGGCCCTCGTGGCGTTCGAGGTGCTCGTCCGCCCGCTCATCCGCCTGACGCTCGGCAAGCAGGACCTGCACCGCCGCGAGGTCACCGCCGCGCTGCTCTCGCCGATCGCCTCGCCGCCCGGGCGCCGCAGCTACGTGCGGGGGCGCCTGCTGCGCGACCGCGCCACCGGGGAGTACCTCGCCCAGCCGCTGGGCAGCTCGGGCTCCCACCTGCTCTCCTCGCTCGCCGAGGCGAACTCGCTGATCGTCGTCGACGAGGAGACGACCGAGATCGGCATGGACGCCCCGGTGCGCGTGTCGTTCCTCGCGCCGCGCAGCTGAGTGGGCGCGTAGTGGCCCGACCCCCGTGGGGCGGCGCCCGACCGACCGGACGCCACCCCGGCTGGCCCGCCCGCACGCGCGCGCTGCGGGTCCCCGCCGGCGTCGTGGAGCTGCGGCCGGTCCGCCTGCGCGACGGCGCCGCGTGGTCGCGGACGCGGTTGCGCGACGAGGCGCACCTCGCGCCGTGGGAGCCGACGCTGCCGGGGCCCTGGTCGGAGCGCAACGCGCTCGCCGAGTGGCCGGCGCGCTGGACCGCGCTGCGCTCGATGGGCCGCTCGGGGCAGGCGCTGCCGTTCACGATGCTCGTCGACGGGGAGTTCGCCGGGCAGGTCGTGATCGGCAACGTCGTCCGCGAGCCCCTGCTGTCGGCCTACGTCGGCTACTGGGTCGGCGCGCACGTCGCCGGCGGGGGAGCGGCGACCGCGGCCGTCGCGCTCGCCGTCGACCACTGCTTCGCGCGGGTCGGCCTGCACCGCATCGAGGCGACCGTGCGCCCCGAGAACGTCCGCAGCCTGCGGGTGCTCGCCAAGCTCGGTTTCCGCGAGGAGGGCCTGCTGCGCCGGTACCTCGAGGTCGACGGCGACTGGCGCGACCACGTCGTCCTCGCGGTCACCGAGGAGGACGTGCTGCCGGACGGGCTGGTCGCGCGGCTCCTGCGGGCCGGCCGGGCCGAGCGCGCGTGACAGACACACCCACATGGCCCAGAGGTCGAGACTGGCGCGCCATCCGGTCGAGTGGTATCGGCCGCAAACCCTCAGGGTCGAGGTTCCCCTACTGGAGGGATCTCGTCACCGCTCGCACACGACACGCCGTCTCGGCTGCGGGGCGCGCGGGACTCGTGTGACTAGCGTGGCGCCTGCGACGGACCGGATCCGGGCGTCGCAGTCGGTCGGGGTGGGAGGTCTGCGGTGCCGAGCTCGGTGGTCTTCGCGGCCCTGGTCCTGGCGTGGCTGGTGGTGCTCGTCCCCGTCGTGGCCCGCCGCCGCCAGATGGTCCCGCGGCCCGCCGACGCCGATCTGAGTGCGCGGGTGCTGCCGAGGACGGCCGGAGCACCCCTGATCGAGGAGGTCCCCGTGGCGACTGCGCAGACGGACGGACGCGCCGGCGGCGAGCGTGCGGCAGCGGCGTCCGCGCCCACGCGGAGCAAGGGCGGCACGGCCCTCGCCGAGCGCGCCGACGAGACTCAGGAGGCGCTCGACGCCGAGCTCGAGCTCGACGCCCAGCGTGACGACGATCTCGACGACGACGACGACGACGGCCCGGCCGACGAGCCCACCCGCGAGATCGACCGCGACGGTCGCTCTGCTGATCGCGCTGCCGGGCGCGAGCGGGTCCTGCGCCGTCCCGCGCACGAGGAGCCCGAGGACCTCGGGTACGACGAGTACGACGAGGACCTCGACGACGACGAGCGCCTCGAGGACCAGCTCGACGACCGGTACGACGACGAGCTCGACGACCTCGACCACCCGGACGAGCCGGAGACCGAGCCCTCGCGCGAGCTGCGGACCTACCGTCCCGGTCGCGGCGGGTTCGACCCCGACGCCGCGGCGGCCGCGGCGCACGCGCGCTACGCGTTCCGGCAGCGCATCGCCCTCGGGGTGATCGCGGTCGCGATCCTGTCCGCCCTCGCGGCCCTCGTGGTCTCGAGCACGATGTGGTGGCTGCACGCCGTCGCGGACGTCCTGCTCATCGGCTACCTGGTCTTCCTGCGCCGGCAGACGCGCATCGAGGAGGAGGTGCGCGCGCGCCGCGCCGCCCGCCTGTCCGGGGAGCGCCGGGCGCTCGAGGCCCGCCGGGAGCGCCAGGCGGCGCACGAGGCGCGCATGGAGTCCTACCGCGACACCGAGTGGATCGACGGCGAGTACGACACCCAGGTCGACGAGGACGTGCTCGACGACGAGGACGACGAGGAGCTCGACGACGCCCCCCGCTGGGCCGCGCCGCGCACGCCCCCGCCGCCGGTCCCGGACGACATGGAGCTCGTCGACGACACCGACGACGACCCCGCGTTCCACGATCTCGACGGCGAGCGGACCTACGGCTACCGCCGCGCGGCGGGGGCCTGACCCGCTGTCCGACGCTGATCCGCGACGTTGCTAGAGTCGGCGTCGCACCAGGGGCTGTGGCGCAGTTGGTAGCGCGACTCGTTCGCATCGAGTAGGTCAGGGGTTCGATTCCCCTCAGCTCCACCCTTGCTCTTCCTCCCGGCCGGGGCTCACCACTCCGCCCGCCGGGCGATCTCCTCCAGTTCCCGCCGGTCGGCCACGGCGTCGCCCGGGTCCTCGGGCCACGCCTCGATCTGCTGCTCGGCCCAGTCGGCCCAGCGGGCGACCATCGCGTAGAAGTCGGTGAAGAACGCCCCGGCGATCATTCCCTGGGCCGCGCGGTGCTGGTACGGCCCCTCGTCGGCCGCGTAGTCCCGGGCCGCCTCCCGGTTGACGACGTTGCGCTCCGCGGCCCAGGCACGGGCCGCGGCGACGGTGCGCCGCGCGTCCTCCCGCGTGCCGTGCTCCGCGAACCCGAGCTTCACCAGCGCCTCGAACTCCAGCACCGGCCCGTCGCCGGGCTCCGCCAGCCAGCGCGCGAGAGCGGCCCGGCCCTCGTCGGTGATCGCGTAGACGGTCCGCGGGCGGCGGCCGACCGTCTCGGTCTCGGCGGACGCGAGCCCGTGCGCCACCAGCTTCTTCGGCTCCTCGAAGAGCTTGCTCGCCGCGCGCGGCCACATCCGGCCGAGGCTGCGGTCCATCTGCCGGGTGAGCTCGTAGGTGCTCCACGGCTGCACCCCGAGCAGCCCGAGGACGGCGTACGACGTGCTCGTCAGACGAGGGCTTGACATGTACTCCCCTGGGGACGACCTTAATACTCCCCAAGAGAGTATCGGAGAACCGCGATGACCACGACCACCGACATCGACCCGACCAACCGGGCCCAGGCGCAGGCCTGGGACGGCACCGAGGGCGACTACTGGGCGGCGCACCCGGACCGCTTCGACACCGCGCTGGCCCGCTACCAACCCGCCTTCCATGCGGCGTGCGACGTCGGACCCGGGGACCGCGTGCTCGACGTCGGGTGCGGCACCGGGCTGACCACCCGCGCGGCGGCGCGGGCGGCGCCGGACGGGGAGGCGGTCGGCGTCGATCTCTCCGCGCGCATGATCGACGTCGCACGGTCCACGACCGAGGCCCTCGGCGTCCCGAACGCCCGCTTCGGCCGGGCCGACGCCCAGGTGCACCCCTTCGTCACCGCCGAGTTCGACGGGGTGATCAGCCGCACCGGCGCGATGTTCTTCGGCCGGCCCGACGCCGCGTTCGCGAACCTCGCCCGCGCCGTGCGCCCCGGCGGGCGGCTCACGCTGCTGACCTGGCAGCCCGCCGACCGCAACGAGTGGATCCAGGTGTTCGCCCGGACGCTCGCGGGGCGGGAGATGCCGCCGTCCGCGCCGGGGCAGCCCGGGCCGTTCTCGCTGAGCGACCCCGACCACGTCCGGGACCTGCTGACGGCGGCCGGGTTCGCCGACGTCGCGCTCGACGGGCTCGCCGAGCCGGAGGTCTACGGGCGCGACGCCGAGGACGCGCACGCGTTCGTGCTCGGCCTGCTCGGGTGGATGGTGGCGGACCTCCCGCCCGCCGAGCGCGACCGCCGCGTCGAGGCCCTGCGCGCCGCCATGGCGGCGCACGAAGGTCCGGACGGCGTGACGTTCGGGTCGGCGGCGTGGCTGGTCACGGCGCGTCGGAGGTGACCCCGGGCGCGCCGGTCGTGCGGCCCGCCCGGGTCAGGGCGTCGGCGACCACGAGCTCGGCCTCGGCGTCGCCGGCCTCCTGCGCCTCGGCGCGCAGCACGGCGAGCGCGGCCGGCGGCTCCGGGCGCAGGGCGGCGAGCAGGCAGCGGCTGAGCAGCTCGCCGTCACCCCCGCCCGCCGCGCGGTACCAGCGGTCGTTCTGCTCGAGCAGGGCCAGCGCGACGAGGTCGTCGCCGGTGACGTGCAGGACGCGGGCCAGCGTGGTCCGGGCCGTCGCGGCCACCCGCGGGTCGCCGCTGCGGCGGGCGGCGCCCAACGCCCGGTCGAGCACGGCGATCGCGGCGTCGTGGCGCCCGCGCTGCTGCTCGACGCGGCCGAGGCGCGTGAGGTGCAGGGCCGCCTGCCCGAGGAAGCCCTGGCGTTCCGCGTCCGCGGCGGCGGCCTCGAGCGCCACCACCGCGTCGTCGTGGCGGCCCTGCGCCTGCGCGATCGTGCCGAGCATCCCGCGCGCGTGCACGAGGCCCCACGGGTCGCCGAGGGGCTCGAGCAGCTCCAGCGCCTCGGTGGCCGACCGCGTCGCCGTCGCCGTGTCGCCGAGCATGATCGATCCGTAGGCGGCCAGCAGCAGCGCGGCGGCCCGCGGCCACGGGCGGTCGGTGGCCAGGGCGAGCCGGGCCTCGACGAGGACGTCCTGCGGGCGCCCCTGCTGGATGCGCAGGAAGGCGAGGTGGCGGTGGGCGTCGGTGCGCAGGTCGGCGTCGGCCAGCGCGAGCGCCCGGACCAGCTCGGCGGCCGCGCGGGACACGTCGCCGGCGGACGCCTCGAGCCACCCGGTCAGCAGCAGCACCTCGGCCGCGGTGTGCGGGTCGACGTCCGGGGCCGCCGCGAGCGCGGCGCGCAGGCGTCCGGCGCCGGCGACCCCGTCGCCGAGCACCACCCACGTCCACCCGAACCCGCGCGCGATCCGGACCCCGAGCAGCGGGGCGTGGGCGGCGGTCCACGCGAGCGCGGCGTCGATGTCCGCGCGCTCGGTGCGGACGAGCGCGACGCACTCCGGCTGGGCGGGCCCGCGCACGATCGCGGCGCACCGGTCGGCGGCGCCCGCGAACCACGCCGCGTGCGCCGCGCACGCCACCGCCTCGAGCCCGGCCTCGACGAGGCGCTCGCGGGCGAAGGCGCGGATGCTGTCGAGCAGCCGGTAGCGGACCTCGTCGCCCGGGACGACCGCGATCAGCGACCGGTCGGCGAGCCGGGTGAGGACGTCGAGCGCCTCGGGGACGCCCACCACGGTGAGGACGTGCTCGGCGGCCGCCAAGGGGGCGCCCTCCGCGAACACCGCGAGCGCCCACAGCGCCCGCCGGTCCCCGGGCGGCAGCAGGTCGTGGCTCCAGGCGATCGCCGCGGCCAGCTCGCGGCGGCGCGCGGGGGAGCGGCGGGTCGGGTCGCGGAGCAGGCGGAACCGGTCGTCGAGACGCCGCGCGACCTCGGGCACCGACAGGGTCGTCAGCCGCGAGGCGGCCAGCTCGATGGCGAGCGGGAGCCCGTCGAGGCGGCGGCACACGCCGGCGACGGCGTCCCGCTGCGCGGGGTCGACGGTGACCGACAGGCGTGCCGCGCGGTCGGCGAACAGGGCCACCGCCGCGTCCTCGGGCAGCGGCCCGAGCGGCACGACGACCTCGCCGTCGACGCCGAGCGACACCTGGCTGGTGACGAGGACCCGCAGCCGGGGAGCCGCCGCGAGCAGGGTCTCGACCAGCGCGGCGACGGCCTCGACGACGTGCTCGGCGTTGTCGAGCAGCAGCACGGCGGCGCTCCCGGCGAAGCGCCCGGCGAGGTCCCCGGCCGCGACGTGCAGGGCCTCCGCGACGGCGCGCGGCACCGACTCCGGGGTCGCGACCCCGTCGAGGCGCACGAGCCAGACCCCGTCCGGCGCCTCGAGGTCGCGGGCCACCTCGAGGGCGGTGCGCGTCTTGCCGACGCCCGCGGGCCCGGTGACCGTCACGAGCCGGTGCTCCCGCAGCCGCGCGTCCAGGGCGGCGAGCTCGTCGTCGCGCCCGACGAGGCGGGTGAGGACGGCGGGCAGGTTGCCGGGCTGCGCGCCCGTCAGCGCCGGGCTCTGCCGCAGGATGCCTTCCTCGAGGCGCCGCAGCCCGGGCCCCGGGTCGAGGCCGAGCTCGTCGGCGAGCAGCGTGCGGACCCGCGCGTACGCCGCGAGGGCGTCGGCCTGGCGTCCGGCGCGGTAGAGCGCGGTGATCAGCGCCGACCACAGCCCCTCGCGCAGCGGGTGCCGCGCGACGAGGTCCTCGAGCTCGCCGACGACGTCCCCGTCGCCGAGCGCCACGCGCGCGGCCAGGTGGTCCTCGAGCAGGGCGAGGCGCAGCTCCTCCCAACGACGACGGGGCGCGTCGAGCCAGGCGCCGTCGCCGGCGTCCTGCAGGACCTCGCCGCGGAACAGGGCCAGCGCGGCGGCGGCCTCGCGGCGCACGGTGTCGATGTCGCCGGCCCGGCGGGCCGCGGCGACGCGCTCGGCCCGCGCCTCGGCGTCGAGGGCGTCGATCCGGGCGGGGTCGACGGCGAGCCGGTAGGCGCCGTGGGCGTACGGGACGAGGTCGGCGTCGCCGAGCGCGCGGCGCAGCTGGGAGACCTTCGACTGCAGGGTGTTCTGTGACGCGGCCCCGGGCCACAGGTCGGCGAGGACCCTCTCCGCGCGCACGGTGCGCCCGGCCTCGAGGGCGAGGCGCACCAGCACCTCGGTGGTGCGCCCGGCGGGCAGCGCCAGCAGCTCGCCGTCGCGGCGGACCTCCACGGGTCCGAGCAGGGCGACGGCGAGCACGTCTCGCAGCGTAGGCCGCTGACCTGCCCCGATGGTGCTCCGTCAGTGCTCCGTCAGCGCTTTCCCGGACGCTCGGCGCCGATCCACCGAGCCCTGGGAGCCCCCGATGTCCGATCTGCACACGGCCGAGCACGCTGCGCCACGAACGAGCGCCCTGCGCCGCGGCGTGGCCTGGCTCGCCACCTTCCTCGGCTTCCCGCTGGGCGGCCTCGTGGCCGAGCTCGCGGGCCCCGTCGACGGCCCGGTCCCGGCGCTGCTGGGCGGGCTGGTGACCGGCGCGGTCCTCGGCGCGGTCCAGGCGCTGGGGCTGCGGGTGGGGCGCGCTCCCGTCCCCGTGCTCGCCTGGGTCGTCGCCACGGGCGCCGGGCTCGCCGTCGGCCTCCTGCTGGGCGCCGGGGCCGTCGGGTACGGGGTCGGCCTGCCCGCCCTGGCGATCCAGGTCGCGGTGTGCGGCGCGGTCGTCGGGCTGGCCCAGGCGGCGATCCTGTGGCGGCGCCTCGGTGCCCTCGCCGCCGCCTGGCCGCCCGTCCTCGCGGTGGCGTGGGCGCTCGGGTGGACGGTGACGACGCTCGTCGGGGTGGACGTGGAGCGCGGGTACACGGTGTTCGGGTCGAGCGGGGCACTGCTCGTCGCCGTGCTGACACTGGTGCTGCCGCTGGTGCTCGGCCGTCGCGCGGAGATGTCGTGAACCGGGTCGCCGCGGCCTGCCTCACCCTCGCCGCGCTCCTCGCTGCCGCCGGCTTCACCGCCCTCGGGTCGGGGTTCGACTACCCGGCGATCCTGCAGGAGCCGACGGGACACATCCTGGCGCTCTACCGGTCGGCGCCGGTCGCGGTGAGCGGCTGGTTCGGTGTGCTCGTCGTCGGCGCGGCGCTGCTCGCGCCGGCCGCGGTCGCGCTGGGGCGTCTCTACGGCAGCACTGCGATCGCGGTGGTGGGCGTCGCCGCCGCGGTCGTGCAGGTGATCGGCCTGTCGCGGTGGGTGCTGGTGGTGCCCTTCCTGGCCCGCGACGGGTCGGAGGATGCGCAGCGCACCTTCGAGACGCTGCACTTCTGGCTCGGTCAGATGATCGGCGAGACGCTCGGCTACGCGCTGACCGCGGTGTTCACGCTGCTCGTGGCGCGGCGGTTCGGGCGGTGGCTCGCGCTCTCGGGCGTCGTCGCGGCCGTGCTCGTCGCCACCGGCGTGCTCGTGCCGCTCGGGGTGGAGCTCGCGCGCCTCACGAACTTCGCCGGCTACGTCGTCTGGTGCGTGTGGCTGATCGCGGTCGCCGTCGCGCTGGTCACCGCCAGGACGGCAGCCAGAGCTCCGCATTCCAGCGGTCGGCGGTGATCCACGTGCCGACGAGGATCGGCCACAGCCACGCGAAGTTGGCCACGACGAGGCCGGTGTACATGCCGACGACGAGCGTGCCCGTGCGCCGGCGTTCGAGCCCCTGTTCCCGTCGTCCCAGGAACTCGCCGAGCGCGAGGACCACCGCCAGCACCAGGAACGGCGCCACCGGCGTCATGTAGAAGAAGTACATCTGCCGGTCGATGTTCGTGAACCACGGCAGGAAGCCGGCGCCGTAGCCGACGAGCACCGCGACGTGGCGCCAGTCGAACGTCGTCACGACCCGCCAGATCGACCAGCCGAGCACCGGCAGCGAGACCCACCACAGGGCCGGCGTGCCGATGAGCATCACCGCCGACACGCACGACGGCGACCCGCAGCCCAGCTCGGCGGTGCCCGACTCGTAGTAGTAGAGCATCGGGCGCAGGCCCATCGGCCACGTCCAGGGCTTCGACTCCCAGGGGTGCGGCGACCCGCGGGGGGTGTCGAGCGTGGCGTGGAACTCGAGGACCTTGGTGCTGTAGTAGGCGAGCCCGCGCAGCCAGTCGGGCAGGAAGCCGAAGGGCCCGCCGACCGGCAGCTGCTGGCCGACGGCGTGGCGATCGGTGCCCGTCTCGCTCGCGATCCACGGCAGCCAGCTGGCCACGTAGCACAGGATCGGGACCGCCAGGAACGCCCACACGGCGGGCGCCACGTCGCGCACCAGCGTCCCGACGAACGGGCGCGCGACGCCGGCCGCGCGCCGCGCCGCGGCGTCGAAGCCGACGAGCAGCAGGCCGAAGAAGACGATGTAGTAGAGCCCCGACCACTTCGCCGCCAGCGACAGCCCCAGGCACGCGCCGGCCGCGAGGCGCCACCAGCGCACGCCGAGCCGGGGCCCGTAGACGGTCTCGGCGATCCGGCCCTCGGCGACGACGACCGCGAGGCGCGACCGCACGTCGTCCCGGTCGACGAGCAGGGCCGCGAACGCGAGCAGCACGAACAGCGCCGGGAAGATGTCGATCATGCCGACGCGGGCGGACACGTGGCTGACGCCGTCGGCGATGAGCAGCACGCCGGCCAGCCCACCGAGCAGCGTGGACCGGGTCAGGCGCCGCGCTACGCGGATGATCGCGAGGATGCAGAGCGTGCCGGCGAGCGCGGACGCCGCGCGCCAGCCGACCGGGTCGTAGCCGAACACCCACTGCCCGACGGCCATGAGCTGCTTGGACAGCGGCGGGTGGACGACGAGCTCGTAGCCGGGGTTGTCCTCGTACCCGCCGTTGCGCAGCACCTGCCACGCCTGGGGCACGTAGTGCTTCTCGTCGAAGATCGGCGTGCCCTGGTCGGTGGGCCAGCCGAGGTCCCAGAACCGGACGACCCCGCCGACGACCGTGAGGACGAGGGCCACCACCCAGCCGCGGAGGCGGTCGGTGGGCATCGGGCGCCCGAGCAGCTGCGCGACGGCCGGCGCGTCCTGCGGCGCGGACAGCACACCGGCCGCGTCCGGCGCGGGGCGCGCGATGGTGGCCGTCACGGGGACCGATCGTATGGTCTCGGTCGTGCCAGAGCTGTCGGACGGGGTGCTCCTGCTGGGTGGTGTCCCGCTCGGCAACCCCGCGGACGCCTCGTCGCGGCTGCGCGAGGCCCTGGCCACCGCGGACGTCGTGGCCACCGAGGACACGCGCCGGCTGAAGCGGCTCGCGTCCGACCTGGGCGTGAAGGTCGGCGGCCGGGTCGTCACGTTCCGCGAGGACAACGAGGTGGCGCGCACGCCCGGGCTCGTCGAGGACGTGCGGGGCGGCGCGACCGTCCTGCTGGTCACCGACGGGGGGATGCCGAGCGTGTCCGACCCCGGCTACCGGGCGGTCGCCGCGTGCCTCGACGCCGGGCTGACGATCCGGTGCCTGCCGGGCCCGTCCGCGGTGCTGACGGCGCTGGCCGTGTCGGGGCTGCCCACCGACAGGTTCTGCTTCGAGGGGTTCGCGCCGCGCAAGGACGGCGAGCGCCGGACGTGGTTGCGCGAGCTCGCGAGCGAGCGGCGGACCACGGTGTTCTTCGAGTCCCCGCGGCGGCTGAAGTCCCTGCTCGAGGACGCGGTGCCCCAGCTCGGGGGCGAGCGCCGCGGAGCCATCTGCCGCGAGCTGACCAAGACGCACGAGGAGGTCGTGCGCGGGTCGCTCGCCGAGCTGCTCGCCTGGGCGCAGGGCCGCGATCCCCTCGGGGAGATCACCGTCGTGCTGGGCCCGGCGGTCGTCGCGACGCCGGAGCCCGAGGACCTCGCGCAGGAGGTCCTCGGGCTCATCGCGGAGGGACGCAAGCCGCGCGACGCCGCCCGCGAGGTGGGCGAGGCCCACGGCGTCTCCACGAAGGCGCTCTACGACGCGGCGCTCGAGCTAAGGAAGTAGGACGAGCTTCCCGGACACGCGCCCGTGCTGGTTGTCGTCCTGCGCCTTCCCGGCCTCGGCGAGCGGGTAGGTGACGACGGCGGTGGTGCGGAAGCGGCCGTCGGCGATGCGGGGCAGGGCGTCGGCGAGCCAGCGGCGCTCGTCGTCGGGGTCGCCGCCCGAGGTGAACACGACGCCGAGCTCCTGCGCGCCGGTGTAGTCGGCGATCGTGATGGCCTTGTCCGGCGAGCCCACCAGCGTGACGAGGTCGCGCAGCGCGCCTTTGCCCGCCGTCTCGAACGCCAGGTCGACGCCCTGCGGGGCCACCTCGCGGACCCGCTCGACGAGCCCCTCGCCGTAGACGACCGGCGTGGCCCCGAGCGCGCGGACGTCGTCCTGGTGCGTCGCGCTCGCGGTGCCGATCACGGTCGCCCCGCGCGCGACGGCCAGCTGCACGGCGTACACGCCGACGCTGCCGGACGCGCCGTCGACGATCAGCGTGGTGCCGGTGTGGTCGCCCTCGCCGAGGCCGAGCTGGGCGAGCGCGCGGTAGGCCGTCGTCACACCGACCGAGAGCGACGCCGCCACCTCCCAGCTGATCGCCTCGGGCTTGCGGACCAGCGCGTTCGTGTTCGCGACGGCCTTCTCGGCGTACGACCCGGACGTCGTCTTGCCGAGCACCTCGTCGCCCACGGCCAGCTCGGTGACGCCCGCGCCGACCGCGTCGACGACGCCGGCGACGTCGTAGCCCGGCACCTTGGGCTCCGGTGGGGCGTCGGTGCCCGCCATGGCGCCGGTGCGCAGCTTCCAGTCCAGGGGGTTCACCGCCGCGGCGCGGACGGCGAGGCGCACCTGGCCCTCGCCCGGGACCGGGTCCTCTCGCTCGACGACCTCGAGGACCTCGGGCCCTCCGAAGCGGCGGTACTGCACGGCTCGCGATGTCATGTCCCGCGCAACGCCCCGGGTCGGCCGCGCATGCCCCCGGCACCGTCCCCTTCCGCAGCGAACGGGCGGTTGGCTGCCTCTATGCGCCGGAAGTCCCCGTTCGCTCCACCGCGCGCAGCGCCACCGTCGCGCCGAGCTCCCACGCCGCCTCGCGCTCGGCGGATCCGACGGTGCCGGTGACCTCGCAGATCTCCGCCGCCTGCTCCCAGCCCAGCGCGCCGGTGATCTTCAGGACGTCGCGGACGGCGCCCGCGGTGTCGGAGCCGCCGTGCACGTAGAGCCCGAAGGGTCGCCCGGCGGTCTGGTCGAGGCACGGGTAGTAGACCTGGTCGAAGAAGTGCTTGAGCGCCCCGGACATCGTGCCGATGTTCGCCGGGGTCCCGAGCACGATCGCGTCGCAGGCCAGCGCGTCGGCGGCGCCGGCGGTGAGCGCCGGGCGGCTGACCACCTCGACGTCGCCCTCGATCTCGTCGGTGCCCGCGCCCTCGAGCACGGCGCCGAGCAGCTCGTGCAGCGTCGGCGACGGCGTGTGGTGCACCACCAGCAGCCGGGTCACGGGGAGGGCGACTCCTCCAGAACGGCGCGGACGAGCCGGTGCAGCAGGTCGCCGGTGCGCGCCGCGGCCGCGTGGACGGCGTCGATGACCGAGAGGTGGTCGATCGCGTCGTCGGTGGTGCCCGCGGCCGGGTTGCTGACGAGCGCCACCCCGGCCACCCGCGCCCCCACGGCCCGGGCGGCGATGGTCTCGAGCACGGTCGACATCCCGACCAGGTCCGCGCCCAGCGTGCGCAGCATCCGGATCTCGGCGGGCGTCTCGAAGTGCGGGCCGCGCAGCCCGGCGTAGACGCCCTCGGCGAGGTCCGGGTCGATCGCGCGGGCCATGGCGCGCAGCCCCGGGTCGTAGGCGTCGGTGAGGTCGACGAACTGCGGCCCGACCAGCGGCGACGTCGCGGTGAGGTTGAGGTGGTCGGCGACGAGCACCGCCTGCCCGACCGCGTAGGACGGGTCGATGCCCCCGGCCGCGTTGGTCAGCACGACGGTCCGGGCGCCGGCGGCGCACGCGGTGCGCACCGGGTGCACGACCTGCGCCGGGCCGTGGCCCTCGTAGAGGTGGGTGCGCCCGAGCAGCACGAGCACGCGGTGCCCGTCGACGTCCACCGAGCGCGCCACGCCCGCGTGGTCGGGGGCGCCGGGCGGGGCGAATCCGGGCAGCTCGGTGAACGGCAGCTCGGCGACCGGCGGGCCGAACGCGTCGGCGGCGGGCCGCCAGCCCGAGCCCAGGACGACGGCGACGTCGTGGGTCAGCGCCCCGGTGCGCTTGGCCAGCTCGGCGGCCGCCTCGTCGGGCGACGGCGGGAGCGGTGCGGGGGGTTCGACGGCGGTCACCGCGGCGGCGCCTCGGGCGGCGGGACGGCGAAGCTGTCGGCGACGGCGCGGAACTGGTCGGGGGCGCCGACCGGGTCGGCGCTCGGGGCGGTCAGGCGCACGACCCACAGGTCGTTGCCCGACGGCACCAGGCGCGCCCACGTCGTGCGGTCGTCGGGGCCCGACGTCGTGCGGTACACGGTCTGCTGCGAGGGCTCCGCGCCCGGCGCGGCGGAGCCGACGTTCTCGACCGGCCCGACCGAGCTGCCGTCGACGCCCAGGCTCGCCGGCCGGGAGAGGAGCGCGAGGTAGTCGGCGGCCTTCTGCGCCGGGTAGAAGCCGGCGACGCGGTCGATCCGCAGCTCACGGGTGGCGTCGGGCGACACGAAGCGCACGGTGATGTCCCCGCCGGCCTGCTCGAGCCGGAACTGCTGCCAGCCGGCCGGTACGAGCGCGCTGAAGCCGAGCCCGGTGCCGCTGTAGCGCTCGTCGGTGTCGGCGTGGGCGATGAGGACGGTGCCCGCGACCTCCGGCCCGGACGGCGTGAGCACCGTCGACGTGGCGCCCTGGCCGGCCAGCGAGCGCGTCAGCGCGTAGGCGCCGACCGCTCCGATCGCCGCCATCAGCACGAGCAGGGCCACCACCGCGGCGACGACCCACGGCGACCGGCGCGGCGCCGGGGGCCGCGGCGTCGGGGTGAAGGGCAGGGGGCCGGGGTCGGACGCCAGCTGGCCCTGGGTCCCCGCGGCGCCCAGGCCGGACGTCGCGGGACGCGGGGGCGCGGGCCGCCAGCCGGGAGCGGGCGCGCCGCCGGGCGGGGTCCAGCGCGCGGCCGCCGGCGGCGCCGCGCGCGGTGGCAGCGGCGGGCGCCGGACCGTGCGCGTCACGTCCTCGGACGTCGACACCCGCGGGCCGACCATCGTCGTCTCCGCGTCCGCCGGCGGCGGGACGGGCTTCGGCGGCGTGGGCGGGTTCTTCGGCGGCGACGTGGGCCCCCGGCCGTTGCCCGTGCCGTTGCTCGTCCCGTTCGCGGCGGCGTCGGGCTCGGGCTTCTCGTCGGAGGCCGCCTCGTCCGGCTCGTCGGCGGCGGGCGCGTCCGCCTCGGCCTCGTCGTCGGCCTTCTCCTCGGCCTTCTCGTCGGCCTTCTCGTCCGCCTCGTCCTCGGCAGCCGGCTCCTCGCCGGGCTCCTCGGCGGCAGGCTCCTCGGCGGCGGCCACCGCGGACGCGCCGGTCGCGGGCTTCGCGTCGGCCGCGTCGTCGGACGCCTCGGATGCGGACTCGACGGCGTCCTCGCCGTCGGCCACCGCGGATTCACCGGTCGCGGGCTTCGCATCGGCCTCGTCGTCGGCCTCGTCGTCAGTGGCGTCGTCGGCGGCCTCCCCGGTGGGGGAGTCGGCCGGCGCCTCGGCTTCGTCGGACTCCCCGGGCTTCTCGGTCTCGTCATCCGACGTCGCGGACTCGCCGGTGGCGGGCTTCTCGTCCGCCTCGTCGTCCGTCGCCGCCGCGGCACCTGCCGCACCCGCGGCACCCACCGCGGCCGCCGCGGCGACCGCGGCCCCCGCGACCTCGCCCGACGACGCCTCGTCGGTCTCCGGTGCCGTCGTCTCCGCGGCAGCCTTCTCCGGGGCTGCCTGCTCGGAGACCCCGGCGTCCTCGACGGCCGGCTCCTCGGCCTCCTCCGGAGCCTCCTTCGGCGGCGCGTCCTTCTCGGGGGCCGCCGGGGCCTCGGCGGCCGGCACCTCCGGGCCCGTCCGGGGCGCGGGCGAGGGACGGGGGCGGGGCGGCTGCTCGGCCGGCGGCGGGGTGGCCGGCGGGGTGGCCGGCGCGGGCGTGCCGTCGGCGAGCGTGCCCGTCGGACCCCGGGAGGACGAGGGGGAGGAGGACGACGGGATCAGGCCCGCCGCATCGCTCGCCGGACCGGGGCGGGGCACGCGGAACGCCGCGGTGCGCGGCGCGGAGGACACCGCGAGGACCGGGCCCTCGGGGTCGGAGAGCAGCGGGCGCAGGCGGCGGCGCACGGCGGCCAGGGGCATGCGCAGCGCCGGGTCCTTGACCATGAGCCCGCGGATGACGTCGACGACCGGGCCGCGTCCCGCGGGCACCGGCACGTCGCCGTGCACGACCTCGGTGACCGTGCCGACCGGGTCGCCCGCGTCGTAGGGCGGCCGGCCCTCGAGGCAGGCGAAGAGGGTGGCGCCGAGGCCCCACAGGTCGGCGGCCGGCCCGACGGCGCGCCCCATGGCCACCTCGGGCGCGATGTAGGGCGGCGAGCCGAGGACCGTGCCGGTCTGCGTCATCGACTGCTCGGCGGCGTTGCGGGCGATGCCGAAGTCGGTGAGCTTGATCTGCCCGTTCTCGCCGATGAGGACGTTGCCGGGCTTGACGTCGCGGTGGGTGATGCCGGCGCGGTGCGCCGTGGTCAGCGCCGAGGCGACCGCGGACCCGATCTCCGCGGCCTCGGGCTGGGTCAGTCGCCCGCGCTCGCCGATGTAGCTCGCGAGGCTGCGCGAGGGCAGGAGCTCCATGACGACGTAGGGCTCGGAGGCGACCTCGACGACGTCGTAGAGGGTGACGACGTTGGGGTGGCTGAGCATCGCCGTCGCCCGCGCCTCGCGCAGCGTGCGCTCACGGACGATGGCGCGCTCGTTCACCGGCACCGACGAGAGCCGCACCTCCTTCACCGCGACCGGGCGGTGCAGGACCTCGTCGTACGCCGACCACACCGTGCCCATGGCGCCGCGACCGAGCTCGTGCTCGAGGCGGTAGCGACCGACGATCCGGCGGGGGCCGGGCGCGTCGGTGGGTGCGGGGCTCACCCGACCATCATGGCAACGTCGACCGTTGGACGGGTCGCCCCCGGGGTACCCGGTGTCGTATCAAGTGCGCCAGGCGGCCAGCGAGCACCGAGCAGCGGCCCGGCACGCCGGTGACCTGCGCGAAT
The DNA here is from genome assembly GCF_004363095.1 of Actinomycetospora succinea. Classification (GTDB taxonomy): domain Bacteria; phylum Actinomycetota; class Actinomycetes; order Mycobacteriales; family Pseudonocardiaceae; genus Actinomycetospora; species Actinomycetospora succinea. The sequence goes on from NZ_SNYO01000001.1 coordinate 180,852, forward strand.
CGCCCGTTCGTCGGTTCGGGTGGTGATGCAGGTCGCCGCCGACAGCGCGATCGCGACCCCTCGGCGCCGCGGGGCCTCGATCGTCCACAACCGCCGTCCGGCGCAGGCATGCTGGGCCGGACAGTCGGACCTGCCACGGGCCCGGCACGGGAGGTGTGTTCGATGACTCTGGCGGAGCCCCGCCCTGCGTCGGCCCCCGTGGTCGACCTCGGCGCAGGCAACGGCCCGGAGTGGATCGACCGGTGGCTCGCCGCGCACGCCGACGACGTGGTGGGCTGGCGCCGGGCGCTGCACGCCCGGCCGGAGCTGGCGCGACGTGAGTTCGAGACCACCCGGCTCTGCGCCGAGACCCTCACCGCCGCGGGCCTGAAGCCCCGGCTGCTGCCCGGCACCGGGCTGATCTGCGACATCGGCGAGGGCCCCCGCACGGTGGCGCTGCGCGCCGACCTCGACGCCCTGCCGCTGACCGAGCACACCGACGCCTCGTACTCCTCGCGCGTGCCCGGCGTCGCGCACATGTGCGGCCACGACGCCCACACGGCGATGCTCCTCGGGGCCGGCCTCGCGCTGGCGTCCGCGCCGTCGCTGCCCGGCCGGGTGCGGCTGGTGTTCCAGCCCGCCGAGGAGGTGCAGCCCGGTGGCGCGCTCGACGTCATCGCCGCCGACGGGCTCGACGGCGTCGACCGCATCTTCGCGCTGCACTGCGACCCGCGCCTCGAGGTCGGCAAGGTCGGCACGCGCACCGGGGCGATCACCTCGGCGTGCGACATGCTCGAGCTGCGCCTGACCTCGCCCGGCGGGCACACCTCGCGCCCGCACCTCACCGCCGACCTCGTGCACGCGCTCGGCACCGTGATCACCGGCCTGCCCGACCTGCTCTCGCGCCGCGTCGACCCGCGCTCGGGCACCGTCCTGGTCTGGGGCACGGTGCAGGCCGGTCACGCGGCGAACGCGGTGCCCCAGCAGGGGATGCTCGCCGGCACGCTGCGCACCGCCGAGCACGCGACGTGGAACGAGCTCGAGCCGCTGGTGCGCTCGCTGGTCACCGCGCTGCTCGCGCCCACCGGCGTCGGCTACGTGCTCGAGCACCGCCGCGGCGTGCCGCCGGTGGTCAACGACGCCGTCTCGGCCGACCTGCTGGCCTGCGCCGCTGAGCGCGCGGGCGGGCCGGCCGCGGCGGTCGGCACCGAGCAGTCCAGCGGCGGCGAGGACTTCGGCTGGTACCTCGAGCACGTGCCCGGCGCGATGGGTCGGCTGGGTGTCTGGTCGGGCGTCGGCGAGATGTCCGACATCCACCAGCCCACGTTCGACCTCGACGAGCGTGCCCTGCCCGTCGGTGTGCGGACCCTCGTGCACGCCGCCCTGGCGTCGCTCGGGGGCTGAACCGGATCGCACGCCGTCGGGGCCGTCGGGCACGATGGCGCCGTGAGCGATGCGACGGTGACCGCCACCGAACTCCCGACCGCGGGCGAGGGCGGTGGATCTCCCGCGTCGACCGCTGTGTCCACCCCGGTCCTCCCACCCGTCACGCGCCGCATCGCCGACGAGCTGGCCGTGGCGGAGGGCCGGGTGTCGGCGGCGGTCGAGCTGCTCGACGGCGGGGCGACCGTCCCGTTCGTCGCGCGCTACCGCAAGGAGGCGACGGGCGGGCTCGACGACGCCCAGCTGCGCACGCTCGAGGAGCGCCTGACCTACCTGCGTGAGCTCGAGGAGCGGCGCGCCGCGGTGCTCGAGTCGGTGCGCGCGCAGGACAAGCTCGACGCCGAGCTCGAGGCGCGCATCCTCGGCGCGGAGACCAAGAGCCGCCTCGAGGACGTCTACCTTCCCTACAAGCCCAAGCGGCGCACCAAGGCCGCGATCGCCCGCGAGGCGGGTCTCGAGCCGCTGGCCGACATGCTGGTCACCGACCCGACCCACATCCCGCGCACCGCCGCCGGCTCGTACGTCGACCCGGACAAGGGCGTGCCCGACCGCGACGCCGCCCTCGAGGGCGCCCGCGCGATCCTCGTCGAGCGCTGGGCCGAGGACGCCGACCTCGTCGGTGAGCTGCGCGAGCAGATGTGGCGCCGCGGCCGGCTCACCGCGACCTACCGCGACGGCCGGGGCGGCGAGGGCGACACCGCGGCGGCGAAGTTCTCCGACTACGGCGCCTTCGACGAGAAGTTCACCCGTCTGCCCTCCCACCGGATCCTCGCCGTCCTGCGCGGCGAGACCGAGGAGGTCCTCGCGCTGACGCTCGACCCGCTGGCCGCCGACGACGACGAGACCGCGATCAACGACGTCTACCTCGCGCGCATCGCGAACGCGGTGGGCGTCGCCGACCGCGGCCGTCCCGCCGACCGGTGGCTGGGCGAGGCCGTGCGCTGGGCCTGGCGCACGCGCATCCTGAGCCGCCTGATCGTCGACCTGCGGGTGCGCCTGCGCGAGGTCGCCGAGGAGGGCGCGGTGCTGGTGTTCGCCGGCAACCTGCGCGACCTCCTGCTCGCCGCCCCCGCGGGCGCGCGCCCGACGATGGGGCTCGACCCGGGCCTGCGCACCGGCGTGAAGGTCGCGGTGATCGACGGCACCGGCAAGGTCGTCGCCACCGACACCATCCACCCGCACGTGCCGCGCCGGCAGTGGGAGGCCTCGCGCACCCGGATCGGCGAGCTGGCGCGCGAGCACGGCGTCGAGCTCGTCGCCATCGGCAACGGCACGGCCTCGCGCGAGACCCACGCCCTGGTCCGCGACCTCATCGCCCGCGAGCCCGAGCTCGGGCTCACCGCGGCGGTCGTCTCGGAGGCGGGCGCGTCGGTGTACTCCGCGTCCGAGCAGGCGTCGGCCGAGCTGCCCGAGCTCGACGTGTCCCTGCGCGGCGCGGTGTCGATCGCCCGCCGCCTGCAGGACCCGCTGGCCGAGCTCGTGAAGATCGACCCCAAGTCGATCGGCGTCGGCCAGTACCAGCACGACATCGCCGGCACGGCCCTGTCGCGCTCGCTGGACGCGGTCGTCGAGGACTGCGTGAACGCGGTCGGCGTCGACGTCAACACCGCGTCGGCGCCGCTGCTGCGCCGCGTGTCGGGCATCAGCGCGGGCCTGGCCACCACGATCGTCGGCTACCGCGACGAGCACGGACCGTTCGCGTCGCGCACGGCGCTGCGCGAGGTGCCGCGCCTGGGCGCCAAGGCGTTCGAGCAGAGCGCGGGCTTCCTGCGCATCCCCGGCGCCGCCGACCCGCTCGACCGCTCGGCGGTGCACCCCGAGTCCTACCCGGTGGTGCACCGGATCGTGGAGGCGACGGGCGACGACGTCGACGCGCTCGTGGGCAACAGCGCGGTGCTCGCGTCGCTCAACGCCGACGACTTCACCGACGAGCGCTTCGGGCGCCCGACGGTGATCGACATCATCGCCGAGCTCGACAAGCCGGGCCGCGACCCGCGCCCCGAGTTCACCACCGCCGAGTTCGCCGAGGGCGTCGAGCAGATCACCGACCTGACGCCGGGCATGGTGCTCGAGGGCCAGGTCACCAACGTCGCGGCGTTCGGCGCGTTCGTCGACGTCGGCGTGCACCAGGACGGCCTCGTGCACATCTCGGCGATGTCCAAGGACTTCGTCTCCGACCCCCGCGCGGTCGTCGGGCCGGGCGACGTCGTGCGGGTGCGCGTCCTCGACGTGGACGTCGAGCGCAAGCGGATCTCGCTGACGCTGCGGCTCGACGAGGAGGACACGGCCGCGGGCCCCGAGGGCGGGGCGCGCCCGGCCGAGGGTGGCCGGGGCGGCGGGCGCGGCGGTCGCGGGCGCGGCGGCCGGGGTCGTGGCCCCAGGCCGCAGGGTGCCGCGGAGCAGGCGCCGGCGGCGGTGGCCACGGAGGCGCCGGCCGAGGCCCCCACGGAGACAGGCACCGAGGCGCCGGCCGAGACCGGCGAGCGCCAGGGCGGCGGCCAGGGTCGCGGGAGCCGCGGCGGTCGCGGTCGCGGTCGTCCCGGCGAGGGCCAGGGCTCCGGTCAGGGCGAGCGCGGGGGTCAGCGCGGCCAGGGTCAGCGCGGCCAGGGTCCGCGCGGCGAGGGCCAGGGTCGCGGCGGCGGTCGTGGCGGACGGCCCCAGGACGGCGGCGAGCGCCAGGGCGGCGGCCGTGGCCAGGACAAGCGGGGCCAGGACAAGCGCGGGGGCCAGGGCGGCGGCCAGGGCGGACGCCCGCAGGGCAACCGCGACCGGCGTCCCGCGCCCACCAACGACGCCATGGCCGAGGCGCTGCGCCGCGCGGGCTACAAGAGCTGAGCTCTCCGGATGGCGACCCGTGTCCTGAGGACACGGGTCGTCGCCGGGGCGTTCAGAGCTCCGAGCCCGGCCCGGGGCCGACGGAGCGGCAGGGCCGCTCGCGCAGCGCCTGGACGTAGTCGTCGGGCGCGCCGGCCGCCTCGGCGGCGTCGGAGAGCACGCCGATGTAGCGCGCGGAGGGCAGGCCGCCCTCGTAGGCGTCGAGCACGTACACCCACGCCAGCTGCGGCCCGTCCATCGTCTGGATGCGCAGGCGGAGCTTCTTGTGCATGCCCAGCTCGCCGCCCTCCCAGCGGTCGAGCTGGTCGACGTCGAGCGGGCTGACGTCGTAGAGCACGACGAACACCCGCGACGACGGGTCCTCGACGACGGTGGAGAGGGCACCCTCGAGCCCGTAGTCCTCGCCGCCGAAGGTCAGGCGCCACCCCTCGAGCCACCCCGTGCCCGACATGGGCGAGTGGGGCGCCCGTTGCATCATCTGCTCGGGGTCCATGTTGGATCCGTACGCGGCGTAGAGCGGCACGGCGGACAGGGTAGCCAGGAGGGGCGCGCCCGGGCCCGGGCCCGGCCCCGCGACGGTGCCGGGAACACGATCGGTGCGCGTGCGTCATCCCCGTCGTGGACGATGGAGCGTGACGGAACAGGAGGGAACCACCACCATGACCCGCATCGTCATCCTCGGCGGGGGACCGGCGGGATACGAGGCGGCGCTGGTCGCCGCCCAGCACGAGGCCGACGTCACGGTCGTCGAGCAGGACAGCCTCGGCGGCAACTGCGTCGCGTACGACTGCGTCCCGTCCAAGACCTTCATCGCCTCCGCCGGCGTGCGCGCCGGCTTCCGGCACACCGCCGAGATGGGTGTCGACGTCGACGACCCGCGGGTCGACCTGCCGCGCGTCAACAGCCGGGTCCACGGCCTGGCCCTCGCCCAGTCGGCGGACGTCCACTCGACGCTGCAGGCCGCCGGCGTGCGCGTGGTCAAGGCCCGCGCGTGGTTCGAGGAGAGCGACCGCACCAGCGCCACCCACGACGTCTGCATCGCCCACCCCGACGGCACCACCGAGACGATCACCGCCGACGTCGCCCTCATCGCCACCGGCGCCTCGCCGCGGGTGCTGCCCGACGCCGCGCCGGACGGCAGGCGCATCCTCACGTGGCGCCAGATCTACGACCTCGACACGCTGCCCGAGCACCTCGTGGTCGTCGGGTCCGGCGTCACCGGCGCCGAGTTCGTGTCGGCGTACGCCGAGATGGGCGTGGCCGTGACGCTGATCTCCAGCCGCGACCGGGTGCTGCCGCACGAGGACCCCGACGCCGCGGGCACGCTCGAGGAGGTCTTCACCGAGCGCGGCGTGCGGATCGAGCCGCGCTCGCGGGCCGAGAAGGTCGTCGCCACGGCCGAGGGGGTGCGCGTCACGCTCACCGACGGCCGCGAGGTCGAGGGCTCGCACGCCCTGATGACCGTCGGCTCGGTGCCCAACACCGACGACATCGGCGCCGCCAACATCGGGCTGTCCCTCACCGACAGCGGTCACATCACGGTCGACCGGGTCTCGCGCACCGACGTGCCCGGCGTGTACGCGGCCGGCGACTGCACGGGGCTGCTCCCGCTGGCGTCGGTCGCGGCGATGCAGGGCCGCATCGCCATGTGGCACGCGCTGGGCGAGGGCGTCGCGCCGCTGCGTCTCAAGACGGTCGCGTCGGCGGTGTTCACGCGCCCCGAGGTGGCGACGGTCGGCATCAGCCACGCCCAGGTCGAGAGCGGCGAGTTCTCGGCCCGCGAGGTGATCATGCCGCTGGGCACCAACCCGCGCGCCAAGATGTCGGGGCTCCGCGAGGGCTTCGTCAAGATCTTCTGCCGGCCGGCGACGGGTGTCGTCATCGGCGGCGTGGTCGTGGCGCCGGTGGCCAGCGAGCTGATCCTCCCGCTGGCCATGGCGGTTCAGAACAACCTCACCGTCGGCGACCTCGCCCACACGTTCTCGATCTACCCCTCGCTGTCGGGGTCGGTGACCGAGGCCGGGCGGCGGCTGATGCAGCACGACGATCTCGACTAGACCTGCTGTACCCGGTCCCGCAGCGCGCGGCGGCCGGTGATCCGCAGCTTCCCGTAGACGTTGCGCAGGTGGTACTCGACGGTCTTCGCCGACACGAACAGCTCGGCGGCGATCTCGGGGTTGGTCCACCCGCGCCCGACGAGGCCGGCGATCTCACGCTCGCGGTCCGACAGCCCGTCGGTCCAGCGGCCGGGCTCGTCGGCGGGGTCGGCGGCCCCGTCGGCGGCGACGTCGCCGTCGGCGCGGGCGCGGTCCAGGAACGGCCGGGCGCCGAGGCGGGCGAAGGTCCGGCAGGCCTGGGCGAGCACCACGCGCCCGACGGCGGGCTCGCCGACGCGCAGCAACAGGACGCCGTAGGCGTGGCGCAGCCGCGCGCGGTACCACGCGGGCTCGCCGCCCTCGGACGGGATCGCCAGCCCGTCCTCGAAGAGCCGGCACGCCAGCGCGATGTCCCCGCGCGCCGCGGCGAGCCGCCCGCCCACCCAGGCGCGCGCCACGGGCAGGCAGCTGCCCCGCACCGGCACGCGCGCGAGCTCGTCGATCGAGCGCTCCGCCTCCTCCCACCAGCCGAGGTCGATCTGGCTGTCGGCGATCGCCGGGAGCCACCAGCCCGACAGCAGGCGGACCCGGTCGGCCTCGATCGCGCCGGGGGTCAGCGCGGTCAGCGCGTCGAGGACCTCCCCGGGGCGGCCCGCGGCCTGGGCGATGGCGCCGTGGGCGAGGGCGAGGTGGACGCGCGGGCCGAGGAAGTCGGCGGCCTCGGCGCGCTCGGTGGCCACCGCGAGGTCCGCCCGCGCGGCGGCCTCCTCGCCGCGCCCGGCGTGCAGGATCGCCGACAGGGAGCGCAGGGCGGCGTGGTCGAAGCTGCGGCCGTGCTGGTCGGCGCCCGCCATCGCGATCTCCAGCGCGCGGCGCGCCGCGTCCCACTCGCCGAGCAGGTAGTGGCACCACACGAGGTGCAGGTCGGCGGCCATCCCGAGGAACCGGGTGAACGGGGTGCGGCGGCGCGCGGCGACGGTGAGGTCGGCGACGGCGGGGTCGAGGCGGCCGACCAGCCCCGAGAGGATGCCGCGCTGGGTGAGCGCCGGGAGCTGGGGCGGCGCCGCGTCGACGGGGCGCTCGGGGAGGAAGCCGAGCGTGTCCAGACCGGCGGGCGCCCCCGCGGTGAGCGCCGTCCCGGCGGCCACGAAGGCGCGCGCGACCGCGCACAGCCGCGGCAGGCCGGGCTGGTCGCGCAGCGCCTGCTCGGCGGCGGCCGTCGCGGCCTCGCCGTTGCCGAGGTGGGAGTGCACGTAGGCGAGCTCGACGTCGATGCGGGCCCGCAGCTCCGAGCCCGCCGGCGCCTCGTCGCGCGCCACGAGCAGCAGGTCGCGCGCCCCGGCCACCTCGTCGCGGCAGAACGCGAGCAGCCCGCGGATCTCCGAGCGCGCCGCCGAGTCGGGCAGGCGCTCGACCGCCTCGGTGTGCTGGAGCGCGTCGCCCTCCCGCGCGGCGTAGACGAGCAGGCGGACCGCGTCGATCAGCCGCCGCCCGGCGAGGCCGTCGTCGTCGCTGCACTCGCAGGCCCACTCCAGGTACTCGGCGGCGGGCACCAGGTCGCCCCGATCGATCGCCTCGGTCGCCGCCGCGTCGAGGGCGTCGGCGAGGTCGGGGTCCGGGCCGTCGGTGGCGCCGACGAGGTGGCGCCAGCGCACGCTCCCGCCGGTGAGGTCGGCAGCCGCGCGGTGCAGGGCGCGCCGGCGGTCCGCGGGCGTGCCGGCGTAGACCGTGTCCCGCAGCAGCGGTGACGGGAACGTCAGGTGCTCGCCGGTCTCGTCGGCCTGGCGCACCGCGAGCCCCGCGTCGACGAGCTGGGCGGCGCACGTTGGGGCCTCGGGGCCGGCCAGCTCGGTCAGCGCGGTGAGCGGGGCCGGGTCGCCGAACGCCGCCATCGCCTCGAGCACCCGGCGGGGGCCGTCGGGGAGGGCGTCGAGCCGGGCGCGCAGCGCGGCGGTCATGGTGCCGGGCGGGCGGGGGCGTCCGAGCCGGTAGCGGTCGGGCAGGTCCGACTCCGCGAGCACCGCCCCGACGTGCAGCGGGTTGCCCGCGGTCTCCTCGTGCAGGCGCTGCACCGACCACGCCGTCCCGTGGCGCCCGGCGGCCCGGGTGAGGTCGTCGACGTCGGCGACGGTGAGGCCGTCGAGGTGCAGACGGACGGCGTCGTCACCCCACCCGCCGCCGGCCCCGGTGAGGTCGAGCCAGCCGTCGGGGCGGTCGCGGCCGGTCAGCACGGCGAGCACGCGCAGCGGGGTCAGCCGGCGCAGGAGCAGCCGCAGCACGCCGAGCGACTCCGGGTCGGCGCGGTCGAGGTCGTCGACGACGAACAGCACCGGCCCGCGACGGTCCAGGTCCTCCAGCGCGGCGAGCAGCGCGGTGCCGAGGAGGAGCGGGACGTCCGCGGTGCCCGTCCCGCCGGCGGCCCCCACGCAGCGCGCCAGCACCGCGCCGGGCGGCGCCGCGCCGCTGCTCGGGGCCCGGGTGCGGACGAGGGTGAAGTCGGCGAGGCCGGCGGCGAGGCGGTCGACGAGGTCGGACTTGCCGACCCCCGGGGCGCCGTCGAGCAGCACGACCGCCGCGATGCCGCCGCGCACCTGCTCGGCCAGCGCGTCGAGGCGCGCGAGCTCCCCGACCCGCCCCACGGCAGCACGCGTTCCCCCCACCCGGCGATCGTCGCCTGTCATGGCCCCGAGAACTAGGGGATCTGCCTGGGGCACGCGGGCGTCCCCGCGCCGACGCTGGATCTCGTCGCCCGGACGGCGGGGGAGCAGGCGGTGACGGACTCCCCCCGACGTCCGTCGCCACCCGGCGCGGCGCGCCCCCTCGGTGCCGCGTAGCCGTCGTCCGGGCGACACCCCCGCGGACCCGGGAGTGCCCATGATCACCATCGTTGACCCGGTCTCGACCGGCCGTGAGCTCTCCGCGTCGTTCGTCGAGCGCGGGGTCCTGCCGCTGCACCTCTACCAGCGCCGCTGCGCGCCGGCCTTCGAGGCCGACACCCACCCGCACACTCTGCTCGTCGACGACCCGCGCGAGGCGCTGGGCGACCTCGCGGCCCGCGGGGTCACCGCGATCGTCGCGGGCAGCCACGGAGCGGTCGACGCGGCCGACGGGCTGTCCCACGCGCTCGGCCTGCCCCACCACGACGCCGCGACCGCCGCCGCGCGCCTCGACGGGCAGGCGCGGACCGAGGCGCTGCGCGCCGCCGGCCTCCCGGTCGCCGAGGGCCGGACCCGGGGCCCGCTGTTCGTCGTCAACACGGTCAGCGCGGGCGGGCGCCACGTGCTCGGCGACCTGCAGGCGGTGCGCGTGGACCGCGTCGCCGGCGGGCCGGTCGAGCGGCACACGGTGCTGATCCGCCGGGCGAGCGAGGTGCACGTCGCCGTCGTCGCCCACGTCAGCCACTGCCTGGACGCGCTCGGCGTGCGGGAGGGTCCCGCGCACACCGCCGTCCGGATGACCGCGGACGGGCCGCGCCTGGTGGGCTTCGCGCCGACGCTCACGCCGGCGTCGCAGGACCCGTCACTGCACCGCCCGGCGCTCGGCTACAGCCACGCCGACCTCGCCGCCGAGCGCTTCGCCGACCCGGCCGCGTTCGCGCTGCGGTTCACCGACCCCTACCGGCCCGACGCCTCGGTCGCGACCGTGCCGCTGTTCGTGCCGGCCACCGGCGTCGTCGCGGCCCGGCCCGGGCTCACCGCGCTCCGTGCGCTCCCGGGTTTCCACCGCGCCGAGGACCTGCTCGAGGTCGGCGACCCCGTGCACGGGAACGGCCCCGCCGGGACGGTGTATCTCCGCCATCCCGACGAGGCCGTTCTCCGACGCTCGCTGAAGCAGCTGCACCACCTCGAGGAACGAGGGCAGCTCTACTCCCTGATTCCTACGCCCAGTCGAACGTGCGGGTGACCGCCTTCTTCCACTCGGCGTAGAGCTCGTCGCGCAGCTTGTCGTCCATGCTCGGCGACCAGACCTTGTCCTGGGCCCAGTTGTCGCGGATGTCCTGCTCGGAGCCCCAGAAGCCCACCGCGAGGCCCGCGGCGTAGGCGGCACCGAGGGCCGTGGTCTCGGCGACCACGGGCCGGATGACGTCGACGCCGAGCAGGTCGGCCTGGAACTGCATGAGGACCTCGTTGCCGACCATGCCGCCGTCGACCTTGAGCGCGGTCAGCGGCACGCCGGAGTCGGCGTTCATGGCGTCGATGACCTCGCGGGTCTGGAAGGCCGTGGCCTCCAGGACCGCGCGGGCGATGTGGCCCTTGTTGACGTAGCGGGTCAGCCCGACGATCACGCCGCGGGCGTCGGCGCGCCAGTACGGCGCGAACAGGCCGGAGAACGCCGGCACCACGTAGGCGCCGCCGTTGTCGTCGACCGACTTGGCGAGCTCCTCGATCTCCGGGGCCGACGAGATCATGCCGAGGTTGTCGCGCAGCCACTGCACCAGCGAGCCGGTGACCGCGATCGAGCCCTCGAGCGCGTACACCTGCGGCGCGTCACCGATCTTGTAGCAGACGGTGGTGAGCAGGCCGTTCTTCGACTCGACCTTCTCCGTGCCCGTGTTGAGCAGCACGAAGTTGCCGGTGCCGTAGGTGTTCTTGGCCTCGCCGGGGCTCAGGCAGGCCTGGCCGAAGGTGGCCGCCTGCTGGTCGCCGAGGATGCCGGCCACCGGCACGTCGGCGAACGTGCCGCGGGCGCGGATGGGGCCGTAGGTCTCGGACGACGACCGGATCTCCGGCAGCATCGCCATCGGGACACCGATCTCCTCGCAGAGCTGCGGGTCCCACTCGAGGGTGTCGATGTTCATCAGCAGCGTGCGCGACGCGTTGGTCGGGTCGGTGACGTGCAGGCCGCCCTCGTTGCCGCCGGTGGCGTTCCAGAGCACCCAGGTGTCCATCGTCCCGAACGCGAGCTCGCCGCGCTCGGCCCGCTCGCGGGCGCCGTCGACGTTGTCGAGGATCCAGCGGGCCTTGGGGCCGGCGAAGTACGTGGCCAGGGGCAGGCCGGTCTTCGCGCGGTAGCGCTCGGCGCCGCCGCCGAGCGCGCCGAGCTCGTCGCAGATCGCCTGGGTGCGGGTGTCCTGCCAGACGATCGCGTTGTGGATCGGCTCGCCGGTCGCCTTGTCCCAGATGACCGTGGTCTCGCGCTGGTTGGTGATGCCGACGGCGGCGATCTGGTCGGCGTTGATGTCGGCGCGGGCCAGCGCACCGCCGCAGACCTGGCGCGTGTTGCCCCAGATCTCCGCGGCGTCGTGCTCGACCCACCCTGCCTTCGGGAAGATCTGCTGGTGCTCGAGCTGGTCGACCGCGACCACGTGGCCGGAGTGATCGAAGATCATGCACCGGGTCGACGTCGTGCCCTGGTCGATCGCGGCGACGTACTGCGTCATGCCTGGTCTCCTGGCGATGTCGGGAGGATCGATGTCGTGGAGGGAGGGCCGTCGCCCGTCGGCGACGGTCCGGTCAGCCCGTCTTGACGGGCGCGATCAGCGCGACGAGCGCCGCGAGCACCGCGCCGACGAGCGGCGCGACGACCGGCACCCACGAGTAGCCCCAGTCGGGCTTGCCCTTGCCGCGGATCGGCAGCACCGCGTAGGCGATGCGCGGCCCGAGGTCACGGGCCGGGTTGATCGCGTAGCCGGTCGACCCACCGAGGGCCTGGCCGATGCCCATGACGACCGCGGCCGCGGCACCGTAGATCGCCGGGCTGCTGCCGTAGGGGTTGACCAGCAGGAACAGCACCAGGGCGAACGTCGCGATCATCTCGGTGACGAAGTTCCACGCCGGCTTCTTGATCGGCGGGTTGGTCGAGAAGATGTTCAGCGTCCCCGAGTTGTCCTCGTTGGCGTCGAACTGCAGCTTGTAGACCAGCCAGGCGAGGACGGCACCGACGAAGGCACCCAGGAACTGGCCGATCAGGTAGAACGGCACCTGGCCCCAGGGCGTCCCGCCGTTGATGGCGCTGGCCAGGGTGACGGCGGGGTTGATCGCGCCGCCCGAGGCGTCCGCGATGCTCGCGCCGGCGAACACGCCGAAGCCCCAGCCAAAGGTGATCAGCACCCACGATGCCGTGTCCCCGTCGGCGTTCGTGCGGGTCAGCAGCACGTTGGCCACGACCCCACAGCCGAAGAGGAGCAGCACCATGGTGCCGAGGAACTCCGAGAGAATGATGCTTCCGGCACCCACGAGGACTCCCTGTCGACGGCGACCCGGCCTCTGCGACACGCTCGTCCGGTGCTCCCCCCGCGGGTCCTGGGCGCGCGTTGATCGCGAACGCTAGTGGCGCGGTTCACCGTGTGTCCATGTTCCGCGCGGATCTCGGGGGTGACGAGGTGATTCGGCGGGCATCCGACCACCAGGACGGAGCAGACGGCTGCCCCGCGTGCTCGGTGCCGAGGGCCGCGTTACCGCGTTAGCGTGAGTGGGAGCGCCCTCGGGTCGCCGATGACGGCACGACCGGCACGCTGTGGTGACGACAACGAACGAGAGGGGTCGGACGTGGGCGCGCAAGACGGGGGAACGACCGGGGCCGGCACGGCGGGGGAGGCGCAGGCCGAGGCGCTCGACGCGGCGGCGGAGCCCGCCCGTCTGGGACCGGCGTCGCGGGAGCGCGCGTGGGATCGGCTCGCGTCGGAGAAGTTCGACGTCGTCGTGGTCGGCGGCGGCGTGGTCGGCACGGGCGCGGCGCTGGACGCGGCGACCCGGGGCCTGAAGGTCGCCCTCGTCGAGGCGCGCGACCTGGGCTCGGGGACGTCGAGCCGGTCGTCGAAGCTCTTCCACGGCGGGCTGCGCTACCTCGAGCAGCTCGACTTCGGGCTGGTCCGCGAGGCGCTGCGGGAGCGCGAGCTCAACCTGACGCGCCTCGCCCCGCACCTGATCAAGCCGGTCAGCTTCCTCTACCCGCTGACCAAGCACTGGGAGCGTCCGTACGTCACCGCCGGCGTGACGCTCTACGACACGATGGGCGGCAAGAGCTCGCTGCCCCACCAGAAGCAGCTCACCCGCTCGGGCGCGCTGCGCATGGCGCCGGCGCTCAAGCGCAGCGCCCTGGTCGGGGCCATCCGCTACTACGACGCCCAGGCCGACGACGCCCGCCACACCATGACGGTCGGGCGCACCGCGGCCCAGTACGGCGCCGTGGTGCGCACCTCGACCCAGGTCGTCGACTTCCTCCACGAGGTCGACCGGGTCGCCGGCGTGCGCGTCCGCGACGTCGAGACCGGGCGCGAGACCGAGGTCCGCGCGTCGGTCGTCGTCAACTGCACGGGCGTGTGGACCGACCAGATGCAGCACGCCGCGGGCACCCGCGGGCGCTTCCGGGTCAAGGCCTCGAAGGGCGTCCACTTCCTCGTGGCGCGCGACAAGATCCCGTCGGACACCGGCATGATCCTGCGCACCGAGAAGTCGGTCCTGTTCGTCATCCCGTGGCGCAACCACTGGATCGTCGGCACCACCGACACCGACTGGAACCTCGACCTGGCCCACCCCGCGGCCACGCGCAAGGACCTCGACTACCTGCTCGAGCACGTCAACTCGGTGCTGGTCACGCCGCTGACCCACGACGACATCGAGGGCGTGTACGCGGGCCTGCGCCCGCTGCTCGCCGGCGAGAGCGAGGAGACCTCGAAGCTCTCCCGCGAGCACGCCGTGTCGCGGGTCATGCCGGGCCTCGTGGCGATCGCGGGCGGCAAGTACACGACCTACCGCGTGATGGCCGCCGACGCGATCGACGCCGCGTCCGAGGACATCCCGACCCGCGTCGCCCCGTCGGTCACCGACCGGGTGCCGCTCGTCGGGGCCGACGGCTACTTCGCGCTGGTCAACCAGGCCGAGCAGCTGGGCGTGCGCCACGGGCTGCACCCGCACCGCGTGCGCCACCTGCTCGACCGCTACGGCTCGCAGCTGCACGGCCTGCTCGCCATGGCCGACGACGACCCGTCGCTGCTCGAGCCGGTGCCGGCCTCGCCGGACTACCTGCGCGTGGAGATCGCCTACGCGGTCGCCTACGAGGGCGCGATCCACCTCGACGACGTCCTCACCCGGCGCACCCGCATCTCGATCGAGTACGCCCACCGCGGCGTCGACTCGGCCGAGGCGGTCGGCGCGCAGATGGCGCCGCTGCTGGGGTGGACCGACGAGCAGCGCGACCTCGAGGTCCGCTCGTACATCGAGCGGGTCCAGGCCGAGCGCGACTCGCAGTCGGTCGACACCGACATCGAGGCCGACAAGCTGCGCGTCGCGGCGCCCGACCCGCGGGCCCCGCGCCTCGCGGCGCTCGGCACCGGCTGACCGCTCCTCCCGCCGAACCCTCCCGCGAGGAGCGAGGGACTCCCCGGCTGCGTGGGACGCAGCGAGGGAGTCCCTCGCTCCTCGTCGGGGCGCGCGGACGGGCGAGCAGGGACGCCGGACGCGCGGCACTGGTCGCGTCCGGTGCCGGGCGCTGGAGTGGTCGCATGACGACGACCCTGGTCCCGGCGGTGACGCTCCTCGCCGGCGTGCTCTCTGCCCTGCTCGCGGGGCTCTACCTCGCGTTCTCGCTGTCGATCATGCCGGCGCTGGCCCGGCTGCCCGACGCCACGCTGGTGTCGGTGATGCAGACGATCAACCGCGTGATCGTGCGCCCGGCGTTCGCGGTGGTGTTCGCCGGCGCCCCGCTGGTCGCCGTGGTGGCGCTCGTGCTGGCCCTGGTGGCGGGCGCGCCGGTGCTCGACGTCCTGGTCGGAACGCTCCTGCAGGTCGCATCCGTGGCCATCACGGGCGCGGTCAACATCCCGCTGAACAACGCCCTCGACCGCGCCGACCCGGACGACGTCGGTGACGTCGCCCGGGCCCGCGAGGCGTTCGAGCGGCCGTGGGGGCGGGCGCACGGGGTGCGCACCGCGGCGACCACCTTGGGGGCCGTCGCTCTCCTGGCCGCGCCGCTGCTGTGACGGGTCAGCCGCCGGCGACCGGCGTCGACGGGGTGCTGGTGTCGACGTCGTCGGACGGCCCGCCCGCCGGGGCGTGGGCGGACTTCGGCCGCACCATGAACGACACCCCGACGGCGATCAGTCCGATGACCCCGGCCGCCATGAAGGCGAGCCGCAGACCGGACGCGTCGGGCGCGCCGGTGGCCGACCCGAGCGCCGCGATCGTCACGAAGCCCGCCGTACCGGCGGCGCCCGCGACCTGCTGCAGGGTGGTCAGGATCGCGCTGCCGTGCGAGTAGAGGTTCTTGGGCAGCACCGCGAGGCCCTCGGTGAGCAGCGGCGTCATCATGAGGCCGAGCGACACCATCAGCAGGATGTGCACGCCGATGACCATCCACAGGGCCGCCCCGGCGCCGAGCGCGGCGAGCAGCCACATCGACGTCGCGAGCCCGATGGCGCCCGGGATGACGAGCGGGCGGGCGCCGACGCGGTCGAACAACCGGCCCACCGGGCGCCCCATGAACCCGAGCACGAGGCCGCCGGGCAGCACCGCGAGACCTGTCACCGCCGCGCTCACGCCCAGCACGGTCTGCAGGTAGATCGGCAGCAGGATCGCCCCGGCGCCGAGCAGCGACATGAACAGCAGCGCCGAGAGCACGATCGCGACCACGAACGGCTTGTGGCCGAACGGGCGCAGGTCGAGCAGCGCGGACTCGGTGCGCTGGAGCTGCCTCTGGCGCAGCACGAACGTCGTCAGCGCGACGGCGCCGACGACCAGCGCGGCCCACGGCGGGACCAGGCCGTTGCCGCCACCGTGGCCCAGCGTCGAGAGCCCGTAGACGATGCCGCCGAAGGCGAAGAACGACAGGACCACCGACAGCAGGTCGAGCGGCGTGCGGCGCGTCTCGCTGGAGAGGCGGAAGAGCACGAAGCCGACGGCCAACGCGGCCACCGACAGCGGCAGGACGCTCCAGAACATCCAGCGCCAGTCGAGCGAGGCGAGGATCAGCCCGCCGATCGTGGGACCGATGGCCGGGGCCACGGCGATGACGATCGAGATCGTGCCCATGGTGGCGCCGCGCCGGTCGGCCGGGATGAGCCGCATCACCGACGTCATGAGCAGCGGGATCATCACCGCGGTGCCCGACGCCTGCACGATGCGGCCGGCGAACAGCAGCGGGAAGCCCGGCGAGAGCGCGCAGATCAGCGTGCCGAGGCTGAACAGCGTCATCGCGGCCAGGAACACCTGGCGCGGCGTGAACCGGTTGAGGATGTAGCCCGTGGTCGGGATGACCACGCCCATGGTCAGCAGGAACCCGCTGGTCAGCCACTGCACCGTGGTGGCCGAGACCCCCAGGTCGCCCGTGAGGTGCGGCAGGGCCACGCTGAGGATGGTCTCGTTGAGGATCATGACGAAGGCCGAGACGACCAGCGTCATGATGATCACCATGGGACGCGTCGGCGTCTCCTGGCGGGTTCCGGACGGGCCGGTCATCGTTCCCCCTCGCGGCGGCGGCCGTGGCGGTCACGGGCCGGTCTCCAGAGCATCACACGCCCCCCTGACAGGCGAACGGGTTTCGCCCGGGGGCGACCGACCCCACGACAGCGAGCGACCGGCCGACGAGGTGCGCAACGCCTGGTCGCGGACCCGTGTTCCCGATCGTGACGGATTGCGCCGAGCGCGAAATCCTCAGCGCTCGTGGCGGTGGGAGATGACGGCCACCCCGGCGATCACGATCGGCACGAGGATGAAGATCCACGGGAAGCGGCCCCCGCTGACCGCGAACAGCAGCGCCGCCACCGCCGGCGTCAGCAGGGAGATCAGCCCGGCGTGCCGCGCGATCGTCGCGCCGGCGGGCGCGACGAGCTCGGGCAGCTCCGGGAGCTCGGGCACCGGGCCGGCGCCCCGGCGCTCCGTCGGAGGGGCCTGCGGGGCCTGCGAGGTCGTCGGATAGGCGGGGTGCGGATCGGGGAGGTCGGCGAACAGCGCCTCGAGCTGGGCGCGCGACGTCGCCCGCGACGCGGCGGAGCAGCGGCTGGCGTGCTCGCCGCGCTCGAGGCGCCCGGCGCGGCGGTGCGCGTCGAGCGCCTCCATGGCGAGCTCCCGCTCGTGCGCCCCGACGTCCATGGGGCCAAGTATGCGCGTGCGGGACGCGCAGCGGAGCGGAGCCGGACCCGGCGGGTCAGCTCGCGTCGGGGATCTCGCAGATCACGGCGCCCTGGTTGACGCTCGCGCCGGCCTCGAGGGTGAGGCCGGTGACGACGCCGTCCTTGTGGGCGGTGACCGGGTTCTCCATCTTCATGGCCTCGACGACCACGACGAGGTCGCCCGCCGACACGGTGTCGCCCTCGGAGACCGCGACCTTGACCACGGTGCCCTGCATGGGCGCGGTGATCGCGTCGCCGGAGACCTTAGCGCCGCCGCCGGAGCGCGACCGCTTCTTCTTCGGCGTCGCCGCCCGGGCCCCGCCGCCCCCGCCACCGAGGGCGAGGTCGCCGGGCAGCGAGACCTCGAGGCGCTTGCCGCCGACCTCGACGACGACGGTCTGGCGCGGGGCCGCCTCCTCGTCGTCCTCGGCAGGCGTGGCCTCGAACGGCGGGATCTGGTTGTCGAACTCGGTCTCGATCCAGCGGGTGTGCACGAGGAACGACTCGGCCCCGTCGGGGGCGACGAACGCGGGGTCGCGCAGCACGGCCTTGTGGAACGGGATGACGGTGGGCAGGCCCTCGACGACCAGCTCCTCCAGTGCGCGCTTCGAGCGCGCGATGGCCTGCTCGCGGTCCTCGCCGGTGACGATCAGCTTGCCGACCATCGAGTCGAACTGCCCGCCGATGACCGTCCCGGTCTCGACGCCGGAATCGACGCGCACGCCCGGGCCGTCGGGGGCGACGAAGCGGGTGACGGTGCCGGGCGCGGGCAGGAAACCGCGGCCCGCGTCCTCGCCGTTGATCCGGTACTCGATCGCGTGGCCGCGCGGCTCGGGGTCGGCGGTGAAGCGCAGGTGCTGGCCCGCGGCGATGCGGAACTGCTCGAGCACGAGGTCGATCCCGCTGGTCTCCTCGGAGACGGGGTGCTCGACCTGCAGGCGGGTGTTGACCTCGAGGAACGAGATCGTGCCGTCCTCGCCGACGAGGAACTCCACCGTGCCGGCGCCGGAGTAGCCGGCCTCGACGCAGATGTCGCGGGCGGAGGTGTGGATGCGCTTGCGCTGCTCGTCGGTGAGGAACGGCGCGGGCGCCTCCTCGACCAGCTTCTGGTGGCGGCGCTGCAGCGAGCAGTCGCGGGTGCCGACGACGATGCAGTTGCCGTGCTGGTCGGCCAGGACCTGGGCCTCGACGTGGCGGGGACGGTCCAGGTAGCGCTCGACGAACGACTCGCCGCGCCCGAACGCCGAGACGGCCTCGCGCACCGCGGCGTCGAACATCTCGGCGATCTCGTCGCGCTCGCGGGCGACGCGCATGCCGCGACCGCCGCCGCCGAACGCCGCCTTGATGGCGACGGGCAGCCCGTGCTCGTCGGCGAAGGCGATGACCTCGTCGGCGTCGGCGACCGGGTCCTTCGTGCCGGGCACCAGCGGCGCCCCGGAGCGCTCCGCGATCTTGCGGGCGGTGACCTTGTCGCCGAGGTCGTTGATGGCCTGCGGTGACGGGCCGATCCAGATCAGCCCGGCGTCGATGACGGCCTGGGCGAAGTCGGCGTTCTCCGAGAGGAAGCCGTAGCCGGGGTGCACGGCGTTGGCGCCGGAGTCCCGCGCGGCCTGGAGCAGCTTCTCGATGTCCAGGTACGACTCGGCGGCGGTCTCGCCGCCCAGCGCGAAGGCCTGGTCGGCGAGGCGCACGTGCGGGGCGTCGCGGTCGGGGTCGGCGTAGACGGCGACGCTCGCGAGCCCGGCGTCGGCGCACGCGCGCACCACGCGGACCGCGATCTCGCCGCGGTTCGCCACCAGGACGGTGTGCAGCGGGTCGAACCCCGTGGGGGCGGACGCGGCCATCGGTTGACCTCCTGGGGACGACGCTGAGCCGGGGTCGGTCGGGGCAGTGTAGGGGCGGCCGGACGGGTGCCCGGTCGGGTCACTCTCTCGTACTCGACGCCGGAACGTCGCGGGCGTGGGCGTGGTCATGACCACATACGGGTCCGAGGGTCCCACGCACCGTGACCGCTCGCCCGGCTGCGGATCACACTCCGGGCGCGGCTACCGTCGGCGACCGATGCAGCCTTGGTGGTGGCGGTCGGTGGCCGCGTGCGCGTGCGTGCTGGTGCTCTCCGGCCTCGTCGCGGTGATCGCGGGCGCGGTCGGGGCCGACCGGGCGACGGCCGTGCGCCTGGCCGGTGAGGAGGTCCCGGCGGCGGCACCCGCCCCTCCGCCGCGGGAGTCGTCCCCCGCGCCGGCCCCGGAGCGCCCGCGTCCCGCGCCGGAGCGGGGCCAGCGGGTGCCCGACGCGGTCACCGCCACGACCCTGGCCGTGCTGCCGGGCTGGCGGGTCGCGCCGGACCAGGACGTCATCGAGGTGCCGGCGGGCCGCTTCGAGGACGCGACGATCCTGCGGCGCGGCGCGAACACGGTTGTCCTGGTCGGGGTCGCGGACCCCGCCCGCGTGCCGCCCCGGGCCGGCCGGGTCGACCCGCGCCAGGACGCGGCGCTCGACGCGGAGGCCCGGCGCCTGGTCGACGCCTACGTCGAGCAGCTCGCCCCCGGCGCGGACACCGCCGCCCTCACCGACAACGCCGAGCCCGTCGCCGCGCTGCCCACCCGCACCTCGGTGCGCCGGGTCGAGGGCGGCCCGCTGGACGGGGCGCTGGTGCGCGTCAGCACGATCGCCGCGCCCGGCCGGACGCTCGCGGTGCTCGCCGTGGCCCGCCCGTCGCCGACGGTCGGCGAGGACGGCGACGCCGCCGACGCGGTGGTGCGCTCGCTGCGCGTCGACCCGGCCTGAGCGCCGTGATCGCCGTCCCGGTGACGATCCCGGTCGAATCTGACGGCGTTCGTCACCGAGACGGCGATCATGACCCTGGCGGCCCCGCCGCGCGGCATGTCGCGACATCGAGGATGTGGCGATCCTGGCGTTCAACGTCAGCGTGGCCGCCACGCTGACTCACCCCCCGAGAACCTCAGCCGGCCCAGAGCGCGTCGACGCCGACGCCGATCTCGGCGAGCAGGCGGCGGGTCAGCGGGAGGCTGAGGCCGACGACGTTCGAGGGGTCGCCCTCGATGCCTTCGACGAACCAGCCGCCGCGGCCGTCGAGGGTGAACGCGCCGGCGACGGCCAGCGGCTCACCGCTCGCGAGGTAGGCCTCGAGCTCCGCGGTCGTGGGGTTGCCGAACGCGACCGCCGTCGTGGCGTGCCCGGCGACCTCGCGCCCCGGGACACCGCCGGTGACCTGCACCAGCGCGTGCCCCGTGAACAGCTCCGCCGTGCGCCCGGCCATCTGGTCCCAGCGCCCGCGCGCGGCGTCGGTGGTGCCGGGCTTGCCGACCATCTCGCCCTCGAGGTGCAGCATCGAGTCGGCGCCGACGACGACGCAGTCCGGCACGGCCCCGGCGACCCGGGCGGCGACCGTCCGGGCCTTGGCCAGCGCCAGGGCCTGCACCCGGTCGGTCGGGGAGGCCTCGTCGCCGAGCTCGGCGAGGAGGGCGTCCTCGTCGACGTCGGAGACCTCGACGAGGGGTTCGACCCCGGCGCCGCGCAGGATGGCCAGCCGGGCGGGGGACGCGGACGCGAGCACCAGACGCACGGGGCGGCACCCTACGTCGGCGGCTCCGATCCGACCCGACGGGCGACCCCCGCGAGGATCGAGATGTGCGTCGGCCGCTCGAAGCCCCGCCACCGGCTGACGTCGACGACACCCGGCTCGGCGAGCTCGAACCCGTCGAAGAGCGCCGTGATCTCCTCGCGGGATCGCAGGTGCCCGCCCCGCGGGGTCGCGGCGTACGCCTCGTGGATGCCGGCGAGCTCGGTCTCGGAGAGGCCCTCGGAGCTGCCCGCCGAGAGCACGAGGAACGAGCCCGGGACCATCCGGCGCCGGAAGTGCCCGAGGATGCGCTGCGGCTCGTCGTCGGGGGAGAAGTGCAGGACGGCGACGAGCAGCACGCCGACCGGCCGGCTGAAGTCGATCAGCCGCTCGACGTCGGGGTGCGCGGTGATCGCCTCGGGATCGTGCATGTCCGCCTCGACCACGGCGACCGCGCGGTCCTCGGCGAGCAGCGCCCGGGCGTGGGCGAGCACCACGGGGTCGTCGTCGACGTAGACCACGCGGGCGTCGGGGTGGGTCCGGCGCGCCACCTCGTGCACGGTCGGCGCGGTCGGGATCCCGGTGCCGATGTCGACGAACTGCGTGATCCCGGCGGCGGCGAGGTGCTCGACGGCGCGGACGAGGAACGCGCGGTTGTTGCGCGCGAGCTGGCGCTGGTCGGGGTGGCTCGCGATCACCGCCTCGGCGGCCTCGCGGTCGGCGGCGAAGTTGTCCTGCCCGCCGAGGTAGTAGTCGTACATCCGGGCCGGCGACGGCACGTCGCTGTCGAACCCCTCGGTCACCGTAGGCCCCCGCACACGGCGCCACCGTAGCCGGGCCACGACCTCGCCCCCGTCACTGCTCACGCGCCTCAGCGTCGCAGGCGGCGCGCCGAGTCGGTGTGGGCCGGCGCTCGGCGCGCCCTCACCCCGGGCGGGTGATGCCTCGACCCCGCGCTCCCCGGGACGGTCGCTGTCCTGACGAGTGCAGGGAGGAACCTCGATGCCACGCGACGTGCTCCTGACCGTGGTCAACGCGTTCGGCCTGCTGTTCGCGATCCTGAACTCGTTCACGCTCGGTCTGCGGCTGAGGGTCGGGCGCGAGCTGGCGCAGTTCTTCCGGCAGTGGCAGCTGGCCGTCCGGGTGCTCGTGGTCAACTTCGTGGTCCTGCCGGTGCTCGTCATCGGCTTCGCGGCCCTCGCGCCGATGAACGCCGACATCAAGATCGGCTACTGCATCGTCGCCCTCGCCGCGGGGGCGCCGTTCGCGCCGGCGCTCACCCGGCTGGCCCGGGGCGACGCCGGACTGTCCACGGCGCTGTTCCTGGTGATGGTGGCGGTGACGGTCGTCGTGGTGCCGCTCGTGCTGCCGGTCGTCGCCGCCGCCCTGGTGCCCGGCGCGGCGCACCCCGGGGTCTGGGGGCTCGCCTGGCCCCTGCTCACGTTCGTGGTCGTGCCCCTGCTCCTCGGGTGCCTCCTGCGCCTGCGCTACGACGAGGCCGTGGCCGGGTGGGCCCGTCCACTGCTGATCGTGCAGCTCGCCTCCCTGGTCCTGTACGTGAACCTCTTCATCTTCGCGTTCTCGGACCTCTTCGTGGCCGTGTGGTGGCAGGCCTACGCCGCGGCGATCGCGGTCCCGGTCCTGGGGATCGCGTTCGGCGCCTTCATCACCCTCCGGGACCGGGCGGCGCGGCACGCGTCCGTGATCACGACGGCGCAGCGCAGCATCACCGGCGCCATCGTCGTGACCGTCTTCGCCTACACCCAGCCGATGGCGAACGTGTCCGTGACCGTGATCAACACCGTCGGGATCGTGATTCTCCTGGTGCTGGCCCTCGAGTGGCGTCGCGTCACCCCCGAGGAGCCCGCACCGATGGCTGCCGGCGGCCCTCCGGCCCATGACGGCTCCGTCCCCGCGCCGCGCCGGCCCGGCCACGCCAGGTCATGACCGTCAGAGCTGCAGGACCGCCTGCACGTCGAGGTGGATCTGGATCGTCGAGCCGACGACGGGGATGCCGCGGGCGACCATCTGCTGCCAGTTGAGCGTGAAGTGCTCGCGGTGCAGCGACGTCGTCGCGGTGGCGCCGATGCGCGTGCCGTTCCACGACTGCGTGCCCAGGTAGGTGGTGTCGAGGCGGACGTCGTTGGTGCGCCCGCGGATCGAGAGCTCGCCGTCGATCGTCCACGAGTTGCCCGAGCGCACCGCGAAGCGCGTGCTGGAGAACTGCAGCTGCGGGTGGTCGTCGACGGCCAGGAAGTCCTGGGAGCGCAGGTGGGCGTCGCGCTGGGCGTTGTGGGTCTCGATGCTCGCGGCGTCGATGACGACGTCGATGCTCGAGTCCTCGATGTCCTCGGCGATCTGGATCGAGCCGCGGAACCGGGTGAACTGGCCGTAGACGCGGGACAGGGCGATGTGGCGCGCCACGAACCCCAGCCTGCTGTGGGCGTCGTCGATCACCCACTCGCCCGGGGACGGGCGGGTGCTGCCCTGGTCGGCGGCCATCGTCAGCGCGCCGAGCGCCGCGTGGTCCCCGCGCCCGACGATGATGTCGCGGGTCAGCGTGCTGTAGCCGCCGAGGGCCGCACGCAGCGTGTACGTCCCGCTGGGCACGGCCGCGGTGTAGAAGCCGAACGGGTCGGTGACCGCCTCGGTGACCACCCGGCGCAGGCCCCCGGTCTCGATCACGGCCACCGTGACGCCGGGCAGCGGGCGCCCCTCGACGTTGCGCAGCTGCGCGCTGACGAGCCCGCCGGTGGGCGGGATCGGCATCAGGGCGTGGTCGGCGTCGCGGTAGGTCTCGCCGCCGATCGGCGTGCGACGGCGTCGGCGCAGCAGGGCCATCAGGAGGTCACCAGGGGGATCGGGGGTGGGTCAGCGGGGTCGGGCGGAGGCCCGCCAGCCACCGGGGCCCGGCTGCACCGGGGCCCGCACGAGGTCGACGTGACGCGCCCAGCCCGACCGCGGCGTCGCGTCGGGAGCATCCCCGTCAGCACTGCCCCCGCCGCCCGCCGTGGCCAGCACGGCCGTCAGCGCCGCGATCTCCGCGGCGTCGGGCTCGCCGCGCACGATGCGCAGGGTCGGTCGGGCGGGCGCCTCGGGCCCCTCCTCGCTCACAGCGGCACGTTCCCGTGCTTGCGCGGCGGCAGCGTCTCCCGCTTCGTCTCCAGCATCCGCAGCGCCCGGGCGACGTAGCCGCGGGTGTGCGACGGCGGGACGACGGCGTCGACGTAGCCGCGCTCGGCGGCGATGTAGGGGTTGGCGAGGGTGTCCTCGTACTCCTGCTGCAGCTCCGCGCGTCGGGCCTCGACGTCGCCGCCGGACTCCTCGACCTTCGCCAGCTCCTTGCGGTACAGGATGCTCACGGCACCCGAGGCGCCGGTGACGGCGATCTGGGCGGTGGGCCAGGCGATGTTGACGTCGGCGCCGAGGTGCTTGGAGCCCATGACGTCGTAGGCGCCGCCGTAGGCCTTGCGGCAGATGACCGTGACCAGCGGGACCGTGGCCTCCGCGTACGCGTAGATCAGCTTCGCGCCGCGCCGGATGATGCCGTTGTACTCCTGGTCGGTGCCGGGCAGGAATCCCGGCACGTCGACGAAGGTCAGCACCGGGATGTTGAAGGTGTCGCACGTGCGCACGAACCGCGCGGCCTTCTCGCTGGCCCCGATGTCGAGGCAGCCGGCGAGCTGGGTCGGCTGGTTGGCCACGATGCCGACCGGCCGGCCCTCGACACGCCCGTAGCCGGTGACGATGTTGGCTGCGTACAGCGCCTGGACCTCGAGGAAGTCGCCGTCGTCGACGACCCGCGTGATCGCCTCGCGGATGTCGTAGGGCTGGTTCGGCGAGTCGGGCACGAGGGTGTCGAGCTCGAGGTCGACCTCCCCGATGCCGTCGGGGACCGAGCCGGTCTCCTCCTCGCCCGGGATGCGCGGCGGGTCGGTGAGGTTGTTCGACGGCAGGTAGCCCAGCAGCTCCTGCACGTAGGAGATCGCGTCGTCCTCGTCGGAGGCCAGGTAGTGGGCGTTGCCGGAGGTCGCGTTGTGGGTGCGCGCGCCGCCCAGCTCCTCGAACCCGACGTCCTCGCCGGTCACGGTCTTGATCACGTCCGGGCCCGTGATGAACATGAACGACGTCTCGTCGACCATGACCGTGAAGTCGGTGAGCGCGGGTGAGTACACGGCGCCGCCGGCGGCCGGCCCCATGACCAGCGAGATCTGCGGGACGACGCCGGAGGCGTGCACGTTGCGCTTGAAGATCTCGCCGTAGAGCCCGAGGGCGACGACGCCCTCCTGGATGCGGGCGCCGCCGCCGTCGTTGATGCCGACGACGGGGCAGCCGATCTTCATGGCCACGTCCATGACCTTGACGATCTTCTCGCCGTAGACCTCGCCGAGCGCCCCGCCGAACACCGTCGCGTCCTGGGAGAACACGCAGACGGGGCGGCCGTCGACCGTGCCCTGCCCGGTGACGACGCCGTCGCCGTACGGGCGGTTGGCCTCGAGGCCGAAGTTGGTGGAGCGGTGGCGCGCCATGGCGTCGAACTCGAGGAAGCTGCCCTCGTCGAGCAGCA
The DNA here is from genome assembly GCF_004363095.1 of Actinomycetospora succinea. Lineage (GTDB taxonomy): Bacteria > Actinomycetota > Actinomycetes > Mycobacteriales > Pseudonocardiaceae > Actinomycetospora > Actinomycetospora succinea. The sequence continues at coordinate 206,402 of NZ_SNYO01000001.1, forward strand.
GGTCGATGCGCTCGCGGGCGGTCTTGCGGCCCTTGGCGTGCTGGCGCTCGACGGCCCGCTCGCTGCCGGCGTGCACCACGTCCTCCTGGCGGCGGTGCCAGTCGGCGAGCTTGCCCGCCGAGGTGTGGACGTCGGGCTCGTCCGAGGCGTCCCCGGGCTCCGGCAACGGCTCCGTCGCGGCGGTCATGGCCCGGCACTGTAGCGATCGACCCCGACACGGCCCGGGTCTGCGCCGGGAGGGTGACCAGCGGCACTACCGTGCGCGCTCGTGGCCGCACCCCTGGACGCCGACGCGCTGCGACGCACCCTCGGACCGCCGTCGGGCCCGTGGGCGTCGATCGACGTCGTCACGAGCACCGGCTCGACCAACGCCGACCTGCTGGCCCGGGCGACCGGCCCCGACGCGGCCCCGGACCGCACGGTGCTCGTCGCCGAGCACCAGGACGCCGGGCGCGGGCGCCGCGACCGCGTGTGGGAGGACCGCGCCGGCGAGGGCCTCACGTTCTCGGTGCTGCTGCGACCGCGCGAGATCGCGCCCGAGCGCTGGGGGTGGGCGCCGCTGCTCGCGGGGCTGGCCCTCGTCGGGGCCGTCGGCGAGGTCAGCAGCGTGCCGGCCGCCCTGAAGTGGCCCAACGACCTGCTCCTGGGCGCCGAGCCCGCGGCCAAGGGCGCGGGGATCCTCGCCGAGGTGGGGGGCGGCGACGGCGGCGACCGCGCGCTCGTGATCGGCATGGGTGTCAACGTCGCGACGCCGGCCGCCGACCTGCCCGCGGGCGCCACGTCGCTCGTCGCCGAGGGGGTCGACCCCGGGCGCGACGTCGTGCTCGTCGCCGTCCTGCGGGCGCTGGCCGACCTCGACCGGCGCTGGCGCGACGCGCACGGCGACGTCGTGGCCGCCGGGATCGTCGACGACTACCGCGCGCGCTGCGCCACGCTCGGGCGCGAGGTGGCGGTGACGCTGCCCGGCGACCGCCGACTGGAGGGCCGCGCGGTGGACGTCGACCGGGACGGCCGCCTCGCCGTGCGTGCCCCGGACGGGGACACGACCGTCGTGTCGGCGGGCGACGTCGTCCACGTGCGGCCCGCGGCTCGCTAACCTCGGGGTCGATCCGGGGAGGGGGTGCGCGTGGCCTACCCCGACGGCGTCCTGCGCCGCGGCGAGCACGTCCTCGCCCACCGGCGCCCGCACTGGCGCATGCTCGTGGTCCCGGCGCTCGTGCCGCCGGTCGCCGTGTTCCTCGCCGCGCTGGTCGCGGGGCTGGCGGGCGGCATCGGCGAGGGCTCGACGCGCACGGCCGTGCGGCTCGCCGTCGTGCTGCTGGCGGTGCTCGCGGTCGTCTGGTTCGCGGTCCTGCCGCTCGTGCGCTGGCGCTTCACCCACCTCGTCGTCACCGACCGCCGCCTGCTCGTGCGCGAGGGCGTCCTGACCCGCGAGAGCATCGACGTCGCCGGAGCGACGATCACCGGCGTGCGCACGCGCAGCAGCGGCGTCGACCGCCTGCTCGGGGCCGGCACGCTCGTCGTGTCGACGGCGGGCACCGAGGAGCCGTGGGAGTTCTCCGGGCTGGGTGACGTCGAGCGCCTGGCCTCGCAGGTCGAGGGCGTGGCCGACGACCGCGGCGGGCTGGAGCTCGCCGCGGGGTGGGGGGCGTGGTCGGAGGAGTCGGACGAGGACCCGGAGCCGGACGAGCCGGACGATCTCGACGACGAGGAGCCCGACGAGGCCCCGGAGCCGCCTGCGGTCAGCCGGTGGCGGCGTCGGGCGCGTGCTCGCGCCGCCCGAACATCCCGGTGAAGCGGGCCCGGAACACCTCGGTCGCGCCGTCGCGGGTCAGCGAGCCCGTGAGCGTGATCAGCCCGAGCTGGGGGCGGCTGGCCGAGACCCGCGCGGCGACGACCTCCATGCCCGCCTCGAGCCGGTCGCCCGGGAACACCGGCGCCGGCCAGGCGATCTCGTCGCCGCCGGGGGAGCCCATCGACGCCGAGCGTGACAGGACGCTGTCGACGTAGCAGCGCATCCAGAGCGACGCGGTGAACCACCCCGACGCGCACAGGCCGCCGAAGAGCGACGCGCGCGCCGCCTCGTCGTCGACGTGGAAGGGCTGCGGGTCGAAGCGGCGGTTGAACGCGAGCATCTCGTCGCGGTCGACGACCACGGTGCCGAGCGCGATGCGCCGGCCGGCGGGCAGATCCTCGAACCAGACCTCGGGGGCGGTCACGGCGGTGATCGTGCCACTGGTCGGTGGAACCAGACGATGCACGGCTGCGTCGAACCCGATGTGCGAGCCGGTGAGCTGGCGGGCTGGCTGGCCGCCGCCGGGGTGACCGGCGCGGCCGTCAGCGTCGCCGACGAGGTCGAACGGGCGTGGTGCGTGCGGCCCGTGCCGGGCGAGGACGAGGGGTGGGAGGTGTTCTGGTGCGAGCGTGGTGGGCGCTTCGAGTGGACGCGGTTCGACGACGAGTCGGCCGCCTGCTTCTCGCTGTTCGGGCGGCTGGTGTGGGCGTGGCTGGCGGGGTCGCCCGGCCACCGGCGGACCGTCTAGCGGCGGACGATCTCCAGGGCCGCGTCGTGCAGGTGGCCGTTGGTGGTCAGGGAGTCGCCGCCGTCGGGGCGCGCGGCGCCGGTGAGGTCGGTGAGCCGGCCCCCGGCCTCCTCGACGAGGATCTGCGCGGCGGCGAGGTCCCAGGTGTTGGCCTCGGGCTCCACGGCGACGTCGAGCACGCCCTCGGCGACGAGGCAGTGGTGCCAGAAGTCGCCGAACGCGCGGGTCTCCCAGCAGGCGTGGGCCAGGGCGAGCCAGTGGTCCTGGCGGCCCAGGGTGCGCCAGTGGTCGAGGTCGGTGGTGGATCCGTAGGCGTCCTCGAGCGCGCCGATCCCCGAGACCTGGATGCGCCCCGCCTCGATCCCGCGGGCGGGGTCGCGGGTGTGGGCGCCCTCGCCCGCCGCGGCCCACCAGCGCCGGCCCAGCGCGGGGGCGCTGACCATGCCGACGACGGGGCGCCCGCGCTCGACCAGGGCGACGAGCGTGGCCCACACCGGCACGCCGCGGGAGAAGTTCTTGGTGCCGTCGATCGGGTCGATCACCCAGACCCGCTCCTCGCCGAGGCTGCCGCCGCGCTCCTCGCCGAGCACGGCGTCGCCGGGGCGGTGGGTGGCGAGCTCGGCGCGCAGGCGGTCCTCGCAGGCCGTGTCGGCGTCGGTCACCGGGGTGCGGTCGGGTTTGCGCTCGATGCGCAGATCCACGGCGCGGAAGCGGGGGAGGGTCACCGCGTCGGCGGCGTCGGCGAGGGAGAGGGCGAGGTCGAGGTCGGCGGATGCGCTGGTCGGACCGGCGGAGCACATGGCGGGCGATGGTGCCAGTTCGGTTCCGCAGCGGGGCTAGTGTGGCGAGGTGACCACCGTGCTGCTCGTCGAGGACGACGCGGCGATCGCCGGACCCCTCTCCCGCGCGCTCCAGCGCGAGGGCTACGAGGTCGACGTCGTCGGCGACGGTCAGGCCGCGCTCCACCACGCGGGCGCCGCCGGGCCGGACCTCATGGTGCTGGACCTCGGACTGCCCGGGATGGACGGGCTCGAGGTCTGCCGGCGCGTGCGCGCCGACCAGCCGGACCTGCCCGTGCTCATGCTCACCGCCCGCACCGACGAGGTCGACTTCGTGGTCGGGCTGGACGCCGGCGCGGACGACTACGTGGGCAAGCCGTTCCGGCTCGCCGAGCTCCTGGCGCGGGTGCGGGCGCTGCTGCGCCGCCGCGCGCCCGAGGTGCTCGACGCCGGCGGGGTGCGCCTGGAGCCGTCGGCGCGGCGGGTGACGGTGGACGGGGTCGAGGTCGGGCTGGCGAACAAGGAGTTCGAGCTGCTCCGGGTGCTCATGGCCCACGCCGGCCAGGTCGTGTCCCGCGAGGAGATCCTCCGCGAGGTCTGGAACGACCCCGAGATGAAGACCTCCAAGACCCTCGACATGCACATGTCCTGGCTGCGCCGCAAGCTCGCCGACGACGCGGGCGGCGCGAGCGGCGGCCGGCGCATCAGCACGGTGCGCGGGGTCGGGTTCCGCTTCAACACCTAGGTCGGGGCAGGTGCGACGCCGGATCCTCGTCTCCACGCTCATCGTCGTCACGATCACCGTGGCGGTGCTGGGCGGGCCGCTGGCGCTCACCACGTGGCGCCTGGTGGAGGACTTCACGCGCGCGGACATCAACTCCCGACTGCGCCAGGTCGTCGCCACGCTCGACGCGCAGGGCTCGGCCGACCGCCCCGTCGACCTCAGCGCGGTCGGCATCGCGGTGCCGCCGGGCGGGTCGCTGGTGGTCCGCACGCCGCGGGGGGTCAGCACCCTGGGCCAGCTCGACCCGGGGCCGACGGTCAGCGAGACCCTGCCGTTCGGGCTCAGCGGCTCCGCGGTGCTCTCGGAGCCGATCACCGAGATGCGCGCCCGCCAGCTGCAGGCGACCGCCCTGGTGCTCGCCGCGGTGCTCCTGTCGGTGGCCGTCGGGGCGGTGGTGGCGACCTTGACCGCCCGGCGGCTGGCCGACCCGCTGCAACAGGTCGCCGGGCGCGCCGCCCGGCTCGGCGCCGGCGACTTCCGGCCCGCCCCGCACCGCCACGGCATCCCCGAGCTCGACCGCGTCTCCGACGTGCTCGACTCCTCGGCCACCGCGCTCGCCGAGCTGGTCCAGCGCGAGCGCGAGCTGGTCGGCGACGTGTCCCACCAGCTGCGCAGCCGCCTCACCGCCCTGCAGCTGCGCCTCGACGAGCTCTCCGCCCACCCCGACGAGCACGTCTCCGCGGAGGGCTCGGCGGCGCTCGAGCAGGCGGAGCGCCTCGCCGAGGTCCTCGACGAGCTCCTGGCCTCGGCCCGCGAGGCCCGGGCGGCCGGGGCGGCGCCGATCGAGGTGGCGGGCGAGCTCGACGCCGTTGCCGACGAGTGGCGCGACCCGCTGCGCTCCGAGGGGCGCACGGTCCGGGTCCGGACCCCCGAGGGGCTCGTCGCCCGCGCCACCTCGGGCCGCCTGCGCGAGGCGCTCGGCGTGCTCGTCGACAACGCGATGCGCCACGGCAAGGGCACCGTCACCCTCACCGCCCGGCTCTCGGACAACGACACGATCGTCATCGAGGTCGGCGACCACGGTGACGGCGTGCCGCCCGAGCTCGCCCCGCACGTCTTCGACCGCGGGGTGTCCGGCGCGGCGTCCACCGGCGTCGGGCTGGCGCTGGCCCGCGCGCTGATCGAGGCCGACGGCGGGCGCCTCGAGCTCGCCCGCACCCGGCCCGCGACGTTCTCGGTGTTCCTGCCCGTGCCCCGCACCGACCGGGCGGTCGCCGCGCCCCGCCCGCTGCCGACGACGGGGCCCCGCTAGGTCGGGCCCGACGGCTCGGGGCGGCGGCTCTTCGGTGAGGATGCTTCGGTTTCCGAAGCGTTTCCGTCAGAGCGAGGACGTTCCTGGTGGGTCTCAGCGCGGACGGTGGTGGCGCACCAGCGCCACGGTGACCTCGGTCAGGTCCTCGGCGTCGAGCTCCTGCCGGCGGCCGTGGGCCTCCTCGCGGGCGCGCCCGGCCGGGTAGGGGCCGTAGGTGTCGGCGGCGCCGGTGACGGGGTCGAGGACGAGGACCATCAGCCCGTCGCACTGTTCGAGCTCGTCGGGCTCGAGCAGCGGGTCGGCGGGGACGTCCCGGCCGATGGTCCGGTGCGGGCACGGCAGCTTCGGCACAGCTGGTCCTCCTCCGCGTCCTTCGGGCCCGGTCCGCGCAGGCCCCGGCGGACGGGCGGTACCGAAGGTATCAAGAACCTTGGAACACTCAGCGCGTTCGGGCGACGACCGGCTCGTCGTCGTAGACCGGCGGTCGTCCTGATCACCAGTCGGCGGCGTCGAGGACATCCGTCGGTGGAGGGGCATACCCCGATCGGGCCCGCAGGGCGGTCACGTCGAGCGTTCGCTCGGCGGCGAGGTGGCGCACCGCGTACCGGGTGAGGACGGGCGCGGTGCCCCGGACGCGGGCGCACACCCCCGCGACCAGCGCCGTTGCGCGCGCCAGCGGCACCGGCAGGCCCAGCGGGCGCGCCCGGACACCCCGCGCGGCCAGCACGGACTCGATCATGGCGAGCAGCTCGACGGGTTCGGCGTCGGCCACGTTGTATACCCCGGCGGGCCCGTCGAGGACGGCGAGGACCGCTGCGACCAGGGTGTCGATGCGCGTGAGGCTCACCGCGCGGGGCCCGCGACCGGGCACCGGGACGCGTCCTGCACGCACGGCGGCGAGGAGCCGGGGGAGCAGGGTGGTCTCGCCCGGGCCGTAGACGGCGTGCGGCCGGAGGATCACCGCGTCCGGTCGGCTGCCGCGCACCAGACGTTCGGCGGCGGCCTTCGCGGCGCCGTACGCGTCGGGGTGCGCGGGGACCGGGGCGGCGTCCTCGCGGGCGCGGACGGTGGGGCGGCGCGGGTCGTAGACGCTCGCGGTCGACAGGTGCACGAGCCGGGTGTCGCGGGCCAGCGCGGCGAGCACGGTGCGCGTGCCGCCGACGTGGGCGTCCCAGTGCGACTGCGCCGGGAGCGTGTCGGAGGCCGGGCCGGCGGCGTGCACGACGACGTCGATGCCGGCGAGGTCGTGGTGCAGGGCGGGCGCGTCGGTCAGGTCGTGCGCGCGGTAGGGGGCGCCGGCGACGTGCTCCGGGTCGAGGTGGGCGCGCCGGCCGAGGGCGAGGACGTCGTGCCCGGCGGCGACCGCCCCGCGGCACACCGCCCCGCCGACGAACCCGGACGCGCCCGTGACGGCGATCTTCACCGCGCCGCCAGCTGCGCGCGCAGGGCGGCGCGGTCGGGCTTGCGGGACCGCCCGCCGCGCGGCAGCTCGTCGAGGACGACGACCTCGTCGGGCGCGTCGACGCCGAAGAGCCGCCTCACGGTGGCGGGACCCGGCGCGGTCCCCGCGACGGCGAGGACGACGTGCTCGTCGCCCGCCGGCGTCGGCACGCCGACGAGCAGGGCCTCGCGGACGCCGGGCAGGTCGGCGACCGCGGCCTCGTAGAGCCCGGGGTAGATGTTGCGGTCACCCCGGATGATCATGTCCTTGCGGCGGCCGGTGAGCACGACCCGGCCGTCGTCGAGCACGTGGCCGAGGTCCCCGGTGGGGATCTCCTGGACGTCGGCGCCCAGGTAGCCCAGGGCCTGGTGCGGGGCGGTGAGGCGCAGCTCGTCGTCGACCACGCGCACCTCGACGCCCCGCAGCGGCGTGCCGAGGAGGTCGCCCGGCGCGCCGCTCTCGGTGTGCTCGATCTTCTCCTCGGCGGTGGCGATCGCGGCGGGCGCGAGCTCGGTCATCCCGTAGATCGCGAGCAGCTCGGCGTCCGGGGCCGCCGCGCGCAGCCGCCGCAGCGGCCCCGGGAGCACCGGCGCCGCGCCGAGCAGCACCCCGCGCAGCCCCGGCGGCAGCCCGCCGCGCACGACGTCCTCGACGTCGGCGGGCACGCAGAACGTGTGCGTCGCGCCCCGGCGCCGCAGCACCCGCCCGAGCCGCGTGGCGCGCGCCCCGAGGCCGGGCAGCGACCACGTCGCGCCGGCGGCGAGCGCGGGCAGGCCGATCATGAGCTGGTCGGTGTGCACGACGTCGCCGGGGGCGAACGGCACACGCGCCGCGAACGCCGCCAGCCCCGTCCCGAGCCCGGCGCGGGAGTGCACGACGAGCCGGGGCTCGGCGGTCGTCCCGGACGTCGGGATCACCAGCGCCGGTGCCGCGGGGTCGCCGACGGGCCGGTGATCGTGGGGGCTTTCCTGACACCTGACGTCAGCGTGGCCGCCACGCTGACACAGGCGCCTCCAGGACACGCTGCCGCGGGGGACGCCGGGGAGCCGGGGGCCGACGTGGACGTGGGTGACGCCGGGCAGGGCGCGCCAGGGGCGGCCCGCCAGCGTGTGGACCGGCGAGGCGGCGATCGCCCAGCGCGGCGCCAGCGCCGCCGCCCGGGCGCGGAGCACGGCCTCGCCGGCGCGCGGGTCGGCGAAGGCGAGCGTGCCGCCGGCGGTCACGACGCCGAGCGCGAGGGTCAGCGACGTCGGCGAGGGCGAGACCGCGAACAGCACCCGGTCGCCGGGCTCGAGACCCCGGGCGCGCAGACCCGCGGCCACGGCCAGCACCCGCGAGCGCAGCGCGGAGAAGCGCACGGGGCGAGCGAGCGCGTCCAGCAGGGCGACGCGCTCGCGGTGCTCCTCGCAGGCCTCGAGGACGGTCCGGGCCAGGTCAGAGGGCACGCGCCACCACCAGTTCGCGCCACGCCGGGACCAGCACGCGCCGCGACGGGCGCCGGCGCACCACCCGCAGGCGGCCGGCCGCCAGCGCGGCCGCGGCCGTCGCGCGCACCTCGACGCGCGCCAGCGCCGCGCCCAGGCAGTGGTGCGGGCCGGCGCCGAACCACAGCGAGCGCGCCGCCGGGTCGACGGGCGCGCCGACCCGGAAGTCGTCGCCCGCCCCGACGGCGGCGTGGGTGAGCACGAGGACGCGGTCGCCCGCGCGCAGCGCGCACCCGCCGACCACCGCGGGGGCCGCCACCCGGCGCAGCATCGCCGGCGAGGGCGCGGTGAAGCGCAGGGCCTCGTCGACGGCGTCGTCGAGGTCGTCGTCCTGCTGGTCGGTGTCGATCAGCAGCGCGACCAGGCGGGGCAGCAGCGCGACGACGGTCTCGGTGCCCGTGAGGAACAGGGCCGCCGCCGCCCCGCACGCCGCGTCGTGGTCGACGCCCGCCTCCCGCAGCCGGGCCATCACGGTGCCGGCGCGCCGGGCGTGCCACGACGCCGAGGCCGCGTCGACCACGGGCGCCAGCTCGGCGCGCGCCCGCGCCGCGCGCCGGGGCGAGAGGGTGCGGGTGGTCGGGCGCACGCTCGCCGCGACCCGCGAGGCCCGCAGGCTCATCGCGCGGTGCTCGGCGGGTCCGCCGTCGAGACCCACGAGCGCGGCGATCACCGCGCCCGCGACCACCCGCATCTCGTCGACGAGGTCGACGGCGAGCCCGTCGCGCAGCCGGTCGGTCAGCGACGCCAGGCGCGGGTCCACGGCACGGGAGAGCAGCCCCACCGACGCCCGCGCCGTGAACAGGTCGCCCAGCGCCCGGCGCATCGCCCGGTGCCGCTCGCCCTCCATCCCGAGCAGGACCGCCTCGCCCAGCACCGGCGTCCAGAGCGCGCCGGGCCCGCCGGGGCCGTCCTTGCGGAAGCGCTCGGTGTCGGTGAGCACCTCCCGGGCCAGCGCGGCGTCGCTGACCACCGCGCCGACCCCGGGCACCCGCACCACGGGGCGCCGCGCGGCCAGCCGGGCCAGGGGAGCCGCGACGGGGTGCGCGGCGTCGATCAACCGCCGGTCGGCTCTCTCCAGGGTCGAGCTCCGCTGCGCTTCGTCTCCCGGCCCGCTCATCGGACGTCCACCACGTCGGGCCGGTGCCGGTGGTCGGCGTACCAGCCGAGCGTCCCCACCAGCCCGTACGCGCGCACCCGGCGCACCGACCCGGCGACGACGGCGTCGCGCCGCCGCCCGATCCGCCCGCCGACCCGGCGCACGGCGTTGACCAGCGCCCGGTCCTCGTGGACGTCCTCGATCGCGGTGCGCGGGAAGCCGCCGCTGCGGAGGTAGAGATCGGCGGTGATCGCGAGGTTGCAGCCCGCGCACATGACGTAGGGACCCTGCAGCCCCGGACCGCGGTTCGACGGCCGCAGCCGCCCGAACGCCGCGGCGACGGCCACGACGGCCGGCAGCCCCCGGCGCTCCCAGAACCGCAGCCGCACCTCGTCGGTGCGCGGCACCAGGCGCCCGCCGACCATCTGGAGGCCGTCGGCGAACCCGGCCCGCAGCGCCGCGGTCCAGCCGGGCGCGGGCAGGCAGTCGGCGTCGGTGCGGGCGAGCAGCGTCGCGCCGGCGTCGATCGCGTGCCGCATCCCGGTGTCGGCGGCGGCGCCGGTGCCCTTCACCGGCTCCTCGATCACCCGCAGGTCGAGCCCGCGGTCGTGGGCCCGCACGACGGCGGCGGTCCCGTCGCGGCTGCCGTTGTCGACGACGAGGACGGTGAAGGCCCGGTCGTGCTGGGCGGCCAGGGCGTCGAGCGTGGCCGTGATCCCGCGGGCCTCGTCGTACGCGGGGACGATCACCCACAGGCTCACGGCGGCGAGAGCGCGATCATGCGGCACCGGGGGGAAGGGCGGTCATACCGAGTGATCTCACCCTTCCCCGGGCCCTCCCCGGCAGGGGAGAAATACTGACATGACCACCGCACAGCGTCACGAATCATGGCTGCTGTTCCGATCACGCCCGGCGCTGTGGGCCCTGCTGCGGGCCGGGCGGTGGACCGGGCCGGTCCGTCGCGTGCCGCGGGTGGGGTGGCTGGTCGCCGACCCGGTGCTCGCGCGGCGGGCGCTGAACGACCACGCGCACACCAGCGAGCTCGGCGAGGGCGGGGTCGGGCACCTGTGGGCGCAGGTCCTCGGCGACTGGGTCACCGAGCTCTTCGACGGCCCCGGCCACGCGGCGCTGCGGGCCCGGGTGCGCGACGTGTTCACCGAGACGTCGGGCCGCGCGCACGTCGACCGGGTCCTCGCGCCGCGCCTCGCCGAGGCCACCGCGACCCTCGCCGCGGGCGCGGAGCTCGACGTCGCCGACCTCGCCCGCGTGCTCACCGGCTGCCTCGTCGCCGACCTCCTGGGCCTGCCCGACACCACGGACGACCCGACCGACGACACCGCCCGGGAGCGCTTCGCCACCGCCGAGCGCCTCGCCGCGCTGGCGCTGGGCACCGGCGCCTCCACCCACCTCGACCCCGCGACCCTCGCGACGGCCCGCGCGCTGGTCGGCAAGCTCACCGCCGGGGTGGCCGACGGGTGGGCGCACGCCGGCGAGGACCGGCTGCTCGGCCGCTGCCGCGCCGTCGGCCTGGGCCTGCGCGAGACCGAGGGGCTGGCGGTCCTCATGGCCGTCGCGGGCACCGGCACGGCCGCGAGCGCCATGGCGCGCACCGTCGCCCTCGTCGCGGACACCGGCACCGCGCCGCGCCTGCTCGCCGAGCCCGGCCTCGTGCCCGACGCGGTGCGCGAGGGCCTGCGCGTCAGCACGCCCGCGCCGGTCGTCGGCCGGCACGTCACGGGCGACACCTCCCTCGGGTCCGCTCGTCTATGCGCCGGCGACCGCCTGCTCGTCCTGACCCACACCGTCGACAACGCCGCGGGCGGCTTCGACCTCGACCGCCCCTACGACCCCGCCACCCGGCAGCTCTGGTTCGGCGCCGGGCGCCACCAGTGCCTCGGGTCGGCGCTCGCGAAGGCCGAGCTCGCCGCCCTCCTGCACGCGCTGCTGGCGTCCGGACGGCCGTGGCGGGTCACGTCTCGCCGCGCGGCCCGGCGGGTCCTCGTCCCGGCGTACGCCGAGCTGCGGATCATGGCGGCGTGACCCTCCTCGCCACCGCGCTGGCGCTGGTCGCGGCGCTGCTGGTCGGGGCGTCGGCGGTGCTGCAGCAGACCGCGGCCGCGACGACGCCGGACCGCGGCGCCGGATTCTTCGCGGCCCTGGTGCAGCGGCGCCGGTGGCTCGCGGGGGCGGCGGCGGACACGGGCGGGTTCCTCGTGCTCCTCGCCGCCCGGGCGTTCGGTCCCCTGCTCCTCGTCCAGCCGCTGATGGCGGTGTCGGTGCTCGTCGCGCTCCTCGGCGGTGCCCGGGCGGCGGGGCGCCGGCCGCGGCACGGGGAGGTGGTGGCCGGGGTGGTGCTCACCGTGGCGCTGGCGGTGCTCGTCGCGCTCGGCCGGCCGGTGCGCGGGGCCGACCGGGTCCCGCTCACGACGTGGGCGCCGGCGCTGGTCCTGGTGGGGCTCGGGGCCGCCGCGCTCGTCGCCGCCCGCCGCGCGCGGCCTGGGCCCGTCCGCGCGGTGCTGTTCGGCGTCCCCGCCGCGCTCGCCTACGGGCTCGGGGCGGCGCTGACGACGACGGTCGTGGCGCTCGTCCCGCTGGGCTGGGCGGCGGTGCTCGGGGCGTGGGAGACGGCGACGGCCGCGGTGGTGCTGCTCGCGGGCACCGCCGCGCAGCAGCTTGCCTACCGCGCCGGGCCGCTCCCGGCCTCGCTGCCCGTGGTGGCGGCGGGCGAGCCGGTGGTCGCCGCGGTGCTGGGGGTGGTGGTGCTCGGCGAGGCGCTCGCCGGGACCGGGCCGCCGGTCGTGGTGGCGGCCGTGGCGGCGTGCGGCGCGGTCGTGGTGCTCGCCCGCGGGGCCGGGACCCTCAGCGCAGGGGACCGACCTCGTCCGGGAACACCCAGCGGCGGAACGCCCACCAGCGGAAGACCATCGCGAGGAGGGTCCCGATGATCTGGGCGCTCACGAGGTCCGCGACGTGCTCGGTCAGCGACGACACGGCGGGCTGGGCGAGGTCGAGGACGTAGCGGGAGACGCCCAGCGGCGCGGCGTTGATCGCCAGCGCGACGCCCGACACGGCGAAGTAGAGCAGCGCCTCGCGGGGGCGTCCGCGGCCCCCGCGCAGGCGGAACGACCACTCGCGGTTGAGCACGTAGCCGACGATCGTCGCGACGAGCACCGCCACGATCTTCGCGGTGACGGGCTTGGGCTCGAGCACCGTGGACTTGGCGGTGACGAACACGGCGGTGTCGACCACGAAGGTGATCGCCCCGACCGTCGCGAACTTGACCAGCTCGCCGTGCCGACCGACGAGCCGCGCGGCCCATCCCGGCAGGTAGCGGACCTCGGTCATCGCGGCGAGTCTAGTGACGCCTCCCGCGACGCGGTGCCGGTCCGGCAGATCACGCCCTCCGTGTCGAGCACGGGCAGCCGTGCGGTGACGAGGCAGTCGCCGCCGGACCGGGCCACGTCCGCGCGCCGGGCGAGCAGGGCGAGGTCGCCGCGGTCCGGGGCGGGCGTCCGTGTCGCCGTGGGTGCGGGAGCCGCCGTCGGACGGGACGTCCGGGGACGGGCCGTGCGCGACCGCGAGGAGGGCTCGTCCTCGAACAGCCCCGGCAGCGCCAGCGCCGCGTCCGGGGACGCCCGCTCGGAGTCCGCGGTGCGTCCGGGCGCGGGAGCCGCCGGGGACCGGGGAGCAGCCGACGCGCCGGCGGGCGGCGCGGCCGGTGGGAGCGTCCCCGGCGGCAGGATCGGGGGGACCGCGGGCAGTGCCGCGGGCGGCCGGAGCAGGGGCCCGGCCTGCACCGGTGGCGGCGCCGGCGGCGCGACGGCGTCACCGAGCACGAACGCCGCCACGCCCACCGCGCCGGCGAGGGTCACGACGCCGGCCGTGCGCATCGGCGTCGGGACGGCGGGGCGCGGGGTGATCCCGGTCAGGCCGGACAGGGCGCCGAGCACGCCCAGCGCGCCGCCGCCCGCGACGGCGAGCTCGCCCGTCGACGCCTGGAACGTCCACGGGCCGGTCGTGCCGCGCGAGGCCAGGTAGCCGACGAGGCCCGCGCCGAGCACGAGCGGCGCCACCACCGAGCGGACCATGCCGGCGTTGACGTCGCGCAGCTCGTCGGCGAGCGCGCGGCACTCGGCGCACTCGGCGAGGTGGGACTCGACGCGCTCGGCCTCCCGGCGCGCCAGCCCGCCGCGGGTGTAGGCGCCGAGCTTCTGACCGGTCTCGCGGTGGCGCCGGTCCCAGCGCCCGGTGCCGGACTCGAGGTGCTCCTGCAGGTACGCCTGGCGCAGCCCCTCGCGGGCGCGGTAGCCGAGCGCGGAGACGGCGTTCGCGGTGAGCCCGAAGAGCGGCGCGATGTCGGCGGGGCTGTCGCCCTCGACCTCGAGGTGCCAGAGCACGGCCTGCCAGCGCTCGGGCAGCGTCGCGAACGCCCGCGCCGCCATCGTGCGCTCGAGGCCCGCGAGGGCGGGGTCGGTGAAGGGGACGACGGTGCCGTCGGGGTCGATGCCGTGGACGTCGGTGATGTCGTCGGTGAGGTCGAGGCGCCGTTCCGCGCGGCTGCGGTCGTAGGCGAGGTGGCGCACCGAGGTCAGCAGGTAGGCGCGGAACGCCTCGGTCGGGCCCCGGCCGGCACGCAGGACCTCGAGCAGGCGGGTGAAGGCGCCCGCGACGAGGTCGTCGGCGTCGGCGGAGGAGCGCGCGAGCTGGCGCGCCAGCCACCGGGCCGCGTGCTGGTGGCGCGCGTAGAGCGTCGCGAAGGCGGCGGTCGAGTCCTGGTCCGCGCCGCGGCCGCGCAGGCGGGCGATGAGCTCGGCGTCGCTGCGGGGATCCCCGTCGGCACCGCGCCCGTCGTCGGCATCGTCCACGGACACGAGTCCTCACCCCCTCACCCGTCCGGTCGAGTGTTGCGTGCTCCCTACGGCCGAATCGGTGACCGTCACCGTCATGGGCGACGGCCCCGCGCGTCTCTCCTGCCGGGAACCCACGACAGGAGGCCGGCCGGGGGATGGACGTCAGCAGCATCGACGGGGCGACGCAGGCGCGCGACGAGATCGACACCGGCGCGGTCGACAGCGCGGTCCCGCGTCCCGAGCGGGCCGCTGCGCTGCGGGAACGCTGGTTCGCGTGCAGCAGCGCCCTCGGGTGGGCGGCCGCGGCGGAGTGGCCGGACGCCGCGGTGGACGCGGTCTGCGCGGTCGCGACCGCCCGCCACGACAGCCGCGCCGCCCGCGACCACGCCGTCGAGCGCGCGCTCGCCCGCTGGGCCGGTGCCCGCGCGGGTGCCGGCGTCGGCCTCGCCGAGACGCTCACCGACCTCGCCGCCCTGAGCACCGCCGTCTCGGGGGCGGGGGACGTCGACGGTGCGGCGGTCGTGGACGCCCGGTCGGAGGGCCGGACGGAGGGACGCGGTCCGGACGGCGTGCGCCTCCTGCGCGCCGTCTCGCTGGCCTGGACCGACGTGGCGTGCGGCGACATCGCCGAGACCGCGGCCGTCGACCCGCTCTCGGGGCTCGCGAGCGTCCGCTACCTGCGCACGCGCCTCGCCGAGGTCTACCGCGCCGCGCGGGCCCACGGCCGCTCCGCCGGCGACGAGCTCGCGCTGGTGGTCCTCGCGCTCGACGTCCGCGACTGGCGCCGCGTCGCCCCGCTCTCGATCGCCGGCGAGGCCGCCGGCGTGGTGTTCGACGCCGGCGAGTCGCTCGCGGTCGTCGGGCGCGGCACCGTCGTCGTGCTGGCCCCGCGCGAGGGCCTGGCCGAGCGCGCGGCGGTGCTCCGCCGCCTGCTGACCCGGCGGCTCGCGGCCGCGGAGGGGATGGTCGGCTCGCCGTCGGTGCGGATCGCGCGCCTGCCCGCCACCCACGAGGGGGCGTGCGCGCTCCTCGAGCGGCTGCGGGGGCAGGAGCCGGACCCGGATCACACCTGACCAGCCCGTATCGTCCTCCGACCGTGGACGAGCGCACCGGCCTGCCCGTGGTGACGATGATCGGCGGCGGCCAGCTCGCGCGTATGACCCACCAGGCCGCGATCGCGCTGGGCCAGTCGCTGCGGGTCCTCGCGACGGGCCCGGGCGAGCCCGCGGCGCTGGTGGCGCCCGACGTCGTGCTGGGCGAGCACACCGACCTCGACGCCCTGCGCCGCGCGGCCGCCGGCGCCGAGGCCCTGACCTTCGACCACGAGCACGTGCCCGGCGAGCACCTGCGCGCCCTCGTCGCCGAGGGCGTCGCCGTCCACCCGGGCCCGGACGCCCTGCTCCACGCCCAGGACAAGCTCGTGATGCGCACCCGGCTGCGCGACCTCGGCGAGCCGGTGCCCCCGTTCGCCCCGGTGAGCTCCGTCGAGGACGTCACCGCGTTCGCCGCCGAGCACTCCTGGCCGGTGGTGCTCAAGGCCGTCCGCGGGGGTTACGACGGGCGCGGGGTGTGGGTGCTCGACGACGCCGACGCCGCGAAGACCACGGTCACCGAGCTCCTCGCCGCCGGCACGCCGCTCATGGTCGAGCAGCGGGTGGCGCTGCGCCGCGAGCTCGCCGCGGTCCTCGCGCGCTCCCCGTTCGGGCAGGCGGCGGTGTGGCCGGTGGTCGAGACCGTCCAGGAGCAGGGCATCTGCACCGAGGTCCTCGCCCCCGCGCCCGGCCTCGATCCCGAGCGCGCCGAGGAGGCCGAGGAGCTCGCGCTGCGCGTCGCCGCGGCGCTCGGCGTCGTCGGGCTGCTCGCGGTGGAGCTCTTCGAGACCGCGGACGGCCTCGTCGTCAACGAGCTCGCCATGCGGCCCCACAACTCGGCGCACTGGACGATCGAGGGCTCGGTGACCTCGCAGTTCGAGCAGCACCTGCGCGCCGTGCTCGACTACCCCCTCGGCGCCACGGCGACCACCGCGCCCGTCACGGTGATGGCGAACGTCCTCGGCGGTGACCCGGTCCCCGCCACCGGCGTCGACGAGCGCCTGCACCACACCCTCGCCCGCTTCCCCGAGGCGCGCGTGCACCTCTACGGCAAAGCCGAGCGGCCCGGGCGCAAGGTCGGCCACGTCACCGTGCGCGGCGACGAGCTCGACGACGTGCGGACCCGCGCCCGGCTGGCCGCCGACCACCTCTCCACCGGCGTGTGGAGCGACGGATGGGACCCCCACCAGTGACCGAGTCCAAGGCCCCCGTCGTCGGCATCGTCATGGGCAGCGACTCCGACTGGCCGACGATGCGCGCGGCCGCCGAGGCCCTCGACGAGTTCGACGTGCCGTGGGAGGCCCGGGTGCTCTCGGCCCACCGCACGCCGCGCGTGATGCTGGACTGGGCCGCCGCGGCCGCCGGGCGCGGGCTGCGCGCCGTGATCGCGGGCGCGGGCGGCGCGGCCCACCTGCCGGGCATGGTCGCGTCGGCGACGGTGCTGCCGGTGATCGGCGTCCCTGTGCCCCTCCAGCACCTCGACGGCATGGACTCGCTGCTCTCGATCGTGCAGATGCCCGCGGGCGTGCCGGTCGCCACGGTGTCGATCGGCGGGGCGCGCAACGCCGGCCTGCTGGCCGTGCGGATGCTGGGCGCGTCGGACCCGTCGCTGGCCCGGGCGATGGAGCGCTTCCAGACGGGGCTCGCCGAGACCGTCGCCGCGAAGGACGAGGCGCTCGCGGCGCGGGCTCATGACGAGTCGAGCGGCCCCGTCAGGTAGCCCTGGATCGTGCGGCCGTAGACCCCGATCAGCGTCTCCCGGTCGGCGGCCGCCAGCTCCGGCAGCTCGAGGATCTGGCGCGCCACGAGGATCCCGACGATCTGTGACGCGCACAGGTCGGCGCGCAGGCGCGGGCGGTCGGCCCCCACGATGTCGCTGACGGCGGCGGCGACCCGGTCGAGGATCGCCTCGCCGAGGAACTCGCGCATCATCCGCGCCGCGTCGGGGTGCCCGACCGCCGAGCGCACCAGCCCCAGCATCGGGTTGGCGTCCCCGAGCTCGTCGATGACCGACAGCAGGAACCGGACCAGCCGCTCGCCCAGCCCGTCGACGCCCGGGGCGACGAGCCGGGGCACGACCTCGGCCGGGTCGAGCGGGAACTCCATCGCCGCGACGAACAGGCCCTGCTTCGACCCGAAGTAGTGCATGACCAGCGCCGGGTCGACCCCGGCGTCGCCCGCGATCGCGCGGACCGTCGCGGCGCGGAAGCCCGCGGAACTGAAGCGGGCCCGCGCCGCGTCGAGGATCGCCTCCCGCGTGCCGGAGTCGCCGGGACGGCGACCGCGGCGGGGGCTCTCGGTCCGGGGCACCGCCGCATCCTAGCGTTATTCAACGTTGGTTGATTTCCGTGTCCGACGGGTCCACACTCGGATTCAACACACGTTGAGATCAGTGGAGGTGGGGACCGTGGAGCGCACGACGGTGTGTGTGGCCGGGGGCGGGCCGGCGGGGATGGTGCTCGGGCTGCTGCTCGCCCGGGCCGGTGTCGAGGTCACCGTGCTGGAGAAGCACGCCGACTTCCTGCGCGACTTCCGCGGCGACACCGTGCACCCGACGACGCTCGACCTGCTCGACGAGCTGGGCCTCGGCGAGCGCTTCGCGGCGCTGCCGCAGAGTCGCCTGGACCGGATCGGGTTCCCGGTCGGCGAGCACGGCGAGACCCTCGTGGTCGGCGACCTGCGCCGTCTCGAGGGCCGCGTCGGGCACCCGTACATCGCGATGGTCCCGCAGTGGGACCTCCTCGACCTGCTCGCCGACGCCGGCGCGGCCGAGCCGACGTTCACGCTCCGGATGAGCACCGAGGTGACGGGGCTGCGGCGCGACGCCGACGGTGCCGTCACCGGCGTCACCTGGCGCACCGCCGACGGCGCCGCCGGTGAGCTCGCCGCGGACCTCGTGGTGGCCTGCGACGGGCGGGGCTCCACCGCGCGGGCCGAGGCGGGCCTCGAGGTCGTCGACTTCCCGTGCCCGATGGACGCGTGGTGGTTCCGGCTGCCGCGCCGGGCCGACGAGGACGCCCCCGCGCTGACCCCGCGCATCGGCGAGGGCCGCATGGCCGTCGTCATCCCGCGCGAGGGCTACTTCCAGGTCGCGTACATGACGCGCAAGGGCGAGGAGGCCGCGCTGCGGGCGCGCGGGATCGAGGCCTTCCGGGCCGACGTCGCCGCGATCGCGCCCGACCTCGCCGACCGGGTCGACGCCCTGGAGAGCATGGACGACGTCCGCTTCCTGTCCGTCCGCCTCGACCGCCTGCGCCGCTGGCACGTCCCCGGCCTGCTCTGCCTCGGCGACGCCGCGCACGCGATGTCGCCGATCGGCGGGGTGGGCATCAACCTCGCCGTGCAGGACGCGGTGGCGGCCGCGACGCTGCTCGCGGAGCCGTTGCGTGACGGCACGCTCACCGCGGCCGACCTGGACCGCGTGCGCCGCCGCCGGCTCTGGCCGACGGTCGCCGTGCAGGCGCTGCAGCGCGTCATGCACCGCGGGATCGTGCGGCCCGTCCTCGCCGGAGACGCAGCGAAGCGGAGCTCGACCCGGGGGAAGGGGCGCCGCGGGGGCCCGCCCGCGCCGATCCGGCGCCTCATGGCCGCGTTCCCGCCGGCGACGATCATCCCGGCCTACCTCATCGGCGTCGGCCTGCGCCCCGAGCGGGCGCCCGCCTTCGCGCGCCGCGCACCCGAACCGGTCACCGCCGACCGTGGGTAGCGGGGACCACACGCCGTCGGGGGATCGCGAGGTCCCCCGACGGTAGGACGTCCGAGTATCCTGGGCCCGCAACGCCATCGTGTGTGGAGGAACCCCGTGGACCCGGACTTCGACCTGTACAGCCTCGGCGAGGAGCGCGACGCGCTGCGCGAGTCGATCCGCGCCCTGGCGGAGAAGGAGATCGCCCCGCACGCCGCGGAGGTCGACCTGACGCCGCGCTTCCCCGAGGAGGCGCGCACGGCCCTCGTGCAGAACGGGTTCCACGCGATCCACATCCCCGAGCAGTACGGGGGCGAGGGCGCCGACTCCATCGTGGCCTGCATGGTCATCGAGGAGGTCGCGCGCGTCGACGCGTCGGCCTCGCTGATCCCGGCGGTGAACAAGCTCGGCTCGATGCCGATCATCCTGTCGGGCTCCGAGGAGCTGAAGCAGCAGGTGCTGCCGACGATCGCCTCGGGCCAGTCGATGATCAGCTACGCCCTCTCCGAGCGCGAGGCGGGCTCGGACACCGTCTCCATGCGCACGCGCGCGCAGCAGGACGGTGCGGACTGGGTGCTCAACGGCACCAAGTGCTGGATCACCAACGGCGGCATCTCCGACTGGTACACCGTCATGGCGAAGACCGACCCGGACAAGGGCGCCAACGGCATCTCGGCGTTCGTGGTGCACAAGGACGACCCGGGCTTCTCGGTCGGCCCGAAGGAGCACAAGCTCGGGATCAAGGGCTCGCCGACCACCGAGATCTACTTCGAGAACTGCCGCATCCCCGGCGACCGGATCATCGGCGAGCCCGGGACGGGCCTGAAGACGGCGTTCGCCACCCTCGACCACACCCGCCCGACCATCGGGGCGCAGGCCGTCGGCATCGCCCAGGGCGCGCTCGACGCGGCGGTCGACTACGCCCGCGAGCGCCAGCAGTTCGGGAAGAGCATCGCCGACTTCCAGGGCCTGCAGTTCATGCTCGCCGACATGGCCATGAACACCGAGGCCGCCCGCCACCTCGTCTACGCGGCCGCGGCGCGGGCCGAGCGCGGCGAGAAGATGGGCCTCATCGCCTCGGCGTCGAAGTGCTTCGCCTCGGACACGGCGATGTCGGTGACCACCGACGCGGTGCAGATCTTCGGCGGCGCCGGCTACACCGTCGACTTCCCGGTGGAGCGGATGATGCGCGACGCCAAGATCACCCAGATCTACGAGGGCACCAACCAGATCCAGCGCATGGTGATGGCGCGGGCGCTGCTGAAGAAGTAGCCCGTTCGGGGTACTCGTCACGGAGCGTATGGGGAGCTAGCCTAGCCGGGCGAAAGAGGCCGCGATGACCGCGATCTCTCCCCACGCTCCGTGAGAGGTCCCCCATGCAGTGGTACCTGAAGGTGCTCAAGCAGTACGCCGACTTCAACGGGCGTGCGCGTCGCACCGAGTTCTGGATGTTCACGCTGTTCAGCGCGATCGCGTCGATCGTGCTGGGCATCATCGACACCGTCATCGGCACGGCGTCCGTGTACGGCTCCGGTGGCACGTACTTCTACTCGCCGGGTCTCCTCCAGGGTCTCTACGCCCTGGCGGTGCTCATCCCGACGCTGGCCGTGACCGTCCGTCGTCTGCACGACACCGACCGCACCGGATGGTGGGTGCTGATCGCGCTCATCCCGTTCGTCGGCGGCATCGTGCTGCTCGTCTTCATGTGCCTCGACGGCACGCCGGGCGTCAACCAGTACGGCATGAACCCGAAGCAGGAGGTCGCCGGCGGCTACCCGCAGGGTGGCTACCCGCAGCAGGGCTACCCGCAGGCCGGCCCGCAGCAGGGCTACCCGCAGCAGGGCGGCTACCAGCAGCCGCAGCAGCAGTACCCGCCGCAGCAGAACTACCCGCAGCAGCCGCAGGCCTGATCCGGGTGGCTCGCTGAGCCACGGCACGCGCCAGGACGAACGAACGGCGCTCTCGTTGCTTCCGAAGCAGCGAGAGCGCCGTTCGTTGTTCCGGGGTGCGCGCATCCGGGCGAGCACGCTCTCCCGGAAATCAGGCGTCGAGCACCCGGGTGACCTTCTCGGTGCCGGCGCGGCGCTCCTGGTCGCCGGCGGGGTGGCGCACCTGGACCAGCGAGGCGCCGGCGGCGAGCACGGCGAGGAAGCCGTCGACGAGCCCGCCCGACAGGGCGAGGGGCCACGCGGCGGTGGAGAGCACACGGTCGTCGGGACCCAGCCCCAGTTCGGCGGCGCGGGCCCGGGCGGTGGCGACGACGCCGGCGACGTCGGTGCCCGCCAGCGCGGGGGCGTCGTCGGGGACCGGGGCGAGCGGGTCGAAGTGGTCGCCGTGCACGCGGACCTCGGTGGCGTAGTCGACCGCCCCCTTCGGGAGTGCGTCGCCGAGCCCCTGTCCGAACGCGTCGAGCGAGAAGCCGACGACGAGCCCCGCGCCCGCGGCCTGCTCGAGGGTGTCGGCGGCGGCGAGCGCGACCTCGGCGCCGGCGGGGTCGGCGACGGCCTCCGCGCCGCACGACCAGATCGCGCACAGCGCGGCCGCGGTCTGCCAGTGCGCGGGCAGCAGCACCGCGACCGGCGTGCCCGGCTCGACGTCGCACTCGTCGCGCAGCAGGTTGGCGGTCTTCGCCACCCAGTTGCCGAACGTCGCGCCGGAGAGCTCGATGCGCTCGCCGGTGGCGTCGTCGTAGAAGGTGATCAGCGGCTTGGCGGGGTCGCCGGCGAGCAGCGGGGCGAGCAGGGCGTCGGTGACGGTCATCGGCGCCGACGCTATCGCTAATCGATGCAGGGGACGCCGTCGGCGGTGATCGCCGGCTGCGGCGGTGGCGCGACGGCCGGGGCCTCGTCGGAGTCCGTGGAGAACCCGCTCGACGGCGCCGGCGCCGGGGCGGCGGCGCCCGGTCCGCGGTAGTCGGCGCCGAGCAGGACGCGCACCGAGTTCGGCGGCACCGTGGGGTCGAAGCGGGTGGGGAGGTCGCCGAGGCTGCGCGCCACGCGGGCGCCGCCGCCGTCGCCGGCCGGCCCGAACAGCACCTCCGAGCGCGGCGCCGGCGCCTCGGCGTTGCCGGCGACGGTGCGGGCGTAGCCCTGGGCGGAGAGGACGGCGACGACGCGGGCCGCCGCCCCCTGGGTGTCCGAGGCGTTGCGGACGTCGACCGGGATCGTCGCGGGCGCCGGGCCCTCGTCGTTGGCGTCCGCGGAGTCCTCGGGGCCGATGGCGTCGTTGACGAAGGTGCGGACCTCGGACGGGTCGACGTCGAGGACCTCGCCGCGGCCGTCGATGTTGCGGGTGCCGTTGGTGGGGATCGTGAGGAACGCGACGGCGCCGGCGCTGACGTCCTGCATCTGCCGGGCGAACTGCAGCAGGTCCCAGTTGCCGTCGAGCACCACCGACTGGCGCACGGCGTCGAGCAGCCGGCTCAGGGTGATGGGGTCGCCGAGCGTGCCGCTCGAGAGCACCTTGCGCGACATCGAGGCCAGGAACGCCTGCTGGCGCCGCACGCGGTCGAGGTCGCCGTTGGGCAGGCCGTGGCGCTGGCGGACGAAGGCGAGCGCGTCGTGCCCGGCGACCGTGCGCGGGCCGGCGGGGAAGCGGGCGCCGGAGAGGTCGTCGTCGACCGGGTTCTTGAGGCACACGTCGACGCCGCCGATGGCGTTGGTCAGCGTGTAGAAGCCCAGGAGGTTGACCTCGGCGAAGTGGTCGACGGTCAGGCCGGTGAGGTCGCCGACCGCGCGCACCAGCTCCTGGCGGCCCGCTTCGGACGAGCGGACGTCGACCTCGCGCGGGTCGGTGACCCCGGACTGCACGAGCCGGTTGGCCTCCTCGGCCTTCGCGCCGGGATATGCTGAATTGATCTTGTCGCGACGGAAGGCCCCGGGGATGTTGACGTAGCTGTCGCGCGGGATCGAGAACGCGACCGCGCGGCTGCCGTCGTTGGGGACGCGGACCAGCATCATCGTGTCGGTGTTGATCACGCCGTCCGCGGCGCCGGCACCGAGCTCGCGCAGGACGTCGTTGGGGAGCGGCTGGCCCTGCGCGTCGGTGCGGCTGTCGACGCCGACGAGCAGGATGTCCGTGGCGCCGTCGGCGGCGTTGCCGACCGGCCCGTTGCCCAGGGCGCTCGAGCCGCTGATGCTGCCCGAGAGCGCGGCCCACGCCGTGCCGGACAGCGCGAACACCAGCACCGAGATCACCACGAGACCGAGGCGCACCGTGCGCGCGAGCGAGCGCCGTCCGCCGCGGTCGTCCGGGGGCTCGGCGTCGCGCGGCGGGCGCGTCGTGCCGGGCGGGCGAGGGGGCGGCGGGGCCGGGCGGCCGCGCTCCCTGTCCCGGTCCCTGTTCCCGTCCCTGTCCCGGTCCGGCGTGCGCGGCCGGCCGGGGTCGCGCAGGGGCCGGTCACGGGGATCGCGGTCGCGGGGGTCGCGGTCGCGCGGGTCGCGGTCGCGGGGATCCCGATCGCGGTCCCGGTCGGCCGGCGCGGGGCGGCGTGGGCGGTCCGACGGCGGCGCGGCGCCGTCACCCCGGCGGGCTCCCGACGGCGCCGCGGAGAGCTCCGCGAGGTCGCGGCGGCGCAGGCCGGACCCGTTCGACCCGGTCGACCCGCTCCCGTTCCGGCCGCGGGCCGACGGCGGGCGGCGGTCGGGCTCGGTGACGCTCTCGTCGGCCCGGGGAGGGTCGCGGGGATCGTCGACCGGCGGGCCGCCGGCACGGCCGGGGCTGCGGCGGGCGGCGGACGGCCCGAAGCGGCGGGCCGGGTCGCGGCGGGACGAGACGTCACGGGAGACGTCGCGCGGGTCGCCACGATCCATCGCCACGCCTCCCTCCGCCGTCCACCCCTCGTCGGGGTCGCAGGCCGATCGTCGTCCGTCGCCGTCGGTGATCACGACGCGCAGCCGCGGTGCCGTCACGGCAGGGTTCGTCGTGATTCGCAGGCTAGACGGCCTGCGGTTCGTTCGGGGTCGATCACCCGTTGGACGGCTCGTCGGCGCGTCGCGACGACGCGCGGTGAGGACGGGGCGGCGAACCCGCTCCCGAGCAGGGTGGGGGCGTCCCCGTCGCGGCGGGCATCGTCACCGGCCACGCCCACCGCCTGGCCGTCCGTGGTCCGCCCGGCTGCGAGACTCCGACCGGGTGATCGACGGACGGGGGGTCCCGATGCGGTGGATGGTGGTCGGTGCGGGGGGAGCGCTGGGGACCGACCTGGTCGCGCGGCTCGGCGCGCCCGACGCTCCGGGTGCTCCGCCGACCGACTCCGTGACGGCGCTGACCCGCGCCGACCTCGACGTCACCGACCCCGACGCCGTGCGTGCTGCGGTGCGCGCGTGGCTGGCGGCGCCGGGCGAGGGGAGGGCGGTGCTGGTCAACGCGGCCGCGTACACCGCGGTGGACCTCGCCGAGACCGACCCGGACGCGGCCGCGGCGGCCTGGGCGGTCAACGCCGAGGCGCCCGGTGTGCTCGCGGCCGCGTGCGGCGACGGCGGCGCGACCATGGTCCACGTCTCCACCGACTACGTCCTCGGCCCGCTGCCCGGCGGCGAGCGGCGACCGCTCGAGCCCGACGACCCGCTGGCCCCCGCCGGCGTCTACGCGCGCAGCAAGCTCGCGGGGGAGGAGCGGGTGCGGGCGGCCCTGCCCGACGCCCACCACGTCGTGCGCACCGCCTGGCTCTACGGCGCGACGGGCCCGAACTTCGTGCGCACCATGGCCCGGCTCGCCCGCGAGCGCGACACGCTCACCGTCGTCGACGACCAGCACGGCTCGCCGACGTGGACCGCCGACCTCGCCGACGGGCTGATCGCCCTGGCCCGCTCGTCGGCACCCGCCGGGACGCGGCACGCCGCGGGGGGCGGGTCGACGACGTGGTGGGGCCTCGCGCGCGCGGTGCTCGAGGAGCTGGGCGCGGACCCCGGGCGGGTCCGTCCGTGCGACACCGCGTCCTTCCCGCGCCCGGCCCCGCGCCCGGCGTGGTCGGTGCTCTCGGACGGGTCGTGGCGCGCCGCCGGTCTGGAGCCGCTACCACCCTGGCGAGAGGCGCTGCGCACTGCGGTGGGCCACCATCCGGAGTTGTTGCTGGGCTGAACGGGCTAGCTGCTTACTTCCATCGTTGTCATTCGCGTGTCCTCGCGCCCTCCTCGCGCGTTGAGCGGTCATGGGTGTTGAGACGGTGCTCCTGGCGCTGCTCGGTCTCGTCGCCGTGTGGTTGGTGATCGACGCCGGGCGTGAGCGTCACCGGCTGCGGGCCCGGGTGGCCCGTGACGAACGCTGGCAGGCCGAGCGGCGGCGCTGCGCGCGGCGCGACCGGGCGGCGGCCGCCTCCGCGGCGTCCCCCGACGCCTGGCGCTACTGGCCGCTGACCCTGCCGTCGGCGGAGGACGGATCCAGCGGGCCCCGTCTCTAGACCCTTCAGGTCGTCGGTCCGTGCGCGCACACTGATCGCATGACGGAGCAGGCCGCGCCGGGGGCGACGGAGACGGTCGGCGACGAGCCCCTCTGCGACGAGGCCCGCGCCATCGCGGCCGGGCCCGGCGGCGACACCGTCGAGAGCCTCGAGGACCGCGTGGCGCTCTTGCGCCGCGCCCTGGCCAGCGGCGAGCCCTCCGCGCCCGCCCTGCTCGCGCACGCGCACCTCGCCCGCGGCGAGCGCCGCGAGGCCGTCGACCTGCTGGCCCCGTTCGTCATGGGCCGCCGCGAGAGCGAGCACGCCGGCCTGCTGGGCGAGACGCTCGCCGCGATCGGCGACCACGAGAGCGCCGAGGCCGCGTTCATGGTCGGCATCGACGGCGACGACCCGGCGGCGACCAACGACTACGGCGTCTTCCTGCGCGGGCGCGGCCGCACCCAGGAGGCGCTCTACGTGCTCGACCGCGCGGTGCGCCTCGGCGACGAGCTCGCCCCGCTCAACCTCGTCGCGCTGCACCTCGAGGAGCTCGACGACCCGATGACGGCCACCGAGCTCGCCGAGGACCTCCTCGACGAGGGCAAGCCCGCCTCGCTCCTCGCGCTAGCCGACTGCCGCCTGGCCGCCGGGCGGGTCGAGGAGGCCGCGGACCTCTACCGCCGCGCCGCCGCGGGGGGCGCGCCGTGCGGGCACATCTACCTCGGCTGGTTCCTGCGCGACCGCCACGACGACCACGCCGGCGCCGAGGCCGAGCTGCGGAAGGCCTACGAGGTCGGCGAGCCGGGCGCGGCGTTCCACGTCGGCCGGTTCCTGTTCGACCAGGGCCGCTCCGACGAGGCGCAGCCCTACATCGAGGAGGCCGCCCGGCGGGGCGACCCGGACGCGGTCGCGCTGCTCGAGATGCAGTACCGCGGGCTGGTCGACGAGTACGACGACTGAGCGGCGACAATGCCGCGGTGTCAGTGTCCGACCCCGTGCCCGATCCCGCCTACGGTCCCGCGCTCGCCGTCGTCTGCGTGACCTACTCGCCGGGCGACTCGCTCGCCGAGTTCGTCTCCTCGCTGGAGAAGGCCACCGCGCGCCCGTACCGCGTGGTCCTGGCCGACAACGGCTCGGTCGACGGTGCCCCCGAGGCCGCGGCCGCCGCCGACGAGCGGGTCGAGCTGCTGCGGGTCGGCGAGAACGTCGGCTACGGCGCGGCGGCGAACCGGGCGGTCGCGGGCCTGCCCGCCGACGTGGGCTGGGTGCTCGTCGCCAACCCCGACATCGTCTTCGGGCCCGGCTGCCTGGACACGCTGCTCGACGCGGCCGCCCGGTGGCCGCGCGCCGGGTCGCTCGGGCCCCTGATCCGCACCGGCGGCGAGGTCTACCCGTCGGCGCGCCTGCAGCCCAGCCTCGGGCGCGGCGTGGGGCACGCGCTGTTCGCGGCGGTGTGGCCGGCCAACCCGTGGACGCGCTCCTACCGCCAGGAGGGCGCGGTCGCCGAGCGGACCGCGGGCTGGCTGTCGGGCTCGTGCGTGCTGCTGCGCCGCGAGGCGTGGGACTCGGTGAACGGGTTCGACCCGCGCTACTTCATGTACTTCGAGGACGTCGACCTCGGCGACCGCCTCGGGCGCGCCGGGTGGCTCAACGTCTACGTCCCCGACGCCGAGGTCGTGCACACCGGCGGGCACGCCACCGAGCGCGACGCCCCCACCTCGTCGCGGATGCTCGCCGAGCACCACCGCAGCGCCTACCGCTTCCTCGCCGACCGCTACCGCGGGGCGCGCTGGGCCCCCCTGCGTCTCGCGCTGAGGGCAGGGCTGGGGCTCCGAGCCCGGTCCGGCGCGCGGTCAGCCTTCTAGGGCCCGGCCCAGGTAGCCCAGCACCAGCGCGGTCACCTCGTCGGCGAACCCCTCCCGGTCGATCGGCGGCTCCTCGAGGACGTAGGCGACGGCGAGGCTCTCCACGGTGCGCACGAGCAGCCAGGCCACCGTCCCCGCCGGGTGGCGCAGGTCGCCGCCGTGGCGCGCGAGCAGGGTGCTCGTCAGCAGCGCGTCGACCCGCCGCGCGAACGCCGCGCGCCGGTCGTCGCCCGCGCGCGGCAGCCGCTCGGCAACCGCCCGCAGCAGCGCCGGGTGCTCGGCCAGCGCGTCGACCAGCGCGAGCACGACCCGGCGCACCGCGAGCGCCGGGTCCCGCTCGCCCGCCGTGTCGACGAGCGCGCGGGTCACGCGCTCCTCGAGGTCGTCGGCGTAGCGGGCGACGACCTCGTCGACGATCGCGTCCTTGTCCGGGAAGTACTGGTAGAGCGAGCCCGGGCTGATGCCGGCCGCCGCGGCGACGTGGTTGGTGGTCAGGCCCTCGACGCCGCGCTCGAGCAGCACGGTCCGGCCCGCCGCCACGATCCCCTCGACCATGGCCCGCGAGCGCTCCTGACGGGGCTGCCGGCGCCGGCGGGGCGCGGTCACGGCCCGAACGCGACTTGAACGCGAGCAGGAACTCGTCTCAGCATGGTCGTCATGGTGGCACGCGAGCAGGTGGGGCAGCCGCGGTATCCGGGACGCTTCCGGAACGCGCCCGAGCGGTCCCGACGCATCGCGCGGCCCCTGGGCGTGGTGGCCCGGGTCCGCGGCGTCGACGAGGAGCTGCTCGACCGCATCGGCACCCGGATGTTCGCCCGCGACGAGCTCGGCGCCGACCTCGCGGCGGCGATGAGCCGCCCGCGCACCGACCCCGAGCGGGTCACGATGGCGGCGTTCCACCGGGCGCTGGCCGGCTCGGACCCCGAGACGACGGCGGCACGGAGCGAAGCGGAGCTGCCGCGCCGAAGGCCGGACACTGCCCTGGGCCGGTTCTTCGCGGCCGTCGAGGACACCCCGGACTGGGTCGACCTCGACGAGGTGGAGCGCGGCGGCCGGGCCCTGCGGCGGATGGGGCGCACGCTCGACGACGTCCTGCTCACCCTGTCGCTGATCGGCGGCTACCGCTTCGGCGGGCCCGCCGACCTGCTCGTCGCCACCGGTGGGCTGACCGGGTCGACGGCGACGCGCCGGCTCGGCGAGACGACGGAGTGGGCGCGCGCGGTGATCTCCCCGGGCGGCATGCGCCGCGACGGCGAGGGCTGGCGCCTGACGGTGCACGTGCGGGCCATGCACGCGCTGGTCAACCGGCGCTTCGAGACCAACGGGCGGTGGAACGTCGGGCACTGGGGCCTGCCGGTCAACCAGTCCGACCAGGCCGCGACCCTCGGGCTGTTCAGCAGCACCGGCCTGCTCGGCGCGCGGGCGCTGGGCTGGGTGGTGACGCCCGCGGAGTCCCGCGCCGTGATGCACCTGTGGCGCTACGTCGGCTGGCTCATGGGCGTCGACGACGACTGGCTCTTCACCACCGAACGCGAGCAGAACCACTTCCTGCACCACGTCCTGCTCGTCCAGGACGACGTGACGCCGGCCGGCCCGGCGCTCGCCGGGGCGCTGGTCGCCGGTCAGCGACACCCCCGGCACGTCCTGGGCCTGCTGCGCTGGTTCCTGGGCCGCGAGGCGCTGACCGACCTCGGGCTGCCGACCGCGCTCCCGTGGACCGTGCCGCCCACCGTGCTCCGCAACCTCGTCCTGTCGGGCCTCGTGGCGCGCACGCGGGCCGGGCGGCGGGCGCTGGAGCGCCGCGGCGACGCCTGGACCCGCGAGGAGATCGGGCGGCGGTTCGCCGGTGCCCGGCCCGCGGTGGCGCCGCTGCCGGAGCAGGCACCGACGTCGGTCGCGCGGGAGTAGACGAAAGTCCGTGGTGCGGGAGCCCGGTCCCGCGGTTCTCTCGACCCGTGAGCACCGCCACCGTCGGGTCCTTCGTCGACGAGCGGGCCCGGGCGCGGTACGCCACGGCCCTGTCCACCGCCATGGCCGCGCTGCCGCCGCACGTCTCGCACACCGTCGACACGGCGTTCGGCACCGTGCGCGTGCACCGGTTCGGCAGCGGCGGCGGCACCCCGCTCCTGCTCGTCCCCGGGCGCGTCGGCACGACGGCGATGTGGGCGCCGAACCTGCCCGCGCTCGCCGCCCGCCGCACCGTCTGGGCCCTCGACCTGCTCGGCGAGCCCGGCGCGAGCGTGCAGACCGCGCCGATCACCGGCGACGCCGACCAGGGCGACTGGCTCGCCGAGGTCGCCGCCACCCTGGGCGGCCCGCTGCACGTCGTCGGTGCCTCGCTGGGCGGGCGCTGGGCCCTCGAGCTCGCCGTGCGTCACCCGGACGCCGTCCGCTCGCTCGCCCTGCTCGACCCGGCGCACACGCTCGCGCGCCTGCGCCCGGGGTTCGTGCTGGCCTCGCTGGCGTCCCTGGTCGGGTTCCGGGGCCTCTTCCTGCGCTACGCCGGCGGCGAGGCCCCGCCCGCCGACGACCCGCTCACCCCGCTGATGGAGCTGGGCGCGAGCACCTACCGGATGCGGCTCGGCCCGCCCGGCTACCCGTCGGACGCGGCGCTGCGCTCGCTCGCGATGCCCGTGCTGGCGCTGCTCGGCGGGCGGAGCACGGTGCTGCGGGCCCGGAGCGCCGCCGCCCGCGCGCGCTCCCTGATCGGCGACGTCGAGGTCGAGGTCTGGCCGGACGCCACGCACGCCCTGCCGAGCTCGCACGCCGCCGCCGTCGACGCGCGGCTGGCGGCGTTCCACGCCCGGGCCGACTAACCGCCGAACAGCCGCTTCCACCAGGGGCGGTGCTCGGGCCCTGGGGCCGGGGTCTCGTCCCGCTCGGGCTCCGGTTCCGCGGGACCCGGGCCCCCGGGGAAGGGGTTCGCGCGGAAGGGCGAGGTGCCCGGGTTGGCGCTCGACGGCCGGGCCTCGAACCGCACCGTGGTGGCGTCCTCGTCGTCCTCGGGGGACGGCGCGCGGTGGTGCCCGTTGGTCCGGCGTGTGTCGCCGCGCTGGAGGCGCTGGGTGAGGTCCGGGTCCTGCCCCTGGCCCCGCCGCGAGGTCAGGGCGTGCGGCAGCACCGTGGTGCTCGACGCGTCGAACGGCGAGACGGCCGTGTCGGGCGTGACGACGTCCTCGTCACGCTCCGTGGCCCGCTGGTGGGCATGCGCGATGGCGTCCTGGGCGCGCTCCCACGCATTCGAGGCCACCGCACCCCTCCTGCTCGTTCCCCCACGGGCGGGACAGGGGCGGGGTCTGCGCCCACGACGCCCCGGGAGGGTCCACACTATCGCCCGCGGTCACGATTCGTCATCGACGAGGGGGGCATCGGGTGATGCAGGCGGGGGAGACGGCGGAGATCGACCCGGCGCGGACCGCCGCGGTCGTCCTCGTCGGGGGGCAGGGCAGCCGGTTGCGCCCGCTCACGCTGACCACACCGAAACCGATGCTGCCGACGGCCGGCGTGCCGTTCCTGGCGCACCTGCTCTCGCGGATCGCCGCCGCCGGCATCCGCACGGTGATCCTCGGCACCGCCTACCGCGCGGAGGTCTTCGAGGGCTTCCTCGGCGACGGCTCCGCCCTGGGCCTCGACCTGACCTGCCGGCCCGAGCCCGAGCCGCTCGGCACCGGCGGGGGCATCCGCTACGCGGCGGACGCGCTCGCGCCGGGGTTCGAGGAGGTCGTCGTGTTCAACGGCGACATCCTCTCCGGCGTCGACGTCCGCGCCGTCGTCGGCGAGCACCGCGCCGCGGGCGCCGACGCGACCCTGCACCTCGTGCGCGTCCCCGACCCGACGGCGTTCGGTTGCGTGCCGACCGACCCGACCGGGCGCGTCACCGCCTTCCTCGAGAAGACGCTCACGCCGCCGACGGACCAGGTCAACGCCGGGTGCTACGTCTTCCGCCGCGACGTGCTCGACGCCATCCCCGCCGGGCGGCCCGTGTCGGTCGAGCGCGAGACGTTCCCGGGCCTGCTCGCGGCCGGCTCGCGGCTGCAGGGCCACGTCGAGTCGTCGTACTGGCTCGACCTCGGCACGCCCGCCTCGTTCGTGCGCGGCAGCGCCGACCTCGTGCAGGGCGCCGCGCCCACCGCGGCGCTGCCCGGCCCGGTCGGCACCGCGCTGCTGCTGCCCGGGGCGAAGGTCGCGGGCTCGGCGTCGCTCACCGACGGCACGACGGTGGGCGCCGACGTGCAGATCGGCGAGGGCGCCCGGATCTCCGGCTCGGTGCTGATGGACGGCGCGCGGATCGGCGACGGGGTGCTCGTCGAGCGCTCGGTGATCGGGCCGGGCGCGACGATCGGTGACGACACCGTGGTCACCGACGCCGTGGTCGGCGACGACGCGTCGATCGGGGCCTCCTGCGAGCTGCTCGCCGGCGTGCGCATCTGGCCCGGTCTCGTGATCCCGGACGGCGGTCTGCGATTCTCGGGTGGTGCCTGACGTCGTCGTAGCCGCGCCGGAGGCGGAACGGACCTGGCGGCCCGACTTCGTCCTCGACATGCGCTCGCTCGTCGCCCCGCTGCGCCGCGGCAAGGGCGACCCGACGTTCCACACCGAGCTCGAGGGGCCGGACGGCGGGTCGTTGTGGCGCGCCACCCCGACGCCCGAGGGCCCGGCGACGCTCGCGCTCTCGCGCCGCGACGGCGAGGTCCGCGCGCGGGCGTGGGGACCGGGCGCCGCGTGGATCGTCGACGGGGTGCCCGCCCTGCTGGGCGCCGAGGACGACGACGCCGGCTTCGTCGGTCACCACCCGCTGGTCGCCGAGACCCGGCGCCGCATGCCGGGCCTGCGCCTCGGCGCCACGCGCACGGTCTGGGACCAGCTCGTGCCCGCGATCCTCGAGCAGAAGGTCACCGGCACCGAGGCGCGCCGGTCCTGGCGCGAGCTGTGCTGGCGCTTCGGCGAGGACGCGCCCGGCCCGACGCCGCGGCGCATGAAGCTGCCGCCGACGCCGCGGCGCATCCGCGAGGTCCCCGACTGGGAGTGGCACCGCGCCGGCGTCGACAACAGCCGCCGCCGCGCGATCCTCGCCTGCGCCACCGTCGCGCACCGCCTCGAGAAGGCCGCCGAGCTGCGCGGCGAGGCCGGGCGCGCGCTGCTGCAGAAGATCCCGGGCATCGGGATCTGGACCGCCGCCGAGGTCGCCCAGCGCTCGTGGGGCGACCCGGACGCGGTCAGCGTCGGCGACTTCCACATCCCGTCGACCGTCGGCTGGGCGCTCGTCGGCCGCAAGCTCGACGACGCCGGGATGCTCGAGGTCCTCGCCTGCTACGCGCCGCAGCGCCAACGGGCCGTGCGCTACATCGAGGCCTCGGGCTTCCGCCGCCCGCGCTTCGGCCCCCGGTTCTCGCCGAAGGACTACCGGACGTACTGAGCTCCCCGGTCACGGTCAGGCGAGCGCCCGCCCGAACGCGACCTCGTCCGGCAGCTCCGCGAGCCGCCACCAGCGCAGGTCCAGCGACTCCTCGCTGATCGCCTCGACGGCGCCGGGCGGCGCGTGCGCGACGAAGCGGACGTCGAGGTGGCGGGTGGGCACACCCAGCGAGCAGGTCAACGCGTGCACCTCCGCGTGCACCGGCTCGGGGTCGAGCACGAGCCCCTCGATCCCGGACTCCTCGGTCGCCTCGCGCAGCGCGGCGCCGGCGAGCGTGGTGTCGTCGGGCTCGATGTGCCCGCCGAGCTGGATCCACGCGTTGACCCGCGGGTGCAGGGTCAGCAGGGCGTGCCGGCCGTCGGCGTCGAGCACGAGCGTCGAGGCCGTGAGGTGGCCCGGCGCGCAGGAGCGCGAGCACGCGTCGGGCCGGGCGTCGAGGTACGACAGCAGCGCCTGCCGCACGGAGTCGACCTCGCGGGCGGCCGGGCGCCAGCGGTCGAGCACCGCGCGGGCGTCGGCGTGCGCCGCGGCGGTGGTGACGGCGGCGCGGACGCCGGACGCGAGCGTCTCCTCGGGAGTCATCCGATCTCCACCCACCGGTCGTCGACGGTCAGGTCCCCCCGGGCGGGGGGAGCCGCCTCCGGGTGCCCCACGGCGACGGCCCCCAACGGCTCCCAGGTCGCCGGCAGCGCGAGCTCGGCCCGCACGACGTCCGCCGCGAAGATCGTCGACGACACCCAGCACGACCCGAGCCCCTCGGCGGCCAGCGCCACGAGGAACCCCTGCACCGCGGCGCCGCCCGCGACCGTGAACATCGTGTGCTCGGCCGCGGCGCGCCGGTCGTCGGGGTAGGGGTGCGCGCCCTCGGGGACGAGGAACGGCAGCACGACCTCGGGCGCGGTGCGCAGGATGTCGCCGCGCGCCACCCGCCGCGCCACGGCGTCCTCGGCGAACCCGTCGCCGCGCAGGTCGTCGCGCCAGGCCGCGGCCATGGCGTCGAGCAGGCGGGTCCGGACCTCCGGCGAGGTCAGGTGCACGAACCGCACGGGGCGGGTGTGGTGCGGGGCGGGTGCGGTGAGCCCGGCGGCGCCGGCCCGTCGCAGCGCGGCGCCGTCCACGGGGTCGGGGGCGAACGCCCGCACCGACCGGCGCGCCGGGACGGCCTCCCGCCGACCCTCGTCCCGACCCCGGGCCAGCGCCTCGTCGGCGCCCAGCCAGAACAGGTCCTCCTCGACGGGGCGCACGAGGTCGGCGCCCCGCGCGGTCTCCGAGCGCAGCGCCGCCGGCAGCCCGCGCACCACGGCGACCGGCACCCCGCCGAGCTTGCCCTTGACGAGGTCGGCGGCCGCGGCGACCTCGTCGGCGACCGCGACCTCGGTGACCACCAGCTCGTTGCCCTGCGCGTCGACCGCGCCGCCGTAGGCGTGCACGACCTCGAGGCCCGCGGCGCCGATCGCGGCGTCGGTCTGCCCGGTGCGCCAGGTGCGGCCCATGGTGTCGGTGACGACGACGGCGACGTCGACCCCGAGCCGTTCGCGCAGCGCGGCGCGCAGGGCGGCGGCCGAGGCGTCCGGGTCCTCGGGGAGCAGGGCGACCTCGTCGCCGGCGACGTTCGAGGCGTCGATCCCGGCCGCGGCCTGCACGATGCCCAGCGGGTTGGCGACGATCTTGGTGCGGCCCTTGGTGGCGAGCAGCCGGACCGTCTCGCGGTCGATCAGCGCGCGGCGGGCCGCGTCGCGCTCGTCGGGGTCGGACGGCACCGTCACCAGGCGGCCCTCGACCTTGGAGAGCACCTTCGAGGTGACGACGAGGACGTCGCCGTCGGCGAGCGCGCCGTCCAGCGCCGTCGCGAGCGCGGCGGCGAGGTCGTCGCCGGGCCGGAACTCGGGCAGCCCGGGGACGCCCCAGAGCGTCAGCCCGCCCGAGGACGCGTGGTCAAACACCGGCGACCTCGTACGCCGCGCGGACCATGGCCGCGGTGGCGTCGGGGTCGGTCATCATCAGCGGCACCTCGCGGACCTCGACGCCCGGCACCTGCGCGCCGTCGCCCGGCGCGACGAGCCAGCCGTCGAGCAGCCCGCCGGTGGTGCGCGAGCCGTACCAGCGCCCGACGCCCTCGGCGCTGACCGGGACGTCGACCGCGGCGAGGCAGGCCTCGGCCATGCCGCGCACCGCGTGCCCGTCGACGATCGGCGACACCCCGACGACCCTGCCCGGCGCCGCCGTCAGCGCCGGGCGCATGCCGGGCACGTCGACGATGGTGTTGACGCTGACCACGGGGTTGGACGGCGCGACGAGCACGACGTCGGCCTCGGCCACCGCGGTGAGCGCGTCCGGGCAGGCCGTGGCCTGGTCGCGGCCCACCGAGGCGAACGAGTGCGCCGGCAGGGCCGCGCGGTGGCGCACCCACCACTCCTGGAAGTGGATGGCCTTGCGGGCGCCGTCCGCGGGGTCGTCGACGACCACGTGGGTCTCGATGCGGTCGTCGCTCGCCGGGATCAGCTCGACGCCGGGCTGCCAGCGGTCGCACAGCGCCGCCGTGACCTGGGAGAGCGGGAAGCCGGCGCGCAGCATGCGCGTGCGCACGAGGTGGGTGGCGACGTCGCGGTCGCCCAGGCCGAACCACGTCGGGTCGGCGCCGTAGGCCTCGAGCTCCTCGCGGACCGACCACGTCTCCTTGGCGCGGCCCCAGCCCTTCTCGGTGTCGATGCCCGCGCCGAGGGTGTACATGCAGGTGTCGAGGTCCGGGCACACGCGCAGCCCGTGCAGCCAGATGTCGTCGCCGACGTTGACCACCGCGCGGATGGTGTCGCCGGGACCCGCGGCGGCCTTGACGCCCTGCAGGAAGCGGGCGCCCCCGACGCCCCCGACCAGAACGGTGACCTGCACCGGAGCTCCTCTCGTGGCTTGCTCCCCCGATGTTCCTCCCCGAGACCGACAGCGCGGCGCAGCGGGTCAGCGCAGCAGCGAGATGAACTGGTCCTGCCCGACCGCGGCGAGCGTCGAGTCGCCGCCGACGAGCGTGAACAGCGCGTCGGCGACGGTGAACAGCACCGCCGAGGCGCCCGGGAGCAGGAAGAGCAGCAGGATGATCGCGAGCGGGGCGTAGGGCGCGATGCGCGCCGCGCCCTGGCGCGTCCGCCAGGGCAGGTAGGGGTCGATGACGCCCCAGCCGTCGAGGCCGGGCACGGGCAGCAGGTTCAGCACGAACGTCAGGACCTGGATCAGCCCGAGGAACGCGAGCGCGGCGGCGAGCGGCAGCGGGGGCGCGGTGAGCGCCAGCGCGAGCGCGATCAGGGCGGCGAGCACGAGGTTGGCCACCGGCCCCGCCAGCGAGACGGCGCTCATCGCCGGCCGGGAGCGCAGCGCCGAGCGCTGGATCCACACGGCCCCGCCGGGCAGCGGGATGCCGCCGAGCACGAGGAAGAGCAGCGGCAGCACGAGCGTGAGGCCGACGTTGGCGTAGCGGCGGATGTCGAGCGAGAGGTACCCCAGCGCCCGCACGGAGTGGTCGCCGCAGCGGTCGGCGGTCAGGGCGTGGGAGAACTCGTGCAGGCAGAGCGACACGGCCCACCCGGCGAGGACCAGCAGGACGGTGCCGCCGATGATCGCTCCCTCGGCGGGCAGCAGCGTCAGCGCACCCCCGGCCGCGGTGAGTGCCACGAGGACCAGGAAGATGGGGCTGACCGGCGATCGCAGCCGGGACACGCGGGGGGCCACGGGTCCAGTGTCCCCGACCCGTCGGGGCCGGTTGGAGCAGCCGGGCAGCGAAATGCGCGTGCATTGCTACGGATAGCGCATGACGTTCACCGCACGTGACGACCGGTCGTCGCGACATGCGGCCAGACGAGGCCCCCGGCTTGACCCGGATGGAACGACACCGGTGTAATTCCTACGCGATGACACGTCGGTGCGGGGCCGGCGCCTCGTCCACTCAGTGGGGGCCGGGGGGAGTCGAGGCGAGGGAGGCGTCGTGAACGGTGCGGAGAGCGGGTCGGTGGTGCTGGGAAGCGAAGCGCAAGGGCCGAAGGCCGGACTGAGGGATGTCCTGTCCGAGCTCGCCATGGTGACCGAGGACGAGCAGGAGTGGCAGGAGCGCGCCCTGTGCGCGCAGACCGACCCGGAGGCGTTCTTCCCCGAGAAGGGCGGCAGCACCCGGGAGGCCAAGCAGATCTGCAACAGCTGCGAGGTCCGTGGCGAGTGCCTCGAGTACGCCCTCGGGCACGACGAGCGCTTCGGGATCTGGGGCGGTCTGTCGGAGCGCGAGCGCAGGCGTCTCAAGCGCAGGGCGGTCTGAGGGCCCGCTGAGGCGGGCCCTACCCTCGGACGTCGACCGCAGCGTGGGCGCCCTCGGCAGGTGGCCCGAGGGGAAGGACGGCGTCCGTGGTTCGACCGTCCCCCACGAGCACGGCTGCTCCCGTGCTCGCCGTCCTGGTCTGCCACGACGGTGAGGCCTGGCTGCCGGGCACGCTCGACGCGCTCGCGCGCCTGACGCGTCGCCCGCGGTGGGTCGTCGCCGTCGACACCGGCTCGACCGACGGCACCGCCGGCATCCTGGCGGCGAGCAACCAGGTCGACGTGGTGCTGCGCATGCCGCGCGACACCGGGTTCGCCGAGGCCGTCCACACGGCCGCCGACGACGCCGATCGGCGCTGGGGCCGCACGGCCCAGGTGGGCCCCAACGGGTCGGGCGAATGGATCTGGGTCCTGCACGACGACGCCGCGCCCGACCCGAACTGCCTCGAGGTCCTGCTCTCGGTCGCCGCGACGTCCCCGTCGGCGGCGGTCCTCGGGCCGCTGTGCCTCGACTGGGACGACCCCCGGCTCGTCGTCGAGGCCGGGGTCTCGATCGACGCGTCCGGCTCGCGGCAGACCGGCATCGGCGCCGACGAGCTCGACATGGGCCAGTTCGCCACCAACTCCGAGGTGCTCGCGGTCGGCTCCGCCGGCTCGCTCGTGCGCCGCCGCGAGTGGGACTCCCTCGGCGGCTACGACACCGCGCTCGGCCTGCTGCGCGAGGACGTCGACTACGGCTGGCGCGTCAACCGCGCCGGCGGCCTCGTCCTCTGCGCGCCCTCGGCCCGGCTGCGCCACGCCCGCGGGCTGACGACCCGCGCGCGCACCCTGGACACCGCGGGCGTCGACCCGCGCTACCGCGCCACCGACCGCGCCCACGGCGTGCGGACGTTCCTCGCGAACTGCTCCAGCCCCGCGTTCGTGCTCGGGCTGCTGCGGCTGCCGGTGCTCGCGGTGCTGCGGGCGCTCGGGTTCCTGCTCGTGCGCCGCACCCGCGCGGCCGGCGCCGAGCTCGCCGGCCTGACGCGGGTGCTCGGCTCGGGCCCGGGGCTGGCGGACCTCGCCGACGCCCGGCGCCGGCGCAGCACCGGCGCCACCGCCCTGCCGCGCGAGCTGCGCGGCCTGCTGACCAGCCGCACCACCCGCCTGCGCAACGCCGTGCGCGGCGGGCTGACCTCGCTCGTGCGCGGGCGCCTGCGCGAGGAGCTCGACCTCGGCCGCCTGCCGGAGTGGGCCGAGCAGGGGTCGCGCGCCGGGGCCGACGAGGACGCGGGCACCCACCGCCGGGCCGTCGGTCCCGAGGCCCTGCCCGCCGGCGCGGCCCTGCGGCGCCGGCGCGCGGCGGGCCTGCGCCGTCCCGGCGAGTCCCTCGCCGTGGCGCTGCCGGGCCCACGGGCCCCGGCCGACGCCGAGCCCCCGACCGAGGCCGTGGCGCCGATACGCCCCAGCGATCCCCGGCCGGCGCCCGACGGGGAACGCGTCGTCTACGTCCCGATCACCCCGGGCCGGGTGGCGCGCGAGCTGCTGCTCGCCCCGCCGTTGCTGCTGGTCGTGGGCCTGACCCTGGTCTCGGTCCTCACCCAGCGCGCCCGCCTCGGGCTCGGCCTGGCCGGCGGCCGGATCGCCGAGGTCCCGGGCCTGGGCGAGCTGTGGTCGTCCTACCTCGCGGCCTGGCACCCGATCGCGGGCGGCACCGGCGCGCCCGCCCCGTCGGCGCTCGCCGTGGTCGGGGTGCTCGGCGCCCCCGCCGCGCCGATGGGCGGGCCGCCGGCCGCCGTGTCGGTGCTGCTGGTCGCGGCGCTGCCGCTCGCCGGGCTGTCGGCCTACCTCGCGACCCGCGAGCTGCGCGTGGGCCGGGTGCTGCGCGCGCTGGCCGGCGCGGTCTACGCGCTGCTCGGGATCACCGCGGGCGCGGTGGCCCAGGGCCGCCTCGACGGCGTCGTCGCCGCGATCCTGCTGCCCCTGGTGCTCGCCGGCGTCGTCGCCGTGCTGCGCGGGGCACGCGTCGCCGGCCGGCGCGGGTCGTGGTGGAGCACGGCCGCGGGCACCGCTCTCGCGCTGGGTGTGATCAGCGCGTTCGCGCCGCTGGTGCACGCGCTCGTGCTGGTCGTCGTGGTGATCGGCTTCGTGCTCGTGCCGGCGCCCCCGAAGGCGGCCGGGCGCCGCGCGATGGCCCTGGCCGTCATCGTCGTCCTGCCGGTGCTGCTGCTCCTGCCCTGGCCGACGGTGCTGCTCGCGGCGCCCGAGGTCCTCCTGCACGGCACCGGGTCACCGGTCGCCGAGCGGTTCGTCGGCGCCCTCGACGTCCTCTCGCTGAACCCCGGCGGGGCCGCGACCGTGCCCTGGGCGGGCCTGCTGCTCGTGCTGCTCGCCGTCGGCG
Source organism: Actinomycetospora succinea (assembly GCF_004363095.1). Taxonomy (GTDB): domain Bacteria; phylum Actinomycetota; class Actinomycetes; order Mycobacteriales; family Pseudonocardiaceae; genus Actinomycetospora; species Actinomycetospora succinea. Next base: position 245,743 of record NZ_SNYO01000001.1, read on the forward strand.
GGGCGCTGGTCGCCCCCCGGCGCGCCGCGGTCCCGGGGCTCGCCCTGCTGCTGCTCGGCATCGTCGCCGCCGGCGTCGTGGGGTCGTTCGCGCTGCCCCCGCTCGCCGGCGGCGACGCCCGCCCCGGCTGGACCGGCCCGGCGCTCGCCGTCGCCGCGTGCGGGGCGCTGTGGAGCCTGCTCGCGCAGGTCGCCGCGGCCCGGACCGAGCCGCTCGGCCGCCTCCTGGAGCGCCGGGACCGGGTGGACCGTCCGAATCGGGGCCCGGCCCGGCGCGGTGAGTCCGAGCTGGACCTGGGCGGCGCCGGCTTCGGCGGGCGGGTCGCCGGTGCGATGGAGGGCCTGGCCGGGCGCTTCCGTCCGCGCAGTGCCGCCGACACCAGCGCCCGCGCGCGCAGCGTGGCGGTGCCCGTGGTGGCGGTGGCGGTCGCCGCGCTCGCCGTGGTCACCGTCCTGGGCGGCGGGGCGGGACCCCTCGCCGACACGCGGGCGGCCGCCCTCGCCCCACCGGTGGCGGGCGAGCTCGCAGCGTCGGGCGCGCGGGTCGTCGTCGTGACCCGCGACCCGGACACCACCCGCCGCGCCGGCCCGGAGCTGCCGCGCTATGGCGACGACGACCTCGCCCCGGTCGGCGCGGCCCCGGCCCGCCTGCAGCGCGACGTGCGCGCCCTGCTCTCCGGCGACCCGGCCACCGCGCAGGCGGGCGTCGCCGAGCTCGCCACCGGCGGCACCGGCCTCGTCGTGCTGCCCGACGCCCAGACGGCGCGCTCGGTCCGCACCGCCGCCGGGCCGCTGCTCACCGACGCCCCGCCGACGTCCGACGGGCGCCCGACCGCCCGGGTCGCGCTGCCCGTCGCCGGCGCGGTGCTGCTCGAGCCGCCGATCTCCGACGACGCAGGAGAGGCCCGCGCGGCCCCGCGCCGCCCGGCGGGCGTGGCGACCGTGCCGTCGGACCTGCCCACCGTCGCGGTGCGCGTCTCTCCGGGCGCCGACCGCCGCCTGCTCGTCGTGGCCGCGGAGCTGGAGTCGGGGTGGACGGCCTCGGTCGGCGGCGCGCCCGCCGAGGTCGTGCCCGCGTGGGGCCACCTCGTCGGCGTGGCCGTGCCGACCGGCGGCGGGGCGGTCGTCGTCGACCGCGACGACACCGTGCGCCTGCTCCTCCTGCTGCTGCAGCTCGCGCTCGTGCTGTTCACGGCCCTGTCGGCGCTGCCGTCGCGCAAGCGGCTGGACTAGCCGGAGGACCGCTGTCGGGGGGTCTCCCTAGGCTCCGGGGCATGTTCGACCACGTCGGATTCCCCTGTGGTGACGTCGAGACCTCCGTCGCCTTCTACACCGCGGTGTTCGCGCCCCTCGGCATGACCGTCGGGCTGCGGATCCCCACCGGTCCGCCCGGAGCCCCCGAGGTCGTCGGCCTCGGCTCCGGCGGCGGGCACAACCAGTTCTGGCTCGCGCCCGGCCACGCCGTCGAGCAGGAGCTGCACGTCGCGTTCGGTGCGCCCGACCGGGCGGCGGTCGACGCCGTCCACGAGGCGGCCCTGGCGCACGGGGCGGAGGTGCTGCACGCGCCCCGGATCTTCCCGGAGTACCACCCGGGCTACTACGCGGTGTTCCTCCGCGACCCCGACGGCCACAACGTGGAGGCCGTCCACCACACGTTCTCGTGAGGCCGGGCTAGTCCTCGCCGGCGATCGTGTCCGGCTCGACGCCGAGGTAGCCCGCCACCTGCTCGACGAGCACGTCGTGGAGCAGGTCGGCGAGGTCCTCGCCGTCGAGCGCGCGCGCCTCCAGCGGGCGGCGGTAGAGCACGATGCGCGCGCGGGTCACGGCGCCGCGCCGGTCCATGCCGGCGGGCACGAGGCGCGCCAGCGGGATCTCGCCGTCGCCGAGCACCGCGTCGTCCTCCACCGGCGAGCGCGTGCCCGAGGGCACTTCCGGCACGTCGTCGACGGCGACGTCGAGGTCGGCGAGCTCGGCGCTCCAGCGCTCCTCGATCGGCTCGAGGGCCTCGAGCACCAGGGCGTCGAAGCGCTCGGCGCGCGTGCGGGACGCGGGGGAGCCGGACGGGTAGAGCGGCATCCGCAGGCCCCGCCCGCGCCGGTCGCGGCGCCGCCGACGCGGCCCCGGCGCCGGCGTGCTGCCCCGGCGGCTCGCGCTCCTGGTCACGCCCGCGGAGCCTACGCGGGGACGCCCGGACGGGGCGCGACGCGCCCCGCGCGCCTGCACGATGACGGCCGTTCGGCGGACTACTGTCCTGCGTCGTGCGAGGAGTGCGGAAGTGCTCACGGACCGGGTGTGGTCACGCGGCCGTGGCCACCCTGACCTATGTCTACTCGGACTCGACCGCCGTGGTCGGTCCGCTGGCGACGAGCGCCGAGCCGCACTCCTACGACCTCTGTGAACGCCACGCCGTCCGCCTCACCGCCCCGCGCGGGTGGGAGGTCGTGCGCTACGAGGGCGAGTTCCCGGCGGAGCCCTCCGCCGACGACCTGACCGCCCTCGCCGAGGCCGTGCGCGAGGCCGGGCGGGCCGACCGCCCGCTCGACGGCGGCGACGGCCGGGCGCGGGTGACCGCCGGGTCGGGCCTGGGGCAGGGGCTCCCGGGCCCGCCGCCGGGGGTGGCGAGCGGCATGGCCGGCGGCGTCGGCGGCGGTGTCGCGAGCACGCCGACGGGCCGTCGGGGCCACCTCCGGGTGCTGCCCGACCCCGCCTCCTCCTGACCCGTGCACTGATCGTTCCCGGACGGTCCGGGCCGTCCCGGAACGGTCGTGGGCCACCGTTCACCCATCGGCGGACGTGCCCGCCCGGCGGGCGCAGGGTGTCGGTCGCGCCGATAGGCTGAGGACGTGGCCAGTGCGCAGCAGGGGACACGAGAGGCTCCGGACAGGGCCCAGGTGATCGACCAGGTCATCAAGGCCTACGACATCCGCGGGCTGGTGGGCAGCCAGCTCGACACGACCTTCGTCCGCGACGTGGGTGCGGCCTTCGCGCGGGTCCTGCTCGACGAGCAGGAGCAGGGCACGGGGTCGGGCCTCGGCGGCGGCAAGGGCGTCGTCGTCGCCCACGACATGCGCGAGTCGTCGCCCGAGCTCTCCGAGGCGTTCGCCGAGGGCGTCACGTCGCTCGGCGTCGACGTCGTCGCCATCGGCCTGGCCAGCACCGACGAGCTCTACTACGCCTCGGGCGCCCTCGAGATGCCCGGCGCGATGTTCACCGCCAGCCACAACCCGGCGACCTACAACGGCATCAAGCTCTGCCGCGCCGGCGCGGCGCCCGTGGGCCAGGACTCCGGGCTCGACGAGATCGCCGCGCTGCTCGACCGCGGGCCGGGCGAGGTCACCCCGGACTCCGGCGCGCGCGGCACCGTGAGCCACCGCGACCTCCTCGAGGACTACGCGGCGTTCCTGCGCTCGCTGGTCGACCTCTCGGGCATCCGCCGGCTCTCGATCGTCGTCGACGCGGGCAACGGCATGGCCGGGCACACCGTGCCCGCGGTGACGGACCCGCTGCCGATCGAGGTCGAGCCGCTCTACTTCGAGCTCGACGGCTCGTTCCCCAACCACGAGGCCAACCCGCTCGACCCCGACAACCTGCGCGACCTGCAGCGCAAGGTGATCACGCTCGGCCGCGTCGACGCCGGTCTGGCCTTCGACGGCGACGCCGACCGCGTGTTCCTCGTCGACGAGAAGGGCGACGCCGTCAGCCCCAGCGCGATCACCGCGCTCGTCGCCAGCCGCGAGCTGGCCAAGCACCCCGGCTCCACGGTGATCCACAACCTGATCACCTCGCGGGCCGTCCCCGAGATCGTCACCGAGGCCGGCGGCACGCCCGTGCGCTCGCGGGTCGGGCACTCGTTCATCAAGGGCACGATGGCCGAGACCGACGCCGTGTTCGGCGGGGAGCACTCGGCGCACTACTACTTCCGCGACTTCTGGCGCGCCGACTCCGGCATGCTCGCGGCCCTGCACGTCCTGGCCGCCCTGGGCGAGCAGGACCGGCCGCTCTCGGAGCTGATGGCGCAGTACTCGCGCTACGCCGCGTCGGGCGAGGTCAACTCGACGGTCGACGACCCGCGCGCCGTGATGGCCGAGGTGGAGCAGACCTTCGGTGGGCGCGACGGCGTCACCACCGACGACCTCGACGGTCTCACCGTGACGCTTCCCGACGGCTCCTGGTTCAACCTGCGCCCGTCCAACACCGAGCCGCTGCTGCGGCTCAACGTCGAGGCCGCCGACGACGACGCCGTGGCCGCGCTGCGCGACGAGGTCCTCGGCCTCGTCCGCGGCTGATCCGACCGAGGAGGAGACCCGATGCCGCTCGGTCTGGACCCCGACCTGCTGGAGATCCTGGCCTGCCCCGCGCCCGACCACGGCGCGCTGCGCCCGGGCACGCCCGAGGACGCCGAGGCCCCCGCGTTGACCTGCACCGTCTGCGACCGGCGCTACCCGGTCACCGACGGCATCCCGGTGCTCCTGTTGTCCGAGGCGACCGGGGGCCCCGAGCACCTCGGGACGCGAAGCGGAGCGGAGCCGGACCCGACGGCTCGGGGGTGAGCCACGATGCTCGACGACGCCCTGCTCTCCGACGAGTCGCGCCTGATCGCCGCCGACCACGACGGCATCCTGCGCGCGGTGGCGACTGCGGGCGCCCAGGTGCGGGCGACGGCGGAGGCCGCCCGTGAGGCCGGCGTGCACCGCGAGCTCGCGGGCCTGCGGCCCCGCGCGCTGGTGCTGCTGACCCGGCCCGGCACCACCGAGTCCGCCTGCCGGCTGATGGCCGCGCTGCTGACCCCGACGGCGCCGCTGCCGGTGATCGTCAGCGGGGTCGCGCCTCCGTGGCTGGGCCCGCTCGACGTCGTCGTCGCCACCCACCGCGGGCGCGAGGGCGACCCGGTCGAGGCCGACGTCGCCGAGTCGGTGCACCGCGCGGTGCGCCGCGGCGCCCACGTCGTGCTCACCGGGCCGGGTGAGGGCCCGGCGGCGGCCGCCGGCGCCGGGCGCGCGCTCGCGGTCACGCCCCGGATGACCGTCGGGGTCCCCGGCGAGGACCTCGACGGGCTCGACACCGCCACGGTGCTGGCCACCGGCCTGGCCGTGGCCGGCGCGCTCGAGCTCCTCGACCTGGACCTCGACGACCTCGCCGACCGCCTCGACGCCGAGGCCGAGCGCGACGGCCCGCGCGGGGAGGCGTTCGTCAACCCGGCGAAGAGCCTGGCGCTGCGCCTCGCCGAGCGGACCCCGCTGCTGTGGGGCGCCGACCCGGTCGCCGGCCTGCTCGCGGGTTACGGCGCGACCGTCCTGGCCACCCACGCGGGGGTGGTCGCCCAGGCCACCACCGCGGCCGCGGCCGGCGCCCAACCGGCGCTGCGGGCCCGGCTGGTCGAGAGCTCGGGGGAGGCGTCGATCTTCGCCGACCCCTTCGACGACCCGGCCCCGGCGGCGCCGCCGCCCCGGCTGGTGCTGCTGGCCGTGCGTGAGGACCTCACGACGCGGCGGCTCGTCAGCGACGTCGGCGCCCGCCATCCGGGCGCGGACGTCCTGGAGATCGACGACGTCGAGCTGGCGGGGGAGGGCCCGTCGCCGGACGCGCTGCGCGCGGCCGTGCTCGCCACCCGGCTCGACTTCACCGCGGTCTACCTCGGCCTGGCCCTCGGGGCGCGGGCGCCCGGGGTCCGCACCGCCTGACCCACGACACGGAGGCACCAACACGTGGAGGTCCTCAGGGGCAGCGTGCGCACGTACGCGTGGGGCTCCCGGACGCACCTCGCCGAGCTCCTCGGTGACCCGGTCCCCTCACCCCACCCGCAGGCCGAGCTCTGGCTCGGCGCGCACCGCGACGAGCCCTCGCAGCTCACCGAGGGCGGCCGGTCGCTGGCCGACGTGCTGCGCGACGACCCGGCCGGCTCGCTCGGCCCGTCGCGCCGTGAGCGCTGGTCGGACCGGCTGCCCTACCTGCTCAAGGTGCTGGCGGCCGAGGAGCCGCTGAGCCTGCAGGCCCACCCGTCAGCCGAGCAGGCCGCGGCGGGCTATGCGCGCGAGGAGGCGGCGGGCGTGCCGCGCACCGCCGCGGACCGGAACTACCCGGACCCGCTGCCGAAGCCCGAGCTGCTCTGCGCGCTCACCGAGTTCCACGCGCTGGCGGGGTTCCGCGACCCGGCACAGACCGTGCGCCTGCTGCGGGCCCTCGACGTGCGGGCGCTCGACCACCACACCGAGCTGCTCGCCGCGCAGCCCGACGCCGACGGCCTGCGGGCGCTGTTCACCACGTGGATCACGCTGCCGCAGCGGGCGGTCGACGACCTGGTGCCCGCCCTGCTCGACGGCTGCGTGGCGCACGCCCGCGCGCACGGCGAGTTCACCACCGAGGCGCGCACGCTGCTCGACCTCGGCGAGCGCTACCCCGGGGACGCCGGGGTCCTCGCCGCGCTGCTGCTCAACCGCGTGGCCCTGCAGCCCGGGCAGTGCCTCTACCAGCCGGCGGGCTCGCCGCACTCCTACCTGGCCGGGGCCGGCGTGGAGCTCATGGCGAACTCCGACAACGTCCTGCGCTGCGGGCTGACCCCGAAGCACGTCGACGTCCCCGAGCTGCTGCGGGTGCTCGACTTCGCGCCCGGCGCGCCGACGCTGCTCTCCGGGGAGGGCGAGGGACCCGTCACCCGGTTCGCGCCGTCGGAGTACTTCAGCCTCGCCCGCTGCGCGTTCGACGGCACCGAGGAGAAGGACGCCGACCTCGGCATCGAGGGCCCCCGGATCGTCATCGCCGTCGAGGGCACCGTCCGGCTGGGCACGTCGCGGGGCCAGACCCGGGACGTCGCGCGCGGCACGGCCGCCTGGGTGCCGGCGTGCGACGGCCCGGTGACGATCGCCGCGGTCGACGGCCCGGCGCTGGCGTTCGCCGCGGCGGACGGGCTGGGCGACGGGTAGGAGCCCTCGCGCGGGCCGGGCGTTAGATTTCACCCAGCACTCACATCTCGCCCAGATCAGAACCGGCCGAGTCCATCCCCTGGAGGCACCCCGTGTCCGCATCCGGAGGCGGCAAGGCGATCATCGCCGCGCTGGCCGCCAACGCCGGCATCGCCGTGGCCAAGTTCGTCGGCTTCGTCATCACGGGCTCGTCCTCGATGCTCGCCGAGAGCGTCCACTCGGTCGCCGACACCGGCAACCAGGGCCTGCTCCTGCTCGGCCGCAAGCGCGCCAAGCGGGCCGCGACGCCCGAGCACCCGTTCGGCTTCGGCCGTGACCGGTTCTTCTACTCGTTCGTCGTGGCGCTGCTGCTGTTCAGCCTCGGCTCGGTGTTCGCGATCTACGAGGGCATCCACAAGCTCTCGTCGCACGAGGAGCTGACCTCGCCGATCGTCGCGGTGGTCATCCTCGTCGTGGCGATCGTGCTCGAGGGGTTCAGCTTCCGGACCGCCGTGCACGAGTCCCGCGAGCTCAAGGGCGACGCCACCTGGTGGGGCTTCATCCGCCAGTCGGTCAACCCCGAGCTGCCGGTCGTGCTCCTCGAGGACACTGGCGCGCTGATCGGCCTCGTCCTGGCCCTGGGCGGCGTCGGCCTCTCCACGCTGACCGGCGAGCCGATCTGGGACGCCGTGGGCACCATCTGCATCGGCGTGCTGCTCGGCGTCATCGCGGTCATCCTCATCGTCGAGACGAAGAGCCTGCTCATCGGCGAGGGCGCGAGCCCGCCGCTGGTCCGGACGATCACGGACTCGCTGGTCGGCGGGCCCGTCGAGCGCGTCATCCACCTCCGGACCCAGTACCTCGGTCCCGAGGAGCTGCTGGTCGCCGCCAAGATCGCGGTCTCGTCGTCGCTGCCGACCGAGGTGGTCGCCGAGGCGATCGACAACGCCGAGGCCCGGCTGCGCGCGGCGGTGCCCGAGGCCCGACTCGTCTACCTCGAGCCCGACCTGGACCGGAGCGACGCCGGGCCCGTCGACGAGGCGCTCGACCCCACCCCCGCTGAGCCGCGCTGATCGCGGCCGACCGGACGCCGCGGGGCGTCCGGTCGGCACAACGAGGTGAACACGCCGTCACGGATCTGGTCGTCTCCGTACTCATCCGGGGGGTCTGCGGGCGTAAGGTCCCGCCCGACCACGGACTGATTCGGTCGGACCTTCAGGAGTGCCCATGACGTCGACCCAGCCGCAAGGCGGGCTCTTCCGGACCAAGTCGGTGGAACAGTCCATCGCCGATACCGACGAGCCGGGCAGCAAGCTCCGGCGCGAGCTCGGTGCCTTCGACCTCACCGTCTTCGGTGTCGCCGTCCTCATCGGCGCCGGCATCTTCACCATCACGGCGCGCGTCGCCGGCGACATCACCGGCCCCGCCATCGCGATCTCGTTCGTGATCGCCGCGATCGCCTGCGGGTTCGCCGGCCTGTGCTACGCCGAGTTCGCCTCGACGGTGCCGGTGGCCGGCAGCGCCTACACGTTCTCCTACGCGACGTTCGGCGAGTTCATCGCCTGGATCATCGGCTGGGACCTCATCCTCGAGTACGCCCTCGGCGCGGCCGTGGTCTCGAAGAGCTGGGCGCAGTACCTGGGCGAGCTCTTCGGCGGCAGCAGCACCGCGGCCTCGCTCGAGCTCGGCCCGGTGACCTTCGACTGGGGCGCCGTGCTGGTCATCGGCGCCCTGACGGTGGTCCTCGTCCTGGGCATCAAGCTCTCGAGCCGGGTCAGCACGATCATCACCTCGATCAAGGTGCTCGTCGTGCTGCTCGTCATTGTGGTCGGCCTGTTCTACATCAAGGCCCAGAACTACTCGCCGTTCATCCCGCCGCCCGGGGGCGAGCAGGAGAGCGGGGGCGGGGCCGACGCGTCGCTGCTGTCGCTCATCGCGGGCAGCGAGGGGTCGACGTTCGGCATCTACGGCCTGCTCGCCGGCGCCTCGCTCGTGTTCTTCGCCTTCATCGGCTTCGACGCGGTGTCCACCACCGCCGAGGAGACCAAGAACCCCCAGAAGGACCTGCCCCGCGGCATCCTCGGCTCGCTCGGCGTCGTCACGGTCCTCTACGTCGCGACGTCGCTCGTGCTGGTGGGCATGGTCAGCTACACCCAGCTCGCCACCCCGCCCGGCAGCGAGGAGAGCGCCACGCTGGCCACGGCGTTCTCGCTGGTCGGCGCCAACTGGGCGTCCACGGTGATCTCCATCGGCGCGCTCGCCGGCCTCACCACCGTCGTCATGGTGCTGATGCTCGGCCAGAGCCGGGTCTTCTACGCGATGAGCCGCGACGGGCTGCTCCCGCGCAACCTCGCGCAGACGGGCTCCCGGGGCACCCCGGTGAAGATCACGATCATCATCGGCGTGCTGTGCGCCGTGCTGGCCGGTTTCTTCCCGATCGACGAGCTCGAGTCGATGGTCAACATCGGCACGCTGTTCGCTTTCGTGCTGGTCGCGGTGGGCACGGTCTACCTGCGGCGTCGCCGGCCCGACCTCCAGCGGAGCTTCACCGTCAAGGCCCTGCCGGTGGTGGCCACGCTCGCGGTGATCAGCTGCCTGTGGTTGATGATCAACCTGACCGTCGAGACGTGGATCCGGTTCATCGTCTGGATGGTCCTCGGCGTGGTCATCTACTTCGCCTACTCGCGCCGCAACTCCGTGCTCGGCAAGCGCGAGCGCGGCGAGGAGGCCTCGGTGACCAACCCGGGCGGCGGCCCGACCGCTCCGCCGACCCAGCCGCAGTAGCCCTGCGCACGACAGCGCCCCCGGAGCCTCGGCTCCGGGGGCGCTCGTCGTCGCTCAGGCCTTCGCGGGCGCCTGGTGGCCGGCGAACTTCTCGCGCAGCGTCTTCTTCGAGAACTTGCCCGTCGAGGTCTTGGGCACCTCGTCGATGAAGACGACGTCGTCGGGCACCTGCCACTTCGCGACGCGGGTCGCGATGTGCTCGAGCACGGCCTCACGGGTGAGCTCGACGCCCTGCTTCGGCACGACGCACGCCAGCGGGCGCTCCGACCACTTCTCGTCGGGGATCGCGATGACGGCAGCCTCGGCGACGCCCTCCATCGACATGATCTCGTTCTCGAGGTCGACCGACGAGATCCACTCGCCACCGGACTTGACCAGGTCCTTGGTGCGGTCGACGAGCTTGACGTAGCCGTAGCGGTCGATCACCGCCACGTCGCCGGTCTTGAGCCAGCCGTCCTCGGTGAACTGCTTGCCGCCGTCCTCGTTGCGGTAGTACGAGGCGGCGATCCACGGCCCGGCGGCCTGGAGCTCGCCGGAGGTCTCGCCGTCCCAGGGCAGGACCTCGCCGGAGTCCGGGTCGCAGATGCGCAGGTCGACCAGCGGCGACGGGGTGCCCGCCGTGGCGCGCACGTCGGCGAGCTCGTCGTCGCCGAGGTCGTCGTGGACGCTCTTGAGGACGCCGGTGGTGGCGATGGGGCTGGTCTCGGTCATGCCCCAGGCCTGGGTGATCGGCAGGCCGATCTTCTTGCGCCACGCCTCGGACAGCGACTTCGGCACCGCCGACCCGCCGCAGAGCAGCAGGCGCAGGTCGGGCAGGTCGCCCTCGGAGAGCTCGGGCAGGACGCCCATCCAGATCGTCGGGACGCCCGCGGTGACCGTGACCTCGTGGTCGCGCAGGATGCCGGCGATCGCCTTGGGGGTCATGTTCGGCCCGGGGAAGACGATCGAGGAGCCGGCGAACACCGCCGCGTACGGCGTGCCCCAGGCGTTGGCGTGGAACATCGGCACGATCGGCAGCAGGGTGTCGCGCTCGACGAGCCCGGCGACGTCGGCCATGAGCACGGCGATCGAGTGCAGCACCGAGCTGCGGTGCGAGTAGACGACGCCCTTGGGGTTGCCGGTGGTGCCCGACGTGTAGCACATCGCGGCGGCCTGGTTCTCGTCCGCGATCTCGAAGCGGCCGGCGAACGGCTCGACCGAGGCGAGCAGCTCGTCGTAGTCGAGGACGCGCTCGTCCTCGGGGATCGCCACGTCGGCGCCGTCGTCGATGACGATCACCTTGCGGACCGTCGTCATCTCGTCGACGTGCGGCCAGAACTGCGGCAGCAGCGAGCGGTCGACGAAGACGACCTCGTCCTCGGCGTGGTTCGCGATGTAGATCAGCTGCTCGGTGAACAGCCGGATGTTCAGCGTGTGCAGCACGCGCCCGCTGCACGGCACGGCGAAGTACAGCTCGAGGTGCGCCGGGCTGTTCCAGCTGAACGTGCCCACCCGGCCCTCGGCGGAGACGCCGAGGGCGTCGAGCGCGGCCGCGGCCCGCCGGACCCGCTGGGCCCAGCTCGCGTAGTCGGTCCGGTGCACCGTGCCGCCCGCGCCGACGCCGACGATCGGCTTGTGGGCGAAGAGCTGCTCGGCGCGGTGGAACACGTGCGGCAGGGCGAGCGGGTAGTCCTGCATCTGTCCGAGCACGTCCGTGGCCTCCTGGATGACCGTTGTCCCCGGGCGGGGTCGTCTTGTGGTTCCGATCACGCATCCTACGTTTCCGGCGCCCGGAATCACCCCCTCGCCGGAATCGGCGCCGTGGCGATCACGCGCGGTGGTGTGCGCGGTGTGACCCGGTCGACGCGCTCCGTGGGGACCCGAGCCGGACCTGCGCGGACGGGTCACCGGATGCGTGCGTCCGGTCCCGCGCGCGGCGCGCTGCGGTTGACCGGCTATGGGGCCTGTGCTGGACTTCTGTCACGGCATCGATCGCACACCTCGTGCGAACGGAAGCTGTCGAGTGGCGCTGCAACGGACGGCCCGATCGCTGGGGCGTCCGCCACGCTCGGCAGTGGTCCGCACCATCGCAAGGGCGCCTGTGGATGGTGGTGAACCGTGCTTGCAGGTCTTCTGAGAGTCCCGTGACGTCCCGGTGTGTCCCGCCCACCGGTCGAGACGCACCCCGCGCGCACGGGCTTCGGAGACCTCACGGTCCGCCATCGGCCCCAACCCGAGAAGACGAGGAGTCATGACGAACGCAGTGGGCACCGTCAACGAGAAGTACGCCGAGAAGAACGGCATCGACTTCGCCGTGGCCGACCTGGGCGAGGCCGACTTCGGGCGCCGGGAGATCCGGCTGGCCGAGCACGAGATGCCCGGCCTGATGGCCCTGCGCCGGGAGTACTCGGAGGCCAAGCCGCTGCACGGCGCGCGCATCTCCGGCTCGCTGCACATGACGGTGCAGACCGCCGTCCTCATCGAGACCCTGGTGGAGCTGGGCGCGGAGGTCCGCTGGGCCTCCTGCAACATCTTCTCCACCCAGGACCACGCGGCCGCCGCGGTCGTCGTCGGCCCGCACGGCACGGTCGACGAGCCGAAGGGCATCGCGTGCTTCGCCTGGAAGGGCGAGACGCTGGAGGAGTACTGGTGGTGCGCCGAGCAGATGCTCGCGTGGCGTGACGCCGACACCCGCGGCCCGAACATGATCCTCGACGACGGCGGCGACGCCACGATGCTCGTCCACAAGGGCGTCGAGTTCGAGAAGGCCGGCGTCGTCCCCTCGACCTCCGCCGACGACCCCGCCGAGTACGGCGTCGTCCTCGAGACCCTGCGCCGGTCGCTGCAGGAGGACCCGCAGCACTGGACCAAGGTCGCGGCCGGCATCAAGGGCGTCACCGAGGAGACCACGACGGGCGTCCACCGCCTGTACGAGTTCTTCGAGCAGGACAAGCTGCTCTTCCCGGCGATCAACGTCAACGACTCGGTCACCAAGTCGAAGTTCGACAACAAGTACGGCTGCCGCCACTCGCTCGTCGACGGCATCAACCGTGCGGTCGACGTGCTGATCTCCGGCAAGAAGGCCGTCGTCTGCGGCTACGGCGACGTCGGCAAGGGCTCCGCCGAGTCGCTCGCGGGCCAGGGCGCCCGCGTGACGATCACCGAGTCGGACCCGATCTGCGCGCTCCAGGCGCTCATGGAGGGCTACGACGTCAAGACGCTCGACAGCGTCATCGACGAGGCCGACATCGTCATCACGACGACCGGCAACAAGGACATCGTCACCCTCGACCACATGAAGCGGATGAAGCACCAGGCGATCCTGGGCAACATCGGCCACTTCGACAACGAGATCCAGGTCGAGAAGCTCGAGAAGTCGAACGCGACCCGGATCAACATCAAGCCGCAGGTCGACGAGTGGAAGTTCGAGGACGGCCACTCGATCATCCTGCTGAGCGAGGGCCGGCTGCTGAACCTCGGCAACGCCACCGGCCACCCGAGCTTCGTCATGTCGAACTCGTTCGCGAACCAGACGATCGCGCAGATCGAGATCTTCACCAAGCCCGGTGAGTACCCGATCGGCGTGTACCGCCTGCCCAAGCACCTGGACGAGAAGGTCGCGAAGGTCCACGTTGAGGCGCTCGGCGCGGAGCTGACCAAGCTCACCAAGGAGCAGGCCGAGTACATCGGCGTCGACGTCGAGGGCCCGTACAAGCCGGAGCACTACCGCTACTAAGAGTCGCGGCAAGCCGGTTCGACACCTCGCGCTCCTTCGTCGCGTGATGTGTCGACGTGCGGCGCCGCGCGGGTGCCACCGGCTGAGGTGACCACCGGCTGACCGAAGGGCCCCTTCGCTCGAACTACTCGAGCGGAGGGGCCCTTCGCTCGGACCGCACAGGGCCGCCGCATAGGGTTCCGCCGTGGGCGTGATGGTGGCCGTCGAGGGGCTCGACGGCGCGGGCAAGGCGACGCTGGTCGCGGCGCTCGCCGACGCCGCCGCGCGCCGGGGCGCCAGCGTCAGCACACACGCGTTCCCCCGCTACGACGCCGACGTCCACGCCGGGCTCGCCGGCGAGGCGCTCCACGGCGCGCACGGCGACCTCCGGTCCTCGGTGCACGCGATGGCCGTGCTGTTCGCGCTCGACCGGGCCGGTGCCGCCGCCGAGCTCACGGCGGCGAGGGACACCCACGACCTCGTCCTCGTCGACCGCTACGTCGCCTCCAACGCCGCGTACGGGGCGGCGCGGCAGGAGCAGGACGCCGACGGGGAGTTCGTCGCCTGGGTGCACGCCCTCGAGATCGAGCGGCTCGGGGTGCCGGCGCCCGACGCCCAGGTCCTCGTCCGCGTGCCGGGGGACCTGGCCGCGCGACGGGTCCGTGAGCGGGCCGCGGCCGATCCGTCCCGTACTCCGGACGGTTACGAGTCCGACGCGGCGCTCCAGGCCCGGTGCGCGCAGGTGTACGACGAGCTCGTCGCGCGGACATGGCTCGCGCCCTGGTCGGTGGTCGGGGCCGACGAGGGGCACGACGCACTCACCCGAACGGCTGAGTCGGTGGTCGCAGAACGACTCGGGACCGGAACGTCGGGCGATATCTCGTCCGGATCGTCGGTGAGAAGTGACACCATTGAGACATGAGCTCGCGGATCCTCGTGGTGGACGACGACGCCTCGCTGGCGGAGATGCTGACGATCGTCCTCGAGGGCGAGGGCTTCGAGACGACCGTCGTGAACGACGGCCCGGGCGCGCTGCCGGCCCTGCGCGAGAACGCGCCGGATCTCGTCCTGCTCGACCTCATGCTCCCGGGGATGAACGGCATCGACGTCTGCCGGGCGATCCGCGCGGAGTCCGGGGTCCCGGTCGTGATGCTCACGGCCAAGACCGACACGGTGGACGTGGTGCTCGGGCTGGAGTCCGGCGCGGACGACTACGTGGTCAAGCCGTTCAAGCCCAAGGAGCTCGTCGCGCGCATCCGGGCGCGGCTGCGGCAGTTCCCGTCCGAGCCCGCCGAGCAGATGCAGATCGGCGACGTCACGATCGACGTCCCGGCCCACCAGGTGCGCCGCGACGGGCGCACCATCCCGCTGACGCCGCTGGAGTTCGACCTCCTGGTGGCGCTCGCCCGCAAGCCGCGCCAGGTGTTCACCCGCGAGGTGCTGCTCGAGCAGGTCTGGGGCTACCGGCACGCGGCCGACACCCGGCTGGTCAACGTCCACGTGCAGCGGCTGCGCTCGAAGGTCGAGGTCGACCCGGAGCACCCCGAGGTCGTGCTGACCGTGCGCGGGGTGGGGTACAAGGCCGGCCCGCCCTGATCGGCGTGTCCCCGTGCTGACCAGCGTCCGTCGCCGGCTCGACCGCTTCGCGGCCGAGCGCGTCGGCCAGGTCCGCGTGCTGTGGCGCCGCTCGATGCAGCTGCGGGTGGTGCTCTCGACGCTCGCGATGTCGATCGTCGTCGTGGCCGTGCTCGGGCTCGTGCTGCAGACGCAGATCGCCGACCGGCTGGTCCAGGGCAAGGAGCAGGCCGCCCTCATCCAGGCCGACATCTCGCGGCAGGCCCTCGAGCGCGACCTCGCCCGCATCGACCCGGACCGCGACGGCGCTCAGGCCGTGCTCGACGACGTCCTCGACCGGCTGTCCACCAGCGGGCGCGACGCCGGGTCGAACGGCGTGACCCGCGGCAGCGACCCCACCAGCGACGCCGGCGCGTTCGACGCGGTGCTCATCGCGGGCTCGGACACGCTCGGGTCGGTGCCCGGCGCGCTGCCGACGGTGCCGGGCGGCTCCACCGGCGAGATCAGCGCCGGCCCGGCGCAGGTCATCCCTCCGCAGCTGCGCGCGCCGGTGCTCCAGGGCTTCCTCGCCACGAAGTACCTGACGGTCGCCTCGGCGGGCCAGGCTGCGCCGGTGCCGACGCTGGTCGTCGGCCAGCCGGTGCGCACCGCCGGGCGCAACCTGCAGCTCTACCTGCTCTTCCCGCTCTCGGCGGAGCAGCGCACGCTCGCGCTCGTCCAGAGCACGCTCGCGCTCGCGGCCGGGGTGCTGCTCGTGCTGCTCGCGGGCATCTCGTCGGTGGTGACGCGGCAGGTCGTGCGCCCGGTCCGCCAGGCCGCCGACGTCGCCGAACGCTTCGCCGACGGCCACCTCGACGAACGCATGCCCGTGCACGGCGACGACGAGGTCGCCCGGCTCGCGGAGTCGTACAACGAGATGGCGGCGAGCATCCAGTCGCAGATCCGCCAGCTCGAGGAGTTCGGGGCCCTGCAGCGCCGGTTCACCTCCGACGTCAGCCACGAGCTCCGCACCCCGCTGACCACGGTGCGGATGGCCGCCGAGGTGCTGCACGCACAGGTCGACCCGAGCGAGGTCACCGCGGCGCGCTCCGCCCAGCTGCTCGTCGACGAGCTCGACCGCTTCGAGACGCTGCTGTCCGACCTCCTCGAGATCAGCCGCCTGGACGCGGGCATGGCCGAGCTGGGCCTCGAGCTCGTCGACGTCGCCTCGGTGGTGCGGCGGGCGGCCGAGACCGTCCGGCACCTCGTCGACGACACCGCGACGCCCCTGCTGCTCGACCTGGGCGACGCCGACGAACCCGTGCTCGCCGAGGTCGACCCCCGCCGCGTCGAGCGCATCCTGCGCAACCTGCTGGCCAACGCCATCGACCACGGCGAGAGCAGGCCGATCGAGGTGCGCCTCGCCGCCGACGAGGGCGCGCTCGCGGTGGTGGTGCGTGACCACGGGATCGGCCTCAAGCCCGGCGAGGCGGGGCTGGTGTTCAACCGGTTCTGGCGGGCCGACCCGTCGCGCCAGCGCCGCAGCGGCGGCACCGGCCTGGGGCTCGCGATCAGCCTCGAGGACGCCCGCCTGCACGGCGGCTGGCTGCAGGCGTGGGGCGAGGTCGACCGGGGCGCGGTGTTCCGGCTGACGCTGCCCCTGCGCCACGGCGAGCGACTGCGCACGAGCCCCCTGCCCCTGCTGCCCGTCGCGGCCTCGCCGGCCGCCGCGGACCCGGGCATCCACGACGCCGCGCCCACCACCGGCACCGCGCTGCCCCCGATGGATGCGGACGACGGCGGCGACGACGACCTCGACCTCGACGACGACGGCTTCCCCGAACCCTTCCCCCAGCCCTCGCCGCCCTCCGACCCCGGCACGTCGGTGGCGCGGTGAGGCGCCGGACCCCGCGCGTGCTGCTCGCCCTGGCCCTGCTCCTGGCGCTCGCCGCCGGCTGCGCGTCGGTCCCGGGGTCGTCGGACGTCACCGTGCTGCGCCGGGTGGGCGACGCCGCCGAGCCCACCGCCCCGCCCGGGCCCGCCCGCGACGCCGGGCCGCTGGAGACCGTGCGCGGATGGGTGCTCGCGTCCGGGGCGACCGCCGAGCGCCACCAGGCCGCGCGGGCGTTCCTCACCCCCGGCGCGGCCGGGACCTGGGACGACGGCGCGGCGCCGGTCGTCGTCAACGACCAGGTGGACACGGTGTTCGCCGACCGCCCGGCCCCGGGCGGCCAGGCCGCGGTGCGCATCCGGGCGACGGCGCTGGGCGTGCTGACGCCGGAGGGCGTGTTCGTCGCCGGGGTGCGCCCGGTGGAGGTCGACGTCGGCCTCACCGAGCAGAACGGCCAGTGGCGCATCTCCTCGCTGCCGACGGGCACGATCGTGCGCCGCTCCGACCTGCGCGCCAACACCCGCCCGGTGCGCACGTGGTTCCTCGACACCCGCCGCACGGGCCCCGTCTCCGACCCCCGCTACCTGGCGACGAGCCCGGCGCGGTCGGTGCCGACGCGGACGATGCAGTACCTGCTCGCCGGGCCGTCGGAGTCGCTGGCGGGCGCGGCGGTGAGCTCGCTGCCGGCCGGCACGACGCTGCGCTCCGACGTCTCGCTCACCCCCGAGGGCACCGCGGTGGTCGACCTGTCGCGCACCGGCCCGCTGGACGAGCCACGGCGCCGCGAGATCGCCCAGCAGGTGACGCTGACCCTCGCGGGCATCGGGGTCTCGCAGGTGCGCCTGCTGGTCGACGGCGAGCCGCTGCTGGCGGGCACCCCGGAGATCGCCGTCGGCGACACCCTCCAGGGCCTGCCCCCGGAGGTCGCCCGCCGCCCCGACCTGCCGGTGGACCCGGTCGTCGGCGGTCCCGGCGACACGGAGGTGCCGGTGCTCGTGGCCGACAGCGGGCGGCTGCGCCTGCTCTCCGGCGAGCCGGCGGGCGGCCCCGCCGGGCGCGGCGCGTACCGGGCGGTGTCGGCGTCGGCGAGCTACGAGGGCGACGTGGCGGTGGTCGCCGAGGACGTCCCGAACGGCGACCCGGCGGCCCGCCGGGCGCGGCTGCTCACCGGGGCCGGGGGCGCCGAGCTCGCCGCCAGCGGCATCGAGGGCCGCTCGCTGGCCCGGCCCTCCTGGACCCCGGACGGCACCGAGGTCTGGTCGGTGCAGGACGGCAGCACGGTCGTGCGCGCGGCGCGCACTGAGCCGGGCGCGGCGGTCCGGCCCGTCGCCGTCGACACGTCCGCGCTGGCCGGGGTCGGTCTCGCCCCCGCCCCGGGCGCCATGGGGTCGGTGTCGGCGCTGCGCATCTCGCCGGACGGGTCCCGGGTCGCGATGATCTCCGGGGGCCACGTGCTCGTCGCGGCGATCGCCCGGGACGGCGCGGGCGGCGCCCGGCTCGGGTCGGTCACCGAGCTGCGCCCGGAGGCGCTCGACCAGGCCCTCGACGTCGGCTGGACGCGTACCGACCAGCTCGTCGTCGTCGGCAACCGCGCCGACCGCCCGGTCACGCTCGCCTCGGTGGACGGCCTCGACGTCGAGTCCCTGTCCACGACCAACCTGACGCCCCCGGTCACCGCCGTCGCGGCCCGGCCCGGGCGCCCGCTCGTCGTCGCCGACCAGGGCGGCACCTGGACCCTGCCCCTCGACGGCGGGAGCACCACCGGGGGCGACGTCTGGCAGGCGGTGCCGGGCTTCGGCGCGGGCACGGTGCCGGCCTACCCGGGCTGAGCCGTCTCGTCGCGGCCACCTGGTCGGGCTCACCCGTCCGCCGTCCCCATCGGCCGAACGCGTCCCCAGGCCCGCGGGCCGGAGCTGGCCCCGGGCAGGGGTCCGGCCCGACCCTGGTCGACGTGGCCCGCCGGACCGACCGCCCGCTGCACGAGGCGTTCCTCGCGCTCGCCGACCTGGTGCTCCCGTCGCCGTGCGCCGGGTGCGGGCTCGACGGCGAGCGCTGGTGCGCGGCGTGCCGCGACCGGTGGCGGCAGCCGGCACTGCTCGACCTGCCGGACCTGCCGCCCGTCCTCGCGCTCGCGCCCTACGCGGGCAGCCCGCGCGAGGTCCTGCTGTCCTACAAGGAGCGCGGCCGCCGCGAGCTCGCCCGCCCGCTCGCCGAGCTGGTCACCGACGCGCTGCGGGCCGGCGGGGTGCCGCCCGCGGCGCTCGTGCCCGCGCCGTCGCGGCCGTCCGCCGCCCGGGCCCGCGGCGGCGACCACATGGCCCGGCTGGCCCGGGCGGTGGTGGCGTCGAGCCGGTCGCGCGGGGAGGTGCCGTGCGTGTCCCGCGCCCTGGCGATGGGCCGCGGCGCGCTCGACGCCGTCGGGCTCGACGCGGCCGCCCGCGCGGACAACCTGGCCCGTCACCTGCGGCTGCGGCCGCGCGGGCTGCCCCCGCCGGGGTGCGCGGTGGCGCTGCTCGACGACGTCCTGACCACCGGCGCGACGGCCCGGGCCGCCGCGGGCCTGCTCGCGGCGGCCGGCCGGCCGGTCGACGTGGTGGTCGTGCTGACCGTGGCCGGGTCGCGTGGCCGGCGGACGCTCACCCGGGTGGGGTCGGACGGGCAACCGGGTGGTCACCCACCCGGGCGCCGACACGCTGCGTGAACCACCCGCGCGGGTGTCGTCCGAGAGGTCGTCTCCGGACGGATCGGACCTTCCATCAGAACGGGAGTTGTCACTACGGTGACGCCTCACATCCTGAGTCGGTGAACGACAGGAGGCGCGAACGCAGTTTCGACGCGGTCCCGGTCCCGGCGAGGCATGCCGATCCGATCCCTCCCCGACGAGCGGGCCGCGCACCGTATCCCCAGACCGGGAGGTCGTCTTGGAGATCGTTGTCTGCGGACGGAACGTCGAAGTCCCTGAACACTTCCGCGAGCACACGGCAGACAAACTGGGCCGTCTCGAGCGCTACGACCACAAGATCGTCCGGATGGAGGTCCAGCTCTCCCACGAGCCGAACCCCCGTCGTTCCAAGAACTGCCAGCGCGTGGAGATCACCGGTCGCGGACGCGGCCCCGTGGTGCGCGGCGAAGGGTGCTCCAACGACTTCTACTGCGCGATGGACCAGGCCGTCGCGCGCCTCGAGGCCCGCATGCGCCGCGCGCACGACCGCCGTCGCGTGAGCCACGGCCGCCGCGTGCCGACCTCGGTCGCGCAGGCGACCGGCGGCCTGACCGTCCCGGAGGCCGCCGTCGGCTCCTCCGCCGCGGCGGCCACCGAGGTGCTCGAGCGCGAGGTGCCCGCCGAGGGCTGGGAGATCGACGTTCCGGCCGCCCGCGTGCCGGCCGACGACACCGCGGCCCTCGAGGACATCGACCCGTACCTGCCCGGACAGGTGGTGCGCACCAAGGAGCACCACGCGATCCCCATGACGATCGACGACGCGCTCTCGCAGATGGAGCTCGTCGGCCACGACTTCTTCCTGTTCTCCGACAAGGACTCCGGCCGACCGAGCGTCGTGTACCGCCGCCACGGCTACGCCTACGGCGTCATCGCGCTGGTCTGAGGCTCGACAGGACAGCGGGCACCGGGCCCGTTCCCCGCAACGCCTACGATGGGGAACGGGCCGGTGCCGCTGTGTACCCCGCGGCGTGTGCCGGGCCCGCAGAACCGTGGCGCCGAGTAGGACGAGCGAGGTCACCACCGTGGTCCTGAACCGACTGCTGCGGGCGGGCGAGACGCGCACGGTCAAGCGCCTCGGCAAGATCGCGGATTACGTCGACACGTTCGCCGACGAGACCGCCGAGCTGACCGACGACGAGCTCCGGGCGAAGACCGTCGAGTTCCGCGAGCGCTTCGCGGACGGCGAGTCGCTGGACGACCTGCTGCCCGAGGCCTTCGCGGTCGTCCGCGAGGCGGCCTCGCGCACCCTCGGCCAGTTCCACTACCCCGTGCAGCTCATGGGCGGGGCGGCGCTGCACGAGGGCAACGTCGCCGAGATGCGCACCGGTGAGGGCAAGACGCTGGTCTCGACGCTCCCGGCGTATCTCAACGCCATCTCCGGCGAGCCCGTGCACGTCATCACGGTCAACGACTACCTGGCCCAGCGCGACTCGCAGTGGATGGGCCGCGTGCACCGCTTCCTCGGGCTCACGGTCGGCGCCATCTACTCGGGCATGCCCGGCGACGAGCGCCGCCGCGCCTACGAGGCCGACATCACCTACGGCACGAACAACGAATTCGGCTTCGACTTCCTGCGCGACAACATGGCCTGGTCGAAGACCGAGTGCGTGCAGCGCGGCCACGCGTTCGCGGTGGTCGACGAGGTCGACTCGATCCTCATCGACGAGGCCCGCACGCCGCTGATCATCTCCGGGCCCGCGGAGCAGAGCGCGCGCTGGTACACCGAGTTCGCCCGCCTGGCGCCGAAGATGACGCGCGACGTCCACTACGAGGTCGACGAGCGCAAGAAGACGATCGGTGTCACCGAGGAGGGCGTGTCCTTCATCGAGGACCAGCTCGGCATCGACAACCTCTACGAGGCCGCGAACACCCCGCTCGTCGGATACCTGAACAACGCGATCAAGGTCAAGGAGCTCTTCCTCCGCGACAAGGACTACATCGTCCGCGACGGCGAGGTCCTGATCGTCGACGAGTTCACCGGCCGCGTGCTGGTCGGGCGCCGCTACAACGAGGGTCTCCACCAGGCGATCGAGGCGAAGGAAGGCGTCGAGATCAAGCCGGAGAACCAGACGCTGGCGACGATCACGCTGCAGAACTACTTCCGCCTCTACGACAAGCTCTCCGGGATGACCGGTACCGCCCAGACCGAGGCGGCCGAGCTGTCGAAGACCTACAAGCTCGGCGTGGTCAGCATCCCGACCAACCGCCCGCCGCAGCGCGTCGACCAGGCCGACCTCGTCTACAAGACCGAGCCGGCCAAGTTCGAGGCCGTCGCCGACGACGTGGCCGAGCACTACGAGCGCGGCCAGCCGGTGCTGATCGGCACCACGAGCGTCGAGCGCTCCGAGTACCTGGCGAAGCTGCTCACGGAACGGGGCGTGCCGCACTCGGTGCTCAACGCCAAGTTCCACGAGCAGGAGGCCCAGATCATCGCCGAGGCCGGCCGGGCCGGCGCGGTCACGGTGGCCACCAACATGGCCGGTCGCGGCACCGACATCGTGCTCGGCGGCAACCCCGACTTCATCGCCGACCAGCGCCTGCGCGCCAAGGGTCTCGACCCCGTGGACACGCGCGAGGAGTACGAGGCGGCGTGGGACGACACGCTCGCCGCGGTGAAGGACGAGGTCGAGCGCGAGGCCGAGGACGTCAAGGAGTCCGGCGGCCTGTACGTGCTGGGCACCGAGCGCCACGAGTCGCGGCGCATCGACAACCAGCTGCGCGGCCGCTCCGGGCGTCAGGGCGACCCGGGGGAGTCGCGGTTCTACCTGTCGCTGGGCGACGAGCTCATGCGGCGGTTCAACGGCGCCATGGTCGAGTCGATCATGACGCGGTTCAACCTGCCCGAGGACATGCCCATCGAGGCCAAGATGGTCTCGCGGGCCATCCGCAGCGCCCAGACGCAGGTCGAGCAGCAGAACTTCGAGGCCCGCAAGGACGTCCTCGAGTACGACGAGGTGATGAACCAGCAGCGCACGGTGATCTACGCCGAGCGCCACCGCGTCCTCGAGGGCGAGAACCTGTCCGACCAGGTCCAGAACATGATCGTCGACGTGGTCACGGCCTACGTCGACGGCGCGACCGCCGAGGGCTACAGCGAGGACTGGGACCTCGAGAAGCTCTGGACGGGCCTGGGGCAGCTCTACCCGGTCGGGGTCCGCTGGGAGGACCTCGTCGAGGAGCACGACGACATCGACCGCGACTTCCTGGTCGAGGTGCTCACCGAGGACGCGCTCGAGTCGTACGCGCGCCGCGAGGCCGAGATCGACCAGATCGCCCCCGAGGGCGGGATGCGCGAGCTGGAGCGCCAGGTCGTCCTCTCGGTGCTCGACCGCAAGTGGCGCGAGCACCTGTACGAGATGGACTACCTCAAGCAGGGCATCGGCCTGCGGGCGCTCGCGCAGCGCGACCCGAAGATCGAGTACAAGCGCGAGGGCTTCGAGATGTTCTCCTCCATGATGGAGGGCATCCGCGAGGAGTCCGTCGCGTTCCTGTTCAACCTGACCATCCAGGTCGAGGAGCAGGCGCCCGTCGACGCGGTGCCGGGGGCGAACCCGTCCACCGACACCAACGTCCAGGCGGCCATCACGCCCGACACGCCCGACCCGCGCACCAGCCAGACCCGCACCACCGCGGGCGCGGCGCCGCTGCCGGTCGACCCGCGCCTCACCGGCGCGCCGACCAGCGCGATCCCGGTGCCGCAGCGGGCGCCCGGCGGCCAGGGCGGCCCCGTGCCGCCGGGGGCGATGCCGCCGGCGGGGGCGCCTCCCCAGCAGCCGCAGGCGCCAGCGGCCCAGGTGCCCACCGGGCGCAGCGGACGCAACCGTCCCGGTCGCGGCCCGGCGCCGGAGACGCAGCGGCCCGGGAACGGCCAGGGCGGCCGGCGTAGCCAGCCCGCGGCGCAGGAGGCGGACGGCGGGCCGGTCACGGCCGCGGGGCCCGCGCTCTCGCAGCTCGACCAGAGCGCGATGCCCGAGGCGTTCCGCGGCGCGGGCCTCGGCGGCCGCCGCTCGCAGGAGCTGAGCTACAGCGGCCCCGACGAGGACGGCCAGGCCGCCCGGCACGCGGCGGGCGACGGCAACGGCGGCGGTCGCGCCGCCCGGTCCAACCCGCAGCAGGCCCGGCGCGCCGACACCCCGTCGCGCAACGCGCCCTGCCCGTGCGGCTCGGGGCGCAAGTACAAGCAGTGCCACGGGGCGCCGCCCCGGACGCCGGGCTGATCCTGGGCCGACGCGCCTACCCCGGCCACAGCGTCACCAGGTGCCACCGGCCTGGGTCGGCGGGCCCGTCGTCCACGCGCTCGAGCCGGGCGGCGAGGGCCCGGGCACGGTCCTGACCGGGGAGGACGGCCGCCACCTCGGCGGCGCGCAGCCCGACCGCGCACACCCGCAGCCCGCGCAGGGCGGCTCCGGGTGGGCCCGGGCGTGTCCGTGCCGCCGAGCGGGGTGACGGCGCGGCGCGGACGAGCGTGGCCAGCGCGTCGGGCGTGAGCAGGGCGTCGAGGTGCCGCGGCGGCCGGCGCCCGGCGAGGACGTCGCCGACCGCGGTGAGCAGGCGCGCCGCCAGCGGGCGCAGGGCGGCGGCGAGGCGGTCGAGGTCGTGCTGGGCGTGCCGGGCGTCCCGGGTCGGCGGTGGGGCCGGTCCGGCGGGCGCCGCCGGGCCGGCGAGCACCTCGTCGAGCGGGCGCACTCGCGGGGCGGGCACGGCACCCACCCGCCGGGCGCGGGCAGGGGCGGTCGCGGGGACGGCGGAGCTCACGGCGATCACGGGTCCTCCCGGCACACGCGGCGGGCGGGGCCGGGGGAGGACCGGTCCGCGGGAACGGGACCGAGGCTAGGCGCGCGGCCGCGTCCGGGAGGGCCGTTCGGGAGAAGTCAGCCCCGGCGCCGGGCCAGCTCGAAGCACGCCACCGAGGCGGCGACGGCGGCGTTGAGCGACTCGACGCCCTCGGCCAGCGGGATCGTCACCGTCCCGTGCAGCTCGGCGCGCACGTCGTCGGTGAGCCCGTCGGTCTCGCCGCCCACGACGAGGGCGACGCGGTCGGGGAGCTCGGCGTCGAACAGGGAAGTCTCGGCGAGCCCGTCCAGCCCGAACAACAGGAACCCGGCCCCGGCCAGGGCGTCGAGGCCGTCGGCGGCCGTGCGGGCGCGCAGCACGGGGGCGTGGAACGCGACGCCGGCCGAGGCCTTGATCACGAGTGGGTCGATGGACGGGGCGCCGCGCCGGGGCAGCAGCACGCCCTCGAGGCCGGCGCCGGTGGCCGAGCGCAGGATCATGCCGACGTTCGCCGGGTTGGTCAGGCCGTCGAGCACGAGCACGCGGGCGGGCGCGTCGGGGGCTAGGTCGTCGAGGAAGTGCTCGAGCGGCCGCATCCGCGGGGCGACGACGTCGGCGAGCACCCCCTGGTCCTGGCGCCCGTTGCCGGCGAGGACCTTCACCCGCTGCGCCGACGCCCGCTGCAGCACCAGGCCGCGGGCCCGGGCGGCCTCGGTGAAGGTGCGCACGGCGTCGCGGTCGGCGCCCTCGGCGAGCACGACCTTGTCGACCTCCAGCGCGGGGTCGCCGAGGGCCTCGAGCACCGGCTTGCGCCCGTACACCGTCACGAAGGCGTCCTTCGGTGAGACGGGGCGTGAACCGGGTGAGGGCGACATCACGACCAGCCTGGCAGACCGCCCGACCCCCGGCCCCGGCTCGGTCCCTGTGCGACGATCGCGACCATGCCGGACCGCCTGTCGGCGCTGGACGCCTCGTTCCTCTACATGGATCAACCGACGACTCCGATGCACGTCGGGAGCGTGTCCATCTTCCGGAAGCCACGGTCCGGGTTCGACTACGACGGCCTCGTCGACCTGATCTCGAGCCGGATCGGGCTGGTCCCGCGCTACCGCCAGAAGATCCGCGAGGTCCCCGGCCGCATGGCCCGTCCGGTGTGGATCGACGACGTCGACTTCGACGTCACCTACCACGTGCGGCGCTCCGCGCTGCCGCCTCCGGGCACCGAGCGGGCGCTGTGCGACCTCGTCGCGCGCCTCATGTCGCGGCCGCTGGACCACACCCGGCCGCTGTGGGAGATGTACCTCGTCGACGGGCTCTCCGGCGGGCGCGTGGCCCTGGTCACCAAGACCCACCAGGCGATGGTGGACGGGGTCGCGTCGATCGACATCGGCCAGGTCGTGCTCGACGACACCGCGAGCGGGCGCCCGACCCCCGAGGACGAGTGGACGGCCCGCCGGGAGCCGTCGTCGTGGCAGCTGATCTACGACGCCGTGAGCGAGAACGTCTCCCGCCCCGGCAACGCCGTCGAGGCGGCCCGGGACGCGGTGCGGGACGCGGCGGACACCGTCACGAAGGTCGCGGGCGTGGCCGGCGGCCTGTTCTCGGCGGTGCGCACGGCGGTGCGCCCGGCGCCGGTGAGCCCGCTGAACGTGCCGATCTCCACCCAGCGCCGCTTCTCGATGACCCGCACCGACCTCGAGGACTACCGCGCCGTCCGCCGCGCCCACGGCGGCACGATCAACGACGTCGTGCTAGCCGTGATCTCGGGGGCGCTGCGCAACTGGCTGCTCTCGCGGGGCGCGACGGTGTCGCCGACGACGACGATGCGCGCGATGGTGCCGCTGTCGGTGCGCGGGGACGCCGAGACGACGGGGTCGATCGCGGGCGCCGGGCTGCTCGGCAACCAGATCGCGTCGTTCCTGGTCGACCTGCCCGTCGGCGAGCCCAACCCGGTCCTGCGGATGCACCACGTCGCGCACGCGATGCGGGAGCACAAGGAGTCGGGCCAGTCGGTCGGGGCGAACGCGCTGGTCCGGGTGGGCGGGTTCGCGCCGCCGACGCTGCACGCGCTGGGCGCGCGGGCCGCCAACGGCTTCGCGCGGCGCCTGTTCAACCTCGTCGTCTCCAACGTCCCGGGCCCGCAGCACGCGCTGTACGCGGCGGGGGCGCGGATGCTCGAGATGTACCCGGTGGTGCCGCTGGCGAAGGGGCAGTCGCTCGCGGTGGGCCTGACGTCCTACGACGGCGGGGTGTTCTACGGCTTCAACGCCGACCGCGACTCGATGGCCGACGTCGACGAGCTGGGTGAGCTCGTCACCGAGTCGCTGGCGGAGCTGCGGGCGACGGTGCCGCGGTGAGGGGCCTGCGGTGAGCCTGGGCCTGGTGCTGGGCACCGGCGGTCAGCTGGGCTACGCGTGGACGATCGCGGCGCTGACGACCTGGGAGCAGGAGACCGGGCGCGACGCGCGCGAGGCGGACGTGCTGATCGGGACCTCGGCGGGCTCGGTGATCGCCGCGGCGCTGGCCAGCGGGGTGCCGGTGGCGGACATGCTCGCGCAGCTGCTCGACCCGCCGCCCGCGCCGTCACGGCCGAAGGGTGCCCCACAGTCGACGGCGCGGCGGGGCCTGCCCCCGATGCCGCGGGTCGGGCCCGGGTCGCTGCGGCTGCTGGGCGAGATCGCCCGCAGCCCGCGCCGCTTCCCGCCGCTGGCGTTCGGGGCGGCGCTGCTGCCGACCGGCCGCGGCGACACCACCGGCCTGCACCGCTGGGCCACGAAGTGGGCGCACGAGCAGTGGCCGGAGGCGCCGCAGGTGCGGATCGTCGCGATGGACTACGACAGCGGCGCCCGGGTGCCGTTCGGGCGGACCGGGGCACCGCCCGCGTCGATGGCCGAGGCGGCGACGGCGTCGTGCGCGGTGCCGGGCTGGTTCTCGCCCGTGCGGATCGGCGGGCAGCGCTACGTCGACGGCGGCGTGTGCTCGGCGACGTCGGCGGACCTGCTGCTCGACCCCGACCTGCCCCGCGTCGACGAGGCCCTCGTGCTCGTGCCCCTGGCCCGGTCGGGGGAGTCGCCGGACGTGTGGTCGAATCCCGTCGGGGCCACGGACGGCTGGCTGCGCGGGCTGATCGGCGGACGCTCGGCCCGGGAGATCGCCCGGGTGCGCGCGGCCGGGATCACCGTGACCGAGCACGCGCCGGACGCCGAGGACCGGGCCGTGACCGGCTGGAACGTCATGGATCCCCGCAAGCAGGCCGAGGTCGCGCAGGTCGCGCTGCGGACGACGGCGGCGCGCTGGGAGCGGGAGAGGACAGGGGAACGGTGAGGATCTACGTCCCGGCCACGGTGGCCGGCCTGCGGCGGCTGCTCGACGACGAGCAGCTGCAACCGCTCTCGGGCACCGCCTTCGCCCTGACGCCGCGCCTGCGCGAGGCGTACGCGTCGGGCGACGACGAGGAGCTCGAGTACGTGGCGATGAGCGAGGCGGCGCGGGCGTCGCTGCGCCTGCTGGCCACCGAGCTGGCCGAGGACCCGTCGGCGCCGCCGCGGCGGGCGGTGGTCAGCGCGGACGTCGACGACGTGACCCTGCGTCCCGACCTCGACGACGCCGTGGTGCGGGTGGCGGGCCCGATCCCGATGGCGCGGCTCGCGGCCGTCCACCTCGACCTCGAGGAGGCCGGCGGCGCCGTGCGGGCCGCGGCGGCGGTCGTGGACGCCGCCGACCTCGGCGACCCGGACGCGGAGTTCACCCTCGGCGAGGCCGAGGACCACGAGCTCGCCTGGTACGGCGTGCAGGAGCTCCCGTTCGTGCTCGAGCTGCTCTGATCTCATACCTCCGGGGGAGACGGATCCGGTCCCTCGGGGTGATTCGCGCTGTCGGGGGACGGTCCTACCGTCCCCGGGCATGAGCCGCGCCGCGACGACCTCGAGCCCTCCTCGTGCCGTCGCGGCGGGGCCTGTCCCCGGGGGGCGCGGTGGCGGCCTCCGGCGCACGGCCGGGCGTCGCCTGGCCTACGGCCTCGGCCTGCTCCCCGCCTCCGCGGGGGTGATGACGGCGGTGGCGATCAGCGGCCCCGCCGGCGGTGTGGACGCCGCGCGGCGGCACCTCGTCTGCGGCGGCTTCACCCCGTCGTCCGTGCGCGACCGGGTCCGCGGCGCCCGGGTGATGGTGCACGGGGTGCTCGGGGTCGTGGTCGGGCTGCTCTTCTGGTGGCTGGCCTGGATGGCGCTGCTGGCCACCGCGCGGGGCCCGTTCTACGGGTTCGTCGTCGCCGGGCCGTACGACGACGCCTGGGGCGGCCCGGGCCTCGTCGGGGCGTGGGCGGCGCACGCGTGGGCGTGGGTCGGGGTGCTGGTGGTCGTGGCGCTGCTGTGGTGGGGGCTCGCGGCGCTGCACGTGCGGCTCACCGAGTACGTGCTGGGCACCCGCCGGCGGCGGTGGGTCCTGCCCGTGGCGGCGGTGGTGGTCCTCGCCGCGGTGCTGCTCGTCGTGGGCTGGGCGCGGCAGATCTGAGCGAAGCGTCCGTGAGTGTCGGTGGTGGCCGGTAGACTCGAACACATGTTCGATGACGGCTACCAGGAGGTGCCGGCGGGGCTCGAGGAGCTCCCCGTCGGCGCCGGGCTGGCCGCCGTGCTCGAACGGATCGATCCGCTGCGGGTGTCGCCGTACGACACGGTGCGGCTCGTGGCCGCCCAGCACCGCCAGCTCGCCCACCAGCAGGCGTGCTTCCACGTCGCGGCGCGCGAGGCGTCGCTAGCCGACCCCGCGGCGCCGGGCGGGCGTGCCGAGCTCGACGTGCCGGCGGCCGGCGACGAGCTGCGGGCGGTGCTGGCGGCGTCGCGCACGGCGGTGGGCCGGGTGCTCGACCTCGCCGAGGCCGCCGAGCGCCACCCCCGCCTCGGGGCGGCGTGGCAGGCGGGGCGGGTCGACGAGCAGCGGGTGGCGATCCTCGTGCGCCGGACCGCGCCGCTGTCGCAGGAGCACGCGTCCGAGGTGATCGAGCGGCTCGTGGACGAGGCGGGATCGCTGACGCTGTCGCGGCTGATCGACAAGGTCGAGGCGCTGGCCAAGGCGCTCGACCCGGAGTGGGCGGAGAAGCTCTACCGGCGGCACCGTCGCCAGCGCCGGGTACGGGCACGCTGCACCGAGGCCGGCACGGTGAACATCTCGGCGATGGACCTGCCGCTGCCGGGCGGGGTGACCACGACCCGCCGGATCCACGCGCTGGCCGCGCGGGCCCAGGCCGCGGGACACCCCGGGCTGATCGACACCATCCGCGCCGACACCTTCCTGGCCGTGTGGGATCCCGCCCACGCGGGCGCCTCCGAGGAGGAGATCGTCGCGGCGGTGCTCGCGGCCGCCCTGCCCGACGACCCGCAGCCACGGCGCACGCCGGACCCGGCCGATGCTCCGCCGGAGGACCCGCCGTCGACCCCGTCCCGCAGGCGGCGGTCGACGCGGCAGTCGCGGTTCGAGCTGCGGGTCGGCCTGGCGACGCTGCTCCGGATCGACGACCGCCCGGCCCGGCTGCCCGGCTGGGGCGTCGTCCCGGCGGGCACGGCCCGCGAGCTCGCCGCGGCGTACGGCGACGCCGAGTGGCGGGTGGCGGTCACCGACGAGAGCGGGGCGCTGATCGCCGCCCTGATCACGCGCCACCGCCCGAGCGAGGCGACCACCACGCCGCAGGAGCCGCCCATCGAGGGTGCGCCGCGACCGGTGGTCGAACTGCACGTCCCTGAGGCGGCGCTCGACGCCCTGCGCCCCGGCGACTTCCCGGGCTGGGCGCGGCTGCTCACCGACCTGCAGCACCAGCTCGCCTGCTGGCGCACCGCCCGCGCCGAGGACCGTGCCGCCCGGGAAGCGGAGCAGCGTGCCGCCGAGCAGCGCGCGGCCGAGGAACGAGCGGCCAAGGAGTGGGCCGCGGAGCAACGAGCCGCCGAGGACCAGACGGCCGAGGACCGAGCTTCCGAGCTCAGCCCTGCCTCCGAGTGTTCGGCGGCCGACGCTCCCGGCAATCCGACCGCCGGGCTGTCGCCGTTCGGTCAGACCATCGGGCCGGACGCCGCCGCGTGGGAGCGGATCGCGGCGCGGCGGCGTCGAAGGGCCCGGGAGGCCGTCGCCCGCTTCCCGTCGGCGGCGTTGCGGCGCTGGATCACGATGCGCGACCGCTCCTGCGTCTTCCCGCCGTGCGGGGCGTCGGCGCTCGAGGCGGAGATCGACCACACCCTGTCGGTGCTCGAGCGCGGGCTCACCGTCGGGTCGAACCTGGGCCCGGCCTGCGGACACGACCACGACCTCAAGGACCAGGGCTGGCAGCTCGACCAGCCCCGGCCGGGCTGGTTCAGGTGGACCAGCCCCACCGGTCACACCTACGACCGCCCGCCACGGCCGGTGGTCGACGACCTCCCGGCGGCCCATCCGCCGGCCGTCCGGTCGAGCGCCGAGCCGCACCAGTACGCCGACGACGGGCCCCTCTGGGAGAACGACCCGTACCCGCGGACACCGGCGCGAGCTCCGGCGCCCGAGACACCCCCACCGACCGGCCGCCCGCCACCGCCGGACGACCCGGATCCGCCGCCGTTCTGACGATCGACGCGCGCGGCCTCGACCGGCCCGAGGAGCGGTGCTTCCTCAGGGCCGCTCGAGGTACGCCGCGAGGTTGGCCAGCGACGAGGCGATGCCGATCTCGTGCACGGCCTGGTCGATGCCCGAGGGGACGTCGGTGGCGGTGACGACGACCTCGGTGCCGTCGTCCACCGGCGCGAGGCTCCAGGTCATCGTCATCGTGCCGGCGTAGGCGGGGTCCTCGGAGTCGAAGACGGCGCGCTGCACCACGGTCTCGCCGGGCACGAGGTCGGCGAACTCCACGTCGACGACATCCTGGGCGTCCGAGGTCTTGCCGGGCGCGTCGGTGGGGTCGAGGTAGGTCAGCACCATGCGGAAGCCGCCGCCGGGCCGTGGGTCGAAGTGCTCGAGGCGCCCCGTCATGCCCTCCGGCGGCAACCAGGCCTCGAGCCGCTCGCCCTCGACGAGCGCGGCGTAGACGTCCTCGGGGGTGGCGGCGATGGTCCGGCTCCCGCGGTCGGTGCGGCCCTCGAGGCGACTCATGGGGGCGAGGCTAGCGAGCGGTCCGGCCGCGCTCACAGCTCCCGCGTCCAGGTGCCCAGCCGCCGCGCCACGGCGTAGAGCTCGTCGATCTCGTCGTCGGCCAGCACCGCGGGCAGGGCCGTGATCAGCCGCGGGAGCCCGGCCGGCGTCGCGACGAGGACGCCCTCCGGGGTCGACCCGCCCGGCGCGGTGGTCACCGACGCGGCGACGACGGCGAGGGCGCCCGTCGCGGGCGGCGCCACCCCGGGGTCGTCGCTCCGCGCGGCCCCGAGGAGCCGTCCGGCGCGCTCGGCCTCGGCCCGTATGCGGGGCACGTGGTCGACGGGCTCGCGGTCGACGGTCATCCGGTCGCCGTCGACGCGCACGGCCCGCCCGTGGTGGTGCTCGGTGTTCACGACGACCAGGCCCGGCGGGCCGAGCAGGACGTGGTCGAGGTCGCCGTGCCCCGGCCCCGTCGGCACGGCGTGCAGCACCCGCCACGGCGGGCGGCGCTGCGCGAGCGGGCCCGCCTCGGTCATCCCGCGCAACGCCTCCGCGAGCCGCACCTCGCCCTCGGCGCCCGCCGGCCAGGACCGCCCGCTCCGGTCGTCGGCCGGACCCGGCGTCCGCGCGGCGAGGTCCTGGTCCTCGTCAGCAGGTGGAGGACCAGCCGGAGCCGGCACCGGCAACCACCGCGCGAGTTCCGGCATCCCGGGCCGCGGGGCGTACCAGCGTTTCGCCCGCCAGTCCCACTGCGCGCCGGCGGCCTTGGCGTCGTCCTTCTCCCCGAACGGCACGTCCAGCCACGGCTGCTGCTCGCGGACCATGGCTCACCCTGGCACGAGACCCGGACACAGGGCCGCTCACCGGTCCGGCTGCGCCGGCATCCCCTTGCGCCAGGCCGTGAACGACTGCATCCGCCCGGCGCGCGGCCGGAAGAGCCACGGGTACGGGTGCACGACGGCCGGCTCGAGCTCGGCGGCGCGCCGCCGGAAGCCGGGCACCGGCGCGAAGGTCACGGCGAGGCGGCGCCCGGCGAGCTCGTCGGCCACCCGCCCGCGGTGGATCTCGACGGGCCGCCGGGTCGCGAGGTCGGCCAGCGTCTCGGCGAGGAACACCAGCCGCTTGCCCGAGAGCGTCAGCCGCCGCAGCAACGGCTCGTCGAAGCAGAACACCGCCGGGACGTCGGGGTGCGCGGCCAGGGCAGGGTCGGCGTCGCCGAGCGACTCCGCGGTCAGCCACACGGCGTCGACCTCCCCCGACGGCGACGACTCCGGCCCCGCGGTCACCGCCGGGTCGGGGTCGCCGCGCAGCAGGTCCGAGATCGGGGCCCGGGTGGTGCGCTCGTCCGCCGGCCACGACGCCACCGGGCACGCGTCGCGCAGCGCGCACCCGCGGCACAGGGACGGCGCCCGCTTCTGCACCTGCCACCGCGAGAACGCGTAGGCCTTCCCGTTGCCCGCGCCCGTCGTCCACTGCCAGTTCAGGCGGTTGGCGGCCCGGGAGCCGTCGAGGAGGTGGGTGAAGAACGCCTCCTCGCCGTCGCGCCAGCGGGCGCCGGCGCGCACGGTCCACTGGCTGGCCAGCCACATCCGCGTCTGGTTCACCAGCCAGCCGTCGGTGTGGAGCTCCTCGAGGGTCGCGTCCATGCACGCCATGTCCCGCGGCCACGGCTCGTCCCACGGCTCCGGCGGTGACGGCGGGTGGGCGCGCAGCTCCTCGCGCAGCGCGGGCTCGCCGTCGCGGCCGAAGCGGGCGTAGAGGTGCCGGGTGAACTCCTGCCAGGTCAGCTCGTCGCGGTACTTGCGGCGGTCGTTCGCCGGCGCGTCGGCGACGTGGTCCCACAGCGCGGGCAGGCCGACGAGCTGGTAGCGGATGTACGGCGACATCCGCGAGGCCCCGCGCCGCGACTCGGGCAGCACCTGGTTGCGACGGCCCGCGTAGCCGGTGACGTCGAGCGCGGCCAGCGCCGCGTCGGCCGCGGTCTGCCCGCCGCGGAACGAGCGCGACGCGGCAGGGGTGTCGCACGCGAGGTCGGCGAGGTGCTCGCGGACGAACGCCACCGCGGCGTCGGGGCCCGGCGCGGGCACGGGGAGCTGCATCCACCAGCGGTACCCCGTCGTGGGCAATCATGCGCGGGTGACCATCGACCACCTCCTCGACGCCGCCCGCGCCGACGGACGCCGCCGCCTGCTCGGGATCGTCGGCGGCCCCGGCGCGGGCAAGTCCACGCTCGCGGCGTCGCTCGCGGGCCCCGGCGTCGCGGTGGTCGGGATGGACGGCTGGCACCTCGCGAACTCCGTCCTCGACCGCCTGGGCCGCCGCGACCGCAAGGGCGCCCCCGACACCTTCGACGCCGCGGGCTACGTCGCCTTCCTCGACCGCGTCCGC
This sequence comes from Actinomycetospora succinea, assembly GCF_004363095.1. GTDB lineage: Bacteria > Actinomycetota > Actinomycetes > Mycobacteriales > Pseudonocardiaceae > Actinomycetospora > Actinomycetospora succinea. The sequence goes on from NZ_SNYO01000001.1 coordinate 279,536, forward strand.
TCGCGGGAGACGACGGTGTGGGCGCCCGAGTTCCGCCGCGAGGTCGAGGAGCCGATCGCCGGGGCGCTCGAGGTCCCGCCCGACGCCCTCGTCGTCGTCACCGAGGGCAACTACCTGCTGCTCGACGACCCGCCCTGGGACGGCATCAGGGCGCTGCTCGACGAGGCGTGGTTCGTCGCGCCCGACGAGGACGTGCGCCGCGCCCGGCTCGTCGCGCGCCACGAGCACCACGGCCGCAGCCACGCGGAGGCCGTCGCCCGCGCGGACGGCAGCGACGCCGCGAACGCCCGGGTCATCGCTGCCACCGCACACCGGGCCGACCGCGTCGTCGAGAGCGGCTGACCACCCGTCGGGACCAACCCCGACCACGTTCGGTGGTGCCTCCTCCGACGAACCAGGGCCATCCTGCTGTGACTCGCGACACAGAAGGGGCACGGCCATGGGGATCGACGAGCTCGCGCGCCAGACCATCGACAACTTCAACCGCGCCGACTGGGACGCCATGCGGGCGATGATGGGACCGGATTCGGTCTACGAGGAGCCCGCCACCGGCCGCGTCCTCACCGGCGCCGACGACATCCTCACCGCTCTGCGCGACTGGCGCACCGGCGTCCCGGACTGCACCGGCGAGGTCGTCCGGATCGTCACCGACGGCGACCTGGCCGTCCTCGAGCTCGTCTGGCGCGGCACCCAGTCCGGGCCGCTCTCCGCGGGCGCCACGACGATCCCGCCGACCGGGCGCGCCTTCACGTCGTGGGCGTCGATGTGGCAGACCTGGCGCGACGACAAGCTCGTCGCGAACCGCCACCACCAGGACATGCTCGGCATGCTCGTCCAGCTCGGCGTGGTCCCGGCGCCCGCCTAACGAGCGTCGTGCTCGCGCTGCCAGGTGGCCAGCAGGGTGCCGTAGCGCTCGAGCACGGCGGCGCGCATGTCCGGGTCGGTGCGCGGCACGGGCTCGATGAAGACCTGGTCGAGGTCGGGGAACCGGTCGTGCAGCTCGTCGTCGAGCCGCACGCACGCGCGTTCGAGGTCGGCGGCCGTGAGGGTGTCGACGAAGTCGACGCGCGCGCAGAGCAGGACGCTGTCGGTGCCGGTGAGCATCGACTGCAGGTCGACGACCGTGTCGACCTCGGGGGCGTCGGCCAGGTGGTCGAACACCGCCCGCAGCACCCGCGGCTCCGCGGACCGGCCGATCAGCAGGTTCTTGTTCGTGCGCCCGAGTGCGTAGGCGACGAACACCAGCAGCAGGCCGATCATGATCGACGCGACGCCGTCCCACACCGAGGAGCCGGTCAGCTGGTGCAGGCCGACGCCGAGCGCCGCGAAGACCAGGCCCACGAGCGCCGCGGAGTCCTCGAACAGCACGCTCTTGACCGTCGGGTCGTCGGACAGCCGCAGGTAGCGCACGAGCGAGAGCCGCAGCTCGCGCTTCTCCCGCCACACCTGCCGCACGGCCTGCTGCCACGACGTGCCCTCGATGAGGAACGACAGGAGCAGCACCCCGTACGCGACCCAGGCGTACTGCTCCTCGGCGGGGTCGCGGGGGTGCTCGACGATCGTCCGGATGCCCTCGATGATCGAGTAGGCGGCGCCGGTGACGAACACGGAGACCGCCGCGATCATCGCCCAGAAGAAGCGCTCCTTGCCGTAGCCGAAGGGGTGGCTGCGGTCCGGACGGCGCCCGGAGCGGCGCAGCGCGGTGACGAGGAAGACCTCGGTGGTGGTGTCGGCGACCGAGTGCGCCGCCTCCGCGAGCATCGCCGACGAGCCGGTGAGCAGCCCGGCGACCAGCTTGAGCACGCCGACCAGCACGTTCGACGCCAGCGCGAGCAGGACGGTGAGCGTGGACTCCCCACCGGTGGAGCCCTCGTCCTCGCTCACGTCTCCCACGCCGGCGTGCGGAGTGCCTCCAGCACCCGGCGCAGCGCCTCCTTGCGGGCGGGGGAGAGGCGGCCGGCCGCGACCTCCGCGTCCAGCGCGCACTCCGGGTCGGCCGGCGGACCGAGGTGCCCGCAGCCCCGCGGGCACTCCTCGATCGCCGCGGCCAGGTCGCCGAACGCCGCCACGACGTCGTCCGGGGCGATGTGGGCCAGTCCGAAGGACCGGATGCCCGGGGTGTCGATCACCCAGCCGTCGAGGTCCGGCAGGGCCAGGGCCACCGCCGACGTCGACGTGTGCCGCCCCTTGCCGACCCCGGAGACCTCGCCGACCGCCCGGTCGGCATCCGGGACCAGCTGGTTGACCAGCGTCGACTTGCCCACCCCGGAGTGCCCGATGAGCGCCGACACCCGGCCTGCGACGACCTCGCGCAGCGCGGCGGGGTCCTCGTCGGCGCGGGTGACGACGACGGTGAGGTCGAGGGCGGCGTAGTTGGCGGCGAACTCGTCGGGGTCGGCGAGGTCGGCCTTCGTCAGGCAGAGCACCGGCTCCAGCCCGCCCGCGTAGGCGGCGACCAGGGCGCGGTCGACGAAGCCGGTGCGCGGGACCGGGTCCGCCAGCGCCGTGACGATCACCAGGTGCGAGGCGTTGGCGACGACCACCCGCTCGTAGGGGTCGGTGTCGTCGGCGGTCCGGCGCAGGACGCTCGAGCGCTCGGCGACCCGCACGATCCGCGCGAGCGCGTCCTCGCCACCGGAGACGTCCCCGACGAGCCCGACCTGGTCGCCGACGACGACGGGCGTGCGCCCCAGCTCGCGGGCCCGCATGGCGACGACGCGCAGCTCCGGGTCGTCGTCCGGGGCGCACGTCCACCGCCCGCGGTCGACCCCGACGACCATCGCCTCCGTTGCGTCGGCGTGCTCGGGGCGGCGCTTGCTGCGCGGGCGCGTGCCCCGGCCGGGCCGGATCCGGACGTCGGACTCGTCGAGCCGGGACGCCGCGCCCCGCCCGCCGCCGCGTGTCACCCTCCCGGCCTCAGACCCCGACCCCGGCGCCGACGAGCTCGGGCCAGTCGGTGGCGAAGTCGGGGAGGGTCTTCGTGGTCGCGGCGACGTCGTCGATCGTCACGCCGGGCACGACGAGCCCGACGATCGCGCCGGCGGTGGCCATCCGGTGGTCGGCGTAGGCCCGCCAGGGCCGCGTCGGCGCGCCGAGCGGCGCCGGGGCGATCTCCAGCCCGTCCTCGGTCTCGGCGACGCGCGCGCCGACGGTGCCGAGCTCGGCGACGAGGGCGGCCAGGCGGTCGGTCTCGTGCCCGCGGATGTGCGCGACCCCGCGCAGCCGCGACGACGCCCCGTCCCGCGCGGCGAGTGCGGCCAGGGCGGCGACGGTGGGCGTCAGCTCGCTGACCTCGTGCAGGTCGACGTCGACGCCGGTCAGCCGGTCGGGCCCGCGCACGGTCAGGCCCTCGGCGGTCAGCGTGACCTGCGCGCCGAACGCCTCCAGCACGCGGCGCACCACGCCGCCGGGCTGCAGGTCGGTGTCGGGCCAGCCGGCGATCGTCACCTCGCCCGCCGTGGCCACCGCGGCGGCCAGGTACACGGCGGCCCCGGACAGGTCGGGCTCGACGTCGATGTCCGCGGGGGCGGTGACGGGACCGGGGGCGACGTGCCAGCGCGCCGCGTCCTCGGCGACCGTCACGCCCGCGGAGCGCAGCATCGCCACGGTCATCGCGACGTGCGGCAGCGACGGGACGCCGCGCGCGCCGGAGTGGGTGACGGTGACCCCGCGCGCGTAGCGGGCGCCCGAGAGCAGCAGGCCCGAGACGAACTGGCTCGAGGCCGACGCGTCCACGGTGACCTCGCCGCCGACCGGGTGCGGACCGCCCGCCACGGTCAGCGGCAGCGCCTCGCCGGTGACCGCCACGCCCAGCCCGCGCAGGCCCTCGACGATCCCGCCCATCGGCCGCTCGCGGGCGCGCGGGTCGCCGTCGAGCACCACGGGATCGTCGGCGAGCGCGGCCAGCGGCGGGACGAAGCGCATCACCGTGCCCGCGAGGCCGCAGTCGACGTGCGCGGCGCGGAAGGTCGCCGGGGCGGTGATGGCGATGTCGAGGGTGCCGGCGCGGCCCTCGGAGGTCGTCACGTCGGCGCCGAGCGCCTCCAGGGCGCCCGCCATCAGGGTCGTGTCGCGCGAGCGGGCGGCGCCCCGGACGCGGCGGGTGACGCCGTCGGTGCCGAGGGCGGCGAGCACCAGCGCCCGGTTGGTGACCGACTTCGACCCGGGCACCGACACCGTGCCCCGCACCGGCGCGTCGGCGGTCGGGGCGGCCCAGGGCTGATCGGTCATGCGCACATCCTCTCGCGATCGCCGCCGTGTCGGACCCCGGTGCCAGGATGGAGGCATGTGCGGCCGCTACAGCCAGGCCAAGGACCCCGCCACCCTCGCCGAGGAGTTCGACGCCGTCGACGCCACCGACGGGGCGTGGCCGGGCCCCGAGTACAACGTCGCGCCCACCGAGACCGTGATCGGCGTGGTCGACCGGCACCCCCGCGACGCGAACGGGCAGGCCGACCCGCAGGCCCTCGAGCGCAGCCTGCGGGCCATGCGCTGGGGGCTGGTGCCGGGGTGGGCCGACGACCCGAAGGTCGGCAGCCGAATGATCAACGCGCGGTCCGACTCGCTGACCAGCAAGCCCGCGTTCCGCCGCGCGGTCAAGGGACGCCGCTGCCTGCTCCCCGCCGACGGCTGGTTCGAGTGGCAGAAGGACGGCCCCGGCGGGCGGAAGGTGCCGTACTTCATCACCCTGCCGGGCGGGAAGTCGCTCGCGTTCGCGGGGCTGTGGGAGACCTGGCGGCCCAAGGACGCGCCCAAGGACACCTCGCCGCTGATCAGCACCACCGTGGTCACCATCGACGCCGCCGGCCCGCTGGTCGACATCCACCACCGGATGCCGCTGGTGCTGCCCGCCGAGCGCTGGAAGGCCTGGCTCGACCCCGACAACGACGACCCCACCGACCTCCTCGAGCCGCCCCCGCCCGAGCTGCTCACGTCGTTCGAGCTGCGCCAGGTGTCCACCAAGGTCAACAACGTGAAGAACCACGGGCCGGAGCTCGTCGAGGAGAGCCACGACGAGCCCGAGCAGCAGGGCCTGGAGCTGGATCTCGACGTGCCCGCGACTCAATGATCACGGTCGAGACCCCCCACGGCCCGGCGCAGGTCCAGCTCGACGAGCCCGACGGCGCGCCGCGCGGGCTGCTCGTGCTCGGCCACGGCGCCGGCGGGGGCATCGAGGCGCCCGACCTGCTCGGGGCGCGCTCCGCGGCCCGCGACGCCGGGCTCGCGGTCGCCCGCGTGCTCCAGCCCTACCGCGTGGCGAACCGCAAGGCCCCGCCGCCCGCGGCGCACCTCGACGCCGCCTGGGCCGCTGTGCTCGCGGCGCTCACCGAGCGGTTCCCGGACACCCCGCAGGTCCACGGCGGACGCTCCTCGGGCGCGCGCGTCGCCTGCCGCGGGGCCGCGACGCTCGGCCCGGTCGCCGTCCTCGCGCTCGCGTTCCCGCTGCTGGCGCCGGCCCGCCGCGACGGCACCCGGCCCGACCGCGGACCGGAGATCGACGCGGTCACGGTGCCCGTGCTGGCGGTCTCCGGCGAGCGCGACCGCTTCGGCATCCCGGAGCCGACGGCGACCCGCGAGGTCGTCGTCCTCGCGGGCGACCACTCGCTGAAGGCGCGCGGGCCGGTCGCCGCGGCGGTCGGCCCCTGGCTGGAGAGGGTGCTGGCGCGCGCGACCGTCTAGCCCGGGGCGAACGCCCGCCGGGCCACGGCGTGCAGGGCCGTGCGGCGACGCGCGTGGTCGCCGGCCGGGTCGTCCGGCGCGGCCGCGATCACCGTCGCCGCGGGGGACCAGGACATCGACAGCGCGATGACCATCGAGTAGACGTCGCGCGGGTCGAGCTCGGGGTCGATCAGCCCCTCGGCCTGCGCGGTGCGGACGGCGTCCAGCTTCGCGGCGACGTCCTTCGCGGCGGTGGTGAGCAGGTCGCCGGTCGGCACGCGCTCGAGGCGCGCCCACGCCGCGAGCAGGATCACCGACGGCTTCTCGAGGTAGGCGTCGTAGAGCCGGACCGCGTAGCCCGCGAGGTCGGTGGCGTCGAACGGGACGAGGTCGACGATCAGCGCCAGGTGCTCGGCGAACACCGCGTCGAACAGGCCGTCCTTCGACGAGAACCACGCGTAGATCTGGGCCTTGTTGGCCTCGGCGGCGTCGGCGATCCGGTCGACGCGCGCGCCGGCGATGCCGTACCGCGAGAACTCCGCGGTCGCGGCGTCGAGCAGCCGGCGGCGGGTCGCCGTTCCGTCACGGGGCACGGCCGTGAGAGTAACCAACTGGTCGGTTACGTGCTACGGTCTCAAGTAACCAAACGGTTTGTTTGTCGAGGGAGGACCGCTCATGCGTCAGGTCACCGGCTGGGCCGCCGACGCCCCGGGTGCCGCGCCGGCTCCGTGGGGCTTCGAGCGCCGCGACCCGCGCGGGGGCGACGTCGTCGTCCGCGTCACCCACTGCGGCGTCTGCGCCACCGACCGGCACGCGCTCGCCGCGGGCGACCCCGCCGCGTTCCCGCTGGTCGCGGGCCACGAGATGACCGGGGTGGTGGAGGCCCTCGGCGCCGACGTGGACGACCTCGCCGTCGGCGACCGGGTCGCGGTCGGCAACATCATCGATTCGTGCCGCACCTGCCGGTCGTGCCGCGCCGGGCGCGAGAACGACTGCGAGGCGTTCCCGACCCTGACCTACGGCGGCGAGGACCGGGTCTCCGGCGGGATCACCCAGGGCGGGTTCTCCACCGAGATCGTCGTCGACCGCCACTTCGTGTACGCCCTGCCCGCGGGCCTCGACCCCGCAGGGGCGGCGCCGCTGCTCTGCGCGGGGATCACCACCTGGGCGCCGCTGCGGCGCTTCGGCGCGGGCCCGGGCACGACGGTGGGCGTCGTCGGGGTCGGCGGCCTCGGGCACCTGGCGATCAAGTTCGCCCACGCGCTCGGCGCCGAGACGGTCGCGCTGACCACCAGCGAGGCCAAGGCCGACGCCGCCAAGGCGCTGGGCGCCGACGACGTCGTCCTCACCCGCGACCCGGACGCGCTCGCCCGCCAGGCCCGCCGCTTCGGCCTCCTCCTCGACACCACCGGCCACCCGCTCGACCTCGCCCCGTACCTGGGCGCCCTGGCGGTCGACGGCACCTACGTCCTCGCCGGCATCCCGCCGGAGGGCCTGCGGATCGACCCGATGAGCCTCGTCGTCGGCGAGAAGCGGATCGCCGGCACCGGCAGCGGCGGCGTCCCCGCCACCCGCGAGATGCTCGACGTCGCGGCGGAGCACGGCATCGTCGCCGACGTCGAGGTCGTCGGGCCCGACCGGCTGCCCGAGGCGCTCGCCCGGCTCGGTCAGGGCGACGTCCGGTTCCGCTTCGTGGTGGAGATCGCCCGCAGGTAGCGCTCCCCGGTCACCCGCAGCTGCTCCACCAGCTCCGGCGGGCCCTCGACGCGGAAGTCGAGATCGAGCATCCCGACGTAGGCCGCCACGGTGGCGACGCTGTCGGCGCCCGTGACGAGCACGCAGCTGTGCGCGTCGCGGGGCTCGACCACGCCCACCGCGGGGTTGATCCGCGCCAGCACCTCGGACGCCGGCGCCGCCACAACGATCCGGGCGTGCACCGACCACCCCGCGGCGGCCACCTCGCGCAGCACCAGGTCGGTGAGGTCCTCGGGCGGCTCGACGGGCGTGAAGCGCGGCCCGCCCGGCGTCCGCAGCGCCAGCCCGTCGGCGCGCAGGACGGTCCAGGCGCCTCGGTCGGGCGAGCGCACCACCACGTACCAGCGCCGCTCCCAGCTCACGAGCCGGTAGGGCTCGAGGAGGCGGGCGGGGCCGTCGTCGCCGACCCGCAGCGCGACCCGGTCCCGGATCGCCTCCGCCACCGCCCGCAGCAGCGCGGGGTCGACCTCGGGGTCGGGGGCGTCGGACCCGGTGTTCCCGGGCCCCTGCGCCGTGGTCTCGACCAGCGCGGACACGGTGCGCCGCAGCCGCGACGGGAGGACCCGCTCGAGCTTGGCGAGGGCCCGGGCGCTGGTCTCCTGCACGCCGGCGAGCCCCGTTCCAGCGCGCAGCCCGAGGGCGATGGCGACGGCCTCGTCGTCGTCGAGCAGCAGCGGGGGGAGCGACGCCCCGACCCCGGTAGCGGCCCGCGCGCCCGGTCTCCGCGTCGACGGGGTAGCCGAGCTCGCGCAGGCGGGCGACGTCGTTGCGGATCGTCCGGGCGCTCACGCCCAGGCGCTCGGCGAGCTCCGGCCCCGGCCAGTCGGGCCGGGACTGCAGCAGCGAGAGGAGGGCCAGCATCCGGGCGGAGGTGTCGCGCACGAGCTGAATACTGCCCGGAAACGAGGAACGAAACGTGCCTGGTTGCTTCCTATCGTTCTCCCCATGAGCAGCACAGAGATCACCCCCTTCACCGTCGACGTCCCGCAGGCCGACCTCGACGACCTCGCCGACCGGCTCGCCCGCACCCGCCTGCCGCGCCCCGCCCCCGGCGACGACTGGGACTACGGCACCCCGAACCACTACCTCGCCGCCATGGTCGAGCAGTGGCGCACGACCTTCGACTGGCGCGCCCAGGAGAAGCGGATGAACGCCGTGCCGAACTTCCTGACCGAGATCGACGGCCAGACGATCCACTTCGTGCACGTGCCGTCGGCCGAGGCGGACGCGACGCCGCTGCTCCTGCTGCACACCTACCCGGGGTCGTTCGCCGAGTTCCTCGACGTGATCGGGCCCCTCACCGACCCCGTCGCCCACGGCGGCCGCGCGGAGGACGCGTTCTCGGTGGTCGTCCCGTCGATGCCGGGGTTCGGGTTCTCGACGCCGGTCGCCGACCGCGGCTGGACGATGGCGCGGGTCGCGCGCACCTACGACACCCTCATGCGCCGGCTCGGGTACGAGAGCTACGGCGCCCACGGCAGCGACGGCGGCGCGCTCGTCGCCCGCGAGCTCGGCCTGCTCGACCCGTCCGGGTTCCTCGGTCTGCACGTCCTGCAGCTGTTCAGCTTCCCGTCGGGCGACCCCTCGGAGTTCGAGCGCCTCGAGCCGTCGGACTATGCCGGCCTCGAGCACATGCAGTGGTTCCAGAAGGTCGGCGGCTACAACCAGATGAACGGCTCGCGCCCGCAGACCGTGGCCGTCGGCCTCGCCGACTCGCCGGTCGGGCAGCTCGCCTACAACGAGCTCTTCACCTCGTTCGGCAACGGCACCAGCCTCGTCACCGAGGAGCAGATCCTCACCCAGGTGTCGCTGTACTGGCTGACGAACACGGCCGCGACGGCCGTGCGCTACCACTTCGAGGAGGCGCACTCCGGCGTCGAGCCGCGGGTGAGCGCCGCCCGCACCGGCGTCCAGGTGTTCGCCGACGACTTCCAGACGATCAAGGTGTTCGCCGAGCGCGACAACACGGACGTCGTCCACTGGAGCCGCCACGAGCGCGGCGGGCACTTCGCGGTCCTCGAGCTGCCGGAGGTCGTCGTCGCCGACCTCTGGACGTTCTTCAGGACGAGCTGATCTCGGCCAGCGCACCGTTCGTCGCGGCGACGAGGTCGTCGGGGGCCAGCTCCATCTGCAGCCCCCGTCGGCCCGCCGAGCAGTAGACGGTCTCGTGCTCGGCCACCGAGAGGTCGATCACGACGTCGAGCGCCTGCCGCGTCCCGAGCGCGGAGATGCCGCCGACGACGTAGCCGGTGAGCCGCTGCGCGGCGGTGGCCTCGGCCATCACCGCCCGCTTGCCGCCCCGCGCGGCGGCGAGTGCCTTGAGGTCGAGCGTCCCCGACACCGGCACCATCGCGAGCACCGGCGCCCCGTCCACCTCCGCGACCAGCGTCTTCAGCACGCGCGCCGGGTCGAGCCCCAGCGCCTCGGCGGCCTCGGTGCCGTAGGCGGTCTTCCCCGGCGCCGTGTACGGATGTGTCGTGTACGGGATGCCGGCGTCGTCGAGCGCCACCAGGGCCGGGGTCGCCGCCGCCGCTGCTCGTCGCGCCACGAGGCCGGAGGGTAGGGGAATCCCGTACCCGGTCACCGCGTTGAGCCGGACATGCCAGCACTGATGACGATGGCGGAGGCCGACACGGTCGCCGCGACGCCGTTCCACGGCGTGACGTCGTCGGCGGGACCGGGTGTCCTGCGCCCGACGCGGGTAGTCTCCTCGGGATTCATCGACGTCCCGACCGCGCCCGTGGCGCGGCCCGAAGGGAGCCCCGTGGCCGACGCGGCGAGGGCTGTGACTCCTGACCAGTCCGCCGACGAGATCGAGACCGTCGACGTCGCGACCGAGACGCCGGAGGAGCGCGCGGCGCGCTTCGAGCGCGACGCGATGCCGATGGTCGACCAGCTCTACGGCGCGGCGCTGCGGATGACCCGCAACCCCGCCGATGCGGAGGACCTGGTCCAGGAGACGGTGCTCAAGGCGTACTCGTCGTTCGCCTCGTTCCGTCCCGGCACGAACCTCAAGGCGTGGCTGTACCGGATCCTCACCAACTCCTACATCAACACCTACCGCAAGCGGCAGCGCCAGCCCCAGCAGTCGCCCACGGAGGAGATCACCGACTGGCAGCTCGCCCAGGCCGGTGAGCACTCGAGCTCCGGGCTCCCGTCCGCGGAGGCCGAGGCGCTGGAGAACCTGCCCGACAACGACATCCGCGACGCGCTGCAGAACCTCCCGGACGACTTCCGGATGGCGGTCTACCTCGCGGACGTCGAGGGCTTCGCCTACAAGGAGATCGCGGAGATCATGGGCACCCCGATCGGCACCGTCATGTCGCGGCTGCACCGGGGCCGCCGTCAGCTGCGTGACGCCCTGACCGACACCGCCCGCGACCGCGGGTTCATCCGTGACGGTCAGGCTTCGGCGACCACCGGAGAGGGGGCCCGGCGATGAGCTGCGGTGATCACCACGAGACCGACTGCTCCGAGGTCCTCGCCGAGGTCTGGCTCCTCCTCGACCACGAGTGCGACGAGGCGCGCGACGCGCAGCTGCGCCGCCACCTCGACGAGTGCGGGCCCTGCCTGGCCCGCTACGGGCTCGAGGAGAAGGTCAAGACACTGCTGAGCCGCAGCTGCAGCGGCGAGCACGCGCCCGCCGGGCTGCACCAGCGGCTGCGCGAGCAGATCCGCGCCACCGTGCTCGAGCAGGCCCAGGTATCCGTCGAGCGGAGCCCGGCCGGCACCGTCGTCGAGGTCAACCACACCCGCGTGGAGTCCTGGAAGAGCTGAGCACCACGACGAAGGGCCCGTCCGCGATCACTCGCGGACGGGCCCTGTCGTGTCCTGCACGGCTAGGCGTGGGGACGCTTGCCGTGATTCGAGCTCTTCTTCTTGCGGTCCCGCTTCTGGCGCGCGCGCTTCGACATGCGTCCATCGTCCCATGTCGCGGGCGCCCGACCCGCGCGGTGGTTGGATGATCGCCGTGGGGAACCGCGGCCGGCCGGTGTCGACGCTGTCGAACCTGCTGGCCGCGCACACCGCGCTGTCCGGCGCGGCGGCGGCGCACCTCCAGCGCGTGGTCGCCGAGTGGCAGCTGCTCGCGGACCTGTCGTTCGCCGACTTCCTGCTGTGGGTGCGCACGACGGACGGCGACCTCCTCTGCGTCGCCCAGAGCCGCCCGACGACGACGGCGACCGCTCATCCCGAGGACATGGTCGGCGTGCGGGCCTCGTCGAGCCAGCACCCGCAGCTCGACCGGGCCTTCGCGGACACCACGATGCGCCGCGAGGACCAGCCGCGCTGGCACCGGGGCCGTTCGGTGCGCCGCGAGGTGGTGCCGGTGCGCGAGCTCGGCGGGGGCGAGGTCGTCGCCGTCCTGGGCCGCGACACCAACCTCGCCGCCCCGCGCGTGCCGAGCACCCTCGAGATCTCCTACACGGCCGTCGCGGCGGACCTGTGCCAGATGGTCGCCGACGGCACCTTCCCGACCGCCGAGGGGCGCGACGAGGGCCGTTCGTCGCCCCGGGTGGGCGACGGACTGGTGCGGATCAGCACGTCGGGCCGTGTGCTCTACGCGAGCCCGAACGCCGCGTCGGCGTTCCACCGCCTCGGCTGGAGCGAGGAACTGGTCGGGGTCGACCTCGCGACGGTGGTGCGCGAGGTCGCCGACGACGCGTTCGAGGGCGGCGACGCGGCCGAGCACGTGCGCGGCGCGCTGACCGGCACCCCCTCGCAGCGCGCCGAGCTCGAGGGCCACGGCGCCACGGCGGTGCTCCGCGCGCTGCCGCTGCACCCGCGGGGGGTGCCGAGCGGGGCGTTGGTGCTGGTCCGCGACGTGACCGACGTCCGCCGCCGCGACCGCGCCCTGCTGAGCAAGGACGCGACGATCCGCGAGATCCACCACCGCGTGAAGAACAACCTCCAGACCGTCGCGGCCCTCCTGCGCCTGCAGGCCCGCCGCACACCGCACTCGGAGGCCCAGGAGGCGCTCACCGAGTCGGTGCGCCGCGTCGCGTCGATCGCGCTGGTGCACGAGGCGCTGGCCGCGTCGGTGGACGAGAAGGTCGACATCGACGAGGTGCTCGACCGCGTGCTGCCGATGATGAACGACCTCACCCGCCCCGGCGCCCGGATCGCGATGCGCCGCGAGGGCGAGGTGGGCGTGCTGCCGGCGGTCATGGCGACGCCGCTGGTCATGGTGCTCACCGAGCTCGTCGCCAACGCCCTCGAGCACGGGTTCGCCGAGCGGGCCCCGGGCACCGTGGTCATCGCGGCGTCGCGCACGGCCGCCGAGCTCGAGGTGGCGGTCCGCGACGACGGCCGCGGGCTGCCCGAGGGCTTCTCGCTGGAGCAGGCCACGGGCCTCGGCCTGCAGATCGTGCGCACGCTCGTCGACTCCGAGCTCGCCGGCACCCTGCGGATCCTCCCGGGCGAGGAGGCGGGCACGCGCGCGGTCCTCACGGTGCCGCTGCAGCACCGCGGCCGCTGAGGCACACACACGAAGGCCCCGGCGCCGTCTTCGGGGGACGGCCCGGGGCCTGCGTGACGATCGGTCGGACGCGTGGGGAGCGAGCGTCCGACCCGATCCCGGCGCGGTGGGGGAGCGTTCTCGAGAGTGCGCCGGGGGTCGGTGGTCCAGGGCGAGGACGCCGGGGAGTGGACGTCCTCGGTCCGGATCAGAAACCGGTGTGCACCTCGGGCCGCACGCCGTGGCGCTTGAGGGCGCGGCGCTCGTCCTCGCTCGCACCGCCCCAGACGCCGGCGTCCTGACCCGACTCGAGCGCCCACTTCAGGCACTCGGTCATCGCCGGGCAACGCCGGCAGACGCTCTTGGCGCGGGCGATCTGCGAGAGCGCGGGGCCACTCGTGCCGACGGGGAAGAACAGTTCCGGGTCCTCGTCGCGGCAAGCAGCGTCGTTCCGCCAGTCCATCGTTCTGAGCTCCTCGGTGGGTGCGCCTCGGGGAGCGCACCGGTCGTGGTCGTTGTGTTCTCGACCTCGTCACGACGCGGTGTGGCGCCGTGACCAGCCAACGGAGATCAGGGACACTCACTGTCGCCCGATCTCCCGCCCGACGCTCGCTTTTCCGAACGACGGACCCGACCGGTCCGGAGCACCCGGCCCCGGAGGGCCGTGCGTCCTTCCCGGCATTCGCGGGGGATGCGATTCAATCTGCAGGACGTGACCTGCGAGATCGAGTGCCAAGCGGTTCGGCGGGCGAACTCGGTCGGTGAGTGGAATTGCGCAGACGGTCATGACCGTTCGGCTGCGACGAGCGACGATTACAGCACGACGAACCGTCCACCCGTCCGTGACCCCACGACGAACGGCAGCAGGTGGACTCGATTCAGAAGCCCGTCGACCGCCCGTCGGGCTTCACGCGGACTTCACGCGGGTTCGTTCAGGGGCCTCAGACGACGACCCGCAGCGCTTCCGGGACGGCGACGAACTCGACGTCGCTGCGCTGTCCGAGGTGGTCGCCGTCGACCTGGAGGTTGACCGGCACCTCGCTGGTGATCCGCAGCGCGGGGGCGTCGTCACGCTGCACGACGGACTTCAGGCCGGCCGCCCCGTCGCGGCTGAGGACCTGGTTGATGAGGCGCAGCACCGTCGGCAGGCCCACGGACTTGAGGGCGAAGAGGCCGAGGCCGGTGTCGAACGAGCAGCCGGGGTTGGTGCGCACCGGGCGGGGCCCCAGGTAGGTCCACGGGTCGGTGTTGGACACGATCGCCAGCCGGACGCCGGGCACCGGCTCCTCGCCCGCGATCTCGACGGTGAGGTCGGGCGGGTCGAGGCGGGTGCGCGTCCAGCGGCGGATCGAGGTGGCGACGTAGCGGGTCGGGGTCGCGTCGTGACCCCGGCCGCGGGCGCGCTCCATGGAGGCGATGACGTCGGCGTCCCACCCGAGCCCGGCGTTGAAGCTGAACCACCGCTCGTCGGCGCGCCCGAGGCCCACCGTGCGCGAGCGGCCCTCCGCGAGGGCCGTCAGCAGCGTGTGGGTGGCCTCCAGCGGCTCGCGGGGCAGCCCCAGGGCGCGCGCGAAGACGTTGGCCGACCCGCCCGGCACCACGCCCAGCGCCGGGACGCCCTCGCCGGGGCCGTCGGCGAGCAGGCCGTTGAGCGCCTCGTTCACGGTGCCGTCGCCGCCGAGGACGATGACGAGGTCGACGGCCTCGGACCGCGCGCGGGCGGCGAGCTCGGCCGCGTGGCCCCGGTACCGGGTGGCGACGACGTCGAGCTTGATCTCGCTGGCGAGCGCGTGCGCGATGACGTCCTGACCGGCCGCCGTCGTCGTGGTGGCCGAGGGATTGGCCACGAGCAGCGCACGCACGTCGCTCACCGTAGACGCCGTGCCCAGTCCGATCGGGGGGTGTGGTCCCGGGATGTCGCCCATCTCTCGGCGCTCCCTACGCTGAGCGTGTGACCGCCCCGCCCCGCCCCGTCCGCCTCGCGGCCGTCGGCGTGCTCGTCGAGGGCGTCGTGGGGGTCGTCGTGGCGGTGCTGATGGCCACCGAGGGCGTGGGGTTCGCCGTGTGGGGGTTCGTCCTGCTCCTGGCCCTCGGGCTCGGCGTCGTGGGTGTCGTCCTGCTGCGCGGTGAGCGGGGCGCCCGCGGGCCTGCGCTCGTCGCCCAGCTCCTCACCCTCGGGTGCGCGTTCTACGCCGCCGTGCCCTCGCAGCGCCCGGAATGGGGCTTCCCGGTCATCATCGCGGCCGCCGCCGTGCTCTACGGCCTCCTCTGCGCGCCCGCGCGCGCGTGGGCGGAGCAGTAGGTTCGACAGGCGTGGCCATGAACGTGATGCACCGCCGGCTGTGCCGCTCCGACCGCTGGGCCGAGCGGATGCACGGCCAGGTCCTGCCGTGGGCGCTCGAGGGCCTCGACCTCGGCGGTGACGTCCTCGAGATCGGGCCGGGCTACGGCGTGACGACGCGGTGGCTGGTCGAGCGGACGGGCCCGCTGACCGCCGTGGAGGTCGACCCCCGGTTGGCCACCGACCTGGACCGCCAGATGGCGGGGCGCGTCGACGTCCACACGGGGGACGGGGCGCGGCTGCCGTTCCGCGACGCGAGCTTCGACGTCGTCGTCTGCTTCACCGTGCTCCACCACGTGCCCTCGGTCGCCCAGCAGGACCGGGTGTTCGCCGAGGCGGCGCGCGTGCTGCGCCCGGGCGGGGTGTTCGCCGGGTCGGACAGCGTCCGGAGCCTGCGGTTCCGGCTGCTGCACGTCGGCGACACGATGGTGGTCGTCGACCCGGCGACGATGCCCGACCGGCTGCGCGACGCCGGCTTCTCCGAGGCGTCCGCCGACGCCGGCGAGCGGTCGTTCCGGTTCCGCGCCGGGCGCTGACCCGCGTCCCTAGTGCCGGTCCGCCGGCGGCGGCGGGGGCTCGACGAGCCCACCGGGGGCGTTGAGCAGGTCGATGCGCGGCACCCCGCGCTCGTGGCCCAGCACCGTCACCGACGCCGCGTCGAACGCGAACCCGACCCCGGCCGCCGGCCCGAGGCCCAGGTAGCGGGCGATGAGCACCCGCCCGGCGTGCCCGTGGCCCACGAGCACGACGTCGCGGGCGGCGAGCTCCTGCTCGGCGTCGGCGAGGACGTGGTCGAGGCGCGCGGCCACCTCGTCGCCGGTCTCGCCGCCCGGGCTGGGGTGGCTCCACACCGTCCAGCCGGGCACCTCCTCGCGGATCTCGGGGGTCGTGCGGCCCTCGTAGGCGCCGTAGTCCCACTCGACGAGGTCCTCGCGCACGGCCGACGGCTCGAGGCCCGCCAGACGGGCGGTGTCCTCCGCGCGGCGGCGGGGGCTGGTCCACACCGCGGGGGGTGGGACGTCGGCGCCGCGCAGCGTCTCGAGCAGGCGCCCGGCGGTCCGCGCCGCCTCCTGGCCCTTCTCGGTCAGCGGGAGGTCGGTGCGGCTGGTGTGCCGCCCGTCGCGGGACCACTCGGTCTCGCCGTGCCGCAGGACGTAGATGCGTCCGATCGGGGTCGCGCTCACGAGGGCGTTCCTACCCGGTCGGGGGCCCGTTCACAGCGACGCGCCCGCCCCCGGGTGTCGGGGACGGGCGCGCCGGGCGTGTCTCGTGCGGGCGGTCTCAGCCCTTCTTGGTCTCCCAGAAGATGTCCGAGATCTCGGCGATGTAGTCGAGGACCTGCTGACCGGTCTGCGGGTCCATCGACGACTTGGCGCCGTCGGCGCCGCCGCCCGCGGCCTTGGTGGCCTTGTTGAACAGCTCGTGGAGCTGCGGGTACTTCTCGAAGTGCGGCGGCTTGAAGTAGTCCGTCCACAGCACCCAGAGGTGGTGCTTGACGAGGTCCGCGCGCTCCTCCTTGATCTGGATGGCGCGGGTCCGGAAGGCCGGGTCCTCGTTGGACTGGTACTTCTCCTGGATCGCCTTGACCGACTCGGCCTCGATCCGGGCCTGAGCCGGGTCGTAGACGCCGCAGGGGAGGTCGCAGTGCGCGGTGGCCTCCAGACGCGGGTGAAGGACGCTGGAGAGCAGTCCCATCTCGCCTCCCTCTTCCTGGTGAGGAATGGTGATCGTTCCGACGTCAGAGAACGTACCCCTGACCCCGTCCGCCGACACGTGGAGCGCCGCCGGTGAGGAGCCCTCGTGAGCGGCTGATCACGCTGTTCGGGCGCCGTCCACGCCGTGTCCTCGTGCGCGGCGGCTCCATGGCTCCGACGCTGCGTGACGGCGACGTCGTCCTCGCGCTCCCGGGCGCGACCGTCCGTCCCGGCGAGCTCGCCCTCGTCCGGTGGGCGTCGCGGCCCGCGCAGCTCTCGGTGAAGCGCGCCGCGCTCGCCTTCGACGACGGCTGGTTCGCGGTCGGCGACGCCCCGGAGGCCTCGACCGACTCCCGCACCCTCGGTCCCGCGGAGGCGCTCGGACCCGTGCGCTGGCGACTCTGGCCCCGGCCGGGACGCCTGCACGCGCGGTAGTCCTCCTCACACGGCCGGCCGCTTCCACGGGTCGCCGGGTGGCGGTTGCGCCTCGCGGCGTCGCCAGGAGTCGAGGTCGCGGGGCCAGCCGGGGTCGGGGGTGTCGGGTTCGGTGTCGCGTTCCCACCACGGTGGGTCGAGCTCGGGTGAGCGCACCGACCAGCGGTGCCCGGACGGGGAGGTCCAGGTGATCACGGGCGCGGCGCCGCCGTCGGGGTCGGGGCTCAGGGCGGCGGACCATCCGCCGTGGGTCTTGATGCGGTGGTGTCGTCGGCAGGCGGGTTTGAGCTTGTCGGCGCGGGTGGGTCCGGCGCCGCCGCCGGGGCGGTGGTGCTCGTAGCGCGCGACGTGGTCGAGGTCGCAGCGTGACGCGGGCACCCGACATCCCGGGGCGGCGCAGGTCATGTCCCGCGCGCGCACGAAGTCCTGCATCGAGGCGGGTGGTCGGTAGCGGCGGGCGTCGAGGTGGGACGCGGTGCCGGTGACCGGGTCGGTGAGCAGTCGCCGCCACCACGCGTCGGGGTTGCTGGCGAGGCGGCGGGCCATGGCGGCGGGGATCGGGCCGTGGCCCTCGAGTTCACCGGGGCGATCGGAGAACCCGGCGAGCACGTCCCACCCGATCGTCACCCGCACCTCGGTGCGCACCGGCGACCGCGTGCCACGCCGCACGCCGCGCACCGGGTCACGCGCGTCGCCCGAGTCGCTGCCGTCGGGCAGCGTCTCGTCGCCGGTCGGGTCATCGCCGGTCGCGCCGTCACCACCGGCGGCGTCGTCGCCGGTTGCCTTGTCCACGCCCGCGTCGTCCCCGGTTGCGGTGTCCTCGGCCGTGGCTGCGGGGTCGTCCGGGCAGCAGTCGGGGTCGCAGGGGACGCCGTGGGCGGCGGCGCCGTCGAGGATCAGGTCGCGGGTGGTGTCGCCACGTTTCTGGACCATGTCGCGCGGGGCGTCGGGGTCATCGCCGGCCCGTCGGGCGACGGCGTCGATCACGGAGTACACGCCGCGGGCCTGGTCGGCGGGCAGGCGCAGCTGCAGTACCCCGGTGGCGCCGTGGTCGTCCGACCAGTACCGCAGGCCGCGCTTCCTCATCGCCTGCTCGGGGCGTCGGCGGATCATGTCCGGCGCCAGGCGGGTGATGATCCGCCGCACCACATCACGCAGCTGGGTGGGCGTGCGATCCCGCGGGGTCCGCGACCACAGCTCGGCGTCGACCAGCCGCGCGGTCTGCGGGTCGCAGCTCTCGACCTGCTCGAGCACCACCCGCGCATGACCCAGCGAGATCCGCCCTTCTTCGAGCGCGGCGAGGGTGTGTGGCAGCCGGTCGAGCAGCATCTCGGCCTGGAACACCCGGATCTCACCGGTGCGCGGCGCCACCCGCCCCAGCGCGGCGACCTCCATCGCCACCGACTCCGCCACCAGCTCCGCGCGCCCGGCCCCCCGCGCGGTCGCCTGGCGGGCCTGCAGGTACTCGGCGGTCTCGCGGTAGAGCCGACCGGCCGCCCAGTTCGCCAGCGCCTCGTACCCGGCGAGGCGCTCCGCGGCGTCGTAACCCTCGTCGACGGCGAGGTCCACCGGCTCCGAGGCCTCCAGCGCGGCCGCGAGCTCCGGGCCCGGCGTCCACTGCGACCAGCACGGCGACGCGGACGGACGTGGTTCCTCGACCACCGCCGTCCACCCGCTGTCGAACACGTGTTCGACTCTACCGCCTCCACACGGGAGAAGTAAGGGGAAAAGCCGTGGAATGACGAGCGGTTCGCGGCGCGCCGGGTGACCCCGGACGCAGACACGACCCCCGCCGACGCGCGAGTATTCGCCCCGACCGGGCGAGTGAGCACCAGCCCGGGCCGCGCGCCCACCCGCGCCGACGGCCCGCCCGGCGCCCGCCGACCGCGGGCGCCGTCCTTCCGCTCCCGCCCGGGTACCCCGACCTCGGCAGCCGACCTCCGGGACCGCCGCCGCCCCCCACCCGCCCGCTTGGAGCCACCGTGAGCGAAGACGCCACCACGAACCAGCCCTCCCTCGACGGCCGCGACATCACCGACGAGGAGGTGTTCGAGTCCCACGAGGGCGGCAAGCTCTCGGTGACGCCGACCGTCGGGCTCTCCGGCCGTCGCGACCTCTCCATCGCCTACACGCCCGGGGTGGCGAAGGTCTGCCGCGCGATCGCCGACGACAAGGCGCTCACCGCCCGCTACACGTGGACCCACCGTCTGGTGGCCGTGGTCTCCGACGGCACCGCGGTGCTCGGGCTCGGCGACATCGGCCCGCGCGCCTCGCTGCCCGTGATGGAGGGCAAGTCGGCGCTGTTCAAGGCGTTCGCCGACCTCGACTCGATCCCGCTGGTCCTCGAGACCACCGACGTCGACGAGATCGTCGAGACGCTCGTGCACCTGCGCCCGAGCTTCGGCGCGGTCAACCTCGAGGACATCGCGGCCCCGCGCTGCTTCGAGATCGAGCGCCGGCTGATCGAGGCGCTCGACTGCCCGGTCATGCACGACGACCAGCACGGCACCGCGATCGTGGTGCTCGCGGCGCTGCGCAACGCCGCCCGTGTGCTGGGCCGCGACCTCGCCGCGCTCAAGGTCGTCGTCAGCGGCGCGGGGGCGTCCGGGGTGGCCTGCGCGAAGATCCTGCTCTCGGCGGGGGCGAGCGACGTCGTCGTGCTCGACTCCCGCGGCGTCATCCACGCGGGCCGCGAGGGCATGAACGTCGAGAAGATGGCGCTGGCCGAGGAGACCAACCCGCGGGGCGTGCGCGGGGACCTCGCCGCCGCGGTGGAGGGCGCCGACGTGTTCCTCGGCCTCTCGGGCTCGACCATCCCCGAGTCGGTCATCGCCTCGATGGCCGAGGGCGGCATCGTGTTCGCGCTGTCCAATCCCGACCCGGAGATCGACCCCGAGGTCGCGCGCAAGCACGCGGCGGTCGTCGCCACCGGGCGCAGCGACTACCCGAACCAGATCAACAACGTGCTCGCCTTCCCGGGTGTCTTCGCGGGCGCGCTCGACGCCGCGGCCCGGCGGATCACCGAGGCGATGAAGCTGGCCGCCGCCGAGGCGATCGCCGACATCGCCGCCGGCGACGAGGAGTTCGGGGTCGACCACATCGTCCCCAGCGCCCTCGACGACCGCGTGGCGCCGGCGGTGGCGGCCGCCGTCGCCCGCGCGGCCGCGGAGGAGGGCGTCGTGCGGCGCCACGTGGCGGAGGTCGCGGCGGAGGGGCACGGGCACCAGTGAGGCCGTCACCCGGTGGCGCGCGATCCGGTTGTCCACGACGGTGTAGGACGTCGCGCCATCGGGTACCGGGCAGCTCCCGCTCCCGGCGTGTCGGTGTCGCTCACCCGGCGGATCACCCGTCATCCTTCCGGAGGTTGCGGAACGTTCGCGGCGTGATCGGGACCGTTCGTGGCACCCCGGGAGCACCGTCGGTAGGCCGCTGAGCCGCAGGTGGGTGACCTGGTGGTCCATCGGCCGAGTGGTTCTGGGCCGTCTGCCGCTCGTCGTGGACTCCGTCCGCTTCGGCGCGACGACCGGTCGGTGACCTCAAGGTCGATCGTCCGTGTCGTGCAGCAGAACGCGTCGGAACTCGCGGTCGCCGCGCGAGGTCCCTCCACGGGGTGATCTACCCGGACCCGGACCGGGTCTCCTTCGTTGCTGAGACAGACGCGGAGACACCGTTCCATCCGGGGCGGCGGGGGACCCGCGTGCGAGGGGAGCGCAGACGTGGGGAGTGCCGTGCCGGTGCCGGGCTCGCGCAGCCTCGCCGTCGCCGCTGCGCGACACCGCGCCGACGCGCTCGCGGTCCTTCCCCCCGCCGACGGGGGCCCGGAGGGCAGCCTCACGCTGCCGCCCGGCGCCGCGCTGCACCACGACGCCCGCGGGCGCATCGTCGCCGTGCGCGAGCAGGTCGTGCGCCTCGTCGACCCCTCCGGCACCGTCGAACCGCACCGTGCGCTCGGACGCCCGCTGCACGACCTGCTCGTCGACTTCGGCGCCGTCGACCCCTGCGCGGGCCCCGAGGGCCTGCTGACCGCGCGGCTGCGGCGCGTGGCAGACGTCCCGCTGCCGGTGCACGTCGTGGTCTGGCCGGACGCGGTGGGCGGGGCGACGCTGGTCCTGGTGCCACAGGCCCCCTCGTCGGAGCCGGCGCCCGCTCCCGGCCCCTCGGCGGCCGACGTCGAGCGCATCGCGGGCCTCGGGCACTGGGAGGTCGACCTCGCCACGGGCTCGGCGTGGCTCTCGCCGGCGCTCGCCGAGCTGCTGGGCATCCCGGACCGGGCCGGTCGGCGCGCGGGGGACCTCCTGCAGGCGCTGCACCCCGCCGACCGGCCCGGGTTCGCCCGCTGCTGGTCCGCCCTGCTCGCCGACGGCACGCCGCTGGAGGCCGAGGCGCGCCTCGGCGACGGCACCGGGCGCATCCTCGAGGTGCACGCCGCGCTGCGCGGCGACGGCACCGTGCTCGGCACCGCGTCCGACGTCACCTCCCGCCGCCAGGCCGAGGAGCGGCTGCGCACGCTGACCCAGCGCTTCACCGACCTGCTCGCGGTCGCCCCCGTCGGGATCGCGCTCTTCGACGACGACGAGCGCATGGTCCAGGCGAACCAGGCCCTCTGCCGGCTGCTGGGCCAAGGCCCCGAGGCGCTGCGCGGCCGGCGGGCCGACGAGCTGCTCGACCTCGCCGCCGAGACCGCCGTCGTGCCCGGCCCGGTGACGCCGCTGCTCTCGCGCCCGGCGGGCTCGGCGGGGTCGGTGAGCTGGTCGTGCGCGCCGCGGGCGCTGCGGACCCGCGAGCGCGGCGCGGGCGGCGCCGACGCCGACCCGGTGTGGTGCGAGCTGCACGTGTCGGTCTCGGTCCACGACGACGGCGGCGTCACCCACCTCGTCGTGTTCACCGACGTCACCGACGCCCGGCGGGTCGAGGCGAGCCTGCGCCACCAGGCCATGCACGACGAGCTCACCGGCCTGCCCAACCGGCGCGCGCTGACCACCACGGTGTCGCGGCTGCTGGCCGGCCCGACGGCGCGGCGCACCGGGGTGCTGTTCTGCGACCTCGACAACTTCAAGCGCGTCAACGACTCGCTGGGCCACGACGCGGGCGACGAGCTGCTCGTCGAGCTCGCGGCCCGGCTGCGCGAGCGGCTGCCCGCCGGGTGCGCGGCCTCGCGCAGCGCCGGGGACGAGTTCGTCGTGGTCTGCGCCGACGTCGACCTGCACGGCGGGCTGGACGCGCTCTCGGCCACGGTCGCCGGCATCCTGCGCACCGCGATCCCGGTCCACGGGCAGCTCGTGCGCATCTCGGCGACCGTGGGTGCCGCGGTCGGCGCCACCATCGGCGCCGACCCGCACACCGACCCCGCTCGCCCCGAGATCGACCCGACGGCCGACCCGGTCGAGCAGGTCCTGCGCCTGGAGCGCGCCACCGAGCTCGCCGGCCTCGACCCGGCGCCGGGGCACCCGGGCACCGGCGACCTCATGCGCTTCGCCGACGCCGCGCTGTTCGAGGCGAAGAGCGGCGGCACCGGCCGGTTCGCGCTCGCCGACGAGGCGATCATGAAGGGCGCCGACGAGGCGCTGCGCATGGAGACCCAGCTGCGCGAGGCGATGGTCAACGACGAACTCGTGCTGCACTTCCAGCCGGTCGTGGGGCCCGACGGGCGCGTGCAGACCGCCGAGGCGCTGGTGCGCTGGCAGCACCCCGAGCAGGGGCTGATCTTCCCGGACAAGTTCCTGCCCGTCGCCGAGGCCGCCGACCTGATGGGCGACCTCGACCGCTGGGTGCTGCGCACCGCCGTCCGCGAGGCCGCGGTGTGGCCGCCGTCGGGTCCCGACGGGGTCGTGCCCTCGGTCGCGGTCAACCTCGCGGGCCTGCTGCCCGGCGATCCCGACTTCCTCGACACCGTCCACGAGGCCGTCACCGGCGCGGGCCTGCCCTACGACCGCCTGGTGCTCGAGCTCGTCGAGACCTGCCTCGCCGACCTCCCGTCGACGACGCTGCGCGAGATGAACGAGCTGATCGCCGCCGGCGTGCGCTTCGCGGTGGACGACTTCGGCACCGGCTACTCGTCGCTGTCGCGGCTCACGGGGCTGCCCGCGCAGATCGTCAAGCTCGACCGCGGCTTCGTCCGGGGGGTGGCGACCGGGGAGTCCGACCGCGCCGTCGCCCGCGCCGTCGTCGACCTCACCGCCGCGATCGGCCAGATCTGTGTGGCCGAGGGCGTCGAGGACTCCGACCAGTTCGCGGTGCTGCGCGACCTCGGCGTGCACGCCTACCAGGGCTGGCTGTTCGCCCGCGCGATGCCGGGCGAGGCGTTCACGCAGCTGCTCCGCCGCGGGCCGCTGACCCCGGAGGACCGACAGGCGGGCTGACTCCGCCTGAGACCGGGATCACACCGAACGGTGTCGCCGGGCCTTGATCGGTCGCGGGTGTCGGGGTGCCCGATTAGATTCACGCTCCGACTCGGTGGCCGTCCCGTGCCGCCGTCCGATCCCGGGAGCAAGAACGTGATCGAGTTCCGGGACGTGGGGAAGCGGTTCGCCGACGGCACGGTCGGCCTCGAGGAGCTGTCGCTGACGGCCCGCGAGGGCGAGATCACCGTGCTGGTCGGGCCCTCGGGCTGTGGCAAGACCACGTCGTTGCGCACCGTCAACCGGATGGTGGAGCCGACGTCGGGGTCGGTGCACCTCGACGGGCGCGACGTCGCCGACGTCGACCCGCCCGAGCTGCGGCGCGGCATCGGCTACGTCATCCAGCAGGCGGGGCTCTTCCCGCACCGGCGGGTGATCGACAACGTCGCGACCGTGCCGGTGCTCCAGGGCCTCTCGCGCCAGGAGGCCAAGAAGCGGGCCGCCGAGGTGCTCGAGCGCGTGGGGCTCTCCGCCCTCGCCCAGCGCTGGCCCGCCCAGCTCTCCGGCGGCCAGCAGCAGCGCGTCGGCGTGGCCCGCGCGCTCGCCGGCGACGCGCCGGTGCTGCTCATGGACGAGCCGTTCTCCGCGGTCGACCCCGTGGTGCGCGTCGAGCTGCAGGACGAGCTGCTGCGCCTGCAGGCCGAGCTCGGCAAGACGATCCTGTTCGTCACCCACGACATCGACGAGGCCATCCGCCTGGGCGACCGCGTGGCCGTGCTGCGGGTGGGCGGGCGCCTGGCCCAGTTCGCGCCGCCCGACGAGCTGCTCGCCGCCCCCGTGGACGAGTTCGTGTCCGGGTTCGTCGGCCGCGACCGCGGCTACCGCCGCCTCGGGTTCGTGTCGGCCACCGCGCTGCGGCTCGTCGACCTGCCCACGCGCGCCGACGCCAACGGCGACTCCCCTGACTCCCCCGATCGGGCCGTGCCGGGGGAGTGGACGGTGCTGCTCGACGGCACCGAGCGCCCGTCGGCCTGGCTCGGGCCCGACGGCGCGCGCCACGACCTCGGCTCCCTCTACGTCACCGACGGCGCGGACGCCGCGTCCGACGCGGCCGGCACGCTGCGCGGCGCCCTCGACGCGGCGCTGAGCTCGCCCGCGGGCCGCGGTGTGGCCGTCGACGGCGGGGGCCGCTACCGCGGCGGCGTCGAGCCGGACGACGTGCTGGCGCTGCTGGACCGGGGTACCACCCGGTGAGGGCGTTCGGCTACGACATCGACCAGCTGGTGATCGCCCACGTCCTGCTCGCGATCATCCCGGTGATCCTCGGGATGATCATCGCGCTGCCGCTGGGCTGGTGGGCCCACCGGTCGCGGGGCGCGCGCCGGGTGCTCGTGCCGCTCTCGGGCGCGCTCTACACGATCCCGTCGCTGGCGCTGATCGTGTTCATCCCCGTGGTGCTGGGCACGCCGATCCTCAGCCCGGTCAACGTCGGCCTGACGCTGACCATCTACACCGTCGCGCTGCTCGTGCGCAGCGTCGCCGAGGCGCTCGACGCGGTGCCCGCCAGCGTCTCGCTGGCCGCGCTCGCGGTCGGCTACCGGCCCGCCGGGCTGCTGCTCGGCGTGCAGCTGCCGCTGGCCGTCCCGGTGCTCACCGCCGGGCTCCGGGTGGCGTCGGTGTCGTCGTTCTCGCTGGTCACGGTCGGCGCCCTCGTCGGCATCGAGTCGCTGGGCACGCTGATGACCGACGGCTTCCAGCAGGACTACACGGCGATGGTGGTCACCGGCATCGTCGGCTCGATTGCGCTGGCGTTCATCTTCGACGCGCTGTGGCTGGGGCTCGGACGGGCCCTCACGCCGTGGTCGCGGGCGCGGGCGGGGGTGTAGGCGGTGCTCGGACGTCTCGTCGAGTGGTTCACCGACCCCGCGCAGTGGAGCGGTTCCGCGGGCATCCCGGCCCGGGTGCTCGAGCACCTCGGGTACACGCTGCTCGCCGTCGCCATCGCCGCGGTCATCGCGCTGCCGGTGGGCGCGGTCATCGGCCACACCCGCCGCGGCGGGCTCGCCGTCGTCGGCGTCGCCAACGGCCTGCGGGCGCTGCCCGAGCTGGGCGTGCTGGTGCTGTTCGTGCTGCTGCTGGGCCTCGGGCTGCTGCCGCCGACGCTCGCGCTGGTGCTGCTCGCGATCCCGCCGCTGCTCGCCGGCGCCTACGCGGGCGTCGCGGGCGCCGACCCGGGCGCCGTCGACGCGGCGCGGGGGATCGGGATGCGCGAGCACCAGATCCTCCTGCAGGTCGAGGTGCCCTCCGCCGTCCCGCTGATGCTCGGCGGGCTGCGCTTCGCGACGCTGCAGGTCATCGCCACCGCGACCATCGCCGCCTACGTGGGCCTCGGCGGGCTCGGCCGCTACATCATCGACGGCTTCTCGGTGCGCGACTTCCCGCAGATGCTCGGCGGCGCACTGATCGTCGCGGTGCTCTCGATCGTCGTCGAGCTCGTCCTCCAGGTCCTCGGGCGCCTCGTGACGCCCGGTCCCGACCGCCTCCGGCTGGGGCGCCGTCCCGACGGCACCCCCACTCCGAATCCCGCTGCGGACGCCCTGACGTCCGCCTCCGCCCCGTCCCACCCAGAGAGGGTCGATCGATGATCCGTTCGCAGCGTCACCAGCCGAGCTCCGCTCCGCTGCGTCGGCCGCGCCTGCTGCTCCTGGCGGCGGTCGCCGCCGTCGGCGTCCTGCTCGCCGGGTGCGGGGGCGGCTCCGACCCCCTGGCCACCCAGCCCGCCGCGCCCTCGGCGCAGGGCACGGTGCGCATCGGCTCGGCGAACTTCACCGAGAACCGCCTCGTCGCCGAGATCTACGCGACCGCCCTGGAGACCAAGGGCGTCGCCGTCGAGCGCCGGTTCGGCATCGGCAGCCGCGAGACCTACTACCCCGCCCTGCAGCGCGGCGAGATCGACCTCGTGCCCGACTACACCGGCAACCTGCTGCAGTTCCTCGACCCGCAGGCCACCGCCACGGCGTCGGACGAGATCTACCAGCAGCTCACGACGAAGGTCGCCCCGAACCTGCAGCTGCTCCAGCAGAGCGCGGCGGAGGACAAGGACGCCGTCGTCGTCACCCGCGCCTACGCGACGCAGAACAACCTGCGCTCGATCCAGGACCTCGCGCCGCTGTGCTCGACGATCTCGTTCGGCGGCCCGCCGGAGTTCCAGCAGCGCTCCTACGGCGTCCCCGGCCTGCAGCGGAACTACAACTGCACGTTCCGCGAGTTCCGCGCCCTCGACGCCGGCGGCCCGCTCACGGTGGCCGCGCTGCGCGACGGCACCGTCCAGGCCGCCGACCTGTTCACCACCGACGCCGCCATCCCCGAGAACGACTTCGTGGTGCTCGAGGACCCGCGCTCGAACTTCGCCGCCCAGAACGTGGTGCCGCTGGTCAACCGGGCGAAGTCGTCCGACCCCCGCGTCACCGACACGCTCAACCAGATCTCGGCGAGGATGGACACCGCCCAGCTGACCCAGCTCAACCAGCGCCTCGCCGGCCCCGACCGCCCCGACCCGGCGCAGGTCGCCCGCGACTGGCTCGCGCAGGCGGGCATCCAGTAGCGGCTCCGGGCACGCCGATCACCCTGTGCCAGGGTGGTCGGCGTGCCCCGTCGCGTCCCCGTGGTGCTGGTCGCCGGTCAGCTCGGTGCCGGCAAGTCGACGCTGGTCAACCACCTGCTGCGCCGCGCCGACGGGGTCCGCATCGGCGTCGTGGTCAACGACTTCGGCGCCGTCGGGATCGACGCGATGCTCGTGGCCGGGCAGGCCAGCGCGGTGACCTCGCTGGCCGACGGCTGCCTGTGCTGCACCACCGACGCCAACGGCCTCGCCGACCTCCTCGCCGTGCTGACCGCGCCCTCGGCGCGCCTCGACCTCGTCGTCGTGGAGGCCAGCGGCCTCGCCGAGCCCCGCGAGCTGGTGCGCCTCCTGCTCGATGCCGTGGCCGGGGAGGCGCGCCACGCGGCGTACGGCGGGCTCGTGGTGGTCGTCGACGCCGTCCGGGGTGAGCCCGACGGCGTCGTCCGGCTCGCCGACCTCGTGGTGCTCAACCAGGTCGACCGCGTCGACGACCCCGCTCCGCTGCTCGCCGCCCTGCGCGCGATCGCCCCGGGCCCGGTGCTCCCGGTGGTCCGCGGCGCGGTGGACCCGGCGATGCTCGTCGACCCGCCCGCCCGCCGCGCCCCGCCCCGGTCGGGCCAGCTCTCGTTCGACGTGCTCCTGCGCGAGGACGCCCACGAGCACGCGCACGCCGCCTGGGACAGCGTCGCCGTGGAGCGCGCCGTCCCGCTGGACCCGGCACGGTTCGCGGCGTTCCTCGAGGCGGGGCCGGCCGGGGTGTTCCGCGCCAAGGGCGTGGTGCGGTTCCCCGGCGCGGCCCCGTTCGTCGTGCAGACGGTCGGGACGGCGATCCGCGTGCGCCCGGCGCCCCGGTCGGTCGACGTCGCGGGTGCCCGGATGGTGTTCCTCGGCGTCGGTCTCGACGCGGCGGGTCTCGAGTCGGCGCTCGACGCCTGCGCCGCCGACCCCGCGGCGGACGAGCCGTCGCTCCTGCCGGTGCTGCGCTACGAGGAGTCGGACCGCGTCGACGCCGTCTGACCGGCCCCGCTCAGCACGAACCCCTCGTAGTCGGCGTCCGCGACGCCGGCGAGCTGCTCGCGGTAGGCGGCGTGCCCGGCCATGTAGAACATCACCGCGTTCTTCTTGCCGGGGATGTTCGCCCCGAAGATCCACGAGTCGGCCTGCGGGAACAGGGTCATGTCGGCGATCTCCCGGCACGTCTCGGTCCAGCGCTCCTCGGCGGCCCGCGTGGGCTCCACCGTGCTCGACGCCGACTCCTCGGTGCGCCGGACCAGCTCGCCGATCCACTCGACCTGCGCCTCGATGCTCGGCGGCAGGTTGGTGAACGGCCCGTTGGGGCCGAGGATCATGAACATGTTCGGGAAGCCGGTCGTCGACACGCCCAGGTAGCTGGTGGGGCCGTCGGTCCAGTACTCGTCGATGTGCCGCCCGCCGCGTCCGCGCAGGTCCATCGCGCGGTAGTTGCCGTCGACGGCGTCGAACCCGGTGGCGAAGACCAGGACGTCGAGCTCGTGCTCGACCCCGTCGGCGGTGCGGACGCCGGACGGGGTGATCGCGTCGATCGGGTTCTCCTTGATGTCGACGAGCGTCACGTCGTCGCGGTTGAAGACCTCGTAGTAGCCCTCGTTGCACAGCGGGCGCTTGGCGTAGAGGTCGGTCGGCATGAGCTTCCGGGCCGTCTCGGGGTCGTCCACGATCTCGGCGATCTTCGAGCGGATGAAGGAGGCCGCGGCGGCGTTGGCGTCCGGGTCGGTGGCGATGTCGCAGAACGTGCCGAACATGAACCGGAAGCCGTTGCCCTTGTCCCAGTTCTCCTGGAACACCCGCTCGCGCTCCTCGGCCGACACCTCCATCGCGTGGACGGCGCTCTCCTCGAAGCCGAACGCGACGACCGACCCGCGCACCTGCTCCCAGATCGCGGCGAAGTCCTCCTTGGTCCGCGCGACGTCGTCGGGGTCCACCGGGCCGTTGCCCGACGGGACGACGTACTGCGCCGAGCGCTGGAACACGGTGAGGTGCTCGGCCCTCGGCGCGGCCGCCACGATGAACTGGGTCCCGGTCGAGCCGGTGCCGATGACGCCGACGCGCTGCCCGGTGATGTCGAGGTCGTCGGGCCACGCGTTGGTGTGCACGAGCCGGCCGGCGAAGTCGTTACGTCCCGGGATGTCGGGGATGTTGCTCTTCGCGAGCAGCCCGAGCGCGGTCACGAGGTAGCGGGCGGTCAGCCGCTCGCCGGCACCGGTGCTGACCAGCCAGAGGTCGTTCTCCTCGTCGAAGACCGCCCCGGTCACCTCGGTCGAGAGCTGGATGTCGCGCGCGAGGTCGAAGCGCTCGACGACGTGCTCGAGGTAGGCGAGGACGTCGGGCTGGTCGAGGTAGCGCGTGCTCCAGTCCCAGTCCTGCAGGAGGTCGGTGTCGAAGGAGTAGCGGTAGACGAAGCCCTCGGTGTCGGACTTCGCGCCCGGGTAGCGGTTGAAGTACCAGGTGCCGCCGACCCCGCCGCCCTTCTCGAGGACGCGGGTGCGCAGGCCGAGCCGGTCGCGCAGCGTGTGCAGCATGTAGATGCCGCCGAACCCCGCGCCGATCACGATCGCGTCGAGGTCCGGGGTGACGGGGGTGGTCATGAGTTCCTCCGGCGGTACCAGGCGGCGATCGCCGCGATCTCGTCGTCGGCCTCGGGCGCGACGCCGGCCATGAACGGGAAGACGTGCTGCATGTCGTCGACCACCGAGAGCGTTACGTCGGCGCCGGCCGCCTCGGCCACCGCGGCGAAGCGCACCGCGTCGTCGCGCAGGGTCTCGGCGTCC
Source organism: Actinomycetospora succinea (assembly GCF_004363095.1). Lineage (GTDB taxonomy): Bacteria > Actinomycetota > Actinomycetes > Mycobacteriales > Pseudonocardiaceae > Actinomycetospora > Actinomycetospora succinea. The sequence goes on from NZ_SNYO01000001.1 coordinate 309,641, forward strand.
CCGGCGTTGAGGTAGAGCGGCGGGAGCCCGGTGAGGTCGGCGTGCAGCGGGTTCGCGAGCGGCGTCCGCGGGTGGATCCGGCCCTCGGCGAGGACGCCGGCGATCATGCTCTCGAGCAGCGGCACGGTGACGAGCGCGTCGGTGGCGGCGTTGGACACCAGGCTCTCGCCGGTGTTCTCCATGTCCAGCCAGGGGGAGAACGCGATCACCCGCCCCGGCAGCGCCTGCCCCTGGTCGCGCAGCGCCAGCGGGACCGCGATCGCGAGGTTGCCCCCGGCCGAGTCGCCGATGGTCGTGATGTCCTCGGGCCGGATGCCACGCTCGACGAGCGCGAGGAAGGCGGCGACGCCGTCCTCGACCTGCGCCGGGTGCGGATGCTCCGGAGCCCGCCGGTAGTCGAGCACGAACGCCGTCACGCCGAGGGCCTTCGCGACGTGGCCGGCGAGCTTGCGGTGGCTCGACGCCGACCCGACCGCGAACCCGCCGCCGTGGGTGTAGAGCAGGACCCGGGTGCGGTCGGCGCCGAGCGGGAGCGTCCAGATCCCCGGGACCCCGCCGATCGTCTCCTCGGCGTAGGTCACGTCCTCGGGCTCGCGGGTGGCCTGGTGCCACTCGTCGAAGACGCTGCGGAACAGGCGCGTCGTCAGGTCGGGGGTGGTCGTGATGATCTCGGTCCAGTCCGCGTAGAGGGCGCGCAGGCTGTCCGACCCGGCCGGCTCGGCCGAGCTCGTGGGGATCGGTGTGCTCGTGTCCGTCATCGCGTGCCTCCTCGCACTCCGGTGGACCGGGGCAGGACTCTTCCCCGGCGCGCGGGCCCCGGGACTGTTCCGATCCGGCACACCCCCGCCGCGAAGAACTCGGGCCGGCGATCTGGCGTCCGGCGTGTGACATGGGGCACTGTGATCCGAGGTCTGTGCCTCGGGGGGCCGACCGACCGAGCGTGCGAGGCATCGATGCGTCGAGACGAGAGCCGGCCGACCCTGTCGTCGGCCGAGCTGCTGCGCACCCGCCGCAGCCGCGAGGCGCTGGTCGACCAGGGCGTCCTCGTCGCGCCGCCGGGGCGCGCCGGGGTGCCGTCGGTGATCGAGACGAGCTGGCGGCGGTGCGTGGGGGAGGGCGTGCCCGTCGACCCCGCCCACATCCCGTACCGCGAGCCGGACGAGGCCGTCGGCGCCCTGTCCCGTGCTGCCGCGCCGGTCCTGGAGCGCCTGCGGCACAGCTTCGCCGACGTGCCGGTGGCGATGGTGCTCTCGGACGAGACCGGCCGGATCGTGGTGCGGCACGCCGAGGAGCGCCGCCAGCGCACCGCGATGGACCGCGCGAGCGCCGTCGAGGGCTCCGACTTCTCCGAGCACGCCGTCGGCACCAACGGCCTGGGGACGGTGCTCGTCGAGCGGCGGTCGGTGCTGGTGCGCGGCCCGGAGCACTACAACCCGCGCCTGGACGACCTCACCTGCGCCGGCACCCCGATCATCGAGCCCTGGACCGGCCGGATGCTGGGCGGCTTCTCCCTGGCCTGCGCGGTGCGCGACGTGCACCCGCTGATGACGGCCATGACCTCCGACATCGGGCGGCAGATCGAGGAGCGGCTGCTCGACGAGGCCGGCGAGCGGCGCCGGCGCCTCGTGCGCTCCTACCTCGCCGTCGACGGCGCCCCGGACGGCGCGTTCGTGGTCGACGAGGAGACCCTGCTCGTCAACCGCCGCGGGACCGTCCACGGCGGACCGGAGCTGCACCCGCTGCTGTGGCGGTTCCTCGCCGAGCGGGCCCCGGGCCGGCCCTGCCGGATGGCGGTCCCCCTGCCGGGCGGGGTCCGCGAGGCGCTCGTCGAGCCGATCCACGACGGCGGGCGGACCGCGTTCAGCGTGCGGCTGCTGCCGGTCCGCGAGGCGCCGCGCCGCGAGCTGCCCGCGGGGGACGCGCCCGCGCCGGAGCCGTGGCACCACGTCCCGGACGTCGACCGCGCCCTGCACCGGGCGCTGCGCCACGGCGAGCGGGTCGCCGTCGCCGGTCCCGCCGGCGCCGGCAAGGCCCACACCGCCCGGCGGGTCCTGCGCGGCGCGGGGATCGCCGACCCGGTCGTCGTCGACCCCTCCCTCGACCCGGCCTGGTGGACGACCGCCCGGACGGCCGCCCGGGCGGGGCGCGGCGTGCTCGTCCGGCGCGCCCACGCCGTGCCCGACCGCGACGCCGGGCTGCTCACGGCGCTCGGCGAGACCGGCGCGGTCCTCGCACTCGCCCTCGACACCGACCGGGCGAGCGACACCGTGCTGGGCGTCGTCCGCCGGCTCGCCACCGTCGTCCGGCTCCCGGCGCTGGCGCAGACCCCCACGCACCTGCCGGCGCTCGTGCGGTCGGTCCTCGCGGAGCTGCCGGAGCCCGAGCGCCACAGCCGCCTCGCGCCCGCGACCTGGGACCTCGCGGCGGCCTGGCACTGGCCCGGCGACGTCGCCGAGCTGCGCGCCACCGTCGTCGCGCTCGCCCGGCGGGCGCGCGGCGGCGTGGTGGAGCCCGACGACCTGCCCGATGAGCTCCGGGCGCGCGGGCGGACCCCGGGCCTGCTCGAGCGCGCGGAGCGCGACGCCGTCGTCGGCGCCCTGCGCGCCGCCGACGGCAACCGCACCCGCGCGGCCCGCGCGCTCGGCATCGGGCGGACGACGCTCTACCGCAAGATGCGCGAGTTCGGGCTGGAGTAGGGCCGGCTACTCGTCCCTACTCGTCATCGCTGTCGTCGCGGGCGAGGAACGTCGCGAACCGGTCGGCGGCGCCGGCGTGCTCGGGGTGGGCGTCGACGAAGGCGCGGAGGCGGTCGGCCAGCCACGCCAGGCTGACCTTCTCCTCGCCCCGCCGGTCCTCGAGCTCCTCGATCCCGCGGTCGGTGAAGTACATCCCCTTACTGGTCCGCGAGGGCCTCGGCGATGAGCGCCTTCTGCTCCACCTCGTGCACCTTGGCGACACCGGCCGCGGGAGCGGCCATGCGGCGCCGGGAGACGCGCTTGAGGTGGGGCAGGCGGCCGTTCATGCGCTCCGGGAGCCACAGGCCCAGGAACGGCCAGGCGCCCTGGTTCGCCGGCTCCTCCTGCACCCAGCGCACGTCGGTGACGGCGTTGGGGTACCGGTCGAGGACCGCGGCGAGCTCGTCGGTGGCGAGCGGGTAGAGCTGCTCCATCCGCACGATCGCGGTGTCGTGGACGCGGCCCGCCTTCTCCCGCGCGGCGACCAGCTCGTAGTAGATCTTGCCGGCGCAGAGCAGCAGGCGCGTGACGTCCTCCGGGGCGTGCTCGCCCCGGGTCTGGTCGAAGGCCGGGTCGTCGAGGATCGGCCGGTAGCCGCCCGAGGTGAAGTCCTCCACCGGGCTGACCGCCGCCTTGTTGCGCAGCATCGACTTCGGCGTGAAGACGACCAGCGGGCGGCGCACGCCGTCGGTGGCGTGGCGGCGCAGCAGGTGGAAGTAGTTCGCCGGGCTCGACGGCAGCGCCACCGTCATCGACCCCTCGGCGCACAGCTGCAGGAAGCGCTCGATGCGTCCCGACGTGTGGTCGGGGCCCTGGCCCTCGTGGCCGTGCGGCAGGAGCAGCACGACGTCGGAGGTCTGGCCCCACTTCGCCTCACCGGACGAGATGAACTCGTCGATGATCGACTGGGCGCCGTTGACGAAGTCGCCGAACTGGGCCTCCCACAGCACCAGCGCGTCGGTGTTGGCCACCGAGTAGCCGTACTCGAAGCCGACGGCCGCGAACTCCGAGAGCGCCGAGTCGTAGGGCATGAACCGGCCCTGGTCGGCGGTGAGGTTGCGCAGCGGCACGTACTCCGAGCCGTCGTGGCGGTCGATGACCACCGAGTGGCGCTGCACGAACGTCCCGCGCCGGGAGTCCTGGCCCGACAGGCGCACGAGCTTGCCGTCGATGAGCAGCGAGCCCCAGGCCAGCAGCTCGGCGTAGGCCCAGTCGATGCCCTCGCTCGAGTCGGTGGCCGCGGCCTTGCTGCGCCGCTCGAGCACCGGCTTGACGCGCGGGTGCACGGCGAAGCCCTCGGGGATGTCCGTGTGCGCCCGGGCGATCCGCTGGATGACGTCCAGCGGCACCGCCGTCTGCAGCGAGTTCGGCACGGCCTGCTCGTACTCGACCGACGGGCTCGGCTCCGGGTCGGCCTTCTCGAGCTCGCGGACCTCGTTGAACACGTGCTCGAGCTGGCTGCCGTAGTCGCGCAGCGCGTGCTCGGCCTCGTCGAGCGAGATGTCGCCGCGGCCGATCAGCGACTCGGTGTAGGTCTTGCGCACCGAGCGCTTGGCGTCGATGACGTCGTACATCTCCGGCTGGGTCATCGAGGGGTCGTCGCCCTCGTTGTGACCGCGGCGGCGGTAGCAGATCATGTCGATCACGACGTCGGAGTTCCAGCGCTCGCGGAACTCGACGGCGAGGCGCGCCACCCAGACGCAGGCCTCGGGGTCGTCGCCGTTCACGTGGAAGACCGGGGCGTCGATCATCTTCGCCACGTCGGTGCAGTAGTGCGTCGAGCGGGTGTGCTCGGGCGCGGTGGTGAAGCCGACCTGGTTGTTGACGATCACGTGCACGGTGCCGCCGGTGCGGTAGCCGCGCAGCAGCGCGAGGTTCAGCGTCTCGGCCACGACGCCCTGGCCGGCGAACGCGGCGTCGCCGTGCATCGCCACCGGCAGGACGGTGAAGCCCTCGGGGCCCTTGTCGAGCATGTCCTGCTTGGCCCGCACGATGCCCTGCATCACGGGGTCGACGGCCTCGAGGTGCGAGGGGTTCGACGTCAGCGACACCGTGGTCTCGCCGTCGCCGAACATCCGGAAGAACTTGCCCTCGGCGCCGAGGTGGTACTTCACGTCGCCGGAGCCGTGCGCCTGGCCCGGGTCGAGGTTGCCCTCGAACTCGCGGAAGATCTGCGAGACCGGCTTGCCGACGATGTTGGCCAGCACGTTGAGGCGCCCGCGGTGGGGCATGCCGACGACGACCTCGTCCATCTCGTGCGCGGCGGCCGTGTCGAGCACGGCGTCGAGCAGCGGGATGACGGTCTCGGCGCCCTCCAGCGAGAAGCGCTTCTGCCCGACGTACTTGGTCTGCAGGAACGCCTCGAACGCCTCGGCGGCGTTGAGCTTCGAGAGGATGTACTTCTGCTCGGCGACCGGCACCTTCTCGTGCGGGCGCTCGATGCGCTCCTGCAGCCAGGCGCGCTTCTCGGGGTCGAGGATGTGCATGTACTCGACGCCGACCGTGCGGCAGTACGAGTCGCGCAGGACGCCGAGGACGTCGCGCAGCTTCATCGAGTCGCGCCCGGCGAACCCGTCGACGGGGAACTCGCGGTCGAGGTCCCAGAGCGTCAGGCCGTGCGACGCGATGTCGAGGTCGGGGTGCTTGCGCTGCGGGTGCGACAGCGGGTCGGTGTCGGCCATGAGGTGGCCGCGCGTGCGGTACGCGTCGATCAGCTCGATGATCCGCGCGGTGCGGTCGATCTGCGACGACGGCAGGTCCTGGCGCCAGCGGATCGGCTCGTAGGGGATCCGCAGCGACGCGAAGATGTCGTCGTAGAACCCGTCCTCGCCGAGCACGAGGTGGTGGATGCGGCGCAGGAAGTCGCCGGACTCGGCGCCCTGGATGATCCGGTGGTCGTACGTGGACGTCAGCGTGATGATCTTGCTGATGCCCATGTCGGCGAGCTTCTCTTCACTCGCCCCCTGGAACTCGGCGGGGTACTCCATCGCGCCGACGCCGACGATCGTGCCCTGGCCGACGGTCAGGCGCGGCACCGAGTGGTTGGTGCCGATCGTGCCCGGGTTGGTGAGCGAGATGGTGACGCCCGCGAAGTCCTCCGCGGTCAGCGAGCCCGTGCGGGCCTTGCGCACCATGTCCTCGTAGGCCGCCCAGAACTGGGCGAAGCTCATGTTCTCGGTGCCCTTGAGGGCCACCACGACCAGCGAGCGCGAGCCGTCCTTGCCCGGCAGGTCCATCGCCAGGCCGAGGTTGACGTGACCGGGGTCGACGACGGCGGGCTTGCCCTTCTCGTCCTCGCCGAAGTGCCGGTTCATGTTCGGGAAGTCCGCGAGGGCGCGCACCATCGCGTAGCCGAGCAGGTGGGTGAACGACACCTTCCCGCCGCGCGTGCGCCGCAGGTGGTTGTTGATCACGATGCGGTTGTCGGCCAGCAGCTTCGCCGGCACCGCGCGCACGCTCGTCGCCGTCGGCAGCTGCAGCGACGCCGTCATGTTCTTGGCGATCGCGTTCTGCGCGCCGCGCAGCGGCTTCGTGGTCTCGACGGCGCCGTTGGACGCGCCGGGCTGGGCCGACTTGGCCGGGCTCGTGGTGCCCGCCGCCGGCTTGTCGGTGCCGCCGCCGGACGGGGACTGCTGGGTCGGCGCGCTCGTCACAGGGGCCTTCTCGCTCGGGGCCTGCGGGGAGGCCTGCTGCTGGGGGGCCTGCTGCTGGGTCTGCTCCGGGGCCGCCGGCTGCTGCGGGGCCTGCTGCTGCGGCGCCTGCTGCTGCGGCGCCTGCTGCTGCGGAGCCTGCTGCGTCTCGGCGGCGGGACGCGCCGGGGCCGACGCGGCCTCCCCGTTCGCGGACGTGCGCGGCTCGGCGGTCTCCGCCGACAGCGGCGCGGTGCCGTTGGCGGCGTTGCCCGCGCTCGCGTGCGCACCGGCCTCGTCGGGGGCGGTGTCGGGGCTGTAGTCGGCGAAGAAGTCGTGCCACGCGGCGTCGACGGAGTCGGGGTCGGCCAGGTAGCGCTGGTACATCTCGTCGACCAGCCACTCGTTGGGTCCGAACTGGGCGGTCGGGCTACTACTCGACACGACTCGAAATCGCCTCAATCAGTCGTCGCGGTGGCGTCGGAAGCGTGTCCAGATTAGCGCTTGACACCTCACGGGGTCGGTGCCCTGTCGCGTACTGCACCGGTCCATGCGGCTGCTCTCGCTGCGCTCGGTGCCGCTGAGCCACCGGATGGACACACACCGTGGGCCATCTCACCCATCTGCACCCGTGATCAGGCGAATCGCGAGCGGAGCACCTCGCTGCCGTCGGCATCGGTGACGACGAACCCGCCGGCCTGGTCGAGGAGGACCGACGAGTTCAGCCGGCAGACCATCTCGGCCGCCCCGGTGCCGCGGAACTCGCCGGCGGGGACGGGGCGCCCGCCCCGGTCGAGCACCGTGACCTCGTAGCGCTGGCCCTCGGCGAACCCCGACGCCGTCAGCACCACCTCGACCCCCCAGGTGTGGTCGATCGTGCCGGCGCTGGCCCGCACGGTCGGGTCGAGCGCCTGGACCGCGACCGGCGCCACCGGCGGCTCGCCCGCCCCCGCGACGGCCAGCCCGACGCCCACCCCGGCGAGCCCGATCACGGCGGCGGCGGCCGCCGCGACCAGGGGCCGGACGGCGCGGGGACGGCGGGGTGCGAGCTCGTCGTGCTCCCGCTCCCGCTCGAGGCGCCCGAGGACGGCGGCGAACCCGTCCGGCGACGCGGCGGCCGGGGTGTGGTCGGCGTCGTGGTCGGCGTCGGGGTCGACGCGGCCGAGGGGTCCGGCCAGCGGCGCGAGGGCGGCGAGCTCGGCGCGGCACGGCGGACAGCCGGCGAGGTGGGCCTCGACCTCGGCCCGCTCGGCACCGTCGAGCCGGCCGATCGCGTGCGCGCCGAGCAGCTCACGGAGGCGCTCGTGTGCGGGGCCGTCCGGAGTGGTGGTCACAGCGGGACTCCCATGTCGTCCATGATATGCCGCAGCGTGCGCAGGCCGTAGAAGACCCGGCTGCGCAGGGTCCCGACCGGCACGCCCTGCTCGGCCGCGACCTCGGCGTACGGGCGTCCGCGGACGGACGTCTCGACGATGGCACGGCGCTGGTCGTCGCCGAGACGGGCCAGGGCCTCCTCGAGGAACCACCCGGTGACGAGGTCGTCGGTGAAGTCGGCGCTGGATGGCGTCGCGAGCGACAGGTCGGCGGGCGCGGTCGGCGTCGCCGGGCGGCTGCGGGCGCGGCGCACGTGGTCGACCACGACGTTCCTCGCGATGGTGAACAGCCAGACGCGCAGGCTCGCCACGGCCGCGTCGTAGCGCTCGGCGTGGCGCCAGGCCCGGACGAACACCTCCTGGACCACGTCCGCCGCGGCGCCCGCGTCGCGCAGCTGCCGGAGGGCGAAGCGCTCGAGTTCGCCGGCGTGGGCGCGGTAGGCGGCCTCGAGGTCCTCGATGCGCCGCAGGTCCACCGGCGCGCGCGCCGTGCCGGCCGCCTCGCTCACCCGTTCCCCCCAGCGCGACCCGGCATCCGGAACATCCTGATCGCCCGTGTGTGACCGCGTCGTGACGTCCGTGGCTCTCGGGGCGGGCACGGCGCGGGTCACGGAGGTCGATACGGGCCACGGGGCGGGCCCGTTCACGCGAGATCGGACGAATCCGTCGTGAACGCCGGCGACCGGGCCGCCGTAGAGACGGGCACTTCGGACATCTCGCCCTCCAGGAGGCCCCCGTGCGCCGTACTCTCCCGAAGCTCGCCGCCCTGTCCGTCCTGACCGCCGGTGCGGTCGTGCTCTCGTCGGGGACCGCGTCCGCGGCCGACACCGAGGTGCCCGAGCCGGACACCTTCACCTCGATGTTCACCGTCATGGCGACGCCGGACATGGTCGTCGGGATGAACAACCAGCCGGCGCCGGGCCAGCCGGGCGCGACCGGGACGTTCGACTACCGCATCAACAGCGACGAAGAGATCATCTGCTACGACCTCACCCTGCGCGGCGTGACCGGCGAGTACCAGAGCCCGGCCCGGACGGCGACGCACATCCACGAGGCGCAGCCGGGCATGTCCGGCCCGCCGCGCATCGCCTTCCCGAACCCGGACGGCGACGGCGAGACCCGCACCAGCTCCGGCTGCCTCCAGGGGCCGTTCACCACCGGCGTCATGGCCGACGGGCAGGACAGCGGCACCGGGTTCTCGCTGCGCGAGATCGAGGAGAACCCGGCCGCGTTCTTCGGCGACACCCACACCGCCGAGTACTCGGCCGGCGCGGTGCGCGGGCAGCTCACGCGCGTGCCGATGGGCGGCGTCGAGACCGGCGCGGGGGCGACGGCGTCCGCCGGTGACCAGGCCGGTCCGGCGCTCGCGGTCGGCGGGGGCCTGCTCGCCGCCGTCGCGGCGGGCCTCGCCGTGCTGCGCCGGCGTGGGGCGCGTTCCTGACGGTGGAGCACGAAACCGTGGTCTCGCGACGTCCCGGGCGGCGCGCCCGGGTCGTCGCGGTCCTCGCCCTGCTCGTGACCGTCCTCGTCGGGTGTGCCGGCGACCCGCGCCCGCCCGCGGCACCCGGGTCCGTCTCCGGGTCCGTCTCCGGGTCCGGTCCCGCCGCGCCGGTCGCCGACGGTCGCGTCGTGCCGGGCTCCGTGCGGGTGCCGGCGATCGACGTCGACGAGGACGCCCTCGTGCCGCTCGGGGTCGCGCCGGACGGCACCGCCGAGGTCCCGCAGGACTTCGGCCGGGTGGGGTGGTTCGCGGCGCCCGGGGCGGCCACGGTGCTGCTCGGTCACGTCGACTCGCGGAGCGGGCCTGCCGTGTTCTTCCGGCTGCGCGACCTGCGGCCCGGCGACGTGATCGAGGTCGGCCGGTCGGACGGATCGGTCGCCCGCTACGGCGTCGAGCGCACCGAGCAGGTCGCCAAGGACGCGTTCCCGACCTTCGCCGTCTTCGGCGCCACCCCGGACGACGTCCTGCGGCTGGTGACCTGTGCGGGCGAGTTCGACCGCGGGGCGCGCAGCTACACCGACAACCTCGTGGTGCACGCGGTCCGGATCTAGCCGACGAGGCGCGCGAAGACGACCGTGTTGTCGCGGTACGAGCGGGCGGCGTCGTCGAAGTCGCCGCCGCAGGTGATCAGCCGGAGCTCGGGGCCCGCGGTGTCGCCGTAGACCTCGAGCCGCGGGAACGCGTCCTTCGGGACCGAGCGCACCGCGGTCACCGAGAAGGTCCGCGTCGTGCGGTCGGCGAGCGTGACCGTGACCCGGTCACCCGGGCGCAGCGCGCCGAGCCGGTAGAACACCGACGGGCCGTTCGCGGCGGAGTCGACGTGCCCGAGGATCACGGCGGGCCCGACGCGGCCGGGGGTCGGCGAGCCCCGGTACCAGGCGGCCTCGTCGTAGTCCGGGCCCGGCGCGGGCACCTCGAGCGTGCCGTCGGGCTGCAGGCCCACGCTGTTCACGGGGCCGGTGACGCCGATGGTGGGGATGTCGAGGGCCACCGGCGGCGAGCCGGTCGCCGGGTCCTGGCGCGGACCCGTGGCGGGTCCCGCGGGGGGCGCTGTGGCGGGCGGCGCTGTGGCGGCCGGCGCCGCGGCCGGTTCCGGCGGCGCCGCCGTCCCCAGCGCGCCGACACCGACCAGCACCAGCCCGAGCACGACGAGCACCCCGACGACGACCGTCAGCACCCGTCGGCGGGGCGGCGTGGGCGGGGTCATCGGGGCTCCTGAGTTCGCGGAGTGCCGTGGTTACTGGCTGGTATCACTCGCTGAGCGAGCGATACCAGCCAGTGGTCCGGGGGACGGGTGCGTCAGCCGCGGTGTGCCCCGGCGCGGCGCCGGGCCACGAGGCCGACACCGCCGGCCGCGACGAGCGCGGCGACGCCGGCGAGGACCAGCGCGGTGTCCGGACCGCTGGTGGACCCGCCGCCGGTCTCGACGCCGCCCTGCGGCATCGCCGGCATCTGTCCGGGCAGGTTGACGACGATCGTGGCGACGCCGATGGTCAGCCCGCCCCGGATCGCGTCGGTGCCGAAGGCCTGGTTCAGGGCGTCGGCGGCGCCCGACGACAGGCGCACGGTCGTGCCGGTCAGCGTGGCGGTGCCCGCGGCGGCGTCGGTCTGGATCGGTTGCAGCGTCGAGCCGTCGAGGTCGAACAGCACGGCGGACTCGGCGAGCGTCTGGCCGCCGGCACTGACCTTGCCGCTGAGCGTGGCCGGGTTGCCCGGGTCGATCACGAAGTCGGTCAGCTCGACCTTGGTGTCGCCCTTGGTCAGGCTCAGCCCGCTGCCGTCGTGCTCGATGCGGCCCTGGACGTACGGGTCGGCGTCGCCCGGGCGGTAGACGGTGACGTTGCCGCCGGTGATCGGGAACCGCACGCTGCCGTCCTGCAGCGTGGCGTCGCCGATCGTGCCGGGGGTGACCTGCAGCTGACCGAGCGCGTCGGTGAAGCCGGAGTCGAGCCGCACGGACGACGACTGGCCGGTGAGGTCGGGGATGGTGGCGATCGGGTCGGCGGCGGCAGCGGTGCCGGCGCCGAGGCCGGCGAGGGTCAGTGCCGCCGCACCGGTGACGACGGCGGCGGCGAGCCTGCGGCGAATGCTCACGGAAGGGCCTCTCTCCGGGGCCGGCGTCCTCGCCGACCTGTGCCCGGTCCTCCGTTCGGCTGTGCACAACGGTTCGCGGATCCGCCGATTTCGCGCGATATCGAACCGCCCGCCCCGGCACGTCCGAAAGCAGTGCTCAGCCGGCGCGGGCCAGGTCGTCGTCGGGGTCGACGAGACCGCCCTCGCCCACCGCGTCGTCGACCGTCCCGGCCCCGGCGCGCCACAGGCGCGCGTAGGCGCCGTCGCGGTCGAGGAGCTCGGCGTGCGTGCCCTCCTCGAGGATCCGCCCGGCGTCGATGACGACGATGTGGTCGGCGCGGGCGGCGGTGGCGAGCCGGTGGGCGACGACGAACGTGGTGCGCGGCGCCGCGAGGCGCTCGCCGGCCGCCAGCACCGCCCCCTCGGTGGAGGGGTCGAGCGCCGCGGTGGCCTCGTCGAGCAGCAGCAGCCGCGGGTCGACGAGCTCGGCGCGGGCCAGCGCGACGAGCTGGCGCTGCCCGGCCGACAGGCCCCCGCCCCGCTCGCCGACGGGCTGGCGGAAGCCCCCGGGCAGCGAGGCGATCATCTCGAGCGCCCCGACGTCGCGGGCCGCCTGCTCGATGCGCGCCGGCGTGGCGTCCGGGTCGCCGTAGGCGATGTTGGTGGCGACGTCGCCGACGAACAGGTGCGCCTCCTGCGGCACGACGCCCAGGCGCCGGTGCAGCGTCGCCAGGTCGTGCTCGCGGACGTCCACGCCGTCGATCAGCACGCTGCCCGAGGAGGCGTCGTAGAACCGGGCGACGAGCTTGACCACCGTCGACTTGCCCGCGCCGGTGGCCCCGACCAGCGCGACCGTCTGCCCGGCCGGCACGTGCAGCGAGAAGTCGGCGAGCGCCGGGGTCTCCGCGCCCGAGTACGAGAAGCCGACGTCGCGCAGCTCGACCTCGCCGCGCAGGTCGTCGACCACCACCGGGTGCTCCGGGGCGGGCACCGAGGTCGGCGTGCGCAGCAGCTCGCCGATGCGGGTGAGCCCGACGCGGGCCTGCTGGTAGCCGTCGAAGACCTGCGAGAGCTGCTGTACCGGGCCGAAGAACATCGCCAGGTACAGCAGGAACGCGGCGAGGATGCCGGGGGACAGGCCGCCGGTGGCGACGCGCGCGGCCCCGACGCCGAGCACCACTGCCTGCGCGAGGTCGGAGAGCATCGCCGCGAACGGGAAGTACGTGGCGATGAGGCGCTGGGCGCGCAGCCGCGCCCGGCGGTAGGCGTCGCTGTTGTCGGCGAAGGTGGCCGCCGAGATCTCCTCGTGGGTGTGCGCCTGGGCGACGCGCAGCCCGGCCACGTTCTCCTGCAGGTCGGCGTTGACGACGCTGACCCGCTCGCGCGCCTCGGCGTAGGCCGCCGACGACAGCCGCCGGAAGATCACCGTGGCCACGATCAGCACGGGCATGACCGCCAGCGCGACCAGCGCGAGCTCGACGTCGGTGACCAGCAGGGCCACCGCGACGCCGATGATCGTCAGGAGGGCGACGAACGCCTGCGCGAGCCCGGTCTGCAGGAACGTGGAGAGCGCGTCGACGTCCGTGGTCATCCGGGTCATGATCCGGCCGCCGAGCTCGCGCTCGTAGAAGTCGAGACCGAGGCGCTGCAGGTGGGCGAAGCTGCGGGTGCGCAGCAGGAACAGCCGTCCCTCGCCGATCCGCGCGGTCAGCACGGTCTGTGCGGCCACCACGAACCAGTCGAGGGCGACCACGACCACGCCGACCCCGACGGCCAGCCACAGCACGTCGAGCGAGCGCCCCTGGATGCCGCCGTCGACGGCGAGGCGCGCGAGCGAGGGGAACGCGACGGTGGCGGCCGCGTCGAGCGCGACGAGCACGACCGCCAGGAGCAGGGCCCAGCGCACCGGGCGCAGCAGGCGTCCGAGGCGGAACGCGGGGTCGGGTGCCGTCGGGTCCTCGCCGTGGAGGTCCGGTTCCTCGGTGGCGGGCGGCAGGCGGTCGAGCTGGGCGCGGATCTCCGGGGAGGCGCCGCCGTCGATGCCGCCCGCGAGCGCCTCCGACCCGGCCGCGACGGTGGCCGGGGCGGGCGCGGGGACGGGCTCGTCGGGCGCGGGGTCGTCGGGCCAGAGCGAGCGGGTGAGGTCGGGGGCGGGCTCGGAGTCCGACTCGGAGTCCGACTCGGAGTCCGACTCGTCCGGCACCCGCCCGGTCTCGTCGATGCGTTCCGCCGGTCCCGCGAGCAGCTCGCGGAAGAGCCGGCAACGCCCCTCGAGCTCGGTGCGCGTGCCGACGTCGACGACCCGGCCGCCGTCGAGGACCGCGATGCGGTCGGCCAGGGCGAGCGTGGAGCGCCGGTGCGCGATGACGACGGTGGTGCGCCGGGCGGTGACCGCGCGCAGCGTCTCGCCGATCGCGGCCTCGGTGGTGGCGTCGACCGCCGAGGTGGCGTCGTCGAGGACGAGCACCCGGGGGTCGTAGAGCAGGGCGCGGGCGAGCGCCACGCGCTGGCGCTGGCCGCCCGACAGCGTGAGCCCGCGCTCGCCGACGCGGGTGTCGTAGCCCTCGGGCAGCGCGGTGATGAACGCGTCGGCCTGCGCGGCGACGGCGGCCGCGCGGATCTGCTCCTCGGTCGCGTCCGGGCACCCGTAGGCGATGTTGGCGCGCACCGTGTCGGAGAAGAGGAACGCCTCCTCGAACACGACGCCGACCGCGTGGCGCAGCGAGTCGAGGCGCAGGTCGCGCACGTCGACGAGGTCGTCGGGCGGGCCGATGCGCAGCGCGCCGCCCTGGACGTCGTAGAACCGGGGCGTCAGCAGCGCCACCGTCGACTTGCCGGAGCCCGCGGTGCCGACCAGGGCCACCGTCTCGCCCGGCGTGATGTCGAGCGTGAGCCCGTCGAGCACCGGCTCGCTGCGCGCGTAGCCGAAGCGCACGTCGTCGAGCCGCACGCCGAGCGGGCCGTCGGGCACCGCGCGGGCCGCGTCCGCGTCGACGATGTCGGGCTGGGAGTCGATGAGCTCGTAGACGCGCTCGACGCCGGCGCGGGCGAGCTGGCCCATGACGACCAGCCCCGCGACGAGGCGCGCCGGCCCGACCAGCGCGGCGATGTAGGAGGTGAACGCCACGAACACGCCCAGCGAGATGGACCCGTTGACCGCCATCGCGCCGCCGAGCGCGAACACCACGAGCTGCCCGACGGTGGGCAGCGCCGAGAGCGTGGGCGTCAGGCGGGCGTTGAGGTGCGCCGCGCGGAGCCGTTCCGCGTAGAGCCGCCGCGCCGCCGCGCGCAGCCGGCCGACCTCGCGGGTCTCCTGGCCGAAGCCCTTGACGACGCGGACGCCGGTGACCGTCTCCTCGACGTGCTGGGCGACCTCGGCGGCGCGCTGCTGCGCCGACCACGTCGCGGGGAACAGCCGCCGGCGCAGCCGCGCGGTGAACACGACGCCGAGCGGCAGCACGATCAGCGAGACCGCCGTGAGCAGCGGCGACAGGAACAGCATGATCACGATCGACACGACGAGCTGGCCGAGCGTGCCCGCCACCAGCGGGACCATGCCCAGCAGGCCCTGGACCTGCTGGAGATCGGAGTTCGCGCGCGAGACCACCTGGCCCGTGCGCAGCGCGTCCTGCTTCGGGCCGTCGAGGCGCGACACGGACCCGAACACCCGGCGCCGCAGGTCGTGCTGCACGCCCAGCGAGAGCCGCCCGCCGAGGTAGCGGCGCAGGAACGCCGCGCCGAAGCGCACGAGCGCGATCGCGGTCAGCCCGCCGACCAGCCACCCCAGCCCCTCGGTGGAGCCGGCGACGGCGCGGTCGACGGCGGTGCCGATGATCAGCGGGCCGACGGCCTCGAGGCTCACGCCGAACACGGAGGCGGTGAGGGCGGCGACCGACAGCGCCCGGTGGCGCCAGCAGTCGCGGGCGAGACGCCGGACCCAGCCGCGTGCGGGACGGGTCGGCGCAGACGTGCGCTCCGTGGTGCCCTCCGGGGTGTGGTGGTGAGGTGAGCGCCCTCCAGGTTAGGGCCGCCCCCCGACAGCCCGCCGCGCGCGAGGACCCGGACGTGACGAACCCCCGCCGCCGTGGTCAAATGTCGGCGTGCAGCACTTCCTCCTCGGCCCCCTGTGGGAGAGCCGTCGTGCGCACCTGTTCGACCAGCGGTGTTGCCGGGCCTGACGAGACGGGTCGCGTGCCAACCGGGCGCGACATCCCCCTCGCCCGCGCACCGCCCCGCCCTCCTGGAGATCCGGCCGACGACGGCCGGTGGCGCGTGTGCGCGGACGCCCGCACTCCCGGAGGAACGAGTCCGTGACCGCCCTGGTCGACCACCCCGCGCACGCCAGTCACACCTTCACCCGCCCCCGCTCCCGCCGTCCCGACGTGCGGCGCTGGCAGGACGGCCCCACCCCGGCGAGCCTCGCCGACCTGCTCGCGCTCACCCGTGAGGTGGCCGCCGAGGTCGACGCCGGCCGCCACACCGTCGAGGTCGACCCCGTGCACCGCTGGTCGCGGCGCCTGCACGCCGACGAGCACCTCGACGTCTGGCTGATCTCCTGGGCCACCGACCAGGCCGCCGAGCTGCACGACCACGGCGGCTCGCTCGGCGCGCTCACCGTCGTGCGCGGCTCGCTGACCGAGTGGCGCTGGACGGCCGGCAGCGACGAGGACGGCACCTGCCCCGCCGAGGAGCTGCCCGCGCGCGGCCCCGGGCTGCGGCGCCGCGCGATCGACGCCGGCCGCGGCGTCGCGTTCGGCCTCGGCCACGTGCACGACGTGTCCAACCGCGCCGCCCCGACCGCGGTCAGCGTGCACGCCTACTCGCCGCCGCTGTCGGCGATGTCGTACTACGGCGTCGAGGCGGGCGTGCTGCGCCGCACGCGCTCGGAGCTCGTGGCGCCGGGACAATCGCCGGAGTGAAGGCAGCCCGAGTGAGCACGATCCACGACCTCCTCGCCGACGCCCGGTCCCGCCTGCACCGTCTCGACCCGTCCGCGGCGGCCGCGGCGGTCGAGGACGGCGCGCGGCTGGTCGACATCCGCCCCGGGTGGCAGCGCCTCGACGAGGGCACGGTGCCCGGCGCGCTGGTGATCGAGCGCAACCACCTCGAGTGGCGCCTCGACCCCGCCTCCGACGCCCGCGTCGCCGAGGCGACCGATCACGACCAGCAGTGGATCGTGCTGTGCTCCGAGGGCTACACGTCGTCGCTGGCCGCGGCGGCCCTGCAGGACCTCGGCCTGCACCGCGCCACCGACGTCGCCGGCGGGTTCCGCGCCTGGGCGGCCGACGGCCTCCCGACCGGGCCGGGGTCCGACGAGCGGCCCGACTACGCGAAGGACCCTGGCCCGTCACACGGCCACTGAGCGATGATCCGGGCGTGACCGCGCCCCAGACCTGGATCACCGAGCTGACACCGCTGTCGTTCCTGCGCCGCTCCGCCGACGTCTACCCGGACAAGACGGCGATCGTGCACGGCACGCAGCGCATCTCCTACGCGCAGTTCGCCGAGCAGGCCCAGCGCCTGGCCCGCGGCCTGCGGGCGAGCGGGATCGCGCCGGGCGACCGGGTGGCGTGCCTGCTGCCGAACGTGCCGCCGATGCTCGTCGCGCACTTCGGCGTGCCGCTGGCCGGGGCGGTGCTCGTGGCGGTCAACACGCGCCTGTCGAGCGAGGAGGTCCGCTACATCCTCGACCACGCGCAGGCGAGCGTGCTGGTCGTCGACTCGGCGCTGTGGGGCACCGTCGAGCCGATCGCGGGCTCGCTGGAGACCGTGCGCGAGATCGTCACCCTCGTCGACCCGCAGGGCCCCGACGCCGGCGCGTCGGTCGAGGGGACGACGTGGGACGCCCTGCTGGCCCGCGGCGACGAGGGCGACGACCTGGCGTGGGAGGTCGCCGACGAGCGCTCCACGATCAGCATCAACTACACCAGCGGCACCACGGGGCGTCCCAAGGGCGTCCAGTACCACCACCGCGGCGCCTACCTGAACTCCTTCGGCGAGATCGTCCACAGCTACCACGACCCGTCGTCGGTCTACCTGTGGACGCTGCCGATGTTCCACTGCAACGGGTGGTGCACGCCCTGGGCGATCACGGCGATCGGCGGCACGCACGTGTGCCTGCGCGAGGTGCGCGGGGACGCGATCTGGGCCCTCATCGGCGAGCACCGGGTCACCCACCTCAACGGCGCCCCCACGGTCGTCACCACGATCATGAACGCGGCCGAGGCGCGGACGCTGGACTACGCGCTGGTCGTGACCACCGCGGGCGCCCCGCCGAGCCCGACGACCATCCTCGAGATGGAGAAGATGGGCTTCCGGATCGTGCACGTCTACGGGCTCACCGAGACCTACGGGCCGTACTCCGTGTGCCAGTGGCAGGAGGAGTGGCGCGGGCTCGAGGAGCACGCGCGGGCGAAGCTGCAGGCCCGTCAGGGCGTCGGGATGCTGCAGACCGAGCCGCTGCGCGTCGTCGAGACCCTCGGCGACGACGTCACCGACTGGGCGTCCGTGCAGCTCGTCGACGTGCCCCACGACGGCGAGACCATGGGCGAGATCGTCATGCAGGGCAACAACGTCATGTCCGGCTACTTCCGCGACCCCGACGCGACGGCCAAGGCGTTCGCCGGCGGCTGGTACCACTCCGGCGACCTCGGGGTGATGCACCCGGACGGCTACGTCGAGCTGCGCGACCGCGCCAAGGACGTCGTCATCTCCGGCGGCGAGAACATCTCCACCGTCGAGGTCGAGCAGGCCGTCCTCTCGCACCCCGCGGTGCTCGAGGCGGCCGTCGTCGGGGTGCCGGACGAGAAGTGGGGCGAGCGGCCCAAGGCGTTCGTCATCCTGCGCTCCGGGCAGTCGGCGGAGCCCGAGGCGATCATCGACCACGTCAAGGGCGCCATCGCCCGCTACAAGGCCCCGCGCGACGTCGAGATCGTCGACGAGCTGCCGAAGACGTCGACCGGGAAGATCCAGAAGTTCGAGCTCCGCGCCAAGGAGTGGGGCGACAGCGCCACCCGCATCCGCGGCTGAGCCTCCCGGCGCACGCCACGCATGCCGGGGGGCGGTGGCGGGAAACGCTGCGGGACGGCGGAGACTGTCCGCCGAGTAGCGATGAGGAGCGAGGACGCGTGAGCGAGGAGTCTGTGGAACGGGGCGAAGCCGTCCTGGACAACGACATGACGAGCTTGGACGCCGAGCCGTCCGTCATCCTGGACGAGGACCGCCTGGACGCCGACCCGCTCGAGGACGGCATGGACGCCCCCGAGGGCTACAGCCGGGACGTCCGGCTCGGCGGCACCCAGGAGTGGGAGACCGAGTCGCCCAGCATCGACTACCGCCTGCCGCAGGAGGAGCCGGAGACCGAGGCCGAGCAGCCCCCGGACCGGCCGCTCGCGGACACGCCGATCGACGAGCTCGACGAGTCGGTCGACGACCCGGAGAACGCCGTCGACGGCGTGGGCGGCGCGGTCGTGCTCGACCCCGACGGTGCCGACGGCGTCACCGAGGGCGAGCGCCTGGCCGACGAGGAGCGCGAGGTCGAGCTGGGGGTGTCGTCGGCGGCCGGTAGCGCCGAGGCGACCGGTCTGCCCGCCGACGACGCGATCGGCGAGGTCGCGGCCATCGACAACGAGCCGGGCACCGTCGAGGAGCAGGCCATGCGCGTGGAGCAGGAGAACTGAGCAGCATGGGGACAGCGCCGTGAGGACCCGGGTCCCGGCCGTGCCGCCGCGCGTGGCGCTCGCCGCCGGGGCCGTCGGCGCCGTCCTCGTGGTGCTGCTCGCCGGCGCCCTGATGGGCGGCTGGCGCCCGTTCACCGCCGAGCCCGACGTGCTGACGTTCGGGCCCGGCGGGGACCTCGCGGAGTACACGCTCTTCGAGGGCCAGTGCGCCCGCGGCGAGCTGGCGAGCGGCGGTCGTTTCGGTGCCGACGCCGACGCCCAGTGCGGCACGCCCCACGACGTCGAGGTCGTCGCCTCGACGGCCCCGATCGGCGAGGGCCGCGCGGTCTCGTACCCCGGCGAGGCCGCCCTGGCCGACTTCGGGCGCGCCTACTGCGCGATGTACGTCGACTCCGACCTGCTCGTCCCGGCGTCGGGCGGCGTCGACCGCGACGACCTGCGGATGACGGCCGTGGTGCCGAGCCAGGCGGCGTTCGCCGACCCGGGGTCGGCCGGGGCGACACGCGGTGGTCGCGAGGTCAGCTGCGTCATCTCCCGGGGTGACGGCGAGCCGCTGACCGACCGCTTCTCGGTGATCTGATCGGGTTAGTCCGAATGGCATAGTCACTCGCAGCGCCGGAGCTATTGCCCTGTGTGAGTGTGATGGCGAACATAGTCCGGCATGAGCACACTTCCCGCCGGAGCCGACCGTCGGGCGCTCAAGCGCCGGGCCGTCGTCGCCAGCACCGTCGGTACGACCATCGAGTGGTACGACTTCTTCCTCTACAACACGGCGGCCGCCCTCGTCTTCGGCCCGCTGTTCTTCGCCGACTCGGCGGCCGGCGGCGTGCTGCTGGCGTTCTCGACCCAGTTCGTCGGGTTCGCGGCCCGCCCCGTCGGGGCGGCGATCTTCGGCCACTACGGCGACCGCATCGGGCGCAAGTACAGCCTGGTCGCGACGCTGCTGCTCATGGGCGGGGCGACGGTCCTCATCGGCTGCCTGCCCACCTACGACTCGATCGGCGTGCTCGCCCCGGTCCTGCTGACGCTGCTGCGCATCCTGCAGGGCATCGGCGTCGGCGGGGAGTGGGGCGGCTCGGTGCTCATGTCGATGGAGTGGGGCCACCGGCGCCAGCGCGGGCTCATGGCGGCGTGGCCGCAGGCCGGCGTCCCGATCGGCCTCGCGCTCGGCACGTTCGTGGTCTGGCAGTTCTCCGGCCCCGAGTTCCTCGCGTGGGGCTGGCGCGTCCCGTTCATCGCCAGCATCGTGCTCATCGCGATCGGCCTGTGGGTGCGGCTCTCGGTGCTCGAGTCGCCCGCGTTCGCGCAGATCAAGACGTCCGGCAAGGTCGCGAAGCTGCCGCTGGCCGAGACCCTGCGCACCCAGTGGCGCGACGTGCTCAAGGCGATGTTCGTCCGCACCGCCGAGCAGGCCCCGTTCTACATCTTCACGTCGTTCGTGCTGGCCTACGGCACCCAGCAGCTCGACCTCGAACGCAGCGACCTGCTGCTCTACCTCATCATCGCGGCCTGCATCGGCATCGTCAGCGTCCCGTTCTTCGGGTGGCTCTCCGACGTGCTGGGCCGGCGGCTCGTCTACGGCGTCGGCGTGGTGCTCACGGGCCTCTACGCGTTCCCGTACTTCGCCCTGCTGAACACGGCGGTCGGCGGGCTGATCCTGCTGGGGATCATCCTCGGCCTGATTTTCCACGACATGATGTACGGGCCGCAGGCGGCGCTGATCTCCGAGAGCTTCGGCACCGGCATCCGCTACACCGGCGCGGGCCTGGGCTACCAGCTCGCCTCGATCACCGCGGGCGGGCCGGCCCCGCTGATCGCGACCGCGATCCTCGCCGGGACGGGCTCGACCACCTGGATCTCGATCTACATCATCCTCTGCGCGGTGGTCTCCATGATCGCGCTGCTGATGATGCACCCGCGGCCGCCGGAGGCCGACGAGGCCGACTTCGCGTCCGAGGACGACGCGGGCCAGGACGCGATCCAGGACGCGGCGCGCTCGGAGCGTCAGAAGACCTGAGATTCTGGGCCGGATGCCCATCCGTCCCCTGACCCCCGAGGCCCTCGCCGCCGAGATCGTCGCGGCGGTCGAGCGCGCCGGGCCGGGACACGTCCGGGTGCTGGTCGACGGTGCGCCGCCGGCCCGCCCGGAGGTGCTCGCCGACGCGCTCGTCGACCCGCTGCGGGTGCGCTCGCGGCCCGTCGTGCGGGTGTCGGCGTGGGACTTCCTGCGCCCGGCGTCGGTGCGCCTCGAGCGCGGGCGCACCGACCCGGACTCGTTCTACGACGACTGGCTCGACGGCGGCGCGCTGGTGCGCGAGGTCCTCGCCCCGCTGGGTCACGGCGGCACCGGGCAGGTGCTGCCGCGGCTCTGGGACGTCGAGGTGGACCGGGCGGCCCGGGCGCAGCGGGTGACCGTGGCGCCGTCCGGGGTCGTGGTCGTCGACGGGCCGCTGCTGCTCGGGCGCGGCCTGCCGGCGGAGCTCGCGGTGCACCTCGCCCTGTCCGAGACCGTGCTGCAGCGCCGCACGCCCGCCGACGAGGCCTGGACCCTGCCGGCCTACGCGCGCTACGCCGACGAGGTCGACCCGGAGAGCGTCGCCGACCTCGTCGTCCGCGCCGACCACCCCGACCGCCCGGCCCTGCAGACGGCCTGAGGCACCCGTCAGCGGGTCGGCATCGGGATGCCCCCGGCCACCAGGGCCGCGGTGAGGGGTTCGAGCGCGGCGACCAGCTCGTCCCGCTCGGCGGGGGAGAGCGCCTCGTACGGCGCGGCGGCGAGCTCGTCGGTCCGGTCCTCGATGCGTTCCCGGGTCGCGCGGCCCGCCTCGGTGAACCGGCCCTCGGCGTCGATGATGCCGCGCTCGCGCAGGCCCGCCATGACCGCGGCCAGACGCGCCCTCGGCAGGTGGTGGATCCGCCCGAACGACTCCGGCGGCGCGATCCCCATCGCCACCGCCGACAGCACGTGCGCCTCGGTGCCCCCGATGCGCTCGCCGAGCAGGGCGGCGATGTGCCCGTCGCCGCGGTGCTCGCGCAGCATCGTGGCGGCGTGCCACAGCCGCGCCACCGGGTCGCTCGGCACCGGCAGGGCGCGCATCCCGGCGAAGTTCACGCGGCCCTCGACGGGCGCGCCCTGCGCCGCCCGGACGGCGAGGTCGGCGGCGCGCACGAGGCCCGGCGATCCGGCGAGCTCGTCACCGAGCAGCCGCCGCAGCGACGCCGCGCTGCCCCGCTCCCGCGCGGCCAGCGACGCCTCGGGCGGGATCGTCTCCCACGCGCTCGGGATGTGCCGCGCGGCCTCCCCGTCGGCGAAGCTGTAGAACGCCGCGTGCACCACCGCCGCCGGCACCCGTCCCAGGGGTGCGGCACGGCTGGCGAAGTAGCCGTCCCAGTAGGTGCGGTGGCCGAGCGCGGCCAGCTCCTCGTGGCACTCGTCGGCGAAGAAGGTGACCAGGCAGATCGGCTCGAGGAGCTCGAACAGGCGGCGGGGCGTGGGCGTCATGGCGGCAGCTCTCCCTCGGTGATGGGCCTTCGACACGACGACGAACGCGGGTCCGCCGATTCGACGTCGGCCCCTACGCCACCTCGCGCCGCGCCCGCAGCGCGAACCCCGGGTAGCCCGCCGCCGCCTCGGCGTCGCACATCTCCCGGTAGCGCGCGAACCCGCCGGCGTAGGGCAGGAACACGCGCGGCTTGCCCGGCACGTTCGCGCCGAGGTACCAGGAGCTCGCCGCCTGCGGCAGCAGCGTCGCGTCGGCCGCCTCGCGGACGTGGTCGGCCCACCGGGCCTGCGCCTCGGGCGTCGGCTCGGCGTCGAGGTCGTGGGCCCGCAGGTGCGCGACGAGGTCGGCGATCCAGTCGACGTGCTGCTCGATCGAGGTCGGCATGTTGGTCAGCACCGAGGGGCTGCCCGGGCCCGTGATCGTGAAGAGGTTCGGGAAGCCGGCGACGCCGAGCCCCAGGTAGGTCGCCGCGCCCTCGGCCCAGGCGTCGGCGAGCGCGACGCCGCCGGTGCCGCGCAGGCCCAGGCGCAGCAGCGGGCCCGACAGCGCGTCGAAGCCGGTCGCGAACACGAGCACGTCGAGCGGGTGCTCGGCGCCCGAGGCCAGCCGCACCCCGTCCGGCGTGATCTCGGCGATCGGGTCCGCGCGCACGTCGACGAGGGTCACGTTCTCGCGGTTGTAGGTCTCGAAGTAGTCGGTGTCGATGGGCGGGCGCTTGGTGGCGAACGGGTGGTCGCGCGGGGTCAGCGTCTCGGCGACGTCGGGGTCCTCGACGGTCGACCGGATCTTCGAGCGCAGGAAGTCCGAGGCCTTCTCGTTGACGGCGGGGTCGGCGAGCACGTCGCGCACCGCCGCCCGGAACCGCAGGCCGCCGCGCTCCCAGGCGCGCTCGAAGAGCTCGCGGCGCTCGTCGTCGGACAGCGCGAGGGTGTCGACGTCGCTGACGACGAACGGGTGCCCGTTGGTGGACGCCTGCTGGACCGCGCGGATCGCCGCGTAGTCGGCCTTGTAGCCCGCCGCCTCGTCGTCGGAGAGCGGGGCGTTGCGGGCCGGGATGCTGAAGTTGGCGGTGCGCTGGAAGACGGTGAGCTCGCCGGCCGACGCGGCGAGCACGGGGATCGCCTGGATGCCGGTGGACCCGGTGCCGACGACCCCGACCCGCCGGCCGGTGACGTCGACGCCCTCGTGCGGCCACTGCCCGGTGTGGTGCCACTCGCCGGCGAACGACTCCAGCCCCGGGATGTCGGGCACGTTCGCCGACGACAGGCAGCCGACCGCGGTGACGAGCCAGCGGCAGGTCCACCGCGCGCCGCCCTCGGTGTCGATCACCCAGCGGTCGCCGTCGTGGGCCGCGGAGACGACCGTGGTGGAGAACGAGACGGATCGCCGCAGGTCGAAGCGGTCGGCGACGTGCTCGAGGTAGGAGAGGATCTCCGCCTGCCCGGGGTAGCGCTCCGACCAGTCCCACTCCTGCTCGAGCTCGCGGGAGAACGCGTAGCAGTAGTAGTAGCTCTCCGAGTCGCACCGCGCGCCCGGGTACCGGTTCCAGTACCAGGTGCCGCCGACGCCGTCGGCCGCCTCGAGCCCGTGCACGGAGATCCCGAGCTCGCGCAGGCGGTGGATCATGTAGAGCCCGGCGAACCCGGCCCCGATGACGACGACGTCGGGATCGTTGCGCACGCTCACGAGTGTCGGTCGAGCGACGACCTCAGCGCAACGCGCACCCCGGGTTCAGCACGCCGTCCGGGTCGAGCGCCGCGCGCAGGCGCCGCACGACGTCGAGGCCGACGGGGTCGCCGAACTCCGCGAGCGCGTGCGCCTTCGCGCGCCCCACCCCGTGCTCGCCCGACACCGCCCCGCCGAGCGCGGTCCCGGCGGCGAAGACGTCGTGCAGGGTCTTCTCGAGGAGCCCGGGGTCGGGCTGGAACACCGCGAGGTGCACGTTGCCGTCGCCCGCGTGCCCGCAGCCGAGCACCCGCGAGCCGTGCGCGTCTCCCGCCGCGCGCGCCCGGGACAGGAACGCCGCCATCGACGAGCGGGGCACCACCAGGTCGACGATCTCGTCGGCGCCCGCGGCCTTGACCGCCCAGAACGCCTTCTCCCGCGCCTCGACCAGCCGCCGCGCCGAGCCCGTCGGCAGGTCGAACACGTCGCGGGCGCCGGCGGCGCCCAGGACGTCGGCGAGCTCCTCGGCGTCCTCGTCCACCCGCTCCTGACGCCGTCCGGCGAGCTCGACGAGCAGGTGGTCGGCGTCGACGAGGTCCTCGGGCAGGCCCAGCGACAGGTCGGCGGCCGCGCACACCGCGCGCATCGTCGGCCCGTCGAGGTACTCGCACACCGCCGGCTCGAGACCCGAGGAGACCACCCGCCCGACGGCGGCGATCAGGGCGTCCGCGTCGGGGAAGGGGGCGAGCACCGTCCGGCGCACGGGCAGGCGCGGGTGCAGCCGGACGGTCACCTCGGTGACCAGCGCGAGCGTGCCCTCCGAGCCCACGAGGAGCTGGGTGAGGTCGTAGCCGGACGAGACCTTCACGAGCTTCCCGCCGGTGCGCACCACCGCCCCGTCCGCGAGCACCGCCTCGAGCCCGAGCACGTGCGAGCGCGTGACGCCGTAGCGGACCGCGCGCATGCCCCCGGCGTTGGTGGCGACCGTGCCGCCCAGCGACGCCGTCGTCTCGCCGGGGTGCACGGGGTAGGTCAGCCCGTGCTCGCCGGCGGCGGCGTCGAGGTCCGCGAGGCTCACCCCGGGCTGGACCACTGCGACGGCGTCCACCGGGTCGATCTCGAGGATTCGGTCCATGCGTGCGAACGCGACGAGCACGGCGCCGTCGTCGGGGGTCGCGGCGCCGGACAGGCCCGTGCCGGCGCCGCGTGCCGTCAGCGAGACCCCGGCGGCGCGGGCGGCGCGCACGACGGCGGCCACCTCGTCCCGGTCGCCCGGCCACACCACGTACGACGGCGTGCCCGCCGGGACGCCGAGGGCCTCGTCGGCGCACAGGTCCGCGACCGAGGGGTCGTCACCCGCGACGACGTGGTCGGCGCCGACCGCGGCGATGAGGTCGTCGAGCATTCCCGAGTCCTAGCACGATCCGCTATCGTCCGAACCACTTGCAGAACGCAACCGGAGGACGCCATGGGCCGCCTGATCTACTCGATGCTGACCTCGCTCGACGGGTACACGGCCGACGCCGACGGCGCCTTCGGCTGGGGGATCGAGGAGGACCCCGAACTGCACCGCGCCATGGAGGAGTTCGGCCGCGACGTCGGCACCTACCTCTACGGGCGGCGGATGTACGAGACGATGGTCTTCTGGGAGACCGCGGACGCCCTGCCCGGTGAGCCGGCGGAGGTCGCGGAGTTCGCCAAGACCTGGCAGGCCGCCGACAAGATCGTCTACTCGCGGACGCTGGACGAGGTGTCGAGCGCGCGCACCCGCATCGAGCGGGCGTTCGACGCCGACGCCGTGCGGGCGCTCAAGGAGTCCGGCGACCTCACCGTCGACGGCCCCGGTCTGGCGTCCGCAGCGCTCGCGGCGGGGCTGGTCGACGAGGTCGCGCCGGTGGTCATGCCGGTCGTGGTCGGCGGCGGCACCCGGTTCCTGCCCGACGGGGTGCGCCTCGACCTGGAGCTGGTCGGCGAGCGCCGCTTCGCGCGGGGCGCGGTGCACCTGCGCTACCGGGTGCGTCGCTAGCGTGGGCGCATGGTGGTCCGCGACGCCCCGATCGTCTCGCACGTCGAGCACACCCCCGAGGCGTCGCGCCCGCGCCGGGTGGAGGTCGTCGAGGCCCGGGACCTGACGCCGCGGATGCGCCGGGTCCGCCTCGCCGGCGACCTGCAGGACCTGCCCGTCGCCGGCCCCACCGACCACGCCAGGGTCTTCTTCCCGCCCGCGCCCGGCGAGGAGCCGCCGGAGCCCGAGCTGAACGCCCGCGGGCTCGTCGTGCCGCCGGCGGGGCTCCCGCGGCCCTACCGCGAGTACACGCTGCGCCGCCACGACCCGGCCGCCGGCGTCGTCGAGATCGACCTCGTGCGCCACGGCGGCGGGCTCGCCGGGACGTGGGCCGAGGACCCGCGCGGCGCGCTGTGGCTGCACGGCCCGCGCTCGAGCCTCGCCGTCGAGACCCGCGACTGGTACCTGCTCGGCGGCGACGAGACCGCGCTCCCGGCGCTCGCCCGGTGGATCGACCAGCTGCCGACGGTGCCCGTGCACGTCGTCGCCGAGGTCGCCGACGCCGCCGAGGAGGCCTACCTCGGCGACGTCCCGCCGCACGTCACGGTGCAGTGGTGCCACCGGGACGGCGCCGCGCCGGGCACGACGACCCTGCTCGACGATGCCGTCGCCGCGTTCACCCCGCCGGCAGGGGAGGGGTTCGCGTGGATGGGCGCCGAGGCCGGGGCGCTCCGCCCGGTGCGGCGGCGCCTGCGCGCGCTCCTGCCGACCGCCGCCGTCGACCTCGACGGCTACTGGCGCCGCGGCGTCGAGGGGACCGGACTGGGCTGATCGGCGTACGTGAGTGAAATTCCCGGCGATAGCCGGGAATTTCACTCACGTGGGGTGGTCGGTGAGGCGGGTCGACAGGGCGCGCAGGACGCGCAGGCAGGCGTCGAGGTCGTCGGGGTGCAGGTCGAGCGACTGCTCCAGCGCGGCGAGCTCCCGGCGCTCGCCGTCCCGGACGTCGGCCAGCACCTGCGCGCCGTCGGCCGTGAGCTCGACGAGCACCGACCGGCGGTGCGCCGGGTTCTCGCGCGTGCGCACCCACCCGCGCCCGGCGGCGTCGTCGACCGAGCGCTGCACGAACTGCCGGGAGAGCGCCAGGGTGCGCCCGAGTGCCGGCACGGTCGTCGCCCCACACCCGGCCAGCGCGTCGAGCACCGCGCGGACGCCGACCGGCATGCCGCCCTCCTGCTCCACCGTCCGCACGCCCCGGCGGTAGAGCGGTCCGAGGACGTCGAACACCGCGGCGAGGCGCAGACCGGGATCGCTCATGACACCCATGTTGTCATATCGGCGACGACATGACACCTTGGGTGTCATGCTCGCCCACGTCGACCAGGGCTCCGGCCCGCCCGTCCTCCTCCTGCACGGCGGCGCGCTGGACCACCGCCTCTGGGAGCCCCAGATCCCCGAGCTGTCGCGGACCCACCGGGTCGTCGCGCCCGACCTGCGCGGCCACGGCGCCTCCGAGACCCCGACCGCGCCGTTCCGCCACGTCGACGACGTCGCCGCGCTCGTCCGCGACCTCGACCTCGCGCCGGTCACCGTCGCCGGCATCTCCCTCGGTGCCACCGTCGCCGTGGACCTGGCGCTCGAGGCGCCCGAGCTGGTGGCGCAGCTCGTGGTCAGCGGCGCCGGCGCGGGCGGGGCGGAGTTCCGCGACCCGGCGACGCTCGACCTCCTCGCCCGCTGGGCGGCGGCGGAGCAGGCCCGCGACCGCGCGCGCTGGACCGAGACCTTCCTCGAGCTGGGCTTCGGGGTGGGCCGGTCGTTCGACGACGTCGCGCCGGACGTCCTCGCGCACGTCCGGCGCATGACCGACGACACGCTCGACCACCACGTCCCCGACGGCATGCCCGTCCTGCCCACGCCGGTCGCCGACGCCGCAGCCCGCGCGCGGGAGCTGACCCTCCCGGTGCTCGCGATCGTCGGCCTGCTCGACAGCCCCGACCACCAGCGCATGGCCCGCGAGGTCGCCGACCGCGTCGTCGAGGTCCCGGGCGCCGGGCACTACCCCAACCTCGAGCGCCCCGACGTCGTCACGGGCGCCCTGCTCGCCTCCCTCCGTGCGTGATCTTCTGAGCTATAGCTCAGAAGATCACGCACGTGAGACGCGGCGGATCCACAGCAGGCCCAGGACCGGGAGGACCACGGGGACGAAGCCGTAGCCGATGCCGAAGTCCGACCACACCGTCGGGTCCGGGAAGTCCTGCGGGCGCAGCAGCGACAGCGTCCCGATCGCCAGCACGCCGACCAGCTCGATCACCACCGCCACGAGCGCCACCCGCCGCGCCCCGCGGCCCAGCGCGACCGCGGCGACCAGGTACACCGCCGCCGCGAACGCCGAGAGCAGGTAGGCCTCCGGCGCGCGCTCGAACTGCACCGCGATCTGGTAGATCGCCCGGGCGCCCGCCGAGATCGCGAAGACCACGTACACGACCAGCAGGACGCGGCCGGGACCCGACGAGAGACGCTCAGCGGGCACCGGTCACCGCCCACACCTGGCCCGTGCGCAGCAACAGCACCGCGAGCGTGACGCCCGCGACCGCCAGCACGACCGAGCCGTACCGGGTCCGCTCGCCGTGGGCCAGCGCGGCCCCGATCGGCAGGACCGCCAGCATCGCGATCAGGTACCCGACGATCTCGACGACGGCGCCGGTGGTGCGCCCGCCCTCGACGACCAGCCCGACGACGATCACGAGCGCGACGACCAGCGCGATGCCCTCGAGCACCAGCAGCCCGATGCGGTGGCCGAAGGTCGGGGCCTGCCCGATCACCGCGGAGACCACGCACCACAGCGCCCACGCGAGGGCGAGCGCGAGGACCACGAAGGTCAGGCCGACGATCACGGTCGGCAGCCTACGAGCCGGGCACGGGGACGGGCCGGAGGTGGTCGAAGATCAGGCTGGTGACGGTGCCCGCCACGTCGCGGTGGGCGTTGAGCCGGGCGACGAGGTCGCGCAGCGCGCCGGTGCCCGCCGTCGCCACGTGCAGCAGGTAGTCGTCCTCGCCGGCGACGAAGTACACGTCGCGGACCTCCGGCAGGCGCCGCACCAGCCCCGTGAACTCGCCGAGCCGGTCGCGCGCGTCGCTCTGCAGCCGCACCGAGATCATCGCCTGCAGGGGCAGCCCGACCGCCGCGGGATCGACGTCGGCGTGGTACCCGCGGATGACCCCGCGCTCGCGCAGCGACCGCACGCGCGCGAGGCACGTCGACGGGGCGACGCCGACGGCCTCGGCGAGCGCGGCGTTGGTGATGCGGGCGTCGGCGACGAGGTGGGCCAGCAGGGCGCGGTCGACCTCGTCGAGCGCCCGCACATCGTTCGGCGACAGAACCGCCGGACGCGGCACGTCGTCCGATCCTTCACGCACAACGCGAATCTACAGAATCATCTGCAGCGATGTACCAATCATGGCGCAGGAACTTCACGCTGGAGGGGAGACGCCGACGGACGGAGATGGACGATGAAGGTCGCGGTGCCCGCCGAGGTCAAGGACAACGAGTTCCGGGTGGCCCTGACGCCCGGCGGCGTGCGCGAGCTCGTCGCCCACGGCCACGACGTGACCGTCGAGCAGGGCGCGGGCCTGGGCTCCGCGTTCGGCGACGACGAGTACAAGGAGGCCGGCGCCCGCATCCTCGCCGACGCCGACGCCGTGTGGGGCGACGCCGACATGGTCGTCAAGGTCAAGGAGCCGGTCGCCTCGGAGTACCACCGCCTCCGGGAGGACCTGACGCTCTTCACCTACCTCCACCTCGCCGCCTCCCGCGCGTGCACCGAGGCCCTCCTCGACGCCGGCACCACGGCGATCGCCTACGAGACCGTCACCCGGAACGGCGCGCTGCCCCTGCTCGCCCCGATGAGCGAGGTCGCGGGCCGCCTCGCCCCGCAGGTCGGCGCGTACCACCTCATGCGCTCGAACGCCGGCCGCGGCCTGCTGCTCGGCGGCGTCCCCGGTGCGCCCGCGGGCCACGTCGTCGTCATCGGCGGCGGCGTCTCCGGCGCGAGCGCGGTCCAGATGGCGGTCGGCATGCACGCCCGCGTCACCGTGCTGGACACCAACCTCGACACGTTGCGCGCCCTCGACGCCCGCTACGCCGGCCGCGTGCAGACGATGTACTCGAGCGTCGACAACCTCGAGCGCGCCGTGCTCGACGCCGACCTCGTCGTCGGCGCCGTCCTCATGCCGGGTGCCAAGGCCCCGACGCTGGTGCCCGACGCCCTCGTCGCCCGCATGAAGCCGGGCGCCGTGCTCGTCGACATCGCCATCGACCAGGGCGGCTGCTTCGCGTCCTCGCACCCGACGACGCACTCCGACCCGACGTTCCCGGTCCACGACACGCTCTTCTACTGCGTGGCGAACATGCCCGGCGCGGTGCCGAACACCTCCACCCACGCGCTGACCCACGCGACGCTGCCGTTCACGCTCGCGCTCGCCGACCGCGGCTGGCGCGACGCCGTGGCCGCCGACGCCGGGCTCGCCGATGGTCTCGCGACCCACGCGGGCGCGCTCTACAGCGCCGCCGTCGGCGAGGCGCACGGCCTCCCCGTCAGCGCTCTCTAGCCCGCCTCGCGCCGCGCGTAGGACACCGCGGCCATCGAGGCCCGGGCCGACGCGAGCACCGAGGCCCAGTCCGCGTCCCCCGCGCCCGCGCGCATTGCCAGCAGCGCGCGGGCGCAGAGCGCCGCCTCGTGCGCGGCCCACAGCAGCGGGTCGCGGTCGGACGGCGGTGCCGCGAGGTGCTCGACCACCGCGGCGAGGTGGCCGTCGACGTCGTCGAGACCGGTGGCGGGTGCGCTCACGCGGTGACCCCGACCTCGGTGAGGAACGCGGCCATCGCGTCGATGCTGCGGAAGCGGTCGATGTCGAAGTCGTCGAGCGGCAGCTGGCACCCGAAGGTGTCCTCCAGGCCGACGATCAGCGTCACCAGGGCGAGCGAGTCGAGCAGGCCCTCGGCGACCAGGTCGGTGTCGGCGCTGGGCACCTCGACCCCGAGCCGGT
The DNA here is from genome assembly GCF_004363095.1 of Actinomycetospora succinea. GTDB lineage: Bacteria > Actinomycetota > Actinomycetes > Mycobacteriales > Pseudonocardiaceae > Actinomycetospora > Actinomycetospora succinea. Next base: position 340,850 of record NZ_SNYO01000001.1, read on the forward strand.
CGCGGACCAGGTCGGTCAGCCGCTCGGTCAGGGGCCCGGTGGTGGCGTCGGGCATGCTCAGCGTCCTCCTGTCGTGGCGTCCGCGGGGGCGAAACGCTCCCGCAGCGCCGGGCGGTCGATCTTGCCGTTCACGTTGTGGGGCAGGTCGTCGAGCTCCGCCCACCGCGCCGGCACCATGTACTTCGGTACCAGCTCGGTCAGCCGCCGTCGCACGTCCGTGGCGGGCAGCACGTGGCCCTCGGCCACCGAGTACGCGCAGCAGATCGTCGTGCCCTCGAACCCGCCGGTCTCGACGCCGACCACGGCGACCTCGCGGATGCCCGGCACCGTCGCGAGCGCGGCCTCGATCTCGCCCAGCTCGATGCGGTAGCCGCGGCTCTTGACCTGGGAGTCCGCGCGGCCCAGGAAGTGCACGACGCCGTCGCCGTCGGCGCGGGCGAGGTCACCGGTGCGGTAGAGCCGCTCGCCCGAGACCGGGTCGGGGACGAACGCGGCGACGGTCTTCTCCGGGTCGCGCCAGTAGCCCGGGGACAGGCCCGCCCCGCCGATCCACAGGTCGCCGATCTCGCCCGTGGGCACCGGGGTCATCGCGTCATCGAGGATGCGCAGCTCCTCGCCGTCGCACGCCACCCCGATCGGCACCGGCACGGTCTCGTCGGGCGGGACCTCGGGCACGTCGAACCACGACGACGCGATCGTCGCCTCGGTCGGCCCGTAGAGGTTGGTGAACCGGACGTGGGGCAGCCGGCGCATCCAGTGCGCGAGGATCGGCGTCGGCAGCACCTCTCCGCACCACAGCAGCCGCTCGAGCGCCGGGAAGTCGTCCTGGGCGACGACGTCGAACCGCGCCAGGTAGGTCAGCACGCTCGGCACCGAGAACCACTGGGTGAGCGCCCGGTCGCGGATGAACGCCGCCGTCGCCCGCGGGTCGACGCCCAGCGAGGCCGGCACGAGGTGCAGCTCGGCGCCCGCGGCGAGCGTCGCGTAGATGTCGAAGGTCGACAGGTCGAAGTGCAGCGGCGGGTGCCCGGAGACCCGGTCGCCCGCGCGGGTCCCGAAGTGGCGCAGACCCCAGTCGACGAACGCGAGGACCGTGTCGTGGGTGATCATCACGCCCTTCGGCACCCCGGTGGAGCCGGACGTGAACAGCAGGTGGGCGAGGTCGGTCGCCGCCACGCCCGGGTCCGCACTCGACGCCGTCAGGAGGTCGTCGCGGGTGAACGCGAGCCCCTCCTGGCTGTCGATCGCCCCGACCAGGGGCAGCGGACCGGGCAGCTCGGCGAGCACCTCGTCGAGCAGCGCGCGCGATGCGGTGTCGACGAGCACGATCTCGGGCTCCGCCGCGCCGACGATCCGCGCCACCCGCGACGCCGGCCCGGCCGGGTCGACGGGCACGTAGGCGCCGCCCGCGCGCAGCGTCCCGATCAGTGCCGCGATCGTCCACGGCGCCTTCTCGGCGAGCACGCACACGCGCGCACCCGGGGTGAGGCCGTGCTCGAGCAGCACGTGCGCGACCCGGTTGACCGCCCCGTCGAGCTCGGCGTAGGTCATCGTCACGTCGGTGCCGACGAGTGCGGTCCGGTCGGCGTGCTTCTCGGCGGACGTGGCGAGCAGGTCCTGGAGGTGGGTCATGCCCCCACCGCCGCGCCGGCCCGGGCGAACACCTCGCCGGCGTGGCCGAGGTCCTCGGCCGCGGGCGGGATGTCCAGCACGAACACGTCGGTCCCGCGCTCGACGTAGCGGGCGACCTCGGCCGCGACCCGGTCGTGCGAGCCGACCAGGTAGGGGCAGAACGACTGGTAGTTCTCGAACGGGCCGAGCCAGTACGGGTCCGGTTCGGCGTCGAGCTCGGCCGGCGGCGTCGGCGCCTTCGCGGCGGCGGCGAGCTGGTGGTGCCAGTGCGAGTCGGAGACCCGCATCGCCATCGCGTGGGCGACCTGGCCCGCGCGGTCGGCCGGGAAGCGCTCGTGGGCCACGCGCCACGCCTCGTCGGCGTCGTCGCGGGCGATGATCCCCATCCGCACCCCGCCGCCGGTGGGGGCGTCGGTGTCGGTGCCCGCCCCGAGCGGCTCGGGGTAGCGGATCGGCGTCGCCCCGATCTCCTCGGCCGCCGCGCGGCCGGCGGGGGAGGAGCCGGAGATCAGGACCTCGGGCATGAGCTCGGTCGGCAGGGGCGGGGCGAGGCGCAGGTTCTCCACCTGGTGCCAGCGCCCGTCGCGGGTGACGGTCTCGCCGCGCAGCAGGGCGGTGAGGATCTGGGTGTACTCGACGGTGCGCGCGTAGCGGTCGTCGTGCTCGGTGCGGTCGCCCAGCGCGACGAGGTCGTTCTTGAAGCCCCCGGCGAGCATGTTGAGGTGCACGGAGCGCCCGTGCAGGTACGCGAGCGAGGAGACCATCGACGCCGCGGTGTACGGGTGCATGTACACCGGCTGCACGGCCACCAGCGGGGCGAGGCGCGTCGTCGCGGCGATCGCCGTCTGCGACACGAGCCACGGGTCGGCGATGCCGTTGTCGGTGTAGACGAGCATCCCGGCGCAGCCGGCCTCCTCGCTCCAGCGCGCCGTCGCGGCGACCGCGTCGAGGTAGTCGGCGGCCGCCACGTCCTTGGACTGCGGGCAGGTCGAGTAGACCGTCAGACCGGTCATCCGGGCACCCCCTGGGGCCAGAGCACGTGGTGGCCCATCCACCACTCGCCGTCGAGTCGGGTGAGGAGCGTGTCGTCGGCGTCGAGGGCCGCGAGCACGCCGGGGTCCTGCGAGTCGACGAGCGCCCAAGCGGCCGGGCGCACGAGGCAGCGCCGTTCCCGGACGGCCTCGGCGAGCGAGGGCTCGAGCCGCCCGGACACGGCGGCCGCGCCGCGGGCGTCGGCGTCGGCGACGAGGTGGTCGAGCACGGGGCCCGGGTCGGGCGTGGTGCTCGCCAGCTGCTGGACCTGCACGATCCCGCCCTCGGGGGCGAACGCGACGTACCAGCCGACCACCTTGCCCCCGCGCCGGCGCACGAGCGTGCGGACGACCTCGCCGCGCACCGGCGCCACCGTGTCGAGCTCGGTGAACAGGGCGGTGAGGTAGCGCGCGTCGTAGTCCGGGTGCAGGCGCCAGTGCCGCGGGGCCTCGGCCATCTGCTCGACCAGGGCCTCGACGGTCAGCGGCTCCCCGATGAGCTCCGGGTCGGGCGCCGGCGCGGGCCGCGCGCCGATCCGCGGGACCCGGCGCACGAGCGCGTCGACGCCGCCCCCGGCCGTGCGCAGCGGGCCCGGGATCGCCCGGCCGCGGTTGCCGAGGTACGTGGCGACGGTCGACGTCGGGCGCAGCACGCGGTACCACGCGAACGACGGCGCCGTGCGCACGCGACCGCGCAGCTGGCGCCACATCCGCCGCATGAGGTCGGTGGCGCCGTCGGTGATCGTCAGGTCCTGCGGGCCGCGCAGGTAGGCCCGCGTGAGCAGGGCGCCGATCCCCGGGGTCGACGGGTCCGCCACGAGGTGCCCCGAGCAGGCGACCCGCAGCGCCCGCCCGTCGAGGCGCAGCCGGCGCGGGTAGGAGCCCAGGAAGCCGACGACCGTGCCGTCGGACCCCTCGGCGACCAGCGGCGGGATCTCCGGATCCGCCCAGACGGCGTCCAGCGTCGTCCGGGCCAGGTAGCCGGCCAGGGGCGCCGGCGGTGTGTCCCCGCCGGAGCGGGCGAGGCGCTCGTAGAGCGCGGCGACGGCGGGCAGGTCCTCCCGCAGCAGGGGGCGGATTCCGGTCATGCGTCCTTCGTCGTCGCCCGGGGCTCCACGACGTACCCCTCGATGTAGAGGCGGTCGAGAGCGATCCCGGCGAACGTGTCGAGCGCCGTGCCCGGCGCCATGATCAGTGGCTGGCCCTTGACGTTGAACGACGTGTTGACCACGACGCCCGAGCCCGTGCGTGCCTTGACCTCGCGCAGCAGGCGGGCGAAGCCGGGGGCGAGGTCGTCGCGCACCGTCTGGATGCGCGCGGAGTCGTCGGCGTGGACGATCCCGTCGACCACGGCGCGGGCCTCGGGGCGGACCTGCGCGGTGCACAGCATGTACCGGTCGGGCTCGAATCCGCGTGTGACGAACAGCCGGTCGACGTCCTCGTCCAGCACGGCGGGCGCGAACGGCCGGAACGCCTCGCGGAACTTCACCGCGCCGTTGATCCGCTCCTTGATCCGGTCGCCGTCGGGGCGGGCCAGGATCGAGCGGTGCCCCAGGGCGCGCGGCCCGAACTCCATGCGCCCGGAGAACCAGGCGACGATCCGGTCGGCGGCGATGTCCTCGGCGGCGCGGGCGTAGTACTCGTCGGTCTCGCCGAGCCAGGTCCACGTCAGCTCGGGGCGCGCCTCGAGGGCCTCGCGCACGTCGTCCGGGGTGTAGGACGGGCCGAGGTACGGGTCGAACGGCCCGGTGACGGGCGCGAGCCCGCCGCCCTCGGTGCGCGCCACGTGCCACGCGGCGCCCGGCGCGGTGCCGTCGTCGCCGGAGGCCGGCTGGACGAACATCGCGTCGACGCCGGGCAGGTCGGCGATCGACTGGTTGGCCTTGCAGTTGAGGAACGTGCCGCCCGCCAGCGCGAGGTGGCGCTCGCCGGTGCGCTCCAGCCAGTGGCCGACGAGCTCGACGAGCACGGTGGTCAGGCGCTCCTGCAGCGCGGCGGCGAAGTCCGCCTCGTCGCGGTGGATGTCGCCGTCGGGGGTCTGCGGGGTGAACGCCGCCTCGGCGAGGAAGGCGCGGGCGTGCGGGTAGCCCGCGGCGGGCTCGGTGAGGCTGCCCGCGGGCCAGTCGACGACCACGGTGCCGCGCTCGAGGTCGGCGCGGGCGAGCTTCTCGAACACCGGCCGGAACCGCTCGGGGTCGCCGTAGGGCGCGAGGCCCATGACCTTGTACTCGTCGTTGTTGAACTGGAACCCGAGGAACCGGGTCGCGATCGAGTACAGGATGCCGAGCGACGCGGCGATGGGGACGGTGTGCAGCAGCTCGAGCTCGTCACCCTCGGCGCGGAAGATCGAGAGCGACTCCGCCTCGCCCATGCCGTCGCTGACGACGACGAGCGCGCGGTCGAACCCGCTCGGGGCGAGCGCGGACTCGGCGTGCGCGACGTGGTGGCGCACCGGGCGGAAGCGTTCGGTGACCCGCGACCAGCCGAGCTCGGTGAGCCCGTCGGTGACGGTGGTGCTCGCGTAGACCTCGTCGAACGGGGCGCCCGCGATCTGGAAGGCGCGGCGGTGGCGCTCGTAGTCGAAGCCGTGGGCGATGAGGTCGACGTCGTCGGGCGTGACCCCGGCGTCGGCCAGGCAGGACGCGATGGCCTGCACCGGCAGCGACCCGGTGCCCTTCTCGCCGGTGAACCTCTCCTCCGAGGCGGCCGCGACGAGGCGGCCGTCGACGATCAGGGCGGCCGCGCTGTCGAGGCCCTGACAGATGCGCTCGTCGAGCGGTGCGATGTCGGGGTTCGTGGCTCGCAGGTGCTCCTGCGAGTGCGGCAGACCGGACAGGCCGAGAACGATCACGGCGCTCCTCTGGGGATAGGACACGACGTTGTGAGCGGTTCCACTATTGCGTGAGCGCTGCTTCCTCTGTCGTGGGGGGTCACCCCGTGAAAGGGTCGACCGTTGCGGTCCGGGACAAGTCGGACAACTCTCCGCGTCCTGTGTGACGGAAGACGCGTGGGGGCGCCGCGAAGTTCCCCCGGGCGTGAGCGCCGCCTCCGCCGGGCACCATCCCGACCATGGCTGCGCGCTCGGATCTGGCCGGCTCCCTCCGCTCGCTCGACGGTGCGAGCTACGGGCGCTACAAGTCGTTGTCGGGGTCGTGGTCCGTGGGGGGGAGACGTAGCGGAGCGGAGCTCGACCCATCGACTGCGGTCCAGCTCGAGGTGCTGCGCGTGCAGGCCGACCCGTTCGCGCCGCCGAGCCGGGTGCGGCTGACGCTGTCCGACGCCGGCATCCCCGCCGACCTCGTCGCGGACCCCGATCGGCGCCGCGCGCTGGCCGGGTTCCTGCTGCGCGGGCTGCGCCGGGCGCTGCGGGGCACGCCGGTGCACGTCGACGCGGGCGGTCCCGAGGTGCTCGACCGCACCGCGGGCACCGTCGACTCCGACGGCGTCGTCTCCGTGGAGGTCGGCGTCCCCTTCCCGGGACCCAAGCGCCGCATCCTCGGGCGCGAGGCGGCGACGCTGCTGGCGGAGACGTTGCCGGCGGCGGCGCGGGAGGCCCTGTGCTGGTCGTCGGTGGACCAGGCGGCCGCGCGGGCCTTCGTCGAGACCGTCGAGGACGCCGTCGCGCTGCGCGCCGCCCTGGCCGAGCGCGGGCTGGTCGCGTTCGTCGCCGACGGAGCCGTGCTGCCGCGCCGCAGCGGGGTGGACGACCGGCCCCTCGACGGCGCCACGCCGTTCTCCGGTCCGTCGTCGCTCCAGGTGACGCTGCCGACGCCGCACGCCGGCGAGGTGACCGGCCTCGGGGTGCCCGAGGGGGTCACGCTGATCGTCGGCGGCGGGTACCACGGCAAGTCGACGCTGCTGCGCGCGATCGAGGCCGGCGTCTACGACCACGTGCCCGGCGACGGGCGCGAGCAGGTGGTCACCCGGCCCGACGCGGTGAAGCTGCGCGCCGAGGACGGGCGCGCGGTGATCCACGACGACGTGTCGGCGTTCGTCGCGCACCTGCCGTCCGGCGAGCCGACCGACGACTTCTCGACCACGAACGCCTCGGGGTCGACGAGCCAGGCGGCCTCGACCGTCGAGGCGGTGGAGGCGGGCGCGGACGTGCTGCTCATCGACGAGGACACCTCGGCGACCAACATGATGATCCGCGACGCGCGGATGCAGCAGCTGATCGCGACCGAGCCGCTGGTGCCCTTCGTGGAGCGCGTGCGTCCGCTGCACGCCGAGCACGGGGTGTCGACGGTGCTGGTCATGGGCGGGTCGGGCGACTACCTCGGCGTCGCCGACACCGTGATCATGATGGATGCGTACCGGGCGTCGGACGTCACGGCGCGCGCCCACGAGATCGCGGCGGCCGGGCCGTCGCGCACCGTGGAGCACACGGGCTTCCCGGCCGTGACGCCGCGCGTCGTCGATCCGGCCTCGCTCGACCCGACGGCCAAGGGCAAGCGCCGCGTGACCGCCCGGGGTGCGGACAAGCTCTCGTTCGGCGAGGACGACATCGACCTCTCCGCCGTGGAGCAGATCACCGACCGCTCGCAGGTCGCGGGCATCGGGCGGGCGCTGGCGCTGCTCGGGGACCACGTCCTCGACGGCACGATCACCCTCGCGGAGGGCCTGGACCTGCTCGACGCCGAGCTCGACCGGCGGGGTCTCGAGGCGCTGCTCGACGGCCGCTCCGAGGATCTCGCCCGCCCGCGCCGTCACGAGATCGCCGCCGCCCTCAACCGCCTGCGGTCGATGCGGCTCCGCCGCACGTGAGTGATATGGGTCGTCAGGACGACCCATATCACTCACATGGCCGAAGGCCATTACTGGACGATCTGCACCCGGTCGTAGACGTTCAGGCCGTTGAAGAACGCCTGGGCGTCGGGGTCGGCCATGCGCACGCAGCCGGCCGACTGGCGGGCGGGGTCGCCGCCGTGGAACGCGCGGCCGTTGTCGTCGAAGAACACCGACCACGGCATGCGCGCGTTGTTGTACTCCTTGGAGAGGTGGACCTCCTCCTTGCGCTGCACGGAGAAGAAGCCCAGCGGCGTCTCGTGACCCGGCGAGCCGTGGTTCATCCGGACCGGGCCGCGGATGATGTTGCCCTGGCCGTCGGACAGCCACGCCTCGTTCGTCGAGAGGCGGGCGCAGGCCTTGACGTTGTCCTCACAGGGCATCGCGGCCTTCGGCACGGCCATCGCGACCGCGCCGATGCTGCCGAGTCCGGCCAGCGCGACGAGCCCGAGGACGAGCGCGGCCAGACGGCCGCCCATCCGGCGACGTGCGCCTCGGGCGCTCTCCCGCGCCCCGGCCCCGATCTCCATCCACGTGTGCCGACCCACCGTGCTCCTCTCGACGGTTCGCCGCCGTACCCACGGCGCCTCCCTCTCAACGGCAGTTCCCGCGCCACGGACGAGTGGTCTCTCCGGGTGGTCCCTGGGGGTGACGCTCCGGATGCGCTCCGTGGCGACGCGGCCTGCCGGGCGGGGACTCTCTCATCCCGATCAGCAGGCGCCGGGACCCCCTGCCTCCTTGCCCGACGTGCCCGTGAGCAGGAAAGTGACGCCGTGGCGGGAAAGGGATCTGGCGGGCGGGACACGGGTGGGGACAAGGGTGAGGAACGGGCCGGCGTCGCGCTGACCAACCTCGACCAGGAGCTGTTCTCCGGCGCGGGGGTGACCAAGCGCGAGCTCGTCGACTACCTCGAGCGGATGGCCCCGCGGATGCTCCCGGCGCTCGCCGGGCGACCGTTGTCGGTCGTCCGGGCGCTGCGCGGGCAGAAGCCGTTCATGCAGAAGAACGTCCCCAAGTACGCGCCGGACTTCGTGCGCACGGTGTCGTTCTGGGCCGAGACGTCGCACCGCGAGGTCGCCTACGCGCTGTGCGACGACCTGCCCACGCTGCTGTGGTTCGGCAACCAGCGGGCCATCGAGTACCACCCGACCCTCGTGCGGGCGGACGCGATGGACGTCCCCGAGCACCTCGTGCTCGACCTCGACCCGCCGGAGGACGCCGGGTTCGACGCGGTCGTGGCCGCCGCGCACCTCGTGCGCCGCGCGCTCGACGACGCGGGCCTGCAGGGCGTGGTGAAGACCACCGGCGCCAAGGGCGTGCACATCCTCGTCCCGCTCGCGCCGGGCCCGACCCACGAGGACGTCGCGGGCGCCACCCGCGCGCTCGCCGTCCGCACCGAGCGCCTCGACCCGGACGTCGCGACCACCGCGTTCATCCGCGCCGACCGCGGCGGCAAGGTGTTCGTCGACCCCACCCGCGCCGGCGGCTCCACGATCGCCTCGGTCTACAGCCCGCGCGTGCGCCCCGGGCTGCCCGTGTCGTTCCCGGTCTCGTGGGACGAGCTCGACACCGTGGTGCCCGCCGAGATCACCGTCGCGACGGCCCCCGACCGCCCGGACCCGTGGAGCGCCGCCGACGCCCGCCCGGCGCCCCAGACGCTGCCCGCCGAGCTCCTCGAGGAGGGCCGCACGATCCCCGTCGCCCGCGTCCAGGCCATGCACGAGGGCAAGCGCCGCAAGCGGGCCGCCGAGCGCGGGGAGTGATCACAGCGCGCCGGTGACGACGGTCGCGTCGTGCTCGTCGTCGTGGGCCACCGACGCCGTGAACCCCGCCGCCGCGAGCGCCGCGCGCGCCGCCTCGCCCTGGTGCTCGGCGCACTCGACGAGCAGGTGACCGCCCGGCCGCAGCCACGCCGGGGCCTGGGCCGCCAGCCGCCGCACGACGTCCACCCCGTCCCCGCCGCCGTCGAGCGCCGCGCGCGGCTCGTGCTCGCGGGCCTCGGGCGGCATGGCGGCGACGGCCTCGCTCGGCACGTACGGCGTGCTCGCGACGACGACGTCGACGCGCCCGGCGAGCGATGGGGGCAGGGCGGCGAGCAGGTCGCCGGCGTGCACGCCCGCGGCCCCGGGGAGGTTGCCGCGCGCGCACGCCACGGCTGCGGGGTCGACGTCGGCGGCGTGCAGCACGAGCCCCGGGGACGACGCCAGCAGCGCCGCCCCGATCGCCCCGGTCCCGCAGCACACGTCGACGACGGTCTCGCCGCCGTCCAGGACGCGGAGCGCCGCCGCCACCAGGAGCTCGCTGCGCCGCCGCGGCACGAACACCCCGGGCGCGACCGCCACCCGCAGCCCCGCGAACTCTGCCCACCCGAGCACCTGCTCCAGCGGCTCGCCGGCCACCCGCCGGGCGACCGCGGACTCCGGCGCGCCGGCCAGCAGCGCCGCCTCCTCCTCCGCGAACACGCACCCCGCCGCGCGCAGGCGGGCCACCAGGGAGCTCACAGCCCGAGGATCCCCCGCGTCTCGGCGATCGTCGCCGGTCGGCGCCCCAGGTCCGCGAGCAGCGCCACGATCTCGTCGACCAGCTCCGTGTTGGTGGGAGTGCGGTCGCCGGCGTAGTCCTCCAGCCCGACCCGCACGTGCCCGCCCCGGCGCACGGCGGTCTCCGCGAGCCCGGTCGCGACGACGTCGCCACCCAGCACCGCCACCGACCACGGCAGCCCCGACGGCTCCAGCATCTCGAGGTAGGCCTCGAGGGCGGTCGTCGTCGGCGGCAGCCCGAACTCCAGCGCGCCGCCGAAGTAGAGCTTGACGATCGCGCCGCGCGGCACGCGCCCGTGGCGGTGCAGGGTCAGCGCCACCCGCAGGAAGCTCGGATCGAAGATCGAGATCGACGGGCCGGTGCCGTGCGCCGCGCAGCGGGCGAACATGTGCTCGGTGTCGGCCAGGCTGTTCTGGTACGGGCCCGGGGCGGCGGCCTCGGCGATCGCGCCGTCGCTGGTCAGACCCAGGTTCACCGACCCCGGGTCGACGAGGCTCAGGCCCCCGAGGCCGCGGCGGGCCAGTTCCTCGTGGTGCGCCCAGCGCGTCTCGATCGGGATGCCGCGGGCCCCGGCGGCCATGGTCGCGTAGAGCAGCAGGTCCGGGTACCGCGCGAGCACCGGCGACCAGGCCTCGACGTAGGGCTCCACCGGGTGCACGCCGTCGGGGACGAACATCGCCTCGTGGTGGTCGTGCGCGATGCTCGCCCCGCGGGCCACACAGGCGAGCATCTCGTCGGCCACCTCGGCCGGGGTGAGCGGCACGTGCGGGTTCACCGACCGCGGGGTGGCCCCGTTGACGGCGACCTCGAGGATCACGGGAGACGTCCCTGGAGATGTCACGGGACGGAGGATCGTCGCCACACGGCGCCGCGTCGAGGATCATCCGTGCCGTGGATCCCCTGACCCCCGAGGAGCTCGGCCGCGTGCGCGCCCTCGCGACCTCCTCGCTGTGCGACGCCGACAAGACCTTCCTCCTGCCCGACCCCGCGATCCGGGCGATGGTGCCCGACGTGCGCATGGCCGGCCCCGCGGTCACCGTCGTCGCCCCCGACGACCACCTCCCGGTGCTGCTCGCCGCGGGGCAGGCCGCGCCGGGCTCGGTGCTGGTCGTCACGACGCTGCGGGGCGCTCGAGCGGTCGCCGGCGAGCTGGTCACCGCCGAGGCCCGCCGCCGGGGGCTGGCCGGGGTCGTCATCGACGGGTACTGCCGCGACGTCGCCGGCCTGCGCCGGCTCGGGCTGCCGGTGTTCGCGCGGGGCTCGACGCCCGCCTCGGGCAGCGCGCGCGACCCGCGCGGGCTCGACGAGGGGCCCGTCGCGCTGGGCGGGGTGCCGGTGCGGCCGGGCGACCTGGTGCTGGGCGACGACGACGGGCTCGCCGTCGCCACGTCCGACCAGGTGCGCGCGGCGCTGCCCGGCGCCGAGGAGGTCGAGCGCGCCGAGGCAGCCGTCCTCGCCGGCATGGGCGAGGGCCCCGACGGACGGGGCCTCGCGGACCACACCAACCTCGCCGAGCACCGCGCCGCGCGCGCCGCGGGCCGGGACTCGTCGCTGCGGTTCCTCGTCTGATGGCCGTCCTCCTCGTCACCGGCGGGAGCCGGGGCATCGGCGCGGCGCTGGTCGCCCGGGCCGCGGCCGCCGGCTGGGACGTCTGCCTGACCTACCGCAGCGACGCCGACGCCGCGGAGAAGGTGGTCGCGGCGGCCCGCGAGCAGGGCGTCGAGGCCCGCGCCGTGCGCGCCGACGTGGCGGTCGAGGCCGACGTCGAGGCCGCGTTCGCGGCGGCGGACGCGATGGGCCCGCTCGGCGGGGTCGTCGTCAACGCCGGGGTCGTGGCGCCGAAGTCCCGCGTCGACGCCATGTCGGCCGCGCGCGTCGGCGAGATGCTCGCGATCAACGTCGTCGGCGCCGTCGTCACCTGCCGCGAGGCCGTCCGGCGGCTCTCGACCGCGCACGGCGGGCCGGGCGGGTCGATCGTCATCGTGTCGTCGGCGGCGTCGCGGCTCGGGTCGCCGGGGGAGTACGTCGACTACGCGGCGTCCAAGGCGGCGACCGACACCCTCGGGCTCGGGCTGGCCAAGGAGGTCGCCGACGAGGGCGTGCGCGTCAACGTCGTGCGGCCCGGGATCATCGACACGGAGATCCACGCGACCGGCGGACAGCCCGACCGGGTGGCGCGCATCGGTCCGATGGTGCCGGTGGGCCGCGCCGGCACGGCCGACGAGGTCGCCGCCGCGATCGCCTGGCTGCTCTCCGACGAGGCGTCCTACTGCACGGGCAGCGTGCTGGACGTCGCGGGCGGCCGGTAACCGGGAGCCCCCTCCCGGCTCGCCCGGCGCGCGGGGCAGAATCGCCGCCGTGAGCGGCACGTGGCGCAGCTACGTCGCCCTCGGCGACAGCTTCACCGAGGGCGTCGGCGACCCGGATCCGGTGACGGGGATCGAGCGCGGCTGGGCCGACCGGTTCGCCGCGTCGATGGCCCGCCGCGACCCCGGGTTCCGGTACGCGAACCTCGCGGTCCGCGGGCTGCTGCTCGACGCGATCATCCGCACCCAGGTGCCCGAGGCCGTCCGCATGGGCCCGGACCTCGTGAGCCTGTGCGCGGCGGGCAACGACCTGCTGCGCCCCGGCGCCGACCCCGCCGTGCTCGCCGACCGTCTCGAGGGCGCGGTGGCGACGCTGCGGGCGACCGGCGCGGACGTCCTGGTGTTCACGGGGTTCGACACCCGCGAGAGCCCGCTGCTCAACCTCATCGGCAAGCGCCTGGCCGCGATGAACGACCACATCCGCGAGATCGCCCACCGCCGGGGCGCCCACCTCGTCGACCTGTGGGTGATGCCGCCGCTGTCGGACATGCGCGCCCGCACCGACGACCGCCTGCACCTCAACGCCGGCGGGCACGCCCGGGTCGCCGCGCGGGTCAGCGAGGTCCTCGGCCTGCCGCCCGAGGTCGACTGGCACGCGCCATGGCCCGCGGAGGCGCCGACGACGTGGAGCCACCGCCGCGTCGAGGACGTGCGCTGGGCCCGCGAGCACCTCTGGCCGTGGGTGCAGCGCCGCGCGCAGGGCCGCAGCACCGGCGACGACCGCGGCGCGAAGCGGCCCGCGCTCGCCCCCGTCCCGTGAGCGGTGTCGCGATCGTCGTCGACGACCTCGCCGGTCCCGAGGTCGCGACACTGCTCGCCGAGCACCTCGACGACATGCGCGCGGCCTCGCCGCCGGAGAGCAAGCACGCGCTGGACCTCGACGCCCTGCGCGCCCCGGACGTCACGTTCTGGACGGTGTGGGACGACCACGTCCTGCTGGGGTTCGGTGCCCTGCGCGAGCTCGACGCGGCGCACGGCGAGATCAAGTCGATGCGCACCGCGTCGGCGTACCAGGGCCTCGGGGTGGGCTCGGCGCTCGTCCGGCACCTCGTCGCCGAGGCCCGGCGGCGCGGCTACCGGCGCCTGAGCCTGGAGACGGGGTCGTCGGCGCATTTCGCGCCGGCCCAGCGGCTCTACGCGCGCCATGGGTTCGTGCCCTGCGCCCCGTTCGGCGACTACCCGGAGGACCCGAACAGCGTGCACCTGACCCTCGCGCTGTGAGTCAGGGCCGCAGCACGATCGGCTCGTCGACCAGACGCACGTCCACCGGCGTGTGCGGCCTCCAGCGGGGCGTGGCGCCGGGCGCCCACCGCCAGCGCCGCGGCACCTTCTCCACGCCGAGCGCGTAGACGGTCAGCGTCCCGTCGTCGGCGACCCGCAGCCGCAGGAAGCCCTTGTGGTCCTCGATGCTCTGGGCGGCGAAGAGCTCGTTGCGGTTGGCGCCGCGGGCCGCGAGCAGCAGGAACGTCGAGAGCACGAGACTCGACAGCAGCCCGGCGGCCAGCACGACGAGCACGGTGGCGAGCGGGTCGTCGAGCCGGGTGGCGACGACCGTCGCGCCGATCGCCACGGCCAGCTCCGGGACGGTGAGCGCGAGCCCGAGGCCGAGCCGGCGCAGGCGTCCCGCGCGCTGCGGGACGACGAACGCGTACGAGCCGCCGGCGACGGCCACGCCCGCGATCACCGACACCGCGGGCACCCCGAGCACCCACGGCACGATCACCAGGGCGGGCAGCAGCACGAGCAGGGGCAGGAGCAGGCCGTTGCGCAGCGGCAGGCGCCACAGCACCTTGAACGCCTCGGCGCGCGAGCGGCGCACCGTCGGGAAGGTGTGCGGGCCGCGGACGTAGCGGTGGGTCCCGGTGGCGCGCTGCGGGCCCGGGTCGACGAGGTCGGTGGTGACGTCCAGCGTGGGCGCCAGGAAGTGCGTCGGCGAGGTGTAGGCGCCGCCCAGCCCGGCGGTGACGAGGACCTGCTCGTGATCGGGGTGGTCGAGCTCGTAGACGGCGTAGTGGTGGGTGTCGCCGGTGAGCACGAGCCGGATCGGCAGGTCGCGGCCGCCGAGGACCTCGCGCAGGAAGAAGGCGAGCCGGTCCATCGAGCGGTCGTCGCCGTCCTGCGCGCCGTACCAGGCGGGCGTGGCCGTGAGCAGCACGAGCCGGTCGCCGTCGGGGATCCGCGCCACGACGTCCCGGAACCACTCGAGCTGCGTGGCGTCGACGTAGGTGTCGAGCTGGATGTCGATCGCGAGGACCCACCAGCCCCGGGGCAGCGCCAGCGCGAAGTACGAGCGCCGCTGGTCGGTGTTCCAGCCGGCGAAGTGCCGGCCCTGGCAGAACACCCGGAGAAACGCGGTCAGGCCGTCGTACCAGTCGTGGTTGCCGGGGATCGCGTAGACGGTCGGGGTCTCGCCGTCCGGGTCGTCGACGAACTGCTCCTGCAGCGGGCTCTCGAGGCGCAGCTCGTAGGCGAGCGTCCCGGCCACCGGGTACACCTCGTCGCCGCCCATGAGCAGCACCCGCCCGCGCGGGAGCACCTCCCCGTCGACGGCCACCTCGGGGGCGCCGAGCAGCGTCGCGACCGTGGCCATCGCGCGGAAGCCGTCGCCGGTGTCGCAGAGGAAGTCGAACCAGAAGTCCTCCCCGTCGCCGACGTCGTACACGGCGAGGTGCTGCGCGAACGTCGTCCCGGCCATGACGTCGCGCTTGTCGGCGTAGGCCGCGACCGTGCTGCCGAGCAGCACCGTCACGCCCGTGCGGATCAGCTCGGTGGGCGAGAGCCAGCGCACGGCGGGGAGCTTCCGCGGTGCCTCGTCGGTGCTCGCCATGGTCACTTCCTACCGTGCCGGACCTACAGGGCCGCGGTCGCGATCCGCGTCGCGTCCGCGATCGTCGCGCGGCCGTTGGTGCTGGCCGGATCCGTCGGCGTCGTGAACACGGCGATCACCCAGGGCGCCCGGCCCGGGGGCCAGGCGACGGCGACGTCGTTGTTCTCGCCCTGCGCGCCCGAGCCGGTCTTGTCGCCGACGCGCCAGTCGCGGGGGAGCCCCGCGCGGATCTGCTCGGTGCCGGTGACCGCGCCGACCATCCAGCCCGTGAGCCGGTCGCGCCCGGCGGGGTCGAGGGCGTCCCCGAGCACCAGCGCCCGCAGGTCGGCGACCATCGCAGCGGGCGTGGTCGTGTCGCGCTCGTCGCCGGGAGCGGTCTCGTTCAGCTCGGGCTCGAGGCGGTCGAGGCGCGTGGTGGTGTCGCCGAGGGTGCGGACGAAGGCGGTGGTCGCCGCGGGCCCGCCGAGCAGCGCGCTCAGCAGGTTGGCGGCGGTGTTGTCGCTGACGACGAGCGCGGCCTCGCAGAGGGCGGCGACGGTCATGCCGGTGTCGACGAAGCGTTCGGTGGTCGGCGCGTAGTCGAGGAGGTCGGCGCGCGAGTAGCGGATCGTGCGGTCGAGCAGGCCGGGCTCGGTGGCGGCGCGCCGGAGCACCGCGGCGGCGATGAGGACCTTGGCCGTCGAGCACATCAGCGCCCGCTCGTCGGCGCGGTGGCCGACGGCGCGCCCGGTGCCGGTGTCCAGGGCGAGCAGCCGGATCCGTCGCCCGGAGCGCTGCTCGAGGCCGGCGAGCGCCATCGGGGGCTCGGACATCGTCACCGGCGCGGGTGCCGGGGCGTCCTGCTGCGTGCACCCGGCGAGCACGGCGAGGCCTGCCCCGACCAGCGCGGTACGGCGGCTGATCACCCGCGGGAGGGTAGCGACCGGTACTCGAGGCCGTCGGGCAGGTTCCGCCACGCGACGAACCGGTCGAGCGTGACGACGATCGGCAGCGAGAAGGTCATCAGCCAGGCGTCGAGCGGCTGCCCGCCGAGCATCGGCGCGTACTTGCGCCCGAACGCGTCGAGCGCCTTCTCGACCTTCCCGAACTCGGAGAGCGTCGCGCGCCCGCTGCCGGTGACGACGTCGGTGCCCTGGCCGGCGGTGTCGAGGGCGACGGTGACGAGGTCGTGCCGGCGCAGATGTGCCACCTTCGCGGTGTCGGGGCGGCTGAAGATGGTGACCTTCGGGTCGTCCCAGGCGAACCACACCGGCACCGTGTGCGGCCGCCCGTCGGGGGCCACCGTGCCCAGCCAGATCACCGCATCGGACGCCAGACGCTGCGCCGCATGGGCGTCGCCGGGGACGGCGGGATCGAGCAGTGCAGTGGCCACGACCGCGGACCTCACCACGCCCACACACGGGCGGCAAGGCTCGGGCCAACTCATCCGCCACGGGTGATCTCCGGATGTTCTCTCGACACGGAGCGCCGTCGGCGATTCGATGTGCCTGATCACCGGTGTGGCGGGAGGGGACGTGCGATGACCAGCGCGGCGAGTGGGGTTGTGAATCGGTCGTCCAGCGGGTGGGGCTGGATCCTGGCCTCCGGGATCCTCGGGATCCTGGTGGGGGTGCTCGCGCTGTTCTTCCCCGGGCTGGCGCTGCTCGGCGTGGCGTTCGCCCTGGGGATCGGCCTGATCATCCAGGGGGCCCTGGAGATCGGTGTCGCCTGGCGCGCGGAGACCGGGTCGGCGGGCCGCGGGTGGCTCGCGGCCTTCGGCGTCCTGGCGCTCGTGGCCGGCATCCTCGTGCTCTTCCAGCCCGGCGGCGGCATCCTCGTGCTGACCTGGGGGCTGATCCTCTGGTTCATCATCGCGGGCGTGAACGACCTGCTCCACGCCGGCTCGGGCAGCGAGCACCGGATCTGGAACATCGTCCTCGGCGTGCTCAGCCTGATCATCGCGCTGATCCTGCTGTTCTCGCCGGCCACCGCCGTCGGGACGATCGCGATCCTGGTCGCGCTCGGCTTCCTGCTGCGCGGCGCCGCGGACATCGGTCTCGCCCTGAGCATGCGCCGCGCCGCATGATGACGGGATGGACGCGCGCGAGGCCGTCGGGCGCCGCTACGGCGAGCACCTGACCGACCGCGACCTCCTGGCCCTCGCCGACGGCGAGCCGGACCGGGTGGCGCCCCTGCGTCGCCGCCCGGAGCTCGTGCTCGACCTGCTCGACCGGCCGGCGGTCGCCGACGCCGTCCTCACCGCGCGGCGCGACGAGAACGGGCGCTTCCGCCACGTCTCGCCGTTCCTCGTCTTCGCCGCGGCGGTGCACCGGACGAGCCGGGCGCTGGTCGGGCGCCTGCACACGCCCGACCGCACCGCGCCGCGCACCCGGGTGCCGATCTTCGACGCCCCGGTGCTCGCGGCCTTCGCCGACGACCCCGAGCACCGCCTGCACCTCGCGGAGCTGCTCGCCTCCTACTCCCGGCTGACCTCCGGCGTCGTGTGGCGCCGCGACGAGTGGGGGCGCCGCCGCGAGCGGTGGGACGAGCTGGACCTGCCCGCGCTGGCCCGCCTGCTCGGCGCCGTCCCGGCCGACCAGCAGCCCGGGGTGTGGCGGCGCATCGGCGACGGCGCGCTCTTCCTGGCCGGCGTCTTCCCCGAGCACGCCGAGCGGACCCTCGGCGGCCCGCGGCTCGCCCGGCTGACCGGCGCGGGCGAGGGGCCGGTCACCGAGCTCCTCGAGCAGCTCGCCGGCCGGGCGTACGCGCACGTCGGCGGGGCGGTGCCCGCGGGCGTCGCGGAGTCCCCGCAGATGGCGCGCCGGTTCCTCGCGCTCGTCGCCGAACGCCACCTCTTCCCGTCGGGCGGGCTCCTCGCGGCGGGTCGCTGACCTCGGCGGGTGGCTACGCTCGGGGCATGTCCGCCGCGCCGTCACGGGTCGATCCCCGCCCCCTGACCGGCGAGCCCCTGCCCCTCGACCTGCTCAACACGCGCTGGCTCGACGGCGAGGTCGAGCGCGACCTGCTCGACGACGTCGACGGCCTCGGAGCCTGGCTCGCCGGGCACGGCTTCGACGGGCCCGCCGACGAGGAGACCCTCGCGGCGCTGCGCCGGACCCGCGCCGCCCTCGCCGGCGTGGTCGACCGCGACGACGCCGGCGCCCACCGCGAGCTCAACGAGGTCCTGCGCCACGGCCGGCTGCGCCGCGCGGTCGGGCCGGACGGCCCGGTCACCGAGGTCGAGGCCGACAGCCCGGCCTGGCTGCCCGCCTGGTCCGCCGCCGAGGGCTACCTGCGCCTCGTCGAGCGGGCGCCGGACCGGATCCGGCACTGCGCGCATCCCCGCTGCGTCCTGCACTTCTTCGACACCTCCCGCAACGGCACGCGGCGCTGGTGCTCGATGGCGACGTGCGGCAACCGCGTCAAGGCCTCGCGCCACCACGAGCGCACGGCCTAACCACTCATCCTTGTGTGAACGGTTGGCACGGTGCACTGTGGACGAGTAACCGTTCATCGTCGCTTGAGAGGTTAGACGTGATCCGCCACCGCTACGCCTCCGTCCGCGGGCACCAGCTCTTCTACCGCGAGGCCGGGTCGCCGGACGACCCGGTGATCGTGCTGCTGCACGGTTTCCCGACGAGCTCGTTCATGTTCCGCGACCTGATCCCGCGCCTGGCCCGCGACCACCGGGTGATCGCCCCCGACCACCTCGGCTTCGGGCTCTCCGACGCCCCGGATGTCGACGAGTTCGCCTACTCCTTCGACGCGCTCGCCGACCTGACCGCAGAGCTCCTCGCGGGCCTCGGCGTCACCCGCTACGCGATCTACGTGCAGGACTACGGCGCGCCCGTCGGGTGGCGGCTCGCGATCCGGGACCCCGAGGCGATCACCGCGATCGTCAGCCAGAACGGCAACGGCTACGACGCCGGCTTCGTCGAGGACTTCTGGGCGCCGGTGTGGGCGTGGGGCCGCGAGCAGACCCCGGAGAACGAGGCGGGCGTCCGGCCGGCGCTGTCCCTCGAGGCGATCCGCTGGCAGTACACGCACGGCGTGCCCGACGCCGAGGTCGTCAGCCCCGACACGTGGCACCACGACCACGCGCTGGTCTCCCGGCCGGGCAACGACCGCGTCCAGCTGCGCCTGTTCGCCGACTACGTGAGCAACCCGCCGCTCTACCCGGCGCTGCACGCGATGCTGCGCGAGACCCGCGTGCCGGTGCTCGCGGTCTGGGGCCGCCACGACGAGATCTTCGGCCCCGCCGGTGCCCGGGCGTTCCTGGACGACGCCCCGGACGCCGAGGTGCACCTGCTCGACGGCGGCCACTTCCTGCTCGAGAGCCACCTCGACGACGTCGCCCCGATCATCAGCGACTTCCTGCGCCGTCGCGCCGGAACGGGCGCCGTCGCGGCGTGAGTGTGCCTACGCGCCGGCCTTGGCCCGGGTGACCTGGATCGGTTCGTCCTCCGGGCTCGGCTCGCCGGTGATCAGCTCGGCGGCCTTGCGCAGGTTGCGCCGGTACTGCTCCGGGCGCGACTGCATCGCCGCCAGTCCGCGCCACTGCTCGAGCATCGTGAACAGCGACGTGAGGTCGAGCGTCGACCGCGCGCGGGCCAACTCGCGGTCGTAGGACTCCAGAAACCGACGTCGGTCCTCGGACCACAGGGCGTCAGCGATCGCCGCCGGTTGGGCGCCCGGCGCGAGCGGATGTGGCGGCTCGGGTCCGGGATCGACCGGGCGCGTCGCGGTCACGTCATCGACGCTAGCGCAGCCGCCGGACAGGCGGGCGGAGTTCCGGGAAGGCCCGGCACCCCATGATCGCTCCCGGTGCTCCGTCGACCCCCTGACACGTGGTCGGAGGAGCACCCGGAGCGATCAAGGCCTCGTCAGTCCTCCGGCGAGCGCCGCGGCGCGGGCACGTCGGCGGGGCGGGCGAGGTCCGGGTGTGCCGGGCCCGCCCAGCGGCACGCGAGGACGTCCCAGAAGCACGTGCGGTCGTGGACGTGTCCCCGGGCGCGCGCGGGAGCGGTGGTGATGACCGTGCGGGTCGCGGTGTCGATGCTCATGGTGGGCCTCCTTCGGTCACCGAGAGTCCCGACGGTGACAGTGGGTGGCGGACAACGCCAGTAGTCATCACTCGAACGGCCCTACGTATTCGGCGCGCTGTGTGCTTGCCAGCACCCAGCGTCGACGCGCGACAGAATGCCCGGCGTGGAGGCCGCCGAGCTCGTCCTGCCCGACCCCGCCCGCCCCGGTCTGCACGACGTCATGCCGGCGCTGCTGGACGCGGTGACCGGGGGCCCGCAGCGCCTGGGTCTCCCGCCGGTCCGCGCGGCCGCGCTGCTGCTCGTCGACGGGCTGGGACACCGCCTGCTGCACGAGCACGCGAGCGATGCCCCGTTCCTGGCGTCGATGGCCGACCACGGACCCCTGCTCGTCGGCTTCCCGAGCAGCACCTCGATCAGCGTGACCTCGCTGGGCACCGGCCTGCCGCCGGGCACCCACGGCACGCTCGGGATCCGGTTCCGCGTGGACGGCACCCTGCTCGACTCGCTGACCTGGACCAGCGACGCCGGCAACGCCGACCGGACGCTCGAGGCGCTCCCGCCCGAGACCGTCCAGCCCCACCCCACGGTCTTCGAGCGCGCCGCCGCCCGCGACGTCGGCGCCACCGTCGTCTCGGCCCGCGCGTTCCGGGAGTCGGGGCTGACCCGCTCGGCGCTGCGGGGCGCGGACTACCGCGGGGTCGGCGCGTTCGGCGACCTCGCCGCCGAGCTCCTCGACGCCCTCGGGCGCCCGGGTCCGCAGCTCGTGTACGCCTACCACGCCGACCTCGACCAGCTCGGCCACCTGCACGGACCCGGCTCGACGGCCTGGCGCTGGCAGCTGCGCCAGATCGACCGGCTCGTCGAGCAGCTCGTCGCCGAGCTCCCCGCCGGCACCCTGCTCGCGGTCACCGGCGACCACGGCATGGTCACCGTCGACCGCCGCTACGACGCCGACACCGACCCGGACCTGCGGGCCGGCGTCGCGCTGGTCGGCGGCGACCCGCGCGCCCGCCTCGTCTACGCCGAGGACGGCGCCGCCGACGACGTGCTCGCCACGTGGCGGGGCGTGCTCGGCGAGGACGCGTGGGTGCTGCCCGGCGCGGAGGTCCTCGAGCGCGGGTGGTTCGGCGCGCTGGACGACCCGGTGCGCCCGCGCGTGCCCGACGTCGTCGCCGCCCTGCGGGGCACCGCCGCCGTGGTGCGCACCGAGGGCGAGCGCCTGCTCTCGCGTCTGCCGGGCCAGCACGGTTCGCTGACGGGGGACGAGCACGTGGTGCCGCTGCTCGCGGCGGCGAGGGTCTGAAGCGGCCCGGATCTGAAGGGGAGGACGTCATGCCGGGACTCGACGGACGCATCAGCCAGGGCTGGGGCGGCGCGCCGCCCGACGGGGTGCACGTCAACGTCGTGCTCGCCGAGCGCGGGTCGGCGACGGCCGCCGCGCTGACGACGACGTTCGCGGCCCCGTCGGCGGGGTTCGCGCCGATCCTCATCAGCCTCGGGCCGGACCAGCCGTCCTACGAGACGCTGCTCCCGCCGACGCTCATGCTGAACAAGATCCCCGCCGACACCCCGCAGCTCGAGAGCCTCGTCTTCGGCGCCTGCCAGGTCGGGATCGCGCGGGGGGTCCTCGACGCCGTGGCCGCCGACCTCGTCGCGGCCGACCAGGAGACGCTCGTCTTCGTGTCCCTGTGGATCGACGCGGACGCCTCCGACGAGGACGCCGTGTGCCGCGCCGCCCGCGAGGCCACCGGCCGTGCGGTCGCCGAGGCCGCGCGGGGCCGGGCACCGGAGGACGCGCGCCGGCTCGTCGAGCAGCGCGACACCGTGACCCACCCCGCCTACGGCGGCTCCGCCTGAGCGATGAGTCCCGCGGTCCCGGGCCGTCACACCTCCGACGGGCACGACGACGAGGAGGAACCGTGGACGACGTCTGGTCGCTGGTGCACGCGGAGCGCGCGGCGCTGATCGACGACCTGGAGCGCAGCGACCATCGCCGGTGGGACGAGCCGTCGCCGTGCCCGGGCTGGACGGTGCACGACGTCGTCGCGCACCTCGTCGACACCGCGCGGACGACCCGGGTCGGCTTCGTCGTCGGGCTCGCCCGCGCCGGGTTCGACTTCGACCGCCAGAACGCGCGCGGCGTGGCCCGCGAGCGCGGCGTCACCCCGGCGGTGACCCTGGAACGGCTCCGCGCGGCGGCACCCCGCCGCACGACGCCTCCGGCGCCGCTGGACTCCCGGCTGGTCGAGGAGATCGTGCACGGCGAGGACGTCCGCCGCCCCCTGGGCCTGCCGCGCGCCTACCCGCCCGACGCCGTCGCCCGCGCCGTGCGGCTCCAGGCGCGGACCCCGGCGTCGTTCGGCGGCGCGAAGGAGCTCGTGGCGCGCGTCCGGCTCGTCGCGAGCGACGCCGACCTGGCCCTGGGCGAGGGCCCGGAGGTGCGCGGTCCCGCGCTCGCGCTGCTCCTCACCGCCTGCGGGCGCCCGACCGCGCCCGGCGAGCTGGCGGGGGTCGAGGCCCTCAGAGATCGAGCGTGAGCCGCGCGCACCCCTGCTCGGCGCGCGAGACGCAGATGAACACCGTGTTCTGCTAGGCCTTCTCCTCGTCGGTCAGCACCGAGTCGCGGTGCTCGGCGCGGCCGGCGAGCAGCGGCGTCTCGCACGTCCCGCAGGTGCCCTCGCGGCACGACCAGAGCGCCGGGATCCCGGCCTCCTCGGCGACGGTGAGGACGGAGCGGTCCGGCGGCACGGTCGCGACCACGCCGCTGGCGGCGAACTCGACCTCGAAGGTCTCGGTGCCGGTGTCCTCGAGCGTCTTCGGCGCGAAGCGCTCCACGCGCAGGCTGCCCGCGGGCCAGCCGGCCATGAAGGAGTCGACGGCGCAGAGCATCGGCTCCGGCCCGCAGGCGTAGACGAGCGTGTCGCGCCGCGGGGTGGCGAGCAGGCCCGTGAGGTCGAGCAGCCCGACCTCGTCCTGCGGCGCGATCGTCACGCGGTCGTCGTAGGCCGCGAGCTCGTCGGTGAACGCCATCGACGAGCGCGAGCGCCCGCCGTAGAGCAGCGTCCACTCGGCGCCCGCCGCCTCGGCCGCGGCGATCATCGGCAGGATCGGCGTGATCCCGATGCCCCCGGCGACGAAGACGTAGCGCGCGGCGGGCTCGAGCGCGAAGTGGTTGCGCGGCTCGCCGAGGGTGACGATGTCGCCGCCGTGCAGCTTGTCGAAGACGTACTCGGAGCCGCCGCGGCTCACCGGCTCGCGCAGCACGCCGAGGCGCCAGCGCTGCCGGTCGGCGGGGTCGGAGCACAGCGAGTACTGGCGGACCAGCTCCGGGCCGAGGTGCACGTCGACGTGCGCCCCGGGCGCCCACGCCGGCAGCTCGCCGCCCCGGGCACACCCCAGCGTCAGGGACACGACGCCGTCGGCCTCGTCGCGACGCTCGTGGATGATCATGTCCATGGTGGGCGCCTCCGTCAGCGCATCTGGCCGGCGCCGACGTACGGGTGCGGGCTGGTGAGCAGCGCCCCCTCGGCGAAGCGGGTGAGGCGGAAGTCCTCCGCGGGGATGTCGGGGTCCGAGCTCGTCCCGTCGACGACGAGGTCGGCGACCAGCCGTCCGACCGCGGGCGAGATCTTGTGGCCGTGCCCGGAGAACCCGGCGGCGACGACCAGGCCCTCGAGCCCGGTCCGGGAGATCACGGGATTGAAGTCCGGCGTGACGTCGTAGCACCCGGCGTACGTGGACGCGATCGCCGGATCCGTGAGCCCGGGCAGGCGCGTGCCGACCTTCTCGACGGCGACGTCGACGGCCTCCGGTGTGGCCTGGTTCGAGTAGCGGTCCGGGTCGGCCGGCTCGAGCACCGAGAGGTCCGAGTTGCCGAACAGCAGCTGTCCCGAGCCCTCGGGCCGGATGTACTGCAGCGAGACCAGGTCCGAGAACACCGGCACCGGCCCGAGCGGCTGGCCGGGGTCGACGAGCACGATCTGCTCGCGGTGCGGGGTCAGCGGCAGCTCGATCCCGTGCGCCCCCAGCAGCGGCACCGACCACGGGCCGGCGGCGAGCACGACGGTGCCGGCCGCGATCACCGAGCCGTCGGCGAGCTCGACGCCGGTGACGCGCTCGCCCGCCGTGCGGATCGCGGTGACCGTCGTGCCCTGGCGCAGCCGGGCCCCGGCGCGGCGCGCGGCGCCCGCGAAGGCCTGCGCGGTCTGGTAGGCGTCGCCGTACCCGCCGCGCGGCTCGTAGGCGAAGGCCCCGAACGGCTCGAGGTCGGCGACCGGCCAGAGCTCCTGCACCTCGCGGCGGTCGATGTCCTCGGTCTTCACCCCGACGGCGCGCTGGGCGTCGAGCGAGGCGGCGAAGGCCTCGACGTTCTCCGGGCCGACGCCGACGACGTAGCCGGTCTGGTGGAAGCCGACGTCGGCGCCGAGCACGAGCGGGGCGTCCTCGAAGGTCTGCAGGCTGCTCGCGGCCATCGCCGCCAGCGACGAGACGCCGTAGTGGCTGCGCACGACGCCCGACGACTTGCCGGTGCCGCCCGAGCCGACGGTCGCCCGCTCGACGATCACGACGTCGGTGACGCCGCGGCCGGTCAGCGCCCACGCGGCGGCGCAGCCCTCGAGGCCGCCGCCGATGACGACGACGTCCGCGGTGTTCGTGCTCACGGGGTACCTTCCTGGTTCGACGGGGGGTGGGGGGCGACGCGCGCGACGACGGTCTTGAGCTTCACGTAGCTCTCGAGGGCGACCAGCCCGCGCTCGCGGCCGGTGCCGCTGTGCTTGGTGCCGCCGAACGGGACGCCCGGCCCGCCGCCCCAGTACTCGTTGATCATGATGTAGCCGGCGTCGACCCGGTCGGCCACGCGCAGCGCGCGGTCGATGTCGCGGGTGTGGATGCCGGTGCCGAGGCCGTAGTCGGTGTCGTCGGCCAGGGCGATCGCCTGGTCCTCGCCGTCGAACGGCAGCACGGCGAGCACCGGCCCGAAGATCTCCTCCCGGGCGATGCGCATGTCCGGGGTGACGTCGACGAAGGTCGTCGGGGCGAGGAAGTACCCCGCGTCGGGGAGCTCGCGCGGGCGGTCCGCGACGCGCGCCCCCTCCTGCCGCCCGACCTCGACGTAGCCGGTGACGCGCCGGTGGTGCTCGGCGGAGACGAGCGGACCGAGGTCGGGGTCGTCGATGCCGCGCCCGATCGTCAGCGCCGCGGTCCGCGCGACGATGCGCTCGACCAGCTCCTCCTGCACCGCGCGCTCGACGAGCAGCCGCGTGCCGGCGTCGCAGTACTGGCCGGTGTTCGTCGTGAAGCCCATGACGACCTGGGCGGCGACGTGGTCGAGGTCGGCGTCGGCGAAGACGATCTGCGGCGACTTGCCGCCGAGCTCGGTGACCACCGGGGTGATGTGCTCGGCGGCCGCCCGCAGCACCGCCCGCCCGGTGGCGACCGAGCCGGTGAACGTCAGCGAGCCGATGCCGGGGTGCGCCGCCAGGGCGTGCCCGGCCTCGGCGCCGAGCCCGGTCACGACGTTGACGGTGCCCGGCGGGAACCCGGCCGCCTCGGCGAGCCCGGCGAACCGCAGCGCGGTCAGCGGGGTCTGCTCGGCGGGCTTGACCACCGCGGTGTTCCCGGCGGCGAGCGCCGGGGCGAGGCTGCGGCACAGCATCGAGCACGGCGCGTTCCACGGGACGATGTGCGCGGTGACCCCGACCGGTTCCCGCACGGTCCAGGCCAGCGAGCCGGGGCCGAGCGGGATCGTCTCGCCGTGCAGCTTGTCGGCCGCGCCCGCGTAGTAGTCGAGGTAGCCGACGCACCCGGCGATCTCGCCGCGGGCGAGCGAGAGCGGCTTGCCGGTGTCGAGGGTCTCGAGGCGGGCGAACTCCTCGCGGTCGGCGTCCAGCGCGGCGGCCAGGGCCCGCAGCATGCGGGCCCGGTCGGCCGGTGTGGTCCGGCGCGTGCGCCGTGCGGCGGTGTGTGCAGCGGCCACCGCGCGGTCCACGTCGCCGGCGTCGCCGCGCGCGATCGCGGCGATCGTCTCGCCCGTCGACGGGTCCTCGACGGCGATGGTGCGGCCGGCGCGGGCCGCCACGTGCTCGCCGCCGAGGAAGTGGGCCGACTCGACGAGTGCGGTCACGGGTCCGGGAACATGCGGGTCATCGTGTCCTCGTCACCGCCCGGCACGCGGTCGACGCCGACGACCTTGTCGATCACCATGTTCTGGAAGCGGTGCAGCGGCTCCTCGAACCGGAAGCACATGCGCCCGCCCCGGTAGGCCGGGTTCTCGATGCCCTCCTGGACCCGCTCGACGATCTCGATGTCCTGGCGGTTCACGAGGTCCCAGAACTTGGCGAGCTGCTCGATGCCGTCCTCGGCATCGGGGGCCTCGAGCGACTCGGGGTGCGCGAGCAGCACCGCGGTCTCCACGGTGCGGTTCGCGGCGACCGGGCGGTTGAACAGCACGAACGCGTGGTTCGGGAGCACGACGAGCGCGGTCGAGGGGAACAGCCAGACGAACCGGCCGGCGTCGGCGTCCTGCGCGCCGAGCGTGCTCAGGGGGCGCAGGCCGTCCCACCCGCCGGCGTCGGAGTTGCGCGACACCGGCGTCGTGCACATGCCCGTGTACATCCCGGGCCCCTGCCACCGGTAGTGGTCGGAGAACTTGGAGACCTGGTTGAGCTCCGGGTGCACCCAGGGCAGGTGGTAGTACTCCATGAAGTTCTCGCCGACGAGCTTGTAGTTCGCGTTGATGTCGTAGGTGAGCCGGCGCTGCGGCACCCACTCGTCGAGGCGGTAGTCGGCGAACCGGGTCGGCAGGTCGCCCAGGTGCGTCGCCAGCGGGGAGGCGTCCGCGTCGAGGTTGACGAACAGGAACAGGCCCCACGTGTCGACGGCCACGTCGATCAGCCCGTAGTCGGCCTTGTCGAAGCCCTTGGCGACGGAGGTGTCGAAGATCGACTCCTCGCCGGCCGGGACGTCGGAGCCCTCGAACAGCGGCGTGCCGAGGCACGTGCCGTCGGTGTCGTAGGTCCACGAGTGGTACGGGCAGCGGATGCGCCCGCGGTGCCCGACCTCGCGGGCGTCGTTCGCGAGCAGCTTCGTCGCGCGGTGGCGGCAGACGTTGTGGAACGCCCGCAGGGCGCCGTGGCGGTTGCGCGTGACGATCACCGAGCGGCCGGCGACGTCGACGACGATGCACGCGCCGTGCCGGTCGACGTCGGCGGCGAGCCCGACCGCGACCCAGCCCGAGGCGAACACCTTCTGCTGCTCGAGCGCGAAGAACTCGGGCGCGGAGTAGGCGTCGGGCAGCAGGGTCGCCGCGAGCTCGACGGGCAGCCGGGTCGCGGCGTAGGTGGCCTCGTCGGTGTAGGTGGCCGGGTCGACGGGACGCGCCGGGAGGGTGGCCGGGGTCGCCGGCGTGCCCTTCGGCAGGGTCGTCTCAGACATGGAAGCTCCGCGGGTAGCTCGGGTCGGTCAGGGCGGGGCGGGTGATCGAGAAGCTCCCGATCGGCTGGGACGGGGTGTGGCCGACGGCGAGCTCCGCGAGCAGCTGCCCGATCAGGGCGGCGAACTTGAACGCGTGGCCCGCGCCGTTGGCGACGACGATCTGCGGGTGCTCGGGGAGGGTGTCGAGCACGAAGTTCTGGTCCGGCGGGACGGTGTAGAGGCAGGTCTTCGTGTAGAGCTCCGGCCCGCCGAAGCGCGGGACGTGCCGGTCGAGGAACGCCGCGTAGCGCTCCCGGCGCACCGGGTCGGGCTCGAACGTGCGGTCGTCGGCGGTGGTCTCGTGGCCGCCCATGTGCTGGCCGAGCTTGGTGGCGACCTCGCCGTAGACCGGGAAGCCGTAGAAGTTGTGGCGCCCGTGCCACATGAAGATCGGGAAGCGGGACGGCGAGAACTCCGCCAGGTGCGGGGTGGCGTAGTAGGTGACCTGCTCCTGCAGCACCGTCAGGGGCAGCGCCGTGCCGGTCTCGGCGAGCACCTGATTGGTCCAGGCGTCGCTGGTGACGACGACGCGGTCGGCGCGCAGCACGCCGCCGTCGGTGACGACCGCGACGCCCTCGCCGTCGGGGCGGATCGCGCGCACGGGGGTGTTCGCCCGGATCTCGGCGCCGTGGGCGCGGGCGAGCGCGCGGTGCACGGCGTTGGCCCGCGCGGCGTCGACGATGCCCGAGTCGGGCTGGTAGAGGGCCTGCTCGCCGCCCGCCAGCGCGAACTGCGGCCAGCGCGCGACCAGCTCGTCGGCGTCGAGGCGCTCGTAGGCGACGCCGAACCGGTCGAACATCGCGGTGTAGCCCTCGATGTTGCGGTTGCCGGACGCGATGCCGGCCCGCTCGACGCGGTCCTCGATCACCAGCCCGCCGGTGCGGGTGATGATCTGCTGGCACGCCTGCGCCTCGACCTCGTGCCACGCCTTGTACGCGGGCTCCGCGAGGGCCGCGTACTCCTCCTGGTGCTGGGCGAGGCGGATGATGCGCGAGTGGTCCTGGGACGCGCCGCGGGCGTGCCCGAGCTCGAACTGCTCGAGGCCCAGGACGCCGGGGCCGAGGTCCGCGGCGAGGCGGTAGAGCGTCGCCGAACCCAGCCCGCCGAGGCCGACGACGATCGCGCGGTAGGACATCTTCTGACTCCCGGTGCCGAGGCGGAAACCCTCGGTTCTCTTGGTGGTTCGTGGGCACGCGGCGGCGGTGACGCGGTGCGTGACCGCAGTGTGGGAGCCGGATTCCGTCCACGTCCATCGAAACGTCGAACCTATGATCTTGTACGTTGGTTGCATGATTGATCGGCGTCTGCGGGTGCTCGCGGCGATCGCCCGGCACGGCACCGTCACGGCCGCCGCGGAGGTCTGCCGGCTGACGCCGTCGGCGGTCTCGCACCAGATGCAGGCGCTCGCCCGGGAGCTCGCCGTGCCGCTCCTCGAGCCCGTCGGGAGGGGCGTGCGGCTCACGCCGGCGGCGCACACGCTGCTCGAGCACGGCGAGACGCTCACCGCGCAGTGGGAGCAGGCGCGGGCCGACCTCGCGGCCCACCGCGCGGGGGCGGTCGGGGGGACGCTGCGCTTCGCGGCGTTCTCGAGCGCGGCGGCCGTCGTGGTGCCCCGGGTCCTCGAGCACCTGCGCCGCGAGCACCCCCAGCTACGCGCGCGCCTGCGCGAGACCGAGCCGGCGCGCTCGTTCGATCTCCTCGCCGCCGAGGACGTCGACCTCGCCGTCGTCGTCGCGACGCCGAGCATCCCGCCCGCGTCCGACCCGGCGTTCGACCAGCACGCCCTGTTCGACGAGCCGCTCGACGTCCTCGTCGGCCCCGGCCACCCCCTGCTCGACGCCGACGTCGTGGCGCTCAGCGACCTCGCCGCCGACCCGTGGGTCTGCGGCAACACCGGCCGCGCCTACCACCAGCTCGTCACGCTGGCCTGCTCCCAGGCGGGCTTCGCCCCGGACATCGCGCACCACGCCGACGAGTGGGACACCGGCGCCGCCCTCGTCGCGCGCGGCTTCGGCGTCGCGCTCGTCCCGCGCCTCGCCGACCTGCCCGCGCACCACGACACCCGGCGCCTCCCGATCACCACCCCGCCGGTGCCGACCCGCCGGGTCATCGCGGCCGTCCGCGCGGGCTCGCAGGAACTGCCGACCATCGCGGCGGGTCTCGACGCGCTGCGCCACGTGACGGAGACGGGCCTCGACGCGCTGGACCCGTGAGGCGGGATCGCATCAGCCGGGGTCTCAGCGAGCGTTGTGGAAGATCACGCCGAGGACGTGGCGCTGACCCGTGTGCACCGCCGAGACGCCGTGGCGCATCTGGACGCGGTGGTACCCGCGCGCACCCTGCTTCGGGCGGTACCGGACGGGGAAGACGACGCCCTCGCCGAGGCCCGGGCGCACGACCATCGGCCGCGACTGCTGGCGCGGGCGCTGCTCGACGAACACGCTCTCGCCGCCGGTGAAGTCGACGTCCGGCGTGTTCAGCATGATCAGGAGCTGCAGCGGGAAGGTCAGGTCGCCGTAGACGTCCTGGTGCAGGCAGTTGT
Organism: Actinomycetospora succinea; assembly: GCF_004363095.1. Taxonomy (GTDB): domain Bacteria; phylum Actinomycetota; class Actinomycetes; order Mycobacteriales; family Pseudonocardiaceae; genus Actinomycetospora; species Actinomycetospora succinea. The sequence continues at coordinate 371,071 of NZ_SNYO01000001.1, forward strand.
AGCCGGTCGGGCCGTAGCGCAGCACGAGCGGCGTCGGCTTGTGCTGGCCGGCGGCGGCGCAGCGCTCGACGAGGTCGGGGTGCTCGGCGGGCCAGCCGTCCTCGCCGAGCACGTCGGCCCAGCGGTTCGCGACGCCCGCCAGCCCGGGGTACAGGCGCTCCCGGAGCGTCTGCACGAGCGGCGGCAGCGGGTCGGCGAAGTAGCGGTATCGGCCCTCGCCGAACGAGAGCCGGGCCATCTCGACGGTCGACCGGAAGACCTCGTCACGGTCGAACAGGTCGATCATCTCCGCGCACTGCTCCGGGTCGAGCAGCCGTCCGGTCGTCGCGTAGCCGTCGCGGTCGAGGGCGGTGCCGATGCTCGTCCAGTCGAGGCCGTCCAGCGCGGGCAGGGCAGGGACGTCGGTCGTCGTGGGCGCCATGTCCTGCAGAACACCGGTCGCTCCGTCTACGTGGCAGCTCCGACGGGCTGGTCGGTGTGCGCGGCGGGAGCGGACCGCGGCGACCACGCGCCCGACCACAGGAGGCGCAGCCCGTTGAGGCCGACGAGCACCGTCGAGCCCTCGTGCCCGGCGACCCCGAGGGGCAGGGGGAGCGTGCCGGCGAGGTCCCAGACGACGAGGCCGGTGATGATCGTCCCGGCGATCACCAGGTTCGCGACGACCACGCGGCGGGCCCGGCGGGCGAGGTCGATCAGCGCGGGCAGGGTGGCGAGGTCGTCGCGGACCACCACCACGTCGGCGGCCTGCAGGGTCAGGTCGGCCCCGGCGCGGCCCATCGCGACGCCGACGTGGGCCGCGGCGAGGGCCGGGGCGTCGTTGATCCCGTCTCCGACGGTCATCACGCGGCGCCCGGCGGCCTGGCGGTCCTCGATCGCGGCGACCTTGTCGGCGGGCAGCAGTTCGGCCCGGCGATCGGCGATGCCGACGGCCTCGCCGGTCCGGGACGCGGTCCGCGGGTTGTCGCCGGTCAGGAGCACCGGGGCGTCGGTGGTGCGCGCGGCCAGGTCCGCGACGGCCGCGCGGGCGCCGGGGCGCAGGGCGTCGGTGAGCGCGAGGACGGCGCGGGGGCGGTCGTCGACGAGGACGACGACGGCGGTGTGCCCCTCGGCCTCGACATCGTCGACGAGACCCCGCACGCCGTCGTCGCCCAGCAGCGCCGGGCTCCCCACCCGCACGACCCGGCCCTCGACCACGGCGCGCACCCCGCGCCCGGGCTCGGCGGCGAAGTCGGTGACGTCGTCGGGAACGCGCAGGCCCCGCGCCCGCGCCGCGGCCACCACCGCCCGCGCGAGCGGGTGCTCGCTGGGCCGTTCCGCGGCCGCGGCCACGCCGAGCACGGCCTCGTCACCGCGCACCGACGCGAGCTCCGGGCGGCCCTCGGTGAGCGTCCCGGTCTTGTCCAGCGCGACGGCGTCGACTCCTGCGAGGTCCTCCATGACCCGCGCGGACTTGACCAGCACGCCGTGCCGGCCCGCCGTCGCGATCGCCGCGAGCAGGGGCGGCATCGTCGCGAGCACCACCGCGCAGGGCGAGGCGACGATCATGAACGTCATCGCCCGCAGCAGCGCGCCCTGCAGGTCCTCACCGAACCACAGCGGGATCGCGAAGATCGCCACGGTGGCCACGACGACGCCGACCGAGTAGCGCTGCTCGATCGTCTCGACGAAGCGCTGCGTGCGGGCCTTCGTCGCCGACGCCTGCTCGACCAGCACCGCGATGCGCGCGACGACCGACTCGCCCGCCTCGCGCCCGACCCGCACGCGCAGGGCGCCGGTGCCGTTGATGGTGCCGGCGTAGACCTCGTCACCCGCCGCCTTGGCCACCGGCAGCGGCTCGCCGGTGATGCTCGCCTGGTCGACCTCGCCGGCCCCGTCGACCACGGCCCCGTCGGCGCTGATCGTCTCGCCGGGGCGCACGAGGACCTCGTCGCCGACCCGCAGGTCGGCGACGTCGACGACCTCCTCGCCGGACGGGAGCACCCGGCACGCTCGCTCCGGCGCCAGCTCGAGCAGGCCCCGGACCGACGACTCGGTGCGCTCGGTGGCCCAGGCCTCGAGCGCCCCGGAGGTGGCGAAGATGACGATCAGCAGGCCGCCGTCGAGGACCTGGCCGATGGCGGCGGCGCCCACCGCGGCGACGATCATCAGCAGGTCGACGTCGAGCGTCCGCTCCCGCAGCGCCCGCAGGCCGGACAGCGCGGGCTCCCAGCCGCCGCTGAGGTAGCAGGCGGCGTAGAGCGGCCCCCAGAGCCAGGCCGGCGCGTCGATCACCTGCGCGAGCGCCGCCACGGCGAAGAACGCCAGCGACGCGAGGGCCCACCGCGCCTCCGACAGGCGGACGACGCTCCGCCACCACGAACCGATCACCATGTCCTGCACGCTAGCTCACGTGAGCACGCGTTCATATGTGGTCGGTTCAGCAGGTCCTGAGGTGTCCGCTCGGTAGAGTCCTGCGTGTGGGCCACGGGACGCCGGGGGAGACGTCGTTGCTCGCCACGCTGCGCGCCGGCACCGAGGTCCCCGTCGAGGGCATCGCCGAGACCCTGAGCGCGCTGAGCACGCCGAGCCGGTTGCGCATCCTGCTGCACCTCGCCGACGGACCCAGCTCGGTCGGCGACCTGGCCGCCGCCGTCGGGATGGAGCAGTCCGCGGTGTCCCACCAGCTGCGCGTGCTGCGCCAGCTCGGGTTCGTCGTCGGCACCCGGCAGGGCAAGCAGATCTCCTACCGCCTCTTCGACCGGCACGTGGCGCGCCTGCTGACCGAGGCGATCAACCACGTCCAGCACCTGCGGCTGGGCGTCAGCGACGAGCCGGAAGCTGTCCGATAGGCGACAGCACTAGCTGCACAGCGTGATACCTACCCAGTAGCGTGGCGCGACTTGTCCCTCGAACGGGTGGTCGTGCATGACGCTGAGTGTGTTCCGTGCGGTCGCCGTCGCGCTGTGCGCCGCTCTCCTGGCGGCCGCCTGCTCCTCCGCGACACAGCAGGCCGGTGCGGCCCCGGCCACCCTCGCGAGCCCGGCCACGCCCGTGACGGGCCCGACCCCCGGCCCCGGCATCGCCTGGGGACCCTGCGCACCGCCTTCGGACCAGGACCCCGCGCTGCAGTGCGCGCGCCTGCCGGTCCCGCTCGACTGGAACGCGCCGCAGGGCCGGCAGATCGAGCTGGCCGTGATGCGCCGGCAGGCGAGCAAGCCGGCCGAGCGCCTCGGGTCGATGTTCGTGAACCCCGGCGGACCCGGGCAGAGCGGCGTCGAGCTGGTGGCGGGCGGCGGCTCGGACTTCGACCGGTGGGGCGGGGGTCGCTTCGACGTCGTCGGGTGGGACCCGCGCGGGACGAACGACAGCTCGCCGGTCGAGTGCTTCACCTCGCCCGAGGAGCAGGCGCGGTTCTGGGCGGGCGTGAGCGTCCCGGCCACCGACGCCGAGTCGCAGGCCTACGCTCAGCGCACCACCGACCTGGCGCGGCGCTGCGGCGAGGTCAGCGGTGAGCTGCTGGACCACGTCTCGACGGCCGACACCGCCCGCGACCTGGACGCGCTGCGCGCCGCCGTCGGCGACCCGCAGATCACCTACGTCGGCCTGTCCTACGGGACGATGATCGGCCAGACCTACGTGAACATGTTCCCCGACCGCGTGCGCGCGGTGATGCTCGACGGGCTCATCGACGCGGTCGAGTACACCGAGGGCGCCGAGGCGCGGACCGTCGGCGACGTCGCACACACCGACGAGGTGTTCGCGCGGTTCCGGGAGCTGTGCCAGCAGGCCGGGCCCACCGGCTGCGCGCTCGCGCGCGGCCCCGAGACCGTCGACCAGCGCGTCGCCGCCCTGTTCGACCGCGCCCGGCAGGGGCCGATCCCGGCGCCGACCGCGACACCGCGCGGCGAGCTCACCTACGGCGACCTGCTGGTCTCCACCTTCACCCCGCTGCGCGTCCCCGAGATGTGGCCGCAGTTCGCGACGGACCTCGACGCGGCCGCCACCGGCGACGCCTCGGCGCTGGAGACCTCGGCGCAGCAGTACCAGTCGCCCGAGGGCTACCGGTCGAGCGTCACGTCGTCGGCGATCTCGTGCCTCGACGGGCCCGCGCAGCAGCCGGTCACGGCGTGGCCGACGGTGGTCCCGGAGTTCGCGCGCAGCAGCGCGCTGTGGGGAGCGGTCAACGGGTGGTGGCTCTGGGGACCGTGCGCCTCCGGGTGGCCCGGGCGCAGCGACGACCGCTACGCCGGGCCGTGGAACGCCCGCACCCAGGCCCCCGTCCTGCTGATCAACAACCGGTGGGACCCGGCGACCGGCATCCGCAACGCGGAGGCCACGCAGCAGCGGCTCGGGAACGCCGTCCTGCTCGTCCAGGACGGCTACGGCCACCCGACCTACCAGGACCCCGGCGCGTGCGTCGACGCGGCCCGGGAGCGCTACCTCGTCGACCTGGTGACGCCGCCCCCGGGCACGGTCTGTCAGCCGGACAGGCCGCCGTTCCCCGGAATCACACCGCGGTGACGGTGACGCCGCCCTGGCCGGCCAGCGCGCCGGTCAGCGCGCCGCGGGTGGTCCCGTCGACGAGGGTCAGCGACGTGACGTGACGCGCGAGGCCGAGCCGCTCGAGGGTCAGCCGGTCGATCGGGAGGTCGCCGCCGCGGGAGAGCAGCTCCTTCGCGGAGACCTCGTCGGGCAGGCCGGCGAGCGCCGCGGCGTCGCGGACGTAGACCAGCCGCGACGCCCCGAACGCGTCGGCGAGCAGCAGCGCGCCGGTGTCGGTGCGGTGCACGGGCAGGCGCCCGGCGGTGGCCGGGAACTCGTGGACGCCGTAGGGCGGGTAGCCGTTGGAGACCGCGGCGTTGGCGGCGGCGAGGTGCACGGGCAGCTGGCCCGCCACGGTCTGGTGCGGCAGGTAGGACACGCCCTCGGCCGCCAGCAGCGAGGCGACGAGTCGGCCGTTCTGCTCGGCCTCGGTGGCCGCCAGCCCGGCGAGCGCGCCGGCGGGCAGCCCGAGGTCGAGGCCGACCCCGAGGACGTGGCGCGCGCGGATGCCGGCGCCGGTCAGCAGCAGCATCCGGTGCTCGGGGAGCAGGGAGCGGATCTCCTCGACGAGCGGGAGCAGGACGTCGCGGCCGCGGTCCACGATCGTCGACCCGCCCAGGACGACGACCTCGAGCCACGGCAGCAGCCGGATCGGCGCGACGTCGTCGGGCTCGGCGGAACGGACCAGCTCGGGGTCGAGCAGGGTCTGGCGGACGAAGGCGGACTCGACGTCCCGGCCCTGGCGGTCATCGGGGGTCACTGCGAGCCTCCGGCAGAGATGATCGTGCCGACGTGCTCGCCGGCGAGGGCGCGGGTGACGTTGCCGGGCACGAGGCCGTTGACGACCTGGACGGACCGGACGTGGCGGGCGTTCTGCAGCAGCTCGAGCATGCCGCGCTCGAGCACGAGGTCGGGCAGGTTGCGGGCGAGCAGCTCGTCGACGGTGATCTCGGGGATGAAGGTGGCCCCGGGGTCGCTCTTCGGGTTCGCGGTGAACAGACCGTCCTCGTCCTTGATGAAGATCATCTGCTGGCAGGCGTAGGTCTCGGCGACGAGGTAGCAGCCGGCGTCGGTGCGGTAGGGCGGGATGACGCCCTCGTGCGGGACACGCTGCCACATGCCGTAGGGCGGCATGCCCGGGAAGACCGCCGCGCCGACCTCCGCGAGGCGCAGCGGCAGCGTGCCGAAGGCGTTGGCCTCGACGACCGGGATGCCGTGCTTCGCGAGCAGGTAGCCCAGCATGGTGGCGTTCTGGCCGGCGACCGCCGAGCCGATCTCGGAGAGCACGCCGGTGGGCAGGCCCAGCTCGGCGGCGAGCGCGTAGGCGTGGCGGGCGCGGGTGCCGCCGCCGGTGCCGATCAGGAGCTTGTGCCGCTGCGTGGCGGCGACGATCTCGTCGACCAGAGGGAGCACCGCGGTGCGCCCCCGGTCCATGAGGCTCTGGCCGCCGATCTTGAGCACCGAGACACCGGGCAGCACCGGGGTCTCGGGCGCCTCGTCGCTGCGCGCCGCCAGGGCGGCGTCGTCGAGCGAGCGGTCGCTCAGCAGGGCGGCGAGATCGGCGAGCCCGGGCAGCTCGGCCGATCCGCTCGCGGACACGGACACCAGGGGGACCTCCTCGTCGTGGGGTGAGGGACCAGGGCCGGGGCACGCCGGGGGGCGACGCACATCGGCCCTGGTCACGACCAAGGTAGGGGTGCCACGCCGGTGCCTGCGGGCCGTCGGGAGGCTGTGGCGGACCGCAGCTTCGGCCGCCGCGCCGTGGCCGCGACGTGGACGCGGGGCGGAAGCCCCGGCCCGGTCGCGCCCACGGCGGCGACGTCCGATCGGGTGACGTCGGCCACAGGGTCAGTCGTCCGCCGTGGCCGGGCCGATGGTCGCGGCGACCTCGACCACGAGGTCGGCCGGGAAGCCGCCGCGGCGGGCGTGCTCGCGCACCGAGTCGGCGTCGTCGGTCTGGTGCACGCAGTAGAACTTGTCGCCGGCCACGTAGCTGTGGCTCCAGGTGTACGGGACGCCGAGGGAGTCCACGACGTCGTTGGAGGTCGTCGCGATCTCCGCGAGCTGCTCGCTCGACAGGTCGGACGCGCCCGGGATGGTCCGCTCGATCAGGAAGGTGGCCATGTCGTTCTCCTCGGTAGCTCTTCGTCGGCCTCGTGGCCTGCGACGACGCTAGGAGCGGGCGTCCGGGCCCCGCGTCGGGAGAGAATCCCCGTCGTTCGCCGCGCGGTACCTATCTCGGGAGGCACCCATGGAGTCCGCGATCGACACCCACCTGCAGTGCCCCCGCACGCTGTCCCGGAGGGCGGGGGAGGACTACCGGCCGCCGTTCCCGGTGTGGGTGGCCCGTGCGGGCGAGGACGTCACAGCGGTCGTGATGGGCTACTTCGGCGTGCAGTACCGCGGCGAGGAGCACCGCGAGGAGGCCTTCGCCGGCCTGCGGCACCTCGTCGACGACTTCGGGCGCCCCGACGGCCCCGGCGCGTGGGACACGACCCACCACCGCGATGCCGCCGGCTACGACAACCTGATCGCCGTCGGGTACTGGCGCGACCCCGAGACCTACGGGCGCTGGCTCGCCCGGCCCGAGATCGCCGCGTGGTGGGACGCCGACGAGCGCCGCACCGGGGACCTCGGGTTCTTCCGCGAGATCGTCTCCCCGCGCGCCGACCAGTTCGAGACGCTCTACCCGTTCACCGACCGGCTCCCCGGGGTGGGCGGGGTCATGGACGGTGTCAGCGACGAGATCGAGGAGCACGCGTACTGGGGCTCCATGCGCGACCGCATCCCGCTCTCGCAGACCGACCGGATGCGCCCCGAGGGCGGCCTCTCGGCGACGGGCGACCCGGCGCTCGGCGGGCGCGTCGTGGTCCGCGGCCACGACAACATCGCCCTCATCCGCTCGGGCCAGGACTGGTCGGAGGCGGACCCGGAGGAGCACGCGCTCTACGAGACCGAGGTCGAGCCGGCGCTGCGCGAGGCGATGGACTTCCTGCGCGACCGCGGCCAGCGCCTCGGCTGCTACAGCAACCGCTACGTCCGCTACGTCGACCTCGACGGCCGGCCGCTCGACAAGACCTACGCGATCTCGCACTGGCGCTCGCTCGACAAGCTCGAACAGTGGGCCGAGACCCACCCGAGCCACCTGCGCGTCTTCGTCGCGTTCGTCAGCCTCGCCCGCCGGTTCCCGACGCTGCGGCTCTACCACGAGGTCTCGGTGTTCGACGCGAGCGAGCAGTACTACGAGTACGTCAACTGCCACCCGGCTACTGGCCTGCTGCGCGACGCGGAGGCGCCGCACGAGGTCCCGCCCGGTGTCACGCCGGCTTCGTGAAGACGAGCGCGGAGCGGTCGGCGGCGCAGTCACGCACTTCGACGCCGGCGAACCCGGCCCGCCGCGCGACGTCGGCGAGCTCGGTCACCGACCAGCACTTCCCGGGCGTCGAGTGCATCAGCAGCGCCGAGTACTCGGCCACCGGCCGTGGACCCGTGCGGCGCCCGTCGACGTGGGCGTCGACGTCCACCAGCCGCCCGCCGGGGGCCAGGGCGTCGAACGACCGCTGGACGAGCCGCTCGACGCGGGCGAGGTCCCAGTCGTGCAGGACCTGGGAGAGCAGGTGCACGTCGCAGCCCGGCGGCCACGGGTCCGCGAACATGTTCGCGGTGACCACGTCGATCCGCCCGCCGGCGCCGCGTTCCGCGAGCAGGGTGCGCGCCGCCTCGTCCACCGGCGGGCGCTCCACCACGGTCGCCGTCGCGGCCGGCCGGTCCTCGAGCAGGGCCATCGCGTAGATCCCGGAGCTCCCGCCGACGTCGAGGAGGCGCTCGATCGGGAGATCGTGCAGCGCCCGGGCCACCGACGGGGCGAGGAAGGCGCCGCGCGCGTCCATCGCGGCGGTGATGCGCTGCGCGAACCGCGGGTCGTCCAGGCGCCCCGACCAGTCCCGTTCGCCCGCTGCGCTCGCCCACGCCGCCGGCCGGTCCGTGCGCAGGACCTCCGCGAACTCGGCGACGGCCGGGCGTTCGGCCAGCGAGCCGAAGTACGGGCGCAGGTCGAACGAGGTCTCGTGGGTGAGGTGCCAGCGCGCGAGGTCGGAGACGCTGACGAGGTCGTCGGCCTCCACGAAGCGGTCGACCAGACCGTGCGCCGCGCACAGGGTGAGCAGCACGTCGGCCGGACGCTCCGCCCAGCCCATGGCCTCGCGCAGCCCGGCCGCCGGCACCGGACCGTGGCGCGCGAGCCACGCGAAGAGGTCGTCGCAGACCGCGGCGATGATCAGGTCCGTGGCGTACGCACCGTCCCGGAGGCGGTAGAGCGCGGTGGGGTCGAGCACGACGACAGCATGACCGATCTCCGCACCTGCGGGTACCCGACCATGCTGTTGCCGCGTCTGCGTCAGCACCGCCACCGGCCTCGGCCGCGAGCACGGGGTGCACGGCGGCGACGCCTACCTCGAGACCAAGGCCGTCCGGGTCGAGCTGACCGGCGGCACGCGGGACCCCTTCACGCTCGGGTAGCCGCGGGCGGGGCCATACTCGTCGCGGTGCCGTCACATCGCAGGGGTCGCTCCCGCCGCGGAGGCCCGGTCGCCCTCGCGGCCGTCGCCGTCCTCGGGCTCGCGCTGGCCGCCGTGGCCGTCCTCGTCCACGGGAGCTCGGGGACCGTCGGGCCGGTCGCGCACGCCGCCCCGCCTCCCGCCGCGGCGCCGGCCCCGCCGGCCGGCATCGCCGACCAAGCCTCGTGCCCGCCGCAGGTCAGCGCGTGCGTCGACCTGCGCACCCACCAGAGCTGGCTGCAGCGCGACGGTGACGTCGTCTACGGGCCGGTGCCGTTCCTCCCGGGTGCCGACACCGGACGCCGTGCGCCCGGACCGACCAGCTCCGCCACCCCGACCGGCCTCTTCCACGTGCAGCGCAAGGACGCCGACGCGGTCTCCCACGAGTACGGCGAGCCGATGCCGCACGCCGTCTACTTCGCACCCGGCGGCATCGCCTTCCACGAGGGCAGCCTCACCGAGTCGTCGCACGGCTGCATCCACCTCGAGGCGCCCGACGCGACGGCGTTCTTCGGGCACCTGGCCGTCGGCGACGACGTGCTCGTCTTCTCCTGATGCGGTGATTACAGTGTTGCCGGTGACGCCGACGCTGTACGAGTGGGCGGGCGGCTCGGACGCGTTCCGCCGCCTGATCGACGCGTTCTACGACCGTGTGGAGGCTGACGACCTCCTCAGCCCGCTCTTCCCCGGCGGGGTCCACGAGGCGCACCGCGCGCACGTGACGCTGTGGTGGATCGAGGTCTTCGGCGGGCCCGCGGACTACACGGCCACGCTCGGCGGCTACGAGCGGATGCTGGCCCACCACATCGATCTGGGGATCACCCCGGACCAGCGGCGGCGGTTCGCCGAGACCATGAGCCGGGCGGCCGACGACGCGGACCTGCCCGACGACCCCGAGTTCCGCGCCGCGTTCGTCGGCTACGTGGAGTGGGGCACCCGGCTGGCGCTGGGCAACTCGCAGTCCGGGGCCGAGGTCGTGGAGCACGCGCCGGTCCCGCGGTGGGGCTGGGGCGTCGCGCCGCCGTACCAGCCGTCCTGACGGGTCAGTCGCAGGTGGGGCCGTCGCGCCAGAGCTGGTCGGCCGTGCCCGCGGAGAGGGCCTCCTCGTAGATCTCGACCTTGGTGTGGATGACCGCGAGGGCCTCCTGGAGGTCGGCGACCTGCTGGGCGACCTTGTTCTCGTGCTCGCGCAGGATCGCGAACCGTTCCTTCTCGTTGCCCGGGCCCTCGCGCACGAGGGCCACGTAGCGGTGGATCTCGGGCAGCGGCATGCCCGACGAGCGCAGCTTCGTGCACACCCGTGCCCAGTGCGCCTGCTCCTCGGAGTACATCCGCCGGCCCGCGGCGTTCCGGCGCACCGGCCCGGCGAACAGGCCCTCCTGCTCGTAGAACCGCAGCGTGTGGGTGGGCAGGCCCGTGCGCTCGCTGACCTCGCCGATGCTCAGCAGCGCGTCCGTGTCGGTGGTCACGGTCACCAGACTACGGCTTTGACTTCAAGTCGACTTCAACTCCTAGCGTCGCCGACATGGCTACCACCTGGTTCATCACCGGCACGTCGTCCGGCTTCGGGCGCCTGCTGACCGAGCGCCTGCTGGCCCGCGGCGACCGCGTCGCCGCGACCCTGCGCCGGCCCGGGGCCCTCGACGACCTGCGCGCGCAGCACGGCGACCGGCTCTGGATCGGAACGCTCGACGTCACCGACACCGCGGCCGTGCACCGGGTCGTCGACGACGCGTTCGCCGCGCTCGGCACGATCGACGTCGTCGTCAACAACGCCGGCTACGGCGTCTTCGCCTCGGTCGAGGAGGCCTCCGACGACCAGATCCGCCAGGTCGTCGACACCAACCTGCTCGGCTCGATCCACGTGGTCCGGGCGGCGCTGCCGCACCTGCGCGCGCAGGGGCACGGGCGGATCCTGCAGGTCACGACCGCCGGCGGGCAGACGACCTACCCGAACTTCGCCTATTACCACGCGTCGAAGTGGGGCATCGAGGGCTTCGCCGAGACGGTGGCCCAGGAGATCGCGCCGTTCGGGATCGGGATGACGATCGTCGAGCCCGGGGCGACGCCGACCGGGTTCGGGGGCGCGCTGGTCACCGCCCCGGTCATGCCGGAGTACGAGGACACCCCGGCCGGGGAGGTGCGGCGCGCCCTGACCGGCGGCACCTTCACCCTGCCCAACGACGCGGAGAAGATCGCGGGCGCGGTCGTCGACCTCGTCGACAGCGGCGCGACGCCCCTGCGGCTGCCGCTCGGCTCGGACACCTACGACGACGTCCGCGCCTCGCTCGTCGCCCGGCTCGCCGAGCACGACGCGCACCGCGACGTCGCGTACTCGGTGGTGAAGGACTCCGAGGTCACAGCACGCGCGTGACCAGCTCGATGCCCTCGACCGTGACGTGGTGCGTGCGGCCCGAGCCGCCGACGACGCGGCTCGCGCTGCGCACCTCGACCGTCGGCTCGCCGATGTCCTCGGCCCAGCGGCAGGCGAAGCCGCCGTACATCCCGGGGACGCGGACCCACATCGTCGCGTCCGGGTACTCGAGCAGCGGCCCGAGCTGGGGGTGGCGCAGCGGGCGGGCGAGGCGCCGGGTGCGGACCTCGACGAGCGCGCGCAGGAACGTCTCGATGTCGGCCACCGCCTCGTCGTCCAGCGCCATCGCCGGCTCCGGGCGCAGCCGCTCGGCGAGCGAGACGTGACCGAGCCGCCGGGCCACCGCCTCGGCGGTCTCGCCCTCGGCCGTGCGCAGCGTGCGCCACGCACCCCGCGCGACGAGGTCGTCGACGACGTCGGGATGCGCGCCCTGCCGCGCCGCGTGGTGCAGCGGGGCGGTCCCGGTCCGGTCGCCCGCCCGCAGCGCGTTGGCGCTCAGGGCGGACGGCAGGTCGTCGTCGGTGCGGTCGAGCAGGGTCGCGACGTGGGCCCAGTGGCCCTGCTCGACGGCGTCCGAGAGGGCGTCGCGGAGAGCGAGGACGGTGGGCTCGAGGTCGGAGCGTTCGACGACGGCGTCCCAGAGGAGCTGCGTCACGGCCGGGGCGGGTCGGACCATCGCCGACCAGCCTCTCCCACGGAGATCGCCGTGTCAGTCCACCGATCGGACCGAACGACTGGTCAGGAGCCGAGGATCCGCCGCTTCTGCTCGTCGAACTCCTCCTGGGTCAGGATGCCCTGGCTCTTGAGCTCGCCGAGCTGCCGGAGCTGCTCGATGGGGTCGGGCGCCGGGGGCGCGGCGTACTGCTGCGGCGGGGGCGCGTACTGGGGCGGCGGCGCCTGCTGCTCCGCCTCGGCGGCCCAGCGTCCGGCCTGGCGGCGCGAGACGCGGTTGGAGACCGCGGTGGCCGTGCCGGCCACGAGCGCGGTGCGGGCTAGTCCTCGCAACAGACCTGGCATGGGTGAGCTCCTCTACGCGGGGACCGACGGGGCGAGCGCGGCCTCGACCTCGTCGACGGGGATGCGGCCGCCGGCGACCAGCTGGGCACCGTTGCGACGCAGGGCGTTGGCCAGCGGCGCCGCCCAGACGTTCTCGTAGACGAGCACCGCGGCCGTGGCGCCCGGGTCGAGCACCGCGCCGGCCTCGTCCACGTCCTCCTGGCCCAAGGAGGCCCGAGGTCACGCCCTCGAAGACCATCAGGTCGAGGTCGCCGTCCCCGTCCACGTCGGCGAGCTCGAGGACCGTGACCGTGCCGTCGTCGCCCTTGGCCACGAAGACGAGGTCGAGGATGCGGATCAGGCCGCGGTCGACGAGGTCGAGCAGCAGGGGCATGCCCACGCCCGTCCTCGTCCCGGGCGGGAACTCGACGACCAGGTAGTCGATCGGCCCGGTCTCAGCTCTCGGCTCGGTCATGGTCCCGCCTTCCGCGTTCCTGTTCCGACGGGTCCCGATGCTCGTCGGCGGGGTCCGGGGCGTCCTCGCCCGGCGAGGGTGAGCGGGGCGCCGGGTCGGGCAGGCGCAGCGTGGCGACGTAGGACGCGACGACGGCGACGATCACGAGCGGCATCACCGTGATGCCCGCCGACCCCAGGAACAGGGTGGCGAGCAGCACCGAGGTCATCGGGAGGCGCAGCATCCCGACGGTCATCGCGCCCATCCCGATCGCCGCGCCCGAGACGGGGTCGAGCCCCGGCAGCAGCGCCAGCGCCGTGCCGCCGACCGCGCCGATGTACATGGCCGGGAACGTCGGGCCACCGCGGAAGCCGCCCAGCGCCCCGGCGTAGGCCAGGCCCTTGCAGACGATGAGCAGGAGCAGCGCACCGAGCCCGTACGCCGCGGGGTCCTTGAGCAGCGGCCCCAGCGCGTCCTGCCCCGAGAACAGCACGTCGGTCGCGAGGTGGCCGGTCGCGGCGGCGTAGACGACGGCGAGGCCGCCGATCGCGAGGCCCACCAGCGGGGTCACGAGCACGGGCCCCCGCACCACGACCGGTCGCACCCGCAGGGCCAGCCACCGGATGGCGAAGCAGAGGCCGGCGGAGACGATCCCGGCGACGAGCGCCCACGCGAGCCCGCGCAGGGTCGGGGAGTCGACGTGCGGGAGGCCGGTGACCGCCAGGGAGAAGGTGCCGAAGCCGGTCCACGAGTCCAGCCCGAGGAAGACCAGCGACCCGATCCCGGACCCCAGCAGCCCCGGGACCAGCACCATCGTGGCCGTGGCGCCGCCGAGCCCCGCCGCCTCCATCATGAGGAACGCGCCGGCCAGCGGGGAGCCGAACAGCGTGCTCACCGCGGCGAAGCTCCCGGTCGCGGCCACCACCGAGGCCACCGCCGCCGGCGCCGCCCCGCGGCGGGCCAGCCGCAGCGAGATCACGGCGAGCCCGCCGCCGATCGCGATCAACGGCGCCTCCGGGCCCACGACGACCCCGAGACCGATGCTCGCGACGGCGGCCACGGCGATCCCGCCGAGGGCCGCCGGCGTGGGGAACCCGCCGGCGTGGAAGCCGTCGGCCGGCGACTCGCCGCCGTGCCCGGGCAGGTAGCGCACGGTCAGCCCGACCAGCGCGCCCGCGAGGGCGAGCGGCAGGAGGGGCCACCACAGCGGCGGGGTCGTGAACCCGAGGCCCGCCGGCAGACCCGTGTAGGCCCAGTCCTGGACGAGGCCGACGAGGGCGAGGAACCCGTAGGCGATCGCCGAGATCGGGATGCCGATGACGGCGGCCAGCGCCAGCAGTCCGAGGTAGCGGCGCGACCGCAGGACGGTCAGCGGGTCGGGCGGCGCGGGCGCGTCCCCCGCCGTCACGGCACGGGCTGCATGCGCCCGTCGCCCGACACCACCGACCGGCGTCCCTCGGGCATCGGCGCCTGCCACGCGTGGGCGCCGGCGCTGGTCGCCGCCTGGGCCACGCCGACCGCGTGCCGTGCGAGCTGGCCCGGCGTCATCTCCGTGCTCCGCTGCCAGCGCCGCGCGGCCTCGAGGTCCGCGACGCTGCCGAGCGCGAGGCCGACGCTGACGAACAGGCTGCCGACGCCGGCGAGCACCGCGCCGCCGAGGAAGAGCCGGGTGTTGAACCTGCGGTCCAGGGGATGCGACGCCATGGCGGACCTCCGTGGGTGGACGATGCCCGTCCACCGTGCGGGCCGCCGCCGGGCGTGCACATCACCTCTGGGAGGTGACCGGGCGGACCGTCAGCTCCGGGTCAGCTGCCGGCGGGCCAGGCGCCGGCGCCGGTGGGCGCTCATGCGGACCGGGGTGTCGGTCCAGCCGAGGCCGTCGTCGCCGCCGACGTGCTGGACCAGCGCGATGAAGATGCGCCCGGCCAGGACCTCGGTGCAGACCTGCAGGTACGCGCCGTCCGGGCCCTGGTCGTGCAGGACGCCGAGCTCGCGGTAGGCCGCCAGCCGGTCGGGCGGGAGGTCCACGCGCGCGGCGAGGTCGTCGTAGTAGTTGTCCGGGATGGCGAGCAGCGGCGCGCCGGCGTCCCGGGCGGCGCGCGCCGCGGCCACGACGTCGTCGACGGCGAGCGCGACGTACTGCGGCTCCGGGATGCCCGGCGCCCACTCCCCGCGGCGCAGCAGCGACACGGTGAGCCCGAGGCGGACCCGGCGGGCCGGGTCGGCGAGCGCGCGGCTGCGGACCAGGCCGAACGGGGCCGCGAACTCGCCCATGCTCCCGGGCTGCAGGCCGAGCACCGCGCGGTAGAACAGCGTCGCCTCGTCGAAGTGGTCGAACGGCTGGGCGAGCCCGACGTGGTCGACACCGGTGACGCCGATCCCGGCCGCCGTCTCGCCGGTGGCCCGGAAGTCGCCGCTCCAGTCGGCGTCGTCGCCGGGCCGGCAGAAGAACAGCGCGGTGCCGTCGGGGGCGGTGACAGCGGGGAGGTCGGCCTCGGCGGGCCCGCGGGAGCGCGGCAGCGGCGGGGCCCCGAGGCGGGTGGCCCGCCGCGCCGCCGCCGTCGGGTCCGCCGACTCCACGGCGAGCGCGCTGATCGCCGCCGTGTGCCCGCCCGACCGGTTGACGAGGATGCGCGCGCGGCCCTGCTCCCAGCGCGCGACGGGCTTGGTGACGTGGTGCCCGGTGCGGGCGAAGCCGAGCGCGGCGAGCGTGCCGTCGAGGGCGGGGTCGTCCCCGTCGGTCGCGATCTCGACGAACGCGGTGCCCTCGAGGGCCGGGGCGGCGCCGCCGACCGGGTCCGTGCCGACGCCGCCCGCGGCCGTCGCCTCGGCGAGGGCGAGCAGGGAACGGTGCCCGTCGACGGCGGTGCGGACGGGGTCGGCCTGCCGGAAGACGTCGTTGAAGACCTCGAGCGACAGGGGCCCGCGGTAGCCGGCGCGCAGCACGGCGGACAGGAAGCGGGGGAGGTCGAAGCCGCCCTGCCCGGGGAAGAGGCGGTGGTGGCGGCTCCACTGCAGCACGTCCATCGACAGCACCGGCGCGTCGGCGAGCTGCAGGAAGAAGATCTTCTCGCCCGGGACGTCGGCGATGCCGTCGACCTCGGAGGTCCGCGACAGCACGTGGAAGCTGTCGAGGCACAGGCCCAGCGCGGGGTGGTCGGCGCGCCGGACGACGTCCCACGACGCCTCCCAGGTGTCGACGTGCCGTCCCCACGCCAGCGCCTCGTAGGCCAGCCGCAGCCCGCGCTCGCCGGCCCGCTCGGCGAGCCCGTGCAGCTGCGCGGCGAGCCGGTCGGGGTCGGCGACGGCGTCGGGCGCGATCGAGGAGCACACGAGGACGGTGTCGGTGCCGAGGGCGGCCATGACGTCGAACTTGTGCTCGGCGCGGCGGTGGTTCGCGGCGAGGCGGTCGGCGTCGGTGGAGTCGAGGTCGCGGAACGGCTGGTACAGGTCGATGGACAGGCCCAGGTCCGCGCAGCGCAGGCGGATCTCGCCCGGGGACATCGGCGAGGCGACGAGGTCGGGCTCGAAGATCTCGACGCCGTCGAAGCCCGCGGTCGCGGCGGCCGCCAGCTTCTCCTCGAGGGCGCCGGACAGGCACACGGTCGCCACGGCGGTGCGGGGGTCAGCCGGCACGGTGGTCCTCCCGGGTCTCGACGAGCTCCTGCAGGTGACGGCGCATCCGGGCGGCGTCGGGGTGCAGGCCGGTGAACAGGTGCAGGGCGTCCGCGGCCTGGTGCACGGCCATCAGCCCGCCGTCCAGCGTCGGGCAGCCTCGGGCGGTCGCGGCCTCCAGCAGGGCGGTCCGCAGCGGCCGGTAGACGATCTCCGCGACCCACAGGCGCGGGTGGAGCACCTCGGCGGGCACGGGCAGTCCGGGGTGCTCGGCCATGCCGGTCGGCGTGGCGTGCACGAGCCCGTCGGCGGTGGCCAGGGTGTCGGCGAGGGCGCTCGTCGGTGTCGCCCGCGCCCGCCCGGTGCCGAACGTGGCGTCGAGGCGGGCGGCGAGCGCGGCGGCCCGGTCCGCGTCGACGTCGAGGACCTCGACGGTGCCGGCTCCGCCCGTGAGCAGCGCGTGCGCCGCCGCGGCGCCGGCGCCACCGGCCCCGAGCACGGCGACCCGGTGCTTCGCGGCGCGGGGGAGGCCCGTGCGCAGCGCCGCCGCGAACCCCGACCAGTCGGTGTTGTGGCCGAGGGCGCGGCCGTCGTCGAAGACCACGGTGTTGACCGCGCCGATCGCCGCGGCGTCCTCGGAGAGCCCGTCGAGGTGGGGCAGGACCCGCTGCTTGACGGGATGGGTGACGTTGACGCCGCGCAGGCCGGCGTCGCGGGCCTCGGCGAGGAGGTCGCCGATGTCGGCCTTCGTCACGTCGAGGTCGAGCAGCGTGTACCGGTAGGCCAGGCCGAGCGCGCGCGCCTCCCGCTCGTGCAGCGCGGGGGAGAGCGACGGGCCGATGCCCGCCCCGATCAGGCCCACGTGGACGGTGTCCGGGTCGGCGACGAGTCTCACGAGCGGTCAGCGTACGTACCAGATGGTTCATTATCTACGCCCTCGCGTGGTCGCCTAGGGTCGCAGCGTGAGCGAGGGGGCTGCGGCCGAGACCGCGACGGCCGAGGCGGTAGAGCGTCGGCGTGACGCCGTCCGCACGCGTGCCGACCTGCTGGCGGTGGCCACCACCGAGTTCGCCGACCACGGGTTCTCCGGCGCGCGGGTCGACGAGATCGCGGCCCGGACCCGCACCACGAAGCGGATGATCTACTACTACTTCGGCAGCAAGCGGGGGCTCTACCTGGCGGTGCTGGAGCACGCCTACGCCGGCATCCGGGCGCTCGAGGCCGGGCTGGAGGTCGACCACCTCGACCCCGCCCGCGCCATGCGGGCGCTGGCGGAGCTCACGTTCGACCACCACGAGTCCCACCCGGACTTCATCCGGCTCGTGGCGATCGAGAACATCCACCGCGCGGAGCACCTCAAGCAGTCCGAGGCCCTCGCCGGGCTCGCCGCCCCGGCCGTCGACGTGCTCGGCGGCATCCTCGAGCGCGGGCGCGCCGCCGGTCTCTTCCGCGCCGACGTCGACGCCGTCGACGTGCACATGGTCATCAGCGCGTTCTGCATCTTCCGCACCGCCAACCGGCACACGTTCCAGGCCGTCTTCGACCGCGATCTCCTCGACCCCGGCCGGCGGGCGCACTACCGGCGCATGGTCGGCGACCTCGTCGTCGAGTACCTGACGGCCCACGTCGGCCGTGCTTGACACGACTGAGCCTCGCAACTCACCATCCGGTACGTAACTGTTTGGTACATAGTCGTGCCGAGGGAGTGGTCGTGACCGCACCGCAGGCAGCACCTCCTGCCCAGCCTCGCAAGGCGGCCCTGGCCGCGTGGATCGGCAGCGCGCTCGAGTACTACGACTTCTTCATCTACGGCACGGCCGCCGCGCTGGTGTTCAACAAGCTGTTCTTCCCCGGCTCGGAGCCGGCGACGGGCACGCTGCTCGCGCTCGCCACCTTCGGCGCCGGCTACCTCGCCCGCCCGCTCGGGGCGTTCGTGCTGGGCCACCTCGGCGACCGCTTCGGGCGCAAGCGCATCCTCGTGTCGACGGTGCTGCTGATGGGCGTCGCGACGTTCGCCGTCGGCTGCCTGCCGACCTACGCGACGATCGGGGTCGCCGCGCCGATCATCCTGGTCCTGCTGCGGCTGCTGCAGGGCTTCTCGGCCGGCGGCGAGCAGGCCGGCGCCTCGTCGACGAGCCTCGAGCACGCCCCGCCGCACCGGCGCGCGTACTTCACGAGCTTCACCCTCGGCGGCACCCAGTTCGGGCAGGTCCTGGCCACCGCGATCTTCCTGCCGGTCGCCGCGCTGCCCGAGGAGGACCTGCTGAGCTGGGGCTGGCGCCTGCCGTTCTGGCTGAGCGCCGTGGTCGTCGTCGCCGGGCTCCTCATCCGCCGCACGCTCGACGAGACGCCGGTCTTCCGGGAGCAGGAGCGCCGCGCCGAGACCGCCAAGGCGCCGGTGAAGGAGCTGCTGCGCGAGCACCCGGGCGCGGTGATCCGGGTCGTCCTCGCGGCCACGATCGCCACCGTCAGCACGATCTTCACCGTCTACGCGCTCTCCTACGCGGTCAACGACGTCGGCCTCTCGCGCACCGCGATGCTGTGGGTCGGCGTCGTGGCCAACCTCGTCGCGATCGTCGTCATCCCGTTCTTCGGGCTCCTCGGCGACCGGATCGGGCGCAAGCCGGTCTTCCTCGCCGGGTCGATCGGGATGGCCGTGACGATGGTCGGCTACCTGTACGCGATCTCCGCGGGCAGCTACGCCTGGATCTTCGTCTTCGGCGTCCTCGTGTTCGGCCTCGGCAACAGCGCCACCGGGGGCGTCTGGCCCGCGTTCTACGGCGAGATGTTCCCGGCCCGCGTGCGGCTCTCCGGGGTCGCGATCGGCACGCAGATCGGGTTCGCCGTCGCCGGCTTCGCCCCCTCGATCGCCGCGGCCCTCGCCGGCGACGACGGCAGCAACTGGCCGGCGGTCGCCGGCTTCGTCGCCGTCGTGTGCCTGATCAACATCATCGCCGTCGCCACGGGCCGCGACTACTACCGCACGCCGACCGAGGACCTCGGCAAGCAGCCGGTGCCGCGGCCGCACGCGGAGGCGGCCGCGTGACCTTCGCGGTCCACGCGATCCGGTTCGCCAGCAGGCCCGGTGTCCGCGGACAGCACTTCCTCGGCCACGACGACCGGTCGGGCGAGCCCCATCCGACGGCGTACTACGTGTGGCTCGCGAGGAGTGACGCGCACACCGTGGTGGTGGACGCCGGCATCGACCCCGCGCGCCCGGTGCCGATCGACGGCCTCGTGTTCCACGGGTCGCCGACCGACGGGCTCGCGTCGTTGGGCGTCGGGCCGGGCGACGTCGACCACGTCGTCCTGACGCACCTGCACTACGACCACACCGGGACGGTCGCGGCGTTCCCGTCCGCCCGGTACGTCGTGCAGCGCGCGGAGCTGGACTACTGGACGGGCCCGGTCGCGGCCCGCATCCGCCGCGAGCACTGGCTGGTCTCGCGCGACGACCTCGCCCACCTCACCGGTCCCGCGCGCGACCGCCTCGACCTCGTCGACGGCTCCGCGGAGATCGTGCCGGGGCTCGAGGTCCACCACGTCGGCGGCCACACCGCGGGCATGCAGGTCGTGCGCGTGGAGACGGCCTCGGGCCCGCTCGTCCTCGCCTCCGACGCCGCGCACTTCCACGAGAACCTCGACGCCGACCGGCCGCCGCCGATCCTGCACTCGGTGCCCGGCGTGCACGCGGCGTTCGACCGCCTCGTGGAGCTGGCGGAGACCGTCGTGCCCGGTCACGACCCCGAGGTCGTCGAGTCCCGGGGCGGCGGGGACGTCGTCCGGCTGGCGTGATCGACGCCACGCGGGGTCCTGTCACGTCCGGTCCCGCTGCCCTGTCGGAGGTGTGACACCACCTCACGACCCGAGGAGACAGCGATGACCGCGCACGTCCACACCCGCGAGCCCCGCCTCGACCTGCGCCGCGCCGCGCCGCAGGCGGCCCGCGGGCTCTACGCCGCCGACCGGGCGATCCGCGAGTCGCCCCTCGACCCGACGATCCGCGAGCTGGTCAAGCTGCGGACCTCGCAGATCAACCGCTGCGTGCACTGCATCGACCTCCACAGCCGCGAGGCGATGGAGCTCGGCGAGACCACCGACCGCCTCCTGCAGCTGGTGGCGTGGCGCGAGTCGGCGCTGTTCACGCCGGCGGAGCGGGCGGCGCTGGAGTACACCGAGGCCGCGACGACGCTGACCGAGCTCGGCGTCGCCGACGACGTCTGGGCCGGCGTCCGGGAGGCCATGGACGACGAGGAGCTCGGCGCGCTCGTCGTGCAGGTCGCCCTGATGAACGCCTTCAACCGGTTCGGCGTGCCGCTGCAGATGCCGGCACGGGCCCGCGGATAGCGGGGTGTTCCCGCTGGTCGCGCGTGGTGCCCCCGGCAGGATTCGAACCTGCGCACCCGCCTCCGGAGGCCGGGCAACCGACCGCTCTCCGGCGTCCCGCCTGCGCTTCCAGGTTCCGGAGGTTCGCCGGAGCGCTCTCGAGGTGCCCCCGTGGACCTCTGCTTCGTCCCACGATCCGTCCCACGGGATGCGGCCTCGAGCCGACCGACGTGGTCTCGGGCGGCGGCGCCCGGGCGGACAGCTTCTCACAACAGGAGGGTGCCCCCTGCGGTGATCGCGAGGGCGGTGACGGCGCTGCCGAGGGCGATCAGGGCGCGTCGGGGAGCGACGGGTCGGGGCAGCGGGTCCCGGCGCAGGGTGGTGTCCCGGTGGCGCGCGTACAGGACGGTAGCGAGGGCGACGACGACGGCGAGCACGATCGGGGCCGCGGCGAGTCGGGAGGTCGTGGTGTGGAGCTCGCGGATCGAGAGCAGGGCGGCGTTGGCGACCAGACCGAGGGCGGTGCGGTTCCACGCCAGGGTGGTGCGTTCGGCCTGGAGCCCGCCGAAGCCGGGTGCGTCGTCGGCGGCGCGGGGCGGAGGGCCGGTCACGCCAGGCCCTCGGTGACGACGAGGGCGAGGCTGACCAGGGCGAGCAGCACGAGCCCGAGGGCGAGTACCCAAGGGATGCGTTGGCGGGGGAGATCGCGGTCGCGGCGCATGGCGTGCTCGACACGGAGCCAGCGGACGAGTCCGCCGGCGGCGGTGAGCACGGCCAGAGCGACCAGCAGGCCACCGATGGCGGAGCGGATGCCGGGGATCGGGAAGGCGGGGACGAGCTGGACCACGGCCACGCCGGCGGCGAGCAGTGACAGCGAGGTGCGCAGCCAGGCCAGGTAGGTGCGTTCGTTGGCGAGGGTGAAGCGGTAGTCGGGTTCGTGCTCGGCGTCGTTCTCAGGGGTGTCGGTGGCTCTCGGCTCGGCGCTGGTCACAGGTGCACCTCCGGCGGGTGCTCGGCGGTGACGCTGACGGTGGGCCAGGCGTTGTTGATGTAGCCCTTGGGGTTCCAGAGGCTGGCGGCGTGCTCGGGCTGCAGGGCCGCGGTGCTGTCCCAGGCGCGGGCGACGATCTCGTGCTCGCCGGGCCGCAGCTCGAGGGTCGTGCGCCAGAACCGCCACGCCCACGCGCCGAGCTGGTCGTCGAGCTCGGCTTGGTGCCAGGTGCGGCCGCCGTCGGCGGAGACGTCGACGCGGACGACGTCGCGGTCGCCGCCGGCGAAGGCGTAGCCGGTGACCTCGGTGGGCCCGGCGGTCATGACGGCGCCCTCGTCGGGGCGCAGGATCGCGGAGTTGAGGGCGACGGCGGTCAGCTCGACCCCGTCGCCGGGGGCGGGGTCGTCGTGGTCGGGGGGTAGGAGCCGGTAGGCGCTCTGTTGGAAGAAGTTGTCCGAGGGGTGGTGCTGGGCGGTGATCCTCTCGACCCACTTGACGCTGCGGGCGCCGATCCAGCCGGGGACGACGACGCGCACTGGCGCGCCGTGGGCGACCGTGAGGGGTTCGCCGTTCATCACCCAGGCCAGCAGCACCTCGGGGCTGGTGGCCTTGCCGGTCGTGATCGATCCGCCGTAGGGCGCCGGTGGTGTGGCCTCGGGCGCGATGTCGGGCGCGGCGAACGCGATGTTGCTGGCGTCGTGTCGCAGGCCCGCCGCGGCGAGCACGTCGGCGAGGCGGGCGCCGACCCAGCGGGCGGTGGAGGTTGCTCCGTCGCCCCATGGGTGCTGCCCGGGGATGTCGCGCACAGCCAGCAGCCCGGCGCGCCGGTTGCCGGCGCATTGCAGGGTGGCGGTCACCTCGTGGTGCTCGAAGCGCCGGAGCTCGTCGAGCGAGAGGCTCAGCTCCTCGTCGACCAGCCCGTCGACCTGGAGACGCCACCGCTGCGGGTCGAGCTCGGGCAGCTCGCCGTGGTTGCGGCTGTAGAAGGTCTCGACCGGTGTGATCGCGTGCTCGGCGAGTGCTGATCGTGGCGGTTCGGCGTTGTAGGGGTCTTCCTCGTGGACCACCATGTCGGGTCGTTTCGTCCCGGCTCCGGGGTGTGCGGTGCTTGCCGTTGGCATGTGTCCACCCTGAGGTCGGACCGATCAGTGCGGTAGCTGCCGTGTCGTTGGGGAGCCACAACCCGAGGTTGTGATCGGCAGGCTGCACGAACGGGTCTCGGGCTGATGGTCACCAGCCGGGTCAGCGCCGGCGCTCGGAGCGGGTGCTCGCGCGACGGAGCAGCGCCGCGGCGGCACCGTCGGGTGGACGGCCGCGGGGCCAGATCGCGGTGAGGCGACGGTCGAGGGAGAGCTTGCGGATCGGGACCGTCACCAGCGTCCCGGCGGCGAGCTCGCCGGCGACGGCCAGCGAGCTCAGCACGGCCGGCGCGACGCCGTCGGCGACCGCGCCCTTGATCGCCGTCGTGGAAGCCAGCTCGAGCACGGGGTGGGCGATGGTCTCGACACCGGCGCTCCGCAGCGCCCGCTCGAGGAACTCCCGGGTGCCCGACCCCGCCTCGCGGGTCAGCAGGGCGGTACCGGCCAGTCTCGCCGCGTCGATCCCGTGGCGCCGTGCCCAGGGGTGCCCGGGGGAGACGACGAGCGTGAGCCGGTCGCGGGCGACGACCTGGGAGTCGAGGTCGTCACGGATCTCCGGGCCCTCGACGAAGCCGATATCGGCGGCGCCCCTGCGGATGTCGTCGGCGACGTCGGTGGAATTGCGGGTCGAGAGCGCGACCGAGGTGTCGGGCAGCTCGCTGCGCAGCGACACCAGCCAGCGCGGCAGCAAGTACTCGGCCACCGTGTGGCTGGCCGCGACCCGCAACCGGCCGGTGTGCTCAGCACGCAGGGCGGCGACGCCTTCCTCCATCGCCCAGGCGGCGTCGATCGCGCTGCGGGCCCAGTCCGCGACCAGGCCGCCGGCCTCGGTGAGCCGCGTCCCCTGGGGCGACCGTTCGAACAGGGTGAACCCCAGCGCGCTCTCCAGGGCCCGGACGCGGGCGCTGACCGCGGCCTGCGACACCCCGTGCGCCGCGGCCGCGCGGCCCATGCTGCCCAGTTCGGCCACCGACAGCACCACGTCGTAGGACGCGAGATCCGCGACGCGCGCTGGCAGGGGCATCGACCCAGGTTATGGGTCCGAGGCGTGGCAGGTGGGTCGTGTACCTCGCGGCCGCGCGGATGACCGCTGGGCTCGCCGCGTACGACGCAACCTGGATGGCGTGGGCTCCACCACCCCGGGGGATTCGAGCGAGGGCCCCGGCCGGGAGCACAGCGGTGCTGACGCACAGATGCTGTCGTTAGGTCGAACGGCGCAAGCTCTCGTCCCACACTCGTCCCACGGCGAGCGAGGCCCGTCACATCGCCGGACGTTCTCGCAGGTCAGGAGTGGTGCCCCCGGCAGGATTCGAACCTGCGCTCCCGCCTCCGGAGGCCGGGCAACCGGGTGATCGCAGGCGTTCTGCCTGGTCCTGAGGAGGTCGGCCGGTCGCGCAGATGACCTCTGGTGCCCTCCTGCGGCCCGCGGTTCGTCCCACAAGTCGTCCCACGGGCCCGCGCTGCCGCACTGCGGCTGTGGCGGTGCTGGGTGGTTCGGTGTCGCAGGCCGAGGCGGTCCGGGCACGGGATGATCGACGGGACGGTGCCGGGTCGCGAGGATTACCGGTGAACTGAAGGAGTCATGGTCGGCAGATGCATCCGCGCGTCCGCACCGCTGCGATGGTCGCCAGGCAGAACCGCGCACCCAGGGCGTCATGTGCCGCCCAGGGGTGGGGACAGACCGAGCAGGTCTCGGGCACCGGTCGTTGCGACGGCAGCCGATCATCGGGTGCGCTCGAGCCGGAGTCGTTCATGGCATGACCTCGAGAACGGCGTGGGCGGCACCAGCCGGCAGCACCTCGCGCTCGGCTGGTTGGTCGGGTGCCCTCTGCTCCTCGAGCACGTCGTCGGCGTCGCTGCCGTGCTCGGTACTCGATCCAGGGTCGTGATCGTCTCGTGGCTCCGACATCGGTCGGTGCCCCCGTTCCAGGCCGCCCAGCGACCGCTATGGAGAGCGTCGAGGAGGCCGGCGATGATCGCTCTCGGCGTGGAGCTCCTCGATGTCCTCGACAGTACCCCCCACCTGTCGACGGAGAGGCCGTTCTCACGACGTCAGCGAGACCCGCGACATGACCCGCTCGACCGGCCGCTCCCTCGCGCCGCTCGATGGGTCACGTGGCCCGCGCGATGCCCGGTGAGGGGTGTCGGCGTGGGGCCTACGCTGATCCGGCCTGTGGCAGTCGGGCCCGGAGGGACGGCATGACGAGCGGGACCGGCGATGTGGTCCGCACTTCGAGCGAATTGAACCCGCTCGAGACCATGATGTGGCGTGCGGAGGTCGACCCGCGCCTGCGGTCGCCGGTCGTCGTCCTCGACGTCCTGGACACAGAGCCGGACTGGGACCGGGTCGTCGCGTCTCACGAGTGGGCGACGCGGTTCGTGCCGCGCCTGCGCGAGCGCGTTCTGGAGCCGTGGGGCGACTGGGGCACGCCGTCCTGGGTGCCCGACCCGGACTTCGCGCTCCCGCACCACCTCGCCCGCGCGCAGGTGGCACGACCCGGCGGGAGCCGTGAGCTCCTCGACCTCGCGGCGTCGATGGCCCTGACCCCGTTCGACCGCGAGCGCCCCCCGTGGGAAGCGAAGATCGTCACCGGGCTCGCGGACGGGCGGGCGGCGTACGTGCTCAAGGTGCACCACTCCATGGCCGACGGCCTGGGCCTGGTGCAGATCCTGCGCATGCTGCACAGCGGGGTGCGCGAGCACACCGACCTCCCCGATCACCCCGAGCCCGACCGGGACGGCCCCTCGAGGCTGGGGCTCACCGTGAGCCAGGCGGCGCGGGCCGTCGCGGCCGTGCCGACCCGGACGCTGGACCTGGTCTCCGCCGGCGCCGGCCTGCTCGGGCGGCTCCTCACGCGGCCTCTGGCCACGATCTCCGACGGCTCGGCGTTCCTGGAGTCGGCGCTGCGGGCGGCTGTCGGGCCGGTGGTGCCCCGGTCGCCGCTGCTGCGCCGCCGGAGCCTGGAGCGGCGCTTCGAGGCGCTCGAGGTGGACCTCGGCGCGCTCAAGGCCGCCGGGCGCGCGGCGGGCGGTTCGCTCAACGACGCGTACCTGGCCGCGCTGCTCGGCGGGATGCGTCGCTATCACCAGCGGTTCGGCGCGATCCCGCAGCACCTCGCGATGGGCATGCCGGTGAACACGCGGGACGCCGACGACCCCGTCGGCGGGAACCACTGGGCCGGCACGCGCTTCGCGGCGCCCCTGGGCGACGCCGACCCCGTCGTGCGCATCCGGCACGTGCGGGAGGTCGTCCGGCGGACCACCGGCGAGCGGGTGGTCGACGGCCTCGGTCTCATCGCGCCGCTGCTGGCTGTGCTGCCGCCGCCGCTGCTCGCGCTGATCCAGGGCGGGGCGACGAGCGCGAACGACCTGCAGGCCAGCAACGTTCCGGGCATGTCGGGGCCTGCGTACCTGGCGGGCGCGCAGATCGTGCGCAGCTACGCGTTCGCGCCGCTGCCGGGCGGCGCGGCGATGATCACGCTGACCTCCCACGGCGACACCTGCTGTATCGCGGTGACCCTGGACCCGGCGGCCATCACCGAGCCGGACGCGTTCCTCGAGGACCTCCGGGCCGGCTTCGACGAAGTCCTCGACCTCGCTCCCGCGCGCTGACCTGCCCCGGGCACCCGGACCCGGCAACGCCGGGCCGGGCTGAGCGCTCGCTCACCGTCGGGTTGCCGGGGCGGTCGTGTCGGGCACCCGGACGCACCATGCCGACCACAGACAGCCGCGGCGCCGCTACCGTGCCGCGCTGGCCCGAGCCACTGCGGATCACCGCAACGGCCCACGGCGCTCAGGTGCGGGTCCTGCGCCGGTACCTCACACAGTGGCTCGACGGGGACCACCTCGACGCCGACGTCATCGACGACCTCGTCCTGGCCACCTCCGAGGCGCTGGAGAACTGCTGTGACCACGCCTACGCAGGCACATCGGTCAGCGGAGTGATGACGTTGGCGGCCCGTCCCTTCGACCACGGGTTGGTCATCACCGTGGGCGACGACGGCCACTGGCAGCCGACGTCCGCACCCGGCACACGCGGGCGCGGCCTGGCCATGATGCGCACGCTCGTCGACGACGTCGCCGTCCACGCCGGCGCGGACGGCACCCACATCGCTCTGACCCTCTATGGAGCCGGTGACTGAGCCGACCCGCTCCTCACCACTGCCGCCGCGACGACGGGGTTCCGTGCCTCGCCTCGAGCGGGTGGGTCCGCGGGGTCACGGCCCGACCGGACGATGCTGGTGAGGTCGGCCCGACGGACCTCACCCACGACATCGGCTCGGTCCGGCCAGGGGTGCGGGCACACCGTGCAGGTCACGTCGTCCGTGTGCTCGTGGTGGTGTCCGCCAGGAGCTCGGCTGTGGAACGCCGGTCGCCCGACGCGGAGGCCGCGTCGAGCGCGGCCTCCGCGGCGGGGCCGAACGTGTCGGGTGGCACGACGAGCAGGACGGTCCGGGTGCCCGAGAGGCCGACGACGGTCAGCGTGTGCGGGTCGGTCGTGCGGAATCCCTCGAGCCTCACCCGGCCGGCGGGGAGGCGCCGCGGCGCGCGATCCCAACCACCGAGGTGGTAGCTGATGCGGGCAGCCGGTCCGGCACGCTGCTCCAGCTCGGCCAGCATCGAGGGCAGCTCGGACGGCAGGTCGCGTGAATGCGGCCACCATGCGCCGTCGACGTGGCCCGACACGGGAGCCGCGGGCTTCAGCCGCAGGCGCCTCGAGGGGGAGACGTCATCGACGGGGATGGTGGCCGGGGTGAGGGGGGTACTCGGGGCCGGACGCATGCCGGCACTCCCGTCTCCGATCGGTGGACCGGGGGAGAACAACGCCGACGACGACGTCGGCTCGAACGCCGACGTGCGGGGAACCCTCGGTAGGCGTGACCATACTCGCCCGTCGACGACGGCCCTGCCGGGTCGTCGCTGGTTCTGCGGCTGTCAGGTGCGTCGACCCGAGCGATTGCTCAGTGCCTGTTCGTTGGAGTCGCGCACGCCGACCACCTCCGAGTGCCGGATCAAGGTGCCGTCGGGCGTCGTCGTGCAGCCCGTCGGTTCGCTCTGCTCGAAGGACTCGGCAAGACGGTGGAGAAGTTGTTCCGCGTGCTCGTCCTCGACACCCTGCAGCACGATCTCGTGCCCGCCCCGCAGGAGAACCGTCACCCGCCTGCTCATCTCCGCTCACCTCTCGTCGTCGCCACCGTGGCACGCACAGGCCCCGATGTCAGCGGGCGATCGTCGACCAGGTGGCCCCACCTCGAGTCCGGCTCCGGGCGTTCCCTCGGCCGATCGGTGCGGACGACGAAACCCTGCCGGAGCCGGCGCGCTCGGCGCTGGTGGCGAGGCGAGGCGTGACGCTGATGGGCCTCGTCGTCCGCCGGCGGGGGGTCTACCTGGTGTTCTCGGCCACGATGCGCTCGCTGGTCGACGACGTCGCCGTCCACGCCGGCGCCGATGGCACGCACATCGCTCTGACCCTTCGGGTCGCCGGCGGAGCCGGTTGTGCGCTACCCCTCCGCGACGCGTGCGGATCGAGCGAACGGGATATCCCTGGGGCGAACGTGCTGCGGACGGACACCCGACCGCTCGGCGAGCTGGTGCCCAGACCCGTGCTCCTCGCCTCCCCGGGCCCGCGCAGGGCCGGTGGACACGACGATCACGAGGCCACGGAGGCCACTTGAGCTCGACCACCCTGACACCGACGACCCCGACCAATCGTCCCGTCGTCGAGGACCGCCCGTCGGGAGGGCTGTTCCCGGACATGCCGTCCAACCGCTACGCCGAGGCCGCCCCCGCGGTCCGCGCCCTGTGCGAGCGCTACGGGCTCCCGTACACCAGCGGGCCGCTGCACCGGCAGTACGCCGGCGTCCTCGCCACCATCGCCCGGATGTCGCTGCCCGGTGGTGCCCGGCTGTGACGCCGGCACCGCCCGCGTCCCTCCCGCACCTCCGACGCGAGCCGGCGCTCGAGCCCGTCGATGCGCAGGCAGCCGCCGGCCCACGGCAGGCGACGGCCCAGCCCCCCGAAGGCGAGAGCACGGGACCGCACTCCACGGCCGTGATCAGGGAGCCGTCGATCGGCGCGACCCCCGCCCCACCTCAGGACCTGTTCCCGGAGCTGGTGCGGACGGTCAAGCAGGCCGGGCTGCTGCGCAGGCGCCGCGGCGCCTACCTCGGTCTGTTCGCCCTCAACGGTTTCCTCGCGGCCCTGGGTGTCGCGGCCTTCGTCGTGCTCGGGTCGTCGTGGTGGCAGATGCTCACCGCGGTGTTCGCCGGCCTGGTCTCCACCCAGCTGGCCTTCCTGGGTCACGACGCCGGCCACCGACAGATCTTCGGCCGGAAGCGACCGAACGACGTGGTCGGGTACCTGCACGGCTGTCTCGTCGGGATGAGCTTCGGCGTGTGGGTGGGCAAGCACAACCGCCACCACGCCCAGCCCAACCACGCCGACGAGGATCCCGACATCGACATCCCGGTGCTGGCCTTCAGCGCCGACCAGGTCGCGGGGCGGCGGGGCCTGGTGCGGTGGACGGTCGCCCACCAGGCGATCCTGTTCTTCCCGCTGCTGCTCCTGGAGGGCTGGAGCCTGCACCTCACCTCGGCGCAGGCCGCCCTGCGCGGCGAGGTGCGTCGCAGCCGGCTCGAGCTGGCACTGCTCGCGGTCCACGCGGTCGGTTACCTCACGGCCCTGTTCCTCGTCCTCACGCCGCTGCAGGCCATCGTCTTCGCCCTCGTGCACCAGGGTGTGTGGGGGACGTACATGGGGCTCGCGTTCGCGCCCAACCACAAGGGCATGCCGATCATCGAACCCGGCCGGCGCCTCGACCACCTGCACAAGCAGGTCCTGACCGCCCGCAACGTGCGCGGCGGGCCGGTCGTGGACTACGTGCTCGGCGGGCTCAACCACCAGGTCGAGCACCACCTCTTCCCCGCCATGCCGCGACCCAACCTGCGGAGCGCCCAGGTCCTCGTGGCCGCCTTCTGCGCCGAGCACGACCTGCCCTACACCCGGACCGGCGCGCTCGACTCCTACGGGCAGGTCCTGCGCCACCTGCACGCCGTCGGCGCGCCGCTCCGGTCGTCCCACCGCCACAAGCCGCGGGGCGCCGACACCTCGTGAGCTGCTGGAGTGATGTCCGAGCGCGAAGGGCTGCACGGGACCATCGGGACCACGGACGTGCCGGGGAGCCCGGCACGCGGCTCACGTTCGAACCCGACCGTCGACGGCGCGCCGTGTAGCCTCGAATCGTTGCAGTCCTGTTTTCCCCGCTTTGCGCGCCGGACCACACGACAACGGCTTGCGCGCATCCGGGGACGACCTCGGTGCAGCGACCGGCAATGCCGACGGCAGGTCCCTGCGGCGGCCGCGCGACCGAGAAGAGGAATTCTGTGATCGAAGGAACCGTCAAGTGGTTCAACGCCGAGAAGGGCTTCGGTTTCATCGCGCCCGATGACGGGAGCAAGGACGTCTTCGTGCACTACTCCGCCATCGAGTCGGGCGGCTACCGCTCGCTCGAGGAGAACCAGCGCGTGAGCCTGACCGTCTCGCAGGGCCAGAAGGGTCTGCAGGCCGACTCGGTGCGTCCGCTCTGATCACCGGTGTGGCGCCGGGCGGAGTCCGCGGAAGCCGCCCGGCTACACCTCTTGCCCTCACGGAGTCGGCCACGGCGCTCAGCGCCGCCGTGTGGTCTGCGCACGCACGTCGCGGAAGCGCTCCCGCGCCGTCGTTCTCCGACGACGGTGGCGGATCGGTCTTCGACGCCCACGGGCGCTGCGCCCGGGTCCAGCCCCTCGGGATGCGCACACGGATCACCCTGCTCACGGACGGCCGCACCGTTGTCGAGGCCGAGGTCGACACCGGTCGCCTCATCGACCGCCTCGCTCTCGTCGGGGCTGCTTACGACGCGCTCGTCGCCGTGCTCGCGGAGGAGAACGGTCCAGGGATGCGCCCGGACTGAGCTTCGGGTCCGCCGGCCGGGGCCGTGCGACGGTCCCGCTCGGGCGGGTTCCACCTGGCCCCCAAGGCCGGTCGGACCGGCGTGTGAAGCCATGGTGGGCCGTCCGCCCTGGGGCGCGAGCGTCCGCGCCCGTGCTCGGACGCTCCGGCCACCGGGACAGCACCCCGCGACCGGCGCCGACAGACCCCGCCAGCTGCTGCAGATCGCGAGATGCACCGCCGCACGGCCCAATAGCGGCATCACTTGTCGGACCGCCCTTGTGCGCGGAGACGAGCACCTGACACCGTCGACGGCAGCTGCGGGCATCGCCATCGACCACCAGGGCTGGCGGACTTCGGTAGTACGGCCCCCGGGGAGCATCGGGCGCCCCAGAGAGTTGCCGGTCCCCCCCATGCTCGATCCATGGCCGCGTCGCGGCCGCTTCCACGGTGGCACGGTCGGCGTCGAGCCATGACGACGCCTGACGACGTCACCCGGAGATCGCACGCGAGCGCGCACCTGAGCGTCGGTGGCCTCGGAGATGATCTGGCCGCAGCCTCGCTGCGCAGATCCGCCGAGGGTCTTCTGTCCTGCGGCATCGCCGAGCTGACTGTGGACCTGTCGGCCCTCGGCGACGCCTACCCCAGCTTCGTCACCACCCTCGCCAGGCTGACCTCGACGACTCGAGCGCACAGCTGCGAGCTGTTCCTCGTCGGACTGCACCGCCCCGCGGTGCTCGCGGCCCTCGACGAGGCGCCCCTCGACGAGCTGTTCGCCGTCTATCAGGCCGCGTGCCTGCACGACACCGCCCCGACCACCACCGTCCCACCGGTACCCGGCCGCAGCGCCGTGTCCGCGTGGATGCCCGAGCAGACACCGATGACCACATCGGCGTCGGCTCAGGGCCCGGTTGCGTCCGCCGCACCGCGGGGGGACTCGGCGGACGCAACCGGCGCTCCCCGGCACGCTCGCGCCGACCACGACATCGATTCTCTGATCATGAGCGAGGGAACGGAAATGACCAGTACCGACAACACGAAGGCCACCGAGTGGTTGGATCGCGACCGTCTCGTCGAGCTCCATGTCCTGGCCGCCAACGGCGACACGACCGCCGCAGCTCACGCGGACAAGTGGATGGCCGACGACCCCCTGGCACGACACATGTGGGACAGCGTCGCCCGGACCTGCGACGAGCTCGGCGCGTCCTCGGCCTGAAACGATCACCTGCTCGCCGGTCTCCCACGGATGCAGTCGAGATCGTTCCGTCGACGGTGGCATTCGTCCGGGGCCGAGCGGCGCTGTTGCCGCATCCTCGGAGAGAACCATGATGTGCGATGACCCGCACGATCTACAGAAACGTCGGGACATCTGTCGTGCCGAGTTCATGCTCTCCCTGGCGTCCGGGCTCGCTCGTGAGGCCAGTGTCGAGGCGCTGAGATACCGCGCTGCGGCAGCGGGTGTGTCGCTGCACGCGGCAGCACTCGCCGTGCTCTCGACCGAACCGACCGAGCAGCTGCTGATGGACCCACCGCCGACACCGGAGCAGCCGACGCTGCACGGACACCTCCACGCGATCCACCCGAACGCGGCGACGACGACCACGAGCGACGCCCTACCCGGTCGACATCGACGCCACTGAGGGTTGCTGGCACCAGCCGGCCCGACGCCCTTCTTCCGAGGCGGCCAGGAAGGACAGACATGGCACGCAAGAACCCGCACGAGCGGCAGGACGAGCGCGACGTCGAGCGAGCGGCAAGGATGATTGCCGACGCGCACGGGCTGACAGGTGCCCAAGGCTTCCGCGCGTTGGGAGACCGCGCCGCCCACGCCGGTATCTCGCTCCACGCTGCAGCGCTCGCTGCAGTGTCGACCAACCCGCGCGACGAGCTCCGGTAAGAGAGCTCGGACCCAGAAGGTCCTGGAACACGCGAACGTGCGTTCGGACGCCCCGGCGTGAGACGCACCGCCCTGCGGACAAGGCCGGGCCCCGACTACGAGCCCGGCGTCAGGTCGCCGCCGCCACGGGCGCTCCGTCCGCCCCGCAGGACCCGCCCCGCGCAAGCTGCTCCGTGTTGTCAACCCCGCGCGACTCACACCAGCCGACAGCACGACGAAGGACCACCATGAGCTCCACCGAGGCCACGAGCGTCACCGAGCACGGAACGGATCCGTCGTGCACCGTCTGCCCGCACGCCTGGTCGGCCCACGACGGACTCGGGCGACGCTTCTGCACTGCCACCAGGGACGTGCGCTGGTCGCGGACGTGCATCTGCCCGGCGCTCACGCCGCCAGGCAGCTGACCGCCCGCGAGCGCTACGACGACCCATCCGCCTCCCGGTGCTGCCGGCCCCTGGCGGTGCTGCTCGAGGTCGACGGGCGGCCGAAGGCGGCGGTCGACCTCTACAGCAACCGCGCGGACGGCTTCGACGAGCAGGCCTGCCGCGCCGCTGCGATGCTCGGCATGACCGCCGCGATGCTGCTGCTGGCCCCCGAGCACGCCGCGCAGCTTCAGGAGGCCGTCGACTCGCGCGACGTCATCGGGCGTGCCAAGGGCATTCTTATGGAGCGCTTCGGCCTGGACCAGAACGGCGCCTTCGCCAAGCTGCGCGAGGCCTCGCAGGAGACCAACATGAAGCTCCGCGACGTCGCCGCCTGGCTCGCCGAAGAGGCCGACACCCTCGCCGGTCACGCCATGGGCACCGAGGAGCGAGTTCGAGCCGTCGTCGACAGGGATGACGAACAGACGAACTCCCCGCCTGCCT
The DNA here is from genome assembly GCF_004363095.1 of Actinomycetospora succinea. GTDB lineage: Bacteria > Actinomycetota > Actinomycetes > Mycobacteriales > Pseudonocardiaceae > Actinomycetospora > Actinomycetospora succinea. The sequence continues at coordinate 404,735 of NZ_SNYO01000001.1, forward strand.
TGCGCGCCGTCTGACGCGCCGCACAAGATCGGACCAGGGTGGTCAAGGCGAGGATCGGGCCGCGTACCGCCGAGAGCGCCCCCGGCGACCGAAACGTCGAGCGGCGGGGGCGCTGAGCCGGTCCCTACAGGCGCGCCTGTGCGCCTCGCCGGTGCTCCCGGACCTACCTGCACAACCGTTACCGTCGAGCTGACGGCCTCTCCTCCCGCTATCTCTCCGGCAGGAGGGAAGCCGTCGCCCATCGCCAGGAGCGGGCCACTCCTAACAAGATCGTCCCCCCACGATTCTTCCCCGGAAAGCCGGGATAGGGGAGCGGCCCGGATGCTGGCCCGACAGCGCCGGGGTTCCGAGCCCAGCTCAGAGAGCGCGTCGGGTGTCGTTCGTGAACGTCTGCATGGGCCGACGCGGCATCCGTCAGGTTCGTCGTCCTGCCGCGGCGCCGCATATCGCCCTCGCAGCTCAAGATCAATGCAGCATCCAGGCAGCACGAGCGACAGCACGCGCTCGATCCTGTGCTCGACGTTCGCCCGGTCGACGAAGTCGTCGCCCGCCACATCCCCGGGTCGTGGCTCGTTGTGTTGGCGCTGCTCTCTCCCCGATGTCGATCACAACGCGGCCCGTGTGGCCGGGACGTGACAGGGGATCGACTCTGCGAAGCCCTCCAACCACGCGATCACGGCGAACGCTCGTACATCCCCTTCGAGGTCGTGCACGACATCGAGACCACAGCCCCAGCGACCCGCCAGAACCTCGAGAGCTGCCGCGAGCTCGCCCATCACCTCGATGGCGGTCGTGGCAGTCAGCGGTTCGTCGGCGACGCCGTCGACCATCAGCCGCGCCGACCAGGACCCATCCCCATGGAAGTGCCATCGGACTACGACTGACTCGACACGACCCTCACCCGTCCGCACTGACGGAGACTCTCACCCGAGCAGCGGTGACCCGCCGCCGCCCGGGCGGCCTCCCGGCCGACTCTCCCGGTCGCCTCGTCAGGAGGAGGGCGTCAGCAGACGGTCCGGGAGCAGGTGGTCCACCGCCCGCGCGAGTCGGACTTGGGCGAGATGTCTCCCTCACTGTGGCCGACGACCGCTACCTGACGATTGGGGATCACACCGACTTCCCGGTGGTGGGAAAGCTCGACGCTCTGCAGCGAGAGCTGGATGCGGGTCCGGCGTCGACTGTGCCGACCGAGTCGCCGGCCGACGGGATCGTGGTCGCCGCCGACTTCGCCGGCGAGGACGGCGAGCGCTGGCTTGCTGACCTCACTGACCTTGTCATTGCCGGGACGAGCGTCCTGACCGACAACGAACTAATGAGGCAATGAACATGCTGTCGATGGCTCGCACAAGCGGAACCACCGACTGAACCGCCAGTCGACGAGACTCACGACCTTCACCGTGACGGCTCGCGGATGTTCGTGCTGGTCACTCGTGGTGTCCGCGGCTGGCGTTCATCAGTCCTGTGCTGCTGAGACGGCGCAGGGAGTGGCGTGAGTGGCCCGCGACCCGCGCCGTGGCGAGATCAGGAACGGCGTTCACAATGCGACAGGACCTCGGTCGAGGAGGTCAGGTGGGAGGACCGGGGGCCATGACGGTCACATCGTCGGGCCTCTGTCTCAACCGCGCAAATGTCGTCTAGTGGCGACGGGTGTTGGTCAGAGGGTGATGTGCTCGGTGCGGTACACGTCGGAGCTCGGGGGGCCTGGGCCACACCGAGCTCGTCGGCGACGGCGGCGAGGCCTTCCTCGGCCGCGACGAGATCGACCTGCTCGTCGGCGGTGAACCAGGGCGCGATGAAGCGGGCGTGATAGTGCCGGACCTCGTCCGGGGTGTCGCGGCCCAGGAATCGCTGGAGGTAGGCGACGGCGGTGTCCGGGTCGGCGGCGAGCAGTGCCAGGGCCCGCCGTTGCGCGCGCACCGCGGCCGCGACCGCAGGCTCGTCGAGTGAGATGACGGCGGGGTCGACGGCGAGGCCGACGGTCGGGACGGCGAGGTGGTCGCCGACCCAGGCGAGCTCGTGGAACCCCTCCTCGGCGGTGATCTGTGCGGGGTCGAGGGTGCTGCCGAGGTAGGCGGCGTCGACCTCGCCCGCGCGCAGCCGTCGCAGGTCCATCGCGTAGTCCCCGGGCGGGCGGATCACGCACTCGAGGTCGCGGTCGGGATCGAGGCCGTGACGGCGCAGGACGATGCGGGCGAAGCAGCCCGGCGCGGTGTGCGGGGCGTGGACCAGCAGGCGACGTCCCCGCAGCTTCTCCATCGCGCTCACCTGCTGGCCGCCGACGAACCAGAACAGCGGCCGGTGGGTGCTCACCGACAGCGCGGTCCATTCGACACCGTCGGTCAGGCGGGCGAACACCGATCGCCCCAGCCCGATGGTGGCGCCGCGACGCAGCCGCTGGTCGTCCCAGCTCACCCCGTCGCGCACCGCGAGGTGCACGCCCTCCTGCTCGGGGAAGCCTTCCTGATCCGCCACGTAGGCGACGAGCTCCTCGTGCAGGCCGTGGCCGACGTAGGTGAGGTCGAGGGTGTGTACGCGGTGCTCCTGGAACGGGGTCGGGGCGTCATGGCGGTCACGAGCCAGCGGTCACGAGCCAGGATCACGGCATGATCAGGCCGCCGTTGACCGGCGCCCAACTGCCGGTGGTGAACGCGGCGTCGTCGCTGGCGAAGTAGGCGACCGTGCGCGCGACGTCCTCGGGTCGGGCGAGCCGACGCATCGGTGTCGCGGCGGCGAGCTGTGCCCTGAGCTCCTCGGGGAGTCGCTCGCTCACCGCGGTGTCCTCGACCGTGGACGGGGCGACGATGTTGGCGGTGATGCCGTGCGGTGCCACCTCGGCGGCGACGTAGCGCACGAAGGAGTCCAGGGCGGCCTTGGCGACGCCGAGGGCGATCATCCCGTTTCGGGGGCGTCGTGACAGGCCGGTGGACAGGTAGACCAGCCGTCCGTAGCCGCGGTCGATCATCCCCGGCAGCACGGCGTGGGTCAGCAGGTGCGCCGCACGCATCTCCTGGTCGAGCTTCGTGCCGAGCTGCTCCCAGCTCAGGTCGGCGAACGAGGTGACCGGGAACGGGGTCATGGCGTTGTGCACCAGCACGTCGAGCCGTCCCCACTGCCCGACGACCGCGTCGACCATCCGCGCCACGTCGCCCGGATCGGTCACGTCGCCCTGCACCACCAGCGCAGCCCCGCCGGCCGCCCGAACTTCCTGGGCGACGGCCTCGGCGTCGGTCGCGCTGTCACGATGGTTGACCACCACACCGTGACCGCGCGCCGCGAGCTCGCGCGCACTCGCGGCCCCGATACCCCGGCTGGACCCGGTGATCAGGCACACCTGATCGCTCACCTGCAGTCTCCTCGCTGTCGATCTCGACGCGGGGGAGTCCCCGACGCGTTGAGCGCCGAACCTCGACGCTTCTCGCGCCGGCCGGGTGACCGAGTTCGGTGTCGCGGAGAGGCGCGATCAAGGTGCGAAGTCGGTCTGCGGCTCGCGGACCGGAGGGGGATCGCCGTCGGTGCCTGCGATGCGGGTGGTGGTGGACCGCGCGTCGTAGGCGTCCCGCGCGAGATCGTCGTAGTCGGGAACGACCAGGCGGCCCCACACCCGTCCGGGTTCGCCGGCCAGGCGGGTGTCGGCCTCCTCGAGGTCGCCGGCCTCCGATGCGCCCGCGAAGCTCCCCCCGACGTCGGTCCCGGTCGAGAGTCCGGCTCCGCCGCCGGTCCACACCTCGGGGACGATGTCGCCCGGGGCGCCGTCGTCGAGGAGGCGGCCGCCGACCGGGTCGGTGGGTCCCGGTGGGGCGAGGATCAGTGCGCCGGGTGTCGTCGCGAGCCCGCGACCCACGGTGGCGAGGTCCCTCAGGCACGGCCACGCCAGCGCGAGCGTCCAGTCGACCAGGACGCGTCCGCGGTCGGCCAGGTACTCGGTGATCGGGGTGACGTCCACGAGCCGGGGGCCGGTGACCGCGACCCAGCCGCGCTCGTCGGTGCGGTCGTCGCGCGCGACGACGCGGACGCGGTCGGTGCGGGCCGGGATCGTGTCCGCCGGGACGGTGAGGGTCCGCCAGGTGGACACGTCGCGGAAGCGGTCCTGCAGCTCGGCTCGCTGCGGGTCGGGGGCGAAACCGCGGTACCCGCGTTCGGGAGCCGGGGGCTCGAGGAGACGGCGGGTGCCCTGGGGCGTGACGGTGTCCGGCCCCGACCGGCCGTACTCGAGCACGACCGAGGCCCCGTCCTCGGTGCGGCCGGCGACCGAGAGAGCCAGTTCCTGCCCGGCGCGCGGCGTCGGCAGCGTGAACCACGGGCTGGTGAGGGTGCCGACGCCGGTCGGACCGACGTCCTTCGATCCCCAGGCGAAGGTGTCGTCCCGGGTGCCCTCGTCGTCCTGGCCCGGGCGGGCGGGCGGCGGGTCGTCCCACCCGCCGCCGGCCTCGAACCCGTCGAGGTCGCCCTCGTCGGACCGGTCCTGCGGCACGAGCGGCCCGCCGTTCGCCGTGGTGATCACCTGGACGCGGTCCTGCAGGGCGCACGCGGCACCGGCCCCGGGGTCGCGGGCCGCGGCCAGGTTCGCGGCGCCCAGCGACCAGCCACCCCGCGGTGGCGTCGCGGCCACGGCGAAGGAACCGGCGAGGACCGCGACGGAGGTGGCCGCGGCCAGCACCGCGAGTGCCGCCGGGCCGACCGCGGAGGCGACGGCGAGCCGGCCCGGCACGCCTCCCGACCGTCGGCGCCATGCGACGACCCCGGCGCTCACCACCGCTGTCGCCACCGCGCCGGCGGCGAGCCAGAGCACCGGCGAGTCGAACGGCGACACCGACGTGGTCGCCCACGGCATGTGCGCGTTCGAGTATCCCCACCAGGCGTTCGGTCCCGAGAACGCGGCGGCCGCGGCGACGACGACGCCCAGGGCTGTCCCCGCCCCCGTCGCGCGCAGGGTCCGGCCGGGCTCCGGTCCTGACGCGAGTCGGGCGAACGCGACGACCACGGCCACCAGGGAGACCGCCCCGAAGCCGGCGAGCGCGCCGAAGTGGTGCGACCACTTCGACGGCGTCACCGCGAGCAGTGCGAGGCCGACGGGGCCGAGCAGCAGCAGGACCGGTTCGCTCGCCCGCGGGTCCAGGGCCGCACGGCCGCGGCGGGCCAGGAGCGCCACCGCGGCCGGGGCCGTCGCCACCATCAGCAGGACCGGCAGCCGCTTGCCCGCCGACCCCCAGCTGTCCTGACCGAGCAGATAGCTGTAGCGCAGCCACTCGGCGTACCAGGGCTGGCTCGGGCCGAACTGCTGGTGGATCGAGGTCGCGACGAGCAGCCCGTGCCACGACTGGCGGGCGAACACGACGACCACCGCGACCGCGGCGACCCCGGCGAGCGCGGCGAGGACGGCCGCGACCCGCCCGGCGGCCGCCGGGCCCGCGTGCTCGCCGCGGACCAGCCGGCCCAGACGCGGCAGGGTGAGCAGGAACGGCGCCAGCCCGAGCAGGCCCGAGGGCGCGACCGTCACCGTCAGCGCGGCGACGCCCGCGGCGAGCCCCAGGCACGGCAGCGGGTGGCGGGCGTCGGCCCGCACGGCCCGCAGGACCAGCACGAGGACCGCCGTCACGCCCGTGGCCACGAACGACTCCGGGCGCGTGCCGAGATCGTAGGGCAGCCACCAGACGCCGAGGGCCACCACCGTCAGGAGCCGGACACCGACGCCGGCTCCGGCTCGTCGCCCGAGCGCGGGGAGCACTCCGCGGGTCACGAGGAACCACAGGGCGATGCCGGCGAACACGCTCGGCAGCCGCAGGGTGAGCGCGTCGACGCCACGGTCCACGACCAGGCTCACCAGCATCTGGCTCGTCGCGAACGGGGCCTCGGAGGCGTCGAACCAGCGCACGTAGTTGCCGACCGGCCCCCCGTCGGCGGCCGCGCGCGCGATGAGCGCGGCGAATCCGTCGTCGTCGGTCAACGGTCCCACCACCGACCACCACGAGACGGCGACGACCACGCCGACGTCGAGCGCGGCCAGCGCCCAGGTGCGGGGGCGGCGCAGCGTGGTGAGCCGCCGTCGCAGGGCGCGGCTCACCCTCGGCAGGGTGGCGCCTCGGGCGTCGCGAGCCGGGCCGGAGCGGTCGACGACGCCGAGCACGGCGAGGAGCGTGAGCGCGAGCCCGGCGAGCCCGAACTGGAGCTCGAGCAGCGCCGACTTCTCGGGGGTGCGGGCGTTGTCGAACCACGACGGCGTGCGGGCGCGGAAGGACAGGCCTGCCGCCGCGTCGCCGCGCAGGTCGGTGGTGATCGCGAAGACCTCGGGGACCGGGTCGCCCGGCAGGTCGACGACCGTGCGGTCGTCGACCGCGGCCCGCAGACCGGCGGCGTCCGCGTCGACCCGCAGCGTGCAGTCGCCGTCGGGCAGCGCGAGCTCCTCGGCCCGGCCTCCCGCCAGCAGCCGCGGGGTGCCCTTCACGGTGCGGATCGCGAGCCCGGAGGAGGCTCCGGTGGTCGTCGTCGCGAGGACCGTGGTCTCGGTGGAGGCCCGCGACGCCTCCCGCAGCGCGGTGCAGGGGACGGCGGCCTGCAGCTGCGCCGGCCGGTAGGGGACGAGGAAGGCCGTCGTCGGCTCCGGCTCCTCGCCCGCGCGGGGCCAGCTGATCGTGGACGTCGTGGCCTCGACCGGAGCGATCGCGACGAGGCCCGCGACCACGGTGGCGGCGAGACCGACGACGAGCGTGACACCGAGGAGCAGCCGACGGAGGCGGTCACGCCTGCCTCCGTGCGGGGACGGGACCGCTTCGTTGCTGATCTCCGCCTGTTCGGCAGGACGGACCAGCGAGGTGGCGGTCATATGGGCATCTTCGTTCCGCCACCCGGACGTGGATCGGCCCGGGTGGTCGTCGTCGTCCCATCGGGCCGGCTCGGCCGGGAGCGGTGAACTCACGCCGGGTCGGTGACGTACGCCGAGACGTGCCCCTCGCGACGGACGACCCGGAACCCGCCACCGCGACGCGCCTGAGCGCCCCTCCCGCCGCGCTCTGCGGACTGCTCGGCGTCGCCGCGGCGCTCGCGGTGGGCGACCTCGTCGCCGGCCTGCTCTCGCCGGCGTCCTCGCCGGTCCTCGCGGTCGGCGGCCAGTTCATCCGGCTCACACCGGAGTGGCTCAAGGCCTTCGCGATCGCCACGTTCGGCGTCTACGACAAGCTCGCCCTGCTCCTCGGGATAGCGGTCGTCCTCGTGCTCATGGCGGCCGCCGCGGGCCTCGGGAGCCGGCGCAGTGCGGCGCCGGGCGCCGTGGTCATCGTCGTCCTCGGGGTCGTCGCGGTCGCCTCGGCCACGGCCGCCCCGGTGTTCTCGCTGGTCGACCTGGTCGCTCCGCTCGCCGCCCTCGCCGCGGGGCTCGCGGTGTGGTTCGGGCTGCACCGGTTGGCGATGCGCCGCGCGGCCGCCGTCGCGTCCTCCGACGACGGTTCGGCTCCGGACGAGGAGGGCAGCGAGGACGCGCCGTCGTCCTCCGAACAGCCCACGGTGCACCGCACAGGGCCGGTGGGGAGGCTCGGGGCCGCCCGGCGCCGATTCCTGCTCGGTGTCGTCGGCGCCGCCGCCGGTGCCGGTGCGGCGGCCGTCGCGGGGCGGTGGCTCGCCGCGGCGGGCGGGGCCGATGCGTCGCGGGCGGCGGTCGGGGCGCTGCCCGACGCGCCGGGTCCTCTCGCCGATCTCTCCGGTGCGGACTTCGCTGCGCAGGGCACCCCGACGTGGCTGACGCCCAACAACGCGTTCTACCGGATCGACACGGCCCTGCAGGTCCCGCAGCTCACCACGCGCGACTACGCGCTGCGCATCCACGGGCTGGTCGACCGGGAGCTCCGCCTGTCCTACGACGACCTGCGCGCCCGGCGCCTGGTCGAGGCGCCGATCACCATGACCTGTGTGTCCAACGAGGTCGGTGGCTCCCTGATCTCGAACGCCGTGTTCCTCGGCGTGCCCCTGGCCGATCTGCTCGCCGAGGTCGGGGTGCGGCCGGAGGCCCAGCAGATCGCGTCCACCAGCGTCGACGGCTTCACGACCGGGACCCCGGTCGCGGCGGTGACCGACGGCCGCGCGGCGATGCTGGCGCTCGCCATGAACGGGGAGCCGCTGCCCGTGGAGCACGGCTTCCCGGTGCGCATGGTCGTACCGGGCCTCTACGGGTTCGTGTCCGGGTGCAAGTGGCTCACCGACATGGAGCTGACCACCTTCGGCGAGTTCACGTCCTACTGGGAGCAGCGGGGCTGGGCCGAGCAGGCGCCGGTCAAGACGCAGTCGCGCATCGACGTGCCGCGCGCCGGGGGCACGGTGCTGGCCGGCCGGACGACGCTCGCCGGGGTCGCCTGGGCCCAGCACACCGGGGTCGCGCGGGTGGAGGTCCGCGCCGACGGCGGCGCGTGGCAGGACGCCGAGCTCGCGCGCGACGTCTCGATCGACACCTGGCGGATGTGGCGCACCGAGGTCGACCTGGCGCCGGGGGCGCACCGCCTGCAGGTCCGCGCCACCGACCGCGGTGGTGACACCCAGGTGGCCACGCCCAGCCTCACCATCCCGGACGGCGCCTCCGGGTGGCACACCGTCGACGTCACCGCGATCTGACGCGGACCGCCAGCACGGATCAGGGCACCAGGTGGGCGAAGACGACGGTGTTGTCCTCGTAGGAGCGCTCGGCGGCGTCGAACGGGCCACCGCAGGTGATCAGACGGAGCTCGGGTCCGGCGGTGTCGCCGTAGACCTCGAGGCGCGGGAACGCGTCCTTGGGGACGCGGCGGACGCCATCGACGGCGAAGGTCCGCACGGAGCGGTCGGTGACCGTCACCGTGACCCGGTCACCGGGACGCAGGCGGCCCAGGTCATAGAACACCGAGGGCCCATCGGCCGCGGAGTCGACGTGCCCGAGGATCACCGAGGGGCCGACGCGGCCGGGGGTGGGGGAGCCGCGGTACCAGGCCGCCTGGTCGTACTGCGGCCCCGGCGCCGGCACCTCCAGGGTGCCGTCGGGGTTCAGGCCGACACTGTTGACCGGGGTGGACACCCCGATCGCGGGGATGTCGAGGGAGACCGGCGCGGGACCCGACGCAGGCCGCTGGCGCAGGTCCGACAAGGGCGTGGTGCGCGGCGCGGTCCCGGCCGCCGGACCCGCCGGATCCGGACCGGCAGAGGCGGCCGGCGTGCTCTGCGTGGTCGGCGGGCCGGACCGCCCGACGAGCCCGATGGTCGCAAGCACCAAGCCCAGCGCGGCGAGCGCGATCGCGACGGCGATCAGCAGCGGACGTCGACGCACCGTGGTTCCTTCCCGAGAAGCGCGACCGTCCCACCCCAGAGGAACACTCCGGGGTAGGACGGCCACCAGGGTCGTGGACCAGCCGTCAGCGGCGGGCTGCTCCACGACGTCGGGCCACCAGCACCGTGCCGCCGGCGGCCAGCAGCGCCAGCCCACCCGCCGCGATCAGCGCGGTGTCCGGGCCGCCGGCGGTCGAGCCACCACCGGTCTCCACCCCGCCCTGCGGCATTGCCGGCATCTGGCCGGGCAGGTTCACCACGATCGTGGCGATTCCGATCGTCAGCCCACCCTGGATCGCGTCGGTGGAGAACGCCTGGTTCAGCGCCATCGCCGCCCCGGGGTTGAGCCGCACCGTCGTGCCGGTCAGGGTCGCCGTGCCGGCGTCCATGTCGGTCTGGATCGGCTGCAGGGTGGAGCCGTCGAGGTCGAACAGGACGGTGGACTCGGCCACGGTCTGGCCGTTGGCGGTGACCTTGCCCGAGAGGGTGGCCGGGTTGCCGGGGTCGACCACGAAGTCGGTGAGCTCGACCTTCGTGTCGCCCTTGGTCAAGCTCAGCCCGCTGCCCTGGTGCTCGATGCGGCCCTGGACGTAGGGGTCGGCCTCGCCCGGCCGGTAGACGGTGACGTTGCCGCCGGTGATCGGGAACCGGGCGCTGCCATCGGAGATGGTGGCGTCGCCGACAGTGCCCGGGGTGACCTGGAGCGACTCGAGTGCGTCGGTGAACCCGGAGTCCAGCCGGACCGAGGTCGACTGGCCGGTGAGGTCGGGAATGGTGGCGATCGGCTCGGCAGCCTGGGCCGCACCCACACCGATCCCGGTCAGCGCCAACGCGGCCATTCCCGCGACCACGACCCCGGCGACTCTCCGCGGACTTCTCATGAGCAAGGACCTCTCTGACGTTGAGAACGGCCCCCGGCTCATTGCCGAACGCCCCGACGCCCGGCCTCCGCTCGCTGCCGGTGTGCGGTTCGCCACCGAGCGAGATCCAACTCAGACTTCACATGCCGCACAGCCCCCCCGGGGGCGCCACGTCCCGCCCACCAGGAGGGCGCGCGCCGCGCGGTCGAACTCCGACGCCGCGGTCGGCGAACAGTTCGGTCGATTCTCTCGGGGTCTTGAGGAGGTCGCCACCGTGATCAACGCAGCATCCCCGGGGAGGGGCAGGTTGTTCGAGGAGCCGGCCTCCATGGCGCTGGTCGCGACCGGGGTGTTCGTCCTCCAGGCGGGCACCGGTCTCCAGGTCCTCTGGCTGATCCTGGTCGCCGTGGTCTCGGTACTCATCGGTGGGCACCTCGGAACGAGCGGGGCCGCCGAGGGAAGCGCTGCCGAGCGCGACGACCGCCATCCGCGGTGACGGCAACGTTCGTCGAGTCGGAACCCGGCGCCCGTCCAGCCTCGATCTATCGTGGCCGTGGAGCTTCCCGGTCGAGGTCCGTGGTGTCCCGGCCCGGTGGGCGGCGTCGGAGCCGGGAGAGCCGCCAGGCGACCACGGCGATGGTCACCGCAGCAGCGAGCCCGAGCAGGGCGAGGTCGGGAACGCTGTCACCGACCGCCACGACGAGGTTCTCGGCGGCGGCCGCGGTGGACGGGTCGGCCCCGGTGAGGCCGGCGGTGCCGTCGAAGGCGATGAACAACGTCCCGATGGCGACGAAGAGCAGCCCGGAGACGGTGGTGGTGGTGTGCAGGTGCAGCGGACCGAGCCGGTAGGCCCGGCCGCGGAGCCAGCGGCGCCGGCCGAGGTCGAAGCGTTGCCAGAGCAGCGCGAGCACGAACAGCGGTAGCGCCATCCCGACGGCGTAGACCGCCAGCAGCGAAGCCCCGCGGACGGCCTGGCCGCCGGCGGCGGCGACCGTGAGCACGGCACCGAGGATCGGGCCGGAACAGAAACCGGCCAGCCCGTAGGCGGCCCCGAGCCCGAGCGTCGCCAGCCAGGTCCCGCGACGGGCCATCCGGGACTGGAGCCGGCCGGCGGAGGCGAGCGCCCAACCGCCGCCGAGGAGCTGCACCACGCCGAGCGCGATGATCACGACGCCGGCGGTGGCGACGACTTCCGCGCGGTACGCGGTCAGCGCCGAGGCCAGCGCCCCCGATCCGGCTCCGAGCGGGACGAGCACGATCGCCAGTCCCAGCAGGAAGACCCCGGTGCGGGCGACCAGCTCGGTGCGCCCGCCGAAGGCGTAGGCGAAGAACGACGGCAGCAGCAGGGCGCTGCAGGGGCTCAGCAGGGCGAGCACGCCACCGGCGAAGGCCGCGGCGTAGCCGATGTCGACCACGTCAGCGGCTCCGCGCCAGCGCCGCGTCGACGGCCTGCTGGAAGGCGGCCAGCGGCTGCGCCCCGAAGATCAGCCGATCGCCGATGACGAAGCTGGGCACGCCGCCGACCCCGAGCCGGGAGCCGAGCTGCTGGTCGTCCGCGACGTCCCGGGCGATCCGGGGGTCGGCGTAGTCGCGCGCGAACCGCGGCACGTCCAGGCCGAGCCGGCCGGCCAGGGCGACCAGGGAGGCGTCGGTGACCTCGCCACGGTTCTCCGGCGCCTGGTCGCGGTAGAGGGCGGCGTGGACGTCCCAGAACCGGCCCTGGCGTCCCGCCGCGCGCGCGGCCCGGGCCTCGAGTACCGACTCGGGGCCGAGATACGCGAAGTTGTGCCACTCGATGCGCACCTGCCCGCTGTCCACGTACTGGCGCAACAGGGCCGGTTCGGTGGTCGTCGCGTAGAGACGGCAGAACGGGCACTGGAAGTCGCCCCACTCGGACACCACGACAGGGGCATCCGGGCGGCCCAGGGCCAGCGGGTCGCCCGGCGTCCGGCGGGCCACGGCCAGCCTGGCCGCGGCGGTGGGGTCCCCGACCGCGCCGACCTCTCCGGGCGGGGGGCCGTCGGTCGCGTCGGAGTCCACCGCGACAATCGCCAGCACCGCGAGCACCAGCAGGGCGAGTACGGCCCCGCTCACAACCCGCCTGCGGCGCGGGTCAGGGTCCCGTCGGTCGCCGACCTCCGTCTCCGATGGTGACGCATGAGATCTCATGACCGCTGGTTCGCAGGCGCGCCGCCCCGCGTTCGGGCCCGCCCGCGATCAACCCATTCGGCCGCCATGAGGGCGGTGTCCGCCGTGGACCACCGCGCGAACGTCCTCGACGGTCCGCGTGATCGAGTTCTGGCCGCCGACCGCACGTCGTCCCTGAGACGCGCACGGCTTCTTCAGCGAACACCCGCAACCCGATACAGCGGCGTTCGGGTCATTCGTCACCAACGTGCGGACCTCGACGATACAACGCATGGACCAGCAACTCGTCCCACGCCCGTCCCACGCGCACCGGAACCACCGCCGACGTGGCACGTCGTCGCAGGTCAACCGTGGTGCCCCCGGCAGTGTGCTGTTTCAGGACATAGGCATGGCGTGTCTCAGGACATCGGCATAGCTGTGATGGTCCTGCTGCGGGGTGTCGAAGGCCCGGTTGGTGATCACAGCGGTGGTGGTGGAGGGCCGCTCGCAGAGCGATGTGGCCCGCGCCTACGGGGTGTCCCAGCCGTGGGTGTCGAGGCTGGTGGCCCGCTACCGCGCCGAGGGCGAGACGGCGTTCACCCCGCGCTCGCGGCGCCCGACCCGCTCACCGTCGGCCACATCGGCCGGGGTGGTGGAGCTGGTGCTGCGGCTGCGCAAGCAGCTCGCCGAGCAGGGTCTCGACGCCGGCCCGCACACCATCGTCTGGCACCTCCACGAGCACCACCACCAGCAGCTCGCCTCGGTGTCGGAGGTGCCGTCGGTCAGCACGGTGTGGCGGATCTTGGCCCGGCACCGGCAGATCATCCCGGCCCCGGCCAAGCGGCCCCGCTCCTCCTACACCCGCTTCCAGGCCGAGCTGCCCAACCAGATGTGGCAGACCGACTTCACGCACTACCGCCTCGACACCGGCCGTGGCGTTCGCGGTCTCGGCACCGACGTGGAGGTGCTGAACATCCTCGACGACCACTCCCGCTACCTGCTGGCCTCGGTGGCCGCGCCCCGGGTCACCGGCACGCTGGTCGTCGAGGTGTTCCGGGCCGCGGTCACCGCGCACGGCGCCCCGGCCAGCGTGCTGTCGGACAACGGGATGGTGTTCACCACCCGCTTCGCCGGCGGCCGGGCCCGCGCCAAGACCCGCAACGGGTTCGAGACCGAGCTCGCCCGCCACGGGATCGAGCAGAAGAACTCCAAGCCCAATCACCCGCAGACCTGCGGGAAGGTCGAACGACTGCACCAGACCCAGAAACGCTGGCTCGCGGCCCGATCAGTCCAGCCCGCCACGATCGCCGAGCTCCAAGTCCTGCTCGAGCAGTTCGCCGCCGAGTACAACACCCGCCGGCCGCACCGCTCCCTGGCCCGGCGCACCCCGCTCGCGGCCTACCTCGCCCGCCCCAAGGCCGCCCCCAGCGGCGACGCTTCACCCGCCGATGTCCGGGTCCGCCGCGACCGCGTCGACACCTCAGGAGTGGTCACCCTGCGATATGACGGGCGGCTGCACCACATCGGCATCGGGCGGGCCCACGCCCGAACCCACATCCTGCTGCTCGTTGCGGACCGCGACATCCGCATCGTCAACGCCACCACCGGCCAGCTGATCCGCGAGCTCGTCCTCGACCCCACCCGCGACTACCAACCAACCCGCCCCGGAACGCAGGAAACCCCGAACCCATGAGGGTTCGGGGCTATGCGGATGTCCTGAGACACCACAGGGTGCCCCCGGCAGGATTCGAACCTGCGCACCCGCCTCCGGAGGCCGGGCGACCTCGTGACCGCGGGCGTTCTGCCTGGTCCTAACGGACTCGTACCGTCGCGCGGAGAGCCTGTGGCGGCTCGTCGTGGTCCCCAGTTCGTCCCACGAGCCGTCCCACGCGCCACGCGGACGCTGGCGGGACCAACGACTCCCCAGCTGGGCGCTGTCTTCGCGGTGTCGAGCGCGGCAACAACGAGGCCGTCAGGTCATGTGAGGACCTTCCTTACGTCTTCAAGCCGGCCCTGACGGGCCGGACCGGGCGGCTCCGCGGCCGACACGCCTCTACCTTCGGCCCGGTGGCCGGCGCGGGCACGCCCGGCCACTTCCGTAGACCAGCAGCAGACGTTGAAGTCTCACCGGACGCGAGGCATCAGGGCCAAGCGGCCACGAGCAAGAACGCAGGAACCGCCTCCGGCGGTGTACAACGGCGATGCGTCGGCGCGAGCTTGACCGGCCGTCCCTCACCAGCAAGGGCCGCAAACCATCTTGCCCGGCGGCGTCACGGGCACCAGGCAGACGACCGAACAGGGCCGTTCATGATCGTTTGCTCTTACCCTTGCTGGTGAGCCTCCGACGGCCGAAGCGCCCGCGAGCGCGGTGGGGCCAAGAACGGGCCCCACCCATCACGCACCGACACCCCGCCGTCTCCTCGGGATACACGCTATCCGTCCTGCGATGAGGACCCCTCCGGCTTTCGTTATGGTGAGCGTGATGTGCGCCGGACCCCCGCTCCTCGGCCGGCCGTCATAGAAGTTGACCGGGTCGGAGGACTTGGAGATGTGGTACGAGCAGCCTGCGACCTGGATATCGTTAGCATCTCTGACGGTGGCCATTCTGTCTTTGGTAAACTCGCGAATTGGCACACGTACAGCGAACAAGTCCTATAAGCTCGCCCTCGCCCAGGATGAACGAACTTCACTGTCAATTGACGCGTACTTGAGCGACGCCTGGTCGATCACTGGCTACGACGATGTTCGCCATGTTCTGTTATCGGTCGTCTTTACCAATAAGGCCGCCGCGGCCAACTCCATTGTGCGAGCAGAGTTGTCCATCTCCGTAAGGGACGCCAAGAGCTTGCAAGACTACTCGATTGTCGAGCTACGGCTTCCGTCGAGTCCCTCCGATGAAGTCGTTGAGCTCGGTCCTTCTGGCTCCTACTTGGACGTACCCCTCGCCCTCGGGCCTCGTGAAGCCGTGGGGGGATTGATACCTTTCGTGGTAACAGCGTCCTTCATGGGCGGGCGGAGCATCGAGAGGCTCACGCTCGTAGCACAAGACGCACTCGGAGCTGAAGTACGGCTTCACGACATCTACCCGCGGGAGGTGAAGGGTGTCCCGGAAAAGGAAGCCAAAGAAGATTAAACAGATTGCGACCCCAAAGGGTAAGAAGCTGAGTCAGCTTCGTGCTAATGTCTGGGCGTCCGAGTTGTCCCTTATCCCGATTGTTGGCGACGGCGCGATCGTGCAGCGGGGCGAGGCATGGGGCAAGCTCATACCGGTGCTTCTCATCGACTCTTCAGAGCGTCCCGACGTTCGGGAGCTCTTTCGACTCCATTCGGACGGCATGGGCGACGTTACGTACAAGTGGCGACTTGGCTCGCGCGAGCCCTATACCGCGTTCTTGACTCTCTCATTTGAGAGGCCGGTGAGGTGTTCCTTTACCTTGGAGTTGCCAGTGAACAAGTATGGAGGCTTAACCGATATCGCTGTAGCGAACGAACTCGTGTCCCTGCAGTCAGCGAAGGCGGGCGATCGGCTTTCAGATAAGCCGAATGAAGATCGGATTGTTGTTCAGGTTGGAAGCGACACTTTCCGCGCAATGTGGTATGACTATTACGAAAAGGCTACGATCTCGCGCTTCTTAGCGCGAGGGTTCGATCGCTCCGCGTCGAAAAAGTCCGCTAACGCTGCCATTGAACAGCATAGAATCCTCAACAATATCCGCTTCTCGTGACCGGGTAGTCGACTAAGATCGGGCTTGCTATCTCCTGATACCGTCGCGGTACCAACCAGACGCGGGCTACTTGACGCCAAGGATTGACATCGAACGTCCAAACGTCCAAACGTCCAAGCGTCCACGCTGCTGGCGCCACGGGTCGTTCTCGGTCGCTCTGGCGGCGGGACCAGGAACGTGGAGCGGATCGCCAGCCGGTGGGAGCAACCAGGCGGGGCCAGCCCGGCTGGTCCGGTTCGGTTCAGCGAGTGATTCGATGCGATACTCGACTCGTGGCCAGCTACTACTCTCAGAGACTCGGTCGGGGCCCCCTGGCGAACCCATCACTCCAGGACGTAGCGCGTGTACTGACTCTCGCAGTCAACGAAATGCAACGGCTGGAGTATCTCCAAGAGTGGTTCGGCAAAGATTGCGTCGATAACCCAGACGATCTCGGGAAATCCGCAATGCCCCTAGTCGACTACATCGAGGTTGAAACCGGACGGCGCAACGCCTGGCCCATCGCGGAGGACTTCGGGCCAAAGCTCGCTGAAGAATTTGAACCCAGCTTACAGCCATGGGAAGACGAGCTATTCGACCTGATGGAGTTTTTCTTCCTTCACGTGTCGGCGGGCGTCACCGGCGATTTCCACAACTACAATGGGTGCGGCTGGCACTACGAGGTATTCGATCCAGGTCCAGCTCGACAGAGATTTCGGGATCGACTGAATCGAACACTGTCAAGCTACGGCGACGGGTTCAGATTGAGCAATGAAGGACGTGTAGAGCGAACTGCTGAAACGGGTTTAGACGAACTGCTGGACACACCCATCAGAACCAAAGACCCCGCGATCGCCGAGCGAGTGGCGGGTGCAGTCGCACTTTTCCGGAACAGGAACCGTTCTCCCGACGACCTGCGGAACGCGGTGAGGAACACATTCGATGCCTTAGAGAAAATGCGTCCGGAAATCAAGGTCCACATGATGAAAGGGGACGAGGGTGCACTCTTCGAGATCGCAAACAAGTATACTGTCCGCCACCTCGACGCCAAACAACGCGGAGAATACGACTCAGCCCTTTGGCATTCCTGGATGTTCTATGTCAACCTTTCAACTATCCATCTGATGACCAGGACTATTTCGCGCGAAGACGCCCGCAGGTAGGGGGTGCGCGCTCCGATCAGTCATAACCGTACGAAGTACGGGGCGAGTTCGTCAGTCGTTGCCATAGTCGGGCTCATCGTCGTAGCCCGTGTAGCGATCCTCGAGAGTCTCCTGCTCCTCGATCACCCACGACTGGTCCATCCCCGCCGAACCGATCTCGACGGCTCCGTGAAGAGCCAACAAGCAGACCGTGCAGTCAAATTCTTGTGCAACGACGCGGTAATTACGGATCACGGCGTCGTCATCGAGGATCACTCGACCCGCGCGGATAGCCTCGCCCAGCATGACAGCTGGCTCGCCGCAGGCCCGACAGGTGTACCGGCTCGCAGTCAGCTGTGATCCAGCCGGCGGGAGAAAGAAGGCGCGCCTGCGGTTGGCCTTTTCGCTATCTGTCAAACCTTCATAGAGATGACGGGCGCGATTAATTCTCTGCTCGACCTCGGCCTTGATCTTCTTATCTTCGGCGTCGACCAACCCACTCGCGTACTTGATGAAATCGTCAGACAAGTAGTCTGTCACGTCTTCAGCGAAAAAGGAAGCCACGCGCTCCACCACGCGAAGAAACTTCGGGACCCATTCCGACGCGGGCAGCCGATCGATTGGGGATTCAGAGTTGTGTAGCTCACTGTTTCTGAGGTTTACTATAAATCTCGCGGATTCTCGATCCTCGACAGTGAACCCGGGCACAACTGCAACCAATCGTTCAAGCACAGTGCCCACGCCCACCGACTGTGCTCGACCATTCTTAGTTGGGGTGAATCCGGCGGCATGTAGTACGCTGTAGCCCTCACCCGAGTTGGGGTCAGCGAGCAGCACTGGGTTTGCCTTCGCGAGAGGTGCACGCAGCAGAAACTCGACTCCTAGCGCACACCAGAGAAAGGTCGCCAGCTGGTCGTCGTCGGTCTCGGCTTTCGCGAAGTATCGTCGAGCCTTAGTTCGGAAATCGCTTTCACTCCACATTCGACACCAACCTTCCATACATGCGATACAATCTCCGGTTTAGGCCGCTAGCGCGCACTGTGCTCCGCCGATGAAGGAGCCGCCAGTTGTCGATTAGGACTAGTCGTCTATGCTTCCAGGCCAACTCGTAGGTGGACTTTATAGAGGCGACCTCCTCGGCGAGTCCCGCATCGCCGGATACGATCTCGAAACGAGGGTCCCAGCGCCAGCGACGCACGCCGTCGACAGTCTCGGAGGCTCGCAAGATGCTGCTCCGCCATCCCGGGAGTGCACCACGGACCAGCGTGCCCTTAAGTATATCTCGGACATGTGCGCACCCTTTGATATCGAGAAGGCCAGTCGAGGCGCATGAATCTGGGACCTCCAGGGCCAACATTCCGAGCAGCCTGGGAGGACGCTTCGAGATTGCACCGTCGGAATGCCAGGGAAAAGGTTCAAGCCCGTGTATTCCCGATAAAGACGAGTTGGCTGACTGAGCGGTTGTCGTCGGGCGTATCACATCACCGGCGGAGACGCCCCCGTCACTCATCTTGGTGATGGTTTCTCGCATAGCTGCGACACTTACGCCGTCAATAACTACAAAACCTTGCTCGAGAAGTTCGTCTCTCAGAGCCTTACGCGAGGGCAGGGTAGAGGCCATCGGATCGCATCTCCTGCATTGAGCTTCTTTGTCTCAACTTCCGCCTTAGCGTAACTCTACTGCCTTCGCGGTTATCAAGGTCTCCGGGTCCGGGTCCGGGTCCGGGTCCGGGTCCGGGTCCGGGTCCGGGTCTTGGACCTGGACGCGGACCCATGCGATGTCGAACGTGACGAGGGGGAGCTGACCGAGACCGTGGGCGCAACTCAAACGACGTCATCGACTCCTCGGCGCCTCCAAGCGCCAACTTGGACTCCGACGGACGCAGGTGGTGTAGCGAGAGCCGAGCCGAAGAGCGTGGCTGGCGCACGGTCCTGTAGTTGCGTCGGGCTACTGATCAAGCCCCAACGTCGGTCGTGAGTTGTCGAGGATCGGGAACAGCGCGGGAACATAGGCAGCAGACGACCCGGCGTCTCTTGCCGATCCAGCTCACTACGAGGGAGGGCGTTGAGCAGGCCATCCGCCGTAAGATGCCGCCGGTCTGGACGACGATGCAGGCTTCACACCGAAGAGATCGTCCGGAGCCAACTCGGAGCCGAGATCGCCGCGAGGCGTTGACACCACCCGACACGCATCGCAACGACGTTGCAGGTCAAGGCGCGCACGCTGGTCCGCCCCTACCCCAGGTCGTCTGACCATGCGCCCTTGACACGGTAGTGGTCAGGTGAGGGTGTTGCCGACCTGGGCGTGCTTGTCCGCGTCATCGTTAGTTGCGGGTAGAACTCCGTAGCTCCCGTCAGAATTACGTGGACCCAATTTCCACCCTTCTGGCAGGGAACCCCGCATCCCGTCGCGGTCGAACACTCGAGCGCCCTTGAGGGTGCAGCCTCGACTGAAGCTCGCTCCAGTGAAGTCTGGGCAGTTGCCAAACTCGGCGCCGTCGAAGTTTGCTGCACCGTCGAACACGGCCCCGATGAACACTGGCTTCTGCAACCTAGAGTTCTCGAAGGTTGTGTCGCCGGTAAATTTTGCACCCATGAAGTCGGCGCCACGTATAGTGAGGTCACGAAAAGAGGCGCCGCCCTGAAAATCGCACTTGTCGAAATGAACAGTATCAATTAGCCCGCAGTCGAGGGCGAAAGAGTTTAGCTGCGCGCCCGTGAGAATTATCATTCCAACCGACCAGTACGTCTTGACGAACGAGTACTTGGACTCAGGAATGAGATGATCGTGTAGCAAGAGTTGTGCCGAGCGCCTGACCATCTCATCGTCTTCGAAATGGGATGCGCGAAGGTACGCACACACGACATCTGTCACAGTCTCTCGAAGGCTCGGGTCATTGTCAGCTAGACGTTCGAGGGCTGCCAGCCCGCCGGTTCTCGAGACCGGATTGTCGGAACCAAGCTGCTCAATACCCCTGACGTACAGTTCCGTTGACCTCCGCTCCGACAGGTCCAGTCTCGTGTCCTCTGCCACTTGCTCGCTCAGCAATTGGCGTCGTACCGCATACAAGAGTGTGATGATTCCCGCGGCCCCAGCTGCGACGGCTAACGCGGTTTTCGCCACATCAAGCCGTATCTGAGACTGCGGTCCCGTTCCTGCGATTAGCGAAAGCGCAATACTGGCAATTGCGGTCGCCAGCGCAACAACACTGACGACTACCGCAACGGATCGTCTCCAGTCCCTGGAAAACGTTCGCGGGGTCTTGGGTCTCGGCACGGCGCGCGGGTTCGGCGGGAGCATGATCGATCGAGATTATCGACACGAGACCGCTATGCCGCCAAGGTGCTCAGGCCTGAGCCAACGACCGAGGACCGCTGTGCGGTGTAGCCGTCCGGGCGCGCAGTCGAAGCAGCACGCGATCAGGTCGGGACTGCGAAGCACCTACGTCAAGTCTGCAGTCTCGGTCGCCATCGTCGGCTTGCCGTGCTCGAGGTAGGTAGCGCCCTCGGCGGCTACCGCTCGGATGCGGCGGGAGATGCGGGAGATGACGAGGTCGTCGAGATGGCTTAGCTCGACCCACCGCCAGTCATCAAGCTCGCTGCCGTCGAGGTTGATTCGGTGCTCGTTGGCGCCGAGGGAGCCGCAATCGAACAGGAACAGGAGCTTGTCGCCCTCGTTGCCGTTGGGAGCCCAGTCGATGCCGAGCATGCGGAGGACGGGGCGATCGAGGCCGAGCTCCTCGGCGATCTCGCGCCGGCACGCCGCCGCCGGCGATTCACCGCGCTCGACATAACCACCGGGGATGTCCCAGGTGTCCTTATAGGTCGGGTGCACGAGCAAGACCCGGCCCCGGTCATCGAAGAACAGTGCGCCGGCGGCCACTCGGGGCGTCGCGAAGCTGTCGCTCGGGTCCGTCACGGCACCGAGCCTATGTGGTGGGTCAGGCGAGGTGCAGACGCCCGGCGAGCTGCTCCAATGCCATGCTGCGGGCGCCGCGGTTGTTCCGCAGCCAGCTCAGCACGAGCTGGCGACTGATGGCGTGGTGCCGGACTTGTTCGGGCGCGAGCTGCTCGGCCTGAAGGAGCACGCCGAGGGCGTCATCGCGTCGGCTCCGAGCCGTGTACGCCCGGGCAGTCTCGATCGCGTGGCGGACCTGACGCTCGACGGGTAGCGCGGACGCGTCGATCCGAGGGGCGAGGTCGACGGCGACCTGGACGTCGCCCAGTTCCATGGCTGTGGTCATCCGGTGGAGCGCCACGTTAGTCGGCCCGAACGCAGTCCACATGGCGTTCTGGTCGCGCCCGAGCCGGCTGGCGCTCTCCTGAGCCTCGTCCAGGAACGAGCGGGCGGCGGCGCGGTCGTCGGCGCGAGCCGCCGCGACGGCGCCCGTCAGGAAGAGCGTTCCGTAGACCGAGAGCAGGGCGTCATCAGCCCGAGGACCGAGCTGGGGCTCGAGGAGGTCGGCCGCGGCGCGGGTGAGGTCGACGCTGGCTGCGAACCGACCCGTGGAGTGCAAGGCGTGGGTGACCGATCGAAAGAGCGATCCGAGAACAACGGGATTGCCGGACCTTTGCGCGGCGGTGAGCCCACGCTCGGAAGCGATCCAGGCGAGATCGGTCTCCCCGAGCTTGGTCAGTACGGAGACGGCGACCTGGTAGGTGAGCCCGAGCAGACCTTGCACCCGACCGAAGTCCTCGACGTCGGCCGTGCGGGTGGCCCGTAGGGCGTCGTTAAGGATGAGCGGGACGCGCGCCGTCACGTACGCGTACCGGCTCGCCTGGTAGGCCTCGAACGCCGAGGCCACGTCCCGCTCCACGTTGTCGAGACTGACCGGCTCGTCGTCGGCGTTGCCAGCGCCGAGGAGCGGAGCGAGCTGGCTGTAGTCCATCAGGGCCGCGCGTAGCGCGGGCACGGTGTTGACGCCGCTGTCGTCGGTCCATTCGAGGAGCGTGGGCTCGCCGACGAGATCGCCGATGGCGACGTCCAGGGCGTCGGCCAACCGCCGGATCACCGACAATCGGTCGAGTTCGATGCGATTGTTCTCGACGCGGCTCAGCCAGTCCTCGGTACGCCCCACCAAGCCGGCCAGCACCAGCTGTGACTGTCCCCGTCTCCGACGGTAGAACGCGATTCGCTCGCCAATGGTCATCGTCTCGGTCATTCCGCGCACGACGATCACCTTCTTCCGAGGTCGATGAACGACCCCGGAATTTCCTTCCGGGTCCTCGCTCCCCACCGCTCTGACGCTAGCCGCAGAGGCCCGCAGGGCGCAGCCGTTTCAGCCAGGAGCCAGCCGTGACCACAAGTTCAGCCCGACCTGCCTCCGCGTCGGTCGGAGTTCGTCGCTTCTACAGCGTTCCGGAGGCAGCGCGGCTCATCGGCACCGCACCGGTGACGCTCTACCGCGCGATCCGCGCCCACGAGTTCCCCGCGGTCCGCATCCGCGGTCGCCTGATCGTCCCGGCTCAGGCGTTGGACGCCATGATCGAGACTGCGATCTCGGAGCAGAGCGTCATTAGCGCTGCCGCGTGGGTCCAGGTCTCGGCGGAACCCGCGCGGGAGTCCTGATGCCGAGCGTCGGGCTGTTGATCCTTGGAGCCGTCCTCGGCGCGTTCATCTGCGCCAAGACCAGGTCGGCCGCCGGGGCCGTCGTGTTCTCGCTGATTGCCTTGTCGCTGTTCATCGGCACTCCGATCGGCCAGGGCCTACCGGGAGCCATCGGCGGCTTCATGTCGGCGGTGGATCAAGCGACGACACCAGCGTTGTCGGGCGAGTCAGGGGCACCGACTGACGGTTAGCGGTCCACGCGCACGGCTTCGGCTTCCAACGGTCTCGCTCAAGGCCGCGGGGCCGAGGAGCGATGTCGAGCCGCCGTCCGGCGGCGCCCGGGATGAGCCCGCCGAGCGTGAGCGGGCCGTTCCTCCCGCCTCAAGGGCGCCGACGGCGCCGCTGCGCGGCCGGACTCCGTCCGTCCCTTGACCCGAGAGACCTCGACGGCCCGCGGCGCCCCGGAGCGGGGTGCAGGCAGGAGGGAGCGCCTGCACCGCCGACCGGCGGACCCCTCCGACCACAGCTGTGCGGCTCGCGCAGCTGACCACCTTCTGTGAGGAGCACGAACATGAACGAGACGACGCTGACGATCATCGGAAACCTGACCGAGGCCCCGGAGCTGCGTTACCTGCCGAGCGGGGCAGCACGAGCAGGGTTCACGGTCGCCTCGACGCCGCGGCGCTTCGAGCGCCAGTCCGGTCGATGGGTCGACGGGGACGCGCTGTTCCTGCGCGCCGTGGCGTGGGGCCCGCTCGCGGAGAACGCCGCGGAGTCCCTGGGCAAGGGCGACCACGTCGTCGTGGTGGGCCGGCTGCGGCAGCGGTCGTTCGAGACCGCCGAGGGCCAGCGTCGGCAGGTGATCGAGCTCGAGGTCGACGAGCTCGGTGCGTCGTTGCGCTTCGCCATGGCGCGTCCCCAGCGTGTCAACGCGCCAGCGGCCGATGCCGACGGAGCGACTGCCGTCGAGGGCCTGGCGAGCAGCGATGTCTGACTCGAACTGGCGTGGCCGGGCCTCCTGCCGCGGCGTGGACCCGGAGCTGTTCTTCCCGGAATCCTCGGACGAGCCGCTCGTGCGCAAGCAGGTAGCGGCGGCGAAGGCGGTGTGCCGAGTCTGTCCCGTCCGCGACCGGTGCCTCGCCGACGCGCTGCTGCGGCTGCCGCACGGGATCGCCGGAGGGCTCACCGAGCAGGAGCGTCGCCGAGTGCGGTCGGCGGACAGCCTCGCCAGGGCCGACACCCCGCGGTGGCAGGCACTCCTCGACGCCGGGCGCTCGCACCCGGAGATCGCCCACGAGTGCGGGGTGACGGTACGGACCGTCGACCGCTGGGTGTCCCGACTTCGCGAGGAGGTCGCGTCGGGCCGAGGTGATCCCCGGTGAGCACGATCGAGGTCAGCCGGCGGGAGCAAGCCGCCTGGTCGACGCGCGAGCACGTGCGGCGCATGGCTGTGTCGGCGTTCGGCGCCATCGAGGCGATCGAGCCGGTCGAGGGCTTCCACGGGCTGTCGCGCCCGGTGCTGGACGAACCCCTCGCAGGAGTGCAGGCAGGCCGCCTGGTCGCCGAGGTGGCCACAGGTGCCCTGCGGGAGTGGGCGCTTCGGGCCCGAGGCGCGGGTCGCACCTGGGACGAGGTCGGCGCCGCACTGGACCTGCGCGCGGAACCCGGCGGGACCAGCCGGGCAGAGGCGGCGTGGGAGTGGCTCGTCGAGCACCGACCGCCCGCGCCCTCGCCCCGAACCGGGGCGCCGTCGTCGGCGGTGTGGACGTGCACGACGTGCGCGGCACGGGTGCGCGATACCGGCCCGTTCGCCTCGCACCCCGACGACCGCGAGACCGGCCATCACGACTACTGCCCTCGCCGCGTCGCAGCGCTCGAGGCGTGGAGGACCGAAGGAGGCACCGATGCGTAACCGCCGACCGACGAGTACGACACCGGCCCCGGACAACCAGGCGCACGCGACCGTGCCGCTGCTGCTCGGGATCGAGCTGGTCCGCGCCGACGTCGCCAGGAGCGTGGTCGGGCTGGAGCTCGGGGACGCGCCATACGGTGGGTCGATCACGTGGGCGCTGTTCATCGACGGCGCCGTAGCCGGCCGCACCGACGAGCCGCTGACCGACGACGCCGCGCAGGCCTGGGCCCGGCGCGTCACCGGCGGTGATGTGCGCTTCCAGCTCGCTCATCGCGCCGGCGGCTACTGGCTCGCCGACGCCACCGACACCGGGAAGCTGCCGCCGCCTGGAAGCGGGTGGTCACGGTGATGGCGACGCTGCTGATCCTGGTGCTGCTGGTGGGCGCCACTGTGGTGCAGCTGATGCGGGGCGCGGTCCGGCCGGCATTAGTGTGCGGGGCGCTGGCGGCGCTGCCCGTGACGACGCTGCTCCAAACGCTGTCGTGGCCAGCGCTGCTGGTCGGGATCGCCGTGCTCGCGCTTGTCGTGTGGCACCGCTGGTCGCGGTCGCGGGCGACGATCACCCGGTGGTCGGCGCGGTCACGCCGCCGCGCGGGGGTCGCCTCCACGGTCGACATCGCCCGCCACGCGGGCACGGTCGCGACCCGCCGCCGCGCCGGGACAGTGCGGCCGTCGCTGGGGTCGTTGGTGCGCCGCGAGGGGTGGGCGACCCCGACCTCGGCGGTCGGGGTGGAGCTGTGCCGGGTCGGGCTGCAGCGGGTGTGGTCCTCGGTCGAGGACGTGACCCTGGTGTTCGGCGGGCCGCGGACCGGCAAGACCGGCTGGCTTGCCGGCCGCGTCCTCGACGCCCCCGGTGCGGCCGTGGTGACGTCGACCCGGACGGACCTGCTCGAGCTGTGCGCCCCGATCCGGCAGAAGAACCGCGGCTCGGTGTTCGTGTTCAACCCCGTCGGGCTCGGTGGGCTGCGCTCCACGATCAGTTTCGACCCGCTGACCGGGTGCACCGACCCGGTAGCCGCGATGGAGCGAGCCACCGACATGGTCTCCGCGACCTCCCGAGCCACCTCGGGGGATGCGGAGCGGTGGGACGCCCAGGCCCGCCGGGTGCTCGCCGCGCTGCTGCACGCCGCCGCCCTGGGACGTGGGTCGATGCGCGACGTGCTCGGGTGGGTGGCCGACAACGACCGCGCCGCCCGCGAGGTGCCAGCGCTGCTGCGCCGCAGTCAGGTGGAGACCTTCGACAAGGCCGCCGAGCAGTTCGTCACCACCAACGACCGCACCCGCACCTCCATCACCAACTCGATCATGCCCGCACTGGGGTGGCTGAACCATCCCGCCGCCGCGGCCGCCGCGTCCGGGCGCAACTTCGATGTGGAGGAGCTGCTCGCCGCGCGGGCCACGGTGTTCCTGCTCGGCGCCGAGGAGGCCGACACCGGTCCGCTGGTGTGCGCGCTGACCGGGCACATCGCCCGCGAAGCCCGCCGGCTCGCCGTGGCGAAGCCCTCGGGGCGGCTCGATCCGCCGCTGCTGCTGGCTCTCGATGAGGCCGCGCTGATCTCGCCGGTGCCGTTGGAGAACTGGACCGCGGACATGGGCGGGCGCGGAGTCACGATCATCGCGCCGTTCCAGTCCCGCGCCCAGCTGCTGGCGCGCTACGGGGAGCACAAGACCGCCACCATCCTGAACAACACCGGCTCGGTGTTGCTGTTCGGCGGCACCCGCGACCAGGCCGACTTGCACTTCTGGTCCACCCTGGCCGGCGAGCGCGACGAGCGGATCAAGACCACCGACCTGCACGGACGGGTGGCGTCGCGGACGGTGCGCAAGGTGCCGGTCCTCGCGCCGGCGCAGATCGCGAACCTGCCCGCCGGGAAGGTCGTCGTGTACCGGCGAGGGATCGCCCCGGTCATCGGCCGGGCGCGGATGGCCTGGACCCGCTCGGATGTCCGCGCTCTGCGCGCGCAGCCCGCCGTCGGTTGGCGGGGTCGCGGGCAGCGCGCCCGGGCGTGGCTCGAGGTCGGCCTGACCGCCGCGCTCCGACGACTCGCCGCCCCGCGGCGACGCAGCTGGCGGGCCCGCGTCGCGGGCCTGTGGCGGCGAGCGACCACCAGTGGTGGCAGCACGAGTGTGCCGGCGCCGCGCCCGTCCTCGGACGCGCGGCCGCCGCTGGTGATCGATGTCGACCCGGTAGTACCGCCCGTCCTGGGCGAGCACGACCACCCCCTCAGCAGTGACGAGAGGCAGCTGCGATGAGCCGGCCCGAGCAGGCAACAGACACCCCGCGAACGGCGCTGCCGTGGCCCGCCGGGCGGCACGACGCCTACCTCGACAGCCGCCCGGATGAGACCTCGCGCTACGACCCGGCGGCGGAGTACGGCGACGGTGACTGGCGCGAGCCGGCCTCCGACGCCGAGGCCGGTGCCCGCATCGCCTACCTCCGCGACTACTTCCCACCGGCGCCGGGCTGGCCGACACGTCCACTGACCCCGGTCGAGGACGCGTTCCAGGACGCCCAGGAGCGCGCCGTGCTCTACCGAGCCCACGACTCCGACCCCTATGCCTGGGCCGAGTACCAGCGACTCCAGGCTTTGGACCGCCTCGCGCCGCTCCCGGCTCATGACGCGCTCGACGGCCTCCCCCGCGACGAGCACGGTCGGCCCGACATCCTCGCCGCGCCAGCCTGGAACGACGAGGACCGGGTCGCCCGCGATCACTGGACCGACGAAGCGGCCTTCGACGGCCGAGACTCCAACGAAGCTGCCGACAACCGCGACGGGCCGTTCACCGACACCCAGGGACTGTGGTGGCCTTCGACCGGTGCGTGGGCCGCCGGCACCTGCGATCCGAACAGAGCGGACGCCAGCGGGGACCTCGGGGCCCTCGACGACCCCGAACGGTTGCGCCGACGCATCGAGACTCTGCGCGCCTCCCTCGCTGCGGACGCCCAGGAGAGCCTCCCTGAGGACGAGCAGCGGCGCGAGCAGCTGGCCCGTTGGCACCACGATGACCACCGCACCACTGACACCGGCGACGATCTCGACACCGTGCAGGCGGCCGACGACGGCGCGGATGGCCTCGGCGAGCAGAGGTGGGGTCGGTGACCCGCCGACCGCCCGGCCAGGCGGCTTCCGGCGACGGTGAGGGCGAGTTCGCGCGAGTGGAAGCGCTGGCCGGGTTGGCCCGGGAGGTCGACGGGCTGCGCCGCGGCTTGGACGCGCTGGTTGGCACGCCGACGCGGGTGGACGACCTGGCCCGCACCGTCGCCCAGCTCGCCGACGCTTTCGCCGCCACGCCGGCGCGTCCCGGCCCCACCGTCGCGCCGTCCTGGCTTGCCGCGCCCACCGACAGCGAAGCAGTGATGGGCTTGCTCGAGGAGCTGTGCCGCTGGCTGCGCACGGTGTTCCTGCGCTACCCCGACGGGGTCGCGGTGCTGCCCGAGTGCTGGCTCTGGCACCCCGACGTCATCGAGGAACTGCTCTGGCTGATGTATGCGTGGCGCGCTGCCTACGAGGGGCGCGGCGCCTCGGTGCAGCTCGCGGGGGATTGGCACGACCGGCAACGCCCCGGCGTGGTGCGCCGCCTCAAGACCGCCGTCGGGTCCTGTTCGCGGGAGCGTCACCAGACCCGCCCCGGCTGGGCCAGCGCGCCTTCGGGGGCCACGCCTGTGCCCGGCGTCGAGGCCACGACGTCGATCGCCTGGTGGTGGGCCGGCGCCCGCGACGACGCACCTCCCGAACCGGCCCGTGACAGCACAACGACACGGGACGACTCGGGCATCAGCGCCGCGGTCAACGGCGCCGAGCGCGGGCGGTGGTCGCAGTGACCGCCGCCGAGCAGGCCGAGACCCGCGCGCAGCAGCGCGCCCGCGAGGCCGCAGAGCGCGCCGAGTGGGACCGGCTCTCGAAGATCTACTTCGCGCACATGAACGCGATTGCGCCCGACCAGTTCCACTGCTTCTGCGGCACCCTCGATGACCTCCGCGACGCGGTCGACCGCCTCGACCGCGACGCCATCCGCCACCAGTCTGGGAAGACGGACGCGGTTTCTCGCGCAGGCGCTGCACCCAGGGCAGCGCGTGGTGCTGCCGGGGCCGGCGAGCAGGTCGATCAGGACCAGCAGCGTCGCGAGCAGCTGACCCAGTGGCACGCCGCCGATCGGAGCGTCGAGCGCGGCAGCCTCGACGTCGACGCGGACTGATCGCTCATGGCCGACGCCAACATCGACACGGACGCTGCCCCGGGCGATCGCGCGCCAGGCTCGCGTGGGGCGGGGGTGCTGCTGTGGCTACCGGGGTTGGCGGTCGCGCTCGGCGCGGCGATCGCCACCGCGCACGGGTTGTTCGAGGTCGCCGTCGCCGCACGCGTGCCGACCGGGATCGCGTGGCTCTACCCGCTGATCACCGACGGGCTCGCGCTCGTCGCTTACGGCGCCACCGCCCGCCTCAGCGACGCGGCGGCGCGCTACGCGTGGGTCGTGGTCGTTACCGCCGCAGGCCTCTCGGGGCTCGCTCAGGCGACTTACCTCGCCGGCGGCCCCGCCGTCGAGGTCGCCTCCGTGCTGCGGTTCGGGATCGGTGCTTGGCCCGCCGTCGCCGCGGCAGTGGTCGCCCATCTGCTCTACCTACTCGCCGCCGCGAGCCCCCGTGCCGTTCAGCCCGAACCCGTTCATCGAACAGAGTTCAACGTGGGCGCTGTACAGGCGCAGGTCCTGCCCGGCGTCGTTCAGCCCGAGCCCGGGCAGAACGCGGACCCGGTCGGCCCCGAGCGCGCCGACGACAGCCCATCGGCTGTCCTGCCGCCGCGGGCGGCGGCGTCGCCGGCGCGCGACCGGGCCGAGGCGGCCGCGTCGCGGCACGCCCAGCGCCTCGGCGCCTGGCCGACCGTCTCCGAGCTCGAGACCGCCGCCGAGGTCTCCCGCGGCACCGCCGCGGCTGCGCTCAAGGCGCTTCGCCACCGCCCGCTGCCCCTGCACCCGATCAACACCAGCGACAACGACACCACCGACGAGGCCCAACCGTGACCACACAGCAGGCGACCACGAGCAACAACCAGAACCAAGACAAAGAACAAGAACCAAGACCAGCAACCGACACCGATCACTACACCGAACAGACGACACGACACGAGCAACAAGACTTAAGAACGAAAAGATCAAGGGAAAGATCAGAGGACGCACACCGAGGCATCACGATCCGAGGGTTCCTGCCGGCCTCCGGCCGGCCGCCGAGCGGCGTGGTCTGCGCCCGCCGCCGCGCCGATCTTGAGCTGGGACGCGTGGCGTCTCTCGGGAGGTGGTCCGGGTGCTGAGCGTCGCGACGGGGTACAACCCGGACTACCTGCTGAAGGAGGTCGCGACCGGACGGGAGAACTACTACACGGGCGCGGTCGCCGAGGGCGAGCCGCCGGGACGCTGGTGGGGCGCAGGCGCCGAGTCCCTCGGGCTGATGGGCGAGGTCGACGCCCAAGACATGACGGCGATCTATTCGCGTTTCCTCGATCCGCGCGCGGAGGGGTTCCGCGACCCCTCGCGCTGGGACGAGCTCGGGGAGACGGCGACGCTTGGGCATGCAGGGCGGGCGTACAAGTCAGCGGAGCAGTTGTACGCCGTGGCGCTGGAGCGCGAGCCGGACGCGTCGGCTAAACGTCGCGATGAACTCCGCGTCGAGGCCAGCAAGGCGGTGCGCCAGAACGTGGCCTTCCTGGACCTGACGTTCAGTGTTCAGAAGTCGGTGACGCTGCTGCACACCGCTTTCGAGGCCGAGGAGGTCAAGGCCCGCGAGGCGGGCCTCGACGACGAGGCGGCCGAGTGGGGCCGGATGCGGGAGACCGTCGAGCGGGCGATCTGGCGTGGCAACGAGGCCGCGCTGTCGTATCTGCAGGAGCACGCCGGCTACGCCCGGGTCGGGCACCACGGCGGCACCGCCGGGCGGTGGGTCGACGCGCAGAACTGGGTGGTGGCGTCGTTCTTCCAGCACGATTCCCGCGACCACGATCCCCAGCTGCACATCCACAACGCCACCCTCAACCGCCAGCAGGCCGACGATGGGCAGTGGCGCACCCTGGACTCCCGCGCCGTCCACCGGCTCAAGCCGGCCGCCGCCGCCGTAGGGGAACGCACTACCGATGAGTCGCTGATCCAGGACCTCGGGGTGGCGATGGCGATGCGTCCCGACGGTCTCACGCGGGAGGCGACTGCGGTTGACCCCGCCTCCCGGGACCGGTTCTCCACCCGGTCCCACAACATCAGCGGGCGGGCCGCCGAGCTCATTGAGGCGTTCGAGGCTGCCAAGGGTCGGGAGGCGACCGGTCTGGAGCGCGACCGGATCAAGCGGCAGGCCACGCTGGACACCCGCTCCGCCAAGTCACACGGCGGCGAGACCCGCGAGGCGTTTCTCGCCCGCGTCGACGGCGAACTGCGCGCGGAGGTCGCGGGTGGGCTCGCCGGCATCGCGCACGCCGCCCGCACCCAGGGTTCGCAGGACCGTGCTGCCCCGGAGCGGTTCTCGGCCGCGGAGGTCATCGAGGCGGCGCTGGAGGCCATGCAGGAGAAGAAGACGAGCTTCACCCACGCCGACCTCGTCCGGGAGATCAACGCGTTGCTGCCCGACCACCTGGGCACTCCCGAGGGCACGGACGTCGCCCGCCTCTTGCGGGGACTGGCCGATCAGGGCATCGCTCTGGTGGAACAGGTCGAGGCGCCCACACCGGGCGAGGGCCTCGAGCCGGACGCCCTGCGTCGCCGCGACGGCACGTCGGTCTACTCGGCACCCGGCGGACGCTCGTACGTGACCCGCGAGCATCTGCGCAGCGAGAACCGGCTGCGCGCAGCCACCCGAGCCGCCGACGGGGTCAGGCTCACCCCGAGCCAGGCCCAACGGTTCGTCGAGCACCTCCGCGACGAGGGCATCGAGCTCGGCGTCGACCAAGCGGCCGCGGTCGCCGGGATCCTCACCTCCGGAGCCCGGCTCGAGACCCTCATCGGACCGGCCGGGACGGGCAAGAGCTTCGTGGTCGGGTCGCTCGCCCGCGCGTGGACCGACCCCACGCACCGACGCCCCGAAGAGCCCGACCGCCGGGTGTTCGGTCTCGCGACCGCGCAGGTCGCCGCCGACGTCCTCACCGCTGAGGGCCTGACCGCGGCCAACACCCAACGGTGGCTGGCCGCCCAGCGCCGCCTCGACTCCGCCGCGGCCACCCACCGACCGGCCCGGGACACCGACGAACCGTGGCGGCTACGCGAGGGGGACCTGCTGGTGGTCGACGAATCGTCCATGGCCGACACCGCCTCGCTCGCCGCGGTCCACGCCTACGCCCAGGAGGCCAGCGCCAAGATCCTGCTGGTCGGCGACCCCCGCCAGCTCGGCGCGGTCGGAGCCGGCGGGGCGATGGACTTGGTGGCCAACGCCGGGGCTCGGTACGAGCTCGCCGACGCCCGTCGCTTCACCCACGACTGGGAGCGCGACGCTTCCCTGCGGCTGCGCGCCGGTGACCCCGAGGTCATCAGGGACTACCACCGCCACGGGCGGCTCCTCGACGCCGGCAGCCTCGCCGACGCCGAAGCCTCCGCGGCCCATTCGTGGCTGGCCGACACCCTCGCCGGCCATCGCTCCCTGCTCGTCGTCGACACCAACGACGCCGCCGCCCGGGTCTCCTCATCCATACGCGACGAGCTCGTGCGCCTCGGCCGGGTCGAGGAACAGGGGGTGCCGCTGCGCGACGGCACCTACGCCGGAGTCGGCGACGTCGTCCAGGGCCGGCGGGTGGCCTGGGAGCTCGCTGGCTACGAGGGCAACCGCCGCGGCGCGGTCAACCGCGAGCACTACCGCGTCCTGGGCGTCCGCGACGACGGCGCCCTCGACGTCGCCGTCGTCCCACCTGGCGCGCCCTTCCACCCACGGCCGGACGACGTTGCCGACCACGACCGGAGGGGCCGATCCGAAAGCGAGGGCGAGCGGCTCGTGCTCCCCACCGAGTACGTGACCACCGACCTCACGCTGTCCTACGCGAGCACTGTGCATGCGACCGAGGGCGCCACAGTCTGGAGCTCCCATCCGGTGGTCACCCCGCACACCGACCTCAATGCCCTCTACGTCGGGCTGTCACGAGGCCGAGAAGCCAACACCGCGCACGTCGCCACGCTCTCCAGCCCCGACGACGCCGCTCAGGGCAGCGAGTCCGACCAGGTGCACCGCGACCCGCGCGCTGTCCTCGCCGCGATCCTCGACACCCGCGAGGCCGTCGACGAGGCGAACCAGTCCGCCACCGCAGCTCGGGAGGACGCGGCGGCCCGCGCAGCGTCGGTGCAGACGGCCGGCGAGCGGTTCGCCGACGTCGCGCACGAGGCCAGCGTGGAGCGGACCTCCCGCTGGCTCGACGGACTCGTCGCACAGGAGGTTCTCGCTCCGCACGACCGTCAGCGGGTCGCCGCCGAAGACGGCACTGCCGGGCTCACCCGGCTGCTGCGCCAAGCCGAGATCGCCGGAAACGACCCCTCCGAGGTTCTCCGCGGCGCGGTCGAGGATCGTCCTCTCGAGGGTGCCCGGCGCGTCAGCGACGTCATCCAAGGCCGCATCCGTGCCGAGCACACCTTCGAACCCAACCGCGACTCCTGGTTCGACTGGGTCCCAAACGACGTCGACGAACCCACCCGCCGCTACCTCGAGGTCCTGGCCGCGGCAGCCGATACCCGAGCCCGCGACCTCGGCTCCCAGCTCGCCGAGCAACCACCCGTCTGGGCATTGAGCGCCCTGGGGCCCGTGCCTCACGACGCACCTGACCGCGAAGTGTGGACCGCACGCGCCGGCACGATCGCCGCCCACCGCGAACTCAGCGGACACTCGCTCGACGGCGACGAGGCCAGCTACGTGCGTGGCGGTGACCAGGGAGTTCGGGAGGCGAGTGCCGCAGACGTGTTGGGATCGGCTCCACCTCGAGGTCACGTCGAAGCGCACGCCGCTTACCGTGCCGCCCACCGCGCGGCGGGCCTGCCCGACCATCAGCGCGATGAGCTCGAGTGCTCGCCCGCCGGCCACCGCGTCCGGGTCCGGGCCTGGGAGCGCGAGCAGGCCTGGGGACCCGTCTACGTGGAGAACCTTCTCGCCGGCACCCGCCAGGCGGAAGCCCGACACCGGCAGACCGCCGAGCTGCGCCGCGCCGAGGCAGACGCCGCGCCCGACGACGCAAGCGACAAGGACCGGTTAGCCCGCGAGGCCGACCACGCCGACGCGCTCGCTGACAGCCTCGACCGTCACGGCGCCTCGCTCGAGGAGCAGTCCCAGACCTACGCCCAGTGGTACGCCGCCACCGCCATGACCCGAGCGCTCGCCGAAGCCTCGACCCAGTACCTCGCCGAGCAGCACGCTGCCGACGAGCCGGAGCCGGCAGTCACCGCCGACGAATGGCTCGCCCTCGACCGCGCCGCACGCCACGAGGACGATGAACACCGTGACATCGCCGATGTCGACCTGACGCGGCACGATGATGCCAATTCGAGCGCTGACCGGCCGGCATCGGCCGGTGCCGACTCAGCGGACCCCGGAGAGCAGGTCCAGGACGAGGCGGAGCGCCCCAAGCCCGTCGACGAGGAGCCGCTGCTCGAGACCGCGATCCCCGACATCCGCGAGGACGCGGTCGGTCCGCCCGACGGCGTCGACCAGGACAGTCTCCATGCTGCTGCTACCGACGAGGTCGCCGTGGCAGCAGCACGAGCACAACTGGTCGCCGCCGAGCTTCGCGACCGTGAAGCGCTCGAAGCCCGGCACGAGGCCGACGAACGAGCCCAGCAGCTCAGCGACTGGCACGACGACGAGGTCGAGATCCAGGAGACCGCCGGACCGGCCGACGACGGCTCCGACGCCGAGGCGGAGGACTACGTCGACGCGGAGGTCTGATCCACGGGGCTCGGCACAACTAGACCGCGCGGCACAAGCGGCCGGGCCAACGCCTCGCGGATGAGCCTCGCGCACTCCTCGCGCGCTGCGGTCGTTGCGCGAGAGCCGTCGTCGAGGTGCCGTGGCAGCACTGGCGGAGTCTCCTCCGAGAACCCCAGCGCCCAGCTCAGGGCCCGCCCGGCTCCATCGGCGATGGCCCGCGTCCACCCGTAGCTCGACCACTGCTCCCACCAACGGCGCCGATCAGCCGTGTCGAGTTGACCGATACCGGCGTCGCGCCACCACGTCACGGCGGGGTATGGATCGCCGGCAGATACCGCGCCACACACGATGAGTTCACCCATCGATCGCCACCGAGTCGGGAACGCCGCGTCGGCCGTTGCCGGCGTTGTGGTGTTCACACCACCGACCCACGCCAGGGCGGACTGTGCACCGTGCAACTCCGGCGATCTGCCGTGGTGGACGAAGGTCCAGAGGAGGGCGTGCTCCATCGACGCAAATCGCGTGAGAGGTGGAGCCACCCAGTCAGGAACGGCCTGCACACGGGGTACGCCGTAGACCTTCGCCTCCAACGCCTGTTCGCCCATAACTACCACCGCCTCTCGCGGGAGGCCACCTCGTGTGCAGCCGTCGCTATGCCCGGGTTGAGTGTGCGCCTGGCCCCCGACAAGGGTGGTGTCAGCCGGCGGCCCTGGTCAGGTGCTCCTCGCGGCGGTTTCAGCTCAGATCGGCTGCGGTCGCCCGCGCGGCGGCGACGGAACTTGAGAAACGTCCGTTCGCCGAGTTCCCGCTCAAGGACGGCTATGCGACGGTCCGGGGATGAGTCCCATGGTCAGCGGCGGCGAGGAGACCATTCCCGAGGAGAGATCTTTCGACTACGTCGTCGTGGGTGCAGGTCCGGCGGGCCTGGCGTGCGCGCGGCGGCTGTGTGACTACATGCCGTCGGCGAGGGTGGCGCTGGTCGAGGCCGGAGGGTCGGGCGAGGACCTTTACCCGGCGCTGGACATGCCGATGATGTTCACGTCGCAGCACTTCACCGAGAACGACTGGCGTTACTTCACCACCCCGCAGGCCGGTGCGTCGGGCCGCAGCATCTACCTGCCGCGTGGCAAGGTCCTCGGTGGCACGTCGACGGGCAACGCCACGCTGCTCAATCGAGGGTGCGCCGAGGACTGGGACGATCTCGGGGAGAAGAACCCCGGGTGGAGTTGGTCGCAGGTGCTCCCTTTCTTTAAGAACGTGGAGACCTTTCACCCGTCCGGGCTGGCCTTCGAGAGCGCCGTACACGGGCAGTCCGGCCCCCTCGCCTTCGGCCACCCTGACCCGGCCGGAATCTCGCACAAGGTGGTCGAGGGCTTCGAATCGAAGGGGATGCCTCGAGTCACCGACTTCTTCTCAGCGGGTGCAGCCCATGGCTGCGACCATGTTCCGCGGTCGGTGCACGAGGGGGTCCGGACCCACGCGGGTCATTACCTCTCCGAGGGTGGGTGGCCGCGGAACCTCACGGTGTTCTATCGCTGCCAGGTGCTGCGCGCGCGGATCGAGGACGGTCCAGACGGGGCGAAGGTGTGTTCTGGGGTGGACGTCCATCACACCCGCACGACCCGACACTTCAGCCTTGACGCCACGGCGGAGGTCGTGATTTCCAGCGGCGCCTACAACAGCCCCGTGGTGCTCATGCACTCCGGGATCGGGCCGCAGGGTGAGCTGGACCAGCATCAGATCCCGGTCAACTCCAGGGTGGAGGGCGTGGGGCGCAACCTGATCGACCACCTCATGGTCTGGTCGTTCTACGAGATCAGCGACCCCGAGCTCACCAACGATCACGGCTTCCGGCCGGAGAACCACGCTGAGGCTGAGCAGCAATGGCACGACAGCCGGTCAGGTCCGATGGCCAGCGTGCTGATCGGCCCGATGGCCTACATGCGTCTCGACGCGCGGCAGCGCGAGGAGATCGTCGAGTGGCACACCGCCGGACAGAGTGACGGCGGGCGCGAGGGCGACCCGACCGGCGCTCCGCCCGGCGCTCCGCACCTGGAGTTCTTCGGCACCGAGGCTTACGGCGGCTACGAGGAACAGCTCGACACTCCCGGGCCCGGCCAGGCAGCGATCTCGCTGACGACCCTATTGCTGCACCAGCGATCGCGAGGTTCGGTGACCCTGTCCTCGTTCCATCCGCTCGCGCCACCGACGATCGACCACGCCTATCTCAGCGACCCGCTGGACGTGGCTCTCCTGGCGTGGGGATGCCGGTTCGCTCACGACATCATGACTACGGGTGCGGGCACCAGTGAGGTCACGGCCGGACCGTGGCCGCGCGACGTCGCGAAACCGGACACCGTCGACGAGTGGAAGCAGTTCGTGCGCGACAACGCGACGACCTGCTACCACCCGTCGGGCACCTGCAAGATGGGACCGGCCGACGATCCGACAGCCGTGGTGGACGCGCGGCTGCGGGTCTATGGAGTGCGTGGGTTACGTGTCGCGGATCTGTCGGTGCTGCCACGGCTGCCGGCGGGGCATCCCCAGCACGCGGTGTACATGATCGGTGAGAAGGCCGCGCACCTCATCGCCGAGGACGCGGGGGTCGAGGTGCTCCCGGTCGGCGGCTGAAGGTCAGGCCGCGGCCGGCTGCGCACCTGCCTCGGTCTGTCGCGCGGCGCTCTCGAGGTCGAGCAGTGCGCGCTTGCGGTCGAGGCCGCCCCGGTAGCCCCGCAGCGACCCGTCAGCGGCGAGCACCCGGTGGCAGGGCACGCGGATCAGGATCGGGTTGCGGGCCATGGCGATCCCGGCCCGCTGGGCGCCCTGGGGCTCGTTGTCCCCGGCGAGCAGAGCGAGGCCGCGATATGTCGTGGTCTGGCCGTAACCGACATCGTCGAGAGCGGTCAGTGCCTGCCTGGCGGGTGGGTCGACGCGGCTGAGGTCGACCGGGACGGTGAATTCGGTGAGCTCGCCGGCAAAGAAGGCCTCGAACTCGCCGCATGCGCGGTCGAGCCAGACCTGGGCGAGATTGGCGTTGCCGGTACGGGTTCGTGGCCGAACCCGTCGGGCGTTGGTCCTGGCGCCGCTGGTGAACACGCAACTGCTGAGCCCCTGGTCGGTGGCGCGCAGGGTCAGCTCGCCCAGCGGCGTGGCCATCGTCGTGTCCATGGTCATGTCGCTCCTCCGGGAGGGGCTGTGCGGGCGTGTGACGGGGGAACCCCGCTGGGCCAGGATCGGTTGCGGGACGGGGTGGGTGCCGTGTCCACGGTTGCGGGTGTCGTGGCTATCCCGGCAATCAAGGCTGTCTGCTCGCGGGTCGTCGGATGAGCAGGCCGTGCCGGAACTCCCAGTGCGTGGTGCTGGGCTCGGCGGAGTTCTCGTTCGTCGTGCCCGGGCTGGGCCGGTGGGCACCGTGGATGCCCTCGGTGGCGGCGCGGCCGGCCTGTCGTGGCAGGTCGGGGTCGGCCAGTGAGCTGAAGGCCACCGTGCGGGTCGGTGCCCAGGCGCCGGTCTCGGCGAGCCGGGGTCCGATTCCGCACCAGCCTGCGGGGGTGTCGGCGACGAGCCAGGCGTCGGCGTCTGCGATCAGCCGCGAGGCGGGCCGCAACCAGGATGCGGCCTCGGGCGGCCACGACACGACGGTCGCGAGCTGTCCACCGCGGGCCTCCCAGTGGTGCGCAGCGGCGCGGGCTCGGCGCGTCGAGTCGGGATCGCGTCCGTGTCCGACGGCGAGCACGGCCGGGTGGAGCGCGTCGAGCAACGCGAACAACGCGTCGAGCTCGCCGTCGATCGGATCGGCAACCCAAGGCCCACGCGACAGCGTCCGGAAGGTCATGTGCTGGTCAACACCGATCCCGCTGTGCCGGTTGCAGCATCGACCGCCCGGTCAACAACCGCGACGGCGGCGTGGGTGCTGCCAAGGGGTGCGACTGCCGTGGGGCCCGGCGGCGGCCTTGGCCGCTGCCGGGCCCTTTCGGGCACCCGAACTTAGTTCCGGAGGAGGTCCCGCAGGGCGCGGTCGATGAAGGCGACGGCGTCGGGGTCGGCGCCCAGCCCGGCGAAGTGGCCGTAGATGCTGGGGATCACCTGGACCTGACCATGGGGTACGAACTGGGACCAGTGCTGCTCGTCCTCGGGCGGGAAGTACAGGTCGGTGCGACACGGTAGGTCGAGCACGGGGCAGCGGATGGAACGCAGCGCGGCCTCGGTGTCGCCGTCGAAGCCGGGACTCTGGCCGACGTCGGCGTTGTTCCACGCTTCGACCATGGTGAGCAGGTTGTTGGGGTCGCGGTCGTCGAGGAAGAACGCCTCCCAGAACCCGGTGAGGAACTCCTCGAGGGTTGAGAAGCCGAGGTTGCGGTAGGCCTGCTGCCAGTAGAAGGCCTGGGAGAAGCCCCAGCCGGCGTAGACGCGGGCGAAGGCGCGCAGACCGTCGACGGGGGGCTTGTCGGGGTCGTAGCGCCCGCCGGCGAAGGTCTGGTCGGTGATGAGCGCGGCGCGCAGGCTGGCCAGGAACACCTTGTTGTGCTCGCTGGTCTTCGGTGAGCCGACGATCGGGGCGGCTCGCTCGACCATCTCGGGGTGGCTGACGGCCCATTGCCAGGTCTGCCCGGCACCCATGGAAGAGCCGACGACCAGGGCGAGTCGCTCGAGCCCGAAGTGCTCGGTGACCAGCCGGTGCTGTGCGGTGACCTGGTCGCGCATCGACAGGGCGGGGAAGTCGGCGCCGCCGTGGGGTGCCGGGGTGTTGCTCGGCGAGGACGACAGGCCGTTGCCGAGCTGGTTGGGCATGATCACGAAGTAGTCGTCGAGGGCCTTGCCCTCGCCGAGGGCCCATTCGTTGTCGCTGTGGTAGGCCGAGAACCAGGTCGGGAACAGCACGGCGTTCGAGCCATCGGTGTTGAGGGTGCCGTGGGTCTTGTAGGCCAGGGTGGCGTCGGGGAGCGTGACGCCGCCGGCGAGCGGGAGGTCGCCGAGCTCGTAGGTCTCGAAGTCGGTGGGCGGGGGCATCGCGAGGGTCTCCTCGGGTGGCGAACGGCCCGCGACGACGCGCCGAGCGGGCCGCACGGCCGGCACGGTGAGCGGCGACCGCGGAGCCGGTGCGGCTGGGACGGTTGCGGCTGTTTGATCGCGCCGCACACGCGGGCGTCCCGGCCAGGCAGGGCGCCCGCGTGTGCTGGCGGCTACTTCTCCGGGACGAGACCGAGCTGCTGCAGGGCGGTGAGGGCGCCCTCTTCGCCGATCTCCTCGGCGACCTTGCCGTCCACGATGCGGTAGACGGTGGTCCCGGTGAAGTGGATCTTGCGGCCGGTGTTGGCCGACAGCGAGCCCACGGGCAGGTCGTCGAAGGCGGGGCCGGTGTGGGTGCCCCCGCCCTCCCAGCGGCCGACCACGTACTCGCCCTCGGCGACCAGGTCACCCACGACGGAGAAGCTCACGTCGGGGAAGGCCTCGGTGAAGTCGATGAGGCACTGCTTGACCGCCTGCTTGCCGCGGCGCTCACCGTGCATGGGGTAGTGGAACAGGATGTCGTCGGTGGCCAGCTCGTCGACCACCTCCGGGTTGCCCTTGGCCCAGTACTCGGTGAACCACCGGACGGCGACGTCCTTGTTCTGCTGGATGTCCTGGGGCATCTTCGCCGCTCCCTTCTTGAGCTGCCTTGACGGCGTGCGGGTCCCACCGTGGCGCGCTCCCACCGCTCCCGCTGGCAAGAAACCGACACCAACGTGGCGCCCGAGGTTGATGTCGTTTTCTTGCTAGGGGGCGTTCTGGAGCGGTGGGAGGGTGGGGTGGTGATCCAGGACGTGCAGGGGTGTCTGCGCGCGGTCCGCGCGCGCGATGCGCGTTTCGACGGCTGGTTCTACTTCGCGGTGACCACCACCGGGATCTACTGCCGACCGAGCTGCTCGTCGGCGCCACCGAAGGCGCGCAACCTCCGCTTCTTCGCGAGCGCCGCCGCGGCCCAGCAGGGTGGGTTCCGGGCCTGCAAGCGGTGCCGGCCCGACGCGTCGCCGGGGTCTCCGCACTGGAATCAGCGGGCTGATGTGGTGGCGCGGGCGATGCGCCTGATCGCCGACGGGGTGGTGGACCGGGTCGGAGTCACCGGCCTGGCCGCTCAGCTCGGCTACAGCACGCGACAGGTCGAACGGCAGGTTCGAGCCGAGCTCGGCGCCGGCCCGGGCGCGATTGCGCGGGCGCAACGCGCCCAGACCGCCCGCACGCTGATCGAGACGACGTCCTTGCCGATGACCGAGATCGCCGCGGCGGCCGGGTTCGCCAGCATCCGGGCGTTCAACGACACCCTTAAGGACGTCTACGCGAGCAGCCCGAGCGAGCTGCGGCGACGGAACGCCCCACACGATCCCGAGGTGGCCGAGACGCCGGCGCCGTCGCTGCAGCTCCGGCTGCCGGTGCGGGCGCCGTTCGCCACGGCCCCGTTGTTCGACCACCTGGGGCGGGAGGCCGTTGCGGGGGTGGAGGCCTGGAGCAACGGGGTCTATCGGCGCACGGTGCGCCTGCCGCGCGGAGTAGGGGTGCTGTCGCTACGTCCGTTCGAGGATCACGTGTCCTGCCGGCTGACCCTGCAGGACCTGCGCGACCTCCCTCAGGCCATCCACCGTTGCCGCCGTCTGCTCGACCTCGACGCCGACCCGGTCGCGATCGATGACGTGCTTGCCACCGACCCGCCGCTGGAACCCCTGATCACCCAGCGGCCCGGGCTGCGCGTGCCCCAGACCGTCGACCCCCAGGAGCTGGCGCTGCGGGTCGCGCTGGGCCAGCACCTCTCCGACGAAGCAAACAGCGCGCACTGCGCCCGCCTGGTCAGGGTTCACGGTGACCGGCTACCCGAGGGCTTCGACCCCGAAGGGGAGTTGACCCACCTGTTCCCCACCGCCGAGTCCTTGAGCATGTGCGCACCCCACGTGCGGGCGCTGCCCGCCCCGCGCGGCCTGGTGATGGACGTGCTCATCACCGCTCTCTGCGACGGCGAGATCGAACTCGGTCTGGGCGCGGACCGCGAGCGTGCCCGTGCCCAGCTCGCCGCGGTGCCCGGGTTGGGCGCCAGCGCTCGAGAGCTGATCGCGATGCGCTGTCTGGGCGATCCTGACGCATTCCCGCCTGATGAGCCCTCCCTGCGCGCCGCGGCGCACCGGGCCGGGGTGGCCGTCGGGTCCGCTCTGAACGACCGGTCGCTGCGGTGGGCGCCGTGGCGGGCCTACGCCGCCGAGCATCTCTGGGCCTCGGCGGCATCACATCGCCAGGCAGCGCGGTCGCAGTGATCGGGCACAGTGACCGCGGATTGATGCTCGAGGGGATGTGAGATGTCGTCGTCAGTGATGCGCAAGGCCGCGTTCGACGGGGCCGCGGAGGACCGCCACGGCGGAGTCGCGAAGCGCGCGGTGACCTTGGACGGGATCACCGCGACCCGGGTGCGCTACGACCCCGGGTCGCGATGGTCGATCGACATGGCCCCCGACGCCGGCACCCCGACCTGCCCGCTTCCGCACGTCGCGGTCATGATCGAGGGCACGTTGCGGGTGAGGATGGACGACGGCAGCGAGCAGGACTTCCACGCCGGCGAGGTCATGATGCTGCCCGGCGGCCACGACGCATGGCCCGTGGGGGACCGGCCCGCGGCCTTCGTCGAACTCTCCCACGGCACCGACCACTACCAGGGGTCGGCGCGGGAGCGGTGAGGTCCGCGGGCCGGTCCGGGCTCAGGCGGTGAGGTGCTCCCGGAGCTCGGCGTTGAGGTCGCCGGGGTACTCCTCGGGCAGCAGCAGGTGCGCACCGAGAATCTCGGCCCGTCGCCGCACCTGGGGCAGGGTCTCGGCCAGCCAGTGCGACCACCCGACATCGAAGAAGATGTCGCCGGTGCCCCACACCACCAGGGTCGGCACATCCAGGGCCTTGAGCTCGTTCTCCACCGCGACGGTCTGGGCCGGGTCGAACCCGAGGATGAACGCCTCGAGCCCGGCGACGGTGTCGGTGCGATCGAGGTAGGGCAGCAGGTAGGCCTCGACGGTGCTGTCGTCGATCTTCTCGGGCCGGCTGTAAGCGCCGCCCAAACCGTCCGGGGCGCGGTAGCGGTCCGGGTCGTCGACCATCGCCTGCACGGTGGCCGCGAGCCCGCCGTCGCGGACCATCTCGACGAAGCCAGCGAAGTCCGCCGGCGGCCAGTTGTCGTGCACGTCGCCGTTGGTCAGGGCGAGGGTCCGGACGCGGCCGGGCTCGGCGACCGCGAACAGCTGGGCGATGCCGGTGCCGGAGTCGTTGGCGATCAGGTCGACCTGGTCGATGCCGAGGGCGTCGAGGAACTCCGCGAGCATCCGGGCCTGAGCGGTGAACGAGTGATCGGGACCGCGGGCGACCGAGTGGCCGTGGCCGAGCAGGTCGACCGCGACGCAGCGGCGCAGGTCGGACAGGTCGTCGAGCTGGTGGCGCCACAGGTAGCTGTTGACGATCACGCCGTGCACGAACAGGGCGACCGGGGCGTTCGGGTCGCCGGTCTCGACGTAGCCGATCTGACCGGAGGGGGTGTCGACGCTCGCGCGGCGGGCCTCGAACTCGGTGACGTCCATGGGGAGATTGCGGTCCTTTCGCCTCGAGAGCGCGGCTGTCGGGCGGGGTCAGCGGGCGTTGTGGAAGATCACGCCCAGGACGTGGCGGTCGCCGGTGTGCACCGCCGAGACGCCGTGACGCATCTGGACGCGGTGGTAGCCGCGGGCGCCCTGCTTCGGGCGGTAGCGCACCGGGAAGATCACGGCTTGGCCGAGACCGGGGCGGGCGACCATCGGGCGCGACTGCTGGCGCGGGCGCTGCTCGACGAACACGCTCTCGCCGCCGGTGAAGTCGACGTCGGGGGTGTTGAGCATGAACAGCAGCTGCAACGGGAAGGTCAGGTCGCCGTAGACGTCCTGGTGCAGGCAGTTGTAGCCGGTGGGTCCGTAGCGCAGCACCAGCGGCGTGGGCTTGTGCTGCCCCGCCGCCGAGCAGGCCTCGATCAGCTCGCCGTGAGTGTCGGGCCACGGGTCCTCCCCGAGAACCCCCGCCCACCGGTTCGCGACCGCGGCCATCGGCGGGTAGAGCCGGGTCCGCAGGGCCTGAACCAGGGGCGGGAGCGGGTCGGCGAAGTAGCGGTAGCGGCCCTCGCCGAACGAGAGCCGGGCCATGTCGATCGTGGAGCGGAACGCCCCGTCGTCGTCGAAGACCTCGATCATCTGCCGGCACTGGTCGGGGCTCAGCAGCGGCGGGGTCATGGCGAACCCGTTGCCGTCGAGCTGCAGGGCCAGGTCGTCCCAGTCCAGGCTGTCGAGCGCGGGAAGTGCCACGTCCCTCGACTGGGTGTCGGTCGTGGTGTCGGTCGTGGCGGGGGCGGCGGTCGGGCTCAACGTTCCTCCTGCTCGTGGACGGTTCCCCGCCCGAGGACGGGGACGCCGGGACGGACGTGTGCCGTGCCCGGTGCGTCGGTCGTGGGGTGGAACCCCGGCGGTGTCGGTCCGGTTGCAGCCCGGTCCCCGCGATCTCGCGGCGACCCTCGCCCCGCTCGCGGTGCCTCCTCGTCCGTGCCCGCCGTCCCCTGTCGGGTGTCGGCGCGCGCGCCGGCCCAGCGGCGGTAGGCGCCGGGGAGGCAAACCGCGCAGGGGCGGTAGCCGGCCGCGCGCGCGGTGGCCTCGTCGGCGAAGAACACCCGGTGGCGGGCGTAGTGGCCGCGGGCGAGCCAGCGCAGCGCGCTCGGGCAGTCGAGTCGCCCGTAGATGCGCTGGCGGCGGTGCCCGCCCCACGCTCCGGGCGTGCTCGACAGGTAGGGCCGGCCGTCCGCGCCGACCAGACGGTAGGTGCGTGCCGGGACGTCGGGCGTGGCGGGCGGGGTCACCGGGGTCCGCCGTCGTGCAGACCCGAGACGCGCAGCGTCAGGTTGAGCCGCTCGCCGGACTCGGTGCCGATCGGCGGCACGTCGCGCCCGGGCAGCAGCTTGGGTACACCGTGGTAGGCCAGCCGGTGCTCGCCGCCGAACACCAGCAGGTCACCGGAGCACAGCTCGACGTCGTGCCAGGGGCCGCGGCGGTGCTGCGGGCTGCCGATCCGGAAGACGCACGCGGTCCCGAGGCTCAACGACACCACCGGGTCGGGCGCGAGCTCCTCACGGTCCTGGTGCATCCCGAGCCGGGCGTCGCCGCGGTAGGAGTTCACCAGCGCCACGTCGGGGTGGTAGGCGGCGCCCGCGGCGGGGTCG
Source organism: Actinomycetospora succinea (assembly GCF_004363095.1). Taxonomy (GTDB): domain Bacteria; phylum Actinomycetota; class Actinomycetes; order Mycobacteriales; family Pseudonocardiaceae; genus Actinomycetospora; species Actinomycetospora succinea. The sequence continues at coordinate 449,415 of NZ_SNYO01000001.1, forward strand.
TCGTAGGCGTCGGCGACGGCGTCGGCGCCGATCGCGGCGAGCCAGTCGGGGAAGGGTTGGACCGGCGACCCGTCCTGGTCGTCGCGGGTGCGGCTGTAGCGGTAGGGGATCCAGTGCCACCCCAGGCACACCGTCTCCACGCTCATCCGGGCTCCGCCGGGCAGGGTCGCGCGGCGCGCTCCCGGTCCCTGGCGGGCCCAGTCCCGGGCGGCCGCGACCAGCATCCGTTGTGCGGGCAGGTTGAGCCAGCCCGGGACGTGGACCACGCCCGGCGCGATGGTGCGTCGTGGGCGCGGGATCAGCTCGAGCGCGGCGTCGCCGTCCTCGGGTCTCACGGGGTCAGAGGTCATGAGCGCGGGCGTACTCGCTGCTCAGCAGCTGCTGCTTGGTCTCGGGACCGAACAGGTACTGCCCCGGGCTGCCGTCGCTGCGCACCACGCGGTGGCAGGGCACCAGCAGCGGCACCGGGTTGCGGGCCAATACCGATCCCGCTGCGCGGACCGCGCGCGGGCTGCCGGCCTCGCGGGCCACCCACGCGTACGGGCGGGTCTGCCCGAGCGGGATCGTGCGGGTCGCAGCGAGCACGTCGTGCTCGAACGCGGACAGGCCCTCCAGGTCTACCTCCGGGACGGAGCCCGGGCGTCCCCACAAGGCGTCGACCAGACCGGCCGGCGTGCTGTCGGCTCGACGCAGGGGGCGGCCGAAGCGGCGGCGGTGGGTCTCGAGGAACTGCTCGCCGGGTACGAGCGCGCTCGTGCGCACGAAGCTCACTCCGCGGCCGGTGTAGGCGACCAGCACCGGGCCCAGGGGACTCTCGGTGGTCAGCCACCGGTCGAACAGCCGGTCGAACAAGCCCTCGGTGAGCTCTGCCGGCGGGGGGCTCGCGAGGTTGGCCAGCTCGTCGAGCAAATCGGTCGACACGGCGTCGTCGGTCAGGTCGTCGGTCGGGTGGTCGGTCATGTCGTTCACGGGTTGCTCCTCGAGGTGGCCGCGGTGTGGACACCGTCGGGTGGGGTCATCAGGGCGCGTAGCCGGCTCAGGCCGCGCGAGACGTGGGACTTGGCGGTCCCCGGTGGACAGCCCAGGACTTCGGCGACTTCGTCGATGGGCAGGTCCACCACGTGCCGCAGCACCACCGCGGTGCGTTGCACGTCGGTCAGGCGCGCCAGCTGCGCGGCGAGCTCGTCGCTGGTCTCCGCGTCCTGGGCCCGGTCCTCCACACTGCGCTCGGTGCTCGGGCGATCCGGCGGCTCGGCGCCGTCCGCGCGCGGACGACGGGCGGCGTCCCGGACCTGGTTGCGGCGAGTGTTCACCACGATCGTGAGCAGCCAGGGCCGCGGTTGGAGCTCCCGCAACCTCGTCGCGTCGTAACCACGCAGGGCGCGGTAAGCGCGTAGCAACGACTCGGCGAGCAGGTCCTCCGCGTCCGCACGGTGCCCGGTGGTCCGCAACGCGACGGAGTACGCCACCGCCTGGTGGGCGCCGACCAGCCGGGCGAAGCCCTCGTCGAGGTCGTAGACGAGGGCCTCGCGCAGCTCCACAATCGCGTCGTCGGCCTCCCGGCCACCGGCCGGGTCCGCGGTGGTCGCGTCGGGCGCCGAGTGCGCACGGCGGGCCGTCGTGTTCATGCTCTGTCGAACACCGATCCGTCCTCCGGCGTTGCAGCGAGCGAACCGTCTTCTCGTTGCCGCAGACCGATCAGCCCGCCGCCGGGAGCTCCGCGGCGGTCTCGTGCTCGAGGTCGAGCAGCGCGCGCTTGCGCTCCACACCGCTGGCGTAGCCGATCAGGTCACCCCGTGCGCCCAGCACGCGGTGACACGCGACGAGCACCAGCACCGGGTTGCGGGCCATCACCCCGCCGACCCGCCGCGCGCCCTGCGGACCCGCACCGGCCCGGACCGCCAGCTCGCTGTAGGTCGTGGTGCGGCCGGCCGGCACTTCCTGCAGGGCTGCCAGCACCCGCCGGTCGAACTCGGGCACAGACCGCAGGTCCACCGGAACGGTGAACTCGGTCAACGCACTGGCGAAGTACGCGTCGAGCTCCTGGCAGGCACGGCTCAGCCACATTGACGCGGTGAACGTATCGCCGGCGGGGCGGGCTGTCTGCAGGTGCTTCCACGCCTTCGCGGGCGTGTCTTCGAAGGCACACAGGCTGATGCCGTGGTCCGTTGCGGACAACGAAGAGGACCGAGGGCGGTTGGGTGGGTAGTCGAGACGGTCACGGACACTCCTCACGGTGGTGCCGCCACGCGAGCGGCGATGCGAGTGCGCACCGGCCTAGAGCCTCTCGGCCTGGCTCTAACGGTGCGGCGGACACCTCCCTCGACCCCGCCATCCCAAGCCACGTTGCAGCGACCTCGAAGAGATGAACCACGCCACAGAGGGCCCGGGTATTTGCGACGCCTGCAACCGCGCCGAGCGATTGGGGTTCATCGACACATGCAGCACACCGAACAGACGCCCTGCCGCGACTGCGGTTCGACGCGAACCTGGATGGCTCGTCAGGTCGTCCACCACGGCGCCTGCCCGCACTACGGACGTCGCCTCGACGCACTCGACCGCTCCCAGCGCAACCTCTTCGAGCACCCCGACCTGGTCGAGCTCGATCTCTTCGCCGCAGCGTGGTACGAGGACTTCTGGGTGCATTGAGTCGGCTGTCGGTGCAGCGGGCTCTCCAGCGCTGACGACGCTCCCTAGTCGGTCGGGAGCCCGCGGCGGATGTTGGGGTTCTCGTGCCCTGCCGGGGCCGGTCCGGGGAACTGGGGTGCGGGGTCGAACTCGGGTCCGAGCACCTTGTCGGCGACGCGGGTCGCGGCCTCCCAGACCCGCGGAGCGGTCGGCTTCTCACGCCACCCCGAGGCCAGCTCTTCGAGCAGCTCGGACACGGCGGCTGCTGACGCCCGGTCGAGGCCGGCGAAGCCCCCAGGTCCGCGCACGCGGACCTTCTCGGCTGCTCGACGCATCGCGGCGGCCTGGGCTTCGCGCTCCGCTCGCCGGTACAGATCCCGATGGTTGACCATCGCACTCCTCCCTCCGGACAGACGCCAGGCACCTGCCGCGGGGGAGCGCGGCACGACCAGGTTCGCACACCAGGTGCTGGCCGGCGCCCGCTGCCCTGCGCGAGACGCCGACCCCGTTGTAGCCGCCGGACCCGACAGCGTGCGCCGCACGTCGATGCCGGGCCCCTTCGGGCGCCATCGTGTAGACCCGGTGCGGTGTCCCGCCCGCACAACCCCTCGCGTGCGGGTCTCGCGCGGGTGGCTCCGATGCTGGCCACCGCCGGCGAGGTACCGACCGGGCCGGGGTGGGCGCTGGAGCTGAAGTGGGACGGCATGCGGGCCCTGGCCTACGTCGAGGGCCCGAAGCCGGACGCGGTGACGCTGGTCAGCCGCAACCAGCGTGCGGTGACCGGCTCCTACCCCGAACTCGCGGCGGCGCTCGCCGAGACCGTCGGAACCCGCCAGGTTACGCTGGACGCTGAGGTCGTGGCCTTGTCGGTCCCCGCGCCGGGAGCTCCGGCGCGGCCGAGCTTCGACCGCTTGCAGCTGCGCATGGGCGTGGTGAAGCCGTCGGCAACGCTGCGCGCGGAGGTGCCGGTGACCTTCGTGGCCTTCGACGTCCTCGCCCTCGACGGCGAGACGGTCATCCACCGGCCCTGGGAGGAGCGCCGACGGCTGCTTGAGGGGCTGGGACTGGACGCCCACCCACGCCTGACGACGTCGCCGTGGCTCGAGGGCGTCGACCCGGCGGCTGCGCTCGCGCTCGCCGAGGCCCACGGCATGGAGGGCGTGCTGGCCAAGCGCCGCGACGCTCCCTACCGGTCGGGTCGGACACACACCTGGATCAAGACCCCGATCTGGCGCACGGTCGAGGCCGTGATCGGCGGGTGGGCGCCGGGTCGCGGGCGCAACCACGACAGCCTCGGCGCCGTCCTGCTCGGTCTGCCCGAGGCCGACGGGCGCCTGCGCTACATCGGTCACGTCGGCACCGGCTTCACCCACGCTGCCCGCGACCGGATGCGCGAGCAGCTCGTCGCCGACGCCATCGACGACAGCCCCTTCAGCACGGCTGTGCTCGAGGAGCGCGCGGCTCGGTGGTGCGCGCCCAAAATCGTGGGCGAGGTGCGGTTCCGCAGCTGGACCGACGACGGGCACCTGCGCCACCCGAGCTGGCGCGGCCTGCGGCCCGACCGCGACGCCGACGAGCTCCGAGCACCCGCCCGCTCGTAGCGGACGGGCGCTCGGGACGGCTGCCTACTCGGCGAGCTTGGCGATGGACTGAGCCCAGAGAAAGTACTTGTTGGTGCCCAGGTCGCGCACGGTCTTGATGTTGAAGGCGTCCTTGAGCTTCTGGGCGTCGCCCTCGCTAACCCCCTGGAGCGCCTCCACCGGCGCGTCCGCGATCTCCGCGATCGTCTTGTCCTCGTAGGCCTTGTCGACCTTGCCGGCGATGTCACCCCAACAGTCGGTTCCTCCCATGGGCTGACGCCCCAGCATCGATGTGCCAGCCGGCGTCGTGAGCGGGTTGCTGCCGGGCCTTCTGTGCCCGCCCAGCGTCGCGATGCATATCCGCGTGGCTCGAGAACCCGATTTCTGGTCTGGCATCGCCGTCCCCTCACTTCCCGTGTGCCTCAAGGCCGGCGGGCCGAGCGTGCCTGCGGCACCGAGGTGGACGCCGCTGCGCGGCGGTCGGGGCTGGAGGGCCCCGGAGCTTGATCGGGCCGCCCCTCACGGTCAAGGGCGCTGCGCGTCGCTGCGCGACCGGACTTCGTCCGGCCCTTGACCGCGAGCCTCGGCGGCCCGCTCGGCGCCCTTCGGGCGGTGGAGGCAGCAAGCGCCTCCGCCCACCGCCCGGGGCCCACCAGCCCCGACCTCTTCTCCGGTCGGAGGCCACCATGACCACCCAGCCGCATCTCGACCCACGCACCGACGCCGATCTGCTCGCCGACCATGTCGCCGGAGACACCGACGCGCTCGCGGTCCTGGTGCACCGCTACCAGCGGGTGCTGCTGACTCTCGTTCGGCGGATGGCGTGGTCAGAGCCGGACCCCGAGGCCGTGGTGCAGGAGGTGTGGCTGCGCGTGCTCAAGAGCGCGGCGGCGTTCAAGGGGGAGGCGAAGGTGTCGACCTGGCTGCACCGCATCACCGTGAACGAGGCGCTGAGCGCCGCGCGCCGACGCAGGGCCAGGCCCTTCACACCGATCGGGGAGCTGTACAAGTCGCACGAGCAGCCCGACCGCACCGACACGGGCGACCCCTCGCTGGAGGTTGTCGACCGCGAGCACGCGGCGGCCGTGTTGCCCGACCTGCTTGCGCTGTTGCCGAGGGATCAGCGTCTGGTGCTGGAGGTGCTCCACCTCGACGGACTCACGAACGAGGAGGCCGCGGAGCTCCTGGGCGTGGCCGTCGGAACGGTGAAGTCGCGGGCCCACCGTGCCCGCGCAGCCATCCTGGCCCAGCTCGCGACGCGGAGTCGGCGAGGAAGGGCCGACCGGTGACGGAGGCTCGCCGTTTCCACCTGCTTCGCGAGGGTGGGAACGGCGAGCCACCAAGCTGCGTCAGACCAGCATGAAAATCCACCAGTGCGCTATGGACGAGCCCCATGCCGGCGCTCGCGGCGCTTCTCGGGACGCGATCAGCCGGCTGTTCGCTGCCGCCCTCGACGGCGACGACCGCGCCGAAACCGCCCTGCACCTGCTGGCCGGCCTCGACGACACCGCACGCCGCGCATCCTGGGCACTCCTACGTGCGGACCAGAAGTGTGCACAGCCGACCCCGCCTTGGGTGCTCGCGAGCATCGACCGGACCCTGGCGACGCTCCGACACCTTCAGCGCCAGTCGTGAGGCTCCGACCGAACATTGCACTGGCAGTAGTGGTCGAGCCGCAGGGAGTCCTGTTCATCGAGCGGCCCGACGGCGTTCCACCGGTCGCGTTCCCGGGAGGCAAGGTCGAGCCCGATGAGACCGTCGAGCAGGCTGCGGTCCGGGAGACCGACGAGGAAACCGGTCTCAGCGTTCGAACGGTCCATGTCATCGGTGGCCGCGTTCACCCCACGACCGGGGCGCGCATCGCGGACGTCGCCGCCGAGCTCGTCGTGCCGTCGGACTCCGTGGGCCCGATTCGGGAGGTGGGCGGCGAGGAGGTGGTCGCGTTCTGGCGGCCGGTAGCCGAGTCGCTGAGCCTTCTGGGGCCGACCCTGTTCGGGCCGGTCCGTCGCTACCTCGAGGACCTGTGGGCTGGTCGGCCCGCGACACCCTGACCCGCCGGCCGTCAACTTCTCGACGCGGTCGCCGCCCTGGTCGATGAGGACCTTCTCACCGTTTCAAGCCAGCCTGTCGGACTAGCCTGCGTCGCCAGTCCAAGGACCGAGGCCGTCAACCGACGGTGGGACTGCGGTCCCTCAGGTGCTCTCTTTCGACGTGGTCACGTCGTCGTCTCGTCTGCGGCTTTCGCCCTTGTTGTCCAGCACGTGGACGGTCTGCCCCGTATGCAGCGGCGCCCCGTCGGGGCCTTTGAGGTGAGGGTTGATCCAGACAGGTCGGTGGTCACCACGACTGGGGTACCACTGCCGACGCCAATGACCACGCACGGTCCACCGCACCCTGTACCGCGCCGGTGCTCCTTCTTCGGGATTCGGGTGGTCCTCGGTGTGCCGGATCATCCGCACGACGCGAACGGCGGGGGGTTCGCGCCCGTCGCGTTTGGCGCGTCGACGTTCCGAGCGGGACAGCGCCGCGGTGTCGATGTCGGCGACGCCGGGTTGGTTCATCAGGAGCCACGTGGCCCGGACGATCATGCCGGTGTGCATGGTGCCACCGGCGATGTCGGCGCCTCGGGTGTTCTCGTCGACGTCCTCGACGCTGGCGAGCTCGTTGGAGGCGGTGGTCAGGGTGGCCAACTGCCCGGTAGCGCCATAGAGCATGGTGACCTCGTTCTCCCACGCCAGCGGACCGACTGTTCGGTGGGCGTGGTCGAGGGCGCGGGCCAGGGGCACTCCGTGGCGTTGGTGGATCTGCGCCGCGACGGCGTCGGGCTGCTTCCAAGTCCATTGGGTCATCCACAGGCCGCGCTCGCGGGTTAGGCGCATCAGGGGCGAGTCGCCCCAGGAGACCGCGACGATCGAGGTGGGCTGTCCGTCGAAGTCCCCGCCCTCGTTGAGGTAGGTCGCGATCGGCTCCGCGAACACGCAGAACCCCGCAGGTGCCGGCACATCTGTGGGATGCAGACCGTGCACCGGCAACGTCTCGGTCGCGGCCACCGCGAGCCGGGTCATGTCGGCATCCACGTAGAACAGCTCCGCGGCCTTGAGCCGCTCGAGCTCTTCCTCCATCAGGATGCGGGCATCGCGTCTGAGATTGCCGGTGCGCGGCGAGATCGCGCCGCGGCCCTCGCCCAGTGCGGATACCACCGAGGCGTGCATCGCGGGCCCGCCTAGGTAGTCGATCAGCCGCGCTCTGAGATCAGGCATCTCGCTGGGGCAAGGTGGCTTCCAGGAAGGCTCCAGCCCGGCAGAGTCCATGCGAGCAGTGTGCGGAGTGGGACCGACAAGGAGGTCCAGGTTGGGGGAAGAGCAGCAACGAGTTGACCGTCTTGTGAGTCGTCGCTGCCGGCCTGCGTAGCCGCATTGCCGTCGTAGTCGTAACGGGGGCGACGACGCGACCGACGGACGTCCCGAAAGCGTCGACGTGGGGGAGGCACCGTGGGACTGCTGTGGCGGCTGTTGGCGCCGAAGCCGATCAAGAAGGCGCGCCGCTCGGTGGGCAAGGTTGCCAACCCGGTCCGCACACTGACGCCCAAGCCGATCAAGAAGGTGCAGCGCTCGGTCCGCACGGTCACCAACCCGGCGTCGGCTATCGAGCGCATGTTCGAGGACCAGGTCGTTCGCGCCGTCCGCGGCAGTGAGAGGGGTCGGCGCCGCGCGAGCACCGCCCGCAGTCGCGCCGCAACCCCGCCGCCCGTGGTTCAGGCCACCGGGGCGACTACCGCAGAGGTCCGGCGCTGGGCGCAGCGCTCGGGCATCCCGGTGTCCGACCGTGGCCGGCTCTCCGGTCACGTCGTCGCCGCCTACGTGCAGGCACACCGACGATAGGTCATGGACCGTGTAGTACCTCCGGATTCGTCCCACCCGGGTCGCTGGCCTGCATGATCACCGTCTGACAGTGTCTGTTGTTGTCTACCAGTGCGTCCCGCGTCTTCTACTCGATCTGTACCGACGTGCCGAGCCAGACAGACCTCGCGTGCCACCAGCTGAAGTACCAACCTAGCTATATGACCTAGGTCACAATCACGGGATACCATGGCGTGCTGCTCGAAGATCGGAGAGCCAGCCAGCTGTCACCGACGTCGTATGGGAGCCTCCGCGCATGTCAGACGTGTCTCCCCTCATCGAGGGCGCGTCGATCGTCCTGGCCGGCTCGATGAACCCTGGAATATTTCACCCGCAATGGCTCGCGCGAAACGATCTGATAAGGGTCGCAGAGGCTGAAAGTGCCGAGAACGTGGTCGTTACTCCAGAGTTCGCCCGCTTCGAGGTCGAGTGGTTCACGGTAGAGGTGCTCCCCGAGCGTCTTACTGTACTTACTCAAAGCTCGCCGTTCTACAGCTCCCTGCGTGATCTAGTCTTCTCAATTGTGAAGTTGCTACCTCACACGCCGGTGGACGCAATTGGGCTCAATCGCAGTGCTCATTTCGGACTAAGTAGTTCTGACGTGTATGACAAGTTAGGCCACCGCTTAGCTCCAAAAGACATGTGGCGGGAAGTGTTGGATCGTCCCGGGATGCGACGAGTATCCATCCAAGGCGAGCGCACGGACGGTAAACTCGGGATGGTTTTGGTCTCGGTTGAACCTTCCGTTCAAGTGCATAATGGCTTGTTCATCGACGTGAACGACCATTTCGTTCGCGGAGACGCTACTGGTGCAGACTTCGACGCGTGGATCGAGGACGTTTTCACTAGTTGCTGGAAGACTCATCTTTCGAGCGTCCACAATATACAATCGAAGATTCTTGAGTACGCAGAGGAGTCTAGCCAGTGACTCGCTCAGTGAACACCGCCCGATCGGCGTTGGGGAATGGGGAGCAGGGCGACCTCGATAGCTTGGATGATGTCGAGACGCATTTGCTCGACCGAGGGAGACGTCTACCGCCGAGCGAGGTAGAGAGGCAGAAGACACTAAGCTCGACTTCTGCGCTGGAACGTGAGTTTAGTAGGCAAGGGCGATTTGCCACGAAGACCGGGCCGGAGAGGCGACGCTTCATTGCCCCGCGCATTCGCCCCGGGGTCTCCGCAAAGCCCGAAAAGTTTGTTCCTCTCGAAGGCTGGGAGGGGGTTGTCGAGTCTGTTTCTGACGGCTCTTTCGGAGCAAGAGTGCTAAGCATGGACTTGCTTGCCGATGAGGAGACCGTCGAGCTTCCTTTGCGAGAGGTTTCCGATGAGGATTTACGGCTAGTGGAGCCGGGGGCAGTCTTCTACTGGACGATTGGATATGCCATAACAAGGGGAGGCCAGAGGCGGCGCGAATCCCTCTTAAGATTCCGTCGCATTCCAACGGTAACGGCTAGCGAAGATCGCGTACGGGGCGAGTGGGTCGCGGAGGTAGCCAAGAATTGGTTGCCCTAGAGGCCAGCGCTCCGGCCCGCGACGAGCGGGAAGTTACGCTCCTCGGTCCCGGCTACGGCGAAAGCGTCGTAGTCCATCTTGGCGGGGCCAAGTGGATGATCGTCGACTCGTGCATCAATCGGTCAACAAGGCGCCCCGCAGCCCTAACCTACTTAGACAGTATAGGAGTAAGCCCTGAAGCAGTAGTTGCAGTTGTTGCAAGCCACTGGCACGACGACCATATTCGTGGGTTGGCGGAGATTGTATCCGAATGCGCCGGCGCCGAGTTCATCTGTTCCTCGGCTCTCGCGACCCGCGAGTTTCTGCAATTGGTGTCGACCGACGGTCTGAGTCAAACTCGACTCACCTCTGGAGTGGCTGAATTCCGGAAGGTCTTGGATGTTGTGACAGGCAGAGACCCTGCAGTCGCGAGCCGAACTCCAAAATTTGCCGCAGCCGACATGATCCTTTGGGAAGGCAGCAATGAAGCGTCGGGGACGCGAGTCGTTGCTCTAACCCCGTCTTCGGCGGCCCAGCTAAGCGCAAGCCAGACAATCGCTCGGTTGGTGCCAAGTGTTACGAGTAAGCGGGTGCGGATCCCTGACCTTCGACCTAATGACTACTCTGTCGCTGCCATGCTGGATCACGCGTCTCACGGTGCTTTGCTGGGGGCTGACTTGGAGACAACTTCGGCTCCTGATACCGGCTGGAACGGAGTCTTCGGTAATAGCGTGAGCGTTTCGCCAGCCAGTCTATACAAGGTAGCCCACCATGGATCGGAGACTGGTCACCATGACCAGATATTTACAGATCTGATGGCGCCGATGGGGGTCTGCGTGTTGACCCCTTTTCGTCGAGGCAAGGTTTCCTTGCCCCTCGAAGATGACGTGTCGAGAATAGTTGCAAGATCCGGAGGGGAGCTCTACTCGACAGCTCTCGGCCGGGGTCGAGATGCACCACGAGACGCCGCCGTAACTCGGACTCTCCGAGACATGGGAGCGACAGTCGAGAAGATAGACCCGGTGATGGGGACTGTGCAATTGAGGCGGCGTCCAGATGAGAAGGAATGGCGTATCGGCCTGAGTGAGTCGGCTGGGCGGTTGGGCTGAATCGCCAGTGACTCATGCGCGACCTTGTTGTCATCCGTCGACCTGGCTTTAGTCGGATACCGTCGTCGGTGGGCGGCAACCTCGAGTATGAGCGGATCGGACTGACCATGCTTGCCCCTTGTCAACGGCCAGTTCGTGGTCCCCGCTGGTGGCCGGGTGAAAGTCCCCGGTCCTGGGGTTGTTCAGCTGCTGGCGGCCGGCTTCGCTCCCTTCGTTCGGGCTTGGCGCATGCGGTAGGACTCGCCGTCGGTGACGACGACGTGGGCGTGGTGCAGGAGTCGGTCCAGCAGGCTGACCGCGGTGGTGTGTTCGGGTAGGAACCGGCCCCATTGCTCGAAGGGCCAGTGCGAGCTGATCGCCAGTGAGCGGCGTTCGTAGGCGGCGGCGACGAGCCGGAACAGCAGTTGGGCGGCGGTGTCGTCGAGCGGGGCGAACCCGATCTCGTCGATGATGATCAGGTCGTGGCGCAGGGTCTGGTCGATGATGCGGCCGACGGAGTTGTCGGCCAGGCCGCGGTAGAGGGATTCGACGAGGTCGGCGGCGGTGAAGTAGCGGACCCGGTGCCCGTGCTCGACGGCGGCGTGTCCGAGAGCGACGAGCAGGTGGGACTTGCCGGTGCCGGCCGGGCCGACCAGGGCGAGGTTCTCCGCGGCGCGGATCCACTCGAGGCTGGCGAGGTAGTCGAACGTTGCTGGTGGGATCGAGGAGACGCCGACGTCGAACTCGGCGAGGGACTTCTCGACCGGGAACCCGGCAGCGCGGCGACGGTTGATGGTGTTGGAGGCCTCGCGGGCGGCGATCTCGGCTTCGACCAACGTGCGCAGCAGTTCCTCGGGCCGCCAGCGTTGGGTGCGGGCGGTGACCAGCAGTTCGGGGGCCAGCCGACGCATCGCGGCGAGCTTGAGCCGCTTGAGCCCTGCTTCGAGATCTGCTTCCAGCGGCGGTGGCGCGGTCGCGGTCATGACGCGTCACCGGACCCGGCGGCGTCCGGGCTGATCTTGTAGGCGTCCAGGGGGCGGGTGGGGACGCTGGGGAGCTCGACGACCAGGGCGTCGCCCGCCGGACGTGGGGTCGGGGTGTGCCCGGCGGCGAGGATGGAGCGCACGTCCTCGGCGCGCCAGCGCCCGAACGCGGTCGCCCGGGTCAGGGCCTCGAGCAGCGCCTCGGTGCCGTGGGCGCGTCCGAGGTCGACCAGCTCGCCCAGATCGGCCGCCAGGCGGGTGGAACCGGCCGCGGCGGCGCCGGTCAGGAACGCCTGCGCGGCCGGGCCGAGCGCGCAGAACGCCTTCTCCGTCGCGGTCCGGGGCCGGACCGCCCGCGTCGGGACCACTGGTCGCGCGGCCGGGTAGTGCGCGTCGAGGATCGAGACCTCTCCCGGGCCGACGACCGGGTGGCAGGCCAACAGCTGCGGCGGAGTCGCTCCGGTCTGGCGGGTCAGGATCGACAGCTCACCGGCGTGGACGCGGATCTCGACGCTGTCACCGATCGCGGCCGACGGGACCGAGTAGCGCGCCGAGCCGTGCCGGATGCAGGACAGCCGGTCGACCTTGCGGAACATCGCCGGACCCCCGATGCGTGGTCGCAGCGCCGGGAGCCCGCCGAGCAGGGCGAGTTCATGGTCTCTGAGGCGTTCGGCCGGGACCGCGGCGATCTCGGAGTGGATCGCGGCGTTGACCTGCGTGCACCATCGGGCCGCGGCCGCGTTCGCCGCCACCAGATCGAGCCCGGCGCCACCACCAGCGCCACCACCAGCGCCACCACCAGCGCCACCACCAGCGCCACCACCAGCGCCAGGACGAGCGTGGGGACGGTCGGGGTCGACGAGTTCGCAGCCGATCATCAGGTCGGACTTGGCGTAGCCGACGAGGTTCTCCACGATCCCCTTGGACTCCGGGTCGTGGCCTTCGCAGAAGTCCGGGCGGAACCGGTAGTGGGAGGCGAACCGGACGTAGTCCGGGGTCGGGACGACTCGGCCCGCGACGATGTCGGCGCGCAGGCAGCCCATCCGGTCCGCGAGGACGACCTTGGGGACCCCGCCGAGGGTCTCGAAGCACTCAGCGAGCAGCGAGAACGTGGTCGCGGCGCGTTCGTCGGCGGCGAAGCGCACGAACCGGACCCGCGACCACGCCAGGACCGCGCAGAACACGTGCAGCCCACCCAGGACGCCCCAGTCGATCACGAGGTGCTCGCCCGGGGCCCAGACCGCCGGGCGCCGCCCGCGGTGATGGGTCCGGCGCCACTCGGACTTCGCGGCCGCGACCAGCCGACGGAAGTTGCGTCCGGAGCCTTCGTAGCCTTCGGCGACCGCCAGCGGCAGCAGCCGCTTGGCCGACATCCGCCCCTTCGTCTCGGCGATCTTGTCGATCACGACCTGGGTCACGGCGTCGTAGTTGCGTGGCCGCGGCCTGCGCTCCGGCGCGATCCCGCCGGCCTCGTGGCGCTCGATGACCCTACGCACCGTCTTCGGCGTCGTTTCACAGATCGCGGCCGCGCCGCGGTAACTGCCCACCTCCCGGTAGGCCGAAATGATGTCCATCCGTTCCCTCGCAGACTTCAATGGCAGACCCCTGGGCGGTGCGGTGACTGGCTCGACACCGCCACCGTCACCGCCCAGGGCCCCACCGCCGGCACGACACGACGAGGGACCGGCGACTCCTACTCGGCCACCCGCGGGGACCTCACACGGCCACCCGCGGGGACCTCTACCTGGCCAACACCGAGGACTTTTTCATGGCCACGGACACCCCTCACCGGCGCTGTGAGGGTCCTCCGGGAGGACGTCCGGGATGACATCCCGCCACCACCCACTCACCGGTGCCGCACTCCGCTCGTCCCCTGCCATCCCGGAGACCTGCCCCTCCGGCCAGGACATCCCTTCGGTCCTTCAGCGTCCTGTTGCCGGTGGCGGACGTGTCCGCGCGGCCGGACGAGTCGAAGACAGAGGCGGGGCCCGCAGCGGGCCGCCCGTCGGCGGCCCCGCCAGGGCCGCACTTGACCAATTAGGGAAGGTCCATCCAGCCGTTTCAGGTGCTCAGGCTCGGGTGGGCCTCGAGCTCGTGAGCAACGATGGCGCGACTTCTATCCGCTGGCCATCGCGTCGGACATAGCCTGCACCACGGCCCTTCGCCCGCGAGACACCCTCACCAGACCGTCCGCCTTGAGTGCTGCGAGGGCACGGTGGGCTGTACCGACGGCGACGGTGTTGGCAACGGCGATCTCAGCGACCGTCGGGAGTTCGGCACCGGGTTGCAGGGCACCGGAGCGAATCTGCTCGCGCAGTGCCTCGGCGATGTCCTCGTACGGGCTGCAGCGGACCGATGCCTGGGGAACCGGACGTGGAAGGACGGTGGCCATGGTGGTGGCCGCCCGACGGTCGGCCTCGTCGACCCAGGCGGCGTAGACCTTGAGCGTGGTGGCGCCGCCGCTGCCGTGCCCGAGGCGGCCGGCCACCGTGCGGATGTCGACGCCGGCGGCGACGAGCTCGGTGGCCGAGTAGTGCCGCAGTGAGTGCAGGCGCGTGCTGCGCAGCTTCAGCCTTAGGGCGAGCCGGCGGTAGCGCTGACTGATGGCTCGAGGGAGGTAGGGCGTCCCGCCGTCGGGCGCGGGGGAGAAGACGAACGCGTCGAGGCTCAGCGCCACCCCGAGCTGTTCGCAGCGCTCGCGCCACCGGTCGCGGTGCGTCTGAAGGAGCTCCACGGTGTGCTCGTCGAGGGCGACCTTTCGCCGCTGGTTGGTCTTGGTGCTCTTCTCCTTGAGCCCCGCCTTCGTCTGTGCGTTGGCCTGGTGCACCCAGAGCAGCCCGCGCTCGAAGTCGATGTGGCGCCAGCGCAGCGCGGAGACCTCGCCACGGCGCGGACCGGTGAGCATGGTCAGCCAGAGCAGCAGGCCCCATTCCGGGTCGCTCCACGCGGCGTTGAGCAGCCGGGCCGCCTCGTCGGCGCTGGGCGGGTCGGGCTCGGTGCGACGGGGAGCCGGCGCCTCGGCCATGGCCGCCTTATTCACCCCGAGGTGGCGCCAGCGCACAGCACGGTCGAGTGCGCCGCGGATGATGTAGTGCACCTTCCGGGTGGTGCTCGTGCTCAGCGGACGGCAGACGTGGCCGCCGCGCGCCTTGCCGTTGCAGGACAGGACGCGGCAGCGGTGCAAGCGAGCGTAGTAGCGCTCAAGGAGCTCGGCGTCGACCCGGCCAGCAGGCATGGTCCCGAAGGTCGGCAGCACGTAGAGCCGGATCAGGTCGTCGTAGCGCTCGCGGGTGGTGTCCTCGAGCACGACGACCTCGAGCCAGCGCTCGACGGCCTGACCGACGGTGATGGCGGACTTGGGGTGCTGGTCCTCGTCGACCTGCTGCTGGAGGCGCGTGAGGGCCTTCTCGGCCTCGCCGTACGTCGGGTGCGTTTCGCGCACGCGAAGGTCGCGGCCGGTAAGCGGGTCGGTGCCGCCGTACACGTGGACCCGGTAGGAGCCGCTGGGGAGCTGCTCGATGGAGCCGCGGCGCCGGCGCGTACGAGATGGCATGGAACGAACGCTAGGGCCGTTCGTTCCACGAGCCGTTCCACGAGGTATCGGTCAGGCAACGATCCAACCGCGTTTGCGCTGGTCAGTGCGTGGTGCCCCCGGCAGGATTCGAACCTGCGCTCCCGCCTCCGGAGGGCGGTGCTCTATCCCCTGAGCTACGGGGGCGGACCGAGCGCAACACTAGCGCACGAGCCGGGGACCACCGACGCTCGGGTGATGGCACACGCAGAGATCCACCAGGACCGCAGCATCGACGCCGCGGACCTCGCGGCCCTGTCCGGACGCACCGTCGCGGTGATCGGCTTCGGCAACCAGGGGGCGGCGCAGGCGGCGAACCTGCGCGACTCCGGGCACGCACCGGTCGTCGGCAACCGGGACGACGCGTACGCCGAGGCCGCGGCCGAGGAGGGGTTCGACCTGCGGTCGATCACCGAGGCGTCGGCGGCGGGCGACGTCGTCCTGCTGCTCGTGCCCGACGAGGTGCAGCCCGACCTCGTCCGCGACGAGATCGCCCCGGGTCTGCGGGCCGGCGACGTGCTCGTCGTCGCCAGCGGCTACAACTGGCACTTCGGTCTGCTCGACGTGCCCGACGGCGTCGACGTCGTCATGGTCGCGCCGCGGATGATCGGGGCGGCGGTGCGCGACCGCTACGTCGACCGCCACGGCTTCCCGTGCTTCGTGTCCGTGGAGCGCGACGCCACGGGGCGGGCGTGGGACACGACGCTGGCGGTGGCCCGGGCGATCGGGGGCACGCTCGGCGGCGCGATCGTCTCGAGCGCCCGCGAGGAGACCGCGCTCGACCTGTTCAGCGAGCAGGCGGTGTGGCCGGCGATCCTCGACGTCGTCCGCACCGCACACCGCGTCGCGATCGAGGCGGGGTTCAGCGAGGAGGCCGTGCTCAACGAGCTCTACCTCTCCGCCGAGCCCGCCGAGGTGTTCGCGCACGTGGCCCGCGACGGCCTGTTCGGGCAGCTCGGGCTGCACTCGCGGACCTCGCAGTACGGGCAGCTGCGGGCACTGACCGGGCTCGACGAGCGGGGCGAGCTGGCGTCGCGCTTCGCCCGCGTGATGCACGACGACATCCTGTCCGGGGCCTTCGCGCGGGAGTGGAGCCGGCCGGAGGCGGGCGAGCGGCTCGACGCCCTGCACCGGGAGGTCGCGGCGAGCCCGATCGCCGCCGCCGAGGCGGAGGTGCGGGCGCGCCTCGGAGCATGATCGCGGTCCCGGTGACGAATCCCCGCACATCCGCGGGGATTCGTCACCGAGCTCGTGATCTTAGGGCAGACCGGGTGGATCCGTGGCGGGGTGCGCTGCGTCGAACCCGGCATGAGCACTCCCGAGCAGCTGGCCGAGCTCCGCCGACTCGCCCGCGCCCAGCACGGCGTCGTGAGCCTCGCCCAGGCCCGCGCCGCCGGGCTGAGCGAGGACACCATCGCTCGCCGGGTCGCGACGAAGGCGTGGCGACCCGTGGGGCCTCGCGTCTTCCAGGTCGCCGAGCACGAGGAGACACCGGCGTCGCGCACGGTCGCGGCGATGCTCTCGATCGGCGCGAGCGCGGTGCTCGTCGGCCGGTCCGCGGCGTGGTGGTGGGATCTGCACGACGCGGCACCCGGTCGCGTCGAGATCGCGGTCGACCGCGCCCATCAGGTGCGGCCGCGGTGGGACGTCGACATGACGCGCCGCACCATCGATCCCGTCGACCGGACCCGCCACCGACGCCTCGTGGTCACCTGCCGGGCCCCGACGGTGCTCGACGCCGCCGTGCGGATGGGGCTGACCCCCGGCGCGAAGCTGATGGACCGCGCGCTCGTCCGGCGACGCGTGTCGCTGCCCGCGCTGGTGTCGGTGCACCACCGCACCGCGGGGCGGCGGGGCGCGCCGGTCGCGGCGAAGCTCCTCGCCCTCGCGGGCGGTGGTGCGCGGTCGGAGGCGGAACGGCGTGCCCACCGGCTGATGCGGCGAGCCGGCCTGTGCGGGTGGACCCCGGACACCGAGATCGTCCTGCCCGGCTACGGGCGCGCCGTCGGCGACGTCGTGTTCGCCGACGAGAAGGTGGTGCTCAAGATCGACGGGTGGGCCTACCACCGTGACCTGCGGGCCTTCCTCACCGACGGGCCCCGGCAGTCGGCACTCGCTGCCGAGGGCTGGGTGGTCGTCCGCACCCACTGGCACGAGCTCGTGAGCGACCCGGACGGGTTCCTGTCGCGGCTGCGCCGGACCCTGGCGGCGAGATCAGGAACCCGGTGACGAATCCCCGCGTATCTGCGGGGTTCCGTCACCGAGATCGTGATCATGGTCCCTGGGAGGCGCTCAGTTCATCCCGGGCATGCCGTGGCCCATGCCCGCGTGCGGGTCGGCGGGGGCCGGGAGGGGCGCGGCGCCGCGCTCGGCGAGCATCTGCGTCATCGTCGCCGCTTCCGCGGTCTGGGACGCGACCATGCTCTGGGCGAGCGCGCGGACCGCGGGCACCGAGGCGTCGGACGCCGCCGCCTGCATCATCGACAGGCCGCCCTGGTGGTGGCGCAGCATGAGCTGCAGGAACGCGACGTCGAGGTCGCGGCCGGTCGCCGCGCGCATCCGGGCCAGGTCGTCCGGCGAGGCCATGCCCGGCATCGTCGTGGTCGGCATGCCCATCCAGCCCATGTACTGCCCGCCGGGCGGGGTGAGCGGCTGGCCCCACAGGGTCAGCCAGCCCTCCATGCGCCCGACCTGCGAGGTCTGCGTCGACTCGATGTCGAAGGCGATCTGGCGGACCTGCGGGTCGGCGGTGTTGTTCCGCGCCCACACGGCCATCTCGACCGCCTGACCGTGGTGCACGTTCATGTCCTGCAGGAACCCGACGTCGATCGAGCCCTCGGCCGGCCCGTACGTCGTGGCCGTCGAGCGCCCGAGGGCGATGCCGCCGATGACCCCGACGAGCACGAGCAGCAGTGCCAGCCCGCCGGCGACGACCGCCTTCGCCCAGGTCGGGCTCGCCGACCACCACCCGCCGGAGCCGCCGTCGTCACCGTCGTCGTCGACCGGCGGCGGCGGGTCGGTGCGGTCCACCTCGGTGTCCGCGTCCGTGGGCGCGCTCATCCGCCGTTCCCGGCCTGGGCCCCGCGCCCGTCCATCGTCACCGCGTCCGGCGGCGGGGGCGAGGCGTCGAAGGGCGGCGGGTTGTCCGGGTCGAAGTAGCCCGGCCCGAGCGCGTCACAGCTCGCGCCCACCTCGGGGTAGGCGTACTGGTTCTGGCGCAGCGAGGAGATGAACTGGTCGATCCGCGGGTCGTTCGGGTCGGCGAGCTTGAGCTCGTGGCCCCACGACTGCAGCGCGATCGGCTGGTCGAGGCCCGGGTACGGCGACATCATCGTGTAGTCCTGGCCCTGCACCTTCGCCGCGAGCGTCTGCACCGCGGGCCCCGTGATCTGGTCGGGGTTGTAGGCGATCCACACCGCGCCGTGCTCGAGCGAGTGGACCATGTTCTCGCTGCGCACCGGGGTCGGGTAGACGACGCCGTTGCAGGCCGCCCAGTACGCGTCGTGCGGGCCGCCGAACGGGGGCGAGCGGTCGTAGGCGACGCGCTGCTGGGCGTTGACGTGCTGCTGGCCCGCGTACTGCCCGGTGACGATGCCGGGGATCGCGAGCGACGGGTCGCGGTTGTCGTCGCTGGGGCGCCAGGCGCTGACCTCGCTCTCGCGGGTGAGCGCGAAGCCGATGACGCCGACGGCGAGCACCACGATGACGGCGATGGCGCCGATCAGCAGCCACGGCACCTGACGCTTCGTGGCGACGGAGGGGCGCTTGCCGCGCGTGACCGGGTTCGGCCCGCGCTGGGCGTTCGGCCGCTGACCGCCTCGCTGACCATTGCCACGCTGCCCGGTGCCGCCGCTCTTCCCGCGCGCCTGACCGTTGCCCGCGCCCCGCGCAGGCCCCGAGGACGACCGACCGGAACTCGGACCGGCCCCGGAACCGGACCGCCGGCCGGACCCACCACTCGCCATGGCCGGGAGTTTACGGAGGACGCCGTCACGCCCCGGTGACCCCCCGTGATCACCAGTCCGGCGACTCCGGCCCGAGAACCCGCAGGCACCGGTCCCTAGAATCCCCGGGGTGACCCCCGCAGCCCTGGCCGACCTCCTGCGCGCCGTCGCCGTGGACGTGCTCACCGAGCGCGGCCTCGACACGACGGTGCTGCCCGAGACGGTCACGGTGGAGCGTCCGCGCAACCCGGAGCACGGCGACTACAGCACCAACCTCGCGATGCGCTCGGCGAAGAAGGCGGGCGTGCCCCCGGCCGAGCTCGCGGGCTGGCTCGCCAAGCGCCTCGAGCAGGAGGACGGGATCGCCGCCGCCGAGGTCGCGGGCCCCGGCTTCCTCAACCTGCGCCTGGCCGCGGACGCGCAGGGCGGCATCGTCGCCGGCGTCCTCGCCGCGGGCGAGGCGTACGGGCACACCGACGCGCTGACCGGGCAGGCGATCAACCTCGAGTTCGTGTCCGCCAACCCGACGGGCCCGATCCACCTCGGCGGCACGCGGTGGGCGGCGGTCGGCGACGCCCTCGGCCGGGTCCTGGCGAGCCAGGGTGCCGCGGTGACCCGCGAGTACTACGTCAACGACGCCGGCGCGCAGATCGACCGGTTCGCCGAGTCGCTCATCGCTGCGGCGCGGGGCCTGCCGGTGCCGGAGAACGGCTACGGCGGGGCGTACGTCGCCGAGGTCGCGCAGAAGGTCGTCGACACCGAGGCGGGCGTGCTCGACCAGCCCGACGACCAGGTGCTCGCCGCGTTCAAGCGCCTCGGCGTGCAGATCATGCTCGACGAGATGCGGGCGAGCCTGGAGTCGTTCGGCACCCACTTCGACGTGTGGTCCTCGGAGCTCGCGCTGCACAGCTCCGGCGCGGTCGAGCAGTCCGTGCAGGACCTCAAGGACGGCGACGCGCTCTACTACGCGGAGGGCGCGTGGTGGATGCGCTCCACGGCGCAGGGCGACGACAAGGACCGAGTCGTCATCAAGTCCGATGGCAACCCCGCCTACATCGCGGGCGACATCGCCTACTACCGCGACAAGCGCGCCCGCGGCGCCGACCTCGCGATCTACATGCTCGGCGCCGACCACCACGGCTACATCCACCGCCTCAAGGCCGTCGCCGCGGCGTTCGGCGACGACCCGGCGCGCGTCGAGGTGCTCATCGGGCAGCTCGTGAGCCTGGTGCGCGACGGGCAGCCGGTGAAGATGTCCAAGCGCGCCGGCACGATCATCACGCTGGAGGACCTCGTCGACGCCGTCGGCGTGGACGCCGCGCGCTACACGCTGGCCCGCAGCTCGGTCGACCAGGTCCTCGAGATCGACCTCGATCTGATCTCCAGCCGCACCAACGAGAACCCCGTGTTCTACGTGCAGTACGCCCACGCCCGGCTGGCGTCGCTGGCCCGCAACGCCGCCGACCTGGGCGTCTCGGCCGCCGACCCGGACCTCGCCCTGCTGACCCACCCCCGCGAGGGCGACCTCATCCGCACGCTCGGGGAGTTCCCGCGCGTGCTCTCCTCGGCCGCGACCCTGCGCGAGCCCCACCGGGTGGCGCGCTACCTCGAGGAGCTGGCGGGCGCCTACCACCGCTTCTACGACACCTGCCGCGTCCTGCCCCAGGGCGACGAGGAGCCCGCGGGAATCCACACCGCGCGCCTCGCGCTGTGCTCCGCGGCGCGCCAGGTCCTCGAGAACGGCCTGGGCCTGCTCGGTGTGAGCGCGCCCGAGCGCATGTGACCCACCCGTCCCACGAGCAGAGCTGGATCCCACGATGACCCCGCGAGACGAAGCGGAGCGGAGCTCGAGCCGATGACGAGAGCCCACCCCGCCGGGCCCCGCCACGCCGACGTCATCCCGCAGCACGAGGACGGCGCCGGCCCGCCGGACGCCGCCGCCCTCGACGCGCTGCCCGCCGCCGTGTGGCCCCGCCACGCCGTGCGGGGGGACGACGGCGTGGTCCGCCTCGCCGGCGTCGACGTCACCACCCTGGCCCGCGAGCACGGCACCCCGCTGTTCGTCGTCGACGAGGCCGACTTCCGGTCGCGCTGCGCCGAGCACGCCGCCGCGTACGGCGACCCGTCGCTCGTGCACTACGCGGCCAAGGCGTTCCTGACCGCCGAGATCGCGCGCTGGGTCGCCGACGAGGGCCTGGGCCTGGACGTCTGCACCGAGGGCGAGCTGCTCACCGCGCTGCGCGGCGGCTTCCCGCCCGAGCGGATCACCGTGCACGGCAACAACAAGAGCCGCCACGAGCTCGCCGCCGCGCTCGACGCCGGCGTCGGGGCGATCGTCATCGACTCCTACGCCGAGATCGCCCGCCTCGACGAGCTCGCCCGCGAGCGCGACGTCCGCGCCGACGTGATGGTGCGCGTGACCGTCGGGGTCGAGGCGCACACCCACGAGTTCATCGCCACCGCCCACGAGGACCAGAAGTTCGGGTTCTCGCTGGCCGCGGGCGACGCCGCCGAGGCGGTGCGCCGGGTGCTCAAGTCGCCGGGCCTGCACCTCGTCGGGCTGCACAGCCACATCGGCTCGCAGATCTTCGACGCCGACGGCTTCGAGCTGGCCGCGCGCCGCGTCATCGGGCTGCTCGCCGAGCTGCGCGACGAGCACGGGGAGGCGGTCGCCGACGCGCTGGGCACCGTCGACCTCGGCGGCGGCATGGGCATCGCCTACACCGTCGCCGACCAGCCGCGCTCGCCCGCGTGGATGGCCGGCGAGCTGCGCGCGATCGTCGACCGGGAGTCCGCGCGCGCCGGCCTGGCGCCGCCGCGGATCGCCGTCGAGCCGGGTCGCGCGATCGTCGGGCCGGGCACGGTGACCCTGTACGAGGTCGGCACCGTCAAGGACGTCGAGCTGGGCGGGGGCGCCCGGCGCCGCTACGTCAGCGTCGACGGCGGGATGAGCGACAACATCCGCACCGCGCTCTACGACGCGCACTACGACTGCCGGCTGGTCTCGCGCTCCGCGGCGTCGGCCCCGCCCGTGCGCTCCCGCGTCGTGGGCAAGCACTGCGAGTCCGGCGACGTCGTCGTCCGCGACTGCTGGCTGCCCGCGGACCTCGCGCCCGGCGACCTCGTCGCGGTCGCCGCGACGGGCGCCTACTGCTACGCGATGGCCAGCGCGTACAACAAGGTGCCGCGCCCGGCGGTCGTCGCCGTGGCGGACGGCACGTCGCGCACGGTGCTGCGGCGCGAGACCCTCGACGACCTGGCGCGACTGGAGGTGGGCTGAATCATGGTCGGCAACGGCGGGCGGCCGATCTCGATCGCCCTGCTCGGCTGCGGGGTCGTCGGGTCCCAGGTGGTCCGGCTGCTCACCGAGCAGGCCGACGAGCTCGCCGCGCGGGTCGGCGCGCCCCTGCGCCTGGTCGGCGTGGCGGTCCGGCGCCCCCAGCGCCACCCGGACGTGCCCGCCGACCTGCTGACCACCGACGCCGCGGGGCTGGTGTCCCGCGACGACGTCGACGTGGTGGTCGAGCTGGTCGGGGGCATCGAGCCCGTCCGCGGGCTGCTGCTCACCGCGCTGAAGGCCGGCAAGTCGGTGGTGTCGGCGAACAAGGCGCTGCTCGCCGAGGACGGCGCGGCGCTCGCGGCCGCCGCGGACGAGTCGGGCGCCGACCTCTACTACGAGGCCTCGGTCGCCGGCGCGATCCCGCTGCTGCGCCCGATCCAGCAGTCGCTCGCCGGCGACCGGATCGTGCGCGTGGCCGGCATCGTCAACGGCACCACGAACTTCATCCTCTCGGCGATGGCGTCGTCGGGCGCGAACTACACCGAGGCGCTCGAGGAGGCCGGCCGGCTGGGCTACGCCGAGGCCGACCCGACCGCCGACGTCGACGGCTACGACGCCGCCTCCAAGGCCGCGATCCTCGCGAGCCTCGCCTTCCACACCCGCGTCACGGCCGACGACGTGCACCGCGAGGGCATCCGCGACGTCTCCGCCGCCGACATCGCCGCGGCGAAGGCGCTGGGCTGCACGGTGAAGCTGCTGGCGATCTGCGAGCAGGTGGACGGTCGCGTGTCCGCCCGGGTGCACCCGGCCATGATCCCGCGCTCGCACCCGCTGGCCTCGGTCTCCGGTGCCTACAACGCGGTGTTCATCGAGGCCGCCGCGGCCGGGCAGCTCATGTTCTACGGGCAGGGCGCGGGCGGCCCGCAGACCGCGAGCGCCGTGCTCGGCGACCTCGTCGCCGCCGCGCGCAACCGGGTCATCGGGGGCCGGGGGCCGCGCGACACCGCGCACGCCGCCCTGCCGGTGCTCTCGATGGGCGAGACGCACACCCGCTACCACGTCGCGCTCGACGTCAACGACCGCGCGGGCGTGCTCGCCCAGGTCGCGGGCGTGTTCGCCGAGCACGGGGTCTCGATCGCGACCGTGCGGCAGGAGGGCCGCGGGGAGGCCGGGCGTGACGCGGACGATGGCGCGCCGGGCCCGAAGGACGCCACACTGGTGATCGTGACGCACTCCGCCTCCGACGCCGCCCTCGCGGCGACGGTGCAGGCCCTCACGGGGCTGGACGCCGTGCGCGGGGTGGCCGGGGTGCTGCGGGTCGAAGGGCTGGGTCGTCCGGTGACGGATCTGGGGGGTGGGTCGTGACCGCCGTACCGGCTGCGCCCGTGCAGGCGCTCGGTGCCCGCGTCGAGTGGCCCGGCATCATCAACGCCTACCGCGACCGCCTGCCCCGCGTGCAGCCCGGCTGGGACGTCGTCACGCTGCGCGAGGGCGGCACGCCGCTGCTGCCGGCCCCGCATCTCTCCGAGCTCACCGGCTGCGAGGTCCACCTCAAGATCGAGGGCGCGAACCCCACGGGCTCGTTCAAGGACCGCGGCATGACCGTGGCGATGACCGAGGCCCTGGCCGGCGGGGCGCAGGCGGTGATCTGCGCGTCCACCGGCAACACCTCCGCCTCGGCCGCCGCGTACGCCACGCGGGCGGGCATGACCTGCGCGGTGCTCGTGCCCCAGGGCAAGATCGCGCTGGGCAAGCTGGCCCAGGCCACCGTGCACGGCGCCCGCATCCTGCAGCTCGAGGGCAACTTCGACGCCTGCCTCGAGCTCGCCCGCCGCGCCGCCGAGCAGTACCCGATCGCGCTGGTCAACTCGGTGAACCCGGCGCGGATCGAGGGCCAGAAGACGGCGTCGTTCGAGATCTGCGACCAGCTCGGGCGCGCGCCCGACATCCACGCGCTGCCGGTCGGCAACGCCGGCAACATCACCGCCTACTGGCGCGGCTACACCGAGTACGCCGGCGACGGCGTCGTTGCCGGCACGCCCCGCATGCTCGGGGTGCAGGCCGCCGGCGCCGCACCGCTCGTGCACGGCGCACCCGTCGCCGAGCCCGAGACGCTCGCGACGGCCATCCGCATCGGCTCGCCCGCCTCGTGGGACGGCGCGATCGCGGCCCGCGACGAGTCCGCGGGGGAGATCACGATGGTCGACGACGACGCCATCCTCGAGGCCTACCGCCTGCTCGCCGCGCGCGAGGGCGTGTTCGTCGAGCCGGCCTCGGCGGCGTCGGTGGCCGGGCTGCTCGCCCGCGCCCGCGAGGGCCGTCTCGACACCGGCCAGCTGATCGTCGCGACCGTCACCGGGCACGGGCTCAAGGATCCGGCGACCGCGCTCGCCGACGCGTCGGACCCCGTGGTGCTCCCGCCGCAGGTCGACGCCGTCGCCGACGCCCTGGGTCTGCGCTGAGCGCCGGGGCGGGGGTGGCCGGTCAGCACGCGGCCGTCCCCACGGGGACCGTCGTGCGCGTCCGGGTCCCGGCCACCTCGGCGAACCTCGGCCCGGGGTTCGACACCCTCGGCCTCGCGCTGGGCCTGTGGGACGAGGTCGAGCTCTCGGTCGGTGACGGCGACCGGTGCACCGTGGAGGTCGAGGGGGAGGGCGCCGCGCGCGTCCCCCGCGACGAGCGCCACCTGGTGCTGCGCGCCGCGCACGCGACGTTCGACCGGGCCGGCGCGCCGCGGGTGTCGCTGCGCCTGCGGTGCCGCAACGTCATCCCGCACAGCCGGGGGCTCGGGTCGTCGGCGGCCGCCGCCGTCGCGGGAATCGTCGCGGCTCGCGGGTTGTTGTCGTCGACGTATCCGCTGGACGACGACGCGGTGCTCGACCTCGCGGCCGGCTTCGACGGCCACGCCGACAACGTCGCCGCCTGCCTGTACGGCGGGCTCGTCGTCAGCTGGGGACACGAGGGTTCGTGGCACGCCGCGCACCTCACCCCGCACCCCGCCCTGCGGCCGGTGGTGCTGATCGCGGAGCGGTCCAGCTCCACCGAGGCCACCCGCGGGCTGCTGCCCGACCGCGTCCCGCACGCGGACGCGGCGTTCACCGCGGCCCGCGCGGCGCTGCTCGTGCACGCGCTGACCAGCGAGCCCGAGCTGTTGCTCGCGGCCACCGAGGACCGCCTGCACCAGCCCTACCGGCGGCCCGCCTACCCGGAGACCGCCGCCGTGGTCGACCAGCTGCGCACCGCGGGCATCGCCGCGGTCGTCTCGGGCGCCGGCCCGACCGTGCTCGCGCTGACGCTCGACGGGGCGCTGCCCGACGGCCTCGACACCACCGGCTTCACGGTGCGCACGCTCGCCGTCGACACCGAGGGCGCCCGCGCCGAGGTCGTCTGACCGCTCCGCGGCCGGACGAAGGATCTCGCTGCGGCACGCGGGGGGTGGTTGTTGCCGGTGCGTGGGGCGGGGTCTACATTGACGAGCACAGCGACCACGCGTGAAGCGCGTCGGTGCCCTGGTCCCGCTGCGTTCGGGTCCACCCTCTTCCCCAGCCGTCGGGTCGTCCTGGCGGACGGACACGTCATGATCGCTGTACAAGAGTTCCGCGGGCCTTCCCGCCCGAGATCGACACCTGTCGGTCCGCCGGGCCGGAACGGACCCGCGAGCAGCCCCGCTCCGCGCGAGGCGAAAACATCCGCTGGCCCGGGTGGTCCCCGGGCCGGTCAGGAAGGACCTGCGTGACCGAAACCGACGTCATCTCCACCGACGGCGCCGACGGCGCTGCGACTCCCGCGCCCGAGCGGCGCCGGCGGGGAGGTGTCTCCGGCATGGTGCTCGCCGAGCTGCGCGATCTCGCGACCTCGCTCGGCGTCTCCGACACCACGGGGATGCGGCGCAACGACCTCATCGCCGAGATCAAGAAGCGGCAGTCCGGCGGCGGCGACCAGCTGCCGCTCGGCGACGACGCCGCCCAGGGCGCGGGCACGCCCGCCGAGGCGCCGGCGGCGGCACCCGCCGAGACCCCGGCCGAGGCGCCCGCCGAAGCCGCGACCGACGGTGCCGCGGACGAGGGTGCGCCCTCCCGCCGCCGCGGCGGCCGCCGTCGTGCCACCTCCGCCTCGGGCCCGCCGCCCGAGGCCGGCACGGAGGCCACCGGGGCGCCCGCCACCACGGGTGACGCGGACGCCGCGACCAACGGCTCCGCGTCCGTGACGGACGCCGTCACGGCGGCCTCCGACGCCGTGCCCGGTGCCGAGGCCGCGGCCGCCACGGCCACCGAGGCCCCCACCGGCAACGACACCCCCGCCGAGGCGCCGACGTCGTCGCGCCGCGGCCGGCGCGGTGCCCGTCGCGAGGCCGGCCCGGGCGTCGACGCGCCCGACGGCGCGGCCGCCGCGGACGGCGGTGCCGCGACCGACGGCGCCACCGACGCGACCGACTCCAGGACGGACGCCGCCCCCACCACCGAGCGCACCGACACCACGCCCGACGGCGACGGTGACGGCGGCCAGCAGGGCCAGGGGCAGGGCGGCAGCCAGTCCCGTCGCCAGCGCGAGCGCGACCGCCAGCAGGGCGGGCGCCCCGACCAGAACGGTCAGGGCGGCCAGCAGCGCGGCGGCGGCCAGCAGGGTGGCGGCCAGCAGGGTGGCCAGAACCAGGGTGGCCAGAACCAGGGCGGCCAGAACCAGGGCGGCCAGCAGCAGACCAACCAGCGCGGCGACGACGACGACGATGACGAGGAGGGCGGTGGCCGCCGTCGCGGCCGCCGCTTCCGCGACCGTCGCCGCAACCGCAACGACCGCGGCGAGCGCAACGAGCGCGGCCAGGGCGGCGGCGAGCCGGAGGTCCGCGACGACGACGTCCTCATCCCGGTCGCCGGGATCCTCGACGTCCTCGACAACTACGCGTTCGTCCGCACCTCGGGCTACGCGTCCGGGCCGAACGACGTCTATGTGTCGATGTCGCTGGTGCGCAAGCACGGCCTGCGCCGCGGTGACGCCGTCACCGGCCAGGTCCGCCAGCAGCGCGAGGGCGAGCAGAACCGCCAGAAGTTCAACCCGCTCGTCCGCATCGACTCGATCAACGGGCTCGACCCGGAGGCGGCCAAGCGCCGGCCCGAGTTCACCAAGCTCACGCCGCTCTACCCCAACGAGCGGCTGCGCCTCGAGACCGAGTCGCACCTGCTCACCACGCGCGTCATCGACCTGGTCATGCCCGTCGGCAAGGGCCAGCGCGCGCTGATCGTCTCGCCGCCCAAGGCCGGCAAGACGATGGTGCTGCAGGCGATCGCCAACGCGATCACCACGAACAACCCCGAGGTCCACCTCATGGTCGTGCTCGTCGACGAGCGGCCGGAGGAGGTCACCGACATGCAGCGCTCGGTGAAGGGCGAGGTCATCGCCTCGACCTTCGACCGGCCGCCGTCGGACCACACCTCGCTGTCCGAGCTGGCCATCGAGCGGGCGAAGCGCCTGGTCGAGATGGGCCACGACGTGGTCGTCCTGCTCGACTCGATCACCCGCCTCGGCCGCGCGTACAACCTCGCGGCCCCGGCGTCCGGGCGCATCCTGTCCGGCGGCGTCGACTCGACCGCCCTCTACCCGCCGAAGCGCTTCCTCGGCGCGGCGCGGAACATCGAGGACGGCGGCTCGCTCACCATCTTCGCGACGGCCCTGGTCGAGACCGGGTCGACGATGGACACGGTGATCTTCGAGGAGTTCAAGGGCACCGGCAACGCCGAGCTCAAGCTCGACCGCAAGCTCGCCGACAAGCGCATCTTCCCCGCGATCGACCCCGACCCGTCGGGCACGCGCAAGGAGGAGCTGCTGCTCTCGCCCGACGAGATGGCGGTGACCCACCGGCTGCGCC
Source organism: Actinomycetospora succinea (assembly GCF_004363095.1). GTDB lineage: Bacteria > Actinomycetota > Actinomycetes > Mycobacteriales > Pseudonocardiaceae > Actinomycetospora > Actinomycetospora succinea. The sequence goes on from NZ_SNYO01000001.1 coordinate 477,742, forward strand.
GCGTGCTGGCCGCGCTGGACTCCCAGCAGGCCATCGAGCTCGTCCTCGACCGGCTCCGCAAGAGCCGGACGAACATCGAGTTCCTCATGCAGGTGGCCAAGACGACGCCCGGCAAGGACGACGATTAGCCGCTGATCACCTCGGGGGCCGTCGGGAACACCGGCGGCCCCGAGGTGGTTACACGGACCAGCGGGCGGTCCTGCGAGAATGCCCGCACCACCGGTTCCGGTTCACCCCACGCACGACGGGGACCCGGCGACCACCAGACGAGAGGACCAGATCCGTGAAGAGCGGCATCCACCCCGAATACCACGAGACCCAGGTGCTGTGCGGCTGCGGCAACTCGTTCACGACCCGGAGCACCAAGCCGGGCGGCAACATCACCGTGGAGATCTGCTCCGCCTGCCACCCGTTCTACACGGGCAAGCAGCGGATCATGGACACCGGTGGCCGCGTGGCCCGCTTCGAGGCCCGCTACGGGAAGCGCACCCCCGCCAAGAAGTAGCTCCCGCGACGCCCGTCGCCCCTGCGCCATCGCGCGGGGCGGCGGGCGTTCTGCGTGTCGGGGCCCGTTCACCGGAGGGGAGGCCAGGAGATGAGCGACAGCATGACGTCGTCGCCCGGCGTCACCGCGCTGCTCGAGGAGCACGCGGGCCTGGAGGCGCGCCTGGCCGACCCCGACGTGCACGCCGACGCCGGGCTCGCCCGCTCGCTGGGTCGGCGGTACGCGGCGATCTCGCCCGTCGTCGCCACGGTCGGCGAGCTGAGCGCCGCCGAGGCCGACCTCACCGACGCCCGCGAGCTCGCCCACGAGGACCCGGCGTTCGCCGCCGAGGCCACCGAGCTGGAGACCCGGGTCGAGGCGCTGCGCGCGCGCCTGTCCGAGCAGCTCGTGCCGCGCGACCCCGCGGACGCCGAGGACGTCGTCGTCGAGGTGAAGTCGGGGGAGGGCGGCGAGGAGTCGGCGCTGTTCGCCGGCGACCTGCTGCGCATGTACTCCCGCTACGCCGAGCGCCGGGGCTGGCGGGTCGAGGTTCTGTCGGCCACCGAGTCCGACCTCGGCGGCTACAAGGACGTCACCGTCGCGGTCAGCGCGCCCGGCAGTGACCCCGACGGCGTGTGGGCCTGGTTCAAGTACGAGGGCGGCGTGCACCGCGTCCAGCGCGTGCCCGTCACCGAGTCGCAGGGCCGCATCCACACCTCCGCGGCCGGGGTGCTCGTCTTCCCCGAGGCCGAGCAGTCCGAGATCGAGATCGACGAGAAGGACCTGCGCATCGACGTCTTCCGCGCCTCGGGCAAGGGCGGGCAGGGCGTCAACACCACCGACTCCGCGGTGCGCATCACCCACCTGCCCACCGGCGTCGTCGTCTCCTGCCAGAACGAGCGCTCGCAGCTGCAGAACAAGGCGCGCGCCCTCGAGGTGCTGCGCAGCCGCCTGCAGTCGCTCGCCGACGAGGCCGAGCAGGCCCAGGCGTCGGCGGACCGCCGCAGCCAGGTCCGCACGGTCGACCGCTCCGAGCGCGTGCGCACCTACAACTTCCCTGAGAACCGGATCTCCGACCACCGCATCGGGTACAAGTCCCACGACCTCGACCGGGTGCTCGACGGCGACCTCGACGGGGTGCTCGACGCCCTGCGCGCCGCCGACCGCTCCGAGCGCATGGCCCGCGCCGCGGACGAGGCGACGCACTCCTGAGCACCGTCCGCGACCTGCTCGCCCGCACCACGTCCCGGCTCGCCGACGCCGGCGTCGCGTCACCCCGGGCGGACGCCGAGCAGCTCGTCGCCCACGTCCTCGGGTTCCCGCGGGGGCGGCTCCTGCTCGCCGACCCGCCCGCCGACGAGGCCGCCCTCGACGCGCTGGTCGCCCGGCGCGCCGCCCGCGAGCCCCTCCAGCACCTGCTCGGCACCGCGGTGCTCGGGCCGGTCGAGGTCGCCGTGGGGCCCGGGGTGTTCGTGCCGCGCCCGGAGACCGAGATCCTCCTGGAGTGGGCGCTCGGCGAGCCCGGCGGCGTCGTCGTCGACCTCTGCACGGGCACCGGCGCGCTGGCCCTGGCGATCGCCCACGCGCGCCCGAGCGCCGTGGTGCACGCCGTCGAGGTCGACCCCGGCGCGCTGAGCTGGACCCGCCGCAACCTCGCCGGCTCGCGCGTCGCGCTGCACGAGGCCGACGTCACCGCCCCAGGCGTGCTCGCGGACCTCGAGCACACCGTCGACGTCGTCGTCTGCAACCCGCCCTACGTGCCCGAGGGGCTCGCGGTGCCGCCCGAGGTCGACGCCGACCCGCACGGCGCCGTGTTCGCCGGCGCCGACGGCCTGGCCGTGATCCGGCCCGTCGCGGCGCTCGCGCACCGGCTGCTGCGGCCCGGGGGAGCGGTGGGCATCGAGCACGACGACTCGCACCCCGCCGCCGTCCGCGAGGTGCTCGCCGCGGCCGGGTTCACCGAGGTCACCACGCTGCCCGACCTCACCGGACGCCCCCGCGTGGCCACCGGACGCCGGGCTTAGGCTCCTCGACCGTGGCCACGGTGTACGACTGCGAGGACCCGGCGACGCGACCCACGGGGCTGGCCGCCGCGGCGGCCGCGGTGCGGGCGGGCCGGCTCGTCGTCACCCCCACCGACACCCTCTACGGCATCGTCGCTGACGCGTTCAACGCCCGCGCGGTCGCCGACCTGCTCGCCGCGAAGCACCGCGGGCCGGACATGCCGCTCGGGGTCCTGGTCGGCAGCTGGTCGACGATCGACGGCCTGGTCGGCGCGGTGCCGCCGGTGGCGCGCGACCTCGTCGAGGCGTTCTGGCCCGGCGGGCTCTCGATCGTCCTGCCGCACGCACCGAGCCTGGCCTGGGACCTCGGGACGACGCGGGGCACGGTGATGCTGCGCATGCCGCTGCACCCGGTGGCCCTCGAGCTGCTGCGCGAGGTCGGTCCCATGGCCCAGAGCAGCGCGAACGTCTCCGGGCAGCCGCCCGCCACGACCGCGCAGGAGGCCCGCGACCAGCTGGGCGACTCGGTCGAGGTCTACCTCGACGGCGGGGTCTGCGCGTCCGGCGTGGGCTCGACGATCGTCGACCTGACCGGCGAGACGCCGCGCCTGCGCCGCGAGGGCGCGGTCAGCGCCGAGGACGTCTCCCGCGTCGTCGGCGTCCCCGTCACCTTGTGAGATCAGCACTGTGACCCACCTTCCAGGGGCGGCGCGAGGACGCGTGATACGCCGGTAACGTGGGCCGACATGGCAGCCGACTCGCAGCACTTCTGGGGCCCCGACTACGACGCGCTCAAGGCCGTCGACCCGGAGATCGCCCAGGTCGTCGACGACGAGCTCACCCGGCTGCGCGGAGGGCTCCAGCTCATCGCGAGCGAGAACCTCACCAGCCCCGCCGTGCTCGCCGCGCTCGGGTCGACGCTGTCGAACAAGTACGCCGAGGGCTACCCGGGGCGCCGCTACTACGGCGGCTGCGAGGTCGTCGACCAGGCCGAGCTCATCGGCGTCGAGCGCGCCAAGAAGCTCTTCGGCGCCGAGCACGCCAACCTGCAGCCGCACTCGGGCGCGAACGCCAACCTCGCGGTGTACGCGGCGTTCTGCCAGCCCGGCGACAAGGTGCTGGCGATGAGCCTGCCGCACGGCGGGCACCTCACCCACGGCGCCAAGGTCAGCTTCTCGGGCAAGTGGTTCGAGCCGGTGCCCTACACCGTCCGCGAGGACGACGGGCTCATCGACTACGACCAGGTGCGCGACCTGGCGCTCGAGCACCGCCCCAAGATGATCGTCGCCGGCGCCACCGCCTACCCGCGCCTCATCGACTTCGAGAAGTTCCGGGCCATCGCCGACGAGGTCGGCGCGATCCTCTGGGTCGACGCCGCCCACTTCATCGGCCTCGTCGCCGGCCAGGCGATCCCCAGCCCGGTGCCCCACGCCGACGTCGTCACGTTCACGACGCACAAGGTCCTGCGCGGGCCGCGCGGCGGCATGCTCGTCTCCAGGGCCGAGCACGCGAAGGCCCTGGACAAGGCCGTCTTCCCGTTCCTGCAGGGCGGTCCGCTGATGCACGCGGTGGCCGCCAAGGCGACCGCGCTGGCCGAGGCCGCGACGCCGGACTACCAGGCCTACGCCCGCCAGGTCATCGCCAACGCGCAGGCGCTCACCTCGGCGCTCGAGACCCAGGGCATGCGCGCCATCTCCGGCGGCACCGACACCCACCTCGCGCTGCTCGACCTGCAGCCGCTCGGGGTCACGGGCAAGGAGGCCGAGGCGCGCAGCGGGCTCGCCGGCATCACCCTCAACAAGAACGCGATCCCGTACGACCCGCAGCCGCCGATGACCGCGTCGGGCATCCGCGTCGGCTCGCCGTCCATCACCACGCAGGGCATGACCGAGGCCGAGATGGGTGACGTCGCTCGCCTCATCGCCACCGCGGTCACCGCCGACGAGAGCACCGACGTCGGCCAGAAGACCCTCGGCGAGGTGCGCGAGGAGGTCGGCACCCTGGTGTCGCGCTTCCCGGCCTACGCCCGCTAGGCGCGGGAACGGCAGGGCAGCGCGACGAAGGAGCGCTGTCGGGCCGTCTCCTCGTCGCCGGGACGACCCGGTAGCCGCCGACGACACGGGTGGGCTGACACCGGGCGCAACACGCCGGGGCTACCCTCGGTTGCCGTGGGCCCGTCAGCGGACTTCGCCCCGATGGGGCTACCGATCCGGGAGTACCTCCTGGTCGGACTGTCCGCCGCGGTCGTCACCTACCTGCTGACCGGCCTGGTGCGCCGGTTCGCGCTGCGCATCGGCGCGATCGCGGTGCCCCGCGGGCGCGACGTGCACACGATCCCGATCCCGCGCCTCGGCGGCGTCGGCATCTACCTCGGCGTCGTCGGGGGCGTGTTCGTCGCCTCGCAGCTGCCCGTGCTGCGCCGGGCGTTCGACTACTCGAACGAGACGATCGCCGTGCTGGTGGCCGGCGGCGTCATCGTGCTGGTCGGGGTGCTCGACGACCGGTTCGGGCTCGACGCGCTGACCAAGCTCGCCGGCCAGGCCACCGCCGCGGGCGTGCTGGTGCTCATGGGCGTGCAGTGGACCGCGATCTACCTGCCGTGGGGCGGCACCGGCGGGAGCACCGGCTCGGTGCTGCTGCTCGGCCAGGACCAGGGCGTGCTCATCACGGTGTTCCTGTGCGTCCTGCTCATCAACGCGATGAACTTCGTCGACGGGCTCGACGGGCTCGCCGCCGGCATCGGGACGATCGCGGCCACCGCCACCTGCGCGTTCGCCCTCGGACTGCTCGGCCAGCAGAACGGCGACGTCAACGCCTATCCGCCCGCGCTCATCGCCGCCGTCCTGGCCGGCGCCCTCGCCGGGTTCCTGCCGCACAACTTCCAGCCCGCCCGCCTGTTCATGGGCGACTCGGGCTCGATGTTCATCGGGCTGACGCTCGCCGCCGCCACCACCACGGCCTCGGGGCGCACCAACTACTCGACCACCGGCGCCACCGGGGCGCTCGCCCTGGTCACCCCGCTGATCGTGGTCGCCGCGGTGGTCTTCGTGCCCCTGCTCGACCTGCTGCTCGCGGTGGTCCGCCGGACCCGGGCGGGCACCAGCCCCTTCGCGCCGGACAAGATGCACCTGCACCACCGGCTGCTCGAGATCGGCCACTCCCAGCGCCGCGCCGTGCTCCTCATCTACCTGTGGGCGGGCGTGCTGTCGTTCGGGGCCGTGGCCCTCGCGCTGGTCGACAACGCCTTCCTGGTGATCTGGATGGTCACCGCAGGCGTGCTCGTCGCCGTCCTGGCCTCCGCCGTCCCGCGCCTGCGCGCCCGCACCTGACCGGCGCTCCCCCCAGAGAGAGACACCCCCGATGACCAGCCCCGAGTCCAGTCCCGAGTCGCCCGAACCCACACCCCGGCCCGACCCCCAGCCGAACCCTCTGTCGACCCCGCACGCCACCCCCGCCACCACCGCGCAGGTCCTCGAGGCCAGCCGGGCGATGCTGCGCGGCGGCCTCTGGCCCGCCGCGATCGTCGGCGTCCTGGCCGCGGTGGTCGCCGGCCTGCTCGCCGGCGTCACCGGGGTGGTCGCGGCGATCGTGGGCGCGGTCGTCGTCATCGCCGTCTGCTCGCTCGGGCCGCTCGTGATGCGCTGGACCGCGGCCGCCGACCCGATGGTCGTCATGGCCGCGGCGCTCGTGAGCATGATGGGCAAGCTCGGTCTGCTGCTCGTCGTCTTCCTCGTGCTGCAGGCGCTCGGCGTCGTCGACACCCGCATCGCGGCGCTCGCGCTGGGGCCGACGGCCATCGCCTTCATCGTCGGCGAGGTCATCGCGTTCGCCCGTCTGCGCACCCCGACGATCGCGGTGTGACCTGCGTCGTAGAGGTCCCCCGACCAGGGGTAGAGCCTCCGACGGGCCGTAGTGGACTCCGACGAACCTGCTGATATGGTGCGCCCTGATGGCGCAGGACAGCCTCCGCGGAGATGCGGGTCGCACCCCTCCGCAGGGGTCCGGCCACTCGCCGTCGGAGGCATGGACGGTCCTCTCCCACCTGCTCACCGGATTCCTGGTGTTCGGCGGCCTGGGATGGGTACTCGACGCCCTGCTCTCGACGCGGTGGTTCCTCCTCGTCGGCCTGCTGGTCGGTGGGGCGGCGTCCTTCGCGTTGATCTACATCCGATACCTTTACGTCCCCCCCGACCCCCCTCGACCCGGTGAACCCGCCGGCCCGGAGGACCGGAAGGAGCAGCACGGGTGATCTCGTCGTTGTTGACGCAGGTGCCGGCGCCGCCGGTCCCGCCCGGCACCCCGGCCGAGGGCTTCAAGGCGCCCGGTGTCGAGGACTTCAATCTCCCCCCGATCTTCGAGGGCGTCCCCGTCCTCGAGTGGGTCGACAAGGTCTCGATCCAGTTCATCGTGGCCGCGCTCATCGTGTGGGGGTTCTTCGCGCTCGCGACGAAGGACCCGAAGGTGGTGCCCGGGCGCCTGCAGTTCCTCGCGGAGAAGTTCCAGGGCATCGTCCGCGACCAGATCGCGCGCGACAACATCGGGCCGGACTTCCGCAAGTACGTGCCCTACCTCGTGGCGCTCTTCGCGTTCATCCTGGTGAACAACGTCTTCGGGATCCTGCCGTTCGTGCAGTTCCCGTCGTTCTCGCACCCGGGCATGGCGTACGCGCTCGCCGCCATCACCTGGCTGATCTACAACTACGTCGGCATCAAGAAGCAGGGATTCGGCGGCTACGTGCAGCTGATGACCTGGCCGCCCGGCGTGCCGGGGTGGGTCCGGGTCATCCTGACCCCGATCGAGTTCCTCTCGAACTTCATCCTGCGTCCCGTCACGCTCTCCCTGCGGTTGTTCGGCAACATGCTCGCCGGCCACCTGCTGCTGCTGGTCTTCATCTTCGGCGGCGAGTACATGCTCACCGTCGCGGACGACCTCGTCCTGAACGTCCTGTCGCCGTTCGCGTTCCTCTTCGCGATCGTCATGACGTTCTTCGAGGCCTTCATCCAGGTGGTGCAGGCCTACATCTTCACCGTCCTCACGGCGTCGTACATCGGTGCGTCGCTCGCCGACGAGCACTAGTCGCCGCACCCACCGGCGATCACCTCCCCGATCTCCAGAACGAACACCGGAAAGGAACCCCTCATGGTTCAGGGCAGCCTCAACATGGTCGGCTACGGCCTCTCCGCCGTCGGCCCCGGTATCGGCGTCGGCATCGTCTTCGCGGCGTTCATCAACGGAGTCGCCCGCCAGCCGGAGGCCCGTGGCCAGCTGCAGACCATCGCGTTCATCGGCTTCGCCCTCTCCGAGGCGCTCGCCATCATCGGTCTGGTCCTCGCGTTCGCCATCTGATCCACCCCTGACCGGTCGCCGGAGGGGCGGGAGGTGAACACATGAGTGCCATCGAGGTGCTGGCCGAGCAGCCGGCGGGCGAGCCGTACGCCGCGTTCCCGCACGTCGCGGAGATCATCGTCGGCCTGATCGCCTTCTCGCTGCTCGTCTACGTGATCGGGAAGTTCGCGTGGCCGAACGTCGTGACCTCCCACGAGGACACGAAGAAGCAGATCGAGGGCGGGATCGCCAAGGCCGAGGCCATGGAGGCCGACGCCAAGGCCGAGCTCGCGCGCAGCCGTGAGCGGCTCGCCGGGGTCGACGACGAGACCGCGCGGATCCGGGACGACGCCCGGGCCGACGCGGAGCGCATCGGCCAGGACATGGACGCGAAGGCCGCCGAGGAGGCGGAGCGTGTGCGTGCGCAGGGCCGGCAGTCCCTGGAGGCGTCGCGGTCCCGTGCGATCGCGGAGCTGCGCGCCCAGACCGGGCGCGAGTCCGTCGAGCTGTCCCGGCGGATCGTGGCGTCGGCGCTGTCCGACGACGCGAGCCGGGGCGCCAGCGTCGACCGCTTCCTCGACGAGCTCGAGGCCATGGGCGGCGCGGCGGGCGGCTCGAACGACCCTGACGCGAGCGTCATCAGCGGGAACGGAGCCGGCGCATGAGCGGGACGAGCGGCCTCCTGGCCGACTTCCACGCCGCGAGCCGTGACGCGCTCGAGGCCACGCGCCGCCGCCTCGCCGAGGCGACGGCGCAGGCGTCCGCGGGCGACCTCGGCACGGTCGCCGAGCAGCTCGACGCGGTCGCCGACCTGCTGCGCCGCGAGGCGGTGCTGCGGCGCACGCTCGCCGACTCGTCGCGCTCGGCGGAGGACCGGGAGGGTCTCGCGGACCGCCTGGTCGCCCAGCAGGTCACCTCGGCCACGGCCGACGTGGTGCGCACCGCGGTGTCGTCCGCGTGGTCGCGCCCCGACGACCTGGTCGCCGGCCTGCGCATCGTCGGTCGCGAGGCGCTGCTCGCCTCGGCCGAGCAGGAGGGCCGCCTCGACGCCGTCGAGGACGAGCTGTTCCGCCTCGGCCGCATCGTCGCCGCGCAGCCCGACCTCGAGCGTCTGCTCGGCGACCCCGCGGCCGACCCCGAGGGCAAGCAGCAGGTGCTCGACCGCCTGCTCGCCGACAAGGCCGAGCCCACCACACGCAAGCTCGTCGCCCAGCTCGTGGCCCACCCCGTGGGCGGCGGGATCGCCCAGGGCCTCGAGCGTCTGGCCGAGCTCGCCGCGCAGCGCCGGGAGCGGTCGGTCGCGACCGTGCGCTCCCCGATCGCCCTGTCCGACCAGCAGCAACGACGACTGGCCGATGCCCTCACGCGCATCTACCGTCGGGACATCACCCTGCACCTCGAGGTCGACCCCGCACTGGTCGGTGGTCTCGTGATCCAGGTGGGGGACGAGGTCATCGACGGCAGCGTGGCCGGCCGGCTCGACGAACTGAGCCGCCGGCTCGGCTGAGCCCCCAGCACGTGACCCCTAACGACTAGCGAGAGCGGAAGCCATGGCCGAGTTGACCATCACCTCCGACGAGGTCCGTAGCGCGATCGAGGACTACGTGTCCTCGTACTCCGCGGACTCGACCCGTCAGGAAGTCGGCATCGTCACCTCGACGGGTGACGGCATCGCGTACGTCGAGGGTCTGCCCTCGACGATGACGAACGAGCTCCTCGAGTTCCCCGGCGGCGTCCTGGGCCTGGCCCAGAACCTCGAGGAGCGCGAGATCGGCGTCGTCATCCTCGGTGAGTACGAGACCATCGAGGAGGGGCAGCAGGTCACGCGCACCGGTCGCGTGCTCTCGGTGCCGATCGGCGACGGCTTCCTCGGCCGCGTCGTCGACCCGCTCGGGCAGCCGCTCGACGGGCTCGGCGAGATCGAGTCCGAGGGCGAGCGCGAGATGGAGCTGCAGGCCGCCTCGGTCGTGCAGCGCAAGGAGGTCAAGCAGCCGCTGCAGACCGGGATCAAGGCCATCGACGCCATGACCCCGATCGGCCGCGGCCAGCGCCAGCTGATCATCGGTGACCGCAAGACCGGCAAGACCGCGGTCTGCACGGACACGATCATCAACCAGCGCGAGGCCTGGGAGACCGGCGACCCGGAGCAGCAGGTCCGCTGCGTCTACGTCGCCGTCGGCCAGAAGGGCACCACGATCGCCGGCGTGCGCCAGGCGCTCGAGGACGCCGGCGCGATGGAGTACACGACCATCGTCGCCGCGCCCGCCTCCGACCCCGCGGGCTTCAAGTACATCGCGCCTTACGCCGGCTCCGCGATCGCGCAGCACTGGATGTACCAGGGCAAGCACTGCCTCATCGTCTTCGACGACCTGTCGAAGCAGGCCGAGGCGTACCGCGCGATCTCGCTGCTGCTGCGCCGCCCGCCGGGCCGCGAGGCCTACCCGGGCGACGTCTTCTACCTGCACTCGCGGCTGCTCGAGCGCTGCGCGAAGCTCAACGACGACCTCGGCGCGGGCTCGCTGACCGGGCTGCCGATCGTCGAGACCAAGGGCGGCGACATCGCGGCCTACATCCCGACGAACGTCATCTCGATCACCGACGGCCAGTGCTTCCTCGAGGCCGACCTGTTCAACCAGGGCCAGCGGCCCGCGCTGAACGTCGGGAACTCGGTGTCGCGCGTCGGCGGTTCCGCGCAGGTCAAGGCCATGCGCTCGGTCGCCGGCCGCCTGCGCGTCGACCTGGCGCAGTACCGCGAGCTCGAGTCGTTCGCGGCCTTCGGCTCCGACCTCGACGCCACCAGCCAGGCGCAGCTCGACCGCGGCGCCCGCCTCATGGAGCTGCTCAAGCAGGGCCAGGGCGAGCCGTACCCGGTCGAGGAGGAGGTCGTGAGCATCTTCCTCGGCACCCGTGGTCACCTCGACTCGGTGCCCGTCGAGGACGTCGCCCGCTTCGAGACCGAGTTCCTCGAGCACGTCCGGCGCGACGGCGGCGTGCTCGCCGAGATCCGCGACACCGGGCAGCTCTCCGACGAGAACGAGGAGCGTCTGACCAAGACGGTCTCCGAGTTCAAGGAGCAGTTCGCCACCGGGTCCGGCGAGGGTGTCGTCGACGACGGCGGCAGCGGCGAGCTCTTCGGCGAGAACGCCTCCGGCACGGACTCCGACGAGGGGCCCCAGGAGTCGTCCGGCGACTCGGACACGGACGCGTCGTCGGCCTCGTCCGACACCCAGGGTTCGGGGAGCTAGGGCCCTATGGCTGCATCCCTCCGCGTCCTGCGACGGCGCATCCGGTCGACCAAGAACATCGCCCAGATCACCAAGGCGATGGAGATGGTCGCGGCCTCGCGCATCGCGAAGGCGCAGGCCCGCGTGCACGCGGCCCGTCCGTACTCCGACGAGTTCACGCACGTCCTGACCACGGCCGCCAAGGCCGGGGCCAGCGACCACCCGCTGCTCGTGGCGCGCGAGGAGCCGAGCCGTGCCGGCGTCCTCGTCGTCACCAGCGACCGCGGGCTGTGCGGCGGCTACAACGCCAACGTGCTGCGCGAGGCCGAGCGGGTCATGCGCGAGCTGTCCGACGCCGGCAAGCAGACCTCGCTGTTCGTCATCGGCGGCAAGGGCGTCGGGTACTTCCGCTTCCGCAACCGGGAGACCGCCGGGAAGTGGACCGGCTTCTCCGAGGTGCCCGACTACCCGAACGCGACCCGGGCCGCGGACGCCCTCACCGCCGTCTTCCTCGCCGGCGGCGACGAGACCGTGCAGCGTCCCTCCGACGAGGGCGAGGAGGAGGGCGGGGGTTCCCGCTCGACCTCGTTCGTCCCGCCGGAGGAGGCCGAGGGCCTCGAGGGCGTGGACGAGCTGCACGTGGTGTTCACCGCGTTCAACTCGGTCGCGAGCCAGACCGTCGTGTCCCGGCAGATCGCCCCGCTGGAGCTCGAGGACGACGAGTCCTCCGAGGAGGAGTCCTCGGGCTCCTCGGACTCCGGGGAGCGCGAGGCCGAGTACGAGTTCGAGCCGGAGCCCGAGGTCCTCTTCGACCGGCTCATGCCCAAGTACCTCCGCGCGCGCGTGTTCGCGGCCCTGCTCGACGCCGCGGCGTCCGAGTCCGCGGCCCGGCAGCGCGCCATGAAGGCCGCGACCGACAACGCCAACGATCTGGTCGACAACCTGACCCGTGAGGCGAACCAGGCGCGCCAGGCCCAGATCACGCAGGAGATCAGCGAGATCGTTGGCGGCGCCAACGCCCTCGCCGAGTAGGGGAGCTGACGATGACCCAGTCCACCGCCACGGCCGAGGGCACCGAGCAGGGCTCGCCTGGTGCCGACGGCCGCATCACCCGCATCCTCGGGCCCGTCGTCGACGTGGAGTTCCCGCGCGGCGAGGTGCCCGACCTGTTCACCGCCCTGAACATCGACGTGACGCTCTCGGGCGTCACGAAGAAGCTGACGCTCGAGGTCGCCCAGCACCTCGGCGACGGCCAGGTGCGCACGATCTCCATGCAGCCCACCGACGGTGCCGTGCGTGGCCAGGACGTCCGCAGCACCGGCGCGCCGATCTCGGTGCCGGTCGGCGACGTCGTCAAGGGCCACCTGTTCAACACCCTCGGCGACTGCCTCGACGAGCCGGGCTACGCCGCGGACGCCGAGCGCTGGGGCATCCACCGCGACCCGCCGCCGTTCGAGCAGCTCGAGGGCAAGACCTCGGTGCTCTGGACCGGCCTCAAGGTCGTCGACCTGCTCACCCCGTACGTCGAGGGCGGCAAGATCGGCCTGTTCGGCGGCGCCGGCGTCGGCAAGACGGTCCTCATCCAGGAGATGATCCAGCGCATCGCCCGCAACTTCGGCGGCACCTCGGTGTTCGCCGGCGTGGGGGAGCGGACCCGTGAGGGCAACGACCTCTGGGTGGAGCTCGGCGAGGCGGACGTCCTCAAGGACACCGCGCTGGTCTTCGGTCAGATGGACGAGCCGCCGGGCACCCGCATGCGCGTCGCGCTCTCCGCACTGACGATGGCGGAGTACTTCCGCGACGTGCAGGAGCAGGACGTGCTCCTGTTCATCGACAACATCTTCCGGTTCACGCAGGCCGGCCAGGAGGTCTCGACGCTGCTGGGCCGCATGCCCTCGGCGGTGGGCTACCAGCCGACCCTGGCCGACGAGATGGGCGAGCTGCAGGAGCGGATCACCTCGACGCGCGGCCGCTCGATCACCTCGATGCAGGCGATCTACGTGCCCGCCGACGACTACACCGACCCGGCGCCGGCCACCACGTTCGCCCACCTCGACGCGACCACCGAGCTCTCCCGGTCGGTGTTCGCCAAGGGCATCTTCCCGGCCGTGGACCCGCTGACCTCGACCTCGACGATCCTCGACGCCCAGTACGTCGGCGAGGACCACTACCGGGTCGCGCGCGAGGTCATCCGCATCCTGCAGCGCTACAACGACCTGCAGGACATCATCGCCATCCTCGGCATCGACGAGCTCTCCGAGGAGGACCGCCTCACCGTCGCCCGCGCGCGCCGGATCGAGCGATTCCTCGGGCAGAACATGTACGCCGCCGAGCAGTTCACCGGCGAGCCGGGCTCGTTCGTCGACGTCAAGGACACCGTCGAGGCGTTCGACAAGATCACCAAGGGTGAGTACGACAACGCCCCCGAGCAGGCGTTCGCGATGAGCGGCGGTCTCGACGACGTCGAGGCGAACATCAAGAAGTACCAGTCCTGATGGCCGAGATGGAGGTCGCCATCGTCGGCGTCGAGAAGCGGCTGTGGTCGGGCCAGGCGAGCTTCGTCTCGGCCCGCACGGTCGAGGGCGACATCGGTCTGCTGCCCGGGCACCAGCCGATGATCGCCGCGCTCGACGAGGCCGGCGTGGTGCGCATCGACCCGACCGACGGCGAGGCGTTCCACGCGGCCGTCTTCGGCGGGTTCCTCTCGGTCACCGCGGAGTCGGTGACGATCCTGGCCGAGCTCGCCGAGCTGGCCTCCGAGATCGACGTCGCCGCGGCGCGCGACGAGCTGCAGCGCGCCGAGGGCGGCGGGGACGACGTCGACGACACGGCCGCCGCCGCGGCACGGGCTCGCGCCCGGCTGCGGGCCGCCGGCGAGAACCCCGGCCACTGAGGGAGGGCGAGCAGCACCGGTGGGGACGACGATGATCGCCGAGCTGGCGGCCATCGTGGTGCTCGCGGTGCTGCTCGTCATCCTGTTCCTGCTGCTGCGCCGCATCCGGCTGCTGCGCCGGGGCGGCGTCGACGTCGCGCTGCGCGAGAAGCGGGTCCCCGACGACGGCCGCGGCTGGCACTCGGGGCTCGGGCGCTACCGCGGCAACGAGTTCCGCTGGTACCGGATCACCGGGCTCAGCTCGGGCGCCAACGTGGTGCTGGACCGCACCCGCCTCGAGATCATCGACCGCCGCGCCCCCCGCGACGGCGAGATGCACCCCCCGGGCTCCACGGTCCTGACCTGCCGTGACGGCGACCGGCAGTGGGAGCTCGCGATCAACGCCGACGCGCTGACCGGCTTCTCGTCGTGGCTCGAGTCCACGCCGCCCGGCCGGTCGACGGGGTACCGCCAGGCGAGCTGAGGGGCTACGCGCGGGCGGCCTGGGCGGCCTGCAGGAGCGCCTCCCGGAAGCGGTCCACGTCGGCGTCGATGGCGATCGGCAGCTGGTACGTCGCGCGCCGGGCGCCGCCGAGCGGCGTGCTCGTCACCGGGATCGAGCGGGCGGGCATGGCCAGGCGCGGTCCGGCGGTCGGCAGCGTCACCTCGAGCTGGTCGAGCGGATGGAAGCGGACCCGCGCCCCGGGATCGGTCTCGGCGTCGTCGCTCTGGCGGTGCGCGACGATCAGCAGCTCCGGGGTCAGCAGCATCTCGACGACGTACCGGTCCGAGGTCGGGCCGCCCCGCGACTCCCGGTTCATCGTCTCCTCGTCGGTGCGCAGCCCGTGCGTGACGTCGGCGAGCACGTCCGCCAGCCCCCGCGCGCGACCCTCCCCGCGCACGAACTCCGCCGTCGACGGCGGGAGATCGTCGACGGTGATGGCGTGAGACATCAGGTTGCGCGCACCCACGCCGCCACCGTGCTGTCGCGCCGCGCTGCTGGTCAAGAGCCGGGGATTCACGAGGGAGCACGAGGGAGTACGAGCGATGCGGCATCGCTGGCGTGTGACACCCGGATCGCCACATCCTCGCTCGCTCGACACGCCGACGGCTCGCGACGCACGGGGTGGTGTCAGCGTGGCGTCCACGCTGACGTTGAACGTCAGGAAAGGCGCCACGATCACCGCGTCGCGAGCGCCGCTCGGCCCTGTCGCGGGTGTCGCGTGTGTCGCCGATGTGCGGTAGAATCGAACACATGAGCGAACGGGTGGGGGCCGCCGAGCGGGAGATGCTCGAGCGCACCCGCGCGTGCCTGGCCGCTCGCAACGTCGGGCACTACCGGCTGCTCGAGGCCATCGCCGAGCTCGACCGTCACGGCGTGGCCGACCGGACCGGCGATCGATACCTCGAGCGTCTCGTGCAGGAGCTCGCCCGGTGCGACCGCGGGGAGGCGTCGCGTCTCGTCGACGAGGCCCGGGATCTCGCGCCCCGGTCTGCACTGTCCGGCGAACCGCTGCCGGCGCGCCTCCCGCACACCGGCGCGGCCCTGGCCGCCGGCGCGATCAGCGACGCGCACGTGGCGGTCATCCGTCGCACCGTCCGACGCCTCGAGGCGGTGGCCGACCTCGACCCCGCGGTCGTGGCCGAGGCGGAGCAGGCGCTCGCGGAGCACGCCCGCGAGCTGTCGCCGAACGGGCTGGGCAAGGCCGCCGACCGTCTGCTCGCCCGGCTGGACCCGGACGGAGCCGCCCCCGACCCGGGGGAGGGGCGGTCGGACGGGGTGCAGCTGCTGCGCCGCCGTGACGGCACCCTCGACCTCCGGGCCGTCATCGCCGACGCGGCGGCCGCAGCGATGATCGACGAGGGGTTCGACGTCATGTCGACGCCGGCGGGGCCCGACGATCCGCGGGACCTGGCGGCACGCCGAGCCGACGCGCTCAAGGAGCTCTTCGCCGCCGCGAACGGCCCGGGCGGGCTGATCACCGACAGCCGTCGCGAGGGAGAGCCCGACGACACCGCCGACTCGTCAGGACCCGAGTCAGACAGCCAGGAGGCGCTCATCCCCGCGCCGCGACGCCCCGAGCGGTCGGCGACACCCGCCGGCGCGGGGCGGGCCCTGCTGACCATCACCATCGACCACCGCTGGCTGCGACGGGCGACCGGATTCGGCACGCTGGACAACGAGGCCCTCGCCGACGTGCACACCGTGCGCCGGTGGGCGTGCGACGCGGACGTCATCCCGATGGTGCTGGGCACCCGCTCCGAGCCCCTCGACGTCGGGCGACGGTCCCGCACGGTCACCGACACGATCCGGCGGGCGCTGAACGTCCGCGACGGCGGCTGCGCGTTCCCCGGCTGCACCCGGCGACCCCGTCGCTGCCACGCGCACCACGTCGTCCACTGGATCGACGGCGGCGACACCGCGCTCCACAACCTGGTGCTGCTCTGCTCGCACCACCACCAGCTGGTCCACCACGGCCACTGGCGCCTCGAGATGATCCACGGTCGGCCCTGGTTCACGCCGCCGGCGTGGCTCGACCTCGAGCAGAGACCACGGCTCGGCGGGCGACCACCCGTGCCGATCCCGGATCAGGCCCAGAAGCCGTCGCGCTCGTAGAGCCGGCGCAGTTCCACGATGTGGTCGCGCATGGCCTCCTCGGCCTCGCCCGCGCGGCCCTCGGCGATGTGCTCGGCGATCTCGCGGTGGCAGGCGTCGACCTTGTCCCACTCGCGTGCCTCGACGCCGGCGCGGCGCAGGCGCGTGCGCAGCACGTCGTTCACCGGCTGGCCCATGAGCGTGAGCATGAGGTTGCCGGTGGCCATGAGCAGCGTGGTGTGGAAGTCGAGGTGGCCGACGAAGCCGCTGGGGTCGCGGTCGTCGCGCGGGGCGGCCGCCGCGGCCCGGACGGCCTCGACCGTCTCGGCGTCGGCCCGCTGGGCAGCCAGGCGGGCGGCGGCGGGCTCGAGGAGCAGGCGTGCTTCGAGGAGGTCGCTGACGTGCAGCCGCGGGGTCATGACCAGCACGCCGAGGGCGCTGCCCACGTCCTCGACGACGCGCGCGGGGTCGGGCTCGCTGACGAACGTGCCGCCCTGGACGCCGCGCAGGGTCTCGACGAGGTGCTGGCTGGAGAGCACGCGGAGCGCCTCGCGCGCGGTGCTGCGGCTGACCCCGAACGCCCGGCCGAGCTCGGCCTCGTTGGGCAGTCGGGTGCCCGCGGGCAGGGCGCCGGCGAGGATCTGGGTGCGCAGCTCGTCGGCCACCTGGCGGTAGGCCGGGCGGACGCGCTGCACCCGTAGATGGGCGACGGGTGCCGACGTGCCGGAGGCGGGCGGCTGCGGGGGCACGATCGTGAGCGTAGACGGTCGGTCGATCCTTGTGGGGAAAACGTCTGACGTTTAGCGTCCGGGGCATGGCCGTGGTCGAGGGGTGGCAGGGACGCTTCTTCGAGGACTTCGTGGTCGGTGACGTCTACCAGCACCCGCTGGGGCGCACGATCACCGAGACCGACAACACCTGGTTCACGTTGCTGACGATGAACACGAACCAGGCGCACTTCAATGCGCAGGTGGGCGCGGACTCCGAGTTCGGTCGCATGATCGTCGCGTCGCCGCTGACGATCTCGATCGTGCTCGGGCAGTCGGTGTCGGACACCAGCCAGAACGCGTTCGCCAACCTCGGCATCGACGAGCTGCGGCTCACGGCACCGGTGTTCGCGGGCGACACGCTCTGGTCGGAGTCTCTGGTGCTCGAGACGCGTGCGTCGTCGAGCCGCCCCGAGGCGGGCATCGTCCGGGTCCGCAGCCGCGGGCTCAACCAGGACGGCGTCGAGGTGCTGACGTTCAAGCGTGCCTTCTACGTGCACCGCCGCGGCGCCGCGCGGGCCGCCTCGCACTTCCCACAGGCCGAGGTGCCGCTGTCGCTGGAGAACGAGCAGTGAAGCCGCTCGAGGACATCCGGATCATCTCGCTCGAGCAGTACGGGGCGGGTCCGTTCGGGTCGATGCACCTCGCGGAGCTGGGCGCCGAGGTCGTCAAGATCGAGGACCCGACGTCGGGCGGCGACGTCGGGCGCTACGTCCCGCCGTACGCCCAGGACGGCGACTCGCTGTTCTTCGAGTCGTTCAACAAGAACAAGTCCTCGGTGCTGCTCGACATCCGCACCCCGGCCGGTCGCGAGGTGTTCCACGACCTCGTCCGCTCCGCCGACGCCGTCTACTCGAACCTGCGCGGCGATGTCCCGGCGAAGCTCGGCATCCGCTACTCCGACCTCAAGGACGTCAACCCGCAGATCGTCTGCTGCTCGCTGACCGGGTTCGGGATGACCGGCCCGCGGGCGGAGGAGCCGGGCTACGACTACGTCCTGCAGGCCCTCGGCGGGTGGATGTCGCTGACGGGCGAGCCGGGTGGGGCGCCGCAGAAGGCGGGCCTGTCGCTCGTCGACTACAGCGGCGGGTTCGTCGCCGCGATCTCGCTGCTCGCCGGCATCCACGCCGCGCGGCGCGACGGGGTCGGCACCGACTGCGACCTCTCCCTCTACGACACCGCGGTCAGCCTCCTGACCTACCCGGCGACGTGGCACCTCACCGAGGGCTACGAACCGGCGCGCACGCACCACTCCGCCCACCCCTCGCTCGTGCCGTTCCAGGCGTTCGAGGCCGCCGACGGCTGGCTGGTCGTGGGGTGCGCGAAGGAGAAGTTCTGGCAGCGGCTCACCGTGGTGCTCGAGAACCCGGACCTCGCCACCGACCCCCGCTTCGCGACGTTCCGCGACCGCGACCGGTACCGCGACGTCCTGGTGCCGCTGCTCGAGGACCTGTTCCGGGGCCGCGACGTCGCCACGTGGATCGCGGCGATGACGGCGGCGGGCATCCCGTGCGCGCCGATCCACGACGTCGGCGAGGCCCTCACCGACGAGCACACCGCGGCCCGCGGGCTGATCGCCGAGACCGAGCACCCGCACTGGGGCACCGTGCGGTCGCTGCGCTCGCCGGTGCGCGTCGGTCCGCCCGGCGACGACACGCAGCCCGCCCGCGGCGGGCCCGCGATGGGCGAGCACACCGACTCCGTGCTGCGCGGGATCGGCTACGACGACGAGCGTCTGGACGCGCTGCGCGCGGCCGGGGCGTTCGGACCTGGGAAGGACGCCTGATGGATTTCCGCCTCAACGACGAGCAGCGGCTCTTCCGCGAGACGCTGCGCTCGTTCGTCGACCGCGAGATCGTGCCGGTCGCCCGCGACTGGGAGCACGAGGGCCGCTACCCGACCGAGATCGTCGCGGGCATGCGGGACCTCGGCCTGTTCGGGCTGGCCGTGCCCGAGGAGTACGGCGGGCTCGCCGCGGACACCGTCTCGTTCGCGCTGACGTTCGAGGAGATCTCGCGGGGCTGGATGGGCATCGCCGGCATCCTCGGGAGCCACTCGGTGTCGTGCTGGATGATCGCCCGCCACGGCACCGAGGAGCAGAAGCAGCGCTACCTGCCCGAGCTCGCGACGGGGGAGCGGCGCACCGCGATCGCCCTCACCGAGCCCGGCGCCGGCACCGACCTGCAGAGCATCACCACGACCGCGAAGAAGGACGGCGACTCCTACATCGTCCGCGGCACCAAGATGTGGATCACGAACGCCCGGCACGCCGACCCGCTGCCGGTGCTCGTGAAGACCGACCCGGGCGCGACCCCGGCGCACCGCGGCATGAGCATGCTGCTCGTCGAGGCGGACTCGCCGGGCCTCGAGATCACCAAGGACATGGGCAAGCTCGGCTACAAGGGCACCGAGTCCTGCGAGGTGGTGCTCGACGACGTGCGCGTGCCGGCGTCGCAGCTGCTCGGCGGCGTCGAGGGCCGCGGGCTGCAGCAGGCGTTGTCGTCGCTGGAGACCGGGCGGATCAACATCGCCGCGCGCTCCGTCGGCATCGCCCAGCGGGCCTACGAGGAGTCCCTGGCCTACGCCCGGGAGCGCAGCGCGTTCGGGCAGCCCATAGGCGACTTCCAGGCCGTCCAGCTGCGTCTGTCCGCGATCGCGGTGAAGCTGCAGGCCGCCCGCCTCATGACCTACTGGGCGGCCTCGCGGATGGACGAGGGCGTGCGCATGGACACCGAGTCCGGTATGGCGAAGATCTTCGCGTCGGACGCGGCGCTGGAGTGCGCCACCGACGCGATGCGCATCCACGGCGGCTACGGCTACTCGACGGAGTTCGAGGTCGAGCGCCTCTACCGTGACGCCCCGCTGATGTCGATCGGGGAGGGCACCAACGACATGCTCGGCACGGTCGTCGCGCGCTCGTTGCTGGCGGGGAAGGCCTCCATCGGATGAGTGGGCATCGGGTGAGCGTCCCGGATCGCGAGGAGCTCGCCGCCCTCGCCGCCCGCCTCGGCTACACGGTCGACGACGAGATCGTCGACGTGATGCGGGCGGCCGTCGAGGCCTCCGAGCCCGCAGTCGCCCGGCTCCGAGCGCGCCCACTGCCCTCCGACGGCGCCGCGGACCCGGCCCACGGCGACCGCTGGGTCCGCCCGTGACCGTCACCGACCTCCTCGACGCCTACGCGGCCGGCGACACCGACCCCGTCGCCGCCGTCGACGACGCCCTGACCCGGCTGAAGACCGCCCACGAGGCCCTGAACTGCACGATCGCCGTCCTCGACGACCGCGCCCGCGCCGCCGCCCAGGAGTCCGCGCGCCGCTGGGCCGACGGCACCGCGCGTCCGCTGGAGGGCGTGCCGTTCGGGGTCAAGGACGTCATCGACGTCGGCGGGGTGCCGACGACGCAGGGGTCCTGGAACCACGGTGACGAGCCCGCGCCGGCCTCGGCGACCGTCGTGCGCCGCCTCGAGGACGCCGGCGCCATCCCGATCAGCAAGGACGGCACCACCGAGTTCGCCGTCGGCGGGCCGCACCCGCCGCGGTTCGGTGCGGTGCGCAACCCGTGGGACCCCGAGCGGTGGGCGGGCGGGTCGTCGACGGGGTCGGCGGCCGCGGTGGCGGCGCGCGCGGTCCCGTTCGCGCTCGGCACCGACGTCGGCGGCTCGGTGCGCCTGCCGTCGGCGTGGTGCGGGCTCACCGGGCTCAAGCCGACGGCCGGCGCGATCCCGCGCACCGGGGTCTTCCCGCTGTCGTGGACCACCGAGACCGTCGGCCCGCTGGCCCGCAGCGCGCGGGACGTCGCGACGCTGTTCGGGGTGCTGCGCGGGCCCGACGGCGCCGACCCGCGCAGCGAGCAGCTGCCGCCGCTCGAGGTCCCGACGACGAGCGACCTGAGCGGCCTGCGCATCGCCGTGCCCGGCGGCGCTTTCACCGAGCTCTGTGACGCCGCGGTGCAGGCCGGCGTCGACGCCCTGGTGCGCGAGCTCGTGGCTGCGGGCGCCGAGGTGGTGCCCGGCGAGGTGCCGTCGGCGGGCGACGCGCTGCCGATCGGCTACCAGATCGTGTTCACCGAGGCGGCGACGCTGCACCGCGTCGACGCCGACCGCTGGGACACCTACGACCCGGTCGTCGTCCGCCGGATCAGCCAGGGCATCGTCACGCCCGCCGTCGACTACCTGCGGGCGCTGCAGTTCCGCGTGGAGCTGCAGCGCGAGCTGGACGCGGTGTTCGCCGGCGCCGACCTCGTCGTCGTGCCGACCTGCCCGTCGACGGCCCCGCGCCTGCCCGACGGCACGGTCGTCGTGGACGGGCAGGAGTACCCGCTCTACGCCGCGCAGTCGCGCTCGACGATGCTCGGCAACCTCACCGGCGCCCCCGGTCTCGCCGTGCCGACGGGCCTCGCGCCCGACGGCTGCCCCGTCTCCGCGCAGCTCGTCGCGCCGCCGCACCGCGAGGCCACGGCGCTGTGGGCGGCGCGCGTGTTCCAGGAGCGGACCGACCACCACCGGCAGGCACCCCCTTCCGCGACCTAAACGTCTGACGTATGGTCCTGTGAGGCCAGTCACCCGATGGCAGGAGCCCCTCGTGTCCCTGGACAGCCCCACCCGCGCGACCACCGGCCAGGCCGGCCGCGTCGCCGACTTCGCCGCCGGGCTCGACGCCGCGGACATCCCCGACGAGGTCCTCGAGCGGGCGCGGTACCTGGTGCTCGACGCGGTCGGGCTGGCGTTCGCGTCCACCGCGTACCGCTTCCCGGGCGTCGCGCGCGACGCGCTGGCGACGTTCGGCGGTGGCGAGCACCCGGTGCTCGGCATGCCCGACCGGCTCTCGCCGCGCGACGCCGCGGTGCTCAACGGCGTCCTCGTGCACGGCATGGACTTCGACGACACGCACATCCCCGCGGTCACCCACGTGTCCGCGGCCGCCCTGCCCGCGGCGATCTCGGCGGCCACGGTGGTCGGGGCCAGCACGCGCGACCTGCTCGCGGCCTACGTCCTCGGCGTCGAGGTGTCGGCGCGGGTCGGGCTCGGCGGGGCCGGCGGGTTCCACGACGTCGGGTTCCACCCCACCGCGGTGGCCGGGGCGTTCGGTGCCACGGTCGCCGCCGGCAAGCTCTCCGGGCTGGACGCCGCGGGGCTCGCGGCGGCGCAGGGCGTCGTCGGGTCGATGTCGGCGGGCCTGCTGGAGTTCCTCGAGGACGGCTCCTGGACCAAGCGGCTGCACCCGGGCTGGGCGGCGATGTCCGGGCTCACGGCGGCGGCGTTCGCGAAGGCCGGCTGGACCGGGCCCGCCGCGGTCTACGAGGGCCGCTTCGGCCTCTACGCCACCCACCTCGCCGGGCGCGCGACCCACCCGGAGGCGGTGTCCGAGGGCCTCGGCACCCAGTGGGAGCTGATGCGCACCGCGGTGAAGCCCTACCCGATCTGCCACTTCAACCACGCGTTCGCCGACGCGGCGCTGCTGCTGCGCGCCGAGCACGGCATCGCCCCCGCCGACGTCCGCGCGATCCGCTGCGCCATCCACCCGGTGCCCGGCAAGGTCGTCTGCCAGCCTGCGGAGAACAAGTGGGCGCCGCGCGACGAGTACGACGCCAAGTTCAGCCTGCCGTTCGTGGTGTCCGCGGCGCTCTCGCGCGGGCAGTTCACGCTGGCCGAGCTGGAGGACGACGCGCTCGGCGACCCGGAGATCCTCGCGCTGGCCCGCCGCGTCGAGGTCACCGACGACGACGAGGGGCTGTTCCCCGACGCCTACTCGGGACGCGTCGAGATCGAGCTCGCCGACGGCCGGGTCGTCGCCCACCGCGAGCAGGTCAACCGCGGCCACGACCGGCGCCCGCTGACCAACGCGGAGATCGCCGAGAAGTTCGAGGGCACCATCGGGCGCGTGGCCGACGCCGGCACCGCCGCCCGCGTGCGGGACGCCGTGCTGTCCCTGGGCGACGAGCGCCCGGCCGCCGAGTTCGCCGAGGCGTGTCGTGGCCTCTGACGTCCGTGCCGGTGTGTTCCTCACCCACCAGCAGCCGCCCGGCCGCGACCCGCTCGTCGCCCTCGACGAGCAGCTCTCCCTGGTGCGCACGGCGCGCGACGCGGGCCTCGACTCCGTCTTCGCCGGTCAGCACCACCTCGCCGAGTCGATGGCGCACATCCAGCCGCTGCCGTGGCTCGCGCGCCTCGCGGCCGAGGCCGGCGACATGGCCGTCGGCACCGGCATCCATCTGCTCGCCCTGCACAACCCCGTCGACACCGCCGAGGCCTATGCGGGCCTCGACGTCGTCGCCGGCGGCCGCTCGATCCTCGGGGTCGGGCTGGGCTACCGGCAGGTCGAGTACGACGCGTTCGGGATCCCGCCGGAGGACAAGGTCCGGCGGTTCACCGAGAACCTGCGGATCGTCGAGGCGCTGTGGCGCGGCGAGGCGGTCTCCGCCGACCTGCCGTGGTGCCGGCTCGACGGCGTCCGCGCCACCTTCCGGCCCGCGGCGAGGCCGTCAGAACCGATGAGGCCCCCGATCTGGATGGCCGCCAACTCCGACGGCGCGGTGCGGCGGGCGGCCCGTCTCGCCGACACGTGGATGATCAATCCGCACGCCACCCGGGCCACCATCGCCCGGCAGCTCGAGCTCTTCCACGCCGAGCGGGAGGCCGCCGGACGCGGTCCGCTCGCCGAGCTCCCGCTGATCCGCGAGGTGTTCTGCGCCCCCACCCGGGAGCAGGCTCTCGAGCTCGCCATGCCGTACCTGGCGAACAAGTACGAGGTCTACGCCGACTGGGGCCAGGACCGTGTCATGCCCGGAACCGAGTCGTTCCGGGTCGGTTACGACGACCTCGCCCACGACCGATTCGTGGTGGGGTCCCCGGAGGACTGCATCGCCGCACTCCTCCCGTGGCGCGACGAGCTCGGCGTCGACCACTTCGTGTTCCGCACCGACTGGGCCGGCATGCCGGTCGAGGCGGCGCGGACCTCCCTCGACCTCCTCGCCCGCGAGGTCGTCCCGGCGCTGCGCGCGCCCGTCCCCGTCTCCTGACCCCGCAGGAAGGTGCTCCACCCATGGACTTCGGCGTCTTCATCCCGATCGGCAACAACGGCTGGCTCATCTCCGAGAACTCCCCGCAGTACATGCCGACGTGGGACCTCAACCGCAACGTCGTGCAGGAGGCGGAGCGGCAGGGCTTCGCGTTCGCGCTGTCGATGATCAAGCTGCGCGGCTTCGGCGGGAAGACCGAGTTCTGGGACCACAACCTCGAGTCGTTCACGCTGATGGCGGGCCTCGCGGCGGTCACCGACCGGATCAAGCTCTACGCGTCGACGGCCGTGCTGACGCTGCCGCCCGCCCTCGTCGCGCGCATGGCGTCGACGATCGACCAGATCGCGCCCGGGCGCTTCGGCGTCAACATCGTCTCGGGCTGGGCCAAGGGCGAGTACGAGCAGATGGGCCTGTGGCCCGGCGACGAGTACTTCGGCTACCGCTACGACTACTCCACGGAGTACGTGAAGGTCCTGCGCGACCTGTGGGAGACCGGGCGCTGCGACCTCGACGGGAAGTACTTCCAGATGGACGACTGCGTGCTCTCGCCGCGGCCGTCGGGCAAGGTCGACATCGTCTGTGCCGGGCAGTCGGAGCGCGGGATGCGGTTCTGCGCCGAGTACGGCGACTACAACTTCATCCTCTCGCCCGGCGTCAACGACCCCGAGGTCTACCGCCAGCCCACCGAGCGGCTCGCGTCGTTCGCCAAGGAGACCGGCCGCGACGTGAAGTCGCTGCCGCTGTTCATGGCGATCATGGCGGACACCGACGAGGAGGCCCAGGCGAAGTGGCGCTCCTACAACGAGGGCGCCGACGCCGGCGCGCTCGGCTACATGAGCGACGAGGGCAGCGCCGACAAGACCGCCGACGGCGGGGGCACCGCGCGGACGATCAACCTCCCCGAGGGCGCGGTCAACTTCAACATGGCCACCCTGGTCGGCTCGTACGAGACGGTCGCACGGCAGATCGACGAGGTCGCCAAGATGCCCGGCGTGCAGGGGATGATGTTCACCTTCGACGACTTCGAGAAGGGCGTGCACGACTTCGGCACCAAGGTGAAGCCGCTCCTCGGCTGAGACCCCGGTGACGGACCCCGGTCCCCTCGCGGGGTCCGTCACCGGTTCCGGGGTCAGGCCCCGGCACCCCGGCGGCAGCGCTCGGTCGCGGCGAGCAGGGCCTCGCGGAAGCGCGCGGCGTCCGGGCCGTCGCCGAGCGGGACCATGCGGCTCCCGCGCTGGGTGCTGCCCACCGGCGTGCTCGTCAGCGGCATCAGGCCCGCGGGCACGGCGACCTTCGCGCCGCCCGCCCGCTCCAGCAGTTCGGAGGGCAGCGGCGCGAACTCGATCTGGTACAGGCGGTGGAAGCTGACCTGCGCCGCCGGGTCCTCACCGTCGCGCGCGCCGTCGCGGTAGGAGACGACCAGCAGGTCCGGGGTCAGCAGCATCTCGACCGTGCGCACCGACGTCCGGGTGCCGCCGAAGAGCCGTCTCTTGGTCGTCGTCTCGTCGGTGCGCAGCGCGTGCGTCACCTCGACGAGCGGATCGCGGAACAGCCCGCGCACCGCTCCCTGCTCGCGGATGAACGCGGCCGTCGCCGCCGGCAGCTGCCCGGCCGCGATGGCCCGGGACGTCGTCGATCGCTCGGCCATGAGCGCGGAGAGTAGTCACGACCGCCTGGATCGCGGTAGATCGTCCTCACGCCGTTCACCGATCTGCCGGACGGGTGGACCGATCCGGAGGATGTGACGCAGCGCACCAGCACCCTACTCTCATGGTGTGAACGTGCTGCTGCTAAGGAACATCCACCCGGTCGCCACGGAAGCGCTGCGTGCCCGGGGCCACGAGGTCGACGTGCGGTCGGGCTCGATGAGTGGTGCCGAGCTGGCGGATGCGCTGGCGGGGGTGTCGTTGTTGGGGATCCGGTCGAACACCACGATCACCGAGGAGGTCCTCGACGCGGGCAAGGACCTGCTGGCGGTGGGCTGTTTCTGCATCGGCACCAACCAGGTCGACCTGCCCGCGGCCGCGGAGCGGGGGGTGGCGGTGTTCAACGCCCCGTTCTCCAACACCCGCAGCGTGGTGGAGCTGGTGCTCGGGGAGATCATCGCGCTGGTGCGGCGGCTGCCGGAGAAGACCGCGCGGATGCACGAGGGCATCTGGGACAAGTCCGCGCGCGGTAGCCACGAGTTCCGCGGCCGCACGCTCGGGATCGTGGGGTACGGCAACATCGGTACCCAGCTGTCGAACATCGCCGAGGCGGTGGGGCTGCGGGTGATCTTCTTCGACACCCAGGACCGGTTGGCGCACGGCAACGCCCGCAAGGTGGAGTCGTTGGA
Source organism: Actinomycetospora succinea (assembly GCF_004363095.1). Taxonomy (GTDB): domain Bacteria; phylum Actinomycetota; class Actinomycetes; order Mycobacteriales; family Pseudonocardiaceae; genus Actinomycetospora; species Actinomycetospora succinea. Next base: position 504,368 of record NZ_SNYO01000001.1, read on the forward strand.
GGCGTTGCTGGCCGAGGCCGATGTGGTGAGCCTGCACGTGGACGGCCGTCCGGGGAACGCGGGGTTGTTCGGCGCGGAGCAGTTCGCGCTGATGAAGCCGCGCTCGATCTTCATCAATGCCTCGCGGGGGATGGTGATCGACGACGAGGCGTTGCGGGAGAACATCCTGTCCGGGCATCTGGCGGGGGCGGCGATCGATGTGTTCCCGATCGAGCCGAAGGCGCAGGGCGATGTGTTCGAGTCGCCGTTGCGGGGGTTGGACAACGTGATCCTGACCCCGCACGTGGGGGGGTCGACCCAGGAGGCGCAGGAGGAGATCGGCGGGTTCGTGTCCACCAAGCTGCTGCAGTACGTGGGGACCGGGGTGACCGCGTTGTCGGTGAACCTGCCCGAGGTGGCGTTGCCGGTGGCGCCGAGTGCGTTCCGGATGGGGTATCTGCACACCAACACCCCCGGGGTGCTGGCCGGGATCAACCAGCTGCTGCTCGACAGCGGGGTCAACGTGGTGAGCCAGGCCCTCTCGACGCGGGGGGAGCGCGGCTACGTACTCACCGACACCGAAGCCGCCATCCCCGACGACGCCCTGGCCGAGCTGCGCCGCTCACCCCACACCGTGTCGCTGCGCACCTGGGGACCCTGACAGCGAACCCCTGACCCGGACCCGGTCACTCGCCCTCGTCGGCCGCGTCCTGGCCCGTGTCGGGCTGGCCCGTGTCCTGCTGCTCGGACGCGTCCTCGCTGACGCTCGGCTGGTCGGCCTCGGCGGTGTCCTCCTCCACGACGGGGCCGTCGGGGGCGTCGCCCTCCTCGCTCGTCGCCGACGACGAGGCCGTGTCGGCGGCCGGGCCCTCGGCGAGCCCGGCGACCGCGAAGGCCCCGCCGACGACGGCCGCGAGCACGGCCGCGGCGACGAGGGCGGACAGCCACGGGCGGCCGGCGGGCCGGTCGGCGGCCGGGCGCGAGGCCGGGGCGACGACGTCGGTGAGCCTGCTGACCCCGGCCTCGAGGGGACCGCGACCGACGAAGCGCTGCCAGAGCAGGCCGACGAGCAGGGCGACCGTGATCTGGACGAGGTAGAGGGTCCACGGCTCGGCGGTCGGCGCGAGCCCGACGACCACGACGTGGAGCGTGTAGAAGGTCAGCGTCATCGCGCCGGCCGCGGCCAGCGGGCTGCGCACCGCGCCGACGACCCGCGCCCACGTCGCCGCACCCCCGTGGGCGAGCGCCCGGTCGAGGAGCAGCATCGCGCCGAGCACCGCGAGGGACGTCCCGACGGTGCGGGCGAGGTCGAGCGGGGTCGACGAGTGCGCGGTGTCGACGGCGAGCCACCACCAGGTGGTGGCCGGGGTGACGCCGTTCGGCCCTTCGGTGAGGGCGGCCTGCAGCTCCTCGGTGGGCAGGCCCGGGTTCGCGAGGATCTGGCCCAGACCGCCGGCCGTCACCAGCGCCAGGTGCGAGACGACCGCGGCGACGACGACGAGCAGGACGCCGCTGCCCGCGAGCACCGCGGCGGTGCGGGTGCGGGTGAGCGAGAGGCGCCCGACCGCGAGGCCCACGCAAAGGTAGGTCAGCCACGGCCAGATGGGGTAGGCGCCGGTGAAGAAGAGGGTGCCGACGAGGCCGGCCGGGTCGGTGACGAGCGCCGTGAACGAGGGGTCGATGAGCTCGGCGGGCGGCATCGAGGTGCGGACGAGGTGGCTCGTCACCGGGGCCACGACCGCGAGCGCCGCGCCGAGCGCGAACAGGCCACGGGTCGGGAGCAGGATCAGGGGGACGGCGAGCAGGAACAGCACGCCGTAGTACGTGAGGATGATGTCCACGTCGCCGAGCGCCGCCTCGCCCAGCGCCAGGCCCAGCACGCCGACCGCCAGCCCCCGCACGGCGAGGCGCAGCGCGTGGCTCCGGAACGACCCGCCGCGCAGGTCGACGCGCCGGCGCCCGGTGAGCAGCGCGACCGACAGCCCGACGAGGACACCGAACAGGGCCGCCGACGTCCCGCCGGCCAGGAGGCCGACGGTGGTGAGCTCGCCGTTCTCGGAGGTCGGCAGCGTGTGGACCGCGATCATGCCCAGGAGGGCGAGCCCGCGCGCCGCGTCGATCCCGCGCACCCGCGCGCCCGAGCCGCTCGTCGTCCTCGTCGGGCTCGCGCTCGTGACGACGGGCAGCCGGACGGTCGGCGCCTCGGCCAGGCCGGCTGTCCGGACCGCCACGGGCGGGGCCTGCCGGGGGAGACGTGCCGTCATCCGTCGCGTCGCCACGGGAGGCGCCAGCGTCGTCGCCGGTCCCGAGTCACGGGGCGGTGCGGGGGTCCTGGTCGTCATCGGGGACTCCTGGGAGCTGGGCGGGCGGCGGTGTGACCAGCATCCGAGGCGGGGCCGGCCCCCGACATCGCCCCGCGGCCACCGTTCCCGCCGACCGGGGTCACAGCCTTCTCACCGCGAGGTAAGCGTGCCGAACGTGATGACGGAGAGTGCTCGCCACTCGGACGATCTTGGCGGGAAGGCGAAAAGACTGGCCAGCATTACTTCGTTCGGGTGATACTCCTGGGCGAGCGCGACGCCTCTGCGTGACGATGTCTCGGTCCCGCGCGCGCCCGCGCAGCAACGCCACAGCACGGACTGGGAGTCGCCATGGTTGCCGGCGCAGCGCACGGCACCGCCACGGCACCTCCCGTCCCGCCGCCGAACCGTCGCCGCTGGACCGGGTCCCGACGCCGGCCCGGTCCCGGCCTGGGCGCCGGACCGGCGCCCGCTCCCGCGGACGAGAGGATCGACCGGCTCGTCGAGCGGACGTGCGACGAGCTCCGCCGCCACGGACGGGCCACCGCCGCCGCCGTGGACACCGGCGACGGCCCGATGTCCTACGTCGCGCTCGAGACCGCGGCCGCGCGGCTGGCGCGCTACCTCCGGCGGCGCCGGATCGCGGCGGGCGACCGCGTCGCGGTGCTGCTCGACCGTCCCGGCGACGCGCTCGTCGCGCAGCTCGCGACCGCCAGGATCGGTGCCGTCGCCGTCCCGCTCGACGCCCGGCTCCCCGACGCCGCCCTCGCGGCCGTGCTCGAGGCCGCCGGGGTCGGCATCGTGCTGACCCGCACCGACGAGGCGTCCCGGCTCGACGCGTCCGACGTCGACGCCGTCTACCTGGACCGCGCCCAGGCCCGGATCGACCAGGAGGACGCCCAGCGTCTCACCGACACCGAGCGCGGCTCGGTCGTCGGGACGCCCGCCTACGTCGTGGTCCACGCCGCCGACCGCTCCGCCGGGGCCCACGGCGGCCTGCGCTCCACGGCCGTCGGTCACGACGCCGCGGCCGCCTTCGTCCGCGGCGTGGCGGGCCTGCTCCAGATCGGGCCCGACGACCGGTTCCACCACGACACCCGCGCGGGGTCGGACCTCGCGGTGCTCGAGACGTGGCTCGCGTGGTCGTGCGGGGCCGCCGTGGTCACCGCGCCGCCGGGGCCGCCGCTGCGCGGCACCGCGCTCGGGCGCCACCTGCGGGACCGGCGCGTCACCGTCCTGCGCGCATCGGCCGAGGACCTCGAGGGCATCGAGGAGACGCTGCCCGACCTGCGACTGCTCCTGCTGACCGGCACCGGCCGACCGCGCGACCTCCTCGCCCGGTGGCACCGGCCCGGGCGCCGGATCGTCGGTCTGCACGGGGCCCCCGAGACCACGGTCGCCGCCCTGTGGACCGAGCTCCACCCGCAGCGACCGGCCACCCACGGGCGTCCGCTGCCCGGCTACGGCGTGCTCATCACCGACCCCGCCGACCCGCGGCGCGTCCTGCCCGCCGGGGGGATCGGCGAGATCGCCGTCACCGGCCCCGGCGTGGCGCGGGGCTACGTCGGGCGCCGGGACCTCACCGCGGAGGCGTTCGTCCCCGTGCCGGGGCGCGGCCCGGGTCTCATGTTCCGCACCGGCGACCTCGGCCGGATCGCCCCCTCGGGCGAGGTCGAGCGCATCGCGCGGCTGGACGGGGCCGATGGTAGGGGGGAGCGGATCCCGCCGTCGGCGGCGCGGCCGTCGCCCCAGGCGGCGCCCGGGCGCTCGCGGCGCACGACCGTCATGGCCCTGCTGTCCACGCCCGTCGCCGACGACGACGCCGCACCGGCCGGGGACGCCGCACCGGTCGAGGAGGCTCCGCCCGCGCCGGTCGCGAGCGGGACCGGGACGACGGCGCCGCACCCCGCCTCGGAGGCACCGGAAGCACCGGACACGGCCGCCGGCACGACCGACGGCACGGCCGAGGGCACCGCCGCGACGACCGCCGAGGACACCGCCGGCGGCACCACCGAGAAGGCACCCGACGACACCGCCGACGGCACGACCGGTGAGAAGGCCGGCGACACGACGACCGGGAAGACGACGCGGTACCCCGCTCCCGAGCCGCTGTCCGGGGTCGACGCCCCGACGACCGCCCTCCGGGCGACGCCGCCCGCGGCCGCGCCCCGGGCACCCCAGGCGCCCCCAGCGCCGGGCCGCCCGCCGGCCCCGCCCGGGCGGCGCCCCACGCCGCCCGGCCAGGCGCCCCCCGGGCTCGCGACGCCCGGCCGTGGCACGCCCGGTCCCGGGACACCCGCTCGGGGCACTCCTGGCCGTGGGATGCCGGGCCCCGGGACTCCCGGCCCCGCTACCCCCGGGGCACGAGCACCCGGCGCGCTCCCGCACCGCGGTCCCCCCGTCCGGCCGGGCGCGCCCGGCCGCCCGGGTCCGATGGGGCCGGGACCCGCCGGACCGGCCGCCCGGCCGCAGGCCCCAGGCCGCCCGGGGATGCCGCCGGCGCCGGCGCGGCCGTCCGGGATCGGGTCGCCCGCGGCACCGGTCGCGGCCGCTGCGTCCGCCGTCGCGGCTCCGCCCGCGGCACCCGGCGCCACCGAGGCGCTCCTGAAGGAGATCCTCGTCGAGGTCCTGGGCCGCCCCGACGTGCCGAGGGACGGGAACTTCTTCGACGACCTCGGCGCCGACTCGCTCCTCATGGCCCGCTTCTGCGCGAAGATCCGCAAGCACCCCGACCTGCCGTCGGCGGCCATGCAGGACGTCTACCAGCACCCGACGCTCGCGGGGCTCGCCGGAGCCCTCGCGCCCGCCGCGAAGCCGAAGGACACCGCCGGGGCCGCGCGCACGACCTCCGGGCTCGGCGCCCTGCTCGCCGAGGTCCTGGAGCGGCCCGACGTCCCGCCCCAGGCGCACTTCTTCGACGACCTGGGTGCGGACTCCCTGCTCATGGCCCGCTTCTGCGCCCGCACCCGCAAGCGCTCCGACCTGCCGTCGGTCGGCATGCCCGACGTCTACAAGCACCCCACGATCGCGAGCCTGACCGCGGCCCTCGGCGCCGGCGACGACCGGCCGGCCGGACCCGCGGGACCACCGCCGACCGAGGCCGACGAGCCGACCGGTCCGCGCGCGGGCACGGCCGCGTTCGTGCTGTGCGGCGCCGCGCAGCTCGTCTGCGTCCTCGCCTACAGCTACATCGCCGCGGTCATCCTCACGTGGGGCTTCCGGGCGGTCACCGCGGCGACGGGGCTCGTCGAGGGGTACGTCGCCGCGCTCCTCGCCGGCGTCGCGGGGTTCGTCACCCTCAGCGTCCTGCCCGTCGTGGCGAAGTGGGTGCTCATCGGTCGCTGGAAGCCCGGGGCGTTCCGCGTCTGGAGCCCCGCCTACCTGCGGTTCTGGGTGGTCAAGACGCTGGTCCGCACCAGCCCGATGGTGCTGTTCACCGGCACCCCGGCGTTCACGCTCTACCTGCGGGCGCTGGGGGCGAAGGTCGGGCGCGACGTCACCTACCTGTCGAGCCAGGTGCCGGTGTGCACGGACCTGTTCAGCATCGGTGATCGCAGTCTGGTGCGGAAGGAGGCCGTCATCGCCTGCTACCGGGCGCAAGACGGCCGCATCGAGATCGGCGGCGTCAGCATCGGCGCGGACGCCTTCGTCGGCGAGGCGACCGTGCTCGACGTGCGGACCGCCGTCGGCGACGGCGCCTCGCTGGCCCACAGCTCGTCGCTGCACGCCGGGCAGGCGATCCCCACCGGCGAGGTCTGGCACGGCTCGCCCGGGCGCCGCGCCGACGGCCCGCTGCCCGCGGTGCCGCCCGCTCCCGGCAGCCGCCCGCGCCGGGCGCTGTACTCGTCGGTGCTCCTCGTCTTCGTGCTCGCCGTGGCCTCGCCCGCGACGCTCGCGGTGGCCGGGGCGCTGTACTCCCTGGTGCCGCAGTTCGCCGCGCTGTTCGAGCCCGCGCCGGGGGTGATCTTCACGGCGCAGTTCCACCTCGAGCTGCTCGCGCTGACGGCGATCCTCTTCTTCGGCGGGCTCGTGCTCGGGCTGGCCGTGATCGTGACGCTGCCGCGGCTGCTCGCGGTGTGGGTCCGCCCCGACGTCGTCTATCCGCTCTACGGCGTCCGCTACTGGCTGCACCGCTCGATCGGGACCATGACCAACGCCCGGCCGTTCGTCGAGCTGTTCGGCGACAGCTCCGCGATCGCCCACTACCTCGTGCTCGTCGGCTACCGGCTCAAGCCCCTGCAACAGACGGGCTCGAACTTCGGCATGGCCGTCCAGCACGAGAACCCGTTCCTCACCAGCGTGGGGAGCGGCACCGTCGTCGCCGACGGCCTGTCGGTGATGAACGCCGAGTACTCCGCGACTTCGTTCCGCGTCTCGCGCACGGCGATCGGGGCGAACAACTTCCTCGGCAACCGCATCGCCTACCCGCCGCAGGGCCGCACCGGCGACGACTGCCTGCTGGCGACGAAGGTGCAGGTCCCGCTGCACGGACCGGTGCGCCAGGGTGTCGGCCTGCTCGGGTCACCGAGCTTCGAGATCCCGCGCACGGTCGCGCGCGACAGCGCCCTCGACGTCGCCGACCCGCAGGAACTGGCCGCGTCGCTGCGGCGCAAGAACCGGAACAACGCGGTCTCCATGGTCCTGCACCTGCTCGTGCGGTGGTTCTTCTTCTACCTGTCGCTCGTGACCGTGGCGGCGGTCGCGTCGCTGCCGATCGCGGCGGGCCCGGCCGAGGTCGTCCTCGCCGAGCTCGTCGGCATCGTCGTGCTGGTCGCCTGGTTCACGCTGGTGCAGCGCAGCGTCTCGCCGCTGAAGGCCCGGCGACCCGACGGCGCCTCCATCTACGACCCCGTCTTCTGGCGCCACGAGCGGTACTGGAAGGTGCCCGCCCCCCACTGGGTGCAGATGTTCAACGGGACGCCCTTCAAGCCGCTCGTCTGGCGCCTGCTCGGGGTGCACGTCGGCGCCCGGGTGTTCGACGACGGCGCCAACCTCACCGAGAAGGGCTTCACCACCATCGGCGACGACGCCACCCTCGGCGAGGGCTGCGTCATCCAGTGCCACTCGCAGGAGGACGGCGGGTTCAAGTCGGACGACGTCGTCATCGGCGCCCGCGTGACGCTCGGCGTCTCGTCCTTCATCCACTACGGCACGACGATCGGTGACGGCGCGATCCTGGCGCCCGACACCTTCCTCATGAAGGGCGAGGAGGTGCCGCCCGGGGAGATCTGGGGCGGCAACCCCGCCCGCGGCATCGACTGACCCGACCCCGAGGACGGACCCATGACCAACCCCACCATCTGCGCGGTCCCCGACGACAGCCGGTGGCGCGACGTCCTCGCGAGCGGCGCCACCGCCGTCCCGCGGTGGAGCTCCGCGGAGGCGCCGGTCGGCGGCGGGACCGTCACCACGGCGGTCGCCGTCCCCGCCGAGCTGGCCGCCGCGGTGTTCGCGCAGGCGGGCCGCCTCGGCGTCGTGCCGGACGCGCTGCTCCTCGCGGCGCACGCCCGCGTCCTCGCGGCGCTGACCGCGGAGCCCGAGGTCCTCGCCGGTGTCGAGGTCGCGGGCCGGACCCTGCCCTGTCGCCTCGAGACCGGCGTCGCGTCGTGGCGGGTGCTCGTCACGACCGCGTTCGGGGCCCTGACCGAGCTGCGGGCCACGGACCGCACCGAGGACGCCGCCCTGGCCCGGGCGCGCCGCGACCTCGCGGGTCTCTGGCCCGAGACCGTCCTGGCCCTCGACCCCGCGGACACCGCCGCCGAGACCGCCGCCGAGCCCTCCCTCGACGACGGCGTCGTGTTCCGCATCGACCGCCCGGCGGACGACCTGCTGCGGGTCGTGCACCGGCCGGGCGACCTGGACGCCGCGGCCGCCGAGCGGATCGCCGGGTACCACCTCGCCGCCCTCGGGCAGCTCTGCGCCGACCCGGACGCGGCGCCGGACGCGGCGGGGCTGGTCGGCCCCGACGAGCTGGCCTTCCTCGTCGACGGCCTCGCGGGTCCGGTGCGCGAGCGTCCCGCGAAGCCCGCGCACGAGATCTTCCGCGACCGCGCCGCCGCCGACCCGGACCGCGTCGCCGTGGTGAACGGCGAGCGATCGTGGACCTACCGCGAGCTCGACGAGGTCACCGACCGCGTCGCGCGGGCGATCCTGGCCCGCGGCCTGCCGGCCGAGGGCATCGTCGCCGTGGTCGCCGAGCGGACCCTCGACTGGGCCGCCTCGGTGCTCGGCATCCTCAAGGCGGGCGCCGCGTACCTGCCGCTCGAGCCCCACTTCCCGGCCGACCGCATCGCGACCGTGCTCACCCGCGCCGACGCCCGCCTCGTGCTGGGGGAGCGCGGCAGCACGGCCACGCTCGACGAGGCCCTGGCCGGCCTCGGCGCGGCGGCGCCCGAGCGCCTGCTCGTCGACGACGCGGTCGCCGAGGAGCACGGCGACGCCGTCCCCCGCGTCGACATCGCGGGCGACCGGCTCGCCTACCTGTACTTCACCTCCGGCTCCACCGGCGAGCCCAAGGGCGCCATGTGCGAGCACGCGGGGATGGTGAACCACCTCTACGCCAAGATCGAGGACCTCGGGATCACCGAGGGCACGGTGGTCACCGAGACCGCCCCGCAGTGCTTCGACATCTCGCTGTGGCAGCTCGTGGCGCCCTGGCTCGTCGGCGCGACCACGGTGATCGTCGAGCAGGCGACGATCCTCGACGTGCCTGCGTTCGTGGAGCTCCTGGCCCGCCGCCGCGTCGAGGTCGCCCAGCTCGTGCCGTCCTACCTCGACGTCGTCGTGTCCTACCTCGAGCAGCAGGACGTCCCGGCGGCCGAGGTCCTGCCCGCGCTGCGGCGCATCGCGGTCACCGGCGAGGCCGTCAAGAAGGAACTGGTCGCGCGCTGGTTCTCGGTGCGCCCCGACGTCGCGATGGTGAACGCGTACGGGCTCACCGAGACGTGCGACGACACCAACCACGAGATCCTCACCGAGGTGCCCGCCGGTGAGCGGGTGCCGCTCGGACCCGCCGTCCCCAACGTCCGCGTCTACGTCGTCGACGAGGCGCTGCACCCGGTCCCGCTGGGCGCGCCGGGGGAGATCGTCTTCTCCGGGGTGTGCGTCGGGCGCGGGTACGTCAACGACCCCGACCGCACGGCGAAGGCGTTCGTGCCCGACCCGCTGCGCGCCGGGGAGCGGCTCTACCGCAGCGGCGACCACGGCCGGTGGCTGCCCAGTGGGAAGCTCGACTTCCTCGGGCGGCGCGACCACCAGGTGAAGATCTCCGGGTTCCGCATCGAGATCGGCGAGGTCGAGAACACGCTGCTGCGGGCGCCCGGCGTGCGCGACGCCGCCGTCGTCGTCGCCGAGCGGCCGGGACGCGGCAAGCAGCTGGTCGGCTTCTACGGCGCCGCCGCGCCCGTGGAGAACGAGGTGCTCCGCGCGACCCTCGGCGCGTCGCTGCCCGGGTACATGGTCCCGCCGGTGCTGCACCACCAGGAGGTCCTGCCGCTCACCCCGAACGGCAAGATCGACCGCAAGGCGCTCACGACCCTCGCCCTGGCCCTCGACGAGCCCGAGACCGCCGCCGACGCGGACACCACCCCGCTCAGCCCGACCGAGGAGCGCGTGGCGGCCGTGTGGGCGCCCCTGCTGGGCGTCGACGTGTCGGCGATCGGCCGGGACACCCACTTCTTCGACCGGGGCGGCTCCTCGCTGCTCGCGGTGAAGATGGCGGTCGGCCTGAAGAAGGTCGTGAGCCTGCCCGACATCGTGGGCCACCCCGTGCTCGCCGACCTCGCCGCGCTCATCGACAGCAAGGCTGAGGTCCCGGCACAGGCGCCCGCGCCCGCCGCCGCACCTGCCGCCGCCGCACCCGCGGAGGAGGCGCCGACGGTGCGCTTCCGCCCCTCCGACCTCACGCCCTCGACGTGACGCGAGCGGTACGGGGGAGGTGCCGGCGGGGTCAGGTCAGCTCGGCGGGGGTGACCGCCCCCCGCTGCAGCGCCGCGTTGGCGAGCTCGACGCGACGGCGGGTGCTCGTCGGGTCCAGCTCGAACTTGTCGTAGAGGCGCAGGAGGTGCTGCTTGACCGCGGCCTCGGAGACGACGAGCTCCGCGGCGACGGCACGGGCCGTCGCCGGCTCGGTGAACACCGCGCCCGAGAACAACGGCCGGCACAGCGCCACGAGGACGTCGCGCTCACGGCGCGTGAGCTCCGGCGCCTTCCGCGGCGCCTTGGTGGGTGCCGCGCGGCTCGCGGCGCCCCGGAACACCAGCCGGGTCGCACCGACGTGGATCGCGTCGCCGTGACGCAGGGCGCGCTCGGCGATGAGGCGCTCGCCCGCCACGACGGTCCCGTTGGTGCTGCCGAGGTCGCGGATCGCCCAGCCCGCCCCGTAGGACTGCAGCACGGCGTGCAGCGAGGAGACCTGGCCGTCGTGGTCGAGGACGATCCCGTTGCCCTCCTCGCGCCCGATCGTCATCGACGGGCCGGCGAGCAGGACCACCTCGACCCCGCCGGGTCGCCACACCTCGAGGAAGCTCGTCGGGCGACCCGCGTCGCTGGTCATGCGTCGCCTCCTCGGACGGGTCCGCGGCGTCGCCGCCGGCACGCCGACGACGGTCACCAACGGTCACATTCGAGTGAGAGTACGCCGTTCGGTGTATCACGTTCGAGGGTGCGTGCGACATAGTGTCAGCAGCGTCGACCGGTCGGAGGGGGGTGTCCGGGGTGGCCGAACGGTTCGGGCCCTATGAGTTACTCCGCGTGGTCGGTCGCGGCGGAATGGGTGAGGTCTTCGAGGCCCACGACACCGAGCACGACCGGGTCGTCGCCCTCAAGCGCCTCACCGCCGAGGGCGCCGGCGACGAGGAGTACCAGCGGCGCTTCCGCCGCGAGGCCCGGCTCGTCGCGCGCCTGAGCAGCCCGCACGTCATCCCGATCCACTCGTACGGCGAGATCGACGGGCAGCTCTTCCTCGACATGCGGCTCGTCGGGGGCGCCGACCTCGAGCGGATCCTCGCCACCGAGGGGCGGCTCCCGCCCGCGCGCGCGGTGGCGATCGTCGAGCAGGTCGCGTCCGCGCTGGACGCCGCCCACCACGCGGGCCTGGTGCACCGCGACGTGAAGCCGTCGAACGTCCTCGTCGACGACGCGGTCGGCGCCAACGAGTTCGCCTACCTCGTCGACTTCGGGATCACCCGCTCCATGGTGGGCGACGACAGCGCGCCCCTCACCGGGACCCGCGTCCTGATCGGGAGCATGGACTACATGGCGCCCGAGCGGTTCTCGGGCACGGGCGGGCACGGGATCGACGTCTACGCGCTGGCGTGCCTCCTGTACGAGTGCCTGACCGGGACCCGGCCGTTCCCGATCGACGACTTCACCGAGCTCATGACCGCGCACCTGTACACGGCCCCGCCCGCGCCGTCGCGCTCGGTGCCCGGCCTGGACGAGGCCTTCGACGCGGTCGTCGCCTCGGGCCTGGCCAAGGACCCCGAGCAGCGGCCCGCGAGCGCGGGGGCCCTCGCCGCCGCGGCCCGGGCGGCGCTCGACGCGGACACCGGGGCGAAGGTGCCGTCGACCCCGACGACGGCGCAGTGGGAGCGCCCCGTCCTCGAGCCCGGAGCCGGAGCGCCCCGCCGCGGCGGCACCGAGAGGTCGTCGGCCTCCTCGCCGGCCTCGTCATCGGGAGCCTCGTCACCGGTCGACGCGCCCACGACGGCCGTGCGGTCCACGACCGCCGCCGGGACCGCTGCCTCCGGCGCCGCGTCCCGCGCCGCGGCCGACGTCACCGACGCCCTGCGGCCCGGGGCGCGGTCGGCGCCGGCGGGCGCGGCGCACGGCCCGCGGCCCCAGGGCCCCGCCGGCCCACCCCGGGCGTCGCTGCAGGCCATGCGCCAGGCCCGGACCCCCGGGCCGCCGGCGCGGGGGACCGGGACCGGGATGCGGCCCCCGACGGGCGGGGTGACCGACGGGCCCCGGCGCCCCGGCGCGCCACCGGCCAGGACACAGACCCGCGAGGGGGCGGGCGGGTCGGGCTACTACCCGCGGCCCGGCGCGGAGCCGGCCCCCACGACCCGTCCGGCGCCGACGGTCGGGCGCGAGCCCGAGCCGCTCGCGCCGCCGGAGACGACGGAGCCGGACGCCGGGCGTGGCACCGGCCGGAAGGCGCTGTGGATCGCCCTGGTGGTCCTCGGCACCGCGCTGGCGGTCGCGGCCGCCGTGTACGTCGCCGTGCTCCTCACGCCGGCGGCGGGCTGACGGGAGGGCCGGGCGGTGGACCACGACGCGATCTCTCGCACGCCCTCACCAGAAGGTGAGAAGACCCTGACCCCGCGGGCCGGGAAGGCTGGCCCGGCGGCGATGTCGGCGCGGGGCGCGGGCGAGGACTCTCGTGGTGTCACCGAGACGACGACAGCGAAACCGAGGAGGTCGCCATGACCATCATCTCCGCCCCTCAGCAGTACAACACCGACGACCTCTTCATCGACCTGCGGGCGATCGTCGAGCACAACCTCTTCCTCAAGGTCGAGGGCATGAACTTCGCGGGCTCCGTGAAACTGAAGGCGGCCGCCTCGATGATCGCGGCCGCCCAGCAGCAGGGCCTGCTCAACCCCTGGTCGATCGTGGTCGAGTCGTCGTCGGGGAACCTCGGCGTGGCGCTGGCGATGGTCTGCGCGAACCACGGCTACCGCTTCATCTGCGTCACCGACGACCGCTGCAACATCCAGACCCGCCGGCTCATCGAGGCCTTCGGCGGCGAGGTCCACGTCGTCGACGTGCCGCACCCGCAGACCGGCCTGCTCGGCGCCCGCCTCGAGCACCTCGCCTCGATCTGCGCGAAGAACCCCGACGCCGTCTGGCTCAACCAGTACGAGAACCCGGCCAACGCGGGCGCCCACTACGCCCAGACCGGCCCGGCGATCGCCCACACCTTCCCCCACGTCGACATCGTGTTCGTGGGGGCGGGCACCTGCGGGACGCTCATGGGCACCGCCCGCTGGTTCAAGCAGCACCGCCCGGACGTCAAGATCGTCGCGGTCGACGTCGAGGGCTCGGTGAGCTTCGGCGGCCAGGCCGGCACCCGCCGCATCCCCGGCCTGGGCATGGGCATGACGCCGCCCGCGCTCGACCGCTCGATGGTCGACGACGTCGTCATGGTCCCCGAGACCGAGACCCTGCGGATGTGCCAGCGCCTCGCGATGCGCGGGTTCCTCTTCGGCGGGTCCACCGGCACCGTCGTCGCGGGGGCGTCCTCCTGGCTGTCCGAGCACGGCCGGCCCGGCATGACCGCCGTGACCCTGGCGCCCGACTCCGGCGAGCGGTACCTCGAGACCGTCTACGCCCCGCTCTGGCGCGAGGAGCACTACGGCGCCATGGCCCGCCTGACCGGCCGTCACATCCTGCCCGAGAAGCTGCCCGCCCCGCCGGCGTCCAGCGCCTGATCCGTCGACCCCGCCTCACCCGACCCGACAGCCCTAGCCCGACCGGAGACACCATGTCGTCCACGATGCAGCAGCCCGCCGCCGGCAACCTCGACCTCCGGCCCGGCCACCCGCCGATCCTGTGGGTGAACCCCGGCCCCGATGCGGTCGGCTGGGCGGCGTACCACCGCAACGACGTGCGCCAGATCGTGGCCCGCCACGGCTCGGTGCTCATCCGGGGGCTCGGCGTGCGCGACCACGCGCAGACGGCCGCCGTGTTCGGCCGTCTCGCGGCGGTCGGCCTCCTGGCCGAGCGCGAGGCGTTCGCCGCCCGCACGGCGCTCGGGAACGGCCTGTACTCGGCCACCCCGTGGCCGGCGACCCAGCAGATGTGCCTGCACAACGAGCTGAGCTACCTGCCCGACCCGCCGGCCTTCATGTTCTTCGCGTGCCTCACCCCGGCCGCCGCCGGGGGTGCCACCCCGGTCGGCGACGCCGCGGCGGTCCTCCAGGCGCTGCCCCCGGCACTCGTGCAGCGGCTCGACCACGAGGGCTGGATGCTCGTCCGCAACTACAACGACGAGATCGGCGCGTCGTGGGCGGAGGCCTTCGGCACGAACGATCGCGGCGCGGTCGAGCACTACTGCCGCACCCAGGGCATCGAGTTCAGCTGGAACGGCGACGGCCTGAGCACCCGCCAGCGCCGCCGCGCCGTCGTGCGCCACCCCGTCGACGGACGGCCCTGCTGGTTCAACCAGGTCGCGTTCCTCAACGAGTGGACGCTCGACCCCGACATCCGCGAGTACCTCGTCGAGTCCTACGGCCCCGACGGGCTGCCGTTCACCACGCGCTTCGGCAACGGCGAGCCGATCGGCGAGGACGTCGTGAACCTGATCAACAACGCCTACACCGCGCACACGGTCACCGAGCCCTGGCAGGCGGGCGACGTCATGGTCGTCGACAACATCCGCACGGCCCACGGCCGCGAGCCGTACCAGGGCGACCGCGAGGTCGTCGTCGGGATGGCCGACGCGATCCGGCTCGACGGTCGCCCGTAACGGCTGCTCGAGTCAGGCGGGTCCGAGCACGCGGTCGAGGTGCTCGTTCCCGAACAGGCCCGAGGGGTCGACGTCGCGGCGCACGCGCCGGAAGTCCTCGAAGCGCGGGTAGCGCTCGGCCAGCGCGGCGGCGTCCAGGTGGTGCTCCTTGCCCCAGTGCGGGCGCCCGCCGGCCGCGGCGGCGATCTCGCCGAACGCCGCGAAGTACTCGGCGCGCGGGGCCCCGACGTACTGGTGGATCGCGACGTAGGCGGTGTCGCGGCCGTGCGCGGTGGAGAGCCAGACGTCGTCGGCGGCGGCGACACGCACCTCGACGGGGAAGAGCACGGGGTGCTCGAGGCGCGGGACCAGCGCGCGCAGCTCGTCGAGGACCCCGGCGAGCCGCGCCCGCGGCACCGCCCACTCGGACTCGGCGAACCGCACCCGGCGCCGCGTGGTGAACACGCGGTGGGAGCGGTCGCCGTACTCGCGCGCGGACAGCACCCCGGACGCGACGCGGCCCAGCGGGACGGCGGTGGCGGGGAACGCGCGCCCGACCCGGCACAGCGCCCCGAACGCGGCGTTCTCGACGACGTCGTACTCGACGAACCGGCGCACGGGGTGCAGCGGGGCCGGCGGGTCGTCCACCCGCTGGTTGCGCTTGACCAGGGCCTGCGCGCCGTAGGGGAACCAGTAGAACTCGACGTGGTCGGCCTCGTCGAAGAGCGTGTCCAGGTGCGCGAGCACGTCCTCCAGCGGCTCCGGGCGCTCGCTGGCCCGCAGCGCGAACGCGGGCACGCACCGCAGGGTCACGTGGGTGACGACGCCGAGCGCGCCGAGCCCGATCCGCGCGGCCTCGAAGAGGGCGTCACCCGCCGAGCACGCGACGGGGGTGCCGTCGGCGAGCACGAGGTCGAGCGCGACGACCTGGGTGGCGAGGCCGCCGAGGCGCGCGCCGGTGCCGTGGGTGCCGGTGGCGAGGGCGCCCGAGATCGTCTGGACGTCGATGTCGCCGAGGTTCTCCAGCGCGAGCCCGTGGGCGTCGAGCGCGGCGTTCAGCGCGCGCAGGGTGGTGCCGGCGCGGACCCGCACCCGGCCGGTGGTGGTGTCGAGCGACTCGATCCCGGTCCATCCGCGCAGGTCCAGGGCGTGCGCGTCGGTGGCCGCGAGCGGGGTGAACGAGTGGCCGCTGCCGCGCGGGCGCAGGTGCGAGCCCCGGACGGCGCGTACGGCGGCGACGACGTCGTCGACCGAGCGGGGGACGTGGACGCGGGCCGGGGTCGCGGTGACGGTGCCCGACCAGTTGCGCCACACGCCACGAGCCACGCGAGCACCGTAGCCTCCGCACGTGATCGGTAGGTCGGGTCGAGCTCCGCTGCGCTTCGTCTCCCGTGACTGGGATCGCGCCACCGCCGACCTCGACCCACCGTTCGCGGTCGTCGACCTCGACGCCTTCGACGCCAACCTCGCCGACCTGCTGGCCCGCGCGCAGGGGCTGCCGATCCGCCTGGCCACCAAGTCGCTGCGGTGCCGGGCGCTGATCGAGCGCGCGGGCCTTCCGCGGCTGATGTGCTACGCGCTGCGCGAGGCGCTCTGGCACGCCGGTCTCGGGACCGGCGACGACCTCCTCGTCGGCTACCCGAGCGTCGACCGCGGCGCACTGCGCACCCTCGCCGCCGACGAGCACGCGCGGGCCCGGGTCACGCTCATGGTCGACTCCGTCGCGCACCTCGACCTGGTCGACGACGCCGTCGGCGCCGGCCACCCCGAGCTGCGCGTGTGCCTCGACCTCGACGCCGCGTGGCGCCCGGTGCCCGGCGTGCCCCGCGTGCACGTGGGCGCCCGCCGCTCGCCGGTCCGCACGCCCGCCGAGGCGCGCCGTCTCGCCGCCCGGATCGCGGAGCGGCCGGGCTTCCGCCTGGTCGGGCTCATGGCCTACGAGGGCCAGATCGCCGGGGTGCCGGACGCGACCGGCTCCCGGCTGCGCGACGCGGTGGTGCGGGCGATGCAGCGGCGCTCGGCCGCCGAGCTGGCGGGGCGCCGTGGCGCGGTGGTGGCCGCGGTCCGGGAGGTCGCCGACCTGGAGTTCGTCAACGGCGGGGGCAGCGGCAGCGTGGAGACCACCCGCGCGGACCCGTCGGTCACCGAGATCGCCGCCGGCTCCGCGCTGATCGGCTCGACGCTCTTCGACGGCTACACCCGCATGCACCCCCGGCCCGCGCTCGCCTATGCGCTGCCGGTGGTGCGCCGCCCCGACGCCCGCCACGCCACCCTGGCCGGCGGCGGCTGGGTGGCCTCGGGACCCGCGGCGGCGTCGCGCCTGCCCACGCCGTTCGGGCCCGGCGACCTGGCGCTGACCGGCACCGAGGGCGCCGGCGAGGTGCAGACGCCCGTGACCGGGCGGCCTCTGCCCGCACTCGGCGACCGGGTGTGGATGCGGCACGCGAAGGCCGGCGAGCTCGCCGAGCACGTCCGGGAGTACCACCTCGTGCAGTCCGACCGGGTCGTCCGCACCGCCGCGACGTACCGGGGCGAGGGCCAGGCCTTCGGCTGAGGCCCTAGGGACCGCTCACCCGCGACACCACCAGCTCCGGGGTGTCGGCGGGGTCGTGGGCGGGGTGGTCGGGGAAGTCGAACACCGCGATCATCAGCTGCATCGGGTAGGCGGGCGCCTGGCGGCAGGTGCGGGTCACCATGCCGTCGATCATGAAGTCGACGCGGCCGGGCTGGCGGTGCACGGCGTAGCGGTGCGCCACGGTGATGTCGAGGTCGCGGGGCTCGGCGACGAAGTCCTCGACGAGGTCCGGGTCGCGGAACGCCTTGATCCCGGAGCCGACGCTCACGCGGGCGCCCTCGACGGTGTCGCCGAAGACCTCCACGAGGCAGACCTCGCCGCACCGCTCGGGGGCGTCCTCGAGCCCCACGAGCCACGCCGAGAACATCGCCGCCGGGCCGATGCGGGCCCGGGCCTCGACCTCGACCATCCCGGTCCGCGGCGTGAAGCCCCACACGGTCGGCTGCTCCTCGCGCACCCGCTGCCCCTCGCGGAAACGCTGCTGGCCGTCGGTGCTGCCGACGGGCCCGGAACGGTTGCCGCTCTGCACGCCCGAGACGCGCAGCGGCGGCTCGTGGTCGCCGGCGCACCACAGCGGCTGCTCCGGCGGGATCGTCAGGTGCAGGCCCTCGCCGTCGACCGACCAGGTGGCCGCGGCCTCGGCCCGCGAGCTCCAGGCCGGCAGGTAGGCGGGCGTCCAGACGGCCGGGTCGAGGCCGCCGGCGAAGCGCTCGTCGAACACGTCAGCGCTGCTCCTCGGGCCCGCCCGGCACCCACAGGACGTCGCCGCCCGGGTTGGCGACGCGGCCGAGGATGAACAGCAGGTCCGAGAGCCGGTTGAGGTAGTGCGCGGGCAGCTTGCTGGTGCGGTCCGGGTCGGCGGCGACGACGGCCCAGGTGCTGCGCTCGGCGCGGCGGGTGACGGTGCGCGCGACGTTGAGGTACGCGGCCGCGGGGGTGCCGCCGGGCAGGATGAACGAGTTGAGCTTGGGCAGGTCCTCGTTGAACTCGTCGCACCAGCCCTCGAGCCGCTCGATCTGGCGCTCGGTGACGCGCAGCGGCGGGTACTCCGGGTTCTCGATGATCGGCGTGGCCAGGTCGGCGCCGACGTCGAACAGGTCGTTCTGGATCTGCTGCAGCGGCGCGACGATGGCCTCGGGCGGCGCGCCCACCGAGAGCGCGACGCCGATCGCGGCGTTGGCCTCCTCGGAGTCGGCGTAGGCCGACAGCCGCGGGTCGGTCTTGGGCACGCGCGAGAAGTCCGAGAGACCGGTGGTCCCGTCGTCGCCGGTGCGCGTGTAGATCCGGGTCAGGTGAACGGCCACGGCGCCAGTCTAGGGACGCCGTAACCGTTCACCGAGCCGTCCACCACGGTGTCTCAGCGCTGCAGCGCCTGCCCGAACAGCGGCGCGGCGCGGTCGAGCGCGGCCGCGGTGCCGGGCACCGAGCCGGACGAGAACGCGTCGCTCGTGGTCTTGTCGTCGAGGACGACGAGGTGCCCGGCCTGCGCGGCCGGGGTCTGCGAGAGCACCGGGTCGGTGCGGATGGCGTCGGCGCTCGCGTTGATCGGGAACACGACGGTGAGGTCGGAGGACAGCAGCCCGACCTGCTCGCCCGAGAGCTGCACGTAGAACGACCCGGCGGCCTGGGGCGCGAGGGCCTCGATCTGCGGCGGGGTCCGGAAGCCGAGCTCGCTCATGACGTCGACGCGGGAGTCACCGGGGACGTAGGCGCCCCACTGCCCGCCGTAGAAGGCGCCGACACCCGCGGCCCGGCCCGCGAACGACGGGTTGGCGGCGGTCGTGGCGCGGAACTTCTCCTCGAGTCCGGCGATCTGCTGGGCGCCGACGTCCGGCTTGCCCAGGGCCCGGGACACCATGTCCATCTGCTGGCGCCAGGTCGTGCCGTACGCGGCCGCGAGGCCCGGGGGCGGCCCGACGGTCGGGGCGATGCGCGAGAGCGTGTCGTAGCGCTGGCGGTCGCCCGACGAGCGCGTGTCGAGGATGAGGTCGGGGCGCAGGGCCGCGACGGCCTCGTAGTCGAGCTGCGTCGTGCCGAGGATCGTCGGCGGCGTCTGGTACGGCGGCGACCACGGGCCGACGCCGGTGCCGCCGAAGCCGAGCCAGTCCGACGCGCCGACGGGCTGGACGCCGAGCACGAGCGCGGTCTCGGCGTCCGACCAGCCGAGCGCGACGATGCGCTGCGGCGGCTCCTCGATCGTCACCGGACCGAACTGGGTGTCGACCGTCGCGGGGTACTGGGCGCCGACGGCCGAGCCGGCCGGGGCGCCGCCACCGCCGCCGTCGCCGCCCCCGCCGCAGGCCGCGAGGAGGAGCAGGGCGGCGGCGCTCGCCGCGAGGACGAGGCGCCTGAGGGCACCGCGGGGGCCGGGGGACACACGCACTCCTGGAACTCGAATCGGACAATCTGGGAGTCTGAGGCTAGGCAACCCTAATGGTTAGGCTGCACAGCGGATCCCCCGTCGGACGAGAGTGGGTGAGCGCGCGGTGGTGGTGGACGCGCCCGGGCAGGCGCCGCCCGCGCGGCGCACCGGGACGCCCGGCGGCGTGGTGGGGTCGGCGACCCGCGTGCTCGGGCTGCTCGCGCTGGTCGCGATCGCGGTGCTCGTGCTGCTGGTCAGCATCGGCATCGGCTCGCGCGACATCGGCATCGCGCAGTCGTGGACGCTCCTGCTCGGCGGCGACCCCGGTGGCGCCGCCGGCATCGACGCGGCCGTCGTGCGCGACCTGCGGGTGCCCCGCGGCCTGCTCGCGCTGGCGGTCGGCGCCGCGCTCGGGCTCGCCGGCGCCGTGATGCAGGGCCTGTCGCGCAACCCGCTGGCCGACCCCGGCCTGCTCGGGGTCAACGCCGGCGCGTCGGCCGCGGTCGTCGTGGCGATCGGCGTGTTCGGGATCGGCAGCATCACGGGCTACGTGTGGTTCGGGCTCGTCGGGGCGGGCGTGGCGATGTTCGGGGTGCACGCGCTCGGCGCCACCGGGCGGGCGTCGGGGACGCCGGACCGCCTCGTGCTCGCCGGCGCCGCGATCACCGCCGTGCTCATCGCGCTGGTCAACGCCGCGCTCGTGCTCTCGCCGCGGACCTTCGACTCCTTCCGGTTCTGGAACCTCGGCTCGCTGTCCGGGCGGCGGATGGACGTGCTGCTCGCGGTCGGCCCGTTCATCGCGGTCGGGGTGCTCGCCGCCTTTGCGATGGCCCGCGCGCTCGACACGCTCGCGCTCGGCGACCGCGCCGGCCGAGCGCTCGGGCTCGACGTCGGGCGCACCCGGGTCGCCGCCGGCGCCGTCGTCACCGTCCTCGCGGGCGCCGCGACGGCCGCGGTCGGCCCGATCGCGTTCCTCGGCCTCGCCGTCCCGCACGTCGTGCGCGGTCTCGTCGGGCCCGCCCACCGCTGGCTGCTGCCCTACACCGCCGTCCTGGGAGCGATCGTGCTGCTCGTCGCCGACGTCGTCGGCCGCGTCCTCGTCCCGCCCGGCGAGATCCAGGTGGGCGTCACCACGGCCGTGCTCGGCGCGCCCGTCTTCGTGGCCCTGTGCCGCCGGCGCCGGCTGGTGGGCGTGTGAACGCGCCGCTCGTCACGGGGCGGCTGCTCCGCCTCGGCGGCGGCCGGATCTCGCTGCGCGTCGGTCCGCGCTCGGTCGTGGTCGGCGCGGTCGCGGCCGTCGTGGTCGTGGTCGGCGCGCTCCTGGCGATGACCACGGGCTCGTTCCCGCTGACGCTCACCGAGGTCGCCGAGACCCTCGTCGGGCAGGGCAGCCGGTCGACCGAGTTCATCGTGCTCGACCAGCGGCTGCCCCGGCTGGTGCTCGCCGTCGGGGTGGGCGCGGCGCTCGCGGTCAGCGGCGCGGTGCTGCAGAGCCTCTCGCGCAACGCGCTCGGCAGCCCCGACGTCATCGGGTTCACCACCGGCGCCTCGACCGGCGCGCTCGTCGCCATCGTCGTGCTCGGCGCCGGCACCCTCGGGACCTCGCTCGGGGCGCTGGTCGGCGGCCTGCTCACGGCGCTGCTCGTCGTCGCGCTGTCCGCGGGGCGCGGCACGCAGGGCCTGCGCATGGTGCTCATCGGGATCGGCATCGGCGCGGCGCTGCTCGCCGTCAACAGCTGGCTGATCACCACGGCGCAGCTGCAGACCGCCGTCGACGCCCAGGCCTGGCTGCTCGGCGACCTCAGCAATCGCGGCTGGCCCCAGATCCTCGCCCTCGCGGCGGTGGTCGTCGTGCTGCTGCCCGTGCTGTTCGCGCTGGGCCGGCGCCTCGCGCTGCTCGAGCTCGGCGACCGCCCGGCCGGCGCGCTCGGCGTCGACGTCGGGCGCACCCGCACGATCCTGCTGCTGTGCGCGGTGGCCCTCGCCGCCGCCTCGACGGCCGCCGCCGGGCCGATCCCGTTCCTGGCCCTCGCGGCCCCGCAGATCGCGCGCAGCCTGACCCGGGCGGCGACGCCGGTGCTCCTGCCGAGCGCGCTGGTCGGGGCGGCCCTGCTCGTCGTCAGCGACCTCGCCGTCACCCGCCTGTTCCAGCCCGTCCCGCTGCCGGTCGGGGTCGCCACCGGCCTCATCGGCGGGCTCTACCTCGTCGCGCTGCTCGTGCGCCTGTGGCGGGGGAGCACGACGTGAGCACCACTTCCTACCCGGCAGGAGCCCGATGACCCGCCTGCTCGCCCGCGACGTGACGCTCGGCTACGAGGGCCGCACGGTGGCCCGCGACCTCTCGGTGGAGATCCCGGACGACTCGTTCACCGTGATCGTCGGGCCGAACGCCTGCGGCAAGTCGACGCTGCTCGCGGCCCTGGCGCGGGTGCTCGCCCCGCAGGCCGGCGCGGTGGTGCTCGACGGCGCCGAGATCGCGAGCTACAGGTCCAAGGAGGTGGCGCGCCGCCTCGGCCTGCTGCCCCAGACCGCGACGGCGCCCGGCGGCATCACCGTCGGCGACCTCGTCGCCCGCGGCCGCTACCCGCACCAGCAGCTGCTCAAGCAGTGGTCGGACGACGACGAGGTGGCCGTCGCCGAGGCGATGGCGCTGACGAACGTCTCCGACCTCGCCCCCCGGCTGGTCGACGAGCTCTCCGGCGGCCAGCGCCAGCGGGTGTGGCTCGCGATGGCGCTCGCCCAAGAGACGCCCATCCTGCTGCTCGACGAGCCGACCACCTACCTCGACATCTCCCACCAGGTCGACGTCCTCGAGCTCTGCGCGCGCCTGCACGCGCACCACGGCCGCACGCTGGTCGCGGTGCTGCACGACCTCAACCAGGCCGCCCGGTACGCCTCGCACCTCGTCGCCCTGCGCCGGGGCGGGGTCGTGGCCGCGACCGGGCCGCCGGGCGAGGTCCTCACCGAGGAGCTGGTCACCGACGTCTACGGCCTGGCCTGCCGGGTGCTGCCCGACCCCGAGACCGGCACGCCGATGGTGGTGCCCCGCCGGCCGGACTGGATGGCCGGACGCGCCGTGGAGGGTGCTGGCGACGGCCGCTCCGTGGCGGGCGGGTAGCGTCCCGGCGCGATGAACGAGCACTTCGTGGTGCACGGCTCCGGGCCGCTCTCCGGGGCGGTCGACGTCGTCGGCGCCAAGAACAGCGTGCTCAAGCTGATGGCGGCCGCGCTGCTCGCCGAAGGCCGGACGGTCATCACCAACTGTCCGGAGATCCTCGACGTCCCCCTGATGGCCGACGTGCTGCGCAGCCTCGGCTGCGCGGTGGCGGTCGACGGCGCCACGGTGACCATCGACGTCCCGGCCGAGCTGACCCCGGAGGCGGACTACCGCTCGGTGTCGCGGCTGCGGGCCTCGGTGTGCGTACTCGGGCCGCTGGTGGCCCGCTGCCGGCGCGCGGTGGTGCCGCTGCCCGGCGGCGATGCGATCGGCTCGCGCCCGCTCGACATGCACCAGGCGGGCCTGCGCCTGCTCGGCGCCTCGAGCGAGATCTCGCACGGCTGCGTCGTCGCGGGCGCCGAGACGCTGCGCGGCGCCCAGATCTGGCTCGACTTCCCCAGCGTCGGGGCCACCGAGAACATCCTCATGGCCGCGGTCTTCGCCGACGGCACGACGGTCATCGACAACGCGGCCCGCGAGCCGGAGATCGTCGACCTCGTCACGATGCTCCAGCAGATGGGCGCCAAGATCGAGGGCGGCGGGACGTCCACGCTCACCGTCCACGGCGGCGGGCCGCTGACGCCCACGACGCACCGGGTCATCGGCGACCGGATCGTGGGCGCGACCTGGGGCTTCGCCGCCGCGATGGCAGGCGGAGACGTCACGGTCAACGGCGTCGACCCGCACCACCTCGACCTCGTGCTCGACCGGCTCGGGCAGGCCGGCGCGCAGGTGTCCACGCTCGACGGCGGGTTCCGGGTCGTCATGGAGGGCCGGCCGCGCTCCGTGGACTGGGTGACGCTGCCCTACCCGGGCTTCGCGACCGACCTGCAGCCCATGGCGATCGCGCTGTCGGCGATCTCCGAGGGCACCTCGATGATCACCGAGAACGTCTTCGAGGGGCGCTTCCGCTTCGTCGAGGAGATGGTCCGGCTCGGCGCCGACGCGCGCACCGACGGGCACCACGCCGTCGTGCGGGGCGTGCGGCGGCTGTCCTCGGCGCCGGTGTGGGCGTCGGACATCCGCGCGGGCGCGGGCCTGGTGCTCGCGGGGCTCTGCGCGGACGGCGAGACCGAGGTCTGGGACGTCGCGCACATCGATCGCGGCTACCCGCTGTTCGTCGAGAACCTCGCCGCCCTCGGCGGCGGCATCCACCGGATCGTCGCCCCGCCCCAGCGCTGACTCACATGGCGCGGAGGACCACGCGGGCGTCGTCGGCGTCGCTCGGGAACGCCAGCAGGCGCCAGCCGTCGGCGCCGTGGCTCAGCGTCACCCGCACCTTCTCGCGCGCGAGCTTGGCCACCAGCACGTCCGCGGCCTCGCGGGTGGGCACGACGGCGACGGTCTCGAGGAGCCCCAGGTCGCCGTTCTCGTCGGGCAGCGCGCCCTCGGGCCCGCGACCGAACGTGTAGCGCAGGATGCCGGCGAGCAGGATGACCAGCGACACCACCAGCGCGATCTCGGTCACCGAACCCACGCCCACCATCGTGACCGATCCTGTGGGCCACGGCATCCCGCGTGCGATTCCGTCGCGGCGACCCGTCGGTAACATCAGCGGGTCATCGCCAGGTGACGAAGCGCAGCGGAGGTACCTGACGTGCCCTACCCCAGTGACGACGCCCGCGACCGCCCCTGGGTCATGCGGACGTACGCCGGCCACTCGTCGGCCCGCGCGTCGAACGAGCTCTACCGGCGCAACCTGGAGAAGGGCCAGACCGGCCTCTCGGTGGCCTTCGACCTGCCCACGCAGACCGGCTACGACCCCGACCACGAGCTCGCCAAGGGCGAGGTCGGCAAGGTCGGCGTGCCGGTGTCGCACATCGGCGACATGCGGGCCCTCTTCGACGGCATCCCGCTCAACGACGCCAACACGTCGATGACGATCAACGCGACGGCGATGTACATGCTGGCGCTCTACGTCACCGTGGCCGACGAGCACGGCGCCGACCGCGAGAAGCTCGCGGGCACCACGCAGAACGACATCGTCAAGGAGTACCTGTCCCGCGGGACGTACGCCTTCCCGCCGGCGCCGAGCGTCCGGCTGATCACCGACATGATCGCGTGGACGTACACCAACGTCCCGAAGTGGAACCCGATCAACATCTGCAGCTATCACCTGCAGGAGGCCGGGGCGACGCCGACGCAGGAGGTCGCCTACACGCTCTCGACGGCGATCGCGGTGCTCGACGCGGTGCGCGACTCGGGCCAGGTGCCGCCCGAGAAGTTCGGCCAGGTCGTCGGGCGCATCTCGTTCTTCGTCAACGCCGGGCTGCACTTCATCGAGGAGATCGCGAAGCTCCGCGCGTTCTCGCAGCTCTGGGACGAGCTGTGCCGCGAGCGCTACGGCGTCGAGGACGAGAAGATGCGCCGCTTCCGCTACGGCGTGCAGGTCAACTCGCTCGGGCTCACCGAGGCGCAGCCGGAGAACAACGTCCAGCGCATCGTGCTGGAGATGCTCGCGGTGACGCTGTCGAAGGACGCCCGGGCCCGCGCGGTGCAGCTGCCGGCGTGGAACGAGGCGCTCGGCCTGCCGCGGCCGTGGGACCAGCAGTGGGCGCTGCGGATGCAGCAGGTGCTGGCCTACGAGACCGACCTGCTCGACCACGACGACATCTTCGCCGGCTCCCACGTCATGGAGGCCAAGACCGCCGCCATCGTCGAGGGCGCCCGCGCGGAGATGGCCAAGGTCGCCGAGATGGGCGGCGCGGTGCCCGCCGTCGACTCCGGCTACATGAAGTCGCAGCTGGTGTCGTCGCTCGCCCAGCGCCGCCAGCGCATGGAGTCCGGCGAGGACGTGGTCGTCGGCGTCAACAAGTTCACCTCCACCGAGCCCAGCCCGCTGCAGGCCGAGGGCGCCGAGGCGATCTTCACCGTCGAGAAGTCGGTCGAGGAGGAGGCCGCCCGCGCGGTCCAGGAGTGGCGGTCCTCGCGCGACCAGCAGGCCGCCGACGCCGCGCTCGAGCACCTCCGGACGGCCGCGGGAACCGACGAGAACCTCATGGAGGCCACGCTCGAGTGCGCCCGCGCCGGCGTGACCACGGGGGAGTGGTCGGGCGCGCTGCGCGACGTCTTCGGCTCCTACCGCGCCCCGACGGGCGTCGCTGGAGCTACTGGCGCGACCTCCGGCTCCGGCGAGGCCCCCGAGGAGCTCGCCGAGGTCCGGGCCCGCGTCCGCCGGACGGCCGAGGAGATGGGCACGGCGTCGCTGCGCATGCTCGTCGGCAAGCCGGGCCTCGACGGACACTCCAACGGCGCCGAGCAGATCGCCGTGCGCGCCCGCGACGCCGGCTTCGAGGTCATCTACCAGGGCATCCGCCTGACGCCGGCCGAGATCGTCGCGGCCGCCGTCCAGGAGGGCGTGCACGTCGTCGGCCTGTCGGTGCTCTCCGGCTCGCACCTCGAGGTCGTGCCCGCCGTGCTCGACGGGCTGGCCCGCGCGGGTGCCGACGACATCCCGGTGGTCGTCGGCGGGATCATCCCGCCCGCCGACGCGGAGCAGCTCCAGCGCCTCGGCGTGCAGCGCGTCGTCACGCCGAAGACCTACTCGCTGACCGGGATCATGGGCGAGTTCGTCGACGTCGTCCGCGAGGCGAACGGTCTCGACTCGCCGTCGCCGGCGCCCGTCGCGGGGGCCTGAGCCGGGGCCTGAGCCGGGGCCCTCAGCCCGGCACCTTGTCGAGGAAGCCGTGGACGGTGCGCAGGCGCCCGTCCTCGGCGATCTCGGCGACGTCGAACCCGATCACGACGGGCTCGGCGCCCGCGGGCCCGAGGTGCCAGGTGAAGCGCACGACGTCGTGGTGGGCGTCGAGCACGTCGCCGCGCGAGAACGTCAGACCCGCGAACTGCTCCTGCGCGCCGGCGATCAGCGCGTCCACGCCGTCGTGGCCGGAGACGTCGGCGAGCGGGTCGACGTAGCGCGCGTCGGGCGTGAACGCCGCGGCGATCGCGTCGCGACGCGCGGACGGGTCGGTCGTGTTCCAGGCGGCCAGGTAGCGGTCGATGGTCTCCATGGGGTCCTCCTTCGTCGTGGCTGACGAGGAGAACCCTGAGCGCCACGGGTAGCCGGGTCGATGACCTCGCAGGTCATGGACGATCACCGCTGCGGGCGGCGACGCTGGTCCCCATGACCCAGGAGACGGAGCGCAGCGGAGCTCGACCATCGATCGACGACCTCATCGCCGCCATGCCCTTCGCCGCCGGCCTCGGCATGCGGCTCGAGACCGCGGGCGCCGACGAGACCGTCGCCGTGCTGCCCTGGTCCGACGCGAACACGACCCTCGGCGGGCTGCTGCACGGCGGGGCGCTGATGACGCTTGCCGACACCACCGGTGCGGTCTGCGCCTACCTGGGCCTGCCCGAGGGCGCGCGGACCGCGACCACGCAGTCGGGCACGCACCTGCTGCGCGCGGTCTCGGGCTCCGACGTCCGGGCGACGGCGCGTCCCGTGCACTCCGGGCGCACGCAGATCGTCGTGCAGACCGATCTCACCGACGACCGCGGGCGCCTCGTCGCGCGGACCACCCAGACGCAGGCCGTCATTCCTGCGTGATGCCCTCGCGGACGTCCGTGCCGTGCTCGGCGAACGCCTTGAAGTCCAGCATGTGCCGGCGCGACTGCTTGCGGAAGACGGGGCGCATCAACGGCCCCAGCAGCCGCATCGGCCCGCTGAACCGGTACTCGTTCTCGCTCGTCCAGAGCGTCGTCCCCGGACCGGCCTCGGTCAGCCGCTCGCGCGCGGCGTTCCACATGCCCTCGGCGACGATCTCGCGCTCGTAGTGCACGACGCCGCCCTCCGGGAGGCGTGTGAGGTCCGCGGGCTCCCGGCGCGTGATGGTCTCGGTGGCCTCCATCTCCTGCTGCCCCGTGCGCAGCACGACGCGCGACGTCGTCCCGACCTGCCCGTGCTCCCCGTGCAGCGGCTCGTGGCGCACCAGACCCCGCAGCCACTTCGGCAGGTGGGCGGGGTCGGCGAGCAGCGCGACCGCCTGCTCCCGCGGCAGGGCGAGCTCGATCGAGACGGTGTACTTCATGCCGACGACCGTATCAGTGTCGACTTATAGAACGCGTTGCCTCACGCGTCGGCGTCGTCAGGCTCGTCGTCGTCCTTCGCGGCCCCGCGCCGTTTGAGGAACGAGAAGCCGGGGATGCCGTCGATGGCCCGGCGCAGGTCCTTGGTGACGTCGAGCAGCTCGTGGAGGTCCGGTCCGACGCGGTCGAGGGTCGCGAGGATCGGCATGATGTCGGCGACCATGTGCTCGGTGAACTGCGGCATCTGGTCCACGAGCTTGATCGCCGCGTCGACCTCCTCGGGGCTGAGCTCGTCGACGAACTTGCCGGCCAGCGGGGCGGCGCGCTCGAGCATCGGGCGGTAGGTGTCCAGCAGCTCCTGGGCCGAGCGGCTGGTCGCCCCGGCGCCGTCGACGATCTCCCGCGCGCCCTCGGTGATCTCCCGGGCGCTGCCGACGACGCCCTCCGCGCCGCTCGTGATCGACCGGGCGGACCCGACGACCTCCTCGGCGCCGCTGGTGATGGTCCGCGCGGACTCCACGACCTCGCTCGCGCCGGACGTGATGGTCCGCGCGCTGCCCACGACGTCCTCCGCGCCGCTCGTGATCGCGCGCGCCGAGGTGACCACCTCGTCGGCCCCGGACGTGATGAGCCGCGCCGACCCGACCACCTCGTCGGCGCCCTCGGTGATCTTCTGCGCGGAGCCGACGACCTCCTCGGCGCCGCTGGTGATCGACCGCGCCGAGCCGACGACCTCGTTCGCGCCGTCGGTGATGCGGCGGGCCTCGCCGATCACGGTGTCGATCTCGCCGACGATCCCGTCCGCGCGGGCGACCAGGCCGTCGGCGCGGTCGGCGAGCGCTCCGAGCACGCCGACCAGGCGCGTCACCTCGTCGAGCAGGGCGTCCACGCGCCCGGGCAGGCGGGCGCCGACGTCCACGACCTCGCCGACCCACCCCACGACCGAGCGGCTCGTGTCGAGCACCTCGCCCGGGGTGGGCACCGCCAGCGGTCCGAGCCGCACCAACGCCATGTCCCCACTCTGCCCGCGCGCGGCCGCGGGCACGCGCGGTCAGGCCGAGCGGAGCACCAGGAGGGTGTAGGCGGCGAGGGTCTGGGCGTCGGTGATCTCGCCGGCGCGGGCGCGCTCCTCGAACGCCGAGCGGGTGACCCAGGCGAAGCGCATGTCGGCCTCGGTGTCCTCGCGGTCGGGGCGCCCTTCGGTGAGGTCGGTGGCGAGGAACGCGCGCCCGCGCTGCGACGACAGCCCGGGGGCGACGTCGAGCAGGCCGAGGTAGGTCCAGGTGGCGGCGGTCAGGCCCGTCTCCTCGCGCAGCTCGCGGGCGGCGAGGTCCCGGGCCGGCATCTCCGCGCGGTCGGGGGCGGTGCCCTGCGGGAACTCCCAGCGCCGCAGCCCGAGGGGGTAGCGGTACTGCTCGACCATGGCCAGGCGGTCTCCGTCGAGGGCCAGGACCAGCGCGTAGTCGGGCTTGTCGACGACGCCGTAGACGCCGCCGGACCCGTCCGGGCGGCGGAACGTGTCCTCGCGCAGCGACATCCAGGGGTTGGCGTAGATCTCACGGCTGGACGTGGTGACGGGTGGCTCCACACCCCGGGATGATCCTCGCCGCCCGTCTCCTACCCTGCCCGGTGTGCGTCTCGTCATCGCCCGCTGCACGGTCGACTACGCCGGCCGCCTGACCGCGCACCTGCCGAGCGCGCTGCGGCTGCTGCTGGTCAAGGCCGACGGGTCGGTCAGCGTCCACGCCGACGACCGCGCCTACAAGCCGCTGAACTGGATGAGCCCGCCGTGCTGGCTCACCGAGGAGCCCGGCGTGTGGACGGTGCGCAACAAGGCCGACGAGACGCTGACGATCACCCTCGAGGAGATCCAGCACGATTCCAGCCACGAGCTCGGCGTCGACCCGGGCCTGGTCAAGGACGGCGTCGAGGCCCACCTGCAGGAGCTCCTCGCCGCGCACGTCACGACGCTGGGGGAGGGCTGGTCGCTCGTGCGCCGCGAGTACCCCACGGCGATCGGCCCGGTCGACCTGCTCTGCCGCGACGACGCCGGGCGGTCCGTCGCGGTCGAGATCAAGCGGCGCGGGGAGATCGACGGCGTCGAGCAGCTCACCCGCTACCTCGAGCTGCTCAACCGTGACCCGCTGCTCGCGCCGGTGGCCGGGATCTTCGCCGCCCAGCAGATCAAGCCCCAGGCCCGGGTGCTCGCGACCGATCGCGGCATCCGCTGCGTGACGCTCGACTACGACACCCTGCGCGGGGCCGAGGTCGACGAGTTCCGGTTGTTCTGACGTGGGCGGCCGGAACTGATGGGCGGCCGCCTGTCCCGCGCGCTCGCCCGGCGCCTCGGCCGTGGTCGTGTGCGGGAGCGCCTGCCGGCCGAGGTCGACGGCGAGTGCGTGTTCTGCCGGATCGTCGACGGGCGCGGTGAGGCGAGCGTCGTCGCGGAGTCCGAGGGAGCGCTCGCGTTCCTCGACCTCCAGCCCGTCACGCCGGGCCATGTGCTCGTCGTGCCCCGGGCGCACGCGGCGCATCTCGCGGACACCACCGACGCCGACGGCGCCGCGGTGTGGGCGCTGGCGCGGCGGGTAGCGGCGGGCCTGCGCGCGGCGGGGCTCGCCGACGGTGTGAACCTGCTCCTCGCCGACGGGGCCGTGGCCTGGCAGACCGTGTGGCACGTGCACCTGCACGTCATCCCGCGTCGGCGCGGCGACGGGCTGCGCCTCCTGGCGGCCTGGAAGACGCCGGGGCGCGCGAGCCTCGACGCGACGGCGGACCGCCTCCGCGCCGCCGTGCCCTGAACGTGGCGACCCCGACGAACAGTCGCGCCTGACCGCTACTGCCGAGTACCTTCGCCGCATGACGAGCACCCGCGACGCGGGAACGGTGCCCGCCGCTTCTGCGCAGACGTTCGACTCCTTCGATCCCCGCTCCGGCGAGGTGATCGCGTCCTACCCGCGGCACACGCCCGAGCAGGTCGAGGCGACGGTCGCGCGGGCCCGGCGGGCGACGCGCTGGTGGACCGACCTGGGGTTCGACGGGCGGTCGCACAAGCTCGCGGCGTGGCGCCAGCTGATCGACAGGCGTCGCGAGGAGCTCGCCGAGGTGGTCAGCCGCGAGACCGGCAAGCCGCTGGACGACGCGCGCATCGAGGGCATCCTCGCCCTCGACCACCTGCACTGGGCCGCGACCCACGCGAAGAAGGTGCTCGGGCCGCGCAACGCCGCCGCCGGCCTGCTGATGATCAACCACAAGGCGACCGTCGAGTACCCGGCGGTCGGTGTCGTCGGGGTGCTCGGGCCCTGGAACTACCCGGTGTTCACGCCGATGGGCTCGATCGCCTACGCGCTCGCCGCGGGCAACACGGTCGTCTTCAAGCCCAGCGAGCTGACCCCGGGCGTCGGGAAGTGGCTGGTCGACACCTTCGCCGAGGCGGTCGGTGAGGACGCGGTGTTCCAGCTGGTCACCGGCGAGGGCGAGACCGGCGCGGCGCTGTGCCGGGCCGGGGTCGACAAGGTCGCGTTCACCGGGTCGACGGCCACGGCCAAGAAGGTCATGGCGACCTGCGCGGAGACGCTGACCCCGGTGCTCGTCGAGTGCGGCGGCAAGGACGCCCTGCTCGTCGACGCCGACGCGGACCTCGACGACGCCGCCGCGGCCGTGGTCTGGGGCGCGATGTCGAACGCCGGCCAGACCTGCGTGGGCGTGGAGCGCGTGTACGTCGTGGACGCGGTCGCCGAGGACCTCCTCGACCGCGTCGCCCGCCGCGCCGCCACCGTCACCCCGGGCGGGGCGCCGGACTCCCAGTACGGCCCGATCACCATGCCCTCGCAGCTCGGGGTCATCTCCGGGCAGATCGACGACGCGCTCACCCGCGGCGGGCGCGCCGTCGTCGGCGGCCGCGAGTCGGTGCGCGCGCCCTACGTCGACCCCGTCGTGCTCGCCGACGTCCCCGAGGACTCGAGCGCGGTCACCGACGAGACCTTCGGCCCGACGGTGGTCGTCAACCGGGTGCGCGACATCGACGAGGCCGTCGAGCGCGCCAACGCCTCGCGCTACGGGCTCGGCGCCTCGGTGTTCGCGACGGCCCGCGGCCACGAGGTCGCCCGCCGCCTGCGCGCCGGCATGGTCTCGGTCAACGGCGTCATCGCCTTCGCCGGCATCCCGTCGCTGCCCTTCGGCGGCGTCGGCGACTCCGGCTTCGGGCGCATCCACGGCGTCGACGGGCTCCGCGAGTTCACCCGCCCGCTCGCGATCTCCGAGCGCCGCTTCCGCAGCGTCAACGTCATGACGTTCGACCGCCCGGGCTGGGTCGTGAAGGTGCTCGCCGGACTGGTCAGCGTCCTCTACGGCCGCCGTCGCTGAGTCACGCGATCACGCTTCCGGCGTCTTGGTGAGCGATGTCGGTTAGGCCAAGCTCACTCGTGTGATCGAAGACCTTCGACGCCGGGTCGCCGGTCCTGTGCTCCAGGCGGGTGACGACGGCTACGAGGACGAGTTCGCCGGGTTCGACCTCGCGGTGCGCCAGCACCCGGCGGTCGTCGTCGGCGCGACCGGCGCCGCCGACGTCGTGGCTGCGGTGCGGGGCGCGGTCGCGGCGGGCCTCGCGGTCGGGGTGCAGGCGACGGGGCACGGGATCACGGTCCCGGCCGACGGCGACGCCCTGCTGATCACCACCCGGCGCATGGACGGCGTCCGCGTGGACACCGACGCGCACACCGCGTGGATCGACGCGGGCGTCAGCTGGGAGCGGGTGCTGCAGGAGGCCGCCCCGCACGGCCTCGCCCCGCTCGTCGGCTCCGCGCCCGCGGTCGGCGCGGTCTCGTACACCCTGGGCGGCGGGCTCGGGGAGCTCGGGCGGCGCTGGGGCTTCGCCGCCGACCGCGTGCGCCGCCTCGACGTGGTCACCGCGGACGGCGTCGCCCGGCGGGTCACCGCCGACGACCACCCGGACCTGTTCTGGGCGCTGCGCGGGGGCGGGGGCAACGTCGGCGTCGTCACCGGCGCCGAGGTCGACCTCGTGCAGCTGGCCGGGGTGTACGGCGGCGGGCTCTTCTTCGCGGGCGAGGACGCCGGGCCGGTGCTCACGGCCCTGCTCGCGGCCGGGCGCGACGCGCCCGACGAGGTCACCCTCTCGATCGCGCTGATGACCTTCCCCGACGTGCCCGCCGTCCCCGGGCCGCTGCGCGGGCGGTGGTGCGCCCACGTGCGGGTCTGCTCGTCGGGCGAGCCGGGGCGCTGCGAGGACGTGATCGCCCCGCTGCGCGCCGCGGCGACGCCGCTGCTCGACACCGTCCGGTCGATGCCCGTCACCGACATCGGCACGATCCACAACGACCCCGTCACGCCGCTCGCGACGAACAGCCGCTCGCGGGCCCTGCACCGCCTCGACGAGGACGCCGTGGCGACGATCCTGCGGCACGCCGGCCCGCGGACGCCCTTCCTCGTCGAGCTGCGCCTCATGGGCGGGGCGCTGGCCCGCCCGCCCGCCGTGGCGAACGCGGTCGGCCACCGGTCCGCGGCGGCCACCGTCTACACGACGGCCCACCCGCACCCGGACGGGCCGACGGCGTCCGACACCGCCGCCGAGCAGGCGTTCCTCGACGACCTCGACGCGTGGAGCGACGGCGGTGCGCTGGTCAACTTCCTCGCCGGGGCGCACGTCTCGGGCGCCGACGTCCGCGCCGCCTACGACGCGGAAACGTGGACCCGCCTCGTGGCGATCAAGTCGGCGTGGGACCCGGGCAACGTCTTCCGGATCAACCACAACGTCCCCCCGACGCCCAGCAGGGAGAGCCCGTGACCGAGACCCCCCTCGGCACCGTCGTCGAGATCGACGACCGCACCGTCCTCGTCACGGGACAGGAGCTGGACGTCGAGCACGAGCAGCCGGACGTCGGCCACGCGCTCGTGCACCGCACCGGGGACACCCTCGTGCTCGTCGACACGGGCGTCACCGAGGCCTTCCGTGCCGCGCTGAAGGGCGCCGTCGACCGGGTCGGGCCGTGGTCGCGACTGCTCCTGCTCACCACCCACGGCCACACCGACCACGTCGGCAACAACGACCTGGTCGACGAGCTCGCCGCCGAGCGCGGCGTGCCCGCCGAGCACCGGTTCCCGGCCCGCGACGTCGAGCAGATGCGCGACCCGGTCACCTACTGGGAGCACGCGTTCGCCGGCATCAGCGGCGTCGCCCCGCTCCCGGCGCCGCCGGCGCTGTCCGCGAAGAAGGTCGTCTCGCTCTTCCAGCCGATGCACCCGTTCGGCGCCACGAGCCGGCCCTACGAGGAGCGCCCGCTCGAGCGCCTGCCGCTCGGCCCGGTGCGGATGACCGGGTGGTCGTTCGCCGACGGCGCGGTGCGGGTGCTGCGCAGCCAGGGCCACACCGCGGGCCACGTCGTGGTCCACCTGCGCGACGCGGGGCTGGTGCACCTCGGCGACGAGGCCAACGGCGGCTGCGGGGCGATGCCCGACGCCGATCAGCTCAAGCTGCACTCCGTGCTCGGTGCCGTGGCCACCGCGGCCGCCGACGGCGCGGTGACGACCGTGACCCAGGCCCACGACGCCACGGTCCGGCGCGGGGCCGACGCGGTCGCCCACCTCGACGAGATGCTCGAGCAGGGCGTGGCCCTGCAGGAGGCCGCCCTCGACGTCACGGCCGGGCACGAGCCCGTCGACCCGCACCGCTTCGTCGACGACATCACCCGCCGCCTCGCCGAGATCGGCGGCGGCGGGCCGAACCCGAACCCGGTGTTCACCGGGATGATGTCGGTCAACCTGCTCGCCGAGATCGGGCTGCGCGCCGACCACGGGCGTGACGACCGGCCCTGGTCCCGGCCCGCTCAGGAGGACCCCGCGCCGGTCGCCGGGATGCCGCACGGACTCGCGCTCCTGCCCGCGGCCGCCGCGATGGCGGGCTGGAAGCTGCGCCGGCGCGACCGATGAGCGCGCCCGTCACGGAGGGCTCGCCGAAGCGGTGGCTGGTCCTCGTCGCGATGACCGGCTCGCTGTCGATGATCATGCTCGACCAGACGGTCGTGTCGGTCGCCCTGCCCACGATGGGGCGCGACCTGTCGCTGGACCCCGCCGGCCAGCAGTGGGTGGTCAACGCCTACGTGCTGGCCCTCGCGGCCCTGGTCGCCCTCGGGGGCAAGGCCGCGGACCTGCTCGGCCCGCGGCGCGCGTTCCGCTCCGGGGTGACGCTGTTCTTCCTCGCCTCGGTGGGCTGCGGGCTCTCCCCGGCGGGCGACCTCGGCGAGGCCACGATCATCGCCTGCCGGACGCTGCAGGGGGCGGGCGCGGCCCTGATGGTGCCGGTGTCGGGCGCGATCGTCATCGCCTCGTTCGGCCCGGGGGAGCGTGGCCGCGCCATGGCCATCTTCGCCGGCATCAGCCAGATCTTCGTGGCGCTCGGGCCGCTCATCGGCGGCCTGCTCACCGAGTACGTGTCGTGGCGCGCGGTGTTCTTCCTCAACGTGCCGGTCGGGATCGCGACCCTCGTGCTCGTGGCGATCGCCCCCGTGCCGGCCGAGCGCGTCCCCGGCACCCGCGTCCGGCCCCTGGACGTGGTGCTCGTGGTGGCGGGCCTGGCCGCGACGACGTTCGGGATCCAGCTCGCGGGCACCGACGGCCTGTCCTCGCCGGCGGTCCTGGCCCTGGTCGTCGGGGGGCTGGCGGCCACGGGCTGGTTCGTCGTGCGCCAGGTGCGCGCGTCCGACCCGTTGATCCACGTCCGCCTGTTCACCGACCGGGGCTTCACCGGCGCGGCCGTGGTCATGGGGTTCGTGCAGTTCGGGCTGCTCGGGCTCGTGCTCTACAGCTCGATCTACCTGCAGGAACTGCTCGACTTCGGGCCGATGAGCGCCGGGCTCGCGGTGCTGCCGCTGATCCTGCCGCTGACGCTCGCCGCCCAGATCGGGGGCCGGTGGTTCGACCGGGCCGGCGTGCGGGGCCCGGTGCTCACCGGCCTGGTGCTCTGCGCGGTCGGCACGGTCCTGTGGCTGCTCGCGCTGCCGGGCCTGGACTACGCCCTCCAGACGCCCGGGATGGCCCTGGTCGGGGTGGGGCTCGGGCTGACGCTCTCCCCGACCAACACCGACGCGCTCGCCCGCGTGGGGGTCTCCGAGCGCACCCAGGCCTCCGGCGTCGTCCAGACCGTCCGCCAGCTCGGCGGCACGCTGGGCGTCGCGGTGATCGGGGCGGTCGTGATCGCCGCCGACGGTGAGCAGCCCGGTCAGACCGCCGCGCCGGCCGGGATCGCCGCCGGGTTCGGGGTCGCGGCGGGCGCGTTCGTCCTCGCGGCGCTGGTCGGGGCCCTCCTCCTGGCCCGTCGGTCGCCGCGACCTACCGGAACGGTCAAGTTACCGGCTGGTACGAACCCCTCCGTCGGACCCGGGTGAGACACCGGCAGACATGGCAGGATCGCGCCCGTCAACGGACGTCGGCAGGAAGGTCTCAGCGTGGCGCGCGAATTCGCCCGGGTCGGAGTGGTCGGTCTCGGCACCATGGGTGCCGGCATCGTCGAGGTGTTCGCCCGGGGCGGCATCGAGGTCGTCGCGGTGGAGGTCGACGAGGCGTCGGCCACCCACGGCCGCGAGACCCTCGAGGCGTCGACCCAGCGGGCCGTCGACCGCTCGAAGCTGGCCACCGACGACCGCGAGGCCCTGCTGGGGCGGGTGCGGATCAGCACCAACCTCGACGACCTCGCCGACGTCGACCTCGTCGTCGAGGCCGTGCCCGAGCGCCTCGAGCTCAAGGCCGAGGTCTTCGCCGCGCTGAGCAAGGTCTGCGGCCCGGAGACGATCTTCGCGTCGAACACCTCGTCGCTCTCGATCACCGAGCTGTCGGTGCGCACCGAGCGCCCGCACCAGGTGGTCGGCATGCACTTCTTCAACCCCGCGCCGGTCCAGGCGCTGGTCGAGGTCGTGCGCACGGTCGTCACCGACCCCGAGGTGCTCTCCGACGTCACCGGCCTGGCCGTGCAGCTCGGCAAGAGCCCGGTGGTGTGCGGCGACCGCGCCGGGTTCATCGCCAACAACCTGCTCTTCACCTACCTCAACCAGGCCGTGGGGATGTTCGAGTCCCACTACGCCGGGCGCGAGGACCTCGACGCGGCCATGCGCTACGGCTGCGGCTACCCGATGGGCCCGCTGGCCCTCATGGACCTCATCGGCCTCGACACGGCCTACGAGATCCTCGACACGATGTACCGGCAGTCGCGCAACCAGCGCCACGCGCCGGCCCCGATCCTCAAGCAGATGATCACCGCCGGGCTGCTCGGCCGGAAGTCCGGTCGCGGCTTCTACACCTACGCCGCCCCCGGCTCGCCCGAGGTCGTCGCCGACTCGCTGACCCCGCCGCCGCCCGGGCAGGAGGGCGGCGACCAGCGATCGGTCCAGCGCGTCGGCGTCGTCGGCACCGGCACGATGGCCACCGGCATCGCCGAGGTGTTCGCGAAGTCCGGCTACGACGTCGTCGTCCGCGCCCGCACCGAGGCCAAGGGCGAGGGCGTCGTCGCCGGCATCCGCAAGTCGCTGGAGAAGGCCGTCGTCAAGGGCAAGCTCTCCGAGAGCGCCCGCGACGAGACCCTCGCCCGGGTCCGCCCGACCACGACCTTCGACGACCTCACCGACTGCGACCTCGTCGTCGAGGCCGTCGCCGAGGACCTCGAGGTCAAGCAGGCCGTGTTCGGCGCGCTCGACGACGTCGTCAAGCAGGGCGCGATCCTCGCGACCACCACCTCGTCGCTGCCGGTCGTCGAGTGCGCCGCGGCCACCCAGCGCCCCGACGACGTCGTCGGCATGCACTTCTTCAACCCGGCGTCGGTGATGAAGCTGGTGGAGATCGTCAGCCCGATCACCACGGCGCCCGACGTGACGAGCACCGTCCGCGCGGTCACGGCGAAGATCGGCAAGCACCCGGTGCTCTGCGGCGACCGCGCCGGCTTCATCGTCAACGCGCTGCTCTTCCCCTACCTCAACGACGCGACGGCGATGCTCGAGGCGAACTACGCCACCGCCGACGACATCGACTCGGCCATGAAGAACGGCTGCGGCCTGCCGATGGGCCCGTTCGCGCTGCTCGACGTCGTCGGCCTGGACGTGTCGCTGGCGATCGAGCGCTCGCTGTACATGGAGTTCCGCGTGCCGGGCTTCGCGCCGGCGCCGCTGCTCGAGCACCTGGTCACCGCGGGGCGTCTCGGCCGCAAGACCGGCCAGGGCTTCCGGGACTACCAGAAGAAGTAGTGCCCCGCAGGCCTCGTCGCACCCCGCCCCCCGCGGCGGCACCCCCGCCGCTGCGGGGCGGCTGGGTGCGCGACGAGGACGGCTGGACGGTGCGCTCGATCAGCGGCACCGCGGCGACGAAGACCTACGTCTGCCCGGGCTGCCACCAGGACATCCCGCCGGGGACGCCGCACGTGGTGGCCTGGCCGTCCGACGAGGCGGAAGGCACCGTCGAGCGGCGGCACTGGCACACCGGCTGCTGGCGCCGGGAGCGACGCTCCTAGCGGCTGGGCGCGGCGCTGCGCTGCTCGGGGGCCGCGGCGCCGCCGAGGTCCCCCGTCTCGTGGGTGCCGTTGGCGTGCGTCGGCGGGTCGGGCAGCACCGGGCGCCCGTCGCCGGGCGCCTCGTCGGGGAACGACTCCACGGTGGGCAGCGCCCCGAGGGCCGCGCGCAGGGAGTTCAGCTGCTGGCCGACACGGTCGCGCAGGCGCTTCATGTCGGCGACCTCGGCGTCGGCCTCGCGCAGGCGGCGCCGGGCCTCCTCGGACGCGTCGCCCACGTACTTGTCGGCCCGCTCGCGCGACGCCTTCTCGTCGGCCTCGAGCTGGCGCATCGCCTCGCGCCGGCGCGCCGCCATGGCCACGGCGAAGTCGTTCTCGACCTGCTCGCGCGTGGCGCGGCCCTCGGTGTCGAGGCGCTCGCGCTCCTGCTCGGCCTCCTGGCGCACGTGCGCGGCCTCGGCGCGCGCCGCGTCCATGAGGTTGCGGTGCTCCTCCTCCATCGCGTGGCGGCGGCGCTCGTTGTCGGCGAGGCCGTCGTCGTAGCGGTGGCGGGCCTGGTCGGCCTCGGCCTCGGCGCGCTCGAGGATCGCGCGGGCCTCGCCGCGGGCCTCCTCGAGGGCGGCGCGCGCCTGCTCGTCGGTCTCCGCGAGCGTCTGGCGGGCGCGCTGCTCGGCCTCGGCCGCCGTCTTGCGCGCGTGCTCGTCGGCGCCGTTCATCGTGCGGCGCGCGTATTCGTCGGCCTCCTCGCGGATGCGACGGGACGCGTCGGCGGCCTCGTCGCGCATGGACCGGGTCTCGTCCTGGGCGAGCCGCAGCATGCGCTGCAGGCGCTCGGAGAGGCCCTCCATGGTGTCCGGCGGCGCGGAGAGCCGGTCGACCTGCGCGCGCAGGTCCTCGACGTGCGCGCGGTGGTGGTCGAGCGCCCGGGCGAGCTCGGTCGCCTGCGCCACGGCGGCGTCGCGGTCGGCGGTGAGGATGCGCAGGTCCGCCTCGACGCGGTCGAGGTGCTCCTCGACCTGCCCGCGGTCGTACCCGCGGCGCACGACGTCGAAGCCGGTCCCCAGCGGCAACAGCTCGTGCTCGTCGGACGGCATGCGGGTCACGGTACCGGCGTGACGGAGGGTGCTCCACGGACGGGTGAGGGAGATTCCCGCACCCGTCCGTGGGTCGTGGAGGTGTTGATCACACGCCCCGGAAGCGGTTGATGCCCTCGAGGTGCTGGGCGCGCTTCTCGGTGTCCGTCACGCCGAGGCCCTCCTCGGGGGCGAGGGCCAGCACGCCGACCTTGCCCTGGTGGCTGTTGTGGTGGACGTCGTTGGCGGCCTCGCCGGTCTCGTGCAGCGGGTAGACGCGCGAGACGGTCGGGTGGATCGCGCCCTGGGCCACCAGGCGGTTCGCCAGGTAGGCCTCCTTGTAGTTCGCGAAGTGCGACCCGATGATCCGCTTGAGGTTCATCCAGAGGTAGCGGTTGTCGTACTGGTGCATGAAACCGCTGGTGGAGGCGCAGGTGACGATCGTGCCGCCGCGCTTGGCGACGTAGACGCTCGCGCCGAAGGTCTCCCGGCCCGGGTGCTCGAAGACGATGTCGGGGTCGTCGCCGCCGGTCAGCTCACGGATCTTCTGGCCGAAGCGCTTCCACTCGCGCGGGTCCTGGGTCTCGGGGTCGGACCAGAACTTGTAGCCCTCCTCCGACCGGTCGATGATCAGCTCGGCGCCCATCTTGCGGCAGATCTCGGCCTTCTCGGGGTTCGAGACCACGCAGACCGGGGTGGCGCCGCCGTTGAGCGCGAACTGGGTGGCGTAGGAGCCCAGGCCGCCCGAGGCGCCCCAGATCAGCACGACGTCGCCCTGGGTCATGTTGGCGCCGTTGGCGCTGACCAGCTGGCGGTACGCGGTGGAGTTGACCAGCCCGGGGGAGGCGGCCTCCTCCCAGGTGAGGTGGTCGGGCTTGGGCATGAGCTGGTTGGTCTTGACCAGCGCCAGCTCGGCCAGGCCGCCGAAGTTGGTCTCGAAGCCCCAGATGCGCTGCTCGGGGTCCATCATCGTGTCGTCGTGGCCGTCGGGGGCCTCGAGCTCGACCGAGAGGCAGTGCGCGACGACCTTGTCGCCGGGCTTCCACGTGTGCACGCCCTCGCCGGTCTTGAGCACGACGCCGGCGAGGTCGGAGCCGACCACGTGGTAGGGCAGGTCGTGGCGCTTGGCCAGCGGCGAGATCTTGCCGTAGCGCTTGAGGAAGCTGAACGTCGAGACCGGCTCGAAGATCGAGGTCCAGACGGTGTTGTAGTTGATGGCGCTGGCCATCACGGCCACCAGCGCCTCGCCCGGGGCGACCTCGGGGGTGGGCACGTCGTCGAGGTGCAGCGACTTGCGCGGGTCCTTCTCGCGCGAGGCCATCCCCTCGAACATGTCGGCCTCGTCGGCGTGGACGGTGATGCCCCGGTACGACTCGGGGACCGAGAGCCCGGCCAGGGCGGCGGTGTCGTCGGCGAGGATGGCGTCGCGGATGTCCTGCACGTTCTTGCCTCCGGGTGTGGTGCGGTGGCGCGAGGCTACCGACCGGTAACAGTCCTGGGGACCGGGGTGTGAGGTGGTCGGTGTCCTCTAGTGCTCGTCGGCGGGTTCGACGAGCTCCACGAGCACCCCACCGGCGTCCTTGGGGTGCACGAAGTTGACCCGCGAGCCGGCGGTGCCGCGGCGCGGGGCGTCGTAGAGCAGGCGCAGACCCTTGGCGCGCAGGGTCTCGGCGCTCTGCTCGACGTCGGTGACCCGGTAGGCGACCTGCTGCAGCCCGGGCCCGTTGCGGTCGATGAACTTGGCGATCGTCGAGGTCTCGTCCACCGGGGCGAGCAGCTGGACCGCCGGTCCGGCGTCGTCGCCCGGGGCGTGCAGCATCGCCTCCCGCACGCCCTGCTCCTCGTTGACCTCCTGGTGGGTGGCCACCAGCCCGAGGTTCTCGGCGTACCAGGCGATGGCGGCGTCGAGGTCGGGGACGGCGATCCCCACGTGGTCGATCGTGGTGATCCCGCTCGCGGCCAGGTCGTCGTTAGCCATGGCGGGCAGGGTAACCATCTGAATCGAAGTATCCGCTCCGTGACGCAGCGCACGCTCGATTTATCAAGCACGCGCGGCGGTCGGTACCGTCCCGCGCCGTGGACCTGGACCGACTGGTCGCGGAGGCGCGCGACGGGACCCCGCGCGCGGTGGCGCGGCTGATCTCCCTGGTGGAGGACGGGAGCCCGCGCCTGCGCGAGCTGGCGGCCGCGCTCGCCCCCCACACGGGGCACGCCCGGGTCGTCGGCCTCACCGGCTCGCCCGGCGTGGGCAAGTCGACGACGACGTCGGCGCTGGTCACGGCCCTGCGCGCCGACGACCGTCGCGTCGGCGTGCTCGCCGTCGACCCGAGCTCGCCGTTCTCCGGCGGCGCGCTGCTGGGCGACCGCGTCCGGATGGGCGAGCACGCGACCGATCCGGGGGTGTTCATCCGATCGATGGCCACGCGGGGGCACCTCGGCGGGCTCGCGGCCGCGACACCGCAGGCGCTGCGCGTCCTGGACGCCGCGGGCTGCGACGTGATCCTGGTCGAGACGGTGGGGGTGGGCCAGTCCGAGGTCGAGGTCGTGGCCCTGGCCGACACGACGGTCGTGCTCCTGGCCCCCGGGATGGGTGACGGCGTCCAGGCCGCCAAGGCCGGGATCCTCGAGGTCGGGGACGTGTTCGTCGTCAACAAGGCCGACCGCGACGGTGCGGACGCCACGGTGCGCGAGCTGCAGCACATGGTGTCGCTGAACCGCCGGGAGGTCTCCGGCCCCGCGTGGC
Source organism: Actinomycetospora succinea (assembly GCF_004363095.1). Taxonomy (GTDB): domain Bacteria; phylum Actinomycetota; class Actinomycetes; order Mycobacteriales; family Pseudonocardiaceae; genus Actinomycetospora; species Actinomycetospora succinea. The sequence continues at coordinate 546,597 of NZ_SNYO01000001.1, forward strand.
GCCCGCCGGTGGTCCGGACGGTGGCCTCGGCGGGCGAGGGCGTCGACGACCTCGTCGGCGCCCTCGACGACCACCGCGCCTGGATGGCCGACCACGACCGGCTCGCCGAGGGCCCGCGGCGCCGGGCGCGCGCCGAGATCGAGGCGATCGCGCTGGCGGACCTGCGGGCGCGGATCCGGGAGCTGGCCGGGGATGCGGCGCTGGGCGAGCTCGCCGAGCGCGTGGTCGCGGGCGAGCTGGACCCCTACGCCGCGGCGGACGAGGTCGTGTCGTCGGTGCGGGGCTGACGCGTCGCGGGGGCTGCGGCGGTGGTCAGCGCAGGACGCCGGCGGCGGGCAGGGCGACGGCGAGCCACGGGATGACGACGGCGACCGTCGGGACGACGACGACCGCGGCGGCCGCGAGGTAGGTCCCGGTCGCGAGGGCCCGGCTGCCGCAGGCCTGGGCGCGCACGCGGGCCAGGCGGGCGCCGACCTCGGTGTCGCCGGCGGCGCCGAACGCCTCGAGCGCGCCGGCCATGGCCGTGTCCGAGCAGCGGGAGCGCCCGGCGTCGTCGGCGAGCATCTCCAGGAGCATCCCGACCGCGTCGCGGGCCTGGCGGCTGCGCGCGAGCACCGGGAACGCCTGGTGCAGGGCGACGAAGCCCTCGCGGACGAGGTCGTGGCGCGCGTCGAGGTGGGCCTGCTCATGGGCGAGGACGGCGCGCAGCTCGTCGGCGTCGAGCGTGTCGAGGGCGGCCTCGGTGACCACCACCCGCGGCGCGCGCCCGGGCACGCAGTAGGCGAAGGGCACGGCGCCGTCGAGCACCCGCAGCACCGACTTCGCCCCGCCGCCGCCGATCAGCGCGCTGCGCTCGGCGCGGTCGAGCAGGTCGACCATGTCCCGGTGGCGGGCGCGCCGGCGCCGGGTGCGCACCGCGAGCAGCACCAGCACGCCGAGCAGCCGCAGGACGATGAGGCCGGCGAGGATCGCCGCGATCGCCACCGCGACGACCATCGTGGTGCCCTGGCGCTGCTCGGGGCCCAGGGCGCGCAGCAGCTCCTCGGGGGCGGCGAGGGCACTGCCGACGGCGGCGAGCACGGCGGCGAGGGCGATCGCCTGCCAGAGCACGATGGCCGCGCGGGGCACGCGCTGCGGCCACTGGGCGCGGGCCAGCACCGAGGGGACGGGGCCCGCCAGCACGAGGGCCAGCGCGGCCAGCCACACCGACGCCATGGGATCAGTCTGGGGCCGGGACCACCGTGATCACGACTCGGGGCCGCGCTCCGGTCCGGACGGCATCCCGTCCGTGCGGGGCTGGGGCACCTCGGGCATGGCCGCCGCAGGGGGCGGCACGGCGCCGGGGCCGGCCTGCAGTGCGGCGCGCAGGGCGGCCGCCTCCTCGGGCCCGACCTGGTCGACGAACGCCACGAGCGCGGCCGTGCGGTCCTCGCCGACGTCGCCCAGCGCGTCGAGCATGAGCGACGCGGCGAGCTGCTCGCGCGTGGAGGCCGCCGTGTAGCGGTAGGCCTTCCCGTCGCGCTCCTGGCGGACCACGCCCTTCTTGGCCAGCCGGCCCAGGACGGTCATCACCGTGGTGTACGCCAGCTCGCGCTCGAGCCGGTCGTGCACCTCACGGACGGTCAGGGGCGCCGGAGCGGCCCACAGCTGCGCCATCACCGCGCGCTCGAGCTCACCCAGGGCCACGTCACGCATCCTAGCCGTGGATCCCCTTGCCAACGCAAACCGTCGTACTACGCTTGGTCGTAGATACGACGCAGCGTCGTAGGTGGGAGGTCGTCGTGACCGCACTGGAGCTGTCCCGACTGCAGTTCGCGGTCGTGACCGTGTACCACTACCTGTTCGTCCCGCTGTCGATCTCGCTCGCGTCCCTGACGGCGCTGCTGCAGACGTTGTCGTACCGGAGCGGCGATCCCCGGTGGCAGCGGTTGACGCTGGTCGCGGGCAAGCTGCTCATGATCACGTTCGCGGTCGGCATCGTCACCGGGCTCGTCCAGGAGTTCCAGTTCGGGCTGTCGTGGTCGGCGTTCGCGCGCTTCTACGGCGACGTCTTCGGCCCGACGCTGGCCATCGAGGGGATGCTCGCGTTCTTCCTCGAGGCCACGTTCCTGGGGCTGTGGTGGTTCGGCGCCGACCGTCTGCGGCCCGCGCTGCACCTCGCGACGATCTGGATCGTGGCGGTCGGCACGCTGATCTCCGCCTACGTGATCCTCGCGGCCAACGCGTTCATGCAGAACCCGGTCGCCTACACGCTCGACCCCGCCACCGGCCGCGCGCGGCTGGGCAGCTTCGCCGACCTGCTGACCAACGAGGTCGTCCTCGCCGCCTTCCCGCACACGATCGCCGGCGCGTTCGCCGGCGGCGGGGCGCTGGTGCTCGCGATCGGCGCGTACCGGATGCACCGCGGCGACCCGGACGGGCGCTGGCGGCTGTTCACGCGGGTGGGGGCGTGGACGACGTTCGCGGCCGGCGCGCTGGTGGCCCTGACCGGCGACCTGCTGGGCAAGGTCATGACCGAGGTCCAGCCGATGAAGATGGCCGCCGCCGAGGCGCTGTACGCGACGCAGGCCGGGGCACCGTTCTCGCTGTTCGCCGTCGGCGCGCCGGGGGCGAAGGAGCCGTTCTTCTCGCTCGACGTGCCGTGGCTGCTGTCGTTCGTCGCGACCGGCGACCCGACCGGGACCGTGCAGGGCATCGACGACCTGCAGGCCCAGTACACGGCCCAGTTCGGGCCGGGCGACTACGTGCCCGTCGTCCCGATGGCCTACTGGAGCTTCCGCCTCATGATCGGCTTCGGGGTGCTGGCGACGATCGTGGCCGCGTGGGTGCTGTGGAGGACGCGGCGAGGCCGTGGTCTGGCTCCGGGCACGGGTCTCTCCGGGTCGGCCGACCGCTGGCTGCTGCGCCTGCTCTGGACCGTGCCCGTGCTGCCGGCGCTCGCCGCCACCGCCGGCTGGCTGTTCACCGAGACCGCGCGCCAGCCCTGGCTCGTCTTCGGCCTCTTCCGCACCGCCGACGGGGTGTCGCCCGGGCTGACGCCGATCGAGCTCGCGGCCTCGCTGGCCGGGTTCGCGCTGGTCTACGGCGTGCTGGCGGTGGTGTGGGTGCGGCTGATGCTGCGCATCGCCCGGGCGTCCGACGACGCGCCGGTCCCGGTGGACGAGCCCGACCGTCCCCTCGTCCCTTCGTACTGACGGAGACTGGTCATGGATCTCCCGACCCTGTGGTTCGCCCTCGCGATCACCTGCTGGGTGCTGTTCTTCGTGCTGGAGGGGTTCGACTTCGGCGTCGGCGTGCTCGCCGCCGCCCTCGGCCGCGACGACCACGAGCGCGGCGCCGGCGTCTCGACGATCGGTCCGGTGTGGGACGGCAACGAGGTGTGGCTCGTCGCCGCGGTCGGGGTGACGTTCGCGGCGTTCCCCGACTGGTACGCCGCCCTGATGAGCGGTCTCTACCTGCCGTTCGTGCTGGTCCTGCTCGTGCTGGCGGCCCGCGGCGTGGCGCTCGAGTTCCGCGGGAAGGGTGGGACCGAGCGCTGGCGGCGCTGGTGCGACGGCGTGCTCGCGGTGTCGTCGCTGCTGGTCGCGGCCCTGTGGGGCGCGGTGCTCGGCGTGCTCGCGACGGGGCTGGCGCTGGGTCCCGACGGGGAGGTCGTCGGCGGCGGGCTCGCCCGGTCGCTGGCGCCGCTGGTGTCGGGGCCGGCGCTGCTCGGGGCGGCGCTCGGCGTCGGGGCGGCGCTGCTGCAGGGCGCGACGTTCCTCGGGCTGCGCACGACCGGGCCGCTGCGGGCGCGGGCGCGGACGACGGCGCTCGGGGTGCTCGTGCCGGTGGCGGTGCTCGTCGCGGTGGTTGCACCACTGGGGCTGGTGGGGGTCGGCGCAGTCCTCGTCTGCGTGCTGCTGCGTCGTGAGGTCCTGGCGTTCGCGGCGGCGTCGGTGGCGGTGGCGCTCGGCGTCGTCGGCGTCCTCGCCGCGCACCTGCCGGTGGTGCTGCCGAGCACGCTGGACCCGGCGTTCTCGCTGACCGTCGCGTCCGCGGCCGCGGGCCCCGCGGCGCTGGAGCTGATCACGATCGCGGCGGTGGTCGTGCTGCCCGGCGTCGTCGCCTACCAGGCGTTCTCGTACTGGGTGTTCCGGCGGCGGGTCGCGAGCGAGCGGGTGGCGTCGTGATCGATCGGCGGTTGCTGCTCCTGGCGCGGGGGGCCTGGGCGGGCACGGCGGGGCTGGTGCTCGTCGGGGTGCTGCAGGCGGCCGGGACCGTGGCGGCGGCGCTGGCGGCGGCGAGCGTGGTGACGGCGCTGGTGGTGGGGCCCGGTTCGGTGCCCACGACGGCCGTCGCGGTGCTGGCGGGCGTCATCGTGCTCCGTTCCGGGCTCGCATGGCTCGAGCCCGTGGTGGCGGCGCGGACGGGGGAGCGGGTCGTCGAGGCCGAGCGTGAGCGGCTGCTCGACCGGCTCTCCCACGACGACGCCCCGGCCGTCGTGCCGCTCGCGTCGCACGGGGTCGACGCCCTGCGCGGCTGGTTCACCGCGACGCTGCCCGCGCTCGTGCTCGCGGTGGTCCTGCCGCCCGCCGTGCTGGTGGTGCTGGCGCTCGCCGACCCGACGTCCGCGCTGGTCGTGGCCGTGACGCTGCCGCTGGTGCCGGTGTTCGCGGTGCTGCTCGGGTGGGCGGCGCGGGCGCGCGCACGGCGGGAGTGGGCGGCGGGGGAGCGGCTGGCCGGGCACTTCCTCGACACGGTGACGGGGCTGGCGACGCTGCGGCTGTTCGGGCGCTCGTCGCGGGCGGTGGCGTCGGTCGAGGAGCTCGGCGAGCGGCACCGGGAGGCGTCGACGCGCGTGCTGCGCGTGGCGTTCCTGTCGTCGACGGCCCTGGAGCTGCTCGGGACGCTGTCGGTGGGGCTGGTCGCGGTCGGGGCCGGGGTGCGGCTCGTCGAGGGCGCGATGGCGCTCTACCCGGCGCTCGTGGCGATCCTGCTCGCCGGCGAGGCGCACCGGCCGGTGCGCGAGGCCGGCGCGCGCTTCCACGACACGGCGCGGGCGACGGCGGTGCTGGACGAGAGGGACGCGCTGGGGTCCGCTCGCGCTCCTGCCGTGGAGCGATCCCTCGTGGCGGGCGAGGCGCGGGTGCGCGTGCGGGACCTCGCCGTCACGCACCCGGGGCGCACGGTGCCGACGCCGTCGCTTCCCGCGCTCGACGCCCGTGGGGGCGAGCTCGTCGTCGTCGCCGGGCCGTCCGGGGCGGGCAAGACCACGCTGCTGCGGGCGCTGGCGGGGACGCTGGACGACGCGGCGTCCGCGAGTGGCGCCGTCGAGGTGGCCGGCCGGCTCCTGGTGCTCGGCCAGCATCCGCAGCTCCCGCACGCCGCGACCGTCGGCGAGGCGCTGGGTGCCGGGTCGCCGGACCTGCTGCGTCGGCTGGGCCTGGACCTCGACCTCGCCCTGCCCCTCGCCGAGGCCGGGCGCTCGCTGTCCTCGGGGCAGCGCCGCCGCCTGGCCCTCGCGGGCGTGCTCGGCGACGCCGACACGGACCCGGCGCGCACCGTCGTCCTGCTCGACGAGCCCACCGCGCACCTCGACGGGGACTCGGAGCAGGCGGTGATCGCCGAGCTCCGCGCGATCGCCGACCGCGGCGCGCTGGTCCTCGCCGTCGCCCACCGCCCCGCCCTGCGCGACGCCGCCGACCGCGTCGTGGAGCTGGGCGCGCCTGTCCCCGTTGCAGCGAACGCGCCGTTCGTTGCTTCTAGGCGCGCACAGTCCCCGCTCGCGACGAACGACGGCGCGCCGACCGAGGCAGCGAACGCGGAGTTCGTGCGCGTAGACGCAGCGAACACCACGTTCGCTGCGGCACCCCGGCCCCGGCGCGGGCTCCCGACGGCCGTGGTGCTCGGGGCCGGCGCGGCGGTGGCGGGCGTCGCGCTGACGGCGTCGGCCGCCTGGTTGATCGCGCGCGCCGCGGCGCAGCCGCCGATCCTCACGCTGTCGATCGCCGTGGTCGCGGTGCGCGGGTTCGCGATCGCCCGGCCCGTGCTGCGCTACCTCGAGCGGGTCACGGCGCACGCCGACGGGCTCGCGCGCATGGTCCGGTGGCGCCGGGCGGTGGTCGCGGCGCTCGCCGAGCGCGTGCCCGGGGCGGTCGCGGGGCGGCGGGGCCACCTGCTCGCCCGGGTGACCGACGACGTCGACGTCCGCCTCGACGGCCTCGTCCGCGGGGTGCTGCCGCTCGCCGTCGCCGCGCTGGCGCTGCCGGCGCTGCTCGGGGCCGCGGCGCTCGCGAGCCCGCCGCTCGCCGCGGCCCTGCTCCCGGGGCTCGCCGTCGCCACGGTCGGCGCCCCGGTCGCCGCCGCCCTCGCCGCCCGGCGCGTCGGCCCCGCGGTGGAGGCGGCGACCGACGACCTGCGCGCCGCCGTCGTCGAGACCCACGCCGCCCGCGACGAGCTCGCCGCCCGGGGCCCCGAGGCGCTGCGGGCACGCCCGCGGGCGACGGCCGCGGCGCTCGCCCGCGCCCGGCGTCGCGAGGCCGCGGGCGGCGCCGTCGCCGTCGCGCTCGCGCAGCTGGGGCTGGGCGCGGCGTCGGTCGCCGCGGCGCTGGCCGCCCCCGCGAGCGGGTCCCCGGAGCTCGCCGCCGTCGCCGTGCTCGCGCCGCTCGCGCTCGGCGAGACGCTCCTCGCCCTCCCGGCGGCCGCCGCCGCCGTGGTCCGGGGCCGGCGGGCCCGCGCGCGCCTGGCCGCCCTGAGCACGCCCGTCCCGCCCGCCCGCGAGCCCGCGCACCCGCGGTCACCCTTCGGCCGCGACCTCCACCTGCACGGCGTCACCGCCGGCTGGGGCACCGCGCCCGCCCTGCGCGGGCTCGACCTCGACCTGCCCGCCGGGTCTCGCCTCGGGATCACCGGGGCGTCGGGCTCGGGCAAGTCGACGCTCGCGGCGCTCCTGCTGCGGCTGCTCGACCCCCGCGGCGGCACGGTGACGCTCGGCGGGGTCGACGCGACCACGGTCCCCGGCGACGTCTGGCGCCGCGCCGTCGCGCTGGTCGGCGAGCACGACCACGTCTTCGCCACGACCCTGCGCGAGAACCTCCGCTTCGCCTCGCCGGACGCCGACGACGCCGAGCTCCTCGCCGTCCTTCGGCGGGTCCGCCTCGGTGCGTGGTTCGCCGGGCTGCCCGACGGTCTCGACACCTGGCTCGGCGCCGGGTCGGTCTCCGGCGGCGAGCGCCGCCGCCTCGCCGCCGCGCGTGCGCTGCTCGTCGACCCGGCGGTGCTCGTGCTCGACGAGCCGACCGAGGGCCTCGACCCGGCCACCGCCCGCGCGCTGGTCGCCGACCTCCTCGACGCCTCGGCCGGCCGGACCGTCGTCCTGCTCGCCCACCGCGGCGAGGGGCTCGAGCTCGTCGACGAGGTGCGCCACCTCGCCGGCGGGGTGCTCCAGGAGGCTCAGGCGAAGTCGCCGGCGGCGTGACGCACGCGGGCCAGGAGGTCCGTGAGCGCCTGCGTCTCGTCGTCGTCGAGCCCGACGAGGCCGAAGTCGATCGCCGTCACCGACGCCGTCGCCGCCGCGCACAGCTCCCGGCCGGCGTCGGTGATCTCCACGAGCGTCGTGCGGCCGTCGGTGGGGTGCGGGCGCCGCGCCACGAGGTCCGAGGCCTGGAGCCGGTCCACGATGTTGGTGATCGAGGTCGGGTGCAGCTGCAGGCGCTCGCCCATGATCCGCATCGGCAGGGACCCGGAGCGCGCGAACCGCAGCAGCACCAGCGCCTCGTAGCGGGCGAACGTCAGCCCGTGCGGGCGCAGCGCCCCGTCCACGGCGTGCTGGAGGATCTGCTGGACGCGCATGATGCTCGTGACCGCCGCCATCGCCCGCGGCTCGCCGATCCGGTCGTTCCACAACGACGCGGCCCGCGCGATCGGGTCGAACGGCAGGGGCGTGGAAGCGGTCATGACATGGGCGAATCTAACAAAGCCCGCGTGGCAGGCTGGTGCTCGTGATCGTGGCGTTCAGCGTGTCCCCGTCCGGTGTCGGTGTCGACGGCTCCCCGGCCGACGACGGATCGGTGTCCGAGGCGGTCGCGGCGGCGGTCCGCGTCGTGCGCGAGTCGGGCCTGCCGCACGAGACCTCGTCGATGTTCACCTCGCTCGAGGGCGAGTGGGACGAGGTGATGGACGTCGTGCGCCGCGCCACCGAGGCGGCCGGGCGCTACGGCTCGCGGGTCTCGCTCGTGCTCAAGGCCGACATCCGCCCCGGCCACACCGGGCAGATGCAGGCCAAGGTCGCGCGCGTCGAGGAGCGGTTGCAGGGCTGAGTCGCGCGTGTCACGCAAGTGGCAGACTTGACCGCGTGGCACGTCCCGATTCCCGCCAGGCCGCGCAGGCGGCTGCACTCTCGTCCGCGATGGCCGGAGCCGTCGACCTGTCCGGTCTGAAAGCGCGGGCCGAGGCCCGGCCCCAGGCCTCGCCGGGCGGCGGGCCGAGCCCCGCGGGCCCGCCGGCCGACGGCGGCGCCCCCGGCGGCGCGCCGGCGACCGTCGTCGACGTCACCGAGGCGACGTTCCAGGCCGAGGTCATCGACCGCTCGATGACCATCCCGGTCGTCGTCGACCTCTGGGCCGAGTGGTGCCAGCCGTGCAAGCAGCTGTCCCCGGTGCTCGAGAAGCTCGCCGCCGAGGGCGGTGGCGCGTGGGTGCTCGCGAAGATCGACGTCGACGCGAACCCGCGCATCTCGCAGGCGTTCCAGGTGCAGTCGATCCCGATGGTGGTCGTGGTCGCGGGCGGCCAGCCCGTCACGTCGTTCCAGGGCGCCCAGCCCGAGCCGCAGCTCCGCGAGTGGATCACGCAGCTGCTCGACGCGCTGCGCGAGCAGATGCCCGGGATCGCCGAGGCCGAGGCGCGCGCGGGCGACCAGGGCGCGGCCGAGCCCGTCGAGGAGCCCGAGGACCCGCGGGTCGTCGCCGCCGAGGAGGCCCTCGAGCAGGGCGACTACGCCGCGGCCGCCGCGGCCTACGAGGCGATCCTGGCCGCCGAGCCGGCCAACGCCGAGGCGCAGGCCGCGCTGGCGCAGGTGAAGTTCCTCGAGCGCGCCGAGTCGGCCGACCCCTCGGCGATCGCCCGCGCCGACGCCGCGCCCGACGACGTCGACGCCCAGCTCGCGGCCGCCGACGCCCAGATCGCCGCCCAGGACGTCACCGGGGCCTTCGACCGGCTCGTGGCCACCGTGGCCCGCACCGCCGGCGACGAGCGCGACCGCGCGCGGACCCACCTCGTCGAGCTGTTCGAGCTCTTCGGCACCGAGGACGAGCGCGTCACCACGGCCCGCCGGGCCCTGGCCCGCGCGCTGTACTAGCCCGCGACGCCGCCACGAACGGGGACTTCCGACGCCTCGAAGCAGCGAACCGCCCGTTCGCTGCTTCGGTGACGGCGCGGGCGCGCCTCAGACGCCCCGCAGGCACGCGTCGGTGCCGCCGGTGACGCCGGCGCGGAAGACGCGGATGCGCTCGTAGCCGGTGCCGGCGGCGGCGACGCCGTCGGTGCCGCGCGAGGCGGTGTCCTCGCGCAGGAGCAGGGTCACCGACTCGTCGAGGTCGCCCGGGGACAGAGCGAAGCCGCTCGCCCCGCTGCCGACGGCCGCGCTGTAGGCGCCGGCGAGGCAGAGCGCGGCGCGCCCGCCCTCGGCGCCCGCCGTGGGGCGGTTCAGCGCGGCGAGGGCCGCGGTGCCGAAGCGGGAGGCCAGCAGCGTGCCGGTGGCGTAGTCGCCGATGCGGGCGTGGTCGGCGGCGAGGGTGCCGGACCCGTCGATGTGCACCGCGGACGGCGTCGCGCACCACGCGACCGGCCCCTGGACCGCGCCGTCGGCGTCCGGGCAGGTCGCCTCGTCCCGCTCGGTGCCCGGCGTCGTCCACTGCCCGCCGCGCCGGCGGACCTCGCCGCCGAACCAGCGGTCGAGGTCGGGGACCATCGCGTCGATCAGCGGCTGGAGCCCCAGGTTGCCCCCGGAGCTCTCGTCGGCCTGCGACCGGAACGCCTCCTGGGTGAACACGCGGTCGCGCCCGATCGCCTGGCACACGTCCGGGTCGCCGTCGAAACCGTCCTGGAACGACGAGACCCGGTCGAACGCGTTGCCGTGGGCCTGGACGTTGCGCGGCGAGGTGCCCACCGGGTCGCGGAACCCGATCAGCGCGCCCATCGCCCCGTCGATGCCCGCCGCGCCCGTGCGCAGGTCGGGCAGCGCGCCGTCGCGCACCTGGCGCAGGAACACGCCCGCGTAGCAGTCGGCCTGGGCCTCGAGCAGGATCGTCGGGGCGCCCTGGAGCGCGCCGGTGCGGTCGAGGCGGCCCTGGACGGCGTGCCCGAACTCGTGGGAGAGCACGACGACCACCGCGGAGTCGCCGAAGTCGCGCCGCAGCTGCGGCAGGAGCTCGCCGCGGTCCCAGGCGATGATGTCCGCGCTCGGGCAGTAGAACGCCGTGCCCCGGACCTCCTGGGGGTTCTGCAGGCACGGCACGGGCACGGCGCCGGTGCGGTTGCGCGGGTCGACCGAGAAGTAGCCGGCGAGCGGGCGGAACGGCGCACCGCCCGCGACCTGCGGGAGCTCGCGGCCCCAGTAGCCCTCGAGGTCGCGCAGGGTGGCCGCGGCGAGGCGGTCCTCGTCGCCCCCGTTGGTGCCCTGGACGAACGAGGGATCGATGCCCGGGCTGACCTCCGGGCCGGCGATCGCCCGCCCGTCGACCGGGAAGGCGCACGCCGTCGTGACCAGCACGGCCAGCACCGCACACGTCACGACCAGCGCCCGCACCGATCCCCGCACGCGCGCCATCATGCCGGTGGTGCGGGCGCCGCGAGGGCGGTTCCGCGCAACTCGGGCCGTCACCCCGGTGCGAGCCAGAGGACGCCGTTCGCGGGCAGGGTCACCTCGGCCGAGGCGGGGCGGCCGTGCCAGCCCGTCGACGACGCGATGACGGCCCCGTAGTTGCCGACCCCGCGCCCGCCGTAGATCTCGGCGTCGGTGTTGATGACCTCGCGCCAGCGCCCCGTGGACGGCAGGCCGACCCGGTAGTTCGGGTGGTCGGACCCGGAGAAGTTGACGACGCAGGCCACCGGGTTGCCGGCGCGGTCCTGGCGCACGAACGACAGCACGTTGCCCGTGGCGTCGTTGGCGTCGATCCACGAGAAGCCGGCCGGGTCGGTGTCCAGCTCGTACAGCGGGGGCAGCGCCCGGTAGGCGGCGTTGAGGTCGCCGACCAGCCGGCGCAGCCCCCCGTGGCGCGGGTCGTCGAGCAGCTCCCAGTCGACCGAGCGCTCCTCGGACCACTCGCGGACCTGCCCGAACTCGCCGCCCATGAAGATCAGCTGCTTGCCGGGGTGCGCCCACATGAAGCCGAACAGCGCCCGCACGCCCGCGGCCTTGCGCTCGTCGTCGCCGGGCTGGCGGGTCCACAGCGAGCCCTTGCCGTGCACGACCTCGTCGTGCGAGAGCGGCAGCACGTAGTTCTCGCTGTACGCGTACGTCATCGAGAACGTCATCTGGTTGTGGTGGTAGCTGCGGTGCACGGGGTCGCGCCCGATGTAGTCGAGCGTGTCGTGCATCCAGCCCATGTTCCACTTGAACCCGAAGCCGAGCCCGCCGAGGTGGGTGGGCCGGGTGACGCCGGGCCACGCCGTCGACTCCTCGGCGATCGTCACGACGCTCGGGTGGGCCTTGTAGACGGTGGCGTTGACCTCCTGGAGGAACGACACCGCCTCGAGGTTCTCGCGGCCGCCGTAGCGGTTGGGCGTCCAGCCGCCGTCGGGGCGCGAGTAGTCGAGGTAGAGCATCGAGGCGACCGCGTCGACGCGCAGACCGTCGACGTGGAACTCGTCGAGCCAGTACAGCGCGTTGGCGACGAGGAAGTTCCGCACCTGCGAGCGGCCGAAGTCGAACACGAGCGTGCCCCAGTCGAGCTGCTCGCCGCGGCGCGGGTCGCCGTGCTCGTAGCAGGGCGTGCCGTCGAAGCGGGCCAGCGCCCACTCGTCCTTGGGGAAGTGCGCGGGCACCCAGTCGACGATGACGCCGATGCCCGCGCGGTGCAGACGGTCGACGAAGTAGCGGAAGTCGTCGGGGGAGCCGAACCGCGAGGTCGGCGCGTAGTACGAGCTGACCTGGTAGCCCCACGAGCCGCCGAACGGGTGCTCGGCCACCGGCAGCAGTTCGACGTGGGTGAAGCCGGTCTCGGTGAGGTAGTCGGCGAGCTGGTCGGCGAGGTCGCGATAGCTCAGCCCCTGGCGCCACGAGCCCAGGTGCAGCTCGTAGACGCTCATCGGCTCGATGTGCGGGGTCGACGCGGCCCGCTGCGTCATCCAGTCCTGGTCGGTCCACTCGTGGGTCGACGTGGTGACCACCGACGCCGGCGTGGGCGGCAGGTCGGCGGCGAAGGCCATCGGGTCGGCCTTGTCGAGCCAGTTGCCGTCCGGGGAGAGGATCCGGAACCCGTAGCGGGCGCCGTCACCGATGCCCGGGACGAACAGCTCCCAGACGCCCGAGCCGAGCGCGCGCATCGGGGTGGCCGTCCCGTCCCACCCGTCCCAGTCGCCGCAGACGCGCACGCCGCGGGCGTGCGGCGCCCACACGGCGAACGAGGTGCCCTCGACGGGGCCGGCCGGCGTGGGCCAGCGGCGGAAGTGAGCGCCGAGGGCGTCCCAGAGCCGCTCGTGGCGGCCCTCGCCGATGAGGTGCAGGTCGACGGGGCCCAGCACCGGCGAGAAGCGGTACGGGTCGTCGGCGATCGTCTCGACGGTCTCGCCGGTGGCCTCGTCGGTGCGCCGCGTCGCGAGGCGGTAGCGCGGCAGCGGGCCGGGCACGCCGGCCGCGAACACACCCGCGTGGTGCACCTCGGCGAGCGGGTAGCGCCCGGCCGTCGGGCCGTCGTCGATGACGACGTCGACCGCGTCGGCACCGGGGCGCAGCGCGCGCACGATGACCGTGCCGGGCGACTCGGGGTCACGGTGCGGGCCGAGCACCCCGTGCGGGTCGCGGTGCGAGCCCTCCATGAGGAGGTGGACGTCGAGGTCCGAGGGGGTCGGGGTGAGGGGACGGGCCCGGGTCATCGCTCACCACGCCCCGCGGGCGTGAGCAGTCGACGCATCGACCGGAGCGGGATGGACACCCAGCTCGGCCGGTTGCGGGTCTCGTACAGCACCTCGTACACCGCCTTGTCCAGCTCGTAGGCCCGCAGCAGCTCGGGCGACTCCCGGGGGTCGGTCCCGGTGGCCTCGGCGTAGCCGTCGCAGAACGCCGACCGGTTGCGGTCGGCCCACTCCTGCGCGCGGCGCTCGAGCTGCGGATCGGGGTCGTCCGCGGATTGTTCCCACTCCGAGAGCTGGTGGAACGCGGCGTAGTCGAACGAGCGCAGCATCGCGGCGACGTCGCGCATCGGGGAGTCGGGGCGGACCCGGTCGGCGAGGGACTTCGACGGCTCGCCCTCGAAGTCGATGACCAGCCAGCCGGTGGGCGTGCGCAGCTCCTGGCCCAGGTGCAGGTCGCCGTGGATGCGCTGCAGCGTCGACGGCTCGGCCGCCGACACCCCGCGCAGGACGGCGGCGATCGCCTCGCGCTGCTCGGCGACGCCCGGGACGGCGGCGGCTGCGCGGTCGAGGCGCTCGAGCATCCACTCCTCGATCTCGGAGGCGCCGCGCGCGTCGAGCGGGTGGGTGCCCAGCGCGGCGGCGAGCTCGAGGTGCACGGCCGCGACGGTCTTGCCGATGCGGTGGGCCTCGCCGGCGAAGTCGCCGCCGACCTCGTCGGCACGCAGGTCGGCCTCGGCGAGCAGGTCGCGCACGCTGGCCGCGGCCATCGACCAGCCGTCGGCCGAGTTCGACGCGTAGGTCTGCAGCATGGCCACGGTCATGGGCTCGCCGTCGATCTCGCCCTCGATCGCCCCGAGCAGCGGCGCCACCTCGTGGCTGCCCTGCCGGCCCAGCGCGCGGTGCAGCTCCAGGTCCGGGTTGAGGCCGGCCGTCGCGCGCCGGAACAGCTTCATGATCGCGCGCTCGCCGTAGATCACCGAGCTGTTCGACTGCTCGCCGATCAGCGGGCGCCCGGGCCCCACGATCGGCGCCTCGGTGTCGGGCTCGGCGACGAAGCGCAGCGGCCCGCGCGTCGCGTTCTCGGTGATCAGCGACAGGAACAGGCGGCTGATCCGGCCGTCGGCGAGGCCGTCGTACACGACGTCCTCGCCACGCCGCCCGATCACCGCGTACTCGACGTCCGCCGGCGGGCTCGCCTGGACGCCCAGCACGAGCTGGTAGCGCTCCTCGGTGCTGCCGCCCGTGTCGGCGGCGTCGGCGAACGACACCCCGATCACGGCGTGCTCGACCGTCGGCGTCTCGCCGGGCGCGGACACCACGGCGTGGCTCACCGTGCGCAGGCCCGCGACCACCCGCCCCTTGGCCGGGAACCACCGCTGGGTGGGCAGCCAGGCGAGCAGGGCGTCGTGCAGGCCGGCGAGCGGGTCACCGGTGTCACCGGGATTTCCGTCGGTCGGGCTCGTGGCGGGCATCAGCGCTCCTCGGCCTCGTGGATGGCGAACCAGTAGAAGCCGTGACCCGGGAGGGTCAACAGGTACGGCAGTTCCCCGATCGCCGGGAAGGGCACACCCCCCGTGAGCTCCGTGGGCACGCAGTCCTTCCACGCGATGAGGTCGAGCTCCACCGGCTGGGGGAAGCGCGACATGTTGTTCACGCAGAGCACCAGGTCGCGGAACCCGTCGGCGTCGACGTGCTCGCGCACGTAGGCGAGCACGCTCGGGTTCGACCCGCCGAGCTCGTGGAAGTTCCCGAGCCCGAACGCGGGGTGCTGCTTGCGGATGTCGATCATCCGCCGGTTCCAGTGCAGCAGGCTGGCCGTCGAGTTCGACTGCGCCTCGACGTTGACGGCCTGGTAGCCGTAGACCGGGTCCATGATGATCGGCAGGTTCAGCCGGCCCGGGTCGCACGTGGAGAAGCCGGCGTTGCGGTCCGGCGTCCACTGCATCGGGCTGCGCACGCCGTCCCGGTCGCCGAGCCAGATGTTGTCGCCCATCCCGATCTCGTCGCCGTAGTACAGGACGGGGCTGCCGGGCAGCGAGAGCAGCAGCGCGGTGAACAGCTCGAGCTGGTTGCGGTCGTTCTCGAGCAGCGGGGCCAGCCGCCGGCGGATGCCGATGTTGGCCTTCATGCGCGGGTCCTTGGCGTACTCCGCGTACATGTAGTCGCGCTCGTCGTCGGTGACCATCTCGAGCGTGAGCTCGTCGTGGTTGCGCAGGAAGATCCCCCACTGCGCGCGCTCCGGGATCGCCGGCGTCTGCGCGAGGATCTCCGAGATCGGGAAGCGCGACTCGCGCCGCACCGCCATGAAGATGCGCGGCATCAACGGGAAGTGGAACGCCATGTGGCACTCGTCGCCGCCGACCTCGGCGTCGCCGAAGTACTCGACGACGTCGGCGGGCCACTGGTTCGCCTCGGCGAGCAGCACGCGGCCCGGGTACTCGTCGTCGACGACCTTGCGGCAGCGCTTGAGGAACGCGTGGGTCTCGGAGAGGTTCTCGCCGTTCGTGCCGTCGCGCTCGTAGAGGTACGGCACGGCGTCGAGCCGGAACCCGTCGATGCCCAGGTCGAGCCAGAAGCGCAGCGCGTCGATCATCGCCTCGCACACGGCCGGGTTGTCGAAGTTGAGGTCCGGCTGGTGGGAGAAGAAGCGGTGCCAGTAGAACTGGCCGCGCACCGAGTCGTAGGTCCAGTTGGACGACTCGGTGTCGACGAAGATGATCCGCGCGTCGGAGTAGCGGGTGTCGTCGTCGGACCACACGTAGAAGTCGCCGTACGGCCCGTCCGGGTCGCGGCGCGACTCCTGGAACCAGTGGTGCTGGTCCGAGGTGTGGTTCATGACCAGGTCGGTGATCACGCGGATCCCGCGGGCGTGGGCCTGGTCGAGGAGCTCGACGAAGTCCGCCACCGTGCCGAACTCCGGCAGCACCTTGCGGTAGTCGCGGATGTCGTAGCCGCCGTCGCGCAGCGGCGAGTCGTAGAACGGCGGCAGCCAGATGCAGTCGACGCCGAGCCACGCGAGGTAGTCGAGCTTGTCGGTGAGCCCGGACAGGTCGCCGAAGCCGTCGCGGTTGGAGTCGGCGAACGCCCGGACGAGCACCTCGTAGAAGACGGCGCGCTTGTACCACTCGTCGTCGACCGGGAGCGTCCGCGCATGTCGGAAGTCGTCGGCGCTGGGTTCCTCGACGGCCGAGGCGCCGTGGTCCTCGGTGACGTCGCGGACATGGTCCTCATCGCTCGGCGCGGCGGCGATGGCGCTCGCGCTGACTCCCTCGTTCATCAGGCGTCACGCTAGTGGTCGGGGGCACGTGACCGGTGCCCCGGGCGGGCATCTCCTCAGGTGGAGGGACGGTCGTCGTCCCGGCGGTCGACGACCTCGCCCTCGATGACCGTCCCGCGGAACGATCCGGTGTCCAGCCGGCCGGGGCCCGCGGTGTCGCGTGCGCCCCACGGGTCGGCGCCCCAGGCACCGGGCCCGCCCGCGCCCACGACGGTGACCGACGGCCCGACGCGCGCGCTCCCGGCGCGCACGGCCCGGGCGGCGGCGCGGCGCGCGAGGGCCCGGCGCACCGGCGGGACCAGCAGCACGAGCGCGGCGAGCGTGGACAGCAGGCCCGGCACGACCAGCAGGACGCCGGCGAGGGCGACGTACATGCCGTCGGCGACCTCGGCCTCGGCGGGCTGTCCGCGCCGCGCGGCCTCCCGCAGCGCCGTCATCGACCGGCGGCCCTCCCGCTTGATCGCCCAGGCCCCGACGACCGCGGAGAGGACCAGCACCCCGAGCAGGCCCCAGAAGCCGATCGTCTGGCCCACCAGGACCAGCACGGTGATCTCGACGGCCAGATAGACCGCCACGGCGAGGAGCAAGCGCACGGTGACCTCCTAGGGCTCTCGACCGGTCCAACGCCCGAGAGCCCCCGATCGTGCCCGATGCGCCCGGTTCTCAGCAGGCGCACAGGGTCACGATCTCCCCGCCTACCGCCGCAGCACCGAGATGATGTGGCAGACGTCGCGCCAGGGCTCGATCCGCACGAAGTTGGTCTCGCCCCACTCGAAGGTCTGGCCGCTGACCTCGTCGAACGCGCCGAACCGGTCCTGCCACTCGAGCCCCAGCGACGGCATGTCGAGGTGGACGGTGCCCTCCTCGACGCCGAAGGGGTTCAGCGTGACGATGCACAGGACCGTGTCGTCGGTGAGCGGGTCGGTCTTCGAGTACGCGAGCAGCGCGTCGTTGTCGGTCTCGTGGAAGCGCAGCGTCCGCAGCTGGCGCAGGGCCGGGTGGTCCTTGCGCAGCTGGTTGAGCCGCGTGATCCACGGCTCGAGGCTGCGGCCCTCGGCGAGCGCGCCCGCGAAGTCGCGGGGGCGCAGCTGGTACTTCTCCGAGTCGAGGTACTCCTCGCTGCCGGGACGCACCGGCTGGTGCTCGAAGAGCTCGAAGCCCGCGTAGACGCCCCAGGCCGGCGAGAGCGTGGCCGCCAGCGCCGCCCGCAGCGCGAACATGCCCGGGCCGCCGACCTGCAGCGACTCGTGGAGGATGTCCGGGGTGTTGACGAAGCAGTTGGGTCGGCACTCGTCGAGCCGGTCGCGGTGCATCTCGAAGAACTCGCGCAGCTCGTCGCGCCCCGTGCGCCACGTGAAGTACGTGTAGGACTGGCTGAACCCGGCCTTGGCCAGCCCGAACAGCCGCGCCGGGCGCGTGAACGCCTCGGCCAGGAACACCACGCCCGGGTCGCGCCGGTGCACCTCGCTGATCAGCCAGTTCCAGAAGTTCGGCGGCTTGGTGTGCGGGTTGTCGACCCGGAACACGCGCACCCCGTGGTCCATCCAGTACAGGACGACCCGCAGGACCTCGGCGTAGATGCCCTCGGGGTCGGTGTCGAAGTTGACCGGGTAGATGTCCTGGTACTTCTTCGGCGGGTTCTCGGCGTACGCGATCGTCCCGTCGGGCCGGATCGTGAACCACTCCGGGTGCTCGGCGGCCCACGGGTGGTCCGGCGCGCACTGCAGCGCGAGGTCGAGCGCCACCTCGAGGCCCAGGTCGTGGGCGTGCGCGACGAACGCGTCGAAGTCCTCGATGGTGCCGAGGTTCGGGTCGATCGCGTCGTGCCCGCCCGCGGCCGACCCGATCGCCCACGGGGACCCGACGTCGTCCGGCCCCGGGGTGAGCGTGTTGTTCGGGCCCTTGCGGTTGACCGTGCCGACCGGGTGGATGGGCGGCAGGTACGCGATGTCGAAGCCCATCGCGGCGGCGCGGTCGAGCTCGCGGGTCGCGGTGGCGAAGGTGCCGTGCACCGGGTTCCCGTCTTCGTCCCAGCCGCCCGTGGAGCGGGGGAAGAACTCGTACCAGGACCCGGACAGCGCGAGCGAGCGCTCGACCTGGACGTGGTGGGTCTCGCCCCGGGTGACCAGCTCGCGGACGGGGTGCTCGGTCATCGTGCGGTGCACCGGCGCCGAGAGCGCGAGGCGGAGGCGCTCGGGCAGCTCGGTGTCGGTGTCGCGGAGCTGCGTGGCGGCCTTCGTGAGCGTGCGGGCGAGCTCCAGCGCGGGCGGCATGGCGATCCCGCCGGTGCGCTCGGACACCGGGTCGTCGTCGGCGTGGCGCGGGCTGTCGCGCAGCCGCTGCTGGATGCCCTCGGCGCCGCGCTCGAGCAGGCGTGCGCCGGACTCGAGGTCGTTGGCGAGCTCCGCGGCGCCCTGCCCGGCGCGGGTCTTGACGTCGACGGCGTGCCGCCACGTCGCCCACGGGTCACTCCACGCGTCGATCCGGAAGCTCCACAGGCCCTCGGCGTCGGGCACGACCTGGCCGGCGAACCGGTCGGTCAGCGGGCCGGTCGGCGTCATCCGCGTGCTGCGCGGCGCCTCGTCCCCGCAGGGGATCGCGGCGTCCGGGTCCTGGCCGTGGCTCGCCGCGGAGCAGCGCTGCCACACGACCGTCGCGGCCACCGCGTCGTGGCCCTCGCGCCACACCGTCGCCGCGACCGGCACGACCTCGCCCACGACCGCCTTCGACGGGAACCGGCCGCCGGAGACCTCCGGGGTCACCTCGTCGATCCCGATCCGGCCCTGCGTGAGCGCGTGACGGTCGACCGCGTCGGCGGGGATGCCGGGCGTGGTCGGCTGCGGGCCCGGCGTCGCGACGGTGGTGACGGGTTCCGGCTCCGGGAGCCGCTCCGGCTCGGTCGCCGTCGTGGTCGGGGCATCGCCCGGGTCGGTCGACGGGGCGCCCGCCGGCTCCTCGGACGGGACGTCGGCGCCGTCCGGGTCGGGCTCGGTGACGTCGCCGGGGGCGTCGCCCGCGCGGGAGTCGTGCGCCGCGACACCGAGGGCGCCCGCACCGGCACCGACCGCGCCGGCCGCGGCGAGGCCGGCGAGCGTGGTGCTGGTCGTGGCGTCGTCGGCGGTGTTGTCGGTGCCGGGGATGTCGTCGCGCGGCGCGTCGGGCGCGACGGTGCTGTGGACGTGGGTCGCCTGGTCGTCGGAGAGCGGACCGACGCCGAGCGGGTCGTCGTCGGTGCTCGGGGCGCCGGTCGATCCGGAGAACCCGTGTCCCGAGGACACGGGTGCGGCCGTGGCGTCGGGGTCCGGGGTGTCGGTCGCATCCGTCGACCCGTGTCCCGGGGACACGGGTCCGGAGGTGACGGCACCGGAGACCGCGCCGGACGGGGTCGACGTCGATGTCGACGGGGCGGGCGGCGTCGGGGGCGTCGAGAACGCGGAGGGCCGCGCGGGCGGCGGTGCCCACGGCGTGCTCGGGCGCGGAGCCACGGGGGTGTCGCTGTCGCGAGCGGGGACGTCGGCGGAGGACGCGCCGGCGTCGGGGGAGGCGGCCGGCGTGGAGGCGGCCGGGCCCTCGGTGGAGGCGGCGGGGGTGCCGGCGTCGGTGCTGCTGTCGGTGTTGCTGTCGGTGGTGCTCGCGGCGTCGGGGTCGGCACCGGTCGCGGCGTCGTCGCGCGAGCGGCCGAAGAACCCGGCGGCGCCGGCGGCGGCACCCGCGACGCCCAGACCGGCGGCGCCTGCCGCGGCGGAGCGCCAGCCACTGGAGTGGTCGCCGTCGTCCGCGGCGGCGTCGGGCTGGGTTCCGGACGGGGTGTCGCCCGCGCCGTCCGTGGGCGGGATGGCGGTGGTGACGGGGTCGTCGTCGGGGTTGCTCATCGCGGGACCGGACGACTCCCCGCGCCCGGCGCCCTCGGGGAACGGGGCGTAGGGCGTGCGCGGCGTGAACCACGACGGGTCGGAGGCCGGCGGCACGTCGAGGTCCTCGCGGCGCGGCTCCGACGGGGACGGCTCCGACGACGCCGACGGCTCGGGAGCCGCGGGCGTCTCCGACACCGGGTCCTCGGACGGCGCCTGCGGGGTGACCGCGTGCCCCGAGGGCTGGTCGGGTCCACGGTCCGGCGACGAACTCATGTCCGGTCCGCTACCCGCAACGGGCGGACTCGATGCGGACGGGCGGCGGGAGGTGGGCGAGGGGCGACCGGTGGCGATGCCCCACGGCGGGGTGGCCGGGCGGCGCCACGGCGGGAGGCTGGGCGCCGGATGGCCGCGCCGACCGTCGAGGTCGGGCGCGTCGCCGCCGACGGCGCGGAACCCGCGCGACGGGGTGTCGGGGGCCGCGGGGAAGGGGCCGGACGCGGGGTGGTGCGCGGGGTCGGGCGAGCTGTACGGCCCGGCGACCGCGGGCGTCCCGGGCGACGGGAACGGGCCCGACGGCGTCCCGGGCGACGGGAACGGACCCGAGGGCGGGCCCGCGGCGCGCCCGGGCACGGGGAAGGGCCCGGTCGTCGGCCCGTGCGGGCGGGCGTCCGGGGGCGGCGGGGGACCGACCTCGACGTCGTCGGCGGACCCCCAGCCCCGGCGTCGCCGCAGCCACGACCCGGAGGACGGCCCGGTGACGACCTCGCCGCGGGGGACCTCGCGGTGCGGGTCGCGGCGGCCGTCGTAGCCGCCGTAGCTCTCCTCGAACGGGGGCGCGCTCGCGCCGTCGGTGCCGACCGCCGGCTGTTCACCGGTCGCGTCGCGCGGCTCCGTGGGCATCTCCGAGGGCTGCTCGAGGGGCGCCCCCGCCTCGCTCGCGGTCTCCTTGGACCGTCGTCCGGACCGCCACCATCTCCCCAGCGCGCTCACGCGACGCAGCGTAGTCATCGGATCGATCCAGGGAAGGTGGGCGGGCACGGCGCGTCGGGGGTCGAGCCGTAGGCTCCCGGCGCGTGAAGGCTCTGCGTCGCTTCTCCGTCCGCGCCCAGCTCCCGACCGCTCTCGCGCCCCTCCAGGAGCTGGCCACGAACCTGCGCTGGACGTGGCACGGGCCCACGCAGGACCTCTTCGCCACCATCGACGAGACGGCCTGGCGCGCCACCGGCGACCCCGTCCGGATGCTCGGCGAGGTGCGTCCCCAGCGGCTGGCCGAGCTCGCCGAGGACGCCTCGTTCGTGGGGCGCGTGCAGGAGCGCGCGGAGGACCTCCGGGGCTACCTGGACGCGCCGCGCTGGTACCAGTCCCGGTCCGCGGAGGGCTTCCCCTCGGCGATCGGCTACTTCTCGATGGAGTTCGGCGTCAGCGAGGTGCTGCCGAACTACTCGGGCGGGCTCGGCATCCTCGCCGGCGACCACCTCAAGGCGGCGAGCGATCTCGGGGTCCCCCTGGTCGCCGTCGGCCTCCTGTATCGATCCGGGTACTTCCGCCAGTCGCTCTCGCTCGACGGCTGGCAGCAGGAGCACTACCCGGCGCTCGACCCGCAGGGCCTGCCGCTGCACCTGCTCGCGGACGTGTCGGGCGCGCCGGTGCTCGTCGGCGTCGCGATGCCCGAGGGCCGCACGCTGCGGGCGCGGGTGTGGGTGGCCTCGGTCGGCCGGGTGCCGCTGCTGCTCCTCGACGCCGACATCGAGGACAACGACCCCGACCTGCGCCAGGTCACCGACCGCCTCTACGGCGGCGACGCCGAGCACCGCATCCGCCAGGAGATCCTCGTCGGGATCGGCGGGGTGCGCGCCGTCCGCGCCTTCTGCCGCTCCACCGGGCACCCGGCGCCCGAGGTGTTCCACACCAACGAGGGCCACGCGGGCTTCCTGGGCCTCGAGCGCATCCGCGAGCTCGTCGACGACGCCGGCCTCGACTTCGACCAGGCGCTCGCCACCGTCCGCGCGGGCACCGTGTTCACCACCCACACCCCGGTGCCCGCGGGCATCGACCGCTTCCCGGTGGGGCTGGTCGAGTACTACTTCACCGCGGACATGCTGCCGGGCATCGAGCCCGCCCGGGTGCTCTCGCTGGGCCGGGAGCCCGCGGGCGACATGTTCAACATGGCGCACATGGGCCTGCGGCTGGCCCAGCGCTCCAACGGCGTCTCGCAGCTGCACGGCGAGGTCTCGCGCGGGATGTTCCAGAGCCTGTGGGGCGGGTTCGACGTCCCGGAGGTGCCGATCGGCTCGGTGACCAACGGCGTGCACGGACCCACGTGGACCGCGCGCGAGATCGCCGGGCTCACCGCGGGCGCCGAGGCCGCGGGCAGCCCGGAGCTGTTCGGGGTGTCCGACGCGCTGCTCTGGGAGATGCGCGGGACGCTGCGCCGCCGCCTCGTCGAGGAGGTCCGCCGGCGGGTGCGCGCGTCGTGGCTGCAGCGCGGCGCCTCGGAGCCCGAGCTGGCCTGGACCGAGCGCGTCTTCGACCCCGACGTGCTCACCATCGGCTTCGCCCGCCGCGTGCCGACCTACAAGCGGCTGACGCTGATGCTGCGCGACCAGGAGCGCCTGCGCTCGATGCTGCTCGACCCGGAGCGCCCGGTGCAGCTGGTGATCGCCGGCAAGTCGCACCCCGCCGACGACTCCGGCAAGCGGCTCATCCAGGAGATGGTGCGGTTCGCCGACGACCCCGCGGTCCGCCACCGGATCACGTTCCTGCCCGACTACGACATGTCGATGGCGCGCTACCTCTACTGGGGCTGCGACGTCTGGCTGAACAACCCGCTGCGCCCGCTCGAGGCGTGCGGGACGTCGGGCATGAAGTCGGCGCTCAACGGCGGGCTCAACCTGTCGGTGCGCGACGGCTGGTGGGACGAGCTCTACGACGGCCGCAACGGCTGGGCGATCCCGACCGCCGACGGCGTCGACGACCCGGACCGCCGCGACGACATCGAGGCGAACGCGCTCTACGAGCTGCTCGGCACCACGGTCGCCCCGCTGTTCTACGACCGCGGCGCCGACGGCGTGCCCGACCGCTGGACCTCGCTCGTGCGGCACACGCTCGCGACCCTGTCGCCGAAGGTGCAGGCGACGCGGATGGTCACCGACTACGTCGAGCAGTGGTACGCCCCGGCGGCCCGGTCGGCGGCGCGCGTGCTCGCGAACGGGTTCGCGGGCGCCAGGGAGCTCGCGGGCTACCGGGCGCGCCTCGACGCCGCCTGGTCGTCGGTGGCCGTGGCGGAGGTCGACGCCTCCGGCGGCGCGGACACCCCGGTGCTCGGCGCGCCGATGACCGTGCGGGCCGAGGTCGTGCTCGGCGGCCTCGCGCCCGAGGAGGTCCTCGTGCAGGCGGTCGTCGGCCGGGCGGACGACGCCGACGAGCTCTCGGAGCCCGTCGTGCAGGAGATGTCCCCGATCGGGGCGGGCCACGACGGCTCGCACCGCTTCGAGGCCGTCGTCGCCCTGCCCCACGCGGGCGTGCTGGGCTACACGGTGCGCGTCCTGCCGCGCCACGACCTCCTCGCGGCGCCGGCGGAGCTCGGCCGGATCGTCCTGCCGGCGTAGACGCCGAGATCGTGGTCCCGGTGACGGAACCCCGCAGATTCGCGGGGATTCGTCACCGGAGCCGCGATCATGCGCTCCGGGGGGACGCTCGCAGCGCCAGCGCCGAGTGCGCGGGCACCGGCAGCACGGTCCCGGCCGGCAGGGGGTCGGTGGTCGGCGGGGCGCCGGTGGTCGTGCCCGGGTCGAGCACCGGCACCCAGGCGGTGTCGCCGAACGCGGCCGGCAGCAGCACGTCCACGGGCGCCCCGCCGGCGTGCAGGACGAGCAGCAGGGCCGGGTCGCCGTCGACGCGCACGACCAGGGTGGGGTCGTGGTGGTGGAAGTCGGGCTCGGTGAACTCGCTGCCGTCGGGGTGCAGCCACGCGATGTCCGGGGCGGCGCCGTCGGGGTCGGTGTCCTCGCGGCCGTAGAAGAAGTCGGTGCGCCGCAGGGCCGGGGTCGAGCGGCGCAGGGACAGGGCCCGGCCGACGAAGTCGACGAGGTCCGGTGACTCCCACGAGCGCCACGAGGTCTCGTCGTCGAGGCAGTACACGTTGTTGTTGCCGTGCTGCGTGTGGCCGAGCTCGTCGCCGCCGAGCAGCATCGGGGTGCCCGCCGAGAGCAGCAGCGTCATGAGCAGGTTGCGCGCCTGGCGGGCGCGCAGGGCGAGGATCGCCGGGTCGTCCGTGGGCCCCTCGACACCGTGGTTGGCCGAGCGGTTGTCGTCGGTGCCGTCGCGGCCCTGCTCGCCGTTGGCCTCGTTGTGCTTGCGCTCGTAGGACACGAGGTCGGCGAGGGTGAAGCCGTCGTGCGCGGTGACGAAGTTGACCGAGGCGGCCGGGGTGCGTGCGGGCCAGTAGAGGTCCGACGACCCCGCGATCCGCGTGACGATCTCCGAGACCGGGCCGTGGCCGCGCCAGAAGTCGCGCACACCGTCGCGGAAGCGCCCGTTCCACTCCGCCCACGGGGGCGGGAAGCCGCCGACCTGGTAGCCCTCGCCGGTCGCGTCCCACGGCTCGGCGATGAGCTTGACCTGCGACAGGACCGGGTCGTCGGTGATCGCGCCGAGCAGCGGCGTCGCCGGGTCGAAGGCGCCGCCGTGGGGCCGGCCGAGGGTCGAGGCGAGGTCGAAGCGGAAGCCGTCGACGCCCATCGTCGTCACCCAGTGCCGCAGCGAGTCCAGGACGAGCGCGCGCACCAGCGGGGAGGCGGCGTCGAGGGTGTTGCCGCAGCCGGTGACGTCGACGTCGCGGCCGTGCGCGTCGAGGGCGTACCAGCCGGCGGCGTCGAGGCCGCGCCACGACAGCGACGGGCCGTCGGCGCCTCCCTCGCAGGTGTGGTTGAACACGACGTCGAGCACGACCTCGAGGCCCGCGGCGTGCAGCGTCGCGACCATCGCCCGGAACTCCTCGACCTCGCGGCCCGGCGTCGACGCGTAGCAGGGGTGCGGCGCGAGGTAGGCCAGCGTGGAGTAGCCCCAGTGGTTGCGCCGGCCGCGGGTGAGCAGCGAGGGCTCGGAGGTGTGCGCGAACACCGGGAGCAGCTCGACGGTCGTCACCCCGAGCGCGACGAGGTGGTCGACGACGGCGGGGTGGGCGACGCCGGCGTAGGTCCCGCGCAGCTCCTCGGGCACCGCGGGGTGCAGCTTGGTGAGGTCGCGGACGTGGGTCTCGTAGATCACCGTGTCCGCCCACGGCACGGCCGGGCGGGCCGTCGTGGCGGGCTCGAGGTCCGCGGTGACGATCCCGTGCGGCACGGAGCCCGCGGAGTCGCGGTCGCCGGGCCGGGTCGAGAACGGGTCGGTGCCGGAGAACGGGCGCGCGGCCTCCAGCGAGGTGACGGTGCCCTCGACGCGGCGCGCCCACGGGTCGACGAGCAGCTTCGCGGGGTTGGTGCGCACGCCGCGCGCCGGGTCCCACGGCCCGTGCACGCGCAGCCCGTAGGGGTCGCCGACGCTCACGCCGCCGGCCTCCCCGGTCCACCGGTCGCCCGAGCGGCGCAGCTCGATCCGGCGTTCGCCCCCCTCGCCGGGCAGGCACAGCTCCACCGCCTCGGCGCTCGGCGCGGCCGGGACGGTGACGTGCAGCACGTCGCCGTCGAGATGGGAGCCGGGGCGGGGAGCGGTGGTGGGCATCGGAGCGAGATCGTGCCCGATCGCGGGGCGGGCCGTCGCCCGTCGGGGACTGTGATCCGTCAGGATGGCGGCCGTGATGCAGCCGGATCCCCGCACGGCCGACCCCGACACCGTGATCCGCATCGGCGGTGTCGGCGTGCGCCGCAGCGGCTCCGACCTGCTCGCCGACCTGGACTGGACCGTCGAGCTCGACGAGCGCTGGGTGATCCTCGGACCGAACGGCGCGGGGAAGACCACGCTGCTCAAGCTCGCCGCCGCCGAGATGCACCCCACGACGGGCACCGTCGAACTGCTGGGCGAGCGCCTCGGCCGCGTCGACGTCTTCGAGCTGCGCCCACGCATCGGTCTCGCCTCGGCGAGCCTCGCCGGGCGCGTGCCGCCCGACGAGACCGCGTTCGACGTGGTGCGCAGCGCCGGGTGGGGCGTGCTCGGCACCTGGCGCGAGCGCTACGACGAGACCGACGACCGCCGCGCGGCCGGGCTCATGGAGATGATGGGCGTCGCCCCGCTGTCCGGGCGGCACTACGGGACGCTGTCCACCGGCGAGCGCCAGCGGGTGCTGCTGGCGCGGGCCCTGATGACCGACCCCGAGCTGCTGCTGCTCGACGAGCCGGCCGCGGGGCTGGACCTCGGTGCCCGCGAGGACCTCGTCGAGCTGCTCTCCGAGCTGGCCGCCGACCCGGACGGCCCGGCGACCGTGATGGTCACCCACCACGTCGAGGAGATCCCGCCGAACTGCAGCCACGCGATGCTGCTGCGCGAGGGACGGGTGGTCGCCCAGGGCCTGCTCGACGACGTGATGACGTCGGAGAACCTGTCGGCGACCTTCGACCAGCCGCTCGAGCTCACGAGCAGGCGGCGGCGCTTCACCGCGTTCCGGAGATAGGGTCCGGCGCGCCATGACCAGACCTGAGGAGGCTCGTCGGTGACGGAGTTCGTGCGGCTCGAGGTGGACGGCGGCGTGGGCACCATCCGCCTGGACCGCCCCCCGATGAACGCGATCAACCGCCAGGTGCAGGACGAGCTGGTGGAGGTCGCCGCGGAGGCGACCAGCCGCAACGACGTGCGCGCGGTCGTCGTGTACGGCGGCGAGAAGACGCTCGCGGCCGGCGCGGACGTCAAGGAGATGGCCGACATGACCTACTCCGAGATGGCCGAGCGGACCCACCAGCTCTCGCGCGGCTTCGGGGCGGTCTCGGAGATCCCGAAGCCGACGGTGGCCGCGATCACCGGCTACGCGCTCGGCGGCGGCTTCGAGGTCGCGCTGTCGTGCGACCGCCGCATCGCCGGCGACAACGCGACGGTCGGCCAGCCGGAGATCCTGCTCGGGATCATCCCCGGCGGCGGCGGGACGCAGCGCCTCGCGCGCCTCGTCGGGCCGGCGAAGGCCAAGGACGTGATCTTCACCGGCCGCTTCGTCAAGGCCCCCGAGGCCCTGGAGATGGGCCTGGTGGACGAGGTCGTGGCGCCGGACGAGGTCTACACCCGCGCCCATGCCTGGGCGACCCAGTTCGCCACCGGGCCCACCCGCGCGCTCGCCGCGGCCAAGAACGCGATCGACCGCGGGCTCGAGATCGACCTGCGCGACGGGCTCGCCGTCGAGTCGGAGCTGTTCGCGGCGCTGTTCGGCACCGAGGACCAGACGATCGGCATGCGGTCGTTCGTCGAGAACGGGCCGGGCAAGGCCACGTTCCTCGGCCGGTGAGCCCGACCCAGGCGGAGGTCGACGCGGCGCGCGACGACCCCAAGCTCGCCAACGTCCTCTACCACGACTGGGAGTCCGACTCCTACGACGAGAAGTGGTCGATCTCGTTCGACGAGCGCTGCACGACGTTTGCGGTGGACCGGTTCCGTGCCGTCAACCCGGGCTCCGAGACCTACGACCACGCCCTCGAGCTGGGCTGCGGCACCGGGTTCTTCCTGCTCAACCTCATGCAGGGCGGGATCGCGCGGCGCGGCACGGTCACCGACCTCTCGCCGGGGATGGTCGCGGTGGCGACGCGCAACGCGGCGAACCTCGGCCTCGACGTCGAGGGCCGGGTGGCCGACGCCGAGACGATCCCGGTGCCCGACGCGTCGGTCGACCTGGTGGTCGGGCACGCCGTGCTGCACCACATCCCGGACCTCGACACCGCGTTCCGCGAGATCCTCCGGGTGCTCAAGCCCGGCGGGCGGTTCGTCTTCGCGGGCGAGCCGACGCGCCTCGGCGACCTCTACGCGCGCAAGCTCGGCCAGGCGACGTGGTGGGCGACGACCCGGTTCGCGCCGGCGTCGTGGCTGCGCCCGCAGGTCGAGCTGGACGAGTCCTCGCGGGCGGCGGCGCTCGAGTCGGTGGTCGACCAGCACGTCTTCGACCCCGACCGCCTCGAGCGCTTCGCCCACGCCGCCGGTGCGGTCGACGTCCGCGTCGTCACCGAGGAGCTCACCGCGGCCGTGTTCGGGTGGCCGGTGCGCACCTTCGAGGCCGCCGTACCGCCGGAGCGCCTCGGCATGGGCTGGGCGATGTTCGCCTACCGCGCGTGGCAGCGGCTGTCCTGGGTGGACTCGCGCGTGCTGAGCCGTGTCGTCCCGCGCTCGCTGTTCTACAACGCGCTGGTCACGGGCGTGCGGCCCCCGGATCCCGTCCGCGTGTAGTGCCCTACGCCTTCACCCTCGACGACGTCGCGTACCTGGCCTCCGCGGCCGGGCGCGACGCCGTCGCGGGGGCGGCTCCTCTCGTGCGCGCCGACCGTCTCCGGGCCGTGCAGACGCTGCGCGAGCGGCTCGGCGACCGCGCCGCGCCGGTGCTCGAGACCGCGCTGCTCCAGGACCGCGCCCGCGGGCGGGTCCCCGACGGCTGGCTGCTCACCGCCGACGCCGCCGAGCAGGCGACCGCCGCCCCGGTCGCGGCGCACCGCGCGGCGCGGCTCGCGGGCCGCGACGTGCACGACGTGACGTGCTCGGTGGGGGCGGAGCTCTTCGCCTTGCGGGGCGTGGCCGGGCGTCTCCTCGGCTCCGACCTCGACCCGGTCCGCCTGGCCATGGCCCGCGTCAACGTCCCCGGCGTGCCCCTGGTCCGCGCCGACGCCCTGGCGCCGCCGTCGCGGGACACGGTGCTCGTCGCCGACCCCGCCCGCCGGACCGCCGCCGGCCGCCGCACCTGGCGCCCGGCCGACTTCGCCCCGCCCCTCGATCAGCTCGCCGAGGTGTGTCAGCGTGGGGGCCACGCTGGCACTGAACGTCAGGAAAGCACCCACGATCTCGTCGTCTCGACGGCGCCGGGCCTCGACGTCACGCTCGCTCCCTGGGCTGCCGAGGTCGAGCTCGTCAGCCTCGACGGCCGGGTCCGCGAGGCCGCGCTGTGGTCGGAGGGCCTCGCGACGACGTCCCGGCGGGCGACGGTGCTGTCCAGCCGCGGCCTCAGGTTCGAGGTCACCGACGCCGAGGACGACACGTGCCCCGTCGCGCTCACGGGGGAGTGGATCGTCGACCCCGACGGCGCGATCGTCCGGGCCGGCCTGGTGCGCCAGTACGGGGCGCGCCACGGGCTGTGGCGCCTCGACGAGCACCTCGCCTACCTCTCCGGCGACGCCCCGCCGCCCGGCGTCCGCGCGTTCCGGGTGCTCGAGCACGGCCGGTACACGGAGAAGACGCTGCGCCGCACGCTCGCCGACCGCGGCGTCGGGCGCGTCGAGATCCTCGTGCGCGGCCTCGACGTCGACCCGAACGCCCTGCGGCCCCGCCTCAAGCTGCGCGGCGACGCCGAGGCCACCGTCGTCCTCGCCCGCCTCGCGACCGGGCCGGAGGCCTACGTGTGTGAGGCCGTGGCCGGACAGGGCAGCCCGTAGCCCATGGATGCGGAGCAGGCTCGGACCCGGATGACCGAGGAGCGCGAGCGCCTGCAGGAGCTCGGGCGCTCCGTCGCGACCGAGGACCCGGACCCGTCCGACGAGGACATGGGTCTGCGGGGCCGGCGCGAGGCCGACGTCGCCACCGAGGTGGAGACCCGGATGGAGGACCGGGGGATGGCCGACGACGTCGCCCGCCAGATCGGGGACATCGACGCCGCCCTCGCCCGCGTCGACGACGGCACCTGGGGCACGTGCACGGTGTGCGGGAAGGCCATCGACGACGAGCGGCTCGAGGCGCTGCCGCAGGCCACGACCTGCCGCGATCACATGTGATCGCCCAGGCGGCGGAGCAGTGCAGCGCGCACCCCGTCGACGTCGGTGCCGTCGGGGACCGCGACGTCGACGGTCCGGCCGCCCGGCGCGCGCCCGCGGCGGTCGGCGAGCACCGTGCCCCGCGCCGGGCCGAGCGAGGTGTCGACCTCGAGCTCGAGCGGCACCGTCGCCAGCGTCCCGGGCGCGACCGCCTCGAGCAGCGCCACCGCGTCGTGGATCGGCACCCGGTCGACGCCGAGGGCCTCCCCGCGGGCGTAGACGTCGCGCGTCGCGGCCAGGGCCTCGCCGACGGGCCCCGAGGCCGCCAGCGCGGAGAGCCACGCCCGGTCGACCGTCACCACGTGCGTGAGGTCGAGCGGGACCAGCGTCGTCGGCACCCGTTCCTCGACGAGCACCCGGCGCGCCGCCTCGGGGTCGGACCAGACGTTGAACTCGGCGCCGGCGCTGACGTTGCCGCCGATCCCGATCGAGCCGCCCATGACGACGAGGCGCCCGATCCGCTCGGCCAGGTCCGGGCGGGTCGCGAGCAGGAGCGCGACGTCGGTCAGCGGGCCGATCGCGGCGAGCACGACCGGCTCGGTGGCCGCCGACAGCACGTCCGCGATGACGTCCAGCGCCCGTCCCGCCGGTTCCGGGCCGAGCGGGCCGAAGCGCTCGGCGACCCCGCCGAGCCCGTCGTCACCGTGCACGTCCGCCGCCCGCTGCGTCGTCGGGTGGATCAGCGGCCGCTCGGCGCCGACGCCCAGCGGGACGTCCCCGCGCCCGAGCATCCCGAGCAGGCGCCGCGCGTTGGTCGTCGTGGTGGCGAGGTCGACGTTGCCGAACACGGCGGTGACGGCGCGCAGCTCGACCTCGGAGGCGCGGGCGGCGAGCGCGATCGCGTAGGCGTCGTCGACACCCGGGTCGGTGTCGACGATCAGCGGCGTCACGGGACGTCGACCTCCCCGAGGGTCGGGAGCGAGGGCTGGGCGCCGGGCCGGGTCGCGGCGAGCGCGCCGGCGCGGCAGGCGCGGAGCAGGGCGGTCTCGTCGTCGAGGTCGGTGGCGAGCGCGAGCGCCAGCGCCGCGGTGAAGGCGTCCCCGGCGGCGGTGCCGTCGACGGCGTCGACGGGCGGCGGCTCCACGGTCGCGACGACGTGCCCGCGCCGGCGCAGCTCGGCCCCCGCGGCGCCGTGGGTGATCGCGACGGCGGCGAGGTCGTCCAGGTCGGCGTGCGCGGCGAGCGCCCCGAACTCGGCGGCGTTGACGCAGACCAGGTCGACGTCCACGAGCACGTCCCCGGCGACGGGTCGGGCGGGGGCGGCGTTGAGGACGGTGAAGCCCGGCGCGGCCATGGCCGTCGCGACCGCCTCGTCGGGGACCTCGAGCACGGTCAGGACGACGTCGGCGTCGAGGTCCTCGGGCGCGACGGTGAGCGTGGCGTTGGCGCCGGCGTCGATGACGATCGTGGTCTCGCCGTCGTCGTCGACCTGGATCATCGCGGTGCCGGTGGGCGCGTCGCGGGCGATGCGGATGTGGCGCAGGTCGACGCCGCCGGCGCGCAGGAGGGTCAGGGCCTCGCCGGCGAGCGGGTCGTCGCCGACGGCGGCGTGGAGGCGGACCTGCGCGCCGAGGCGGGCGGCCGCGAGCGCCTGGTTGGCGCCCTTGCCGCCGGGCACGCGGGTCACGCCGTGGGCGGTCAGCGTCTCCCCGGGGCCCGGGAGCCGCTCGACCCGCGCCACGAGGTCGAGGTTGACGCTGCCGACGACGGCCACCCTCGGACCATGACGAGACATCGGGCGATCGTAGGGTCGTCACCGTGAGGTCGGATCCGCGCCAGCCGCGACTGCTCACCTGGGCCTCGTTGCGCTGGATCGTGCGCCACCGCGCGTGGACGCCGTACTACCTGGTGCGCTACTGGCGGATGATGAAGGTCCGCGCGCGGCAGCCGCACATCGTGCTGCGCGGGCTGGTGTTCCTCGGCAAGGGCGTGCACCTCGAGGCGCGCGAGGGGTTCGGGCGCCTCGAGATCGGCCGCTTCGTGCACATCGGCGACCACACCCGGCTGCGCTGCCACGAGGGCTCGCTGCGGATCGGGGACAAGTCGGTGTTCGGCAACGAGAACACGGTCAACTGCTACCTCGACATCGAGTTCGGCGAGGCGACGCTGCTCTCGGACTGGATCTACGTCTGCGACTTCGACCACCGCTACGCCGACGTGCACGTGCCGATCAAGGACCAGGGCATCGTCAAGACGCCCGTGCGCGTCGGGCCGGAGACGTGGATCGGGACGAAGGTGACGGTGCTGCGCGGCGCGCGCATCGGGCGCGGCTGCGTGATCGGCGCGCACGCGGTGGTGCGGGGGGACGTCCCGGACCACGCGGTGGCCGTCGGTGCGCCGGCGCGCGTGGTCCGCGACCGGATGGCCGACTACGAGGCCGCCGCCGCGGACCGGGCGGCGCTCGCCGACATCGCGCGGAAGACCGCGCTGGCGGCGGGGCAGGCGGTGGAGTCGGACCTCACGTGAGGCCGAAGACGTTCCCCGTCGGGATCTTCGGGCGGCCCAGGACGCGCGGGGGAGCGGGGCGGGCGGTGGCGTAGACGCCCGCGGTCCGGTCGGCGATCGCGGGCCAGGCGAAGTCGGTGTCGAGGCGCGCGCGGGCGGCGTCGGCGCGGGTGCGCGCGGCGGCCGGGTCGTCGAGGCAGCGGATCACGGCGCGCGCCAGCCCGGGCACGTCGCCGGGGTCGAACGACAGCCCCGTCACGCCGTCGACGACCACTTCGCCCAGCCCGCCCGCCCGCGACGCGACGAGCGGGGCACCGGCGGCCGCCGCCTCGAGCGCCGTGATCCCGAACGGCTCGTAGCGGCTGGGGAGGACCGCGGCGTCGGTGCGGGCGAGCAGGTCCCGCAGCGTGGCGTCGTCGACGTGGCCGAGCAGCTTGACCGACCGCCGGACCCGGGCGGCCCGGGCGCGCTCGGCGAGCCAGTCCGAGCACGAGCCGGTGCCCGCGACGTTAAGCGTCGTGCCGGGGTGGGCGCGGCGGATCGCGGGCAGGGCGGCGACGAGGTCCTGCACGCCCTTCTCCCACTCGAGGCGTCCGAGGTAGAGGAGGGTCGGGGGACCGGCGGATCGCTCGATGGTGCGCAGCCAGCTCGCGGGGTCGATGCCGTTGTGGACGACGGCGACGTCGTCGGGGTCGAGGTCGAAGAGTCCCGAGACCTCGGTGCGCATGGCCTCCGAGCAGGTGATGACGGCGTCGGCGCGGCGGGCGAGCCACCACTCCACGGAGTGCACCTGCTGGTTCAGCGTCTGCGAGAGCCAGCCGCCGTGCCGGCCGGCCTCGGTGGCGTGGACGGTGGCGACGAGCGGCGCCCCGGTCAGGTCCGCGACGGTGATCGCGGCGTGCGCGACGAGCCAGTCGTGGGCGTGCACGACGTCGGGGCTCCAGCCGCGCAGCAGCGTCCCGGCGGCGCGCAGCATCGCGTGCCCGAGCCCGAGGGTCCAGGCGACGAGGTCGCGGACGAACTCGAGGTGCGGGGGGTCCTCGGCGACGCGCAGGACGCGGACCCCGTCGTGGCGCTCGAGCGTCGTGGGGTGGGTCGCCGCGTCGGTGCCGGTGGGCTGGCGGGCGACGACGACGACGTCGTGGCCGGCGTCCGCGAGGGCGATCGCCAGCGCGTGCACGTGGCGCCCGAGCCCGCCGACGACCACGGGCGGGTACTCCCAGGAGAGCATCAGGACCCGCACGCGCGGCCCTCCCTCCGTGATCGTGGCGGCTTTCCTCACGTTGAACGCCAGCGTGGCCGCCACGCTGATCCATCAGGCGAGCGACCCTACTCCCGAGTAGGTAGGGGTCGTCCGCCGCGTCGGGTGACGCCGCAGCGCCCGGGCGTCGAGGCGCCCGAACACGTCGTCCTGCGCGGCGAAGGTCGCGGCGCGGGCGGCGGCCTCGGCGTGGCGGCCGGCGGGCAGGAGGTCGGTGAGCTCGCGGACGCGGTCGCGGTGCTCGCCCGCGCGGCGCCGGGCGTAGTGCGCGGCGGAGTCCTTGGTGACCATGAACGCCCAGTCGCTGGAGAGCGCCAGCGCCGCCTGCGCCGCCAGCGCGTCGAGGGTGGCGTCGCGTCCGGCGCCCGGCGCGGCCCCGTCGACGGCGGCGAGCAGGCGGCGCGCCACGTCCTCGTTGTCGGCCACGAGGTCGCGGACGGTGAGCCCGTCCCACACCCGCCAGTCCTTGCCCGACCCCCACGACGACGCCGGCAGCACCACCGGCTCCTCGACGTGCCCGGCCTCGACGGCGCCGCGCAGGGTCGTCACCCGCACCCCGGCCTCCGGCAGCGCGGTCAGCACGGCCTCGAGCCACGCCGGGCCCTCGTGCCACCAGTGCCCGAACAGCTCGGTGTCGAAGGCGCTGACGACGAGGCCGGGGCGTCCCCGCTGTGCCCGCAACGACGCCAGCCGGTCGTGGACCACCCGCACGAAGTCCGCCGCGTCCCGCGCCACCGCGGCGGCCGCGCGGGCGGGGTCGTAGGGCTTCTTGTCCGCGGTGGCGACCCGGCGCCCGGTGACCCGCGCGGGCTTGAGGCCGGTGGTGTGGTCGTAGGTGTGGAAGTCGCGGTAGTCGGCGGCGCCCGGGTAGCCGGCGCGCGGCGACCACACGCGGTAGGTCACCTCGAGGTCGCGCGCGAACGCGACGACGTCGGTGCCGTCGACGGGGTGCGCGGCCGCGGTGTCGCCGCGCAGCGCGGGCCCGTCGACGAGGAAGCGCTCGACGCCGGCCGCCGCGTAGTCCTGCTCGAGTCCCGGCGTGTAGCCGCACTCGGGCGCCCAGATGCCCGCCGGGCGACGGCCGAGGCGCAGGTCGGCGTCGCGCAGCCCGGCATTGAGCAGGAACCGCCGCACGCGGCCCGGCAGCAGCGGGGCGAACGGGTGGGTCGCGGGCCCGCCGAGCAGCTCCACGACGTCGTCGTCGGCCAGCCGGCGCAGGACCGGGGAGCCGCCGTGGCGCCAGTCGCGCTCGAAGACCTCGAGGGCGTGGCCGGCCGCGCGGTGCTCGCGGGTGGCCAGCGCGGGATCGCTGCGGTGGGCCTCGTGGGCGCGCAGCTGCCAGTCGGCGAGCCAGGTGTGCATCGCGCGCAGGGCGGCGGGGTGGTCGAGCTGGGCGGCGAGGACGGGGGTGACGCCGAGCGTCAGCAGGTCCCGGTGCCCGCGGGCGGCCAGGCGCTCGAGGGTCTCGACGACGGGGAGGTAGGAGTGCGCCCAGGCCTGGTAGAGCCAGTCCTCGCCGACCGGCCAGGCCCCGTGGCGCAGCAGCCACGGCAGGTGCGAGTGCAGGACGAGGCAGAACGTGCCCACCGGTTCCGTCGTCAAGCACGGTCCTCTCGTCGTCGCCCGGCGCCGGAGTCTGTCACGGGCGCGTCCCCCGAACGGTGACGAGGCATCACGTGATCGCCGCCGCCTCGTTGGGCCGGGGAGTTGACTCCCGAGCCCGGAAGGGGCTTCGCATGACGAACCGCCGCACGGCGCGACTCCTCGCCGGCGCACTGGCCACCGCCTCCGCGGGCGGCGCCCTCCTCGGGCTCGCCGGCACCGCGACCGCCTCGCCGATCCCCGGCGTCCCGGTGACGACGGCCGACCAGTGCACGGGCGGCGGCGGCGAGCTCACGGCCGGCGGCACGCACTGCTCCGGCGGCGGCGACACCGGCGACGTGGTGGTCAGCGAGGCCGCGGCCGGCGCGATGCGCCAGGCGCTGCCCGAGTCGGTCGCCGACCCGGTGCTCACGGCCGTCGGACGGCGCTGACCAGCAGGTCCAGCGACGCGTCGACGCTGCTGACGTCGTCGGCGCGCAGCACGAAGTCCTCGGCGGTCACCGACGCCACGTCGGCCGCGAGCGCGTCCGGCCACGGCTCACCGCTCAGCGCCAGCCCGATCTGGGCGTCGATCACCGACCCGCCGTGGCGGGCGTCGATCGCCCGCAGCGCCGGGCCGTGGTGGAGCCCGGTCAGCGCGTCGACGTGCATTCCGGCCTCGGTGACGAGCGCCGCCAGCTCCGACCCGGTCAGCTCGCGGGTGTGGAACGGGTTGAGCGGGCGGTCGTCGGGACCGGCGCCCGGGGAGAACGTCAGCCGGTTGGGCGTGGCGCAGTGCAGCCGCCCGCCCGGGCGCAGCACGCGCGCGCACTCGGCGAGGAAGCCGGGCTGGTCCCACAGGTGCTCGATCACCTGCAGGGTCACGACGGCGTCGACGGTCCCGTCGGCGACCGGGAGCGACTGGAGATCGGCGCGGGCCACACCGATCTCCGGGTACCGCCCGCCGACGTGCGCCGCGACGGCCGGGTCGAGCTCGAGCGCCAGCACCCGCAGCGCTTCCGTCGCGAGCAGCGCGGCCCCGTAGCCCTCGCCGACCCCGGCGTCGACGACCACCGCACCGGCGCACGACGGCACCAGCGCCCGGTAGACGGCCTCGTGGCGCCGGAACCAGTAGTTCTCGACGTCGAGCCCGGGCACCGTGCGCTCGCCGGTCAGCGGCAGGGGGGCGTGGGTCATGGGTTCCTCGTCGTCGGGTGTGCGTGGACCCCGACGTTCTACCCGGCTCCCACAAGGTGTTCACGCATCGTGGTCGCTTCTGTTCCGGTGCTCGGCGGGCGCAGCCCGCGCAGTTGCACCTTTCGGCTGGTCACGCGTACCGCCGAAGAGATCATCGACGTACGACGTCGGTCGGTGCGAACAGCGGCTTGTCACCACGAGTGATACCTGAAATGCGCACCGTCACTCCGCCGTGATCGCCTCGTTGGGTGACTGTCATCACCGTGCGCGTCCGTGGCGCGCACGAGGGCGACGGGTCGCCGCGGGGGGAGTGCGTCCGGGGCGTCCGCTCCCCTGACTGCTACGCGAGGAGTTCACATGTTCAAGAAGCTGGGCACCGTCGCCGTGGGCGTCGCCGCCGGCCTCCTGGTCGCCGCGCCGTTCGCGTCGGCGAGCGAGTGCCACGAGGACTCGGACCACCACGAGTCGAGCTCGGTGAGCTCGGACGACGACTGCAACATCAACGGCGGCAACGCCTCGGCCGCCTCGGAGATCACCGGCGACTCGGGGCTGGGCAACCTGGTCGGGCAGAGCCCGATCGCCGGCAACATCGCGAACGTCACCTGCAGCGAGATCCTCAGCAACAACCTCAGCGGCAACAGCATCGACGTGCTCTGACGAGCTCGGGTGACGACGGGCCGGTCCCTGCGGTCGGGGGCCGGCCCGTCGTGCGCTGCGGCCCTGGTCAGGAGGGTCGGACGGCGCGATCCTGACGGGGTGCTGACGCAGTACTGCCCCATCGAGACTGCGGCCGAGATCGTCGCCGAGCGGTGGAACCTGCTGATCATCCGCGACCTCATGGGGCCGGCCCGCGGGTTCAACGACCTGCACCGCTGCCTGCCGCGCTGCTCGCGCTCGATGCTCGCCGAGCGGCTCCGGCGCCTGGAGCGCGCCGGCGTCGTCACGCCCACGGCGCACGGCAGCGGGCGCACCGTGGAGTACCGCCTCACCGAGGCGGGCCGGGACCTCGAGCCGGTGCTGATGGCGCTGGGGGAGTGGTCGGTGCGCCGCCTGTTCGGCGACCCGGCGCCGGAGCAGCTCGACCCGGGGATGCTGGCGTTCCGGATGTCCGAGAAGGTCCGGGCCACGCGGCTGCCGCCGGACCGTACGGTCGTCGAGTTGCGGTGCCGGCGGCCCGACGCGCGGCAGTGGCTGCTGCTCGAGGCCGCGGGGTCCACGGCCTGCGACCACGATCCGGGCCACGAGGTCGACGTCGTCGTCACCGGCGACACCGCCGAGCTGCAGCGGTGGTTCCTCGGGCGGCGCCGGTTCGCCGAGGCGCTCGCCGCGGGCACGATCACGATCGCGGGGCCGCGGTCGATCGCGACGGAGTTCCCGGGCTGGTTCGACCCGGCGACGCCGTGGCACGCGACCATCGCCCGGCTCGCCGACCAGTCCGATTCCCGGACTGGTGACGAGCGTGCCCCGGTCACGACCGTGGAGGCATGACGACCTCCACCGAAGGCAGCCGGGTGACCGGCCACTACGAGCGGCTCCTCGCCGCGCACTACACCTCGATGCTGGGCGGCGACATCGAACGGGCCGCCGAGGGCCAGCAGGATCTGCTCGCGGGCGTCCTCCCGCCTCGTGACGGCGAGAGCGGCGTCGCCATGGACCTCGGCTGCGGATCGGGCGCGCAGACCCTCGCCCTCGCCGACCTCGGCTTCGACACCGTCCTCGCCGTCGACCCCGACCCCACGCTGCTCGCCGAACTGCGCGACCACGCCGCGGACCGGCCCGCCGTGCGGACCCGGGAGACCGACGCCGTCACGGCCCTCGCGGAGCTGGAGCCGGACTCCGTGGCGGTGATCGTGTGCATGGGCGACACGCTGCTGCACCTCGCGTCGGCCCAGGAGGTCGAGACCCTCGTCGCCGGGGCCGCCCGCGCGCTGCGACCCGGCGGGACGGTCGTGCTCACCTACCGCGACCTCGCCGGCGACCTGCGCGGCACCGAGCGGTTCATCCCCGTCCGGAGCACCGACGACAAGATCATGACGTGCTTCCTCGACGTCGTGCGGCCGGACGTGGTGGAGGTCCACGACGTCGTCCACACCCGGACCGACGGCGGCTGGGTGATGGACGTGAGCAGCTACCCGAAGTTGCGTCTGGCGCCGGCGGGCATCCGCGACCGGCTCGCCGCGGCGGGGCTCGAGGTCGTCCAGCACGAGCCGGGGGCGCGGGGCCTGTGGTGCACGGCGGCGCGTCGGTAGCGGTCCGTTCCCCGGCGTGTCGCGCCATCGAGCCGGTGGCGATCCTGGCGTTGAGCGCGAGCGTGGCCGCCAGGCTGAGACACCCCGTGCCTCGGGCAGCTCCCGGCGTGTCGCGCCGGCGAGGATGTGGCGATCCTGGCCTTCATCGCCAGCGATGCCGCATCGCTCGCACACCGGATGGGCGGTTCGTCCCGGGCCCTCCGCCGTCGGGCGAGCACCCGACGTGAGCTGTTAGGTTCGCCTAAGCACACACGGAGTCGACGGAAGGGCACGCACGGTGGCATCGACGACCGTGGGCCGGCCACTCCTGTCCCGGCCCCCCGTGCGGCGGCGTAACCGCCCGGTGCTGGCGGTGCTGCTGGGGCTCGGCGCGCTGGCGGTGGTCGTGGTCCTCAGCGTCGCGGTCGGCGCGGCCCCGACGACGCCGGCCGAGGTGTGGCACGCCCTGTTCTCGCCGACCGGCTCGCCCACCGACATCGTCGTCCGCGACCTGCGCCTGCCCCGCACCCTGCTCGGCGCCGTGGTCGGCGCCTCGCTCGGCGTCGCCGGCGTGCTCATGCAGGGCCACACGCGCAACCCGCTCGCCGACCCGGGCCTGCTCGGCATCAGCGGCGGCGCGGCGTTCTTCGTCGTGCTCTCGACGACCGTGCTCGGCGTCACCGGCGTCTACGGCTACATCTGGTTCGCGTTCGCCGGGGCCGCACTCGCCGCCCTGCTCGTGTTCACGCTCGGCGCGGCGAGCCGGGGCGGCCCGACGCCGGTGACCCTGGCGCTCGCCGGCCTCGCGGTCTCGGAGCTGCTGCTCGCGATCACGTCGGCGATGGTGCTGGGCGACGGCCCGTCGCTCGACGCCTACCGCTTCTGGGCGGCCGGCGCGCTCGACGACCGCGGCGCCGACCTGACCCTGCAGGTGCTCCCGTTCATGGTGCTCGGGCTGGTCCTGGCCGCCGCGAACTCCCGCGCGCTCGACGTCCTCGCGCTCGGCGAGGACAGCGCCCGCGGCCTCGGGCAGAACATCACGCGGGCCCGGGTCGTCGGCCTCACCGGCGTGACCCTGCTGACCGGGGCGGCGGTGGCGGTCAGCGGGCCGATCGGGTTCGTCGGCCTCGTCGCCCCGCACATCGTGCGCTCGCTCGTCGGCCCCGCCCACGGGCGGCTGATCCCGCTCGCCGCGATCGTCGGGGCCGTGTTCGTGCTCGCCGCCGACGTCGTCGGGCGCGTCGTGGTCCGCCCCGGCGAGCTCGCGGTCGGCATCGTCCTCGGGATCGTCGGGGCGCCGTTCTTCATCGCCATGGTCCGCCGGCGCCGGATGGTGCGGCTGTGACGACGACGGAGAAGCCCACCGAGGTCGCCGGCCGCCGCCCGCTGCGGCTCGGCCCGGTGTCGGCGGTGTGGCGCCCGCGCACCGCGAGCGTCGTCCTCGGCGCGGCGATCCTGCTCGTCCTGGTCGCCGCGGTGAGCATCGGGCGCGGCGAGTACTCGATCGCCGTCCCCGACGTCCTGCGCGTGCTCGCCGGCGGCGGCAGCCGGGGCGAGACCTTCGTCATCACCCAGCTCCGGCTCCCGCGCGTGCTGTGCGGCGCGCTGGTCGGCGCCGCCCTCGGCGTGGCCGGCGCGCTCACCCAGGGCGTCGCCCGCAACCCGCTGACCAGCCCGGACGTCCTCGGCGTCACCGACGGCGCCGGGGTCGCCGCGCTGCTGGTGATCGTGCTCGCCGGCAGCGGCGGCACCGCGGTCGGGCTGCTCGCCGCCGTGGGCCTGCCGATCGCGGCGCTGATCGGCGGGCTCCTCGCGGCCGGCCTGGTCGTCGTGCTGGCCTTCCGGCAGGGCCTCGACGCGTTCCGTTTCATCCTCATCGGCCTCGCGATCAGCGTCGCGCTGGTCTCGGTGACGTCGTGGCTGCTCGTCATCGCGAACGTCCAGCAGGCGAGCCTCGCGCTCATCTGGCTGCGCGGGTCGCTCAACGCCCGCGGCTGGGAGCACGTCGTCCCGATCGCGGTCGTGCTCGTGGTCGTGCTGCCGATCGCGATCGCGCTGGCCTTCCGCCTCGACGCCCTCGACCTCGGCGACGACGCCGCACGCGGGCTGGGGGAGCGGGTCGACCGCTCGCGCGTGATGCTCCTCGGCCTCGCGGTCGTCCTCGCCGCCTCGGCCACCGCGGCCGCCGGGCCGATCCGCTTCGTCGCCCTCGTCGTCCCCCAGGTGTCGGTGCGCCTCACCGGCGGCTCGCGACCACCCCTGCTCGCCTCCGCGCTGGCGGGCGCCCTGCTCGTCGTGGCCGCCGACCTGCTGGCCCGTGTCGCGCTCGGCGGCGAGGTCCCGGTCGGCGTCGTCACCGTCGTCCTGGGCGCGCCCTACCTGCTCTACCTGCTCGTCCGCCGCACGAGGAAGGACTCCGCGTGAGCGCCGAGACCGAGGACCTCATCAGCAGTCCCGAGACGGCCGCCGCCGTCCGCCTGCGCGCCGAGGGCGTGCGCGTCGGCTACGGCGAGTCGATCGTCGTCGGGGGGCCCGACGGGCTCGACCTCGACGTCGTCGACGGCTCCGTCACCGCCGTCATCGGCCCCAACGGGTGCGGCAAGTCGACGCTGCTGCGCACGATGGCGCGCCTGCTGACCCCGAAGCACGGGCACGTGCTGCTCGACGGCCGCCGTCTCGACGC
This sequence comes from Actinomycetospora succinea, assembly GCF_004363095.1. Classification (GTDB taxonomy): domain Bacteria; phylum Actinomycetota; class Actinomycetes; order Mycobacteriales; family Pseudonocardiaceae; genus Actinomycetospora; species Actinomycetospora succinea. Next base: position 588,096 of record NZ_SNYO01000001.1, read on the forward strand.
CGTGCCGTCCCGCGAGATCGCGACCGTGCTCGGCGTGCTGCCGCAGGACCCCACCGCGCCGGAGGGCATCACGGTCGCCGACCTCGTCGCGCGCGGCCGCCACCCCCACCAGCGCTGGTTCCGCCAGTGGTCGGCCGACGACGAGGAGGCCGTCGCCGAGGCCCTCGACTGGACCGGCATGGCGGGCTTCGCCGAGCGCACCATCGACACGCTCTCCGGCGGCCAGCGCCAGCGCGTGTGGATCTCGATGGCGCTCGCCCAGGGCACCGACGTGCTGCTGCTCGACGAGCCGACGACGTTCCTCGACCTCGCCCACCAGGTCGACGTGCTCGAGCTCGTCGAGCGCCTCAACCGGGAGCGCGGCCGGACGGTCGTCATGGTGCTGCACGACCTCAACCTCGCCGCGCGCTACGCCGAGCGGCTGGTCGCCATGCACGACGGCGAGATCGCCGTGGCCGGCACGCCGCACGAGGTGCTCACCGAGGCGACGCTGCGCGACGTCTTCGGGCTCGAGGCCCGCGTGGTGCCGGACCCGGTCGCGGGCACGCCGATGGTGGTGCCCATCGGGCGCGGGGGCAAACCTCGCGTGACGGACGCCGCTCCCAATTGACCGATTCGCTGAGTTAGGCAAGCCTACCCTGCCGAAGCGGTCACCGACCGCCACCGACCGATCACCGTCGATCCCGGGAGCGCCTCCGCATGACCCTCCGCGTCCGCCTGGTCGCCGCGCTCGCCGCGGTCCTCGCCGTCCTGCTGGCCGGGTGCGGCTCCGGGAGCGACGAGCCGGCGCCGGGCGCCGCGGCGCCCGGCTTCCCGGTCACCGTCGACCACGCGTACGGGCAGACGACGATCCCGGACCGCCCGGCCCGCGTCGTGACCGTCGGCTACAACGACGTCGACTACGCGCTCGCGCTCGGCACCGTCCCGGTCGGCGTGCGCGACTTCATCGGCGCCTTCGACGAGACCACCCGCCCCTGGGCGCAGCAGGCGCTGGACGGGCAGCAGCCCCAGCAGGTCGGCGGCAACGAGATCGACATCGAGAAGGTCGCCTCGCTGGCGCCCGACCTCGTCCTCGGCGTGTACTCCGACATGGACCGCGCCACCTTCGACCGGCTCTCCCAGATCGCGCCCACCGTCGCCGACCCCGCCGGCGGCCCGGCGCCGTGGCAGGAGCAGACCCGCATCACCGCCCGCGCGCTGGGCGTGCCGGAGCGCGGCGACCAGGTCGTGAGCGACGTCGAGGGTCGGTTCGCCCAGGCCCGCGCGGCCAACCCGCAGTTCGCCGGCAAGTCCGTCGACGTCGCGCTGGTGACCTCCGGCGAGTTCTACGTGCTCGGCCAGGACGACGCGCGCACCCAGTTCTTCAGCGGCCTCGGCCTCGGGGTCGAGCCGACCACGGCGACGCTCTCGAGCGAGCAGCTCGGCCAGCTCGACGCGCAGGGCGTCGCCGTGCTCGGCGTGCCGCCGCAGGCGGCGCTGGCCAACCCGGTGTTCGCGAACCTCCCCGCCGTGGCGCAGAACCGCGTCGCCTACGTCGGCGAGGAGTCGTCGGCCGTGGCCGGCGCGCTGGGCTTCACCAGCCCGCTGAGCCTGCCCTTCCTGATCGACCAGGTCACCCCGGAGCTCGCGCGGGTCTACAGCCAGCCCGGCGCCTGACCACTCCTCCGCCCCCCCGATCACCCACGACCCCCGGAGCGCCCCCGCATGACCCTCCGTGTCCGCTTCGCCGCCGCCCTCGCCGCGGTCCTCGCCCTGCTGCTCGCCGGGTGCGGATCGAGCGAGCAGGAGGCGCCGCAGGGTGCCGCCGCGCCCGGCTTCCCCGTCACGATCCCGCACGCCTACGGCCAGACGACGATCCCGGACCGGCCGGCCCGCGTCGTCACCGTCGGCTACAACGACTCCGACTTCGTCCTCGCGCTCGGCGTCGTCCCCGTCGGCGTGCGCCAGTCGATCGGCGCCTTCGACAGCTCCACCCGCCCCTGGGCCCAGCAGGCCCTGAACGGGCAGCGGCCCGAGGTCGTCGGCGGCAACGAGCTCGACATCGAGAAGATCGCCTCACTGCAGCCCGACGTCATCATCGGCCTGTACTCCTACATGGACCAGGCGACCTACGACCGCCTCTCCCAGATCGCGCCGACCCTGGCCGACCCGGTCAAGGACGTCGCCGCGCCGTGGCAGGAGCAGACCCGCATCACCGGCCGCGCCCTCGGCGTCCCCGAGCGCGCCGAGCAGGCCGTGGCCGACGTCGAGCGCCGGTTCACCGACGCCCGCGACGCCAACCCGCAGTTCGCCGGCAAGAACGTGTCGGTGACGCTCGTGGCGTCGAACGAGTTCATCTCGCTCGGCAAGGACGACCTGCGGACCCAGGCCTTCGCCGGCCTCGGGCTGGGCGTGCCGCCGACCACCCAGACGCTCTCCAGCGAGCAGATCGGCCAGCTCGACGCACAGGGCATCGCCGTCGTCGGCGTCCCGCCGGCGACCGCGCTGGCCAACCCGGTGTTCGCGAACCTCGGCGCGACGCGGGCGAACCGCGTGGCGTTCCTCGGCGAGGAGTCCTCGCCGGTGGCCGGGGCGCTGGGCTTCTCGAGCCCGCTGAGCCTGCCGTACCTCATCGACCAGATCACCCCGGAGCTCGCCCGGGTCTACAGCCAGCCCGGCGCCTGACGGGTCCTCCACCGACCAGCACCGACCGACGCACCTCGGGGAGCGCGCGATGACCGACATCGACGGGACGAGGGGGCCAGGGGAGACCCTGGACGTGCTGGGGGTGGGGTTCGGGCCGTCGAACCTGGCCCTGGCGCTGGCCGTGCAGGAGCACAACGAGCGCTCCCCGGAGTCCGCGCGCGTCGCGGCGGGCTTCGTGGAGCAGCAGGCGGCGTTCGGGTGGCACCGGGGGATGCTGCTCGAGGGGGCGACGATGCAGGTGTCGTTCCTCAAGGATCTCGTGACGATGCGGGATCCGACGAGTCCGCGGTCTTTCCTGAACTACCTGCAGGGCCAGGGCCGGCTGGCGGACTTCATCAACACGAAGACGATGTTCCCGTCGCGGGTGGAGTTCCACGACTACCTGGAGTGGTGCGCCGCCGACGTGCGCCACCTCGTCTCCTACGGCACCCGCGCGGTCGCGGTCCACCCCGTCACCGGTCCGGACGGGTCGGTCGAGGAGCTCGACGTCGTGCTGCGCGACGCGACGGGGGAGGGCACCCGCACGGTGCGCACGCGCAACCTCGTCCTCGCGACCGGGCTGGTGCCGTGGCTCCCGCCGGGGGTCGAGCGCAGCGAGCGCATCTGGCACAACAGCGAGCTGCTCCACCGGCTCCGGGCCGTCGACGCCGACCCGTCCGATCCGTCCGGCGTGTCCGGGGCGCCCCGGCGCTTCCTCGTCGTCGGCGCGGGCCAGAGCGCGGCGGAGACCACCGAGCACCTGCACCGCCGCTACCCGGACTCCGAGGTCCGCTCGGTGTTCTCGCGGTACGGCTACAGCCCGGCCGACGACACGTCGTTCGCCAACCGGATCTTCGACCCGGACGCCGTCGACCACTTCTACGAGGCGCCGGGCGACGTCAAGCAGATGCTCATGGACTACCACGCGAACACGAACTACTCGGTGGTCGACCCGGAGCTCATCCAGTCGCTCTACCGGCTCGCGTACCAGGAGAAGGTCGCCGGCACGCAGCGGCTGCACGTCCACGGCGCGAGCCGGGTCGCGGGCATGCGGGACGCCGGGGACGACATCGACGTCGACATCGAGTTCCTGCCGACCGGTGAGCGGGAGACGGTGAGCAGCGACGTCGTCGTCTACGCGACCGGCTACCGCCCGATCGACCCGACCTCGATGCTCGGCGACGTCGGCGGCTGGTGCCGCCGCGGCGACGACGGCGAGCTGCTCGTCGAGCGCGACTACCGCATCACCACGACCGCGCCGCTGCGCGCGGGCGTCTACCTGCAGGGACCCACCGAGCACACCCACGGCATCAGCTCGACGCTGCTCTCCACGACGGCGGTGCGGGCCGGCGAGATCCTGGCGTCGCTGGAGCTCCGCCGTCCCGCGGGGATCACCGCGGTGCGCACCGTGCCGGCCGCGCCGGTGGGGTCGTGAGCACCCTCTCCGTCCGTTCCTCGACGGTCGTGGGGGGCCGGACCTGGCCGGACCGGTTCGCCGAGCAGGTCGCCGCCCGGGGCGACGCGGTCGCCGTCGAGCTGGGCGACGCGTCGCTGACCTACGCCGCGCTGGCCGACCGGGCCGCCCGGCTCGCAGCCCTGCTCGCCGGGCACGGCGCCGGGCCGGAGCGCCTGGTCGGGCTCGCCCTGCCGCGCTCGATCGACCAGGTCGTGGCCCAGGTCGCGGTGCTCTGCGCGGGCGCGGCGTACCTGCCGGTCGACCCGGACCAGCCCGAGGAACGGGTCCGGCTCGTCCTCGACGACGCGGCGCCCGCCGTGCTCCTGACGACGGGCGAGCTGCGCGGCGACCTCCCGCCGGAGTGGGCCGAGCGCGCGGTCCTGCTCGAGGAGCTCGACCTCGACGCGGCGACACCCGCGCCGCTCGACCCGAGCGTCGACGTCGCCTCGCTCGCCTACGTGATCTACACGTCGGGCTCGACAGGACGTCCCAAGGGCGTGCTCGTCACCCACGGCGGCGTCGACAAGCTCGTCGCCACCCAGACCGAGCGCCTCGGCGTCGGCCCCGACGACCGCGTCCTCGCCTTCGCCTCGCCGAGCTTCGACGTCGCGTTCTGGGAGCTGTGCCAGTCGCTGCTCTCCGGCGGGCGGCTGGTGATCGTGCCGAGCGAGCTGCGGGCGCCGGTCCCGGAGCTCGCGGAGTACCTGCACGCCCACGACGTCTCCGTCATGATCCTGCCGCCGGTGCTGCTCGCGGCGATGCCCGACGACGTCACGCTGCCGCCGGGCGTGCTGCTCGCCGGGACCGAGCGCGTGGCCCCGGAGCTGGTGGCGCGGTGGGGGCGCGACCACCGCATGTTCAACGCGTACGGGCCCACCGAGGCCACCGTGAACTCGACGCTCGGCGAGGCCCACCCCGACACCCTCGACGGCGCCTCGGTCCCGATCGGCGTGCCCGACCCGCTGACCACCGCCCGGGTCCTCGACGCCGAGCTCGCGCCGGTCGCCGACGGGGTGCCGGGCGAGCTCTACCTCGGCGGCCCCGGTCTCGCGCGCGGCTACCTCGGCCGCCCGGGCCTGTCCGCCGAGCGCTTCGTCGCCGACCCGTACGGCGGGCCCGGCGAGCGGCTCTACCGCACCGGCGACCTCGTCGTGCGCCACGGCGGTGTCGCCGGCGTCCTCGACTTCCTCGGGCGCACCGACGACCAGGTGCAGATCCGGGGCTTCCGCGTCGAGCCCGGCGAGGTCGAGTCGGAGCTGCGCGGCCACCCCGGCGTGGCGCAGGCGGCGGCGGTCGTGCGCGACGACCTGCCCGCCGGGCGGGGGCTGGTGGGCTACGTGGTGCCGGCGCTGGAGTCCGTCGGCGACGATCGCGTCGCCGACTGGAAGGAGCTCCACGAGGTCCTCTACACGGCCGCCGACGAGGACGCCGCGCTCTTCGACGACGGCTTCGCCGGGTGGAACTCGACCTACGACGGCACCGACATCCCGCGCGAGCACATGCGCGTGTGGCGCGACGGCGTCGTCGACCGGATCCGCGCGCTGCCCGCCGGGCGCCGCGTGCTGGAGGTCGGCGTCGGCAGCGGGCTGCTGCTCACCGAGGTCGCGCCGGAGGTCGAGCACTACGTCGGCATCGACCTGTCCGCCGAGGGGATCGCCGCGCTGCAGCGCCGGGTCGAGGCCTCCGACATGCTGCGCGAGCGCGTGGTCCTCGAGACCCGGCCGGCGCACGAGGTCGGCGGGGTCGACGGCGGCCCGTTCGACGCGGTCGTCGTGAACTCGGTGGCCCAGTACTTCCCCGACGGCGACTACCTGCGCGCGGTCCTGCGCGACGCGGCCGGGCTGCTGGCGCCCGGCGGCGCGATCCTCGTCGGCGACGTCCGGCACGCTGGCCTGCTGCGCACGCTGCGCGCGGGCGTCGAGACGGCCCGGGACCCGGGCGCGGACCCGGTGGCGCTGCGCCGCGCGGTCGACGGCTCGGTGGCGTGGGAGCCCGAGCTGCTCGTGCACCCCGACTTCTTCCGCGAGGTCGCCGACGAGCTCGGGCTCGCCACGGACGTGGAGCTCGAGCGCACCCCGTTCCACGACGAGCTCTCCCGCTACCGCTACCACGCGACCCTCTACGTGCGTGATCTTCACAGCTATAGCTCAGAAGATCACGCACGTACGGTGAGGTGGAGCGGGTCGGTCGAGGCGGTGCGGGAGGCGCTGGCTGCGTCGCCGGACCTGCGCGTGGTCGGCGTCCCGAACGCGCGGCTGACCCCCGACCTGGAGGCGCTCGCGCGGGTCGACGGGACCGAGCCGCCCGCCGTGCCCGCCGCCGATCCCGAGAACCTCCTCGCGCTCGCCACCGACCGCCCGGCCCGGGCGACCTGGGACCCCGAGGACCCGACGCGCTTCGAGGTCCTCTACGGCGACGCCGGCCCGGTCTTCCGCGGCGGGGGGCCCACCGGCACGACGAGCCCCGCGCCGTTCCGCGACGTCGGCGCCCTGACCTCCGGGGTGCGCGAGCACCTGCGCGACCGGCTGCCCGAGCACCTGGTGCCGGCGGCGGTCGTCGCCGTCCCGGAGCTGCCGACACTGCCCAGCGGCAAGCTCGACCGCGCCGCGCTCCCGGCGCCCGACCTCGCCGCCGAGGTCGAGGGCACCGCGCCGCGCACGCCCCGCGAGGAGCTCCTCGCGCCGGTGTTCGCCGACCTGCTCGGGCTGCCGGGCATCGGCGTGCACGACGACTTCTTCGCCGTCGGCGGCGACTCGATCCTCTCGGTCTCGCTGGTCGCGCGGGCGCGGGCGGTCGGGCTCGTGATCACGCCGCGGCAGATCTTCACGCACCGGACCGTGGCCGGGCTGGCGGAGGTCGCGACGGCGCGCGACGACACCGTGCAGGACGGTGTCGCGGTCGAGCTGGACGCCGCGGCGCGGGCGGCGCTGGGCGATGCGAGCGAGGTCTGGCCGGTCTCCGCGCTGCAGGAGGGCTTCTTCGTCCACGCGGCGCTCTCGGACGTCTACACCGTCCAGGAGGTCGTGCGGCTGCGCGGCCCGGTCGACGCCGGCGCGTGGCGGGCGGCGGCCGGGCGGCTCCTCGAACGCCACCCCCAGCTGCGCGCCGGCTTCGCGCAGCGCGCCGACGGCCGCGTCGTCCAGGCGATCGCCGCGTCCGTCGAGCTGCCCTGGCGCGAGGTCGACCTGCGCGACCTCGACACCCCGGCCCCCGAGAACGCCCTCGACGACGTCGTCGTGGCCGAGCGCGCCGAGCGCTTCGACCTCGCCCGCCCGCCGCTGATCCGCGCGGCCCTCGTGCACACCGGGGACGACGCCGCCGCGCTCGTGCTGACCTTCGAGCACATCGTGCTCGACGGCTGGTCGGTCGCCGTGGTCGTGCGGGAGCTGCTGGCCGACACCGGCGAGGCCACTCCCGACATCACCCCCGACTCCGACCTCGCCACCCACCGCGCCCGCTACGCCCGCCTGCCCGACCAGGACGCCGACCTCGCCGCCTGGCGCGAGACGCTCGCCGGCCTCGACGAGCCCACGCGGCTGCTCGAGGCCCTGGCCCCGGACGCCGCGACCGACCCCGCCCCCGCGCGCGCCCCCCGCCACCACCAGAGCCACCTCGGGGTCGACGAGGAGACCACCGGCCGGCTGGTCGCCGCGGCCCGGCGCCGCGGCCTGACCCTCGGCACCGTGCTGCACGGCGCCTGGGCGCTCATGGTCGGGCGCCTCACCGGCCGCCGCGACGTCGTCGTCGGCAGCACCGTGTCCGGTCGCGACGGCGTGCTGCCCGGCGTCGAGGACGCGGTCGGCCTGTTCATCAACACGGTTCCGGTCCGCCTGCGGTGGGCGCCGGGCGAGCCGGTCGGCGACGTCCTCGCCGCGCTGCAGGCCCACCGCACCGAGCTGCTCGACCACGACGGCGTCGCCCTCGCGGCGCTCCAGCGGGAGCTGGGGCACGGGGAGCTGTTCGACTCGCTCGTGGTCGTGGAGAACTACCCGCAGCCGGACGGGGTCGAGGCGATCGACGTCGTCGACGCCGTGCACTACCCCGTGGCGCTCATCGCGGCCGTCGGCCCGCGTCTCGACCTGACGATCAAGCACGACCCGACGCGCGTGGACGCCGCGGCCGCCGAGCTGGTCGTCGCCCAGCTGCACCGCACCCTCGACCTCCTCGCCGCCGATCTCGACGCCCCCGTGGCGACGATCCCGCTGCGCGACGCCCCGCCGCGCCACCCCGACACCGCGCACGCCGCCCCGCCCACCACGCTCACCGGCTGGATCGCCGCGCAGGCCGCCACCACGCCGGACGCCCCCGCGGTGATCGCCGAGGACGGGACGCTCACCCACGCCGACCTGGCCCGACGCGCCGCCGGGCTCGCCGCGCGGCTGGCCGACGCCGGCCCCGTGGTCGGTGTCGCCGTGCCGCGCTCGGCCGACCTCGTCGTCGCCCTCGCCGGCGTGCTGCACGCGGGCCGCGCCTACGTTCCGCTCGACGTGGAGCTGCCCCGCGAGCGCCTGGCCGCGGTGATCGCCGACGCCGGGGTCGAGGTCGTCGTGACGACGCGTGAGACCGCGCTCCCGGACGGGCCTCGGAGGGTCCTCATCGAGGACGCCGGCGACGCCGACACCCCGCCCGCGGAGCCGGACCCCGACGCCGCCGCCTACGTGATCTTCACGTCCGGCTCGACGGGGCGCCCCAAGGGCGTCGTCGTCAGCCACCGCGCGATCGTCAACCGGCTCGCGTGGACCCAGGACACCTACGGGCTCACGCCCGACGACCGGGTGCTGCAGAAGACGCCGGTCGGCTTCGACGTCAGCGTCTGGGAGCTCTTCTGGCCGCTCGTCACCGGGGCGGCGATCGTCGTCGCGCGCCCGGGCGGGCACCGGGACCCGGCGTACCTCGCCGGGCTCGTCGCGCAGGCCGGCGTGACGACGATGCACTTCGTCCCGTCGATGCTCGAGGCGTTCCTCGCCGCCGACGAGGTCACCGGGGACCCGTCCTGGGCGGCCCCGCTGCGCCGGGTGCTCGCGAGCGGCGAGGCGCTGCCGGCCGGTGCCGCGGCGCGCTGGCGGGCGCTCACCGGCGTCCCGCTGCACAACCTCTACGGGCCCACCGAGGCGGCCGTCGATGTCACGTACCACCAGGTCAGCGACGCCGACACGGCCCGCGTGCCGATCGGCGCGCCCGTCTGGAACACCACGCTGCACGTCCTCGACGCCTGCCTCGCGCCGGTCTCCGACGGGGTGCCCGGCGAGCTCTACCTCGCCGGCGTCCAGCTCGCCCGCGGCTACACCGGCCGGCCCGGGCTCACCGCCGAGCGTTTCGTCGCCGACCCGCACGGGTCGGGCGAGCGGCTCTACCGCACCGGCGACCTCGTGCGTCGCCTGCCGGACGGCGAGCTCGAGTACCTGGGCCGCACCGACGAGCAGGTGAAGATCCGGGGCCAGCGCATCGAGCCGGGCGAGGTCGAGGCCGCGCTCGCCGCGCAGCCCGGCGTCGCACGCGCCGCGGTCACCGTGCGCCGCGACGGCCCGGCGCCCGCGCTCGTGGGCTACGTGGTGGGCGACGCCGACGGCCTCCGGGAGGCCCTGGCGCGGGAGCTGCCCGAGGCCATGGTCCCCGTCGCGGTCGTGGCGCTCGACGCGCTGCCCCTGACCGCCAGCGGCAAGCTCGACCGCGCGGCGCTCCCGGCCCCCGAGCTGGGCACGGGCCCGGCCCGCGAGCCCGCGACCGAGGCCGAGCGGGTGCTCTGCACGATCTTCGCCGAGGTGCTGGGCCGCGACTCGTGCGGCCCGGACGACGACTACTTCGCGCTCGGCGGCGACTCGATCGCCGCCATCGGCGTCGCGAGCCGCGCGCGGCGCGCGGGCCTCGCCGTCGGACCCGCCGAGGTGTTCGCGGGCCGCAGCCCGGCCGGTGTCGCGGCGCGGGTGCCGGCGACCGGGGGCGACGCGCAGCGCGTCGAGGACCTGGTCGCGCCGGTGGCGCCGTCCGAGGTACGGGCCGACGTCGACGTCGCCGAGGTCTGGCCCCTCTCCCCGCTGCAGGAGGGCCTGTTCTTCCACGCCGGCCTCGACGGTGAGGCGGACGTCTACCGGATCCAGGAGACCGTCGACCTCGACCACCGCCTCGACCCCGACCGCCTGCGCGGCGCGGTGGCGACGCTGCTCGCCCGCCACGACGCCCTGCGCGCCGGCTTCACCAGCGAGGGGCTCGACGAACCGGTCCAGTTCGTCGCCGCGTCGCTCGACCCGCCGGTCCGGGTGGTCGACGCGCCGTCCGACGACGCCGTCGCGGCCGCCACCGCCGAGGACCGCGCCGCCGGCTTCGACCTGGCCGCGCCGCCGCTCTTCCGCGTCGTGCTCGTGCGCGGCCCCGAGACCGACCGCGTCCTGATCTCCCGTCACCTGCTGCTCTGGGACGGCTGGTCGGCGTGGACCGTGCTCTCGCAGCTGCTCGGGGCCTACGCCGGCTCCACCGACAAGGAGCTCGAGCCCGCCGGCTCCTACCGCGACCACCTCGCGTGGCTCGCCGCGCAGGACACCGACGCCGCGGTGGAGGCGTGGCGGACCGCGCTGGCGGGGCTCGAGGAGCCGACGCTCGTCGGGCCGGAGACACCGGGGCCGCTGCGCGAGCAGGACCTCGAGCTCGACGTCGCGGTCACCGCCCGCCTGCGCGCGCTGACCCGCGAGCGGGGGATCACCGCGCACACCGTGCTGTCGACGGTCTGGGGTCTCGTGCTCGCCGCGGCGACCGGGCGCACCGACGTCGTCCTCGGCACCACGGTCGCCGGGCGCCCCGACGCCGTGCCGCACGTGGAGACCACCGTCGGCCTGTTCCTCACGACCGTGCCGACCCGCCTCGTGCTCGACGGCGGCGAGTCCGCGGGCGCGCTGCTCGCGCGCGTGCAGGACGAGCGGCTGGGGCTGCTGGCGCACGAGTGGGTCGGCCTCGGCGCGATCCAGCGCGCCGCGGGTCGGCGGACCCTCTTCGACACGCTGTTCGTCTACCGCCCCGAGGGCGGCGAGGAGCGCATCGCCGACCTGTCCGCACGCCACGGCGTCACCGCGCTGCGCAACGACGACGCCACGCACTACCCGCTGACCTTCATCGTCACCCCGGGCGAGCGGATGCGGCTCACGCTGGCGCACCCGCTCTCCGACGACGATGCGCAGGCGTGGCTCGACCGCTTCACCGCCCTGCTCGACCAGGTCCTCGCCGACCCCGACACCGCGGTGCCCGCGCTGGACCCGCTGCTGCCCGACGAGCGCGAGGCCGTGGTCGGCGGCCGCGACGGGGCGCCGGTCGACCTCGGGAACGTGACCGTCGCCGACATGCTCGCCGAGCGCGCGGCGCTCGTGCCCGACGACCTGGCCCTGGTGTCCGGGGACGTGCAGTACACCTACCGCGAGCTCGACGCGGCGATCGACCGCACCGCGCGCCTGCTGCGCTCGCGCGGCGCCGGACCGGAGACCGTGGTCGCGCTCGCCGTGCCGCGCTCCGCCGAGACCGTCGTCGCGCTCTTCGCCGTCCTGCGCGCCGGGGCGGCGTACCTGCCGCTCGAGCTCGACCACCCCGCCGAGCGGCTCCGGGAGACCCTCGCCGACGCCGCACCGGTCGCGCTGGTGACGCTCGCGCGGGTCGCGGACCGGTTCGACGGGGTGCCGGCGATCGTGCTCGACGACCCCGCGGTCGCCGCCGAGCGCGATGCCCTGCCCGCGGGCGCGCTGACCGACGCCGAGCTCGGCGACTTCGCCTGCGACCGCGCCGACCGCCTCGACCGCCCCGCCTACCTGATCTACACGTCGGGCTCGACGGGCAAGCCGAAGGGCGTCGTCACCCCGTACCGCGGGCTGACGAACATGCAGATCAACCACCGCACGGAGATCTTCGACCCGGTGGTGGCCGCGGCCGGCGGGCGCCGGCTGCGGATCGCGCACACCGTGTCGTTCGCCTTCGACATGTCGTGGGAGGAGCTGCTCTGGCTCGTCGAGGGCCACGAGGTGCACGTCCTCGACGAGGAGCTGCGCCGCGACGCGGCCCGGCTCGTGGCGCACGCCGCCGAGCACGCCGTCGACGTCGTCAACGTGACCCCGACCTACGCCGAGGCGCTGATCGAGGAGGGGCTGCTCGCCGACCGCGGGATGCCGCTGGTGCTGCTCGGCGGCGAGGCGGTGTCGGACGCCGTCTGGTCAACCCTGCGCGACACCGGGGGGACGCTCGGCTACAACCTCTACGGGCCGACCGAGTACACGATCAACACGCTCGGCGGCGGCACCGAGGACAGCGCCACCCCGACGGTCGGGCGCCCGATCACCAACACCCGCGCGCACGTGCTCGACCCCTGGCTGCGCCCGGTGCCCGACGGCGTCCCCGGCGAGCTCTACATCGCCGGCACCGGCCTCGCCCGCGGCTACTGGCGCCGCGCCGGGCTCACCGCCGAGCGCTTCGTCGCCGATCCCACCGACGCGGCCGGCGGGCGGATGTACCGCACGGGCGACCTCGTGCGCCGCCGCCCCGGATCGGGCGGCGTGCTGGACTTCCTGGGCCGCACCGACGACCAGGTCAAGATCCGGGGGCACCGCGTCGAGCCCGGCGAGGTCGCCGCGGCGCTGACCGCGCACGACGCGGTGGCGCGCGCGGCCGTCGTCGCCGACCGGTCCGGTCCGGGCGGGTCGGCGCGGTTGATCGGGTACGTGGTGGCGGCCGGGGACATCGCCGGTGTCCGCGACGACCTCCGTTCCCGGCTCCCGGACCACCTCGTCCCGGCCGCGCTCGTCGAGGTCGGCACGCTGCCGCTGACCGTCAACGGCAAGCTCGACACGGGCGCGCTGCCGACGCCCGACCTGGCCCCGGCCGGCGGTGGGCGCCCGCCCGCGACGGCGACCGAGGAGACCCTCTGCGGGATCTTCGCCGCGGTGCTCGACGTCCCGCGGGTGGGGCCCGAGGACGACTTCTTCGACCTCGGCGGCCACTCGCTGATCGCCACCCGCCTGCTCTCGCGCGTGCGCACCGCGCTCGGCGCCGACGTCGCCCTGCGCGACCTCTTCGACGCGCCGACCCCGGCGGCACTGGCCGAGCGGGTGGGGGAGCGCGAGCCGGCCGACGCGCGCCCCGAGCTCGTGTCCCGCGAGCGCCCCGACGCGCTCCCGCTCTCGGCCGCGCAGCAGCGGCTGTGGATGCTCGCGCAGCTCGACGAGGCCGGTGGCGGCGCGTACCACTACCCGATCGTCCTGCGGGTGCGTCCCGACGGCGAGCGCCTGGATCTCGACGCGCTGTCCGCCGCGCTCGACGACGTCGTCGCCCGCCACGAGCCGCTGCGCACGCTGATCGACGGCGCCATGCAGCGCGTGCTGTCCGACGTGCGCATCCCGCTGACGCGGGCGTCCGCGTCCTCGGAGGACGAGGCCGCCGAGATCGTCACGGCCGAGGTGGCGCGCCCCTTCGACCTGACCCGGCGGCCGCCGCTGCGGGCCACCGTGATCGACCTCGGCGACGAGCATCTGCTCGTCCTCGTCCTGCACCACATCGCCACCGACGAGTGGTCCGACGGGCCGCTGTTCGCCGACCTCGCCGCGGCCTACGCGGCCCGGCGCGACGGCCACGCGCCGGAGTTCGCGCCGCTGCCGGTGACGTACGCCGACTACGCGCTCTGGCAGGCGGAGCTGCTCGACTCCTCCGGCGCAGGGTCGTCGGAGGCGGACCGCCAGCTCGCGTTCTGGACGGACGCCCTCGCCGGCGTGCCCGACGAGCTGGAGCTGCCCACCGACCGCCCGCGGCCGGCGAGGCCCAGCTTCACGGGCGGCACGGTGGCGCTGCCGCTGGACAGCTCGGTCGCGGAGGGCCTGCGGGAGCTCGCCCGCGACCGCGGGGCCAGCACGTTCATGGTCCTGCAGGCCGCCGTGGCGGTGCTGCTCTCGCGCCTCGGCGCCGGCGACGACGTCCCGCTCGGCGCGCCGGTCGCCGGGCGCACCGACCCGCGTCTCGACGACCTCGTCGGGTTCTTCGTCAACACCGTCGTCCTGCGCACCGACCTGTCCGGCGCGCCGTCGTTCGGCGAGCTCGTCGACCGGGTCCGCGCGACCGACCTCGCCGCGTTCTCGCACGCCGACCTGCCGTTCGAGACCGTCGTCGAGCACCTCGACCCGCCGCGCGTGCTCGCCCGCACCCCGCTGTTCCAGGTGATGGTCGGACACCACGTCCGCTCGGGGGCGCCGCTGTCGCTGCCGGGGCTCGCGGTCACCGAGGACGACGTCGCCGGCACCACCGCGAAGTTCGACCTGGTGTTCTCGTTCGTCGAGACCGACGGGGAGATCACCCTGCACCTCGAGTACGCGGCGGACCTGTTCGACCGCGCGTCGGCCGCCCGCGTCGCCGATCGGTTCGCGCAGGTGGCGGGGTCCGTGGTGTCGGCGCCGGGCACGCCGGTCGCGGACGTCGACGTGCTGACCGCCGACGAGCGGGCGCAGCTCGCCGCCCTCGAGGGCCGCCCCGACGCCCGCGCGGTGCCCGAGGAGACGTTGATCGACGCGTTCGAGCGGCACGCCGACGCGCGCCCGCACGTCGCGGCCGTCGCGGACGCCGAGCGCGAGGTGACCTACGCCGAGCTGGACGCGCTGGCCGAGGGCGTCGCCGACCGGCTCGACGGGGTCGGCCCCGAGGACGTCGTGGCGGTCGCGGTGCCGCGGTCGGTGACGATGGTCGCGGCGGTGCTCGGGGTGCTCAAGCGGGGCGCCGCCTGGCTCCCGCTCGACCTCGCGCACCCGTCGGAGCGCCTCGCGCACATGCTGGAGGACTCCGGGGCGGTCCTCACCGTGGCGACCTCTGCCACGGCCGAGCGCGTCCCGTCCGGGCCGCCGCAGGTGGTCCTCGACGGGGTCGCACCGTCACCGCGACGCGACCGCGCTCGCCCGGCGAGCCTCGAGGGCGCCGCCTACGTCCTCTACACGTCGGGCTCGACGGGCCGGCCCAAGGGCGTCGTCGTGCCGCACGAGGGGATCGCGAGCCTCGCGGCGACGTCGGTCGACCGCATGAGCGTCACCGCGGAGTCGCGGATCCTGCAGTTCGCGTCCGTCGGGTTCGACGTCGCCGCGTTCGAGCTGACGATGGCCCTCACCCTCGGCGGGCGCCTGGAGATCCTGCCCGACGAGGCCCGGGTCGCCGGCCCGCCGCTCACCGACTTCCTGCACGAGCGCCGGATCACCCACGCGATCCTGCCGCCGTCGCTGGTCGCGGCCCTGCCCGCGGACTGCGTGATCCCCGACGGCACGACGGTGCTGGTCGGCACCGAGACCGTGCCGCCGGACCTCGTCGCGCGGTGGGCCGACCGGCTGCGGATGCTCGTGGCCTACGGGCTCACCGAGGCGACCGTGAACTCGACACTGTGGCGCACGCGCACCGACTGGTCGGGGCTGCTGCCGATCGGCGAGCCCGACCCCAACACGGTCGTGCGGGTGCTCGGGCCGCGCCTCGAGCCCGTGGCGCCCGGCGTCGTCGGCGACCTGTGGGTCGGCGGGCGGGGACTGGCGCGCGGGTACGTCGGGCAGCCCGGTCTGACGGCCTCGCGCTTCCTCCCCGACCCGTACGGCCCGCCGGGCGCGCGGCTCTACCGCACCGGCGACCGCGCGCGCTGGCGTCCGGACCCGGAGGCGAGCGCGGGCCGGGTGCTCGACTTCCTGGGCCGCGACGACGACCAGATCAAGATCCGGGGCGTGCGGATCGAGCCCGGCGAGGTCGCCGCGGCGCTGTCCGAGCACCCCGGGGTGGCGCTGGCCGTGGCGGTGGCCGATCGCGACGGCGACCTGGCGCGCCTCGTGGGGTACGTGAGCCCGTCCGACGGCGTCGTGGACGTGGGCGAGGTGCGCGCGGCGGCGGCCGCCCGGCTGCCCGAGCACATGGTCCCGTCGCTGGTCGTCGCGCTCGACGGGCCGGTGCCGCTGACGCCGAACGGCAAGGTGGACCGCCGGGCCCTGCCGGCGCCGGACTGGTCGGCGCTCGTGTCGTCCGCCGCCCCGACCACGCCGGAGGAGGAGCAGCTGGCGGCGATCGTCGCCGAGGTCCTGCGCCTCGAGCGGGTGGGTGTCGACGACGACTTCTTCGCGCTCGGCGGGCACTCGATGGCCGCGATGCGGCTGGTCTCGGGGGTGCGCGAGGCGCTGGGCGTCGAGCTGGTGGTGCGCGACGTCTTCGAGGCGCCCACCGTCGCCGCGCTGGCGCTGCGGGTGGCCGAGGCGCCGCGCGCCCGGCCCCGCCCGGTGCCGAGCGGGCCGGCCGGCGAGGAGGAGCCCCTCGCGCCGGGTCAGCGCCGCCTGCTCGTCGACGGCACGGTCCGGCGCCCGGACCACGCGCTCGTCCTCGACGGCCCGTTCGACCGGGAGGCGCTCGCGGCGGCGGTCGACGACGTCGTCGCGCGCCACGAGCCGCTGCGGACGACGATGCGCTCGTCGCGGCGCGTCGGTGTGGGCGGGCCCGGGCTGACCGAACGGACCGGCGCGCTCGAGGACCTGGCCCGCGAGCCGTTCGACCTGGCCACCGAGCCGGCGTTCCGGGCGCACCTGGTGGACGGGCGCCTGCTGCTGGTGCTCGGCTACACGGCGGTCGACGAGTGGTCGGTGGTGCCGCTGCTGCGCGACCTCGCGGGTGCGTACGCCGCGCGGCGGGCGGGCGACGAGCCGGCGTGGACGCCGCTGCCGATCTCGTACACCGACTACGCGCGGTGGGCGGGGGCGCTACCGGTGCGATCTCCCGCCGACCGTGACGACCTCGTGGGGCTGCCGACGTCGTTGTTCGCGCCCTCCGGGGCCGCCGATGCCTCGGTGATCGCCGTCGAGCTGGACCCCGGGCAGCGGCTCGCGCTCGACCGTCTCGCGCGGCGCACCCGCGCGAGCCTGCTCATGGTGCTGCAGGCCGCCCTCGCGTGGGCGCTGACCGCCGAGGGCGCGGGCGAGGACCTGCCGCTGGTGACCATGGACGCCGGCCGCGTGGACGCCGCCCTCGACGACCTCGTCGGGTCGGTCGCCGACCTCATCGTCGTGCGCACCGACACCTCCGGGGCGCCGTCGCCCGAGGAGCTCCTCGACCGGGTGCGCCGCGCCGACCTCGCGGCGTTCGCCCACGACACCCCGTTCGCCGACGTCGCCGCCCACACCGGGCTCACCCGGCCCCCGGTGGCGCTCGTGCACCACGAGGACGTGGGGATGGCCGGCGAGCAGTCGGTGCTCGGCGCGCTCGACGCGGTGCCGACCGGGGCGTCGTTCGCCGACCTCACCCTCGCGTTCTGGGAGACGGCGCCGGGTCAGCCGATGGCGATCGAGCTGATCCACGACCCGGCGGCCGTCGACGACGCCCTCGCGCGCCGGATCCTCGACCGCGTCCTGGCGTTCGGGGCCTGAGATGCGGTGAGCGCGCCCCCGCTACCGGAGATCAGGGGCGTCCTCATGCACCTGGTCCGGCTCGCGAGGTACGTGACGTTGCCCTTGATCTCCGCGGTGCGAGGCCCGATGCCGGCGCCCCGGCTCAGTTGAAGCGCGAGTACACGGGCTCCGACCACCCCGTGGGGAAGGCGTTCTCCGTCCACACCGACCCGGTGATCCGGAAGACCGTCTCCCGCCCGGTCGCGGCCTCCGCCGAGGGGCGCACCTCGGCCGTGCCCGTGAGCTGCAGCGTCGCGCCCGTCCGCCAGTCCGGGACCAGCAGGCCCGCCGCGGGGTTCAAGCGCAGGTTCCCGGCCGTCATCATCATCGCGTTGCCGACGTAGTCGGGCCAGACGAGCTCGGTCGGCGAGACGACGCGGACGAACCCGGGTTTGCCGCCGCGGTGCGAGACGTCCGCGCCGCCGGCGGCGGCGGTCGCGATGAAGAAGGTGTCGGCGGCCTCGACGAGCCGCGCTCCTTCGGCGTCGAGCGCCGTGCCCCGCGTCGCCACGGGCACGGGCCCCGCCGGTGCCTCCTCGAGGACGGCGCGGGCCTGGATGTACTGGGGGCAGTTGCCGTACGCCTGGTGCACCGTGATCTCGCCGCCGCCCTCGACGCGGTGCCACCGGCCGTTGATCCGGAACCGCTTGCGCGTCGCGAGCTCGATGGCGAGCGTCCCGACGTCGGCCCGGTCGCGCAGGACGTCGGCGAGGGGATCGGTCGCCGGCACGACCGCTCGCGCGCGCAGCGTCACCGGGTCGGCGACGGACAGGAACCCCTCCGGGCCGTGCAGGCTCGTGGCCCACAGCGCGCCGTCGCGGTCCGCGGCGCCCAGCACGAGCATCCGCTGCCGGGCCAGGAACTCGACCGCCCCGCGGGGGATCGCGCCCGCGATGATCGGCCGGACCCTCTCCGCCTCCTCGGTGAGCCCGGCCGCGCGCTGCGCGGCCAGCTCGCCGTCGTGGAACGCCGTGCGGGACATGAGGTCGGCCATGGCTCCGACATTACCGAACGAACGGTAATATTCAAGCCTCAGGTGTGAGCAGGCTCGGGAGGAGGGCGACGGTCTCGGCGAAGACGCCGGTGTCGCCGGTGACCCGGGCCAGCACGAGCGCGCCCTCGATGCGCACGAAGGCGTCCCGCGCGGCGCGCACCGCCGCCTCGGGTCGGCGGCCGGCGCGGCGCGAGGCGTCGGTCATCGCCTCGAGCCACGCCGTCGCGAGCGAGCGCGCGTGGTCGCGCAGCGCGGCGGGCGCCCCGGCCAGCGTCATCGTGTCCAAGACGCACGACAGCGCGCCGGCTTCGTAGAACGCGCCGAGCCGCCGGGCCGTCTCCGCGATGCCCGCGCCGACGTCCGGGTCGTCGCGCATCGGCGCGAGGACCCACCCGAAGCGCCGCTCGACCGTGGTCAGCGCGGCCTGCGCCATCTGCTCCTTCCCCTCGGGGAAGCGGTGGTAGAGGCTCGCCCGCTGCAGCCCGGTGGCCGCCGACAGGTCGCCGATGCCGGTCCCGTCGAAGCCCTTCTCGCGGAACACGGACACGATCAGGTCGGCGAGCTGGTCCTCGTCGATGGAGGGCGGGCGCGGCATGCCGGCCACATTACCGAATTAACGGTCAAGACGTGTGGCGCCCCGCCCCGGCCGCCCAGAGCTCGGCGTAGCGCCCGCCCGCGGCGAGCAGCTCGTCGTGGGTGCCGTACTCGACGAGCACGCCCGCGTCGAGCACGGCGACCCGGTCGGACGCGGCGGCCTGGGTGAGCCGGTGCGCGACGACCAGCGCGGTGCGCCCGCGCAGCGAGCGGTCGGCGGCGGCCTCGAGCACGCGCGCCCCGGCGCTGCCGGCCTCCGCGGTCGCCTCGTCGAGCACGGCGACGGCGGGGTCGGCGAGCACGAGTCGCGCGAGCGCCAGCTGCTGGGCCTGCGCGGCCGTCGGGGTGTGCGCGCCCGTGCCCACGACCGTCGCCAGGCCCTCGGGCAGCGCCTCCACCCAGTCGCGGGCGTCGACGACGTCGAGCGCGGCCCACAGCTGGGCGTCCGAGGCCCCGGGGGCGGCGAGGCGCAGGTCCTCGGCGAGCGGGCCGGCGAAGACGTGCACCTCCTGGCTCACCATCGCCACGTCGTCGGCGGCGACGGAGCCGGCGCTGGGCCGGTGCACGCCCGCGACGATCGTGGCCAGCGTGGTCTTGCCCGCCCCGCTCGCCCCGACCAGCGCCAGCCGCGTGCCGGGCGCGACGTCGAGGTCGATGCCGGAGAGCACCTCGTGGCCCTCGGCGTAGGCGTGGGAGACGCCCTGGACGCGGACGGCGCCGGGCGCGGCCCCCGACCGGTCCGCGGCGTCCTCCTCCTCGGCGAGCTCGGACACGCCCACCACGCGGGCGAGGCTCGCGCCGGCGGACTGCACGGTGTCGAGGAGGAAGAGCACCTCGTTGATCGGGGTGAACAGGTTGATGAAGTACAGGGCGGCGGCGCTCGCGACACCGACCGTCGCGGTCCCGGCGTCGACCAGCGCGAACCCGGTCGCGAGGACGGCGGCGACCCCCAGGAACTCGGCGAGGTTGAGCCGCCCGAAGAACCCGGTCTGCAGCCGCACGACCCGCAGCGCGAGGTCCACGACCTCCGCCGCGCGCGAGCGGACCCGGTCGGTGTGGTCGTCGTGCAGGTCGAGCGCGCGCACCGTGGCGATGCCGCCCGCGGTGTCGAGGAGCTGTTGCTGCTGCGCGCCGCCGACCTCGCGCTGCTCGCGGTAGAGCGGGCTCGACCGCCGCACGTACCAGCGCGCGGTGAGCACCTGCACGGGCACGGCGATCAGCGCCGCGAGCAGGAAGCGCCAGTCGAGGATCGCGAGGCCGCCGAGGCTCAGGACGATCACCAGCGCGCCGCGCGCCATGTCCGGCACGGCCTGGCGCACCGCGTCGCCGACCAGCGCGAGGTCGGAGGTGACGCGCGAGGTCAGGTCGCCCGCACCGGCCTGCTCGAGGCGCGCGAGGGGCAGTCCGAGCGCCCGCGCGACGAACGTCTCGCGCAGGTCGGCGAGCACCTCCTCGCCGGCCCGGGCGATCGCGGCCATGCCCACGACGGCGAGCAGCCCCTGCGCGAGGGCCGCGCCGACGAGCCCGAGCACCGGGCCGGTGACGGCGTCGGCGCCCTGGCGCGCGACCACCACGTCGACGATCCGCCCGAGCAGCGGCGGGACGAGCACGCCCGCGACCGCGCTGGCCACGAGCGCCACCAGCCCCACGGCGAGGACGCCGCGGCGGCCCTGCAGCAGGCGTCCGACCGCGATCCGGACGGTGCGGGCCCCGGCGACGGGGAGGATCGTGCGCTGCCTCGACGGTCCGGCTCCCCTGTCGGCGTGCTCCCCTTGATGTTCCGCGTCCGCCATCAGGTCACCGCCCCGCGATAGGCGGGGTCCGCGTCGAGCAGCACGGCGTGCGTCCCCGTCGCGGCGACGCGGCCGTCGACGAGCAGCACCACGCGGTCCGCGACGCCGAGCAGCGCCGGGCTCGTCGCGAGCAGCAGGGTGGTCCGTCCGGCACGGAGATCCGCCAGCCCCTCCGCGATCCGCACCTCGGTGACCCCGTCGATGGCCGTCGTGGGGTCGTGCAGCACGAGCACCGGGGCGTCGGCGGCGAGCGCCCGGGCCAGCGCGACCCGTTGGCGCTGGCCGCCGGACAGCGAGCGGCCCTGCTCGGAGAGCACGGTCTCGACGCCGTCGGGCAGCACCTCGGCGACCTGGTCGGCCTGCGCGGCGGCCATCGCCGGGGCGACCGAGGAGTTCCGCGCGGCCGCGGCCACGTTCTCGTGCAGGGTCCCGGAGAAGAGCTCGGCGCCGTGCTCCGCGACGAGCACGGCGGTGCGGGCGACCCGGGGCGGGTGCGCAGCGAGGGGCCGGCCCTCGACGGTGATCGTGCCGCGGTCCGGGTCGACCTCGCGGGCCAGGCACGCGACGAGCGCGGCGGCGTCCGCGGGGTCGGCGGCGACCACCCCGACGGTCTCGCCGGCGGCGACGTCGAGGTCGACGCCGCGCAGCGAGCCGTGGTGCAGGTCGTGCAGCGCGAGGGCGGGCCGGGCGGGCACCGCCGGGGTGGCCGCGTCGCCCTCGCCCACGGCGGGCCCGGTCGCGAGCACCGCCGCGATGCGCGCCGCCGACGCCCGGCCCTGCGCGATCCGCCCGTTGACCCACCCGAGCATCTGCAGCGGGGTGATGAGGAACTGCGCGAGGCCGACCGCCGCGACGAGCCCGCCGACGCTGATCTGCCCGTCGGCGGCGAGCCGCCCGCCGACCAGGGCGACGAGGGCGAGGAAGAGCCCGTTCGCCGCGAGCACCGCGCCCTGGTAGCCGGCCTGCACGCGGGTGGCGCCGAGCGTGGCGCCCAGCGCGTCGCGGCTCGCGCGCCGGTAACGGGCGACCGCCGCGGGCACCGCGCCGAGGCCCTTGAGCACCCGGACGCCGTCGACGAGGTCGGCGGCGACGCCCGAGGCGCGCGCGGCCCGCTCCTGCTCGGGGCCGCTGCGCCGCTGCAGCGGGACGCCGAGGAAGTGCACGAGGAGCAGCAGCGGCGGTGTCCCGAGCAGGATGAGCAGGCCGAGCGGCACCGAGGTCCGCAGCAGCGCGACGGCGGCCACGAGCATCGCCGCCAGCGCCGCGAGGCCCAGGGGGACCGCGAAGTTGACGACCCCGACCCGTTTCGCGTCGGCGACCGCGACGTTGGCGAGCTCGCCGGGCAGCCGCCCCGCCTCGGCGCCCCCACGCGGGTCGAGCAGGCGGTCGGCGATCAGCAGGCGCAGCCGTTGGTCGGCGCGGACGTCGCCGAGCCACGCGCGGCGGGCGCCCCAGCGGTAGCAGAACGACAGCACGAGGAAGTCGAGGCCGAGCACCGCGAGCCAGCCGACGAGAGCCACCGGGTCGCCCGCCGCGATCGCCCGGTCGACGACGACGCCGACGAGCACCGGGACCAGCGCCTCGCACCCCTGGTGCCCCATGAACAGGACCGCGGCGGAGGACACCGGGCCCCGCTGGTCGCGGATCGAGCCGCGGAGGACGGCAGGGCCGGTCAGGGGAGCGGTCACGGCACCGTCACCGCGCCGACGTCTCGGTCCAGCACGCAGGACAGGCTCACTTCACGACCCGCGATGGTCAACCTCCCGCGCGCCGGGAACGAGGAGATCGCCGCCACGCCGCACACCGTGGGCGGACCGTCGCCCACGTGGGCGACCGCTGCTCGGCGACCGTACGGACATGGCGTCCGTGGCCCGCGAGGTGCCCGGCGTCCCGTGACCGAACGGTCACCGAATGTGGCCGCTACGACAGTCGCGTCGCCCGATACGGGCGAGTTAGGTTAGGGTCTCCTAACGATCTTGCGGCTCACGGGCGAGGGAGTGCGATGACTCGGGTGTCGGGGCGCGCGGAGACCCTGGACGTCCTCGGGGTGGGCTTCGGTCCGTCGAACCTGGCGCTGGCGCTGGCGGTCCAGGAGCACAACGAGCGGTCTGGCGGGTCCTCGCGGGTGGAGGCCGCCTTCGTCGAGCAGCAGGCGGCGTTCGGGTGGCACCGGGGGATGTTGCTCGAGGGGGCGACGATGCAGGTGTCGTTCCTCAAGGACCTGGTGACGATGCGGGATCCGACGAGTCCGCGGTCGTTCCTGAACTACCTGCAGGGCCAGGGGCGGCTGGCGGACTTCATCAACACCAAGACGATGTTCCCGTCGCGGGTGGAGTTCCACGACTACCTGGAGTGGTGCGCCGCCGATGTGCGCCACCTGGTCTCGTACGGCACGCGGGCCGTGGCCGTGCAGCCCGTGGCCGGCGACGACGGCACGGTCGACGAGCTCGACGTGGTCCTGCGCGACGCGGCGGGCGACGGCACCCGCACGGTCCGCACGCGCAACCTCGTCCTCGCGACCGGGCTCGTGCCGTGGCTCCCGCCGGGCGTGCAGCGCTGCGAGCGCATCTGGCACAACAGCGAGCTCCTGTACCGCCTGCGCGACCTCGCGCCCGCCCCGCCGCGCAGCCGCCGCTACGTGGTGGTCGGGGCCGGGCAGAGCGCCGCGGAGGCCACCGCCTACCTGCACGACCGCGAGGACGCGGCCGCCGTGCACTCGGTGTTCTCCCGCTACGGCTACAGCCCGGCCGACGACACCTCGTTCGCCAACCGGATCTTCGACCCCGAGGCGGTGGACCACTTCTACGCCGCCCCGGGCGAGGTCAAGCAGATGCTCATGGACTACCACGCGAACACGAACTACTCGGTGGTCGACCCGGAGCTCATCGGTGATCTCTACGCCCGCGCCTATCAGGAGAAGGTCGGCGGGGAGCAGCGCCTGCACGTCCACGGCGCCAGCCGCGTGACCGGGGTCCCGGAGGCCGCCGCCGGCGACATCGATCTCCAGGTCGAGTTCCTGCCCACCGGACAGCGGCACACGATCAGCACCGACATCGTCGTCTACGCCACGGGCTACCGGCCGATCGACCCGAGCGGGCTGCTGGGCGACGTCGGCGCGTGGTGCCGGCGGGCCGAGGACGGCGAGCTGCTGGTCGAGCGCGACTACCGCATCACCACGACCGCGCCCCTGCGCGCCGGGGTCTACCTGCAGGGACCCACCGAGCACACGCACGGCATCAGCTCGACGCTGCTGTCGACCACGGCCGTGCGGGCCGCCGAGATCGTCGACTCGGTGCTCGGGCACCGCCGCCCCGAGCCCGAGCTGCCGGTCGCGCACGACGCGGTGGGGGAGCACGCCACGCTCGGGTCGGGTGTGGGCGACCCGGGGGTGATCACCGAATGAGCGCCGCGACCGGGCCGGCGCTCGTCACCGGCGCCGCCGGAGGGATCGGGGCCGCGGTCTGCCGGCGCCTCGCCGACGCGGGCGCGCCGGTCGCCCTGCTCGACCGCGACGCCGACGCCACCGAGGCCGCCGCCGACGCCCTGCGCGCCCGCGGCGCCACCGCGGTCGCGGTGCCGGGCGACGTCACCGACGCCGGAGCGGTCGAGAAGGCGGTCGCCGCGGCCGAGGACGCGCTCGGGCCGCTGGACACGCTGGTCAACGTGGCCGGGGTGCTGCACGTCGCGGCCGTCACGGAGATCGACGACGCCGACTGGCGCCACTGCCTCGACGTCAACGCCACCGGCGTCATGCACGCCTGCCGGGCCGTCGGGGCCCGGTTCGCCGGGCGCGGCCGCGGGTCGGTGGTGACGGTCGCGTCGAACGCCGCCGGCGTGCCGCGCACCGGGATGGCGGCCTACGCCGCGTCCAAGGCGGCCGCGGTGGCGGTCACCCGCTGCCTGGGGCTCGAGCTCGCCGGGCAGGGCGTGCGGGCCAACGTCGTGTGCCCCGGCTCGACCGACACCGGGATGCTCAGTGCCATGGGGGCGATGGGCGACCTGCCCGCCGACCACGCCGCGCTGGTCCGCGGGTCGGCGGAGACCTTCAAGCTCGGCATCCCGCTGGGCCGGGTCGCCGCGCCCGAGGACGTCGCCGAGGTCGTCGCGTTCCTCGCCTCCGACGCCGCCCGTCACGTCACCTTGCAGACCGTCTACGTCGACGGCGGGGCCTCGCTCGGGCCCTGACCGCGCTGTTCTCGCACGACCACCCGCCCGCTGTGAGAGGACACCCATGACCAGCACCCCGACCAGCGCCGGTCCGGACCCCGACGTGTCGCTCGACGTGCCACCGGGACCGGGGTCCGGGCCGGGCGCCTTCCTCTTCTCGACGCGCGAGTCGACGCTGCGCACGACCGGGGTGCGCACCCGCGTGCCCGCGGCGTCGCCCGGGTCGGTCGGCGCGATGGCCGCGGCGACGCTCGCCGCCGAGCGCGCCGCCGGGAACCCCGACCCGCTGGTGGTGGGCGCCATCGGGTTCGCGCACGGCGAGGCCCGCCTCGTGGTGCCCGCGCACGTCCACCGCACGCCCACCGTCGCCCGCGAGGCCGGGGACGCGCCGCCCGTCCCGCCGCTGGTGGCGCCACCGTCGGCGCCGGCCTCGGTCGGCACCCGCTGGGACTTCCGCGCCGAGCCGCCCCCGCCGCGCTACGCCGCCGCCGTGGCCCGCGCGCTGGAGATGATCGCCGAGGGCGAGTTCGAGAAGGTCGTGCTGGCGCGCGCCGCCACCCTGACCGCGCCCGAGCCGCTCGACGTCGCCGCGGTGCTCGAGCGCCTCGCCGCCCGCAACCCCACCGGCTACGTGTTCGCCGCCGACGTCACCGACCCCCAGGAGGCGGGCCCGCGCACCCTGCTCGGCAACAGCCCGGAGCTGCTCGCGGCCCGGCGCGGCGACGCCGTCGTGTCCCACCCGCTGGCCGGGACCGCACCACGCAGCCCCGACCCCGAGGAGGACGCGCGCCGCGGCGAGGTCCTCGCGCGGTCGACCAAGGATCTGCGCGAGCACGCCCTCGTCGTCGACCGGGTCGCCGAGCGCCTGGAGCCCTTCTGCACGTCGCTCGAGGTCCCGTCGGCGCCGAGCGTCACGCGGACCGCGTCGCTGTGGCACCTCGGGACCCGCATCGAGGGCAAGCTCCGCGACCCCGCGCCGACGTCGCTGCAGCTCGCCGAGGCGCTGCACCCGACGCCCGCGGTGTGCGGGGAGCCGACCGGGGCGGCGCGCGCGGCGATCGAGGAGCTCGAGGAGTTCCCGCGCGGCTTCTACACCGGGCTCGTCGGGTGGTGCGACGCCGCCGGGGACGGCGAGTGGGCGGTGACGATCCGCTGCGCCGAGGTCGCCGGGCGCGCGGTGCGCGTCTACGCGGGGGCGGGCGTCGTCGAGGGCTCGCGCCCGGAGGCCGAGCTCGCCGAGACCGCCGCCAAGTTCCGCACGCTGCTCCACGCGCTGGGCCTGGAGGCCACGCCGTGAACGGCGCCGTGACCGCGGTGGCCGACGGCGTCGTGCCCTACCCCGCCGAGGTCGCCGAGCGCTACCGCGCCGCCGGGTACTGGACCGGGCAGACGTTCCCCGACCTGCTCAGCGCGGCCGTCGCCGCGCACGGCGGGCGCACGGCCGTCGTCGGCACCGGACCGTCGGGGGCGCAGCGCTGGACCTACGCCGAGCTCGACGCCCGGGCCCGCGGGCTCGCCGCCGGTCTGGCCGAGCGCGGGGTGTCGCCCGGCGACCGGGTCGTGGTCTGGATGCCGAACGTCCCCGAGTACCTGGAGACGGTCTTCGCGCTGTTCCGGCTCGGCGCCCTGCCCGTGTTCGCGCTCCCGGCGCACCGCAGCAGCGAGATCCGCTACTTCGCCGAGCACGCCGAGGCGGTCGCGATCGTGACGGTCGCCCGGCACGACCGGTTCGACCACGCCGCGGCCGCCGCCGAGGTGGCCGCGGCGGTGCCGAGCGTGCGCCACGTGGTCGTCGCCGCGCCGTCCGGGACCGACCTGCCCGCGCGCGCCGTCACCCTGGCCTCGCTGCGCCACACCCCGCCGGAGACGCTGCCCGGGGACGACGTCGACCCGTCGTCGGTCGCGTTCCTGCAGCTCTCGGGCGGTACGACGGGCCTGCCCAAGCTGATCCCGCGCACCCACGACGACTACCACTACAGCGTCCGGGCCAGCGCGGAGATCTGCGGCCTGTCGCCCGACACCGTGTACCTCGCGGCGCTGCCGGCGGCGCACAACTTCACGATGAGCTCGCCGGGCCTGCTGGGCGTCGTCCACGCGGGCGGGACGTCAGTGCTCGCGCCCTCGCCCGACGCCGACACGTGCTTCGGGCTGATCGAGGCCGAGCGCGTGACCCTCGCGGCCGTGGTCCCGCCGCTGGCCGCGGCGTGGGTGCAGGCCGCGTCGGCGTCCACCAAGGATCTGTCCAGCCTGGCGATGCTGCAGGTCGGCGGGGCCAAGTGCGCGGCCGAGCTCGCGCGCCGGATCCCCGTGGCCCTGGGCGCACGTCTGCAGCAG
Source organism: Actinomycetospora succinea (assembly GCF_004363095.1). Classification (GTDB taxonomy): domain Bacteria; phylum Actinomycetota; class Actinomycetes; order Mycobacteriales; family Pseudonocardiaceae; genus Actinomycetospora; species Actinomycetospora succinea. The sequence goes on from NZ_SNYO01000001.1 coordinate 615,504, forward strand.
GTCTTCGGGATGGCCGAGGGCCTCGTCAACTACACCCGCGACGACGACCCGGACGACGTCGTCGAGGAGACCCAGGGCCGCCCGATCTCCCCGGACGACGAGATGCGGGTGGTCGACCCCGCCGACCCGGACGAGCGCGAGGTGCCGCCCGGCGAGGTCGGCGCGCTGCTCACCCGCGGGCCCTACACGATCCGCGGCTACTACCGCGCCGAGGAGCACAACGCCGAGGCGTTCACCCCCGACGGCTTCTACCGCACCGGCGACCTCGTCCGGATCACCGCGCGCGGCGACATCGTCGTCACCGGCCGGGTGAAGGAGCAGATCAACCGGGGCGGCGAGAAGATCGCGGCGGAGGAGGTCGAGAACCACCTCCTGGCCCACCCCGACGTCGTCGACGCGGCGATCGTCGGCGTCCCGGACGACTTTCTCGGCGAGCGCACCCACGCCTACGTCATCCCGGTGCCCGACCGGGACCCGCCGCGCCCGAACGCCCTGCGCCGCTTCGTCCGCGAGCGCGGGGTGGCCGCCTACAAGGTGCCCGACACCGTCGAGGTCGTCGACGCCTTCCCCGTCACCGGCGTCGGCAAGACCAGCCGCCGGGCGCTGCGGACGGCGCTCGCGGCACGCGCCACCGAGAAAGCGGAGGAGAGCCCGTCGTGAGCATTCCGTCGATCGCGCCCTACCCGATGCCGCGGTCGCACGAGCTGCCCGCCAGCCGCCCCGACTGGTCGCCGGACCCCGCGCGGGCGGTCCTGCTCGTGCACGACATGCAGCGCTACTTCCTGGCCCCGTTCTCCCGCGGCGAGGAGCCGGCGAGCGTCTGCGTCGAGAACATCGCGACCCTGACGGCCCGCGCCCGCGGCCTCGGCGTCCCCGTCGTCTACACCGCGCAGCCCGGCGAGCAGCCGCCCGCCGAGCGCGGCCTGCTCGACGACCTGTGGGGCCGCGGCCCGGCCGCCGCCTACCTCGAGGACCCGGGCGTCGTGGCGATCGTCGACGCGCTCGCGCCCGAGCCCGGCGACGAGGTGCTGACGAAGTGGCGCTACAGCGCCTTCCAGCGCACGCGGCTGGCGGAGCTGCTCGCCGAGGCGGGCCGCGACCAGCTGCTGATCACCGGCATCTACGCGCACATCGGGTGCATGGTCACCGCGGTGGAGGCGTTCATGCGCGATGTCCAGCCGTTCCTCGTCGCCGACGCCGTCGCCGACTTCTCGCGCGACCACCACGAGCAGGCGCTCACGTGGACCGCGCAGCGCTGCGGGGTGGTGCTGTCCACCGACGCCGCGCTCGGCGCGCTCGACCACGCGGCGCACCGGGCGCCGGCGTGACGCGTCACCAGCCGGCCCTGCCCCTCACCGGGGCGCAGGAGGGCATCTGGTTCGCCCACCACCTCGACCCCGCCAACCCGATCTACACCACGGGCGCGCGGGTCGACATCGACGGTCCGCTGGCCGGGGACGTGCTCGCCGCGGCGATCCACGAGACCGTCGAGGAGACCGAGGCGCTGCACGTGCGGTTCGTCGTCCGCGACGGGCAGCCGCGCCAGGTCCCGCTCGGTCCGGACGAGCGCTCGCCGTGGGCCGTGGCGCGGGTCGACCTGCGCGCCGAGCCCGACCCGGAGGCGGCGGCGCAGGCGTGGATCGAGGACGCCCTCGCCGCGCCGTCCGACCTGCACGAGGGGCCGCGGTTCTCCCAGGCCCTGTTGCGTCTCGGCGAGGAGCACCACGTCTGGTTCCACCGCTACCACCAGGTGGTGATGGACGCGTACGGCTTCTCGCTGATCGCCCGCCGCGTCGCGACGATCTACGGCGCCCGCCTCGCGTTCGACACGGTGCCGCCGACGCGCGCCGGGTCGCTCGCCGAGCTCGTCGCCGCCGACGGGGAGGCCCGGCGGCTCGCGGGGGAGGCCGACCGCGACTTCTGGACCGAGCGGTTCCCCGGGCCGCCCGAGCCGGCCACGCTCGCCGGCACCACGGCGCGCGTCACCGGCACCCGCCGGCGGCGCAGCAGCACCCTGCCGCCCGAGGTGGTCGTGCGGATGGAGGCCGCCGCCGACCGCGCGAAGGGGCACTGGCCGGAGATGGTGCTGGCGGCCGTGGCGCTGTACCTGCATCGGCTCTCGGACGCCCCGGACGTCGTGCTCGGCGTGCCGATGATGGGACGGCTCGGCCGGCCGGGGGCGCCCGCGGCCCGGACGCCCGGGATGCTCGTCAACATCGTGCCGCTGCGGGTCGCCCCGCGGCCGACGACCACGGTGCGCGGGCTCGTCGCCGACGTCGTCGCCGAGCTGGCCGCGGTGCGGGCCCACCAGCACCACCGCTTCGAGGACCTGCGCCGCGACCTGCGCCTCGACGCCGCCGAGGGCCCGCGCGGGGAGGCCGCGCTGGTCGGGCCGTGGGTCAACGTCCGGCCCGCCGAGCTGCTGCGCTTCGGTGCCCGCACCACCGGCGTCGCCCGCCCCGTCTCCGGCGGCCCGGTGCACGACCTCGCGGTGCACGTCCAGCGCCTGCCCGACGGCGGCCTCGCCCTCGACGTCGACGCCAACCCGGCGACCTACGACGTCGCGGCGCTCGAGAGCCACCACGCCCACCTCGACGCCCTCCTGCGCACCCTGACCGCCGCGCCGCCGGACCGCCTCGTCGCCGCTGTCCCGCTGCTCGACGCCGACGAGCGCGCTGCGGCGGTGGCGGCGGGGCGGGGGACGGCGCCGGCGACGGGCGACCTGACCACGCTGCTCGGTCCCGCGGACGGCCTGGCCGGGCGTCTGCGCGACGCCGGCGCGGGCCCCGGGACCGTCGTCGCCGTGGCCCTCCCGCCCGGCCCCGAGCTCGACCGTGCGGCGCGCGCCGTGCTGCAGGCGGGGGCGAGCGTGCTGCCGGTCGACGTCGACGCCCCGGCCGCGCGCCTGGCGCCGCTGCTCGCCGAGACCGCGCCGGTGCTCGGGGTGGCGGCGACGCCCGACGCGCTGCCGGGGGTGCGGACGATCGCGGTCGACGGCGTTGCGGCGGACGCGGGCGAGGTGCTCGCGGTGGACGACGCCCACCCGGCGCTCGTGCTCCCGGTGCCCGCCGGCCGGCGGCGCCCCGTGGGGCTCGTCCTGTCCCGCGCGGCCGCGCGGGCGCGGCTCGCGGACGGCGGGACGCTCTGGTCCGCGGCACCGCCGCGCGGGAGCACCACCCGGGTGCTCGACCGCGCCCTGCAGGACGTCCCCGACGGCGCGGCCGGCGAGCTCTACGTCGGCGGCGCGGGCCTCGCCGACGGCTACCTCGGGCAGCCCGCCCTGACCGCCACCCGGTTCGTCGCCGACCCCGCCGGGGCGCCGGGGGCGCGGATGGTGCGCACGGGCGAGCGGGTGCGCCGGGACGGCACCCCCGTCGGGCGCCTCGACGGGCTGCTCACGGTGGGTGGGCAGGTCGTCGAACCCGGCGAGGTCGGGGCCGCGCTCGAGGGCCTCGACGGCGTCGCGCAGGCCGTGGTGTCGGTGCGCGAGGGCCAGCTCGTGGCGCACGTGGTCGGGCAGGTCCCCGACGACCTGCGGGCCCGGGTGGCTGCGGTCCTGCCCGCCGCGCTGGTGCCGAGCGCCGTCGTGGTCGTCGACGACTTCCCGCGCACCGCCGACGGGCGGGTCGACACGGCTCGGCTGCCCGCCCCGGCCGCCCGGACCGAGCCCGAGGACCGGACCCAGGAGCGGCTCTGCGCGGTCGTCGCCGAGGTCCTGGGTCTCGAGTCGGTGGGCCCCGACGACGACTTCTTCGCCCTCGGCGGGCACTCGCTGCTCGCGATGCGGCTGATGTCGCGGGTCGGCGAGGAGCTCGGCGTGACCCCGACGGTGCGCGACGTCTTCGACGCGCCCACCCCGGCGGCCCTCGCCGACCTCCTGGGCACGCGCCTGACGCCGACCCGGGTCCTCCGCGGCGACGAGGCCGTCCCCGCGCCCTGACCAGCGCGGACCCCCTGTGAGCGAACTTTGGTGCCACAGCACCAAAGTTCGCTCACATATCGGGTCAGCCCGCGCTCTCCATGCGCTCCACGAGGCTGCGGGGGCGCATGTCGGTCCAGTGCTGCTCGACGTACTCGAGCGCCGCGGCACGGTCGGCGCCGGGCTCGCCGTCCTCACCGGACTCGCCGAACACCACCGTCCACCCGGCGGGCACGTCGGCGAACACGGGCCACAGGCTGTGCTGGCCCTCGGAGTTCACGAGCACGAGGAATCGGCCGTCGGGGTCGTCGAACGGATTGGGCATCGGGTCACGCTCCGTTGAACAGGCGGCTCCAGGCCGCGACGGTGGGTTCCTCGGCGAGGTCGACGAAGCCGATCTCGGCGCCCGTCTCGGCGCGCCACGCCTCGACGAGGCTCATGAGGCGGATCGAGTCGAGCCCCAGGTCCATGAGGTCGTCGTCGTCGCCGACGTCCTCCGGTGCCTCGCCCAGGGCCGCCGCGATGTCGGCCCGGAGCCGGTCGCGATCGAGGGTCACTGCCGCCATGGCTCTCGTCCTTTCGTCTCGAGGGTGCTGGTCACGAGGGATCCGGTGCCAGGGGCTCGTGCCGGGCGTCACCCGTCGCCGCTCCGGGGGCCACCTCCGAGCGCCGACGGCGCCGCCGCGCCGGCACGCACATCGGCGTGTGCTCCTCGGGGTCCGGGACGATCCGCACGTCGAGCCCGAAGACGGCGCGCACCATCGCCGCGTCGACGACGTCGGCGGGCGGGCCCTGGGCGTGGATGCGGCCGCGGTCCATGGCGACGAGGTGGTCGGCGTACCGGCAGGCCTGGTTGAGGTCGTGCAGGACCATGACGACGGTGCGGCCCTGCTCGCGGTTGAGGTCGGCGAGCAGGTCGAGCACCTCGACCTGGTGGGCCATGTCGAGGAACGTCGTGGGCTCGTCGAGCAGGAGGGTCTCGGTGTCCTGCGCCAGCGCCATCGCGATCCACGCGCGCTGGCGCTGACCGCCGGAGAGCTGGTCGAGCGCGCGCCGGCGCAGCCCGGCCGTGTCGGTGACCTCGAGGGCCCACTCGATGTGGTCCTGGTCGTCGCGGGAGAACTGCTGCAGCCACGACTGGTGCGGGTAGCGGCCGCGGGCGACGAGGTCCTCGACGGTCAGCCCCTCGGGCGCGGCGGGCGACTGCGGCAGCAGGCCCAGCCGGCGGGCGACCTCGCGGGTGCCGAGCTTCGCGAGCTCGGTGCCGTCGAGCAGCACCGCCCCGGACCGCGGTGCTAGCAGCCGCGCCAGCCCGCGCAGCAGCGTCGACTTGCCGCAGGCGTTGGCGCCGACGATCGCGGTGATCGCCCCCGCGGGCAGCTCGAGGGAGAGGTCGGCGACGACCGGGTCGCCGCCGTAGCCCAGGGTCAGGCCATCAGCTCGCAGGCTCACGTCAGCCCCCTCCCACGGGACGGTTCGCGCGGTAGAGCAGGTAGAGGAAGAACGGCGCCCCGACGACGGCGGTCACCGTGCCGACGGGCAGCTCGATCGGGGCGAGGACGAGGCGCGCGACGAGGTCGCACACCATCACCAGCACCCCGCCGACGAGCGCGGCCGCGGGGAGCGCCGACGCCCCGGTCAGCCCGGTGAGGCGCCGGGCGATGTGCGGGGCGATGAACGCGACGAACCCGATCGGCCCGGACGCGGCCACCGCGAACGCCGCGAGCGCCGCCGCCACGACCACCAGGCCCAGGCGGGCGCGCTGCACCGGGACGCCGAGCGCGACCGCCGACTCCTCGCCCAGCGACAGGGCGTCGAGGGCGCGGGTGAGCGCCGCGGTCGCCGGGAACAGCACGACCAGCCCCACGACCAGCGGCCAGAACTCGTCCCACGTGACGCCGTTGAGGCTGCCGACGAGCCACACGGCCGCGCGCTGGACGTCGATGAGGTCGCCGACCACCAGCAGGTACGAGGTCCCGGCGGCGAACGCGGCGGCCAGCGCGATGCCGACCAGGACCAGCCGGTACGGGGAGAGCCCGCCGCGCCACGCGAGCGCGTAGACCAGCGACGCCGACGCGACCGCCCCGACGAAGGCGCCGACCGGCAGCACCGCGGGCGGGGCGCCGAGGATGAGGATCGCGACCCCGGTGAGGCTCGCGCCCCCGGTCACCCCGATGACGTCGGGCGCCGCGAGCGGGTTGCGCACCAGCGTCTGGAAGATCAGCCCGGACACCCCGAGCGCCATCCCGCAGCCCAGCCCGACCAGCGCCCGCGGCAGCCGGAGCCCGACGATGATGAACTCGTCGGTGCGCGAGCCCGCCCCGACCAGCGTCGCGGCGACGTCGCCGAGCGGGATCGGGAACTCCCCGAGGCTCACCGACAGGGCCGTCGCGACGAGCCCGACCGCGACCGCACCGAGGCAGACCGCGAGCAGCCGAAGATCGAGCAGTCGCGAGAACGTCCGGGAGCGGACCGGGACGCGGCGCGTGAGGGTGCCCGTCACAGCTGCACCAGCTTCCCGCGGCGCACCAGCCAGATGAACACCGGCGCGCCGATGACGGCCATGACGATCCCGACCTGCAGCTCGCCGGGCGAGACCAGCACGCGGCCCAGGACGTCGGCGACCAGCAGCAGGATCGGGCCCATGAGCAGCGAGTACGGCACGATCCAGCGGTAGTCCGGGCCGACCAGGGCCCGCGCCGCGTGCGGGACGACGAGCCCCACGAACCCGATCGGGCCGGCGACCGCCACGGCGCCGCCCGCGCAGCAGATCACCGCCAGCGCGGCGAGCGCCCGCGAGAGCGCCACGCGCTGGCCCAGCGACCGCGCGACGTCCTCGCCGAGCGCGAGCGCGTTGAGCGCGCGCGTCGAGGACAGGGCGAGCAGCACGCCCACGAGCAGGAACGGCTCCGCGCCCGCGAGCATCCCCAGGTCGCGGCCGGCGAGCGAGCCGACCACCCAGAACCGGAAGGCGTCGAGGGTGCCGGAGTCCAGCAGTGCCAGCGCGGAGGTCAGCGCGGTGAGCAGGGCGGCGACCGCCGCGCCCGCGAGCGCGAGGGTGACCGGGCTCGCCGCCGCCCGGCCCGAGGCCCCGAGCGCGTAGACCGCGACGGCGGCCACCCCGGCCCCCAGCAGGGCGAACCACGCGTAGCCGGTGACCGTCGTGACGCCGAGGACGTAGATCGCGGTGACCACGGCGAACGCCGCCCCGGCCTCGATGCCGAGGATGCCGGGGTCGGCGAGCGGGTTGCGGGTCACGCCCTGGATCACGGTGCCCGCGACGCCCAGCGCCGCGCCGACCGCGATCCCGATCAGCGTCCGGGGCAGCCGCAGCTCCCGGACGGCGACGTGGGCGTCGGTGCCGGCGTAGTCGGTGAACGCGCTGATCACCTGCGCGGGGGAGACCGGCAGCGCGCCCACCGCCAGCGACAGCAGCACCGCGACGACGAGCAGCACCACCCCGGCCAGCAGGCCCGCCGCACGGGCGGTCCCGGTGGTCAGGGGTGGTGCGCTGCGCTCCTCGGCGGCAGGTGCTGCGGTCGCGGTCATTCGAGGTAGTCGCCCATGCGCCGGAACCAGTCGCCCGCGACGTGCTCGACACCGTCCTCGTCGAGGACGCGCTGCAGCACCAGCCCGTGCTGCCCGCCGCGCCACGCGTCGGGGCCCGCGACGACGATCACGCCGCGGCCCTCGCGGGCGAACACCCGCCCGATCGTCCCGCCGGCCTTCTCCTGCGACACCGACGCCTCGAGCACCCGCAGGCGCCGCCCCTCGTGCAGGCACCAGGCGTTCGGGTACGGCCCGGTCTGGGCGCGGACGAGGTTGACGAGGTCCCGCGCGGACCGGTCCCAGTGGATCCTGTTGTCCGGGTCGGCGCGCTTGTGGAAGAACGACGCGTGCTCCGGGTCCTGGCGCAGCCAGTCGTGCGGCCCGTGCTCGATGCGGTCGAACGCGTCGAGCGAGAGCTCGCCGAAGAGCCCGACGGTGCGGTGGAACAGGTCCTCGGTGGTGTCGGTCGGCGTCACCGGCACCGTGCGCTGGGTGATGATGTCGCCGCGGTCGAGGTCGGCGTCCATCCAGTGCGCGGTGATGCCGACCTGGCTCTCACCGTTGATCAGCGCCCAGTTCAGCGGCGAGAAGCCCGCGTACTTCGGCAGCAGCGAGTCGTGGGTGTTCACGGTGCCGCGCGACGGCGCCGAGAACACCTCGGGGCTGATCCACGTCCGCCAGTTGCACGCCAGGCCGATCTCGGCGCCCGAGTCCTTGATCGCCTTGACGAGCTCGTCGTCGACCGCCTTCTCGCGGTAGACGACGGGGATGCCGTGCTCGCGCGCGAGGTCCCCCATCGACTCCTCGAAGATCGCGGGCGCCCACTCGCCCTCCTCGGGGTGGCTGACGGTCAGCACCACCTCGTGGCGGGACTCGAGCAGCGCGGCGAGCAGCCGCGCTCCCCACTTCTGGTAGCCGAACAGCACGACGCGCATGGGTTCCTCTCGGATCGACGGTCGGGTCAGCGGATCGATCAGCGGAACAGGGTCCCGAAGGTGTCGAGGGTGCTCATCGCCCCCTGGTAGTCCGGGCGGAAGCTCGTGGAGGGCAGCTCGTAGGCGTTGCCGCTCGCGAAGGCCGGCAGCCGGGCGTAGACCGGGTTCGTCCTCAGCTGGTCCAGCGGGATCTGGCCGATCGGCAGCACGATCGCGGTCGGGGCGTCGGCGACGCGGGGGAGCAGCTCGGGGCTGGTCTCGAACGAGTCGCCGGTGCCGAACAGCGGCGGGTTGTCCGCCTTGGTGATGACGTCGTCGGGGACGAAGCCGAGGTCGCGGGCGATGGCGGGCAGCGCCGCGGTCGGCGTGATCACGTAGGGCTTGCCGTCGCGGGCCTGGTAGAGGAACACCGTCGGCTGCGGGGGCAGGCGCAGCGCGCCGCGGACCTGGGCGGCGCGGTCCTGGTAGGCCTGCAGGAGGCCCGGGACGCGGTCGGTGCGCCCGACGACCTCGGCGATCCGCCCCAGCTGGTCCTGCCACTGCGTGAACGCGGGGAGCAGGACGGTCGGCGCGATCTCCTGCAGCTGCGGGTAGGCGTTCGCGGCCTGCGCGGCGGTGAAGCCCTGGCCGCCGCCGATGATGAGGTCGGGGCGCGCGGCGGCGACCTGCTCGATCGACAGGCCGGCGCCCTCGCTGGCGAGGCGCTGCGTGCCCTGCTGCTGGGCCCGCGCCGACCAGCTCGGCGGGAACCCGGACGCGTCGGCCTGGACGCCGAGGACGCGCGGGTCGGCGGCGACCACCGGCGCCTCGAGGGTGAACAGGTCGCCCGCGAGGCTGCCCGAGAGCACGGCGATGCGCTGCGGGGCGGCGGGCACCTGCACGGGGCCGCGCTCGGACTGCACGGTGCGCGTCTCGGTCTCGGCGCTCGCCCCGGACCCGTCGCCGCCCCCGCACCCGGCCAGCACGAGCAGGGCCGCGAGGCCCACGAGCAATGCCCGCAGCCCCGGTCTCGGTGCTCGGACGGCGGCGGCGTGCTCGCCCACAGGGGCCACGGGTCCTCCCTCTCGTCGGCCACCCGTCGGTGCGTCGGGGGCGCTGCGTTCGTCGGAGGTTAGGACAGCCTTGCATCACCGCACCAGCCGGGTGATCGCCCGACGTGGTGATTCCGACACCGCGAGTGACCCGCACCTCGGTCCCGGCGCTTGCGCCGGCGTGGGTGAAATGGTGAGTTAGGTATGCCTAACCAGATTCGGCAGTGGGGACGTTTCGGGCAGGGGTTCGACGACGCCCGTCCCCGAGGGACGGGAGGACGGGTTGAGTACCGCTGTCCAGGCGCAGGCTCCGCAGGCCGAGCTGCTGGAGCTGACCGGCGCCCAGCTCGGGATCTGGAACGCGCAGTGGCTGGAGCCCGACTCGCCGCACTACCTCGTCGGCGACGTCGTCGAGATCGACGGCCGGGAGCCGCTCGACGTCGGTGCCCTCGCCGAGTCCGTGCGCCGCACCCTCGACGAGGCCGAGACGCTGCGCCTGCGGTTCCACGACACCCCCGCCGGGCCCCGGCAGTCGCTCACCGACGAGCCCGCGGTGCCGCCCGAGGTGATCGACCTGCGCGGCGAGGCCGACCCCGTCGCCGCCGCGCACGCCGCGGTGGGGGCGATCCGCACCCGCGCCGCGGAGGCGTGCCGCGGGCTGGTCGACCGCCGGCTGGACAGCCAGACGCTGTTGCGCCTCTCCGACCGCGCGGTCTGGTGGGTGCAGCTCTACCACCACGTGATCATCGACGGGTACTCCGCGGCGATGATGGCCCGGCGCACGGCCGCGCACTACACCGCGCTCGTCGGGGGCACCGAGCCCCCGGCGCCCGAGTTCGGCGCGATCGCCGACCTCGTCGCCGCCGACCGGGAGTACCGCGCGGGCGAGCGCCACGAGCGCGACCGGGCCTACTGGCGCGACCGCCTCACCCCGCTGCCCGAGCCCACCGGCGCCGCGCGCTCCGCGTCCGGGGCGCCGGAGCGCACCGTCGCCGCCGCGGTCGTCGTGCCGCCGGAGACCCTCGCGCGCCTCAGAGCCGTCGGCGAGGAGACGGCGACGACCTGGGCCGACGTGCTCATCGGCTGCTTCGCCGCCTTCCTGCACCGCGCGCACGGCGAGACCGACGTCGTCATCGGCATGCCGCTGATGTGCCGCACCGGCAAGGCCGCGCTGCGCACGCCGGCGATGGCGGTGAACCTGCTGCCGTTGCGCGTCACCGTCCGCGGGAACGACGGGCTCGCCGCGATCAGCCGTCGCGTGGCCGAGCGGATGAAGGAGATGCGCTCCCACCAGCGCTTCCGCGGCGCCGACCTGCCCCGCGAGCTGGGCGTGCCCGGGCTCGGCGGCATGCTCCTCGGCGGGATCAACCTCAAGGCCTTCGACTACACGATCGACTTCGCCGGCTCGACCGGCGTCATGCGCAACGTCGCGGGCGGCCCGCCGCAGGACTACGAGCTGACCGCGACGCCGACCGCGGACGGGGGACTGCAGCTCGGCTTCGAGGTCGACGACCGCCTCACCGACGAGGCCGGAGTCGCGTGGCGGGCGCAGTCGCTGCTGCGGGTCGTGGACGCGCTGACCGCGCCCGCCGCCCCGCCGATCGGCGCGGTCGACCTCGTCGCCCCCGACGAGCGGGACCGGCTCCTGGCGGACTGGTCGGGCCCGGCGGCGGGCGTCCCCGACGACGTCGTCACCGCTCTCGATCGGCTCGGCGACGGCACGGCCCTCGTCTGCGGGGACGAGCGGCTCACGGGCACCGACCTCCGGGACCGCGTCCACCGCACCGCCCGGGCCCTGCGGGCGCGGGGGATCGGCACCGACGACGTCGTCGCGGTCGCGCTGCCGCGCGGGGTCGACCTCGTCGTCACCCTCCTCGCGGCGCTGGACGCGGGCGCCGCCTACCTGCCGCTGGACCTCGCGCACCCGACGACGCGGCTCCGCGAGCTGATCGACGACGCCCGTCCGGCGCTGGTGGTCGGCGAGCTCGGCGTGCCCGTCGACGCCCTCCGCGCCGAGGCCGACACCCAGCCGGCCATCGCGCCCGCCCGGGACCTGGCCCCCGACCGCCTCGCCTACGTCATCTACACCTCCGGCTCGACCGGCCGGCCCAAGGGCGTGCTCGTCCGCGCGGGCGGGCTGTCCGGCCTGCTGGCGCACCACCCCGCGACGGCCCCCGAACTGGCCGACCGGGGCGTCCTGCGCGTCGCGCACACCTACTCGTTCGCCTTCGACGCCTCGATCGACCAGCTGCTGTGGCTGCTGCACGGCCACGAGCTGCACCTCTACGACGCCGACCTGACCAAGGACGCCGAGGAGCTGCTCGCGGCCTTCGGCGCCGACGGCATCGACGTGGTGGACACGACGCCCTCGATGGCGACCCAGCTCGTCGACGCCGGCCTGCTCACCGGCGCGCACCCGCCGGCGCTGCTGATCCTCGGCGGCGAGGCCACCCCGCCCGCGCTGTGGCAGCGGGTCGTCGACGCGGGCGTGCCGGCCCGCAACGTCTATGGGCCCACCGAGGCGTCCGTGGACGCGACCGCCGCCGCCCTGACGCCCGGCGTCCCGACCATCGGCGGACCGCTGCCCGGCACCCGGGTCCACCTGCTCGACGTCGCCCTGGCGCCGGTCCCGCACGGCGCGGTCGGCGAGCTCTACCTCGCCGGCCCGCACCTGGCCCGCGGCTACCTGGGCCACCCGGGCACCACGGCCGAGCGCTTCCTCGCCGACCCGTTCGGTGCCCCCGGCGAGCGCATGTACCGCACGGGCGACCTGGCCCGCTGGGTGCCGGGCCGCGGCCTCGACTACCTGGGCCGCGGCGACGGCCAGGTCAAGATCCGGGGCTACCGGATCGAGGTCGGCGAGGTCGAGGGCCGGCTCGCGGACCTGCCCGGGGTGCGCGCGGCCGCCGCGGTGGTGCGCACCGAGACCGGCCGCCCGCAGCTGGTCGGCTACGTCGTCGGCGACGTGCCGCCCGACGACGTCCGGCGCGCCCTCGCCGAGCGGGTGCCCGAGCACATGGTGCCGTCGGCGGTGGTCGTGCTCGACGAGCTGCCCACCACCACCAGCGGCAAGCTCGACCGCCGCGCGCTCCCGGCGCCCACGACCGCCCGCTCCGGCCGCGCCCCGGAGACGCGGTCGGAGCGGGCGCTCGCCGCGGTGCTCGCCGACGTCCTGGGCCTGGAGCGGGTCACGGCGGACGACGACTTCGTCGGCCTCGGCGGCGACAGCATCACCGCGATCGCCGTGTGCTCGCGGCTGCGCGCCCACGGCCTCGAGCTGCGCCCGCGCGAGCTGCTCGCGGCGCCGGACCTCGCGTCGCTGGCCGCTCTGGCGCGCCGCAGCGAGGAGGCGGTCGACGTCGACGTCGCCGTCGACCCTGCCGGCGTCGATTTCGACGGCCCGATCCGCGAGGCCCTCCCGGCCACGGCGCTGCAGGCCGGGCTCACCGTGCACAGCCTCGCCCGCGAGGACACCGACGCCGAGGTCTACCTCGTCCAGGGCGTCCACCACCTCACCGGCACGATCGACCCGGCGCGCCTCGAGGCGGCCGCCGCCGAGCTCCTGCGTCGCAGCCCCGCGCTGCGCAGCGCCCTGACGACCGCCGCCACCGGCGAGGTCGTCCAGGTCGTGCCCGAGGAGGTCGCGCTCGGCTGGGCCCACGTCGACCTCTCCGCCGCCGCGGACCCGGAACAGGCCGTCACCGCGGCCGCCCGCGCCGAGACGGACCGCCCCTGGCACCCGGCCCGGCCGCCGCTGATCCGGTTCGTGCTGCTCACGCTCGGCGCCGGCGAGCACCGGCTGGTGATCACGAACCACCACGCGCTGCTCGACGGGTGGTCGATGCCGCTGGTGTGCCGCACGCTCTTCGCGGTCTACGACGAGCTCGGCGGCGGCACCCCCGCGCCCGCCCTGGCCCCCGTGACCGACTACCTGCGCTGGCTCGCCCGTCAGGACCGCGCGGCGTCGCTGGACGCCTGGCGCGACCGGCTCGCCGGGATCGACGAGGGCACGCGCCTGGCGCCCGCGACGAGAGGTGCCGGACTCGACCGCCCCGCCCGCCGGCAGCTCGAGCTCGACCGGGCGCTCAGCGACGACGTCCGCTCGTTCGCCAAGGCGCGCGGCGTCACGCTGGCGACGGTCGTGCAGACCGCGTGGGGCCTGCTGCTCGGGCGGCTCACCGGGCGCGACGACGTCCTGTTCGGGACGCCGGTCTCCGGGCGGTCGGGCCAGGTCGACGGCATCGAGACGATGATCGGCCAGCTCTCGAACACCGTCGTCGTCCGCCTCGCCCACCGCGACGGGGACACGGTGGAGCGGGTGCTGGCGGCGATGCACGAGCAGTCGATCGCCATGACCGACCACCACCACGTCGGGCTCGCCGACGTCCAGCGGGCGGCCGGCGTCGGCGACCTGTTCGACACGCTGCTCGTCACCGAGAACCTGCCGATGTCGGCGCGCACCGGCGTCACGCTCGCCCCGGGCGTCGAGCTGGACGGCGTCGACACCGACGACGGCACCCACTACCCGCTGAACATCGTGGTGCTGCCCGAGCCGAGCCTGGTGATCCGCTTCGGCTACCAGCGCCACGTCTTCGACGACGACACCGTCCGCGACCTCGGCGACCGCCTGCGCACCCTGCTGCGCGACATGGTCGACCACCCCGAGCAGGCGGTGTCGCGGCTGCGGCTGCTCGAGCCGGAGCAGGAGGCCCTGGTGCTGGCGGCGGGCACCGAGCACGTCGCCGCCCACCGCGTCCGCGCGGGCTGCCTCGAGGAGTTCGCGGCCCAGGTGCGCGTGCGGCCCGACCAGGCCGCCGTCGAGTGCCGCGACCGCACGCTGACCTACGCCGAGCTGGACCGGCGGGCCAGCCGCCTCGCGCACGCCCTGCTCGCCCGCGGGGTGCGTCCCGAGCAGCCGGTGGCCGTGCTGCTGCGTCGTGACGTCGAGATGGTCGTGGCGGTCTTCGGGATCTTCAAGGCCGGCGCGGTCTACGTGCCGATGGACCCCGACTACCCCCGCGACCGGCTCGAGTACATGGCCCGCGACGCGCACGCGGTCGCCGCCCTGACCACGTCCGACGTCCCGGCCGACCTGCTGCCCCCCGACGTCCCCGCGCTGCGGCTGGACGACCCGGAGCTGCTCGAGGGGCCGGCGGACGACCCCGTCGACGCCCGCCGCGGCATGTCCGCGGACTCGCTCGCCTACGTCATCTACACCTCCGGCACCACGGGGCGGCCGAAGGGCGTCGCCGTGACCCACAGCGGCTTCCCGGGGCTCGTGGCGCTGCAGGAGGACGTCGTCGGTGTCGGGCAGGAGCGCTACCTGCACTTCGCGTCGACGAGCTTCGACGTCGCGGTCTGGCAGATGATGCTGCCGCTGCTCTCGGGCGGGACGTCGGTGATCGCGCCGGAGGAGGTGCGGCTGCCCGGCCCCGAGCTGCTCGACCACGTCGCCGAGCACCGCGTGACCGGGCTCAACCTGCTCCCGTCGTTCCTGGCCGCGATGCCCGACGACGCGCAGGTCGACCCCGACGTCTTCTTCGTCGTCGGCGCCGAGCGGCTCGACCCCGCGCTGGCCCGGCGGTGGGGCGACGGGCGGCGGGCGCTCTTCAACGCCTACGGCCCCACCGAGGTCACGATCAACGCGGTGACCTGGCGCTACGACCCCGCCGAGCCCGCGCTCGACACCGACGAGGGGACGCTGCCCATCGGGCGGCCCGACCCCGACGTCCGCGCCTACGTGCTCGGCACCGGGCTGCGACCGGTCGGCGTCGGCATGGTCGGCGAGCTCTACCTCGCCGGTCCCGGTCTGGCGCGCGGCTACCTCGGCCTGGCCGGCCAGACCGCCGGGGCCTTCGTCGCCGACCCGTTCGGCCCGGCCGGCGAGCGGATGTACCGCACCGGCGACCGCGTGCGCTGGCGCGCCGACGGCCAGCTCGTCTACCTCGGCCGCACCGACGACCAGGTCAAGGTCCGTGGCGTGCGCATCGAGCCCGGCGAGATCGAAGCGGCGCTGGCCCGCCACCCTGCCGTGCGCGCCGGGGTCGTCGACATCCGCGACGACCGGCTCGTCGGCTACGTCGTCCCCGTCGACGGCGCACGGATCGACCCCGCGACGCTGCGCGCAGACCTCGCGCACGTCCTGCCCACCGCCATGGTGCCCACGGCGATCGTGCCGCTCGACCGCCTGCCGCTGGGTCCGGGCGGGAAGCTCGACCGCGGCGCCCTGCCCGCCCCGGAGCACCGGGCGAGCGACTCGCGGGCGCCGGGCACGCCGGCCGAGTCGGTGCTGCTCGGCGTGCTGCGCGAGGTGCTGGAGAACGACGCGATCGAGCTCGACGACGAGTTCGTCGACGTCGGCGGCGACAGCATCGTCTCGCTCGCGCTCGTCTCGCGGGCCCGGCGCCAGGGCTTCGAGCTGTCGGTCCGCGACGTGCTCGAGGGCGGCACCGTCGCGGGCATCGCGGCGCGGGCGACGATCGGGGAGCCGGGCTCGGACCGGGCCGCGGCGCTGGACCTCCCGCGCTCCCACGTCCTGCCCTTGCGCCGCTCGGGCAGCGCGGCCCCGCTGTTCTGCGTGCACCCCGCCGGCGGGTTCGCGACGGTGTTCACGGGGCTCGTGCGCGAGCTGCCCGCCGACCGGCCGGTGATCGGGCTGCAGCTGCCGTCGCTGGAGGGCACGCCGGTCAGCGCCGCGACGATCGACGAGCTCGCCGCCCAGTACCTGGCGACGATCCGCGGGATCCAGCCCGACGGCCCGTACCACCTGCTCGGCTACTCCTTCGGCGGCAACGTCGTGCACGCGGCGGCCGCGCAGCTCGCCGCCGCGGGGGAGGAGGTGGCGTTCGCCGGGATGATCGACTCCGGGCCGCTCGCCGCCGAGCGCGCCGACGGGAGGGGGCCGAGCGCGGACGTCGTGGAGCGCGAGCTGCGCGCCGCCCTGCCGCCCGGCGCCGCCGAGGACGCGCCGGAGCTCCTGGAGGCCGTGCGCGGGGCCGTGGAGCGGACCGTGGCGATCCGGACCGCGTCGCACGCCCCGGTGTACGACGGGACGCTCACCCTGTTCGCCGCCTCCGACGGGGGCGACGAGCAGCTCGCCGCGGTCTGGCGCGACCTGGTCGGCGCCGACCGCCTGGTCGCCCACCGGGTCGAGGGCGACCACGCGGCGATGGTGGCGCCGCGGGGCTGGGCCGTGATCGGGCCGATCGTCGCGCGGGCGCTGGGGTGAGGACTCAGTGAGCGTGCCCGTGGCCGTGCCCGTGGGCCTCCTCGCCCTCGCCGGGGTTGTGGTCCTCGTCGAACATCGACAGGCCGAGCTTCCAGTACCCGGTGATCGAGACGTCGGCGGGTGGGAGGCCCAGGTCGTCGCGCACCCACCGGCGCAGCGGCTTGATCGACCCGGCCTCGCCGGCGACCCAGACGTAGACCGACTCGCCCGGGGGCACGCTCACCGTCTGCACCGCGTCGGCGAGGACGGTGCTGCGGCCGGCTTGAACACCCTCGCGGTGCAGCCAGGTGACCGTGACGCCCGCGGGCGCGCGGAGCTCGGTCTCCTCGGACGCGTCGGCGACCTCGACGAACACCCAGCCGCGGGCCGTTGCCGGCATGTTCCCGACCCAGCGCTCGATCGCGGGCAGCGCGGTGGTGTCGCCGGCGAGCAGGTAGTGGTCGTAGCGCTCGGGCACCACGAGGCCCGCGGGCGGGCCGGCCACCCACACCGGCTCGCCCACCTTCGCGCGCGACGCCCACTCCGAGGCGAGCCCGCCGGGGTGCAGGACAAAGTCCAGGTCGAGCTCGCCGGTGTCGGGGTCGTGGCGGCGCACCGTGTAGTCGCGGGTCGGCGGCATCGGCTTCGGCCAGAAGAGCATCAGCCCGTTCGCCTCGGGGAGGCGCAGCCCGCCGTCGTCGTCGGGGAAGACGAGCTTGACGTGCTCGTCGACGACGCTGTGGCTCTCGAAGCCCGCGAGCTCCGGACCGCCGAGCGTCAGGCGCAGCATCGCGGGGCCGACCCGCCGCGTCCCGGTGACCTCGAGCCGGCGGATGCGGATCGGGTAGGGCACCTTCGCGCCCCCCTCGCCCCGCCGGGCCTCCGCGACGCGCTCCCGGGGTCGGTCCCGGTCCATGGGCAGCTCCTCCTCGACGGGGTCGGACGATCACGACCCTGCCACAGCGGGACCGTCGTTGTTAGGTCACCCTTAGCGGTGTCACCAGAGTTACCGGAGGACCCGTGACCGCGTCCGACACCGAGCCGCCGGCGCACCCGACCGAGATCGACGGGCGGCTGCTGCGCACCGCGTTCGTGCTCGTGCTCGGCACGTTCATGGCGACGCTCGACGCGACGATCGTCAACGTCGGCATCGACACCCTGGCGACCGAGTTCCGGGCGTCGGTCACCGAGATCCAGTGGGTGACGACGGCCTACCTGCTCGCCGTGACCCTGGCGGTGCCGTCGTCGGGCTGGATCGTCGACCGCTTCGGCGGGCGCCGGACCTGGATCGGCGCGGTGGTGCTGTTCCTCGTCGGCTCGCTGCTCTGCGCGATGGCGTGGTCGACGGCCAGCCTCATCGTGTTCCGGGTGATCCAGGGCCTCGGTGGCGGGCTGCTGCCGCCGGTCGGGCAGGCCCTCGTGGCGCGGGAGGCCGGGCCGAAGCGCATCGGGCGCATCATCAGCATCGTCGGCGTCATCCCGCTGCTCTCGCCGGTGTTCGGGCCGGTCATCGGGGGGTCGATCCTCGCGGTCGCCGACTGGACGTGGCTGTTCTGGGTCAACATCCCGATCGGCCTGGTCGCGGCGCTGCTGGCCCTGCGGTTCGTGGCGCCCAACCCGCCCGCCGCCCAGGGCACGAAGTTCGACGTGCTGGGCGCCGCGCTCCTCCCGCCGGGGCTCGCGGTGCTGGTGCTCGGCCTGACCGAGCTCGGCAACGGGCGCCCGGTGACCTCGGCGCCGGTGCTCGTCGGCCTCGTCGGCGTGGTGATGCTGGGGCTCTACGCCGTGCACGCCCTGCGCACCCGCGGGGTCCCGCTGATCGACCTGCGGCTGTTCACCCGGCCGCCGTTCGCGGCCGCCGCGGCCGCGCTGATCGTGCTGGGCGCCTCGGTGTACGGCGCGATGTTCCTGCTGCCGCTGTACTTCCAGCTCGGGCGCGGCCTCACCCCGTTCGCGGCCGGCCTCCTGCTCGCCCCGCAGGGCCTCGGGGCCGCGCTCGGGTCGATCGTCGTCAACCGGACCGTGGACCGGGTGGCGCCGCGCACCCTCGTGCTCACCGGGATCGGGCTGATCGCCGCCGGCACGGTGCTGTTCACCCAGCTCGGGAGCGTGCCGCCGGAGCCGCTGATCGTCGCGTCGATGCTGGTCCGGGGCCTGGGCCTCGGCATGATCGGGGCGCCGGTGATGAGCCTCGTCTACTCGTCGATGCCGCACGCGCAGCTGCCGCGGGCGTCGAGCGCGCTCAACCTGCTCAACACCCTCGGGGGCTCCGTGGGCACCGCGGTGCTCGCCGTGATCCTGCAGACCCGGCTCGCGGCGCGCGCGCCGCTGGGGGAGCCGGGGATCGCGTTCGCCTTCGCCGACACGTTCTGGTGGACGCTCGGCTTCTGCCTCGTCGCCGTCGTCGGCGCGACGCGGCTGCCCCGCCGGGCGCCGGCGGAGCAGCCCGCGTCGTCGTCCTAGTGCCGAGCCCTACCGAACTAGTGGGCGCCGCCCTGGCCGCCCTTGCCGCGGAACTTGTTCAGCGCGTCCTGCGCCTTCTGGCGGTTCTTCGGGTCCTGCGCGTAGCGCTTGGCCTGGTCGGTGTACTTGCGTCCCTGGGGGCTCTTCAGGAACTCACTGATCTTCGAGAACAGACCGGGCACGACGACTCCTGCGGTGCGGCGGGGCGGGTTGTCCGCCCCGAGTACCCCCAGGATATCGCCCGAATCGGGCGGCTCAGGGTTACCGGTGGGTAGGGCCCTACACCCTACTGACGAGTAACAAGAGAGGTGTACGCCACGCTGCCACCGGGCACGGGGCGTGGGAGAGTCAGGGCAGTAGGTAAGTTACCGATCGGTATCTTACTGCTCGGTAACAGCGTCCCACCGGGACGGACGCGAGCACAGGAGGTCGCAGAAGGCCCATGAACATCGTCGTGCTGATCAAGCAGGTGCCGGACACCTGGTCGGAGCGCACCCTCTCCGACGCCGACAAGACCCTCGACCGCGCGTCCTCCGACGCGGTGCTCGACGAGATCAACGAGCGCGCCGTCGAGGAGGCGCTCAAGATCAAGGAGTCGGGCGACGCGGAGGTCACGGTGCTCACCGTGGGCCCGGACCGCGCCACCGACGCCATCCGCAAGGCCCTCTCGATGGGCGCCGACAAGGCCGTCCACGTCAACGACGAGGCCATCCACGGGTCGGACGCCGTGACCACGGCCAGGATCCTGGCCAAGGCGATCGGCACCGTCGACGACGTGCAGCTCGTGCTGGCCGGCAACGAGGCCACCGACGGCCGCAGCGGCGCGATGGCCGGGATGCTCGGCGAGGTGCTCGGCTGGCCGTCGCTGACCCACGCCAACGCCCTGACCGTCGAGAACGGGACGGCGAGCGTCAAACGCGAGACCGACGAGGGCACCTGCGACGTCACCGCCGCGCTGCCCGCCGTCGTGAGCGTGGGCGAGAAGATCAACGAGCCGCGCTACCCCTCGTTCAAGGGGATCATGGCCGCGAAGAAGAAGCCGGTGAACGCGATCGGCATCTCCGACCTCGGGCTGGATGCGAACGAGGTCGGCCTCGCCGGCTCGCTCGTCCAGGTCGACTCCTTCGCCCCGCGGCCCCCGAAGTCGGGCGGCCAGAAGGTCGAGGACGAGGGCGACGGCGGCTCGAAGATCGCCGAGTTCCTCGTGGGCCAGAAGCTCATCTGATCACCCCCGACACGAAGAGGAGAACCCATGGCTGAGGTCCTGGTCCTCGTCGACCACGTCGACGGGGAGATCAAGAAGAACACCTACGAGATGCTCACGGCGGCCCGCCGCCTGGGCGAGCCGTCGGCCGTCGTCGTCGGCACCCCGGGCACCGCGGCGAAGCTCGCCGAGGGCCTCGCGGCGCACGGTGCGGAGAAGGTCTACGTCGCCGAGTCCGACGACGCCGTGAACTACCTCTCGACGCCGCAGGTCGACGCCCTCGCGACGCTGGTCGAGCGGGTCTCCCCGCCGGCCGTCCTCATCGCCGCGGGCGCCGACGGGCGCGAGGTCGCCGGCCGCCTGGCCGTGCGCACCAACTCCGGCTGGCTCAACGACCTCGTCGAGGTCGACGGCCAGCGCGAGGGCACCCACTCGATCTTCGGTGGCGCCTTCACCGTGCAGTCCCGCGCGACCACCGACACCGCGGTGATCTCGTGGCGCTCCGGCTCCATCGAGATCGAGGAGCAGGCCGGCGCCGGCACGCAGGAGACCGTCGACGTCCCGGCGATCGACGAGGCCACGTCGGCCAAGGTGTCGAACCGCTCGCCGATCGTCGGCGGCGACCGCCCCGAGCTCACCGAGGCGAACGTCGTCGTCGCCGGTGGCCGTGGCGTCGGGTCGGCCGACAACTTCAACGTCGTCGAGACCCTCGCCGACTCGCTGCACGCCGCGGTGGGCGCCTCGCGTGCCGCCGTCGACTCCGGCTACTACCCCAACCAGTTCCAGGTGGGGCAGACCGGCAAGACGGTGTCGCCGTCGCTCTACATCGCGCTCGGCATCTCCGGCGCGATCCAGCACCGCGCCGGCATGCAGACCTCGAAGACGATCGTCGCGGTCAACAAGGACCCCGAGGCCCCGATCTTCGAGATCGCCGACTTCGGTGTCGTCGGCGACCTGTTCTCGATCAGCCCGCAGCTGACCGAAGAGGTCCAGAAGCGCAGCTCGTAGGCGCGCCTGCTGTCCTGACCGAAGGGCACCTTCGCTCGATCTACTCGAGCGGAGGTGCCCTTCGCTCGTCTCAGCGGCGCGGCGTGAAGGTCAGCGGCAGGTGCGTGAGCGCCCAGGTCGTCCCGATCTCCTCGACGACGGCCGCCGGGTCCTCGACGGCGATGTCGCCCATCGCGGCGAGCACCTCCTCCACGGCGACCTTGAGCTCGGCGCGCGCCATGTGCATCCCCACGCACAGGTGCGGGCCGAAGCCGTAGGCCATGTGCCGGTTGGGGCGCCGGTCGACGTCGAGCGCCCCGGGGTCGGTGAAGGTCCGCGGGTCGTGGTTGGCGCCCGCCCAGTTGAGGTAGACGCGCTCGCCGGCGCGCATCCGGTGCCCGCCGACCTCGGTGTCGGTGAGCACGGTCCGGGTGTGCGAGCGCGTCGGCGTCGCGAGGCGCATGAGCTCCTCGAGGGCGTCCGGGATGCGCTCCGGGGCGCGGCGCAGCTCGTCCTGGAGCGCGGGGTGCTCGGCGAGCAGCAGGAACACGAAGCTCATCGAGCTCGCGGTCGTCTCGAAGCCCGCGGGCAGCAGGATCACGCAGTAGTCGAGGATCTCCTCCTCGGTGAGCGGGCGCCCGTCGACGGTGGCGGTGGTCAGCGCCGAGACGAGGTCGTCGGCGGGCTCGCGGCGCTTGGCCGCGGCGAGGCCGGTGAAGTACTCGTAGATCTCGTCGGCCTGGTTCCCGCCCTCGGCGCGGCCCCGGACGAGCGCGACGGCGAGGTCGGCGAGGCGCTCGCGGTCGGGCCCGGGCACCCCGAGCGCGTCCATCAGCGCGTGGGCGGTCATCGGGTTGCACAGCTCGCCGAACACCTCGCAGCGGCCGCGGTCGACGAAGCGGTCGACGAGGTCGCGGGCGATCGCGCGGTAGGCGGGCTCCCTGTCCGCCTGCACCGCCCGGGACAGCAGCGGGGCGATGATCTGCTTGTACTGCCGGTGCAGCGGCGGGTCGGACTCCATCGGGATCATCGGGCGCGTGTTGCCGAAGTGCTGGAGCAGCACCGGGAACGCCGAGAACGCGGAGTCCTCCTGGCGGTGCAGGTCCTGGAGCTCGGCGTAGCCGGAGACGGTCCAGATGCCCTCACCGAACCCGTCGGTCCGCGTCACCGGGCAGTGCTGCGCCATCGCCCCGGCCACCCGCACGTACCGGCCGCGCGTGAGGTCCTCCGAGAGCGGGTCGAAGTGGTCGCGCCGGTGCTCGGCGTCGTCGTGCACGCCGGCGGGGCACTGCGGCGCCCAGTAGCCGGCTGTCTCCTCGCTCACGTGCCGGGTCATGGGACCTCCCGCAACGGATGGCGTGACCGGCCGCGACGCTAGTGCTCCACGACGTCGCGTCACCAGATCATCCGCGGCGGAATCGATGTGGGGAGACCGCCCGCGCACGAGGGGATTACGCTGGCCGGTCGATGACCTACCTCGACCACGCGGCGACCACGCCGATGCTGCCCGAGGCGGCGGCAACCCTCACCGAGGCGCTCGGGCGCGTCGGCAATGCGTCGTCGCTGCACTCGGCGGGGCGGCGGGCGCGGCGCGCGATCGAGGAGTCCCGCGAGACGATCGCGCAGGCCGTGGGCGCGCTGCCGTCCGAGGTCGTGCTGGCCACCGGCGGCACCGAGGCCGACAACCTCGCCCTCAAGGGCCTGTACTGGGCCCGCCGGACCGCGGACCCGCGCCGCACCCGCGTCGTCGTGTCCGCCGCGGAGCACCACGCGGTCCTCGACGCCGGGGAGTGGCTCGCCGAGCACGAGGGCGCCGTCCTCGACGTCCTCGCCGTCGACGCGGAGGGCCGCGCGGACCCCGCCGCGCTGAAGGCCCTGCTCGACGACCACGGCCACGAGGTCGCCGTCGTGAGCGTCATGTGGGCCAACAACGAGGTCGGCACCGTCAACGACGTCGCGGCGCTCGCCGAGGTGGCGCACGCGCACGGGGTGCCGATCCACACCGACGCGGTGCAGGCCGTCGGCGCGGTGCCGGTCGACTTCGCCGCGAGCGGGGTCGACGCCCTGTCGCTGACCGGGCACAAGCTCGGCGGCCCGGTCGGCGTCGGCGCCCTGCTCCTGCGTCGCGACACCCCCTGCACCCCGCTGCTGCACGGCGGCGGACAGGAGCGCGACGTCCGCTCGGGGACGCTCGACGTGCCCGGCACCATGAGCCTCGCGACCGCGGTGCGGGCCGCCGTCGCCGACGTCGACCGGCGCACGACGACGCTGACGGCGCTGCGCGACGACCTCGTCGCCCGCGTCATGGCCGAGGTGCCGGACGCCCGGCTCAACGGGGTGCCGCTGGACCGTCCCGGCGAGCGCCTGCCCGGCAACGCGCACCTGTCCTTCCCCGGCTGCGAGGGCGACAGCCTGCTCATGCTGCTCGACGCCCGGGGCATCGAGTGCTCCACCGGCTCGGCCTGCACCGCGGGCGTCGCGCGGCCCAGCCACGTCCTGCTGGCCATGGGCCTCGACGAGGACCTCGCGCGCGGCTCCCTGCGCTTCTCCCTCGGCCACAACTCCACGGCCGCCGACGTGGACGCCGTCGTCGAGGCGATCGGCCCCGTCGTCGAGCGCGCCCGCCGCGCCGGCGACGCGCTGGCGCGGTCGTGATGGCCTCCGGCCAGGTGAGCGATATGGGTTGCCCCGGCAACCCATTCCACTCACGTGGGCCCCGCCCATGAAGGTCCTGGCCGCGATGAGCGGCGGCGTCGACTCGGCGGTGGCGGCGGCGCGGCTGCGCGACGCCGGGCACGACGTCACCGGCGTCCATCTCGCGCTCTCCGCCAAGCCCGCCACGATGCGCGAGGGCGCGCGCGGCTGCTGCTCGGTGGAGGACTCCCGCGACGCCCGGCGCTGCGCCGACGTGCTCGACATCCCGTTCTACGTCTGGGACATGGCCGCGCGGTTCCGCGACGACGTGGTCGAGCCCTTCGTCGCCGAGTACGCCGCGGGCCGCACGCCGAACCCGTGCCTGCGGTGCAACGAGAAGATCAAGTTCTCGGCGGTGCTGGAGCGCGCCCGGGCGCTGGGCTTCGACGCGGTGGGCACCGGGCACTACGCGCGGCTCTCCGACGGCGTGCTGCGCCGCGCCGCCGACCCGGACAAGGACCAGTCCTACGTCCTCGGCGTCCTGCGCCCCGACCAGCTCGCGGGCGCCCTCTTCCCGCTCGGCGGGAGCCCGAAGACCGAGGTCCGCGCCGAGGCGTCCGAGCGCGGGCTCGTGGTCGCCGAGAAGCCCGACAGCCACGACATCTGCTTCATCCCCTCCGGCGACACCCGGGGCTTCCTCGCCGAGCGGATCGACGAGGCGCCGGGGGAGATGGTCGGCCCGGACGGCGAGGTCGTCGGCCACCACCGCGGCGTCCACGACTTCACCGTCGGCCAGCGCCACGGCCTCGGCATCGGCCGCCCGGCGCCGGACGGCCGTCCGCGCTACGTGCTCGGGCTCGAGCCGGTGAGCCGCACGGTGCGCGTCGGGCCGGCCGAGGAGCTCGACGTCACGGCGCTGCACGCCACCGATCCGGTGTGGCTCGCGGAGGCCCCGACCGACTGCGTCGTCCAGGTCCGCGCCCACGGCGGGCTGGCGGCGGCGACCGTGCGCGTCGACGACGACGGCGTCGAGGTGACCCTCGACGAGCCGCTGCGGGGTGTCGCGCCCGGCCAGGCGGTGGTGTTCTACCGCCCGGAGCCCGGCGGCGACGTCGTGCTGGGCAGCGCGACGATCGCGTCCACGTCGCGCTGAGCGGCCCCGGGGCCGCGCGTGCTCCCCGGGGCCGTCGAGCCCCCTCGCGGCCACCGCACTCGTATAGCGCGAGGCGTAGAATCGGTGTGAGCATGAGCACCGACTGCATCGGGTGCGGCTGCGGGATCCCCGCGGAGCGCGCCGAGCTGGGATACACCTACTGCACGGCCCCGGACTGCCAGGCGCGGTTCCGCCGGGGCCCGACGGTCACCGCGGTGGCCGTCAACAAGAGCGGCGACGCCTTCCGGGTCGCCGGCACCACCGAGATCGCCGCGCGTGCCGCCGCCGGCGAGTTCGCGCAGAAGAACACGGGTCTCGGGACCGAGCACGTCGACACCCCGCCGCGGGTACCGGCGCCCCGACGGCCCGTCACCCGTCGACCTGCGCGTGCGGTGCGGCCCACCTGGACCCCGGCCCAGGAGAACATCGTCCGGCTCTACGCCGACATGGGCCTCTCGCCGCGCCAGATCGCCGAGCGCGCCCGCGCGAACACGCCACGGCTCAACATCACCGAGAACCTCGCGGTCCGCGTCCTGTCGACGCCACGCAGCGCAGCGGAGCTGGCGCGGAAGCACGGGCCGCGCCGCTAACCTCCGCGCATGGGCTTCGAGGCGGAGAACATCCGCGACTGGCAGGGCAAGTCCGTCGTCGACCCCGCCGACGGGAAGATCGGCACGCTCGAGGCGATCTACGTCGACACCGTCACCGACGAGCCGGCGTTCGCGACGGTCGTCGTGGGCTTCGTCGGGCGCCGGCGTCTGGCGTTCGTCCCGCTGGCCGGGGCGACGGTGGCGCCCGACCACCTGCGGGTCACGGTCGGCAAGGACCTCGCCAAGCACGCCCCGTCGATCGACACCGACGGCGAGCTCGCCGCCGAGGACGAGCCGGCGATCTTCGAGCACTACGGGCTCGCGGTGTCCTCCCCGGGCGCCGCGCGCCGGCTCGCGCGGCGCTGAGCCGTGCCCATCCGCGTCGAGGACGACGCCGACGACCCGCGCGTCGTCGTCCTCACCATCGACCGCCCCGAGGCCCGCAACGCCCTCGACCCCGAGCACCAGCAGGCGCTCGGCGACGCCGTCGCCGCGTTCGAGGCCGACGGGTCGAAGCTCGTCGCGGTGCTGACCGGCGCCGGCGAGACGACGTTCTCGGCGGGCGCCGACCTCAAGCGGCTCATCCCGACCTACCGCGACCGGGTGCGCGCCGGCGAGGACCCGCCGTGGAACTTCGGGGGCTTCACCGCCGTCGACCGGGCCAAGCCCCTGATCGCCGCGGTCAACGGGCACGCGCTGGCGGGCGGGCTGGAGATGGCGCTCGCCTGCGACATCCGGCTCTGCTCGGAGAACGCGACGTTCGGGCTCGCCGAGACCAAGTGGGCGATCATCCCCGGTGCCGGCGGGACCGTCCGGCTGCCGCGGGCGGTGCCGCTGGGCCTGGCGATGGAGATGATCCTGTCCGGCGAGCCGATCGACGCCGCCGAGGCGCACCGGGTGGGCCTGGTGAACCGGGTCGTGGCGCTGCCCGACCTGCTCGGTGTGGCCCTGACGCTCGCCCGGTCGATCGCCGACCGGGGCCCGCTCGCCGTGCGCGAGGCCCGGGCCCGCGTGCTCGACGGGCTGGGCCTGGACCACGACACGGCCATGGCGCGCGAGCACGAGGCGTTCGTGCGGGTCATGCGCACCGACGACGCGCTCGAGGGCCCGGCGGCCTTCGCCGAGAAGCGGGCGCCGCGCTACCGGGGGCGCTGAAGGAGTCGTCGGAGGCGCGTCGTGAGGCCTGCGAGCAGCAACCGCAGCGGGCTCGACCTCCTCGTCGGCGCCTCGCCCGTGCGCGCGGCCTCGTCGACGGCGTCGGCGAACTGCTCGAACAGCCGCCGTGACACGTCGCCCGCGAGCGCCCGGCCGAACTGGGCGATGCGCCCGGTGAGGTGCACGTCGGCGTCGGCCCACAGCGTCGTGCCGCCGTCGGGGGCGGGGTCGGCGGCGAGGCGGATGACGGCCTGCGTCGATGAGCCGCCGCGGTCGGCGCCCTGGGCGAGCACCCGCATGCGGCGCTTCGTGTCGTCCCGCTCGACGACGTGCGCGAGCCCCTCGAAGCGCAGCGACACCGGGCCGAGCGCGACGACGGCGCGCCCGCGGTAGCGGTCGTCGCCGAGGTCGGCGGTCATCTCCGCGCCGGGCAGGCACGCGGCGAGGCGGTCCATGTCGGCGAGCACGGTCCAGACGTCGTCGACGGGCGACGCCAGCGCGCGCCGGACCTCGACCGTGACCGTCGGCGGGCCCGACGGCACCGTGATCTCCTCGGGCGAGCGGGCGGATTTCCTCTCACCCGACGTCAGCGTGGCCCCCACGCTGACACTCCCCGAGCGTCCGACCAGCGCCGGGGGCACGGCGGCGCGGGGTGGGGGGACGCCGTCGGGGTGCTCGCGGGCGACGTCGGCGACGGCGGCGAGGATGCCGCGGTAGCCGGTGCAGCGGCACAGCACGCCGGACATGTCCTCGGGCAGGTTGTCCTCGGCGTACGTGCCGCCGGCGAGCAGGTCGTAGGCGCTCATCAGCATCCCGGGCGTGCAGAACCCGCACTGCAGGCCGTGGTGGTGGGAGAACGCCTCCTGCAGCGGGTGCTGGTCGTCGGCGCTCCCGAGGCCCTCGACCGTGGTCAGCGCCACGCCCTCGCACTGCACCGCGAACAGCAGGCACGCGCGCACGGCCTCGCCGTCGAGGAGCACCGTGCACATCCCGCAGACGCCGTGCTCGCAGCCGACGTGGGTGCCGGTGAGCCCGAGGCGGTCGCGCAGGACGTCGGAGAGCGTGGTGCGCGGGGACACGGCGACCGTGACGGTCCGCCCGTTGACGGTCAGGGTCACGTCGACGGTCGCGTCGGCGGCGACGTGGAGGCCCCTCATCGGTGGGCCTCCCGGTGCGCGCGGGCGAGCTCCCGCGCGGCGAGCACCCCCAGCAGGCGGGCGCGGTAGCCGCGCGAGCCGTGGGCGTCGCCGTCGGTGTCGACGATGTCGGCGGCGAGCGCGTCGGTCGTCGGGCGGAGGGCGGACTCCGTGGGGTCGTCGAGCGTCAGCTCGCGGACCACGGGCCGGTCCGAGACCCCGAAGGCGGCGAGGGTCGCCTCGTCCCCCCGCACCCGCACCGCCACCCCGGCCAGCGCGAAGTCACCGTGCCGGCGGGCGATCTCGGCGAACCCGAAGCCCTCGCCGTCGCGCGCGACGGGGAAGCGGACGCCGGTGACGAGCTCGTCGGGGCCGACGGCCGTCGTCATGGCCCCGGTGACGAACTCCCGGGCGTCGACGACCCGGTCGCCCCGCGGTCCCCGGACCAGCACCGACGCCCCGAGGCACGCCGCGACCGCGGGGAGCTCGGCGGCCGGGTCGGCGTGGGCGAGGCTCCCGCAGACCGTGCCGCGGCTGCGCAGCTCGCGGTGCCCGACGAAGGGCAGGGCGCGGGCGACGAGGGGGACGGACGCGACGTGCGCCGACCGCTCGATCGTCCGCTGACGCACGGCCGCGCCGACGTGCAGCTGCCCGTCCTCGATCACCAGGGAGTCCAGCCCCGGCAACCGCGTGATGTCCACCAGCGTGCCGGGCCGGCCCAGGCGCATCGCCAGCACGGGCACCAGCGACTGGCCGCCGGCGAGGACCTTCGCGTCCCCGCCCGCGAGCACGTCCACCGCCTCGTCGACGCTGTCGGGGCGGCAGTAGGCGAACGGAGCCGCTTTCATCGCCCGGAGAACCTCGGTGTGCGCTTCTCGCCGAACGCCGCGACGCCCTCGGCGAAGTCGTGGCTCGAGCGCAACATGGCGTAGGCCTTCCGCTCGAGCTCGATGCCCGAGTACAGCGGCGCGTCGATCCCGCGGTCGAGCACCTCCTTCGCGGCGCGCAGGGCGAGCGGGGAGAAGCCGAGCAGCTTGGTCACGAGCGCCTCGGTGGCCTTGTCGAGCGCCTCGCGGTCGGGGTGCAGCTCGGCGACGACGCCCCAGTCGGCGGCCTCCTGCCCGCTGATCCGCTTCGCGGTCATGATGTGGTGCTTGGCCCGCGAGATGCCGATCAGCCGCGCGAGGCGCTGGGTCCCGCCGGAGCCCGGGATCATGCCCAGGTTCATCTCGGGGAGCGCGAAGCGGCTGCGCTCGGTGGCGAGGCGGATGTCGCAGGACAGCACCAGCTCGAGGCCGACCCCGAACGCGTAGCCGTCGACGGCGACGATCACCGGCTTGGGGCTGCGCGACGGCGCGGTGACGTCGTGGCCGAGGTCGGTGAAGTCGATGGGGTCGACCTCCATGAACCCGGCGATGTCCCCGCCCGAGGAGAAGTGCTCGCCGTCGGAGCGGATGACGACGACCTGCACGTCCGCGTCGCGGTCGATCTCGGCGAAGCGCTCGGCCATCAGCCGGCGCATCTCCCAGGTGATCACCGTGAACGGCCCGTGGGACAGCGTCACGTCCGCGACGCGGCCGTCGTGCGACCGCTCGAGCCGGACCTCGCCACCGGTCAATGCCATGGACTGGATTCCTCCATCTGTCGTATGTGAGCGAACGTTGGTGCTATAGCCCGGAAGTTCGCTCACAGAGGAGTTCGTGGATCACGGAACCGTGCAGGGGCAGGGAGTCGATGGCGACGCCGGCGGGGGCCAGGGCGTCGGCGACGGCGTTGGCGTAGGCCACCGGCAGGCTCATCGAGCTGCCCTCGCCGCAGCCCTTCGCGCCGAGCGGGGTGAGCGGCGACGGCGACGACACGTGGTCGGAGACCAGGTCGAACGCGGTCTCGGCGCTGGTCGGGCAGAGGTAGTCGAGGAACGTCGCCGACGTCGGCTGGCCCGCGGGGGAGTAACGGAACTCCTCGTACGCCGCGCCGCCCAGCCCGTGCACGAGCGCCCCGAGCACCTGCCCCTCGAGCAGCACCGGGTCGAGGATCGTGCCCGCGTCGTGGACGGTGGCCACGCGGTCCAGCGTCACGACCAGCGTGTCCGGGTCGATCCGCACGCCCACCATCTCGGCGACGAACCCGTAGCAGAGCGACGAATTGATCCTGTCCTCCGCCGTCGCCGCGACCGCCTCGGGCGGCACGAACTCGCCCTCGGTCGCGAGGCGTGCCGGCGCCCCCGCCGGCAGCGAGCCCGGGTCCCAGTGCACGACCCCGGCCGCGTGCCGGAACAGGCACGACGCGCCGGACGCCGGGTCCCGCACCGACCCGTCCGCCAGTTCCAGGCCCTCGGGCGGAACCCCCAGCAGCACCGACGCCCCCGCCCACACCGTCTCCGCGAGCCGGTCCACCGCCGCCACCACCGCGCTCGTCACCAGCGGCGCGAAGCGCGACGAGTAGCTCCCCGAGGTCACCGTCCACGGCGTCGACGCGGTGTCCATGTCGACGACCGCGCGCACCTGCTCCACCGGCAGCCCCAGCCGCGCCGCCGCGACCCGGCGCGCCACCGTCGCGTGCCCCTGGCCCTGCGGGACCGAGCCGAGCAGCACCGTCACCACGCCCTGCAGGTCCACCGACGCACGCACGATCTCGGTCGACCCGGACTTGTCACGCCCGGGCTTGCGCTCCGGCGCCGGTGTCGCCAGTCCGACGTAGCCGATGTTGGTGCCGGACGGGTCGACGACCAGCGCGAGCCCGACCCCGTAGTACGCACCCTCGGCGCGGGCCTGGACCTGCCGGGAGCGCAGCTCGTCGTAGCCGCCCTTGGCGAGCAGCAGGTCGAGCGCGCCGGGGTAGTCGCCGGAGTCGTAGAGCCCGCCGGTCGGCGTCCGGTGCGGGAACGAGCGCACGAGGTTGCGGCGGCGCACCTCGGCGACGTCGAGCCCGGTCCGCGCGGCGACGGCGTCCATCAGCCGCTCGAGCCCGAAGTAGAGCTGCTGGCCGCCGAAGCCCCGGTTGAGGCCGGTCGGCGCGCGGTTGGTGACGACGGCGCGGGCGCGGATCCCGACGGCGGGCACGTCGTAGGCGCCGGTGATGTTGCCGAAGCAGCGGTAGAGCGTGCTGGGCTCGGGCGGGCGCAGGTAGGCGCCGACGTCGTCGACGAGGTCGACGCGCAGGGCCTCCACGGCGCCCCCGGACGACACCGCGGCCTCGAACGCCATCACCCGCCCCGCGCCCGACGAGCTCGCCAGCAGGTGCTCGACCCGGTCCTCGGTCCAGCGCACCGGGCGCCCGGCGTGCCGCGACGCGAGCGCCATCAGCACCACGTAGGGGTAGATGCCGGACTTGATCCCGAAGCTGCCCCCGATGTCGGCGGGCACGTGCAGCCGGAACCGCGACACCGGCACGCCGAGCGCCCCGGCGGCGACCGGGACCATCGTGAACGGCCCGTGGAAGTTCGCCCACACCTCGACGGTCTCGACGCCCCAGTGCGCGACCACGCCGTAGCACTCCATCGGCACCGACGAGTAGCGCGGGAACGTGTACTCGCCGCGCACCACGTGGTCGGCCCGCTCGAACGCCCCGTCGACGTCGCCGAACGAGAACGTCCGGTCGGTGGCGATGTTCGTGCCCGCCTCCGGGTGCAGCAGGACCGCCTCGTCCGTCAGCGCCGCCCGCGTGTCGACGACGACGTCGAGCGGCTCGTAGTCGACCTCGACGAGCTCGCACGCGTCCTCGGCGACGTAGCGGTCGCTCGCGACGACGACCGCGACGGGCTCGCCGACGTAGCGCGCGACGTCGACGGCCGAGGGCAGGTAGGGCATCGGCGTCGACGTGGAGAGCGGGAACGGGCGCACGGCCGCGCGCACCTCGTCCGGCCCGATGACCGCGGCGACGCCGGGGTGGGCGCGGGCGGCCTCCAGGTCCACCGAACGGATGCGCGCGTGCGGGTGCGGGCTGCGCACCACGGCGGCGACGAGCGTGCCGGGCAGGGGATCGAGGTCGTCGAGGAACCGCGCGGCGCCGGTCACCAGCGCGGCGTCCTCGTCCCGTGCGGGGGCCCGGCTCACGCCGTCCCCCGATCCGAGCGAAGGGCACCATCGCTCGATCTAGGTGAGCGAAGGTGCCCTTCGCTCGGAACGGGGGCGGCGCTGTCCGCGAGCGCCGTGTAGTCGCCGCCGACGAGCACCCGGCGCAGCGTCTTGCCGACCGCGGAGCGGGGGACCGCGTCGACCGCGATCACGCGCTTCGGGCGACGCAGCGAGGGCAGGGCGTCGTGGCCCCACCGGTCGGCCGCGACCACCGCGTCCGCCGGCGCCACCCCGGCCGCCGGCACCACGAACGCCGTGACCGCCTGCCCCCACCGTTCGTCCGGGAGCCCGACCACCACGACGTCGGCCACCGCCGGGCAGCGCACGAGCGCGGCCTCGATCTCGTCGGGGTACACGTTCTCGCCGCCCGTGTTGATCATGTCGTCGACGCGACCGGCCACCCACAGGTCGCCGTCCTCGTCGGCCACCGCGAGGTCGCCGGTGAAGTACCAGCCGCCGCGGACGGCCCTGGCGGTCGCGTCCGGGCGCAGCCAGTAGCCGGCGAACGCCTCGGGGCTCGCCATCGACACCGCGACCTGCCCCTGCTCGCCGGGCGCCACCTCGTCGTCGGGACCCGCGCCGGGGGAGGGGTCGACGAGCCGGACGCGGCTGAACATCCCCGCCCGCCCCGCACAGCCGGGCTTCGCCGCGACGTCCGGGCCGATCGTGAAGGTGTAGATCTCGGTCGAGCCGAAGTGGTTGACGAACGCCTCGGGCGCCACGGCGTCGACCAGGCGCTCGGCCAGCGCCGGGGCCATCGGCGCGCCCGCGTAGGCGAGCCGGCGCACCGCGGCGAGCGCAGCCGGGTCGGCGTCGCGCAGCAGCGACCAGTACATGGTCGGCACGAGGTAGAGCGACGTGACCCGCTCGCGCGCGATCAGCTCGGCCGCCTCCGCCGCGTCGAACCGGGCCTGGGGCACCCACGTCCCGCCGGCGACGATCGTCGCGAGCAGGGTCCGCACGCCCATCGTGTGGAACAGCGGCATCACCCCGAGCACGACGTCGCCCGGGCGTCCGCCGGTCTGCACGAGGTGGGCGACGGCCGCGGCGTGCTCGGCGCGGTGGGTGCGCGGCACGCCCTTCGGTCGGCCCGTGGTGCCCGACGTGTAGAGCATGACGCTGACGTCGTCCGGGCGCGGCGGGTCGGACGGCGCGGAGTCGGGCCGGTCGAGGGACTGGCGCTCGACCTGCTCGAGGTCGAGGTGCGCGACCGGCCGGATGCGCTCGTCGGCGAGGGCCGCGGCGGTCGCCTCCTCGGTCGCGGGTTCGCTGACGACGAGCGCCGGGGCGGCGTCGGCGAGGCAGTGCGCGAGCTCGGGCGGCCCGAAGCGCGGCGAGAGCGGCGTGGCGACGGCACCGAGGCGCTGGGCGGCGAGGTGCAGCGACGCCGCCGGCTCACCGCCGTGCAGGACGAGGGCGACACGGTCGCCGCGGCGGACGCCGAGCGCGAGCAGGGTGTGCGCGAGGCGGGCGGTGCGGGCGTCCCACTCGGCGAAGGTCATCGGGCGGGGGCCGCCGACGGCGCGTCGCGTCGGGAACCGCTCGACCGCCCACGCCCAGACCGTCGCCAGATCCATCGGCCGCCGCCTCCCGATCATGCTCCGCCGCATACCATCTGTTTCGGACGGTATGGGACGTACCGCGAGGCAGCAAGGATCGGTACGCTCCGTGGTCGTGGCCGACCGGCTCTCCCCGACCTCGTACGTCGTCCTCGGGACGATCGCGCTGCGCGGGCCGTCCACGTCCTACGACCTGAAGCGGGCGGTCGGGCGCTCCATCGGCTACTTCTGGCACTTCCCGCACGCGCAGCTCTACTCGGAGCCGCAGCGGCTGGTCGAGCTCGGCCTGCTCGACGCCGAGACGGAGCCCGACGGGCGGCGCCGGCGCACCTACCGGCTCACCGACCAGGGGCTGGCCGAGCTGCGCTCCTGGCTCGCCGAGCCCACGCCCGAGCACTTCCAGATGCGCGACATCGCCGAGCTCAAGCTGTTCTTCAACGAGGTCGGCGAGCAGGACGACGTCGCGCGGCTGGCCCGCGAGCAGGTCGCCGCGCACCGCGAGCGCATCGCGGTCTACGAGGACATGCAGGGCCGGTATGCCGATCTCGACGCCGTTGCCAAGCGCATGATCACCCTGCGCCTCGGCCTGGAGATGGAGCACGCCGCGCTGCGGTTCTGGTCGGCGCTGCTGGACGAGGTGACCGAGGCCGAGGAGGAGTCCGCATGACCGCCCCCGACGACGACCTGGTGGCCGGCGAGCCCCGCCGGGTGCTGCGCCGCGCCCTCTCGCACCTGTCCACGCAGCGCCGCGACGACGGCTCGCTCGAGCTGCTCGGCGAGGTGCCGCCCGACCTGGCCGACCCGCTGATGCGCGCCCTCGAGCGCGTGGCCGGCGAGCTCGTGGACGACGACGAGCGCCGGGGCGAGGTGCCCCGCAGCGGCGGGCGGCTCCACGCCGACGCGTTCGTCGCCCTGCTGCTGCGGGTCACCGACACCCCGGCCGACCAGGCCTAACCCTGGCGCGCCTTCCACTTCGGGTGCTGCTTGTTGATCACCAGGACCTTGCCGTGCCGGCGCACGACGCTCGATCCCGGCTTCTGCTTCAGGGCCTTCAGCGAGGCGCGGACCTTCATGGGTTCTCCTTCACCAGCTGCTCTTCGTCACGCCCGGCAGGAAGCCGGCGTGGGCGTACTCGCGCACCCGTACCCGCGAGAGCCCGAACGCGCGCAGGTACCCGCGCGGTCGGCCGTCGACAGCGTCGCGGTGGCGGACCCGCGTCGCGCTGGCGTCCCGCGGCTGGGCGCGCAGCTCCCGTTGGGCGGACGCCCGGGCGTCCTCGGACGTCGCCGGGTGCCTGATCAGTGCGGTCAGCTCCGCGCGCCGCTCGGCGTACCGCGCGACGATCTCCCGTCGACGCGCGTTCGCGGCGATCTTCGACTTCTTCGCCATCTCAGACCTTCTCCCCGGCCGCGCGCAGGCGGGCCACGACGGCGTCGATGCCGTCGCGGTCGACGACCTTGATCCCCTTCGCGGACAGCCGCAGCCGGACGTGCCGGCCGAGGCTGGGCGCCCAGTAGCGGCGGTCCTGGACGTTGACCCCGAACCGCCGCGGGGTGCGGACGTGCGAGTGCGAGACGTTCCGCCCCGTGCCGGGCGAGCGTCCGGTGACCTGGCAGCGGCGCGCCATCGTCAGCGCTCCTCGCGGAAGTCGACGTGACGCCCCACGCGGGCGTCGTACTTGCGCAGCACGAGCCGGTCGGGGTCGTTGCGGCGGTTCTTGCGGGTCACGTACGTCGTGCCGGTGCCGGCGGTCGAGCGCAGCTTGATGATCGGGCGGATGTCGTTGCGGGCCATGGTTCCCCTCCTTGTCGACAATGATTATCGTTCACACTAACGCTCGAGAGGGGAGTCCTATGCCCGAGGGTCCGGAGACCGGACTGACGTTGGTGTGCGGTGCCGACCGCGCGGCCACGGCCGCGGTGGCGGCGTCGCTCCGGGGTCCACGCGGGGTGCTCGTCGCCCCTGACCTGCGCGGACTCGGCGAGGGCGTCGTGCACCGGCGGATGGTCGACGACGACGGGGCGTGCGACGCCGTGCTCGAGCTCGCGCACGGGTGCGTGGCCTGCACGCTGCGCGAGGACCTGCTGCCGTTGCTGCTGCGCCTCGCCCGCGATCCCGCCGTGCGCCACGTCGTGCTGCTGCTCGACCCGGGCATGGAGCCCGAGGCGGTCGCCGAGGCGCTGCACGTGCTCGTGCCCGACGGCGCCGACGCCCCGGTCACCGAGGTGCTCGCGCTGCGCGGTGTGGTCGGCGTGGTCGACGCGGAGACGTGGCTCGACGACGCCGGCGGTGACGACGCGCTCGTCGAGCGGGGGCTCGGGCTCACCGCCGACGACGAGCGCACCGTCGCGCAGATGGTGGTCGCGCAGGCCGAGTTCGCCGACGTCCTCGTCGTCGCCGGGCGCTGCCCGACGCCGTGGGACCGCGTGCGCCTCGAGGCCGTGCTCGACCGCCTGGCTCCGCGCGCGGAACGCCTGACCGTCGCCGACCCGCCCGGCAGCGCGCCGGAGATCGCCGTCGAGCTGGGCGCGGAGATCGTCACCCGGCTCGCGGACCTGCGCGACGACGCCCGCCGCGGCGTCCCCGAGGACGCGCACGCGCCGCTGCTGCGCGGCGAGCCGCCGCTCGCGCGCGACGCCGGGGTCTCGATGCTGCACGTCGGGCACCGCAGACCCTTCCACCCGGAGCGCCTGCACACCGCGATCGACGTCCTGCTGCACGGCACGATCCGGGTCCGCGGACGGGTCTGGGTGGCCTCGCAGCCCGAGCACGTGCTGTGGCTGGAGTCCGCGGGCGGCGCGCTGCAGATCGGGGTCGCGGGGACCTGGCTGGCCGGCTCCGAGGACTGGGACGACGTCCACGACGAGCGCCGGGCCGCCGCGGCCCTGCGCTGGGACGAGCGCTTCGGCGACCGCGAGCAGCAGCTCGTGGTGCTCGTCCATGACGCCGACCCGGCCGGGATCGTCGAAGCGCTCGACGCCGCGCTGCTCACCGACGAGGAGCTGGCGCTCGGGGAGCCGGCGTGGCGCCGGTTCCCCGACCCGTTCTCCCACCGGCACGTCGACCCGTGCGCGGAGCTGCCCGGGGTGGTCGACGAGGCGTTCACCGAGGGGGAGCGATGACCGACACCGTCGGCTTCACCGCCGTCTACTGCGGCACGGCGGACTGTCCGCACCACCAGCGCCCGGCGATCGGTCGCGAGGACGTGAGCGAGGCGCTGCGCGGCGCCGTGCGCCGGTGCCCGCACGGGATGCTGGTCAGCGC
Source organism: Actinomycetospora succinea (assembly GCF_004363095.1). GTDB lineage: Bacteria > Actinomycetota > Actinomycetes > Mycobacteriales > Pseudonocardiaceae > Actinomycetospora > Actinomycetospora succinea. The sequence continues at coordinate 652,366 of NZ_SNYO01000001.1, forward strand.
GTCGTGCCTGACGACCTCGGCGTGCGGGCAGGGCACCGCGCCGCACGGGGCCGGGGCGCTCGTGCTGGTCCAGCCCTGCGACCACGCGCGGGCCCCGACCGGCCCGGCCGTCGTCGCCGGCCCGCTGCACGAGCCCGCCGACGTCGACGACCTGTGCACCTGGCTGGCCGGGGGCGTCGAGCACCCGCCGCCCGATCACCTGCGCGCCGGCTGAGGGCGTGACAGCGTCGCGGCGTGACGGAGGTGCGCACACGGACACGTGCCGACGCGGTCCTCATGGTCCTCGTCGGCCAGTTCTCCGTGCAGTTCGGCGCCACGGCGGCCACCGGGCTGTTCGCGCGCGTCGGCCCGGTCGGCGCGGTGTCGCTGCGGCTGGCGTTCGCGGCGCTGGTGCTGCTGGTGGTCTGCCGGCCGCGGGTCCGGCACCTCGGGCGCCGCGACTGGGCGGCCGTCGCCGTCTTCGGTGTGGCCCTCGCGGGCATGAACTCGCTGATCTACGAGGCCATCGCCCGCATCCCGCTCGGCGCCGCGGTGACCCTCGAGGTGCTGGGCCCGCTCGTGCTCTCGGTCGTCGCGTCGCGCCGGGCGTCGAGCTGGGTGTGGGCGGGGCTCGCGCTCGCCGGGGTCGCGCTGCTCGGGCGGGCCGGGCTCACCGGGCTCACGCTCACCGGCGCGCTGTTCGCGCTCGGCGCGGCGACGATGTGGGCGGCCTACATCCTCGCGTCCCGGCACGCCGGCGGGCGCTTCGAGCGTCTCGACGGGCTGGCGCTCGCGATGACCGTCGGTGCCGTGCTGACGGTGCCGTTCGGCGTGGTGGCGGGCGGAGCGGCGATGGTCGACCCCGTGGTGCTCGGGTGGGGGTTCGCCGTGGCGCTGCTGTCCTCGCTCGTGCCGTACAGCCTCGAGCTGCTCGCGCTGCGCCGGATGCCGACCTCGACGTTCTCGGTGCTCATGAGCCTCGCGCCGGCGATCGCCGCGACGGCGGGGTTCGTCGTCCTCGGCCAGGAGGTCACCGTGGTGTCGGCGCTGGCGATCGCGCTGGTCGTCGCGGCGAGCATCGGGGCGGTGCGGACGTCACGCCCTCTCGCCTGACACGGTCGCCAGGAGCCGTTCCCGCAGGTCGGCGCCGCGCTGCGCGAACCCCTGCTGGGCGGCGGTGTAGGCGGCCTTGCCCTCCGGGGTCTCGATGCACACGGGCTCGTAGCCGAGGGAGGCGAGGTCGTAGGGCGAGGCGCGCATGTCGAGCACGCGGATGTCGCGGGCGAGCGTGAACGTGTCGAGCAGCAGCTCGCCGGGGACGAGGGGGCCGAGCTTGTCGGCCCACTTGTAGAGGTCCATCCCGGCGTGCAGGCAGCCCGGCTGCTCGAGCTCGACCTGGCGCGCGCGGGTCGGCGTGACGGCGTTGCGGGGCGCGGCGGCGTCGGTGAAGAACCGGTAGGCGTCGAAGTGCGAGCAGCGGATGCGGTGGGACTCGACGACCGCGTCGGTGCCGGCCGGACCGAGGCGCAGCGGGACGGCGTGCCGGGTCTCGCTGTCGCGGTAGACCATCGCCCACTCGTGCAGACCGAAGCAGCCGAGCTGGGCGGGGCGCTCCGCGGTCGCCCGGAGCAGGGCGGCGACGAAGGTGACGGTCGCCCCGCGCTCGTTGCGCAGGGTCTCGTGGTCGACCCTCGTCCCACCGCGGTCCGCCACGTAGTGCCGCCAGCCGGCGCGCTCCTCGGCGTCCTCGAGGATCACCCCGGCGCCGGGGTGCCAGCGGCGCAGCCGGCTGGGGCGGGTCGGGTAGTAGGTGTAGAGGAAGTCCTCGACGGGGTGCGCCTCGCCGCGGGCCTTCCGCTCCCGGTGCCCCGCGGTCAGCGCGTCGGCGCGCTCGGCGTGCGCCGCGTCCCGCGCGCGCCACACCTCGCTCGCCAGCACCTCCACGCCCTCCATGCTGCCAGCGTCGCCCGACGATTCGGCGCCCACCGCAGCGTCCGGCTCCTACGGTCGACGACATGCACACCGGGGGAGACGTCGACATGGCCGCGGTGGGCGAGCTGCTCGCCGACCGCGCCCGCTGCCGCATGCTGCTCGCACTCGCCGACGGCCGCGCGCTGCCCGCGAGCACGCTCGCGTCCGAGGCGGGCGTCGCCCCGTCCACCGCGAGCGGGCACCTCGGCAAGCTGACCGAGCGGGGGCTCACCGAGGTCGTCGCGACCGGCCGCTACCGCTACTACCGCCTCGCCGGCCCCGAGGTCGCCCGGCTGGTCGAGGTGCTCGGCCGGATCGCGCCGGCCCGCCCCGTCCGGTCGCTGCGCGAGGGCACGCGGGCGCACGCGCTGCGGATGGCCCGCCGCTGCTACGACCACCTCGCCGGCCGCCTCGGCGTCGCCGTCACCGACGCCCTGCGCGACCGCGGCTGGATCTCCGGCTCGGACGGCACGCCTGACCTGACCCGCCGGCAGGGTCACCAGCTGCCCGGATACGTCTCCGAGGACGGCGCCTATCAGCTCACCCCGGCCGGGCGGGAGGGTCTCGACGGTCTCGGGGTCGCCGTGCCGGAGGGGTTGGCGGCGGTGCGCTGCTGCGTCGACTGGACCGAGCAGCGCCACCACCTGTCGGGTCCGCTGGCCGCGGCGCTGCTCACGCGGTTCGACCGGGACGGCTGGCTGCGCTCGTCGCCCGGGCACCGCGCGCTGAAGGTCACCGACGACGGCGTCGCCGGGCTCGCCGAGAGCCTCGGCGTGGGGTGGCCGCCGCCCGCGGTCGACCTGGCACCGGCCGGGGGCGCTCGACGCTGAGCCCGCCGCCGGGCTGCCGAGCGCGGCGTCCTGGAGATCAGGAGCGACGTGGTGCACGTCGGGCGGCGTCTCGGGTGCACGACGTCGCCCCTGATCTCCGCGAGCGGCGGCCGGGGCGGCGCACATCCCGGCGCACGAGAGATCAGGAGCGACGTGGCGCACGTCCGGCGCCGTCTCGGGTGCGTGACGTCGCCCCTGATCTCCGCGAGCGGTGGCCGGGGCGGCGCACACCCCGGCGCACGAGAGATCAGGAGCGACGTGGCGCACGTCGGGCGGCGTCCCGGGTGCGTGAGGTCGCCCTTGATCTCCGCGAGCGGGCGGCCGGACTGGGCGAGCGCTCCGGCGGCGGGCGCCCCTCGCCCATCTCTCCGAGGCGACGGTGCCCTTCGCTCGGAACCCCGCGGCGCGCACCCCCGCGCGCCAGGTGGATCCTGGCGCCGTGAGCGAGACGAGCACGTCGCCGGAAGCGGACACCCGCGAGCCCCAGCCCGGCGACCGGGCCACGGGGCTCGGGTCGTGGCCCGGCACCGACGTGCGCGAGGCCGCGCGCACCGTCGTCGGCGAGGTGCCCGGGCTGCCGTACGTGCCCGAGCTGCCGGCGCGCGGCGTCGGCGCCGACATGGTCGGGCGCACCGCCGCGCTGCTCGTGGACATCGCCGTCGAGGTGTGGCCGTCGGGCTACCGGGTGGCACGCCGGCCCGGCGGCGACCACCGGCGCGCCGAGGAGCTGCTCGCCCGCGACGTCGACGCGCTCGACGAGGCGCTGGGGGAGGCGGGGGCGCGGCCGCCAGCGGTGAAGTGCCAGGTCGCGGGGCCGTGGACGCTCGCCGCCGGGATCGAGCTGCGCTCCGGGCACCGGGTGCTGACCGACCGCGGCGCGCTCGCCGAGTTCGCCGCGAGCCTCGGCGAGGGCCTGCGCACCCACGTCGCGGAGCTCGCGCGGCGCACCGGGGCGCCCGTCGTCGTCCAGATCGACGAGCCGACGCTGCCCGCCGTCCTCGCCGGCTCGCTGAAGACCCCCTCGGGCTACGGGACGGTCGGCGCGGTCCCGGGCGCCGAGGCCCGCACGCTGCTGGAGAACGCGGTGAGCGCGGCGAAGGACGCCGGGGCGTCGGCCGTCGCCGTCCACTGCTGCCACCCCACCCCGCCGCTCGCCCTGATCCAGGCCGCGCGCCCCGACGCGGTGGCGATCGACCTCACCGCGCTCGGGGGCGCCGACGCCCCGAAGGACGTCCTCGACGCCCTCGGCGAGATCTGGGAGGCGGGCACCGAGCTGTGGCTCGGCATCGTCCCCTCGACGGACCCGAGCGCGCCGCCGGAGCTCCGGCCCCTCGCCCAGCCCGCCCTCGACCTCGCCGACCGCCTCGGCTTCGACCGCGCCCGCCTCGCCGACCGCGCCGTCGTCACCCCGAGCTGCGGTCTCGCCGGGGCGAGCCCGGGATGGGCGCGGCGGGCGACGAGCACGAGCGTCGAGCTCGCCCGCGCCTTCGTCGACCCGCCCGAGGGCTGGGGATAGGAGATCACCGTGCGGATCGGACTGGTCGGCGGCGGGTTCGCCGCCCTGCAAGGAGCCCTCGAGACGGCGTTCGACGCGGTCGGCTGGACCGGGGTCGAGATCGTCGACATGCCCGTCGAGGTGCCGGACGGCGGCCTCGCGCACGTCGACGTCCTGTGCCCGATGGGCAGCACGATCTCGGGCGCCCTCATGGACGCGACGACGCCGCGCATGATCCAGCAGTTCGGCGTCGGCCTCTCCGGGGTCGACCTCGACGCCGCCGCCGCGCGCGGCCTGCCGGTCGACAACGTCTCGGGCGCCGAGTCCGGCAACGCCGTCGCCGTCGCCGAGGTCGCCCTGCTGCACCTGCTCGCGCTGCTGCGGCGCTTCGAGGAGGCCCGGGCCAACGTCACGAAGAGCCTGGTCGGCGAGCCGTCGGGCCGCACGCTCGCCGGGCGCACGGTGGGTGTGCTCGGCGTCGGCGACATCGGTGCCGAGGTGATCGTGCGCCTGCGGGCCTTCGCCGCCGAGCCCGTGGGGATCGGGCGCCGCCCGCGCGCCGACACTCCCCGGGCGGCGGAGCTCGTCGACGACGCCCACTACCACCGCGTCGACGACCTCCCCGCCGCGCTCGCCCGCTGCGACGACCTCGTGGTGGCGTGCCCGCTGACCCCCGAGACGCGCGGCATCGTCGGCGCCGCCGCGCTGGACGCCCTGCGCCCCGGCGGCCACGTCGTCAACGTCGCGCGCGGTGGCGTCGTCGACAGGGACGCCCTGCTCGCCGCGCTGCGCGACGGCCGGCTCGCCGGCGCGGGGCTCGACGTCACCTGGGTGGAGCCGATCGAGCCCGACGACCCCCTGCTCGCCGAGAACGTCGCCGTGACCCCGCACGTCGGCGGCGTCACCGAGACCTCCTACGCGGGCATCGCCGCCGGCTTCGTCGCCTCGGTGGAACGGCACCTCGGTCGCGACCCGGAGTAGTCGCCGACCGAAGGATCACCCCTCGAACGGCCGATCACGAGTACTCTCCGTGTGCATCATCACGGGAGGTGGCCATGTCCCGGTCACGGGTGCTCGCCGGCGCGGTCTGCGTGCTGGCCTGGCTGGCGGCGCTCCCCGTGGCACTTACCGCCCTCGTCCACCACGACGTCGCCCTCGACACGCCCCGCGGCGCCTGGCACGCGGTCCTGGCCGTGTCCCTGCTCGTCGTGGGCGGCCTCGCGGTCGCCGCCGTCGTGCCACACGACCGGACCCCGGGCATCGGGCTGGTGGTCGCCGGCGCCCTGTGCGGGATCGCCTGGGGCGCGGCGCTGCGCGGGTTCATGGCCACGGTCGCGGGACCGGGGTCCGAGGTCACCTGGCTCGGGACGTTCGGCTTCATCCTGCTCACGAGCGCCGTCGTCGGCGGTCTGCTCGGGTACGCCGAGCACCGGCGGCGCCTCGGCCGCCCGCGCCCCCGGCTGGCGCTCGCGCCGCTGATCTTCGCCCTCGACCCGTCGGCGTTGCTCCTCGTGCTGCCGGCCATGGCGGGCGGGTGGGCCCTGGCCGGCCGCGGGACGCCGCGGCGGCGGCGGTGGGCCTGGGTGGCGATGGCCCTCCCGGTCGTGGCCTTCCTGGTCATCGTGGCGCTGCTCGACGCCGGCCGGAACGTCCTCACCCCCGCGGGGATCGCCGCGACCGTCCTGCTGTTCGCCTGCCTGGGCGTGCTGACGATCGCGTGCTCGATCCCGTACCGCGCCGCGCCGGCGCCGGGCCCCGACACGGTCGATCCGCGGTTCACTGTCGGGGTGCGCGGCTAATCTCGCCCCTGTGACCAGCACGGACCAGACCGACGTGCCGACCGACGCCGCTCAGCGCCACCGCGAGCTGTCCGAGGTCGTGTCGGACCACCAGTTCCGCTACTACGTGCTCGACGCCCCGATCGTCACCGACGGCGAGTTCGACGAGCTCTTCGTCGAGCTGCAGGGCCTCGAGGAGTCCCACCCGTCGTTGGTCACGCCGGACTCGCCCACGCAGCGGGTCGGGGGCGGGTTCTCCACCGACTTCGTCGCGGTCGACCACCTCGAGCGCATGCTCTCGCTCGACAACGCCTTCACGGCGGACGAGCTGCGCGAGTGGGTGCTGCGCGTGCAGCGCGAGCTCGACTTCCCCACCGAGGAGCTGCTCTACCTCTGCGAGCTCAAGATCGACGGGCTCGCGGTCAACCTGCTCTACGAGAACGGCCACCTCACCCGCGCACTGACGCGCGGCGACGGGCGCACCGGCGAGGACATCACGCTCAACATGCGCACGCTGGCCGACGTGCCCACCGAGCTGACGGGCACCGACGAGTTCCCGGTGCCCGAGCTGATGGAGGTCCGCGGCGAGGTCTTCTTCCGCCTGGCCGACTTCGAGGAGCTCAACGCCGGGCTCGTCGCGGCGGGCAAGCAGCCGTTCGCCAACCCGCGCAACTCCGCGGCCGGGTCGCTGCGCCAGAAGGACCCGCGCGTCACCGCCACCCGCCCGCTGCGCCTGATCTGCCACGGCCTGGGCAAGCGGTGCGGCTTCACGCCCGAGCGCCAGTCGCAGGCCTACGACGCGCTGGCGGCGTGGGGGCTGCCGGTCTCGACGCACACCCGCGTGCTCCACGGCGTCGACGCGGTGATCGAGCACGTCGCCTACTGGGGCGAGCACCGTCACGACGCCGAGCACGAGATCGACGGCGTGGTGATCAAGGTCGACGACGTCGCCCTGCAGCGCCGGCTGGGCTCCACGTCCCGCGCGCCCCGCTGGGCGATCGCCTACAAGTACCCGCCGGAGCAGGCCACCACGACGCTGCGCAACATCAGCGTCAACGTCGGGCGCACCGGGCGCGTCACCCCGTTCGCCGAGATGGACCCGGTGCTCGTCGCGGGGTCGACGGTGTCGCTCGCGACGCTGCACAACGCGGGCGAGGTCGAGCGCAAGGGCGTCCTCATCGGCGATCGGGTGATCATCCGCAAGGCGGGCGACGTCATCCCCGAGGTCCTCGGGCCGGTCGTCGAGGCGCGCACCGGCGACGAGCACGCGTTCGTCATGCCCACCCACTGCCCCGAGTGCGGCACCGAGCTGCGCCAGATGCGCGAGGGCGACAAGGACCTGCGCTGCCCCAACGCCCGCTCCTGCCCCGCGCAGCTGCGGGAGCGCCTGTTCCACGTCGCGGGCCGGGGCGCGTTCGACATCGAGGTGCTCGGCTACGAGGCGGCCAGCGCGCTGCTCGACGCGGGCGTGGTGCACGACGAGGGCGACGTCTTCGGGCTCACCGAGGACGACCTCATCCAGGTCGAGCTCTTCCGCACCAAGGCGGGCAACGTCTCGGCCAACGGGCGCAAGCTGCTCACCAACCTCGACACCGCGAAGCACCGCCCGCTGTGGAAGGTGCTCGTCGGGCTCTCGATCCGCCACGTCGGGCCCACGGCGGCCCAGGCGCTGGCGCGCCACTTCCAGTCGGTCGACGCCATCGACGCCGCCACCGAGGAGGAGCTGGCGGCGGTCGACGGCGTCGGGCCCACCATCGCCCACGCGGTCCGCGAGTGGTTCTCGGTCGACTGGCACCGCGAGGTCGTCGAGAAGTGGCGCGCGGCCGGGGTGGAGCTCGCCGAGGAGGCCGACGAGTCGGTGCCGCGCACCCTCGAGGGCCTCTCGATCGTCGTCACCGGCTCGCTGCCGACCTTCTCGCGCGACGAGGCCAAGGAGGCGATCCTCGCCCGCGGCGGACGTGCGGCGAGCTCGGTGTCGAAGAAGACGGCGTTCCTCGTCGTCGGCGACGAGCCGGGGTCGAAGTACGACAAGGCGGTGTCGGCCGGGGTGCCGATCCTCGACGAGGACGGCTTCCGGGTGCTGCTCGCCGACGGTCCGGAGGCGGCCGCCGAGGCCGCCGTCGACCCGTCCGCCGGAGAGGGCTGAGCGGGCGCCGGGAACGGGACGGACCGGGCGGTCTGCCGCCCCGGGACGTCGTCAGGCAGACTCACACCGTCGGGTGACGACGCCTGCGTCCGTCCGGGTGGGATCGATGTGGGATTTCCGACGTCGTCGCCGTGGCGTTGCCCTCGTCGTCGGCAGCGTCGAAGCTGGACACCCCCGGTCCAGGGTCGCGAGAGGGGAGGACGCCGCGGTGCTGCAGTGCTGCCCCAACGGTGCCCGACCTGCCGACGTCTACCCGGCGGTGCCGATGAGCCCGCGCCACCTGGCCCGCGACGCCCGCGCGGTGGCCGCCCTCGGGGTCCAGAGCCTCCACGTGCACCCCCGCGACCGGGACGGCCAGGAGAGCCTCGACCCGCGCGTGATCGGCACCGTGGTCGACACGATCCGCCGCGACGCCCCCGAGCTCGAGATCGGCGTGACGACGGCGCGCTGGGTCGAGCCCGACCCCCTCAAGCGCACCGAGATCATCGGGCAGTGGGGCCGGCTGCCCCGCCACGCCCGCCCCGACGTCGCCTCGGTGAACGTGCACGAGCGGGGCTGGCAGCGCGTGTGCGCGGCGCTCGACGCCGTCGACATCGGCGTCGAGCTCGGCGTGTGGACCACCGGCGACGCCGTGCAGCTCAAGCAGGCCGGCCTGCCGCGCGGCACGGTGCGGGTGCTCGCCGAGGTCACCGTCACCGACCCGGACACCGCCGTCGCGGAGGCCGTGCGCATCCTCAAGGCCCTCGGCCCCGTGCCGGCGCCGATCCTGCTGCACGGCGAGGAGGCGGGCGCCTGGCCCGTGCTCGAGTACGCCAAGCGCAACAACCTCGACACCCGCATCGGCTTCGAGGACACCCTCAAGGGCCCCGACGGCACCTGGCTCGCGACGGGCAACGAGGAGCTCGTGCGCTACGCGCTGGGACACGACGTCGGCGGGCGCTACGAGCGTCGCCGCAACGGCGTGCGCGGGGGCCTGCGGTCCTCGGGGTTCTGGCCCGGGTCGCGCGCCGAGCACCGTCGCTGAGCAACCCTTCACGAACGCCCCACTGCGTTCGCTCCGACACCCTGCGCTGTTCGTGACGCGTATTGCGCGCGATCTCTCACGTGGCGTGACTGAACGGCGCTTCGATACCTGAATTGCTCCTCGTCGCGACTCTTTCAGAGCAGCGCCGAATACGGAGTGTCGCTCTACGGTGGTGACCCTTCATTCTTCGCGGGAGCGGAGCGCCACCATGACACAGGTCATTTCCCGAATCGACGATCTACGCACGGCGCTGACCGGCACCGTGGTCACCCCGGACGATCCGGGATACGACAAGGCCCGTGAGGTGTGGAACGGCGACATCGACCGGAGGCCCGCCGTCGTCGCGTACTGCGAGAGCGCCGAGGACGTCGCCCGGGCCGTGGTGTTCGCCCGCGACGCCTCGCTGGAGGTCTCGGTGCGCAGCGGCGGAGCCCACTCCGGGTCCGGCATGGGTGTCGGCGACGCGGGGATCGCCATCGACCTGAGCCGCATCAACGACGTCGTCGTGGACCCCGAGGCCCGCCGCGCCGTCATCGGCGGCGGAGCGCTGCAGCGCGACATCGACGCGGCCACCCAGGCGCACGGCCTCGCCGTGCCGCTCGGCGAGATCGGCCACACCGGTGTCGGGGGCATCGCGACGGGGGGCGGGATGGGCTGGCTGACCCGCCAGCACGGGCTGACCTGCGACAACATCGTGGCCGCACAGGTCGTCCTCGCGGACGGGCGCATCGTCCGCGCGGCCCCGGGTGAGAACCCCGACCTCTTCTGGGCGATCCGTGGGGGCGGCGGCAACTTCGGAGTGGTGACGGCGTTCGAGGTCGCCCTCCACGACGTGGGTCCGCAGGTCGAACTGGCGATGCTCTTCTACGGGATGGACGACGCGGGAGACGCCCTGCGGGTGGCTCGCGACCTGATCCCCGACCTGCCGCCCGACGTGAGCTTCGAGGTGGTCGCGCTGCACGCGCCCCCGGAACCGTTCGTCCCCGAGGAGCACCGCGGCCGGCTCGGCTTCGCGCTCGCCGCCGTCGGGTTCGGGTCCGAGCAGAGCCACCGCGACGTGGTCGACCGGGTCCGTCGTGCGCTGCCCCCTGCGTTGTTCGAACTGATCACGCCGATGCCCTATGCCGCGCTGCAACAGATGTTCGACGAAGCATTCCCGTGGGGCACGCACACCTACGTCAAGGCCCTGTATCTCGAGGAGTTCACCGACAGGGCCATCGACGTGATCGTCGAACAGGCCGGTCGCATGGCCTCGCCGATGAGTGCGCTGTTCTTCTACGTGCTCTCCGGCGCCTTCAGTTCAATGGACGAGCAGAGCACGGCGTTCGGCGGCGGACGGTCCCCGCGCCTGTCCGTGTTCATCCTCGGGATGACGCCCGGAGCCGACGGTCTCGCGGAGGAGCGTGTCTGGGTCCGGGGCTTCTACGACGCGCTCGCACCCCTCGCCCTCGGCAAGGGTGCGTACGTCAACGAGATCATGCCCGACGACATCCATCGCCTGCCGGCGTCCTACGGGGACAAGTTCTCCCGGTTGCAGCGCATCAAGGCCGCCTACGACCCGGACAACGTCTTCCACCGCAACGCCAACATCATTCCCGCCACCTGAGGGTCAGCCGGTGATCGTCGCGACGATCCCGGCGAGGTGCGACAGGCGGGCGAGCTCGGAGGGCCGGAAGGCCGGCCCGCCCGGGCGCCCGACGACGACGGCGCGTTCCGGACGGCCCAGGGGCGCGGCGGCGAGCTCGGTGTCGAGGTCGGTCCAGGCCTCGGGGACCGTGTGGCCGCCGGCCGGGTCGAGCACGGTCGCCTTGTCCAGCGGCAACCATCCGAGCTCGGCGGCCTCGGTCTCCGGGGCCGCCGAGCTCGAGGCGACGCGGCGCACGCGCCTGCCCTCGCCGGTGGCCTCGGTGATCAGTGCCCAGGCCGAGCGGAACAGCCGCGGCACGCCGTCCGCGAGCAGGTCCAGCCCGTCCTCGGGCCGGGCGGTGACGGCCTCGACGAGCTCGAGCTCGCGGGTGGTGTCGAGCGCGCCGGCGAACGGGCGCACCGACTCGACCATGACGCCGTCGACGGCCTCCGCGGCGGTGATGAGCACGTCCGGCAGCCGGGAGCTGGGCATGTCGACGACGAGGTCGTCCACCGCCGATCCGCCCCCGCGCTCGACGACGTCGACGGAGAGGATGTCCGCCCCCTCGGCACCGAGTGCGGATGCGAGCGCCCCGAGGGTGCCCGGACGGTCCGGCAGCACGACGCGCAGCAGGTAGGTCACGGCCCTCCTCGGCTCCCGGGACTCCCGACGGCACCGGCGTGCTCTCGCGGCGTGGGCCGTGGGTTCGACCCCTCGCCGTCGGGCGGCGTCACGCCCGGGCGCCCGTCGTGGGACCCCGCCGACGGGACCGGCGCATCTTCGCAGGAGCACCCCGGTCCGGGCGAGCGATGATCAGGCCTGACCGCCGGAAACCTCGATGAGGCCGGTCCTAGACTGGGTGTCCGCGCCCGGGACGACGGTGACCCCTCGACGCGCGAGCCCGTGCACGACCCCGGAGGGACATGTCCGACATCACCCGCGACGACGTCGCCCACCTCGCCCGCCTGGCCAGGCTCGCCGTCTCCGACGCCGAGCTCGACATGTTCTCGGGACAGATCGACGCGATCGTCGACACGGTCTCCCGGGTCGGCGAGATTCCCGACGACGTCCCCCCGACCGCGCAGGTCGTCCCGCAGACCAACGTGCTGCGCCCGGACACCGAGGAGCCGTGTCTGCGCCGTGACGTCGCGCTGGCCGAGGCGCCGGCCGCCGAAGAGGGGCGCTTCCGCGTGCCGCGGATCCTCGGGGAGGAACTGTGAGCGACACGCAGCGCAGCGGAGCTGGAGCAGCATCGGGGTCGGAGCTGATCTCCCTCGACGCGGCGGAGCTGGCGCGCCGCATCCACGCCCGCGAGGTGTCGTCGGTCGACGTCACCCGGGCCCATCTCGAGCGCATCGAGGCCGTCGACGGCCCCGCCGAGAGCGGCGTGCACGCGTTCCTGCACCTGGACGCGGAGGGTGCGCTGGCCGCGGCCGAGGCGGCCGACCGCGCGATCGCCGACGGCGCGCCCGCCTCGCCGCTGGCCGGGGTGCCGGTCGCGCTCAAGGACAACCTGACCACCACCGACATGCCCACGACGGCCGCCTCGCGCATCCTCGAGGGCTGGCGGCCGCCGTACGACGCGACGGTCGTCGCCCGGCTGCGGGCCGCGGGCCTGGTGCCGCTGGGCAAGACGAACCTCGACGAGTTCGCCATGGGCAGCTCCACCGAGAACTCCGCGTTCGGGCCCAGCCGCAACCCGTGGGACCTCACGCGCATCCCCGGCGGCTCCGGCGGCGGGTCGTCGTCGGCGGTCGCGGCGGGGGAGTCGCCGCTCGCGCTCGGCTCGGACACCGGGGGCTCGATCCGCCAGCCCGGCGCGGTCACCGGCACCGTGGGCGTCAAGCCGACCTACGGCACGGTCTCGCGCTACGGCCTCATCGCCTTCTCGTCGTCGCTGGACCAGATCGGGCCGTGCGCCCGCTCGGTGCTCGACGCCGCGCTGCTCCACGAGGTCATCGGGGGGCAGGACGCGAACGACCAGACCTCGGTGAGCGCGCCCCTGCCGCCCGTCGTCGAGGCCGCGCAGGCCGGCGCCCGCGGCGACCTGTCGGGCGTGCGCATCGGCATCGTCACCGAGTTCTCCGGCGAGGGCTACCAGCCCGGCGTGCTCGGGGCGTTCACCGACGCCGTGCGGACCCTCGGTGAGCTGGGCGCCGAGGTCGTCGAGGTCTCGTGCCCGTCGTTCACCTACGCCCTTCCGGCGTACTACCTCATCGCGCCCAGCGAGGCGTCGAGCAACCTCGCCCGCTTCGACGCCATGCGCTACGGCCTGCGGGTCGGCGACGACGGCGAGCACGCGGCCGACGAGGTCATGTCGCTGACGCGCGAGGCGGGCTTCGGCGCCGAGGTCAAGCGCCGCATCATGATCGGCACGCACGCCCTGTCCGCCGGGTCGTACGACGCGCTCTACGGCAAGGCGCAGAAGGCCCGCACGCTCATCGTCCGCGACTTCACTGCGGCGTTCGAGACGTGCGACGTGCTGATCTCGCCGACGACGCCGACCACGGCGTTCCCGATCGGCGAGCGCGCCGACGACCCGCTGGCGATGTACCTCGCCGACCTCTGCACGATCCCGTCGAACCTGGCCGGCAACGCCGCGCTCTCGGTGCCGTGCGGCCTGTCCGCGGACGACGGCCTGCCCGTCGGCCTGCAGATCATGGCCCCGGCCCTCGCCGACGACCGTGCCTACCGGGTCGCCGCCGCCTACGAGGTCGCCCGCGGCCCCGGCGCCGGCCCCCGTATCCCGGAACTGCGTGCCCTGGAGACGACCCGATGACCGCCACGATCGACGCGGCGCCCTACACCGTCGAGGAGGTCTGCGAGCGCTTCGACCCCGTCATGGGGCTCGAGGTGCACGTGGAGCTCAACACCGCGACCAAGATGTTCTGCGGCTGCGCCAACGCGTTCGGCGCCGAGCCCAACACCAACATCTGCCCGGTCTGCCTCGGCCTGCCCGGCTCGCTGCCGCGGCTCAACGGCACCGCCGTCGAGTCGGCGATCAAGATCGGGCTGGCGCTCAACTGCCAGGTGCGGGAGCGCTCCGGTTTCGCCCGGAAGAACTACTTCTACCCGGACATGCCGAAGAACTTCCAGATCTCCCAGTACGAGGACCCGATCGTCTTCGACGGGTACCTCGACGTGCCGCTGGACGACGGCACCACGTGGCGCGTGGAGATCGAGCGCGCGCACATGGAGGAGGACACCGGCAAGTCCCTGCACATCGGCGGAGCCACCGGCCGCATCCACGGCGCCGACCACTCGCTGCTCGACTACAACCGCGCCGGCGTGCCGCTCATCGAGATCGTCACCAAGCCGATCGTCGGGGCCGGCGTGCGCGCGCCCGAGGTCGCCCGCGCCTACGTGACGGCGCTGCGCGACGTGCTGCGCGGGCTCGGCGTCTCCGACGTGCGCATGGACCAGGGCTCGATGCGCTGCGACGCGAACGTGTCGCTCAAGCCCAAGGACACCGAGGCCTTCGGCACGCGCACCGAGACGAAGAACGTCAACTCGCTGCGCTCGGTGGAGCGCGCGGTGCGCTACGAGATGGGTCGCCACGCCGGCGTCCTGCTCTCCGGGGGCACCGTCACCCAGGAGACCCGGCACTTCGACGAGCAGTCCGGGACCACGTCGGCGGGCCGGCCGAAGGAGACCTTCGCCGACTACCGCTTCTTCCCCGAGCCCGACCTCCCGCCGCTGGAGCCGTCGCGCGACTGGGTGGAGACGCTGCGCGCGGGCCTGCCCGAGCGGCCGTGGGAGCGCCGGGCGCGCATCCAGACCGACTGGGGCCTGTCCGACGAGGAGCTGCGCGACCTGGTCAACGCCGACGCGCTCGACCTCGTCGCCGACACCGTCGACGCCGGTGCGCCGCCCGAGGCCGCCCGCTCCTGGTGGGTGTCCTACCTCGCCCAGCAGGCCAACACCGCCGGCGTGACGCTGCCGGAGCTCGCCATCACCCCGGCGCAGGTCGCGCGCGTGGTGGCGCTGGTCGCCGACGGCACGCTGACCAACAAGCTGGCGCGCCAGGTCGTCGACGGCGTGCTGGCGGGCGAGGGCGAGCCCGACGAGGTCGTCACCGGGCGTGGTCTCGCGGTGGTCAGCGACGAGAGCGCGCTGACGGCCGCCGTCGACGAGGCGCTCGCCGCCCAGCCCGACATCGCCGAGAAGATCCGCGCGGGCAAGACCAAGGCCGCCGGCGCGATCGTGGGCGCCGTGATGAAGGCCACCCGTGGCCAGGCGGACGCCGCTCGCGTGCAGGAGCTGGTGCTGGAGCGTTGCCGGTAGGTCCGGCAGCGAAGATCTGGATCATGTTTTTCGTGATCCGGCCGTAACCCGAACGGGATCCCTCCGTTGGGTGATTCAGGGAGCAGCGTGTAGCGGCTTCTTGACCGGGCGTCACAGCGTGCCATCGCTCGGTCGTATCCCCCGACGCCACACGAAGTACTGGAGGGTTCCGAATGGGTGCACACAGTGCCCGGCAGACCAGCACGGTCGGCAAGGTCGCCGGTCGCGGCGCGCTCACTGCCGCTACGGCGCTGGCCCTGACCGGCGGCACCGCGTCCTTCGCGTTCGCGGCCGAGGCGCCGGACCTCGACAACACGACGCACACGCTGCAGGACGTTGCCCAGAGCAACGCCGAGAGCGTGGCTGACCTCGCGTCCACCGACGCCCCGACGACCTTCAAGGGCGCCGAGGAGTTCGTCGGCGGCCACGTCTCGGCCGGCCAGCACGACGTCAACCGCATCACCTCCGCGGTGACCTCGGACCTGCAGACCGCCGCCAACGCCAACGGCGTCCCGGTCGGCAGCCGCGCCACCGACACCGAGCAGAAGATCTCCGGTGCCGCGAACCGCGTCTCCGGCCACGTCCTTGACGCCACCGGTGCCGGGGCGCACAAGCTCGACGACGCCGTCGCCTCGCACGGCTCGAGCGTCCTGTCCTTCGGCGACGCCGACAGCGACAGCGACGAGGACTGAGCGACCGACCTCGTCGCCCGGTCCGCTCCCCAGACCGGGCGAACCCACGGCCCCGTTCCCCCACACCCCTTGGTGGAGGAGCGGGGCCGTGGTGTGTCCGGGGGTGGTGCGTGGGCACCACGAACCCCGCTAGTCCGCCCCGCTCGCCCCACCGGACGGCGGGCGGATGCGCACGACGCGGTCGTCGGTCGGCGTCACGGGACCCCCGCCGCCCTTGTTGGCCGTGGTGAACCAGATGAGCCCGTCGGAGGCGACGTCGGTGCCGGTGATGCGCCCGTAGGTGCCCGCGAGGACCGACTGCGGGGTGCCGACGAACGACCCCTGCGGCGTCGGGCGCAGCACGAACATGGCGCTCGACCCCTCCAGCCCGACGACCAGCGTGCCCGGCAGGGCGGCGCAGCCGGCGACGCCCGGGCGGTCGGGCCACGTCCACGCCGGCGAGGTCGCGGCGTTCGCGCCCGGCGCCTCTCCCGGGCGCACGGAGAGCAGCACGTCGCGCGGCCCGGCCTGGTCGGTCACCCAGCTGACGCCGGTGGCCTGGTCGGCGCACACGTCGCCCGGGGCGTGCAGCCCGCTGCCGACGATCGGCGACGTCGGGTTCGGCGTGCCGCGCGCCGGCCGCCCGAACGGGTCGATGCGCAGGAGCTTGCCGGCCAGCGAGGTCGGGGAGGTCGCGGCGTCCCGGCTGCCGCCGTCGCCGGTGGCGACGAGCAGGGTCCCGTCGGGCTCGACGCCGACCGCGCCGCTGTTGCCCGACGGCCCGCTCGGGATGCCGCCGAGCACGGTCTTCGGGACGTCGCCGGGCGCGACGCGCATGACCGCGTTGCCGCCGCCGGTGGTGGCGTAGACGTAGACGAGCTGGTCCTCGGCGTAGCTGGGGGAGAGCGCGATGCTGGTGAGCCCGCCGTCGCCCGCGGCGTTCACCGGGACCGTCGCCACGACCTCCGGCTCCTCGTCGGGCGCGACGCGCAGGATGCGGCCGGTGGTGCGCTCGGCGACCAGCGCGGCGGCCCCGCCGGGCAGGGTGACGATCGCCGAGAGCGGCGCGAGGCAGGTGGCGACCACCTGCGGGTCGGGGTCCACGCACGGCGGGGGCACCGACGGCGGGCCCGAGTTCGGCGCGGGCGTCGGCTCGCCGGTCTCGGGCAGCTGGGGCTGGGGCGCGCGCTCGGCGCCGAGGTCCGGGCGCTCGCGCCACGGCTGCTGGCCGGCGTCCGGGAACTGGGCACATCCGGCCAGGAGCGCCGCGAGCACGACGAGCAGGATCCCTGCCCGTCGGGCGGTGCAGCGGCGCGGACCGATCACGGGGGGACACAGTAGGCGTCGGCGTCTCTGCCGGCCGTGAGACGGGTGGACTACCGTCCGCGGACCGTGAGCACCGAACCCGTGACCGTCCTCGTGCCCCACGCCGAGGGCGAGGCCGCTCTCGCCGACATCGACGGGCTCGAGCTCGTCCGCTACGACGAGCAGGCCGCCGAGCTGCCCGACGCCGCGCAGCGCGCCGCGGTCCTCATCCCCGGCTTCCTGGCCACCACCGAGGCGCTCAAGCTGGTGGAACGCTGCCCGTCCCTGCGCCTGGTGCAGCTGCTCTCCGCCGGCGCGGAGATGTGGGTGGGGCGCCTGCCCGAGGGCGTGCAGCTCTCCGACTGCCAGGGCGCGCACGGCGGCGTCACCGCCGAGTGGGTGCTCGCCACGACCCTCGCGGTGCTGCGCGAGATCCCGCCGTTCGTGCGCGCGCAGGACGAGGGCCGCTGGGACCAGCACATCACCGACACGCTCACCGGCAAGCGCGTCCTGCTCGTCGGCGCGGGCGACCTCGCCGAGCAGACCGCCCGCCGGCTCGAGACCTTCGACGTCGCCACGATCACCCGCGTCGGGCGACGGGCCCGCGACGGGGTGCACGCCACCTCCGAGCTGCCCGACCTGCTCCCCGACCACGACGTCGTCGTGCTCCTCGTCCCCCTCACCGACGAGACCCGCGGGCTCGTGGACGCCGCGTTCCTCGCCGCGATGCCGGACGGGGCGCTGCTGGTCAACGCCGCGCGGGGTCCGGTGGTGGACACCGACGCCCTGCTCGCCGAGCTGCGTAGCGAGCGCCTGCGCGCGGCGATCGACGTCGTCGACCCCGAGCCCCTGCCCGCCGACCACCCGCTCTGGTCGGCGCCCCACCTGCTGATCACGCCGCACGTCGGCGGCAGCGTCCCGGGCCACCTCGACCGCGCCTACCGCGTCGTGCACACCCAGCTCGCCGCCGTCGCGCGCGGCGAGGACCCGCCGAACCTGGTGATCAACGGGTACTGACCGCCGCACTTACTTGCCATTTGACACGCAAGTATGTAGAAAGGAGGTCAGCGCCCACGCATCCCGACGTGGACGACGTCAGGAGTGGAGTGGGCGATGACAGCCTGGACGACCGTCAGCACGGGTGCGGGCGAGGAGATCGTGTCCGTGCAGGTCGACGACGGTGACCCGTTCGCCGTGATGTCCGTGGGGCGGCACACCGCCGTCCTCACCCGCGACGAGTGCCGGCGGATCGCCGACGCCCTGCGCGCCGCGTCGCACCGGCACCCGCCGGCCTGACGTAGCGTCCGGTCCGTGGACCGCCCCATCGACGTCGGCGACCTGGTGGGCGCGGGCTTCGGGGCGCTCTTCGTCGTCCTCAACGCCGGCCTGCTCGGGGCGGTCGGGCACGTCGTCGCGGCGGTGGTGGCCGTCGCGTGCGCGGCCACGGTCGTCCTCGCGTACGTCCGCCGGCGGCGGGTCACCGGCGACGTGGGGATGTTCCCGATGACCCGGTCCTACCAGCTGATCGTGGCGCTCGAGGTGGTCGCGCTCTTCGGGGGCACGGCGGTGCTCGGCAGGCTCGCGCCCCAGCTCTCGGTGCCGTGGGTCGTGCTCGTCGTGGGCGTGCACTTCCTCGCGCTGGCCCGCTGGTGGCTCGTCGGCGCCCGGCCGTTCCTGGTGCTCGGCGCGGTCCTGACGGTGATCGCCGTCGTCGGGGGCGTGGTCGGTGTCCTGGGCGGCCCGGCGTCGGCGCCGCTCGCGGCCTTCGTGGCGGGCGTCGGCGCCGGGGTGGTCATGCTCGGTGGCACGACCCCCCGGGCCGTCCGGTCCCTCCGGGACTAGACCGAGCGCACGGCGCCCGTGGCCCCCGAGGTGACGAGCTTCGCGTACGCCCGCAGCGCGCTGGTCAGCTCGCGGTGGCGCTCGACGGCGGGCTGCCACGGGCGCTCCGAGGCGTCCATCTTGGCGCGGCGCTCGGCGAGCACGTCGTCGTCGACGAGCAGCTCGATCCGCCGGGTGTCGACGTCGAGGAGGATCTCGTCGCCGTCCTGGACCAGCCCGATCGCCCCGCCGGCCGCGGCCTCCGGGGAGACGTGGCCGACCGAGATGCCGCTCGAGCCGCCCGAGAACCGGCCGTCGGTGACCAGCGCGCACACCGCCCCGAGCCCCGCGCCCTTGAGGAAGGCGGTCGGGTGCAGCATCTCCTGCATCCCGGGGCCGCCGGCGGGGCCCTCGTAGCGCACGACGATCACGTCGCCGGGCTGCACCTTCTTCCCGAGGATGATCGAGACGGCCTCCTCCTGGCTCTCGACCACGCGGGCCGGGCCGCGGAAGTGGCGCCCGTCCTCGGGCAGGCCCGCGCTCTTGATCACGGCGCCGTCGGGGGAGAGGTTGCCGGTCAGCACGGCGAGGCCGCCGTCGGCGGAGAACGCGTGCTCGACGTCGTGGATGACGCCGTCGGCGCCGTCGGTGTCGAGCGAGGACCAGCGGTTGGTCGTCGAGAACGGCTCGACGGTGCGCACCCCGCCCGGCGCGGCGTGGAAGAGCTCGACGGCCTCCGGCGAGGGCGAGACGCCGCGGATGTCCCACGCGCCCAGCCAGGCGTCGAGCGACGGCGCGTGCACTGCGTGCACGTCGCGGTGCAGCAGCCCGCCGCGGTCGAGCTCGCCGAGGATCGCCGGGATGCCGCCGGCGCGGTGCACGTCCTCCATGTGGTGCGACGAGTTCGGCGCGACCTTCGAGACGCAGGGGACTCGCCGGCTGACCGCGTCGATGTCGGCGAGCGTGAAGCCCAGTTCGGCCTCGTGGGCGGCGGCGAGGATGTGCAGGACCGTGTTGGTCGAGCCGCCCATCGCGACGTCGAGCGCCATGGCGTTCTCGAAGGCGTGCTTGCTCGCGACGTTGCGGGGCAGCACCGAGTCGTCGTCCTCGGCGTAGTACCGCCGCGCGAGGTCGACCACGGTGCGGCCGGCGTCGAGGAAGAGCTGCTTCCGCGCGGCGTGCGTGGCGAGCGTCGACCCGTTGCCGGGCAGCGAGAGCCCGAGGGCCTCGGTCAGGCAGTTCATCGAGTTGGCGGTGAACATGCCCGAGCACGACCCGCACGTCGGGCAGGCGGAGCGCTCGACCTCGGTGAGCCCGTCGTCGGTGACCTGCGACGACGCCGACGCCGAGATCGCGGTGATGAGGTCGGTCGGCGCCTGCGCGACGCCGTCGACGACCACGGCCTTGCCGGCCTCCATCGGCCCGCCGGACACGAACACCGTCGGGATGTTCAGCCGCATCGCGGCGTTGAGCATGCCCGGCGTGATCTTGTCGCAGTTCGAGATGCAGACGAGCGCGTCGACCGCGTGGCCCTGGACCATGTGCTCGACGGCGTCGGCGATCACCTCGCGCGACGGCAGCGAGTGCAGCATCCCGCCGTGGCCCATCGCGATGCCGTCGTCCACGGCGATCGTGTGGAACTCCCGCGCGACCCCGCCGGCCTCGCGCACCGCGCCCGCGACCAGCTCGCCCAGCTCCTTGAGGTGCACGTGCCCGGGCACGAACTGGGTGTAGGAGTTGGCGATGGCGACGAGCGGCTTGCCGAAGTCGGAGTCGGTGAGACCGGTGGCGCGCCAGAGGGCGCGAGCCCCGGCGGCGTTGCGGCCCTGGGTGGTGACGCGTGAGCGCAGCGGCGGCACGGGTGACCTCGCAGAAAGGTGATCAGTGGTGGACCACCGGCGAGGTTACGCCCGGCTCTCCTCGTCGCCGGCGGTGTCCTCGGTCTCGTGCACTGTCTCGTGCCCCGTCTCCTGCCCCGTCTCCGCCGCCTGCCGCTCCCGCAGCTTCGCGATCCGCATGCGCGTGGCCTCGAGCTCGCGCTGGTGTTCGCGCGCGGCGGCGACCTCGTCCGGGGTCGGCATGTCGATGCGCCCGTCGCTGGCGCGGGCGACACGGCCGAGGTCGCGGGGCCGGACGCCGACCAGTGCCACCTCGCTGTTGTTCGCCTTCGGCGCGGCAGCTCCCGCTCCGCTCCGTGCCGCCTCTTCTCCGCGGACCGCGCGGACCCAGCCGCGCTCGGCGACCCGCAGCGTCGCGACGTCGTCCCACGGCACGCGGTGCGCGCCCCACGCCAGCCGCACGTGCAGCGCCGTGCCGTCGACGACCGTGCGCGTGCGCAGCAGCCACCACGCCGGCAGCAGCGGGAGGAGGAGGACCAGGAACCACGCGCCGCCCTGGAAGGCGATGGGCGAGAGGCCGATGAGCAGGAACCCCACGGCGATCAGCGCCACCAGCGGCACGGGCCGGAACGTCGCCGGGCCGGACGCCGCCGTCACCGGGTCGTCGCTGGTCTGCTCGCTCGTCACGCCCTCGATGGTGCCAGCGGGACCCGGTTTGACGCCGTGCGGAGGGGCCACCTACCCTCGTGCCCGTGATCCAGCGGCGAATTCTCGTAATCCCGGGGCGCGTCAGCGCCTGACGGGCTCACGAGCCTGTCGCGAGAAACCTGCTGACGCGCCTGCCCTCCCCGCCACGAGGCGGTGGGGGCTTTTTCATGTTCGGACCCTGTTCCGCTGACCCACCGAGGTGGACCACCCGATGACCACAGCCAGACCGGCGCCCCCCGGCACCCCGGGTCCGTCCGCGCACGGCGCCGAGACCCGGCGCCCCGCACCGCGGACCGGCGCGCCCACCGAGCAGCAGGACACCAACCTGCAGGCTCCCGTGCAGCCGGACGCGATCCGTCCCACGCACGTCGACCCGTCGCCGGCCACCGGCGCCCAGTCGCTGGTCCGCTCGCTCGAGGCCGTCGGGTGCGACGTCGTCTTCGGCATCCCCGGCGGCGCGATCCTGCCGGCGTACGACCCGCTGTTCGACTCGCGGCTCGTGCGCCACATCCTCGTGCGCCACGAGCAGGGCGCGGGCCACGCCGCCACCGGGTACGCCCAGGCCACGGGCCGTGTCGGGGTCTGCATCGCGACGTCGGGTCCCGGGGCGACGAACCTCGTCACCCCGCTCGCGGACGCGATGCTCGACTCGGTGCCGGTCGTCGCGATCACGGGTCAGGTGGGCCGCAAGCTCATCGGGACCGACGCGTTCCAGGAAGCCGACATCTGCGGCATCACGATGCCGATCACCAAGCACAACATGCTGGTGACCGACCCGGCCGAGATCCCGCGCGCGATCGCCGAGGCGTTCCACATCGCGGCGAGCGGGCGTCCGGGTCCGGTGCTGGTCGACCTGCCCAAGGACGTCCTGCAGGCCCACACCACGTTCAGCTGGCCGGTCGAGACCCGGCTGCCCGGCTACCGGCCGACCACCCGGCCGCACAGCAAGCAGATCCGGGAGGCCGCCCGCCTGATCGGCGAGGCGCGTCGTCCCGTCCTCTACGTCGGCGGCGGTGTGATCAAGGCCGAGGCCTCCACCGAGCTCCTCGACCTCGCCGACGAGACCGGCGCGCCCGTGGTCACCACCCTCATGGCCCGCGGCGTCTTCCCCGACGGTCACCACCAGAACCTCGGGATGCCGGGCATGCACGGGACGGTCGCCGCCGTCGCCGCGATGCAGAAGGCCGACCTGCTGATCGCCCTCGGCACGCGGTTCGACGACCGCGTCACCGGCGACCTGTCGACGTTCGCCCCCGAGGCGAAGGTCGTCCACGCCGACGTCGACCCGGCCGAGATCGGCAAGAACCGCGTCGCGGACGTGCCGATCGTCGGCGACGCCCGCGAGGTCATCACCGAGCTCACCGCGGCGCTGCGCAGCGCCGACGACGGCGGTCGCGACGCCCGCACCGAGCGGCTCCTGCCCTGGTGGGACCAGCTCGAGCGGTGGCGCCAGACGTTCCCGCTGGGCTACGACGACCCGGCCGACGGGACGCTCTCGCCGGAGTACGTCATCGAGCGCATCGGGGCCATCGCCGGCCCGGACGCGATCTACTCGGCGGGCGTGGGCCAGCACCAGATGTGGGCGGCGCAGTTCATCCGCTACGAGAAGCCCCGCACGTGGCTCAACTCCGGCGGCGCCGGGACGATGGGCTACGGCGTGCCCGCCGCGATGGGCGCCAAGGTCGGCATGCCCGACACGACCGTGTGGTGCATCGACGGCGACGGCTGCTTCCAGATGACCAACCAGGAGCTCGCCACCTGCGCGATCGAGGGCATCCCGATCAAGGTCGCGGTCATCAACAACGGCAACCTCGGCATGGTCCGCCAGTGGCAGACCCTGTTCTACGAGGAGCGCTACTCGAACACCGAGCTCGGCACGCACAAGCACCGCGTGCCCGACTTCGTGCTGCTCGCCCAGGCGCTCGGCTGCGAGGGCCTGCGCTGCGAGTCGAAGGACGACGTCGACCGCGTGATCGAGCAGGCGATGGCGATCGACGACCGCCCCGTGGTCATCGACTTCACCGTCGGCGCCGACGCGCAGGTGTGGCCGATGGTCGCCGCCGGCACCGGCAACGACCAGATCATGGCGGCGCGCGACATCCGCCCGCTGTTCGACGACCCGGAAGCGGGCGGAGCGGACGAGGTGCCCGCATGACCACCACCCACACCCTGTCCGTCCTCGTCGAGGACAAGCCCGGTGTGCTCGCGCGCATCTCGGGGCTGTTCTCCCGGCGCGGCTACAACATCCAGTCGCTCGCCGTGGGCCCCACCGAGGAGGAGGGGATCTCGCGCATGACCATCTGCGTGACGGTCGACGACTTCCCCCTCGAGCAGGTCACGAAGCAGCTCAACAAGCTCGTCCACGTCATCAAGATCGTGGAGCTGGAGCCGTCGACGTCGGTCCAGCGCGAGCTCGTCATGATGAAGATCCGGGCCGACGCGAGCGTGCGTTCGCAGGTGCTCGAGGTGACGCAGATGTTCCGCGCCAAGGTCGTCGACGTCTCGCCCGAGGCGGTCACCGTCGAGGCCACCGGCACCGAGGACAAGCTCAACGCCCTGCGCCGCATGCTCGAGCCCTACGGCCTCCGCGAGATCGTGCAGTCGGGGATGGTCGCGCTGGCCCGTGGCCCGCGCTCCATCGCTGCGCACCACCGTTAAGTTCGACCCTGTTCGTTGTTCCCGGAAGGAAGTAGTCCCGCATCATGAGTGCCCCGACCACCGGCAACGCCGAGGTCTTCTACGACAGCGACGCCGACCTCTCGATCATCCAGGGGCGCAAGGTCGCCGTCATCGGCTACGGCAGCCAGGGCCACGCCCACGCGCTGTCGCTGCGCGACTCGGGCGTCGACGTGCGGGTCGGCCTGCCGGAGTCGTCGAAGAGCCGTGCCGGCGCCCAGGAGGAGGGGCTGCGCGTCGTCACGCCCGCCGAGGCCTCCGCCGAGGCCGACGTGATCATGATCCTGGCGCCGGACACGAAGCAGCGCACGATCTACGCGCAGGACATCGCCCCCAACCTCGAGTCGGGCAACGCGATCTTCTTCGGGCACGGCTTCAACATCCGCTACGACCTGATCCAGCCGCCGAAGGACGTCGACGTGGCCATGGTCGCGCCGAAGGGCCCGGGCCACCTCGTCCGCCGCCAGTTCGTCGACGGCAAGGGCGTGCCCTGCCTCATCGCCGTCGAGCAGGACGCGACCGGCGGCGCCCAGGCGCTCGCGCTGTCCTACGCCGCGGCGATCGGCGGCGCCCGCGCGGGCGTCATCAAGACGACGTTCACCGAGGAGACCGAGACCGACCTCTTCGGCGAGCAGGCCGTGCTCTGCGGCGGCACGTCCGCGCTGGTCCAGGCCGGGTTCGAGACCCTCGTCGAGGCCGGCTACCAGCCCGAGATCGCCTACTTCGAGTGCCTCCACGAGCTCAAGCTGATCGTGGACCTCATGTACGAGAACGGCATCTGGGGCCAGCGCTACTCGATCAGCGACACCGCCGAGTACGGCGACCTCACCCGCGGCCCGCGCATCGTCAACAACGCGGTCAAGGAGGAGATGCGCAAGATCCTGGGCGAGATCCAGGACGGCACCTTCGCCCGCGAGTGGGTGGCCGAGGACGACAACGGCCGCCCGAACTTCCAGAAGCTCGAGGACGAGGGCAAGGCGCACCAGATCGAGCAGGTCGGCGCCAAGCTCCGCGGCCTCATGCCCTGGATGGCGCGCCCGACCACCTGAGCCCGCCTGCAGGACGAACGAACGGCGCTTTCGCTGCTTCCGGAGCAGCGAGAGCGCCGTTCGTTCGTGACGCGCCGGCTCTGTGAATCGGTTCACGACCGGTCGGTAGGCTCCGCGTGAGTGCGGGACGATCCCCGCGAGCACGTCGGCGTGTGACATCTCGGTAGTGCAGGGCTCGTCGGCGTGGACCGACCGTCGACCCCCGGGAGCGATCACACGTGACCACCGCCGCCAGCAAGCCCGTCGTCCTGATGGCCGAGAAGCTCGCGCCGTCGACGCTGGAGGTGTTCGGCGACGAGGTCGAGATCCGCACCGTCGACGGCACCGACCGTGCGTCGCTGCTCGAGGCCGTTGCGACCGCCGACGCGCTGCTCGTGCGCTCGGCGACGCAGGTCGACGCCGAGGTCTTCGCCGCGGCCAAGAAGCTGAAGATCGTGGGCCGCGCGGGCGTCGGGCTCGACAACGTCGAGGTCCCCGCGGCCACCGCGCAGGGCGTCATGGTGGTCAACGCGCCGACGTCGAACATCGTCTCCGCCGCCGAGCACGCGCTCGCGCTGCTGCTGGCCACCGCGCGCCACATCCCGCAGGCCGACGCGAGCCTGCGCGACGGCAGGTGGGAGCGCAGCAAGCTCTCCGGTGTCGAGATCCAGGGCAAGACCGTCGGCGTCATCGGTCTCGGCAAGATCGGCCAGCTCTTCGCGGCGCGCATCGCCTCGTTCGGCACGCACGTCATCGCCTACGACCCGTACCTGCCGCAGAGCCGCGCCACCCAGCTCGGCATCGAGCTGGTCGAGCTCGACGAGCTGCTCGCCCGCGCCGACATGATGACCATCCACCTGCCCAAGACCCCGGAGACCCAGGGCCTCATCGGCAAGGAGGCGCTGGCCAAGACCAAGCCGGGCGTCATCATCGTCAACGCCGCGCGCGGTGGCCTCGTCGACGAGGACGCGCTGGCCGAGGCCGTGCGCTCCGGCCACGTCGCGGGCGCCGGCATCGACGTCTACGTCACCGAGCCCACCACCTCGAGCCCGCTGTTCGAGCTCCCGCAGGTCACGGTCACGCCGCACCTCGGTGCGTCCACCGCCGAGGCGCAGGACCGCGCCGGCACCGACGTCGCCCACTCCGTGCTCGCCGGCCTGCGCGGCGACTTCGTCCCGGACGCCGTGAACGTGTCCGGCGGCGCGGTCGGCGAGGAGGTCCGCCCCTGGCTGGGCATCACCCAGAAGCTGGGCATCCTGCTCTCCGACCTGGCCGGGGCGCCCGAGGAGCTGCAGGTGCAGGTGCGCGGCGAGCTCGCCCACGAGGACGTCTCGGTGCTCTCGCTGGCCGCGCTGCGCGGGGTGTTCGGCGAGGTCGTCGACGAGCCGGTCACCTTCGTCAACGCCCCGGCCCTGGCCGAGGAGCGCGGGGTCACCGCCACCGTCGAGACCGCGACCGAGAGCCCGAACCACCGCAGCATGGTCACCCTGCGGTCGGTGCGCGACGGCGGCGAGGCCGTCACCGTCTCCGGCACGCTGACCGGCGCCGACGAGGTGGAGAAGCTCGTGGAGATCAACGGCCGCAGCTTCGACCTGCGCGCCGAGGGCGACGTGCTGCTCTTCGAGTACACCGACCGCCCGGGCGCCATGGGCACCGTCGGCACGATGCTGGGCGAGTCGGGCGTCAACATCGAGGCCGCCCAGCTCTCGCAGCAGCGCGACCGCGGCTCGTCGATCATGCTGCTGCGCGTCGACCAGCCGGTCGCGGCCGAGGTCCTCGAGAAGATCGGCGAGGCCCTCGACGCGCAGACGACGCGGCTGATCAGCTTCGGCTGATCCGCTGAGCAGCTGTTCTTGTTGGGCCTGGCGGGGGAGACGCGGCGACGTCAAACCCCGCCGGGCGCTGCAACTCGGTCGGACACCGCGTTCCTACGATCCGGCGATCCGGTTCCGTGATCGACCGACACGCCTAGTAGTCTCCCCGGGTCGGCCCCGGTCACTCCGTCGCGGGGCGACCCGCTCGTGGAGGTTGGTGCGGATGCGACTCGCGGTGGTGCCCGGCGACGGCATCGGTCCCGAGGTCGTCGGTGAAGCGCTCAAGGTGCTGGACGAGGTCGCCCCGTCGGTGGAGACCACGCAGTACGACCTCGGTGCCGCCCGCTGGCACTCGACAGGGGAGCTGCTGCCCGAATCGGTGCTCTCGGAGCTGCGGGAGCACGACGCGATCCTGCTCGGCGCGGTCGGCGACCCGTCGGTGCCCAGCGGGATCCTCGAGCGCGGGCTGCTGCTGCGCCTGCGCTTCGAGCTCGACCACCACGTCAACCTGCGGCCCGCCCGGCTCTACCCGGGCGTGCGCGGCCCGCTGGCCGGCAACGCCGAGATCGACCTGGTCGTCGTCCGCGAGGGCACCGAGGGGCCGTACGCCGGCACCGGTGGCCTGCTGCGCAAGGACACGCCCCAGGAGATCGCCACCGAGGTCAGCGTCAACACGGCGTTCGGCGTCGAGCGGGTCGTGCGCGACGCCTTCACCCGCGCCGCCGCGCGGCCCCGCCGCAAGCTGACGCTGGTGCACAAGACCAACGTGCTGACCCACGCCGGGTCGCTGTGGTCGCGCGTGGTCGAGGAGGTCTCGCTCGAGCACCCGGACGTCTCGGTCGACTACCAGCACGTCGACTCGACGACGATCCACCTGATCACCGACCCGTCGCGCTACGACGTGATCGTCACCGACAACCTGTTCGGCGACATCCTCACCGACCTCGCGGCGGCCGTGACCGGCGGCATCGGGCTCGCGGCGTCGGGCAACCTCGACGTCTCGCGCGCCAACCCGAGCATGTTCGAGCCGGTCCACGGCTCCGCGCCGGACATCGCCGGCAAGGGCATCGCCGACCCGACCGCCGCGATCCTGTCGGTGGCCCTGCTGCTCGACCACCTGGGTGAGCCCGAGCTCGCCCGGCGCGTCGAGGCGGCCGTGGCCTTCGACCTCGCGACCCGCGACCACGCCAACCCCGGCGGCACCCACGCCGTCGGGGACCGCCTCGCGGCCCTCGTGTCCTCCCACGCGAACACCCGCACCCCGGCCTAGCGGATGCGCACCGTCCCGGTGCGAGCGATGCGGCTTTGCTGGCGTCTGACGCCAGGATCGCCACATCCTCGATGACGACACGCCGAGGTCATCTCGTCGTCGCGGCCGTGGAGCTGGTGTGCGGCGTCGCGGTCGCGGTGTACTTCGTCGTCCTCGGCGTGACGGCCGAGGGGGCCGGCCGCACCGCCGTCGACCGCGCCTTCCCGTTCGTCGTCGCCGTGCTCGCCCTGGCCGTGCTGGGCGGCATGGCGTGGCGCAGTGTGCGCCGCGCTCGCAGCGCCCCGAGTGATCGTGGCGGCTTTCCTGACGTTCAACGTCAGCGTGGCCGCCAGGCTGAGACACCCCGAGCCACGCCCGCTCCTCCGCTGGCGCCCGAGTTCACGCCGACGCCTCCGCCCGCGCTGACCGAGAAAGGGCGGGCGGAGACGGAGCGGGTGCTGCGGGTGCTCGGCGAGGCCGGGGTGCTCTCCGCCGTCCCCGACGTCGACGCGATCGCCGAGGCCGTCGCCGACGCGGGCGAGCCGCCGACCGCCGGGTCGGTGCTCGGCGCGATCGGGGAGGCCGGCTTCTGGCACCCCGGGTTCGACGCCGAGCCCCACCTCGCGAACCTCGCCTTCCACGACGGGCACGTCGAGCAGTTCGTCGACACCCTGCGCGAGCAGGTCGACGACCTCGCCCGGCTGGTCGGGGACGCGCTCGCCGTGCGCCTCGAGCACGTCGAGATCACCGACGACGGGCGCCACCACCTGCGCCTGCGATTGGGTGACGACGTGGCGGACCTCGACTACGCCGGTCACGTCAAGTACCTCAGCACCGTCCTGCACGTCGCGGTCGCCCGCGCCGCGTACGCCGCCGGCACCCGTCTCGCGTGGCTGTGGGTCGACCAGGGCGTGTACCTCGCCGTGCCGGCCACGGGCCTCGCGGAGCTGAACGCCGTCGCCCCGGACCACGAGCGGTGGTCGTGGGTGGACGAGGACGAGCCGATGGCCGCCGGCGCGCTCTGAGCACCCCGCCGGATAGGGTCGGCGGCCGTGCGCCTCGCCCGGATCGCCCACGCCGACGGAGTCTCGTTCGCCGCGCTGCAGTCGCCGACCACGGCGGGCGGTGAGCCCGGGGCCGGCGACGTCTGCGCCGAGATCGCCGAGCACCCCTTCGGCGACCCGACCTTCACGGGACGGACCTGGCCGCTCGCCGACGTCCGGACCCTCGCGCCGATCCTGCCCACCAAGGTGGTCTGCATCGGCAAGAACTACGCCGCGCACGTCGACGAGATGGGCGGCGAGGCCCCGCCGGCCCCGCTGATCTTCATGAAGCCGTCGACCAGCGTCATCGGCCCCGGCCTGCCGATCCTGCTGCCGCCGGACTCGCAGCGCGTCGACTTCGAGGGCGAGCTCGCGATCGTCATCGGCATGCCGTGCCGCGATGTCCCCGAGGCCCGCGCCCGCGACGTCGTCCTCGGCTACACGGTCGCGAACGACGTCACCGCCCGCGACCTCCAGCAGTCCGACGGGCAGTGGACCCGCGCGAAGGGCTACGACTCGTTCTGCCCGCTGGGGCCGTGGATCGAGACGACGGTCAACCCCGACGACCTCGCGATCCGCACCGAGCTCGACGGCGAGGTCCGCCAGGACTCCCGCACGCACCTGCTGCTGCATCCGATCGACGAGCTCATCGCCTACATCTCGCGGGTGATGACGCTGCTGCCCGGCGACGTGATCCTCACCGGCACCCCGGCGGGCGTCGGGCCGATGACGGCGGGCCAGCAGGTCAGCGTCACCGTCGAGGGCATCGGCACCCTGACCAACCCCGTCCAGGCGCGATAGCGCGCCGTATCCTGGACAGGATCGATCAGGAGGGCGCGCGCACGTGATGGACACGGCCGGGACACCGGAGCCGGACTGGGTGTCGACGATGGCCGACGAGGTCATCGAGGCGGCCGGCCCCGGCAACAAGATCGTCTGCGCCTCGGGCCTGAGCCCGTCGGGCCCGATCCACCTCGGCAACCTGCGCGAGGTCATGACGCCGCACCTCGTCGCCGATGAGATCCGCCGCCGTGGCCACGACTGCGAGCACCTCATCTCGTGGGACGACTACGACCGCTACCGCCGCGTGCCCGCCGGCGTCGACCCGGCGTGGTCCGAGCACATCGGCAAGCCGCTCTCGGCGGTGCCGGCCCCGTTCGGCAGCCCGTTCGACTCCTGGGCCGAGCACTTCAAGGCCCCGATGATCGCGGCGCTCGAGGACCTCGGGGTGCCGTTCCGCGGCGTCAGCCAGACCGAGATGTACACCTCGGGCGCCTACCGCGACCAGGTGCTCCTGGCGATGCGCGAGCGGCAGAAGATCGACGGCATCCTCGGCCGCTTCCGCACGAAGAAGAAGGACGCGGCAGCGGACGACGACCCCGATGATGATGCCGACGTCGTCACCAGCGCCGAGTACTTCCCGTTCAAGCCCTACTGCGGCGGCTGCGGGCGCGACGACACGACGATCACCGCGTACGACGACGACTCCACCGAGATGACCTACACGTGCGCGTGCGGGTTCGGCGAGACGGTGCTGCTGCGCGACTTCACCCGCGGCAAGCTCGTGTGGAAGGTCGACTGGCCGATGCGCTGGGCCTACGAGGGCGTGCACTTCGAGCCCTCCGGCGTCGACCACTCCTCGCCAGGGTCGTCGTACCAGGTCGGCGGGCTGATCGTCGACGAGGTCTTCGGCGGGCGGCAGCCGATCGGCCCCATGTACGCGTTCGTCGGGATCACCGGCCAGGCGAAGATGTCGAGCTCGCGCGGCTCCGTGCCGACGCCGGGTGACGCCCTGGAGATCCTCGAGGTGCCGGTGCTGCGCTGGCAGTTCGCGCGCCGCCGGCCCAACCAGGCGATCAAGGTCGCGTTCGACCAGGAGATCCACCGGCTCTACGACGAGTGGGACGCCCTCGGGCGCAAGGTGGCCGCGGGCACGGCGGGCGGGATCGAGACCACCGGCCACGTCCGCGCGGTGACCACCGCCGAGCGCGAGCTGCCCCGCACCCCGGAGCCGGTGGCGTACCGGACGCTGGCGTCGGTCGTCGACATCACCGCGGGCGACCCGGCCCAGCTCGAGCGCATCCTC
This sequence comes from Actinomycetospora succinea, assembly GCF_004363095.1. Taxonomy (GTDB): domain Bacteria; phylum Actinomycetota; class Actinomycetes; order Mycobacteriales; family Pseudonocardiaceae; genus Actinomycetospora; species Actinomycetospora succinea. The sequence goes on from NZ_SNYO01000001.1 coordinate 683,739, forward strand.
GCCGGGGTCGGCGCCACCCTCGAGGGCGCCCGCCCGCGCCTGGACCGCGCCGCGCAGTGGGTCGAGAACTACATGCCCGACGACGCGCACACGCGCCTGCGCGACGAGCCCGACACCGCGCTGCTCGCCTCGCTCGACGACCAGGACCGCGAGGCCGTCGCCATGCTGCGCGACCACCTCACCGACGACTGGTCGCTCGACGGCCTGACGACCCTGGTCTACGGCGTGCCCAAGAAGCAGGCCGGCCTGCCGCTCGACGTCAAGCCCACCGACGAGCTCAAGGCCGCCCAGCGCCGCTTCTTCGTCGTCGTCTACCAGCTGCTCGTGGGCGCCGACACCGGCCCGCGCCTGCCCACGCTGCTGCTCGCCGCCGGTCCGGAGCGCGTGCGCCACCTGCTCGGCGGCTGAGTCAGCGGAAGAACTGCCCGAGCACGTTGCTCGCGCCGGACTGCTCGCCGCCGCCGTGGCCGCCGATGCGGCTGATCGGCACCTCCTCGGACGGCTGCACGATGACGAAGCCCTGGCCGGCGAAGGTCATCGTGAACGCCTCGCCCGTCGTGCGGCCGAGCAGCGTGCCGAGCCCGACCTGGTCGGCGCGGTGCACCCCGGTCTGCAGGCCCGCCGACCACGCGACGGCGGCCTCCGGGTCGGCGTAGGTGGGCTGGTCGACGTTGAGCACGACCGGCGAGCCCTTGCAGGTGATGGCGAGGCGCCCGCGGCCGGAGAAGACGCAGTTGAACAGGCCCGCGCCCGACATCGATGCGGCGCCGGACACCATCTGGATGTCGTAGGACAGCGTCGGCTCGAAGGCCAGCACGTTCTTGCCGTTGATCGACAGGGCGTCGTGCGGGCCCTCGAGGTCGATGAGGTGGACGTCCTGGGCGGCGTCGGCGAGGAAGACGTCGCCCCGGCCGGCGATCTTCATCAGCGGGACGCCCTCGCCGGTCAGCTGCTTCTTGAGGAAGCCGCCGATCCCGCCGGAGCCGAGGGCCTCGAACCGCACGTCGCCCTGGAAGGCGACCATCGACCCCTGCCGGGCGAGGCACTCCCCGGCGAGCTCGACCTTGAGCATCTTCGAGTTCTGGAGGCGCAGGCCCGGCTGAGCCGACTCCTGCTCCTGGTTCTCCGGGGCGAAGAGGTTGCTGCGCACGCGGGGAGTCTGTCAGCGCGGCGACGCGAAGACGACGACGTTGTCGACGTACGAGCGGGTGGTGCGGTCGAACGGCCCGCCGCAGGTCACGAGGCGCAGCGCGGGGCCGGCGGTGGGGCCGTAGACGCGGTCGGTCGGGAAGGTGTCCTTGCCGAACTGCTCGACCGAGTCGACGACGAAGTGCGCGACGGTGCCGTCGCTGCGCGGGACGTCGATCGCGTCGCCGGCCCGCAGCGCGCGCAGCCGCGAGAACACGCCGGGGCCCTGCCACGAGTCGACGTGCCCGACGACGACGGCGGGCCCGGCCTCGCCCGGCACCGATCCCTCGCTGAACCAGCCGACGTCCTGCGGGCCCGCCGGCACCTGGAGCGCGCCGCCCCGGGGCTCGACGCCGAGGTCGGTGAGGTGACCGGCCGCGATCCCGGCCGCGGGCACCGAGAGCCCGGTGGGACGCAGCGCCGACCGCGACGACGCCGGGAGGTCGACCACCGGCATCGGGGCCGCGGCCGGGGCGAGCGAGGGCGCGGACGCCCCGGCGAGCCCGCCGTAGCCCGCGGGCACGCCGCCGTTGGGGGTCCGGCGCGGCGCGGGGGTGGGCGACGAGGTGGTCGAGGGGGACGGCGTCGCGGTCGGCGCCGGTCCCGTCGAGGCCGGCGGGCCGGCCGGCGGGACGGCGCTCGACGGGGAGCGCGACGGCGGGGTCGGGCTCGCGGTGGTCGTGGGGGTGGCGGGCGCCGGGGCGGCGGCGCCGTCCGGGACCGCGGTGACCGCGAGCGCGCCCTGCGGGTCGCGGGTGACGATCACGGAGCTCACCGACGAGCTGGCGACGGGCAGCGTGACCTGCGTCGACTGCCCGGAGCTGGTGGTGACGTCCATGGTCCAGGTGCGGGCGTCCACGGTGGCGTAGTCCGAGGCCGCGCCGTAGACGTCGTCGGCGAGCGGCCCGCCGCCCTGCGCGGTGACGTCGACGGCGCCGACCCCGGCGGCCGCGGAGATCACGCGCACGAGCGCGGACCCGGGCGGCGGCGCGACGGTGCGGTCGCTGAGCAGCTCCGCCTGCGGGGTGGCGTTCGGGCCGACGTCGACGAACGCCGCGGTCTGCGCGTTCCCGGGGGTGACGGCGACCGAGGCGGTGAGCGCGGGCGGGGTCGACGCGGCGGCGCCGGCGGGGCGGGCCTGCAGCGTGTAGACGCCGGGCGCGGCCGGCAGGTAGTCGGTCAGCCCGCGGTACGAGACGTTCGCGGCGACCCTGGTCAGGGGCAGCCCCGGCCCCTCGGCGTACATGTCGACGGCACCGGTCGACGGCGAGAGGTGGGCGACGCGCAGCAGGCCGTCCTCGTCGGGGGCGGCGAGAGTCGACGACGTCGAGGCCAGCGACACGAGCCCGTGCTCCGCGGCGATCCCCGTCCCGCCGATGCCGAGCGCGGTCGTGACGAGGGCCAGCGCGGCCGTGCCGGCCCGCCGCCCGACCGGCCGCCCCGTTCGTGGTGCCATCCCGCCGTCTCCGATGCTCGCTGTGGTCTCCGCCCCGACCCCGACGCCGCATCGTTCGGCCGAACGGGGGAAGCGGTTCGGATGATCGGGACGTCGTGCGTCACAACGAGCGGTGTCGCGCGGGGATGCGCACGGAGGGGCACGATCACGGCATGCCCCTGCCCCTCGACGGCGTCCTCGTCGTGGCCTGCGAGCAGGCCGTCGCCGCCCCGCTCGCGACGCGCCACCTCGCCGACCTCGGCGCTCGCGTGATCAAGATCGAACGGCCGGGACGCGGCGACTTCGCGCGCGACTACGACACCGTCGTCGGCGGGCTCTCGAGCCACTTCGTCTGGCTCAACCGCGGCAAGGAGAGCGTGACGCTCGACCTCAAGGACCCGGACGCGCTCGCCGACCTCCAGCGCATCGTCGACAAGGCCGACGTCTTCGTGCAGAACTTCGCACCCGGCGCCGCCGAGCGTCTCGGGCTCGGCGCCGACGAGCTGCGCCGCGAGCACCCGCGGCTCGTGCACTGCAGCATCTCGGGCTACGGCTCGGCGGGCCCGTACCGCGACGCCAAGGCCTACGACCTGCTGATCCAGGCCGAGACCGGGCTGGTGACGATGACCGGCACCCCCGAGCACCCGGCGAAGGCCGGCATCCCCGCGGCCGACATCGGCGCCGGGATGTACGCGTTCTCCGGGATCCTCGCGGCGCTCCACGAGCGCGAGCGCACGGGGGAGGGCACCGCGCTCGAGGTCAGCCTCTTCGACGCGCTGAGCGAGTGGATGGGCTTCCCGCTGACCTACGCGGCCGGCGCCGGGCGCGCCCCGCAGCGCGCGGGCACCTCGCACCCCGCGATCGCCCCGTACGGCACGTTCACCGCGGGCGACGGCGCCGAGGTCGTCCTGGCGATCCAGAACGAGCGCGAGTGGGTGCGGTTCTGCGCCGAGGTCCTGGGCGACGAGGCGATCGCGACCGACGCCCGCTTCGCCACCGGGTCGGCGCGCCTCGAGCACCGCGACGAACTGCACGCGGCGATCGGCAGGGTGTTCGGGTCGCTCGACGGCGAGGCGGTGGTCGCCCGCCTCGTGGCCGCCGGCATCGCCCACGCCCGCCAGCGCGACCTCGTCGGCGACGAGGGCGTGCTCACCCACCCGCAGCACCTCGCCCGCGACCGCTGGCGCACCGTCGGCTCCCCGGGCGGCGAGGTGCCCGCGCTCGTCCCGCCCATCGGCCTGCCCGGCCGCCCGCTGCGCATGGGCCCGATCCCCGACGTCGGGGAGCACACCGACGCCGTCCTTTCCGAGTTCCGGAAGACCTGAGCGTCCGAGGTTGTCCTCGCCGGTCGGGTGCGCTTCCCTCGCACCCCATGGCCGGTCCCTCGCGCAGGAGCATCTTCACGGCGAGCTTCGTCGGCACGTCGATCGAGTGGTACGACTACTACATCTTCGGCACCGCCGCGGCGCTGGTGTTCGGGAGCCTCTTCTTCCCCCAGTTCTCCTCGGTCGCCGGGACGCTCGCCGCGTTCGGCACCTTCGCGGTCGGCTTCATCGCCCGCCCGCTGGGCGCCGCGGTCATCGGCCACTTCGGCGACCGCCTCGGCCGCAAGGCCATGCTGGTGCTGACGCTGCTGCTCACGGGCGGGGCGACGGCGCTGATCGGCCTGCTGCCGACGTACGCGGCGATCGGGATCGGCGCCCCGCTGCTGCTCGTGCTGCTGCGCCTCCTGCAGGGCTTCGGCGTCGGCGGCGAGTGGGGCGGCGCCGTGCTCATCGCCACCGAGCACGCGACGAGCCGGCGCCGCGCGGTCTACGGCAGCTTCGCCCAGTTCGGCGTCCCGATCGGTGTCCTGACGTCCAACCTCGCCTTCCTCGCCGTCGCCGGCCTGCCCGACGAGGCGTTCCGCTCGTGGGGCTGGCGGATCCCGTTCCTGCTGTCGGTGGTGCTCGTGGTGGTCGGCTTCGTCGTGCGCAGCCGCCTGCAGGAGGCGCCGGAGTTCGAGAAGGTGAAGGCCGCCCGGGAGACGAGCACGGTGCCGGTGGCCGAGCTGGTCCGGCGGCACCCGAGGACGCTCGTGCTCGCGAGCCTCGCCTCGATCGCGCCGCCGGCGATCGGCTACACGGTGATCGTCTACATGCTGAGCTACGGCACGACGGTGCTCGACTACGAGCGCACCACCCTGCTCACGCTGATCATGCTGTCGACCGTCGTGTGGGTCGCGACGATCATCGGGGCCGCCGTGCTCGCCGACCGCGTCGGCTCGCGGCCGGTGTACGTCGTCGGCGCCCTCACCGCCGTGATCTGGCCCCTGCCGATGTTCGCGCTGGTCAACACGGGTTCAGCGGCCCTGGCCGGGCTCGCCTTCGCGGTGGCCGCCGTCGTCCAGGGCATCATGGCCGGTGCCCAGGGCGGGCTGTTCAGCGAGATCTTCCCGGTGCGCGTGCGCTACAGCGGGATCTCCATCGCCTACCAGGTCGGCGGCATGGTCGGCGGCGCGGTGACGCCGATCGTCGCCACCGCGCTGTTCGGCGCCACCGGCTCGTCGACACCGATCGCGCTCTACGTCGCGGCGCTCTCGCTGCTGACGCTGCTCGCCGTGTTCGGCCTGCGCGAGGGCTCCGCGCGGACAGCGGCAGAGCCGGAGCATCAGCCGAATTGATGTCGACCATTCCCGATCGCTGTTTCTCTGCCCGCCGACGACATTCTTACGATCGGCCCTGTGCGGATCGCGGTGTCACGACTCGACGAGTTCCCCCCGGGAGAGCGCCGGATCGTCGCGGCGGGCCGGAAGTCGATCGGCGTGTTCCGGGTCGGTGACCGCTTCTACGCCCTGAACAACCACTGCCCCCACCAGGGCGGACCGTTGTGCCTCGGGCGCACGGCGCCGTGGGTGCGCTCGACGGCGCCCGGCGACTACCGCGTCGACGGCGACGCGGCGCTCGTGGCGTGCCCCTGGCACGGCTGGGAGTACGACCTCGCCACCGGCCAGTCGTTCCTCGGCCCGGGGGAGCCGCCGGTGCGCACGTACGGGGTGTCGGTGGGCGCCCGGGAACCGGGGCCGTACGTGGTCGAGACGTACCCGGTGCACGTCGAGGACGCGTGGGTCGTGGTGGACACCGCGACGCGCGGAGAGGACTCCACATGACGATCACCGAGAGCGCGGCCACGACGACGCCGCGCCGGACGGGCCGCACGCTCGTCGACGCCGACATCCACCCCCACGCCCTGGCCCCGCAGATCGCGGCGCGGCTCGCCCCGGCGCACCGGCGGCGCTGGGAGATGTTCGGCAGCCGCGTGCTCGCGCCGCCGGAGATCTACCCGCGGGTGCGCAACGCCGGGTTCCGCGCCGACGCCTGGCCGCCCGGCGGGTTCCCCGGCAGCGACCTCGGCATGGTCCGCGACCAGCTCCTCGACGAGTTCGACGTCGACCACGGCATCCTCATCCCGCTGCAGGGCCACAGCTGGGGCATGGAGGCGCCGGAGTACGCGAACGCGCTGTGCGGCGCCCTCAACACCTGGCTACGCGAGGAGTGGCTCGACCCCGAGCCGCGGCTGCGCAGCTCGATCGCCATCCCGCACGAGGCCCCCGACCTGGCCGCCGCCGAGATCCGGCGCCACGCCGGCGACCCCGGGTTCGTGCAGGTCCTGCTCTCGACCGGTACCGAGCTCTCCCTCGGGCGCCGGAACTACTGGCCGATCTACGCGGCGGCGCAGGAGGCCGGGCTGCCCGTCGCCGCGCACACCGGCGGGCTCGCGCAGCACCGCTCGGCGGGCTGGCCGTCGTTCTACCTCGAGGAGCACGTCTGGAACGGCAACACCATGGCGGCGCTGCTGACGAGCTTCCTGCTCGAGGGCGTCTTCGAGGAGTTCCCGTCGCTGCAGCTCGTGCTCGTCGAGGGCGGGATCGCGTGGGCCGGGCCGCTGCTGTGGGCGCTGGACCAGGCGTGGTCGACGCTGCGCGAGGACGTGCCGCACCTGACCCGCCCGCCGTCGGAGATCGTGCGCGAGCGCGTCTGGTTCACCACGCAGCCCATCGAGGAGCCCGACGACCCGGGGCACCTCGAGCTCGCGCTGCGCCACCTCGACATGGACGACCGCATCCTGTTCGCCTCGGACTACCCGCACTGGGACTTCGACTCGCCGCGCCACGCGCCGCGGGCCTTCCCGGCGGCGATCCGCGACACCGTGATGGGCGCCAACGCCTGCCGCCTCTACGGCCTGCCCGCGCGGGAACAGCCGTGAGCGCACCGGTGCTGGCGGGCGCCGTCGACTGCGACGTCCACGTCGCCCCGGCGCACCTCGACGTGCTCACCGGCTACTTCGACGACTACTGGCGCGGCTACGTCGTCGACGGCGGGATCTCGCTCTCGCCCACCCAGGCCGGCGCGTACCCGCCGGCCGCGCCGACGAGCGCGACCCCGGAGGCGCGCGCCGCGGGCCTGCTCCCCGCCGCGGGCACCGTCGACGCACTGCGCGACGCGCTGCTCGACCCCGCCGGCCTGGCGACGGCGGTGCTGAGCTGCACGAGCGCGTTCCCGGTCAACCGCAACCCGTACTACGAGGCGGCCCTGACCCGCGCGGTCAACGACTGGCTGCTCGAGCACTGGCTGGCCGCCGAGCCCCGCCTGCGCGCGAGCATCGTCGTGCCGACCCTCGACACGCGCGCCGCCGTCGCGGAGATCGAGCGGGTCGGCGCGCACCCCGGCGTCGTCCAGGTCCTGCTCCCGGTCCGCACCGACGCGCCGTGGGGCAACGTGCGCCACCGTCCCGTGCTCGAGGCCGCGGCGGAGCACGGGCTGGTCGTCGGCCTGCACGCCTGGGGCCGCGTCGGGCACGCGGGCACCCCGTCCGGGCTGACCCACACCTACCTCGAGGACTACCTGACCAACTCCCAGGTCGCCGCGCAGGCCCAGCTCACGAGCCTCGTCACCGAGGGCGCGTTCGCCGCGGTACCGGGGCTGCGGGTGACGTTCCTGGAGTGCGGCTTCTCGTGGCTGCCGGCCCTGCTGTGGCGCTTCGACAAGGACTGGAAGGGCGTCTGGCGCGAGGTCCCGTGGGTCGCGGGGCGGCCCTCGGCGATCGTGCGCGAGCACGTGCGGTTCACGACGGCGCCCGCCGCGCTCCCGCAGGACCCGGCGCGCGTCCGCGAGGTGCTCGAGCTCCTCGGCGGCACCGGCCCGCTGCTCTGGGCCAGCGACCACCCCCACGACCACGGCCCCGGCGGGCAGTGGCTGCTCGACGCGCTCACCGACGACGAGCGGACGGCGGTGACCCGCGACAACGCCGTCGCGTGGTACGGGCTGTGACCCTGCCCGGCTTCGCCCCCGACGACGTCGGGACCGCGCCGGGCGTGCGGATCCGGGTCCAGGTCGCGGGGTCGGGGCCGCCGGTCCTGCTGCTCCACGGCTGGCCGCAGACCTCGGCGATGTGGCACGCGGTCGCGCCCGGGCTCGCCCGCGAGCACACCGTCGTCGCGGCCGACCTGCGCGGCTACGGGGCGAGCACCGCCCCGCCCGGTGCGCGGTTCGACAAGCGCGCGATGGCGTCCGACCAGCTCGCGGTGATGGCCGGGCTGGGGTTCGAGCGGTTCGCCGTCGTCGGGCACGACCGCGGCGCGCGCTGCGCCTACCGCCTCGCCCTGGACCACCCCGACGCCGTCACCGCGCTCGCCGTGCTCGACGTCCTGCCCACCGGCGACGTGTTCGCGGGCGTCGACGCGGCGTTCGCGCTCGCCGCCTGGCACTGGTTCTTCCTCGCCCAGCCCGGCGGCGTCCCGGAGCGGATGATCCTCGCCGACCCCGACGCGTTCTTCGCGCGCTACGTGCCCGACCCGGTCCCGCACCGCGAGGCCTGGCGCCGCCCCGAGGTCGTCGCCGCCATGTGCGCGGACTACCGCGCCGGCGCGACCGTCGACGCCGCCGACGACGACGCCGACCGCGACCGGCGGTGGATCCGGTGCCCGACCCTGGTGCTCTGGGGCAGCGAGGGACCGCTGGGACGGGCGGACGACGTGCTCGGGACCTGGCGGCGCTGGGCCCCGGCGGCGACCGGCCGGGCGCTCGACTGCGGCCACCACCCGGCCGAGGAACGGCCCGAGGAGACATTGACCGAGCTGCGTCGATTCCTGGGGAAGCCTCTCGCCCACTGAGAACGACCGTTGACGCCGCCGGTCGCCGCCCCAGCAGAATCACCCATGAGCCGCTCCCGGGCGTCGCTGGCGAACCTCGACCTCAACCTCGTCGTGTTCCTCCGGGAGCTGCTCCGCGAACGCAACGTGACCCGCGCGGCCGAGCGGATCGGGGTCACGCAGCCCGCCGCCAGCGCGGCCCTGCTGCGCCTGCGCCGGCACTTCGCCGACGAGCTCCTGGTGCGCAACGGCGCCCAGTTCGTGCTCTCCCCGCTGGCCGAGCAGCTCGCCGGCCAGGTCGAGCCGGTCTGCGAGTCCCTCGAGGCCCTGTTCGTCACCACCGGGGACTTCCGCGCCGACGACTCCCGCCGCGAGTTCACGCTGCTCATGCCCGACTACGTCGTCACGGCGCTGGGGGAGACGCTCTCGCGCACGATGTACCGGGCCGCGCCGGGCACCCGGCTGCACGTCAAGCTCGTCAACGAGGCGCTGCCCGCCGACCCGCTCGACACGCTGCGGGTGATCGACGGGATCCTCTCCGCCCCCACGCAGGCGCTGCGCACGGCGGGGATCCGCGACCTCGAGCTCTTCCGGGACCGGTGGGTCTGCGTGCTCGACCGCGACAACCCCGCTGCCGACGGCCTCGGGCTGCGCGAGCTCGAGGCGCTGCCCTGGGTCGTGCCGCACCACCCCGACGGCGGCTATCCGGCCAGCTACCCGCTGACCCCGCTGCTGGCGCGGCTCTCGCGGCGCCCGCACGTCGCGGTGCGCGTCGACAGCTACCGGGCGACGCCCTACTTCGTGGCCGGCACCGACCGGGTCGCGGTGATGCAGCGGCGCCTTGCCGTCACGTTCGCCGACCGCAGCGACCTGCGGATCGTGCCGTGCCCCGGCGACCCGCCCGAGATCGTGGAGTGCCTGTGGTGGCACCAGCGCCTCGACGACGACCCGGCACACCGGTGGCTGCGCGGCGTCGTCCGGCAGGCCGCCCGGCTCGCGCCCGAGATCTCCCTCCCTGATCACGGCGCGATCACGGCGACAAGCCATACATCCGGATGATGACGTCAATTCGAACTACTGATTGGCCGTCGACGCGGAATCGTTCGTAGTGTGATTTTCCGCGCAGCCCGGAGTCCGTGAATGGAATGAGGAGGCTCGGGTGACGACGTCGTTCCCGATCAGTGCGGCGCCGGGGTTCTCCCGCCGTCGATTCCTGCAGCGCGCCGGGCTCGCCGCCACCGTCGGCGCCGCCGCGGTCGTCGTGCCCGCCTGCTCGTCGGGGGCGGGCGGGGGCGGCGACCGCGTGACCTTCCTCAACGTCCTCCCGCTCGAGACGCTCTCCTTCACCCCGGAGCTCGTCGCCTCCGCGGGCGGGCACTTCGCGCGGGAGGGCCTCGACGTCCAGTTCCAGACCACCCGCGGCTCCGCGCAGGCGATCCAGACGCTCATCGCCGGCAGCGCGCTGGTGTCGCGCATCGGCGACATCGAGACCATGATCGCCGTCGGCGAGCGCAACGCGCCGCTGGTCAACGTCAGCACGATGCTGCAGCAGGTCACGGTGCGGATGGTGTCGGCGGCGAGCGCGCCCATCCGCACCCCGGCCGACTTCGCGGGCAAGACCATCGGGCTGCCGTCGCAGGGCGGCACGAGCGAGACCACGCTCGACCTCGTGCTCGCCCGTGGCGGCGTCGACCCCGCGTCGGTACAGCGCCAGGTCGTCGGCCTCGCACCCGGCGTGTTCGACCTCGTCGTGCAGGGCCGCATCGCCGCCTACGTCGCCTCGCTCGACACCTCCGAGCAGCTGCGGATCCAGCGCCCCGAGGCCGTGATCTTCAACCCCGCCGACGTCATCGCCAGCGGCGCCCAGCTCTACGCCACCTCGCGCCCCCAGCTCGAGGACCCCCGCAGCCGCGACCTCATGACGCGCTACCTGCGCGGCATCCGCTCGGCGGTGAACGCGGTGCTCGCCGACCCGAGCGGCGACCAGACGCTCGCGACGATCCGCAGCCGGTTCGACTTCCCGATCCTGCAGGACACCGCGCTGGCGAAGACGAGCCTCGCGGCCTACAGCGCGAACTGGAACGCCGCCGGGCCGCAGAACCTCATGCGCACCGACCCGGCGCGCTGGCAGGCGACCTACGCCGAGCTGAGCTCCGCCGGGGTCATGCCCGGCGGACTGCAGCCCGACCCCTGGTTCACCAACGAGCTGCTCGGGAGCTGAGCCGCATGACCGAACACCTCCTCAGGGCGGCACGCAGCGAAGCGGAGCTGCCGCAGGGGTACGACGAGCCGGCCACGCCCGCGGACACGCTGACGCCCGAGCTCGAGCTCGCGGGCGTCGACAAGGTCTACAGCTCGCGGCGCGGCACCACCGAGGCGCTGCGCGGCATCGACCTGCGCGTGGCCGCCGGCGAGTTCGTCGCGCTGGTCGGGCGCTCCGGCTGCGGGAAGACGACGCTGCTGCGGATCCTCGCGGGCCTGCTCCCGCCGACCGGCGGCGAGGTGCGCGCGGGCGGGCGCCCGGTGTGGCGCGGCGGGCGGCGCGACGAGGAGACCGTGAGCCGCTTCGGGCTCGTCTTCCAGGAGCCGAACCTCTTCCCCTGGTTCACGATCGAGGACAACGTCGCGCTCCCGCTGAAGCTGCGCGGGGTCGACCGGGCGACCCGGCGGGCCCGGGCCCACGAGCTGTGCGACCTCGTCGGGCTCGGCGGCTTCGAGAAGTCGCTGCCGCGCGAGCTGTCCGGGGGCATGCGCCAGCGCGCCGCGATCGCCCGGGCGCTGAGCTGCGACCCGAGCGTGCTGCTCATGGACGAGCCGTTCGGCGCGCTCGACGCCCTCACCCGCGACCGCATGAACCTCGAGCTGCAGAGCATCGCGTCGACCACCGGCGCCACCGTCGTGTTCGTGACGCACTCGATCCCCGAGGCGGTCTTCCTCGCCGACCGGGTCGTGCTGCTCTCGCCGCGCCCCGGGCGCATCCACTCGGTCGTCGACGTGGACCTCGCCCGCCCCCGCGAGCTGGAGATCGACGTCGAGCCGGCGTTCCGCGAGACGGTGCGGGCGCTGCGCACAGCGCTGGACGAGGAGGCCTGACCGGTGGAACAGCGTGGGGTCGCGAAGTGGCTGCCGTGGGTGTCGGCGCCGGTCATGCTCGTGCTGCTGGTGATCGTGTGGTCGCTGGTGGTCTCGGTGTTCGGCATCTCGGAGTTCGTGCTCCCGCCGCCGTCGGCGGTGGCGGCGTCGCTCGGGGAGCTGCTGGTCGACCCGGCGACGTGGGGTCACGTGCAGGTGACCGTCACCGAGGTGCTCTCCGGCTTCGCCATCGCGCTGGTGCTCGGGGTGCTCGGCGGGGTCGTGCTGGGCCGGATCGCCTGGCTCGAGGTGGCGATGCGCCCGGCGCTGGTCGCGTTCCAGGTGGTGCCCAAGGTCGCGCTCATCCCGATCTTCGTCATCTGGTTCGGGTTCGGCCTCACCTCGAAGGTGATCATGGCGGCGATCCTGGCGTTCTTCCCGATCCTGCTCAACGTCCTGCTCGGCGTGCGCTCGGTCGACCGCGGGCACCGCGACGTCATGCGCGGTCTCGGGGCGACGCGGTGGTCGACGTTCCGCAACCTGGAGCTGCCGAGCACGCTGCCCTACGTCTTCGCGGGCATGGAGGTCGCGATCGTCTTCTCGGTGATCGGCGCGATCGTGGGCGAGTACCTCGGTGGCAACGAGGGCCTCGGCTTCCTCGTGGTGTCGAGCCTGAACGCCCTCGACGCCCCGGCGCTGTTCGCCGTCATCGTCCTGCTCGCCGCCGTCGGGTCCGTGCTCTTCTTCGCGGTCAACCTGGCCAAGCGCCTCGTCATCCCGTGGCACGAGTCGGTGAGCGAGAAGGAGTTCGCCTGACTCAGGCGGGCGTGCGGGCCAGGTAGCCGACGAGGTCGATCTCGGCGCGCAGCGGGAGCCCGTCGCGGACGACCCGCTCGGCCGTGCGGACCGCGGCGTCGTGGAACGCCTCCTCGCCGACGGCGCGGATGGCCTCGTACGCCGGACCGGTGAAGGCGAGCGCGCGGGCGTAGGCCTGCGGGTCGGCGAACTCCCAGGCGAACCGCGGCGACACGCGCCGGACGTCGGTGAAGCCGTGCGACGCGAGCAGTTCCTCGCCCGCGCCCGGCCGCCCGAGCCGCACCATCGCCGCCTGGTTGGCGACGGCCGGCTCCTCGGCCAGGCGGAACGGGGCGAGCGCCCACGCGCCGGGTGACACCTTGATGTGGCCCCACACGGTGATGCCGACGCGGCCGCCGGGCGCGAGCACGCGGTGGACCTCGGCGAGGGCGTGGGGCGTGGTGCCCCAGACGCCGCGGAAGCTGGTGACGACGTCGAAGCTGCCGTCGGTCCACGGCAGGGCGTGCATGTCGCCGACCCGCACGTCGGCGTCCGGGTTGCGGTCGCGAGCGACGGCGACGAGCCGCGCGGAGGCGTCGATGCCGGCGCACGTCGCGCCGCGCAGCGCGGCGAGCTCGAGCGCGAGGCCGGAGCCACAGGCGACGTCGAGGACCCGGTCGCCGTCGTCGACGCCCAGCCGGTGGTGGATCGCGACGTACTCGCGGCAGTTCGACGGTTCGGAGAGGGTCGCGAAGTCGACGGCCCGGCGGCCCCAGCCCTCGTCGACGACGGTCCAGTCGTGGGTGGTCACGGCCATGACCTGCAGTGTCGCGCCCTACGTCCCGGAGCGGTAGAGCTGCGTCACCTGGGCGGGGGTGAGCGCCGTGGTCATCACGGCGGCGTCGTACATGCTGCCCGCCCACGCGTAGGTGGTCGGCGCGTTGGGCCAGCCGTTGAGGTTGTCCCAGCCCACGCGCCACCAGCCGGTGCGCGTCGTCCCGCCCTCGGCCGTGGTGGTCGTCGGGTCGGCGGCGACCTGGGCGCCGTCGACGTAGAGCACCATCCCCGCCGGGGAGAGCGTCGCGACGGCGAGGTGCCAGGCGTCGTCGTTGTAGGCGTTCGGGCTGGTGATCGTCTTCGTGGCGTTGGGGTAGACGCCGAACGTCAGCTGCCCGGAGTTGGTCATGTAGAGGTGGCGGTCGTAGCCGCCGGAGGTCAGGCCGGTCCGCGAGCTGCCCCAGCCGATCATCCGGCCGCCCAGGACGGTGTTCGTGCGGAACCACCCGACGATCGAGAAGACGTTGGTGCTCGCGATCGCGGTGGTGCTCGTGGTGGCGACGTAGGGCGTGAGGACCGCCGACCCGTTGATCGTCACCGCGCGTGCCGGGGTGTCGCGCGGGCACGGCCTGGTGGCGGCGGCCGTGAAGCCGAGCAGGCCGTTGTAGGTGCCGGTGGTCCCCCCGGTGAGCGAGCGGGCGGTCGCCAGGTTGGCGACGTTCGCGTCGTCGAGGGGCCAGGCGATGTAGTTGCTGCCGAAGCCGGCGGTGGCGCCCAGGCAGGTGAAGTACGGGGCGGCGCCCGCGGTGTTCGTCGTGTTGGTCAGCGTCCCGGTGAACGCCGCGAGCGTGGGGTTCGGCGCGATCGTCAGCGCGAGGGCCAGCGCCATGCCGAGGAACGTCGACGTTGCGCCCGGTCCGCGGCGGGGCCCGGGGTCGGGGGCGGACGGCGCGGGCGGCGCGGGCGGCGGGCCGGGCGCGGTCGGGCCCGCGTCGTCCACGAGCGGGTGCCGGTGGGCGGCGATCAGCCCGTACACCATCGGCAGCAGCCAGAACGCGGTCATCACGATCCACAGCCACCAGGGCATGTGCACGCCGCTGGTCAGGACGTTGCCGCCCGCCTGCTCGGGCCGCGGGGTGACGAGCACGCCCTTCTCGCCGCTGACCAGGTCGAGCACGCCGCCGGTGTCGGCGCTGACGCGGGTCGGGAGCATGCCCGTCGAGACCAGGTTGATGGTCGCCTCGCCGGCGTCGGCCGACGACCCGAGCGTCACCGTGCCGACGAACGGGCGCAGCCACACGCTGACCGCGGCGAGGAGGAGCGACAGGCCGAGCACCCGCGTCGGCACCGCCCACAGCCACGGCAGCCAGCGCCGCGTGGCCCAGAAGAGCAGCACGATCCCGACGATGAGGGCCGGCAGGGCCCACATCAGCCAGCCGAGCCCGGGCAGGACGAGGACGACGCGGCCGGTGAGGTCCGGCGCGTGCAGCGTCCACGGGTCGACGGCGCCGTTGATGTCGCCGCGGGTCTTCATGCCGATGCCGCCCGGGCCGGTCTCGAGGGCGACGACGCGGTGGGTCACCGACCGGCCGAGCTCCGCGGGCGGCCGGAAGGTGACGATCTCGCCGACCCCGATCACGGTGTCGGGCCGCGTGAGCACCACCGAGCCCACGGGCGCGGCGGTGCCCATCGAGGGCGTGGTGATGATCTGCCAGCGCCCCCCGGAGAGGTGCCAGACCAGGGCGCCGGCGAACAGCACCACGACCACGGTCGCAGCGAGCACGCCGGGCACGATCGACGTCCGTCGACCGGTGTCCGGGGGGAGCGGCAGCGGGAGGGGAGCCGTCACCGCGTCGGGGTCGACGTCGGTGTCGGGGAGGGACGTACCCACTGGCGTTTCCGGGTCCGCTCGTCAGCCCGTCAGGGTCCAGGTGATCGGCTGCGACGCGGTCAGGCCCTGGTAGGTGTTGCCGGCCGAGACGTCGACGTACGTCGTGAACGTCAGCGGGATCGTCGAGCCGGAGTTGGCCGCCGGGATGAGTGCCGCGGGCAGGTTGACCGTGGTGCCGGCCAGGGTCGAGGCGACCGTGTCGGCCTGGACCACGGTCGCGCCCGAGGTGACCTTGACGTGCAGCTTGCTGCAGAAGTCGGTCGCGGTGCCCGCGCCGGCCGCCGCCGACTGCGTGCAGGGGCCGAAGCCCATGGTGAACGCCGTCGCCGCAGCCGTGCCGGTGTTCTTGAAGTTCACCAGCGTCGTGACGTTGTTGGTCGTCCCGGCCGCGTTCGAGGGCAGCATCGCGGTGTTGCCGCCGTACTTGTTGAACGTGGCGCACGTGGCGGTGTTGGTGCTGACGCCGCCGCCGTCGGTGCTGTTGCACGCCGTGGTGCCCGTGGCGCCGGTCTCCTGGAGGATCAAGGAGCCGGTGGCCGCCGTGTCGTTGGTGTTGGTGATCGTCGCGACGAACGCCGAGAAGGTGTTGGTCATGGCCAGCGACATGAACAGTGCGCCGACCAGACCGGCCGCGACGATCAGCCGCACGAACCGGCGCTGCTGGGGGGACCCGTTGTCCCTGGGCATCCGAACCACCTTCCGAGCGACGATGAGTGCTGCCCGGAAGGTCGGTTCAGGATCTCCCGCGCATCGTCACATCGGACACGCGGACCTTTCGATTAACCCACAGAGCCTAACGAGTGACGCCAAGTTCGGCGTGTCGCTGACCGACGCGCTCGCGAGACCTCCGTCGGAGTGATGGCGCGAGCCTGGTCGTAGGGCTCAGAACGGTGGTGGGTCGTCGGGGTCGAAGGCTGTCGCTGCAGGCGTCGGCGGGGTCGTGGTGGTGCTGTTCGACGTCGCGGTGAAGCGCCGGCGCCAGTCGTCCAGGTGCTCGCTGTCGGTGTCCTGGTCGGGCCAGCCGTCGTCGGGCAGCGGTCGCGCCCGTCCGGCGGGCTGTGGCGCCGGTAGCGGCCGGAGGACCTTGGGAGGACGGGTGGTGTGGGTGATCCCGGCACGGGTGCGGATGACGAACCAGCCGGGGATCGGCTGGCGCACGTGCCAGCCGGCGAGGTGCTTGGCGCGGTGGTCGTGGGTGCACCAGGCGCCGAGGTTCCAGGTGACGGTGGGCCCGCCGTGGGCGTGGTCGCGGGTGTGGTCGATCTCGGCGCGGTGGGCGGCGCGGCGGCACCAGGGCACGACGCAGTGCCGGTCGCGGGCGCGGGTCCAGCGGTCGGCTTCGGCGCCGGGGCGGCGGCGTCGCCACTGATCGGGGCCGCTGTCGGCGTCGGGTGGGCGCCCCAGCCGGCCGGTGCCGGCGAGGTCGGCGAGGCGGGCCTGCACTTCGGTGAGCAGCGGTGCCCATCCGGGGTGGTCGTCGGGGTTCAGGGCGGCGAGCAGCGTCGTCGGAACCTGGAGTTCGACGATCGCGCCGGTCCGGGTCGCGCCCGGTGCTCGCCCCCGCGTGCGGGGGCCGGCTGGTCGGCTGCGGGCGAGCAGGACGTGGTGGAGGTGCCCGTCGTCGTCGACGAGCACGACGCGCCATTCGCCGTGGTGGCGGGCGTGGACGAGGTCGCGCGCCACGGCGGCGGTGACCGCGCCGTAGCCGGGCACGGTGGCGGGGTGCTCGTCGAGCCCGAGCGCGGTGGACAGGCGGAGCCGGATCTCGACGGTGCCGTGCCGCAACCGCCCGTCCCGCCGCTCCGGCTCCTGCTCCGGCTCGCCGGGCAGGCCGGGCAGGCCGGGCAGGCCAGGGAGGTCCACGGCGCCCTGGGCGTCGGGTGAGCCCGGCGCCGGCACCGACAGCTCGAGGTCGTGACGACCGCTCCCGGTCTCGTGGCCGGCCTCGTCGTCCGCCTCGTCGTCCGCCTCGTCGTCGGCGCCGGCGTCAGCGCCGAGGTCAGCGCCGTCGTCAGCACTGTCGTCCTCGGGGCCACTCTCGTGCGGTCCATCAACCGGCCCGCCGTCATCCGGCCCGCCACCGTCCGGCCCGCCACCGTCCGGCCCGCCACCGTCCGGCCCGCTGTCCGGCCCGTCGTCCGGCCCGTCGTCAGGTCCGTCGTCAGGTCCGTGATCGGGCCCGCCGTCCTGGGGCCCGCCGTCGTCGGGGTCGTCGGGGCGCTGGAGGGCGTGGTACTCCGCGGCGAGCAGGGCCACGAGGTCGTCGTCGGTCATCCCGGCGGTGGAGCCGTCGAGCAGACGAGTGCCGACCTGCAGGCGCAGCTGGTTGATCGGGGTCAGCACTCCCTGCCCGCGCACCTGCGCGGCCAGGGCCTCCACCCGGGCCATCGACGCGATCCCGTCCGCCGCGGGCGCATCGGCCAGCGACAACGTCGCCGTCCCCGACGGGTTGCACACCAACCCCACCCGCCCCCGCGCCTCCGCCCGCTTGCGGCGCCGTTCCGCCCAGTCCGGGTCGATCGCCACCACGACCTCGCTGAGCCGCTCCCGCAACGCCATCACCGGCATCCCACCCGCCTCGGGCAGGACCTCGGCCACCGCGAGCCGGGCGTGGTCCTCGGACAGGTCGGCCACGCCCTCGCTGATCGCGCGGACCTTCGGCCCGTCGAGCGTGCCCGACCACAACGCCTCACCCAGCAACGGCAACCGGCAGAACAGGTCCTCGGCCAGCTCCAGGCGCCGCGACGCGGTGGTGCGCGCACACCCGAGCACGGCGGCGACCTCGTCGCCGGAGAACTCGTCCGAGCTCGGCAACCGCCGCGGGCGCCCCTCGGCGTCCTCGGTGGCCATCCCCAGCTCCCGCAGCCCGGCCAGCAGCTGGGCCTCGGCGCGGTTGTGCACCGCGAACCGGGCCCGCACGAACGCCGCCAGCTCCGGGCCGTCCAAGCTGCTCGGATCGACCGTGTCCAGCAGCGCATGAAGATCGGCGTCGGGAGCACGACCAGCCAGCCGGGCCACCAGCCCGGGCCGCTGATCCTGCTCCACGCTCACGAGGACAACGCTAGGACCGACCCCCGACAACGCCGCCCGAGAAACCCCAGGACAGAGCCCCACTCCAGGTCACGGAACGGTAACGATCCTCGAGCGCGGTGATCTCCCCGCCGCGAGCGCGTGGCGTTACGACACTCGACGTCAGCGTCCAGTTGAGCACGCCGATAGGGCCACGCCGCTGACACTCCGGGCGAGCGTGTGGCATCTCGGACGCTCAGCGTCTGCGATGCCCCCCGCTGACACCTCGGGCGTCAGGCTTGCGTCGGGGTGATCGCCACGGCGAGCGCGAGGTCGTCGGAGCGCGCCGCGGCGTCGCCGTTGACGGCCCCCTCGGTCATCGACACCGCGAGGACCTCCTCGGCGATCGTCCCGGCGTGGGCGCGGACCGCGTCGGCGACGTCGCTGCGCTCGGCCGCCCAGGTCAGCGCGATGCGGTCGGACACCTCGAGGCCCCGGGTCTTGCGGGCCTCCTGCACGACGCGCACGACGTCGCGGGCGAGCCCGGCGGCGCGCAGCTCGTCGGTGAGCTCGGTGTCGAGGCCGACCGACAGGCCGCCCTCCGACCGGACCGCCCAGCCCTCGCGCGGCGTCTCCTCCACGAGGATCTCGTCGCCGGACAGCGTGATCTCCTCGCCGTCCACGACCACCGTCAGCGCCCCGTCGACCGGGGCCGCGGTGGAGGCCTTGACCGCCTCGGCGACCACGGGGGTCTGCTTCGCGAAGCGCTTGCCGAGCGCGCGGAAGTTCGGCTTCACCGTGACCTCGACGAGGTCGGAGCCCGCGGCCTCGACGCGCCCGACGTTGAGCTCCTCGGCGATCTCGGCGAGCAGCGAGGGCTCGAGCGCCGAGAACCCGGGCGCGGCCACCACCGCGCGGGACAGCGGCTGGCGCGTGCGCACCCCGCTGGCCGCGCGCGTCGACCGGCCCAGCTCGACGATCCGCTGCACGAGCGCCATCCGGTCGGCGAGGCCCGGGTCGATGGCGGACTCGTCGAGGACGGGCCAGTCGGCGAGGTGCACCGAGTCGGGCGCGCCGTCGACGACGTCGCCCTGGAGCAGCGTCCACAGGTAGTCGGTGGCGAACGGCGTGAACGGCGCCATGAGCCGGGAGAGCGTCTCGATGCAGGTGTGCAAGGTCGACAGGGCGGCCGGCTCGCCGTGCCAGAAGCGGCGGCGCGAGCGGCGCACGTACCAGTTCGACAGGTCGTCGACGAACGCGCTGATGGCCCTGCCGGCGCTCGAGGAGTCGAAGTCGTCGAGCGCGCGGGTGACCTCGCGGACGCAGGTGGCGAGCTCGCCGAGCACCCAGCGGTCCATGGGGTGGTCACTCGGCGTCGGCTCCGACGAGGGCGTCCACCCCGACGCGTTCGCGTACGTCACGAGGAACGACGCGGTGTTCCAGTACGTCAGCAGGATCTTGCGGACGATCTCGCGCAGCGCCTCGTGCCCGACGCGCCGGTCGACCCACGGCGAGCCCTGGGCGAGCATCAGCCAGCGCACGGCGTCGGCGCCGTGGGAGTCGAACAGCTCGAACGGGTCGAGCACGTTGCCCAGGTGCTTCGACATCTTGCGGCCCTGCTCGTCGAGCAGCAGGCCCAGGCACACGACGTTCTCGTAGGACGACCGGTCGAACACCAGCGTGCCCACGGCCATCAGCGAGTAGAACCAGCCGCGCGTCTGGTCGATCGCCTCGCAGATGTACTGCGCGGGGTAGGCCTTCTCGAAGTCGGCCTCGTGGTGGTGCGGCGCCCCCCACTGGGCGAACGGCATCGCGCCCGAGTCGTACCAGACGTCGATGACGTCGGTGACGCGGCGCATCGTGCCCGTCCCGCTCGGGGCCGGGAACGTGACGTCGTCGACGAAGGGGCGGTGGGGGTCGAGCTCGGAGAGGTCCTGCCCGACGTAGGAGCCCAGCTCGGCGAGCGAGCCGACGCACACCATCTCCGACGGGTCGGCGTCGTTGCGCCAGATCGGCAGCGGCGTGCCCCAGTAGCGGTTGCGCGAGAGCGCCCAGTCGACGTTGTTCTCGAGCCACCCGCCGTAGCGCCCGTGCTTGATGTGCGGCGGGTACCAGTTCGTCCGCTCGTTCTCCTCGACCAGCCGGTCGCGGATCTCGGTGGTGCGGATGAACCACGACGGCAGCGCGTAGTAGATCAGCGGCGTGTGGCAGCGCCAGCAGTGCGGATACGAGTGCTCGTAGGACTCGGAGCGCCACAGCACCCCGCGCGAGCGGAGCTCCTCGACCAGCGTCGGGTCGGCGCCCTTGAAGAACATCCCGCCGATGAGCGGGACGTCGGCGTAGAAGTGCCCGTCCGGCCCGATCGGGTTGACCATCTCGAGGCCCTCGGCCTTGGCCACGAGGTGGTCCTCGGCGCCGAAGGCGGGCGCCATGTGCACCAGGCCGGTGCCGGCGTCGGTGGTGACGTGGTCGCCGTGCACGACGCGGTGCGCGTCGCCGAAGCGCTCGTCGTCGATGAGGTCCAGCGGGCGGCGGTAGTGGCTGCCGAGCAGGTCGGTGCCGGTCGCGCGGTCGGTGACGGTGGCGCCCTCGCCCAGCACCGACAGCAGGTCCTCGGCGACGACGAAGTCGTCCCCGTCGGCGGTCGTCGCCCGCACGTAGACGATGTCGCGGGCCACGGCGACCGCGGTGTTCGACGGCAGCGTCCAGGGCGTCGTCGTCCAGACCAGCAGGTCGGCGCCCTCCCACGGCCCGTCGGTGAGCGGGAAGCGGACGTACACCGAGGGGTCGACGTCGTCCTCGTAGCCGAGGGCGACCTCGTGGTCCGACAGCGGCGTCTCGTCACGCGGGCAGTAGGGCGTCACGCGGTGGTCCTCGACGAGCAGGCCGTCGTCGAAGATCTTCTTGAGCGACCACCAGACGCTCTCGACGTAGCGCGGCGCCATGGTCAGGTAGGCCTCGTCGAGGTCGACCCAGTAGCCCATGCGCTCGGTCATCGCGGCGAAGGCCGAGACGTTGCGCAGCGCCGACTCCTTGCAGGCGGCGTTGAACTCGGCGATGCCGTAGGTCTCGATGTCGGCCTTGCCGGTGAAGCCGAGCTCCTTCTCGACGGCGAGCTCGACGGGCAGGCCGTGGCAGTCCCAGCCGGCGCGGCGCGGGACGTGGTAGCCGCGCATCGTCCTGAACCGCGGGAAGAGGTCCTTGAACGCGCGGGCCTCGACGTGGTGGGTGCCGGGCTGGCCGTTGGCCGTCGGCGGGCCCTCGTAGAAGATCCACGGCTCGCCGTCCGCCGTGCGCTCGAGGGAGCGACGGAACACGTCGCGGTCGGCCCAGCGGGCCAGGACCTCGCGCTCGATCGCGGGCAGGTCCACGCTCGCGGGGAGAGCAGCGAACGCGGGCTTGCCCGCGGGACCGGGGGACGGCGTTGAGCTCACGTCTCGATCTTCCTGGTGGTGCGGCGGCCGAACTCACCCAGGTTACCGGGCGCTCCACCGGGGTCCTGAGCTGCGGGGCAGAGGTGGTCCCGGGGTCGCTCCGGGGGGTGTCGAACCTCCGCGCGGCCATGTCCTAGACTGGTCGACGTCATCGGGCAGAGCGCGCTGCGTCACGCTCGGTGATCGCCTTGGGGTATGGTGTAATTGGCAACACGGCTGATTCTGGTTCAGTTGTTCTAGGTTCGAGTCCTGGTACCCCAGCTGCGAGCGGTGGCGGAGCGTGATCTAGAGTCGTCGCCGTTCTCTCCTAGGGCCCCGTCGTCTAGCGGCCTAGGACGCCGCCCTCTCAAGGCGGTAGCGGGGGTTCGAATCCCCTCGGGGCTACTCCACGAACGCGGTGCACCGTCCTCGGTGCACCGCGTTCGTCGTCTCCGCCGGAGGGCTCGCATGTCGCCGACCACCTTCGTCCTCGTCCACGGTGCGTTCGCCAACGCGTCGCACTGGGGGCCGGTGTGCCGGGCGCTCGCGCTGCAGGGCCACCGGGCCGTCGCGGTCGACCTCCCGGGTCACGGGCTCGACGCGCGGCCCACCGGGCTCGCCGGGATCTCCACCGCCGACGACGTCGCCGCCGTGGTCGCGACCGTCCGCGCGGCGCGCGAGCACGGCCCGGTGGTGCTCGTGGGGCACAGCCGCGGCGGGATGACGGTCACCGCGGTGGCGAACGCCGTGCCCGAGCTGCTCGACCACGTCGTCTACGTCTCGGCGTGGTGCTGCGTCACCGCCGGTCCGTCGACCTACCTCGCCGAGACCGGTCCGTCGGCCCTCGACGTCCTCGCGCCGAGCCTGATCACCGCCGACCCGGCCGAGGTGGGGGAGCTGCGCGTCGACCTGCACACCTCCGACGCGACGGCGCTCGACGCCCTCCAGGACGCGCTGCTCGCCGACGGCACCCGCGCCGAGCTGCTCGCGGTGCTCGCGGCGATGGACGTGCGCGAGGCGCTGGCGATCGACGAGGACGCCGTGCGCGTCGACCCGGGCGCATGGGGCCTGCTGCCGCACACCTACGTGCGGCTCAGCGGGGACCGGGCACTGCTGCCGGCGCTGCAGGACCGGTTCGTCGCCGAGGCCGACGCCGCGCTGCCCCAACCGTTCACGGTCGTCGACGTGGCCACCTCGCACGTCGGGGTGCAGCTGTGGCCGGAGCGGCTGGTGGAGGTGCTGACGGGGCTCGCGCCGGACTAGTCGCCCGGCGGCTCGGCCCACCGGATCAGCGCGATCGCCGCGACGACGAGCACGCCGCCCGCGACCTGGGTCGCCGTCGGTTCCTGGGACACCAGCCACCACGCCCCGAGCACGGCGAAGAGCACCTCGCTCAGGCCGACGAACGACGCGAGCCGCGACCCGAGGCGCGCGACGGCGGCGATCCCGGTGAGGTAGGCGAGCGCCGTCGACAGCGCCGCGACGAGGACGACGCCGACCCACCACGGCGCGGTCCAGCCCGCGAGGTCGATCGGGGCGGTGTTCGCCTCGAGGGGCAGCAGGCCGACCAGGCCCACGAGCACCACGACGGCGCTGCCGACCAGCGCGCCGCCGGCGGTGAGCACGAGCGCCGGCGGGCCGTCGACCTCGCCGGCGTCGGCGGACAGGCGGAAGTAGGCCGCCAGGCACACCGCGGCGCCGAGCCCCCAGAGCACGCCGACGACGTCGACGTCCGCGCCGCGCCCGACGTCGAGCACCAGCCCGAGGCCGGCGATCGCGAGGGCGGCGCCGACCAGCGTCGCCGGCCGGGGCCGCGCGGCGGTGCGCGCCCAGGTCCACGCGAGCAGCAGGACCGGAGCGGTGTACTCGATGAGCAGGGCGACGCCGACCGAGAGGTGACCGACGGCGCTGAAGTAGCAGATCTGGGCGCCGGCCAGCGGGACGACGCCGTAGACGACGACGGGACGCAGGTGCCGTCGTCGCAGGTAGCGGCCGCGCGCCGCCATGACCGCCAGCGGCACCACGAGCAGCAGCGCACCGCCGCCGAGCCGCCCGAGCACCACGGCCAGCGGCGACCACCCGGTGGCGAGCAGCGCGGCGGCGAACGGGCCGGCGAGACCGAACGAGAACCCGGAGAGCAGCGCGATCGCGAGTCCGGGCGCGGTGCGGGCCCGCTGGTGCTCGGCCTCGGCGCCGGGGTCGCCCACGATCGATCATCAGAGCAGGTGACGGTCGCGGCGGGCAAGCAGAACCATCACGGAACGCTGATGGGTTCCCCGGGTTTCCGGTATTGGTGCTGATGGAACGCGCGCTCCTAGCGTGGGTCACTCCGCGACCGAGGAGCCACCCCATGACCGCGACGACGCCGTCGATCCTCGACGACCCCGCCTTCCTCACCGGTGACCGTCACGCCGGGTACCGCGCGATGCGCGACGCCGGCGCCGTCCTCGTCGTCGGCGATCCCGACCATCCGACCCACGTGCTCACGCGGTACGCCGACACCCAGGCGGTCCTGCGCGACACGACCGGCCGCGTGCAGCCGGAGGGCCAGGACGCGCCCCCGTGGATGGCGCCGGGACCGGCGCGGCGGCGGCTGCGCGCCAACATGGTGCAGACCGACCGGCCGATCCACACGCGGCTGCGGGGCGTCGT
The DNA here is from genome assembly GCF_004363095.1 of Actinomycetospora succinea. Taxonomy (GTDB): domain Bacteria; phylum Actinomycetota; class Actinomycetes; order Mycobacteriales; family Pseudonocardiaceae; genus Actinomycetospora; species Actinomycetospora succinea. The sequence goes on from NZ_SNYO01000001.1 coordinate 708,101, forward strand.
CGCGCCGCTGTTCACCGCGCGGCAGGTCGAGAAGCTGCGGGCGGCCGCGGCGGCGGAGGTCGCCGACGAGCTCGGCGCGCTCACGGCGGCGGGCGGGCGGTTCGACGCGGTGTCCCAGCTCGCGGCGCGGGTGCCGCGCGGCGTGCTGCGCCTGCTGATCGGGATGCCCGACGAGGACTGGGACTCGCTGCTGCGCACCCAGATCGACTTCCTGATGATCTTCTCGCCGTTCCCGCTGGACGCCGAGCGGCACGCGCGCCTCGACGAGGTCTCGCAGTTCTACTTCGACTACTTCGACGGCCTGCTCGGGCGCACCACCGCACCGACGGACCTCGTCCGGCGTCTGCTCGACGCCGAGGCGCAGGGCGAGCTCTCCCGCGACGAGGTGCTCTCGCTCATGCACACGGTGCTCGACGCCGGCTTCGAGACCACCCGCACGTCGATCGCCAACGTCGTCGAGCTCTTCGCGACGGTCCCTGGTCTCCTCGACGCGGTCCGGGGCGACCCGGCGCTCGTCACGCCGATGGTGGAGGAGACGCTGCGCCTGCGGGCGCCGGTGCAGGTGATCCCCCGGATCCTCACCGCGCCGTTCACGGCCTCGGACGGCACGACGGTCCCGGCCGGCGCGACGACGCTCTGCGCGCTCGGCTCGGCGAACCTCGACGAGCGCACCTTCGACGAGCCGGAGCGGGTCGACCTCCACCGCCCGAACGCCGCCCGGCACCTGGCGTTCGGCGGCGGCCTGCACCACTGCCTCGGCGCGCCCCTGGCCCGCATCCAGCTCCAGGAGACGATCACCGGGCTGGCCCGGCACGCCACGCAGATCGCGCCGGACGGCCCGTCGGAGCGGTTCGGTTCGCTGATGTTCCCGTCGCTCGCGACCCTGCCGGTGCGCCTCAGCTCCTGACGGCGCGCTTGCTCGCCGCGACCTCGCGCAGCGCCGCCACGGCCGCGCGCTGCAGCGGCGAGAACCAGCTCGTGTCGCGGGAGAACAGGCCGATGCCCTCGACGAGCTCGGCGTCCCGGATGCGGACGGCGCGCAGGCGCCCGGACGCGACGTCGTCGGCGACGCAGTACCAGGGCGCGAAGCAGACCCAGTCGTTCGCGGCGACGGCCGCCTTGAGGGCCTCGGCGTGCCCGAGCCGGATCACGTAGGTCGGGGCCGGCAGGCCGTGGGCGCGCAGCTGGTCGTGCAGCACGCGCTCGATCGCGACGCCGGACGGCACCCCGACGATCGGGAGCTCGAGGACGTCGGCGAGGTCGATCTCGTCGCCGCCGGGCGGCCCGTCGGGTGCCGCGCAGAGCACGATCTCCTCGTCCCACAGCTTCTCGGCCTGCACGCCCGCCGGGGGGACATCGTCGTACCAGGTGGTGACCGCGAAGTCGACCTCGCCGATCTCGACCCGGCGCATCGCGACGGCCGGCTCGCTGATCGAGATCGTGATGTCGGCGCCCTCTCGGGCGCGCCGCAGGTCGGTCATCAGCGGCGGGATCAGGTAGGTGCCGATCGCCATGCTCGTCGCCACCGCGAGCGAGCCCGCCGTGCCGGCGTCGAGGTCCTCGATGTCGCGCTGCACCTGGGCGCCGCTGGCGAGGACCTCCTTGGCCCACGCGTAGAAGCGCGTGCCCGCCTCCGTCAGCGCGATCCGCCGCCCCTCGCGGACGAACAGCGGCGCCTTCACCGCCTTCTCGAGGGTCCGCAACTGGGCCGACACCCACGGCTGCGCGACCTGGAACCGCTCGGCGGCCCGCGTCACGCCGCCCTCGTCGACCACCGCGCAGAACATCTCGAGGCGGCGCAGCTGGGACGACAGAGTCATACGAGAAAGCTTATCGAAGGGTCGCACTACTCGTCATGGTGCTATGTGTTCCAGCTCTCTAGCGTCGGATGCACACCACCACGGACGAGGAGGTCTGCGATGCATCCGCTGGTCAGCGGCAACACGCTCAAGCTCGGCCTGTTCTGCACGAACGGATCGGGGGCGTCGCAGACGCTGGTGCCCGAGGCGCCCGAGATGGACTGGGACCGCTCGGTGCGCACCGCGCAGGCGGCCGACCGCGCGGGCTTCGAGGCCGTCGTGCCGTTCGCGCGGTGGAAGGGCTACCCGGAGGGTCGCCCGGAGCACCGGTCGGGGCGGGTCATGGAGCCGTTCACGTGGGCGGCCGGCATCGCCGCGGCCACCGAGAACATCGGCGTCTTCGCCACGTCCCACGCGCCGACCCTGCACCCGATCGTCGCCGCCAAGCAGGCGGCCACCGTCGACCACATCTCCCACGGACGGTTTGCCCTCAACGTGGTGGGCGGCTGGAACCGGCCGGAGCTCGAGATGTTCGGCGCGCCGATGCGCGAGCACGACGAGCGCTACGACCACCTCGCCGAATGGCTCGAGGTGGTCCGGAAGCTCTGGGCCGAGACCGAGGAGCTCGACTTCCACGGGCGGTTCTTCGACATCGTCGGCGGCGTCTCGCAGCCGAAGCCGGTGCAGCCCACCATCCCGATCATGAACGCGGGCGGGTCGCCGCGCGGCATGCGGTTCGCCGCCGAGCACGCCGACCTCTGCTTCGTGATCGTGCAGTCCGAGGACGAGGACGCGATCCGCGCGCAGATCGAGGGCTACCAGCGGATGGCGCGCGAGGAGTTCGGCCGCGAGGTCCGGCTCTGGACCCACACCGTCGTCGTGCAGCGCGACACCCAGGCCGAGGCCGACGCGTACCTGCGGCGGTTCTCGCAGGAGTTCGAGGACGTCGAGAGCGTCGACGCCTGGATGCGGCTCCAGGGCGCGAACACCCAGCTGATGCCGCCCGAGGTCATGACCGCGATGCGCCAGCGCTTCGCGGCGGGGGCCGGGGGATTCCCGCTGGTCGGCACCGCGGAGACGATCGCGGAGCGCCTCGAGATGCTCAGCGCCGCGGGCATCGAGGGCGCGCTGCTGACCTGGGTCGACTACGACGCCGGCCTCGCCGACTTCACCCGCGACGTGCTGCCGCGCCTCGAGCGGGCCGGCGTGCGGACGCCGGTCGGGACCCCGGCCGCGACCCGGGAGCCGGTGGCGGCGGGATGAGGATCGCGCGCTTCCGCACCGCCGCCGGCCCCGCCGTCGACACCGGCTTCGGGGTCGTGCTCGGCGACCACGTCGCCCGGCTCGACCACCGTGTCGCGTCCTTCGACGACCTGCTCGCCGACCCCGTGACCCCACTGTCCGACGACCCCCGCGTGCCCGTCGCCACGCTCACCTGGGAGCCGCCGATCGGCGACCACCCCAAGGTCGTCTGCGTCGGGTTCAACTACGCCGCGCACGCCGCCGAGTCGACCCGCGCCCCGGACGAGCCGTCCCGCCCCACCCTGTTCGCCCGCTTCGGCGACTCCTTCGTCGGCGCCGGCACACCCGTCGTCCGACCGGACGGCGAGGACTCGCTCGACTGGGAGGGCGAGGCGGCCCTGGTCGTCGGCCACCCCGGCCGGCGCATCCCCGCCGCCGACGCCTGGTCGTACGTCGCCGGCGTCACCTGCGTCGCCGAGAACAGCGTCCGCGACTGGCAGCTCCACTCCACCCAGGCCACCGCCGGCAAGAACTGGCACCGGTCCGGCGCCGTCGGCCCGTGGCTGACGACGGCCGACGAGGTCGGCGAGGGCCCGCTGCGCGTCACGACCCGGCTCAACGGCGCGGTCGTCCAGGACGACACCACCGACAGGCTGACCTTCGGCTTCGCCGAGCTCGTGGCCTACGTCAGCACCTTCACCCCGCTGCGCCCCGGCGACCTCATCGCCACCGGCACCCCACAGGGCATCGGGCTGCGCCGGGACCCGCCGCGGTTCCTGCGCCCCGGCGACGAGCTGGAGGTCGAGGTCTCCGGGGTCGGGGTCCTGCGCCACGGCGTGGTCGACGAGGTGCCGGCGTTCGCGGAGGTGGGGGCATGAGGTTCTGGACCGAGGACGACGTCCGCGCGGGGCTGACCGTGCACGCGGCGATCGAGGCCCTGGAGCGGGTGCTCGCCCACGAGGCCGACGGCACCGCGTGGAACGTCGACAAGACGATGAGCACCTGGCCGCTCGAGGACGGCCGCGGCAGCGCGCACGCGCTCGGCGCGGTCGACCTCGCCGCCGACGTGACGATCTTCAAGACGTGGGTGAACACGCCGGCCGGGGCGAGCGCGCTGATGACGCTCTTCGCCGCCGGCGACGGCGCCACCCTCGGCGTCGCGGAGGCCGGCGCGGCCGGGGCGCTGCGGACGGCGGGCATCTCGGGGGTCGCAACGCGGTGGCTCGCCGACCCCGATGCCGACGAGCTCGCCCTGCTCGGGGCCGGCCGGCAGGCGCTGCGCCAGGTCGAGGCCGTCGCGGCGGTCCGCCCGCTGCGCCGGGTCCGGGTGTGGAACCGGACGGCGGCCGGCGCCGAGGCGCTGGCGACGCGGGTCCGCGACGAGCTGGGCCTGCGCGCCGACGTCGCGGCGAGCGTCGAGGACGCGACCCGCGACGCCCCGGTCGTCACCGCGATCACCCGGGCCGCCGAGCCGTTCCTCGCCGCCGGCCACCTCGCCGCCGGCGCCCACCTCAACGCCGTCGGGGCGATCCTGCCGACGCACGCGGAGCTGGCCCCCGACGTGCTCGCCACGTCCGCGCTCACCGTCGTCGACAGCGAGGCCAACGCGCGCCGCGGGTCCCGGGAGCTGCGGGAGCACTGTGGATCGGAGGACGAGTGGGGCGGCGTCCGCACGCTCGCCGAGGTCGTCACCGGCAAGGTCGCGCGGCCGGAACGCCCCCGCCTGACCGTGTTCAAGGGGATGGGCATGGGCCTGTCCGACCTGGCCGTGGCCGGGCTGCTGGTGGGGGAGCGGTCGTGAAGTTCCGCAGCGACCCGTCCCGCATCCGCGGCTCGATCGCCCCGGTGATCACGCCGTTCCTCGCCGACGGCGCCCTCGACCTCGACTCGCTGCGCGGCCTGGTCCGCTGGCAGCTCGCGTCCGGGGCGCACGGCGTCTCGATCGGCGGGTCGACCGGCGAGCCGTCGGCGCAGTCGGCGGCCGAGCGGATCGCCGCGATCCGTGCGGTGGCCGAGGAGATCGACGACGCCGTGCCGTTCCTGCCGGGCACGGGGTCGGCGAAGCTCGACGAGACCCTCGAGATCACCGCGGCCGCCCGGGACGCGGGCGCCGACGCCGCGCTGGTGATCACCCCGTACTACGCGCGGCCCACCCAGGAGGCGCTGTACCGCTGGTTCGCGACGGTCGCGGGCGAGTTCCCGGACCTGCCGATCGTGATCTACAACGTGCCCTCCCGGACCGCGGTCGACGTGGCGCCCGAGACCGTGGCCCGCCTCTTCCGTGACTGCGACAACGTCGTCGGGGTCAAGGAGACGACCAGGGACTTCGAGCACTTCTCCCGCGTGCTGCACCTGTGCGGGCGCGAGCTCATGGTCTGGTCGGGCATCGAGCTGCTGGGGCTGCCGCTGCTCGCGCTCGGCGGCGCCGGGTTCATCTCGGCGGTCAGCAACCTCGCGCCGTGGGCCGTCGCCCGCATGTACGAGGCGTGGGAGGCGGGCGACCACGAGACCGCTCGCGAGCTGCACTACGGCCTGCACCCGCTGGTGGACCTGCTCTTCGTCGAGACCAACCCGGCGCCGGCGAAGTCCGTGCTGCTCCGGCAGGGCCGGATCGCCTCCGACCACGTGCGCCCGCCCCTGATCCCCCTCACCGACGAGGCCCGCCCGCGGGTCGACGCGCTGCTCGCGCAGGGTGCCGCCCTGCTCGAGAAGTCCTGACCCGAGAGAGGACGACGATGTCCGAGCCCCACCGTCCCCGCCGGGTCGCCCTCGCCGGCCTGATCGGGACCACCATCGAGTGGTACGACTTCTTCATCTACGGCACGGCGGCCGCGCTGGTGTTCGCGCCGCAGTTTTTCCCGCAGGTCAGCCCGGTCGCCGGGACCCTCGCGGCGCTGTCGACCTTCGCCATCGGCTTCGTCGCCCGCCCCGTCGGCGGGGCGGTGATGGGCCACTTCGGCGACCGCCTCGGGCGGCGGCGGATGCTCGTCGCGTCCCTGCTGATCATGGGTGTCGGCACCCTGCTCATCGGGCTCCTCCCGACCTACGCCGCCATCGGCGTCGCCGCGCCCGTGCTCCTCGTGCTCCTGCGGTTCGTCCAGGGCATCGGGGTCGGCGGGGAGTGGGGCGGGGCCACGCTGCTGGCCCTCGAGCACGCGCCGCCGTCGAAGCGCACGCTCTACAGCTCGCTGCCGCAGGTCGGCCTGCCGCTGGGGGTGGTGCTGGCGAGCCTGGTGTTCCTCGTCGTCCGGCTCGGCCTGGACCCGGCGGCGTTCGCGGCGTGGGGCTGGCGGGTGCCGTTCCTGCTCAGCGCCGTGCTCGTGGTCTTCGGCCTGGTCCTGCGACTGCGTCTCGACGAGAGCCCGGAGTTCGAGCAGGTCCGGGCGCAGACCGAGGTCCGCCGGGCACCGCTCGCCGACGTCCTGCGCACCCCGCGCGTCCTGGTCCCGGCGGCCTGCCTGAACGTCCTGGTGTCCGGGCTCGCCAACGTCCTGCTCGTCTTCACCCTGGGCTACGTCGCGACGCGGCAGCTGGTCGGGGCGTCGACGATGCTGGCGGTCACCGTGGTCACCGCGCTGGTCTGGGCGGGCGTCATCCCGCTCGCCGCGGTGTGGGCGGCACGCCGCGGGCGACGTCCCGTGATCCTCGTCGGCGTCGCCGTGCTGACCCTGTGGGCCTTCCCCTACTTCTGGCTGATCGACACCGGCACGGTCCTCGGCACGCTCGCGGCCTGCGTCGTCGCGGGCGCCGGCTTCGCCGTGGCGTCCGGGCCGTACGGCGCCTACCTCGCCGAGGCGTTCCCGACCGCCGTGCGCTACAGCGGCGCGTCCGTCGCCTACGCCGTCGGCAGCGTCCTCGGCGGGGCCCTCGCCCCGATCGTCGCCACCGTCCTCTTCGCCGCGACCGGCACCGGCACGGCGATCTCCGCCTACGTGGTCGTGCTGGGGCTGGTCAGCCTCGTCGCGACCCTCACCCTCCGCAGCCCCCATCCCGTGACGGACGAGCCGGCGTCGCCGGCGCCGGCCGACGCGCCTCTCGAGAGGAAGCCCGCATGAGCCTCACCCACACCCGCCCCGAGACCCGCCCCGACACGGCCACGCGCATGGTCGACGTCAGCGGCGACCCCGCGTCGACGCCGCAGCCGTGGGCCCCGGTGAAGATCGCCCGCGCGGAGATCGAGGCCGAGATCGAGCGCCTCGCCGCCGCGCCGCGTCCCGCCAACGGGCGCCGCGGCGCCCGGATCGTGCACCCGTCCGCGGTCGCGCCCGGCCTCGGGCTCTCGCCCGGGATCGCGGTGACGATCGAGGTGCTCAACCCGGGGGAGGAGACCGCGCCGCTGCGCGAGAACGCGCACCGGGTGGAGATCGGCATCCTCGGCCGGGGCCGCATCGAGGTCGCCGACTCCGGCGTCGACCTCGCCCACCTCGACGTCGCCAACCTGCCGTCGATGCAGCCGTTCCGGTTCCGCAACGACTCCACCGACGTCTGGGCCCGGCTGAGCTACTCCAACGCGCCGCTGCTCGAGAAGCTCGGCGTGCACTACGCCGAGGACCTGCCGCTGACCTGGCGGCCCTCGCCCGCCGACGCGCCGGCCCCGACGACCGAGGACAGCGAGAAGGTCGCCTACACCCGCGCGACCGCGCCCGACATCGCCATCGGGACGCAGGGCGCGCGGCTGCGGGGCTACGAGTTCCTCGTCGACATCGAGGTCGTCGAGTCCCGGGCCCTGCACTGGCCGTGGGCCGAGGTCGCGTCGCACCTGTCCACCGAGGTGGGCGACGGCAAGCGCACGATCATGGCGCTGTACAACCCGGCGACCCAGCGCCGGCAGGGCGCCACGCACAGCTTCTTCGTCACGGCGTCGGGGATGCCGGCGGGCCGCCCGCCGCGGCCGCGGGGGCCGGGGCACCGCCACTCCTCGGTCGCCATCAACTACCACTTCGCGGGCTCCGGGATGAGCACCGTCGACGGCCAGGACATCACCTGGGAGGCCGGCGACCTGCTGCTCTCGGCGCCGGGCTGGCTCGAGCACGCCCACTACGAGGGGCCCGAGGGCCTCGCCGTCTACACCGTCCAGGACCACCCGCTGCACATCGGCATGGAGTCGCTCGTGTGGCAGGAGAAGATGGACGGGCCGGTGCTGGCACTGGGTTCCGAGGCGGGCCAGACCGGCTTCGTGGGGCCCCGCGAGGCCGGCGAGTGAGCATCGACTGGGACCCGTACGACCCGACGCTGACCGAGCCGACCGTCTGGGACGTCTACACGGCGGCCCGCGCGGCCGGGCCGGTGGCGCGGTCGGGGCGCCGGGGCGGGTTCTGGGTGCTCACCGGCTACGACGACGTCCGCGCGGCCCTGCGCGACCCGGGCACGTTCTCGTCGGCATCGGGCCACCGCATCCCGACCGACGGCACCCAGCACTCGATCCCCATCGACTTCGACCCGCCGCTCCACACCGCCTACCGGCGCCTGATGGGGCCGGCGCTCTCGACGACGCGGGTGCGGCAGATGCGGCCGTTCCTCGAGCGCACGATCGCCGACCTCGTGGCGGGGTTCGCGGCGCGTGGGGGTGGCGATTTCGTCCGTGAGGTGGCGCTGCCGCTGCCGCTCGCGGTGCTCACCGAGCTCGTCGGGTTCTCGCCGGGCACGGTCGAGCGGTTCCGCGAGGTCACCGAGCAGACGTGGTCGGGGCTCACCGCCGGCGGGGAGGAGGTCGACTTCGCCGGGGCGTTCCGGCGGATCTCCGAGCTCATGGCGGGCGAGCTCGCCGCGCACCGTGCGGACGGGGCCGACGACTTCGTGTCCACGCTGCTCGCGGCCGACCTCGGCGAGGACGAGCGGATCAGCATCCTCGCCACGTTCGCCGTCGCGGGACACGAGACGACGATGAACGCGGCGAGCACGCTGGTCGCCCTGCTGCTCGAGGACCCGGCCCGCCAGGAGCGGCTGCGCGCCGATCCGTCGCTGGCGCCGGGGTTCGTCGAGGAGATGCTGCGCCACCGCAGCCCGGCACAGAACTTCGCGCGCCGCGCCACGTGCCCGGTCACGGTCGCGGGGCAGCGCGTCGAGGAGGGCGACGCGGTGCTGCTGTCGTTCGCGGCGGCCAACCGCGACCCGGCGCGCTTCCCGGATCCCGACCGCTTCGACCCCGACCGCGACGTCCGCGGCCACCTGGGCTTCGGGTGGGGCATCCACCTGTGCCCGGGCGCCGCGCTGGCGCGGGCCGAGCTGACGATCCTGCTCACCGAGCTCTGCGCCCGTCCGCCGCTGCGCCTGCGCGGTGAGGTCGGCTGGAGCGGGCTGCAGGGCGGCAACCACCTGGGCCCCACCACCCTGCCGGTCGTCTTCGGGGAGTGAGGCGCCCGTCAGGATGGCGCCATGACGACGGCCGCGGTGACGGCGCTGGTCCTCGACCTCGCCGGGACGTTCGCCTTCGCCCTCAACGGCGCGCTCACGGCGGTCCGGGCGGCGCGCCTGGACATCGTCGGTGTGATCACGCTCGGGATGATCACGGCGCTCGGCGGCGGGATCGTGCGCGATGTCCTGCTCGGTGCGCTGCCGCCGGCGACGTTCAACGACTGGCGCTACCTCGTGGTCGCCGGCGCCGGGGGGCTGCTGGCCTTCGGGCTGAGCCGCCAGCTCGAGCGTCTCGCGACGCCCATCGAGATCTTCGACGCGCTCGGCCTGAGCCTGTTCGCGGTGACGGGCGCGGCGAAGGCGATGGCGCTGGGAGCGGGCGCCGGGCAGGCGATCCTGCTCGGCGGCATCACCGCGGTGGGCGGGGGCACGATCCGCGACGTGCTCGTGCGCCGGGTCCCGACGGTGCTGAGCAGCGAGCTCTACGCGATCCCGGCCCTGCTCGGGGCGGCGGTCGCCGTCGTGGGGACGCGGCTCGGGGCGGGCCCGCTGGCCCCGGCGCTGGCCGGGGCGGCGCTCTGCCTGCTCGTCCGGCTGGTCGGTCTCCGGTACCGGATCGACGCGCCCCACCCGCCGGGTCGCCCCGAGTGACGGGCGCGCGTCACCCGGTCGGCGGCTGAAGGGCCCGGTCCGGCCCGTCGAAGGAAGGGGGACGGGGCGCCCGCCCGTCGTGGAGGAGGACGTCCCATGAGCTCGACCCCGGCAGGACGCGGCCGTCACCGGCTCGTCGTCGCGCGGAGCGCGCTGCGCCGGTACCCCGGTCGCGCGGCCGCCGCCCTGGGCGCGCTGGCCGTCACGGCGGGCACCGCGCTCGCCGTGCCCGCGATCGCGGCGCCGGCCACTGCCCAGAACGTCGAGGAGAGCCCCGCGGCGCGGGCCGCGCACGCCGAGGCCCTGGTGCCCGGCACGCCGTGCTCGGCGTCGGCCCGGGCCTGCGTGGACCTCGAGTCCCAGCGGGCCTGGCTGATCCGCGACGGCAAGGTCACCCGGGGCCCGATGACGATCGCGTCCGGCGGCGAGGGCCGCGCCACGCCGGTCGGGCACTCGCTGCGGGTGTACCGCAAGGAGGCCGACCACGTCTCCGGCGAGTCGAAGACCCGCGACGGGCGGCCCGCGCCGATGCCGTTCTCGGTGTTCTTCGCCGACGGCGGGATCGCCTTCCACAGCGGCGACCCCTCCCGCTCCTCGGCCGGCTGCATCCGCATGGAGACCGACGACGCCCGCGCGACGTTCGACGACCTGCAGGTCGGCGACAAGGTCCAGGTCGTCAACGCCTCGGAGGAGCAGGTCGCCCGCGGCGGCGCCACACGCTGACGGCGGGCGGGGCCACCGTGGTGGCCCCGCCCGCCGGTCGGCGTCAGCGGGGGATCAGCCCTCGCGCGGGATGTCCGCGCACCGGATACCGGTGTTGATGCACTCCGCGCCGCGACGCGACTGCGCCTCGGTGGCGAGGTTCTCGTAGTCGGAGTGGTCGGTGCGCGGGTCGTGCTGCTCGTTCGGGAAGCTGTCGATCGAGAACGAGCGGCCCGCGGGCTGGTCGTAGGTCAGCGTGATCCGCAGCGCCGGCACCGGCACCTCGTCGCTCTCGCAGTTGCCCCGCTCGTCCGGGAACGTCATGTGCGAGCGCAGGTCCTCGGTCTCGAGGTTCTCGCCGTCCCAGCAGCTCGGGTAGTCGAGCATGCGCACGAGCTGCGAGCCCGGGCCGCAGATGGGGTACTTGTCGGTGACCCGCTCCTCCTGCCCGGTGCAGGTGTACTTGGCGTTGACGTTCTTCTGGTCCTGCGCTCCGGCCTTCGCGTTGCCCATGATGATCATGAGGTGGGCGGGCATGGGCTCGATCTCGCGGTCGCCGTGGCCGCGGAAGCTCAGCTCCGCCGAGCGGGGCCGCAGGATCGAGCCGACGTTGCCGTCGAGGCTGCCGCCGTCCTCGCCGACGTCCGGGCCGGTGCCGTTCAGGTCGCGGACGACGGGCCAGAAGAACGTCGACTGGTCGCCGTTGCCGCAGGACGTGGCGCCCTCCTCCAGCGAGCTCTCGTCCGAGTTCGCGTCGGTGGTGCGGTTGCCGACGTAGTCGTGGACGTGCTGGGCGCCGTTCCGCTTGCCCGGCGCGGCCATGTAGTTGTCGGAGTTGTTGTGGTCGCTCACGCCGCAGTCGACGGTGTAGGAGCCGCGGTTGAACACGCCGCCCTCGCCGAGGGTGCCGCCGGTCGGCTCGACGTCGGCGATGTCGACGTAGTCGTCGGCGCCGGCCGGGGCGGCCTCGTCGCGACCGGGGAACGGGTCGGCGGCCGCGGCGGCAGAGCCGGCGTCGTCGTTGGTGCCCTCGACCTCGCCGACGTCCTCGGCGGGCCGCTGCCGGTTCACGCGATCGCTCTGCTGGTCGGCGCCCTGCTCCTCGGCCTCGCCGTCCCGACCGTCCTGGTCGCCCCGGCCCTCGGTCTCGTCGTCCGCGGTCCCGTCGTTCGCGGTCCCGTCGTTCGCGGTCTCGTCGTTCGTGCCCGGGTCGTCGGCACGCTCGTCGTCGCGGGCGTCCTCGCCGTCCCGGGAACCCTCGTCGCCCGCGCCGTCCTCGGTCGAGGCGCCCTCGCCGGATCCGTCCTCGCCGGAGCCGCGGCCCTCGTCGTCACCGGAGCCGTCGTCACCGGAGCTGTCGCCGCTCGAGCCGTCGTCGCCCGAGCTGCTGTCCGAGTCACCGCCCGAGTCGCTGTCCGAGTCTCCGCCGGAGTCACCGCCGGAGTCGCCGCCCGACTCACCGTCGCCGGACCCCTCGCTGTCCGAGGACCCGCCGGTCAGGGCGCTGAGGATGCCGCCGCCACCCTCGCCGGAGTCGTCGGCGGCCGCGGAGCCGGCCACCATGACGACGCCGAGGGTGACGAGCAGGGCCGCCACGGCCGCGATCAGGCGTGTCGGCAGGCTGGAGCGATGTCGTCCGCGTCGGGGCACGGGGAACCTCCTGAGGGGGCCCGCGACGTCGGGGACGGGGGAGCTCGTCCGCGGGTCGACGCCCGGGCAGGGGTGTCCTGTGGGGGTCGGCGGAGCGCGGACGGCGGGATGACGAGGGGGAGCGTCACCGCCCGGCTCCGACGAGAGATCACGGTAGGGACACGGCGCGCCGGTGATCGCCTGTCTGAGAGCCCGGCGGTCGCGCCGACGCCCAGAGGCTCGCTGGACGCGCCGAACAACGCCCCGTCTGCGCCGGATGTCCTAATCGGGCGGCCGAGTGCCCCGGGGTCTCTCAGGTCCGTTCCGTCGGGCTCCCGGACGATCTCCGCAGCACGCGCAGGGCGGCCGCCGCGAGCACCGTGAGGAGGAGGAAGCCGCCCGCGAGCGCGAGGAAGATCCAGGAGCCGGTGAGGACGTAGACCAGGAGCCAGGCGGCGGCGAACGCGGACGTGGTCCAGAGCTGGAACACGTAGCGGCGGCGCTCGTCGGGCCGCACGCGGTCGACGAGCCGGGGGCCGGTGTCCCGCTGCGCCGACGCGGACAGGGCCCTCCGCCGGGCGGCGGCCGCGTCCTCGGGCCGGGACGGCGTCCTGTCGGTCACGCCCGCACGGTACCGGCGCCGGCACTGTCGCAACGATCCAACGCTCGTTAGCGTGTTGGCGTGACCGAGCCGGCGCGTCCCGACGACCAGTGCGACCTGCTGTGCCTCGACCTCCCGCACGCCGAGCACATCCGGACGACGCTGCCCGATCTCGAGGTCCTGACGGCGCGGGCGGCGCTCGGCCGGGCGCTCGCCGACCCGACGCGCCTCGCCGTGGCCGCCGCCCTCCTCGCCGGGGACGAGCTGTGCGTCTGCGACATGGCGTGGGTCGTCGGCCACGCGCAGAACCTGGCGTCGCACCACCTGCGCCAGCTCCGGTCGGCGGGCCTGGTGACCTCGCGGCGCGACGGCAAGCTCGTCATGTACCGGCTGACCCCCGTCGGGCGGGAGCTCGTGCGCGCCGTCCTCGGGCCCGCGGTGAGCGAGGTCTGACCGTGTCCGACGCGTGCTGCGGCCCCGACGAGACGCCGGCCCCGACCACGCGGGCCTGGTGGCAGGTGCGGGAGCTGCAGTACGCGCTGGTCGCCGCGGTGCTGCTGCTCCTCGGATGGATCCCCGTGCTCGCCGAACCGGTCGCGATCGGCCTACAGCTGCTCGCGGCCGCCGTCGGCGCGCTGAGCTTCGTGCCCGGCGCACTGCGCGGTCTGCGCCGGGGCCGGCTCGGCGTCGGCCTGCTGATGACGATCGCCGCGGTCGGCGCCGTGGCCCTGGGCCGGTTCGAGGAGGCCGCCCTGCTCGGGGTGCTGTTCTCCACCGCCGAGGGCCTCGAGCACTTCGCGGTGGAGCGCACCCGCCGGGGCCTGCGCGCGCTCCTGTCGCTCGTCCCGCGCACGGCGTCGGTGCTCCGGGACGGCGGGGAGGAGCAGGTCGCGCCCGAGGCCCTCGTCGTCGGCGACCGCCTGCTGCTGCGGCCCGGCGAGCGCGCGGCGACGGACGCGACGCTGGTCGGCGGCGCCACGGTCCTCGACGTCTCGGCGATCACCGGGGAGTCGGTGCCCGTCGAGGTCGGGGAGGGCGGCGGCGTCCCGGCAGGCGCGATCAACGCCGGCAGCGCGGTGGAACTGGTCGTCGCGGCGCGCGCCGTGGACTCCTCGCTCGCGCGGATCGTGCACATGGTCGAGCAGGCCCAGGAGCGCCGCGGCGCCGGGCAGCGTCTCGCCGACCGGATCGCGCGGCCGCTGGTGCCGGCGATCCTGGTGCTCGCGGCGCTGGTCGCGGGCCTCGGCGTCGTGCTCGGCGACCCGCTGCGCTGGATCGAGCGCGCCCTCGTGGTGCTCGTCGCCGCCTCGCCCTGCGCGCTGGCGATCGCCGTGCCGCTGACGGTCGTGGCGGCCGTGGGCGCGGCGAGCCGGCACGGCGTGCTGATCAAGGGTGGCGCGGCGCTGGAGGAGCTCGGCCGGGTCGAGGTCGTCGCGCTCGACAAGACCGGCACGCTGACCCGCAACGATCCTCGCGTCGTCGAGGTCGTGGGCGGCGCGGCGACGCGCGACGAGGTCCTGGCGCTCGCCGCCGCCCTGGAGCGCCGCAGCGAGCACCCGCTGGCGGCCGCGATCGTCAGCGCGGCCGGCGACCCGCCGGTGGCGGCGGACGTCGCGACGGTGCCCGGGCGGGGGGTGACCGGTGTGGTCGACGGCGGCCGGGTGCGACTCGGTCGCCCCGACTGGGTCGGCCCCGATGACCTGCGGGAACGGGTCGCGGACCTCGAGGAGGCGGGCGCCACGGTCGTCGTCCTCGAGCGCGACGGCCTGGTGCTCGGTGCCCTGGCGGTCCGTGACGACCTCCGCGCCGAGGCGCCCGAGGCCGTGACGTCCCTGCGTGCCCTGGGCCTGCGGACGGTGGTGCTGACCGGCGACAACGCCCGCACCGCTCGCGCCCTCGCGGACCGGGCCGGCATCGCCGACGTCCACGCCGGCCTGCTGCCCGAGGACAAGGCCGCGCGGGTGGCGGAGCTGGGCGACCGTGTGGCCATGCTCGGCGACGGCATCAACGACGCTCCGGCGCTCGCGACCGCCCGGGTCGGCGTCGCGATGGGGGCGATGGGCACCGACGTGGCGCTCGAGACCGCGGACGTGGCGCTGATGGGCGACGATCTGCGTCACCTCCCGCAAGCGTTCACCCACGCCCGGCGGGCGCGGCGGATCATGCTGCAGAACATCGGCCTGTCCCTGGCGATCATCGTCGTGCTCATCCCGCTCGCGGCGCTGGGCGCGCTGGGGCTGGCGACGGTGGTGTTCGTGCACGAGCTGGCCGAGGTCCTGGTCATCGGCAACGCCCTGCGCGCGGCGCGGATCGTGGCGCTGCCGTCGGCGCGCCCGCCGCCACCCGTGACGGCTCCGGGCCTCGCGCCGGCGCCGGTCGTGTCCGGCGGGGACGGGTGCTGCTGACGGCTACGGCTCCGGGTCGAGCCGCAGGGTGGTGGCGGCGGCCTCGTCGCCCACCATGCGCTCCACGGAGCCGGCGCCGTAGCGCGCGCCGTACTTGGCGCGGTAGGCGTCGTCGACGATCTCCCGGTCCGCGGTGCCCAGGTCGTCCACGGTGACGTCGGCGTCGAGGCCCGGGACGTGGACGCGCGCCCGGCCCGACTCCAGGACCCGGCCGAACCAGCCCGTGGACCGCCGGTACCAGGTCCGGACGTAAACCTGGTTCCCTGCGCTCACGACCCAGATCGGGGTCGCGCGTCGCAGGGTGCCGTCGGCCCGCCGGACGGCGATCTCGAGCTCATCGGCTTCGGCGACCTGCTGCAGCGCCTCCGCCGACCAGGTGGTGGTCATGGGAGATCACGCTAGGAGCTCGACCGCACTCGATGTCCAGGAGCGCGGTCAGAACGGCGGCGGGTCGTCGGGGTCGAAGGGCGGGGCCGGTGTCAGGGCCGGCGCGGTGCGGCGGGTGCGGAACTTGGTGGCGAACGCGGCGGCGAACTTGTCGCGCCAGCCGGGTTCGTCGGGGTCGTCGTCGCCGGGGTCGGCGTCGGGCCCGGTGTCGGGCCGGCCGTCGTGGGGCAGGGGCCGGGGCCCGGCGGTGGGCCGGGGCCCGGGCAGTGGTCGGAGGATCTGCGGTGGGCTGGTGGTGTGGGTGACACCGGCGCGGGTGCGGATGACGAACCAGCCGGGCAGGGGTTGGCGCACGTGCCAGCCGGCGAGGTGTTTGGCGCGGTGGTCGTGGCTGCACCAGGTGCCGAGGTTCCAGGACAGGCTCGGTCCGCCGGAGGCGTGCTCGCGGGTGTGGTCGATCTCGGCGCGGTGCGCGCGGCTGCGGCACCAGGGGGCGACGCAGGCCCGGTCGCGGGCGCGGATCCAGCGTTCGGTCTCGGCGCCGGCGCGGCGCCGGGTCCACAGGTCGGGGCCATGGTCGGCGTCGGGGGGACGCCCGAGGGTCCCGGAGGCCACGAGGTCGGTGAGGCGTTGCTGGAGCTCGGCCAGCAGCGGTGCCCATCCGGGGTGGTCGGTGGGGTCGAGGGCGGCGAGCAGTGTCGTCGGAACCTGGAGTTCGACGATCGCGCCGGTCCGGGTCGCGCCCGGTGCCTGCCCCCGTGCCCGATGTCGGCCGCGGGGGCTGGGTGGTCGTTCGGGTCGGCGGCGGGCGAGCAGGACGTGGTGCAGATGCCCACCGGGATCGGTGAGCACGACGCGCCATTCACCGTGGCGGCGGGCAGCGACCAGCTCGCGGGCCACGATCGCGGAGACCGCGCCGTAGCCGGGGACGGTACCCGGATGCTGGTCCAGCCCCAGCGCGGTCGACAGCCGGAGCCGGACCTCCACGGTGCCCTGGCGCAGCCGCCCGGCCCGGGGCTCGGGCTCGACGGCCGGCAGCGGCACATCGAGGAGGCCGAGCACGCCCTGCCCGGCGGGTGGCGCGGGCTCGTCAGCAGCGCCGTGAGGCCCATGGCCGTCGTGCCGGTCGTCGGGCCCATCGGCCGGCCCGCCGTCGCCGGGTCCGCCGTCGCCGGGTCCGCCGTCAGGTCCGTCGTCGTCGGGGTCGTCACCACCGTCGGGGTCGTCGGGGTCGTCGGGGTCGGGTGGGGTGATGTCGGCGTGGTACTCGGCGGCGAGGAGTTCGGCGACCTCGGTGTCGGTCATCCCCGCGGTCGACCCGTCGAGCAGCCGGGTACCGACCTGGCGGCGCAGCAGCGTGATCGGGGTCAGCACCCCGAGCCCGCGCACCACCGCGGCCAGCGCCTCGATCCGCGACATCGACGCGATCCCCTCCGCCGCGGGGGCGTCCACCACCGCCAACGTCGCGGTCCCCGAGGGGTTCATCGTCAGATCCACCCGCCCCCGCGCCTCCGCCCGCCGCCGACGCCGCTCCGCCCACTCCGGGTCGATGTCGAGCACCACCTCGGCGACCCGCTCCCGCAACGCCATCACCGCCAACCCCTGGGCTTCGGGCAGCACCGTCGCCACCGCCAGCCGGGCGTGGTCGTCGGCCAGGTCGCGGGTCAGCTCGCTGATCGCGCGGACCTTCGGCTCGTCGAGGCGCCCGTCCCACAACGCCCGACCCAGCGCGGGCAGCCGCACCGCCAGGTCGTCGGCGAGATCGAGGCGCGCCGACGCGGCGGTGCGTGAGCAGCCCAGCACCGCGGCGACCTCGTCGCCGGAGAACTCATCCGAGCTCGCCAGCCGCCCGGTGTGCCCGTCCTGCGCGGTCCCCAGCTCGCGGAGTCCGGCCAGCAACTGGGCCTCGGCCCGGTTGTGCACCCGCCAGCGGGCCTGCACGTAGGCCGCCAGGTCCTCCCCGGTCAGGGTGGTCGGGTCGATCCCGTCGAGCTCGGCCACCAGACCCGCATCCGGCTCACGACCCGCCAGCGCGGCCAGGCCGCACCCCAGGTTGTGGTCGATGCTCACACCGAGAACGCTAGAACCGACCCCCGACAACGCCGGACCGAAAAGAGCAGGTCAGCCCGCGCTCCAAGGTCACAGAACGACAACGTTCCTCGTCACCGCCGGGCGTTCCGGTACTCCGCGACGCGGGCCATGACGTCGTCGCCGACCTTGCTCGGATGCCCCGCGTCGAACGGCGGCTCGGGGTCGTACTCGATGAAGACCTGGGTCGCCCGGGCGGCGAGGTCGTCCTCGAGCAGGGCCACCAGCCGGATCGCCATGTCGATCCCCGAGGAGACGCCGGCGGCGGTGATGATGCGCCGGTCGAGGTGCTCGACGACCCGCTGGTGCACCGGCACCGCGCCGAGCTCCTGCAGCACGTCGACCGCACCCCAGTGCGTCGTCGCCGTCAGGCCGTCGAGCAGCCCGGCGGCGGCCAGCAGCAGCGCCCCCGTGCAGACCGACGTCGTGTACCGCGTCCCCGGGTGGACGGCCCGCAGCCACGCGAGCAGCGGGTTCTCCTCGAGCAGCGCCCGGCTCCCGAACCCACCCGGGACGATCACCACGTCCGGCGCCGGGACCTCGGCGAACGTCGCGTCGGCGACCATGCCGAGGAACCCGTTCTCCGTCCGGACCTCCCCGCGCTGCTCGGCGACGAACACCGGCTCGACGTCCGGCAGCCGCTGGATCACCTCGTAGGGCCCGACGGCGTCGAGCGCGGTGAACCGGGGGAAGATCGGGATGGCGACCTGCACGCTGGCTCCTCGGTGGACCCGGAGACGGGGGTCAGAGACGGTCTCCCCCCAGATGCTGCGCGAAATGCTGCTCGATCGCCCGGTACAGGCGGAACTGGTTTTCCGGGTTCGCGAAGCCGTGCCCCTCGTCCTGCGCGACCAGGTACTCCACCGGCACGCCCCGCTGCCGCAGCGACGCGACGATGTTGTCGGACTCGGCCTGCACCACGCGGGCGTCGTTGGCGCCCTGCGCGACCAGCAGCGGCGTGCGGATCCGGTCGACCATCGTGATCGGCGAGCGGGCCAGCATGTCGGCCTCCTGCTCGGGGTCCTCCGGCTCGCCGACGTACCGGTACCAGTTGTTGATCATGCTGGGGCGGGCGAACGGCGGCAGCGTGCGCATGAAGTTCGCCAGGTTCGAGATGCCCACGTAGTCGACCGCGGCGGCGAAGAAGTCCGGGGTCACGGTGACGCCGACCAGCGACGCGTAGCCGCCGTACGAGCCGCCGTAGATGCCGATGCGGTCCGGGTCGGCGACGCCCTCGTCGACGGCCCAGCGCGCGGCGTCGACGAGGTCGTCGTGCATCGTGCCCGCGAGCTCGCCGATCGCGGCGGTGATGTGCCGGCGCCCGTAGCCGCTCGACCCGCGGAAGTTGACGTGCAGCACCGCGTAGCCGCGGTTGGCGAGGAACTGCGACTCGGGGTCGTAGCCCCACGTGTCGTGCGCCCACGGCCCGCCGTGCACGACCAGCACCAGCGGCAGCCGCTCGGCGGGCACCCCGACCGGCAGCGTCAGGAACGCGTGCAGCGGCAGCCCGTCGCGGGCCGGGAAACGTACCGGCGTCATGGGGGCCAGCTCGTCCGGGTCGAGGTGCGAGAACGCGCGGAAGAGCAGCCGGCTCTCGCCGGTCTCGCGGTCGTGGAGCCAGGTCACGCCGGGCTCGCGGTCGTGGACGAAGATCGCCAGCCACCAGCGCTCGGCGTCGTCGGACAGCGCCGAGTGCAGCACCCCGTCCGACAGCGCCGACAGCGTGGCGAAGAGGTCGGCGTAGGCCGGGTCGATCACCTCGATCCGGGCCCGGTCGCCGACGAAGCGGGCCGCGATCACCTCGTGCGTGCGGGCGCTCTCGAAGACCGTGGAGGGCATGAGGCCGGGCGCCATCATCCCCATCGTGTCGAGGCTCGCCCCGTCGGCGGCGGCGACGACCGTCTCCTCGCCGGTCTCGCGGTCGATGCGCACGAGCCGCAGGTCGTCGGAGTCCTGGTAGAGCCCGAGCAGCAGGCCCGACCCGTCCGGGGTGACGATCTGCGGCTGCACGCCCAGCGGGTGCTCCGGCCCGCCGACCCGGCGCAGGAGCCGGGCCTCGAGGGTCTCGGGGTCGACCGCGGAGAACTCGTACGCGCCGTCCTCGGTCAGCGTCGAGAGGAAGACGGGGCGCCCGTCGCGGTCGGTGAGGTAGCTGGACCGCACGTCGGGCTGCTCGTGGAGCAGCGTCGTCCCGCCGGTCGCGACGTCGACCCGGAACGCGTCGAAGAACATCGGCCGCTGGTTCATCCAGACGATCAGCGCCCCGGGGTCCGAGGGCAGCGGCTCGGCCCCGACGACCCGCGACCCCGGCGGCAGCGGCGTCAGGTCCACGGCGGGCTGCTCCGGCGCGGTGAGGTCGACGCGGAAGAGGTGCCAGTCCTCGTTGCCGTCGGTGTCCTGCTGGTAGAGCAGCCAGCGCGGGTCGTCGGTCCAGTGGTACGTCCTGACGCCCCGGCGTCGGTCGTGGGTGACGCAGACGGCCTGCTCGTGGTCCTCGTGGAGGCCGCGGACCCAGACCTGCGTCCGGCCGTACTCCGGCGCGAGGTAGGCGAGCCGCGTCCCGTCGGGCGAGATCGTCGCGTGGGCGAAGTCCGGGTTGTCGAAGTACTCCTCGACGTCCCGGAGCCGGGGCCGTGTGCTGGTGGGCGTCTGCGTCATGCCGACCATGCGACGGTGTGCCGTCACGGCATGCTCAAGGAGCCGTGACGGAGATCTCAGTCGGCGGCGTCCCGCAGCGCCAGCACCACCCGCATCACGCGCTCGACGGCGGCGTCGAACAGCGCCCCGCGCAGCTCCCCGCGGTCGGACAGGTTCTGCGCGGCGAAGTCGACCGTCTGCTCCGGCCCGAGCCGGCGCACGAGCAGCGCCGCGACCTCGTCCAGGTCGAGCCCCGGGTGATCCAGCCGCGTGAGGGCGAACGCGACGATCAGCTCCTCGTCGGACACGGTGACCTCCCTCCCCGGGCCCCATCATGCGCACGTCGGCGACACCGAGGAACCCCGAGGAGAGTGGCATGGCTCGCGCGGAGCGCACGGACGACGTCCTGCACGTGACCTTCGACCGGCCGGAGAAGCGCAACGCCCTGCGCCGCGCCGACGTCGACGAGATCACCGGGCTGCTCGACGACCCCGGCCTGCGCGCCGTCGTGTTCCGCGGCGCCGGCGACCGGGCGTTCAGCGCCGGGGTCGACATCGGCGAGTTCCTCGCCCTCGACGGCCCGGACGCGGCGCGCTCGTTCATCACGGCGCTGCGCGACCTGCTCGCCGCGGTCCGGACGGTCCCGGCCGTGACGATCTGCGTGATCGACGGGCACTGCCTCGGCGGGGCGTTCGAGCTGGCGCTCGCCGCCGACCTGCGGGTGGTCAGCACCCGGGCCCGCTTCGGCCTGCCCGAGGTGCGGCTCGGCATCCCGTCGGTGATCGACGCCGCGCTGCTCCAGCAGTTCGTCGGCCTCGGCCACGCGAAGGAGATGATCCTGACCGGCGACGTCTACCCGGTCGACGCCCCGCAGGTCGCCGCCCTGTGCGGTCGGCCCATCGCGCCCGAGGGGCTCGAGGCGGCCGTCGCCGACCTGCTCGGCCGGGTCGGCGGCCACACCCGCACCGTCGTCGCGGCCCAGAAGCGGCTGTTCGAGACGTGGCAGAGCACGCCGCTGGCCGAGGGCGCGGCCCGCAGCATCGACGAGTTCGCCGGCGTCTTCGCCGCCGACGACACGCGCGCGGCGCTCGCCGCGTACCGGAGTTCTCTGGGCGCAGGGTGACCCGGACCACACCGCGCTTGAGTGTGCCGCAGCGGCACGGCCTTCCCTCGTCCCCATCGACGCCACAGAGCCCGGAGGGGACGACATGATCATCGAGCAGACGCGCCCCGTGCGCGAGGAGCACGACGCCGTCACCGCGCCGGTGCCGGTCGCCAGGCCGGAGGACGTGCCGACGACCGCGATCGCCGCGGCCCCGCCCACCTCGCCGGGGAAGGTGATCCTCGAGCAGATGGGCGGCTGGCCCGGGGTCGTCTACACCAACGTGCCCGCGATCGTCTTCTCGATCGCCAACGCCTCGGTCCCGCTGCTGACCAGCCTCGCCGTCGCGATGGCGTCCGCGGTCGCGCTCGCCGTGTTCCGTCTGACGGTGCGCAGGGAGAAGCTCGTCTCCGCCTCCGGCGGCATCATCGGCGTCGCGTTCGCCGGTGCGATCACCGTCTGGACCGGCACGGCGCGCGACTTCTTCCTCGTCGGCATCTGGCTGGCCTTCGCCGCCACCGTCGTCCTGGTCGGTTCGCTGGTGGTCCGCCGGCCCGTCACCGGGATGGCGTGGAGCTGGCTCTACGGCACGCAGTTCGCCTGGCGCGAGGACCGTGGATCCCGGCGCGCCCACGACGTGGCCACCGCGTTCGCGGCCGTCGTGTTCGCGGGGCGCTTCGCGGTCAACCAGTGGCTCTACCTCGCCGACTCCACCGGCGGTCTCGCCGCGGCCAAGGTCGTCACGGGCTTCCCCCTGACCGCCCTCATGGGCCTGGTCGTCATCTGGGCGTTCCGCCGCACGACGAAGCGCCTGATCAAGGCCCGGTAGAGCGCGCGGTCAGTGAGTCGTCGCCAGGGCGCCGTCGAGGACGGTGTCGAGGACGGAGGCGAGCTCCGCGGCGAGGTCGAAGGGCTCGGGGTCGATGGCGACCCAGCGCATGACGGCTGAGAAGTACCCGAGCGCCAGGAGGCGGCCGACCTGCTGCGGGGTGGCCGAGTCCGCCAGCGTCGCGCCGGCGTCCGACAGCAGCTCGGCAAGGTCCCGTGCGAGCGGGTGGTCGAGCAGGATGTCGGTCGACCGCACGCCGACGGGCATGATCGCCGCCGTCTCCACCCGGGTCTCGAGGTTGACCGCGGCGAGCGCCCGGAAGTAGCTCCCGAGCAGGGTGCGCGCTGACCGCCGCGTGCGGTCCGAGTCCTTGAACGACTGCGCCGCCTGCTGGCGCCGCCGCAGGGTCCACTCCTCGAGGAACGCGGCCTTGCGCGGGAAGTGGTTGAACACCGTCGTGCGGGCGAGGCCGGCGCGCTCGGCGATGTCGTCCATCGAGGTCTCCTCGAAGCCCCGCTCGACGAAGAGCTCCACCGCCGCCTCGAACATGCGGTCGCGGCGCTCGGTGCGCCCGCGCGTCCGGCGGGACGGCGGTGGCCCGGGCGTGGGGTCGGGATCCGCCACCAGCTCGCGGATCGTCGGCGCGGTGTCGAGGTTCATCGCCCCCAGTACACCACGAGCACACACGAAGTTGTACTCGGGTCTTGTTTCGTCGGGGGTCGGCCCTCTAGCGTCCGTCACCGCCCGAACTTGTACTCGGGTACGGATTCATGTCATCGAGGAGCACCGATGTCCCTCGCACCCCCCACCCCGTCGCCGGGCCCCGTCGGCGAGCTGCGCCGGCACTGGGCCGCGCTGACCGCGGCCACCGTCGGCATCGGCACCGGCGTCGCCGTGATGCCCTTCTACACGAACGGCCTGTTCATCCCGGCCCTCGAGGCCGAGTTCGGCTGGACCCGGTCCCAGCTGTCGTCCCTGGCCCTGGTCGGCGCCGTCATCACGATCCTGACCTCGCCCTTCGTCGGCGTCATCGTCGACCGGTTCGGCGTGCGCCTGCCCGGCGTGGTCTCGCTGGTCGTGCTCGGCGGTGCCTACTTCCTCCTGTCCGCGAGCGGCTCGTCGTTCGCCGGCTACCTCGCGATCTGGGTCGGCATGTACGTGCTGGCCGCCGCCTCGACGGCCGTGTCGTTCACGCGCACGGTCAACGAGCGTTTCGACCGCGCCCGCGGGCTCGCCCTCGGCATCGCGCTCGGCGGCGCCGGGCTCGTCGCGTTCGCCGTCCCGCAGATCCTCGGCGCGCAGATCGCCGAGGACTGGCGCGGCGGCTACCGGATCCTCGGCGTCGTCATCCTCGCCGGCGCGCTGCTCGTGCTGCTGCTGATGCCGCGCCACCGGCCGGTCGCGGCGCCGACCGACGAGGCCGCCCCGGCCTTCCGGATCGCGCCGCTGCTGCGCACCCCGCTCTTCGCCCGCCTCGCCGTCGCCTTCCTCGCGATCTCCCTGGCCGTCGGCGGCCTGACCGTGCACCTCGTCCCGCTGCTGCGCGACGCCGGCGTCGCCCCGTCTTCCGCGGCGGCGACCGCCGGGCTGGTGGGCATCGCGGTGATCGTCGGCCGGGTCATCAGCGGGCTGCTCGTCGACCGGTTCTTCGCCCCGCGCGTGATGGTCGGCGTCCTGCTCGTCGCCGCGCTCGGCTACGTCGCGCTCGTCGTCGGCGGGCCGACCTTCGCGAGCGCCGCGGCGGTCGGCGTCGGTCTGGCCCTGGGCGCCGAGGTCGACGTCGTCGGCTACCTCGTCGCCCGCTACTACGGCATGGCCGCCTACAGCCGGATGTTCGGCGTCTTCTACGCCGTGTTCACCCTCGGCGTCGGCGCGAGCCCGCTGATCATGGCCGCCGTCCGGGCCGGGACCGGGAGCTACACGGCCCCGCTGCTCGGCGCCGTCGCCCTGCTCGGCGTGGCCGTCCTGCTGCTCCTCACCGCGCCACGCTTCCCGAGCACGACCCCCGCGGCGGACGCCCCCGTCCCCGCGACGAGCACCGGAGGTGCGGCATGAAGTGGGTGACCTACGACGCGGGTGACGGCGCCCGGACCGGCCTGCTCGAGGGCGAGCTCGAGGGGGCGAAGGTCCACGGCCTGGCCGCCGGCACCACCCTGCTGTCCCTGCTCGGCGACGACGGCGAGCGCCTCGCCGCCGCGGGGGAGACGGCGCGCACCGACCCCGCCGAGGTCCGCCCGCTCGACGCGGTGCGGCTGCTCGCGCCGATCCCGCGGCCGCCGGCCGTCCGCGACGCGCTCTGCTTCCTCGACCACCTGCGCGGCTGCTACCGCGCCCTGGGTCGCCCGCCGGAGCTCCCGGAGGTGTGGTCGCAGACGCCCGCCTTCTACTTCGGCAACCCGGCGGCGGTCGTCGGGCCCCACGACGACGTCGCGATCTCGCCGGCGTGCGAGCTCTTCGACTTCGAGCTGGAGATCGGCGCCGTGATCGGGCGCGGCGGGCGCGACCTGCACCCCGACGACGCCGCGAGCCACATCGTCGGGCTCACCTTCTTCAACGACTGGTCGGGGCGCGACCTGCAGATCCGCGACATGGCCCACGGCATCGGGATGGGCAAGGCGAAGGACAGCGCGATCACGCTCGGGCCCGCGCTGGTCACCGTCGACGAGCTCGGTGCCGCCGCCGACGGGCGCTTCCCGGTCGAGGTGTCGGCGGCCGTGAACGGCACCGAGGTCGCCCGCGGCTCGCTCGCCGACGCCGACTGGTCGTTCGGGGAGATCCTCGCCTACGTCTCGCGCGGCACCGATCTCCTGCCCGGCGACGTCGTCGGCTCCGGCACGGTGCCGGGCGGCTGCCTGCTCGAGCACGTCGACACCCCCGACATCGCCGCGTTCTCCGGCTGGCTCCGGCCCGGCGACGTCGTCTCCCTGCGCTCGCCGGCGCTGGGGGAGACCGCCCAGACCATCCTCCCCGCGCCCGCCGTGACCCGGCTGCGCACGGGCTTCTAGATCCGGAGGCAACCGTGACGACGCTCGTCGACCTCACCCGCACCATGGACCCGGAGCGCCGCGCCCGGGTGCACGAGTCGTTCCGCGCGCTCGAGACCGTGATCGCGCCGCGCATCGATTACCTCCGCCCGGAGTCCGGCGGGCTCGACCGCATGACCTCGATCTTCGGGTGCGAGCCCTCCGACCTGCCCGACGGCGAGGGCTGGGGCGAGGACCTGCTCACCGACATGAACACCCACTGCGGCACCCACGTCGACGCCCCACTGCACAGCGGCAACCGGATCGAAGGCAGGCCGGCCCGGACGCTGTCCGACATCGGGCTCGACGAGCTCTTCCGCCCCGGCATGGTGCTCGACCTGCGGGAATGGGTGTCGCCGGGCGAGGCGATCCCGATCGAGGGCCTCGAGGCGGCGGTCAAGGCCACCGGCCGCGACATCGCCGACGGCGACGCCGTGCTGCTGCGCACCGGGCAGGAGGACTGGTACACCGTCGCCGATCCGGAGTACTTCAATTATCCGGGCATGACCGGCGAGACCACCCGCTGGCTGACCTCCCGCGGCGCCACGATCCTCGGCACCGACGCGATGGCGTGGGACCGCCCGTTCCCCGTGATGCGCCGCGCGTTCGAGGAGACCGGCGACCCCGCCCAGATCTGGGACGGGCACTTCGCCATCCGCGACAAGGAGGCGTTCATCGTCCAGCAGATGACCAACCTCGGTGCCCTGCCGCTGACCGGCTTCACGGTCGGCTTCTTCCCGATCAAGCTGCCGGGCACCAGCGCCGCCCCGGCCCGGGCGGTGGCGTTCGTGGACTGATCCGCTCAGCCCAGGCCGCGGAACCCCGTCATCTCCAGGCCCGAGCCGCGGCCGGCGTCGAGCAGGGCGTCGGCGAGGTACTGCCCCGACGAGCGCTCGACGTGCAGCAGGTAGCTCGGCACCCCGGAACGGTCGTCGCGCACGACGTCGGTGACGACCGCGGCGAGCGAGGTCCGCAGCGCCGCGCCGTCGGGCGTGACGGCGTCCGAGAAGTCGATCGCGCACACGCCGGCCAGGACACGGGCCGCCGTGGGGCCCGTCAGCCGGAGCAACGCCCGGCCGTGGGTGAGGTCGAGGACCGTCGTGAACTCGCCGGTGCGGGCGAGCCGCTGCTCGATCGACGCCCGCAGCGCGCTCGCCGTGCCGGGCGCCCCGAGCACCAGCCACTCGCCGGGCCCGGACCCGACGACCAGCACGTCACCGGTGCCGAGGTCGCCGCGCGCGGTCCGGCCGAGGCCGACGCCGAGGGCCGCGCGGCTCGCCCCGTCGAACGGGGCGCGGACGTGCACCTTCGCGAGCGGGGACTCGTCGGAGAGCGTGAGCGGCCCGGTCGCGACGCGGGCGTCGAGCTCCCACCCGTCGCGGACGACGGGGGTGGCGACGGCGACCGGGCCGCGGGCCAGGGGGGTCGTGTCAGACACGCTGACGCTCTCCTTCGGGGTCGACGTGGACGGCGTCGGTGATCTCGACGGTGATGTCGCGACCGTCGGGCAGGCGGACCGTGACCCGGGTCCCGACGGCGGCGAGCTCGCGGTCGATCTGCGCGAGCCCGATCGACCGGCCGAGCGTCGGTGACATGCGGCTCGACGTGATCCGGCCGGCGATCCCGCCGGAGCTGTCGAGGATCTGGCTGGCCTCCGGCGGCACGATCGACCCGTCGAGGGGACGCACGCCGACCAGGTGCGCGTGCTCGTCGCGCTCCCGCTGCCAGCGCAGCTCGGGCAGGCCGACGAAGTCGTCCTTGTCGAGCTTGATCAGGCCGTCGATGCCGGCGGTGTAGCCCTGGGTCAGCCCGTCGGTGTCCTGGGCGACGATGAAGTGGCCCTTCTCCAGGCGCAGGATGCGCTGGGCCTCGACCCCGAACGGCGTCACGCCGAGGTCGGCGCCCCGGGCCATGAGCTGCTCCCACACGTGCAGGCCGTACGAGGCCGGCACGTGGATCTCGTAGGACAGCTCGCCGGTGAACCCGATCCGCCACAGCACACAGTCGTCGACGCCGGCGACGCTGCCCTGCCGCACGTTCATGTAGCCGAACGCGTCGGCGGACAGATCGACGTCGGTCAGGCGTCCGAGCAGCTCGCGCGAGCGGGGTCCGGCGATGTTGATCGACGCGTAGGCGGTGGTGACCGGGGTGACGTGCACCTGCCAGTCGGGGTGGGCGGTCTGCAGCCAGTTCTCGACCCACTCCCACACCGTCGCCGCGCCCGAGGACGTGGTGGACATGAGGTAGTGGTCCTCGCCGAGGCGGCCGGTGACCCCGTCGTCCATGACGACGCCGTCCTCGGCGCACATCACCCCGTAGCGCACCCGCCCGAGCCCGAGCTTCGACCACTTGTTGACGTAGAGCAGGTTGAGCAGCTTCGGGACGTCGGGGCCCCGGAGGTCGAGCTTGCCGATGGGGGTGACGTCGATGATCCCGACGCCGGTCCGCACGGCGCGGACCTCGGCGGCGGGGTCGCCGTAGTGCTCGGGGCGGATCCACTGCCCGGCGACGAGCGGGGTGG
The DNA here is from genome assembly GCF_004363095.1 of Actinomycetospora succinea. GTDB lineage: Bacteria > Actinomycetota > Actinomycetes > Mycobacteriales > Pseudonocardiaceae > Actinomycetospora > Actinomycetospora succinea. Next base: position 736,071 of record NZ_SNYO01000001.1, read on the forward strand.
CGCCGTGGCGGTCGTGCCAGGGCTGCATCGGCGAATGGCGCACCGGCTCGTGGGGCCGCCCGGCCAGCGCGCCCAGCGTGACCGGGGCGTAGACGGGACGCCAGGTGGTGGTGCCGGTCTCGGCGATGCTCTTCCCGGTGGCCGCGGCGACCAGCGCGACGGCGTTGACGGTCTCGAGCTTGCCCTGGGTGGGGCCCATGGTGACCGTCGTGTAGCGCTTGACCAGCTCGACCGAGTCGTAGCCCTCGGCGACCGCCGTGGTGATGTCCTTGGCGGACACGTCCTCGCAGAGGTCGACGAACCCGCCCGTGCCCGCGGTGAACAGCTCGGGGTGCGGCCGCGGGGCCAGCGAGGGGATCGTGACGGCCGGGCCGCCCCGGCCCGCGCGGCGGGCGGCCTCGCGCCCCACGGCGTCGGCGTGCTCCACGATGGCCTCGACGGTCGCGTCGCCGACGATCTCGCCGGCGGCGAGGACGTTGTCGGGCATCCGCGCGGGGTCGGGCCGGAACCGGGCCGCGGTGGGTTCGTAGACCGGGCGGTCGCCGGACTGGTTGAGCAGCGAGGTCGGCGCGGTCCAGCCGGTGGCGGTGACCAGCAGGTCGGCCTCGATGCGCCGGCCCTCGTTGGTCTCGACCGCGCGCAGCCCGCCCCGACCGTGCGCCCGGACGACGCCGCGGCGCTCGCGGGCGTCGAGCACCGCGGCCACCTCGACCCCGGCGCGCTCGAGGTCGGCGACCGCGAGGTCGCCCTCGGGGTTGGCGCTCATCACCACGGCCCGCTGCCCGGGCCGGACCGCGTAGAGGTTGACCAGCCGGCGGACCGCGGTGGAGAGCATGACGCCGGGCAGGTCGTTGCCCGCGAACACGTACGGGCGCTCGATCAGGCCGGGCGCGACGACGAGGGTCCCGGCGCGGGCCTTGATCAGGCGCTCGGCGACGCCCGGGAGGTTGCGCTGGGCGATGCCGACCCAGTTGTCGTCGTAGCGGCCGGTGACCACCGAGTCGGTGAGGACCTCGATGCCGGTCTCGGCGGCGACCTGCGCGCGGAGCTCGCCCAGCGCGGCGAGGTCGGCGGCGTCGCCCCAGCGCAGGTGCCCGCCGAGCTGGTGGTTCTCCTCGACCAGCATCACCGACGCCCCGGCCCGCGCGGCGGCGAGCGCGGCGGCCATGCCGGCGGGGCCGCCGCCGGCGACGAGGACGTCGGGGTGGGCGTGGCGGTGGTCGTAGAACGCCTCCCCGGGGTCGGGGGTGATCGCGCCGGCGTGCACGAAGCGCCGGAGGACCTTCTCGTAGAGCGGCCAGAGCGGCTCGGGCTTGATGAAGGTCTTGTAGTAGAAGCCGGTGGCCAGGAACCGGCCGGCGAGCTGGTTGACCGCCTTGACGTCGTACTTGAGCGACGGCCAGGTGTTCTGCGAGGACACCTCCATGCCGGGCTCGACGAGACGGTGCGCGCCGCGCACGTTGGGCTCGTCGCCGACCTGGAAGAAGGCCCCCGGGTCGAGGTAGTCGGCGGTCAGGAGGCCGCGCGGGCGGTGGTACTTGTAGCTCCGCGAGAACACCCGCACGCCGGCCGCGGCCAGCGCGGAGGCGATCGTGTCGCCGGGGAAGGCGCGGTGGTCCTCGCCGTTCCAGGTGAAGGGGATCGTGCGGCGGCGGTCGATGACCTCGCCCGGCTGGGGCCCCAGGCGCATCGAGACCGGGGCGTCGGCGCCGCGGCGCGTGGTGGGCAGCAGGCTCATCGGGCGACCCCCGTGGCCGAGTCGACGGCGGAGCGGACCTCGTTGGTGGCGGTGTCGCGCTCGACGGCGAGGTACCGCCGGCACCCGGCGCGGTGGTACCAGGTCTCCTTGACCGGCCCGCACGGGTTCGCGTGCATGAACAGGTAGCGGCGCCACTCCTCGGGCGTCGTGGACGCCGGGTCCGGGCGCGGACCGGCCTCGCCGACGTAGCGGAACTCGGTGGCATTGCGCGGCCCGCACCACGGGCACGGCAGCAGCATCATGGTCGAATCACCCCAGCGATACGAGAAGAACGGGTCTACGAGTGCTCAGTGGCCGACCGCGGCCGCGCCCTTCTCGCCGACGAGGCGCCCGTCGGTGAACCGGTCGAGCCCGAACGCCGAGATGATCTCCGGCGGCTTCCCGGACGCCAGGGTCGCGGCCATCGCCTCGCCGGAGACGGGGCCGGCCTTGAAGCCGTAGGTGCCCCAGCCGACGTCGACGTAGAAGCCCTCCACCGGGGTCGGGCCCATGATCGGGCTGTAGTCCGGGGTCATGTCGCAGAGCCCGGCCCACTGCCGCAGCAGCTTCATGCGGTGCAGCGCGGGCATCAGCTCCAGCACGTGCCCGGCGATGCCCTCGGTGAACTCGAGCGACCCGCGCATCGAGTACGACGCGAACGGGTCGACGCTCGCGCCGAACACCAGCTCGCCGCGGTCGGTCTGCGAGACGTAGACGTGCAGCGTGCCCGACACGACGACGGTGTCGAGGAACGGGCGCACCGGCTCGGTCACCGCGGCCTGCAGCGGGAAGGTCTGCACGGGCATCGACACCCCGGCCATGTCCGAGATCAGCGTTGCCCACCCGGCGGTGGCGTTGAGGACCACCGGCGTGGAGATGGGACCGCGGTTCGTCTGCACGCCGGTGACCCGGCCGTGGCTGACGTCGATCCCGGTGACCTCGGTCTGCTGGTGGATGTGCACGCCGTGCGCGTCCGCCCCGCGGGCGTAGCCCCAGACCACCGCGTCGTGGCGGACGATCCCGCCCGGCGGGTGGTAGAGCGCCCCGAGGATCGGATAGCGGGTGTCGGCCGAGGTGTCGAGGTACGGCACGAGCTTCTTGATCTCGTCGGGACCGATCACCGACGAGTCGACGCCCTGGAGCTTGTTGACCTCGGTGCGCCAGTGCATCGTGCGCAGCGAGGAGTCGTTGTGCGCCAGCGTCAGGTGCCCGCGCTGGGAGAACATGACGTTGTAGTTCAGGTCCGCGGCCAGGTGCTCGTAGAGCTTCACCGACCGGTCGTAGAACCGCACGCCCTCCGGGGTGAGGTAGTTCGAGCGCAGGATCGCCGTGTTGCGCCCCGACCCGCCCGACCCGATGTAGGCCTTGTCCAGGACGGCGACCTTGCGCATCCCGTGGTCGCGCGCCAGGTAGTAGGCGGTCGCCAGACCGTGCACCCCGCCACCGATGATCACGGCGTCGTAGGACGACTCGAGGTCGTGCTCGCGCCAGGCGCGCGGCCACCCCGACTTCGGGGTCAGCCCGTGGCGCACCAGGCTCCACGCCGAGTAGCGGGAGTGTCCGCCGTGTCCGTTGTTCGAGCTCACCCGGGGGTCCTCTCGCGAAGGTGTCGGTCGGCTCAGGCCTGGGTCAGGTACCGCCGGACCTCCCAGTCCGACACCGACGCGTGGTACTCGTCGAACTCGGCCTGCTTGACCGCGGCGTAGTAGTCGATGAAGTCGCCGCCCGAGGTCTTGCCGAGCGCGGCGCGCAGGACGTCGTCGGCCACGAGCTCCTCGACGGCGCGGTCGAGCGTCTTCGGCAGGTGCTTGATGCCGCGGGCGCGCACCTCGTCGGAGTGCAGCGCGAAGAGGTTGTCGTCGGTGCACGCGCCCGGGTCGATCTCGCGGTCGATGCCGTCGAGGCCGGCCGCGAGCAGCGCGGTGGCGGCGAGATACGGGTTGGCCGAGCCGTCGACGCCGCGGTGCTCGATGCGCCCGCCCTCGGGCACCCGCAGCATCACCGTGCGGTTGTTGCCGCCGTAGGCGACGTAGGCCGGCGCCCAGGTCGAGCCCGAGGTGGGGGCGCCGACGCCGATGCGCTTGTAGGAGTTGACGGTCGGGCAGATGATCCCGGCGACCGCGCGGCCGTGCTCGATCAGCCCGCCCAGGTAGTGGCGGGCGGTGGGGGAGAGGCCGAGGGAGTCCGACTCGTCGTCGAACAGCGCCGTGCCGTCCTGCGTCCAGAGGCTCTGGTGGATGTGCAGGCCGTTGCCCGTGACGGTGCTGAACGGCTTGGGCATGAACGTCGCGACCATGCCGGCGTCGTGCGCCAGCATGTGGACCATGTAGCGGAAGAAGATCGTGCGGTCCGCGGTGGTCAGCGCGTCGGAGTACTTCCAGTTGTTCTCGAACTGGCCGGTGCCGTCCTCGTGGTCGTTCGCGTAGTTGCCCCAGCCGAGGGTGTTGAGGTGGCGCGACACCGTCGAGAGGTGGTCCCACATCCGCGTCAGGCCCTTGACCTCGTAGCAGGGCTTGGCGGCGGTGTCGTGCGGGTCGGCGAACTCCAGCGACCCGTCCTCGCGGCGGCGCAGCAGGCTGTACTCGAGCTCGGTGCCGGTCTTGAACACCCAGCCGCGCTTGTCCGCGAGCTCGGCGAGCTGGCGCTTGAGGATCACGCGCGGCGCGTACGGCCAGGGCTTGCCCTCGACGTGCGGGTCGCAGTGCAGCACCGCGACGCCGGGCTTCCAGGGCAGCGGGGTGTACGACGCGGGGTCCGGGACGACGAGGACGTCCGGGTCGGCGGGCGACTGGCCGAGGTCGCCGGCGGCGTAGCCCGCGAATCCGGCGCCGCCGTCCATGAGCAGGTCGAAGGACGAGAACGGGATCGCCTTGGCGCACGGCTTGCCGTGCAGGTCGACGAACATCGCGAGGAAGAACTCGATGCCGTCGGCCTCGGCACGTTCCCGCAGGTCGTTCCGTGCGCTGTCGCTGCCCATGCCGGGCCTCCCTCTGCCGCGCCGACGGCGGATCAAGGTGTGGACTTAGAACCTTTGGAGAGGCAACCGTGACCGGGGAGGAGTGTCAACCCCGTCACATCCCAGCGAACGGTTCGCCGCGGCCCGGGATCTCGACCCGACACACAGGGTGACCAGGCGCGCTAGTCTCGCGGCATGGCCCGGCAGGTCACCTCCACCTCGCTGACCCAGGCGGTGGCCGACCACCTGCGCATGCGCATCCACCGCGGAGACGTCAGCCCGGGTGAGCGCCTGCCCGCCGAACGCGAGCTCGCCGAGCAGCTCGGCGTCGCCCGGATCAGCCTCCGGGAGGCGATCCGGCAGCTCCGCGAGGACGGCTACGTCGAGGTCCGGCGGGGCTCCACCGGGGGCACGTACGTCACCGAGCTGCGCCGTCCCGCGGAGGCCTGGCGTGCCCGGATGCGCGAGCAGGCCGGCGAGATCGACGACATCCTCGACTTCCGCATCGCGCTCGAGACGCAGACCGCCGCGCTCGCCGCGCACCGGAAGACCGAGGTCACGCTGGCCCCGGTGCAGGAGTCGCTCGGGGCGCTGCGGGACGTCATCGGGCGCACCGCGTTCCGCCAGGCCGACTCCCGCTTCCACGTCGCCCTGGCCCGCGCGGCGGGCAACGAGCGCCTCACCGACGCCGTCGAGACCGCCCGCGGCGAGCTCTTCAGCCCCCGCGACCTGCTGCCGTTCCGCGAGCCGGTCGAGGAGACGCTCCGTGATCACCAGGCGATCTTCGAGGCGGTCCGCGACGGTGACGCCGACCGTGCCGCCGAGGCGATGCGGGCGCACCTCGAAGGGGCGCGCCGCCAGCTGCGGGCCATCGTGTTCGGCGCCGACGACGACGACCCGGCGTGGTCGTCCGTCTGACCCGATCCGGGCCTGTCCGTTTCACACGGGGTTGACACGGTGTGGCGTGGGCCACCTACTCTCCCTCCGTCCATGGTCTTCACTCCGGACCAAAGCACGGACCAGCGCCCGCACGACGTCGTCGGATCGCTTCGTGACGCCGGTGCGCCGCGCACGGAGGCATGCCGATGAAGAGCCTCGACGAACGGATCGCGGTGCTGCTGCACCGTGACCGTCTGCTCGCCCTGGGGGCGACCGTCGCGATGTGGGTGGTCCTCGTGTTCGTCCTCGTCGCGGCCGCCCCGACCGTCCCGAGCACCGGGCTGTTCGTGGTGCTCGCGGCGGCGCTGGTCGCCCTCGGCGCCCTGAACACCGCGTCGGCGGCGGCCCTGATCCGCCGCTACCGGCTGGCCAGCGACCAGGTCTACCGCCCGGACATCGAGAACCTCGACGCCCAGCGGGCCGCCCGTGAGGGCACGTCGTGACCGCCGAGGGCGGCGGGCCCGCCGCGCCCCGTCAGGCCTACGAGCCCCCCAAGCAGTCGGTGGGCGGACAGCTCCTGGACGCCGTCGTCGTGCTCGCCCTGATCTTCGTGACGCTGTTCGCCACGACCTACATCACCAGCGCCGAGGACCAGGCGACCACCGAGGCCCGGCCCCTGGCCGAGCAGCCGTTGACGCCCGGCGAGCGCACCCAGTACCAGAAGATGATCGACGCGGGGGTCGCGGACGAGCCGACGCTCGCCGCGGGCGTCGAGGCGAACCAGCCCTCCGACGACAAGTACGAGATCGACGTCCTCGCGCTGATCGGCACGATCGTGCTGCTGGGGCTGTACCTCGGCTTCGTCTACCGCACGTCGTTCCGCGAGTACCGCGAGGTCATCGAGGAGCGCTTCGGCCCCGCCGAGGCGGCCGACCCGACCGAGACCCCCGGGAGGCAGCGATGAGTGCCGTGGCCGTGGTGGAGCTGATCGCGTGGGTGCTCAGCGCGATCATCGCGATCTGGCTGGTGTCCGACCTGCTGCGGATCGGACGGCAGCACGACGAGTCCTCGCTGGTCAACGTCCCGGATCCGTTCGAGGACCCGCCGGCGACCGGTGACGGCGCCGGGGTGAGGTCGGCATGAGCGCCACCGAGGACGCCCCGACCCCGGTCGCCGCGACGGGGTCCGGCGACGGGCCGGGCACCGACCGCCCCGCCCTGCGCAAGGTGCTCGCCCCGATGCACATCTGGGCGCTCGGCGTCGGCATCGTGCTCGTCGGCGAGTTCATGGGCTGGAACTTCGCCGTCGAGAAGGGCGGCATGTACGGCGCGCTGGTCGCCTGCTGGGTGGTCGGCCTGCTCTACACGTGCATCGTCATGATCAACTCCGAGGTCACCTCGGCGATCCCGGCGGCCGGCGGGCAGTACGCGCAGGCCAAGCACACGGTCGGGCCGCTCATGGCGTTCAACGTGGGCCTGTACCTGACGCTCGCCTACACGATGCTCGAGGCCGCCAACGCCAACGTCATGAGCGCGCTCCTCACCGCGCTGTCCGGGCTGCTCGGCAGCGAGCAGGAGCTCTCGCCCTACCCGTTCGCGATCCTCGCGATCCTGGCGCTGGCCTTCCTCAACTACCGCGGGGTGTTCGCGTCGCTGACGCTCAACCTCGTGATCACGGCGTTCGCCTTCGCGACGATCCTGGTGCTGTTCGTGGGACTGCAGGGGTGGTCGCCGTCGGCAGAGCTCGACCTCGCGGGCCTCGCGGGCGACGTGACGAACGCGCTGCCGTACGGCTGGATCGGCGTCATCGCGGCCTTCCAGTTCGGCATGTGGTTCTACCTCGGGATCGAGGGCACCGCCCAGGCCGCCGAGGAGTGCCGCTCCGCCCCGCGGTCGGTACCCCTGGGCAGCCTCGCCGGGATCATGACGCTGATCATCGCGGCGTCGCTGACCTGGTACGTCTGCGCCGGCACCCTGCCCTGGCACTACCTGGGCACGGCCATCACACCGCTGTTCGACGCCGCGCTCGTGTCGGGTCAGGGCGTGCTGGTGGTGCTGCTCCTGCTGGGCACGCTGTGCGCGACGCTCGCCTCGGCGAACGGCTGCATCAACGACGCCTCGCGGGCCTGGTTCTCGATGGGGCGCGACCGCTACCTGCCGGAATGGTTCGGCGCGGTGCACCCGCGGTACCACACGCCGTTCCGGGCGATCGTGTTCCTCGTCCCGGTGGCGATCGCGTTCGCGCTGCTCCCGGTGGTGCTCGACGAGCCGACGCTGCTCTCGACGGTGATCACGTTCTCGATCCTGTCCGGGCTGCTGATGTACAGCTTCATGGGGCCGAGCTTCATGCGGTTCCGCAAGCTGTGGCCGCTCGGCACGATCGCGCGGGCCTACACCCTGCCGCTGCACCCGGCACCGGCGATCGCGCTGCTGGCCCTGTCGGCCGTGGTCTTCTTCGCGACGTTCCTCGGGTACGGCGTCGCGCTGCTCTCGATCCTGGCGTTCTACCTGCTCGCCTCGATCTGGTTCGTGCTGCGGCGCTACAAGTACGTCCGCCGGGGCGCCCAGTTCACCGCGGACCTGCCGCGGCCGCAGGGGTACTGAGATGACGACCCTCGTGGTCCTGGCCCTCGTGGCGGCGGGCGTCGTCGTGCTCGTCGTGCTCCACCGCCGGGCACGGGCCGCGGCCGCCACGGAGCGGTGGGCGCTGTTCGCCGACGTGCTGCCCCTGCTCGACGACGCGCGCCTGACCGGCGAGCGCGGTGACCACCCCGTGCTCACCGGTCGGCTGGACGGGCGCCCCGTGACGATGCGGGTGATCGTGGACGCGGTCGCGCTGCGCAAGCTGCCGGTGCTGTGGGTGGAGGTCGTCGTCCACCGGCCGCTCGCCGTGCCGGGCACGCTCAACGTCCTGCTCCGGCCGCTGGGCACCGAGTTCTTCTCGCCCGACTCCGGCTTCACCCACGAGCTGGAGCCGCCCGCCGGCGTGCCCCGCCCGGTCCGCGTGTCCTGCGCGGGTCCGGGGCGGGCGCCGTCGCCGGACGTCCTGGCGCCCGCCGTCGAGCTGCTCGCCGACCGGGACACCAAGGAGCTCGGCGTGGGCCGGGGCGGGCTGCGGGTGGTCCTGCGGGTCGCCGAGGCCGAGCAGGCGAGCTACCGCTCCACCCGGCGGGCGGTGTTCGACCGCCCGCGCCTGCGTCCCGACGCGCTGACCCGCGCGGTCGCGGTGCTCGAGCAGGTCGGCGACCGCGCCCAGGGTGCCGTCGTGGAGGTGACGTCCTGATGCGCGTCCGCCCGTGGATGGTCCTGCTGGTCGCCGTCGTGCTGCCGGGCTGCGGCCACGTCCTCCTGCGCATGCCGGTGCGCGGCCTGATGTTCGCGTTCTACACGCTGCTGCTCGGCGTGATCACCTGGAACCTGACGACGCCCGACACCTCGCTGGTCGGTCGCCTGGCCGGCGGGCTGTTCGTCTACGCGGTGAGCCTGTTCGACGCCTACACCTGGGCGGTGCGCCGGGAGCACGCGACATCGGTCGACGTCTCCCCGCAGGCAAACTAGTTTCATGTGAATAGGTCGACCCGGTCCTCTCCCGACGTAGGAAGGCTGAGTCCCATGTGCGGCATCATCGGTCTGCACCTCCGCGATCCCGAGCTCCACCCGATGCTCGGCTCGCTCCTCGACGACATGCTCTGCGGTGTCTCCGAACGCGGGCCCGACTCGGTGGGGGTCGCGGTCTACGGCGACGAGCAGCGCAACCCGCCCGGCCAGAGCGCCGTGTCGGTGCTGCACGCGCCCGGTGACCTCGACGTGGCCGTGGGAGCCCTGCTGCCGAACCGGCCGTCCGTCACGGCCACGCGCACCGGCGACACCACGGTGCTGGCGGCGCCGGTGGCGGCGGAGGCGCTGACGGCCGCGGTCGCCGCGGCGGCCCCCGACGCGCTGGTGGTCGGGCGGGGCGACGACCTCGTCGTCTACAAGGGCGTCGGGCACCCGTCGGACCTCGCCGTCACCTACGGGCTGCGCGAGGTCACCGGCTGGCAGGGGCTCGCGCACACGCGCATGGCCACCGAGTCCGCGATCATCCCCGAGGGCTGCCACCCCTACTCGGTCGGCCCGAACCAGTGCCTGGTCCACAACGGGTCGTTCTCCAACCACGCCACGGTGCGCCGCGACCTCCAGCGCGCGGGCGTCAGCTTCGACTCCGAGAACGACTCCGAGGTCGGCGCCCGGTTCGTGGCCGCGTGCCTCGCCGAGGGCGACGACCTCGAGAAGGCGCTGCTGCGGCTGGGCGAGACCTTCGACGGCTTCTACACCCTGCTCGTCACCAGCGAGGAGGGGTTCGCCGTGGTCCGCGACGAGATCGCCTGCAAGCCGGCCGTGATCGCCGAGCACCCGCGGTGGGTGGCGATGGCCTCGGAGTTCCGGGCGCTCGCCGACCTCCCGGGCATCGGTGAGGCCCGCGTCTGGGAGCCCGACCCCGGAAAGGTCTACACATGGCAGCGCTGAGCCGGTCGGAGGCGGAGGAGCGGGCGCCGAGCCCGGTCACCGTCGATCTGCGGGAGTCGGGGGTCCGGGCGCTCAACGCGGAGCTGCACGCGCCGACCGCGGCGGCGTACGAGGTGCTCAACCCGCTGGGCGCGCACTCCATCGGCGCCGGCATCGCCCACGAGATCGACGTGCACGTCCGCGGGAACGCGGGCTACTTCTGCGCCGGGATGAACCAGCGCGGGCGGGTCGTCGTCGACGGCTCGGCGGGCAACGGCGTCGCGGAGAACATGATGTCGGGGTCGGTGCGCGTGCGCGGGGACGCGTCGCAGGCGGCCGGGGCGACGGGTCGCGGCGGGCTGCTGGTCATCGAGGGGCGCGCGTCGATGCGCTGCGGCATCTCGATGAAGGGGATCGACATCGTCGTCGGCGGGGACATCGGCGCGATGGGCGCGTTCATGGCCCAGGCCGGGCGCCTGGTGGTGTGCGGTGACGTCGGTGACGGGCTCGGCGACTCGATCTACGAGGCGCGGATCTACGTGCGCGGCACCGTCGGGACGCTGGGCGCGGACTGCGTCGAGAAGGAGATGCGCGACGAGCACCGCGCCGAGCTCGCGGAGCTGCTCGCGGCGGCCGGCCTCGACCACTCCGTCGACGAGTTCCGCCGCTACGGCTCGGGTCGGACGCTGTACCACTTCACCAGCGAGCACAGCGCCAGTTATTGAGGGGATAGCTACTCGATGAAGGATCCCTCGGAGCGGGGGCTGCGGGAGTCGGCGACGTTCGACCGCGCGAGCATCGCCGCGATCCAGCACGCCGCGCGCACCGGCGTCTACGACATCCGCGGGTGGGGCGCCAAGCGCGCCGTCCCGCACTTCGACGACCTGCTGTTCCTGGGGGCGTCGATGTCGCGCTACCCGCTGGAGGGCTACCGCGAGCGCTGCGACACCGACGTGGTGCTGGGCAACCGGCACGCGACGCGGCCGCTGCACCTCGACATCCCGGTGACGATCGCGGGGATGAGCTTCGGGGCGCTGTCGGCGCAGGCCAAGGAGGCGCTGGGGCGCGGGGCGTCGGAGGTCGGGACCTCCACGACCACCGGCGACGGCGGGATGACCGACGAGGAGCGCGGCGAGTCGAAGACGCTGGTCTACCAGCTGCTCCCCAGCCGCTACGGGATGAACCCCGACCACCTGCGGGCCGCGGACGCGATCGAGGTCGTGCTCGGGCAGGGCGCGAAGCCCGGCGGCGGCGGGATGCTGCTCGGCCAGAAGATCTCCGACCGGGTCGCCGAGATGCGCACCCTCCCGCCCGGGATCGACCAGCGCTCTGCGTGCCGCCACCCCGACTGGACCGGCCCCGACGACCTCGCCATCAAGATCGGTGAACTGCGCGAGATCACCGACTGGGAGAAGCCGGTCTACGTCAAGGTCGGCGCCACCCGCACCTACTACGACGTCAAGCTCGCCGTCGCCGCGGGCGCCGACGTCGTCGTGGTCGACGGGATGCAGGGCGGCACCGCGGCCACCCAGGAGGTGTTCATCGAGCACGTCGGCATCCCCACCCTCGCCGCCATCCCCCAGGCGGTGCAGGCGCTGCAGGAGCTCGGGGTGCACCGCAAGGTCCAGCTCATCGTCTCCGGGGGCATCCGCACCGGCGCCGACGTCGCCAAGGCCATGGCCCTGGGCGCCGACGCGGTCGCGATCGGTACCGCGGCGCTGGTCGCGCTGGGGGACAACGACCCGCAGTACGCCGAGGAGTACGAGGCCATCGGGTCGGCGGCCGGGTACTACGACGACTTCCAGGACGGGCGCGACCCGGCCGGGATCACCACCCAGGACCCCGAGCTCTCCGCCCGCCTCGACCCGGTCGAGGGCGGCCGGCGGGTGGCGAACTACCTGCGGGTGCTGACCATGGAGGCGCAGACCCTGGCGCGGGCCTGCGGGAAGGCGCATGTCCTGCACCTCGAGCCCGAGGACCTCGTCGCCCTCACCATCGAGGCCGCCGCCATGGCCCGCGTGCCGCTGGCGGGCACGAACTGGATCCCGGGGCAGGGGTTCTGAGCGAGGGCCTACCGTGCGGGGCGTGAGCCAGCCCTCCAGCGACCCCGTGATGACGCACATCGGCGCGGCGGGCGAGCTGTCCCGCGCCGGCGACGTGGACGGGGCGCGGGCCGCGTTCGCCAAGCTGTGGCGCGCCGCCGTCGCGGAGGACGACGCCTTCCACCGCTGCGTGGTCGCGCACTTCGCCGCCGACGCCGAGCCCGACGTCGAGCAGGAGCTGGCGTGGGACCTCCGGGCGCTGGAGGCCGCCGACGAGGTCACCGACGAGCGGCTGGCGGCGTTCCACGCGGGGCTCACCGTCGCGAGCTTCTACCCGTCGCTGCTGCTCGGCCTCGCCGACGACTACCGGCGGGTCGGCGACGACGCCCGGGCCCGCGAGCACCTCGCCCGCGGGCAGGAGGTGCTGGGCGTGCTCGGCGACGACCCGTACGGCGAGACCGTCCGCGGGGTCGCCGAGCGCCTCGCGGCCCTGTACGAGGCGCCGAAGGTCGTCACGGCCGCGCGGGTGATCGGCGCACCGGCGTCGACGGTGTTCGAGCTGATCGCCGACCCGGCCCGCCAGCCCGCCTGGGACGGCAACGCCAACCTCGCCGAGGCGGCCGGCGGCCAGCGTGTCCGCGCCGTCGGCGACGTCTTCGTCATGCGGCTGACCATGGGCGAGGAGCGCGAGAACCACGTCGTCGCGTTCGAGGAGGGCCGCCTGCTCGCCTGGACGCCGTCCGACCCCGGCCGCACGCCGCCGCCCGGGCACCTCTGGCGCTGGGAGCTCCAGCCGCTGAGCGGTGACCGGACCGCGGTCCGCCACACCTACGACTGGACGGGTCTCGTGGACGAGCACCGCTTCGAGCGCGCGCGCAACACCACCACCGAGCGCCTGATGGGCTCGCTCGACCGGCTCGCGGCCGCCGCGGAGACGTGATCAGGCGAGCAGGTCCTCGACGAGCCGGTTGAACACGTCGGGCAGCTCGAGGTTGGTGAGGTGCCCGGTGCGGGGGAGCACCGCCAGCCCGGCGTCGGGCAGCGTCGCGGCGAGCATGAGGTTCGCGTCGAGGGCGTCGCGGTCGGTGTCGCCGACGACGAGCAGGATCGGCACGGCCAGGGTCGCGAGCTCGTCGCGCAGGGCGTAGAGCGAGGGGCGCGACGCCTGGACGCCGCGCATCGTCAGCGCCGCGCCGACCGGGTCGTGCTCGGCGAGGACCCGCAGGTGCTCGTCGTGGGCGGCGGGGTCGCGGTCCCGCAGGGGCCGGCGGGAGGGACGGTTGCCGTAGTCGGCGGCGACGGCGGCGCTGCCCTCGCGCTCGTAGGCGTCGGCGAGGGCGAGCGCGTCGGCGCGGAAGGCCTCGGTGTGGTCGGGGTGCGCGCCGTAGCCGCAGCCCGCGACCACGAGGGCGACGCAGCGGTCGGGGTGGCGCAGCCCGAGGTGCAGGGTCGCGAACCCGCCCATCGAGTTCCCGACGACGACGGCGCGGTCGATCCCGAGGCCGTCGAGCACCGCCACGGCGTCGGCGACGGCGTGGTCCTGCGAGTACGCCGCGGGGTCGGTCGGGACGGCCGAGGGCGGGTAGCCGCGCGCGTCGTAGGTGACGCAGCGCCGGCGGGCGGCGAAGTGCGCGACCTGCGGCGCCCAAGAGCGGTGGTCGCCGCCGAACTCGTGGACGAAGAGGATCGGGGGCTTGCCGTCGTCGGGCCCGTGCACCTGCACCGCGAGCTCGACCCCGTCGGGGGTGAGCACGGCCGTCACTTCACCCCGCCGCGGCGCTTCGGGTCCCACGCCAGTTCGAGGTTGCGGATGATCGCCGGCGAGTACATGCAGCGAGCCTGCCCGATGGCGAGGTTGGCCATGTAGTGGCGGAAGGTCTCGAGCGGTTCGACGCCGACGCGCATCTGGGTGCGGTTGGCGTTCACGCCCACCGGCCCGGTCGCGGTCAGGGCGTCGACGGCGTCGTCGATCGCGGCCTGTATCCCGGCCTCGTCGACGGCGAGGTCGTCGACGATCAGGCGCCCCTCGGGGGAGTCGACGTAGATGTCGCGGTTGAAGAAGATCCCCTGCCGGGCGACCTTCTCCCCGACGAACCGGGGCAGGCGCATGTTCCCGCAGCCGGGCAGGAAGCCCTCGCGGCGCGCCGGGAGGTTGACGTAGGCGCCGGAGCGGGCGATCACCCGGTCCATGACCAGCAGGAACTGGCAGCCACCGCCGATCGCGAACGAGTCGACCGCGGCGATCCACGGCTTCTCGTGGCGCCGCTCGACGATGCTGACCTCGCCGGAGCCCAGGGAGTGCCCGCGGTACCACTTGGTGATCAGGCCGAGCTCGCGCTCGACGAAGAACTCGATCAGCGAGACCTCGCCGTGGTAGAGCCGGGTGAGGTTGACCCCGGTGTCGAAGACGCGGCGGCCGGCGTAGCGGGGGTGCTCCGCCTCGGCGCCGCGCAGCACGCCGACCTCGATCTGCTCGTCGAGCAGCACCAGGTCGGTGGCGGTCTCCATCGCGGCGGTCGACTCGTCGTCCTCGGCGTTGAGGTACTTCTGGTGGGCGATCGTCAGGTGGCCGACCGGGCCGTGCCGCTCGAGGCGGCAGGTGCCGAGGTCGACCCGGCCGGTCCGCCGGAACTCGCCCAGCAGGTCGAGGGCCTCGCGGCGCGGCTGCGCCATGGCGTGCAGGAGGTGGTGACCGGTGCGCGGGTCGTCGAGGACGCGGGACAGGAAGATGCCCTGGTCGACCTCCCACCCCTCCTTGTCCTTCTGCGCGTGCCGGCGCTCGGCGGCGATCCGCTCGCGGGTCGGGGTCAGGCCCGGCACGAGGTCGGCGGCGGCGTAGGTGAGCTCGGCGGCGCGCAGCGTCCGGGTGCCACCCTCGGTGAGGGCGTCGTAGACCGCCCCGAGGTGCTGGTCGAGGAAGCGCTCGCGCGCGGCCCGGCCCCGCTCGAGGACCGCCGTGGCCTGCTCCTGCTGCTCCGGGCCCCGGACGGGACGGGCCGGGAGCTGCGCGAGCTCGTCGTCGAGCGCGCCGAGGTGCTCCGAGAGCAGCGCGGCGTCCCGGTCGAAGACCGTGGCGGTGGTGGTGGTCATGACGCCTCCTCCGGCCGGGCGCGCCGGTGCGCGGCGGCGTCGGCGACGGCGTCGACGATGCCCAGGTAGCCGGTGCAGCGGCAGATGTTCCCCGACATCTCGGCGCGGATCGTGGCGCGGTCGGGGTCGGGCTCGGTGTCCAGCAGGTGGGCGGCGGTCATGAGCATCCCGGGGGTGCAGGCGCCGCACTGCAGGCCGTGGCAGCGCGAGAACGCCTCCTGCAGCGGGTGCAGGGTGCCGTCGTCGTCGGCGAGGCCCTCGACCGTGTCGACGGAGCCGCCGTCGGCCTGCACGGCGAGCATCAGGCACGCGCGGGCCGGGAGGCCGTCGACGATCACCGTGCAGGCGCCGCACACCCCGTGCTCGCAGCCGACGTGGGTGCCGGTGAGGCCGAGGTCCTCGCGCAGGGCGTCGGACAACGTGCGGCGGGGCTCGACGTCGACGCGGTGCCGCTCGCCGTTGACCGTGAGGGTGATCTTCATGCGGGCTCCCGGACGGTGGTGGTGAGCTGCTCGAGCGCCCGGGCGGTCATCTGCTCGGTGAGCGCGCGGCGGTAGCGGGCGCTGCCGTGGAGGTCGTCGGCCGGGTCGACGTCGTCGGCGGCGGCCGCGGCGAGGATGGCGACGCGGTCCTCGGAGATCTCCCCGTCGACGGTGGCGAGGTCGCCGGCGTCGACGAGGTGAGGCACGCCGGCGACGCCGCCGACGACCACGCGCAGCCGGTCGCCGAAGCGGGCGGCGGCGACCGAGACGACGGCGAAGTCGCCGTGGCGGCGGGCGAACTCGGCGAAGCCCCAGGCGTCGGGCACCGGCAGCTCGACCCCGGTGATCATCTCGGTGTCCTCGAGGGCGCTCTGCAGCGCGCCGACGAACAGGTCGTCGGCGCCGATCCGGCGCGTGCCGGACGGCCCGGCGACGTGCACCGCGCCGTCGCAGGCCCGCAGCACCGCGGGCAGCTCGGCGGCCGGGTCGGCGTGCGCGAGGCTGCCGGCCAGCGTGCCGCGGCTGCGGATGGCGGTGTGCCCGATCCAGCGGGCGGCCTCGGCGGCGAGCGGGTGCAGGGCCTGGCCGGCGAGCGCGAGGTGGCGGACCAGCGCGCCCGCGTGCAGCACCCCGTCGCGCAGCTCGAGGCCGTCGAGGCCGGGGACGCGGTCGACGTCGACGATCACGTCGGGCCGCGCCAGGCGCAGCGCGAGGACCGGGACCAGGCTCTGGCCGCCGGCGAGGATCTTCCCCTCGCCGCCGGCGGCCGCCAGCGCCGCCACGGCGTCGTCGACGCTCGTCGCGCGGTGGTAGGAGAACGGAGGGCACTTCACGGGTTCACCAGCTCCCAGACCCGGGCGGGGGTGACGGGCAGGTCGTCGACCTCGACGCCGAGGGCGTCGGCGAGCGCCCCGGCCACCACGGCGTTCGGCGCGAGCGTGCCGCCCTCGCCGACGCCGCGGACGCCCGTCGGGTTCTTCCCCGGGGTGCTCACGTGGCCGATCCGCAGCTCGGGGATCTCCCCGGCCGTGGGCATGAGGTAGTCGAGCAGGGTGCCGGTCGAGAGGTTGCCGTCCTCGTCGTAGACCAGGTGCTCGTACATCGCGCCGCCGATGCCCTGCGCGATCGAGCCGGCGATCTGCCCGTCGACGATCACGGGGTGGACGATCCGGCCGGCGTCCTCGACGCACACCCAGTCGAGGATGCCGATCTCGCCGGTGGCCGGGTCGAACTCGAGCGCGGCGATCTGGGCGCCCGCGGCGAACGCCCCGCGGATCGGGTCGTAGAACTTCGTCCCCTCGAGACCCGGCTCGAAGCCCTCGGGCAGGCGGTCGGACTGCAGGTAGGCGACCCGCGCGACCTCGGCCAGCGAGATGATCGGCTTCTCCTGCCCGGCCATGTAGACCTCCCCGCCGCGAAGGTCGAGGTCCTCGACGGGCGCCTCCTTGAGCGCCGCGGCGAGGGCGAGCGCCCGGCCGCGCACGTGCTCGCCCGCGAGGTGGGCGGCGCCGCCGCTGATCACGGCCTGGCGCGAGGAGAAGGCGCCGAAGCCCCACAACGACTCGTCGGTGTCGCCGTAGCGTACCTCGACGTCGCCGTAGTCGACCCCGAGGGCGTCGGCGACGACCTGCGCCATCGTCGTCTCGAGGCCCTGGCCCTGGGAGGTCACGCCGGAGAACACGGTGACCGCGCCGTCGGGGTTGATCCGCACGGTGCACGCGTCGTGGCCGGTCCGGAACGCCATGCGGGGCCCGGCGGACGCGGCGCGGCCCAGACCGGTGAGCTCGTTGTAGACACCGACGCCGATGCCGATCGGGCGCCCGCCCTCCGTGCGTCGCCGTGACTGCTCGGCCCGCCAGCGGTCGAGGTCGAACGTCGCGACCGCCTTGTCCAGGCAGGCCTCGTAGGCGCCGGAGTCGTCGACCAACCGGGACGGCATCTTGTACGGGATGTCGGCGGGGAGGATGAGGTTGCGGCGGCGCAGGGCGATCGGGTCCAACCCGAGCGCGCGGGCGCCGGAGTCCATCAGCGCCTCCATCGCGAACACCGTCGAGGGGCGCGCGACGCCGCGGTACGGGCCGGACGGGCTGGTGTTGGTGGCGACGCCGCGCACGGTGCACTCGTAGTCCGTGAGCTTGTAGGGGCCGGTGAGCAGGCCGCCGGCCATGAGCGGCTCGATGCCCGCGGTCCACGGGTAGACGGAGTACGCGCCGGTGTTGCACCAGACGTCGGCCTTCACCGCGAGCAGCTCCCCGTCGGCGGCGAAGCCCGCGCGCAGCACGTAGCGGTGGTCGCGGGCGTGGGTGGCCGCGAGCAGATGCTCGACCCGGTCCTCGACCCACTTCAGCGGCGTGCCGGGCATCGCCATGGCCATGAGGCACAGGGCGACGTCCTCGGGGTAGAGCACGGCCTTCACCCCGAACCCGCCGCCGACGTCGGGGGCGATGACGCGGATGTTGCCCTCGGGCAGGTCGAGCAGCTCCGCGAGCTGGGTCCGCACGATCCAGGGCACTTGGGTGCCCGACCAGAACGTCAGCTTCCGATCGGCCGCCTCGTACCGGGCGACCCCGGCGCGGCACTCGATGGGGTTGCCGCCGTGGCGGTTGGTGGTCAGCTCCCGGTCGACGACGACGGCCGCCCCGTCGAGCGCGGCGTCGACGTCGCCCGCGCGGAAGGTTCGGGAGAGCAGGACGTTGTCGGGCGCTTCCTCGTGCACCGGGTGCTCCGGCTCCGCCCACGCGCAGACCGTCGGGGTCAGCGGCTCGTAGTCGACGACCACGGCCTCGGCGCCGTCCTCGGCGAGGTAGCGGTCGTCGGCGACGACGGCGGCGACGGCCTCCCCGGCGAAGCGGACCTTTCCCCGGGCGAGCGGCGGCTGGTCGGTCTCGACGTAGCCGGGCAGGCCGGACTGCGCGCGCAGCGCGACCGGCGCGATCGCCGGGTGCTCGCCGGTGAAGACCGCGGACACGCCCTCGACCTCGAGCGCCCCGGCGGTGTCGACCCCGGTGATCCGTCCGTGCGCGACGGGGCTGCGCACGAAGGCGACGTGCCGCATCCGCGGCAGGGCGAGGTCGGACACGAAGCGCCCGCGCCCGGTGAGCAGGCGCGCGTCCTCCTTGCGGCGCACGGGGGTGCCGCTGGCGGGGGCGTGCTCGTCGGTAGGAGTCATGTCACCGGTCACGGCATCGCGAAGCCGCCGTTGACCGACACGACCTGGCCGGTGGTCCACGACGAGCAGGGGGAGGCGAGCAGCAGGATCGTCGGCGTGACGTCCTCCGGGCGTCCGAGGCGCCGCAGCGGGTACAGCGCGGTGATCTTCTTCAGGCGCTCGTCGTCGGTGCCGCCGGCGTGGTCGGAGAACCGGTCGGTCTGCACCAGGCCGATCGACACGGCGTTCGCGCGGATGCCGTGGCGGGCGAGCTCCTTGGCCAGCGACTTCGTCAGCCCGAGCGTCGAGCTGCGGGCGGTCGCGGTGACGGTGAGGCCCGACTCGCCCACCCGTCCCGAGTCGCCCATGAGCGAGACGATCGCGCCGCCGCCGTGCTCGGCCATGCGTCGCGCGACGGCGTGCGAGATGCGCACGGTGCCGGTCACCGTCACGTCGATCTCGGCGGCGAACTCGTCGGCGGAGCGCTCGAGGAAGCGGCCGCGGCTGGTGACCGCGGCGTTGTTAACGAGTACGCCGATCGGCCCGAGCTCCGACTCGACGGCCGTGACCGCGCGGGCGACCGCCTCGTCGTCGCGGGTGTCGACAGCGACCGCGATCGCCTTGACGCCGGCGGCGCGCGCGGCCTCGGCGGCCTCCTCGGCGCCCGCGGACGAGGTGTTGTAGCCGAAGGCCACCTGGGCGCCCTCGGCGGCGAAGGCCTCGCCGATCGCGCGGCCGAGGCCCTGACCGGCGCCCGTGACGAGCACGGTGGTGCCGGCGAGCTGCAGATCCATGCGTTCTCCCTAGACGGCGACGAACCGGCGCGTCTCGCCGAACGTGACGATCCGGCCCCACGCGAGACCGGGCAGGTGGGCGGGCACGACGAGGTCGTCGGTGTCGGCGACCTCGTCGGCGAGGCGGCGGCGCATCGCCTGCGCGGCGAGGGGGTCGACGTCGAAGGTGGCCTGCCAGTCCGGCTCCTCGAGCTCCACCACGGAGTGCGCGACGTCCCCGATCAGCAGGGCGCGCTGCCCGCGGCCGGAGACGACGTAGGTGGTCGAGCCCGGCGTGTGGCCCGGTGTGGGGCGGGCGTCGAGGCCGGGGACGACGGTGTGCTCGGCGTCGAAGGTCTCGAGGCGCTCGCGCAGCGGCGCGAGCTTGCGCACCGCGCCGGGGTCGGCGTCGGCCGCCTCGACGAAGTGCACCCAGTCGGCCTCGTGCACGCGGTAGGTGGCGCGGTCGAAGACCACCTCGCCCCTGCTCGTGGCCCAGCCGACGTGGTCGAAGTGCAGGTGGGTGAACACGACGTCGGTGACCTGGTCGGGCGTGACGCCGAGCGCGGCGAGGGCGTCGAGGAAGCCGCCGCCGGCGTAGTGGTCGTTGCGGATGCGGCCGACCCCGGCGTCGACGAGGACCACGCGGTCGCCGGTGCGCACGAGGAAGCCGCCGAGGGTCAGCTCGAGGTTCCCGTCGGCGTCGAGGTGCTCGGGGTGACAGGCCCACCGGTCGTCGCCGGGGGCGGTGAGCACCTCGCGCGCCTGCTCCCGCCCGGTCCCGTCGATCACCGGGAGGATCTCGAGGTCGCCGACCTTCACGCCGTCACCTCGTCCAGCTGTCGCACCAGCTCGAAGCGCTTGATCTTCCCGGAGCCGGTGCGCGGGATGACGTCGACGACCCGGAAGTCCGCCGGCACCTTGAACCACGTGAGCCGCTCCCGGCAGTGCGCCGCGAGCGCGTCGAGGTCGGCGTCGCCGACGACGAAGGCCACCGGTTCCTCGCCCAGGTCGGGGTGCGCGCGGCCGACGACGGCGGCGTCGGCCACCCCGTTCGCGGTCAGGAGCACGTTCTCGATCTCGGCGGGGTAGATGTTCTCGCCGCCGCGGATGATCATCTCCTTGGTGCGCCCGCTGATCGTGAGGTAGCCGTGGGCGTCGGCGCGGGCGAGGTCGCCGGTGCGGTACCAGCCGTCGACGAGCACGCTCGCCGTCTGCTCGGGCCGGCCCCAGTAGCCGCGCATGACGTTCGGGCCGCGCACCCACAGCTCGCCCTCGCCGCCGGGCGGCGCGTCGGTGCCCGTCGCGGGATCGACGAGGCGGACCGCGAGACCGGGCAGCGGCAGCCCGCACGATCCGTAGGGCCGCGCGCCGTGCGGCCAGTTCATGGTGACCATCGTCGAGGTCTCGGTGATCCCGTAGCCGTCGAGCAGCTGGACCCCGAACGCCTGCTCGAACGCCTCGTCGACGGCCGCGGGCAGGATCGCGCCCGCCGAGATCGCCAGGCGCAGGCGGTGGGCCGGGGGCCGGTCGCCGGCGGCCTGGAGCAGGTAGGAGAAGCCGGTGGGGACGCCGGGCAGGACGGTGTAGCGCTGCTCGCCGCCGAGCATCTCCAGGATCCGGGTGGGGGAGAAGCGGGGCAGGATGCGCTCGCCCGCCCCGGTCGCGACCACGCCGAGCACGCACAGGTCCAGCGCATAGGAGTGGAACAGCGGCAGCGCCGAGAGCACGACGTCGTCCGAGCCGAGGCCGACGATCGGCGCCCAGCACGCCGCGACCACCCACAGGCAGCTGCGCAGGCTCAGTTCCACGCCCTTGGGTCGCCCGGTGGTGCCCGACGTGTAGAGCATGAACGCGGTGACATCCAGGTCGGCGGGGTCGGGCGCGGCGACCGGGGGCTCGGTGGCGATCAGGTCGGCGTAGGACGACCAGCCCGGTCGGCTGCCGCCGGCGAGCACCACGGAGGCGCCGGTGCCCTCGACCAGGCCGGCGTGGGCCTCGTCGGTGACCACGACGCGGGCGCCGGAGTCGGCGAGCATGTACTCGAGCTCCGCCGGCGCGGCGTCCGGGTTGAGGCACACCGCGACCGCGCCGGCCCGGGGGACCGCGAGGTAGGTCTCGGCCACCTCGACCGCGTTCCCCATCACCATCGCGACGCGGTCGCCGGGACCCACATCGAGCGCGGCGAGGTGCCCGGCGAGCCTGCGGGTGGTCGTCGCGAGCTCCGACCACGTCACCGCGCGCACGTCGTCGGCGAACGCGACGTCCCCGGGCCGCGCGGCGGCGTGGGCGTCGAGCAGCTCGTGGACGGGTCGGATCACCTCGGTACGCAGCACCGCGCCTCCTGGGCTGATGAACGCTCGTTAGTCGACCGTAGCGAGCGTCGTCGCCGCCACACAAGGCTCACTAACGCTCGTTCGTCGTGGCACGATGTCCCGCGTGAGCACGCGGCTGGCGCTGAACCCGGAGGTCGTCCTCGACGCCGCCCTCACCCTCTTCGCGGAGCGCGGCTACCACGGCACGGCGCTCAGCGAGATCGCCGAGGCCCTGCAGGTCCGGACCCCCAGCCTCTACAACCACATGGGCTCGAAGCACGACCTGCTGCGCACGATCGTCGACCGCACCACCGCCGCGGTGCTCGCCGACTTCCACCGGGTCGTCGACCCCGCCGATCCGCCCGCCGAGCAGCTCCGGAAGGCCGCGCGGGTCTACGTGCACCGCCACGCCACGCACCGCCGCGAGGCGCTGGTGGTCAACCGCGACACCGGCAGCCTCGCCGAGCCCGCCTTCGGCGAGATGCAGGCCCGCCGCCGCGAGCACGAGCACGCGCTGCGCGCCGTCATCGCCGACGGCGTCGCGGCCGGCGCGTTCCACGTCGAGTCCCCGGCGCTCGCGTCCTTCGCGATCCGGGAGATGTGCGTGAGCGTCGCGCGGTGGTTCTCCCCGCAGGGGGCGCTGACCGCCGACGCCGTGGCCGACCAGTACAGCGGGTTCGCGCTCCGGATCGTCGGCGCTCCCTAGCTCGCGACGCGCCGCCGCTCGCGCAGCCACGCCCACGCGCCGGTGCACCACAGCGCCCACACGACGAGCAGCGGCTGGAACAGCAGGCGCACGCCACGGGCCGTGTCGGTGTCCAGGCCGAACGCCGACCGTCCCTCCACGAACTGCGCGACGTTGCCCGGGAAGATCGCGACGAAGAACGCCGCCACGACCAGCCCGACGACGGCGCGCCGGCGCACCAGCACGAGCAGGGCCAGGCCGAGCACGATCTCCACCACGCCCGACACGACGACCACCGCGTCGGCGTCGGCGGGGAACCACGACGGCACCTGGGCGCGGAACGCCTCGCGGGCGACGGTGAGGTGGGTCGTGCCGGCCGCGAGCAGGAAGAGCCCGAGCAGGACGCGCGCGACGGTGCGGATCATGGGTCCTCGCGGAACAGGGTGGACAGCGCCTCGGTCAGCGTGCCGTACGTCGCGTCGTCCAGCCGGGCGCGCAGGCGCTCGTCGATGCCGGTGATGATGTCCGTCCCGACCCGCCGCAGGCGCGCGCCCTCCGTCGTGACGTGCAGCTCGGCGGTGCGCCCGCGGCCCGGGTCGGTGTCGCGGGCGACGGCGCCGCGCGCCTCGAGGGCGGCGAGCGTGGACTGCATGCTCTGCGGCGTCACCCCGGCGCGGCGGGCCAGCTCGCTGTAGGAGAGGCCGGGGTGCGGGGCGAGGTGGCCGAGCGCCGACAGGTGGCGCATCGCGATGCCCTCGTCCTTGAGCGCGCCCTCGACCTCCTCGCGCACCCGGCGCCCGAGCGCCATCAGCAGGAAGGCGGCACTGGCGGGCCGCGGCCCGGTGCTCATGGCGACACCTCCTCGCGTGGGGTTACAGTCCCACTGTAAGAAGTTACAGACAGACTGAAACCAAGGAGGCGGACGTGCACGTGCAGATCGTGCTGTTCGACGGCTTCGATCCCCTCGACGTCCTGGGGCCGTACGAGGTCTTCCACGCCGGCGGCGGCTTCTCGGGCGGTGCGGTGACCGTCGAGCTCGTCAGCGCCGAGGGGCCGTGCGAGGTGCCGAGCGGCATCCCCGCGGTGTCGCTGACCGCGACCGCGGTGCTCGACCCCGCCCTCGCCGACCTCGTGGTCGTGCCCGGCGCGGCGGGCTCGCTGTCGCTGGACCCCACGGTGGAGGGGAGCGTGGCGTCGCTGCTCGGGCGCGCGGGGTCGGGCCCGCTGGCCCCGGCGCTGCGCACGGCCGTGGAGCGCGCGGAGACCGTCGTCGCGACCGTCTGCGGCGGGTCGCTGATCATCGCCCACGCCGGGCTCGCCGACGACCGGCCGCTGGTCACCCACGGCCGCGGCGAGGACCTCGCCGGCACCGCCGCGCGCCCGGTGGCGGCGCGGGTCGTCGACGACGGCGACCTGGTCAGCGCCGGCAACGTCACGTCCGGCATCGACATGGCGCTCTACCTGCTCGAGCGCGAGGTCGGCCCGCAGGTCGCCCACGCCGTGGAGGGCGTCATGCGCCACGAGCGGCGGGGCACGGTGTGGCGTCCGGTCGGGGTCGCCGCGGGCGCCCCGTGAACGCGGTCCTGCTCGCGGTCCACGTCCTCGCGGCGATCGTGGCGATCGGCCCGGTCTGCGTCGCGGCGAGCATGTTCCCGCCCGAGGCGCGCCAGGCGCTGAACGACGACCCCGGGGCGGCGTCCCGGCTCCCGGTGCTCGCGCGGATCTGCCGGACCTACGCGGTCGTCGGCGTCGCCGTCCCGGTGTTCGGGCTGGCCACCGCGGCGTCGATGGGCGTGCTCATGGAGGGGTGGGTGCTCGTGTCGATCGTGCTCACGCTCGCGGCGGCGGGGGTGCTGGCGGGCGTGGTCCTGCCGCGCCAGCGGGCGCTGCTGGAGGGCGTCGGCCCGCGCGACGTGCTCGTCGCGTCGACGGGCCGGCTCGCCGCCGCCACCGGCGTGTTCAACCTGCTCTGGGCCGTGGTGGCGGTGCTGATGATCGTGCGCCCGGGCTCGACGACGGGAGTGTGAGCGGGTCCCAGCCGTATCGCTCGACCGGAGGGCTCGTTATCTCTCCGTGACCAGACACGAGCGATCGGCGTCGCCCGGCTTGGCCCGCCACGTCGCCGTGGCGGTCGGCATCTTCCTGTTCGCCCTGCTCGTCGTGACGGGCACGGAGCTGGTCATCGGCCACCCACTCTCCGGCGGCTCGGCAGGCGAGACCTCGATGGGCGCCCTGTTCGTGACGCCCGACGACTGACCTCTCCATCTCGATCTCTCCGGGGAGCCGTCAGGGCTCTCGAGATGACGACCCTGGTGACACCGTCGAGAGATCGACATGGCGAGCGACGAGCGACGGCTTCCTGCTCCGCTCCCTACACCGGCGAGAACATCGGTGAGAACACCGCCCACTCGCGTCCCGGCTCCTCGACCGGGCGCAGGCGCAGCTCGTACCCGTGCCGTCGCGCGATGGCCGCGGCCTGCGTGCGGTTGACGCTGCGGATCGTCAGGCCCACCGGCCGGTCGCGCAGGATCAGCGCCGCGAGCTGCTGATCCAGACGTCCCATCTCGAACCCGGCCGTCCACTCGTCGACGCCCGCCGTGCCCTCGTGCATCCCGCGACCTCCCTCGGTGTTTCCGGCCCGCACAAGTGTTGACCCTGCTCGGCGTCGCTGTCTACAGTCATCGCTGTCAGATATATCAGTTGGCTACGATGAGGATCGCGAATGTCGATCACTGTCGCTCCCGAGGGTCGCACCGTCCCGGTGCTCGACCGGTCGCTCGCGCAGGCCGACCCTGAGGTCGCCGCCGCCGTCGAGCGCGAGCTGCGCCGCCAGCACGGCACCCTCGAGATGATCGCGAGCGAGAACTTCGCGCCGCTCGCGGTGATGGAGGCCCAGGGCTCGGTCCTGACCAACAAGTACGCCGAGGGCTACCCGGGCCGGCGCTACTACGGCGGCTGCGAGCACGTCGACGTCGTCGAGCAGCTCGCCATCGACCGGCTCAAGGCCCTGTTCGGCGCCGAGTTCGCGAACGTCCAGCCGCACTCGGGCGCGCAGGCGAACGCCGCGGTCATGGCCGCGCTGCTCGAGCCCGGCGACACGATCCTCGGCCTCGCGCTGGCGCACGGGGGCCACCTCACCCACGGCATGCACCTCAACTTCTCCGGGCGCCTCTACGACGTCGCGGCCTACCACGTCCGCGCCGACGACCACCGCGTCGACATGGCCGAGGTCGAGGCGCTCGCCCACGAACGTCGCCCGAAGCTGATCATCGCCGGCTGGTCGGCGTACCCGCGCCGGCAGGACTTCGCGGAGTTCCGCCGGATCGCCGACGAGGTCGGCGCCTGGTTCATGGTCGACATGGCGCACTTCGCCGGCCTCGTCGCCGCGGGCCTGCACCCGTCGCCGGTGCCGCACGCGCACGTCGTCACCTCGACCACCCACAAGACCCTCGGCGGGCCGCGGGGCGGGGTCATCCTCTCCGCCGACAAGGCCCTGGCGAAGAAGTTCAACTCCAGCGTCTTCCCCGGTCAGCAGGGTGGCCCGCTCGAGCACGTCATCGCCGCCAAGGCCGTGGCGTTCAAGCTCGCGGGCGAGCCCGAGTTCCGCGAGCGCCAGGAGCGCACGCTGGAAGGCGCGCGCCTCCTGGCCGACCGGCTGCTCGCGGAGCGCGGCGTCGGCGTCGTCTCCGGCGGCACCGACGTCCACCTGGTCCTGGTCGACCTGCGCGACTCCGAGCTCGACGGCAAGCAGGCCGAGGACCGCCTGCACCGGGTCGGCATCACGGTCAACCGCAACGCGGTCCCGTTCGACCCCCGCCCGCCGATGGTCAGCTCCGGCGTCCGCATCGGCACGGCCGCGCTCGCCGCGCGCGGCTTCGACGCCGACGACTTCGTGGTCGTCGCCGACGTGATCGCCCGGGCCCTGCGCCCGCAGGTCACCGACACCGAGCTGGACGCGCTCGCCGAGCGTGTCGCCGCCCTCGCCGCCCGCCACCCCCTCTACCCGGAGCTGCAGGCATGACGACCGCACCGATCCCCCCGGGCGCCCACCTGCCCGAGCACCCCGACCACCTCTGGGACGACGCCGAGCCCAAGAAGGTCTACGACGTCGTCGTCGTGGGCGGCGGCGGCCACGGCCTCGCGACCGCGCACTACCTCGCGAAGAACCACGGCATCACCAACGTCGCGGTGCTCGAGAAGGGCTGGCTCGCGGGCGGCAACATGGCCCGCAACACCACCCTGATCCGCTCGAACTACCTCTGGGACGAGTCGGCGGGCATCTACGAGCACGCGCTCAAGCTGTGGGAGGGCCTCGAGGACGACCTCGGCTACCCGATCCTGTTCAGCCAGCGCGGCGTGCTCAACCTCGCCCACACCGAGCAGGACGTCCGCGACTCGGTGCGCCGCGTCGAGGCGAACAAGCTCAACGGGATCGACGCCGAGTGGCTCGGGCCCGACGAGGTGGCGAAGGTCTGCCCGATCGTCAACGTCTCGGCCGACATCCGCTACCCGGTCCAGGGGGCGACGTTCCAGCCGCGCGCGGGCATCGCGAAGCACGACTACGTCGCCTGGGGCTTCGCCCGCCGCGCGAGCGAGGCCGGCATCGACATCATCCAGAACTGCGAGGTCACGGGGTTCGTGACCGACGCCGACCGTGTCACCGGCGTGCGCACCACCCGCGGCACCATCGCCGCCGGCACCGTCGCCCTCTGCGCGGCCGGCCACACCTCGGTGCTGCTGGACATGCTCGGCGTGCGCGCGCCGCTGCAGTCGCACCCGCTGCAGGCCCTGGTCTCCGAGCTCCTCGAGCCCGTGCACCCGACGATCGTCATGTCGAACGCGGTGCACGTGTACGTCTCGCAGGCCCACAAGGGCGAGCTCGTGATGGGCGCCGGCGTCGACAGCTACAACGGCTACGGCCAGCGCGGCGCCTTCCACATCATCGAGCGCCAGATGGCCGCCGCCGTCGAGCTCTTCCCGGTCTTCGCCCGCGCCCACCTGCTGCGCAGCTGGGCCGGCGTCGTCGACGTCACCCCGGACGCGAGCCCGATCGTCGGCGCCACGCCCTACGAGAACGTCTTCCTCAACTGCGGCTGGGGAACCGGCGGCTTCAAGGCGACCCCCGGCCTGGGCTGGGCGTTCGCCGACACCGTCGCCCACGGCCGCCCCCACCCCCTCGTCGCGCCGTTCGGCCTCGACCGCTTCGTCACCGGAGCCCTGGTCGACGAGCACGGCGCCGCTGCGGTCGCGCACTAAGGAGCCCCGGATGCAACTCATCGCCTGCCCCTGGTGCGGCCCGCGCGAGGAGACCGAGTTCTCCTACGGCGGCCAGGCCCACGTGCCCTACCCGGAGCACCCGGCCTCGCTGACCGACGAGCAGTGGGCGCACTTCGTCTTCTTCCGCGACAACCCCAAGGGCCCCTTCGCCGAGCGCTGGGCGCACGCCTCGGGCTGCCGCCGCTGGTTCACCGCCGTCCGTGACACGCGCACCCACAAGTTCCTCGAGGAGGTGCCCCGATGAGCAGGATCGCCGGGTACGGCCGCGTCGACCGCAGCCGCACGATCACCGTCACCGTCGACGGCACCGCCTACACCGGGCACCCGGGCGACACCGTCGCGTCCGTGCTGCTCGCGCACGACGCGCGCCCGCAGACCACGAGCGTCAAGTACGGGCGCCCGCGCGGCATCACGTCCTCGTGGACCGAGGACCCGACCGGCCTGGTCCAGGTCGAGGAGCCGTTCCCCGAGCCGATGCTGCTCGCCGCGACCGTCGAGGCCTCCGACGGGCTCGTCGTGCGCGGCGTCAACGGACAGGGGCGCCTCGCCGAGGTCCCCGACACCGCCCGCTACGACCGCCGGCACCACCACTGCGATGTGCTCGTCGTCGGTGCCGGCCCGGCCGGCCTCATCGCCGCCCGCACCGCCGCCCGCCGCGGCGAGAGCGTCGTGCTCGTCGACGACCGGCCCACCGCGGGCGGCACGCTGACCGGCACCGAGACGATCGACGCCCGGCCCGCGCTCGACGTCGTCGCCGACACGGTCGCCGAGCTGGCGGCACTCGGGGTCACGCACCTGCAGCGGACCACCGCGTTCGGGCACTACGACGACGGCTTCGTGCTCGCCCTCGAGCGCCGCGGCGAGACCGCACGCACCCGCCAGCGCGTCCACCGCATCCGCGCCGGGCGCGTGGTGGTCGCGGCGGGCGCGATCGAGCGGCCGATCGTCTTCGAGGACAACGACCGCCCCGGCGTCATGCTCGCCTCGGCCGCGCGGGACCTGCTGCACCGCCACGGCGTCCTCGCCGGCCGCGAGGTCGTCGTCTTCACCAGCGACGACGCCGCCTACGCCGCCGCGGCCGACCTGGCCGACGCCGGCGCGGCCGTCCGCGTCCTCGACGCCCGTGAGCGGGCGCCGCAGTCCTGGCGGCAGCGCTGCGAGGAGCGCGGCGTCGCCGTCGAGACCGGCACGCTCGTCCACGGCACCCGCGGCGAGGAGCACCTCACGGCCGCGGTCGTGGGCACTGTCACTGACTCTGGCCGCCGCGAGGTCCCCTGCGACCTGCTGCTGGTCAGCGGCGGCTGGAACCCCACCGCGCACCTGGTCAGCCACGTCGGCGGGACGCTCGCCTACGACGCCGCGCTGGGCGCGTTCCGGCCGGCCGCCCCGCTGCCCGCGGGCGTGGAGGCCGTCGGTGCCGCCAACGGCACGTTCGCCCTCGCCGACATCCTGCGCGAGGCCGGCGGCACCGACGCCCCCGTCGCGCCCGCCGAGGAGTGGCCGGAGCCCACGCTCGTCCTCTGGCACACCCCCGGCGAGGCGACTCGCCAGTTCGTCGACGTCGCGCGCGACGCGACCGTCGCCGACGTCGCGCGGGCCGTCGGCGCCGGGATGACCCACCCCGAGCACGTCAAGCGGTACACGACCATCGGCACCGCGCACGACCAGGGCAAGACCTCCGGGATCCTCGCGCTGGGCATCCTCGCCGAGCTCACCGGCCGCCCGATCCAGGAGGTCGGCACCACGACCTTCCGGCCGCCGTACACCCCGGTGGCGTTCGCCGCCCTCGCCGGGCGCGAGCGCGGCGACCTGTTCGACCCGGTGCGGACCACGCCGCTGCACGCCTGGCACGTCGCGGCCGGCGCGGAGTTCGAGGACGTCGGGCAGTGGAAGCGCGCCCGGCACTACCCGCAGGCCGGCGAGGACATGACCGCGGCGGTCCTGCGCGAGTGCGCCGCGGTGCGCACGTCGGTCGGCATCATGGACGCCTCGACGCTCGGCAAGATCGACGTCCGCGGCCCCGACGCCCCGGTCCTGCTCGACCGGCTCTACACGAACATGATGTCGAGCCTGAAGGTCGGGCGCGTCCGCTACGGCGTGATGTGCGGCAACGACGGCATGGTCTTCGACGACGGCACCGTGCTGCGCCTCGCCGAGGACCGCTACCTCGTCACGACCACCACCGGCAACGCCGCCCACGTCCTCGACTGGATGGAGGAGTGGGTCCAGACCGAGTGGACCGACCTGAGGGTGCGGCTGACCTCGGTCACCGAGCAGTGGTCGATCGCCGCCGTCGCGGGCCCGCGCTCGCGCGACGTCATCGGCGCGGTGTTCGGCGACGTCGACGTCAGCAACGAGGCGCTCGGGTTCATGTGCTGGGCGGACACGACGCTCGACGGCGTGCCGGTGCGCCTCGCGCGCATCTCGTTCTCGGGCGAGCTCGCGTATGAGGTCACCGTCAGCTCCTGGTACGCCCCGGCGGTCTGGGCGCGCCTGCTCGAGGCCGGGCAGGAGTTCGGCATCACGCCCTACGGCACCGAGACCATGCACGTCCTGCGGGCCGAGAAGGGCTACCCGATCATCGGCCAGGACACCGACGGCACCGTGTCGCCGCACGACCTCGGCATGAGCTGGGCCGTGTCGAAGAAGAAGGACGACTTCGTCGGCAAGCGGTCCCACGCCCGGGCGGAGAACCGCAACCCGCTGCGCAAGCAGCTGGTCTCGCTGCTGCCGACCGACGCCGCCACCAAGCTGCCCGAGGGCTCGCAGATCGTCCGCTTCTGCGACGACGGCGCCCTGCCCCCGGCGCCCGTCCCGATGCTCGGGCACGTCACCTCCAGCTACCACAGCGCCGAGCTCGCCCGGCCCTTCGCGCTCGCCCTGGTCAAGGGCGGGCGGGAGCGCCTCGGCGAGGTCGTCCACGTGCCCGTCGGCGACGAGCTCGTGGCCGCCCGCATCGGCGAGACCGTCCTCGTCGACCCGGAAGGAGCCCGCCGAGATGGCTGACGGCATCCCTGGCCTGACCCTCGTCCACCCGCTGGAGGGCCGGCGGGACGCGCTCGCCGCCGCCTCCGTCGGCACGCTCCTGAGCCTCGACCTCGAGGCGCCGGTCGCGGCCGTCGACCTGCGCGTCGACCCCGACGGCTCCGGTCCCGCGGCGGTCGGCGCCGCCGTCGGTGCCGCCCTGCCGGCGCGGCCCGACACGTGGACCGCGCTCCCGAGCGGCCTCGCCCTGCGCCTGGGGCCCGACGAGTGGCTGCTGACCAGCACCACCGCCGACCCCCAGGACTGGGAGTTCCACGTCGACGAGACGGCGAGCGCCCACGGCGGCATGGCCGTCGACGTGTCCGCCCAGCGCACGAGCGTGCGCGTGCGGGGCACCGCCGCGCGGGACCTGCTCGCGTTCGGCTGCTCGCTCGACCTGCGCCCCGCCGCGTTCCCGCGCGGCCGCTGCGCCCAGACCCTCCTCGGCCAGGCCGCCGTCGTGCTCGTCGCCTACGACGTCGACGACCTCGCCCTGATCGTCCGCAGTTCCTTCGCCGGCTACGTCGCCGACTGGCTCGTCGACGCCGCCGCCGAGTTCCAGCCCTGATCCACCCACCCCCGTACTCGCGTGGAGACGCCATGAGCACCACCCCCCGCGTCGTCGTCATCGGAGCCGGGATCGTCGGCGCCAACCTGGCCGACGAGCTCACCGGCCGCGGCTGGACCGACGTCACCGTCCTCGACCAGGGACCGCTGCCGCTCACCGGCGGGTCGACCTCGCACGCACCCGGTCTGGTGTTCCAGACCAACGCGTCGAAGACGATGAGCGAGTTCGCCTCCTACACGGTGGAGAAGTTCCTGTCGCTCGACAGTGTCCTCGGAGGCGGGGACGGCGCCTGGTGCTTCAACCAGGTCGGCGGCCTCGAGGTGGCCACGACCCCGGAGCGGCTCGCCGACCTGCACCGCAAGCAGGGCTGGGCCACCGCGCGCGGCATCCCGGCGCAGGTCGTCGACGTCGACGAGTGCGCCCGCCTGCACCCGCTGATGGACCCCACGCGGATCCTCGGCGGCCTGCACACGCCCACCGACGGGCTCGCGAAGGCCGCCCGCGCGGTCACCGCGCTGATCCGTCGGGCCGAGTCGCGGGGCGCGGTGTTCCGCGGGTCGACGCGCGTGACCGGCGTGGCGCAGCAGGGCGGGTGGGTCACCGGCGTCGAGACCGACCAGGGCCTGGTCCCGGCGGACATCGTGGTGTCCTGCGCCGGGTTCTGGGGCCGCGAGATCGGCGCCATGGTCGGGATGCGCGTGCCGCTGCTGCCGCTCGCGCACCAGTACGTCTTCACCGGGCAGGTGCCCGACCTCGCCGGCCGCAACGACGAGGCGATCGAGGCCCGGCTGCCGATCCTGCGCCACCAGGACCAGGACCTGTACTACCGCGAGCACAACGACCGCATCGGCATCGGCTCCTACGCCCACCGCCCGATGCCCGTGTCGCTCGCCGAGCTGCCCGAGGTCGACGACGTCAGCGAGAGCCGGCAGCCCTCGATGCTGCCGTTCACCGAGGACGACTTCGCGCCGCAGTGGGAGCAGAGCCGCCTGCTGCTGCCCTCCCTGAACGACACGAAGATCGACCACGGGTTCAACGGCATCTTCTCGTTCACCCCGGACGGCGGGCCGCTCGTCGGCGAGTCGGCGGACGTGGCGGGGTTCTGGATCGCCGAGGCCGTGTGGGTCACCCACTCCGCCGGCGTCGCGCGCAGCGTCGCCCAGCTGCTGGTCGACGGCCGCAGCGAGATCGAGCTGCACGGCTGCTCGGTGCACCGGTTCGAGGAGTTCCAGCTCGCCGACGACTACGTCGCGGAGACCTCGCAGCAGAACTTCGTCGAGATCTACGACGTCGTGCACCCGTTGCAGCCGAAGCTCTCGCCCCGCGAGGTGCGGACCAGCCCGTTCTACGCGCGGCAGACCGACCTCGGCGCGGTGTTCCTGGAGGCCCGCGGTTGGGAGCGCCCGCAGTGGTACACGGCGAACGCCCCGCTGGTCGCGGAGCTGCCGACCGAGTGGCTGCCGCCGACGCGCGACGCGTGGTCGGCGCGGTTCCACTCGCCGATCGCCGCGGTCGAGGCGTGGAAGACCCGCACCGCGGTCGCGATGTACGACATGACCTCGCTGACCCGGATCGAGGTCTCCGGGCCGGGGGCGTGCGCGATGCTCGACCGCCTGGTCACCGGGAAGATGGACAAGTCGGTCGGCTCGGTGACCTACACGCTGGCGCTCGACGAGGCCGGCGGCATCCGCAGCGACCTCACCGTCGCCCGGCTCGGCCCGGAGCTCTTCCAGGTCGGCGCCAACGGCCCGCTCGACCTCGAGATGCTGCGCCGCGCGGCGGCCGAGGCCGGGGACGTCACCGTGCGCGACATCTCCGGCGGCACCTGCTGCATCGGGGTCTGGGGCCCGCTCGCCCGCGACCTGGTGCAGCCGCTGACCTCGGCCGATCTCTCCCACGAGGGGCTGAAGTTCTTCCGGTGCGTGCAGACCGAGATCGGCGGCATCCCGGTCACCGCGATGCGCCTGTCGTACGTCGGCGAGCTCGGCTGGGAGATCTACACGACCGCCGAGTACGGGCAGCGGCTCTGGGACGTGCTCTGGCGGGCCGGCCAGGCGCACGGCGTCGTCGCCGCGGGGCGGGCGGCGTTCAACAGCCTGCGGCTGGAGAAGGGCTACCGCAGCTGGGGCGCCGACATGACGACCGAGCACTCGCCGTACGAGGCGGGGCTGGGGTTCGCGGTGCGCCCGTCGACGAAGGGCGACTTCGTGGGCCGCGCGGCGGTCACCGCCGAGGGCGCGCAGGACGTGGCGCGGTCGCTGACCTGCCTGACCGTCGACGACGGACGCAGCGTGGTGCTCGGGCACGAGCCGGTGCTCGTCGACGGCGAGCCCTCGGGCTACGTGACGTCGGCGGCGTACGGCCACACGATCGGCCGGCCGATCGCGTACGCGTGGCTCCCCGCCGGGCTCGAGCCGGGCACGCCCGTGGAGATCCAGTACTTCGGGCACCCCGTGCGGGCGACGGTCGCGAGCGAGCCGCTCGTCGATCCCGAGATGGCGCGGATCCGGCGCTGAGCCCCGGACCCGAGCAGGAGAGAGGCGTCGTGCGCAGCGACTCGGTCGAGCAGCTCCTGGAGTCGGTGGCGTCGTCGGGAACCGGTCCCGGCGGCGCCGCCGCCCTGCACGCCGCGACCGGGGCCGCGTTCGTCGCCCGGGCCGTCGGGCCGAACGGCGGACGCGCGGCGGAGATCGCCGACGACCTGCGGGAGAAGGCGCTGGGCCTCGCCGCGGCGACCCCGGGCGCCGACGGCTCGGACGACGCCCGGGCGGCGGTGCAGGTCATCGAGGTCGCCGAGCGCGCCCTGGGCCTCGCCGAGACCCTGCGGCCCGGTGAGCGGGGCGTGGGCGCCACCGACGTCGCCGCGGCCGCCGAGGCCCTGCGCGCCGCGGTGGGCACGGCGCGCGTCGAGGTCGAGGCGCACCTCGTGGGGATCACCGACCCCGCCGTGCGCGAGGAGCTGCTCCTCGCGATCGACCCCGTCGACGACGTCGTCCTGCGCGCCGCGAAGGTCACCGCCGTCGTCCGCGAGCAGCTGCTGCGCTGACCCACGCACGTAGGGGTGCGTCAGATGACCGAGCGGATCGCCTTCTCGAAGCCCTGGACGTGCTGGCGGGCCTTGCGGGCGGCGACGTCGGCCTCGCCGTCAGCGATCGTGCGCAGCAGGCCGGCGTGCTCCTCGACGTGCGACACGAAGTCGTGCATGCGGTCGAGGAACAGGCAGAAGATCCGCGTCGCCAGGTTGTCGTAGCGCACGAGGGTGTCCTCGAGGTGCGGGTTGCCCGCCGCGTGGTAGATCGCCCGGTGCACCCGCATGTCCCAGCGCATCAGCTCCTCGCGGGACAGCTCGGGCACGTCGAGGCGCTCGGTGGCGTCGGCCAGCGCGGCGAGCTCCTCGCGCGTCGCGGTCGAGGCGTCCTCGGCGGCCCGGCGCGCGGCCAGGGGCTCGAGCTGCACGCGGATGTCGGAGATGTAGGCCAGGTCGGTGATGTCGACGGCCGTCGCGAACGTGCCCCGCCGGGCGTAGGAGACGACCAGCCGGTCGACCTCGAGACGCTTGAGCGCCTCGCGGACCGGCGTGCGCCCCACACCCAGCGACTCGACCAGCGCGACCTCGTCGATCGGCGCCATCGGCGGGATCTCCAGCATGATCAGCTTGTCCTGGATGGCCTGGTAGGCGCGCTCGGACAGCGAGAGCGGGGGGCTCGACTCCTGCTCGTCCGGGAGAACGGTCATGCACGGAGCGTACAACAACGCGATTACTCCTTCTCTCTGTCGGCCACGGTTGATATACTAGTTCAACATCAAACGCTCGACACGGCCTCCTGGGGGTGTCCCATGGCCATCTCGGTGTTCGACCTCTTCAAGGTCGGGATCGGTCCGTCCAGCTCGCACACGGTGGGCCCGATGCGCGCCGCGTTCCTCTTCGTCTCGCGCCTCCACGACACCGACCGTCTGCACGACGTCGCGTCGCTGCGCTGCGAGCTGTTCGGCTCGCTGGGGGCGACGGGCCACGGCCACGGCAGCGTCCCGGCGGTCGTCCTCGGCCTGTGCGGCGAGCAGCCCCACCTGGTCGACCCGGTGGAGGCGGGGCCGCTGGTCGCGGCCGCCCGCGCCGAGGGCCGCATCGCGCTGGCGGGCAAGCAGCCGATCGCCTTCTCGGTCGACGACGACGTCGTGCTCCACCGCAAGGAGCGCCTGCCGTTCCACAGCAACGGGATGGTCTTCTGCGCCCGCGACGCCGACGGGCGCGAGATCGCGCGCCGCGAGTACTACTCGGTCGGCGGAGGCTTCGTCCTGGACGAGGACGAGACCGGCGAGCCCGTGCTGCGCGAGGACGCGACCCCGGAGCGCCACCCGTTCACCACCGGCGACGAGCTCGTCGCCATCGCGCGCACCCACGGTCTGCGCATCAGCGACGTCGTGCTCGCCAACGAGCGGGCCTGGCGCCCCGAGGCCGAGACGCGCGCGGGCCTGCTGCACCTGTGGTCGGTGATGCGCGAGTGCGTCGAGCGCGGCTGCTCCACCGAGGGCGTGCTGCCCGGGGGCCTGCGGGTGCGCCGGCGCGCGCCGGACCTGCGCCGCCACCTGGACGCCGAGGACGCCGGCTGCACCGACATGGACCGCGTCACCCTCGACGCCCTCGCGGTCAACGAGGAGAACGCCGCCGGCGGGCGCGTCGTCACCGCCCCCACCAACGGCGCCGCCGGGATCGTGCCGGCGGTGCTGCACCACGCGGCCCGGTCGCTGCGGTCGTTCGACGGCGACGCCGTCGTGCGCTTCCTGCTCACCGCCGGTGCCGTGGGGCTGCTGTTCAAGCGCAACGCGTCGATCTCGGGCGCCGAGGTCGGGTGCCAGGGCGAGGTCGGCTCGGCGTGCTCGATGGCCGCCGCCGGCTTCGCGGAGCTGCTCGGGGGCTCGCCCGAGCAGGTCGAGAACGCCGCCGAGATCGGCATCGAGCACAACCTCGGCCTGACCTGCGACCCGGTCGGCGGGCTCGTGCAGATCCCCTGCATCGAGCGCAACGCCGTGGCGTCGGTCAAGGCGATCACCGCCGCCCGGATGGCGGTGCGCGGGGACGGCGTCCACCACGTCTCGCTCGACAAGGCGATCAAGACGATGCGCGAGACGGGCGCCGACATGAAGGTCAAGTACAAGGAGACGGCCCGCGGCGGGCTCGCTCTCAACGTCGTCGAGTGCTGACGGGAACCCCATGGACACCGAGTCCTTCGTCCTCACCCTGAGCTGCCCCAACCGCAGCGGCATCGTCCGCGCCGTCAGCAGCCACCTCACGGCGTACGGCGCCGACATCGTCGAGCACCAGCAGTTCGACGACCCCGTCAGCGGGCGCCTGTTCATGCGCACCCGCGTGACCGCGCCCGAGGGCACCGACCTCGACGCGATCGCGGCGGACTTCGCCCCCGTCGCCGAGGCGTTCGCCATGGACCACGAGTTCCACCGGCAGCGCGAGCCCCGCGTCCTCGTCATGGTCTCCACGTCGGGGCACTGCCTCAACGACCTGCTCTTCCGGTGGCGCTCGGGCAGCCTCGGCGCCGAGCTCGTCGGCGTCCTGTCCAACCACGAGACGCTGCGCCCGATGGCCGAGTCCGCGGATCTGCCCTTCTTCCACGTCCCCGTCACGCCGGCCACCAAGCCGGACGCCGAGGCCGAGATGCTGCGGATCGTCGGCGAGCTCGACGCGGAGCTGGTGGTGCTCGCCCGCTACATGCAGGTCCTCTCGGACCGCACCTGCGCGACCCTGCGCGGGCGGGCGATCAACATCCACCACTCGTTCCTGCCCGGCTTCGCGGGCGCCAAGCCCTACCACCAGGCCTACGACCGCGGCGTGAAGTTCGTCGGCGCCACCGCCCACTACGTCACCGCGGACCTCGACGAGGGGCCGATCATCGAGCAGGAGGTGGTCCGCATCGACCACTCCTACGACCCGCGGGCGCTGCAGACCGTGGGCCGTGACGCCGAGGCGCTGGCCCTGTCGCGAGCCGTGCGCTGGCACTGCGAGCGCCGCGTGCTCGTCGACGGCCACCGCACGGTGGTCTTCCGGTAGGCCGGCCTCGGGTTTCCGAGCGAAGGACACCTTCGCTCGAGGAGAGGGGCGAGGGGCGCCCGTCGCCGGAAAGCGGCCGGGCGCCTACTCCCCGCGGTACCCGAGCTTCGCCGACAGCTCGGCCGCGCCGTCGCGCAGGTCGGCGACGATCGCGCGGGCGCGGCGGCGGGGGAGGCGGTAGGCGGGGCCGGTCGCCGACAGGGCCGAGCCCACGGTGCCGTCGGCCGAGAACACCGGGACGGCGACGGCGTGCATGCCGACCTCGAGCTCCTCGAACGACCGCGCGTGCCCCTCGTCGAGGACGCGGGCCAGCTCGGTGCGCAGCACCGCGGTCTCCACGATCGTCTCGTCGGTGTAGCGCGTGAGGCGGCGCCGCAGCACCGGGCGGCGGTCCTCCTCGGGCATCCACGCGAGCAGGACCTTCCCCGCGCCGGTGGCGTGCAGGGGGCTGCGGCGGCCCACCCAGTTCTGCGAGGTGATCGCCGCCGTGCCGTACTCCTGGGCCACCGTGATGCCGGCCTCCCCGTCGGTGACGGCGATGTTGACGGTCTCGCCCAGGCTCTCGGCGAGCTGCTGGCAGATCGGCTGACCGAGCCGCGCGACGTCGAGCCGGGCGGTCGTGGCGGCCGCGAGGCGCACCACGCCGTAGCTCAGCGCGTACTTCCCGCGCTCGCCGAGCTGCTCGAGCAGGTTGCGGTGCTGGAGCGCCGACACCAGGCGCGACGCGGTGGACTTGTGCACGTCGAGCTCCTCGGCGATCTCGGTGATCCCGAGCTCGCCGCGCGCCGCGACGATCTCCAGGATCGTGATCGCGCGGTCGACCGACTGGACGGCGGAGCCCTCGCCGGCTCCCGACGTGCGCACGCCGATCAGTCCGTGGAGTCCTGGCGGATGGCGCGCGCCAGCTCGGCGAGCAGTCCGGGCAGGCGGGCGGCGCACGTCGGGCAGACGCAGTCGCTGCCGTGCACCGCCAGCTCGTCGGCCACGCGGAAGGCGTCGCGGTACGGCGTGGTGGAGACGTCGCCGGAGGGGTCGCGGTTCTCGGGGGTGATGGACATCGTCTGCTCCTGGAGGCTTCGTGGGGGACGCGGGGGTGCTCAGCCGACGCGCTGCGCGACCCAGTCGTGGAACTCGCCGATGTGGTGCTCGCTGGGCACGAGGACGCCGCCGCGGGCGTAGGAGCGCGAGTCCATGGAGACCTGGCAGCGCTCGCAGGCGTCGAAGTCCTGCACGTTGACGCGGTGGAACAGCTCGACGGACCGGTCGATGTCGGCGCCGGAGTCGACCACCTCGGGCAGGTAGAGCCAGTCGCAGCGCACCAGCGTCCGCTCCGCGGTGAGCGGGAACATGCGGTGGAACACCACGTGGTCGGGCACGAGGTTGATGAAGACCTGCGGGCGCACCGTGATGGCGTAGTAGCGCCGGTCCTGGTCGTCGCCGACCCCGGGGATCCGCTCGAGCCCCGCGGACCCGTCGACCGTGAACCCGGCGACGTCCTCGCCGAACTCGGCGCCGTGCCCCACGAAGTACTGCGCCGCGAGACCGTTCGCGAACTCCGGCAGCACCTCGGTGAGCTCGGGGTGGATCGTCCCGCAGTGGTAGCACTCCATGAAGTTCTCGACGATCTGCTTCCAGTTCGCCTTCACGTCGTACTCGATGCGCCGGCCCAGCTTCAGGTCGGCGACCTGGTAGCCGACGATCGTGTCCGGCGACCCGAGACGGGCCGTGACGTCGCCGATCACCGTGTCCTCGAACGACGGGGGCTCCTCGGCCAGGCACAGCCACACGTAGCCGAGCCACTCGCGCACGTGCACCCGGTGCAGGCCGTACTCGACGCGGTCGATGTCGGGCATCTCGCCGATGTTCGGGGCGGAGATCAGCTTGCCGTCCAGCCCGTAGGTCCACGCGTGGTACGGGCACTGGAAGGAGCGCCGGACGCTGCCCTTCTCCTCGGTGCAGATCCGGGCGCCGCGGTGGCGGCAGACGTTGAGGTGGGCGTTGACGCCGCCGTCGCGGCCGCGGGCGACGATCACGCTCTCGCGCCCGATCTGGACGGTCTCGAAGTCGCCGGCCTTCGTCAGGTCGGCGGACAGGACCGCGCAGAACCAGCCGGTCTCGAAGATGAGGGCCTGTTCGGCCGCGAAGATCGTGGGATCGGTGTAGTACCGGCCCGGCAGCGTGCCGCGCAGGCTCGCCGGCAGTGCCGGCGACGCGATCTCCGGTGCGATCTCTCCGGTGGTCATGCGAATCGTGCTCCTCGAGGTGCGCCTACGGGGGAGGGGCGTCGTCCGACCGGGGGAACGGCCGCGACCAGATGTGGGAGCGGGCCGACGGCCTGACGCCGACTCGCCGTTGAGTTGCGCGATGAGAAACACGATCCGTCATGCGCAACACCACGGTCGACGACCGCGAGGTCGTGTGTCAAGAGAGCGCGCGGGCGAGTTCGTGCGGGAGTGCGTCACAGCGCCATGTCGAACCGCTCTTGACAAGCAGGTTCACGTCTCCCACGGTCTTGAGTTGCGCATCAGGCATCACGTCTCGTAAAGCGCAACGCAACACTCCAGATCGTGGGGTGTCCCGTCGTCGGTCCCTCCCTCTCGCAGCCCTCCTGGAGGCCGCATGCACACCATCACGATCGTCGGCGGATCGGTCGCCGGCATCCGTTCCGCGGAGGCCCTGCGCACCGCCGGGTTCGACGGCCGGCTGGTGCTCGTCGGCGACGACGTCCACCGGCCCTACGACCGGCCCCCGCTGTCCAAGGCGTTCCTCGACGGCTCCCTCGACGTCGACGCGATCGGCCTGCTCGACGCCGACGAGGAGGCTGAGCTCGCCCTCGACCTGCGGCTCGGGGCCACCGCGACCGGTCTCGACCCGGCGGGCGGGCGGGTCGTGCTCGCCGACGGCACCGACGTCCCCACCGACGGCGTCGTGATCGCCACCGGGGGCAGCGCCCGCCGGCTGCCCGGGACCGCCGGGGTGGAGGGCGTGCACACCCTCCGCACGCTCGACGACGCCCTGGCGCTGCGCCGGGAGCTGCGGGACGGCTCGCCGCGCGTCGCCGTCGTCGGCGGCGGGTTCATCGGGGCCGAGGTCGCCTCGACCTGCCGCGCGATGGGCCTCGAGGTGACGGTGCTGGACGGCCTGCCGCTGCCGATGGCGCCGGTCCTCGGCCCGAGCATCGCCCGCAGCTGCGTCGACCTGCACGCGGAGCACGGCACGGACCTGCGCGCGGGCGCCACCGTGGCGGGCCTCGCCACCGTCCCCAGCGACGACGCGCGCCGCGTCGTCGGCGTCGAGCTCGGCGACGGCACCACCGTCAAGGCGGACGTCGTGGTCGTCGGGATCGGCATCACCCCGAACACCGGCTGGCTGGACGGCTCCGGGCTGCCGCTCGACAACGGGGTGTGCACCGACGCCGGGATGGTCACGGCCCTGCCGAACGTGGTGGCCGTGGGCGACGTGGCCCGGTCCGGCGCGCGCCGCCACGAGCACTGGACCAGCGCGGGCGAGCAGGCGGCCGTCGCCGCCGCCAACCTGCTGTCCGCGACCTCCGAGGCGACCTTCCGGCCCAGTGGCTACGTGTGGTCGGAGCAGTACGGGCGCATGCTCCAGCTCGCCGGTCACCCGTCCGC
Organism: Actinomycetospora succinea; assembly: GCF_004363095.1. Taxonomy (GTDB): domain Bacteria; phylum Actinomycetota; class Actinomycetes; order Mycobacteriales; family Pseudonocardiaceae; genus Actinomycetospora; species Actinomycetospora succinea. Next base: position 777,228 of record NZ_SNYO01000001.1, read on the forward strand.
GCACGACCGCGTCGACGTCGTCGACGGCGAGCCCGGCGACGGGCGCTTCGTCGCGCGCTACGTGGACGACGCGGGCGTCACCACCGGCGTCTTCGCGATGGCGAACCCGCGCGGGTTCGGCCGCCTGCGCCGCAGCGAGCTCGGCCGCCCGCAGGCCGCCTGAGCGGCGCGTCAGTCCCGCGGCTGCTCGAGGGGCACCCCGTCCTCCGAGAGCGCAGGGGGCGGCAGGTCCGCGCTCGAGGTCAGCGGCGCGGCACCCGGTAGCGGGCGTCCCGCGGACTCGGTCAGGAACAGCACGCTGACCACTCCGATGACGCCCGCGGCGACCAGGTAGTAGCCGGGCCAGTCGAGGTTGCCGGTCGCCGTCGTCGCGGCGGCGATGACGGTCGGCGCCGTGCCCGCGAACAGGGAGACGGCCACGTTGAACGTCAGCGCGAGGCCCCCGTAGCGCACGAGGGTCGGGAACAGCGCGGGCAGCGTGGACGGCGCGACGGCCGCGAAGCAGACCAGGCACGCGCCGATGAGCGCGAGGCCGCCGAGCTGGCCGAGCAGGCCCTGGCGCAGGAGCCAGACCGCCGGCAGGCCGCCGAGCACGAGCGCCACGCTGCCCGCCATCAGCACGGGACGGCGCCCGACGCGGTCGGACAGGCGGCCCAGCGACGTGACCACCAGCAGCATCGCCACCATGACGACCACCTGCAGGGCCGTGGACGTCGCCTTCTCGGTGCCCGTCTCGCCGTGCTCGCCGAGCGTGCTGGTCAGGTAGATGGGGATGTAGTTGGTCAGCACGTAGTTGGTGATGTTCCAGGCGACGACGAGGCCGCCGGCGACCACGAGCGCGCGCCGGTAGCGGACCCAGAGGATCTGCAGGGCACGGCGCAGCGGCATCGTCGCCAGCGCGGGGGAGCGCTCCATGAGCTGCCGGAATGCGGGGGTGTCCTCGAGGCGCAGCCGCAGGTAGATGCCGACGACGCCCAGCGGCAGCGCGAGCATGAACGGCAGGCGCCAGCCCCAGGTCAGCAGGTCCTCGTCGGGCAACAGGGCGATCAGCGTCGCGCTGATCCCGGCGCCGAGCGTGTAGCCGGTGAGGGTGCCGAACTCGAGCCAGCTCCCGAAGAACCCGCGCCGCCGGTCCGGCGCGTACTCGGCGATCATCGTCAGCGCGCCCGTGTACTCGCCGCCTGCCGAGAAGCCCTGCAGCATCCGCATGACGAGCACGAGGATCGGCGCGGCCGCCCCGATCGCCCCGTGGCTCGGGACGAGGCCGAGCAGGACGGTCGCCAGCGCCATCAGCAGGACGGTCACCGACAGCACCCTGGTGCGCCCGATGCGGTCGCCGAGGGGGCCGAAGAACAGCCCGCCGAGGGGGCGCACGAGGAACGCCGCGGCGAAGGCGCCGAGCGTGTACACGGCCGCCCAGGGACCCGCGTCGGGGAAGAACACCCTGGTCAGGACCGCGCCGGCCAGGTACGAGTAGATCCCGAAGTCGTACCATTCGGCGACGTTCCCGATGGCCGCCGCGGCGGTCGCCCGGCGCACCGTGTGCTCGCCCTCGATCGCCCGGGGCGCGCCGCCGCGCCGCCGCGGCCCTCGCGGCTGCGCGTGCTCGGCCATGTGATCACTCCCGGAGCCGGCGGCGGTGGCGGGCTCGTCTCGCCGGGGAGTGTGGCATCCCGACGGCGCCGTCAGCCTCGTGCTGCTGACATATGAGACGTGTATCAGTCTCGGTCTATTGCTGCAACGTAAATCTTCGTTGCGGGTGGTCGCACCCCTTGACGGCGCGATTCACAAGCTTCAGGCTCTGTGTTGCGGATGACAGGACTCGATGCGCATAGCGCAACAGGAGCCAGAATGATCTACGTGGGCGAGCTGTCCGACATCCCCGTCGGGGAGTCGGTCCGGGTGCAGGGCTCGGTGGCCATCGCGGTCTTCAACGCGGACGGCGAGCTCTACGCCATCGACGACACGTGCACGCACCAGGACGCGTCGCTGTCCGACGGGTGGCTCGAGGGGTGCGCGGTCGAGTGCCCGCTGCACGCCGCGTGCTTCGACCTGCGCACCGGGCAGCCCAGCGGTCCGCCGGCGAAGAAGCCGGTGCGGACCCACCGGGTCGCCGTCGAGGACGGCCTCGTCTACGTCGAGGAGACCGTGCGCGTCGAGGCGCGGGCGCTCGCCGGGGTCGAGTGACTCAGTCCCGGCGGGGCTTCGGGCTCATCGCCAGCGGCGGCGGGGCGGCGGCGTGGCCGTCCTCCCCGTGCTCGAACAGCGAGGCCGCCGGCCCGACGACGAACGGGTCGGGCGTGCCGACGACCTCGTGGTTCTTCTCGGGGTAGTCGAACCGCGAGAGCACGTGGCGCATCGCCTCGAGCCGGGCGCGCTTCTTGTCGTTGCTCTTGACGACGGTCCACGGCGCGTCGGCGGTGTCGGTGTAGAAGAACATCGCCTCCTTGGCGGCGGTGTACTCGTCCCACCGGCCGAGCGAGGCGATGTCGGTGGGGCTGAGCTTCCAGCGCCGGACCGGGTCGACCTGGCGGATGAGGAAGCGCGTGCGCTGCTCGTTGCGCGACACCGAGAACCAGAACTTGACCAGGTGGATGCCGCTGCGCACGAGCATCCGCTCGAGGTCGGGCGCCGAGCGCATGAACTCCATGTACTCGCGGGCCTCGGTGTAGCCCATGACCCGCTCGACGCCGGCGCGGTTGTACCAGCTGCGGTCGAACAGGACGATCTCGCCGGCCGCGGGCAGGTGCTCGACGTAGCGCTGGAAGTACCACTGCCCGCGCTCGCGCTCGCTGGGCTTCTCGAGCGCCACGATCCGCGCACCCCGCGGGTTGAGGTGCTCCATGAAGCGCTTGATCGTGCCGCCCTTGCCCGCGGCGTCCCGGCCCTCGAAGAGCACGACGATCTTGCTGCCCGAGTCCCGCGCCCAGCTCTGGAGCTTCAGCAGCTCGATCTGGAGCAGGCGCTTCTGCTCCTCGTACTCCTCGCGCGGCATCCGCTCGGCGTACGGGTAGCCCTCGCGCCACGTGTCGACCGGCAGGCCGTCGGCGCCCACGAGCAACGGGTCGTCGTCACCGTGGTCCTCGACGGACGCCCCGTCGATGTCGAGCTCGTCGGGGGTCTGGGGAGCGTGGGCGTCGTCGGTCATCGGCGCATCGTCGCTGCGTCGGGTGGCGTGCGGGTGAACACGAGCCCCTGCTGTGCGGCGTCCCACGCTCCTCGGTCGGCCGCGAGGCGGGCGACTCTCCGGTGGACATGCTTCGGTTTCCGAAGCGTTTGCCCGAGAGCGAGGACGTCCGCTGGTGAGCGCGACCCTGCCGGGCCATCGCCGGGACCTGGCGTCGAGTCGACCGGCGTGGTTCAGGCCCCCACGGGGTTCGGCGGCGCGACCGCGGGCGTGCGCAGCTTGGTCCGCGGCCCGAACAGGGCCACGACGACCGCGCCGACGACCCACGTCGCGGCGATGAAGACGAAGACCGCCTGGTAGCCGCTTCCGGTGTAGAGCGCGGCGATGATCAGCGGCCCGGCGGCGTTCGACAGGCGCCCGACGCCGTAGGAGATGCCCGTACCGAGCGAGCGGGTCCGCGTGTCGAACAGCTCGGGGGAGTAGGCGTAGGCCAGCGCGGTGTAGCCGCGCTCGACGAGGTTGACGAGGAAGCCGAAGACGACGATCAGCACCGGGTCGAACGTCAGCCCGTAGAAGAGGCCGCACACGCCGATCACCGCGCCGAAGACGACCAGGCACCACTTGCGCTCGAAGCGGTCGGTGACCGCGGCGGCGAGCAGGCAGCCCAGCGGGGCGCCGATGGTGGTGAGGGCGACGTAGAAGATGGAGTTCTCGACGCTGAAGCCCTGCTTGGCGAGCAGGGTCGGCGCCCAGCTCGAGTAGCCGAAGAACCCGATGGTCTGTGTGACCCAGAGGACGCAGAGCAGCAGGGTCGGCAGCAGTACCCGGCGACGCAGGAGCACGCGCCACCACGCGGCGGAGGCCTCGGTCGTGTCCGGGGCGACCAGCGCCGGCGCGGGCTCCGGCAGCGGGCCCTTCTCGGCGGCCACCGACTCCTCGATCTCGCGCAGCACGGCGTCGGCGCGCTCGTGCTCGCCGCGGTTCTCCAGCCAGCGCGGCGACTCCTTGAGCCGGCGCAGGAAGAACACGAAGAACAGGCCGAGCGCGCCCCACAGGTAGACCAGGCGCCACGACCAGTCCGAGAGCGGGACGACGAAGCTCGCGATGAGGCTGGTCGCAGGCGTGCCGCAGATGCCGATCGCGATCGCGTACGCCTGGTACTTGCCGCGGCGCGCGGCCGGGAAGAGCTCGCTGACGTAGATGACCGCGACGACCGTCATCGCCGAGAGCCCGGCCGAGGTCAGGAAGCGGAAGACGCCGAGCGACACGACGTCCCACGAGAACACCGACGCCAGCGAGAAGACGCCGAAGAAGAGCACCGTGGCGGTGAGGGCGGGCTTGCGCCCGACGCGGTCGGCGAGCGCCCCCGCGATGATCGACCCGAGGAACATGCCGACGAAGGACGTCGAGGTCACGTAGGCGACCTGGTCGACCGTCACGCCCCACAGCTTGAGCAGGCGGGGCGCGGTGACGGCGAAGGTGTTGATGTCGGCGAACTCGAAGAAGTACGCGAACGACACCGCGACGAGCGTGACGATGTGGAACCGCCCGATGGGCAGGCGGTCGAGGCGTTGCTGGGCGTTCGGTGCCGTGGCTGCGGTCATCGGGCCGCCTCCGTCTCCTCGCGCCAGTACAGGCGCATCGGGTTGTCGACGAGGAGCCGCTGCCGGTCCTCGGGCGTGGGTGCGACGTGGCGGACGTGGTCGACCAGCAGCCCGTCGTCGGGCATGTGGTCGGTGAGGTTGGGGTGGGGCCAGTCGGTGCCCCAGAGCACGCGGTCGCCGACCTCGGCGACCACGCGGCGGGCGAACGGCACGACGTCGGCGTAGGCGTGCCGCTCGCCGTCGACCGCGGGGGGACCGGTGACGCTGAGGCGCTCCGGACAGCTGACCTTGACCCACACGTCGTGGCGGTCGACGAAGCGCAGGAACCGGTCGAACCCGGGGCCGTCGGCGTCGCGGGTGACGTCCGGGCGGCCCATGTGGTCGACCACCACCGGCACCGGCAGGCGCCCGAAGAAGTCCTCGAGGTCGGGCAGGTCGGCCGCCTCGAAGTAGACGACGACGTGCCAGCCCAGGGGCGCGATCCGCTCCGCGACCGCGGCGAGCTCGTCGGTGGGGACGGCGTCGACGAGGCGCTTGACGAAGTTGAAGCGCAGGCCCCGGACGCCGGCCCGGTCGAGGGTGGCGAGCTCGTCGTCGGTGACGTCGCCGCGCACGGCCGCCACGCCGCGCGCCCGCCCATTGGCGGCGTCGAGGGCGTCGACGAGCGCGCGGTTGTCGGTGCCGTGGCAGGTGGCCTGCACGATCACCTGCCGGGCGACGCCGAGGTGGTCGCGCAGCGCGAAGAGCTGCTCGCGGCCGGCGTCGGTGGGCGTGTACTTGCGCTCGGGGGCGAACGGGAAGCGCTCGGCCGGCCCGAAGACGTGGCAGTGGGCGTCGACCGTGCCCGGCGGCAGGGCCACGGTGGGCGTCGAGGGCGACGGGTCCCAGGTCAGCCACCCGGCCGTGGGGGTGAAGACCACGGCGTCCTCCCGTCGTCGGTGCCGGTCGTCGGGGAGTGAGCTTTCACCGTCACCAGGATCGGCGCAAGGATTGTCAACAATTTCGTCCGCCTTCTCGGTGCTAAGATCGGCGCGTGAGTCCCGCGGTCGAGTCCGGCGACGTGGTCGACGACGTGCGTCGCGCGATCTTCGAGGGTGACTTCGTGCCCGGTCAGCGGCTCATCGAGGTCGACCTGTCCACGCAGTTCCACGCGAGTCGGGCGTCGGTCCGCAGTGCCCTGGTGCAGCTCGCGGGCGAGGGTCTCGTCGAGCGCATCCAGAACCGCGGGGCCCGGGTGCGGGCCGTCTCGCTGGACGAGGCGGTCGAGATCTCCGAGGTGCGCATGGTCGTCGAGGGCCTGTGCGCGGCCAAGGCGGCGCAGCGGGCGAGCGAGCAGGACCTCGCGACGCTGCGCGGCATCGCCACCGACATGCGCGCCGCCGTCGACGCCGGCGACGTCCTCGCCTACTCCGAGCTCAACCGCCGGCTGCACGCGACCGTGCGGTCCGTCGCCGACCAGAGCGTGGCCGACGCCGTGCTCGACCGTCTGCGCGGGCAGAACGTGCGCCACCAGTACCGGCTGGCGCTCCTGCCGGGGCGTGCGTCGGTGTCGTTGCCGCAGCACCTCGAGATCGTCGAGGCGATCTGTGCGCGCGACGCGGGCCGCGCCGAGGCCGCCATGCGGGCGCACCTCGCGAGCGTGATCGAGACCCTGCCGCAGGTCGGGAGCCCCGCCGACGCGTGACCGTCGCGCAGATTGTTGACAATCTTGGCGACACCTCCGATGCTCGATGTCGACCCGAGCGAGGAGGCAGGCATGAGGACGGTGGTGGTGACCGACCCGCCGCGCGCCGACGTCGACGACGCGGCGGCGCTGGGCGGGTACGGGGTCGCGACGGTCCACGAGGCGCTCGGGCGCACCGGCTACCTCGGCCCCGAGTTCCGCCCCGCGTGGGCGGGCGCCCGGGCCGGCGGCACCGCGGTCACGGCCCTGTGCTGGCCCGGCGACAACCTGATGATCCACGTCGCCGTCGAGCAGTGCCGGCCCGGCGACGTCCTCGTCGTCGCCACGGCGTCGCCGTCCACCGACGGCCTGTTCGGCGAGCTGCTCGCGACGTCGCTGGCCCGACGGGGTGTGCGCGGGGTCGTGCTCGCCTGCGGGCTGCGCGACGTCGCCGACCTGCGGGAGATGGCCTTCCCGGCCTGGTCGCGCGCGGTCTCGGCGCAGGGGTCGGTGAAGGCGACGGCCGGCGCGGTGAACGTCCCGGTGACCCTCGGCAACCAGGTCGTGCACCCCGGCGACGTCGTGCTCGGGGACGACGACGGCGTCATGGTCGTCCCGCGCGGCGACGTGGCGCGGGCGCTCACCGCGTCGCAGGCCCGCCTCGAGAAGGAGGCCGCGAGCCGCGCGGCGTTCCGGGACGGCGAGCTGGGCCTCGACCGCTACGGGCTGCGCGACCGGATCGAGGAGTTCGGCATCGAGTACGTGCCGTTCGCCGAGGAGCGGGGATGACCGACGAGGCGGGGGTCCCCGTGATGATCCTGCGGGGCGGCACCTCGCGGGGCCTCTACCTGCAGGCGCGTGACCTCCCCGCCGACACGGCCGCGCGCGACGACCTGCTGCTGCGGCTGATGGGCACCCCGGACCCGCGCCAGATCGACGGGCTCGGAGGAGCGACGTCGCTGACCAGCAAGGTCGCGGTGGTCGGCCCCTCGGACCACCCCGACGCCGACGTCGACTACCTCTTCCTGCAGCTCGGGGTGGAGGAGGCGACGGTCTCCGACCGCCAGAACTGCGGCAACATCCTCGCCGGTGTCGGGCCGTTCGCCCTCGAGCGCGGCCTGGTCGCGGCCGTCGACGGCGTCACCGACGTGCGCATCCGCATGGTCAACTCCGACAGCGTCGCGGTCGCGACCGTCCCCACCCCGGGCGGGCGCGTGACCTACCGCGGCGACGTCGCGATCGCCGGCGTCCCCGGCACCGCCGCGCCGATCACCCTCGCGTTCGCCGACACGGAGGGCTCGGCCACCGGCGCGCTGCTGCCGACCGGGCGGGTCCGCGACACCGTCGACGGCGTCGAGGTCACGTGCGTCGACAACGGGATGCCCGTCGTGCTCGCCGCGGCCGACGCGTTCGGGCTCACCGGGCACGAGACCCACGACGAGCTGGCCGCCGACACCGCGCTCGCCCAGCGGATCGACGCACTGCGGACGAAGGCGGGCGCGCTGATGGGTCTCGGCGACGTCGGCGACTCCTCGGTGCCCAAGACCGTGCTGCTCGCCCCGCCCGCGGACGGCGGTCACGTCGCCACCCGCTCGTTCATCCCCGTGCGCCCGCACACCGCGATCGGCGTGCTCGCCGCGGTCAGCGTCGTCACCGGGATGCTGCTGCCCGGTGCCGTCGGCCACGAGATCGCCGAGGCCTGGCCGGACGGCACGACCCGCATCGACGTCGAGCACCCCACCGGCCACTTCCTCGTCGACGTCGCCGTCGACGCGGCGAGCACGCCGCCGCGCGTCCTGCGCTCCGGGGTGGTGCGGACGGCGCGCAAGCTCGCCGACGGCCTGGCCTTCCCGCGGGCCGACTCGTGAGGATCGCCGTGCTCGGCCTCGGGGAGGCGGGGTGCGAGATCGCCCGCGACCTCGTCGCCGCCGGTGCCGACGTGCGCGGCTACGACCCGGTGGTGCCGGGTGTCGACGGGGTGGAGAAGCGCGTCGACGAGGCCGACGCGGTCCGCGACGCCGAGCTGGTGCTGTCGGTGAACAGCTCGCACGACGCCCTCACCGCGCTGACGAACGCCCGCCCGGGCCTGCGGCCCGACACGGTCTGGGCCGACCTCAACACGGCCTCCCCGGGGACGAAGGCCGCGCTGGTCGAGGCGACGGACGCGCTCGTCGTCGACGTCGCCCTCATGTCGCCGGTCCCCGGCAAGGGGCTGCGCACCCCGATGCTGGTCTCCGGCGACGGGGCGGCGCGGTACGCCGAGGTGATGGGCGCGCTCGGGGCGTCGGTCACCGTGCAGCCCGGGCCCGCGGGCACGGCGATCTCCCGCAAGCTCCTGCGCAGCGTCTTCTACAAGGGGCTCGCCGCCGCGGTCGTCGAGGCGCTCGCCGGCGCCGAGGCCGCGGGCTGCGCCGACTGGCTGGCCGCCAACGTCTCCGCCGAGCTCGCGGGGTTCGACGAGCACACGATCGACCGGCTCGTCGACGGCACCCGCCGCCACGCCCGCCGCCGCGCCGACGAGATGGCCGCCGCGGCCGAGCAGCTGCGCGAGCTGGGCGTCGAGCCCCGCACCGCCACCGCCGCCCACGACCTGCTCGCCGCGCTGCGGGACGGAGACCCTGGATGATCATCGACTGCCACGGCCACTACACGACCGCCCCGGCCGCGCACACCTCCTGGCGGGAGGCGCAGACGGCCGCGTTCGACGACGGCGGCCCCGCCCCGGCCTACCCCGCGATCTCCGACGACGAGATCCGCGAGTCGATCGAGGGCAGCCAGCTGCGGCTCATGGCCGAGCGCGGCATCGACCTGACGATCTTCTCCCCGCGCGCCTCGGCGATGGGCCACCACCACGGCGACGAGGCGGTCAGCGCGGCGTGGACGCGGGCGAGCAACGACCTCGTCGCCCGCGTCGTCGACCTCTTCCCTGAGCACTTCGCCGGCGTCGGGCAGCTGCCGCAGTCGGTCGGCGTGCCGATCGAGCGCTCGGTCGCCGAGCTGCGCCGGTGCGTCGAGGAGCTGGGCTTCGTCGGCGTCAACCTCAACCCCGACCCCTCGGGCGGGCACTGGACGGCGCCGCCCCTGACCGACCGGCACTGGTACCCGTTCTACGAGGCGATGGTCGAGCTCGACGTCCCCGCGATGGTCCACGTCTCCGCGGTGACCAACCCGAACTTCCACGCCACCGGCTCGCACTACCTCAACGCCGACACGACGGCGTTCATGCAGCTCGTGCAGGCCGACCTGTTCCGCGACCTCCCGGGACTGCGGCTGGTGATCCCGCACGGCGGCGGTGCGGTGCCGTACCACTGGGGACGGTTCCGCGGGCTCGCCGACATGCTCGGCCGTCCCGCGGTGGAGGACGCGGTGATGGGCAACGTCTTCTTCGACACCTGCGTCTACCACCAGCCGGGCATCGACCTGCTCGTCGACGTGATCGAGCCCGAGAACATCCTCTTCGGCTCCGAGATGGTCGGCGCGGTGCGGGGGATCGATCCGCGCACCGGCCACCACTTCGACGACACCCGCCGCTACGTGGAGGCGTCGGGGCTGAAGCCCGAGGACCGGGATCGGGTCTACGAGCACAATGCCCGCCGGGTCTACCCGCGGCTCGACCAGAGGTTGCGGGCGCAGGGGCGCTGAGCCGTCGGTCCGCCGTGCCAGGCTGCCGGATGTGACCGTTCTCGACCGGCGCGCCCTGAACCGGGCGTCGCTGGCCCGTCAGCACCTCCTCGAGCGCGGGTCGCTGCCGGTGCTCGACGCCGTCGCGCACCTCGGCGGGCTGCAGGCCCAGGAGCCGCAGGAGCCCTACGTCGGGCTCTGGTCACGACTCGCCGGGTTCGACCCCGCGGAGCTCTCCGGCCATCTCACCGCGCGCCGGGTCGTGCGCACCCACCTCATGCGCCGCACCGTCCACCTCGTCACCGCCGACGACGCGGTGGCGTGGCGGTCGCGGCACGACGCGATGCTGCGCCAGCGGTTGCTCGGCGTGTACCGCCAGGACCTCGCCGCGGTGGACCTCGACGAGCTCGTCGACGCCGGCGCGCCGCTGCTCGCCGACGAGGCGCGCACCCTGCCCGACGTCGGGCGGGCGCTCGCCGACCGCTGGCCGGACGTCGCCCCGCGAGTGCTCGGCGAGACCCTCGGCACGCTCGTGCCGGTGGTGCAGGTGCCGCCGCGCGGGCTGTGGGGCGAGGCCGGCCCGGCCGCGTGTCTGCTGGTCGCGTCGTGGCTCGGCCGCCCGGTCGACCCGCCCGCTCCGGACGGCACCGACCCGGTGGGGGAGGCGCTGGTGCTGCGTTACCTCGCCGCGTACGGCCCGGCGGCGACGGCCGACCTGCGCGCCTGGTCGGGGCTCGCCGGGCTGCCGGCGGCGGTCGCCGCGGTGCGCGACCGGCTGGTGAGCTTCCGCGACGAGCGGGGCCGCGAGCTGCTCGACCTCCCCGACGCGCCCCGCCCCGACCCCGACACCCCGGCCCCGGTGCGCTTCCTGCCCGCGTTCGACAACGCGATCCTCGGCTACGACGACCGCAGCCGGATCATCGACGACGCCGACCGCGGTCTGTCCGTGGCGGGCGAGCGCGCGGTGCTCGTCGACGGCCGGGTCGCGGCGACCTGGACGTCCGCCGACGGTGCGGTCACCGTGACCCCGCTGCGGCGCTTCACCCGCGCCGACCGCGCGGCGGTCGCCGAGGAGGGACGCGCCGTGGCCGGCTTCCTCTCGGGCGGCGCGCATCACCGGGTCACGGTGGCGGCGTCGCCCCGCTGAGCGCGCCGGCTCCGGAGATCACGGGCGTCGCCACGCACCTGCGCGGGCCGCCGGCGTGCGTGACGTCGCCCTTGATCACCGGACACCGCGCTCGGCGCCCCGGCCGTGGAGATCACGGGCGTCGCCACGCACCTCGACCGCTCGAGCAGGTGCGTGACGTCGCCCCTGATCACCGAGCCCGGCCCGCACCCCACCACGCGAGCAGCGCCGCGAGCGCGTCCTCGGCGAACGCGCCCGGGAGGTCGGAGCCGAAGCGCTCCTGGGCCGCGGCGCGCAGCTGCACGCCACCGAACGCGGCGCCGGCGGCCGCGGCCGTCGCCACCAGGACCCCGGGCCCGACCTCGTACCCGTCGCGGCGGGCGATCGCGTCCGCGCCGCCGGCGGCCAGCGTCAGCCGCGGGGCGAGCCCGGGCGGCGCCGTGCGCGGCGGGACCGCGGGGTGCTTGTCGCCGGCGGCCTCGCCGAGCGCGCCGAGCGTCGCGGCGCCGCGCCCGAACCGGCCCGCCAGCACGCGGCCCGGCCCCCGGTCGTCGGGGCAGGCGCGCCAGGCGATCGCCGCGGAGCCGAAGGTGCTGCGCGCCCCGGTCGCCGCGCCGAGGGCGACGGCGCGGGCGAGCGCGCCCGTCGTCGCCGGGCGGGGGAAGCGCTCCGGGTGCTCGGCGCGCTCGCGGTCCTCGGCGCGGAAGGTCGAGGCCAGGGTGGCGTGGGTGGCGACGCCGTAGGCGAGGTGCGGCACGACGTCGGCCGCCCAGTCGACGGAGCTCCAGCGGCGCGGGTCGGTGAGCCCGAGGCGGGCGGTCGGCAGGTCCGAGGCGAGCATCGCGGCGGCGCCGAGCGCGGGGACGCCGAGCACGGCCGGCAGGCGCACGCCCGCGCTGCGCAGGGCGCCCGCGACGGCCCCGACCGCGACGCCCGTCGCGGACCCGGCGAGCCCGCCGAGACCCTCGAGCCGGTGCCGGCGTTCCCGGCGGCGTCCGGGGACCGCGACGTCGACGCGGTCGACGAGCGCCGACACCGTCTCGACGGGGGTGTCGCTCGCCGGCCGCGCCCGCAGGGCCATGTCGGTCTGGGTGGCGACGTTCAGCGCGGTCGTGCCCGCGGCGCCGGCGGCGGTGCCGCGCAGGAGTCCGGTCAGCAGGGAGGTCACGCCCGGGGGACTACCCGGCGCCGGGCCCTGAGAGTCAGGACGGCAACCGGCGCGCACCGTTAGCCCGTTCGTTGCAAGGACGGTGCGTCCCACCGTGTGCAGAGAGCCGCCCGTCTTGCGAGTTGATCTGCTTCTCTCAGGACCGGACGATCAGCCGCCGGACCGCCCCTAGCGTCGGGAGCCGTGTCGAAGCGCGCGAAACGGGCGGTCTGGTCGTCGGCCTTCGTCCTCCTGCTGCTGGGTCCACCGGCGGTGTACCTGGGCCGGGAGGGCATCGAGCCCGGCGAGCTGATGGGGCTCGGGATCGTCCTGACGGGGCTGGTCGCCGTGGTCGCGATGGCGCTCACGACCGTCGGCGCCTCGCGGATCAAGGCGCTGACCACCGCGCTCGGCATCGACCGCGTCATGGGCGCCCACCGGTGGCTCGGCGTCGCCGCCCTGGTGCTCGTCGCCGGCCACACCGTGCTCGCCGTCGTCCGCAGCCCGAAGCTGATCAATCCGTTCGGCGTCTCGCTCGGCATCGGGTTCGGGTACGCGTCGTTCGCGGGGATGCTCCTGCTCTCGGGCGCCGCGGCCTGGGGCCGGCGGCGCGGGACGCGCTACGAGTGGTGGGCGCGCCTGCACGTCGCCGCGGCCGCCCTCGCGCTCGTGCTCGCCGGGCTGCACGTGTTCTGGATGGGCGACCTCATCGAGGACCCGGTGATGCGGGTCGTTCTGGCGGCGCTCGCCGTGGCGCTGCTCGTCGTCCTCGCCCGGCGGTGGGTCTGGCAGCCGCTGTTCTCGCAGCGCGGCGCGTACGTCGTCTACGGCGTGCGCCACGAGGGACCGGAGGTCGCGACGCTCGCGCTGACCCCGGTGTTCCGTCGCCGCGGGCTGCGGGGCTTCGCGCCCGGGCAGTTCGTGTGGCTGCGTCTGCACCGGCGGGCGATCGGCGTGCAGGAGCACCCCTTCACGATCGCCTCCAGCGCCGAGCTCACCGACCGCCTCGAGCTCACCGTCCGCGCGAACGGCGACTTCACCCGCGCGCTGGCCCGCATGGGGCCGGGCAGCAAGGTCTGGCTCGACGGCCCGCACGGCAGCTTCACGCCGGACGCGCCCGAGCACGTCGACGGGCTGGTGCTGGTGGCCGGCGGCGTCGGGATCACGCCGATGATGAGCATGCTGCGCACGCTCGCCGAGCGCGGCGACCGCCGCCTGCACCGCCTCGTGCTCGCCGAGCGCGCCGACCAGCCGCTGTTCGGCCCCGAGCTCGAGGTGCTGGCGCGCCGCCTCGACCTCGAGATCCTCCGGACCGCGGGGAGGCGGGTCGACGCCGACCTGCTCGCGGAGATCCTGCCTCGCGCCCGCGGGCGGCTCGAGTACTACGTGTGCGGGCCGCCCTCGCTGCTCTCGGGCACGCTCGCCGCCCTCGCCGAGCTGGGCGTCCCGCCGGCGACGGTCCACAGCGAGCAGTTCGGGTGGACGGGCCCGATGCCGACGGCCACGCGCGCGGACGTCCCGGCGCCCCGGCCGGAGCAGGCGGGTCGCACGAGAAGGACGAGCCGGGACGTCGGCTCGCCCGCCGACCGCCTCCCGACGCATCCGTCGTTCCCGATCCCGCGCGTCGACGCCGGGCAGGACGGGGCCGCGCCGGCGCGGACCGGCTCCCACCGCGCCACGCACAGCTCGTAGAGGGGCCCGCTCAGGCCGAGATCGGCGACCCCGGGTCCGCCCGGCGCCCGAGGGCGGCGACGAGGTCCTCGACGGCCCGGTCGAAGCGGCGCCGGGCGTGGGCGTCGCCGAGGCGTCGGGCCGCCAGACCGCGGGCCGCCTCGTCGCGCACGGCCTCGGCCCGGCGGGCCACGACGGCGTCGGGGACCGACGGCAGTGCGCCGCCGACGAGGTGCGCGGGCACGCCGTAGCGGGTGCCGAGCGCGTGCACGACGTCGGCGTCGGGACGCGCGCTCGACCGCAGCCGGGCGAGCAGGCGCACGCGCTGCACCCGCAGCGCGCCCCGCGAGAGGTACCGCTCCAGGGCCTGCTCGGTGAGGGACCGCTCGAGCGCCTGCGCGACGGCGTCCGGGCGTGGCGCGAGGGCGAGGAGGGGGTAGGCGTGCTCGGCGCGCCACCCACGGTCGGCCTCGACGACCCGTCCCCAGAGCGCGACGCAGCCGAGCACGGCGCCCGCGTCGGTGAACGAGGGCAGGAGGAGGTCGAGCGTCGTGGTCGCGTAGAGCCCGCACCCGCAGTCCCACGCGGGCGCCGACGGACACCCCCGCCGGCACGCCGCCGTCATCGCCGTCCGGGCGGGCCAGCCGGCCGTCACCGCGGGCGAGACGAGCTCCGGTCCGGTGCGGTCGCCCCCCAGGCGCCACACCCGCCAGCCGACCACCGGGACCGCGGTGTCCGGCGCCTCGCCCACGCCGTCGGTCACGCCATCGGTCACGCCATCGGTCACGCCATCGGTCACGGCAGCGGGGAGTCGCCGCCGACCGGGCCTCGCGGGGTCGGCACGGCGCCGGAGCGCGGCGTCGGCCGGGGGAGCGGAGGGGGCACCTCCGCCGGTCTGTCGGGGAAGTCGCGGTCGGGGACGGGGTCGACGATGGGCTCGACGCGCAGGACCCGCCGCTGTTCTCCGATGTTCATGCTCGGAACCTCCCGCCGGGATCGTCCCCGACTCGTGACGCCAGTCTCACTCGAACGGATGAGCCGAACTGTACGCCACGGTCCCGCGGTCCTCGGCGCGCTCGCCCGTCCGGCCGCCGCTGCGCCCGGGTCGTCGGTTGGCGGTCGGCGGCCCGGGACCAGTGGGGGCCGGGCGCAGCGGGGCGTGAGGACGGCCCGCCGTCCCGGTCGCCGCCGCGTGCCGTCGCTTCGCCGTGACGTGGGTGTCGTCGGCGTTTCGCCTGTTCGACGCGGGGAATTCGCTCTGTGATCCGGCGACAGCGGCCCGCGACCCTCCTCGGTGCTCCGATCGCCCGACAGCACGACGCCGAGGGAGTCTCCTGGTGCTCGACGAACGTGAGCAGCGCATCCTGGCCGACATCGAGCGCGAGATCGAGGGCAGCGATCCCGCGCTGGCCCGCCTCGCCCGCCCGAAGGACGACCGGCGGTCCTACTGGTGGTCGGTGACGGCCCTCGTGGTCGGCGTCCTGATGGGCGTCGGCCTGGCCTCCATCGGACCCGTCGGGCACGGGCTCCTGCTGATCGTGATGTCCGCGGTCCCGATGCTGGTGTGGCACTGGCGACGCCCGGGGTCGGCGCATCCCTGGCCCGCGGTGTTCGGCGGCAAGGACAACGGCAGGGACAGCGGCACGAGCTCCTAGCCCACCTCGGCGAGCCGGCTCTCGAGCCGGCGCGCCGCGCTGAGCAGGGCGTCCGCCCAGCGCGCCCCCGGTCGCCTGCCGATCCGGTCGACCGGGCCGGACACCGACACGGCGGCCACGACGGCGCCGCCGGCGTCGCGCACGGGCGCGGACACGCTGGCCACGCCGGCCTCGCGCTCGGCGACGCTCTGGGCCCAGCCGCGGCGGCGGACCTCGTCGAGCACCGGCTCGGTGAACGTCGAGGCGTGGTCGCGCGACCAGGCGGCCAGCACCTTGGCGCCGGACCCGGCGGCCATCGAGACCCGCACACCCACCGGCACCGTGTCGCGCAGCCCGCTCGACGGCTCGGCCGCGGCGACGCACACGCGCACCGTGGGGTCGGAGCCGTCCCGGCGATAGAGCTGGATGCTCTCGCCGGTGAGGTCGCGGAGCTCGGGCAGCACCTCCTCGGCCGCCGCGAGCAACGGGTCGCCGTGGCCGTGGGCGAGCTCGCCCAGCGCGGGTCCCGGGCGCCAGCGGCCGTCGGCGTCGCGCGCCAGGAGCCGGTGGGCCTCGAGCCCGACCGCGAGCCGGTGCGCCGTCGCGCGCGGCAGGCCCGTGCGCTCGCACAGCTCCCCGAGCGCGCACGGCGTGGCGGCGGCCGCCCGCAGGACCACCACCGCCTTGTCGAGCACGCCGATACCGCTACCCTGTCCCACGGGACGACATACTAGTCCCAGAATGTGGGAAGAGGCAGAACACATGGGACGCACGCTCGCGGAGAAGGTCTGGGACCAGCACGTGGTCCGTCACGGTGAAGGTCAGGAGCCCGACCTCCTCTACATCGACCTCCACCTCGTGCACGAGGTGACGAGCCCGCAGGCGTTCGACGGCCTGCGCCTGGCCGGCCGGCCCGTGCGGCGCACCGACCTCACCGTCGCCACCGAGGACCACAACGTCCCCACCAAGAATCTCCACCTGCCCATCGCCGACGAGACCTCGGCGACGCAGGTGTCGACGCTGCGCCGGAACTGCGAGGAGTTCGGCGTCCGCCTGTTCCCCATGGGCACCGAGAACCAGGGGATCGTCCACATGATCGGCCCGGAGCAGGGGCTCACCCAGCCGGGCACGACGGTGGTCTGCGGCGACTCGCACACCTCCACCCACGGGGCGTTCGGCGCGCTCGCGTTCGGCATCGGCACGTCCGAGGTCGAGCACGTGATGGCCACCCAGACGCTGCCGCTGCGGCCGTTCAGGACCATGGCCATCGAGATCTCCGGATCGCTGCGCCCGGGCGTGACCAGCAAGGACGTCATCCTCGCGGTGATCGCCCAGATCGGCACCGGCGGCGGCGCGGGCTACGTGCTCGAGTACCGCGGCGAGGCCGTGCGGGAGATGACGATGGAAGCCCGCATGACCATGTGCAACATGTCGATCGAGGCCGGCGGGCGCGCCGGCATGATCGCGCCGGACGAGACGACGTTCGAGTACCTCCGGGGCCGCCCGCACGCCCCGCAGGGCGCGCAGTGGGACGAGGCCGTCGCCGCGTGGCGCGAGCTGCGCACCGACGACGACGCCGAGTTCGACACGGTCGTCCACATCGACGCCGACGCGCTGACGCCGTTCGTCACCTGGGGCACCAACCCCGGCCAGGGCCTGCCGCTGGGCGAGGCCGTGCCCGACCCCGAGACGATGAACGACGACGACGCCGCCGCGACGCGCAAGGCCCTGCGCTACATGGCGCTCGAGCCCGGCACCAGGCTGCGCGACATCGCGGTGGACGTCGTGTTCCTCGGGTCGTGCACCAACGCGCGCATCGAGGACCTGCGCGCGGCCGCCGACGTCCTGCGCGGCCACCACGTCGCCGACGACGTGCAGATGCTCGTCGTCCCGGGCTCGATGCAGGTCAAGGCGCAGGCCGAGGCCGAGGGGCTCGACGCCGTGTTCACCGACGCGGGCGCGGAGTGGCGCTCGGCGGGCTGCTCGATGTGCCTGGGCATGAACCCCGACCAGCTCGAGCCCGGCCAGCGGTGCGCGTCGACGTCGAACCGCAACTTCGAGGGACGCCAGGGCAAGGGCGGGCGCACGCACCTCGTCTCGCCGCTCGTCGCCGCGGCCACCGCCGTGCGCGGCACCCTGTCCTCGCCCGAGGACCTGACCGCCGCGCCGCAGTTCGCCTGAGGGGACCCGTCATGGACAAGTTCTCGACCCACACCGGCATCGGCACGCCACTGCGCGTGTCGAACGTCGACACCGACCAGATCATCCCGGCCGTCTACCTCAAGCGCGTCACGCGCACCGGCTTCGAGGACGGCCTGTTCGCCTCCTGGCGGACCGACCCGGCCTTCGTCCTCAACGTCGAGCCGTTCTCGCGGGGCAGCGTGCTGGTCGCGGGCTCGGACTTCGGCACCGGCTCGTCCCGCGAGCACGCCGTCTGGGCGCTGATGGACTTCGGCTTCCGCGTCGTCATCTCCTCGCGCTTCGGCGAGATCTTCAAGGGCAACTCGTCGAAGGCGGGCCTGCTGGCCGCCACCGTCGAGCAGTCCGACGTCGAGCTGCTCTGGAAGAAGATCGAGGAGCGGCCGGGCCTCGAGCTGACCGTCGACCTCGAGGCGAAGACGGTCACCGCCGACGACCTCACCGTGCCCTTCACCGTCGACGACTACACGCGCTGGCGGCTCATGGAGGGCCTCGACGACATCGGCCTGACCCTGCGCCACGCCGACGACATCGACGCCTACGAGGCCACGCGGCCGGCGCACAAGCCGGTCACGACCGGCTGAGGCTCATCACCACGGGACCTCGCCGGCGTCCTCGAAGAAGCCGCCGGTGGGGCCGTCGTCGGGCAGCGTGGCCAGACGGATGGGCGTCGCGGCGCCCTGCTCGGTGGTGCGGTGGCCCTGGAAGCCGTTGAGGTCGGTCGCGACGTAGCCGGGGCACGCCAGGTTGATCTTGATGTTGGTGCCCTCCAGCTCGCGGACGTACTGCAGGGTCACCGCGTTCAGGTAGGTCTTGGACGGCGAGTACCCGACGGCGATCGGTCCGGCCTGACCGGCGGACTGCCGCGTGAGCGACCCGACGCTCGAGGACACGGTGACGATCCGGGGGTGCTCCGAGCGGCGCAGCAGCGGCAGCATCGCGTTGGTCGTCCGGATGACGCCGAAGACGTTCGTCTCGAGGACCGTGCGCAGGATGTCGAGGTCGATGGTGGTCGGGTCCTGGGGCCCGTCACCGGTGATGCCGGCGTTGTTGACGAGCACGTCGAGCCGGTCGAGCGACGCCGCCGCGGCGGACACGCTCGCATCGTCGGTGACGTCGAGCGGCACGCCGAACGCGTCGACGCCGGCCGCCTGCAGCTTCTCGACGGCCTCCTCGCGGCGGGCGTCGTTGCGCGCGCCCACACCGACCCGCCAGCCCAGCGCGCCCAGGCCCGCGGCGATGTCGTAGCCGATGCCCTTGTTCGCCCCGGTGACCAGGGCCGTGGTCTTCTCGCTCATGTCTCCGATCATGTGCCCGCGGACCGGGCGCGGGCCAAGACCGACTCGGTGGGCACCCATATCGCCGGGGTATCAATGACGGTGTGGAGACGCGGGAGCTGAGGTACTTCGTCGCGGTCGCCGAGGAACGGCACTTCGGCCGCGCCGCCGAGCGCCTCGGCATCGCCCAGCCGCCCCTGTCGCGGGCGATCCAGCAGCTGGAACGCCGGGTCGGGGTCCGGCTGCTCGAGCGCACCACCCGCGAGGTCGACCTCACCGAGGCCGGCGCGGTCCTGCTGGCCGAGGGCCGGGCCGCGCTCGACGCGGTCGACGCCGCCGAGCGCCGGGCCCGCCGGACCGTCGACGGCCCGGGCCTCGTCCTCGTGTCGAAGGCCGGAGCGTCGGAGGAGCTGCTCGCGAAGCTGCTCGACGCGTACGCCGCGGAGCCGGGGGCGGTCGAGGTCGACGTGCAGCTGTGCGGACCGGGCGAGCAGGAGCGGCTGCTGCGCGACGGGCGCGCCGACGTCGCGCTGCTGCACCGGCCGTTCGACGCGACGGCCGGCTTCGACACCGAGGACCTCGTCGTCGAGGGGCAGTCGCTCTACCTCCCGGCCGGGCACCCGCTCTCCGCCCGCCCGGAGCTGCGGATGGCCGACGTCGCCGGTCTGCCGCTGCCCCGGTGGCCCCTGCCCGACGGCGGCTACCCGGACGGCGCGGGCCCGGAGGTCCGGGACACCGCGCAGCTGCGCCAGCTCGTGTCGCTCGGGCGCGCCGTCGCGGTGCTGCCCGACTCCGCCCGGCACGGCCTGGCCGACGACGTCGTCGCGGTGCCGCTCGTCGACGCCGCGCCGGTCACGACCGTGGTCGCATGGCCGGCGCACAGCCGCTCGCGGGCGCTGGCCGACCTGGTCCGCGTCGCGACCCGACTCTGAACTTAGGCTCCCCTAAGTCGCAGGGGTAGAGTCGTGACCATGGCTGCCCCCGACACCCAGGCCCCCGCCCGCCGCTCCAAGGGTGGACCGGGCCACCGGCTGCGCGTGCTGCGCACCGAGCGCCTCACCCCGCACCTGCAGCGCGTCGCCCTCGGCGGCCCCGGCCTCGACGGCGTCGTCGACAACGGCTGCACCGACAAGTACGTCAAGATCGCCTTCCCACGGCCCGGCGTCGCGTACCCGACGCCGTTCGACGTGGCGGCCATCCGCGAGGCGATGCCTCGGGAGGACTGGCCGATCGTGCGGACCTACACCGTCCGCTCGCTCGACCACGCCGCCGGGGAGATGGTCATCGACTTCGTCGTGCACGGCGACACCGGCGTCGCCGGCCCGTGGGCGCTGGCCGCGGCGCCGGGCGACGAGATCACGCTGATGGGGCCGGGCGGGGCCTACGCGCCGTCGCCCGAGGCCGATGCGCACGTGCTCGTCGGCGACGAGGCCGCGCTCCCGGCGATCGCCGCGGCGCTCGAGCACGTCCCGGCCGGGGTGCCGGTGCACGCGTGGGTGCAGGTCGACGGCCCCGACGACGAGGTCGCCCTGACCACCGCGGGCGCGCTGTCCCTGCGCTGGCTGCACCGCGACGCCGGCGAGGACCTGGTCGACACCGTCCGCGCCGCCGACTGGCCGGCGGGCACCGTCCACGCCTTCGTCCACGGCGAGACCGGCGACGTGAAGGCCCTGCGCGGCCACGTGCTCGAGGAGCGGGGCGTGGCGCGCGAGATGCTCTCGATCTCGGGGTACTGGCGCCGGGGGGCCGACGAGGACACGTTCCAGGCGGAGAAGAAGGCTTCGCCACGTGAGTGACATGGGTCGTCCCGGCGACCCATATCACTCACGTGGCCGGAGGCCATCAGTCCGGGAGCGCCCGCTGCCCCGGGCCCACGTCGACCATCTTCGCCACCGAGGGCACGCCGCGGTCGTCGACGATGAACAGCATGTACGGGCCCGGCGGGGTGAGGGCCGGGTTCTTCGGGACGTGCACCGAGACGCCGTTCGCGGCCGGGCTCACGTCGAGGGCGACCGAGCGCATGTCGGTCGTCGTGACGTGCGTGGCGGTCGAGGCCTTGATCAGGCGGGCGCTGCGGACGTGGCTCGCGTCGGGCGTCGGGATCGTCGCCGTCTGGTCGCGGGCGAGGGTCGGCGGCGCGTCGCCGATCGTCGGGCGGGCGCCCTGGTACAGGTACGGCGGGCTGTAGATCTCGATCCGCTGCTCGAAGGTGCCCGGGACGAGGTTCTGCTCGTCGTCGAACAGCGGGTCCGAGCCGGCCGTGAGCACGCGGCCGTCGGGCAGCAGGATCGCCTCGGTGTGGTAGTCGCGGCCCACGGCGGGGTCGGCGGCCGGGGTGAGCTGCCCGGAGTCGGGGCGCAGCAGCTGGGCGATGTGGTTGTTGGTGCCGCCCTTGCCGCGGTAGTCGCGCGAGCCGCCCGAGATCAGCATCGTGTCGTCGGGCAGGTTCACGAGGTTCGGGTAGCGCACGCCCTCGGGCAGCGACGGGCCCGGCGTGAAGTGCGGCGCCGGGTCGCGCATGTCGAGGTAGTCGATGCGGCCCGTCGAGCGCGGGCTCTCACCGACGCCCCCGCCGCCGACGACGGCGATGCGCTGGTCGTTGGCCGGCCCGATGAACGCCGAGCCCGCGGTCTCGAGCAGGTCGGGGTCCCGCATGCCCGGGATCGGCGCGAACGCCCCCGTGACGGTGTTCCAGAAGCCCGGCTCGCGACCCCGCTCGGCGGGCCCGTAGCCCGCGTTCGCGCCGGTGTAGACCATCCGGTTGGCCCGGTCGGTCTCGAAGATCGCCGGGTAGGTCGGGAAGTAGTGCGTGAGCTCCTTGTGCTCGGTGAAGGCGTTCGTCTGCGGGTCGAAGATCTCGGTCTGCCCGTTGAGCACCTCGCCCGTGCCGTCGAGCCCGGCCGTGGTCAGCACGCGGCCGTCCGACATCGGCGTCAGCGTGGCGTACCAGCGGTGGAACTCCATGTCGCCGACCCGGGACCAGGTCTCCTTGACCGGGTCGAACGTGTACGCCTGGTTGGTGCCCTGGTAGTCCTGCTTGCGCAGCGTCATCCGCTGGCCCTGGCCGTAGACGTTGCGCGCGACCGCCGGCGGCAGGCCCTCGACCTGGTACTGCGCGGGATTCTCGTTCACCGCGGCGGGTCCCGGGTCGACGGCCTCGACGAAGACCGGCTTCTCCGACGCCGTCACCTGGGTCCGCTTGCCCTGCCCGGCCTTGGTGGCGGGCGGCAGCGCGGTCTCGGCGTCGGCGCGGTAGCGGATGCCGGTGGGCGAGACGAAGATCGTTCCCGGCGGCAGGACCATCGGGTTGTTCGGGTCCTCGTTCTTGACGGTCATCGTGCCGCCGGCGTTGGTGACCGCGCCGTCGAGCTTCTCGTAGCGCTGGGTGCCGCCGGCGACGAGCAGGCGCCCGTCGGGCAGCGTGGTCTGGCCGCCGCAGAACATGTCGTCGGGGACCGGGATCATCCGCGACTGCCCGGTGGCCGGGTCGTAGAGCAGGCTCTTGAGCGCCCGCGTCGCGAACATGTCCTCCTTGTTGCCCGACCCGGCGATCAGCAGGACCTTGCCGGTCGAGAGCAGCGCCGCGTGGATGGCGTTCACGCGGTTCGGGTCCGGGACGTCGATCGTGTCCCAGTGCCCGAACCGGCGCATGTAGTCCGGGCTGTTGATCAGTTCCTCGTGGCGCCACTCGCTGATGTACGACCACGCCGGGGGGACGTTGACGCCCAGCAGGACGGCCGCGGCGACGACGACGAGGACGACCTGGCGGACGCGTCGGGTGTTCGACGGACGCACCGGGGCAAGCTCCTGCGGGTGGGGGAGGCGGCAGGTGTGGGGAGGGGGCTGGGGGCGGCCCGACGCTAACCCAGCCCGGGACACCGCCCGCGCCCGCCCTGATTGCTCCCGATCTGTCCGTTACCGGACGGTTCGTCCCGAGATGCGGATCTCAGAAGGTGGCGTCGCGGTGGTAGTCCGCGGCCACGAGCACCCCGTCGGGGCCGAACGACAGGACCCAGATGCTGCCCTTGCGGCACGGCGGGTCGGCGAGGTCACGGTCGGATTCCGGTGGCCGCGGCGCGGTCGCGGCGAGGGTCCCGACGAGCTGCGGGATGCCGTAGCCCTGCGCGCACACCGCGGCCGTCACGTCGCCGTCGGCGAGCAGGGCCAGCGTCGCGAGCGCGGTGGCCTCGTCGTCCGCGACCGCCTCGTCGGCCAGGTCCGGGGCGTCGTGCAGGGTGAGCCCCGTCAGCGCGACGTAGGGCTCGACGGTCTGCCGGCAGCGCACGATCGGGACCGCGTGCACGGCGCCGATCCCGAACCCCTGGAGCAGCGCGGCGATCTGCTGGGCCTGCTCGCGGCCCTCGACGTCGAGCGGGCGCTCGGCGTCGGGCCGGTCCCACTCCGAGCGCTTGCCGGCGAGCGCGTGGCGCACGAGCAGCACCGTCCGCAGGCCCGCCGGGTGCGCGGCGAAGGTGTCGAGCACGTCGCGGTCGGAGTCGTAGGTCAGCAGCGGCGCGGCGTCGGCGGGCGCCAGCCAGCGCAGCTCGTCGGTCTCGTCACCCGGGACGAACTCGCCGACGCCCGCCCGCGCGGCCCAGAACTCGACGACCTTCTCCTCGCCGTTCACCGGGTAGCGCACGGTCCGCAGGTGCCGGCCCAGGACGGACGCGAACCCGGTCTCCTCGGCGATCTCGCGCACCGCCGCGTCGACGCGCGTCTCGCCCGGGTCGACCTTGCCCTTCGGGAGGCTCCAGTCGTCGTGGTGCGGGCGGTGGACGATCGCCACCTCGACCTTCTCGTCCGTCCCGTCCTCCCCGGCCGGACGCCACACCACGGCTCCGGCGGCATGAACCGTCACTTGCCCCCCTGTCGCAGCAGCTGCACCTGGTGGTCGTCGACGGCCAGGCCCTCGTGGTCCTCGCCGGCGGCGACGGGCCACGGGTCCCAGGAGCCGTCGGGTTGCAGCATCCAGCACCGCGTGGACGGGGCGACGGCCGAGTCCATGATCTCGTCGAGCTGGGCGGTCAGCCGCGGGTCGGTCACCGGCACCAGCGCCTCGACGCGGCGGTCGAGGTTGCGGTGCATCATGTCCGCGCTGCCGATCCAGCGCTCCTCGGCGCCGACGAAGTGGAAGATCCGCGAGTGCTCCAGGAAGCGCCCGAGGATCGAGCGCACGCGGATGTTCTCGGAGAGCCCGGGCACGCCCGCGCGCAGCGAGCACAGCCCGCGCACCACGAGGTCGATCGGCACGCCCGCCGCCGACGCCCGGTAGAGCGCGTCGATGATCTGCTCGTCGACCAGCCCGTTGACCTTGATCCGGATCCCCGCCGTCTCGCCGCGCTCGGCGCGCTCGCGCTCGCCGTCGATCCGCTCGAGGATGCCGCGGCGCAGGCCGTACGGGGCGACCAGCAGCTTGCGGTACGAGGTGCGCCGCGCGTAGCCGGTCAGCACGTTGAACAGGTCGGTGAGATCCGCGGCGATCGTCTCGTCGGCGGTGAACAGGCCGATGTCCTCGTAGAGCCGGGCGGTCTTCGGGTTGTAGTTGCCGGTGCCGAGGTGGCAGTACCGCTTGATCGCCGAGCCCTCCTGGCGCACCACGAGCACGGCCTTGCAGTGGGTCTTGAGCCCGACGAGCCCGTAGACGACGTGCACGCCCGCGCGCTCCAGCGCCCGCGCCCAGCCGATGTTGGCGCGCTCGTCGAAGCGCGCCTTGATCTCGACGACGGCCACGACCTGCTTGCCGGCCTCGGCGGCGTCGATGAGCGACTCGACGATCGGTGAGTCACCCGAGGTGCGGTAGAGCGTCTGCTTGATCGCCAGCACCTTCGGGTCGGCCGCGGCCTGCTCGATGAAGCGATGGACGCTCGTGGAGAACGAGTCGTACGGGTGGTGGACGAGGACGTCGCCCTCGCGCAGCGTCGCGAACACGCTCTTCGGCGTCTCGCCCTCGCTGAACGCGGGGTGGGTGGACGGCACGAACACCGGGTCCTTGAGCTCGGGCCGGTTGAGGCCCATGAGCTCCATGAGCGCCGACAGGTCGAGCAGGCCGGGCACCTGCACGACGTCGTGCGGGTCGACGTCGAGCTCGCGCAGCAGCAGCTCGAGCATGTGCTCGCTCATCGTGTCGGTGATCTCGAGGCGCACCGGCGGGCCGAAGCGCCGGCGGGCGAGCTCGCGCTCGAGGGCCTGGAGCAGGTCCTCGTCGCGGTCCTCCTCGACCTCGAGGTCGGCGTTGCGGGTCACGCGGAACACGTGGTGCTCGACCACGTTCATGCCCTCGAAGAGCTGGTCGAGGTTCTCGGCGATGAGGTCCTCGATCGGCAGGAACCACGCCTGCCGGTCGTCGGACGCGCCGTCGTCGTCCGGGTCGGGGTGCACGCGCACGAGCCGCGGCACGTTGTTGGGCACCTTGACGCGGGCGAAGTGCTCGGTGCCCGCCTCCGGGTCGTGCACCGCCACCGCGAGGTTGAGCGACTGGTTCGAGATGTAGGGGAACGGGTGCGCCGGGTCGACGGCCAGCGGCGTGAGCACCGGGAACACCTGGCGGGCGAACCAGTCCGAGAGTCGCGGGCGCGCCGACTCGGTGACCTGCGACCAGTCGATGATGTGGATGCCGGCCTCGTCGAGCCCGGGGCGGACCTCGTCGAGGAACACCCGCGCGTGCTTGTGCGAGAGCTCCTGGGTGCGGGCGGCGATGCGGACGAGCTGCTCGCGGGGCGTCAGGCCGTCGGCGCCGCGCACCGCGAGCCCCGCCTCGTCGCGGCGCTTCAGACCGGCCACGCGGACCATGTAGAACTCGTCGAGGTTCGACGCGAAGATCGACAGGAACTTCGCCCGCTCGAGGAGCGGCTGGCTCGTGTCCTCGGCCAGCGCGAGCACCCGCGCGTTGAACTCCAGCCACGACAGCTCGCGGCTGTCGTAGCGGTCCGACGGCAGGTCGGCGGCGCCGGCGGGCCCCGCGGTCGGGGCGGCGGGCGCGGACGGGGTGCGGCGCACCGACCGGGCGGTCTCGTCGGGCGCGGCCGGCGGGCGGGGACCGGCGAGGTCGGCGGTCTCGGTGACCTCGGTGCCGTCGGTGGGGTCGTCGGTGGGGTCGTCGGTGTCGACCGCCTCGTGGGCGCCGTGGGACGCGAGGGGTGCCTCGTCGGTCGAGCCGGTCGACGTCACGGAGGACGAGGAGGACGTAGAGGGGCTCACGGGGCTGATGGTGCCCCAGGTGGGCGGCCGTCGCGAGCGCCCGCGCGCGGTCCCACTCCGTGAGGTCCGGGCGCGGACGAGTCAGGCCACCGGTGCCGGGGTGCGGACGCGCAGCGCCGAGCGCACCACGGCGATCGCGGCCGGGCCGTCCGCCGTCGCGCCGCGGCGGGCGGCGGCCTCGGAGGCGACCGCGCCGAGCGACGCGTCCAGCTCGGCGAGCCGGTCGGCGCCGAGGAGGGCGGGCTGCCCGGCCGCGACGAGCGCGTGGTGCAGCGTCACCACCTCCGCGTCGGCGCCGAGCCGGATCAGCAGGCGCGCCGAGAACAGCAGGGTCAGCCACTGCTGGCTGCGCTCGCCCAGCTGCTCCCAGGCGTCGAGCACGGGCAGCAGCGCCGCGGTCGCGGTCGGGACGTCGGAGTGCTCGACGTGGGTGGCCGCGGCGTACATGCCGGCGTACGCGGCGAACCACCGGTTGCGCACGGACGCGAACGTCGCGGCGCTCTCGTCGAGGTAGGCCAGTGCGGTGGCCGGGTCGGTGTCCTGGAGCGCGCGGCCGATGCTCAGCAGCCCGAGGGCCACGCCCGTGGGGTTGCCGCCCGCCGCGCGGGCCACGGCGAGGCACTCCTCGGCGTCGCGCAGCGCGGCCTCGGTGGCGCCGAGGAAGGTGCGGCTCAGGGAGAGCTGGGAGAGCGTCCAGGTCAGGCGCGTGAGGTCGCCGCTCGGTCGGGCGAGCTCGACCTGGCGGGCGTAGTGGGTGTGGCCGTCCGGCCCGCCGCCCTCGTAGACGTCGATGATGGCGAGCACGTCGCCGGGCTGGGAGCCGCGGGAGGCGCCCTCGACCCACTCGGGGACGCCGGTCTCGCGGGCGAGGCGGACCGCCCGCGGGAAGTCGCCCAGGCAGAACGCGCCGCGGGCGGCGGCGCCGAGGACCGCGGGCGCCAGGGGGTGGCCGGCGGCGCCGGGCAGGCGGACGGCGTCCTGCGCCCAGTCGGCGAGCTCGTAGCCCACGCACCAGTAGGCGACGTCGGGCACGCCGACCACCAGCCGGAGGGCGAGGTCCGCGTCCTGCCGGGCGATCGCCCACCCGACGGCGATCCGGACGTCGTCCCACGCGCGCAGGAGCCGCTCGACCCACTGCCCCTCGTCGGGGCCCACCAGCCCGGCCGCGGCCCGCTCGGTGAGGTCCAGGACCGCGCGGGCGTGGCGCTCGCGGGCCGCGTCGAGGTCGTCGCCGAGACGTTCCCGCCCGTACCGCCGCATGGTCTCGAGCAGCCGGTACCAGGTGGCGTCGCCGGCGTGGTCGACGGTGACCATCGACTTGTCGACCAGCGCCGTGAGCAGGTCGGCGGTGTCGGCCTCGGTGTCGCCGGGCTCGGCGCAGGCGGCGTGCGCGGCGTCGAGGTCGACGCCGCCGGCGAACACCGACAGCCGGTCGAACAGCGTCCGCTCGCGGTCGGAGAGCAGGCGGTGGGACCACGCGACGGCCGCCGCGAGGCTCTGGTGGCGGGTCGGGGTCGCGCGTGAGCCGCCCGCGACGAACGACGGGTCGGCCAGCCGGCTCGCCACCTCCGCGGCGTTCATCGCCCGCATCCGCGCCGCCGCGAGCTCGATGCCCAGCGGCAGCCCGTCGAGGCGCCGGCACAGGTCGACGACCGCGCCGGGCTTCTCGGCCTCCGGGTCGAAGCCGGGACGGGCGGCGCGGGCCCGGTCGACGAACAGGGTGGCCGCGTCGTGCGGGGGCAGGGGGTCGATCGGCACGATCCGCTCGCCCTCGACGCCGAGCGGCTCGCGACTGGTCGCGAGCACCGTGACGGCCGGGCAGTGCCGCAGGACCTGCTCGGCGAGCCCGGCGGCGCCGGCGAGGACGTGCTCGCAGTTGTCGAGGACGAGCAGCAGCTCGCGGTCCCGGAGGTACTCGATCACCGTCTGCTCGATCGTCGCGCCCGCCCGCTGCTGGAGGTGCAGGGCCGTCGCGACCGCCTGGCTGACCGGGCCGCCGTCCTCCAGCGGGGCGAGCTCGGCGAACCAGGCACCGCCGCCGTGGCGCGCGACCTCCAGCGCCACGCGGGTCTTGCCGACGCCGCCGAGGCCCGTGAGCGTGACCAGCGACCCGGCCGCGAGCGCGGCGGTGACGCGGTCGAGGTCGGCACGGCGTCCGACGAAGCTGGTCGCGCGGCGGGGGAGGGCGGGGGTGGCCGGCTCGGGCTCGGGCGCGGGTTCCGGGCGGGGCGCCGGGACGGTCGGCGCGCTCGGGGTCGGGGTCGCGGCGTCGCCGGTGAGGATCCGCTGGTGGACCGCGCGCAGGGGCGCGCCGGGGTCGACGCCCAGCTCGTCCGCGAGGCGCGCGCGCACCGCCCGGAACGACGCGAGCGCGTCGGCCTGCCGTCCGCTGCGGACCTGGGCGAGCATCAGCTGCCCGGCCAGGCGCTCGTCGAGCGGGTGCGCCCGGACGGCGTCGGTGAGCTCGACGAGGAGGTCGGCGTGGCGCCCGGCGGCGAGCGCGGCGTCGTTGCGGTCGAGCAGCACGGCGAGCCGCTCGGCCTCGAGCGAGGTGCGGACGGCGGCGAACCACGGGGTGTCGACCGAGCCCAGCGGGGTCCCGCGCCACGACGCCAGCGCGCGGTCGGCCAGCGCGGCCGCGTCTGCGGGCCGGTCCGCCGCCCGCGCCTGCGCCGCGAGCAGGCGGAAGGCGTGCAGGTCCACCGACGCGGGGTCGGCGGTCAGCGCGTAGCCGGTGCCGGCGCGGGCGAGCTCGACCTCCGGCGCGGCGACGAGCGTGCGCAGCCGGGAGACGTAGGCCGACAGGGCGTTCCGCGCGCGGTACGGGGGCCGGTCGGCCCAGACGCGGTCGATCAGCTCATCGGTCGGGACGGGGCGGCCCAGCTCCACCAGGAGCACCGCGAGCACGCACCGCTGGCGGGCGTGACCCACGTCGACCGGGCGTCCGTCGCGCAGCACGGCGACCTCGCCCAGCACCCGGAACTCGACCGCCACCCGGCGATTCCACCACGGGGCATGGCCGCCGCCCAGGGGTCTGACCTGCGGATTTCACGATCCGGGAGGACTCGTCGCAGCGACGTCGCGCACGGTGCGCAGCGGGCGACCCACCGTCCCCGACCCCGCCTGCGACCCCGCCTGCGACCCCGCCTGCGACCCCGCCTGCGACCCCGCCTGCGACCCGAAGGACACGACCATGACGCGCACCCTCGGCACCCCGTCCGACCGCTTCGCCGCGGTGCCCCCGCCGACACGCCCCGTCCCGCCCCCGGTGTCACCGCCACCCCGGCGGTTCCTCCGGACGCTCGGGGCCGCGGCGGTCGCGCTCGCCGTGGCCGGCGGCGTGGCCGGGGTCGTCGACGGTCTGGGCCCTGCCGGTCCGGAGAACCGGTACCAGCCGGTGTCCTACGCCGGCGACAACCCGTTCGCCTCCCCGGTCGGCACCGACCGGCCTGGCGTCGCACCCGTCGCGGGAGCCGGTGGCGAGCAGGACGGCGACACCCCGGAGATGTACGCCGCCGACCCGTCCGCGCCGTCCTGCGACGCCGCGATGCTGCTCTCGGAGCTGCAGGCCGATCCCGCCCGCGCGGCCGTCTGGGCGCAGGTGCAGCGCGTCGCGCCCGACCGGATCCCCGAGTTCGTCCAGGGGCTCTCGCCGGTGGTGCTGCGGACCGAGACCGCGGTCGTCGACCACGGGTACCGCGACGGGCGGTCCGTCGCCACGCCGTCGGTGCTCGCCCCGGGCACCGCGGTGTTCGTCAACAGCTACGGCCAGCCCGTGGTCAAGTGCTTCTCGGGCAACCCGCTGACGCCGGGCACGAGCAGCGATCCGGCGGTGACGCGGGTGCGGCCCGCCGCGGCCCCGATCGCCACCTACGCCTTCCACGACCCGGTGGCCCGCGGCCCCGTCGCGCAGCCGGGCAAGCCGGACACGACGGGCAGCGGCCCGACCCCGGTCCCGGTGGAGGCCGACGGCGGGAGCGGCGGCGCGCCCATCCCGGTCGAGCCGGACGGTGGGACCGGTGGCGCGCCCGGCGCCCCCGGTACGCCGGGGCCGGCGGGCCCGGCCGGGCCCGGGACGGGCACCCCGGACCCGGTGACGCAGGGGCCGTCGCAGATCCCGGTGACGGGCTCCTACAACTACGACGGATCGATCATGCTCTCCGACGGGCGGCTCCAGACCGTCGACGGGCGGGTCGTCACGCTGCCGCAGCGCGGGCCGGACACCACCGGCCTGGTGGACGGCGGCTGGCGCGACAAGGACGGGCTCCACTACAACCGGGACGGCTCGCGCCGAGACCTCATGCCCGTGTACGGCATCGAGGGCGTCGTCAACTTCTTCCTGACGCCCGAGGGACGCATGCTCCTCTCCGACGGCCAGGAGGTGCCGCTCCCGGCGAACGTCGGCGTCATCCGCCACTACGACGGGTCGGTGACCTACTTCGAGCGGGGCGTGGGGCCGCGCGGGTCCGTCTTCATGACGACCTCGCCCGACGGTCAGCACGGCGACGCGGTCATCGGTGAGTACCTCCACGGCATCCTGACGACGCCCGACGGCAAGATCGTCAATTGGAACGGGACCGAGCGCCTGCCGGGCGTCGACATCCCCGGCGGCGGGGTCGTCACCCCGACCGGCGGCACGAT
The DNA here is from genome assembly GCF_004363095.1 of Actinomycetospora succinea. Lineage (GTDB taxonomy): Bacteria > Actinomycetota > Actinomycetes > Mycobacteriales > Pseudonocardiaceae > Actinomycetospora > Actinomycetospora succinea. The sequence goes on from NZ_SNYO01000001.1 coordinate 808,135, forward strand.
CCCGCCGGCCCCGGCTCCCGTGCCGGGCCAGAACGGCCAGCCGCTGCCGCAGGACGGCGGCGGGGTCGTCGGACCGAGGACGACCCCGGTCACCCCGGTCGTCCCGGCCGATCCGGCCGACCCGGCGGTCGAGCCCGCACCGGGCGAGAACGGTGGCGTCGTCGGCCCGCCGGTCGAGAGTGGCTCCGGCACCGGCAGCGACGCCGGCAGCGGGACCGAGACCCCGGCCAGGGGCGCCGACACCCCCATCGCCGGCACCACCACGTCCGGCTGAACGCCCTCACGAGCACGGAGGCCGGGACCCGGCGGTCCTGGGCTCCGCGCCCGGCTGACCTGCGCATTTCATCGTCCGCGAGGGACGCCCGAACCCGCGCGGCGCACCGTCACCCCAGGAACCCACCCCAGGAACCCAACCCAGGAAGGCACCACCATGACGAACACCCTCGACGGCCCCACCGAGCACTTCTCGGTCGTCCCGGCGGGCGGGCGCACACGCTCCGTCCCGCCCCCCGGTGCTCCACCACCCCGGCGCCTCGGCACCCGGGTCGCGGCGGGCGTCGTCGCCGCGGCCGTCGTCGCCGGGGTCTCCGGTGTGGTCGGCGGCCTCGACCCGTTCGGGACGCGGACCTCCTACGAGACGGTGTCCTTCGCCGGCGACGACCCGTTCACCGCGCCCGTGGGCACCGACCGGGCGGGGCTCACCTCGACCGGGCCCGGCGGCCGGCAGGCCGGCGACACCCCGGAGATGTACGCCGCCGACCCCGCCGACCCGTCCTGCGACGCGCAGGCCCTGCTCGGCGCCCTGCGGACCGACCCGGAGCGGGCGGCCGTGTGGGCGCAGGTCCAGCGCACCACGCCGGCCGAGCTGCCCGCGTTCGTCGGGAGCCTCACCCCGGTGGTGCTGCGCGCCGACACCGCCGTCGTCGACCACGGCTACCGCGCCGGGTCCGACGTGCCGCGCTCCGCGGTGCTCGCGGCCGGCACCGCGGTGTTCGTCGACAGTTACGGCCAGCCCACGGTGAAGTGCTTCTCGGGCAACCCGCTGACGCCCCGCACGAGCGAGGAGGCCGGGGTGACCAGCGTCGTCCCCACGGCGGCCCCGATCGCGACCCACACGTTCCACCACCCGGCCACGGGCGAGCCCGTGCGCCGGCCCGCCACGCCCGACGTCACCGGCCGCGGACCGATCCCGGTCGACCAGGACGGCGGGACCGGCGGCGGGACCGGCGGGAACACCTCCGACCCCGTCACGCAAGGCCCGGCGACACCGGACCAGCCGACGACGCCCCCGCTCACCGGCACGTTCAACTGGGACGGGTCGATCACCCTGTCCGACGGGCGTGTCCAGACCGCGGACGGCCGGATCGTCACGCTGCCGCCGCTGCCCACCGGGGCGGTCCCGCTGCCCGACGGCGGCTACCGCGAGGCGGACGGCACGTACCGCAACCGCGACGGCTCGCCGCGGGAGTACGTGCGCCTGTCCGAGCAGGGCGGCGAGCTCGTCGTCCTCGCCCCCGACGGGACGCTCCTCGACGCGAGCGGCTCGCCGATCGGGGAGCGGCAGCTCGAGGGCGTGACCGTCGTGCGCGGCCACGACGGGTTCGTCACGGTGATCACCGACAACCGCCGCGGCGACGACACCGTCGTCGTCTACCACCCGCAGGGCAAGCCGATCAACATCGTGACCGGCACCGTCACCGGCGGCGTGATCCGGGACGCGGCGGGCCAGGTGCGCAACCCGGACGGCACGGTCCGGAAGGAGGCCACCCTCCCCGACGGCGGGACGGTCCAGCCGGACGGCACCACCGTGCCGGCGCCCTCGACGGGTCACGGCGGCCCGACGGGGCCGCACGGGACGCCCACGCCGACCGTGCCGATCGACCCGCCGTTCACGCCGCGCCCGACCGGCGGCACGACGGTCCCGCCGATCGACCCGCCGTTCGAGCCCCGGCAGGACCGCGGCGCCGGGGACGGTGCCCCGGTCACCGACGGGGGATCGAGCAGCGGGGGCACGAGCGCCGGCGGCACCAGCCCGTCGAGCGGCGACGGCTGATCACCGCCGCCGGGGGCACCCGCTGTCGGAGCGAGGGACTCCCTGGCTGCGTGGAGGGCAGTCGGGGAGTCCTTCGCTCCGGTCCGGCTGACGGCGCGACGTCAGGAGGGACCGGAGGGCACCCCGATCGGGCGGTGCGCCCGGTCGTCCGACCAGGCCCGGGTGGCCGGGCCGGTGCCGAGGGTGCGGGCGCGGTCCAGGTCGGCGACGGTGTCGACGTCGCCGCGCAGGCCCGGCCAGTCGCCGTCGAGCGCGACCGCGCCGCCCCGGGTGTGGGCGCGCGCGGACCCCGGACCGAACCGCGGACGCAGCGCCCGGCCCGGCGCGGCGACCAGGAGCGTCGTGCCGGTGCCCTCGTGGTCGGCGACGACGGCCGCGTCGGCGCCGGTCGCGAAGAGCGCCGCCGCCCGCGCCAGCGCGTCGTCGAGCTCCTCGGGGCGCAGGGCCGGCAGGTCGGCCTGGAGGGCGGCGACGCACCGGGAGCCGGTGCCCCGCAGGTGCGCCTCGCCGACGAGGATCGCGGCGTTGAGCCCGCCGCCGTCGTCGTGCACGACCTCGCGGGGCTCGCCGGCGGCGCCGAGGCGCTCGGCGGACTCGGTGGTGACCACCACCAGGCGTCCGACGCGGCGCGCGGCCCGCGCGGCGGTCAGCGTGTCGCGGGCCAGGGCGAGGGCCAGGGACCGGTGGGCCTGCTCGCGGTCGGCGTCGTCCCCGGGCAGGTCGGCGACGGCCGGGGCGAGGCGTGACTTCGCCCGGCGCAGCTCCTTGACCGGCACCACGAGGTCGACCGCGACGTCCACCACCCCAGTCTGCCCCCGTTCGGCGGAGCGGGGTGACGGTGGCGGGTCTCGCTGGACCGTGCGCCGGGCGCGGGAGAGACTGCGCGCGACGGGGCGAATTCCGTCCGTGCCCGAATAGATGTGCCCGAATAGATGTGCCCGAAGCGATGTGCCCGACCCGAGGCGGAGGTGGCGACCCGGTGGCACCGGCGCGCGAGAAAGGCGGGCCGGCGGTGGCGCTGGCGGCCTTCGTGTTCTATCCGTTGACCCTGCTGCTGGCGAAGCGCCGGATGGAGGGCCTCGAGCACATCCCGGCGACGGGTCCCGCGCTGCTGGTGTGCAACCACGTCTCCTACCTCGACCCCGTCTACACGGCGGTGTTCGTGCACCGGGCGCGCCGGGTGCCGCGGTTCCTCGCGAAGGCGTCGCTGTGGAAGATCCCGGTGTTCGGGCGGGTCCTGCAGGGGAGCCGCCAGATCCCGGTCAGCCGCGGGTCGGCGGAGGCCGGGGCGAGCCTGGAGGCGGCGCAGGCCTCGTTCGCCGACGACGGCGTCGTCGTGATCTACCCCGAGGGCACGATCACCCGCGACGAGGACGGGTGGCCGATGGCGGCGCGGTCGGGCGCGGCGCGCCTGGCGCTCGACGTCGACGTCCCCGTCATCCCGGTCGTGCACTGGGGGACGAAGTCGGTGTACGACCACTACCGGCGCCGCTTCCGCCCGTCGTGGCGCACGACGATCACGGTGAAGGCCGGGCCGCCGATCCCGATGGACGACCTGCGCGCCCGCCTCGCCGACCGCGGCCCGCGGCCCCTGCTGCGCGAGACCACCGAGCGGATGATGACGGCGGTGCGCGAGCTGCTCGGCGAGGTGCGCGGCGAGCCGGTCCCCGAGGTCACCCGCGGGACGCGCGGCCCGGAGTCGCGGAGCACGGAGCAGTGAGCGCGGTGATCCCCGACGGCATCCGCCCCCTCGACCGGGTCGCGGTGCTCGGCGCGGGCTCCTGGGGCACCACGTTCGCCAAGGTCCTCGCCGACGCCGGGACGCCGGTGACCCTGTGGGCGCGGCGCGCCGAGGTCGCCGAGTCGGTCACCCGCGAGCACCGCAACCCCGAGTACCTGCCCGACGTGGAGCTGCCCGCCGAGCTCGCCGCGACCGCCGACGCCGACGAGGCCCTCGCGGGGGCGCAGGCCGTCGTGCTCGCGCTCCCCGCCCAGAAGCTGCGCGAGAACCTCCAGCACTGGCGTCCGCACCTGCCCGAGGGCGTGACGCTCGTCAGCCTCGCCAAGGGCGTCGAGCGCGGCACGCTGCTGCGGATGAGCGAGGTGATCTGCGAGGTCACCGAGGCCGACCCCGGCCGCGTCGCCGTGGTCTCCGGGCCCAACCTCGCCGGCGAGATCGCCGCCGAGCAGCCCACCGCGACCGTCGTCGCCTGCCCCGACCACGACCGCGCGATCGCCGTGCAGCACGCCTGCTCCACCGGCTACTTCAAGCCCTACACCAACACCGACGTCGTCGGCTGCGAGCTCGGCGGGGCCTGCAAGAACGTCATCGCGCTCGCCTGCGGCACGGCCGCCGGGCTCGGCTACGGCGACAACACGATGGCCTCGCTGATCACGCGCGGGCTCGCCGAGATCTCCCGGCTCGCCGTGGCGCTGGGCGCCGAGCCGCTGACGCTCGCCGGGCTCGCCGGGATGGGCGACCTCGTGGCCACCTGCGCCTCGCCGCTCTCGCGCAACCGGCGCTTCGGCGAGGCGCTGGGCCGCGGGCTGACCGTCGCCGAGGCCGAGGAGGCGAACCACGGCCAGGTCGCCGAGGGCGTCAAGTCGTGCGACGCGATCAGCGAGCTGGCCCGTCGGCACGCCGTGGACACGCCGATCGTCGACGCGGTGCGGCGGGTGTGCGACGGCGAGGTGTCGGCCAAGGAGGTCGGCGACGAGTTGATCAACCGCGAGCTGAAGGTGGAGTGAGCCCGCACACCGGTCGAGCTCCGCTCCGCGTCGTCTCCCACCCACCACGTTTGCCCCCGACGGCCCCGGGAACACTGCCCGCGATGGACGTGCTGCAGCGGATGGGCCCGAGGACGGCGCCGGCGACGGCCGTGGCGCCGCTGGAGCTCTGCGCGCTCGCGACCACCGAGAACGCGGCCACACTGCGTCGGCGCTTCCGCTGCTGGGTCGGCGAGATCACCGACGCCGACACGGCCGACGACCTCGCGCTCGCCGTGTACGAGGCGCTGGCCAACGTCGTCGACCACGCCTACGCCGAGCGCGGCGCGCCGGGCCTCATGACGCTGTGGGCCGCGGTGTCCTGCCCGCTGCTGACCGGCCGCGACCTCGTCGTCACCGTCGTCGACGAGGGGGCGTGGCGCCCGAGCAGCGGCCCGGGCTGGCGCGGTCGCGGTCTGCCGCTGATGCGCGAGCTCATGCACGCCACCGCGGTCCTGCCCGGTCCGTCGGGCACGACGGTGCAGCTGCGCCGGCGCGTGCCGGTGCCCGTGCGGCGCGAGGCCGCGCTCGTCTAGGACTCCACGGCGTCTACTTCTCCACGGCTGGGACGTGCGCCGGCACCGGCGTGTCCTCCGGCAGCGCCGGACACGTCGTGACCTCGGCCACGCGCGTCTCCAGCCGGACCACCCCGGCCCAGCGCGCGTCCCCCTCGGCGACCGCGTCACCGTCGCCGGGCGGGCCGGTGCGCGCCTTGACGCTGGCCTCGGTGAGGTCGACCGCGATCACCGAGGTCGCGGCCATCTCCTTGCGCGTCGGCGCCGCGGCGTGGTCCTCCTGGCCCGGAGCCACGTGGGCGACGAGCGCGCGCAGGGCCGTCATCGCCTCGTCGGGGTCGGTGACCTTCCGCGCGTGGCCCCGGACGACCGCGCTGCGGTAGTTCGCGGAGTGGGTGAACCAGCGGCGCGCGTAGACCAGCCCGTCGATCAGCGTGACCGTGACGCACACCGGCTCGCCGCCGCGCAGGCTCGCCGCGCCGCTCGACCCGTGCAGGTAGAGCGTGTCGCCGACCCGCGCGTGCATCGTCGGCAGCACCACGGGCTCGCCGTCGACGACGCGGCCGAGGTGCGCGACGAGCGCCTCGTCGAGCACGGCGTGCAGCTCGGCCCGGTCGCTGCGCTGGCGGTCGCGGTGGCGGCGGACGCTCGAGCGGTCGGTGGGGGAGAGCGTGCTGGTCATGTCTCCCAGGGTGGGCGACGCGGTGGCATCCTCGAACGGCCACTCCCGGCCGAGTTCAGGAGGCCACTCGTGCGCGGTGTGTCCCCGGAGCTCGCGCTGCCGCTCGACCGCGCCGCCACGACCCCGCTCGCGGTCCAGCTCGCCGAGGGCCTGCGGGCCGCCGTGACCCGCGGCGCGCTGCGGGTGGGGGAGCGGGTGCCCTCGACCCGCGCGCTGGCCGACGAGCTCGGCGTGAGCCGCACGGTCACCGCCGCCGCCTACGACCAGCTCGTCGCCGAGGGCTGGCTCGGCCCCCGCCGCGGCGCCGGCACCTACGTGCTGGCCACGGCTCCCCACGTGCGTGATCTTCTGAGCGATAGCTCAGAAGATCACGCACGTAGCCCCGAGCCCGTCGACCTCCGGCCCGGCTCGCCGTGCGTCGCGGTGCTCGACCGGCAGGCGTGGCGGCGGGCGTGGCGGCGCGCCGGGGACGTCGAGCCCGCCGCGCGCCCCGAGCCCGCCGGCGTCCCCGCCTACCGGGACGCCGTCGCGCGCCTGCTGCTGCACCACCGCGGGCTCGCGGCGACGCCCGACGACGTGCTCGCGACGTCCGGGACCACCGACGGGTTCGCCGAGCTCGTCGCCGTCCTGCGCACCGCGACCGGCCGCCCGCCGCGCGTCGCGGTCGAGGAGCCCGGCTACGGGCGGGCCACCGCGCTGCTGCGCGACGCCGGGGCGGAGCCGGTCGGGGTGCCCGTCGACGCCGAGGGCCTGCGGGTGGCGGACGTGCCGGCCGGGGTCGACGCCGTCTACCTGACGCCCGCGCACCAGTACCCCCTCGGCGCGCGCCTGCCCGTGGCCCGGCGCGCCGACCTCGTCGCCCGCGCCCGCGCCGAGGGGCTGCTGCTCGTCGAGGACGACTACGACGGCGAGCTGCGCTACGACGTGGCCCCGCTGCCCCTGCTCGCCGGCCTGGCCCCGGACGTCACCGTGCACCTCGGCACCACCAGCAAGATCCTGAGTCCCGGACTGGGCGCGGGCTGGATGGTGGCGCCGCCGGCCTGGCGCGACGCGGTGCTGGCGCGCCGGCGGGCCACGAGCGTGCGCCCCGCGCCGGCGGGCCAGCAGGTGGTCGCCGCCCTGCACGCCGACGGCGCGCTCGCCCGCCACCTCGCCCGCCTGCGCCGCGAGCTCGCCGCCCGCCGCACCCGGGTCGTCGACGCCGTCACCGGCGCGGGCCGCACCGTGCGCGGCGACCGCGCCGGCGCGCACCTCGTCGTCCCGCTGCCCGACCGCGCGACCGAGGACGCCGTCCTCCGGGCCGCCGAGGACGCCGGTGTCCTCGTCAGCGGCCTCGCCGAGTACCACCTGGGCCCCGGCACCGTGTTCGGGATCCTCGTGGGCTGGGCGGGTCCCGGCGCCGCGGAGCTCGACGAGGCGCTGGCGCGTCTGAGGAGGATCCTGGCGGCATGACCGAGCCGCTGACCTACGGGCGCTACCTGCACCTCGACGCGCTGCTCACCGCACAGGCCCCGCTCTCGCGCCCCGAGGCCCACGACGAGCTGCTGTTCATCATCCAGCACCAGACCTCGGAGCTCTGGCTCAAGCTCGCCCTCCACGAGCTGACCGGCGCCTGCGACGACCTCGCCGACGACGACCTCCCGCTCGCCCTCAAGCGCCTGGCGCGCGTCAAGCACGTCCAGAAGCAGCTGATCGAGCAGTGGACGGTGCTCGCGACCCTCACGCCCACCGAGTACCAGCGCTTCCGCGGCTTCCTCGGGTCGTCGTCGGGGTTCCAGAGCTACCAGTACCGCGCCGTCGAGTTCGTCCTCGGCGCCAAGGACCCGGCGATGCTCGAGGTGCACGCCGACGACGAGACCGCCCGCGCCCTGCTCACCTCGGCGCTGGACCGCCCGAGCCTCTACGACGAGTTCCTGCGCCTGCTCGCCCGCCGCGGCCACGCGATCCCCGCGGACGTCCTGGAGCGCGACGTCCGGGTGCCCCACCGCGAGGACCCGCGGCTGGTCGAGGTGTTCCGCGCCATCTACGACGACCCCGAGCATCACTGGGACGTCTACGAGACCTGCGAGGAGCTCGTCGACATCGAGGACAACCTGCAGCTCTGGCGCTTCCGTCACCTCAAGACCGTCGAGCGCACCATCGGCCTGCGCACCGGCACTGGCGGCACGAGCGGCGCGTCGTTCCTGCGCCGCGTGCTCGACCTGACCTTCTTCCCGGAGCTGTACGCGGTGCGGACGGCGCTGTAGCCCCGCGTACGCTCCGGCGCCATGACGGAACGTCCCCGCGTGGTCGTCCTGTTCGGGGGACGCAGCAGCGAGCACAAGATCTCCTGTCTGTCGGCGGGCAGCGTGCTCGCCCAGCTCGACCCGGCCCGCTACGACGTGGTCCCCGTCGGCATCACGCCCGACGGCGCCTGGGTGCTCGGCCCGACCGACCCCGCCGAGCTGCGCCTCCAGGGCCGCGAGCTGCCCGAGGTGACCTCCGGGCGCCCGGTCGCCCTGCCTGCCGACCCGACGCGCCGCGAGCTGATCGCCCTCGACGACGGCAGCTCGCTCGGCCGCGTCGACGTCGTCCTGCCCGTGCTGCACGGCCCCGGCGGCGAGGACGGCACCGTGCAGGGCCTGCTCGAGAGCGCCGGCGTGCCCTACGTCGGCGCGGGCGTGCTCTCCAGCGCGGCGTCGATGGACAAGGACATCACCAAGCGCCTGCTGCGCGACGCCGGCCTGGCCGTCGGCGACGTCGTCGTGCTCACCCGCGACCGCGACACCCTCACCGACGACGAGCGCGCCCGCCTCGGCCTGCCGGTGTTCGTCAAGCCCGCGCGCGCCGGGTCGTCGGTGGGCATCACCCGCGTCGCCGACTGGGCCGACCTCGACACCGCGATCGCCACCGCCCGCGCCGAGGACCCGAAGGTGCTGGTCGAGGCGGCGATCGTCGGGCGCGAGATCGAGTGCGGAGTGCTGGAGCACCCCGACGGCCGCGTCGAGGCGAGCGTGCCCGCCGAGATCCGCGTCGTCGGCGGGGACGCCGGGTGGTACGACTTCGACACCAAGTACCTCGACGACGCCTGCGAGCTCGACGTGCCCGCGAAGCTCGACGACGACGTCGCCGAGGCCGTGCGCGCCACGGCCGTCGCGGTGTTCCAGGCGATGGACGTCGAGGGCCTGGCCCGCGTCGACTTCTTCCTCACCGCGGACGGGTCGCTGGTGGTCAACGAGCTGAACACGGTGCCCGGGTTCACGGCGACGTCGCTCTACCCGCGCATGTGGGCCACCGCGGGCGTCGACTACCCGACGCTGCTCACCACGCTCGTGGAGACGGCGCTGGCGCGGCGGTCACACCTCAGCGGCTGACGAGCGCGATCTTGACCCCGCGCGAGATGTCCTGGATCGGCCCGGTGCCGACGTCGTCGGGGACGGTCAGGCCGACGTAGACGGCGCGGTCGGTGGTCACCCAGGTCGCGCTGCCCGGGACGCCGTCGTCGACCTCGATCCAGTCCACGCCGTTGACGACGGTCAGCGACCCGCCGCCGGCGAGCTCGGGCGGCCGCGGCAGCCCGCAGCGCATGACGACCGGCGTCGTGCCGTGCTCGCCGCCCCAGGCGACGGTGGCGGGCGGCACCGGGTCGGCGAGCACGCGGCGCGCCATCATCCCGCGCTGGGTGGCCATCTCGCCGGGCAGGCCGGAGAGCAGCCGCGAGCAGTCGGCGCTCGCCGCGGCCGGCGTCGGCACCCCGGAGACCGGCAGCCGCACGGTGTCGACGTCGGGCACGGGCTCGCGGACCAGCAGCACCGACGCCACCATCACGCCCGCCACCAGCAGCACGGGCACCGTCAGCGCGAGGCCGACGAGCACGCGGGGCAGCCGGCGCACCACCCGCGGCGCGCGGGAGAGGACCACGGGGGCCTAGTCGGTGGAGACGACGGGACAGGTGAGCGTGCGGGTGATCCCCGGGACCTTCTGCACCGCGCCCACGACATCCCGCCCGAGCGTGTCGACGTCATCGGCCTCGGCGCAGACGATGACGTCGTAGGGTCCCGTGACGTCCTGGGACCGGGTCACACCGTCGATGCCGGCCACGTCCGAGGCGACCGCGGCGGCACGACCGACCTCGGTCTGGATCAGGATGTAGGCCTGGACCACGGACGTGCCTCCTCGGGGGAACGGGCCGACGGTGACGTCGGCCAGGGTGGCAGGGAAGGTACCGCAGCGAGTCGAGGGGTGAGCCGGACGGCGAACGGGCGCGGGGGACACGGACGATCCGAGGGGTCGGTCCGGCGCATCGGCGGCACCGCCGGTGGGTCGGCGCCCGATCGGGCGACCCCGTCTGCCGCGGAGACGGCCGGGGAGCTCGGCGAGTTCGGGCTGATCGACCGCTTCACGGCCGACCGCTTCCAGCCGGAGCAGACCCTGCTCGGCCCCGGCGACGACGCGGCGGTCGTCGCGGCGCCCGACGGGCGGGTGGTCGCGACCGTGGACACGCTGGTCGAGGGCGTGCACTTCCGCCTCGACTGGTCCGCGCCCGAACAGGTCGGGCGCAAGGCGGTGGCCGCGAACCTCGCCGACGTCGCCGCCATGGGGGCGGTCCCGACGGCGCTGCTGCTCTCGCTCGCGTGCCCCGGGACGACGCCCACCGAGGTGCTCGACGGGCTCGCGTCCGGGGTCTGGGACGCCGCCGCGGACGCGGGGATCGGCGTCGTGGGGGGCGACACCGTGTCGTCGGACACCATCGTGGTCTCGATCACGGCGCTGGGCTCGTTGGAGGGTCGGGAGGCCGTCACCCGGTCGGGCGCGCGCCCCGGGGACATCGTGGCGGTGCGGGGCGTGCTCGGGTGGTCGGCGGCCGGGATGGCGGTGCTGCGCCGGGGGTTCCGCTCGCCGGTGGCGATGGTCGCCGCGCACCGCACGCCGCGCCCGCCCTGGCGCGAGGGCCCCGTCGCCGCGCTCGCCGGCGCGACGTCGATGATCGACACCTCGGACGGGCTGCTCGCCGACCTGGGCCACGTCGCCGCCGCCTCGCGCGTGCACATCGACCTGTCCTCGCGGCTCGTGCCCGTGGCCGACAAGCTGCGCGACGTCGCCTCGGCCCTCGGCGGCGACCCGATGAACTGGGCGCTGACCGGCGGCGAGGACCACTCCCTCGTCGCGACCTTCCCGAGCGAGGACGTGGTGCCCGCCGGCTGGGTGGTGTGCGGCGAGGTCCGCGCCGGCACCGGCGTCACCGTCGACGCCGACCGCTGGGGCGGCGCCGGCGACCCGGGCTACCTGCACTGGCGCTGAGTACGTGCGTGATCTTCTGAGCTATAGCTCAGAAGATCACGCACGTGGGGTGGCGGTGCGCGCGAAGCGAGTCGCGAGGGCGGCGAAGGCGTCGGCGAGCTCGGGCGGGCCGACGACCTCGATCTCGGCGTCGAGCCGGCCCAGGCTCGCCGCCAGGCCGATCCACGACCACGCCCCGGCGACGAGCCGACAACGCCCCGGGTCGATCTCCTCGACCAGCTCGTCGCGCGTGTACGGGGCGACCTCGGAGGCGGGCAGGGCGACGATCACCTCGCCGCGGCAGGGCCAGTCACCCGCGCCCGGGTTCCCGCGGAACCGTCCCGCCACGAACGCCGCCACGTCCCCGCCGGGCACCTCGCGCGGCGTGAAGCGGGGCCCGGTCGGGGTGCGCGGGGTGATCCGGTCGGCGCGGAAGGTCCGCCAGTCGGCGCGGTCGAGGTCCCAGGCGACGAGGTACCAGCGCCCGCCCCGGGTGACGAGGTGGTGGGGCTCGGCGCGTCTCGTCGCAGCGTCGGAGCCGTACCCGAACCGCAGCACCTCGCGCGCCCGCACCGCATCCCCCAGGGCGGCGAGCACGCCGGCGTCCACGGTCGTCGAGGCGCCGAGCGCCGTGACCCGCAGCCCGTCGATCCGGTGCCGCAGCCGCGCGGGCATCACCTGGCGCACGGTGCCCAGCGCGCGGGCCGCGGCCTCCTCGACGCCGGCCCCGCTCGTCGCCGCGATCTGCAGCCCGACGGCGAGCGCCACGGCCTGCTCGTCGTCGAAGAGCAGCGGCGGCAGGTCCGCGCCCGCGTCGAGCCGGTAGCCGCCGTCGGGACCCTTGGTGGCCTGGATCGGATAGCCGAGCTCGCGCAGCCGGTCGACGTCGCGGCGCACGGTGCGCGGGCTGACCTCGAGGCGCTCGGCGAGCAGCCCGCCCGGCCAGTCGCGGCGCGCCTGCAGGAGCGAGAGCAGGGCGAGCAGGCGGGCTGAGGTCTCGTGCACGTCCTCCATTCTCGACGAGAAGAGGCCAGAAGCTGGCCTCTTCTGCGACGACCATGGGTTCTGCAGCCAACAGGAGGAGCCCATCCCATGTCCGTGCAGACCGTCGTCCACCTGAACTTCCGCGGCGAGGCCCGCGAGGCGCTCGAGTTCTACGCCGGCGTCGCCGGGAGCGAGCCGACGATCGTCACCTACGAGGACCTGGGCGCGGTGGGCGACCCGGCCGAGGCGAAGCAGGTGATGTGGGGCGAGGTCGCCGCGCCGGGCGGCTTCCACCTCATGGCGTTCGACGTGCCCGCGGCGCGCGCGTTCGACCGGGGCACCGAGTCGTTCTTCGTGTCGATGCGCGGGCAGACGCCCGAGGAGGTCACCGCGCTGTGGGAGGGCCTGGCGCAGGGCGCCGAGGTGCGGCAGCCGCTCGGCCCGGCCCCGTGGTCGCCGCTCTACGGCATGCTCACCGACCGCTTCGGCGTCACCTGGGTCATGGACGTTGCCGTCCAGCACTGAGCCGGTATGTGAGCGAACTTCGGTGCTATGGCACCGAAGTTCGCTCACATAGGTAGGTCAGCCCATCTCCGGCGGCCGGACGCCGCGGATGGAGGCGTCGACGAGCTGGATCGGGTGGAGCATCGGCAGCTCGCCCTCCAGGTACTTGCGGATCTGCAGCAGGCAGCCCGGGTTCGCGGTGACGAGGACGTCGGCGCCGGTGCCGCGGATGTTGCCCGCCTTGCGCCGCCCCAGGTCGCCCGCGGCCTCGGGCTGGAGCATGTTGTAGATCCCCGCCGACCCGCAGCACAGCTCGGCCTCGGGCAGCTCGACGAGCTCGACGCCCGGGATCGCACGCAGCACCCGTCGCGGCTCGGAGCGGATCTTCTGGGCGTGCCCGAGGTGGCAGGCGTCGTGGTAGACGACGGTCGCCTCGATGGGGTGCCGGCGCGCCCGCGGGTCGGCGAGCGTCTCGTCGACGACCTCGGAGATGTCGCGCACCTTCGCCGCGAACGCCTGCGCGCGCTCCGCCCACGCCGGGTCGTCGGCGAGCAGCTCGCCGTACTCCTTCATCGACGACCCGCAGCCGGCGACGTTCGTGGCGATCGTGTCGACCTCGGCGCGCTCGAACGTCGCGATCAGCTTCTTCGCCCGCTCGACCGCCTCGGGCTCGCGGCCGGCGTGCAGCCCGAGCGCCCCGCAGCAGGTCTGCTCGCGCGGCGCGATGACGTCCCAGCCCTCGGCGGCCAGCACGCGCACGGTGGCCTCGTTGACCGGGTGGAAGAACACGTCCTGGACGCACCCGGTGAGCAGGCCGACCCGCCCACGACGAGGACCGATCGCGGGCGTCCGGGCCGGGATGCGGGCGAACGCCTCGCGCACCCGCACCGGCGGCAGCAGCGACTCCATCGCGGCGAGCCGGGACGGCAGCTTGGCCATCACCTTGTCCATGCTCTTCGGCCGCAGCTTCTGGTACAGCGCGCCGCCGATCGACGCCGCACGCAGCCGCCGCTTGTAGGGGAAGAGCGCGAAGATCGCCTCGCGGAAGAGCCGGTCGGCCCGCGAGCGCGGCACGTGGCGCTCGATCTGGGGCCGGGTCGCCTCGAGCAGCCGGTCGTACTGCACGCCCGACGGGCACGCCGTCACGCACGCCATGCAGCCCAGGCACCGGTCGATGTGGGTGGTGAACGCGCCCTCGAGCGGGATCTCGCCCTTCTCCGCCATCTCCATGAGGTAGATGCGCCCGCGCGGCGAGTCCATCTCCTCGCCCCACAGCGCGTAGGTGGGGCACGTCGGCAGGCAGAAGCCGCAGTGCACGCAGTCGTCGAGCAGCTCCTGGGCCGGCGGGCGGTGGTCGTCGAAGGACCCGAAGTCGCCCCCGAGGACGTCGGCGCGCTCCGGGGCGGGCTTCTCGCCGCGCTCGGAGGAGAAGTCGGGCGACGGGCCGGTGGTGGGGTGGGAGGTCATGCGGTCACTCCGGTCGGCTCGGGGATCCAGGGCGACAGGCGCCCGCGGCCCAGGCGCTGGTCGGGGTCGAGGGACGCGGCGACGGCGCGCAGCACGACCGCCGACGCGGGCGCGGGCCCGAACGCCGGCAGCTCGGCGCCGGCGGGCCGCTGGCGCAGCGTCGACGTGCCGCCGGCCTCGGCGACCCGGCGGTGCGCGGCGGCCACGACGTCGGCGTCGGCGGGCAGGGACACCGTCGCTACTCCCGTGCGCGGCGACGTGGTGACGTCGGCGAGCCCCCCGGAGTCGGCCTCGAGCCCGTCGAGCACCCCGGTCAGCGCCGAGGGGATGACGCCGAGGCGCAGCACGGCCCGGTCGCCACGCCGGTCGACCGCGGCCGCGTGCGCCTCCCACGCGGCCCCCGCGTCGTCGGGGGAGAGGAGCTCGCCGCCCACGGCGTCGGTGAGCCGCCGGGCCCGGGCGTCGGCGCCGCTCTCGGAGCCCTCGACCATGGCGAGCAGCCGGTCGGCGTGCCACTGCACCGCGACCGCCTCGGCCGGGCTGTCGGCGATCCGGCGCGCGAGGTCGCCCGACGCGGCCCGGTCGCACGGGACCGCGACGGTGGCGGTGGCCTGCGGGGACGGGTGCAGGCGCAGCACGAGCCCGGCGATCACGCCGAGCGTGCCGTGGGCGCCGTGCAGCACCTTGGTGAGGTCGTAGCCCGCGACGTTCTTGATGACGTGCCCGCCCGAGCGCGCCACGGTGCCGTCGGCGAGCACGATCGTCGCGCCGATCACGAGGTCGCGCAGCGAGCCGTACTGCAGCGCGCGCGGCCCGGAGTCGGCCGTCGCGAACAGCCCGCCCAAGGTGGCCCCCGCCGCGGCCCGGGCCGGGTCGACGGCCACGCGCTGGTGGTGCTCGCCGACCTCTTCCTGCAGGGAGGCGAACGGCGTCCCGGCGCGGACCTCTACGGTCATGTCGCCGGGGTTGTGGGTGACGATGCCTCTCAGGCCGGTGAGGTCCAGGACTGTGTCGGCGGGCGCGGGCGTGCCCGCCCAGTCGGCGGCGGTGCCGGCCCCCGCGACGCGGAGCGTGCCGGGGCGGTCGAGGACGGCGTCGCGGAGGTCGTCAACGGTGGTGGGCGTGACGGTGGTGCTCACAGGCGCTCGATCACTCCGGCTTCCTCGAGGGGGTGGGGCGCGTACTTGCCCGGACGTTCGCCGCACAGCCGGGGCGTCGGGAAGAGCTTGCCCGGGTTGCAGCGGGAGTCGGGGTCGAACGCGAGCCGGACGCGGTGCATGACGCCGAGGTCGTCCTCGGAGAACATCGCCGGCATCGAGCAGGCCTTGTCGGTGCCGATGCCGTGCTCGCCCGAGAGCGACCCGCCCAGCTCGACGCAGAGCTCGGCGATGTCGGTGGAGAGCTTCTCCGCGGCGTCGTGCTCGCCGGCGGCCTCCGAGTAGAGCACCAGCGGGTGCAGGTTGCCGTCGCCCGCGTGGAAGACGTTCGCGACGCGCAGGTCGGCGTCGCGGCCCATCTCCGCAATGCGGGTGAGCACCTCGGCCAGCCGGGTCCGCGGGACGACGCCGTCCTGGACGATGTAGTCCGGGCTGATCCGGCCGACGGCGGCGAACGCGGCCTTGCGGCCCTTCCACACCTTCTGGCGTTCCTCGGCCTCGGTCGGCACGTGCAGGCGGGTGGCGCCGTGGCGCTCGCAGATGGCGGTGAGGTGCTCGAACTCCGCCTCGACCTCGTCGCCGGGCCCGTCCAGCTCGATGATCAGCGCGGCGGGGGAGTCGACGGTGAGCCCGGCGCCGGTCGCGGCCTCGGAGGCCTCCATCGCCAGCGAGTCCATCATCTCCACCGCGGCCGGGACGATCGCCGCGTCGACGATGTCGCCGACGGTGTCGCCCGCCGCCTCGATCGACGGGAAGTCGGCGAGCACCGTGCGGACCGTCTCCGGGGTCTGCAGCAGCCGGACGGTCACCTTGGTGCAGACGCCGAGCGTCCCCTCGGACCCGATGAACAGTCCGCGCAGGTCGGGGCCCGCCTGCTCGCCGGTCGGGCCGCCGAGGGTGACCACCGAGCCGTCGGCGAGCACGACCTCCATCTCCAGCACGTGGTTGGTGGTGAAGCCGTACTTCAGGCAGTGCGCGCCGCCGGAGTTCTCGGCGACGTTGCCGCCGATGGTGCAGACCTGCTGGCTCGACGGGTCCGGCGCGTAGTAGAGCCCGTACGGCGCGGCGGCCTTGGAGATCTCGAGGTTGTAGACGCCGGGCTCGAGGACCGCGCGCCGGTTCTCGACGTCGATCTCGAGGATGCGGCGCAGCTTCTGCAGCGAGATCACCACGCCGTCGGCGACGGGCATCGCGCCGCCGGACAGGCCGGTGCCCGCGCCCCGGGCGACGAACGGCATGCCGTACTTCGCGCACAGCCGGACCGCGCCGGCGACCTCCTGCGCGTCGCGCGGCAGCACGACCAGCGCCGGGACCTGCCGGAACCCGGTGAGCCCGTCGCACTCGTAGCTGCGCAGGCCCACCTCGTCGGTGATGACCCCGTTCTCCGACAGGAGATCCGTGAACTCACGAACCATGGCGGCGTCGAGCATGGTGCTACCTCCCCGCTTCCGCTGCGTGACGATCCTCGCCCGCGGAGCGCACGACCGCCACCAGACGGGCGGGGTCGGCGAGGTCGTCGAAGACGTGCTCGGCGCCCGAATCCACCAGCTCCTCGACCGACGAGCGGCCCGTGGCGACGCCCACCGCGATCGCGCCGGCCCCGTGCGCGGCCTCGACGTCCCTGGGGGTGTCGCCGACGACGACCATGGTCGGGGCCGCGCCGTACCGGGCGGTGAGCGCGTCGCGGGCCTGCTCGACGACCCGCACCCGCGCGCCCGGCCCCTCGCCGTAGCCGCCGAGCCCGAGGTCGATGGGCCCGTCGGCGAGCCCCACCGCGGTGAGCTTCGCGGTCGCCCCGGCGCGCACGTTGCCCGTGGTCAGGGTCTGGACGACGTCCGGGTCGGCGGCGAGCGCGGCGACGGTCGCGCGGACGCCCGGCAGCGTGCGGGAGACCGCGGCCAGGTCTCCGGCGCGGCGGTGCCAGCCGTCGCTGACCGCGGCGATCATGGCGTGGCCGAAGTCGTCGCCCCGCGCGCTGACCACGGCGGCGTCCTCGGCGTCCAGCGCGTCGCGCAGCGCCTCGCCGATGAGCCAGTCGGTGTGCCCGCCCATCCGGATGGCGTCGAACCGGGCCGGGTGGCCGGTGACCTGCGTGAACGCGGCCCCGAGCACCTCGACACCGATCGGCCCGCCGTGCAGCAGCGTGCCGTCGACGTCCCAGCAGACCGCGACCCGTGGCGTCACCGCCCACTCCTTCCTGAGGCGTCGGGTCAGGCGCGGGCCTTGGCCTTGCGCCGCCACTGGTGCAGGGCGCGCTCGGTGTAGCCGTTGGGCTCGCTGCCGCCCGCGAACACCAGCTCCAGGGCGGCCTGGAACGACTCGCTGTCGTCGAGGTCGCGCGTCATGGGCGGGTAGCCGTCCTGGCCCTCGTTCTGCTCGTCGACCAGGGCGGCCATGCGGGCGAAGGTGTCGCGGACGGTCGCCTCGTCGACGACGCCGTGCTCCAGCCAGTTCGCGATGAGCTGGCTGGAGATCCGCAGGGTCGCGCGGTCCTCCATCAGCCCGACCCCGTCCAGGTCGGGCACGGTCGAGCAGCCGATGCCCATCCCCACCCAGCGCACGACGTAGCCGAGGATCGACTGCACGTTGGTCTCCAGCTCGCGGCGCCGCTCCTCCTCGGACAGGCTGCCCGGGTCGCCGAGCGGGAGCTCCAGCAGGTGGCGCCGGTCGGCGGTCTCCCGCTTCGCCAGCTCCTCCTGGACCGCGTGCACATCGGTGCGCAGGTAGTGCAGCGCGTGCAGCGTCGCCGCGGTCGGCGAGGGCACCCAGGCCGTGTTCGCGCCCGCCCTCGGCTGGCCGATCTTCTGCTCCAGCATCTCGGCCATGGCGGCGGGCTTGGCCCACATGCCCTTGCCGACCTGGGCCCGGTGCTCGAAGCCCGCCGCCAGCGCGACGTCGACGTTGCGGTCCTCGTAGGTCTGCAGCCACACCGTCGACTTCATGTCGCCCTTGCGGACCACCGGGCCGGCGGCGAAGCAGGTGTGGATCTCGTCCCCGGTGCGGTCGAGGAAGCCGGTGTTCACGAAGATCACGCGGTGCGCGGCCTCGCCGATGCAGGCCGCGAGGTTGACCGTCGTGCGCTTCTCCTCGTCCATGATGCCGATCTTGAGCGTGTTCTCGTCGAGGCCGAGGGCCTCCTCGATCGCCGCGAACAGCTCGACGGTCAGCGCGACCTCGTCGGGGCCGTGCTGCTTGGGCTTGACGACGTAGACGTTCCCGGCCCGGGAGTTGGTGTGCGGCCCGACCCCGCGCAGGTCGTACAGGCCCGCGACGGCGCAGACGAGCGCGTCCAGCACGCCCTCGGCGACCTCCTCGGAGCCCGCGGTGAGCACGGCGTTCGTGGTCTGGTGGTGACCGGTGGTGCGGACCAGCAGCATCGAGCGGCCCGGCAACGTCAGCTGCGAGCCGTCGGGGGCGGTGTACTCGCGGTCCGGGTTGACCCGCCGGGTGACGGTCCGGTCGCCCTTGCGGAACTCCGAGACCAGGTCACCGGTCATCAGCCCGAGCCACGTGCGGTACGCCAGCGCCTTGTCCTCGCCGTCGACGGTCGCGACGGAGTCCTCGAGGTCGACGATCGTGGTCACCGCCGACTCCAGCACGACGTCGCTGACGTCCGCGTGGTGCTGCCGGCCGACCTGCGTGGTCGGGTCGAGCACCAGGTCGACGTGCAGGCCGTGGCGGACGAGCAGCACGTGACCCCGGCCCTCGGCGTCCGGGGCGGTGAACCCGGCGAACGCCGCCGGGTCGGCGAGGCCGACCGTGCCGTCGGCCGTGTCGGCGACCAGGCCGTCGGTCGACGCCCGGTAGGCGCTGACGTCGGCGTGGCTCCCGCGCTCCAGCGCGAACAGCTCGTCGAGCAGCTCGTCGGCGGCCGCGATGACCTGCGCGCCGCGCCGCTCGTCGTAGCCCGGGGCGAGCTCGTGCTCCTGAGGCAGCGCGTCGGTCCCGTAGAACGCGTCGAACAGCGAGCCCCAGCGGGCGTTCGCGGCGTTGAGCGCGAAGCGGGCGTTGGTCGACGGCACGACCAGCTGGGGGCCCGGGACCTCGGCGATCTCCGGGTCGACCCGGTCGACGTCGATCGTCGTGGCGCTCGAGGGCTCCGGCGCCAGGTACCCGAGCTCGGTCAGCAGCTGCTCGTAGGAGTCGCGGGACCCGGCGCCGTGCTCGCGGTGCCACGCGTCGATCCGCTCCTGCAGCCGGTCGCGCTCGGCCAGCGCCGCCGCGATGCGGGGAGCGAACCGCTCCTGCAGGCGGGCCAGGATCGACCAGAACTCCTCGCCGGTGAGCTCGACCTGCGCGAGCAGCTCGTCCTCGACGAACGCCCGGAGGTGCTCGTCGACCTTCAGCCCCGACCGCTCGGACATACCGAACACTGACGGACCGCCTCTCTGGCCTGCTGGACCCTGCACGGGGAAGGGCAAGACCGTAAGCCCATCGCCTGCCCGGTCGCAGGATCGAGTGCCGCGTCACTCCCCGCGACGACCTCCGACCCGGATCACCGGGGTGGGCGCCAGTGTGACCCGTCGGCGTCGACGGTGAGAGCGCACAGCGCGCGACCCGTCGCGACGTAGAGGGTGTGACCGGCGACGACCGCCGCGGTCGCCGGGGTGTGCACCGCGACGGCGGTGACGAGACCGGCCACGGGGTCCCACAGGCGCACCAGATGGTCCTCGCAGCAGGTCACGACGACGTCCCGCCCGCCGAGGGTGCCGGTCGACACCGCCCGCACGCGGTCGCCGTGCCGGAGGACCTCGCGGTCGCGGCCGTCGGCGCCGCTGCCGACCCGGACCGTGCCGTCGCGGCTCCCCGAGGCGACGACGTCGTGGCCGCCGAGGCGACCGAGCGCGACCGCGCCCACGGCGTCGTCGTGGTCGGCGAACGTCACCAGCTGGTCCCCGGAGAGGGCGTCGCAGACCAGCACGAGGCCGTCGTCCCCGCCGGCCACGAGCACGTCACGCCCTTCGAAGGAGCCGAGGGCCACGGCCCGGAGGCCGGGCCACGCCCGTTGCTCCTCCTGCCCACCGCGCAGCACCCGCACGCGGTCGACCTCGGCGACGACGACCGTCTCCGTCCCGCCGACCGTGCCGACGGCGACCCCGCGCGCCCAGGAGTGGAGCCGGGAGACCGGGGCGGCGACCTGCGGGGTGCCGTCGAGTGCGGTGAGCCGCAGCGTGTGGTCGTCGGAGACCGACGCCACCACCTCCTGGTCCTCCGTCCCGGCGAGCGCGACGCCGCGGACGGGGCTCGTGTGACCGGTCAGGAAGCGGCGGGCCCTCCCGGTGGCCGGGTCCCACACCCCGACCCGCCGGTCGTCGGACCCGGAGACCAGGACGTCCTCGCCGCCGGCCCGTCCGACGGCGAGCGAGCGCACCCAGCCGTGGTGGCCGTCGAGGGGCCGCCCCGTCAGGGCGTCGGCGGACGGGTCCCAGACGCGCACCGCGGTGTCCTCCCCGCCGGACACGATGACGTTCCGGCCGTCGATCACGCCGATGGCCACCGAGCGGACCGCGCGGACGTGCCCGGTGAACGGCTCGCGCACCAGCTCGCGCGTCGTGACGTCCCAGGCCACGACCAGCGAGTCCCCGCCGCCCGTGACCACCACGTCGCGGCCGTCGAGACGGCCCACCCCCACGGCGGTGACCGAGCGGGCGTGGCCGCTGGCGACGTCGTCCGGGGCGCCCGGCTCGGCGGGGTCCCACAGGTGCAGCCGCGCGTCCGAGGTGCCGACGACCACGACGTCCTTCGACCCGATCCGGCCGATCGCGAAGGAGCGCACCACGGCCGGGTCGATCCCCGCCGGCTGCGCGAGCACCTCGCCGGAGGAGACGTCGCGCAGCGCCACGCCCCGGTCGTCCAGCCCGACCGCCACCTCGCGGCCGTCGAGCGTCCCCAGGGCCATCGCGCGGACCGGGCCGGGCCAGCAGACCGTCGGCCGTCCCACCGGCGCGCCGGTGCGCGCGTCCCACCGGCGCACGGTGCCGTCGGCGCCCCCCGACACGATCTCCACCCGGTCGCGGGCGAGGCGGACCACGACCGCCCGCACGCGTCCCCGCCGCGCGTTGAGCGGAGAGCGCGTCGGCTCGCCCGTGCTCGGATCCCACAGCCGCACGGTCTCCCCGCCGCCCGACACGACCACGCCGCGCCCATCGACCCGGCCGAGCGCGACGGCGCGCACGGCGCTGCGGTGGCCGTCGAGCTGCTGGTGGGGCTGGCCGAGGTGGTGCGCCCAGAGCGGGCGGACGCCGGACCCGCCGTCGCCGAGGTGGCGCTCGGCGAGGTCCGGCCGCCCGAGGTGGGCGGCGCCCAGCGCGAGCAGCTGCCGGCGCGGCCCGGGGGCGAGGCGGCCACCCAGCGACCCGGCGCGCACGATCACCCGCCGCACGGCGCCGCTGTGGCGGCTCTCGCCGTTGAGCAGCGGCAGCAGGCGCACGAAGTCCGCGACCGCGACGAAGTCCCCGTCGTCGAGGAGCTCGTCGAGGCTCTCGGCGCCGGCGGCGTGGTCGGCGGCGTGCCGGCGCGCGTACGCGTCGGCGTGTTCCCATCCGCCCGCCGCGGCGACCGCGTCGAGGAGGGCCCGCACGAGGCGGCGCTGGTCGGCGACGGGGTCGAGCCGGCGTCCGAGCAGGGCGTCGACGAGCGCCTGGTGGAAGACCCGGGTGCGGGCGCCGCCGCCCGAGGCGGGCACGGACTGCAGCAGGTAGTCCGCCGCCGACGAGGTGCGCAGGCGCGCCAGGTCGTCGCGGTCCGCGTGGTGCCCCAGCGCGGCGACGAACCGCAGCCACGTGTCGTCGTCGAGGCCGTCGCCGTACGCGTAGGCGAGCGCCGAGAGCAGGGCCTCCCGGTGCCCGTCCGGGGCGTCGCCGCCGGGGTGCAGGAACCGCTCGACGAAGTCCTCGACGTCCGTCGGCACGGCGGACTGGTCGAACCCCGGATCGGCCGGGTCCAGCGGGTCCTCGGCGTCGGAGAGGGCGGCGGCCGCGAGGGAGGTGACGAGATAGTTGCCGTGGGCCTGGCGGGCGATCACCGACGCGAGGCGGTCCCGGACCGCCGGGTGCGCCCGGTAGTGCTCCCAGGCGCACCCGGGCGGACCCGGGTGCCGGGCGCCGGCCTGCTCGAGCACGGCCGCCGCGAACTGCACGAGTCCGTCGCCGTCCGCCCACGCGTCGGCGTCGAGGTCGACGAGGTTCGGCGCCTCCGCGGACCGCATCCCGAGCCGTCGCAGCAGCGTGCCGGCGGCGAAGCGGTCGGCGGCGGCCAGCGGTCGGCTCGCGACACAGACCCGCACGTGGGGCAGGCGGGCGAGCTCGGCGAGGGTCTGGGCGAGGTTCACGCGGTCGTCCGCGGTCGCGGCCTCGTCCAGGGCGTCCACGGCGATGAGGACGGGCTCCCGGGCCCGCTCGACATCGGTGACGACCAGGTCGCGCGCCGGGGTCGGGTGCCGGGTGCCGACCAGCTCGGCGAGCCGGTCGAGGAACTCGCGGTGCGTGAGCCCGCGCGCATGGACCGCCAGCCCGAGGGCGGCGACGTCGGTCGCCTCGTGGAACGCCGCCCGGGACAGCACCGCGGACTTCCCGGCGCCCGGCTGCCCGGTGACGACCAGGGGGAGCCCCGGCGGCTCGTCGCGCCGCATCCAGTCGGTGACCCGGTCGAGGGCGAGTCGCCGCCCGCGGAAGCGGTCGCCGCCGCGGTCGACGCTGTGCTGGCCCTCGGCCCGGCGCAGGAAGTGCCCCCGGCCCTCCGGCCCGTGCACCACCCAGGGCCGGGGCAGCGACGGCCAGAGGCGGTGGGCGGCGCCCACGGGCAGGTAGCGGTCGAAGCCGCCCTGCGGGGCACCCTCGACGACGATGCCGGTGAGCTCGCCGGTCGCCGCGTCGAGGACCGGCGCTCCGCTGTGCCCCGGCATGGTGCCCTGGTGCGACCAGTCGACCTGGATCGTCCCGCCGGCCGTGCGACCCGCGACGGGGAACGTGCGGAACACCCCGGCCACCGACCGGTCGGCGGTGGGGAAGCCGAACACCTCGACCGTGTCGGGCGGCCGCCGCGCCGACCGCACCGGCACCGGGACCGGGAGCTCCACGGTGTCGTGGTCCTCGCCCCCGCCGGCCTCCAGCTCGAGGACCGCGACGTCGGGGGAGGTGCCGTCCTCGACCTCGGGCGGCACGGTGCGGACGGGCAGGCGCACCGTGGGGGCCGTGTCGGGGAAGGACACCGCGAGGCCGCGGGCGGTCTCGGGCAGGACGTGGCGCGCGGTCAGGAGCCGGCGGCGGTCGACGAGCACCGCGGAGCCCAGCCGCCGGTCTCCGTCGTAGACCGTGGCCGTGGCGGCCACCGCCGTCGAGGAACCACTCACGGCGACCGGCTCAGGACGGGGGCTCGGCGTCGGGCGCCGGGTTCCGCGGAGCCGGGGCGTCCTCCTCGACCGGCGGCACCGCGGCACCCGGCGTGGGCGGCGCCGCCCACTTGAGGGTCACCTTGATGGTGCCCTCGGCCTGGTTCTTGGCGAAGAACCAGTTGGCCTCGCCCGACACCTTGAGACCGAGCTCGAGGGAGAGCTCGCTCGGGGTCAGCCGGGAGCGCAGGGTGCGGGCCACGGTCTCGGCCGTCTCCGCCGCCCCGGCCAGCCGCTGGCCGAGGGCACCGCCGTCCGTCGTCGTCGCGGCTCCCGCGTACTGCTGCACCAGGTCGCTGCTCGCCGTCTCGAAGAGCACCTCCGAGCCGTCCGTGAGCTCGAAACGCACGAAGTCCGACACGGCTGGAGTGTGACGGAGGCCGGACACGCTCCGTGGTCCACGCCGGGAATCGACCAGCAAGATCACGCTAAAGGCCCAGCGTCGCTCCGGGTCCCGGGTGGGTGCGGAACGCCCCCGGCGAGGGGCTAGCGTCGCCGGGGCAGACATCCGGTCGGTGTGGAGGCATGAGCGTGGCCCGTCCCCTCAGCGAGTCCGTCGAGGCCGGCTGGGCCGAGGCGCTGGAGCCGGTCGCGGACACCGTGGCGGCGATGGGCGACTTCCTGCGCACCGAGGTGGCCGAGGGCCGCACCTACCTGCCGGCGGGCGCGAACGTCCTGCGGGCGTTCCAGCAGCCGTTCGAGAGCGTCCGCGTCCTGATCATGGGCCAGGACCCCTACCCGACGCCGGGGCACGCGGTCGGCCTGTCGTTCTCGGTCGCGCCGGACGTGCGCCCGCTGCCGAAGAGCCTGCAGAACATCTTCCGCGAGTACACCAGCGACCTCGGGCATCCGCCGCCGAGCAGCGGCGACCTCTCGCCCTGGGCGGCGAACGGCGTGCTGCTGCTCAACAGGGTGCTCACGGTGGGGCCCGGCGCGCCGGGGTCGCACCGCAACAAGGGCTGGGAGAAGGTCACCGAGGCCGCCGTCGCGGCCCTCGTCGGCCGTCTGGACCAGCCGCTCGTCGCGGTCCTGTGGGGTCGTGACGCGCAGACGGTCAAGCCGCTGCTCGGCGAGGACGTCCCGACCGTCGAGTCGGCGCACCCCAGCCCGATGTCGGCGGACCGCGGGTTCTTCGGCTCACGCCCGTTCAGCCGGGTCGACGAGTACCTGACCGAGCTCGGCGACGAGCCGGTCGACTGGCGGCTGCCCTAACGGGTCAGCGCCGTCCCCACCGCCGGCGACGGCGGCGCTGCGGCGAGATCATGCCCCAGCTGTGGGGCGGCGTGGTCTCCGGACGGTGGCGCCCGGCGCGGCGGCGGGAGAACACCAGCCGCCAGAGGTCGGAGAAGCGGCGCCGCGGGCGCGGGGCCACCACCGGCAGCGAGGGCCGCGGCGCGACGACCGGGGCGGCCGACGGCGCCATCGTCATGACCGGCGCACCGGACGGCATCGCGGTGGAGGCCGGGCCCCACCCGTCGCCGACGGGGGCCGGGGAGACGGGCACCGGGCCGGTGGGCGCGGCCGGAGGGGCGCTCGGCGGAGCGGCGGGAGCGGCAGCAGGAGGAGCCTCGGTGGCCGAACGGGCCTCGTCCTCGGTGAGACGCTCGGAGATCACCCGGAGCGGGGCAGGGGCGCGCCCCGGAGCCCCTGGGCGTCCCGGCTGGCTCACGCGGACCTCCGTTCGTCGCTCTCCCCGACGGCGGCGACGAGGTCGATCCTGACCGACGTACTGTGCAGATGCAAGAACACATGCACCGCCGAGAGCCGTTGCACGACCAGGGGGAGGTCGCATGCCCGAGCCGACGGATGCCCGCGACATACGCAGAGACGACGTCGCGTGGCGCAAGAGCCGCCGCAGCAACCCCACGGGGAACTGCGTCGA
Source organism: Actinomycetospora succinea (assembly GCF_004363095.1). Taxonomy (GTDB): domain Bacteria; phylum Actinomycetota; class Actinomycetes; order Mycobacteriales; family Pseudonocardiaceae; genus Actinomycetospora; species Actinomycetospora succinea. Next base: position 833,793 of record NZ_SNYO01000001.1, read on the forward strand.
GGTCGCCCCGCTGCCCGACGGCGGGGTCGCCGTGCGCAACTCGCGCCACCGCGACGGGCCGGTCCTCGTCTACACGGCCGCGGAGATGACCGCGTTCCTGCTGGGCGCGAAGGACGGCGACTTCGACGACCTGCTCGCCGAAGGCGCTTAGCGTCGCGGCAAGCCGGTTCGGCACCTCACGCTCCTGCGTCGCGTGATGTGCCGACGTGCGGCGCCGCGCTCCGAGGCGGGCGTGCAGCGCGCACGACCCGTCCGGACCGGGACCGACTGCTAGGGTCGGCTCCCTGTCCGGGCGCGCCCACACGCGCGCCGGCGAGCGATGCTGGTGGAGGTGCCGGCGTGGTCCCACCCCGGGAACCCGCAGGTGCAGCGTCTGGCGACCAGGCGCCGCAGGAACGATCCGGCGAGGTCGGTGCCGTCCGAGACATCCGTGACGTCCCCGGCGGCGGCCCCACGGTCCTGCGCATCATGCTCGGCCAGCAGCTGCGGGCCCTCCGGGAACGCGCCGGGGTGACCCGCGAGACCGCGGGCGACCGCATCCGCGGCTCCCACGCCAAGATCAGCAGGCTGGAGAACGGGCGCACCGGGTTCAAGGAGCGCGACGTCGGCGACCTGCTGACGCTCTACGGGGTCCACGACGCCGACGAGCGCGACGCGCTGCTCTGCCTCGCGCGCCGGGCGAACGCCCCGGGGTGGTGGCACCGGTACTCCGACCTGCTGCCCGCGTGGTTCGAGACCTACGTGGGCCTCGAGCAGGCCGCCACGCAGATCCGCACCTACGAGCCCCACTTCGTCCCCGGGCTGCTGCAGACCGAGGCGATGATGCGCCACGTGACCGCCCTCGGGCACGGGACGATGTCCGACGACGAGCTGGAGCGGCGGGTCGAGCTCCGGCTGCGCCGCCAGGAGGTGCTCGAGCGCGACGAGGCGCCGACGCTGTGGGCCGTGCTCGACGAGGCGTCGCTGCGCCGGATGACCGGCGGCGTCGAGGTGATGCGCGAGCAGGTCGACCACCTGATCGACGTCTCGGAGCGCCGCGGCGTCGTGGTGCAGATGGTGCCGTTCCACCTCGGCGGGCACGCCGGGGCCGGCGGTCCGTTCAGCATCCTGCGGTTCCCGCGGGAGTCCGCGGTGCCCGACGTCGTCTACCTCGAACAGCTCACGAGCGCGCTGTACCTCGACAAGCGCGCCGACGTGGACGACTACCTCGCCACGATGGAACTGCTGTGCGTCCAGGCGCTGGCACCGGACGAGACCCGCGACGCCCTGCGGGCGCTGCGGGCGGAGCTGGGCTGAGCCCGAACCCCTAGCGGTTGACCTTGCCGGCCTTCAGGCAGGAGGTGCAGACGTTCATCCGCTTGCGGTTGCCGTTGTCCAGGCGGGTGTGGACGACCTGCACGTTCGGGTTCCAGCGACGGTTCGTCCGCACGTGCGAGTGCGACACCGACTTCCCGAACCCCGGGCCCTTCGCGCACACGTCACACACGGCACTCACGGCTGAACTCCTCGACACGCTGACGACTCCGCACTCACACCGGGACCGGTGGGTGCGCACTTCCTCCAGCGTAACGGAGCGCGCGACGCGGCCCGTCCGGCGGGGTGTCGGCGGGCCGTCCGCCGCGGCTGTCGGTGCGGGGTGACATCCTCGCGGACGTGGTCGGGATGGACACATCGCTGCGCACGGCCCTCGGCGACAAGACGGCGCGGCCGCTCGCCAAGCAGCTCGAGATGGAGACGGTCGGCGATCTCCTGCGCCACTACCCGCGTCGCTACATCGCGCACAACTCGGTGACCCACTCCTCCGAGCGCGAGGACCAGCGGTTCCGGCCGGGCGAGCACGTCACGCTGCTCGGCAAGGTCGACGGGGTCGCCGGCCGGCGGATGCGCCAGCGCCGGGGCCACGTCCTCGAGGTCTCCGTCTCGGTCGGCGGCAACCACTTCACGTGCACGTTCTTCAACCAGCCCTACCGCGAGCGCGACCTGCAGCCGGGCACCACCGCGCTGTTCTCGGGCGACCTCAAGCGCTACCGCAACAGCTGGCAGCTCGTGGCGCCGGAGTTCATCGTGCTCGGCGACGGGGACAGCGGGCTGCTGCCGGGGCTGATCCCGATCTACCCGGCGAAGCGCAAGCTGCGCTCCTGGGTGATCATGATGGCGGTCCGCCAGGTGCTCGACCTGCTCGACGACCCCGAGGACCCGCTGCCCGACACGCTGCGCGCCGCCCACGGCCTCGCCTCCCTCGGCGACGCCCTGCGCCGCGTGCACCTGCCCGACACCTGGGACGAGCAGGAGGACGCCCGGCGGCGCCTCGTGTGGGACGAGGCGTTCGCGCTGCAGCTCGCGATGGCGGGCCGGCGCGCGAGCGCCACCACCCGCCCGGCCCCCGCCTGCCCCCGGCGCGAGGACGGCCTGGCGGCGGCGTTCGACGCGCGGCTGCCGTTCACCCTCACCGGCGCCCAGCAGCGGGTCGGCGAGTCGATCGCCGACGCGCTCGCGGGCGAGGAACCGCTCAACCGGCTGCTGCAGGGCGACGTCGGCTCGGGCAAGACCATGGTGGCGCTGCGGGCCATGCTCCAGGTCGTCGACGCGGGGCGGCAGGCGGTGCTGCTCGCGCCCACCGAGGTGCTCGCCGCGCAGCACGCCCGCTCCCTGCGGGCGATGCTCGGGCCGCTGGGTCGGGCCGGCGAGCTCGACGCGGACACCGAGCAGGCCACGCGGGTCACGCTGCTCACCGGCTCGCTCGGGGCCAAGGCGCGGCGCGAGGCGCTGCTCGACGCCCAGTCCGGGGCCGCGGGCATCGTCGTCGGCACCCACGCGGTGATCCAGCAGAGCGTCGGGTTCGCCGACCTCGGTCTCGTCGTCGTCGACGAGCAGCACCGGTTCGGGGTCCACCAGCGCGACGAGCTGCGCTCGCGGCCCGGCACCACGACGCCGCACGTGCTCGTGATGACGGCGACGCCCATCCCGCGCACCGTCGCGCTGACGATGTACGGCGACCTCGACACCTCCGTGCTCGACGAGCTGCCGAAGGGCCGCCAGCCGATCGCCACCACGGCGGTGCCCGCGGGCGTCAAGCCGCGCTGGCTCGAGCGGGCGTGGGAGCGCGTGCACGAGGAGGTCGCCGCCGGCCACCAGGTGTACGTCGTGTGCCCGCGGATCGGCGAGGAGGGGGGCGAGCCGGGGGAGTCGTGGCCCGAACCCGCGAAGGACGACCTGCTCGACCCGGAGGCGCCCACCGACGAGTTCGAGGAGACCCTCCGCAAGCTGCGTCCTCCCGAGGAGGAGGAGCCCGAGGAGGAGGCCCGCCCGCCGCTCGCCGTCACCGAGGTGGGCCCGATGCTCGCCGAGGGTCCGCTGGCGGGGCTGCGCCTCGAGATCCTCCACGGCCGGATGCCCACCGACGAGAAGGACGCCGTCATGCGGGCGTTCTCGGACGGCACGGTCGACGTGCTGGTGGCCACTACGGTCATCGAGGTGGGCGTCGACGTCCCCAACGCCACGATGATGATCATCATGGACGCCGACCGGTTCGGCGTCTCCCAGCTGCACCAGCTGCGCGGCCGCGTCGGTCGCGGGTCGGCGCCGTCGTCGTGCCTGCTCGTCACCGAGGCCGTCGGCGGCTCGCCGGCGCTCGAGCGCCTCGAGCGGCTGGCGGCGACCCCGGACGGCTTCGAGGTCTCGCGCATCGACCTCGAGGTGCGCGACGAGGGCGACGTCCTCGGGGCGCAGCAGTCCGGACGGCGTTCGGGCCTGCACATGCTCTCCGTGCTCAAGCACGGCGACCTCGTGGCCGAGGCGCGCGACGAGGCGCGGTCGGTCGTGGCGGGGGATCCGACGCTGGCGCATCACCCGGGTCTGGCCGGTCTGGTGCGGTCGGTGGTCGGGGACGACGAGGCGGCGTTCCTCGATCGGCTGTAGGCACCGCTCGTCCGGCCGCACGCCGGCGACGGGGCGTGAGAACCGCCGTTCGTCGTCACCGATTCAGGGGAGCCTCGCGGCGAGCGGTTCAGGATCACCGTCACCCTGCCGATGAGCGCGGTGCGACGACCGGCGAGCGCGCTGTGACGGCGTGGCGTGGACCCGGGTGGTCACGGATCGGTTACGTTCTGGTGGTCGCTCGGCATCAGCTTGGCGGCGCGCTCGGCCGCTTCGTCCGACTCCCCGTCCGGCGGCCTCCCCGGAGCGCACGTTCTCCCAGGACGGGGCGGGTGACCGACGTCGAGCCGCAGCTCCCCAGCGGCCCGCCGTCCGGAAGGCCCGGAGCCGTCCCCACGGCCCGGTCCGCTCGAGTGCCATCCGACGGGCGTGGAGTTCGCGCATGACCGCTGTGCTGCCCGAGATCGACCCGCAGGGTCGCCACCGCGCCCCCGACGACGCGCCGACCGGTTCGATGGGCGTCATCCCCGCCGACCGCCGCACGCGGTCCGGGCACGGGCGTCACGGTCGCCCCGAGGGCGCCCCGCAGGCGACGACGGCCCACCCGCTCTCGCGTGCCGCGCGCACCGCCGGCCTCTCGCTCGCGGCCCTCGGCGCCGTCGCGACCGCCGGCGGGATGGCCACGCACGGCCTCATCGGCGGCGACGAGCCGCCGGCCACCGGCGAGCAGGCGATCAGCCCGCAGCTGGCCTCGGCGAACCTCGCGATCGCCCCGGCCGCGCACGACACCGCCGCCGCCACGTCGTCGGTGCTCCCGGTCGTCAACCAGGGCGCCCCCGCCGGCGCCTCGTCGATCAAGCACGACTCGCCGGACTCCCGCGCCGCGGCCGCCCGCACGGCCCAGCAGTCGCAGGAGCGCCAGGCCGCCGCGTCCGACCGCTCGGACCAGAAGAAGAAGGAGCCGCAGGCCTCCAGCGCCGGCTCCTCGGTCGCGCAGCAGGCCATCTCGGCCGCCCGCGGCCAGCTCGGCGTCCCGTACGTGTGGGGCGGCACCACGCCGGACGGCTTCGACTGCTCCGGCCTCACGCAGTTCGCGTTCGAGAAGGCCGGCATCGAGCTGCCGCGCACCTCGCGCGCCCAGGCCCAGGAGGGCCAGGAGGTCAGCGCCGACAGCATGAAGCCCGGCGACCTCATCTTTTTCAACAGCCCGGTCAGCCACGTCGGCATCTACATCGGCGGCGGCAAGATGATCGAGGCGCCGAACTCCGGCTCCGACGTCAAGATCTCGGACGTCCAGCGGCGCATGGACGACATGAACACGATCCGCCGCGTCGGCTGAGCCTGTCGCTCGAAGCCTGCAATAGCTCGGAAGAGAGGGTCCGGGCCCGTCGCCCCGAACGACGGGCCCGGACCATGTGGTGCGCGGAGGCTCCCCAGCTCCCACCCACCAAGTCCGTGCTCCGTGGATAACCTCGTGGCCCGCGGCACAAACCCCGATTCCGGGCTGATCGGTCTGTTCTGAGCGCCCGCCGGTCACCCTGTACCCGTGCGACCCGGTGCCCGCCGCAGTAGCCCGTTCGGCGCAGCCGTCCTGCTCCTCAGCGTGCTCACCGCCTCGTGCGGTGTGTCGCCCGCGCCGGGATCGTGCGTCCCGGCCGTGCCCGGAGCGGACACGCGCACCGTCGAGACCGGCGGGGTCCCCCTGCACGTCACTCTCGCCGGCCCGGCGGAGGCCCCGCCCGTCGTGCTCCTGCACGGCTTCCCGGAGACCGCGGCCACCTGGCGGCCCGTCGCGTCCGACCTCGCCGCCGACCACCGCGTCGTCGTCCCCGACCTGCGGGGGGCCGGCTGCTCCGGCTTCGCGCCGGCCGGCACGGACGCCTACGCCACCGCCGACCTCGCCGCCGACCTCGCCGGGGTCGCCACGGCCCTGCGCCTGCCCCCCGCGACGGTCGTCGGGCACGACCTCGGCGCCATGACGGCCGTCGCCTGGGCCCGCCACCGGCCGGACCAGGTCGCCCGGCTGGTGCTCTCCGGCGGCGGCGTCCCCGGCTTCGGCCTGGCCGAGCTCGGCCCGCCACACCTGCGCGCCTTCGGCGACGCCCCGCCCGGCGCGGTCGAGGCCGCGCAGCGCGACCGGCTGCCGGCGTTCCTCGCCGCGTTCACGGCGACGCCGGCCTTCCCCGTGGACGAGGCGGTGGCCGCCTACGCGCCGCCGGGCCGCCTCGACGCCGCCATGGGCCGCTACCGGGCACTCGACCGTGACGCCGTGGCCCAGCGCGCCGACCCCCGCCCGCTCGCGATGCCGGTGCTCGTCGTGGCCGGCGGTGCCCCGGACCTCACGGTCGCGACGGTCACGCCCCTGGCGCCCGGGCGGCGCGTGGTCGTGGTCCCTGACGCCGGGCACTACGTCCCGGTGGAGCAGCCGGCGGCGTTCGCGGACGCCGTGCGGGGGTGATCACCGGGGAGTTCGTGCGCGGAGACGCAGCGAACCGGCCGTTCGATGCTTCCCTCTCAGGCGCGCAGGCGGTCGCGCAGGTCCCTGGCGCCGCGGACGGCCGCGCGGCGGACGGCGTCGGCGGCCTGGGTGTACTCCGAGCCGGGCGGGTTGACGCGCGGGGGAGCGGGGTCGACGGCGCGGGTCTCCGGCGCCGGCGCCACGTGACGCGACTGCGCGAGGCCCTCGGCGACGCGCTGGGCGTCCTGCCACGCGGCGGCGGCGCGGTCGACGGCGGCGGCGAACTCGGCGCGCCGGGGGCCCGAGGGCTCCTCCTCGGTGGCCAGGAACTCGGCGTCGCCCATCGCCTGCACGAAGCGCGCGGTGGCCGGGACGGTGACGTCGGCGAGCGCGGGGCGGGCGGCCACGGCGTACTTGTCGGCCTCGAAGGCGGCGTACTCGGCCTGCAGGGTCGCGAACCGGTCGCGCGCGAGGTGCCAGCGCGCCGCGTCGTGCTCGGCGAGGCGCCCGACCCGGCCCTGCGGGTGGCCGTGCACCACGGTGCGCACGCGCGTGACGCCCCGGCGCACCGCGATGATCGTGGCGATGATCGTGGCGATGATCGCTGCGACCAGGTCGGCGACGGCGGCGAGCAGCGCGACCCCGAGGCCCTCCATGTCGCCCGCGGCGACCCAGACGGCCAGGAAGATCACCGGCGACAGGAGCGTGAGCAGCCCGGCGAGGCCGTACAGCCAGGGCGCGGCGGAGCGTCGGGGTCGGTCCACGGTGTCCTCCCGGCCTGTGTCGTCTCCCTCCTTGATACCGCACGACGGTGCCCGACGACGCGACCAGCGCGATAGCGTTCGCCGGCCCGGGTGCCGGGTGGTGACGGCAGGAGGGTGTCGCTCGATGTTCCGCAAGGTGCTCGTCGCCAACCGTGGCGAGATCGCGATCCGGGCCTTCCGGGCCGCCTACGAGCTCGGCGCCGCCACCGTGGCCGTGTTCCCGCACGAGGACCGCAACTCCGAGCACCGCCTCAAGGCCGACGAGGCCTACCAGATCGGCGAGGTCGGCCACCCGGTCCGCGCCTACCTCTCGATCGAGGAGATCATCGAGGCCGCGAAGCGCTCCGGCGCCGACGCGGTCTACCCCGGCTACGGGTTCCTCTCCGAGAACCCGGGGCTCGCCACCGCGTGCCAGCAGGCGGGCATCACGTTCATCGGCCCGCCCCCGCGCGTGCTCGCGATGGCCGGCAACAAGCACAAGGCCGTCGCCGCCGCCCGCGAGGCCGGCGTCCCGGTGCTCGACTCGTCGGACCCCTCCGACGACCTCGACACGCTGCTCGCGGCCGCCGAGTCGATGACCTACCCGGTGTTCGTCAAGGCCGTCGCGGGCGGCGGCGGGCGCGGCATGCGGCTGGTGCAGGAGCACGGCGGCATGCGCGACGCGCTGCAGGCCGCGATGAACGAGGCCTCGAGCGCCTTCGGCGACGCCACCGTGATCCTCGAGCAGGCCGTGGTCGACCCACGCCACATCGAGGTCCAGATTCTCGCCGACGGCGACGGGAACGTCATGCACCTCTTCGAGCGCGACTGCTCGGTGCAGCGGCGCCACCAGAAGGTCGTCGAGATCGCGCCCGCCCCGCACCTGAGTCCCGAGCTGCGGGAACGCATCTGCGCGGACGCCGTGAAGTTCGCGGAGGCGATCGACTACGTCAACGCGGGCACCGTCGAGTTCCTGCTCGACGGCGAGGGCAACCACCACTTCATCGAGATGAACCCGCGCATCCAGGTGGAGCACACGGTCACCGAGGAGGTCGCCGACGTCGACCTCGTCGGGGCCCAGATGCGCATCGCGTCGGGTGCCACGCTCGCCGACCTCGAGCTCTCGCAGGACACGGTGGCGCTGCACGGGTTCGCGATCCAGTGCCGCATCACCACCGAGGACCCCGCCAACGAGTTCCGGCCCGACATCGGGATGATCTCGGCGTACCGCTCGGCGTCCGGGTCGGGCGTGCGGCTCGACGGCGGAACCGCCTACGCCGGGGCCGAGATCAGCGCGCACTTCGACTCGCTGCTGGTCAAGGTCACGTGCCGCGGGCGCGACTTCACCACCGCGGTGCGCCGGGCCCGCCGCGCGCTCGCCGAGTTCCGGGTGCGCGGCGTCGCCACGAACATCCCGTTCCTCATGGCGCTGCTCGACGAGCCGGACTTCCGCGAGGGCCGGGTGACGACGTCGTTCATCGCCGAGCACCCAGACCTGCTCGCGGCGCGCGCGCCCGCCGACCGCGGCACCCGGCTGATGAACTACCTCGCCGACGTCACCGTCAACAAGCCGTACGGCGAGCCCCCGCGCCTGGTCGACCCGCGCGAGAAGCTGCCCGCGGTGGACCTGACCGCGGCGCCGCCGGACGGCTCGCGGCAGCGGCTCGGCGAGCTCGGGCCCGAGGGCTTCGCGTCCTGGCTGCGGGCGCAGACCACGGTCCCGGTCACCGACACCACGTTCCGCGACGCCCACCAGTCGCTGCTCGCCACGCGCGTCCGGACGCGCGACCTCATCGACGTCGCGCCGCACGTCGCCCGCACCACCCCGGAGCTGCTCTCGCTCGAGTGCTGGGGCGGCGCGACCTACGACGTCGCGCTGCGCTTCCTCGCCGAGGACCCGTGGGAGCGCCTCGCCCGGCTGCGCCAGGCCGTCCCCAACCTCTGCCTGCAGATGCTGCTGCGCGGGCGCAACACCGTCGGCTACACGCCCTACCCGACCGAGGTCACCGACGCGTTCGTCGCCGAGGCCTCCCGCGTCGGCATCGACATCTTCCGGATCTTCGACGCGCTGAACGACGTCGGGCAGATGCGCCCGGCGATCGACGCCGTCCGCGCCTCCGGCGGCGCCGTGGCCGAGGTGGCCCTCTGCTACACCGGCGACCTGTCCGACCCGGGCGAGCAGCTCTACACGCTCGACTACTACCTGCGCCTCGCCGAGCAGATCGTCGACGCGGGCGCGCACATCCTGGCGATCAAGGACATGGCCGGCCTGCTGCGCCCGCCGGCCGCGCGCACGCTGGTCACGGCGCTGCGCGAGCGCTTCGACCTGCCCGTGCACCTGCACACCCACGACACCGCGGGCGGCCAGCTCGCGACCCTCACGGCGGCGATCGACGCCGGGGTCGACGCCGTGGATGCGGCGGTGGCGAGCATGGCGGGCACGACGTCGCAGCCCTCGCTGTCCGCGCTCGTCGCGGCCACCGACCACAGCGCCCGCGAGACCGGCCTGAGCCTCGACGCCGTCAACGCGCTCGAGCCCTACTGGGAGCTCGTGCGCAAGGTGTACGCGCCGTTCGAGGCCGGGCTCGCGTCGCCGACCGGGCGCGTCTACACCCACGAGATCCCCGGCGGGCAGCTGTCGAACCTGCGCCAGCAGGCCGTCGCGCTCGGGCTCGGCGACCGCTTCGAGCAGGTCGAGGACGCCTACGCCGCCGCCGACCGGATGCTCGGGCACCTGGTCAAGGTCACCCCGTCGTCGAAGGTCGTCGGCGACCTCGCGCTGCACTTCGTCGGCGCCGGCGTCGACCCGGCGGCGTTCGAGGCGGAGCCCTCGAAGTTCGACATCCCCGACTCGGTGATCGGCTTCCTGCGCGGCGAGCTGGGCGACCCGCCCGGCGGCTGGCCGGAGCCGCTGCGCACGCGCGCCCTCGAGGGCCGCACCGAGCGCCCGGGGCTCGCCGAGCTCACCGACGACGACCGCAAGGGCCTCGAGTCCGACCGCGCCGCGACCCTCAACGACCTGCTCTTCCCCGGGCCGACGAAGGACTTCCGCGAGCACCGCCAGTCCTACGGCGACACCTCGGTGCTGCGCAGCCAGGAGTTCTTCTACGGGCTGGAGTCCGAGCGCGAGTACGCGGTGGACATCGACACCGGCGTGCAGCTGCTCATCGAGCTCCAGGCGATCTCCGAGCCCGACGAGCGCGCCATGCGCACCGTGCTGATGTCGCTCAACGGCCAGCTGCGCCCGCTGTCGGTGCGCGACCGCTCGGTCGACACCGACGTCAAGGCCGCCGAGAAGGCCGACCGCAGCGACCCGGGCCACGTGCCGGCGCCGTTCGCCGGGGTCGTGACGCTGCAGGTCGGCGAGGGCGACCGCGTCGAGGCCGGGGCGACCGTCGCGACGATCGAGGCCATGAAGATGGAGGCCTCGATCACCGCGCCCACGGCCGGCACGGTCGAGCGGCTCGCGATCGGGTCGGTGCAGCAGGTCGAGGGCGGCGACCTGGTCGTCGTGCTCACCACGTGACGCGGATCATCGGCGGCACGGCGGGCGGGCGGCAGATCGCGGTGCCGCCCACCGGCACCCGGCCCACGTCGGACCGGGTGCGCGAGGCGCTGTTCTCGGCGCTGGAGGCCCGCGGGGTGATCGAGGACGCCGAGGTCCTCGACCTCTTCGCGGGCTCCGGCGCGCTGGGGATCGAGGCGCTCTCGCGCGGCGCGTCCACGGCGATCCTCGTCGAGCGCGACCCCCGGGCCTGCGCGGTGATCCAGAGCAACGTCGGCGTCGCCGGGGTGCACGGCGCGCTGGTACGCCGCAGCGCCGTCGACGCGTTCCTGAGGAAGACGCCGGGGCCGGTCGACCTGGTCTTCGTCGACCCGCCCTACACCGACACGGGCGACTCCGTGAACCAGGTCGTCGCGCGCCTGCCGCGCTGGACGCGCCGGGACGCGGTGGTCGTGATCGAGCGCGACGCGCGGTCGCCGGCGCCGGTGTGGCCCGAGGGCTTCGAGCCCGACGACCCCCGGGTCTACGGGGAGACGACGCTGTACCTCGCGACCGTCTCCTGATCCCGGCCGTGGCGTCCGGCCGCGCGGATTTCGACCGCCGGGCGGCAGGCGCTGATCCGGCCGGAGCCACTTTCCGGCCGAGGGCGTGCGGACGGCGTCCGGGGCCCCGCGCCGGGGAAGACCGGCCTCCGCGCGGCGGATCACCCCCTGCACCCGCCGCCCGTGGACCCCGGGAGGAACCGCAGCATGAGCGAAGCGCTGGGCATCGAGTCGATCGACCTGCACGGGTCCGTGGTGATCAACGGCCGCCGGATACGGATCGACATCACGACCGAGGACGAGCCGCCGCGCGACGAGCGGGCCGAGGACCGGGACGGGGACGACGTCGTCGGCGACGAGATCGAGGACGTCGAGGACGAACCGGTCGAGGACGAGCCCCTGGACGAGGACGAGCCGCTGGACGAGGACGAGGCCGGCGACGAGCCCGTGGACGAGGACGTCGAGGACGTCGACGACGAGGAGTTCGTGGACGAGGACGACGACCTCGAGGACGACGACCTCGACGAGGACGACGAGCCGGCCGACGAGGCCGAGGACGCCGAGGAGGCGGAGGAGGCGGAGCCGGCGACCGAGAAACCGCGTCGCCGGCGCCGGAGCAAGGCCACCAGCTGACCGGGCGCCCCGGTGGCCGGCGGGATCGGCCACCGGGCGGTCAGGACCGCTCGTCGGGCTCCTCGAGCCAGGAGAGGATCGCCTCGTCGACCTGCACGTCGGAGTAGGTCACGTGCGCCTCGACCTCGTCCGGGAGGTTGGTGCGCCGGCTCCCGGAGCGCGTCGCGTCGATCTCGACCCGGGGCTCGGCGTGGAAGCGCAGGCGGCGGGCCCGGACCGAGGCGCGGAACTCGATGTCGGGCGCGCGGTCCTCGCTCACCCGGTGGCCCGTCGCGCGGGTCGCGGGCGGGAGTTCGACGAGCTGCGGCGGGTGCCCTTGGCCGGCGGGTCGTCGGTCCCGGTGTCGTCGCTGCTCCCGGTGGTGCTGCTCTTCGAGGACCGTCGCCGCCGGACGACGGTCGGCTCCTCGTCCCCGTCGTCGGTGTCCCCGGCCTCGTCCGCACCGTCCTCGCCTGTGGATCCGGTCGCCTCGCCCACGGCCTCGGTCGCCGTGCCGGTCACCTCACCGGCGGCGTCGGTCGCCGTGCCCGCCACGTCCCCCGCGGCGTTCCCCACCTCGCCGACCGTGTCCGCCGCCGCGCCGCCGACCTGGCCGACGGCATCGCCGGCGGCGTCCCCGACCGAGCTGCCGAGCTCGCCGACCGCCGACCCGGCCTGCTGGCCGAGCTCGCCGACCGCGTCGCCGGCGGCGCTCCCGACCTCGCCGACCGCCTCGCCGACGCCCGACCCGACCTCGCGGACGGCGTCCTGCGCGGTGCGCGCGATCGTCTCGAGGATCTGCGGGTTGCGGTCGATCGTGGTCAGGACCCGGTCGATGATCGCCCCGACCTCGTCGAGGCGGACCTTCAGCGTGGCCTCGGCCGACACGCCGTCGATCTCCAGCTCGACCGAGCCGAGCTGGGCGTCGACGCCCACGTTGAGCTTGAGCAGGTTGAGCACCTCGGCCTGCAGGGAGACCTTCGCGCGCAGGTCCTCGACCTTCAGCCCGATGTGCTCGACCTCGAGCTTCGGGACGTCGAGGTAGACGTCGGGCCGGCCGCCGGCCTCGGCACGTCCGCCCTCGCGACGGCCGCCCTCCTCGGCACGGCGGCCCTCGGGACGCGCGGTCGTCCGTCCCGAGGCGCGGCGCTCCTCGGTGGGGCGCTCCGTGCGCCGGGCCGGCGTGCTCTCGGAGCGCGAGGCTCCGTCGTCGCTCGACGTGCTCGTCCGCCGGGTGCGACGCGGGGAATTCTCAGCCATGCGGGCCTCCTCCTCGGGGTGCCCGGCAGGATGGCCGGGCGCGACCGGCCCGGAAACGAGCCCGGTCGGCCCAGCGGGGCCCGCCCGACGGCCCAGACGGCGGGTCTGACCAGCGGCTCTGCCAGCATCACCGGGTGCGGTGGACCGCCCTCGCCGGGCTCCTGGCAGCGCTGCTCGTCCTGTCCGGCTGCCCCGGCCCGACCCGCGGGCCCGCCGCTGCGCCGACGCCCGAGCAGGTCGGCCGGGCCCTGCGCTTCGCCGCGCTCGCGCCGCTGCCGCCGGGCGCGGTCGTCACCCGCCTCGAGACCGAGGGCGGCATCGACACCCGGGTCGTCCTCGCGGTGCGGCTGCCCGACGGGGCGGCGTGGCGCGCGGCGTCCGGGCTGCCCGCCGACGGCGTCCAGCAGCGGCTCGCGAACCCCGACGGCGCGATCGTGTACCGCGAGGTGCGCGGCGACCCGGCCGGGCTGACGGTCACCGCGTTCACGACCTGATCGCGGCGAGCAGCGCGTCCACGCCCTCCACGTCGACGTCGCGCAGGCGCTTCTTCCGCCACGCGGCCACCGTGACGGCGGCGTGCACCTCGAGGACGCCGTCGGAGCCGGTCGCGCGGTGGGTCTCCCGGTAGCCGCAGGCGGCGCTCACCGCGCGGGAGGCCTCGTTGCCCTCGGCCGCGGCGGTGACCGCCCGCGTCATGCCGAGCGGGCCGAACGCCAGCTCGAGCAGCATCAGCCGCACCCGCCGCCCGAGCCCGCGGCCCTGCTCGGCGCGCGCGAGCCACGACGCGGTGCGCGCCGTCCCCGCCGGGTCGTCGAGCTCGTGGGCCAGCGTCGCGAGCCCGAGGACGCGGCCCCCGTCGAGCACCGCCATCGGGGCCCGCCAGCGTGCGGGCGTCGGCGCCTCGCGCAGCCGCCACGCCCACTCGAGGAACCGGCGGGCGGCGGCCGCGCCCTCGTCCTCGGGCCAGCCCAGGAGCTCCCCGACGCGGCCCGGCGCCACGATCCCGCCGGGCTCGGCGACGATGTCGGCGAGCTCGAGCAGCTCCTCGTCGGTCGGCGCGAGGAGGACGGTGCCCTGGTGGGCCACCCGCAGGCCGTACTGCGGGTAGAGCGCCGCGAGGTCGGCGCGCAGGAGGTCGGCGTCCACGCGGGCATCCTGCCGGTCTGGGAAGATCGCCGGCATGGCGATCGCGGTCTGCCCCGGCTCGTTCGACCCCGTCACCCTCGGGCACGTGGACGTCGTCACCCGGGCCGCGGCCCTGTTCGACGAGGTGGTCGTCGCGGTCGCCGTGAACCCTGCGAAGCAGGGCCTGTTCACCGTCGACGAGCGCCGCGAGCTGCTGTCGACCGCCCTCGCCGACGTCCCGAACGTCCGCACCGACGCGTTCGAGGGCCTGGTCGTCGACTACTGCCGCTCGATCGGCGCGGCGACGCTGGTCAAGGGCCTGCGCTCGTCGATCGACTTCGGGTTCGAGGAGCCGATGGCGCAGATGAACCGCCACCAGACCGGCGTCGACTCGGTCTTCCTCATCACCGACCCCCGGTTCTCGTACGTGTCGAGCTCGCTGGTCAAGGAGGTCGCGCGCGGGGGCGGGGACGTCGCGGCGTTCCTGCCGCCCGAGGTGCACCGCCGCCTGCTGGAGCGTCTCGGCTGAGCGCTGCCACACGGGTCGAGCTCCGCTGCGCTCCGTCTCCCGCGACACGCCGGTGGGTGCGCGCAATACGCCGTGACCGTGATCGGCGGCGGCACACTGACCGGCGTGTACCGCGTGTTCGAGGCGCTCGATGAGCTCGTGACCCTCTGCGAGGAGGCGCGCGGTCTCCCGATGACCACCAGCTGCGTCGTGCCGCGCGGCGACGTCCTCGAGCTGCTCGACGACGTCCGCGAGGCCATCCCCGGTGAGCTCGACGACGCGCAGGACGTCCTCGACCACCGCGACAAGCTCGTCGCGGACGCGACCGAGGAGGCCGAGCGGGCGCGCACCGAGGCGCAGGCCGAGGCCGACCGCCTGCTCGCCGAGGCCCGCGAGCAGGCCCAGCAGATGATCGCCGAGGCCGAGCACGAGGCCGAGCGCACCGTGGGCCGCGGCCGTCGCGAGTACGCGGAGCTCACCGAGCGCGCCGAGGCCGAGTCCGAGCGCATGGTCGAGGCCGGCCGGCAGAACTACGAGCGGTCCGTGGCCGACGGGCGCGCCGAGCAGGCCCGCCTCGTCGAGGCGCACGAGGTCACGCGCGCCGCGCACACCGAGGCCGAGCGGATCGTCGACGCCGCCACCGACGAGGCCGACCGCCGCCGCGCCGAGTGCGACCACTACGTCGATGGCACGCTCGCCGACTTCTCCGAGACGCTCGAGTCGGTGCTCGACACGGTCGGGCGCCACCGCCACCAGCTGCGCATGAGCGCCCCCACCGGCCAGGGGGCCGCCGGGCCGCCGCGCAGCCGGGAGGACGAGGAGTCGGAGAGCCGCGAGGTCGCCCCGCGCGAGGGCTGGCGGCGGTGGAGCGAGCGGCTCGGCGCCTGACCCTGCTCGCGTAGACTGATCGGCCGGGCCTGTCGTGGCCCGATCGAGCCAGACCCGGCGGGACCAGAGATGACAGGCGAGAAGAAGCACCCCGAAGTCCACGTCGACGCGGCGAGCCCCTGGGTCGTCGACGTCGCGCGCGAACTGCTGCGCCGACCCGGCCAGATGAAGACGCTGCAGCGCGACGTCCCGGCGCCCGAGGGCTTCGGGCTCGAGATGATCGGCGTGCCCGTCGGCGAGCCGATCCACCTCGACCTGCGCCTCGAGTCGGTGATGGAGGGCGTGCTGGCCTCCGGCACGGTCGAGACCGAGGTCCGCGGCGAGTGCTCGCGCTGCCTCGAGCCGTTCACCGAACACGTCGACGTCGACCTCACCGAGCTCTACGCCTACCCGGACTCCGTCACCGACGAGACGTCCGAGGAGGACGAGGTCAGCCGGATCGTCGACGAGCGCATCGACCTCGAGCCGGCCGTGCGCGACGCGGTCCTGCTCGAGCTGCCCGTCACGCCGCTCTGCCGCGAGGACTGCCCCGGTCCGGAGTCCCCGGACCCCGAGGCGTGGGCCTTCGTCCCGGCGGGAGAGGCTCGTGAGACAATCGATCCTCGCTGGGCCGCGCTGCAGGAGAAGTACGGCGGCGCCGGCAGTCACGAGAACTGAGGAGAGCTGACCGAAGTGGCCGTCCCGAAGCGCCGGATGTCCCGCGCGAACACCCATGCCCGCCGCTCGCAGTGGAAGGCGTCGGTGCCGCAGCTGGTGGCGTGCCAGAACAAGGCCTGCGCGCAGCCCAAGCCCCCGCACGTGGCCTGCCCGCACTGCGGCCAGTACGCCGGCCGCCGGGCCGTCACCCCGGCCTGACGGCCGACCCGAACGCGCCCGCGGCATGACGGCGTCCAGTACGCGGCCGGCGGAGAACCCGACGGAGCCCACGCTCGGTGAGGTGCTCGGGGTCGATCTCGACCCCGAGCTGGTGGAGCTCGCTCTCACCCACCGTTCCTACGCCTACGAGCACGGCGGGCTGCCGACCAACGAGCGCCTCGAGTTCCTCGGCGACTCCGTCCTCGGCGTCGTCGTCACCGAGCGGCTCTACCGGGAGCACCCCGACCTGCCCGAGGGTCAGCTGGCGAAGCTGCGTGCCAGCGTCGTCAACATGCACGCGCTCGCCGGCGTCGCCCGCGAGCTCGGGCTCGGCGACCGCCTGCACCTCGGCCGCGGCGAGGAGATGACCGGCGGGCGCGACAAGCCGAGCATCCTCGGCGACGCCGTCGAGGCCGTGCTCGGCGCGGTCCACCTCCAGCACGGCATCGAGGTCTCCCGCCAGGTGGTCGACCGCCTGTTCGGCGAGCTGCTGCGCACCGCGCCGCTGCTCGGCGCCGGGCTCGACTGGAAGACCAGCCTGCAGGAGCTCACCGCCGCCTCCGACCTCGGCGTGCCCGAGTACCGGATGGTCGACGAGGGCCCCGACCACCTCAAGGTCTTCACGGCCACGGTGGTCGTCGCCGGCGACGAGCGCGGCACCGGGGTCGGGCGCACGAAGAAGGAAGCCGAGCAGAAGGCCGCCCGCGCGGCCTACCAGTACCTCGACGGCGAGGACGGCTCCGCCGAGGGCCAGGACGCGCAGCGCAGCGGAGCCGGCCCGTCGAGCAGTGCCTGAGCTCCCCGAGGTCGAGGTCGTCCGGCGGGGTCTCGCCGACCACGTGCTCGGCCGCCGGGTCAAGTCCGTCGAGGTCACCCACCCCCGCTCCGTGCGCCGCCAGGCCGGCGGCGCCGTCGAGCTGGGGGAGCGGCTCTCCGGGCGGGTCCTGCGCGCGGCCCGGCGTCGCGGCAAGTACCTGTGGGTGGAGCTGGGCGAGCCCGAGGGTGACGTCGAGGCCGCCCTGCTCGCCCACCTCGGGATGAGCGGGCAGCTGCTCGTCCAGCCCGCCGACCGTCTCGACGAGTTGCACCTGCGCATCCGGGTCCGGTTCGACGACGACGGCCCCGAGCTGCGGTTCGTCGACCAGCGCACGTTCGGCGGGCTGACGGTCGTCGACGTCACCGGCCCCGACGCGCTGCCGGTCCCCGTCGCGCACATCGGCCGTGACCCGATGGACCCGGACTTCGACGCCGAGGCGGCGGTGGGCGGCCTGCGCCGGCGGCGCACCGGCCTCAAGCGCGCCCTGCTCGACCAGACGCTGGTCTCGGGGATCGGCAACATCTACGCCGACGAGTCGCTGTGGCGCGCGAAGCTGCACTACGAGCGCCCGACGGCCACGCTCACGCGCCCCGAGGGGCGGCGCCTGCTGGCGGCGGCGAGCGAGGTGATGGGCGAGGCCCTGGCGGCCGGCGGCACGTCGTTCGACGCGCTCTACGTCGACGTCAACGGCGACTCGGGCTACTTCGACCGCGCGCTCGCCGTGTACGGGCAGGAGGACCGGCCCTGCCCGCGCTGCGGCACCCCCGTCCGGCGCGCGGCGTTCATGAACCGCTCGTCGTTCTGGTGCCCGACCTGCCAGCCCCGCCCGCGCCGCCGGCACGTCTGAACGGCCTACGTGAGCGACATCCCCGGCTATGGCCGGGAATGTCGCTCACATGTCAGGGTGTCTCGGCGCGGGTGACCTCGAGGTTGCGGAAGGTCGCCGGGCCGTCGCAGACGCCCATCATCTTGCTGGCGAACGCCGAGGTCACGGGGCTGTCGGAGTTCTTCTTGGCCGCCTCGGCGCTGGGGAACTCGACGACCTCGACGTACGTGTCGGCGCGGTCCAGGTCGCGGCCCATGACCATCCAGCGCGCCGTGCGGTCGGCGCCGATCTCCGCCGCCCAGCCGTCGATGAGCATGTCCATCTGGTCGTACTGCTGCGTGCGGAACTCGATGAGCTGCACGAACGCGCCGGCGCCCGTCGCGTAGGGCGCGTCGCGCAGGTGGTCGCGGAGCCCGGCGCGCAGCTCCTCGCCGTCGGTGTGGCCGTGCGCGGCGACCGCGTGGGCGGCTCCCGCCTCGAGGACCTCGTCCTCCTCGCCGGTGAGGGTCAGCGTGCAGCCGTTCTCGCTGGGGACCTCGCGACAGTCGAGCATCCTGCGCATGGCGGACCTCCCTGGGTGTTCGCACGGACGGCGGAGGACCAGTGAAGTCCGGTCACGGTGCCGCCCTCGATACGGAGGGCTCCGTAGGCCGAGCGGGTGATGCCGACTCCCGGCCGACGCCGACCCGCGCGACACTCGGTGACCCGCTCACCTCCAGGGGTGGCCATGACCGCCGAGCGCACCCTGACCGCCGCCCTCGACCTCGCCGCGGCGTCCGCCGCCGTGCGCACGGCCGCCGACCTCGACCGCGCCGTGTGGCCCGGGCTCGCCACCCTCGTCGCCGCCGGGAGCCTCGCGGCGACCGGGTTCGACGGGCGCCCGCTGGCGTGGCCGCCGAGCGGGGTGCCCGAGGCGCGGTTCCGGGCCGTGCTCGTCCTGCGGCGCCGCGGCGGGGAGGCCTGCGTCGCGCTGCACCGAGGCGAGGGCGACTTCACCGCCCGCGACGTGGCGCTGCTCCACCTCGTGCGCCCCCACCTCGCCGACGCGCTGTGGCGCGCCGCGCACGGCGCGCCGACGCGGACCCTCACGGCCCGCGAGCACGCGGTCGTCGCCCGGGTGGCCCGGGGCGCGACGGACGCGGCGATCGCGCACGAGCTGGGGATCAGCCGCCGGACCGTCGGCAAGCACCTGGAGAACGCCTACGCCGCGCTCGGCGTCCACGACCGGACGTCGGCGGCCCTGCGACTGGCGGTGCCGCCGGCCTGAGCAGCCGGCCCGATCAGCCGGCCCGATCAGCCGTCGCCGCGGACCGAGCGGCGGATCTCCTCGAGCTTGTCGCGCGCGGCGGCGTCGTGGTCGGCCTCGCGCTCGGCCCGCTCGCGCCCCGCGGGGCTGTCGGCGACGAGCTCCTCGTAGCCGGCGGCCGTCGTGGAGCGGCGCTCGATCGTCTCGCGGACGTGCTCGAACGTGGGCACGCCGTCCTCGGTGTATCCCGGCTCGTCTCCCGGCGCTGTCACCCCTCCGAGAGTAGCGGCCCCGGAGACACGTCGGGCCCCACATCGCGCGGCGATGCGGGGCCCGGACGACGAGCGAGGGTGCTCAGACGTTCTGGGAGGAGTGCTCCATGAGCTCCTTGAACTCCTCGAGCGCCTTCTCGATCTTCTTCTGCGGGTCGGCGAAGAGCTTGGCGACGGCGTCGCCCGCGGCGCCACCCGGCGTCTGCACGTGGAGGCTGACCTCGACACCGGTGGTGTCACCGTGCGGGTCGAAGCGCACCGCGCCGCCGGTCTCGACGTGGTTGTTGCTCTCCTCGAGCGACTTCCACGCGATCTTCCGGTCGCGCTCCTCGTCGATGATCTTGGCGTCCCACTCGACGTCCTTGCCCAGCGGGCCCTCGACCACCCAGTGCGTGACGTCGGCCTGGCCGTTCTTCGGCTCCACCGACTTCACGTCGTCCATGATCTGCGGCAGGTGGGTCAGCGGCCGCCACCAATGGTAGCACTGCGCGGCCGGGGCGTTGACCTCGAGGTAGTGCGTTGCGGTTGCCATGCCCCACGGGTTGACAGGCGGTGACGGACCTGAAACGACGCGTTCGGTGCGACACGGCTAACGCGCTCGACCGATCCCGTGGACGTTTCGGGTGTCGCGTAGCGTCTCGGTGGACCCGGGCGGGGGAGGAGGGCCAGGCGTGCACCTGAAGAGCCTCACGCTGAAGGGCTTCAAGTCCTTCGCGTCATCCACGACGCTGCGCTTCGAGCCGGGCATCACGTGCGTGGTCGGCCCCAACGGGTCGGGCAAGTCCAACGTCGTCGACGCCATCAGCTGGGTGCTGGGCGAGCAGGGGGCCAAGGCCCTGCGCGGCGGCAAGATGGAGGACGTCATCTTCGCCGGCACCTCGGGGCGCGCCCCGCTGGGCCGCGCCGAGGTCACGCTGACCATCGACAACGCCGACGGCGCGCTGCCGATCGAGTACGCCGAGGTGTCGATCACCCGGCGGGTGTTCCGCTCCGGCGCCGGCGAGTACGAGATCAACGGGAGCAGCTGCCGCCTGCTCGACGTCCAGGAGCTGCTCTCCGACTCCGGCATCGGCCGCGAGCTGCACGTCCTCGTCGGCCAGGGCCAGCTCGACACCATCCTGCAGTCGCGTCCCGAGGAGCGGCGGGCGTTCATCGAGGAGGCCGCGGGCGTCCTCAAGCACCGCAAGCGCAAGGAGAAGGCGCTCCGCAAGCTCGAGGCGATGCAGGCCAACCTCACGCGCCTGTCCGACCTGACCACCGAGCTGCGCCGCCAGCTCAAGCCCCTCGGGCGCCAGGCCGAGATCGCCCGCCGCGCGCAGACCATCCAGGCCGACCTCCGCGACGCCCGGCTGCGCCTCGCCGCGGACGACCTGGTCACGCTGCGCACCACGATCTCCCGCGAGCAGGCCGACGAGGACGCCGCCCGCCGCCGTCGGGACGAGACCGAGCGGTCGCTCGCCGAGGTCGGGGAGCAGGTGACGACGCTCGAGGCGGCGGTCGAGGCCGCGACGCCGGCGCACACCCGCGCGCAGGAGGGCTGGTACCGGCTCTCGGCGCTGCAGGAGCGCCTGCGCGGCACGGTCGCGCTGGCCGCCGAGCGCCACCGCCACGTCGCCGGGGCCGAGGACGCGCCGACCGGCCCGGATCCCGACGAGCTCGAGCGCGGCGCCGCGGCGGCCGCCGAGCACGAGACGACGCTCGAGGCCGAGGTCGCCGAGGCCCGCGCGACGCTCGAGGCGCACGCCGAGGGCCGCGAGCAGGCCGAGGACGCGCTGACCACCGCCGAGCGGCGCCTCGCCGCGGCCACGCGCGCCGCCGCCGACCGCCGCGAGGGCGTGGCCACGCTCGCGGGCCAGGTCGAGACGCTGCGGGGGCGCCTCGCGTCGTCCACCGAGGAGCTCGAGCAGATCGCGAGCTCGCTGCACGAGGCGCACGAGCGCGCGACCGTTGCCCGCGAGGAGCTGGCGGCGGTGGAGGAGGAGACGGGGCCGGAGCCCTCGGTCGAGCCCGCGGCCGAGCCCGCGGCGGTCCCCGACGAGGACGCCCCCGACCCCGAGGCCGCCCTCGACGCCGCCGTCGAGCGCCACGAGGCCGCCCGGGCGGGCGTCGACGCCGCCGGCGCGGCGCACCGCGACGCCGAGCGCGACCGCGCCCACTGGCAGGCCCGCACCGACGCGCTCGCGCTCGGCCTGACCCGCCGCGACGGCGCGGGCGCCCTGCTCGCGGCCGCCGACCCGGTGCCCGGGGTGCTCGGCTCGGTCGCCGCCCTGCTGCGGGTCGGTGCGGGTGACGAGGACGCGGTCACCGCCGCGCTCGGGCCGGCGGCGGACGCCGTGGCGGTGCGCGGGCCGGAGGCGGCCGCGGACGCGCTCGACCGGCTCCACGAGACCGAGGGCGGGCGCGCGGGGCTGCTCGTCGGCGGGGGAGGGGATGCGGTCCCCGACGCGGGCGACCCGCCGGCGGGGTCCCGCTGGGCCGCCGACCTCGTCCGGGCGCCCGACGAGCTCGCCGGCGCCGTCGCCCGCGTCCTCGCCGGGGTGGTCGTCGTCGACGACCGCCCCGCCGCCCGCGCGGTCGTCCGCGACCACCCGCACCTGCGCGCCGTCACCCGCGCCGGCGACCTCCTGGGCGCCGACTGGGCGGCCGGCGGCCCGTCGGGCAATCAGAGCCTGCTCGAGATGCAGGCGGCCGCCGACGAGGCGGGCGACCGGCTCGCCGCCGCCGAGCGCCACGTCCGCGAGGCCGACGCGGCGCTCGAGGCCGCCCGCGAGGCCGAGTCCGCCGCCCGCGCCGAGGTCGGCGTCGCCCGGCAGGTCCGCGACGACCGGCGCCGCGCGGACGCCGAGGCCCGCCGCGCCGCCGACGCCCGCCGGGCCGCCGACGACGCCGCGCGCGCCGAGGCGGCCCGCCGGCACGGCCGCCTGTCCGAGACCGTGCGCGCCGCCGAGGCCGAGGCTCAGCGCCTCACCGAGCGGCGCGCGGCCGTCGAGCGCACCCGCGACGAGCGCCGCGACGAGCTCGACGAGCTCACCGAGCGGCTCGCGATGGCCCAGGACGAGGCCGCGGACGACGCCGCGGGCTCCGACGCCGAGGACCACGCCGCCGAGCGCGACCAGGCCTCCGCCGCGCTGACCGCCGCCCGGGCCGCCGAGGTCGACGGGCGCCTGGCCCTGCGCACCGCCGAGGAGCGCCTGCGGGCCGTCGCCGGGCGGGCCGAGGGCATGCGCCGGCGCGCCGAGGGCGAGCGCGAGGCCCGGGCCCGGGCGCAGGAGCGGGCCCGCGAGCGCGCGCGCGTCGCGCGGCTCACCGAGGAGGCCGTCCGGCACGGCGAGGACGCGCTGGCGCGCCTGCAGGCCTCGCTCGCCCGCGCCGCCGAGGCCCGCGACGCCGCCGCGGCCGTGCGCACCGCGCGGGCCGGCGAGCTCGACACCGCCCGCGAGCGCCAGCGGGAGCTGCAGGCCTCGCTCGAGCGGTTGACCGACGCCGTCCACCGCGACGAGGTCGTGCGCGCCGAGCAGCGCACCCGGCTCCAGCAGATGGAGGCGGGGATCGGCGAGCGCTTCGGGATCGGACTCGAGGACCTCGTCAGCGAGTACGGCCCCGAGGTCCCGATCCCCCCGCCGGCCGGCGAGGTCGCCGAGGTCGAGGCGGCTCGCGAGCGCGGCGAGCAGGTCGTCATGCCCCCGCCCGAGCCGTTCGACCGCGCCACCCAGCAGCGCCGCGCGACGCGGGCGGAGAAGGAGCTGGGCACGCTCGGCAAGGTCAACCCGCTCGCCCTCGAGGAGTACGCGGCGCTCGAGGAGCGCTACCGCTTCCTGTCCACGCAGCTCGAGGACGTCAAGAACAGCCGCAAGGACCTCCTCGAGGTCGTCTCGCAGGTCGACGCGACGATCCTCGAGGTCTTCGCGACGGCGTTCACCGAGGTCGCGCGGGAGTTCGAGACGGTGTTCCCCGTGCTGTTCCCGGGCGGCGAGGGCCGGCTCGTGCTCACCGACCCCGACGACCTGCTCGCCACCGGCGTCGAGGTCGAGGCGCGGCCGCCGGGGAAGAAGGTCAAGCGGCTCTCGCTGCTCTCCGGCGGGGAGAAGTCGCTGACCGCCGTGGCCATGCTCGTGGCGATCTTCCGGGCGCGCCCCTCGCCGTTCTACGTCATGGACGAGGTCGAGGCGGCGCTCGACGACGCCAACCTGCGGCGCCTCATCGGCCTGCTCGCGGAGCTCCGCCGCACCTCGCAGCTCGTCATCATCACGCACCAGAAGCCCACGATGGAGATCGCGGACGCGCTCTACGGCGTCAGCATGCGGGGCGACGGGATCACCGCTGTCATCTCGCAACGCCTGCGGGGCGCGGATGCGCCCGGACCGTATGCCGAGACCACCCCGTCGTGATCACTGTGCGTGCTGCTACGTTGCTCTGAGTATCACCGGCAGCCCGGATCGGGGGGCGAGGACGACGCTGTCGTGGCCTCCCGGCTCGCGACCGGCGCCTCTACCGTGCTGGTGAGAGGGCTGCGAGCGACCGGGGGGCGATCATGACGGCGGTGCGACCCAGTCCGAGGGGCGCGCCCGCCCACGCCGCCCCCGTGTCCCCGGCGCCGTCGACGGGGACCGGCCGCCACGCCCGCGCCGGCGACGGCACCCCGTCCGGTCCGCTCGTCCGGCTGCGCACCGTGGTCCGCTCGCCGGCCGTGCCGTCGGCCGCCGTCGAGCTCGCGTCCGGGCGCCTGGTGATCGACACCTCCTACTCCCGCCTGTCCCCGCACCTCGGCGCGCGCCGCGTCGCGGTCAGCGTCGACGGGCTCCCGTGGCGCTTCGCGTGGGGCCGCACGCCGATCGACCTGCCCGCCGGCCGGCACCTCGTGGAGATCGAGGTCGAGCACGGGCGCGCCGGTCGCCGCGCCTGGGGCCACGTCGCCGACGCGGTGCCGGTGTGCGCGGGCAACACGGTCGAGGTCTTCTACCGCGCGCCCGCCCTGCCCCGCCTCGCCGGCTCGCTCGGGCCGTCCCGCCAGCGCACCGCCGGATTCACCCTCGGCGCCGCGCTGCTGGCCCTCGGCGGCGTCGCCGTCCTCGCGGCGCTGGGGCTCCTCGTCCTCGCGGTGGTCCTGCTCGTGGCCTGAGTCCCGGGCCCGGCGCAGCGAACGGGTATCTCGCTGCTTCTCCGCGCCCGATGTCCCCGTTGATCACGCCGGTGCCTGCCTGCCGGGATGCGCCCGGGTGATCAGGGGCGACGTGGTGCACCCCGCGCGGCGATCGAGGTGCGTGGGGACGCTCCTGATCACCGGGGTCGGCGCGGGCCCGGGTCGTCGGGGTGATCAGGGGCGACGTGGTGCACCCGGCGCGGCGATCGAGGTGCGTGGGGACGCTCCTGATCACCGGGGTCGGCGCGGGCCCGGGTCGTCGGGGTGATCAGGGGCGACGTGGTGCACCCTGCGTGACGATCGAGGTGCGTGGGGACGCTCCTGATCACCGGGGTCGGTCGACGGGCCGCGCGCCATCGCCGTGCGCGGCTGGGACACTGGCCGGTGTGTCACTGAGCTCGTCGCTGACCTCTCCGCTCGACCCGGTCGCCCTCGACCCGGTGGCGAGTGCCGCCCTCGCGGCGCCGGCCGGTCTGTCGCCCGGACTGATCGCCACGATCGTGGTGGTCGCGGTGGTCGTCGTCCTGCTCATCGTGCTGGGCATCGGCCTCTACCTGCGCCGGCGCCGCCAGGTCTCGCTCGCCGAGGAGCAGGAGGAGCAGGCCAAGCCCACCAAGGGCTCGTACACCGCGGGCGGCGGGTTCAGCTTCAGCGCCGGCAGCGGCGGCTCCACGCTCACCCCGCCGCGCCCCGAGCCCCGGCCGTCGCCCGAACCCGCCGAGCCGGCCGAGCACCCTGAGGCCGGTGGTCCGCAGGGCACCGCCTCGCCCGCCGCGGCCGACGCGCCCCCGGCCGCCCCGCCCGCCCGCGAGACGCCGGCGCCCGCCGAGCCCGAGACCGACACCACCGACACCACCGAGCCCGACACCGCCGCCACCGGCCCCGGTCTGCTCGCCGACCCCGACGTCGAGGCCGGCCCCCAGGCCGTCGCGCCGCCGGAAGCCGCCGAGCCCGAGACCGCCGAGCGGGAGACCGCTGAGCCCGAGACCGCGGGGCCCGAGACCGCTGAGCCCGAGACCGCTGAGCCCGAGACCGCGGGGCCGGAGACCGCCGCGCCCGAGGCCCCCGCCCCCTCGACGAACGGCACCGCCCCGGCCGCGGCGCCCATTGAGGACACGGCGACGACGGCCGCTCCCCCCGACGACACGACGGAGACGATCGCCCCGTCCACCGGGGCGACGGTCGCGCCCGCCGCGCCCGCCGAGGAGATCCCCTCCGCCGAGGGCCGCCTCGAGCGTCTGCGGGGCCGGCTGGGCCGGTCGCGGTCGACGCTCGGGCAGGGCCTGCTCGGTCTGCTCGGTGCCGGGGACCTCGACGAGGACTCGTGGGAGGAGGTCGAGGACACGCTGCTCCTGGCCGACCTCGGGTCCGCGACGACGCAGGAGATCGTCACCAAGCTCCGCGAGCGCATCGCCACGCGCGGTGTCCGCACCGCCGACCAGGCGCGCGAGCTGCTGCGGGAGGTGCTCGTCGAGGCCCTCGGCCCGGACATGGAGCGCTCGGTGCGCGCGCTCGCCCACGACGGGCGCCCCGCGGTGGTGCTCGTCGCCGGCGTCAACGGCACCGGCAAGACCACGACCACCGGCAAGCTCGCCCGCGTGCTCGTCGGCGGCGGGCACGTCGTGCTCCTCGGTGCCGCCGACACCTTCCGCGCCGCGGCCGCCGAGCAGCTCGCGACCTGGGGCGAGCGCGCCGGCGCCGAGACCGTGCGCGGCAAGGAGGGCGCCGACCCCGCGAGCGTGGCGTTCGACGCCGTCAAGCGCGGCACCGACGCCGGCGTCGACGCCGTCCTGCTCGACACCGCGGGCCGCCTGCACACCAAGACCGGCCTGATGGACGAGCTCGGCAAGGTCAAGCGGGTCGTGGAGCGCCAGGCGGAGGTCGACGAGGTCCTGCTCGTCCTCGACGCCACCACGGGCCAGAACGGGCTGACCCAGGCCCGGGTGTTCAGCGAGGTCGTCGACGTCACCGGCGTCGTGCTCACCAAGCTCGACGGCACCGCGAAGGGCGGCATCGTCTTCCAGGTGCAGCGCGAGCTGGGGGTGCCGGTGAAGCTCGTCGGCCTCGGCGAGGGTCCCGACGACCTCGCGCCGTTCGAGCCCGGGGCGTTCGTGGACGCGCTGCTGAAGTGACGAGCTGCTGACCCGAGACGAGCTGTCGGGGCGCGCCCCTACCCTGCGCCCCATGACCGGCATCGCCCGCCTGCAGCTGACGGCCATCGACACCCCGGACCCCCGGGCGCTCGCGGAGTTCTACGCGACCCTCGTCGGGCTCCCGATCGACGAGTCCGCGACCGACGACGACTGGATCGAGCTCAACGGCGGTGGCGGCCCGACGCTCGCCTTCCAGCTCGCCCCCGCGAAGCGTGCCCCGGCCTGGCCCGAGGACGGGGCGCTGCAGTTCCACCTCGACGTGGAGGTCGACGACCTCGACACGGCCGAGGCGGCCGTGCTGCGCGCCGGCGCGACGAAGACGGCCCACCAGCCGGGGACGACCTTCCGGGTCTTCCTCGACCCCGACGGCAACCCCTTCTGCCTGGTGCGGTCGGCCGTTCGGGAGGCCGATGATCGCGGAGCGTCATGACGCACGTCTCCCGCTGTCCGGTAACGCCGCCCGCGAAACATGATGGTGACATGCACGGGCGGGCTGTTAACTGCGCCGAAACGCAGCGCGCCCTCACCGGAAACACGCCCTGCGCATTCTCGCTCTTCGAAATCAGTGGGAGCGAGAAGGGACGCGGCTGGCCGTGGAACTCGACAGCGGAACGATCGCCTGGATGTTGACCAGCACCGCGCTGGTCCTGCTCATGACGCCGGGCCTGGCGCTGTTCTACGGCGGCCAGGCGCGCTCGAAGAGCGTCCTCAACATGATGATGATGGTGTTCAGCACCTGCGCCACGGTGGGCGTGCTGTGGGTCATCTTCGGCTACTCGATGTCGTTCGGGGACGACCTCGGCGGTGGCCTGCTCGGCAACCCGGGCCAGTACTTCATGCTCTCGAGCCTGCTCTCCGAGACGGTGCAGACCGACGGGCTGCCGGACATCGCCTTCGTGGCCTTCCAGGCCATGTTCGCGATCCTCACGGTGGGCCTCGTCGCCGGCGCCGCCGCGGACCGCATGAAGTTCAACTCGTGGATGGTGTTCTCCCTGCTCTGGGCGACGCTGGTCTACTTCCCGATCGCCCACTGGGTGTTCGACCTCGACGCCGGCTGGATCGCCAACGGCATCGGCGCGATCGACTTCGCCGGTGGCACGGCGGTGCACATCAACGCCGGTACGGCCGCGCTCGTGCTCTGCATCGTCCTCGGCAAGCGCCGCGGGTGGCCCCGTGAGCCCATGCGTCCGCACAACCTGACGATGGTCATGCTCGGCGCCGGCCTGCTGTGGTTCGGCTGGTTCGGCTTCAACGCCGGCTCGGCCGCGGTGGCGAACTACTCGGCCACCTACGCGTTCCTCAACACCGTCGTCGCCACCTGCACCGCGATCTGCGGCTGGCTGATCATCGAGCAGATCCGCGACGGCAAGGCCACCTCGCTCGGTGCCGCCTCGGGCATCGTCGCCGGTCTGGTCGCCATCACCCCGGCCTGTGCCGCGGTCACCCCGCTCGGCGCCATGGCCATCGGCTTCATCGCCGGCATCGGCTGCGCCTACGCGGTCGGCCTGAAGTACAAGCTGGGCTTCGACGACTCGTTCGACGTCGTGGGCGTCCACCTCGTCGGTGGTCTCCTCGGCACCCTGCTCATCGGCTTCTTCGCCTGGGACGGCTCCCCGTCCGAGGTGTCCGGCGTCTTCTACGGCGGCGGCTTCGGCCAGCTCGGCATCCAGGCGCTCGCCGCCGTCGCCGTGATCGCCTACTCGGGCGTCGTCACCGCGATCATCGCCTTCGTCGTCAAGGCCATCATGGGTCTGCGCGTCGACGACGAGAGCGAGGCCGTGGGCATCGACGAGGGTGAGCACGCGGAGTCGGGCTACGACTTCTCGAGCCTGCGGACCGGGGGTAGCGGTCTCGGGTCCTCGAAGTCGACGCTGTCTGCTCCGACCCAGGTCACGGCGACCGCAGGCAAGGAGGGCTGAACGAGATGAAGATGGTGACCGCGATCATCAAGCCGTTCGTGCTGGAGGACGTCAAGGGCGCCCTCGAGCAGCTCGGGGTCCTGGGCATGACCGTCAGCGAGGTCCAGGGCTACGGCCGCCAGAAGGGCCACACCGAGGTCTACCGGGGTGCGGAGTACTCCGTGGACTTCGTGCCGAAGGTCCGCATCGAGGTCGTCACCGACGACACCGCCGCGGAGAAGGTCGTCGACGCGATCGCCGAGACCGCCCGCACCGGCAAGATCGGTGACGGGAAGGTCTGGGTGACCCCGGTCGAGACCGTGGTGCGCGTGCGCACCGGCGAGCGCGGGGCGGACGCCCTGTAGTTCGGCACCTCGACGGCGCCGGGTCCCCCGATCGGTGGGGACCCGGCGTCGTCGTACCAGGCACCAGCGAGAGGGGACGCGGGCCGATGGCCGTGGCGGACGCCGAGCGGAACGGCGGGGGGCGGAACGGCGGGGGACCGCCGGGCCTCGACGACGAGCGCGGGACGACGAACGGCGACGCCGTGGACCTCGTCCGCGCCCGCGCCGCCCTGCTCGACCCGCCGCCGGGGGCGCGGCGGCTGGGCCCGGCCGCGCTGCGCGAGGCGCTGGTCGACCTGCACGACTTCTGGCTGTCGTCGCGGGCCGCGGCGGTCGGGGTGGGGGAGGGCTCGGCGCTCGTCGCCGTGGGCGCGCTCGGGCGCAAGGAGCTCGCGCCGTACTCGGACCTCGACCTCGTGCTGATCCACGACGGCCGCGGGCGCAAGGGCGGCCGCGAGCAGATCTCCCGCGTGGCCGACGCCCTCTGGTACCCGCTGTGGGACGCCGGGATCGGGCTCGACCACTCGGTGCGCACGGTCGGCGAGGCCATCGAGGTCGCCACCACCGACCTGCGCGTCGCCCTGGGCCTGCTCGAGGTCCGCTACCTCGCCGGCGACCCGGAGCTCGCCGAGCGCCTCGCCGTCACCGCGCGCCAGGCGTGGCGCGCCGGCATCCGCAACCGCTTCGACGACCTCGTCGCCGCCACCGAGACGCGCTGGGAGCGCTCCGGCGAGGTCGCACACCGCGTCGAGCCCGACCTCAAGAACGGCCGCGGCGGGCTGCGCGACATCCAGCTGCTCGACGCCCTGGCCGCGGCGCAGCTCGTCGACCGGCCCACCGTCGACGTCCAGGACGCGCGCCGCCTCATGCTCGACCTGCGCGTGGAGCTGCACCGCCGCGCCGGGCGGGCGCGCGACGTCATGCAGGCCGAGGACGCCCACGAGGTCGTCGCCGCCGCGGCGGGCGAGCTGGGCGTCACCGACCGCTTCGACCTCGCCCGCGCCCTCTCCGGC
This sequence comes from Actinomycetospora succinea, assembly GCF_004363095.1. Classification (GTDB taxonomy): domain Bacteria; phylum Actinomycetota; class Actinomycetes; order Mycobacteriales; family Pseudonocardiaceae; genus Actinomycetospora; species Actinomycetospora succinea. Next base: position 863,874 of record NZ_SNYO01000001.1, read on the forward strand.
GCCGCGCGGACGGTCGTGTTCGCCACCGACACCGCGCTGCGCTCGGCGCGCGCCGCCCTGCCGCGCCGGGGCCTGGCCGCCCTGCGCCGCGCGCCGGCCCGCCGCCCCCTCGACGACGGGGTGGTCGAGCACGCCGGCGAGGTGGTCCTCGCCCGCGACGCGCAGGTCTCCCGCGACCCGGCGCTCGTGCTCCGCCTGGCCGCGACGGCCGCGCGCACCCGGCTGCCGATCGCCGCGGGCACCCTGCACCGCCTGGCCGACGTCGCCCCCGAGCTGCGCGAGCCGTGGCCGCGGGCGGCACTGTCCGAGCTGCTCGCCCTCCTCGGGGCGGGCGAGGGCATGGTCGACGTGGTCGAGGCGCTCGACCGCACGGGTCTGTGGGGGCGGCTGTTCCCCGAGTGGGGCGCCGTGCGCGACCTGCCCCCGCGCGACCGCCAGCACGTGTGGACCGTCGACCGCCACCTCGTCGAGGTCACCTCCCGCGCCGCCGAGCTCACCACGCGCGTCTCGCGGCCCGACCTGCTGCTGCTCGGCGCGCTCGTGCACGACATCGGCAAGGGCCGCGACGAGGACCACTCGGTGGTCGGCGAGCGCCTCGCGGCGGCCCTCGGCAAGCGGCTGGGCCTGTGGCCCGCCGACGTCGACACCCTCGCCGCGATGGTGCGCCACCACCTGCTGCTGCCCCACACCGCGTCGCGCCGCGACCCCGAGGACCCCGCGACCGTCGAGCGGGTCGTCGAGACCCTCGGCGCCGACCCGGTCCTCCTCGAGCTGCTGCACGCCCTCGCCGAGGCCGACTCGCTGGGCACCGGCCCGGGCGTGTGGACGCCGTGGCGCGCGACGCTGATGGGCGACCTCGTCCGGCGCTGCCGGGTGGTGATGTCCGGCGAGCCGACCCCCGGGCCGACGACGCTCTCGGAGGAGGCCCTGAGCCTCGCGAAGGCCGTGGCCGACAGCGGGCGTCCGGAGGTGTCGGTCTCCGGGGACGGCGAGCTGACCACGATCACGATGACCGTCGCCGCGCCCGACCGCCCGGGCCTGCTCTCGCGGGCCGCCGGGGTGCTGGCGCTGCACTCGCTGCAGGTGCACACCGCCGACCTCGGCGAGCACGACGGCGTCGCCGTCGACGCGTTCACCGTGTCCCCGCGCTTCGGTCGCCTGCCCGAGGCCTCGCTGATCCGCGAGGACCTGGTGCGGGTGCTGCGCGGCTCGCTCGACCTGCCGGCGCGCCTCGAGGCCAAGGAGCGCGACTACGACCGCCCGGGACCGGCCCCGGCGCCGAGCCGCGTGCTGTGGTTCGACGACGAGGCCACCGGCGCGGTCGTGCTCGAGCTGCGCACCGGCGACCGGATCGGCCTGCTGCACCGGGTCGCGGCCGCGCTGGAGTCCGAGGGGCTCGACGTGCGGTGGGCACGGGTGTCGACGCTGGGCAGCTCGGTGCTCGATGCGTTCTGCCTGGAGACCGCGGAGCACGCGGGGCTCGACCCGGAGTGCCGCCGGCGGGTGGAGGAGGTCGTGCTCGCCGCGGCCTCGAGCGGGCTCTCGGCGCCGGAGCGCCCGGTGGTGGGCTGAGTAGCAGGCTGAGCCGCGGGGCGGGCCCCGGTCACGCGACCGTTAGGCTGGGGGTTCGTCCTGCGCCATGCCTCCCGGCGCCTCATTCGACAGATCGAGGAGTGCGAGCGCCGTGTTCGACGCCCTGTCCGACCGCCTCACGTCGGTCCTGTCCGACCTGCGCGGGAAGGGTCGGCTCTCCGAGACCGACATCGACACGACGTGCCGCGAGATCCGCATCGCGCTGCTCGAGGCCGACGTCGCCCTGCCCGTGGTCCGGGGCTTCGTCAAGCAGGTCAAGGAGCGGGCGCGCGGCGCCGAGGTCTCCGAGGCGCTGAACCCCGCGCAGCAGGTCGTCAAGATCGTCAACGAGGAGCTCGTCGGCATCCTCGGCGGCGAGACCCGCCGCCTGCGCTTCGCGAAGCAGCCGCCGACCGTGATCATGCTCGCCGGCCTGCAGGGCTCCGGCAAGACGACGCTCGCCGGCAAGCTCGCGTTCTGGCTCAAGAGCCAGGGCCACACCCCGATGCTCGCGGCCTGCGACCTCCAGCGCCCCAACGCCGTCAACCAGCTGCAGATCGTCGGCGAGCGCGCCGGCGTCGAGGTGTTCGCGCCCGAGCCCGGCAACGGCGTCGGCGACCCGGTCGACGTCGCCCGCCGCGCCGTCGCCGACGCGCGCAGCCGCCAGTACGACGTGCTCGTCGTCGACACCGCCGGCCGTCTCGGTGTCGACGAGGAGCTGATGCGCCAGGCCGCGGACATCCGCGACGCCGTGACGCCCGACGAGACGCTGTTCGTCCTCGACGCCATGGTCGGCCAGGACGCCGTCACCACGGCCGAGGCCTTCCGCGACGGCGTCGGCTTCTCCGGCGTGGTGCTGACCAAGCTCGACGGCGACGCTCGCGGTGGTGCCGCGCTGTCGGTCCGCGAGGTCACCGGCGAGCCGATCCTCTTCGCCTCCAACGGCGAGAAGCTCGACGAGTTCGACGTCTTCCACCCCGACCGGATGGCCTCGCGCATCCTCGGCATGGGCGACGTGCTCACGCTCATCGAGCAGGCCGAGCAGGCCTTCGAGGAGGGCCAGGCCGAGGCCGCCGCGGCCAAGATGGGCACCGGCGAGCTGACGCTCGAGGACTTCCTCGAGCAGATGATGGCCGTGCGCAAGATGGGCCCGATCGCGAACGTGCTGGGCATGCTCCCCGGCGCGAACCAGATGAAGGACCAGCTCGCGGGGCTCGACGAGAAGCACCTCGACCGCGTCCAGGCGATCATCCGCGGCATGACGCCCGCCGAGCGGGCCGACCCGAAGATCATCAACGGGTCGCGCCGGCTGCGGATCGCGAACGGCTCGGGCGTCGGGGTCACGGACGTCAACCAGCTGGTCGAGCGGTTCTTCGAGGCCCGCAAGATGATGAAGAACATGGCCGGCCAGTTCGGGCTGCCGGGCATGGGCGGCGGGCGCAAGGGCAAGCGGCAGGCGGCGAAGGCCGCGGTCAAGGGGCGGAAGGGTCCCAAGCAGATGCCGGCGATCGCGGGCATCGCCCAGGAGAGCACCGGGCAGCAGGACCGCGGCGAGCGCTCGGTCGGCAGCTACCAGACCCCGGGCCTCAACCAGCTCCCGCCGGCGCTGGCGGGCATGAACGAGCTGCCCGCGGGCTTCGACCCGTCGGCCCTGACCTTCCCCGGCAACGCCGGCGGCGGTGGCTCCCGCGGCAACGGCGGGGGCAAGAAGGGCAACAAGAAGAAGCGGAAGTAGCTAGCCCTCCAGCCACTTCTCCCGCCGCCGGTTCGACGCCCGCGCCAGCCAGGCGTCCTGCACGATCTCGGTCAGCTCCTCGCGGGAGATGCGGTCGAGGTGCGCCGCGCGCAGCAGCACCGAGAGGTGCCCGTCGAAGCGCGGCGTGGTGAAGAACGGCGTGGACGCGTCGTGCACGAGCGCGTCCTTGTCCTCCTCGGACTCGACCCAGAACATGATCACGTCGGGGTACTTCTCGCCGGTCTCCGGGTCGCGGGCGTCGGGCTGCGGGGTCCGGAAGAACACGAACGACTTCCCGCCGACCTGGTAGACGGTGTTGCCCTTCGGTCCCTCGAGCGCGGTGACGTGCGGCATCGCGGCCGCGAGGGCGTGGACGTCCTCCACGCGGGCGGGGTTCACGGGGCGAGCCTAGGTCGCGGCTGGCTACCCTCCCGGCCATGGCGATCCCCTCGGCCCTGCACCTGCGCGGCGTCCTCCTCGACGGCACGGCGGAGGGGGAGCGCGCCGGCGAGCTGTGGGTCACCGCGGAGGGGCGGATCAGCCTCGACCCGGTGCCCGACGCCGAGACGGTGGCCGACGGCGGGTGGATCCTCCCGGGCCTGGTCGACGCCCACTGCCACGTCGGCATCGGCCCCGACGGCCCCGTCGAGCTCGAGGAGGCCCGCGAGCAGGGGCACACCGACGCCGCCGCGGGCGCGCTGCTGCTGCGCGACTGCGGCAGCCCCGTCGACACCCGCCCGCTCGACGACGACCCGCGGATGCCGGAGATCGTCCGCGCCGGGCGCCACCTCGCCCGGCCCAAGCGCTACATCCGCGGGCTGCCGATCGACGTCGAGCCCGACGAGCTGCCCGCCGCCGTCGCCGAGACCGCGCGCGCCAACCCGTGGGTGAAGCTGGTCGGCGACTGGATCGAGCGCGAGGAGGGGGACCTCGCGCCGCTGTGGCCCGACGACGTGCTGCGCGCCGCGATCGACGCCGCGCACGCCGAGGGCGCGCGGGTCACCGCCCACGTCTTCGGCGAGGACGCGCTGCCGGGGCTGATCGGGGCGGGCATCGACGGCATCGAGCACGGCACCGGGCTGACCGACGACACCATCGCGATGATGGTCGAGCGCGGCACGGTGCTGGTCCCGACCGTGATCAACGTCGAGAACTTCCCGTCGTTCGCCGACGCGGCCGGCGAGAAGTTCCCCCGCTACGGCACCCACATGCGCGAGCTCTACGCCCGCGCGCCGCGCACCTTCGCCGTCGCGATCGAGGCGGGCGTGCCGGTGTTCGCGGGCACCGACGCCGGCGGCGGCATCGTCCACGGCCGGATCGTCGACGAGGTCGCCGCGCTGGCGGGGATCGGGCTCGGGCCGGCGCGGGCGTTCGCCGCGGCGTGCGGCGACGCGCGGGCGTGGCTGGGGCGCCCGGGCCTGGTCGACGGCGCCCCCGCGGACCTCGTCGTCACCACCGAGGACCCCCGGGTGGACACCGACACGCTGCGCGCGCCGCGGCTGGTGCTGCGGGCGGGGACGTCGCTGCGCTGACGCCGGGCGGAGCGAGGGCGTCCCCGCCTGCGTGGGACGCAGCCGGGGAGTCCCTCGCTCGCTAGGTCCGCGCCGGGAGCCGCCGGGACAGCGCGATCGCCGCGACGAGCACGGCGGCGATCACCAGCAGGGCGTCGGAGAACGCGGCGCCCGCGCCGTCGTGCAGCGGATTCCAGGACCCGGCGCCGCCCGCGGTGCGCGCCGCGAGGACGGTGCCGAGCACGGCCGCGCCCGTCCCGCCGCCGAGGAAGAACGCGCCCTGGTAGATGCCGAGCCCGACCCCGGCGTGCTCGGTCGGGACCGCGGCGGCCACCGCGTTGATCAGCGGCGAGGTGATCGACGCGAGCGCGAGGCCGACCGCGAACGTCACCGCGGACAGGACCACCGCCGACCCGCCCGCCACGGTCGAGAGCGCCGCGACGGCCGCGAGCAGCAGCGTCAGCCCGATCCCGACGAGCCGGCGCGGGCCGAGGCGGTCGGACAGCCGGCCCGCCGGCGAGGACAGGGCGGCGACCGCGAGCGCGCCGGGCAGCAGGACCAGGCCCACGTGCCCGACGCCGAGCCCGTTGACGGTCGCGACCAGCAGCGGCACGAGCAGGATCGTGCCGAGGTAGCAGAACATCGCGAGGAACCCGACCGCCACGGCCGTGAGGAACGGGCCGTGGGCCAGCAGCGACGGCGGGACGAACGGGCGGGGCGTGCGCCGGATGCGCAGCGCGAACCCGCCCGCGAGCACAACGGCCAGGAGCACCGCGCCCCACGCCGACGGCGCGAGGATCCCCGTCTGCTGGGCGCGCGTGAGGCCGAAGAGGCCCATCCCGACGGCGCCGCCGAGCAGCGCGCCGCCCACGAGGTCGATCTGGCGCCACGACGGGTCGGCGCTCTGCCGGCCGTCGGGGAGCACCCGCGGCGCGATCACGAGCAACGGCGCGACCAGCAGCGCGGCGCCGAGGAACGGCCAGCGCCACCCGGCGAGCTCGGCGACGAACCCGGCCAGCGGCGGCCCCAGCGCCTGCCCCGCGCCGACCCCGGTGCCGACGATCCCGAAGCCGAACCCGCGGCGGCCCGGTGGCAGCGCCCGCGCGACCGCCACCGACCCGAGGGCGGGCACCGCGGCGCTGCCGAGGCCCTGCAGCACCCGCCCGACGAGGTGCACGCCGATGCTCGGGGCCAGCCCCGCGATCACCGAGCCGACGAGGAACACCGCGATCCCGGCGGCGAACACCCGGCGCACGCCGAAGACGTCGGCGATGCGCCCGTAGAGCGGCGTGGCGACCGCGAAGCTCAGCGAGAACGCGGTGACGACCCAGGCGAGGCTGCCGGGGGAGGCGACGTAGTCGCGCCCGATCTCGGGGACCAGGACCAGCACCATGCTGTTGGCGAGCACCGCGACCGCCACCGCGACCAGCAGCACGCCGAGCAACAGGCCGACGCGGACGGGGGGTTCCTCCTCGACGGCGACGGGCGCCGTCAGCGGATCACTCACGGGGACAGACTGCGCCCTCGAGTGCGCTCCAGGTCAAGCTCCTAGGGTGGGGAGAGTGCGCATCGACCTCAACGCCGACCTCGCCGAGGGCTTCGGGATCTGGTCGCTCACCGACGACGACGCGCTGCTCGACGTGATCACCTCGGCGAACGTGGCGTGCGGCTTCCACGCGGGCGACCCGCTGACGATGCAGCGGGTCGCCGCGGCGGCGGTCGAGCGCGGCGTGGCCGTCGGCGCGCAGGTGTCCTACCGCGACCTGGCGGGCTTCGGTCGCCGGTTCGTCGACGCCGACCCCGCCGAGCTCACCGCGGACCTGGTCTACCAGGTCGGGGCGCTGCGGGAGTTCACGCGGGCGGCGGGCGGGGAGCTCGCCTACCTCAAGCCCCACGGCGCGCTCTACAACGCCGTCGTGCACCACGACGCCCAGGCCGGCGCCGTCGTCGCGGCCGCCGAGCAGGCAGGCCTGCCGGTGCTCGGGCTCCCGGGCTCGCGGTTCCTCGCGCGGGCGGCCGAGGCGGGCCTGACCACGTACGCCGAGGCGTTCGGCGACCGCGGCTACACCTCCGACGGCACCCTCGTGCCCCGCCGCGAGCCCGGCGCGCTGCTGCCCGACGCCGACGCGGTCGTCGAGCGTGCCCGCCGGCTGGCCACCGACGGCGTGATCGTCGCGGTCGACGGCACCGAGATCCCCACCGAGGCCGCCTCGCTCTGCCTGCACGGGGACACCCCGGACGCGGTGACCTCGGCCCGGCGCGTCGCCGAGGCCCTCCGCGACGCCGGGGTCACCCTCGCGCCGTTCGCCTGAGTGGCCGTCTGGCACAATCGACGAGTTGTCACGGCACGACCGTGACCACGCACGAGCGGGCACGCCGCCCCGGAGGTCCTCCTCGGCAGGGCGGCCCCGACCATCGACCGAGGAGTACCCAGCAGTGGCTGTCAAGATCAAGCTCGCCCGCATCGGCAAGATTCGCGAGCCGCACTACCGCGTCGTCATCGCCGACGCGAAGAACCGCCGTGACGGTCGTGTCATCGAGACGATCGGCGAGTACCACCCCAAGAGCCAGCCGAGCGTCATCAAGATCAACTCGGAGCGCGCGCAGTACTGGCTGGGCGTCGGCGCCATCCCGACCGAGCCGGTCCACGGCCTGCTCAAGGTCACCGGCGACTGGCAGAAGTTCAAGGGCCTCCCCGGCGCCGAGGGCAAGCTCCAGCCGCAGCCGGAGAAGGTCGACAAGCAGGCCCGCTTCAACGAGGAGCTGGCCAAGGTTTCCGGCTCCGCGGAGTGAGCGACACGCAGCGCAGCGGAGCTGGAGCCCTTCGATGAGCGAGCTCGCCGAGGCGCTCGAGCACCTCGTGCGCGGCATCGTCGCCCACCCCGACGAGGTCGCCGTCGACCTCGTGACCAACCGCCGCGGTCGCACCCTCGAGGTCCGGGTCCACCCCGACGACCTCGGCAAGGTGATCGGCCGCAACGGCCGCACGGCCACCGCCCTGCGCACCGTCGTCGGCGGCATCGGCGGCCGTGGCGTGCGTGTCGACGTCGTCGACACCGACCGCTGAGCACGGCACCGTGACCGCTCCGTCCGACGACCAGCGCGTCGTCGGCCGGGTCGTCAAGGCCCACGGCCTGCGCGGAGAGCTCGTCGTCGAGCCCCGTACCGACAACGTCGAGGCCCGGTTCGCCCCGGGCACCGTGCTGTTGGTGCGGGGCTCGCGCCTGTCGCAGGTCACGTCCGTCACCGTCGTCGCCGCCCGCCGTCACGGCGACCGGCTGCTCGTGACGGTCGAGGAGGTCGGCGACCGCGACGGCGCCGAGGCCCTGCGGACCGCGGAGCTCACGGCGGCAGCGCTCGCCGAGGCGCCCGACGACCCCGACGAGTTCCACGACCACCAGCTCGAGGGCCTCACCGCGGTGCTCACCGACGGGACGGCCGTCGGGACGGTCACCGCGGTCCTGCACGGGGTGGGCGGCGAGCTGCTCTCCGTCGACCGCGTCGAGGGCGGCGAGCTGCTCGTGCCGTTCGTGGCCGCGATCGTCCCCGAGGTCGACGTGGCCGGCGGACGGCTCGTGCTCGATCCCCCGGAAGGCCTGCTCGACCCCGCAGACTGACACCCGTGGGGGACGCGGGGGAGTCGGGGCGCCGGACGCTGTTCGGGGCCGAGGAGCTGGAGACGCCGGCCTGGGCCCTCGGGCTCGAGGCGACGGCGCAGGCCGGGCCGCTGGCGGTCGCGCGGGCGGTGCCGCGGACGGTCGCGATCCTGACCCGATGGGCGTGGCAGGGCTCGCGGCGCTGGACCGCGCTCGCCGTCGTCGTGCACCTCGTGTCCGGCGTCGTCACGGCCTTCGGGCTGCTGGCGACGGCCGACGTGTTCTCGAGGCTGCTGGCCGAGGGCCCCACCCCGGAACGCGTCGTGGCCGCCCTGCCCGCCCTCGCCGTGGTCGTCGCGGCGCTGGCCGCGCGGGGGCTGCTCGACGCCGCGGCCGGCGCGGTCACCGCCGAGCTGGTGCCGCGCGTCGAGCGCCGCGTGCAGACCGACCTCTACACCGCCCTGGTCGCCGTCGACCTCGTCGCGTTCGACGACGCCGACTTCACGGCGCTCGTCGACCGCGCCGAGCACTCGGTGACGCGGATCCGGATGGGGGCGAGCGTCGTCGGCGACCTGGTGTCCGGGTCGGTCGCGGTGGTCGCGTCGGTGGTCGCCGCCGGGATCGTGCACCCCCTGCTCGCGCCGATCGTGCTGCTCGCCGGCCTGCCGCAGGCGTGGGCCGCCGTCTCCGGGGTCCGGCTGATGTTCGCCTCGACGCTGCGCACGATCGCGCAGGCCCGCCGCCTCGCGGTGGTCGGCGACCTCATCTCGCGGCGGGACAACGCCGCCGAGGTGCGGGCGTTCACGGTGGGCGGGGTGCTCGCCGACGAGCACGAGCGCCTCGCGACCGAGCTCTCCCGCGAGGGCATCCGGGTCGAGCAGCGCCGCAACGCGCTCGTCACGGTCGGGCGTGCGGCGTCCGGCGTCGCGACCGCGCTGGGCTACGTCGCGGTGGGCCTGCTCGTCTACACCGGCGGGCTCGCGCTGCCGCTGGCCGGCACGGCGGTGGTCGCGATGCGCGCGGCGTCGAGCGCGGTGCAGACGTCGGTGTTCGGCGCGAACCTGCTGTTCGAGGCCGGGCTGTTCGTCGAGCTGTACACGCGGTGCGTGGAGGACGCCCGCTCGCGGCGGCGCGCCCCGGCCGGTCCGGCGCCGGGGGCGCCCGAGGTCGTCGAGCTGGACGGCGTGACGTTCCGCTACCCGGGCCAGGAGGTCCCGGCCCTGGCCGACGTCGGGCTCACGCTGCGCCGCGGCGAGGTCGTCGCGCTGGTGGGGGAGAACGGTTCGGGGAAGTCGACGCTGGCGAAGCTGCTGGTCGGGCTCTACCTGCCCACCGAGGGCCGGGTGCGGTGGAACGGGCGGGACCTGCGCGAGACCGACTCGGCGGCCGCCCTCGAGCACGTCGCGCTGGTGGCGCAGGCGCCCGTGCAGTGGCCGCTGCGCGCCGACGACAACGTCCGCATCGGGCGCCTCGACCGCGACGACCCCGCCGACCGGGCCTACGAGGACGCGCTCGGGCGCTCCGGGGCCGCCGAGGTCGTCGACGACCTGCCGCGCGGGCGCGCCACCGTGCTCTCCCGCGCCTTCCAGGGCGGGCGCGACCTCTCCGGCGGGCAGTGGCAGCGGATGGCGGTGGCGCGCGGGCTCTACCGCGACGCCCCGCTGGTGGTGGCCGACGAGCCGACCGCCGCCCTCGACGCCCGCGCCGAGCACGCCGTCTTCTCGTCGCTGCGCGAGCTCTCGGCGGGCGGCGACCGGATCACGGTGCTCGTGACGCACCGCCTCGCGAACGTCCGCACCGCCGACCGCATCGTGGTGCTCGAGGGCGGCCGGATCACCGCGCAGGGCACCCACGACGAGCTCATGGCCGCGGGCGGGCTCTACCGGGAGCTGTTCGCGCTCCAGGGCCGCGCGTACGCCGCCTGAGCGGCTACTCCTCCTCGGTCGGGACCCCCACGGCCAGGACGCCCGGCAGTTCCGAGAGCTCGCCGGACAGCGGCGCGAGCGGGCCGCGCCCGGACAGCGAGAGCGTCACCGTCGCGACGTGGGTCGTGCCGTCCGTGCCCCCGGCGCCGTCGGTCGCGTCCTCGCGGTCGACGTGCATGCCGGCGACGGCGAACCCCCGCTCCGTGCAGATCGAGAGCACCCGGCGCAGCACCCCGCGTCCGTCGGCGTAGGAGAGGGTCACGTCGCGCGGCACCGTCGACGAGCGCGTGACCCAGCGGGCGAGCGGGCGGTAGCCCCGCGTCACGAGGTAGTGGACGGCCGTGCCGCCGATCGCGAGCAGCGGCAGGCCGGCACCGCACGCCGTCCCCACCGCGGCGGCGGTCCAGACCGTGGCCGCGGTCGTCAGCCCGCGGACCGCGTCGCGGCGCACGAAGATCAGCCCGCCGCCGATGAAGCCGATGCCGGAGACGATCTGGGCCGCGACGCGCGAGGGGTCGAGCGCGATGTCGGGGGAGCTGAGCAGGTCGTTGAAGCCGTACTTCGAGATCAGCATGAACGCGGCCGAGCCGACGCCGACCAGCGTGTGCGTGCGCAGACCCGCGCTCTTGGCCGCCAGCTCGCGCTCGAGGCCGATCAGCGTGCACAGCACCACCGCCAGCGCCAGCGGCGCCAGCAGGCGCCACTCCTGCGGGTAGGACAGGAACTGCTCCACCCCTCGCCACCTCCCGCGCACGTGTCAGGGGCAGGATCGTGCCCGATGCGCATCGACGTCGTCACGATCTTCCCGGGCTACCTCGCCCCGCTCGACGAGGCACTCGTCGGGCGGGCGCGGCGCGCCGGCCTGCTCGACGTCCGGGTCCACGACCTGCGCGGATGGGCGTCCGGCGTGCACAAGGCCGTCGACGACTCGCCCTACGGCGGCGGCCCCGGGATGCTGATGACGGCGCCCGTGTGGGGGGCGGCGCTCGACGAGGTGACCGCTTCCGGGGACGGGGTCCCCCGCCTGCTCGTGCCCACCCCCGCGGGCGCGCCGCTCACCCAGCGCCGCGCGGCGGGGTGGGCGTCGGAGCCGTGGCTCGTGCTCGCCTGTGGGCGCTACGAGGGCATCGACGCGCGCGTGCTCGCCGACGCCGGGCGCCGGATGCCCGTCGAGGAGGTCTCGCTCGGCGACTACGTGCTCGCCGGCGGGGAGGTCGCGGCGCTGGTGGTCGTCGAGGCGGTGTCGCGGCTGGTCCCCGGTGTGCTGGGCAACCCGGCGTCGGCGGAGCTGGACAGCTTCGCGGAAGGAACCGGCGGTCTGCTCGAGGCGCCGGCCTACACGCGGCCCGAGCAGTGGCGCGGGCTCGACGTCCCCGACGTCCTGCGCGGCGGCAACCACGCCGTCGTCGACCGGTGGCGCCGCGACCGCTCGCTCGAGCGCACCGCGGCCGTGCGCCCCGACCTGCTCGACGCACTCGTCGCCCGGCACGGCGCCGACGCCTTCGACGCCCGCGACCGCGAGGTGCTCGCGGCGTGCGGGTACGACCCGGCCCCCGGGCCCCGCGCGGCGGCATGGCAGACTGGGGAGGTTGCCGCGGACGGCGGACGACCCGATCAGGGTCGCTGAGCGCCGTCCCGCCGCCCGAGAACCGCTTCTCCTCGGCAGACCAGGTCACCCGCCCGCGGGCGCCTGGTCACCGGGGCCGTGAGACCGCGAGGACGCTGACGATGAACGCCCTGGACGAGCTCGACGCCAAGTCGCTGCGCTCCGACATCCCCGACTTCCGTGCCGGGGACACCGTGAAGGTGCACGTCCGGGTCATCGAGGGTTCACGCTCTCGTGTACAGGTCTTCCAGGGTGTCGTCATCCGCCGCCACGGTGGCGGCCTGCGCGAGACGTTCACCGTCCGCAAGGTCTCCTTCGGCGTCGGGGTGGAGCGCACCTTCCCGGTGCACTCACCCAACATCGCGGAGATCGAGGTCGTCACCCGCGGTGACGTCCGGCGCGCGAAGCTGTACTACCTCCGTGAGCGTCGGGGCAAGGCCGCGAAGATCCGCGAGAAGCGCGAGACCACGCCGGCCTCCTGAGCCGACGCGACCCGGTCTCCTAACCTGAAGCGCGTGCGTCCCCAGGAGCCAGGCGGGCCCCCGTTCCGGAGTCACGGAACGGGCGGCGAGACGACTCGTACCGACGCCCCGGGACGAGGGGCGCATGCACGGCCGGAGGACGACGCCGACGCCGACCCGTACGGCGACGTCCCGGCCCACGGGCCCAGCGGCCACGCGCCCTACGGCTCGTCCGGCTGGAGCGGCTCCGACCGCCCCGCCGACGGCGACGCCGCGTACGGCGACGTCGGCGGGTACGCGAACGGCCGTCCGTCGGACCCGGGGAACGGGTACGGGGGCGGCTACCCGGACGGCAACGGCGTCGGCCACGGGCCGGTGTACGGCGGTCCGGACGGCTACGGCGCCCCCAACGGCCACGGCGCCCCCAACAGCAACGGGTATGGCAACGGCTCCGTGGACGGCTACGGCGACGGTTACGGCGACCCGGCGGTCGGCATGAACGGCCGGTCCGCGCCGCCTCCCCCCAACGACGCCGGCCGCGGCTACCCGGGTCCCGGCGGCCACCCGGAGCCGCACGGCGCGGTCGCACCGCCCGCGGGCCCGTGGGGCTCGGAGTGGGGTGCGGGACGCCCGGCCCCGCCGCCCCCGGGCGGGTACGGAGGCCCGCGGCCCGACGGCCGTCCCGTGGGCCCGCCCCCGCCGCACCCCCACGGCCAGCAGGCCCGCCCGATGGCCCAGCCCGTCTCGCCGCCCGTGCCGCCGCAGAGCACCGGCCCGGCCGGGCCCCCGCCCGGCCCTCCGCCGCCGCGGCCGCCGGCTGCCCCCTCGGGGACACCGGCCGCCGGCGGTGCCGAGGACACCCAGGCAGCGACCCCGTCCGCGAGCCCGGCGGACACCGGTCTCGCCGGCTCCGACGGCTTCGCTTCCCGCGCCCCGCGTCCGCGCGACGACGCCGCCCCGTCGTCGACCACGGCCACCACCACGGCGATCACCGGCGGCGGGGTCGTCCCCGGCCGCCACCGCCGCGGCATGGCCGCACCGGGCGACGAGGTGCCCGACGAGGCCGAGGACGCCGTCCCCGCCGGCGCCGGGCGTCACGGCAGCGACAAGGGCGGTCGCGGCAAGGGCAAGACGAAAAAGAAGGGCTCGTTCTGGCGCGAGCTCCCGCTGCTCATCGTCGTCGCCGTCGTCCTGACCTTCGTCATCCAGACGTTCCTGGCGCGCATCTACGTCATCCCGTCGGCCTCGATGGAGCGCACGCTCCACGGCTGCAACGGCTGCGCCAACGACCGCGTCGCCGTCGACAAGCTCACCTACCGGTTCTCCGACCCGGCGCCCGGCGACGTCGTGGTGTTCCGCGGGCCGCCGACGTGGGGCGACAACGGCGAGGTCTCCGGCGAGCAGCCGTCGGGGAACGTGCTGGTCCGCGGCCTGCAGAGCGGGCTGTCGCTGGTCGGCCTGGCGCCGCCGAACGAGAAGGACTTCGTCAAGCGCGTCATCGCCACCGGCGGGCAGACCGTCGCGTGCTGCGACCCGCAGAATCGCGTGACGGTCGACGGCCAGCCCCTCGACGAGCCGTACATCTACTACCAGCCCAACCTCGGGCGCACCCAGGCGGACTTCGCGCCGGTGCGCGTGCCCGAGGGCCAGCTGTGGGTGATGGGCGACAACCGCAACAACTCGGCGGACGCCCGCGTGCACGGCCCGATCGGCGTCACCGACGTGATCGGCAAGGCCCGCGTGATCGTGCTGCCGGTCGGCCGGTGGGGCGGCGTGCCCGACACCGACCCGCAGGCCCGCCCGTCGGCGCTCGGCGCGCCCGTGTGGACCTCCGGCGCGCCGCTCGCGGCCGGGGTCCTCGGCGCGATCCCGCTCGTCGTGGTCACCCGGCGGGTGCGCCGGCGGTGGACGTCGCAGGACGGGTGGACCTCCCAGACTTCTCGGCCCGGCGAGCCCGCATCCGCACCTCCGTCCCCCGATCCCGGCCGGTGACCGCGGGGGACGCAGCGGAGCCGAGGTCGTCCTCCGGCTCCGGACAGGACGCGGGTGGCCGGTGCCCGACCGGCCGGCCCGGCACCGGCCGTCGCCCGGCCCGCAAGCGCAAGCCGCTGCCGCCGCGCACGGGGGTCCAGCCGCCGCGCGCGATCGTGCGGCGCAGCACCGAGAGCTGGGCGCTGCAGTCGGCCCTCGAGCGCCACGGGCTCGGGCCGGTGGTCGGCGTCGACGAGGCCGGGCGGGGCGCCTGCGCGGGCCCGCTCGCGGTCGCGGCCTGCATCCTGCGGCCCGGGGACGCCGCCCGCTTCGAGGGCCTCACGGACTCGAAGCTGCTCAGCGCCGAGGAGCGCGAGGGCTTCTTCACGACGATCCAGCGCCGCGCGGTCGACTGGCGTGTCGTGCTCGTCGACCCGCCGGAGGTCGACCGCCGCGGGGTGCACATCGCGAACATCGACGGGATGCGCCGGGCCGTGGCGCGCCTCGACGTGCGCCCCGGCTACGTGCTCACCGACGGCTTCCCCGTCACCGGCTTCGGCGTGCCCTCGCTCGCCGTGCCCAAGGGCGACCTGGCGGCGGCGTGCGTCGCGGCCGCGTCGATCCTGGCGAAGGTCACCCGGGACCGCCTGATGACCGAGCTGCACGACCGCCACCCGGAGTACCGCTTCAACCTCCACAAGGGCTACTGCACGCCGACGCACACCGCAGCGCTGACGGAGCACGGCCCGTGCCCGGAGCACCGCTTCAGCTTCGTCAACGTCGCCGCGGCCGCCCGGGGACGGAGCCTGGACGGCTTCCCGGCGGGCGTACGCCACAATGGGACGGTGACCGTCGACGACGTGTCCGCCGAGAGCGGGGAGGCCGACGAGCTCGTGGCGCCGGAGGACGCGTTCGACGGGCCCGAGGACATGGAGGAGTTCGAGGGGGGAGAGGTGCGATGAGCGCGGAGGATCTCGAGAAGTACGAGACCGACATGGAGCTCTCGCTCTACCGCGAGTACCGCGACATCGTCTCGCAGTTCTCCTACGTGGTGGAGACCGAGCGCCGGTTCTACCTGGCCAACACCGTCGACGTCGCCGTCCGCAACGCCGACGGCGAGGTCTATTTCGAGGTCACCATGTCCGACGCGTGGGTGTGGGACATGTACCGCCCGGCCCGCTTCGTCAAGAACGTGCGCGTCGTGACGTTCAAGGACGTCAACGTCGAGGAGCTGGAGAAGCCCGACCTCCGGCTTGACGAGGGCCCGTTCAGCGGCTGAGGCTGCTCCGCGCGGGGTAGATGGGCCGCCGGCACGGCGCCGGTCCGTCCCCACTCCACCTGCCTGTCCCCAGGCGCCGGCCCGGTGCTTCTCCCCGGCGGCGCGCGCCCGCCACGCTCGATCCCGCCGCCGGAGGGCCCGGCGAGGACGAGGGGGCCGGGTCATGTCCACCACGCACGTTGCCGACGAGCCGCCTCCTGATCGCCGGGAGCTCGGGCGCCACGGCGAGGACGTGGCCGCCGAGCACCTCGCGGCCCGCGGCCTGACCGTGCTCGACCGCAACTGGCGCTGCCGGGAGGGCGAGCTCGACCTAATCGCCGCCGACGGCGAGCGTCTCGTCGTCGCCGAGGTGAAGACGCGGTCGGGCACCGGGTTCGGATTCCCCGCCGAGGCCGTGACGCGCGTGAAGGCGGCCCGCATCCGCCGGCTCGCCCAGCACTGGCTCGCCGAGCGCCACGCCGCTGGCGCGGCGGGCTTCGCCGAGGTGCGCTTCGACGTGCTCGCCGTCCTCGTGGTGCCCGGGGCGGCGCCGCAGGTCGAGCACTACGAGGGGGCGTTCTGACGTGGCGCTCGCGTGCGCGTGGGCGATCGGCCTGCGCGGGGTCGACGGCGAGGTCGTCGAGATCGAGGCCGACATCGGCCAGGGGCTGCCCGCCGTGTCGCTGGTCGGGCTCCCGGACGCGGCGCTCGCCGAGTCGCGCGACCGGGTGCGGGCGGCGGTGGTCAACTCCGGGGAGACGTGGCCCGCGCGCCGCATCACGCTCGCCCTGTCCCCGGCGACCCTGCCGAAGCAGGGCAGCGGGTACGACGTGGCGCTCGCCTGCGCGGTGCTCGCTGCCGCGCGGGACGTGCCGGTCGCGGCGCTGCGCGGGGTGGTGCTGATCGGCGAGCTGGCCCTCGACGGGCGGGTGCGCGGGGTCCGCGGCATCCTGCCGGCGCTGCTCGCGGCCCGGCGCCTCGGGGTGGAGCAGGCGGTGGTGCCGGCGGCGGCCGCGGTCGAGGCGGGACTGGTGGACGGGCTCGAGGTGCTCGGCGCCGAGCACCTGTCCGACGTGCTGGCCTGGCTGCGCGGCGACCGCGGGCGCCTGCTCCCGGTGCGCTCGGGGCCGCGGCTGCAGGCCGGCGGTCCGCGTGAGGACCTCGCCGACGTCGTCGGGCAGCTCGCCGCCCGGCGCGCGATCGAGGTCGCCGCGGCCGGCGGGCACCACCTGCTGATGGTGGGCCCGCCGGGCTCGGGCAAGACGATGCTGGCGCGGCGGATGACCGGCCTGCTGCCCGACCTCGACGTCGACTCGGCGCTGCAGGTGGCCGCGGTCCGCTCGCTGGCGGGCGCGCTCGACCCCCAGGAGGCCCTTCCGTCCACGCCGCCGTTCGTCGCCCCGCACCACTCGGTCTCCTCGGCGGCGCTGGTGGGCGGCGGCAGCGGGCTGGCGCGGCCGGGCGCGGTGTCGCTGGCCCACCGCGGGGTGCTCTTCCTCGACGAGATCTACGAGTTCGGCCCGCACGTCCTGGAGATGCTGCGGACACCCCTCGAGGACGGCGAGGTCCGGCTGGCCCGCACCGACGGGGTCGTGCGCTACCCGGCGCGCTTCCAGCTGGTGATGGCCGCGAACCCGTGCCCGTGCGCGCCGCCCAAGCCCACCGACTGCACCTGCTCGAGCCTCGCGCAGCGCCGGTACACCCAGCGCCTGTCCGGCCCGATGCTCGACCGCGTCGACCTGCAGGTCACCCTGCGCCCGGTCGAGGCGCTGTCGTGGGACGGCGCCTCGGCCGTGCCGCTCGAGGAGGTCCCCGAGGACACCGCGTCGGTCCGGGCCCGGGTGCTCGCCGCGCGGGCGGCCGCGCGCGAGCGCTGGCGCGACGCCGGGTGGCGCACCAACGCCGAGGTGCCGGGCCCCGAGCTCCGTCGCCGCGGGCGCCTGCCCCGCGAGGCCGCCGAGGTCCTCGAGCACCAGCTCCGCTCCGGGGCCATGACCGCGCGCGGGGCCGACCGCGCGCTGCGGGTGGCCTGGACGGTGGCCGACCTGCGCGGCGCGCCGGGACCCGAGCTGCCGGACGTCGTGGAGGCGGTCGGGTTCAAGGGCTTCGCCACCGACGGCGCGCCCGCCACGGCCGGCGAGGAGGTCGCGTGAGCACCGCCCCGACCCCGCCACGGTCCGCGCCGAGCTCCGTGGACGCCGTGCCCGTCGACCGCGAGGTGCTCGTCGCCCGCGCCTACCTCTCGCGGGTCGCGGAGCCCCCGGCCGCCGCGCTGGCCGCCTTCGTCGACGACGTCGGCCCGGTCGTCGCCGCCCGGCGGGTCCGTGACGCGGTCACCGAGGGGCCGGGCGCGCTGCCGCCCGAGGTCGTCCGGGAGACCTCGGCGCGGCGGGGCACCGACCGGGCGGAGGCCGACCTGGCCCTGCTCGCCGCACGGGGCGGGCGGCTGATCGTCCCCGAGGACCCGGAGTGGCCGGCCGCCGCGCTGGCCGGGCTCGGGACGGTCGCCGGGCCCGACGGCGCGCCGGGGCTCGAGGGCCCCGCGACCCGCGACGGCCCGGCCGCCCCGCTGGCGCTCTGGGCGCGCGGACCGCTGCGCCTCGACGCCGGCCCGAGCGGGTGGGTCGCCGTGGTCGGGGCGCGGGCGGCCAGCGAGTACGGGCTCTGGGTCGCCCGCGACTGGTCCGCGGAGCTCGCCGACCGGCGGTGCACCGTGGTGTCGGGCGCGGCGCTCGGCGTGGACGGCGCGGCCCACCGCGGCGCGCTGGCCGTCGGCGGCGACACGGTGGCCGTCCTCGCCTGCGGCATCGACCGCGCCTACCCGCCGAAGCACGCCACGCTGCTCGAGCACGTCGGGCACCGCGGGCTGGTGGTCACCGAGTACCCGCCGGGCGCGACGCCGGCGCGCCACCGGTTCCTCGTCCGCAACCGGCTGATCGCCGCGCTCACGGCCGGGACGCTGGTGGTCGAGGCCGCCGCGCGGTCGGGCGCCATGCGCACGGCGCTGGTGGCGGAGGCGCTGGGGCGTGCGGTGATGGTCGTGCCCGGCCCGGTCACGTCGCTGATGTCGCTCGGGTGTCACGAGCTCGCCCGTCGGCCCGAGGTGTCGGTCACCGGCCGGGTCGAGCACGTCGTCGAGGAGGTGAGTCGAGTGGGGGACGGCCTCGCCCCTCCACCGGGTACCCCGACGCGTCCGACGGACGGTCTTGACCCGGGGGCGTTGCGTGTGCGTGAAGCGCTGCCCCTCCACGCGGCGCGCACAGCGGTACGTCTGGCCCACGACGCCGGGGTCGCCCTCGCGGAGACGACCACCCACCTGAGGGATCTCGAGGCCCGTGGGCCCGTGTCGGAGGACGACGGGTGGTGGCGTCGCCGACCCGGGTGAACAGGCGCAGAGCGACGAACGGTTGCAGAGCGCGACGAGTGGAACCGCTCCCCGACGGTGGCCGACGGTCACCGAACGCGGTGCGGCGGTGCTTGACCGTCGCCGTTCTGATCGGGAGTCTTCACGGCGATGACCGGCACGTTCTCTCCCGACGAGGCAGCCCGAGGGCTGTCCGGACCGTCGCGGTCACCCGGTCGAGGGGCCTCTCGTGAGTTCCCCTTCGACCCGGTGAAATCGTCACGCTCCGCGTTCGCCCACACGGGCAGCGCGGGGACCTCGGGCGGGTCGGGCCCGGCGGAACCGACCGGTCCGGATGCTCCGCGTCACGTTGCGGACGACCGATCCGCGACGAACGTCCCGGCAGCCGCCGCGGTGCCGGCCCCGCGGCCGGAGCGGGTCGCCGACGCGAGCTCCGTGGCCCACCTCGCCGCGTACGCCGACCACCTGCGCTACGAGCGGGCGCTCTCGCCGCACACCTTGCGGGCCTACCTCGGCGACGTGACCTCGTTGCTCGCCCACCTGCGCGGGCCCGACACCGGCGAGGACGAGCCGCTGCACCTCGACGCGCTCGACCTCGCCGGCCTGCGCGCGTGGCTCGCCGACGTCCGGGCGAGGGGCGCGAGCCGCACGACGCTGGCGCGCCGGGCCGCCGCCGCGCGCACGTTCACCGCGTGGGCGGCCCGCACCGGGCGCGCCGGCACCGACACCGGCGCCCGCCTCGCATCGCCGCGGGCCCACCGCCGCCTGCCCGAGGTGCTGCGCGCCGACCAGGCCGCCGCGGCCCTGCAGGCGGCGGCCTCCGGCGCCGCCGAGGGCGACCCGGTCGCACTGCGCGACCACCTGCTGCTCGAGCTGCTCTACGCCACCGGCGTCCGGGTGGCCGAGCTGTGCGGGCTGGACGTCGACGACGTCGACGACGGCCGCCGCACGCTGCGGGTGCTCGGCAAGGGCGGCAAGGAGCGCACCGTCGTCTACGGCGCGCCGGCCGCCACCGCGCTCGACGCCTGGCGCCGGGAGGGGCGCCCGGCGCTCGCCGTCCCGACGTCACCACCGGCGCTCCTGCTCGGGGCCCGCGGCGGCCGTCTCGACCAGCGCATCGCGCGCCGGGTCGTGCACGACGCCGCCGGTGCCGTCCCGGGGGCACCCGACATCGCGCCGCACGGGCTCCGGCACTCGGCGGCGACACACCTGCTCGAGGGGGGAGCGGATTTGAGGAGCGTTCAGGAGTTGTTGGGTCACGCGTCACCGGCGACCACGCAGCTCTACACGCACGTGTCCGCGGAGCGGCTGCGCGCCGTCCACGACACCGCCCACCCCCGTGCCTGAGGCGTGGGGCGGCGCCGCGGCGGCCTCCGTGGCCACGATGTCCGCCGACGCGCCGCACACCGGGCACCAGACCGGACACCACGTCGGACACGAGACCGGCCCGCAGACCGGGCCCCTGCCC
The DNA here is from genome assembly GCF_004363095.1 of Actinomycetospora succinea. Lineage (GTDB taxonomy): Bacteria > Actinomycetota > Actinomycetes > Mycobacteriales > Pseudonocardiaceae > Actinomycetospora > Actinomycetospora succinea. The sequence continues at coordinate 884,341 of NZ_SNYO01000001.1, forward strand.
GCCCTGCCCGGGTCGGACTCGGACGCCGCGGTGCGCGCCGCCGGGGTCGCCGCTCGCACCCCGCGCCGGCGGGCTCCCGAGCGCCGTGACACCCCGGGTCCGGTCACCGACGGCGCGACCGCGCTCGCCCCGGTGCCCTCCCCGGCCGACGGGTCCCGCGGGCAGCGCCCCGCCGACGGCCACGTGCTGCCGGCGACGCTCGGCGGGGCCTCGCCGGGCGGCGCGGACGAGGAGGCGATGGTCGAGGCCGGCATCGCCGACCTCTGGGCCGCGTACGCCGACGACCCGCGCAAGTCGACCAAGGACCGGCTGGTGCTGCACTACGCGCCGCTGGTCAAGTACGTCGCCGGCCGGGTCGGCACCGGCCTGCCGTCGCACGTCGACGTCGCCGACCTCATCCAGTGCGGGATCTTCGGTCTCGTCGACGCCATCGAGCGCTTCGAGCCGGACCGGGGCCGCAAGTTCGAGGTCTACGCGATGCAGCGCATCCGCGGCGCGATCCTCGACGAGCTCCGGTCCCAGGACTGGGTGCCGCGCTCGGTGCGCTCCCGGGCCCGGGAGATCGAGCGGGCCATCGAGCGCCTCGAGGGGCGCGAGCAGCGCTCCTGCAGCGACTCCGAGCTCGCCGCCGAGCTGGACACGTCCACCGACGACCTGCGCTCGACGTTCGGGCAGATCGCGATGACGAGCGTCGCCGCGCTCGACGAGCTCGTCGCCGCGGGACGCGGGGGCGGGGCCGGCGAGGGTGCCGGCGCCCCGTCGCTCGCCGACTCGCTGCCCGACACCGGCGCCGAGGACCCGCTCTCGGCGATGGAGGACCGCGAGACCCGGCGCCTGCTCGCCGAGGCGGTCGGGCAGCTCGCCGAGCGCGACCGCACCGTGGTCGGCCTCTACTACTTCGAGAACCTGACCCTCGCCGAGATCGGGCGGGTCCTCGGGGTCACCGAGTCGCGGGTCTGCCAGCTGCACACCCGCGCCGTGATGCGGCTGCGCGCCCGGCTCGCCGAGCTCCAGCACGCCTGACGCGCCTCACGGGTCGGTCGGGAGCAGGCGCACCCGGCCGAGCCCGAGGAGGAGCAGCGGGTCGAGGTAGTCGAGCGCGCCGGCGGCGGGGTCGGCCGAGGGCCGGCGCAGGCCCCAGTGCAGGCAGGCGGCGACGGGGCATCCGCGGTGCCCGGGCTCCAGCGTGCCCAGGGCGTCGCCCCGCCGGACCGGCGCGCCCGGGACGACGGTGGCCGCCACCGGCTCGTACGTCGTCCGCAGGGCGCCGGCGTGCTCCACCGACACCACCCCGCGCCCGGCGACCCGGCCCGCGAACACCACGACCCCGTCGCCGGCGGCGATCACCGCGAGCCCGGGCCTGCCCGCCACGTCGGCGCCCCGGTGCCCGCGGCCGTAGTAGTGCGGCGGCGGGTCGAACAGCCGCGTCACCGCACCCGGCGAGCCCGCCGTCGCCGGCGCGGCACGCCCGTCCACCCCGGCCACGGGCCACCCGAACGCCCCGACCGGGACCACGGGCGGGGGAGCGGCCGCGGCGCCGGCCGGGGCGGCCGGCACCACGGCCGGTATCACCGCGAGCACCAGGGCGAGGGCGACGGCGGCGTGGAGACGACGCTTCACACGGGCTTGGACGCACCGGGGGCGCCCACGGCTCCCTCGAACCTCGCGACCGAGATCAGGGGCGTCGTCATGCACCTCCGGCGCTGATCCGGGTGCGTGGCGACGCCCTTGATCTCCGGGACTCGCGACGGCGCCCGCCGGCGGCGCCCACCCCGGCGTGTCGCGCGGGCGAGCATGTGGCGATCCTGGCGTTGAACGTCAGCGTGGCCGCCACGCTGACACACGACGTGCGTCCGCGAGCCGGGGGAACGACGCCCGCGGGGAGGCGGGGGAGGGCGCGCGGGTACACTTCTGACCAGCGGTCCGTCGTGTCCTGCCCCGTGCGGGGTCGAACGGGCCGACTTCGCGTGTCCTCACAAGCGCCCGCACGCCGAGCGCTGCCACCGCCGCATCCGGGCGGTCCCGCCGAGGCGGGTTTCCGGATCGGTCACGAGGGCACCAGGGCGACGGCCCGACCGGGACCGTCGCGACAACCGCCAGGCCTGGTCGCCAGAGATCGGGCCGCCGAGAGAGGTAGTTCCACCGCATGGCCGTCGTCACGATGCGCCAGCTGCTGGACTCGGGTGTCCACTTCGGACACCAGACCCGCCGCTGGAACCCCAAGATGCGCCGCTTCATCTTCACCGAGCGCAACGGCATCTACATCATCGACCTGCAGCAGACGCTGTCCTACGTCGATCGCGCCTACGAGTTCGTCAAGCAGACCGTCGCCCACGGCGGCACGGTGCTCTTCGTCGGCACGAAGAAGCAGGCCCAGGAGGCCATCGACGAGCAGGCGCGTCGCGTCGGCATGCCGTTCGTGAACCAGCGCTGGCTGGGCGGCATGCTCACCAACTTCCAGACCGTGCACAAGCGCCTCCAGCGGCTCAAGGAGCTGGAGGCCATGGAGCAGAGCGGGGGCTTCGAGGGTCGCACCAAGAAGGAGATCCTCATGCTCACCCGCGAGCACGACAAGCTGGAGAAGACCCTCGGCGGTATCCGCGACATGGGCCGCGTGCCCAGCGCGGTGTGGGTGGTCGACACCAAGAAGGAGCACATCGCGGTCGGTGAGGCCCGGAAGCTCAACATCCCGGTCGTCGCCATCCTCGACACCAACTGCGACCCCGACGAGGTCGACTACCCGATCCCGGGCAACGACGACGCCATCCGCTCGGCGGCGCTGCTGACCCGCGTGGTCGCCCAGGCGTGCGCCGACGGCCTGCAGGCCCGCGGCCAGCGCGACGGCGGCGGCGAGCGCGGCGAGGACGAGCCGCTGGCCGAGTGGGAGCAGGAGCTCATGGCCCAGGGCGGCGACGGCGCCAGCGCGCCGACCGGCCTGGAGCAGGGCAGCACCAGCTCCGCGGTGGACGCCCCCGGCGACGCGCCGGTCGCGACGCCCGAGGCGGAGGAGACCACCAACGCGATCGGCGACGACACCACGCCGGTGAGCCGCCCCGAGCGCACCGCCGGCACCGTCGACGCGAACGCGGAGAGCGACGACAACGCCATCGCGGCGGCGCCGGAGGCCGGTCAGGTCAACGGCACCCCGCAGAGCTGACCGACAGAACCCGCAAGACAAGAGGACGGACGAGAGCCGCACCATGGCGAACTACACCGCTGCGGACGTGAAGAAGCTCCGGGACCTCACCGGGTCCGGGATGATGGACTGCAAGAAGGCCCTCGAGCAGAACGAGGGCGATCTGGACAAGGCCGTCGAGGCCCTGCGCATCAAGGGTGCGAAGGACGTCGGCAAGCGGGCGGGCCGCACCACGGCCAACGGCGTGGTGGCCGCCCGTGACGGCGCGATGATCGAGCTCAACTCCGAGACCGACTTCGTGGCCAAGAACGCGGACTTCGTCCAGCTCGCCGAGGACATCCTCGGCGTGGCGCTCGCGAGCGGCACCAAGGACCTCGAGTCCCTCAAGGCCGCCTCGCTCGGCGACGGCACGGTCGACGACAAGGTGCAGGAGCTCTCGGCGCGCATCGGCGAGAAGCTCGAGCTGCGCCGCGTCGCGCTGCTCGACGGCCCGACCGCGACCTACCTGCACCGCCGGTCCTCGGACCTGCCGCCGGCCATCGGCGTCGTCGTCGGCTACACCGGCGACGGTGACGACGCGGCCGAGGCGGCCCGCGGCGCGGCCATGCAGGTCGCGGCGGCGCGTCCGCTCTACACCACCCGCGACGAGGTCCCCGCGGACGTGGTGGAGAACGAGAAGCGCATCGCCGAGGCCACCGCCCGCGAGGAGGGCAAGCCCGAGAAGATCCTCGAGAAGATCGTCGAGGGTCGTCTGAACGGCTACTACAAGGACACCGTGCTCCTCGAGCAGGACTCGGTGGCCGTGGACAAGAAGTCGGTCGGCAAGGTGCTGGAGGAGGCGGGCGTCTCGGTCCGCACCTTCGCGCGCTTCGAGGTCGGCCAGCCCTGAGTCGTGCGGGGGCGGGGCCGGGTGCACACCCGGCCCCGCCCCCGACGCACTCGCAGAGCACGTCCCCGTCGGTGGGAGGAGAGCGCGTGGCCAGTCCCCAGACCGTGTCGGACGCGGGCCCCGATGCCCGTTCCGGACATCGCCGGGTCCTGCTCAAGCTCGGCGGCGAGATGTTCGGCGGTGGTGGGGTCGGGGTCGACCCGGTCGTCGTGCAGACCGTCGCCCGCCAGATCGCCGACGTCGTCAACTCCGGCATCCAGATCGCCGTCGTCATCGGCGGCGGCAACTTCTTCCGCGGCGAGGAGCTGCACCGCTACGGCATGCAGCGCCAGCGCGCGGACTACATGGGCATGCTCGGCACGGTCATGAACTGCCTGGCCCTGCAGGACTTCCTCGAGCGCGAGCACCACATCGACACCCGGGTGCAGACCGCCATCACCATGGGCCAGGTCGCCGAGTCGTACATCCCGCGGCGCGCGATGCGCCACCTCGAGAAGGGCCGCGTCGTCATCTTCGGCGCCGGCGTCGGGATGCCGTACTTCTCCACCGACACCACGGCCGCCCAGCGCGCGCTGGAGATCGAGTGCGAGATCGTGCTGATGGCCAAGGGCGTCGACGGCGTCTACACGGCCGACCCGAAGCTCGACCCCACGGCGACGATGTTCCACGAGATCTCCCACCGCGAGGTGCTGGAGAAGGGCCTCAAGGTCGCCGACGCCACGGCGTTCAGCCTGTGCATGGACAACAACATGCCGATCATGGTGTTCAACCTGCTGGTCGACGGGAACATCGCACGCGCGGTGCGGGGTGAGAGGATCGGCACGCTGGTCCACACCCCTTCCGGCTCCTGAGGAGAGGCGACACATGATCGACGAGACGCTCCTCGACGCCGAGGAGAAGATGGAGAAGGCGGTCAGCGTCGCCAAGGAGGACCTCGGCGGCGTGCGCACCGGCCGTGCCAGCCCGGCGATGTTCAACCGCATCAGCGTCGAGTACTACGGCGCCTGGACGCCCCTGAACCAGCTCGCGTCGGTGCAGGTGCCCGAGGCCCGCATGGCCGTCATCAAGCCCTACGACGCGAGCCAGCTGCAGAGCATGGAGCGCGCGATCCGCGACTCCGACCTCGGCGTAAACCCCAGCAACGACGGCCAGATCATCCGCGTGGTGTTCCCGCAGCTCTCCGAGGAGCGCCGCAAGGACATGGTCAAGGTCGCGCGCAGCAAGGGCGAGGACGCCAAGGTGTCCATCCGCAGCGTGCGCCGCAACGCGATGACCGAGCTCCAGCGCATCGTCAAGGACGGCGAGGCCGGCGAGGACGAGGAACAGCGCGCCGAGAAGGAGCTCGAGACCGTCACCGCGCGGTACGTCGCCCAGGTCGACGACCTCGTGAAGAACAAGGAATCCGAGCTCCTCGAGGTCTGAGTCACCATGCCCTCCTCCGCATCGCGGCCCCGGCGGCCGGACGCCGGCGTCGCAGCGACGGCCGCCGGCTCCCCGGCGACCCCGGCGGAGGAGGACACGCCCGACAAGCCCGCGGAGAAGAAGAGCTCGCGCGCCGGGCGCAACCTCCCCGTCGCCATCGGCGTCGGCCTCGCGATGGGCGCGGTCATCCTGGTCGCGCTGCTGACGGTGCGGCAGGCGTGGATCGGGATCGTCGCGGTTTCCGCGGTGATCGGCACGTGGGAGCTCTTCGGCGCCCTGCACCGCGGCGCGGGCATCCGCCTCTCGCGGGTCCCCGTGCTGGTCGGCGGGCAGGCGATGATCTGGCTGGCCTGGCCGTTCGGCACCGAGGGCATCCTCGGCGCCCTGCTCGTCACCGTGCTCGGCTGCTTCCTGTGGCGCATGCGCCTGGGCGCGGCCGGCTTCGTGCGCGACGTCGGCGCCTCGATGCTCGTGCTGTGCTGGGTGCCGCTGTGCATGGCGTTCGGGTCGATGCTCGTCGTCCCCGCCGACGGCACCGCGCGCGTCCTGACGTTCCTCATCGTCGTCATCTGCTCCGACACCGGCGGCTACGCCCTGGGCGCGCTGTTCGGCAAGCACCCCATGGCGCCGAAGGTCAGCCCCAAGAAGTCGTGGGAGGGCCTGGCCGGGTCGCTCATCGCCGGGTCGACCGGCGCGTGCCTGTGCGTGGCGCTGCTGCTCGACGACCACTGGTGGTACGGGCTCGTCGTCGGGCCGCTGCTCGTGGGCACGGCCGTCACCGGTGACCTCGTCGAGTCACTGATCAAGCGCGACCTCGGCATCAAGGACATGGGCAGCACCATCCCGGGCCACGGCGGGCTGATGGAGCGCCTCGACTCGCTGGTCACCTCGGCGCCGATGGCCTGGCTGCTGCTGCTCGTGCTGGTCCCCGTGCACGTGACGTGACCCGGTTCCGCGAGAGGGACATCATCGAGTCCCCCAACATCTGGCGCTGGCCCGAGGTCTACGAGCGCGAGAACGAGGCCCAGGACGCCACGGGCGCGCTGTGGGACACGGTCGCCGAGCTGGCCCCGCACGGCGACGCGGACGTCGTCGACGTGGGCTGCGGCGACGGCTACCACCTGCCGCGGTTCGCGCAGCGCGCGCGGACCGTGGTCGGCGTCGAGCCCCACGCGCCGCTGGTGGACCGCGCCCGCGAGCGGGTCGCCGGCCTGCCGGGCGCCCGCGCCGAGCAGGGGAGCGCGGCCGCGCTGCCGCTGCCCGACGACTGCGCCGACGTCGTGCACGCCCGCACGGCCTACTTCTTCGGGCCCGGCTGCGAGCCCGGGCTCGCCGAGGCGTCCCGGGTGCTGCGCCCGGGCGGCGTGCTCGTGATCGTCGACCTCGACGCCACCCGCCACTCCTACGGCTCCTGGATGCGCGCGTCGGCCCCGCGCTACGACCCGGGCGCTGCCGAGCGCTTCTTCGCCGGCCACGGCTTCGCGGTGCGCCGCGTCGACACCCTCTGGCGCTTCGCCGACCGCACGACGCTCGCCGACGTCCTGCGGATCGAGTTCACCCCGGCCGTCGCGCAGAAGGCGATCGACGGCACTCCCGGCCTCACCCTCTCGGTGGGCTACCGCGTGCACACCCGCCGCGAGCCGGTCGGTCTCCTGCGGCCCTGAGCCGGTCTCCCGCGGCCCTGAGCCGTCGGACGGATATATCAGTTCGTCGCGCCGGATCTCTTGACGTGATCTCGGTCACGGTCGCATGGTGGTTGCGCCAAGCGAAACCTGGTTGCACTCCTCGCAACCACGTCCGACAACCGGCTCGGGGGGCCGCCGGACGCACGATGAGGTGAGGTGCTGATGACGGACGTCCTGCCCAGCCGGGCGGCGGTGGAGCTCGTGCCGGAGCCGTCGTCGACGGTGGTCACGAATCCGGGGATCCTGCTCTACCCGCGCCTGCGGAAGTCGCCGTACTTCTGGAAGTCACGGGCGCACGGCGTGGCGATGTACAGCGTGTACAACCACACGTACCACCCGCGCCACTACGGCGACCCGATCGCCGAGTACTGGGCGCTGCTCGAGGACGTGACCCTCTGGGACGTCGGCGTCGAGCGCCAGATCGAGATCGTCGGGCCGGACGCCTTCGCGTTCACGAACATGCTGGTGCCGCGCGACCTGACCAAGTGCGCGGTCGGGCAGTGCAAGTACGTGTTCATCACCGCGCCGGACGGCGGGATCATCAACGATCCCGTCCTGCTGCGCGTCGACGAGGACCGCTTCTGGCTCTCGCTCGCCGACTCCGACGTCGGGCTGTGGGCGACCGGCCTGGCCCACGCCGGCGGCTGGGACGTGACGGTCCGCGAGATCGACGTCGCCCCGGTGCAGGTCCAGGGGCCGAAGGCGAAGGCCGTCGTCACCGACCTGTTCGGCGAGGACGTCGCCGAGATGCCGTACTACCACCTGCGCCACGCGGTCATCGACGACATGGCGGTGGTCGTCAGCCGCACCGGCTACAGCGCGGAGATCGGCTACGAGATCTACCTGCGGGACGCCGTCCGCGACGCCGGCCGGCTCTGGGACCGCGTGTGGGAGGCGGGGCGCCCGCACGGGATGCGCCCGATCGGGCCGTGCCACATGCGGCGGATCGAGGGCGGCATGCTCGCCTACGGCTGCGACATCACGCTCGACACCAACCCGCTCGAGGTCGGCTACGACTACACGTGGATGGTCGACCTCGGCCAGGAGGCCGACTTCGTCGGCAAGGACGCACTGATCCGCGCCAAGGCGCGCGGCCTCTCGCGGTCGATGGTCGGCGTCGAGATCGGGGGCTCCCGCCTCGGCACGTTCAACGACGGGTCGATGATCGAGCCGTTCACGGTCCGCGACGACGCGGGGGAGCTCGTCGGCACCGTGACCAGCGCCTGCTGGTCACCGCGCCTCGAGCGCAACATCGGGCTCGCGATGGTCGCGACGCCGTCGACGCCGCTGGGCACGACGCTGCAGATCGTCACGGCGGACGACGTGCGCGACGGCGTCGTCGTCGAGAAGCCGTTCGTCGACCCGCGCAAGCAGACGCCCAAGGGCTGACGGGGCCGGTCATGGACCACGTCTCGCCGCTCGCGGCACTGCTCGCGGACCCGCGCTACGAGGTGGCGCCGACGGCCGGGGTGCTCGACGCGGCCGCCGCGATCCCGGCCGGGGCGACGGTGACCGTCACCGCCGCACCGAGCCGGGGCCTCGCGGCCACCGTGGACACGGCCGTCGCGCTCGCCGCGCGTGGGTACACGGCCGTGCCCCACCTCGCGGCGCGCAGCGTGCGCGACCGCGGCGAGCTCGCCGGGCACCTCGACCGGCTCGCCGCGGCCGGGGTCCGCGAGGTCTTCGTCGTCGGCGGTGACGCGCGCGAGCCCGCCGGGGACCTGCCCGACGGGCTCGCGCTGCTGCGGGCGATGGAGGACCTCGGCCGGCGCCCGCCGCGGGTCGGCGTCCCGTCGTACCCCGACGGCCACCACCGCATCGCCGACGACGTGCTGTGGGCCGACCTGCGGGTCAAGCAGTTCCACGCCGACTACACCGTCACGCAGCTGTGCTTCGACGCCGACCTCGTGTGCCGGTTCGCCGGCGAGGCCCGGGAGCGGGGGATCGACCTGCCGGTGGTCGCCGGCGTCCCCGGTGTCGTCGACGCCGCGCGCCTGCTGCGCCTGTCGGTGCGGATCGGGGTCGCCGACGCCGTGCGCTTCGCCCGCTCGCACCGCAGCACCGCCGGCGCGCTGCTGAGACCCGGCCGCCACACCCCGGACGAGCTCGTCGCGGGACTGGCCGCGGGCGGATGCGACCTCGCCGGGCTGCACCTCTTCACGTTCAACCAGATCGAGCCGACCGTGCGGTGGCTGTCGCAGGCCCGCCGCACGGCGGCGTGACCCGCAGGAGCAACCGTGACCACGTTCCCGGACCGGGCCCAGGTCGTCGTCATCGGGGCCGGCATCGTCGGCAACGCCGTCGTGCACCACCTCGCGCGCCTGGGGTGGCGCGAGATCCTGCTGGTCGACAAGGGGCCGCTGCCCGACCCGGGCGGGTCGACCGGCCACGCGTCGAACTTCATCTTCCCGGTCGACCACTCCCGCGAGATCACGCTGCTCACCGGCGACTCGGCGCGCCAGTACGCCGAGCTCGGGACGCTGACGACGTGCGGCGGGATCGAGGTGGCCCGCACCCCGGAGCGGGTCCAGGAGCTCGACCGGCGGATGTCGTCGGCGACGGCCTGGGGCATCGACGCCGAGCTGATCAGCCCGGCCGAGGTCGCCGACAAGGTCCCGTTCCTCGACCCGTCACCGCTGCTCGGCGCGTTCTGGACGCCGTCGGTGGCCGTCGTCGACCCGCTGCGCGCGGGCGAGCTGATGCGCGAGCGGGCGACCGCGGCGGGCGCGCTGACCGTCTCCGCGCTCACCGAGGTGCTCGCCGTCGACACCGAGGACGGCCGGGTGCGCCGCGTCCGCACCGACCGCGGCGACGTGGAGACCGAGTACGTCGTCGTCGCCTGCGGGGTGTGGAGCCCGCGGATCGCGGCGCTGGCCGGCGCGACGATCCCGCTGACGCCCGCCGTGCACCAGATGATCGACGTCGGCCCGATCGCGGAGCTGGCGGAGACCGGCCGGGAGATCGCGTTCCCGATCATCCGCGACATGGACCCGTTCATGTACGAGCGGCAGAGCGGCGCCGACCTGGAGATCGGGTCCTACGCCCACCGGCCGATCCTCTGCGACCCCGACGACATCCCGTCGAACGCGGCCGCGGCGCTCTCGCCGACCCAGCTGCCGTTCACCGCCGACGACTTCGACCCGCAGATGGAGGCGGCGCTCGAGCTGTTCGCCGGCATCCTCGACCGCCCCGACGCCGGCATCCGGCACGCCATCAACGGCCTGCTCTCGCTGACGCCGGACGGCCACCCGCTGCTGGGCGAGACCCCGGAGGTGGCCGGGCTGTGGTCCGCGGCCGCCGTGTGGATCAAGGAGGGCCCGGGGGTCGGGCGTCTCATCGCCGAGTGGATGACCGCGGGCGTCCCCGAGATCGACCCGCACGCCGCCGACGTCGCCCGCTTCGCCCCGCACGAGCGCACCCGCCGCCACGTGCGCGCCCGCGCCGCCGAGGGCTACAACAAGACCTACGGGATCATCCACCCGCGCGAGCAGTGGAGCTCCGACCGCGGCGCCCGCCGCTCGCCGTTCTCCCCGCGCGAGGAGGCCCTCGGCGCCGAGTTCTTCGAGGTCGCGGGCTGGGAGCGCCCGCAGTGGTACCGCGCCAACGAGCCCCTGGTTGCCGAGCTCGGCGTCGAGGACCGCCCGCACGAGTGGGACGCGCGGTGGTGGTCGCCGATCATCAACGCCGAGCACCTGGCGATGCGCCGGGGCGTCGCGATGATCGACCTCAGCGCGTTCGCGCAGTTCGACGTGTCCGGTCCCGGGGCGCTCGCGTACCTGCAGCACCTCACCGTCGCGCAGATGGACCGGCCGGTCGGGCGCGTGATCTACACGCCGGTGCTCGGTCCCGACGGCGGCTTCCGCAGCGACCTGACCGTGGTGCGCCTCGGCCAGTCGCACTTCCGCGTGGTCACCGGCGGGTCGGACGGGGCGCGCGACCTGCACTGGTTCACGCGGCACCTGCCCGCCGACGGCTCGGTCGCGCTCGCCGACCTCACGTCGGCCGTGTGCACGTTGGGGGTCTGGGGGCCGCGGGCCCGCGACGTGCTCGCCGCGGTCACCGACGACGACGTCAGCGACGCCGCCTTCCGGTTCGGGACCGCCCGGACGGTCATGGTCGGGTCGATCCCGGTGCTCGCGCTGCGGCTGTCGTACGTCGGCGAGCTGGGGTGGGAGCTGCATGCGCCGACCGAGTGCGGCCTGCGCCTGTGGGACGAGATCGCGGCGGCCGGGCAGGAGCACGGGATCGTCCCCGCCGGCATCGGTGTCTACGGCACCACGGCCCGCATCGAGAAGGGCTACCGGCTCATGGGCCACGAGCTCGACGGCGAGCACGGCCCGGTCGAGGCGGGGCTCGCGCTGCCCGGGCTCAAGGCGGCGGACTTCGTCGGGAAGGCCGCGTACACCAAGGCGCGCGAGGGCGAGCCCGAGGCGACGCTGTGCACGCTGACCCTCGACGCCTCGGCACACCGTCGCTATCCCCAGGGCGGCGAGCCGGTGCTGACGGTCGACGGCGCGCGGATCACCGACCGGCGCGGGCGGCCGTCGTACGTCACGAGCGCGGGCGCGGCGCCGTCGCTCGGGACGCACCTGCTCATGGCGTACCTACCGCCGTGGCACGCGGTGGAGGGCACCGGGCTGCTCGTCGAGTACCTGGGGGAGCGCTACCCGGTCACGGTGGCGCGGGTCGGCCGCATGCCGCTGTTCGACCCCGACGACGCGCGGATGCGGTGACGGACATGGACGTCCTGGTCTGCATCAAGCGCGTCCCGGCGGTGGGCGCATCGATCCAGCTCAGCGCCGACGCGACCGCCGTCGACACCCGCCACCTCGGCTTCACCATCGGCCCCCACGAGGAGTGCGCGGTCGAGGAGGCCGTGCGGATCGCCGACCGCACCGGCGGGTCGGCGGGCGTGCTCACCGTCGGGCCGCCCGAGGCCGACGAGCAGCTGCGCTACGCGATGTCGATGGGCGCCGACCACGCCGTGCGCGTCGAGGCGCCGGTGGCCGACCCCGACCCGGAGGTCACCGCCGCCGCGGTCGTCGGCGCGCTGCCCGACCTGCGGCCCTACGACCTCGTGCTGTTCGGGGAGGCCTCGGCCGACGCCGGGCACGCGCAGGTGGGCTTCCGGGTGGCGGCGGCCCTGGGCCGCCCGGTGGTCGGCGGGGTGAAGGGGATCGAGGTCGATGAGGGCCGGGTGCGCCTCGAGCGTCACGTCCCCGACGGCGTCGAGGTGCACGAGGCCCCGCTGCCCGCCGTCGCCGCCGTGCTCGAGGGCCTCAACCTGCCGCGCTACCCGACCATCAAGGGCCGGCTGCGGGCGAAGAAGGCGCCGGTGCGGGTGCTCGACGGCCCTGCCGTGACCGGGGGCCTGCGGACCCTGCGGCTGCGCCACCGGCCGGAGGCCCGCGCGGAGACCGTGGTGCTGGGACGCGGCGCGGCGGCGGCCCCCGCCGTCGCCGACGTCCTCGCCGAGCTGGGGATGGTGCGCTGATGGTGCTCGCGATGATCGAACGGGACGGCGAGGGCGTCCTGACCGCGGCGTCGGCGGAGGTGCTGGCCGCGGCACGGGACCTGGCGGACTCGCTCGGCGGCTCGGTGGGCGCGGTCGCCGTCGGGGACCCCGGCGACCTGCCCGACGACCTCGTCAAGCGCGGTGTCTCGACGCTGCACCTGCTGCGGCACGAGCTGCTCGCGGACAGCGAGGCCGCGACCGTCGGCGAGGCGCTCGCGCAGCTCGTGGCCGCCGAGCGCCCGGTGGCCGTGCTCGCCGCGGCCGGCGACGCGAGCACCGAGGCGATGGCCGGGGCGGCGGCCCGGCTCGGTGTGCCGTTGGCCACGGCGTGCACGGCGATCCGGCCCGGGATCCGCCCCGGCCAGCCGTGGGAGGTCACCCGCGAACGGGCCGGCGGCATCCTGCTCGAGGACGCCGAGCTGGACGCGCCGATCCGCTTCTGCACGCTCGGCACCGGTACGCGCACGCCCACCGAGACGGCCGCGGCCGCCGACGTGACCGTCCGCGCGTTCGTCCCGGAGCTGGACGCCACGGTGCCGCGCGCCCGTCTCATCGAGCGCCGGGCACGGGCCAGCGGGATGACGCTCGCGACCGCGCCCGTGGTGGTGTCGGGCGGGCGCGGGGTCGGCAGCGCCGAGGGCTACGCGGTGCTCGAGGAGCTCGCCGGGCTGGTCGGGGGCGCTGTCGGGTGCTCGCGGGTCGCCACGAACAACGGCTGGCGCCCGCACGCCGACCAGGTCGGGCTCACCGGCACCCGCGTCAGCCCGGACCTCTACATCGCGTGCGGGATCAGCGGCGCGACGCAGCACTGGGTGGGGTGCATGAACGCGCGCTCGATCCTCGCCGTCAACACCGACCCCGAGGCGCCGATGGTGAGCCGGGCGACGTGGGCGGTGATCGGCGACGTGCACGAGGTGCTGCCGGCGGTGGTGGAGGAGCTCCGGCGGCGATCCGGGGGTTGACCGACCCGGGGCTGGCGTCCGGACCAGGGGCGCGGTCGCGTTACCGTGGATGTCGTGTCCGCGTACCCCCCTCCTCGTCCGCCGTCCGGGTATCCCGGTCGCGGTGGCCCCGGCGGTCCCCACCGGCCGGGACGCCCCGGCCACCCCGGGGGACACGGCGGTGACCGCGGCTTCCAGGGCGCGCCGCCGCCCCGGCGCGGCACCGCCGGACGTGGCGGGCGCGCCGTGCGCCTCGACCCCGTGCTCGTCGAGCTCGGGGCGGGTCTCGTGTGGCTCGCGGTGGGCACGCTCGGCCTCGCCGCCGACGGCGCGGGCACCCTCGTGCTCGCGGTCGGCATCGCGATCGCCATCGGCATCGGCGTGGAGAACCGCCGGCGCGGGCCGCGCCCGTTCGACACCTCGCGGTCCACGGAGCTCCTGCGCCTCGGCGGCGGCGTCATCGCCGCGGTGATCATCGCGTCGATCGTGCTCGGGCTGCTCAGCGCCTCGGCCTTCCTGCCCGGCATCGCGCTGCTGCTCACCGGCGGTGCGTTCGTGCTGCTCAGCCGCGCGACGGGACAGCGCCCGACGCGCTGGCTCGGGATCGCGCTGGTCGCCATGGGCCTGCTGTCGGCCCTCATCACCCTGGGCACGGCCGGCGGCTTCGTCTCGCAGGGCATCCTCGGCGTGCTCGCGGGCATCCTGCTGCTGCTCTCCGCCGCCGACCGCGTCGGCCTCGTCGAGATGCTGCGGGACCGCCGGCGATGACCGAGCCAGCCATCGACGCCGCCGACGCCGCCGGCCCGGTCCTCTCCCTCTCGCCCCGCGGCTCGCGGAAGGGCCGCCCGGCGCGCCACCTCGCCGACCTCGACCAGGCCGGCCGCCGCGTGGCGGTCGCCGAGCTGGGGCTCCCCGCGTTCCGCGCCGACCAGCTCTCGCGCCACTACTTCACCCGGCTCGAGGCCGACCCGGGGACGATGACCGACCTGCCCCCGGCTGCGCGGGAGACGCTCGGCCCGGCGCTGCTGCCCGAGCTGCTCACGCCCACCTCGGTGGTCGACTGCGACGGTGGCGCCACCCGCAAGACGCTCTGGCGCGCGAACGACGGCGCGCTCGTCGAGAGCGTCCTCATGGGCTACCCGGACCGCGCGACCGTCTGCATCTCCAGCCAGGCCGGGTGCGGCATGGCGTGCCCGTTCTGCGCCACCGGCCAGAACGGCCTCGAGCGCAACCTGTCGACCGCCGAGATCGTCGAGCAGGTCCGCGCGGCCGCGGCGGCCGTGAAGGGCGGCGAGCTCGGGGCCGACCTGCGGCGCCTCTCCAACGTCGTGTTCATGGGCATGGGCGAGCCGCTCGCCAACTACAAGCGCGTCGTCGACGCCGTGCACCGGCTCTGCGACGCGCCGCCGGCGGGCCTGGGGCTCTCGCAGCGCTCGGTCACCGTGTCGACGGTCGGCCTCGTCCCGGCGATCCACCGGCTCGCCGACGAGGGCCTGCAGGTCACCCTCGCGGTCTCGCTGCACACACCCGACGACGACCTGCGCGACACGCTCGTGCCGGTGAACACCCGCTGGCCGGTCGCCGAGGTGTTCGGCGCCGCCCGGCGCTACGCCGAGGTCACCGGGCGGCGCATCTCGATCGAGTACGCGCTGATCCGCGACGTCAACGACCAGCCGTGGCGCGCCGACCTGCTGGCCAAGCTGGCGTCGAAGCACCTCGGGCGCCTGGTGCACGTCAACCTCATCCCGCTGAACCCGACGCCGGGCAGCAAGTGGGACGCGAGCCCCGCCCCGGTGCAGGCGGAGTTCGTCCGCCGCGTGCGCGACGGCGGCGTGGCCTGCACGGTGCGCGACACCCGCGGTCGCGAGATCGCCGCCGCCTGCGGGCAGCTGGCCGCCACCGCCCAGCAGTGATCGGGTCGTGAGCACCCCGGCGGGCGGCTGGCAGGTCCACCGTCTCGTCCCCTCGGGCACCGAGGGTGCACCCGACGCCGACACCGCCACCTGGATCCGCGCCATGTCGGCCGCGTTCCTGGGCGGGCGGCCCACGCCCGAGACGATCGCCGCGCAGGCGTCGATGATGGCCGGCCAGCGGCTGCGCGGGGTCTACGAGCCCGGCGACACCGCCCCGGTGGCGACCCTGCGCTCGTGGGACGCGCGGATGAGCGTGCCGGGCGGGGAGGTCGCGGCCGACGCGATCACCTCGATCGGCGTGCGCTCGACCCACCGGCGCCGCGGCCTGCTGCGCGCGGTGCTCGTCGACGACCTCGCCGAGGCGTCGCGCGCCGGCACCCCCGTCGCCGCCCTGACGTCCACCCAGGGCTCGCTCTACGAGCGCTTCGGCTTCGGCCTGGCGACGTGGACGCGCGCGCTGACGGTCGACACGCACGCGGCGACGTTCCGCGACCCCGACCCGACCGGTCGTCTGCGCACGCTCGACCCGGCCGGCTTCGCCGCCGCCTCCGCGCCCGTCCAGGACCGCGCGCGGCGCCGTCACCCCGGGTCGATTGACCGCTCGGCCGCGTCGTGGAACGCGCTGGTCACCGGCGGCGTGTACGACGACTCCCCGCGCTACGCGATCGGCTGGTCCGACGCCACCGGTCGTCCGGCCGGCTACGTCGTCTACGGCGTCGCCGAGGGGTGGTGGAGCACGGGCTCGGCGCGGATCGCGGTCCACGACCTGCAGGCCACGACCCCCGAGTCGTACCGGGAGCTGTGGCGGCACCTGTGCTCGCTCGACCTCGTGGGCACGGTGAGCTGGTCGGACGCGTCGGTCGACGAGCCGCTGCCCTGGCTGCTCGCCGACCCGCGGGCCGTCGAGACGGGCACGAGCCGCGAGATGCTCTGGCTGCGGATCCTCGACGTCCCCGCCGCCTTCGGCGCGCGCCGGTACCCCGTCACCGAGCGGATCGTGCTCGCCGTGGACGACCCGGCTGGGTACGCCGCCGGCACCTGGCTGCTCGACGCAGGCGACCCCGTCGAGCCGAAGGTCGTCGCCACCACCGCCGAGCCGGACGTCGCTCTCGACGCGGCGGCCCTCGGCTCGGTCTACCTCGGCGGCGTCGACCCGCGCGTGCTCGCGCGGGCCGGGCGCCTCTCCGAGCGCACGCCGGGCGCCGCCGGGCGCCTCGCCCGGCTGCTCGCCGCGCCGTCGGTGCCCTGGAACGGCATCCGGTTCTGAGGCGTCTCAGACCTCGGGCGGCTCGTCGGGCACTTCGTCGGGGACGGAGTCGTCGCGGTCGGCCCAGTCGAGCAGGGCGCGCAGGTCGAACACGTTCTCGTCGATGCCGGCGGTCAGGTCGCCGACCTCGGCGTAGCGGGCGGGCATCGTCGCGATGGTGAAGTCGCCCGGCTCGGCGTCGGGGACCTCGTCCCAGCGCAGCGGCGCCGACACCCGCGCCTCGGGCGTGCCGCGCACCGAGTACGCCGAGGCGATCGTGTGGTCGCGGGTGTTCTGGTTCCAGTCGAGGAAGACCGTGCCGGGCTCGCGGTCCTTGCGCCACCAGGCGGTGGTGACGAGCCCGCCCGCGCGCCGCTCGACCTCGCGGGAGAACGCGAGCGCGGCGCGGCGCACCTCGGTGAACGAGTGCTCGGGTCGGATGCGGACGTAGACGTGCAGGCCCTTGCCGCCCGAGGTCTTGGGGTAGCCGACGGCGCCCAGCTCGTCGAGCACCTCGTGGGCGACGGCGGCGACCCGCCGGATCGTCGGGAACTCGACGCCGGGCATCGGGTCGAGGTCGATGCGCCACTCGTCGGGCGTCTCGACGTCGGCGGCGCGGGTGTTCCAGGGGTGGAACTCGACGGTCGACATCTGGACCGCCCAGATCACGTCGGCGGGGCTGGTGACGCACAGCTCGTCGGCGGTGCGGTTGTAGCGGGGGAAGTGCACGCGGACCGTCCGGACCCAGTCCGGCGCGCCCTTGGGCAGGCGCTTCTGGTGCACCTTCTCGCCGTCGACGCCGGTCGGGAAGCGGTGCATCATGCAGGGCCGCTCGCGCAGGGCCCGGACGATGCCGTCGGAGACGGCGAGGTAGTAGTGCGCGAGATCGAGTTTGGTTTCTCCCCGGGCCGAGAAGTACACCCTCCCCGGGTTGGTCAGCCGCACGGTCCGGCCGTCCACCTCGATCTCCGCAGCGTCGGTCGCGGCCACGAGCCGGAACGGTACCGCCGCCGCGGCCGGACGACCGTGATCCGAGTGTCAGGAGCGGAGTGTCATGAGCAAGCGGATGGTGGTCATCGGGGGCGACGCCACCGGCATGTCCGCCGCGTCGACCGCCCTGCGCCACGACGACGCCGGCGAGCTCGAGGTCGTCGTCCTCGAGCGCGGGCACTACACGTCGTACTCCGCGTGCGGCATCCCGTACTGGATCTCCGGGCACGTCGGGGAGCGCGACGCGCTGATCGCCCGCTCGCCCGAGCAGCATCGCGAGGCCGGCATCGACGTGCGGATGCGCACCGAAGCCACGGCGATCGACACCGAGAAGCAGACCGTCAGCGTCCGCGGGGTCGACGACGGCGACACCTACGAGCTCGGGTACGACGAGCTCGTCATCGCCACGGGCGCCGTGCCGACCGTGCCGCCGCTGACCGGCGCCGACGCCGAGGGCGTCTTCGGCGTGCAGTCCCTGGAGCAGGGCGAGCAGATCGTCAAGGACCTCGCGGACGGCGACCGCCGCCGGGCCGTCGTCGTCGGCGCCGGCTACATCGGCGTGGAGATGGCCGAGGCGATGGTCGTGCGCGGGATCGAGACGACGATCCTCGACCAGGCGCCCGAGCCGTTCACCCAGGTCGACCCGGACATGGGCGCGCTGATCCGCGAGGCCATGGAGAACATGGGCATCACGGTGCTCACCGGGGTCGCCGTCGACGGCTTCGACGTCGGCGAGGACGGGCGCGTCACCGCGGTGCGCGCCGGCGACACCGTGCTGCCCGCCGACATCGTGATCATGGGCCTGGGCGTGAAGCCGAACGCCCAGCTCGCCGCCGACGCCGGGCTGAGGATCGGCGCGTCCGGCGGGATCGTCACCGACGTGCGCATGCAGGCCGCGCCGGGCGTCTGGGCCGGCGGCGACTGCGTCGAGGTCCACCACCGCCTGTCGGGCACGGGCGTGCACATCGCGCTGGGCACCCACGCCAACAAGCACGGACGGATCATCGGGACCAACATCGCCGGCGGCTACGGCGCGTTCCCGGGCGTGATCGGCACCGCGATCAGCAAGGTGTGCTCGCTGGAGATCGGGCGCACGGGGCTCGGGCAGCGCGAGGCCGACGCCGCGGGGTACGGCTACGTCACCGCGACCGTCGAGTCGACGACGACGGCGGGCTACTGGCCCGAGGCGGAGTGGATGACGGTGAAGCTGCTGGCCGAGCAGCGCACCGGGCGCCTGCTGGGCGCCCAGATCGTCGGGCACGCGGGGTCGGCCAAGCGCATCGACGTCTTCGCCACCGCGATCTGGAACGGCATGACCGTCGAGGAGATGACGTTCATGGACCTGTCCTACGCGCCGCCGTTCTCGCCGGTCTGGGACGCGGTCCTCGTCGCCGCCCGCAAGGCCGCCAAGGAGGTCCAGGGCGCGATCCCGGCGTCACCGGTGTGATGGGGCGAGCCCCACGTGAGTGGAATGGGTCGCTCCGGCGACCCATTCCACTCACGAGGGCTTGCCCATCACCCGACGTGGACGGCCGGGCGGCGGGTGCGGTCGGGCTCGGCCTCGCGGAGCACCTCGCGGGTCACCGGCGCGACCTCGCCGACGCCGAAGAGCAGGTAGCGGGCGAGGTTGGTGGCCGGACTGCCCTCGTCCCACTCGAAGTAGACGTGGGGCACGCGATCGGTGAGGTCGCGCAGGTGCAGCAGCAGCGCGGCGATCGCGTTCGGCACCGTCGAGCTGCGCGCGCGCAGGATCCGGTAGCCGTGGCGCTCCTCGCCGAGGACGTGCAGCTCGGACTCGAAGTTCGACGGGTCGTCGACGGTGATCTCGACGAACACCACCGCGTCGCCGGACGGGATGTGGTGGTCGTAGCGCTCCTCGAGGTCCTTCTCCTCGTACTCGCGCTTGTCGCGGCGGTCCGGCTCGTTGGCCACCAGGCGGATCGTCGCGTGCGGGTCGGACTCGGTGGCCTCGCGGACGATCCGGCGGGCGGTCTTGTCGAGGTGCACGCCGGTGATCCGCAGCTCGGTGCTGCGCAGCGCCCGCGACGCGAACGACACCACGAAGATCGCGGCCACGAACATCAGGCCGATCCGCAGGCCCTCCGGGCGCTCGATCATGTTCGCGATCGTGGTGTAGACGAAGACGAGCGCGATGGCCCCGAAGCCGATCGTCGCCGCCTTCTGCCCCTTGTGCCGCGCCGAGAGGGTCACCGAGATCGACGCCGACGTGATCAGCACGAGCACGCCGGTCGCGTACGCGCCGCTCTGGGCGTCGACGCTGGCGTCGAAGACGATCGTGATGAGGATGCCGAGCGCCGTGAACACCAGCACCATCGGCCGCACGGCGCGCGCCCAGTTAGGCGCCATGCCGTAGCGCGGCAGGTAGCGCGGCACCAGGTTCAGCAGCCCCGCCATCGCCGACGCCCCGGCGAACCACAGGATCACGATCGTCGACAGGTCGTAGACCGTGCCCAGCACCGGGCCGAACTGCTCGTGCGCGAGGTACGCGAGCGCCCGCCCGTTGGCCTGCCCGTCCGGGCCGAACTGGTCGAGCGGGATGAGCAGGGTGGTCACGAAGCTCGAGGTGACGAGGAAACCGCTCATGATCAGCGCGGCGGTGGTGAGCAGCTTGCGCGCCCCCGCGATGCGGCCCTCGGGGTGCTTCTCGGTGTCGCCCGGCTTGCCCCGCACCAGCGGCATCACCGCGACGCCGGTCTCGAAGCCCGACAGGCCCAGCGCCAGCTTGGGGAACACGACCAGGGCGATCGCCACCACGATCAGCGGGTTGCCGTGCTGGGTCAGCAGCGCGTCGCCCCAGTCGACGATGCGCACCGGCTCGGTGGCGACGCGGTAGAGCGCGCCGGCGACCACCACGAGGTTGAGCAGCAGGAACGTCGCGACGACGACCACCGCGATGCCGATCGCCTCGGCGAAGCCCATGAGGAACACGACGCCGAGCAGCAGCACGAGCCCGCAGGTGATCGGCACCTCCCACCCGTGCAGCGCCCCGCCGACCAGCGGGTTCTCGACGACGTGGGCGGTCGCGTCGGCGGTGGAGAGGGTGATCGTGATGAGGAAGTCGGTGACCGCGAAGCCGAGGAGCACGAGCACCAGCAGCTTCGACCACCAGTACGACAGCAGCCGCTCGAGCATCGCCACGGAGCCCTCGCCGTGGGGGCTCTCGCGCGCCACGCGCCGGTAGATCGGCAGGGCGCCGGCGAGCGTCAGCACCACGAGGACGAGCGTCGCGATCGGCGAGATCAGCCCGGCGGCGACGACGGCGACCGCGGGCTGGTAGCCCAGGGTCGAGAAGTAGTCGACGCCGGTGAGGCACATGACGCGCCACCACGGCTTGCCCTGGTGCTCCGGTGCGGGGCGGGCGTGGGGCCCGGAGTACTGCGAGCCCCGGTCGACGAGGCCCTCGAGGAGCCAGCGCCGCAGGGCCGAGGACCGTTCCCGCCGCTCGGTCGATCCGGTGGGCGGGGCCGGCGGAGCGCTCACCGCCGCCAGGACGTCCGTGAACGGATGATCGCCCCGAGCGAGAGCGCGAAGAAGCCGATGGCCAGGCCCACCAGCCAGATCTCCTCCTGGCGGCCCTCGTGGTTGCCCCAGAGCATGATCAGCAGGACCGCGGCGACCACGAACCCGGACAGGCGCGCGACCTTCGGGTAGTGGGCGTGCCAGCCCCACGCGACCGAGGGCTCGTCGTCCGAGGAGATCCCCTTGACCACCACGGGAGCGGGGAGGTGGCTGTCGTGGTGGGCGATCTCCCCACCGGTGTCACCGCCGTGCTCCTGCCGAGCGGGGCTGTTGGTGGCCACGGAGGTCTCCTGCTTCGCGGTGGGGGCCAGGGGCGCGCCCAACCTACCGCGCGCCCACCTACCGCGCGCCGTAGCCGCCCGTGATGATGAGCCGCGATGAGCACACCTTCGAGCCCGCCCCCGACCCCACGACGTCTCGTCCTCCTCGGGTCCACCGGCTCGATCGGCACCCAGGCCCTCGACATCGTCCGCGCCCACCCCGACCGCTTCGTCGTGACGGGCCTCGCCGCGGGCGGCGGACGCCCCGACCTGCTCGCCGCACAGGCCGCCGAGTTCGGGGTGCCGACGGTCGCGGTCGCCGACCCCGCGGCCGCGCCGGACCTCGCCGCGCTCACCGCCGCCGAGGTCCTCGCCGGCCCGCAGGCGGCGGCCGACCTGGCGGCGTCGGGCGCGGACGTGGTGCTCAACGCCATGGACGGCTCGCGGGGCCTCGCGCCGACGCTGGCGGCGCTGGCCGCGGGCTCGACGCTGGCGCTGGCCAACAAGGAGTCGCTGGTGGCGGGCGGGCCGCTGGTGACGCGCGCGGCGACGCCCGGCCAGATCGTCCCGGTCGACTCGGAGCACTCCGCGCTGGCCCAGAGCCTGCGCGGCGGGCGCCCCGAGGAGGTCGACCGCCTGGTGCTCACGGCGTCCGGCGGCCCGTTCCGCGGGCGTCCCCGCGACGAGCTGGCCGGCGTCACCGTCGAGCAGGCCCTCGCGCACCCGACGTGGGCGATGGGCCCGGTCGTGACGCTGAACTCGTCGACGCTGGTCAACAAGGGTCTCGAGCTGATCGAGGCGCACCTGCTGTTCGGGATCCCGTACGAGCGCATCGACGTGGTCGTGCACCCGCAGTCGATGATCCACTCGATGGTGACCTTCGTGGACGGCGCCACGATCGCGCAGGTCAGCCCGCCGGACATGCACATGCCGATCGCCCTGGCGCTGGCGTGGCCCGAGCGCCTGGCCGGCGCGAGCAGGCCCGAGACCTTCGCCGACCCGACGAGCTGGACCTTCGAGCCCGTCGACACCGCGGCGTTCCCGGCGCTCGAGCTCGCGCGGTCCGCGGGGTCGGCGGGCGGCTGCCTGCCCGCCGTCTACAACGCCGCCAACGAGGAGGCCGTCGCCGCGTTCCTCGCCGGGCGCTGCGCGTGGACCGGGATCGACGAGACCCTCGCCGCGGTCCTGGACGACGCGGGGGAGTGGGCCCGCGACCCGCGCGACGTCGACGACGTGCACGCCGCCGAGCAGTGGGCGCGGCGCCGGGCGGGGGAGCGGCTGGGCGTCACCGTCTGAGGCCGGGGGCCGAGCCAGCTGCGAGCCCCCACACCGGGCACACCGTCCCCGCGACTACCGTGTGCCGCCGTGATGCTCGTCCTGGGGATCGTCCTCTTCGCGCTGGGGCTCCTGCTCTCCATCGCCTGGCACGAGCTCGGCCACTACTCCACCGCGCGCCTGTTCGGCATCCGCGTGCCCGAGTTCATGGTCGGCTTCGGCCCGACGGTGCTGTCGGTGAAGAAGGGCGAGACGCGCTTCGGGATCAAGGCGATCCCGCTCGGCGGCTACATCCGCATGATCGGGATGGTGCCGCCCGCGGCCGGGGAGCTCGTCGGGCGCAGCCGCCGGTCCGGCCCGTTCCAGGGCATGGTCGACGACGTCCGCGCCGACTCGGTCCGCGACTTCGAGCCCGGCGACGAGGACCGCCAGTTCTGGACCCGCAAGCCGTGGAAGCGGATCATCGTCATGCTGGCGGGTCCGTTCATGAACCTGATCCTCGCGGTGGTCCTGTTCGCGATCGTCCTCATGGGCTTCGGGGTGCCGACCGCCCAGCCGGTGGTCTCCGCGGTCAGCGAGTGCGTGGTGCCGGCGACGCAGACCGGACCCGGCTGCCCGCCCGGCGCGGTGCCGACGCCGGCCGCGCAGGCGGGGTTCCGGGCGGGCGACCGCATCGTGTCCTTCGACGGCCGGACCTACCCGGACTGGGAGAGCCTGCAGCGCGCCATCCGCGACGCGCGCGGCACCGTCCCGGTGGTCGTCGAGCGCGGCGGGCAGCAGCTCACGCTCTACCCGACGCTCATCGAGAACCAGGTCGCCGACCTGGACACCCCGCTGGGCGAGGACCCCCGCTACGTCACCGCCTCGTTCCTCGGCCTGACGCCGATCGAGCCGGTGATGGCGCAGAGCGTGGGGCAGGTCACCGACCGGATGGGCAAGATGCTCGAGGGCTCGGTCTACGCGATCGCGCGCCTGCCGGAGAAGGTGCCGGCGCTCTTCGGCGCCGTGTTCCTCGGCGAGGAGCGCGAGGCCAACGGCCCGGTCAGCCTCGTCGGTGTCTCGGTGATGGGCGGTCAGGTGCTCCAGCAGGAGCGCCCGGCGTCGGTGGAGATCTCGATCTTCCTGAACCTGCTCGCCGCGGTGAACCTGTCGTTGTTCCTGCTCAACCTGCTGCCGATCCTGCCCCTGGACGGCGGTCACGTGCTCCCGGCGCTGTGGGAGGCGGTCAAGAAGCGGATCGCCCGCCTCCGCGGCCGTCCGGACCCCGGGCCGGTCGACCTGGCCCGCCTCATGCCCATCGGGGTCGGCTTCGCCGCGCTGATCATGGCGTACGGCCTGCTGGTGATCGTGGCGGACATCGTCAACCCCATCGATCTGGGGCTGTAAGCCTCGCCACCGGCGGGGCCGGTGGATGTGGGGGAGACTGGATGACGACTGGTCCACTTCGTCGAGGAGAGAGATGACCGTCGACCTCGGCCTGCCCGAAGCCCTGCCCGTGCTCGCCCCGCGCCGCAAGACCCGCCAGCTGGACGTCGGCGGGGTCGGTGTCGGCAGCGACCACCGGGTGTCGGTGCAGTCGATGACCACCACCCTGACCGCCGACGTCAACGCGACCCTGCAGCAGATCGCCGAGCTCACCGCGGCGGGCTGCGACATCGTGCGCGTGGCGTGCCCGTCGGCCGACGACGCCGAGGCGCTGCCGGCGATCGCGAAGAAGTCGCAGATCCCGGTGATCGCCGACATCCACTTCCAGCCGAAGTACGTGTTCGCCGCGATCGACGCCGGGTGCGCCGCGGTGCGCGTCAACCCCGGCAACATCAAGAAGTTCGACGACAAGGTCGGCGAGATCGCGAAGGCCGCGAAGGACGCCGGCACGCCGATCCGCATCGGGGTCAACGCCGGCTCGCTCGAGCCCGGCATCTTCGCCAAGTACGGCAAGGCCACGCCCGAGGCGCTGGTCGAGTCGGCCCTGTGGGAGGCCTCGCTCTTCTCCGAGCACGACTTCCACGACATCAAGATCTCGGTGAAGCACCACGACCCCGTGACGATGGTGCGCGCCTACGAGCTGCTCGCCGAGCAGTGCGACTACCCGCTGCACCTCGGCGTCACCGAGGCCGGGCCGACCTTCCAGGGCACCATCAAGAGCGCCACGGCGTTCGGCGCGCTGCTCGCCAAGGGCATCGGCGACACCATCCGCGTGTCGCTCTCGGCGCCGCCGATCGAGGAGGTCCGCGTCGGGCTGTCGATCCTCGAGTCGATGAACCTCCGCCCCCGCAAGCTCGAGATCGTCTCCTGCCCGTCCTGCGGGCGCGCGCAGGTCGACGTCTACAAGCTCGCCGACGAGGTCACCGCAGGCCTCGAGGGCATGGAGGTGCCGCTGCGCGTCGCCGTCATGGGCTGCGTCGTCAACGGCCCCGGCGAGGCCCGCGACGCCGACCTCGGCGTGGCCTCCGGCAACGGCAAGGGTCAGATCTTCGTCAAGGGCGAGGTCATCAAGACCGTGCCCGAGGCCCAGATCGTCGAGACGCTCATCGACGAGGCCATGCGGCTCGCCGAGGAGGCCGGCGAGGGCGAGCTCTCGGGCGGCCAGGCCGGCGGCGCCCCGACGGTGAGCGTCGGCTAGGTGCGCTGCACGGCGGCGCGGTGCCGTGGTCGGATGGGCGCGTGAGCACGTTCGACGATCTCGACGCCTTCGCCGCCACCCGCCGCTGCGCCGGACTCGCGCTCTCCCCGGACGGGTCGCGGCTCGTCTCGACGGTCTCCGAGCTCGCGGCCGACGGGAAGAAGTACGGCACCTCGCTGTGGGAGCTCGACCCGGCCGGCGAGCGCGCCCCGCGACGGCTGACCCGCTCGTCGACCGGCGAGTCGTCGGCCGCGTTCACCCCCGACGGCGACCTCCTGTTCACCTCACGGCGCGCCGACCCCGCCGCCGAGAAGCCGACCGAGGACCGCACCGGCCTGTGGCTGCTGCCCGCCGGCGGGGGAGAGGCGCGCCCGGTGGCCGAGCGCCCGGGCGGCGTCAGCGGCTTCGCGGTCGCCCGCGACGCCGGCACGCTCGCCCTGGTCACGCCGAAGCCGGTGGTCGGCGACGCCGAGGAGCAGCGCGAGGCCCGCGAGACCGCGGGGGTGTCGGCGCGCCTGCACACCGAGTTCCCCGTGCGGTTCTGGGACCACGACCTCGGGCCGGGCCGCGCGCACCTGCAGCGCTGCGCCCCGCCGGATCCCGCGGACCCCGACGCCGGCTACGGCGAGCCCGAGCACGTCGCCCCGGGCCGGGACGAGCGCCTCGGCGGCAGCGCGATCAGCCCGGACGGGCGGACGGTCGCGGTGGTCGTCGACGTCCCGGACCCCGCCGACCCGGCGTCCTGGCGGCGTCGCCTCGAGCTGCACACCGACGGTGACGACGGTGCGGGCACGGTCGTCGTCGGCGACGAGCCGGGCGCCGACCACGAGGCCCCGACGATCACCCCCGACGGCCGCTGGCTGCTGTGGGTTCGCGAGCGCCACCCCCGCCCGGGGCGCGGCATGGCGCACACGCTCAAGGCCCGGTCGCTGGTCGACGGTGCCGAGCGCGACGTCCTGCCCGAGGAGGCCTGGCAGGTCCGCGGCGTCACCGGGGCACCCGCCGGCGACGTCGTCTACGTCGTCGTCGACGAGCTCGGGCACGGGCCGGTGCTCCGGGTGTCGATCACCGACGGGTCGGTGACGCGCCTGACGGCCACCGGCACCTACACCGACGTCGTGGCCGCGGCCGACGGCTCCGCGCTCTACGCGCTGCGCTCGGCGGTCGACGCGCCGCCGACGCCCGTCCGGCTCGACCCCGCCGCCGCCGACCAGCAGCCGGTCGCGCTGCGCGGCGTCACGACGATCGACCCCCTGCCCGGCACCCTCACCGAGGTCCACGCGACCGCCGCCGACGGCACGCCGCTGCGCTCGTGGCTCGTCCTGCCCGGCGGGGCGTCGGCGGCGACATCGGCGCCGCTCGTGCTGTGGATCCACGGCGGGCCGCTGTCGAGCTGGAACGCGTGGTCGTGGCGCTGGAACCCGTGGCTGATGGCCGCGCGCGGCTGGGCGGTCCTGCTGCCCGACCCGCGCCTGTCCACCGGGTACGGCCAGGAGTTCCTCGACCCGGCCACCGGGGCGTGGGGCGACCTGCCCTACACCGACCTCATGACCGCCACCGACGCGACGCTGGCCCGCGACGACGTCGACGCCACCCGCGTGGCGGCGATGGGCGGCTCGTTCGGCGGCTACATGGCCAACTGGATCGCCGGGCACACCGACCGCTTCGCCGCGATCGTCACCCACGCCAGCATCTGGCACCTCGACGGCTTCGTCGGCACCACCGACGCGTCGTTCCACTGGCGCCGCGAGTGGGGCGACCCGCTCGACGAGCGCGACCGCTACGACGCCCACTCCCCGCACCGGCACATCAAGGCGATCACCACGCCGACCCTGGTGATCCACGGCGACAAGGACTACCGCGTCCCGATCTCCGAGGGCCTGCGGCTCTGGTACGACCTGCAGCGCAGCGGCGTCGAGTCCCAGTTCCTCTACTTCCCCGACGAGAACCACTGGGTGCTCCAGCCGGGTGACGCCAAGCTCTGGTACCGGACGGTGTGGGCGTTCCTCGACCACCACGTCCTCGGCGCCGCCTACGAACGTCCCGCGCTCGTGTAGCGACACACGGGTGTTCCGGGGGACTCCACTGGGAGTTCCGTCCCCCGACGTGGCAGGCTGGACGGGTGCTCCGTACCGCCGGTGCGCGGCTGCTCGACGACCGGGACCGGTCGAAGGTGCGAAGCGCCCTCGACGCCGACCCCGTCGCCACGTGCATGGTGGCGTCCCGGGTCGAGACCGTCGGGGTCGAGCCCTGGCGTCTGGGCGGTGAGCTCTGGGGCGTCGGGGGGCGTCTCGACGGTCTGTGCTTCTCCGGGGCCAACCTCGTGCCGCTGCGCGGCGACCGCACCGAGGTGCGTCACTTCGCCGAGCGCGCCCGGCGCCAGCGCCGCAACTGCTCGTCGCTCGTCGGGCGCCGCGAGCTCGTGCTCCCGCTGTGGGACGAGCTCAGCGACCACTGGGACGCCGCCCGCGAGGTCCGGCCCGACCAGCCGCTGATGGCCACCGCCGTGGCGCCGTCGGTGGTGCCCGACCCGGCGGTGCGCCAGGCGCGTCCCGACGAGCTGGAGCGCTACCTGCCCGCGGCCATCGCCATGTTCCTCGAGGAGGTCGGTGTCGACCCGCGCCTCGGTGACGGCGGCGCCGGCTACCGCGCCCGCGTCGCCGAGCTGATCGGCGCGGGCCGGGCCTTCGTGCGCTTCGAGCAGGGCGAGGTCGTGTTCAAGGCCGAGATCGGTGCGCTGTCCTCGCGCGTGGGCCAGATCCAGGGCGTGTGGGTGCACCCCGACTGGCGCGGACGCGGCCTCGGCCAGGCGGGCACCGCGGCCGTCGTCGGTCACCTCGTGCGCGCCCGCCGCGTCGCGAGCCTCTACGTCAACGCGTTCAACACCCCGGCCCGGCGCGCGTACGAGCGCATCGGGTTCGAGCAGGTCGGGTCGTTCGCGACGGTGCTGTTTTGACGACGATCGCACCGGTGCGGCGAGGCGCCGGCTGGCTGGCGCTCGACGCCGTGGCCGTCGTGGCGTTCGCCGCGCTGGGGCGGGCGAGCCACGCCGAGGACCTCGCCGGCACGCTGCTGACCGCGGCGCCGTTCGTCGCCGGTGCGGCGGTCGGCACGCTCGCCGCCCGGACGTGGCGCGACCCGCTGTCCTGGCGCTCCGGGCTCGCCGTGTGGGCGGGGGCCGCCGTCGTCGGCCTCGTGCTGCGCGCGGCGTCCACGGGCCGCCTGCCGCTCTCGTTCGCCGTCGTGGCGACGATCTCGCTGGGCGTGCTGGTGCTCGGCTGGCGAGGCCTGTTCCACCTCGTGAATTTGACGAGAGGCCTCGCGACTCGAAGGTGACAACGTTGTCGGTGTCTTGTGGGAGAATTCTCTCATGGATTTCGCCCAGCTTGCCGCGCTCAGTGCCGAGCCCACGCCGAGGCACCTCGGCCAGTTCATCGTCGAGTACTTGGAGGTGAACGGCCCGAGCAAGCGAGGCGCATTTATCGAGGCCGCTGAGCGTGAGTGGCTGTCCGTCAGTGGACGACGCTTCACTTCCAATCTGACGGCGTCAGTGAAGAAAGCTCTGTCCGACCTGACCAAGCAAGAAGTTGTCAGGCCGAGCGGTGCGCACGGGGTCTGGGTGCTTGCAGAGAACGGTGCCGGGGAGCGCGACGACGAGGAGTCCGTCGGCGCACTGCAGCAGGACACGAGCGAGAGCGCGTTCGGCGAGCTCGAGGAAGTAGCAGCTCCGCGCACCAGTATCGAGAGGGATATCGGGAACGGCCCCCATCTCGTCTACACTTTCTACCTTGATGTCTATCGTGCCGCTGCTGAGTCGCGAGGGGAGAGCCGCTGGCCGATCAAGATCGGTATGACGACCGGTCAGTTGGACAAGAGGATGGAGACTCACCGGACGGCCTTGCCCGAGTCTCCGAGGGTCCCTCTCGTGATCCGACACGAGAACGCTGCGGTCCTCGAGCGCGTTCTTCACGGAATCCTGCTTCTTCGTGGTCATGCCCTTGATTCCGTCGCGACCTCCGAGTGGTTCTTGACGAACCCCGACGAACTCGAGGGAATATATCGTTTCGTTATGGGGCAGGATGCTCGTATGTAGCCCTGGGGCAGAGCACTCGCGGGGACGCCTACGCTGGGGGCATGCCGGTTCGCGCTCCGCTGCGGCCCGGGGAGCAGACGCCGCTGCGCCCGGTGCCACCGCACATCCCCCGCCCCGAGTACGTGGGCAAGCCCGCCCCCGCGCGCAGCACCGACCCCTGGGTGCAGCCGCCGGAGGTGATCGAGGCGATGCGGGTCGCGTCGCGGATCGCCGCGCAGGCCCTGCAGGCGGGCGGCGAGGCCGTGAAGCCCGGCGCCACCACCGACGACGTCGACCGCGTGGTGCACGAGTTCCTGCTCGACCACGACGCGTACCCCTCGACGCTGGAGTACCGGGGCTTCCCGAAGTCCTGCTGCGTCTCGCTCAACGAGGTCATCTGCCACGGCATCCCCGACTCGACGGTGATCGAGGACGGGGACATCGTGAACATCGACGTCACCGCCTTCATCGGCGGCGTGCACGGCGACACGAACGCGACGTTCCTCGCCGGCGACGTCGACGACGAGGACCGCCTGCTCGTCGAGCGCACCCATGAGGCCACGATGCGCGCGATCCGGGCGGTGAAGCCGGGCCGCGAGCTGAACGTCGTCGGGCGCGTCATCGAGTCGTACGCCAACCGCTTCGGCTACGGCGTCGTCCGCGACTTCACCGGCCACGGCATCGGCCGGGCGTTCCACTCGGGGCTCGTCGTCGTGCACTACGACGACCCCTCGCGGCACGAGATGCTCGAGACCGGCATGACCTTCACGATCGAGCCGATGATCACCCGCGGCGAGATCGACTACGACGTCTGGGACGACGGGTGGACGGTGACGACGAAGGACAAGTCGCACACCGCCCAGTTCGAGCACACGATCCTCGTCACCGACACCGGCAGCGAGATCCTCACACTGCCGTGAGCGCATGAAGCGGCCGCACGTGCTCGCGTCGGCGGCGGTGTCGATCGACGGGTTCCTCGACGACGCCTCGCCGCAGCGGCTCGTGCTGTCCGGGCCCGCCGACCTCGACCGCGTCGACGCCGAGCGCGCCAGCGTGGACGCGATCCTCGTCGGCGCGGGCACCGTGCGCGCCGACGACCCGCGCCTGCTCGTGCGCTCGCCGGACCGGCGCGCCGACCGGGTCGAGCGTGGCCTCGGGCCCTCGCCGCTGCGCGTGGTGCTGTCCTCGCAGGCCGTCGACCCCGGCGCGCGCGTGCTCACCGAGGGCCGCGACGTCGCCGACACCGTCGTGCTCGCGGGCACGCCGCACGAGGTGCTCGACCACCTCGCGGGCCACGGCGTCGTGCGCCTCATGGTCGAGGGCGGGGCGGGCGTGCACCGGGAGTTCCTCGGCGCCGGGGTGGTCGACGAGCTGCAGCTGGCGGTGGCCCCGCGCCTCGTCGGCGACGGCCCGCGCTTCACCGGGGCGCCGGACGAGGCGCACCTCGTCGAGGCCCGCACCGTCGGGCCCGACGTCCTGCTGCGCTACCGCTTCGGCGACGCCGACGCCCGCTGGCTGGGGGAGGCCTGCTCGCTCGCCGAGCGCTGCCCGCCCTCGCCGTCGGCGTTCTCGGTGGGCTGCGTCGTGGTGGCCGCCGACGGCACGGTGCTCGCGACCGGGCACAGCCGCCGCGACGACGTCCTCGACCACGCCGAGGAGGTCGCCCTGCGCGACGTCGACCGCGCCGACCCCCGCCTGCCCGGCGCCACGATCTACACCTCGCTCGAGCCGTGCGGGCAGCGGGCGTCGCGGCCCGTGACCTGCGCCCAGCACATCCTCGACGCCGGCATCGGCCGGGTGGTCATGGCCTGGCGCGAGCCCCCGCTGTTCGTCGGCACGCCGTCGGGCGCCGCCCGGCTCGAGGCCGCCGGGGTGGAGGTCGTCGAGTGTCCCGGGTTCGAGGACCTCGCGCGGCGACCCAACCGGCACCGCTGAGCGCCGTCGTGCCTCCTCGTTCAAGGTGGTGACGTGCGCTCCCTGCCGATCCTGCTGCCCGCCGCGGTGATCACGGCCCGCGCGTGCCCGCTCGCGTCGATCCGCCAGGTCCGTACCTGGCGGCTGCGGTTCGTCGAGCACACCGCCGGCGCCGAGCGCCTCCCGCGCCCCGCGGGCTGGTCCGACGTGGTCGAGGCGCACGCGGACCCGCGGGGCGAGGGCACCGTCGAGCTCAACGGCGACGGGTTCCGCGCGGTCTGGGACGCCCCGCACCGGGTGGACGGGCCGGTGCGGCTGCGGGGCGAGCTGGTCGTCGACCCCCTCGACGGCCTCGAGACCACCGGCCGGATCCACCGCGTGCGGCTGCTCACCGAGACCGTGCGCGAGGAGGCGACGGGGGAGCGGACCGTGGCGCTGACCGCGCGCGACCTCTCGGCGATCCCGAAGGCGGTGGACGACGACCGCGACCGCGGCGTGCTCCTGGATGTCGAGCTGGGCGTCGCCTGAAAGACTGGCGGGCGTGGCGAAGGTCTACGAGCGCATCGAGCCCCGCCTGGCACGCTGGATCGGCGAGCAGCCGGTGTTCTTCGTGGGCACCGCGCCGCTGTCGGGCGACGGGCTGGTCAACGTCTCGCCGAAGGGCCTGCGCGGCACGTTCGGCGTCCTCGACGACCACACGTTCGCCTACGTCGACATGACCGCGAGCGGCGTCGAAACGATCGCCCACCTGCGCGAGAACGGCCGCGTCTGCGTGATGTTCTGCTCGTTCGACGGCACGCCGAACGTCGTGCGCCTGCACGGGCGCGGCCGGGTGGTGACGCACGGCGAGCCCGGGTTCGACGACGCGCTCGCGCCGTTCGTCATGGGGCTGGCGTCGCGGCGTACCGAGGCCCGCGGCGTGATCACCGTCGACGTCACCCGCGTCGCCGACGCGTGCGGCTACGCGGTGCCGCGCATGGAGCTCGAGGGCGACCGCGAGCTGCTGGACTCGTGGGCCGAGCGGCGCAGCCCGGAGTGGCTGCGGAACTACCGCACCGAGAAGAACCAGCACTCCCTCGACGGCCTGCCCGGGCTGGCCGGACTGCCGGACTGGTGACGGGACGCGGAGCGCAGCGGAGCCGGACCAGGACGACGGGCACGCTGCTCGTCGCCGGCACCACGTCCGACGCGGGCAAGAGCGTCCTGGTCGCCGGGATCTGCCGCTGGCTGCACCGCCGCGGCGTCGACGTGGCGCCGTTCAAGGCGCAGAACATGTCCAACAACAGCGTCGTCACCGGCGACGGCGGCGAGATCGGGCGCGCGCAGGCGCTGCAGGCCGCCGCGTGCGGGCTCGCGCCGAGCGTGCTGTTCAACCCGGTGCTGCTCAAGCCGGGCACCGACCGCAGCTCGCAGGTGGTGGTGCGCGGCGTCGTCGACGGGACGGTGTCGGCGGCGAGCTACCGCGAGCGCAAGGCCGCGCTGCTCGAGGTCGTGGTCGACACCCTCGCCGAGCTGCGCGCCGCCCACGACGTGGTGATCTGCGAGGGCGCCGGGTCGCCCGCGGAGATCAACCTGCGGGCCACCGACATCGCCAACATGGGCCTCGCCCGCGCCGCCGACCTGCCCGTGGTCGTCGTCGGCGACATCGACCGCGGCGGCGTGCTCGCCCACCTGTTCGGCACGCTCGCGGTCCTCGAGCCGGCCGACCAGGCCCTCGTCGCCGGCTGGATCGTCAACAAGTTCCGCGGCGACCCCGCGCTGCTCGCCCCCGGGCTCGACCAGCTGCGCGCGCTGACCGGCCGGCCCACCCTCGGCGTGCTGCCGTGGAGCCCCGAGCTCTGGATCGACGCCGAGGACTCCCTCGGTCACGTCGCCGACGGCGTCGTCGGGCGCCCGGCGCCGCCGCACGGGCGGGACTGGCTGCGGGTCGCGGTCGTGCGCCTGCCCCGGGTCTCCAACGGCACCGACGTCGACGCGCTCTCCAGCGAGCCCGGGGTCGCCGTGCGCTGGGTGACCGAGCCGTCGCGCCTCGCCGACGCCGACCTCGTCGTCCTGCCCGGCTCGAAGACGACGGTCGCCGACCTCGTGTGGCTGCGCTCGACGGGGCTCGCCGACGCCGTGACGGCGCACGCGCGCGCGGGCAAGCCGGTGCTCGGCGTCTGCGGCGGCTACCAGATGCTCGGCCGGCGCATCCACGACCCGCACGGCGTCGAGGCCACGCCCGGCACCGTCGACGGGCTGGGCCTGCTCGACGTCGAGGTGACCTTCGACGTCGCCAAGCACCTCGGCACGCCGACCGGCACCGCGCTCGGCGAGCCGGTGGCGTTCTACGAGATCCACCACGGCCGCGAGCTGCGCGGCGCGGGAGCGCCCCTGGTCACCCTCGCCGGCGGGACGCCGGAGGGGGTCGACGCCGGGCACGTGCTCGGCACCCACGCCCACGGGCTGCTCGAGAACGACGCCCTGCGCCGGCGTCTGCTCGGCCGGGCGGCGGCGGCCGCGGGCCGGGACTTCACCCCCGCGCCCGACACGTCCTACGCGGCCGTCCGCGCCGCCCAGCTCGACCTGCTCGGCGACCTCGTCGAGAAGAACCTCGACACCGACGCGCTGGAGCGGCTGATCACCGACGGCGCGCCGGCGGGACTGCCGGCCATCCAGACGACGATCGGTCAGGCGCGCGCGACGTCGTAGACGTGCCCGGCGGTGCGCAGCCGCTCGACCAGCGCCGGGCCCATGGCCGTGGCGGGGGTGAGCGAGCCGGTCCGCGCGGGCAGGCGCTCGCCGTCGAGGGCCAGGCACAGGCCGCTCTCGCCGAGCATCACCGCGGTGGCGGCGTAACCCGGGTCGCCCGAGCCGGAGACGCGCGCGGTGTAGCGGGCGCCGGTGGTGGTGGTCGCCTCGATGTCGTGGCGGAACCACCCGTTCTCGCGGGTCTTCTCGCTCGGGCCCTCGCCGGGCTTGGGCAGCACGCGGTCGAGGACCTGGCGCACGCCCGGGGTCGACAGCCCGGCGAGCAGCCCGCCGAGCCCCGCGGTGATCGCGCCGGCGGTGACGGCGCCGACCGGGCCGCTCCCGGCGCCCATCACCTCGCCGTAGCGCAGGCCCTTGCCGTAGGCGTAGCCCGCGATCGCGTTGGACCGCCGCACGATGCGGGTGTTGTACGAGGCCATGACGAACGGCGCGACCCAGCGGCCGTCGACCCGGTGCGGTGCCGGGTTGTCGCTGGGCTGGCGGGTGTCGGGCTCGGCGTCGCGCTCGGGGGAGAGGCCGAACGGGTCGCGCATGAGCTTGAACAGCGACCGGTCGGCCTTCGCGCCGTCGGCGAGCCCCTTCATCGAGTCGATCGTGCCGCCGGAGACGCCGCCGCGGACCCGGACGATCGCGGTGACGTCGGTGAGCTCGCCCTCGCCGTCGGCCTGGACCCGGCTGTGCAGTAGGAGGACCGCGAGGTCGGAGGGGATCGAGTCGTAGCCGCAGGAGTGCACGATCCGCGCGCCGCTCGCGCGGGCGGCGTCGTCGTAGCGGTCGATGGCCTCGCGGGCGAACTGGACCTCGCCGGTGAGGTCGGCGTAGTGCGTGCCGGCCGCGGCGCACGCCTCGACCACCGGCAGGCCGTACTTGGCGTAGGGGCCGACCGTGGTCACGAGCGCGTCGGTGGACGCGGCCATCCGCGCGAGCGCGGCGGTGTCGGCGGTGTCGGCGACGACGAGGGGCCAGTCGGAGCCGGGCGCGGGCAGCCGGTCGCGGACCTTCTCCAGGCGCTCGCGCGAGCGTCCGGCCAGCGCGATCCGGGTGCCGGCCGGGGCGTGGCGGGCCAGGTAGTCGGCCGTCAGCTCCCCGACGAAGCTCGTCGCGCCGAACAGGACCAGCTCATGTTCACGATCACCGGACATGGCCGCACGATACCGGCCGGTAGTCCGGCCTCACGCCGTCGTGATCGCGAAGACCGGGTGGCGGTCGGCGATCGCCGCGATCTCCTCGTCGCTCGCGTCCGCGCCGACGCCCTCGAAGAATGCGCCGACCTCCCAGGCCCAGGCGCGCAGGTAGGCGCGCAGGACCGGGATCTTCTCGGCCGCCGTCCCGAGCTCCACCGCGCGGACCGTCTCGGTGCGCCGGCCGACCGTCAGCTCGCCCTCGCCGGCGACGCGGATGTTGCGGACCCACTGGGTCTCGCCGCGCGCGGCGACGAGGTAGCGGCGGCCGTCGAGGGTCAGCGGGTTGACCGGCGTCGTGCGGATCTCGCCGCTCGTGCGGCCGCGGACGCCGAGCACGGCGGAGCCGGCCAGCGGCAGGCCGAGGCGGGTCAGGCCCGCGACGAGCGGGTTCATCACGCGGCGGGTGAGGCGTCCGGGGGCCTGGTAGTGGGTCGTCATGGCGGTGCTCCTGGCTTGTTCGGAGAGCGGTGCTCTCGATTGCTGTCGAGTGTTCTCCCGTCGCCCCGGCCTGTCAAGAGCACTGCTCTCGCTTTGTGGCAGGATGCTCGTCGTGCCTCCCGGAACCCGCGCGCGGGCGCGCGCCGAGACCTCCCGCGCGATCCTCGACGAGGCGCGCCGCCAGCTCGCCGAGCACGGCGCGGCGGCGCTCTCGCTGCGGTCGGTGGCGCGCGAGGTCGGCATGGTGTCCTCGGCGGTCTACCGCTACGTGGCGAGCCGCGACGAGCTGCTGACCCGCCTGATCGTCGAGGCCTACGACGCCGTGGGGGAGCGGGCGGAGGCCGCGCGCGACCCGGAGGCGCCGGCGCGCGAGCAGTGGCGCGCGGTGTGGCGGGCCGTGCGGGCGTGGGCCCACGAGCACCCCGCCGAGTACGCGCTGATCTACGGCTCGCCGGTGCCCGGCTACGCCGCGCCCGTCGAGACCATCCCGGCGGCCGGGCGCGTCGGCGTCGTCCTCGCCGCGATCGTCGTCGAGCACGGCGATCCGTCGGGGGTCGCACCGTGGCCCGAGGTGCTGCGCGCGGACGTGCTGCCGGGTCTGCCGCCGGCCCTGTCGGTGCCCGCGGTGGTGGCGTGGACCCAGCTCTACGGCACCGTCGGGTTCGAGCTGTTCGGCCAGTACGAGAACGTCGTCGTCGATCGTGACGCCTACTTCGACGCGGTCGCCGCCGCGGCTGCGACATCCGTGGGGCTGCCCGAGAAGATCTGAGACCGTCCGGGCGCTTGACGCCGTGCGCCCGGCACCCGACGGTAACGAGGTCAACGACGCTGAAGGGGGCCCGATGGCGGAGCACAGGCGGTCCGGCACGGAGGGTGAGCCGTCGCTCCCCGAGACCGTCGAGCGTAAGCGCGCAGCCGAGGAGGTCGCCGACGTGACGGCGGACTCGCTGCCCGAGGCCGAGCGCAAGGCCCGACGTGCGGCCGACGAGCTCGACACCTCGCTGCCGGGGACCGAGCACCGCGAGCGGGCCGAGGCCGAGCACGCCGACGCGGAGGAGGCGCAGGAGAACCCGCGCCCGATCCCCGGCGAGGAGTACCGCAAGCGCGACTGAGGTCAGGCGGGTGCCACCGCGTCCCCGAGCTGGACGCGCAGCCCCGCGATCATGAGCTCGAGGCCGTGGCGGAAGAGCGCCTCGTGGTCGGCGCCGTGCTCGGAGCGGTCGGCGAGCACGGCGGTGAGCGCCGCGTGCTGGGGGAAGCGCGCCGCGTCGTGCGCGGTGCCTTCCGATGCGTCCACCGCCGTGTCGCGCTCCCGCTCGGCCTGGTACTCCAGCGCCGAGCCGATGACGAGGTTGCCGACGGCCTGGATCGCCGCGAACGCCTGCGTCGGCGCGAAGCCCGCGCCGACCAGGGTGCCGAGCACCTGCTCGACGGCCGGCATCGCCGCCTCGGTCGGCCGGTTGCCGGCGACGACGAGCGCCGCGTCCCGGTGGGTGACCAGCGCCCTGTACTGGCGGGTCGCGCGCTCGCGCAGCCAGTCCGCCCAGTCCTCGCCCGGCGCGGGCGGCGTGACGTGCCACTGGTCGACGAGCAGCCGCTCGGCGACGTGGTCGAGCAGCGTGCGCTTGTCGGCGACGTGCCAGTAGAGCGTCGGCGCGCTCACGCCCAGCTCGCGGGCGAGGCGGCGCAGGGACAGCCCCTCGAGGCCGACCTCGGCCAGGAGACGCACGGCGGCATCGACGACGTCGTCGCGGGTGAGGGCCATGCACGCTCCTTGCTCTCTCTAACAGTGTCAGAGTAGCGTCTCTAACACCGTTAGAGGAGGGGCACGGGATGGACACACCGGCGGTCGCGGTCCGCGGCCTGGTGAAGCGCTACGGGACGGTCGAGGCGGTCCGCGGCATCGACCTCGAGGTGGCGCGCGGCGAGACGTTCGGCTTCCTCGGGCCAAACGGCGCGGGCAAGTCGACCACGATCAACATCCTCTGCACGCTCGTCGAGCCGACCGACGGGCACGCCGAGGTCGTCGGGCTCGACGTCGTGCGGGACCGCGCCGCGGTGCGCCGGCGCATCGGCCTGGTGTTCCAGGACCCGACCCTGGACGCCCCCATGTCGGGCGAGCAGAACCTTCGCTTCCACCAGGAGCTCTACGGGGTCGACCGCCGGCGCGCGCCCGCCCGCCGCGAGGAGGTCCTGCGCATGGTCGGCCTGTGGGACCGCCGCGGCGACGAGGTGCGCACCTACTCCGGCGGCATGCGGCGCCGCCTCGAGATCGCCCGCGGCCTGTTGCACTCGCCGCAGGTGCTCTTCCTCGACGAGCCGACGATCGGGCTCGACCCCCAGACGCGCGGCACGATCTGGGACTACGTCGCCGAGCTGCACCGCAGTGAGGAGATCACGGTCTTCGTCACCACCCATTACATGGACGAGGCCGAGCACTGCGACCGGATCGCGATCATGAACGAGGGCCGGATCGTCGCCCTCGACACCCCGGACGCCCTCAAGGCGCAGGTCGGCGCGGACCGGGTCTCGATCACCACCGACGACGACGAGGCGGCCCTGCGGGCGCTGCGCACCGAGCTCGGGCTCGAGGGGGCGGTGCGCGAGGGGGCGGTGACGATCGCGGTGCCCGACGGCGCCGGCTTCGTGCCCCGGCTCTTCGACCGTCTCGGCGGCCACGGCGTGGCCATCCGCTCGGTCACCGTCACCCGCCCCAGCCTCGACGACGTCTTCCTCGCCCACACGGGCTCGACGATCCGGGACGCCGAGGCGGGCCCGAGCATGCACCCGATGGCGATGCGGATGAGGCGCTGATGACCACCACCGTGCGACCCGAGGCCCTGCACATCCCGCAGAGCAGCCTCGTCACCGAGACCCGCGCCGCGACCGTGGTCTGGCAGCGCGAGATGATCCGGTTCGTCAAGGACCGGTCGCGGATCCTGTCCTCGCTGGCCCAGCCGCTGCTGTTCCTGTTCGTGCTCGGCACCGGCCTCGGCTCGCTCCTGAACAGCAGCGCCGGCGGCACCGTGGGGTTCACGACGTTCCTGTTCCCCGGGGTCATGGCGATCTCGGTGCTGTTCACCGCCGCGTTCGCGGGCATCTCGATCGTCTGGGACCGCGAGTTCGGGTTCCTGCGCGAGATGCTCGTCGCGCCGGTGTCGACGGCGTCGATCCTCGTCGGCAAGGCCCTCGGCGGCGCGTCCGTGGCGACCCTGCAGTGCCTCGTGCTGCTCGCGCTGGCCGGGCTCGTCGGCGTGCCCTACGACCCGCTGATGCTCCTGGCGATGATCGGCCTGATCTTCCTCATGGGCTTCATGATCACCTCGCTCGGCCTCGTGCTGGCCGCCCGCGTGCGCCAGGTCCAGACGGCGATGCCGCTGGTCCAGCTCGTGATCACGCCGCTGATGTTCCTGTCCGGCGCGCTCTTCCCGCTCTCGGGGCTCCCGACGTGGCTCACGGTGCTGACCCACGTCAACCCGATGACCTACGCCGTCGAGCCGCTGCGCTCGGTGGTGTTCGACCACCTCGACGTCGACGCCGCCACCCGCGCCCGGTTCGACCCGGGGATCGTCTGGGGGAGCTGGCACGTGCCGGTGAGCGTGCAGATCCTGATCACCGTGGCGTCGTGCGTGATCCTGCTGGCGCTGGCGGTGTGGCGGTTCCGTCGCACCGAATAGGGGGACCGGG
Source organism: Actinomycetospora succinea (assembly GCF_004363095.1). Classification (GTDB taxonomy): domain Bacteria; phylum Actinomycetota; class Actinomycetes; order Mycobacteriales; family Pseudonocardiaceae; genus Actinomycetospora; species Actinomycetospora succinea. The sequence goes on from NZ_SNYO01000001.1 coordinate 923,822, forward strand.
TGGTCACCAGTTCTCGGGGTCGAGCGCGAGCCCGAGCAGCGCGTTCTCGATCACCTCGGGCAGCGCCGGGTGGATCCAGTACTGCTTCTCGGCCATCGTCCGTGCGTCGAGGCCGAACGTGATCGCCTGGATGAGCGGCTGCACCAGCGAGGACGCCTCGGGGCCCATGAGGTGGGCGCCGAGCAGCGTCCCGTCGGGCGAGGCGACGATCTTGACGACACCGGTGGTGTCCTCCATCGCCCACCCGAAGGCGACGTCGCCGTAGCGCTGGGTCTTGCAGACGTAGGGGATGCCGCGGTCGCGGCAGTCCTGCTCGCGCAGCCCGATCGAGGCGATCTGCGGGTCGGTGAACACCGCCGACGGCACGTGGGCGTTGTTCGTCGCCCGCGGCTCGTCGGGGTGGAGCAGGTTGTGCCGCACCACGGCGGCCTCGTGGTTGGCGACGTGCTTGAGCTGGAACTCCGAGCTCACGTCGCCGAGCGCCCACACGCCCGGGGCGGTGGTGCGCTGCTGCTCGTCGACGACGATCCGGCCGTCGGGGTGCAGCGCGAGCCCGCCCGCGGCGGCGTCGAGGCGGTCCGAGTTGGGGATGCGCCCGGTGGCCACGAGCAGCGCGTCGCCCTCGATCGAGCCCTGGTGGGAGTGCAGGACGATCGTGCCGTCCGCGCGCTGCTCGGGCGGCGCGGTGGGCGCGGCCTCGAGCAGGACGTTCCACCGCTGCGCGGCGAGCTCGGTGAACCGCGCCGAGATCTCCTCGTCCTGGTCGCGCAGGAGCGCAGGCCCCCGGGTGGCGAGGGTGACCTCGGAACCCAGCGCGGAGAACACGTGCGCGAACTCGGCGGCGATGTAGCCGCCGCCGACGATCGTCAGGCGGCGCGGGACCTCGTCGAGGCGCATGACGTCGTCGGAGGTGTGGAACGGGACGCCGCTCGAGGCGATGACCTCGGGGATCGCCGGCCGCGCGCCCGCGGCGACGACCACGCGGTCGCCGGTGACGGTGACCGGCGCCCTGTTGCCTGTGGGGCCCTCGGTCGGCGTCACGGCCAGCTCGCGCTCGCCGGCGAAGCGGGCGTGGCCGAGGTAGACCGTCGTGCCCTCCTGGCCCTGCCGGTAGGCCTGCCCGCCCGCCGAGATCGGGTCGATCCGCCCGAAGACGCGGTCGCGGATGTCGGTCCAGCGGATCTTGTCGACCGAGGCGTCCACGCCGAGCCTGCTCGCGTGCCGGATCGTCTCGGCGACGTCGGCCGCGTACACGTACATCTTGGTCGGGATGCAGCCGACGTTCAGGCAGGTCCCGCCGTAGACGCCGTGCTCGATGATCGCCACGTCCATGCCGGCGAACCGTTCGTCCGGGATCGTGTTCCCGGAGCCGGTGCCGATGATGACCAGGTCGTGGTGGGGCACGGGCTCCACGGTAGTGCGCCACCGGAGGCCGTGCGGTCCGGCCGGTGAGGGTCACCCACGCGGGACCCTCGCGACGAACGGTCGGCGGGCGGTCCGTTCGTCGACGAGCGGCGACCGCTCACCGGCCGACGACCACCCGTCGGTGTCGTTTACCGACGGAAATCGACCGTTCATCGTCGCTCGGCGGAGCGAACCTTCCGTCCACCGCCTTGTCCGGGGGTCGAGCGGCTGCTGTGGTCTGCGGCCAACGGCAGCTCCCACTGCGCCACACAGCGCAGTCGAGGAGCCGCCGAACGGACCTGGGCGAAAGGGCGGACCGGATGTCGAACGGCGTGCGCGGTGGGCTGGCCGACTGGCCGGGAGGTCATGTCGTCCTCGTGACGGGACGGGCCCTCGTGCTCGCCGGTGCCGCCCTCCTGCTCGCGCTGGCCGCCGCCGGGGGCGCCTGGGCGGCGGACGGGACGCCGCCCACCGACGACGGCTCCGGCGGTGGTCTCGTCGTCGACGCCGGCGTCCGCGTCGTCGGTGGCGCGCGGACGACCACCGACGAGAACCCGTGGGCGGTCTTCCTGACCGACCAGGGCGGCTTCCAGTTCTGCGGCGGCACGCTCGTCGCGCCGGACAAGGTGCTCACCGCCGCCCACTGCATGGCCAGCACCACCGCGCAGCAGACCCGGGTGGTCTTCGGCCGGGACGACAAGCAGTCGACGGTCGGCGAGACCTCGGCCGTGACGTCCTCCTGGACGAGCCCGGAGTTCGAGGGCGTCGGCCAGGGCACCGACCTCGCGGTGCTGACGCTCGCGACCCCGAGCGCGCGCACGCCGCTGCCGCTGGCCGGCCCGGGCGACGAGAAGCTCTACCAGGACGGTCGCGCCGCCCAGATCCTCGGCTGGGGCACGACGGCGGAGAGCGGCGCGCCGTCGCGGTACCTGCTGACGGCGACCGTGCCGATGCGCGGCGACGACTACTGCCGGGCCGGCGACCGGTCGTTCGACGCCCGCCGCCTGACCTGCGCCGGGTTCGACCAGGGCGGCGTCGACTCGTGCCAGGGCGACTCCGGCGGGCCGCTCGTCGCCGGGGGGAAGCTCATCGGCGTCACGTCCTTCGGTGACGGGTGCGCCCGCGCCGGCAAGCCCGGGTTCTACGTGCGGATCGCCGCGGTGAGCGCGGCGCTGGCGCCCCAGCTGAACTGAGGTAGAGACGTCCGGACCGGAGGGCAGACCGGTCCGACGAAACGGAGACGGGACCCGGGCCCACCTGCCCCCGGGTCCGGGTCCCGCTCCGCGGAGGCGCCTCCCTGTCGCGGTCATCTCAGCGGACGCTCAGATGTCGTGGGTTAGGGTCGGCCGTCCTGTCTCCCCCTACTCGTGAGGACCCGTCTTGGGCTTCCCGTTCTCGGCCGTCGTCGGCCACGAGGACCTGCGAACCGCCCTCATGCTCACCGCCGTCGACCCGGGCATCGGGGGCGTGCTGGTGCGCGGGGAGAAGGGCACCGCGAAGACGACGATCGTGCGGGCGCTCGCGACGCTCCTGCCGCCGGTGGAGGTCGTCACCGCCGACCGGTTCTCGGTGGACGTCGACGCCGGTGAGGAGAGCCCCGACGGTCCGTTCCCGGCGGACGCTGATCGGGAGCGCCGTGCCGTGCGGCTGGTCGAGCTGCCCGTCGGCGCGTCCGAGGACCGGGTCATCGGGTCCCTCGACCTCGAGGAGGTCCTCGCCCACGGGCGCGCGACCGTGCGGCCGGGCCTGCTCGCCGCCGCGCACCGGGGCGTTCTCTACGTCGACGAGGTCAACCTCCTGCACGACCACCTCGTCGACCTGCTCCTCGACGCCGCCGCGACCGGCCGCGCCACCGTCGAGCGCGACGGCGTCTCGCTGACCCACCCCGCGGCGTTCCTCCTGGTCGGGACCATGAACCCGGAGGAGGGCGAGCTGCGCCCGCAGCTGCTGGACCGCTTCGGGCTGACCGTGCACGTCACGGCCTCGCGCGACGTCGCCGAGCGCACCGAGGTGGTGCGGCGGCGGCTCGCGCACGACGCCGACCCGGCGGGGTTCGCGGAACGCTTCGCCGGTGAGGAAGACGCGCTACGGGCGCGTCTGGTGGCGGCCCGGGCCCGGCTGGCGTCCGTGGTGCTGCCCGACGCCGAGCTCGTGCGGATCTCGGCGCTGTGCGCGGAGGTCGAGGTCGACGGGATGCGCGCCGACGTCGTCCTCGCCCGCACGGCCGTGGCCCACGCCGCCTGGCGCGGCGCGGACGCCGTCGACGCGTCCGACGTCCGCGCTGCCGCCCGCCTCGCCCTGCCCCACCGGCGCCGCCGCGACCCGTTCGACGAGCCGCACCTCGGCGACGACGAGCTCGACGAGGCCCTGGAAAAGGCCGAGCAGGAGGCGGACGAGGCGGCGGACGAGCCGGAACCACCGGAACCGCCGGAGGGCGGCCCGGACGATGACGGTGGCGGTCCGCCGGACGACGGGGGCGGTCCTCCCGACGGTGGTGGCGACGGGCCGGGCGGGGGCGGCGCGCCGCCGCCGGCGTCCGGGGAGGTGCCGCCGAGCCCGCCGTCGAACGGGTCGTCGTCGGACTCATCTCCTCAGCAGTCCGAGCCGTCCCAGCCGTCGGAGCCGTCCCAGCCCTCGGAGCCCGCGGGCGTCCCGGTCGGCGCCCCCGCGCGGACGCGGCTGAAGGCGCGCCGGTTCGAGATCCGCGGGACGGGGGAGGGCGCGCCGGGCCGTCGCTCGCGTGCCCGGGGCCGGCAGGGCCGCGTGGTCCGCGCGGTGCCGGACGCCCGCGACGACACGACGCTGCACGTCCCCGCGACGGTGCTCGCGGCCGCCGGGCGGGGTGCGCAGGTGGGGCGTGACGACCTGCGCCACGCCGTGCGCGAGGGCCGCGAGGGCAACCTCGTCCTGTTCTGCGTCGACGCGTCGGGGTCGATGGCGGCGCGGCGGCGGATGTCCGCGGTCACCGGGGCCGTCGCCGCCCTGCTCCGCGACGCCTACCAGCGCCGCGACCGCGTCGGTGTTGTGACGTTCCGGGGCTCGTCGGCGAGCGTGACGCTCCCGCCGACGACGTCCGTGCACGCCGCCCACGCCCGCCTCCACGACCTGCGCACCGGCGGGCGGACCCCGCTCGCCGACGGCCTGCGCACCGCCCGGGCCGTGCTGCGCACCGAGCGCACGCGCGATCCCCGGCGGCGCGGGCTGCTGGTGGTGCTCACCGACGGGCGCGCGACGTCGTCCGGCGGGCTCGACGCCGCCCTGGACGCCGCGCGGGGTCTGGCGCGCGACGCCGGGGCCGCCGGGCGGGGCGCGAGCATGAGCACGGTCGTCGTCGACTGCGAGTCCGGTCCGGTGCGCCTCGGGCTCGCCGGCCGCGTGGCGCGCGTCGCCGGCGGCACCGTCGTCACCCTCGACGAGCTGACCGGCGAGTCCGTCGCCGGCGTGGTCGAGCAGTTCCGGGCCTCGTGAGCGGAATTCCCGGCCATAGCCGTGAATTTCGCTCACATACCGACGAAGGAGGGTCGCCGTGCCGCAGGGGGTCCCGAGCAGTGTCCCGGACGACGGGCTGACGACGCGCCAGCGCCGGCGGCGACCGCTGCTCGTCGTCCACACCGGCGTGAACAAGGGCAAGTCCACCGCGGCGTTCGGGCTCGCGCTGCGGCAGTGGACCGCCGGGTCGTCGATCGCGGTGTTCCAGTTCGTCAAGTCGGCGAAGTGGCGCGTGGGCGAGGAGACCGCCCTGCGCGCCCTTGGTGACCTGCACCGCGAGACCGGCCAGGGCGGGCCCGTCGAGTGGCACAAGATGGGCGAGGGCTGGTCCTGGTCGCGCAAGCAGGGGTCCGAGGAGGACCACGCCGACGCTGCGCGCGAGGGCTGGGCGGAGATCCGGCGCCGCCTCGAGGCGGGCGCGCACGACTTCTACGTGCTCGACGAGTTCACCTACCCGCTGAAGTGGGGGTGGATCGAGGTCGACGAGGTGGTGTCGGTGCTGAACGACCGTCCCGGCCACCAGCACGTCGTCGTCACCGGCCGCGACGCCCCGCCGGCGCTGATCGACGCCGCGGACCTCGTCACCGAGATGACGAAGATCAAGCACCCGATGGACGCGGGGCAGAAGGGGCAGAAGGGGATCGAGTGGTGACGCTTCCTGCCCGGGTCGTCGTCGCGGCGCCGTCCTCGGGCAGCGGCAAGACCACCGTCGCCACCGGCCTGCTCGGCGCCCTGGAGGCGCGCGGCACCGCCGCCGCCCCGTTCAAGGTCGGCCCCGACTACGTCGACCCCGGCTACCACGCCCTGGCCGCCGGGCGCCCCGGGCGCAACCTCGACCCCGTCCTCGTCGACGCCGCGACCCTGCCCGGGCTGGTGGTCCACGGGTCCCGGGGCGCGGAGCTGGCCGTGATCGAGGGCGTCATGGGGCTCTTCGACGGGCGGATCGGCGCTTCTCCGGACGGCGATGGTTCGACCGCCCACGTCGCCCGGATGCTCGACGCCCCGGTGGTGCTCGTGGTGGACGCGCGCGGCCAGTCCCGGTCGGTCGCCGCGCTGCTCGCCGGGTTCCGCGACTTCGACCCGCGGCTGCGGCTGGGCGGCGTGATCCTCAACCGGGTCGGGTCGCACCGCCACGAGGAGATCCTCCGCGCCGCGTGCGCCGAGGTCGCCCTGCCCGTGCTGGGCGTCCTGCCGCGCCACGCCGAGCTCGCCGTGCCGTCCCGCCACCTCGGGCTGGTCACCGCCGCCGAGCACGGCGCCGCGGCGCGCTCCGCCGTCGACGCGATGGCGGGCCTCGTGGCCGACCACGTCGACCTCGACGCCGTCGCCGCCCTCGCACGCTCGGCGCCGTCGACGCCGGCGTCGGCCTGGGACCCGGAGGCGGCGGTGGGCCCGGCCGTCCCGGGCGACCCGGTGGTGGCCGTCGCCGGGGGAGCGGCGTTCACCTTCGGCTACCCCGAGCACGTCGAGCTGCTGGCCGCCGGCGGGGCCCAGGTCGTCACCGTCGACCCCGCCCACGACACCGCGCTGCCCCCGGGCACGGCGGGCCTCGTGCTGCCCGGCGGCTTCCCCGAGGAGCACGCCGAGGCCCTGTCCGCCAACGCCGCCCTGCGCGAGGACGTGCGCGCGTTCGCAGCGGCGGGCGGGCCGGTGCACGCCGAGTGCGGCGGGCTGCTCTACCTCGCGCGCTCGCTGGACGGCGCGCCGATGTGCGGGGTGCTCGACGCCAACGCCGCCATGGGCCCCCGCCTGGCGCTGGGCTACCGCACCGCGACGGCCTGCGCCGACTCCCCGCTCGCCGCGGCCGGCGAGACCGTCACCGGCCACGAGTTCCACCGCACCGTGACGACCCCGCGCGCCGGCGCCGCCCCGGCCTGGCGCTGGGGCGACGCCGAGCCCGAGGGGTTCGTCGCCGGCGGCGTCCACGCCTCCTACCTGCACACCCACCCGGCGGGCCGTCCCGACGGTGTCGCCCGCTGGCTGCGACACGTCACGATGTCCCGATGACCGACCGCCGCGTCACCGTCCACGGGCGCGCCGTCGCCGTCGTCGAGCACGGCGACCCCGCCGGCGCGCCCGTCTTCTTCTTCCACGGCACGCCGGACAGCCGCCTCGGCAAGGACTTCACCGACGGGCCGGCCCGCGAGCGGGGCCTGCGCGTCCTCTGCCCGGACCGCGGCGGGATCGGGCGCTCCGACCCGGTGCCCGGGCGCACGATCGCGGGCTACGCGGGCGAGGTGATCGCGCTGGCCGACGCCCTCGGGATCGACCGCTTCGCGACCGTCGGCTATTCCGCGGGCGGGCCGTTCGCACTCGCGTGCGCGGCCGGCTGCGGGCCGCGGATCACGGGCACCGCGCTCATGGCCGGCGCCGGGCCCATCGACGACCGCCCGGGCGCCCGCGAGGGGCTGGCGAAGTCGGACCTCGAGATGCTCGACAACCTCGACGACCACCCGCGCCGCGAGGCCATGATGCTGCGCCTGCAGAAGTGGGCGAGCGAGATCGTGCCGAAGACCGCCGTCGCCCAGATCGCCGAGGAGCTCACCGAGCCCGACCGCGCTTTCCTCGCCCGGCGCTCCCCGAAGGAGGAGATGTCCTTCTTCGTGGAGTCGTTGCGCCAGGGGCCCGCGGGGGTGATGGAGGAGTACCGGCTGTGGGCGCAACCCTGGAAGATCGACTGGTCCGCGGTCACCACGCCCGTCGAGATCTTCCAGGGCGAGGCCGACGCCATGGTGCCGATGCACCACGCCGAGGACATCGCCTCGCGCCTCCCCACCGGCGTCGGGCGCCTGCACCGGCTCCCGGCCACCGGGCACCTGTCGATCCAGGACCACGTCGGCGACGTGCTCGACGCGCTGGTGACGCCGTAGATGGTGCTCGTCCTGGGCGTCGGGATCGAGCCGGGCACGCCGCTGGCGCACCTGCAGGAGGCGGTGGGCGCGCTCGGCCTCGACGGCGTCGACGTCGTCGCGACGATCGTGACGCGGGCGTCGGAGCCGGCGGTCCTGGAGCTCGCCGCGGGGCGCCTGCTGCGGACCTACCCCGCGAGCGAGCTCGACACCGTCGACGTCCCCAGCCCCTCGGCCGTCGTCCGCCGCCTCACCGGCACCGGCAGCGTCGCCGAGGCGGCCGCGATCCTCGCCGCCCGCGAGCACGGCGGCGGCGTGCTCGTGATGCCGAAGCAGCGGGGGCGCGGGGTGACGGTGGCGGTGGCCCGCTGATCACCGACGAGCGGCGTCGAGCAGGAGGTCGCGGAGCTGCTCGGGGACGTCGCGCATGAGGTTGTGGGCGGCGTCGAGCTCGTGGACCGACCAGGCCGGGTCGTCGCGCAGCCGGGCGAGGGTGTCGACGAACGGCGAGGTGAGCGCGCCCCAGTCCTTCGCGTAGAGGTAGACGCGCTTCCGGTGGCGCTCGAGACCGTGCGCGAGGACGGCGGGCTGCTCGAGGGTCGCGAGCGGGTGGTCGGTCGCGCGGGCGTCGAAGAACGGGAGCTTCGGGACGAGGCCGGTCGCGCGGCCCTCGCCGTACCAGGCGCGCTCGTGGTCGTCGGTCATCGTCCGGGCGGTCTCGCCGTCGCGGGGGACGAAGGCGTCGAGGTAGACGAGCGCGTCCACCGTCTCGGGGCGACGGTCGGCGGCGACGGTCATCGGGAGCCCGCCGTAGCTGTGCCCGGCGAGGACCACCGGCCCGTCGGCGGCGTCGAGGGCACGCACGACGTCGGCGACGTGGGTCTCGAGGTCGACGGCGGGGTCGGGCGGGGTGTCCGGGTCGCCGACCGAGGTCAGGGTCAGCGCGTTGACGGTGTGGCCGGCGGCGCGCAGCTCGGCGGCGAGGTCGTCGAAGCACCAGCCGCCGTGGCACATCCCGGGGACGAGGACGAAGGTGGTCATGGCGTCGATCGTCGCGGCCCGCGAGCCATACGTCGAAGACATGTCAGGTCTGTGTGCCATCACCGCAGCTTCTGATCGGCGTGGCACTCGCCTCGGGGCTCACGTCCGGCGCCGGGACGCGCGAAGATGGCGGCCATGAGCGAGCAGTCCCGGTACGGCGCGCCGTCGCCGGCCGACGGGCCGACCACGCCCGGCACCGGAGCGGTGTCCCGGGCCGAGCTGGCCGGTGATCGACTGCCGGGTGATCGACCGCCGGGTGATCGACCGGCGGGCGATCGAGTGGCCGGGCCGCCGTCGGAACCCGTGACGATCCCCGACGGTGCCGCGGCGGCGCGCCCGCGCATCCGGACCTCGCCGGGGCGGACGCGGATCGGCGGCGCGTGGATCGGGCTGATCCTCGGTGCCGTGGTGCTCGTGTTCCTGCTGGTCTTCATCCTCCAGAACCTCGACCCGGCGCGCGTCGTGTTCCTCGGGCTGGAGGCCACCCTGCCGCTCGGCATCTGGCTCTTGTTCGCCGCGATCGCCGGGGTGCTGCTGCTCGCCATCCCCGGACTCGGGCGGATGGTGCAGTGGCGCCGTGCGGCCAAGCGCACGGGGAGGACCCGTTGACGAACCCGTCGCTGCGCCTGGCCGGCGCGCCGTTGCCGCTGGTCGGGCGCGCCCGCGCCTACGTCTGCGGGATCACGCCCTACGACACGACCCACCTCGGCCACGCGTCGACGTTCGTGTGGGCCGACGTGGCCTCCCGCGTGCTGCGTCGCCTCGGGATCGAGGTCGTGAGCTGCCGGAACGTCACCGACGTCGACGACGTCCTCGACGCCGCCGCCGAGCGGGCCGGGGCGCGGTTCGACAGCTTCGCCGCCGTCGGACAGTTCCGCTTCGACCACGACATGGCCGCGCTCGGCGTCCGCCCGCCGACCCACGAGCCGCGCGCGCACAACCACGTCGACGGCGTCGTCGCCCTCGCCGCGGCGCTGCTCGAGCGGGGTGCGGCGTACGAGCGGGGCGGGGCGGTGCTGTTCCGTTCTTCTTTGTTGCCGTCGGTGGCCGATCCCGTCGGCGACGAGACGTCCAGCGAGGCGCCCTGGCCCCACGCCGAGAACCCGGCGGACGCCCTCGTCTGGCGCCCGGCGCAGCCCGGCGAGGCCGCCTGGCCCAGCCCGTGGGGCGACGGGCGCCCCGGCTGGCACGCGGAGTGCGCGGCGATGGCGCTCACGGTCCTCGGCTCGTCGATCGACCTGCACATCGGCGGCGCCGACCTCCGCCACCCGCACCACACCACCCAGGCCGCGATGGTCGAGGCGGTCACCGGCGTCGCGCCCTTCGCCCGGGCGCGCCTGCACGTCGGCACGGTGCGCGTGGACGGCGAGAAGATGGCCAAATCGGCGGGGAACCTGCTGCTCGTCGGCGAGCTCCTCGAGACCCACCCGGCCGCCGCTGTGCGGCTGCTCCTGCTCGACCGGCCCTGGGCGCAGCCGTGGGACGTCACCACGGGCGCCCTCGACGCCGCCGCCGCGCGCCTCGAGCGCCTCTACGCCGCCGCGGCCCGGCACCCCGGCGGCGACGGCCCGGCGGCCGAGGCCGTCCTCGCGCGGCTGCTCGACGACCTCGACGTGCCCGGGGCGCTCGATCTCGCCGAGACCGAGGGCGGCGAAGCGGCCCGGACGACGCTGGCGGTGCTGGGGCTGGCGTGAGCCGTGGTTCGCGCGCCGTGGTTACTGAGCGAAGGGCACCTTGGCTCGGATAGACCGGCGAGGGGCGCCCTACGCCGGATCATCGGGGTGCTCGGGCTGCGGATTGTTGCCGGTCGCGGAGTTCGTTGAGGCGGTCTCCGCGAACGGGCCCGGCGTTGTCGGGGGTGCGCTCTAGAATCGAACACATGAGCGAACGGGTGCTCGGGTCGGTGGAGCGGGACGCGATCGAGCGCGCCCGCCTCGGCGAGATCGCCCGCCGCCGGGAGGACTACGCGCGTCTCGAGCAGGTCGCTGCGCTGGAGGAGCTGCAGGTCGCGGAGGTCAGCGGGGCGCGTTCGACTGGGCGGTTGCTCGAGGAGCTGTGGCGGATCGGCGCGGTCGAGGCGAAACGGCTGGTCGCCGAGGCTGCCGACCTGTGCCCGCGCCGCTCCATCATCGGAGAGGCGCTGCCGGCGCGGTTGCCGGCCACCGCCGCGGCGGCGAAGAGTGGGCTGCTCGGCCCGGCGCACATCGCGATCATCCGCACGACGATGCGCCGTCTCGACCGGGTCGAGGGTCTGCCGCTCGAGGAGTGGGTCGAGGCCGAGCGCCGCCTGGCCGACGACGCGACCCGGCTCGGCCCCAAGGGGTTGCAGGCGGTCGCGGACCGGTTGTTGGCCCATCTCGATCCGGACGGTCAGGAGCCGCCCGAGGAGAACGCGGGCTGCGACGACGAGTTGCTGTTCACCCGCCGCAAGAACGGGGTGCTGCACTTCCGCGGCCGAATGTCGGATCCGGTCGACGCCGAGGCGTTCCAGACTGTCGTCGACGACCTCGCCGCCCCGTGCGGTCCCGACGACACCCGTGAGCTGGCCCTGCGCCGCATCGAAGGCCTCAAAGACCTCGTCGGGGACGCGCGCCGACCGCACGGCATCTCCGCCGACGGACCCGACGGCGAACCTGGTGACGGAGCCACCGACGGAGCCACCGACGGAGCCACCGACGGACCTGTCGATGGACCCCGCGATGGGTACGGGCCGGCGGATGGGTCAGACCAGGCGGACGCCCCGGAGGCTTTGATCCCCGAGCCGCGCCGCCCCGCATCCGAGCGCCGCCGCCCGGTGCCCGGGCGACCGGGGCGGGCGTTGCTGACCATCACCATCGATCACCGCTGGCTGCGTGGGGCGCTCACCGAGAGGGGCGGCTACGGCGTCCTGGAGTCCGGGGTGCGGGTGCATCCGGGCACGGTGCGCCGCTGGGCGTGCGACGCCGAGATCGTCCCGGTGGTGCTGGGCAGCAAGTCCGAACCCCTCGACGTCGGGCGCCTGCAGCGCACCGCGCCAGACGCGATCCGCCGGGCGCTCAATCTGCGCGACGGGGGCTGCGCGTTCCCCGGCTGCACCCTCCCACCCCGGCGCTGCCAGGCCCACCACGTCAAAGAGTGGATCGACCACGGGCCCACGGCGACCGAGAACATGTGCCTGCTGTGCCGATATCACCACCAGGTGATCCACCACGGGCACTGGACCATCCAGATGATCGACGGGCTGCCCTGGTTCACCCCACCCTGGATCATCGACCCCGAACGACGACCCCGACCCGGCGGACGACCACGCGTCCCCCTCTGAGGCGTCGCGGGCGGTGCGTCCCGCGTCGCCGAGGCGGCGCGATCTCTGCCCGGTCGTGGGCGTGGCGCGTCGAACACCTCTCCGCGTGTCATGGCGCGGCGCGCCGGATCTCGTCGAACATCCCCCTACCGTGGGCCGCGCGCCTGGGTGGGAGGCCCCGTCCCCGGCGGCGGAGGGGAGGTGGCCTCGTGGTGGTGGGCACCCGATGGTGGCGTCGTACCGACGCCGAGCTCGGCGCGGAGGACGTCTGGGGCGGACCGGACGAGGTGACCCTCGCGCCCGCCCCCCGCAACTCGCCCGACGACGCCGAGCGCGAGGCCCGCGAGACGACCGGCGCGGGAGAGACGCCCCAACGCACGGCGCACGACGAGCGCGCGGCGCGCGATCAAGCTGAGCGCGAAGCGCGTGAGCAGGCTGAACGCGAGAGCCGCGAGGCTGCCGAACAGGAGGCGCGCGACCAGGCTGAACGCGAAGCTCGCGAGACCGCCGAGCGGGAGGCTCGCGAGAAGGCCGAGCAGGAAGCACGCGAGACTGCCGAACGGGAGGCGCGCGAGAAGGCCGAGCAGGAAGCCCGCGAGACCGCCGAACGCGAAGCGCGCGAGCAGGCCGAACGCGAAGCCCGCGAGACTGCCGAACGGGAGGCTCGCGCGAAGGCCGAGCAGGAAGCTCGCGAGGCCGCCGAACGCGAAGCCCGCGAGACCGCTGAACGCGAGGCCCGCGAGAAGGCCGAGCAGGAAGCTCGCGAGGCCGCCGAACGCGAGGCACGCGAGACTGCCGAGCGGGAGGCTCGCGAGCAGGCCGAACGCGAGGCGCGCGAGCAGGCCGAGCGCGAAGCGCGCGAGCAGGCTGAGCAGGAAGCGCGTGAGCGGGCCGAACGGGAGGCCCGCGAGAAGGCTGAGCAGGAAGCTCGCGAGGCAGCGGAGCGCGACGCCCGCGAGGCCGCCGAACGCGAGGCCCGCGAGAAGGCCGAGCAGGAGGCTCGCGAGAAGGCCGAGCAAGAAGCACGCGAGCAGGCCGAACGCGAAGCGCGGGAGAAGGCCGAACGCGAAGCCCGCGAACGCGAAGCGCGCGCCAGGGCGGCGCGCGCAGCGGCCGAGCGCGAGGCGCGGGAGAAGGCCGAGCAGGAGCGTGTCGCGACGCTGCCCGGGGAGGCGGTGTCACCGTCCGTCGCGCGCCAGGCCGCCGCGCGGGACGAGGCGGCGCGGCAGGCGGCGAAGGCGGACCGGAAGCGCCGCCGTCGGCGCGTGCTCCTGATCTTCCTCATCGCGTTGGCGGCGGTGGCGGCCGTGTGGATCGTGCCGCGGCTGATCGCGCTCGCGCTGGCGATCGTGACGGCGCTCGGCGGGGGCTCGGCCGCGGTCCCGGCGAGCGCGGTGGAGACGCCGGTGGCCGCGGCGTCCGCCGCCGGTGCGGCACCGGCACCGGCGGCACCCGCACCCCGCCAGGAGCTGCCCCGTGGCGGGACGACGATCGCGCCCGACCACCGGGTCGTCGTGCTCCGCGCGACGCCCGGCGTGTCGACGGAGGAGACGGCCGATCGCGTCGAGTCCACCGCGACGGCGTTCCGCACCACCGACCGGGAGGCGCTGCCGGCGCTCGAGCTGCCGGTGGCCGACGCGGCCGCGAGCGGTGCCGCGTGGCAGCAGCTCGCCCTCACCCGCGCCCACCGCCAGCTGCTGGTGCTCGCGGTCCCCACCGGCCCGACCGGCGTCGTCGAGGCCGTCGAGCCCTGGGAGCGCCTGCTCCGCGAGCCCGACGTCGGCCTCGCCCTCGACGCCGCGACGCCGCTCCCGCCCGAGGAGCTCGGCGCGGCGACGCGCTGGCTCGCCGACGTCGTCCGGGCGGCGAACCTCCCGCAGAAGCTGCTCGTGGTCCCGGGCGCGGCGACCGGCGCGCCCCCGGAGATCGCCCTCGTCGCCACGGGCGACGCGACCCCGCCCGCGCTGCGCGGGACCGTCGTGCCCACCGGCGGCCCGAGCGCCCGCGAGATCCTCGCGGCCGAGCCGGCCCCGGACGTCGTCCTCTACCGCTGACCCTCTACCGCTGACCCCCACCGTCGGCCGCGAGCACCAGCAGTTCGACGCCGCCGACCGTCTCGACGCCGTGCCGCGTCGCACGCGGGACGTGGAGGACCTCGTTCGGCCCCAGCCCGACGGCCGGGCGCCCCTCGACCTCGATGCGCGCGTGGCCGTCCAGCACGATCACGAGCCGGTCGGCGTCGTCGTACCGGCGCGGGCCCGTGTGGGCGTGCGGCGCCAGCGTCATCCGCACCAGCGAGACGCCGCCGTAGCCGTCGTCCGGCCCCACCACTGGGCGTCGACCGCATCGAGGGCGAGCCCGTCCCCGGCGATCGACGCAGGCTCCGGTGCGGTCGTGCTCATCCGTCTCCTCCTCGGCGCGGTAGAACGAATCGAGCGCTCATCTGAGCAGTTCGGACCGCTCAGCCAAGACCTCCCCCCGCAGTAGAGAACCCGCATCTTGCCCACGTCAAGTGCTGAGCCGAGACGCTACGATGCTCATATGAGCACAAGCGTCGAGAGCGCCGGCTGGGGACCTGGTCGCCGCCTGCTCGCGGCCACGGCCGCCCACCGCTTCCACGTGCTCGGGCGCACCAAGGTCGAGATCGCCCGGGAGCTCGACATGAGCCGGTTCGTGGTCGCCCGCCTGCTCGACGCGGCGCAGGAGCAGGGTCTCGTGCGCATCGAGGTCACCGCGGGCGACGACCTCGACCACCGGGCCTCGGAGGACCTCGCCGCGACCTACGGCCTGCGCCGGGCCCTGGTCGCCCCGCGGGACGGCCGCTCCCTCGTCGCCGGCCTGACCGCCGAGCTCCTCACCGAGATCGTGGGTGCCGACGACGTCCTCGGGCTGGCCTGGTCACGGACGATCAACGAGGCGGTCGACGCGCTGACGGCGCTCCCGCCCTGCACGGTCGTCCAGCTCTGCGGCGCGTACTCGCTGCCGTGGCGCTCCGACACGTCGGCGGAGACCGTCGCGCGCGTCGGCGCGCTGTGCGGGGGCCCGACGTTCCCGATCTACGCCCCGCTCGTGCTCCCCGACGACCAGACCGCGCGCACCCTGCGCGAGCAGCCGGGGGTCGCCGACGCCTTCGGCCGCTTCGCCGACCTGACGATCGCGGTGATCTCGGTCGGGGCCTGGAGCCCCGAGCACTCGACGGTCCACGACGTGCTCGACGCGGACGAGCGCGCGGCGCTGGCGGACCGCGGCGTCGTCGGCGAGGTCGTGGCGCTCCCGTTCGACGCCGACGGCCGGGTGCTCGACGTCGACCTCGCGCGCCGCGTGCTCGCCATCGACGAGGCGGCGCTGCGCGCGGTCCGCGAGGTGATCGTCCTGGTCGCCGAGCCGGAGCGGGCCCGGGCCGCCGACGCGCTCCTGCGCTCGGGGCTCGGCACCACCCTGGTCACCGACGCGGCCACCGCCCGGGCGCTGCAGGAGACGGCTCAGCGCCAGGTCGACGACCGCCGCGCGAGGTCGTAGACCGACTCCAGCTCGCCGTACCCCAGCGCCTCGGGGAGCATCGCCAGCCGGTCGGCGAGCCCGTCGCCGGCCGCGGCGAGCACCTCCGACGGGTCCGGGTCGCCGCCCGTGAGCCCCTCGAGACCGACGACGACGCCCCACACGCGCAGCGACTCCCTCCCGAGTGCCGCCCGCACGACGCCGACGGCGCCACGCAGCGAGTCGGCCAGCGCCGTCCGGTGCCCGCCCACGTGCACGACGCCGCCCCGGACCTCCACCCGGCCGGGAGCAGCCCGCGCCACCACCACCCCCGGCGTCCCGACGAGCAGCGTCGCCACCCCGTCCTCGCCCAGCGGCACGTCCGGGATGGCGCGCCAGGGCACACCCGCGGTCGCGATCCGCGAGAGCCGCCGCAGGCCCCGCGGGTTGACGACGGCGTCGACGGCTGCGGCGAGCTCGTCGTCGGCCGGAGCCCGAGCCGCCAGGTCCTCCCACCCCACCCCGAGCAGCTCCGCGAGCGCCCGGTGCCAGCGGGTGTGCGGGTCGCGGTCCGGCGACAGGATGTTGGCCCCGCACACCGAGCACGTCCGCCCCTCCTGGAAGCCCCACTCGTAGGTGGGTTCGGCGGCGACGAGCCTGCGGGCCTGGTCCGGGTCCACGCGGGCACGGTAGGCGCAACCCGCTCCGCCGCCGTCGTTAGGCTCGGAACATGGCACGAGGGGTCACGCGGATGTCCGGTCTGTTCCTGCGCACGCTGCGCGAGGATCCGGCCGACGCCGAGGTGATCAGCCACAAGCTCCTCGTGCGCGCCGGCTACGTCCGCCGGGTCGCGCCCGGCATCTACTCGTGGCTGCCGCTGGGCATGAAGGTGCTCGAGCGCGTCGAGGCGATCATCCGCGACGAGATGGACCGCATCGGCGGCCAGGAGGTCCACTTCCCGGCGCTGCTGCCCCGCGAGCCCTACGAGGCCACCGGCCGCTGGACCGAGTACGGCCCGGCGCTGTTCCGCCTCAAGGACCGCAAGGGCGCCGACTACCTGCTCGGGCCCACGCACGAGGAGCTGTTCACCCTCATGGTCAAGGGGGAGACGAGCTCCTACCGCGACTTCCCGGTGACGCTCTACCAGATCCAGAACAAGTACCGCGACGAGGAGCGCCCGCGCGCGGGCATCCTGCGCGGCCGCGAGTTCGTCATGAAGGACTCGTACTCGTTCGACCTGACCGACGAGGGCCTCGACGCCTCGTACGCCCGTCACCGCGAGGCCTACCTGCGCATCTTCGCCCGCCTGGGGCTCGAGACGCAGATCGTCTCGGCGATGTCCGGGGCGATGGGTGGCTCGAAGTCCGAGGAGTTCCTCGCGACGGCCGACTCCGGCGAGGACACCTACGTCCGCTGTCCCGCCTCCGGCTACGCCGCCAACGTCGAGGCCGTGACGACGCCCGCGCCGCCGGACGAGTCGGTCGCGGACAAGCCCGAGGCGGTCGTGTACGACACCCCGGACACGCCGACCATCGAGACGCTGGTCGACCACGTCAACGGCCTCGGGCTGGGACGGACGTTCACAGCGGCGGACACCCTCAAGAACGTCATGGTCAAGACCCGCCTGCCCGGCGCGGCCGAGTGGACGCTGCTCGGCGTCGGCGTCCCCGGCGACCGCGAGGTCGACATGAAGCGCCTCGAGGCCTCGGTGGCGCCGGCCGACGTCGCGCTGCTCGAGGACGCCGACTTCGCCGCGAACCCCTTCCTGACCAAGGGCTACATCGGCCCGGTCGGGCTCGCCAAGAACGGCGTGCGCTACCTCGTCGACCCCCGCATCGTCACCGGCACGGCCTGGGTCACCGGTGCCGACGAGCACGGCCGCCACGTCGTCGACCTCGTCGCCGGCCGCGACTTCACGCCCGACGGGACGATCGAGGCCGCCGAGGTCCGCGAGGGCGACCCGTCGCCCGACGGCGGCGGCACCCTGGTCGCCGCGCGCGGCATCGAGATGGGCCACATCTTCCAGCTCGGCCGCAAGTACGCCGACGCGCTGGGCCTGACCGCGCTCGGCGCCGACGGCAAGCCCGCGACGGTGACGATGGGCTCCTACGGCGTCGGCGTCACGCGCGCCGTCGCCGCGATCAGCGAGCAGCACGCCGACGAGAAGGGCCTCGTCTGGCCCGCCGAGGTCGCGCCATACGCGGTGCACATCGTCATCGCCGGCAAGGACCCCGCCCAGGCCGAGGCCGCCACCGGCATCGCCGACGGCCTGGCCGCCGCGGGGCTCGACGTCCTGCTCGACGACCGCAAGGCCTCGCCCGGCGTCAAGTTCGCCGACGCCGAGCTGCTCGGCATGCCGACCACGGTCACCGTCGGGCGCGGGCTGGCGAACGGCGTCGTCGAGGTCACCGACCGTGCCTCCGGCGACCGCCGCGAGGTCCCGCTGGACGACGTGGTGGCCGAGCTCAGCTGACCGGGGCGGGCAGCGGCCGGCGCATCACGTCGGCGGTGCCCAGGACGACGCCCTCGTCCCACGCCCGCCGGTGCTCGTCGTCCGGGAGCCCCGCGCGGGCGCGGTCGATCAGCTCCTGGGTGTGCTCGCGCGCGGGCCAGACCATGCCCGCCCGGCGGGTCTGCGTGTACGCCGACGCGTACCAGGTCACGGCCTCGGCGAGCTCGCCGCGCATGACGAGGAAGTTCGCCATCGCCTCGACGTAGACCCCGGTGCCGCCCGTCCCCAGCCGGCTCTGGGCCACGATGAGCCGCTCGGTCCAGGGGATGCCGGCGTCCGGGTCCGCCCGGACCTGCGCGACGATGTTGTTCACCGCGCACAGGATCCAGATCGCGCAGACGTGGTCGCGGGCGACGGCGCGCTCGTGCAGGGCCGTGGCGCGCGCGGCGAGGTCGGCGAGGGCGTCGGGGTCTCCTGCCCCGAGCCGGCCGGCGCACGCCATGGCCTCGACGGCGAGGGTGAGGTCGGGGTCGGCCACCACGGCGGCCACCCGGGCGAGGCCCTCGCAGCCGCGCCCGACGAGGTCCCAGCGGTTGTGGGTCCAGGCGGAGCCGACGCAGCCGACGCCGATCTCGACGAGCGCGCGGAGCCGGTCCGGCTCCTCGGCGACCGGGTCGAGGGCGTCGAGCAGGACCAGGGCGTCGCCGAGCATCGGGCCGCCGCGCTCGATGTCGCCGAGGAGGATGCGGGCGCCCGCGCCGGCGAACCGCACGGTCAGGCCGTCGGCGTCCCTCCCGGCGCTCCCCACGGCCTGCTCGAGCCACCGGTCGTTCTCGTGCACCCGCGTGCGGTAGTAGCCGAACCACATCAGCTCGGCCCCGAGGCCCAGGGCGCGGGGATCGGGCTCCGCGACCAGCAGGTCGTCCAGCGCGGCCCGGACCACCGGCGAGTTCTCCTCGAGCAGGTCGTACCAGTCCGCCTCCGCGGCACGCCCCAGCCGTGGGCGGGCGGCCAGCACGCCGAGCACCCACGCGTCGCGCCGGGCCAGCGTCCGCTCCTCGTCGCCGGACGCCGCGAGGTGGTGACGCCCGTGCGCGCGGACCGTGTCGAGCTGGCGGAAGACCGTGGACCGGCCGGGGCGTGCCGGCGGCGTCGTGACCAGCAGCGACCGGTGGGCGAGCCGGGCGAGCAGGGTCGGGACGGCGGCGACGTCGAGCGCGGGTCCGATCACCGCTGCCGCGGCGGGCAGCGTGAAGGGGCCCGGCAGCACCGACAGGGCGCGGTGGACGACCTGCTCGTCCGGATCGAGCAGGCGGTGGCTCCACTCGATCGCCTCCCGCACCGTCCGGCGGTGGTCGGCCGGCCCGCGCCCGACCCGACCGAGCCCGCCGGGGTCGCTCGCGACCTGCTCCTCGATCTCGGCGAGCGTGAACGAGCGCGTCCGCGCGGCCGCCAGCTCGACGGCCAGCGGCAGCCCGTCGACGGCGGCGCAGATCGTCTCGACGAGCCGCAGGTCGTCCAGGTCGTCGAGGGAGCCGCCGGACCGGGCCAGGAACAGCTCGGCGGCGGGGGAGGGGCCGGGCGTCCCGGGGACGAGCGAGAGCGGGCCGAGCGCCCGGACGACCTCGCCGTCGACGTCGAGGGGCTCGCGGCTGGTGGCGAGCAGGGTGGCCCTCCGGTCGTCCGCGAGGAGCTCCTCGACCAGCGCGGCGACGCCGTCGATCACGTGCTCGCAGTTGTCCAGCACCACCAGGGCCCGGCGGCCGCGGACGAACGCCCGCAGCACGGCCTCCGGCCCGGTGTCGCCGGGCAGCAGGCCCAGCCGGGAGACGACCAGGTCGGCGACCGGCCGGCCCGCGACGACCTCGGTGAGGTCGACGAACCACACGCCGTCGGGGAAGCGGCCGGCGCTGTCGCGGGCCGCCTGCACTGCGAGGCGCGTCTTCCCGCACCCGCCGGGCCCGGTGATCGTCGTCAGGGAGGCGGTGGGCAGGA
The DNA here is from genome assembly GCF_004363095.1 of Actinomycetospora succinea. Taxonomy (GTDB): domain Bacteria; phylum Actinomycetota; class Actinomycetes; order Mycobacteriales; family Pseudonocardiaceae; genus Actinomycetospora; species Actinomycetospora succinea. The sequence goes on from NZ_SNYO01000001.1 coordinate 943,809, forward strand.
GGGCGCAGAGCTCGCCGAGCTCCCGGTCGCGGCCGACGAGGGCGCCGGCTCGCGCGGGCAGCTTCAGGGGCGCGGCCGTGCTCACAGCGGCGGGCGCCGGCTCCTGCGCCATCACCGCGCGGTGCAGGTCCTGGAGCTCGCGGCCGGGGTCGAGGCCCAGCTCGTCGCGCAGCAGTGCGCGGACCCGCCGGAACGTCGCGAGGGCCTCCTCGGTGCGCCCGAGGTCGGCGAGCGCCGACATCCGCAGCGCCCAGAGCCGCTCGCGGAACGGGTGCTCGAGCACGAGCGGCTCGACGTCGACCAGCACCCGGTCGGGGTGCCCGAGGGCGAGCAGCGCGGCGAGGCGTCGCTCGGCGACCTGCCCGCGCAGCTCCTCGAGCCGGGCGACGACGGCGGCGGTGGCGGTCGCGTGCGCGACGACCTCGTACGGCGTGCCCCGCCACAGCGCGAGGGCCTCGTCGCAGCGCTGCAGCGTCGTCGCCGGCTCGGCGTCGTCGCGGGTCACGGCGGCGAGCCGTTCGAAGCGCCGCGAGTCCACGTCGTCGGCCGGGATCGTGAGGCGGTAGCCACCGGCGTCGCTGGCGAGGCACGATGCGAGGGCGCGGGGACGGGTCGGTTCGAGGATGCGGCGCAGGCGCCAGAGGTGGTTCTCCACGCTGGACGTGCTGGCGCCCGCGTCGTATCCCCACCCGGCGACCACCAGGTCCTCGACTGCGACGCGACGGTTCGCGTGCATCGCCAGCGTCGCGAGGATCGCCGCCTGCTTCGTGCCGGAGCACGGTCGTTCGACGCCGTCGGCCTCCACGAGGAGGGGGCCCAGGTCGCGCACCCGCACCCGCCGACCCTAGATGCGCGACACGTCATTCTGCACCACCTAGTTGGCCCAATTGCTCACGGTGCGTGACTCATCGCAGAATCTCGATCAGGAGCACCCAGCCCTGCTCGAGACCCGCTCGACGTTGATCGAGACGGCGAGACCGAAGTCGTGCCACGGGTCGAGGTCGGTGGCCGCATCCATCACGGTGCCCCTACCGGATCAGGAACGAGGCCAGCAGGGCCACGATCACGGAGTTGTAGACGAAGGTCAGCAACGTGTGCAGGTTGACCACGCGGCGCATCGCGGGCGTCGTGATGCTGACGTCGGTCGCGCCGAACGTCGTGGCGACCGCGAGGGCGAAGTAGCGGTAGTCGGCGAAGTCGCCGGTGCGCCGCCCCGGGAAGTCCAGGCCGGACTCGTCGATGTCGCGCTGGGCGTAGTGCAGGGCGTAGGCGGCGATCGAGAGCGCCCAGGAGCTGAACAGCACGCTCAGGCTCATCGGGACGAGGACGAGGTCGTCGAGGGCGATGCCCGGCACGTGCGGGAACACGAGCGCCGCGACCAGCGCCACCACGGTCGCCTCGAACGCGAAGGCCGGCCCGCCGCCGAGCGTCGAGCGCCGCCGGGGTGTGTCGCGCGCGAGCATCCGGGCGCGGAACTCCCCGGGACCGATGCCGCCGAACGTCCGCAGGGTCAGCACGACGTAGACCACCGCGAAGAGGTCGAAGCCGACCAGGAGCAGGAGCGTCCGGGTCTCCCACGGGTTCTCGGCGACCAGCGGGGACGGGAGCAGCGCCAGGCGCACCGCGAGGGGGACGAGGACCGCGACGGCCAGCGCGACCAGTCCGCGCCGTCCGTCGCGGCACAGCGGGTGGGCGGACGGGGGCGCCGCGGTGGCCGTCACGACGCCCGCCCGAGCGTGTCGGTGATCCAGTCGTAGGCGACGCGCTCGAGCCGGAACTGGCCGAGCCCCTCGCAGTGCCCGGCGGCGCCCTCGGCCGCGGTGAACCGGCGGCGGGTCACCGGCCCCCGCACGGCCGCGACCAGCGGGTCGATCTGCCCGAGGCTCGCGAAGTCGCCCTCGGGGTCGGTGGCCAGCAGCGGGCAGGTGATCCGGTCGGCGAGGCCGTCGAGGGAGAACGTGGCGAGCGAGCGGAAGTAGTCGGTCAGCGTGGTCACGCCGTGGGTGGCGAGGCGGCAGCGGAAGTCGTTGGCGCGCTGCGGGTCGGCCATGAGGCCGGCGAGGTCCGCCTCGAGCGCCGGGTCGTGGTCCTGCAGGCGCGCCCAGGCGGCGTCGCCGAGGCGGGCGCGGATCGCGGCGCCGAAGTCGTACTGGCCGGGGTCGCAGACGACCGCGGCGATCCGGGGCTCGGCGGTGGCCCCGCGCGGCGCGAGGTACCCGGCGAAGCTCCGGCCGAAGAGGACCAGGGACGTCGGGTCGATGCCGGGCCGCTCGACGAGCCAGTCGACGACCGGGCGCAGCACGGTCTCGTAGTCGGGGCGCAGCGGCAAGCCGCGCACGTAGAGGACCCCGCCCTGGCCCGGGCCCTCGACGAGCAGGCAGTTCATGCCGTACTCGAGCGCGCCGACGGCGTTGTCGAGGTAGCCGGCCTCGGCGGTCGAGTCGTAGCCGGCGGGCACGATCACGGTCGGCCGCGGGGTGTCCTCCCCGTCCGGGCGCAGCAGGTAGCCGGTGGCGACGACGCCGTCCTGCTCGATCTCCATCGTCTCGACGGGGTGGCCGAGCAGCGGCACCGCGGCGCGGAACGCGCTCACGTGCGCGGCGTAGTCGTCCTGCAGGTCCTGGCGCGCGATGTCGGTGCGGTTGAAGAAGAACGCCTGGCGGAAGTACTCGGCGGCGCGCAGGAAGCAGCGGCGTGCGCTCACGCGGTGCCCGGCGGCCAGGCTCGCGTCGCCCTCGCCGCGCACCTGGTCGGCCGTCGCGCACCACTCCGCGCGCCACGACCCGAGGTCGCCGGGGGTGATGCGGGCGACGGTGGCCGCCACCTCGCCGAGGTCGGCGCTGCCGCGCATCGCGGCGGTCAGCGAGCGCTCGATCTGCGCGTCGAACGCTGCGTCGCCGGTGCGCAGCGCGGGGCCGGTGGCGCCGACGAAGGAGACGACCGGGGTCTTCTGCGTGGGGTTGGTGTGGGTCGGGGTGCTCATGCGTGCCTCCGGGTGTCCGTGCGGTGGACACCCAGAGTCACGACGGCGCTCTCACGCCGCTCCCGCGTCGCTCCCGTGGTCCCGGGAGCGACGCGGGGGACCGGCTAGCTGGTGCGCCGCTCCATGCGCACCGACACCGCCAGGACGCCGAGACCCAGCAGCGGGAGCACGGCCCCGACCGCGGCCGGCGCGGACCAGCCGAGCCCGGCGGCGAGGACGACGCCGCCGAGGGCCGCGCCGACGGCGTTGGCGACGTTGAACGCCGAGTGGAAGCTCGCGGCCGCGAGCGACGGGCCCTCGGCGGCGAAGTCGATCAGCCGGCCCATGAGCGCGGGGCCGGCCGACATGCCGACGAAGCCGATGGCGAAGAGCCCGATCGTCGCCGCGATCGCGTTGCTCGCCGCGACCGTGAAGGCGAGCAGGACCGCGGCGTAGGCCACGAGCGCGACCGCGATCGTCAGCCGCGGCGCCTTCTCCGCGAAGCGGCCGCCGGCGATGTTGCCGACGGTCATGCCGACGCCCAGCGCGCCGAGCAGGAACGGCACGACCGAGGTCGCGACGCCGGCCTGGTTGGTGAGGATCGGGCTGATGTAGCTGTAGACGGCGAACATGCCGCCGAAGCCGGCGGCGATCACGCCGAGCGTCAGCCACACCTGCGGGCGCCGCAGCGCGGTGAGCTCGTTGCTCAGGCTGCCGCCGCGGTCGCCTGCCGGGCTCGGCACGAGCGTCACGACGGCCAGCACCGTGCTCAGGGCGATGATCGTCACGGCGACGTAGGCGCTGCGCCAGCCGAACGCGTCGCCCAGCCACGTCGCGGCGGGCACGCCGATGATGTTGGCGACCGTCAGCCCGAGCATCACCGTGGCCAGCGCGCGGGCGCGCCGCTCCGGGGGCACGAGCGCCGCCCCGAGCACGGCGGCCGTGCCGAAGTAGGCGCCGTGCGGCAGTCCGGCGAGGAAGCGCAGGCCGACGAACGGCACGAACGACGGCGCGATCGCCGACAGCGCGTTGGCGACGACGAGGAACACGGCCAGCGCCACGACGAGCCGCTTGCGGGGCCAGCGCGCGCCGACGAGCGCGATCAGCGGGGCGCCGAACACGACGCCGAGGGCGTAGGCGCTGATGGCGGCGCCGGCCGTCGGCACCGAGACCCCGAGGTCGCTCGCGAAGCCGGGCAGCACGCCCATGCTCGCGAACTCGGTGGTGCCGATGGCGAGGCCGCCGAGCGACAGGGCGGCGAGGCTCACGCCGGCCGGGACGCGGCGCCGCGTGACCTCCGGGGAAGCCGTCTGCGTCTGCGGGGGAGCCTCGGTCGAGGTCGGCGGGGTCACGCGGTCACCTCGGTCTCGATCTCTGCGGCGATCAGGGTCGGGACGACGTCGGACAGGGAGTCGACCGGGATGTCGGCGGGCTCGCCGCGCAGGCCGGCGACGGTGGCGCCCGCGGCGCGGCCGGCGGCGACGCCGACGGCGGAGTCCTCGACGACGAGGCAGTCGGAGGCGTCGACGCCGAGGAACTCGGCGGCCATGAGGTAGCCGTCGGGGGCCGGCTTGCCGGCGGCGACCATGTCGCGGGGCACGATCACCGGCGCGTCGATGCCGGCGGCGCCGAGACGGGCCCGCGCGAGGCGGGCGTCGGCGCTGGTCACGACGGCCCACGGCGTGTGGGTGGCGTCGAGGTGCGCGACGAGGTCGTGGGCGCCGGGGGCGGCGACGACGTCGGCGAGGTCGACGTACTCGTGCTCGAGGTGGTCGCGGGTCGCAGCGGCGACCAGGGCCTCGTCGAGGTCGGGGCGCACGCGGCGCACGGTGCTCTCGGCGGGGTGCCCGGTCATCACGGCGAGCACGGCGGCCGGGTCGGCGCCCCAGCGGCGCGCCCAGGTGCGCCAGGACCGCTCGACGGCGGCGTCGGAGTCGACGAGGGTGCCGTCCATGTCCAGGAGCACGGCGGTGAACCCACACGTCGTCGGACGGGTGGGTGCCTCGATCTGCACAGGAGGTCCTTCCGGGAGCATCGGTAGCTATATTCTCGTAGTCCGAGCATAATCAGCACCATGACCGCGTCAACGGAGACGGGACGTGAGCCCGGTCGCGCCCGTGTCGACCGCTGGCGCACCAAGGCGGAGGTCCTCGCGGAGGTCCGGCGCAGCCCCGGCCTGACCCGTGTCGAGCTCGCCCGCCGCCTCGGGCTGTCCAGCGCGTCGGCCACGGAAACGGTCACGCGGCTGCGCGACGCCGGGTGGATCTGCGAGCACCGCGCACCCGTGCACGGCCGGGGGCGCCCGACGACGACGCTCGAGCCCGCCCCCGACGGGCCCCGGGTGGTGGCCGTCGACGTGCGCCACGAGGACTGGCGCGTCGGCCTCGCCGGGCTCGACGGCCGCATCACCGCCACCCGCGGCGCGCGCCACGACCGCGACCCCGAGCACGTGGCCGCCGCGCTGCGGACCGCCGTCGCCGAGGTCGCCGCCGGGCACCGCACGGTCGCCGTCGGCCTCGCCGCGCCCGCGCCGGTCTCGGACGACGGCCTCGTGCGCGCCACCGAGCTGGCCTGGGACGCCGTCGACCTCGCGCCGGTGACCGCCGCGCTCGGCCCGGACTGCGTGCCGCTGCGCCTCGGCAACGACGCGACGCTCGCCGGCGTCGCCGAGGCCCGCACCGGTGCGGCCGCGGGGGCGGCGACCGCGGTGTACCTCACCGTCGAGGTCGGCCTCGGCGGCGCGCTGCTGCTCGACGGGCGCCCGCACCTCGGCGCACACGGGCAGGCGGGGGAGTACGGGCACCTGCCCTTCGGCGACCCCGCGCGGGCCTGCGCGTGCGGGGCGTCGGGCTGCTGGGGGCCCGAGGTCGACGGCCGCGCGCTCGCCCGGCGCCTCGGCGAGCCGGCGCCGGACGACCCGCGCTCCTCCGCCGTCGCGGTGCTCGAGCGGGCCGCGGGCGGGGATGCGCGGGCCGCCGACGCCGTGTGCGGGGTCGCCGCCGCGCTGGCCCGCGGGGTCGCCGGGCTGGTGCACGTCCACGACCCGGACGTCGTCGTGCTCGGCGGGCTCGCCCGGGGCCTGCGCGCGGCGCCCGGGTTCGACGAGGCCTACCTCCGGGGCCTCATGGCCTTCCGCCGCGATGCCCCGGTGCCCGTGCTCGACGCGCAGCACGGCGACGACGGCGCCCTGCTCGGGGCGGCGGCGCTGGCGCTCGACCACGCCACGAGCCCGGAGGGGCTCGCCGACTTCTGCGAGCCCTAGTCAGCCGGCGCCCCTCTTATCCGGCGAGGAAGCTCAGCCGCACCGTCCGCGTCGGGTTGTCGCCGTTGGTGTCGACGAGGCACACCGACTGCCACGTCCCGAGCGCCAGCCGGCCGCCGATCACCGGCACCGACATCGACGGGGCGACGAGCGCGGGCAGCACGTGGTCGCGGCCGTGGCCGGGCGAGCCGTGGCGGTGCGACCACCGCTCGTCGGCGGGCAGGAGGTCGCGCAGCTGGGTCAGCAGGTCGTCGTCGCTGCCGGCGCCGGTCTCGATGATGGCCACCCCGGCCGTCGCGTGGGGCACGAACACGTGCAGCAGGCCGTCGGGCGCGCCCGCGTCGGCGGCGAACCGCGCGCACTCCCGGGTGATGTCCCGGACGGTCTCCCGGTCGCCGGTGCGGACCTCGATCTCCTCGCTGTGCACGGCCGCCGAGGATAGGCGGCGCGCGACGGTCCAGAATGCCCGCCGTGCACCCCGATTCCGGACAGGGACGAGTCGCCGTCGCGGTCGTCACCGGCGCGGGCCGAGGCATCGGCGCCGGTCTCGCCGCCGCGCTCTCGGCCCGCGGCCACCACCTCGTCGTCACCGACGTCGACGCCGCCGCGGCGCAGGCCACCGCGGACGCCCTCGACGGCCCGGCGACGGCGATGCCGCTCGACGTGCGCGAGCCGTCGGCGCACCGCGCGGTCGCGCTCGCGGCCGCGGAGATCGGCGACGTGACGGTGTGGGTCAACAACGCCGGGGTGCTCTCGACGGCCTCGGTGTGGGAGTCCACCGACGAGGAGGTCGCGGCGACCTTCGAGATCAACACCCTCGGCGTGGTGCACGGCTGCCGCGCGGCGATCGACGTCATGCGGCGCGGCGACGTCCTCAACCTCGTCTCGCTCTCGGGGCTCGGTCCGACCCCGGGCTTCGCGACGTACGGCGCCAGCAAGGCCGCGGCGCTGAGCTACTCGCAGGCCCTCGACATCGAGCTGGCCTCGGTGCGCCGGCCGATCCGGGTGCGGGCGCTGTGCCCGGACGTCGTCGACACCTCGCTGGTCAGCAACGTCGCCCACCGGCCCAGCGCGGCCCTGCTGTTCACCGGCACGCGGCTGCTCTCGGTCGACGAGGTCGTCGACGCGGGGATGGGGATGCTCGGGTCCCGCCGGGCGATGCGTACCGTGCCGGGCTGGCGCGCGGCGCTCCAGCGGACCTCGGCGGCGTTGCCGGGGGTCGCCAGGATCGCGGTGCCGCTGGTCGCGCGGATGGGTGAGCGACGCCGCTTGTCCCGATGACGACCCGCCGGACGGGGGTCGTGATCGCATCGTGACCCGTTCGGCTACGTTGAGCGCGGTCCATGTCCCCCGAACGTGGAGGATCGGATGCTGGTGCTGGCCCCCGATCCCCGTCTCGGCATCGCTCCGGAACGGGTGGCGCGGGTGCGCGCCCTGCTCGAGGAGGCGGAGCGCAGCACCCCGGTGCCCGGCGTCGCCGTGGCGCTGCCGGGCGGTCCCGACGGCCCGCTCGACGGCCTCGTCCTGCGCCCCGACGGCGTCCTCGGCCTCGCGGCGCTGCCCGTCGGCGAGCGCGAGGCGGCCCGACAGTCGGTCGCGGCCGGCGGCGGCCCCGCGCCCTCGGCGCCGAGCACGGGTGCCCGCGGTGACGGGCCGACCGCCCGGGCCGTCCTCGACGAGCTCGACCGCCTGCTGAGCCTCGGCGACCCGCCGTGCGCCGCGCCCCGCCGGGTGCTGCCCAGCGTCGGCGAGGAGGCGGACACGTGCGCCGCGCTCGCCGCGCCCGTCGGCTCCTTCCGCGTCGTCGACGTCGCCGACCTGCGGCGCCTGCTCGTCGCCTTCCGCCTCGGCGACCACGTCCCGGACGACGACCGCCTCGCCGAGGCCGGCTTCCTCGCCCCGGACACCCCGGCGCTGCGGGCCGGCGCCGCCCCCGAGACCACGCCCGTGCCCGTCCAGGACAGCGGCTCGCAGCCCGAGGGACGCGCCGGCCTCCCGCGCACCGGGCGCCTGCCGGCCTCGGCGCCCGAGTCGTCCGGGCCGCCGGTGGGGCCCGTCGGTCCGGTGAGCTCGGTGAGCTCGGCGAGCTCGGCGAGCGAGCCGCCCGGCGGCATCGGCGGGCTCGCCCGGGCCGGGCGCGCGGCGCGGGCCGCCCGCGGGCGCTACGGGCGCCGCATGCCGGCGTGGGTGTGGGGCTGGCGCGGCCTGACCGTCGCCGCCGTCGCCGCGTTCCTCGTCGCCCTCGGGCTCGCGGTCCTCGTCGGCCGCGCGGCGGTCGGCACCGACCCGCCGGCCGACCCCGCCGCGACACGCGTCGTCGACGGCGTGACCTACACGCGCCAGGTCGCCACCAGCGACACCTCCTGCGAGGGCCACGCCTACAACCAGGCGGCGGCGTTCCTGCGCGAGCGCGGATGCCTGCACCTCGACCGCTCGCTGTGGTCGGGGAACGCCGAGGGCCAGGAGGTCGTCGTCGCCGTGGCCACCGTGCAGCTGGCCGACACGTCGACCGCCACCGCCTTCCGCTCGCTGGTCGACAGCAACGGCACCGGCAACGTCTCGGACCTGCTGCGCGAGGGGCGGGGCTACCCCGGCGCGCCGCCCGCGCTGTCCGGCCAGGGCTACGCCTCGGCGCAGCTCGGCGACCGCGTCGCCGTGGCCGAGGCCGACGGCATCGACCCCGACTTCACCGACGGCGAGGCCCTCGACCGCATCTCCCGCGCGGGGCTGGCCCTGCGCTGAGGGCGCTCCGCGCCTCGTGAGGGTTCCGGGTCGCCCGGGCGACCCGGATCGCTCACGTGGCGGAGCCATCACCCGGGAACGCGGGGACCAGCGGCGTCCGCCCGGCGATGCGCCGCCACGTCACCGATGTCGTCGCCGAGGTGGTGACGGCGTCGAGCGCCAGGCGCCGCAGCTCGCCGCCGGTGTCGGCCTCCGTGCGCTCGGCGACCGCGCGCCAGGCGGCGGCGACGTCGTCCTCGGCGACGATCGCGAGCACCGCCGCCGACGTCGCGTCCGTCACCGGCGACGGCGGGCGGTAGGCCGCGGCGGCGGTCGGCGGGGTGACGCCGGCGCGGGCGAGCAGGGCGACCACGGCGTCGCGACGCTCGCGGTGGGCGAGCGAGGCGGCGGTGACCGCGGCCGTGTCCGCCGTCGGCAGGAACGCCGACACGAGCCCGTAGCTCCACACCGCGGCGTGCTCGGTGCCCAGCGCGGCGAGGACGGCGGCCTGCAGGTCGCCCGACAGGGGCGGGGGCGGGGCGGCGGGCGTCGTCACGCGAGCACCGTCGCCTGGCCCGCGCAGCTCGCCGCCACCGAGGTGAGCAGCCCGCAGCGGTACGAGGCGGTCGTCAGCGCCAGCGCGCCGGCGGCGTCCCGGGCCGTGCCCAGCGAGCCCCGCAGGGCGGTCAGGGCCGCGGCGGCGCTCGCCGGCCGGTCCGCGGGCGCCGGGGTGGCGTCGACGACCGGCGCGCGGTCCGGGCGGGCGCGGCGGATCTCGGCGGCCAGCGCGTCGGCGTGCGCGTGCCGGGCGTCCGCGACCGGGGTGAGCCGGGCGGCGAGGTCCGGGTACGCGGCGGCGGCGGCCGCGGCCGTGGCGGCGTCCGCGCGGGCCGCGGCGAGCGGGGCCTCGAGCTCGTCGGGTCCCTCGTCGCGGGCGCACCCGGCGGCCGCGAGGCCCGTGACCGCGACGACCGCCGCGGCACCCTGCAGGACGGTGCGTCGCGGCGTGCCCACGCGGGTGTCCCCGCCGACGATGCCCGACACGGCGGGCCAGTCTGCCAGCCCTCGGGGCCGACCGGCGGCACGGCGGGGCGATGCGGGGCAAGCGCTAGGCTGGACCACTGCGCGCCGGCCTCCCGGCGCCGCGTCAGGAACCGTTCAGCTCTCGCCCGCCCCGCCCGGTCCGGCGCCCCGGTGACCGCCACCGCCGCCACCCGAGCGCCCACGCCGCCCGCGGCGGGCCAGCCCGTGAGGAGCCCCGTTGTCCCCTGGGACACCCCCTGCGCAGGCCGGCGCCGCCGACCGCCTGCGCCCGACCGTCGTCGAGGTCGTCGAGGCCGCCGGCTTCGTCCTCGACGACCTCGAGGTGCGCCCGGCCGGGCGGCGCCAGGTCGTGCGTGTCGTGGTGGACACCGCCGAGGTGCCCGGCCCGCACGACCCGCCGGCCCCGAGCCCGGACCTCGACGCCGTCGCCGGGGTGAGCCGGGAGCTCTCGAAGACGCTCGACGCCCTGGACGAGGCCGCCGACGACCGCGCGCCCGACGGCGAGTACACGCTCGAGGTCACCACCCCGGGCACCGACCGACCGCTCACCCGCCCGCACCACTGGCGGCGGGCGTGGCTGCGCCGCGTCGGCGTCACGCGCACCGACGGCAGCACGCTCAGCGCGCGGGTCGGTCCGGTCGGCGCCGCGGGGGAGACCGGCGACGGCGGGCACGACGGCGTGACCGTGACGCTGGCGGAGGGCACCCCGCGCGGACCGGTGCTGCACGAGGTCGCGCTGGCCGACGTGAAGCAGGCCGTGGTCGAGGTCGAGTTCAAGCCGGCGCCGCCCGCGGAGGTGGAGGCCCTGGTGAAGGCCGCCGCCGACGCGCAGGACGCGCAGGACGGACAGGAGGAACGGTCGTGAAGGTCGACATCGCCGCGCTGCGCGCCATCGAGCGGGACAAGGAGATCCCGTTCGAGACCGTGCTCTCCGCGATCGAGACCGCGCTGCTCACCGCCTACAAGCAGAACGGCGGCGAGAACCCCCGCGCCCGCGTCGAGGTCGACCGCAAGAGCGGGGCCGTGGCCGTCCTCGTGCCGGAGACCGGCGAGGACGGCGAGGTCCTCGGGGAATACGACGACACGCCCGAGGGTTTCGGACGTATCGCCGCGGCGACGGCGCGCCAGATCGTGGTGCAGCGGCTGCGCGACGCGGAGCACGAGCGCACCTACGGCGAGTTCTCGGCCAAGGAGGGCGAGGTCGTCGCCGGCGTCGTGCAGCGCGACGCCCGGGCCAACGCCCGCGGCGTGGTCGTCGTCGAGATCGGGTCCATCGAGGGCGTGCTCCCGGCCGCCGAGCAGGTGCCGGGCGAGCGCTACGAGCACGGCGCCCGCATCCGCTGCTACGTGGTGGGGGTCAACCGCGGCCCCCGCGGCGTGCAGGTGACGCTCTCGCGGACCCACCCGAACCTCGTGCGGCGGCTGTTCGCCTTCGAGGTCCCCGAGATCGCCGCGGGCCACGTCGAGATCGTCTCGGTGGCCCGGGAGGCCGGGCACCGGACCAAGATCGCGGTGCGGTCGAAGGTCGCGGGTCTCGGCGCGAAGGGCGCGTGCATCGGCCCGATGGGCGCCCGCGTCCGCGGCGTGATGAGCGAGCTCAACGGCGAGAAGATCGACATCATCGACTGGGCGGACGACCCCGCCGAGTACGTGGGCAACGCGCTCTCGCCGTCGAAGGTCGTCTCGGTGACGGTCGTCGACCCGAAGGCGCGCACCGCGCGGGTGGTGGTGCCGGACTTCCAGCTCTCGCTGGCCATCGGCAAGGAGGGCCAGAACGCCCGCCTCGCCGCGCGGCTCACCGGCTGGCGCATCGACATCCGCTCGGACGCCGAGCCCCCGCCGGAGATGGCGGCCGACACGGCGGACGGGGCGGCCGACGACGCGGCCGACGAGACCCCCGGGGAGGCCTCCGAGATCGGGGTCTCCGGTGGCGGGGTCGAGCGGCCCTCGAGCGGCGCGGTAGAGTGACCGGTGGCCCGAACCCGCGAGCCCGGTCGTGGGGTGGCTCCGGATCGTGACCGTCGCGGCAGCGTCCACGGCGTCCACGGACCGGTGCGCACCTGCATCGGCTGCCGTTCGCGGGCCTCGGCGTCGGAACTGCTGCGAGTGGTGGCCGTGGACGGGATCGCCGATCCCGACCCACGGCATCGGAAGCCCGGTCGCGGTGCGTGGGTGCACCCCGACCCGGACTGCCTGAACCGCGCGGAGCGCCGGTCGGCGTTCCCCAGGGCGTTGCGCGTCCCGGGGCCGTTGGACACGGGAGCGCTGCACGCACTGCTCGATCCGGCGCCCGGATCACCCGCCGGGCACGACAGGCGCGACGACCGTCGCGTGAGTACGAGGAAGCAGGTCGACCCCCATGAGCCAGCCGTGAAGCCCTCACGATGACGGCGCAGGCGTAGACACGAGGTCGCGGGCCCCCGCTGACCTCGAGAATGAGGAGATCAGTGCCAGGTAAGGCCCGGGTGCACGAGCTCGCCAAGGAGCTCGGCGTCACCAGCAAGCAGGTACTCACGAAGCTGGAGTCCCTCGGAGAGTTCGTCAAGTCGGCGTCCTCGACGGTGGAGGCCCCGGTCGCGCGCAAGCTGCGCGACTCCATGGCCGGCGGTGGCAACGGCGGCGGTTCCGACCGCAGGCCGCGTCCCGGCGCCACGCCCGGCCCGCGCCCCGGTGGGGGCGCCCCCAAGCCCGGCCCGTCCGGGTCGTCCGGCGGTGCCCCGCGCCCCGGCGCGACCCCGGGCCCGCGGCCCGACGCGTCGGGCGGCGGCAACGGTTCCTCCGGTGGCGCGCCGCGTCCCGGCCCGCGCCCCGGCGCGGGCGGCGGCGAGCGCCAGGACCAGCCCGCGGCGGCCTCCGCCTCGGCGGCGCCGTCCGCGCCGTCGACCGAGCGCCCGGCCCCGCAGGGCCAGCGTCCCGGCGGCGACCGCCCGCGTCCCGGTGGCGACCGTCCGCGTCCCGGCGGCATCCCCCGCCCCGGCGGGGACCGTCCGGCCGACCGCGGTGGCGACCAGCGCCAGGGCGGCGGCCAGGAGCGTCAGGGTGGTGGCCAGGACCGTCAGGGTGGCGGTCAGGGCGGTCCCCCGCGTCCCGGTCCGCAGCAGCGTCCGGCGGCCGCGGCCGCCGACGGCCAGGGTGGTGCCGCAGCCGCGGACGCGACCGTCCCGCCGCGTCCTGCGGCGCCGAAGCCCGGCCCGAAGTCGCCGCGCGTCGGCAACAACCCGTTCGGCGTCGGTTCCGGCGCCCCGCCGCGTCCCCAGCGCCCGCAGCAGCCCGGTCAGGGCCAGGGCCAGGGCGGCCCGCGTCCGCCGCGTGACGGCGACGCGCCCGCGCCCCGCCCGCCGCGTGACGGCGAGCGTCCGGCGGCCGCGGCCGGCGGCGGCGACCGTCCGCCGCGTCCCGGCGGCACCGGTGGCGCGACGCCGGGCAACATGCCCCCGCGTCCGAACCCCGGCATGATGCCGTCCCGCCCGTCCGGTCCGCCCGGACGCGGTGGTCCCGGCGGCCCCGGTGGGGGTCGCGGTGGTCCCGGTGGCGGCCGTGGTGGCCCCGGTGGGGGTCGTGGTGGTCCCGGCGGCTTCCGTCCCGGTGGGGGCGGTGGCGGCGGTGGCGGCGCGCCCGCCGGCGGTGGCTTCCGCCCTGGTGGCGGCGGTGGCCGTCCCGGCGGCCCCGGTGGCCGTGGTCGTGGCGGCGGTGCCGCGGGTGCCTTCGGGCGTCCCGGTGGCCCGGCGCGTCGCGGTCGCAAGTCGAAGCGTCAGAAGCGCCAGGAATTCGACAACATGCAGGCGCCGTCGGTCGGCGGCGTCCGTCTGCCGAAGGGCAAGGGCGAGACCGTCCGGCTGCCCCGCGGCGCGTCGCTGACCGACTTCGCGGAGAAGATCGACGCGAACCCGGCCTCGCTCGTGCAGGTGCTGTTCCACCTCGGTGAGATGGTCACGGCCACCCAGTCGGTGTCCGACGACGTCCTCGAGCTGCTCGGCGGCGAGATGAACTACGACGTGCAGGTCGTCTCCCCCGAGGAGGAGGACCGCGAGCTGCTCGAGTCGTTCTCGCTCAGCTACGGCTCCGACGAGGGCGACGACGAGGACCTCGAGGCCCGCCCGCCGGTCGTCACCGTCATGGGTCACGTCGACCACGGCAAGACGCGCCTGCTGGACACCATCCGCAAGACGAAGGTGGCCGAGGCCGAGGCCGGCGGCATCACCCAGCACATCGGCGCCTACCAGGTCGACACCGAGCTGGAGGGCACCGACCGGAAGATCACCTTCATCGACACCCCGGGTCACGAGGCGTTCACCGCCATGCGTGCCCGCGGCGCGAAGTCCACAGACATCGCGGTGATCGTGGTCGCGGCCGACGACGGCGTCATGCCCCAGACGATCGAGGCGATCAACCACGCGCAGGCGGCCGACGTGCCGATCGTGGTGGCGGTCAACAAGATCGACAAGGAGGGCGCCAACCCTCAGAAGATCCGCCAGCAGCTCACCGAGTACAACCTGGTGGCCGAGGAGTACGGCGGCGACACCATGTTCGTCGACATCTCGGCCCGCCAGAACATCAACATCGAGGGGCTGCTCGAGGCCGTCCTGCTCACCGCGGACGCCTCCCTGGACCTCCGGGCCAACCCGGACATGGAGGCCCAGGGTGTCGCGATCGAGGCGCACCTCGACCGCGGCCGCGGTCCGGTGGCGACGGTCCTGGTCCAGCGCGGCACGCTGCGCGTCGGCGACTCCGTCGTCGCGGGCGACGCGTCGGGCCGTGTCCGGCGGATGCTCGACGAGTTCGGCGAGGACGTGAAGGAGGCGCTGCCCTCCCGTCCGGTGCAGGTCATCGGCTTCACGTCGGTGCCGGGCGCCGGCGACACGTTCCTCGTCGTCGACGAGGACCGCGTGGCCCGTCAGATCGCCGACCGGCGCCGTGCCCGCGAGCGCAACGCGCAGCTCGCGAGCCGTCGCAAGCGCGTCAGCCTCGAGGACCTCGACGCCGCGCTGAAGGAGACCAACGAGCTCAACCTGATCATCAAGGGTGACAACTCGGGAACCGTCGAGGCTCTCGAGGACGCGCTCATGAAGATCGACGTGGGCGAGGAGGTCCAGCTGCGGGTGCTGCACCGCGGCGTCGGTGCGATCACCGAGGGCGACATCAACCTCGCGATCGCCTCCGACGTCATCGTCCTGGGCTTCAACGTCCGGGCCGAGGGCAAGGCCACGGAGCTGGCCACCCGCGAGGGCATCGACATCCGCTACTACTCGGTCATCTACCAGGCGATCGACGAGATCGAGCAGGCCCTCAAGGGCATGCTCAAGCCGATCTACGAGGAGGTGGAGCTCGGCACCGCGGAGGTGCGCGAGGTCTTCCGCTCCTCGCGCGTCGGCACGATCGCCGGCTGCCTGGTCACCGACGGGATCATCCGGCGCAACGGCAAGGCGCGCCTGGTCCGCGACGGTGCGGTCGTCGCCGAGAGCCTCACGGTGAACTCGCTGAAGAGGTTCAAGGACGACGCGACCGAGGTCCGCGACGGCTACGAGTGCGGTCTGACGCTCGGGTCGTTCAACGACATCAAGGTCGACGACAAGATCATGACCTACGAGATGCGGGAGAAGCCCCGCGAGTGACGGTCTCGATCTCTCGGTCGGGAGACGCAGCGAAGCGGAGCTCGACCTCGGCTCGGGGGCGCTGACGGATGTACGTCGGCGCCCTCGAGCTCGACCTGCTGCTCGGTGACGTCGGGTCCATCAAGGAGAAGCGCTCCGTGGTGCGGCCCGTCGTCGCCGAGCTGAAGCGGAAGTACGCGGTGTCGGTCGCCGAGGCCGGTCATCTCGACCTGCACCGCCGTGCCCTCATCGGGGTCGCGGCGGTCGCGGCCGACCCCGAGCACGTCACCGACGTGCTCGACCACTGCGAGCGCCTGGTGGCCTCCCACCCCGAGTTCCAGGTGCTCTCCGCGCGGACCCGCTGGCTGGGTCCGCACGACGACTAGCCCCTCCCTGCACTTCGAGAAGGAGCCCCCGCCATGGCCGACGCGCCACGGGCCCGCAGGCTCGCCAAGCGGATCTCCCAGATCGTCGCCTCCACGCTGGAGCACGAGGTCAAGGACCCGCGCCTGGCGATGGTCACGATCACCGACACCCGTGTCACCCCGGACCTCCGGGAGGCCACGGTCTTCTACACCGTCTACGGCGACGACACCGAGCGCGCCGGGTCGGCGGCCGCCCTCGCCAGCGCGCGCGGCGTGCTGCGCACGGCCGTCGGCCGCCAGACCGGGGTGCGGTTCACACCGAGCCTCGAGTTCGTGCCCGACGCCATCCCCGAGGGCGCCAAGCGCCTCGACGAGGTGCTCGAGGGCGTGCGGCGCGCGGACGCGGAGGTCGCCACCCTCGCCGTCGGCGCCGCCTATGCCGGCGAGGCCGACCCGTACCGCAAGCCGCGCGAGGACGAGGACGACGACGGGGAGCTCGACGACGTCCCGGTGGGCGACGAGAGAGACGGAGCGGAGCGGAGCTCGACCATGGGCGCGGTCGACCCCGATCACAGCGCGCGGTCGACGGGCTGACCCCGACTCCGTACCGTGACGGCGTCACGCCGACGCCCCCCGTCGGTGGACGTCTCGAGGGGAGCGCACCCGCGATGGTGGCGGCGGACGAGAGCCGGGCCCTGACGAGCCGGCCGATCACCCTCGACGAGGCGGTCGGCGTGCTCACCGGCGCCCGTCAGGTGGTGCTGCTGGCCCACGTCAACCCGGACGCGGACGCGCTCGGCAGCGCGCTGGCCCTCGGCCTCGCGCTGCACCGCCGGGGCGCGCACGTGCAGGTGTCGTTCGGGGCGCCCGAGCACCCGGCCGAGTCGCTGCGCGACCTCGACGTCGCGGGCCTCGTCGTGCCCCACCACCGGGTCGTGCACGCCCCCGAGCTGCTCGTCGTGCTCGACACCGGCAGCGTCGACCGGCTCGGCACCCTCGCCGACCGCGCCGACACGGCGGCCACGACGCTGGTGATCGACCACCACGTCTCGAACTCCGGGTTCGGGACCTTCTACTACGTCGACCCGCGGGCCGAGGCCACCGCGGTGATGGTGCTGCACCTGCTCGACGCCATGGGCGCGCCCGTCGACCTCCCCACGGCGCGCTGCCTCTACGCGGGGCTCGTCACCGACACCCGCAACTTCCGCGCCGCCTCCCCGGACACCCACGCGATGGCGGCGCGCCTGCTCGTCGCGGGCGTCGACGCCGAGGCCGTGACGCGCCCGCTGCTCGACACCCACCCGTTCTCGTGGCTCGCGATGCTCTCCGCGGTGCTGGCCACCGCCCGCCTCGAGGTCGATGAGGCCCGCGGCCTCGGGCTCGTGCACGCCCGCGTCACCCGCGACCACATCGACGTCGGGCGCCAGGAGGAGATCGAGAGCGTCATCGACGTCCTGCGCACGACCGCGGAGGCCGAGGTGGCGGTGGTGCTCAAGCAGGTCGGCGACCGGCGCTGGACCGCGAACATGCGCTCCAAGGGCCGCCTCGACGTCGCCGCGGCCGCGTCGGCGCTGGGCGGCGGGGGGCACCGGCACGCGTCGGGCTTCACGGTCGACGGCGACGCGCCGGACATCCTCGACCGCGTACGCCGCGCGCTGGCGGACGCCCCGCTCCTGGGATGACGGCAGGCACCGAACCGGACACCGATCCCGGGGCGCGGCGGGTCCTCGCGCTGGCCTCGTCGGCGCTCGTCGTCCTCGTCGCCGAGCCGCTCTACCTGCTCGTCGACACCGCGGTCGTCGGGCACCTCGGGGCCGTGCCGCTGGCCGGCCTCGCGGTCGGCGGGGTGGTGCTGGCCCAGATCGCGGGCCTCGGGACGTTCCTGGCCTACGGCACCACGGCGCGCGCCGCCCGCCACCACGGCGCCGGCGACCGCGCGGCCGCCGTGCGCGAGGGCGTCGCGGCGACCTGGATCGCGCTGGGCGTCGGGGCGGTCGTCATCGCGACCCTCTGGCTGCTCGCGCCCTGGCTCGCCGACCTGCTCGGCGGCGGGGGAGAGGTCGCCGCCGCCGCGACCGGCTGGCTGCGGATCGCGGTGTGGGGTGCGCCGGGCATCCTCGTCGCCCTCGCCGGGCACGGGTGGATGCGCGGGGTCCAGGACACGCGACGCCCGATCGTCGTCGTGCTCGCCGGCAACGGGCTCTCGGCGATCGTCTGCCCGCTGCTCGTGTACGGCGTCGGCCCGTTCCCGGAGCTGGGCCTCGAGGGCTCGGCGTGGGCGAACGTCGGCGCCCAGGCGGTGGTCGGACTGCTGTTCGTCGGCGCGCTCGTCCGGGAGCGCGTGTCCCTGCGGCCGGTGCCGGCGGACATGCGCGCGCAGTTCGGGCTCGGGCGCGACCTGCTCCTGCGCAGCGCCGCGTTCCAGGCCTGCTTCCTGTCGGCGACGGCCGTGGCGGCGCGCTTCGGCGCCGAGTCCGTGGCCGCCCACCAGATCGTCCTGCAGCTCTGGACGTTCATGGTCACCGTGCTGGACGCGCTGGCCATCGCCGCGCAGTCGCTGGTCGGGGCGGCGCTCGGGGCGGCGTCCGTGGGGACCGCGCGGCGGGTGAGCGGCCGGGTGACCCGCTACGGGCTCGTCCTGGGGTGCGTCGCGGGCGTCGTGTTCGCCGTGACCGCGGGCGTGCTCCCGGGGGTGTTCACGCCCGACCCGGCCGTGCGCGACGTCGTGCCGCAGGCGTGGTGGTTCTTCGTCGCGCTGCAGCCGATCGCCGCCTACGTCTTCGCGCTCGACGGGGTGCTGCTCGGCGCCGGCGACGCCGCCTACCTGCGCCGGATCACCGTCGGCTCGGCCGTGGTCGTGTTCCTGCCGACGATCTGGCTCTCGCTCGCGTTCGGGTGGGGCCTGGTCGGGATCTGGGCGGGCCTGGCGCTGTTCATCGTCGCCCGCGCCGTCGCGGTGGGCGTGCGCGTGCGCGGCGAGGACTGGGCGGTCACGGGCACCTGAGGAACCTCGGAACCCACAGCGCTCCTGATCACCGGGAGCGGAGGCGCGCGGTGAGGGAGCACCATGATCGCTCCCGGTGCTCCGGAGACCACGTGTCACGGGGTCGGAGGAGCACCTGCAGCGATCATGCTGCTCGAGCGGCCGTGACCGCCCCTCGCCGGCGTCGGGCCATCGTTGACCCCGGCGACCCGTGTCCTCGGGACACGGGTCGGCCCGATCCGAGTGGCTCAGCCCGCCGCGACCGGGCGGCGCAGGTCGGCGGCGGGGAACGGCGGCAGCTCGTCGACGCGCAGCGACGCGCGCCCGGCCACGCGCCAGGCGCGGGCGACGAGGTCGGCGTCCTCGTCGGTGACGAGGTTGCCCATGACGCGCAGGGCGACGGTCATCAGGGCCCGCGAGCGCATGCCGACCGGCCCGGCGATCGGGAGCAGGCGCGGCGTGGTCAGCAGCGTCGCCAGGCGCCGCGCGATCGAGAACGCCGAGCCGTAGTGCCGGCGCAGCGTGGCGGGCCAGGCCAGCGAGAGGTCGTCCTCGCTGTCCAGCAGGCCCGCGACCGTGCGCCCGCTCTCCAGGCCGTAGTCGATGCCCTCGCCGTTGAGCGGGTTCACGAGCCCGGCGGCGTCGCCGACGAGCGCCCAGTTGCGCCCCGCGACGCCCGAGACGGCGCCGCCCATGGGCAGCAGGGCCGACGCGACGTCGCGCACCTCGCCGTCGAGCTGCCAGTCGTCGCGGCGCTGGTCGGCGTAGTGCGCGATCAGCGAGCGGAGCCGCACGTTCGCGGGTCGCGCCTCGGTGGCCAGGGTCCCGACGCCGATGTTCACGTGCCCGTCGTGCAGCGGGAACACCCAGCCGTAGCCGGAGAGCACCTCGTTCTCGGTGCCCCGCAGCTCCAGGTGCGACGAGATCCACTCGTCGTCGTGGCGCCCGGAGCGGACGTAGCCGCGGGCGGCGACGCCGTAGGCGGTCTCGCGGTGCCACTCGCGCCCGAGCACCCGCCCGAGCGTCGAGCGCGCCCCGTCGGCGACGACGAGGCGCCGGCACGCGATCGTCGTCGGCCCGTCCGGACCCGCGAGCACGACGCCGGTGACGCGGTCACCGTCCCGCTCGACGTCGACCGCGCGGGCGCCCTCCACCGGCTGCGCGCCCTTCTCCAGGGCGACCGAGCGGATGCGGGCGTCGAGCTCGGTGCGCGCGACGGCCCCGCCGTGCGCGGGCAGCGACCCGCCGGGCCAGGGGAGCTCCAGCAGCTGGCCGAACCCGGCGGCCCGCAGGCCCCGGTTGCTGCCGCGCCCGCGGACCCAGTCGCCGAGCCCGAGGTGCTCGAGCTCCGCGATCGCCCGCGGGGTCAGGCCGTCGCCGCAGGCCTTGTCGCGGGGGAAGACGGCGGCGTCGGCGAGGACGACGTCGTGGCCGGCCTCGGCGGCCCACGCCGCGGCGGCCGACCCGGCGGGGCCGGCGCCCACGACGAGGACGTCGGTGCGCGTCGGGATCGTCACGCTCCCCAGCATGCCTGCCGGGACCCTGAGGGGCCCGGCGATGGGGCGGGCATCATGGTCGCCCGTGTCCGGACGTGGTGGTGGGAGGGCGGGAGACCGGGGCGAGCGGCGCGAGCCCCCGCCGCCGGGGCTGCTGGTGGTCGACAAGCCCGCGGGGTGGACCTCGCACGACGTCGTCGGGCGCGCCCGGCGCCTGATGGGCACGCGGAAGGTGGGGCACGCGGGCACGCTCGACCCGATGGCCACGGGCGTGCTGGTGCTGGGCATCGAGCGCGCGACGAAGCTCCTCGGCCACCTCGCGCTCGACACCAAGAGCTACCTCGCGACCGTCCGCCTCGGCCTCGCCACCAGCACGGACGACGCCGAGGGGGAGGCCCTCGGGGACCCGGTCGAGACGGACCAGATCACCGACCAGGCGATCACCGACGGCATCAGAGCGCTCACGGGCGACATCGCCCAGGTCCCGAGCAGCGTCTCGGCGATCAAGGTCGACGGCCGGCGCGCGTACGAGCGCGCCCGGGCCGGCGAGGACGTCCAGCTCGAGGCGCGCCCGGTCACCGTGAGCCGCTTCGACGTCCTCGCCACCCGGCAGGACGGGCCGTTCCGCGACCTCGACGTGCTCGTCGACTGCTCGTCGGGCACCTACGTGCGCGCGCTGGCCCGCGACCTCGGCGCCGGGCTCGGCGTCGGCGGGCACCTCACGGCGCTGCGGCGCACCCGGGTCGGGCCGTTCACGCTCGCGCAGGCCCGGTCGCTGGAGGTCCTCGCCGAGGAGGAGGAGACGGCGGGCCGCGCGTCGCTCTCGCTCGACCTCGACGCCGCCGTCGCCACGGCCTTCCCGCGCCGCGACGCCGACGCCGACGAGGCGGCCGGGCTCGCGCACGGGCGCCCGCTGAGGCCGGGCGGCGGCGACGGGACGGTCGGCGTGTTCGGTCCCGACGGCCACGTCATCGGGCTCGTCGCCGACGACCGCGGCGCCGCGCGCCCGGTCCTCGTGCTGGCGCCCGCGTGAGACCCGTCCTGATCACCCCCACCGACACGGCGTGACCGCGGGTACCGGCCGTACGCTCCCGGCCGTGCAGACCTGGCGGGGACTCGACGGGGTGCCGTCGGGCTGGGGGCGGTGCGTCGTCACGATCGGCGTGTTCGACGGCGTGCACCGCGGCCACCAGCAGCTCATCGCCCGGGCCGTCGCCCACGGGCGCGAGCTCGGCCTGCCGACCGTGCTGATCACCTTCGACCCGCACCCCGCGTCGGTCCTGCGCCCGGGCACGCACCCCGCGCGCCTGACCACCCTGACCCGGCGGGCCGAGCTGGTCGCCGAGCTCGGCGTCGACGCCTTCTGGGTGCTGCCGTTCACCCCCGACCTCGCCCGGGTGGCGCCCGACGAGTTCGTCCACGAGCTGCTCGTGGACCGGCTGCACGCGGCGATGGTCGTCGTCGGGCGGAACTTCACGTTCGGCTACAAGGCGGCGGGCGACGTCGCCGAGCTCGAGCGCCTCGGCCAGCGCTTCGGCTTCGCGGCCGAGGGCGTGGACCTGGTCACCGAGCCCCTCGGCGCCGCCGCGAGCAGCTCGACGGTCACGTTCTCGTCCACCTACATCCGCGCGAGCATCGCCGCGGGCGACGTCGCGGCCGCCGCCGAGGCCCTGGGCCGCCCGCACCGCCTCGAGGGGGTCGTGGTCCGCGGCGACCAGCGGGGCCGCGAGCTGGGCTACCCCACCGCCAACGTCGACTGCGGCGAGCACGCGGCGATCCCGGCCGACGGGGTGTACGCCTGCTGGTTCCACCACCGGGGCGAGGTCCGGCCCGCCGCGACGTCGGTGGGCACCAACCCCACGTTCGAGGGACGCCGGCGCACCGTCGAGGCGTTCGTGCTCGACGCCGAGGAGGACCTCTACGGCGCCCGCGTGGGCGTGGACTTCGTCGAGCGGCTGCGCGGGATGGACCGCTTCGACTCGATCGACGAGCTCATCGCCGCGATGGACAACGACGTGGCGCGGACCCGCGAGGTCCTGGGTCTCTGACACGACCGCCTCCGACCCGGCACTTCTCCCGAACGGCCACCACCGCCACACGCCGGCTGCCACCCTCGCCGAGGGTCTGGGGAGCGAGGTGGCGCGGGTGGGTCGGTCGGAGACGACGGAGACGGTGCGGCGCAACCGCGAGCTGCAGCGACGCTTCTACGGCGAGCCGCTGGGCGACCGGCTGCGACGCCTCCTCGGTGCGCTCGACGTCTCGCAGGCGGCGCTGGCCGCCGCGCTGGGCGTCAGCTCGCCGATGCTCTCGCAGCTCATGAGCGGCCGACGGGTCAAGATCGGGACGCCGGCCGTGTACGGGCGGCTGGTGCTGCTGGAGCAGGCGGTGCCCCGCAGCGCCCTCCACGACCCGGCCGCCGTGGAGCGGCTCCTCGCCGCCGTCCGGGCCGCCGAGCCCCGTGCCCCGACGAGCACGTCGACGACCACCCAGGGCTCGTACGACCTGCTCCGCACGGTCGCCGGCCCCGACGAGCTGGCCCGCGCGGCCGACACCCTCGACCGCGGCTTCCCCTCGCTCGCGGGCATCCTGAGACAGGCGGCGAGCCTCGAGGCCCCGGAGCCGGGCCGCTGACGGGAGCGTCGGACCCGTCGGTACACTGGGAGCTGTTTCGCCTGGCTGCGGTCCGTGGTGGCCGGGCGGCGGGTGGTCCCTCTCGAAGGACAGGCCCCCGCGAGTGCGTCGTCCGCATCCATCCTCGCCACGGTGGGGTGCTGGCGGTCGGCGCCCATGCTCACGGCACCGACGACAGCAGACTGGAGCACCACCCCGTGGCACTGACCACCGAGCAGAAGAAGGCGACCCTCACCGAGTACGGCGTCCACGAGACGGACACCGGGTCGCCCGAGGCGCAGGTCGCGCTGCTCACGCAGCGCATCGTGCGGCTCACCGAGCACCTCAAGATGCACAAGCACGACCACCACTCCCGCCGCGGACTGCTGCTGCTGGTGGGGCGTCGTCGTCGCCTGCTGAAGTACGTCGCCTCCGTCGACGTGGCCCGCTACCGCTCGCTCATCGAGCGGCTGGGGCTGCGTCGCTGAGCCTCCGGACGGAGCACCCCTGAACCCCGCGCACCCACCGCGCCGACCGGCCGAGACGCCGGCCGGCGCGGTGGCGTGCGCAGAACCCTTATCCGGCCCCGCTGCCACCCGCCACGTCTCCGGGACGCCCGCGCGTCGTCCGGTCCTCGGTAGTGGCCCTGGGACGACAGAGCACTCTTCTGGGCGTCCCCGGGCTTCGATCGAAGACCGGCCGCGTGGCGTGACCGCCGTGGTCGGGCGCGGTAGGGGCCCTGCAGAGGAGAACCCCGCATGACCGAGACCGACTCGGGAGTCCACGAGACCACTGCGGTCCTGGACAACGGTGCCTACGGCACCCGCACCGTCCGCTTCGAGACGGGCCGGCTGGCCCGCCAGGCGGCCGGCGCCGTCGTCGCCTACCTGGACGACGACACGATGCTGCTCTCCGCGACGACGGCGTCGAAGCGGCCGAAGGACAACTTCGACTTCTTCCCGCTGACCGTCGACGTCGAGGAGCGGATGTACGCCGCGGGCCGGATCCCCGGCTCGTTCTTCCGCCGCGAGGGCCGCCCGTCGACCGACGCGATCCTCACCTGCCGGCTCATCGACCGGCCGCTGCGCCCGACCTTCACCTCGGGCCTGCGCAACGAGGTCCAGGTCGTCATCACGGTCCAGAGCCTGGACCCGAAGGACCCCTACGACGTCCTGGCCATCAACGCGGCCTCGGCGTCCACCCAGATCTCCGGGCTGCCCTTCGACGGCCCGATCGGCGCCACCCGCGTCGCCCTCATCAACGGCCAGTGGGTCGCGTTCCCGACGTGGGAGCAGCTCCAGGGCGCCGTGTTCGACATGGTCATCGCCGGCTCGGTGACCAAGGACGGCTCGGACGTCGCGATCGCCATGGTCGAGGCCGAGGCCACCGACCACGCGTGGCAGCTCGTCGGCGAGGGCGCCCAGGCGCCCACCGAGGAGATCGTCGCGGCGGGCATGGAGGCGGCCAAGCCGTTCATCCGCACCCTCTGCGAGGCGCAGAAGGAGCTCTACACCGCGACCGGTGTGACGACGAAGGACTACCCGACCTTCCCGGCGTACCAGGACGACGTCTTCTCGGCGGTCGAGAGCGCGGTCGGCTCCGACCTCGACGACACCTTCAAGATCACCGGCAAGCAGGACCGCGACGAGGCCCAGGACGCGATCAAGGACCGCCTGGTCTCGGAGCTCTCCGGCAAGTTCGAGGGCCGCGAGAAGGAGATCGGCGAGGCGTTCCGCTCGCTGACCAAGAAGACCGTCCGCCAGCGGATCCTCTCCGACGGCTTCCGCATCGACGGCCGCGGCACCACGGACATCCGTCCGCTGGCCGCCGAGGTCGAGGTCATCCCGCGGGCCCACGGCTCGGCCCTGTTCGAGCGCGGCGAGACCCAGATCCTGGGCGTCACCACGCTGAACATGCTCCGTCTCGAGCAGACGATCGACTCGCTCGGCCCGGAGACGACCAAGCGGTACATGCACCACTACAACTTCCCGCCGTTCTCCACCGGCGAGACGGGCCGCGTGGGCTCGCCGAAGCGCCGCGAGATCGGCCACGGCGCGCTGGCCGAGCGGGCCCTGGTGCCCGTCCTGCCGACGCGCGAGGAGTTCCCCTACGCGATCCGCCAGGTCTCCGAGGCGCTGGGCTCCAACGGCTCGACCTCGATGGGCTCGGTCTGCGCCTCGACGATGTCGCTGCTCAACGCCGGTGTGCCGCTCAAGGCGCCGGTCGCGGGCATCGCCATGGGCCTCGTGTCCGGCGAGGTCGACGGCAAGGAGACCTACGTCGCGCTCACCGACATCCTCGGCGCCGAGGACGCGTTCGGTGACATGGACTTCAAGGTCGCCGGCACCAAGGACTTCGTGACGGCCCTGCAGCTCGACACCAAGCTCGAGGGCATCCCGTCCGAGGTGCTCGGCCGGGCGCTGACCCAGGCCCGCGGGGCCCGCCTCGCGATCCTCGACGTCATGGCCGAGGCCATCGACGCGCCCGACGAGATGAGCGAGTTCGCGCCGCGCATCACCACGGTGAAGGTGCCGGTCGACAAGATCGGCGAGGTCATCGGCCCGAAGGGCAAGATGATCAACTCGATCACCGAGGAGACCGGCGCCGACATCTCCATCGAGGACGACGGCACGATCTACGTCGGTGCCGCCGACGGGCCGAGCGCCCAGGCCGCGATCGACAAGATCAACGCCATCGCCAACCCGCAGCTGCCGAAGATCGGCGAGCGCTTCCTGGGCACGGTCGTGAAGACCGCCGCCTTCGGTGCCTTCGTCTCGCTGCTGCCGGGCCGCGACGGCCTCGTCCACATCTCGAAGCTGGGCGGCGGCAAGCGCATCGGCAAGGTCGAGGACGTCGTCAACGTCGGCGACAAGCTGCGCGTCGAGATCACCGACATCGACAACCGCGGCAAGATCAGCCTCGTCCCCGTCAAGGAGGAGGACGCGGCCGCCGAGGGCGCCGCGTCGGACGGCGACGCGCCCGCCGCGTCGACCGACGCCGCTCCGGCCACCTCCGGCGCGGTCACGGGCGCCATCGGGGGTTCGTCGCAGGAGTGACGGGAGACGTAGCGGAGCGGAGCTCGACCATCGACCCTGCTGCTCCCGCTGTCGAGACGCACCACCCGGCCCCCGGCGTAGCACGGTCCGTGCTGCCCGGGGGCCTGCGGGTGGTCACCGAGCACGTCGCCGGCGCGCGGTCGGCGTCGGTGGGCCTGTGGGTCGAGGTCGGCTCGCGCGACGAGCCGGCCCTCGGCGCCGGCACGCACGGCGCCGCGCACTACCTCGAGCACCTCCTGTTCAAGGGCACGCGGCGCCGCTCGGCCCGGGCGATCGCGGAGGAGATCGACGCCGTCGGCGGCGATCTCAACGCGTTCACCGGCAAGGAGCACACCTGCTTCTACGCGCACGTGCTCGACCGAGACATGCCGCTCGCGGTCGACGTGCTCGGCGACGTGGTGCTCGACGCCGTCATGGCGGGCGCGGACGTCGAGCTCGAGCGCGACGTCGTGCTCTCCGAGATCGCCGGCCGCGACGAGGACCCCGAGGACCTGCTGGCCGACGACTTCGACGCGCTGCTGTTCGGCGCGCACCCGCTCGGCCTGCCGGTGATCGGCACCGAGGAGTCGGTCACGGGCATGACCCGCGACCGGCTCGCCGATTTCCACGCCCGCCACTACGTCCCCGCACGCTCGGTGCTCGCCGTGGCGGGCAACGTCGCGCACGCCGAGGTGCTCGACGCGGTGGCCGAGGTCTACGGGTCGCGCCTCGGCGGCTCCGGCGAGCCCTGGCACCGCGCCGCCGGGGACACGCCCGGCACGCCCGCGGATCGCCTCTCGGTGCGCGACGAGGACACCGAGCAGGCCCACCTCATGCTCGGCGTGCCGTCGCTGCGGCGCGCCGACGAGCGCTGGCCCGCGCTGCAGGTGCTGTCCACCGTGCTCGGCGGCGGCATGAGCTCGCGGCTGTTCCAGCAGGTCCGCGAGCAGCGCGGGCTCGCGTACTCGGTCTACTCGTCGACCACGGGCTACACCGACGCGGGCGCGCTCGCGGTCTACGTCGGCTGCGCGCCCGAGCGTCTCGGGGCCGCGGCAGCGGTGGTGCGCGACGAGATCGCCGACCTCGCCGCGCACGGCATCACCGACGCGGAGCTGGTGCGCGCCCGCGGGCAGCTGCGCGGCGAGCTCGTCCTCGGCCTCGAGGACACGTCGTCGCGGATGACGCGCCTCGGCCGCCGCGAGCTCGACCACGGCGGGCTCGACCGCGCCACCGACCTCGCGAGCACGCTCGAGCGCATCGACGCCGTCGGTGCGAGCGATGTGGCATCGCTGGCGTCGTCGCTGCTCACCGCCCCCCGCTCGGCCGCGGTCGTCGGTCCCTACGGTGACGTCGACGAGCTGCCGGACGAGGTGCGGGAGATGGTGCAGTGATCAAGGTCGGAGTGCTGGGCGCGAACGGCCGCATGGGCTCCGAGGCGTGCGGCGCCGTCGAGGGTGCCGACGACCTCGAGCTGGTCGCTCGCGTGGATGTCGGCGACGACCGCGAGGCCCTGCGCGCGGCCGACGTCGTCGTCGACTTCACCCACCCGTCCGCGGTGGCCGACAACCTGCGCTGGTGCGTCGACGCCGGCCTGCACGTCGTCGTCGGCACGAGCGGGGTCGGCCAGGACCTGCTCGACGAGGTCCGCGGGCGTCTGCAGCCCGGGCAGGGCGTGCTCGTCGTCCCGAACTTCGGGATCGGCGCCGTGCTGATGATGCGCTTCGCGGCGCAGGCGGCGCGGTTCTTCGACTCGGTCGAGGTGATCGAGCTGCACCACCCGCGCAAGGCCGACGCCCCCTCGGGCACGGCCACGCGCACCGCCCAGGTGATCGCCGCCGCCCGCGCCGAGGCGGGCCTCGGGTCCGGCCCGGACGCGACGACCCACGACCCCGACGGCGCGCGCGGCGCCACGGTCGACGGCATCCCGGTGCACGCGGTGCGCATGGCCGGCCTGGTCGCGCACCAGGAGGTCCTGCTGGGCACCGAGGGCGAGACGTTCACGATCCGCCACGACTCCCTGCACCGCAGCTCGTTCATGCCGGGCGTGCTGCTGGCGTGCCGCAAGGTCGCCGAGCACCCGGGCCTGACGGTCGGCCTCGACGCGCTGCTGGATCTCGACTAGGGCTGCTGCTCGAGCCAGGGCCGCAGGTAGTCGCGGTCGACCTCGACGGTGTCCGGGATCAGCGCGACCATCCGCCGGACGCGCTCCGCGGCGTCCTTGGTGAGCCGGAAGTCCTCGTCGCGCGACATCCGGTCCTCCGGGCTGAACGAGCGCGCCGCGGCGACGATCTGCGGGACGGCCGCCCGGACCTCGTCGACGTCGTCGGCCGCGAGCGCGCGGTCGTGTCCGGCGCCCTCGAGCCGGTCGCCGACGTCCTGCAGCTGCGCGGTCAGCCAGCCCCACGGGTCGGCGGTGAGCTCGGTGGACCAGACGCGGTCGGAGGGCTCGTCACCGTCGAAGAACGGGTGGAAGTGGGCGGCCGACCACGAGTCGGCGGGCCGGTCGAGCCGGGTGAACAGGTCGGCACGCCAGAACGCCTGGTCGACGACCGTCCTCTGGGCGGCCGACTCGCTGCCCCGGTGCTCCTGGGGGGCGAGCAGGCGCAGCTCGACGCGGGCGCCGTGCTCCATCACCGCCTCCGGGGAGATCTCGAACCAGCGGCGCACCACGACGGCGACGCGGGTGAAGCCGTAGACGATCAGCACGGGCGCTCCTCAGGTCAGCAGGGGGAGATCCAGGTCGTCCAGCGAGGGCTCGGGGCGGAACTCCAGGTCGAGGCCGCCGGCCACCCGGATCTCGCGCAGCGGCCGCCCGCCCGCGTCGAGGGTGCGGACGGTGCCGTCGGGGTCCCAGCCGGCGCGCTCGTAGAACCGGCGCGAGGCGGTGTCGCGCTCGGGCACCCAGGCGATCGCGCGCGTCGCCCCGGCGGCCCGCAGCGCCGCCGCGGCCTCGACCAGCAGGCGTCCCGCATGCCCGCGCCGGCCCCAGCGTGGCTCGACGAGCAGCGCCGCGACCGCGGCCACCGAGGACGCGTCGTCGGGCACGGCGCCCGCGGCGTCGGCGAGGTCGTCGGGTGACGCCGGCCCGGCCGCGCAGAAGCCGACCAGCGCGTCGCCCTCGGTCGCGACCCACACCGCGCCCGCGTCGATCGGGCCCGCCCACCCCGCCGCGACCGCGTCGACGTCGAAGCCCTCGACGGCGCCGGGCGGCAGCAGGTCGGCGTAGGCGGAGGTCCACACCGTGCGCTGGACGTGCGCGACGGCCGCGGCGTCCTCGGCGGTGGCGAGGCGGACGGAGGCGAGCGCCATGCCCCGAGACTAAGCGGAGCTCAGGGATCCGGATCACCCCACGGTGCGCGCCGGGGACGGTCTCGCCAGGATCGGGGGCATGACGGCGACCGACGAGATGCTGACGGCCAACAAGAGCTTCGCGGCGGGCTTCGACAAGCCCGGCCTGCCCGGCCCGCCCTCGCGCGGCGTCGCGGTCGTGGCCTGCATGGACGCGCGCCTCGACGTCTACCGGGTGCTGGGCCTGGGCGACGGCGAGGCCCACGTCATCCGCAACGCCGGGGGCGTGGTGACCGACGACGTGCTGCGCTCGCTCGCCGTGAGCCAGCGCAAGCTGTCGACCCGCGAGGTCGTCCTGCTGCACCACACCAAGTGCGGGATGGCGACGTTCACCGACGACGACTTCGTCGCCGAGCTCGAGTCGGAGACCGGCCAGAAGCCCACCTGGGCGCCCGGCACGTTCCGCGACACCGAGCAGGACGTCCGTGACTCGGTCGCCGCCGTGCGCTCGAGCCCGTTCCTCGTCCACACCGACGGCGTGCGCGGGTTCGTCTACGACGTCGACAGCGGGTCGCTGACCGAGGTCGCGTGACCCTGGACATCACCGCCGAGCTGGACGTCCCGCACCGCCCGGACCTCACACCGGTCGGACGCCAGCTCGACGCGCTCGCGCCGGTCGCCGCCCGGTTCCTCGTGCCGGACAACGCGACGGCGCGCGCGGCGGTCGCCGGGCTGGTCGTCGCCGCCGAGGTCCGCCGGTGCGGGCACGAGGCGGTCGCGGTGCTCAACGCCCGCGACCGCAACACCCTCGGCCTGCGCCGCGACCTGCTCGGCCTGCTGGCGCTCGGCGTGCACGAGGTCCTGCTGCTGCGCGGCGACCAACCGGACCAGGAGGGCGAGGACGGCCCGCTGACGGTGGGCGCCATGCTCCGCGAGGCCCGCGCGCTGGCCGCGGAGCACGAGGCCACCCTGCGCGTCGGCGTGGTCGCGGCTCCTGGGCGCGACCTGCCGGCGTGGAAGCGCGACGCCGACGTGGTCTGGCTCGCGCCCACGTTCTCGGTGCCGGCGGTCGCCGACTGGCGGGCGCGGCACGCCGACCTCGAGCAGCCCGTCCGCGCCGGCGTCCTGGTCCCGACCGGGCCACGGATGGCCCGGGGCGTCGCGGAGGGCATGGACCTCGACCTGCCGGACCACGTGGTCGACGCCCTGGAGCAGGACGAGACCGCCGGCGTCGACCCGGCCGTCGAGCACGCCCTCGCCCTGCGCGACGCCGGGGTCGACGGCATCCACCTCGTCGCGGTGAGCCGCTACCGCGAGGTCGCCGACCGGCTCGCCGGGCTCGTCTGAGCTGCGCTGACCAGCAGGTCGGCCTCCGCGCCCAGCCCGTCGGCGAGCACGTCGACGTCGGGCACGAGGCCGGGGTCGACGGTCACCCCGAACGACAGCACGTCGACCATCGAGGCGGCGGTGACCCGCAGCGCGTGGTGGAACCCGATCTCCGCGAGGGGCCAGGTCGCGCGGACCCGGCGGCCCAGCACCGCCACGGGCTCGCGGGGTCCGGGCACGTCGGACACGCTCACGGTGAACGCGCGCGCCGTGGCCCGCAGGCGGTCGCAGACACGGCGCAGGGGCGGCGAGACGTCGGCGAGGTGGTGGAGCAGGTCGTCGAGGAGCGCGGCGTCGCGGGCGTCCTTGCGCGCGGTCGTCAGCTCGTGGACGGCGCGCAGGCGCTCGAGGGGATCGGTGACGTGCACCGGCAGCGGGAGGTCGAACGCCGAGTCGCGGTTGCCGGCCGACGGGTCCTCGCGCGGCAGGCTCACCGGGACGCGGACGCGCAGGTCGGTGACCGTGCCCGCGTGGTGGT
Organism: Actinomycetospora succinea; assembly: GCF_004363095.1. Classification (GTDB taxonomy): domain Bacteria; phylum Actinomycetota; class Actinomycetes; order Mycobacteriales; family Pseudonocardiaceae; genus Actinomycetospora; species Actinomycetospora succinea. The sequence goes on from NZ_SNYO01000001.1 coordinate 975,030, forward strand.
CGATCCACCGCCGGAGGCCGCCGGCCAGCACCGCGAGGAACGCGTCGTTGACGGTCGCGCCGACCGAGCGGGCGGCGGCGTGCAGGGCGGCGAGGTCGGTGTCGACGAACGCCACCCCGCGCCGGGTGGAGATCTCGCCGTCGAACGGCGAGTGCGCCCGCCCGACCGTGAACTCGCGCGCGATGACGCCCGCGAGGTGGGCCCGGCGTCGCTCGTGGTCGGCGCGGATCGTGGCGGCGTGACCGGCGGCGGCGGGCGGCTCCTCGTCGTAGAGCACGGTGTGCGACAGGCGCGTCATCGTCGCGCCGTCGGCGAGGGCGTGGTGGACCCGCCAGAGCAGGGCGGTGCCGCCGCCCGCGAGCGGGGCGACGTCCATGGACCACAGGGGCCGGGACCGGTCGAGGTGCTCGGCGAAGCGCTCGGCCACCAGCGCGCACAACCCGGCGTGGTCGTAGGGCCCGCCGGGGGCGTCGACGACGTGCTCCGCGAGGTCCAGCTGGGCGTCGGGCACCCAGACGGGCTCGCCGTCGCTCTCGTCGAGGCGGTAGCGCAGCTCGGGCGCGGCGGGGAGGCGCTCGGCGATCCGGGCGCGCATCCCGGCGGCCGTCACCGGCGGGCCGACGAGCATCGCCGCGTGCAGGACGTGGCCGACGACGGTGGTGCACTCGAGGTCGAGGATGGCGCGGTCCTCGGTGCCCAGAGGGATGCTGAGCGGGATGCTCACAGGTACCCCAGGGTCCGGGCCGCCGCGGTGAGCTCGTCGCGGAAGCGCGGGTGCGCGATCGCGATGAGGCGCGCGGTGCGCTCGGCGATCGTGGCGCCGCGCAGCTCGGCGACCCCGTACTCGGTGACGACGTTGTCGACGATGTTCTTGAACGTCGTGACCGCGGCGCAGGGCTGCAGCTGCGGGACGATCCGCGACACGGTGTCGTCGTGGGTCGCCGAGTGCAGCACGATGAACGCGGCGCCGTGCTCGGACATGATCGCGCCGCGCGCGTAGTCGGGCTGGCCGCCCGAGGACGAGAAGTACGAGCTGCCGAGCGACTCCGAGGCGCACTGGCCCAGGAAGTCGACCTCGAGGGTCGCGTTGACCGCGCGGAACTGCGGCTCGCGGGCGACGTTCCAGGGGTCGTTGGTGTAGTCGACGGGGTGGTACTCGACGCCGGGGTTGTCGGCGACGAAGTCGTAGAGGCGCTGGGTGCCCAGGCTCGACGTCGTGATGATCTTGCCGCGGTGGGTCGCCTTGCGGGTGCCGGTGATGACGCCGGCCTCGACGAGGTCGACGAACCCGGTGCCGAACACCTCGGTGTGCACGCCCAGCTCGCGGTGGTCGCCGAGGGCGGCGAGCACCATGTCGGGCACCGCGCCGATGCCGATCTGCAGGGTCGCGCCGTCCGGGATGCGCTCGGCGACGAACCCGGCGATCGCCCGGTCGCGATCGGTCACCTCGGGGCTCGGCGGCACCACCAGGGGACGGTCGGCCTCGCACCAGCCGACCACGTCGCTGATGTGGAGCTGGTTGGCGCCGAAGGTGCGCGGCATCTGCGCGTTCACCTCGACGAAGAACGGCACCTCGCCGATGAACGCCGCGGTGTACGTCGCGTCGGTGCCGAGCGAGAAGTAGCCGTGCCGGTCCGGCGGCGACACCGAGGCGACCACGAGGTCCGGGTTGGCCGCCCGGCGCAACAGGCGCGGGACGTCGCTGAAGTTGTTCGGCACGAGGTCGCAGCGACCGGCGCGGAAGGCCTCACGCGTCGCGGGGGACAGGAACCACGACACGTGCCGCAGCCCCGGGATCTTGCCCTCGATGGACGGCCGCGAGCGCGGCGCCAGCATCTGGTGCACCCGCACGCCGTCCAGCCGGTCGCCGGCGGCCTCGAGGGCGTCGAGCACCGTCGCGGGCTCACCGTTGAACGAGTTGACGACGATCTGGCTGCCCGGGCCGACGTGGTCGAGGACGGCCTCGGCCGGTCGGCGCGCGGCGGCGATCATGTCCGGGAGGGAGGGCACGCCCCGGATCCTGGGGCAGGGATCTCGCCCTGACCAGCAGGATCGCGGTCCGCGCCCGCCCGGTCACCCGCTGTCTAGACGGAGGCGGGCCGCGGCAACGGCAGCGCCGGGGGCTCGTCGTCGGCGAGACGGGCCTGCCCGGCCGGGTGCTCGACGAGCGCGAGCACCCGGGACGACATGAACCTCGCGGTGCGCACCGGCGTCCCGCCGCGCGTCACCTCGCTGACCTCGACCACGCCGCGGCCGTGCGCGATGTCCACGCGCCGCCCGGCCTTCGTCGCCTCGACCTCCCACGTCCGCGTCGCGCCACCGGCGTCGACGACGATCTCCACACGGTCCCCGACCATGGGTCCTCCTCACAGCGTTTACCCAGGTCAACGCCGGTGCGGGGCTGCTCATTCCGCACTGAGTCGATGGTCGAGCTCCCCTATCGGCGTGCTCCCCTTGATGCTCCGTCCCACTGTCGGACCCCTCGGGCAGGATCGGGGACGTGGAGACCATGTCGGTGGCGCAGGCCCGGCGCGCGGCCGTGGCCGCGCAGGGGTTCGGCGGATCGGCGCGGCGCGGGCAGCCGGCGCGGCGCACGATCGCGACGGAGGTCGAGCGGCTGGGCCTGCTCCAGCTCGACTCCGTCAACGTCGCCGTCCGGGCGCACTACGCGCCGCTGTTCTCCCGCCTCGGGCCCTACGACCGCGACACCCTCGACGCGCTCGCGTGGCCGCAGAAGCCCGCGCAGGCCCGCCGGCGGACCCTGGTCGAGTTCTGGGTCCACGAGGCGAGCCTGCTGCCCGTCGACGAGTGGCCGCTCTTCCGCTGGCGCATGCGCGACAACGCCGCGAAGCAGGGACGCTGGCTGGGCAGCGCGCTCGAGCACCGGTCCGACGTCCTCGACGTCGTCACCGCCGTCGTGGCCGAGCACGGCCCGCTCGAGGCCGGCGAGATCGAGAAGGTGCTGGGCGACGCGGGAGACCGGCGCGCCCGCGCGTACGGCGGCTGGTGGCAGCGCAGCGACATCAAGGTCGCGTGCGAGCACCTCTTCGCGATCGGCGAGCTCACCACCGGCACGCGGCGCGGCTTCCGGCGCGCCTACGAGCTCACCGAGCGCGTGCTCCCGCCCGACGTCCACGCCCGCGACCCGGCGCGCGACGAGTCGATGCGCGAGCTGATCCGCCGTGCCGCGCGGGCGCTCGGCGTCGCCACCGAGCCCGACCTGCGCGACTACTATCGCCTGCCGCCCACCGAGAGCCAGGCCGCGGTCGCGGAGCTCGTCGACGCGGGGGAACTGGTGCCCGTGCAGGTCGAGGGCTGGAGCGCGCCGGCCTACCGGACGCCCGAGACGCGCGTGCCGCGCCGGATCACCGGCCGGGCCCTGCTGGCGCCGTTCGACCCGCTCATCTGGTTCCGGGCCCGCACGCTGCGGCTCTTCGACTTCCACTACCGCATCGGCATCTACACGCCCGCCGAGAAGCGCACCCACGGCTACTACGTCTTCCCGTTCCTGCTCGACGGGCGGCTCGTGGCGCGCGTCGACCTCAAGGCCGACCGCGCGATCGGGCTGCTCCGGGTGCCCGGCGCCTACCTCGAGGAGGGCGCGCCCGAGTCCCGGGTCGCCGCCGAGCTCGCCGCCGAGCTGGCGACGATGGCGGAGTGGCTGGGCCTCGACGGCGTCCTGGTCGACGGGGGCGGCGACCTCGCGCCGGCCCTGGCCCACGCCGTCAAGGCTCAGGCCGACAACGTCGGGGGGTGGACGTAGCGCACGCCCGGCGGCAGGTGCCCGGTGCGTGACGTGCGGGCGAGCACGGCGAGGAGGTCCTCGCGGAACGCCTGCGCGGCGCGGGTCGGGGCGACGTCGGTGCGGTGGGCCAGCGAGATGGTCCGGTGGCTCCAGGCCCCGCCGTCGAGGCGGGTCGCGCGCAGCGTCGGGTGTCCGGCGAGCACGAGGCTCGGCACGATCGCCACGCCCAGCCCGCGCTCCACCATGCGCAGCACGGCGTCCATCTCGCCGCCCTCGACGGCGATGCGCGGGGTGACGCCCGCGGCCGCGCACGCCGCGAGCGTCACCTCCCGCAGCTCGTAGCCGGGCCGGTTGACGACCAGCGGGTGGTGGGCGAGGTCGGCGATGCCGATGTGCTCGCCGAGGTCGGGGCGACCACGCCCCGTGACGACGACCAGCTCCTCGCGCAGCACCGGCGTCATCGCGAGGTCGGGGACCGGCTGCTTGCGGTCGATGACCAGGGCGACGTCGAGCTGGCCGCGCTGCAGGTCGGCGACGAGGTCCTGCGAGCCGCCCTCGGAGATCTGGATGGCGATGCCCGGGTAGCGGCCGTGGAAGACCTCGAGCACGTCGGCGACCACGCTGACGCAGAGGCTCGGCGTGGCCCCGAGGCGCAGCCGGCCCTTGCGGAGCCCGGCGAGCTCGGCGATCTCCATCCGGGCGGTCTCGGAGTCGGCGACGATCCTCCGGGCGAGGGGGAGCAGCGCCTCGCCCGCCGGCGTGGGTGTGACGTTGTCGTGACCGCGCGTGAGCAAGGTCTCGCCCAGGTCCTCCTCGAGGCTGCGGATCTGTTTGCTCAGCGTGGGTTGCGCGACGCGGCACAGGCCCGCTGCCTGCGTGAATCGGCCGGTGTCCACCACAGCGAGGAAGTAGCTGAGCTGTTTGATGGTCATCGCCATAGCTCCACGCTATGGCACGACCGTGTTGCATGCATTAGCGCTCCGGGGATCCCCGACTTACCGTTTTCACGTGGTCATCACCCCGCAGCGCAACATCGTGTCGAGGACGTGGGGCACCTCGGTCGGGAAGAAGTCGGTCATGGCCGTGACCGGCGGGATCTTCCTGCTCTACGTCATCGCCCACATGATCGGGAACCTGAAGATCTTCTTCGGGATCCAGGCCTTCGACGCCTACTCGCAGCACCTGCGCGAGATCGGTGAGGCGATCTTCGGCTACGAGGGCGTCCTCTGGATCATCCGCCTGGTCCTGACGGTCAGCGTCGTCCTGCACATGTGGGCGGCGTTCTCGCTCTGGGCGCGCGCGAAGAAGGCGCGCCCGATCGGGTACCAGCACCGGCAGAGCTGGCAGGGCAGCTACGCGGCCCGCACGATGCGCTGGGGCGGGGTGATCATCGCGCTGTTCGTGATCTGGCACATCCTCGACCTGACCACCGGGACCGTGAACCCCCTCGGCGGCGACGACAGCGCCTACATGAAGCTCGTCGCCAGCTTCGACCGCTGGTACGTGGCGCTGTTCTACGTCCTCGCCGTCGTGGCGCTGGGCTTCCACATCCGGCACGGCCTCTGGTCGGCGATCCAGACGTTCGGCCAGAACAGCGCGCTCAAGCAGAACGCGCTCAAGACCTTCTCCTTCGTCGTGGCCGCGGTGATCACGATCGGCTTCGCGATCGTGCCGCTGTCCGTGATGTTCGGTTTGGTGGGGTAGAGATGTCCGAATTGCAGCAGGAGCCCACGGCCACGCAGGGCGAGGGCCGGTACGTCGTCGGCGACCCGATCGGCGACACCCGCGCCCCGGACAGCCCGATCGGCGACCGCTGGGCCGACCGCAAGTTCTCCGCGCGCCTGGTCAACCCGGCCAACCGCCGCAAGATGAGCGTCATCGTCGTCGGCACCGGCCTCGCCGGTGGTGCGGCGGCCGCGACGCTGGGCGAGGCCGGCTACCACGTCAAGTCGTTCTGCTACCAGGACAGCCCGCGGCGCGCGCACTCGATCGCCGCCCAGGGCGGGATCAACGCCGCGAAGAACTACCGCTACGACGGTGACTCGATCCACCGGCTGTTCTACGACACGATCAAGGGCGGCGACTTCCGCTCGCGCGAGTCGAACGTGCACCGCCTCGCCGAGGTCAGCCTCAACATCATCGACCAGTGCGTCGCGCAGGGCGTGCCGTTCGCCCGCGAGTACTCGGGACTGCTCGACACGCGCTCGTTCGGCGGCACCCAGGTCTCGCGGACCTTCTACGCCCGCGGCCAGACGGGCCAGCAGCTGCTGCTCGGCGCCTACCAGGCCCTCGAGCGCCAGGTCCACGCCGGCACCGTCGAGATGCACCCGCGCACCGAGATGCTCGACCTCATCGTGGTCGACGGCCGCGCACGCGGGATCGTCACGCGCAACCTGTTCACCGGCGAGATCGACACGCACCTCGCGGACGTCGTCATCCTCGCCTCCGGCGGCTACGGCAACGTCTTCTACCTGTCGACGAACGCCAAGGGCTCCAACGTCACCGCCGCCTGGCGGGCGCACAAGCGGGGCGCGCTGTTCGCCAACCCCTGCTACACGCAGATCCACCCGACCTGCATCCCGGTCTCCGGCGAGTACCAGTCGAAGCTGACCCTGATGTCGGAGTCCCTGCGCAACGACGGCCGCGTGTGGGTGCCCAAGGAGCGCGGCGACGACCGCAACCCGAACGACATCCCCGAGGACGAGCGCGACTACTACCTGGAGCGCCAGTACCCGGCGTTCGGCAACCTGGTGCCGCGCGACATCGCCTCGCGCGCCGCGAAGAACATGTGCGACGCCGAGCACGGCGTGGGCCCCGGCGGCCTGGGCGTCTACCTGGACTTCAAGGACGCCATCGAGCGCCTCGGCCGCAACGCCGTCGAGGCCAAGTACGGGAACCTGTTCGAGATGTACCAGCGCATCACCGGGGACGACCCGTACGAGGTCCCGATGCGCATCTACCCGGCGATCCACTACACGATGGGCGGGCTGTGGGTCGACTACGACCTGCGCTCGACCATCCCGGGCCTGTTCGTCGGCGGCGAGGCCAACTTCTCCGACCACGGGGCCAACCGCCTCGGCGCGTCGGCGCTGATGCAGGGCCTCTCCGACGGGTACTTCGTACTGCCGACGACGGTCGCCGACTACCTCGCGGACGCCCCGTTCGACGAGGTCCCCGCGGACCACCCCGCCGTCGTCGAGGCGGTCGACTCGACCCGGGCGCGGATCGACAAGCTCCTGTCGGCCAACGGTCACCGGACCGTCGACTCGTTCCACCGCGAGCTGGGCCAGCTCGTCTGGGACCAGTGCGGCATGGCCCGCAGCAAGGAGGGCCTGGAGAAGGCGCTCGACCGGATCCCCTCGCTGCGCGAGGAGTTCTGGCGCGACGTGAAGATCGTGGGCACCGGCGACGGGTTCAACCAGTCGCTGGAGAAGGCCAACCGCGTCGCCGACTTCATGGAGCTCGCCGAGCTCATGTGCATGGACGCGCTGCACCGCGAGGAGTCCTGCGGCGGTCACTTCCGCGTCGAGCACCAGACCGAGGACGGCGAGGCCGAGCGCGACGACGAGAACTTCTCGTACGTGGCGGCCTGGGAGTACGGCGGCGACAACCAGCGGCCGGTGCTGCACAAGGAGGACCTCGAGTTCTCCTACGTGCACCCGAGCCAGCGCAGCTACAAGTAGTGGAGTCACCCCAGTGAAGCTGACCCTGCGCATCTGGCGTCAGGCCTCGCCCGAGGCCAAGGGCAAGATGCAGAAGTACGTGCTCGACGACGTCGAGCCCGACATGTCGTTCCTCGAGATGCTCGACGTGCTCAACGAGAAGCTCGTGATGGACGACAAGGACCCGGTGTCGTTCGACCACGACTGCCGCGAGGGCATCTGCGGTTCGTGCGCCATGGTCATCAACGGCACCGCGCACGGCCCGCAGAAGAACACCACCACCTGTCAGCTGCACATGCGGCACTTCAGCGACGGCGACACGATCGACATCGAGCCGTGGCGGGCGCGGGCGTTTCCCGTGGTCAAGGACCTGGTCACCGACCGCAGCGCGCTCGACGAGATCATCAAGTCGGGCGGCTACATCTCGGTCAACACCGGCTCGGCGCCCGAGGCGCACGCGATCCCGGTGGACAAGGTCTCGGCCGACGACGCGTTCGACGCGGCCACCTGCATCGGGTGCGGCGCGTGCGTCGCGGCGTGCCCGAACGGCAGCTCGATGCTGTTCACCGCGGCCAAGGTGACCCACCTCGGCCTGCTCCCGCAGGGCCAGCCCGAGCGGGCGACGCGCGCGATGAACATGCTCGCCAAGCAGGACGAGCTGGACTTCGGCGGCTGCACCAACGTCGGCGCCTGCCACGAGGTGTGCCCGAAGGGCATCCCGCTGGCCTCGATCGCGCAGCTGAACCACGACGTCCTCGGCGCGACCCTCACCGGCGCGCGCTCGGACTAGGCGCCCGGCCCCGTCGCCCCCCGATTCGAGCGAAGGGCACCTTCGCTCGGATAGACGGGCGAGGGGTGCCCGCCGCCGGAACCCGGCGCGGCACCACGTACTGAGCGAAGGGCCCCTTCGGTCGATCTAGCTGACCGGAGGGGCCCTTCGCTCGGAACCGGGAGTGCTCACGTCGCCGCGGCGAGCGCCGGGCGCGGTTTCGCGGTGGCGACGGTGACGTCGCCGGCCCCGGTGCGGGCGCGGACGCTCAGCGGCTCGCCCGCCGGCGCCTCCGGGCGCTCCGTGCGCACCGGCAGGTCGGTGCGCACGTGACCCACCGCGGCGTGCAGGGCGACCTTCGCGTCGACGCCGGCGTGCACGCCCACCCACAGCGAGCCCACGCCGGTGCCGAGCTCCAGCTCCCCGGACACGGCGTCGGCGACCCGGACGTCGCCGGCCGCGGCCCGGACCGCCACGTCGGCGTGCACCTCGCCGAGCCGGATGCGCCCGGCGCCGGTGGTGATCTCCGCGGGCGCGAGGACGTGGTCGACGCGCACGCCGCCGGCCCCGCCCGTCATGCGCAGCGGGCCCTCGAGCCGCCCGATCCGGACCTCGCCGGCGCCGCAGCGCAGCTCGGTGCGGCCGGCGACCTCGTCGAGGCGGATCTCGCCGGTGCCGTGCACGGACACCTCGTCGGCGCGGCCCTCGACCCGGATGCGGGCGGCGCCGGCCCGCAGGCGCAGCGACGAGCCGCGCGGGGCCCGGACGGTGACGGCGAGCGGGATCCCGCGCAGCGCCAGGTCGCCCGGCCCGCGGACGACCAGGCGGCGGGCGTCGGCGTCCCAGCCGAGCGTGGTGGCGGCGACGGCCGCGGCCGCGCGCTCCTCCGGCGTGGTCGGCGTGCGGTCGGCACCGAGGAACCCGAGCAGCCCCGAGATCCCGCGCAGCCACCCGGGCGGCGCGTCGGGGTCGGCCTCGAGCCGGAGGCCCACGGAAGCGTCGGGACCCGGGTCCAGGTGCACGCGCACGGTGCCGGCGTCGATCGCGAGGTCCAGGGTCACCGGCTCCGACCCGGTCCCGGTGAGCTCACGTGCCGGGGCGCTCATCCCCGCACCCAGCCCGACACCTCGTCCCCGCCGCCCTCGTCGTCCTTCCTCCCGGAGCCCGGGTCCTTCGGCGCGTCCTTCGGGGGAGCGTCGTCGGTGGAGGATGACGAGGACGACGAGGGAGCTCCCTGGTCCCAGCCCTTGCGCCAGTTCTCGTCCCAGCTCTGGTCTCCGCCGCGGTCCCAGCCGCGCGGACCGCCGTGCTGGCGCAGCGCGCCCTGCACCGCCTGGCCGATCCAGGAGTTCAGCGACATCCCCTGGGACGCGGCGGCCTTCTCGGCCTGGCCCTTGATCTGGTCGACGAGGCGCAGGGTCATCCGCGAGATGTCGCCGACGTCCGGGCCGCCCTGCCCGCCGAAGCCGCCCTGACCGCCGCCGAAGCCGGGGAAGCCGGGCCCGGGCGGGGGCGGCGGGGTCTGGCGGTGACCGCCGGGGCCGCCACCGGGCGTGCCCGCGAAGGGCGACGACGACGGGCCCGCGAAGAAGCCGTCCTCGTCCGACGGGTCGCGGTCGACGACCACCTTGACCTCGCGGCCGGAGAGGCGCAGCGAGACCGTGCGGTCGCCGAGCTGCTCGGAGACCTCGCCGGCGAGGTCGGACAGGGCGTTCATGAGCGCCAGCCGGACGGCGGGCTCGAGGGCGGCGGCGAGCGAGGAGCCCGCCCGGCTCGTGGCCTCGTCGCCGACCGCGGCGGCCGCGGCGAGGTCGTCGCGCAGGGAGGCGACGTACGGTGTCAGGTCCATGACACCATTGTGACACCACGACCGACTGATCGCCACCATCGTGGTGTCATGCTCGCTGCCAGCGAACACCCGGAAAACTCGACTTGTACCGTGGGCCGCGTGGCCCCCGAGACCGTGACCCCCCAGGTGACGCTGATCGCGAAGACCGAGTTCTTCGCCCCGCCCGGGGTCCCGTGGGAGACCGACGTCGACGGCGGCCAGGCGCTCGCCGAGTTCGCCGGGCGCGCCTGCTACCAGTCGTGGAGCAAGCCGAACCCCGCGACGGCGACGAACGCGGGCTACCTGCGGCACATCCTCGAGGTCGGGCACCTCTCGGTGCTCGAGCACGGCACGGTCAGCTTCTACCTGACCGGGATCTCGCGCAGCCTCACCCACGAGCTGATCCGCCACCGGCACTTCTCGTACTCGCAGCTCTCGCAGCGGTACGTGCCCGAGAAGGACGCGGCGATGGTCGAGCCGGACGTCATCGCCGACGACCCCGAGCTCCACCAGATGTTCGCCGAGGCGAGCGCCGCGGCGCTGGCGTCCTACGAGAAGCTCCTCGCGGGCCTCGAGGAGCGCTTCGCCGACGAGCCCAACCGCACGCTGCGCCGCAAGCAGGCCCGCCAGGCCGCGCGCGCCGTGCTGCCCAACGCCACCGAGACCCGCATCGTCGTCACCGGCAACTACCGGGCCTGGCGCCACTTCATCGCGATGCGGGCGAGCGAGCACGCGGACGTCGAGATCCGCGACCTCGCCATCGCCTGTTTGAAGGTGCTCCAGGCCGAGGTGCCGAACGTGTTCGCCGACTTCGAGATCCGCCGCCTGCCGAGCGGGTCGGAGGTCGCGGCGAGCCCGTTCGTCGCCGAAGGCTGAGCCGGGCGGCGTCCGGGTAGGAGGACCCCATGAGTGCCGCCCAGATCGCCGACGCCGAGCGTCGCGATCTCGCCGACCTGCTCCTGCGGCTCGGCCCCGACGAGCCCACGCTGTGCGGGGGCTGGACCACGCGCGACCTGCTCGCGCACCTGATCACCCGCGAGCGCCGGCCCGACGCCGCGCCCGGCATCCTCATCCCGCCGCTCGCGAGCTGGACCGGGCACGTGCAGGCCGCGGTGGCCCGCGGCGACTTCGGCGAGCTGGTGGCCACGCTGCGCTCCGGCCCGCCGTTCTGGAGCCCGATGGCGCTGCCGCCGCTGCGCGCCGTCGACGTCCAGGAGTTCTTCATCCACCACGAGGACGTGCGCCGGGCCCAGGCCGGCTGGTCGCCGCGCCCGCCGGACGAGGCGCGCGACAGGACGATCTGGCGGATGGTCGGCCTGCTCGGCCGGCTGACCTACCGCTCGAGCCCGGTCGCCGTGACGCTGCGCCGCCCCGACGGCGAGGAGCACGCCGTGCGCTCCGGCCCGCGCACCGTCATCCTCACCGGCGAGCCGGGCGAGCTGCTGCTGCACGCGGCGGGGCGCGACGAGTGCGTCGTGCACCCCGAGGGCGAGCCCGCCGACGTCGCCACGGTGATGGCGCTCGACCGGGGCCTGTAGATGGTCGACTGGGTCCAGGACGTGCTCCTCCCGCCCGCGACCGACGCCGACGTCCGGGCGCACGAGGACGCCCTGCGGGTCGACCTGCCGAGCGACTTCCTCGCCGTGGCCCAGCGTCTCCAGGGAGCACGGCCGGTGCCCGCCGCCGTGGGCCTGACGAACGGTGCCGGCACCGCGGTGGCTCGGCTCCTGCACTTCGCCGAGGGCTTCGGCAACATCGTGACCCGCCGGTTCCCGGTCGAGGAGGTCCTGGACAAGGGCGTGATCCCCTTCGCGGAGGACATCGGGGGCGACCTGTTCTGCTTCTCCTACCGGACGGACTTCGACGCGCCCCCCGTCGTGTTCTGGGACGTCGACGGCGGAGCCGCGCCCCTGGCACCGACCTTCACCGCCTTCGTCGATCTGTTGCACGAGTGACGGGCACGGCCTGGTCCGGCGCCCGTCCGGTCCCGCGCGGTACCGTCCCCCTCGAGGGGCCGGGAGCGGGCTGCCCGCCCACCCGGCGTCGACGCGCGATCCGCCGGGTGCCCCGTGATCAGGAGGAACCGATTCCCACCCGAGACATGCCCACCGGGACGACCCGATGAGCCGCTCCACCGCCCGCCGCCCCGAGCAGGGTCAGCAGCGAGGCCAGCAGCAGTCCCCGCAACCGGACCACGCAAGCCACGACTGCGCCCAGGGCTCCGGCGTGCCGACGCAGTCGGTCCCGGGCTCCGAGGGCACCCCGCCGCCGACCCCGGACGGCGCGCTGCGCGTCGTCGCCCTCGGGGGCATCGGCGAGATCGGGCGCAACATGACCGTGCTCGAGTACGGCGGCCGCCTGCTGGTCGTCGACTGCGGCGTGCTGTTCCCGTCCGAGGACTCGCCCGGCGTCGACCTGATCCTGCCGGACTTCCGGACGATCGAGGACCGGCTCGACGACGTCGACGCCCTCGTGCTCACCCACGGGCACGAGGACCACATCGGCGCCGTGCCGTTCCTGCTGCGCCAGAAGCCGGACCTGCTGGTCGTCGGGTCGCGGTTCACGCTGGCGCTGGTCGAGGCCAAGTGCCGCGAGCACCGGATCACCCCGCACCTGCTCGAGGTCCGCGAGGGCGAGCGCAACCACTTCGGCACGTGGGACTGCGAGTTCTTCGCGGTCAACCACTCGATCCCCGACGCGCTGGCCGTCGCGATCCGCACGCCCGGCGGCACGGTCCTGCACACCGGCGACATCAAGCTCGACCAGCTGCCCCTCGACGGGCGCCTGACCGACCTCGCGGGCTTCTCCCGCCTGGGCGACGAGGGTGTCGACCTGCTGCTCGTCGACTCGACGAACGCCGAGGTCCCGGGCTTCGTCACCCCGGAGCGCGAGATCGCCCCGGTGATCGACGACGTGTTCCGCAAGGCCCCGAGCCGGCTGATCGTCGCGTGCTTCGCGAGCCACGTGCACCGCGTGCAGCAGGTGCTCGACGCCGCCGCGAAGCACGGCCGCAAGGTCTGCTTCACGGGCCGCTCGATGGTGCGCAACATGGGCATCGCGACCGACCTCGGCCTGCTCGACGTGCCCGAGGGGCTGCTCGTCGACCTCGACGACGCGCTGGCGATGCCCGAGAAGGACGTCGTGCTGGTGTCGACGGGGTCGCAGGGCGAGCCGCTCTCGGCGCTGGGGCGTATGGCCCGCGGTGACCACCGCCAGATCACGATCATGCCGGGCGACACCGTCGTCCTGCTCTCGAGCCTCATCCCCGGCAACGAGACCGCCGTGTTCGCGGTGATCAACGGCCTCACGCGCCTCGGCGCCGACGTCGTGCACTCCGGGGTGGCCAAGGTCCACGTCTCCGGTCACGCGAGTGCCGGCGAGCTGATGTTCCTCTACAACGCGCTGCGGCCCCGCAACGTCATGCCGGTGCACGGCGAGTGGCGCCACCTGCGGGCCAACGCCGAGATCGCGCGCCGCACCGGGGTGGAGAACGTCGTCATCGCCGAGGACGGGGTCGTCGTCGACCTCGTCGAACGCCGCGCCGCCATCAGCGGCCGGGTCGAGGTGGGGCACGTCTACGTCGACGGCAACCAGGTCGGCGACGTCGGCGAGTCGACGCTGTCGGACCGCACGGTGCTCGGCGAGGGCGGGTTCATCGCGATCACCGTCGCGGTCGAGGCGGCCACGGGCCGGGCGCTGTCGGCGCCGCGGATCTCCGGGCGCGGGTTCTCCGACGACCCGAAGGCGCTGGAGAACGTCGTCTCCCTGGTCGAGATGGAGCTCTCCCGCACCGAGGCCGAGGGCATCACCGACACCCACCGCATCGCCCAGGCGGTCCGGCGGGTCGTCGGCAAGTGGGTGGGGGAGACCTACCGCCGCCGGCCGATGATCGTGCCGACGGTCCTGCCGGTCTGATCACCGGCCGGTCAGGACCGGCCCTCCACCATCTGCGCGTAGGCGGCAAGCAGCGCGACCCAGCCGCCGCCTCCGTGCTCGATGGCGCCGTGGACGCCCTCGCCGCCGACGAGGCGCTCGAAGTGGCGGTGCTCGACCTCCACCGTGGTCTGCTCCGGCCCGTCGGCGTGGAAGCGGACCTCGATCTCGCTGGCGTGGGCCGGGTCGGGGTCGAACTGCCAGTCGCCCCCGATCTGCCAGGTGAACACCACCCGTTCCGGCGGCTCCCAGGCCAGCACGCGGCCCCAGTCGCACTCGCTGCCGTCGACGCCGCGCTCGAACCACCGGCCGCCCTCCTGCGGCTCGAGGACGACGTCGGCGACCTCGGCGGCCCCGATGTGGTACTGCCGCGGCCACCAGGCACCGAAGTGGCCCGTGAACAGGTCGAAGGCCCGGTCACGGCTGACGTTGACGGTGGTCTTGCCCTCGATCGCCGGGATCGGCGTGGTCATGGCTGCTCCTCGGTCGCGTGCTGTTCGACGAACTTGTGGAAGTCCGCCAGGGCGTGCTCCCAGACACCGTCGAGCCACGTCCGGAGGGCGCCGACGCCCTGCGGGTCGAGGCGGTAGATGCGTCGCGTGCCCTCGGCGCGGACGGCGACGAGCCCCCCGTCCTTGAGGACCTTGAGGTGCTGTGACACCGCGGGGCGACTGATCGGGAGCTGGTCGGCGAGCTCACGGACGGAGCTCGGCCGCCGCGCCAGCATCTCGAAGATCGCGCGGCGCATGGGGTCGCCCAGCAGCCCCAGCCCGGCATCTCGGTAAGCTGACACGAACGGTAAGCGTAGACCGACCGATGGCCCGTCGGTAGCCCTGACATCGGCCGTCGGGGCGTCACATCATCGGCATGTCCTGCATCACCGGAACCGTCAGACCGGGAACGGCCGTGGGCGCGAGGAGGACGACCACGCCGAGGGCGACGAGCAGCGCCGCCGTGCCGTAGGTGAGGAGCGACCGCCACGGGGCGATCTTCTCGACGGCGATGAGGACGGCGATGAACGCCATCCACAGGGCGCTCATGACCCCGAGGGCGAACAGGGCGAGCATGAGCGCCCAGCAGCACCCGAGACACCACGCGCCGAGCGTGACGCCCATCCCCAGACCGCCGGCCGGACCGTCGCGCCAGGAGCCGAGCAGGAAGCCGAGCGGGCTGCGGCACCGGGTCAGGCAGACGTTCTTCAGCGGGGTGAGCTCGTAGATCCCGGCGACGAGGATCGCGCCACCGGCCACGACGCGCCCGGCACCGTCCCAGGCCAGGGAGTCGCCGGCCACGCGGCCGACCGCTGACCCGACGACCCACGCGGCCACGCCGGCGGCGGTCCAGGTCAGCAGGTACCCCGCGGTGAAGGCGGCCGGTGCGAGCGGCGTCCGCGTCCTCGTCATCGTCGTGTAGAGCGCGACGGTCGGAGCGACCGACGGGAACATCATCGCCGCCATCATCACGACCCAGAGCAGGACGAACCCGGCGAGCCCGCCGAGCGCGGTCCACGGCCCGGCGTCCATGCCCCGCATCTGCTCGACGGACCACCACCAGGCGACCGCGGCGATGAGGAGGAGCGCGACGACGAGGCCGAGCCGCGCGCGGGCGGCCACCTGCGCCGGGCGTGGGCCGTCGTCCGCGGCCCGATCTCCCCGGTCCTCCAGGGTCATGGGTTCAGGCTGCCCACGAGAAGTCCGCGTGCGAGACGCCGGTCTTTCCCTCGTACCGGATCCCGAAGGCGTCGATGTGGGAACGCGTGGCCTCGGCCATCGTCAGGTCCGACGCCACCGGGTGGAACATGCCCGAGAACTTCACGGGTTCGGCGATCTCCTTGCCGAACGGCACGATGTCCTCGATCTCGAAGTCGATTCCTCCGGACACGTGCACCGAATGCCGCAGGCCGTCGTGGTCGATCTCGATCGTGGCGCGCTCCGGCCCTAGGATCTCGCCGACGAGCGGCCCGAGTCCGGCCATCGGCCCGCCGAGCTGCCCACCGAACACCGCGACGAGGCGATCGAACTGGGCGTCGTCGGCCCGGTCGTCGACGAACACGCCGACGCGCCAGTTGCCCTCGGTCATCACCTTCGGGGTGTCGATGATGATGACGACCTTGCAGCCGGCGACGTCGGTGCCCTCGATCGATCCTTCGCGGATGTCGAACGCCAGGCTCGCGCGGCAGAAATCATAGGTCGCCCCGTGGTCCAGCGAGAGGTTGCAGGGACACATCAACTCGCAGGAACACGTCTCCACGTACTGTCCGCGCAGGTTCCACGACATCGTCGCACCCCGTTCGACCACCGAAAGGGAAACGACTGTCCTGCGCGCGGTTGATCGAGTCAAGGCGGGAATGGGCCTCGGGTCCGACTCGTCATTCTTTCCGGACAATTCTCCTGTCGGGGATCGGCATGCCCAGGCCGGGACGCCGTCGTCCCAGGGGTCACGCGACGCACCCGCAGCCTGCGGCGGTCTTGGCCTCGGTGGCGGTCACGCCGGGCTCGGTCGCTGCCTCCTCGCCGGAGCAGCACGCGGCGACCCCGCAACAGCCCGTCTGTCCGGTGGCGCCGTCGGGCATCGCGCTGATGGTGCCGTCGGCGCCGTAGACCTGGGAGTCCTCCGTGACCGTGTAGACCTCCCACGGCTCGCCGCCCGGTCCCTGCACCCACACCTTGTCCTGGCGGGCGTAGCAGCAGGTGGTGTCGTCCTCGACCTGCGTGGACAGGCCGAGGCCGGACAGGCGCACGGCGGCGTCGTGGACCTCGTCGGTGGTCCCCACCTCGACGCCGAGGTGATCCATCACCGTCGGGCGGTCGGGCCCGCCCTCGAGCAGGACGAGCTTGAGCGGCGGGTCGGCGACCGCGAAGTTGGCGTAGCCGGGCCGGCGCTTGGCCGGCTCGACACCGAAGAGCCGGCGGTAGAAGCGGATCGAGCCCTCCAGGTCGGAGACCCGCAGGGCGAGCTGGACGCGGGACATGATGCCTCCTGATTCGATGACTGTCGAAGCAGAGGTTGCTCGCTGATTCGACGGTCGTCAAGATAGGAGCGTGTCGAGTCCGGAAGCCGTCGTGTGCTGTGCCCCGCTCGTCCGCGACCCCCTGTCGGCCGAGCAGTCGGTCGACCTGGCGCGGGTGTTCAAGGCGATGGGCGACCCGGTGCGCCTGCGGCTGCTCTCGCTCATCGCGTCGCATGCCGGCGGCGAGGCGTGCGTGTGCGACCTGACCGACGTGTTCGACCTGTCCGGGCCCACGATCAGCCACCACCTCAAGGTGCTGCGCGAGGCCGGGCTGATCACCGGCGAGCGCCGCGGGACCTGGATCTACTACCGGGTGTGCCCGGACCTGCTCGCCCGGGCCTCCGCGGTGCTCGTGCCGGACCGGTGAGCACGGCCCGGGCGCTCACGGGCGCCGTCCTGCTCGACCTCGCGGTCAGCCCGCTCTTCGCGTGGGACGTCGTCACCGGCGTCCTGGGTCGCGAGCTCGGCGTCGGGCACGCGGTGCTGGCGGGCGTGTTCTCGGTCGGCCTGCTCGCCTTCATGCTGGGCGTCCTGCTCGGGGGACGGGCCGCCGACGCCGTCGCACCCCGCCGGCTCGCCCTCGTCGCGCTCGCCGGCACCGTGCTCGGGCTGCTGGGCAGCGCCGCGGCGTCGTCGGTGGTCGTGCTGTTCCTGACCTTCGGCGTGCTGGTCGGGGGGTCCACCGGGCTCGGCTACGCCACCGCGGTGCGCGTGGCCGGCACCGTCGCGTCCGGGCGCGGCCTCGCCCTCGGGCTGGTCGTCAGCGCCTACGCGGCGGGCACGGCGGTGCTCGCGCCGGTGGTGTCGTCGCTGGTCGGCGCGGTCGGGCGCGCCGCGACGTTCGTCGTGCTGGCCGCCGCGCTCGGCGTCCTCCTGGCCGTCGCCGCGGTCCTCGTGCCCGGAGAACGACCCGCGCGCACCACGCGGGAGAAGGCGCGTGCGACCCGGCCCGTCGTCGCGCTCTGGCTGGCGTTCGGCCTCGGCAGCGCGCCGGGCCTCGCCGCGTTCGCGCAGGCCGGGAACCTGTCCGGCGCGGCGGTCGCGCTCGCGGTCGCGCTGCTCAACGTCGGCAACTTCGCCGGCCGTCTCGTCGCGGGACCGCTCTCCGACCGCGTCGGCCGGCGCGCCGCCCTGCACGCGAACTCGGGGCTGCTGGTGCTCGCGTGCGTCCCGCTCGCGACCGGCGCCACGGGACCGGTCGCCCTCGTCGCGCTGCTCCTGCTCGGCACGCAGTACGGCGCGCTGTCGGCGCTGATCCCCGCCGCGACCTCCGACGTCGTGCCGCCCGAGCGCTTCGGCACCACTTACGGCCGGGTGTTCACGGGCTGGGGCGTCGCGGGCCTCGTCGCGCCCGTCACCGCGGCGGGCGTCGCCGGCCTCGTCGGGTACGGCGTGGTCTACGCCGGCTTCCTCGGGCTCGCGGCGCTGAGCTGGGCGTGCGTGGCGGCGTACGCGCGGTGAGCTCAGCGCCGGCGGATCGTCTTCTCCAGGTGCAGGCGCACCGGCGCCCAGAGGTCCGGCAGCACCATGTCGACCTGGTCGTGGAGGTACCAGCCGGCACGCACGCTCTCGGGGATCTCCTCGGGGTCGACCTCGTGGACCGGGCGCGCCGCGACGTAGATCGTGGCGATGCCGTCGTGGTTGAAGCGCCCGAGCTGCCGGCCCGCGCGGATCTCGACCCCGGTCTCCTCGCGGCAGCCGCGCTCGGCGGTCGCGCCCGGCGACTCCTTGTCCTGGGGGCGCCCGCCGGGCAGGACCGCCGGGGGCATCTCGCCGGGCCGGTGGACGAGCAGCAGCCGCCCGGGAGGGGCCGTCACCACGGCCAGCACGAGGTGCACCTGCCGACTCACGGGTCCTCCCTCCGTCCGGGGGCCTAGGCTACGGCGGGTGACCACCGCTGACGCCGCCGAGGTGACCACGCCCGCCCGGCGGGTCGCCGCCCGCGTCACCACCGCCACCTCCCCGACCCTCCTGCTCGCCGTGCTGTACCCGATCGTCGGGGCGCTCGCCGCGGGCCCGGTGGGCGTGGCGTGGTCGCTGGTCGGGATGCTGTTCACCGTGGCGATCCCGGCGTTCATCGTCGACCGCGGGGTGCGGTCCGGGCGCTACACCGACCACCACCTGCGCGAGCGCGAGCAGCGCGCCGTGCCGCTGGGCCTGGCCGCGGCGTCGGTCGCGCTCGGCGTGGTCGTGCTGCTCGTGGCGGGCGCGCCCCGGCCGATCAGCGCCCTGCAGATCGCGGTGCTCGCGACCCTCGCCGTCGCCACCGCGATCACCCTCGTCTGGAAGGTCAGTTTCCACGTCGCCGTCGTGGGTGCCGCCGCGGCCGTGCTGACGCTGCTCGGCGGCGGGTGGTGGGCGCTGTCCTGGCTCGCGGTCCCGGTGGTGGGCTGGGCGCGGCTCGTGCTGCGGGCGCACACGGTCACGCAGGTCGTCGCCGGCCTCGTCGTCGGGGCCGGGGTGACGACGGCGGTGCTCGCCCTGGCCGGGGTGCCGTGAGGGGCCTGCGGGTCGAGGCGCGGCCCGACGGCGCCGCGCAGGTGGCGCGCTACGGGCCCCTGCGGCGACTGCGGGAGGTCGCGCTGACCGAGCGGGCCGTCGAGATCCGCGCGGGGCGGGATCGGCTCGTGATCCCGTGGGAGCAGGTGGGCGCGGTCCGTTCCCACGGGCCCGAGGACGCCGACGGGCGCCCGCGCCGGATCGCGCTCGACGTCCTCGGCGTGCCCGTGGAAGACGGAGCGCAGCGGAGCTCGACCCGGGAACCGGGCGCCCTGCTCGACCGCCTGACGGCCGGCCCGGCCGGGCGCCCGGGAGATCGGAGGACCCTCGTCCTGCCCACCGCCGGGCTGGCCGCGGACCCGGCGATGCTCCTCGCGGCGCTCGACCACTACCGCGAGCTACCCGCGGAACGCACACATCTCGCGGATCACGACTGGGCTTCGCGTCCGACCCACTGACGACGGGTCCGGCGAGGGGGATCGCCTCGTGCGACCGCACGAGTGACGTGGATCACCCACCGTCGCAGAATCGGGGGGATGAAGGCTGTCGCGTACATCGAACCGATGAAGGTCGAGATCCAGGACATCGAGGACCCGAGCCTGGAGCTCAAGGACGGACCGGGGGTGAACCCGGCCAACGTGGGACGCCAGTGTCCCCACGGCGTGATCCTCAAGCTGGTCGCCACGAACATCTGCGGCTCCGACCAGCACATGGTCCGCGGCCGCACCACCGCGCCGCCCGGCCTGATCCTCGGGCACGAGATCACGGGTGAGGTCGTCGAGGTCGGCCGCGACGTCGAGTTCATCCAGCAGGGCGACCTCGTCTCCGCCCCGTTCAACATCGCCTGCGGGCGCTGCCGGATGTGCAAGGAGGGGCACACCGGGGTCTGCCTCAACGTCAACCCCGACCGCCCGGGCTCGGCCTACGGCTACGTCGACATGGGCGGCTGGCAGGGCGGGCAGGCCGAGTACGTCATGGTCCCGTACGCCGACTGGAACCTGCTGAAGTTCCCCGACAAGGCGCAGGCGATGGAGAAGATCCTCGACCTGACGATGCTGTCGGACATCTTCCCCACCGGCTACCACGGCTGCGTGACCGCCGGGGTGACCACCGGGTCGACGGTCTACATCGCGGGCGCCGGACCGGTCGGGCTCGCGGCCGCGGCGTCGGCGAAGCTGCTCGGCGCCGCCGCGGTGATCGTCGGCGACATGAACGAGGAGCGACTGCGGCACGCGCGGGACGTGATCGGCGCCGAGACCGTGGACCTCACCCAGGAGGGCTCGCTCCCGGACAAGCTCGAGCAGATCGTCGGCGAGCCCGTGGTGGACGCCGCGGTCGACGCGGTCGGCTTCGAGGCCCGCGGCCACGGCAAGGACTCCGACCACGAGCAGCCGGCGACGGTCCTGAACTCGATCATGGAGATCACGCGGGCGGCCGGGAAGCTCGGCATCCCCGGCCTCTACGTCACCGGCGACCCGGGGGCGGCGGACGACGCGGCCAAGGAGGGCAGCCTCTCGATCCGCATCGGCCTGGGCTGGGCGAAGTCGCACGCGTTCACCACCGGCCAGTGCCCGGTCATGCGCTACCACCGCCAGCTGATGAACGCGATCCTGCGCGACCGGGTGCAGATCGGGAAGGCGGTCAACGCGACCGTCATCTCGCTCGACGACGCCCCGCAGGGCTACGCCCAGTTCGACTCGGGGGTCGCGAAGAAGTTCGTCATCGATCCGCACGGCTCGATCGCGGCCTGATCAGCCCGGCGGCCCGGTCGGCCCTCACGAGTCGACCGGGACCCCGCCGAAGAACACGAGGCTGACCAGGAAGTACGCGATGTAGGCGGTGAGCAGGACGACGCCGTGCCGGCGGCGCAGACGGCCGGTCGCCAGGAAGACCGCCGAGGTCGCCGTCATCAGCACGAGCACCGGCAGGTGCCAGCGCACGACCTCGGGCGGGACGAGGACCGCGCCGCCGGCGAGCAGGAGGATCCCGAGCTTGCCGGTCACCGAGAACACGACGCTGCCGACGACGTTGGCGACGCCGATCTCGGGCGCGCCGCGGCGGGCGGGCTCCGCGGTGAGCAGGAGGTCCTCGAGCGACAGGGCGAGCGTCGCGATCGTGACGCCGAAGACCGTGCCCGAGAGGGCGAACTCGTCGAGGATGCCCTCGGTGCCCGCCCCGGCGACCGCGGCGCCGACGACGAGCCCGGCGAGGGCGAGGACGGCGAGGGCCACGGAGCCGACGGGGGAGTGCTGCCGGGCGCGGAGGAAGCCGCGGTCGACGCCCGGCGGTGGCTCGCCGCGGGGCCCGGCGGGCTCGTCGCCACGCCCACGCCGCGACGCGACCCCGCCGCCGAGGGTGACGCGGTCGATCTGCTCGTAGAGCGCGGCGTCGCGCCAGACCGGGCGGCGGGCCGTGTACTCGCGCAGCGCGATCCAGCCGACGAACGCACCGAAGAGCACCAGCAGCGCGACCCCGGCGGCGGGCGTCAGCGTCCCGGTGAGCGCGAGCGCGTACATCACCATCGGGGCGCCGACGTAGAGGCCGAGGTAGTCGCGCGGCACCTCGACCGCGGTCGGCGCGATGATCGCGGCGAGGGCGAGCACCAGGCCGGGCATGGCGATCGTCGTGCCGACGACGGTGCCGAGCGCCACCTCGTGCAGGTCCTCGAGCCCCAGCGCGAGGCCGAACGCGAGGTCGTCGAACTCGATGCCGGTGAACACCACCGCGACGAGGAACAGCGAGATCGCCCACCGGCTCGCCACCCCGACGAGGTGGCCGATGAGCTTCTCGGCGCAGTAGACGAGGACGGCGACACCGAGGACGAACTCGACGATCGGGATCACGGGTGTGTCAGCCGCGGATCGCGGAGATCGCGCTGATCACGGCGAGCACGACCATGATCCCGCCGGCCACCCACGCCACCCACTTCACCGGGACGATCTGACGCAGCCGGTTGCCGCCGTACACGGCGAGGGCGGACACGGCCCAGAGGCCGAGGAGCGCCCCGATGCCGACGAGCAGCGGGTCGTCGTACTGCGCGGTCAGCGTCGCGGTGAGGATCTGGGAGGGGTCGGCGAGCTCCGAGAGCGCCGTGATCCCGAACGCCGTGGCCACGACGGCCCACCGCGTCCGCGGGGCTTCCCGCTCCTCGTCGTCGTCGTCATCGTCGTCATCGTCGTCGTCCTCCATGCCCTCGCGGATCGTGAGGAAGGCGCCGAGCAGGAACATCACCGCGAGGATCGCCTCGAGGGGACGCTCCGGGAGCAGGCCGACGAGGCTGCCCGCCGCCACGGCGATGCCGACGTGCACGAGCATCCCGGCGCAGACGCCGAGCAGCACCCAGCGGGCCGGGAACCGGGTGGCGAGCACGAGCGTGACCAGCCCGCTCGTGTCCGCGACCTCCGCCAGGGCGATGATGACGAAGGTGATCGCGACCACGGACACGAGCACCTGAGTACGGCACGCGGCACCGGTCCGCAAGGACGGGACGCCAGGGGGTCAGTCCGCGCGGTGAGGGCGGACCGAGACCTCCGGCATCGGGACCAGCACGGGCTCGCGCGACGACCCCGCGGCCGGCGCGGCGGCCGGGTCGTTGGCGGCCGCCACCGCCTCGTCGACGATGTGGCGGTCGGGGGAGAGGACGCAGACCGGGTCGGTGCGGTGCATGTCGCCGGTCAGCTGGAACGCCTGGCAGCGGCAGCCGCCGAGGTCGACCTCGCGGCGGTCGCAGCTGCGGCACGGGTCGGGCATCCAGTCGGTGCCGCGGAACGCGGTGAACAGCGGTGAGGAGCGCCAGATCCAGGACAGGTCGTGCTCGCGGACGTTGGCCCGCGGCAGCGGCAGCTCGTGGGCCGACAGGCAGGGCCACGCGTTGCCCTCGGGTCCGACGACGAGCTGCCGGGAGCCCCAGCCGCCCATGCACGGCTTGGGATACTGGCTGTAGTAGTCCGGGATGACGTAGATGACGTCGGTGCGCCCCCGCAGGCGCTCCCGGGCCTCGCGGCTGACCTTCTCGGCGTGCTCGAGCTGCTCGCGGCTCGGCAGCAGCGCCTCGCGGTTGCGCAGCGCCCACCCGTAGTACTGGGTGTTGGCCAGCTCGACGCGGTCGGCCTCGAGCTCCTCGACCCACTCGAGGATCGCGCCGATCCGGTCGATGTTCTGCCGGTGCAGCACGACGTTGAGGGTCAGCGGCCAGCCCAGCTCCTTGACCAGCCGGGCCGCCTCGATCTTCTTCTCGAACGAGGAGATGCCGGCGAGGCGGTCGGAGAGCACCGGCTCGTCGGCCTGGATGCTGACCTGGACGTGGTCGAGACCGGCGTCGCGCAGCGCCTCCGCACGTGGCCGCGAGAGGCCGATCGCGCTGGTCACGAGGTTCGTGTACATCCCGAGCCCGCTCGCGTGGCCCACGAGGTCGACGAGGTCGCGGCGCAGCAGCGGCTCGCCGCCGGAGAAGTGGCCCTGCAGGACGCCGAGGTCGGCGGCCTCGTCGAGCACCCGGCGCCACTCGTCGGTCGAGAGCTCCGCGGAGCGCTTGGTGAGCTCCAGCGGGTTGGAGCAGTAGGAGCACGACAGCGGGCACGCGTGGGTGAGCTCGGCGAGCACGCCGAGGGGGCCGTCCAGCGTCACGTCAGGCATGGTCGATCTCCACCCAGCGCCGGCTGACGAGCTTGGCGAGGAAGGCCTCCACCTCGTCGTCGACGACGCGGTCGTACCGGCGGCCGAGCTCGTCGACGATCTCGGCGACGCTGCGCGCGCCGTCGCAGAGCGCGAGGATGTCGGCGCCGGTGGGGTTGAGCACCACGACCGTCTCGGGCCCGAGCAGCACCTGCCGCTCGCGCGCGGAGTCGTAGCGCGTCTTGACGAACCGGGCGAGCTTCGGCCGCCCGGTGCGCGGGACCGTGCTGGTCACGAGGGGTACGCCTTGTCAGCCGGGTAAGCAACATCGATGGCGTCCATCATGCTCCAGAGCACGTCGTTCTTGAACGCCAGCGCGGCGACCGCGGCGTCCTGCGACTCGGCGGTGCGGCAGTGCTCCTTGACGATCTCCAGCGCGTGCTCGGAGTCGCGCGGCGCCTGGTGGAGCCGGTTGCGGAAGTAGTCGAGGCCGTCCTTGTCGATCCACGTGTAGTGCTTCTCGAAGGCCGCGAGGCGCTCGGCCATGAGGCCCGGCGCGAACAGCTCGGTGAGCGACGACGCGACCGCCTCGACCCACGGGCTCGTGCGCGCGAACGTCACGTAGGCGCCGACGGCGAACCGCACGCCCGGGACGATGTGGCGCCCGTCCTCCATCTCGGCCCGGGTCAGGCCGCAGGCCTCGCCGAGGCGCAGCCACGCCTCGATGCCGCCCTCGGTGGTGTCGGTGCCGTCGTGGTCGGTGATCCGGCGGATCCAGCGCCGGCGGATCTCGCGGTCGGGGCAGTTGCCGAGGATCGCGGCGTCCTTGCGCGGGATCGCCTCCTGGTAGCAGAAGCGGTTGGCCACCCAGCCCCGGATCTGCTCCGGCGACAGGTCGCCGGCGTTCATGCGCACGTGGAAGTCGTGCTCGCTGTGGTAGCGCGTGGCCTGGGAGCGCAGTCGCTCGACCAGGGCCTCGGGGTCGACGGCGCTGCTGGTGCCGTTGGTCGCGTGGGTGACCGTCATGCCGCTCCTCAGACCTCCACCTCGAGCCCGTCGAGGGCGATCTCCACCCCGCGGGCGGCGACCGTCGCGTACTCGGGGGAGTCCTCGAGCAGCATCGGGTTCGTGTTGTTGATGTGCACGTAGATCTTGCGTTCGGCCGGGAGGCCGGCGAGCACCGCGAGGCTCCCGTCCGGCCCGTCGACGGCCATGTGGCCCATGTCGTGGGCGGTCTTCGACGCGAGCCCCAGCCGGATCATCTCGTCGTCGGTCCACGTCGTGCCGTCGACCAGGACGACGTCCGCGCCCGCCAGCTCCTCGTGCACCGCAGGGGTGACCTCCTGGACGCCGGGCAGGTACACCGCGCTGCGCCCGGATGCGGTGTCGGTGAACCGGTAGCCCACCACGCGGCCGACGTCCTCGGTGCCACCACCGAACCGGGCCTTCTTCACCGTCGGCACGTCGAACGCCGTGTAGGTCAGCCCCTCGCCGAGCGCGACGGAGTCGCCGGGGACGACCCGGTGCGCCGTGACCTGCGTGTAGCGCTCGAGCGTGGACAGGAAGCCCGTGCCGCTGCGCAGGGTCTCCAGCGACGCGTCGGTGGCGTGCAGCTCGACGCCCGGGCCCTCGCGCAGCAGGAGCAGTCCCATCGTGTGGTCGAGCTCGGCGTCGGTGAGCAGGACGGCGGCGAGAGGGCTGTCGCGCTTCGAGCTGTGTCCGGCCTCCGGCGCGGCAGCTCCGCTGCGCTTCGTGCCGCCTGGCCGCAGCTTCGGGAACGCCTCGATCTGGGCTCGCAGGTCGGGGGAGGCGTTGACGAGGAACCACGTCGTGCGGTCGGCGCTGACGGCGATCGACGACTGCGTCCGCGGCGTCGCGGGCCGCGAGCCGTCCCGGACCGCGCGGCACCCGGGGCACCCGCAGTTCCACTGGGGGAAACCGCCGCCCGCGCCGGCGCCGAGCACCCGCAGCCACATCGCCGTTCGTCCTCCTCCGCCGCATTTCCGTCCGACAGCGACAGGGGCGCCGGAAACACGATTCCGGCGCCCCTGTCGCGCTTGTCGTCAGTCGTCGAGCTGGGCGATGTACATCGTCACCTCGGGGGCGACACCGAACTCCTCGAACTCCGGCGTCTCCCAGATGGAGAGCGACTCCATGATTGCGGCCACCTCCTCTCGATCATTGCTCGATCAACGCTACCGGGTGCGCGCTGCCGGGGCAGCGCGCGAGATCACCAGAATTTGATGCCGACGGACTTGAGGCGACGCTGGTGGAGGTGCTCGACCTTCGCGATGTCGTCCTGCGAGATGAGGTCACCCCACGCCGACGCGGCCTTCACGCCCTGCGTCAACAGTTCTTCCATCTCGTCGTCGACGATGTCCGCGCTCTGGATGACGCGGGAGCCGAAGCCGATGTGCCAGCGCTCGTCGCGCAGCACGAGCTCCATGCCCTTGTGGACACCCGGCAGCTTCACCGAGCACTGCTCGATCGTCTGGAGCAGCGCGTGCTGGCCCGCCGTGAGCACCACGCCCTCGAGGATCATGTGGTACAGCCCGACGGCCGCGGTGAGGTTGGCGTGGTCGTCGGCCACGCTCGCCGCGATCGCCGGCAGGCGCTCCTCGAACAGCTCGACGAGGGCGGGGCTGACGCGGTCGCGCAGGTGGTCGACCCGCTCGATCATGTTCGCGCCGGGGACCCCGGCGACCTCGCGCACGACCCGGTCGAAGAAGCGGGCGTGCCGCGCCTCGTCGCGGGCCTGGGCCTGGAACACCTCGCCCATCCGGTCGTCGGTGGACGCGGCCGCGTGGAACGAGGTGAGGTGGGTGGCCACCGAGGTCTCGCCGATGCAGAAGCCCGCGAGCAGGCCGAGCACCTGGTCGTACTCGTCCTGCTCGAGCTTCGGCCAGGCCTCGATGTCGGCCGTCAGGTCGATGGTGTTCTCGTCCCACTGCAGCGATTCCGCGAGCTGGGCGAAGTGGCCGTACCCGGTGATCATGTATGCAGCATCCTCACATCTCCGGGAACTCGCCCGGTTCCACCTCGCGGAAGTCCGCCTTCTCGGCGCCGCAGATCGGGCACATCCAGTCGTCGGGGATGTCCTCGAAGGGCGTCCCGGGCGGGATGCCGCTGTCGGGGTCACCCT
This sequence comes from Actinomycetospora succinea, assembly GCF_004363095.1. GTDB lineage: Bacteria > Actinomycetota > Actinomycetes > Mycobacteriales > Pseudonocardiaceae > Actinomycetospora > Actinomycetospora succinea. The sequence goes on from NZ_SNYO01000001.1 coordinate 1,002,232, forward strand.
CCTCCGGATCATAGATGAAGCCACACATTTCGCAGAGCCATCGCTTGGCCGCGGGCCGCGCCTCGGTCTGCTCGACGGACATGGGATCTCCTGACGGTTCGCCGACCCCGGGGACATCGAAACGTGGCGAAGGGGCGCCGGAACCCGTCCGGCGCCCCTTCGCGATCAGTTGTCGGTCAGTCGTCCATCTGGGCGACGTACATCGTCACCTCGGGAGCGACCCCGATCTCCTCGAACTCGGGGGCCTCCCACACGTGGAGCTCCATGTCGTGTCTCCTTCCTGTCGGCGGGTGCCGACGTGACGCTTCTTCTGCGGGGACGGACTAGCTCTCGGGCAGGGCGAAGCAGAACAGCGCGTCGCCGGCGGCCGCGCCGAGCAGCCCGGGCAGGAAGCCCTCGACCCAGCCGCCCCACCCGGTGGGGACCGCGATGTACTGGCGTCCGTCGACCTCGTACGTCATCGGGCTCGAGTGGTGCCCGCTGCCGCACTGGAACGACCAGAGCTTCTCGCCGGTCTCCGCGTTGAGCGCGACGAACTCACCGGTCGGCGTGCCCTGGAACACCAGGTTGCCCGCCGTGGTCAGCGTCGAGGCGCACATCGGGTACTCGTTGTTCCAGCGCCACTTCTCCTCGCCCGTCACCGGGTCGATGGCGGCGGTGTAGCCATAGAAGTCGTCGAGGTCGACGGCCACGCCCGCGCCCCAGTAGGGGATGCTCTCCTTGAACTCGCGGCGCCGGCGGGTCGCCGTCGCCCCGACCTCCTGGACGGGCACGTAGATCAACCCGGTGGCCGGGTTGTAGGACATGTGCGTCCATTCCTTGCCACCGGCCGGCCCCGGCCAGAAGTGCACCGGGACGCCCTCCTCCTCCGGGTACACCTTCGGCGTGACCTTGCCGTCCGGCTCGATCTCGCCCCAGGTGATGCGGTCGACGAAGGGGAAGACGCGGATCAGCTCACCGTTGGTCCGGTCGAGGACGAAGAAGTAGCCGTTCTTGTCCGCGTGGGCGAGCAGCTTGCGCCCGTCCGGAGCGTCGAAGAGCAGGTTCTCCATCGTCGAGTCGTAGTCCCACAGGTCGTGGGGGGTGAACTGGTAGTGCCACTGGATGGTCCCGGAGTTCACGTCCACCGCGACGACGCTGTCGGTGTAGAGGTTGTCACCGGGGCGCACGCCGCCGTCGAAGTCCGGCGCCGGGTTGCCCGTGCCGTGGTAGAGCAGCTCGAGCTCGGGGTCGTAGGTCGGGGTGACCCAGCAGTTCGCGCCGCCGCGCTGCCACGCCTCGGCGTTCTCGTCGCCCCAGGTCTCCGAGCCGGGCTCGCCGGGCTTCGGCACCGTGTAGCAGCGCCACTGCCGCTCGCCGGTCTCGGCGTCGAAGGCGTCGATGTGGCCGCGGAGGCCGAACTCGCCGCCGGCGCTGCCGACGACGACCTTGTCCTTGACGAGCAGCGGGGCGACCGAGCCGGACTCGCCCGCGCGGACGTCGCCGTTGACGGTGTCCCACACGAGGTCGCCGGTCTGGGCGTCGAGGGCGATGAGGTGGGCGTTGAGGGTGTAGAGGTACACCTTGCCGTGGCCCACCGCGACACCGCGGTTGACGTTGCCGCAGCACAGGGAGACGTCGTACGGCGACGCCCACTTGTAGCGCCACAGCTCCTCGCCGGTGGCGGCGTCGATCGCCCACACCTTGCCGTCGGGGCCGGAGACATACATGACGCCCTCGACCACGAGCGGGGAGGCCTCGAACGAGTAGGTCGAGGCGCCGGAGTGCAGGCCGTTCATGCCGGCCTGGAACACCCACGCGGGCGTGAGCTTCTTGATGTTGTCGCTGTTGATCTGGTTCAGCGGGCTGTGCCGCTGGCCGTCGTAGCTGCCGTAGTAGGTCAGCCAGTTCGCCGGCTCCGACTTGGCGTTCTTGATGCGCTCGAAGTCGACGTTCCCGGTGGCCGGGGCCTGGCCCTTGGTGGCGCTCAGGGTCTTGTGCGGGACGGCCTCGCCGGCGTCCACGTAGTCGGTCATGTGACGTTCTTCCTCTCTACGGGCTCGACCGGGCTCTTACGGGCGCGGCTGCGGGGGACGGTCCTGCTTGGCCTGGTCGGGGACCTCGCCACCGAAGACGAGCGCGCCGGTCAGGCCGCGGCCCTCGTCGTTGCCGGTCGTGGAGCCGTAGTAGTAGGTGCCCGGGCCGGACAGCGAGAGCCGGGCCGTGCCCTTCGAGTGGTTGACCAGCCAGATGATCTTGGGGTCACCGTTGTGCGGGAGCACCGCACAGTGGGTGTTCTTGTCGTCGTTGATGAGCGTCAGCTCGACCTCGCCGCCCTCGGGGAAGACGAGGATCGAGGGCTCCCAGATCAGCTCGTCCTCCGGGATGCGCACCGTGGCGCGCATGATGCCGTCGGACCCTTTCTCGGCGTGCCCGATGCTCCCCGTGCCGAGCAGTCGGCCCAGCGCCGTCCTGTTCTGGCCGTCCAGGCCTGCAGCGGCCAGGTCCGCGTCTCGATCTGTGGACGTCATCCGACGTACCTCCTCGTGGATGCCCGGATTTCTTCTCCGTCGACGGACCCGGGCGCAGGGACGGCCGGGGGCGACGGGACGTGGCGTGCCGACGGGGGAGGTCGAGCGGGGGCGGGCTCTCTGCTGCTGCCACCGGTCCCTCGACCGTCCGGCCGACGACGTCGACCACTGGGCGGCAGGACACGTCCGTCTCACGGCGGCCGGTTGGTGCCGGGCGCCGAGCGGTGTGTGCTGAGCCACAGGCGACAGTAGGGAGCCGGTCCGACGTCGGCAAGAGGCATGCGGGGGGAATCAGATCTCGATCATGCGCATCGGGGCATGATCACCCGCGCGGCCTGCGCTGATCACCGTTCGTAGTTTTCGGCTGCGTTCCGTTCTCCGGAAACTCGGCGTGTCGGTCCGGATACGGACGGGACCTGTCCGACCGGTCGGGATCGGCGCGACGAGGTGTCGTGGATCACCGAGGCCGGGCTATGGTCGGTCGTGGGCGACGCTGCCGGCGGGGGCGGTCGGCGCCGGACGGGAGGACTATCGGGTGGGAAGGTTCGGGTCGGCCGAGGCGCTCCGATGGCTCAGCACGCACGGGGTCCACGCCGACAGCGTGGAGATGAAGACCCTGGTGGTGCCGCCCGCCGGGGCCGCGGCCGAGGCGCTCACCGGGCGCCACGGACCCACCTGGAGCGTGCGCCAGAGCTACCTCCTCGACACCGCGGACCTCGATCTCCTCCGGGCCGGCGTCGAGGTTCGCCTGCGACGCCGGGCGCGCGGGAAGTTCGACCTCGCGGTGTCCGCGCGCCGCCGCGGCACCGAGCTCGGGTGCTACCGGCCGCCCGGCGCGCGCGTCGAGTACGACGTCGTGCCCGAGGGGGTCTGGAAGGACATCGAGGTGCGTCGCGACATCGACTCGGCGATCGCCGCGTCGGTCATCGCCGGCTCGGCGAAGGCGCGGGAGCTGCTGTCCTCCACCCAGTGCACCTGGGCGTTGACCGGCGGGAACGAGACCGTCGACGACGCGCGGCTCAGTGAGCTGCGCGTCCACGGGCCGATGGTCGTGCGGCGGGTCAAGGTCGCGGCGACGGGCCTCGGTCTGCGCCGCGTCGACCTCGAGCACTTCCGGTTCCCGAGCGGGCGCGAGCTGGTGGAGCTCTCGACGCGCTGCTGCCCGCGGGAGGTGCCGGACACCGCCGCGGCGTTCGAGGCGCTGCTCGCCGAGCGGGACGTCATGGTCGCGCCGGAGTACACGACGAAGACCGCGGTGTGGCACGACGAGATCGTCGGCCGCCGGCGCGGCTGAGGGTCGCACTGATCGGTCGGTCACCCACCGGGACGCGTGTGGCTACCGGGGCTCGTGGGGCCTCCGGGCTACCGTGTGGCCATGGCCGGGCGGACCGAGACACCTGACAAGCGCGGGTCCCGCAGCCGCCCCATCACGGGCGGACGGACCCCGCGCCGCAAGGGCAGCGGTCCCGACACCGCGACCCGATCACCCCAGCAGCGACGCCCCGCGCAGGGCGGCAAGCGGCCCGCGGGGCGCTCGACCGGCAAGGGACGCGGGCCCGCGCGGCGCACCGGTCCCGGCCCCGTCGTGCGCACGCTGCGTGGCGGCTGGGTGCTCACCGCCCGCGGTCTCGGCTCCCTGGTCCGCACGCTGGGGCGCGCGCGCGACGTCGACGCCGCCCACCAGCGCGACGGCATCGCGCTCGGCCTGGTGGTGCTCGCGGTGCTCACGGCCGCGGGCGTGTGGTGGGGCGCCGGCGGGCCCGTCGGCGTCGGCCTCGACGTCGGGCTGCGCACCGTCATCGGCGCCGCGGCCCTCGTGCTGCCCGTCGTGCTGGTCGGCATCGCGGTCGTGCTGCTGCGCACCGACCCGGTGCCCGAGACCCGCCCGCGGACGGTGATCGGCGCGCTGCTGCTCGGCATCAGCGTCCTCGCCGTCTGGCACCTCGTCGTCGGGGCGCCGCGCGACCTCGCCGGGCGCCGCGACGGCGGCGGCGTCCTCGGGGCCGTGGTCGCCGACCCGCTGGCGCGCGGCGTCACCGTGTGGATCGCCGGCATCGTCCTCGTGCTGGTCGGGCTCTACGGGCTGCTCGTGCTCACCGGCACGCCGGTGCGCGAGGTCGGGGTGCGCCTGCGCGCGCTGGTCACCGGCGAGCACCCGGACGACGAGTGGGGCGGACCGGACGACGTCGACGTCGACGGGGACCCCGAGGAGGACGACGGCACCGCGCCGACCACGGCGATCCCGCGCCGCGGCCGTCGGAAGGACGCTGCGGAGGACGCGGCCGACGGCTCGGAGGATCCCGACGCCGCCGGTCACCCGGCGCGTCATCGCGACCGCAACGCCGCGGCGGTGCCGGACCTGACGACGCCTCCGGACGGTGTGCCGGCCGAGGCGCCGGCGGCAACACCGTCGAAGGCGCGCCCGAAGGCCCCGGCCCGGGTGGCCGCGCCCGTCGCAGCGCCGCCCGCCCCGCCGGAGGAGACCGAGCCCGACCCGCAGGCCGCGGCGTCGTTCAGCTCCCACCGCGAGGACGTCGACGGCGACTACCGCCTCCCGCCGCCCGACCTGCTCACGCCCGGCGAGGCGCCCAAGGCCCGCAGCGCCGCGAACGACGCGATGATCGAGGCGATCACCGGGGTCCTCGAGCAGTTCAAGGTGGACGCCGAGGTCACGGGCTTCACCCGCGGGCCGACGGTCACCCGCTACGAGGTCGAGCTCGGGCACGGCGTGAAGGTCGAGAAGATCACCGCGCTGCACCGCAACCTCGCCTACGCCGCGGCCACCGACCGCGTGCTGCTGCTCGCGCCGATCCCGGGGAAGTCGGCGGTGGGCATCGAGGTGCCCAACTCCGACCGCGAGATGGTGCGCCTCGCCGACGTGCTGAGCTCGCCGACGGCCCGCGCCGAGACCCACCCGATGGTGATCGGGCTCGGCAAGGACATCGAGGGCCGGATGGTCACGGCGAACCTCGCGAAGATGCCGCACCTGCTGGTGGCGGGGTCCACCGGCTCCGGTAAGTCCAGCTTCGTCAACTCGATGCTCGTGTCGCTGCTGTCGCGGTCGACGCCGGACGAGGTCCGGATGATCCTCATCGACCCGAAGATGGTCGAGCTGACGCCCTACGAGGGCATCCCGCACCTGATCACGCCGATCATCACCTCGCCCAAGAAGGCCGCCACGGCCCTGGCCTGGCTGGTCGAGGAGATGGAGCAGCGCTACGCGGACATGCAGGCCAACCGCGTGCGACACATCGACGACTTCAACCGGAAGGTGCGGTCGGGGGAGATCCAGGCGCCGCTCGGCTCCGAGCGGGTCTACCGGCCCTACCCGTACATCATGTGCATCGTCGACGAGCTCGCCGACCTCATGATGACCGCGCCCCGCGACGTCGAGGACGCGATCGTCCGCATCACCCAGAAGGCCCGGGCCGCCGGCATCCACCTGGTGCTCGCCACGCAGCGCCCGTCCGTCGACGTCGTCACCGGCCTGATCAAGACGAACGTGCCGTCGCGGCTGGCGTTCGCGACCTCGTCGCTGACGGACTCGCGGGTCATCCTCGACCAGCCCGGCGCCGAGAAGCTCATCGGTATGGGCGACGCGCTCTTCCTGCCCATGGGCGCGGGCAAGACGAACCGCCTGCAGGGCGCGTTCATCTCCGACGACGAGATCTCCGCGGTGGTCGAGCACTGCAAGGAGCAGGCCGACCCGCAGTACACCGAGGGCGTCACCACCGAGGCCGCGGGCGAGAAGAAGGAGATCGACCCGGACATCGGCGACGACCTCGAGCTCGTCGTCGCGGCGGCCGAGCTGATCGTCACCAGCCAGTTCGGGTCGACGTCGATGCTGCAGCGCAAGCTGCGCGTCGGGTTCGCGAAGGCCGGGCGGCTGATGGACCTGCTCGAGACCCGCGGCGTCGTCGGGCCGTCGGAGGGGTCGAAGGCCCGCGACGTGCTGTTCAAGCCCGACGAGCTGCCCGACCTCCTGGCGTCCCTGCGCGGCGAGCCGGCCCCGGCGCCGGCCGCCGACCCGGACTCGGACATCCCGCCGCCGACGGAGGACGAGGAGCGCGGGTAGCCGCGCGCGGCGGGCTCGCGGGATGCAGCGGGTCGTGGTCCTGGGGCGCGGCGGCGCGGGCAAGACGACCGCCGCCCGCCGGCTCGGGAAGGTCATCGACGCGCCGGTCCTCGAGCTCGACCGGTACTTCTGGTCCGACGACCTGACCGCCACGCCGCCCGCGAGATGGGCGAGCGTGCAGGCCGAGCTCGCCGCCGGCGAGCGCTGGGTCATGGACGGTGACCTGGGGCCCTACGACGTCCTCGCGCCTCGGCTGTGCCGCGCCGACACCGTCGTCGTCCTCGATCTCGGACTGCCGCGATGCGCCTGTCGGGCCCTGCGTCGGTCGCGGGAGCGCGTCGACTTCTGGTGGTGGCTGCTCACCTGGCGTCGGCGGAGCCGACCGGTGGTGGCGGCCGCGATCCGGTCCTACGGACGCGGCGCCGACGTCCACGTGATCACCTCGCCGCGACAGCTGACGGCGTTCCTCCGCGACGCCGGCCCTGACACCGGGCCTGACGTCGGGGCCTGACGTCGAGCCGTCCCTCAGAAGGGCGGGGGGTCGTCGGGGTCGAAAGGCGGTGCCGGTGGCGCGGCCGCCGCGGTGCGGCGGGTGCCGAACTTGGCGGCGAACGCGGCGGCGAACTTCTCGCGCCAGCCGGGTTCGTCGGGGTCGTCGTCGCCGGGTCGCGTGTCGGGTCGGCCGTCGTCGGGCAGGGGTCGGGGCCCGGGGGCGGGGCGGGGTCCGGGCAGTGGTCGGAGGATCTGGGGTGGGCTGGTGGTGTGGGTGATCCCGGCGCGGGTGCGGATGACGAACCAGCCGGGCAGGGGTTGGCGCACGGTCCAGCCGGCGAGGTGTTTGGCGCGGTGGTCGTGGCTGCACCAGGTGCCGAGGTTCCACGACAGGCTCGGGCCGCCGGAGGCGTGCTCGCGGGTGTGGTCGATCTCGGCGCGGTGCGCGCGGCTGCGGCACCAGGGGGCGACGCAGGCTCGGTCGCGGGCGCGGATCCAGCGTTCGGTCTCGGCGCCGGCGCGGCGCCGGGTCCACTGGTCGGGGCCGGCGTCGGCGTCGGGGGGACGCCCGAGGGTTCCGGAGGCCACGAGGTCGGTGAGGCGTTGCTGGAGCTCGGCCAGCAGCGCGGCCCATGCGGGGTGGTCGGCGGGGTCGAGGGCGGCGAGCAGTGTCGTCGGAACCTGGAGTTCGACGATCGCGCCGGTCCGGGTCGCGCCCGGTGCCCGCCCCCGCGTGCGATGGCGGCCGCGGGGGCTGGGTGGTCGTTCGGGTCGGCGGCGGGCGAGCAGGACGTGGTGCAGGTGCCCGCCGGGGTCGACGAGCACGACGCGCCATTCGCCGTGGTGGCGGGCGGCGATCAGGTCGCGGGCCACGATCGCGGAGACCGCGCCGTAGCCGGGGACGGTGCCGGGATGCTGGTCGAGCCCCAGCGCGGTGGACAGCCGGAGCCGGACCTCGACGGTGCCGTGGCGCAGCCGCGCGTCCCGGGCCTCGGGCTCGGCGGTCGGTAGCGGCACATCGAGGAGGTCGAGCACGCTCTGCTCGGCGTGTGGCGCGGGCTCGTCAGCAGCGCCGTGAGGCCCATGGCCGTCGTGCGGGTCGTCGGGCCCGTCGGCCGGCCCGCCGTCGCTGGGTCCGTCGTCGCTGGGTCCGTCGTCGCCGGGTCCGTCGTCGCTGGGTCCGTCGTCGCTGGGTCCGTCGTCGTCGGGCCCGCGGTCGTCCGGCCCGCCGTCGTCCGGCCCGCCCTCGTCCGGCTCGCCGTCGGGACCCCGGTCGTCGGGGTCGTCATCACCGTCGTCGGGGTCGGGTGGGGTGATGTCGGCGTGGTACTCGGCGGCGAGGAGTTCGGCGACCTCGGCGTCGGTCATGCCCGCGGTGGAGCCGTCGAGCAGCCGGGTACCGACCTGACGGCGCAGCAGCGTGATCGGGGTCAGCACCCCCAGCCCGCGCACCACCGCGGCCAGCGCCTCGATCCGCGACATCGACGCGATCCCCTCCGCCGCGGGGGCGTCCACCACCGCCAACGTCGCGGTCCCCGAGGGGTTCATCGTCAGATCCACCCGGCCCCGCGACTCCGCCCGCCGCCGACGCCGCTCCGCCCAGTCGGGGTCGATGTCGAGCACCACCTCGGCGACCCGCTCCCGCAACGCCATCACCGCCAACCCCGCCGCCTCGGGCAGCACCACCGCCACCGCCAGCCGGGCGTGGTCGTCGGCCAGGTCCCGGGTCAGCTCGCTGATCGCGCGGACCTTCGGCTCGTCGAGGCGCCCGTCCCACAACGCCCGACCCAGCGCGGGCAGCCGCACCGCCAGGTCGTCGGCCAGATCCAGGCGCGCCGACGCCGCGGTGCGCGAGCAGCCCAGCACCGCGGCGACCTCGTCACCGGAGAACTCATCCGAGCTCGCCAGCCGCCCGGTGTGCCCGTCCTGCGCCGTGCCCAGCTCGCGCAGCCCGGCCAGCAGCTGGGCCTCGGCCCGGTTGTGCACCCGCCACCGCGCCCGCACATAGGCCGCCAGGTCCTCCCCGGTCAACACCGTCGGGTCGATCCCGTCGAGCTCGGCCACCAGACCCGCATCCGGCTCACGACCCGCCAGCCCGGCCGGGCCGGCCAGGCTCAGGTCGTGGTCGATGCTCACACCGAGAACGCTAGGACCGACCCCCGACAACCCCGCCCCGAAAAGCCCAGGTCAGACCACCACGGCAGGTCACAGAATGGTCACGATCCCCGGGTCGGAAGACCGCCACGCGCGGTACGCCTCGGGCAGGCAGACCGCGCACGGCCGGAACCCCGCGGCGCGGGCGGTCGCCTCGTCGGCGAAGAAGACGCGGTGCCGCGCGTAGTGCCCGCGGGCGAGCCAGCGCAGCGCGCTCGGGCAGTCGAGCCGCCCGTAGAGGCGCAGGCGGCGGTGCCCGCCGAGCGTGCCCGGGACCGGCGACGCGTACGGGCGGCCGTCGGGACCGACCAGCCGGTAGGTCACGCCAGGCCCGAGACGCGCAGGGTGATGTTGAGGCGCTCGCCGGGGGCGGTCCCGATGTCGGGGACGTCGCGGTCGGGCAGCAGCTTCGGGACGCCGTGGTAGGCGAGCCGGTGCTGCCCGCCGAAGACGATCAGGTCGCCGGACTGCAGCTCGACGTCCTGCCAGGGGCCGCGGCGGTCGTGGGGCGAACCGATCCGGAACACGCACGCCGCGCCCAGGCTCAGCGACACCACGGGGTCGGGGGCGAGCTCCTCGCGGTCCTGGTGCATCCCGAGACGGGCGTCCCCGCGGTAGGAGTTGACCAGCGCGACGTCCGGGCGGTAGTCGACGCCGGGGTCCTCGTAGGCGTCCGCGACGGCGCTCGCCCCGAGCTCGGCCAGCCACGCGGGGAAGGGCTGGACCGGCGATCCGTCCTGGTCGTCGCGGGTGCGGCTGTAGCGGTAGGGGATCCAGTGCCACCCGAGGCACACCGTCTCGACGCTCATCCGGGCGCCGTTCGGCAGGGTCGCGTGCCGCGCGCCGGGTCCCTCCCGCGCCCACTCCCGGGCCGCGAAGACGAGGACGCGCTGCGCGTCCTCGGACAGCCAGTCCGGCACGTGGACGACGCCGGGCGCCAGCTCACGTCGCGAGCGCGGGATCAGTTCGAGCACGTCGGGGGAACACCGGACGCCGCCTCACCGTGGCGCGGCGCGCTCGCGGGCCGGGGCGAGCAGGGCGGCGGCGCTGCCCGCGCGGACCAGCTCGGCGTCGGCGGGGTCGAGGCCGGCGGCGGAGAGGCGGTCGAGCGGATCGGTGACGCCCATGTCGAACGGGAAGTCGGTCCCGAGGGCGACGCGGTCGGCGCCTGCGACGGCGACGAGGTGCCGCAGCGCCTCGGGGGTGTAGACCAGCGCGTCGAACCACAGCCGCCGCAGGGCCTCGCTCGGCGAGGCCGCCGCCGCGCGGTCGCCGGGGCGGGCGTGCCAGGCGTGGTCCTGGCGCGCGGTGCCCTGCGGGAAGAAGCCGCCGCCGTGGGCCGCGAGGACGCGGACCCCCGCGGGCAGGGCGTTCGACGCCACGAGCCGGGAGAGCGCGACGGTGGTCTCGACGGGGTTGCCGACGCTGTTGGACAGGTAGCCGACGTCGAGGCGCTCGCCGAGCGTGCAGCCCCAGGGGTGGACGAACACGATCGCCTCGAGCTCCGCGGCGGCGGCCCAGAAGCCGGCGAGCGCGGGGTCGTCGAGCTCCCGGCGCGCGCCGTCCGGTCCGGTGACGTGGGTGCCGACCTCGACGCCGCGCAGCCCGTCCGCGATCGCCGCGCGCAGCACCGAGACGGCGAGGTCGGGGTGCTGCAGGGGCGTCGTGCCGAGCCCGACGAGCCGGTCCGGGGCGCCGGCGCAGTGGGCGAGCACCCCGTCGTTGACGGTCGCCGCGTAGCGGGCGGCGAGGTCGCGCTCGGCCCAGGTGTGGTGGATCGGCATCGGGCTGACGAGCTGCACCTCGATGCCCGCGGCGTCCATGCCCGCGAGCCGGACGGCGCGGTCGGTCAGCGCCGGGCCGAGGGCGGCGATCTGCTCGCGGTTGACGCGCGCCGACGCCGCCCCGGCGGCCCGGGCCTCGGCGGCGCGGGCGTCGCCGAGGGCGGGCTCGTCGGCGACGAGGGCCTCGGCGGCGGGCACCAGGAGGTGGGCGTGGACGTCGGTCGTCGGGCTCATGCGTGCTCCCGGTGCGCGGGTCGGGTGCGGGGACGGGGCCGGGCGCGCGGGATGGGGGTCGGGGTGGCGCCGGGAACGACGCGCGAGGTCAGCGTCCCGATGCCCTCGACGTCCAGCGTCACGACGTCGCCCGGGGTGAGCGGGGGCAGGTCGGTGCGGGACGCGCCGCGGCCCCACAGCTCGCCGAGGCAGCCACCGTTGCCGCAGGTCCCGGAGCCGAGGACGTCGCCGGGGCGGAGCTCGGTGCCGCGCGAGGCGTAGGCGATCAGGTCGCCGAAGGGCCAGCCCATGTTGGAGAGCAGGTCCTCGCCGACGACCGTGCCGTTGACCGACGCCCGCAGCGCCAGGTCCAGGAAGCCCTCGCCGTCGGGCGTGAACTCGTCGGCGGTGACCAGCCACGGCCCCAGCGTCGTCGCCGTGTCCTTGCCCTTCGCCGGGCCGAGGCCGACCTGCATCTCGCGGGACTGGAGGTCGCGCGCCGACCAGTCGTTGAGGATCGTCAGTCCGGCCACGTGGCCCCACCCGTCGGCGGACGCGACGTCGCGGCCCGTGCGGCCGATCACCGCGGCGACCTCGAGCTCGAAGTCGAGCACCGCGCACCCCGGCGGCACCGGGACGTCGTCGGCGGGCCCGAGCGTCGCGGCAGGGTTCGAGAAGTAGAAGGTCGGCGCGTCGTACCAGGCGTCGGGGAGCCCGGCGGGGGCCCGCATGCCCTCCACGTGCTCCTCGAACGTCACGAAGTCCCGCACGCTCGGGGGCTCGAGCGGGGCGAGCAGGCGGACGTCGGCGAGCGCCACCGCACGCGCGCGCAGGGCTTCCCGACCGGCGTCGAGCAGCGTCCCCTCCTGCAGCAGCGAGAGCACCGTGACGGGCCGGTCGAGCAGGTGGACGTGGTCGTCGACGACGACGCCCACGCGCAAGGACCCGTCGGCGAGGACCGAGGCGATCCGCATCAGACCGGGGGAGCGACGAACACGCCGCGGTCGGGGTCGTTGAAGGACTTCTTCGCGACGAACTCGCTCATCGGGTTCGCCGTGCCCCACTGGTCGGAGACCTCGGGGTTCGTGAAGTCGTACAGCGACGGGTGCCAGGTGTCCTCGTCGAGGCACTCCAGCTCCGTCGTGTACTCGACGGTGTTGCCCTGCGGGTCGAGGAAGTAGGAGAACGTGTTGTTCCCGGCCAGGTGCCGGCCCGGGCCCCAGACCTTCTCGACGCCCGCCCGCAGCAGCCGGCCGGTGCCGCGCATGTACTCGTCGATGCCCCGCAGCTCGAAGCTCGCGTGGTGCAGCGACACGTGCGGGCAGCGCGCGATCGCGAGCGAGTGATGCTGGGGGTTGCAGCGCAGGAACCACATCATCTCGCCCATGTGCGGCGAGAACAGGGTGTCGGAGAGCCTGAAGTCCAGGTGGCGGTCGTACCAGGCGACCAGGGCCTCGGGCTGCGGCGAGTTGATGACGACGTGGGACAGCTTCACCGGCACCGACTCGCCCTCCTCGACGCGGCGGTGCGCACGGGTCGCGACGTCGGCCGACACCTCGATCGTGCGCCCCTCCAGGTCGAAGAAGCGGAAGCCGTAGCCGCCGCCGGGGGTCGCCAGCTTGTCCGGCGTGCTGACGAGCGTCACGCCGTCCCGGCCCAGCTTCTCGGCCAGGGCGTCGACGTCGCCGGGCGTCCCGGCGCCGAACGCGATGAGGTCGACGCGCTTGTCGGCGTCGGCGCGCAGCCGCACCTGGTACTGCTCGGGCGAGCCCTCCGCGGCGAGGAACGCGATGCCGGTGTCGGTGGTCTCCGGCGAGAGCTTCCAGAGGTCGCGGTAGAAGGCCAGCTGGGTGTCGAAGTCGGGCACGGCGAGGTCGACGTGCCGGAGGTGGGTGATCAGGCGGTCCATGCGGGTGCTCCTTACGGCCGCTGCGCGAGAAGGGCGGAGGTGCGGGCCATCAGCCCCGGGACGTCGGCGGCGCCGCCGGCCTGGGGCGGGGGTTCGTGGTCGAGCAGCCAGCGGGCGAGCTGCACCGAGCCCGCCACCACCGCGCCGGCCCGCTCGCGGCGCCGGGCGGTGTAGGCCGCGAGGGCGCTGTCCAGGTCGTCCCCGCCGAGCACCTCCTCGACCAGCACCGACGCGTCCTCGAGGGCCATCGCCGCGCCCTGCGCGAGGGTGGGTGGGCACGAGTGGGCCGCGTCGCCGGCGAGCACGACGCGCCCCCGGTGCCACGGGCCGTCGACGAGGTGGTGGGTGAACCACGTGTAGTTCACCCGCGACGGGTCGGTCATCCGCTCGCGGATCTCGCGCCAGGGCCCGCCGTAGTGGCCGGCCAGCTCGCGCATGGTGGCGAGCTGCTCGTCGGGGGACAGGCCGGTGCGGTCGGCCGCGTCCTCGACGAGGTAGGCGTAGATCGAGTCGTCGCCGGTGGGGCAGTAGCCCGCGATGTAGGCGGCGCCGCCGTAGGTGAGGTCGGTCCGCGTGACGTCCTCGGGCCGCGTCGTGAAGACCCGCCAGATGCCCATGCCGAGCGGCTCCGGGCGGGTGTCGATGCCCATCTGCGCGCGGACCGCGGAGTTGAGCCCGTCGGCGCCCACGACGAGGTCGTAGGTCTGCCGGGTGCCGTCGTCGCAGGCGGCCTCCCCGGCCTCGGTGACGCTCTCCAGCCGGACGCCCGTGCGGACCTTCACCCCGACCTCGGCGGCACGCTCGGCCAGCAGCCGGGCCATCTCGCCACGCGGCATCCCGACGGTCGCGGGCAGGTCCGGCCCGCCGGTGCGGGCGTCGGGGATGACGGCGAGGACGCCGCCGTCGGGGGTGCGCAACCCGACCTCGTCGAACGCGTACCCGGCGGCGAGGACGTCGTCGAGGACGCCGAGGTCGCGGAAGACCCGCAGCGCGTTGCCCTGCAGCGTGATGCCGGACCCGGAGGCGCCGATCGCGGGCGTGGCGTCGACGAGGTCGACGGCCACCCCGGCGCGGGCCAGCAGGATGGCGGTGGCGGCGCCGGCGGCGCCACCGCCGACCACCAAGACATCGGAGATCATCACTTCACCGCGATCGGGTTGACGGGGGAGCCGACGGCGCCGGTGATCCGCAGCGGCGCGGCGGTGAGGAAGAAGTCGTGGCGGCCGTCGGCGGCGCAGGCGTCGGCGAGACCGTCGAGGTCCCACATCTCGCCGAGGAACAGGCCGAGGTGCGGGATGGCGACCTGGTGCAGCGGCTGGAAGGCCACGTCGAACTCGTTCGGCCGGACCTCCACGCCCCAGGTGTCGGTGGCCACCGCGGCGATGTCGGTGTCGTGCAGCCAGTCGAGCGTGGTGAACGACAGGCCGGGCGCCGGGCCGCCGGCGTAGCCGCCCCAGCCGTCGCGGCGCGTGCGGGCGTACTGCCCGGTGCGCACGCAGACGATGTCGCCGGGCCGGACCTCGACGCCCTGGACCCGGGCGACCTCGTCGAGCTCGTCGGCGGTGATCGGGTAGGCGTCGGGGAGCTCGCCCCCGCCGATCACGCGGCCCACGTCGAGCAGGACCCCGCGCCCGGCGAGGTGGGCGGCGGCGGTCTCGATGCCGGTGAGCCGGTCGCCCTCGACCCGCACCACCGCGGCGGCGTCCCGGCCGTTCCACGCCTTGCCGTGGTCGAAGATGTGGCCCAGGCCGTCCCATTGCGTCGAGCACTGCAGCGGCATCGCGATGACGTCGTCGGCGCCGCCGATGCCGTGGGGGAACTCGCCGTCGAGGGCCTCGTGACCGGTGCCGAGCATGGTGTGCACCGGGTTGGTGCGCTTCTTCCAGCCGTTCTGCGGGCCGGTCTCGTCGAAGGGCTGGGACAGCGAGAACGCGGTCCCGGTGCGGACGCACGCCGCCCCCTCGACCCGCTTGGCGGGGGTGAGCAGGTTCAGCGAGCCCAGGACGTCGTCGGGACCCCAGCGGCCCCAGCGCGAGACGCGGGCGGCGACGGCGGCGACGGCCTCCTCGGGCTTCGCCGGGTCGTGCCCGGCGGCCACGATCGCCGTCCGGTCGGTGGTCGCGGCGGCGGCGGTCACGGGGCCACCACCCGGGTGGTCTGGGTGCCCAGACCGGTGATCGACCCGGTCATGACGTCCCCGGCGCGCAGCAGCCGGCCGAGCGCCATCCCGTTGCCCGCAGGGCTGCCGGTGAGCACCAGGTCGCCGGGACGCAGCGGCGTGATCTCCGAGGCCGCGGCGACGAGGGCGGCGACGTCGAAGAGCATGTCCTTGGTGGTCTCGTCCTGCATGACCTCGCCGTTGAGCTCCAGGCGCAGTCGCAGGTCGGAGGGGTCGACGTCCCGGGCGGGCACGAGCCACGGGCCGAGCGGGGTGAAGCCGGGGCCGTTCTTGGCGCGGAACCAGTCGGTGCCGATCTCGGGCATGTCGCGGCGGAAGACCTGGTCGCGGGCGGTCAGGTCGTTGGCGATCGTGTACGCGGCGACGTGGTCCAGCGCCCGGGACCGGTCGACGCGGAACGCCTCGCGGCCGATCACCGCGGCCAGCTCGAGCTCCCAGTCGAACTTCTGCGTCCACGGCGGGATCACGACGTCGTCGCTCGGGCCGGTGACCGCCGACGGGAGGCCGATGAACAGGTAGGGCGTGCCCTCGGCGGCGCGCCGGTCCATCATCCCCGCGACCTCCGCCCGGAGCTCCGCGTCCGGTCGGTTCCCGCGCTCGGCGTGGTGCGCGGCGGCCAGGTCGATGACATGGGTGCGGTAGTTGGCGCCCGACTGGAGGATCTGTCCGGGCTCGACGGGCGGGAGCACGGTGAGGTCGTCGAGGGGGACGCCCTCGGCCTCGGACATCGCGTCGAGCGTCGGCAGCACCCGGTCCCAGTCGGCGAGCAGCTCCCGCGTGCTCGCGCCGACCTCGACGACCGTCTCCGCGTCCGTCACCAGCCCCGCGAACCCGCGCCCGCTCGCGTCGGCGAACGTCCCCAGCCTCATCGCCCCCATGGGCGTGCCCTCCGCAACATCGTCGGTGTGGTCGCGACCACGATGCGGCCGCCGCGCGCGGGCCCGGAAGGCCCAACCGCTGATGCCGGGCATCGGCGAGGCTGATGCCCGTGCAGCTGTCCCTCGACGAGATCCGCGCGGTCACCGCCTACGCCGTGGCCTGCGCGGAGCCCGCGCTGGCGCTCGTCGGCGACGACCCGCGGCCCCGCGCCGCGATCGACACCGCGCGGGCGTTCGCCGCCGGCGCCGGGCGCACGAAGGCCCTGCGCGACGTCGCCTGGGCGGCCCACCGGGCGGCGCGGGAGGCTTCCGACGCCTCGGCCCGCGAGGCGGCACGGGCTGCCGGGCACGCGGCGGGCGCGGCGTTCCTGCACCCGCTGGCGACGGCCACCCAGGTCGGCCACATCCTGGGCGCGGCGGCGTCCGCGACGCTGGCGCTGGGGGACGACGGCCACCTGGAGCGCTGCCGGGACCTCGCCCCGCCCGTCGTCGTCGACGTCCTGCGCCGGTACCCGCCCGCGCCGCCCGGGTACGGACGCGCCGGCGAGCTGATGCGCGCCCTCGACGCCGCGCTGCGGTCTGGTACGCCTACCTGATGGACGAGGCACCGCCGCTCCGGCTCGCCAACCTCGACCTCAACCTGCTGCTCTCCCTGCGCGCGCTGCTCACCGAGCGGAACGTCACCCGCGCCGCGGCCGCCCTCGGGCTCTCGCAGCCCGCGGTCAGTGCCGCGCTCGCCCGGCTGCGCCGCCACTTCGGCGACGAGCTGCTGGTCCGCGTCGGCAACCGCTACGAGCTCACCCCGCTCGCGGCGCGCCTGATCGACCGCACCGAGGCCGCGGTGGCGGGGATCGAGCGGGTGTTCTCGGCCGCGCCCGACTTCGACCCCGCGGCCACGACCCGCGAGTTCACCCTGCTCGTCTCCGACTACGCGACGAGCGTGCTCGGGCCGCCGCTCGCCGCGGCGTTCGCCCGCACGGCGCCGAGGGCCCGGCTGCGGCTGTGCCCCCACCGCCCCGAGGACGTCACGGGGGCGGCGGAGCGCCTGCGGGCGGTGGACGGGCTGCTCCTGCCGCACGGGTTCGTCGACGACATGCCCTACCTCGACCTCTACGAGGACCACTGGGTGGTGCTGGTGGCCACGACGAACGACCGGGTGGGGGAGACGGTCACGCTGGACGACCTCGCCGCGCTGCCGTGGGTGACCGTCTACCACCGGCCCACCGCGTTCATCCCCGCCGCGCAGCAGCTGCGGGCCCACGGCATCGAGCCGCGCGCCCAGGTCGTCGTGGAGTCGTTCCTGCCGATCCCCGACCTCGTCGCCGGCACCGACCGGGTCGGCCTGCTGCAGGGCCGGCTGGCGGCGCGGCTGCGTCCCGACGACGGGGTGCGGGTCCTGCCGTGCCCGTTCACCGCGACGCCCCTGGTCGAGGCCATGTGGTGGCACCCGACGTACGACGCCGACCCCGCCCACCGGTGGCTGCGGGGGCTGCTCACCGAGGTGGGCGCGGACCTGCCCGCCATCAGCGCCGCGGATGGTGACCCCCAACAGGAGTGATTTCCGATCACTCCTCGCCCGCCCCGACACTCGCCGGACGTGTGGTGCCGATCACGGCCCCCGGGGAGAGAGTGCGGAGGAGACCGTGACGGTGACCGGCGAGGAAGCGGACCAGGGCAGGGCGGCCCGGTCCCGGGGCGCGACCGGGCAGGGCGCGATCCTGCTGGCGGGCAGCTGCCTGCCCATCCTGGGCTCGGTGCTCCTCGCACCGGTGCTGCCGCGGATGATGGAGGCCTTCGCGGGCACGGCGGGCGTCGAGGCGCTGGTCCCGATCGTCCTCACCGCGCCCGCGCTCGTGATCGGCCTGCTCGCGCCGGTCGCCGGTCGCATCGTCGACGCAGCCGGGCGCAAACGGGTGCTCGTCGCCGCCCTCGTGGTCTACGCCCTGTTCGGCACCGCGCCGCTCTACCTGGACTCGCTCGGCGCGATCGTCGCCAGCCGGGTCGGGGTCGGGATCTGCGAGGCCGCGATCATGACCGCCTGCACGACGCTGCTCGCCGACCTGTTCGACGGCACGTCCCGCGACCGCTGGTTCGGCCGGCAGACGATCGCGACGACGCTCGCGGCCACCGTCTTCTTCGGGCTCGGCGGCGCGCTCGGCGCGGTCAGCTGGCGGGCGCCGTTCGTCCTGTACTTCTCCAGCCTCGTCGTCGCGGTGCTCGTCGCGGTGTTCGTGCGCTCCACCGGGCGGACCCGGGCCGCCGAGCTGCCGCCCGTGCCGTGGCGGCTCATCGCCGTGCCGTGCCTGGTCACGTTGTTCGGCGGGATCGTCTTCTACACCCCGATCGCCGAGCTCTCCCTGGTGCTGGCCTCGGTCGGCGTGACGTCGACGGCCACGATCGGCCTGCTCAGCGCCGTCGCCTCGCTCGCGACGGCGGCGGGCGGCTACACGTTCGGCCGGGTCGCCCGGCGCGGCACGCGGGTCCTGCTCCCGGTCGCCCTCGGGCTCGCGGCCGTCGGTCTCGTGGTCGTCGGGATCTCCCCGTCGGTGCCCGTGATCGCCGTCGGTGCCGTGATCGCGAGCGCCGGCACCGGCCTGCTCCTGCCGACGCTGCTGACCTGGGCGCTGTCGGGGCTGGGCTTCGCCGAGCGCGGCCGGGGCACCGGCTTCTGGACCGCCGCGATGTTCATCGGCCAGTTCTTCTGCCCGCTCGTGCTGCTCGCCGTCGCCGGCCCGCTCGGGAGCCTCTCGGCGGCGATCCTGGCGCTGGGCGTGCTGACGGCAGCGGTGGCCGTGGTGGCGCCTGTGATCGTGCGCAGCTCTCAGCGGTCGAGCCGCGCGGTGACGACGCCCGTCTCGTAGGCGAGGACGACGGCCTGGACGCGGTCGCGCAGGTCGAGCTTGGTGAGGATCCGCCCGACGTGGGTCTTCACCGTCTGCTCGGCGAGCACGAGGTGGGCGGCGATCTCGGCGTTCGACATCCCGCGGGCGACGAGG
Organism: Actinomycetospora succinea; assembly: GCF_004363095.1. Classification (GTDB taxonomy): domain Bacteria; phylum Actinomycetota; class Actinomycetes; order Mycobacteriales; family Pseudonocardiaceae; genus Actinomycetospora; species Actinomycetospora succinea. The sequence goes on from NZ_SNYO01000001.1 coordinate 1,021,422, forward strand.
ACGAGCACCTCGCGCTCACGGGCGGTGAGCACGTCGAGCCGCGCCGGGACCGAGCGGGCGGGGACCGCGCGGGACGCGAACTCGGCGACGAGGCGCCGGGTGATCGACGGCGCGAGCAGCGCGTCGCCGCCGGCGACCACGCGGACCGCCCGCACCAGCTCGTCGGCCGGGGCGTCCTTGAGCAGGAAGCCGCTCGCCCCGGCGCGCAGGGCCTCGTAGACGTACTCGTCGACGTCGAACGTGGTCAGCACGAGCACCCGTACGTCGTCGTGGCGCTCGAGGATCCGGCGAGTGGCGGCGAGGCCGTCGAGGCGCGGCATGCGGACGTCCATGAGCACGACGTCGGGGGTGTGCAGGTCCACCGCCGCCACGGCCGCCTCGCCGTCGGCGGCGTGGCCGACGACCTCGAGCCCGTCCTGGGCGTCCAGCAGCGCGCCGAACCCCTCGCGGACCATGGCCTGGTCGTCGACGACGAGGATCCGGGTCACGGGCCGCTCACACGGCTCAGCGTCGCACGCCCGGCCGGGAGGCTCGCGTCCACCGCGAACCCGCCGTCCCCGGTCGGGCCGACGGTCAGGGCACCGTCGACGGCGGCGGCCCGCTCGCGCATCCCCGGCAGCCCGAGACCGGAGCCCGGGCCCGCCGCCGAGCGCCCGGGCCCGTTGACGACCCGCAGGCGCACAGTGTCCGGGGTGTGGTCGATGGTCACCGCGACCGGCACGTCGGCGGCGTGCCGCGAGGCGTTGGCCAGGGCCTCGGCGAGGATCCGGTACAGCGAGACCGACGCCGCCGGCCCGAGCCCGGCGGGGTCGCCGGTGGTCGTCACCGTCAGCTCGACGCCGGCCGCGGACGTGGCGGCGAGCAGCTCGTCGACGTCGTCGGCGCCCGGCTGCGGCGTCAGGTCGGCGGCGTCGTCGTCGGCACGGAGCACGGTGAGGACGCCGCGCAGCTCGGTGAGCGCCGCCCGGGCCGCGTCGCCGATCGCGGTGAACTCCTCGGCCGAGGCCGCGTCGACCGCGGGCAGCCGGTAGCGGGCGGTCTCGGCGCGGACCACGACCATCGACATCGAGTGGGCCACGACGTCGTGCAGGTCGCGGGCGACCCGCGCGCGTTCCTGCAGCACCGCGCGCCGCGACTCCTCGTCGGCGCGCTGCTCCTCGGCCTCGACGATCTGGCGCCGCTGGGTGAGCACCCGCCGGCCCAGCAGCCCGACCGCGAGCACCACCACGGTGAAGAAGATCCCGAGCCCGGCGCCCTCCGTGGTGCGCGTCGCGAGGACGAACAGGCCGACCAGCCCGGCCGTCGCGACCGCGGCCGCCCACGGCGCGCACCGCGCGACCACGAGCGCGGTGAGGCCGCAGAGCACCACGAGGTGCACGGCCTGCACGCTCAGCGCGTAGCCGGGCGCGGCCCCGACGAGCAGCGCGATCAGCACCCCGCCGAGCGCCGACGCCACCCACGCCCGCCACGGGTGCTCCGGCGCGACGAGCACCGGGAGCGCGACGACGAGGGCGACCGCCAGCGCCGTCGCCGGGGTCACGGCGAGCTCGTTGAGGGAGGTCGGCCAGGCGATCGCCAGCAGGATGCCCGCCAGGACGATGCGGCCGGCGTACGACCAGCGGTTCCGGCGCATGGAGCAGGAGGTTAGGAGGCGGCGCCGGCGGTGTCGTCCCTCCCAGGTCCTCAGCCCCGGGTATGACGTCCCGCCCGACCCGCCGCCGGCGTAGCGCCCGGGGGACGGCTCTGCGGGGCGACGCCCGACGAGGCCCTCGCCGATGATCGTTCCGGGTCGTGACCAGGCTTCTCGCGTCGCTCGCCGCCGTCCTCGCCGCGCTGTTCCTCGCCTCCGGCACCGGGCGGGCGACCGTGGCCCAGCGGGGCCCCGAGGACGCCGAGTCGGCGCGGGCGGTGGCGGAGCTGACCGGCCCGGACCGCACCGCGGTGGCGATCCCGGCGTCCTTCGCGGCCGGCGACCGCCCGGTGGTCGTGGGCGGGAAGCTGCTGGACCCGCGCGGCTCGTGCTCGTCGCCGGTCGACCTGCCTGCCTCCTTCGACGACGCGTGCCGCGCCCACGACCTCGGCTACGACCTGCTGCGCCACGCCGCCGCGCAGGGCGGTCCGCTCGGGCCCTGGGCGCGGCGGGCGATCGACGAGCAGCTCGCGCGGGACCTGTCGGCGGCCTGCGAGACCGGGCCCGCGCGGTGCCACGTCCTCGCGGGCGTCGCGGACCTCGTCGTCGCCGTGAACTCCTGGCGCCAGGGCTGGAGCGTCCCGGTCGTCGAGCACGGGCCGTTCGTGCGGGGCGAGCCGTGATCGGGGTGTTCACAGGCCTGCTGCTGGCGGTGTCGACGTTCCCGCCGATGCTGCCCCGCGACGTCGTCACCCAGCTCGTGGAGTCGGCGGTGCTGGCCGGGATCGGGTGGCGCGTGGACCGGTGGGCCGGTGCCGCGGTCCCGGCGGTCGGCGTCGTCCTCGTCGGGGCGTGGGTCGCGGTCACGCTCGGGTGGCAGGACGCGCAGCGCGTGGACATGGGGCTCGGGCCCGTCGGCTGGGCGCTGCTCGCGGTGGCGGGGACGGCGATCGTGCTCGCCGCGAGACGGGAGACGGTCCCGGCCCGGGCGCTGACGTCCGGCGCGCTGGCCGTCGCGCTCGTGGTGTCGCTCGGCGGGGTCGCCGGCGGCACCGCCGTGGCGGCTCCGGCCCCGGCAACGGCGACCACCGGGTCGCCGCTGCGCGTCTCGCCCGTCCACGTCGCCCTGCCCCTCGGGCCGGGCTCGCCCGCCGAGCGCGCCGACGCCGCCGTCGGGGCGCTCCGCGCGCAGGGCGGGCCGGCCCGGCGGACCGTCGTGGTCGTCGTCCCGACCGGGTCGGGCTGGACCGACCCGGCCGCGCTGTCGACGCTCGAGGCGGCGACCGGGGGCGACGTCGCGACCGTGGCCGTCGCGTACGACGACGCCCCGAGCTGGTGGTCGTACCTGACCGCCCGCGACGACGCCGTCGCCACCACCGAGGCGCTGCTCGGGGCGGTCGCGGCGACCCGCGCTCCGGGCGAGCGGGTCCTGCTCTACGGCCAGAGCCTCGGCGCGCTCGCCGGCGCCGAGGCGTGGGCGCACCGCCCCGGCGCCGCGGACGGGGCGCTGTGGGTCGGGCCGCCCGCCGACACCCGGACGGCCGGCGCCACCGTGCTCGTCCACCCGTCCGACCCGGCGGCGGTGAGGTCGACGCGCCTGCTCGTGGCCCCGCCGGACCGGCCGACGGGCACGCCGTGGGTGCCGGTCGTGTCGTTCGTGCAGACCTCGGTCGACCTGCTCGGCGCGGTCGGCGCGCCGGCCGGGTCCGGGCACCACTACGGCGCCGAGCAGCGGGCGGCGTGGGACCACCTGCTGGCAGGATGATCCGCCGTGGGGATCCGGGTGCTGCTGGTGGACGACCAGCCCATCGTGCGCACCGGGTTCCGCACGGTGCTCACCGCGGCGGGCGGGATCGACGTCGTCGGCGAGGCGGGCGACGGTCCCGCCGCCGTCGCCGCCGTGGCGTCCTACCGGCCCGAGGTCGTCCTCATGGACGTCCGCATGCCCGGCGGCGACGGGCTCACCGCGACCGAGCAGATCACCGCGGCGTACCCCGAGACGCGGGTGCTCGTCGTGACGACGTTCGACGTCGACGACTACGTGCGCCGCGCGCTGCGCGGGGGCGCCAGCGGCTTCGTGCTCAAGGACTCCGACCCCGAGGACCTCGTGCGCGCGGTCCGCACGGTGCACGCGGGGGAGTCGCTGCTCGCGCCGTCGGTGACGACGCGCCTCGTCCGCGACTGGGTGGCCCAGGAACCGGTGCCCGCGCCGCCCGACGGCCCGCCCGAGGGTCTGACCGCCCGCGAGCACGACGTGCTGGTGCTCGTCGCCCGCGGGCTGTCGAACGCCGAGATCGCCGCGGAGATGGTCGTCGCCGAGTCGACGGTGAAGACCCACGTCGCCCACCTGCTGCGCAAGCTCGAGCGCCGCGACCGGGTGCAGCTCGTCGTCCACGCCTTCGAGTGCGGCCTGGTGCCGGCGCGGGGGACGTAGTGCCCCGGCGCTGGAGCGACCTGCTGCCCGAGCTGCGACCGGTCGACGCGGTCGTGGTCGGCCTGCTGCTGGTCATGGTGGTGCTGACCGCCCTGACGCTGGGGACCTGGGTCCCGGGGACGAGCACGGCGGGGGTCCTCGCGGTGATCGCGACGGGGACGGTGCAGACGGTGCCGGTGCTCTGGCGCCGCGAGCGTCCGGTCGGTGCCCTGCTGGTGTTCGGCGTGATGGTGCCGATCGGGTGGATGGTCTCGGGCACCGTCGCGACCTGGGCGTGGGCGGTCCTGGTCTACGGGGTCGTCCGCCGCGCCCGGCCCGTGCCCGGGGCGCTCGCCACGATCGGGACCTCGGTGCTGGCGCCGCTGCTCGCCGGATTCGCCGTGTATCCCGGCGACCCGGAGACGGCGGTGGGGCTCGCGGTCGGCATGGACGTCACGCTCGTGCCGGTGGTCCTCGCGGTCTCGGCGCTGGCCGTCGTCACCCGGGCCCGGGCGGCGCAGGCTGCGGTCCGGCGACGCCGCGAGGAGCACGACCGGCTCGCCGACGCCCTCGCCGCCCAGCGCGACCGCCTCGCCGGGGACCTGCGGGAGCTGGTCGCGGTCCGGGTCGAGCGGGTGGTGACACGCACGAGGGCCCTGACCCCGGTCGACGACCCCGGACCGACGCTCTCGGCCATCGCCGCCGAGGCCCGCGCCGCCCTCGCGGGCATGCGCCGCGCGCTGTCCGTCCTGCGTGCGGCGCCGCCGGCCGCGGACACCGAGGTGGCGGCTCCACCGCGCCCGGACGCGCCCTCGTGGCGCCCCTCGCGCGGGGGGCTGCTGCTCGGGGCCGTCGCGCTCGCGGTCACCGCGGGGATCGGACTGCTGGCGAACGTCGCGATCCCGCATCTGGAGCCCGGCCCGGCCACGGACGCGATGGCGATGCTCGACCTCGACGTCGGGCGCCCGTTCGCCCTCACGCCGTTGGTGGTCCAGGCGCTGGCTCTCGGGTGGTGGCGCCGCGCCCCGCTGCCCGCGCTCGTCGTCGCCACGGCGGCCTCCTGTGTCGGCTCCGTGCTGGGCACCACCCACATCGTCACCGAGGCGACGTGGGGCGTGCTGGTCTTCGGCGCGGGCCTGGCGGCGGGCACCGTGGCGTCCGCGGTCACGGTGACGGTGTGCTCGGCCGCGGTGCTGGTCACCACGCTCGTGGTGGGCTGGCCCGGTGCGGTCCCGGTGGGCCGCGCCGGCATCGCGCTGTCCTACCTGCTCGTCCCCGCCGTCTGGGGCCTCGGCGTGCTCCAGCGACGCTCGGCGCAGGCCGACGCCCGCCGGTCCGCGGAGCGCGCGGCTGCGGCCGCCTCACGGGCGGTGACGGCGCAGCGCCTCGGGCTGGCCCGCGAGCTCCACGACGTCCTGGCCCACGAGCTGTCCGCGCTCGTGGTCACCGTGCACGCCGCCCGGGTGGCCCCGGAGCCCGCCACCCTGGACGCGATCACCGAGGCCGGCGAGCGGATCGCCGGCGCCCTGCCCACCCTGCTCGAGGGGCTCGGCCCCGGCGTGCCGTCGGGCGACGCGGCCGAGCACCTCGAGCTCGACACCGCGGCGGTCACGGCGCTCGTGGCCCCGGTGCGCGACGCCGGGCTGCCGGTCACCGTCGACGTCGTCGGCGACGCCTCCGCCGACCGGCCCGAGACCGACGTCATCGCCGCCCGCATCGTCACCGAGGCCCTCACCAACGCCCTGCGCCACGCGGGCCCCGCGCCGACCCGGGTGACCGTGCGCCACGAGCCCGACGTCGTCGCGGTCGAGGTCGTCGACGAGGGCGTCCGCGCCGGGCACCGACAGGCGGGGGAGGGCTCCGGGCTGGGCATCGTCGGGATGCGCGAGCGGGCCGCCCTCGTCGGCGGCACCGTCGAGGCGGGCCCCTGCGGCGCCGGCTGGCGGGTCGCCGCGCACCTGCCGCGCCGGGAGGCGGGCCTCCTCCTCGAGGAGGACGCCGACGGGCCGGGACCCGCTCCGCGGCGGACGATCACGGCCCCGGCGGCGCCCTAGCGTCGCCGGGGTGACCACCTCACCAGCACCCGAACCCACCGTCGGCGCCCCGGCGCCGGCCCGCCCGGGCTGGACCGAGATCGCGGTGGCCCTCGTCGGCTACCTCGCGCTGACCGTCCTCGCCGTGATCCCGCTGAGCGGGGTGGTGGCGCCGGGCTCGGCGTCGCTCGCCGTGGCGTCGATCGGCGTCTCGGGGTGCGCCGCGCTCGGGGCGGCGGCGCTGGCCGTCGTGGTCCGGGTGCGCTCGTGGCCGGCGATCGGCGCGCGAGCGACGACGCGGCGGTGGCTGCTCGCCGGCCTGGGGGCGGGCGTGGTCGCCTTCCTCGTCAACCGAGTGATCGTCATCGGGTACGTGCTGCTGAGCGGGGACACGTCCAATCCGCAGGCCGCCTTCCTCCCGGGGATCACCGGGGATCTCCCGACCTTCGCGCTGATGATGCTGCTCGGGGCCGTCGTCGTGCCGGTGGGGGAGGAGCTGCTCTTCCGCGGGGTCGTCACCACGGCCCTGGGGCGCTACGGAGCGTGGGTCGCGGTGCTCGGGAGCTCGCTGGTGTTCGCGCTCGCCCACGGCCTCTCGGTCGTCCTGCCGGCGGCGTTCGTGCTCGGCGTGCTCAACGCCCTGCTGCTGCGCCGCAGTGGCTCGGTCTGGCCCGGCGTCGTCGCGCACGGCGTCAACAACGCGCTGGTGTTCGGGCTGGCGGCGCTGGTGCTGTAGGTCACAGCTCGAGCAGCATCCGGCTGTTGCCGAGCGTGTTCGGCTTCACGTAGGCGAGGTCGAGGAACTCGGCGACGCCCTCGTCGGCCGACTGCATCATCTCGGCGTAGACGTCCGGGCTCACCGGCGAGCCCTCGATCTCGCGGAACCCGTGCTGCTCGAAGAACGCGACCTCGAAGGTGAGCACGAACACACTGCGCAGTCCCAGCGCCCGCGCCTGGGCCAACAGCTCGTGCACGAGACCGTGCCCGATGCCCGCGCCCTGCATCCGCGGGTCGACGGCGATCGTGCGGATCTCGGCGAGGTCCTCCCACAGCACGTGCAGCGCCCCGCAGCCCACGACCTCCCGGCCACGGACGGCCACGCGGAACTCCTGGACCGTCTCGTACAGGGTGACCAGCGGCTTGCGCAGCAGGATGTTGTCGTCGGCGAACGAGTCGACGAGGGTCTTGATGCCCCGGACGTCGGCGGTGCGGGCGCGTCGCAGGAGGACGGGTGCGGCCCGGTCTGCGGCGCTGTCGACGATCTCGGTCACCCGGTGCTCACCACCAGCGGAGGGTAGGCCAGCCCCCGGGCCGATAGGCTGGGCAGGTGGTCGAGCGCTCCCCTGATGCCCCAGAGCGCCCCCGTGTGGCGCTGGTGACCCTCGGGTGCGCCCGCAACGACGTCGATTCCGAGGAACTGGCCGGCCGGCTCGCCGCCGACGGCTGGGACGTCGCGGCGTCCGCCGACGGGTCCGAGGGCTATGTCGATGGTGATGGGCCGGATGTCGTCGTCGTCAACACCTGCACCTTCGTCGAGCAGGCCAAGAAGGACTCGGTCGACGCCGTGCTGGCGGCGGGTGGCGGCGACGCGAAGGTCGTCGCGGTCGGCTGCATGGCCGAGCGGTACGGCGCCGAGCTCGCGGAGGCGCTGCCCGAGGCCGCGGCGGTGCTCGGCTTCGACCACTACGGCGACCTGCCGTCCCGGCTCGACGACGTCCTCGCCGGGCGCCCGCTCGCGTCCCACACGCCCACCGACCGGCGCGCGCTGCTGCCGATCAGCCCGGTGAAGCGGCCCGAGGCGGTGCGCGACACCAGCATCCCCGGCCACGAGTGGGTGCCGACGGTGCCGCGGCAGCGCCTCGACGACGCCCCGGTCGCCCCGCTGAAGCTCGCCTCGGGCTGCGACCGGCGCTGCACGTTCTGCGCGATCCCGTCCTTCCGCGGCGCCTTCGTCTCGCGCGACCCGGGCGACGTCGTCGCCGAGGCCGCCTGGCTCGCGGACCACGGCGTCGCCGAGGTGCTGCTGGTCAGCGAGAACTCCACGTCCTACGGCAAGGACATCGACGCCCGCGGCGCGGCGGGCGGGGCGCTCGAGCGCCTGCTCGGCGAGCTGGCGGTGGTGCCCGGGATGCGCCGGGTCCGCGTCTCGTACCTCCAGCCGGCCGAGGTGCGGCCGCCGCTGCTGCGCGCCATCGCCGAGACGCCCCGGGTCGCGTCCTACTACGACCTCTCCTTCCAGCACGCCAGCGCCACGGTGCTGCGTCGCATGCGGCGCTTCGGCTCCCGCGAGACGTTCCTCGCGCTCTGCCGCGAGATCCGCGCGCTCGACCCGGAGGCGGGCATCCGCTCCAACGTCATCGTCGGCTTCCCCGGCGAGACCGAGGAGGAGCTCGCCGAGCTCGAGGCGTTCCTCGCCGAGGCCGAGCTCGACGCCGTCGGGGTGTTCGGCTACTCCGACGAGGACGGCACCGAGGCCCTCGGGCTGCCCGACAAGATCGAGCCGACGGAGATCGCCGCGCGCGTCGAGCGGATCACGAGCCTCGCCGAGCACGTCGCCGAGGACCGCGCCGCCCGCCGCGTCGGGACGACCGTCGAGGTGCTGGTCGAGCGGTGGGACGAGGACGAGGCCGAGTGGATCGGCCGCGCCGCCCACCAGGGTCCCGACGTCGACGGCGAGTGCCGGCTCGAGGGCGACGAGGAGCTGCTCGACGCGCTCGCGCCCGGGTCCGTCGTGACGGCCGAGGTGATCGACGCCGAGGGGATCGACCTGGTCGTCGAGGCGCGGCACCGGACGGGGGAGGCCCCCGAGACCGACGACAGCGACGACCGGGCGCCCGTCGGCGCCGGGGCCCGATGACCACCCGCGGCTCGGGCGGGCAGTCCCCGTCCACCGCGTCCACGGCCGGGGTCGTCACGCCGGCCCCGGTGCCGTTGGTCAACATCGCGAACGCGCTGACCGTGGTCCGGCTCCTCCTGGTGCCGGTCTTCCTCGTGGTGCTGTTCGTCGACCACGGGCAGAGCACGGCCTGGCGGTGGGCGGCGTTCGCGGTGTTCGCGATCGCCTCGCTCACCGACACCTTCGACGGCGACCTCGCGCGCCGCTGGGGCCTCGTCACCGACTTCGGCAAGATCGCCGACCCCATCGCCGACAAGGCCCTCACCGGCGCCGCGCTCGTGGGGCTCTCGATGCTCGGCGAGCTGGCGTGGTGGGTGACCATCACGATCGCGGCGCGCGAGCTCGGCGTGACGCTGCTGCGGTTCTGGGTGCTGCGCCACGGCGTCATCCCGGCGAGCCGCGGCGGCAAGATCAAGACGGTGCTGCAGACGGTGGCACTGGGGCTCGCGATCATGCCGTTGCCGGCGTTCGTCGAGCCTGGCGTGGCCGTGCTGATGATCGCCGCGGTGGTGGTCACGGTCGTCACGGGCGTCGACTACCTGGTCAGAGCCCTGCGGCTGCGCGCCCGGGCGCGGGCCGCCTGAGCCTGTTCGCTCAGGACGAACAGCCCCGGGCTCGCGCCGGCGTCGCCGTCCCGTCGATCTCGGTACGGTGGACGCACACGGTCGTCGAGGTCCGGGAGGAGCTCTCCCGGGCGTCGCCACGGGGACACCCACGACCGGTGCTGGGAGGTGTGGCATGTCGCTGCTGTTGCGCGAGGCCATCGGCGGGACCATCCGGCGCGCCCGGACCGAGCGACGCCGCACGCTGCGGGACGTCTCGCGGGAGGCGCGGGTCAGCCTGGGCTACCTCTCGGAGATCGAGCGGGGCCGCAAGGAGCCGTCGAGCGAGCTGCTCGCGGCCGTCTGCGAGGCGCTGGACCTGCCGCTGCCGGAGCTGCTCGACGAGGTCGCCGACCTCATGCGTCCGACGCCGCGTCGGGTGCCGGTCGGCGCCGGTGCACGTGGCGGCTTCGCGGACGCCGTCGACGACGAGCTGCGCACCGCGGTCGAGGAGGCGTTCGAGCCGGAGAGCGAGTCGGGGGAGGCCGCGGCCGCGAGCATGTCGGCCCGCATCCCCACGCCGCCCGAGCCCGCGGAGCCGGCCGCGCCGCGCACCGTCGCGCTGCCCGAGCCGGAGGGCACCCCGCTCACCGACGACGGCGAGGAGGTCGTGGCGCCGGTCGAGGGTGCGACGACGGTGCGGCTGGTGGGCCTGGCCGGGGGTGCCGACGGTCTCCGCCGGCCGACGGTGGAGTGCGTCGCGGCCTGACCGGTGTGATCGATGTGAGCCCTGTTCCCAGGGTGATCGTCGGGTTCGGCGGGTCGGTGGAAGCCTCCGCGAGGAGGTGAGACGATGGACCGTGAGACCAGGCGCGGATGTCGCCGCCTGAGCCGGATCGACATCATGAGTTGGGCGGGAGCAGATGGCCAACCCCTTCGTCAAGGCCTGGCGGTACTTCCTGGCCGCGTTCTCCTCGAAGATCGATGAGCACGCGGACCCGAAGGTCCAGATCCAGCAGGCCATCGAGGACGCGCAGCGTCAGCACCAGGCGCTGTCGCAGCAGGCCGCGTCGGTGATCGGCAACCAGCGACAGCTGGAGATGAAGCTGAACCGTCAGCTCGCCGACATCGAGAAGCTGCAGGCCTCGGCACGCCAGGCGCTGGTCATGGCCGACGACGCCCGGGCCAAGGGCGACGAGGAAGGCGCGCAGCGCTACGAGCAGAGCGCGGAGCAGTTCGCCTCGCAGCTCGTGACGGCCGAGCAGAACGTCGAGGACCTCAAGACGCTGCACGACCAGTCGATCGGCGCCGCCCAGCAGGCCAAGCAGGCCGTGGAGCGCAACGCCCAGACGCTGCAGACCAAGATCGCCGAGCGCACCAAGCTCCTCAGCCAGCTCGAGCAGGCCAAGATGCAGGAGCAGGTCTCCGCGTCGCTGCGCTCGATGAGCGAGGTCGCGGCGCCGGGCAACACCCCGAACCTCGACGAGGTGCGCGACAAGATCGAGCGCCGCTACTCGACGGCTCTCGGGCAGGCCGAGCTCGCGCAGAACAGCGTGCAGGGCCGCATGCTCGAGGTCGAGGCCGCCTCGCGCGACTACGCGGGCAAGAGCCGTCTCGACCAGATCCGCGCCTCGATGGGGCAGGGTCAGGGCCAGGTCCCGGCGGGCCAGCCGGCCCAGCCGCAGGTGCAGCCGGCCCAGCCCGCGCAGCCCCAGCAGCAGCCGACGCAGCAGCAGGTGCCGCGCCAGAACTGAGCGCGCGCCTCGAGGAACGAACGGCGCTCTCGCTGCTTGTGCAGCAACGAGAGCGCCGTTCGTTCGTCCGGGGCGGCGGGGATCAGCCGGGGCGGGCGGCGAACCGCCCCGGCGTCGTCCCGGTCACGCGGCGGAAGTGCCGCGTGAGGTGCGCCTGGTCGTGGAAGCCCGCGGTCGTGGCGACATCCGCGGGCGGCATGCCCGCGAGCACGAGCCGTCGCGCGAGGTCGATGCGCCGGCCCGTGAGGTAGCGGTGCGGCGGGAGCCCGAACTCGGCGCCGAACGCCCGCACGAGGTGCGTGGGGTGGGCGTGCAGCAGCCGCCCGGCCTCGTCGAGCCCGAGACCCTCGCGCACGCGGGCGTCGAGCAGGTCGCGGAGCCGGTGCGCGAGGCCCGGGTCGGGTCGGCGCCCGTTCGATGCCTCCCCGAGGTGCCCTCCGAGGTGCCCCGCCAGCCGCTCGGTGATCAGCGCGAGCCTGCTCTGCGCCGCCAGCTCCTCGCCGGGGTGGGCGAGGACGTGGTGCAGCTGGTCGACGCGGCGGCGCAGGACGGGGTCGTCGAACGCCGGCCGGTCGACGGCGTGCCCGGTGAGCGACGGTCCCAGCGTGGTGTCGTCGAGGTACACGACCCGCTTGCGGAACCCGCCGGGCCGCGCCGAGCGCCCGTCGTGGGCGACGTGGGGCGGCAGCAGCGTCACCGAGGCCGGGAGCGCGCCGTGCTCGTGGCGGTCGAGGTCGTAGCGCACCGCGCCGTCGTCGACGATCAGCAGCGTCCAGGTGTCGTGGGTGTGCGACGGGTACGCGTGCTCGGTGAAGCGGGCGTGGAAGACCTCGGTGACGCCCGGGACGGCCGGGCGCCAGGCCCTCACGAGCTCCCCGGCGTGCTCGCCCATGCCAGGAACGTACAAGACCGCGGCGCCGCCGGCGGGTGATCGTGGGCGCCATGACCAGCGGATTCGACACCAAGATCGCCGTCGTGCTGCGCGACGACCTCGCGGGCTGGCAGGCCCTCAACGTGACCGCGTTCCTCACCAGCGGGATCACCGCGGCGACGCCGGAGCTCGTCGGCGAGCCCTACGTCGACGCCGACGGCACCCCGTACCTGGCGATGCTCGGGCAGCCGGTGATGGTGTTCGCCGCCGACGCGGACGTGCTCCGCGCCGCCCACGGCCGCGCGCTGGGCCGGGGCCTGCGGATCGCCGTGTTCACCGCGGACCTCTTCGCCACCGGCAACGACGCCGACAACCGCGCGGCCGTAGCGAAGGTGGCCCGCGACGACCTCGACCTCGTCGGGATCGCCGTCCACGGTCCGCGCAACGCCGTCGACAAGATCGTCAAGGGCGCGCGGATGCACCCGTGACCGGCACGTCGGCGCCGCCCACCGCCCAGCGCTCGACGCGGTCCGGCGGCGAGATCAGCGCCGGGTCCTCGCCCGCGGCCGGGTCGGTGGCGTCGACGGCGGGCCCGGCCGCGTCCAGCGGGGCGGCGTCGGTGGCGAGGTGCAGCCCCCGCATCGAGCGGGAGAGCCGGTCCCAGAGGAACAGCAGCCGCACGGTGCCGGGCAGCGCCCGCACGGCCGGGATGACCTTGCCGCCGTGGATCCGGTCCATCGCGTCCCGGCCGGCGTCGCTGAACGGCCCGTCGAAGGCCGCGACGGCCGCGACCGTGGGCTCGGCGTCCGCGGCCGGGCCGGGCTCGTCCTCGGTGACCTCGTAGACGGTGTCCTCGTGGATGGTCACCGGGGACGCGGTGTCCCCGGTGGCCGCGCGGGTGCGCTCCGACGCCGCGCGGGCGTCCTCCTCGGTGGCCCACAGGGTCACCAGGGCCCGCATCGCGGTCGGCCCGGAGACCATGAAGTAGGCCCCGCCGTAGCCGGCGTGGCGGCGCAGGATGTCGGTGAGCTCGCCGCGGCGGGCCTCGAGGTCGTCGGTGTGCGGGGAGCTGACGGTCTGGAATCGGGCGAACACGGCGTCCACGTCCTCTCGGTGTGCTGGTGGATGCCGTCGAGCGTGGTCCGGGCGCCGCGGGGAGACCTCCGTGCTGGCACGGAGTTCCCGGTACGCAGGGCCGGCTAGAGGGCCTCCGCCGCCCACGCGGCGAGCTGCGTGCGGTTGTGCAGCCCGAGCTTGGCCAGCGCGTTGCGGACGTGGCTCTCGACGGTGCGCTCGCTGACCACGAGCCGGGCGGCGACCTCCCGGTTGGCCAGCCCGGTGACGACGAGGGCGACGGTCTCGCGCTCGCGGGCGGTCAGCGAGCCCGCGCCGGGACCGAGCCCGGTGAGCTCGCCCAGGAGCGCCGTGGCGCCGTCCAGCGTCGGGCGCAGCCCCAGGCGGCGGGCCACGGTCCGGGACTCCTCGAGGACCCGCCGGGCGCGGTCCCGGTCGGCCGCGGTGCCCCGCGCCGCGAGCGCCCGGCCCAGCTCCAGGCCCGAGCGCGCGAGCCCCGGCATCGCGCCGAGGCGCCGGTCCGAGGTCACCGCCTGGTCGGCCAGCCGGACGGCCTCGTCGTGCTCGTCGAGCCGGCGGGCGGCGGTGGCGGCGAACCGGGCGACCGGCCCGGGGCAGCCGGTGCTGCTGTCGGTGCGCAGCGCGGTGTGCGGGAGCAGCTGGTCCAGGGTCGCCCGGACGACCTCGGTGTCGCCGAACGCGACGGCCAGCTCGCTCCCGCAGCACACGACGGGGCGCCAGCGGTTGCTGTGCGGCACCGCGAACAGGTGCGGGCGCAGCTCGGCGTAGAGCGTGCGGGCGAGGTCGGCGTCGCCACGGTCGAGGAACGCGACGCCGGCGGTGGCCCACATGACGGGGAGCCGTGCCGTGCGGGCCATCGCGTCCCCGTCGGGGTGCCACGTCGCGAGGGTGCCGAGGTCGCGGTGCAGCAGGGTCACGAACGCCTGGTACATCGCCTCGGCCGTCGGGTCCTGGCTGCGGCGGCCGAGCTCGCGGAACCGGCCGGCCAGCGCGAACGCCTCGTCGTACCGCCCGACGAGGTGGGCGCGGGCCGCGCGCGCCCGGAGCTCGTGCCAGCGGGCGAGGGTGCCGCCGAGCTGGTCGGCGACCTCGCCGAGGGCCTCGATCCCCGCCTCGACGACGTCCAGCGCGCCCAGCTCGAAGGCGTCCTCGATGCGCCACACGTGGCCCCAGACCAGGGCCTCGGGCCGCCGCGTCGCCGTGCCGAGGGCGATGGTCCGCCGCCCGACGGCGAGCCGTTCCGACACCAGGCCCGGCCCGCCGCACAGCTCGTAGCGGGCGTGCAGCGCGTGCAGGACCGCATCGACGCCGTCCGGTTCGTGCTCGTGCCGGTCGGCCATCGCGAGCGCCCGCGCCGAGATCTCCGCCGCCTCGTCCGACCGGCCCCGGACCCCCGCGACCATGGCTTCCTGCGCCAGCACCCGCGCCCGGCGCGCCGAGTCCTCGCCGGCGAGCAGCGTGCCGGCGCGCGCGACGAGCGCCTCGACCCGCCCGGCGACCAGGTCCGGGCCGATCCCGCGCACCACGACCGCCGCGGCGGCGGCGAGGTCGGCGCGCCCGGCGTCCTCGGCGGCGTCGACAACGGCGGCCGCCTCGTCGAGGGCGTCGGCGGTGCGGTCGGCGCGCACGAGCGCCCGGGCCAGCGCCAGCCGCACCTCGGCCCGCGCCACGGGGTCGTCGGTGACCTCCAGCGCGCGCCGGCACCAGTCGGCGGCGTCGTCGGGCGCCCGCCGGGCGGTGGCGTCCTCCGCGGCGGCACGGCACGCGCTCGCCGCGGCGGCCCGGCCCGCGGGCGAGTCGGCGGCCGCGAGCCGGTGGCCCGCCACCTCGCCCGCCCGGTCGGGCGGCAGGGCGTCGGCGAGCCGGCGGTGCTCGTCGCGGCGCCGCGCCGGCGGGAGCCCGTCCCGGCAGGCGGCGCGGACCAGCGCGTGGGACCAGCGCACCCGCCCGGGGTCCTGCGGGTCCTCGACGAGCAGGTGCGCCGCGAGCAGCTCGGCGGGGTGCCCGCCGAGGAGGGCGAGCTCCACGTCCTCGCCGGCGACCGCGGCGGTGGCCAGCAGGTCCTGCGCGGCGGGGGAGAGCGCGGCGACGCGCCGGCGCACCAGGGGCGCGACCGCCTCCGCGTGAATCGCGGGGGCGCGCAGGAGCTCGCGCAGGTGCAGCGGGTGGCCCGCGCTCACCCGCAGCAGGGTGTCGACCGCGGCGCCGTCGGGCTCGGTGCCGTCACGGCGTCGCAGCAGCTCGCCGACGGGCCCGCGCCCGAGCCGGCCCGGGCGCAGCACGGTCGGGACCGCCGCCTCGAGCCCCTCGGGTGCCGGTTCCCGGGACGTGGCCACGAGCAGCAGGGCCGGCCCGCGCGTCGCCACCACCTCGCCGACCAGGTGGTGCAGCAGCGCCAGCGAGGCGGGGTCGGCGGCGTGCACGTCCTCGACGGCCACCACGAGCCCGCCGTCCGCGGCGGCCGCGAGGGCGTCGGCGGTGTCGGCCATCGCGCCGAAGCGGGCCCGGGCGTCGCTGCCGTCCGCGGCCGCCGCGCCGAGGTCGAGCACGCCCGGGTCCAGGCCCCGGTCCCGCGCCGCGGGGCTGCCCAGCAGGCGCAGCCACGGCCAGAAGGCGGGGGTGCCGAGGTCGGCGCTCGCCCGGCCGAGCAGCGCGGGCACCCCGCGGTGCTCCGCCGCGTCGACCAGCGCCCCGAGCAGGGTCGACTTGCCGATGCCCGCCTCGCCGACCACCAGCACCGCGGTGCCCCGGCCGGCGCACGCGTCGTCCAGCGCCGAGACGAGCGCGGCCGTCTCGTGCTCGCGGCCGGGCGGCGCAGCGTCCACGGAACGCAGTGTGGACCGGTCCGGCCTCCGGCCCTAGTAGCGCGCCTGGCGACCGGACTGCTGCTGGGGCCGACGGCCGCGCCGGCGCTCGAGCGGCGGGTGGGGGCCCGGCTGGCAGGTGGGGCAGAAGTAGGCGATCCGGTCCTCGCGGTCCGGGCTCCCGTCGTCCTGGCCCGCCGTCCGCACGACGTCGCGGCAGCGCCGGCAGCCCCGCCCGCCGCGCTCGAACACCCAGTGCTGGGCGTTGCCGCCGAGGTCACCGGTGGTCGACTGCTCGGGGCGCCAGGCGTTGCGCAGGAGCAGCTTGCGGGACCACGCGACGACGTCGTGCACCTGGCGGTCCGTCAGGTCGCCGACCGTCGTCCACGGGGAGACGCCGACCAGGAAGCAGACCTCCGCCTTGTAGAGGTTGCCGACCCCGCACGCCACCCGCTGGTCGAGCAGGGCGGCGCCGAGCTCGCGGGCCGGGTCCGCGCGCAGCAGGCGCTCTACCTCGGCCTCGGCGTCGGGTCCCCAGTCGTCGCCGAGCAGGTCGGGCCCGAGGTGCCCGACCCAGGTGTCCTCGCGCTCGGTGGGCAGCAGGTCGAGGTCGTGGAGCCGGTAGCCGACGGCGACCCGGTCGGGCACCTCGAGGATCGCGCGGATCGAGTGCTCCGGGCCCCCGCGCCACGGCCGGCCGGGCCGGTAGAGGTGCCAGGTGCCGTCCATGCGGAAGTGGCTGTGCAGGCTGGTGCCGTCGTCGAGGCGCGTGAACAGGTGCTTGCCGACGCTGACGACCTCGAGGACCGTGCGGCCCGCGAGGTCGTGCTCCACCAGCCGCGGGTGCCGCAGCTCCCCGCGCGTCAGCTCCTGGCCGGCCAGCGCGTCGTGCATCCGCCGGCCGGCGAGGAAGACCGTGTCACCCTCGGGCACGCAGCCATCGTCCCATCGTGGGTGGTCAGTCGTCCGCCGTGCCGTGGTGGGCGGGCGCGGGTGCCTCCTCGACGCCGTCGCGGGGATCGCCGCCCGCGACGTCGACCGGCGCGAGCGCGGTCGCGAGGCGGGAGCGCAGCGATTCGAGGTCGCGGGTGTGCGGATCGCGCGGGTCGGTGGTCGCGCGGTCGACGCTCATCAGGACGTCGACGAGCTGCTCGACCAGGGCCCGGGCCTCGGTGCCGAGCATCGCGAGGTCCCGGCCGTCGAGCTCGCGTGTCACCGTGCCCGCGCGCAGGGCCGTGATGGCCTCCCGGACGGCCACCACGGGGGTGTCGTCGCTGGACAAGGATCCCTCCCGGGGCTCGTGGGGCGGACCCACGGAGTGCCACGGGTGGAGCGGGTCACAAACCCCGCGGGGTACACCCGGCGGAGGTGCACTCGGCGCTCGAGATCTCGGTGAGCTCCGGGCCGGGGCGCGTCACCGCGGCGAGCGGGTCGGCGGCGCGGGCCAGCACCAGCGGGTGCTCGAGGGTGTCCTGGCCCGGCGCGACGTGCACGGCGGTGGGCCGCGCGCCGGCGAGCCCGGCGATGAGCAGCACCGGGCGGTCGGGGCCGGGGTCGGCGGCGAACGCCCCGTCGGGGTCGACCGGCGTGACGGCGAGCTGGCGCCCGTCGTTGCCGACCAGCGTCACGCGCGCGCCCGCGGCGGGGCCGCCGTGGTCGTGCAGGACGCGGCCGCGGAGCAGGGGCGCACCGTCGTGCGGGCTCTCCGCCGGTCCGATCGGCTCGATCTGCTCGACGTGCTCGCTCGGCTCCGGCAGGTTCGGCACCGCCAGGCTGACCACGAGCGCGAGCAGCGCGCACCCGGCCGCGATGAGCAGGGTCGTCTGGATCGCGCCCAGCGACGGCACCAGCGACCCCTCGACGCGCACCGTCGACGCCCCGAGCACGACGGCGGCGACCGCCGACGCGGTCGACGTGCCGATCGAGCGCATGAGGGTGTTGAGGCCGTTGGCGGCGGCGGTCCGCGTCGTCGGGACCGCGCGCATGATCAGGGCGGGCAGCGAGCCGTAGGCCAGGGCGACCCCGGCCCCGATCACCGCGATGACCAGCGAGATCTGCCACGCCTCCGAGAGCAGCATCGTGCCTGCGGCGTAGGCGACGCCGATGATGACGAGCCCGATGCGCAGCGACGCCCGCGGGCCCCACCGCGCGGAGATCCGGGCGGTCACCGGCGACATCAGCATCATGACGATGCCGTTCGGCGCGAGCGTCAGACCGGCGACGAGCAGGGTGAGCCCCAGCCCGTGGCCCGACGCGACCGGCGCCGAGAGCAGCTGGGGGAACACGACCATGCCCGTGAACATCGCGACGCCGACGGGGATGGAGATCAGGTTGGGCAGCAGCACCGCCCGGCGCACGTTGAGGCGCAGGTCGACCAGCGGGTCGCGCACGCGCAGCTCGTAGAAGCCCCACGCGACGAGGGCGACCACGGCGACGCCGGCCGACGAGAGCGTGGCCGCGCTGCCCCAGCCCCACTCGCCACCCTTGGACACGGCGAGCAGCAGCCCGATCAGCCCGATCGAGAGCCCGATCGCGCCGCCGGCGTCGAAGCGCCCGCCCGAGCGGGTCGACGACTCCGGGATCACGAGGGCGACGAGCAGGAGCCCGGCGAGGCCGAGGCCGCCGGCGACCCAGAACAGCGCGTGCCAGTCGGCGATCTCGACGATCACGGCCGCGAGCGGCAGGCCCAGCCCGCCGCCGATGCCCAGCGTCGCGCTCATCAGCGCGATGCCCGACCCGAGGCGCGCGGGCGGGAGCGTGTCGCGCATCAGGCTGATGCCGAGCGGGACAGCGCTGACCGCGACGCCCTGCAGCGAGCGCCCGATCAGCACCGGCACGAGGTCGTCGGTGACCGCGCAGAGGACGGAGCCGGCCACCAGCAGCCCGAGCGTGGCGACGAGGACCCGGCGCTTGCCGATCATGTCGCCGAGGCGGCCGGCGATCGGCGTCGCGACCGCGCCGGCGAGCAGGGTCGCCGTGATCACCCACGACGCGGTGGCCGTCGTCGTCGAGAGCAGCTGGGGGAGCTGGGGCACGAGCGGCACGACCAGGGTCATGCACAGCGACGCGACGAGGCCGACCGAGGACAGGACCGTGACGACGAGGGCCGGGCTGGGCCGGGTGCCGGTCTGCTCCGGCTCGTCGGCGTGCGCCACACACTCTCCTCGAGGACCGGCGATCGTTGGCTGTGCCAACCAACTGTAGCCCGCGACGGTCGCTGCGGAAGTGGCGCGAGGACGTGAATCGGGTCGCTCCGGGCCTCCGTGCGCGGTCCGGGGTGGTTCCTGTCACTCCACCCGAAGCCATCCGCTACGGTCCGTGAGCATGAGCGCCACGCGGGTCGTGACGGCCCTCGCCCTCGGTGCCGTGCTGGCGCTCGCGGCGTGCGGGAGCGGACCCGCCGGCGGCGCCGGGGAGCAGACGACACCCCCGCCGCCGTCCGCGTCCGGCCCCGCGCCCACCGGTGACCCGGGGCTGTCGCGGCGCCTCGCCGAGCAGGTCACCGGCGACGGGGCGTACGCGCGGCTCGAGGAGCTGCAGCGGATCGCCGACGCCAACGGCGGCAACCGCGCGTCCGGGCAGCCGGGCTACGACGCGAGCGTCGACTACGTCGCCGGGCAGCTGCGCGCGGCGGGGTACCGGGTGGACACGCCGAGCTTCCCGTTCGACACCTTCGCCGCCCAGGCCCAGACGCTCGCGGTCGGCGGCGCGCCCGGCCCGGCCGTGACGGCGCTGACCTACTCGCCGACGACCCCGCCGGAGGGCGTCACCGGGCCGCTGGTCGTGGCGCCGGACGCGCCGGGCGACCCGACGCCGGGCTGCGAGGCGACCGACTACGCGAACCTGCCGGCCCGCGGCGCGGTGCTGCTGGTCCGCCGGGGCGCGTGCACGTTCACGCAGAAGCAGCAGATCGCCTCCGAGGTCGGCGCCGCCGCCGTGCTCGTCGGCAACAACGTCGCCGGCCCGCTCGGCGGCACCCTCGGCTCGGTCGGCGAGGGCCGCCTGCCCACCGGCGGGCTCCTCCAGCCGGACTTCGACGCGCTGCTCGGCCGCGCCGGCCAGCCGGCGACGGTCACGCTGGTGACGCAGTCGCGGACGATCACGACCCGCAACGTCATCGCGCAGACGACGACGGGCCGGACCGACGAGGTCGTCATGGCCGGCGCCCACCTCGACTCCGTGCCCGAGGGCCCGGGGATCAACGACAACGGCTCCGGCTCGGCCGCGCAGCTCGAGCTCGCCGTGCGCCTCGGCGGCGCGCCCCCGGTGACGAACGCCGTGCGGTTCGCGTGGTGGGGCGCCGAGGAGGTCGGGCTGCTCGGCTCGACGGCCTACGTCCAGGGCCTGACGCCCGAGGCGCGCCGCGACATCGCCGTGCTGCTCAACGCCGACATGCTCGCCTCGCCGAACCCCGCCTACTTCGTCTACGACGGCGACGACTCCGACCGGCAGGGCGCGCCGCCCGGGCCGCGGGGGTCCGAGGGCATCGAGCGCACGCTCGCCGACGCGCTGACCGCGGCCGGGGTGCAGCCGCGCGGCACCGACTTCGACGGCCGGTCGGACTACGGGCCGTTCGTCGAGGCCGGCATCCCGTCGGGCGGGCTCTTCAGCGGGGCCGAGGAGGTCAAGACCCCGGAGCAGGCCACGCTCTGGGGCGGCCGGGCGGGCGCGCCCTACGACGCCTGCTACCACCAGGCCTGCGACTCGCTGACCAACATCGACCGCGTCGCCCTCGACCGCATGCTCGACGCCCTCGCCGTGGGCGTCGGCACCTATGCGGTCGATCTCGGTGGGCCGAACGGAGTCCCCACTCGCGAGCAGCGTCAGACGCGCTGAGACGCGGTAGGGTTGCGGATCACGCAACCCGCGGCGCCGGCGCGACCCCCCTCTTCCCGGCCGGGCAGGTCCGATCGGGGAGGATGGACAGCCATGACGGCCACCGACGGCGACTCCGAGGAGACCGGACGTGGACGGAGCGAGCCCTCGCTCGTCCGCTCGGTCGACCGGGCGGTGACGGCGCTCGAGGTGGTCGCCGAGCGCGGCGAGGTCGGCATCACCGAGCTCGCCGAGGAGCTCGGCGTGCACAAGTCCACCGCCTCGCGGCTCGTCGCGGCCCTCGCGCGCCGCGGGATGCTCGAGCAGCTCGGGGACCGCGGGCGGGTGGCGCTCGGGTTCGGGGTGGTGCGCCTCGCCGCGTCCGCCACCGGCCGGATGGACATCGCGCGCCTCGGCCAGCCGACCTGCCAGCAGCTCGCC
Source organism: Actinomycetospora succinea (assembly GCF_004363095.1). Classification (GTDB taxonomy): domain Bacteria; phylum Actinomycetota; class Actinomycetes; order Mycobacteriales; family Pseudonocardiaceae; genus Actinomycetospora; species Actinomycetospora succinea. Next base: position 1,042,716 of record NZ_SNYO01000001.1, read on the forward strand.
GAGCAGGTGGGGGAGACGGTCAACCTCGCCATCCACGACGGCGAGGCGGCCATCAACGTCACCCAGGAGTTCGGGACCGCGTCGGTGACCACCCAGAACTGGGTGGGCCGCCGCACCCCGCTGCACGCGACGTCGGCCGGCAAGGTGCTGCTGGCCTACATGAGCGACCCGGAGCGCCGCGCCTTCCTGCGCCGGCGCCTGCCCCGCTACACCGAGTCGACGATCACCGAGCCGGCCGCGCTGCGCACCGAGCTCGCCCGGGTCGTCGACGAGGGCCACGCGCGCTCGTTCGAGGAGCTCGAGGTCGGCCTGCACGCCGTCGCGGTCCCGGTGTGGGGCGCGGCGGGGGACGTCGTCGCCGCGCTGAGCGCCGCCGGCCCGTCGTACCGGCTCCCGCGGCGCCGGGCGCGCGCGATCGTCCCCGAGCTGCGTGCCGCCGCCGAGGACCTGTCGAGCCGCCTCGGCTGGGGCGGCTCGACCTCCTGATCACCCTGCTGAGGTGATCCACGGGGAGCCTCCGGGTAGGTAGAACGGCGATGACCGCGTCCTCTGCCCCGTCCGAGACGGCCGCCGACGGTCGCGGCCGCGCCAGCCACGGAGGGGGGTGACGGCGCCGGTGGACGTCTCGCTCATCGTCATCGTCGTCGTCATCACCGCCCTCGTCTTCGACTTCACGAACGGTTTCCACGACACGGCCAACGCCATGGCCACCTCCATCGCCACCGGCGCGCTGCGGCCGAAGGTGGCCGTCCTGATCGCCGGCGTGCTCAACGTCGTCGGCGCGTTCCTGTCCGTCGAGGTGGCGAGGACGATCTCGAGCGGCCTGGTCGACGAGGCCCGGATCTCGCCCGTGGTGATCTTCGCGGGCCTGATCGGCGCCATCATCTGGAACCTGCTGACCTGGCTGCTCGGGCTGCCCTCGAGCTCGTCGCACGCCCTGTTCGGCGGGCTCATCGGTGCCACCGTGGTCGCCGCGGGCCTGGGCGCCGTGCACTTCGGCGCCGTGCTCTCCAAGGTCATCCTGCCCGCGATCGTCTCGCCGGTCCTCGCCGGGATCATCGCGCTGACCGCGACCTACCTCGCCTACCGCACGACCGCGCGGGCGGACAGCGGCACGGTCACGAAGGGCTTCAAGGCCGGCCAGATCGGGTCGGCGTCGATGGTCGCGCTCGCCCACGGCACGAGCGACGCCCAGAAGACCATGGGGATCATCACGCTGACCCTCATCACGGCCGGCGTCCTCTCGCCGGACTCCGGCCCGCCGTTCTGGGTGATCCTCTCCGCGGGCCTCGCGATCGGCCTCGGGACCTACCTCGGCGGCTGGCGGATCATCCGCACCCTCGGCAAGCGGGTCAGCGAGATCGAGACGCCGCAGGGCTTCGCCGCCGAGGCGAGCACCACCGCGGTGATCCTCACGTCCTCGCACCTCGGCCTCGCGCTCTCGACCACCCAGGTGGCGACCGGTGCGATCTTCGGTGCCGGCTCGGGGCGCCGCCTCGCCGCGGTGCGGTGGAGCGTGGCCCGCCAGATGGTCGTCGCCTGGATCCTCACCCTGCCGGCGGCGGCGGCCGTCGGCGCGGTCGCGGCCTGGGTGGCCTCCGCCGGCACGGTCGGGATCGTCCTGGTCGCCGTCGTCGCGATCGCCCTCGCCGCGGGCATCTACGCCGTCTCGCGTCGCCGTCCGGTCACGGCCGACAACGTCAACGACGTCGGCGACGACGCCGCCGTCGCCCACGAGCCGGCCGTCCCGGCCCGATAGGAGCGATCATGACGATCGACTGGGCCTCGCTGGGCCTCGTGTCCGTGGTGTCCCTCGCCGCGGGCGTCGCGGTCGTCGTGCTGGTGTCGTTCGCCCTGGTGGGCCTGTCGGCGCGCGTGCGCCCGCGGCCCGGCGGGGCCGAGGACGGCGCGCCGACCCTGAGCGCGGGCGCCGGCACGGCCATCGCGGCCGTGTGCCTCGCCGCCGTCGTCGCGATCGTCGGGTTCGGGCTGTACGTCATCGTCTCCTGACGCGCGCCCGAGGCCGGCGTGTCCTACGCCAGGTCGGGATGGTCCTTGACCCACCACAGGAACTGGCGCGCGTGGTCGAGGTCGACGAACCGGCTGCCGATCAGCTCGACCAGCAGGTCGTTGCTCCAGTAGGCGAGGCGCCCGATCGTCTGCGACGTCGTCTCCGGTGACGGCAGCTCGAGGCCGAACACCTGCCGGGCGATCTCGCGCTTGCCCCCGGACGGGCTGGTGTAGATCAGGATCGGCAGGAACCGCTCCGGCTCGGCGATGCACAGGACGCGCGTCAGCATCGCCTCGCGGAACCCGGGCATGGCGGGCGCGTCGTCGGAGGTGATCAGCTCGGTCAGCCGGTCCTCCGGCGCGGGCGGGTCCTCGCCGCGCAGCAGGTGGTCGACGACGCCGCGGAACGCCTCGGCCGCACGCACGTTGCCGAGCGCGCGCCACTCGTCGTTGAACCGGCTCATGTTGCCGGGCCGGGCAACGACCTTGCTGTTCGCGAAGTCCTTGAGGGCCACCGGCGTGGTGTAGGGGAGCGCGTCGGCCTCGAACGCCTGCCGGTAGACGTCGCGGTAGCGCCCGGCCTCCTCGTCGGGGTGCGGGAAGTCGGACAGGAACTCCCGCCGCAGCCCCTCGAGGATCCGCCAGCGCTCCGGCGTCACCTGGTCAGCCGTCGCCGTGAAGCGCGCCCGCGCGGTCCCGACGTCCTCGAGCGGGCGCCGCTCGCGCTCCCGGACCGGGCCGCGCGTGCCCGAGGTCCGGCCGGCGGAGCGCGTCACGCTGGCCGAGGAGCGCGTCGGGGGCCGGGTGGTCGTGCTGGACTTCTTGCTGGTCGAGCTCGTGCTGCGCGACCGCGTGGTCTGGCTGACCGCCCGCGGCGACACCGGCTTGGCCCCGAGGACCCACTCGTGCCCGCAGGCCGTGCAGCGCATCATGTTGCGGCCGTCGTCGGCCATGCCGAGGTACTCGGCGGCGGACTCCTCACACGTCGGGCACGCCAGCGCCATCGCTCTCCCCAGGGTCGTTGACGGTGCGCCGTCCAGCCTGCCGTGGGCGCCGCGAGCGCGCGCGGGGAGGGTGGGTGAGCGCGTCCGGTCAGGCCCGCAGCCGCAGGCCCTTCGGGCTGTGGCGGAACCCAGCCTCGGTGAGGACCTCGGCGAGGACGCCGTCGAGCGCGCCCGAGCCGTCGGCCTTCTCCACCGCGATGCTGCCCAGCCAGCCCTCGCGCACGGCCGTGGTCAGCGCGGCCGCGGCGGCGGCGAGCGCCTCGCGGGACGTGGTGAAGCTCAGCAGCGACTTGCCGCCGCGCTCGACGTAGATCGCCGGCTCGCCGTCGACGAGCACCACCAGCGCGCCCGCCTTGCGCCCCGGGCGGTGGGATCCCTCCCCGACGGTGGCCGGCCACTCCAGCGCCGCGCCCCACGGCTGGGCGGGGTCGGTGGCCGCGAGCACCAGGGCCTTCGCCTCGCCGGCGCCGTCGTCGTCGCGCGACTCGGCGCGCAGCCGGTCGATCGCGCCGGGCACCGCGAACTGCGCGGCGCCCAGGCCCTCGATGACGTAGCCGCGCCGGGCGCGCCCGGACTCCTCCATCGCCCGCAGCACCGGGTAGATGCCGGCGAAGCCGCCGGTGGCGCGCTCGGTGTCGAGCGCCCCGCGGGTGAGCACACCGTGGCGCTCGAGGAACGCCTCGGTGCGGGCCTGGGCGCGGCGGGTCGGCTCCTCCTCGCGCGCCGGCACCCCCGACCAGCGCCCCGCGGCCGTCGGCGGACCCGTGCGCGAGGGCATGGGCGCGCGGCCGAGCCGCGCGTAGCGACCCCGCGAGGGCGCCCGGCGCTGCCGGTGGGCGCCGCCCTTCGAACCGCCGGAACCCCGCGAGCCGCCGCCGGACACGAGCGCCCGGACCGGGGCGAGCGTGTCGTTGGTGGCGAGCCCCGCCCACACCAGGTCCCAGAGTGCGGCGACCATCGTGGCGTCGTCGGGCATCGCGGTCTCCGCCTCGCCCCCCTCGCGCAGCACCGCCTGGGCGCGCTCGGTGACCTGGCGGAAGAACAGCGCCCCGCCGGCGTCCAGCGTCTGGGCCAGCGCGCGGTGCAGCGGGGTGTCGACCATGTCGGGCTCGGCGTCGGGCAGCAGGAGGTCGGCGAGGTCGGTGGGCGCGACCGCCAGCCAGCCGTCGCCGCCGGCGAGCGTGCCGCAGCCGGTCCACGTGACCTCGCCGGCGCTGGTGAGCTCGTCGAGCAGCGCGGGGGAGTAGCCGGGCAGCCGCGCCGGGAGCACCAGGCTCTCCAGGGCGCTCGCGGGGATCGGCGCCCCCGCGAGCTGCTCGACCACGCCGAGCACGTCGTCGGGGCCGGGCGCGCGGCGAATCCTGCGCCCCACGCCCTGCCACGCCGGCAGGAACCGCCCGAGTGCCGCCGGCTCCACCGGCTCGACCTCGGCGCGCAGCCGGGCGAGCGAGCCGCGGCGCAGGCGCCGCAGCACCTCGGCGTCGCAGACGTCCGGGCCGCTACCGGCCAGATCGGCGGGCACCCCGGGCAGCGGCGGCGCGCCGTCGGGGCGCAGCTCGCCGCGGACCAGGCGCCCGGTGGACACCAGCCGGTCGACCACGCCGCCGACCACGGCCACGCCGAGCCCGAAGCGGTGGGCCGGCGCGGCGACCGGGAACGGGCCGCGGGTGCGGGCGAAGCGGGCGATGAGGTCGCCGAGGGGGTCGGTGACGGGCTCGGTGAAGGCCTCGGGCACCCCGACCGGCAGGCCCGCGCCGAGGGCGTCGCGGAAGCGGCCCGCGTCCTCGATCGCGATCCAGCGCTGCTCGCCCGCGACCCGCACGCGGATCGCCCGCCGGGACGACTCGAGCTCGGTGAGCCACTCCTCCCGGACCCCGCGGGCGGCGGCCTCGGCGGTGGTGAGGTCGCCGACGAACCGCAGGAGGTCGGCCGTGCCCTCCACGTCGCGGACGTGGCGCTCGGGGTCGGTGCGCTGCAGCTGGCCCTCGATCTCGGCGAGCACGTCGCCGTCGAGCAGCTCGCGGATGGCCTCGGAGCCCAGGAGCTCGGCCAGCAGCGCCGAGTCGAGCGAGAGCGCGGCGGCCCGCCGCTCGGCCAGCGGCGCGTCGAGCTCGTAGAGGAACATCCCGACGTAGCCGAACATCAGCGTGCGCGCGAACGGCGACGCGCTGGTGGTCGCGACGTCGACGACCTGCACTCCGCGCGAGCGGACGTCGCGCATCAGCTCGGTGAGGCCCGGGACGTCGTAGACGTCCTGCAGGCACTCGCGCATCGTCTCGAGCACGACCGGGAACTGCTCGAAGCGGCTCGCGACCGAGAGCAGCTGCGCCGCCCGCTGGCGCTGCTGCCAGAGCGGGGTGCGCCGCGTGGGGTCGCGGCGCGGCAGCAGCAGCGACCGGGCCGCGCACTCGCGGAACCGCGACGCGAACAGCGCCGAGTTGCTGACCTCGGCCGTGACCATCTGCTCGACCTCGTCCGGGTCGAGCAGCACGTCCTCGGCGGTCGGCATGATCTCCTCGCCGGCGTCGTCGAGGGCGTCGGGCAGGCGCAGGACGATGCCGTCGTCGGCGCTCGCGGCCGACACCTCGAGGCCCCGCGTCTCGCGGAACCGAGCCGCGATCGCCAGCGCCCAGGGGCCGTTGACCTGCGCGCCGAAGGGGGAGTGCACGACGAGGCGCCAGTCGCCCAGCTCGTCGCGGAAGCGCTCGACGACGATCGTGCGGTCGCTGGGGACGTGGCGCGTCGACTCCTTCTGCTCGCGCAGGTAGGTGAGCAGGTTGGTGATCGCGTTCTCGTCGAGCCCCGCGGCCTGCGCGCGCTCGTGGGCCGCCTCGTCGTCGGCGGCGGAGAGCTCGCGCACGAACGCACCGAGCGCCCGGCCCAGCTCGAGCGGGCGCCCGAGGGCGTCGCCCTTCCAGAACGGCATCCGCGCCGGCACGCCGGGGGCGGGCTCGGCGACCACCCGGTCGCGCGTGATGTCGAGGACCCGCCAGCTCGTGGAGCCGAGCAGGAAGGTGTCGCCGACGCGGGACTCGTAGACCATCTCCTCGTCGAGCTCGCCCACCCGCGAGCCGCCGGTGCCGCCCTCGCCGGACCCGGGCGTGACCACCGTGTAGAGCCCGCGGTCGGGGATCGTGCCGCCGCTGGTGACCGCGAGCCGCTGGGCGCCGGGCCGCCCGGAGAGCTGGTCGGTGACCCGGTCCCACGTGATGCGCGGGCGCAGCTCGCCGAAGTCGTCGCTGGGGTAGCGCCCGGCGAGCATGTCGAGCACCGCGCCCAGCGCCGAGTCGGGCAGGCCGGCGAACGGGGCGGCGCGGCGCACGAGGGCGGCGAGGTCCTCGACCGACCACTGCTCCATCGCCGTCATCGACACGACGTGCTGGGCGAGCACGTCGAGCGGGTTGCGCGGGTAGTGCATCGCCTCGATGGCCCCGCTCGCCATCCGCTCGGCGACGACGGCGCACGACACGAGGTCGCCCCGGTACTTGGGCATGACGACGCCGGAGGAGATCGCGCCGACCTGGTGGCCCGCGCGGCCGACCCGCTGGAGCCCGCTGGCCACCGACGGCGGCGCCTCGACCTGCACCACCAGGTCGACCGCGCCCATGTCGATGCCCAGCTCGAGGCTGGACGTGGCGACGACGCACGGCAGGTGGCCGGACTTGAGCGCCTCCTCCACCTGGGTTCGCTGGGTGCGGCTCATCGAGCCGTGGTGGGCGCGGGCGACGATCACCTCGGCGGGCTCGGCCGTCCCGGACTGGCCGACCGCCTCGGCGGGGAACGGCCCGATCACCGGGGCGAGCTCGTCGGCCTCGTCGTCCAGCTCCACCGGGGGCGAGTCCTCCGCCGACGCCTGCGCCCGCTCGGTGGCCAGCTCGTTGATCCGCGCCGTGAGCCGCTCGGCCAGCCGTCGGGAGTTGGCGAAGACGATGGTCGAGCGGTGCTCGCCGACCAGGTCGAGGATGCGCTCCTGCACCGCGGGCCAGATCGAGGCCCGCTGCGCCGCACCGGCGGCGGACCCCTCGACCTCCTCCTCGACGCCCGGCCCGGAGGCGTTGTCACCCCCGCTGTCGAGCGCCGCCATGTCCTCGACCGGCACCTCGACGCGGACCTGCACGGTCTTCGTCGACTCGGGCGCGACCACCCGCACCGGCCGTCCGCCGCCGAGGAACGCGGAGACCTCGTCGATGGGGCGCACGGTGGCCGAGAGCCCGATGCGCTGGGCCGGCGCGTCGAGCAGGGCGTCGAGACGCTCGAGGCTCAGCGCCAGGTGCGCCCCGCGCTTGGAGGCGAGCACCGCGTGGACCTCGTCGACGATCACCGTGTCGATGCCGCGCAGCGACTCGCGCGCCGCCGAGGTGAGCAGCAGGAACAGCGACTCGGGCGTGGTGACGAGGATGTCGGGCGGCGTGCGGTTGAACGAGCGGCGCTCGTCGGCGGGGGTGTCGCCGGTGCGCGAGCCGACCGTGACGTCGGGACGGGGGAGCCCGAGGCGCTGCGCCGCCTGGCCCAGCCCGGCGAGCGGCGAGCGCAGGTTGCGCTGGACGTCGATGGTCAGCGCCTTCATCGGCGAGACGTAGAGGACGCGGCAGCGGCGCGTGGGCTCCTCGGGCGGCGGCGTGGTGGCCAGCCGGTCGAGCGCCCAGAGGAACGCGGCCAGCGTCTTGCCCGAGCCGGTGGGCGCGACGACCAGCGCGTGCTGCCCGCCGGCGACCGCCTCCCAGGCGCCCGCCTGTGCCGGCGTGGCGCCCTCGAAGGCACCCGTGAACCAGTCGCGGGTGGCGGGGGAGAAGCGGTCGAGGACACTCACGACTCCATGGTGCCCCCGACCCCCGACAACCACGCTTGAGCGGATCGGACACCGCTAGCCTCACCGGGTGCGGATCGCGCTGGCTTTTCAGGGAGGCGGGAGCCACACCGCGTTCACCGCGGGCGTCGTGGCCCGTCTCGTCGACCGGGGCGCGTTCGACGGTCACGACATCGTGGCGGTCAGCGGGACCTCCGGCGGGGCGATCAACGCGCTGCTCGCGTGGTCGGTGCTGCGCGAGGGCCGGCGGGACGCCATCCCGTCCGTGCTCGAGGCCTTCTGGGAGGACAACGCCGCCAGCGGGCCGATCGAGCGCGTCGGCAACGCCCTGCTCGTCGGGGCGGGGCTCGCGCAGAGCCTCGGCCTCGCGCCGCCGCTGAACCCCTATCTGGTGCCGCCGCCGTTCGACGGCCGCGAGGAGTTCCGCCGGCTGCTGCGCCGCCACGTCGACTTCGACGCGCTCACCGCCGACACCGACGCCCGCCACCCCCGGCTCGTGCTCGGCGCGGTCGACGTGCGCAGCGGCGCGTTCCGGGCGTTCGACAGCCGCCGCGACGTGATCACCCCCGACACGGTGCTCGCCTCGGCGGCGATCCCCACCCTCTTCCGCGCGGTCCACGTCGAGGAGGGGGCGTACTGGGACGGGCTGTTCTCGCAGAACCCGCCGGTCGCGCCGCTGCTCGACGACGACCCCGACGAGCTGTGGGTCGTGCAGATCAACCCGACGCGGCGCGACGACGAGCCGCGCACCACCCTCGACATCGCCGACCGGCGCAACGAGCTCGCCGGCAACCTCTCGCTCTACCAGGAGCTCGCCTCGATCGAGAAGATCGACCAGCTCCTCGCGGCCGGCACGCTCACCGCGGACAGCGGGTACCGCCAGGTCGCCGTCCGCGTCCTCGAGCTGGCCCGCCCACCCGCGGCGGGGCTCCTCGGGGCGGCGTCCAAGGTCAACCGGGACGTCTCCTTCCTGCGCGACCTGCGCCGCCGCGGCCGCCACCAGGCCGACGTCTTCCTGGCCGCGCTGCGCTTCGAGCAGGCGTGGACCGACGGCGACGTCGTGGTGCTGGGGGAGCTGCTCGCCGGCGCCGCGATCGAGGTCGAGGCCCCGGTCGTGCCGCCGGCGGACCTGCCGGCGTTCCTCGCCGACGCCGTGGTCCGCGACGTCACGCGCAAGGAACTGGTGGGCGAGGACGTCACGTGGCGGGTGACCGTCGACGGCGCCCCGGGCGTCCTCACGGTGACCGTCGTCGGCCGGCGCGTCGTCGCCCTGCGGCTCGGCCCGGTGCCGGAGGACGAGCGATGAGCCCCGAGGCGCTCGTCCTCGGCCTGGTCAGCGCGGTGCGCGGGGTGACGCTCGCGATCGTCTACGCGCTGCTGCTCTCCGAGCAGTCGCGCCGGCTGCTGGTCGCCTACGTGGTGGCCGGCGCCGCCATCACCCTCGGCGTCGGGATCGTCGTCGTGACCTGGCTGCACACCGGCACGCGCACCTCGGAGGCCACGGCGGGCCGTCTCTGGGTCGACGTCGTGCTCGGGGTGCTCGCCGTCGTCTGGGCGGGCTTCCACCTCGCCGGGCACCCGATCAAGCTGCGCCGGCCCCGGAAGGAGCGCAAGCGGGAGCGGAGCACCGTCCTGCCCGAGGCCCTCGACCGGCGGCTGCGCGCCCCCACGGTGCCGATGGTGATCGGCGCCGGGCTGCTGACGAACCTCCCCGGGCTCTACTACCTCGCCGCGCTCGTGGCGATCCTGCAGACCCACCCGGGCGCGGTGGACGGGATCGTGCAGGTGTCGGTGTACACGCTGCTGCGCTTCGCGGCGCCCGTCGCGGCGCTCGTCCTGGTGCTGCTGCGACCCGACCGCACCATGGAGATCGTGCGGTCGGCGCACGCGTGGGGGCACCGCAACTCCCGGGTGCTGCTCGGGGGGCTGGTCGGCGCCGTGGGGATCTACCTCGTGGTCAAGGGGCTCAGCGGCCTCCTGGGGTGAGGTCGCCGCCGTCGTCCTCGGTCGACAGCCCGGCGTCGTGGGCGAGCAGCGCGAGCTGCGTGCGGTTGTCGAGGTCGAGCTTGGCCAGCGCGCTGGACAGGTAGGTCTTCACCGTCGACAGCGAGAGCCACAGCTCGGTCGAGATGCGGGCGTTGCCCCAGCCCCGCCCGACGGCCGCGGCGACGGCGCGCTCCTGCTCGGACAGCGCGGCGAGGCGGGTGCTCGCCGCGGTGCTGCGGTCCTCGCGTCCGCCCCGACCGTCGCCACCGGTCGCGGCCGCGATCAGCCGCCGGGTGACCGACGACGACAGGCTCGTCCCGCCGGCCGCCACCCGCCGGATCGCGTCCTCGATGTCGGCGGGCGGGGTGTCCTTGACGAGGTAGCCGGTGGCGCCCGCCCGCAGGGCGGCGAGGACGTCCTGGTCGGAGTCGAAGGTCGTCAGCACGAGCACGGCCGGCGGGTCGGTGCCGGCGAGGAGCTCCGCGGTGGCGCGCACCCCGTCGACCCGCGGCATCCGCAGGTCCATGAGCACGACGTCCGGGCGGTGCTCGGCGACCGCGGCCGGCACCTCGTCGCCGTCGGTGGCCTCGGCGACGATCGTGATGTCCTCCGCCTCGCCGAGCATGAGGCGCAGCCCCGAGCGCACGAGCGCGTCGTCGTCGACCACGAGCACGCGGGTCACGCGATCTCCTCCCGGGCTGCGACGGCCGGGCGCTCGTCCGCCGACCTCTCCTCGGACCGCCGCGGGATCCGCACCGCGACCCGGAAGCGGCCGTGGTCGGGCCCGCGGGAGAGCACGCGACCGCCCGCGAGTTCGACCCGCTCGGTGATGCCGAGCAGCCCGTTGCCCGGCGGCCCGGCGCCCGCGGACGGCAGGGGGTTGCTGACGTCGAGCTCGACCTCGCCGTCCTCGGCGGTGCGGAGGTGCACCTCGACGGGCCGGCCCGGGGCGTGGCGGGCGGCGTTGGTCAGCGTCTCCTGGGTGATCCGGTAGAGCGTGCGCCCGCACTCGTCGGGCACGGTCACGCCGTCGAGCCCGTGGTGCAGCGTCACGGGGGTGCCGGCCGCGCGCACGCCGTCCACCAGGCGGTCGAGGTCGGCGAGCGTGGGCTGCGGGGCGATCGCCGCGGTGCCCACCTCGCCCGGCGCGGACGGGTCGGCGTCCGGGTCGCGCAGCACCCCGAGGATGGCGCGCAGGTCGACGAGGGCCTCGCGAGCGCCGGCCCGGACCACCTCGAGCGCGTCGCGGATCTCGTCGGGCGACGCCGTGCGCCGGTGGGCCAGCGCGCCGGCGTGCAGCGACACCATCGAGAGCCGGTGGGCGAGGACGTCGTGCATCTCGCGCGCGATGCGGGTGCGCTCGGCGGTGCGGGCGGCGTCGGCGCGCAGGGCCGCCTCGCGCTCGGCGCGCTCCGCGCGTTCGACCAGCGAGTCCATCAGCTCGTGGCGCGCACGGACGGCGGCGCCGGTGGCCACCACCACGACCGTCGTGCCCGCGGCCCACGCGAACGAGCCCCAGGACGCGCTCTCGGGGCTCTGCAGCCGGAGGAGTCCCTGCAACGGCCCGAGCGCGAGCGAGAAGGCACCCAGGGCGGCGGCGGTGGGCCAGGGCCTGCGCACGGCCAGGGAGAACGTGGCCACCGCCCCGGCCAGCCACGCCGACGTGCAGGGCACCGCCAGCGCGTAGACGACGAGGGCGGAGCCCACCGGGGCGCGGCGACGGGCGAGGACCACGCCCGCCGCGGCGACACCGCCCGCGAGGTCGACCCACCACCATGCCGGGGCCTCGCCCGGCGACGTCGCGGGGTCGACCCACAGCACGAGATAGGTGCCGAGCAGGGACAGGGCGACCGCGCCGGCGTCCCAGAAGCGCGGCGTGGGCCCGGTGGTCGGCACGACGGCCACGCTAGTGGCACCGTCCGACAGCGGCCTCGGTCGAAGGTCGATCAGGGCTCGTCCTTTCGGCGGGGGCATCCCGGACGTCGCACCGTGGTGGGCGTCGCCCGCTCCTCGCGACGATCACTGCCATGTCCGTCACGGAGGCCCCTGCGCCGGTCACGACGCCCGCACCCCGCCCCCGGCACCGGCTCGCGCGCCGGCCCGTCGGCGTCGTCGCCGCCCTGGTGGCGACCGCGCACCTCGCCGTCGCGTGGCGGCCGGGGTGGTTCTTCGACGAGGCCCTGATGCTCGCGATCGGGCGTGACCACCTCGACTGGGGCTCGGCCGACCAGCCGCCCGTGGCGCCGCTGCTCGCGGGGCTGATGGACCTCCTCGCCCCGGGGAACGTCCTGGTCCTCCGGCTGCCGGCGATCGCGGCCACCGCCGCCTCCGTCGTCCTCGCCGCCCTGATCGCCCGCGAGCTCGGCGGTGACCGGCGGGCGCAGACGCTCACGGCGATCGCGCAGGGGACCGGGCTCTGGCTCGCCATCGGCGGGCACTGGACGACGCCCTACACGCTCGAGCCCGTCCTCTGGCTCACCCTGGGCTGGCTGCTCGTGCGCTGGTGGCGCGTGCGCGACGACCGCCTGCTCGTGGCCGTCGGCGTGGTCGTCGGCGTCGGGGCGCAGACCAAGTTCCAGATCCTGCTGCTCGCGGCGGTGCTGCTGGCCTCGGTGGCCGTGCTCGGGCCGCGCGCGATGCTCCGCAGCCGCCGACTGTGGGTCGGGGCCGTCCTCGCGGCCGCGATCGCCGCGCCGACGCTGGTCTGGCAGGCGCTCCACGGGTGGCCGCAGCTGCGGATGGGACCGGTGGTGGCCTCCGAGGCCGAGTTCCTCTACGGCGGGCTCTCCGGGGTCATGCTCGGGATGATCGCGGCCGCGGGCGTGATCGGCGTGCCGCTCGGTCTCTACGGTCTGTGGCGTCTCGTCCGTGACCCGCACCTGGCCGAGCTGCGCTACCTCGCCCTCACGACGGTGGTGCTCTACGCGTTCTTCTCCGTGACGCTCGGCCGCCCCTACTACCTCGCCGGGCTCTACGGGCTGCTCGCCGCGGTGGGTGCCGTCGGGCTGCAGCGCCGCCGCGAGGCGGGGCACCGGCGGATGAGCTGGGTCGCGTGGCCCGCGACCGTGATCGGCGCCGCCGCGGCGATCGCGATGATGCCGCTCTCGACGGTGATGGCCGCGCCGGAGGTCGCCGACACCGTCGCGGGCGCGACCGTCCACGCCTACGACGCGCTGCCCGCGGAGCAGCGGGCGCGCACCGGGGTGATGGCCGAGTCGTACATCTACGCCGCCTACCTGGACGTCGCCGCGCCCGAGGACGCGCTGCCGCCCGCCCTGAGCAGCAACCGCAGCTACGGATGGTTCCCGCCGCCGAGCGACGACGTCGACGCGGTGCTCTACCTCGGATCGAGCGCCGACGAGCTGCGGCCGTGGTTCGCCGACGTCCGGCCCGTCGGGGCGGCCGGCACCGACGCGACGGTCTGGCTCGCGACCGGGCGGCTCGCGCCGTGGGAGAGCTTCTGGCCGACGTTGCGGCACCTGGACGTGACGTAGCGCTAGCGGCGGTTCTGGAACCACCAGCGCAGGAGCACGACGAGCGCCGCGACCAGGCCGAGCACGGCCACGATCGTGCCGAGCGTGCCCCCGGTGGGGTCGAGCGCGGCGGCGAGGAGGAGGGCCACGGGCCGAGGTTACGCCGCGCGGTGTGCCCGGTTCGTGAGGTTCTCCGCGGCCGGTGCCGCCCGCGGGGAGGGCGGCGCCGGCCGGTCGGGTCGGACCTATCGTGGGGAACGTGCGGCTGACCCACTTCCGGCAGTTGATGGACGACGAGTTCGGCACCGTGCGCGCCGGCTCGATCGCCCGTGACCACGTCTTCGGCGGTCTGCGGGGACGCACCGTCGAGCAGGCCCTCGAGGACGGGGACGAGCCGCGCGACGTCTGGCGCGCGGTGTGCGCGGAGTTCGAGGTGCCGGTCGAACGCCGGTGAGGACGCCGGTGGGAGTGCCGGTGAGGACGCCGGTGGGAGTGCCGGTGACCTGCCGACACGCCCGGGCCCGCCCGGGCTCCCCACTCGAACACGTGTTCGTCTACCCTGCTCCGTACGGTCGTCCTGCGACGTCAGCGTCGCCGCCGTCCGTCCACAACCGTTCCGTCCGTCCCCAGGGCGACCGGCTCCGGCACCGCGATGTCGGACCCCCCGCCTACCGTCGGCGTCCGAGAGTCGACCCCTGACCCCGAAGGTGACATCCCCATGGCACAGGCACCGGATCGCGACAAGGCGCTCGAGCTGGCCCTCGCCCAGATCGACAAGCAGTTCGGCAAGGGCTCGGTCATGCGGCTGGGCGACGAGGGCCGGGCGCCGGTCAACATCATCCCCACCGGATCGATCGCGCTCGACGTGGCGCTCGGGGTCGGCGGCCTGCCGCGCGGCCGCGTCGTCGAGATCTACGGCCCGGAGTCCTCGGGCAAGACGACGGTGACGCTGCACGCGGTCGCCAACGCCCAGGCCCAGGGCGGCATCGCGGCGTTCATCGACGCGGAGCACGCGCTCGACCCCGAGTACGCCAAGGCGCTCGGCGTCGACACCGACGCGCTGCTGGTCTCGCAGCCCGACACCGGTGAGCAGGCGCTCGAGATCATGGACATGCTGATCCGCTCGAACGCGCTCGACGTCATCGTGGTCGACTCGGTGGCCGCCCTCGTGCCGCGCGCCGAGATCGAGGGCGACATGGGCGACAGCCACGTCGGTCTCCAGGCCCGCCTGATGAGCCAGGCGCTGCGCAAGATCACCGGTGCGCTGCACGCCTCGGGCACGACGGCGATCTTCATCAACCAGCTCCGCGAGAAGGTCGGCGTCATGTTCGGCTCGCCGGAGACCACCACGGGCGGCAAGGCGCTGAAGTTCTACGCCTCGGTCCGGCTCGACATCCGTCGCATCGAGACGCTCAAGGACGGCGCCGACGCGGTCGGCAACCGCACGCGGGTCAAGGTCGTGAAGAACAAGGTGGCCCCGCCGTTCAAGCAGGCCGAGTTCGACATGATCTACGGCCACGGCATCTCGAAGGAGGGCTCGCTGATCGACATGGGCGTCGAGCAGGCGATCGTCCGCAAGTCGGGGGCCTGGTACACCTACGAGGGCGACCAGCTGGGGCAGGGCAAGGAGAACGCCCGCAAGTTCCTGCGCGACAACCCGGACGTCGCCCTCGAGATCGAGAAGCGCATCAAGGAGAAGCTCGGCATCGGCCCCAAGCTCGACGCCGACGACAGCACGCCCGCCCCGGTCGACTTCTGAGCCGGTGGCGATCGGTCAGGGGGCCGGGCGGCGCCGGACGTCGCGGGGGCGCGCGCCGGAGCCGCCCGACCCCGACGGGCACGACGCGCAGGCGGATCCGCCCGCCGACCCCGCGTCGGTCGCGCGCACCATCTGCCTGAACATGCTCACCACGCGCGCCCGCTCCCGCGCGGAGCTGGCCGACGCGCTGGCCCGCAAGGACGTCCCGGACGACGTCGCCGGCCGCGTGCTCGACCGGCTCGCCGCGGCCAAGCTCGTCGACGACGCCGCGTTCGCGGAGCAGTGGGTGTCCTCGCGACACCGCCACCAGGGTCTGGGCAAGCGCGCGCTCGCCGGCGAGCTGCACCGCAAGGGCGTCGAGCGCGAGACCGCCACCACGGCGATCGACGAGATCAGCCGCGACGACGAGCAGGCGCGCGCCCGGGCGCTGGTCGACCGGCGGCTGCCCTCGCTCGCCCGGTTCGACGACGCGGTGGCCGCGCGGCGCCTGGTCGGGATGCTCGCGCGCAAGGGCTACGACGCCGGCGTCGCCTACACGGTCGTGCGGGAGGCGCTGGCGCAGCGTTCGCCGACGGCGGCTCCGGAGGGTGAGGACGGCGCCGGGTCGCTCGACGACCTCCTGGCGGGCGCCGAGCCGGACGCCGACGACCGCTGACGGTCCCGCGCGCCGCGGGCCACGACCGTCGGCGGGCTGTCGGTACCGCCGGTCGCGGCCGTCACGCGCCCGTGCGCACGGAGAACGCCGCCGGTGGACCGGTCCCGATCACGGACGTGGCCATCGTCACGCCCCGGCACCGGGGTGACCCGGGCGACATCGGTATTCGACGCGTCGTAGTGTGCGGCGCACCACAGAGCGTCGCGTCCGCGGGGTTCCGCACCGACACCGGCCGGCTCGGCCGGCGTCGCGACCCGCCGACGCCGCGTCTCCGCAGACGAGGACGACCCACCAGGACAGGACCGGTGCCGTGACCACCACACACGACTCCGGGACGTACCGGCCGCCGGCGCCGGGACGCCCCGACATCCGACAGCGCACCCTGCGCACCGACCGCTGGTGGCTGCCGCCGCTGGCGAATGCGCTGGGGCTCGCGACCTTCGTCGTCTACGCGACGATCCGGTCGCTGTGGGGCGCGGCGTACTACGTCGAGGAGTACCACTACCTCTCGCCGTTCTACTCGCCGTGCGTGACCGCCTCCTGCGTCCCGGAGGCGAGCCACCTCGGCCAGTGGTTCCCCGCGCTGCCGTGGTTCCTGCCCTACGCGCTGGTCTCGCTGCCGTTCCTGCTCCTGTTCCGGCTGACGTGCTACTACTACCGGAAGTCGTACTACCGGGCGTTCTGGTCGTCGCCGCCGGCGTGCGCGGTCGCGGAGCCGCACACGAAGTACACGGGGGAGACGCGGTTCCCGCTGATCCTGCAGAACGCGCACCGGTACTTCTTCTACGTCGCCGGCCTGATCTCGATCCTCAACACCTACGACATGGTGCTGGCGTTCCAGAGCACCGACCCGGCCACGGGGCAGACGTCGTTCGGGATCGGGCTGGGCACGATCATCCTGCTGATCAACGTGATCGGCCTCTGGCTCTACACGCTGTCGTGCCACTCGTGCCGGCACATCACCGGCGGGCGCCTCAAGCACTTCTCGAAGCACCCGGTGCGCTACCGGATCTGGACCGGCGTCTCGAAGCTGAACACGCGCCACATGCTGTTCGCGTGGATCACCATCGCCACGCTGATCCTCACCGACCTCTACATCATGCTCGTCTCGAGCGGCACCATCTCCGACCTGCGGATCGTGAACTGATGACCGACCCCGGAACCACCACAGCGTTCGAAGCGGCCCACGAACCCCCGACCGCCGTCACCCACCACACCTACGACGTCATCGTCATCGGTGCCGGGGGAGCGGGCCTGCGGGCCGCGATCGAGGC
Organism: Actinomycetospora succinea; assembly: GCF_004363095.1. Taxonomy (GTDB): domain Bacteria; phylum Actinomycetota; class Actinomycetes; order Mycobacteriales; family Pseudonocardiaceae; genus Actinomycetospora; species Actinomycetospora succinea. The sequence goes on from NZ_SNYO01000001.1 coordinate 1,059,684, forward strand.
CCGCCTGCGGGGCAAGCGGGTCGCGATCATCTGCAAGTCGCTGTTCGGCAAGGCCCACACGGTCATGGCCGAGGGCGGGATCGCCGCGTCGATGGGCAACGCGAACCCGCGGGACAACTGGGAGGTCCACTTCCGCGACACCATGCGCGGGGGGAAGTTCCTCAACAACTGGCGCATGGCCGAGCTGCACGCCAAGGAGGCGCCGCAGCGGGTCTGGGAGCTCGAGACCTACGGCGCGCTGTTCGACCGCACGCCCGACGGCAAGATCAGCCAGCGCAACTTCGGCGGGCACAACTTCCCGCGCCTGGCCCACGTCGGCGACCGCACGGGCCTGGAGCTGATCCGCACCCTGCAGCAGAAGATCGTCTCGCTGCAGCAGGAGGACTTCGCGCGCACCGGCGACTACGAGTCGGACCTCAAGGTCTTCCACGAGTACACGATCACCGAGCTGCTCAAGGACGGCGACCGGGTCGCGGGCGCGTTCGGCTACCAGCGCCCCACCGGTGAGCTGGTCTGCTTCCACTCCGCGGCGGTCGTGCTCGCGACCGGCGGCGTCGGCAAGTCGTTCAAGGTCACCAGCAACTCGTGGGAGTACACCGGCGACGGCCACGCGCTGGCCATGCGCGCCGGGGCGAAGCTGCTGAACATGGAGTTCGTCCAGTTCCACCCCACGGGGATGGTCTGGCCGCCGAGCGTGAAGGGCATCCTCGTCACCGAGTCGGTGCGCGGTGACGGCGGCGTCCTCAAGAACTCCGACGGCGTGCGCTTCATGTTCAACTACATCCCCGAGGTGTTCCGCGAGCAGTACGCCACGAGCGAGGACGAGGGCGACCGCTGGTACACCGACGCGGACAACAACCGGCGCCCGCCGGAGCTCCTGCCCCGCGACGAGGTCGCCCGCGCGATCAACAACGAGGTCAAGGAGGGCCGCGGCTCGCCGGCCGGCGGCGTCTTCCTCGACGTCTCCAGCCGCATGCCGGCCGCAGAGATCACCCGGCGGCTGCCGTCGATGTACCACCAGTTCAAGGAGCTGGCGGACGTCGACATCACCGCGGGCCCCATGGAGGTCGGCCCGACCTGCCACTACGTCATGGGCGGGGTCGAGGTCGACCCGGACACGGCGGCGTCGGCGGTGCCCGGGCTCTTCGCCGCGGGCGAGGTCGCCGGCGGCATGCACGGCTCCAACCGGCTCGGCGGCAACTCGCTGTCCGACCTGCTGGTGTTCGGCTGCCGCGCCGGCGCCGGCGCGGCGGCGTACCTGGACGGCCTGGCCAGCGTGCCGACGGTGTCCGACGAGTCGGTCACGGCGGCGCGCGAGGACGTCGAGCGCCCGATCCAGAACTCGGGCGGCGAGAACGCCTACACCGTGCACCAGGAACTGCAGCAGACGATGAACGACCTCGTCGGCATCATCCGCAAGGCCGACGAGATGGAGCTGGCGCTCAAGAAGCTCCACGAGCTCCGCGACCGGATCCCGCGCGTGGCGGTCGACGGCCGCCGCGCCTACAACCCGGGCTGGCACCTCGCGCTCGACCTGCGCAACATGCTCATGGTCAGCGAGTGCATCGCGATGGCCGCGCTCGAGCGGCAGGAGAGCCGCGGCGGCCACACCCGCGACGACTACCCGACGATGGACGAGAACTGGCGCCGCGAGCTGCTCGTCTGCTCGCTGCAGGACGGCGAGGTGACCCTCGAGCACCAGGGCCAGCCCTCGATGCGGTCGGACCTCTTCGACCTGTTCGAGATGGACGAGCTGAAGAAGTACTACACCGGCGACGAGCTGGGCGGCCACCGCAGCGACGCCCCGGTCCGGAAGGACGAGGTCAACGCCGACGACCCGGGCAGCGAGCACACGGGAGGGGGAGCGTAAGCATGGGCTACCAGGCGCAGTTCAAGGTGTGGCGGGGCGACGCGGACGGCGGCGACTTCGTCGACTACCGCGTCGAGGTCGAGGAGGGCGAGGTCGTCCTCGACATCATGCACCGGCTCCAGGCCACCCAGGCCGGCGACATGGCGGTGCGCTGGAACTGCAAGGCCGGCAAGTGCGGGTCGTGCAGCGCCGAGGTCAACGGGCGTCCGCGCCTCATGTGCATGACGCGCATGTCGACGTTCGGCGAGGACGAGGAGATCTCGGTCGCGCCGATCCGGACGTTCCCGGTGATCCGCGACCTCGTCACCGACGTGGACTTCAACTACGCGAAGGCCCGGGAGGTCCCGGCGTTCGCGCCGCCGGAGGGTGTCGCGCCCGGCGAGTACCGGATGAGCCAGGTCGACGTCGAGCGCTCGCAGGAGTTCCGCAAGTGCATCGAGTGCTTCCTCTGCCAGAACGTGTGTCACGTCGTCCGTGACCACGAGGAGAACAAGGAGCCGTTCTCCGGTCCGCGCTTCCTCATGCGCTTCGCCGAGCTGGACATGCACCCGCTCGACGTGCGCAACCGCAAGGAGGACGCGCAGGAGGACGGCGGCCTCGGCTACTGCAACATCACCAAGTGCTGCACCGAGGTCTGCCCCGAGCACATCAAGATCACCGACAACGCGCTCATCCCCATGAAGGAGCGCGTCGTCGACCGGAAGTACGACCCGCTGGTCTGGCTCGGCAAGAAGATCTTCAAGCGGCAGGACCTCGAGCAGCGCGGCGCCACCGGCGCCCAATCGCTCGAGAACCCGGGCCCGGACAACGGGTCCGCGCTCGACGCCGACCGGATCGGCCCGGTCGGCACGACCTGAGATCCCGACGCGACGGACCCGTGTCCCGAGGACACGGGTCCGTCGCGTGTCTAGGTCTCCTCGGCATCCCTCTCGGGTCCGCTCTCCTCGAACGGCATCGGCACGCCCAGCGCGAACCCCAGGGTGAGCAGCGCCGTGACGCCGCAGACCACCGCGAGGAACAGCGGCATCAGCGTGGCGAGCCAGGGCCACCCGTCGCCCGCGAGATCGGCGCGGCCCGGGTCGTCGGGGTCGACGACGACGTCCACGACGGCGCCGACCGGGATGTCCTCGCTATGGGTGCTGATCGGGACGGCGACGTCACCGCCCGGGACGACGAGGTAGTCGTCGGCCATACCCAGCCTGGTGTGGAGGTCGACGTCGACCACCCGGGCCGACACCACCTCGCCCCGGACCGCCAGCGACGTGGCGTCCCAGATGGCCGTGCCCGCCTGCCACAGCAGCCAGCCGGTGCCGGCGACGAGCACGAGCGTGACCACGGACCACCCGACGCGCGACCGGGCCACGACTACGGGTCTCCGGCCCCGAGATCGCGCCGCATCGCCACGCGGGGCCAGCGGTCCAGCCCCCGCGCCGCCTCGGTCCGGCGGACCGCGCGCAGCCCCGGCCCGAGCTCGTCGTCGGCGAGCGCGCGGAACCCCAGCCGGGCGTAGTACGGCGCGTTCCACGGCACGTCGACGAACGTGGTCAGGGTGATCGCGGCGCGCCCGGCGGCCCGGGCGCGGCCGGCGAGGTGCTCGACGAGCCCGGCCCCGATGCCGCGGCGGGCGTGGTCGGGGTGCACGGAGACCTGGTCGAGGTGCGCCTCGCCGTCGACGACGTCGTCCATGAGGTAGGCGACCGGTCGATCGTCCTCGGCGGCGACCCACAGCCCGCCGCGCTCGAGCGCGCCGGTGAGGACCACCGTCGAGGGCGGGGTGTCGTCGGCGATCGGGTCCATGCCGACGTCGCGGAACGGCGCGCCCGCGGCGACCTCGATCTGCCGGAGCAGCTCGAGCTCACCGGGGCGCGCCGCGCGGATCACGACGGGGTCAGGTCGCATCCGCCCGCTCGGTCGGCGCGACCGTGAGGACCGCCGGATTGCGGCGCGACCGGGCCTCCAGCCAGGACGCGAGCCACGAGAGCAGCAGGCAGAGCGCGATGTAGATGACCGCGACGACCATGGCGACCGGGATCAGCGGCGAGCCCAGCGTCGCGTTCGACCCGAGGAACTGGGCCTGGAACAGCAGCTCGGGGTAGGTGATGAGGAACCCGAGCGCCGAGTCCTTGAGCAGCACCACGAGCTGGCTGACGATCGCCGGGAGCATCGAGCGCACCGCCTGCGGCAGCAGCACGAAGCGCATGACCCCCGACTTGCGCAGGCCCAGGGCGTACGCGGCCTCCGACTGCCCGCGCGGGACGGCGAGCACGCCGGCGCGGAACACCTCGGCGAGCACGGCGCCGTTGTAGAGCGTCAGGCCCAGCACCACGGCGGCGTAGGTCGAGACGGTGATCCCGACCGACGGCAGGCCGTAGTAGAAGAGGAACATCAGCACGACCAGCGGCACGGCCCGGAAGAGCTCGACGAACCAGCTCGACAGCGTCCGCAGCCAGCGGTGGTCGGAGAGCCGCCCGAGGGCGAGCAGCGCGCCCAGGACCAGCGCCAGCACGGCGCCGGACGCGAAGGCCCGCAGCGTGTTGACCAGGCCGTCGAGCAGGGCGAGCTGGACGTTCTCGTAGAGGATCCACTCCCACGCGCGGGCGTCGAGCTGTCCGGTGGCCGCGAGCCGCCAGATGATGACGCCGACCAGCGCGGCGACGAACACCAGCGTGACGACGCCCGCGACCGTGTTGCGGGCCTTCGCGCGCGGCCCCGGGACGTCGAAGAGGACCGCGGTCGGGGCGCTCATCGGGCCACGCTCCAGCGCTTCTCCAGCCGGCGCTGCAGCACCGTCAGGGGGATCACGAGGATGATGAAGCCGACCGCGACCCACAGCAGCGCCACCAGCGTCGACCCGCCCTGCTCGTTGACCGCGCGGTAGAACCCGCCGGCCTCGAACACCGAGAAGCCCGCGGCGACGGTGGTGTTCTTCAGCAGCGCGATCTGCACGCTCGTCAGCGGCGGCATCACCGAGCGCACCGCCTGCGGCAGCACGACGAGGCTCAGGGTCTGGCTGAAGCCGAGCCCGAGCGCGCGGGCCGCCTCGGACTGGCCCGCGGGCACCGTGCTGATCCCGCCGCGCACGACCTCGCACACGAACGCCGCCGTGTAGAGCGAGAGCCCGATGACCGCGAGGAGGAAGAACGGCAGGTAGAAGAAGAGCTTGGTGAACCCGAGGGCGAAGAAGAACAGCACGAGGGTCAGCGGGGTGTTGCGCAGCAGCGTCACGTAGCCCGTACCGACCGCGCGCATCGCCGGGACCGGGCTGACCCGCATCGCCGCCAGGATCACGCCCAGGATCAGCGACGCGATCGCCGAGAGCACGAACAGCCCGATCGTGCCGCCGAAGCGGGTGAGGTACTCGGAGAGGTTGCCGAACAGGACGTCCATGGGGTCTCCCCTCGTGAGGGATCCGGGTCGTCATGACGACCCGGATCCCTCACGTGCGCGGAGCGCCTAGTAGCGCTCGATGGGCGGGGGCTGGGGCGCCGGGGTGCCGGAGCGGCCCAGCGTCTCGTTGTAGAGCCGCGTCCAGGTGCCGTCGTTCTCGGCCTGCTGGAGCAGGTCGTTGACCTTGTTCCGCAGCGCGACGTCGTCGCGGTTCATGCCGATGCCGTACGGCTCCTCGGAGAAGGTCTGGCCCACGACGCGCAGCTGGTCGGGGGTCTGGGCGGCGTAGCCCTGCAGGATCGCGTTGTCCGTCGTGACGGCGTCGACCTGGCCGCCGCGCAGGGCGTCGACGCACTGCGAGTAGTTCTGGAACTCGACCACGTTCTGGGTCAGGTTCTGCTCGCGGACCCGCTGGATCGGCGTCGAGCCGGTCGCCGAGCAGACCCGCTTGCCCTGCAGGGTCTGCGGGCCGGTGATCGACTGGTCGTCGGCGCGGACGAGGAGGTCCTGGCCGGCGACGAAGTACGGGCCGGCGAAGCCGACGCGCTGCTTGCGGCTGTCGTTGATCGTGTACGTGCCGACGTAGAGGTCGACGTCGCCGCGCGAGATCGCGTCCTCGCGGGCGGCCGACGGGATGACCCGGTACTCGATCTGCTCGGGCGCGAAGCCGAGGCCGGCCGCGACCATGCGCCCGATCTCGATGTCGAAGCCGGTGTACTGGCCGGTGGTCGGGTCCTGGATGCCGAGGCCCGGCTGGTCGTTCTTGACGCCGAGGATCAGGCGCCCGCGCTGCTGCATCGAGGCGAACACCGGCGAGCCGGGCACCTGCACGTTCTGGGCGACCGGGGACCCCGCGACCGGCTGACCGCCGGGGCTGCCCTCACGGCCGCACGCGGCGCCGAACGCCATCGCGAGCACCGCGAGGAGCACGCCGAGGGACCGGAGCGAGACGAGGCGTCTCATGACGGCTCCTTCCAACTTCTAGTGGGTGAGGATCTTGCCGAGGAAGTCGCGGGCCCGTTCCGTGGCGGGCCGGGAGAAGAAGCTGTCCGGCGTGGTGTCCTCGACGATCTCGCCGTCGGCCATGAACACGACGCGGTGCGCGGTGCGGCGGGCGAAGCCCATCTCGTGGGTGACCACGACCATGGTCATGCCGTCCTTCGCGAGGCCGGACATGACCTCGACGACCTCGCCGACCATCTCGGGGTCGAGCGCCGAGGTCGGCTCGTCGAAGAGCATCACCTTGGGCTCCATGGCGAGCGCGCGGGCGATGGCCACGCGCTGCTGCTGGCCGCCGGAGAGCTGGGCGGGGTACTTGTCGGACTGGTTGCCGATGCCCACGCGGTCGAGCAGGGTCCGCGCCCGCTCCTGCGCCTCGGACTTCGACTTCCCGCGCACCCGCGTCGGCGCCAGCGTGACGTTGTCGAGGATCGTCATGTGGGCGAAGAGGTTGAACTGCTGGAACACCATGCCCACGTCGGAGCGCAGCTTCGCGAGGTCGCGGCCCTCGGCGGGCAGCGGGGTCCCGTCGATCTCGACGGTGCCGCCGTCGACGGGCTCGAGGCGGTTGATCGCCCGGCACAGCGTCGACTTGCCCGACCCCGACGGGCCGAGGACGACGACGACCTCGCCGCGGGCGACCTCGAGGTCGATGTCGCGCAGGACGTGCAGGTCGCCGAAGTGCTTGTTGACGCCCGTCATCCGCACCATCGGGGTGCCGGAGGAGGGTCCTGACGGCGCTGGGGTCTGGTCGGCCATGCTCGGGCTCCTGTCCGTCGCTCCACCGTGAGGCGGTGCACGGAAGGTGCCAGCGCCGTGATCTGGGCGTCCACGCTCTTGAGGAAGACTTAGGGTTACCCCGCCGCTCCGTAACGTCAGGGACGTCGGGGACGTTCGCCGCCGAGAGGGGGCCGCCGTGCGAGTGCTCGTCGTGGAGGACGACGACCGGGTCGCCGCGGCCCTGCGCGCCGCGCTGTCCCGCCACGAGATGGAGGTCGAGCGGGTCAGCCGCGGCCTCGCGGTGCTGCCGCACCTGCCCGGCACCGACGTGGTGCTGCTCGACCTCGGCCTGCCCGACGTCGACGGGCTCGAGGTGTGCCGGCGCATCCGCGACGCCGCCGACGTCCCGGTGATCGTCGTCAGCGCCCGCGGCAGCGTCGACGAGCGCATCCTCGGGCTGCACTACGGCGCCGACGACTACCTGGTCAAGCCCTACGACATCGGCGAGCTCGTCGCCCGGATCCACGCGGTGCGCCGGCGCCGGGGGACGACCGCCCCGGCTGCCGCTCCGGACCCCGTGACCGAGCTGGGCGAGGGCGTCGTGCTCGACCGCGCCCGCCACACGCTGACCGTCGACGGCGCCGACGTGTCCCTCTCGCGCAAGGAGTTCTCGGTGCTCGCGCTGCTCGCCGAGGCCGACGGCGCGGTGTGCACCCGCGACCGCCTCGTCGCCGAGGTGTGGGGACGCCGGTGGCCGGGCGCCGACCGCACCCTCGACGTCCACGTCGCCACGCTGCGCACGAAGCTCGGCCGGCCGGGGATGGTCGCGACGGTCCGGGGCGTGGGGTACCGGCTGGCGACGGGGGCCTGAACCGTGCGCACGCGGCTGCTCGTCGTCTTCTCGGTGCTGGTCGGGATGCTGGTGCTGGGCCTCGGGCTGCCGCTCGCGGGCGCGTCGGCGTCGACGGCGACCTCGCGGCTGTTCGCCGACCGGCTGGGCGACACCTCGCGCTTCGCCGCGCTCTCGCAGCGCGCGGTCGGCGACGGGGACACGAGCGCCCTGGCCGCCGAGCTCGCACGCTACGACGACGTCTACGGCGTCACCGCGCTGGTCGTCGACCGCGAGGGCCGGGTGCTCGCGTCGTCGCGGTCCGAGGTGCCCGAGCCCGCCGCGCGCCGGGTCCAGCTCGCGCTCGCCGGTCAGCGCTCCGAGCCGCCGGACCCGGTGTGGCCGTGGCAGAGCGCGCCGCTGCTGCTCGCCGAGCCGGTCCTCGTCGGCGGCGAGGTCCGCGGCGCGGCGGTGACGATCTCGCCGATCGCGCCGGCGCGGGCCGAGACGCTGCGGGTGTGGGCGGCGCTCGCCGCGGCGGGCCTGGTGGCGCTCGCCGTGGCGGCCGGGCTCGCGCTGCCGCTGGTGCGCTGGATCCTCGCCCCGGTCGAGAGCCTCGACGAGGGCACCGCGCAGGTCGCCGCGGCCGTGCGGGCCGGGCGGGCGCCACGGCCGGTCGGCGACGGGCGCGGGCCGCCCGAGCTGCGCCGGCTGAGCAGGCACTTCGACCAGATGGCGGCCGGCGTGACCCACGCGCTCGAGTCCCAGCGCGCGTTCGTCGCCGACGCGGGCCACCAGCTGCGCAACCCGCTGACCGCGCTGCGCCTGCGGATGCAGAACGTCGGCGCCGCCCTCGCCGCGCCGGACGCGCGGGTCGACGACAACCTGCGCGAGGAGCACGGCGCGGCGCTGGAGGAGACCGACCGGCTCGCGGGCGTGCTCGACGCGCTGCTCGCGCTGGCGAAGGCCGAGGGACGCCCGGCGCAGCCCGTGGCGATGCCGCTGGACCCGCTGCTCGACGACCGGGCCGACGCGTGGCGGGTGCTCGCCGAGCACGAGGGCCTGTCCCTGCGCCGCCGCGGCCCGGGCGGGCTCGTGGCGCGCTCCGACGTCGACTCCGTGGTCGCGGTGCTCGACGCCGTCCTCGACAACGCCCTGAAGTACGCCCCGCCGGGCACCGAGGTCGAGCTGTCGACCGCCCGCGTCGAGGGCCGGGTCGAGATCGGCGTGCGCGACCACGGCCGCGGCCTCGACCCCGCGGAGCTGGAGCGGGCGACCGACCGGTTCTGGCGGGCACCGGCCCAGAACGGGCACGACGGGACCGGGCTCGGCCTCGCCATCGCCGCGCGGTCGGCCGAGCGCGCGGGCGGGGAGCTCGTGCTGCAGCTGCCCGAGGACGGCGGCCTGCGCGTCGTGCTGCGCCTGCCGCCGGGCGCGGCGCGGGACGCCGCGGGGGAGGCGGGGGCGGCCGAGGCGGGAGCTCAGACCCCCTTGAACGCCCGGTAGGCCGCGACCGCGCCGGGGTGCAGGGCCACCGGCTGGGTGCCGATGGCGGTGCGCGGGTCGATGCTGCGCCCGGCGGGGTCGGCGAGCGCGAGGGCGTCGCGGCGCTCGAGCATCGAGCGGACCAGCGCCTCGGCCAGGTCCGGCGCCATGTCCGCGGTGACGAGCAGGACGTTGCGCACCGACGTGGTGCTCACGGGGTCGGGGAGCCGGTAGGTGCCCGCCGGGACCGTGGTGACGTCGTAGACCGGGTAGCCGGTGCGCAGCCGGGCGGTCTCCTCGCCGAGGTCGAGCAGGCGCACGGGGCGGCGTCGGGCGAGCTGGTCGACGCCCGCGGTGGGCACGCCGCCGGACCAGAAGAACGCGTCGAGCTCGCCGCGCTCCAGGCCCGCGAGGGAGTCGTCGAGGCCGAGCATCACCGCGTCCATGTCCCGCTCGGCGGTCAGCCCGACGGTGGCGAGCAGGCGCGGGGCGATGACGAGGACGCCCGAGTTCCGGGCGCCGACCGACACCCGGCGCCCGCGCAGGTCGGCGAGGCGGCGGACCGGCGACTCGGCGGGCACGACGACGTGGATGCCGTCGTCGTGCACCCGGGCCAGCGCCTGCAGCGGGTGGCGGGGCCGGGCGCCGTCGACCGCGCCGTCGACCGCGACGTCGGCGGCGCAGAACGCGACCCGCGCGCGCCCGGAGACGAGCATGCCGACGTTGTCGACGGAGCCCTCGCTACCGAGCACGCCCGTGGCGACGCCGGGATCGACGCCCCAGATGCCGGCCAGGGCGTCGCCGAGGCGCCGGTAGACGCCCTGCGGACCGCCCGTCGCGACGACGACCGGCGACTCGCCGCCGGCCGGTCCGGCGCAGCCGGCGGCGGCCGCGCCCGCGGCGGCGAGCGCCGTCAGGAGGACCGTGCGGCGGGAGGCGACCACGCGCGGCATCGTCGCACCCCGGAGGCCTACCCTGGGCCCTGATGACGGCCGCGACCTTCCACATCCGCACCCACGGGTGCCAGATGAACGTGCACGACTCCGAGCGCCTCGCGGGCGTGCTGGAGGAGGCCGGGTACGAGCACACCGACGACGCCGACGGCGCCGACCTGGTCGTGTTCAACACCTGCGCGGTGCGCGAGAACGCCGACAACAAGCTCTACGGCCAGCTCGGCAACCTCGCCCCGGAGAAGGCCCAGCGGCCCGGCATGCAGATCGCGGTCGGCGGCTGCCTGGCCCAGAAGGACCGCGACGCCGTCGTGCGGAAGGCGCCGTGGGTCGACGTCGTCTTCGGCACCCACAACACCGGGTCGCTGCCCGCGCTGCTCGAGCGCGCCCGGCACAACGGCGAGGCCCAGGTCGAGATCCTCGAGGCGCTCGAGACCTTCCCGTCGCACCTGCCCGCGCGCCGCGACTCCGCCTACGCCGGCTGGGTCTCGATCTCCGTGGGCTGCAACAACACCTGCACCTTCTGCATCGTGCCGTCGCTGCGCGGCAAGGAGGTCGACCGGCGCCCGGGGGAGATCCTCGCCGAGGTCGAGGCGCTCGTCGCCGAGGGTGTGCTCGAGGTGACGCTGCTCGGCCAGAACGTCAACGCGTACGGCGTCTCGTTCGACGACCGGGCCAGCGGGCGCACCGCGTTCGCCGACCTGCTGCGCTCCTGCGGGCGCGTCGAGGGCCTCGAGCGGGTCCGGTTCACCAGCCCGCACCCGCGCGACTTCACCTCCGACGTCATCACCGCCATGGCCGAGACGCCGAACGTCTGCCCGCAGCTGCACATGCCGCTGCAGTCGGGGTCCGACCGGGTGCTCAAGGCGATGCGCCGGTCGTACCGCGCGAAGCGCTACCTCGACATCGTCGACGACGTCCGCGCCGCGATGCCCGACGCGGCGCTGACCACCGACATCATCGTCGGCTTCCCCGGGGAGACCGAGGAGGACTTCGCCGGGACGCTGCGCGTGGTCGAGGCGTCGCGGTTCTCGCAGGCCTTCACGTTCCAGTACTCGCCGCGCCCCGGCACGCCCGCCGCCTCGCTGCCCGACCAGGTGCCGAAGGCCGTCGTGCAGGAGCGCTACGACCGGCTGGTCGCGCTCCAGGAGGAAATCTCCCTGGAGCTCAACCGGGAGCAGGTCGGGCGCGAGCTCGAGCTGATCGTCTCCACGGGCGAGGGCCGCAAGGACACCGCGACCCGGCGGATGAGCGGGCGCGCCCGCGACGGGCGGCTCGTGCACTTCACGCCGACCGGGACGACGGAGGAGATCCGGCCCGGCGACGTCGTCACCGTCCGCGCCACCTACGGCGCTCCGCACCACGTCGTCGCCGACGGCGACGTCCTGACCCACCGCCGCACGCGCGCCGGCGACGCCCACGCGGCGGGGCAGCGGCCGACCACGCCGCGCACCACCGGGCTGGGCCTGCCGACGCTCGGCCCGCCGGCCGCCGCGCCGGCTGTGTCGGCCCCGGGCTGCTCGGCCGACGGGTCGAGCTCCGCTGCGCTCCGTCTCCCGGCACCCCTGACGGAGGTCTGAGCACCGATGACCGAATCCTCCACCGCCCCCGCCCCCTCGGCCCGCGTCGACTTCGGGCCCGGCGCGCTCGTCGCCGCCGTCGCGGTCCTCGTGCTGCTGCTCGCCGCGGTCCTGCCGTGGACCGGGCTCGGCGCGTCGGGCTGGGAGGTCGTCCTCGGCCGCCCCGGCGTCACCGGGCTGCCGCGCCTGTTCGGCACGCTCGCGGTGGTGTTCGGCGTGGTCGGCACCGCGGTCACGCTGCTGACCCGGCGCTGGCCCGCCGTGTTCGTCACGGCCGCCGGCTGCACGATCACCTCGGTGACGGGCCTGTGGGCGATCTGGTCGCAGAACACCAGCGCCGGCACGGGCCCGGGCATCGGGCTCTGGCTGGCGCTGCTGGCGATGATCGTGCTGGCCGGGCGCTGGGCGAGCTTCGCCTTCTCCCGGCGCTGACTACCGGGTCGCGTCCTCCGCGGCGGCGAGCCACTCCCGCCACTGCGCGGCCTGGCGCTCCGCCTCCTGGGCGCGGCGGCGGTCGCCCGCCGCGTGCGCCTTGGCCGCCTGGGCCTCGAACTGCTCGACGCGCGCGCGGAACTGGCCGACCCGGGCCTCGGTCTCGGGGTCCGCGGCCTGCCAGCGGCGGTCGACGGCCGCGCGCACGCGGTCCTCGACCTCCTTGAGGCGCGCCGAGAACTCCCGCACCCGCTCCCGCGGGACCTTGCCGATCGCGTCCCAGCGCTCCTGCACCTCGCGCAGCGCGGTGCGGGCGGCGTCGACGTCGGAGAGATCGATGCGCCCGGCCTCGGCGAGCAGCGCCTCCTTGGCGCGGGCGTTGTCGGTGAACTCGGCGTCGCGGGCCGAGAACGCCTCCGACCGGCGGGAGAAGAACGCGTCCTGGGCGCCGCGGAACCGCGCCCACAGCGCGTCGTCGGCGTCCTTGCTCGTGCGCCCGGCCGCCTTCCACTCCGCCATGAGCTCCTTGTAGCGCCCGGCGGTCGGCCCCCAGTCGGTGGACTCGGTGAGCGACTCGGCCTCGACGACCAGGTCCTCCTTGCGCGCCTTCGCGGCGGTGCGGGCGCGGTCGAGCTCGGCGAAGTGGGCGCCGCGGCGGCGGGCGAACGTCTCGCGGGCGCGGGAGAAGCGCTTCCACAGCGCGTCGTCGGTCTTGCGGTCGATCCCCTTGACCGCCTTCCACTCCTCGATCATCGCCTGGAAGCGGTCGCCGGCGTGCTTCCAGCGCGTGGTCTCCTCGGCGAGGGTCTCGGCCTCGGCGATGAGCGCCTCCTTGCGGGCGACCGCGTCGTCGCGCGCGCCCGCCCGCGCGGCCCGCTCGGTCTCCTCGGCGCCCTCGGCGGCGGCGACCACGGCGTCGAGACGGTGGCCGAGCCCCACGACGTCGCCGACCACGGCGGCGTCGACGAGCTTCTCGCGCAGGGTGGTGGCGCTGCGCAGGATCGCGCGGGCCTCGCCCCGGCCGCCGGTGAGACGCCGGACGAGCAGGTCGACCTCGGTGCGCAGGTCGTCGAAGCGCACCGCGAAGTGGGCGAGGCCCTCGACGGCGTCGCCGGCCTGCCAGGAACCGACCGCCCGCTCGCCGTCGGCCGTCGTGACCCACACGGTGCCGTCGTCGTCGACCCGGCCCCAGCGCGCGGGGTCGGCCGCCGCCGACGGGACGGACGGGAACGCGGGCGCCGACCCGGAGGGGCCGGGCGTGGGGGCGGCCGGCGGGGCCGGGTGAGCAGCAGCGTCGGTGTGCGCGACGTCGGGGGTGGCCTGCGGGACGGCCTGCGCGACCTCGGGGGAGGTCACGGTGACGGCCTCGGGTGCGGCCTCGGTGGCGCCGTCGGGGCGCGCCCCGTCGACGGCCTCCGCAGCCTGCTCGTCGGTCATCGGCCCCGACACCTCCAGCTCCTACGGTTCGGGCATTCAAGCAGGTCCGCCGAGTGTGCAGGAACTCCCTGCCCCCGTGGTGGGCTCGCGCGACCCGGGTCGGGCGTCCGGCATCCTGGGCGGCGATGACCCGCCCGATCGCCCCGATCGCCCTGGTCGGCCCGACGGCGACCGGGAAGTCCGACCTCGCGCTCGACCTCGCCGACGCGCTCGCCCGCCGCGGGTCGGGCGCGGAGGTCGTCAACGCCGACGCCATGCAGCTCTACCGCGGCATGGACGTCGGCACCGCCAAGCTCCCGCCGGACGCGCGCCGCGGTGTGCCGCACCACCTGCTCGACGTCCTCGACGTCACCGACACGGCCACGGTCGCGGCCTACCAGCGCGACGCCCGCGCCGCGGTCGACGCGATCCGGGCGCGGGGACGCGTGCCGCTGGTCGTCGGCGGGTCGGGGCTCTACGTGCAGGCGGTCCTCGACGACCTCGAGTTCCCCGGCACCGACCCGGCGCTGCGGGCCCGGCTCGACGCCGAGCTCGCGGCGGTGGGGCCGGGGCAGATGCACGCCCGCCTCGCCGCGCGGGACCCGGACGCGGCGCGCGACATCCTCACGAGCAACGGGCGCCGCATCGTCCGGGCGCTCGAGGTCGTCGAGCTGACCGGGCGCCCGTTCGCGGCGAGCCTGCCCGTGCCGGGGGCGCCGCGGCACGACGCGGTGCTCGTCGGGCTCGACCGCGACACCGCGGTGCTCGACGAGCGGATCGAGGTGCGCGTCGACGCGATGCTCGCCGGCGGGCTCGTCGACGAGGTGGCGGCGCTGGCGGACCGCGGGCTGCGCGACGGCGTGACGGCGTCGCGCGCCGTCGGCTACCGCGAGGTCCTCGAGCACCTCGACGGCGCGATCGACCTCGACGAGGCCCGGCGCCGCACGGTCGTCGCCACCCGGCGGCTCGTGCGCCGCCAGCGCTCGTGGTTCCGGCGCGACACCCGCGTGCAGTGGCTCGACGCCGCCGCACCGGACCTCGTCGCCGCGGTGCTCGGCCTGCTCTGAGGTGTCGCGAGGCCCGGCCCCGCCGGTGATCACGAGCGACGTCACGCACGTCGCCGGACGCCGACGGTGCATGGCGTCGCCCCTGATCTCCCTGGCACTCCTCCCGGAGACGAGCGAAGGGCCCCTTCGCTCGATCTAGCTGAGCGAAGGGGCCCTTCGGTCGGAACCCGGGGCGGGCGAGCGCTACCGCTCGGCGCCCAGCGACACCGTCGGGGCGTCGAGAGCTTCCGCGCGCGAGTGCCGGCCCGTGTGCGAGGACGTCGTCAGCGCGATGTCGCGGTGCTGCGGCCCGGTGGCCCCGCCCAGCGCCTCGACGTGCGGGTTGCCCTGCCACTGCACGACGAGCAGGTGCGGGCGGCCGGGGGTCGCGGCGTCGACGGTGTAGGCGCCGTCGTGCCCGGCAACGGCCCGTCCGAGCTGGCGGCCGTCGGCGTCGACGACCGTGAGCACCGCGTACGGGGCGGGCTCGCCGTCGTGGCGCACGATCCCGCGCAGGGTCGGGCGGCGCAGGCGGACGGTGTCGGCACCGGTCGCGCCCGTCTCGGTCTCGGTGACCGTGGACTCGATGTCGATCGTGTGCCGCAGCGGCACCTCGCGCAGGAAGACGATCGCGACCAGCGCGAGGAGCGCCAGCGGCGCGGCGACGAGGAACAGGGTGCCGATCGAGTCGCCGTAGGCGTTCTCGATGACCGTGCGGATCGGCGCCGGCAGCGTCGCGAGGTTCGGGATCTGGCCGCCCGAGGAGCCGGTGGCCGAGGCCGGGATGCCGAGGTTCGCCAGGCCCGCGGTGATCGAGCTCGAGACCTGGGTGGTGAGCAGCGCGCCGAGCGCGGCCACGCCGGCCGCACCGCCGAGCGAGCGGAAGAACGCGACCGTGGAGCTGGCGGCGCCCATCTCGCTCATCGCGACCTGGTTCTGCACCGCGAGCACGAGGTTCTGCTGGGTGGCGCCGACGCCGATGCCGACCATCGCCATGAACACCGCGAGCAGCGGGTAGGGCACGGTCGCGCTGACGAACAGGCCCTCGAGCAGCAGCCCGGCGGTGAGCAGGATGCCGCCGCCGACGAGGTAGGGCTTCCAGCGGCCGTAGCGGGAGATCAGCTGGCCGACGACCGTCGAGGCGAGGAACAGCCCGGCGATCATCGGGAGCGTGAGCAGGCCGGCCTCGGTGGCCGTCGCGCCGCGGGCGAGCTGGAAGAACTGGCTCAGGTAGACCGTCGAGCCGAACATCGCGACGCCGACGAACAGGCCGGCGATCGTGGCCAGCGCGACCGTCGGGTTGCGGAAGAGGTGCAGCGGCACGATCGGCTCGCGCACCTTCGACTCGACGACCACGGCCGCGACGAGGGCGAGGATGCCGCCGCCGACCCAGGCCACCGACGTCCACGAGCCCCAGGCGAACTGGTGCCCGGCCAGCGAGGTCCAGATGAGCAGCGCCGAGACGCCGGCGGCGATGAGGACCGCGCCGAGGTAGTCGATGTGCACCTCGCGCTTGACCGTCGGCACGCTCAGGGTGCGCTGCAGGACGACGAGCGCGACGACCGCGATCGGCACGGTGACGTAGAAGCACCAGCGCCAGCCGATGGTGTCGACGATGACGCCGCCGATGAGCGGGCCGCCGACCGTCGCCACGGCCATGATCGCGCCGAGGTAGCCGGAGTACCGGCCGCGCTCGCGCGGCGGGATGATCGCGGCGATCACGACCTGGGCCAGCGCCATGAGCCCGCCCATGCCGAGGCCCTGGATGACGCGGAAGCCGATGAGCATCTCGGTGCTCGTCGTCAGGCCGCAGAGCATCGACCCGACGATGAACATCGTGATCGCGATCTGGACCAGCAGCTTCTTCGAGAAGAGGTCGGCGAGCTTGCCCCAGATCGGGGTCGACGCCGTCATCGCGAGCAGCGACGCGGTGACGACCCACGTGTACTGCGCCTGGGTGCCGCCGAGGTCGGCGAGGATCCGCGGCAGCGCGTTGGACACGATCGTCGAGGACAGGATCGCGACGAACAGGGCCATGAGCAGGCCCGAGAGGGCCACCAGCACGTGGCGGGTGGCGGGGGGTTCGGCGCTGTCAGCGAGAGCGGGCGGCGTCGTCGCCGGTGCGGACATCAGGGTTCTCCGTCGGGGGAGCGCAGGGGTGGTGGACGTGCGGGGTGGCGCCGGGGCTCAGGGCGCGCGCGAGGGCGGTGACTGGAGACCCACGGCGAGCAGGTCGATCACCCGGTCGACGACGCCGACGAGGTCGCCGTGCTCGTCGGACTCGAGCCACCGCGTGGTGGCGACGCGCATCGCGGACATGACGGCGGCGGCGGTGACCGCCGGGTAGAGGTCCTGGGCGCCGAGGCCGGTGCGCTCGGCGATGACCGCGGTGAGGTGCGCCTCGGCGGCGGCGTAGGCCGCGAGCTGCTGGGGCACGAGCGACGGCTCGGACTTCACCAGCCGGACCTGGGCGATCCACTCCCGCGAGCGCGGGGCGTCGCCGACCATCTCGTGCATCACCGCGCGGACCGAGTCGAGCACCGGCTCGTCGAGCGGGCGCTCGGCCAGGCGCTCGGCCGAGTCGCGGGCGCGCTCGACGTCCGCGGCGACGACCGCCTCCTCCTTCGACGAGAAGTAGTTGAAGAAGGTGCGCGGCGACACGTCGGCGGCGTCGGCGATCTGCTCGACCGTCATCTCGGCCAGCCCGTGGGTCACCGCGAGCTCGAGGGCGGCGGCTCCGAGCGCCCGCCGCGTCCGGAGCTTCTTGCGCTCGCGCAGTCCCGTGGTCACGTCATCGACGGTACGCCGATCTTGCAGTGTCTGCAGTTTTGCGCGTCGAGGTGTTTTGCACGTCACGAACTTGTGCAGCGGACGCAGGACCGGCGGGCGTCGTTAGGCTGGACGACGTGGAGTTCGTCAAGGGACACGGCACCGAGAACGACTTCGTGGTGCTCCCCGACCCCGACGGCTCGATCGACCTGGACACCGACGACGGCCACCTGGTCCGCGCGCTCTGCCACCGGCGGCGCGGCATCGGCGCCGACGGGGTGCTGCGCGTCGTGCGCACCGACGCGCCGGTCGCGGTCGCGGCGGGGGTCGACGGCACCGAGGCCACCTGGTTCATGGACTACCGCAACGGCGACGGCTCGCTCGCCGAGATGTGCGGCAACGGCGTGCGCGTCTTCGCGCGCTACCTGCTCGACGCCGGCCTCGTCGCGCCCGGCACCCACCCGGTCGCCACGCGCGCGGGCACGCGTTGGGTCACGGTCGACCGCACCGGCCCGGTCACCGTCGACATGGGCCCCTCCGTGCTCGGGCCCGCGTCGACGACCGTCGTCGACGGGGTCGAGCTCACCGGCGTCGCCGTCGACGTCGGCAACCCCCACCTGGCCTGCGTCACCGGCACCCCGCTCGACGCCCTCGACCTCGCCGCGCCGCCCGCCTACGACCGAACGCTCTTCCCCCACGGGGTGAACGTCGAGGTCCTCACGCCGCTCGCCGACGGCGCGGTGCGCCTGCGCGTGCACGAGCGCGGCTCGGGCGAGACCCGCTCGTGCGGCACGGGCACGGTCGCCGGGGCGGTCGCCGCCCTCGACGCCGCCGGCCGGCACACGGGCACCGTCACCGTCCACACGCCCGGCGGCACGCTGCTCGTCGGCGTCGACGGCGCGACGACGACGCTGACCGGCCCGGCCGAGCTCGTCGCCCACGGCACGTGGGGAGCGGCGGTCCCGGCGGGTGTCTGAGGTGGTTTTCGCGTTGCCCCTCGTGGAACCATGGACGGCAACATGACAGAACCCGCACCGCAGGACCCCCGACCCTCGAGCCCCGCCCGCTCCACGCGGCGCTCGAGCAGCATCCGCCTCGACCCCCGGGCCGCCGCCCCGGACGACCTCGTCGAGCCGGCGGACGAGCCCACCGGTGGCGCCCTCGACCTCGAGGAGCGCACGTCGCTGCGACGGGTCCCCGGCCTCACCGGGTCGTCCACCGAGCTCACCGACGTCACCGAGGTCGAGTACCGGCAGCTGCGCCTCGAGCGCGTCGTGCTGATCGGCGTCTGGACCGAGGGCACTTCCCGGGAGGCCGAGGCGTCGCTGGTCGAGCTGGCGCGCCTCGCCGAGACCGCGGGATCCGAGGTGCTCGACGGCCTCATCCAGCGCCGCCAGACGCCCGACCCCGGCACGTTCGTCGGCTCCGGCAAGGTGATCGAGCTGCGCGAGACGGTGCAGGCCACCGGCGCCGACACCGTCATCTGCGACGGCGAGCTCTCGCCCGGCCAGCTGCGCAACCTGGAGGAGAAGCTCAAGGTCAAGGTCGTCGACCGGACCGCGCTGATCCTCGACATCTTCGCCCAGCACGCGCGCTCGCGGGAGGGCAAGGCGCAGGTCGAGCTGGCCCAGCTCCGCTACTTCCTGCCCCGCCTGCGCGGCTGGGGCGAGTCGCTGTCCCGGCAGGGCGGCGGCGCCGGCGGTGGTGGCGGGGCGGGCGGCGGCGGCGTCGGCACCCGCGGTCCGGGTGAGACGAAGCTCGAGACCGACCGCCGCCGCATCCACCGGCGCATCTCCAAGCTGCGCGGCGAGATCGAGGCGATGTCGACCGTCCGCGACACCAAGCGCGGCGGGCGCCGGCGCAACGCCGTGCCCTCGGTGGCGATCGCCGGCTACACCAACGCCGGCAAGTCGAGCCTGCTCAACGCGATCACCGACGCCGGGGTGCTGGTCCAGGACGCGCTGTTCGCGACCCTCGACCCGACCACGCGGCGCTGGGAGACCGAGGACGGGCGCGAGGTCACGCTCACCGACACCGTCGGGTTCGTGCGCCACCTGCCCCACCAGCTCGTCGACGCGTTCCGCTCGACGCTGGAGGAGGTCGCCGAGGCCGACCTGCTGGTCCACGTCGTCGACGGCTCCGACCCGTCCGCGCAGGACCAGATCGCCGCGGTGCGCGAGGTCATCGCCGACCTCGACGCGCCGGCGCCGCCGGAGCTCCTCGTCGTCAACAAGGTCGACGCCGCCGAGCCGATGGCGCTCGCGGAGCTGCGCGGGGCGCTGCCCGGCGCGGTGTTCGTGTCGGCGCAGACGGGCGAGGGGCTGAACCGGCTCACGGCCCGCCTCGCCGAGGAGCTGCCGCACCCCGACGTCGAGCTCGAGGTGCTGCTGCCCTACACCGAGGGCGCCCTCGTCGCCCGCGCCCACGGCGAGGGCGAGGTGCTCGCCGAGCGCCACACCCCCGAGGGCACGGTGCTGCACGCCCGCGTCTCGGAGGAGCTCGCGGCGTCGCTGCGCGCGGCGGCCGTGGATCCGGCGCGGGTGCCCTGAGAGTCCTCGCGCTGGTCCTGCTGGTCCTGGCCGGGCTGACTGCTCCCGGCGTCGCGTGGGCCGACCCGGACGTGCGCTGCACCCTCGACGACCCGCGGCTCGCCGAGACGTCGGGGCTGGTCGTGGCGGCCGACGGCGCCGTCGAGGTCGTCAACGACAGCGGCAACCCGAGCACCGTGTACCGGCTCGACGACACGTGCGCGGTGGTGGGCGAGATCGAGGTGCCCGACCAGGGTCGCGACGTCGAGGACCTCGCCCGCGGCGCCGACGGCACGCTGTGGCTCGCCGACATCGGCGACAACGACCGGAAGCGCAGCACGGTGGCCGTCCTCCGGATCGATCCCGGGGGCGACGAGACGATCACCCGCCTGACCTACCCCGACGGCGCCCACGACGCCGAGTCGCTGCTGATGCCCGGCGACGACCGGCCGGTGATCGTCACCAAGGACCTCAGCGGGCGCAGCGGGGTCTACGTCGCCGACTCGCCCGTGGGCGGCGGGGGACGGGGGACGCTGCGGCGGGCCGGCGAGGTCGTCGTGCCCGGCGAGGCGATCACGTCCCTGGGCGCGGGCGCGTACACCGGCGGCGCGATCTCCGCCGACGGCCGCGTCGTCGCGCTCCGCACCTACGCCGACGCCTGGCTCTACCCGGCGCCGGGCGGCACCGCGACCGCCGACGACGTCGTCGCGGCCCTGCGCGCGACGCCGGTGCGGGTGCCCCTCCCGAACGAGGTGCAGGGCGAGGCCCTGGCCTTCGCGCCGGACGGGACGCTGCTCTCGACCGGCGAGACGCCGGAGGACGGGCCGCCGGCGCCGCTGCACGCCGTGCCCGGGGCGACGGGGCTGGTGGTCGACGCTCCGCCGGCGACGCCCTCGGCCGCCCCGGTGGCCGACCGCGCCGGCCTCCCGGAGCCGCTCGCCAGCATCGGCGTGGTCCTCGCTGTCGCGGCGGGCGTGTTCGCGCTCGTGGCCGTCGTCGCGGTGGTGCGCCGGCGCCGGGGCTGACGCGCCTCGAGCCTCCCGCAGCGAACGGGCGGTTCGCTGCTTCTACGCGCCCGAAGTCCTCGTTGATCATCGGTTTCTGCCTGCGTCGCGGCCGTAGGCTGC
Organism: Actinomycetospora succinea; assembly: GCF_004363095.1. Lineage (GTDB taxonomy): Bacteria > Actinomycetota > Actinomycetes > Mycobacteriales > Pseudonocardiaceae > Actinomycetospora > Actinomycetospora succinea. The sequence continues at coordinate 1,080,822 of NZ_SNYO01000001.1, forward strand.
GTCACGTGCGCTACGACCTGCTCGACCTGCGGCTCTTCCGGGCGGTCGTCACCGAGGGGTCGATCACCGCGGGGGCGGCGCGCCTGCACCTGAGCCTCCCGTCGGCCAGCGCGCGCGTCCGGGCGCTCGAGCACCACGCCGGCGTCGAGCTGCTCGTGCGCGGGCGCCGCGGGGTGCGCCCGACCCCGGCGGGCAGCGCCCTCGCGCGTCACGCCGGGGAGGTGCTCGACGACCTCGGGCGTCTCGAGGGCGCGGTCGCGGGGTACCGGCGGCCGGCGGGCACCCCGGTGACCCTGCTCGCGGGGAGCTCGGCGATGCGCCGGCTGGTGCCCCGCGCGCTCGTGGGCTTCCTCGTCGCCCACCCGGACGTCGACGTCGTCACCCGCGAGCGTCGCAGCGCCGACACCGTCCGGATGCTCGCCGACGGGGAGGCCGACCTCGGGGTGGTCGTCGTCGACGCCCGCGACGACCCGCCGAGCGCCGCGGACCGTCTGACCGACGACTCGCTGGTCGTGGTCGGTCCGCCCGGCGGCGCCCCCGCGGGGCGCGAGGCCATGACCTTCGCCGAGGCCGCCGAGCACCCGCTGGTCGGTCTCGAGCCCGACGCGCCGCTCGCGCAGACCCTCGAGGCCAACCTCGGCGAGCACGCCCCGGTGCCCCGCTACCGCGGACGCGCCGTGGACCTCGGCACCGTCGTCGACCTGGCCGCGGCCGGCGTAGGGCTCGCGGTCGTCCCGCGCCACGTCGTCGACCCGGACCGGGGCCTCGCGGTGTGCGAGCTGGCCGAGCCGTTCGCGCGTCGCACCCTGGTCCTGCGCCGCGGCGCCCGCCCGGGACCCGGCGTCGACGAGCTCGCCGAGCACCTCCGCCACGCTGCCTCTGCCTGAGACGGAGGCCGGCTCTCGGGATCGCGCATGGTGCGGGCCGGCGCGCCGGGTCAGGCTCGGGCGATGGAACCGGCCCTGCACCGCGCGCTCCCCGTGCTGCTCGTCCCCCTGGTGCTCCTCGGCGGGCTCGTCGCGTCCCGGGGCGGCGCGGCCGAACGGTTCTGGGGCCTCGGCATCCCGGTCGCGGTGCTGGTGGTCGGCGCCGTCGTCGTCACGGTCGGCGTCCGGGCGTGGGTGCGCGAGCGCCGCGGTCCCGAGGCGGACGCAACGAACGGGCCGTTCGCTGCTTCTACGCGTCCGGAGTCCCCGTTCGCGCCGCCGGATCGGCGGGGTCCCGCAGCGCCAGCGTCAGCACCGCCGCGAGCACCGGGCCGGCGATGAGCACCGCCAGCGCGACCGTGGTGCCCCGGTGGTCGGCGAGTGCGCCGAGGGCGGGGGAGGCGAGCCCGCCGGCGCTGACCGCGAGCCCGAGCGTCACGGATGCCGCGAGGCCGAGGTGCCGCGGCAGGTAGGCCTGGCCGAGCGTGGTGTGCACGGGGACGGGCACGCCGAGCGCCGCCCCGAGCAGCCCGGTGGCGGCGAGCGCGAGGACGGGCGAGGGCGCGACCAGCGTGGCCGCGAGCAGCGGCACGGCGGCGACGTAGGACCAGCGCAGGACCGCCGTCCGCCCCCAGCGCCGGGTCAGCGCGCTGCTCGCGACGGTGGCCACCGCGCCGGCACCGGTGAAGATCCCCAGCGTCGTCGCGGCCAGCCCCGGGCCGAACCCGAAACGCATCGTGAGGTGCACGGCGAGGAAGGCGCTCAGGCCGTAGAACGCGATCGAGCGGGTGACGACCACGCCCGTCAGCCACCCGAAGCGCCGCCAGTCCTCGCGTCCCTCGAGCACGGGCGGCTCGGAGGACGTGGTGACCGGCCCGGGACGCCGGCGGGGGAGCAGCCCCAGCATCGCCGCGACGACCGCGGGCACCGCGAGCAGGGGCGTCGCGGCGAGCCCCAGCCCGCCGACCACGAGCCCGACCGCCGCGGGCCCGGCCGCGAACCCGGCCAGCCCGCCGACGGTGAACCAGCCCATCCCGCGGTCGCCGGTGCCGGTCGCGTGCACCGCCCGCGCCGCCTCCGGGTGGTAGGCCGCGATGCCGAGACCGGAGAGCAGGACGGCGCACCAGGTCGCGAGGTAGGAGTCGGTGAGCCCGACGGCCCCGACGCCGGCGGCCGCGAGGAGCATCCCGAGGATGCGCAGGCGCGGCATCCGCCGGCGGTCGGTGACGAGGCCGAAGAGCGGCTGGGCCAGCGAGGACAGCACGGTCGCGGCCAGCACGATGCCGCCGGCGCGGGTGAGGTCCCAGCCGCGGACGGCGACGAGCGCGGGCACGAGCGCCGGGACCGCGCCCTGGTAGAGGTCGTCGACCCCGTGCTCGACGGCGAGCCCGAGGGCCCGGCGGCGACCGCTCACGCCGTCCCGCCCAGCAGCCCGCGGAGCTCGCCCTCGCAGGCGTCGAGGTAGCCGCGGGTCGCGGCGGCGGCCGCCTCGGGGTCCCGGCGCGCGATCGCGTCCACGAGCGCGTCGTGCTCGGCGGCGGTGTCGACGCCGGAGCCGGGGTCGGCGCTGGTGTGGGTGAACGAGTCGTGGACGCCGTCGGCGAGGGCGTCGAAGATCCGGCCGAGGACGGGGTTGTGGGTCGCGGTCACGACGGCGCGGTGCAGCGCGAGGTCGGCGGCGGCCCACTCGCCGACCGCCCCGCAGGTGCGGGCCGTGCGCCGGTCGGCGATCGCGGCCGCGATGGCGACGAGGTCGTCGTCGGTGCGGCGCAGCGCGGCGAGGCGGGCGGCCTCGATCTCCGGACCGCGCCGCGCCTCGTAGACGTCGAGCGCCTCGGTGCGCCGCAGCGTCAACGTCCACGTCCCGGCGCCCGGGTACTCGGCGACGAACGTCCCGCGGCCCTGGGCCACCTCGAGCAGCCCGCGGTGCGCCAGCGCCTGCACGGCCTCGCGCACCGTCGACCGGCCGACCTCCAGCTCCGCGGCGAGATCGGTGACCGCCGGCAACCGGTGCCCGGGCGGCCACTCCCCGCTCTCGATCGGCGCGGTGAGCGCGTCGATCACCTGCTCCACCAGCCCGCCACGGCGTACGGCCCGCACAACACTCCTCAGGTCATCAGATGACCTGGACGATAGGTCGGGCGCCCTCCGACGGCAAGCCGTGGAGGAGGGCCCCGTCCGCTACAGCCGGCGCAGCACCGCGACGACCTTGCCGAGCACCGTGGCCTCGTCGCCCGGGATCGGCTCGAAGTCGTCGTTGTGGGGCATCAGCCAGATGTGGCCGTCCTTGCGCCGGTACGTCTTCACCGTGGCCTCGCCGTCGATCATCGCCGCGACGATCTCGCCGTTGTCGGCGACGGGCTGCTGGCGGACGACCACCCAGTCGCCGTCGGTGATGGCGGCGTCGATCATCGAGTCGCCGACGACGCTGAGGAGGAACAGCGACCCCTCGCCGACGAGCTCGCGGGGCAGGGGGAAGACGTCCTCGACGGCCTGCTCGGCGAGGATCGGGCCACCGGCGGCGATGCGGCCGACGACCGGCACGAAGGTCGGCGCGGGCCGGTCGGCGCGGATCTCCTCGGTGTGCACGGCGGGCTCGGCGCCGGCGCCCTCGAGCTCCTCGGGGAGGCGGACGTCGAGCGCGCGCGGCCGGTTGGGGTCGCGGCGCAGGTAGCCCTTCTTCTCGAGGGTGCGCATCTGGTGGGCCACCGAGGACGTGGACGTCAGCCCGACCGCGTCGCCGATCTCGCGCACGCTCGGCGGGTAGCCGTTGCGCTCGACGTGGTCGCGGATGACCTCGAGGACCTTGCGCTGGCGCGGCGTGAGGCCGGGCGACGCGTCGGCGTCCGCGGGCTCGGGGAAGGGGTGGACCCGGGCCGGCACGACCGCGTCGGCCACCTCGGCCACCGCTGGCCGTGCCCCCGACTCCTCGGGGCCGTCCGGGCCTTGGGGCGTGCGTGCCATGGCCGTGTCCTTTCCGACGTCGTCCGCGGCGCCCGGCGGGGGTGCCGCGCCCCGCGCAGGTGGCGGGGGGTTCGACGGCGAAAGTAGCGCCGTGCACCGACGGGATCAAACACGTGTTCGAACGACACGCCGGGCGATCCGTCGACGTTGTCGGGGGTCGATGCTAGACATCGCACACGCGTTCGATCGAACGCGTGTGCGATGCGAGGAGGTCGACATGTCCGTGGGGACGACCGGTCCGCTGGGCCGCTGCGACGCCGAGACGGCGGGCCGCGTGCCCGCGCCGCGTGCCGAGGAGGCGTCGCCCGGAGGTGTGACGCCGACGCCGCTCGCCCGCCCGGCCGCGCGCCCGCAGCCCGCGGGCTCGCGCCCGGCGCGCCCCGAGGACGCGCGCGGGCCCGTCCGCCCGGCCGGACGGCGCGCGCCGGCGGCGCTCCCTCCGGTGCGCCCGCGGGTCGCCGGGGGAGGGGCGACGGCGCCCCGCGAGCGGATCGCCGCCGAGGTCACGCCGGTCGTCCTGCGCCGGCGCCGGGTCGCCGCGGTCGCGGTCCTCGGTGTCCTGCTGGGCGCGCTGGTCGGCGTGCTCCTCGGCCTCGTCGTGCCGTCCGGGGCCCCGGCCGGGCCGGCCCCGACGGGCACCACGGTGGCGGTCGTGGGTGCGGGGGAGTCGCTCACCGACGTCGCCGGCCGTGTCGCCCCCGGCGCCGACACCGGGGCCGTCGTCACCCGGATCCGCGAGCTCAACGGCCTCGACGGCTCCGCCGTCGCCGCCGGTCGCCCGCTCGTGGTGCCCGCCGCGGGGTGATCCGGACGGCTCGTGCGCGATCGGGACACCCACTCGGGCACCGCACGCCCCGCTGATCGACAGCCCGGCCCGCTGATCCTCGGGCGACGTCCGCTCGGCGCCCGGGCGACGAGTGGGTGGCTGGGGAGTTGCATCGGACGTCGGCGCGTCGCTACCGTCCCACCCCAACATCTAGTGGTTACACTGGTGTAGTTAGTCCACAGCTTGTGCACACTGGTGAAGGTCCTTCCACAGGGTCTTCCACCGGGACAACGGTGGTGCTCCACCGGCGGGGGCGCTCGATCCACGGGTCGGGCCCGGCGATCCCCAGGTCCGTCCCCAGGACGGCGGGAATCCGGGTCCGCGATCACGGGGGTTGGGGACAACTCCGCCGAGGGGGCCGCGACGCGGGAGGGGGAGTCGACATGCGGTGTCCGTTCTGCCGGCACACCGACTCCCGGGTCGTCGACTCGCGCGAGGCCGACGAGGGGCAGGCGATCCGGCGACGCCGGTCGTGCTCGTCGTGCGGCAAGCGCTTCACCACCGTCGAGGAACCGGTGCTCGCCGTGGTCAAGCGCAGCGGGGTCACCGAGCCGTTCAGCCGCGACAAGGTCGTGCGCGGGGTGGCCCGGGCCTGCCAGGGGCGTCCGGTCGACACCGACGCCCTGGCCCAGCTGGCCCACCGGGTCGAGGAGACGATCCGGGGCGCGGGCACCGCCGAGGTGCCCAGCCAGGAGGTCGGCATGGCCATCCTGGGGCCGCTGCGCGAGCTCGACGAGGTGGCGTACCTGCGCTTCGCCAGCGTCTACCGGAACTTCTCCTCCGTGGCCGACTTCGAGGCCGAGATCGCCGACCTGCGCGCCGCCGCGCCGGACGGGGATGTCGGGGGTCGGGACGACACTGCGGGGGAGCCGGGATCGGACGTGCGGGACGTGCCGGCGGCACGGGCCGGGGACTGACGGTCGGGGACACACAGTGTCGGTGAGAGACAGCGACGGGTCGGAGCGTGGGGAAGCGCCGCCGGACCGTCGCGAGCGACGAACAGAGGGATGGCACCGATGACGGAGACCGTCGGCACCACGTCCGAGGAGTCGGGAACCGCCGCGCCGCGGCGGGGTCTGACCATCGAGCGTGTCCACACCACCGCGGGGGTCCACCCCTACGACGACGTCGTGTGGGAACGCCGTGACGTGGTGATGACGAACTGGCGCGACGGCTCGATCAACTTCGAGCAGCGTGGCGTCGAGTTCCCGCAGGCCTGGTCGGTCAACGCCGTCAACATCGTCACCAGCAAGTACTTCCGCGGCGCCCTGGGCACCGAGGCGCGCGAGTCGAGCCTGCGCCAGCTCATCGACCGCGTGGTGGGCACCTACACCGCGGCGGGCACGCGGCACGGCTACTTCGCGACCCCCGAGGACGCGGAGGTCTTCTCCCACGAGCTGACCTGGATGCTGCTGCACCAGTACTTCAGCTTCAACTCGCCGGTCTGGTTCAACGTCGGCACCACCTCGCCGCAGCAGGTCAGCGCCTGCTTCATCCTCTCGGTCGACGACACGATGGAGTCGATCCTCAACTGGTACCGCGAGGAGGGGCTGATCTTCAAGGGCGGCTCCGGCGCCGGCCTGAACCTCTCGCGCATCCGCTCGTCGAAGGAGCTGCTGTCCTCGGGCGGCACCGCCTCCGGGCCGGTCTCGTTCATGCGTGGCGCCGACGCCTCGGCCGGCACCATCAAGTCCGGCGGGGCCACGCGCCGCGCGGCCAAGATGGTCGTCCTCGACGTCGACCACCCCGACGTCGCCGAGTTCGTCGCCACCAAGCGCGACGAGGAGCGCAAGATCCGCGTGCTGCGCGACGCCGGGTTCGACATGGACCTCGGCGGCTCCGACATCGCCTCGGTGCAGTACCAGAACGCCAACAACTCGGTCCGGGTCTCCGACGAGTTCATGCGCGCGGTGCAGTCGGGCGGCGAGTTCGGCCTGCGCGCGCGGATGACCAACGAGGTCATCGACACCGTCGACGCCAAGTCGCTGTTCCGCAGCATGGCCGAGGCCGCCTGGGAGTGCGCCGACCCGGGCCTGCAGTACGACGACACGATCAACGACTGGCACACCTCGCCGGAGTCCGGGCGCATCACGGCGTCCAACCCGTGCTCGGAGTACCTGCACCTGGACAACTCCAGCTGCAACCTCGCGTCGCTGAACCTCATGAAGTTCCTCGACGACGACAACACCTTCCGCGTCGACGACTTCGTGCGCTCGGTCGAGCTGGTCATCACCGCGATGGACATCTCGATCTGCTTCGCCGACTTCCCGACGGAGGCGATCGGCGACACCACGCGCGCCTTCCGCCAGCTCGGCATCGGCTACGCCAACCTCGGCGCGCTGCTCATGGCGACGGGCCGCGCGTACGACTCCGAGGGCGGCCGCGCGCTGGCGGCGTCGATCACCTCGCTGATGACCGGCACGGCCTACCGCCGCTCCGCCGAGCTCGCCGGCGCGGTGGCCCCCTACGACGGCTACGCCCGCAACGCCGACGCCCACCGCCGGGTCATGCGCAAGCACGCCGCGGCCAACGACGCCATCCGCACGATGCACCGCGAGGACGCCCGCGTCCGCGACGCCGCCACCGCGCAGTGGCAGACCGGCCTCGAGGTCGGGGCGAAGAACGGCTGGCGCAACGCCCAGGCCAGCGTGCTCGCCCCCACCGGCACCATCGGCTTCATGATGGACTGCGACACCACCGGGGTGGAGCCGGACTTCTCGCTGGTCAAGTTCAAGAAGCTGGTCGGCGGCGGCTCGATGCAGATCGTCAACCAGACCATCCCGCGCGCGCTCGACCTCCTCGGCTACCAGGCCGAGCAGAGCGAGGCGATCGTCGAGTACATCGCCGAGCACGGCCACGTCATCGACGCCCCGGGCCTGCGTCCCGAGCACTACGAGGTGTTCGACTGCGCGATGGGCCAGCGCTCGATCGCACCGATGGGCCACGTGCGGATGATGGCCGCGGTCCAGCCGTTCATCTCCGGCGCCATCTCCAAGACCGTCAACATGCCCGAGCAGGCCAGCGTCGAGGACGTCGAGGAGATCTACTTCGAGTCCTGGAAGATGGGGCTCAAGGCGCTCGCGATCTACCGCGACAACTGCAAGGTCGGGCAGCCGCTGTCCACCGGCAAGAAGAACGCCGCGGAGAAGACCACCGAGGCCGCGCCCGCGGTCGTCGAGCAGCGCCCGGTCCGCAAGCGCCTGCCGAAGAAGCGCCCGAGCGAGACGGTGTCGTTCGCCGTCGCGGGCGCCGAGGGCTACATGACGGCGGGCTCGTACCCCGACGACGGCCTCGGCGAGATCTTCGTCAAGATGTCGAAGCAGGGCTCGACGCTGGCCGGCGTCATGGACGCCTTCTCGATGGCCATCTCGATCGCGCTGCAGTACGGCGTGCCGCTGGAGACCTACGTCTCCAAGTTCGTCAACATGCGCTTCGAGCCGGCGGGCATGACCGACGACCCCGACGTCCGCATGGCCACCAGCGTGGTCGACTACCTGTTCCGCCGCATCGCGCTCGACCACCTGCCCTACGAGAAGCGCGCCCAGCTGGGCATCTTCTCCGCGGACGAGCGCTCGGCCCAGGTCGCGGCCACCGACTACGGCACCGGGGCGCCCGCCGCCCCGGCGGCGCCGGCCGAGCCCGCCGACGTCGAGTCGCTGCGGACCTCGATCGACGTGGCCGTGCCCGAGTCGGGCGAGAACCCGGCGCAGCGCAAGGCCGACGTGTCGGTCGGCAGCTCCACCGAGCTGCTCGAGCTGCAGCAGGGCAAGGCGGCCGACGCGCCGCTGTGCCTGACCTGCGGCACGAAGATGCGCCCCGCGGGCTCCTGCTACGTCTGCGAGGGCTGCGGCTCCACCAGCGGCTGCAGCTGACGCTGCCGCCGCCCGAGACCAGGTCCGCTCCCCAGCCCGCCCGGGGTGTCCGGCGTCGTGACGACGTCGGGCACCCCGGGCGGTGAGGACGGACGCTGGCTGCCGGGTCGTGGCCGGGAGCGGGTCAGCCCGGCCTGATCACCCCGCGCGATCTCCGTACGCTGATCGCGTGCTCGAGATCGGGGTGCTGGGCGAGGTGCGCGCGCACCTCGACGGCCGGCGCCTCGACCTCGGCGGGCCCCGCCAGCGGGCGGTCCTCGCGCTGCTCGTCGCGGCGAACGGCGCCGTGGTGCCCACCGACCGGTTCGTCGAGGACCTGTGGGCCGGCGAGCCGCCGCCGCGGGCGATCGGCGCGCTCCAGGCCTACGTCTCCCACCTGCGGCGGGTCCTCGAGCCCGACCGCGGGCCCCGCCGCCCCGCGCGGGTCCTCGTCAGCGCGGCCCCCGGCTACCGGCTGGACCTGCCCGCCGAGGCCGTCGACGCCTGGCACTACGTCGCGCTCGTCGCGGGGGCACGCGAGTCCGGGGAGCCGGAGCGCGCCCTCGCGCTGCTCGCGGACGCCCGGGCGCTCTGGGCCGGCCCGCCCTACGCGGCGTCGGCGGACCAGCCGTGGGCGGGCGCCGAGGTCGACCGGCTGATCGCGACCCGGGCGTCGGCCGCCGAGCTCGCCGGCGCCGCCGCGATCGCGGTGGGACGCCCCGACGACGCGCTCGCCGACCTCGAGGCCGTCCTGCGCGGCGACCCGCTGCGCGAGCGGACCGCCGCCGTGCTCGCCCGCACGCTCGCGGCGGCGGGACGCCAGGGCGACGCGCTCGCCGTCGTCCGGGCCACCCGCGACCGCCTCGTCGACGAGCTGGGCGTGGACCCGGGCGCGGATCTCCGCGCGGCCGAGTCCGCGGTCCTCGCGGGGGACGTGGGATCGCCGTGCGCGCGCGCGACCGGGGAGTTCGGGCGCCTGGACGCAGCGAACGCCACGGTCGCTGCCACCCGGGGCACGCCACCCCCGCGCGAGGCCGACGCGACCGGGGACGACGCGCGCGGAGAAGCAGCGAACGCCACGTTCGCTGCAGCCGGGGCGGGGTTCCTCGGGCGCGCCGGGGAGCGGGCGCGGTTGCACCGGGCGGTGCGGGCGACGGCCGGCGGGCGGGGAGCCGCGGTCCTGTGGGTCGAGGGCGCGGCGGGGAGCGGCAAGTCGGCGCTGCTCGAGCAGGTGGCCGGGGAGCTCGCCGGGTTCGGGGTGCTGCGGGCCCAGTGCTCGGAGGTCGACGGCGCCCCGCCCGGCTGGGCGTGGCGCGACCTCCTGACCCGCCACACCGGCGCCCCGCCCGCGGCGCGCGACGCGTTCACGCTGACCGGGGAGCTCGCGGCGGCGCTCGACGCGGTCCGCGCCGACGGGCTCGCGGTGCTCGTCGCCGAGGACGTCCACCGCGCCGACGGCGAGACGCTGCAGGTCCTGCGCCACCTGGTGACGACGTCGACCGACCCGGTGCTCGTGCTCGCGAGCTTCCGCGACGACGAGGTGTCCGAGGACCTCGCCCGCACCCTCGCCCTGCTCGCCGGCCGGACCGCGGACCGGGTCCACCTCGGCGGCCTCGACGAGGTCTCGGCGCGCACGCTGCTGCGCCGGGTCGCCGGCCGTGAGCTCCCCGAGAACATCTGGCGCGCGCTCGTGGAGCGGGCGGCGGGCCACGCCCTGTTCCTCGGCCAGCTCGGGCGGCTCGTGGCGTCCGAGGGCGTCGAGGTCGCCGCGCGCGGGGTGCCCGCCGGGGTCCGGGAGCTGATCGACCGCCGGGTCGAGCGCCTCCCGGCGCGCGCCGTGGCGACGCTGACCCGGGCCGCGGTGCTCGGCCGCGACGTCGACGTCGACCTGCTGCTCGCCGTCGACCCCCTGCGCGGCGGGCTGGACGACGACGACCTGCTCGACGACCTCGACACCGGCGTCGTCGCCGGTCTGCTCGTCGAGCGCCCCGACACCGGGCTGCGGTTCGCCCACGCGCTGATCCGGGACACGTTCGCCGAGCGCACCCCGCCGCTGCGCCGCGCCCGGATGCACCTGGCGCTGCTCGACGTCCTCGAGCGCGAGCACCCCGACCGCGTCCACGCCCTCGCCCACCACGCCGAGGTCGCCCTGTCGGCGGCGACGGCCGCGCGGGCCCTGCCCCACCTGCGGGCCGGCGCCCGCGACGCCCGGGAGGCCGGCGCCGTCGACGACGCCGTGCGCTGGTGGCGGGCGGTCCTGCGCGCCCACGACCTCGGCGCCGGCACCCCGGAGAGCCGGGTCGACGCGCAGGGCGAGCTGGTCGGGGCCCTCGCGGCGAGCGGGGACCTCCTGGCCGCGCGCGCCGAGCGCGCCCGGGCCGTCGCGGCAGCGCAGGCCCTCGGCGACCTCGCCCTCGAGGCCCGGGCGTGGCGCTGGGACGTGACGACGCTCTGGAGCACCCGGCCCAGCGACGAGGACAACGGGCCGGCCGTCGCGCGCCTGCAGGAGCTCCTCGCGACCGTCGACCCCGCCGACCGCGCGCTGCGCGTCGACCTCCTGCTCGCCCTCGCCCACGAGTGCGAGCCCTGGCTCCTCGAGACCGGCCGGCCCGCCGCGGTGGAGGCGCTCGCGATCGCCCGGGAGATCGGTGACGCGCGCCTGCTGTGCCGCGCGCTGAACGTCGAGTACCTGCACACGTTCGCCGTGCCCGACCCCGACCACCACCGCCGCACCGGCGAGGAGATGCTCGCGCTCGCCGCCCGCGCGGGCCTGCCAGAGCACCGGTCGCTCGCCCACCTCGTGCTCTCGGCCGAGGCGGTCGGCCGCGGCGCGCTCGACGAGGCCCGGCGCCACCTCGACGACGCGGCCGCCGTCGCCACCGGTGGCCAGCTCCCGGTCCTGCTCCTCTCGGTGGCCCTGTTCGAGGCCACCCTCGACCTCGTCGCCGGGAGCACCGAGGCCGCGTGGGCGGCGTTCGACGACCTCACCACCCGCCTCGCGGCCACGGGCGACCCCAACGGTCGCGTCATCCGCGCCTGGGCGATGACCACGCTCGCCGCCGCCGGGGGCGACGCGTCACCGATGCTCGGCGAGCTCGAGGAGATCGCCGCGCGGGACCCGGCGCTGGTCGCCGTGCTGCTCGTCCACGCCCGCCTCGACGCGGGGCAGGAGGAGCGCGCGCGGTCGGGATGGCCGCTGCCCCCGCTGCCGCGCGAGGGGACGTGGCTGCTCGAGACCGCGCTGCAGTGCCTGGCCGCCGCCCGCCTGGGCGACGAGGAGGTCCTGCGCCGCACGCGCGCCGACCTCGCCCCGTGGCGCGGGCGTCTCGTGCACACCGTCAACGGCCAGCTCGTGCTCGCCCCGGTCGACCTCGTGCTCGCCCGCGCCGCGATCGCCGCCGGCGAGCCCCGGGCGGCCGCCGCTGCCCTCGACCGGGCCGCGGACCTCGCCCGCCGGATCGGCGCGCCCCGGTGGCTGGCGGAGACCGCGGCCCTGCACGGCGACCTGCAAGCCGTCTACAAGTCCGGACGGTGACGCTCCCGGACGACAGGAGACCGGCCGGGTCTCCTCGGAGCCAGGGAGCCTCCCGTGATCGTCACCCGCCGTCTCGTCCACACCCTCGGCGCGACCGCGCTCGCCGCGTCGGGCCTCGCCGGGCTCGCGGGCGGCGTGCTGCACCCGGTGGTCGACGGCCGGTCGCACTCCGTGGCGTCGATGACCGCGGAGGGCGGGCCACCCGCGTACCTGCTGCTCTACGGCGGCGCGGTGCTGCTCATGCTCGGGCTGCCCGCCGCGTACGCCTGGCTCGCCCCGCGCGTCGGGCTGCTCGGGCTCGTCGGCTTCGGGCTCTACATGATCGGCAACGCGCTCTCGGCGCAGTCGCACCTGGTCGTCGAGGGCTTCGTCGCCCGCGAGATCGTCGGCACCCGGCCCGACCTCGTGCCGGCCGACGGCTCGATCCTCGCCGCCCCGTCCTTCGTGACGCTGCAGACGGTCGGCGGCCTCGTGTTCGTGGCCGGCGTGCTGCTCGTCGGCGTCGCGCTGCTCGTGCACGGGCACGTGCCGCGCTGGATCGGCGTCGCCTTCGTGCTCTCCGCGCTCGGCGTGCTCGTGCCGCTGCCCGAGGCCCCGGTGCTCACGGGCCTGCAGGTCGAGCTGTTCGAGGCGGTCGCCACCGTGGGCCTCGCCGTCGCGATGGTCCGCGCGCCGCACCGGTCCCCGGTGACGCCCTACTCCGCCGGCACCACCGTCGCCGAGAGCGCGCGGTGATCGGAGAGCGGCGGGTGGTGCACGCGCGGCGCGGAGGCGACGACGCCGCGTCCGAGCAGGTGGTCGATCTGGCGGCGCGGGGCGTCGGCGGGGAACGTCCGGCCGTGGGCGAGCCCGTGCAGCCCGCTGCCGAGCCGGGCGCGGCGCACGCCGAGGTTGAGGTCGCCGGTGACGACGAGCGCCTCCTCGTCGCGCAGCGTCCGTGCGAGGTGGCGCAGCTGGACGAGGTTCCAGCCCGGGATGAACGACAGGTGCGTGGTGACGACGGCCACCGGGCCGTGCGGGCCGGCGACGCGGGCGAGCAGCGCGGTCCGGGGCTCGTCGCGGACCACGACGAGCCGGCGGGGCCTGCCCACCACCAGCGGCACGTCGCGGGGCAGGCGCGGCAGCGGCACCACGCGCCACTCGGTCACCGGGTACCGCGACAGCAGGGCGACGCCGTAGGCCGGGGCGCCGGGCACGTCGGCCTCGACCCACGTCCCCGGCACGCCGTGCAGGGTCGGCGCGAAGCGGTGGTCGGTCGCGCCGAGCGCCTCGGCCGCCACCGCGGCCAGGTCGGCCTCGCCCGAGCGGGGCTGGGCCCGGTCGACCTCCTGCAGCCCGAGCACGTCCACGTCGAGGCCGCGGACGGCGTCGGCGAAGCGTTGCAGGTCGACGGGCCCGTCCGCGGTGGCGGCCCCGTGCAGCACGTTCCAGGTCCCGAGTCGCACGAGCCCCCGGGTTCCCCGGGTTCGGCGTCGGCCCACCCGGGGTAACGGACGTCCCATGAGCGACCCCGACGGCGCCGGACGGCGCGAGGCGCTCAAGCGGGTCGCGGTGTCCCTGCGCGAGGGCGGGGTCGGGTTCGCGCTGGCCGGCGGGTACGCCGGGTGGGCCCTCGGCGGGCCGGAGCCGGAGAACGACGTCGACTTCGTCGTCACCGAGACCGACGCCGGACGTGCCGCCGAGGTCCTCGCCGCCGCCGGCCTCGACGTGGCGCACCCGCCCGAGGACTGGCTGTTCAAGGTCTACAGCGACGGCGCGATGGTCGACGTCCTGTTCCGCCTGGCCAGCGAGACCGTCGACGACGAGCTGCTCGGGCGCGCCGTGGAGCAGGAGGTGCTCTCGGTGCGGATGCCCGTCGTCGACGCCACCGACCTGATCATCGGCAAGCTCGCGGCGCTCAACGAGCACGCCTGCGACCTGTCCAAGGTCCTCCCGACCGCCCGCGCCCTGCGCGAGAAGATCGACTGGCCGCGCGCCGAGGCGGCGACGGCCGACAACGACCTCGCCGTGGCGTGCCTGTTCCTGCTGCGGCGCCTCCGCGTGGCTCCCGGGTCGCCCACGCCGTGAGCGTGTTGGATGGCCCCGTGTCCGTCCTGCGCCGGGTCGTCGCCACCCGGTACGTCACCCCGCTGCGCGAGGGCGGCTCGCTGCCGGGGCTCGTCGAGGCCGACGACCTGGGCACCTACGTCGCCAAGTTCACCGGCGCCGGGCAGGGCGCGAAGGCGCTGGTCGCCGAGGTGATCGCCGGCGAGCTGGCCCGGCGGCTCGGCCTGCGGGTGCCCGAGCTGGTGGTGCTCGAGCTCGACCCCGTGATCGCCCGCGCCGAGCCCGACTGGGAGGTCCAGGAGCTCCTCGCCCGCAGCGGTGGCGACAACCTCGGCATGGACTTCCTGCCCGGCGCCATCGGCTTCGACCCCGTCGCGCACCGCGTCGACGCGGCCGAGGCGTCGCGGGTCCTGTGGTTCGACGCCTTCGTCGAGAACGTCGACCGCTCCTGGCGCAACCCGAACCTGCTGCGCTGGCACCGCGACCTGTGGCTGATCGACCACGGCGCCTGCCTGTACTTCCACCACTCCTGGGCGCGTGCGGCCGCCGCGGTCGCCCGGCCCTACGACGCGGGCGACCACGTGCTCGCGCCCGCGGCCACCGCGCGTGTCGAGGCCGACGCCGAGCTCGCCGGGCTGGTCGACGCCGGTCTGCTGATCGACGTCGTGCACCGCGTCCCGGACATCTGGCTCGAGGACCCGGCGTTCCCGTCGCCCGACGCGCTGCGCGAGGCCTACGTCGAGCACCTGCTGGGCCGTCTCGCCGCGCGAGAGGCGTGGGTGCCGCGATGACGAACGGGCAGATGGACACGTTCGAGTACGCCCTGCTGCGCGCCGTGCCCGACATCGAGCGCGGCGAGTGCGTCAACGTCGGCGTCCTGCTCTACTGCCGCCACCGCGAGCACCTCGACGCCCGGACCGCCCTCGACGTCGACCGCGTGCGCATGCTCGACGCCGGTGCCGACCTCGACGCGGTGCGCGACGCCGTGGAGGCCTGGGAACGGGCGGTGCGGGGCGAGGGACCGGCCGCCGTGCTCTCCCCGGGCGAGCGCTTCCGCTGGCTGACCGCGCCGCGCAGCACCGTCCTGCAGCCCGGTCCGGTGCACACCGGGCTCACCGCCGACCCGGACGCCGAGATCGAGCGGCTCGTCGCCCGGCTCGTCCGCCCCACCTGACCCGCCTGAATCGCTCCCGCGTTTCCCCCGGGGTGCGGACGGGGGACTACGGCAAGTGGTCGGCCGCGCGCAACCGTCGCGGCGAGCGGCGGCGCGCCGGCCACGACGGAGGAGGACACGGTGGCCGACGAGGTCCGCTGGCTGGAGACGGTGGGGTCCGGGGACGTCGAGGAGGTGGGCGGGAAGAACGCCTCGCTCGGCGAGATGATCGGGAACCTGGCGGAGAAGGGCATCCGGGTCCCCGGCGGCTTCGCGACCACCGCGACGGCCTACCGCTCGTTCCTCGCGGCCAACGAGCTCGACGACCGGATCGCGAGCATCCTCGGCGAGCTCGCCGACGGGAAGCGCGAGCTCGCCGACGCCGGCAAGGCCGTCCGCGACCTCTTCGACCGCGCCGAGTTCCCCGAGTCGACGGCCGAGGCGATCCGCTCGGCGTACGCGGAGCTGGGGGAGCGCTACGACACGACCGACGTCGACGTGGCCGTGCGCAGCAGCGCGACCGCCGAGGACCTGCCCGACGCGAGCTTCGCCGGCCAGCAGGACACCTACCTGAACATCACCGGCGCGGACGCGCTGCTCGCCGCGTGCAAGGACTGTTTCGCGTCGCTGTTCACCGACCGGGCGATCAGCTACCGCGTCGAGCAGGGCTTCGAGCACACCGACGTCGCGCTCTCGATCGGCATCCAGAAGATGGTGCGCTCCGACCTCGGGTCGGCGGGCGTCATGTTCACGATCGACTCCGACACCGGCTTCCCCGACACCGCGATCATCAACGCCGCGTGGGGCCTCGGCGAGAACGTGGTCGGCGGCGAGGTCACGCCCGACCAGTACACGGTCTACAAGCCGTTCCTCGAGAACGACGAGCTCGTCCCGGTCCTCGCCAAGACCGTCGGGGCGAAGGAGCGCAAGCTCGTCTACACCGACGACGGCCCCGAGCCGACGACGAACGAGGAGACCACCGCCGAGGAGCGGCGCGCGTTCGTCCTCGGTGACGACGAGATCCTCCAGCTCGCCCGCTGGGGCGCGGTGATCGAGAAGCACTACGAGCGCCCGATGGACGTCGAGTGGGCGCGCGACGGGCGCACCGGCGAGCTGTTCGTCGTCCAGGCGCGTCCCGAGACCGTCCAGTCGCGCGCCGGCGCCGGCACCCTCTCGACGTTCAGCCTCACCGAGTCCGGCGACGTGCTCGTCTCCGGCCTCGCGATCGGGCAGGCGATCGCCGCGGGTGAGGTGCAGGTGATCGCGTCGGCGGACGACGTCGACTCCTTCGAGGACGGCAAGGTGCTCGTCACCGAGATGACCGACCCGGACTGGGTGCCGATCATGCGGCGCGCCGCCGGGATCGTCACCGACCGGGGCGGGCGGACGTCGCACGCCGCGATCGTGAGCCGCGAGCTCGGCGTGCCCGCGATCGTCGGCACCGGCAACGCCACCGAGGTCCTCGGCGACGGCCGCGAGGTGACGATCTCGTGCGTCGAGGGCGACGAGGGGCACGTCTACGAGGGCCTGCTCGCCTACGAGGAGCAGGAGCTCGACCTCGAGTCGGTCCCGCAGCCCGAGACCCGCGTGATGATGAACATCGGCAGCCCCGCCGCGGCGATGCAGTGGTGGCGGCTGCCCGCGCACGGCATCGGGCTGGCGCGCATGGAGTACCTGGTCAACAACGTCATCCAGGCCCACCCGCTGGCGCTGCTGCACCTCGACGAGCTGGAGGACGCCGACGCGAAGGCGCAGATCGAGGAGCTGACCGCGGGCTGGGAGGACAAGGGCGAGTACTTCGTCGACCACCTCGCCCGCGGTATCGCGACGATCGCCGCGTCGCAGTACCCGGAGCCGGTGGTCGTGCGCCTCTCGGACTTCAAGACCAACGAGTACGCGGGGCTGCTCGGCGGCACGCAGTTCGAGCCCGACGAGGAGAACCCGATGCTCGGGTGGCGCGGGGCGTCGCGCTACTACAGCGACGACTACCGCGAGGCCTTCGCGCTGGAGTGCCGGGCGCTGGAGCGCGTGCGCACGGTCATGGGGTTCACGAACGTGATCGTCATGGTCCCGTTCTGCCGCACGCCCGAGGAGGCCGACCGGGTGCTGGAGACGATGGCCGGGTACGGCCTCGAGCGCGGCCGCGACGGGCTGCAGGTCTACGTGATGGCGGAGATCCCGTCGAACGTCCTGCAGGCCGACGAGTTCGCCGACCGCTTCGACGGCTTCTCGATCGGCTCCAACGACCTCACCCAGCTCACCCTGGGCATCGGCCGCGACGACGACCGGCTCACCCACCTGTTCGACGAGCGCAGCCCCGCGGTCAAGAAGATGATCACGATGCTGCTCGAGGCGGCGCACGCCAAGGACCGCTACGTCGGCATCTGCGGCCAGGGCCCGAGCGACCACCCCGACCTCGCCGAGTTCCTCGTCTCCCACGGCATCGACTCGATGTCGCTGAACCCCGACAGCGTGCTCACCGTGATCGAGCGCGTCGCGGAGGCGGAGAAGAAGCGGGGTTGAGCCCGGCTACGGCACGCTGCGCGGCGTGACCAGAGCAGCGGCGCTCACGTTCCTGCTGATCGTGCTGGCGGCGTGCGGCGGGGCGCCGGGACCGACGTCCGCGACGGTGGCCCCGACGCCCTGCTCGCCGAACGTGGAGATCACCGGGTTCTCCGACGTCCTCGACGGCCGCGAGTACGGGGCGCGCCGGACGTGGCCGGTCGCCGGGCTCTCGGGGCTCGCCGTCGACCGCGACGGCGCGCTGCTGGCCCTGAGCGACCGCTCGGTGCTCTTCACGCTCGACCCGCGCACCCGGGAGCCGACGAGCGCGACGCCGCTGGTCGACGGGACGGGCGCGTCCCTGGACGCCGAGGGGATCGCGGTCGAGGGCGACGGGACGCGCCTGGTCACCTCGGAGAGCGACGTGGCGGTGCTCCGGTTCGACCGGGCCGGCCGGGTCGAGGGGCGCCTGGACGTCCCGCCCGACGTGGCGGACCGGGCGCGGCGCAACGAGACCCTCGAGGGCGTCGCCGTCCTCGCGCCCGGCGGGCCGGTGGTCGCCGCGATGGAGGGCGCGCTCGACGGCGACGACCCCGGGGTGCGGCGGTTCGTGACGTGGCCCGGTGCGGGGTGGACCTACCGCCCCGACCCCGGGCTCGACGTCTCCGAGCTCGCGGCGACGGGGGACGGGCGCCTGCTGGTGATCGAGCGCTCCTACACCTCCGGCGTCGGCAACACCGTGCACCTCGCCCTCGCCGACCCGGCGCGTGCCACGGACGGCGCGCTGCCGCGCACGCTGCTCGCCGACCTCGGCGCCTGCCCGAGCCTCGGCGCCACCGCCCAGCAGGCCCAGGCGAACCCGCTGCTCGACAACGTCGAGGGCATGACCGTGCTCGGGCGCACGATCGACGGCGCGCTGCGGGTGCTGCTCGTCAGCGACGACAACCAGGACCCCGAGCAGACGACCCGGCTCTACGACGTCCTCGTGCGCCTGCCCCCGGGATGAACACCGCCGTGAATCGTGCCATCGGCGACATCAGCCGTGCGCCGCGTGCCGCGGGGGTAGAGGGTGGCGCGGTGACCGCCGACGCTCGCACCACCACGCCCGTCCGCGCCCTCGTCCTCGGTGGCGGCGGCCTCGCCGGCATCGCCTGGGAGGTCGGCGTCCTCGTCGGGCTCGCCGAGGGCGGCGTCGACCTCGGGCTCGCCGACCGCATCGTCGGCACCTCGGCCGGATCGGTCGTCGGGACGCTCCTCGCGACGGGTGTCGACCTCGCCGCCGTGCACGAGGAGCACCTCGCCGGCGACGGCTCCGGCAGCAGCGGGCCGCCGGCGAACCTCGACATGGAGGTGCTCGGCGCCGAGCTCGCCGCCGCGATGGACGGCGCCGCCGACGCGGGGGAGATGCGGGCCCGGCTCGGCGCGTGGGCGCTGGCCGCCGACACGCCCCCGGAGGCCGAGCGGCTCGAGGTCATCGACGCCCGTCTGCCGGTGAAGGAGTGGCCGAAGGTCGACCTGCGCATCACCGCGGTCGACGCCGAGACCGGGCACCTCGCCGTCTTCACCCGCGAGACCCGCGTGCGGCTGGTCGACGCGGTCGCCGGCAGCTGCGCCGTGCCCGGTGTGTGGCCGCCGATGACGGTGGGCCCGCGCCGGTACATCGACGGCGGCGTCGCGTCCATCGTGCACGTGGCGCGCGCCGACGACGACGGGTTCGACGTCGTCGGCCCCGCCGGGCGTCTGATCGTCGTCGCCCCGCTCGACCCGCCGGCGGGCGGCCCGTTCCGCTCGGTGACCCAGGAGATCGAGCACCGCGCCGAGCAGCACCCGGACACGACCGCCGTGGCGGTCATCGCCGACGAGACCTCCGTCGCCGCGTTCGGCACCAACGTCCTCGACCCGGCGACGATGCCGGCGTCCGCGCGCGCCGGGCGGGAGCAGGGCCGTGCGCGGGCCGCCGAGATCGCGCAGGCGTGGGCGTGACCGCTCCGACCCCCACCGCGGGCGCGACCGCCGTCCGGCGCGGCGGGTTCGTCGCCGCGTTCGCGGTGCTCCTGCTCGCCGCCAACCTGCGCCCGCCGGTGGTCGGCGTCGCGCCGCTGGTCGACCAGGCGCGCGAGGCGCTCGGCGTCTCCAGCGGCGTCGCCGGGCTGCTGACCAGCCTCCCGGTGCTCTGCTTCGGCCTCCTCGCGCCCGTCGCGCCGCGCCTGGCCCGGCGCTGGGGGCTCGAGCGGCTGCTCGTCGCGGCGCTCGTGGTGCTCGGGATCGGGATCGCGCTGCGGCTGCTCTCCTCGCTCGCGGTGATCCTCGTCGGCAGCGTGCTCGTCGGCACCGCCATCGCGATCGGCAACGTGTCGCTGCCGACGCTGGTCAAGCGCGACTTCCCGCACCGCACCGGCGCGATGACCGGCGCGTACTCGATGGTCCTGACCGGGGGCGGCGCGGTGGCGGCCGCGGTCACGGTGCCGATGCAGCGGCTCACCGGCCTGGACTGGAGCGCGACGCTCGGCCTCTGGGGGCTGCTCACGCTCGTGACACTCGTGGTGTGGCTGCCGCGGGCGCGGCGGCGCACCGTGCCCCCGCCGCCGGCGCGGGAGGGCCAGACGCTGCGCAGCGCGCTGCTGCGCGACCCGCTCGCCTGGCAGGTCACGCTGTTCATGGGGCTGCAGTCGCTGCAGTTCTACGCGCTGTCGGCCTGGATCCCGACGATCTTCGTCGACGCCGGGAAGACGCCGGCCGAGGGTGGGCTGCTGCTGTCGCTCGCCGGGTTCGTCGGCCTCGTGTTCTCCGCGACGGCGCCGTCGTTCGCGATGCGCCGCCCGTCGCAGAGCGTCGTGGTCGTCACGACGACCTCGTTCTACGTCGTCGGCTACGTGGGCCTGCTCGCCGCGCCCGGGTCGCTGGCCGCGCTCTGGATGGTGCTGCTCGGGATCGCGCAGGGCTCGAACATCGCCCTCGGGCTGCTGCTGATCACCCTGCGCTCGCCCGACACCGAGCACACCGCGGAGCTCTCCGCGATGGCGCAGGGCATCGGCTACACGCTCGCCGCGCTCGGGCCGTTCGCCCTCGGCGCGCTGCACGACGCGAGCGGCGGCTGGACCGTGCCGCTGGTCGTGATGCTGGTGCTCGTGGTGCCGCTGCTCGTCGTGGGGTGGGGCGCCGGGCGGGACCGGCACGTGCTCAGCGGATGAGCGCCGCGAGGCCGTCGAGCACCCGCTCGAGGCCGAAGCGCCAGGCCCGGTCGGGGTCGCGCGCCGACTGCTGGGCGGCGCCCGCCGCAGCGCCGACGCGGACCGCGCGCGGGTAGCGGCCGGGGTCGAGGACCTGCTCGAGCACCGGGGCGCGGGCCGCCCACCACGCCTGCGCGTCGCCCGTGTCGTCGGACTGCTGCTCGACCAGCGTCGCGGCCCGGGTGACGTCGAGCAGGAAGGTCAGGGCGGCGTCGCGGTCGACGTCGTCGAGACTGGCGGTCTCGGCGAGCTCGTCGAACGCCGCGAGCTCGTGCTCGTACTTCGCGGTCTCGCCGGGACCGAGCACGGGGCGTCCGGGGTCGACGCGCGCGGCCCAGGGGTGGGCGCGGTACAGGGTGCGGTTCTCCTCGGCGACCGCGGTGAGGCGCTCGCGCCATCCGAGGCCCGCGGTGTCCCGGCGGGCCATGGCGGCGTACGCGGCGTCGACGACGAGGTCGGCGAGCTCCTCGCGCCCGGGGACGTAGGTGTAGAGCGTCATCGGGGCGACGCCGAGCTCGCGGGCCAGCGCCCGCACGCTGAGCGCCGCGAGGCCGTCGGGTCCGCCCGCGTCGGCGAGCGCGGTCGCGCGGGCGACGACGTCGTAGAGGTCGAGGCCCCGCCGTGGCCCGCGCGCGCCGGCCGGCGGCTCGACCCGCCACAGCAGGGCGAGCGTGCGCGCGGGGTCCGTGGCCACGGCGGTCATCCTGGCACAGGTTCTCTGTACGGCGTACGTTGTACAGCGTACGGAGAGAAGGGGTGCCCATGAAGATCACCGCGTCCGCGGTTTCGCTGACCGTCGCCGATCCCGCGGCGTCGGCGGCGTTCCTCGTCGACCACTTCGGGTTCGAGCAGGTCGTGGCGGCCGACGGGTTCGCGTCGCTGGCGCGCGAGGACGCCGGCATGTCCGTCGTGTTCCTGCGCACCGGGCTCGCGTCGCTGCCGGCCGACCAGCGCGACGAGCACGCCGCCGGGCTGATCCTCGCGTTCGTCGTCGACGACCTCGAGGGCGAGCTGGCCCGCCTCGAGGGGGAGGGCGTGACGATCACGATGCCGCTGACCCCGGAGCCCTGGGGTGAGCGCGCGTTCCAGGTGCGCGACCCGAACCGCGTGATCGTGCAGCTCGTCGACTGGAACGGCGAGGTGGCTCCCGAGTACCGCTGAGCGGGCCGTCACGATGGGGGCGTGGAGATCGTCCTGGCGCCCGTGCGCCCCGACTCGCCCGACGGCCTGACCGCCCTGCGGGCCTACGCCGGCGAGCTCGCCCGCCGGTGGCCGGAGAAGGCGCCGAAGCCGGAGTGGTCGGAGGAGTTCCTCGCCGACGACCCGATGGCGCTGACCCCGCCGTCCGGCGTGTTCGTCGTGGCGAAGGCGGACGAGCAGGTCGTCGGCTGCGCTGGCCTGCGCTTCGAGGGCGCCGACGTGCCGCCGGGCGCCGGGGAGGTCAAGCGCATGTGGGTCGACCCGACGATCCGGGGCCAGGGTCTCGGGCGGCGACTGCTCGCGCACCTGACGGACCTGGCCCGCGAGGCCGGGCTACGGCGCCTGGTCCTCGACACCGCCGAGGACCTCGCCGCGGCCCGCGCGCTCTACGTCCGCGAGGGATTCGTCGAGACCGAGCCCTACAACGCCAACCCCTATGCCCACCACTGGTTCACCCGCGATCTGTGGTGAGTACTTGGCGGGGCGCAACCGACTCTGTAGTCTGTATTACGTACTACAGAGGAGGCGTCATGCAGCTCTCAGCGCACACCGTCGCGGTCCTGGTCATCGTCGTCGCACTGCTGGTCGCGATGGTCTGTTCCCGCATCCCGGTCGTCGGAGCGATCGTGGTGCCGGTCCTCGCACTGGGTGTCGCGGCCGGCGTCGCGGCGATGTCGCTGGCCCACGGCCTCGTCTGACCCCTGTCATTCGGCCGAGTGAATGCCTACCGTTCCTCGTGGCGGGGATTCGGGGGGTGACCGGGTGCGATCCGAGGGCAACAAGCCCCAGGAGGTGCTCGACCTCCACGGACTGTCCGGCCGCGTCTTCGACGCGCTGCGCGTCGACTTCGCCGTGCCGGCGCAGTACCCGATCCCGCTCCACGACGTCGACCACGTCGCCAACGGTGCTCCGGCTGTGGAGATCGCGGCCTACGCGATGCGCTACCTGCAGATCGTGCGGCACTACGCCACGCCCGGGTGTGCGGTCGACACCGAGAACCTGGTCGGCGTGCTCGTCCTGCTCGATCCGGTCCTGGAGGAGCTCGCGACGCGCTCCGCGGAGAACCGTGGGCTCCTGAACCTCGCGCGAGAGCGGATCTACGAGGCCGCGTGGTCGATCGTCCGTGACACCGGCGGCCCGCCCAGCGGGCTGTTCACCGTGCGCTAACTGTCAGATCTTGTGGTCGCGTTGCTGTTCCAGGGCCTCGCGGCGCTCCTCGATGGTGAGCCTGCCCTTCTCGCTCCACTCACGATCACCCTCGAGCACCGTCTCCGACCCAACGTCCCGGACCACACCCCGTGCGACACCGAGCGCGGCTTCTCGGACGAACGCCGACATCGTCTTGCCGGTGTAGTGCGCTACGGCTTCCAGGAGGTAGCGCTCCTGGGGGCTCACGCGGAACGTCGCCGGTGACGTGTCGGCGGCCGGCATCAGGTGACTCCCGAAACAGCTCGCATTCCGCGACTGTATTACGTAGCACAGACGACAGTCCAGAATGATCGGACGTCCAAATGCAAGAGCATTCGCTGCGGACGTCGGCTCAGGCGGTCGGCTCCAGGGTCGACGGGGGAGCGGGCCGCGGGTCGAGGTCCGGGAAGGGAGGTTGCAGACGGCTGAGCTGGTAGGCCATCACGACGCAGCGCTGGTCGGCGTGGCTCAGCTCTTCCTGACGGCCGAACGCGCGCATGTTCGCGAGCATCGCCTCGATGCGGCGGCGGAGGTTGAACTCGGCGCTGGCGGTCCTGATCGCCCGTCTCAGCACGTCGCGGGTCCGTCTTGGACGCCGGTCTTCGCCGGGTGCCCCTGGAGCGTCGTCGCCTGCCATGAGTGCCTCCCCCGTGAGGTCGTGCTGGGCGCGCTCTCCCCGTCGTTTGCTCGGTCCTGTCGCCGATCGGGTTGCTCCGCGTGTCGGAGTCGACCCGGTGCGATCGTGCGATGACTCAACGCTAAAGTGCACCGTCGTGGGAGGCAACGGCTCAGCAAGGCCGTTACTGTGCAAGTTGCGCGCGCGACCCGAATGCATGCATAAGTCAGACCTGATGAGTCGGCCGGCGTGAGGGGGGATCGGTGGCCGAGCGCTCCTTCGGGCCCGTGGTGGTCCGACAGAGGCTTGGCTCCGAGCTGCGCCGTCTGCGCGGCGAGGCCGGCATGAGTCTCGACCAGGTGGCCCGTGAACTCGAGGCTTCTCCGAGCAAGATCAGTCGGTTGGAGAATGCCCAGATCCCGGCCAAGGTCTGGGACGTCCGCAACCTCCTGACGCTCTACGGCGTCGAGGACGAGGAGTACCGGCGCAAGGCCGAACGCTGGGTGGCCGAGAGCAAGGCTGAGGGCTGGTGGCATCCCTACTCGGATGCCAGCCCGGCCGATCTCGACCACTACGTCTCGCTGGAGTCGGAGTCGGCGGAGATTCGCGGGTACTGCGCGCCCTACCTCAATGGTCTCTTCCAGACCGAGGACTACGCGCGCGCTTTGTTGGCGACAACGCTGCCCGATCTGTCGAAGGGCCAGCTGGAGGGCCTCGTCGACGTCCGCATGAAGCGCCAGGAACTCTTCTTGCGTGCGGACGGCGCTCCGCGTCTCCGGTTCATCCTCGACGAGGCGGTCCTTCGCCGACAGATCGGCGATGCCGCTCTCATGCGTCGGCAGCTCGAGCGGCTCGTCGAGCTCATGGATACTGCCGACCTGCGGGTCCGGTCGTTCGAGGCGCCGCCGCACCTCGCGCTACAAAGTCCCTTCACCATCTTCGTGCCACGCGAAGAGGTCGACCCGATCGTGGTCAACCTCGAGAGCGCGTTTCACGATGCCTACTTCGACGATCGCGACGACGTCGCACGATTCGTCGCGTCATTCGACGCCCTCGAATATTCGTCGCTTTCTGCCGAAGAGAGCAAGACCCTCGTTCGCCACCTGGCGGAACTGGGGGTGTCCGGATGATCGAACGATTTCCTCTCATCGCTCGACATCGTCCTCAGAACCCTCTCCCTCCTTCCCTCGGGAGGGAGGGAGCGGGCTCCCATGCCGGCTCGTCGGGTGGGAGATCCCCGATGAGAGGTGAGATCCTTCGTGTCTGATGCTCCCCAGTACGTGCGTTCCTCGTTCTGCGCAGGCGGTGCCTGCGTCGAGGTGGGACTGCTCCCCGCCGGGCAGGTGGCCGTCCGAGACGCGAAAGATCACAGCGGCGCTCCTCATGTGTTCACGCCGCACGAATGGGACGCCTTCATCGCCGGCGTCAAGGCCGGCGAATTCGACCGGGAGAGCCTGTAGCTCGGTTGCGTTGAAGGTCGCAGCGGCCACGGACCCCTCCCTCTGGGGTTCGTGGCCGCTTTCTCTTTGCCCGTTCAGCCCACCTGGCGCCAGCAGAACTCGAAGACGAGCGCCCACTGGAACGCGCGCTGGGCGTTGTCGGCCGCGCCGCCGTGGCCGCCTTCGATGTTCTCGTAGTACTCGACCCGGTGGCCCTGCTCGCGCATCCGCGCCACGGCCTTGCGGGCGTGGGCGGGGTGCACGCGGTCGTCGCGGGTCGAGGTCGTGACCAGCACCGGCGGGTACGCCTCGTCGGCGCGCAGGTTCTGGTACGGCGAGTACTGCGCGATCCAGGCCCACTCCTCGGGCACGTCGGGGTCGCCGTACTCGGCCATCCACGACGCCCCGGCGAGCAGCAGGTGGAACCGGCGCATGTCGAACAGCGGCACCATCACCACGATCGCCCCGAACAGCTCCGGGTAGCGCGTGAGCATCACGCCCATGAGCAGCCCGCCGTTGCTGCCGCCGTGGATCGCGAGCTGCGACGCCGTCGTGATCCCACGGTCGGCGAGGTCGCGGGCGACCGCGGCGAAGTCCTCGTAGGCACGGTGGCGGTGCTCGCCGAGCGCCGCGGTGTGCCAGGTCGGCCCGTACTCGCCGCCGCCGCGGATGTTGGCGACGACGTAGGTGCCGCCGCGGGCGAGCCAGGCGCGCCCGATGAGCCCGCTGTACCCAGGCGTCAGCGCGATCTCGAAGCCGCCGTAGCCGGTCATCAGCGTCGGTCCGGGGGTGTCCGAGACCCGGCCGACCACGAAGTAGGGGATCCGCGTGCCGTCGTCGGAGGTGGCGAAGAACTGCCGCACCTCGAGCCCGGTGGCGTCGAAGCGCGCCGGCGCGGTGCGCAGGACCTCGGGGTCGGGGTCGCTGTCGAGCCCCAGCTCGCCGCGCAGGAACGTCGAGGGCTGCGTGTAGCCGTCGGTGTCGAGGAAGTACTCGTCGCTCTGGTCGGGGTCGACGCCCACGAGGTCGACCGAGCCGAGGTCGGGGCCCGCCGGCAGCTCCCGGCGCGCCCAGTCGCGCGACGGCGTCAGCACCTCGAGGCGGGTCACGACGTCGGTGAGCACCGAGAGGACGAGGTGGTTCTTCGTCCAGGCGTGGGAGCTCAGCGAGCGGCTCGCGGTCGGCGCGAACAGCACGCGCGCGGTGCGGTCGCCCGCGAGGTAGGCCTCGAAGTCGAAGCAGAGCAGCGCGCCGGCCGGGTACTCGGTGCCGGACAGCGACCACGGCGAGCGCGTCCGGACCAGCAGCCACTCCCGCTCGATATCGGTGTCCGCGTCCGGCGGGACGTCGATGAGCACCTGCGTGCCGTCGGGGCGGAGCAGGAACTCCTCGCTGGTGTGGAAGTCGGGGCTGCGCCCGACGAAGTCGCGCTCGTAGCCCGGCGTGTGGTCGTGGCCCGCGAACGCCGACACGTCGGTCTCGCCGGCCTCGAAGACGATCTCGGCCTCGGCGACTTGCTGCCCGCGCCGCCACCGGCGCATCACGCGCGGGTAGCCCGACGTCGTCATCGATCCGGACCCGAGGTCGGTGCCGACGAAGACGGTGTCCTCGTCGATCCAGCTCACCCGGCTCTTGGCCTCGGGGAGCGTGAACCCGTCGGTGATCCACTCCCGGGTGCCCAGGTCGAACTCGCGCACCACGGTCGCGTCGGCGCCGCCGCGCGAGAGCTGGACCAGCGCGCGCGTGTAGTCGGGGTAGCGCACGCCCGCGCCGGCCCACACCCAGTTCTCGTCCTCGGCGGTGGCGAGCGCGTCGACGTCGAGCAGCAGCTCCCAGTCGGGGTCGCCGGACCGGTAGCTCTCGAGCGTGGTGCGGTGCCACAGCCCGCGGGGGTGCTCGGCGTCCTGCCAGAAGTTGTAGAGCAGCTCGCCGCGCCGGCGGACGTAGGGGATGCGGTCGTCGGCGTCGAGGATCGCGCGCAGGTCGTCGCGCAGCTCGGCGAAGCGCTCCGATCCGGTCAGGACCTCGAGCGACTCGTCGTTGCGCTCCTGCACCCAGGCCAGCGCGTCGTCGCCGGTGACGTCCTCGAGCCAGAGGTAGGGGTCGTCGGGGGTGTCGGGCGTGGAGGGTGCCGGGGAGCTCACCGCTCCATCCTCACCCATCGCGCGACGGGCCCGGAGGACGGCGTGATCTGATGTCGCGCGTGGCCGGGTACTACACCCATGAGCAGCAGGGCGAGCACGAGTACGCCGACCTCGGGGCCTTCGTCCTCCGGTCCGGCTACACGCTGTCGGGCGCCCGGCTCGCCTACCGCACGCACGGCACGCTGAACGCCGCGCGGGACAACGCGGTGCTCTTCCCGCACATGTACTCCGGGACGCCGTCGTCGCTCGACAGGCACATCGGGCCCGGCCTGCCGCTGGACCCGGAGCGGTACTTCGTCATCTGTCCCGGACAGCTCGGCGGCGGGATGTCCAGCTCGCCGTCGAACACCCCGGCGCCGTTCGACCGCGGCCAGTTCCCGCCGGTGTCGATCGTCGACGACGTCGTCGCGCAGCACCGCCTCGTCACCGAGCACCTCGGCATCGAGCGGCTGCACGCCGTGCTGGGCTGGTCGATGGGCGCGCAGCAGACGTACGAGTGGGCCGTCCGGTTCCCCGCGATGGTCCCGCGCGCAGCGGCGTTCGCGGGCACGGCGCGGACGCCGGTCCACAACCAGGTCTTCATCGACCTGCACCTCGAGCTGCTGCGCTCCGACCCGGCCTTCGCGGGCGGCTTCTACGCCGACGCCGCCGACGTGCGCCTCGGCCTGGCCCGCCACGCGCTCGCGTTCTCGCTGCTCGGCTTCACGCCCGAGTGGTACCGCGGGGAGCACTGGCGCCGGCTCGGCTTCGCGAGCGTCGACGACTTCCGCCAGGGCTTCGTCCGCGCCTGGTTCGCCCCGATGGACCCCAACAACCTCGTCAGCCAGGCCACGAAGTGGCGGGACGCCGACCTCTCGGCCCACGGCAACGGCTCGCTGCCCGTCGCGCTGGGGCGGATCTCGACGCACTTCTTCGTCGTGCCCTTCGGCGGCGACCAGTTCTTCCCGGTCGCCGACTGCGAGGAGGACGCCGGGCACATGCCGCACGGCGAGCTGCGCGTGATCGACACCCCGGCGGGTCACTTCGCGATGTTCGGGCTCCTCGACGAGGACACGCGCCGCATCCACGCGGTGATGGCGGAGATGCTGTCGTCCTAGCGGCCGGTCCGCAGCAGCTCGCGCCACTCCGCCGCGCTCCAGCGCGCCGGCTCCGTGTCCGCGAGGAAGGCGCGCAGCGCGGCGAGCACCGCGTCCGCGTGGGTGTGGAACGGGAAGTGCCCGGCGCCGTCGAAGACCTCGAGCCTGCTGCCGGGCATGGCCTCGTGCGCGACGCGCGCGTGCTCGACCGGCACGATCATGTCGTCAGCGCCCCACAGCAGCAGCGTGGGCATGCCGGCCGTGAGGTAGCAGCGGTCGAGCATGGTGACGACCTGGCCGCGCCAGTCGACGACCGCGCGCAGCGTGCGCAGGAAGGCGCTGCGGCTCGTGGCGTCGGGCAGGGCGTCGACGATCCGGACGAGGTCCTCGGCGTCACGGCCCAGCGGGTGGTCGAGGCGGGTCAGCGCCCACATCGCCGCCTCGGTCGGGGCGCGGACCCCGGGCATCCCGAGCATGCCGAGGACGAGCTGCGCGCCGGGCAGGGACGCCGCGCGCAGCGCCGGGCTCACCGACCGCGAGACGCCGCCGGCGCCGACGAGGACGATCCGCTCGGTGCGCTCGGGGTACTGGTAGGCGAACTGCATCGCCACGCCGCCGCCGAGCGAGTGCCCGACGAGGGTGGCCCGGTCGATGTCGAGGACCCCGAGCAGGTCGCGCATCCCGTTGGCGTAGGCGGCGACGGAGTAGTCGCCGCGGGGCTTGTCCGAGCCGCCGTGACCGAGCAGGTCGGGGGCCAGGACGGTGTGGTCACGGGCGAGGTCGTCGAGCAGGGGACCCCACGTCGACGAGTCGTCGCCGATCCCGTGGATCAGGAGCAGCACCGGGCCCGAGCCCGCGCGGCGGAAGGCACGGCGATACCCGTGCACGGTGCGGTACTGCAGGGTCCACTCCTCGCCCGGCACGTCCCGCAGGACGGGGCCGGGCGAGGGTGGTCCCGACGGTGGTCGGCGCAGCAACACGGCCGGTCCGAGGCCTCCTCGGTCTCGCGGAGATCAGCGAAATCCGGAGCCTAGGCCGGTCGTGTGACACGACGTGTCGCGCGCGTTGCCGGCCCGTGACGCTCACCCGGCGGTGTCGGACTCGTCGTCCGGGGCGTCGGTGCTCGCCGTCTCCTCGCCCGCGAGCAGCAGGTAGAGGCGCCGGCGGGTGTCGTCGAGCAGGCGCACCGCTTCGGCGACCTGCTCGTCCCGACCGACCTGGGCGACCTGCGCGACGGCGCCGGCCAGCCCCGCCCCGGCCTCGCGCAGCGCGCTGAAGCCGTCCTCGGCGGCGGCCGTGCTCCAGACGGCGTCGAGCTCCTCGCGGTGCTCGTCGACGTAGGTGCGGCCGGCGTCGGTCAGGTGGATCACCGAGCGGCCCTCGGCCTTCTCGGTGCGCACCAGGCCCTCGTCGGCGAGCTGCGAGACGGTCGGGTAGACCGACCCCGGACTGGGTCGCCAGGACCCGCCGGAGCGCTCGCCGATCTCCTGGATGATCTGGTAGCCGTGCATCGGCGCCTCCGCGAGGAGGGCCAGCACCGCCGTGCGCACGTCACCGCGCGCCCGGCGACCACGGTGTCCGCCGCGCGGGCCGCCGAAGCCGCCGCCGGGGCCACCGAAGCCACCGAATCCGCCCGGGCCACCCGGCCCGAAGCCGGGCCGGCCGAACGGGCCGCCCCGTCGTCCGCCACGGCGGAACTTCCCGCGCGGACCGCCCGGGAACTCACCGAACATGGCCTCCCGGCCGAAGCCGGGGTGGCGGTGCGGGCCGTGCCCGCGTCCCCGCCCGTGTGCACGGCCCTCGGGGCCGTCGTCATCGACGTCCCGGCGACCGCCGGGAAAATCGTGGGTAGTCATGTCGCTCCTCCTTCTTCGTTCGTTCGCGACACGTCAACGATATATCGCGACTGTCGGTACAGCAAGGCGCCGATGCCGAACCGTGATCAGGGGTGCCGCCACGCACCTCGGGACCGCCCGAAGGTGCGCGACGTCGCCCCTGATCACCGTCGGGGGCGGGCTCAGTGGTGCGCGGCGCGCTCCACGGTGACGGCGAGGGCGGCGAGGAGCGCGCGCGCCGAGTCGAGGCTCAGCTCCACGGCGACGCGCGCGCCCGGCCCGCGCCCGGGGTTGAGGAAGTCGATGTTGACGGTGTGCTCGTCGGGCGCGTGGACGGGGTGGTCGTAGTAGACGGTCGCCGTCTCCAGCGGGAACCAGCCCTCGGGGCCCTTGCCGCTGGACTTCGCGAGGTCGAGCTTCTCGGTGCTGTAGGTGCACATGTCAGGACCCCAGGTGGCGGGCGAGGAAGGAGCTGATCTTCTCCCAGCCGTCGACGGCCGCGGCGACGCGGTAGGCGGGGCGGTCGACGGAGAAGAACGCGTGGCCGGCGTCGTCGTAGCGGTGGAACTCGTAGGCCTTGCCGTTCTCCTGGAGCAGCTTCTCCAGCTCGTCGACCTGGTCGGGGGAGGGGTAGGAGTCCTCGTTGCCGAACAGGCCGAGCAGCGGGGCACGCAGCTCGGGGATGCGGTCGGCGAGCGGCGAGACCTGCAGCGGGAACCCCTCCGGCGGCGTGCCGACGACGAACGCGCCGTAGCAGTCGACGGCGGCCTGGAGGTCGACCTCGATGCCGGCGAGCACCGCCTGGCGCCCACCGGAGCAGAAGCCGATCGCCCCGACGTTGCCGTTGGCCGAGGGCAGGCTGCGCAGCCAGCGCGCGGCGCCCGCGGCGTCGCCGACGAACCGCTCGTCGGGCACGCCGCCCTGCGCGCGGGCGGTGGCGGCGGCGTCGTCGGGGTCGGCGCCGGGGGCCTCGCGCGTGTAGAGGTTCGGGCAGATCGCGTGGTAGCCCATGGTCGCGAAGCGCCGGGTGATCTCCTTCGTCCCGGCGTCGTAGCCCGGCATGTGGTGGATGACGATCATGCCGCCGCGCGACCCGCCGTCCATCGGCCGCGCGGTGTAGGCCTCGATCTCGTCGTCCGCGTGCCCGCGGATCCCGATCGTCTCGGCCAGGATCGCGTCGTACTGCATGCTCCGCCTCCGCACGTCGATGTCTGTGCGGTCGATCAGAGCACCCGCGGCCCCGCCGGGCACCCCGTGGGCGTGGTTCGACCGAAGTGCCCCGCTCCGGTCACGTCCCGGCCCGCAGGTCGACGACGACGCCGGCGTGGTCGGACGGCCAGACCTCGCCGTCGGGACCCGGACGGCCGCGGGTGCCGAGCAGCCCGACGCTCTCGACGCCGACGGGCACCCGACCGCGGCCGAGCCCGAGCAGGACGCGGTCGACACGCGACGGCGGGTCCCCGCGCGCGGCGACGTAGGGGTTGTCGGACCGCCAGGTCGCCCCGTCGTCCCGCGCGGGCGGCGTCGCCCACCGCCAGGCGTCGGCGAGCAGCAGGCCGGGCTCCGCCGGCGCGGTCAGGTGGCCCTCGAGCAGCCGCATCTCGTCGGAGTCCGGCTCGGCGTTGAAGTCCCCGGTGACGACCGGCGGGAGGTCGGTGGGCTCCGCGTCCACCACGTGGCGCGCGAGCGCGCGGACCTGGGCGACCCGGCGGGCCGAGTCCGTCAGGGCCGGGGTGAGGTGCGTCGTGACGAGGCGCAGCGAGCCGGCCGGGGTGTCGGCCACGACCGAGAGCAGGATCTGGGCCTCCGGCCCGCCCCCGGTGGGCAGGACCTCGGCGCGGACGTCGCGCAGCGGCCAGCGGCTCAGCACCGCGTTGCCGAGGCCGAAGGAGTCGTCCCCGAGGCGGTCGGTCCAGAACGAGGGATCGGGGACGGCGACGAAGGCGACGTGCCGCCCGAGCTCGTCGGCGAGCTCCGCGGCGAGGTGCCGGTCGCCGCGGGACCACACCTCCTGCAGCCCGACGAGGTCGGCGTCGGTGTCCCGCAGCTCGGCGGCGATCGCGGGCCGGCGCCGGTCGGGGTCACCGAAGCGCCACCAGAGGTTCCAGGTCGCCACGCGCAGGGTCGTCACGTGCGGGGCCGTCACCGGCGCGCCGCCCATCGCGCGAGCAGCCGCCAGAGGACGCGCTGGGGCCCGTCGGGCAGGCCGGCGGCGGTGAACGAGAAGCCGTGCTCGGCGTTGATCCGCGCCAGCTCGAGCAGCGGCGGCCGTCCCGACGCGGCGGCCAGGGCGCGGAGCTGGGCCTGCAGCGGGCCCGCCGGGGCCTCCACCGTGCGGAGCCGGACCGGCTCGTCGAAGGGGTTGGCGAACGCATGGGTCGTGCTGGGCGGCACGGCGACCGACTCCCCGGGCACCAGCAGGCGCCGCTCGCTCCCGAGCCGCACCACGAGGCGGCCCTCCTCGACGGTGAACACCTCGCGCTCGCGACGGTGCCGATGAGCGGGCGGGCCCGCGTGCCGGGGCGGCAGGACGGCGGAGAAGACGAAGTCCGGTGCCGACGCCTCGACGGTCATCCGCTGGCCGTCCGGGAACGAGATCGTGCTCATGGCGAGGCCGGCGCGCGGCGCCAGCGTGCCGGGCCGTCGCGGTAGAGGTCGCCGCCGTGGAGGTCGTTGACGACGAGCGCGGGGAAGTCGCGGACCTCGAGACGGCGCACGGCCTCGGCGCCCAGGTCCTCGTAGGCGATGATCTCGGACGACACGACGCACTGCGACAGGAGCGCCGCGGTGCCCTCGATCGCGCCGAAGTAGACGCAGCCGTGCTCGAGCATCGCGTCCTTGACGGCCTCCGAGCGCCGGCCCTTGCCGATCATGCCGCGCAGGCCTCGCTCGACGAGCAGCGGCGACCAGGCGTCCATGCGCGACGCGGTGGTCGGGCCGGCGGCGCCGATCGCGTGCCCGGGCCGGGCGGGGGTGGGGCCGACGAAATAGAGGGTCTCGCCGGCCGGGTCGAACGGGAGCAGCCCGCCGCCCTCGATCGCCTCGGCGAAGCGGCCGTGCGCGGCGTCCCGGCCGGTCACGAGCGGGCCGGACAGGAGCACCGAGTCCCCGCTGCGCAGCTCCCCGACGACCTCGGCGTCGAGCGGCAGCCGGACCGCGCGGGTCACAGCGTCACCGTCCGGACGCGGTGGGAGTGGCAGTCGAGGTTGAGCGCGACGGGGAAGGCGGCGATGTGCGTCGGGTAGGCCTCGACGTGCACGGCCACCGTCGTCACCGTGCCCCCGAAGCCCGCCGGCCCGATGCCCGTGGCGTCGATCGCGTCGACGAGCTCGGCCTCCAGCTCGGCGAGCTCCGGGACCGGGGACGGCGACCCGGTGGGCTCGCGGGTCAGCGCCTTCTTCGCGAGCACCGCGGCGCGGTCGAAGGTCCCGCCCATCCCGATCCCGACCGTCACCGGCGGCGAGGCGCTCGGGCCCGCCGCCTCGATCGTCTCGACGACGAAGCGCTTCATGCCCGCCACCCCGGCCGCCGGCGTCAGCATCCGCAGCGCCGACATGTTGTCGCAGCCCGCGCCCTTGACCAGCAGCGTCAGGCGGACGCCGTCGCCCTCGACGAGGTCGTAGTGGACCATTGCGGGCGTGTTGTCGCCGGTGTTGGTGCGGTCGACGGGGGAGCGGACCAGCGAGGCGCGCAGGTAGCCCTCGCGGTACCCGTCGGCAACGCCGCGGTCGAGGGCCGCGGCGAGCGAGCCGCCCGTGAAGTGGACGTCCTGGCCGATCTCGAGGAAGCAGACGGCGTAGCCGGTGTCCTGGCAGAACGCGATCTGCTCGCGCGCCGAGACCTCCGCGTTGGCGAGCAGCCGGTCGAGCACCTCCTGCCCGATCGGGGACTGCTCGCGGTCCCGGGCCCGGCGCAGCGCGTCGACGTGGTCGCCGCGCAGCTCGTGGTTGGCCTCGATGCACAGCCGCCGGACCGTGTCGGCGACGTCGTCCACGGCTATCTCCCGCACGTCGCCCGGCTTACCGCACTCGGGGCGAGGACGCATGTGCAGCCGGGCGTTCGGGTAGGCGTGGGGACACCCCGAGAACCGACCCGCGACCCGCGCGGGATCAGAGGAGGAACACCGGATGGACCTGTCGCGCACCCGTGAGATCTTCGAGCGGCCGGGCCCGTTCGCGACGGTCTACCTGGAGGCCGTGCAGGCCGGGGAGAACTCGGCGAAGCAGGTCGAGCTGCGCTGGAGGGACCTGCAGAAGCAGCTCAAGGAGGCCGGCGCCGACGACAAGACGCTCGCCGCGCTGGACGACGAGCTGGGCGGCGAGCGTGCCGGCTCGGTCACCGGCGTCGGTCGCGTCCTGGTGGCGTCCGCGGACGGCGTGCTCTTCGACGACGAGGTCGAGGCCGTCGACGCGGCGGGCGACATCGCCGTCTGGTCGCCGCTGCCCGAGCTCGGCCGGTACTACCGCAGCCAGACCGGCTCGGTCCGCGTGCTGCTCGCCGTGGTCGACCAGACCGGCGGCGACCTGTACCAGGTGATCGCCGACAACAGCGAGGGCGCCCGCGAGCTCTCCGAGGAGACGATCAAGGGCCAGGCCATCGAGACCGTGCACAAGGCGCGGGGTGGCGGTCCCGGCAACCGCACGCGGCAGAACCGCCACGAGATGGCGTCGTACGAGAACGCCGACGAGGTGGTCAAGGGCATCCGCAGCGCGGTCAAGCAGTTCCGCCCCGAGGTCATCGTCCTGGCCGGCGAGGTCCAGGGCCGCTCCTCGGTGCGCAACGAGCTGCCCGGCGACCTCGCCGACATCACCCGCGAGATCGAGGCCGGCAGCCGGGCCGCCGGCGCGTCGGAGGACGCGCTCGAGGACGAGATGCTCACGGCCGCCGGCGTCGTCGCCACCGAGCGCGAGACGCGCGTGCGCCAACGCTTCGAGGAGGGCAAGGGCCACGCCAACGCGGTCGAGGGCCTCGAGCCGGTCCTCGAGGCCGCCCGCACCGGCGCCGTCGACACGCTGCTGCTGGTCGACGGCCAGGAGGTGCCCGGGGAGCTCTACGTCGGTTCCTCGCCCGAGCAGATCTCCACCGACCCGGCCAACCTGAAGGAGATGTCCGACGTCGAGCCCGTCGCCCGGCCCGCCGAGCAGGTGCTGCTGCGCGCCGTCGGCGCGCTCGGCGGCGACGTCCAGGTCCTCGGCGGTGGCGCCGAGCTCCAGGACGGCGTCGGCGCGAACCTGCGCTTCCCGACCGGGAGCTGATCTCCGCCACCGCCGTACGACACGAACGCGCCGTTCGCTGCTCCCAGCGCAGCGAACGGCGCGTTCGTTGTTACTGGACCAGCCCCGCCAGTTCCCGCGCCGCGGTGCGGGCGTCGTCGACGGTCACGTACGGCGCCGCGAAGCCGAAGCGCAGCAGGTCCGGCGGCCGGGCGTCGACGACGACGCCGCGCCGGGCCAGCGCCGCGCACAGGCCCTCGGCGTCGCGGACCCGGACCGCGACGTGCCCGCCCCGGCGCTCGTGCGCGCGCGGGGTGACGACGTCCGCGGCGTCCGGCAGCGCCTCGAGGAACGCGTCGCCGAGCGCCAGGGACGCGGCGCGGACACCGGCGAGGTCAGGGCTGTCGGGGCCGTCGAACACCCCGAGCGCCCCGTCGAGCGCGAGCATCGAGAGCATCGGCGGGGTCCCGATGCGCAGGCGCCCGACGCCCGGCGCCGGCGTCCACGCCTCGGTCATCGCGAACGGGTCGGCGTGCCCGGTCCAGCCGGTGAGCGGCGGGTCGAGGACGTCGTGGTGGCGGGCCGCGACGTAGGCGAACGCCGGCGCGCCGGGCCCGCCGTTGAGGTACTTGTACGTGCAGCCCACCGCGAGGTCGACGTCGAGCGCGTCGAGGGCCACCGGCATCACGCCCACCGCGTGCGAGAGGTCGACGAGCACGACGGCGCCGGCCTCGTGGGCGCGCTCGACGATCGCCGCGAGGTCCCAGCGCTCGCCGGTCCGGAAGTCGACGGCGGGCACGGCGACCACCGCGGTGTCGGCGTCCGGGACCATCGCGTCGGGCGAGGCGGTGCGCAGCTCGAGACCCGTCAGGCGCGCCACCGACGCGGCGAGGTAGCGGTCGGTGGGGAAGTGGCCGCCGTCGGAGACCAGCACGCTGCGCCCGGGACGCAGCCGGGCGGCGGCAATCAGCGCGCCGAAG
The DNA here is from genome assembly GCF_004363095.1 of Actinomycetospora succinea. Classification (GTDB taxonomy): domain Bacteria; phylum Actinomycetota; class Actinomycetes; order Mycobacteriales; family Pseudonocardiaceae; genus Actinomycetospora; species Actinomycetospora succinea. Next base: position 1,117,546 of record NZ_SNYO01000001.1, read on the forward strand.
AGCTGCACCGACGTCGAGTCGCCGACGACGACCTGCCCCGGCGCCGCCCCGACCAGCGCGCCCACCCGGTCCCCGAGGCGCTGCGGGGTCGCCCACCAGCCGCAGTCCTCCCAGCCCGCGACGCCGACCGCCGCCCACTGCTCGTCGACGGCGGCCAGCAGGGCCGTCCGCGCGGCGCGGGGCTGCGCGCCGAGGGAGTTGCCGGCGAGGTAGACCGCGTCGGAGCCGTCGGGCGCGCGGGGCAGGACGAAGTCGGTGCGCGCGAACCCGGGCTCAGGCGAACTGTTCGAGGGCACGGATCTTGTTCGTCGCGTCGAGCGCGGCGACCTTGTAGGCCTCGGACAGCGTCGGGTAGTTCAGGACGGCGTCGACGAGGTAGTCGACGGTCCCGCCACACCCCATGATCGCCTGCCCGATGTGCACCAGCTCGGTGGCCGAGGTGCCGAACACGTGCACGCCGAGCAGCGCGTGCGTGTCGGGGGAGACCAGCAGCTTGAGCATCCCGTAGTCGTCGCCGACGATCTGGCCGCGCGCGAGCTCCCGGTAGCGCGAGATGCCGACCTCGTAGGGGACCGCCTTCTCGGTCAGCTCGGACTCGGTCGCCCCGCAGTAGCTGACCTCGGGAATCGTGTAGATCCCGAACGGCGAGACCTCGGCCATGGAATGGACCGGTTCGCCGAACGCGTGGTACGCCGCCTGCCGGCCCTGCTCCATCGACGTCGCCGCGAGCGCGGGGAAGCCGATGACGTCGCCGACCGAGTAGATGTGCGGCACCGCGGTGCGGAAGTGCTCGTCGACCTTGATCCGGCCGCGGGCGTCGGTCTCGAGCCCGGCGCGCTCGACGGCGAGCTCGTCGGTGACGCCCTGGCGCCCCGCCGAGTACATGACCGTCTCGGCCGGGATCTTCTTGCCGGAGACGAGCGTGGTCACCGTGCCGCGCTCGGACACCGAGACCCCGGAGACCTCCTCGCCGAAGCGGAAGGTGACCGCGAGGTCGCGCAGGTGGAACTTCAGCGACTCGACGACCTCGGCGTCGCAGAAGTCGAGCATCTGCGGGCGCCGCTCGACGACGGTGACGCGCGTGCCGAGGGCGGCGAACATCGAGGCGTACTCGATGCCGATCACGCCGGCACCGACGACGACCATGCTCGACGGGATGTGCTCCATGGTCAGGATGCCGTCGGAGTCGAGGACGCGGCGGTCGTCGAACTCCACCTGCGGCGGCCGGGCGGGCCGGGTACCGGTGGCGATGACGACGCGGTCGGCCGTGACCACCTGGTGCTCGCCGCGGCGCTCGCCGATGACCTCGATGCTGTGGTCGTCGACGAACCGCGCGGCGCCGGCGAGCAGGTCGACCCGGTTGCGCTGCAGCTGCGCCCGGATCACCTCCTCCTCGCGCCCGATGACGAAGTGGGTGCGGGCCAGCAGGTCCTGGACGGTGATGTCCTGCTTGACGCGGTAGCTCTCGCCGTAGAGCCCGCGCATCGCGTAGCCGGTGAGGTAGAGGACGGCCTCGCGCAGCGTCTTCGACGGGATCGTGCCGGTCTGCGTGCAGACACCGCCGATCATGCCGCGACGCTCGACGACGGCGACGCGCTTGCCGAGCTTGGCCGCCGCGATCGCCGCCTTCTGCCCGCCGGGGCCGGAGCCGATGACCACGAGGTCGTAGTCGCGGCGCGGTGCGGCATCGGGTTCGGACACGGGCTCAGCGGGCGGATCCACCGGGTGCACGCTGCTCACCCTCGCCGTCGCCGCGCAGACCGGCAACCGCACCGCCGGTGACGGGCGCGCGAACAGCGCGGGCCCGTTGTCCACAGGCCCGGAAATCGTTCGGAGCCGGGGGAACCGCCGCTGCGTCGGAACCCGTGTGAACACCGAACCCCGGTCCGCGTCCCTGTCCCTGCGCCTGCACGACCCCGGCGAGCTCGTGGCCGCGGTGCCCCACCTGCTGGGCTTCCGGCCCGTGGCGTCCCTCGTCCTGGTCGCGGTCCACGGCACCGGCCGGAGCCGCCGTCTCGGTGTCGTCGCACGGGCGGACCTCCCGCCGCCGGACGACCTCGACGCGGTGGTGCACGGGTGCGCCGCGCGGGTCGCGGCGACCGGCCCGCGGGAGGTGATGGTGATCGTGGTCGAGGAGGCGGACGGCACGGACGGTCTGGCCGACCCGCCGCGCCGGGACGTCGCCGACGCCGCCCGCGAGGCCTTCACCGGCCACGGCGTCGACACCGCCACGCGGATGTGGGTGCCGCGCATCGCCGGCGGCGCGCCCTGGCGCTGCTACCCGCCGTGCGACTGCCGCGGCACCGTCGGGCCGACCGACGACTCGCCGCTTGCGGCCGCCGCGGCCTGGCTGGGGCAGGTCACCTACGACTCGCGGGCCGAGCTCGAGGCCTCGCTCGCCCCGGGCCCGCCGCTCCCGCGCCTCGACGGGCTGCTGCGCGCCGAGCTCGAGGCCGCGATCCTCGACCGCGAGCTCGGCGGGCCCGCGGCCGCGCGCCGCGACCTGGACGCCGTCGCGACGGCGCGCGACGAGGTGGCGGCCGGCCGGGTGCTCACCGACACCGAGATCGCCCGGGTCGCCGTGGCGCTGGGCGACCCCGTGGTGCGCGACGCCGCCATGGGCTGGGCGCTCGACCCGGACGAGGCCGTGGCGGCGGCCGCGCAGGCACTGTGGACGCTGCTGGTCCGGGCGGTGCCGGCCCCGGAGGTCGCCGACCCCGCGGTGCTGCTCGCCTGCACGCTGCTGGTGCGGGGCGGCTCGGCGCTGGTCGGGGTCGCCCTCGAGCGTGCGCACCGCGCCGACCCGGGGCACCGGCTGACCACCATCGTGCAAACGCTCCTCGCGACCGGCGCGGGCCCGGAGGCGGTGCGCGCGGTCATCCGCGACGCGAGCGCCGAGTCGGTGGCGCACCTGCGGGGACGGGCCGGGTGAGTCTCAGCCGGCGATGCGCTCAGCCCGCGGCCCGGGACCGCGCGAAGGCCCAGGCGTCCGCGACGATCCCGTCGAGGTCGGTGTGGGTCGGCTTCCAGCCCAGCTCGTCGCGGGCGCGCGCGGACGAGGCGACGAGGACCCCGGGGTCGCCGGTGCGTCGCGGGGCGACGCGGGCCGGGATCGGGTGGCCGGTGACGCGGCGGCAGGCCTCGATCACCTCGAGCACCGAGAACCCGGTGCCGTTGCCGAGGTTGCAGACGAGGTGGCCGCCCGCCTTCTCGATCACGGAGGCGTCGCCGCGGGCGAGCAGGTCGAGCGCGAGGAGGTGGGCCTCGGCGAGGTCGTCGACGTGGATGTAGTCGCGCACGCAGGTGCCGTCGGCGGTGGGCCAGTCGTCGCCGAAGATCGCGATCTCGTCCCGCTGCCCGAGGGCGACCTGGAGCACGAGCGGGATGAGGTGGGTCTCGACGGTGTGCCGCTCGCCGAGGGCGCTCCCGGCGCCCGCGTGCGCGCCGGCCACGTTGAAGTAGCGCAGGCTCACCGCGCCGAGCTCGCCCCCGGACGCGGCGGCGTAGGTGCCGATCGCGTGGTCGACGGCGAGCTTCGTGGCGCCGTAGGTGTTGGTGGGCCGGGTCGGTGCGTCCTCGGTGATCGGCGAGGACTCCGGCTCGCCGTAGGTCGCGGCCGTCGACGAGAACACCAGGCGCGGCACGCGGTGGCGGCACACCGCGTCGAGCAGGGCGATCGTCGTGACGACGTTGCCGTGCCAGTACTTCGCGGGCTTCTCGGCCGACTCGCCGACCAGCGAGCGGGCCGCGCAGTGGATCACGCCGTCGACGCCCCCGGCGCCGAGGACGTCGTCGGCGACCTCCGCGACGTCGCCCACCACGAGCCGCGCGCCCGCGGGGACGGCGTCCTCGTGCCCGGTGGTGAGGTCGTCGACCACCACCACGTCGTGCCCGGCGTCGAGCAGGTGCTGTGCGCACACACTGCCGACGTAGCCCGCCCCGCCCGTGACCACCAGCGTCATGGTCGCCAGTGTGCCGGGCGGACCCGGCGCCGGACGGGCTGGGTGGACCTACTGCGCGCGGACCAGGACGGCGTGGGCGACCAGGGGGTCGACCTCCGAGCGCGCGCCCTTGTGCCCGACGCCCACGGCGTCGCCGAAGCGGGGGATGGCGATGACGTCGACGTCGCTGCCGGGCAGGACACCGGCGGACTTGAGGTGGGCCATGAGCGGCTCGTTGAGCTGGATGTGCTCGGCGATGCGGCGCACCTCGACCTTGCCGCCACCGCTGCGCGCGAACTCGTCGAGGCGCACGAGGCCGGCCTCGTCGGGCGTCGGCGTGCGCTGCGGCGCGGTGACCTCGCCGTCGATCTCCGCGCCGCTGCGCAGGGACTCGAGGCCGGGGATCGGGTTGCCGTACGGCGACACCGAGGGCTCGCCGAGCAGCGTGAAGAGCTTGCGCTCGACCGCGTCGCTCATGACGTGCTCCCAGCGGCACGCCTCGACGTGGACGTGCTCCCACTCGAGCCCGATGACGTTGACGAGCAGCAGCTCGGCGAGGCGGTGCTTGCGCATGACGGCGACCGCCTTGGCGCGGCCGGCGGGGGTGAGCTCGAGGTGGCGATCGCCGGCGACGTGGACGAGCCCGTCGCGCTCCATGCGCGCCACGGTCTGGCTCACGGTCGGCCCGCTCTGCTCCAGGCGCTCCGCGATGCGGGCTCGGAGGGGGACGACCCCTTCCTCCTCGAGCTCGTAGATCGTGCGGAGGTACATCTCGGTGGTGTCGATGAGGTCGTTCATGTCCACCCCTTTCTCCGCACCCATGGTACCGACGGCGCCAGACACCGGACGGCGGTCGCTTCGTGGGGCAGGGCACGATCGTCCCATGGCCACCTCGCCGGGTCCCCTGCCCACACCGGTCGTGTCCGTCGCCTGGTTGCGGGAGGCGCTGGGGCGTGAGGACCGGCGTCCCGTCGTGCTCGACGTGCGCTGGACGCTGCGCCCGCCGCCCCGCAACGCCAAGGAGCGCAAGGCCGCCGCGCGGGAGGACCCGCCCGGTCTCGTGGAGCACGAGGCGGGGCACATCCCGGGCGCGGTCTACGTCGACCTCGACACCGAGCTCGCCGGCCCGCCCGGGCCCGCGGGACGCCACCCGCTGCCCGATCCCGACGTGCTCGAGGAGACCGTGCAGCGCGCCGGGGCGGACGACGACTCCGAGATCGTCCTCTACGACGGCGGCGACGGGATGGCGTCGGCGCGGGCGTGGTGGGTGCTGCGGTGGGCGGGGCTCCACCCCGGCCAGGTCGCGGTGCTCGACGGCGGCTGGCCCGCGTGGACGGCGGCCGGCGGTGAGGTCGCGACGACGTCGGGCGGCGTGCGCCGGCCCGGCGGCCTGCGGCTCACGGCGGGCTCGATGCCGGTGCTCACCGCCGAGGACGCCGCGGGCGTGGCGGCGGACGAGGGCGGCGTGCTGCTCGACGGCCGCGCGGCCGAGCGCTTCCGCGGCGAGACCGAGCCGCTCGACCCGATCGCCGGCCACGTGCCGGGCGCGGCGAACATGCCCGCCGCGTCGCTGATCGCCGACGGCCACTGGCGCGACCCCGACGACGCCGCCGCGATCCTGCGCCCGCTGGTGGAGGAGGCCGGGTCGGTCGGCGCGTACTGCGGCTCCGGGGTGAGCGCGGCGATGCTCGTGCTCGGCCTCGAGCACGCCGGGCTGCGTCCGCCCGAGGACCCCGCGGGCCTGTACGTCGGCAGCTGGTCGCACTGGTGCGGGACGGGACGCCCGGTCGAGACCGGCGAGGGCGCCGGGTAGGTCGGTAGGGTCCGGGCGTGACCAGCTCCGGTGCGCCGACCGTGGACCCGGCCCGCGTGGCCGTGGTGTGGGACGAGAGCCTCCTGGGCTACAAGCTCTCGGAGGAGCACCCGCTGCACCCGGTGCGCCTCGACCTCACCATGCGCCTTGCCCGTTCCCTCGGGGTGCTCGAGGGGATCGAGCCGCTGGTGCCGGTGCCCGCCCCGGACTCCGAGGTCGAGCGCATCCACGTCGCGTCCTACCTCGACGCGGTGCGCCGGGCCCCGTCCCACGGCGACGACCCGCGCCACCAGCTCGGCACGTCCGACAACCCGATCTTCGAGGGCATGCACGAGGCGAGCGCCCTGGTCTGCGGCGGCTCGATCGCCGCGGCCCGGGAGATCGCCGAGGGCCGCGCCGACCGGGCGGTCAACATCGCGGGCGGCCTGCACCACGCGATGGCCGACCACGCCTGGGGCTTCTGCGTCTACAACGACTGCGCCGTCGCGATCTCGTGGTTGCTCGACCACGGCTACGAGCGCATCTGCTACATCGACACCGACGTCCACCACGGCGACGGCGTCCAGGCCGCGTTCTACGACGACGACCGGGTGCTGACGATCTCGATGCACCAGCACCCGCGCACGCTGTGGCCGGGCACCGGGTTCGCCTCCGAGCTGGGCTCGGGCCGGGCGTCGGGCAGCGCGGTGAACCTCGCGCTCCCGCCTGGCACCCGCGACGCCGGCTGGCTGCGCGCCTTCCACGCCGTCGTGCCCGGGCTGCTGCGGTCGTTCCAGCCGCAGATCCTGGTCACCCAGTGCGGCGTCGACACCCACCACGAGGACCCGCTGGCCGAGCTCTCGCTCTCGGTCGACGGGCACCGCGCGATCTACCAGAGCCTGCGCCGGCTGGCCGCCGAGCACAGCGGCGGCCAGTGGCTCGCGCTCGGCGGGGGCGGCTACGGCCTCTTCCGGGCGGTGCCGCGCTCGTGGACCCACCTGCTGGCGACGGTGCTCGACCGCGACGTCGAGCCGCACCGCCCGATCCCGGCCGACTGGACGTCCTACGCCACCGAGAAGACCCGCCGGCCCCTGCCGACCTCGATGACCGAGGACGCCCCGACCGACTTCGAGCCGTGGGGCGGGTTCACCGAGGTCGAGGTGGACCCGTTCCTGCTCGAGACCCGGCGGGCCGTGTTCCCGCTGCACGGCCTCGACCCGGCGGACTCCCGCGACTGACCACAGCAGTACCCCGACCCACCCGAGGGCGAGGATGACCGAGACGGCGGACCCCGACGCCATCACCGCAGAGGTCCGGGCGGTGCCCGACGCGCCCTACCCCGCCCACTGGGAGGCCGACGTCGTGGCCTCCGACGGGGCCACGGCCCACCTGCGCCCGATCTCCACCGACGACGCCGACGCCGTGGTCGCGTTCCACGGCCGGCTCTCCGACCGCACCCGCTACTTCCGCTACTTCAGCCCCTATCCGCAGATCCCCGAGCGCGACCTCAAGAACTTCGTCGAGGTCGACCACCACGACCGGGTCGCCCTGGTCCTCTGGCTCGGCCGGGAGATCATCGCGATCGGGCGCTACGTGCGGCTCGCGGAGTCGCCGGCCGCCGAGGTGGCGTTCGTCGTCCGCGACGACCACCAGGGGCGGGGCCTGGGCTCGATCCTGCTCGAGCACCTCGCGGCGGCCGCCCGCGAGTGCGGGCTGACCCGCTTCGTCGCCGAGGTGCTCACCGAGAACCACCAGATGGTGCGGGTGTTCCGCGAGGCCGGGTTCGAGGTCAGCCGCGCGCTCGAGGGCTCGACGCTGCACCTGGAGTTCGACGTCGCGTCGACCTCCCGCGCCCGCGAGGTCCAGCTCTCCCGCGAGCAGCGCGCCGAGGCCCGCAGCGTCGCCAACGTCCTCACCCCGCGTTCCGTGGCGGTCGTGGGCGCCTCGCCGGACGCGACGAAGATCGGCCACGTGGTGCTCGCGAACCTGCTGCGCGGGGGGTTCACCGGCCCCGTCTACCCGGTGCACCCCGAGGCGCGCTCGGTGCGCGGGGTGCGGGCCTACCCGTCGGTGACCGACATCCCCGACGACGTCGACCTCGCCGTGCTCGCGGTGCCGCCCGACGAGGTGCCCGGCGTGTTCGACGCCTGCCTCTCCAAGGGGGTGCGCGCGCTCGTCGTGATCACCTCGGGCTTCGGCGAGACGGGCCCGACCGGGCTCGCCGCCCAGCGCGAGCTGGTCACCGACGCCCGCGCCAACGGCATGCGCGTCGTCGGGCCGAGCGCGCTCGGCGTGATCAACCTCGACGCGAAGGTGTCGCTCAACGCCTCGCTCGCGCCGCACCTGCCGCCGCCCGGCCGGGTCGGCTTCTTCTGCCAGTCGGGCGCGCTGGGCATCCAGATCCTCGCCGCCGCGGCCGACCGCCGTCTCGGGCTCTCGTCGTTCGTGTCGGCCGGCAACCGCGCCGACCTCTCGGGCAACGACCTCATGCAGTACTGGGACACCGACCCCGACACCGACGTCGTCCTGCTCTACCTCGAGAGCTTCGGCAACCCGCGCAAGTTCGCCCGCGTCGCCCGCCGGCTGGCCCGGACGAAGCCGGTGATCGCGGTGAAGAGCGGGCGGCACGTCGCCGTGGCACCGGGACTCGCCGGCAGCGCGCAGCCGATCGACGAGGCCGCGGTGGGCGCGGTGTTCGACCAGTCCGGGGTCATCCGCGTCGACTCCGTCGACGAGCTCTTCGACGCCGCCCAGCTCCTCGCCCACCAGCCGCTGCCGCCCGGCCCGCGGATCGGGATCGTCGGCAACTCGACCGCGCTCGGCATCCTGGCCGCCGACGTCGTGCTCGCCCAGGGTCTGTTCCTGGCCCGCGACCCCGTCGACCTCGGCACGGGCGCCGGGGCGGAGGAGCTGCGCGCGGCGGTCGCCGACCTGCTGGCCGACGACCAGTGCGACGCCCTCGTCGTCGTCTTCGTCCCGGCGGTCACCACCGACCCGACCGACCACGCCCGCGCGCTGGCCGACGCGGTGCGCGACGCCGAGAAGCCGGTGGTCTCGACGTTCCTCGCCTCGGAGGGCGTGCCCGAGGTGCTCACCGTGTCGAACGGGCACGCGGGGCCCGGGCGCGGCAGCATCCCGTCCTACCCGAGCCCCGAGCGCGCGGTGCTCGCCCTGTCCCGGGCCGTGCGGTACACGCAGTGGCGCTCGCGGCCGGTCGGCGACTTCGTCGTGCCCGAGGGCGTCGACGTCGAGGCCGCGCGGGCGCTGGTGGACGACATCGCGCCCGGCCCGCGCACGGTGCTCACCGACGAGCAGGCCGACGCGCTGCTGCGCTGCGTCGGGGTCGTCGTCGCCCCGTTCCGCCGCGTCCACTCGGCCGACGACGCCGTGGCCGTGGCCCGCGAGCTCGGCGGCGCGGTCGTGCTCAAGACCGCCGACCGGGCCTGGCGCCACCGCACCGACCTGCGCGGGGTGCACGTGGGGCTCACCGAGTCCACGGCGATCTCGAGCGCCTACGAGCAGCTCGTCGAGCTCTCGGGCACCGACGAGGTGTACGTGCAGGTCCAGGCGCCGCCGGGCATCCCGTGCGTGATCGAGATCCGCGACGACCCGTCGTTCGGGTCGCTGGTCTCGTTCGGCCTCGCGGGCGTCGTCGGCGAGCTGCTCGGAGACCGCGCCTACCGCGCCACGCCGCTGTCGACGATGGACGCCGCGACGCTCGTCCGCGCACCCCGCGCGGCCCCGCTGCTCGACGGCTACCGCGGCGCCCGGCGCGCCGACCTCCCCGCGCTCGAGGACCTCGTGCTGCGCATCGGCGTGCTCGCCGACGCGATCCCCGAGATCCGCTCGCTGGTGCTCGACCCGGTGCTCGCCGCCGACCGCGGCGCGCACCCGACCGGCGTCACGGTCACGCTCGGGCCACCGCCGGGACCCCGCGACGGCGGGCCGCGGCGACTGCGCTGAGCGCGAGCGCCGCGAGCGCCAGGTAGGCGAGGACCAGCACGTCTCCGCCGGGCGGGAGCGCGACGGCGACGCCGGTGCGCGTTGGCGGGCGTCTGAGCCGACTCGACCCGGTTACTGGCTGGTATCGCTCGCCAGGCGAGCGATACCAGCCAGTAACCATCACAGGGCTGCTCGAAGGAGTGACCGCGTCGAGACGGCATCGAGCGCGGGGCCGCCCTACGGTCGGTCGGACCATGCGCCGACCCCCTGCTCTCCCGCCGACCCTGCGCCTCGGCCTGCTCGCGGCCGCGGTCCTGCTGGCCGCGGGGTGTGGGCAGTCGGACCCGCCGGAGCCCGCCGGCACCCCGTCAGCCCCGCCCATGATCCCGACCGGCGCGCCGCCGCCGTCGAACCGCCCGGTCCCGGCGGAGCCCGATCCGCTGACGGCGGCGCCGCCGGCGGGCGCGACGGCGCTGCCGACCGGACGGGTCGACGCGAGCGCGCTCCCGGCCGGGCTGCCGACGCTCGTGTGGACGCGCGGGGACGCCGTCGTCGGGGTCTACGGCCGCGCGGGAGGCTGCACCGACGCTCGGCTGACCGTGGTGGAGCAGGACACCGAGCGCGTCGTGCTGCGTGTCGAGCAGTTCAGCACCGGGCCGGGCCCGTGCACGCGGGAGCTCGTGTACCCGCCGCTGGAGGCGACGCTCGCGGCGCCGCTGGGGGAGCGCCCGGTGGTCCTCACGGGCGCGGTTCCCTAAGAACCGGAAAGCCGGAAGACCGGGCCGGCCCCCGACCGTCCCGGTCTCCCGTCGCCGGCGAGCGCTCGGGCCCGCCTCGTGGACTTGGCCGGGCCGGGTGACCCCACGTGAGTGGGGTCACATCCGGCCCGTGCGGTTCAGACTGCCGTTACCGGCGAGTCACCGTCAATGCGTCGACCCGGTGGCCGCTGCGGGACCGATCCCGTCACGCAGCGTGCCACTCGTGGCGGGTCGAGCCTCAGCTCGCGGCGTAGGCCTTGAGCCGCCGCGCGCGGTCGCCGTCGCGCAGCTTGACCATGACCTCGCGCTCGATCTGGCGCACCCGCTCGCGGGAGAGCCCGAACTGGCGCCCGATCTGGTCGAGCGTGCGCGGCTGGCCGTCGTCGAGGCCGTAGCGCAGCCGGATGACGTTCTGCTCGCGGTCGTCCAGCGTCGCGATGACGCGGCGCATGTCGTCGTGGAGCAGGCCGGAGATGACCGTCGACTCGGCGTCGGTGGCCTCGGCGTCCTCGATGAAGTCCCCGAGCGGGGCCTCCTCCTCGGAGCCGACCGGCATGTCCAGGCTGACCGGGTCGCGGCTGTGGTCGAGCAGGTCGGCGACCTTCTCGGGCGTCAGCCCCGACTCCTCCGCCAGCTCCTCGTTGGTGGCCTCGCGGCCGAGGGTCTGGTGCAGGTCACGCTTGATGCGGGCCAGCTTGTTGACCTGCTCGACCAGGTGGACGGGCAGGCGGATGGTGCGGGCCTGGTCGGCCATGCCGCGGGTGATGGCCTGGCGGATCCACCACGTCGCGTAGGTCGAGAACTTGAAGCCCTTGCTGTAGTCGAACTTCTCCACGGCCCGGATCAGACCCAGGTTGCCCTCCTGGATCAGGTCGAGCAGCGGCATGCCGCGTCCGGTGTACCGCTTGGCCAGCGAGACCACGAGGCGCAGGTTGGCCTCGAGCAGGTGCGCGCGGGCGCGGCGGCCGTCGCGGGCCACCGCGCGCAGGTCGGTGGCGCGCTGCGGCTCGAGGTCGTCACCGGACTCCTCGAGCAGATGCGCTGCGTACACACCGGCCTCGATGCGCTTCGCCAGCTCCACCTCGTCGGCGGCGGTCAGCAGCGCGGTTTTTCCGATACCGTTGAGGTAGACGCGGACGAGGTCCGCCGCAGGGCCCTGGGCGTCGAGGTCGCTCTCAGCAGGCACCGAGGGGAACACCGTCTCGGACCCGGTCTGCGGTGCGAGTGTCGCCGTCATTGCTTCCTCCCTGCGCGGCGCGAAGGTGCTGTGGCGCCGCGTCACTAGGTCGAACGCGTCGGGATCGGCGTTCGTTCCCGCCGTGGGCGTCCGGTGACGGGTGCCCGCTGTGTCGTGCATGACGCATGGCGGGCACCACTCGCGGACAACGTGTGGCGGGGAGCGGAGATCTCCGGCGTTCAGCTCTCGACGATCACCGTGAACGGGCCGTCGTTGGTGGATTCAACGCGCATGTCCGCTCGAAACTTCCCGGTCGCGACGGGTGCGCCCCGCTCGCGCAGCGCGGCGACGACGGCGTCCACGGCGGCGCGTGCGGCGTCCGGCCCGGCGGCCGCCGACCACGACGGGCGCCGGCCCTTCCGGGTGTCCCCGTAGAGGGTGAACTGGCTGACCACGAGCAGGCCGGCGCCGGTGTCCGCGCAGGAGACGTAGCTCCGCGGAGCTCGATCATCGAGCTCAGTGCGCTCGTCGCGCAGGATGCGCAGCTCGTGCAGCTTGCGGGCCATGGTGGCCGCGGCGTCGGGGCCGTCGTCGCGGTGCACGCCGAGCAGGACGAGCAGCCCGGGCTCCTCGAGCGCGCCGACCACCTCCGGCCCCTCCGAGCCGTCGACGACCACCCGGGCCGTCGTGACGCGGCTGACGACGGCTCTCATGGCTTCGCCTCGTGAGGGTTATGGGTCGTCATGACGACCCGTATCCCTCACCTGCGACCAGCATCCCGTGGTGCACGAGGTCGCGGACGACGGGCAGGGCGGCGGCGGCGAGCTCGTCGGGGTCGCGGCCGTGGGCGACGGCGAGGAGCTCCACGAGGTCGCGCAGCGGGAGGTACCCCCGGCACCCGGCGAGCAGCGCGACGCCGAGCTCGTCGACGTCGTGGCGCCACTGGGGCCCGTCGAGGCGCACGAGCGTCGCCGCGACGGCCTCCCAGCCCTCGTCGGTGCCGACGAGCCCGCGCTCGAGGGCGACGGTGTCCGGGACGCGCAGGCGGGCGTCGAGCAGCGCGTCACCGGGGTGCCGGGCGAGCCAGGCGGTGCGGTCGAGCCAGGCCGCGATCTCCGGGCCCAGGGGGTCGTCGTGGGACTGGCGCAGGTCCTCGCAGACGACGGTGCCGGCGACGTCGGGCGCGGTCCGGCGCAGCGTGACGAACCCGAACCCGATCGCGTGCACGCCCTCGGCGGCGAGGAAGTCCAGCCACCGCTCGGACAGGGCGGTCCCCTCCGGGGAGGCGGGGTCGACGCCGGCGTCGCGCAGCCACGTCCCGACGTGCAGGGCGGGGTCGGCGACGTCGCGCTGGACCACCCAGGCGTCGAGCCCGCCCGGCGCCGCGGATCGGGCGGCCTCGTCCAGCCAGGTGCGGGGGCGCTCGGTCCAGTCCTCGGAGGTGATCAGCCACGACGCGAGCAGCTGCGCGACCCCGCCCTCGGTGAGGTGCGCGGGCAGGGCGCCGACGAGCAGCGCGCTCGCCCCGTCGCCGCCGAGCCCGGAGTCCCGGTAGACGTGGTCGACCTGCGGCGGCCCGGGCACGAACGGCGGGTTGCTGACGATCTGGTCGAAGCGCCGTCCCGCCACCGGCTCCAGCCACGGCCCGGCGAGCACCTCGACGTCGAGCCCGCACAGCGCGAACGTCACGCGCGCCATGTCCAGCGCCCGCTCGGACACGTCGGTGGCGGTGAGCTCCGCGGCGTGCCCCGACGAGTGCAGCACCTGCACCCCGCACCCCGTGCCCACGTCGAGCAGCGTCCCGACCGGCCGCCGCACCGTCGCCCGCGCCAGCGACAGCGACGCCGCGCCGGTGCCGAGGACGTGCTCGCGGCCTGCCGTCCGCGTGGCGGGGCCGACCTCGAGGTCCGAGAGCACCCACCACGGCGCCGCGTCGGGGATGGCCGCGTCGCCGTGCGGGCGCAGGTCGAGGGCGGCGCGGACCTGGCCGTCGGCGCTGCTCAGCAGCCCGGCGGCGACCGCCTCGTCCAGGTCGGCGGGCTCGAGGGCGGCCGCGGCCTCGGCGCGCGGGACGGCGTCGCCCAGCAGGAACAGGCGCACGAGCGTTCCGGCGGGCCCGGCGTCCCTGCTGTTCCCCGCATTTCTGGCCGCGCGGCGGGCCGGCGTGGTCTCCCCGCGGTCGAGGGCTGCGCGGGCGCCCGGACCGAGCAGCGCGGCCACGCCGTCGACGGTGAACCCGCCGCGGGCGAGGGCGGTGCGTAAGCCACGCCACATTCGGGCATCTGAGACGTCGACACCGTCCGCAGGGCGACGTTCAGCGTCCGGCAGGTCGGGTCGGGGCACGGGGAGATCGTCACACCTGCACCGCAGGTCGGCGTGGCCACCCTGTCCCCGACCCCTCCGAACGCACCGTTGTCACGGGCGGAGAAGTGCAAGACGCTGCGCACACAGCAAGGGCACCCGGCGTCGACCCGGCGTCGGCCGGTGCCGCACATCGACGGGGAGGCACACGCGGATGTCGGAACAGACGGCCACCGAGGGGAAGACGTACCCGCCGGACCCGGAGCTGTCGAAGACGGCCAACGTGCGGCCGGAGATGAAGGAGCAGGACCTCCGGGAGTTCTGGGACGAGCAGGCCAAGGCGCGCCTGGACTGGTTCGAGGACTACGACGAGGTCCTCGACTGGCAGCTCCCGTACGCGAAGTGGTTCGTCGGCGGGAAGCTGAACGCCTGCTACAACTGCGTCGACCGCCACGTCGAGGGCGGGAAGGGCGACAAGGTCGCCCTGCACGTGGTGCCCGACGACGGTCCCGACTCCCCGGAGGCCCGGGACATCACGTTCTCCGACCTGCAGCGCGAGGTCGTCAAGATGGCGAACGGCCTCAAGAAGCTGGGCGTCGGCAAGGGCGTGCCGGTCGGGATCTACATGCAGATGATCCCCGAGGCCGTCGTCGCGATGCTTGCGTGCGCCCGTCTCGGCGCGCCGCACACCGTGGTGTTCGGCGGCTTCAGCGGCAAGGCCGTGGCGGAGCGCTGCAACGACCTCGAGTGCAAGGTCCTCATCACCCAGGACGAGGCGATGCGCGGCGGCAAGGCCGGCGCGCAGAAGACCAACGCCGACGAGGGCCTGGACGCCGGGCCCACCACCGTCGAGAAGATCGTCGTGGTGCGGCGCTCGGGCGCGGACATCCCGATGAACGACCGCGACGTCTACCTGCACGACCTCGTGGCCGACGAGTCGGACGACCCGGAGAGCTGCCCCTGCGAGCCGATGGACTCGGAGGACCTGCTCTTCCTGCTCTACACCTCCGGCTCGACGGGCAAGCCCAAGGGCGTCGTCCACACCACGGCCGGCTACCTGCTCGGCGTCACGACGACCCACAACCTCGTCTTCGACGTCAAGGACGACTCGGTCTACTGGTGCGCCGCCGACATCGGTTGGATCACCGGACACAGCTACATCACGTACGGCCCGCTGGCCAACGCGTGCACCTCGGTGCTCTTCGAGGGCGTCCCCGGCTACCCGGGCAAGGACGTCTGGTGGAAGATCATCGACAAGTACGGGGTCACGATCCTGTACACCTCGCCGACGGCGATCAAGTCGCACATGAAGGCGGGCGAGCAGCACATCGAGGGCCACGACCTGTCGTCGATCAAGATCCTGGGCAGCGTCGGTGAGCCGATCAACCCCGACGTGTGGGAGTGGTACCGCGAGCACATCGGCGGCGGCACGGCGCCGATCATGGACACCTGGTGGCAGACCGAGACCGGGCACATCCTGATCACGCCGCTGCCGGGGATCACCACGCTCAAGCCGGGCATGGCGCAGCAGCCGTTCCCGGGCGTGCGGCCCGAGATCCGCGACGACGAGGGCAACCAGCTCGACGTCGAGCAGACTGGCAACCTCGTGCTCACCCAGCCCTGGCCCGGCATGATGCGCACGCTCTATAAGGACGACGAGCGCTTCAAGGACACCTACTGGTCGAAGTACTCCGACGCGTACTTCGCCGGTGACGGCGCCAAGTACGACGCCGACGGCGACATCCAGCTCATGGGTCGCATCGACGACGTCGTGAACGTGTCCGGCCACCGTCTCTCGACCTTCGAGGTGGAGAGCGCGCTGGTCGAGCACGCCGACGTGGCCGAGGCCGCGGTCGCGGCGCGCAAGGACGACGACACCGGCCAGGCGATCGTCGCGTTCGTGTCGCTCAAGGGCGACAAGGAGGGCACCGAGGAGCTGGAGCAGGCCTTGCGCGAGCAGGTCGCCCAGTCGATCGGGAAGCTGGCTCGCCCGGCCACCGTGATCTTCTCCAGCGATCTCCCGAAGACGCGGTCGGGGAAGATCATGCGGCGGCTGCTGAAGAACCTGGCCGAGGGCGAGGAGCTGGGCGACACGTCCACGCTCGTCGACCCGAGCGTCGTCGAGCAGATGCAGAAGCAGATGAACGGCTAGGTCGCCCGCAGGGTTCGAGGAACGAACGGCGCTCTCGCTGCTTTCGATGCAGCGGGGGCGCCGTTCGTGTCTCCGCCGGGGGGCGTCGACGGGCGAGGGGTGGCGCGCTCACGGAGATCAGGGGCGACGTGGTGCACCGGAACGGCGAGGCCGGGTGCATAACGGTGCCCGTGATCTCGGCCCGGCCGGTTCGGTCAGCTCACGGCGGGCGGCTGGAGGTCGGCGGCCGCCGGGGCGGGCTCCTCGGTCTCCGGTGGCCGCGGGGGCTCCTCGCCGCGCAGCACGGCGAGCTGCTCGGTGATCCGGCCCATGATCCGGTCGGTGGCCTCCTGCAGGGCCTTGCGGCCGATGCGGCCCTCGCGCAGGTCGTCGAGCGCGACGGGCGGGCCGGCGAGCACCCGCAGCGTGGCGCGGGGGAACAGCGTCGGGCGGGACGCGGTGGGCGGCAGCAGATGGTTCGAGCCCCACTGTGCGACGGGGATGACGGGCGCGCCGGTCTCCAGGGCCATCCGAGCGATGCCCGTGCGGGCGGCGCGGGGCCAGCCGTCGGAGTGGTCGGCGAACCCGCCCTCCGGGTAGACGACGACCACCTCGCCGCGCTGCACCGCCTCGACCGCCGCCCGGTAGGCCTCGATCCCGGATGCCTTGCGGTCGACCGGGATGTGCCGGCCCCAGCGTAGGGGCGCGCCGACCACCGTCTTGCCCCACAGCTCCTTCATCGCGAGGAAGCGGGGCACGCGGCCGTTCGCGAGCACGTAGGACACGAGGACGATCGGGTCGACGTGCGAGAGGTGGTTGACCGCGAGCAGCGCCCCGCCCCTGGTCGGGACCTGGTTGCCGCCGCGGAAGTCCCAGCGCGCCACGGCCATGAGCACCGGCCAGAGCAGGTCGATCGCGAACCCGTACCAGAACCCGCGGTCGGTGCGCGGGTAGAGCACCCAGATCGCGAGCTTGCGCCAGAGCCGGATCGCCCGCCCCGAGCGCCGACGGTCGTGGGACTGGGAGATCCGCCGGAGTCGGTCCTGCCGCGCCATGCCCCGGATCATGTCTCGCCGGGGCGCGGCGTGCATGCGTAGAACTGCTCGGCGCCTCAGTCGCGCCCGGCCTCGACGATCTTCTGCGCGAGCAGGCCCGGGTTCGTGAACATGACCTCGTGGCTCCCCGGCAGCTGCACCAGGCGGTACATCCCCAGGCGGCTCGACATCCGCGGGTGCCACCCCCACTCGCCGGGCGGCAGGGCGATGTCCTCGGTCGCGTTGATGTACGAGCGGGGGATCTGGAGCTCGTAGAAGCGGGAGAGCGCGAGCTTGTCCCGGAAGGGCTGGGCGGGCTCGGGGGAGAGGAGCTCGTAGGTCGACTGCGCCAGCTCGAGCGGCGCGTCCTGGATGAACGCCTCCCGCCAGATCGGGAAGGGCAGCATGATCGTGTCGTCGTCGGTCGACGCCGCGAGCTGCGCGAAGAGCTCCCGGTAGTGCGGCGGTGTCTCGTCGTCGAGGCAGTTGCCGGGCGCGGGCACGAACGCGTTCCAGAAGATCAACCGCCGGAGCCGGTCGGGGATCTCCTCGGCGACGCGGGCGATGACGGTGCCGCCGAAGCTGTGGCCGAGCAGGACGACGTCGCTCAGGTCCTGGCCGACGATGTGGTCGACGATCGAGGCGACGCAGTCGTCGTGGACGACGGCCTTGTCGACGCCCTTGCCGTGGCCGGCGACGGTCGGCGTGTGGACGGTGTGGCCGTCGGCGCGGAGGGGCTCGGCGACGCCCTCCCAGAGGCCGCCGTGGTGCCAGGAGCCGTGGACCAGGACATACGTGCTCATCGGGGTGTCCTCCCGCGCGGTCGAGAGCCGTCCCCGGCGTCGTCGCCGAGTGCGACCGATCCTGCTGGGGTGCGGCTTCCTGCGGTAGTGGTCGCTAGACGATGTCGTAACCGGGGCGGAGGAGGAGCTGCCCGCCGACGATGAGGGCGACGATCGCGACGCCGATGAACAGGAGCTGCCACAAGAAGCCGGGTATGAAGGTCTTCCCTGCCAGGGTGTTGGGGCCGCCACCAAGTCCTGGGATACGGAAGGCCCCGAGCGTCCCGGCGAGGAGAAGGAACCATGCGACGAAGGCCGCCGCGAACGCCTGCTGTGCTCCGCTCCCGTAGAACAGCGTCGCGCCAAGGCCCAGCACCACGAGCAGCGGGATCGTGAAGGCGAGCGGGTTGAGTGCGACGAGGAGCGCGAGGAGTGAGAGGAAGGTTGCGCCGAAGAGCACGGCCCAGGGATTCCCCACGGCGATCAGGGCTGCGCTTGCTAGTCCGAGCAGAGGCGCGCCGACGTAGTTTCCGATGGCCTGCAGGACGAGAGCGGTCCGTCCGCCAACGAAACCGACGATGCTCGCGAACACTCGATGCTCGTCGCCGAGCGTGTAGCCGGCGACCGGTCGAGCAAGGCCGACGAGCACGAGGAGAGCCCCGCCCGTTGAAGCGTAGAAATAGAAGTACCGCGCGACGTACATCGAAAAGCAGACGACAAGCAGCGCGATGAATCCCGCCCCGAACGCCACCGGCTGCCCCACGATCGGGACGTCATTGACTCCTAGACCAACCCCCAGGCCCCCCATGGTGTGAATGTCACCACGGTCAGTAGGCAGCTCACCCGAACGACACGCCGCCTACACCTGATCGCGACGAGCGACTGTGACGGATGCGCACCGGCCGAACCGATCCCCGCCGCGGTCCGATGATGCTGCGACACAGGCGGAGGGAGATCGGCGTGGGTGCAGGAGCGGCGGCGCGGGTGGCGGGTGCGGTCGGGGCGTTCCTCGACGGACCGGTCCCGGTGCGCATCCGGGCGTGGGACGGCAGCGAGGCCGGGGCGGCGCCGGGGCCCGGCGTGCCGACCGTGGTGCTGCGCTCGCGGCGGGCGCTGCGCCGCCTGCTGTGGGAGCCGGGGGAGATGGGGCTCGCGCACGCCTACGTCTCGGGCGACCTGGACGTCGACGGCGACCTCGCCGAGGGCCTGTCGGCGATGTGGTCGCTGGTGAACTCCGGGACGATCACCAAGCGCCGACCCGGGGCCACAGAGCTGCTGGGACTCGCCGCGCAGGCCGTCAGGCTCGGCCTCCTCGGCACCAAGCCCGCACCCCCGCCCGAGGCGATCAAGATCAAGGGCCGCCTCCACAGCCGCCGGCGCGACCGCGACGTCATCGCCCACCACTACGACGCCGGCAACGCGTTCTACTCGCTGCTGCTCGACGCCTCGATGGCCTACTCGAGCGGTTACTGGACGAGCGAGGACAGCACCCTCGCCCGGGCCCAGCACGACAAGCTCGAGCTGATCTGCCGCAAGCTCGACCTCGCGCCGGGCCGCCGCCTGCTCGACATCGGTTGCGGCTGGGGCTCGCTCGCCGTCCACGCCGCCCGGGAGCACGGCGCGCAGGTCCGGGCCGTGACGATCTCCCGCGAGCAGCGCGACCACGTCAACGCTCGCATCCGCGCCGAGGGGCTGGCCGGCCAGGTCCAGGTCGACCTGCTCGACTACCGCGACGTCGCCGAGAAGATCACCGCGGTCGACGGCCCGTTCGACGCCGTCAGCGCGATCGAGATGGGCGAGCACGTCGGCGACGAGCACTACCCGACGTTCGCCGCGATCCTGCACGGCGCGCTGCGCCCCGGCGGGCGGGCTCTGGTGCAGCAGATGTCCCGGGGCGCGAACGCCCCCGGCGGTGGCGCGTTCATCGAGACCTACGTGACCCCGGACATGGTCATGCGCCCCGTCGGCGACACCCTGACGTTCCTGCAGCACGCGGGCCTCGAGGTCCGCGACGTCCACGTCATGCGCGAGCACTACGTGCCGACGATCCGGGCCTGGCTCGCCACGCTCGAGGAGCGGTTCGACGAGGCGGTGTCGCTGGTCGGCGAGCGCGGCGCCCGCATGTGGCGGCTCTACCTCGCCGGCGGCGCGCTGGCGTTCGAGGAGAACCGCATGGGCGTCGACCAGATCCTCCTGGCCCGCCCCACCGACCGCGGCCGCAGCGGCATGCCGGCCACCCGCGACGACTGGGCGGTGCGCTCGCGCACGGAGGCGGGTAAGCCGGGCACGTGAGTTTCGACCTGACGGCCTTCGGCCTGCTGCTCGTGGGCGCGGTGGCGACGGTCGTGGCGGCGTTCAGCATCACGCTCGCCGTCGCCCGCGCCACCGGGCGCCACAGCGTCGTCGACGTGACGTGGGGCCTCGGGTTCGTGGCCGTCGGCATCGTCGCGTACCTGATCTCCGGCGTGATGGGCGTCGGGGACGCCGGGGTGCGGACGGTCGCGCTCGCCCTCGTCGCGGTCTGGGGGCTGCGGCTCGCGATCTACATCGGGCTGCGCAACCGCGGGAAGGGCGAGGACCCGCGCTACGCCGCGATGCTCGGCGACGACCACGCGCCCGGCGCGGTGACCTCGACGGTGCTGCGCAAGGTCTACCTGCCGCAGGCGGGCGTGATGCTCGTGGTGTCGCTGCCGGTGCTCGCGGCGATGGTCCGCGCGTCGACGGTGCTGCCGGTGGTGATCGTGGGCGTGCTGCTGTGGCTCGTCGGGTTCGTCTTCGAGTCCGTCGGCGACGCGCAGCTCTCGGCGTTCAAGGCGGACCCGGAGAACAAGGGCAAGATCCTCGACTCGGGCCTGTGGCGCTACACCCGCCACCCGAACTACTTCGGCGACGCGTGTGTCTGGTGGGGGATCTTCGTCGTGGCCGCGGGGCACCCGTGGGCACTGGTCACGGTCGTCGGGCCGCTGCTGATGACCTACCTGCTGGTGAGCGTCACCGGCAAGGAGCTGACGGAGAAGTCGATGTCGGGGCGGCCCGGGTACGACGAGTACGTCCGCCGCACCTCGGGCTTCCTCCCGCTGCCCCCGGGTTCACGCCCGGCCCGCGCCACGTGAGGGGGCGCGTCACGCGCCCTGGCGCGACCGGAGCAGCTCGAGGGCGTCGTCGGCGTGCTGGTCGAACTTCATCTCCCCGCCGATGACCCCGAGGACCGTGCGGTCGGTGTCGATGACGAAGGTCCGGCGCTTGACGGGCAGGGCCGGGAGCCACGAGCGCTTCGCGCCGAACTGCTTGGCCACGGCACCGTCGGGGTCGGACAGCAGCGGGTAGCCGAACGAGTGCGCGCTGGAGAACGCGTGCTGCTTCTCGACGGAGTCGGCGCTGATGCCGACCCGCTGCGCGCCGACCGTCGCGAACTCCCCGGCGAGGTCCCGGAAGTGGCAGCTCTCCTGGGTGCACCCGCCCGAGGAGGCCAGGGGGTAGAAGAACAGCACCACCGGGCCGTCGGCGAGGAGCCCGGACAGCGTCCGGCGGGTGCCGGTGTCGTCGGCGAGCTCGAAGTCGGGGGCGGTGTCTCCGGTCTTCATGCGGTGTCGTCCTCCGGTCTGCTGGGTTCGACCTCGTTCGTGGCCGGGCGGGGAGCGGTTCGGCGATGATGGCGGTGTGCCCACGCCGACCTCCCACCCGGTCGAGCGCCACCTGCTGCGCGCGCGGGACCTCGCCGACCGGTCCTACGCCGAGCCGCTGACGGTCCCCGACCTCGCGCGCGCCGCAGCCCTGAGCCCCGCGTACTTCAGCGAGCGATTCGCCGCGGCCTTCGGGGTCACGCCGCACGCGTACCTGCTGACGAGACGGCTCGAGCGCGCCGCAACCCTGCTGCGCCACACCGACCACTCGGTGGCGCGGGTCTGCACCGAGGTGGGGCTGAGCAGCGTCGGCAGCTTCACCGCCAGCTTCCGCCGCGTCTTCGGCCGCACGCCCACCGCGTACCGGGCGGCCTTTCCCCCGGCCCACGACCACGCGCTCGTGCCGGGGTGCGTCGTGCGGTTCCACGGTCGGCCGCAGAACCGGAGCTTTCGAGAAGATTCGGCGCCGGCGGCTTCCTAGTCTCGCCGTGTGATCGCCGTCCACCGCGTCAACGTCTGGGTGCACGACCAGCAGGTCGCCGCCGAGTTCTGGACCGGCAAGGTCGGGTTCGAGCTGCGCGCCGACGCGACCTTCCCGGAGCTCGGCGGGTTCCGGTGGCTGACCGTGGGGCCGCCGGGCCAGCCGGGGTTCGAGCTCGTCCTCATGGCGATCCCGGAGCCGCCTGTCGTGACCCCCGAGCAGACGGAGCTGATCCGCGCGGTCACGTCCCAGGGCCTCGGCGGAGCGATCTTCCTGGCCACCGACGACGTGCGGCGCGACCACGCGCTGCTGCGCGCCCGTGGCGTCGAGTTCACCGAGGAGCCCGAGCCGCGGCCCTACGGCCTCGACGCCGGCTTCCGCGACCCGTCGGGCAACCAGGTCCGGCTCACCCAGACTCGCGAGGACGGAGACACGACATGAGCACGCTCGAGGCACTCGTCGCCCACGAGTTCGCCGCGCTGGCCGAGGCGCTCGCCCCCCTCGGGCCCGAGGGGTGGGCGGCCGACTCGCTGTGCGCCGGCTGGTCGGTCGCCCACGTCGTCGCCCACCTCACGATGGCCGCGCGCTACCCGGCCGACCGGTTCGCCGCCGAGCTGGCGGCCGACGGGTACGACTTCGCGCGGACCTCCGACCGCCTGGCGGAGACGGGGGCGTCGCTCCCGCCGGCCGACCTGCTCGCCGACCTGCGCAGCGACACCATGGCGTCCTTCGCGCAGCCCGGGGGCGGCATGGCGGGGTCCCTGACGCACGTCGTGATCCACGGACTGGACGTGACGGTGCCGCTGGGCCTCGGCCGGGTGTGCGCCGACGAGGCCGCACGGACCGTGCTCCACCAGCTCGTCGGCGCCGGCGACCGCACCGTGTTCGGGGTCGACACCGCCGGCCGCGCGCTGCGGGCGACCGACCTCGACTGGGCGCACGGTCACGGGGAGCCCGTCGCCGGCAGCGCCGCGGACGTGATCCTCGCCCTGAGCGGGCGCCGCGGGTCGGTCCTCGCGCGCTGAGACGGGCCGGCGGCCGCAGGATGGGGGCGTGACCCTGCCGCGCCTCGACCGCGTCCGTCCCGCGACGCGCGGGCCCGCCGTCGGGGCGGTGCTCGTGCTGCACGGCGGACGCCCCGAGGGCCACGACGCCGCCGACGGGCTGCGCCTGCCCTACCTGCGCATGGTGCCGTTCGCCCGCAGCCTGGCCGCCGCGGGCGCCCGCCGCGGCGTGGACGTCGGGCTGCTGCGCTACCGCTACCGCGGCTGGAACGCCCCCGACCTCGACCCCGTGCAGGACGCCCGGTGGGCGCTCCGCGACGTGCGGGCTCGCCTGGGCGACGTCCCGGTGGTGCTGGTCGGGCACTCGATGGGCGGCCGGGCGGCGCTGCGCGCCGGGGGTGACGACGGGGTGGTCGGCGTGGCCGGGCTGGCGCCGTGGATCGAGCGCGGCGAGCCGTACGAGCACCTCGTCGACCAGACCGTCCTCATCGCCCACGGCGACCGCGAGCGGATGACGTCCCCGCAGGCCTCCCGGTGGTTCGCCGGCCGGGTCGCGACGATCTCCGACCGCGTGGCGCGCTTCGAGGTCCTCGGCGACGGCCACACGATGCTGCGCCGCGCCCACGCGTGGCACGACCTGGTCACACACTTCGCCCTCGGCGCGCTCGGGCTCGAACCGTTCACCGAGCCCGTCGCGAAGGCCATGGCGGCCGGGGACCCCGACGGACTGGCGGTCCCCCTGGAGGACCCGTAGCGGTCCGGGGTAGGAGTGTCGCGTGCGGGAACGGGTCGCGGTCGTCGGTGCGGGTGTCTCGGGGCTGACGGCGGCGTACCTGCTGCAGCGCCGCCACGACGTCACGCTCTTCGAGGCCGACGCCCGGCTCGGCGGCCACGCGCACACCCACGACGTCGGCCCGCTCGCCGTCGACTCCGGCTTCATCGTCCACAACGACGTCACCTACCCGCACCTGCTGCGGCTGTTCGCCGAGCTCGGGGTCGCCACCCAGGACTCCGAGATGAGCATGAGCGTCCGCGACGAGACCACGGGCCTCGAGTACGCCGGCGCCCGCGGCCCGAGGGGCCTGTTCGCCCAGCCGCGCAACCTCGCCCACCCCCGCTACCTGCGCATGCTCGCCGAGGTCCTGCGCTTCCACCGCGCCGCGCGGGCCGTGGTCGACGGGACGTCGCCGCTCGGCGAGGACGTCACGTTCGGCGAGTTCCTCGACGCCGGGCGCTACTCGCGGTTCTTCGTGGACACCTTCGCGGTCCCCGTGGTGTCGGCGGTCTGGTCGTCGGGGCCGGAGCTCTCGCGGCAGTACCCGGCGCGCTACCTGTTCGCGTTCCTGGCCAACCACGGGATGCTCTCGGTGGGCGGCTCGCACCGGTGGCGCACGGTCGTCGGCGGCTCGCGCACCTACGTCGAACGGGCCGCCAAGGGCCTCTCGGCGGTGGAGGTGTCGACGCCGGTGCGGGCGCTGGCGCGCTCCGGCGACGAGGTGCTCGTGCGCGACGACGCCGACGTCGAGCGCCGCTTCGACCGGGCGGTCGTCGCCGTGCACGCCCCGGACGCGCTGGGGCTGCTGTCCGCGCCGACCCGCGACCAGGCGGACGTGCTCGGCGCCTTCCGGTACTCGCGCAACGAGACCTGGCTGCACACCGACACCTCGGTGCTCCCGCGCGCCGCCGGGGCCCGCGCGGCCTGGAACCTGCTGCGCGTGCCGGGGGAGGAGCGCGTGCTGGTCAGCTACGACATGACGCGGCTGATGGATCTACCCGGCCCCGACACCCACGTCGTCACCCTCAACGCCACCGACCGCGTGGACCCGACGACGGTGATCGCGCGCATGTCCTACGAGCACCCGGCGTACACGCCCGCGTCGGTCGCTGCACAGCGCCGGCTCCCGGAGCTGAACGACGACCGCCTCGCCTTCGCGGGCGCGTACCACGGCTGGGGCTTCCACGAGGACGGCTGCGCGTCGGGCGTCCGGGCCGCCGAGGCCCTCGGGGTGACGTGGTGACCGCTCACCTGTACGACGCCGAGGTCGGCCACCGCCGCCACGAGCGCCTCGACGACGCGTTCACCCACCGCCTCTACCTGTGGCTCGTCGACCTCGACGACCTGCCCCGCCTGCCGGCGCCGCTGCGCCCGTTCGCGCGGTTCCGCGCCGCCGACCACATCGGCGACCCGCGGCGCACGATCCGGGAGAACCTCGACGCGTTCCTCGCCGCGCGGGGGATCGCGCGCCCGGCGCGGGTGCTCATGCTCGCCCACGCCCGGGTGCTCGGGTACGTGTTCAACCCGATCACCCTGTACTGGTGCCGCGATGCGGACGGCGCGCTGACCGCGGTCGTCGCCGAGGTCCACAACACCTACGGCGGGCGCCACCACTACCTCCTCGAGGTCGACGAGGACGGGCGCGCCCGCGTCGACAAGGACTTCTACGTCTCGCCGTTCTTCCCGGTCGACGGCGAGTACCGCATGCGCGTCCCGGAGCCGGGCGAGACGCTCGCCGCGACCGTCGTGCTGCGCCGCGAGGGCGCCACCGCGTTCGTCGCGACCCTGCGCGGGCGCCGCCGGGAGGCGACGACGCGGACGATCCTGGGCGCCCTCGCGCGCCACCCCGCCGTCACCCTGCGCGTCGCGGCCGCGATCCGGCACCGCGGCGTCCGGCTCTGGGCCCGCGGCGTGCCCGTCGTCGCCCGCACGCCCGCCGACACCGACCGCGGGCTGGGCCAGCTGACCCGCTGACGGGCACACTGGCCCTCCGTGACCGCCTCCCTCACCGTCCGCGTCGCCGAGGCCGCCGACGTCGACTCCCTGCTCGCCCTCGTCCACAGCGCCTACCGCGGCCCGTCGGGGCGTCAGGGCTGGACGTCGGAGGCCGACCTCATCGACGGCCCCCGCACGACACGCGAGCTGCTCGCCGCGGACGTCGCCGACCCGGCGATCACGGTGCTCGTGGCGGGCGACCTCGTCGGGTGCGCCGCCGTCACCCTCGCCGACGGGGCCACCACCGCGTCGTTCGGGATGTTCGCGGTGCGCCCGGACGCGCAGTCGAGCGGCGCCGGGTCGACGCTGCTGCGCGCCGCCGAGGACACCGCCCGCGAGCGCGGCGCGTCGGTCCTGGAGATGTGCGTCATCGACCGGCGCGCCGAGCTCATCGCCTGGTACGAGCGGCGCGGCTACGTCCGCACCGGCGAGTCCCGGCCCTTCCCGTACGGCGAGGAGGGCGTCGGCGTGCCCCGCGACGACGACTTCAGGTTCGCCGTGCTGGAGAAGGATCTGCGAGGCTGACACCGTGCCCGACCTGACCCTCGCCCAGGACACCGAGGCCGACGCGGTCCTGAGCGCCAACCCGCTGGCGCTGCTCATCGGCATGCTGCTCGACCAGCAGTTCCCGATGGAGCGCGCCTTCGCCTCGCCCGCCCTGCTCACCGAGCGCCTCGGCGGCCCGCTGACCGCCGCGGGCATCGCGGAGTACGACACCGAGGCGCTCGTCGCGGCGTTCACCGGCCCGCCGGCGCTGCACCGCTACCCGCGCTCGATGGCCGAGCGGGTGCAGGCGCTGTGCCGGCTGCTCGTCGAGGACTGGGGTGGCGAGGCCGAGCGGCTGTGGACCGACGCCGGCTCGGGACGCGAGGTGCTCGCCAACCTGCAGTCGCTGCCCGGCTTCGGCAAGCAGAAGGCCCAGATCTTCACGGCGCTGCTGGGCAAGCAGTGCGGCGTGACGCCCGAGGGCTGGCGCGAGGCCGCCGGCTCCTACGGCGACGAGGGCTCGCGCCGGTCGATCGCCGACGTCGTCGACCCGGTGACGCTCGGCGAGGTGCGCGACTTCAAGCAGGCCCAGAAGAAGGCGGCCAAGGCCGCGAAGGCCGAGGCGTCGTCGTCGGCACCGTCCTGACTGGCGCCGACGGCGCGCAAGGTTCAGGGTGGCGCATGAGGGCACCCGTGGGGGACGGCCGGTGCTCAAGGAGGCGACACACGTGGTGAACCGACGTCAGGACGACGACGGACAGCCGATCCTGATCACCCAGGCCGCGATCTCGTACGACGAGGAGTTCGCCGCCCGCAAGAAGCGCTACTCGCTGATCATGGCGTGCCGCATCCCGTGCCTCGTGCTCGCCGGCGTGGCCGGCATCGGGTTCAACCTGCCGTGGGTCGCGGTCGCGTTCATCGTGCTGTCGGTGCCGCTGCCGTGGGTCGCCGTGCTGATCGCCAACGACCGGCCGCCGAAGAAGGCCGAGAAGGCCAACCGCTACCGCCGCAGCCACCAGGAGCTCGGCGCGGTCCCCGAGGCGCAGATCATCGAGGCGGCCGAGGCCCTCGAGCGGCGCGACCAGCGCACGGAGTCGCCGCGCCAGCCCCAGCAGGACGCCGCGGAGCACGCGCCCCCGCGCACGGGCACCGAGGGCTAGCACCGCGATACTCGGCCCCGGGAGGTCCGCGACCCGGGGGAGCAGATGACCGTCACGTTCGAGCGTCTCGGACGGTGGTTCCTGGCCGGCGCCGCACTGAGCGCCGGAGCGCTGGTCGTCGTCCTGCTGCTGCTCGAGGGCACCGCCCGGCTGGCGTCGTCGATCGCGCTGGGTGCCCTCGGGGCGAGCCTGCTGATCCAGGGCGTGGTGTGGACGACGCTGCAGCGCCGCTGGTTCGGCAGCCCGGCCGCCCTGCGCCTCACGGCCACGCGCGGGACCCCGGCCCTGGCGCGGGTCGCCGGCGTCACCAGCACCACGAGCGCCATCGGCAACGAGGCGATCCCGGTGCTCGACCTCGACGTCGGCGGACGCCTGGTCCGGCGACGGGTGCGCGTGCCGTTCAACCACGCCGCCGACGTCCGCGTCGGGCGGATGCTGCCGGTCCGCCTCGACCCCGAAGGCTCGCCGGTGATCGTGGTCGAGTGGGACGCCGTGCGCTGATCAGGCGCCGGGCCGCAGCGGGGCGGCGAGCGCCGGGAGGCGCGTGAGCCCGGGGAGCGGCCCGAGGGCGTCCGTGGGGTCGGCCGCCACGCCCGACGCCTCGGGGACGGGCAGCGTCGCCGGCGGGGCGAGCGAGGCGGGGCCGTCGGCGCCGGGGATCCGGGCCGTGGCGGCGAAACCGGGGCGCGCGACCGCCGCGGCGCGCTTCCCGTGGGCGGTCGCGTGCGTGGCGAGCGCGTGGGCGAAGGTCTGCGAGCGCGGCACGCGGTCGGACGACGCGGTGGAGCCCGAGGCGGCCCCGTCCTGCTCGGGGCCCTGGACGCAGCGGCGCGCGGCGTTGATGCACGCGGCGCCCTCCTCGGCGCGGCGCTCCGAGGACAGGTACTCGAGCAGGGCGTGGTCGGTGATCGGGTCGTGCTGCTGCTCGGGGAAGCTGTCGATCGCGAACTGGCGCCCCGGCGGCGGATCGGCGTAGCTCACCGTGATCCGCAGCGCCGGGACCGGGACCAGGTCGTCGTCGCACTCGCCGTTCTCGTCGGGGTAGACGATGTGGGTCGTGTGGTCCTCGGAGTCGAGGTCCTGGCCGTTCCAGCAGCTCGGGAAGTCGTAGATCCGCTGCAGCGCCGACCCCTGCGGGCACATCGTGTAGAGGTCGGTCAGCCGCCCGCCCGCGCCGGTGCAGGTGTACTTGGCGTTGGCGCCCTCGCCGTCGTTGGTGCCGGCCTTGGCCGACCCGGTGACCAGGGCGATGTTCAGCGGCAGCGCCTCGGTCTGCCGGCTGCCGTGGCCGTGGAAGGTGAAGTCGACCGCCGTGGGCTCGACGAGCGAGCCCACGTTCCCGTCGAGGCTGCCGCCGTCGACGCCGACGTCGGGCCCCTGCTGGCGCAGGTCGCGCAGCACGGGCCAGAAGATGGGGGAGCGGTCGCCGTTGGTGCAGGTGGTGGCCGTCTCCTCGAGCGTCTCCTCGTCGGAGGCGAAGTTGGTGCCCTCGTTGCCCGCGTAGTCGTGGGTGTGCTGGGCGCCGTTCCGCTTGCCGGGCGTGATCAGGTAGTTGTCCGAGTTCTTGTGGTCGCTGACCGCGCACCGGATCGTGTAGCTCCCGCCGGAGAACGCGCCGCCCTCGCCCGTGAAGGCCCCGCGCTGCACCCGCTGGATGTCGACGTACTCGTTCGCCGCGGCCCGGCCGGCCTGGTCGCGCCCCGGGAACTCCTCGTCGTCCTCCTGGTCACCGCCGCCGCCCCGGCCGCCGCCCTGGTCAGCGTCCTGATCGTCGGACTGCTCGTCGTCGGACTGCTCGTCGTCGGACTGCTCGTCGTCACCGCCCGACCCGTCCGCGTCGTCCTCCGCCGCGGCGACCACCACCCCGCCGGGCGGGACCGCGGACGGCTCGCCGACCCGGAGGGCGAGGCAGAGCAGCACGATCGCGGCGGCCACGGCGAGGACGGCGACCCGGACGTCGCGCGGGCGGCGACGGGGCTGCTCGAGGACGTCCCAGGGGCTGCTCTCGCGGGGCGTCACGCCACGCCGCCGCCGTCCCCACGCCGACCCGCTCATCGCCCTCCGTCCCTGGAGCCCCTGTCCGGTGTCGCGGACGCTAGCCGCGCGTCCACGCCGCCGGGTGCGCTTTGGCGGAACTCGCAGCGCCCCGCGGCGGCGCGTCCCGGCGGTCGCCGAGCCACGGGTCGGACCCGGGCGGGACGGCGCGCGACCAGGGACCCGGCCCGGCCGGACGGCGGGGTGGGGCCACCACCGGGACCGGGTGCGAGGGCGTGCCGAGGACGCGGACCGGGCCCGAGACCGGCTCGCGCCGGGCCGGGATCGGCCCGGGATCGGGCCCCACGACCACCGGCCCGGACGACGGGCGCACGCGCGCCGGGCGGCCGGGACGGCGCGGCGCCGGGCGCTCGACCCGGATCTCGGTGATCTCGCCGGGAGCCTCGGGGATCGGGGTGCGCTCTGGGCGGGCGACGAGCGCGGGCGGCCCCCACGCGCCGTCGTCGGCGGCCGGTGCGGGATCCGGGGTCGCCGCCGCCCCCGCCCACGGCCGGTCGAGCAGCGGGGGCCAGGGCCAGCGCTCCTCGAGCCCGCGGCAGCGGGCGCACCCCAGCCCCAGCACGAGCCCGAACACGAGGTGGCCCAGCAGGGAGAGCGTCACCGTGGTGACCGTCAGCGGGAACATCAGCCGCTCGCCGCGCGGCGCGACGGCGACCGTGGCGATGAGCCCCGTCCACACCGGGAAGACGGCGAAGACGACCGCGGCGGCGACGGTGGCCCGCTCGCCCCACCGGCGCAGGCCCGTCGCGGCGACGAGCAGGAAGAAGACGACGCCGATGCCGCCGCCGTCGCCGACGTAGCGCCAGAGGTAGCCCACGACCGCGCCGACGCCCGTGGACCCGCCGTCGACGCCGAGGATCCAGGTGCCGACCGTGGGGATGAAGTCGCCCCACCACCCGAGCAGGTAGACCGAGTCGAGGCGCACCGCGTCGTAGACCAGCGTCGCGATCACGCCCCAGATCGCGCCCATCAGCACGATCCGGTCCTCGCCGACGGGGGAGAACACGCCGAGCAGCAGCACCGCGAGTGTCAGCGGCACCACGACCAGCCCGGCCGTGACGTTCATCGGGGCCAGCCCGAACACGTGGACCGAGATCGCCAGGAGGGGCAGCGCCGCCACCAGCAGGTGCAGGCCCAGGCGGCCGAGGCGCACCCGGTGCTCGCAGGCGAAGGCGAGCGCGTCGCGCACGAGCGACCCGGGATCGCCCGGGATCTCCTCGGGCGGGACCACGAACGCGGCGCGCCGGGGCGCGCGGACCGGATGGGTCACGAGGTCTCCTCACCGCCGCCGGACCACCGACGAGGTCACCGTGACAGCCGCGGCGAGGGCGTGGGTGCCGTTTCGCGGGATTGGCCGGGCAGCCTGCGGGAACGCGATCGGGGCCGCCCGGCGTG
Organism: Actinomycetospora succinea; assembly: GCF_004363095.1. Taxonomy (GTDB): domain Bacteria; phylum Actinomycetota; class Actinomycetes; order Mycobacteriales; family Pseudonocardiaceae; genus Actinomycetospora; species Actinomycetospora succinea. The sequence goes on from NZ_SNYO01000001.1 coordinate 1,148,378, forward strand.
GGTCCCGTGTCAGGCCGGTGGGGCATCATGGGGGCATGAGCCAGACCGCCGTGCTTCCCGACACCAGCCCGCAGGGGACCGACCGCACGGGCGACGACGAGCCGAAGATGTTCCACTACGTCCGGAAGAACAAGGTGGCCGAGTCGGCGGTCACCGGTTCCATGGTCGTGGCGCTCTGCGGCGAGACCTTCCCGGTCACGCGCTCGCCGAAGCCCGGGTCGCCGGTCTGCCCGAAGTGCAAGGAGATCTTCAACAAGATGCCCCGCGGCGGGGACGACGGCGAGTAGGTCCGCTCCGGCAGGTACCCCGTCCCACTCCGCCCCGGAGGGCCGTTGACCACCCGCGCGACCGGTAGCCCGACCAGCACCGATCCCTCGGGAGCACGACCGCTGCGACAGTGGCAGCGGCGCGCCCTGACCCGTTACCTCAGCGACCGGCCTCGCGACTTCCTGGCCGTCGCGACGCCCGGCGCCGGCAAGACGACGTTCGCGCTGCGGGCGGCCACCGAGCTGCTCGGCGACCGCTCCGTCGACACCGTGACGATCGTCTGCCCCACCGAGCACCTCAAGCACCAGTGGGCCGAGGCGGCCCGGGGCGCGGGCCTGGCCATCGACCCCGAGTTCTCCAACAGCGTCGGGCGCACCTCCACCGACTTCCAGGGCGTCGCGGTGACCTACGCCCAGGTCGCCGCGCACCCGGTGCTGCACATGAACCGCACCGAGGGCCGGCGCACCCTGGTGATCTTCGACGAGATCCACCACGCCGGCGACGCCAAGTCCTGGGGCGAGGCGACGCGCGAGGCGTTCGCCGGCGCCACCCGCCGGCTGGCGCTGACGGGGACGCCGTTCCGGTCCGACGACAGCCCGATCCCGTTCATCACCTACGAGCCGGACTCCGTCGGCGTCCTGCGCTCACGCCCGGACCACTCCTACGGCTACGCCGACGCGCTGGCCGACGGGGTCGTGCGCCCCGTGGTGTTCCTGGCCTACTCGGGGCAGGCGAGCTGGCGCACCAGCGCAGGCGAGGAGATGACCGCCCGCCTGGGCGAGCCCCTCACCGCCGAGCAGAACGCGCGGGCCTGGAAGACCGCGCTCGATCCCAAGGGCGAGTGGATGCCGGCGGTCCTGCAGGCCGCCGACACCCGGCTGACCCAGCTGCGCCAGGGCGGGGTGCCCGACGCGGGCGGGCTCGTCATCGCCACCGACCACACCACGGCCAAGGCCTACGCCACCCTGCTGCGCCGGATCGCCGGCGAGGAGCCGGTGGTCGTGCTCTCCGACGACCCGAAGGCGTCCGGGCGCATCGCCGAGTTCTCCCGCACGAACGACCGCTGGCTGGTCGCCGTGCGCATGGTCTCCGAGGGCGTCGACGTCCCCCGCCTCGCCGTCGGCGTCTACGCCACCAGCGCGTCGACCCCGCTGTTCTTCGCCCAGGCCGTCGGGCGCTTCGTGCGCTCGCGGCGCCCGGGCGAGACGGCCAGCGTCTTCCTGCCCAGCGTGCCGTCGCTGCTCACCCTCGCCAGCGAGCTCGAGGTGCAGCGCGACCACGTGCTCGGCGAGCCCCACCGCCCGAAGGAGGGCTGGGAGGACGACCTCCTCGAGGCGGCCAACCGCACCGAGGACGAGCCCGGCGAGCAGGAGAAGGCGTTCGAGGCCCTCTCGGCGGAGGCCGAGCTGGACCAGCTGATCTACGACGGGTCCTCGTTCGGCACCGCCGCGGGCGTGGGGACGGCCGAGGAGCAGGACTACCTCGGGCTCCCCGGGCTCCTCGAGCCCGACCAGGTGCGGGCCCTCCTGCGGCGCCGCCAGAGCGAGCAGCTCGACGAGCAGGCGGCCCGCGAGCCGGCACCGTCACCGGTGACGACGGCCGAGCAGCCGGACCGGCCGGCCCCCGCCCGCGAGTTCCGCCGCGACGTCGGCGTGGCCGAGCGGCTCAAGGACCTGCGGCGCGAGCTCAACGCGCTCGTCGCGGCGCACCACCACCGCACCGGCAAGCCGCACGGCCAGATCCACGGCGATCTCCGCAAGTACTGCGGCGGCCCGGCGACCCCGATGGCCTCGCTCGAGCAGATCGAGGAGCGGATCGCGACCCTGCGGTCCTGGCGCTGATCGTCGACGGAGCGTGGCCGGTCGGTGACGTGTGGTTCATATCACACACGGTGGCGATCGTCAGCTGTCGCCGTCGTCGCGGTCCGACACGGCGACGACACCGTGTTCACCGCAGCGTCACGATCGAGTGATGATCACGCCGTCACGGCGGGCTCGCCACGGGACGAAGTGGCTGGACCGGATGCGCAGGAGGCGATGGTCCGAGGTCGGACGAGTCGTGATCACCGGCCCCGGACCCCGATCCGGGCAGACCGGACGAACGTCCGCGGGCGGTCGCGGCGTCCGTGATCACCGATGATCGCTCCGGAGATCCGCCCCCACACACGACGACGGGCGGGGACCTCGTGGTCCCCGCCCGTCGCGGTGTTGGTCTCGGTCGTGCTGTTGTCGAAGAAACTGCTGGTCAGCTGGCTGTCATGCGCTCTCTCCGGCCTGCATGTCCACCGACAGCTCCTTCAACTTGGCCTCGTGGGCCCGGGCGTGGTGCCCGCAGAAGAGGAGTTCTCCACCGGAGGGCAGTACGGCGCGCACCTTTGCCGCTGCACCGCAGCGATCGCAGCGGTCCGAGGCGGTGAGTTCTGGCCGGGTCAGGGTGCCGGGCATCGTCATCTCCCTCCGTCGAGGCTTCGGACGTGAGTCCGAGCCCGCGAGCTCCGGTCGAGCGACCGTCGCTTCTCCACTGTGTCAGACGCCGACCGCGACCGCTCGTGTTCACGCGCCGCTTTGTCGTCCGTCACGAACCGCTCATCGGTGGTGAGGGACCGCTTGTTCCGGGGTAGGACGAGAGACCACCCGATCGGGAGTCGATCTTGCGCGACGAGCGGTCCGCGGTCGCCGGGCGCGCCGCGACACCCGGACGGTCACGCGCGGACGTCACCGCTCGGCCCGCGTCGCCCACTAGCCTGGGCCGACCATGCGGCCGGGTGGAGGGAAGGCAGCGGTGGGCGACATCGGGACGCGCGCGGCGGGGCTCGTCGACGGGCTGCGCGAGCGCGGCGTGGCGGGCGTGACGGTCGTGTGGGCGGACAACAACGGCATCCCGCGCTCGCGGACCGTGCCGGTGGGCTCGCTGCCGGAGGTGGCCGAGCACGGCATCGGGGTGAGCACCGTCTTCTCGATCTTCGACACCAACGACGGCATCCAGTACGGCGCCCCGGGACGCGAGACGCCCTCGGGCGACGTGCGCCTGGTGCCCGACCTCGACCGGCTCACGCCGCTGGCCGGCCAGCCGGGCCTCGCGTGGGCGCCGGGCACGCAGGTGAGCGTCGACGGGTCGCCCTGGCCGTGGGACCAGCGCTCGCTGCTGACCTCCACGGTCGACGGGCTCGCGGCGCGCGGCTTCACGGCGCTGGTGGGCTACGAGATGGAGTTCGCGGTCAGCCTGCCGAGCGAGGACGGGGCGGTCGTCCCGGCCTACCGGAGCCCCGCGTACAGCCCGCACGCCCTGCTCGAGATCGACGCGTTCGTCACCGACGTCCTGCGCGACGCCGAGGCGAACGGGCTGCGCATCGGCCAGTTCCACGCCGAGTACGGGCCCGGCCAGGTCGAGCTCTCGCTCGGCGCCGCGGACCCCGTGAGGGCCGCCGACGACCAGCTGCTGGCCCGCCAGACCGTCCTCGCCGCCGCGGCGCGCCACGGGCTGCGGGTCAGCTTCGCGCCGCTGCCGTCGCTGAACCTCGCGGGCAACGGCTGGCACGCCCACACCTCGCTGTGGCGTGACGGGCAGAACCTGCTCGCCGGCGGCGAGGAGGGCCCGGGGACGACGGCGGGCAGCGCCTACATCGCGGGCCTCCTGCGGGACCTGCCCGCGCTCGCGGCGATCACCGCCCCGTCGATCGGGTCCATGGCGCGGCTGCGGCCCGGGTTCTTCGCCGGTGCCTACGGGTTCTGGGGGATCGAGAACCGCGAGGCCCCCGTGCGCTACGTCGCGGGCTCGGAGCTGCTCGGCCTGGACCACGCGAACGTCGAGCTCAAGGTCTCCGACGCCTCCGCGAACCCCTACCTCGCGCTCGCCGCGATCCTCACCTCCGGCGTCGCGGGGGTCGAGGAGAACCTCGTGCCGCCCGCGGCGATCGCGTCCGACCCGGGGACCTGGAAGAAGAAGGAACGGGCCGCGGAGGGCCTCGAGAAGCTGCCCACCACCCAGGCCGAGCAGGAGGGCGCACTGGTGGCCTGCCCGCGCCTCACCGAGCTGCTGGGCCCCGAGCGCCTCAGCGCCTTCCTGGCGGTGCGCCGCGCCGACGCGGCCTTCGCCGCCGACCGCGAGATCGAGGACGTCCTCGCGGCCTGGCGCTGGAGGTACTAGCCCAGCAGCACGTCGAGGATCGCGTCGTGCACGGCGGGCCGGGCGATGAGCAGGTCGGGGGAGTAGGGGTCGTCGGCGCCGAAGGGCAGCGGCGAGCCGTCGAGGCGGGTGACGCGCAGCCCGGCGCCGACGGCGACGGCGGCCGGCGCGGCGTTGTCCCACTCGTACTGGCCGCCCGAGTGCAGGTAGGCGTCGACCTCGCCGTCGACGACCGCGAGGGTCTTCACCCCGGCCGCGGACAGCGCGACCGTGCGCACCGGGAAGACCGCCGCGAGCCGGCGCAGCTCGACCGGCGGGCGGGAGCGGCTCACCGTGATCGTCAGGCCGCGCTCGGGGTCGACCGGGGTGTCCGGCAGCGGCGCGACCGTGGCCGAGTCGGCCAGCTCGCCGCGCGCGGGCAGCGACACGGCGCCGGCGGCGAGGGCGCCGTCGACGACGAGCGCGACGTGCACGCCCCACTCGTCGCCCCCGCGGCCGTAGCCGCTCGAGCCGTCGAGGGGGTCGACGATCCAGAGCCGGTGCGCGCCGCGACGGGGCGCCGGGTCCTGCGTGCCCTCCTCGGAGAGCACCGCGTCGTCCGGCCGGTGGCGCTGCAGGGCGCCGACGAGGAACTCGTGGGCCTCGGCGTCGCCGCGGTACTCGCGGTCGCGCCCCGGGCCGGTGTCGTCGCGGAGCTCGAGGAGCAGCGCGCCGGTGGCGTCGGCCAGCTCGCGGGCCAGGGCCGCGTCCTCGGCGAGGGTGGGCTCGCCGGTCGTGTCGGCGGTGCTCGTCGGCTCGTTCCTCGCGGCACTCACCCCCCGATCCTGCCCGACGGCACGCGGCGGCACCGTGCGGGTGGGGGTGATCCGCGTCAGGGCATCTCGGCCGCGGTGAGGACGCTCGCGAGCTCGTGGAGCACGGCGGCGCGGGCGTCGTCGGCACCGGGGGCGGTGTCCTCGCGCTGGTCGAGCAGCAGCCGCGAGAGGCTCGCGAGGCTGATCACCTGCGCCGCGAACTCCTCCGGTCCGCCCAGCTCGCCCAGCAGCGCGCCGACCGCGTCCAGGTCGCCGGCGTCCATGCCCCGGATCAGCGCCACCGAGCGTCGGTGGATCTCGGCGGGGTCGGTGTCGGGCAGGTCGCTCTGGGGATCGGGCTGCACGGGCGCCAGCATGTCAGTCGCCCCCGGGCCCGGTGCTACCCGCGGCGGCGCCGCTTCTTCTCCTTGCGCTCCTCGCGGAGCTCCCGCCAGGTCTCCTGGCCGGCGTCGAGGACGCCCTTGGTGATCCCCTTCGCGGCGCCCTTGCTCACGTTCTCCGTCATGTGGCCCCCCAGCTCGGTGAGCCCCTTGCCGCCCTTCTCGTGCAGGTCGAGACGGTTGGTGGCCTCGGCGAAGCGCAGGTAGGTGTCGACGCTCGCGACGACGATCCGCGCGTCGATCGTCACCAGCTCGATCCCGACCACCGAGATCTTGACGAAGGCGTCGATCACGAGACCCTTGTCGAGGATCAGGTCGAGCACCTCGGCCAGCCCGCCCTGGGGCGACCGCCGGACACCGGGGGAGGTCACGGCGAGGAGTCTAGGAAGGCGGTACCGAACGTGACCATCGTCCGGACGGCCCCACACGTCCGGCTGCTCGCGGCCGCCCCGTGGGTGATCGGGATCGCGGTCACCCTGCTGCTGCTCGCGGTGTCGGCGCGCTACGGCTTCCACCGCGACGAGTTCTACTACCTCGTCTCGGGCCGGCACCCCGCGTGGGGCTACGTCGACAACCCGCCCCTGACGCCCGCGCTCGCGCGGTGGCAGGCCGCGCTGTTCGGTGTCTCACCGACGGCCCTGCGCGTCGTCCCGGCGCTCGCGATCGGGCTCTGCGTCGTGATCACCGGGCGGATCGCGCGCGAGCTCGGGGGCGACCGCGTCGCCGCGGCGGTGACGGCCGCCTGCACGGCCGGGGCTGCGTTCCCGCTGGCCACCGGGCACATGCTCTCGACGAGCACGATCGACGTCCTCGTGTGGACGGCGCTGTCGTGGCTGCTGGTGCGCGCCCTGCGCGACGGCGGCCGGGTGTGGCTCGCGGTCGGGCTGGTGGCCGGCGTCGGGCTGCTGAACAAGTCCCTGGTCGCCGCGTTCCTCGGCGTCGTGGCGGTCGGGGTGCTCGCCGTCGGGCCGCGGCGGGTGTTCCGCGACCCCTGGCTGTGGGGTGCCGCGGTGCTGGCGCTCGCGGTGTGGGCGCCGCACCTGGTCTGGCAGGCCGCCCACGGCTGGCCGCAGCTGGCGTTCGGGCAGCAGATCGCCACCGTCGGCAACGGCGGCAGCGAGCCCCGGTGGACGTTCCCGCTCTTCCAGCTCATCGAGGTCAGCCCGTTCCTCGTGCCGGTGTGGGTCGCGGGGCTGTGGCGTCTGGTCCGCGACCCCGCGGTGGCCCACGCCCGGGCGTTCGCCGTCGCGTACGGGCTGCTGTTCGTGCTGCTGCTCGCGGCCGGCGGCAAGCACTACTACCTCGCCGGCCTGTACCCGGTGCTGCTCGCGGCCGGCGCGGTCCCCGTCGTCGCGTGGATGCGGCGCGCCCGGGCCCGAGCCCGGCTGGTGACGGCCGTGCTCGTCGCCAACGCCGTGGTCGTGGCGTGGCTGATGCTGCCGATCGTGCCCGTGCGCTCCCTGCCCGGGAGCCCGCAGGTCGCGGTGTCGCCCATCCCCGCCGAGACGGTGGGATGGCCCGCGTTCGTGGCGACGGTGGCGGACGTGAGCCGGGGCGCGCCGCCCGGCACCGTCGTGCTGGCCGGCAACTACGGCGAGGCGGGCGCGGTGGACGTCTTCCGCGACGACCTCGGGGCCGCCGGCCTCCCGCCCGCCTACAGCGGCCAGAACAGCTACGCCGACTGGGGCCCGCCGCCCGAGTCGGCGACGACCGTCGTGGCCGTCGGCTACGACGAGGCGACGTTGCGGCGCTGGTTCGCCGACGTGCGCGTCGTGACCCGGATCGAGAACGAGGTCGGCGTCGACAACGAGGAGCGCGGCGCGCCGGTTGCGGTCGCGTCGGGGCGCCGCGACACCTGGGCCGCGCTCTGGCCGCGGATCCGCCGGTTGGCCTGATCAGCAGCCCTCGTCCTCCGCGCGCTGCTGCTGCTCCTCCTCCTCGAGCGCGTCGTCGAGCAGGCGCTCCAGGCCCTGGATGCTCCGGTGGGGGCCCGAGCGGTCGAGCACGACGGGCTCCTCGGGGACGCCCGCCTCCGCGAGACCCTCCGTGATGTGATGAACTGTGTACAGACTGTGCACACCGGCGCGGTCCGCGGCGACGTGCCGCGGCGGGGGGACCCAGTCCGGGGACCGTGGGTCCCTGTCGTCAGGAGGGTCGTCATGGACCTCATCGTCAGCCACTGGCACTGTCCTCGCTGCGACGTCGGCGGTCGGGACCGCGAGCCCGAGCCGTCGTGCTGGAACTGCGGTGGCGCGGCGGTCGTCACCTCCCGCCCGCGGGTGGACGGTGACGACGCGCCGGTCACCTCCTGATCAGCCGGCCACCGCCGACATCCCGCGGTCGGCCTTGGCCGGACCGGCCGCCGAGGGGCGGATGTCGAAGTCGAAGATGGCGGTCGGCAGGTAGAGCGAGCAGCAGGCGTTCGGGATGTCCACCACGCCGCTGACCCGGCCCTCGATCGGCGCCGAGCCGAGCAGCAGGTACGCCTGCTCGCCGGTGTAGCCGAACTTCTTGAGGTACTCGACGGCGTTGAGGCACGCCCGCTTGTAGGCCAGCGTCGCGTCGAGGTACTCGTTGGTGTCGTCGGCGTCGACCGAGATGCCGATGAACGTGAGGAACTCGGAGTAGCGCGGCTCCACGTTGCCCGGCATGAAGATCGGGTTGGTGGTGACCCCGTAGGTCTCCATGCCGCCCTTGATGAGGTCGACGCCGAAGTCGATGAACCCGCCCATCTCGATGGCGCCGCAGAACGTGATCTCGCCGTCGCCCTGGCTGAAGTGCAGGTCGCCGCCCGAGAGCTTCGCGTCCGCGACGTGCACGGGGTAGTAGACCCGGCTGCCGCGCGTGAAGTTCTTGATGTCGTGGTTGCCGCCGTTCTCGCGGGCGGGCACGGTGCGCGCGCCCTCCCGCGCGATCTGCTCGGCGAGCGACCCGGTGGCCTGGCCCCCGAGCGAGCTCTGGACCAGCGGCGGCAACGCCAGCGGCGGCACACGGTCCGGGTCGCGGTCGATCAGCGCCTGCTCGCGGCGGTTCCAGCGGGCGAGCAGCTCGGCCGACGGCGCGGTGCCGAACAGGCCGGGGTGCGTGATGCCGGTGTAGCGCACGCCGGGCAGGTGCCGCGAGGTCGCGACCTGGCCGTGGAAGTCCCAGATCGCCTTGGCCGCGTCCGGGTACTCGTCGGTGAGGAAGCCGCCGCCGTTCTGCTTCGAGAAGATGCCGGTGTAGCCCCAGCCCTGACCGGGCGCGTCGCCGTACTCCTGGGGACCCTGGCAGGGGCCGAGGTCCAGGATGTCCACGACGAGCAGGTCACCCGGCTCGGCGCCCTCCACCCCGATGGGTCCGGACAGCATGTGCGCGACGCTCAGGTCGACGTCGCGGACGTCGTTGGCGGAGTCGTTGTTGCCGAGCTGCGCGTCGGTCCACTCCCGGCACTCCACCCGGAACTCGCTGCCCGGGCGGACCATCGTGGCCAGCGGGATGTCCGGGTGCCACCGGTTGTGGCCGGGCACGGCCTGGTCGCGCATGGACTTGGACTGGTCGACCTCGAAGACGGTCTCGGGCACGGGCGGTCACCTTCTCCATGACGGGGCCGGCGGTCGCCGACCCGGGGTTGCGGGTGCAGCGGGAATCAGGTCCGGGCGTGGGCCGGGTCGGACGGGGTCTCGACGGGCGCCGGACCGCCCTCGCCGGCCTCCGCCGTCTTCGCCTTCGGCGGGCGCAACGTGGGCAGGAGGACGACGAGCATCACGACGCCGATGGCGGCGAGCACGACGGCGGTCATGGTGGTCGCCGGCCACTGGCCGGTGAGCAGCAGGAAGCCGGGGATCGCCGCGGTGATCCAGGCCTCGAGCAGCGTGACCCAGCCGGTGTAGCGCGTCAGCGACTCCCTCTTGAGGCCGAGGACCAGCCAGAACAGGGTCCAGAGGACGGCCCAGTACAGCCAGATGACGCCGAGCCACGGGGCACCCGCGAGCGTGAAGTTCGCCCACGAGTAGCCGAGCGCGGCGATGGCCACGAACAGCGAGAACCACCCGACGCCGGTGGTGTCGAGCCCGGCGAGCAGGCCGATCCCCACGTACAGGTAGGTGAAGCCGAAGAGGTACAGGCCGGACCCGGTCAGGATCAGCGCCGGGTCACCGTCCGCCGTGAAGATCACGTAGGTCGGTGTGAGGACCTGGAGCCCGCCGACGAACAGGTTCATGACACCTGCGGCCTTGGGCTCGACGAAGCCGAGGAGCAGCAGTCCGTTCACGAACAGGACCGCGCCGACGTAGAACAGGCCGGTAGCTACCACTGGGGGTCCTCCCTGGACGAGGACGGCGATCCGGCGCGGGGGCCGGGCCGCCGGCACCTCGGGTCAGCGACGCGCGGTGCCCGAGGCGCGCGTGACCACCTCGGGGGAGTCGCTGCTCTTCTCCTCCCGCGCGAGGGCCGACCGCAGCGCGGGGTTCATCTGGGCGAGCAGCGGAGCCGTCCACTGCCGCGGCGAGGGCGCAGCGCAGCGTGGGCAGTCCACGCGCTCCGGGGCCTCCCCCATCGGGCGGGTCACATCGAAGGCGCCGCAGTCGGGGCAGCGGTAGGCGTACGTGGCCATCGCGTCCTCCCCGGCACCGTTCCGCGCGAGCAGGAAATAGTTTCCATGCAGAGGTATCTGCGGAGCAAGGACCAAAAAGCCCAGGTCCGGACGGCCGACCCCCTCCTCTGGTGCTCGTCGGCCGTCCGGACCAGGGCCCTACTTCCGCGCGATCCCCGCGCTGGCCGGCCCCGCCAGGGGCACGATGTCGACCTCGCGGAAGCCGGCCTCGCGGCACCACCCGGCGAAGTCGCGCCCCGTGTAGTCGGCGGCGTCGCCGAACTCGATCAGCATGTTCAGCGACATCAGCAGGCCGAAGGCGTTCTCGCGCCGCGCGTCGTCGATGATGTTCTCCACCACGATGAACGTGCCGCCGTCGGGGAGGGCGTCGTGGGCGGTCCGGATGAGGCGCCGTTTGTGCTCGGTGTTCCCGTCGTGCAGCACGTTCCCCATGGTGATCACGTCGGCCCGTGGCAACGGGTCGGCGGTGAAGTCGCCGGAGACGACCGCCACCCGGTCCGCGAGGCCGGCGTCGGCGACGGTCTTCCGCGCGATCGGCTCGACGACCGGGAGGTCGAACGTCGTGCATCGCAGGTGCGGGTACCGCGACGCCAGGACGATGCTCAGCAGGCCCGTGCCCCCGCCGGCGTCGCAGATCGTCGAGTACGGCGTGAAGTCGACGGTGCTCGCCAGGGCCTCGAAGTTCCCCCGCTGGCTGCCCTCCATGGCGTGCATGAACTCCTCGAGCCGGGCGGGGTCGCGGGCGAGCGTCGCGAAGAACGGCTCGCCGTTGTCGCGCGTCTCGTTCTGGGGTCGCCCGGTCCGCAGGGCCTCGGTGAGCCCGCCCCAGAACCCGTAGAGGCGGCTGTTGCACATCTCGAGCAGCCCGCCGACGTAGCTCGGCAGCCGCTGGTCGAGGAAGGCGGCGGTGTCCGGGGTGTTGCCGTAGCGGGCCTCGGTGCCCTCGCCGTCCCGTTCGAGGAAGCGCAGGGCGACGAGGGCGTCGAGGAAGTCGTCGGTCGCCCGGGGATGCAGGCCGACCCGGTCGGCGATCGCGTCGCCCGTCATCGGTCCGGCCGCGCCGAGGTGGGTGAACAGGTGGAGCTCGACCGCCGAGAGCAAGGCCTTCGACGCCCAGAACGCCGAGCCGGTCTCGAGGATGTGGGACGGGTCGACCGGGGGTGCTGTCATGACGCCTCCTGGCGGACGTGACGGGGGTGACGACGGTCACGCTGCCGCTCGGCGGCGTCGCCCGGCTCCGGACCGGGCCACGGAGACAGCGGGGCGGGAGTACGGACCTAACGCGTGCGCAGCTCGGCGCGCCGGGAGAGCCCGGTCTTGGCGAGCAGCGCGGCGACGTGGGTCTCCACCGTCCGCGGGGAGAGGAACAGGCGCTCGGCGATCTGCGGGTTGGTCAGGCCCTGGTCGACCAGCTCGAGGACCTGCCACTCCCGCGGGGTCACGCCGAGCTCGCGAAGGTCGGTGGGGACCACGGCGCCGTCGCGGCGGGAGCGCGGCACGGGGACGCCGAGCTCCACCATGAGGTCGCGACAGCGCCGCCGCAGGCACACCTCGCCGGTCCGGGCGTGGTCGGCGAACGCGGCGCGCAGCCACCGCCCGGGATCGCCGATGCCTCCGGCGGCCGCCGGCCGCGCGAGCTCGACGCGCAGGAGGTGCCGCCAGTACCGGTGGCCGGCCAGGACGCGGTCGCCCTCGGCGATCGACTTCTCGGCGCTCTCGCGCTCGCCGTCGCGGGCGTGCGTCAGGGCGTCCACGTAGAGCCGGGCGCCCTCGTTGCACGCGTGCCAGCGGATCTCCTCGGCCAGCAGGTCGTCGGCCGCGGCGGTGTCCGCGGGGTCGAGCGCCGCCCGCAGCACGGCGCGCACGCCCCACATCGGGCTCGCGATGTCGCCCGGGTTGCGCCGCCGGCGCTCGGTGTTGCCGTCGAAGATCGCGACCGCGCCGGCCAGGTCGCCGTCGACCCACGCGGCCATGCCCTCCACGTCGGCGTAGTGGGCGCCGGCGTCCATCGACTCGGGCGCCAGCGCCCGCGCCTCGGCCAGCAACGGGGCGACCGGGGCGCGGTCGTCGGCCCAGAGGTGCCCGATCGCGCCGAAGAAGCGGGCCGCGGCGGACACCGGGGCGAGCCCGAGCCGGTCCGCCCGCGCCGCCGCGCGCTCGGCCCAGGGCAGCATCGCCACGTGGCCGTCGCAGAGCGCGACGCAGGTGCCGATGTGCACGTCGAGCACGGCCGCGGTCGCGAGCATGCCGGCGTCCTCGGCCTGCTCCTGCGCGCGCAGCAACCGGTCCTTGCGGCTGGCGCGGTAGACGTCGTTGACGCCGAGCTCGAACAGGGCCCGGATGCGCCAGACGGTGAGGCCGTGCTCGGTGGCGCAGCGCTCGGCGTCGGTGAGCGCGGCCTCGGAGACCTCCGGCTCGGTGCGGCGCAGGGCACGGCCGACGATCTCCAGCGCCTCGCACACCGCCTCGGGCCTGCCCTGCTCGGCGCCCCGGGCGGCGGCCGCGCGGGCGAGGTCGACGGCGAGCCCGGCCTCGTTCTCGCCCAGCGCGACGTGCGCCCGGATCGCGTCCACCCGCGGGTCCCGGGACGACGCGACGGGGGAGAGGACCCGGTGCACCTCCGCCCAGGACTCCGTGGCCGCCGCGGCCCGGGCCAGGTGCAGGCACAGGAGCGTCAGCTGTTCGCCGTGCACGAGGGGCCGCAGGTCCCGGCCCCGCTCGGTGGCCTCCACGGAACGCCCGGCGAGGGAGAGCACGCGGACCAGCTCGAGCGCGACCTCGTGGTCGTCGGGCGCGAGCTCCGCGGCGCGCCGCAGCGTCGCCTCGGCGCTGCCGAGCGCGCCGGCGTCGACCGCGGCACGGGCCGGGGCCAGCAGACGGCGGGCAGCGCTCCGTCCCCGCCCGCACTGCACGTAGAGCTCCGCCACGAGCCGGGCGAGGTCGCCGTCCGGCAGATCGTCGGGGCCGGGGTCCAGGGCGCCCGCGGCCGCCCGGGCGAGGGCGGCGCGCTCCGGCGGGAGCAGTGCGGCGAGCACCGCGTCCCGGGTGAGGGCGTGGCGCCACCGCAGGGTGCCGTCGGCTCCGGGCTCCCGGACCAGCAGCGCGGCGTCCACCCCGGCGCGCAGTGCGGCGGCCACCTCGTGCTCCGGACGGCCGCTCGCGGCGGGCAGAAGCTCCCACTCGACCGTCGCCGCGAGCACTGCCGCGGTGCGCAGCACGTCCTGGGCCGGGGACGGGAGGGTGTCCATACGACGCCGGGTCAGATCGGCGACCGTGTGCGGGACGCCGGGATGGCCCTGCGCCGACCCGAGGGCGTCGGTGAGCTCCTCGACCAGCAGCGGGAGGCCGTCGGAGGTGCGCACCACGAGGTCGACGGAGGCGTCGTCGAGCCGGCCGGCCCGCTCCCGGACGAGCGTCGCGATCTCGGGCGCCGTCAGCCGTCGCAGCGCCGTGAGCGTGACGGCCGGGTGGCGGCGCAACCGGTCGAGCTCCTCGGGCGCCTGCTCGTCGTCCCGGGTGGTGCCGACGAGCAGCACCCGTGTCCCGGCGACACGGTGCGCGAGGTAGTCGAGGAGGGCGAGCGTGTCCTGGTCGGCCCAGTGCAGGTCGTCGAGGGCGACGAGCAGTCCCCGCGGCGCGGCCGTGACGTCGAGGAGCTCGCGGACCGCCTCGCCCAGCAGGACCACCGGGTCGACGAGGGCATCGTCCGGCCGGGCCGTGGCCGGCCAGCCGGGGAGGAGCCGCCCGAGCACCGGGCGGTAGGGCGCGAGCCGCGGGTGCTCGGCCACCGCCGGGGTCACCAGCGGGACAAGCGCCTCGGCGATCGGACGGAACGGCCCACCGCGGGGCACCGACCGCCCGGTCAGCACGGTCATGCCGCGCGCCCGGGCCCTCCGGGCGGCCTCCGCGAGGATGCGCGACTTCCCGATCCCGGCCTCGCCGGCGACCAGCAGGACGCCGCCCGTCCCGGTCTGGGCGTCGATCAGCCGCCGCGAGACGGCGTCGAGCTCCGCCTCGCGGCCGACGGTGGTGACGTCGGCACCCGGCACCCGGACGAGTATCGCGGCGGGCGGTGGTGCGGTCGAGGCGCTGACCGGCCCGGAACACACGAGAGCCCCGGACGGCGCACCGTCCGGGGCTCTCGAGGGGTCCTGGGGACCTAGTCCAGGTAGTCGCGCAGGACCTGCGAGCGCGACGGGTGGCGCAGCTTCGACATCGTCTTCGACTCGATCTGGCGGATGCGCTCGCGCGTCACGCCGTAGACCTGGCCGATCTCGTCGAGGGTGCGCGGCTGGCCGTCGGTGAGGCCGAAGCGCAGGCGCACGACGCCGGCCTCGCGCTCGGACAGCGTGGCGAGGACCGACTGGAGCTGGTCCTGCAGCAGCGTGAACGACACCGCGTCGACCGCGACGACGGCCTCGGAGTCCTCGATGAAGTCACCGAGCTGGGAGTCGCCCTCGTCGCCGATGGTCTGGTCGAGGCTGATGGGCTCCCGGGCGTACTGCTGGATCTCCAGCACCTTGTCCGGGGTGATGTCCATCTCCTTGGCGAGCTCCTCCGGGGTGGGCTCGCGGCCCAGGTCCTGGAGCAGCTCGCGCTGGATGCGACCGAGCTTGTTGATGACCTCGACCATGTGCACCGGGATGCGGATGGTGCGCGCCTGGTCGGCCATCGCGCGGGTGATGGCCTGGCGGATCCACCACGTCGCGTAGGTCGAGAACTTGTAGCCCTTGGTGTAGTCGAACTTCTCGACCGCACGGATCAGACCGAGGTTGCCCTCCTGGATGAGGTCCAGGAACGCCATGCCGCGACCGGTATAGCGCTTGGCCAGCGAGACCACGAGGCGCAGGTTGGCCTCGAGCAGGTGGGACTTGGCGCGCTCGCCGTCGCGGACGATCCACCGCAGGTCGCGCCGCATCTGCGTCGCGAGCTCCTGCTGGGCCTCGGCGACCTTGCGCAGCCGCTCGGAGGCGTAGAGGCCGGCCTCGATGCGCTTGGCGAGCTCGACCTCCTCCTCGGCGTTGAGCAGCGCCACCTTGCCGATCTGCTTGAGGTAGGCGCGGACCGAGTCGGCGGAGGCGGTGAGCTCGGCGTCCTTGCGCGCCTGGCGCAGCGCCTCGGACTCCTCCTCGTCCCAGACGAAGTCGCCCGACTTCTTGTCCTCCTCGGAGGGCTCCTCGGTCTCGACCTCGACGGCCTCGACGACCTCGGCCCCGATGACGACCACGTCCTCGGTGAGCTCGGAGGCGGCGGCCTCGAGCTCGGAGCCCTCGAGACCCTCGAGGTCGGCACCCTCGGGTCCCTCGGCGCCCTCGATCTCCTCGCCGCCCTCGGGGGCGTCGGCGTCGGTCTTGGCCGCGCCCTTCCCCTTGGCGGGGGCCTTCTTGGTGCCCTTGGCGGAGCGCGTGGCGGCCTTCTTCGCCGGCGCCTCCGTGTCGTCGGGAGCCGCGACCACTCCGACCGGGCCGCCCGCGGCGGCTGCTTCGGGATCGGCGGCGTCGGCGACGCGGCGGCGGGTTGCGGACTTTGCGGCTGCCACAGACGACCTTTCGTGACGAACGGCTGAACGGCGACGGGTTCGAGGGGCCGGGTCGCCTGACGGCCACCCGGACGCGGGACGAACGCGAGAGCCCGGGTCCCATCCGGTGAACCGCCTCGGCTCGCGTCCATTGTAACGAGCGAGAGCGCGGTCCGTCGCACCTCACAGTCGCGGGCCGTGGCCGCGGTGCTCGCGCGGGGTACCGGGATCGATTCCGAACGGCTGCGGAGCGCGATCACCGGGTCGCGACCTGCGCGTCGTTGCGCGGACACCCACATGTGGTCCGATGCGGCGATGGACCGCACCGCCAGTGTCCCCGCCGTGCACGGTGACGCGCCGGCCCCGACCGCGCCGCCGGAGCTCGAGGAGATCGCCGTCGCCGTGGCGGGCGAGACCGCGGAGCTGGCGCTCGCGGTGCGCGAGCGGGTGGTGGGCCGCGACCGCCTCGACACCAAGAGCTCGGCCACCGACGTCGTCACCGAGGGCGACACGGCCTGCGAGGCGCTGGTCCGCGAGCGCCTCGCCGCGCTCCGCCCGGACGACCTCGTGCTCGGCGAGGAGGGCGGCACCCGCGGCGCGCCCGGGCCCGGCCAGGTGCGCTGGGTCGTCGACCCGATCGACGGCACCGTCAACTACACCCACGGCCTGCCCTGGTTCTCGGTCTCGCTGGCCGCGGAGGTCGACGGGCGGATCGTCGCCGGCGCCGTCGTCGAGCCCGTCTCCGGGCGGGTCTGGCGCGCCGCCCGCGGGCACGGGGCGCGCCGCGACGACGTGTCCCTGCGCACGTCCACCCTCGACGACCTCGCCCTCGCCGTCATCGGGACGGGCCTCGGCTACGACGCCGGGCGCCGGGCCCGGCAGGCCGCGGTGCTCGCGCGCATCGCGGGGCGCATCGGGGACGTGCGCCGGACCGGCTGCGCCTCGCTCGACCTCTGCGCGGTCGCGGCCGGCTGGCTCGACGGGTTCTACGAGCACGGCCTGCACGCCTGGGACCACGCCGCGGGCGGTCTCATCGCCGAGGAGGCGGGCGCCGTCGTCCGGCTGCCCGGGAAGGACCCGGACGGGCTGGGCACCGAGGCCACGCTCGTCGCCGCGCCGGCGCTGGCGGGCCCGCTCACCGCGCTGCTGGTGGCCGAGGGGGCCGGGGAGATCGCCTGACGCGCGTCAGGTGCTGCAGTCGACCGAGTGCAGCGCGGAGAGGGTCGAGTCGTCCGGGACCGCCGCCGGGGCGCCGGAGCCGTCGGTGGCGGTCTGGCGGGAGAGCGCCCGCAGCGCCTCGGTGACGGGCTGGGGCGGGGCGATGTCGCGGAAGTCGTCGCCGAGGGCGAGGTCGACCTCGGCGCCCGTGCGCTGGTCGGACACCAGCTCGGCACAGGGGACGACGATGCTCAGCGTGCGGGCCGCCGCGGCGCCCTCGGGGCCGTAGCGGATCTGGCCGACGCAGGAGAGGTCCTGGGCGGGGTAGAGCGCGTCGTTGTCGGGCGGGGCGGCCTCGGCCATCCCGAGCTCGCCCAGCTCGGCGGCCGCCAGCTGCGCCTGGCCGCGCTGGCCGGCGCCGTTGAGCACCTTCACCCGCACGTCGCCCGGCGCCGCCGCCTGCTGGTCGTCGAGCGCGTCGGCCCCCTGCGGGGAACCGGCCCCGGCGACCGGGGACGGGTTACACGAGGTCACGGACCCCGCCGTGGAGTTGGTGAACACCACGGTCCAGGTGACGATGCTCGCCACCGCGAGGACGACCACCAGCACCGTGGCCGGGACGAGGTTGCGCCGCCGGTAGACCTCGCGCACCCGCGACGTCCCCGCCTTGACCGAGCCGACCAACCGAACGCCCCTCCCCGAGAAATCCCCGTTCCCGGGCAGGGTAGTGGTGCCCGGTCACGCCGGCGACGCTCCGGCGGCGCCGGGCGCGGCGACATCACGATCCCGACACTCCGCGGTCACCGACCCGGGGTCGGCTGACCGCGCCGGGTCGCGTGGGTTACCCTCCCGCCGCTCCGCAGCCGCGCGGACGTCGTCTCGTCCGTGCCGTGGGACCCCTGAGGTGAGATCCGGGTCACTTTCCCGGTCGGCACAAACGGTCGCCGTCCCGCGTTGTGCTGCCGCACGACCGAGACGGAACCGGGCAGAAACCGGGCACGACCGAGGGTGGGAAACCGCTATGGCGACCGACTACGACGCCCCGCGCCGCAACGAGACCGACGAGATGGGCGAGGACTCCCTCGAGGAGCTCAAGGCCCGGCGCAACGAAGCGCAGTCCGCCGCCGTGGACGTCGACGAGACCGACACCGCCGAGAGCTTCGAGCTCCCCGGGGCCGACCTCTCCGGCGAAGAGCTGACGGTGCGGGTGCTCCCGAAGCAGGCTGACGAGTTCACCTGCGGGAGCTGCTTCCTCGTGCACCACCGCAGCCGGCTGGCCGACCAGCGCGGCGGGCTGTTCATCTGCCGCGACTGCGCGGCCTGAGGACTAGCGCAGCGCCGCGAGGAGCTCCTCGGGGCGGCGGGTGGACACGACCCAGTACGGGGTGGGGTCGTCCGGGTCGATGACCTCGATCCGGACGACCGGACCCACCCACGGGCGGTGCAGGACGAACGCCTCGGGGTCGAGCTGGGGGCCGAGGGCCTCGCGCTTGGCCTCGCCGGTGACGACGTCCACGCGCCCGATCTGCGACACCGGCAGGTGCGCGGGACCGGCGCGCAGTTCGCGTGCGCCGGGGCCGTCGGCGTCGACGGCGACCCGCACCCGTCCCAGCCACACCAGCAGCACGACGCCCAGCGGCATCAGCAGGACGTAGGGCAGCCACGACCGCACGCCCGGGTGGCCCATGTGCAGCTCCGCCGCGAGCAGGCCGACCATCAGCAGCACCGGCGGCCACCACCACCACGGCACGACCAGGCGTTCGGCGTACGGCGCGGGCCCGCCCGGCGAGGTGTCGGATCCCGGTGAGGGGCGCGGGGTGCTCACGACACCCAGAGTAGTCTCGCCCCCCGTGTCCGAGGCTGTGGTGCAGGTCGACCTCGTCCGCCTCGACGCCGGACTGCCCGTCCCGGCGCGGGCCCGCCCCGGCGACGCCGGCGCGGATCTGTGCGCGAGCCGCGACGTGGTCCTCGCCCCGGGCGAGCGCGCCCTCGTCGGGACGGGCGTCGCGCTGGTGCTCCCCGAGGGCTACGCGGCGTTCGTGGTGCCGCGCTCCGGGCTGGCGGTGCGCGAGGGCCTGGGCTTGCTGAACGCGCCCGGCACGATCGACGCCGGGTACCGGGGCGAGGTCCAGGTGTGCCTCGTCAACCACGATCCGTCCCGCACCGTGACGATCCGTCGCGGCGACCGCGTGGCCCAGCTGGTCGTCCAGCGGGTGGAGAACACCGTGTTCCGGGTGCTCGAGGGTGTCGACGACCTCGAGACGCTCGCCGCCGTCGCGCCGTCGGCACGGGGGGCGGGCGGCTTCGGGTCGACCGGGGTCGCCGCCGCGACGGAAGGAGAGCAGTCGTGAGTGAGGACGCCCGCGGTGGGCGGCACCGGCACCGGGCCGGCCGCGTCGCGCAGGTGTCGGTGGCCGCCGACCCCGCGGGTCGCCGTCACCACCAGCGCCAGGGCCCGTGGGACGCCGAGGACGCGCCGCGCGACGGCCGGCTGCGCCTCGACCTGGGGTCGGTGCAGCTGCCGGTCCCGCGGGGCGCCCGGCTCAAGGCCGAGCCCGACCCGTCCGGCCCGCTGCGGGCCGTGCACGCGATGGTCCCCGAGGGCCGGCTGACGGTCAGCGCCTTCGCGGCGCCGCGCACCGGGGGGCTCTGGCCGGAGCTCGTCGAGGAGCTCGCCGCACAGCTCCAGAAGGAGGGCGCGACGATCCGTCGCGACCGGGGGGAGTGGGGCCGCGAGCTGGTGGCCCGCAACGGCAACACCGTCGCCCGCGTGATCGGCGTCGAGGGGCCGCGCTGGATGCTGCGCGGCGTCGGCACCGGACCGGTCGAGCACGCCCTCAAGCTGCACGGGATGCTCCGCGAGATGCTGCGGGGCACGGTCGTCGCGCGCTCCTCGGACCCCCTGCCGGTGCGCTCGCTGCTGCCGCTGGAGGTCCCCGAGGACGTGCCGGAGGAGTTCGCCGACTCGCTGGTCGAGTCGATGCCGACCAAGCCCCGTCAGATCACCCGGCCCGACGGCCCGGTGATCCCGATGATGCTGCCCCAGCGCGCCGGCGCCGGGACCTCACCTGGTCGTTCCTGAGACACCCGGTGGCGCACGATCGGACTATCCTGGAGGCGTCCGCGGTCGACGTCGCCCACTGGGGGCGACGGCCGCGGGGACGTGCACGGGAGCACTCATGAGCGCCGAGACCGGTTTCCTGCGCCGCATGGTCCGTCGTCTCACCTCGGATGTCGGCGACCTCGACGCGGACGACCTGTCCGCCGAGGCCGTCCGGTCGGGGTGCGACCGGGCGTGCGACTCGAGCACGGGTGAGGCGGTCACCGTCAAGGGACGCCTGCGGTCGGTGGAGATCTGTCCGCGCGGATCGGTCGCCACCCTCGAGGCGGAGCTCTTCGACGGCACCGACGGGGTGACCCTCGTCTGGATGGGCCGCCGCCGCATCCCGGGCATCGAGCCGGGGCGCACGGTGCGCGCGAGCGGGCGGGTCGCCGTCCGCGACGGCCGCAAGGTGATCTACAACCCCTACTACGAGCTGCAGCGGGCGCACTGACCCCTCGGGCGGCGGGACCCCTCGCCGCCCGGCGTCGTACCGTGGCGGGACCGGCCGCCGGCCGGTGCGGGTCTCGTCACGGACCCGCCGTCCCCCGGGAGACCGCCATCCGACCCGAGACGCGCCCCACCGGCGCCCGTCGCGCGCGGCACGGCGCCGACCCCGCCGGCCCCGCGGATCCCGTGGACCCGCCCACGGGTCCCGTCGACCTGGCCCGGGCCGACCCGCCGACGGAGTCCTTCACGTCGCGGGGTCGGGCGGAGGAGCCCGCTGACGAGGTCGACGGGGACCTCGAGGACGAGGCCCCGGAGCCGCGCACGCCCACGCTGCTCGACCAGATGGGCGGGGTCTCCGGGATCATCGCCTCGGGCGTGCCCGTCGTCGTGTTCGTGGTGGCCCAGGCGGTGTTCGGCAACCTGGTGGCCTCGATCGCCGCGGCGGTCGGGTCCGCGGTGGCCGTCGCGATCTGGCGCTTCGTGCGCGGCGACGCGGTCCAGCCGGCGCTCTCGGGCCTGCTGGGCGTGGCGGTCTGCGCGTTCGTCGCCTGGCGCACCGGCGAGGCCAAGGGCTTCTTCCTGCTCGGGATCTGGACCAGCCTCGCCTACGGCGGCGTCTTCCTGCTCTCCGTGGTCGTCCGGCGCCCGCTCGTCGGCGTGATCTGGCACCTCGTCAACGGCGAGGGCCAGGACTGGCGCCGCGACCCGCGCGTGCTGCGCGGCTACGACATCGCCTCGCTGGCCTGGGTCGTCGTGTTCGGGGCGCGGTTCGTGGTCCAGCGCTGGCTCTACGACTCGGTGTACGCCGACACGTGGCTCGGCTGGGTCCGCATCGCCATGGGCGTCCCGCTCGCCGCGATCGCGGCCGCCGTCACCGTCTGGGCCATCCGGCGCAGCCGCCAGGCCGCTCCGGAGGAACCCGACCCCGCGCCGCGACCCCGAGGCAAGAGATCGACGGGGCGTTCGCGCGCGTAGACGCAGCGAACATCTCGTTGAGCACGCCGATAGGGCGTTCGCGGCAACGAATCGGTCGCCGCAGGCCATGATCGCCGTTCTGGTGACGAAACGGCTCAGATCTGACAGCGATCGTCACCGAAACAGCGATCTTGGCTCGCCCGCCGGTCGACCCGCGGCGAGGGGCACCTCCGGTAGCCGCGAGAGACCGACGATCATGCGCAAACGTGCCGCGCGCGAGCGGCTCGGCGGGTCGTCGCCGACACCCGGGTAGGTCAACGGAGCGTTCGCGCGCGTAGAAGCAGCGAACCGCCCGTTCGCTGCAACCCCGCTGGGGCGCTACTCCTCCGGCTCGCCCTTGAGGACGCGCTGGATCTCCTCCTCGACGTCCTCGCCGGCGACGAACATCATCTCGTCGCCGGGTTCGATCGGGTCGTCGGGCTGGGGCACGATGACGCGCCCGCCGCGCAGGATCGCGACGAGCGCGGCCTCGCGGGGCAGGGGCACCTCGCGGACGGCGCGGCCGGCGAGCGGGGTGTTGGCGGGCAGGGTGACCTCGACGAGGTTCGCCGTGCCCTGGCGCAGGGTCAGCAGGCGCACGAGGTCGCCGACGGTCACGGCCTCCTCGACCATCGCGGCGAGCATGCGCGGGGTGGACACGGCGACGTCGACGCCCCACGCGTCGTTGAAGAGCCACTCGTTGCGGGGGTCGTTGACCCGGGCGACGACGCGGCGCACCGCGAACTCGGTCTTGGCGAGCAGCGAGACGACGAGGTTGACCTTGTCGTCGCCGGTGGCCGCGATGACGACGTCGCAGCCCTGCAGGCGCGCCTCCTCCAGCGAGGCGAGCTCGCAGGCGTCGGCGTGCACCCACTCGGCCTGCGGGACGGCCTCGGGCTCGACGTGGGCGAGGTCGCGCTCGATGAGCATCACCTCGTGGTCGGCCTCGACGAGCTCGGCGGCGATCGAGCGGCCGACCGCCCCGGCCCCCGCCACGGTCACACGCATCGGTCGTTCCTCCCAGGCGCACGCATCCCTACTCCGCCCTCTCCGGCGAGGCCGCCGCGGCGGCGGTGACCGAGGCGACCGTGCCGCTCACGGCCGCGGCGTAGACCACGTCCTCGGCCTGCAGCACCGTGTCGTCGGTGGTCAGGATGCCGCTGCCGAAGCGCACGATGAACGCCACGCGGCTGCCCGTGGCCTCCTCGAGCTCGGTGACCGGGCGGCCGGACCAGTCCTCGTGGAAGTGCACCTGCATGATCGCGACGGTGCCCGAGGGGTCGCGCCAGGCGGTGGCCACGCCGTCGGGCAGCAGCATCCGCAGCAGGCGGTCGGTGGTCCACGGGACGGTCGCGACGGTGGGGATGCCGAGCCGCTCGTAGACCGCGGCGCGCTTCGCGTCGTAGATGCGGGCGACGACCTGGCCGACGCCGAAGGTCTCGCGGGCGACGCGGGCGGCGATGATGTTCGAGTTGTCGCCGGACGACACCGCGGCGAACGCCTCGGCGCGGTGGATGCCCGCGGCCGTCAGCGTCTCGCGGTCGAAGCCGACGCCCACGATCTCCTGGCCGTGGAAGTCGCTGCCGAGGCGCCGGAACGCCTGCGGGTCGCGGTCGACCACGGCGACGTCGTGGCCCAGCCGCTCGAGGGCGAGCGCGAGGGACGACCCCACGCGGCCGCAGCCCATCACGACGATGTGCACCGGTCCCTGCCTCCCCGACTCCTGCCGCCGTGACGGCGACCCGACCGTATTGTCACCGGAACGCGCCCGGCGGCCCCGCGCCGGGTGCGCTCGCGCGCACGGACGCGCCTACGCTTCGTCCGTGTCCAAGCTCGCCACGGCGACCAAGCGCCTGCTGCTGGGTCTGCCGTTCCGCAGCGACGCACTGCAGGGCACCCTGCTGCGCAAGCGCATCGCCCTGCCGGTGTTCGCCTCCGACGCCCTGTCGTCGGTGGCGTACGCCCCGCAGGAGGTCCTGATCACCCTGTCCCTCGCGGGGCTGGGGGCCTACGCGCTCTCGCCGTGGGTGGGCGTGGCGGTGATCGTGGTGCTGGCCACCGTGGTCGTCAGCTACCGCCAGAACGTGCACGCCTACCCCTCGGGCGGCGGCGACTACGAGATCGCCACCGTGAACCTGGGCCGCTACGCGGGCCTCACCGTGGCGAGCGCGCTGCTCGTCGACTACACGCTGACCGTCGCCGTGTCGGTGTCGTCGGCGGCGGACAACCTCGGCGCGCTCGTGCCGTTCGTCGGCGACCACAAGGTGCTCTTCGCCGTCGCCGCGATCCTCGTTCTCACGGCCGTCAACCTGCGCGGGGTCCGCGAGTCGGGCGTGACGTTCGCCGTCCCCGTCTACTGCTTCATCGTCTGCCTCGTCGGCATGATCGTCGTCGGCGTCGTGCGGCTGGTCCTCGGCCAGGACCTCGTCGCCCCCAGCGCCGGGTTCGGCGTCCTGCCCGAGGGCGGGGGCGACTCCACCGACGACCTCACCCAGCTCGCCCTGGTCTTCCTGGTGCTGCGCTCGTTCACCCAGGGCTGCGCGGCGCTGACCGGCGTCGAGGCCATCAGCAACGGGGTGCCGGCGTTCCGCAAGCCGAAGTCGCGCAACGCCGCCACCACGCTCGCGCTGCTCGGGCTGACCTCGGTGTTCCTGTTCTCCGGGATGATCGCGCTGGCCCGCGCGTCGGGCGTGGTCATGGCCGAGCGGCCCGGCGAGCAGCTCGTCGGCGCCCCGCCGGACTACCGCCAGGAGACGCTGATCGCGCAGCTCGCGCGCACCGTCTTCAGCGGGTTCCCGCCCGGCTTCTGGGCCGTGACGATCTTCACGGCCCTCATCCTCGTGCTGGCGGCGAACACCGCCTTCAACGGCTTCCCGGTGCTCGGCTCGATCCTCGCCCAGGACCGCTACCTGCCCCGCCAGCTGCACACGCGCGGCGACCGCCTGGCGTTCTCCAACGGGATCCTGTTCCTGGCGTTCTTCGCGATCGTCCTGGTCGTCGGCTTCGGCGCCGAGGTCACCGCGCTCATCCCGCTCTACACGGTCGGGGTGTTCGTGTCGTTCACGCTCTCCCAGACCGGGATGGTCCGGCACTGGACCCGCCTGCTGCGCACCGAGCGCGACGCGGGGGAGCTGACGCGGCTGCGGCGCTCGCGGTGGATCAGCGGGTTCGGCACGGCGATGACCGGCACCGTGCTGCTCGTCGTGCTCGTGACGAAGTTCGTGGTCGGCGCGTGGATCGCGATCGTCGCCGGGGTGCTGGCGTTCCTCATGATGCTGTCGATCCGCAGGCACTACGACCGGGTCAGCGAGGAGATCGCCGCCCCGGAGGTGATGACCAGCACGCTGCCCAGCCGCAACCACGCGATCGTGCTCGTCTCCCGGCTGCACATGCCCACGCTGCGTGCCGTCGCCTACGCCCGTGCGACCCGCCCGGACGTGCTCGAGGCGCTGACGGTGAACGTCGACGACGCCGACACCCGCCAGCTCGTCGCGGAGTGGGAGTCGCGGGACATCCCGGTGCCGCTCAAGGTCGTCGAGTCGCCCTACCGCGAGATCACCAAACCGATCCTGCAGTACGTCAAGCGGATCCGGACCGACAACCCGCGGGACGTGGTCACCGTGTTCATCCCCGAGTACGTGCTCGGGCGCTGGTGGGAGCAGCTGCTGCACAACCAGAGCGCGCTGCGCCTCAAGGGCCGGCTGCTGTTCCAGCAGGGCGTGATGGTGGTCAGCGTGCCGTGGCAGCTCGAGTCGTCGAAGCGGGCCGCGGCCCGGCGGCCCCCGGGCGCGCCCGGCTCGGCGCGCCGCGGCTACGAGCCCCCGCCGGGCGCCGGGGCGACCGGCTCCGCGCCGCCCGACGCCGCCCCGGCGCCCCCGCCGCACAAGTCGCGGCCGGAGCCGGCGGGTCCGCCGCGATGACCGCGGGGACCGAGAAGATCGACTGGACCGACCGCCTGCTCGAGGTCGACGTCGGCGCCGTCGCCCACGGCGGGCACTGCGTCGCGCGCCACGAGGGCCGGGTCCTGTTCGTCCGGCACGCGCTGCCCGGCGAGCGGGTGCGGGCCGTGGTCACCGAGGACGGCGGCGGCTCGTTCTGCCGCGCCGACGCCGTGGCGGTGCTGCACGAGTCCCCGGACCGGGTCGCGCCGGCGTGCGCCTGGGCGGGCCCCGGCGGGTGCGGCGGCTGCGACTGGCAGCACGCGACGCCCGCGGCGCAGCGGGCGCTGAAGGCCACCGTGGTGGCCGAGCAGCTCGCGCGGCTGGCGGGGATCGAGCGCGACGTCGTGGTCGAGGAGCTGCCCGGCGGCCCGCTGGACTGGCGCACGCGGATGCGGATGGCGGTCACCGACGACGGGCGCCCGGGCCTGCGCGCCCACCGCAGCCACGAGGTGCTGCCCGTCGGCGACTGCCCGATCGCCGCGCCGGGCGCCCTCGCGCCGGTGCTCGAGCGCACGTGGACGCCGACCGCCGAGGTCGAGGTCGTCCGCGACGCCGACGGCGAGGTGCACGCCGCCGAGCTGTTCGAGGGCGCGCGGCACCCCGAGCTGGGCGGGGGCACCGCCCACGAGCAGGCCGCCGGCCGCGACTGGGCGCTGCCCGCCGGGGCGTTCTGGCAGGTCCACCCGCACGCCGCGGACGCCGTGGTCGACGCGGTGCTCGAGGGCGTCGGCGACCTGCCCGCGGGCGCCTGCGCCTGGGACCTCTACGGCGGCGCCGGCCTCATCGCGGCCCCGCTGGCCGGGCGCGTCGGGGACGGCGGCCGGGTGGTGCTCGTCGAGAGCGACCCGGCGGCGACCGCGGCGGCGGGGGAGTGCCTCACCGACCTGCCCGCGGTCCAGGTGGTGCGCGGCCGCGTGGAGAAGGTGCTGGGCGGCCTGCCCGGCCCGCCCGTCGTGATCGTCGCCGACCCGCCCCGCAAGGGCCTCGGGCGCCGGCTCGCCGGCGAGCTCGCGCAGCGGGGCGCCGCCCGGGTCGTGCTGGTCGCCTGCGACCCGGCCGCGCTGGCCCGCGACGTCGCCGCCCTCGCCGAGCACGGCTACCGGCTCGACGCCCTGCGCGCCTTCGACGCCTTCCCCATGACGCACCACGTCGAATGTGTCGCAACGCTCCTCGCGTCATGACCCACTCCGGTACGAAGGACCCGGGACCGTCGAGGGGATCACCGGTGAGCGGCAGCCTCGTCAGCGCAGGACTGGTGCCGGCGGGGCCGGTGAGCTTCCTCGACGGCGTCCGGCTCGTCGACCACCACTGCCACAGCGTCGTCGCCGGCCCGCTCGACCGCCCCGGCTTCGAGGCCCTGCTCACCGAGGGCACGGCGCCCGCCCCGGGCACGAGCGGCTTCGACTCGGCGCTCGGGTTCTCGGTGCGCCGCTGGTGCGCGCCCGCGCTCGACCTGCCCGCCCACACCGCGCCCGACGACTACCTGGCGCGGCGCGCCGAGCTCGGCCCCGACGAGGTCACCCGGCGCTTCCTCGGCGGCGCCGGGGTGGGCGCGGTGCTCGTCGACCACGGGCTCGCGCCCGGCACCCTGCTGCCCCCGGCGGCGCTCGGTGCGGCCGCCGGCGCGTCGGTGGGGGAGGTCGTGCGCCTGGAGGCGGTCGCGGAGGCCGTCGCCGACGCGGGCGTCAGCGCCGCCGAGTACGGCGACGCGCTGGTCGAGGCCGTGGCGGTGCGCACCGCCGACGGGCGCCACCCGGTGCCCGTGGCCACCAAGAGCGTGCTGGCCTACCGGGCCGGGCTCGACGTCGACCCGACCCGCCCGGAGGCCGACGAGGTGCAGAAGGCCGCCGACGGGTGGCTGCGCCGGCGCGCGGCGACCGGCGAGCCGCTGCGCGACCCGGTGCTGCTGCGCCACGGGCTGTGGGCGGGCATCGACACCGGCCTGCCGCTGCAGCTGCACACCGGCTTCGGCGACGCCGACGAGGACCTGCACCGGTCCAACCCCGCCCTGCTCGTCGGGCTCGCACGCCTGGTCGAGCCGCTGGGCGTGCCGCTGATGCTGCTGCACTGCTACCCGTACCACCGCGAGGCGGCCTGGCTGGCCCAGGTGTTCGCCGTGGTGCACGTCGACGTCGGCCTCGCCGTGCCCTACGTCGGGCCGCGGGCGGCGACGGTGATCGGCGAGCTCCTCGAGCTCGCGCCCTACGGCAAGGTGCTCTACTCCTCGGACGCGTTCGGGCTGCCGGAGCTGCACCTGCTGGGGGCGCTGCGCTTCCGGTCGGCGCTGGGTGGTCTGCTGGAGCACCTCTGCGCGACCGACGAGCTCGCGCCCGCCGACGCCGAACGGGTGGCCACGATGATCGGGACCGAGAACGCACACCGGGTCTACACGCGGATGCCGGTGTGACCAGCGCGCCGGTCCCCGCCGACCCGCCGCCGATCGACCCCGCGCTGCGCGCGGCCCTCGAGGCCGAGCTGGACGACGCCGTCGCGCTGCGCCACGCCCTGCACCGCGACCCCCGGCTCTCGGGTGACGAGGCCGACAGCCGCGACCAGGTGCTGGCCGCCCTGGGGGACCTGGGGACGCCCGAGCTGGTCGCCGACACCGGCGCGATGCTGCGCCTCGGCGCGCCCGCGGACGCCGGGCGCCCCGCGGTCGCCGTGCGCGCCGAGCTGGACGCGCTGCCCGTCGTCGAGCGCACGGGTCTCCCGTACAGCGCCACGGGCTCGGTCGCGCACGTGTGCGGCCACGACGTGCACGTCGCCGCGCTGGTCGCGGTGGTGCGGGCGATGGGGCGCGTCGGGCACACCGGGCCGGCGCCGCTGCTCGCCGTGTTCCAGCCCCGCGAGGAGAAGGCCCCGTCGGGCGCGTCCGACGTCGCCGCCGACCCGCGGTTCGCCGCGCACGAGGTCGGCGCGATGCTCGGCGTGCACGTCCAGCCCGAGCTGCCCCGCGGCACGGTCTCGGTGCGCGGCGGGCCGGTGAACGCGTCCGCCGACGAGATCGAGATCGAGGTGCACGGCCGCGCCGGGCACGGCGGCTACCCGCACCGCACCCGCGACCCCGTGCTGGCGCTGGCCCAGATCGTCGCCGGCGTGCACCACATCGTGTCCCGCCGCGTCGACCCGATGACCGCCGGCGTGATCACGCTCGGGCAGCTGCAGGCCGGGTCGGCGCCCAACGTCGTCCCCGAGACGGCCACGGCGCGCGGCACGGTCCGGGCCCTCGACGCCTCCCGCGACGAGCTGCTCGCCGCGCTGCGCGAGGTCGTCGAGAGCACCGCCCGCGCCTACGGCTGCACGGCGACGCTGACCGTGGTGCCGAACGAGCCGGCGGTGGTCAACGACGAGGCGCTCGCCCGCACCGTCGCGCGGGCGCTGGGGTCGCGCCGGGCCACCGACGGGAACGGTGCGGGCACGGACGGTCTCGTGCTCGACACCACGTTCCGGTCCTGCGGTGCCGACGACTTCTCCCACTACGGTGAGGTCCTGCCGTCGCTGATGCTGTTCGTCGGCGCCGCCGACGCCGGGACCACCCCCGGCGCCGGCCCGGGGCTGCACCACCCGGAGTTCTCGCCGGACGACGCGATGGTCGGCGAGGTCGCCCGGGCCCTGCTCGCCGCCGTGACCGCGGCGGGCGCCGCGCTGGCGCCGACCGCGGACCCGGTGGCGGCGGCCGCCCCGAACGCGTAGTCCCCGCCACCTCCCCGCCGCGATCACACCGGAGTACGAGTCGTGACCGAGATCCAGGCGTTCGCCCGCGAGTTCCTGCGCGACCCCCTCAACGTCGCCGCCCTGTTCCCCAGCTTCGCCCCGCTGTGCCGGCAGGCCGCCGCTCCGTTGCCCGAGACCGGCGACCCGGTGGTCCTCGACCTCGGCGCCGGCACCGGCCAGGTCACCGACGTCATCCAGGAGAAGCTCGCCGGGCGGGGCCGGCACATCGCCGTCGAGTTCAACCCGCGCATGGCCGCGGTCCTCGCCGAGCGCCACCCCAAGGTCGAGGTGATCTGCGACGACGCCCACGCGGTGGTCGACCGGCTCCTCGCCGAGGGCGTGCGCACCGACCTCGCGGTGTCCGGGCTGCCGTGGCTCGCCACCGCGCCGCGCCGGGGCCGCTCGATCTTCGAGCCCCTCGCGCGGCTGTCCGCGCCCGGCGGCGCCGTGACGCAGCTCGCCCACGCCTGGATCCGGTTCTTCCCGGACGCGCGGAAGGTGCAGCGCAACCTCGAGGCGAACTTCGAGGAGGTCGTGGTCACGCGCACCGTGCTCGCGAACATCCCGCCGGCGGTGGTCTACGTCGCCCGGCGGCCGCGGGTGAGGTGACGCGCGCGGCCTGCGGCTCCTGCCCGCGTCCGTAGACTGGCGTGCCGAAGTGTCGTGACCGATTTCGCCAGCCGAGGTGACCCGTGACGTTGCTGGACCGTGTCCGCACCCCCGCGGATCTGCGGGGTCTCGACGCGGACGAGGTCGTGGCCCTCGCCGCGGAGATCCGTGCGTTCCTGGTGGACAAGGTGTGCCGCACGGGCGGGCACCTGGGGCCGAACCTGGGCGTGGTCGAGCTGACGCTCGCGCTGCACCGGGTGTACGACTCCCCGC
Organism: Actinomycetospora succinea; assembly: GCF_004363095.1. Lineage (GTDB taxonomy): Bacteria > Actinomycetota > Actinomycetes > Mycobacteriales > Pseudonocardiaceae > Actinomycetospora > Actinomycetospora succinea. The sequence goes on from NZ_SNYO01000001.1 coordinate 1,178,276, forward strand.
GCGACGCCCTGATCTTCGACACGGGCCACCAGAGCTACGTGCACAAGATCCTCACCGGGCGCTCCGGCGACTTCGACGGGCTGCGCCAGGGCGGCGGCCTCTCGGGCTACCCCAGCCGCTCGGAGAGCGAGCACGACCTCGTCGAGAACTCCCACGCCTCGACGGCCCTGTCCTGGGCCGACGGGCTCGCGAAGGCCGACGCGCTGACCGGCCGCGACCGCGCGGTCGTCGCGATCGTCGGCGACGGCGCTCTCACCGGCGGGATGTGCTGGGAGGCGCTCAACAACATCGCGGCCGCGCCCGACCGGCCCGTGGTCATCGTCGTCAACGACAACGGGCGCTCCTACTCGCCGACGATCGGCGGGCTGTCGCGCAAGCTGACCTCGCTGCGCCTGCTGCCGCGCTACGAGCAGGTGCTCGAGCACGGCAAGCGTGCGGTCCAGCGCATGCCGGTCCTCGGTTCGACGCTGTACTCGGCGCTGCACGCGGCCAAGGCCGGGATGAAGGACGCCCTGAGCCCGCAGCCGCTGTTCGCCGACCTCGGGCTGAAGTACCTCGGCCCCGTCGACGGCCACGACATCGAGGCGATGGAGCACGCGCTGCGGGTCGCCCGCGACTTCGGCGGGCCGGTGGTCGTGCACGCCGTCACCGCCAAGGGCCGCGGGTTCGCGCCCGCCGAGGCCGACGAGGCCGACCTCATGCACTCGCCGGGCCCGCTCGACCCGGAGACCGGGCAGCCGGTCGGGCCCAAGCCGCGGGACTGGACCACCGTGTTCACCGAGTCGATGCTCGAGCTGGGCCGCGAGCGCTCCGACATCGTCGCGATCACCGCGGCGATGGGCGGGCCGACCGGGCTCGCGAAGTTCGGCGAGGCCTACCCCGAGCGCCTGTTCGACGTCGGCATCGCCGAGCAGCACGCGATGACCTCGGCGGCCGGGCTCGCCGCCGGCGGGATGCACCCCGTCGTCGCGATCTACTCGACGTTCCTCAACCGCGCGTTCGACCAGCTGCTCATGGACGTCGCGCTGCACCGCGCGCCGGTGACGATCGCGCTCGACCGCGCCGGGGTCACCGGGAGCGACGGCGCCAGCCACAACGGCATGTGGGACCTGTCGATCCTCGGGATCGTGCCGGGCCTGCGGGTGGCGGCCCCGCGCGACGCCGTGACCCTGCGCGACGAGCTGCGCGAGGCCGTCGGCATCGACGACGGCCCCACCGCGCTGCGCTGGTCCAAGGGCGCCGTGCCCGCCTCGGTGCCCGCGATCCGCAGCCTCGGCCCCGCGAGCGGGCCCGGGCGCGTCGACGTCCTCGCCGAGCCGCAGCGTCCCTCGCGCGCGGCGCCGCGTCCCACCGCGGTCGACCGGCTGCCCGACGCCGTGCTGCCCGAGGTCCCGGACGTGCTGCTCGTGTGCGTCGGCGGCTTCGGCGAGCTCGGGGTGCAGGCCGCCGAGCGGCTCACCGCGCAGGGGATCGGCGTCACCGTCGTCGACCCGCGCTGGGTGCAGCCCGTCCCCGAGGCGCTGGCGACCCTCGCCGGCGAGCACCGTCTCGTGGTCACCGTCGAGGACGGCGGCCGCCACGGCGGCGTCGGCTCGGCGCTCGCCGAGGTGCTCTCGGCCGCCGGCGTCGACGTCCCCGTGCGGCGCCTCGGCCTCGACCAGCAGTTCCTCGCGCACGCCTCGCGCGGCCAGGTGCTCGCGGCGGCCGGGCTCACCGACGCCGACGTCGCCCGCCGCATCACCGAGTGGGTCTCGGGCCGCGAGGCGCTGACCGTGCCCGACGCGGATCTCGCACGCTGACCTGGGGTTCTTCTCAGCCACCGCTCAGGTGAGCTGTGGCACCGTGGAGACGTGCGAGTACTGATCGTGGAGGACGAGCAGGCCCTGGCCGACGCGCTGGCGCGCGGCCTGCGTCGCGAGGGGATGGCCGTCGACGTCGCGTACGACGGCGACGAGGGCAGCGAGAAGGTCGGCGTGACGCGCTACGACGTCGTCGTGCTCGACCGCGACCTGCCGGGTCGCTCCGGCGACGACCTGTGCGCCGAGATCGTCGGCGGGGTCACCCGCGTCATCATGCTCACGGCGAGCGGCACGCTGCGCGACAAGGTCGAGGGCCTGGCCCTCGGTGCGGACGACTACCTGCCCAAGCCCTTCGACTTCCCCGAGCTCGTCGCCCGCGTGCGCGCCCTCGGCCGGCGCGCCACGCCCGCCGTGCCGCCGGTGCTGCGCTCCGCCGACGTCGTGCTCGACCCCGCGAAGCGCACCGTCACCCGCCGCGACACCACGCTCGAGCTCACCCGCAAGGAGTTCGGCGTGCTCGAGGTGCTCATGGCCGCGGGCGGCGCGGTGGTCAGCTCCGAGGAGCTGCTCGAGCGCGTGTGGGACGAGAACGCCGACCCGTTCACCACCACCGTGCGCGTCACCGTCATGACGCTGCGCAAGAAGCTGGGCGAGCCGGGGATCATCGACACGGTCGTGGGCTCGGGCTACCGGGTCCCGGCGGGGACGCCCGCCGCGGTCTGATCCCGCCCTCCGCGGCTCTCCACGGCCCTTCACGGGGTGCTGCGGCGCGCCCCGTAGCGTCACCGCGGTGCACACCGGATCGGCAGCGACGCGCCGCGGCCCGGGGCTGCGCGTCCGGCTGACGATGCTCGCCACCGGGCTCGTCGCCCTGGTCGCGGTGCTGCTCGTGTGGCTCGGCTGGGTCCTGGTCGGCGAGGTCGCGGCCGGGGTGCCGCAGCTGCCGCCGGACACCCCGGTGATCGTCGACGGGGTGCGCGTGCCCGCCGGGCAGCTCGCCGACGCGCTGACGAAGTCGGCCCGCGTCGAGGTGCTGCGGCTGGGCTCGGTGGCGTTCGCCATGGTCGTCGTGGCCGCCGCGATCGTGTCCTGGGTGCTCGTGCGGCGTGTCCTGCGCCCGCTGCACGACGTCACGGCGACCGCGCGGCGCCTCTCTGCCGAGTCGCTCGACGCGCGCATCGGCGTCACCGGCCCCCGCGACGAGGTCGCCGAGCTGGCCGCCACGTTCGACGCCATGCTCGACCGGCTGCAGGCGGCCTTCGACGCGCAGCGCCGCTTCGTCGCCAACGCCAGCCACGAGCTGCGCACCCCGCTCGCGGTCCTGCGCACCGAGGTCGACGTGACGCTCGCCGACCCGGACGCCGACGTCACCGAGCTCCGGCGCATGGGCGAGGTCCTGCGCGACGCCACCCGCCGCGCCGAGGACCTCGTCGCCGGCCTGCTGCTGCTCGCCCGCACCGAGGCCGCCGAGTCGGTCGCCGCCGACCCGGTCGACCTCGCCGAGACCGTGCCCGGCGCCCTGGACGCCGTCCGCGCCGAGGCCCGCGACCGCGGGCTGAGCGTGCGCACCGACCTCGCCAGCGCGGGCGTCGCCGGCGACGCCGCCCTGCTCGGGCGGGTGGCCGGCAACCTGCTCGAGAACGCGGTGCGCCACAACGTCGAGGGCGGCTGGCTCGCGGTGCGCACCGGCGTCGAGAACGGGCACGCGGTGCTCGCGGTGTCGTCGTCGGGGCCCGTGGTCGCGCCCGCGATGGTCGCCGAGCTCTTCGAGCCGTTTCGCCGCGGGGCCGGGCGCACCGGCAGCGGCACCGGGCTGGGCCTGTCGATCGTGCGCGCCGTCGCCCACGCGCACGGGGGCCGCGCGGTGGCCGAGCCCGTGGAGGGCGGCGGCCTGGCGGTCAGCGTGGTGCTGCCGAGCCGGTCTCAGCCCGCCGAGCCCTGAGCGTCCTTCTCCTCGGGCCGGGCCAGGAGCGCCTCGGCGAGCAGCGGCGCGGTGAGCTCCGCCTGCCAGGGCCGGGCACCGAGCCCGGTCAGGGTGGCCGCGGTGGTCTCCGCGTCCGGGGTCTCCGGTGGGGGCGCCCAGCACAGGCGGCGCACGACGTCCGGCGTCACGAGGTTCTCCACCGGCGTGCCGGTGCGCTCCGAGAGCCCGGCGAGCGCGGCCCGGGCCGCCGCGAGGCGCGCGGCGGCGGCCGGGTCCTTGTCGCCCCACCGGTGCGCGGGCGGCGGGCCGTCGGGCGCCGGGGCGCTCGCCGGCCACCGCGGGCGCGGCAGGGCGCGGGCCCGCTCGATCGCCGACCACCAGCGGTCGGCGAGGCGGCGCTGGGCGCGGCCCCGGAACACGGGCATGGCGATGAGCTCGTCGCGGCGGGCGGGCTCGCGCAGCGCGGCGTCGACGATCGCGGCGTCCGGCAGGAGCCGCCCGGGCGCGACGTCGCGGGCGGCGGCGAGCTCGTCGCGCGACTCCCACAGCTCGCGCACCACCGCGAGGGCGGCGGGGCGGCGGACCTTGTGCACGCCCGAGGTCCGGCGCCACGGCTCGGCGCGCGGCGGCGGGGGAGGAGCGAGGCGCACGGCCTCGAACTCCTGCTCGGCCCAGGCGGTCTTGCCCTGGCGGTCGAGGTCGGCGGCCACCCGGTCGCGGAGCTCCACGAGGAGCTCGACGTCGAGGGCGGCGTAGGTCAGCCAGTCGGCGGGCAGGGGGCGGCGGGACCAGTCGGCGGCGCCGTGGCCCTTCTGCAGCCGCACGCCCAGCAGGTGCTCGGTGAGCGGGCCGAGCCCGACGCGCGGGTAGCCGACGAGGCGCCCGGCGAGCTCGGTGTCGAACAGGGAGTCCGGGCGCATGCCGACCTCGGCGAGGCACGCCAGGTCCTGGGACGCGGCGTGCAGCACCCACTCGACGCCGCGCAGGGCCTCGCCGAGCTCACCGAGGTCGCCGCCGCAGGCGATCGGGTCGACGAGGAAGGTGCCGGCGCCCTCGCGGCGCAGCTGCACCAGATAGGCGCGGGCGGAGTAGCGGTACCCCGACGCCCGCTCGGCGTCGACCGCGACCGGCCCGTGACCCGAGCCCAGCGCAGCGGCGGCGTCCGAGAGCGCCGTCCGGTCCGTGACGAGTGGCGGCACTCCGTCGGCCGGTTCGAGCAGGTCGACGACGTCCGGATCCGCCTGCGGGTCGGGCGGGCCGCTCGGCGCCGGATCCGTGTCTGCCGTCACGAAGGAGACAGTCTGCCGGTCGTCGCCCGCGTCCGCGGGAGATCCGGCCGAACGCACGGGCGTGTCGCTCGTGCCCGTGCTGGTGTCCGGGGTCGGGTCACGGACCCCGCCGGCGTCACCGGCGGGGTCCGTGGACCGCATGACCGAGGCCGACCGCCCCGCAGCGGCGGTGGTCGACCTGCGTGCCCTCCCGCTCAGCGGATGACGCCGGCCCGCATGGCCAGCGCGACCATCTGCGCACGGTCGCCCGTGCCGAGCTTGCGCCCGATCCGGGACAGGTGGCTCTTGACGGTCAGCGCCGAGAGGCTCAGCGCGTCGCCGATCTCCTTGTTGGAGCGCCCGTCCGCGACCAGCTGCAGCACCTCGACCTCGCGAGCCGAGAGCTCTCGCGGGGTGTTGTCCGTCGCCGGCACGCGGGTGCCCGCCGCGAGCAGGGGAGCGACGGACGGGTCGGCGTACAGGCCGCCCTCGAGGACACGGCGCACGCCGTCGGTGACCACACCGGGCGACGCCGACTTGAGCAGGTAGGCCTGGGCGCCCGCCTGGAACGCCGCACGGACCGCCGACGGGTCGTCGGAGGCCGCCAGCACCACGACCCGGTTCCAGCCCTGGGCGCGGAGCTCCGCGATCAGGTCCAGGCCGCTGCCGTCCGGCAGCCCGAGGTCGAGGATCGCGAGATCGCACGGCCCGGAGGCCAGGGCTCGCGTGCGGGCCTCGGAGATCGAGGCCGCCTCGTGGACGGTGCCCGCGCCCATCGAGGAGAGCCGCTGCGCAATGGCCTCACGCAACAGCGGGTGGTCGTCGACCACCAGCACGGTGAACATCTCTTCCCGCGGATGCGGGACCATGGCCGGCGGCAGCAGTCCGCTCGCGACGCCGCGAAGGGCCATGCCTGGGCCCACGGTTGCCACGTCGAGTACCTCCTAGAAGTCGGTCTTGCCCCCCGACATTCCGCACCCTGAGCCTCGTCCCAACGACCGCGCCGCCGATCGGACGAAGAAGTGCGTGCGAGAGAAGATATCCCCCCGGGCGAGTTAACGAGAGCATCAGGGCCAACTTCGCTCGGTGGAGTTTCGCGCGTTACGCGGTCGCGGTCACCCTTTGGAGTGGACAGACTCCACGAAATCGTCTCGCAGTAACACTCGGTGTAACTGCGACTACGGAGAGTGCCGAGTAGCGCCGACCGTCCCAGGGCGGCTGCAACCAACGACCCAACGGCGACGCGTGCAGGTCGCAGCGGCACCGGGCTGATCGGACGTCACCCTGTGCATCCCTGTGAATGCACACGATGACCTGGGGATGCCCGGCAGAACGCCCCGAAAATTGCGACAGCGATACCGGTGGTACCGGGAGAATGTCAGCCGGAACGCCCGGCGCGACGGGCACCGAGCGTCGTCACGCCCTCCGGCGGAAGTCCCGCCGCGATGGCGAGGACGCCGGCGAACGCGTCGCCGTGCGTCGTCAGGACCTCCTCGGTCGGCGTCCACGACGCGCGCAGCTCGAGGTCGGTCGCGTGGGTGGGGCCGCTGATGTCGCCGAAGCGCACCGAGGCGGTCTGGGTGACCGTGCCGCCCAGCGCCGTCCACGCCGCGCCGGAGTCCTCCAGCGCACCCGTGAGCCACGACCACGCGACCTCGGGGAGCATCGGGTCGCCCGCGTGCTCCGGGTCGAGCTCGGCGCGCACGAACGACACCACGCGCAGCGTGCCGTCCCAGGCGTCCTGGCCCTCGGGGTCGTGCAGGAGCACGAGGCGCCCGGTGACCACGACCTCGGCGTCGTCGACCTCGCCGGTGCCCGGCGGCAGCGGGGTGGCCAGCACCTCGGCGCTCCAGGCCGCCGAGTAGGGCGCCAGGCGCTGCGGCGGGCGCATCGTGCGGAGCTCGATCTCCGCGCGGGTCTGCAGCTCGGCGAGGGAGTCCACCGCGCGCCGGAACGTCTCGGGGTGGGTGGTGGGCGCCGTCACCTCGATGACAGTAGGCCGAACGGGTTCGGACGTGTACCTCCCACGCCGGGCGCGACACGGTCGGACCTGCAGCCCCGTGGGAGGATGGACCCATCATGAGCAGGGCAGGGGTCGTGGACATCGATCAGCACCGCCGCGACCTCCCGGGGTCGCCCTTCCTCGCCGCGGCGCGGGGCGAACGGCCGTCGCGGCACCCCGTGTGGTTCATGCGCCAGGCCGGGCGCTCGCTGCCCGAGTACCGCGAGGTCCGGAAGGGCACCGGGATGCTCGAGGCCTGCCTGACCCCGGAGCTCGCCTGCGAGATCACGCTGCAGCCGGTGCGCCGCTACGGCGTCGACGCCGCGATCCTCTTCTCCGACATCGTCGTGCCGCTCAAGGCCGCCGGCGTCGGGGTGGACATCGTCGCCGGCACCGGGCCCGTGGTGGACGAGCCGGTGCGCTCGGCCGCCGACGTCGCCGCGCTGCCGGTGCTCGACGCCGAGGGCGTCGCCCCCGTGGCCGACGCCGTCCGCCTGCTCGTGCGCGAGCTCGGCGAGACCCCGCTCATCGGCTTCGCCGGCGCCCCGTTCACGCTCGCCTCCTACCTCGTCGAGGGCGGCCCGAGCCGCAACCACGAGCGCACCAAGGCGCTGATGCACGCCGAGCCCGACACCTGGCACGCGCTGTGCTCCGCGCTGGCCGACACCACGCTGACCTTCCTGCGCGCGCAGGTCGAGGCCGGTGTCGACGCCGTCCAGCTCTTCGACTCCTGGGCCGGCGCGCTCTCCGAGCGCGACTACCGCGAGCTCGTCATGCCCCACTCGGCGCGGGTGCTCGGCGGCCTCGCCGACGCCGGCGTGCCGCGCATCCACTTCGGGGTCGGCACCGGGGAGCTGCTCGGCGCGATGGGCGAGGCCGGGGCCGACGTCGTCGGCGTCGACTGGCGGCTGCCGCTCGACGTCGCCGCCCGCCGGGTCCCGCCGGGCACGGCCCTGCAGGGCAACCTCGACCCGGCACTGCTCTTCGCCGGCCCGGACGTCGTCGCCGGCGAGGTGCGGCGCATCCTCGCCGAGGGCGCCGCCGCGCCGGGCCACGTCTTCAACCTCGGCCACGGCGTCCTGCCGGAGACCGACCCCGACGCGCTCGCGCGGGTGGTCGACCTCGTGCACGCGACGGAGCTCCCGGCGCTCCCGGCACCGTGACCCGCGTCCTCGTCGTCGGCGGCGGGGTGTCCGGGCTCGCCGCGGCCCACCGTCTGCGCACGCTGCTCGGCCCCGACGCCGAGCTCGTCGTCGTGGAGGCCGCCCGCACGCTCGGCGGCAAGCTCTCCGCCCTCGAGATCGGCGGGCGCCGGGTCGACGTCGGCGCCGAGGCCTTCCTCGCCCGCCGGCCGGAGGCGGCCGAGCGCATCGCGGAGCTCGGCCTCGGCGACCAGCTCGTGCACCCCGGCCGCGCCGCCTCGTCCCTGCAGGTCGGGGGGCGCCGTACCGCCCTGCCGCCGCGCACGATGATGGGGGTGCCCGGCGACCCCGACGTCGCCGCCGACGCGCTCTCGCCCGCCGGGCTCGCGGCGCTGCGCGAGGACCGGCCCGGCCCCTGGGAGCCCGGCGGGGACGTCGCGGTGGGCGCGCTGGTGCGCGAGCGCCTCGGCGACGAGGTCGCCGACCGGCTCGTCGACCCCCTGCTCGGCGGCGTCTACGCCGGGCACGCCGACGGCCTGGGTCTGCGGGCCACCGTGCCCGCGCTGGCCGCGGCGCTCGACGCCGACCCGCGCTCGCTGCTCGCCGCCGCCCGGTCCTGCCTGCCCGCCCCACCGGTGGAGGGCGCGCCGCCGCTGCCGGTGTTCGGCACGCTGCGCGGCAGCCTCGCCGACCTGCCCGCCACCCTGGCGCTCGCGGCCCGCGCCGAGCTGCGCCTCGGGCGCACGGTCACGGCGCTGTCCCGCACGCCGACGGGCTGGCGCGCCGAGCTCGGCGAGAACGAACCGATCGATGCCGACGCCGTCGTGCTCGCCGTCCCCGCGCCGGCGCTGCGCCGCCTGCTCGCCGACCACGCCCCCGACGCCGCCCGCGCCGCCGGCGAGGTCGAGCTCGCGTCCACCGCGCTCGTCGTGCTCGCCCTGCCCGCCGCCGCGGCGGCACCGCTCGCCGGGCGCTCGGGCGTGCTCGTCGGCGCGGGGGAGCGGCGTCCCGACGGCCTGCCCTGGACGATCAAGGCGGCCACCTTCAGCTCCGAGAAGTGGCCGCACCTCGCTGTGTCCGACCCCGCCCGCCCCGACCCCGACGACACCGCGGTGCTGCGGCTCTCGATCGGCCGCCACGGCGACGCCGCCTCGCTCGCCGCGCTGCGCCGCGACGACGACGACCTGGTCAGCGCCGCGCGCAGCGACCTCGCCGCGCTCACCGGGATCGAGGAGGTCCCCGTCGAGAGCGCGGTCGTGCGCTGGCCCGGCGGGCTGCCGCAGTACGGCGTCGGGCACGTCGAGCGCGTCGCCGCCCTCGAGGCGGGGGTGGCCGCCCTGCCCGGGCTCGCGGTCGCCGGGGCCACGCTGCACGGGGTCGGCGTGCCGGCCTGCCTGGCCACCGCCGACGCCGCGGCCCGGCGCGTCGCCGACCACCTCGCGAGGTCGGCGCAGCCCCGGGCGTGACGCCCGGCACACTGCTCCCATGACCGACCTCGCCGGGGATCTCGGCGCCCACGACGACGAGCAGCGCACCCGGCTCATCGTCGACACGCTCGCCGACGCGTTCGCCGAGCTCATGACCGAGGCGCCCGCGGCGTTCCGGAACAAGTTCCGCAAGATGGCCGCCGAGCCGTTCGCGTTCTACCGGGGCAGCGCGGCGCTCTACTACGCCGACGTCGCCCGCCTCGACGACCCGTGGGTCGACGAGCGGACGCGGCGCGTGTGGATCCAGGGCGACCTGCACGCCGAGAACTTCGGCACCTACCTCGACGGCAACGGCGTGCTCGTCTTCGACGTCAACGACTTCGACGAGGCGTACGTCGGCCCGTGGACCTGGGACCTGCGCCGGCTGGTCGCGAGCGTCGCCCTGCTCGGCTGGTCCAAGGCGTTCTCCGACGCCGACATCGACGCCCTGAACGCCGCCTACCTGCGCGGGTACCTCGGCGCCGTGCGCTCGTTCTCCGGCGGCTCGGGGGAGCGGGAGTTCGCGCTGACCCGGCGGAACACCGAGGGCCCGATCCACCAGGCGCTGCAGCGCTCGCGCGAGAGCAGCCGGCGCGGGCTGCTCGACAGGCTCACCGAGATCGAGGGCGAGGACCGGGTCTTCCGCGCCGGGCCCGGGGTGCGCCGGCTCGACGACGAGGAGCGCGCCGAGGTCGTCGCCGCCTACGAGGCCTACCTCGACACGATCCCGCCGGCCAAGCGCTGGCCCGACCCGGCCTACGGCGTGCACGACGTCGTCGGGCGCAGCGGCTTCGGCATCGGCAGCGCGGGCCTGCCGGCCTACAACGTGCTCATCGAGGGCCCGAACGAGGCGCTCGACAACGACATCGTGCTGTCGATGAAGCAGGCGGTGCGCGCCGCGCCGAGCCGGGTGGTCGACGACCCCGAGGTGGCGGCGGGGTTCCGCCACCACGGCCACCGGACGGCCCTGTCGCGCCGGGCGCTGCAGGCGCACGCCGACAGGCTGCTCGGCTGGACCGAGCTGCGCGGCGTCGGCTACGTCGTCAGCGAGCTCTCGCCCTACGAGAACGACCTCGACTGGGACGACCTCACCGAGCCCCGCGAGCTGCGCGACGTCCTGCACCACCTCGGGCGGGCCACCGCGCGGGCGCACTGCGTCTCCGACGCCGACGCCGAGCAGGGGCTGGTCACCACACAGGTCGAGGACGCGATCCTCGCCGCCGTCGGCGACCGGGAGGACGCGTTCGTCGACGACCTCGTCGCGTTCGGGCGGGCCTACGCGGGCGTGGTGCGCGACGACCACCGCCGCTTCGTCGAGGCGTTCCGCGCCGACCGTGTGCCGGGCGTCTCGAGCACGGAGGAGTCGCTGTAGCCCCGGGAACGCAGTGGCACGATGGACGGCGTGGCCAGGCTGAACTACGACGAGCTGAACTCGACGATCCGCTACGCCATGTGGTCGGTGTTCCGCACCGACCCGGCGCGCCTGCCCGAGGACCGCGCGGCCCTCGGCGAGGAGGTCGCCGGCGTGCTCGAGCAGGCCGAGGGCAAGGGCGTCGCGGTCCGCGGGCTCTACGACCTCGCCGGCATGCGCGCCGACGCCGACTGGATGGTCTGGACCCACGCCCCGGACATCGAGTCGCTGCAGGCCACCTACACGTCGCTGCGGCGCACGGCGCTCGGGCGCGCGTCGACGCCGGTGTGGTCGTCGACGGCGCTGCACCGGCCCGCGGAGTTCAACAAGAGCCACCTGCCGGCGTTCGTCGCGGGGGAGGAGCCCAAGGGCTACCTCTGCCTCTACCCGTTCGTCCGCTCGCTGGACTGGTACCTGCTCCCCGACGAGGAGCGGCGCACCATGCTCGCCGACCACGGCAAGGCCGCCCGGGGCTACGCCGACGTGCGCGCCAACACCGTGCCCGCGTTCGCGCTCGGCGACTACGAGTGGATCCTCGCCTTCGAGTCCGACCAGCTCGACCGCATCGTCGACCTCATGCGCGACCTGCGGGCCACCGAGGCGCGGCGGCACGTGCGCGAGGAGATCCCCTTCTTCACGGGCCCGCGCGTCTCACCGGAGCAGCTCGTCACCTCCTTGCCGTAACCGCTGCCGTCACGCCCCACCGTCCGCCGTACCGGACGAGCCGTACATCGATCAAGTAGTCGCTTCACGCAACGCGACATGACATATTCCGTGTGTGGCGACCGTCGGCTTCCTGCACGTGGCGGCCGAGCACGTCCGCGAGGCGCGGCGCCTGCTCGCCGAGCACGCGCCCGGGGTCGTCGACGTCCACCTGGTCGATCGCAACCTGCTGACGCCCGGTCCCGACATCGCGACCCGCGTGGCCGCCCGGGTGGGCGAGCTGGTCGGGCGTGACGTCGACGCCGTGATCTGCACCTGGCCGTACCTCACCGACCTCGTCGTGCGCGTCGCCCGCGAGCGCGGCCTCGCCGCCGCGGGCGTCGAGGAGCTCATGGCCCCGGCCGGTGGGGTGCTCGCCCTCAGCCGGTGAACCTCAGTCGATGAGGTGCCAGGTGATGAGGTCGTGGATCTCCGCGGCCTGCTCCTCGCCGCGGCACGTCACCTCGTAGAAGGTCCTCCCGACCTGGATCGCGACGGTGCGGGAGAAGATCGGCTCGTCCTCCGACGAGACGTACGAGACGGTCGTGATGCGGCTGTAGGGCGCGGTGATCAGCGCCGCGCGCCCGCCGGGGAACGCCGTGTCCAGCAGGATGACGCGGCGGTTGGTGATGCCGCACAGCGCGATGCCGGCGCTCTCGCTCGAGTAGACGCCGTCGATCTGCTCCTCGGGCATGAGGCAGTCGCGGATGACGTCGTACTGGACCGTCTCGTCGAAGCGCGGCAGACGGGCCGAGAGCGGGTGGGGGCGGCGCGGGTGGTGGTCCTGTGCGTTACCGGGTCGGAGCGGGTGGCCCATCGACGGCTTCGTCCTCTCTGCACGCGGTGGCTCGGGCGCGAGGCGGTTGGCCGTCTCCCGACGGTAGTGATCCTGCCGGTCCACGCCCTCCCTCGGTGGCGTCGGACACCGGTGTCGGCGCCGAAAACCTCGCTGCGGACCCGCTGACTAGGCCGTTCGGAGCAGGATCACGGCTGCGTGCGGTACTCCAGGAGCAGGTGCTGGCCCCAGCGCGCCATCGACAGCGGCCGGACGGTCTCCGGGTGCGCGTCCACCCACTCCCAGACCGCGCGCAGCTCGGCGTCGTGGTCGAAGAGGTCGTCGAAGTAGACGAGCGTGCCGGGGCGCAGGTGCTGCTCGAGCCAGTCGAGCACCTCGCGCGTGCTCGAGTAGAGGTCGCAGTCGACGTTGACGACCAGCTCGTCGTGCGGGGGCAGCTCCCGGCCCGGCAGCGTGTCGGAGAACCACCCGGGCACGATCTCCACGCGCGGGTCGTCGATCTGCGGGACCCGCCCGGTGGCGAAGCTGCCGGCCGGGGCGTCGGCGTGCCAGTCGCCGGGCAGGCCGTCGAAGCTGTCGAACCCGATCATGCGGGCGCCGGGGGCGGCGAGGTGCTCGCTCCACCAGCGCAGGGTCCGGCCCTCGTGCACGCCGAACTCGAGGTAGAGCGGGCGCGGCGAGCGCAGGCGCTCCACGATCTCGCCGAACACGGCGAACCGGTCGCCGCGGTTGGGGACGTGCGCCTCCAGGCCGCCGATCCAGCTGCCCTGCTCGAGCGCCCCGAGAACCGTGCGCAGCCCGGTCAGCTGGCGCGGCGTGAGCTGGCGGCCCGCGGCCACGAGCAGGCGGCGGGGTTGGATCGGGGCGAGGTGGCGGGCGAGGGTCCGCATCACCAGACGGGGACCCTCGCGGGACGTCAGCGTCGCAGTCATCGGCCGGATAGCGTAACGAGCGACCGACGAACGAAACACCCCCGGGGGATGTCCCGGGCTTCGGGTCTCAGCCGGCCGGCTCCAGGTGCAGGCTCACCGAGTTCATGCAGTAGCGCTGGTCGGTGGGCGTGCCGTAGCCCTCGCCGCTGAAGACGTGGCCGAGGTGCGAGTGGCAGGTCGCGCACAGGACCTCGACGCGCGTCATGCCCATGGCGCGGTCCTCGCGCAGGATCACGTTGTCGTCGGCGGACGGCGCGTAGAACGACGGCCACCCGCAGTGCGAGGCGAACTTGGTCTCGGAACGGAAGAGCTCGGCGCCGCAGGCACGGCAGGAGTACACACCCTCGGTGAAGACCTCGTCGTACTCGCCGGTGAACGGGCGCTCGGTCCCGGCCTGGCGCAGCACCTGGTACTCCTCGGGCGTGAGCTGCTCGCGCCACTCCGCGTCGGACTTGCTGACCTTCGGGGTGCCGATCGAGGCGTCACTGCTCATGCATCCAGGCTAATACGGCGCGCCACCGTCAGAGGGCCGTGCTCAGGACCACCTCGAGCACTTCGAAGATCACGAAGCCGGTGCCCAGGAGCACCAGCGTGACCAGCACGATCGCCGCGAGGCGACGGGTGCCGTCCGCCCGGTTGGCCGAGTCCGCGAAGTCGCGGACCCCGGCCAGTTGACCCTCCACGGTGAACGCGGCCGGCCCGACGTGCTCCATCCGGTCGAGGTGCGCGGCGAAGGCCCGCGCCTCGGGGTCGTCCGGGTCCAGGCCGATGAGGTCGTCGGCGAAACGCCCGGGCGGGCCCGCGGGCTCGTCGGCCCCCGACCCGGATGTCCCGGAAACGCCCCCACCTGGGCCTTTCGACGCACTCATCGCCCCACGGTAACCCGCACCACTTCCCGTCGGGCCTACCCTGTCGGCATGAGCACGGACACCTCGGCGACTTCGGCGGCGTGCACGACGCTCGACGCACAGCTGTGCTTCGCGCTGCACGACGCCTCCCGCGCGATCGCGGCCTCGTACCGGCGCGGGCTCGCTCCGCTCGGGCTCACCTACAGCCAGTACGTCGTGCTGCTCGTGCTCTGGGAGCACGGCCCGACGACCATGGGGCGGCTGTGCCGCGAGCTGCACCTCGACAGCGGCACCCTCTCCCCGCTGCTGCAGCGCCTCGAGGAGCGCGGCCGGGTCCTCCGGCGGCGTCGCCCCGAGGACGAGCGCACCGTCGAGGTCACCTGCACCGCCGAGGGTGAGGCGCTGCGCGAGCCGGTGATGGCCGTGCAGCGCCGGGTGCAGGCCGACACGGGGCTCGAGATCGGCGACCTCTCGCGGCTGCGCGCCGAGCTCCAGGCGCTGGCCGACCGGCTGCGCACCGCGGACGAGACCGGGGTCACCGGCGGGGACGAGTAGATTGCCGCCGTGGCGAAGTCCCCGGCCGAGGAGATCGACGTCGACGGCCTGGCCGTCCGCATCAGCAATCCCGACAAGGTCTACTTCCCGGACCGCGGGATCACCAAGCGGCAGGTCGTCGAGCACTACGTGGCGGTCCGCGAGCCGCTGCTCGCGGTGCTCTACGAGCGCCCGACGCACCTCAAGCGGTTCGTCGACGGGGTGACCGGCGAGTTCTTCTACCAGAAGCGCGTGCCCAAGGGCGCTCCCGAGTGGGTCGACACCGTCGAGGTCCGCTTCCCCTCCGGCCGGCCCGCCACCGAGATCTGCCCGACGCGCACCGCGGTGCTGCCGTGGGCGGCGAACCTCGGCACCTTCGACTTCCACCCCTGGCCGGTGCGCCGCGGGCAGGTCGACCAGCCCGACGAGCTGCGCATCGACCTCGACCCGCAGCCGGGCACCGACTTCGCCGACGCGGTGCGTGTCGCGGGGGTGCTGCGCGAGGTCCTCGACGACGCCGGCCTGCACGGACGTCCGAAGACCTCCGGCGGGCGCGGCATCCACGTGCTGGTGCCGGTGCGCCCGGACTGGGACTTCGTCGGCGTCCGCCGCGCGGTGATCGCGCTGGCCCGCGAGGTCTGCCGGCGCATCCCCGAGCAGGCCACCGTGGACTGGTGGAAGGAGGAGCGCGGCGAGCGCGTCTTCCTCGACTACAACCAGGCCGCCCGCGACCGCACGATCGCCTCGGCGTGGTCGGTGCGCGGCACCCCGCGCGCGACGGTGTCGATGCCGCTGCGCTGGGAGGAGCTGCCCGACGTCGACCCCGACGACTTCGACGTCCTCACCGCCGCCGGCGTCCTGGCCGAGCGCGGCGACGCGCTCGCGGGCCTGCACGACGACCCCGGCAGCCTCGAGACGGTCCTGGAGTGGGTCGAGCGCGACCAGCGCGACCACGACCTCGGCGACCTGCCCTACCCGCCCGAGTACCCCAAGATGCCGGGCGAGCCGAAGCGCGTGCAGCCCAGCCGGAGCCGGGCGGACACCACGGGGAAGACGGTCACCTGACGTCCGTGACGCGGGCGGACGTGATCGCGCACCGCCTGGCCGCCCAGCACCTGGACCGGCGGCTGCCAGCGGCCGCCTGGCGTGCGGCGGTCTCCTCGGGGCTGCAGGACGGCGCGCCGCGCTCCGCGGTGCTGTCCTTGTACGCGCGGGTCGCCGGGGTGCGCCCGGACGCGTGGGAGGACCCCGCCCTCGCGCAGGTGTGGGGGCCGCGCGGCGCGGTGTGGGTGGTGCCCGCGGCCGACGCCGACGTCTTCACGCTCGGGCTGATGCCCCACGACGAGCGCCTGCGCGAGGCCGCCGAGCGGGATGCGGACGCCCTCGCCGTCGCGCTGGGCGCGGCCCGGGTACGCAAGCGGGACGCGCTCGCGGCGGTCGGCGGACGCGTCGACGGGCTGCTGCGGGCCGCCACGACGGGGCGCGTGCGGATCCGCTGGGACGGCCGGGACACGCTGGTGTGGGTCGTGCCGGCGCCGTCCACCACGGTCGATGCGGCACGCGCCGAGCTGCTGCGGCGGTTCCTCGCCGTGCTCGGACCCTCGGACGCGCCCGGGTTCGCGCGGTGGGCGGGCCTGTCACCGGCCGACGCGCAGGCGACGTGGGAGGCGGTGCCCGTCGAGGCGACCGTCCCCGCGGGTCGGGCCCCGGTGTCCGGCGTGCGCCTGCTCCCACCCGGTGACCTGTTCCTGCAGGCCCCGGACCGCGCGCTGCTGGTGCCCGACGCCGCGCACCGCCGGGCCGTGTGGCCGCTGGGCGTCGCCCAGCCCGGTGCGCTGCTCGCCGACGGCGAGATCGCCGGCACCTGGCGGCGTCGAGGTCACCGCGTGGAGGTCAGCCCGTTCGGCGACCTCGCGGAGGGAACCCGGCGGGCCGCCGAGGAGGAGGCCGCCGGGTTCCCGCTCGCGCCGGGGCGCGAGGTCGAGCTGCGCTGGTCGGACCGCTGACTAGATGGCCTCGACCTTCGGCATGATGTCGTTCTTGATCCGCTTGAGGTCGTCGAGCGTCTTCGACACCGGCACGTCGGCGAACGGCGGCCAGATCAGCGGCATCGTCATCCCGGCCTCCTTGTAGGCCTTCAGACGGTCGGTGAGCTGCTTCTCGGTGCCGACCAGCAGGTTGGACGGGACGCCGTTGTCGCTCTGGTCCATCTCCGTGTCGGTGATGACCGTCCAGATCATGCTGCAGATCTCGAGGTCCTTGGAGCGCTTCGGGCTCCCGATCTCCTCGAACTGCTCGTCGATGGCCTTCCGCCACTTGCCCAGGCCCTCGGGCGAGTCCTGGATGCCGATCCAGCCGTCGAGGTCGTACTTGGTGATGCGCTTCGCCGAGCGCAGCGGGTCCTTGAGCCCGCTCATGAAGATCGGCGGACGCGGCTGCTGGAGCGGCTTCGCGCCGAACCCGCACGGCTCGAAGTCGGCGAACTCGCCGTGGTACTCGAAGTGCTCGTTGGCCCAGACGCCCTGCAGGACCTCGATCGTCTCGCGGACGTGCTTGTGGCGCTTCGGGAAGATGTGCGAGGCGCTCGCGGCGGCGAACTCCTCGGGCATCCAGCCCGCGCCGAGCCCGACGTTGAGCCGGCCGTTCGACAGGTGGTCGATCGTCGCCAGCTCGGCGGCCAGGACGCCCGGCGCGCGGAACGGCGTGTCGATGATGCTCTGGCCGATGCGGATCCTCGATGTCCTCGCGGCGAGCCAGGGGAGCAGCGGGTAGCCCTGGAACCACCCGCCCGTGGAGGCGACGGGCAGGGCGTTCGGGAGCCCGTCCATCATGCCGAACGAGTACTGCAGCCCCTCGCGGTCCGAGGCTTCCGGCACCACGATGCGGTCGAGGGTCCAGACGGAGTCGAACTCGAGCTCCTCGGCGAGATCGGTGAGGTCCTCGAGCTCCTTGATCGTCACCTCGGTGCGGAAGTTCGGCAGGTACAGAGCGAGCTTCATCGGGGAACGGCCTCCTCGCCGTGCGTGTGGCGGGTCACATCGCGCTGGGAGAACGCTCCCGTACCTGTTGATCAGAAGCAAGCGGGTCGCGCGCAACCAGCCGCAGGTGATCGCCTGTTCGCGGAGGGGATCGGGAGAATGATCCGATGACGTCCGATCCGGTCCGCGTCCATGGCGACGACGGCCCGCCCGTGCTCCTGCTGCCGGGCGGAGCCGCGGCGGCCGAGGGGTTCTTCCCGGGGCTCGTCGAGGGGCTCGTCGCCGATCCCGGCTGCCGGGTGATCGTCCACGACCGCCCCGGCACCGGGTACTCGTCCGAGCCCGGACGGCTCGCGGACGCCGCCGACCACCTCCACGCCATCGTCGCCGACGTCGCCCTGGGGCCCGTCGTCGCCGTCGGGCAGAGCCTCGGCGGGGCCGTCGCCACCCTGCTCGCCGCCGCGCACCCCGACGACGTCGCCGGCCTGGTGCTGCTCGACATGACGCCGGTGAACGACGCGGAGATCAGCGCGCAGGTCGAGCAGCGGGCCGCGACGGTGGCGCGGGCGGCCGCGATCCCGGTGCTCGGTCCGGCGCTGCTGCGCGGGACGCTCGCCCTCACCGCCCGGAGCATGAAGCGGGGGCTGCGTCCGGACTGCGCCGCGGCGGTCGACGCGACGCTGGACATGGACACCGACCAGCTGGCGCGCTCCGTGGACGGGCTCACCGAGCTGGCCCGCGGGTGGCGCGACGAGGCGCTCCCGCGCGTGCCGGCCGCGGTGGTCACCGCCGACCGCAAGCCCGGCGCCCCGATCCGCCGAGCCCACGAGCGCGTGGCCGCCGCCCTCGGGGCACCGGTGCTGACCTGGCCGGGGGCGACCCACAGCGTGCACCTCGACCACCCCGACGAGGTGCTCGCGACCGTCCGCGACGTCGTCCGGCGGTCGGCCGGGCGCTAGTCGAGCGCCCCCGGCGTGCCGTCGTCGTGCACGATCGGGCCGCCGGCCTCCGACCAGCCCCGCAGGCCGCCGTCGAGGCTGACGGCGTCGACGCCGGCCTCGGCGAGCCTCTCCGCCGCGCGCGTGCCGCGACCGCCGCCGCGGCACGTCGTGATCACCGAGCGCTCCGCGAACTCGGCGGGGTCGAGGTCGCCGAGCGGGCGGTGCACGGCGTCCGGGGCGTGGCCCGCGGCCCACTCGTCGGGCTCGCGGACGTCGACGAGCACGGCCTCGCCGGCCTCGAGGCGGCGGCGGGCGTCGGCGGGATCGATCGTGGACATGGCCCCCAGCGTGGCACCCGCGGGCGGGCCTAGCTGCGGCGCTCCGCGGGCGCGATGAGGTAGTTGTGCACCTCGAGCACGCGTACGTCGGGCGCGGCGATCCCGAGGCGCTCGAGCACCGGCCCGAGGCGCTCGGAGACGAAGCGCTGGAACGCCTCGGGGGACTCCCAGACGTCGATCCCGCGGAACCCGTCCTCGGTGGGCGTCGCGAAGTGGAACAGGCAGCCGGGCTCCGACGGCCCGCCCGGCCGGAAGTCCAGCCGCCCGAGCAGGTCGTCGTACACCTCGAGCGACACCCGGTGGAACGTCGTCTCGACTGCGGTCGCCATCGCGGGCCTCCTCCTCTGGACAGCTCCGGAGAGGTCAGCATAATGAGACGCCGATCACATCCGTCCGGGGCGAGCGCGCCGGGGACACGAGGGGGCCACCGATGGCCGCATCGGACGAGAGCGGGTCGCCGGTCTTCCGGCTGATCTACCAGAGCCACAGCCGCATCCCGAAGAGCGACCGGCCGACGGTCCTCGGCGAGATCTTCAGCACGGCGCGGTCGCGGAACAAGGGCGCGGACATCACGGGCGCGCTGCTGATCACCGACCACTACTTCGCCCAGGTCCTCGAGGGTCCCCAGGGCACCGTCGAGGAGCTCTACGGCCGCATCAGCGCCGACCCCCGCCACGAGCGGCTGGCCGTGCTCGACTCCGGCACGGTCGACGAGCGCGCGTTCGGGAAGTGGTCGATGGCCCAGGTCTCCGCCGCGGGGCACGCCGACATCCCCCTGCACACCGCCAACGGCGAGATCCACCCCGCGGCGCCGAGCCACCTCACCGCGGAACAGAGCAAGGTCTTCGCGACCATGCGCAACGCGATCGGCGCGGACACGGTCTGAGGTCTACCGGCGCGCGCTGGTCCTGAGCGAAGGGCACCTTCGCTCGGAGAGGTGGGCGAGGGGCGCCCCTCGTCGGGACAGCGCTGACGTTGCTGAGGCGGTCTCAGTGAACGGGCCCGGCGTTGTCGGGGGTCGGGTCTACATTCGAACACATGAGCGAATACGTGGTGGGGGTGGCGGAGCGCGAGGCGCTCGAGTCCGCTCGTGCCGAGATGATCGCTCAGCGCCGCGCCTACTACCGCCGCCTCGAGAGCATCGCTCGGATCGCCGACCTCGGGACGGCGGCGAACACCGGATATCGATCCGTCGAGTCGCTGATCGCGGATCGGGACAACCTCGACCTCGCCGACGCCAAGCGGCTGGTGGCCGAGGCGGCGGACCTGTGTGCCCGCTCGTCGCTGCTGGGGGAGCCGCTGCCGGCCCGGCTGCCCTGCACCGGCGCGGCGCTGTCGGCGGGGCTGATCGACCCGCAGCATGTTAAGATCATCCGGGAGACGATGGCCCACCTCGCGGGCCTCGCGTCCCCGCCGCCGCCGGACGAGCTGGCCGGGGTGGAGAAGACCCTCGCGGACTACGCGGAGCTGTTGCCGCCGCGCAAGCTGCAGCAGTTGGCGAAGGCGTTCATCGATCGCTACGACCCCGACGGCGCCGCTCCACCCGACGGTGAGCACTGCCGCGACGAGATGCACCTGCTGCGCCGCAGGGACGGGTCGCTGGTGTTCAAGGGGACGCTGCACGACCCGCTGGACGCCGAAGCCGCGGTCGAGGTGTTCGGAGTCCTGTCCGAGCGAGCCGGCGCCGACGACGAACGCTCCCTGGAACGCCGTCAAGCCGATGCGTTCAAGGACCTCACCCAGGACGCCCGTGGCCCGCGAGGTCTGGCCACCGACGCCCGCAAAGAGCACGTCAACCCTGATCCGGCGGGCGTCGAGGCCGACGCGCCGACAGAGGCGGACGACGACGAGGCAGGCGGCGAGGCGCCGTTGGCGTTGATCCCCGAACCTCGCCGTCCCGAGACGGGCAAGACCGGCTGGACCGAACGCCCCGGCCGCGCGCTGCTCACGGTGACGATCGATCACCGCTGGCTGTGCGAAGCCCTCACGGGCAAGGGCGGCTACGGCACGCTGGACTCCGGCCACCACGTCGACGCCGCCACGGTCCGCCGGTGGGCCTGCGACGCCGAGATCATCCCCATGATCCTCGGCGCCAAGTCCGAACCCCTCGACGTCGGACGCAGCCAGCGCACCGCCCCCGACGCCATCCGCCGCGCCCTCAACCACCGCGACGGAGGCTGCGCCTTCCCCGGCTGCACCCGACGACCACGACGCTGCGAAGCCCACCACGTCCGAGAATGGCTGCAGCACCGCGGCGCGACCGCGCTCGACAACATGTGCCTCTTGTGTCGCCACCACCACCAGCTGCTCCACCACGGGCACTGGACCATCGAGATGATCAACGGTCGGCCCTGGTTCACCCCGCCCTGGATCATCGACACCGAACGACGACCCCGACCCGGCGGACGACCACGCGTTCCCACCTGACGGCCGTCGCGCGGTGATTGCCCATTGCCCTCCGGCCTCGTGATCGGTAGGAGCAGCGGGGTGGACGATCTCGATCGGTACCTCCCGCCCCTCACCGCGGACGTCGTGCGCGCGCGCCGTCAGACGATCGGCTCGCTGCTCGCCCGCAGCGCGCTGAAGCACGGCCCGAAGCTCGCGGTCGTGCACCGGGAGACCCGCCGGACGTTCGCCGAGCTCGACGCCGACGCCAACCGCGTCGCGAACGCGCTCGCGGCGCGGGGCGTCGTGCGCCACCAGCGCGTCGCGATCTTCTCCCACAACTCGTACGCGTTCGTCGTCGCGTACTTCGCGCTCGCGCGGCTCGGGGCGATCTCGGTGCCGGTGAACTTCAACTTCGTGGCGTCCGAGGTCCGCTACGTGCTCGAGGACAGCGGCGCGACGGCGGTGATCGTCGAGGACGCGCTGGTCGACACCTTCGGGGCCGCGGAGGTCGCCGTCTCGCTCGGCGTGGTCATCGGCCACAGCCCGGGCTGGACGTCGTTCGACCGGCTGCTCGCCCACGAGGACGCGACCGAGCCGGACGTCGAGATCGGCGACGACGACCCGGTCCAGCTGCTCTACACCAGCGGCACCACGTCCGCGCCCAAGGGCGCGATCATGACCAACCGCAACCTCATCGCCCAGTACGTCAGCGACATCGTCGACGGCGAGTACCACCGCGACGACGTCGAGCTGCACGCGCTGCCGCTCTACCACTGCGCGGCGCTGCACGACTTCCTCACGCCCGACGTCTACCTCGGCGCCACCAGCGTCGTCGTCGACTCCGCCGACCCGGAGACGATCCTGCGCACGGTCGAGGCCGAGCGGATCACCAAGATGTTCTGCCCGCCGACCGTGTGGATCCGGCTGCTGCGCTCGCCGGCGTTCGACCGGTACGACCTGTCCTCGCTGCGCAAGGGCTACTACGGGGCGGCGATCATGCCGGTCGCCGTGCTCGAGGAGCTCGGCAGCCGGCTGCCCGACATCCGCCTCTTCAACTACTACGGCCAGACCGAGCTCGCCCCGAACGCCACCGTCCTGTTCCCCGAGGAGCAGATCACCAAAGCGGGCACCGCCGGGCGCGCGAGCCTCAACGTCGAGACCCGGCTGCACGACGAGAACGACCGGCCGGTGCCGGTGGGGCAGGTCGGCGAGATCGTGCACCGGACCCCGCACGCGATGCGCGGGTACTGGGGCAAGCCGGAGGCGACCGCCGAGGTGTTCAAGAACGGCTGGTTCCACAGCGGCGACCTCGGGGTGATGGACGCCGACGGCTACCTCACGATCGTCGACCGCAAGAAGGACATCATCATCACCGGCGGCGAGAACGTCGCGAGCCGCGAGGTCGAGGACGCGATCTACGCGCACACCGCGGTGAGCGAGGTGGCCGTGTTCGGGGTGAAGCACCCCGAGTGGATCGAGGCGGTCGCCGCCGCCGTGGTCCTCCGGGACGGCCACACCGCCGAACCGACCGAGATCGTCGCCCACGCCCGCGAGCGCCTGGCGGGCTTCAAGGCCCCGAAGTACGTGGTCCTCGTCGACGAGCTGCCGAAGAATCCCAGCGGGAAGATCCTCAAGCGCGAGCTGCGGGACACCTACGCCGGGCTCGCCGACGGGTGAGCGCCCACCGGGGTCCCGTGCCGCGCGAGGACGCGGCGCGCAGCGTGCGGCTGGTGGCCGTGGGGTTCGGGGTGACGGTGGTGGTCACGCGCCTCTACCTCGCGCTGACCGGCTATCCGCAGATCGGCGGCGAGGTCTACCACCTCGCGCACGCGCTCTGGGGCGGGCTGCTGCTCCTCGTCGGCGGGCTGACCGCGCTGGCCTGGAGCAACCGCTGGGTCCCGACGGTCACCGCCGTGTGCGCCGGCGTCGGGTCCGGGCTGTTCGTCGACGAGGTCGGCAAGTTCATCACCCAGCGCAACGACTACTTCACCCCGCTCGCCGCGCCGATCATCTACGCCGTGTTCCTGGGCGTCCTCGGGCTCGCGCTGCTGGCGGGCCGCGCCCGGCTCGACCGGCCGCGGGTGCTGGCGTACTCGGTGGCCGTCCGGTCGAAGAGCCTCGCCGACGGCCCGCTGCGTCCCGACGACCGCGCGGCGCTGCTCCGCGACCTCGACGCGCTCGCCGACCACCCGGCCCGCCCCGACCTCGCCGCCTACGCCGCCGCGCTGCGCCCGGTGGTGGACCAGGCCCCGACCGACGTGCCCCGGGACCGCGCCCGCCCGCTGCTCGCCGTGCTCCATCGCGCCGAGTCCGGCCTCGTGCCGCGCTGGGTGCACCGGATCGTGCTGATCGTGGGGTCGGTGCTGCTCGGACTGCTCTCGCTGGTCGGGCTCGTGGTGCTGCTCGCGCTGTGGAGCAGCGATCCGGACGTGCAGATCGTCCTCGACGACCAGACCCTCCCGCCCGGCAGCAGGCCGCCGGTGCTCGTCGTCGCGTCGGCGGGGGAGGCGCTCCTCGGGGTGCTCCTGCTCGTGGCGGCGGGCGCGCTGCTCCTGGGCCGCGACCGCGTCGGCATCCGGCTGTGCCGGGTGGGGCTGCTCGTCGCCCTCGCCGGCGTGAACGTCGCGCTGGGCTACCTCGACGCCGAGCTCGTGGTGGTCGCCGTCGTCGCGGAGCTCGCCCTGCTGCTGCTCGCCGGCCGGTACCGGACGCGCTTCCTCACCCAGACGACCGAGAGGACCTGAGCCGCCGGCCCTCGTCCTCGGCGTGCGCGAACCGCAGCGTGGTCGCGAGCCACAGCAGCACGTCGTGCAGGCGCAGGCGCGTCGGTGCGGTCCCACTGAGCTCCGCGGCCACGGCGGACTCGAGCGCGGCGAACCCGACGTCGTTGACCCGCAGCTCCCGGTGGACGACCGCCTCCACGCCGCTGTCGCCCTCCTCGAGGTGGGGCAGCAGCGTGCGGCGGGTGGTCCGTGTCAGGTGCGGGACGAGGTCGGGCCGGCGGTGGTGCAGGGCGGCGAGGACGTGCGGGGCGTGGCTGCCGGCGTCCTCGCCGATCCCGCGCAGCAGCGCGCCGACCGTGCCGGGCTCGCCGAGCACCGAGAGCTCCTCGTCGGGCAGCTCCCAGAACGGGCGCCCGTCCGCGCGGGCGGCCAGCGCCTCGACCCGCGGGGCGAGCGCAGCGAGGGCGTCGTGGACGGCGTGCCAGCCGGCCGGGTCGAGGCGACCGTGCAGGCCCTCGCCGATCAGGACGTCGGCGTCGAGGTTCTCGCCGACCGGCCGCGCGTCGAACCGCGACCACCCGAAGGCGGGCACCTGCGCCCAGCGGCCCTCCGGGATACCGGGGGAGCGGAAGCGCAGCCAGCGCATCCCGCGGGCGTAGCCGACGACGGCGTCCCGGGCACGGTCCAGCGTCAACGGGTCGGGCCCGACGCTGGGCAGCGCCAGGATGGTCCGCTCCGTCGTCGCCACGCCCTCATCGTGCACCGCGAGACGGCCGGGTCCCCGACGAGCGCCGGGACGAGCGCCGGAATGAGCCCGGCGCGCGCCGGGTTCTCCGGCTGTGACCGACGAGAAGGCCGAGCTCAGCCCGACGGACTGGGTACGGGGCCAGACACAGAAGATCCTGGAGACGGGCACCACCGCGGGCATCGAGGTGAACGGCTCGCCGATCGTGCTCCTCACGCTGCGCGGGGCGAAGACCGGCAAGCTCCGGTACACCCCGGTGATGCGCGTCGAGCACGACGGCAGCTACGCCGTCGTCGCCTCGAAGGGCGGAGCGCCCGAGAACCCGGTGTGGTTCGAGAACATCCGCGCACATCCCGAGATCTCACTGCAGGACGGCACGGAGACCCGGGAGTACACGGCGCGCGTCGTGTCCGGCGACGAGCGCGCGCAGTGGTGGGACCGCGCCGTCGCGGCGTTCCCGAACTACGCGGAGTACGCCACCCGCACCGACCGCGAGATCCCGGTGTTCGTGCTCGACCCCCGCTGAGGAGTCCGGGTCAGGCCGTGTCCTCCCGGCGGGCACGGTCGAAGGTCGCGGCGTCCGGCGGCGGGCGCCGCGACCACCCGGAGGCCGACCACGACTCGAGCCACGAGCGCTCGGCCAGCGTCGGCAGGAGCGCGAGCCACGTCGTGGTCATGCGCTCCCAGAGCGAGGGGCCGTCGGGCTGGACCTCGGCGAGGTAGTGGTGCCCGACCACCGTCGAGAGCAGCGTCGAGCTCACCGACATCGGGTCGGTGCTGGCGGTGACGAGCCCGGCGGCGCAGGCCTGCCCGAGCAGGACCTCGGTCTCGGAGCGCCAGCCCTCGACCCACTTGTGGCGGTCGGCCTGCATCCCCGGGTCCTCGCGCATGACCCGGACGCCGCCCGTGACGATCGGGTCGTGCACGAGCCGGGCGATCTGCGCGTCGTAGACGACGAGCAGCGCGCGCAACGGGTCGAGCCCCCGGGCCGCGATGCGGGCCCTGATGTCCTCCCACGAGGAGTGCAGCTCGTCGACCACGGCCCAGCCGAGCGCGGACTTGTTCTCGAAGTGGAAGAACAGCGCGCCCTTCGTGCGCCCGCCGTCCGCGACCACCTGGGACAGGGACGTGAGGTGGTAGCCCTGGTCGGCGAAGCGGCGCGCGGCGGCGAGGAGGAGCTCGCGGCGGGTCGCGCGCGCCCGCGCCTGCAGGGGCGCGGTGACGGCCCGGTCCGACCAGCGGGGCACCGGGAGGTCGAACCACTCCGGTGCCATACGCCGAGTATGCGGACCGGCGCCGTCTCCCGTCAGGAAACCTGCCGTCGGTGCGGTGAGCGGCGCGCCGACCGTCAGGAGAACCGGGCGATCGCCGCATACCCCCCGGTCGGGCGCTCGCCGGGGCTCGGCGTGGGCCAGTCGACGATGTCCACGAGGCCGGGCGCGACGAGCTCGCCGTCACCCAGGAGCTCCCGGATCGCGGCCCGCGACCGCAGCACGACCTCGGTCGCGCTGCCCCGGTAGCCGTCCTGGATGGCGCGCGTCCGCGCCGCCAGCTCCGGGTCGTCGTGGTCGGCGCTGCCGTGGCTCATCACGTGCACGCTGCCGGGGCCCAGTGCCGCGCGGTAGCGGGCGAGGATCCCGGGCAGCGCGGCGTCGGGGACGAAGTGCAGGACCGCGACGGTGAGCAGCGCGACCGGACGGTCGAGGTCGAGCAGGTCGGCCACCCCGGGCGCGGCGAGCACCGCCTCCGGGTCGCGCATGTCGGCGCGGGTGACGCTGACGCCCTCGATCCCGTCGATCACCTCGTGGGCGTGGGCGACCGCGACCGGCTCGAAGTCGACGTACGCGACGCGGGCGTCGGGCCGGTGGGCGAGCGCGATCTCGTGGACGTTGCCCGCGGTCGGGACGCCGGAGCCGAGGTCGAGGAACTGCGTGATGCCCTGCGCGAGGCACCAGTCGACCGCGCGGCGCAGGTAGTCGCGGTTCGCGCGGCAGACGTAGGCCATGTCCGGGTTCTGCGTGAGGATCTTCGCGGCCTGCTCGCGGTCGACGGCGAAGTTGCAGGCCCCGCCCAGCAGGTAGTCGTAGATGCGGGCGGCGTTGGCGCGGTCGAAGTCGATCCCGGCCTCCAGCGCCTGCTCGGCCTCGCGCCAGGTCCTGCCCGAATCCGTCACGTCGCCCTCCCCGCCGCCTCCTGCGTGGGGACGACCTTCTCATCCCGGGCGGCCGGGCGGACCATCACGACGACGAGGATCGCGGCCAGCAGGGCGGCGACGCCGGCGACGGTGAAGACGGTGTCGAGCCCGGCGGGGAACGCGTCGCCGATGAGGGGCGCGAGGGCCGGGCGCCCGGCGACCACCCCGGGCGTGCCACCCCCGGCCACCGCGGCGGCGAGCCCGTCGGCGTCGGGAACCCCGGCCGACGTCAGCACGCCGGTGACCCGGCCGGTGAAGATCGTGCCGAGCACGGCGAGCCCGACGGCGAGGCCGAGCTGGCGGAAGGTGTTGACCGCGGCGCTGCCGACGCCGGCGCGCCACGGCGGCAGCACCGCGAGCGTGGCCGACACGAGGACCGGCGTCGCGAGGCCGACCCCGAGACCGGCCACGACGAGAACGGGGACGAGCGCCCACGGTCCCGAGCCGGCGTCGACGACGGTCATGAGCAGCGCGCCGGCGCCGATGAGCGCCAGGCCGCCGCCGACCGGGCGGGCGGGGGAGCCGCCGTGCAGGAAGCGGCCGGCGAGCGCGGACACCGTGAACGCGGCGAGGCTCAGCGGCAGCGCGACCAGGCCCGCGCGGATCGGGGTGAGCCCGAGGACCGACTGCAGCCACAGCGACACCAGGGCGAGGTCGGCGAACGCGGCGGCGGAGAGCACCGCGGCCGCGACCATCAGCGCGGTGAACGAGCGGTTCGCGAAGAGCGCGAGGTCGAGCATCGGCGCCTCGGTGCGGCGCTCGGCGACCACGAACACCGCCAGGGCGACGGCGGCGAGCGCCAGCGCGAGGACCGTCGGCGCCGCCGTCCAGCCCCGCTCGCCCGCGGACACGAGGCCCCAGACCAGGGCGCCCGAGGCGAGCGTGAACGTCCCCGCCCCGACGAGGTCGACACGGCCGACGGCCGCGGAGGATGACTCGGTGACCACGGCGAGGGTGAGCGCGACGGCGACCACGGCGACCGGGAGGTTGACGAGGAAGATCGCCCGCCAGCCCCAGGCCTCGGTGAGCAGGCCGCCGAGCAGCGGGCCGCACGCGGCGGCGAGCCCGTTGACCGCGCCCCAGATCCCGAACGCCGTGCCGCGGCGCGGACCGTGGTACGTCGCGGCGATGAGCGCCGCGGTCGTCGCGAACATCGCGGCGCCGCCGAGGCCCTGCGCGACCCGGGCGGCGACGAGCGCGCCCGCGGACGGCGCGAGCCCGCAAGCCAGCGACGACACCGCGAAGACGCCGAGACCCGCGAGGTAGAGCCGGCGCCGCCCGAAGCGGTCGGCGAGGGTGCCGGTGACCATGAGCAGCGCAGCCAGGGCGAGCGCGTACCCGTCGATCACCCACTGCAGGGACGAGAACGACGTCTCCAGCGACGTCGCGATGGGCGGCAGGGCGACGTTCACGATCGTGACGTCGACCAGGAGCATGAAGGTGCCCAGGCAGATCGCCACCAGGGGCCACCAGGGACGCATGGTCTCTCCTCGGGAAGCAGGGACGCTGCGACCATGTTCGACATCGCCTGACGCGTCGCCCGAGCCATGACGCCGTTGTCAGCGATCATCGACATCAAGGAGGCCCGGGGTGACGGAATTCGACGAGACGGACCGCGCCCTTGTGCACGCCCTGCAGATCGACGGGCGCGCGCCGTTCCGCCGCGTCGCCGAGGTCCTCGGGGTCTCCGACCAGACCGTCGCCCGCCGCTACGCCCGCCTGCGCTCGACCAGGGCGCTGCGCGTCGTCGGCGTCAGCGACCCCACCGTGGTCGGCGACGACCAGTGGCACGTACGGCTGCGCTGCGCCCCGGACGCCAGCGTCGAGATCGCCGAGGCGCTGGCCCGCCGCCCGGACACCGCGTGGATCGGGCTGATCTCCGGCGGCACCGAGATCGCCTGCTCGCTGCGGGGGCGCGGGGACGACGCCGACGAGATGCTGCTGCACCGCCTGCCGCGCACACCGCGCATCCTCGAGGTCAGCGCCCACGAGGTGCTGCACGTGTTCTACGGCGGCGCCCGCGAGCCGTTCACCAAGCAGGGCGCGCTGACCGACGACCAGGCAGCGGCCCTGCGCGAGCACCTGCCTGCACCGGCCCCGCCGCCGCGCCTGGACGACGTCGACCGCCGGCTGCTCGACCTCCTGCGCGTCGACGGCCGCGCGCCGGTCGAGGACATGGCGCGCACGTGCGGGACGTCGGCGTCGACGGTCCGGCGCCGCCTGCACGACCTGCGCGCCGGCGGCCTGCTCTACCTCGACGTCGACGTGACGCCCGAGGTCATCGAGCTGCCGCTGCGCACGATGCTCTGGCTGACGGTCGCCCCGGCCCACCTCGAGGCCGCCGGCCGGGCGCTCGCCGCCCACCCGGAGGTCCCGTTCGCCGCGGCGATCGCGGGGCGGGCGAACATCTACGCCAGCGTCGCGAGCGCCGACGCCGCCGGGCTCTACCGCTACCTGACCACCCGCGTCGCCGACCTGCCCGGCGTCACGAGCGTCGAGACCGCGCCGGTGATCCGCACGGTCAAGGCGGCGCGCACGCAGTACCCGGTGCGCTGATCACGTCGACGCCTTTAGGGATCGGCCGGCGCGGCCACATGCCGACCCGCTCGAGACGGCTGGTCACCTCAGCGCGTCGACGAAGGTCGCGGCCGGGTCCTCGGTGCACACGACGCGGAAGCGGCACGCGTCGTCCCCCTGCGAGCGCAGCGTCGTGCGCTCGGCACGCAGGCCGCTGACCGCCGGATCGACCGCCCGCATCCAGGTGGCGTCCCACGCGCACATCACCGTCGTCACGTCGCCGACGCCGCGGCGGGCGAAGAAGTCGTGGAAGAAGCAGCGCTCGACCCGCATCTCGACCGCGTCCGCGTCGGGTCGCTCGACGCGGATGTCGACGGACGCGCCGTGGCGCCCGGCTTCGGCGCGGCAGGCGGACTCGATCGCGCCGAGCGGGTCGTCGCGCCGGCCCGGGGCGCCGAACGTGACCTGGAACGGGCGGCGCAGGACCGACCCGAGGGCCTGGCGCAGGAACAGGACGGTGCGGCGGGCGTCGCCGTCGAAGACGTCGATCAGCGTCTCGTGGGCCGCCAGCACCGTCGCCGAGAGCGCCAGCATCCCCTCCGCCGGACCGTCGACCGGCAGCCCCGCGTCCTCCTCGCGGATCTCCTCGGCGCGCCGGCGGATCACCGCCAGCACGAAGGCGCGCCGGTCGGGGAATTCGCGCCGCAGCCAGGCGCCGATGGTGCTCAGCAGGTCGCGGGGCAGGGCCCGGCCCATCGTCCAGCGGCCCTCGAGCTCCCACAGCGTCGTCCGGGTCTCGTCCACGTGACCACCTCGCCCCGTCGGGGGTCGACGATGAACCCGCGCGGGAGCGGCCGGACTCACCCGGCGGGGGTGAGCTCAGTGGTACGGCTTGTGCGGGATCGCGGCGTCGTTCGTCTGCTGCTCGAAGTCGACCCAGATCGCGCCGTCCTCGATCTTGCAGGCGTAGGTCGGGATCGGATCGACCGCGGGGACGCCCGTGGGCACGCCGGTGTGCAGGTCGAACCGGGAGTTGTGCGCCGGGCAGATCAGGGAGTCGTCCTCCTGGAGGTAGCCCTCGTTGAGCGGCTGCTGCTGGTGGGTGCACGTGTTGTGCACCGCGACCGCCTCGTCCTCGTAGAGCCGGACGACACAGATCGGCTCGCCACCCATGTGGCAGAGCATCATGTCGCCCTCCTCGAGCTGGTCGAGGTCGGCAACGGCTTCCCAGGCCATGGTGGTGGTTCCTCTCGTGAACTAACCGGACGACCGGCGCGACCGGGGTGCCGGCGCGGAGCCGCGCACCTCGATCCAGCCGTTGCGCACGCGCGCGGGAAGAACGGGCTGGGGGTGGTGCGCCGGGCCGCGCACGATGCGGCCGTCGCGCAGGTCGAACACCGAGTAGTGCAGCGGGCAGGCGACGGTGCAGCCGTCGACCTCGCCGCGGTGCAGCAGGGCGCCGGCGTGGCTGCAGACGTCGTCGATGGCGTGGACCTCGCCGTCGCGGCGGAACAGCAGCACGTGGCGGCCCTCGACCTCGACGCCGGTGACCGCGCCGTCGGCGAGCTCGTCGTCGGCGACCGCCTTGACCCAGCGCTGCGGCCCGGTGTTGGTCGCGACCCGGTTGACCATCACCGCGCGGCCCTGGACGAGGTGCCCGCCGATGTAGGCCGCGGCCACGGTGACGGTGAGGCTCGCGGCGCCGAGGGCGCGGCCGGTGCGGCGGTGACCGGAGAGACGGGCGGCGAGGGAGACGCCCTGCAGGACGGTGCCCGCCCCGTTGAGCAGGCCGTGGAACAGCCCGACGCGCCGGTCCTCGTTGTCGCTGACGCTCCAGTCGGCGACGCCGGTGGCGGCCGTGGCGGCGGCCGCGGCGATCCCGGCGGCGGAGAGCGTCGACGAGGGGTCGAGGCGCGCGCCGTCGGCCGGGACGTCCTGGCCCGCCATGTCGAGCAGCAGCGTCGCCGACCAGAACCCGATCGGGAGGTCGGACAGCGCAGGGTGCAGCGAGTGCCCCAGCCAGCGTCCGCCGTGCATCAGCTCGACGACGGGGTTGGCGCGGAACCGGTCGTAGACGGGGGCGACGGCCGCGGTCGCCTGGTCGTTCAGGCGCTGCAGCCACGGCCACCGGGTGATCTCCGCGACGGCGCGCTGGTGCCACGCCGTCGCTCCGGAGTCCGCCATCCGTGCTCCCCTCCGTCCGTCCCGCGTGGAGGAGCCTGGCACCTCGTTGTGATCTCCGCCATATCCGTCGTGGACGAGAGGTGTCCCAGATCGGCACACTCGCGACGGTGGCGCGATCGTCGTCGGGGGAGTCCGTCCTCGAACGCGTCGTGCGCGTCCTCGAGGCGTTCACGCCGTCCGACCGGGCGCTGACGGTCGGGGAGCTGTCGCGGCGGGCGGGGCTGCCGGCGGCGACCGGCTCGCGAATGGTGGCCGACATGGTCGAGCACGGGCTGCTCGCCCGGGACGCCGACCGGCGCGTGCGGGTCGGCACCCGGCTCTGGGAGCTCGCGTCGCGGGCGTCGCCGACGCTCTCGCTGCGCGAGCTCGCCATGCCGGTGCTCGAGGAGCTGCACGGCCACGTCGGCCACCACGTCCAGCTCGGGGTGCTCGACGGCGAGCAGGTGCTGTTCGTCGAGCGCCTGTCGGCCGACCAGGCGGTCATCAACTACACGCGCATCGCCGCGCGCCTGCCCCTGCACGCGTCGTCGTCGGGCGAGGTCCTGCTGGCCCACGCCCCCGCCGACCTGCAGGAACAGGTGCTCGCGGGACCGCTGGCGCGGTTCACCCCGTTCACGATCACCGACCCGGCCGTGCTGCGCCGCCGGCTCGCCGACATCCGGCGCGACGGCTTCGTCGTGTGCTGCGGCTTCCTGCACCCCGAGGCGACGGGCATCGCGGTGCCGGTGCGCGACGAGCACCGGCAGGTCGCCGCCGCCGTCTCGGTGATCGTCCCCAACGACGAGCGCGCCCGGGACCACATCGCGCCGCTCGCCGCGGCGGCCCGGCGGATCGAGCAACGGCTGAGCGCCCCCTGACGGCCTGCCCATTGAATGGGATCGCCGTTCCGGGTCCTGCCGGCCGCGCCGCATCCTCCCCGGCATGGACCGGCTCGTCGTGCAGGGAAAGACGCAGGTGGCGGAGGGCGTCGTCGCGCTGGTGCTCGCGCGCCCCGACGGCGGGCGCCTGCCCGACTGGGCGCCCGGCGCCCACGTCGACCTGACCCTCGCGTCCGGCGCCACCCGCCAGTACTCGCTGTGCGGCGACCGGTGGGACGCGCACACCTACCGCGTCGCGGTGCTGCGCGAGCCCGACGGCCGCGGCGGCTCGGCGTACGTGCACGACGAGCTGGCCGTCGGCGACACCGTCGGGTTCGGCGGGCCGCGCAACCACTTCGCGCTCGTGCCGTCGACGCGCTACCTGTTCGTCGCGGGCGGCATCGGGATCACGCCGCTGCTGCCGATGGTGCACCAGGCCGACCTCGTCGGCGCGGACTGGGCGCTGCTCTACGGCGGGCGCTCGCGGGGCACGATGGCCTTCGCCGACGAGCTCGCGCGCCATGGCGACCGGGTCACCGTGCACCCCCAGGACGAGGGCGGGCTGCTGCCGCTCGCGGCGTTCGTCGCCGGTGCCGACGAGGGGACCGTCGTCTACTGCTGCGGCCCGGCGCCCCTGCTGGCGGCGATCGAGGACGCCACGGCGCACCGGCCCCGCCACCTGCTGCGCACCGAGCGCTTCGTCGCCGCCGACCTCGGCGCCCCGGTGCGCGACGAGCCGTTCGTCCTCGAGCTCGCCCGCTCCGGCGCCACCGTCACCGTCGGCCCGGAGCTCTCGGTGCTCGAGGCGGCCCGGCGGGCGGGGGCCACCGCGCTGTCCTCGTGCGAGCAGGGCACGTGCGGCACGTGCGAGACGCCGGTGCTCGCCGGCGTGCCCGACCACCGCGACTCGATCCTCGCCGACCACGAGCGCGCCGCCGGGGACTGCCTGTTCCCCTGCGTCTCGCGCTCGTGCACCGACCGCCTCGTGCTGGACCTGTAGGAGCCCGCGATGACCACCACTCTCGACGCGGTCCCGACCCTCGACGTCGACCCGTTCTCCCACGAGACCCTCGAGGACCCGCTGCCGATGCAGGCGGCGCTGCGCGACGCCGGGCCGGTCGTGTACCTCCCGCGCTACGACCTCTACGCCGTCGCCCGCTACGAGGAGGTCCGCGCGGCGCTCGTCGACTGGCAGCGGTTCCCGTCGAGCGCCGGGGTCGGGATGTCGAACTTCAAGCACGAGACGCCCTGGCGACCGCCGAGCCTGCTGCTCGAGGCCGACCCGCCGCACCACGACGCGCCGCGCGCCGTGCTCTCGGCGATCCTCGGCCCGCGGGCACTGCGCCGGCTGACGGACCGCTGGTTCGCCGACGCCGAGGACCTCGTCGCGGGGCTGCTGGACGGTCGGGGTGACGTCGTCGAGCTCGACGGGATGACCGCGCTCGCCGAGGCGTTCCCGCTGCGCGTCTTCCCCGACGCCGTCGGGCTGCCGGCCGAGGGACGCGAGCACCTGCTGCCCTACGGCGACCACGCCTTCAACGCCTTCGGCCCGTCGAACGACCTCGTGGCCAAGGGCGCGCCGCGGGTCGGCGAGCTCTCGGCGTGGGTGGCGTCGCAGTGCGCGCGCGAGGTGCTCTCCGACGACGGGTTCGGCGCGGCGATCTGGGCGGCGTCGGACCGGGGCGACATCACCCCGGCGCAGGCCCCGCTGATCGTGCGCTCGCTGCTGACCGCGGGCGTCGACACGACCGTGCACGGCCTCGGTGCCGTCCTGCACGGCCTCGCGACCCACCCCGACGCGTGGGCGACGCTGCGGGCGCGCCCCGAGCGGGCGCGCGTCGCGTTCGACGAGGCGGTGCGCTGGCAGAGCCCGGTGCAGACGTTCTTCCGCACCGCCGAGGGCGAGGTCCCGATCGGCGGCACGGTGGTGCCCGCCGACCACAAGATCCTGATGTTCCTCGGCGCCGCCAACCGCGACCCCCGGCACTGGCACGACCCCGACCGCTTCGACCTCGACCGCGACCCCTCGGGCCACGTGGGCTACGGGATGGGCCTGCACCAGTGCGTCGGCCAGCACGTCGCGCGCCTCGAGGGCGCGGCCCTGCTGACCGCGCTGGCCCGGCGGGTGGAGCGGATCGAACCCGCCGCCGCGCCGACGAGGCACCACAACAACACGATGCGCGCCTTCGCCGCCCTGCCGCTGCGGCTCACCCCGGCACGCGCGTGACCTCGA
Organism: Actinomycetospora succinea; assembly: GCF_004363095.1. GTDB lineage: Bacteria > Actinomycetota > Actinomycetes > Mycobacteriales > Pseudonocardiaceae > Actinomycetospora > Actinomycetospora succinea. Next base: position 1,213,198 of record NZ_SNYO01000001.1, read on the forward strand.
TCCAGCTCTCGCCGCCGAAGTGCACCGTGTTGCGGCACAGGTACGGCGGGACGGGCAGGTCGAACTGCACGTAGCCCTGGCCCGGGTCCTTGCGCAGCAGGTCCGTGCGGCTCCCGAGGTCGAGGCGCAGGCGCTCGCCGGGGCGCAGCACGACCGGGAACGGGGTGAGGCTGAAACGCAGCACCACCGGCTCGCCGGGGACGAGGGGCTCGCGGTGCCCGGAGTCGATCGCGATCTCGGTCGCGGTGCTGCGCGCCTCGTCCTCGGTGCGGGCGACCGGACGGATCGCGCCCATCGAGAGCTGGTGGAGCGCGCCGTCGGTGTCGACGCGGGTCAGACGGGCGAGGACGTAGGAGTCGATCTCGTTGGCGCTGAAGGTCAGGCGTGCGGTGACGGGGCCGGCGAGGTGCAGCTCCTCGGTGACCGGCAGCTCGAAGGTCAGCAGCTGGTTCGCCAGCTCGTCGAGCCCGCCGAGCACCGGCACACCGCGCGGCACCGCGGCCCAGGAGCTCGCGCCGGCCGCGGCGGCCCCGGTCGTCAGCCGGTGGGTCTCGTGGTCCGCACCCGCCGACTCGAGACCGAGGCGCACGACCTCGCCGTCCGGCGGCGGGAAGTCGGCGGCGGCCGCGAAAGCGCCGTCCCCCTCGACCCAGTACCGCACGGGCGGCTGGTCGGCGTAGCCGTTGTCGACGCCGTGCAGGACGTGGTCGAAGAACGCCAGCGCCTCGCCCTGCCAGGCGTACACGGGCAGGTCGTACTCGGGCGGCCCGAGGATCAGCCACCTCCGGTCGGCCGGCGTGCCCGCGTGCTCGAACAGGTCGTAGGCACCGAACTGGTGCAGGTTGAGGTAGCCGAGGTTCTGCACGACGGCGAACGGGACCTCGATCCCGCCGAGCACCGGTGACGGGCCCTCCGGGATCGTCGACTGCGCGCGGGTCTTCTCGTCGAACATCCAGTGCGCGTAGATCGCGCGGACGAACTCGTCGGGGGTCGCCGCCATGAACTTCTCGAACATCGTGCTCACGTTGCGGTGGACCAGCTTCTCGAGCAGCGGGTGCAGCGCGCCGTTGGTGAGGTGGCTGATCAGGGCGCGGCGGTCCGGGGTGAGGCGGGCGTCGTAGCGCGCGTCGGTGAAGTTCGCGCCCATCCACAGCGAGAAGAAGAAGCTGCCGGGCACGCCGCCGAACTGGACGAGGTGGCGGAAGTAGTCGGTGCAGACCTCGTTGGCGAAGAACGCCCGGAGCGCCGGCGGCCTGCGGGCGGCGACCTGGAGCTGGGTCATGCCGTAGTACGACGTGCCGAAGAGCACGACCTCGCCGGTGCACCAGGGCTGCTCGGCGGCCCAGGCGATGACCGCCTCGTGGTCGTCGACGTCCTGGTCGGCGAAGAACATCACCTGCTCGCCGGTGGAGCGGCCCATGCCCCGGCGCTCGACGATCACCGAGCAGTAGCCGCGGTCGGTGAACACCGGCGGCGACCCGATCTCGTTGGAGCCGGTCGGGATGCCCGCGGTGTGCGTCTCGGTGCTGTAGGCGGCGAACGAGACGACGGCGGGGTACCGGCCCGGCGTCGCGGGCGTGTAGACGTCGGCGTGCAGGGTCGCGCCGCCGCTGACGGGGATCCGCTGGTCGGCGAGGACGCGGTTCCCGAGCCCCTCGGCGGCCAGGGCCCGGGGCGTCCACCCCGCGTACTGGCGTCCGGCGGTCGAGCCCTTCAGCGGGATGCGCGGGGACATGGTGCCTCTCGGGAGTGGTCGGACATGCCGGTCAGCAGCGTGGTGAGCACGGCCTCGGCGCGGGGGCGGAACTGCTCGCCGCCCTGGGCGAGCGCGAGGACGGCGACGCCGGTGGAGGTGGTCTGCAGGGCGTCGAGCGCGGTCGGGGTGACCGGGACGCCGAACGCCGTGAGCAGGGCGGCGCCGAGCGGGGCGATGCCGCGGCCCAGCTGGGCCATGCTCGCGCGGACGGCGTCGTCGAGCTCGGCGCTCTGGGTGAGCGCGAGCAGCACGCGGGTCTGCTCGGGGGCGACGAGGACGTCGAGCAGGGCCGCGAGCTTCCCCTCGGCCCCCTCGGCGTCGCCGACCGGGGCGAGCGCGGCGATGCGCTGCTGCACCGCCTCGTGCGCCACGGCGGCGAGCAGGTCGTCGCGGGTCGGGAAGTAGTAGGTCAGGTGGCTCTGGCGCAGGCCCGCCCGTCGGGCCACCCGCGGCTGGGTGAACGCGCCGAGCCCGCCCTCCCGGACGACGTCCAGGGCGGCGCGCACGATCTCGCCGCGCCGGTCCGCCATGTCCCGCCTCCCTGGTTGGTAGTCCTACCAAACTCCTGGTCGGGCGAGAAGTCAACGACGACCGCGTCCCGGAGCGTCAGTCGGCGGGCCGCCCCAGCAGCGGGCGCACCAGGGCCCGGATGGCGGGGGAGGGGGCCAGGCCGAGCTCGGCGCGCAGCAGCGTCCGGAAGCTCTCGTACTGGTTGAGGGCCTCGGCGCTGTTGCCCTCGGCGAGGTGGACCTCGATGACGCGGCGGTGGGCGCTCTCGCGCAGCGGCTCCTGGGCCACCGCCTCCAGGCCGGCGCGCAGCGCGTCGGTGTAGCGCCCCTGCTCGCAGGCGCGGGCACACCGGTCCTCCAGTGCGTGCAGGCGCAGCTGGCGGTGGCGCTCCCGCTCGACGAGGACCCACTCGTCGCACCAGCCGGGCAGCAGCTCGCCGTCGGCCATCGGGGTGACGGGGGTCGTGTCGGAGGCGTCGGGGTCGTCGAGCGCGTAGAGGTCGACCGCTGTGCCCCGGTGCAGCGACACCGTCGTCGCGTCGGCCTCGACCAGCGCGGTCCGGTGGGCCGTGGGCACCTTCCACAGGGTCGAGCGCAGGCGGGTCAGGGCCTGGCTGTCGGTGACCTCGGGCCACAGCGTGCCGGCGAGCTGGTGGCGTCGGACCGGGCGCCGGGCCAGCGCGAGGAACGCGAGGACCCGCTCGGCGGTCGGCGTCAGGCGGACGTCGTCGTCACCGACCCGGCACGCGAAGCGCCCCACGAGGAAGAGCTGCGCCAGCGACGGCGCAGGGAGATCGGTCGTCATCGCCGCCGTTCCCGCCGGGCGCGCGCCCGGCTGATCGCGTCAGGGGAGGTCCCGCGGGGGGACCGAGGCGGCGCGCTCGTCGGATTCAACGCGCTCGGCCCGCCGTGAGGGCGGCGGACGGAGCGGGGGTGCCCACCGATGACGCGATCGAGACGTCGTCGGGGACGCCGATGGAGACGGTGCCGGGGACGGCGGTGGGGACGGCGGTGGGGACGGCGCGGGGACGGGGGTCTCACAGGCTGCACGGACCGCACCGCGAATCCCCGAAAGGAACACCGTGTTCTTCCACGTGCAGCGCATGCTCAACGAGATCGTCCCGGACGAGCCGGACCCGGCGGCCGCCAACGCCCTGCAGGAGGGGCTGGGCGGTCAGTTCGGCGAGATGCGCACGATGATGCAGTACCTCTTCCAGAGCTTCAATTTCCGCGGCCCGACGGCCAAACCGTTCCGTGACCTGCTCTACGGCGTCGGGACCGAGGAGATCGGCCACGTCGAGCTGATCGCGTCGACGATCGCGCAGCTGGTCGACGGCTCGCCCCGCTACCAGGGCAACCCGACCTCGCTGGACGAGCCCGGTGCAGGCGGGGAGACCCCGCTGTCGCTGGCGCTGTCCGGCGGCAACATCCACCACTGGCTCGTCGGCGCCCAGGGCGCGCTGCCCGTCGACGCGCAGGGCGACCCGTGGACCGGCAAGTACGTCTACGACAGCGGCAACCTCCCGCTGAACCTGCTCTACAACCTCATGCTCGAGTCGACCGGCCGCCTGCAGAAGTGCCGGCTCTACGAGATGACCGCCAACAAGACCGCGCGGTCGACGATCGCGTACCTCATCGTGCGGGACCAGGCGCACGAGAACGCCTACGCCAAGGCGCTGGAGGCCCTCGGCGTCGAGTGGAACAAGCTGCTGCCGATCCCGAAGACGAACGCCGAGCGCTTCCCCGAGGTGGCGACGCTGCTCGAGCAGGGGCTGCAGAGCAAGCAGTACACCTTCAGCCTCGACCAGCTGTCCGAGGCCGGCCGCGTCTTCCAGGGTGAGTCGCCCTCGAAGGACGGGACGACGCTGTCCACCGAGCAGGCGCCCGTGGGCGTCCCGTTCCCGGGGATCGCCGTCGAGCGTCCCGAGGAGTTCGGCCCCGGCCTCGACCCGGAGCTGATGGAGCTCGTGCAGGCCACGGCCGAGATGGAGATGCGCGAGACCGCGGCGCCGCTGTGGGGCCCCGCCGGGAGCTGAGCCGGCTCGCCCCGCGGGTGTCGCCGACTCCCGCGGGGCCGCCGTCCCGTCCCGCCCGCCGGAGGAGCATCCGTGACGATCGCCGCCCACCACGACACCGCCCCCGGACCGTCGGCTCCGTCCCCTCGGCCCGGCCGCGTCCGCCGGCTGCTCCCGCTGCTCGGCCCCGCCGTCGTCGCCGCCACCGCCTACGTCGACCCCGGCAACTTCGCGACCAACACCGTCGCCGGCGCGTCCCACGGCGCGCTGCTGCTCTGGGTGATCGTCGCCGCCAACCTCATGGCCGTCCTGGTCCAGTACCTGACCGCCAAGCTCGGCCTCGCGACCGGCCGCAACCTCCCCGAGCTGTGCCGCGAGCACTATCCGCGCCCGGTGACCCGGGGGCTGTGGGTGCAGGCCGAGGCCGTCGCGATCGCCACCGACCTCGCCGAGGTCGTCGGCGGCGCGATCGCCCTGAACCTCCTGTTCGGCGTCCCGCTGCTCGCCGGCGGGCTCGCCGTCGGCGTCGTCGCCTGCGCGCTGCTCGCGGTGCAGCAGCGCCGTCCGCGCCGCTTCGAGCTGCTCGTGGTCGCCCTGTTCGGCGGCATCCTCGTGTGCCTCCTGACGACGCTGGGGCAGACGTCGCCGGACCCGGCCGTCGTGGCGGGCGGGCTCGTGCCGGGTCTCGCCGGCACCGACAGCCTGCTGCTCGCCACCGGCATCCTCGGCGCCACCGTGATGCCGCACGTCATCTACCTGCACTCCGACCTCACCCGCGACGCCCGCCTCCGGGCCGGGAGCACGACCGCGGCGCTGCGCGGCCAGCGCTGGGACCTGGGGCTCGGCATGGGCACGGCCGGCCTGCTCAACGCCGTCATGCTCGTCGTGGCGGCGACGGTGTTCTTCCGCCCGGGCGTGGCCGCCCCCGAGGACCTCGAGGGCGTGCACGCCGGGCTCGGCGCCCTGGCCGGGCCGCTCGCCGCGACGGCGTTCGCGGTCGCCCTGCTGCTCTCGGGGCTCGTCTCGTCGGGCGTCGGCACCTACGCAGGCCAGGTGATCATGTCGGGCTTCCTGCGCCGCCGGGTCCCGCTGTGGGTGCGCCGGGGCGTGACCCTCGCCCCCGCCCTCCTGCTGCTCGGACTGGGCGCCGACCCGACCGTGGTGCTGCTGATCTCCCAGGTCGTGCTGTCGTTCGGCATCCCGTTCGCGCTGGTCCCGGTGCTCGAGCTCGGCCGGCGCCGGGACCTCATGGGCGGGCTCGTGACCCGGCCCGCGGTGACCGCGGTGGCGGGCGTCCTCGCGGCCCTCGTCATCGGGGTCAACGGCTACCTCGTCGTCGCGGTGCTCTCGTGACGGCCGGGCGCGAGGGGGCGGTGCTGCTCCTGTCCGCGTGGCTCGACGGCGGGGCGCTGCGGGTGCGGCTCACCGCGTCGGACGACCTCGGCGGCCCGACCCACCCGGTCGGCGTCGCGGGCGACGTGGACGGCGCGTGCGAGCTCGTGCGGCGCTGGCTGCAGGACGTCGTGGACGCGGACGAGACCCTCCGACGGGACGGGTGAGACGAGGACCACACGGGTGTGGTCCGGCGTCTGCGTCCCTGCACGGGGCGGGTCGTGACGGCCGGAGAGCGCCCCGACACCCCGGGTGATGCCCGACGCCGCTTCGGGCCCCGGGCAGGATGGGTACGGATCCGTCATGAGCGGTACGCCGAAGGAGGCGACGATGGACACCGAGACGAAGGGGACGACCGAGGACATGGCCCAGGACACGGCCCAGACGGCCACGGACCTGCCCGAGGGAATGACCACCGTGCCCGAGCTCGTGGGCCTGCCGGCCGCCGAGGCGCACGACCGCGCCCTGGACGCCGGGGTGCTCGCCGTCGGCCGCAACGCGGTCCACACGGGCGCCGGCCGGGGGCACGTCGAGGACCAGGAGCCGTCGGCCGGGCAGAAGCTCGAGCGCGGCACCGAGGTGGGCATCTGGATCCAGGGCGGGGCCGCACGCACGCCGACCGGCCCGGACCCCGAGGACGGCCCGGACGGGTCCGGTGGGGGCGGCGGCGTCAAGCCCGAGCCGAGCCCCGTGGGCCCCGCGGGCGGCGGCTTCAACGGCTGAGCCCCAGCCGGTCCGGTGCCGGGCGGCCGCGCGGTGTGATCCGCGTCGGTCCGCCTGGCGCCGGACGGGAAAGCAGTTGACGATTCAATCGTGTACCACCACGTCTCGCTGCACTACGTCGGGCGCCCCGCGCTCGGCGCCTTCGTGAGCCCCGAGGACCTCGAGCGGATCCGCGCCCTGCGCGCCGCCGGGCAGCCGGGGACGGTCTCGGTGCTCGACTCCCGCGCCCGCCGCATCGTGGTCCACCCCGAGCGCCTCGTCGTCGACCCGCAGGTCCTCGGCTACGGTGCGGATCCGCTGGGCGACCACCGCCGGAGCACCGCCGGGGTCGCCTGAGGTCCGGCTCCGGAGGGCGCCCGTGCACGCTGATCAGGTGCTCGCGGGCATCGCCCCGCTCGTCGACGACGGAGTCGTGCCCGGCGCGATCGTCGGCGTCCGCCACGCCGGCGCGACCAGCCTCGCCGCCGTCGGCGCCACCGAGCCCGGCGGCGACGTCGCGCTGCGCCCCGACGCCGTGGTCCGCATCAGCTCCAACACCAAGCCGCTGGTCGCAGCCCTCGCGCTCTGCCTCGTCGCGGACGGGCTGCTGGCGCTCGACGAGCCCGTCGACCGGCTGCTCCCCGAGCTCGCCGACCGCCGGGTGCTGACGCGCCTCGACGGCACGGACACGGTCCCCGCGGCGCGCCCGATCACCGTCGAGGACCTGCTCACCATGCGGACGGGCTTCGGCTTCGTCGTCGACGAGGGGCCGTGCCCGACGTTCGACCGCGCGCTGGCGCTCGGGCTCGGCTTCGGGCCGCCCGATCCGCACGGTCTCCCCGGACCCGACGAGTGGCTCGCGCGGTTCGCGGAGCTGCCCCTGCTCGACCCGCCCGGCGCGGCGTGGCGCTACGAGCTCTCGTTCGCGGTGCTCGGCGTGCTGCTCGCGCGCGCCGCGGGGTGCGGGCTCGGTGAGGTCCTCACGGCGCGCATCCTCGCCCCGCTCGGCATGGAGGGCACCGGCTTCGTCGCCGACCCCGCGCGCCTCGTCCCGGCGTTCGCCCGCGGTGACGACGGCGGCCTCGGCCACTTCGACGGCGTGGCCGACAGCCGCTGGCTCGCGCCGCCGGCGTTCCCCGACGCCCGCGGCGGGCTCGTCGGGACCGCCGAGGACCTGCTGCGCTTCGCCGGGATGCTCCTCGACGGCGGCGGCGGGATCCTCGACGCCGCGGCCGTCGCGGCCATGACCACCGACCGGCTCACCCCGGCCCAGCGCGGCGCACCGGGCGCGGCGCCGTTCCTCGACGGCGGCGGGTGGGGGCTCGGCGTCGGCGTGGTGGCGAGTCCCGCCGGGCCGCGCTACGGGTGGGCGGGCGGTCTGGGGACGCTCTGGTACTCGTGGCCCGAGCACGACCTCGCCGCGATGCTGGTGACCCAGGTCGTGCCGCCGACGGGGCCGGTGTTCGCGGCCTTCACGCGGACGATCGAGGACGCGCTCGTCGGCTGAGGGCCCTGTTCAGTGCGCCATCGCCGGCACGGGGTTGCGCCACGGCACCGGGTCGGGACGCGCCGGGCGCCAGCCCCAGGGGCCGGAGCCGCGCCGGGTGGCGCGCCGCGTGCCGTCGCCGCCGTCGCGCGGGACGGGGGAGGGGCGCCGCGGGGCCGCCGGGGCCGCCGGAGCGGCGGGGGCTGCCGGGGCTGCCGGAACCTCGGGGACGACGGGATCGAGTTCGGTCACGGGGTCGAGGGGCACGGGATCGGCCTCCAGGAGGGGCTCGGGGTCGGGGGCGACCGCGACGGCCGGCAGCGGCTCGCGCCACGCGGTGCCGGGGCGGGGGAAGGGGGCGTAGGTGGTGCCGGGCACCGGGGGCCCGGGGACGCTGCGCAGCGCGGGGGCGTCCTCGAGGGCGGGGCCGGCCGACGCGGCGGGCGCCGTGGCCCGCAGCGGGACCGTGCGCCGGACCTCGCGCCGGCCGCCGGGGACGACTCCCGGGTCCGAGCGGTTGCTCAGCCGCCGCCGGGTCTCGGCCGCGGTCGGCGCGACCATGCCGTCCCACGTCGCGGTGGTGAGGAAGACCAGCCCGTTGGCGAGCCCGAGCACGAGGAGCCCGAGGCCCAGGAGGCCGCCGGGGCCGATGAGCTCGTCGGGGGTGGTGCGCCGCTGGAGCGCGCCGCCGTACGGGAGCGGCGCGGCCGGGGCGGCCTCGGCGGCGCCCGGGACGAGGAGCTCGCCGACCGTGCGCCGCGGGTCCGGCTCGGCGACCGCGGTCTCGAGCAGGACGAGGAAGGACCCGGCGAACAGCCCGGTGAGGACCACGGACACCAGCACCCGGGCAGCACGATGGACGCCGCGCTGGACGCCCCGGGCAGCACGCGACGACGCGTCGAGTGGCGCGGCGTACGACATGGTCCCCCCGGGCGAGCGGTGTTGATCGTGGTCTACCCCCTCGGAGACCGCTCGCGAATCCCCCGACCGTCGGTAATCCCCGAAGGTGTGCGGCGTGTCGCCTGGACACGGCGGGGGAGGGTCACGATCAGGGCGCGCCCAGCAGCCCCCGGCACGCATCCAGTCCCTGAACCGCGAGCGTCCACTCCGGACGCCGCCAGTCGTCGGGCGTGAGCCGGCTGCGCAGCAGCAGCGCCGGGCGGCCACGGCGGACGTGGCGCTCGACGCCGTCGGGGGAGTAGCCGAGCCGGTCGGAGACGCGCCGCGAGGCGGAGTTGTCGGCGAACGCGCTGGTCCGCGCCGCGCGGGCGCCGAGGTGGTCGAAGGCGAGCGCGACGACCGCGTGGCGCATCTCCGTGCCGAGCCCGCGGCCCTGCGCCGCCCGGGTGAGCCACGACCCGCTGCGCACCTCGCCCAGCACGCCGAAGTCGGTCGCCGCGAGCGTCTGCATCCCGAGCACCCGGCCGCCCTCGCGGACGAGGAAGTTGACAGTCCACCGCGTGGGCCCGAGGTCGGCGCGGCAGCCCCAGGCGTACTGCATGACCCCGCGCGCGAAGCCCGGGTCGCCGGCGCCGTCGGTCCAGGGCTCGAGGAACGGCATCTGGTCGGCGGGGTGGACGCCGTCGAGGGCCCGGTCGGCGAGCGCCGCGAGGCCGACGTCGTCGTCGGGACGCAGCTCGAGCCGCGGGGTGCGCAGCACGAGCCCGGCCAGCGGCCAGTGCCGCAGCGGGTCGGCGGGATCGGGGGCCATCCACGCTCATCCTGGTCGCTCTCGCCGCGGACGGTGGTGCTCCGTTCGCGCGTCTGGCATCAAGGACACCCGTGGGTGACGCGAGCTGGCCCGGCGAGGTCGTCCACGACGCCCTCGGTCTCGCGCTCGGCCCCGACGAGGAGGCCGTGCCGGCGCGCGACGTCGTCGGGCTGGCGCTGCGCCGCAACCCGCGGCGCGCGCACCTCCCGGTCGCCCGCCTCCTGGGCAAGCACCTCCCGGTCGCGCCGGCGCGGGTCCGGTCGGCGGCCGAGGCGCTCGCCGACCGCGTGCGCCGCGGGCTGCCGGAGCACGGCGCGGCGCCCGTCGTCGTCGGGTTCGCCGAGAACGCCACGGCGCTCGCGCACCTCGTCGCCGACGCCCTCGACGCCGAGCACGTCGTCCACACCACCCGCCGGGTCGTCGCCGGCGCCGCGGTCCTCGCGGCCTTCGACGAGGCGCACAGCCACGCCCCGCGCCACGTCCTCGTCCCCGACGACCCGGGCGGCTGGACCCCCGACCGCCCCCTCGTCCTCGTCGACGACGAGCTCTCCACCGGCCGGACCGTCGCGGCCACCGTGCGCCGGCTGCACCGCCGCCTGCCGCGGTGCCGCTACGTCGTCGCGACGCTGGCCGACCTGCGGGGTCCCGACGACGACGCGATCCCGCGCCTCGCCCGCGAGCTCGGGGTCCGGGTGGACGTCGTCGCCGTCGCCCGGGCCGCCCTGACCGCTCCCGCCGACGTCCTCGAGCGCGCCGCGCGGATCCTTGCCGCCGAGCCGGACACGACCGCGCGGCCGTCGCCCGGCCCTCCGGTCACCGCGGTCTCCCTGTCCCTCGGGGGCGCCGCCGAGGGCGCGCGGCACGGGCTCGACCGCGCCGGGCGGGCCGCGCTCGGGACGGCGGTCCCGGGCGCGGCCGAGGTGCTGGCCGGCGCGCTCGGTCCGCGGCCCGGCCGGGTGCTCGTGCTGGGCTGCGAGGAGCTGCACTACCTGCCGGTCCGCCTCGCCGAGGCCCTCGCCGGGCGCGGGCACGACGTCGAGATCGGGGCGACGAGCCGCTCGCCGCTGGTGGCGCGCGACGTCCCGGGCTACCCCGTCCGGTCCGCGCTCGCGTACGCGGCGCACGACCACGCGCTCGGGCACGCGCCGGAGCGCTTCGTCTACGGGGTCGGGGCGGGCCGCTACGACACGGTCGTCGTGGTCGTCGACGCCGCCGCGCGGACCCCGGCGCTGCGCGGTCCCGACGGTCTGCTCCCGCGCCTCGCCGCCGTCGCCGGGCGCGTCGTGGAGGCCGTGGTGCCGTGCCGTCCGCCGCGGCCCGCAGCCGGCCCCGTCGTGGCCACGCGCCGGGGCCCGGGGTTCGGCACCTTCGCCCGCGACGAGGTGGGCTGGCTGCTCAGCGACCTCGCGGGCCACGCGCTCGAGACCCCGACCGCCGCGCGGGAGGACGCGATCGCGGCCGGGACCTCCTACGCGGCGACGCTGCCCGTCGAGCCGGCGCCGAGCCCGGCGTACGCGCGGGTGGTGGCGCGGGCGCTCGACCGCTCCGCCGCGCCGGTGGCGGCGGCGGTGGGTGTGCTCGCCGACCGGGTGCTCGCCCGTCGTGGCCGGGGCGCCGTGCTGGTGTCGCTCGCGCGGGCGGGGACACCGGTGGGGGTGCTGGTCCGACGGTGGGCGGCGCGCGTCCGGGGGGTCGCGCTGCCGCACTACGCGATGAGCGTGGTCCGCGGCCGGGGGCTGGACCGCGCCGCGCTGGACGCCCTCGTCGCCGCCCACGACCCCGCCTCCCTGGTCCTGCTGGACGGGTGGACGGGCGCGGGCGGGATCGCCGACGAGGTCCGCGCCGACCTCGCCCGCTACGCCGCGGAGACCGGCGCCGTCGTCGACCCGACCGTCGCCGTGCTCGCCGACCCCGCGCACCGCAGCGCGCTCTACGGCACCCGCGACGACCTCCTCGTGCCGCAGGCCTGCCTCAACGCCACGGTCTCCGGGCTCGTGTCGCGCACCGTCGCCCGCGCCGATCTCCTCGGCCCGGGGGCCTACGACGGCGCCAAGTTCTACGCGGAGAACGCGGCGGGCGACCGGACGGCGGCGTTCCTCGACGTGGTCAGCTCCCGGTTCGCTCCGTGTGCGCCGGCCCCGCCGGCCACCCCGCCCGACCATCGCGGCGCCCGCTACCTGGCGGCCCTCCGGGGCGACGGGGAGGCGGATCCCCGGCGGCTGCGGGGCGGGGTCGGCGAGACGCTGCGGGTGCTCCTGCGCCGCGACCCCGAGGCGGTGCTCCTCGCGCCCAATGCCGGGCCGGACCTCGACCCGGTGCGCCGGCTCTGCGCCGAGCGGGGCGTGGCGATCCGGCCGCTCCCGGCGTCCGCGGGCGGGATCGCCTCGCCGTACCGCTGCGTCGGGGTGCTCCGGACGCGATGATCCTTGTGGCCGCCGATCTCGACCGGACCCTGGTGCACTCGGCACGGGCCGCCGGGCCGGTGCCCGAGGGGACCCTGTGCCTCGAGCGGCGCGGCGACGTCCCCACCGCGATGCTGACCCGCCGCACCGCCGCCGACCTGGCGGCGCTCGACCACCGCGCGGTCTGGGTCCCGGCGACGACCCGCTCGGTCGCCGAGTACGAGCGCCTCGACCTGCCCCGCCGGCTCGGCGTCGCGCCCCGGTTCGCGGTGTGCGCGAACGGCGGGGTGCTGCTGGTGGACGGGGTGCGCGATCCCGCCTGGTCGAGCGAGGTCTCCCGGAGGCTGGCGTCGGCGGCCTCCCAAGCCGAGGTCGCCCGGCGTCTCGGCGCGGCCCGCGAGGTCGACGGGTGCTTCTTCCTGGCGCGGGAGGCCGAGGAGGGGCTGGCGGCGTGGTGCGCGGAGCGGGGCTGGCGGGTGGACGCGTATCGGGACAAGGTCCACGTCCTGCCGGCGGCGCTGACGAAGAGCGCCGCGGTCGCCGAGGTCCGGCGCCGCACCGGGACGACGCACCTCCTGGCCGCCGGCGACTCGCCGCTCGACGCCGACCTGCTCGCCGCCGCGGACGCCGGGATCCAGCCGGTCGACGGGCGCCTGTACGCGTCGGGCTGGCGCGCGGACCACGTGGCGGTCACCAGCGGCCGTGGCCTCGCCGCCGGGGAGGAGATCGCCGCGTGGCTGGTGAGGGGCCTGCGGCCCACGTGAGGGGAATGGGTGGCCAGGACGACCCATTCCACTCACGTGGCCTCAGGCCATGTGCGTCCGCGGGCGCTCCTGCCGCACCCCGTCGACGACGACGTCCACGCGCTCGTCGTAGAACGCGACGAGCCCGGCGATGCGCGCGACGGCGGCCGCGGGGTGGTCGTAGGACCAGGCGAGGTCGTCGTACCGGCCCGCCGGGGTGCGCACCGACCAGTACCGGCTGGTCACGCCCTTGTACGGGCACGCCGTCACGGTCGCCGACGGCTCGAGCAGCGAGGCGTCGACGGCCGTCGGGTCGAGGTACGCGCGCGTGGGCAGGCCGGTCTCGAAGAGCAGGACCGGGGCGTCGGACTCCGCGAGCACGACCCCGTCGAGCTCCACCCGCACCCGGCGCCGCGAGCGCAGCGCGTCGACGCGGACGTAGGGGCTGCGCGGGTGGACGCGGACCTCCTCGTCCTCCTCGAACCAGGCGTCGAACGCGGTCCAGGTCAGGGCGAGCGACCCGTCGTCGTGCCGGCGGTGGCCGGGGTCGGCGGCGAGGGCGTCGGGGTCGACGTCGTCCGCCGGGATCAGCCAGCGCGGGTACCAGGGGTGCTCCCACAGGTAGCGCGCGCCGGTGGTGTCGACGACGATCCGTCCGCCGAGCCGGGCGCGCACCCGGCGCGGGCAGGGCTCGACGTGGCCGACGGGGACGGCGGGGCCGGGGAAGGTCATCGGCGCACCTCGATGCTCGTCGTGGGGAAGCGGGCCTCGACGACGCTGCCGGGCGGCAGCTCGGTCGCCCGGGTGAGCCCGCCGGTGATCACCAGGTCGCCCGCGCGGAGCGCCGCGCCGTGGGCGGCGAGCTCGTCGCGCAGCCAGTCGAGGGCGCGGTGCGGGTGGCCCATGGCGGCGTCGCCGGTGCCGGTCGCCTCGAGGACGCCGTCACGGAACAGCTCGACGGTCAGCGCGGCGAGGTCCCCGTCGAGCGGGTCGCCGACGAGGACCCCGGCGGCCGAGGACCCGTCGGCGGTGTTGGTGGCGAGCGTGAAGCGGTAGTCGCGCCACACCGAGTCGACGACCTCGAGCACCGCCCGCGCCCCGGCGGGCCGCCCGTCGGCGTCGACCACGATCCCGATCTCGGGCTCCACGCGGGGCTGGACGAGCGACGCCGGCACCGCGGCACCCGGCGCGACGACCATCGTGTCGAGCAGCGGGCCGAGGTTGGGGGAGTCGACGCCCATCTGCGCGCGCATCACCGCCGACGTGTAGCCGAGCTTCCACCCGATCCGCCGCGCGCCGCGGGCCTCCCGACGAGCCGTGAGGGCGCGCTGGACGGCGTAGGGGTCCTGGAGATCCGCAGGTGCGTCCAGCACCTGCCCCGCACCGTGCGCCCCGTCGATCCACGCCGCCCAGGCGTCCGCCGACGTCACGGGCCCACCAGGGCGGCCAGGTCGTCCGCCGCGGCCGCGACGGGCGGCAGCGCCAGCATCGCGCGCTGGGCGCGGCGCACCTCGGCGCGCACGCCGGGGTCGGCGAGCACCGCGGAGCAGGTCGCGGTGACGTCGGCGGGCCCCATCCGGCGTCCCAGGCCGAGCGCGCCGACGCGGTCGGCGTTGGCCTCCTGGTCGCCGAACTGGGGCAGCACGACCATCGGGGTGCCGGTGCGGACGGCCTCGCGGATGCTGTTGTAGCCGCCGTGGGTGACCAGCAGGTCCGCGCACGACAGGAGCAGCGGCTGCGGCACCCAGTCCAGGACGTGCACGTGGTCCGCGGGCGGCGGACCGTCGGCCACGGGGAGCCCGCCGGTCGCGACGACCGCCTCGCAGTCCAGATCGGCGAGCCCGTCGACGAGCGCGCGCAGCGCCCCGGACGGGTCGACCGGGGGCCCGTCACCGTCGCGGCCCGCCATCATCGGCAGCGCCGTCCCGATCGCCGCGAGCACCAGCGGGCGCCCCGCCGGCAGCTCCCCGATCCAGGCGGGCAGCACGTCGCCGCGCGCCACCTCGTCGTCCTGGCGGTAGGACCACGCCGGCGCGACCCCCTCGGCCGCGAACGACCAATTCGGCGGCAGGCAGTCGAGGCGGCCGTGACGGTGCAGGTCCTTGCCGGTGACGGCGAGGCCCAGCTCGGCGCTGCGGGCGCGCAGGGCGTCGTCGACGAGGTCGGGGCCCATCCGCTGGCCACCGCCGGACGGGGCCGCGACGTGCGGGATCCCGCGCTCCTCGGCGAGGAGCAGCCCGGCGAGCTCGGTGCCGTCGCGCAGGACGAGGTCGGGCGCGAAGCGCCCGGCGACCGGCCGCAGCGCCCGCACGGCGTCGCTGACGTGGGGGCCGGCGAACAGCAGCGGCATGACCGTGTCCATGTCCGGCGGGCCCGTGAGCCCGGCCAGCGCCGGGCGCAGCGTCGCGACGGCCGCGCTCATCGGCGGCATGACCGTGGCGACCTCGAGACCGGCGGCGGTGAACACGCCGCTGAGCTCCTCGGGGCACGCGACCACCACCTCGTGCCCCGCCGCGGCGCACGCGCGGGCGAACGGCAGGACGGCCCGGGCGTGCGAGGGCGATCCGGTGACGGTGGCGAGGATCCGGGGTGCGGCCACGATCACCGACGCTAGGCGCGCCCGGTCAGCAGGGCACGTTGAGCGCGACGAGCGCCGCCGGCCCGTGCGCCGCCGGCCGGACCACCGTGCGCGCGGCGCCCTCGAGACGCGGGAGGACCGCGCGGTAGTGGTCGAGCGGGATGCCGAGCAGGTGGCAGAGCAGCAGCCGGAGCAGGGTCTGGTGGGCGACGACCAGGACCCGGCCGTCGGGGTGCGCCGCGAGCGCCTCGGTGATCACCGGCAGCACGCGCTCAACGGCGTCGGGACCCGTCTCGCCGCCGGGCAGGGGCGAGCTCGCCGGCTTGGCGAGGAACGCGTCGAGCGCCTCCGGGAACAGCGCCGTCATCTCCTCGCGGGTGTGCCCGTCGCCCGCGCCGAAGTCGACCTCGACGAGCCGGGGGTCGGTGCGCAGGGGCAGCCCGGCGGCCTCGGCGGCGGGCGTCGCGGTGTGGACGGCGCGCTGCAGCGGCGAGCTGATCACCGCGTCGAGCCCGGCGCCGGCGGCCCAGCGCGCGAGCGCCGCGGCCTGCCGGTGCCCGCCCGGGGCGAGCTCGACGTCGGAGCGTCCGGCGTAGCGGTTCTCGGCGTGCCAGCGCGTCTCGCCGTGGCGCGCCAGGACCAGGTCGGTCACGGCGCCCACCATCCCCGATCGACCAGCGCGGCCCGGAACCGGGCGTACCGGCGCTCGAGCGCGGTGTCCGGATCCACGCTGTCCGGGCGCGGCGCGATCTCCTCGGCGGTGTGCACCATCGCGGCGGCCGCGGCCACGAGGTCGGGTTCCCCGCCGGCCGCCTCCACGCCGGCGCGCGCGAGCAGGGCGGCGCCGAGGGCGGGGTCGTCGTGGCGGGGGCGGCGCAGCGCGACGCCGAGGACGTCGGCGCGGCGCTGGTTCCACCACGGGTTGCGGGTGGCGCCGCCGGTGATCGTGCGCGGGCCCGAGACGTCGGCGCCGAGGGCCGCGACGTGCTCGAAGCACAGGCGCTCGACGAACGCGACGCCCTCGGCGAGCGCGGCGAAGGCCTCCCGCTCGCCGCACGCCGGCACGAGCTCGGCCAGCGGGCGCGGGGCGTCACCGTCGAGCCAGAACCCCTCCGCGTCGGGCACGGTGAACGGGAAGCGCTCACCGCGCCCGGCCAGCGGGTAGACGACCGGGAGCTCGCCCGGCGGGTCCTCCTGCAGCGACGCGGTCAGCGCGTCGAACCGGCCCGGGTCCAGGAGCGAGCCGAGCACCCTGGCCCCGGTGCTCGACGCCCCGCCCGGCAGCCACCACCCCGCCTGCGGGCCGCGGTGGCAGTAGACCGCGCCCGACGGGTCGCGCAGGAGCTCGGCGGCGACGCCCTTGAGCACCAGCGTCGTCCCGAGCACCGCGTTCCACGCCCCGGGCGCCACCGCGCCGGCGCCGAACTGCGCCGCGCACCCGTCGGTCGTGCCCGCCACCACCGGGGTCCCGGGGCACAGCCCGCTCTCCACGGCCGCCCGCGGGCCGAGCCCCCCGAGCGGGGTGCCCGGGGCGACGACCGGGGGCAGCCGGTCGGGGTCGAGCCCGAGCCCGACGAGGACCTCGCCGGGCCAGCGGCCCTCGACGGCGTCGTACCCGGTCTTCAGCGCGTTCGCGGCGTCCGTGGCGACGGCCGCGCCGACCAGGGCGCCGGTGACGACGTCGACCTGGTGGCGGACGTGGCCGGTGGGGTGGTCGGCGAGCATCGCCAGCACGGTCGGCAGCGCCCACGTCGTGCCGATGCGGTGCCCGAGCCGGTCCCACGTCGCCGCCCCGGCCTCCTGGGCGCGCTCCGCGTACGCCCCGCCTCGGTCGTCGTCGTACATCACCCCGGGGCCGAGGAACGCCGCCTCCGGTCCGGGGCCGTCGGCGAGGACGACCGTCCCCGACGTGGCGTCGACGGCGATCCCGGCGACGGCGGTGGGGTCGACGTGACCCGCGATCTCGCCGAGGACCGTGACGGCCGCCTCGACCCAGGTCCGCGGGTCCTGCTCGTGGCGGCCCCCGCGCCGGGTACTCGTCAACGGCCGGGCGGCCGACGCCCGGACGGTGCCGGTGTCGTCGGCCGCGAGACCGCGGACGCCCGAGGTGCCGAGGTCGACGCCGATCCAGAGACGGTGACGCACCCCCGTCACGCTGCCCGCGTGGCGCCCGCCGGTCGAGGGGCCCCGGCCGCACGCCGGACCTCGCCGGGGTCGATGTCCGAGCGGATCGTCAGCGCGAGGCCGGCGACGAGCAGGTACATGACGCAGTAGGCGATCGCGACCCCGCCGCCCCCGAAGAGCGGGAACAGCGCGGTGACGGTCAGCGGGCCGAGCAGGGCGGCCCCGCCGGCGCCGGTGTTGAGGATCGCCAGCGCGGCGCCCTTGTCCTTCGCCGCGACCATCGAGGGCATGAGCGCCGAGAGCGGCACGAAGCCCGCGAGCACGATGCCGTAGACGGCGCCGAGCACGGCGGTGACCAGCAGGTTCCCCGCCGCGACGCTGCCGAAGTACCAGAGCGGCGTGGCGACGGCGCAGCCCAGGCAGCCGAACACCGAGACGGTGCGCCGCCAGCCGAAGTAGTCGCCGAAGACGCCGAAGAACAGGTTGGCGCCGATGTTCGCGGCGTAGGCGACGGTCTGGACGATCGCGACCTGCTCGGTGGTGAGGAAGCCGCCGCCCGGTGCCGCGGGCCCGAACGTGAACGGGAACATCGCGAAGAAGCCGTACTGGGGCGCGGTGTTGACCAGGCGCACGAAGAAGCCGGAGATCGTGCGCTTGTCACGCCAGAGGATGTCGACGCCCTCGAGCAGGCGCCGCGGGCTGCGGGGGTTCGCGACGGTCTCGTCGGCGATGGGCTCGAGGCCCGACGGGTGGGTCACCGCGAAGCAGCCGATCACCGAGCCGATCGTCACGAGCACCAGCGAGAGCACGAGCGTGCCGTAGAGGCTGATCCCGAGCGGGCCGACGGCGATCGCCGCGACGGCGGCGCCGAGCGTGGGCAGGCCGCCGGTGAAGGCGAACCAGAACCAGCCGGCGGCGGAGCCGCGCATCCGGGGCGCGGCGAGGGTCTGGATCCACACGAGGAACGCGAACGCGAACAGCGGGTAGGCGAGGCCGCGGATCGCGTAGATCGTCGCGATCAGCCCGAGGCTCTGCGAGGGCAGGGCGACCGCCAGGAAGAGGATCTCGAAGACGATCCAGATCGCGGCGCCGAGCCACATGACCCGCCGCGGTCCCCAGATCGCCGAGAGCGTCCCCGAGAACCAGGACGCGATCAGCACGGCGACCCCGTAGAGCGTGACCGTGTAGAAGGACGCCTGGGCTCCCGAGAGCCCGCCGCCGTCGGGTTGCTGGAGATAGTCGGTGAGGTAGCTGACCTCGACGCCGTCGCCGATCATGAAGATCAGCACGCCGACGAAGCCCCAGCGCAGCGGATGGGGGATGCCCCAGCGCTCGACGCCCGTCGGCCGGTCCCCGCTCGTCACGTCCATGTGGTCCTCCCACGAGTGTGTGGCCGACCACATGTAACAGAGACGATGTTAAGTTCACAAGCGACAGAACGTCAGCCGTCGAGCTCCGCGACCGTCACCGCCGTGTGCTCCCGCATCTCCGAGAGCACGGCCGGGCTGATCCGGTCGTCGACGACCACGGCGTCGAAGGCGTCGGTGGGGCGCAGCTGGTGCAGGGCGCGCCGGGGGCTCTTGCTCGAGTCCATGAGCAGCACCGAGCGGGCCGCGGCGTCGAGCATCGCCCGCTTCACCACCACGACCTCCTGCTCCTGGTGGTAGGTCATCGAGCCCGTCATCGACGACGTGGAGACCACCGCGAGGTCGACGGCCATCGCCGCGATGGACTCGGTGCAGGCGATCCCGTTGAACGAGTCGTGGGTGCGCGAGTAGTCGCCGCCGAGGGCGATGAGCCGGACCTCGGGCATCGTCTTGAGCACGTCGATCGTCGGCAGGTAGTTGGTGACGACGGTCAGCGGCCCGACCTCGTCCAGCAGCTGGGCCACGGCGAGCGCGCTGGTCGAGTCGTCGAGCATGATCGACGAACCGGGCTCGACGTGCTCGAGGGCGGCCCGGGCGATCGCGGCCTTCTCGCGGAGCCGGGCCGAGCGGCGGTAGTCCGAGTGCGACTCGAACACCGACGTCGGCTGGGCCGAGACCCCGCCCCGGTACTTGCGCACGAGGCCGCGCCGGGCGAGCTCGTCGACGTCCCGGTGCACGGTCATGAGGCTGACGCCGGTGAGCTCCACCAGCTCCGCGGAGCTCGCCGACCCCCGGGCGAGCACGTGCTCGACGATCCGGTCCTGGCGCGTGCTCCGCGACCGCCCGCCGGCGACGCCTTTCTCCTGCTCACTCACGCCCCCAGCATCCCGATCCCGGGGGCCCGCCGGCGGCGACGCGCCCGATCGGCGGCGTCGTCGAGATGACGATCTGCTGTGAGGCCCTTCACTGGTCACATCTCGAATGTTAACTTCGCATGGTCGATGGGAGGAGCACCCGATGGACATCGAGCTGCGGGCGGTCGTCTTCGACCTGGACGGCGTGCTGCTGGAGAGCGAGCACCTCTGGGAGGAGATGTGGGTCCGCTACGCCGAGCGCTTCGCGGTGCGCTGGACCCCCGAGGACACCGCGCACGTACAGGGCATGAGCGCGCCGGAGTGGTCGGCCTACCTCGCCGAGCGGTCCGGGAGCGGGGAGAGCGCCGAGGCCTGCGAGCGCGCCGTCGTCGACGACATGGTCGCCGCGCTCGAGTCCGGGCGGATGGAGCCCTACCCGGGCGCGGTCGCCATGGTCCGCGACGCCGCCGAGAAGGTGCCGGTCGGGCTCGCGACCTCGGCGCCGCGACGGCTCGTCGACGCCGTCCTCGCCCGGAACGACCTCACCGCCTCGTTCACCGCGACGGTGTCGAGCGCCGAGGTCGCGCGCGGCAAGCCGAGCCCCGACGTCTACGTGGAGGCCGCGGCGCGCCTCGGCGTCGACCCGGGCCACTGCGTCGGCGTCGAGGACTCGAGCAACGGCCTGCGCGCCGCGCACGCCGCGGGGCTGACCGTCGTCGCCGTGCCCAACCCCACCTATCCGCCGAAGAGCGACGCCCTCGCGCTGGCCACCACGGTCGTCGACGGCGTCGCGGGTGCGCGGGAGGCCGTGCTCGGCCTGCTCGACACGCACTCCGCCACGGCCCCGGGAGCCACCCGATGACCACCATCCCGTCCCCACGCCCCACCACCCTCACCGATCCCGCGACGTTCAAGACGCGCTGGGTGGACGGCCTCGTCGCCGCCTACGGGCGCACGGTCCGGCGCGCGCCCGACGCCCACGGCGTGATCGCCCGCCACGCCCCGACCGCCGGCAAGGTCGCGGTCGTCATCGGCGGCGGGTGCGGCCACTACCCGGCGTTCGCCGGCCTCGTCGGTCCCGGGTTCGCCGACGCCGCCGTGGTCGGCGACGTCTTCACGAGCCCGAGCGCCGAGCAGGTCTACCGGACGGCCGCGGCCGTCGACGGCGGCGCCGGGGTGCTGTTCAGCTACGGCAACTACGCCGGCGACGTCATGCACTTCGGGCTCGCCGCGAGCCGGCTCGCCGCCGAGGGCATCGACTCGCGCACCGTCATCGTCACCGACGACGTCGCGAGCGCGACGACGGTGGCCGACCGGCGCGGGGTCGCCGGTGACTTCGTCGTCTTCAAGGTCGCCGGCGCGGCCGCCGCCCGCGGCGAGGACCTCGCGACCGTGGCCGAGCTCGCCGAGCACGCCAACGCGCGGACCCGCACGTTCGGCGTCGCGTTCGACGGCTGCACGCTCCCGGGCCAGACCGAGCCCCTCTTCACCGTCGACCAGGGGGCCGTGGAGCTGGGCCTGGGCATCCACGGGGAGCCGGGGATGCGCAGCGCCGAGGCGATGGACGCCCACGAGCTCGCCGACGTGCTGGTCGACCAGCTGCTGCCCGAGCTGCCCGCCGGCGGCGACGGGCGGGTCGCGGTGATCCTCAACGGGCTCGGCTCGACCGCCTACGAGGACCTGTTCGTCACCTACTCCCGCGTGCACGCCCGCCTGCTCGACGCGGGCCTGACGCCGCACCGGCCCGAGGTCGGCGAGCTCGTGACCTCGATGGACATGGCCGGGCTCTCGCTGACCCTCGTGCCGCTCGACGACACCCTCGCCGAGCTCTACGACGCCCCCTGCGAGACGCCGGCGTTCCAGCTCTCCGCCGGCGGGACTCTCGCGGGACGCGCCCCCGACACCGTCCCCGAGGCCGAGCGCCGCAGCCCCTCGGTGGCCCCGGACCTCGCCGACACCGACCCGGCCGCCGGTGGCGTCGCCGCCGCCGCGCTCACCGCGGCGCTCGGGGCGGTCACCGACGCCGAGGACGAGCTCGGCCGGCTCGACGCCGTCGCGGCCGACGGCGACCACGGCCAGGGCATCGTGCGCGGGATGCGCGCCGCGGTGGCGGCCGCCCGCACCAGGGGGGGCGGCACCGACTCCCCGGCCGACGTCGGCACCGCCCTGCTCGCCGCGGGGACGGCGCTGGCCGACGCCGCCGGGGGTGCCTCGGGGGCGCTGTTCGGCCTGCTGCTCACCGAGACCGGGCGCCGTCTGCACCCCGCCGACGCGATCGACACCGCCGCGCTCGCCGCCGCGTTCGGGTCGGCCCAGGACGCGGTGACCGAGCTCGGCGGGGCCCGCCCCGGCGACAAGACCATGGTCGACGCGCTCGACGCCGCCGTCGGCGCCCTGCGCGCCGCCGCGGACCGGTCGGCGGAGGTCCCCGCCGCCTGGCGCGAGGCCGCCGACGCCGCGGACGAGGCCGCCCGGGCCACCGCCGACCTCACCCCGTCGGTGGGGCGCGCCGCCCGTCTCGGCGACCGCGGGCGCGGCAGTCCCGACCCCGGGGCGACCTCGCTGGCCCTGATGCTCGACGCGGCCGCGGCCGTGATCACCGAACGCTGTGGTTCCGAACTCCGGGGAGGCACCCGATGACCGGGATGCGCATCGCCGTCGCCGCCGACAACGCCGGCGTCGCGCTGAAGAACACGCTCGCCGACCAGCTGCGCGCCGACGAGCGCGTCAGCGACGTCACCGACTTCGGCGTGCCCGACGAGTCCGACGACCGCGCCTACCCCTTGCTCGGGCTCGCCGCCGCGCAGGCCGTCGCCGACGGCGAGGCCGACCGTGCCGTGCTCGTCTGCGGCACCGGGATCGGGATGGCGATCTCGGCGAACAAGGTCGAGGGGATCCGCGCGACGGTCGCCCACGACAGCTACTCCGCCGAGCGCTCGGTGCGCTCCAACGACTGCCAGGTGCTCTGCCTCGGCGGCCGGGTCATCGGGCCGGAGCTGGCCAAGAAGATCGTGGGGGAGTGGCTGGGCTACTCGTTCGACCCGTCGTCGGCGAGTGCCGAGAAGGTCGCCCACATCACGGAGTTCGAGCAGGCCGCTCCGGGGGGTGTCGGCTGATGCGCGTCCTCGCCGCCGGCGACCACTTCGTCGCCCCCGACCTGTTCGAGACCGCGCTGCGCGCGGAGCCGGGCCTGCCCGGCGACCTCGAGACCGTCCACCTGACCAGCGGCTGGCCCTCCGAGCCGTTCGGGCCCGTCG
Organism: Actinomycetospora succinea; assembly: GCF_004363095.1. Classification (GTDB taxonomy): domain Bacteria; phylum Actinomycetota; class Actinomycetes; order Mycobacteriales; family Pseudonocardiaceae; genus Actinomycetospora; species Actinomycetospora succinea. The sequence continues at coordinate 1,236,094 of NZ_SNYO01000001.1, forward strand.
GCTCCGGCGACTCCGTCGTCGACGAGGCCTCGGGCACCGAGGAGGAGCTCGTCGAGGCCCTCGCGGGCGTCCGGGTCTGCCTGACCCAGATGGCGCCGTTCACCGCCCGGGTCTTCGACGCCTGCCCCGAGCTCGAGATGGTCGCGGTGTGCCGCGGCGGGCCGGTCAACGTCGACCTCGACGCGGCCGACCGCGCGGGCGTGGCCGTGGCCCAGGCGCCGGGGCGCAACGCCGCCGCGGCCGCCGAGTACGCGGTCGCCATGATCCTCGCGGCCGCCCGCCACGTCCCGTACGCCGACGCCGAGCTGCGCGACGGCCGCTGGCGCGGCGACCTCTACGCCTACGACCGCGCCGGGCTGGAGCTCGCCGGGACCGTCGCCGGGCTCGTCGGCTACGGCGCCATCGGACGGATCGTGGCCCGGGTGCTGCGGGCCTTCGGCGCCGAGGTGCTCGTCGCCGACCCCTACACCGACGCCGCCACCGCGGCGGCCGACGGCGTCCGGCTCGTCGCGCTCGACGAGCTGCTGCGCGCGAGCAGCGTCGTCAGCCTGCACGCGCGGCTGAGCGAGGAGACACGCGGGCTGATCGGCGAGCGCGAGCTCGGGCTCCTGCCGCACGGGGCCGTGCTGGTCAACACCGCGCGCGGCGGCCTGCTCGACCACGCGCCGCTGCCCGAGGCCCTGCGCTCGGGCCGGCTCGGAGCGCTGGCCGTCGACGTTTACGACGTCGAGCCGCCGCCGGAGGACTGGCCGCTGCGCGGCCTGCCGAACGTCGTGGCCACCCCGCACCTCGCGGGCGCCACCCGCCAGACCGCCCACCGCGCCGCCGCGATCGCGGCCGGCGAGGCCGGTCGCCACCTGCGCGGGGAGCCGCTGGCCCACCCCGCCAACGCGGCCGCGCGCCGCGCCACCGAGGAGGTCGTCTCATGATCGTCGGAGTGGACGTCGGGACGTCGATGACCAAGGCCGATGCCTACGACGAGGACGGCCGCAAGCTCGCGAGCGCCGAGCGCGCGTCGCGGCTCGAGCAGTACCCGGACGGGCGCGTCGAGCAGGACCTCGAGGACGTGGTCGCGTCGGTCGCCGACGTCGTGCGCCGCGTCGTCGCCGAGGCCGACCGCCCGGTCCGCGCGCTCGCGCTGACGGGGCAGGGCGACGGGCTCTGGCTGCGCGACGCCGACGGGTTCGCCGTACGCCCGCCGATCTCGTGGCTCGACGACCGCGGGGCCGACATCGTGCGCGGCTGGCAGGACGACGGCACCGTCGACGAGGTCTACCGGCGCACCGGGGTCGGGCTGTTCCCCGGCTGCCACGCGCCGCTGCTCGTCGCGCTGGGCCGTGACGAGCCGGAGTCGCTCGAGCGCGCGGCCGTGGCCGGCTACTGCGTCGACGCGCTGGTCCAGCGCCTCACCGGCGTCGTCACCGTCGACGCGTCCGACGCCTCGCTGCCGTTCCTCGACGTCGCCGCGCGCCGGTACGACGACGCCGCGATCGCGGCCTGCGGGCTGACCGACCGCCGGCACCTGCTCGCCGAGCCCGCCCCGCCGGGCACCGTGCTCGCGCTCGACCGCCGCGGCGCGGAGATCACCGGGCTGCCGGAGGGCACGCCCGTGACCGGCGGCCCCTTCGACCTGCCCGCCTGCGCCGTGGGTGCCGGGCTCTCGGCCCCGGGCGACGGGCTGCTGATCGTCGGCACCACCCTGGCCTGCGAGGTCTTCACCGACACCGTCGAGCCCGACGCGCGGCCCGAGGCCGCCGGGATGTGGTTGTGCACCCCCGAGCCCGGCCGGTGGCTGCGGGCGATGCCGGCGATGGTCGGCACCGCCGGGCTCGACTGGCTGCTCGAGTTCATGGGCGTCGGCATCGACGCGCTCGGCGAGCTGCTGGACGGGACGGTGCCCGGTGCGGGCGGGGTGTCGGCGCTGCCGTTCCTGGCGGCGTCGGGGGAGCGGGCGCCGTTCGTCGACACCCGGGCCCGCGGCCAGATCGAGGGCATCACGCTCTCGACGGGCCGGGGCGACGTGGTGCGCGCCGTCTGCGAGGGCATCGCCTACACCGCGCGGCACTGCTTCGAGCGGGCCGCGTCGTCGGCCGGCGTCGAGGGCCGGCTGGTGGCCTGCGGCGGCGGCGCGCGCTCGGGGCCGTGGGCGCAGATCTTCGCCGACGTGCTGGACCGGCCGCTGACCGTGCCCGACGACCCGGGCCTCGGGACGCGCGGCGCCGCCGTCACCGCCGCCCGCGCGCTCGGCGACGACCTCGACCCCGGCACCTGGGCGGCGCCGTCGCGGACGATCGAGCCGTGCCCCCAGGCGCGCGTGGCCTACGCCGACGGCTACCTGCGCTACCGCGCCCACGTCGACACCGCCCGGGACTTCTGGGCGCGCCAGGCGCAGGGCTTCCGGCGGGACGACGCCGTGCTGGCGTCGGCCTAGCGTTTCTCACCACGGGATCGGGCGGCCGTCGCGCGTGAACGTGCCGGTCGGGCCGTCGGGCGGGAGGTCGACGGCCCACAGGATGCTGTCGACGCCCTCGTCGAGCGGGCGCCCGCCCGGGCCGCCCATGTCGGTGGCGACCCAGCCGGGGCAGACGGCGTTGACGAGCACCCCGCGGCGGCGCAGGTCGGCGGCGAGCTTGACGGTGAGCATGTCGAGCGCCGCCTTGCTCACGGCGTAGGCCGGAGTGCCGCCCGCGCCGTCGGTCTCGCCGAACGACCCCGAGCCGCTGGAGACGTTGACGACGCGAGCGCCGCGTCGGAGCAGGTCTTGGCAGGCCACCGTCGTGCGCCAGGCGCCGAGGGTGTTCACCGCGAGGGCCTCCTCGGCGATCGCCAGGTCGGCGCCGATGGCGGTCTGGAAGGTGTCGTAGTGGACCGCGGCGTTGTTGACGAGGATCTCCAGGCCGCCGTGGTGCTCGCGGACCCAGGCGGCGAGGCCGTCGACCGAGTCCTGGCGGGTGACGTCGAGCTCGTGGACGTGGACGTTGCCGAGGCCCTCGGCGGCTTCCCTGCCCTTCTCGACGTCGCGGGCGCCGAGCACGACGGGGTGCCCGCGCTCCGCGAGGCGGCGGAGGACGCCGAGGCCCAGGCCCCGGTTCGCGCCGGTGACGACGGCGAGGCCGGGGCCCTGGGGTGCGTCCACGGGGAGCATCGTCCCCCACAGGGGCCATGAAGATCGGTTGCCCGTGGCCGACCGTGGGAAGCTCACCCGCGTGAGCGCGCCCGGGCGGGAGCCCGGCCTCGACGACGAGGCCGATCGCTGGCTGGTGGGCATGGCCCGCGCCGGCGACAGCGGCGCCTACGAGGAACTGGTGCGCCGGCACCGCGACCGGATCTACCGGATCGCGCTGCGCATGCTCGGCAGCCCCGCCGACGCGGACGACGTCGCCCAGGAGGTCGTCATCCAGCTCTGGACGGCGATGTCGGGCTTCGCGGGCACGTCGGCGTTCACGACCTGGCTGTACCGGATCGTCGTCAACCGCTGCCTGAACCACCGCCGCGGCCAGCGCCCCCACGCCGAGCTCGCCGACGCCGACCACCCGCCGGTCGCGGGGCCGGAGAGCCGGGTGCTCGCGGGGGAGGAGCTGCAGGCGGGCCTGCGCGCGATCAGCGGGCTGCCCGAGGATCAGCGGGTGTCCCTGGTGCTCGTGCAGCTCGAGGGTCTGTCGTACCGCGAGGCGGCGGTGGTCACCAAGACCAGCGAGGCCACCGTGCGGGGGCGGCTCGCCCGGGCCCGCGCCACCCTGATGTCCGAGATGAAGGACTGGACATGACCTCCACCGACGCCCGGCTGCCCTGCGGGCGCGACACCGACGCGCTCGTCGCGCAGGTCGCGGACGGTGCGGCCGAGCCCCGGGACGACCACCAGCGCGACTGCCCCTACTGCCAGGCCGCGCTCGCCGAGTTCGACCGGCTGTGGGCGCCGGTCCGGGCGGTCGCCGACCACCGCCCGCGCGCGCCCGAGGGCATCCTGGACGAGGCGCTGCGCCGGATCCGCGGGGTGGCCGCCGACCCGGAGTTCGGCACGATCTCCGACGTCCGCGGGCGCACGAGGATCAGCGCGCACGCGGTCGAGTCGCTGGCCCGGCACCTCGCGTCGCAGGTCCCGGGCGTGCGGGTCGCGCTGAGCAGGCTCGTCGCCGCCGGCGGCGGGCCGGAGACGAGCCTGATGGGCGGGCCCGAGGTGACGGCGGGGGTCGCGGGGTCGTCGACGGTCGTGTCGATCACGCTCGCTGCTGACCTCGGGGAGAACCTCGTCGCGCTCGGCGACCGCATCCGCGCGGTCGTCGCCGACGGCATCCGCGCGTCGACGGGACTGGAACCGGTGGCGGTGCTCGTGCACGTCGACGACGTGCTGATGTAGCCGCTCGTCGGTCGCGCGCGCGAGTGGCGGGGCTGCGGCTCGGGGACGCGGGACGGCGTTCAGAAGGGCGCCGGATCGGGGTCGGGCGTGGGGCTCGGTGAGTCGTCGCGGCGGCGTCGGAGGCTGACGCGTTGGGCGTCGGTGCGGGTGGCGGTGCGGTCGGGTCGGCGTGTACGCGGGCGGCGGGGCCGGAGCGCGGTCACGAGGTCGTCGTGCTCGGCGTGGTCGGTGTCCGTCTCGGGGTCGTCGTGGTGCTGTTCGTGGGCGGGGAGCGGGCGTGGCGTGGCAGTGGGTCGGGGTTCCGGGAGGGGTTCGAGGATGCGGCGGGGTCGGGTGTCGTAGCGGGCGCCGGCGCGGGTGGTGATGTGGAAGCGGCCGGGTTCGGGTTGCTCGATCCGCCAGCCGGCGTCGTGTTTGGCGCGGTGGTGGTGGCGGCACAGGGCGCCGAGGTTGCGGCTCAGCGACGGCCCGCCGTGGGCGTGGTCGAGGGTGTGGTCGAGGTCGGTGCTGTGGGCGGGGCGTCCGCAGGCGGGGGCGATGCAGGTGCCGTCGCGGGCGCGGACCCAGCGGTCGATCTCGGCGCTGGGCCGGCGGTGCCGGGCGTCGGCGGGGTGGATGTGGTCGTCGGGGCCGCGCGGCGGCCCGTTCCTGGTGCGCGCGGCGAGTCCGGGTAGGCGGGCCTGGAGTTCGCGCAGCAGCGACGCCCATCCGGGGTGGTCGTTCGGGTGGAGGGCGGCGAGCAGCGTCGTCGGGACCTGGAGTTCGACGATGGCTGGTCCTGCCCGCCCCCGCCGCTGGTGGCGGCGGGGGCCGGGTGGTCGCCCGATCCCGGACGGCGGCTCGGCGCGGTCGATGTGGCCGGCGGGTCGGCGGCGGGCGAGCAGGAGGTGTTCGAGGCGGCCGTCGGGGTCGGTGAGCACGACGCGCCATTCGCCGTGGCGGTAGCGCTCGAGCAGATTGCGCGCGGTGCGGGCGATGACGGTCCCCCAGCCCGGTAGCTGAGCGGGGAGGTCGTCGAGCCCGAGCGCGGTGCTCAGCCGCAACCGGACCTCCACTGTCCCGTCCCGCACCCCGGAACGAGGCGCGATCTCGGTCCCCGTGTCGCGATCGCCGGGGTCGTCGCCGCCGTCGGGCTCCTCGGGATGCGGCACGACACCGGGACCGGAGTCGTCGCAGGCTTCGTCCTCGCGGGACCCGTCATCGCCGGGCTCGTCATCGTTCGGGCCGTCGCTCGGGCCGCCGTCCTCGGGTCCGTCGTCGTTGGGTCCGTCGTCGTTGGGTCCATCGTCGTCGGGTCCGTCGTCGGGTCCGTCGTCGGGTCCGTCGTCGGGTCCGTCGTCGGGTCCGTCGTCGGGTCCGTCGTCGGGTCCGTCGTCGGGTCCGTCGTTGGGTCCGTCGTCGGGGCCGTCGTCCTCCGAGCCGTCGTCGGTGTCGTCTGGTCCGAGTTCGGTGGCGAGCAGGTCGAGCAGGGCGTCGTCGTCGAGCCCGACCGCGGTGCCGTCGAACAACGCCATGTACACGTGCGCCCGCAGCGTGCCGATCTTCACCGGCACCCCGCGGCGGCGCAGCGCCGCCGCGAGCGCCTCCAGGCGCGCCATCCCGACCGCGGTGCGCTCCATCGGCAGGTCGTAGCCGCACACGTTCGCCGTGCCCGAGGGGTTGCGCGAGGACAGCACCCGCGCCTGTTTCTCGGCGGTGCGCTCTCGGCGCTCGGCCCACGGCGGGTCGAGCGCGGTCGCGACCTGCTGAATCCGCTCGATCAGCGCTGAGACGGTCAGCCCAGGTGCTTCGGGCAGGACCACCGCGCACACGTGGTGGGCGTGGTCGTCGGCCAGGTCGCGGGTCCAGTCGGAGATCACCCGGGCCTTGGTGTCGTCGAGCTCGCCGCCGCGCATCGCGGCGTGCACCTCGGGCAGGCGGCGCAGCAGGTCCTCGGCCAGATCCAGCCAGCGGGAGGCCATCGCCCGCGACCAGCCCAGCGCCGCGGCGGCCTCGTCGCCGGAGAACTCATCGAGCAGCGCCCGGCGACCTTTGTGCCCGTCCACCGCGCGGCCGGCCTCGTGCAGCGCGGTCAGGAACCGGGCGGTGGCCTGGTTGCGGGCCCGGAAGCACGCCCGCGCGTGATCGATGACCTCCGCCCCGGCCAGGTCCGCCAGCCCCGAGAGCTCGAGCGCGTCGAGCACGCCGTACGGCACCGGGGTGCCGGCCGCGCGGTCGTCGATGCTCACGAAACAGACGCTAGCTCCGACCCCCGACAGTCCCAGACGATCAAGAACCGCAGGTCAACGCCCGCTTCCGGTCCGGCGTGTCGCGGAATCGAGCTGGTGGCGATCCTGACGTTCAACGCCAGCGTGGCCGCCACGCTGAAACACCCCGGGGCACGCCACCCCCCACCGGCGTGTCGCGCAGCGAGGATGTGGCGAGCCTGGCGTCACACGCCAGCGATGCCGCATCGCTCGCATTGGGGCCCGCCCTACCGCCGGTCGTGGCAGCGCGAGCCGATCGGGCCCAGGGTCGACTTGATGTCCACGATCGGCGTGCCGTCGACGGCTTCCAGGTCCGACACGCGCAGCTCCGTGCCCTCGATCGCGAGGACGCGGACCTGGTGCAGTCCCAGCGGGTTGGGGCGGTCGGGGGAGCGGGTGGAGAAGACGCCGGTCAGGGGCGCGGAGGTGTCGTTGCGCGGGTGCACGCGCAGCACGGAGCGGTCGCCGCGGTCGAGCCAGGTGATCAACAGGACCTCGTCGCCGACGGACACGTCGGCCAGGGCCGGGGCGAGGTCGGGGTCGAGGCGCACGACGGCCTCGGGGCCGCCCTCGTCGCCCTGGCGCGGCGCCTCGGAGCGGTCGGCCAGCGGCGAGGACACGTGCCCCAGCACACGGAGGACGGGGGAAGAGTCGGACACACGCTCACCGTAGGCCGCGCCGTACCCTTCGGCCGTGCCCCGCGTGACGTCCCCCCGTGCCGAGGCCACGGCCGCGACCCGGGCCGGGCTCGTGGAGGCCGCGACCGCGCTGTTCGCCGAGCGCGGGTTCGCCGAGACCTCCATCGACGACGTCGCCGCCGTCGCGGGCATGACCAAGGGCGCGGTCTACCACCACTTCGCCGGCAAGGCGGCCCTGTTCGAGGCCGTCTTCTCCGCGCGCGAGACCGAGGTGCACGAGCGCCTCACCCGGACCCTCGAGGACGCCCCGGACCTGCTCACCGGCGCCCGGACCGCCCTCGCGACCTTCCTCGAGGCCTGCAGCGAGCCCCGCTACGGCCGGATCGTGTTCCGGGACGGGCCCCTCGCGCTCGGGTGGGAGCGCTGGCGGGAGTGCGAGCGGGACTACGCCTACGCCTTCATCGCCCGGGTGCTGGACGGGCTGGCCCGCGAGGGCAGCCTCGTCCGCCCGCCCGGCACGTCCTATCCGACGCTCGTGCTCGGCATGCTCTCGAGCGCCGGCCAGCTGCTCGGCCAGGCCCCGCCCGAGCAGCACCCCGCGCTGCGTGAGGAGCTGCTCGGCTTCTTCGACCAGGTCCTCAGCGGGATGACACGGAGCTAGCCCGCCGGCTCCCGGTGCTGCCGCAGCGCCACCGTCGTGCCGCCCGCGGTGTGCCGGATCGCCACGCTGTCGACGCTGCGGTGCATCAGCACGAAACCGCGCCCGCGCCGGGCGTGCGAGCCCGGCGCCGCCGGGGTCGAGCCCTCGGACCACTGCCCGTTGTCGGTGACCCGCACGTTCACCGCGTCCTTCTCGCACCAGAGCGTGAGCTCCACGGTGCCCTCGGCGTCGTCGCCGGGATAGGCGTGCTCGCAGGCGTTCTCGACGGCCTCGGACACCGCCGTCAGCACCCGCTCGCGGGACTCCTGGTCGATGTCGAGCCCCGCCAGCCAGTCCCGGGCCTCGTGGCGCATCCGTTGTGCTTCGTCGGCCCGCGCGGGATGCACCGCCCGCGCGAACTCCACCGCATCCGTCATGACTCTTCCCCGTCCCCCGCCCCGGATCGTCGCGTGCCTCGGCTACCCGGCCTGCGACCCTCGGTCACGGGCCGGTCACGCCCGGCATCGCATGCCCACCGTGCGCGCTGATCACCGGAGAGGTCGACCACCAACGACACGAACGGTCCGTCCGGCACGGTCGGCGGGTGAACGGTGGGGAACGCGCCCCGCCCCAGGTCCGACCGGGTGAACGACAGCCGTGACATCCGGGTGAACGGGATCTCCCCCGGATGCTGTCAGGAGAGCAGCGCGTCCGAGATGATCTTCCGCTGGATCTCGGAGGTGCCCTCGAAGATGGTCGTCAGGCGGGCGTCGCGCCAGTAGCGCTCCACCGAGTGCTCGGTGGTGTAGCCGTTGCCGCCGAAGATCTGCAGCGCGTCGCTCGTGACGCGCTCCGCGGTCTCCGACGCGAACAGCTTCGCCGACGACGCCGCGACGTCGCCGCCGGGGGCACCCTCGTCGAGCAGCCAGGCGGCGTGCCACCACAGCGCGCGGGCGGCGTCGACGGCGGCGGCCATGTCGGCGAGCTTGTGGCGCAGGGCCTGCTGGTCGGCGATCGGGTGACCGAACTGCTCGCGGCGCCTGCTGTAGGCCACCGCGTCCTCCAGCGCCCCGCGGGCGAGCCCCACGGCGCGCGCGGCGGTCTGCACCCGGGCGGTGCCCAGCCAGCGCAGGCTGTCCTTGAAGCCCTGGCCCTCGGCCTGCCCGGTGTCCTGCAGCGCGTCGGCGGGCAGGCGCAGGCCGTCGAGCTGCAGCTCCCAGGTCGTCAGCCCGAAGTAGCCGATCTTGTCGATGGGCGTGCCGGTGACGCCGTCCGGGAAGCGCCCGCGCTCCTTCGGGACGAGGAAGAGCTCGAGGCCGTCGGAGCGGCTCTCTCCCTCACCGGGCGGGCGCGTGCGGGCCAGGAGGTGCAGGAAGTCGGCCGAGAGGGCGTGGCCGACCCAGCGCTTGGTCCCCTCGATCACCCACTCGGAACCGTCACGACGAGCCGTGCACTCGACGCCCGCGAGGTCGGACCCCGCGTGTGGCTCGGAGAACGCGATCGCCCCGACCCACCGGCCGGCGGCGCTCGCCCGGAGCAGCTCCGCCCGCCGGGAGGGGTCCGGCGAGGCGCACCCGGTGCCGTTGCCGCGGGCGATGATGCTGCCGACGCTCATCCAGGCGCGGGCGAGCTCCTCGGAGACGAGGCAGTACTCGAACACCCCGAGCCCCTGCCCGCCGTGCTCGGCGTCGACGAGCAGCCCGAAGAAGCCCAGCTCACCGAGGCGGTCGAGCAGGCTCGCCGGGATGTCCTCGTGGCGCGGGTCGAGCTCGTCGGCGACCGGGAGGACCTCCTTCATCGCGAACGCCCGCGCGGCGGCCTGCAGGTCCCGGCGCGCGGGGGTCAGGGCCAGCGCGTCGGCCGGGGCGGCGGTGGTGACCTCACCGAGGCCGCGGCGCTTCCCGGTGTCGCTCACGCGTCCTCCCCGGTGGCGTCCACGCACAGCGTCCACAGCGCGGCCCGCGCCTGGGGTGTCTCGGCGCCGCGGGGGAGGTAGTGGGTGGGGCGTGGTGCCCGGTCGTGCCAGAACACCCCGGTGCTGTGCCCCGCCTCGGGCGCGGCCTGGAGCCACACGGCGGTGTCGGCGCCCTGCGCGTCGGTGCGCAGCAGGGGACCGGTGACGCGGTGGAAGCCGGGCATCGAGCTCGCGACGCCGGGGGTGTCGGCCCAGCCCGGGTGCATGCTGTGGACGACGATGCCGTCGCTCGCGAGGTCGTCGGCGAGCAGCTCGGCGAGCACCACCTGCATGCGCTTGGTCCGCGCGTAGGCCGCGCCGCCCGAGTACGTGCCGGACCGGAACTCGGGGTCGTCGGTGGGCAGCGACGCAGTGTACATCCCGCCGGAGGAGACGAACACGACCCGCGACGGCGAGGTCGGCGACGCCCCGGCCCGCAGCACCGGGCGCAGCTCGCGGGTCAGGAGGAACGGCCCCAGGACGTGGGTGGCGAGCGCCAGCTCGTGGCCCTCGGCGGTCTCGGTGCGCTCGGGCGGCATGACGCCGGCGTTGTGCACGAGGCCGTGCACCGCCGCCTCCCGGTCGCGGACCTCCGCGGCGTAGCGACGGACGTCGGCCAGCGAGGAGACGTCGCACTCGGCGACGTCGACCGTCGCGCCCGGGTGCTCGGCGTGCAGGGCCGCCCGCGCCTGCTCGCCGCGGGCGCGGTCGCGCACCACGAGCTCGACCCGCGCCCCGAGCGCCACGAGCCCCCGCGCGGTCGCGGCGCCGAGCCCGCCGGAGGCGCCGGTCACGAGGACCGTGCGGCCCTCGAGGCTCCCCGCCCTCAGCGTGTTCCAGCCGGCACGCCGCGCGGCGTAGCCCAACCGGGAGTACCCGGGCACGACCAGACGGTCGAGCGCGGCATCGACCAGGCGGGGAAGCTGCACGGGGGGAGGCTAACCAGAAGCGTCGTGCGGGGCTCTCCGGACGCACCGGACAAAGATCACGGCGGGGGTCACGGCGGGCACACCGTGCCCTGCTGCGGCAGGGTCCCGTCGCGCAGGTAGCCCGCGACGGCCGTGCGGACGCACGGGGTGGCAGGGAAGGCGCCGTGACCGGCGCCGAGCCAGGTCACGAGGCTCGCCGACCCCAGCTGGGCCGCGGCGCGCTCGCTGCCCGGCAGCGGGGTGATCGGGTCGCCGCGGGTGCCGAGCACGAGCGATGGCGGGCCGGTGGCGGCGCTCGGGGGCGCGATCTCGGTCGGCACGGGCCACGAGCTGCACAGCAGCGCGTCGTGCGCGAAGTACGCCCCGAACACCGGGTCGGCGGCCCGGGCCTGGCCCGCGTCGCGGGCGACCTGGTCGAGCGTGGGGCGCTCGAGGGTGTCGTTGCAGGTCAGCAGGATGCCGGCGTCGAACCCGCCGCCGTCGGCCTCCTCCGGCGCGAGGAGGTCGAGCACGCCCTTCGGGTCCCCCTGGCCGGCCGCCGCGATCGCGGTGGCGAGCGCGGGCCAGCGCGCGGGCTCGCCGAGCCCGGTGACCAGCGCGCGGGTGGCGGTGCCGTCGGTGACCCGCCGCCCGGCCGGCCCGGACAGGGGCGCGGCGTGCAGGTTGGTGAGGATGCCGGCGACCGCGCCCGCCGGGTCGGGGCCGAGCGGGCACTCCGGGCGTGCGGTGCAGTCGGCGGCGAACGCGCCCAGCGCCTCGCGGGCCGCGCTCGCCCGTTCCCGGGCGCGCTGGGAGAACGACGTCGTCGCGTCCGGGACCCCGTCGAGCACCGTGCGGCCCACCGCCGTGGGGTGCCGGCGCACCCACGTCGCGGTCACCCCGGCGCCCTCGCCGACGCCCACGACGTGCATCTTCTCGACGCCGAGCGACGCGCGGACCTCCTCGAGGTCGTCGGCGTCGACCGCCGTGCGGAAGTCGGTGAGGGCGTTCTCGAGCACCTGCGTGCACGTCCGGGCCGCGGTCGCGGCGGCGTCGCGCAGCCCGGCGAGCGCCACCGGGTCGGCGGCGACCGGGTCGGCGTCGACCAGCGCCTCCCGCGTCGAGGGCGTGATGCAGTCGACCGGCTCGGAGTTGCCGGTGCCGCGCAGGTCGACGCCGTAGAGCGCGGTGCCCGCGAGCAGCGGCTCGGGGGCCGTCGCGGCGAGCCGGATCGCGCGGTCGCTGCCGCTCGGGCCGCCGGCCTCGCCCACCACGGCGATCGGGACCGGCCCGCCGGGCGGCAGCGGGCCGATGCTGACCTGCAGCACCCCGACCTCCGCGCGCGACGACCCGCCCCCGCCGACCGGGACGCTCTGGCAGCCGAAGCGCAGGTCGCGGCCCCCGAGCTCGGCGGGTGCGACGGTGGCCCGGATCTCGGCGGTGCAGTCGGTGAACCCGGCGCCCGCCCCCGGCGCGGGGACCAGCGGCGGGAGCAGCCCCGGCGCGGGCCCCGGCGCCGAGCCCTCCGGCGCGGGCTCCGACGTCGGCGGCTCGTCGACGACGGTGGCCACCGGCGGCCGCTGCGACGGCCCCACCGCGCAGGCGCCCAGGAGGGCGGCGCCCAGAACGAGCACCAGGGCCGCTCTGACGGGTCGGGGCACGCGCGCTGCTCCTGATTCGTGACGATCTTCCGGTGGGTCCCACCCGCGAGTCTGACGGCCACGGGTGGCGTCGCCGTGAGGGGGCGGGAAGATACCGACGTGGACCTGCCCGTGATGCCGCCCGTCGCCCCGATGCTGGCCAAGGCCGTCCCGGAGATCCCCGCCGGGCAACACTACGAGCCGAAGTGGGACGGCTTCCGGTCGGTGGTCTTCCGCGACGGCGACGAGGTCGAGATCGGCAGCCGCAACGAGAAGCCGATGACCCGCTACTTCCCGGAGCTCGTCGAGGCGTTCCGGGCGGCGCTCCCGCCGCGCTGCGTCATCGACGGCGAGATCGTCGTCGTGGACGCCGAGGGCACCGGCCTGGACTTCGAGGCGCTGCTGCAGCGGGTGCACCCGGCCGCCTCGCGGGTGAAGAAGCTGTCCGTCGAGACCCCGGCCCACTTCGTCGCGTTCGACCTCCTGGCCCTCGGCGACGACGACCTCACCGGCCTGCCCTTCACCGAGCGGCGCGCCCGGCTGGCCGAGGTCGTCGGCGGGCTCGAGCGCCCCGACGTGCACCTGACGCCGATGACCGAGGACCTCGACACCGCCCGCGGCTGGTTCGAGCAGTTCGAGGGCGCCGGGCTCGACGGGCTCATCGCCAAGAAGGCGGACCTGACCTACCAGCCCGACAAGCGGGTCATGAGCAAGATCAAGCACGAGCGCACCGCCGACTGCGTCGTGGCGGGCTACCGGGTCCACAAGTCGGGTCCCGACGCGCTGGGCTCGCTGCTGCTCGGGCTCTACACCGAGGACGGGTCGCTGCAGAGCATCGGCGTGATCGGCGCGTTCCCGATGGCGAAGCGCAAGGAGCTGTTCGCCGAGCTCCAGCCGCTGGTCACCTCGTTCGAGGGCCACCCGTGGGCCTGGGCGGCGCAGGAGGAGGGCACCCGCACGCCCCGCGAGGCCGAGCACAGCCGGTGGAACGCGCAGAAGGACCTGTCCTTCGTGCCGCTGCGCCCGGAGCTCGTCGTCGAGGTCAAGTACGACCACATGGAAGGCGTGCGCTTCCGGCACACCGCGCAGTTCAAGCGGTGGCGGCCGGACCGCGACCCGGCGTCGTGCACCTTCGAACAGCTCGACCGGCCGGTGCGGTTCGACCTGGCGGAGGTGCTGACCGCCAGGTAGCTACTCCACCCGCGCCGGCGTCGGCGCCGAGCTGGCGTCGAGCTCCAGGCGCACGGCCGTGGGCAGGGCGGACACGGCGAACGCCTCGCGGGCGCGGGCGAGGACCCGTCCGTCGAGCTCGGCCCACACGTCGCGGACGTCGGTGCCCTCGACCAGGGTCAGCGCGATCCGCAGGGCCGGCTTCTCCGGGTTCCCGACGAGCCGCACGCGCGCCCGGCTCACGCCGTTGATCGTCTCGGCGTCGTGGCGCACGGCGTCGCAGATCGCGGCGTGCTCGACGGTCAGCCGCTCGCCCGGCAGCTCGGAGAGCGACACGTCGGGCCGCGGCTCGGGGCGCAGGGAGCGCAGCGTCCACCAGAGACCGATGACGAAGAGCAGGACGCCGACGCCGATGGCGATCCAGCGGGTGGCGCTCGCGTGGGTCACCACCCAGAGCACGGCGATCGGGTCGATCACCGGGCGCTGGGCGCGGTTGGCGCCGAACACGCCGTACCCCACGAGCAGCACGAGCACCGACGCGGCGACCAGGACGAGGCCCAGGATCGTGGTGAGCGTCCGGTCGCCCCCGGCGGAGCGGGCGACGGCCTTGCGGGAGCGGCGGCTCACTTGACCCCCTTGGTGGTGGTGACGGACACCGACACGCGCGGCCGGCGGGCCAGCGGGAGCCGGACGAGCATCTCGGCGACCCGCTCGCGCACGGCCTCGCGGACCCCCTCGGCGGGGTCGAGCGTCGCCGCCTTGACGGTGATCTTCGAGGACGAGGCGACCACCGACGCCGAGACGACGTCGTCGTGCGACCGGACCTCGTGGCCCACGGCGCGTGCCAGCGAGCGGGGCGAGGTGGTGACCGTGACCTCGGGAACCGGGTCGGCGAGGAAGACGTCGTGGCGGCGGGCCACCAGGCCCAGGACCAGCACGAACAGCCCGATCACGCCCACGGCGATCGCGGTGGCGCGGACCGACCCGGACTGCCAGGTCAGGCCCTCGACGGCCGTGCGCCAGGCCGGCCACGGCACGACGAGCGGGCTCGAGGCGGGCGCGATCCAGGCCGTGACCGTCTCGACCAGCAGGGCGAGGCCGACCACGGCCAGCAGGAGGCCGAACAGCGGCGCGAGCACGCGCAGGAGCAGGCGCACTTCTCACTCCGTCCGGGAGGCGGGGGCCCGGGAGGGCGCCCGCAGAGCGGGGTCGGTCAGCGCGGAGACGCCGATGTCGAGCGAGCGCACGCGGTAGGGCGTCAGCTCCTGCACGCGCTCGCGGACGGCGTCGCGCACGGCGGCGGCGCTGTCGGCGATCCGCGCCGGGTAGGCCAGCGGGACCTCGAGGCGCAGGTCGACCTGCTCGCCGTAGCCCGAGACCTTGGCGCTGGTCCCGGACTCGCCGAGGTCCAGCCCGGCCAGCCGGCGCTGGGTGCGCACCGTGCCCGGGGTGCGGTCCGCGGCGTACTCCGCGATCTTGCGGACCACGGAGAGCGAGACGTCGAGGCGGCCGCGCTCGGCGGCCTCGTCGGTCTCGTCGGCGCTCTCCGGGACGGGCACCCCGGTCGGCACGGTGACGTCGGTCGGGGTGCTCATTTGTCGCGGCCGCGCCCGACGAACTGGTTGACGTCGAGCTCGCCGTCGAGCACGCGCCCGACGACGAAGCCCAGGACGCCGAGGACCAGGGCGATGAAGAAGCCCTGGAGACCGCCGGCGGCGGCCGCCACGCCCAGGATGAGGCCGACGAACATGCCGGCGCGGGTGGCGCTCATGACCACTACCTCCACGATGTGCAGGCCCCGCACGGGTCGGCGGGGCCGGAAGTCCTACAGCACGCGGGCGGTCCCGCGGCGCGGGTCGTACCGGCGGGCCAGGCGACGCCCGAACCGCCCGAGGCGGGCGATGCGGCCGTCGGGGACGACCACGATCGGCGCGTCGAACCGCGGGTCGTCCGGGGCCGGGTACCGGGTGGCGGCCCGGTGGGTCGCCAGCCCCTCCCGGAAGGCGACCGGGTCGCCGCCGACGTCGGGGTGGTGCGCACGGACGAACGCCCGCAGGGCGGCCCGTGCGTCACCGGTCATGCGACGTCTCCGACGACGGCAGCTCCAGGTCGGTGACGGTGACGTCGACCCGCCGGTTGCCCGAGGCGCCCGCGACGATCCGCCGCAGCTCGGCGGCCGTCGCGGTCACCGGGGCGCCGAAGCGCAGGACGACGGCGATCCGGTCGGGCTCCCCGGCG
This sequence comes from Actinomycetospora succinea, assembly GCF_004363095.1. Lineage (GTDB taxonomy): Bacteria > Actinomycetota > Actinomycetes > Mycobacteriales > Pseudonocardiaceae > Actinomycetospora > Actinomycetospora succinea. The sequence goes on from NZ_SNYO01000001.1 coordinate 1,251,885, forward strand.
TCGCCGAGCACGATGCCGGGCAGCCGGCGACCCGGCAGGTAGGTCGCCAGCGTGCCGAACGGGCCGCCGGAGAGCGCCGCCACCGCGGGGTGGGCGAGCAGCGCCTCGGCGATCCGTTCGGGCAGCGGGCCGAGTCCCGGGGCCTCCGGGGACCCCGGGGCCACGGCGGCCCCGGGCGGATGGGCCGCCGACACCCGCGCGGCGTGGTCGGGCGTGCTCACTCGACGCGCGTCGACGGCTGGCTGGGCGCCGCCTCGCCGTTGTCGTCGTCGTCGCCCGGCATGTGGATGTCGTTGACGGCGATGTTGACCTCGATCACCTCGAGGCCGGTCATCTGCTCGACGGCGGCGATGACGTTGCGGCGCACGGCGCGGGCGAGCTCGACGATGCCGGCGCCGTACTCGACGACGATGTCGAGGTCGATCGCGGCCTGCTTCTCGCCGACCTCGACCTGGACGCCGGCGGCCTGCGAGGTGCCGCTGCCGCCGGGGATGCGCTCGCGGATGGCGCCGAAGGCGCGCGAGACGCCCCCGCCCATCGAGTACACGCCGGAGACGTCGCGGGCGGCGATGCCGGCGATCTTCTGGACCACGCCGGAGGCGATGGTGGTCTTGCCCTGCCCCGTGTCGTCGGCGAGGCGGGCCGGGGTCGCACCCCCGGTCCGTCCGCTCGACACGGCTGCGGCCTCGGAGCCGGTGGCGGTGCTGGGGCTCTGCGTCATGGTGTGGCGCTCCTGGGTGCGCTGGCGTCTCGGACTGGTGGCCGGGCGGGCCGGTTGCCGACCCGGTACCCGTGAGACACCGCAGGCGCCGGAACGTCATGCGGTGTCACTCGAAAGGAGTAATGAGGTACCGCAGGAGCAGCCCGTCCCCGTGCCGGAGCACGTCCGCGAGGTGCAGGGGCCGCGGGTCGTCGAGGGCGGGCCCGGCGACGATCCGGTCGATCCCCCCGCCGGCGAGCTGGGGCGCGAGGCTCAGACAGAGCTCGTCGACCCGGCCGGCGGCGAGCAGCGCGCCGAACAGCGCCGGGCCGCCCTCGCAGAGCACGCGGTGCAGACCCCGCGCGGCGAGGGCGGCGAGCACGGCGTCGGGGTCGGTGGCGCCGGGGTCGTCACCGCTGGCGGCGACCACCTCGCCGTCCACCCCGGCGCCGCCCAGCCGCGCCCGGGCGTCGTCGGCGTGCGCCGCGGCGACGAGCACCAGCGGCGGCACCGAGGTGTCGGTGAACAGGCCCGCGCCGGGGTCGAGGTCGCCGCGGGTGCTGACGACGGCGATCGGCGGGACCGCCGCCTGGCCGCGGGCCCGCCGGCGCTCGCGGCGCTCGGGGGTGGTGCGCGCGCCGCGGTAGCGCTCGGCGCGCGCCGTGCCCGCCCCGACGAGCACGACGTCGGCGAGCTCGCGCAGCACCCCGAACACCTCGCGGTCGCCGGGCGCGTGCAGGCCGGTGGACAGGCCGCCGACGGCCACGGCACCGTCCGCGCTGGCGACGAAATTCACCCGCACCCAGGGGCGGCCGGGGTCCGGGGGATAGGCGTAGCGGCGCGCGAGGTCGTCCCGGTCGAGTGCCGTGCCGTCGTGTTCGGGGGCCGGGTCGACCTCCCTCACGAACCGGCCTTCTGGCGCAGGTCGTCGATCGCCCGCGACGCCTGCGACTTGGTCAGCCCGGTCGGCGGCTCGACGCCCGCCTGTTGCGACAGCGTTTCGAGATAGCTCGCCTGGGGCCCGGTCATGGGCTCGTCGCCCGTCACCCATTCGGTGGTCGGGCGCTCCTGGCGGGAGAGGTCGGGGGAGTCGCCCTCTCCGGACCCGGACGATCCCTCACCGGGAGTCACCGAACCCTGGAGCCGCTCGATCTCGTCGGACGCCTGGGCCTTGGTGAGGCCGGACGGCGGAGCCTCTCCGGCCTGGTGGGCGAGGGTCTCCAGGTAACTGGCCTGGGGTCCGGTCATGGGCTCGTCACCGGTGACCCAGGCCGAGTTGTCCTTCGCCGCGGGGGAGTCGTCGCCGGGGGTCTTCACCGCGTGCGGATCGGGCGCCGCGCCGCTGTCGCCGTCGTACCCTGCGGTAGCGGGCTCTTGGCCCGACGGTGTGTCGTCGGTCAGACTGGTCGGCGTGTCGGGATCGGTCATGAGCACTCCTCGCTCGTCGGGCGACGTCGCCGCGGCCGGCCTGCCCGGCCGCGACCCGTACGGTGATACCGGAGGTGCTTCGAACAGACGTTCGAGGCACTGAGCCGGATACCCCCTCAACGGCGAGGGACACCTCCTCCGGCCGACCACGATTCGTGTCCGATCCGGGTTGCTGCGCTATGGCGATCAGCACTCTTTCGGACGCGGCCGCTTGGTGCGCTGCGACGGGCGCGGAGGTTAACGTCGCATTGCCCCTCCGGTCGTCCACCACGGACACCACGACCGGTGCGCCGGGGCCTCTCCCTCCGACGAGCGCCACAGCGCTCCGGAGGACCCACGACCACCACGCCGGACCCCGGCACCACCACCACCTGCGCGGAAGCGACGATCGGAGGCGAACGTGGAGAACCGCCAGAGCGAGGGCCTCTACGACCCGGCGTACGAGCACGACGCCTGCGGCGTCGCCTTCGTGGCCGACATCGCCGGGCGCCGCGACCACCGCACGGTCACCCGCGGCCTCACCGCACTGCTGAACCTCGAGCACCGCGGCGCCCGCGGCGCCGAGCCGGAGACCGGTGACGGCGCCGGCATCCTCCTGCAGGTCCCGGACGGGCTCTACCGCCCGGTCCTGGCCGAGGCCGGGCTCGAGCTGCCGGAGGCCGGTCGCTACGCCGTCGGCAACGCCTTCCTGCCCGCGGACGCCGACCCGGCCGTCGTCGAGGAGATCGTCGCGCGCATCGCCGCCGAGGAGGGCCTCGACGTCCTCGCCTGGCGCGAGCTGCCCGTCGACCCCGACGGCGCCGGCATCGGGCAGACCGCCCGCGAGGTCATGCCGCGGTTCCGCCAGCTCTTCCTGGGCCTGCCCGCCGCCGTGCACCACGTGGTCGACACGCCGAACGCGGGGGACGACGACGCGGGCATCGTGATGACGCTCGAGCGCCGCGCCTTCGCCGTCCGCAAGCGCGTCGAGCACGAGACCCGCGCGGCGGGCGTCGAGACCTACTTCCCGAGCCTGTCCGGGCGCACCGTCGTCTACAAGGGCATGCTCGCCGAGCCGCAGGTCGAGCCGTTCTTCGCCGACCTCGGCGACGAGCGCACGACCAGCTCGATCGCGCTGGTGCACAGCCGCTTCTCCACGAACACGTTCCCGGCGTGGAGCCTCGCGCACCCGTACCGCTACCTCGCGCACAACGGCGAGATCAACACGCTGCGCGGCAACCGGAACTGGATGGCCGCGCGCGAGTCGATGCTCGCCACCGGCGCCTTCGGCGAGGCCGAGCTCGACCGCCTGTTCCCGATCGTCACGCCGGACGCCAGCGACTCGGCGACCTTCGACGAGGTGCTCGAGCTGCTGCACCTCGGCGGACGCACGCTGCCGCACGCGGTGCTGATGATGATCCCGGAGGCGTGGGAGAACCACACCGAGATGGACCCGGCCCGCCGGGCCTTCTACCGCTACCACTCCACGCTGATGGAGGCCTGGGACGGCCCGGCGCTCGCCGCGTTCACCGACGGCTCGGTGATCGGCGCGGTGCTCGACCGCAACGGCCTGCGCCCGGCGCGCTACTGGGTCACCGAGGACGGCCTCGTCGTGCTCGGCTCCGAGGTCGGCGTGCTCGACATCGACCCGACCACGATCGTGCGCAAGGGCCGCCTCGAGCCCGGCCGCATGTTCCTCGTCGACACCGTCGGGCGGCGCATCGTCGACGACGACGAGATCAAGGGCGAGCTCGCCGCCGAGCACCCGTACGACGAGTGGCTGCACGCCGGCATGGTCGAGCTCGCCGACCTGCCCGTCCGCGAGCGCATCGCGTTCAAGCACGACACCCTCGTGCGCCGCCAGCAGTCCTTCGGCTACACCGGCGAGGAGGTCTCGCTGCTGCTGCGCCCGATGGCGACCACCGGCGCCGAGGCCACCGGCTCGATGGGCAACGACGCGCCGCTGGCGCCGTTCTCCTCCCGCAGCCGGGTGCTGTTCGACTACTTCGTGCAGCTCTTCGCGCAGGTCACCAACCCGCCGCTGGACGCCTACCGCGAGGAGCTCGTCACCTCGCTGCAGGTGCACCTGGGCTCGGAGACCAACCTGCTCGACGCCTCGCCGGCCTCCGCGCGGCGCGTGGTGCTGCCGCTGCCGGTGCTCGACGACGACGAGCTCGCCCAGATCGTCGGGATCAACGACGACGGCGACCTGCCCGGGTTCGCGCCGTACGTGGTCTCGGGGCTCTACCACCACGCCGGCGGCGGCGACGCGCTGCGCACCCGGCTCGCGGAGATCCGCGAGGAGGTCGGGACGGCGGTCGCCGACGGCGCGCGCATCATCATCCTGTCCGACCGCAACTCCGACGCCGAGCACGCGCCGATCCCGTCGCTGCTGCTCACCGGCGCCGTGCACCACCACCTCGTGCGCGAGAAGACCCGCACCCGGGTCGACCTCGTCGTCGAGGCCGGCGACGTCCGCGAGACCCACCACGTCTCGCTGCTGCTGGGCTACGGCGCGAGCGCGGTCAACCCGTACCTCGCGCTCGACACGGTCGACGACCTCATCGACCGCGGCATCATCACCGGCGTCACCTCCGGCACGGCGACCCGCAACGTGGTCGAGGCGCTGGCCAAGGGCGTCCGCAAGGTCATGAGCAAGATGGGCATCTCGACGGTCGCGTCGTACATGGGCGCCCAGGTGTTCGAGGCGATCGGTCTCGGCACCGAGGTCGTCGACGACTGCTTCGCCGGCACCACCTCGCGGCTCGGCGGCGTGGGCTACGACGTCCTCGCCGAGGAGGTCGCCCTGCGCCACCGCCAGGCCTGGCCCGCGGACGGCGTCAAGGCCGACCACCGCGAGCTCGCGGTCGGCGGCGAGTACCAGTGGCGCCGCGAGGGCGAGCTGCACGTCTTCAACCCGCACACGGTGTTCAAGCTGCAGCACTCCACGCGCACGCAGAACTACGACACGTTCAAGGAGTACACGAGCGCCGTCGACGAGCAGAGCTCGCGGCTGCTGACGCTCCGGGGGCTGTTCGGGTTCAAGTCCGACGCCGACACCGGCCGGACGCCCGTGCCGATCGACGAGGTCGAGCCGGTCTCCGAGATCGTCAAGCGGTTCAACACCGGCGCCATCTCCTACGGGTCGATCTCGCAGGAGATGCACGAGGTGCTGGCCATCGCCATGAACCGCCTCGGCGGGCGCTCCAACACCGGCGAGGGCGGCGAGGACCCGGACCGCTTCACCCGCGACGCCAACGGCGACTCGCGCCGCTCGGCGGTCAAGCAGGTCGCGTCCGGGCGCTTCGGGGTGACGAGCGAGTACCTCGTCAACTCCGACGACCTCCAGATCAAGATCGCCCAGGGCGCCAAGCCCGGCGAGGGCGGCCAGCTGCCCGGCCACAAGGTCTACCCGTGGATCGCGAAGACCCGGTACTCCACGCCCGGGGTCGGCCTCATCTCGCCGCCGCCGCACCACGACATCTACTCGATCGAGGACATCGCCCAGCTCATCCACGACCTCAAGAACGCCAACCCGCGGGCGCGCGTGCACGTCAAGCTCGTCTCGCAGGTCGGGGTCGGCACGGTCGCGGCGGGCGTGGCGAAGGCCCACGCCGACGTCGTCCTGATCTCCGGGCACGACGGCGGCACTGGCGCCTCGCCGCTGAGCTCGATCAAGCACGCGGGTGGTCCGTGGGAGCTCGGGCTCGCCGAGACCCAGCAGACGCTGCTGGCCAACGGCCTGCGCGACCGGATCGTCGTGCAGACCGACGGCCAGCTCAAGACCGGCCGCGACGTCGTCATCGCCGCCCTGCTGGGCGCCGAGGAGTTCGGCTTCGCGACCGCCCCGCTCGTGGTCAGCGGCTGCATCATGATGCGGGTCTGTCACCTCGACACCTGTCCGGTCGGCGTCGCGACCCAGAACCCCGTGCTGCGCCAGAAGTTCGACGGCAAGGCCGAGTACGTCGTCGCCTTCATGGAGTTCATCGCCCAGGAGGTCCGCGAGCACCTCGCGGCGCTCGGCTTCCGGTCGATCGAGGAGGCCATCGGGCGCACCGAGGTCCTCGACACCCGCGCCGCCGAGTCCCACTGGAAGGCCGAGGGCCTCGACCTCTCCCCGGTCCTGCACCGCCCCGACCCGCCGGCGAACTTCGCGGGCCAGGCGCTGCACCAGACCAAGCCGCAGGACCACGGCCTGGAGAAGGCGCTGGACCACACGCTGATCCAGCTCGCCGAGGGCGCGATCGCCGACGGCACCCCCGTCCGCCTCGAGCTGCCGGTGCGCAACGTCAACCGCACCGTCGGCACGATGCTCGGCTCCGAGGTCACCCGGCGCTGGGGCGGCAAGGGCCTGCCCGACGACACCATCGACATCACGTTCACCGGGTCCGGCGGCCAGTCGTTCGGCGCCTTCCTCCCGCACGGCATCACGATGCGGCTCATCGGCGACACCAACGACTACTTCGGCAAGGGTCTGTCCGGCGGGCGGCTCTCGGTGCGCCCGCACCCGCAGGCCGCGTTCGTCGCCGAGCAGAACATCGTCGCCGGCAACGTCATCCTCTACGGCGCCACCGCCGGCGAGGTGTTCCTGCGCGGCAAGGTCGGCGAGCGCTTCTGCGTCCGCAACTCCGGCGCGCTGGCCGTCGTCGAGGGCGTCGGCGACCACGGCTGCGAGTACATGACCGGCGGCCGCGCGGTCATCCTCGGCACGACCGGGCGCAACTTCGCCGCGGGCATGTCCGGCGGCGTCGCCTACGTGCTCGACCTGCAGGAGAGCCGGGTCAACCACCAGATGGTCGAGCTCGAGGTCGTCGGACCGGACGACGTCGAGGAGCTCCGGTCGTTCGTGGAGCGGCACTACGCCGCCACCGACTCGGCCGTGGCGCACGACCTGCTCACCGACTGGGACGCCGCCCTGCCGCGGTTCACCAAGGTGATGCCCACCGACTTCAAGCGGGTGCTGCAGGCGACCGCCGACGCCGAGCGCAACGGCCGCGACGTGAACGAAGCGATCATGGAGGCAGCTCGTGGCTGACCCTCGCGGTTTCATGACCACCGGACGGGAGCTCCCGCGCCGGCGGCCCGTCGACATCCGGATCCGTGACTGGCACGAGGTCTACGAGGAGTTCAACCCGGCGACCCTGCGCAAGCAGGCCGGGCGCTGCATGGACTGCGGCATCCCGTTCTGCCACCAGGGCTGCCCGCTCGGGAACATGATCCCCGAGTGGAACGACCTGGTGTGGCGCGACGACTGGGCCGAGGCCATCGAGCGGCTGCACGCGACCAACAACTTCCCGGAGTTCACCGGGACGCTGTGCCCGGCGCCGTGCGAGTCCGCGTGCGTGCTCGGGATCAACTCCGACCCGGTGACGATCAAGCAGGTCGAGATCGAGATCATCGACCGCGCCTGGGACGAGGGCTTCGTGCGCCCTGTGCTGCCCGAGACGAAGACCGGCAAGTCGGTCGCCGTCGTCGGGTCGGGGCCCGCGGGTCTCGCCGCCGCCCAGCAGCTCACGCGCGCCGGTCACGACGTCACCGTCTACGAGCGCGCCGACCGCATCGGCGGCCTGCTGCGCTACGGCATCCCCGAGTTCAAGATGGAGAAGAAGCGCCTCGACCGCCGTCTCGAGCAGATGGTGGCCGAGGGGACGCGGTTCTTCGCGGGCGTCGAGGTCGGCGGCCCCGCCGCCACCGACCTGTCGGTCGAGAAGCTGCGCGCCGACCACGACGCCGTCGTCCTCTCCGTCGGCGCCACGGCCTGGCGCGACCTGCCGATCACCGGCCGAGAGCACGCCGGGATCCACCAGGCGATGGAGTACCTGCCGCCGTCGAACAAGGTGCAGCAGGGCGACTACGAGCGCTCCTACATCGACGTCGCCGGCAAGGACGTCGTCGTCATCGGCGGCGGCGACACCGGCGCCGACTGCGTCGGGACCGCCCACCGCCAGGGTGCGAAGTCGGTGACCCAGCTCGAGATCATGCCGATCCCGCCATCGGAGCGCCCGGGCACCAACCCCTGGCCGACCTACCCGATGATCTTCCGGATCTCCTCGGCCCACGAGGAGGGCGGCGAGCGGCTGTTCTCGGTCAACACCGACGAGTTCCTCGGCGACGAGCACGGCAACCTGCGCGCACTGCGCCTCGTCGACGTCGAGCGCGTCGACGGGAGGTTCGTGCCGGTCGAGGGCAGCGAGCGCGAGATCCCGGCCGACTTCGTCTTCCTCGCGATGGGCTTCCTCGGCCCGCAGAAGGAGGGCCTGCTCGACAGCCTCGGCGTCGAGTACGACGACCGCGGCAACGTCCGGCGCGGCGACGACTACCAGTCCTCGGTGCCCGGCGTCTTCGCCGCGGGCGACGCGGGACGCGGGCAGTCGCTGATCGTCTGGGCGATCGCCGAGGGCCGCTCGGCCGCCGCCGGCGTCGACGCGTTCCTCACGGGCCGCGACGTCCTCCCGCGCCCGATCAACCCGACGGACCGCGCGCTGGCCTGATCGGCCCTGGGCGAACGAACGGCGCTCTCGCTGCTTCCGAAGCAGCGACAGCGCCGTTCGTTCGTCCGGGGGCGTGCGCGGACGGGCGAGCGTGTGCGCCCCGGCGGACGAGCGGGCGCCGTGCGGTGAGCCGGGTCGGCGCCAGTCGGGAGATCAGGGGCGACGTGGTGCACCCGCTCGGCGTGCCGACGTGCGTGACGTCGCCCCTGATCTCCGGGCTCCGGCGATCCTCTAGGCGACGAGGGTGAGGGCCGGGCGCGCCGGCACCGGGCGGGCGGGGATGACCGTCGCGCGGGTGCGGCGGACGGGGCGGGTGAGGCCCGCGACGCGGGCGATGACGTCCGCGTCGCGGAGCAGCGCGCAGTGCCCGATGCCGTCGAGGACGACCGTGTCGGTGTCCTCGAGGGTCGCGGCGGCGGGGGTGACGACGACGTCGGCCCGCGAGGCCACCGTGGTCCAGGGGACGCCCGCCGTCGCGGGGACGTCGGCGAGCGCGCGCAGGACGGGGGAGCCGGCGCGCAGGTCGCGGACGGCGCCGACGGGGAAGAGGCGCGCCCACCGGGTGCCGCGCAGCGGGGCGGCGACGGTGACGACGCGGGTGACGATCCCGCCGAGGCGCCCGCCGGCCAGGCCCGCCGCGACGATGACCCCGCCGAGGCTGTGCCCGACCAGCGTCACCGACCGGGCGCCGCTGCGGCGGGCGAGGTCCTCGACCTCGTCGGCCAGGGCTGCGCCGAGCGTGTCGACGCCCGCGGTCCAGGTGTAGCGGTGGGTGACGACGGCGACGCCCGGCCCGCCCAGCGCGGCGGCCACGGCGTCCCAGCAGTCGGGGCCGGCCCCGAAGCCGTGCACCAGGACGACGAGCGAGCGCGCGTCGGCGACCGGGGTCGTGGGCTCCGGGGCGCGGACGCGACCGGTGGGCAGCGCGGCGAGCAGCAGGGTGCCGAGCACCGTGGCGAGCACCCGCAGCGCCGAGACCACCTCGCGGAGGTGGCGGCGCACCGTCGACGGCATGTCCATGACCCACCTCCAGGACCGGGAGCCGGGCCCGGTGCCCGGCGTCTGAGCTGGTCACGAGCCTGGTCGGCATGACGCCCCGTGTCCGGTGGGCAACCCCGTCGAGGGGGTAGGGTCCGCCCCCACATTTCGCGGGAGGGACACGCAGTGGATGTGCAGGAGGTCGGTGCCACGGCGGCGCGGTACGCCAGGGCGGCGAAGTACACCGTCGAGTCGGGCACCTACAAGGAGACCGCCAAGCGGCTGAGCAAGCGGGTGTCGTCGTCGACGCACGCCTACGGGCTCAAGCGCGACCTGACGGCGCCCCACGAGACCCCCGTCGCGAAGATCCCGATCTCGGTCCGGAAGCTCACCGAGGCCGACGTCCCGCTCATCCTCGACGAGCACGCCGAGGTCGACGAGGCGGAGCGCTGGGAGCGCCACACGCGGGTCCGCCTGCTCGAGCGCGGGATCGGGACGCCGTACGTGGCGGTCGACCCCGACGACGACCCCTGCTACGTGCAGTGGCTGTTCGGGCCGGACGAGAACGCCGAGGTCCGCGACTTCTTCCACGGCATCTTCCCCGAGCTCGCCCCTGGAGAAGCCCTGCTCGAGGGCGCGTTCACGCCGACCCGGCACCAAGGCCGGCGGATCATGAGCGCCGGCATGTCGATGATCGCGGAGAAGGCGCGCGACCTCGGCGCCCGCGACGTCCTCACGTTCGTCGGGGTCGACAACATCGCGAGCCTCAAGGGCTGCGAGCGGGCGGGGTTCCTGCCCGCGATCGACCGCTGGGAGACGCGCCGTCTCGGTCGCCTGCGCGTGACGTTCCGCGCGCTGGACGCCGCAGAGGTGGAGCAGGCGCGCGTCCTCAAGTAGGCCCTACGCGGGGCGGGACTGCGGGCGCCCGGCGATCGCCGGCACCGTGACCCGCAGCCGGTGCGGGGCGACCTGCCAGTAGCGGCGTTCCGGGTCGGCGAGACGCCAGCGCTCGGCGAGCTCGGTGACCCGGTCCTCGTCCACCCCCACCTGGCGGGCGCGCCAGCGGCGGGAGCGCCCGCGCACGAGGACGTCGAGCGCGCCCCAGGCGTCCTCGGCCGAGCCGTGCACGCTGACGGTGGCCGGGGATTCGCCGTCCCCGAACAGCACCGTGTAGGCACTGACCGCGTCGTAGGTCACCGGTTCTCCTCCCGCCGGTCCGGCGGCGCCGCGGACGCGACGCCCGGGTCGGGCCGACTCGGCTCCAGTGAAGCCGTCCGGGCGTCCTCCCGACGAGCGGCGCGCGACGGCCCGCGCCGAGCTGAACCGATTCCGCGACGGGTGGTCCGCCCGCTCGTGTGTCGCCCGTCCGGTCGTGCCGTCTGCCGCAGGGAGGGGCGGGGTGACCCGTTCGGCGGTGGAGGCGGGGGTCGCGACCGTGCCCGTCGGCCTCAGGAGGCGGTCGGGGGCGGGTCGCCGCCGGCGTCGCCCGGTGCGCGCAGACCCGACTCGGGGGACGTCGGCCAGGGGGCGGCACCCGAGGACCGGGTGCCCGGCGATTCCTCGGCCGGGCCACCGGCCGGGCCGCCGCGTCGGGGGTTCAGCCCGTCCCGCCGCGGCCGGCGGGGGAGGTCCTGGAGCATGCTCAGCGCCGACTCGCCGCCGGTCAGCCGGCGTCGCCCGCCTCGCGGGGAGGGGCTGGGCGTGCGGACGGGGCCGGACGGGCGGTCGTCGGCGTCGTCGGCCGGAGCGCCTCCGTCGGTGTGGGGGCGCTCGCCGGGACGCGAGGGCACGGCGGCCCCGAACGGGTCGAAGCCGTCGGAGCCGTGCGAGACGCCGTTCGGACCATCGGCGCCGTTCGGCACGGGCCACGGACCCGACAGCGGCCCGTGGTGGTCGGGGGCGTCGTCGGCCGCGGGCTCGTCGGACGGCGCGGCACCGACCGGCTCCAGCGGCGTGAGCGGCACCCCCGCGACGGGCAGGTCCTCGGCGCCGGGCAGATCCCCCTCGGGCGGTTCCGTGGTCGCGCCGTCGGGCACGCGCACGCGGGGCATCCGGTCGGTGAGGGGCTCCTCGCGGTGGTGGGACCCGGCGTGCGCGCCGCCGGGCTCGCGCACCCGGATCGGGTCGCCGGTCAGGGTCGTGGCGTCCTGGTCGGGGGAGCCGAGGGCGAGGTGCAGGTCGTCGAGGGGCAGCGGCCGGGCGAGGGTCACCGTCCAGGCGGCCGGCCCGGCGAGCGCCACGTTGGGGTAGCCCTCGGAGGACAGCTCGAGCTGCTCGACGACGGCGTCGACGAGGCCCGCCAGGTGCTTGGACGAGGCGCCGGGCACCACGATCGCGAACTCCCGCTCGGAGAGCCGGACCGCAGCGTCGACCGGGCCCAGCGGCTCGCTCACGGCTGCCGCGACGCGCCGGGCCGCGTGGTAGGCCGCGCGGCGCCCGAGGCGGTGCTCGGCGTCGTCGAGCGCCGCGACGTCGAACAGGGCCACGCCGACCGGCAGCGCGGTCGGGCCGCCCGTGCTGGTCCAGCGGGCGAGGAACTCGGGGGTGGTCATCCCCGACTGCGGGTCGACGTTCGCCGCGCTGCGGGCGGCGACGGCGGCGTGCGCGTCGACGAGCTGGGCGCGCAGCACGCGCGTGCCCTCGCGGGCGTCCTGCATGCGCTGGATCATCCGGTGCAGCGCGTGGGTGGCCCAGCGCTCGCCGACCGTGCCCCCGGAGGCCGCGGCCGCCCCGCCGGCCGGCATGACCCGCGCGAGCAGCCCGTCGACCGTGTAGCCGACGGCGGTGTCGAGGCGGGGACCGAGCGCCGAGCGCATCCGGGCGAGCTCGTTGGCGGCCTGCACCCGCGACCAGCCCCAGCGCCCGACGAACTCCCGCCCGGCCTCGAGCGTGTACTCCGTCGGGTCGATGCTGTGGGCGTCGGTGGCGACGAGGTACGCGCCGGCCTCCGGGCCGACGGCGATGACGGTCCACTCGTCGGCCAGGGGCTCGGCCGGGTCGAGGACGACGAGCTGGCAGCCCGGGGGCACGTCGTGGTGCTCGCCGTCGGCGAACGCGAGGACGACGACGGCGCCCGCCGCGGCGATCCGCTCGTACACCGCGTACTCCCGGGCGAAGTACGCCTGGTGCTGGAAGAGCGCCACGACGACCGTCGGCGACACCACCGGGCCGGCGAGGACGGCGGCCTCGATCGCGTGCGAGACGGCCACCAGCGAGCGCTTCGAGGCCGTCGTCGGCCGGTCCGGCGACCAGGGAGTCTCCGTGCGCACTTCGTCGTCGCCCACCGACTGCCTCCTCCGTCCGAGTGATGTCGCGATACCCCCAACGGTGGGAGTCGTGACCCTCGGAGCGCCAGCGAGTGCGGCGAAAGGACTACCAGTGGCGGCGAACGGTGGACACGTCTCAGCCCGTGTTGCGCATCCCGGCCGAGATGCCGTTGACCGTCAGGAGCAGCGCCCGCTGGAGGTCCGGGTCGGGCTCGTCGACCTTGCGGCGCTCGGCGAGCGCGTGCACCTGCAGGTGGTGCAGCGGCTCGAGATAGCCCTCGCGGATGTCGAGGGTCCGGCGCAGCAGCGGATTGCCGCCGAGCAGCGTGCCGCCGGGGGAGAGCTTGAGGACCTCGCGCTCGGTCACCCCGTGCTCGGCCTTGATGATCTCGAAGACCTCTTGGAGCTCCGGGTCGACGAGCTCGGCGACGTAGAACCCGGCGATGCGCATGTCGGTCTTCGCGAGGGTCATCTCGACGTTGGAGATGAGGTTCGCGAAGAACGCCCAGTCGCGCATCTCGTCGACGACCTCGGAGTAGCCGGCGTCGTGGGCGGCCTTGAGCCCCGAGCCCAGGCCGAACCAGCCCGGCACGATCATCCGGGTCTGCGTCCAGCCGAAGACCCAGGGGATCGCGCGCAGGTCCGACAGCGACGTCTGCCCGCCCGCGCCGGGCCGCTTGCCGGGCCGCGAGCCCACGTTGAGCATCGAGAGCTCGTCGACGGGCGTGGCCTGGGTGAAGAAGTCCGGCAGGCTCTCGTGGGAGATCAGCTGGTCGTAGGCCTCCTGGGCGGCGTCGGAGATGACGTCCATCGCCTCGTCCCAGCGCTTGAGCGTCGCCGCCTCCACCCGTGAGGTCTGGTGCAGCAGCGTCGCGTCGAGCACCGCCGAGAGCATGGTCTCGAGGTTGTCCCGGGCCAGCGCGGGCAGCGAGTACTTGTCGGAGATGACCTCGCCCTGCTCGGTCACCTTCATCACCGCGTCGACCACGCCGTGCGGCTGCGCCGCGATCGCCTCGCCGGCCGGCCCGCCGCCGCGCCCGACCGACCCGCCGCGGCCGTGGAACAGGCGCAGCCGCACCCCGTGCTTGGCGGCGACGTCGCGCAGCTGGCGCTGCGCCTGGTGGATCGACCACTGCGAGGTGGTCAGCCCGGCGCCCTTGTTGGAGTCGGAGTAGCCCAGCATCATCTCCTGCACGTCGCCCCGGGCGGCGACGAGCGCCCGGTACGACGGGTCGGAGAGCATCCCGTCGAGCAGGTCGCCGGAGATCTTGAGCTCGGTCGCGGTCTCGAACAGCGGCACGATGTCCAGCGACGACACCGCGCCGTCGGCGGTCAGCTCGACCAGCCCCGCCTCCCGCGCGAGCACGGCGACGGCGAGGATGTCGTCGACGTTCTGCGCCATCGAGATGACGTAGGTGTGCAGGGCCTCCTGGCCGTAGGTGTCCTGCACGGTGCGGATGCAGTCGAAGACCTCGAGGGTCTCGGTCACCGAGTCGTCGAACGGCCGGTCGCGCCGCGGGGTGAGCGAGCGGCGCCCGGCGAGCTCGGCGGAGAGCACCTCGCGGCGCCCGTGGTGGTCGAGCTCGCCGTACGGGGTCGCGAGCTCGCCGACCCGGTCGAACAGCGCCGCCAGCGTCGTGTGGTGGTAGGTCGTGTGCTCGCGGACGTCGACGCTCGCGAGGTGCAGCCCGACGGCGTTGGCGCTGCGCATGACGTCGCGCAGGCCGCCGTCGGCGATCCGCTCGCCCTGGTGGCCGCGCAGCGAGACGTCCATGACCTCGAGGTCGCGCAGGTACTCGTCGGCGCCGAGGTAGTCGCGGCCGGGGCGGTGGGGCGTGTCCTCGGCGTAGCGGCGGCGGGTGTTCTCCAGGCGCGCGTGGATGTAGGAGCACTTGAGCCGGTAGGGCTCCTCGGCGTTGAGCCGCACGAACCGGTCGTAGACCTCGGGGAGGGCCCGGCGGTCGCGGGCGAGGCTGCGGCGCAGGTCCTCGCTGACGCCGACCAGGCGCGTCGAGAGCGACAGCTCCTGGACGAGCTCCTCGAGCAGCTCGCTCTGGATGCGCACGCCCCGCTCGCCGTAGATCCGCATCGTCTCGAGCGTGAGGTCGGCGGTGACGTTCGGGTTGCCGTCGCGGTCGCCGCCGACCCAGCACCCGAGCACCAGCGGCCGCGAGTGCTCGGGCAGGCGCAGGCCCACGCGCGCCAGCTCGTCGTCGAGCTCGGTGAGCACCTCGGGGACCGTGCGGCGCCCGAGCTGCTCGAGGTAGTAGGCGACCGAGCGCGCCTCGTCGAGCACGGTCGGGCGCTCGGGGCGGATCTCATCGGTCTGCCAGATGAGGTCGACGAGCCGGTGCAGCCGGGTCTCCGCGACCTCCTCGGGCAGCTCGTCGGCCAGCACGGTCGCGATCGCGCGCAGCTTGCCGAGCACCGACTGCCGCTGGGCCTCGGTGGGGTGCGCGGTGAACACCGGCTCGAGCTCGAGGCGGGACAGGGCGGTCGCGAGCTCGTCGGGGTCGGCGTCGCTGACGAGACGGTCGACGAGCAGGTGCAGCGGGCCGCGCCCCTCGGCGTGCACGGCGGCGCGCTCCTGGCTGCGGTGGAGCTGCTCGGCGAGGTTCGCGAGGTGGAAGTAGGTCGCGAACGCGCGGCCGAGGACCGCGGCGGTGCCCGGGTCGAGCTCGGCGAGCAGGTCGCGGATCGCGGTGTCCCCGCGCTCCGGCACCTCGCGCACGAGACGGCGCACCTTCTCGACCAGCTCGAGCATGTCGTCGCCGTGCTGCGCGGCGACCGTGCGCCCGAGCAGCGTCGACAGACGGCGGATGTCCGCCCGCAGCGCCGAGTGCTCCGACTCCGAGGCGACGGTGCCCTCGCTGGGGACCCGGTCGGCCCGCGCGGGCCGGTCGCCGCTCTCGTTCTCGCTCATGAGGACGCCCTCCTGGTCGGCCTGCCCGGTGATGGGTGGTCCGCGACGACGGGGACGCCCCGCGATTGTGCCCCCGATCGGTCGTCGGGACACCTCCCCGCGGGATCGGGCCGGTGACGGGTCAGGCCGCGGCGGGCAGGAGGCCGAGCTGCTCGAGCAGGCCGTGGTGGTCCCACAGCGTGCGGTACTCGGTGATCTTCTCGCGGCGCACGGCGACGACGGTGATCGCGAGCACCTCGGCGCGCCGCCCCGTCGGCGCGGCGCCGGGCAGGAGCCAGGGCATCGCGCGGTCGTGGGTGAACGCGACCCGCTGCTCGTCGACGACCCGCCAGCGGTCGGTGGTCCGCGAGACGCGGGTGATCTCGAGGTCGGCAGGACGGTGGGGCAGCACGTCGTCGGCCAGGTGGCGGCGCAGCGCGTCGGCGCCGCGCGCGCCGGTGCCCGCCGGCAGCGTCGAGAGCGCCACGTCGTCGGTGACCATGCCCAGCGCTGCGTCGAGGTCGCCCGCGTGCAGCGCCGCGGCGAACGCGTCCCGGGCGCGCTCGACCGCGACCATCATGTCCTGGACCGCCTTGGTCATCGTCCGATGCTCGCACGTTCGTAGGGTGCTGGGCTGTGGACTACACCGCCCACTACCCGCCCGAGCTCCGCGACGGGCCGGCTACGACCGGCGAGTGGTGGCGGTGGGGCGCGCACGACGTGCGGCTGCACCGCCTGCCCGCCCCCGACGCGGCGGCGGTCGTGATCCTCCTGCACGGCGCGGGCGGGCACGGGGCGATGCTCCTGCCGTACGGCCGGCTGGTCGACGGGCGCGCCGAGGTGATCGCCCCCGACCTGCCCGGCTACGGCGACACCCGCGTCGGCGGGCCCGTGACCTGGTCCGACTGGATCGCCTGCGTCGCCGACCTCGTGCGCGGCCAGCAGCGCCCGGTCGTCCTCGTCGGCGCGAGCCTGGGCGGGATGCTCGCCTACGAGGTGGCGGCCAGTGTGGGGTCGGCCGTGCGCCACGTCGTCGCGACCTGCCTCGCCGACCCGTCCGACCGCCGCGTGCGCCGCGCCGCCGCCCGGTGGCCCGTGCTCGGCGAGCACGGCCGGACGCTCCTCGACGCCGCCCGGATCGCCGACCCCGTTCGCGTGCCGGTCCGCTGGCTCACGCGGATGACGGCGATGTCCGCCGACCCGGAGCTGACCGCGCTGGTGTGCCGTGACCCGCGCGGCGGTGGTGGCCGGGTGTCGCTGCGCTTCCTGCGGACGTGGATGACGTCGCGGCCCACCGTCGCGCCCGAGGACTTCCGGGTCTGCCCCGTCACGCTCGCCCACCCCGCGGCCGACACGTGGACGCCGCCGGAGCTCAGCATCCGGTTCCTGCGGCGCATCGCGGCGCCCACCGAGGTCGTCATGCTGGACGACGCCGGCCACCTGCCGGTCGAGCAGCCGGGGCTCGACCAGCTCGGGACCACCCTGCGCCGGCTCCTGGAGGGACTGCGGTGAACCGTCGTGTCGTCGTGCAGCAGTGGATCTCGGTGGACGGGTTCGCCGCCGGGCCCACCGACGAGACCGAGATCTTCGCCGGTGTCCCCGAGGAGACCGACCGGCGCAGCATGGAGCTCAACGAGGCCCTCATCCCCGAGGTCGACACCGTCGTCCTCGGCCGGCGCAGCTACGAGGCGTTCGTGCGGTTCTGGCCCACCGACCTCGCCCGGGAGGTGCCGGTCGCGCCGCTGGTCAACGCCGTGCCCAAGCTCGTCGCGTCGACCACGCTGATCGAGGCCCCGTGGGGCGACCACGCCCCGGCCGAGGTCGTGCCCGACGCCGTCGCGCGCCTGCGGGCGATGCGCGCCGAGCCCGGCGGGATCGTGCTGGTCTGGGGCTCGCTGGCCCTCATGCGGGCGCTGGTCGACGCCGGGCAGGTCGACGAGCTCGACCTGTTCGTCGCCCCGATCGCCCTCGGCGCCGGGACGCCGCTGCTGGGCCGCCCGCTGGGCCTGCGCCAGATCGCCGGCGAGGTGTTCCCGGCGGGCGGGGCGCACCTGCGGTTCGCGGTGACGGGCTGATCAGGCCTCGAGGGAGGCCAGGCGCTCGGCGAGCAGCGCGCGCTCGACGTCGTTGGCGGTGAGCAGGGTGGCCTCCTCGAGTGCGGTCCGCGCCTCGTCGCGTCGGCCGGCGCGGCGCAGCAGCTCCCCGCGCGCCGCGGCCAGGTAGCCGTAGGACGCGAGGCGCGGCTCGTCGCGCAGCGCGTCCAGCGCCGCGAGCCCGGCGTCGGGCCCGTCGGCGAACCCCACGGCCACCGCCCGGTTGAGCGTGACGACGGGGGAGGGCCAGCGCGCGGCGAGGACGTCGTAGAGCCCGACGATCTCCGTCCAGTCGGTGTCGTCGAACGTGGGGGCGTCGGCGTGGACGGCGGCGATCGCGGCGAGCACGGCGTAGCGGCTCACGGGCCGGAGCGTGAGCGCCTCGAGGACCAGCGCCCGTCCCTCGGTGATCATCGCGGCGTCCCAGGCCCCGCGGTCCTGGTCGGCGAGCAGGACGAGGCCGCCCGCGGGGTCGACGCGCGCTGCCCGGCGCGCGTCGGTGAGCAGGACCAGGGCCAGCAGGCCCGCGACGTCGGGGTCGTCGGGGAAGCGCGAGCGCAGCAGGCGCGCGAGGTCGTGGGCCCGGGCGAGGAGGTCGTCGCGGACGAGGGCGGCGCCGGTGGGCGCGGCGTGCCCGGTGGTGAGCACCAGGTGGACGACGGTCAGCACGCTCGCGAGCCGGCGCGGCACGTCCTGCGGCACGGGCACGCGGAAGGGCACCCCGGCGGCCGCGATCTTCTTCTTGGCGCGGGTCAGGCGGGCGGCCATCGTCGCCTCGGGGACCAGGAACGCGCGCGCGATCTCGGGCGTCGAGAGCCCGCCGAGCAGGCGCAGCGTCAGCGCCACGCGCGCCTCCGCGGTCAGCGCGGGGTGGCAGCACGTGAACAGCAGGGCGAGGAGGTCGTCGGGTTGTCTCCCGCCCGCCCCACCCCACGGTTCCGGCGCGACCTCGTCCACCACCAGCAGCGGCAGCGCCCGCTGCGCCACCGCCGCCCGCCGGTGGACGTCGAGGGCCCGCCGGCGCGCTGCCGTCGTGAGCCACGCGCCCGGGCGGGCCGGCACGCCGTCGCGCCACGCCGTGAGCGCCTGGGCGAAGGCCTCCTGCACGCACTCCTCGGCGAGGTCGATGTCGCGCGTGACGCGCACCGTCGCGGCGAGCACGGAGGCCCACTCGCGACGGTGCGCGTCGGCGACGGCGGCTCCGACCGCCGGGGCGACGTTCGTCATCGAGCTACATCGAGGTGGGCCGCAGCGGCCGCACCTCGATGCCGCCGAACGGCTCGGGGACGTCCCGGGCGACGGCGAGCGCGGTGTCGAGGTCGGGCACCTCGATGACGTAGTAGCCGGCCAGCGCCTCCTTGGTCTCGACGTAGGGACCGTCGGTGACCAGCGCGTCCGCCCCCGCGGTGAGGTCCTCCCGCGCGGGGCCGTCGGGCCGGCGCACCGTCGTGGCCGTCGCCGTCGGGTGCAGCCACCCGCCGCCGCGCAGCACGGCGCCGTGCTGCTGGCCGAAGCGCTGGTGCGCGGCCGTCACGGCCCCGGCCTCCGCCTCGCCGATCGCGGCCCACGACGGCTCGCTGGTGTAGATCAGGATCAGGTACTGGCCCATGTCGTCGTCTCCTCGGTGGGCCCCGTGGTGGGGCCCTCACTATGACGTCGCGGACCGGTCGCGGGAATCGACAGCGCGCCGGATCCGATAGCGGAGGTGGGTCACGCGCCGGGCGAGGTCCTCGGTGTCCGGGGTCGTCAGCCGGCGCACGAACTCGAGCTCGGTGTGCTCTGCGCCGAGGTGGTCGAAGAGCCGCCGGCCCTGCCCGAGCAGGACGGGGACGACGTGCAGCTCCATCTCGTCGAGCTCGCCGGCCCGCAGCAGGGCCTGGGCCATGCCCGCCCCGTGGACGAGGACGTCGCCGTCCCCGGCCGCCGCGCGGGCCCGGGCCGCGGCGTCGCGGACGTCGGTGGCGTAGACGACGCTGCCGGGCGGCGGCTCGTCCGGGACGGTGTGAGTGAGGACGATGATCGGGACGCCGTCGTGGTGGTCGCCGCCCCAGCGCCCGGCCAGCTCGTAGGTGCGCCGGCCCGAGAGCACGGCGCGGGTGGCCAGGGTCTCGGCGTAGACCTCGCCGCTCGGGCCGGGGTCGTTGCGGCGGTCGAGCCAGTCGAAGAGGCGGAAGCCGCCGCGGCCCATCGGGTGGTCGGGGCCGTCGTCGGGGCCGGCGACGAAGCCGTCGAGCGAGATCGTGGTGTCCAGCCGGATCGCCATCACCGCTCACCCCGCAGCACGCGGTAGCGCAGGTGCACCTGACCGGGTCCGTCCATGCTGTCCACCAGTTCGAGCTCGACGATCTCGGGCGGCAGCTCGTCGAACAGCCGGCGCCCCTGCCCGAGCAGCACCGGCACGATCTGCAGCGCCATCTCGTCGAGCTCCCCGGCCGCCAGGAACGCGCGGGCCGCCGAGGCGCCGTGGAGCAGGACGTCCTTCCCGCCCGCGGCCTCCCGGGCCGCCGCGGCGGCCTCACGCGCGTCGGCGACGTAGCGGACGAGCCCGGACGCGGGCCCGGGCGACCGGGTCAGCACGATGATCGGGACGCCGTCGTGGTGGTCGCCGCCCCAGCCGCCGGCGAGGTCGAAGGTGCGCCGGCCGGTGAGGACCGCGCCGCTCGTCATCAGGTCGGCCATCACGGCGGCCCCGACCTCGTCGTGGCTGTGTGCGGTCGAGGGGTGGTCGTCACCAGAGAAGGTCACGAAGTCGTGGAGGCGCTCCCCGCCGATCCCGAGCCCCTGGTCCGGGCCGTCCTCGGGGCCCGCGATGAACCCGTCGAGGGACATCCACATGCACAGCACGATCCTGCTCACGACGTCTCCTTCACGAGGGTGGTGACGACGGCCCCGGTCGGGATGGTCTGCAGCTGGGCGACCGTCCAGGTGGAGCCCGGCAGGCCGTCCGCCCAGAACGGCACGCCCGCGCCGAGGACCGCCGGCACGCGGGTGATCCGCAGCTCGTCGAGCAGGTCGGCGGCGAGCAGGGCGCGGATGAGGCTGATGCTCGAGAACACCGCGATCGTGCCGCCCGCGGTCTCGCGCAGCTCCTTCACGGTCGCCTCGAGGTCGCGGGCCACGCGGGCGTTCGCCCAGGTCGCCTCCGTCAGGGTGCGGGACAGGACGACCTTGTCGACGGCGTCGAACCACCGGGAGAAGTCGCGGCTGCGGGGGTCGGCGGCCGGGTCGTCGGCGACGGCGGGCCAGAAGCCGTGGAAGCCTTCGTAGTTGGTGCGGCCGAGCAGGACGGTGTCGACGCCGCGGTACCAGCCGGCGAACCCGGACGCGCACTGCTCGTCGAGGGCGGTCCGGATCAGCCACGACATGTCGCCGCCGGGGCCGGCGGCGAAGCCGTCGAGGGAGAGGGTGATGTTGGCGCTGACGGTGCGGGGCGGGGTCGGGGTCACGGCGTGCTCCTGGGTGCTCGGTCGGTTCGGTCACCCCTGCGTCGGTCGCGACCGCCGTCGTCGATCGGAGAGCGGCAAGCTCGGACGGACGAGCATGGTCACGGCTGGGAGCGTGCCGGATCGTCCACGTGAGCCGCGACGCCGTCGAGCACGCGCGTCAGGCCGTCCTCGAACGGGTCCTCCGGCGGCGCGTCCTCGGGGGCCGTGTCGAGCAGTGCGGTGAGCAGGGGGAACTCGCCGGCTCGTCCGGAGGCGTGGAGGTCCGCCGAGCGCGGCGCGCGATCGCCGAGCGGGGCCGACGCGCCGCGGACGTAGCTGTTGACGGCGTGCAGCACCGCGAGCGCGTCGGGCACCGGGAGCCCGGCGTCGACGCCCGCGCGCAGCGCCGCCTCGGCCCACGCGCACTCCGCCGGGCCCATCCGCCGGCTCCCGCTGACCAGCGGCAGCGTCCACGGGTGGTCGACGAACACGCCGCGGTTGGCGCGCGCCCAGGCGGCGAGCGCGTCGCGCCAGGGCCCGCCGGTCGGCGGGGGGTCGCCGATCGCCGCGTCGAGCATGAGGTCGACGAGCGCGTCCTTGTGCGGCACGTGGCGGTACAGCGACATCGGGGCGGCGCCGAGCGTGCGGGCCAGGCGCGGCATCGACACCGCCTCGATCCCCTCGGCGTCGGCCAGCGCGACGGCGGCGTCGACGATCGCGGCCCGGGTCAACGGACGGCGGGAGGTCGGGGGCGCGGCGGGGGCCCAGCGGGGATCGGACACGGCGCTGATCGTCGCACGACGTCAGTGTAGACAGATTTACGCGCAATGAGTAAGGCTTACGCACATGACGACGACGGCTCCGCGCACCGACCGCCGACGACCCCGCCGGGACCCGCGCCGCGTGCGCATCGGTCTCGCCGCGACGGCGCTGGTGTGCGTCGTGTTCCTCGTGCTCGAGCTGCCCGCGTACCTGGGCGTCGACCCGGCGCGCTCGCGGGTCCCGGTGCGCGCCGACGACGCGCTGCACTACCCCCTGCTGTGGGCGCACATCATGTTCGGCTCGGTGGCCCTGGTGACCGCGTGCCTGCAGATCTGGCCGTGGCTGCGCCGGCGGCACCCGCGCGTGCACCGCTGGTCGGGGCGGGTCTACCTGTTCGGCGGCGTGCTGCCCGGCGGGCTCGTCGTGCTGGGGGTCGCCCCGGTCAGCAGCACCGGGTTCGCCTCGTCGGTCGGCAACACGTTCCTCGCCGTCCTCTGGCTCGCCACCTCGGTCGCGGGCTACCGGGCCGTCCGTGCGCGCCGGTTCGCCGACCACCGCGCCTGGATGATCCGCAGCGTCGCGCTGACGTTCTCGATCGTCGTCAACCGCTTCTGGGTCGTCGTCTACGTCGTGCTGCTCTCGCTGGTCGACCCGACCGACCCCGAGCTGATCCCGCACGCCGCCACGGCCTCGGTGTGGACGAGCTGGATCGTCAACCTGCTGATCGCGGAATGGTGGATCCTGCGGTCGCGGAGGAGCGTCACGTTGCCCGATCCCGTTCGCGGGGCACCCGGGGAACCGTGAGCACTCCCACCGACGGGTCCGTGGGCAACAAGCCCTCCGCCGACGCCAGCGGTTCCTACCGCCGCCACGGTCCGCAGTTCACCGACCGGATCGTCGCCGAGCCCTTCGGGCCGGCGGAGTGGCCCGTCGAGGCCGGGCGCTACCGCCTCGTCGTGTCGCTGGCGTGCCCCTGGGCGCACCGCTCGCTGATCGTGCGCCGCCTCATGGGGCTCGAGGACGCGATCTCGCTGGCGATCGTCGACCCGCTGCAGGACGACCGGTCCTGGCGCTTCACGCTCGACGAGGACGGCGTCGACCCGGTGCTCGGGTACCGCTACCTCGAGGAGGCCTACCTCGCGCGGGACCCGGAGCACGGCATCGACAACGGCGTCAGCGTGCCGGCGCTCGTCGAGGAGTCGACCGGGCTGCTCGTCACCAACGACTTCCCACAGATCACGATCGACCTCGGGATCGAGTGGGCGAAGTTCGCGCGCCCCGGCGCGCCGACGCTCTACCCCGAGGAGCTGCGCGCCGAGATCGACGCCGTGAACGAGGGCGTCTTCCACGACGTCAACAACGGCGTCTACAAGGCCGGGTTCGCGACGAAGCAGAGCCGCTACGAGGAGGCCTTCACCGCGCTGTTCGCCCGCCTCGACGAGCTCGACGAGCGCCTCGCGGACCAGCGCTACCTCGCCGGCGACCACATCACCGAGGCCGACATCCGCCTGTTCACCACGCTGGTGCGCTTCGACGCCGTCTACCACGGCCACTTCAAGTGCAACCGGCAGAAGCTCGCGGAGTTCGAGCACCTCTGGCCCTACGCCCGCGACCTGTTCCAGACGCCCGGCTTCGGCGACACGGTCGACTTCGACCACATCAAGCGGCACTACTACCAGGTGCACACGAGCATCAACCCGACCCAGATCGTGCCGCTCGGGCCCGAGCCGGCGGCCTGGCTCGAGCCGCACCACCGCGAGGACCTCGGCGGCTCCCCGTTCGGCCCGGACGGCACCCCGCCGGAGCCGCTCGACGGGCCGCTGCGCCCGCTGCCGCCGCTCGACATGTGACGCTCGCGGGATGACCCGACCCGTCGACCCGCTCGGGGCCGCCGTGGCCGGGGTCGTCGCCGTGCTCGCGCTGGCGCCCGGGCTGCTGCCCCGCGACGGGATCGTGCAGGGCGTCGTGTCCGGGGTCGTGGCGGCGCTGGGCTACGGCCTCGGAGCGCTCCTGTCGACGTTGCTGGGGTGGCGGCGTGGCGGAGCGGTCGTGGCCCTCCTCGCCCTGCTCGGCTTCGGCGCGGCGCTCGTCGTCGCGGCGGGGTGGCAGCGCGACGCCGCCGCCCTCATCGGCGCGCCCGGGCCGTCGACCGGGGAGTTCCTGCTCGCGCTGCCCGTGACGGTCGCCGTGGTGGTGCTGGCCGTGGCGGTGGGCCGGGGGTTCCGCGCCCTCACCCGCGGCGTGCGGCGGCTCGGCCTCCGCCGCCGCGGTGCCGCCGCCCTGGTCGTCGCCGGGGCGACCGTGTTCCTCGTCGGGGGTCTGGCGTGGGCGGGGCTCGCGGCGACCGCGCGGGCGTTCGGTGCGCGCGACGCCGAGCCCGGGGCCGCTGCCGCGCCGGCGAGCGTGACCCGGTCGGGCTCGCCGGCCTCGCTCGTCGGGTGGGCGACGCTGGGGCGCGACGGGCAGCGGTTCGTCACCGGCGGGACACGGGACGCGGTCCGGGTCTACGTGGGCCTCGGGAGCGCGCCCGATCCACGGCAACGGGCGGCGCTCGCCGCCGCGGAGATCGAGCGGGCGGGCGGGTTCGACCGGCGCGTCCTCGCGCTCGCCACGCCGACCGGGACGGGCGCGGTCGACCCGCAGGTGCCCGACACCCTCGAGCAGGCCGGCGGCGGCGACACCGCGATGGCCGCGGTGCAGTACTCGACCCTGCCCAGCGACCTGTCGTACCTCCTCGACGGGACCGCGGCGCAGGACCAGACGCGGGCGCTCGTCGACGCGGTGCGGGAACGGCTGGACCGGCGCCCGCCGGAGCGCCGGCCCCGGCTGCTGGTCTACGGCCAGTCGCTGGGGTCGTTCGGGTCCCAGGCCGCGTTCGGCACGCTCGACGACGCCCGGGCGCGGACCGACGGCGTCCTGTGGGTCGGCCCGCCCCACGCGAGCGAGCCGTGGGCGGACCTCGTCGCCCGCCGCGACCCGTCGTCGCCGGAGGTGCTGCCCGTGGTCGACGGCGGGCGCGCGGTGCGGTTCGCGGGACGCGCGGCGGACCTGGCCGTCCCGGGCCCGTGGGACGCGCCCCGCGTGCTCTACCTCCAGCACCCGTCGGACCCCGTGGTGTGGTGGTCGCCGGACCTGCTCTGGCGCCGCCCGGACCGCCTCGCCGAACCGTCGGGCTTCGACGTCCCGGCCGTCCAGCCGTGGTTCCCGGTGATCTCGTTCTGGGCGACGACGGTCGACCTGGCCCGCGCGCAGTCGGTGCCGCCCGACCACGGGCACCGCTACGACGCGCTGCTGGTCGACGCCTGGAGGGCTGTCGCCAGGTGAGTGATCCGGGTCGCCAGGGCGACCCGGACCACTCACATGGCCGCAGGCCATACCGGGGAGCCCCCCGGTGTGAGTGGACCGAAGAACGTTGCCCAGCACGTGCTCGCCCGCCTCGCCGAGTGGGGTGTCCACCGGTACTACGGCTACCCCGGCGACGGCATCGGCGGCATCTTCACCGCGCTGCCCGAGCGCGACGACGCGGAGTTCGTGCAGGTCAGGCACGAGGAGACCGCCGCGTTCGCCGCGTGCGCCGACGTGAAGTACGGCGGCTCGCCGATCGGCTGCTGCGTCGTCACCAGCGGGCCCGGGGCCGTGCACGCCCTCAACGGCCTCTACGACGCCAAGCTCGACCACCAGCCCGTCGTCGCCCTCGTCGGGCACACCGCGCAGACCGCCCAGGGCGGCGGCTACTACCAGGAGCTCGACCTCGGCGCGCTGCTGTCCGACGTGACCGGCTACCTCGCCGAGGTGAAGGACCCCAGCCAGGTCCGCCACGTCGTCGACCGCGCCTGCCGCACGGCGCTGGCCGACCGCACCGTCACCGCGATCATCCTGCCCTCCGACGTCCTCGAGCACGACGCCGTCGTCGACCCGCCGGACGCCCACGGCTACTACCACACCTCGGCGGTGCCCTCGTCGGCGATCACGACGCCGCCGGAGAGCGCCCTCGACGCCGCGGCGGCCGTGCTCAACGCGGGGGAGAAGGTCGCGATCCTCGCCGGCGCCGGCGCGCTCGGGGCGTCCACCGAGCTCACCGAGGTCGCCAACGCCCTCGGGGCCGGCATGGCCACCGCGCTGCTCGGCAAGGGCGTCGTCGACGAGCGCTCGCCGTGGATCACCGGCGCGATCGGGCTGCTCGGCACCACGGCCTCGTGGCACCTCATGCGCGAGTGCGACACGCTCCTCATCGTCGGCTCGACCATGCCCTACACCGAGTACTACCCGGCGCCCGGCCAGGCGCGGGCCGTGCAGATCGACGTCGACGGGGCGCGCTGCGGCATCCGCTACGACACCGAGGTCAACCTGACCGGCGACGCCGGCGCGACGCTGGCGGCCCTGCTCCCGCGGCTGGCGCACCACGGCGACGCGTGGCGCGCCCAGGTCGAGCACTGGACGAGCGCGTGGGACGACTACTCCCGCCAGCGCGCCCACGCCCACACCAGCGCGCTGAACCCGGAGCTGGTCGTCCGCGAGCTCTCCGACCGCCTGCCCGACGACGCCCTGCTCGCCGTCGACTGCGGGACGGCGACGTCCTGGTACGCCCGCGACGTCACGCTGCACGGCACCCAGTACGGCTCGCTCTCGGGGACCCTGCTGTCCATGGGCGGCGGCATGCCCTACGCGATCGCGGCGAAGAACGCCCACCCCGACCGGCCCGTCGTGGCGCTGATCGGCGACGGCGCGATGCAGATGAACGGGATCAACGAGCTCGTCACGGTCCAGCGCTACTGGCAGCAGTGGACCGATCCGCGGTTCGTCGTGCTCGTGCTCTCCAACGACGACCTCTCCTACGTCTCGTGGGAGACCCGCGGGATGCTCGGCGCGCCGCCCGACCCGCAGTCGCAGGCGGTGCCCGACGTGCCGTACGCGCAGTGGGCGATGCTGCTCGGGCTCGACGGCATCGAGCTGCGGGAGCGCGAGCACATCGGCGCGGTCTGGGACCGGGCGCTCGCCGCGGACCGGCCGTTCGTCGTCGACGCGAAGGTCGACAAGGACATCCCGCTGGTCCCGCCGCACGTGACGATCCAGCAGGCCCTCAACACCGCCCGCTCCCAGCTGGCCGGGGACAGCGACGCCCTGTCGATCATCGCCAACGGGGTGAAGGAGACCGTCGGCGCCAAGGCACGCTCGGTCCTGGGGCTCGCACCGAAGGAGTGATCTGTCCCCGGACAGGGCACACGACCCGTCATGGCAGCCAGAGGGAAGGCGTTCGTCGCGTCGCTGTCCGGGACGTCGCTGGAGTACTACGACTTCGCGGTCTACGGCACGGCGTCCGCGCTCGTGTTCCCGCAGCTGTTCTTCCCGGGCTCGGACCCGCTCACCGGCGTCCTGCTGGCCTTCACGACCTTCGCGGTCGGCTACATCTCGCGGCCGGTGGGCGGGTTCGTGTTCGGCAGGCTCGGCGACACCATCGGGCGCAAGCGCGTGCTGGTGTCGACGCTGCTGCTCATCGGCGCCGCGACGGTGCTCATCGGCCTGCTGCCGACCTACGGGACGATCGGGGTCACCGCACCGATCCTGCTCGTGCTGCTGCGCTTCGCCCAGGGCGTCGGCGTCGGGGGCGAGTGGGGGAGCGCGGTGCTGCTCTCCGGCGAGTTCGGGGATCCCCGGCGGCGCGGGTTCTGGTCGTCGGCGGCGCAGATCGGGCCGCCCGCGGGCAACCTGCTGGCCAACGGCGTCTTCGCCGTCCTCGCCGCGACGCTCACCGGTGAGCAGCTGCTGTCGTGGGGCTGGCGCGTCGCGTTCCTGCTCTCGGCGCTGCTCGTCGCCTTCGGGCTGTGGATCCGGCTCAAGCTCGAGGACACGCCGGTGTTCCGGGCGCTGCAGGAGTCGGGGGAGACCTCGGGCAGCCCGATCCGCGAGGTGCTGCGCACCCAGCCGCGCGGGCTGCTCGCCGCGATCCTGTCCCGCCTCGGACCGGACGTCGCCTACTCGCTGCTGACGGTCTACGTGCTCACCTACGCGACCCGGACCGCCGGGTTCGAGCGCGCCGCGGTGCTCTCCGCGGTGCTCGTGGGCTCGGCGCTGCAGCTCGGGCTCGTGCCGGCGTTCGGGGCGCTGTCGGACCGGTTCAACCGGCGCGCGGTGTCCCTCGCGGCGGTCGTCGGCATCGGGATCTGGGTGTTCGCGCTGTTCCCGCTGGTCGGCGCCGGCTCGTTCGGCCTGCTCGTGCTCGGCGTCGTCGTCGGGCTCGCGCTGCACGCCGCCGCCTACGGACCCCAGGCCGCGTTCATCACCGAGCAGTTCAGCCCGCGCCTGCGCTCCACCGGCTCCTCGCTGGGCTACACCGTCGCGGGCGTCCTGGGCGGCGCGCTGGCCCCGCTGCTGCTGACCTCGCTGAACGCCGACCTCGGCTGGGCCGCCGCCGCGGCCTACGTCGCGGTCGCCTGCGTGCTCTCCGCGGTCGGGCTCGCCATCGGCCGCGACCACGACCCGCGCGAGGACGAGGAGCTCGCGGCCGCTGCCGAGCCGGACGCTGCCCGCCCGTAGGGTCGCGGACATGGCAGTCACCGTGGACAACACCGACGACCTGACCCGCGCGCCCGGCGCGTCGGTCACCCCCGACACCCTGCCGAACGACCTCGACATCACCGACCTCGTCGTCGGCGGCGGCACGGAGGCCGGCCCGCGCGACACCGTGCAGGTCCAGTACCAGGGCATCCGCGTCTCGGACTCCGGCGAGTTCGACTCGTCGTGGGGCCGCGGCGGGCAGCCGGTCGAGTTCCCGCTGAACGGCGTCATCGACGGCTTCAAGCTCGGCATCTCCGGGATGCGCGAGGGCGGCCGGCGGGTCCTCGTCGTGCCGCCGCACCAGGGCTACGGCGACCGCGGCGTGCCGCCGGTGATCCCCGCGAACGCGCACCTCGTGTTCGTCGTGGACCTCGTCAAGGTGAACTAGAGGGTCAACGAGACGGTCCGGTCACCGCGGGCCGC
Organism: Actinomycetospora succinea; assembly: GCF_004363095.1. Classification (GTDB taxonomy): domain Bacteria; phylum Actinomycetota; class Actinomycetes; order Mycobacteriales; family Pseudonocardiaceae; genus Actinomycetospora; species Actinomycetospora succinea. The sequence goes on from NZ_SNYO01000001.1 coordinate 1,280,887, forward strand.
GCCAGGACGTCCGCCGCCAGGCGCGGGATGAGGGCGTCCGCGGTCATGCGGTGGCCGAACTCCGCGTAGGCGAGCAGCTCGCGGTGCACGAGGTCGCCGAGCGGGCCCGGGAGGGCCCGCCGGGCGTGGTGGGCGGCCGCGCGCACCCGGGACATCTCGTGCAGCGGCAGGACGGGCGCGTCCCCGCGCAGGCGGGGCGGCGGCTCGGGTGGCTCGATCACGGTGGTCCCCCTCGGGTCAGCCGATCAGTGCGGTGAGGAGCTCGGCGGCGCGCCGGGCGCCGTCGGCCGGGACGGACACCGGCCGGACGGGGTGCTCGAGCAGGCCGGCCACGGTCGCGGCGAGCGCCTCCGGGGTCGCGTCCGCGTAGTCCATGCGGACGCCCGCCCCGAGCCGGGCGAGCCGGTGCGGGACGTGGAACTGCTGCTCGAAGTGGTGGGCGAGCGGGACGTAGACGAACGGCACCCCCGCGCGGGCGAGCTCCATCGTCGTCGTCAGCCCGCCCTGGACGACGGCGGCGTCGCACGCGGTGAGCTCGCGCTCGAGGTCGGGGACGTGCCCGCGCACCTCGACCCCCGCGGGCACCCGCAGCGACGCCGGGTCGATGCGGGGCCCCGCGACGGCGACGAGACGCAGCCCGGGCACCTGCCGGCGCAGCGCCGGGTACGCCGCGGCGACCCGCTCGAGCAGCGCCCGGCCCACGCCGGACCCGCCCACGCTGACCACGCAGATGCGCTCGTCGTCGCGCCAGCCAAGCTCGGCGCGCAGCTCCCCGCGGTCGCGCACCGGCCCGCCGGTGGGCACCCAGCCGCTGAACGCGAAGTGCTCGCACGTCCAGTCCCGCACGGTCGGCAGGCCCGGGCCCAGCGGGTCGGTGACCAGGTCGTCCGGCTCGCCGACGAACACCGACCGGTCGCGCAACCGCGGGTGGCGCGCGACGTGCTCGACCATCTCGGCGTTGTAGTCGGCGGTCAGCGCCGCCTCGGCCGCGCCGCCGTCGGGCATCGGCAGCCAGCCCACGAAGTCGGTGAGCCAGGCGAACGGCGCGCGCTTGAGCTCGGGGTTCTCGTGCAGGAAGTGGTCGATCTCCCAGCCCTCGTCGGCGACGACGAGGTCGTGCTGCCCCTCGTCGACCACGTCGGCGAACACGTGGAAGTTCGCCACGAGGATCTCGTCCATGCGCCGGACCGCCTGGAACGCGTGCAGGTCGTGCTCGCCCGCCTCGCCCTCGATGTGGGCGCTCTCGGACGCGAGCAGCGCGCTCGCCGGGTGGACCCAGCCGCCGTCCAGCACCTCGGTGACGGGGTGCTGCGCCAGCCACTCGATCTCCAGGTCGGGGCGCATGGCCACCAGCTCCCGGGCGATCGCGACGTCGCGGCGCGCGTGCCCGAGACCGATCGGGGAGCTGACGAACAGCACCGTGCGGCGGCGGGCCCGCGCCGGCGTCCAGGTCGTGCGCCGGGGCCGGGGCGGGGCGAGCGAGCGCGCGAAGTCGCGCAGCAGCAGGTTGACCCGCACGGGCTCACGCACGGTCGGGGCGTGGCCGGCGCCGGGCAGGGTGACGAGCGAGCCGCCCGTCCGCTCCGCCACGGCGACGCCGAGCGGGTACGGGGTGATCGCGTCGGCGTCGCCGTGGATGACGAGCACGGGGCACCGCACGGCCCGGCAGATCGCCTCCGCGTCGGCGTCGGTCGGTTCGACGACCCCGGGCACCGTGGCGATCAGTGTCTCGGCGTCGGTCTCCAGGCCCCAGCCGACGAGGTCCTCGAGCTGCTTGGTCGAGTGCGGCTCGGGGACGACGTTGCCCTCGAAGAACTCGACCCAGCCGCGGAAGTCGGCCTTCCAGTAGTGCCGGTTGGCCTTCTCCCAGCCCTCGTGGGTCTCGCGGACGTCGTCGAACCCGTCCGGCAGGGGCCAGGGCAGCGCAGTCCCGATCGCCACGACACCGAGGACGCGGTCGGGGTGCCACGCGGCGAGCTCCAGCGCCCGCCGCGCGCCCAGCGAGAGCCCGACCGCGACGGCCCGGTCGGTGCCCGTGGCGTCGAGGACGGCGACGACGTCCTCGACGGCCTCCCGGTCGCGGTAGGCCTCCGGGTCGCGGGGACGGTCGGCGGCGCCGTTGCCCCGCCCCTCGACGGTGATCACCCGGAACTCGCGGGCGAGGAACGGCACCTGGGCCTTCCACTGGCGCATGTGCACGATCGCCCACGCGGTCAGCAGGACGATGGTCGGGCTCGCGGCGGGCCCCTCGAACACCTCGTACCCGACGCGGACACCGTCGCGCTCGATCGTGCCGACCTCGTCGGGCTCCCGTGCACGCATGGCGCTCCCCCTCGGTGTCGGACGATCAGGGCCGGATCTCGTAGACGTCGTTCAGCGGGGTGCCGACGGCCCGGCGGAAGCGGGTGAACCCGGCGTCGGTGGCCACCTGCCGCAGCGCCGCGGGCCCCGCCTGGGCGCCGAGGCTGTAGCCGCCCTCCTGCGAGCGGGCGGCGGGCACGCAGCACAGCGCCGAGGCGCCGTAGAACAGGCGGCCGACGGGGGTGGCGTTGGTGTCCACCGAGTCGCCCGCCGCCGGCTCGACCACCAGCCAGGTGCCGTCGGCGTCGAGCGCCGCCCGGATGCGCCGGGCCGCGCCGAGCGGGTCGCCCATGTCGTGGAGGCAATCGAAGGTGGTGACGAGGTCGTACCCGGTCCCGGCGAAGTCCTGGGCGCTCGCGACCTCGAAGCTCGTCCGGTCGGCGACGCCGGCGTCGGCGGCGCGCTTGCGCGCGATCTCGACCGAGGCGTCGTGGTAGTCCGAGCCCGCGATCGTCGAGGCGGGGTAGGCCTCGGCCATGAGCACGGTGGTCGCGCCGTGGCCGCAGCCGACGTCGGCGACCCGGGCGCCCCGCTGCAGCTTCCCGACGACGCCGTCGAGCGCGGGGAGCCACTCCGCCACGAGGTGGCCGATGTAGCCGGCGCGGAAGAACGCCTCGCAGCCGAGGAACACGTCCTCGTGGTGCTCGTGCCAGCCGACGCCGGCCCCGGAGCGGAACGCCTCCGCGATCCGCGGCTCGCTGCGGATGATGCCCGTGGCCAGCACGAACGCGCCGGGCACGTAGAGCGGGCCGTCCGGGTCGGTCAGCGCGAAGGCCTGCTCCTCGGTCATCGAGTAGACGCCGTCGGCGTGCTCCACGTAGCCGCCGGCGGCCTGGCCCGCGAGCCACTCGGCGACGTAACGCGGAGTGGTCTCGGTCCGCGCGGCGAGCTCCTCGGGGGTCGCGGGGCCCTCGGCAAGGGCCCGGTAGAGGCCGAGACGGTGGCCGAGCACCACGTTGCCGGCCGCGAACGTCGCGCCGACGTCGGCGACCGCCTTGCCGACGAACGCCATCACCTTGTCCATGTCGACGGTCATCGCGCCGTCCTCCTCCGCTGGCTCCCTCGGCTCCGGGGCCCGTCCCCGGCGTCGAGCCGACGGTGGCGGCGGGCGTTGCGCCGTCGTTGCGCCGCCGTCACGGCACGACCCGGGAGAGGTCCTCGGCGAGGTGCCGCCACCCGTGCGCGCGGGCGGCGGTGAGCAGCGGCGCGAGCGTCTCGCGGGCGCGGGCCTCCCGGCCCCGAGCCATCCAGGCGCGCGCCACCGAGACGTAGGCGTCCGCCCCGAGCAGCCACGCCGTCGCCGGCGGGGCGGTCACGCCGGAGAGCAGGCGGTCGGCCTCGAGCAGGGCGGTGTCGGCGGGCACGCCCGCACCGTCACCGTCGCCCGCCTCCGCCAGCACCGCGAGGCACCGGGCACGGCAGGCGGCCACGGCGTCGGGCCCGGCGAGCGCGAGGCCGCGGTCGGCGAGCAGCCGGGCCTCGGCGACCTCGCCGCGCGCGAGCAGCGTCGTGGCGAGCAGCGCGCAGGACGTCGGCGTCCACCACCGGTGCCCGGCGTCCCCGTTGCGCAGCAGCGCCCGGCGCCCCGCGTCGACGGCCTCGTCGAGCTGGCCCTGCTGGCGCGCGACCCACCCGAGGTGGGCGAGGAACCAGGCGTCGTGGCCGCCGAAGCCGGAGTGCCGGGTCACGGCCATCGCCTCGGCGATCCGCTCGCGGGCCTCGTCCCACCGACCGGCGGCGATCGCCGGGAACGAGCCCTCGAACACCGCCCACTGCAGGACCGCGCGGTCCGGGAGCCTGCGGGCCAGCGGCTCCAGCTCGTCGATCACCTCGGCGAGCTCGTCGAGCATGCCCGTGTAGGCGTAGGCGGCCTTGAGCCCGTCGAGGCCGACGAGCAGCGCGTGGTCCCCGGCGTCACGGCCGGCGGCGACGGCGCGTCGGCCCTGGTCGATGGCCTCGCCGAAGCGCAGGTCGTTGGTCGCGAGGATCGCGAGGCGCCCGCGCAGGTCGGCCTCGGCCCCGCGGTCACCGAGGCTCGCGGCACGGCGCAGACCCGTGCGCAGGTGTGTCACGCACTCGGCGGGCGGCACCCCCAGCGCGATCGGGACGTCGCCGCCGAGCTGGCGCAGCACCGCCATCTCGAGGCGCCGGTCGCCGGCCTCGCGGGCCGCCGCCGCGGCGCCGCGCAGGTCGCTCCACGCCTCCTCGTGGCGCTCGAGGCCCTCGCGGGCACGGGAGCGGGCCACGAGCACGCGGCCGGTGATCTCGTGGTCCCCGGCGCGCTCGGCGGCGGCGAGCGCGCGCCCGTGCAGCGACTCGGCGTCGCCCATCGCGCCGCGGCGCGCCGCGGTCTCGCCGGCCAGCAGCAGCGCGCGGGCCGCGCGCGGCCAGTCCTGCGCTGCGGCCGCGTGGGTGCCGGCGGACTCCGGGGTGCCGGCCAGCAGGTCGGCCGCGCGGCGGTGGTGCAGGCGGCGCACCGGGGCCGGGGTGGTGGCGTAGAGGACCTCGTGCACGAGGTCGTTGGCGAACTCGTAGGTCGCGCCGGTCGGGAGCAGCAGGCGCGCGGCGGCGGCCCGTTCGCAGCGCCGGGCGATCTCGGGCACCGGCAGCTCGAGCAGCCCCGCGGCCACCTCGGGGTCGACGGCCGCGCCGAGCACGGCGCCCGCGCGCAGGAGCTCCTCCACCTCGTCGCCGAGCCGCCGGACGCGCGCGAGCACGGCGGCCTGCAGCGACTCCGGCACCCCCGACCCGGGCGCGGCGAGGCCCCGGAGGGTCTCGACGACGAAGAGCGGGTGGCCCCGGGTGCGCCGGTGGATCGTCGCCCCGAGGTCCCGGCGTCCGGCGCGCTCGGCGAGCAGGGTGACCGCGGCGGCGTCGAGCGGACCGAGGTCGAGGCGCTCGCCGACCGTGTCGAGCTGCGCGAGCGCCTCGGCGCCCTCCTCCGCGCGCACGGTGGTCAGCACGAGGACCCGGGCGCCGGCGGGGCGCAGGGCGAGGAAGTGCAGCAGCTCGACGGTGGCGAGGCCCGCGTTCTGGAGGTCGTCGAGCACGAGCAGCAGGGGAGCGGTGGCGGTGAGGTCGGCGAGCAGGGCCGCGAGGGCGGCGAAGACGCGGCGGGGCTCCGCGTGGTCGTCGGACCCCGGGCTGCCGAGGTCCGGGAAGAGGCCCGCGAGCGCCGGCGGGACCGGGGCGGCGAGCACCGGGCCCAGCGCGTCGACGAGGGGCTGGAGGAACAGCGAGCGCTCGGCGCCGTGGCACCGCGCCGCCGCGACCCGGCCCCCGGTGGCCGCGGCGAGCCCCGCGACCTCGCCGGCGAGCCGGGTCTTGCCGATGCCCGCCTCGCCGGCGAGCAGCACGAGCCCGGACGTCCCGCGCGCCGCCGCGTCCCAGCGCTCGGTCAGGCGGGCGATCTCGGCGTCGCGCCCGACGCAGTGCGACGCCGGGACGGGGCGCGCGGTGGTCGCGGCCGGCCCGGTCGGCGGGCGCTCCTGGAGGAGGGCGAGGTGGTCGTCGCGGGTCTCGGGCGCCGGTTCGACGCCGAGCTCGTCGGCGAGGGCGGTCCGCAGCCGGTGGTAGAGCTCGACCGCCCGGGACGGCTCGCCGGCCTGGCGGTGGGCGCGCATGAGCAGGCGGTGGGCCGTCTCGTCGAAGCGGTCGGCGGCCACGGCGTCGGCGGCGGTGCGCCGGGCCCGTGTCGCGTCGCCGGAGCCCAGCGCCGCCCGGGCGTCGGCGTGGCGCGCGCGGCGCAGCAGCTCGCGCCACTCGTCCCGCGCGGCCGCGACCCAGGGCTCGTCGGCCTCCTCGGGCAGCGGCTCCCCGGTCCCGAGCAGCCTCAGGGCCCGCGCGGCGGCGCTCGCCGCGAGCCCCGGGGCGGCTGCCGCGAGGCGCCGGTCGGACTCGTCTAGCAGGCGCGCGGCCTCGTCGAGGTCGACGACCACGGTCGGCGGGGCGCCGAGCCGGTAGCCGCCGCGGTCGCCGAGCAGGATGTCCGGCTCGAGGCGGCTGCGCAGGCGGCTGACCAGCGTCGCGACGCCCGCGGCCGGGCTGCGGGGCGCGTCGCCGTTCCACAGCTCGGCCGCGAGCTGCTCGCCGGTGAGCACCGCCGGGCGCCGCGCCGCGAGCAGGGCGAGCAGCCGCCGCTCCTTGGGGCTGCCGAGGCGCAGCGCCTCGGGCGGTGAGCCCCGCTCCACGCGCAACGGCCCGGCCAGCCGGACCGTGACGCTCATCACGACAGTGTGCGACCAGCGTCGTCGGCGGGGCAATGCGGACATCGCCCGATCGGCCGTATGTGCTGACTACGCGTAGTCGTTCGGGCTACCCGCCGAAGGACGCCGGCTGCCCCGTCGCCTCGAGCACCGACATCCACAGGTCGCCGTCGGGGTCGACCTGGTTGCGGTGCGAGGTGATCAGCCGCATCGGGATGTGCACGAACCGGCGCCGCCAGCGCACGACCACCGTGTCGGTGCGCCCGGCCATCCCCGCGTGCACGGCGGCGTGGGCGAGGCGGACGCAGTAGACGCTGTCGTAGGCGTTCGCGGCGACGCTGCGGATCGCGTAGCTGGGGTCGAGGTAGCGCACGGTCGGCGGCAGCCCCGCCTCGGTGAGGTGCTCGGTGAGCTTCTCCTTGAGGAAGAGCCCGATGTCGCCGAGCTTGGCGTTGCCCGACGCGTCGGTCGTGCGGCCCTCCTGCTCGAGGAGCTCCTGGCCCGCGCCCTCGGCGACCACGACCACGACCTGCCCGTGGCGGCGCACGTGCTCCTCGACCCGTGCGAGCAGGCCGTCCGGCCCGTCGAGGACGAAGGGCACCTCGGGGATGAGGACGACGTCGGCGTCGTTGTTCGACAGCGCCGCGTAGCAGGCGATGAAGCCGGAGTGCCGGCCCATGAGCTTGACGATGCCGACGCCGTTCTCGGCGGCCTGCGACTCGACGAACACCGAGGCGATGAACTCGGTGGCCTGCGCGAACGCCGTCTGGAACCCGAAGCTCTGGTCGGTGTAGGGCAGGTCGTTGTCGATCGTCTTCGGGACCCCGACCACGGCGACGTCGAGCCCGCGCGCGTCGATCTCCTTGGTGATCTTCATGGCGCCGCGCATGCTGCCGTCGCCGCCGATCACGAAGAGCACGTCGATGCCCAGCTCGACGAGGGTGTCGACCATCTCCTCGGCGTCCTGGTCGCCGCGCGAGCTGCCGAGGATCGTGCCGCCGTCGTTGTTGATGTCGCGGACGGCGTGCAGGTCCAGCTCGACGACGCGCTCGCGGTGCTGGCGGGTCAGGCCCGCGTAGCCGTTGCGGAAGCCGTAGATGTGCGCCACGTGGTAGTGCTCGGTGAGCTCCTGCACGATGCCGCGGATGACGTCGTTGAGGCCGGGGCACAGCCCGCCGCACGTCACGATGCCGACGCTCGTCGCCGCCGGGTCGAAGTAGACCTTCCGGCGGGGCCCGGCCGCCTCGAGGCTCGGCAGCCGCTCGATGGGCGCGCCGCGCCCGAGCAGCACCGAGACGGTGTCGTCGACGAGGACGCGGTCGTCCTCGTGGACGTAGTGCGGCGACGTCTTCTTCGTCGCCAGCATCTCGGCGAACGGGGAGTCGTACCGGCATTCGCCGAGGGTGCGAACGCGCAGGTCGTCGAGCTCGAGCGTCACGGGAGGCTCCCAGGTCGATACGTGGCTGGGTCGTCGTGGCGGACCGGCGCCGTTACCGGCTCTGTATCGTTCACGATAACCGAGGAGCACCCGCCGTCCCGTCCGGGAACCGGCGGACCAGCTCACTGCGCGAGCGGAGGCCGAGCTTGCGGTAGACGCGGGTCAGGTGGTTCTCGACGGTCTTGCGGGAGACGAACAGCGCGGCCGCCGCCTCGTCGTTCGACCGGCCCTCGGCGACGACCCGCGCCACCTGGAACTCCTGGGGCGTGAGCGCCGCCCAGGCCGTCCGGGCGGGCGCGCCGCGCGGGGAGGGCACGCCCGCCGCCGCCAGCTCGGACTCGGCGCGCGCGGCCCAGGGCCGGGCCCCGAGGGCGACGAACGCGGCGTGCGCGTCGCGGGCGGCCGGGCGGGCCGCGGTCGGGCGGCGCAGCCGGCGCAGGCACTCGGCCTCGGCGAGCAGCGTCCGCGCCCGCTCGAAGGGCTGGTCGCAGCGGTCGTGGGCCGCGCGGGCGCGCGCGAAGCAGGCGGCGGCGTCGTCGGGGTCGTCGGCGAGGAACCCGCGGCACCGGTGCGCCGTCGCGGCCGGGAACGCGAGGCCGGTCGCCGTCTTCGGCTCCCACCAGGCGAGGACCTCGCGGGCACGGTCGGTGTCCCCGGCGCGGACCAGCGCCTCGACGAGGTCCGGGCCGTAGGGCACCACGTTGCTCGCCTCGAGGCCGTCGGCGAGCGCCCGGCGGTGCGCCGCCTCGAGGTGGTCGACGGCGTCCTCGGCCTCGCCGACGACCAGGGCGGCGAGGCCCTCGACCGCGGGGGCGTAGGTCTGCAGGCAGTCGATCCCGTGCGAGCCGACGGCGCCGAGGACGTGCCGGGTGCTCTCGCGGCTGCGCTCGACGTCGCCGGTGAGCGCGTCGAGCCGGGCGAGGACCATGGTCGCGATCGCGCCGGTGCCCGCCTCGCCCCGCTCCTCGGCCCACTGCCGGGCCTCGACGGCATCGGCGCGCGCCGCGGGCCAGCGTCCGCGCCAGAGGTCGAGCTCGGCGCGGATCGTGTGCCCGTAGGCCAGCATCGACGCCGCGCCGTGGCGTCGCCCCGCGGCGAGGACGGCGCCGACCCGCTGCTCGGCGTCCTCGTAGCGCTCGGTGTGGACGGCGACCTGGGCGAGCTGCGCGCGGTGCTGGAGGGCCCAGGGACCGGTGTCGTCGGGGTCGGGGCCGTCCAGGGCGGGGACCTCGCCGCCGAGCACCTGCGCGCACGTCCGGGCCGGGCCCGCCGACCCCGGCGCGAGGGCGGTCGCCCGGTGCGCGAGGTCGAGCATCGCGTGGACCCGGCCCGCCATGCCCGCCGGCATCGTCGCCTCGGTGTAGAGCACGGCCGCGGCGTCGGCGTCCACCGGGGCGACGCGCTCGGCCGCGCGCACGAGGTCGGCGTGGGCGCGCCGGGGATCGCCGAGCCAGGCGGTCGCGCGGCTCCGCACCATCTCGACGCGCGCCGCGAACCGCACGTCACCGTCCAGGGCGAGGGCCGCCTCGGCGTGGCCCGCGGCGAGGTCGAGCGCGCCCGCCAGCAGGAACTCGCGGGCGGCCTCCAGGAAGCGGTCGGCGCGGTGGCGGCGGTCGGCGGTGAGCTGCGCGCCCCGGGCCCACGCCTCGCCGGCGCTGCGGTGACCGCCGAGGTCGGCCGCCGAGCACGCCGCCGCGGCGAGCTGCGCGGCGACGGCGTCGTCGGTGCCGTCGACGGTCGCGGCGAGGTGCCAGGCCCGTCGCGCGCCGGTGGTGCGGGCGGCGAACGCGGCGTGGACCCGGCGGGTGACCACGGGGTCGACGCCGAGCACGACCGCGCGCAGCAGGGGATGGCGCAGCACCCGGCGCCCGGCGTCGTCCCGGAGCAGGCCCGCGCGCTCGGCGAGCTGCTGGTCGCGGACGGACACCCCGAGGTCGTCGAGCACCCGGTCCACGACGGCCTCGTCCGCCGACCCCGCGCCGGCCACGACGGCCAGGGCCGTGCGCGCCGGTTCGGGCAGCCCCTCGAGCGCGGTCCGCCACAGCGCCTCCAGCGCCGGTCCGGGCCGGGGCTCGTCCCGCCGGTCGCCGGCGAGGTGGCGCGCGTTCTCGACGAGGGCGAGGGGGTGGCCGGCGAGGTCGTCGACGAGCCGGTCCAGGGCGATCGGCGGGAGGCGCTCCGCGAGCGGGCCGAGGAGCAGGCGGCTCTCCTCGGCGCCCAGCCCGTCGAGGTCGACGACGACGGCGCCGGGGACCGTCCGGCTCCGGTCGCGGGTCGCGAGCACCAGGGCGACGCGCGCCGACCGCAGCCGCCGGGCCACGAACAGCAGGACCTCGACCGACGGGGTGTCGGCCCACTGCAGGTCGTCGACGACCACGAGCAACGGCCCGGCGTCGCCCGCCGCCTCGAGCAGGCCGAGCGCGGCGGCGCACACCGCCAGCGACCCGCCGGCGCGCCCGGCCCGGAGCGCGACGCTGACCTCGAGCGCCTCGCGCTGGACGTCGGGGAGCGCGGCGAGCGAGCCGCGCAGCGGCAGTACGAGGTCGGCGAGCACCGCGAACGGCAGGTGGGACTCGGTCTCGCTCCCGGCGACGCGCACGGTGCGTGTCCGCGAGCCGATGCGGGCGAGCAGTTCGGACTTGCCGATCCCCGGCTCGCCGCGGACGAGCGCCACCCGGTCCGGGCCACGCCCCTCGACGAGCGCCGTCAGCACCTCGATCTCGGCGTCCCGCCCGACGAACGTCGGCGTCTCGGTCGTCGCGGCCATCGTGTCCCCCGATGGTGGCAGCGGGGCGTGCGTGGTGGGTGGGACACAGGATGCCGCTGGTCCCGCGGGCGGGTGTGCCGCCTTTCGGGTCGGACGTGGGGGATTTCCCCGGTGCTCGGGAATGGCGTCCTACGCCGTCCGACGGAATGGACGACCGTGCGCGATCGATCGATCACCGGGCGGAAGAACCGGACGTGCGGTACGGACGGCCGGCCATGCGCGCCGTGGCCGATCGCCCACTCCTCGCGACTTTCATCCCGTCGACGCGGGAGTTCTCCCCACTGCCGACTTCGTGCACGGAGCGGAATCGTCGAAAGCGGACAGGTTGGGGGACGCCGTGGCGACACGGGCGCTGTCCAGGTCGAGCCAGGGCGACGACGCGCTGCTCTCCGAGACCCCCGACGCGGCACCGCCGACGTCACACCACGGTCCCAGGAGGAAGCGCATGAGCCAGAGCACCGGACCACGTCGCGTGATCGCCCGCAGGCGACACGGCAGCCACGCCGTCGTCGACCAGGCGAAGGACCTGGACGAAGCACTGAGGGAAGGCGCGCTGGAGCTCACGAAGGACGTCCAGGACGACGAACTCGCCCACGAGGTCGACGGCCCCTCCGCGCTCGCCGCCGCCGGCGCCACCGACTTCGACTACCTCCTGCCGGGCCTCGCTCAGATCCCCGCCAACCTCCTGCCGTCCGACACTGCGACGGTCACCCCGGCGCTCGACGCCCTGGGTGAGGCGATGATCGAGCAGGGCGCTTCGCTGGGGAACGCGCCGATCGCCCCGATCCACACCTACTGGGGGCAGTTCGTCGACCACGACCTGACGGCCGCCACGGACAACGACCTCCCCATCACGATCCAGGGCGACGCGGTCACCGTCGTGCCCCCGGACGACGTCATCGCCCAGCTCAAGAACGGTCGGAACCCCGCTCTGAATCTCGACTCGGTGTACGGCGACGGGCCGTTCGCTCCCGAATCCTCCACCGAGGTCGTGGTCCCTTATCAGCAGGCCGACAAAGCGAAATTGAGGCTCGGCACCCTGACGCCGCTCCACGGCGCCGCCGGAGTGCGCATCCCACCGGTCGACGACATCGAGCGCGACCTGCCCCGGGTCGAACAGGCCGTGACGGGCGGCCTGGACCTCCGCACGCCGCTCATCGGGGACGGCCGCAACGACGAGAACCTCGCGGTCGCCCAGTTGCACGTGGCGTTCCTCCGCTTCCACAACAACGCGGTGGACTGGGTCCGCGCCCACGAGCCCGAGCGCACCGGGGTGGGCGAGGTCTTCGACAGGGCGCGACAGCTCGTGCGCTGGACCTACCAGTGGCTGTGCGTCCACGACTATCTGGACACCGTGCTGAGCACGGGGACCGTCGACCAGGTCCTCGCGACCGAGGACGGTCTCCTGGGACGACCGTTCATGCCGCTCGAGTTCTCCGTCGCGGCCTTCCGCTTCGGGCACAGCATGGTGCGCGGCGCCTACGACTGGAACCGCAACTTCGGCCAGGGCGACTTCGTGCCGGAAGCGGGCCTGGACCTCCTCTTCGCCTTCACGGGCCGGGGTGGCCTCGCCCCGCCGGGAACGCCGCCGGCGCAGTTCCCACCGACGCTGCCCGACAACTGGCCCGCGGAGTACGGCCGCCTGGTCCTGCTCGATCCGTCCTTCCCGAAGCGGGCCGCACGGCCGATCGACACCCACCTCGCGGACCCCCTCGCCGACATGGTGAACCAGGTCCCGGACACCACCCCCGCACCCGGCCCGGACGTCGCCGAGCTCCTCAAGCACCTCGCCCGACGGAACCTGCGCCGCGGGTACGCCATGAGCATCCCGACGGGCCAGGCCGTCGCCGTGGCGCTCGGGCTCCCGGTGCTGTCCTCCCAGGAGATGACCGGCGGGCTCGACGCGGGCGTGCAGACGGCGCTCGAGGCCGGCGGCTTCGTCGACCGCACGCCGCTGTGGTTCTACGTCCTGCGCGAGTCCGAGGTGCGGTCGAACGGCCACGCCCTCGGACCGGTGGGCAGCCGGATCGTCGCCGAGACGATCATCGGCCAGATCCGCAACGACCCGCGCTCGTACCTCAACCAGACGGCGTGGACGCCTGCCGACGGCGTCACGTTCCCGGACGGTTCTGCTGTCACGTCGATCGCGGACTTCATCCGCTTCGCGGGGTTCCCGGTATGAGCACCACGCTGCACGAGCAGCAGGACCTCGCCGCCGCGCGGTACAACGACCGCGCGGCGGAGCGGGCGGAGACCGAGCGCAAGCAGGAGGCGACGGGCACGCTCGTCGTCGACGACCCCGCGCAGATCGAGGCCCGGGCCGAGCGGCTCCTGGGCGACGCGGTCGGGCCGCGGGCCGTCCGGCAGGCCGGCCGGACCGAGGGCGTGCTCGAGCGGATCATCGCCGAGAACGACCTCCAGCCGAGCCTCTTCCTCGGGCGCGGGACGGCGATCGCCGAGTCGGTCGGCCGCATCTCGCTCTCCGACGGCGGCGCCGGGACCGGCTTCCTCGTCGGCCGGCGGCTCCTGCTGACCAACAACCACGTCCTGCCGGACCTCGCCACCGCCAAGGACGCGTTCGTCGAGTTCGACTTCGAGCTCGGGCCCGACGGGCGGCCGGAGCAGCCGGCCGCCTTCGACCTCGACCCGGGCACGCTCTTCCTCACCGACGCCGGGATCGACGCGAGCCTCGTGGCCGTCGCGCCCGCGAGCGGCGTCGTGGCCGGCGACAGGTACGGGTGGAACCGGCTGCTCAAGCAGCAGGGGAAGATCGTCATCGGCGAGGCCGCGAACGTCATCGGCCACCCCTCGGGGCGCCGCAAGGAGATCGCGGTCCGCCACAACCGGTTGCTCGACCAGCTCCCGGACTTCCTGCACTACGAGGCCGACACCGAGCCGGGCAACTCCGGGTCGCCGGTCTTCAACGACCAGTGGGAGGTCGTCGCCCTGCACCACTCCGGCGTCCCGAGGACGAACGACGCCGGGCAGTGGCTGACCGCCGACGGCAGGGTGTGGGACCGGTCGATGGGCGACGCCGCCGTGGCCTGGGTGGCCAACGAGGGCGCGCGGATCTCGGTGGTCCTCGCCCGGCTGCGCGCCCTGGCCACCACGCCGGCGCAGGTGGCGCTGCTCGACGAGCTCGGCGCCGAGGCCCTGGTCGGCGCGGCGCCGACCGAGGCGGCGAGGACGGCGCCCGAGGCCGCCGGGCGTCCCGGTCTCCGCGGCGTGCCGGAGACGCCACCGCACCTCGTGTTCCTCCACGGCCGGTCCCAGCAGGGCCGGGACCCGGCCGTGCTGCGGGCCGACTGGGCCGGCGGCCTCGCCCGCGGGCTGGGCGGCGTCGGCCGCGCGCCGGTCAACCCCGCGCGCGTCTGGTTCCCGTACTACGGCGATCTCCTCGCCGGGCTCGCCGACGCGTCGGCCACCGAGCGGCTGGTCACCGCCGACGGGAGGGGGACCGTGGCCGAGCAGGTGGCTCCCGTCGGCACGTCCGCCCGCGCCACCTACGCCGAGCTCATCGAGGACGCGGCCGCCCGCGCCGGGTTCCGGCCGACGGCGACGGCGCGCGAGGGGATCGGGGACCTCCTCGCGGGGCTCCAACCCGCCCTGTCGTGGCTCGCGAACCGCAGCCGCCTGGACGACGTCGTCATCGCGGCGGTGTTCCGGGACGTCGCGCTGTACCTCGACGACGACCGGGTGCGCGGCCAGGTCCTCGACACCGTCCTCGCGACCTTCCCGACCTCCGGGCCGGTCACGCTGGTGTCGCACAGCCTCGGCACCATCGTCGCGCTGGACCTGCTCACCCGGGTGCCGCCCCAGGTCGACCTGCGGCTCCTCGTGACCGCGGGCAGCCCGCTCGGCATGGACACCGTGACCAAGCGCCTCCTCGGCGACGGGCCGCACCGGCCCGCCGTCGGGCGGTGGGTCAACGCCTGGTGCCCGGCGGACGCCGTCGCCATCGGGTGCCCGCTCGCGCCGACGTGGGGCGGCGGGGTCGAGGACGTCCAGACGGACAACGCGACCGACCGCGCCCACGCGATCACCGAGTACCTCGCCGACCTGCGGGTGGCCTCGGCGATCGCCGACACGGTCTGACACGGCACGCCGCCACGGCCCGGCCGTGGCGGCGTGCCCACGCACAGCGAGGGGGGAGGGTCGTGCCCGACGACCCGGCACAGCACGGCCGGTGGGACCCGGTGATCGGCCTGCCCGACGTGGCGATCCACCTCGCCGTCCTGCCCACGGGGAAGGTCCTCGCCTGGGGGCGACGGCGCGACCCGCAGGGGAGCATGCACCAGCAGGGCTGCGCCCCGTTCGTCTGGGACCCGGCCACGGGCACGAGCACGCCCACCGACGAGCCGGCCCGCGCGGACGGCACCCCGGTCAACCTCTTCTGCTCCGGCCACGCGCTCCTCGCCGACGGCCGGCTGCTGGTCGCGGGCGGCCACGTCACCGACGGCGACGGCCTCGACCAGGCGTGCGTCTACGACGCCGGGCAGGACACCTGGACGCCGCTGCCGCCCCTGCGCAGCGGGCGCTGGTACCCCGGCGCGGTCACGCTCGCCGACGGCCGCGTGCTCGTGATCTCCGGCAGTCACCAGGACGGGCCGGACCAGCCCGTCGAGCCGATCCCCGAGATCTGGGACGGCGCCACCTGGCAGCCGACGCGCGACTTCCAGGGTCTGCCGCTCTACCCGCGCGTCCACCAGCTGCCCGACGGCCGGGTCGGCATGGTGGGCTCGAACGGGGAGACCACGGCCCTCGACACCGCCGGCGCCGGGACGTGGTCCACGCTCGGGACCCGCGCCCAGGGCGAGCGCCAGTACGGACCGGCCGTGATGGACGCGCCGGGCAGGGTCGTCTACCTCGGCGGCGGCAACGACGCCGGCGACCACCGCCCCACCGACCGCTGCGAGAAGATCGACCTCACGACGCCGACCCCGGCCTGGACGCCGGCGGCGACCATGGCCTTCCGCCGCCGTCAGCACAACGCCACCCTGCTGCCCGACGGCACGGTCCTGGTCACCAGCGGCACGAGCGGCCCCGACTTCAACGACCTCGCGCCCGGCGCGCCCGTGCACGCCGCCGAGCTCTGGGACCCCGCGACCGACACCTGGACGACGCTGGCGAGCGAGGACGTCGACCGGTGCTACCACGCGAGCGCCGTCCTGCTGCCGGACGCCACCGTCCTGTCCGCCGGCGGCGGGGAGTTCGTCGTCGGCGCCACGCCCAACGCCCCGCAGGACACCCACCGCGACGCGCAGGTCTTCCGGCCGCCCTACCTCTTCCGCGGCCCGCGCCCGGCCGTCGCGGCGGCCCCGGACGTCATCACGCCGGGGGAGACGTTCACGGTGACCACCGACGACCCGGGCATCGCGGCCGTGACCCTCGTCCGGCTGTCCTCGGCCACCCACACGCTCAACACCGACCAGCGCTTCGTCCGGCTCGCCGCCACGCCCGACACGGCCGACCCGCGGACGCTCGCCGTCACCGCCCCCGCGAGCTCCGCCGACTGGCCGCCCGGACCCGCCATACTCTTCGTGCTCGCCGCCGACGGGACGCCGTCGCCCGCGCACCTCCTGCGGGTCGCGACGGGTGCCCCACCACCGGCTCCACCGCCCGCGGCCCCGGAACGCGCCACGAGGCGCCGCCGGCGCGCGACGGGGACGGCGGTGACGGTCGGGCTCACGGCCCAGTGCCCGTACGGCCTCGGGCCCTGCTGGGGCGGCGCCTACACCGCCCTCGGGCACCTGGAGGGCGTCGGCGACGTCGACCCCGTCCCGGACCACGCCGACCAGACCGCCCGCGTCGTCCTCACCCACCGTGGCCTGCCCGACCTCGCAAGCTGGCCCGGGCAGCTCGCCGCGCGCGCCAACGCCAGCTACGTCCTGCGCGGGGTCGAGGTCACGCTGCGCGGGTCGCTCGGCGGCGACCCCGGCGACCCGCACCTGACCTCCCCGGACCTGGCCGAGCCGCTGCGCCTGCACCGGATCGCGCCGGGCCACCACGTGCCGTGGGACCTGCGACGGCGACGGCGGCGCTCGCTCACCGCCGACGAGCGCGACGCCCACCGGCGGCTCCTCGCCGTCCGGGCCGACCGGCCCGGCACCACCGTGACGGTGACCGGCCCGCTGCGGCTCGTGCGAGGCCGGGCGGTGCTCTCGGTCCGGACCGTCACCGAGGACCACTGAGCGAGGAGTCCACCGACCGGGCTACGGTGCGGCGGCCCTGCCACCGCCATCCGGAGGAACCATGCCCGACGACATCGTGGTCACGCGCACCGTGGACGCCCCCGCCGAGCGTGTCTGGGACCTGGTCGGCGACCCGGCCCGGATCGGCGCCGTCTCCCCGGAGTGCCACCGCGTCGACTGGCTCGGCGGCGCCTCCGGCCCGGCGCCCGGCGCGCGGTTCAAGGGCCACAACCGCAAGGGCCTGCTGCGCTGGTCGACCACCGGCACGGTCGTCGAGTACGCCCCGCAGCGCGAGATCAGCTGGGACGTCGACCTGATGGGCCAGTCGGTGGCGCGGTGGGGCTTCCGCCTCACCCCCGAGGGTGGCCGCACGCGCGTCGAGCAGTTCTGGCAGGACAGGCGCAGCCCGCTCGCCAACGTCGTCGGCCGGGCGCGGGCGTGGGACGTGCCCGCCGCCAACCGCCGCGGCATGGAGGAGACGCTCGACGCGATCCGGCGCCGCGCCGAACAGGGCTGAGGGCCCTCAGGCGTCCAGCGTCGCCAGGCTCTCGAACCCCGAGAGCTGGAGGACCCGCCGGGTGTGCGAGCCCGGCGGCACGTCGACGCGCAGCTCGATCTGCAGCACCTCGAGGCGCGCGGCCAGCGCGAACAGCACGCGCAGGCCGGCGCTGTCGATGTACTGCAGCTCGGCGAGCTCGAGCGTGACCACGTTGGTCTCGTTCGGGATGGCCGCGGCGAGCCGCTCCTCGACGTCGTTCGCGTTCTCGAGGTCGACCTCGCCCCCGATCGTGATGCGCACGTCGGGACCCTCGGGCCGGACGACGACGCTCGCGTCGGTCATGGCACCTCCCCCGTGATGTGGCGCCGGAAGGTCACGGTCGTGCCGCCGGCGCCGGCGATCACGTCCATCTCGTCGGTGCACTGCCGGATCAACGCCGTGCCGCGCCCGCGGTTGTGTCCACGGGCCGAGCGCCACCGGCCGTTGTCCCGCACCGTGGCCACCACCGACCCGCCCTCGCGCTCCATCTGCAGCGTCAGCGTGCCGCCCGCCGGCCCGTAGGCGTGCTCGACGACGTTCGAGGCGGCCTCGCCGACGGCGACGAGGACGTCGGCCATGTCCTCGCCGGTGGCGCCCGCGGCCCCGAGCCAGCGCCGCACCGAGGAGCGGATGTCGGCGAGCACCTTCGGCACGGCGGGCACGACGATGTTCAGCGGGACGACGGCCGGCGTCACGCCCCGCCGGATGACGAGCATGGCGACGTCGTCGTGCACCGAGTCCCCACCGATCATGCGGTGCAGCACGGCGGCGCACACCGCCTCGGGGTCGGTGTCGGCGTCGACCACCTCGCACACCGCGTCCAGCCCGACGTCGAGCGAGCGCCCGCGCCGCTCGACGAGGCCGTCGGTGTAGAGGAAGAGCATGGACTGCGGCGGGAGCTCGATCGTCGTCGTGCGCCGCGGCGGGCCGACCGACACCCCGACCGGCAGGTCGACCGGGACGTTGACGAGGGCCGCCGGGTGCCCCGAGCGCGCCATCACCGGCGGCAGGTGGCCCGCCGTCGACAGCGTCAGCGACTCCAGCGACGGCTCGACGATCGCGTAGAGCACGGTCGCCATGACGTTGTCCTCGAAGTGCTGGACGTTGGCGTCCAGCCGTTCGATGACCTCCGCCGGGTCCTCCTCCTCGAGCGCGAACGCCCGCAGGGCGCTGCGCAGCCGCCCCATGATCACCGCGGCCTGCAGCCCGCGGCCCACCACGTCGCCGATGACGATCCCGAGGCGCCCGGACGGCAGCCCGAACACGTCGTACCAGTCGCCGCCGAGCCCGCCGGCCTCGCCGGGGACGTAGCGCGCGGCGAAGTCGACGCCGGTGACCCGGGGCAGCGCGCCCGGCATGAGGCTGCGCTGCAGCACCGACGCCGCGGCCCGCTCGAGGCCGGTGAGGTGGGTGCGCGTGGCGAGGGCGATCCGGTCGGCCGCGGTCTGGAGCAGGTCCGCGTCGTCGGAGGTGAACAGCCGCGGGCGCAGGGTGCCGACGTGCAGGACGCCGAGGACGCTGCCCTCGATCAACAAGGGGACGCCAAGCAGCGAGCGGATGTCCTTCTCGCGAAGGATCGGGTTCATGACGTTCGAGTGGTCGACCTCGTCGATGACGACGGGCCGGCGCTCGGCGGCGATGCGCCCGGCGAAGCCCTTCCCGACCGGGATCCGGACGCCCTGGCGCACCTCCTCCTCGATGCCGCGGGCGGCCGTGGCCACGAGGTTGTCGCCGGCGGCGTCCAGCAGGAGGACGGCTGCCGTGTCGGCCTGGAGCAGGGCACGGACGCGATCGAGGAGCTCGACCAGGAGGTCCTCGGTGTCGAGGTGCGCCAGGGTGGTGTCGGTGATCTGCTCGATGCGTCTGAGCCGATCTTCATCGGTGACGGGGCTCGACGCTGCCATGGGGCCGAACGCTAGTACGCGCGCCCTTTGTCACGAAACGCTCGTGGCCCCGAAACGAATCGGCGTCGGAGTGATGACGCCGGGCGGCGGGCCCGTCGGTCCTCCCGGCTAGCGTGGCGGGCGTGCGACTGGCGACGTGGAACGTGAACTCGGCCAAGGCGCGCGAGCCGCGGCTGCTCGGCTGGCTCGACGAGCGCGCGCCCGACGTGGTCTGCCTGCAGGAGACCAAGCTGTCCGACGAGGCGTTCGCCGAGTCGTTCGCGGCGCCGCTGGCCGAGCGCGGCTACGCGGTCGCCCACCACGGCGAGGGCCGCTGGAACGGGGTCGCCCTGCTCTCGCGGGTGGGGCTCGACGACGTGGAGGAGGGCCTGCCCGGCGGACCCGGCTACCCCCACCAGGAGGCCCGCGCGGTCACCGCGACGTGCGGCGGCCTGCGGGTGACGTCGGTCTACGTGCCGAACGGTCGCGACCCCGACGACCCGCACTACGCCTACAAGCTCGAGTGGCTCGCCGCCCTGCGCGACCGCGTCGAGGCCTCCGGGGCGGACACGACGGTCGTCGCCGGCGACTTCAACATCGCCCCGGCCGACCCCGACGTCTACTCCGTCGAGGCGTTCGCCGAGTCCACCCACGTCACCCCGCCCGAGCGCGAGGCCCTCGCGGCCCTGCTCAAGACCGGGCTGCACGACGTCACGCGCGAGCGCTGGCCCGACGAGCGCGTCTTCACCTACTGGGACTACCGCGGCGGCGCGTTCCACCAGGACCGCGGCATGCGCATCGACCTGGTGCTCGCCGGCGAGCCCGTGGCGAAGCGGCGCGCGGCGCTCTGGGTCGACCGCCAGGCCCGCAAGGGCACCGGACCGTCCGACCACGCGCCGGTGATCCTCGATCTCGACGAGGCGCCCGACGGCGACATCGGCCCCGTCGTGCCGCCGCCCTCGTTGGGGGCCAAGAAGGGCGGCTCGCGCAAGAAGTAGCGCTCACGCCCCCCGCGCCGAGCGGAACGCGGCGCCGGCCTGGTCGAGCTCGACCACCGGCGCGGGGTAGTCGAGCTCGCCGTCGTGCTTCCACGGCTCGTGGATGCGGCTGCCCTCGAGCTCGGCGAGCTCCGGCACCCAGTGGCGCACGTACTCGCCGTCGGGGTCGTAGCGCTTCGCCTGGGTGATCGGGTTGAGCACGCGGTTCGGGCGCGTGTCGGTGCCGGTGCCCGCCACCCACTGCCAGTTCATCTGGTTGTTGGCGACGTCGCCGTCGACGAGGTGGTCGAGGAAGTGGCGGGCGCCGAGGCGCCAGTCGAGGTAGAGCGACTTGGTCAGGAAGCTCCCGGTGATCAGCCGCAGGCGGTTGTGCATCCAGCCCTCGTGGTGCAGCTGGCGCATGCCGGCGTCGACGATCGGCACCCCGGTGCGGCCCTCCGCCCACGCGGCGAACTCGTCGTCGTCGCGGCGCCACCGGTCGCCGCGGTCGCGGTAGTCGTGCGTGGCGGCGCGCGGGACGGCGGCGAGCGTCTGGTGGTGGAAGTCCCGCCACGCGAGCTGGCGGACGAACTGGGCGGCCGCCTCCTTCTCGGTGCCCGCCCGCCGCGCGACCTCCGTCGGCGACAGGCACCCGAAGTGGAAGGACGGCGACAGGCGCGACGTCCCGTCGCGGGCCGGCAGGTCCTGGCCCTGCGCGTACTCGTCGATGCGGTCGAGCCAGTCGTCGAGCCGCGCGCGGGCCGCCTTCTCGCCGCCGGGCAGGAGGCCCGGCGCGGTCTCTCCGTCGGCGAGGTCCTTCGGCTTCGGGACCGCGCCCGCCGTCAGCCCCTTCGGGAGGGCGAGACCCGTCGGCGGGTCGAGCGGCTCGCGGGTCTCCACGTCCGCCCACTTCCGGTGGTACGGCGTGAAGATCTTGAAGTGGTCGCCGCCGGTCGGGGTGACGGTGCCGGGGGACACGAAGGTGACGACGGCGTCGTGCACGACGAGCTCCCGGGGCTCCAGGGCCTTCTCGAGGGCCTCGCGGCGGCGCCCGGCGTAGGCGCTGACGTCGCCGGCGACGTGGACGGCGGTCGCGTCGACCTCCTCGGCGATCTTCCGGACCTCCTCGGCCACGTCGCCCCGCCGCACGACCAGCCGGGCCCCGGCGTCGCGCAGGCCGGCGTCGAGGTCGGCCAGCGACTCGGCGAGGAAGCGCGCCCGGTTCGGCACCCGGAAGCCCTCGATCGCGTCGTCGACGACGAACAGCGGCACGACCTGCCCGTCCCCCTGCTCGGCGGCGGCGTGGAGGACGGGCTGGTCGTGGACCCGCAGGTCACGGGTGAACAGGCACACGGTCGTCACGTCGGCGCGTTCCCGTCACGGGCGCGCGCTACTCACCAGCGTCGCGGCCCACTGCTCGAGCGTCGTCGGGCTCGTGGTCGCCGGGGACCGGCCGGCCCGGCTCTGCACGGTGCCGCGGTTGAACGCCGCGTGCATCGCGAGCTGCTCCTCGACGAGGTCGGCGGGCAGCCCGGCCTCGACCAGCACCGTGCGCATGACGTCGTCGGGCGCCCGCTCGTAGCGCAGCGGCGTCCCCAGCACCCCGCCGAGGCGGGCGATGGCCTCGGGCATCGTGAGGTCCTCGGCGCCGAGCACCTCGCGCACCCCGGACGACGCCGGGTCGAGCAGCGCGCCCGCGGCGACGTCGCCGACGTCCGCGGTGGCGACCATGGGCAGCACGACGTCCGGGTCGACCGTGTCGTGGTGCACGCCCGTCGCCTGCATCGGTGCGAGCGCGGGCAGGAAGGACTCGAAGAACAGGCCGGGGCGCAGGACCGTCACCCGCGCGTCGAGGCCGGCGAGCCGCTGCTCCTGCTCGTGCAGGGTCTCGAGGAAGCCGGTGCCGCGCGCGACGTCGGCGCCGAGCGAGCTCAGCGCCACCACCCGCGGGACCCCGGCCGCGGCGAGCGCCGTCGCGATCGCGGTGCCCACCTGCTCCTGCTGCGCCCGGTAGCCGGGTGCGAGGTCGAGGGGCATGAGGACGTAGGCGGCCTCGGCGCCGCGCATCGCCTCGGTGAGGAACGCGGGGTCGGTGATGTCGCCGACGGCCGGCTCGGCGCCGCGGGCGACGGCGTCGGCGAGGCGCGCGGTGTCGCGGCCGACGGCGCGCACCGGCACCCCGGCCTCGCGCAGCCGGCGCACGACCCGGCCGCCGGTGTTCCCGCTCGCTCCCAGGACAGTGATCATGATGGCGTCTCCTCGGTGGTCGGTGATCCGATGCGTCCGACACTGGGCCGCTCGGGTCGGACGAACCATCGCCGCGACGCCGGTTCTCCTGCTCGATCGTCCGGGAACCGTGGACGATCAGCGCCGCGATGCCGGAAGCTGGGCGACGTGACCGCCGTCGTCCAGCCGCCCTGGACCCCGTCCGACGCCGTCGGCGCGGCCCTGCACGTCCTGCGGATGAACGGGACGTTCTACTGCTCGTCCGACCTGCGGGCGCCCTTCGGCCTGAAGCTGCCGCGCACGCCGAGCTGCCTCTGGTTCCACGTCGTCACCTCGGGCACCGCGACGATCGTGGTCGGGGACGACGAGGTGACGCTGGCGCCGTCCGACGTGGTGCTGCTGCCGCGCGGCGAGGGCCACGAGCTGCGCTCGACCGACCCGCCGCCGCACTCGCCCGCACCGAACGTCCTGACGCTGCCGCACACCTGGTACGGCGACCGCTACGCGACGATCACCTACGGCGGCGACGGCGCGCCGACCACCATGATCTGCGGCGCCGTCCGCCTCGAGCACCCGATGGCCGAGCGGCTCGTCGCCCTGATGCCCGACATCGTCCACGTCCCGGTCTCGCCGCTGACCGCGCGCCTGCACGACACCCTGCGGCTCATCGCGCTCGAGGTGGAGGAGACCCGCCCCGGTGGCGAGGCCGTGATCACCCGCCTCGCCGACGTCCTCGTCGTGCAGATGCTGCGGGCGTGGCTCTCGCACGACCCGGCGGCGCGCTCCGGCTGGCTCGGCGCGCTCACGGACCCCGACATCGGGCGCGCGCTCGCCCTCGTCCACGCCGACCCGGCCCACGACTGGACGGTCGCCGGCCTCGCCCGCGAGCTCGCGCTGTCCCGCTCGACCTTCGCGGCGCGCTTCACCGCCCTCGTCGGCGAGCCGGTCATGGCGTACGTGACGCGCTGGCGGATGCTCGTCGCCCACGACCGCCTGCGCGCCGGCGACACGACGGTCGCGTCCGTCGCCGCGGCGATGGGCTACCGCTCGGAGGCGGCGTTCAGCCGGGCCTTCCGCCGTGTCGTCGGGACCCCACCGGGCTCGGTCCGCGCACGCCCCGCGGTGGACGAGGAGCTGCTGCTCGGGGCGTGAGCGGTGGATCGCGACCCGTGTCCTGAGCCGAGATCGTGGTCTCGGTGACGAATCCCCGCAGATACGAGGGTGTTCGTCACCGAACTCGCGATCTTCGCCGACTGGCCCACGTCGCGGCGTCAGGCCCGGCGCCGCTGGCGGTAGGGGAGCGCGAAGAGGTACAGCCCGGTGAGGAGCAGCAGCGCCAGGGGGAACAGCGGCGTGTAGACGATCCACACCGACGCGGCACTCCCGACGGCCAGGGCGATCGTCGTCGCGACCACCGTCACCACGAACAGCATGCTGATCCAGCGGTGGGTCTGCCGCGCCACGCGGTGCGTCTTGGCCATGGTCCACTCCTTCGTCGGGCGATCTGGACCGCTGACGCTAGGGCGGATCTCTCGGGCCGGGCTTCTCGATTCCTGATCGCTCAGGTGACGGACATGGGTCCCGCCGCCGTCACGTGCACCACCGCCGCGCCGAGCTCGTCGGAGGCGTCGAGGTCGACGTCGGCGGTGATCGACCAGTCGTGGTCGCCCTCGGGGTCGTCGAGCACCTGGCGGACGTGCCAGGTCCGGCCGCCAGCCACATCCGAGGGCACGGTGACGCGGTAGAACGCCGGCCCGCGGGCGTCGGGACCCGCGCCGAGCTCGTCGTACTCGGCGAAGTAGCCCTCGATGGCCTCGGTCCAGAACGCGGCGTCGGGGCCGTGCTCGGAGAGGTCCGCCAGCTCGGCGGGGGAGCGGCGGGCGAACAGCTCCACCCGGCGGAACATCTCGTTGCGCACCAGCACGCGGAACGCCCGCTCGTTGCGGGTGACCGGCGGCGGGCCCTGGTCGACGGGGCGGGCGTCGCTGCCGGCGGCATCCAGTTCGCTGGGGTTGGCCAGGTTCTCCCACTCGTCGAGCAGCGACGAGTCGGTCTGGCGGACGAGCTCGCCGAGCCAGGCGACGAGGTCGTCGAGGTCCTCGGTGCGCGACGCCTCGGGGATCGTCTGGCGCAGCGCCCGGAAGGCGTCGGTGAGGTAGCGCAGGACGAGGCCCTCGGAGCGCGCGATCTTGTAGTACGAGACGTACTCGGTGAACGTCATCGCGCGCTCGTAGAGGTCGCGGACCACCGACTTCGGCGAGAGCTCGTGGTCGGCGACCCACGGGTGCCCGGAGCGGTAGGACTCGTAGGCGGCCCCGAGCAGCTCGGCGAGCGGCTTCGGCCAGGTCACGTCCTCGAGGAGCTCCATGCGCTCCTCGTACTCGATGCCCTCGGCCTTCATCGCCTGCACGGCCTCGCCGCGCGCCTGGTTCTCCTGGGCGCGCAGGATCTGCTTCGGGTCGTCGAGGGTCGACTCGACCACCGAGACCATGTCGAGCGCGTAGGTCGGCGACTCCTTGTCGAGCAGGTCGAAGGCCGCGAGCGCGAAGGGCGAGAGCGGCTGGTTGAGCGCGAAGTCGACCTGGAGGTCGTCGACGAGGCGGACGTCGGGGCCGTCGGGGGTGTCGATCCGCTCCAGCACCTGGGCGTCGATGAGCCCCCGGTACAGCGCGATCGCGCGCAGGATCAGGCGGCGCTGGACCGGCCGCTCGGCGTGGTTGTCCTCGAGCAGGTGGCGCATCGCGGGGAAGAACGGCTGCTTCCGCTGGGCGACCTGCAGGAGCATCGCCGTCGACACCCGGAACTGGCTGGTCAGCGCCTCGGGCTGCGCCTCGATGAGCTTCTCGAGGGTCTTGCCCGACCACGACACGAACCCCTCGGGCGGCTTCACCCGCACCACGCGCCGCTGCTTCTTGACGTCGTCGCCGGCCTTCGCGAGGCGCTTCGCGTTCTCGACCTCGTGCTCGGGGGCCTGCGCGACGACGTAGCCCGCGACGTCGTGCCCGGCGCGCCCGGCGCGTCCGGCGACCTGGTGGAACTCGCGGGCGCGCAGGTGGCGCACGCGCTGGCCGTCGAACTTGGTCAGCGCCGTGAACAGCACCGTGCGGATGGGGACGTTGATGCCGACGCCGAGGGTGTCGGTCCCGCAGATGAGCTTGAGCAGGCCCGCCTGCGCGAGGGTCTCCACGAGGCGCCGGTACTTCGGCAGCATCCCCGCGTGGTGCACGCCGATGCCGTGGCGCACCAGCCGCGAGAGCGTCTTGCCGAAGCCCGCGGTGAAGCGGAACGAGCCGATGAGCTCGGCGATCTGCTCCTTCTCCGCCTTCGAGGAGACGTTGAGGCTCATCAGCGCCTGGGCCTGCTCGATCGCCGCGGCCTGCGTCGTGTGGACGATGTAGACCGGTGCCTGCTGGCCCGACAGCAGCTCGGTGATCGTCTCGTGCAGGGGCGTCGTGGCGTACCGGAACGACAGTGGGACCGGGCGCTCGGTGTGCGCGACCACCGCGGTCTCGCGGCCGGTGCGCCGCGTCAGGTCCTCGGCGAAGAAGGACACGTCTCCGAGCGTCGCCGACATCAGCAGGAACTGGGCCTGCGGCAGCTCGAGCAGCGGCACCTGCCACGCCCACCCGCGCTCGGCGTCGGCGTAGTAGTGGAACTCGTCCATGACGACCTGGCCGACCTCGGCGTCACGCCCCTCGCGCAGCGCCCAGTTCGCCAGCACCTCGGCGGTGCAGCAGATGACCGGCGCCTCGGGGTTCACCGCGGCGTCGCCGGTGAGCATGCCGACGTTGGCGTAACCGAGCTGGGCGCCGAGGGCGAAGAACTTCTCCGAGACCAGCGCCTTGATCGGCGCGGTGTAGACCGAGCGCTCGCCCCGCGACATCGCGGTGACGTGCGCACCGAGCGCGACCAGCGACTTCCCCGACCCCGTCGGCGTCGAGAGGATCACGTTCGACCCGGAGACGAGCTCGATGAGCGCCTCGGACTGCGCGGGGTAGAGGTCGAGGCCCCGCTCGGCGGCCCACTCGGCGAATCCCTCGTAGATCTCGTCCGGGTCCGCGCCGGATGCGGGCAGGAGCGCGGTCGAGGTGGTCACCCCGCCATTGTCCGGGATCGCACCCCGTCCCCGAGGAGCCCCGCGGGTTACGATGCGTCACTACACGCGCCTGCCGTCGTTGGGCCAGGTCGGCTGCAGGAAGGATGACGTGTGACCCAGGGTGACGAAGCGACGAGGACGGCGCCGGCGCCGCTCGGTCGCCGCGCGGCGACCAAGGCGCGGACGCGCGGCGCCCTGCTCGACGCCGCACGCCGCGTCTTCGCCGAGCGCGGGTACGGGCCGGCCTCCGTGGAGGAGATCGCCCGCACGGCCGGGGTCTCGGTCGGGTCGGTGTACGTGCACTTCGCGAGCAAGGAGGCGCTGTTCACCGCGCTGCTCGAGGCCCAGACCTCGGCGGACGTCTCGGCGATGAGCGCGGTCGTGCACGACGACCCCGACGAGACCTTCGCGGCCCTCGACCGGCTGGTCGCCGAGGTGGCCGACTCCCGCGAGGAGGCCCTGCTCGACGCCGAGATGTGGCTCTACGCCGTGCGCCACCCCGAGTTCGCCGACCGCCTCGCCGAGCACGAGGTCCGGATGGCCCGCTTCGCGAACGACCGGCTCTCGCACGACTGGGACGCCATGGACCCCGCCGTGCGGGCGGCGGTCCGCGACGACGAGTTCGTCATCGCGGCCGCGGCGCTGTTCCACGGCATGATCCGGCTGCGCCGCGTCCTCGGTGAGGAGGCCGTGCCCACCGACCTCTACAGCCGGGTCCTGCGGCTGATCCTCCGGCTGCCCGACGGCGCGCCGGTCGAGCGGCCGGTGGGTTAGGCCGGCAGCACCGCCCGCAGCGCCGGGAGGAAGGCGGCGGGGTCCTCGGCGAAGCCGACGTGGTCGCCGGGGAAGAGCGTCGGCGCGACGCCGAGCGCGGCCGCCAGCGCGCGGGAGGTGCGGTCGCACAGCTGGCCTGCCGAGTCCTCGCCGATCCCGACGACGATCCGCGGCCCGCCCGCGCGCAGCGCGTCGACGTCCGGGCGGAAGTGCGTCGTCGGGCGCAGGAGGTGGGCGTTCTGGTAGTCGCCGTCGGCCTTCGCCGCGGCGTCGGGCGCGGCCGCGAACACCATCTGGAACACCTCCTCGGGCATGGCGATGTCCGCGTTCTCGAGGAACGCGCGCCACGAGCCGACGTGGTCGCCGGCGAACCAGCGCTCGATCACCACGTCCCCGCCCGCGTGGCGCGCCTCGCGGTCGTCCAGCAGCTCGACCAGCGGCGGCTCGTGGGCGATCACCGTGTCGACGAGGTCGGGGTGCTCCTGGGCGAGCGCGAGCGCGGTGACCGCGCCGCCGCTGGAGCCGAACAGGGTCACCGGGCCCCCGGCGCCCACGTGGCGGATCAGCCGGGCGACGTCGTCGGCGCGCGTCGAGAGCGTCGGGCTGGCGTCCGGGTCGTCGACGGGGCTGCGGCCGATCCCGCGGACGTCGGTGGTGAGCACGGTGTGGTCGGCGGCGAGCAGGTCGGCGAGGCCGGCGAACGCGTGGGCGTCCATCGGGGTGCCGAGCAGGACGACCAGCGGGCCGGCGCCGCGGACCTCGTGGTGGAGGCGGGCGCCGGGGACGGCGAGCGTGTCGGTGGCGGCGGGAGCGGTCACGGGGGCCTCCGGGCGGACGGACGGGGTCGGGGTTCTCGTCCGGTGTGACGGCGCGCCGGCCTCCGATTCATCGGTTCCGCGGGATTCGGGTACGCCGGACCGCGTGACCACCACCAAGTCCCGTGACCTGACCTGGATCCCCCGCGTGCTCGGCGTCGCCACCGCCGGCTACAGCGTGGCGATCATCGCCAACCCGGCGCTCTTCGCCAGGCCCACGGGCCTGCAGGCCGACGGGGCGCCGCTGCCGACCGCGACCGCGATCGGGGTGCGCGCCCTCGGCGGGCGCGACCTCGCCTCCGGCCTCGCGATGGCCCTCGCGCCCGCCGGGAAGGCGCTGAAGACCGCCGTGGCCGTGCGCGTCGGCGCCGACGTCGCCGACCTCGCCGTGCTGGGGACCTCGCTGCCGGGCCAGCAGTACCGCGCGAAGGCGGCCGGTGTCGCGGCGGTGTGGGGGACGCTGTGCGGCCTGAGCTACCTCGCCGCCGGCGACTGATCGGCCGGGACCTCGGCGACGCGCAGGTGGTAGACACCGGCGGCCGGGGTGAGCGGGTGCAGGTCGTACACGTGCACGACCTTGGGGCCGTCGTGGAGGTGGGTGTGGGTGACCACCGGGAGGGGTGCGCCGTGACGCGCCTCGCGCACCTCGACGCGCCCGTCGAGCGGGCCGCCCACGTAGAGCAGGACGGCGTCCTCGTCGGTCATGGCGGCCTCCTCGGTGCTCTCGGGGACGGGCGGATCGCGGGTGGACGGATGGTGCGTCGGGACCAGGGTAGGGATCAACACCGTCCGGCGCTGCGTCTCTTCGGAGGCAAGCGGTGACGAACGGTGACGGCATCGGCGACGGTGTGCGGGACTGGACCGCGCCCGGCACGGCCCCGCTGGTCCCGGAGATCACGCTGCTGCTCGCCGACGACATCCACCGCACCTGGTCGGCCCTCGACGAGGAGGCGCCGCCCTTCTGGGCGTTCGCGTGGGTCGGCGGGCAGGCCCTGGCGCGCCACGTCCTCGACCACCCCGAGCTCGTGCGCGGGCGCCGCGTGCTCGACCTCGCGTCCGGCTCGGGCCTGGTGGCGATCGCCGCGGCCCGGGCCGGCGCCGCCGCGGTGATCGCGTCCGACACCGACGCGCGCTCCCGCGCCGCGGTCGGGCTCAACGCCGCGCTGAACGACGTGGTCGTCGAGGTCGTCGGCGACGTGCTGGACGGCTCGGACACCGGCGAGGAGCTCGACGTCGACCTCGTCCTCGCCGGCGACGTGTTCTACGAGCAGCCGATGGCCCGGCACGTCGAGCGCTTCTGCGACGAGGCGAGCGCGGCGGGCGTCGACGTCGTCGTCGGCGACCCCGGCCGCGAGTACCTGCCGCGGCGC
Organism: Actinomycetospora succinea; assembly: GCF_004363095.1. Lineage (GTDB taxonomy): Bacteria > Actinomycetota > Actinomycetes > Mycobacteriales > Pseudonocardiaceae > Actinomycetospora > Actinomycetospora succinea. The sequence continues at coordinate 1,310,528 of NZ_SNYO01000001.1, forward strand.
CGCGTCACCGCCCTCGGGCGCTACGAGGTCACCGGGACCGCCGACCTCGAGGGCGGGGCGACGACCACCACCACGGTCTACCGGTTCACCTGACGCGGCTGCGGCTGATAGAACCGTCACCTCTGACGGTTACCAGGCGAGGTCGGGAGGCGCGGTGCGCGCGGTGCAGGTCGTCCGGCTGGACGGGCCGGAGTCGGTCGAGGTCAACGAGGTCGAGGAGCCGAAGGCCGGTGCCGACCAGGTCCTCATCGACGTCGAGGCGGCCGGCGTCGTCTTCCCCGACCTGCTGCTGAGCCGCGGGCAGTACCAGATGCGCCCCGAGCTGCCGTTCCTGCTGGGCAGCGAGGTCGCGGGCACGGTGCGCGAGGCCCCCGACGGCTCCGGGTTCTCGCCCGGCGACCGGGTGGCCGCGCTGCCGGTGCTCGGCGGCTTCGCCACCACGGTGGCGTCGTCGACCGAGACGGTGTTCCCGCTGCCCGACGGGGTGTCGTCCGACATCGGGGCCTGCCTGCCGATGAACTACCTGACCGCGCACTTCGTGCTCGAGACCCGTGCGCACCTCGAGGCGGGGGAGACGGTGCTGGTGCACGGCGCGGCCGGCGGGGTCGGCGTCGCCTGCATCCAGTTCGCCAAGGCCCGCGGCGCCACGGTGATCGCCGTCGTGTCGTCGGAGGGCAAGGGCGAGGTGGCGACGGCAGCCGGCGCCGACCACTGGATCCCGGTGGAGGGCTTCAAGGACGCCGCCAAGGAGCTCACCGGCGGGCGCGGGGTCGACGTCGTCGTCGACCCGGTCGGCGGCGACCGCTTCACCGACTCCCTGCGCAGCCTGGGTGACGACGGCCGGCTCGCGGTCGTCGGCTTCACCGCCGGCGAGATCCCCACGGTCAAGGTCAACCGGCTGCTGCTCAACAACACCTCGGTCGTCGGCGCGGGCTGGGGCGCCTACGCCACGAAGCGCCCCGGGTTCATGCGCCGCCAGTGGGACGCGATCCGCGACGACGTCGCGAGCGGCAAGCTCGCCCCGCCGATCAGCGCGACCTACCCCCTGTCGCAGGCGGGCGCCGCGATCGCCGAGCTGTCCGAGCGCCGCGTCACCGGCAAGGTCGTCATCCGCCCCGGGGAGCAGTGAGTGGACCTCGCGCACACCCGCTCCGGGTCGGGCGAGCCCGTGCTGCTCCTGCACGGGATCACCCACCGCCGCCAGGGCTGGGACCTCGTCGCGCCGCTGCTCGCCGGCGAGCGTGAGGTGTGGGCGGTCGACCTGCCCGACCACGGCGAGTCGCCCGACCTCCCGCCCGAGTACAGCGGCGACATCGCGCCGCTGGCCGACGCCGTCGAGGCGTTCTGCCGGACCCAGGGGCTCGAGCGCCCGCACGTCGTCGGCAACTCGCTCGGCGGGCTCGTCGCCCTCGAGCTCGCGGCGCGCGGCACGGTGCGCTCGGCGACGGCGCTCTCGCCCGCCGGGTTCTGGTCGCGCGCCGGGCGCCTCTGGGCGCGCGCGGTGCTCGGCGGGGCGCACGCCCTGCTCGCGCCGATCCCGTCGGCGCGGCTGCGCCAGATGCTCGCGACCCCGCTGCTGCGCACCGCGCTGGTGGGGCTGCTGCTCGCGCACCCGTCGCGGATCGACCCCGACCAGATCACCGCCGACCTGCACGGGCTGAGCCACCCGTCGCTCGTCGTTCCGCACGATGCTCGCCCACCTCGACACCTGGACCGTGCCGCAGCGCTCCTCCGTCCCGACGACGGTGGGCTGGGGCGCCCGCGACCTCCTGCTGCCCCGCGGGCAGTCGAAGCGCCTGCGCCGCGCGCTGCCCGATGCGGCGGTCTACCTGCTGCCGGGCTGCGGGCACGTCCCCATGGGCGACGACCCGGCGCTGGTGGCCGAGCTCGTCCTCGCGGCGACACGGCCCCGGCCCTGAGATGTGGGCCCCGACGTGCCCACGCTCTACCTGACCCGGGGCCTGCCGGCGTCGGGGAAGTCGACGTGGGCGTGGGCTCTCGTCGCGTCGCGGCGCCCGGGCTCGATCCTGCGGGTCAACCGCGACGACCTGCGCCGCACCATGGTCGACCCCGCCTACGCGGCGCCGGTCGACGCGGTGGAGCGGCGGATCTCCGACGTGGAGTGGCGGATCGTGCGGGGCGCGCTGCGCGACGGGGTGGACGTCGTCGTCGACGCCACGAACCTGCGCTCGGGGCCGGCGCGGCGCTGGCTCGCGCTCGCCGAGGCGTGCGGCGCGGGGTGGCACGTGGAGGAGGTCGTCGCGGACATCGAGGACTGCGTCCGCCGTGACGCCGCCCGCCCGGCGGCGGAGCGCGTGGGGGAGGAGCGGCTGCGCGACATGGCCGCCCGGTTCCTCGATCCGGAGACCGGGCGCCTCCCGCCGCTCGCGGCACCGCCCGTGCTGCCGGCCGCGGATCTCGGCGACGACTGAGCGGACGTGCCAGCATGGGACCGTGGCCCACGAGAACGAGTGGTACTACTGCCTCAAGCACCATCGGGTGGAGCCGTGGGACGGCTGTCGCGCCGCCGACCGGCTCGGTCCCTACCCCGACAAGGAGACCGCCGAGCACGCGCTGGAGATCGCCAAGCAGCGCAACGAGGCGGCCGACAGGTACGACGAGAGCTGATCTCTAGCGGTACCAGCGGCGGTGCGCCCGGCGCGCGACGTCGGTGACGTCCGCGACCAGCGCGCCGAGCTCGGTGCGCAGGCGCGCGGCGGGCAGCGAGATCGCGATCGCGGCGCTCACCCGCCCGCCCGGGTCCGCGATCGGGGCGCACACGCAGCCGAAGCCCGTCGCGTACTCCTCGCGGTCGAGCGCGTAGCCGTCGCGCCGGACCCGGGCGAGCTCGGCGTCGTACGCCTCGGGGGTCGTGATCGTCTCCGGCGTGTACGGGGTCCACCGGGGCGCCAGCCGGGCGCGGCGGTCGGGGGCGAAGGCGATGAGCACCTTGCTCACCGCGAGGGCGTGGGCCATCGACGGCGGGATGCGCGCAGGCAGCTCGGGCACGAGACCGAGGCCCTGGTGGCCGCGCAGGTCGACGACGTCGAGGTGGTCGTCGTCGGCCCACTCGACGAGGTAGGACCACGCGCGGGTGCGCCGGTAGAGCTCGCCGACGGCCTCCGAGAGGACCTCGGGGAGCTCGCGCCGCGGCGCCGGCACGTCCGCGGCGCCCCACGTCGGCCCGGGACGCAGCCGGTAGCTCCCGGCGTCGGTGCGCTCGGCGTGGCCCGAGCGCAGGAGCCCGGTGACGACGGGCAGGACGTCGGTGCTCGTGCGCCCGAGGTGCCCGCCCAGGGTGGCGAGGTCGACGCCGCCCGGGTGGGCGGCGAGCACGCGCAGCGCACGGAGGGTGCCCGGTGCGACCGCGGCGCTGCGCAGGGCATCGCCCGAGCGGGGGAGCGGGAGCTCGATCGTCACGAGACGTGATCGTATGGAGCGGGGTGCGGCGGCGGAACGGCCGCGCTCTGAGGAAAGGGTGAAAGTCGCGGATCGGACAGCGCGGGTGTCAGTCCGCGGTGTCAGTCCGCCTCGAGGAGCTTCCCGCAGGACGGGCAATGTGTCGGCGGGTCCTCGTCGGCGAGGCGCCCGCAGGCGTCGCACACCCGATGCATCCAGCACGCCGGGTCGCCGCCGGCGTCGTCGGGGAGCTCGGCGGGTGACCGCTCGGAGGACGACATGCGGTCCATCGTCCTCCGCGTCGTCCGGGAACGACGAAAGCCCTGGTCTCGACCCGTTTCCGGATTTCGACCAGGGCTTCCTGGGTGGGCGATACTGGGATTGAACCAGTGACCCCTACCGTGTCAAGGTAGTGCTCTCCCACTGAGCTAATCGCCCGAGGCGCAGGCGGGAATCGAACCCGCGTACAGGGCTTTGCAGGCCCTTGCCTAAGCCACTCGGCCACTGCGCCAGGCTTCCGGAGGTCTTCCGGCTCACCGTGGAGAAGTAGGCGAGGAGCCTCCCGAGCGGACGACGGGACTCGAACCCGCGACCCTCACCTTGGCAAGGTGATGCGCTACCAACTGCGCTACGTCCGCCTGTGGCCGGCGGGTTTCGGAAGTCTTTCGATCATCCGGCCCGCCGTTGCCGACGAAGAGAACACTACTGCATCGTGCGTCCCCCCCGTTGCCCGGGGGGGGGGGGTGCGTGTCAGCTCGGGTCGCTCGACAGCAGCAGGCCGAGGGCGTGCTCGAGGTCCAGCCAGTCGTCCTCGGACCCGGGCGCGACGATCTCGTGGGTGCGGGTCAGGAACTCCGACACCTCGCGGCTCGCGGCGCGGAAGGTGGCGTGACCCGAGGGGGAGCTGAGCTCGATCTCGATCGACTCGGCGTCGCCGTCGGCCGGACGGATGCGGACGTCACCGGCACCGGCGGCACCGAGGAGCCCGTCGGTGAGGAGGTCGCGGGAGAAGACCCACTCCACCCACCCGGCACGGCCGGTGCGGAAGGCCGCCTGCACGGCGTACGGGTCGCGGGTGTCGTACCGCATCTCGACCTGAACGGGCACGGGCGGGTTCGGCGGGCCGACGAGGTCGAAGACCGCGGTGGAGCGGATCGTCGTGTGGTCGTTGAGCATGAGGCTGCCTTTCGCACGCTGCTGTCGTCGGGGGAAACGACTGGCGGACGACCCTGTGACGCCGGTTCACCCGGCTCACGCATGCATCACACCGGACGGGCACTCCTCCGGGGCCGTACCCGGTTCGGTTCCGTAACGAACCACCCTCCCCGGCCGGGCGTCCACCCCTGCCCCGGGAGCACTAACCTGACGCACGTCCTGCCCGCACACGCACCGGGAAGAGAGTGTTCACCAGTGACGGACGCGTCGCGAGGAGTCCCCGAGGTGGCTCCGGAGAGTGACGATGACCGTGGTGCTGGTGTGACCGATGCCACATTGCTCGAACGGATCGGCGAGCGCAGTGCGGAAGCACTCGCGCAGCTCTACGACCGCTTCGGACGTCCCGCGTACTCGCTCGCCCGTCGTATCTGTGTGGACGAGTCGTTGGCGGAGGACGTCGTGCAGGAGGCCTTCCTCGTGGTGTGGCGCGATCCGGGCCGCTTCGACCCCGCCCGGGGCACGGTGTCGAGCTGGTTCCTGACGCTCGTCCACCACCGGGCCGTCGACGCCGTGCGCCGCGAGGCGACCCGCCGCAAGCGGACCGCGCCCCCGAGCGCCGACGGCGACGACTGGAACATCCCGCCGGGTCCCGGCGCCGACCAGGCGGCGCTCGGCGCGGTCGTCGCGGGCAAGGTGCGCGACGCCCTGACCGAGCTGCCGGCCGACCAGCGCGAGGCCCTCGCCCTCGCCTACTTCGGCGGCTACACGCAGCGGGAGGTCTCGAGCCTGGTGGGCGTCCCGCTGGGCACGGTCAAGTCACGGATGTTCGCCGGGACCCAGAAGCTCCGCACGATCCTGGGCCCGCAGGTCGAGGTCGAGGGGGAGGAGCGATGACCCACCGCGCCCCCGACACCCACACCGGCGAGCACGACGCCCTCGCCGTCGGGTGGGCCCTGCACACCCTCGACCCGGACGAGGCGACGGCCTTCGAGGCCCACCTGCAGACCTGCCCGATCTGCCGGCAGACGGTCGACGAGACCAGCGCGATCCTCGGCGACCTCGCCGGCGCCGTCGTCCCGGTCGACCCGCCGCCGCGGCTGCGGCAGCGCCTGCTCGACGCGGTCGAGGCGGAGTCCTCCGGGCCCGGCGTCGACACCCCGGACGTCGCCGCCGCGGGCGCGCCCCCGTCCTCCGACGGCACGGGGGAGCCGGGACGCGACGCCACCGTCGTCCCCCTCGCCCCGCGCCGGTCCCGCGCGACGCGGTGGCTCGCCGTGGCCGCCGTCGTCCTGGTCGTCGCCGCGATCGGCGGGCTGACCGCGGCCAACAACGCGCTGCGCGCCGAGCGCGACAGCGCCCAGGCCGCGGCCGCCGCCCAGGCGCAGCGCGAGGCGGCGATCGCCGACGTCCTGCACGACGCCGGCACCCCCGGGGTCCCGCACGCGGTCCTCGCGGGCGCCCAGGGCGGGATCGTCGGGGTCGTCGTCGACGACGGCACGAGCCAGCGGGTGCTGACCACCGGGCTCGGCCCCAACGACGCCCTCGCCGAGACCTATGTCCTCTGGGGGCTCGCCGACGGAACCCCACAGCCGCTCGGGACGTTCGACGTCGGGGGCGAGGCTCCGGATGTCCGTTCCGTACCCTCGGCTCCCGAGGCGGTGCCGTATGCCGGGTTCGCGGTGTCACTCGAGCCCGGACGCACGGCGCCCGCCTCGCCGACCAGGGTCGTCGCGAGTGGGCAGGTGGGACGTTGAGCGAGACGGGCGAGCAGTCGACCGCGACCGCGCAGCAGGATCCGCCGTCCCCGACGCCGCCGCCCCGTCACCGCACGATGCGCACCCGGGTCCGTCACTTCCGGGCGCGGGTGCGCGCCAAGCCGAAGATGAACAAGGCCTGGCGCCTGGGCATCGGGATCCTCGGCACGATCGTGCTGATCGTCGGCATCATCGCCATCCCGTACCCCGGCCCCGGCTGGCTGATCGTCTTCGCGGGTCTCGGCATCCTCGCGACCGAGTTCGCCTGGGCCGGCCGTCTCCTGCGGTTCGCCCGGCGCCACTACGACCGGTGGATGGCGTGGGTCGGCCGGCAGCACGTCATCGTCAAGTGCCTGCTGGGTCTGCTGACCTGCGCGATCGTCCTCGCGACCCTCTGGCTCCTCGGCGCGCCCTACCTCGTGGCCAAGCTCGTGGGCCTCGGGCACTGGACCTGGCTGCAGAGCCCGATCGTCTGATGGTCTAGGCTCGTCCACGTCGCGGGCGATTAGCTCAGGGGGAGAGCGCTTCGTTCACACCGAAGAGGTCACTGGTTCGATCCCAGTATCGCCCACGCACCAAGGCCCTGGTCACAGCCTCGTGAGAGGCAGAGACCAGGGCCTTCGTCATGACTGCCCGACGGTGCTTCAGGCGTACTCGTCGTGGCGCTCGGCGCGGTACGGCGGGAGCTGCGGGCGGCCCTCCGGGGTGTCCTCCCACGTCTCCTGGCGGCCGAGCGCGGTGAGGTCGAGCATCCCCAGTGTCGGGAGCATCGACTCCACGCCCCGGCCGGTGACGAAGTAGGTGCGGTAGACGCGGTCGTGGTCGTCGCGCAGGAAGACGTTGACCCCGAACATCTCGGGCACGTCGAAGTCCTGGCTGAAGGACTTCCCGACCAGCGTGTACCAGGGCGTGCCCTCCCAGCCCATGTGACGCTTCAGCGCCGCGATCTGGTCCTGCCCGGCCTCGGAGACCATGACGAAGCTGGTGTCCCAGGCGTGGAGGTGGGCCAGGTGCGGGACGTTGTCGGCGAGGTACGAGCAGCCGGGGCACCCCTTGTCCGGCCAGCCGTCCACGTCGGAGTCGTAGAAGAAGCGGTAGACGAGGAGCTGGCGCCGGCCCGCGAACAGATCGAGCAGGCCGACCTCGCCCTCCGGGCCGACGAACCGGTAATCGGCGTCGACCCGGACCATCGGCATGCGCCGGCGCTCGGCGGCGAGGGCGTCGGTCGCGCGCGTGTGCTCCTTCTCCCGGACCAGCAGCGCCGCGTGCGCCTTCTTCCACTCCTCGGTCGACACCACGGGCGGCAGGGCGGAGTCGGGCAGGGGCAGCGACGTCATCGCGGGACCTCCTCGTCGTGCTCGGTACGAAGTCAGTACCGGACGATACCGAAGCAGTATCGATCCGCAACCGGTGCCGGACGTGGACAACCGGTGCGCCGCGGGGTTCGATGCCGAAGGCATGGGAGCCACCCCGGCCGCGGCCGAGTGGTCCACGACCGCGGTGGATCAGGACCATGCCTTCGACTACTGGCGTGACCTCATCTGCGACGCCTTCGTGCAGCTCTCCGCGCGGCCGGTGCTCCCGGGGCCGTTCGCCGGTTCGATCGCGCACCGCGCCCTCGACGAGGTCGAGCTGTCGACGGTGACGGCCGACGCCCAGCGCGTCGACCGCACCCGCTCGCTGATCGCCCGCAGCCACGAGGACTACCTGCTGGCGAGCATCCAGCTCGAGGGCTTCGGTGAGATCCGCCAGGACGGGCGCGTCGCCGGGCTGCGGGCCGGCTCGATGGCGTTCTACGACAGCACGCGCCCGTACACGCTCGCGTTCGGCGCCCACTTCCGCCAGCTCGTGGTCCAGGTGCCCCGGACGGCACTGCCCGCCGCCCGCGTCCGGGACGCGACCGCCGTCGTGCTCGACGGGCCGGGGCCCGGCCGGCTGGTCACCGACTTCTTCGTGGGGCTCGCCCGCGAGGCCGAGGACGGGCACCCGGCCCCGGGGCTCGTGCCGCACGCGGTCGGGCTGTTCGAGTACGCCCTGGGGCTCGCGGGGGCGTCGAGGGCCGGGACGGACGCCGCGGTCCGCCAGAACGTCCACGACGCGATCGCCCGGGCGGCGGGCGAGCCCGGCGTCAGTGCCGACGACATCGCGGCGGCGTGCCACATCTCGCGCCGGACGCTGTTCCGGGTGCTCGCGGGCGAGGGCCGGACGCTGCGGGACCTGCTGCGCCACGAGCGGGTGCGGCGCGCGAAGGCGGTGCTCCGGGCCGAGCCCCACCTGCCGGTCGCGGTCGTCGCCGCCCGGTGCGGGTTCGGCGGCGAGGCGCAGCTGCACCGCGCGTTCCGCGAGGTCACCGGCGTGAGCCCGGGCGCGTTCCGTTCCGGACCCGGCTAGGTGTACTGGGCCATCACGTTGGTGACAGGCGGGTGATCGGGGCTCGGCCGCGGCAGGCGGTGTGGGGACGTCGGGTGTTGTAGTACTCGATCCACG
>NZ_SNYO01000002.1 GCF_004363095.1 Actinomycetospora succinea
TCAGACAGCTCCACAGCACTCCCGAGAGGTCCTCCCCTCAAGATCATTCAGACCGTGTCGTCACACGCGCTCAACCAACGTGTCCGGTCAGTACACCTAGTTCTGGGCTTGCCCGTAGCCCCCGAACGCCACCCGCGCCGCCTCGATCTGCTCGGCGTCGAGCAGGCGCGGTTCCCCGAGCGTGCGGGCCTGCGCCCACAGCCGGCAGAGCCACTCGAGGTAGACGCTGCGCGTGTACGCCTGCTCGAGGTGCTCGCCGTAGGTCGTCGCGCCGTGGTTGGCGAGGATGACCGCCGTCCGGTCGGCCAGCCCCTCGACACCGAGGCGCGCGAGCTCCTCGGTGCCGTAGGGCGCGTAGGGCACGACGCGCACCGGCCCGCCGAGCTGCGCGACCAGGTAATGCACGGGCGGCAGCTCGTCGAGCAGCGTCGACAGCGCGGTGGCGTACAGCGGGTGGGTGTGGACGACGGCGCCGGCGTCGGTCGCCCGGTAGACGGCCGTGTGCATCGGCACCTCGGACGACGGCCGCAGCCGCGCGTCCACCGGCTCGCCGTCGAGGTCGACGAGGCAGACGTCGGCGGCGGTGAGGTCGTCGTAGGCGACGCCGGTCGGCGTGATGGCGATGAGGTCACCGGTGCGGACCGAGACGTTGCCCGACGTCCCGACCGCGAGCCCGTCGCCGGCCATCCGCCGCGAGTATGCGATGACGGCCTCGCGCTCGTCCCGCATCTTCACCGCAGCCCCCTCTCCAGCGCAGCCTCCCGCTCCCACGCGCCCGCCCGGAACGTCGCCTCCTCGGTGACCACGGCGGCGAGCAGCTCCGCGGGCGTCACGTCGAAGGCGGGGTTGTAGACGGCCGTGCCCGGCGGTGCCGTGGGCACGCCGGCGAACGCCCGGACCTCGTCGCCGTCCCGCTCCTCGATGACGATGTCGTCGCCGGACGCGGTGGCGTGGTCGACCGTCGACTCGGGCGCCACCACGACCATCGGCAGCCCGTGGCGCACCGCGGCGCAGGCCAGCGCGTAGGTCCCGATCTTGTTGGCGGCGTCGCCGTTGGCGGCGATCCGGTCGGCGCCGACGACCACCGCGTCGACGAGCCCGCGGGCCATCGCCGACGCGGCCGCCGCGTCGACGAGCAGGCGGTGGGCGACGCCCATCTCGCGGAGCTCCCAGGCGGTCAGGCGCGCGCCCTGCAGCAGCGGGCGGGTCTCGCAGGCGAGGACCTCGGCCACCCGGCCGCGCTCGGCCAGCTCGCGGACCGCGCCGAGCCCGGTGCCCCAGGTGACGGTCGCGAGGGCGCCGGAGTTGCAGTGGGTGAGCAGACGCAGCGGGCGGTCGGGGCCCAGCGCGGTGAGGACGTCGGCGGCGCGCCGTCCCAGCCGCCGGTTCGTCGCCTCGTCCTCGTCGAGCACCGCGCACGCCTCGGCGACCACGGCGTCGGCGCCCTCGTCGAGCCGCGCCAGCGCCCGCTCGACGCCGCGGCGCAGGTTCACCGCGGTCGGGCGGACCGCGGCGACCCGCTCGGCCTCGGACCGCACCCGGTCGGGGTCGCCGGGGTGGCGGCGCGCGGCGAGCGCGACACCGAGGGCGCCCGCGGCACCGAGGGCCGGGGCGCCACGGATGGTCAGGTCGGCGATCGCGGCGACGAGCGAGTCGACCGACGCCAGGCGTTGCACCCGGTACTCGGCGGGCAGCGCCCGCTGGTCGATCGCCGTGACCGCTCCCCCGTCGCCGTCGTCCCAGTCCACGGTGCGCGCCATGGCCTCCAGTCTGCCGTGGTCAGGCCGCGCCGCGGGTGGCCACGAGATCGAGGGCGATGTCGATGATCATGTCCTCCTGCCCGCCGACCAGCCGGCGCCGTCCGGCCTCGGTGAGGATGTCGCGGGTGTCGACCCCGTACTGGGCGGCGGCGTTCTCGGCGTGGCGCAGGAAGCTGCCGTAGACCCCGGCGTAGCCGAGGGTGAGGGTCTCGCGGTCGACGCGCACCGGCCGGTCCTGGAGGGGCCGGACGAGGTCGTCGGCGGCGTCCTGCAGGGCGAACAGGTCGCAGCGGTGGGTCCAGCCGTAGGTGTTCGCGACGGCGACGAACGCCTCGAGCGGCGTGTTGCCGGCGCCGGCGCCCTGCCCGGCGAGGGAGGCGTCGACGCGCGTGACCCCCTCCTCGACGGCGACGACGGAGTTGGCCACCGAGAGCGAGAGGTTCTCGTGGGCGTGGATGCCGATCTGGGTGCCGGGGTCGAGGACGTCGCGGTAGGCGCGGATGCGCTCGGCGACGTCGGGCATGGTCAGGCGGCCGCCGGAGTCGGTGACGTAGACGCAGTGCGCGCCGTAGGACTCCATGAGCTTCGCCTGGCGGGCGAGCTCGGCGGGCGGGGCCATGTGGCTCATCATGAGGAAGCCGGAGACGTCCATGCCCAGCTCGCGGGCGGTGGCGACGTGCTGCGCGGCGACGTCGGCCTCGGTGCAGTGCGTGGCGACGCGGACCGAGCGGACGCCGAGCTCGTGGGCGTGGCGCAGCTCGCGGATCGTGCCGATGCCGGGCAGCAGCAGGGTGGTCAGCACCGGGCTGTTGTCGCTCGCCTCGATCGCCTCCGCGGCGGCGGCGATCCACTCCCAGTCGGTGTTCGAGCCGGGCCCGTAGGTGAGGCTGGCGCCGGCGAGCCCGTCGCCGTGCGAGACCTCGATCGCGTCGACGCCGGCGTCGGCCAGTGCGCGCGTGATCGTCCCGACCGCGTCGGGGGCGAGGCGGTGCCGGATGGCGTGCATGCCGTCCCGGAGGGTCACGTCCTGCACGTACAGGTTCGTCGTCATCGGGCGCTCCGCTGGGCCAGTTCCTCGCCGACGCGCAGGGCCGCCGAGGTCATGATGTCGAGGTTGCCGGCGTAGGCCGGGAGGTAGTGCGCGGCGCCCTCGACCTCGAGGAACACCGACACCTGGTGGGTGGGACGTGGCGCGTCGCCGATCAGCGTGTGCAGCGGCTGGTCGTCCGGGATCGCGCGCACCTGCACGGCCTGCTTGAGCCGGTAGCCGGGCACGTACTCGGCGACGGTCTTGACCATGGCCTCGACGGCGCTCGTGATCTCGGCGGCGAGGAGCTGCTCGTCCTGGGGCTCGGAGGCGTCGCCGACCAGACACAGCACGGTGTCGCGCATGATCAGCGGTGGGTCGGCCGGGTTCAGCACGATGATCGCCTTGCCGCACCCGGCGCCGCCGACCTGCTCGATCGCGGCGGCGGTGGTCTCGGTGAACTCGTCGATGTTGGCGCGGGTGCCCGGGCCCGCCGACCTCGACGCGATCGAGGCGACGATCTCGGCGTAGGGCACGGGCGCCACCGACGCGACGGCGGCGACGATCGGGATCGTGGCCTGGCCGCCGCAGGTGACCATGTTGACGTCCGTGACGTCGCCGAGCCCCTCGAGGTTCACCGGCGGGACGACGTAGGGCCCGATCGCCGCGGGCGTCAGGTCGACGAGGCGCTTGCCGTGCGGGGCCAGCAGCGCGGCGTTGGCGACGTGGGCCTTCGCCGACGTGGCGTCGAAGACGATGTCGATGTCGTCGAACCCGTCGAGCTCGACGAGGCCCTGGGCGCCCGTGTCGACCGCGGCGATGCCGAGGCGCCGGGCGCGGGCGAGGCCGTCGGAGTCGGGGTCGATGCCGACCATCGCAGCGACCTCGAGGGTCTCCGAGAGCCGGACGATCTTGAGCATGAGATCGGAGCCGATGTTGCCCGACCCGATGATCGCGACCTTCGTGGTCACTTCTCCTCCTCGAAGCGGACGGCCACGTCGCCGAGGCCGGTGAGGGACGCGGTGAACCGGTCGCCGGGTGCGGCGGCGACCATCGGCCCGAGCGCGCCGGACAGCACGACCTCGCCGGCGCGCAGCGGGTCACCGAGGTCGCGGGCGGTGCGAGCCAGCCAGGCCAGCGCGGCCAGGGGGTCGCCGAGGCAGGCCTTCCCGGTGCCGGTGGAGACCTGCTCGCCGCCGCGGTCCAGGGTCATGGCGACGTCGACCGGGCGCACCTGGTCGAGCCCGACCTGCTCGGGACCGAGCACGTACAGCCCGCTCGACCCGTTGTCGGCGACGGTGTCGCCGAACGTGATGTCCCAGCCGGCGATGCGGCTGTCGACGATCTCGAGGGCGGCGCGCTGGTGGTCGACGGCGGCGCGGACCTGCGCGTCGTCCAGGTCGCCGTCGGCGAGGTCGGTCCCGAGGACGAACGCGACCTCGGCCTCCACCTTGGGCTGGAGCAGGCGCCCCGCGGGGACGACGCCGTCGACCGCCATGTCGTCGAAGAGCACGCCGAAGTCCGGGGAGTCGACGCCGAGCTGGGCCTGGACCGCGGGGTTCGTCAGCCCGATCTTGCGCCCGACCACCCGCGCGCCGGCCTCGACGCGGTGCGCGGCGAGCCGGCGCTGCACGGCGTAGGCGGCGTCGACGTCGTCGGGGCCGATGAGGTCGCGGACCGGGGCGCAGGGCGTTCCCGTGGCGGCGGCGTCGAGAAGGCGCTCGGCGGCCTGGTCGACGGCGGATGTCTGCGTGGGCACGGGGAGCACCGTGCCGCGCGGCCGGTCGAGGAGACCAGCAAGGAGTTCCGCTGAGCTGAACTCGACGCGGCTCCCGGGAGATCACGGGCGTCCTGACGCACCTCGCGGACCCGCCGAGGTGCGTGACGTCGCCCCTGATCACCGCGGTGTTGCGCGAGCACTCCCGCGACCGGGGACTTCGGGCGCGTAGAAGCAGCGAACCGCCCGTTCGCTGCGGAAGGCCGGCGAGCTCAGGGCTCGCGCAGGGCCGCGCGGTGGGCGAGCATCGCCGCGATCCCGGACGCCGCGGCGCGCACGGCGTCGGCGTGGCGTTCGGGGTGGAAGCGGTGCACCGGGCCCGTGACGCTCACCGCCGTCCGCACGCCGCCGGGTTCGGCGACGCCGGCGGCGACGCACGTGATCCCGGTGGCCGACTCCTCGTGCTCGAACGCCACCCCGCGCTCGAGGACCTCGGCGAGCTGGGCGCGGAGCACCGGGGCATGGGTGATCGTGCGGGGTGCGCGGCGGGCGAGCGGACCGGCGAGCAGCGCATCGACGTCGGAGGCCGGCGCGTGGGCGAGCAGCACCTTGCCGATCGCCGTCGCGTGCAGCGGCATGCGCCCGCCCAGGCGCGACGGCGACCGCGCCTGCCGGTGCCCGCCCATCTTGGCCACGTAGACGACCTCGGCGCCCTCGCGCACGCCGAGGTGCACGGTCTCGTGGGTGCGCTCGTAGAGGTCCTCGAGGAACGGCGTCGCGACCTCCAGCAGCCCGCGCCCCACCGACGCGCGCATCCCCAGCTCGAACACCAGGCCCGACAGGCGGTAGCGGCCCTCGGTGCGCTCCAGCAGGCCGTGGTCGACGAGCTCGCCCAGGGTGCGGTGCACGGTGCTCTTCGCGAGCCCGGTGCGCCGCTGGATCTCGGCGAACCCGAGCGCGGCGTCCTCGGCGGTGAACGCCCGCAGCACGGCGAGGGCCTTGCCCAGGACCGTCTCCGGCACGCCCATGCGGCCATACTCCCCGCTGTCGGCACCTCCGCTCGATACAGTGAACGGTACGGCGTTCGTCCGGTTCGCCCGTCGCAGCAGGAGGATGTCGTGCCGCCACGTCGGCGTCGAGGCACCGGCTCCGCGCCGGCCGTCGCGCTCACCGCCGACCGGATCGTCGACGCGGCCCTCGCGATCGCCGACCAGGAGGCGGACCTCGACAAGCTCACCGTGCGGCGTCTCGCCGCCGACCTCGACGTCGGCGTCATGACGCTCTACGGCTACTTCCGCAACAAGGACGAGATCCTCGACGCCATGGGCGACCGCATCCTCGGGTCGATGGACCTGCCCGCGGAGGTCGAGACCGAGCCGGCCGCGGCGCTGCGCAGCCTCGGGCACGCGTTCCTCGCGATGATGCGCGACCACCCGAGCGTCGTCCGCCTGCTCTCGACGCGGGTCACCGACAGCCCGGGCGCGCTGGTCAACGCGATGGAGGGGGTGCTCGCGCGGCTCGCCGCCGCCGGCATCACCGGCCCGCTCGCCGTGCGCTGCTACGGCTTCCTCATCACCTACGCCCTGGGTTTCGCCGCCTACCAGGCGCCGCGGAGCTGGGGGCAGGGGCAGGGCCAGGACGACGATCGGTCCGAGGCCCGGCGCCAGCGCTCGCATTTCTACGCGGGCCTGTCGCGGGACCGCTTCCCGCACACGGTCGGGTTGGCCGAGGAGCTGCCCGCACTGCCGACCGACGAGCAGTTCGCCGACGGCCTCGAGGCCTGGATCGCGGGGATGGTGGCCCAGCTGCCGACAGCCCCGGCACAGACGACGCAGCGCGCGGCCCGGACCTGAGGCCCGGACCGCGCTCGACAGCGCTCGGGTCAGCTCCCCGCGGCCGGCACCGCGCGGGTCTCGCCCGTCGTCGCCGGGGCGGCCGGCGCGTCCGACGGCTGCTCGGGCAGCCGTAGCGCGAGGCCCGCGAGCAGCGAGATCACGGCGCCGCCGGCCATGTAGAGCGCGATGCCCCACCAGCCGCCGGTGGCGTCCAGCAGCGACGCGGCGACGGCCGGGGCGAACGCGTTGCCCAGGATCGTGCCGATGGTGAAGCCGATGCCCATGCCCGAGAAGCGCAGGGCGGCCGGGAAGACCTGCGAGAAGTACACCGGGAAGACGGCGTAGTTCGCGGAGTAGGCCAGGAACACGATGACGAAGCCGAGCAGCATCAGCCCGTAGCTGCGGGTGTCGAGCAGCGCGAACCAGGCGAACGGCGTGACCACCAGCGCGGCCGCGCCGACGAGGAACACCGCGCGCACGCCGACCCGGTCGGCGAGGCGCCCGGCGATCGGGATCGCGATGAGCAGCACGACCGCGGCCGGCAGCAGCACCGCGAGCATGGTCGAGCTCGGCAGGCCCAGCGCGGTGCGGCCGTAGGAGATCGAGAAGACCGTGGTCAGCGTGAAGACCATGCCGGCCGAGATCGTCGCCAGGGCGACCAGCACGACGGCGCGCCCGCTGCCGCGCAGGACCTCGATCAGCGGCAGGCGACGCACGGCGCCGGCCTGCTTGACCGCGACGAAGTCGGGGCTCTCCTCGAGCGTCCAGCGCACGACGAAGCCGACGACGACGAGGACGCCGCTGGCGAGGAACGGGATGCGCCAGCCCCACGACAGCAGCGCGGGCTCCGGCAGCGTGAGGACGGCAAGGAAGACCAGGTTCGAGAGGATCATGCCGGTCGAGGTGCCGGTGTTGACCAGCGCGCCGCGCACGCCGCGCCGTGACTGTTCGGAGTGCTCGACGGTCATGAGCACGGCACCGCTGTACTCCCCGCCGACCGAGACGCCCTGCAGGATGCGCAGGAACACGAGCAGGATCGGCGCCGCGATCCCGATGCTCGCGTAGGTCGGGAGCAGGCCGATGAGGAACGTCGAGCCGCCCATCATCAGCAGCGTGATCACGAGGATCGTGCGCCGCCCGACGCGGTCGCCGAAGTGGCCGAAGATCAGCGCGCCGAGCGGGCGCGCCACGTAGCCGACGCCGAACGTCGACAGCGCGATCAGCGTGCCGGCGAGCGGGTCGAAGGTCGGGAAGAAGAGCTTCGCGAACACCAGCGACGACGCGAGCCCGTAGATCGCGAAGTCGTAGTACTCGATGGTCGTGCCGATCCAGCTGGCGATCACGGCCTTCGCCGGACTGCGGCGAGGTCCGGTGGTGACGGACATGGGGTCTCCCGGGAGGAGGGCGGGGAAGTCACGCGGCCGGGGCCGGGAGCTTCGGTGATACCCGATCTCGTCGCGCACTGCCGTGCTCGGCGGCGACGTCGCCGGCGAGCACACCGTCCGATCGGGTGTTCGTACTTTGTATGGTGCGGTGCACGGCGCCGTCAAGCACGCATTTTCCGAGGGCTCCGCCTCGTCACACAACGGAAATACGAGCGCTCGTGACTTTCGTCGGCCCGTGTGCCATCGTCCGTACCGTACTTAGTACGAGCACGAGCGGACCGGAGGCGGCGTGGACGACACCGTGATGGACCTCGAGGTCGTGGGGCTGCGCCGCGAGGCGGACGGCGTCCTCGCCGTCGAGCTGCGCGACCCGGCCGACCGGCTGCTGCCGGCCTGGTCCCCCGGGGCGCACATCGACCTCGCGGTGGGCGAGCACGTCCGCCAGTACTCGCTGTGCGGCGACCCCGCCCAGCGCCGGCGCTACCGCGTCGCCGTCCTGCGCGAGCCGGCCTCGCGCGGCGGGTCCCGCCACGTCCACGAGCGGCTGCGCCCGGGCGACGAGGTCGAGGTCGGCGGCCCCCGCAACCACTTCCCGCTGGCCGACGCGGAGCGGCACGTGCTCGTCGCGGGCGGCATCGGCATCACCCCGGTGATGACCATGGCCGCGGAGCTCACCGCGCGCGGCGCGGACTGGCAGCTCGTCTACCTCGGCCGGTCCCGGCGCAGCATGGCGTTCCTCGACGACCTCGCTGCGCTGGACAGCACCCGCGTGACCGTCCACGCCGACGACACCGACGGCGCGCCCGACCTCGAGCGGCTCCTCAAGGACGTCGACGGGGACACCGCCGTCGCCGTCTGCGGCCCGGCCGGGCTCATCGGCGCCGTCGAGCGCCACTGCGCCGACCGCGGCCTGCCCGCCCCGCGGGCCGAGCGCTTCGCCGCGGCGGAGCGCGACGGGGACGAGGTCCTCGAGGCGTTCGACGTCGTCGTCGCCAGCACCGGACGCCGGCTCGCGGTGCCCGCCGACCGCTCCGCGCTCGAGGTCCTCGACGCCGCGGGGATCGGGCTGCCGAACGCGTGCCGCGACGGCGTCTGCGGCAGCTGCCTCGTCGGCGTCGTCGATGGCGCGCCGTGGCACCGCGACGCCCTCACCGAGCCCGACCGCACCGACGTCATGGCCCCCTGCGTCTCGCGCGCCCGGGGCGCCGAGCTCGTGCTGGACCTCTGAGCACCCACCACAGGAGTTCCTCGTGACCACCGAAGCGACCGACACCGTCCCCCGCCGCGCCCGGCGCCCGCGCCGCGGCCCCGCGCCCGAGCCGGGCCCGCCCGTGCAGGCCGGCTCCGACTGGACGTCATGGAGCACCTACGACCGCGCCGAGCTGGGGTTCCGCAACCACTGGTACCCGGCCGTCTGGGCGCACGAGGTGGGCCGCAAACCGGTGCCGGTGACGATCTGCGGCGAGAAGGTCGTGCTCGTCCGGGACGACCGCACCGGGAGGATCCGGGGGCTGCACGACCGCTGCCCGCACCGCGGCGTCCCGCTCTCGCTGGGCCGGCGCCAGTTCCCCGGCACGATCTCCTGCCCGTACCACGGCTGGACCTACGACCTCGAGGACGGCCGGCTCGCCGCCGTCATCACCGACGGCCCCGACTCCCCGATCTGCGGCAAGGTCTCGGTCGCGACCTACCCGGTCGAGGAACGCCTCGGGCTCGTCTTCGTCTACATCGGCGAGCTCTCCGAGGACGGCACCGCCCCGCCCGTCGAGGAGGACATCCCGACCGAGCTCACCGAGAACACGCTGGTCCTCGGCGGCCGCAACGAGATCCGCGACGGCAACTGGCGCTTCGCCGCCGAGAACGGGTTCGACGAGGGTCACGCGAAGTACCTGCACAACACGGCGCTGTGGCGGCTGTTCAAGGTCATGCCGACCTGGAACAAGACGCGCATCGTCGAGCGCGACGGCTGGCTCATCCGCGTGCAGGACGAGGTGCACTGGGAGGCCGAGTTCCCGGGCGTCGGCACCTTCAGCAACAAGCGCTGGTGGAAGCGCATGCCGCTGCCCGACCGCCCGGGCAAGAACGGCGACGCCAACCCGGTGATCGCCGGCCTGGACCTGCCGGGATTCGTCAGCATCCGGCTGCCCGGCATCCTGCGCGTCGCGTACCCGCAGTTCATCCACTACGAGTGGTACGTCCCGGTCGACGCCGACCACGTGCGCTACGTGCAGCTCATGGTCCGGTTCGAGACCGGGCTGAAGGCCGCGGCGTTCAAGGCGAAGTACCTCGGCGCGATCCGCTGGCTCTTCCACGGCCAGTTCACGGCGCAGGACGCCTGGATGGTCGACGTCATGGACTCGCCGCCCGAGCGGCTCTACCGCCCCGACCTCTCGCTGACGGCATGGCGCAAGCACATCGAGGACAGCGACGTCGTCGTCCAGTCGGTGGCCGGCCGTGGACACTGACGCCGCGGTCCTCTCGCACGGGCGCGCCGGCGCTGTCGGCGGGCCGGTCACCCTCGTCCTGCACGGCGGCGGGCCGGGCTGCCACGCGGCGAGCGACTTCGGCGCCGTGATGGCCGCCCGCCCGCAGCGGTCGTGGCTGTGGGTCGACCTCCCCGGGTACGGCGCCTCCCCCGCCGCCGGCGGTCCCCGTCTCGGCACGGCCGCCGCCGCGCTGCGCGAGCTGCTCAACGAGCTCGGTGTCGGCCCCGTCGACGTGCTCGCGCAGTCCTACGGCGGCTCGGTCGCGCTCCTGCTCGCGAGCGACGCGCCGGCGGCCGTGCGCCGCATGGTGCTGATCGGCAGCACGCCGACGCCGGCGCCGGGCGGCGTCCCCGACCTGCTCGACCCCGGTCTCGGTGCCCGCTTGCGCGCCGCCTATGCCGGCGACGGTCGTCCCGACCTCGACCGGATGCGCCGGCTGATGACCGACGCCGAGTGGCACGACGGCGCCCGGCTCCCGGACGCCCTGGTCGCGGCCCGGTTCCGCGCCGACCGCCTCGCCGAGGGGGCGAGCGGGACGCCGGAAGACCTCGCGGAGCACCTCGACGCCGTCGCCGCCCCGGTGCACCTCGTCTGGGGGCGCCACGACCCGTTCGCCGGCCCGGCCTACGCCGCCGCCCTCGCCGACGCGCTGCCCCGCGCCGACCTCACCGTCCTGCACGCCACCGCCCACCACCCGCAGTCCGAGCGCCCCGACGCCGTCGCCGCGCTCGTCGACGCCCACCTGGGGAGCTCGTCGTGACCCGACTCGCCGCTGCCGCCCTCGCCGCCACCGCGGGGGTCGTCGTCGCCGCCCGCACCGGCGCCCTCGCCAAGCTCGGCCGGCGCACCACCGTCCGCACGGTCCGGGCCGGGCGATGAGCGCGCCCGCGAAACCCTCGACCCTCACCGAGCAGCAGCGCCGCTGGGTCGACGACGCCTGCTCGCGTCTCGACGCCGGCCGGCTCACCGAGCTGGTCGTCGGCATGGTCGACATCCCCAGCCCGACCGGCGAGGAGGGCCCGCTCGCGGAGTGGCTCGCCGGGCAGCTCGACGCCGCGGGCCTGGCGGGTCGCGTCCAGCCCCTCGACGACCGCCAGGCCAACGCCCACGGCCGCCTCGCCGGCGACGGCACCGGCGAGAGCCTGCTGCTCTACGCGCCCATCGACACGTTCACCGTCGGCGACCCGGCCGAGGACGTGCCCTGGATCGGCCCCGAGCTGCGTACCGACATGCAGCCCCGCGCCCAGGTGCACGGCGACCACGTCCTGGGCCTCGGCGCGAGCAACCCCAAGGGCCACGGCGCCGCGGTGGTCGCCGCCGCCGAGGCGATCGCCACGGCCGGGATCCCGCTGCGCGGCGACCTGCTCGTCGGGCTGGGCGCCGGCGGCATGCCCACCAACGGGCGCGACGCCCGGGGCCTGACGCGGCGCAACACCGGTCAGGGCGTCGGCGCCTCGTTCCTGCTCGAGCAGGGCGTGTGGGCCGACCACGCGGTGATCGCCAAGCCGGGCTGGGCCGTCGCGTGGGAGGAGGTCGGCCTCTGCTGGTTCGAGGTGCGGGTGCGCGGCGCGTTCTCCTACGTCGGGTCCCGGCACCGGATGCCGTACCGCAACCCGATCGCCCACGCCGCGACGGTGATCGACGCGCTGGAGCGCTGGTTCCCGGAGTACGCGGCGTGGCACACCGACGGGCTCGTCGCGCCGCAGGGCATCGTCGCCTCGGTCGAGGGCGGCTGGCCGCGGCTCGCATCGGCCACCTCGGCGCTGTGCCGCTTCACCGTCGACCTGCGCACCAGCCCGCGGTCGACCCCCGCCGACGTGCGCCGCGAGTTCGGTGCGGCGATCGCCGCCATCACCGCCGGGCACCCCGAGCTCGACGTCGACTGGGAGATGGTCCTCGCGATCCCCGGCACCCACACGCCGCAGGACGCGCCGGTCGTCGCCGCGGCGATCGCGGCCTGGGAGGACCTCGCGGGCCGCGAGCACGCGCCGATCGTCGCGAACAGCGGCGCCACCGACGCGAACATCCTGCGCACTCGCGGGCTGCCGACCGCGCGCATCGGCATGGACCGCATCGGCCCCGACGCGCCGATCCCGCTGGACTTCCCGGCCGGGATGAACGTCGTCGACATCCGGGAGGCCCTGCGGCTGGCCCGGCACCTCGTGCACACGGCGGTGTCGCTGTGCACCCGCGAAAGGACGCCGTCGTGAGCGAGATCGTGCTCGGCCTCGGGGCCTCGCACAGCACGCTGATGAACACCCACTGGGACGAGGTCGACCACCTCCCCGAGGCCCACCGGTTCCGCGACGGCCTCGCCACGGCCCGCGAGGCGCTCGCCGCCGCGCGGCCCGACGCGGTGGTCGTCGTCGGCTCCAACCACTTCCGCGGCATGTTCCTCGACCTCATGCCGGCCGTGACGGTCGGCGTCGGTGAGGTGCTCGGTGCCGGCGAGGCGGGCACCCCGGGCGGCCCGTTGCCCGTCGACACCGAGCTCGCGCGCTCGCTCGTCGACGGCATGGTCGCCGACGGCTTCGACCCCGCGTTCTCGCTGCGCCTGACCGTCGACCACGGGATCACGCACTCGCTGCAGCACCTGGTGCCCGCGCTGGACGTGCCGATCGTGCCCGTCGTGCTCAACATGTTCGCCCCGCCGCTGCCGCCCCTGGCGCGGTGCGCGCGGCTCGGGGCGACGATCGGGCGGGTGCTGCGCTCCGACGGCGCCGACCGCCGTGTCGCGCTCATCGCCTCGGGCGGGCTCTCGCATCGGCTGCCCTGGCCGAAGTGGTTCGCGACGCTGTCGGACGACGACCGCTTCCTCGTCGAGGCCTGGCTCAACGGCCGCGACTCCTGGGCCGAGTACGAGGTGCGGCGCCGGCAGATCATCCGCGCGGCGCGGCCGGACATCAACGCGGACTTCGACGCACGGTTCCTGTCGATGCTCGAGGACGGCGACGTCGCCCCCGTGCTCGCGATGACCGACGACGAGCTCGAGGCCGAGGCCGGCAACGGCGCCCACGAGATCCGGTCCTGGCTCGCCGTGCAGGCCGCGCTCACCGGCCCCGACGGCCCGCCCCGCGCCGCGACCGCCGCCTACGCCGCCGTCGGCCCCTGGCTGACCGGCATGGGGGTCTCGGTCATGACGCCCGCCCACCTCCCCCTGCCCACCACCACGACTGCTCTGGAGAACGCCCGATGACCCTCTGGACCGACCTCGCCGAGGTCGACTTCGCGATCAGCCACGAGACCGTCGGCGGCGCACGCACCCGCGTGCTGCGCGCCGGCGCAGGGCCCGACCACGTCGTGATGCTGCACGGCACCAGCGGGCACATCGAGGCGTTCGTCCGCAATATCCCGGCGTTCTCGCAGCGCTTCACCGTGCACGCGCTCGACATGCTCGGTCACGGCTACACCGACAACCCCGGCGGCGACCTGCGCATTCCCCGCTACGTCGACCACGTGCTCGCCTACCTCGACGCGCAGGGCATCGAGCGGGCGCACGTCGTGGGCGAGTCGCTCGGCGGCTGGGTCGCCGGCCGGCTCGCCGCCGACCACCCCGAGCGCGTCGGCCGGCTCGTGCTCGTCGCGCCCGGCGGCACCGTCGCGAACCCCGAGGTGATGGACCGGATCCGCACCAGCACCCGCCGCGCCGTCGAGACCGACGACCGGGCACTGACCCGCCAGCGCCTCGAGCTGCTCATGCACGACCCGGCGAACGTCACCGACGAGCTCGTCGACGTGCGCCACCGCATCTACCACCGCCCGGCGTTCGTCGCCGGCATCGACCACCTGCTGTGCCTGCAGCAGATGGAGAACCGCACGGAGGACCTGCTCACGCCCGAGCAGATGGCGCGCATCGCGGCACCGACGCTCATCGTGTGGGGCGCGCAGAACCCGTTCGGCGACGTCCCCGAGGCGCACCGCATGCAGGAGTCCATCCCCGGCGCCAAGCTGGAGATCTTCGGCGAGTGCGGGCACTGGCCCCAGCACGAGCACAGCGCCCGGTTCGACGACCTCGCGCTGACCTTCCTGTCATGAGCGGTCACACCATGAGATTGGGCCTGCGCATCCCGCCGTGCGCGCCCATCCCGGACCTCGTCGCGTTCGCCCGCGAGGCCGAGGCGGCGGGGCTCGACCAGCTCTGGTTCCCCGACTCGCAGCTGCTCTGGCGCGACGTCTTCGCCGTCACCGCGGCCGTGGCGGCGGGGACCGAGCGGGTGGGCGTCGGCACGGCGGTCACCAACGTGGCCACCCGCCACCCCGCGGTCGTCGCCTCCGCGGCCCGGACGGTCGGCGAGATCGCTCCGGGCCGGTTCGTGCTCGGGCTCGGCGTCGGGAACAGCTCGGTCGGCCCGGTCGGGATGTCGCCGTCGACGGGGCGCGCGCTGCGCGAGGGGATGGCGACGATCCGGTCGCTGCTGTCCGGGGAGGACGTGGACTTCCCCGGGGTGACCTCCCGCCTGCGGGATCCGCTGGACGTGCCCCTGCACCTCGCGGCGAGCGGGCCGCGCAACCTGCGGCTGGCCGGCGAGGTGGCCGACGGCGCGATCCTGCTCTCCGGCGTCGCCCCGGGCCCGCTGGCGTTCGCGACCGCCCGTGTCGCGGAGGGGGCGCAGGCCGCGGGCCGGGCGCCCGCGCCGATCACCGTGTCGGCGTTCTGCCGGGTCACCGACGACGTCGAGCGTGACGCCCGCGAGCTCAAGCCGATCTGCGTGGAGATCGCGCGCAACGGCGGCGGCGCGGCGATGGCGGCGGCGGGGATCGAGGTGACGACACCGGCGACGGTCGAGGGCGTCTACCCCGACCTCGTGCACGCCGAGGACTGGGACGCGGCCGTGCGGTTCTGCGACGCGTACGTCTCCGACGAGGCCGTCGTCCGCTTCGCCCGCGAGTTCTGCCTGTTCGGGAGCGCGAAGGAGATCGACGCGCGCCTCGCGGAGCTCGACGCGGCGGGTGTCGACGGGGTGTTCCTCCAGCACGTCGGGTCCTACGACCTGCCGGAGCGTCTCCTCGGCGACCTCGCCCGCGACGTCCTGCCCCGCCGGTGAGCACGCTCGCGGAGCTCGCGACGCGGTCGGTGGCCGCGGCCCGGGACGCCGACGCGGACACGCGGCACCAGGCCGCCCGGCAGGTGCTCGACGTCCTCGGCTGCGTGGCGTCCGGAGCGGGCCACCCGGTCGCGACGACGTGGCTGCCGCTGGTGCCGGAGGTGGACGACGACCCCCGGCGCGGTGGGGTCGTCCTCCCGGGCGTGCCCGGCGTCCGCGCGCTCGACGACGCCGTCGAGGTGGGCGCGACGCTCGCGCACCTCGACGAGCTCGACCCGCTGCACGGCCCCGGCGCGTTCGCGGCGGGCGCGGTGGTGGTGCCGACGGCGGTCGCCGTGTCGCTCGCGCACGGGTGCCCGGGCGAGCTGCTGGCGCGCGCCGTCGTCGCGGGGCACGAGGCCGGGATCGACGCGAGCCTGCGTTTCGGCGGCCCCGCCCTCTACGGCCGCGGGCTGTGGCCGACGGCGGTGTTCGGCCCGCTCGCGGCGGCCGCGGCGACGTCCGTGCTGCTCGGGCTCGACGAGGACGCGACGACCCGCGCGCTCGCCCTCGCCGCCGCCGGGATCGGGGGCTTCCTCTCCGCCGACGTCCTCGGCCACGGCCACTACCTGCTCGCCGGCACCGCCGCCCGCGCGGGGCTGCGCGCGGCGCGCGGGGCGCAGGCGGGCCTGGCGGTGTCGACGACCCTGCTCGACGGGCCCGCCGCGGCCCTGTTCGGTCATCCTCCGGCGCCCGCGTCACCGCCCGGCGCACCGCACGTGACCGGCGTCGGCACCAAGACCTGGCCGTGCTCGCGCCCGCTGCAGTCCGCGCTCGCCGCCCTCGACGAGATCGGGACGGCGCCGCGCGCGGGAGACACCGTCGTCGTCGCCCTGCCCGCGGCGGCGCGGCACTTCGTCACCGCCGACCCGGCTCCCGCGGACGCGACCACCGCCGCGGCGAGCGCCGTGGTCGCCGTCCGGGGCCACGCGGTCGGCCGCGCGGCGGATCCGCGCTGGTACCGGGACGTCGCCGCCGGGGTCGAGCGCGGGCCCGAGATCGCGGTGGAGCTCGCGGCGGCGGACGACCTCGACGCCGCCTTCCCGGCGCGCTGGGGGGCGCACGTCCGCGTCGAGCGCGACGGCGGGACGGTCGGCGCGGCGAGCTGTCTCGTCCCGCCCGGGGATCCGGAACGCCCCCTCGACGACGCCGCCCTGCTCGCCCGCGCGTCACGCCTGGCCGGGCAGGACCTCGCCGGGTGGCTCGACCTCGACGCGGGGCCGTTCGTGGGGGCCGGTCGTCGGGGGCCGTAACAGGACTGTCGCTTGACGGCGACGGCCACCGCTCGTTCACTGTCCCGTACATAGTACGAACCCTCCCGTCCACCACCCCGCGGAGAGCCCCATGAGCACCCCTCGCTCGGCCGACTACGTCGTCGTCGGCGCCGGAACCGCCGGCTGTGTCGTCGCCCGCCGCCTGCTCGAGCGGTCCGGTGCCACGGTCGTCGTCGTCGAGGCGGGCGGGTCGCCCGACGGCATCGCGTCGTCGACCGACCCGGCCCGCTGGGTGGAGAACATCGGCGGGCCCCACGACTGGGCCTACTCCTACGGGCCGGAGGAGCACCTCGACGGCCGCACCCTGTTCCTCTCGCGGGGCAAGGTGCTCGGCGGGTCGGGCAGCACGAACGCCCTGGTCTGGGTGCGCGGCCAGCGCGCCGACTACGACGGCTGGGCCGCGGGCGGCGCCACCGGCTGGAGCTACGACGAGGTGCTGCCGTACTTCCGGCGCGCCGAGACGGTCGAGGTCGAGACGGCCACCGACCTGCACCCCGTCGCGCAGGCCCTCGTCGAGGCCGGGATCAGCTACGGCATGCCCTACCTCGACGACATCAACGTCGCGGAGCCCCTCGGCGCCGGCCCGATCACCATGGACGTGCGCGGGGGCGAGCGCACCAGCACCTGGACCGGCCACCTGCGTCCCGTGCTCGACGACGAGCGCCTCACGCTCGTGCAGTCCGAGGTGACGGGGCTGGTGCTGCGGGGCGGACGGTGCACGGGGATCCGGGTCCACACCGACGACGGCGACGTCGAGATCCGTGCCGAGCGCGAGGTCGTGCTCTGCGCCGGGTCGATCAACACCCCACGCCTGCTGCTCTCCTCCGGGATCGGCCCCGCCGACCAGCTCCGCGGCGTCGGCGTCACGCCGGTGCTCGACCTGCCCGGCGTCGGTGAGAACCTCTAGGAGCACCCGATCATCGCCGGCCTGTGCTTCGAGGCCGCGGAACCGCTCCCGGCGCCCACCCACAACCTCGAGGGCTCGATGGCGTTCTGGCGCAGCGCTCCCGACGTCGCGGTACCGGACCTGACCTACGTGTCGGTGCAGATCCCCTACGTGTCCGCCGAGGTCGCCGCCGCCCATCCCGTTCCCGCCAACGCCTTCTGCCTGGCACCCGGCCTGATGAACGTGCGCAGCCGCGGGCACCTGCGCCTCACCGAGGGCGGCACCCTGGACATCGTGGCCAACATGCTCGCCGACCCGGCCGACCTCGAGGCCGCGGTCGCCGGCGTCGAGATCGGGCTCGAGCTCGCCGACCAGCCGGCGTTCCGCAAGCTCGTCGCCCGCCGGGTCGCCCCCGGGGCGGAGATCGACCGCGCCGCGCTCACCACGTTCGTCCGCCGGGCCGCCATGCCCTACTTCCACCCCGTCGGCACGTGCGCGATGGGCAGCGGCGACGACGCCGTCGTCGACCCGCAGCTGCGGGTCCGCGGGATCGAGGGCCTGCGTGTCGCGGACGCCTCCGTGATGCCGGCCATCACCTCGGCCAACACCAACGCCCCCACGGCGATGATCGCGGAGAAGGCCGCCGACCTCATCGCCTGAGCGCCACACCCCCGGGAGGCCCCACCACCATGGCCCCGCAGCACCCGCTCGTCGTCAACGGCGAGACCGTCGAGGTCGACGTCACCGGCATGCCCTCGCTCGCCACCGTCCTGCGCGACCGTCTCGGCCTGACCGCCGCGAAGGTCGCGTGCGGGCGGGGCGAGTGCGGCGCGTGCACCGTGCTCGTCGGCGGCCGCCCGGTGATGGGCTGCATCACGCCGGCGGTGCTGGTGCGCGAGCCGGTGGAGACCAGCGAGGGCCTCGCCGCCGAGAGCGCCGACCTGCGGGCGTGCTTCGCCGACACGGGCGCGTTCCAGTGCGGGTTCTGCACGCCCGGGCAGGTGGTGCACGCGACCGCCCTGCTGCGCGCAGGGCTGCCGCCGGGTTCCGAAGAGCGCCAGGAGCATGTGCGCCACGCGATGTCGGGCAACATCTGCCGCTGCACCGGCTACCAGGCGATCGTCGCGTCCGTGTGCACCGTGGCCGACGCCCGCGAGACGGAGCAGGCGTCGTGAGCTGGGTCGGGAGCCGCGTCCGGCCGATCGACTGGGACGACCGCAGCGCGGGCCGGACGCTCTTCACCGCCGACCTGCCCGGCGAGCGCCTCGTCGGCCGGATCCTGCGCTCGCCGCACGCGTACGCCGAGGTCGTCGCGATCGACACGACGCGGGCGCGCGCGATGCCGGGCGTGCACGCGGTGATCACGGCCGCCGACTTCGCGCCCGGCGCCCGCTACGTGCACCGCGGCGGCCCGCTCTCCGACCGGCCGCCGCTCGCCGACGGCGTCGTGCGCCACGTCGGGCAGGAGGTCGCCGCCGTCGCCGCCGAGACCCCGGAGCAGGCCGCCGCCGCGCTGCGGGCGATCCGGGTGCGCTACCGGCCGCGGCGCGCGCCCCTGACGCCCGGACAGGCCCGCTCCCCCGGCGCCCGCCGGCTGCACGTCCGCACCACCGACGAGGCGAACGTGTCGATGCGCCTCGACACCACGTGGGGCGACCCGGACGCCGGGCACCGCGCCGCCGTCGTCGCGGTGTCGGGCTCCTTCTCCTACCCGAGCGTCTCGCACGCCGTCATGGAGCCGAACACCACGCTGGCGTCCTGGGACGCCGCGCGCGGCCGCGTCGAGCTGTGGACCTCGACCCAGGCGCCGTGGTTCATCGCGAAGGAGGTCTCGCAGCTCCTCGGCATCGCCCACGACGACGTCGTCATCCGCGAGGTCGCGGCCGGCGGCGGCTTCGGCAGCAAGTCCAAGGCCTCCGAGCACGAGGCGCTCGCCGCCGCCCTGTCCCGCGCCGCCGGAGCCCCGGTGCTCGTCGCGTTGTCCCGCGAGGAGGAGCTGGGCGCGAACAAGCCCCGCCACCGCTTCGAGACGACCCTGCGCACCGAGGCCGACGCCGACGGCGTCCTGCGCGCGCTCGACGCCGACATCGCCGTCGACAACGGCTCCTACAACCACATGGGCACCTCGGTGATGCGCGTCGGCGTCATCACCCTCGGCTCGATGTACCGGCCCGACGGGGTGCACTTCACCGCGCGTCTCGTCGACACCGCCACCCAGCCCGGCGGGCAGTTCCGCGGGTACGGGACGCCGCAGGTCTCGCTCGCCATGGAGTCGCAGGTCGACGAGATCGCCGCGCGGCTCGGGATCGACCCCATCGACCTGCGGCTGCGCAACCTCGCCCCCGAGCACGCCGAGACCCTGTGCGGCTACCGCGTCGGCACCAACCGGCTCGGGGACTGCCTCGTCGCCGTCCGCGACGGCCTCGACTGGGACGCGGCACGCTCGGCGCCGCGCGGCGACGGGCCGGTGCGGCGGGGCTGGGGCGTCGCGGCGGGGTCGCACGGCAGCGGCGCCTTCGCCTACGACCAGGCCGACCGCAGCGACGCCGCGCTCGACCTGTTCGACGACGGCCGGGTCCGCGTCCGCCACGGTGGGTCCGACGCCGGGACCGGCCAGAACACGATCCTCGCCCAGATCGCCGCCGACGAGCTCGGCGTCGACCTCGCCGACGTCGAGGTCCTCTCGACCGACACCGAGCGCACGCCCTTCGAGCTCGGCGCCTGGTCGTCGCGCGGGACGCACATGACGGGCTCGTCGGTCGGGCAGGCCGGGCGCGAGCTCGCCGGGCGGGTGCGCGAGCTCGCCGCGGAGAAGCTCGGTGCCGACGCCGCCGAGGTCGTGCTGCGCGGCGGCCGGGCCCACGCGCAGGGCCGGGACGTCGAGCTGGGCGACCTCGTCGGGCTCGCCGCCGAGGCGCGCGACGGGGTGCTCAGCCACGAGACCAGCTACCGGGTCGAGGGCACCGAGATGCTCACGCCGGACAAGGACCGGGCCAACCTGTCGCCGAGCTACGCCTTCGCCGCCCACGGCGCGGTCGTCGACGTCGACCGGCGCACCGGCGAGGTCCGGGTCGTCGACTACCTCGCCGCCCACGACGTCGGGACGGCGATCAACCCGACGGCGGTCGAGGGCCAGATCGTCGGCGGCGCGGCGATGGGCCTGGGGGCGGCGCTCGGCGAGGACCTCGTCCGCGAGGCGGGCCGGGTCGTCAACAGCACCTACCTGCACTACGCGATGCCCCGCAGCGCCGACCTGCCGCGGGTGCGCGCGCACGTCGTCGACAACCACGAGGCCGCCGGGCCCTACGGCGCGAAGTCCGTCGGCGAGATGTCGATCGTCCCGCCGGGCGGGGCCGTCGCGAACGCCGTCGCCGACGCGCTCGGGGTGCGGCTGCGCGAGCTGCCGATCACCCCGGACAAGGTGCTGACGGCCCTCGCCGAGCAGGAGGGCAGGCGTCGCCGGCACGGCATCTGGCGCCGGCCCTCGCGCTGGTGGATCGCCGCGATCCGCGCGCTCTACCCGCTCGGGCTGCACCACGTCCTCGACCGCTGGGGCACCCGCCTCGGCCCGGCCCGTCGCGCGCGGTCACGTCCGCCGGCCGCGGCGCCCGCGGTGCTCGTCGCGACCGGTCTCGACGACGCCCTGACCGCGCTCGCCCGCCCGGGTGCGGCGGCCTTGGGCGGCGGCACCGACCTGCTCCCGGACCGCCCCCGGCAGGCGCGCCCCGCGCCCGTGCTCGTGGCCACCTCGGCGGTCACCGAGATGCGGCGTCTGGAGACCCGCGACGGCGTGCTGCGCGTCGGCGGCGCCGTGACCCTCGCCGAGCTCGCCGAGCACCCCGACACCCCGGACGTGCTGGTCACCGCGCTGCGCTCGATCGCCTCGCCCCAGATCCGCAACACCGCGACCGTCGCGGGCAACCTCGTCCAGGCCAAGCGCTGCTGGTTCTTCCGCAACGGCTTCGACTGCTACAAGCGCAACGGGGCGACGAGCCCCTGCTACGCGGTCCTCGGCGACCACCGCTTCCAGCACGCGGCCGTCGACGGGCACCGCTGCCAGGCCGTGACGCCGTCCGACGTCGGCACCGTGCTGCCGGCGCTGGACGCGGTGCTCGTCCTGGCCGGCGCGGCCGGCGTGCGGCGTGAGGTCGACGCCGCCGACTTCTACTCCGGGCCGGGCGAGACCGTGCTGCGCGACGGGGAGCTCGTCGCGGAGGTCCGGATCCCGCTCGTCGCGGCCCGGCGCGGGGCGTTCACCAAGCTGGGGCTCTACACCGGCGACTTCGCGACGGCGTCGGCGGCGCTGACCGTGGTCGCCGA
This sequence comes from Actinomycetospora succinea, assembly GCF_004363095.1. Lineage (GTDB taxonomy): Bacteria > Actinomycetota > Actinomycetes > Mycobacteriales > Pseudonocardiaceae > Actinomycetospora > Actinomycetospora succinea. The sequence continues at coordinate 21,775 of NZ_SNYO01000002.1, forward strand.
CACCGACGGGCGCTGGTGCGATGTGCGGCTCGTGCTCGGGGCGGTCGCGCCGACGCCGTGGCGGCTGCGCGCGGTGGAGGCCGCGCTGACCGGGACCCGGCCGACGGTCGCCGACGTGCGGCGGCTCGTGGACGCCGAGCTGGACCGCCACGCCCACCCGCTGCCCCGCAACGGCTGGAAGCTCGACGCCGCGGCGGGGCTGGTGGAGCAGGCCTACGACGCGCTCTGAGCGAGGAACCGGGTCACCGCGTCGGCGAACAGCTCGGGGCGGTGGTCCACGGACGGGACGCCCGTGCCGAGCAGGACCTCGGCGACGGCGCCGGGGATCGCCGCGAGGATCGGGGCGACGTCGGGCAGCGAGAACGTGTCGAGCTCCCCGCACAGCACGAGCGTCGCCGCCCGGACGAGCGTGATGCGGTCCTCCATGCGGTAGCGGTTGACCGCCTCGTGGCCCTCCTCGACCCGGTCGATCACGGCGACGGCGTCGCGGACGAGGCGCTCGAGCAGGTCCGGCCGGTCGGCGGGGTAGTAGGGCGCGCGGTTGTCCCAGAGCTGCCGCAGGTGCGCGCCGTCGTCGGTGCGCTCGACGTGGTCGATCGGTGGCCGGCCCGTCGCGACCCGGTGGCGGCGGTCGGCGTCGACGTAGGGCATGCCGGACACCACCAGGGCCCGCACGCGCTCCGGCACGGCGGCCGCGATCTCGGTGGCGACGACCGCGCCGGTGTGGTGCCCGACGAGGGACACGCGGTCGAGGCCCAGCGCGTCGCACAGGTCGACGATGCCCGCCGCGAACAGCTCGATGCTCCACGGCCCGGTCGGGCCGTCCGAGAGCCCGAACCCCGGGGTGTCCGGGGCGACGGCCCGGAACTGGCGGCCGAGCAGCGGCAGGACGTCGCGGTACTCGTCGGACGAGCGGGGCGTCTGGTGCAGCAGCAGGACCGGTTCTCCGGCTCCGTCGTCGACGTAGTGCACCTGGCCGAAGCGGGTGTCGGCGAAGCCGTGACGCACGATGCCTCCCGTGCTCGTACTATGTACGGTGCACGGTAGCGGGTCAGGGCCGGCGGGTCCCCGTGACCTGGGCCTCGGTGATGACCTCGAGCGGGGCCGTCGGCTGATGCGTCGCGTAGCGGCGGGGCTTGCCGTCGCGCGGCGGCGGGGTCGTCGCCGGGACGCCGCGGGTGTCGACGGTCGCGAGGATCTCCGCCCCGAACGGCCAGCCGGTCCGGCGGGCGGCGCGGGCGGTGTCGGCGAGCTCGTCCAGGCCGCGCTCCGAGACGCCGCGGGGGGAGCCCTCCCGGGGAGCCGGGGCCGTCGGTGTCGGGGTCGGCGTCGGGGTCGGCGCGATCGCCTCGACGCGCGCGGGCTCGGGCTGCTGCTCCGGGCGACGGCTCGGCCGGCCCTTCCGGTGGTGCCCCATCGCCGACCACTCCCCACCGTGTGCCCGCCCGTCACCCGGAGGAACGAGCGGCGTCGCCCGAGGGAACGACCGCCGGGCGCACTGCTCCGGATCAGCCCAGGTCGTTGGTGCGGAAGGTGTCGCAGCGGGTCGGGTCGCCGGTGGTGTATCCGGTGGTCAGCCACTTCTTGCGCTGCGCCGAGGTGCCGTGGGTGAACGAGTCGGGGTTCACGGTCCCGCCGCCGAGGCGGCCCTGGATGTAGTCGTCGCCGATCCGCTGGGCGGCGTCGACCGCGCCGTCGAGGTCGGCCCGGGTGACGTCGGTGATGAACGCGGGGCGCCCGTTCGACGGCGTCGCGGCGTGGTTCATCCACACACCCGCGTAGCAGTCCGCCTGCAGCTCCAGGCGCACGGCGTCCGACGTCGCCCCCTGCCGCGACCGGACCGCCGCCTCGGTGCCCAGCTGGTCCTGCACGTGGTGGCCGTACTCGTGGGCGAGCACGTAGGCGTTGGTCAGGCCGCCGCCCTGGGCACCGAACTGCGACTTGAGCTGGTCGTAGAAGGTCAGGTCGATGTAGACGAGGTCGTCGGCGGGGCAGTAGAAGGGCCCGGCGCTCGAGTCCGCGCGCCCGCAGCGGGTGTTCACCGCGCCGGAGAAGAAGACCGTGTCGACGCGCTGGTAGGTCGGCTGCGCGCCGCGCGTCACCCCGGCGACCTGCGCGTAGCCCCCGCCCGCCCAGTACGCCTGGATCGAGTTGATGTCGGCGACGATCGCGCAGTCGGGGTTGGTGTTCGCGTCGGCGCCGGTGCGGCACTCGCTCGCGAGCTCGGAGGTCCCCGTCACCGCGGGCCCGCCGGGCTCGCCGAAGCCGCCCGCCACCGACGACGACGTGCCCGACCCGCCGGTGAGGTACGGCAGGGCGAAGAACCCGACGATCACCACGACGATCAGGACCCAGCTGACCTTCCCGCTGCGCCCGCGGAACAGCAGGCTGATCAGCATCGGCAGCAGGGCGCCCATGCCGCCGCCCCCGCCGCCGCCCATGCCCCCGAACGGGGACCCGCCGCCGCTCTGGCCCCGCTGGTCGGTGACCTCCGACGCGTCGAGCTGGGCGTCGTCCTCGTAGCGCATGGTCTGATCCTGGCGCAGGAGTGCCCTCCGCGTCGCCTGTCGCATGTGAAGCTGGGGGTGTGACGGCGGACGTGTGGGTCGTCGGCGGGGCGCCCGGAGCCGGGAAGAGCACGGTCGCCGACCGGCTGCTCGCCCTGCTCGACCCCGTCCCGGCGCTCCTGGACAAGGACACGATGTACGGCGACTTCGTCGCCGCGACCCTCGCCGTCGCGGGCCGGGAACCCGGCGAGCGGGAGGGCCCCTGGTACGACGAGCACGTCAAGGTCCACGAGTACGCGGGCATGACGGCCGTCGCGCGCGAGGTCCGGTCCCGCGGCTGCCCGGTCGTGCTCAGCGCCCCGTTCACCGGCCAGATCCGCGATTCGGCGCGCTGGGCGTCGTGGGTCGCCGAGCTCGGCGGCGACCCCGTGCACCTCGTCTGGGTCTCGTGCGACCCGGCGACGCTGCGGCGCCGCCTCGAGGCGCGCGGGCGCGCGCAGGACGCCGGCAAGCTCGCCGGGTTCGACGCCTTCGTCGCGCGGATGCAGCCGGACACCCCGCCGCCCGTGCCGCACCTCGCCGTGGACACGACCCGTGAGATCGACGATCAGCTGCGCCAGAATCCCCGTCCATGGGAGACGAGCTCGACGTCGTCGTGATCGGCGCCGGCGTCGCCGGGCTGGCCACGCTGCACCTGCTGCGCGAGCAGGGCCTGCGGGTCCGCGCCTACGACGCCGCGGACGACGTCGGCGGCGCCTGGTGGTGGCACGGCTACCCCGGCTCGCGGCTCGACACCGAGGGGCCCGTCTACCAGTACTTCTTCCGCGAGGACCTCGTCCGCGACTGGGGCTGGAGCGAGCGCTTCCCCGCCGGGTACGAGGTGCTGCGGTGGCTGCGGTTCGTCGCCGACCGCCTCGACCTGCGCCGCGACATCGTGCTGTCCACGCCGGTCGTCGCCGCGACGTTCGACGAGGAGCGCGGGCGGTGGACGGTGCGCACCGGGCACGGCGAGACGGTCGAGGCGCGCTTCGTCGTCGGGTGCACCGGGTTCTGCCCCGGCCCGGCCGAGACGCTGCCCGGCGAGGGCTTCGCGGGCACGGTGGTGCGGACCTCCCGCTGGCCGGAGAAGGGCCCTGACCTCGTCGGCCGGCGGGTGGGCGTCGTCGGCGTGGGCGTCGCGGGCGTCCAGCTCGTCCCACGGATCGTCGCCGAGACCGCGCGCGTGACGGTGTTCGCCCGCGAGCCCGTGGCCGTCGTGCCGCGGTCGAACCCGGTGTACGGCTGGCCGGAGCGCGACGCCTACCGCGCGCGGTTCGCGGAGCTGCGCGCGAGGCTGCCGCACACCCGCACGGGCGGCGAGGACGAGCCGGCGGCGGGCGACCTCGCCGAGCGCTACGCCGACGGCTCGCGGCACCTCTGGTTCGGTGCCCCGCCGGACGAGGCGGTCGCGGCGTACGTGCGCGCGGCGATGACCGAGCGGCTCGGCGATCCCGCCCTGGCGGCGGTGCTGGTGCCCTCGTCCGACGACGCGCCGATCACCCTGGACGCCGGGTTCCTCGAGGCCTTCCACCGCGCCGACGTCGACCTCGTCGACCTGCGCGCCGACCCGGTCGCCGCTGTCCGTGCCGAGGGCCTCGAGCTCGCGTCCGGCGCCCTGCACGAGCTCGACGTGATCGTGCTGACCGAGGAGTTCGACGCCGGGCCGCCGGCGCTGCGCGGTGTCGACGTCCTCGGCCGCGGGGGCCGGTCGCTCGCCGACGCGCCGGGCACCGTGCTCGGCCTGGGCACCCCGGGTTTCCCGAACCTGTTCACCACCGCCACGCCCCCGGCCCCGACCTCGCGCGACGCGGTGATGACGACGGTCCGCGCCCACCAGGCGGCGTGGATCGCCCGCGCGATCCGTGACCTCACCGCGATTGGGGCGTCGACGATCGAGGCGGTGGCGGCGGCCGAGACCACGGTGGACGGCGTCGGCGACTACGTGGCGCGCTGCGAGCAGGAAGCGGCCGCCGGCTACCCGTCGTTCCAGCGCACCTGACGCGGCCCCGGATTCCGAGCGAAGGGCACCTTCGCTCGGATAGAGCGGCGAGGGGCGCCCCTCGCCAGCCCCGACGATCAAGCGCGGTGCCCAGCACGGACCCGCGTGTTCTGAGCGAGGGGCACCTCCGCTCGGATAGAGCGGCGAGGGGCGCCCCTCGCCGGTACGGAGCGGCGCGCGAGGGGCACGTTGGGCATGATCAGCGGGGGTTCGGCCTGCCGAACGTGCCTGTCGCGAGCGGTCGACGAACTACGACGCGGGCGACCAGACGCAGTCGCCATAGAACTCGACCTGGCCATCACCTGGCCGCACGGTGACGTAGGCCGCGCCCCCGCTCGTGCCCTCCGAGCCGATGCTGGAGCCGTCGGTGGTCTGCCGCGAGGCCGAGCAGTACGAAAAGCCCTCGTCCGTCGGAGGGCCGTCCGTGCGGTAGCGCCCGGGCGCGATCTCCGAGCCGACCGTGTAGGTGCCCTGCGAGAAGCTGCCGGCCGGTGCGGCGACACTGGTCGGTGCGGCGGCGGAGGAGGGCGCCGAGTACGACGGCGCCGAGTACGACGGCGCCGTGTAGCTGGTCGAGGTGCCCGAGTTCGACTCGCTGACCGCACCCGCGAACCCGATCGCCCACAGCGTGCAGATGAGCAGGCCGACCGCGCCGAGGATGATCCCCGCGGTCGCGAGCCCGCGGCCCGCGCCGCCCTTCCGCGACGCCGCCGTCAGCCCGACGATCGAGAGCACGAGGCCGACGGGGCTGATCACCCAGGACACGATCCCGAGGAACGGGACGAGCGCGAGCACCGCGCCGACCAGCGCCACGACGAACCCGCCGGTCGCGATCCCGTTGGACTGCTGCTGGGGCGGCTGCGGCGGGGCGTAGTACCCGGGCGGCTGACCGTAGGGCGCCCCGTACTGCTGGTACGGCGGCGGGTACTGCTGCGTCACGACGAACCCCCGACTGATCATGAACCGGACACGCGTGTCTCGTTCGTCGCCGGGTGGGCGTTACGTCAGGTCCGGACGAGCACCCGGTCGAGGAAGCCGGCGAGCTCGTCGTGGGCGTCTAGCGGGAGGACGTGCGCGACGTACTGGTCGGGGCGCACGACCACCACGGCGCCGCCGCGGTCGATCCCGCGCAGGTCGAAGACGTCGGGGCGGGCCGGGTCGGGGCTGAACACCTTCTCCTGGTCGACCAGCCCGAACGGTCCCTTGCGGGGCCGGAGCACGGGCGGCAGGTCGCCGACCTCGACCTCGCGGTGCCCCTGCGGGAGGACGGCGCGGACGTCGATCACCGTGTCGGGGTCGGCGCCGGACGGGGTGAAGCGCGGCACGAACGAGCCCAGGAACGCGCACAGCGGGTCGAAGCGCACGCGGTCGGCGTCGGCGAAGACGTAGAGCCGCCAGGCCCCGTCGGCGCGCGCCGCGTGCCCGAGGTGCATCGGCTTGGCGTCGGCCACGCGCACGACCGGCGCCGAGTGGAACCGCATCCCCACCGGCAGGCCCTCGGCGAGGTGCTGGTGCGGCGCGCCCGAGGTGATCATCGACGGCGCGTAGCGGACGGCGACGCCGGCGGTGAAGCGTCCCTGGTCGCGGAAGTAGCGCTGGAACTTCTCGGGATCGGCCGTGCTCCCCTCGGGATGCGCGCTGAACATCGCCGCGAACTCGCGGTCGAAGTCGATCAGCTCCTGCGCGACGGCCTGGCGCTCCGCCGAGTACGTGTCGAGCAGCTCGGGACGCGCGCGCCCCCGCAGCACCGCCGCCAGCTTCCAGCCGAGGTTCCACGTGTCGGCCATCGACACGTTCATGCCCTGGCCCGCCTTGGCGCTGTGGGTGTGGCAGGCGTCGCCGGCGATGAACACGCGCGGCTCGCCCGGTCCGTCGTCGAACCGCTCGCACAGCCGCTGCCCGACCTCGTACACCGACCACCAGCCGACGTCGCGCACGTCGATCACGTACGGGTGCAGGATGCGGTTGGCGACCTCGGTGAGCGTCTCGGGGGTGACGGACCCGCGATCGTCGTCGAGCTCGATGTAGAGCCGCACGAGGTACCCGCCCTCGCGCGGGATGATCAGCAGGCTGCCCGCGCCCGAGGTGATCGCGCTCTTGAGCCGGATGTCCGGGAAGTCGGTGACGGCGAGGACGTCCATGACACCCCACGCCTGGTGCATCTCGTCGCCCGCGAGCCGTTGCCCGATCGCCCGCCGGACGGCGCTGCGCGCGCCGTCGCACCCGACGACGTAGCGCGCGCGGATCGTCGACGACCCGTTCAGCTCGACGGACACCGGGTACTCGCCGGCACCGACCTCCAGCCCCGTGACGGACAGCTCGTACCGCGGCGCGAGCCGGCTCGCCGAGCGCGCCATGCGCTCGCGGAGGAAGGCGAGCATGCGCGCCTGGTTGACGATCAGGTGCGGCATCTCGGAGAGGTCGTCCTCGACGTCCGGGATGCGCCCGGTCCGCACGATGCCGGATGGGTCCTGCGGGTGCGGGCGCCAGAACGCGACCTCGTTGACCTGGTAGCCCTCGGCCACGATGTTCCGCGCCAGCCCGAACGCCTCGAACATCTCGACGGTCCGGCACGCGACGCCGTCGGCCTGCCCGACCTCGAGCGGGCCGTCGCGGCGGTCGACGACGACGGTCCGGATGTCGGGGAACGCCGCCAGCTGCGCGGCGAGCACGAGGCCCGCCGGCCCGCAGCCGACGACCAGCACGTCGGTGGTGTCGGGGAGCTCGTCGGACCGCTGCGCGACCGAGGGATCCGGGTCCTCGACGAACGGGTCGCCGGTGCGGTACCCGCCGACGTAGAACTGGGCCATCGCTCCGAGGCTAGGTGCGTTCTGCCCGGCAGCCCCTACTCTTCTGGCGTGCAGAACAAGCCGACCTACGGGATCCAGTCGGTGGACCACGCGCTGCGGCTCGCGGCGGTGCTGCAGCAGGAGGGTCCGCTGCGGGTCAGCGACGCCGCCGAGCGGCTCGGGGTGGCGCGGTCGACGGCGCACCGACTGCTCGCGATGCTCGTCTACCGCGACTTCGCCGAGCAGGACGAGGACCGCCGCTACGTCGCCGGCCCGGTCCTGCGCCGGCCCGCCGCCCCCGAACCGGTCGCCGACCTGCGCCGGGCCGCGGTGCCGCACCTGCAGGAGCTGACCGAGCGGACCGCCGAGACGACGAACCTCCTCGTGGTGGTCGACGACGAGGCGCGCTTCGTGGCGTCGGTCGAGTGCGAGCAGGTGCTGCGCGTCGGCGACCGCGGCGGCCGCGTGCTCCCGGCGCACCTGGCCTCGGGCGGGCGCGCGGTCCTCGCGACGCGGGACGAGGCCGAGGTCCGCGCGCTCTACGACGACGGGGCCGTCGACGCCGAGGCCCTGCTCCGCGACCTGCGGCGCACCCGTCGGCAGGGCTTCGCGCTCAACGACCAGCGCACCGAGACCGGGGTGACGGCGATCGGTGCGGCCGTGCCGACCACCGCCGTCGCCGGCGCCATCTCGATCTCCATGCCCACCGCGCGCTACCGGCGGGCGCGACTCCCCGAGTGGGCCGGCCTGCTCGCCGACACCGCCCGGCGCATCGCCCGCGACCTCTGACCCGGCGCGACCGGGCCGCGACGCCGGGTCGCGGTCAGCAGAACCAGGTTCTTCTCAGCAGAATCTCGCCCAGGAAGCCCGGGCGGCCGACTAGACCTTCTTCCCAGAGGAACGTGACCCACGTCGCTCCCGGAGGGGACCGCATGAACGAGATCGCGGAGCTGGTGGCCACGGCGTCACGCGTGCTCGCCGCGAACGGACACGACGACCTCATCTGGGGCCACGCCTCGGTACGGGACCCCGACGGCGGCGGCGCGTGGCTCAAGACGGCGGAGTGGAGCCTCGGGGAGGTCACCGCCGACCGCGTGCACCTCGTCGACGGCACGGGCACGGTTCGAGACGGGTCGCCGAGCCCGCGGCACAGCGAGTACCCCATCCACACCGAGATCCTGGCCGCACGCCCGGACGTCGGCGCCGTCGTGCACACGCACCCGCCGCACGCCGTGGCGCTCGCCGCCTCCGGCCAGTCGCTGCAGCCGGTCAGCCACGCGGCCACGATGTTCGTGCCGCCCGAGGTGCCGCGCTTCACCGACACCGCCGACCTCGTCCTCACCGCGGAGCTCGGCAAGCGGGTCGCGGAAGAGCTCGGCGAGCGGAACGCCCTCTTCCTGGTCAACCACGGCATCGTCACCGTCGGCCCCGACCTGCCGACAGCCGTCGTCACCGCGGTGGTCCTCGAGCGCGCCTGCGCCCAGCAGATCCTCACGCGCAGCGCGGGCGGATGGCCGTCGTGGTCGCCGCCCGAGGAGGCGCTCGCCAAGCGCGAGCACATCTACCACCCCACCGCGATCGCCGCGGTCTGGGACCACCTCGTGCGGGAGCTGGGCCGGTGAACGACACGACCATGCTCATCGGCGGCAAGCTCCGCCCGGCCTCCGACGGCTCCGTCCTCGACGCCCTGAACCCGGCGACCGGCGTGCGGCTGACCACCATCCCCGACGCCACTCCCGGCGACGTCGACGACGCCGTCGCCGCCGCCTCGTCGGCCTTCGCGACCTGGCGGCGCAGCACCCCGGGCGAGCGGTCCGCGCTGCTCACGACCCTGGCCGACGTCGTCGCCGCGCACGCCGACGAGCTCGCGCGCCTCGACGCCGACGACAATGGCTCGCTCTACCGGGAGATGCGCCGCGACGTCGACATGGCGGTCTTCTACCTGCGCTACTACGCCGGGCTGACGCTCCAGCTGCACGGCGACACCGTCCCGAGCGAGCCGGGGACGCTGACGTACTCGGTGCGCCGGCCGTACGGGGTGGTCGGGCGGCTGATCCCGTTCAACCACCCGCTGATGTTCGCGGCGTCGAAGATCGCGGCGCCGCTCGCGGCCGGCAACACCGTGGTGATCAAGCCGAGCGAGCACACCAGCCTCTCGGCGCTGCGCCTCGGCGAGCTCGCCGCCGACGTCGTCCCGCCCGGCGTGCTCAACGTCGTGACGGGCACCGGCGCGCGCTCCGGCGACGCCCTGGTCGCGCACCCGGACGTGCGGCGCCTCGCGTTCACCGGATCCGCCGCCACCGGGCGCGCGATCCAGCGGCGCGCGGCCGAGGTCTCGATCAAGACGGTGACCCTCGAGCTCGGCGGCAAGAACCCGCTGGTCGTGTTCCCCGACGCCGACCTCGACGTGGCCGTCGCGGCCTCGGTGCGCGGCATGAACTTCACCTGGCAGGGCCAGTCGTGCGGCTCGCTCTCGCGCGTCGTCGTGCACCGGGACGTCCACGACGCGTTCGTCGAGAAGCTCGCCGCCACCGTCGGCGCCCTGCGACCCGGCCTGCCCGACGACCCCGACGCCGACACCGGCGCGATCGTCAACGCCGGGCAGCTCGAGAAGGTGCTGTCCTACGTGCGCCTCGGCCAGGACGAGGGCGCGCGGCTGTGCACCGGCGGCGACCGCGTCACCGAGGGCGGGCTCGCCGACGGCCTGTTCGTCCGGCCCGCGGTGTTCGCCGACGTCGACCCGGGCTCGCGCCTGGCCCAGGAGGAGATCTTCGGCCCGGTGCTGGCCGTGATGCGGCCCTTCACCGACGCCGACGAGGCCCTGCGCATCGCCAACGCCACGAGCCTGGGCCTGACCGCCAGCGTCTTCACCCGCGACCTCGGCACCGCGCACCGCTTCGCCGAGGACCTCGAGGCCGGCTACGTCTGGGTCAACGAGGTCGGGCGCCACGTCCCCGGCACGCCGTTCGGCGGCGTCAAGGACAGCGGGATCGGCCGCGAGGAGGACCTCGACGAGCTCTTCTCGTACACGCAGCTCAAGAACGTGCACATCAACTACGGCCACATCTGACCCCGGCGAGGACCCGCATGACGACCACCGAGACGCGCGCCGACCAACTGCGCGCGGCCAAGCACCCCGTCTACAACGACCGCAAGCTGCACCTCGGCACGTTCTCGACGAACCTGTCCGGCGGCTGCTCGATCTCCACGATCGAGGGCGCGCTGGAGGCGACCTGGGAGAACACCTCGACGCTCGCGCGGATGAGCGACGAGATGGGGTTCGAGGCGCTCGTCCCGGTCGGGCGCTGGCGGGGCTTCGGCGGGCCGACGAACTTCAACGGCACCGGGTTCGAGTGCTTCACGTGGGCCGCGGGCATCGGGGCGACGACCGAGGACGCGGGGGTCTTCATCACCTCGCACGTCCCGACGATCCACCCCCTGATGGCCGCGAAGCAGGCCGCGACCGTCGACCACATCACGGGCGGCCGCGTCGCGCTCAACATCGTCACGGGCTGGCACACGCCCGAGATCGAGATGTTCGGCGCCGCGCAGCTCGAGCACGACAAGCGCTACGACATGTCGCAGGAGTGGTTCGACATCGTCACGCGGCTGTGGACCGCCGAGGAGACGTTCGACTACGACGGCGAGTTCTACAGGGTCGTCGACGCCCGCATCTCGCCGCTGCCCGTCCAGTCGCCCTACCCCGTGACGATGAACGCCGGCAGCTCGCCGAAGGGCCGGCACTTCGGCGCCCGGAACTGCGACGTCGTCTTCGCGTCCTCCGACATCAAGAACCAGACCCCCGAGGGCATGAAGGACAAGGTCAACCAGTTCCGCGAGCTGGCCCGCACGGAGTACGGCCGCGAGATCCAGGTCTGGATCAACGCCTACATCGTGCAGGGCGACACCGAGGCCGACGCGCAGCAGTTCCTGCACCACTACGTCGACGAGCTCGGCGACTGGGAGGCGGCGTCGAACCTCGTCACCTCGCTCGGCGTGAACTCGCAGTCCTACGACCTGTCGACCATCGAGGACATGAAGCGCCACTTCATCGCCGGCTGGGCGGGCTACCCGATCGTCGGCACCGGCGAGCAGATCGTCGGCGCGCTGAGCGATCTCGTCGCGACCGGCCTCGACGGCGTCATCCTGTCCTTCCCCCGCTACGTGCAGGACATGCGGCGCTTCCAGCAGGAGGTCTACCCGATGATCGTCCAGGCCGGGCTGCGGTGACCCTGCGGGTCGATTCCGTCGGGAGCCTGCTGCGCCCGCCGGCGCTGGGCGAGGCGTTCGCGCGGTGGCGGCGCGGCGAGATCGGCACCGGGACGCTGCACGAGGCGCAGGACGAGGCGGTCCGCGACGTCGTGGCCGCCCAGGAGAAGGTCGGGCTGCCCGTGGTCGTCGACGGCGAGTACCGCCGATCGACGTTCATGGACAGCTTCGCCGACGTCGCCTGCTACGGCGAGCTCGCCGCGAACCTCTGGGCCGCGCACGCCCGCCGGACGCTGGACGTCGACGCGCCGGAGCGCGCCGAGGCCCCGTCCGCGTCGAGCGCCACGGTCGCGACCGAGCCGCTGCGGCTGGTGCACAACATGCCGCGCGAGGAGTTCGCGTTCGCGCAGGGCTGCACCGACGTCCCGGTGAAGACCACCATCCTCGGCCCCGACCGCGTCTTCCAGACGTTCGACGCCGAGGGCTCGCGCGCGGTCTACCCCGACCCGTGGGCGTTCCTCGACGACGTCGTCACCGTCGAGCGCGACATCGTGGCGGGCCTCGTCGACGCGGGCTGCCGGTACGTCCACGTGGACGCGCCGGGGCTGACCGCCTACGTCGACCCGCCGTCGCTGGAGCGCCTGCGCCGCCGCGGCCTCGACCCCGCCGACGTGCTCACCCGCACCCTCGCGGCCGAGAACGCCGTGGTCCGCGGCTTCGGAGGCACGACGTTCGGCCTGCACCTGTGCCGCGGCAACGAGCAGGGCCACTGGCACCGCGAGGGCCACTACGACCCGATCGCCGAGCAGGTGTTCTCCGAGCTGGAGCACGACCGGATCCTGCTCGAGTACGACACCGAGCGCGCCGGGTCGTTCGCGCCGCTGCGGTTCGTGCGGCCCGGGACGACGGTGGTGCTCGGCGTCGTCAGCACCAAGTCGGCGCGCGTCGAGACCGTCGACGAGGTGGTGGCGCGCGTCGAGGAGGCGGCCCGGCACCTGCCGCTCGACCAGCTCGCGGTCAGCCCGCAGTGCGGGTTCGCCTCGACGATCGAGGGCAACGACGTGACCCCGGACCAGCAGTGGCGCAAGTTCGAGGTGCTGCTGGAGGCGGCTCAGAGGATCTGGGGCTAGCCGATCCGCCGCCGTGCCTGATGCACGAGACTGCGGGCCGAGGCGTGCATCCGCGCGCCGACGTCCTCCGGGGCCTTGCCGGCGCAGGCACGGGCGTGGGTGCCCTCGAGCAGGACGCCGAGCTTGAAGCACGCCATCACCGCGTACCAGGGCACGACAGCGGGGTCGGTGCCGGTCAGCTCGGCGTAGCGCGCGACCAGCTCGTCCTCGTGCGCCAGGCCCTCGACGCGCGCCCAGCCGAGGTCCATCCCGCTCGCGGGCCACGTCGCGAGCAGCCACCCGAGGTCGAGCAGCGGGTCGGCGACCGTCGCCATCTCCCAGTCGACGATCGCGGTCACCGTCGCGCCGTCGGGGTCGAACAGCACGTTGGCGAGGTGGAAGTCGCCGTGGGCGAGCGCGGGCGGGCCGGACTCGGGGCGGTGGCGCTCGAGCCAGTCGGCGACGTCGTCGGTGTCGTCGCCGAAGCCCGGGTAGCCCTCGACCTCGCGGTAGCGGGCGAGCTCGTCGCGCCAGCGCGGCACCTGGCGCGCGAGGAACCCCTGCGGGTTGCCGACGTCGCCCAGCCCGACCGCGTCCACGTCGACGGCGTGCAGGGCGGCGAGCGCGTCGACCATCCCGGGGCCCAGCCCGTGCCGCAGGCCCGCGTCGGCCTCCTGCGCGGGCGAGGGCCCGGTCGCGACGTTGACGCCCGGGACCTCGGCCATCGCGTAGACGACGCGGCCCGGCAGCACGCCGTCGGCGGGCGCGGTGGCGAGCAGGCGCGGGTGCGGGACGTCGGTGGACGCCAGGGCGCCGAGCACCCGGATCTCGCGCTCGATCGCCGCGTTGCTGCCCTTGCGCAGGTGGCGGGGCCCGCTGCGGACGACGACGCGCCGCTCGGGCCCGACCGCGCGCAGCATGAGGTTCTGCGTGCCGCCGGCCAGCGGCTCGAACGTCCAGGGCCCGTCGCCGATCCCCGCCGACGACAGCCACGCGACGACGGCGTCGGTCTCCTCGCGTGCCAGCATGCGTCCATCATCACGACGGGGGAAACGGCGCGCATGGGCAGGTTCGGGGACAAGGTCGTCGTCGTCACGGGCGGCAGCCGCGGCATGGGCCGCGCGATGGTGCGGGCGTTCGCGGCGGAGGGCGCGTCCGTGGTGATCGCGAGCCGGAAGATCGACGCGTGCGAGGAGCTGGCCGCCGAGGTGAGCGCCCAGCACGGCGTCCCGACGCTGCCCGTGGCCTGCAACGTCTCGAGCTGGGACGACTGCGACGCCCTGGTCGCCGCCGTCGACGAAGCGTTCGGGCGGGCCGACGTGCTGGTCAACAACGCCGGGCTCTCGCCGCTCTACCCCGCGCTCGGCGAGGTGTCCGAGGGCCTGTTCGACAAGGTGCTCGGCGTCAACCTCAAGGGACCGTTCCGCCTGGCGGCCGCGCTCGGGACGCGCATGGTCGCGGCCGGGGGCGGGGCGATCGTCAACATCAGCTCGATCGCGGCGATCCGTCCGGGCCCCGCCGAGCTGCCGTACGCGATGGCGAAGGCCGGGCTGAACACGCTCACCGAGGGCCTGGCGCAGGCCTTCGGCCCGACGGTGCGGGTCAACGCCGTGCAGGCGGGCCCGTTCCGCACCGACATCTCGACGGCCTGGACCCCGGAGGTCGTCGGGGCGTTCGAGCGCAGCACGGCGCTGCGGCGGATCGGCGAGCCGGAGGAGGTCGTGCCCGCGGTGCTGCACCTCGCCTCGGACGAGGCGTCGTTCACCACCGGCGCGGTGCTGCGCGTCGACGGCGGGATGCCCTGAGGGGATCGGGCTCGCTAGCGTTCCTCCGTGCCGCCCTCCCGCGCCCGCCTGGTCGCCGTCGCGCTCGACGCCCGCGAGCCGGAGGCGCTCGCCTGGTTCTGGTGCGCCGCGCTGGGCTCGTCGGTGGTGCGCCGCTGGGACGACGCGCACGGCACGGCGTACGTCGAGGTGGCGCTGGCGGACGAGGCGGTCCTGCTCTTCCAGCACGTCGCCGACCGGAAGGCCGGCAAGAACCGGATGCACCTCGACCTCGCCGCACCCGGCGACCAGCAGGCCGAGGTCGACCGGCTCGTCGGCCTCGGGGCGACGGTCCTCGACGAGGCGCCCGACCACCCGTGGGTCGTGCTCGCCGACCCCGAGGGCAACGAGTTCTGCGTGCTGCCGGCGCGGTAGGGGGTTGTCGTCGAGAGCGATCGGGCACCACGCCGCGTCCACGACGGAGTGACCCGACCGGGGAGCGAATCTCGATGCCCACACCGCCCGCGGGGGGCGGGTTCAACGTGCTGCAGAGCCTGCAGAACGCGTTCACCACCCTCCTGAACTACGTGCCCAACATCATCGGGGCCCTGCTGGTCCTGATCATCGGTTACATCATCGCCCGCCTGATCCGGGCCGGGATCAGCAAGCTGCTGCGCAAGGTGCGCGTCGACGAGAAGCTCACGCACGGCAAGGGCGGCGAGTACGTCTCCCGCTTCTCCCCGCAGGGCAAGCCCTCCCAGCTCGTCGGGCTCGTCGTGCAGTACGTCCTGATGGTCTTCGTGATCGTCTCCGCGGTCGGGACCCTGAACATCCCCGCGGTCACCGGGTTCGTGAACCTGGTCCTGTCGTACCTGCCGAACGTGCTCGCCGCGCTGCTGATCTTCCTGGTCGCCGCCGCGATCGCCGCCGCCGTCGGCGGCCTGGTGCACCGCACCATGGGCGACACCCCGACCGGCCGGGTCGCCCGCTCCGCGGCGCCGACGCTGGTCATGGCGATCGCCGTCTTCATGATCCTCAACCAGCTCGGGATCGCCGAGACGATCGTCAACACCACCTACATCGCGCTCATCGGCGCGGTGGCGCTCGGCTCCGCGCTGGCGTTCGGGCTCGGGGGGCGCGACGCCGCCGCCGACCTCATCAACTCCGGCTACCGCCGCGCCCAGCAGCAGTCCGGCCAGGTCCAGCGCGACCTGCAGGTCGGCCGCGAGCGCGCCGAGGCCGACGCCCGGGCGCACGCGCCGAACGGGTTCGGGCAGGGCAACGGCGGGCACGAGGCAACGGCGCAGTACGCCACGCCCCAGCCCCCGCCGCAGGCCTCGCCCACGCCGCCCGAGGGCATGCCGGCCGCGCCGCCGGCCGGGGCGACCCGGCCCGGCGACCCGTACACCGAGCCGCAGCCCGGGAGGACCGAGCCGGTGACCCCGACGCCCCCGGGTGGGACGCCCCGCCGCTGACCTCCTCCGCTCGGCACGCACCGCCCCGGGACGCTCCTCGTCCCGGGGCGGTCGTGTGTCAGGGCAGAGCCCGCCAGGCCCGCGGCGGCACCCCGTACCGGCGGCGGAAAGCCCGCGCGAACGTCGTGACGTCGGCGAACCCGCTTCGCGCCGCGACCGCGGCCACCGTCGGCGACGGGGTGCGCTCGAGCAGCCGCGCGGCCCGGCGCAGGCGCTCGTCGCGCAGCCAGGTCGCGGGCGGCGCCTCGCCCGCGTCGGCGAAGACCCGCCCGACGTAGCGCGCCGAGACACCGAAGCGGCGCGCGACGGCGTCGACCGAGAGCGCCGGGTCGCCGAGGTGGTCGAGCAGGAACCGCTGCATCGCGGTCGCGAGCGCGGCGGACCCCGTCGGGCGGGCCTCGTCGTCGCCGGCGACCGAGCGCAGCAGGGCGTCGACGAGGTCGATCACCGTCGACGACATGCGCGCGCCGGCGACCGGGTCGAGGTCGGGGGCCGTGGTCTCGAGGCTGTCGGCGGTGGCCGTGAGCACGCGCAGCAGCGGGTGCGCCGCCGGGACGGGGCGGGCGAGCGCCGCGGTCACCAGCGGGTCGCGCAGGCCGGCCGCGTCGACGGGGATCTGCAGGGTCAGGCACGAGCCGGCGTCGTCGACGTCCAGCGTCATCGCCTCGCGGCTGCGGTAGAGCACCGCCTCGCCGGCGGTGACCGCCGCCGCCCGGCCCGCGAGCGTGGCGCGGAACGTGCCGGCGCGCTGCAGGGAGACGAACAGGGTGTCCGGGATGTCGTCGCTCGCCGCCGCCCGCGTCGTGCGGACCATGCGGCACGACGACGCGGCGATCCGGGCGAGGGTCACCCGGTGGTCGAGCGCGTGGGACACGACCTCGCCGTGGAAGGCGCGCGGCTCGGACCCGGGCGGGCGGACCTGCAGCGGCACGAAGCAGTCGTCGGCGACGGCGCTCCACGCCTCGACCGAGTCCGCCACCGCGGAGTACATGCCGCGATGCTAGGTCCGGCGCCGGTTCCGGCACCGCCGCACGCCGGTTCCCGCAACGCCGTGACCGGGCACGACGGGCCCCCTACCGTCGGGCAGATGAGCGGAGCGGTGCTCGATCGCGAGCAACTGGGGCATCTGCGGCACTGGGACAACCTGTCGCGGCAGTGGCCGAACGACTGGTCGCTCATGCAGGGCAAGGGCACCAGCCAGGACGACTTCGGCGGCTACCGCTTCCAGCTCGCCTACATGGTCTACGGGCTCGCGCTGACCCACCGCCACCGCCTCCCCGCCGCCCCGGGCCTGTTCCGCCCGACCATGCAGCGGCTGATCGAGAAGCTGCTGCTGCCCGAGGTCTGGTTGTACTGGCGTGACGTGAGCCGCGGCGGCGCGGTGTTCAACGCGCACCTCGTCGACCAGCTGCACGAGGAGTGGGACCCGGTCGTCCGCGACAACATCATGTACTCGGCGTACGTGCAGTCGTGCGCGCTCCTGCACGACCACCTCTTCGCCGAGGACCGCTACGCCGCACCCGGCGCGCTGACGTTCCGGCACTGGTCGTTCTTCTGGGGCGGCGGGGAGAAGCGGTTCTCCTACGACCGCGACTCGCTGACCGAGCACCTGTACTGGCAGATGGTCGAGAACGGGTATCTCGGCGTCGCGTGCGAGCCGAACTGCGTGTTCCAGATCTGCAACCAGCCCGCGATCCTCGGGTTCCGGCTGCACGACCTGATCCACGGCGGCTCGCGCGCCGACGAGGTGATCGCGGGCTACGAGAAGGCGTGGGCGGACTTCGGCCGGCTCGACGAGAACGGCCACTACGCGATGATGGTGCTCGAGGACAGCCGCGCGGTGCGCCCCAACGAGGCGCCGTCGCCGTGGGTGGACGCGTGGTGCGGCGCGCTGATGACCATGTGGAACCGCGACTTCGTGCACCGGCACTACCCGTGCCAGGTCGCCGCCTTCCTCGTCCCGGGTGACGTTTCCGGTGATGACGGCACGCTCTCGGTGCGCTCGGCGCCCACGCGCGAGGTGATGGGTCAGACGCTCGTCACCGACACCTGCGACACCGGCTGGGTGTCCGCCTGGGCGTCCGAGATGGGCGACCGCGACACCCTCGACCGGCTCCTCGCCCACGTCGACCGGCGGATGAACCCGACCTGGCGCGACGGCGGCCTGTACTACCCGCGCAACGACACCCCGACCGACGCCCACGGCCGGCGCACCGACATCGAGCCGATGACGGGCAACGTGCTGCTCGGGTACGCCCGGCTCAACGTCCCCGACGGCCTGTGGGGCCTCTACCAGCGGCCCTGGGGTCCGGAGCACCACACGGAGCCCGCCCTGGTCGAGGTCGACCGCGACGTGGAGGTGAGCCGCGCCGAGGTCGTCGACGGCGTCCTGCACGCCCGTCTGCGCCGCGAGACCGCGGTGCCCGGGGAGGGCCGCGTCGTCCTCGGCCGCCTTCCCGAGGGGGCGCGGGTGCGCCTCGACGGGGTGGAGGTGGCCGCGCCCGGGGGCGTCGTGGACGTCCCGGGCGGGCCCGCCGTCGACCTCGTGGCGGCCCCGTGAGCGCGCCCCCGATCCGCGCCACCTACGCGCTGGTCGACCACCACGGGAGCGCCGTCACCGAGGCCACCTACCGCGGGTCCTGGCAGCTCGTGCAGTTCGGCTTCACCCACTGCCGGGTGGTGTGCCCGCGGGCGCTGGCGAAGCTCGACGAGGCGCTCGACCTGCTCGGCGACGGCTCGCCGGTCGTGGCCCTCTACGTCACCGTCGACCCGGAGCGCGACACCCCCGAGGTGATGCGCGCGTTCCTCGCCGCCGACCACCCGCGCTTCACCGGCCTGACGGGGTCGGCGGCGCAGACGCGGGACGCCGCGGCGGCGTTCCGCGTGTTCGCGCGACGCGGTGCCGACCCCGACGAGATCCGCCACACCGCGATCACCTACCTGCTCGACCCCGACGGCCGCCCGGCCCACCACTGGCCCGACACCGCCGACGCCGCGACGATCGCGGCCGACCTGGCGGGCTACGTGCTCGCCTGACCCGCCCAGCGCGACGCGAGGATCGCGGCCTGGGTGCGCGATCGGAGGTCGAGCTTCGCCAGGACCCGCGACACGTGGGTCTTCACGGTGGCCTCGGAGAGGTGCAGGCGCCGGCCGATCTCCTGGTTGGACAGGCCCTCGCCGAGCTCGGCGAACACCTCCCGCTCGCGCTCGGTGAGGTCGTCGACGCCCGGCGGCGCCTCCCCCGCCGGCTCCGCCGACACGGCCGCCGCGATCACCCGCGGGGTGACGCCGGGCTCGAGCACCCCCTCCCCCGCGGCGACCCGCCGCGCGCCGTCGACGAGGCGCGCCGCGTCGACCGACTTGAGCAGGAAGCCCGCCGCGCCCGCCCGGAGCGCCGCGAACACGTACTCGTCGTGGTCGAACGTCGTCAGGACGAGCACCGCGCACACGCCGTCGGCCACGAGCTCGCGCGTCGCGGTGATGCCGTCGGTGGTCGGCATGCGCACGTCCATGAGCACGACGTCCGGGCGCAGGTCGCGGGCCCGGCGCACCGCGGCGTCGCCGTCGCCCGCCTCGCCGACCACCTCCACGCCCTCGGCCGCGGAGAGGATCATGACCAGGCCGGTGCGGACGGCCTCGTGGTCGTCGGCCACGAGCACGCGGACGGTCACGTGCGCACCACCGACGGCACCGGCAGCCGCGCCGTCACCCGCCACCGGTCGCCGTCCGGGCCCGCGCTCGCCGAGCCCCCGACCGCCTGCGCGCGCACCCGCATCCCCTCCAGCCCGCTCCCGGTGCCCCGGCGCTCCGGCGCCCCGGCCGGCCGGGTGTTGGTCACCTCCAGCACCAGCTCGGCGTCCTCGCGGGCGAGCCGCACCGTGACGTCCGCGCCGGGCGCGTGACGCCCGACGTTGGTGAGCGCCTCCTGGGCGATGCGGTACACGGTCAGCTCTGTCGGAGCCGGTGCGTCCCCGAGGTCGTCGAGGTCTGCTGTGACCGCGAGCCCGCCCACCCGCGCCGACTCCACGAGCCGGGGCAGGTCCGCCAGGCGCGCCGGGGCCTCGCGGGCCTCGCCGTCGGGGTCGGTGTCGTCGCGCAGCACCTCGATCAGCGACCGCATCTCCTCCAGCGCGCGCACGCTGTTCTCGCGCACCGAGGTCAGCACGCGGTCGCGCAGCTCGCCGCCGGCCGGGGTCGCCGGGTCCGCACCGAGCGCGGCCTGCGACTGCAGGGCGATCGCGGAGAGGTGCCCGGCGACGGAGTCGTGCAGGTCGCGGGCGACGCGGGCGCGTTCGGCGGCCACCGCGCGGCGCCGGTCGAGCTCGGCGATCCGGGCGGCCTGCGCGGCCTCCCGGCGCGCGGCGGCGGCCTCCTCGGTGGGCCGGCGGACCTCGCGGCCCCAGGACACGGGCAGCAGGAGCACCGCGCTCGCGGTCAGGGCCGTCGTCACGGTGGCGCGGGCGTCGCCGGTCGTGAGCAGCACGAGGACGACCAGCCCGGCGAAGACCGCGAACGCCGCGGCGCGGACCCGCTCGCTCGCGCCGGCGGAGCCGTGCAGGGCGACGCAGTAGAGCAGGTCGGCGAGGACCAGCGCCGTCGCGAGCGAGGGCCCGAGCGCGACGTCGACCGCCACGAACGGCAGGGCCAGGGCGAGCGCGAGGACGGGGCGGCGCGTGCGCAGCACGACCGTCGCCGCGGCCGCCAGCCCGAGCCCGAGGCGCAGGACCGGCGGGGAGCCCGCGGCGAGGGTGACGAAGCCCAGCGGCCACACGAGCGTCGTGAGCACCGCGAACGTCGCGTAGAGCGCCGCGATCCCGCCGTCCCACCACCAGGGCCGGGGCGTCTGGTCTCGGATCGCGGACAGCACGTCGCCATCCCACCACGGCGGGCGAGGTGCCCGGATCCGTCGAGGGTCGCGCCCCGGGCCCGTGGCGTGCGACGAAAGGATGACCCCGCGGGCGGCGGCGGACCGACGCGAGCCCGGGGTCGTGCCGCGCAGGGTCGACACCATGACTCCAGCCGTGTACGCCTCGCCGGCCCTCATCGCGCTCGTCGCCGGCGAGATCCTCTTCTGGGTGTTCCTCGCGAGCGGGCTCGCCGCCCGCTACCTGCTGCGCCGGCCCCGGCTCGGCGCCGTGCTGCTCGCGTCGACGGTGCTCGTCGACCTCGGCATCCTCACCACAGCGGTGATCGACATCCGGTCCGGATCCGCCGCGACGATGGCCCACGGCCTCGCCGCGATCTACATCGGGGTGTCGGTGGCGTTCGGCCCGGTCATCGTGCGGTGGGCCGACGTGCGCGCCGCGCACCGCTGGGCCGGCGGACCCGCGCCGACCCCGGTGCCGAAACAGGGTCCCGAGCGGGCCCGCCACGAGTGGGACCGCTTCGGCCGCTGGGTCGCCGCGGCGCTGATCTGCGCCGCCACGCTCGGCCTGGTGCACCTGCTCGCCGGCCCCGGCGCCGACCTCACCGCGCTGGACCCGTGGTTCGGGCGGCTCGGGCTCGTCACGCTGATCTGGTTCGTGACGGGCCCGGCCCGCTTCATGGGCTCGGCGCGGGCGGCGTGAGCTCGTGGCGCTCGCCGAGCCAGGTCGCGATGCGCTCCGCGGCGAGCTCGTTGCCCGTGGGCTCGCCCGGGGCGATCGCGCCGCCGAAGTGGGTGCCGCGCACGGCGACGTGGGTGCGGTCCGTGGCGCCGAGCGCGGCGACCATCGTGCGGGTGTCCGACGGGAACGCCGCCTGGTCGCCGGTGAGCTCGACGAACAGCGTCGGCACGGTGACCCCCGGCGCGCAGCGGGCGAAGTCGGCGCGCGTGGAGAGCCCGGACCACGTCGAGAGCCACGCCTCCGGGGTGGTGAGCCGGCCGAACCCGACCTGGCCGTAGTTGATGAGGTCGGGCCGCGCCCCGAACAGCGAGCCGTAGGGGCGCTCGCTGGGGTCGAGCGACAGGTCGACCGTGCGCGGGTCGGCGTCGGTGCGGAACACCGTGATCACGTGCGGGGCGAGCGCGCGGCGGCGGTCGGCGGGGTCGCCGGAGCGCTGGTGGGCGGCGCGGGCCTCGGCGGCCCGGGCGACGTGCTCGCGGGCGACCGCGTCGATGCGCGCGACCCGCTCGCGCTGGGCCGCGCGGTAGCGCTCGAGGAACGCCGGCGCGTACGACGAGCTCGCCGGCGGCTCGGCGAACCCGTTCTCCGCGCGGAAGGGGTCGAGCTCCGGGACCACCGACAGCGGATCGGCCTCGTCGGCCACCGAGGGGTCGATGCAGCCGAGCAGCAGGCGGCCCTGGCCGGGGTGCGGAGCCAGGAAGACCACGCCGTCGGACAGCGGCATGGCCGCGTCGGCCAGCTTCGTCGGGCGCCCGGCGGGCGTGGTCGCGAGGCGGTCGGCGGGCGCCAGCCCGGCCTGCTCGAGGTAGAAGGCGTAGAGCGTGCCGCCGCCGGAGTGCCCGAGCGGGACGACCGCGTCGAACCCCCGCTCGCGCAGGAACACCATGCCCGCGGCGACGTCGAGCAGCGCCTGCTCGTGGACGAGCGTGAGGTCGTTGTTGACCGAGCGGGTGTGCTGGGTCCACACCGCCGCCCCGGCGCGCAGCAGGTGCGGGACCAGCGCGTGGTGGGTGACGTCCTGGCGCGGGTGCATGAGGCACACGACCGTGCGGGCGCCGGGCACGGTCGCGAGCACCCCGCGCACCGTGGCGCCGTCGGCCGTCGTCAGCTCGTGGACGCTCGTGACGGTGGCGGCGGGGCGCTCGTCGACGGCGACGTAGCGCCCGGCGCCCAGCCCGGCGGCAGGAGCACTCATGCCGGCTCGACCCGCAGCGCGTTCTTGTCGTGCTGCGTGATGTGTCCGCCGGCGACGCCAGCGACGCACGAGTACCAGACCGCGTGGCGGCAGCCTGTCGCGCGCCGGTCGACGACGATCGGGCCGTCCGCGGTGATCTCGAAGTACGGCCCGATCTTGTTGACGGTGACGGTCTCGTCCTCGCCCGCCACCTTCGCCACCGAGGTGTTCTCCGGGACGTCGAGGACGTAGAGCGCGGTCATACCTGCGCCTCGTCCCAGGCCGCGGCGCGCTCCACGATCAGCTCGGCCTTGCGGGCGAGCAGCTTGCCGAACGTCGGCTCCGGGGCACCCACGACGTCGAGCAGCGCGTCGATCGTCAGGTTGGCGTCGAGGTCCTCCTGCGGCGTCACCGGCCGCATCGCGCGGGTGAACTCGACCATGTAGCCGTTCGGGTCGTGGGTGTAGATCGACTCGATGGTCTCGTGCTGGATCTGCATCTCGACCGGCCACTGCGAGTCGTCCAGCCGGCGCCGGTACTCGAGCAGGTCGTCCTGGTCGTCGACGTGGATCGCCAGGTGGCGCGACCGGACGAAGAACTCGGGGACCTCGGGGCCGAAGCCCGCGTAGACGTCGCCGCGCCCGTGGCTGTGCTGGGGCTCGAGCCCGAAGTAGTAGAAGAACGCGATCCGGTCGTCGTTGCCGATGTCGAAGAAGAAGTGGATGAAGTCCGGGTGGTCCTCCGGGCCCCAGCCGGCCGCGCAGATCGAGTGCACGACCGGGAAGCCGAGGACGTCGCGGTAGAAGCGCACCGTCCCCGCGGGGTCGAACGTCGGGAACGCCGCGTGGTCGACACCGCGGACCTTGTGCTCGAGCTCAGCCATGTCTCGTACCTCCTGACGACCAGGCTACGAGCTCTCTACGTCAGCGTCAATCTTTCGACGTCTCCGTCGTCAGCACGCTCTCGAGGTAGTCGAGGTCCTGGCGCAGCAGCCGCAGCGCGGCCGCCGGGTCGTCGGGGCGCGGGCTCTCCGGGAGCCTGTCCGGCGCCTGTGCGACCAGCGAGACGGCCATGTCGGCCATCTGGTCGGCCACCTCGTCCGGCGACTGCGCCCCACCGGGCCGGAACCACCACGCCACCCAGTTGCACATCCCGATGACCGCGAGCGCCGTGGTCCGCACCGGGCGCGGGCGGAACTCGCCGCTGCGCACGCCCTGGTCGACGACGCGGGAGAACCCGTCGAGCACCCGGCGCTTCGCCGCCTCGTGGGCGACGGCGAGGTCGTCGGGCAGCTCGGACTCCGAGCGGATCACCAGCTGGAAGCGCGCAGCGTGCCGGGCCTGCTGTCCGGCGACGAGCAGGACGAGGTCGCGCAGCTTCGACGTGGCGTCGGCGTCGGAGTCCGCGATCGCCTCGGTCGCGGCGGCGGGCCCCTCGGTGATCTCGGTGACCAGGCGCGCGAGCAGCTGGTCCTTGTTCTTGACGTAGTAGTAGAGCGCCGGCCGGGTCATGCCCATCGCGTCCGCGATGTCCTGCAGGCTCGTGCCCGCGAACCCGCGCTCGGCGAACAGGCGGGTGGCCTGCTCGTAGATCTGGGCCTCGACCAGCTCCCGGCGGGGCTTGCGGGCCGGGAGCTCGTCGGGTTGTGCCGCGCTCATGACCGGCGACGATACGGGCGCAGCACGGGTCCGCGTCTCACGCGGACGTCCGCGCCGCGCCCGCGGTGGTCACCAGACCACGTCCACGCGCTGCGGCCCGCAGAACATCGGGCTCGCGACGTCGTCGTACGTCGCGCCGGGAGCGAGCGCGAGCGTCGGGAGCCGGTCGAGCAGGGTCTCGAGCACCGTCGAGATCTCGATGCGCGAGAGCTCCGCGCCCAGGCAGAGATGCACGCCGTGGCCGAACGAGAAGTGCCGGCGGGCCGTCGGGCGGTCGAGGACGAACGCGTCGGCGTCGTCGCCGAACACGGCGGTGTCCAGGTTCGCCGACTCCAGGCCGATGATCAGGCGCTCGTCGGCGGCGAGCGCCTCCCCCTCGAGCGCGGTGTCCGTCGTGACCGTGCGCAGCACCCACCGGATCGCCGAGCCGTACCGCAGGCCCTCCTCGCGCACCTGGTCGACCAGCGAGCTCGCTCCGGCGGGTCGAGCTCCGCTGCGCTCCGTCTCCCGATCCGCGAGCACCCGCTCCCACCGGGACCGGTCGACCAGGAGCTGGTACACCATCGAGCCGATCGTGTACGCGGTGCTCTCCAGCCCCGCGACGAAGAGCTGCCAGGAGTGGAACGCCACCTCCTGGTCGGTCAGCTCGCGGCCGTCGACCCGGCCCAGCGCGAGGCGCGTGACGAGGTCGTCGGGCGGGTTCTCCTGGGTGCGCCGCGACCGGGCGGCGGCGGTGAAGTACTCCTCCAGCCGGCGCCACTCGTCGGTGCCGACGAAGCTCGCCGGCAGGATCGCGGTGATCGCCAGCGAGAGCCGGGCGAGCTCGTCGGAGTCCTCGGCCGGGACGCCGACCAGCCGCGCGATGACCCGCGCGGTCAGCGGCAGCGCCACCTGGCCCACGAGGTCGGCGGGACCGCCGGCCGGCAGGGCGTCGATGAGCTCCTCGGCGTACTCGCGGACCCACGGCGCGGCGTCGGTGATGGCCCTGCGCGCGAACCCGGGCCGCAGCAGCGAGCGCAGGGCGGTGTGGTCGGGCGGGTCGCTCTGGGTGATCAGTGCGGGCGGCGGCTCGGCACCCTCGTCGCCCTCGAGCACGAAGTTGCCCTCGTTCGAGAAGGTCCCGTGGTCGAGCAGCGCCGTGCGGACGACCTCGTGGCGCCCGGCGAACCCGAGGCCGGGGGCGACGCGGTGCACGGGGCAGCCGGCGCGGACCTCGGCGAGCTCGGCGCGCACCTCGTCGATCGGGCCGGGGGCGAGCGGGTTGAACGCAGCGGCGTCGGACTCGGTGGTGGTCACGAGGACTCCTCAGCGGTGGAGAGCAGCGGTGGAGCCGGCGCGCAGGAGGGACCCGGCGTCGGGGAGGTCGGGGGCGAGGCCGAGGCCCCGCAGCAGGCAGAACGCGCCCGCCGTGGCGGCGGACAGGACGGGCAGGCCGAGCTCCTGCTCGGCGCGCTCGACCAGCGGCAGCGACGGCATCTGCACGCAGGCGGAGATCACGAGGGCGTCGACGCCGGTGAGGTCGAGCCCGCGCGCCGCGTCCATCACCCGCTCGCCGGGGATGGCGCCCACCTCGGCGTTGTCGGCGACCTCGAGGGCGACCCAGTCGGCGACCTCGAGCTCCTCCGCCTCGAGGTAGGCGACGACCCGCTCGGCCAGCGGGCGCACGTACGGCGTCACCAGCGCGATCCGGCGGGCACCGAGCGCGCCCAGCGCGTCCACCAGCGCGCCGGCGCTGGAGACCAGGTCGGCGTCGGCGGACCGCTCGTGCAGCTGCGCGGCGACCTCCGACTCGACGCGCCGGTGCTCCCCCGGGCCCTGCGCCATGACGGCGACCAGGCACGCGTAGAGCAGCGCGTCGACGCCGGCGTCGGCGAGCTCGTCGACGCACCGCCCCCGCTGGTCGTTCATCGCCGCGAGCTCCTCGGGCGAGACCGTGTGCATGCGCATCCGGCTGCCGTGGAACGAGAACGTCGCGTCGCGGTGGCGCGCGAGCAGGGCGGGGATCTCGGTCTCGACGGTGACGTTGGAGCTCGGGACGATCAGCCCGACACGGTGATGGCTCAACGTCCGCTCCTCAGCTTCTCCGTGATCTCCGCAGTCATCGCCTTCTTGTCGAGCTTCCCGACCTTCGTGCGCGGCAGGGCCTCGACCAGCTCCACGCGCTCCGGCCACTTGAACTTGGCGACGTCGAGGGCGCCCAGGTGCGCGCGCAGGTCCTCGAGCGTCACGGGGGTGCCGTCGGTCGCGAGGTAGGCGCAGCCCCGCTCCCCCAGCCGCGGGTCGGGCATCGCGACCAGCGCCGCCTCCACCACGTGGGGGTGCGCGAGCAGGAGGAGCTCGACCTCCTCGGCGTTGATCTTCTCGCCGCCGCGGTTGATGAGGTCCTTGATCCGCCCCTCGATCGAGATCGCCCGGTGCCCGTCGAGGACGCGGACGGCGGCGAGGTCGCCGGTGCGGTAGGCGCCGTCGGCCGTGAACGCCTCCGGACGGTCGACACCGAAGTACCCGCGCAACGTGTAGGGGCCGCGGCAGCAGAGCTCGCCGACGTCGCCGTCGGCGACCTCCTCCTCACTGCCCGGCACGAGCACGCGCACCTCGTCGCGCGGGGAGATCGGCACCCCGACGGTGGTGCGGCGCAGCTCGGCGGACGTGCCCCGCGGGGTCACGAGGAACATCCCCTCGGCCATCCCGAAGAGCTGCCCGACCCACGCCCCGCCCCGCCCCGTCGCCGCGAACAGCTCCTCCGAGACCTTCGCCCCGGAGAGCAGGACGACGCGGAGTGTCGTCGCGAGCTCGTCGTAGAGCGGGTGCTCGGGCGCCCGGTAGTGGACATGGCCGAACAGCACCGAGGTGGTGCGCTCGGCGACGAGCAGCGGCATGGCGGTGTCGAGGTCGTGGTCGGTGAGCACGAGGCACGCGCCGACGGCGTGCGAGGCGTGCACCCCGCACACCACGCCGGCGTTGTGGATCACCGGGATGAGGTGCCCGACGCGGTCGTCGGCGCTCCAGCCGAGGACGTCGGCGTAGGCGCGGGCGTTGTACCAGTACTCGGCGTGCCGCCGCGGGATCAGCTTCGGGACCCCGGTCGTGCCGCCCGAGAGCTGGAAGACGGCGACGTCGTCGGGATCGATGCCGCGCTGGATCTCCTCGACCCGCTTGCGCGCCTCGTCGGGGTCGAGCTCGGCAGCGGGCAGGTCGTCGAGGACCAGGACGTGGCGCAGCGTCGGGTGGCCCGCCGCCTGCTCGTGGGCGAAGGCGACGAGGTCGATGCCCCGCGTCCCGGCTTCCACCAGGTGCGCGCGGGCGCCGACCGCCCGGCTGATGTGCGCGATCTCGTGTCCCCGGTGCGCGGCGAGCGTCGCCACGGGCACGAGACCCGCCTTGAGCAGCGCGTACCAGGCGACGACGGTCTCGAGCCGGTTGGTGACCTGCACGATCACCGGGTCGCCGGGCGCCAGCCCGAGGTCCGCGAGCCCGACGGCGATGCGGTCGGTCTCGGCGTCGAGCGCGGCGTAGGTCCGACGGCCCTGCGCGGCGACGACGGCGTCACGGTCCGGGTGGGCGAGCGCGACGGCGTGGAGCTCGTCGGCGATCGTCCGCGTGCCCCAGACGTCGGCGTACTCGGCCCGGGTCATCGCAGCGCCACCAGGTGCGTGCGATCGGCGGCGAGGCCGTCGGCGAGCTCGACGCGCAGGTCGTGCGGGCCCGCGACGACGACGAGGGCCGGGGTGCGGCGTCGCAGCCGCTCGGCGACCTCGAGTCGGGTGAGCACGCTGGACCGGTCGTCGCCGCCGGTCAGCCACACCATGTCGATCACCGCGGAGCCCCGGGTGACGGCCTC
This sequence comes from Actinomycetospora succinea, assembly GCF_004363095.1. Lineage (GTDB taxonomy): Bacteria > Actinomycetota > Actinomycetes > Mycobacteriales > Pseudonocardiaceae > Actinomycetospora > Actinomycetospora succinea. The sequence goes on from NZ_SNYO01000002.1 coordinate 49,944, forward strand.
CTCGACGGCCTCCTCCCGCCCCGACGGGCGGTCGTCGGTGCCGACGTCGAGCACCGTCACATCGAACCCTTTTGCCGCGAGTGCCGCGGGGTCGTCGGGGACGACGCGGGCGTCGAAGCCGCGGGTGCCGAGGTGCTCGTCCGCCGTCTCGGGCTCCTGGCCCGGGGTCGACGGGCGCAGCGCCCGCGCGAGCGCCCACTCCATCAGCGACCCCCCGGCCGCCGAGGTGACAGCAGGCGGCTCCTCGCCCGCCCACTGCTGCAGCGCGGCGTTGACGACGTCGGGCGTGCCGGCGGCGAAGCGGTCGAGCGACACGTTCCCGGCGCGGGTCATGTAGGCCACGAGGAGCTGCTCGACGGGGAGGTCCAGGCGCTCCGGGAACGTCTCCCACCAGCGGCGGGACCGCTCCGCGATGTCCTGGATGCGGGTGACCGCGGGACGGCGCGCCTCCTCGTAGGCGGTCAGCGCGGTCTCGAGGTCGTCCGCCTCCTGCAGCGAGGAGACCAGCGCGATCGCGTCCTCCATCGCGAGCTTCGTCCCCGAGCCCACCGAGTAGTGCGCGGTGTGGGCGGCGTCCCCGAGCAGCACCGTCCGCCCGTCGTGCCAGCGCTCGCACCGCACCGTGCGGAACTGCAGCCAGCGCGTGCGGTTCCCGATCAGCCGGTGGCCGTCGAGGTGCTTCGCGAAGACGTCGGAGAGGTACTCGAGCGCCACGGTGTCGGACTCGTCGAAGCCCAGACCCTCCGACGTCGCGTCGAACCCCGCCGCCCGCCACGTCGCCTCGTCGGTCTCGACGAGGAACGTGCTGCGGTCGGGCGCGTAGGGGTAGGCGTGCGTGACGAACACGCCGTGCTCGGTGTGCTCGGGCGCGAACAGCGCGTGCGGCAGCGCGACGTCGACGCCGGCCCACAGGTACCAGCCGGACCCGACTTCGACGTCCTCGCCGAACGCCCCCGCGGCGCGGGTCGCGCTCCCGACCCCGTCGGCCGCGATCACCAGGTCCGCGTCCAGCTCGTCGGCGGAGCGCCGCGTGCCGAACTCGAGCTTCACCCCGGCGTCCTCGGCGTGGCGCTGCAGCACCCGCAGCAGCTCCGCCCGCCCGACCGCGACGAGGCTGGAGACGCTCATCCCCGCCTCGCGGCCGCCGACGCGCATCCGCATGTCGTGCGACCACGCGTTCGCGAGGATGTCGTCGAGCGAGGCGGGGTCGGCCTCGGCGAGCCGGCGCTGGGTCCGCGCGGCGAGCCCGACCCCGAACCCGAACGTCTGGTCCGGCACGCCCTGCTCGTGCACGACGACGTCGCACCCGGGCCGGGCGAGCTTGAGCAGCCGCGCGGCGTACAGGCCCCCCGGCCCGCCGCCGAGCACGGCCACACGACGGAGCTGCACGTCAGGACCTCGCATCCGCGAGCACGCGGCTGGTGCGGGTCACGTCGTCGACGTGGTCGACCGGCACGACCGCCGTCGAGATCGCCGTGAAGCACCCCGGGCAGCAGTACTGCCGGAAGTGCACCGCGCCGTCGACGTAGTCCCCCGCGCCGTCCACGACCTGCGGGCCCGCGTCCGTGACCGGCCCCTCGTAGCGCACGAGGTCGAGCTCGCCGACCGCGCCGGACCCGAGCACGGAGGCGCAGTGCCGGCACGCGACCTGGTCGACCCCGTCGAGAGTGACGGCGACGAGGTTGTCGTCGAGGCGCCGGGCGTCCGTCAGCTCGATGGTCTCCCGCGTGCCGTCCGCGGGGCCACGGGCCCGCCGGGCGTCCTTGAGCTCCTGGCGGCGGGTGTCGGTGGCCTGCGCGTCGACCGCGCCGGAGCCGTCGAGGACGACGCCGTACGCCGCCTCGGCCGTGGCCGCCGTGACCTTCTCCTCGCGCACGTCGCGCACGACGTCCTCGGGGTCGCGGGTCAGCGGGTCGCCGTAGCCCCCGCCGCCCTGCCAGAACATGGTGAAGACCTCGCCCGGCGCCACGTAGGTCTCGCCGTAGCAGGGCTGCAGCTCGGCGGTGCCGCCGACCTCGTCGAGCCCGGCCGGCAGACGGCCGGCGCCGAGCATCGCGTCGACCTCGCTGTCGCGGGCGATCCACTCGACGCCGGTGTTGCCCGGGTAGCCGCCGGCGAGCCCGTTGTTCTGGCTCACGGCCTTGCCGTTGGAGGCGAGGACGAGGCCGATCGGGAAGCTCGTGCCGTGGGGGGTGATCGCGAGCGACGCGCCGACGCCGCCGCGGCGCCGTCCGGGACCGCCCGAGTCGGGCTCCTCGCGGCGCCAGAGCGCGAGCACCGGGTAGAGGAACTCGGTCATCTCGACGTCGGGCACGCGCCCGAGCGGGATGCAGAACAGGCCGCCGGTGTCCATGCCGTCGGCCTGGGGCTGGGCGCCGTAGCCGCCCGCCATCGGGTCCATCATGATCGAGAGGAACGGCGTCGGGACGGCCCCGCGCTGGTCGAGCCCGGCGATCACGGCGGTGTCCCAGGTGCCGCAGCACGTGGCCTGGACGTGCGCGTCGAGGTCCGGGGCCTGGTCGAGCATCTGGCTCAGGCACTCGGCGACGAGGTTGCCGGTCAGCCACGCCGGGCCGATCGGTCCGCGACCGACCGCCGCCGGGAAGCTGGCGTTGTTGATCGTGCCTTCCTCGGCGACGAGGTCGAAGCAGCGCATCAGCCCGCCGGCCGACCACGGGATGTCGCCGGCGAGGATCGGCAGCAGCGCGAGCATCACGCCGCCGCGCATGCCGGCGTAGGTGCAGTTGACGACGCCGGACTGCGGGTCCGTGCCGGTGAAGTCGAACGTCAGGTGGTTCGCCGACTTCGTCATCGCGACCGTGATCTTGTGCAGGCCGCGGTCGCCGGTGTGCGACTGGTCCTGGTAGCCGGTGGCGTGCCAGGTGCCGTCGGGGAGGTCGGTGAGCTTGCCGCGCAGCCGCGACTCGGCGTCGGCCATCATCCGCTTCATCACGGCCTTCACCGTGTCGGCGCCGTACTGCTCGATGACCGCGAGGAGGCGGTCGCGGCCGACGGTGTTGGCGCCGACCTTCGCCCGCAGGTCCAGCCCGATCATCATCGGGACGCGGGAGCGGCGGACCCAGACGTCGGCGACGTCGTCCTGCAGCACCCCGTCGCGCACGACCTTGATCGGCGGCGTGGGCAGGGACTCGGAGAAGACGTCCTGCGCGGCCGGGGAGAACGAGCCGAGGCCGACGCCCCCGAGGTCGGGCTGGTGGGCGATCGCCGAGGTCCAGCCGAAGAGCTTCCCGTCGGTGAACACGGGCTGGTAGACCATCGCGTCGTTCTGGTGCAGCCCGCCGCCGACCCACGGGTCGTTGGTGAGGAACATGTCGCCCTCGGCGATGCCGGGGTTGGTCGCCCGGTGCTGCAGGGTCCAGTAGATGGCGAGGTCGACGGCGCCGACGAGCATCGTGTTGTAGAGCCCGACCTGCACCTCCTGGCCCAGCTCGTCGCTCACGGCGAAGTCGAAGTCGTTGGCGTCGGTGACGATCGGCGAGCCGGACATGCGCTTGAGCGCCTCGCCCATCTCGTCGGTGACCGACCACAGGCGGTGCCGCACGACCTCGTAGGTCAGCGGGTCGAGCGCGTCGATCTGCTCCTGCGTGACGGTGTGCACCGGCAGGCTCTCCGGCAGCTGCGCGGCGAGCTCGGCGGGGTCGACGGGACGGCTCGAGAACCTCTCGGAGCCGGGGACGGCCATGACCATGATTCAGGCTCCGTTCTTGACGATGTGGAGGTTGCCGAGCTCGTCGACGGTGCCGGTGCGGCCCTCGGGGACGACCACGGTGGTGGTCGGGACCTCGACGACGGCCGGGCCGGTGATCACGTGGCCGGCGCGCAGGGCGGCGTAGTCGTAGATCGGGGTGTCGACGAAGCCCTGGCCGATCTCGAGGTAGACCGGCCTCCGGCCGCTGACGGGTGGCTCGCCGTCGCCCGTCTCCAGCGGCGGCAGCTCGGGGCTGAACGGCAGGACGCCGCGGCCGCGCACGCGGTAGGTGATGGCCTGGATGCCGGCGGCGCTGAAGCCCGAGCCCTGGCCGAACAGCTCGGCGTACTTGGTCTCGAACCGCTGCGCGGCGGCGTTCATGGCGTTCTCGTCGAGCGGGCCGTCGCCGACGGGCACGGTGACCTCGGCGAGCTGCATGGCGTAGCGCATGTCGACCTCGCGGACGATCTCCACGCGGTCGAACTTCAGGCCCTGCCGGTCGAGACCCTGGCGGACCTGGTCCTCGAGCTGGGCGAAGTTCTTCTCCGCGCGCACCGGGTCGACGGGGAGCTGGGCGGGGTCGGAGAGCTCCTGGGCGAGCGCGATGTCGGACGCGGCCAGGCCGTACGCGGAGAACGCGGACGCGACCGGGCCGAGCGGGACGACGACCTCGGCGACCCCGAGGTGCGTCGCGTACTTCGCGCAGAACGCCGGGCCGGAGCCCCCGAAGGCGTAGAGGACGAACTCGCGGGGGTCGTGGCCGGCCTCGACGACGCTCTTGCGCAGCAGGTCGCCGGTCTGGGCGTTCTGCGCGGCGTGGATGGCCGCGGCGGCGTCCTCGATGCTCAGGTGCAGGGGCTCGGCGACCTTGACGCGGATCGCCTCGCGGGCCTTCTCGACGTCGAGCGCCTTGCGTCCGCCGAGCAGGCCCGTCGCCGGGAGGATGCCGAGGACGAGGTTCGCGTCGGTGTTGGTGGGCTCGGTGCCGCCCTGGCCGTAGCAGGCGGGGCCGGGGTCGGCCTGCGCGCTGTGCGGCCCGATGCGCAGGTTGCCGCCCGCGTCGACCCACGCGATCGCGCCGCCGCCGGATCCGATGGCGTGCACGCGCAGGGTCGGCACGTTGATCGGGTGGTGGTTGATGACCGTGGTGGTGTCGCGCTCCGGCTCGCCGTCGACGATCAGCCCGACGAGGAACGTCGTGCCGCCGACGTCGGTGGAGATGATGTTCTTGTGGCCGAGGCGGCGGCCGAGCTGGCTGGAGCCGACGACGCCGCCGGTGAGCACCGACCCGACGGTGGAGATCGCCTGCGCCGGCGCCTCGGAGGCCGCGACCGCGCCCCCGTTGGACTGCATGACGAGCAGCGGGCCGGCGAGACCGCGCTCCTTGAGGCTGGTCTCGAGGTTGGTGAGGTAGTCGCGCAGGCCGGGCCCGACCTGGGTGCTCATGATCGTCGTGGAGTTGCGGGCGAACTCGCGGATGCGCGGGCTGACCTCGCTGGAGAGCGCGACGTAGATGTCGGGGTCGATCTCGGCCACCAGCTCGCGGACGCGGCGCTCGTGGACGGGGTTGCGGAAGGCCCAGAGCAGGGAGACGGCGATGGCGCGGATGCCGTCGTCCTGGAGCGTGCGCACCTGCGCCCGGACCTCGTCCTCGTCGAGCGCGACGATGACGTTGCCGTCGCGGTCGACCCGCTCGGTGACCTCGAGGGCGTGCCGCTTGGGCAGCAGGTGGTGGTCCTTGTCCTGGGCGAGGACGTGCTGCAGCTCGTGCGGGCTGCGGCCCAGGTAGCGCCCCTCGACGTTCATGATGAAGATCGAGTCGCGGTGGCCCTTGGTGGTGAGGAACCCGACCTCGGGGACCCTGCGCATCACCAGCGCGTTGAGGCTCGACGTCGTGCCGTGGGCGACGTGGTGGGTCTCGGCCAGCATGTCCTCGACGGGGCGCCCGAGCTGCTCGGCGAGCAGCTCGAGCACGTCCAGCACGCCCCGCGAGTAGTCCGGCGGCGTCGACGGCGCCTTCGCCGCGATGACCGAGCCGGAGTCGTCGTCGAGCACCGCGTCGGTGAACGTGCCCCCGACGTCGACGCCGATCACGTAGGTCATGGACCACTCCTCGACGAGCAGGCGTGACCCGAGCCACGCGTTTGACGGTAGCGTCGACTATCTGACACCAGCGAAATCTCGTCAAGGGGCTGCCGGGTCCGACCGCGGATGAGCGAGGGGCACCTTCGCTCGGAGAGAGCGGCGAGGGGCGCCCCTCGCCGGAACGGCTCAGGCGTCGAGGAACGTGGTCACGACGTCCTGCACGAGTGCGGTGCGGGCGATGCCGGTGAAGTGCGTGGTGCCGGGCAGGACCGCGAGCTGGGTGGCCGGGACGCCGACGAAGTCGCCGTTGACGTCGCCGCCGCGCAGGCGCAGGAAGCGCAGGGCGTGCTCGAGGCGCACGGCGTCGCAGTCGCCCACCGTGTACAGGGTCGGCGCGGCGTAGCCCGCGATGTCGTCGTCGCTCCACGCCGGGCCGGGGTCGAGCGCGCCGAGCTTGTCGAGCAGGCCCTGCAGGCCCTCGGGGTGCGGCGACTTCGCGCGGTAGGAGTCCGCCATCGGCGTCCCCTCGATCATGTCGACGGTCATGGCGCCGACGGCCTCGGTGTTCTCCGGGCGCATGCCGTCGGGGGTGAACGCGACCGAGGACACGACGGCGCGCCGGACCAGCTCGGGGTGCCGGATCGCGAGCGTCAGCGCCACGGCCCCGCCGACGCTGAAGCCGAACACGTCGACCTGCTCGATCCCCAGGTGCGCGAGCAGCGCGACGACGTCGCCGGTGAGCTCGGGGATGGCGAGCGGGCGGTCGACGTCGTTGGTGCGGCCGTGGCCCTGGAAGTCGGCGGCGATCACCGTCCGGCCCGCCGACAGGCCGGGCAGCAGGGCGCCGAACTGCAGCTCGATGTCGAACAGCCCGCCGTGCAGGACCAGCAGAGGGACGCCACCGTCGCCGTGGATCTCGAAGTACATCTGCAGGTCGCCGATCGGGGCGTGTCCGGTGCGGGTCGGGGTGCTCATCGGGGTCTCCGTTCACGGGGGCGGGCTGGTCTCGCCCCTGCGTCGAACGGCCCCGGACCCTTTCGACACCGGACCCGGGAGATTTCCGCTCAGTCCTCGACGGCGCGCATCCCCGCGTCGAGGACCGGCAGCAGCAGGGTCCGCGGGGCGAGCCGCCCGCCGAGCGCGGAGAGCTGGTTGAGCAGGCCGGGCGTGACCGCGCGGTCGCCCCGCGCCATCGCCGCGACCCCCGCCTCGGCGACGTCGTCGGCCTCTCCGACGAGGAGGTCGGGCACCTGGTCGAAGGCGTCGGTGCCGGCCGCGTCCGCGAAGCCGGTGCGGGTCAGGCCCGGGCTGACGGTGGTCAGCGTGATCCCGGTGCCGGCGAGCTCGGTGTGCACGGCCTCGGAGAACGACTGCACGAACGCCTTGCCCGCGGCGTAGGACGCGGCGCCCGGGAGGGGCTGGAACGCGGTGATCGACGAGACGTTGAGGATCGCTCCCGGGCGACCGCGGCGGGTCAGCGCGCCCACGGCGGCGACGGTCAGGTCGTGCAGGGCCAGCACGTTGAGGCGCACGAGCCCGTCGAGCGCGGCCCGCTGCTCCGCGTCGCCGGCGAGCTCGGCCACCCGCCCGGTGACACCGAAGCCGGCCGCGTTCACGAGACCGACGACGTCGGGATCGTCGAGCAGGACGCGGGTGGCGTCGAGCCCCGCGTCCGTGCCCAGGTCCGCGGCGTGGACCGTCGCGTCGCCGGCGAGGCCCGTGAGCTCGGTCGCGAGGTCGGCGAGCGCTTCCTGCGTCCGCGCCACGAGGATCGTCGGGTGGCCGCGCCGCGCGAGCGCCCGCGCGATCGCGGCGCCGATGCCCGAGGACGCCCCGGTGACGACGACGCGGGAATCGGGACCGGGCGGGGGCAGCGGCATGGCCGGGAAGTACCCGCTCCGGCTTGCGTTGGAGCGCGCTCGAAGGCATAGCGTCGAGGACGTGCCTGGTTCGATCATGGGAACGGCCGTCCGACGCGTCGAGGACCCGGAGCTGATCCGCGGTCACGCCACCTACGTCGACAACATCGTGCCGCCGGGGACGCTGCACTGCGTCTTCGTGCGCTCACCGCTCGCGCACGCGCGCCTCGACACCGTCGACGTCGCGAAGGCCCGCGAGGCGCCCGGCGTCGTCGCGGTCCTGACCGGCGACGACATGGGCGGGATCCCCGACCACCGCCCGTTCATGGTGCTCAACGACGCCTGCGCCCGGCCGCTGCTCGCCCGCGGCAAGGTGCGGTTCGTCGGCGACATGGTGGCCGCGGTGATCGCCACGACCCGCGCCGAGGCCGTCGACGCCGCCGAGCTGGTGGAGATCGACTACGACCCGCTCGAGCCGGTCGTCGACCCGGAGGCCGCCCTCGCCGACGGCGCCCCGCTCCAGTTCGAGGAGCTCGGCAGCAACCTCGCCGCCGGGTTCCGCGACCCCGACGACGTCCGCCCGCTCGACGACGCCGACGTCGTGGTGCGCGCGCGGATCGTCAACCAGCGCCTCGCCGTCGCGCCGATGGAGGGCAACGCGGTGACGGCCGCGCCCGGCGGTGCCGACGAGCCGTACGACATGACCGTCCACGTCTCCACGCAGATGCCGCACGGGCTGCGCGGGCAGGTCGCGGCGCAGTGGGGCTGGGACACCGAGCGGGTCCGCGTGGTCGCGCCGCACGTCGGCGGCGGGTTCGGCGGCAAGGCCGGCCTGGCGCCCGAGCACGCGGTGGTCATCGAGGCGGCGCGCCAGCTGGGCCGCGCGGTGACCTGGACCGAGACCCGCTCGGAGAACCTCACCGCGATGCCGCACGGGCGCGGCCAGGTGCAGTACGGCGAGCTCGGGCTGCGCCGCGACGGCACGATCGTCGGGCTGCGCGCGCGGGTGGTCGGCGACTCCGGGGCGTACGCGGGCTTCGGCGGGGCGCTCACCCTCGGGCCGACGCGGAACATGGCGCAGGGCGTCTACCGCATCCCGGAGATCGCGTACGACGGCGCGGCCGTGCTGACCACCACGACGCCGATGGGCGCGTTCCGCGGCGCCGGGCGCCCCGAGGCCGCCGCCATGGTCGAGCGGCTGGTGGACATGGCGGCCCGCGAGCTCGCGATGGACCCCGCCGAGCTGCGGCGGAAGAACTTCCTGCAGCCCGAGGAGTTCCCGCTGACCACGCGGACGGGCTCGCTCTACGACTCCGGCGACTACGGCCACGCCCTCGACGTGGCGCTGCGCGAGTCCGGGTACGAGGCGCTGCGCCACGAGCAGGCGCAGCGCCGCGAGCGCGGCGACCGCGTGGCGCTGGGCATCGGGCTCGCCGTGTACGTCGAGGTCACCGCCGGGGGCGGGGGCGGCGAGTACGGCTCGGTGAGCGTCGACGCCGACGGCGGCGCGACGGTCTCGGTGGGCACGTCGGCACACGGCCAGGGCCACGCGACGTCGTTCGCGATGATCGTCGCCGACCGCCTCGGCGTGCCGATGGAGCAGGTGCGCTTCGTCCAGTCCGACACCGCGGCGGTGCCGCGCGGGGGCGGGACGGGCGGCTCGCGGTCGCTGCAGCTCGCCGGGTCCAGCGTCCTGGTCGCCGCCGACACGGTGCTGGAGCGGGCGAAGCAGGTGGTCGCGACCGCCCTCGAGGCGGACGTCGACGACATCACCGCCACGGACGGCGGGCTGGGCGTCGCCGGAGTGCCGGACCGCGCGCTGACCTGGCGCGAGATCGCGGCCGCCGCCGACGGGCAGGGCGTGTCGCTGTCCGAGGCCCGCGACGAGACGCAGCCCGGCGCCACCTACCCGTTCGGCGCGCACGTCTCCGTCGTCGAGGTCGACCTGGACACCGGGCGGGTCACGCCGGTGCGCCACGTCGCCGTCGACGACTGCGGCACCGTGCTCAACCCGACCCTCGTCGCCGGGCAGCAGCACGGCGGTCTCGCGCAGGGCATCTCGCAGGCGCTGTGGGAGGGCTTCTCCTACGACGCCGACGGCAACCCCACCTCGGGCACGTTCGCCGCCTACCTGCTGCCGACCGCGGCCGAGGTGCCGATGTACGAGGCGTCGTCCACCGAGACCCCGACGCCCTACAACCCGCTCGGCGCCAAGGGCATCGGGGAGGCCGCGACGATCGGCTCGACGCCCGCCGTGCAGAACGCCGTGGTGGACGCGCTGGCCCCGCTCGGCGTGCGGCACGTGGACATGCCGCTGACCCCGGACCGGGTGTGGCGGGCGATCCGCGACGCCGAGGCGGGCACCCCCGCGGACCCGTGGACGGAGCCGCCGGCGTTCTTCGCCGACCTGCCCGTGCGCGGGGCCTCCGCGGACCCGGAGGCGGCGGCCGTGGACGTGTAGGACGTCCCTCCACTGCCACGCTATCGCCGCGCCGGGGACTTGCCGCAAGACCCGGGGTGGCTCGCAGAATCGCCGACCGTGATCGACGTGATCGTGGTGGGCGGCGGCCCCACCGGCATGATGCTGGCTGCCGAGCTGCGCCTGGGCGGGGCCGGTGTCGTCGTCCTCGAGAAGGACACGGCACCGCCCCCGTTCGTGCGGTCCCTGGGGCTGCACGTGCGCAGCATCGAGCTGATGGACCAGCGCGGGCTGCTCGAGCGGTTCCTCGCCGAGGGGCAGCGCCACCCGCTCGGCGGGTTCTTCGCCGGCATCACGAAGCCGGCGCCGGAGGACCTCGACACAGCGCACGGCTACGTCCTCGGCATCCCGCAGACGACGACCGACCGCCTGCTCGCCGAACGCGCCGCCGAGCTGGGTGCCGACGTCCGCCGCGGGGTGGAGGTGGTCGGGCTCGAGCAGGACGAGGACGGTGTCACGGTGACGCTCGCCGACGGCGCCGATCTCCGCGGGCGGTACCTCGTCGGCGCCGACGGCGGGCGCAGCCCCGTGCGCAAGCTGCTCGGGGTCGGCTTCCCCGGCGAGCCGTCGCGCAACGACACGCTGCTCGGGGAGATGGAGGCGACGGCGGCGCCGGACGAGGTGGCGTCGGTCGTCGCCGAGGTCCGGCGCACCCAGCGGCGCTTCGGTCTCGGCCCCTCGGGAACCGACGGCGTGTACCGCGTCGTCGTGCCGGCCGCCGACGTGGCCGAGGGCCGCGGCGCCCCCACGCTCGACGACGTTCGGGCGCAACTGCGGGCCGTCGCCGGCACCGACTTCGGTGTGCACTCCCCGCGCTGGCTCTCACGCTTCGGCGACGCCACCCGGCAGGCGGAGCGCTACCGCGTCAGCCGGGCGCTGATGGCCGGCGACGCCGCGCACGTCCACCCACCGGTCGGCGGGCAGGGGCTCAACCTCGGCGTCCAGGACGCGGCGAACCTCGGCTGGAAGCTGGCCGCGACGGTCGCCGGATGGGCGCCCGACGGGCTGCTGGACACCTACGAGGCCGAGCGGCACCCGGTCGCCGCCGACGTCCTCGCCACCACCCGCGCGCAGATGGAGCTGATGGCGACCGAACCCGGGCCGCAGGCCGCGCGGCAGCTGTTCGCGCAGCTCATGGACTTCCCCGACGTCAACCGGTTCCTCGTCGAGAAGATCACGGCGATCGGGATCCGCTACGACCTGGGCCCCGATCAAGACAGGGACCACCCGCTCGTCGGACAGCGGCTGCGCGACGTCCCGCTCACCGGCGGACGGCTCTACGAGCGCCAGCGCGACGCCCGCGGGCTGCTGCTCGACCGCGCCGGCGCGCTGTCCGTGGCGGGGTGGGCCGACCGCGTCGACCACGCGGCGGATCCGGGCGCGGCGGTCGACGTGCCCGCGGTCCTCCTGCGTCCCGACGGCTACGTCGCCTGGGTCGGCGACGACCAGGAGGCGCTCACCGAGCGGCTGGCGCGGTGGTTCGGAGTCCCCGTGGACGCCGGGCCGGTCAGGCCGACCCGCGCGGGCGGGGCGTGACGAGGGCCGGCGCGCACACCCCGCAGCGGCGGCGCTGGGCCTCGAGGTCCTCCCCCGCCGCCCAGGCCCGGACCACCTCGACGGCGTGCGACCGGTGACCGGTCGGGACGTCCTCGGGACGGTGGTGGTGCAGCGAGCCGTCGGCGATCGCCGCGCGGACCGCGACGACCCCGGCGACGAGACGGACGGAGGCTCGGGCAGAAACCCGGGCGGGCACTCTCTCGGGGACACTCTGCGGGGCGACATCCGGCGATGCGGTCACGCCCCGACAACGGTTCGCCGCGCGCCGGGCTCGATCGCCCGAACGGGGCGGGCCCGTCAGCGACCGACGGGCGACTCGCCCGGGACGCCACCGCACCCGGCCCAGACCATCGCCGCGGTGCGCGCCGCCCAGTCCTCGTCGAGCGTCTCGCCGCGCGCGGCGTGCGCCAGCCAGGAGCCGGTCAGCAGGTCCTCCGCCGTCGTGTGGTCGGCGTGCCCGCGCAGCGCCCCGGCCGCGACGCCGGCGTGCAGGCAGGCCCGCACCCGCTCGTGACAGGGCTCGACGAGGCGGCGCCGGATCTGCTCGCGGACCCGCGGGTCGGTGCCCGCGACGAGCGCCACGGCGACGAGGGCGGTCGCGTCGTGCTCGACGACGAAGCGCCGGAACCGCGCGAGCTCGGTGACGAGGTCGGCGAACGGGTCGCCCGTCGACGGCGTGGGGCCGCCGGCGTCGATCGTGGCGAGCGCGGCGACCGCGAGCTCGACCCGCCCGGACCAGCGACGGTAGATCGCCGCCCGCGTGGTGCCCGCCTCCTCGGCGACCGCGGCGACGGACAGCCCCGGCAGCCCGTCGCGGCGGAGGTGGCCGAGGGCCACCTCCAGCACGAGCCGGTCGATCTCGGCGTTCCGCGGCCGGCCCCCGACGTGCGTGGCGCCGTCGCCCGACGCCACCGGACGGGGCGGCGCCGCCGGTGGGGGCACGGGGCGGTGCGCGGCCGTGGACACGACCCCTAGGTGACCCCGGGCGATGGATACACAAACGTGTCGTATCGCGGCGCTGCGTGACCACCTGGCCGGCAGCGAGATCGGCTTCACGTGGAGACAACACTGCTGGGCCGATCGAGTGATCAGGTCATCGACCGGCAGGCGCCATCCGGGGTGACCGATACAGACCGTATTGCTCGAGCCGGTGTGGCAAGGATAACGTTTGAGTTGATTCGATACATGGCTGCTGTGTATCGCCGGGGGCGCACGCGGGGCGACGGGCACGGCGGGGAGGGACCACGATGATCACGAACCGCGATCTCGACGTCATCGGGCTGCGCGACCTCGACGGCTTCGCCGCCCCGGCGCGCACGGCGTCCCCGGACGAGGTCACCTACGAGCTGCTGCGTGAGGTCCCGCCGTCCCGCGACGGGTGGTCGCTGCTGTGCCGCCGCAACGGCCGGGTCTCGTGGTCGATGCCCCTCGCCCCGCGCGGTGCGGCGCCGCGGGTGCGCCCGGCCGTCGCCCAGGCGGTCGCCGTCCGCGTGCTCACCGAGCAGGGCGTGTTCGTCAGCGGCTGGAACCACGTCGCGGGCACCGACGACGTCACCGACGAGCACTTCGTCGCGCGCCGGCCGCACGCGGCACCGATCCTGCCGGTGTGAGCGGCCCCGGGGCGATCTAGCCTCGCGGAGTGGCGTGGGCGCTGGTGGCGGGCGGATCCGGCGGCATCGGGCGGGCGATCGGTCGCCGGCTCGCCGGCGACGGCTGGGACGTGGCCCTGACCTACCGGTCGCGCCCGGAGGCCGCCGCGGACGCCGCCCGGGACGTCGAGGACGCGGGGCGCCGGGCGGTCACGGTCGCGCTCGACCTGGAGGACGCCGCCGCGACGGCCGAGGTCGTGCGCACCGCGACGCCCGAGCCGCCGACGGCCGTGGTCTACGCGGCGGGCCCGCACATCCCGATGCGCTACCTCTCGGCGATCACGCCGGAGCAGTACCGCGCGCAGATCCTCGGCGACACGGTCGCGGCCTACAACCTGCTGCACCCCGCCATGGGCGTGCTGCGCGAGACGCGCGGCAGCATGGTCGCGCTCGTGACGCCGGCGATCGAGCGCTACTCGAAGAAGGACGCGCTGTCCTCGGCACCGAAGGCGTCGGTCGCCGCGACCGTGCGCGGCATCGCCGCCGAGGAGGGCCGCTACGGCGTGCGCGCCAACTGCGTCGGCGTCGGGCTGATCGAGGGCGAGGGCATGTGGCGCGAGCTCGTCGCGCGCGGTGACTACACCGACGAGCTCCTCGACACCGCGCGCCGCAACCTCGCGCTGCGCCGGTTCGGGTCGGTCGACGACGTCGCCGAGGTCGTCGCGTTCCTCGTGTCGTCGCGCGCCGGGTGGATCACGGGTCAGACCATCGACGTCGACGGCGGGTACGCCCTCTGAGCAGCGATGCCACGCTGCGGGTCGACGGCGGCCAGCTTCGGGAGGACCCGCTCGGCGTAGACGTCGAGCGCGCGCTGCGCCACGTGCTGGGGCATGCCGCCGAAGGCGAAGAGGTTCACGACCCCGCCGGCGTCGAGCGCGCGCACCCGTTCGACGGTCTGCTCGACGAGCTGGTCGGGCGTGCCGCCCATCTGCAGGTCGGCGAGGAAGCGGTTGAACGCCGGCAGCCCGTGCTTGGTGATGTTGCGGCGCAGTCCCGCGTAGTACTCGTAGCCCGGCACGTGCTCGAGGCGCTCGTCGGTGAACCCGTAGTGGTCGATCGTCGAGCGCGCGTAGGCCGTCGCGTACTCGTCGTGCAGCTCCTGCGCGCGCCCCGGGTCGGGGTCGACCGTCGTGAAGTTGACGAGCACCGGCGCGGGCGGCTCGGCGTCGTGGATCTCCCGGAAGAGCTCGCGGTAGTCCGCGGTCTCGCGGACGGTGACCTCCCACGGCTTCTGCGCGATGAGCATGAGCCCGTACCCGAGCGCCGCCATGATCCGCGCCGACTCCGGCGACACCGCCGACGCGTAGGTCCGCCCGCGGAACGTGGTGAACGCGGGCGGGTGCAGCTCCGCGCGCGGCTGGCGGTAGAGCTTGCCGTCGGCCTCGAGCGCGCCGGTCTCGAACGCCCCCGAGATCGCCGTCGCGTACTCGACGAACCGCTGCCGCGACTCCCCCATCTCGAGGCGGAACCCGTCGAACTCGACCGACCCCAGCCCGCGCCCCAGGCCCAGCACGACGCGCCCGCCCGAGACCGAGTCCAGCCAGGCGATCTCCTCGGCCACCCGCACCGGGTCGTGCCAGGGCAGCACCATGACCATCGTGCCCAGCCGCGCGTGCGTCGTCCGGCCCGCGAGGTAGGTCAGGAGCTGGGCCGGGTTCGGCATCATGTGATAGCGCGTGAAGTGGTGCTCCGCGGTCCAGATCGACCCGAAGCCCCGCGGCTCGGCCTGGTCGGCCAGCGCGAGCCCGCCGCGGACCACGTCGTGGTCGTCGCGCCCGTCCTCCAGCCCCTGGAAGAACAGCCCCATGCCGACGTGCATCGGTGACCACCCCTTTTCTGAATCCAGACTAGAAAAAATGCCGGGCCTGGGCAACGATCCGGAGTTATGGAGCAGCACGACGTCGACGTCCTCGTCATCGGTGCCGGCGCGGGCGGGCTGTTCACCGCCGCCCGGCTGGCCCACCGCGGGTACCGGACGCTCGTGGTCGAGCGCCTCGACCGCGTCGGCGGGCGGGCCTCGAGCGAGGTCATCGACGGCTTCACGGTCAACAACGGCGCGATCGTCATCGAGACCGGCGGGATCACCGAGCAGACGTTCGCCGAGGTCGGCGCGCGCTTCGACGTGCGCCCCGCGAAGCCCCCGATCCTCTACCGCCTCGGCGGCAAGGACGTCGACGTCACCGGCGGCGGCTGGGGCTACCTGCTGGGCAAGCTGACCCGCCAGGGCGCGAAGCTGCTCGACGGCCTGGGCGCGGCGCGCACCGACGACGGACTGCCCGACGGCGGGCTCTCGACCACCGACTGGGTGCGCCGGTACACGGGCAACGAGAAGGTCCACGGGATCTTCCGCAACATGTGCGCGTCGATCTTCGCGGTGAGCTCCGACGACCTCCCGGCGGCGGTGTTCCTGACCTACTTCACCCGCCGCAGCGCGTTCAAGAAGTTCGGCTTCTGCCCCGAGGGCACGATCGGCGTGTGGCGCGCGCTCGCCGACGCCGTCGAGGGCAGCGGGCACGGTGAGGTGTGGTTGTCCAGCGAGGTGCGGTCGGTCGATCTGGGCCCGGACGGCGCCGTCGCCGGCGCCACCGTCGTCCGGGACGGGCGCGAGGTGTCCGTGACCTGCCGGGTCGCGGTCAGCGACGCCGGACCCGCCGCGACCGCGGACCTCGTCGGCCGCGACCGCCTGCCCGCCGACTACGCCGCCACGGTGGACACGACGCCGTGCGCGATGCTCGTCGTCAACTTCGCGAGCCGCGAGCCGCTCGTCGAGGCACCCGGGCTGCTGAGCTTCGCCACCACCCGCCGGATGTGCTACGTCGCCAACTTCACCGCGACCTGCCCCGAGATGGCGCCCGAGGGCTGGCACCTCTACAACGGCACCTCGGTGCCCGAGCCCGCGACCGGGGACTTCGACGAGTCCCGCGAGATGGACCTCCTGTACGCCGACCTGCGCGAGCAGATCCCCGGCTTCGACGGCGCGCGCGTGCTCTCGACGACCGTGTGGCGCGACGCGTGGCCGCCGCAGCGCGCCGTCGCCGGCCACGACCTGCCGCACACGACGCCGATCGCGAACCTCTGGAACGTCGGCGACGCGGTGAAGCAGTTCGCGAACGGCGGGACGACGGCGTGCGCGGAGACCGCGGCGCTCGTCGTCGACGAGATCGCGGCGCGGTTCCCGGTGCGGGAGACGACGGCTTGAGCCGCGTCCTCAGGACGCGGGCACCGGCTCGGTGGACGCCTGCTCCGCCACCATCCGCGCCAGGCGGAACTTCTGCACCTTGCCGGTCGGGGTGGTGGGCAGGTCCGTGGCCTCGAGGAACACCACGCGCCGCGGCACCTTGAACCGCGCGAGCTGCTCCTTGCACAGCGCGACGAGGTCGTCGGCGGTCACCGCCACGCCCGCCTTCGGCACGACGCACGCGACGCCGATCTCGCCCCACCGCTCGTCGGCGACGCCGACCGCGAACGCCTGGCTGACGCCCGGGTGGCGCGAGAGGACCTCCTCGACCTCCTTGGGCATGACGAGCTCGCCGCCGGACTTGTAGAGCTCCTTGCTACGCCCGGTGAGCACGACGTAGCGGTCCTCGGTGAGGTAGCCGAGATCGCCCGAGCGCACCCAGCCCTCGTCGTCCAGGGCCCGCGCGGTCTCCTCGGGCTTGCCGTAGAAGCCGAGCATGTTCGTCGGACCGCGGGCCGCGAGCTCGCCCTCCTCACCCGCGGGCAGCGGCTCGCCGGTCAGGACGTCGATCGTGCGGTACTCGGTGAGGTCGCGGGTCTCCGGCAGGCCGGCCGATCCCGCGAGCTTGACCCGTCCCACGGTCCCCGAGAGCCGCTCGAACGGGTCCTCGGGCAGCGAGAGCGTCATCGCCCCGCCCTGCTCGGTCATGCCGTAGCCGGTGACGATCTCGTCGACGCCGAGGGTGTCGCGGACCTTCTCCCAGAGCCACACCGGCGCCGGCGCCGCGCCGGAGAGGATCGCGCGCAGGCTGGACAGGTCGCGGGTCGCCAGGTCGGGGTGCTCGAGGATCGCGACGGTCATCGTCGGCACGCAGAGGATGTCGGTGGCGCGATGGCGCTCGATGCCCTCGAGATAGCGCATGGGGTCGAACGCGGTCTGCGGGATGATCGCGCCGCCGACCATCATGGCCGCCATCAGGCCCTCGACGTAGCCGAACATGTGGTAGCACGGCAGCGAGAACAAGATGCGGCGCCCGTCCTCGAACGCCCTGGTCAGCGCCGACGCGTAGCCGGTGCGCTGGCTCGCGTCGTGGGTGATCAGCACGCCCTTGGGCGAGCCCGTGGTGCCCGACGTGTAGAGGATGTCGGCGACGTCGTCGGGGGCCGCTCCCCGCTCCGCGCTGCCACCCGGGTGCTGGCGGCCCAGCGCCTCGAGCTCCTCGACCGACCCGACGCCCTCGCGGGAACGCTGGTCGGTGGACAGCGTCACGACCCCGCGCAGGTTCGGCAGCGCGGTCTGCTCGCCCGAGTCCCAGCCGGGCGCGATCTCGTCGAGCATCCCGAGGTGGTCGAGCCCGGCGAACCCGGTCATGGTGATCAGCAGGTTCGCCTCGGACTGCTCGAGGACGTAGCGCAGCTCGTCGGTGCGGTACAGGTAGTTGAACGGGATCGCGATCGCGCCCGCTCGCGAGATCGCGAACTTCAGCGGCACGAACTCGACGTAGTTCGCCATGACCAGCCCGACGCGGTCGCCCGGGCGCACGCCCAGCGCGACGAGGCCGTCGGCGAGGCGCTCGGTCCACGCGGCGACGTCGGCGTAGGTCACCGTGCGCTCGTCGGTGATCACCATCGGGCGGTCGCCGAACTCCTCGGCGCACCGCGCGAGCCGCTCGTGCAGCGTCATCGGGTTCCACTCCGGGAACCGCCGCCGCAGCGCGTCGCGCCGCTCGTCGAGGCTCGCACCCATCTCCGCCATCACTCCTCGGACCGCGTCCCCCGTTTTTTAGTCGCGAGAAGAATATGCGGGAGGCGTGACCCGGACCACCGCCAGATCCGTGGCCGGACCGTCACGGCGCGTACACGACGAAACGGTCAGCGGGCGCGGAACCGGGCGAGGCGCTCGCTCACCGCGGGGTCGGCGAGGTGCTCCAGCACCACCTCGGTCTCGCGCGCCAGACCGTCGGAGAGCGGGCCGCGCAAGCCCTCGTGGACCAGGCGTTTCGTCCGTGCCGCCGCGCCCGGGTCGGCGCGCAGCAGACGCTCGACGACCTCGTCGACCAGCGCGTCGAACCCCTCGGCGGGCGCGCTGCGCCAGGCCAGCCCGAGCGCGACGGCGTCGGCGCCCGAGAGCCGCTCGCCGAGCAGGATGTGGGTCAGCGCGCGCTGGGACCCGAGCAGTCGCGGCAGCCGCTGCGAGCCACCGCCGGCGGGGACCTGGCCGAGGCGCGCGTGGTTGTCGGCGAGCACGGCGTCGTCGCGCACCACGGCGACGTCGGCGGCCTGGACGAACTCGAAGCCGCCCGCGGTCGCCGCCCCCTCGACGGCCGCGACGACCGGGACGGGCAGCGTCGCCACCACCGAGCAGGCGCGGTGGAAGGCGTCGAAGAGCGTGCGCAGCGCGTCGCCGCCCTCGGCACGCAACCGCGTCACCTCGTCCACGTCGCCGCCCGCACAGAAGTGCCCGCCCGCGCCGCGCACGACGATCACCCGCGTGCGCGCGGCGAGGTCGACGAGCGCGTCGTGCAGCCCGTCCGCCAGCGACACGGTGATCGCGTTGCGGGCCCGGGGACGGTTCAGCACGACGTGCCCGACGTCGCCGACGATCTCGGTGAGCACGTCCTCGGACACGATGACTCCTCCGTCGCAGCGTGTTCTAATCCATATTAGAAGAACGAGGAGGTCGCATGGAGTCGCACGAGAAGAGCGCCCGGCTGCTCTACGACGCGCTGGCCACGGGCGACCGCGCCGTCCTCGACACGATCCTCGACCCGGCCTTCACCGGCGAGGCCACGGAGGGCCTGCCGTTCGGTCTCGGCGGCTCCCACGACGGCGCCGAGGCGATGATCCGCGATTTCTGGTGGGCGGTCGGGCGGCACTACCGCGTCCGCGCCGAGCCCGCGGAGTTCCTCGCGCTCGCCGACGGCGGGCTCCTCGTCCTCGGGCGCTACGCCGGCACCGCGCGCGAGGGGGGCCGTGAGCTCGACGCCGCGTTCGCGCACGTCCTGACCTTCACCGACGACGGCCGCATCGCCTCGCTGCGCCAGTACACCGACAGCGCGCGCTGGGCCGGGGCCACCCGGTCCGTGCCCGCCGGGCGGCGGGAGCTGCGCGTCGTCCGCTACGACGTCACCGACGGCGTCGCGACCGTCGAGCTCGACCGTCCCGAGGCCGGCAACGCGATCGACCCGACCATGGTCGAGGACCTCGACGAGGCCACGTTCCGCGCCGCGCACGACCCGTCGGTGCGCGCGGTCCTGATCCTCGGCACGGGCCGGAACCTCTCGGTCGGCGGCGACCTCGCGTACTTCACCCGCCACGCCGACGACATCCCGGCGCGGCTGCGGGGGATCATCGACCGCTACCACGTCACGCTCGACCGCCTGGCCACGCTCGAGGCGCCGGTGGTCTGCGCCGTGCACGGCGCGCTCGCCGGCGGCGGGCTCGGGCTCGCGCACGTCAGCGACATCGTGATCGCCGCCGACGACAGCAAGTGGGCCGTGGGCTACGGCGCGATCGGGCTGGCCTCGGACGGGGCGAACACCTGGTACCTGCCGCGCCTGGTCGGGATGCGGCGCGCCCAGGAGATGTTCCTGCTCAACCGGATGCTGACCGGCCCCGAGGCGCTCGCGGCCGGCCTCGTCACCGAGGTCGTGCCGGCCGCCGACCTGGCCGCGCGGGCCCGGGAGCTCGCGACGACCCTCGCCGCCGGACCGACGCAGGCGTTCGGGCACATGAAGCGGCTGCTGCTCGCGAGCCAGGACGCGACGCTCTCCGACCAGCTCGCCGAGGAGACCCGGCGCATGACCGCGTCCGGCGCGACCGACGACGCCCGCGAGGGGATTACGGCGTTCGTGGAGCGCCGGCGTCCGGACTTCCGTGGTCGCTGACAGTGAGGAACCGATGACCACCACCGACGTCGACCCGGAGGCGGCGCGCCTCCGCGCGCTGGTCCTCCCCGACCGCGTCCACGGATCGGTCTACACCGACGCCGAGATCTACGCCCGCGAGCTCGAGCGCATCTGGTACTCGACGTGGGTCTACGTCGGGCACGCGAGCGAGGTGCCCGAGCCCAACGACTACGTGCGCAAGACGATCGGCCCGCAGCAGGTCGTCATGACGCGCGACAAGACCGGCGCGATCCACGTCCTGCACAACCGCTGCTCGCACCGCGGCAACCTGGTCTGCGACGCCGACCGCGGCAACGCCGGGTCGTTCCGCTGCCCGTACCACGGGTGGACCTTCGCCAACACGGGCGACCTGCTCGGCTTCCCGTTCAACCAGGGCTACGGCGGGTCCGCGGCCCGCGCCCAGCTCCCCGGCCTCGGCGCCGCACCGCGCGTGGAGTCCTATCGCGGCTTCGTCTTCGCGAGCCTCGCGGCCGACGGGCCGACGCTGATCGAGCACCTCGGCGCGGCCGCCGAGCGCCTCGACCGGCTGTGCCGCCTCTCCCCCGAGGGCGAGGTCGAGCTGACCGCCGGCTGGGTCAAGCACGAGGTCACCGCGAACTGGAAGATGCTCGTCGAGAACGAGACCGACGGGTATCACCCGCAGTTCGTCCACTCCTCGATCTTCTCGATCTCCGGCAGCGGCATCGGCGCGCTCTACAGCGACAAGTCGACGGCGGTGACGCGCGCGCTCGGCGGCGGGCACACCGAGAACGACCTGAGCCCCGAGTTCCGCCGCCTCGGCGTCCCGATGGGCTGGGCGGGCACGCCGGAGTCGAAGATCCCCGACTACGTCGCCGCGATGCGGGCGTCGTACGGCTCCGACACCGCCGACGAGATCATGATCAACGGCTCGCCCCACGTCATGATCTTCCCGAACCTCTTCGTCGCCGAGATCCAGCTCTTCCAGATCCAGCCCCTCGCGGTCGACCGCACCGTCCAGCACGTCACCGCGATCCAGTTCAAGGGCGCGCCCGACCTCAACCGCCGCCTCGTCACCCAGTGCGTCGGCTCCGTGGGGCCCGCCGGGATGCTGCTGGCCGACGACGCCGAGATGTACGAGCGGAACCAGCGCGGCGTCGCGCAGCGGCAGCCGGAGTGGCTCGACCTCACGCGCGGCCTGCACCGCGAGCGCCTCGACGACGACGGCCACACGATCGGCACCGCCACCGACGAGACGTCGATGCGGGCGATGTGGCGGCACTACCTGGAGCTCATGGAGACGGAGCGCAGCGGAGCTCGACCATCGGAGGAGCCATGACCGCCGCACTGGACATCGACGTGCGCGAGGCCGAGCAGTTCCTCTACCGCGAGGCGCGCCTCGCCGACGCGTTCGCGCTCGAGGAGTGGGAGGCGCTCTGGACCGACGACGCCGTCTACCACGTGCCCGTCGACCCGGACGCCGATCCGCGCACCCACATGTCGATCGTCTTCGACAACCGCGGCCGCATCGCGACGCGGATCAAGCAGCTGCAGACCGGGCGCCGGCACTCGCAGCGCCCGCCGTCGCGGCTGTGCCGGTCGGTGACGAACGTGGAGCTCCTGGGCGCCGACGGCGGGGACACGCTCGTCGGCTCGGTCGTCCAGATCCTCGAGTCGCGCGACCGCGGGACGACGTGGTGGGTCGGGCGTGTGACGCACCGCCTGCGCCGCGTGGAGGGCGAGCTGCGGATGGCCGCGAAGACGGTGGTCCTCGTCGACTCCGACCGGTCCCTGCCGACGATGTCATTCCTGGTCTGATGGACTCAGCCTGATGGAGGACGTCGTCGCCAACGAGTTCGCCACGGTCGCCGTGTCGGTGGACGACCGCGGCAACAGCACCCGCCTGCGGCTCGAGGACCTGCGCACCGGGACCGTGCGCTACCTCGACGCGCTCGAGCTGGAGTCGATCGTGTGGGCGCCGGAGGCGTGGATGCGCGCGCTGCTCGACCCGTCGCAGCACCGCTGGCGCGACGCCGATCGGGGCCCCGCCCAGGAGTCGCTCGACCCCTAGGATCACGCCGTGCCCCGGGAGCGGAAGTCCGCCCGCACCCGCGAGCGCATCCTCGCCGCGGCCGCGCAGGTCCTGTCCCGCAAGGGCTGGGCGGGCACGCGTCTGGTCGACATCGCCGAGGTCGCCGCGGTGCAGGCGCCGGCGGTCTACTACTACTGGCCCTCGCGCGAGGACCTGCTCGCCGAGGTCGTCACCACGGGGCAGCAGGCCACCCTCGAGCACGTCGTCGCCTCGCTCGCCGCGCTGCCCGCCGACGCCTCGGCCCTCGACCGGATCGACGGCGCGATCGCCGCCCACCTCGAGGTCGTGCTGCGCCGCTCCGAGTTCTCGCTGGCCGCGATCCGCAACGCCGCGCAGCTGCCCGACGACATCCGCGAGTGCCAGCTCGTCGGTCAGCGCGAGTACGCCGACGTGTGGCGCGGGCTGGTCGAGGACGCCGTCGCCGCCGGGGAGCTGACCGCCGACGTCGACACCCGCGCCGCCCGCATGCTCGTGCTCGGCGCGCTGAACTGGGCGCCGGAGTGGTGGAACCCCGACCGCGGATCGCTCGAGGACGTCGTCGCGACGACGCAGCACGTCGTGCGACGGGGCCTCACTCCCCACTGAAGCGGGGCGCCCGCCGCTCGATCACCGCGTCCAGGCCCTCGCGCGCGTCGGCGGTGCCCGAGAGCTCCGAGACCGTGCGGGCCTCCTCGGGCAGCTGCGCCTCGACGCGTGCGCCGAGCCCGGACCACAGCAGCCGCTTGGTGGCGGCGAGCGCCTGCGGGGCGCCGGCGGCGAGCTTCTCGACGAGCTCCTCGGTGCGCGCGGCGAGCTCGTCGTCGGGCACGACGGCGGTGAGGATGCCGGCGTCGAGCGCCTCGGCGGCGGACAGCACCGGGTTGGTCAGCGCGATCTCCATCGCCTTGCGCAGCCCCACGAGCGCCGGGAGCGTCACGGTCGCGCCGGCGTCCGGCGCCATGCCGACGCGGGTCGCGCCGCCGAGGAACTGCGCGGACTCGGCGGCGACGACGAGGTCCGCCGCGCACACGAGCCCGAACCCGCCGCCGCCCGCCGCGAACCCGTGCACCGACGCGACCACCGGCGCCGGCAGCGCGAGCAGCGCCTGCACGACCATCTGCAGCCGCGAGGTGGCCTCGCGCAGGTAGTCCGGGAGGCCGGTGCCCTTGCTCGCGAACGTCTTCACGTCGCCGCCCGCGCAGAAGTGCTTGCCCTCGCCGGTGATCACGAGCACGCGCAGCCCCGGGCGCGCGTGGCACGCCATGACCGCGTCGTGGAACGCGCGCAGCAGCTCGACGTCGAGGCCGTTGGAGGCCTCCGGCCGGTTCAGCCGCAGGCGCGCGACGCCCCGGTCGTCGACGTCGAGCAGCACCGGTCCCGACCCCACGACCTGCTCGCCCACCGGTAACCTCCTCGCTGGTTTCTAATGCGGATTAACCGTACACGGGAGGGCCCATGGATCTCGGTCTCGCCGACGCCCGCGTGATCGTGACCGGCGGCGCGTCCAACATCGGTCGCGGCATCGTGCACGGCTTCGCCCGGGAGGGCGCCCGCATCCTGCTCGCCGACCGCGACGGCGAGCAGGCCGCGCGGGTGTGCGAGGAGGGGCTCGCGCTGGGGGCGGCGGCGCTCGAGGTGCTCGAGATCGACCTGACCACGGACGGCGCGGGCGGGCGGGTCGTCGCCGCGGCGCTCGATCGCTTCGACGGCGTCGACGCGCTGGTGAACAACGCCGGCTGGAGCGTGCCGGGCTTCCTCACCGAGCAGACCGACCGGGCACTGTGGCAGCGCACGATCGAGACCAACCTCTACACGGCGATCGACTGCACGCAGGCCGCGCTCGCCCCGATGGCCGCGGCCGGCGCGGGGTCGATCGTGTTCATCTCCAGCGACGCCGCGTTCGGCGCGATCCGCCAGGGCGTCTACGGCACGACGAAGGCCGGGCTGATCGCGCTGGCGCGCACGACCGCGCGGGAGCAGGGGCGCCACGGCGTCCGGTCGAACGTCGTGTGCCCCGGGCTCGTGCTCCCCGAGGAGGGCGGCGTCGGCGCGACGAGCCTGTGGGCGGGCGGGCAGGACGCGGTGTTCGACGAGGCGCAGGTCGCGTCCGTCGTGAAGCAGCAGCCGCTGCGCCGGCTGACCACCGCCGCCGACATCGCCGACGCCGTCGTCTGGCTCTCCTCGCCCCGCGCGGCGCGCCAGGTGACCGGCCAGGTCCTCGCCGTCGGCGGCGGCTCGTCGATGCCGTAGGCACGTGCGCGATATGGGTCGCCAGGGCGACCCATATCGCGCACCTGCGGAGCCTCGTAGACACGGGCGCCCGCAGTTTTTATTCTGGATGAGAAACCGAGCCCGGGAGCCCCGCGTGAAGCAGTCCTCGATCGTCCCCGAGACCGACGAGCGCGCGGCGCTGCGCGAGGCCGTCACGGGTCTCGTGGGCCGCTACGGCCACGACTACTTCGTCGCCCGCGCCCGGGCGCACGAGGAGCCGACCGCGCTGTGGAAGGACCTCGGCGCCAACGGCTTCCTGGGCGTGCACCTCCCCGAGGCCTACGGCGGGGGCGGCGGCACGCTCGGCGACTTCTCGGTGGTGGTCGAGGCGGCGTCGGCGGCGGGCTGCCCGCTGCTCATGACCGTCATCTCGCCGGCGATCTGCGGCACGATCCTCGCCCGCCACGCGTCGGACGAGATGAACCGGCGCTGGCTCACCGGCATCGCCGACGGCTCGACGAAGATGGCGTTCGCGATCACCGAGCCGGACGCCGGGTCGAACTCGCACGAGATCACGACGACCGCGCACGCCGACGGCGCGGGCTGGCGACTGTCCGGCACCAAGTACTGGACCAGCGGGGTCGACGAGGCCGACGCGATCCTGGTCGTGGCGCGCAGCGGGTCCGCCGAGGCGAGCGGCCCCCGCCGTCCCTTGAGTCTGTTCGTCGTCCCCACCGACTCCCCCGGCCTCACGTGGCAGCCGATCGAGGCGGCGCTCGTGCAGCCCGAGCAGCAGTTCACGGTGTGGTTCGACGACGTCCCGCTCGGTCCCGAGGCGCTCATCGGCGACGACGGCAACGGGCTGCGCCAGGTCTTCTCCGGCCTCAACCCCGAGCGCATCACCGCCGCCTCGATCAGCAACGGCATCTCGCTGTACGCCCTCGACAAGGCGGCGACGTACGCGAACCAGCGCGCGGTGTGGAAGGGCGTGCCGATCGGTGCGCACCAAGGTGTCGCGCACCCGCTCGCCGAGGCCTACATCGGCGTCGCGCAGGCGCGGCTCATGGCGGCGCGCGCGGCCGAGCTCTTCGACGCGGGTGCCGACGCGACTCGCACCGCCGAGGCGTCGAACATCGCCAAGTTCGCCGCCGCCGACGCGTCGCTGCGCGCGCTCGACCAGGCCATGCAGACCCACGGCGGCAACGGCCTCGCGCTCGAGTACGGGCTCGCCGACCTGTGGTTCCTCGCGCGCATGCTCAAGACCGCGCCGGTGAGCCGGGAGATGGTGCTGAACTTCGTCGCGCAGCACAGCCTCGGGCTGCCGTCGTCGTACTGATGCGCGCCCTACGCTGAGCCGATGACCGAGACCGTGCGGGACACGAAGTCCGCGCGGACCCGCCGTCGTGTCGTCGACGCGGCCGCGCACGTCCTGCTGCGCCGCGGCTACGCCGGCACGCGGCTCTCCGACGTCGCCGAGGTCGCGCAGGTGCAGGCGCCGGCGATCTACTACTACTTCTCCTCGCGCGACGAGCTGATCGACGAGGCCGTCGCCGTCGGGCTCGACCGGGCGCAGTCGCTGGTCACCGAGGCCCTCGCGCAGGCGCCCGCCGGCCTCCCCGCGATCGACCGGCTCGCGATCGCGGTCGCCGCGCACCTGCGCACCCTGCTCACGCACTCCGACCACGCCGCCGCGGCCGTGCGCACCGTGCCGCAGCTGCCCGAGGCGATGCGCGAGCGCCACCGCCAGGCGCAGCGCGACTACCTCGCCGTGTGGCGCGGGCTCGTCGCCGAGGTCCGCGACGACGGCGACCTCGACCCCGCGCTCGACCCGGGCACCGCGCTGATGGTCGTGCTGGGCGCGCTCAACTGGACCGCCGAGTGGTGGGACCCGGCGCGCGGCTCGCTGGAGGGCGTCATCGACGCGGCGCAGCGACTCGTGCGCGACGGGCTGGCCGCGTCGTGACGGCTACGGCTTGCGCCGCAGCAGCCCGAGCGCGGCCAGGTCGGTGCGGGTGAGCTCGAAGCCGGTGACGTCGAGGTTCTCGCGCAGCCGCTCGGGGTTCGACGACTTCGGGAACACGATGAGCCCGTGCTGCAGGTGCCAGCGCAGCACGACCTGCGCGGGCGTGCGGCCGTGGCGCGCGGCGATCCGGCGCACGATCGGGTCGCGCGCGAGCTTGCCCTCGCGCAGCGGCGCCCACGACTCCGTCGCGATCCCGCGGCGCCGGTGGTAGCGCCGCATCGGGGACTGCGGGGTCCGCGGGTTCAACCGGATCTGGTGCACCGAGGGCACGACGCCGTGGGCCGCGACGAGGCGCTCGATGCCGTCGCGGGTGAAGTTCGACAGGCCGATCGAGCGCGCCCGCCCGTCGACGCGCAGCGACTCGAGGGCCTGCCAGGTGTCGACGTCGTCGCCGTCGCCCGGGCGGTGCACGAGGAAGAGGTCGACGTAGTCGGTGCCGAGACGGGCGAGGCTGTCGTCGAGCGCGGCCGGCGCGGCGTCGCCGTGGAACGGGTCGTCGAGCTTCGTCGTGATCCACACGTCCTCGCGGGGGACGCCGGACGCGCGCAGGCCCTCCCCGACGCCGGCCTCGTTGCCGTAGCCCTGCGCGGTGTCGATGTGGCGGTAGCCCATCTCCAGCGCGGCGCGCACCAGCGCGGCGGTGTCGTCCGGGGGCACCTGGTAGACGCCGAGCCCGACCTGCGGGATCGCGGTGCCGTCGTTGAGCAGGAGGTCCGGGATGTCGGTCATCGGGTGCGTTCCTACTACCCGGGCGGCCCTTGCCCTGCGCCGGGAGGGCGAGGACAACCGACGGACATGGACACGGAGAGCGCGCGCTGGGTCGGATCGATGCCCGAGGTGTACGAGCGGTGCCTCGTCGCCCCGTTCTTCCGGCCGTTCGCCGGCGAGCTCGCGCGGCGCACGGCCCACGGGGATCCCCGCCGCGTCCTGGAGCTCGCGGCCGGCACCGGTGCGGTGACCCGCGAGCTCGTCGCCGCGTGCCCGGACGCCGCGATCACGGCGACCGACCTCAACCCGGCGATGGTCGAGCTCTCGACGGCGCGCGTGCCCGGGCCGACGTGGCAGGTCGCCGACGCGATGCGGCTGCCGTTCGACGACGCGGCGTTCGACGCCGTGGTGTGCGGCTTCGGCGTCATGTTCCTGCCGGACAAGCCCGCCGCCTACGCCGAGGCCGCCCGTGTCCTCGCCCCCGGCGGCCGCTTCCTCTTCACGACGTGGGACACGCTCGCGTCGCACGGCTTCGCGCACCCGCTCGGCCTCGCGCTCGAGCAGGTGTTCGACGGCGACGTGCCGGCGTTCCTCGAGGCGGTGCCGCACGGCTACCACGACACCGAGGTGGTCACCGCCGACGTGCGCGCCGCGGGGCTCGACGTCGTCGGCGTCGCGACCCTGACCCTCGAGGGCCGCGCCGACGACGCC
This sequence comes from Actinomycetospora succinea, assembly GCF_004363095.1. GTDB lineage: Bacteria > Actinomycetota > Actinomycetes > Mycobacteriales > Pseudonocardiaceae > Actinomycetospora > Actinomycetospora succinea. The sequence continues at coordinate 78,049 of NZ_SNYO01000002.1, forward strand.
CGCCAGATCGCCGTCGGACTGTGCACCGGGTCGCCGCTGCGCGCCGCGCTCGAGCGCCGCGGCGACCTCGAGGGGACCGTCGACCGCGTGGCGGTCGCGATGACCCGGATGCTCGGCGACGGCCCGATCACCGCGTCGATGTCGGCGCACCTCGTCGAGGCGGAGCGTCCCGCGGGCTAGGACCAGGCCACCGGCAGCGCGTGCACCCCGTACACGATCATGTCGGTGCGCAGCGGGACCTCGTCCGGCGGCACGGTGAGCCGCAGCCCGGGCAGGCGCGTGAGCAGCTCGGTGAACCCGACGCGCATCTCGACGCGGGCGAGCTGCTGGCCGAGGCACTGGTGCACCCCGTGCCCGAACGCCAGGTGCGGGCTGCGCTCGCGCGCGACGTCCAGCCGCCCGGGCTCGGGCCAGTGCGCGGGGGTTGGCCTCGGACAGCGCGAGCAGCACGGTGTCGCCCGCCGCGATGCGCGTGCCGCCGACGACGACGTCCTCCGTCGCGACGCGCGAGAGCCCGAGGTGCAGGATCGAGAGGTAGCGCAGCAGCTCCTCGACGGCCGTGTCGACCCGTGTCGGGTCGTCCCGGAGCGCGGCGAGCTGGTCGGGGTGCTCGAGCAGCGCGAACGTCCCGAGCGCGAGCATGTTTCGCCGTCGTCTCGTGGCCCGCGGTCAGCAGCACCTGGGCGACGTCGACCAGCTCGGCGTCGGTCAGCGCCGCCTCGGTGTCGTGCACGAGAGCGGAGAGCAGGTCGTCGGACGGGTCCGCGCGCTTCGCGGCGACGAGGTCCGTCATGAACGCGCGCATCCCGGCCTGCGCCGCGAGACGGTCGTCGTCGCTCGCGGTGAGGTTCAGCGTCGTCGCCGCGCGTTCCTGGAACTCGGCGCGGTCGGCGTGGTCGACGCCGAGCAGGTCGCAGATGACGAGCGAGGGCAGCGGCAGCGCGAAGTCGGTGCAGAGGTCGGCGGACGACCCCGCCGCCCGCATCGCGTCGATCAGCTCGACGGCGTACCGCGTCACCTGGTCGGAGAGCGCGCGCATGCGGCGCACCGTGAACTGCCCGACGAGCAGCTTGCGCAGCCGGGTGTGCTCCGGCGGGTCCATCATGATGAAGATGCCGTGGCCCGGACCCTCGCCCACCGGCGTGCTGACGTAGGGCACCGGCTGCGTGCCGACCTCGTCCGGGGCGAGCGAGAGCGCGTCGCGGTGGCGCAGGCGGTCGGAGCTGAACCGGGTGTCGCCGAAGATGGTCCGCGCTTCCTCGTAGCCCGTGACGACCCACGTCCGCGCGCCGTTCGTCAGCGTCACCGGCGCGATCGGGCCCTCGTCGTGCACCGCCCGCAGACCGGCCGGAGGGTCGAACGGGCAGCCGCCGCGACCGACCATCCCGGCGGGGATCGGCCGGCGCAGCGAGGGGCGTGGTGGGGCCTGCCGGGTCGTTGCCATACGACAACCGTAAATCATCTGATTGAGATCGTCAGGCGCTCTCGAGGAGATCAACAGGCCGGGAAAGGCCGTCGATCATGCTTTTCGCCCTGCTGATCCCCGAAACCGCGCCGACGCGCCGGAACTGGGTCTCGCCCCGAGCGCCCTCACCAGGAATCATGATGCGACGACACCCGATGCGGGGAGGGAGGGGATCGTGCACGCCGACCTGCTGGCCCAGCGCGTGGTGCAGCTCATCGAGGGCGCCGTCTTCCCCCACCTCGACCCCGGCTCGGTGATCGGCGTGATCGCCCTCCTGCTCGCGGGCGCCGGGTTCGTCACGGTCCGGGACTACGCGCTCGGCGGCGGCGACCGCCTACCACTGCTCGTCGCCGAGCCGTTCCCCCGCGTCGAGGCGTCGATCGGGATCGTGCCGGCGGTCGTGGCGTCGAGCTCACCGGACGAGGTCCTGACCTCCCGGCTCGCCCGCTACGCGCAGCACCCCGCGGTGGACGGCCTGGTCGTGGTCGGTGCCGGCGCGGGCCCCGTGCCGATGCCGCGCACGGTCGGCGGCGTGCCCCTGCGGGCCGCGATCGCCACCCTCCGGACGGTCGGCCCCACTCCCTGACGTCACTCGTCCGGAGTACTGCCAACCGGCGATCGTTACCTGGCGCAACGTCTTCCGGGTGACAGATCTCTTGTCTCCCGCCGCGCCTCCTCTCATGATGACGGAGAGTCATCATCGTCGGCAGGAGGCAACGTCGTGCAGAAGGCCGCCATCTTCCTGGGGTTCGTGCCCTGGATCGTCTTCTCGGTCGTCGCGGGGCCGAGCACGTGGATGTGGGCGGCGCTGGCCGCCCTCGTGTGCTCGCTCGTGCTGGCGGTCCCGGACTGGCGGAACTACCGGTCGATCAGCATCCTCGACGCGGCCGCGCTCCTGTTCTTCGCGGTGCTCGTGGTGCTCTCGCTCGTGCTCGACCGCGCGGCGCTGCAGCCCATCGAGGACCGCGCCCAGCTGATCTCCAGCGTCGTCATCGCCGTGGTCGCGCTCGGCTCGCTGGCCGTCGGCCGCCCGTTCACCGAGTTCTACGCGAAGAAGCAGGCGCCGAAGGAGGTCTGGAGCTCGCCGACCTTCAAGAAGGTCAACCGCGTGCTCACCGGCCTCTGGGGCGGCGTCTTCGTGCTCAACGCGCTGTGCGACGTGGCGGTCGGCTACTTCGGGGCGAGCGCGGACCTCTTCAACTGGGTGATCCCGATCGTCGCCATCGTGGTCGCTGTCAAGATCACCGGCTGGTACCCCGAGCACGTCCGGAGCCAGCTGAAGGAGCACCGCGCCCACGGTGCCCACGAGGCTCACGAGGCGCCCCGCAACCCGGCCCAGCCGGCCTGAGGGAGCACACCGTGACCACCACCGCGCCCAGCGCACCCCCGCCCGTCGACGCCGCGAACGACCCGCACCTGTCCGGGGTGTTCGAGCCGGTGATCGACGAGATCGACGCCGGCGACCTCGAGGTCACCGGCGAGCTGCCGCCCGAGATGGACGGCATGTACCTCCGCAACGGCCCGAACCCGCGCTTCACCCCGCTCGGCTCGTACATCTATCCCCTCGAGGGCGACGGGATGGTGCACGGGCTGTGGGTGTCGGGCGGGAAGGCCCGGTACTCCAACCGCTTCGTCCACACGCCGATGCTCGACGCGGAGATCACCGCGGGCCGCGCGCTGTGGGGCGGGATCATGAGCGGCTACTCGCCGGGCGCCGACGTCGTGGGGCCGTCGCTCGCCGGGACGATGCGCGACCTGCCCGACATCAACGTCGTGCGCCACGGCGGGAAGCTGCTCGCGCTCGCGGAGTCGTCGCCGCCCTACGCGTTGACCCCGGAGCTCGCGACGGTCGGGAAGGAGACCTTCGGCGGGTCGCTGCCCGCGGGCCTGTGCGCCCACCCGAAGGTCGATCCGCGCACCGGCGAGATGGTCGTGTTCTGCTACGGCCTCGAGGCGCCGTACCTGACGTGGGCGGTGCTCGGCCCCGACGGCGGGACGCGGCGCGCGCCGACGGCGGTGACCGGTGTCGACCAGCCGGTGATGATCCACGACATGGCGCTCACCGAGCGCTTCGTGGTGCTCGTGCTCGGGCCGATGTACTTCGACATGGCCGCGGCGATGCGCGGCGGCTCGCTGCTCGCGTGGCGCCCCGAGGACGGCACGCGGATCGCGCTGATCCCGCGCGACGGCAGCCCGGTGCGGTGGGCGCACACCGAGGCGTTCTGGAGCTGGCACAGCGCCAACGCCTACGACGCGGACGACGGCGGCGTCGTCCTCGACTTCGTCGAGTGGTCCCGGCCGGGCGGGCTGTCCCGCGGCGGCCCGATCGTCGGCGGCATCGCGCGGGCAGAGATCGACCCGGTGGGCGGGACGATCACCCGCCGGTTCCTCACCGACCCGCACGGCATGGAGTTCCCGCGCGTCGACGACCGGCGCATCGGGCACGAGCACGGCGTCGTCGCGCTCGGCACCAAGACCGGGCGCGCCGAGCTCGCGAACGGCGAGTTCGACGCGGTGCTCTGGCTCGACCCCGCGACGGGGCGCACCGAGACGTGGGAGGCCGGCGACCTCTCGGTCGGCGAGCCGTGCTTCGTGCCGCGCCCGGGTGACACCGACTCGTCGCACGGCTGGTGGGTCACGTTCGCGACCGACCGCACCGACCGGTCGAGCTGGTTCGTCGTGTTCGCCGCCGCCGACCCGGCGGCCGGGCCGGTCGCGCGGGTGCGCATCCCGGTGCGCGTCCCGCTGGGCCTGCACGGCGCGTGGCTGCCGACGGAGGAGTAGCCCCGGACAGCAGAACGCCCCGGTCGCATGGTGCGACCGGGGCGTTCTGCTGTCAGGTGGAGATCAGTTCAGGTCGTAGCGGTCGAGCTGCATGACCTTGTCGAACGCCTTCGCGAAGTCGCGGACGAACTTCTCGGCGCCGTCGGACGAGGCGTAGACCTCGGCGATCGCGCGCAGCTCGGAGTTCGAGCCGAACACGAGGTCGTTGCGGGTGCCGGTCCAGCGGACCTCGCCGTCGGTGCCGCGGGCCTCGTAGAGGCCCTCCTCCTCGGCCACGCCCGCCCACTGCGTGTTCCCGTCGAGCAGGTTGACGAAGAAGTCGTTCGTCAGCTGCCCGACGCGGTCGGTGAGCACACCGTGGGTCGAGCCCGCGGTGTTGGCGCCGAGCACGCGCAGACCGCCGACGAGCACGGTCATCTCCGGCGCCGACAGGTTGAGCAGGTTCGCGCGGTCGACCAGCAGGTACTCGGCGGGCAGCGGGAGCCCCTTGCCGAGGTAGTTGCGGAAGCCGTCGGCCTTCGGCTCGAGGTGGGTGAACGAGTCGACGTCCGTCCACTCGAGCGAGGCGTCCGTGCGGCCCGGGGTGAACGGCACGGTGACGTCGTGGCCCGCGTCCTTGGCCGCCTTCTCCACCGCGGCGACGCCGCCGAGGACGATGAGGTCGGCCAGCGACACCTTGGTGCCCGAGGCGTTGAACGACGACTGCACGCCCTCGAGCGCGGACAGCGTCCGGCGCAGCTCCTGGGGGTCGTTGACCTCCCAGTCGATCTGCGGGTCGAGACGCACGCGGGCACCGTTGGCGCCGCCGCGCTTGTCGCCGATGCGGAACGTCGACGCCGACGCCCAGGCCGCCTTGACCAGCGCGGAGATGCCGACGCCGGCGCCGAGGATCTGCTGCTTCAGGTCGGCGATCTCCGACGAGCTGACGAGCGGGCCCTCGTGCGCGGGCACCGGGTCCTGCCAGATCAGCGTCTCCTGCGGCACCCAGGGGCCGAGGTAGCGCTGGATCGGGCCCATGTCGCGGTGGGTGAGCTTGTACCAGGCGCGGGCGAACGCGTCGGCGAACTCGTCCGGGTTCTGGTGGAACCGCCGCGAGATCTGCTCGTAGACCGGGTCGACGCGCAGGGAGAGGTCGGTGACCAGCATCGTGGGCTGGCGGGTGAGCTCACCGGTCTCCGGGTCGGGGACGGTGTTGGCGCCGCCGTTGTTCACCGGGCGGTACTGCCACGCGCCCGCCGGCGACTTGTGGAGCTCCCACTCGTAGCCGAAGAGGTTGTCGAAGTAGCCGTTGCTCCACTGCGCCGGCGTGGAGGTCCAGGTGACCTCGAGGCCGGAGGTGATGGTGTCGCGGCCCTTGCCCTTGCCGAACTTCTGGTGCCAGCCGAGGCCCTGCTCCTCGATGGAGGCGCCCTCGGGCTCCGGGCCGACGTACTGGTCGGGGTCGGCCGCACCGTGCGTCTTGCCGAAGGTGTGGCCACCGGCGATGAGGGCGACGGTCTCCTCGTCGTTCATCGCCATCCGGCCGAACGTCTCGCGGATGTCGCGGGCCGCGGCCAGCGGGTCCGGGTTGCCGTCCGGGCCCTCGGGGTTGACGTAGATCAGGCCCATCTGCGACGCGCCGAGCGGCTGCTCGAGCTTGCGGTCACCCGTGTAGCGCTGGTCGCCGCCGAGCCAGTAGTTCTCGGGGCCCCAGTAGGTCTCGTTGTCGGGCTCCCACACGTCGGGGCGCCCGCCCGCGAAGCCGTAGGTCTCGAACCCCATCGTCTCGAGGGCCCGGTTGCCCGCGAGGATCAGGAGGTCGGCCCAGGAGATCTTGTTGCCCCACTTCTGCTTGACGGGCCAGAGCAGGCGGCGGGCCTTGTCGAGGTTGCCGTTGTCCGGCCAGCTGTTCAGCGGGGCGAAGCGCTGCAGGCCCATGCCGGCGCCACCGCGGCCGTCGGCCAGGCGGTAGGTGCCGGCCGAGTGCCAGGCGAGGCGGATCATGAAGCCGCCGTAGTGACCGAAGTCGGCGGGCCACCAGTCCTGCGAGGTGGTCAGGACGTGGTCGACGTCAGCGGCGAGCGCGTCGAGGTCGACGGTCTTGAACGCCGCGGCGTAGTCGAAGTCGTCGTCCATCGGGTTGGAGACGGCGGTGTGCGTGCGCAGGACGCGCAGGTTGAGCTGGTTCGGCCACCAGTCGATGTTGCCGCCACCCTCGGTCGGGTGCGCGAGACGGCCCCCGTTGACCGGGCACCCACCGGCGTCCTGGGTGTTCATCTCGGTCTCGCGGGTCACGTGTTCTGACACGAGGAGGTCCTCCGGGTCACTGAGCTGTCGTTGCGGTGGAGCCGGGCTCCCAGACCTGTCGATCCCCGGCGAGGGGCCGGGTCCGGACCGGCGGTGACACGGCTCGCAGTGTCGCCCCTTTTCTGGAACAGATCAAGAATCCGGGGTGAGCGAGCAACATCTGCGCGTCGTCGATCAGCGCCGATGAGCACCGGGTATGACGGAGCGCACGCGGTCCGCGGCACACCTCACACGATCGGCGCAGCAGCGAGCGGGATCGACCACGGCCGGCGACGGCCCTCGTTCGTACGTGCAGGCGGTACCGCCGGTACCGCTTGATTAGGCTCGGGGGATGACGTCGACGACGGCCGGTGGTCGCGGGACCGTCCACCGCGACTTCCGGCCGGCGACGAAGGCGATGGTCGGCGCGCAGGTCGTCGTGTCCAACGTGGTCGGGGCCGCCATCGTGCTGGGCCTCGCCGGCTACGTCCTGCCGACCCAGTCGCTGGTGGCCGCCCCGGAGGGCGCGCTCGCCCGCAACCTGTGGACCTTCGGCCTCTACCTCGCCGCCGCGGTGCTCGTGGGCCTGGTCTGGGGCTACCGGTGGGTGCGCGTCCCGCCGCTGCCCGCCGAGTCGGACGACGAGGGCGCGTGGGCGCGCCACCGCCACCTCGCCCGGCGGGCCGTGCTCGGCGCGCCGATGCGGATCACCGTCGTGCAGGCCGTGCCGTGGGTGCTCGCCGTCCTGCTCTTCGCGACGATCAACGCGCGCTTCTCGCTCACCGTCGCGCTCACCGTCGGGTGCGTGGTCGCGCTCGGCGGCATCGCGACGGTCGCCGTCGGCTACCGCCTCTCCGAGCTGACGCTGCGCGGCGAGGTCGCGCGCGTGCTCGCCGAGGACCCGCCGAACCGGCTCGGCGTGATCCCCGGCGTCGCGGCCCGCTCGCTCGGCGCCTGGCTGCTGGGGACCGGGGTGCCGGTGCTCGGGATCGCGCTCGCCGCCGCGGCGTCGCTGCTGTTCCGCGACTACTACACGGTCACCCGCCTCGGCGTGGTCGTGCTCGTGCTCGCCGTCGTGGCGCTCGCCGTCGGCTTCCTGCTCACGGCGCTGACCTCGACGGCGATGACGACGCCCGTGATCGCGGTCCGCAACGCCCTCAAGCGCGTGCAGGACGGCGACCTCGACGCGCGCGTGGAGGTCTCGGACGCCACCGAGCTCGGCATGCTGCAGGCCGGGTTCAACGAGATGGCCGCCGGACTGCGCGAGCGCGACCACGTCCGCGAGGTCTTCGGACGCCACGTCGGGCGGGAGGTCGCCCAGGCCGCGCTCGCCGACGAGATCGAGCTGGGCGGCGAGGTGCGCGAGGTCGCCGTCGTCTTCGTCGACATCATCGGCTCCACCGAGATGGCGTTCGACCGCCCGCCGCAGGAGGTCGTCGCGGTGCTCAACGCGTTCTTCGGCGAGGTCGTCGACGTGATCGAGAGCCACCGCGGCTGGATCGACAAGTTCGAGGGCGACGCCGCGCTCGCCGTGTTCGGGGCGCCGGACGACCACGCCGACCCCGCCGCCGCCGCCCTCGCGGCCGCCCGCGCGCTCGGCGAACGACTCGCGGGCCGAGACCCGGGCGCCGGCATCGGGGTGTCCGCCGGCCCCGCCGTCGCCGGCAACATCGGCGACGCGCGGCGCTACGAGTACACGGTGATCGGCGACCCGGTGAACGAGGCCGCGCGCCTCTGCGACGTCGCCAAGGGCCTGCCCGGCCGCATCGCGGCGTCGGACGCCGCGATCTCCCGCGCCGGCGAGTCCGAAGCCGCGCGCTGGTGCGAAGTCGACGTCGTCCGCCTGCGCGGCCGCAGCCGCGTGACGCACGTCCACGCGCCGAGCTGAGGTCCTGAGTACGAGCGATGCGGCATCGCTGGCGTGTGACGCCAGGATCGCCACATGCTCGCCTTCGCGACACGCCGAAGCGGGCGTCGTCCGGGGTGTTGCAGCCTGGCGGCCACCCGCGGCACGCAGCGCAGCGGAGCTGCCGCGCCGGAGGCGAGATACAGACGTTGAACGTCAGAAACTCCCCCACGATCACTCGCACTTGATGCTCAGTGTGCATTCGTGCACGGCGTGCATCGAGTCCGTACGGTCGAGGCGTGGACCCGAGCAGCGACACCACCACCAGCTCCCCGACCGCCCTGCGCGGCGCGATGCCCGCCGACCTCCTCGAGCGCGACGCGCGCTGCCCCTTCGACCCGGCGCCGGGGCTCGTGGCGCGCCGCGACGGCGATCCGGTGCAGCCGCTGCCGCTGGCGAACGGCGCGCGGGCGTGGCTCGTGACGGGCTTCGACGAGGCGCGCGCGGTGCTCGCCGACCCGCGGTTCTCCAACGACCGCATCCGCCACCCCGACGCGACGCAGATGACCGCGGAGCAGGCGGCGTCCGGCGCCCCGGCCGTCGACATCCCCGAGCGCCAGGACGGCATGTTCATCTTCATGGACCCGCCGGAGCACACGCGCCTGCGCAGCCTGCTCACCGGCCAGTTCACGGTGCGCCGGATGCGCGCGCTCGAGTCGCGGCTGCGCGAGATCGCCGTCGAGCACATCGAGGCGATGCGGGCCGCCGGGACGTCCGCCGACCTCGTGCCGTCGTACGCGCTGCCGCTGCCGTCGCTGATGATCTGCGAACTGCTCGGCGTCGACTACGCGGACCGCGAGACGTTCCAGCGCAACACCGGGGTGGCGCTGAGCTCGAGCTCGTCGGACGAGGAGAAGGCGCGCGCCGGCGGCGAGCTCTACGCGTTCATCGCGGGTCTCGTCGCCGCGAAGCGCGCCGAGCGCACCGACGACCTGCTCTCCGGGCTCGTGCACGACGCCGACCCGCCGCTGACCGACGCCCAGCTGATCGACATGTCGCTGGTGCTGCTCGGTGCGGGTCACGAGACGACCGCGAACAACCTCGCGCTCGGGATGTTCGCGCTGCTCGAGCGCCCCGAGCAGCTCGCCGCCCTGCGCGCCGACCCGTCGCTCATCGACGGCACGGTCGAGGAGCTCCTGCGCTACTGCTCGATCATCCAGCTCGGCGTCAGCCGCGTCGCGACCGAGGACGTGGAGCTCGGCGGCGTGACGGTGGCGGCCGGCGAGACCGTCGTCGTCGGGACCCCGGAGACCAACCGCGACCCGCGGCACTGGGCCGACCCCGACCACCTCGACGTCCACCGCGAGCGCGCGCCGCACCTGGCGTTCGGGCACGGCATCCACCAGTGCCTCGGTCAGCAGCTCGCGCGCGCCGAGATGCGCGTCGGCATCTCCGAGCTCGTGGCCCGCATGCCCGACCTGCGCCTCGCGGTGCCGGCCGAGGAGGTGCCGCTGCGCAACGACATGCTGATCTTCGGGGTGCGCGCGCTGCCGGTCGCCTGGGGATGATGATGTCCGTCGTGGAGACCGGTCGTCGGGAGCGCAAGAAGCTCGCGACCCGCGCCGCGCTGCGCCAGGCCGCCCTGCGTCTGGCGCTGCGCGACGGCGTCGAGAACGTCACGGCGGAGCGCATCGCCGACGAGGCCGACATCGCCCGGCGCACCTTCTTCAACTACTTCTCCGGCAAGGAGGAGGCGCTGCTCGCGACGGCCGCGGTCGGCGCCGAGGCCGTCGTGGCGCGCTTCCGGGCGCGCCCGCCGGAGGAGTCGGTGCTGCACGCGCTGCGCGAGGCGGTGCTCGAGGTGATGGACCGCGACGACGTCGCCGGCCACGAGCACGTCGCGGTGCTGCGGTTGGCGCGCGCGGCGCCGTCGCTGCTCCCCCAGCAGCTGTCGGTGCTCGCGGCGCAGGAGAAGGCGCTGGCGGCGGCGATCGGTTCGCGCCTGGCCGAGCCGGACGACGCCTATGCGCGGTTGTGCGCGACGGTCGCGTTCGCCACCCTGCGCCTCACGCTCGACCGCTGGCTGGAGCGCTCGACCGGCGACGACCCGCCGCCGCTCGAGGTCCTGCGCGCGGAAGTCGCGACGGCCTTCGCCACCCTCGCCGCGGGTCTCGATCGCCCGTGATCGTGGGGGCTTTCCTGACGTTCAACGCCAGCGTGGCCGCCAGGCTGCAACAACACGCCAGCCTCGGCGTGTCGCGCGAGCGAGGATGTGGCGAGCCTGGCGTCAGACGCCAGCGAAGCCGCATCGCTCGCACGTCGGGTGCGTCAGACCCCGGGTCAGCGCAGGGGGTGGCGCGGCACGGAGCGGAGGTTCGAGCGGGCGAGGTCGACCATCTTCCCGACGCCGCCGGCGAGCACCGTGCGCATGCCCGCGAGCGCGAAGCCGCGGACCTGTTCGGCGGTGATGTGCGGCGGGATCGAGAGCGCGTTGGGGTCGGTGCGCACGTCGACGAGCGCGGGTCCGCGGTGGTCGAGCGCCTCGCGCAGCGCCCCGCGCAGCTCGCGCGGATCGTCGACGGTGACCGCGTGCAGCCCGGCCGCCCGGGCGATCGCGCCGAGGTCGGCGGGGCCGTGGTCGGTCTGGAACGACGGGAAGCCGGCGACCATCATCTCGAGCCGGATCATGCCCAGCGAGCCGTTGTTGAACGCGACGACGGTGAGGTCGAGGTCCTGCTCCACGGCCGTCAGCAGCTCGCCGAGCAGCATCGTCAGCCCGCCGTCGCCGGACATCGACACGACCTGCCGGCCCGGCTGCGAGACCGCCGCCCCGATCGCGTGCGGCAGCGCGTTCGCCATCGTCCCGTGCCGGAACGAGCCGAGGATGCGCCGGCGCCCCGTCGGCGAGATGTAGCGCGCGGCCCACACGTTGCACATCCCGGTGTCGACGGTGACGACGGCGTCGTCGTCGAGCTCGTCGTCGAGCACCGACGCGACGTACTCGGGGTGCACGGGCCGGTGGTCCTCGACGCGCTGCGTGTACGCGTCGACGACGTGCTCGAGCGCGTCGGCGTGGTGGCGCAGCATCGTGTCGAGGAAGGTGCGGTCGGTCTTCTCCTCGACGAGCGGGAGCAGCGCGCGCAGGGTCGCGCCGACGTCGCCCTCGACGCCGAGGTCGAGCACGGTGCGCCGACCGAGGTGCCGGGCGTCGCGGTCGACCTGCACGGTGCGCGCCTGCGGCAGGAACCCGTCGTAGGGGAAGTCGGTGCCGAGCAGCACGAGCAGCTCGGCCTCGTGGGTCGCCTCGAAGCAGGCGCCGTAGCCGAGCAGCCCGCTCATCCCGACGTCGTACGGGTTGTCGTACTGGATCCACTCCTTGCCGCCCAGCGAGTGCCCCACCGGCGACCCCACCCGCTCGGCCAGCGCCAGCACCTCGTCGCGCGCCTCGCGCACGCCGGCGCCGACGAACAGCGTCACCGTCCGCGCGCGGTTGATCCGCTCCGCGAGGGCCTCGATGCGGTCGGGCGCGGGCTGCACGACCGACGAGGGGGCGACGAGGTCACCCTGGCCGGTGGGGTGCGCGGCGGGCAGGGCGGTGATGTCGCCGGGCAGCACGAGCACCGAGACGCCGCGGTCGGCGAGCGCGGTCTGCATCGCGATCCGCTGCAGGCGCGGCATCTGCTCCGGCCGCGAGATCAGCTCGCACCAGGAGGAGCACTCCCCGAAGAGCCGCTCGGGGTGGGTCTCCTGGAAGTAGGTGGTGCCGATCTGCAGCGACGGGATGTGCGACGCGATCGCGAGCACCGGCGCGCCGGAGCGGTGCGCGTCGTACAGGCCCTGGATCAGGTGCGTGTTGCCGGGCCCGCAGCTGCCCGCGCACACCGCGAGCGTGCCGGTCAGCTGGGCCTCGGCGGCCGCGGCGAGCGCGCCGGCCTCCTCGTTGTGGACGTGGACCCAGTCGATCCCGCCCTGCGCCGCGCCACCGGAGCGGCGGACGGCGTCGACGATCGGGTTCAGGCTGTCCCCGACCAGACCGTAGATCCGGCGGACGCCGGCCTGGATCAGGACCTCGATGAGCTGGTCGGCGACGGTGCGAGCCATGGCGTGATCTTCTCGCTTGCGCCCGCCGAACGCACCTGAGTCATGGAGCACCCGAACGTGCCCGGGAGCGGCAGTGCACCCTGGGTACGTGGTGGCGGTGGAACGGACGCGGACGACAGGACTCGCGGCCCTCGTCGTGCTGGGCGTCGCGACGCTGTTCCTGCTCGCCGCCGCGCTCACCGCGCTCGTCCCCGACCTGGTGCTGTTCGACGCGGAGACCTCGCAGCGCATCGTCGTGGTGTGGGGCCCGCTGCTGGTGGTCCTCGGCGTCGTCGTCTCGGTCGGTGCGTGGCTCACGCGACGGGGACGCGCGCGACGCGCGGTCGCCACCACCGTGGCCGTCGCCGCCACCGTCGCGACGCTCGTGCTCGCCGGCGCCGTCGGTGCCGTCGTCACCGCGACGCTCGGCGCCGGCGGGAGCATCGACCCCTGGCGCGCGCTGACGCTCGCCGGTCCCCCGGAGGGCTCGGCGCCCGACGCGCGCACCGTCTACACGACCACCCCCGCGGGCCAGGACCTGCACCTGGCGATCACGCGCCCCCGCGACGCCGCCGGCCCCGCGCCCGTCGTCGTGTGGGTGCACGGCGGCGGCTGGTCGGCCGGCTCGGAGCTCGACCGCGCCGCCGACATGCGCCGTCTCGCCGACGCGGGCTTCCTCGCGGTCTCGGTGGAGTACACGCTCTCCGAGCCCGGCCGCCCGACGTGGGACGTCGCCGGCCCGCAGGTCGCGTGCGCGCTCGCGCGGGTGTCCGAGCACGCGGCCGAGCAGGGCGGCGACCCGCGCCGGATCGTGCTGGGCGGCGACTCCGCCGGCGGCCAGCTCGCCGTCTCCGTCGGGTACCGCGCGGCGTCCGGCACCCAGCCCTCGGCGTGCGCGTCGCCGGTCCCGGTGCCCGTCCCCCGCGCGATCGCGACGATCTATCCGGCCGTCGACCTCGACGACACCTACCGCCGCGGCATCGGGGCGCAGCGCTTCGCCGTCGCCTACACCGGCGGCACGCCCGAGCAGGTGCCCGACCGCTACCGCGCCCTGGAGGGCGTCGACGCCCTGACCCGGGAGGCGCCGCCGACGTTCGCGGTCGTGCCGGCCCGCGACCACCTCGTGCCGCCCGAGGGCGCGACCCGCTTCGTCGAGGCCGCTCGTGCCGCCGGGGTGGACGCCGAGCAGGTCGACATCCCGTTCGCCGACCACGCCTTCGACACCGGACCGGACGGCTCGCTGGGCCACCAGGCGGCGTTCTCGACGCTCGAGGCCTGGGTGACGGCGCAGGTCAGGTGAGCGCCTCCCCGATCACGCCGTGCGTCGCCGCGCGGACGGCCTCGGAGAGCCGCGCGACCATGTCCTCGCCCGTGATCGCGACCCCGTCGGCGAGCGCCACCGCGTAGTCCTCGGTGGTGATGCGCAGGGCCGCGGCGAGCGTGGCGGCCTGGACGCGCACGGCGAGCTCCTCCGGCGCCCGCCCGAGGCGGTCGGCGATGACCTCGGCGAGCACGGGCTCGGAGCGCTCGTGGACCACCAGCCAGATCGCCCGGAACGCGGGCTCGGCGCGGGACATCGCGATCACCGCGAGCGCGGCCTCGTCGTCACCCGGCGACGTCGGCGACGACGGGCGGGCGTCGGCGATCAGGTGCTCCTCGAGCGACCGGTCGCGCGGCCAGCGGCGCAGCATCGCGACGAAGGCGGCGGACGACTGCGAGAGCAGGGGCTCGACGCAGCTCTCCTTGCTGCGGAAGTAGCGCCACAGCGTGCGGACCGACAGCCCGACGCCCTCGGCGATCTGCTCCCCGCTGGTGGCCGCGAGGCCCTGGGCGCGGAAGAGCCGCACGGCCTCGCGGGAGATCTCCAGCCGCTGCAGGTCGCGCCGGCGCTCGCTCATCGGCCGGCGCCCGCGCGGGGCACGGGGCGTCTCGGCGACCGTCGTCATGACCGACCACGGTAGCGCCCGTGGCGACAACCTGTCTCGTCGCGCCTTTCTGTCATTGAGTGCCATAATAGGAGCATGACCACCTGCCCGTACGCCCACGACTATCCGTTCGGCGAGGCCGAGGCCCTCGAGTTCGACCCGACCTACGCGCGCCTGCGCGCCGAGGAGCCGCTGGCCCGCATCCGCATGCCGTACGGCGCGGAGGGCCGGCTCGCCACGCGCTACGCCGACGTGAAGACCGTGCTGTCGGACCCGCGGTTCAGCCGCGCCGCGGTCGTCGGGGCGGACGTGCCGCGCGCGATCCCCGAGAAGATCGACCGCCCGGACACGATCACCAACATCGACCCGCCGGAGCACGGCCGCGTCCGCCGCCTCGTCGCGTCGGCGTTCACCGCCCGCCGCGCGGAGGCGCTGCGCCCGCGGGTGCGCGAGGTCGCCGACGGGCTCGTCGACGACATGCTCGCCTCCGGGTCGCCCGCGAACCTCGTCGAGGCCGTCGCGATGCCGCTGCCGGTGATCGTGATCTGCGAGCTGCTCGGCGTCCCGCTGGCCGACCGGGACGTCTTCCGCGCCGGCGCCGACGCCGCGCTCTCGACCTCCAAGGTGCCCGCCGAGGAGCGCCAGGCCGCGATGGCCGACCTGCAGCGCTACATCGGCTCGCTGGTCGCCGACCGGCGCGCCCGCCCCGACGGCCCCGGCGACGACGTCCTCGGCGCGCTCATCTCGGCGCGCGAGGAGGACGGCGACCGGCTCTCGGAGGCCGAGCTGGTGAGCCTCGGCGTCGCCATCCTCGTCGCCGGCCACGAGACGACCATGAACATGACCAGCGACATGGTGCTCACGCTGCTCGCGAAGCGCTCGCGCTGGGAGGCGCTGGTCGCCGACCCCGAGCAGGTGCCGGCGGCGGTCGAGGAGATGCTGCGCATCACGCCGCTGGGCCGCCACGCGGGACTGCCGCGCATCGCGACCGAGGACGTCGAGCTCGAGGGCGGCACGGTGCACGCGGGCGAGGCCGTGCTCGTCTCGACGATCGCCGCCAACCGCGACCCGGAGGTGTTCGACGAGCCCGAGGAGCTGCACCTCGACCGCGGTTCCAGCAGCCACGTCGCGTTCGGTTTCGGTCCCCACCACTGCCTCGGCGCCTCGCTGGCGCGCATGGAGCTGCAGACGGCGCTGACGACGCTCGTCACCCGCGTACCGACGCTCGACCGCGCTGGCGAGGTCGTGTGGCGTGAGACCGCCCTCGTGCGGGGGCCTGCGGAGCTGCCCGTCCGGTGGTGAGCGGGTAGCCGCGGAGCATGGATCGCTTCGAGGGCTGGATCGCCGGCGTCGGCACGGCGGGCGGGCTGCGCGCCGTCGTGGGCCACTGGCCGCGGTCGCCCCTCGGGGCGTTCACCGACGTCATGGTCGAGCGCCCCGACGGCCGCCGGATCCTGCTCGCCCCCAACGAGCGCGTCGCCGAGTTCGTGGGCGCCACGTACACGTTCGACGAGACGCGGCTGGGCCCGGTGACGCACGCCGCCGGGATCGGCGAGCACCGGGTCACGACCGTCGAGCTCGACCTGACCCTGCACGTCGGCGGCCGCTCGCCGCTCGGATGGCTGCTGCGCGCGGTACCGGGACGGCTCGCCACGGCGCCCGCGTGGATCACCGCGATCGACGTCGTGGCGCGGCGCGTGCTGCCCGGTGTGCGCACGGTCGGGTCCGCGGGCGGCGGGCGCCGCGAGTACTACGGCGCGCGGGACCTGCACCGGGTCGCCGACGCCCGCGTGCGCTGGGAGGGCGTCGACCAGGGGGCGCTGACGGCCGTCGACCCGCCGGTGCACTTCGGTTTCGGGTCGACGCCCCGGACGCCGTCGCTGGTCCGCATCACGACCTTGATCAGGCATGACACGGCGGCGCGGCGGTTAGCCTCGGGGACATGACCGTCGCCGCGTCGCCCGTCACCCTCGACGACTGGTTCGTCCGGGACCTCGGGGGCCTCTACCAGCCGTGGCAGGCCGCACCTGCCCCGTCGCCGGAGCTGGTCGCGCTGAACGACGAGCTGGCCGGCGAGCTGGGTCTCGACGCCGAGGATCTCCGCAAGCCCGAGGGCGTCGCCGTGCTGGCCGGCACCGCCGTCCCCGCGGGCGCGACCCCGGTGGCCATGGCGTACGCCGGCCACCAGTTCGGCAACTACTCCCCCCGCCTCGGCGACGGGCGCGCGCTGCTGCTCGGCGAGCTCACCGACACCGCTGGGCGGCGCCGCGACCTGCACCTCAAGGGCTCGGGCCGCACGCCGTTCGCCCGCGGCGGCGACGGGCTGGCGACGCTCGGGCCGATGCTGCGGGAGTACGTCGTCGGCGAGGCGATGCACGCGCTCGGCATCCCGACCACGCGCGCCCTGGCGGTCGCCACCACCGGCGAGCGAGTGATGCGCGAGCGCCCGCTGCTCGGCGCCGTGCTCGCCCGCGTCGCGTCCAGCCACCTGCGTGTCGGCACCTTCCAGTACGCGGCGGCGACGGGTGACGCCGACCTGCTACGCCGCCTCACCGAGCACGCCATCGCGCGCCACCACCCGCAGGCCGCCGAGGCCGAGAAGCCCGCGCTCGCGCTGCTCGAGGCGGTCGTGGAGGCGCAGGCGGCGCTCGTCGCGCAGTGGATGGACGTCGGGTTCGTGCACGGCGTCATGAACACCGACAACATGACGATCTCCGGCGAGACCATCGACTACGGGCCCTGCGCGTTCCTCGACGCCTACGACCCGGCGACCGTGTTCAGCTCGATCGACCACGGCGGCCGGTACGCGTTCGGCAACCAGCCGCAGGCCGCGCAGTGGAACCTCGCCCGGTTCGCGGAGTCGCTGCTGACGCAGATCGAGGACGACCCGGAGGCCGCGATCCCCGCCGCGACCGATGTGGTGTCGTCGTTCGCCGAGCGCTTCGGACGGCACCGCTCGGCCGGGCTGCACGCCAAGCTCGGGCTGACCGGCGAGCACCGGGAGCTGGCCGAGGAGCTGGTCACGCTCATGGCCGACCAGAAGCCCGACCACACCCGCTTCTTCCGCGGGCTCTCCGCCGCCGCGCGGGGCGACACCTCACCGGTGCTCGACCTCGTCGTCGACCGCGACGCCGTCGACGCGTGGCTCTCCCGCTGGCGGACGGCGCTGGAGTCCCAGGAGCGCCCGGTCGCCGAGTCGGCCGACGCGATGGACCGGGTCAACCCGGTCTACATCCCGCGCAACCACCACGTGGAGGCGGCGCTCGACGCGGCCGTCGCCGGCGACCACGCGCCGTTCCACCAGCTCGTCGACGTCGTCTCGCGCCCGTACGAGGAGCGGCCGGGCCTCGAGGACTACGCGAAGGGCGACCCGTCGGCCACGGGCTACACGACCTACTGCGGGACCTGAGCCGACCTCGCCCCGGATCGGTGCTACCCGTGTCCTCAGGACACGGGTAGCACTACTTGCACGTCATGCTGCCGGCAGCTCGGAGACCAGGGCGCCCTCGTCCTCCGGGTCCTCCGCCTGCGGCTCGAACATCGCGGCCTCGGCAGCGTCGTCCGCCGCGTCGTCGATGGCTCGCTTCTCCATCGCGTCGGCGATCAGCTCCAGCAGAGCGGCGCGGCGTGCCTGGAAGAAGGAGTCGAAGTCGTCTGCTCGGAGCGCGGACGACTCGATGAGGTGGGTTTCCAGCACCCGGTCCAGCGCTGCAGCCTCGAGTCCCGACTTCTTCTCGACCTTCTCCAGATACTTGGACGGCGCGACGCCACCGATCGTCCTGTTCGTGTCGAAGGAGATCGCGGTCTTGTTGACGATGCTCTCGCGGTGATCGGCGTCCACCCCGTTCTTGTCACACCACGCCTTCGGGAAGATGTGGTGGATATCGATCTTGTAGTCGAAGAACGTGGCGAGACCCATCGGCTGGTCCTTGATCCAGTCCAGGCACCCGCGCTTCATCAGCAGCGCATAGACGCCCTTGTACGCGGCCGAATTCCTGGTCTTCAGCGTCAGGAGCCGGGCCGCGTAGAAAGCGGCTTCACCGACGGTGCCGGGCTCGCGCCGACCGCCCCGCACCCAGGCCGGGACCTGCTCGACGTCACGGGCGAACCTCGTCTCGGTGCTCCCGCCGTACATCTCGCCGAGCACCCCGCACCAGAACCAGCGACGGATCATCGCGCGCGTGGCGAAGACGTCGGCATCCTTGCCGAGGAGGACTCTGATGACCGCGAGAGGAACGAGCTGCGTGCGGTAGGGCAGATCGGCGGCCCGGAAGAAGTGCTCGTGCGCGAGGAACTGGTGGCACCACTCCAGGGCCTCGGTCACGGGGTCGGCCCATCGCCGGTAATCCTCGAGACCGAGCCGGAGGATGTCGCGCCGCTTGCAGGAGGTCGACCCCGGCTCGATCAGCCCGTCGCCCCGGCGCGCACCGGTGGCGAGGAGCGAGATCGCCTGGAGGAAGTCGGTGCTCTCGAGGGAGCGCAGGACCGGCTTCCGGTGGAGCCGCTCCTGGCGGTGCGCCCAGTCGTCCTTGAGGGAGAAGTCGGCCGTGGCGAACGTGGCCGTCAACAGTTCGAACGCGTTGAGCGGCACACCGCCCGTGTTGACCTTCTCGAAGACGGTGCAGACCGCCTCCTTCGAGGTGTCCTTCGTCAGGCGGATCACGGGGACCTTGTAACCGGTGATCTCCTTGAGGACCTTCTTGTGGAACTCCTTCCACCGGTCCTTGTTCGCGGGGTCGGCCTCGATGTAGGCCCACATCCACTCGGTCGTCGCGTCACTGTCGAACACGATCCACGCGGGGAAGGCGCCCGCCTCGCACTGCTTCTCCGTCGTGCGCAGGTCGGTGAGGACATCTTTCCCGAAGTTCTCGCGGACGACCAGGTCCTCGGGGATCGAGACGACGGCGTCCTCGAGATCGGCGTTCGGGGCCAGGGCCTTCTCGATGTCGAGGAAGTACCACCGCCTGATGCGGCGATCGCGCGCGTCCTTGGTGTCCACGACCCGCCCCGAGTACAGCGACTGGTAGAGCGACGTGGTCCGCTGCTGCCCGTCCAGGAGGAGCTGCTCGGGCTTCGCCGCCGACGCCGGATCGACCCCGGCGATCGGGATCGGCTTGAAGTTGGACCCGCCGCCACCGACTTCGAGCGTCATCGCGACGCCGACCGGATGCCCCTGGGCCACGCTCGCGATCAGGGCGCGGATGCGGTCGTCGTCCCACTTCCAACCCCGTTGGAAGTCGGGAAGCTGCAGCTTCCCCGTCGCCGCGAGCTCGAGCAGGTCCTCGAGTTCGACGTCCGGACTCTCGAACGGCATGTGCGGTTCCCCCTCGGACACGTCGGTGACGCGGAGCGGGTCGGAAGTTACGTGGTGCTCCCTTCGTGCTCGTCATGCGCCCATCCGGGCGACCGCTCAGCCGTGCGTGTTGCCCGACTCGGGCGGGAGCCGCCGGCGCCGTGTCGTCCTTCGCGGAGTGCTTCTCGCGCCGGGCTACGTCACCTACTGCGGAACCTGAGAACCCGAGCCCACCAGCGACTCCAGGTAGCTCGCGAACTCCGCCGTCGCCAGCGGGCGCGCGGTCCAGCCGACGTAGCCGTCGGGGCGCACGAGCACCGCGTCGCCGCCGCGCATCCCGTACACCGCGGCGAGGTCGCCGGCGCTGTCGACGAGGCACGGCTCGCCGGCGTCGGCGAGCACCGGGCCGAGGTCCGGCCCGACGACCACGTGCACGCGCATCGGCAGCGGCACCGTCGCGGCGTGCACCCGGGCGGCGTTGACCTCGGCGATCTGGGCGACGTCGTCGACGTAGACGAGCAGGGCGTGCTCGGTGGCCGCGAGCACCGCGTGCAGGCGGATCGGGTCGGTGACCGCCGGGCGGCGCAGCCCGCGGGCGTCGGGTGCGCGGTCGCCGGGCGCGACGCCGAGCGACCCGCCGGCCGCGCCGACGACCGGGCTGTCGGGGTAGCTCACGAGCAGCTGGGCCTCGCGGCGCAGCATCGCCGCCGGGTCGGACGTCTCGAAGCCCGTGCGGGCCTGGCGGGTGGTGCGGCCGACGACCTCCTCGCCGACCGGGCGGCGCTCGAGGTCGTAGCTCTCGAGCAGGGCGGGCGAGGCGACGCCGTCGACGACGAGCGCGAGCTTCCACGCGAGGTTGATGGCGTCCTGGATGCCGGTGTTCATGCCCTGCCCACCGGTCGGCGGGTGGATGTGCGCGGCGTCCCCGGCGACGAAGACCCGCCCGTCGGCGTAGCGGTCGACGATCCGGTGGCTGATGCGGAACACCGACGACCAGCGCAGGTCCGACACGGTCGTCGACTGGGGGGCGAGGCGGTCCACGACCGTCTGCAGGTGGTGGAGCTCGGGGGCGCGACCGCCCTCGAACCCGTGGGCGACGCCGCCGGCGGCGGCGCGGGTCGACAGCTCGGGCGGCGCGAGCATCGTGATGCGGTAGCGCCCGGCGCCGGGCAGGGGGATCGCGACGAGGACGTCGTCGGGACCGTCGGGCTGCGTCCGCGTGATGCGGACCCCGTAGCCGGCCGGCATCGCCCAGCTCAGGACGACGTCGCCGAGCATGTACTCCTCGCCGAAGGCGTCGCCCTCGAACGACAGGCCGAGCCCCTTGCGCACCACGCTGTGGGCGCCGTCCGCGCCGACCAGGTACGACGTCCGCACCGTCTCCTCGCCGGCGGGCGTGCGCAGCCGCACGGTCACGCCGTCGGCGTCCTGCTCGAAGCCGATGAGCTCGGTCGAGCGCTCGACCGACCCGCCGTGCCGGCGCAGCTCCTCGGCGAGCAGGCGCTCGGTCGTGTACTGCGGCAGGGCCGTGAACCCGTAGGGCACGTCCGGGGGCAGCGCGACCTCGAGGCGCGCGGCCTGCACCCCGTCGCGGTAGACGATGTTGCCGCGCAGCGTGCGGACCTCGTCGAGCACCGCGGTGAGCATGCCGCTGCGCTCCCAGTGCTCCAGCGTGCGCGGCTGGAGCCCGACCGCCTTGGCGTACCCACGGGGCGCCGCGAGCTGCTCGACCACCCGCGCGCGCACCCCGCGCCGCGCGAGCTCCACCGCGGCGGTCAGGCCGACGGGCCCGGCTCCCGCGACGACGACGTCCACATCCACGTCCATGGCACGCTCCTGTCGGTCACACGACGTACTCGCGGAACCCCGACCGCTGGGCCGAACGGAGTGCCCGCGTCGGCCATCGATGACCGTGAGTACAACGCACACGCCGGACGATCGTCAACGAGATCCACCCGGGGACGGGCATGGAATAGTTGACAGGTCAACCACTGTTCGACAGAGTGCAGGTTGAAACGTCAACGAACGGAGCGCAGGGTCATGCAGTTCGGTGTCTTCTCGGTCAGCGACATCACCCCCGACCCGACGACCGGCCGCGCCCCCACCGAGGCGGAGCGCCTCCAGGCCGTGCTGCGGATCGCGGAGAAGACGGAGGAGGTCGGCCTCGACGTCTTCGCCCTCGGCGAGCACCACAACCCGCCGTTCTTCTCGTCCTCCCCGACGACGACGCTCGGGTACCTCGCGGGCCGCACGCAGCGCCTGCAGTTGTCCACCGCGACCACGCTGATCACCACGAACGACCCGGTGAAGATCGCCGAGGACTACGCGATGCTGCAGCACCTCGCGGGCGGTCGCGTCGACCTCACCCTGGGCCGCGGCAACACCGGGCCGGTCTACCCCTGGTTCGGCCAGGACATCCGCCAGGGCATCCCGCTGGCGATCGAGAACTACGCGCTGCTGCGACGCCTGTGGGACGAGGACGTCGTCGACTGGGAGGGGAAGTTCCGCACCCCGTTGCAGAGCTTCACCTCCACGCCGCGCCCGCTCGACGGCGTCGCGCCGTTCGTGTGGCACGGGTCGATCCGCAGCCCCGAGATCGCCGAGCAGGCCGCGTACTACGGCGACGGCTTCTTCCACAACCACATCTTCTGGCCCGCCGACCACACCCGGCGGATGGTCGACTTCTACCGCCGCCGCTTCGAGCACTACGGGCACGGCGACGCCGACCAGGCGATCGTCGGCCTCGGCGGCCAGGTGTTCATGCGCAAGAACTCGCAGGACGCCGTGCGCGAGTTCCGGCCGTACTTCGACGAGGCCCCGGTGTACGGGCACGGCCCGTCGCTCGAGGACTTCACCCGCGAGACGCCGCTGACCGTCGGCAGCCCGCAGCAGGTCATCGACCGGACGCTGGGCTTCCGCGACTACGTCGGCGACTACCAGCGCCAGCTGTTCCTCATCGACCACGCGGGCCTGCCGCTGAAGTCGGTGCTCGAGCAGCTGGACCTGCTCGGCGAGGAGGTCGTGCCGGTGCTGCGCAAGGAGTTCGCCGCCCGCAAGCCGGCCCACGTGCCGGAGGCGCCGACCCACGAGTCGCTCGTGGCGGCGCAGATCGCGCAGCAGGAGGTGACCGTCCGATGAGGACCCTCGCGGTGGTCAGCGCAGGCCTGTCGACGCCGTCGTCGACGCGCCTGCTCGCCGACCGCCTCACCGACGCCACGGTGGCGGCCCTCGGCGAGCGCGGGGTCGCGGCGCGGCCCGAGGTGATCGAGCTGCGCGACCACGCCCGCGACCTCGCCGACCACCTCGTCACCGGCTTCCCGAACGCCGCCCTGCGCCCGGTGCTCGACACCGTCGCCGGCGCGGACGGGCTGATCGCCGTGTCGCCGATCTTCTCGGCGTCCTACAGCGGCCTGTTCAAGACGTTCGTCGACGTCCTCGACCGAGACGCGCTGACGGGCACCCCGGTACTGCTCGGCGCGACGGCGGGCACCGCACGCCACCAGCTCGCGCTGGACCACGCGATGCGCCCGCTGTTCGCGTACCTGCACGCGACGGTCGTGCCGACCGGGGTGTTCGCGGCGTCCGAGGACTGGGGGTCGAGCGCGGAGCTGGCCGAGCGCATCACCCGCGCCGCGGGCGAGCTCGCCGACCTAGTCGCCGCGCGTCCCGCGGCGACGGTCGCCGACCCGTTGGCCGACCCGACGCCGTTCGAGGCGCTGCTGCGCGGCGCGTGACCTACACCGTGAGGGACGGGGCGGGCGCACCGCGCCCGCCCCGGTCCCGTCCTGCATCCCCGGGGAGGTCGACGTCGCGCTCCACGCCGTCGGTGCCGCCCAGCGGCTCGGCCTGCGCGATCCCGGACCACTGCACGACGAGCAGGTGGGCGCGCCCGGTGCCGGTGCGCGGGACCGCGAACGTCCCGTCCTCGCCGGCCCGGACCGTCCCGAGCTGGTGGCCGTCGGTGCTGACGACGGTGAGCACCGCGCCGCCCGCCGGGGCGTCGCGGTGGCGGACGACGCCACGGACGAGGGCGGGTGCCGCCACGGGCTCCGGCTCCGCCGCGACCGCCTCCGCCGTCCCGGTCCGCTCCGTCCGGCGCGGCACCGGCCGCTGCGGCGGGATCGCCGCGACGATCGCCACCGCGACCACGGCCGCGCCGGCGCCGAGCACCATGACCAGCACGAACGCGCCCTCGGTGGGCACACCGGCCGCGGTGACGAGCGAGGCCAGCAGGACGCCGGCGACCGCGCTGGCGAACGACGTGCCGAGCGCGCGCATGAGGTTGTTGAGGCTGTTCGCCGCCGCCGTCTGCTCGACCGGCACGGCGGCCATGATCAGCGAGGGCATGGCGCCGTAGCCGAGCCCGATGCCGCAGGCGATGACGATCGAGCTGATCACCAGCTCCCACACCGAGCCGTGGAACACCGCGCCGACGCCGTAGCCGACGGCCACGACGAACGCGCCGATCATCAGCGTCGTGCGCGGGCCGGACGCGGCGCTGATGCGGGCCGACACCGGCGACATCGCCATCATGCAGAGCCCGCCGGGCGCGAGGACGAGGCCCGCGACGAGGATCGACTGCCCGAGCCCGTAGCCGGTCGAGGTCGGCAGCTGCAGCAGCTGCGGGTAGACCAGCGACATCGCGAACATCGAGAAGCCCATGACGATGGACGCGGTGTTGGTCAGCAGCACCTGGCGACGCCGGCTGACCCGCAGGTCGACCAGCGGCTGGCGCGTGCGCAGCTCCCACCACGCCCACAGCAGCAGCACCACGGCCGCGACGACGAACAGCGTCACCGTCGTCGCGCTGCCCCAGCCCCACGTGCCGCCCTTCGACACGGCGAGCAGCAGGGACACCAAGGCGATCGCGAGCCCGACGGCGCCGACCAGGTCGAACCGGCCGCCCGCGCGCTGCGTCGACTCGGGCACGAGCGCGAGCACCCCGACGAGCACGACGACCCCGAGCCCGCCGGCCGCCCAGAACAGCACGTGCCAGTCGGCGGTCTGCGCGATGAGCGCCGCCAGCGGCAGGCCCAGCGCGCCACCGACACCCAGCGAGGCGCTCATCAGCGCCGTCGCCGACCCGAGGCGCTCGGGCGGGAGCTCGTCGCGCATGAGGCTGATGCCCAGCGGGATCACGCCCGTCGCGAGCCCCTGCAGCGCGCGCCCGACGATGAGCGGGACCAGCGACGTCGACAGCGCCGCGACCACCGAGCCCGCGATGAGCATCGCGAGGCAGACGAGCAGCATCCGCCGCTTGCCCACCATGTCGGCCAGGCGCCCGACGATCGGCACCGCGACCGCCGCGGTCAGCAGCGTCGCGGTGACGATCCACGCCGTGTCGGCGGGCGCCGCGCCGAGCAGCCGCGGGAACTGCGGCACCAGCGGCACCACGAGCGTCTGCTGCAGCGAGACCGTGATGCCGGCCAGCGCGAGCACCGGGACGAAGGCCGGGGCGCGAGTGGAGGTCACCGACACAATCTAAATCAGTCGATTGACACCTGCGAGATGAGGTCGTTCACTCGTCGCGTGCCCGCCAAGGCCCGGACCGACCGCAACGCCGCCACCCGTGAGCGCATCCTCGACGCCGCGGAGCGCCTCTTCGCCGAGCACGGCGTCCACGAGGTGTCCAACCGCCAGGTCGCCGAGGCCGCCGGCCAGGGCAACACCGCCGTCGTGGGCTACCACTTCGGCACCAAGTCCGACCTGGTCCGCGCGATCGTGCGCCGGCACACCGAGGACATCGAGGCCACGCGCGAGGCGATGGTCGCCCGCGTCGCGGGCAGCGACGACCTCCGCGACTGGCTCGACTGCCTCGTGCGCCCGACCTTCGACCACATGGCCGCGCTCGGCACGCCCAGCTGGTACGCGCGCTTCGGCGCGCAGGTGATGACCGACCCGGCGCTGCGCGAGATCCTCGTGGACGAGCACCTGGGCTCGCCGTTCCTCGTGCGCATCCTCGACGGGCTGCACGCGTGCCTGCCGAGCCTGCCGCCCGCCGTGTTCCGCGAGCGCGGCGACGTCGCGCGCCACCTGCTGGTGCACGTCCCCGTCGAGCGCGAGCGCGCCCTCGCCGAGGGCACCCCCACGACCCGGGCCACCTGGGCCGACACCGCCACGGGCCTCGTCGACGTCCTCGTCGGCGTCTGGCTCGCGCCCGTCACCCCCACCACAGATCAGGAGCATGCGTGACGTCACGCACCGAGTCCCCCGTCGACCTGCGCCGCACCGGTTTCGGGCCCGCGCCCGACGCGGAGGCGGTCCGGGACGGCGCCGGGATCGCGCGGGTGCCGACGCCGTTCGGACCGCCCGCGTGGCTGCTGACGCGCCAGGCCGACGTGCGCCGGATGCTCGGCGACGCCGACACCTTCGCCAACGGCTGGACCCCCGACGACCTCGCGGGCGACGTCCGCCGGGACCCGCGCCAGCTCTCCGGCGACCGCAGCGGCAACCTGCTCTCCCTCGACCCGCCCGAGCACACGCGGCTGCGCAAGATGCTGGCCGGCGAGTTCACCGTGCGCCGCATGCGCCGCCTCGAGCCCCGCATCGTCGAGATCGTCGACGACCACCTCGACGCCCTCGAGCGCTCCGGCACGCCGGCGGACCTGGTGTCGCAGTACGCCCTGCCGATCCCGTCGCTGGTGATCTGCGAGCTGCTCGGCGTGCCGCCGGGCGACCAGGACGAGTTCCAGGCGCGCACCAGCGCCCAGCTCGACATCGGCCAGTCCGAGGAGCGCCGGGTGGCGCTCGCGGCCGAGGCGCTGGCGTACATGCAGGGCCTCGTCGCCCGCGCCCGCCGGGAGCCCGGCGAGGACCTCATCGGCATGCTCATCCGCGAGCACGACGACGACCTGACCAACGACGAGCTCGTCGGCATCGCGAACCTGCTGCTCGTCGCGGGCCACGAGACCACCGCAAACATGCTCGGGCTCGGCACGCTCGCCCTCCTGCGCCACCCCGACCAGCTCGCCCGCGTCCGCGACGACGAGGACGCCGTGGCGCCCGCCGTCGAGGAGCTGATGCGCTGGCTCTCGATCGTCAGCAGCGGCTCGCCCCGCCTGGCCCTGCGCGACGTCGAGATCGAGGGCGCGGCGATCCGCCGCGGCGACCTCGTGGTGTTCAACCTGCCGACGGCCAACCGCGACCCCGCGGTCGTCGACGACCCGGAGCGCTTCGACATCACGCGCGACGGGCCGCCCCACGTCGCCTTCGGCCACGGCGTGCACCACTGCCTCGGCGCCCCGCTGGCGCGCATGGAGATGCGGATCGCGTTCCCCGCCCTGCTGCGCCGGTTCCCGACGCTGCACCTCGCGACCGCCGACAGCGACGATGACAGGGAGGTCGACTTCGCCACCGCGCACGCCATCCACGGGCTCGAGCGGCTGCCGGTCGCGTGGTGAGCGTCCCTCGCCGTGCGCCGGGCTAGGGTCGACGCGGTGAGCGCCCAGCCCCGACGCCGCACCCAGGCCGAGCGCCGCGAGCACACCGAGACCGCGCTCGTGGCCGCGGCCGCCGAGATCGTCGTGGAGTCCGGGGTCCGCGCGCTCACGCTCGCCCGCGTCGGCGAGCGCGCGGGCTACAGCCGCGGGATCGTCACCCACCACTTCGGCTCCAAGCAGGGCCTCGTCGACGCCCTGGCGAGCTCCATCCAGGGCGGCTTCGTCCCGGGGCTCGACGCGATGACCCCGGGCCTCGAGCGGCTGCTCGCGCTCGTCGACGGCTACGTGCACGCCGTCACCGCGCTCGGCACCGCGAACCGCGCGTTCCTGCTGCTCTGGGCGGAGGCGGCCTCGGCCACGGAGCTCGCCGAGACCTTCCGGGCCCGTGACCGCGGCTTCCGCGCCGACCTGCGCGTGGACATCGACGCGGGCCTCGCCGCCGGCGAGATCCGCCCGGACGCGGATCCGGAGGCCGTCGCCGTCGCGATCGTCGGCCAGCTGCGCGGCATCGGGATGCAGCGCCTCGTCGACCCCGAGGGCGTCGACACCGAGCGGCTGCGCCGCGACGTCACCGAGCAGTGGCGCCGGGCGCTGCGCCCCGACGCCTGACGCGCACCCCGACCGGGGCCGCCGCCGGGGTGCCCCTTCAGCTCCGGGCCAGGTCCGGACGGGATCATGCCCGCGTGGGACAGGCGGCGACGCTCGAGGGACTCAGCGAGACACAGGCGCGGGAGGCGGCGCGGCGGGGGCAGGCCAACACCCCGGTCTCCGGTTCCGGCCGCACCACCGGGCGCATCCTGCGCACGACGGTCTTCTCGTTCTACAACAACACGCTCTTCGCCATCGGGATCGCGCTGCTCGCCCTCGGCCGCTACAGCGACGCCCTGGTCAGCGTGGGTCTCGGGATCATCAACGCGGCGCTCGCCGCGGTCCAGGAGCTGCGCGCGAAGCGTCAGCTCGACCGGCTCCAGCTGCTCGCCCGCGAGCCCGTCACGGTGGTGCGCGACGGCGAGGACCGGACGGTCCCGCCCGGCGAGGTCGTCGTCGGCGACCTGGTGCGGCTGCGGACCGGGGACCAGATCGTCGTCGACGGCCCGCTCGTCGACGGCCGGGTCGAGGCCGACGAGTCGCTGCTGACCGGCGAGTCCGACCCGATCGCCAAGGCCGTCGGGGACCCGCTGCTCTCGGGCAGCGCGTGCGCGGGCGGCGAGGGCCTGCAGCGCGCCGAGGCCGTCGGCACCGAGAGCCACGCGGGGCGCCTGACGCTCGCCGCGCGCGCCGACACGACCGTGCTCACGCCGCTGCAGTGGCGCATCGAGCTGGTGGTGCGCCTGCTCATCCTGCTCGTGGTGCTGATGAGCGGGGCGATCCTCGCCCAGGCCGCCCTCGACGGGTCGACGGTGCTGCGCTTCGTCCAGACCTCGGCGGTGCTCTCGGGACTCGTGCCCTACGGGCTCTTCTTCCTCATCGCCGTCGCCTACACGGTCGGCGCCGCGCGGATCGCCGGCCGTGGGGCCCTCGTGCAGCGGACCAACGCCGTCGAGGCCGTCAGCCGCGTGGACGTCGTGTGCACCGACAAGACGGGCACGCTGACCAGCGGGCGGCTGACGCTGGCCGAGGTGGTGCCCGCAGGCTGGGAGACGGAGCTTGCCGGAGCTCGACCCGATGACACAGCCGAGGCCGGCGCGCGGGAGCTGCTGGGCACCTTCGCCCGCTCGGTCGCCGCGACCAACGCGACCACCGCCGCCCTCGTCGACCTCCCCGGCGAGCGTGTGGACGCCGTGGACGAGGTGGAGTTCCGGTCCTCGCTGCGCTGGAGCGGGGTCACGCTCGCCGACGGCACGTCGCTGGTGCTCGGCGCGCCCTCGACGCTGCGGCCGTCGCTGACCGACCCGGCGATCGCCGCCGAGGACGCCGTGCGCCGCCGCACCGACCAGGGCCTGCGGGTGCTCGTCCTCGCCCGCGCCACCGGCGGCCTCCGCGACGCCGACGGCACTCCGCGGCTGCCGCGCCTGCACGGTGTCGCCCTGCTCGCGCTCGCCGACGAGCTGCGCGACGGCGTCACCGGCGTCCTCGCCGACCTGGGCGCCGAGGGCGTCGCGGTGAAGGTGATCTCGGGCGACGACCCGGACACCGTCGCCGCCCTCGCCCGCCGGGCCGGGCTCGACGCCCCGGGGATCGCCGGCCCGCGGCTGGCGCGGCTCGAGGGTGCGGCCTTCGACGACGCCGTCGACACCCACGGCGTCTTCGGCCGGATCGCCCCGGAGCAGAAGGAGCAGATCGTCGCCTCGCTGCGCCGCCGCGGGCACCAGGTCGCGATGGTCGGCGACGGCGTCAACGACGCCCGGGCGCTCAAGACCGCGCAGGTCGGGGTGGCGATGCGCTCGGGCAGCTCGGTGACCCGCGACGTCGCCGACATCGTGCTGCTCGACGACTCGTTCACCACCCTGGCGCCCGCGCGCACCGAGGGCCGCCGGATCATCGCGGGCGTCGGCGCGTCGATGTACCTGTTCCTCTCGCGGGTCGCGACGCAGATGCTCGTCATCCTCACCGTGACGCTGCTCGGGCTCGGCTTCCCGTACACGCCGACGCAGGTCGGGCTGACCCTGTTCACCGTCGGGCTCCCGACGTTCTTCCTCACGATGTGGGCGCGCCCGACGGCCCCCGCCGAGGACCTGCTGGTCTCGCTCGCGCGGTTCGTGATCCCGGTCGGGGTGCTCACCGCGGGCTTCGCCACCGCGATCTACGCCTACCTCTACCGCCAGATCACCGACGGCTTCACCGGCACGCCGTTCCCCGACGCGATCCGCCTGTTCGAGCAGTACACGGGCCTGACCTACGGGGTCGACGCCGACTTCGTCGAGGCCTCGGCGACCCTCGGCGCGCAGTCGGCGATGTCGGTGTTCGTGTCGACGACGGCGATCGTGCTGATCCTGCTGCTCGAGCCCCCGCACCGGCTGTTCACCGCGTGGACGCCGGTGAGCAGCGACCGCAGGCCGACCTGGCTCGCGCTGGGCCTGTTCGCGGCGTTCGCGGTCGTGCTGATCGTGCCCGCGACGCGCGAGTACTTCGGGCTGACCGCGCCGGACCCGCCCGTGATCATCTACCCGGCGATCGCGCTGGTGCTGTGGTTCGTCACCCTCTCCCTCGTGCTCCGGTACCGGGTGCTCGAGCGCGTCCTCGGCCTGTACCGGCCTACGGTCGGGGCATGACCCCGACCGCGGACGACGTCGACGCCTGGTTCACCGAGCACCTGCACCTCGAGGACGACACGCTGCGCGCCGCCCGCGAGCGGGCCGGCGGGGCGGGGCTGCCCGACATCGCGGTCGCGCCGGCGCAGGGCGCCTTCCTGGCCACGCTGGCGCGGCTCGCGGGGGCGCGCCGGGTGCTCGAGGTCGGCACCCTCGGCGGCTACTCGACGATCTGGCTCGCCCGCGCGGTCGGCGCGCAGGGCCTCGTCACGACCCTCGAGATCGACCCGCACCACGCCGAGGTCGCCCGCACCTGCGTCGACGAGGCCGGGGTGGGCGACCGCGTCGAGATCCTCCTCGGGCCCGCCATCGAGACCCTCCCGACCGTCGCCGGGCCCCTCGACCTCGTGTTCATCGACGCCGACAAGGAGAACAACGCCGGCTACGTCCGCGCGGCGCTGCCCCTGTGCCGGCCGGGCGCGCTCGTCGTCGTCGACAACGTCGTGCGCGGCGGGCGGGTGGCCGACCCCGCCGACGACTCCCCGACGGTGCGCGGCGTGCACGAGGTCGTCGAGCTCGTCGCCGGCGACCCCCGCCTCGAGGGCGCGACCGCCCTGCAGATCGTCGACCGCAAGGGCTGGGACGGCGTCCTGCTCGCCACCGTGACCGGGTGATGAGCAGCGGATGGCGCCCGAGTGAAAGAGCTTTCGTCCGAACTGGTGCTGTTTCGGTTCAGAGTTCGCTCGCGTGGCGAGCCGTGCGTGATCTGGCCCACTATCGCGGGTGCCGTGTTCAGTCCGCGAGCCACGGTCGACCCTCCGTGAACGCGGCGCCCACCCCGACGTGCGGGCGCGCGACCACGGGTCCCGGTGGCGGACGAGGAGGACCCCGCCCATGTGGCACCTGCACTGGCGCGCCGAGGTGGCGCGCACCGAGACGCTCCGGCCCGACCTGGGCCGGACGGACACCCGCCGGACCGAGAAGGGCCGCACCAAGTCCGGCTCCTTCCAGCGCGTCTGGCACGACACCCCGGCGGCGCACCTGGCCGCCGAGATCCCCGAGTCGGTCCGCGTCCGGGGGCGATGAGATGGCTCCCGAGACGACCGTCGAGTCCCCCGGCGGCGCCTCGCTGCGCGCCGCCGCCGCCCTCGCCCCGCGCGCCGTACCGGACGGCGGCGTGACCCTCTCGCCGGCGGCCGTCGCCGCGCTCGCGGAGCTGTTCCGCGCGGTGGGACGGGGACGCGACGCGGACGACGTCGCCGACCGCGCGGACCGCGCCGCGCGCCGGATGCTCGCCGCCCTGGACACGACGCCGGCCACGCCGGCGCCGCGCACCCCGGGCGACCAGGCCCCGCAGGTCCTGGCCGCCCGGTAGCTCAGACCGGCGCGATCTCGACCCGGGTGTCGGAGAACGTCGGCGCGTTGCCGAGGTCGGCGAAGACGAACGGGTTCACGGCGTTGACCGTGCTCTGGTCCTTGGCGTTCTTCGCCCACGCCCCCATGGGCGCGACCGCGACGCCCGGGGCCACCTCGTCGCTGACGCGCGCCAGCGCGACGAAGCGCCCGCGGTCGTTGAACACCGACACGTAGGTGCCGTCGACGATGTCGCGGGCCTCGGCGTCGGCGGGGTGCAGGGTGACCATCTGCTCGCCCTGCACCCGCTTCTGCATGGCCTGGTCGCCCGCGCTCGAGTTGAGGTAGGCGTGCGACTTCGGCGAGAGCAGGTTCAGCGGGTGGCTGTCGCCGGTCTCGCGCGGGGCGATGTAGTGCGGCAGCGGGTCGACGACCCCGCCGGGCTGGAACTCCTCGTAGAGCTGCCGGAACAGCGGCACGACGAAGTTGCCCGCCGCCTCCAGGGCGGCCGACCGGAACTCGGTCTTCCCCGACGGCGTCGGGAACCCGCCCTCGGCGTGGGGGCGGTACTCGTCGGGGCTCGGGAGGTTCAGCCGCGCCCACCCGGTCTCGCGCAGCGACTCCAGCGTGATGCCCTCCATCGCCGGCGCGGACCAGTCGTAGGCCTGCTCGAGCAGCTCCTCGTCGGTGAGGAGGAAGTAGTCGTCGTCGAAGCCCATCGCCGCGGCGAGGCGGCGGAACAGCTCGGTGTTCGGTATCGCGTCGCCCAGCGGCTCGATGGCCGGGGTGTTGAGCGTGACGTAGAAGTGGCCCCAGCTGAACATGATGTCGTGCTGCTCGAGCTGGGTCGTCGCGGGCAGGACGATGTCGGCGTAGCGCGCCGTGTCGGTGAGGACGTGGTCGCTGACGACGGTGAACAGGTCCTCGCGGGCCAGCCCGCGCGCGGTCTTCTCCTGCTCGGGGCAGACCACCATGGGGTTCGAGTTGTAGACCATCAGCGCCGTGATCGGCGGGTCCAGCTCGAGCTCACCGGTGAGCGCCCGCCCGAGCAGGTACTGGTTGACGACGCGCGTGCCCGGCGTCGCCATCTCGGGGTGGATGAACGCCGGCCAGTTGACGGGGTGGGCCCACAGCGGGAGCTGCAGCAGACCGCCGCCGACGTGGCGCCAGGCCCCGACCAGCGCGGGGAGGCAGGCGATGGAGCGGACCGTCTGCCCGCCGCCCGCGTGGCGCTCGATCGCGACGCCGATGCGGATGAGCGACGGGTCCGAGGTGGCGTACTCGCGGGCCAGCGTGCGGATGTCCTCGGCCGGGATGCCGGTCTCCTGCGCCGCCCACTCCGGCGTGTACTGCGCGGCGCGCTCGACCATCTCCTCGTAGCCCGCGGTGTGCTCGCGGACGTAGTCCTCGTCGGTGAGGCCCTCGGAGATGATCACGTTCATCATCGCGAGCGCGAGGGCGCCGTCGGTGCCCGGGCGGATCGGGATGTACCAGTCGGCGCGCCGCGCGGTCTTGTGCCGCACGGGGTCGATGACGACGACCTTCGCGCCCCGCTTCTGCGCCTCGGCGACGATCGGCCACAGGTGCAGGTTGGTCGAGACCATGTTGCAGGCCCAGATGATGATGTAGCGGGAGTGCACGATGCTCTCGGGGTCGACGCCCGCGGTCGCGCCGATCGTGGCGGCGTAGGCGGTGCAGGAGCCCGAGTCGCAGTAGGTCCGCTCGGTGATCGTCGCGCCGAGGCGGTGGAAGAACGCGTCGCCGACCGAGAGTCCGTTGAGGATGCCCTGGGTGCCGAGGTAGCTGACCGGCATGACGGTCTCGGCGCCGTGCTCGGCGATCTTCGCCCGGAACGTCGAGGCGATCGTCTCCAGCGCCTCGTCCCAGGTGATCTCCTCGAAGCGCCCGCTGCCCTTGGGGCCGGTGCGGCGCAGGGGGTGCAGGACGCGGTCGGGGTTGTAGACCTTGTCCTGGTAGTTGTTGACCTTGACGCAGAGCCCGCCGCGGGTGATCGGGTGCTCGGGGTCGCCGCGCACCCCCGTGGCCACGCCGTTCTCGACGGTCACCGTCATCGCGCAGGTGTCGGGGCAGTCGTGCGGACACGCCGCGCGCACCGTCGTCGTGGTGGGCGTGAGGGGCAGGTCGTCGAGCGCGGTCACGGCGTCTCCCGGGGTGGTGGTCTCGGGCCAGGGCTCCGGAGCGGTGGGCCGGCGGTCGCCCCGAGGGGCGGGGCGACCGCCGGTGACAGCATGGGCACCGAGCGATGTCGGGTGCTTGTCGCTCCGCGACGAGTTGCGTGCCGTTGACCGACGGGGCGGGGTTCCCTAGCGTCGGATGACCGCCGTCACCGTCGTCGAGCCCCTCACCCCTCCCCTCCCTCCCGGGAGCCGCCCGTGGCGACCACCGCCGCCCGCCCCGTGGGGCCGTTCCCCCGCCCCCGCCCGAGGGTGGCGCGCGCGCCGGAGACCCCGGAGGTCCGCGGCCACGCCGAGCACCTCACCGGCTGGCGCGACCTGCTGCGCGAGCACTTCGTGGCGCTCGACGTGCACGCCGAGGGCGACGCGCCCTTCGACGGCGCGGTCCGCAGCAGCCTCGTCGGGCACCTGGCGGTGGCGACCGTCGACTCGACGGGCCAGGAGTGCGTGCGCACGCCGGGGCTGGCGCGCCACGACCCCGACGACTACCTGCAGGTCGGCCTCATGGCCAAGGGCGAGGCCGTGGTGCGCCAGGACGGGCGGGAGGCGCTGCTCGGCCCCGGCGCCTACACGATCTACGAGACGGGGCGGCCGTTCGCGTGGCGGTTCCGGGGCGACTGGCGGATGTTGGTGTTCACCTGGCCCCGCGACCTCGTCGGCATCGACCAGGACACCTCCCGGGGCGCCACCGCCCGCGCGCTCGGCGGCGACCGCCTCGGCGCGATCGTCGGGCGGACGCTCGCCGACGTCGTGGCCGCGCCGCCCGAGCTCTCCCCCGCCGGCGGCGCGCGCCTGGCCACCGAGCTCGCCGAGCTCCTCGGCACCGTCGCCGGCGAGGCCCTGCACGGCGACCGCCTCGCCGGCCCCCGCGGGGTCGCCGAGCTGCGCGCCCGCGTGGAGGCCTACGTCGCCGAGCACCTCGAGGACCCCGACCTCGGCCCCGAGACGATCGCGCGGGCGCAGTTCGTCTCGACCCGCCAGCTGCACCGGGCGTTCGCCGAGGTGTCGACGACGGTGGGCCGGCTGGTGCGCAGGCGCCGCCTCGAGCACGGGCAGCGGGAGCTCACCGATCCGCGGCTCGCCGACCTGTCGGTCACCGACATCGCGCTGCGCTGCGGCTTCGGCGACCTCGCCGCGTTCAGCCGGGCGTTCAAGGAGACGTTCCACGAGCCGCCGAGCACGTTCCGTCTCCGCCACCGTCCGTAGTCGCCGGCTCGCGGAAAGAATTCCCTGCTCCGGCGGGAACATCCCCGCCCGCTCGCACCGTCACAGTGCCGAACGCCCACCACGAGGGCACCGAGCACTGACAGAGAGCGAGCACCGATCATGAGCGCCGACACCACCGCCGGAGACCGCCACTTCGCCGCCGACGGCAACATCTACGAGGCCGACGGCACCGTGGTCGGCACCTACCAGCTCGACGAGCACGGCCACCTCGAGTCCACCTCCACCGACGAGGACGGCGACGGCCGCGTCGACACCGTCGTCGCCGACACCGACCACAACGGCACCTTCGAGACCGGCGTCGTGGACACCAACGCCGACGGCTACGGCGAGACGATCCTGGTCGACACCGACAACGACGGCGACTTCGACAGCGCCGCCATCGACACCGACGCCGACGGCACCTACGAGACCGTCCGCACCGACCCCGACGGCTTCGCCTGATCCCCTACGTGCGTGATCTTCTGAGCTATGGCTCAGAAGATCACGCACGTGTGTCCGGACCCGGATCGGTCGCGGGGGTGACCGGCCGGTAGGTTCGTCCGGCCAAGCACGGTGGTTGAGACGCTCACGCCACCGGAGGAGCTGCCCCGGTCGCCTCGTCGCGCCTCGGGGTCGATTCCCCGGGAGTGAGTGCATGTCCGCGAGCCCGCGCCCCTCGGCCCCCGCCGACCGTGGTCTCAACGCCGTCGCGGGCGTCCTCGGCCGGCTCGCGGAGGCCCCGCCGAGCGCCACGCCCGACGCCGCCGACGAGCTCGTGTGGACCGCCGTCGAGCAGGCCCTGCCCGGCCTCCCGGGCGTCGCCGGGCCCGGCGTGACGCTCCTGCGCGCCGGCGTGCCGCGGTCGGTGCGCCGCGACGCCGCGCGCTTCACCGCCCTCGAGGACGTCCAGTACGCCGCCGGCGTCGGCCCCGTGCCCCTCGCGCTGCGCGAGCGCCGCCCGGTCCAGGTGGACGACGCCGCGGGCCGCGCCTGGCCGCCGTACGCCACGTGCGCGGCCGAGCTCGGCGTGCGCTCCTGCCTCGTCCTGCCGCTCTCGGCCGGCGACGAGGTGCTCGGCACCCTCAACCTCTACGCCACCGACCCCGACGCCGACCTGGGCGTCGTGCGCCCGGTCGCGCGGCTCGCCGCCGACCTCGCCTCCACGGCGCTCGCCGCCCTCGCCCGCCAGACCGCGATGGCCAAGCTGACCGAGGAGCTGCGCACCGCGCTGGAGTCGCGCGCGGTCATCGAGCAGGCGAAGGGCCTGCTCATGGCACGCGGCAAGAGCAACGACGAGGCGTTCGCGCTGCTGCGCCGCCTCTCGCAGAACCACAACATCAAGCTGCGCGAGGTCGCCGCGCTCGTCGTCGACCTCGGCGGACACTAGGGCGCCGAGAAGGCGAACCCCGGGTAGCCGGACGCGGCGAGCTGGTCGCAGTGCGCCCGGTAGTTCCCGACGCCGCCGATGTAGGCCATGAACACCCGCGGCTTGCCGGGCACGTTCGAGCCCATGTACCAGGAGTTCGCGCGCGGGTAGAGCGTGTAGTCGCCGACCTCGCGGACGTGGTCGGTCCAGCCCCGCTCGGCGTCCTCGGTGGACTCGACGACGGTGTCGCCGCGGGCGTGGGCGTGCGCGACGGCGTCGGCGACGAAGTCCACGTGCTGCTCGATCGACACCATCATGTTCGACAGCACCGACGGGCTCCCCGGCCCCGTGATCGTGTACAGGTTCGGGAACCCGGCGACCTGAAGCCCGAGGTGGGTGACCGGCCCGTCCGCCCACTTGTCGGCCAGCGGCAGGCCCGCCCGGCCCCGGATGTCGATGGCGCCGAGGCTGCCCGTCATCGCGTCGAAGCCGGTGGCGAAGACGATGTCGTCCACCGCGTACTCGGCGTCCGACGTGCGGATCCCGGTCTCGGTGATCTCGGCCAGCGGCGTCTTCTTGAGGTCGACGAGGTGCACCGTCTCGCGGTTGAACGTCGCGTAGTACCCGCTGTCGAGGCACGGCCGCTTGGTGCCGAACGGGTGGTCGCGCGGGCTGAGCGTCTCGGCGACCTCCGGGTCGTCGACGATCTCCCGGATCTTCTCGCGCACGAACTCCGCGGCCGTCTCGTTGGCGTCGGCGTCGACGATGCTGTCGGTGTAGGAGGCCAGGAGCCCCACGAGGTTGCGGCCCCACACCGACTCGTACTTCGCGTGGCGCTCCGCGGGGTCGACCTCGAGCGCCGACTGCGTCGCCTCCTCCACGGGGACGCCGAAGCCGGACGTGCGGGCGGCCTCCCGGTGCTCGCGGTAGCCCCGCTTGCGCTCCGCCTGCGCCTCGTCGGAGAGCGGGGCGTTGTTGGCCGGCATGCTGAAGTTGGCGGTCCGCTGGAACACCGTGAGGTCCGCGGCCTCCTCCGCGATCAGCGGGATCGCCTGGATCCCCGACGACCCGGTACCGATCACCGCGACCCGCCGGCCGGTGAAGTCCACCTTCTCGTGGGGCCAGTGCGCGGTGTGGAACGTGCGGCCGGCGAAGCGCTCGACGCCCGGGATCTCGGGGAGCTTGGAGGTCGACAGGCACCCGGTGGCCATCACCAGCTGCTCGGTGTCGTACCGGTCGCCCGACTCCGTGGTGACCGTCCACCGCCCGTCGGCGTCGCGGAAGTGCGCCGACGCCACGCGCGTGCCCAGGCGGACCCCGTCGTGCAGGCCGAAGCGGTCGGCGACGTGGTGGATGTAGCGCAGGATCTCCGGCTGCGTCGGGTACTTCTCGGTCCAGTCCCACTCCTGCTCGAGCTCGGTGGAGAACGAGTACGAGTACTCCATGCTCTCCACGTCGCAGCGGGCGCCGGGGTAGCGGTTCCAGAACCACGTGCCCCCGATGTCCTCGCCGGCCTCGAGGACGACGGTGTCCAGGCCGAGGCCGCGGAACCGGTGGAGCATGTAGAGCCCGAACAGGCCGGCGCCGACGACGAGGGCGTCGACGCGGCGGGCGGGAGTGGCGGTGGCAGGGGCGGTCACGGGCACCTCCGGTGGCGGACTCAGTGCGACGACGTGAGGTGCTTCGCGATCTCCTCGACGACGAAGTCCATCCCCACGGCGGCGCCGGGCAGGGTGAGCAGAGTGAAGAAGCCGTGCATCTGCCCGGGGACGAGCAGGGTCTCGACGGCGTTGCCGGCCTCGGCCAGCCGGCGCGCGTAGGCCTCGCCCTCGTCGCGCAGCGGGTCGTGCTCGGCGAGCAGGACGGCCGCCGGGGGCAGCCCGCCGAGGTCGTCGGCGCGCAGGGGCGAGGCGTCGGGCTCGCTGCGCGCCGCGGGGTCCGGGACGTAGTGGCCCCAGAACCAGATCATGGCGGCGCGGCTGACGATGAGCTGGTTGGCGGGGTCGGTGTACGACGGCCGGTCGACGTTCGCGTCCGTGACGGGATAGACCAGCACCTGCGCGGCGAGGGCCGGCCCGCCCGCGTCACGGGCGCGCCGGGCGACGATCGCGGTGAGGTTGCCACCCGCCGAGTCGCCGGCGGCGATGATCGGCACCCTGGCACCCGCGAGCGTCTCGACGTGCTCGTCGACCCAGCGCAGCGCGGTCCACGCGTCGTCGACCGCCGCCGGGTACCGGTGCTCGGGCGCGAGCCGGTAGTCGACGAGCACCACCACGCACCCGGTGCGCACGGCGAGGGTCCGGCCGAGCGTCTCGAACTCGTCGAGCGCCCCGATCACCCAGCCGCCGCCGTGGAAGTAGACGACGACGCCACGCGCCGTGCCCTCGGGAACGATCACCCGCATCGGCACCGGGGCGTCCGCGGGCTCCACGACGAGCTCGACGTCCGGGCCCGGCCCGTACATCTCGGCCAGTGCCGGGCCGAGCTTGCGGGCCTCGTCCGGGGTCATGTCGCTGATCGGCGGAAGGCCGCTCTCGCCGAGCTGGGTCAGCAGTGCCGTGCTCGCGTCGTCGAGAGCCATGAGCCTCCGCTCGTCGCTACCAAACGATCGGTAGTCTAGATCGGCGTGGTCCTGATCACAACGTTGCGCAAGCTCACTTCCCCGTCGCGCCGGCGTCCACGGGCAGCGTCACGCCGGTGACGTAGCGGGACTCGTCGGACGCGAGCCAGAGCACGGCGTTGCTGACGTCCGCGGCGTCGACCCACGGCACCGGCAGCGCGTTGATCGACCGGAACACCGGCTCGGCCTGCTCGACGGTCGGGTGCTCCTCGCCGGGCACCATGAGCTTGTAGGTCGCCTCGTTGCGGATCATCGCGGTGTCGACGCCGGTGGGGTGCACCGAGTTCACGCGGATGCGGTGGCGGGCCAGCTCGTTCGCCAGCACGCGCATGACCCCGACGACGCCGTGCTTCGCCGCGGCGTAGGCGACGGTGTTCGGCACGCCCTTGAGCCCGGCGGTCGAGCTGGTGAGGATCACCGAGCCGCCCTCGCCCCGGTCGATCATGGGCGGGACGGCGGCGCGGACGGTGCGGAAGACGCCGGTCAGATTGATCGCGATGGTCTCGTCCCACAGCGCGTCGTCGGTCGCCACGGCGGGCGCGGTCGGGAAGATGCCCGCGTTGGCGCAGACGATGTCGAGGCGCCCCAGGGTGCCGACGGCGTCGTCGACGACCTTCGCGAGCCCGCCGGTGTCCCGCACGTCGACGACGTGGGCGACCGCGCGCCGCCCCGCCGCGCGGACCTTCTCGGCGACGCGGTCGAGGTCGTCCTCGCGCGGCATGTCGATCGGTGCGCTGGGGATCGGGGCGCACGCGTCGACGAGCACGACGTCGGCGCCCTCCTCGGCGAGCCGCAGCGCGTGCGAGCGTCCCTGGCCGCGCGCGGCCCCGGTGATCAGGGCGACCTTGCCCTCGACCCGTCCCATGCCGGACCTCCCTGTGCTCAGAACTCCGCGGTGCCGGTCACCGCGTCCCGGCCGTCGGCGTGGCGCAGCGCGAACCGGCCGTCGTCGCGCGCGACCGGGGTGACGACGTCGCCGGCCACGACCGTCGCGCGGAAGCGGGCGTCGAACGCCGTGAGCGTCGCGCCCGGGGCCCGCGCGGTGAGGTGGGTCAGCGCGTAGGCGAGGTTCGCGGGGCCCTGGTTGACGCACGCGCGGCCGAGGCCCGCGGCGGCCGCGGCGTCCGGGTCGAGGTGGATCGGGTTGGGGTCGCGCAGCAGGAGCGCCATCAGCTTCATCTCGTCGGCGCGGACGGTGATCGACGGTCCGAGGTGCTCGGTGCTCTCGGGGACGTTCTCGCGCGTCCCGGACGCCGCCGGCGCGTCGGTGATCCCCGGTCGCGGCAGCAGGAACCCGTAGGTCGCGGTGAGCACCGGGGCGCCGTCGCGCAGCAGGTCGAGCACCATCTCGACCTCGTCGACGACCCCCAGCACGCGTCCCCGCCGGCGCCGGACGCCGGTGATGCCGCCCCGCACCTCGTGCTCGACGTCGAGCACCAGCGGGCCGGCGAACCGCGCGCCGAACCGCCCCAGCAGCGGCCCCTCGTCGAGCGCGCAGCCGAAGCTCTCGAACAGCTCCCCGAGCGAGCACCCCATCCCCCGCTGCGGCGCGAGGAACGCCCAGATCGGGTGCGGGTGCGCCGCGCGCGGGGCCCGCACCGCGTCGTGCATCAGCAGGCTCTCGTAGCCCTCGACGCGGCACGTGCCGCCGGGCAGCCGCCGGCCGGCGAGCTCCTCGGGGGCCGGGACCGTCGTCACGCGCCCACCCGCGGCGCCTCGGTGATCCCCGCGGCCGCGAGCTCCTCGGCGATCCGGCCTCGCAGCTCGACCTTGCGGATCTTGGTGCCCGACATCGGCCACGCCTCGACGAAGCGCACGTAGCGCGGCACGCGGAAGCTCGCGATCCGCCCGACGCAGTGGGCGATCAGCTCCTCGGCGGTCGCGGTCGCGCCGGGCGCGAGCTGGACGAACGCGGCGGGCACCTCGACGTAGCGGGCGTCCGGCGCGGCGACGACCGCGACGACGCCCACCGCGGGGTGGGTGAGCAGGTGGTTCTCGATCTCGGCGGCCGACACGTTCTCGCCGCCGACCTTGAGCATGTCCTTGAGGCGCGTGCGGAACGTGACGCGGCCGTCGGCGTCGACCGTGACGACGTCGCCGGTGTGCACCCAGCCTTGGGCGTCGATCGTCGCGGCGGTGGCCTCGGGGTCGCGGAAGTAGCCGTCGAACGCGGTCGGCCCCCGGAACAGCAGCTCGCCCGGGGTGTCGGGCGGGAGGTCGCGCCCGGTCTCCGGGTCGACCACGCGCACGCGCATGCCCGGCATCGGGTGGCCACCGGTGGTCAGGCGGGCGTCGAGCGGGTCGTCGAGGCGACCGAGGGCGAGGAACGCCGACGACTCGGTCATCGCGACGCACGAGACGTGGGCCGCCTGCGGGACGCGGTCGGCCATCGTCCGCAGCCGCTCGGGCACCCCAACCGCCATGACGAGCCGGATCCGCTGCAGGTCCCGGTCGGGGAAGTCGGGGCGGTCCAGCACCGGCATCCAGATCGTCTCGAACGCCGCGAGCGCGACCGTGATCCGCTCGGACTCCAGCAGGGCCGGCGTCGTCGTCGGGTCGAAGAAGCCGGGGTGGACGAACGCGGCGCGGGCGGTCAGGGCCGACAGCGCGAACGTGATGCCGCCGCCGTGGAAGAGCGGGATCGCGGTCCAGATGCGGTCGGCGGGCGTGAGCGCCATCCGCTCGGCGATCCCGGCCGCGAGCCGCACGAGCGCCTCGTGGGAGAGCAGCGCGCCCTTCGGCGCCGCGGTCGTGCCGGACGTGTAGACGAGCACGGCGGCGTCGCGGACGCGGGTGCCGGCCTGGGCGTCGGCCACCGGCGCCGTGTCGTGGTCGCCGAGCTCCGCCAGGGTGGCCACCGCCCGCAGCTCCGGCGTCGGGCCCGCGGCGACGGCCCGGCGCGCGAGGTCGTCAAGGTCCGGCGCGCCGGGGGTGCTCGGGGGCGCGGTGACGACGAGCGCGGCGCCGGAGTGCACGACGACGTGGCGCACCTCGTCGGGGCGGTAGCGGGCGTTGACGGGCACGGCCACCGCCCCGACCCGCGTCACGGCGAGCAGGAGCGCGACCAGGTCGGCGGAGGCGGGCAGGAGCAGCGCCACCCGGTCGCCCGCGGTCACCCCGAGCGCGAGCAGCGCGGCGGCGTGGCGCACCGACCGGTCGGCGAGCGCGCCGACGGTCAGCCGCTCGCCGTCGGCGAAGACCAGGGCCTCGGCGTCCGGGTCGAGCGCGGCGGACTCGTCGACGAGCTCGTGCAGGGTCGTGACGCGGGGTCTCATCGCGTCGTCCCGGCCGGCACGCCGTCGTGGGTCACCGGCAACGACGTCTGCGCGCGCGAGGCGATCGTCGGCAGGTACTCGGGGTCGCCCTCGACGCGCAGCCCCGGCAGCCGGCGCAGCAGCGTGCCGACGGCGATGCGGGTCTCGATGCGCGCGAGCTGGGCGCCGATGCAGGCGTGGATGCCGCGCCCGAACGCGATGTGGGTGGCGCGCTCGCGGGCGAGGTCGACCGTGTCCGGGTCGGCGAAGCGCTCGGGGTCGCGGTTGGCGCCGCAGAGCAGCAGGTAGACGCGCTCGCCCTGGCGGATCGTGTGCCCCCGCAGCTCGTGGTCCTCGACGACCCAGCGCACCAGCACCTTGATCGGCCCCACGAGCCGCAGCGCCTCCTCGACGGCCGGGTTGACCAGCGCCGGGTCGTCGCGCACGCGGTCGCGCAGCGCGGGGTCGGCGGTGAGCAGGCGGACGGCGTTGGCGATGGCGTTGGTCGTCGTCTCGTGGCCGGCGAACAGCAGCAGCGCGCACATGCCGACGAGCTCGTCGTCGGAGAGCCCGTCCTGCTCGGTGCCGTCACTGATCATCGCCGAGAGCATGTCGCCGCCCGGGTCGTGACGGCGGTGCGCGACCAGCTCGCGGAAGTAGCCCGCCATCTCCTCGAGCCCGCGCAGGGCCCGCTCGTGGCGGTCGGGGCGCGCGTCGCCACCGGCGCCGAACGCCACGAGGGCGAGCTCGTCGGACCACTCGCGGAAGCGGTCGCGGTCCCGCGGCGGCGCGCCGAGCATCTCGGCGATGACGATGGCGGGCAGCGGGTAGGCGACGCCGGCGACGAGGTCGGTGCCGTCGTCCGCCAGGAACGCGTCCACCAGCTCGTCGACGAGGGCCTGGATCCGGTCCTCCATGGCGGCGATCTGCTGCTGCTTGAACGCCGCCCCGGCCAGGCGCCGCAGGCGGGTGTGCGCGGGCGGGTCGGTGACGACCATCCACTCGCTGATGAGCCCGAGGACCCGGTGCGTCGCGTCCGCGGGCTGCGTGCGGCGCTGCATGACGGGTCGCACCCGGTCCGACGACAGTGCCGGGTTGCGGAACGCGGCGACGACGTCGTCGAAGCGCGTGACCAGCCACGCGCGGTGCGCCGGGCTCCAGTGCACGGGGTCGTGCGCGCGCAGCACCGCGGCGGCGGCGTCGGGGTCGCGGACGGCCTCGGGGGTGAGGAGGTCGTCGGGGAGCTCGAGGGTCATGGCGCACCTCC
This sequence comes from Actinomycetospora succinea, assembly GCF_004363095.1. Classification (GTDB taxonomy): domain Bacteria; phylum Actinomycetota; class Actinomycetes; order Mycobacteriales; family Pseudonocardiaceae; genus Actinomycetospora; species Actinomycetospora succinea. The sequence goes on from NZ_SNYO01000002.1 coordinate 121,598, forward strand.
GACGGGGGCGAGCTCGAGTCCGGGCCGCAGCACGTCGGTGACCAGCTCGAGGTGGCGGTCGACGACGTCCGCGGGCAGCCCGCCGAGGTCGGCGAAGCAGAAGACGTCGGTGACGGGGAGCCGCGCGGCCAGCGGCGCCAGCTGCTCGCGGATCGCGGCCACGGCGTCGTCGGCGGTGAGGACGCGCAGTCTCGGGAAGGTGGTGTCGCCCTTCGTGGCTGCGGCGTCGTCGTTGCCGGAGTACGACGCGCGGTTGCGGCGCGCGGCCGCACGGACCTCCTCCTTCGCGGCGTCCGGGTCGTCGGCGAGCAGGACGTTGACGAGCCCGCCGAGGCGGCCCTCGCGACCACCCAGCCCCTCGAGGTACGGGTCGACCAGGGCCGGGTCGAGCCACAGCAGCCCGGCGCCGACGCGCCCGGCGAGGCGCGCGCCGCGCGGGCCGCGCGCGCCGACCCACGTCGGCAGCGGGTCCTGCACCGGCGCGGGGGTGACGGTGCCGTCGGCCCAGAGCCCGGGCAGCCGGCGCAGCTGGTCCTCGAGCGTCGTGTAGCGGGCGCGGTGGTCGGCGCCGACCCGCGCGAACTCGGCGGCGCTCCAGCCCGCGCCGACGCCGAGCTCGAGCCGTCCGCCGGAGATCAGGTCGACGACCGCGGCCTGCTCGGCGAGCGTCTCCGCCGGGAGCATCGGCCCGATCACCACGGCCGTGCCGACACGCAGGGTCCGGGTCCGCGCGGCGATCGCCGCGGTCGCGGTCAACGGGGCGGGCAGGTAGCCGTCGGCGAACCCGTGGTGCTCGGTGACCCACGCGGCCTCGAGCCCGCGGCGCTCGGCGTCGGCGACGCGGTCGAGCGTGCGCGCGTAGACGTCGGCGCCGCGCGTGCCGGGCGGGATGCGCAGGTCGAGGTACAGCCCGACGCGCGTCATCGCAGCGCCTTCGCGAGCCCCAGGCGGTCGCGGACCACCTGGCCGGCGACCACGTGCCCGTCGGCGACGGTGACGAGCGCGGCGGCGTGCAGGGTCGCCGGGGCACCGACCTGCTGGTCACAGCCGTCCAGCCCGCCCCGGAACCGGCCGTGCACGGTCACGTGCACCGCGGCCCGGTCGCCGGCGGTGAACAGGTCGTCGACGACGACGTCGTCGATGTCGATCAACGGGTCGGGGTCCCGCCCGTCGTCCAGCACCACGTCACCGACCGCCGGCGCCCCCTGATCGGCCCACGCGGCGGCGACCTTCTCGACGGCGGCGTCGGGCTCGCGGGCGACGGTGTCCCACGGCGCGAGGGCCGGCGACGGCACCGTGTCCGGAATGCCGTCGGCGAGCTGGCGGCGGCGGGCCAGGTAGTCCTGCTCGACGCGGTTGGCGGTCAGGCGGGTGCCGTTCCACGCGTAGAGCCCGATGCCGCGCCAGGCGGCCGGCGCGCCGTCGTGGCGCACCGAGGCGCCGTGCTCGGAGAACAGCAGGGCGAGGCGCTCACCGTTGCTGACGACGTCGTGGACGGTGAGCCCGAGGCCCGGGAACTGCTCGAGCTGGCGCCGCGTCGCGGGCTTGTAGGCCTCGTCGCGGCCGGCGACCTCGTGCGGGCCCATGCGCAGCACGTAGTCGGGCTCCATGATCTCGTCGCAGACCGCGAGGTCGTGGGAGTTGGTGTAGTCGACGACGTAGCGGCGCATGAGCGCCACGAACGGATCGGGCTGTGTCGATCGTCGAGCTCCCCTATCGGCGTGCTCGTCTGGATGCTCCGTCTCCATGTCAGCGACCCTCGAACCGCGGCGGCCGCTTCTCGGTGAACGCCGCGATCCCCTCGGCGGTGTCGGCGGTCTCCTGCAGCATGGTCACCGCCTCGAGCGAGTAGCCGGTCTCGCCGCGGTCGACGCCGCGGTTGATCATCGTCTTGCCGACGCGCACGGCCAGCGGCGCCGCGCGGGCGATCCGCTGCCCCAGGGCGACGGCCTCGTCGAGCAGCGCGTCGTGGGCCGTCACCTTCTGCACGAGGCCGACGCGCTCGGCGGTCGCGGCGTCGAGCCGCTCGCCCGCGAGCACCATCCACTTCGTCCAGTGCCGGCCCATCACCGCCGGTCCGCGCAGCACGCCGAAGCCCGGGACGAGGCCGATCCCGCTCTCGGGCATGGCGAACGCCGCCCGCTCGGAGGCGATCACCAGGTCGCACGCCAGCGCCAGCTCGCAGCCGCCGCCGAAGGCGTAGCCGTTGACCGCGGCGATCACCGGCAACGGCGACTCCTCGATCGCCGCGAACGTCCGCAGGCAGTCGGCCTGGAACGCCCGCTTGGCCGCGGTGCCGTCCAGCTCGCCGAACCCGGCGATGTCACCGCCCGCGGAGAACGCCTTGTCGCCGGCGCCGGTGAGCACCACGGCGCGCGTCGTCCCCGACGCCTCGAGCCGCGCGAGCGCGTCGCGCATCTGCGGCCAGAACGCCTCGGTGAGCGCGTTGAGCTTCTCGGGCCGGTCGAGGTGGATCACCGCGACCGGGCCGTCGTCTTTCACGGTGATCTCGGTGTACTCCGTCATGGCCGAGCTCCCGTCCGGTGCGGCCGCTCGCCCCACGCGATCTCGATGCTGGTGGCGATCACGTGCCGGGTGGACGCCGGCGCGATGACGTCGTCGAGCGAGAGGTGCGCGGCGGCCTCCCACGGCTCGGACTCGGCGACCCACTCGGCGGTCAGCTCGGCGGCGCGGGCGTCGCGGGCCTCCGGGCCCTCGTCCTCGAGCAGGCGGTCGAGCGCGCGGCGGTGCACGGTGCGGATGCCGGTCTCGGGCGCCATGAACCCCATCTCGGCGGTGGGCCAGGCGTAGAGGAAGTCCGGCCGGGTGGGGCGCCCGCCCATGGCGAAGTGCCCGCCGCCGTAGGCCTTGCGCAGCACGACGCCGACGCGCGGGACCGTGGCCCGGGCGATGCGCGAGACCGTGCGCTCGTAGGCGTGCAGGATGCCGGCGCGCTCGGCCTGGCTGCCGATCATCAGGCCCGGCACGTCGTGCAGGAACACGAGCGGCAGCCCGAAGGTGTCGCAGAGGTCGACGAAGTCGTGCTCCTTGGCCAGCGACTCGGGGTCGAGCGCGCCGGCGCGGACCAGGGGCTGGTTGGCGACGATCCCCACCGGCCGGCCCTCGATCCGGGCGAGCGCGCACAGCAGGCTCGGGCCCCACCCGTCCGCCCATGGCAGCACCGACTCGGCGTCGGCGACGCCGGCGATCACCTCGCGCATGTCGTAGCCCGCGCGGGCGCCGGTGGGCACGACGTCGGCGAGGTCGGTGCGGGCGGGCGCCACGGAGTCGCTCACCGGGGCGGGCAGCGCGGCGTTGGACGGCAGGTACGACAGGAACGCGCCGAGCGCGGCGAGCGCGTCGCGCTCGGTGTCGACGACGAGGTGCGCGTTGCCGGCGGCCGTCGCGGCCTCGGGGCCGCCGAGCTCGTCGTCGGACACGCGCTCGCCGATCGCGGGCTCGACCACCGACGGCCCCGACAGGGCCACCGACGACCCGCGGGTCATGACGACGTAGTGCGCCGTGGCGGCGTGCAGGGCCGAGTCGCCGTAGCTCGGGCCGAGCACGGCGGCCGCGCGCGGGACCGCGGGCGAGCCGTCGGTGGCGCCGAGGAAGCTCGTGAAGTCCAGGGGCAGGCCGGAGAACCGCCAGCCCATGACGTCGGGCATGCGGCCGCCGTCGGCGTCGCAGAGCAGCACCAGCGGGAACCCGCCGCGCTGGGCGTGCTCGATGAGGCGGCCCTGCTTGCGCATGCTGATCGGCGCGGTGGTCCCGGCGACGGCCGTCGCGTCGATGCCGATCACGCCGACCCGGCGCCCGTCGAGCGTGCCGAACCCGGTGACGACGGCGTCACCGGGCACCGGCTTCTCGCGCCGGATCTCCGGCTCGGCGAGCGCCCCGATCTCGAACCAGGTCCCCGCGTCCACGAGCCGCGCGACCCGCTCGCGCACCGTCATCCGGCCCGACGCGTGGTGCCGCGCGATCGCCTGCTCGCCGCCCATGGCCTCGGCGGCGGCGCGGCGGCGGTCGAGCTCGGCGTGCGCGGCGTCCATGCCCGCGCGTGAGGTGGACACGCCGTTCGCGCGCCCCCCGGCGTGCTCGACCGGCACGATGGCCTCCCGCATGACGTGACGTGGCTCTCGCGGCGACGGTAATCTACCATCCGGCCGTTTGGTAGATGAGTTCTCGGGAGGTCGCCATGCTCGGCTCCGTCCTCGTCGCCAACCGGGGTGAGGTGGCCGTCCGGATCGTGCGCGCCTGCCGCGAACTGGGGCTGCGCTCGATCGTGGTGCACACCGACGTCGACGCCGGGTCGCTGGCGGTGCGCGTCGCCGACGACGCCGTGCCCGTGGCCTCCTACCTGGACGTCGACGCCGTCGTGCGCGCGGCGCTCGACGGCGGGGTCGGGGCGGTGCACCCCGGCTACGGCCTGCTCGCCGAGGACGCCGGGTTCGCGCGGGCGGTGGTCGAGGCCGGGCTGGTGTTCGTGGGCCCGCCGGCCGACGTCGTCGCGGCGATGGGCGACAAGGTGCGCGCGCGGGCGCTGGCGCGCGAGGCCGGGGTGCCGGTGCTTCCCGGGAGCGACGGGCCGGTGGAGGCCGATCTCGCGCGCGCCGCCGCCGCCGAGATCGGCTTCCCGCTCCTGGTCAAGGCCGCGCACGGCGGCGGCGGGCGGGGCATGCGCGTCGTCGCCGGGCCCGCCGACCTCGACGACGCCCTGGCCGCCGCCGGGCGCGAGGCGGCCGCGGCGTTCGGGCGCGGCGAGGTGTTCCTCGAGCGCCACGTCGCCCGCGCGCGCCACGTCGAGGTGCAGGTGCTCGCCGACCACCACGGCGCGGTGGCCGTCCTCGGCGACCGCGACTGCACCGTGCAGCGCCGCCACCAGAAACTGCTCGAGGAGGCCCCGGCGCCGGACCTGCCCGTCCGCGACGAGCTCCACGCGGCGGCACGTCGCCTCGCGGACGGCGTCGGGTACCGGGGGGCGGGCACCGTCGAGTTCCTGCTCGACCGCGACACCGGCGCGCCCGCGTTCCTCGAGATGAACACCCGGCTGCAGGTCGAGCACGGCGTCACCGAGCTGGTCACGGGCGTCGACCTCGTCGTCGCCCAGCTCCGGCTCGCGGCCGGGGAGACGCTGCACGACGTCCTCGGCACCGTCGAGGTGCGCGGCCACGCGATCCAGGCCCGCATCGCCGCCGAGGACCCGGGGGCGGGGTTCGTGCCGTCCCCCGGGCGGATCAGCGACCTCCGGGTCCCGACCGGGCCTTGGGTCCGCGCCGACCTCGGCGTCGAGGCCGGCGACACCGTGCCCCGCGACTACGACTCGCTGCTCGGCAAGGTCCTCGCCTGGGGCCCCGACCGCGCGACGGCGGTGACCCGTCTCGCCGGCGGGCTCGACGACCTCGTGGTCGCCGGCGTGCCCACCACGGCGTCGTACCTGCGCACGGTGCTCGACCGCCCCGAGTACGCGGCCGTGGCCCACGACACCGGCAGCGTGGAGCGGGACTGGGCACCGTCGCCGACGCCCGCCTCGCCCGCGGCCGCGGCCTCCACGACACGCTCGATCCGCCTCGCCACCGACCGCGGCCCGCTGACCCTGCGCGTCCCGCGCCACCGGGGCGACGCCGTCGTCACCGAGGCCGCGGCCCCGTCGGCCGACGCCCCGTCCGCCGCCGCGGCCACCGGCGACCCCGTCGCGCCGATGGACGCCACCGTCGTCGACGTCGCGGTGAAGGCGGGCGACGACGTGGCCGCCGGCGCGGTCCTCGTCGTGCTCGAGGCGATGAAGATGGAGCTGCCCGTGCGCGCGCCGCACGCGGCACGCGTCGACGCCGTGCACGTGGCGCCCGGCGACCGCGTGACGGCGGGGAGCGCGCTGGTGGTGATGGGCGCGCCATGATCAACGCGGACTTAGCGCGCGGAGAAGCAGCGAACAGGCCGTTCGCTGCTCCCTACGCGCCGACCACGGCGCCGCGGGCGGCGAGGACCTCGGCCGTCGCGACGCCGTGCACGGCCATCGCGGCGAGCTGGACGCCGATCTCCTCGGGCGTCGAGGGGCCGTCGGCGCGGAACCAGCGGTAGACCCAGTTCGTCGACCCGAGGATCGACAGCCCGGCGACGCGCGGGTCGACGTCGGGGCGGGCGAGGCCGTCGCGCTGCGCCTCGGCGACGAGGTCGCGGAACACGCCCTGGTAGGCGTGGCCGCTGCCGAGGATCTCCTCGCGGCGGGCGGTGGGCAGCGACTCGAGCTCGTGGAGGAACACGGCGGTCGGCACGAGGTTGCGGCACGCGTGCTCGACGTGGGCGCGGATGGTGCGCTCGAGGCGGTCCAGGGGGTCGCCGGGGCCCTGCGAGGCGGAGGAGACCACGGCGAAGCCCTCGCGGTGGACCTCGCTGATCACCTCGAAGAGCAGGTCCTCCTTGGACTGGATGTAGTAGTACAGGCTGCCCTTGAGCATGCCGAGGCGGTCGGCGATGTCCTGCAGGGAGGCGCCGTCGTAGCCCTTCTCGTAGAACATCTGGGTGGCCACCTCGAGGAGCTGGGCCCAGCGCTCCTCCCGGGGCTTGCGCTCCCCGGCGGCCCGGCGCTCGCTGCGCCCGGCCGGGCGGCGGTCCTGTGCCATGTGCTCTGCTCCTGGTGTTCGCTCTCCACCACGGGTCGAGCTCCGCAAGCTTCGTCTCCCGCCTGACCACCATACGGTCGGTAGGTACGCGCCGCGCAGCTTACCCCGCCGTCAGGTGACGCCGCGACATCCGCGGCGCCTCGGTCACGCCCCGCGCGGCGAGGTCGGCGGCGATCCGCTCGCGCAGCACCCCTTTCTGCACCTTGGTGCCCGACATCGGCCACGCGTCGACGAACTCGAGGTAGCGCGGGGCCTTGAACGTCGCGAGCGTCGCCAGGCAGTGGTCGAGGAGCTCGCGGCCCAGCGCGTCGGTGTCCGCGTCCCGGAACGCCGGCGCCAGCTCGACGTACGCCGCGGCCACCTCGCCGAGCCGCGCGTCGGGCGCGCCGACCACCGCCACCACGCCGACCGCCGGGTGCTCGGCGAGCCGGCCCTCGACCTCCGCCGCGGCGACGTTCTCCCCGCCGACCTTGAGCATGTCCTTGAGCCTGCTGACGAACGTGAACCGCCCGGCGGCGTCGCGGCGCACCAGGTCGCCGGTGTGGAACCAGCCCTCGGCGTCGATCCGCTCGGCCGTGGTCTCCGGGTCGCCGTGGTAGTACGCCATCCGCGAGACCCCGCGGTGCAGGAACTCCCCGATCTCGCCCGGCCCGCACTCGCGTCCGGTCTCCGGATCGCGGACCGTCGCCTCCATGTCCCGCAGCGGCACGCCGCTCGTGCCCGCGCGGGCCTCGGGCGGGTCGTCGACCGACCCCACGCAGCAGAACCCGGCTGACTCGGTGCCACCGAGGCACGAGATCTGGACAGACCCGGGCATCCGCGCCTGCATCGCGGCCATCCGCTCGGCCGGCCCGACGTTGATCACGGTGCGCAGGTCGGGCACGAGCGCCGGGTCGTAGGCCGGGTGGTCGAGCACCGGCAGCCAGATCGTGTCGAACGCCGGGAACGCGACGCTCGCGCGCTCGTCGACGAGCTGGCGCCAGGCGGTGTCCGGCGTGAACGCCCCGACGTGCACGAGCGTGCAGCCGGCGGCGAGCGAGCCCGTGAGCAGGTCGATCCCGCCGCAGTGGTGCAGCGGCAGCGGCGTCCAGAACCGGTCGTCGGGCGTCAGCCGCAGCCGCTCGACGAGGTTCTCGCCCAGTGCCGTGTACGCGCCGTGGGTGTGCACGCAGCCGCGCGGGCGCGACGTCGTGCCCGACGTGTAGAGCAGGATCATCGGGTCGTCGGGAGTGACGGCGACGTCGGGGACGTCGCCGTTCCCGGCGATCTCGTCCGGCGTGACCGCGCCCGGCCCCGCGAGGGACAGCAGCTCCGGCGACGCGACGACGACGGCGGGCTCGGCGTCCCCGCGCAGCCACGCGGTCTCGTCCGCGGTGCCCCGCGGGTTCACCGGCGTCGGGATCGCGCCGAGCATCGTCGCCCCGACGATGCCGGCGACGGCGTCGAGCCCGCTCGGCAGGACGAGCAGCACCCGGTCGCCGCGCCGCACCCCGCGCGCGTGCAGGCCCGCCGCCCAGGCCCGGGCGGTACCCCGCAGGGAGGGCCAGCTCGCGCGCTCCGCCGGGAACGCGACCTCCCGCGTCGGCGACCGCGCCACCGCGTCGTCGAGCAGCTGCGGCAGGGTGCGGAGCACCCTCACGTCGGGACCTCCTGCCCCGGCATCGTCACCGTGCCGCCGAGCGCCTCGACGAGCGTGACGGGGTCGAAGTACTCGGCGAACCACGTGATCGCGCCGCCGCGCACCCGGAACCGCGCGATGTAGGAGTTCCGGTACGGCCGGTCGGTGGCGAGGATGCGGGCGTCGCTGGCGTACTGCGCGACGATCGAGCCCGGGTCGTCGGCCAGCGCGTCGAGCCGGTAGTCGTGGAAGCGCAGCGGCGTGATCATCGCCGGCATCCCGGCGAAGAACGCGGTGACGTCCGCCTTGCCCTCGACCCGCCGCGGGAAGCCGGGCGGGGCGTAGGGCAGGTCCATGACGACGTCGTCGGCGAGCGTGTCCGCGAGCGCCTCGAGGTCCAGCGCGCCGACCGCGTCGAGATAGGCGCGCACGACCTCGTCGGCGTCGGAGGAGCTCATGCCTCGAACCCCTCCATCTGCGGGGTCGTCAACGGCGTGATCACGCGGCTGGCGATCTTCCACCCGCTCGCCGTGCGCCGGTAGGTGTCGACGTTGAGTGCCGCCGCCTTGATCGACGCCCCGGTCGTCGTCCTCCCCTCGGCCAGCACGTAGTTCGTGCCGTGCGCGTGGTCGTCGTCGTCGAACTCGACGACGTGGTTGGTCATGAGGTGGAACTGCTCGGCCATCGAGCCGGCGTCGCGCTCGAAGAACGCGAGGACCTGCTCGCGGCCCTCGTAGCGCTCCAGGCCGACGCCCGTCGCGTCCCAGACGGCGTCGTCGGTGTAGGCGGAGAGGGCCTCCTTGGGGTCGAAGCGGTCGAGGCCCCGGGCGTAGAGGTGGGTGGCCTGGACGATCTCGGCGCGGTCGTTCGCGTCGGGCATCGGAGCAGCTCCTCAGTCGTAGACGATCACGCCGCGCACGTTCTTGCCGTCGTGCATGTCGCGGAAGGCCTGGTTGATGTCGTCGAGCGAGTAGGTGCGCGTGATCAGCTCGTCGAGCTTCAGCTCGCCGCGCAGGTAGAGGTCAGCGAGCAGCGGGATGTCGGTGCGCGCGTTCGTCGTCCCGTAGAGCGAGCCCTGGATCCGCTTGCCCGAGAGCACGACGGTGAAGATGTCGAGCTTCACCTCGCGCTGCAGCGCCGGCGACACCCCGGTCAGGACGAGCACCCCGCCGCGCGTCACCAGCTGCTGCGCCTCCTCGAGCATGTCGCCCTCGACGACGCCGACGGTGAGGATCACGCGCTCGGCGCCCTGCCCGTTCGTCAGGGCGTCGACGATCTCCCGGGCCTCCGCCCAGTCCGACGCGGCGTGCGTCGCGCCGAACTCCATGGCCTTCTCGCGCTTGAAGGAGACCGGGTCGACGGCGACGATGTTCCGCGCGCCCTTGAGCCGGGCGCCCTGCACCGCGTTCATCCCGACGCCGCCGGTGCCGACGACCACCACGGTGTCGCCCAGCTGGATCTCCGCGGCGTACACCGCCGAGCCCCAGCCGGTGGGCACCCCGCACCCGATCAGCGCGGCCTTGTCCAGCGGCATGTCCTCGGGGACCTTGACCACGGCGTCGAGCGGGGCGCAGACGTACGGGCTGAAGGTGCCGAGGTAGGACATGCAGCCGACGCCCTTGCCACGCGCGTGCACGCGGTGGGTGCCGTCGGGCGCGACGCCGGAGAGCACGCCCGCGGCCAGCTCGCAGAGGCTGCCCTTGCCCTTGACGCACATCGCGCACCGCCCGCACGAGGGCAGGAACGACATGACGACGTGGTCGCCGGGCTTCACGTAGGTGACGCCGGGCCCGACCTCCTCGACGACGCCCGCCCCCTCGTGCCCGCCGAGCAGCGGCGCCCACGGCAGCGGGATGTCGCCGGTGTCGATGTGGTCGTCGGAGTGGCAGATGCCCGAGGCCGCGAGCTTGATCAGCGCCTCGTGCTCCTTGGGCGGGTCGATCTCGATGTCCTCGACGCTCCAGCCCGAGCGCGTGCCGGGCTCCCAGATGAGGGCTCCGCGGGTCTTCATGGTCGTCTCCCCAGTTCGGTCGATGGCCTGGTCACTTGATCGCGGCGCCCGCATCGACCGGCAGCGTCGCGCCGGTGATGTAGCGAGCCTCGTCGGAGAGCAGGAACAGCACCGCGTTCGAGACGTCGACCGACTCGATCCACGGGATCTCGAGCGCGTTCAGCGAGGTGAAGCCGGGGATGGCCTTCTCCTGCGTGGGCTCCGGGTCGCCGGGGGCGAACATCCCCCAGGTGCCCGGGTTCTGGATCATGTGCGTGTCGACGTTCGTCGGGTGCACCGTGTTGACGCGCACGCGGTAGGGCGCGAGCTCGTTGGCGAGGTTGCGCATGAGCCCGACGACTCCGTGCTTGGCGGACACGTAGTGGCCGACCTGCTGGATGCCCTTGAACCCGCCGATCGAGCTCGTGAACACCATCGCGCCGCCCCCGCCCTCGATGAGCTGCGGGATCGCCGCCTTCGCGGTGTGCCAGACGCCGGTGAGGTTGACGTCGATCATGTCCTGCCACGTGGTCTCGTCGAGCTCCCACGCGCGCCCGTAGCTCGCGATGCCGGCGTTGGCGACGACGCCGTCGAGCCGGCCCAGCTCCGCGATCCCGTCGGCGACCGCCGCGTCGAGCGCGGCCTGGTCGCGTACGTCGGCGACGCGGGCGACGATCCGCCGGTCCAGCTTCTCGACCAGGGCGACCGTTTCGTCGAGGTCCTCGCGCGTGGCCGGCGGGTACTTGCCGACGACCGTGTCGATGCCGTCGCAGAGGTCGACGGCGACGACGTCGGCGCCCTCCTGGGCGAGGCGGACCGCGTGGGCCCGGCCCTGCCCGCGGGCGGCCCCGGTGACGAGGACGACCTTGCCCTCCATGCGTCCGGTCATGGTCGTTCCCTCTCAGACAGTTCTAGACAGCGCGCCCGTGCTCGCCCCAGTACGGGGCGCGCAGGTCGCGTTTGAGGATCTTGCCGGTGGGCGCCTTCGGCAGGGCGTCGACGAACTCCACCGAGCGCGGCTTCTGGTACGACGCGAGGTGCGCCCGGGCGGTCTCGACGATGTCGGCCTCGGTCGCGGTCGTGTCCGGCTTGAGCACGACGAACGCCTTGACGCTCTCGCCCCACTCCTCGTCGGGCACGCCGATCACCGCGCACTCGAGCACCGAGGGGTGGTGGTTGACGGCCTCCTCGACCTGGACCGAGTAGATGTTCTCGCCGCCCGAGATGATCATGTCCTTGGCGCGGTCGACGATGAACACGTAGCGGTCCGCGTCCCAGGTGGCGAGGTCGCCGGTCCACATCCAGCCGTCGCGCAGGGTGTCGGCGGTGAGGTCCGGCCGGTTCCAGTAGCCCGCCATGTTGGCCTCGGAGCGCACGACGATCTGCCCGACCGTGCTGCCGTCGGTCGGCACGGGGTTGCCGTCGACGTCGACGATCCGCACCGACGTCACGAACCCCTCGCGACCGCACGACTGCAGCCGCTCGGGGTGCACCCCGTTGACCGCCGCGTGGTGGTCCTCCTGGGAGAGGAAGCACATCGTCGTGCCCTCGGTCTGCCCGTAGCCCTGGATGAGCGTGCACGGGAAGGCCTGCAGCGCGTTCTTCACGACGGCCGAGGGCATCGGCCCGCCGCCGTACTGGATGTTGCGCAGGCTCGCGATGTCGTACCCGGAGAACCCGGGGACCGCCATCATCCAGTTGAGCATTGTGGTGATCCCGAGGAACGCCGAGACGCGCTCCGCCTCGATGATCTCCAGCGACCGCTTGGCCTCGAAGTTCATCAGCACGAGCGGGCAGCCGTGGCGCATGTAGTTCATCGAGAGCACGACCGGGATGTGGTACATCTGCCCGGTCAGCATGTAGACGTCGGTCGGGACGATGCGCTCGGCGACGGTCTGGTTGAGCATCCCGAACGACGCGCTGCGGTGGGTGTGCAGCGCGCCCTTCGACGCCCCCGTCGTGCCGCCCGTGTAGAGGATGAAGAAGGGGTCGTCGTCGCCGACGCTCGCGCTGTCGGTTGGCTCGTCGTCCGACGACGCCGCGAGCAGGTCCTCGTAGCTGCCGTCGCCGCCCGGCCCGTACGAGAGCCAGTGCTCGACGTCGACGAGCCCGCCGAGCTCGCGCCCGACCTCGGCCCACTCCCCCGCGACGACGATCGCCCGCGGCCCGCCGTCGGTGACGATCCGCGCGAGCTCGCCCGCGCCGAGGCGCCAGTTCAGCGGCTGCACGACCAGGCCCGCGCGCCCGGCGGCGTAGTAGATCTCCTGGAACTCGGTGGAGTTCTTCGCGAGCACGGCGACGCGGTCGCCGCGCTGCAGCGCCAGCCCGTCGGGGCGCGGCCCGCGCAGCCCGTTGGCCAGGCGCCGCACGCGCTCGTCGAGCTCGGCCCAGCTCGTGCGGCGCTCGGTGGTGGTGTCGACGACGGCGTCCCCGCGCGGGGTCAGGGCCGCCCACTTCTCGGGGATGCGACCGATGTTGACCATCAGTAGGGCAGGTCCAGGTAGACGTACCGGTCGGCGATCAGCCACGTGCCGTCGCGGTGGGTCAGCTGGTCGCGGTACCAGCCGCTGGAGAGCACCTTGACCGTGCCGTGCTCGATCGAGAGCAGCGTCAGGTTGGTGACCGCGACCGCCTCGTCGTCGCTCTCCTTCTCGAACCAGAGGTTGGACAGGTTGTGCCGGCGCTGGTCGGTCTGGGCGGCCATCGAGTCGGCGTGGAGCTTGCGGATGGCCTCGCGGCCCTCGAAGGGGCCGACGAGCTGGCCGTCGCGCCCGATGCGCAGGCTCATCCGGGCGTCCTCGGTGAAGCAGGACGCGATGAGGTCGGGGTCGGCCTCGTCGTAGCCCCAGGAGGCCTTGCCGAGGAGGTTCTCGATGTGGGGACGAACGGGCACGGGTGTCCTCCTAGCTGGGGGTGAACTCGAGGAGCAGGCGGCCGGGGGCCCGCGTGAACACCCCGGTCTCGGGCGGCGGCTCGCCGCCCGCGAAGCGGATGTCGGTCATCGCGTCGAGCAGGTCGTTCATGCCGACCTCGATCTCGAACAGCGAGAGCAGCGCGCCGACGCAGAAGTGCCGGCCGAGGCAGAACGCGAGGTGGTCGGCGGCGGCGGAGAAGGCGCGCGAGTGGTCGAGGTCGGCGCGCAGGACGTCGAAGACCTCGGGGCGCTCGAAGCGGCGCTCGTCGCGGTTGGCGGCGCCGATGAGGCACGTGACCGTGCGCCCGGCCTCCACCACCCCGCCCGAGAGCTCCACGGCCTCCGAGGGCTGACGCATGATCATGTGGACGGGCGGTGACCAGCGCAGCGTCTCGGCGAAGGCGGCGGGGATGAGGGACCGGTCCCGTCGGACGGCGTCCAGCTGCTCGGGGTGCGCGACGAGGTCGGCCATCAGGCTGGTGATCGCCTTGTCCGTGGTCTCGCCGCCCGCGGTGAGGAGCAGGCTGCAGAAGGCCTTGATCTCCTCGTCGGTCATCGACTCGCCGTCGATCTCGGCGGCGCAGAGCGTGGAGAGCAGGTCGTCGCCCGGGTGCTCCCGCCGCTCCCGGATGCGCGGGATCATGTAGGCCTCGAACTCGGCCTTGGTGCGCAGGCCCTCCGCCATCACGGCCTCGTCGCCGGCGAGGTTCGACAGGAACCCCATGATCGACGTGTACCAGGCGTGGAAGCGGTCGTGATCGGTCCGCGGCAGGCCGAGCATGTCGACGATGACGTTGATCGGGAACCGCGTCGCGTACGCGTCGACGAGGTCGACGTGGCCGTCGGCGCGGAAGGCGTCGACGAGGTCGCGCGAGTTGCGGCGGATGGTGGGGCCGAACTGCTCCTGGAGTGCCTTGCCCCGGAAGGCGGGCGCCACCAGCGAGCGGTGCGTGGAGTGCTCGCGGCCCTCCATCTGCAGGATCGTGCGCCCGTGCACGGGCTCGAGCTGCCACGCGTAGTTCTCGCTCGTGAACACCGGGTCCTTGAACGCCCGCTGCACGTCCTCGTAGCGGCTGATCACGTAGGTCTGCATGGCCTCGTGCCACACGAGCGGGAACTCGTCGCGCAGCAGCCGGTAGGCGCTGTACGGGTCGCGGGCGAACTCCGGCGAGAGGATGTCCGGCGGTTCGAGCGTGGCCGTCATTGGGTCCCCCGACCTGCGAAGACGTCGTTGGCGGCGCACCTACCGATCGTTTGGTACGCGTGGCGAGACTAGCATCACACCCGGTCGGGTCAAGGGCGTTCGCGGCGGCTTGCCGCCCGCCTCACCGCGGTGATCACGGGCGACGTCACGCACGTCGCGCCGCTCTTCGAGTGCGTGGGGTCGCCCCTGATCACGAGGCGCGGGCCATGAGTTCGAGCCGGCGATGCCCGAGCGCGACCCGGACCCCGCGGACGAAGAAGTCCGGCCGGCGAAGGTCGAGCGCGGTGACCGGCAGGACGAGCCAGCCGACCGCCGCCAGGCGCGCGATGCGCTCGACGTCGCGGCGCCACTGCTCCTGGTCGGTCCGGTGATCGTCACCCTGGTACTCGAGGGCGAACCGCAGCTCGCGCCACCCGAAGTCGACCCGCGCGACGTCGTCACCCCAGTCGTCGCGGACCTGCAGCTGTGGCTCCGGTGCCAGCCCGGCGGCGTGGAGGACGAGACGCAGGCGCGTCTCCGGTGGCGACTCCGCCCGCGCGTCGGCGTCGGCGATCACGCGCGGCAGCCGACGTGCGCCCCGGGGGTTGTCGCGGAGCGCCGGGTACGAGGCGAGCGCCGCGACGTCGAGCTCGTGCCGGTGCGCGAGGGCGTCGACGGCGACGACCGCCTCGACGTGGTCGCGGCGGCGCGCGAGATCGAACGCCGTGCGCAGCGGGGAGGTCACGAGGGTGCCGTGGACGTCGACGACCTCGTCGTCCGCCAGGACGTCCTGCCGGATCAGTAGGCCGTCGTGCGGACGGACCCTCCGGCGTCCCACCACCACCTCGACCCGGGCGTTGCGAGGCGCACACGGTGCTTCGAGGAGCTCCGCCGCCCCGTAGCCGCCGATCACCCCGCCCGGCACCGCGAGGGCCGCGGCGACGGCACGTCCGGAGAGATCGAGCACGGTGCCGGCGGCGACGTAGGTGTCGTACCCCAGGTGGTCGAACCCGGGGCCGCCGAGGCGACGCCAGGTGGTCTCCCCGGCGCTGACAGCCGCGCTGCCGCGGAAGGGTTTCGCGAAGTCCATACCTGTTGGAGGGGCGCGGCGCGCGAACGGTTCCCTCCGCGTGGCGTTGGACCCCGCGGACGGAGATCAAGAGCGACGTCATGCACCTCGCTCGCCGCACGCGGTGCGTGAGGTCGCCCGTGATCTCCGGAGCGAGACACCCCTCGCACACCACCCGGAGATCAGGGGCGACGTCGTGCACCTCGCAGACCGAACGAGGTGCGTGAGGTCACCCGTGATCACCAGCCGCGCCCGGCACGCCGGCCGCCGCCCCACGCGAGCCGTGGAGCCGGAGCGCGGTCACCCCCGCAGCGGCGCGATGACCTGTTCCGCGAAGCGCAGCACCGGTTCCGTCGAGGCCGGGTTGCCGAAGTCCATGACGAAGTGGTCGACGCCGACGTCGCGCTTCGCCGCCAGCTCGTCCACCAGCCGCGACGAGTCCTCGTCGCTCTCGGGCAGCGCGCGTTCCAGGGTCACCGAGACCTCGATCGCGTCCGGGTCCCGGCCCGCCTCCTCCGCGGAGCGGCGCACGATGTCGCGTCGCCGGACGAAGTCCTCCGGCTCCCCCTTGAACGGCCCGTTCCACATGTCCGCCAGCCGCCCGACCAGCGGCAGCCCGACCTTCTCGCCGGCGGCGCCGATGCAGACGCGCGGTGGCGGGTCGGTCAGCGGCGGGGCCGCGGCGCCGTCGATGCGGTAGTGCCGGCCCTCGAACGACGGGTCGGCCTCGGCCCACATCAGCCGGCAGATCGTGACCGCTTCCTCCAGCTGGGCGAAGCGGACGGACGGGCGCGGGAAGTCGTAGCCGTAGGCCTCGTACTCGGGCTCGCGCCAGCCGGCGCCGATGCCGAGGACGAAGCGCCCGCCCGACAGGTACTGCAGCGTCGCGGCCATCTTCGCCAGCAGCGGCGGGTGCCGGTAGCCGACGCCGAGCACGTGGTGGCACAGGTCGACCGAGGGATGGCGCGCCGCGAGCCAGGTCAGCGTCGTCCACGCCTCGAGGAACGGGTCGGTCTTCTGGTCGAAGCCGTAGAAGTGGTCGGCGATCCACAGCGAATCGAAGTGCGGCAGCGCCGCGGGCAGGATCGCGGTGTCCTGGTCGGCGGCGATGGGGCGGTGGTCGCTCCACCGGTTCCCGATCACCGGGGAGAGCCAGCCGAACTTCGGAGTGGTCGCCACCGCGGCATCATGCCAAGCCGCTTGACCGGGGGCACGACGACTTGCCACGCTGTCGAACGGTCGTTTGGTAGACGGGAGGCCCGCGTGGCGAAGTACGACGTCGTGGTCATCGGAGCAGGCGCGGCGGGGCTGACGGCGGCGTCGCTGCTCGCCGTCGAGGGCAAGAGCGTCTGCCTGCTCGAACGCTCGCCCTACCTCGGCGGACGGGGCATGGCGGTGCCCGACGAGGGGTTCACGGTCAACGTCGGCGGCCACCTCATCGAGGACCCGGGGTCAGGCCTGACCAAGGTCTTCGAGCACGTCGGCAAGACGCTGCAGCACGGCGAGGTCTCCGCGGAGATGCCCGTGTGGGACCACGAGCGGGGCCGCTGGGGCTCGATCCGCGACCGCTACTCGGGCAGCAAGGGCGAGCTGAAGAAGGTCATCAAGGCGCTGCTGAACACCGAGTGGGACGAGCTCGACCGGTGGGACGACCGCCCGCTGCGCCAGTGGCTCCACCAGCACACCGACGACCAGGGCGTCGTCGACCTCTTCGAGTTCATCACCGTGCTCGAGTGCATGACCGACAACTGGTGGGACCACTCCGCCAGCGACAACCTCTTCGTCCGCAAGATGCACTTCGCCGAGCGGGGCACCGCCGCCTACTCGTGCTGGCCCGGCCAGGGCTGGGACGGGATGTGGGCCGACCTCGCCGACGCCTTCACACAGGCCGGCGGCGACCTTCGCCTCTCCACCCCCGTCGAGCGCGTCGTCATCGAGGACGGCGTGACGAAGGGCGTGGCGATCGCCCGCCAGCCGCGCGTGCTGCCCAACGAGTTCTTCGAGGAGGAGATCCTCGAGGCCGACCACGTCATCTGCACCCTGCCGGTCTGGCACGTGCTCAACGTCGTCGACGAGGGCGACCTGCCCGACTGGTACGCCGAGCAGATCAAGTTCCTCGCGCAGGACAAGTTCCGGATCGCCTGGATCGGGCTCTACCTCGCCACCGAGGAGCCCGTGCACCAGTACGACCCGCGCGAGCTCTCGACGTGGCTGAAGACCCCGAACACCGCGCTCTCCGGCTTCATGTTCAACCAGACCGCCATGGACCCCACGTGCTCGCCCGAGGGCACCCACCTGCACGTCATGGGCGGGATCTTCCCCGGCGAGAAGGGCCGCGACCGGGCGTGGCTGCGCCGCCAGACCGAGCAGTTCGAGGCCGACGTCGCGGAGATGTGGCCCGGCTTCGCGAAACCGGTCTGGCGTCGCCGCCACCTCGTGTTCGAGCCCAGCTTCGGCGTGATCCAGAAGCCCGGGCTGGTCGGCGCCTACCGCCCGCACTGGAACCCGCCGCGCCCCGAGGGCCTGTGGTTCGCCGGCGAGACGTTCCGCAGCCGCGGCATCGGCACCGACCGCGCCGCGCGCGCCGCCGTCACCGTCGTCGAGGAGTACCTCGGCCGCCGGCTGGAGACCTTCGGCGACGGGTGGCGCTACTGATGCCCATCGAACTGGGCGTTCCCGGACAGATCATGCCGCCGGCTGCTGCGGCGGTGAAGTTCGCGAAGCGCAGCGAGGACGAGGGGTTCGACGCCGTCTGGTGGCCCGACCACCTCATGGGCTGGCACCCGGACACGATGTGGACGCCGGACCTCACCCCGCTCGCCGAGCACCAGGCCAACCCGCACGTCTACTTCGACCCCGCCGTGATGATGGGCGTCGTCGGCGCGGCGACCGAGCGCATCAAGGTCGGCGTCTGCGTCACCGACCTCATCCGCCGCCACCCCGCCATGGCCGCGCAGACCGCGCTCACCCTCGACCACGTGACGCAGGGCCGCGCGATCATCGGGCTGGGCAGTGGCGAGCAGCTCAACGCGACGCCCTACGGGATGCCGTTCGACAAGCCGGTCGCGCGGCTCGAGGAGGGCATCGACGTGATGCGCCTGCTCATGACCGCCGACGGGCCCGTCGACCACGAGGGCCGCTTCCACCGGCTCGACAAGGCGGTCCTCGGCCTGCAGCCCTACGGCGCGACGCCGCCCGAGATCTGGACCGCCGCGCACGGCCCGCGGATGCTGCGCCTGACCGGGCGCAAGGCCGACGGCTGGCTGCCCACCAAGCTCGGGCCCGCCGAGTACGGCGACGCGCTGACGACCATCCGGCAGGCCGCCGACCAGGAGGGACGCGACCCCGACGCCATCACGCCCGGCATGCTCGGCTACGTCCTCATGGGTCCGGACGCCGAGACCGTGCAGCGGCTCACCGAGGCCCCGCTGGTGCGCGCGCTGTGCGTGCTGCTGCCGGCCCAGGTGTTCCGCGACCTGGGCGTGGAGGGCCCGTACCCCGACGGCTCCGGGTTCCACGACTTCATCCCGACGGCGATCGACCGCGCCGAGTCCCTGCGGATCATCGACGCGATCCCGCCCGCGGTGGTGCGTCACTACGCGTTCTGCGGCACGCCGGACGAGGTCGCCGACCAGGTCGAGGAGTACGCCGAGCAGGGCCTGCGCCACCTCGTCATGTGGAACATCACCGCCTTCGGCAACCCGTCGCTCGCGCGCTGGTCGTTCGGCGCGATGTCGGAGCTGCGGAAGCGGTTGGGCCGGTGACGCCCCCGGCCGTCGAGCGCTACTTCGCCGCGGTCAACGCCGAGGACTGGGACACGATCCGCGACCTCTTCGCCCCGGACGCCGCGCTGCGCACGGTCGGCGCGCCGACGCGGCGGGGACGCGACGAGATCGCCGCGCACTTCCCGAAGGTCCTCGCGGCGCTGCCCGTGCACCACGACGAGCCCACCCGCGTCGTCGTCGCCGGCCCGACCGTCCTCGTCGAGATCCGCTTCGCGGGCCGGACGACGGACGGCCGGGCGGTCACGTTCGACGCCGTCGACGTCTTCGACCTCGACGACAGCGGGACGACGATCGAGGCCCTCTCGACCTGGTACGACACGGCGGCGGTCGCCCGTCAGCTGCGGTCATGACGATCATCCAGGGCCTCGGCGTCACCCTCCCCGTCGACGAGGGCCTGTCCGCCGGGCAGTACCTCGACCTGGCGCGGCTCGCCGAGGACGCCGGGTGCACGGACGTGCTGGTCGGCGAGGTCGCGGGCCCCGAGGTCTTCGCGATGCTCGGCATGATCGCCGCCTCGACGAGCCGCATCCGCCTGGGCAGCGGCATCGTCGGCGTCTACCCGCGCACGGCCGTGCTCACGGCGATGGGGTTCACGACGCTCGCCTCGCTCGCCCCGGGCCGCGTGCTCGCCGGCCTCGGCGCGTCGAGCCCGATCATCGTCGAGCAGTGGCACGGCCTCGGCTTCGACGCGCCCCGCGCGCGCCTCGAGGAGTACGTGGCCGCGCTGCGCACGGTGTTCCGCGGCGAGCGGACCGACCTCGACGGCGCGCACGTCCGCTCGCACGGGTTCCGCGCCGGGCTCGGTCCCGTCGACGTGCCGATTCTCGTCGCGGCGATGAACCCGCGGATGCTCCGCCTCGCCGGCGCGATCGCCGACGTCGCGTTCCTGACCTGGACCCCGCCCGCCGAGTACGGACCCAAGATCGCGCTGGTCCGCGAGGGCGCGGCGGCCGCCGGGCGCGACCCGGACGAGGTCGGGATCGCGGCCTCGTTCTGGGCCTACGCCGGCGACCGCGTCGACGAGGCGCAGGAGCGTCTGCGCCGGTTCGTGCTGCAGTACGCGATGGTCCCGACGCACCGGCCGTCGTTCCGGGGCAGCTTCGCCCGCCTCGACGAGGCCGCGCGCGCCTGGGAGGACGGCGACCGGAAGAAGGCACTCCAGCTCGTGGACGACGACGCCGTCGACGCCATGTGCGCGCTGGGCACCGGCGACGACGTGGCGCGCCGGGTGGACGCCCTCCGAGCGGCGGGCGTCGACCTGCCGATCGCGCTGACCCCGGGCGCGGTGCCGGGCGACCCCGACGGACCGGCTGCGACGATCGAGCGGATGGCCGCCAGCACGACGAAGGAGCACGCGTGACCGAGGGCGTCACCTCCGAGATCCCGTCCGACATCCCGTCCGACGCCGGCGTCCTGCGCCTCGACCACGTCGCCGTGGCCGTCCGCGACGTCCGCGCGGGCGCCGCGCTGTACGGGGACGCGCTGGGCGGGCGGTTCCTCTTCGGCGGCGACAACGACCACCAGGGCATCCGCGTCGCCCAGTTCGCCCTGCCCGGCGGCATGAAGATCGAGCTGATCTCCCCGCTGCGCGACGACGCCCCGGTGGCGCGGTTCCTGGAGCGCCGCGGCGAGGGCGTGCACCACCTCACGCTGCTGGTCGAGGACGTGGAGGTTGCGGTCGCCCGCTTGCGGGGGCTGGACTACGAGGTCGTCGACGTGAATCTGGACAGCCCGCACTGGCGCGAGGCGTTCGTCCGCCCGCGCTCGGCGTTCGGCGCGCTGCTGCAGCTCGCGGACACGACGAAGCGCTGGGACGAACCCGCCGCCTCGGGGATCACGCTCGACGACGTCCTGGCCGGCCGGGTCGTGTTCACCGAGGACGAGCGGGCCGTCCTGCGCGAGAACTGCTGACTACTCCCAGGTCTGCTGCCGCTTGTACTGCGCCATGATCTCGCGTGGGAGCGGGCCGGTGGACGGCACCGCCATGCCCTTCTGACGGGCCCACAGCCGGGCGGCCTCGACGAGGCCGTGGACGTTGCCCTTGCGCACGGGCTCGTCGGCGTCGTGCCGCTCGCGGGGAGTGGTGGGTTCGCGCTTGGCGTCGGTCATGCGAGTACCTCCGATGACGTCGTTGTCACCGCTGCGTCACAGCCCGGCGGTCGCCGGACCGCTGTGACCCACGTTACGCCCCCGCTGCACGTGCTCCCGCCCGGTGCCGCCGGACCGCGTCCCGGTTGGCGCAGGACGGCGTGCAGTAGCGCTGCCGGCCCGTGCGCGAGACGTCGGCGAACACCCGCTCGCAGCCGCCGGTGGCGCAGCGGGCGAGCCGGTGTATCCCGCGCGCGGTCAGGTGCAGCGCCGTGCCGACGCTGACGAGCGAGCGCAGCAGCGCGGCGAGCGTCATGTCGTCGTCCCGGTAATGGATGTGCCACCCCGTGCCGGCGTGGTCGGTGAGCCGCGGGTGCGCGGTCGAGGTGGCCAGCAGCGTGTTCAACAGGTCCGCCCGGGCCGGTGGGTCGGGCTCGTCGACGACGGCCGTCCAGCGCTCCAGATACGCCCGGACGGCGAGAACGTCCTGGTCGACGGCCGGTCGGTCGACATCGAGACCGGCCGCGCGGCACCGCTCCTCGAGCTCGGCGGCGCTCGCCGGCGGCCGGTTCACGAGGTCCGCGGCGAGGAGAACCGCGTCACCTCCGTAAGGGTTGAGGTGCACAAGACCATGACACCACGCTGGAGGCCATGAGAGAACACCAGTGGTCCACCGTCTCCACCCACCGCACCGCCGAGGGCCCGGTGCGCTACCAGCGCTGCCGCTGCGGTCGCTGGCGCACGCTGCAGGGCGTCGAGGTCGTCGCCGCGCCGGTCGCGGCGTGCCGACCCCTCGAGCGCGCGGCGTGACCCGCGGGCGATGAGTCCGGGCGCCGCCGGCCGTCCACCCCTCATGGACATCGATCTCCGCCCCGCCGCCCGCGCGCTGGGCACGCTGGTCACCGCCGTCGACGACGAGCGCCTCGCCGATCCCACGCCGTGCACCGCCTGGTCGGTGGGCGACCTGCTCGACCACCTCGACGTCGTCGCCGCCGGCTTCACCACGCTCGCGGGCGGCGCCGAGAAGCCCGGCGACGGCCCCTGGGACGCCGGACGGCGCGCCGCCCTCGCCGACGCCCTCGCCGTCATGGCCGACGCCTGGCGCGACCCCGCCGCCTGGCAGGGCGTCGCCGGGCCGCCGGAGCTCCCCCGCCCCACCTGGGGCCGCATCGGGCTCACCGAGCTCGTCGTGCACGCCTGGGACCTCGCGCGGGTGCTCGACCGCCCGGCGCCGGACCTCCCCGACGACCTCCTGCGCGTGACCCTCGCGCACGTCGAGGCGTTCGTGCCGCAGGCGCCGCTGCCGGAACTGTGGGGGACGCCGGTGGCCCTCGGAGCGGACGCGCCCCTGTGGGACCGCGTGGTGGCCGGGACCGGCCGCCGACCCTGATCACCGACCCGATACCTCCCGACTGTCAGGATCAGCGGGTGGACGTAGTGCTCGAGCTCGGGCTGGTGCTGGTCTTCGTCCTGGTCGGCGGGTTCTTCGCCGCGGCCGAGATCGCGCTGGTGTCGCTGCGCTCCGGCCAGGTCTCCGCGCTCGCCGAGCGCGGCAGGCGCGGCCGGGCGGTCGCCCACCTGCGCGCCGACTCCAACCGCTTCCTGTCCGCGGTGCAGATCGGCGTGACGTTCACCGGCTTCTTCGCCTCGAGCTACGGCGGCGCCACGCTCGCGGGGCGCCTCGAGCCGGGGCTGACGGGGATCGGCCTGCCGGTGGCGCTCGCCGCGACCGTCGCCCTGGTCCTGGTCACCGCGCTCGTGTCGTACCTGTCGCTGGTCGCGGGCGAGCTGGTGCCCAAGCGGCTGGCGCTGCAGAACCCGGAGGGCGTGTCGCTGACGACGGCCCCGGTGCTCGACCGCCTCGCCTCGCTCACCCGCCCGCTGATCTGGCTGCTGTCGCGGTCGACGAACGCCGTCGTGCGCCTGCTGGGCGTCGACCCGAAGCACACCGAGGACGAGGTCAGCGAGGACGAGCTGCGCGACATGGTGCGCACCACCAGCACGCTCACCGACGACGAGCGCCGCCTGCTCACCGACGCCTTCGAGGCCACCGACCGGGTGCTCTCCGAGGTGATGGTCCCGCGCACCGAGGTCGACTTCCTCGACGCCGACCTCACCGCCGCGCAGGCCGTCGCCCACATCTCCGACCGGCCGCACTCCCGCTACCCGGTGATCGGCGAGTCGGTCGACGACGTCCTCGGGTTCGTCCACGTCCGCGACGTCCTCACCGCCCACGTCACCGCCGAGGGCGAGTCGCCGCGGCTGCGCGACATCGTCCGCACCGTCACCGTGCTGCCCGGCAGCAAGCCCGTCATCGACACGCTGTCCCTGCTGCGGCGCGGCGGCGGGCACCTCGCCGTCGTCATCGACGAGTACGGCGGCACCGACGGGATCGTGACCATGGAGGACCTCGTCGAGGAGATCGTCGGCGAGATCCGCGACGAGTACGACCCGGCCCACCACGTCCGCCCGCCGAGCGACGGCGCGCACGAGGTCGACGGCCTGCTGCACCGCAGCGAGGTCGCCGAGCAGACGGGCGTCGAGCTGCCCGACGGCTCGTTCGACACCCTCGGGGGCTTCGTGCTGCAGCTGCTCGGGCGCACCCCGGTGGTCGGCGACGTCGTCGACGACCTCGACCACCGCTTCGTCGTCACCGCGGTCGACGGCCTGCGGGTCGCCCGGGTCCGCATCACGCCGCTGGACCACGAGGACCAGCCGGTCTAGATCTCCAGCCCCTTCGGCGGCCCGGCCAGCGCCTCCTTGAGCCCGCGGCTCGGGACGTCGGCGAGCACCTCCTCGGCGCCCGACTCGAGCGCGTCGACGATCTGGCGGGCGACGTCGGGCGCCGCGATCTTCGGGACGTCGAGGTGGGCGACCATGTCGGTGTCCATGAACCCGAGGTGCACGCCGACGACCTGGGTGCCCTGGTCGCGCAGCTCGGCGCGCGCGGTGTTCGTGAACGACCACGCCGCGGCCTTCGTCGCCGAGTACGAGCCGGCGCCGGGCATCGCCGCCCACGACAGCGCGGACAGCACGGTGACGGCCGCGCCGCCGCCGCGACGGGCGAGCACCGGGGCGAACGCACGCAGGACGGCGACCGGTCCCCAGAAGTTGGTCTCCATCTCGGCGCGGGCGCGCTCCGGGTCGGCGGTCAGCAGCGAGCCGGCGCCGCCCACCCCGGCGTTGTTGACGAGGATGTCGACGTCGCCCGCGCGCTCGGCGGCGGCCTTGACGGTCGCGAGCTCGGTGACGTCGAGGAGCAGCGGGACGACCCGCGGGTCCTTGTGCGCGGCGCCGCGGGGGTCGCGCGCCGCCGCGTAGACGGTGCCGGCGCCGCGGGCGAGCAGCTCCTCGAGGAGCGCCGCGCCGAGGCCGCGGTTCGCGCCGGTGACCAGCGCGTTCCTGCCTGAGATGATCATCGGCCGAGCCTCTCCAGGATGGTGGCGTTGGCGGTGCCGCCGGCCTCGCACATGGTCTGCAGGCCGTAGCGCCCGCCGGTCTGCTCGAGGACACCGAGCAGGGTCGTGGCGAGCCGGGCGCCGCTCGCGCCCAGCGGGTGGCCGATGGCGAGCGCGCCGCCGTTCACGTTGACGCGGGCCGGGTCGGCGCCGGTCTCGGCGAGCCAGGCGAGCACCACCGACGCGAAGGCCTCGTTGACCTCGAACGCGTCGACGTCGCGGAGGTCGAGCCCGGCGCGCGCGAGGACCTTGGCGGTCGCCGGGAGGATCCCGGTCAGCATCAGCACCGGGTCGTCGCCGGTGACGGTGGCGGTGTGCACGCGGGCGCGCGGCGTCCAGCCGTGCGCGGCGGCGATCTCCGAGGTCGTGACGAGCAGGGCCGCGGCGCCGTCGTTGTAGGGGCTCGCGTTGCCCGCGGTCACCGTCCAGTCGATCTCCCCGAACCGGTCGGTCCACCGGTCGGCGGCGAAGGCGGGGCGCAGCGCGGCGAGCGCCTCCGGGGTGGTGCCCGGGCGGATCGTCTCGTCGGTCTCCAGCTGCCCGACCGACCCGTCGGCGCGCGGGGCCTTCAGCGGCGCGACCTCGCCCGCGAAGCGGCCCTCGGCCCACGCGGCGGCGGCCTTGCGGTGGCTCGCGAGCGCGAACTCGTCGGCCTGCTGCCGCGACAGGCCCCAGCGCCGCGCGATGAGCTCGGCGCTGACGCCCTGGGGGACCAGGCCGGGCGCGTACCGGCCGGCCACCGAGGGCCCGGCGACGTCCTGGGCGACGCCGCCCACCTGCGTCTGGCTGCCGATCGGGATGCGCGACATCGACTCGACGCCCGACGCGATCGCGACGTCGTAGGCCCCGGCGATGACGCCCTGTGCGGCGAACGAGAGCGCCTGCTGGCTCGACCCGCACTGCCGGTCGACGGTCACGCCGGGCACCGACTCGGGGAAGCCCGCCGCCAGCGCCGCGAACCGGGTCGTGTTGCCGCTCTGCTCGCCGACCTGCCCGACCGCGCCGCCGATGACGTCGTCGACCTCGGCCGGGTCGAGGCCCGTCCGGTCGACCAGCGCACGGAGCACGTGCGCGTGCAGCTCCACCGGATGCACCCCCGCGTACGCGCCGCCCGCCTTGCCCTTGGCGAGCGGGGTGCGCACGGCGTCGACCACCACCGCGTCCCTCATGATTCCTCCTCGAGAAAGGGACCGAACGGTCCCGGACCGATCGGTCCTGATTCTGCGCCGGTCCTCGAGGGGCGTCAACGGCCGGTGCCACAGGTCACGGGCGTCCGCGTCCGCGGAGGAGCAGGATGGGGCGGTCGGGAACCCACGCGTGAGGAGATCGATGGACGACTCGAGTGACGTCCAGGTGCGGGAGGACCCGGATCGCGGGGCCTTCGTCCTGACCGTCGACGGCGTCGAGGCGGGGCACGTGGACTACCGGCGCCGGACGGCTCCGGCGGCGCTCGTCCTGATCCACACCGAGGTCGAGCCGGCCTGGGGCGGTCAGGGGCTCGGCCGGCGGCTGGTGCGCGCGGTCTTCGAGGCCGCGCGGGCCGAGGAGGTCCCCCTCGTCCCGCTCTGCGAGTACGCGCAGCGCTGGGTCGGCCTGCACCCCGAGTACCTCGCCGACGTCCCGGCGCACGACCGGCAGAAGCTCGGCCTTCCGGAGCCCCAGATGGCAGGAGAGGAACAGTGAGCGACGTCCAGGAGATCGACCCGCACGCCGAGCCCTCGGGCACCGGGTGCCTCGAGTGCGACCAGCACGACGGGTGGTGGTTCCACCTGCGTCGGTGCGCGGCGTGCGGCCACATCGGGTGCTGCGACTCGTCGCCCGGCCAGCACGCGACCCGCCACGCCCGCGAGCAGGGCCACCCGATCCTCACGAGCTTCGAGCCCGGCGAGGACTGGTTCTTCGACGACCGCGACGGCAGCGTCGGGCACGGCCCCGTCCTGGCCGGGGCGCAGAACCACCCGGAGGACCAGGGCGTCCCCGGGCCGACCGCGCGGGTGCCGAAGGACTGGCAGCGCCGGCTCCACTGAGTCGTCGCGCCAAGGAGATGCGCACGCCAGCGCTCCGTCGTCGCGCTGTCCTGCGACCTCCGGCGCGGAGGCTCCGCCTCAGCCGGTGGGCCCGAAGCGCTCCACGCGGATGCTCTTCGCCGGCTGGCCGGCGTCGACGAGCAGCGTCTCCATCGCGCCGGTGAAGCGCGCGGAGCCGCAGAGGTACACGGTGAGGTCCGGGTCGACGAGCCCGGCGATCGCCGACGCGTCGAGCCGGCCGCCGCCGGGCTCGCGGGTCAGGGCGATCCGGGCGCCGGCGGCCTCGAGCTCGTCGGCGTAGGGCAGGCGCGCCCGGGTCGTCGCGCTGACGGCCAGCCGGAGGTCCTCCGGATGCCCGAGGTCGACGGCGTGGCGCAGCATCCCCACGAGCGGGGCGACGCCGCTGCCGCCACCGATCGCGATCGCCGGGACGCCCCCGCTCCACACGAACCAGCGCCCGATCGGGCCGCGGACCTCGAGCTCGTCGCCGGGCTCGACGACCTCGGCGAGGTAGCCCGACACCTCGCCGTCCTCGATGCGCTCGACGAAGAGCTCGACCAGGTCGTCCCCCGGCGCGGACGCCACGGAGTAGGAGCGCTGCGCGGTGTACCCGTCGGGCGCGCGCAGCCGCACGACGTAGTGCTGCCCGGGGTGGTGCTGGACGCGCTCGGGCACGGCGAGGCGCAGCACCACGGCGTCGTCGCCCGGGTGCGCCACCTCGACCACCCGGGCGTCGCGCCACTTCGCCGCTCCGCGGCGGTCGTTGGGGCCGCCGGGACGGTCGTCGGGAACGGCGTACTCAGTCCCCGTCGAAGCGCTGCTCACGCCAGGGGTCGCCTCGCTCGTGATAGCCGTTCACCTCCCAGAAGCCGGGCTCGTCGTGGTCGAGCAGGGTGATCCTCTCGATCCACTTCGCGGACTTCCAGAAGTAGAGGTGCGGCACGAGCATCCGCACCGGCCCGCCGTGCTCGCGGGTCAGCGGCTTGCCCTCGTGCTCCCAGACGATCCACGCCTTGCCGCCGCGGACGTCGTCCAGCGGCAGGTTGGTGGTGTAGCCGGTGGTCGAGGTCTCGACGACGAAGGTCGCCTCGGGCCGCACGCCGACCGCGTCGAGCAGCGTGTCGAACGAGATGCCGGTGAAGTTGGTGTCGAGCTTCGACCACGTCGTCACGCAATGGATGTCGCCCGCGTACACCGACGGCGGCAGCAGGCGCAGCTCGCGCAGCGTCCACGTCGTCGGCGTGTCCACCAGCCCGTCGACGGTGATGCTCCAGCGGTCGGCGTCGACGCGCGGCGTCGCCTCGGCCGTGAGCACCGGCCACCCGGCCCCGACGTCGTACTGCCCCGGCGGCAGGCGCGGATCGCGCTCGCTCTCGCGCCGCCGCCCGAAGAAACCGCGTGTGGTCGCCACGATGATCACTCCGTCCCCGCGTGACTCTTCGTCGACACTAACGGGTGGAACGCCGCGCGACGTCCCACGAATGCCGCAGGCCTGCGTGAATCCCGTGACGCTGCCGGGATCGACGGCGCCCGGCGACGCGGCCACGATGGGCAGGACGTCGACCCGTCCGGCGTGCTCACCGACGCCGTCCGGAGAGGATCCGCCGTGCGCAGCATCGAGACCGTGACCCTGGAGGACGCCCGCCGCGTCATCGCCGCCGGCGAGGCGGAGGCCACCGACCAGGGACAACCGATGAACATCGCCGTGGTCGACGCGGGCGGCAACCTCGTCGCCCACATCCGCCAGGACGGGGCCTGGATCGGCAGCGTCGACGTGGCGATCAACAAGGCGTTCAGCGCCCGGGCGTTCGACGTCTCCACCCAGGGCCTCGGGCAGAACGCCCAGCCCGGCGGACAGTTCTTCGGCATCCAGGACTCCAACCACGGACGCGTCATGATCTTCGCCGGTGGGGTGCCGCTGATGTCCGGTGACGCCGTCGTCGGGGCCGTCGGGGTCAGCGGCGGGACGGGCGAGCAGGACCAGGCCGTCGCGACCGCGGCCGCCGCCGCGCTCTAGGGGAACACTCCCGCGGCGGCCGCCGTTGACCCGACCACCGGAACCGCCGGAGAGGAGCCCCGCCGTGCCCACGCCCGACGTCCCGCTCGAGAAGCTGGGATTCCTCACGCTCGGAACCTTCGACGGCGACGATCCCGGCCCCGGCATGGAGTCGACGCTGCAGGTCGCCGAGCTCGGCGAGCAGCTCGGGTTCGACAGCGTCTACCTGCGCCACCGGCACTTCCAGACCGGCATCTCCTCGCCGATCGCGATCATGGCCGCCCTCTCCCAGCGCACCTCGCGGATCGCCATGGGCACCGCGGTCACGCCGCTGGGCTGGGAGAACCCGCTGCGGATGGCCGAGGACCTCGCCACCGTCGACATCCTGTCCGGCGGGCGGCTCGAGCCCGGCTTCAGCGTCGGCCCGCCGATCCACTGGGACGACGTCAAGGCCGCGCTCTACCCCGACACCGCCGACCGCGAGGACCTCACCTACGAGCGCGTGGCCCGGCTCCTGCGGATGATCCGCGGCGAGGCCGTGAGCACGTTCGAGGGCACCGCGGGCTTCGAGGAGTTCTCGGCGCGGGTCGAGCCGCACTCCCCCGGCCTCGGCGACCGCATCTGGTACGGCGCGGGCAGCAAGCGCTCGACGCAGTGGGCCGCCGAGCAGGGGCTCAACCTGCTGACGAGCAACATCATCAAGCCCGAGGACGGCGACCTCGAGCAGGACGGCAAGTGGGACTTCGCCGCCATCCAGCAGCGCCAGATCGCCCTGTTCAAGGCCCACCACAGCGACGGCGACGGCGCCCGCGTCTCGCAGGGGCTCGTCGTCATCCCCACCGACTCGGCGACGCCGGAGCAGCGCGCGAAGTACGAGGCCTACGTCGAGAAGCGCACGCCGCGGACGTCCGCGCCGATGGGCCCGCCCGGACCGGGTCTGCTCGCGGCCCCCGACGTGCTGGGCACGTCCGACGAGGTCGCCGAGAAGCTGTACGCCGACGCGGCGTTCCGCGAGGTCCGCGAGGTCGTGTTCGCCCTGCCGTTCACGTTCGAGCACGAGGACTACGTGCAGGTCCTCACCGACATGGCGACGAAGCTCGGGCCGGCGCTGGGGTGGAAGCCCTCCGCGTGACCGACCACGCCGACCGGGTCGGGCTGGGCCCGATCCTCGCGGAGCTCACCGCGCCGGGCGGGGAGTTCGCGATGGTCCCGGTGACCGTCGACGGCATCGCGATGCGCGTCCACGAGCGCGGGCCGCACACGCTGCGCGAGCTCTACCTGACCTCGCCGGCGCCGGACGAGCGCACG
This sequence comes from Actinomycetospora succinea, assembly GCF_004363095.1. GTDB lineage: Bacteria > Actinomycetota > Actinomycetes > Mycobacteriales > Pseudonocardiaceae > Actinomycetospora > Actinomycetospora succinea. The sequence goes on from NZ_SNYO01000002.1 coordinate 151,657, forward strand.
GCCACGGTCTACGGGGACGAGCGCTGTCCCTGGGGCGAGCACCGGCGCCGGGTGCGCGCGCTCGCCCGCTGGCTCGTCGACGACCAGGGGCTGCGCCCGGGCGAGCGCCTCGCGATCGCGATGCGCAACGTGCCCGAGTGGACCGTCGCGTTCTGGGCGGGCGTGGTCGCCGGCCTCGTCGTCGTGCCGCTCAACGCCTGGTGGACCGGGGAGCAGCTGGCCGGCGCGCTCCGGCACGCGCAGGCCCGGGTGGTCGTCGCCGACCCCGAGCGGGTCGCGGCGCTGGCCGGGCAGGCCGACCTCCCACCGGTCGTGGCGGTCCGGGGCGACCCGCCTTCCGGCGCGCTCGCGTGGGACGACGTCGTGGGGGCCGGCGACCACCCGCTGCCCGACGTCGCGGTGACCCCCGACGACACGGCCACGATCATCTACACGTCCGGCACCACCGGGGCGCCCAAGGGCGTCGTCACCAGCCACCGCAGCCACGTGACGAACGCGCTCAACGTCGCGTGCCTCGGCCGCGCGAACCAGCTGGCGGCCGCGCGACGCGGCGAGCCGGCGCCCGCTTCGGCGCGGCCCGGGACGCTGCTGGCGTACCCGATGTTCCACATCGCCGGGCTCAACGGGCTCTACGGCGCCGCGCTGTCCGGCGCGACGCTCGCACTGCTGCACCACTGGGACCCGGACGAGGCGCTGCGCCTCATCGCGACCGAGCAGCTGACCAACGCCTCGGGCGTGCCGGCGGTGCTGCGCGACGTCGTCGAGCTGGCCGTCGAGCACCCGCGCGAGACCGCCTCGCTCACCCGCATCGCCATGGGCGGCGCCCCGATCCCGCCGTCGCTGGTCCGCCGGGTCGCCACCGGGCTCGCCGGGCGCGCGTCGGCCGCCAACGGGTACGGCGCGACCGAGACGACGTCGGCGGTCTGCGCCAACACCGGCGCCGACTACGCCGCGCACCCCGACAGCGTCGGGCGCCCGGTGCCCGGCACCGAGCTGCGCGTGGTCGACCCGGTCACCGGTGACGAGGTACCGGAGGGCACGGTCGGCGAGCTGTGCTTCCGCGGCCCGCAGATCATGCGCGGCTACTGGCGCAACGAGGAGGCCACCGCGGCCGTGCTGCGCGACGGCTGGCTGCACTCCGGCGACCTGGGCCTGGTCCGCGAGGGCTGGGTGTACGTCGTCGACCGCGCCAAGGACGTCATCGTGCGCGGCGGCGAGAACGTGTTCTGCGGGGAGGTCGAGGCCGCGCTGCTCGCCCAGCCCGGCGTCCTCGAGGCCGCCGTCGTCGGCGTGCCCCACCCGCGCCTCGGCGAGGACGTGGCCGCGGTGCTGGTCGCCGTCCCCGGCGCCGCGCCGGGGACGGACGCGCTGCAGGCGGCCCTGCGCGCCGTCCTGCCCGGGTTCGCCGTGCCCGGCACGGTGATCTGGCGCCCGGACCCGCTGCCGCGCACGGCGACGGGCAAGATCCTCAAGGACACGCTGCGCCGCGAGCTCGCCGGCTGATCACACGAGCGCCAGCCCGAGGGTGCGGCGCACGCGCAGGTCGGCGAGCGCGGTGCTGTAGGGCGCCCGGCGCACCGGTGCGGGCAGCCGGTGCACGACCGTCCCGAGCCGGCGCATCCACGCCGCGAAGCGCTCCTGGTCGGCCGCCGACCACTCCAGGCCCAGCAGCGCGCGGAACGGCTCGTGCAGGAAGCCCGTCGTGAGGAACGTCCGCGTCGGCTCCGTGGCCCGGCGCACCGGGTCCGGGAGGAAGTCCCCGCGCAGCAACCGGTGGAAGTACGCGCGCACGGCGTCGTCGATCCGCACGTGGGCGAGCCCGTCGTCCCAGGCGTCGTCGAACGCGGCGCGGTCGGCGGGCCACTGCTCGGGCCGCACCTGCAGCGTCGTCCCGAGCACCGCGCACTCCCGGTACACCGCGTCCGGCAACCGCAGCCCGGGCTCGCCGGCGAGCAGGCCCCAGGTGTCCTCGAACGCGCGGTAGAGGCACAGCGCCACCCACCGCTGCAGCTCCGGGTCGAACGCGTCGTAGTCGACCGGCGAGTCCGCGGTCGCGTGCACGTGGGCGTGCGAGCGGCCGACCGCCCGCCGGTAGTCCGCGCGCTCGGCGTCGGTGCCGAGCAGCGCGACGGCGAGGTAGGCGTTGGTCGTCCGGAAGCGGTGCAGCGGGTGGAGCATGACGTTGCCGGAGTCCACCCGGCTCTCGGCGACCCCGTGACCGACGCCCGGCCACGACAGCTCCATGATCACGTTGGCGGTCGCCGAGAGCACGACCGGCCCGAGGACGAGGTCCCGGGCCGACCGGGGGTTCACAGGCCGTACGACTTGCCGATGATGTCGCGCTGGATCTCGCTGGTGCCGCCGTAGACGGTGCTCACGACGCTCTGGCGCAGCAGGCGCTCCATCCCGTACTCGGTGGCGTAGCCGTAGCCGCCGAGCATCTGCATGCCCTCGAGCGAGAGGTGCTTGGCGATCTCGGTGGCCTTGAGCTTGGCCATCGACGCCTCGCGCGGGAACAGGGCGCCGGGGTTGGCGTCGATCGTCCGCGCGGTGTCGTGCACCAGGAGCTTGGTGGCCGCGAGGTCGGTGGCGTTGTCGGCGATCCGGTGGCGCATCGCCTGGAAGCTGCCGACCGGCCGGCCGAACTGGTGGCGCTCCTTGACGTAGGCGACGGTGTCGTCGAACGCGCGGCGCGCGAGCCCGAGCATGAGCCCGGCGAGGATCATGCGCTCGAGGTTCAGCCCGGCCATGAGCTGGCGCCAGCCCTGCCCCTCGGTGCCGATGACGGCGTCGGCGGGCAGGTGGCAGTCGGTGAAGTAGAGGTCGTTGACCTCCTTGCCGCCCATCGTCTCGATGCCGTGCATCTCGAGCCCGTCGGCGTCGGTGGGCACGCGGAACATCGTCAGGCCGTCGTGCTTGCCGCCCTCGGTGGAGGTGCGCGCGACCAGCAGGATGGTCTTGGAGATGTGGGCGTTCGAGCACCACGTCTTCTGGCCGTTGACCACCCAGCCGTTCTCGGTCTTCTCGGCCTTGCAGGTCAGGCCGCCGACGTCGGACCCGGCGCCCGGCTCGGACATCGAGATCGCCAGCAGCTCGCCGTTCACGACGCCGCCGAGCAGCTCCTGCTTCTGCTCCTCGGAGCCGTTCCGCTCGATGGCGGCCGCGGTGATGATCGTCGTGCCGAAGCCGCCGATCGGGATCTGGTGGTACGACGTCTCCTCGAGGAAGACGAGCAGGTCGGTCATCGACCCGCCGGAGCCGCCGTACGCCTCGGGCAGCGCGATGCCGAGCCAGCCCTGGTCGGCCATCTTGCGGTAGATCTCCATCGAGTGCGGGCCCTCGGCGGTCAGCTCGTCGCGCCGCGCCTTGTCCGGCACCTCGCGGCGCCCGAACTCGCCGATCGCGTTCGCGAGGTCCTGCTGCTCCTCGGTCAGGGTGACGGGCATCGTCGGTCTCCTTCGCTAGCTCTCGTCCCAGAAGCCGACCGCCTCGAGGTGGGCGACGAGCAGGTCGCGGCCGTCGAGGACGTGACCCTCCATCGCCGCCCGGGCGGTGTCGGCGTCGCCCGACGCGAGCGCGTCGAGCAGCGTGCGGTGGGCCGCGACGGTGGCGGTGCGCCAGGCGTGGCGGTCGGTGTAGAAGCGCGGCGGCAGGTAGTGGGCGGCCCGCCCGACCAGCCACGCGAGCTTGCGGGCGCCGGCGGCGCGGTTGAGCGTCGCGTGGAAGCGGTGCTCGGCCTCGGCGAGCGCGTCCGGCGCGCCACCGTCGACGAGCGCGTCGACCTCGGCCGCGCGTGCCGTCACCGTCGCGAGCCCCTCGGCGTCCAGCGACACCGCCGCGCGGGCGGCCAGCTCGCCGGTGAGCTGCGCCTGGACCGCGAACAGGTCGACGACGTCGTCACGGTCCAGCGGCGCGACGACGAACCCGCGCCGCGGCAGCGCGCGCACCATGTCGTCGGCGCGCAGCGCCTGCAGCGCCTCGCGGACGGGCGTCGGGCTGACCCCGAGCTCGACGGCGAGACGGTCGGGACGCAGGAACGTGCCGGGGCGCAGGACGCCGGACAGGATGCGCTCGCGCAGCTGCAGCGCCACCTGCTCGGGCAGCGCCGGGGCGTCGCCGAGCAGCGCCGTGTCGGACCCGCTCACGACGCGGGACCATATCCTATGGGATTTGACGCGGCCAGGCGTCAGGCGACGACCGGCTCCCGTGTCCCCGACCGCCGCACGATCCGGTCGGCGGCGAGCGCGCCGAGGCCCGAGATCAGGGTGATCAGCACGAGGTACCCCGAGGCGCCGACGATCCCGAGCGGCGACGCGAGCAGCAGCGTCGTGAAGATCGGGGCGAGCGCGCCGCCGACGATCGAGCCGAGCTGGTAGCCGACCGACGCGCCGCTGTAGCGGATCTCGGTCGGGTAGCACTCGGCGGCGAGGGCGGCGGACGGTCCCCACATCGGCGCCGACGCCCACCGTGCCGCGGCCACGGCGACCGCGATGAGCAGCAGCGACCCGGAGGCAAGCAGGGGCAGGAACACCGCGGCGACGACGGCGGTGGCGATGCTGCCGGCGACGATCGTGCGGGACAGGCCCCACCGGTCGGCGCCGGCGGAGACCCACAGGATCAGCGGCACCTCGAGCACCGCGACGGCGAGCACGATCGCGATCAGTGGCGCGCGGGGCAGGTCGAGGGCGTTCGTGCCGTACTGGATGGTGTACGTCGCGGCCATGTAGCCGATGCCCGTGATGCCGGTGAACATCGCGATCCCGCACAGGACCTGCGGGAAGTGGTGGCGCAGGACCGACGCGAGCGGCAACGCCATCGACCCGGCCCGGCGGACGGCCACGAACTCCGAGCTCTCCTCGATCCGCAGCCGCACCCACAGCCCGACGACCACGAGGACGGCGCTGAGCAGGAACGGGATGCGCCAGCCCCACGTCGCGAACGCCTCGGCGGGCATCGCGGCGGCGAGCACCAGGAAGATCGCGTTCGAGGCGATGAGCCCGATCGGCACCCCGAGCTGCGGGAAGCTGCCGTAGAAGGCGCGCTTCGACTCGGGCGCGTGCTCCACGGAGATCAGGACCGCGCCGCCCCACTCGCCGCCGACCGCGAAGCCCTGCACGAGGCGCAGCACGACGAGCAGGACCGGGGCGAGCGCGCCGACCGCGGCGTAGGTCGGGAGCAGGCCGATGAGCGTCGTCGCGACACCCATCGTCACCAGCGTCGTGACGAGCGTGGCCTTGCGCCCGATGCGGTCGCCGAGGTGCCCGAACACCACGCCGCCGATGGGCCGCGCGATGAACCCGACCGCGAACGTCGCGAACGCCGCGAGCGTGCCGGTCAGCGAGCTGACCTGCGGGAAGAACTGCGGCGCGAACACCGTGACGGCCGCGAGGCCGTAGATGTAGAAGTCGTACCACTCGATCGACGTGCCCACGAGGCTCGCGAGGGCGACCTTGCGGACCTCGCGGCCGGAGCGGGTCTGTTCAGCCATGGTCGGGCCTCCGAACAGGGTCAGTGGGTCCGGCGCCGGCGACCGGCGGCCAGGGCGTGCGAGACGCCGGCGGCGCTCGTGCGCACCAGCGGGGCGAGCACCGAGACCGGCGGGTTGCCGTGGTGGGCGACGACCGACAGGGCGGCCACGACCTCCCCGGACGCGTCGTGGACCGGCGCGGCGACCGAGGTCGCGTCGTCGGTGATCTGGCGCTCGCTGACCGCGTAGCCGCGGGTCCGGATGGCGGCGAGCATCTCCCGGATCCGGACGGGGTCGGTGAGCGTGTACGGCGTGTGGCGGGTGAACGGCCCCTCGAGGACGCGCTCGACGACGTCCGAGGGCGCGTGGGCGAGGAGGACCAGGCCGACGCCGGTCGCCGTCATCGCCCACCGGCCGCCGACGCGGGTGAGGACGCCGACGGCGCGGGTGCCGGCGAGGCGCTCGACGTAGACGATCTCGTCGTCCTCGCGCACCGCGAGCTGGACGTTCTCGCGGGTCACGGCGCACAGGTCCTCGAGATAGGGCAGCGCGCGCTCCCGCAGGCCCGGCCCGCGCGGCGCCAGCGCGCCGACCTCCCACAGCCGCAGGCCGACCTGGTAGCGCCCGTTGCCGTCGCGCTCGACCGCGCCCCACGCCTCGAGCTCGGCGATGAGCCGGTGCGCGGTCGACAGCGGCACCCCGGAGCGCCGCGAGATCTCGCTGAGGGTCAGCGTCGGGCGCTCGTCGGAGAACGCCTCGAGCAGGCGCAGCGCCCGGGCGACCACCGGTCCCGTGGACACCCGTTCCGACCGGTCGACCACGTGCGTGACCGTCATGGACCCTCCGGTGACGTCGGCGGCACGGATCGGGAGAGTGTGCGGTCCGTCACGGGACGTGCCCACGGCGGTTTCCGGATGCCGGAAGGATTCCCTCAGGCGGGGACGAGACGGACGGGGACCGACGCGAAGCCGCGCAGCCAGTTCGACAGGCGCGGCGCCGACTCCCCCGCCGGCTCCAGCCGCGCGACCCGGCGGGCGAGCGCACCCAGGAGCGCCTCGGCCTCCATCCGCGCGATCACCTGGCCGACGCAGTTGTGCACGCCGGCGCCGAACGACGTGTGGCCCGCGGTGCGCCGGTGCAGGTCGAACGCGTCCGGATCGTCCCAGCGGCGCGGGTCGCGGTTGGCGGCACCGAGCATCATGAGCAGCTTCTGGTCGGGGGCGACCGTGGTGTCGCCGACCGTCACCTCGCGCGTCGCCGTCCGCCCGATCACCGGGCTCGGGGTGTGGAAGCGCAGGCCCTCCTCGAACGCCGCCCGAGCGAGGCCGGGGTCGGCGTGCAGCGCCGCCCACTGCCCGGGGCGGCGCGCGAGCTCGTGCACCACCGAGCCCAGCGCGAGGATCGTCGTGTCGATCCCGGCGGACAGGAACGAGCGCACGAGCAGCGCGGCGTCGTCGGCCCCGATGTCGCCGGCCTCGGCGTAGGCGTAGACCGCGGCGCCGATCCCGTCGTCGGCGAGCGCCTCGCGGCGGACCTGCCAGGTCACGTACTCGCGCGCCCCGCCCGCCCGTCGCTCGGCCTCGGCGCGCAGGGAGTTGTGCGGCCCCATCGACTCGAAGTTCAGCGCCGCGTAGGGCAGGAGGTGCTCGCGGCCCTCGGGCGCCATGCCGACCGCGTCGGGCAGCACGGTCATCGGGAAGCGCTCGGCGAGGGCGACGGCGGCGTCGACCTCCTGCGCGGTGACCGCGTCGTCGACCACCTCGGCGGCCACCGTCGCGAACCGCGCCGCCAGGTCCGCCAGCGCCCGCGGCGAGAGCACCCGGTTCATCACCCGGCGGGCGGCGGTGTGCGCGGGCGGGTCGGCGTCGAGCAGCACGCTCGGCGGGCGCCAGCCCTCGCCGCGCCGGATGTCGGCGAGCCCCGTGCCGGCCGCCGACGACCACGTGCCCCAGTCCCGGAAGACCGCCGACACCTCGTCGTGGCGCCCGGCGGCCCACACCCCGTGCGCGGGCAGCCACACCACGGGCCCGGCCTCGCGGATCGCGGTGTCGGCGGGGACCGGGTCGGCGAGGACGTCGAGGGCGAACGGGTCGACGTCGAGCTCCACGGGGCCATCCGACCACCCCGTCGCCCCGCGCCGCAGCCCGATCCCCGGATGCCGGGAGACCTACCCGTCGTCCTCCGCGGCGACGAGCGCGAGGCCGAGCAGCAGGCGGTCGCGGGCGTCGGCGAGCCGGCGGCCGGTGAGCGTCTCCAGCCGCGCGAGCCGGTACATCACGGTGTTGCGGTGGCAGTAGAGCGCGGTCGCGGCGTGCGACGGCGACCCGTCGGCGTCGAGCACGGCGCGCAGGGTCGCCAGCAGCGTGCCGCGCTCCGCGGCGGGCAGGTCGAGCAGGTCGCCGAGCGCGGCCCGGCGCAGGCGCGGCACGAGGTCGGCGGCCTCGGCGAGCAGGGCCTCGGGCAGGCGGTCGTCCAGGTCGGCGACGGCGCCGACGCCCGCCGGGAGCGTCCGCGCGGCCAGGCGCGCCCACCGGTAGGCGACGTCAAGCTGGCCGAGGCCGTCGACGGGCGGCGAGACGCCGACCGGCCCGGTGGCGCGCGCCCGCAGCGCCGCGACCACCTCGCCGACCCGGCCGCCGACCACCACGCCGACGATCTCCGCCGAGCGAACGTGCCAGAACGAGCCGGGGAGCACCTCGGCGGGGTCGTCCTCGTCCGCCGGCGCCACGACGCAGAGCACCGGCACCTCCGGGTCGACGTCGAGCAGGCGGGCGGCGTCGAGCGCGAACGCGGGCTCGTGGCCGCGCCCGGCGAGCAGGCCCTCGAGCACCGCCCAGCGCCGGCCGATCTCGACCCCGCGCAGGCGGGTCTCCTCGCGGCGGTAGGCGTCGACGAGGCGGTCGGAGCTCGCGTCGAGGATGCGCCACACGTCGTCGGCGACGACCAGCAGCGCGCCGTCGTGCACGCCCGCGAACCGCTCGCGCGACACCGCGCGCATCCGCTCCCACACCAGCCGGCCGCACTGGCGGTAGGCGCGCAGCACGACCTCGAGCGGGACGCCCTGGCGCGCGCGGCGCCGCCCGGTGTCGACGGTGAGCGCGCCCGCGTCGACGGCGGGCGGGAGGTCACCGGCGAGCTGGGTGAGCAGCCGCTCCAGGCTCGCCCGGCACGTCGTGCGCAGGTCGTCGTGCACCGGGACGCCGAGCACCCCGTACACGTCCTCGCGCTCGAGGATCTGCGCCGTGAGGCGGTCGGCGAGCTCGTCGACCTCCTCGAGCAGCGCCCGGCACAGCACCGTCAGCGAGTCCCGGGCCGTCCCGGCGGGCGCCACCATCGGCGCAGCATGCCGTGCGCGGCGCTGTGGGGTCCACGTCACATCCTGTGCTCGGCGCCCATACCGCCCGCGACATCGCCGGACGAGGCTCGATCGCCATGACCGGAGTGGGTGCGGACCGGAGCGAGGTCCGGCGGACCTCGCTCGTGAGCCTCCTGGGCTCGACGATCGAGTGGTACGACTTCTTCATCTACGGGACCGCCGCGGCGCTGGTCCTCAACACCGCCTTCTTCCCGAGCGTCGACCCGTTCGTCGGGACGCTCGCGGCGTTCAGCTCGTTCGCGGTCGGGTTCATCGCCCGGCCGGTCGGCGGCATCATCTGGGGCCACTTCGGCGACCGGATCGGACGCAAGAAGGCGCTGGTCTCGGCGCTGTTCCTCATGGGGGCGTCGACGACGCTCGTGGGCCTGCTGCCGAGCTACGCGACGATCGGCGTCGCGGCGCCGATCCTGCTGTTCGTGCTGCGCATCCTGCAGGGGCTGGCCGTCGGCGGGCAGTGGGGCGGCGCGGTCCTCATCGCCACCGAGTACGCCCCGCCGGACCGTAAGGGCTTCTACGGCAGCTTCCCCCAGCTCGGCGTCCCCGTCGCCGTGATCCTCTCGAACGGCATCTTCCTGGCGCTCGAGGCCGGGCTAGGCGAGGAGGCCTTCGAGAGCTGGGGCTGGCGGGTGCCGTTCCTGCTCTCGGTGCTGCTCATCGGCGTCGCGCTCTACGCGCAGCTGCGCCTGGAGGACACGCCGGCGTTCAAGGAGATCGCGGCGAAGGACGCCGGGAAGAAGCGCTCACCGATCATCGAGGTGCTCCGCTCGCACCCGCGGCAGGTGCTGCTGGCCGCCGGCTCGTTCATCGCGGTCAACGGCGGGTTCTACGTCTACATCGTCTACGCGCTGTCCTACGGCACCAAGGTGCTGAAGCTGCCCGAGTCGACGATGCTCATCGGCATCCTCGGGTCGAGCGCGGTCAACCTCGCGCTGATCCCGGCGTTCGCGCTGCTCTCCGACCGGGTCGGCCGACGGCCCGTCTACCTGGCGGGCGCGATCGGCACGATCCTCGCCGCGTTCCCGGTGTTCTGGCTGATCGACACGAGATCGACGTTCCTGATCTTCCTGGGCCTGCTGCTCGGCGGCATCGCCAACTCCGCCATGTACGGGCCGCAGGCGGCGTTCTTCGCGGAGCTGTTCAGCGCCGAGGTGCGCTACTCGGGCGCCTCGCTGGGCTACCAGATCGGCGCGGTGCTCGGCGGCGGGCTCGCCCCGCTGATCGCCGCCGCGCTGTACCAGGCGACCGGCACGTCGGCGTCCGTCTCGCTGTACCTGCTGGCCATGGGCGTGATCACCGCGGTCTCGGCCTGGCTGCTGCACGAGACGCACAAGCCGCGCGACCGCGTCACGACTTAGCGGGCTTGCCCCGCCACGCGAGGGAGCGCGCGTCGAGCTCGCGGACGAGCGGGTCGCCCTCGGCGAGCATCCGCTCCCCGCGGGCGACGGCGTGGGCGAGGCGGTCGTCGTCGAGCTGCCGGTACGCGGCGCCGGCCCGCCGGTCGAGCACGTCGTACCAGCACGCCCCCACCGCGTCGTCGAGGAGCACGCGACCGAAGCAGTGGTCGTTGCGGATCACCCACCGGTCGCGCGCGGCCGCCGCCGGGAGCTCGTGGTCGACGAGGTCCCGGTAGCGGCGCAGCAGTGCCTCGCGGTCGGTCACGACCTCGTCAGCGCCGCTGCCTGGCCTCGTCCGCGGCCTCGGCCAGCTCCAGGGCCTCGGCCTTCTTCTCGGCGGCCTCGCGCTCGGCCTTCACCGCCTCGGACTCCTCGGCGACGCGGGTCCGCCGCGCCTCCCGGGCGTGCTCGTCGATCTTCTCGTGCGCCGTCGCCTCGTCGCGCGCCGCCTGCTCCTTGCGCTGCCGCTCGCGCTCCTCGGCCTTCTGCTCCCGCTGCCGCCGCTCCTCCTCGAGGCGCTTCTTCTGCTCGGCGGACTGCTCGCGGGCCTGCCGGCGCTGCTGCTGGTCGCGCTCGCGGCGCTGCTGGAGCCGGTCGTCGGCCACCTCGCGGCGGGCGTCCGCGGCCTGCTCGCGCTCCGCGGCCTCGCTGCGGCGCTCGACCCGGGCGTCCTTCAGGTGGCCCTGCGCGGCGAGCTCCGGGTCGCCCAGCACCGAGCCGAGGACGCCGCGCACCGTCGCCTCGACGCTGTCGAACGCCAGGGTCGGCCCCCACTCGCGGTTGCCGCCGTTGCCGGTCACCTGCGCGAGCAGGTCGACGGGGACCCGGGCCACGCCGAACCCCAGCGAGACGACCGTCCGGGGCACTCCTGCCAACGGCGCCATGTCAGCTCTCCTCCACGTTCTCGATCGCGCGGGCGTCGCGCCGGGCCTGCTCGGCGCGCACCTCCTCGTCCCGGGCGCGCGCCTCGGCGGCGGCACGCTCGCGCGCGGCGTCCACCTCGTCGCGGCGCAGCTCCTGCTCGCGCGCCTGCGTCACCTGCTCGGTGGCCTGCCGGCGGGCCGCCGTGTCCTGCGCCGCCTGCTGCTGCTCGGCCCGCCGGTCGCGCTCGGCGCGCTCCTCGCGCGCGGCGGTGGCGTCCTCGGCGGCCAGCCGCTCCCGCTCGACCCGGAGCTCCTCCTCCGCGGCCCGCGCCTCGGCCTCCTCGCGCTTCTGCGCCGCGAACTCGTCGGCGCGCTTCGCCTCCTTGGCCGCGTCGGCCGTCTCCTGCTGCAGCTCGCCCTCGGCCCGCAGGTCCTGGTTGTCGGTGATCGCGCCGGCCGCCTGCTTGACGGCTCCGGCCACACGCTGGCGGGCGCGTGTCGCCTTCGTGGACTCGCCCGGATCGGCCATGGACTCCTCCTGCTCGAACGGCTCTCCGGGCGCGCTGGTACCCGATCCGCCCGGTCGCCGATCACCCACGTGGCCGCGCGTCCTCGCCCGTGCGGCGGCCCGTGCCCCTCGCCCGCGTCGGGAGACGGCGGATCGGGCACGCTCCTCGATGACCGCGACGATGACGACGACGCCCGCCCTGCCCCCGACCGACGCCGGCCGGCCCACCCCGGAGCGCGTCCGGTCGAGCGGACCGGACGGCGTCAGCCTGCCGATCACGTGGCTGGGCACGATCGAGCTGTCGAGGGCGGAGCTCGCCTACGTCGGCGGCATCGCCGGGCTGACGGCGCTCGACCTGCTCGAGTGGCCGATCGCGCTCGTCATCGCCGGCGGGCACGTGCTGGCCGCCGACCGCTCCAGCAGGACGGTGCGCGACCTCGGCGACGCGATGACGGAGGCCTGAGCAGCCCTACTGCGGCGTCGGGACGCCCTCCCCGCCCGAGCGGAGCTCCGCGCGCAGGCGCTTCGCGGCGTCGGCCAGCGAGCGCATCTTCCCGAACGCCGACTCCCGCGGCAGGTACTTGAGGCCGCAGTCGGGGGCCAGCACGAGCTGCTCGGGTGGGATGCGCTCGAACGCCCGCCGCGCCCGGCCGGCCACGACACCCGGGCTCTCGACCGCCGGGTCTGACAGGTCGAGCACGCCGAGGATGATGGTCTTGTCGGTGAGGTCACTGAGCACGCCGAGGTCGAGGCCGGACTGCGCGGTCTCGATGGAGATCTGCTTGACGGGCGAACCCGCGAGCTCCGGGAGGAACGAGTAGCCCTCGGGGCGCTCGTGGATGATCGCCGCGTAGCCGAAGCAGATGTGCACCGCGGTGGTGCCGCTGACCCCGTCGAGCGCGGCGTTGAGCGCCTCGAGCCCGTAGGCGCGGGCGGCGTCGGGCCGGGCCTGCATGTAGGGCTCGTCGATCTGCACGACGTCCGCGCCGGCCGCGAACAGGTCGCGGACCTCGGCGTTGACCGCCGCCGCGTACGCCATCGCCGCCGCGCCCGGGTCGCCGTAGTGGTCGTCCTGGGCCTGCTGGGACATCGTGAACGGGCCGGGCACGGTGATCTTGATCGGGTGGTCGGTCGCCGCGCGCAGGAAGTGCAGGTCGTCGACCTGCACCGGCGCCGGCCTGCTGATCGGCCCGGTGATCCGCGGGACCGGGTTGGGGTGCCCGCTGCGGTCCAGCGCCGTGCCGGGGTTGTCGACGTCGACGCCCTCGAGCGCGGTGGCGAAGTGGTTCGAGTAGCTCTCCCGGCGGATCTCGCCGTCGGTGAGGATGTCGAGCCCCGCCCGCTCCTGCGCGCGGACCGCGAGCAGCGTCGCGTCGTCCTGGGCCTGCTCGAGGAGCTCCGGCGCCACCCGCCACAGCTCCTTCGCGCGCACCCGCGGCGGGAACCGGTCGGCGAGCCGGGCGCGGTCGATGAGCCAGTCCGGCTGGGCGTAGCTCCCGACGAGCGAGGTCGGCAGGATCGGCGCGCTCATGCGGGCTGCAGCACGAAGTCGTAGGCGGCCTCGCACCACGGGACGTCACTGTGGCCGCCGTCGGGCGTCGGGCCCGGCTCCCGCTCGGCGAAGGTCACCACCAGCTCGCGCTTGACGCCGAACACGACGTCGCTGTCGAGGTACTCCGCGCCCTCGCGGAACAGGTGGGTGATCAGCGGCTCGTACCCCGGCACGTTGAGCAGGAAATGCACGTGGGCCGGGCGGAAGTGGCTGATCTCCGTCTGGCGGATGAGGCGGCCGACGGGCCCGTCCATGGGGATGGCGTAGCCGAGCGGCGCGATGGTGCGCACGCAGTACGCGCCGTCCTCGCGCGTCGTGTACTTGCCCCGCAGGCGGGCCTCGTCGACGTCGAGCTGGGACTCGTAGGCGCCGTCGGAGTCCGCCTGCCAGACGTCGAGCACCGCGCCGGGGATCGGCGCCCCGTCGAGCGCGCGGACGGTGCCGTGGACGTAGAGCGGCGTGCCCGGCAGCCCCTCGGACATGTCCGCGCCGTACCCGAGCTCCGGCGAGCCCTCGATGTGGAAGGGGCCGAGCACCGTCGCCGGCGTCGCGCCCTCGGCGAACCGGTGGTTCTGCTGCACGACCAGCATCGACAGGCCCAGCACGTCGGAGGTGAGGATGAACTCCTCGCGCTTCTCGTCGCTGATCTGGCCGACCTCGGTGAGCCAGCGGATCGCGGCCATCCACTCCGCCTCGGACAGACGGGTCTCGCGCGCGAAGGCGTGCAGGTGGCGGACGAGCGCCGTCAGCAGCTCCGCGGTGCGCGGGTCGTGCGCCGTGCCCCAACGTTCGGCCGCGACATCGGTGATCGTGTCCTCGGTGACGACGGTGGGGGTGACCGGGTGCGCCATCGCGACCCCTCCAGTGGTGACTAGAAGCTTTCCGGGACGTACGGATCAGGATCGACCGGCCGGTTGTTCAGGTCCACCGACAGGAAGATGTCGTTCGCGACGGGGTGGCGCAGCTCCTCGGCGAGCTGGCCGATCAGCCCCGCGGTGCGGGCGAGCAGCGCGAACGCGCGCAGCAGCTCGAGCGGCAGCCCGAGGTCGGCCAGCGCCGCCCCGCAGACGCCGGCGCCGTTGAGGGGCAGCGTCTTCCCGAGGATCTCGGGGTGCACCCGCCCGATCGCGGCGAAGAGCGCGAGGTGCGGGCCCGTGACCCCCTCCTCGGCGGCGATCGCCATGAGCCGCGGCGTGCGCGGGTCGCCGTCCTTGTGGACGTGGTGGCCCAGGCCCGGGACGAACTTCTTCGCCTCGCGCTGCGTCTGGACGGTCGCGCGGGCGAGGTCGTCCCACCCGGCGTCGTCGGTGGGCAGCTGCTCCTGAGCGACCAGCACGTCGTGCAGGAAGCGCCCGCAGTCCTCGGTGACGCCGAGGAACCGCGACCCGCCGGCGAGCAGGCCCGCGGCGAGCGCGCCCTGCACGGAGTCGGGCGCCGAGAGGTAGCTCAGCCGGCTGATGATCGCGGTCGGCGTGTAGCCGTGGTCGGCCAGCGCGGCGAGGACGGCCTCGAACACCCGGGTCTCCCCCGGCGTCGGCCGGCGCTGCGTGGCGAGCCAGAACGCCAGCTCGCCGAACCCGACCTCGCCCATGACGTCGTTCGCCAGGCTGTGGCCGAGCAGGGTGATCTCGTCCTTGGACGCCGCACCGAGGGCGGTGGGGTACTCAGGCATCGGATCCCAGCCACTTCCGCAGCTCGGCCCCGTGCTCGTCGAGCTCGGGCGGCGGCAGCTCGTAGGTCACCGGGGTGTCGGAGAAGCGGATCGGGTTGCGGGTGGTCGGCACCTCGCGGTCGCCCTCGCCGACCGGGACCACCGGGTCGAGACCGAAGCGCTCGGCGATGGCGAAGCCGCCGGCGATGCTGTTGATCGGCCCGGCCGGGACGCCCGCGGCGACGAGGAGGTCGAACCACTCGTCGGCACCCTTGCTCGAGAGCGCCTCGATGAGGATCGGCTTGAGCTCCTCGCGGTGCTCGGTGCGGTCGGCGTTGCGCACGAAGCGGGGGTCGTCGGCCAGCTCGGGCATGCCGAGGACCCCGCACAGCTTGCGGAACTGGCCGTCGTTGGCGGCCGCGACGATGAGATCGTTGTCGGCGGTGGGGAGCGGCTCGTAGGGCACGACGCTGGGGTGGGCGTTGCCCATGCGGGTCGGGACGACGCCGCCGGCGGCGTACGCCGAGCTCTGGTTGACCATCCCGGACATCGCCGACGCGAGCAGCGACAGCTCGACGTGCTGGCCGCGCCCGGTGGCGTCGCGGTGGCGCAGCGCGGCGAGGATGCCGATCAGCGCGTCCTTGCCCGCCATCACGTCGAAGATCGAGATGCCGGCGCGGAACGGCGGGCCGTCGGCGGAGCCGGTGAGGCTCATCAGGCCGGACACCGCCTGGACCATGAGGTCGTAGCCGGGCACGTGGCTGCCGCCGGTGGACCCGAAGCCGGAGATCGAGGCGTAGACGAGGCCGGGGTTGTCGGCGGAGACCGACGCGTAGTCGAGCCCGTACTTCGCCATGCCGCCGGGGCGCAGGTTCTCGATGAGGATGTCCGCGCGCCGCGCGAGCTCCTTGGCCACGGCGATGTCGGCCTCGTCGCGCAGGTCGAGCGCGATGGAGCGCTTGCCGCGGTTGATCCCGAGGTAGTAGGTCGATGTCTCGCCGCGCGTGGGCGGCATCCAGGTGCGCGTCTCGTCGCCCTGCGGCGACTCGACCTTGATCACCTCGGCGCCCAGGTCCGCCAGCAGCATCGTGGCGTAGGGCCCGGCGAGCACGCGCGAGAAGTCGGCCACCAGCAACCCGGCGAGCGGGCCACCACCGGCGCGGTCGTCGACCATCCAGCCTCCTTGCCATCCGATGTGTCCGTCTGACGGACAACCGTCCGTCAACCGATCGAAACCCTCGGCGAGCGCGGTGTCAACCCGTGATCACGAGGCGGGCGCCGTCACGCGGGGGAGCGCCTCGCGGCGGGCGAAGTCCGCGGAGATGTCGCCCGCGGCCTGCAGCAGCAGGGGCAGGTGGTGCTCGAGGAGGTGGTCGACCGACGTCTCGGCGGCGTGGCAGTTGACGTTCACGCCGGCGACCACCCGGCCCTCGCCGTCGCGCAGCGGGGCGGCCACCGACCGGATCCCTGGCGCCAGCTGCTCGTCGGTGAGCGCCCAGCCGCGGGCGCGGACCTCGCGCAGCACGGCGTCGCGCTCGTCCGCGTCGGGGCGCCAGCGCGGCGTGAGGCCCGAGCGGGTCGGCTCGGCGAGCACCCGCTCCAGCTCGGCGGGCGGGAGGGCGGCGAGCTGGACCTTGCCCAGCGACGTCGGCAGCGCCGGGAACCGCGTCCCGATCTGCACGGTCAGCGCCACGATCTTGGGGACGGCGACGCGGGCGACGTAGACGATGTCCGAGCCGTCGAGCTGCGCGATCGAGCAGGACTCGCCGGTGCGCGCGACCAGGCGCTCGAGGTGCGGGCGGGCCACGTCCCACAGGCCCATCGCGTCGACGTACGCGACGCCGAGGTCGAGCACCCGGGGCGTCAGGGTGAAGCCGCGCTCGCCGGAGCGGACGTACCCGAGCTCGGCGAGCGTGAGCAGGATGCGGCGCGCCGTCGGCCGGGCGAGCCCCGTCGCCGCGGCGACCTCGGCGAGGCTCATCACCGGGCGCTCGGCGCCGAACGCGGTGAGCACGTCGAGCCCGCGGGCCAAGGCCTCGATGAAGTCGGGCCCCGCTCCGTCTCGCGGCATGGGCGTCCCTCCTCCTGGCGCGGTGGTCGGGAGCGTAACCACACCGACCGCCAGACGGACAGCACGCGCCGTCCGCGGTCACTCCGGCGGCCCCGCGCGGTCGTTGACAACTGCACCATCCCTGCACAACAGTGACCCGGGTCATCCGACCGTCAGTCGGACAACTGTCCGTAGTTGCTTGACCACCGTCTCGTCACCGTCTCGTCACCGTCGAGGAGCGCCCTCATGAGCCAGCCCGTCGTCCTGCGCGGGGGCACGGTCATCACCGTCGACGACGCCCACACCGTGCTAGAGGGGCACGACGTGCTCGTCGTCGACGACCGCATCGCCGCCATCGGTGTCGACCTCGAGGTCCCCGCCGGCACCGACGAGATCGACGCCCGCGGCGGGATCGTCATGCCCGGCATGGTCGACACCCACCGGCACATGTGGCAGACCGCGATGCGCGGCTACGGCGCCGACTGGACGCTCACGCAGTACTTCGTCTGGTACTACCTCGACTGGGGTCGGCGCTTCCGCCCGCAGGACGTGCACGCGGGCAACCTGCTCGCGGCCATCGAGGCGATCGACGCCGGGGTCACCACCTGCGTCGACTGGTCGCACGGCCTGCAGACCACCGAGCACGCCGACGCCGCCGTCGACGCCCTCGCCGCCGTCCCGGGCCGCTTCCTGCTCGCCTACGGCAACATCCAGGACGCGCCCGCGAACTGGACCGCGACCCCCGAGCTGCGCGACTTCCTCACCCGCCGCCGCGGCGACGTCGAGGGCTTTCAGCTCGCCTTCGACGTCACCGGCGACCCGGCGTTCCCCGAGAGGCCCGCGTTCGAGGTGGCCCGCGACCTGGGCCTGCCGGTGACCACCCACGCCGGCGTCTGGGGCGCGACCAACGACGACGGCATCCGCCTCATGCACGAGAACGGCTTCATGGGTCCCGAGTCGATCTACGTGCACGCCGCGACGCTGTCGGCGGACTCGTACCACCGGATCGCGGCCACGGGCGGCTCAGTGTCCGCGTCCACCGAGAGCGAGCAGAGCGCCGGCCAGGGCTACCCGCCCACCTGGGTGCTGCGCAGCCACGACATCCCGGTGTCGCTGTCCATGGACACCTCGGTGTGGTGGAGCGGCGACCTGTTCTCGGCGATGCGCACGACGCTCGGCGCCGACCGCTCCCGCGAGCACCTCGAAGCCCACGCCAAGGGCGAGACCGTCACCCACGCCTCCCTGCGCGCCGAGCACGTCGTCGACATGGCGACCCGCGGCGGCGCCCGGGCCCTCGGGCGCGAGGACGACCTCGGCAGCGTCGCGGTGGGCAAGAAGGCCGACCTCGTGCTGATCCGCAACGAGCACTCGCCGGTGTCGTTCCCGCTGCTGCACCCGCACGGCCACGTCGCCTTCCAGGCCCAGCGCGGCGACGTCGAGGCCGTGCTCGTCGACGGCCGCGTCGTCAAGCGCGACCACCGCCTCGTCGGCGTCGACCTGGCCGCGGCGCGGCGCACGGTGGAGCAGAGCGTCGAGCACCTGCGCTCGGAGCTCGGCGAGGACGCCTGGCGCCAGGGGATGAACCCGGACATCCCGGAGACCAAGGTCCTCGACAACCCGTACACCTACACCGACTACCGCTCGGCCTCGACGCACGGCGCCTGATCCCCCGAGGGCGCCGACGCGCACCGGCCCTCGACCCGGGTCCTCCGGGTCGAGGGCCGCCGTGCGTCACTCCTCGGGGTCCACCCCGGCGTAGGCGTGGGCGAACCAGCGCCGCAGCAGCGGGTCGCGCTGCAGCGACGACACCCAGCCCTCGCGCAGGCCGAGCCCGAACCCGTCGCGCTCGTCGCCCGCGCCCGGCGGGGCGGTCATGATCCGCAGGAACCAGTCGGAGAACGCCTGGGTGCGCCAGATCGCGGGGAGGCGGGTCTCGCCGTAGCGCTCGGCGCGGGCGGGGTCGCCCTTCGGGCCGAACCGCTCGACCAGGCCGTGGGCGAGCTCGACGGCGTCGAAGATCGCGAGGTTCATGCCCTTCCCGCCCGCCGGCGTGATCAGGTGCGCGGCGTCGCCGACGAGGAAGACCCGGCCGTGCTGCATCGGCGTCGTCACCCGGGTCCGCAGGTCGAGGACGTCGACCTCGGGCAGCTCGACGCCGCCCAGCGCGGACCCGACCCCGAGGCGCCTGCCGACCTCGTCGCGGATTCGGTCGTGGGGCCAGTCGGCGGGCGACTGGTCGCCGGGGACCTCCATGTACAGCCGCGTGACCTCCGGCAGCCGGCGCATGTGGGCCGCGTAGCCGCGGGGGTGGGCGGCGTAGATCGTGTGGTCCACCAGCGGCGGCATCGCGGCGCTGATCACGAGGAAGCGCTGGGGGTGGCGGCGGTCGTGCTGGGTGACGACGCCGGCCAGCGACCGCGCCACCGCGCTGCCCGCGCCGTCGCACCCGATGACCACCTCGGCCTCGAGCACGCACGCCCCGTCGGGCCCGGTGGCGTGGACCGTCGCGCCGTCCGCGTCCTGCTCGACGCCGGTGACGCGGTGGCCGAAGAGCACCTCGCCGCCCTCGTCGAGGAGGGACGTCGCGACCCGGTCGACGAGGTCGTGCTGGGGGAAGACGTAGTGCGGGCGGCCCCCGGTGAGGGCGCCGTAGTCGACGAGGACCGACTCGTCGGCGGTCCGGAACTCGCAGCGGTGGTTCTCGGCCGCGAAGTCCAGGACGGTGCCGCCGAGGCCTTCGGCGGTGAGCAGCTGCACGGTGCGGTACTCGAGGATGCCCGCCTTGGGGAGCTTGCCGAGCTCGTCGCACGGCTGGCTCTCGATCACCGTCGTCGCGACACCGGCCCGCTGCAGCAGCCACGCGAGGATCAGCCCGGCCGGCCCGGCACCCACGACGACCACGTCCGTCCGCACCCCGCCACTGTCGCCCGCGGCGAGCCCGGTCCGCAGCGCGACTCCCGGCGAACGGGAAGGAGATCACGTGCTCCGGGTGTCCTCCGGGGTCAGACCGCACGTCGCCTCCACGGGTCGCCGGGTGGCGGCTGGGCTTCGCGGCGGCGCCAGGAGTCGATGTCGCGGGGCCAGCCGGGGTCGGGGGTGTCGGGTTCGGTGTCGCGTTCCCACCAGGGTGGGTCGAGCTCGGGTGAGCGCACCGACCAGCGGTGCCCGGACGGCGAGGTCCAGGTGATCACGGGCGCGGCGCCGCCGTCGGGGTCGGGTTCGAGCGCCGCGGACCACTGTCCGTGTGTCTTGATGCGGTGGTGTCGTCGGCAGGCCGGTTTGAGCTTGTCGGCGCGGGTCGGGCCGGTGCCGCCGCCGGGGCGGTGGTGCTCGTAGCGCGCGACGTGGTCGAGGTCGCAGCGTGACGCGGGCACCCGGCAGCCGGGGGCAGCGCAGGTCATGTCGCGGGCGCGCACGAAGTCCTGCATGGCTGCGGGTGGTCGGTAGCGGCGGGCGTCGAGGTGGGATGCGGTGCCGGTGACCGGGTCGGTGAACAGTCGCCGCCACCACGCGTCGGGGTTGCTGGCGAGGCGTCGGGCCATGGCGGCGAGGATCGGGCCGTGGCCTTCGAGCTCGCCGGGGCGATCGGAGAGCCCGGCGAGCACGTCCCACCCGATGGTCACCCGCACCTCGGTGCGCACCGGCGACCGCGTGCCCCGCCGCACTCCACGCACGGGATCACGCGCGTCGGTCGAGTCGCTGTCGTCGGGCGGGCTCCCGTCGCCGGTCGGCTGGTCGCTGCCAGCCGCGCCATCGCCGGTCCTGCCGTCGCCGGTCGGGTCGTCGCCGGTCAGGTCGTCGGCGGTCGCGTCGTCGCCGGTCGCGCCGTCAGCGGACGCGCCGTCACCGGTCGCGTCGTCGCCGGTCGCGCCGTCAGCGGACGCGCCGTCACCGGTCGCGTCGTCGCTGGTCGCGTCGTCACCGGTCCTGCCGTCGTTGGCCGCGTTGTCGCTGGCCGCTCCGTCCCCGGTCGCGCCGTCGCCAGCCGCGCCGTCGTCAGCCGCGCCGTCGTTCGCCTCGCCGGCTGACCCCACCGGGTCGTCGTGGTCGTCGTCCGGGCAGCAGTCGGGGTCGCAGGGGACGCCGTGGGCGGCGGCGCCGTCGAGGACCAGGTCGCGGGTGGTGTCACCGCGCTTCTGGACCATGTCGCGCGGGGCGCCGGGGTCGTCGCCGGCCCGGCGGGCCACGGCGTCGATCACCGAGTACACGCCGCGGGCCTGGTCGGCGGGCAGGCGCAGCTGCAGCACCCCGGTGGCGCCGTGGTCGTCCGACCAGTACCGCAGGCCGCGCTTGGTCATCGCCTGCTCGGGGCGTCGGCGGATCATGTCCGGCGCCAGGCGGGTGATGATCCGCCGCACCACGTCACGCAGCTGGGTGGGCGTGCGATCCCGCGGGGTCCGCAACCACAGCTCGGCGTCGACCAGCCGCGCGGTCTCCCGATCGCAGCCCTCGACCTGCTCGAGCACCACCCGCGCGTGACCCAGGGAGATCCGCCCCTCCTCCAGCGCCGACAGCGTGTGTGGCAGCCGGTCGAGCAGCATCTCGGCCTGGAACACCCGAATCTCACCGGTGCGCGCAGCCACCCGCCCCAGCGCGGCGACCTCCATCGCCACCGACTCGGAGATCAGCTCCGCGCGCCCGGCACCACGAACGACGGCCTGGCGCGCCTGCAGGTACTCGGCGGTCTCGCGGTAGAGCCGCCCGGCCGCCCAGTTCGCCAGCGCCTCGTACCCGGCGAGCCGCTCCGCGGCGTCGTAACCCTCGTCGACCGCGACATCGACCGGCTCGCACGCCTCCAGCGCGACCGCCAGCTCCGGGCCCGGCGTCCACTGCGACCAGCAGGGTGACGCGGAGGGACGTGGCTCCTCGACCACCGCCGTCCACCCGCTGTCGAACATGTGTTCGATGATACCAGTCACACCGACACCGCGGGGGCGGTTGCCACTAGCGTCGATCCATGTCCTCGCCGCTGCGCCGCGCCACCGAGGCGCCGCCCGGACAGGGCCTCGGCCTGATGCGCCTGGGCCACCCCGAGGCGGACGCCGGAGCCGATCCCGTCGCGGTCGTGCACGCCGCCCTCGACCACGGCGTGACCGTGCTCGACACCGCCGAGATGTACGGGAACGAGGACCTGGTCGGGCGCGCCGTCGCGGGGCGGCGGGACGAGGTGGTCCTCTGCTCGAAGTTCGGGGTGCGCTGGGGCGACTCGGGCCGGTTCGACGACTGGAGCGTCCACGCCGACCGCGCCAGCGTGGTGCGCTCCTGCGACGCGAGCCTGTCCCGCCTGGGCGTCGACCTCATCGACGTCTACTACCTGCACCACCGCAGCGACGAGACCCCGATCGAGGAGACCGTCACCGCCATGGCGCAGCTCGTCGCCGCCGGCAAGATCCGTGAGATCGGCCTGTCGAACGTGACCGTCGAGGACGTCCGCCGCGCTCACGCCGTCCACCCGGTGAGCGCCCTGCAGGAGCAGTGGTCGCTCGCGGCCGATGCCGCCGAGGAGTTCCTGCCGGCCGTCGCCGACCTGGACATCGTCCTCGTGGCGCACTCGCCGCTGGGCCACGGTCAGCTCTCGGGCGACACCGCGCCCGCCCCGCTCCGTGCGGCCCTGGCGGGACCGGCGGCCCGGCTCGGCGTCACACCGGCCCAGGTCGCGCTCGCCTGGGTCCATCACCAGAGCCGGCCCGACCGGCCGGTGCTGCCGCTGCCCGGCACCACCAGCCTCGGCCACCTGCGCACGAACATCGAGGCCGCCTCGATCCGGTTGACCGACGACGAGCTGCGGGCGCTGTCCGTGGCGAGGCTCCGCACCGCGCCGCGGTGACCGCCGAGCCCCGAGCGGCTCGCGCGAATCGGAGTTAGGGTCCGGCCAGCACGTGGTTGCGCCTAGGGTTCCGCCCGCCGCCCGTCATCCAGCCCACAACCAGGGATGGCCGGGGACTGGACCGAGCGGCGCCACGGCCGCCCCCGACCCACGGTCCGGGCCGGTCGACACCTGACGGGAGAGAAGCCCCGAGGGCTCCTGTTCGACGTGCCCGTTCCCGGACGGGCAGCGACCCCAGGGAGCCTCTCCGGTGACCACCGCAGTCACGGCCCTCGTCCTCCTCGCCGCGGTCCTGCACGCGACGTGGAACGCCGTCGCCCACGGCGTGCCCGACCGTCTCGTGGGGTTCGCCCTGCTCGGCACCACGTACGTCGTGATCGGCGGGGGCACCGCCCTGGCGCTCGGCCCGCCGCCGACAGATGCCTGGCCCGCGATCCTCACCTCGGCGGCGATCCACGTCGTCTACACGCTGCTGCTCTGGTGGAGCTACGAGCTCGGCGAGTTCAGCCAGGTCTACCCGGTGGCGCGCGGGTCGGCGCCGTGGGTGGTCGCGGTGATCGAGATCGCGCGCGGCCAACAGATGCCGACGCTCCAGCTCGTCGGGATCGGCGTCATCTCGCTCGGCCTGCTCAGCCTCGCCCTCGACGGCGGCCGGATCACCCGGGCGACGCTGCCGGCCCTGGGCGCCGCGCTGGCGACGGGCATCAGCATCGCCGCCTACACGGTCGTCGACGCGACGGCCGTGAGCACGACCCCGGTGGCCGTCTACGCGGCGTGGATGTTCCTGCTCCAGGGTCCGGTGATGCCGGTGATCGCGCTGGTTCGACGGGGGCGACGGCTGCGCACCCTGAGCCGGGGAGTCGTCCTCGCCGGCCTCGCCGGCGGCGTCGTCTCCCTCGCCGCGTACGGGCTGGTGCTCGTCGCGCAGACCAGCGGGGCCACGGCCGCGATCGCCGCCCTGCGCGAGACCAGCATCGTCATCGGCGCGCTGATCGGCTCCGTCTTCCTCGGCGAGCGCTTCGGCCGCGGGCGGGCGATCTCGGCGGCGGTGGTGCTGGTCGGGATCGTGCTGGTCGACGTCTCCTGAGCGGCGTAAGGTCATCCGAAATATGAGATCGCATCCCAGATTGTGAGACGAGCATGACGGCCTACAGCCAAGGGCACGCCGCGAGCGTGCTGGCGTCGCAGACCTGGCGGACGGTCGACAACTCGGCCGCCCACCTCGCGCCGCACCTCACGGCCGGGGCGCGCGTGCTCGACGTCGGCTGCGGACCGGGGACGATCACCGTTGACCTGGCCCGACGGGTGGCTCCCGGCGACGTGACAGGCCTCGACCCCGACGAGCCGACGCTGGCCACGGCCCGGGCGAACGCCGAGGGCGTCGACAACGTCCGCTTCGTGACCGGCGACGCCGACGACCTCCCCGACGGACCCTTCGACGTCGTCCACGCCCACCAGGTCCTGCTCCACCTCACCGACCCCGTCGCGGCGCTGCGCGAGATGCTCCGCGTGACCCGCCCGGGAGGGATCGTCGCCGCCCGCGAGTGCGACTACGCCGCCATCGCGATGTGGCCCCACGACCCGCGCCTCGACCGCTGGCTGGCGATCTACCGGGGCGTCGCGCACGCCCACGGCACCGAGCCCGACGCGGGCCGGCGCCTCATGGCCTGGGCGCACGCCGCCGGCGCGACGGACGTGACCCCGAGCGCGTCGATCTGGTCGTTCGCGACCCCGGACGAACGGGCCTGGTGGGGCGGGCAGTGGGCCGAGCGGATCGTCGCGTCCACGATCGCCGAGCGCGCCGTCGACGGCGGCTTCGCGACCCGCGCCGAGCTCGACGACATCGCCGACGCCTGGCGCGCCTGGGCCGCCCACCCCGACGGCTGGTTCAGCATCCCCCACGGCGAGGTGCTGATCAGCGTCGCCCCCCGCCGGTGACCTGCCCGCGGAGCGACGCAGGAGCACCGCGGGCCGTCGCTTCGGCGGATCAACGACGGAGAGTCGACGACGGCGCCTCCCCGAACCGCCGCCGGTACGCGGCGGCGAAGCGCCCCAGGTGCGAGAACCCGTGCCGCATGGCGATCGCGGCCACGCCGTCGCCCGGCTCCGCGGCGCGCAGCTCCTCCCGCGCGGCCTCGAGTCGCCGGTCCCGCAGGTAGGCCATGGGCGTGGTGCCCAGCTCGCGGCGGAAGGCCGCGTACAGCGCCCGCTCGCTGGTGCCCGCGCAGGCGGCGAGGTCGGCGACGGTGAGCGTGCTGTCGTGCGCGGACTCGACGAGGTCGAGCACCCGGCGCAGCACGCGCCGCGGCGCGGGCGGCGACCGCCGGAAGATCCGGTCCCGGTGGTTGTGGCGCGTGCCCAGCAGCAGCGCGGTCACCACGGCGTGCTCCACCTCGCCGGACAGCACGGCCGGGACCTGCCCCGGCGAGTGCGCGAGCAGCGCCCGCAGGCTCGCCACCGCCCCGACCACGGCCGCCCCGGTGCCGTCGACGTCCAGCCCCGGCTCGAACGCCAGCGGCGCGTCGGGGACGTCCTCGACCAGCGCCCGGAGCCCGCGCTCGAGCCGCTCGCGCTCGATCGCGACCATGAACTGCTCGGTGCCGGGGCCCCAGCGCATGTCGACGCGGTCGGCGTAGTCGAGGACGACCCCACGCGTCCGGTCGCCGACGACGCTGTGCCCGGACGCGGCGAACGACACCGCCCCCCGCGGGACGAAGCTGATGGTCACCCACGGGATCGGCGGCGTGCAGGTCACCGTGACGGGCGACCGGTAGCGCGAGCGCAGCACCCCGACCCCGCCGAGGCGGCGCCAGGACACCGCGGCGTCGAAGTCCTCGACGTCGTCGTCGACGGTCATCGCGTGCCCGCACCCGAGGAACTCGATCGTCCGCGAGCGCGCCAGCGCCGGCCGCGAGGTGCGGATGTCGACCGTGGCGGCGCCGAGCTCGGGACGCGCCAGGTCCTCGGTGAACGCGAGCGACATCGACGTCCTCCTCGCACGAGATCCCCTGCAGGAACCGGCCGACGGCGGCGGTCACCGGATCGTGCCGAGCGCGGCGCACTTCCTAGTGTCCGCAGTCACATCCTGACAGGAGGACCCATGACCGTCACCGACGTCGACCCGGCCACCCCGCCGGTCCAGCGGCGTGCGGCGGGCAGCGGCGAGATCGCCTACCGCCGCGCCGGGCAGGGCCGCCCGGTGCTGCTCTTGCACTCCGCGGGCGGCGCGAACGAGTGGGGCCCGCTGCAGCTCGGGCTCACCGGCACCGCCGATCTCATCGCGCCCGACCACCCCGGCTTCGGCCTCTCGGACGACCTCCCCGAGCTGCACACCGTCGACGACCTCGTCTACCACTACCTCGACCTGCTCGACGGCCTCGGCCTCGCGCAGGTCGACGTCGTCGGCGTCTCCTTCGGCGGCTGGGTCGCCGCGGAGCTCGCCATGCACTCCCCCGAGCGCGTGCGCCGCCTCGTCCTCGGGGCCGCGGTCGGCCTGCGCGTCCCCGAGGCGCCGATCGCGGACCTCTTCCTCATGAACCCGCCGCAGCTGATGCGCGCGCTCTTCCACGACGACGCCCTGGTGTCGGCGGCGCTCGCGGCCGAGCCGACCGCCGACCAGATCCTCGCCACCTACCGCGACCTCGGCGCCCTGGCCCGCTTCGGCTGGCACCCGTTCCTCAACGACCCGAAGCTCGAGCGCCGCCTGCACCGCATCACCGCGCCGACCCTGGTGCTCGCCGCCGGCGAGGACCGGCTGGTCCCGCGCGTGCACGCCGAGCGCTACGCCGCCGCCATCCCGGACGCGCGGCTGCGGGTCGTCCCCGACTGCGGGCACGCCATGCACGGCGAGAAGCCGGCCGAGGTCACCGCCGCCGTCCTCGAGCACCTGGGGAGCTGAGATGAAGGTCAACTTCTTCCACCTGATGCCCTACCCGTACCTGCCCGACGACTTCGACGACGTCGAGAAGTACCCCTCGCCGTCGCTGACGTTCTCGAACGCCCACTTCGACCCGGCGATCGGCGTGGACCTCTACCACCGCTACCTCGACGAGCTCGAGTACGCGGAGACGGTCGGCTTCGACGGGATCGTCGTCAACGAGCACCACCAGTCGGCCTACGGGACGATGCCCTCGCCCAACATCATGGCCGCGGCGCTGGCCCGCCGGACGAGCCAGGCGACGATCATGGTGCTCGGCAACGCGATCCCGCTGCGCGGCAACCCGCTGCGGGTGGCCGAGGAGATCGCGATGCTGGACCACCTCACGAAGGGCCGGCTGCTCTCGGGGTTCGTGCGTGGCATCGGCTGGGAGCACTTCGGCCACAGCATCAACCCCGCCGACTCGCGGTCGCGCTTCAACGAGGCCCACGACCTGATCAAGAAGGCGTGGACCGAGCCGGGGCCGTTCAGCTGGTACGGCGAGCACTACGAGTACCGCTACGTCAACATCTGGCCCCGCCCACTGCAGCAGCCGCACCCGCCGATCGCGGTGCCCGGCGCCGGCAGCCCGGAGACGATGCGGTGGGTGGCCGAGAACCACTACACCTACGTCTCGGTCTACGCGCCGACCCGCGTCGTGAAGACGTGGTTCGACGGCTACCGCGCCGCGGCCGCGGACCTCGGCTACGTCCCGGAGCCCGAGAAGATCGGGATGGCGCTGCCGGTCTTCGTCGGCGAGGACGACGCGTCGGCGCACCGCGAGGCGCGCCCGTACGTCGAGTGGCTCTTCCACCGCGGGCTGCGCCAGGGCCTGGAGATCGTCTTCCCGCCCGGCTACATGAGCCCCGCGGCCATGAAGGGACTGCTCAAGGCGAACATGAAGGCCTTCCCCGAGCTGTCCTACGAGGAGCTGCTCGACCTCGGCTACGTCGTCGTCGGCGGCCCGGAGCAGGTCCGCAACCGGCTCGGCGAGCTGCGCGACGAGCTCGGGTTCGGGCAGCTCATGACCATGCTGACGATCGGCGCGATGCCGGCGGAGATGGTCCGGCGCAACACCGACATCTTCGCGACCGAGGTCATCCCGGAGCTGAAGAGGAGCCCGGTGACCGCCTCGCCCTGACCCGTTACACGCGGCAACGAGCGCGCAGTCCGGAGGCAATCACCCCGCAACGAGCCCCGCACATCGTGAGGAGGAAGCCGAGCGACGCGGGGAGCGATCATGGAGTTGTCGGGCGGGCACTGGCCGGTCGTCGTCGTGGGCGGCGGGCAGGCGGGGCTGTCGATGAGCCGGTGCCTGGGACGGCGCGGGATCGACCACGTCGTGCTCGAGCGCTCCGAGGTCGCGCACTCGTGGAAGACCTACCGGTGGGACACCTTCTGCCTGGTCACGCCGAACTGGCAGTGCCAGCTCCCGGACTTCCCGTACGCGGGCGACGACCCCCACGGGTTCATGGTCCGCGACCAGATCGTCGACTACCTCGAGGCCTACCGCGCGTTCGTCGACCCGCCGATCGTCGAGGGCGTCGAGGTCACCCGCGTGACGCGCGACGAGCGCGGGACGTACCGGCTCGCCACGAGCCGGGGCGAGCTGACCGCCGACCAGGTCGTCGTGGCCACCGGCGGCTACCACACGCCGATCACCCCGCCGCTGTCCCAGGCGCTGCCCGAGGAGATCACGCAGGTCCAGTCGCAGGACTACCGCAGCGGCGCGCAGCTGCCGCCCGGCGAGGTGCTCGTCGTCGGGTCCGGCCAGTCCGGCGCGCAGATCGCCGAGGACCTGCACCTCGAGGGCCGCAAGGTCCACCTCGTGGTCGGCGACGCCCCGCGGGTGGCGCGGTTCTACCGCGGCCGCGACGTCACCGACTGGCTCGCCGAGATGGGCTACTACGACATGCCCGTCACCGAGCACCCGCGCCGCGAGGCGGTCCGCGCGCAGGCCAACCACTACGTCACCGGGCGCGACGGCGGCCGCGACATCGACCTGCGCGCGCACGCCGCGGCCGGCATGTCGCTCTACGGCCTGCTCACCGACCACCGCGACGGTGTCCTGCACTTCAAGCCCGACCTCACCGAGCGGCTCGACCACGCCGACGAGGTGTCCGAGTCGATCAAGGACACCATCGACGCGTACATCGCCCGCAGCGGCGTCGACGCCCCCGTCGAGGAGCGCTACACCCCGGTGTGGCGGCCGGACGGCGAGACGCTCGAGCTCCGCCTCGCCGACTCCGGCATCACCGCGGTGGTCTGGTGCATCGGGTTCCGCCAGGACTTCCGGTGGGTCGACGTCCCGGTGTTCACCGGTCGCGGCGCACCCGCCCACTCCCGCGGCGTCACCAGCTCGCCCGGCCTGTACTTCCTCGGGCTGCCCTGGCTGTGGACGTGGGGGTCGGGCCGCTTCTCCGGCGTCGGGCGCGACGCCGAGTACCTCGCCGAGCGCATCCGCTCGCAGCGCGGCCTGACCGGCACGGGCCCGCGCGGGGACGTCTGCAACGTCCTCGCGCTGGGCTCGTGAGGGCCTACGTCCCGGGGTGCTTCGGCGTGTTCGCCGGCGCCGGCGCGGTCTGCGGCGTCGACGGCGCGTGCTCGCCCTCGGCGCGCACGGCGCCCGCGCTGCGCGGCAGGCCCCGGGCCTGACGACGCTGCGAGGCCTCGCGCATCTTCTTCGCCGGCAGCGAGAGCCGCCAGATCGAGCGCGTGGCCTGCCAGAACTGCCGCGGGAACGAGCCCGTGGTGTAGGGCAGCTCGTACTTCTCGCACAGCGCGAGGACGCGCTCCTGGATCTCCGGGTACCGGTTGCACGGCAGGTCCGGGTACAGGTGGTGCTCGATCTGGTAGCCGAGCGAGCCCGACATGATGTGCATCAGCCGGTTGCCGGTGAAGTTCGCCGAGCCGAGCAGCTGGCGCAGGTACCACTCGCCCTGCGTCTCGTTCTCCAGCTCCTCCTCGGTGAACACCTCGGCGCCGTCCGGGAAGTGCCCGCAGAAGATGATCGCGTACGACCAGATGTTGCGGATGATGTTCGCGGTGAAGTTCGCCGTCGCCGTCGGGACGAAGTTCTTCCCGGCCAGCGCCGGGAAGAGGATGTAGTCCTTGCCGATCTGGCGGGCCTGCTTGCGGGCGATGCCCTCGAGCTTGCGCCGGAACTCCTCGGGGTCCTCGAGCTGCAGCTTGACGAGGCCGTCGATGTCGAGGTCGTGCAGGGACACGCCGTACTCGAACGCGAGCATCAGCAGCGTGTTCACCACGGGCTGCGTCAGGTAGTACGGGTGCCACGGCTGGTCGGACCGGACGCGCAGGATCTCGTACCCGACGTCCTTGTCCTTGCCGATCACGTTCGTATAGGTGTGGTGCAGGTAGTTGTGGGAGTGCTTCCACTGGTCGGCCGGGCAGACGTTGTCCCACTCCCAGGTCGCCGAATGGACCTCGGGGTCGTTCATCCAGTCGAACTGGCCGTGCATGACGTTGTGGCCGATCTCCATGTTCTCGAGGATCTTGGCCACGGACAGCGTCAGCGCACCGGCCCACCACAGCTCGCGGCGGTGGCTGCCGAACAGCATCGCGCGCCCGGCCACGTTGAGCCGGCGCTGGATGGTGATCAGACGACGGATGTAGGCGGCGTCCTCGTCGCCGCGCTTCTCCTCGAAGTCGGCGCGGATCTGGTCGAACTCGCGACCGAGGGCCTCGACGTCCGCCTCCGTGAGGTGGGCGAACTCCTTGACGTCGGCGATGGCCATAGGGGTCTTCCTCCCGACGAGTTTCTGGCTTCGGTTTATACGTCGAGCACGACGTCGCCGGCGGCGGCGCCGATACATGTCTGGATCTTCACGGCGTCCCAGTCGGCCCCGCCCGAGCCGTCGGCCCGGTGCTCGGTGCCGTCGCGCAGGTCGCGGACGACGCCCTGGCGGAGGGGGACGACGCAGGTGTGGCAGATGCCCATCCGGCATCCGAACGGGAGCTGCAGGCCGGCCTGCTCGCCGGCCTCGAGAAGCGTGGTGGCGCCGTCGATCTCGACGTCCACCCCGGACTGCTTGAACGTCACGGTGCCGCCCTCGGCCTCGCCGCCCGCGAGGTCGACCGAGAAGCGCTCGACGTGCAGCTGCTCCTCGAGGCCGGCCTCGGTGAAGACGCGCTCGGCGTCGTCGAGCAGCGCGTTCGGCCCGCAGACCCACGTCTGGCGCTCGCGCCAGTCGGGGCAGAGGTCGGTGAGGTTGTCGAGGTCGAGGTGGCCGTCCTGGCGGGTGTACTGCTTGTGCACGCGCAGGTTCTCGTGCTTCTCGGCGAGCTGGTCGAGCTCGTCGGAGAAGATCAGGCTGTCTTGGTCCGGCGCCGAGTGCGCGACGAGGACGTCGGGCATGGTGCCGCGACGGTCGAGCGTGCGCAGCATCGCGATGATCGGGGTGACGCCGCTGCCGCCCGTCAGGAACAGGATCTTCTTGGGCGGCGGGTCGGGCAGCACGAACTCGCCGCTCGGTGGCGCGAGCCGCACGATCGTGCCGGGCTCGAGGCCCTCGACGAGGTGCTTGGACAGGAAGCCCTCGGGCATCGCCTTGACCGTCACCGAGAGGTGGCCCTGGTCCTTGCGGGGCGGCGAGGTCAGCGAGTACGACCGCCAGTGGAAGCGCCCGTCCACCGAGACGGCGATGCCCACGTACTGGCCGGCCTGGTGGTCGAACGACCATCCCCAGCCCGGCTTGATGACGAGGGTGACGGCGTCCTCGGTCTCCGGCACGACCTTGACGACCTTGCCGCGCAGCTCGCGGGCCGACCACAGGGGATTGATCAGCGAGAGGTAGTCGTCGGGGAGCAGCGGGGTGGTGAAGCGGGAGGCCACCTTCCGCAGACGTCGCACGCCGCGGGGGAGTCGGCCGGGGGTCTGCCCTTCGCTCACGTCGCTCACCTCCACCACGCTACACGGAACCATCGGTACCGGGAACCGGTGGTAACAGTTACCCCGGCGTACGTTGCTCCGTTGGTACCCGGGAGGCGTGTCATGAAACACGATCACGTGTCATATGTCGCCTCGCGGTGTCACGAAGGACGATCGCTAGCGTGGGCGACGGTGGACACGGGGGACGCGGGAGCCGGCGGGCAGGGCATGACCGTCGACGTGCTCGCCCAACGAGCGGGCATGACGGTTCGTAACGTGCGCGCCCACGCGGCCCGCGGCCTGCTCCCGCCCCCGCGCCTGCAGGGCCGCACCGGGTACTACGGCACCGAGCACCTCGCCCGCCTCGAGCTGATCACGCAGCTCCAGGAGCAGGGGTTCGCGCTCGCGGCGATCGAGCGGCTCGTGGCGTCGACCCCGCGCCAGTCCGCCGAGGAGGCGCTCGCGCAGTACCTCCACATGCTCGCGCCGTGGGCGCCGGAGCCGTCGCTGGAGATGGCCGCCACGGAGCTGCCCGGGTGGCTCGGGGTGGAGGTCGCCGGCGACACGTGGCAGGCGCTCGTCGACGCCGGCCTCGTCGTGCACCACGACGGCGGCCGGATCCGCGTCCCGAACCCCGGACTCGTCCGGGCCGGCGCCGAGGCGGTGCGCCTCGGCATGGCGCCGCGGGACCTCGTGATCATGCGCGAGGAGCTGACCACGCACGTCGGGGCCGTCACCGCGCGCTTCGTCGACCTGTTCCGCCGCACGGTGTGGGCGGACTTCGTCGGCGAGGGGCTGCCCGCCGACCGCGCCCAGCAGGTGCGCGACGTCGTCGGCGCCCTGCAGCCGGTCGCGGCGCAGGCGCTGCTCGCGACGTTCCGGGAGTCGATGCCGGCGGCGATCTCGCTCTTCCTCGACGAGGTCTCCGACGCCTTCGAGCAGGGGCACCCCCGGAGTGGCACCGGAGACGGCACCGGAGGCGGCGTCGCTGCGGCAGACTCGGAGGCGTGACCGAGACGACGGTGCCCGACACCGATCTCGCGCACGCCCGCGACGGTGACGACGCCGCCTTCGGCCGCCTCGTCGCGCCGCTGCGCCGCGAGCTGCACGCGCACTGCTACCGGATGCTCGGCTCGTCGCACGACGCCGACGACGCCCTGCAGGACACGCTGGTGCGCGCATGGCGCAAGCTCGCGGGCTTCGAGGGCCGCAGCTCGTTCCGCACCTGGCTCTACACCGTCGCCACCCGGGTGTGCCTCGACCTCGTGGACGCGCGTGATCGGCGGGCGCTGCCGATGGACCTCGCCGCCGCGAGCGACCGGGTCGTCCGCGAGGACGTGCCGCTCACCGAGGTCGCGTGGCTCGGCCCCTACCCCGACGAGCCGGGCGCGCGCGCCGAGGAGCGCGAGGCCGTCGAGCTGGCGTTCGTCGCCGCGCTGCAGCACCTGCCGGGCAACCAGCGCGCGGCGCTCGTGCTGTTCGAGGTGCTCGGGTTCTCGGCGGCGGAGATCGCGACGGTGATGGACACCTCGACGGCGTCGGTGAACTCGGCGCTGCAGCGGGCCCGCAAGCTGGTCAGCGAGAAGGTGCCGGACATCGGTCAGCAGCGCACGCTGCGCGAGCTCGACGACGCCCGCCTGCGCGCGGTCGTCACCGGCTACTCCACGGCGCTCGAGCAGGGCGACGCCGAGGCGCTGGTCGCGCTGCTCACCGAGGACGTCACGTGGTCCATGCCGCCGATGGGGCGCTGGTACGCGGGGATCGCCGACGTCGAGGCGTTCGCGCGCGCCGTCCCGGTCAGCGGCGACTGCGGGTCGTGGCGCCACCTCGAGGTCGTCGCCAACGGCCAGGTCGCCGTCGCGTCCTACCTCCGCCCGCCCGGCGAGCCCGACGACGCCCCGCACCGCCCGTGGTCGATCGACGTGCTGACCCTGCGCGGCGACCGCATCGCCGCCGTCACCTCGTTCATCGGCGCCGAGCACCACGCCGCGTTCGGGCTGCCCGCCGAGCTGCCCTGAGCGGCGCACCCGCCGCCGCCGGACGACGCCTTACGCCCGGGTCCCCGCGGCTGTGACGCTGGACGGTTCCACCGCCGACACCCGGGGGACCTCCGATGACCTCGCCGACCACCGACCCGACCTTCTACCGCTCCCCCGCGGACGCCGCCGCGGCGCCGCCCGAGCAGCTCGCGTACGTCGCGGCGTTCGACCGGTCCGGGGACCTCCCGGACGCCATGGCGGTCGTCGACGTCAACGCGAGCTCCGAGAGCTACGGACGGGTCGTCGGCTGGACCGACCTCCCGGCCGGGGCCGAGCTGCACCACTTCGGCTGGAACGCCTGCAGCAGCGCCCTGCAGCACGAGGGTCACGACATGAACGGCCTCTCCCGCCGCTACCTGCTCGTGCCGGGGCTGCGCTCGTCGGACGTGCACGTCCTCGACACGCAGCCCGACCCGCGCGCACCGGAGATCACGAAGACGATCGCCGCCGCCGAGCTGTCCGCGAAGGCCGGCTACTCCCGCCCCCACACGCTGCACTGCGGACCGGACGGCATCTTCCTGACCTGCGTCGGCGGCCCGCTCGACGACCCCGACGGCCCGGGCGGGGTCGCGCTGCTCGACCACTCCACGTTCGACGTCGTCGGCCCCTGGGAGACCGACCGCGGACCCCAGCGCCTGGCCTATGACGCCTGGTGGCACCTCAACCAGAACGTGCTGGTCTCCAGCGAGTGGGGCACGCCCTCGATGATCGAGGACGGGCTCGTGCCCGAGCAGCTGCTCGCGGGGAACTACGGCCACAGCCTGCACTTCTGGGACCTCGCGAAGGGCGTGCACCAGCAGAGCGTCGACCTGGGCGCCGAGCAGCAGATGGTGCTCGAGATCCGCCCGTCCCACGACCCGGAGGCCACCTGGGGCTTCGTCGGCGTGGTCATCTCGACCGCCGACCTGTCCGCGTCGGTGTGGCGGTGGCACCGCGCCGACCCGCAGGGGCCGTGGGAGGTCGACAAGGTCATCACGATCCCCGCCGAGCCCGCCGAGGAGTCGCTGCTCCCGCCCGCGCTGAAGCCGTTCGGGGCGGTGCCGCCGCTCGTCACCGACATCGACCTGTCGGTCGACGACCGCTTCCTCTACGTCTCGTGCTGGGGCACCGGCGAGCTCAAGCAGTACGACGTCAGCGACCCGGCCCACCCGCGCGAGGTCGGCTCGGTGCGCCTCGGCGGCATCGTCGGCCGCCGGCCCCACCCCGCGCGGCCCGACGAACCGCTCTCCGGAGGCCCGCAGATGGTCGAGGTGAGCCGCGACGGGCGCCGCGTCTACGTCACCAACTCGCTGTACGGGGCGTGGGACGACCAGTTCTACCCCGACGGCGTCGGCGCCTGGATGGCGAAGCTGGACGTGTGGCCCGACGGCGGCTTCACCCCGGACCCGCGGTTCTTCCCGCACGGCGACGACTTCCGCGGCCGGCGCGTGCACCAGGTGCGCCTCCAGGGCGGGGACGCGTCGTCGGACTCGTACTGCTACCGCTCCTAGCGGACCGTCGTCTCCGTCCGCGCGAGCTTCGCCGACATCGGGGTGTCCGGGAACGAGCGCAGCGTGCGCTTGAGCTCGGCGAACCCCCGCCACTGCGCGAGCGTCGCGACGGCGTCCCACAGCCGCAGGGCGTCCTCGCCCTGCGGCGGGGCGTCGATCACGGGCCCGAAGAGGGCCGGCCCGTTGGGCGGGTCGAACGACAGGATCGGCGTCCCCACGCCGCCGCCGCAGCGCTCCGCGGCCTCCTGGGTCTCGGTGCGCAAGGCGTCGTCGCGGGACGTGTCGTCGGCGGCGTCGGCGAGGTCGGCCGGCAGGCCCACGCGCTCGAGGGCGGGGCGCAGGTCCCGGCGGCGCGCCATCTCGCCCATGACGGCTCTGAAGTCGTCGCCCTCGGGCGGATCGGCGTCCCAGACGAGCTCGCCCAGCGCCGTGTAGAGGTCGCCGACGACCCCGGGGCCGTGCTGCTCGCGCGCCGCGTGGACGACACGCAGCATCTCCAGCCCGCGGACGTGGCTGTCGGGGTAGTCGGGCGACGCCTTCCTCCGCTCGTCGTAGCTGATCTCCTCGTTGAGGATCGCCAGCGAGACGGGACGCCACGTGACCTCGAGGGGACGCTGCCGCGCGACCTCGACGACCCACCGTGAGGTCACCCAGCAGAACGGGCAGATGGGGTCGAAGAAGAACTCGAGCCGGTCGGACATGGCATCCGGCTACCCGTCAGGGTGCGAGCGACCCGCCGGACCGCAGGTAGAGGCTCCAGACCAGGCCGCCGGTCGTGTCGTACTCCGGCACGACCGGGAACGGCGTGGCCGGCGCCGGCGGGGTGCTGGTCGTCGCGGCGGGCGTGGCCATCAGCAGAGCGAAGATCACGAGGAACCCGCCGACGACGAGGACGGTCACCGTCGTGAGCACGGTCCGCACCTCGGTGGACGCCGATCGCGGGGCCGGCGCCTCGAACGGCTGGGGAACCGTGGTCATCGCAGTCATCTCCCGACGTCGTCGCAGTCGACGACCCATCGCCGGGAGATCCACGAGCGTTACGCCGTTTGCAGTAGTGACCGTCGGTCGGGCCTCTCTGTCCGCAGAGTGCTTCGGTTTCCGAAGCATCCTCACCACAGCGGCGCCGTCCTCCCGGGTACGCCTCCCCCGTGACCCCGGAACCGTCCGCCGCCTCGTCGCCCTCGACGGAGCGCCGGTCCGGGTCACGCACGACCCGGAGGACTGGGCGCGTTTCAGCGGAAGCCGGCCGTGACCCCGCCGTCGATCGAGATGTTCTGGCCGGTGACCCACACCGACTCGTCCGAGGCCAGGTAGACGGCGAGCGCAGCCACGTCGATGCCCGTGCCCGGGCGGCGGATGAGGTGCATGCCCATCTGGAAGTTGCGCAGCTCCTCGCCGACGAACGTGTCGGTGGCCGGGGAGGTGACGAATCCCGGGGAGATCGCGTTGGCGCGCACGCCGCGCTCGGCGCCCTCGGCCGCGAGCGAGCGCGTCATGGCGATCACCCCGCCCTTGGCCGCCGAGTGGGCGACCTGCCCGAGGGGCGCGATGCCGCGCAGCCCCGACATCGAGGCGGTGTTGATGATCGAGGCGTTGCCGCTCGCGAGCAGGTGCGGCCACGCGGGCGAGGTGGTGTGGAAGACGATGTCGAGCTCGACGTGCAGCACGTGGCGCCAGAGGTCGAGCGACATGTCGTCGAACGGCGCGAACCCGGCGCCGGCGGCGTTGTTGTAGAGCACGTCGATGCCGCCGAGGCGCTCGGCGCTCTCCTCGACCCAGCGCGCCGCGGCCACCGGGTCGGCGAGGTCGACGGTGCTCCCGACGACGTCGAACCCCTCGGACGCGAGCGCGGCGGCGGTGCCCTCGGCCGCGCCGTCCTGCACGTCGCAGCCGGCGACGCGAGCGCCCTCGCGGACGAACGCGGCCTGCGCGGCCTCGCCCTGACCGCCCGCCGTGCCGGTGAGGAGCACCCGCTTGCCGGCGAGTCGTCCCCCCGTCGGAGCCGTCGGGGCAGGGGCGCGGGCGGCGTCGGCCGGGAGCGTGCTCATGCGTCCAGAGTGTGCACACCTTGGTGACCGCGTCAATGCGCGCCGACGCCGATCGACCTGCTCCGTCGGAGTGGTTGACATCACCCATAACTGTATCCACTCTGGAGGTGTGATCGAGCTGGTCGACATCGCCTACGTCCGTTCCGGCGCGGCCGACCTCGCCGGCGCCGTGCGGTTCGCGACCGAGGTGGTCGGGCTGGAGCACGTGGACGGCCCCGCGGGCGACACCGAGCCGGGGGTCGCCCACCTGCGGGCCGACGGCCGCCACCACTGCCTCGCGTTCGTCGAGGGCGCGAGCGGCGTCATCGCCTCGGCCTTCACGGTGGCCGACCCCGGCGCGCTGGCCCTGGCGGAGACCGAGCTCGAGACGCGGGGGTTCACGGTCCGCCGCGGCGACGCCGA
This sequence comes from Actinomycetospora succinea, assembly GCF_004363095.1. Classification (GTDB taxonomy): domain Bacteria; phylum Actinomycetota; class Actinomycetes; order Mycobacteriales; family Pseudonocardiaceae; genus Actinomycetospora; species Actinomycetospora succinea. The sequence continues at coordinate 189,128 of NZ_SNYO01000002.1, forward strand.
CGAGGCTCGTTCCCGCCGCGTGAGCGAGTTCGTCGCGTTCGACGACCCCTTCGGCAACCGCATCGAGCTGGTCGTCGGCCAGCAGACGCTGGCGCGCCCGGTCCGGTTCGGGCGGGGCTCCGGGATCACCGAGTTCGGCCACCTCTGCCTCGACGCCCCCGACGTCGCCGAGGCCCACCGGTTCTGGTCGACGACGTTCAACGTCCGCGCCTCGGACTGGATCGGCGACGCGGCGTGCCTGATGCGCATCGACGAGGTGCACCACAAGCTCGCGGTGTTCCAGGGCGAGCGGCCGGGCCTGTGCCACGTGAACTTCCAGGTCGCCGAGCTCGATGACGTCTTCCGCAACTGGCACCACCTGCAGGAGCACGACGTCGTCATCGAGATGGGGCCGGGGCGCCACCCGCAGTCCGGCGCGGTCTTCCTCTACTTCCTCGGCCCCGAGGGCCTGACCTACGAGTACTCGTACGGCGTGCGCCGGATCACGGACGAGGCGGCCTGGCGGCCCCGGTACTTCGACCCGGCCGAGCGCGGCTCGATCGACATGTGGCTCGGGCCGACCCAGAAACCCGTCACCCAGCCGCAGCTGATCCCGGAGGGGATCCACCCATGATCTTCGTGTCGCACGCGCTGCCGGTGAACGAGCCCGGCGAGCCGCTGATCACCCGCGACGCCCTGTGGGACGGGCTCGTGCGCAAGGCCGAGAACGCGCTGCCGTTCGTCCCCGCGATCACCGACTGCACCGTGACCGCCCGGTACAGCGAGACGGTCTTCGACCGCGACATCGTGCTCCAGGGCGAGGCGTTCACCGAGCGGATCACGCTCGAGCACCCGCACCGGGTGGTGTTCACCCGCATCGCCGGGCCGGTGCTGGGCACGATCGCCAACGAGATCGAGGGGGACGCTCCCGACCAGCTCACGCTGCGCTTCAGCTTCGCGCTGGTCGTGGCGGGCGAGCCGGGCGGGTCGGCGGGCGAGCAGGCCCACGCCGACCGGATGACCGGCATGTACCGCTCCGCGGTCGCCGCCACGCTCGACGCCGTGCGCAAGATCGCCGCCGGCGCATCCGTCTGACGATCAGAGGAGATCGCATGTCCGACTGGATCACCGACTACTACGCCGACGTCGACGCGCTGCGCCTCGAGCCCTTCGTCGCGCGCCACGCCGAGGACGCCGTGGTGGTCTTCGGCAACCAGCCGCCGACGGTCGGCATCGCCGCGATCCACGACGCCTTCGAGGGGTTCTTCGGGATGATCGGCGGGATGCGCCACGAGGTGCACCACCGCTGGGACGTGGACGACGGCGCCACCGTGATCCTCGAGGTCACCACCCACTACACGACCAAGGGCGGCGCCCCTGTGCCGCTGCCGTGCGTGTCGATCCTCGACCGGGACGCCGAGGGCAAGGTGACCTCGCTGCGCATCCACATCGACCTCGCGCCGCTGTTCGCCGCGATGGCCCAGGAGGCCCAGCCCGTCTCGTGACGGACACCGAGGTCCACGAACAGACCGCCCTCGCCGCGCGCGTCCTGGCCCACCACGGCCTGGTCACCGCGTTCGGGCACGTGTCGGCGCGCCTCGGCGGGAAGATCGTCGTCACGCCGCCGACGGCGCCGGGCCTGGTCAGGACCGCCGACCTCGTGACCGTCGACGTCGACGCCGACGAGCTGCCGCCGGGCGCCGCGCCGGAGACCTGGGCCCACCTCGCCGTCTACCGCGCGCGCCCCGACGTCGCCGCCGTGGCGCGGGCCCAGCCGGAGTCGGCGTTCGCCGCGGCGGCCGTCACCCACGAGCTGATGCCGCTGCACGGGCAGGCGACCTGGCTGGGGCGCCGGGTGCCCGTGCACGAGCCCGCCCGCCTGCTGCGCGACCCCGAGCGTGCCGCGGCGGCCGCCCGCACCCTCGCCGACGCCGACGCCCTGCTGCTGCGCGGGAACGGGGCGCTGACCGTCGGGGACTCACCGGGGACCGCGGTGGCGCGGATGTGGCTGCTCGACGCCGCCTGCCGGGTGCACCTCGCCGTCGCGGGGCACCAGGCGCGGGCCCTCGACCCCGACGACATCGAGGCCTGGCGCGAGGCCGCCCCGCCCCTGCTGGAGCGCCTGTGGCGTCACCTGGCGGACTCGTCGTGACGCGATCACCGCCGCCGCCTGCATACACTCCCCCGGTGTCGATCGGCGAGCTCATCGGGGGGCGCGACGGGCTGCGCATCCCCGACCCGCGCCAGACGAGCGTCAGCGTGCACACCTACCTGCGCGACCTGATCATCAGCGGCGACCTCCCCCCGGGCACCCAGCTCAAGCAGGCCGAGCTCGCGCGCGTCCTCGCGGTGTCGCGCACGCCGCTGCGCGAGGCGTTCCGGATGCTGCAGGAGGAGGGGCTCATCTCCGCCGAGCCCAACCAGCGCAGCCGCGTGGTCGGGCTCGACGCCGAGGAGCTCGACTCGCTCTACGCCGCGCGCGTCACGCTCGAGTCGCTCGGGGCCCGGCTGACCGCCGGCAAGCTCAGCCGCGAGGAGCTCCGCAGCGCGACGGCCGCGTTCCGCGAGATGGAGCGCACGTACAAGGCCGGCGACATGGCGAGCTGGACCGTCGCCCACCGCAGCTTCCACCGCCTGCTCGTCGGGCGCTGCGGGGCGACCGTGCTGCGGACGATCAACTCGTACGCGCAGCAGAGCGAGCGCTACGTGCGCATCGACCAGAACCAGCACGGCAACGACTTCTCGTCGCGCCAGGCCGAGCACCAGGCGATCTTCGAGGCGGTGCGCGACGGCGACGGCGGCGCGGCCGTCGCGGCGATGGCGAACCACCTCGCGGGGACGGCCCGGCGCGTGGTCGACGGCTTGTCGAACCGGGCCCCGGGCCACGGCACCCCGTGCGTCGACGCGGCGCTGTCCCTGCTGCTGAACGGCTGCTCGACGACCTAGTGGTCCCCTCCGCGACGGCCGGGTCGGCAGCGCGACGGAGGAGCGCTGACGGCGCGGTCTTGGAGCGGGTCAGTGGTCCAAGGACGGCGGGTCGATCGGGCCCCACTGGTTGACCGTCGCCAGGTCGACCTCCCACGTCCGCGGGTACATGGGGAACTCCTCGTGCCAGGGACGCGGTTCCCAGTAGCCCTTGGCCTCGTCGTGCACGACGTCGATCTGGGTGAACAGCTCGATGACGTTGCCGTCGGGGTCGCGGTGGTAGGTGAACAGGTTGTGGCCCGGCCCGTGGCGCCCCGGCCCCCAGTGCAGGCGGTACTTGTTCTGCGCCAGGTGGTCGAGCATCGAGATCAGGTGGTCCGGGTCGCGCATCTCGTAGGCGACGTGGTGCATGCCCGAGTACTTCTGGCTCGCCATGAAGTTGGCCGCGTGGTGGTCGGCGTTGCAGCGCATGAACACGAAGAAGTCGCCGACGGTGTCCGACCAGCGGAAGCCGAGGAGGTCCTGGTAGAAGGCCTGCATCGGGGCGAGCTCGGGGGTGTACGCCGCGACGTGGCCGAGCTTGGTGGGACGCAGCGGGGTGAAGCCGGCGACGCCGCTCGGGTCCTGCGCGGTGACCAGGTGCAGGGCGACGCCGGTGAGCGGCTCGTCGAGCACCAGCACGTCGGGGGTGCCCGGGCCGATGTCGCTGCGGCGCTCGGTGACGTACCCGGCGTCCTTGAGCCGCGCCTCGGCGCTGTCGAGGTCCTCCCACAGCTCGTAGCCGACGACCTGGCGGGCCTTGGCCTCGCCCTTCGTCACGACCACGCAGTGGTGGTCGACCCCGGTGGTCAGGAACGCCCCGCGCTCGTCGCCGTCGACGAGCACGAAGTCCAGGACCTTCGTGTAGTACTCCACCAGCCGCTCGACGTCGGGGGTCTCGAAGCCGACGTAGCCGAGCTTCGAGACGTTCACCGTGCCCATGAGACGTCCTCTCTCTCCGTGACGTGATTGTGCAGCGCGCCCACCCCGTCGACCTCGGCGACGGTGACGTCGCCGGGGGCCAGGCCCTCGCCGCGCGGGAAGCCGACCCCGGCCGGGGTCCCGGTGGCGATGACGTCGCCCGGCTCGAGCGTCACCGCGCGGCTGGCGGCGGCGATGAGCCGGTCGATCGGGGTGACCATGTCGGTGGTGCTCGAGTCCTGCTTGACCACGCCGTTGACCGTCAGCCGCAGCGCGACGTCCTGCGGGTCGGCGACCATCCACGACGGCACGATCCCCGGCCCGAGCGGGCAGAACGTGTCGCCGGCCTTGGCCAGGATCCAGTCGTGCCCGAACGGCGGGGCGACGGCGTCGGCGCGCTCGAGCAGGTCGCGCGACGAGATGTCGTTGACGACCGTCCAGCCGGCCACGACCTCGAACGCGCGCTCGACCGGGACGTCGACGCACCGGCGCCCGATGACGGCGGCGAGCTCCACCTCCCAGTCGATCTTCCGGCCGGCGCGGTCGGGCAGCACGATCGCGTCGTCCGGCCCGATGACCGAGGTGGTCGGCGGCTTGAAGAAGAAGTACGGCTCGACGTCGCCCTCGGGGCGCGCGACGCCCATCTCGGCGAGGTGGGCGTAGTAGTTGGCGCCGGCGCAGAGCACCTTGCGCGGGTAGAGCAGCGGCGCGGCGAGGACCGCGCCGGGCACCGGGTCGAGGCGGTCGGGGTCGAGGGCGCGCAGGGTCGGCGCCAGCTCGTCCCACGCCCCCAGCACCTCGAGCATGGTGCGCCCGGCGAGCTCGTCCGGCGCCCGCCGGATCACCCCGTCGGCGCGGACGCCGACCTCGGCCTTCGACAGGTCACCCTGGTGGTGGGTGACGAGCATCCACGGCGGCTCGCGCACGCGTCTCCTCCTGATCAGCCGTTGTCGGCGGCCGCGGTCGTCAGCACGATGCGGCCCATGTTGTCGTCGGCCTCGAGGAAGCGGTGCGCGACGGCCGCCGCCTCCAGCGGGAACGCGCGGTCGACCACCGGGCGGAAGCCGCGCCCGACCTCGGCCCACAGCGCCTCGGCGCTCGCGTCGTTGCCGGTGCGCACGCCGAGGACGCGCTGGTTGAGCGTGTAGAGCCGCGCCAGGTTCAGGGGCACCGTGCCGCCGAGGAACGCACCGGAGGAGACCACGGTGCCGCGGGGGGCGAGGACGTCGGTGACGCGGCCGAAGATCTCGGGCTCGCCGAGGTCGTCGACGGCCACGGCCACGCCGGCCCCGCCGGTGAGGGCGCGGACGTCGTCGACGAAGGAGTCGGACATCGGGTCGAGCGCCGCCTCGAGGCCCAGGCCGAGCAGGCGCTCGCGCTTCCAGCCCGACCGCGAGGTGCCGATGACCCGCGCCCCGAGGTGGCGGGCGAGCTCGGCGGTGGTCGACCCGAGGGCCGACGCCGCGCCGACCACGAGCACCCAGTCGCCCTGGCGCAGGCCGGCCTGGCGGAGCTGGTTCATGGCGACGGGGCCGGCGAGCGCGACGCCCGCGGCGGTCGCGGGGTCGAGGTCGTCGGGGATGGCCCAGATCGCGGCGGCGGGGACCGCGGTGTACTCGGCGTAGGCGCCCGGGCCGTGCACGCCGGCGATGTGCAGGCGGGGACAGGCCTCCTTGGCGCCGTCGGCGCAGGCCGCGCAGTCGCCGCACCCGAGGACCGGCCAGACGGCGACGTGCTGGCCGACGTCGATCCCGCGCACGTCGGCGCCGACGGCCACGACCGTCCCGGCGTGCTCGACGCCCAGGACGTGCGGCAGCGCGGGCCTCACCGGGTGCCGCCCGGCGCGCAGGGACACGTCGAGGAAGCGCCCGACGCACACGGCCGCGACCCGCACGAGGACGTCGCCGGGCCCCGGCTCCGGGGTCGGCACCGTGGCGAGTGTCAGCACGTCGGGCGGGCCGAAGCGGTCGAGCACGACCGCCGACATCGTGCGCGGGACCTCGGGCGGGACGCGGGGCCAGACGGCGGGGACGGGACTCGCGGAGAGGGTCGGCATCGACGGGCTCCTTGTCGTGCGGCACGGAGCGCAGCGGAGCTGCCGCGCCGGAGGCCGAGCACTGCGCGGAGTCATAGTGCACACACTTTGGTGGAGGACGCAATGCGCTCCCGTGCGCCCTCAGCCGATCTTGCGGACGCGATAGCGGAAGTGCGTGACGCGCGCGCTCGGCACGACCAGGTACGGGTCGTCGAGCACGACCTCCGGGGCGTCCTCGCCGAAGAACCGCTTGCCGCGTCCGAGCACCACGGGGGCCAGGTCGATCTCCACCTCGTCGATCAGCCCCGCGGCGAGCGCCTGCCCGCCGACGTCGCCGGCCGTCACGGTCACGTCGGCCTCCCCGGCCAGCTCCCGGGCCGTCGCGACGGCCTTCTCGATGCCCTCGGTGACGAAGGTGAAGGGCGCGGTGCCGTAGTGCGGCCAGTCGGTGGGCACCGAGTGCGTGAGGACCACGACGTGCTCGCCGGCGGGCGGGCGACCCTCCCAGCCGTTGGTGTGGTCGAACAGGTGGCGCCCGATGACACCCGACCGGACGCGTCCCCAGTGCTCGCGCATCCAGTCCGCGCTCTCCCGGCCCGTGCGGAAGGGGCGCTGCTCGTCGCCGGCGTGGACGTCGACCTCACCGGCCGAGAACCAGTCGAAGATCGGACCCACCGAGTCGTCGGGACGGGCGATGAACCCGTCGAGCGACATCGTCGCCACCAGCACCACGGCCATGACGAACCTCCTGTTCCTCGTGTGAACACGACGGTATCGCTCTAGGACTCGTTGTTCAACCATCTAGTTGAACAACCGGAGGTGCCGCTCACACGTCCTCGTTTGGTAGACCGGGACGCGGCACGGTGTCGTGTCAGTGCTCGATGTGCGAGGGGTAGTGCCAGTGGAGTTCCGCCAGTCGAACAAGCTCCGCGACGTCTGTTACGAGATCCGCGGCCCGGTGGTCGAGCAGGCGAACCTGCTGGAGGAGGCGGGGCACAGCGTCCTGCGCCTCAACACCGGCAACCCCGCGCTGTTCGACTTCGAGGCGCCCGAGGAGATCGTCCAGGACATGATCCGGATGCTCCCGCAGGCGCACGGCTACACCGACTCGCGCGGCATCCTGCCCGCGCGCCGGGCCGTCGCCCAGCGCTACCAGGCGCGCGGGCTCGACGTCGACGTCGACGACGTCTTCCTCGGCAACGGGGTCTCCGAGCTGATCTCCATGGCCGTGCAGGCGCTGGTGGAGGACGGCGACGAGGTGCTCGTCCCCGCGCCCGACTACCCGCTCTGGACCGCCGTCGCGACCCTGGCCGGCGGGAACGCCGTGCACTACCGCTGCGACGAGCAGGCCGACTGGGCCCCCGACCTCGACGACGTGGCCCGCAGGATCACCGACCGCACCAAGGCGCTCGTGATCATCAACCCGAACAACCCGACCGGCGCGGTGTACTCGAAGGAGATCCTGGAGGGCCTGCTCGACCTCGCGCGCCGGCACGGGCTGATGGTGATGGCCGACGAGATCTACGACCAGGTGCTCTACGACGACGCCGTCCACCACGACGTCGCCTCCCTCGCGCCCGACCTCGTGGTCCTGACGTTCTCGGGGCTCTCGAAGACCCACCGCGTCGCCGGCTTCCGCTCCGGCTGGCTCGTCGTCACCGGGCCGCGGCAGCACGCCCGCGACTACCTCGAGGGCCTCGCGATGCTGGCCTCGATGCGCCTGTGCGCGAACACCCCGGCGCAGTACGCGATCCAGGCGGCGCTCGGCGGGCGGCAGACGATCGGCGAGCTCTGCGCCCCGGGCGGGCGGCTGCACGAGCAGCGCGACCGCGCGTACGAGAAGCTCAACGCGATCCCCGGGGTGTCGTGCGTGAAGCCCCGCGGCGCGCTCTACGCGTTCCCGCGCCTCGACCCGGACGTCTACCCGATCAAGGACGACGAGCAGTTCGTGCTCGACCTCCTGCGCGAGGAGAAGATCCAGGTCGTGCAGGGCACGGGCTTCAACTGGCCCACGACCGACCACTTCCGGATCCTCACGCTCCCCCACGCGGCGACCCTCGACGACGCGATCACCCGCATCGGCTCGTTCCTGGAGACCTACCGCCAGGGCTGAAGGGCTTTGCGAGCGATGCGGCATCGCTGGCGTCTGACGCCAGACTCGCCACATCCTCGCTGCGCGACACGCCGGTGCACCGTGGTCGGCGAGGTGTTTCAGCGTGGGGCTTGGACGCTGACGTCAGATGTCAGGAAATCCGCCTCGATCACCGACGGGGCGGCGCCGGCAGGCGACGCGGCATCCCCGTGGAGATCGTGGGGGCTTTCCTGACGTTCAACGCCAGCGTGGCCGCCAGGCTGGAACACGTCGACCCGGTCAGGAGCGGCTCGGGGCGACGAGGCGGTGGTCGGGCGTGAACAGGCGGCGGACGACGCCGAGGGCCACCACGGTCGTCGTGGTCGCCGCCGCCGCGAGGACCAGGAACATGACCACCGCCTGCACGAGCACCGCCGAGACCGGGTCGACGCCGGCGAGGATCAGCCCCGTCATCGCGCCGGGCAGGAACACCAGGCCGGTGGCCTTCGTCGTCTCGATCTGCGGGGTCAGCGCCGAGCGCAGGGCCGCGCGCAGGTAGGGCCGCGAGGCCTGGGACGACGGCTGACCCAGCGCCAGGCGCGCCTCGACCTCGTCGCGCTTGTCGCGCAGCTCCTCGAGCAGCCGGCGCCCGACGAGCACGGTCGCGGTCATCGCGTTGCCGATGATCAGCCCGGCGATCGGCACCAGCGTCTTCGAGGTCAGCGGCAGCACGCCGAGACCGAAGATGACGGCCATCGTCACCGCGCTCGCCGCCAGGAAGGCGACGGCCGCGACCGGCAGCAGCCGCGGGACCTCGGGCGCGCGCTGGCGGGCGGTCCACCCGGCGTAGCCGACCATGAGGAGCACCCACAGCCAGGACCACCACAGCGACCGCCCCGGTGCGAGCAGCAGCACCAGCACGCCGCCGACCAGCAGCAACTGGACGAGGGCCCGCAGGGCGGCCCAGAGGATCGAGAGCTCGAGGCCCAGGCGCCACAGCAGCGACACCAGGGCGGCGACACCGACCAGCAGCAGCGAGACGGCGAGCCCGGCGAGGCTGACGGTCACGTCGTCACCCGGCCTTCCGACACGTGCAGGACGCGGTCGGCGACGCGCCGTACCTGCTCCTCGTCGTGGCCCACCCAGACGACCGTCAGGCCGTCGCGCGCGAGCTCCAGCACCGACTGCTCGAACGTCCGCCGCGGGCCCTCGTCGAGCGCCGAGGTGGGCTCGTCGAGCAGCACCGCCTCCGGTTCGGTGATCAGCGTGCGCGCGAGGCACATCCGCTGGACCTCGCCGCCGGAGAGCGTGTCCGCGTCGCGGTCGAGCAGCGCGGCGTCCAGGGAGACCCGTTGCAGCACCCGGCGCACCGCGTCGTCGTCCGCGTCGGGCGCGGCGACGGCGAGGTTGTCGCGGACGGTCCCGGCGAACGGCGTCGCCCGCTGGAAGACCATCCCGACGCGCCGGCGCAGGGCGAGCACGTCGAGGTCGTCGAGCGGGGTGCCGCCGTACGAGACCGTGCCCGCGTCCGGCACGTCGAGACGGTCGAGCAGGCGCAACAGCGTGGTCTTGCCCGCCCCCGACGGCCCCCACAGCACCGTGATGCCGTCGGACGGGATGTCGGCGTCGACGTCGTCGAGCACGGCACGGTCGCCGCGGCGGACGACGACGCCGCGCAGGGAGAAGCTCCGGTCGGTCACGATCGCCAGGGTTCCCCACACCACTTCCGCCGAATATCAGGTACCGTCGGTACCTAGTAGACGGAGGAGGACCCCATGCTCGGCGACATCGCCGGAACCGCGCCCCTGCGCGAGGCCCTGGAGACCACCAACACCCTGCTCGAGCAGGTGCTCGAGGAGCTGCGGCGCGTGAACGCCGACGGGCTCGTCACCGTGGCCCAGGAGCTGCGCGCCATCCAGGAGGCGCTGCCCACTCCCGAGAAGGCCTGACGGAGGAGAAGTTTCGGCCCTTCCCCCTCGGGGACCCGCGTCGGGGCGCGACACCCGCGCCCCGACGGCGAAGGGACCCCTGGTGAGCGCACTCCTGTTCGGCTCGATCAGCAGCATCGCCGACACCTCCGAGATCCAGCGGGCGGCCTTCAACGAGGCCTTCGCCGAGCACGGCCTCGACTGGAACTGGGACCGTGAGGGCTACCGGTCCCGCCTGGACCATGCCGGTGGCGCGGAGCGGATCGCGCAGGAGGCCCGCCGGCGCGGCGAGGACGTCGACGCCGCCGCCGTGCACGCCACGAAGTCCCGGATCTTCCGCGAGAAGCTGCGCAGCGGCGGCGCCGCGCCGCGCGACGGGGTGCTCGACACCCTGGGCGCGGCCAAGAACAACGGCTGGAAGGTCGGCTTCGTCACGACGACGTCCCGCGACAACGTGCTCGCGGTGATCGACGCCCTCGGCCCCGCCGTCGGGCCCGACGACTTCGACGTCGTCGTCGCCACCGACTCGGTCGACGCGGTCAAGCCCGACCCCGCCGCCTACACCTTCGCGCTGCAGGCCCTCGGCGAGGAGGCCGGGTCCGCCGTGGCGATCGAGGACAACCCCGACGGGGTCCGCGCCGCCGCCGCGGCCGGCGTCACCTGCCTCGCGTTCCCGAACGAGAACACCGTCGCCGTCGACTTCCCGGGTGCCGCCCGCCGGGTCGACCGCCTCGCCCCCGAGGACGTCACCGCCGCCTGACCCCAGGCACCCCACCTCCCTGCAGGCCGCCGCACCCCGGCGGCCGGACGACGCGCGCCCGGACGGAGCCCCATGACCGCCGAACCCACCCTCACCGCGACCGACACCGCCTTCCACGTCGAGGGCTACCAGAAGATCGACTACTCGCTCGTCATCACCGACGGGGTGTTCGCCCCGGCCAACACCGGGCTCGCGGACGCCTACCGCCCCTACGGCCGCTGTCTGGCCGTGGTCGACGCGACCGTCGACGAGCTGCACGGCGACGCGATGCGCGCCTACTTCGCGCACCACGGGATCCACGTCACGGTGTTCCCGATCGCCATCGACGAGGCCGACAAGACCCTGCGCACCGCGGAGCGGATCGTCGACGCGTTCGGCGACTTCGGCCTCATCCGCACCGAGCCGGTGCTCGTCGTCGGCGGCGGCCTCACCACCGACGTCGCCGGGTTCGCGTGCTCGATCTTCCGCCGGTCGACCGACTACATCCGCATCCCGACCACGCTGATCGGGCTCGTCGACGCCAGCGTCGCGATCAAGGTCGCGGTCAACCACGGCAAGGCGAAGAACCGCCTCGGGGCCTTCCACGCCTCCCGGCAGGTGTTCCTCGACTTCTCGTTCCTCGCGACCCTGCCCACCGAGCAGGTGCGCAACGGCATGGCCGAGCTCATCAAGATCGCCGTCGTCGGCAACGAGGGCATCTTCGAGCTCCTCGAGAAGTACGGCGAGGACCTGCTCGAGACCCGCTTCGGGCACCTCCAGGGGTCCCCGGAGCTGCGCGAGGTGACCGACCGGCTCACGTGGGACGCGATCGAGACGATGCTGCGCCTCGAGGTGCCGAACCTCCAGGAGCTCGACCTCGACCGCGTCATCGCGTTCGGCCACACCTGGAGCCCGACCCTGGAGCTCTCCGCCGACGAGCCGTTCTTCCACGGCCACGCGATCAGCGTCGACATGGCGCTCTCGACGACGCTCGCCGAGCGCCGCGGCTACATCACCGCCGCGGCCCGCGACCGCGTGCTCGGGCTGATGAGCCGCCTCGGGCTCTCGCTCGACAGCCCGCACCTGACCCCGGAGCTGCTGCGCAAGGCGACCGACTCGATCCTGCAGACCCGCGACGGCCTGCTGCGCGCCGCGGTGCCGCGCCCGATCGGGACCTGCCACTTCGTCAACGACCTCGACGCCGACGAGCTCGTGGCGGCCCTCGACGCGCACCGCGAGGTCTGCGCCGGCCTCCCGCGCGCGGGCGCCGGCGTCGACGTGTTCCGCCGATGAGCGCGCCGCCCCGTCCGGTCACCCCGGTCGGCATCCTCGCGGCCACGCTGGAGCGCGTCGCCGACGGGCTGGCCGGCGTCGCCGACGTGCCCGACGAGGTCCGCGACGACCTGGAGCACGCCCGCGCGCTGGCCGGCGGGCTGGACCCGTACCTCGAGCAGTGCACGACGCCCGAGTCGCCGGCCCTCGCGCGGCTCGCCGCCGCGACGCACGAGCACGACTGGTCCGCGCGGGACGCCTCGGCGGTCTTCCTCGAGCAGGAGATGCTCTCGGGCCACGTCGAGGGCCAGACGCTGAAGATGCTCGTCGCGGCCACGCGGGCCCGGAAGGTGCTCGAGATCGGGCTGTTCACGGGCTACTCCGCGCTGGCGATGGCGGAGGCGCTGCCCGAGGGCGGCCGGCTCCTGGCGTGCGAGCTCGACGCCGAGGTCGCGGCGCGCGCGTGCCGGTCGTTCGCCGACTCCCCCGCCGGCGGGCGCATCACCGTCGAGGTCGGGCCGGCGGCGCAGACGCTCGCCGCGCTGGTGACGGCGGGCGACCAGTTCGACCTCGTCTTCGTCGACGCCGACAAGGCCGGCTACGCCGACTACGTCGCGACGCTGCTCGACGGCGAGCTGCTCGCCCCGCACGGCCTGATCTGCGTCGACAACACCCTCATGCAGGGCGAGCCGTGGACCGGCACCCCGGGCGGGAACGGCAAGGCGATCGCCGACTTCAACGACACGGTCGCCGCCGACCCGCGCGTCGAGCAGGTGCTCCTGCCCCTGCGCGACGGCCTGACCCTCATCCGCCGGGCCCACGTCGACCAGGCCGCGTAGGAGGTACCGCGTGCACACCACCCCGCAGACCCCGATCGGCGCCGAGGTGACCGGGCTCGACCTCGCGGCGGGGCTCGACGACGAGCAGGTCGCCGAGCTGCGCACCCTGCTGGGCGAGCACGGCGTCGTCGTCATCCCCGGCCAGGACGGGCTCGACGACGACGGCTTCGCCGCGTTCCTCGCGCGCTTCGGCGAGATCACGTTCACGACCGGCGAGACGCCGGTGGAGGGGCGCGACGACCTCAACGTCGTCAGCAACGTCGGGCGCACGACGCCGCCGCGCAGCGTGTTCCACGTCGACACGAGCTACGTGTCCCGGCCGCCGACGTACACGGCGCTGCGGGCGGTGACCATCCCGGAGTCCGGGGGCGAGACGCTGTTCACCAACCAGTACCGCGCCTACGACACGCTGCCCGGCGACATCCGCAGCCACCTCGCCGGACGCCGGGTCACCCACGTCGTCAGCGGGCTGGCGCCCGAGGACGCCGGACCCGAGACCAGCGCCCAGCACCCGCTGTTCCGGCGCCACCCCGTGTCCGGACGCACCTCGCTCTACCTCTCCACCCCGGAGCGCTGCGTGCAGATCAGCGACATGGACCGCGGCTCGTCGCGGACGACGATCGGCTACCTCTACGAGCACTCGACCACCGAGGACAACGTCTTCCGCCACGCCTGGTCGCCGGGCGACGTCGTCATCTGGGACAACGGCTGCGTCCTGCACCGCGCGGACCACGGCGCCGTCTCGGGTGACCGCGTGATGCACCGGGGGATGGTCACGGTCCCGGAATCGACACCGTGAACCGTCTCAAGACCCTCGGCGCGCTCGCCCTGCTCACCGTCCCGCTGCCCGTGACGCTCGCGGTGACCGCGGCCGCCCTGGTGCGCTCGGTGGTCGTGCCGGCCCGCCGCGCCGAGGCCGTGCAGCCCCGCACGGTGCTGGTCACCGGCGGCAAGATGACCAAGGCGCTGGCGCTGGCGCGGGCGTTCCACACCGCCGGGCACCGCGTGGTGCTCGTCGAGTCGGCGAAGTACCGCTTCACCGGGCACCGGTTCTCCCGCGCCGTCGACGCCTTCCACGTGATCCCGGAACCGGGGGCGCCGGGCTACGTCGACGCGCTGCGCGACGTGGTGGTGGCCGAGGGCGTCGACGTCTGGGTGCCGGTGTGCAGCCCCGCCGCCAGCCGGTACGACGCGCTGGCCAAGCCCGTGATCGCCGAGTTCTGCGAGGTGCTGCACCCCGACCCGCAGGTGCTGCGCATCCTCGACGACAAGGACCGGTTCGCCGAGGCCGCCGACACCCTCGGGCTGCCCGTCCCGGAGACCCACCGGGTCACCGCGCCCGCCCAGGTCGAGGACTTCGACTTCGACGCCCGGCCCGGGCCGTGGATCCTCAAGAGCGTCCCGTACGACCCGGTCGCCCGCCTCGACCTCACGACGCTGCCGCGCCCGACGCGCGCGCAGACCGCCGAGCTGGCGCGCGCGAAGCCGATGTCGGACGAGGCGCCGTGGATCCTGCAGGCCTTCACCCCCGGCCGCGAGTACTGCACCCACGCCACCGTCCGCGAGGGCCGGGTGCAGGTCTGGGCGTGCTGCGAGTCGTCGGCGTTCCAGCTCAACTACGCGATGGTCGACAAGCCGGAGATCGAGGAGTGGGTGCGCCGGTTCGTCGGGGCCCTGCGCGTCACCGGGCAGGTGTCGTTCGACTTCATCGAGACCCCCGACGGCTCGCTCGTCGCGCTGGAGTGCAACCCGCGGACCCACTCGGCGATCACGATGTTCCACCGCGACGCCCACGCGCTGGCCCGCGCGTACCTCGAGGACGTCGACGGCCCGCCCCTGACCCCGAGCGCGGACAGCCGCCCGACCTACTGGCTCTACCAGGAGCTGTGGCGCCTCGTCTCCCGGCCGGCGTCGGTGCGCGAGCGGCTGCGCGTGCTCCGCGCGGGGACCGACGCCGTGTTCGACCGCGACGACCCGCTGCCGTTCCTGCTGCTGCACCACCTGCAGATCCCGTCGCTGCTGCTGCGCGCCCTCGTCACGGGGAAGCCCTGGATCCGCGTCGACGTCAACATCGGCAAGCTCGTCGAGCCGGCGGGGGACTGACGTGCCGCTGCGCGTGCTGCACCTCGCCGGGTCCGCCGTGAGCGACTTCCACGCCGACCTGTCGCTGACCTACGCCCGCGGCTGCCTCGCGGCCATGGGCGACGCGTACGAGTCCCACGCGGCGTACGTCTCGCCGGGCGGGCGGTGGCGCTTCCCGGCCTCGTTCGACGACGCCGCGATCGCGGCGGCCGTCCCCTTCGACGCCCCGGACGCCCTGGCCCACCTCGGCCGGCTCGGGATCGACGTCGTCCTCCCCCAGATGTTCTGCCTGCCCGGGATGACGTCCTACCGCTCGCTGTTCGAGGTGCTCGGCATCCCGGTGGTCGGCAACACCGGCGAGGTGATGGCCCTCGGCGCGCGCAAGGCGGCCGCGAAGGCGCTGGTCGCGGCGGCGGGCGTCGACGTCGCGGCCGGTGAGGTCCTCGCGCCCGGACAGCGCCCGACGATCACGCCGCCCGCGGTGGTCAAGCCCGAGGACGCCGACAACTCGCTCGGCGTGACGCTCGTGCACTCGCCCGGGGAGTTCGACGCCGCCCTCGACACGGCGTTCGCGCACGCCGGGCGCGTGATCGTCGAGGAGTTCGTCCCGCTGGGGCGCGAGGTGCGCTGCGGGCTGGTCGAGCGGGACGGGGAGCTCGTCGGGCTGCCGGTGGAGGAGTACCTCCTCGACGCCGACACCCGCCCGATCCGCGGGTACGCCGACAAGCTCGCGCCCGCCGACTCCGGCCTGCGGCTCGTGGCCAAGGACAACCCGGACGTCGTCATCGTCGACCCCGACGACCCGCTGACCGCGCGCGTGTGGGACGTCGCGAAGCGCGCCCACGTCGCGCTGGGCTGCCGCGACCACTCCCTGTTCGACCTGCGCGTCGACTCGACCGGGCGCCCGGTGTTCCTCGAGGCGAGCCTCTACTGCTCGT
The DNA here is from genome assembly GCF_004363095.1 of Actinomycetospora succinea. Classification (GTDB taxonomy): domain Bacteria; phylum Actinomycetota; class Actinomycetes; order Mycobacteriales; family Pseudonocardiaceae; genus Actinomycetospora; species Actinomycetospora succinea. The sequence goes on from NZ_SNYO01000002.1 coordinate 204,896, forward strand.
TCTCGCCGTCCAGCGTGCTCGCGGTGATGGCGAAGGCCGGCGGGATCGAGCTCGACGAGCTGCTCGCGACGGCCGTCCGGGGTGCGCTGGCGCGCCGGTGAGCGAGCGCGCCCCTCAGGCCGCGCCCCGGCACCGGCACGGGTTGCCGTCCTGGCAGCCGCACGCGCAGGTGTGCGCGCAGCCGCAGGTGACGGTGGGCAGGACCCGCACCTCGTCACCGAACACGCGCGCGAGCACGGCGTCGACGACGTCGGGCCCCTCGGCGGCACGCGAGAGCCGGACCCGCCGCGTCACCCCCGCCGCGCGGTCCGCGGCCGTCCGGCAGGTGGCGCACCCCTCGAGGTGCTCCGCGGCCGCGCTCTCCTCGTCGAGGCCGGCCTCGCCGTCGAGCCCCGCCGACACGATCTCGCGGCACGTCGCGCAGTCCACGGGTTCATCCTGCCCGGACGACCGTGGCGCCGGACACCGCCTGGCGGACACCGTCCGCCAGCAGGAAGACCAGCAGGGACGCCCCGAGGACCGGGAGGAACAGGCCGACGGCGATCGCCACGAGCGCGACGACGAGCACGGCGCCCACGCCGGGCCGCTGCGTCCCGCCCGGCGGGCCGGGCAGGCCGCCGCGGGTCGGGCGCCGCTTCCACCACATCCGGTAGCCCCAGGCGACCATGCACATCAGCCCGAGGGCGAGCGCGGCCAGGAAGACCTGGCTGACCCAGCCGAAGAGCAGGCCCATGTGCGCGTCGATGCCCCACTGCGCGAGCTTCGCCGCCAGTGGCCAGTCGGCGAACCGGCTGACGTCGAGGACCTGCCCGGTCGCGGGGTCGACCGAGACCGAGTCCTGCTTCTCCGGCCAGGAGCGCTTCACCTGGCTGACGACCCAGGCCTCCCCCGGGTCGGCGGGGGTGATCGCGACCGGGTTGCTCAGCCCGGCGCCGCGGGCGGCGGCGAGCACCCGGTCGGAGGTCGCGTCGACCGGCAGCGGCGTCGACGGCGTGCCGGTGGCGAGGTCCTGGCTGACCTCGGGGGTCGACCAGTCGAGCGCCGTGCGCAGCGTCGAGACGTTCTCGCCGGCGAACTGGGACCAGGTCAGGCCCGTCGCCGACAGGAACAGCAGCCCGACCGTCGCCCACAGCCCGACCGCGCCGTGCCAGGACCGCAGGCGCTGGCCGGACGGTGCGGAGGCCTCGGGCAGCAGGGTGCGCCGGACGCGCCGGGCGCGGCGCCGCCGGACCACCCACAGCGCGACCCCCGACAGCGCGAGGACCCACAGCCAGCTCGCGGCGAGCTCGCTGTAGACGCGGCCCACGTCGCCGAGGAAGAGCGTGCGGTGCATCTCGTCGATCCAGGCCCGCGCCGGCAGCCACTCACCGAAGGTGTCGAGCACCCCGCGCACGTCGCCGGTGTACGGGTCGACGAACGCGGTCCGGGCGAAGTCCTCGCGCACGCCGGGGGCGTCGAAGGACACCCGCGTGGTGGCGTCGGCCGTGGGCGCCGGACGGACCTCGGTGACCGTGCCGTCCGGGACCGCGGCCTGCGCCGCGCGGACCTGCGCGCCGAGGTCGAGCGGGGCCGTCGGGGCGACGGGGACGCGCAGCTCGTGGCCGTACACGACCTGGTCGAGCTGCGGCGACAGCGTGTAGAGCAGCCCGCTGAACGCGGCGACGAACAGGAACGGGCCGACGAACAGCCCGACGTAGAAGTGCAGGCGCCGCACCAGGGGCCGCAGACCCCGCCACCACCAGGCGGCGCCGCCGGGGCGGGACGCCTCGGCGCGGGGCAGCTCGGCACCGGGCGCCGGCGGGTCGAGGGTGACGTCGGACAAGGTTCCTCGCTCGGGATCGTCGGGGACGGGCGGGGGACGCGGGGCGTCAGAGCATCGCGAGCAACATCGCGGCCATGCCGAGGCTCATGAGGGCGTGGCAGGACGCGGCGAGGCCGCCGCGCCGCGTCCGCACGGTGCGGACCGGGGTGGCGACGAGCGTGCTGACGCCGCCGCCGTCGGCCGTGACCTCCGGCGGGGTCGGGACGTCGACGCGGGTGCTCGCGCGCACCACGGCCACACCCCACCGCACCGCGGCGGCGGCGAGGAGCAGCGCCAGCACCACCGTGGCCACCACGACCCACCCCGGCGCCGGCGCGGGCGGCATGACCATGGCCGCGCCGTCCGCGGCCTCCGACCCGCCGTGCCCGGCGTGCCCGCCGCCGCTCCCCCCGTCGTCGCCGGAGTGGCCCATGAGCAGCGGCATCGTCGCGACCATCCACACCATGGCCCCGGACATCAGCGCGTGCGCCGCCCGGGAGACCGCCCGCCCCCGGTCGCGTGCGACGGCCGCCAGCCCGCCGAACAGCACGGTGAGCACCCCGAAGACGACGAGCTGGACCACGCCGCTCCCCGAGGTGGGGCCGCCCGACCAGCCCCAGGCCATCGCGATCATCGCGATGCTCATGAGCAGGTGCAGCAGCTCGACCGCCCGGGCCTCGCCGTCGGACCCGCGGGCGGCGTGCGTCGCGCCCGTGGTGATCCGCACGTAGCGCACGAACGCGTAGGCGCCGGTCAGGACGAACAGCGCCGTGAACGCGCCGGCGAGGGGAGCCGAGAACATGGACACGCAGGAGGTAGTCGTCCGCCGGACGCGGCCGGTTCCACGCCCCACGCACTTTCTCGGCGTCGCGTGATGCGTCCGACCGACGGCTTGACGCGGTCCGCGGGCCCGCGAAGAGTCTCGGCACCGTGGATCCCGACCGGGGTGGCGACGCCGTCGACGCGCTCACCGCCGCCGCGCTCGGAGCCCGTGACGGCAACCGCGACGCCGCGCGGGAGTTCGTCACGTCGACCCAGCGGCAGGTGTGGCGCCTCCTGGCGCACCTGACGGAGGCCGCGGTGGCCGAGGACCTGACGCAGGAGACCTACGAGCGCGCGTTCGTCGCGCTCCCCCGGTTCCGGGGCGACTCGTCGGCGCGGACGTGGCTGCTCGTCATCGCGCGCCGGGTGGCCGCCGACCACCTCCGCCGGCGCCGCCGCCGACCGGCCGAGGCCTGCCCGACCGCGGAGGACGAGTCGCCCGCCCCGGACGACCACGCGGAGCGCGTCGCGCTCGGCTCCCTGCTCGACGCGCTGGGCGCCGACCGCCGCGAGGCGTTCGTGCTCACGCAGGTGCTCGGGCTGGACTACCGCGAGACCGCGGCCGTGCTGGGGTGCCCGGTCGGCACCGTCCGGTCGCGCGTGGCGCGGGCGCGCGACGAGCTCGTCGAACTGCTGGACGAGACCGGGCCCGCGCAGACCGGCTGAACGCTTGACCATGCCGCGACGGCACGGTGTCTGATTCGTCCATGTCACCGCTCACCGCCGCCGACTACGCCCGCGCCGAGCAGATGCTCGCGCCCTACCGGGCCCGCCGGGTGCCGACGGTGACGCCGCAGTGGCTGGGCGACGGCGAGCGCTTCTGGTACGTGGTCGGGGGCCGCCACGTGCTCGTCGACCCGGGCAAAGCCGCACGGACCGAGCTCTTCGACCACGAGCGGGTCGCCGCCGCGCTGTCGCTCGAGACCGGCCAGGCTGCGACGGCCGACGCGCTGCCGGTGGTGGCGGTGGAGGTCGACGACCTCGGCGTCCGGTTCACCGCGCTCGGACAGCGGTACCGGTGGGCCGACGGGGCGCTGACCAGCATCGACGAGACCTCGCCGCTGCCCGGCGAGATCGCCTCGCCCGACGGGCGCCGGGTCGCCTTCGCCCGCGACGGGAACGTCTGGGTGCGCGACCGGGACGGCGGCGAGGAGGTCGCGCTGACCGACGACGCGGAGCCGGGCCTCGCCTACGGCGCCGCCAACGCCCCGATGGCCATGGGGACCCTGCTGCGCTCGTTCGGCCTCGGCCCGCTCTTCCACGCCACCTGGTCGCCCGACTCGACCCGGCTCCTGGTGCACCGGCTCGACGAGCGCGGGCTGCCCGAGCAGGTGCTCGTCGAATCCGTGCCGGCCGGGGGCGGGCGCCCGGTGGAGCACCGCCTGCCCTACCCGATGCCGGGCGACGAGGCGCACCCGACGATGACGTGGCACGTGCTCGACGTCGCCGCCCGCACGCGGGTCGACGGGCAGGACGCGCCGGAGCCCGCGGTGCACGGCACGGCGTTCGTGTACGCGTGGTGGAGCGCCGACGGCGACACCGTCCACTACCTGCGCCAGTCGCGGGACGCGAGGACCCTGCACCTGCGGCGCCTCGACCCCGCGACCGGGGCGACCACGACGCTCGTCACCGAGACCGCCGCCACCCGCGTCGACGCGACCCCGCAGCTCGGCGAGCCGACGATGACCCACGTGCTGGCCACCGGGGAGATCCTGTGGTGGTCGCAGCGGGACGGGTGGGGCCACCTGTGGCTGTACTCCCCCGACGGCGAGGCCACGCAGGTCACCTCCGGCTCGTGGCAGATCCGCGGCGTGCTGCGAGTCGACGAGGAGCGCCGGCAGGTGTGGTTCGTCGCGGGCGGGCTGCACGACGACCCGTACATCAGGCAGATCGCGCGGATCGGCCTCGACGGCACGGGCTTCGTCCGCCTCACCGACGACGACCTCGACCACGACGCGGTCGCCCCGCCCGGCGGCGGCTACGTCGTGGACAGCGCCTCGTCGCCGTCCACGCCCCCGCGCACGCGGGTGCTCGACGAGGACGGCGAGGTGCTCGTCGAGCTCGAGGCGCCGGGGACCGACGCGCTGCGCGCCGAGGGCTGGACCCCGCCCGAGCGGTTCCGCGCCACCGCCGCCGACGGCCGCACCCCGGTCTTCGGCCTGCTGTGGCGCCCGCACGGGTTCGACCCGGAGCGCCCCTACCCGGTGATCGACCACGTCTACCCCGGCCCGCAGAACCACCGCGCCCTGCCCGCCTTCGACTCCCCGCACCAGGGCGAGCCGGAGGCGCTGGCGGCGCTCGGCTTCGCGGTCGTCGCCATCGACGGTCGGGGCACGGCCGGACGCAGCAAGGCCTTCCACGACCACTCCTACGGCGACCTCGGCAACGCCGGCGCGCTCGACGACCACGTCGCCGCGATCCGGGAGCTCAGGCGGCGCCACCCCTGGCTCGACACCGACCGCGTCGGCATCACCGGCCACTCGGCGGGCGGGTTCGCCGCGGCGCGCGGGCTGCTCGCGCACCCTGAGTTCTACCGGGTCGCCGTGGCGGTGTCCGGCAACCACGACGACACCTACGGCCTGCAGATGTGGGCCGAGCACTACCACGGTGACGCGGACCTGAGCAGCCTCTCGACGCCCGCGCTCGCGGCCAACCTGCAGGGCAAGCTGCTGCTGATCCACGGCGAGCTCGACGAGACGGTGCTCGTGTCGCAGACCTACCGGCTCGCCGACGCGCTGATCGCCGCCGACGAGGACGTCGACATGCTCATCGTCGCGGGCGGCGATCACGCGATCCTCCACCGTCGCCACCACGTGTTCCGCCGGACCTGGGACTACTTCGTGCGCCACCTCCACGGCCAGGAGCCGCCGAGGTACCGCCTGGCGCCGCTGCCGCTCGGCTGAGCGGTGCCCCACCCGAGCGCGAGCGTGCTGATCACCAGAGCCGCCGCCGGGGCCGCGACCAGCCACGGGGCTACGAACACGTAGGTGCGGCCCTCGGCGAGCATGGCGCCCCACTCGGGGGTCGGCGGCTGGACGCCCAGCCCGAGGAACGACAGCCCGGCCAGGGTGAGCACGGTGCCCGCGAAGCGCGCCGCGACCGCCGCGAGCAGCGGCGAGGCGACCGCGGGCAGTACGTGGCGGCCCAGCACGCGCCCGGAGCCCGCGCCGAGCGCGGTCGCCGCGAGCACCCAGCCCTCCGAGCGCACCGCGACCGTCAGCCGGTGCGCCTGCCTCGCGAACGGCGCCCACCCGGTGAGCACGACGGCGAGCAGGGCGGGCGCGAGCCCCGGCCCGAGCACCGCGGCGACGACCAGCCCCACGAGCAGGGCCGGCAGCGCCACGAGCACGTCGACGACGGCCTGCACCCCGCGCCCGAGCGGGTGCCCGGGCCACCAGCCGCTCGCCAGCCCGCTCGCGGTCCCGACGGCCGTGGCCACGACCAGCGCGAGCAGCCCGAGCCCCAGCGACCACCGCACGCCGCCGAGGACGCGGGCGAGCACGTCGCGGCCGAGGACGTCGGTGCCCAGCAGGTGCGCCGGCGAGGGCGGGGCGAGCCGGTCGCCGAAGTCGACGACCTCGGCGGGCCAGTCGATCACCGCGACGACGACGAGGAGCACCACCGGCACCGCGCGTCTCACGAGCGCAACCGCGGGTCGGCGGCGAGCTGGGCCAGCTCGGTCGCGAGGGCGGCGAGCAGCGCGACGGCGACGACGACCACCAGGCCGGCCTGGATCACCGGCAGGTCGCGGTCCTCGACGGCCTCGGCGAGCAGCCGTCCGAGCCCCGGGACGGCGAACACGACCTCGACCACGACGGCCCCGCCCAGCGTCCCGCCGAGGAACGGGCCGGCGCCCGCGGTGACCGAGGTCAGGGCGCGCGGCACCACGTGCACGAGCAGGGTCCGGCGCGGCGACAGGCCCTTGGCGCGGGCGGTGCGGACCGAGGCGTGCCCGAGCACCTCGGCGGTCTCGGCCCGCACCAGCCGCGCCGCGAGCGCCGCCGGGAACGCGGCGAGCGTCAGCACCGGCAGCACGGCCTGCGCCGGGCTCCCCCACCCCAGCGCCGGGAGCCAGCCGAGCCCCACCGCGACGACGAGGACGAGCACCGGGCCCAGCACGAACTCCGGCACCGCGAGCGCCACCGCCCCGCCCCACCGCGTCGCCCGGTCCGCCGCACCCTCCGGCCGCCCGGCCGCGAGCGCGCCCAGTGGCACACCGACGGCCAGGGCCAGGGCGAGCGCGAGCGCCGCCAGCACGGCCGAGACCCCGGCCGCCTCGAGCACAGCCGGGCCGACCGGCGAGCGGGTGGTGAACGACGTCCCGAGGTCGCCGCGCAGGGCCCCGCCGAGCCAGTCGAGGTACTGCGTCACCACCGGCCGGTCGAGCCCGAGCTCGCGGTTCAGCCGCTCCTCGACGGCCGGGTCCGGCGTCGACGACGCGCTGCGCGCGCGGATCACCGAGCGGGTCACCTCGCCACCGAGCAGCCGCGGCAGCGCGAACACCGCGACCGACGTAACGAGCAGGACGGGCGGGATCCACGCCAGCCGGCGCAGGGCGACGCCGAGCACTAGTCGGTCGGCGCCAACGTGGGCAGCACCGGCCGCAGGTCCAGCGGGTCCGGGGTGAAGCCGGTGACGCCCCGCTGCGCGGCGGTGTTCTGCGGGTGCACGAGCGGCACGTTGACGGCGTTCGCGGTCAGCGTCGCCGCCGCGGCCCGGAACACCTCGGCGCGCTGGGCCGGGTCGGACAGCGCGCCCAGGCCCGCCACCGTTGCGTCGAACGCGGGGTCGCAGAAGCGGTCGATGTTGTACGACCCGTCGCAGGTGTAGTCCGAGTCCAGGACGCCCGCGGGGTCCGGGAAGTCGGAGAGGTAGCTGCGCGAGTTGATGAACATGTCGTAGCGGCCGGCGAGCAGCTCGGGCTCCTGGGCGGCGTAGTCGCCGACGGTGATGTCGACCGCGATCCCGGCCGGCTCGAGCTGCGCGGCGATCGCGGACGCGAGCACGGGGAGCTCGGGGCGGTTGGGGAAGGTCCACAGCCGCACGCGCAACGGGTTCGCGGGGCCGTACCCGGCCTCGGCGAGCAGGGCCTGCGCCGCGGGCACGTCGCCGTCGGGCGGCGGCGTGGTCATTCCGTAGGGGACGGCGGGCCCGAAGAGGTCGGCCGCCGGGGCCGCGGAGCCGCCGAGCACCTGGTCGGCGAGGGCGGTCCGGTCGAGGGCCGCGGTGACGGCCCGGCGGACCCGCACGTCGTCGAAGGGCGCCGCCGAGCCGTTCAGCTGCAGGAGGACGGTGCGCGCCGACGGGTACTCGGAGAACGTGACGTCGGGGTCGGCCTGCAGGCTCGCCCGCGAGGTCTCGGGCAGGCCCTCGGCGAAGCCGACGTCGCCGGAACGCAGGGCGAGCTCGCGGGTCTGGGGCTCGGTCACGTAGTCGACGGTCACCTGCGACGACGCCGCGCGCGGTCCCCAGTAGCCGTCGTGGCGCAACAGCGTCGCGCCCTGGGTCCCGCGGATCTCGGTCATCCGCAGGGGACCGGTGCCGGTGTCCTGCGGCGACGGCTGGCCGCCGGACGAGGAGGCCGCCGCGTAGGCCGCGGGCGAGAGCACCGACGTCGTGCCGGAGCTCAGCCGCAGCGGGAGGACGGGGTCGGGGGCGTCGGTGCTGACCCGGACCGCGCCGGGGCCGTCGGCCTCGACCCGCATCCCGAGGTCCGCGATCGATCGCGGCGGGGTGGGCCGCGAGAGCACGGAGGTCAACGCCGTGACGACGGCGCCGGAGTCGAGGCGCGCGCCGTCGTGGAACACCACGCCCTCGCGGAGCACGAAGCGCCAGGTCCGGCCGTCGCCCTCGCGCGCCCACGACGTCGCGAGCCCCGGCACCGCGCTGCCCTGCGGGTCGAGGCCGACCAGGGGCTCGGCCACCCCGAGCTTGGTCAGCAGGCCGCCGTCGTCGGCGTCGAACGCGTAGCCCGCGCGTGGGGGGAACTGCAGCGCCACCCGGACGCCCTGGTCCGCGGGGGCGGTCGTACCGCAGCCCGCGAGGATGAGCAGGGCGGCGAGAGCGAGGACGAGGGAGCGCACGCTCCTGATCATCTCAGCAGTCGCTGAGGTGTCTGCACGATTCCGGTCACATCGGACATCGCCAGCCACTCGGAGTTGCAAGACAGAGGCAACAGCATCAAGCTTGGACCCATGCCGGAGTTCACGCTGCCCGACCTGCCCTACGACTACGGCGCCCTCGAGCCGCACATCTCGGGCAAGATCATGGAGCTGCACCACGACAAGCACCACAACACCTACGTCACCGGGCTGAACGCGGCGATCGACGCCCTCGCGGAGGCCCGCGAGCAGGACACGATCGGCACCACGGCCCTGCTGTGGGAGAAGAACCTCGCGTTCAACTACGGCGGGCACATCAACCACTCGGTGTTCTGGAAGAACCTCAGCCCCGACGGCGGCGACAAGCCCACCGGCGACCTGGCCTCGGCGATCGACCGGGACTTCGGGTCGTTCGAGCTGTTCCAGAAGCACTTCACGTCGGTCGCCACGACCATCCAGGGGTCGGGCTGGTCGATCCTGGGCTTCGACACGCTCGCCCAGAAGCTGCGCATCTTCCAGCTCTACGACCAGCAGGCGAACGTGCCGCTCGGCATCGTCCCGGTGGTCATGCTCGACATGTGGGAGCACGCCTTCTACCTGGACTACCTCAACGTGAAGCCGGACTACGTCAAGGCCTGGTGGAACGTCGTGAACTGGGCCGACGCGGCCGAGCGCTTCGAACACGCGAAGGGCCTGACCCTGGTCTGAGCCCTCCCGGAGAACTCGCGCGGTGATCGTTCCGACAAACGTGCGCCGCGCGGCGCGCGGCGACCCCTCGACCCTCCTCGGTCGGGGGGTCGTCGTGTGCCTGCCTACGATCACGCCATGAGCTTCGCGGTGGATCGCGTCGTGCCGATCCTGCGAATCTTCGACAGGGACCGGGCCCACGAGTTCTACGTCGACTACCTGGGCTGCACCGTCGACTGGACCCACAGCGTCGACGACGAGGGACCGACCTACACCCAGGTCTCCCGCGGTGACCTCGTCCTGCACCTCTCCGAGCACCACGGCGACGGGACGCCCGGGACGGTCGTGTACGTCGGCGCCCGGGGCGTGCGCGAGCTGCACGCCGAGCTCGCCGCCAAGGACTACCCCTTCCTCCACCCCGGCCTCGAGCCCAGCCCGGGTGACGAGGGCGGCGCGTGCATCACCCTGCTCGACCCCTTCGGCAACACGCTTCGCCTCGACGAGCGACGGTGAGACCCCGGCCGACCTAGGCCCATGATCGCGTCGAGTCGGACGGTCGGACTCGATGCGATCATGGGCCTAGGTCTCGTCGGTCGACTCGGCGAGAGGTCCCGGCGATGGCCCGAACGGTCACGCTCCCCAGAGACGTCCTACTTCGGCGGCAGGACGTCCAGCAGTTCCGCGCGGATCTCGGGTCGGCCCGCGGCGACGAGGGTGAACGCCGCCTCGCGCGCCAGGCGCCGGGCCGGGTGGCGCCCGACGATCGCGCGGCTCCCGACGGCGACGGTCAGGGTCGCGGCCGCCCGGACCGCCAGGGCAGAGGCCGCCGCGCGGGCCGGGGCCATGCGCGGGGCCTCGGCGAGGCCGGCGTCGAGGTCGTCACGCACCGCGTCGAGCGCCTTGCGCAGGGCCGCCGCGGCGTCGGGCTCGCCGGCCTCGGCGACCAGCGCGGCACAGCGCCCGGCCACCCCGAGGGCCAGGCAGCCGTTGATCCGCGCGCTGAAGTGCTGGCCCGCGAGGAACTCGGCGCGCGTCGGCGTCGCGACCACCGCGTCCTCCCCGACGAACCACCCGTCGACGTCGAGACGCACCGTGCGGCTGCCGTTGGCGGCGGCGAGGTCGAGGGGGTGCACGGTGACACCGTCGGCGGCCGTCGCCGGGACCAGGACGGCCACGACGCGGGCGTGCTCGTCGTCGGCGTCCGCCGTGGCCGCGTCGCGCGCCGAGACCTGCAGCAGGTCGACCAGGCCCCACCCGGTGACGAGCGGGGCGACGCCGTCGAGGCGCCAGCCGCCGTCGACGGCGGTGGCCCAGAGCTTCGGCGGCTGCGGGATCGCGCCGGCGAAGGCCACGCCGCAGCGGGTCGCGCCGCGGGTGGCGTCGGCGAGGTGACGCTCGCGCAGCGCCGTGTTCGCCGTCGCGGAGAGCCCGCGCACCACCCCGTGGTGCTGCATCCACGTGAACGTCGTGGTGAGGCACGCGCCGGCGAGGATCTCCACGACGCCGACAAAGTCGGAGAACGCGACGTCGTCGGAGGCGGCCAGCCCGTAGAGGCCGGCGTCAGCCAGCGCGCGGAAGTGCCCCTCGGGGATCGTCGAGGTGCGGTCGACCTCGTCCGCCGCCGGGAACAGCACGTCGGCGGCGACCTCGCGCGCCCGGTCCAGCACGTCGCCCACGAGATCCGAGGATAGCTCCCGGCGCTCTGCGAGCAGGGCGACCTCCGTGCCCTCGCACCTTCCCCGCGGGCGCCCCGCCGGGCAGGGTCGGGACGCATGACAGCCGCTGAACGCGACCAGGCCCTCGACGCCCTGCACCACTGCGAGAAGGTCAGCACGTCCTGCGCGATCGCGATGACCGCGACCGGGGGCATGGCGGCCGAGGTCCGTCTGGCCCTCGACTGCGCCGACGTCTGCGCCGCCGCCCACCGCGTGCTCGCGCGCGGCGAGGGCGGCGACGCGGCCACGCTGGCCGGGATCCTCGACGCCGCCGTCCGGGCGAGCGACGCGAGCGCGGCCGCGTGCGGCGCCCACGCCGATCACCACGACCACTGCCGGCGACACGCGGAGTCGGCCGCGGCCTGCTCACGAGCGGTGACGGCGGTGCGGACCACCCTCTGAGGAGGCGGTGGCCCCGGTACCCTGACACCCATGTCCGAGACCGTCGCGCCCCGCACGGCCGCGGTCGACGACTACATCAAGACCATCTACGCGGTCTACGAGCGCGGCGAGGGGCCGGCGTCGACCACGGCGCTGGCCAAGCGCCTCGGCGTGGGCGCGTCCTCGGTCTCGGGGATGCTCAAGAAGCTCACCGACCAGGGCCTCGTCGAGCACCGCCCGTACGGCGGGGTCCGGCTCACCGAGGACGGCACCCGCGCCGCGCTCGACGTCCTGCGCCGCCACCGGCTGCTCGAGACCTACCTCGTCCGCGAGCTCGGGTACGGCTGGGACGAGGTGCACGACGAGGCGGAGGTCCTCGAGCACCACGTGTCGCGCACGCTGCTCGACCGCATGGACGCCCGCCTGGGCCACCCGCGCTTCGACCCGCACGGCGACCCGATCCCCGCCGCCGACGGCACGGTCGCGGAGTTCTCCGGGCGGCGGTTCGCGACCCTCGAGCCCGGCGACCGCGGGCAGCTCGTCCGCGTCGACGACACCGAGCCCGCCATGCTCACCTGGCTGCGCGAGCACACCGTCGAGCTGGGCGTGACGCTGGAGCTCGTCGCCCGCCGGCCCTTCGGCGGATCGTTCGAGGTGCGGGTGTCGGGGCAGGACCCCGAGCAGGACCTCGATCTGGGCCCCGAGCTCGCCGACGCCCTCTGGGTCGACCACGTCGTCGAAGGATTGTTTCATCGCGGCACCGCAACGTAGAGTTCGCCCAGCCGAACTTTGCGGGTAGGTTCGGGCGAAACCTCCGGCGGCGCACCACGGGGAGAGCGATGACCCTCGACGAGCTACCCCGCGGCCAGCGGGCCGTGGTCACCGCGCTCGACCTGCGCGGCGGCGAGCGCCGCCGCCTCATGGACCTCGGGCTGCTGCCCGGCGCCGCGATCCGCGCCGACATGACGAGCCCGCTGGGCGACCCCACCGCTTACGAGGTCCGCGGCGCGCTCGTCGTCCTGCGCCGGGGCCAGGCGAAGACCGTGCACGTCGAGCACTCCGGTACCCCTTCCGGATCCACGGAGCGCTGAGGAATGGCGGCCCCCCTGCCGACGCCGGGCGTCGGGCCGTCCCCCGCAGAACCCGCCGGGGCGTGCACGTCGTGCGCGCTGGCCCCGTCCACCGCCCGGCTCGCCCGCCTCGGCCTCGCCCCTGGCCGTCACGACCACGTCGTCGCGCTCGCCGGCAACCCGAACACCGGCAAGAGCACGGTGTTCAACGCGCTGACCGGGCTGCGCCAGCACGTCGGCAACTGGGCGGGCAAGACCGTCGCGCGCGCCGAGGGCGGGTTCTCCTTCGGCGGCGCCGGCTACCGGATCGTCGACCTGCCCGGCACCTACTCGCTGCTGTCGACCAGCACCGACGAGGACGTCGCCCGCGACGTGCTGCTCTTCGGGCGCCCGGACGTCGTCGTGGTGGTCGTCGACGCGACACGCCTCGAGCGCAACCTGCCCCTGGTACTGCAGATCCGCCAGATCACCGGGCGGGTGGTCGTCGCGCTCAACCTCGTCGACGAGGCCCGCCGACACGGCATCACCGTCGACACCCGCCACCTCACCCGCGAGCTCGGCGTCCCCGTCGTCGCCACCGCCGCCCGCCGGAACGAGGGGCTGCCCGAGCTGCTCGCGGCGATCGCGCAGGTCGCCACGGCCGACGACCCGCCGAAGCCCCTGCGCCTGACCCACCACGACCCCGCCCTCGAGAAGGCCGTCGCCGACCTCGCCGCGCAGGTCGAGGCCCGCTTCCCCGGCGTGCCCAACAGCCGCTGGGTGGCCCTGCGCCTGCTCGAGGGCGACGCGGGCATCGAGGAGGCGGTGCGCAACGGCACCCTCGGCGACCTCGCGACACCCCGGGAAGCCGCATGACCGACCTCCTCGACGAGGCCGCCCGCCTGCGCCGGAACCTCTCGGACGATGTGGGCGACAAGATCGTCGAGTCGCTCTACACCGACGCCGCGCGGATCGCCGACACCAGCGTCGACCGCGACGACGCCCGCGCGAAGCTCACCCTCGACCGGGCGCTCGACCGCGTGCTCACCCACCGCGTGTGGGGCTTCCTGGCGATGGGCGTGCTGTTCTTCGGCGTCTTCTGGTTCACCATCGCGGGCGCCGCGGTGCCGTCGGACCTGCTCTACGTGCTGCTCGTCGAGAACGGGCACGCGTGGCTGCGCGGGCTGTTCGAGGCCGTCGGGTCGCCGTGGTGGGTCACCGGCCTGCTGGTCGACGGCGTCTACCTGGCCACGGCCTGGGTGATCGCGGTGATGCTGCCGCCGATGGCGATCTTCTTCCCGCTGTTCACGCTGCTCGAGGACTTCGGCTACCTGCCGCGCGTGGCGTTCAACCTCGACCGGCTCTTCGCCCGCTCCGGCGCCCACGGCAAGCAGGCGCTGACGATGATGATGGGCTACGGCTGCAACGCCGCCGGCGTGACGGCCACGCGGATCATCGACAGCCGCCGCGAGCGCCTGATCGCGATCATCACCAACAACTTCAGCATCTGCAACGGCCGCTGGCCGACGCTGATCCTCATGGGGACGATCTTCGTCGGCGCGGTCGTGCCGCCGGCGCTCGCCGGTTTCGTCGCCGCGGGCAGCGTCGTCGCCGTCGTGATCGTCGGGATCGGCGTGACGCTCGCGGTGTCGTGGCTGCTCTCGCGCACCGTGCTGCGCGGCGAGAGCTCCGTGTACTCGCTCGAGCTGCCGCCGTACCGCCCGCCGCAGGTCTGGCGCACGCTCTACACCAGCATCATCGACCGCACGCTCAAGGTGCTGCGCCGCGCGGTGCTCATGGCCGCCCCGGCCGGCGCCGTGATCTGGCTGATCGGCAACGTGCACCTCGGCGACGCGAGCGTGGCCGCGCACTTGGTCACGGCGCTGAACCCGCTGGGCTGGGTGATCGGCCTCAACGGCGTCATCCTGCTCGCCTACCTCGTGGCGGTGCCGGCCAACGAGATCATCATTCCGACCATCGTCATGCTGACCCTGACCCTCGGCGCGAACACCCTGGGCGCCGCGCCGGGCGTCATGCTCGAGCTGGGCGACGACGCGCAGATCGGGTCGGTGCTCGTCACCGCGGGCGGCTGGACGCTGCTCACGGCCGTGAACCTCATGCTGTTCACGCTCCTGCACAACCCGTGCAGCACCACCGTGATGACCATCTGGCACGAGACCCGCAGCGTCCGCTGGACGACGCTGGCGACCCTGCTGCCGCTGGGACTCGGGTTTGCCGTCTGCGCGCTGACGGCGGGCGTGGCGCGGCTGGCGGGCTGGGCCTGACCCCGACCTCTGTGAGTGCTCTCCGGCCCTCCAGGGCCGGAAAGCACTCACGGAGGCACGTCAGGCGGAGGTCGTCTCCGCCGTGCGCTCGGCGGACTCGCCGCGGGCGAGGCGGCGCTCGACGAGACCGCCGAACACCAGGCCGAGCACGCCCCAGAGCAGCGCCTGGGCCGCGAACGACGCGACGCGGAAGTCGTAGAGCACGTCCGCGTCGAAGCCCGGGTAGAGGATCGCCCCGGAGGCGTCGCGCAGCGGCAGCGGCGTCTCGGTGACCCGCGGGCCGTTCTCGACGACGTTGATCGTCAGCTCGCCGAGGCCCGGCAGCACCGTCATGAGGATCGCCGACAGCGCGAGGTAGACGACGCCACCGACGAGCACGGCGTTCCACGTGCCGAGCCGCTCGCGGACCAGGCGGGCGACGAACACCGCCGCCGCGAGGAACACGAGCGAGCCGACGACCATGACCAGGTACAGCGCGGTCCGGTCGCCGATCGTCTCGTCGCTGCCGACGGCGGGCGGGCTCGCCGGGTACTTCACGAACGGCGTCGCGTAGATCGTCAGGAAGCCGGCCCCGGCCACGACGAGCGCGAGCACCCGCGGCCGCAGGGCGACCCGGCCGTGCAGCAGCGTGTACGCCACGGCGAA
This sequence comes from Actinomycetospora succinea, assembly GCF_004363095.1. Lineage (GTDB taxonomy): Bacteria > Actinomycetota > Actinomycetes > Mycobacteriales > Pseudonocardiaceae > Actinomycetospora > Actinomycetospora succinea. The sequence goes on from NZ_SNYO01000002.1 coordinate 220,382, forward strand.
CAGCAGGCCCAGCGCGATGCCGATCCCGACCATGCCGATCCCGATGCCGAGGGTCGACTGGATGCCGCGGCTGACGATCTCCTCCTCGGCACCGCCCGCTGGGGCGGCGCCGGCCGCGGTGGCCAGCGCTTCCTCGGCCGCGCCGCGACCCTCCTCGTAACCGATCGCGGCCTCGACCTGCGGCTCGGCGAACACGAGGGCGAACAACCAGGCGACGACCCCGGCGACGGCGCCGGCCAGCGCGCCGCGGAGGACGAAGGAGCGCGCTTCCATCAGTGGCAGGGGAAGCCGAGGAAGTGGCGGGCGTCGTGCACGAGCTCGTGGATGTAGCTCGTGTCGCCGAAGACCGAGACCGCACCCTCGTCGATGCCGATGAAGTAGTAGAGCACCAGCCCCACGAGCAGGGCGCTGACCAGCCAGGGCAGCGTCTCGGACGCCGACACGGTGGTGGCTCTGGCGCGGGCGACGGCACCGGCAGTGGTCACGGGCTCCTCCTGTGCATGACACGACGACATCGCCCTCCCCGTCGGACGGCGACCGGTGCGACCGTAGGGGCCCGACGATCACGGCGTCAACGTCTCAGCATGTGATGAGCTATCGGGGCTGAGCAGGGCGATCACCTCGTGCCGCCCTGGTGTGGCAACAGATGAACACATGCGCGTGCGACCTCTGCGTCGCAAACCACTCCACGCAACGGCCCGGGTGCGGCGGGAAGCACCTAGGGTCGCCGCGATGATGTCCACACCCGTCGCCGACGTCCGCGATGTCCGGATCGCCGCCGGCGACACGACGCTCGTGGACGGGCTGACGCTGACGGTCGGGGCCGGCGAGCGCTGGGGCATCGTCGGCCCGTCGGGCGCCGGTAAGTCGCTGACCGCGGCCGCCGTCGCGGGCCTGCTGCCGCCCGGCACGACGGCCACCGGCAGCATCCGCGTCGACGGGACCGAGCTCGTGGGGACGTCCGGGACGGCGGTCCGCGGGCGGGGCGTCGCGCTCGTCGCCCAGGACTCCGCCGTCGCGCTCCACCCCCTGCTGACGATCGGGCGTCAGCTCGCCCTGCCCCTGCGCCGGCACCAAGGGCTCGACCGCTCCCCCGTGGACGAGCTCCTCGCCGCCGTCGACCTGCCACCCGAGCTCGCCCGCGCCCGCCCCGCGCAGCTCTCCGGCGGGCAGCGCCAGCGGGTCGCGCTCGCCGGCGCGCTGGCCTGCCGGCCGCGGCTGCTCGTCGCCGACGAACCGACCGCCGCCCTCGACCCGCCCGTCGCCCGGGCGCTGCTCGACCGGCTCGACCGCTCGCTGACGGCGACCGGGACCGCGCTGCTGCTGGTCACCCACGACCTCGGCGTGCTCGCGGCGGTGTGCGAGCGGGTCGTGGTGCTCGCCGGAGGCCGGGTCGTCGAGTCCGGCCCGGTGCCCGAGGTCCTCGCCGCCCCGCAGCACGAGGTCACGCGCGCCCTCGTCGACGCGGCGCAGCTGTCGGTGCCGACGTGACCGCCACGTTCGCCCTCGACGGGGTCGCCCGCCGCTACACCGTGCCGGGCGACCGACCCTGGCGCCGCGTCCCGCGCACGGCCCTCGACGGCGTCGACCTGACGGTCCCGGCCGGGCGCGACCTCGCGATCGTCGGGGCCTCGGGCTCGGGGAAGTCGACGCTGCTGCGGCTCCTGCTCGCCCTCGAGGCGCCCGACGCCGGCACGGTCCGGTTCCGCGGGGACGTCGTCACGCCGCGGAACCCCGGTGCGCTGCGCCGGGACGTCGGCGTCGTCGCGCAGGACCCCGGCAGCTCGCTCGATCCGCGCCTGCCCGTCGGCGCGAGCATCCGCGAGCCCCTCGAGTGCCTCGCCGTCCCCGGCGACCACGGCGCCCGCGTCGCCGAGCTGCTCGACGCCGTCGGTCTCGACCCAGGTGTCGCCGACCGCCGCCCCGCCGGGTTCTCCGGTGGCGAGCGCCAGCGGATCGCGCTCGCCCGCGCCCTCGCGGCCCGCCCCGCGGTGCTCGTGGGCGACGAACCGTTCAGCGCCGTCGACCCGACGACGCGGGGGCGTCTCGTCACGCTGGTCGGCGACCTGGCCCGTGCGTCGGGCACCCAGCTGCTGCTCGTCACCCACGACCTCGGGATCGCCCAGCGCCTCTGCGCCGACGTCGCCGTCCTCGACGCGGGGCGGGTCGTCGAGACCGGCCCCGTCGACGCGGTCTTCGCCCGCCCCACCGCGGACGCCACCCGCGCCCTGCTCGACGCCGTGCTGCGGGTGAGCGTCGGATGAGGGACCTGCTGCGGCGCTGGTCGATCCTCGGGCGCCTGGGCGAGCTGCCCCGGCCGATGCGCCTGATCGTGCTGGGCCAGCTCGCCTTCAACACCGGCTTCTACCTGGTGCTGCCGTTCTTCGCGCTGCACCTCACGCGCGACCTCGGGTTCGGCGGCGCGCTGGTCGGGCTGCTGCTCGGGCTGCGCACGTTCAGCCAGCAGGGCCTGTTCTTCCTCGGCGGGGCGCTCGCCGACCGCTTCGGCACCCGGCCGGTCGCGCTCACCGGGTTCGTCGTCCGCATCGCCGGGTTCCTGCTGCTCGCGCTGGCCGCGGGGCCGGTGCTGCTGGTGGCCGGGACGGTGGCGACGGGCTTCGCCGCGGCGCTCTTCTCGCCCGCCGTGGAGGCCGAGCTGGCGCGACGGGCCGGGGACCTGGAGAGGTCCGAGGGCCCGACCCGCTCCGAGGCGTTCGCGATGTTCGGCGTCGCCGGCGAGGTCGGCATCGTCGTCGGGCCGGTGATCGGCTCGCTGCTGCTGACGGTCGACTTCGCGGTGACGACGGTGGCCGCCGCCGGCGTGTTCGTCGTCGTGCTCGTCGCCTTCGCCCGCGGGATGCCGCGCGAGCCCGCCGCGCACGCGGGCGAGCCGATCCTCGCGGGCTGGGGCGAGGTGCTGCGCAACCGCGCGTTCCTGTCGTTCACGCTCGCCTACGCGTCCTGGCTGCTGTCCTACAACCAGCTCTACCTGGCGCTGCCGGTCGAGCTCGACCGCGTCGGGGCGGCCGGGCTCCTGGGCGGGCTGTTCGTCGTCTCGGCGGTCATGGTCGTGCTCGGGCAGCTCCCGCTCGCCGAGTTCGTGCGCCGCCGGCTCGGGACGCGCGCGCTGCCGATGGGGTTCGCGGTGCTCGCGCTGGCGTTCCTCGTCACGGCGGCGCTGATCGCGGTCGACGCCCCCGGCCCGGTGCCCGCCGTCGCGTTCGTCGTGACGCTGACGCTCGGGCAGATGACGGTCGTGCCCGTCGCCCAGGACGCCGTCGGGCGGCTCGCGGGCGAGCGGCGGCTCGGCGCGCACTTCGGCGTGCTCGCGTCCGCGGGCGGGCTCGCAGTGCTCGGCGGCAGCTCGCTGCTCGGCGCCCTGCTCGATGCCGGCGGCCCGCCCGCCCTGCCCTGGGCGGTCACGGCCGCCCTCCCCCTGGCCAGCGCGATCGTCATGGGTGTGCTCGTGCGTCGCGTGCCGGCGCTGGCTCCCGAGCCGTCGTTCGAGAGGAACCGTTCATGAAGCGCCTCGCTGTCGTCCTCGCCGTGCTGGGGCTGGCCCTGGCGGGGTGCTTCAGCGGTTCCGGGGGTGATCCCGCCGAGGGACGGCTGCGGGTCGGGCTCTCGTTCCCGCCCACGTCGGGCCTGTCCCCGTACGGCAACGAGGCCACGCTCGCCACGCGGCTCGGGGTCACCGAGCCCCTGGTCACCCTCGTCGGCGGCACCCCGATCCCGGCGCTGGCCACCGCGTGGACCCAGATCGCGCCGACCGCGTGGCGGTTCGTGCTGCGCCCGGGCGTGACCTTCCACGACGGCTCGCCGCTGACCCCGGACGCCGTCGCGGGGAGCCTGAACCGGGCGGCCGCAGCCACCCCGGTCCCCCGGGCGCTGGCGTCGCTGGCCGAGGCGGGCCTCCCGGTGACGGCGCGCGCCGACGGCGACGGCGTCGTCGTGACCACGCCCGTCCCCGACCCCGTGCTGCCCCAGCGCCTGGCCTCGCCCGAGCTCGTGGTCCTCGCGCCCGGCGCCTACGCCGACCCGACCCGCCCGAGCCCGGTACGCGCCGGGACCGGGCCGTTCGTGCTCGAGCGGGTCGACGGCTCGGCGGGCGCGACGCTCGCGGCCAACCCCGCGTACTGGCGCGGTCCGGTCGCCGCACCCGGCGTCGACGCCCGGTTCCTCGCCGACGGGACGGCCCGCGCCAACGCCCTGCGCGCCGGCGAGCTGGACGTCGCCGAGGCGATCCCGGTCTCGCAGGTCCCGACGATCACCGCGCCGCAGCAGGTCGTCGGCGTCCCGCTGCCGCGCAGCGTCGCCGTGTACCTCGACCAGCGCTCGCCGGTGCTCGCCGACCCGGGCGTGCGGGCGGCGGTGCGCGGCGCGATCGCGCCGATCGACGTCGCCGGCACGATCTACGAGGGCCGCGCGGACGCCGCGGCGGGCCTGTTCGGGCCCGCGACGCCGTGGGCCGCAGCGCGCCCGCCGCACCCCGTTCTTCCGCCGGCGACGCCAGCCGGCCAGAGGATCCGGCTCGCGACGTACTCCGACCGCGCCGAGCTCCCCGAGATCGCCGCGGCCGACGCCGACGCCCTGCGCCGCGCCGGGTTCACGGTGGACGTCACCGTGCTGGAGAGCTCGGCGTTCGAGGCGCAGCTGGGCACGGGCGCCTTCGACGCAGTGATCATCAGCCGCTCGCAGCAGCTCGACACCGGCGACCCCGTCGGCTACCTGGCCAGCGACTTCTCCTGCGCCGGCAGCTACAACCAGGCGCGCTACTGCGACCCCGCGACCGACGCGCTCCTCGCAGCGGCCGGACAGAGCACCGACGTCGAGACCCGCCGGCGCGCCGCCCTCGAGGTCGAGGGCCGGGTGCTCGCGGCCGACGCGGTCGTCCCGCACATCACCGAACGGGCGCGCGTCGGCGTCGGCGGCGGCCTCACCGGCGTCGCCGAGGACCCCAACGAGCAGTTCCTGATCACGCACGAGACCCGGCGCGGATGAGGCTCGCGTGTGTCAGCGTGGCGGCCACGCTGACGTTCAACGTCAGGAAATCCCCCAGCTCGCGAGGGTGTACCAGCGATGCGGCATCGCTGGCGTCACACGCCAGGATCGCCACATCCTCGCTCGCGCGACACGCCGAGAGGCGCGCGTGAGCACCGCCCGCCGGTTCCTCCCGCTGGTCACGGGCGCGCTCGCCGTGCTCGTGCTCACGGTCGTGGTCGCCGCGCTGCCGTGGCTCTGGGACGAGGACCCGGCCGCGAGCGTCCTGCGCGTGCGCTACCCCGAGCGCGGCATCGACCCCGACGCGCTCGACGCCCTGCGCGCCGAGCTGGACCTGCCCGCCGACCCCGTCACCGGGGCGCTGGGCTGGCTCGGCGGGGCGCTGACCGGCGACCTCGGCACCTCGTGGGTGTCCCGCGCGCCGGTCGGCCCGTCGGTGGCGGGGGCGCTCGGGGTGTCGCTGACGCTGGCGCTCAGCGCGGTCGTCGTGGCGGCGGTCGCGGCCCTGGCGCTGCTCGCGCCGGGCGTCTGGCGGGCGGCACGTCGCGGGGCCTCCGACACCGGCCGAGGCGGGGCGGTCGTCGCGTCGGTGCTGGGCGCGGTGCCCGAGATCGTGCTGGGCGCGGTGCTCGTGGCCGTCGTCGCCGTCGGGTGGGGGCTGCTGCCGAGCACGGGGTTCGCCGGGCCCGCGCACCTCGTCCTGCCCGCGCTCGCGCTGGGCCTGCCGGCGGGCGGGCTGCTGGCGCGGATGCTGTCGTCGGCGGCGGAGTCGGCGCTGGCCGAGGGGTGGGTGCGGACCTGGCGCTCCTGGGGGACGCCGCCGGGCACGGTCGCGCTCGGCGTCGCGCGGCGCGCGGTCGCCACCGCCTCGCCGCAGATCGCGCTGCTCGTCGTCGGGCTGCTCGGCAGCGCCGTGGCCGTCGAGCAGCTCTTCGGCATCCCCGGCGTCGGGTCGGCCGCCCTGGACGCGGTGCTCGCCCAGGACCTGCCCGTCGCGCAGGCCGCGGTGATGCTGCTGGTGGTGCTCGGGCTCGTGCTCGGCGCGGTCGGGGTGCTGGCGCACCGCGCGCTGCTCGGGCCGGCACGCTCGGGCTCGGAGCTGCCGGCGGGGGTGCCGCTGCCGTCCGGGCACGCCCGCTCCTGGGCGCCCTGGGCGGCGGCGTCCGCGCTCGCCCTCGTCGTCCTGACGGGCCTGCCGCGCGACGGCGCCACGACGGAGCGGCGCCTCGCCCCGCCGTCGTGGTCGGCGCCGATGGGCACCGACGCGGTGGGCCGGGACCTGTGGGCCCGGATCGCGCACGGCGCCCTGCTGACCGTCGGGACCGCGGTCGCCGTGACGGCGGTGTGCCTGGTGATCGGCCTGCTGGTGGGGGTCGGCGGGCGCTCGGCGCGGGCCGGCGCGGCGGACGTCGTCAACGCGCTGCCCCCGGTGGTCGTCGGCCTGGTCATCGCGGCGGTCGCCGGACCGGGGCTGCTCGGGGCGGCGATCGCCGTGATCGCCGTCGGCTGGGTGCCGCTGGCGGTGCACGCGCGGACCCTGGCCACCGAGGCCCGCGCCTCTGGGTACGTCCGCGCCGCGGTGCTGGCCGGCGCGACCCCGTGGCGGATCGCCCGGCGCCACGTCCTGCCCGCCGTCGTCGGACCGGTCACGCGCCACGGGCTCGCGCGGGTCCCGCACGCCGCGCTCGGCATCGCCGCGCTGAGCTTCCTCGGGCTCGGCGCCGCACCCGACTCGCCGGAGTGGGGCGCGGTGCTCGCCGACTCGCTCGCCTACGTCGAACGCGCACCGTGGACGATCCTCGCGCCGACCGTCGGGCTGGCGCTGCTCGCCGTCGTCGTGGCGCTGGTCCGGGAGTCGCGCGCGAGCAGCTAGCCCGCGACGTTCGCGCGCAGCTGCTCGAGCACCCGCCGGGTCGCCGCCTCGTCGTCGGGGTCGAGCCCGGCCCGCAGACGGCGGTCGTGCTCCACGGCGACGTCGCGCAGGCGGAGGAACGCGGCCTGTCCGGCCTCGGTGAGGTCGACGAGCTGGACGCGCCGGTTCGTCGGCTCCCGGCGGCGCGTGACCAGGCCGGCGGCCTCCATCCCCGCGAGGTGGTGGGTCAGCGTCGCGCCCTGGATGCCCACCGCGGCCGCGAGCTCGCGCTGGCTCTCGGCACGCCCCGTCGTCAGGGCGAGCAGCACCAGCCAGGTCGACATCGAGCCGCCCGCCGCGGCGAGGGCGGCGTCGAAGGCCCGCCCGACCTCGCGGGCCGCGGCGGTGAGCTGCAGGCCCAGGGGTGCAGTCGCAGGGGGACCGGCGTGGTCGGGCATGCCCACAGCGTATCGCAACTCTTCGACGTCTAACGTATTGACGTCTAACGATTAGAGTTCTAACGTTCTCCGCGACCCGAGGAGGTCCCGATGGGCACAGACCTCGCCGACGCCCCCGCGCCGTCGCGACACCGACGCCGGATCGCCCTGCTGGTGATCGCGCTGGCCCAGCTGACGATCGCCCTCGACGCGACGGTCGTGAACGTCGCGCTCCCCTCGGCGCAGGCCGCGCTGGGGTTCCCCGACGCGCAGCGTCACTGGGTGATCACCGCCTACACCGCCGTGTTCGGCGGGACGCTGCTGCTCGGCGGCCGGATCTCCGACCAGGTCGGCCGCCGGCGGACCTTCGTGGTCGGGCTCGCCGGGTTCGGTGTCGCCTCCGCGCTCGGGGCGCTGGCGCCCGACCTGGCGTGGCTCGCCGTGGCCCGCGGGCTCCAGGGGGCGTTCGCCGCGCTGCTCGCGCCCACCGTGCTCGCCCTGCTGTCGGTCAGCTTCCCCGAGCCGCGCGAGCGGGGCCGGGCGTTCGCCCTCTTCGGCGCCGTGGCGGGCGGGGGCGGCGCCGTCGGGCTCGTGCTCGGCGGGCTGCTCGCCGAGACGGTCGGGTGGCGCGGCTGCCTGTTCGTCAACGTCCCGATCGTCGCCGTGACCGCCCTCGGGGCACGCTTCCTCCCGCGGACCGCGGGTGCCGGCACCCGGCGCCGCCTCGACGCGACCGGCGCGGTGCTGATCACCGCGGCGCTCGTCGCCCTCGTCGCGGCGTGCTCGGGCGCGCTGCCGACCCCGGGGGCCGTCGGGCTGCTCGCCACCGGCGCCGTGCTGCTCGCGGCGTTCGTGCGGCACGAGTCCCGCACGCCGTCGCCGTTGCTGCCCCTGCCCGTGCTGGCCGACCGCGTCCTCGTCGGCGCGTGCCTGACCGTCGGGCTCACCGTGGCCGGGATGCTCGGCGCGTTCCTCGTCCTGACCTACTTCCTGCAGGGCGTGCTCGAGTTCTCGCCGCTGCAGACGGGCCTGGCGTTCCTGCCCCTGTCGGGGGCGCTCTTCGCCGCCGCGCAGGTCGCGGGCCGGGTGATGGCGCGCGTCGCGACGCCGACCCTCGTCGTCCCCGGCCTGCTCGTCGCCGCGGCCGGCATGGCGCTGCTGACCCTCCTCACCCCGCACAGCACCTACCTGACCGGCGTCCTGCCCGCCGAGCTGCTGCTCGGTCTCGGGATCGGCGCCGTGTTCACCCCCGTGATCAGCCTGGCCACGGGTCGGGCGCGTCCGGCCGAGGCCGGCGTGACCGCCGCCGTCGTCGCCACCGCGCAGCAGCTCGGCGGATCGATCGGCCTGGCGGGGCTCAACGCCCTCGCCGCCGTCGTCGGCGGAGCGGCCGGCGCCGGCACCGTCGCGGCCCTGGTCGCCGGCAGCACCACCGCCGCCGCCGGGGCCGCCCTCGCCATGGTCGCCGCGGCCGTCGTCGCCGCCCTCCTCCTCCGCTCGACGCACTGACCCACGAGAGACAAGGACACCGCCATGAACGACACCGACCTGGTGCTGGTGACCGGCGCGAGCGGCCACGTCGGCGCCGAGCTGGTCGCCGCGCTCGCCGCGGCCGGCCGGCCCGTGCGCGCCATGACCCGCAAGCCCCCTGCCCTCGCCGTCCCCGCCGGCGTCGAGGTGGTCCGCGGGGACGCCGACGACCCCGCGTCGCTGGACGCCGCGTTCGCCGGCGTCGACCGAGCCTTCCTCATGTCCGCCGAGACCATCGACCCCGACGCCGCGCCCACCCACGTCCCGGCCCTCGTCGACGCCGCCGTGCGCGCCGGCGTCACGCACCTCGTGCTGCTCTCGGTGCACAGCGGCGGGGAGGGCGGTGACGTCCTCGCCGACTGGTGGGCGGAGGTCGAGCGGTCGGTCGTGGAGAGCGGCCTGCGGTGGACGCTGCTGCGACCCGGGCGGTTCATGTCGAACGCGCTGGCCTGGGCGTCCCGGCTCGGCGGCGGCGACGAGGTGGCCGTCCCCTTCGCCACCCGCCCGGCGACGTCGATCGACCCGGCCGACATCGCCGCGGTCGCGGCCGCCGCCCTCGGCGACACCGACGGCCGCCACGACGGGGCGATCCACCAGCTCTCCGGCCCCGCGGTGCTGACGCCGGCCGACGAGCTCGCCGCGATCGGGGCCCTGCTCGGCCGGCCGCTGCGCGCCGTGGAGCCGCCGCTCGACCAGGTCCGCGCGGGCATGGCCCGTGGCGGGATGCCCGAGGCCGTCATCGACGCGGCGCTGGCCCGGACCCTCGAGGGTTCCGACGGCGTCGCGGTGCTGCCGACGGTCGAGGACGTGCTCGGGCGTCCGGCGCGCTCGTTCGACGACTGGCTCGACGCCCACCACGCCGCGTTCACCGGAGGCCGGCCATGAGAGACCTGACCGGGCCGGTCGTCGGCCTCGCCTTCCTCGGCGGTGTCGGCGGTGCGATCGCCCTCGCCGACGACCCGTTCCCCCGGCCCTGGGCCACCGGCGCGGAGGTCCGCACGTACTTCCGCGGCAACCGCGGCGCCGCCCGTCTCAGCGCCGCCGGCCAGGCGGTCTCCGCGCTGGCCATCGCCCGCTTCACCCGCACGGTCGCCCGCCGGTCCCCGCGGCACCGCCTCCTCGCGGTCGCCGGCGGGACGGTCGCCGCCGTCTCGATCGCGACGTCCGCGGTCCTCGCCGCCACGCAGACCGCCCGCGACGTCGACGACGACACCGCCCTGCAGCTCGCGCGGACCGCGTTCGCCGCCGGCGGCCCGATGCACGGCGTCGGCTTCGGCGCGCTGACCGCCGCCCTCGTCCTCGGCGGTGCCGACGTCCTGCCGCGCGGGCTGGTCGTGACAGGGCTGGTCTCGGCGGCCTGCGGGGCGGCCTCGCCCCTGTACTTCGTGTGGTCCCCGGCCGGCTGGCTCATCCCCGCCGGCCGCTTCCCCGGGCTCGTCGTCGCCGCCGTCGCCGGCCCGCTGCTGTCCGCCGACCCCGGAGGAACCCCCGTGGTGGGCCCGGTCGTCGCCCGCTGACAATCCTCGGCGTGCGTCTGCACTTGCTCGCCCACGCCGCGACCGCCGCCTCACGCGCGGCGCGCTTCCCCGTCGACGAGCCGATCGACGCGGGCGGGCGTCGCGCGGCGAGCGAGCTGCGGCCGGCCGCGCCCGAGCACCTGTGGTGCGCGCCGTCGGCCCGGTGCCGCGAGACCGCGGCGCTCGTCCTGCCGGGGCGGGCGGTCGACGGGGAGGCGCCCGCCGGTCCCGACCCCGGTGTCTGGGCCGGGCGCTCCCCCGCCGACCTCGCCGCCGAGGACCCGGCCGCCCTGCAGGCCTGGCTCACCGACCCGTCCGCCGCGCCGCCGGGCGGGGAGTCGTTGGCGGCGCTCCTGGCCCGCGTCGGCGCCTGGATGGACGAGCTCCCGGGCGGCGAGGACCGGACCGTGGGCCTCGCCGTCGTCGACCCACCGGTGATCCGGGCCGCCGTCGCCCACGCCCTCGGCGCCGGCGCGGCCGCGGCCTGGCGCGTGGACGTCGCGCCGCTGACCCTCGCGGTGCTCACCGGGCGCTCCGGCCGCTGGAACCTGCGGTCGCTGGGCAGCGGGCCCACCGGCGAACCCGGGTCCTGAGGACACGGGTCGTCCCGTCAGCCGAGCTGTTCCCGCACCGCCTCGACGTCGATCAGCGACCACACCTCCGCGATCCGGCCCTCCGCGAAGCGGTAGAACACGTGCTCGGCGAACGCGACGCGACGCCCGTCGACGGCCACGCCCCGGAACTCACCCCGCGGCGTGCAGTCGAACCACAGCCGTGCCGCCACCTCGTCGCCCTGCACCACCAGCCGGTCGACCACGAACGCGAGGTCGGGGATCGCCGCGGCGTCGTCGGCGATCATCCCCGCGTACTGCGCCCGCGTCATCGGCGCGCCGTTGTAGGTCAGGGAGTCGTGGACGTACGCCTCGAGGTCCTCGAACCGCCGCTCGTCCAGGCAGGCCAGGTAGGCGCGGTAGACGTCGTCGATCACTTCCGCCGCACGAGGTAGGTGTCCATGAGCCAGCCCTTGCGCTCCCGGTGCGTGGCGCGCGCCGCCAGGATCTCGGCCCGGACGTCGCCCACCCGCCCCGCGATCAGCACCTCGTCGGGCGTGCCGACGTAGGCGCCCCAGTAGACGGTGGCGTCGTCGGGCAGGTGGTCGAGGCCGTGGTCCTTGGCGCTGTCGAGCATGACGACGAGGTCGGCCTCGCCGGAGTCGACGCTGTCGTCGAGCACGCGGCGGGCGGGGGTGATCGTCGCGGCGCGGGCGGTGCGCGTGAGCGTCGTGCGGTGGGCCGCCGCCAGCACCGTCGGCGCCCCCAGCCCGGGCACGACCCGCCAGTCGAGCGCGACCCGTCCACGGGCGTCGAGGCGGTGCAGCATCTCGACGGTGCCGTCGTAGATCGCCGGGTCGCCCCACACGAGCAGGGCGCACGAGCCGCCGTCGGGCACCTCGTCGAGCAGGGTCTGCTCGTAGAGGGCGGCGCGCTCGTCACGCCAGCGCTCGGTGGCGCCCTCGTAGTCGGGAGATGTCCGGTCGCGGACGGCGTCGTCGCGCTCGACGACGCGGGCCTGCGGGGCGAAGCGCTCGACGATCTTCGCCCGGATCGTCGTGAGCTCGTCCGCGGGACCGGGCTTGTGCAGCAGCACCACCACGTCCACGCCGCCGAGCGCCTCGACGGCGTCGAGCGTCAGCTGCCCCGGGTCGCCGAGGCCGATCCCCACCACCTGCACGGTTCGCACGGGGACGCACGTTCTCACGGAGCACTCGCCGGTGCCGGTGTGACGTCCACCGTCACCGGCACCGTGACGATCCGCCAGTCCCGCTGGACCTGCACCCAGAGCTGGTAGCGGCCCGCCCGCGCAAACGTGTGCTCGAAGGAGATCCGCGGCCCGTACGTGCCCGCCGGGCCGGGCGCGCTCATGTCGTGGACGTGGCCGAACGCCGACGCGGGGTCCATCGGGTCCGGCGTCCCGCCGAGCCCGGGGCCGAGCACCATGAGGTGTCCGGCCATGCCCAGCCAGCGCTGCAGGTCGGTGACCTGACCGCCGCCCGCGCCGAAGGTCGCCGACACCGTCGTCGGGCGACCCGCGACGGCCTCGGGCACCGCGACGTCGACCTGCATCCCGCCGACCTCGCGGACGCCCGGGCCGGGCGCGGGCGCGGCGGGCGCCGGAGCGGGGCCCGGGACGTCGAACGCCGTGCGCGCCACCTGGTGCCCGCCGTCGCCGGCGCGCTCCATCTCGGCGAACACCCCGTAGCGCCCGGCGGTGCCCGGCGTCAGGCGCACGACGTAGTGGCCGGGGGCGGTGCGGACCGGGTGCACGTGGTCGAGCGACCCGTCCGGACCCATGACGGCGAGGTGGATGAGGGCGTCGTCGTGGATCGCGAGGTCGTCGACGACCGCGCCCGTGGACGAGTCGGTGAGGTCGAGGGCGAGGTCCGTCGGGGCGCCGGCGGTCGGCGGGCTCGTGGTGCTCGCGGTGGCGACGACGCTGCCGCTGGTCATGGTGGCCGTGGTCATCGGCGTCGGGGCCGGCGCCGCCCCGCCGTGCCCGGCGTGGCCGCCGGCGGGCGGGGCGATGATCGGTGCTGCGGCGGGCGTCGGGGCCGGTGGCGTGGGCGTCGAGGACGGCGCGGTGGCCACCGCCGTCGCGGCGATCGTGATCCCGACGAGCGCGACCGCCCCGAGCCCGAGCGCGAGCCGGGGCCGCCGGCGCACGCTCGGGGCGAGGGCCGCGACGAGCGCGACGACGCCGACCAGCGCGCCGATCCGGACCGCCCACACCCACCCCGGGGTGGGCACGGGCGCGGCGACGGTGACCGGGACGCGGGCGGTCGTGGTGCCGTCGGCGACGGTGATCTCCCAGGCGCCCGGGCCGTCCGTGGTGAGCGCGACCTCGTGCGGCTGCCCGACCGGCGCCACCGGCACGGGCACCGCGTTCGCGGGCTCGCCGCCGGGGCGCACCGCGGCGAGCACGACCTCGCCGGGCGGCGCGTCGCCGCGCGGGAGCACGACGACCGGCATCCGGCCCCCGCCCTCCGGCGGCGCGGTGATCGTCAGGGCGAGCTCGCGGGCGCCGAGGTCGAGCTCGATGCGCTGGACGCCGGTGGGCGTCGACTCGTGCGCGAACGCCGCCGGGGCCAGCAGCGCCGCCAGCGCACCCAGCAGGACGAGCAGCACGCCCACCCGGCGAAGTCCGATCACGGGCACACCGTAAGGCCGCAACACCTCATCGGTCAGTGAGATGAGGCGCGCAAGATCGCCCCGGGTGCTCCGGAGACCCCGTGAGATCGGGTCGACAGAGCACCGGGGGCGATCACGGCGTCCCGACGACGATGCGTCCCCGACGGCGCAATCCCCCTGCTCCGTAACGCTCAGCGCATTCCTCCGATCCCTTCCAGGACGACATGCCGGTCGGGGAGCTTCGGGGAGACATCGTGGCGACGACGCTGGAGACGGACACCCCGTCCGAGGACTCGGACGAGACGAGGTCCATGACCCCCGGCAAGCGCCTCGCGATCTCGGCGTTCGTCGTGCTGACCCTGCTGGGGATGGTCGCGGCCACGGCCCCGCCCTCGGCGATCAAGAACGGTCTCGTCGACCTGACCCGGCCGTACCTGCTCGCGACCGGCCTCGACCAGTCGTGGGGCGTGTTCGCGCCCAGTCCGCCCCGCACCACGAACGACGTCGTCGCCCGCGTCGACCGGGCCGACGGCACGGTCGGCGTCTACCCGATGCAGGGCGGCAACGGGGTGACCGAGTACTGGGACTACCGCTGGCGCAAGTACGGCGAGCAGTTGTGGAAGAAGAAGACCGCCGAGCGCGAGCGCGTGGCGTTCGCCGGATGGATCGCCGACGAGGATCGCGCCGGCGGACACCAGCCGGTCCGCGTGACGCTGCTCCGAGCCTCGCGGGTGAACCCTCCGCCTGGGAGTCCGACACCCGACGAGGGGCCCGCGACGGACGTCCCGTTCTTCTCGACGCCGGTGGGTGGGCGATGACCGCGCCGTTCACCCGGCTCCGCGACGGGTGGGATCGCTTCTGGTTCGCGCCCCGTTCGACCGCTCCCGTCGAGGTCTTGCGCATCGGCTTCGGCCTCGTGGCCACGGTCTGGATGCTCTCGCTCGTCCCGGTCCTCGATCCCTTCTTCGGCAACGGCGGCGTCATCCCGACGCGGATGGAACTGCCGTTCGGGGGCTGGACTCTGTTCACGCTGGTCCAGGGCTCCCCGCTGATCTGGGTGCTGTGGCTGGCAGGCCTGCTCGGTGCCGTGGCGCTGACGGTCGGGTTCCAGACGCGCGTCGCCGCCCTGGCCGTCTTCGTCGTGATGATGTCGGTGACCCGCACGGCGCCGCTCGCCTTCAACGCCGGGGACGGGCTGATCCGGCTCGTCGCCTTCTACATGGTGCTCATGCCGGCGGGCTCGGCCGCCTCGGTGGACCGGTGGCGTGCCGATCCGGCCGGGATGTGGACCTTCCCCCATCGCGCGCCCTGGGCCCTGCGCCTCGCCCAGATCCAGCTCAGCGTCATCTACATCTCCACGGTGTGGGAGAAAGCGGGTGGCGCCCTGTGGCGGGACGGCACGGCGGTGTCTTACGCCGTGCGCATCGGGGAGGTCAGCCGCCTGCCGGTGCCGTCCTTCGTCACCAACTCGCCGCTGTTCGCGGAGCTGGCGACCTACGGCACGCTCGCCGCGGAGCTGGCCATCGGCATCCTCGTCTGGAACCGGGCGGCGCGGCCCTGGGTGCTCGCTCTCGGAGTGCTCCTGCACCTCTCGATCGAGCTCACCCTCGCCGTCGGCTTCTTCAGCTCCACGATCGTGACGCTGTACCTCGCCTTCCTGCCGCCGGAGCGCGCCGAGCAGGTCCTGTGGTGGGCCCGCAACCGGGTCTGCCGCCTCATCCGGCGTCACCCGCCGGAGCCCTCGGAGCGATCGGTGCCCGTGGCCCGCGGGCCGGTGGAGGCTGGGCTGGCTCCGGTCGCGGTCGGCGCCGGATCGCCGGAGCTCGAGAGAGTCGAGGGCCGCTCGGCGGAGAGTGACGACGGCCAGGGGACGAAGACGCTGTCGGACGCCTGAGCTAACGCTTTCGTCACGACGCTCCCAGTGAGTAACACCGAACGGGTGACAGGCGACACGTGATCGTCGGCGGGGCGACGGTCAGCGCGGATCAGGCCGGCACGGGCCGGGGACGGGAAGAGGGCATGAACAGTCAGGACAAGGGGCGCCGGCTCCTGGTGCTCGGAGCCGGGGTGCTGCTCATCGGCTCCCTGGGCGTGGGATCGGCGTCCGCGACCGACTACGACGGCGGCAACACCTGCGTCTCGGTGTCGACGTATCACCACCCCCACCACGGTGACGGCTCCAGCGACAACAGCACCGACAGCTCCACCGACAGCAGCACCGACAGCAGCACCGACAGCAGCACCGACAGCGCGACCGACCCCCTCGACCCGCTCGACGGTGTGATCGACACCGTCACCGGCATCGTCGACGGCGTCGTCGACACGGCGACGTCGGGCGCCACTTCCGGCGCGACCTCGGGCTCCACCTCGGGCTCCACCTCGGGCTCGACCGCCGGCTCCACCTCGGGCTCCACCTCGGGCTCGACCGCCGGCTCCACGTCCGGCTCCACGTCCGGCTCCACGTCCGGCTCGACCGCCGGCTCCACCTCGGGCTCGACGTCTGGCGCCACGTCGGGGTCGACCTCCGGCATCCCGATCCAGGACACCGGGCTCGGCGGCGGCTCGGGCGCCGGGGTCCTGAACCTCCGGGCCGAGCCGGCCACGGACTCCGGCTCGGGCAGCGGCAGCGCCGACTCCGACCTCGACGAGGGTCCGAACTCCCTCACGACGACGGACGAGGGCGAGGGCTACGACTCGGGCTACAGCGGCGGCTCCGGCTACCACCACGGCGGCTACAGCAGCACCGTCTGCTACTTCAACAGCTCGGTGAACCACTACTGGTACGACTACCGCCCGGTCGGCGAGGTGCACGCGACGCAGGTCAAGCGCGTCCCGTCCGGCGGCGTGGACACGGGCAACTGATCATGCCGCTCACCGACAAGGACTCGGACCAGAAGTCCGGGATCTCGATGACCAACGTCTCGATCGGCCTGATCGTGATCCTGGTCCTCCTGGCCCTGGTCGTCGGGGCGAACTCGTCGGGACCGGCGGGGTTCGGCGCGCCCGCTCCGCTGGCCGCGTCGACGCCGACGCGGGTGACGGTGCCGTCGATCTCGGCGGAGTCGGACCTCGTCGCGACCGGCCTCAAGGAGGACGGCAGCCTCGCGGTCCCGCCGGTGTCGCAACCGATGCAGGCGTCCTGGTTCGACCAGAGCCCCTCGCCGGGTGAGGTCGGGCCGAGCGTCATCCTCGGTCACGTCAACGGCGGCGGGCAGCCCGGCATCTTCGCGAACCTGAAGGACGTGGTCGCCGGCGCCCAGGTGTTCGTCGACCGCGGCGACGGCCAGCGGGCCGTCTTCGAGGTGTCGCGGGTGGAGACGATCCCGAAGGACTCGTTCCCCACCGACGCGGTCTACAACGACACCGCCAACCCGCAGCTGCGGCTCATCACCTGCGGCGGGGACTACGACCGGAGCGCCCGGTCGTACCTCTCGAACGTCATCGTGTACGCCGACTTCGTCGAGGTGCAGAAGATCTGACGGATCCCGCGGGACCCGGCCTCACCGCCGGGTCCCGCGGTGCCGTAACCGGGCGGCGCGGGCCGCCTCGACCATCGCCCGCAGGGTCGCCTCGACCTCCTCGTAGCCGCGGGTCTTGAGCCCGCAGTCGGGGTTGACCCAGAGCCGGTCCCCCGGCACGACGCGCTGCGCCTCGGCGATCAGCGCGGCGATCTCCTCGCGCTCGGGCACGCGCGGCGAGTGGATGTCGTAGACGCCCGGTCCGACCCCGCGCGAGTAGCCGATCGCCTCGAGGTCGGCCAGCACCTCCATCCGCGAGCGCGCCGCCTCGATCGTCGTCACGTCGGCGTCGAGGCCGTCGATCGCGTCGATGACGTCGCCGAACTCGGAGTAGCAGAGGTGCGTGTGCACCTGGGTCTCCTCCGACGCCCCGCCGGTCGCCAGCCGGAAGGACCCCACGGCCCAGTCGAGGTAGGCGGCCCAGTCGGCACGGCGCGGCGGGAGCAGCTCGCGCAGGGCGGCCTCGTCGACCTGGACGATGCCGATGCCGGCGGCCTCGAGGTCGGCGATCTCGTCGCGCAGCGCCAGCGCCACCTGGTCGGCGGTCCGGCCGAGGGGCTGGTCGTCGCGCACGAACGACCAGGCCAGGATCGTCACCGGGCCGGTCAGCATGCCCTTCACCGGCTTCGACGACAGCGACTGCGCGTAGCGCGCCCAGTCGACCGTGATCGGCTCCGGGCGCGAGACGTCGCCGTGCAGGATCGGCGGACGCACGCACCGCGAGCCGTAGGACTGCACCCAGCCCAGCTCGGTGGTCGCGAAGCCGGGCAGGTTGTCGGCGAAGTACTGCACCATGTCGTTGCGCTCCGGCTCGCCGTGCACCAGCACGTCCAGCCCGATCGCCTCCTGCAGCCGGATCACGCGCTCGATCTCCGACCGCATGCGGCGGGTGTACTCGGCGTCGTCGATGCGCCCGTTCGCCCAGTCGGCGCGGGTCCGGCGCACGTTCGGGGTCTGCGGGAAGGACCCGATCGTCGTGGTGGGCAGCGGGGGCAGCCCGAGGCGTTCCTGCTGGGCCTTCGCGCGCACCAGGTACTCCGGGCGCTCCCGGTCGCCCGGCGCGACGGCCGCGACGCGCGCCCGGACGGCCTCGTCGACGGCGACCGCCGCCGACCCCGCGGCGTCGGACGGGCGCGTGCCGGACCGCAGGGCCTCCCCCAGCGTCACCACCTCGTCGAGCTTCTGGCGGGCGAACGCGAGCCGGGCGACGACGGTCGGGTCGAGCGTCGACTCGACGGTGACGTCGTAGGGCACGTGCAGCAGCGAGCACGAGGTCGAGACGGCGAGGTCGCCGACCGAGCCCAGCAGCGTCGCGGCCCGCGACAGGGCACCGGCGAGGTCGGCCCGCCACACGTTGCGGCCGTCGACGAGCCCGGCGACGACGGTCTTCTCGCGCAGGGCCGGCAGCGCCGGCACGCGGTCGGCGAGCTGCGGGGCGGTCACCAGGTCGAGGGCGATCCCGTCGACGCGGCTGTCGGCCACCTCGTCCAGCGCCGGGCCGGGGTCGCCGTAGGAGAACGTGACGAGGATGCGCGGACGGTCGGGCGTGCCCGAGAGGCGGTCGTGGGCACGGCGCAGGGCGGCCAGCTCCTCGTCGCCGCGGTCGGCGACGAACGCCGACTCCTCGAGCTGGACCCACGCGGCGCCGGCGTCGGCCAGCTTCGCCAGCAGCTGCGCGTACACCTCGACGAGCTCGTCGAGCCGCGCCAGCGGGGAGAAGCCCTCCGGCGCCTCGTCGGCGGCCTTGGCCAGCAGCAGGTAGGTGACCGGGCCGACGAGCGCCGGACGGGGCGCGGTCACCCCGGCGGCCACGGCCTCGCGCACCCGCTCGACGGGCGTCTCGTCGGCGAGGCGCAGCGGGGTGTCGGGCCCGATCTCGGGGACGAGGTAGTGGTAGTTCGTGTCGAACCACTTCGTCATCTCCAGCGGCGCGGCCGTCGCGGTGCCGCGCGCCATGGCGAAGTACTCGTCGAGTGCCGTGCCCTCCCGGCGCCCGTGCGGACGGAACCGCGGCGGGACGGCGTCGACCATCGCCGTCACGTCGAGGACGTGGTCGTAGTACGAGCCGGAGATCGGCTGGGAGTCGAGGCCCGCGAGCTCCCGGTAGGTCCGCGCCCGCAGGTCGGCGGCGACCTGCGCCAGCTCGTCGGCGCTGCTCGCGCCCTTCCAGTAGGCCTCGAGGGCCTTCTTCAGCTCGCGGCGGGGGCCGATGCGGGGGTAGCCCAGGACGGTGGCCCCGATGGGGCCGGACAGTGCACCTGACACAGCTCTTCTCCTCGTCGAGCGGTGGGGCTCGCGAGGTCGCGCAGGTGGGTGACGGCACGCCGGCACGCCGGGATGCGACGGGTCCGCCCGCGAGACCCCGCTGCCGCGCGTGCCGGATCTCGACACGCGCACCGATGGCAGGTCTTCGGACTCGCGGGCGTGGCGCGGGTGCGCCTCCTACTGGCCGTCGCTTCCCAGGCTCTCGCCCAGTGCTCCTGACGGCGGTCGTTCCCACTCACCGCTGCGGGGCAGTCCCGGAATCACACCGGGTTCCCTGTTGCCACCCGGACCGCCCGCGAGGACGGACCGGGAACCACCAGCGCCGCGACCCTAACCCGCGATCACCCGATCTCCCTGTGGTGGCGGTCACCGCGGGACGATCTCCCGCATGCCCGGCGACACCGACCTCGACCGTCTGCTGGCCGGCATGGAGCCGCTCCTGCACCCGCGCCGCTACGTCTTCGTCAGCGATCTCCCCGACGGGGTGGAGGCGCTCGCGACGATCCGCGAGGACGAGGGGCTCTCCGCGATCGTGACGGCCGCCGACGCCGAGACCCACGGGCTCGCCGGCGCGTTCCCCTGCGCCGGCATCACCCTGCGCGTGCACTCGGCGCTCGACGCCGTCGGCTTCCTCGCCGTGATCACCCGCGCGCTCGCCGACGCCGGGATCGGCACCAACCCCGTCGCCGGCTTCCACCACGACCACCTCTTCGTGCCGTGGGAGCGCCGCGACGACGCGATGGCGGTGCTGCGGGCTCTCACCAGGTCGTAGAAACCCGGACCGGGCGGCGTCAACGACGCGTCAACGCGGGCTCCCGGCGTCCCGGAGGAGCGCACCGTCGGCGGTCGGTGCGCCGCCACGGAGGCGGCGCTCGACGAAGGGGAGCCCCGGTGCTCGACGTCCTCTACGCGGGCGTGGTGATCGCGGTGTTCGCGGTCCTCCTGCTCGCCGTCCGCGGGCTGGACCGATCGTGACCGCGGACCTCCTCGGAGCCGTGGTCGCCCTCGGCCTGCTGATCTACCTCGTGGTCGCCCTGCTGCGTCCGGAGCGGTTCTGATGGCCGGGCCCACAGCAGGACTAGCGCAGGTCGCCGTCCTGCTCGTGCTGCTCGCGGCGGCCTGGCGCCCGCTCGGGGACTGGATGGCGCGCGTCTACACCAACGAGTGCGACTGGGCGATCGAGCGTGTCCTCTACCGGGTCGTGCGTGTCGACCCGCGCTCCGAGCAGCGGGCGAGCACGTACGCCGTCGCGGTCCTCGCGTTCTCGTTCGCCGGCGTCGTCCTGCTCTACCTGCTGCAGCGGCTCCAGACACTGCTGCCCTGGTCCTTCGACCGCGGGGCGGTGGAGCCCGGCGTCGCGTTCAACACCGCGATCTCGTTCGTCACCAACACCAACTGGCAGTCCTACGTCCCCGAGACGACCATGGGCCACGCCGTCCAGATGGCCGGCCTGACGGTGCAGAACTTCGTGTCGGCGGCGGTCGGCATGGCGGTCGCGGTCGCGCTGGTCCGCGGGTTCGTCCGCAGCCGCACCGACCGCCTCGGCAACGCGTGGGTCGACATCGTCCGCGGGTGCACGCGGGTCCTGCTGCCGATCGTCGCGGTGGCCGCCGTCGCGCTCGTCGCCACGGGCGTCGTCATGAGCCTGCGCTCGGACGTCGGCACGAGCGCGATCGCCCCGGTGGCGTCCCAGGAGGCCATCAAGCAGCTCGGGACCAACGGCGGGGGCGTCCTCAACGCCAACTCCGCGCACCCGTTCGAGAACCCGACGCCGCTGTCGAACCTGTTCGAGATCTTCCTGATGCTCGTCATCCCGGTGGCGCTGACCAGGACGTTCGGGAAGCTCGTGGGCTCGACGCGGCAGGGCGTCGCGCTGCTCGCCGTCATGGGCGGGCTGTGGGCGGCGATGCTCGCGGTGATCTGGACGGCGGAGGCGGCGAGCCCCTCGTCCGCCGGCGCGAACCTCGAGGGCAAGGAGCTCCGGTTCGGCATCCCGGGCTCGGCGCTCTTCGCGAACTCGACCACCGGCACGTCGACGGGCGCGGTGAATTCCCTGCACGACAGCTTCTCGGCGTTCGGCGGCGGTGGGGCGCTGCTGAACATGCTGTTCTCGGAGATGACACCGGGCGGCGTCGGGACCGGGCTCTACTCGATCCTCGTCGTCGCGGTCGTCGCCGTCTTCCTCGCCGGGCTCATGGTCGGCCGCACCCCCGAGTACCTCGGCAAGCGCCTGGGGCGTCGCGAGGTCACGTGCGCGGTGGTCGTCACGCTGACGATGCCGGCGCTCGTGCTGCTCGGCACCGGCCTGGCGGTCGCGCTGCCGGGCACCGCCGACGCGATGACGAACGACGGCCCGCACGGCCTGAGCGAAGTGCTCTACGCGTACGCCTCGGCGGCGAACAACAACGGCTCGGCGTTCGGCGGCCTCACGGTGACCAGCGGGTTCTTCCAGACCACGCTCGGGATCGCGATGCTGCTCGGCCGGTTCCTGCCGATCGTCGCCGTGCTCGCGCTCGCCGGGCTGCTCGCCCGTCAGCCCCGGGTCGAGCCCGGCCCCGGCACCTTGTCGACCGGTACTCCCCTGTTCTCCGTGCTCGTCGCCGGCACCGTCGTGCTGGTCGCGGCGATCACGTTCCTGCCCGCCCTGGCCCTGAGCCCCCTCGCGGAGGGACTGGCATGACCGCCGTCCTGGAACGTCCACAGACCACCGGCCGCCCCGTCGGGGCCGGGACCTTCCGGCCCGCGCTGCTGCTGGAGTCGCTCCCGACGGCGCTGCGCAAGCTCGACCCACGCCACCAGGTGCGCAACCCCGTGATGTTCGTGGTGTGGGTCGGGTCGGTCGTCGTCACCGTCGCGGCGATCGTCGACCCGAGCGTGTTCGCGTGGTCGATCGCGGTGTGGCTGTGGTTCACCGTGCTGTTCGCGAACCTCGCCGAGGCGGTCGCCGAGGGTCGGGGCCGGGCGCAGGCGGATGCGCTGCGGGCGACGCGGACGGACACGGTGGCGCGGCTCGAGGACGGGCGCGAGGTGGCCGCGACCGAGCTGACCCTTGGCGACCGCGTCGTCGTCGAGGCCGGGCAGACGATCCCGGGCGACGGCGAGATCGTCGAGGGCATCGCGACCGTCGACGAATCGGCGATCACCGGCGAGTCGGCGCCGGTCGTGCGCGAGTCCGGTGGGGACCTGTCGTCGGTCACCGGCGGCACGACCGTGCTCTCCGACCGCATCGTCGTCCGGATCACCGCGCGGCCCGGCGACTCGTTCGTCGACCGGATGATCGCGCTGGTCGAGGGCGCGCAGCGACAGAAGACGCCGAACGAGATCGCGCTGACGATCCTGCTCTCGGCGCTGACGATCGTGTTCCTGCTGGCCGTGGTCACGCTGCAGCCGATGGCGACGTACTCGGGCGGCCCGCAGTCGCTCGTCGTGCTCGTCGCCCTGCTGGTGTGCCTGATCCCGACGACGATCGGCGCGCTGCTCTCGGCGATCGGGATCGCCGGGATGGACCGGCTGGTACAACGCAACGTGCTCGCCACGTCGGGGCGCGCGGTGGAGGCCGCCGGCGACGTGTCGACGCTGCTGCTCGACAAGACCGGGACGATCACCTACGGCAACCGGCGCGCGACGTCGTTGCACCCCCTGCCCGGGGTGGAGGTGGCCGAGCTGGCGGCGGCCGCACGCCTCGCGAGCCTCGCCGACACGACACCGGAGGGGCGGTCGATCGTCGAGCTCTGCGCGTCGGCCCACGGGCTGGCGCCCGAGGCGACGGCTGCCGAGGCCGCGGCCGCGTTCGTGCCGTTCAGCGCGACCACCCGCATGTCCGGGGTGGACGTCGACGGTCGCGAGGTCCGCAAGGGCGCGACGTCGGCGGTGATCGCGTGGCTCGGGGACGACACCGACCGCGCCCGGCTCGAGGCGATCAGCACCGAGATCGCGGAACGCGGCGGCACCCCGCTGGTGGTGGCCTCCGGCCACGTGAGTGATCTGGGTCGTCATGACGACCCAGATCACTCACGTGCCTACGGCATCGTCGAGCTCTCGGACGTCGTGAAGCCCGGGATCGCGGAGCGGTTCGGCGAGCTGCGGGCCATGGGCATCCGCACCGTCATGATCACCGGGGACAACCCGGTGACCGCGCGGGCGATCGCCGCCGCGTCCGGGGTCGACGACGTCCTCGCCGAGGCGACGCCCGAGGACAAGCTCGCGCTCATCCGCCGCGAGCAGGCCGGCGGGCGCATGGTCGCGATGACCGGCGACGGCACCAACGACGCGCCCGCCCTGGCGCAGGCCGACGTCGGCGTCGCGATGAGCTCGGGGACGGCGGCGGCCAAGGAGGCCGGCAACATGGTCGACCTCGACTCCGACCCCACCAAGCTCATCGGGGTCGTCGAGGTCGGCAAGCAGATGCTGATCACCCGCGGCGCGCTGACCACGTTCTCGCTGGCCAACGACCTCGCCAAGTACTTCGCGATCCTGCCCGCGATGTTCCTGGCGATCTTCCCGCAGCTCGGGGCGCTGAACGTCATGCGCCTGGCGACGCCGGAGTCGGCGATCCTCTCCGCGGTCGTCTTCAACGCCCTGGTCATCGTCGTGCTGATACCGCTGGCGCTGCGCGGTGTGCGCTTCCGGCCGTCGAGCTCCGACCGGCTGCTGCGCCGCAACCTGCTCGTCTACGGGCTCGGCGGCGTCGCCGTCCCGTTCCTCGGCATCTTCCTCATCGACCTCGTCGTCCGGCTCGTGCCGGGGATCGGCTGACCATGACCACGCTCCTCGAGCCGGAGAAGACGAACGCGGTGACCGGCGGGCAGGTCCGCCGCCAGCTCGCCGCCGCCGTCCGGGTCCTGCTCGCCCTCACCCTGCTCCTCGGCGTCGTCTACCCCGCCGCGATCTGGGGCGTCTCGCGCCTCCCGGGCCTGCACGCGAACGCCGAGGGATCGCCGGCGCTCATCGGCGTCGACCCCGTGCCGGCGGACCCCGCCGCCGACCCCTGGTTCCACACGCGCCCCTCGGCGGCGGCCGGCCCGGCCGTCTCGGGCGGCTCGAACCTCGGCCCCTCCTCGGCGGACCTCGCCGCCGCCGTGGAGGAACGCCGCGCCGCGATCGCCGCGCGCGACGGCGTCGACCCGGCGACCGTCCCGCCGGACGCCCTCACCGCCTCGGCGTCCGGGCTCGACCCCGACATCTCCCCCGCCTACGCCGCGCAGCAGGTCCCCCGCGTCGCCCGGTTCACCGGCCTCCCCGAGGACCGCGTGCGCGCGCTCGTCGCCGACGCCACGCACGGGCGCACCCTCGGCGTGCTGGGTGAGCCGCGCGTGAACGTGCCGGAGCTCAACGCCTCGCTCGGTGCAGGATGAGGAGGTGACCGAGGGACGGGGTGAGCTGCGCATCCACCTCGGCGCGGCCCCGGGGGTCGGCAAGACCTACGCCGCGCTGAACGAGGCCCGCCGCCGCCTCGACCGGGGCACCGACGTCGTCGTCGGGCTCGTCGAGACCCACGGGCGCGCCCGCACCGCCGCGCTGCTCGAGGGACTCGAGGTGCTGCCGCGTCTCGTCCTGCACCACCGCGACACCGAGCTCACCGAGCTCGACGTCGACGCCGTCCTCGCCCGCGCCCCCGAGGTGTGCGTGGTCGACGAGCTCGCGCACTCCTGCGCGCCGGGCTCGCGGCACGCCAAGCGCTGGGAGGACGTCGAGGAGCTGCTCGCCGCCGGCATCGACGTGATCTCGACGGTCAATGTCCAGCACCTCGAGTCCCTCGGCGACGTCGTCGAGCGCATCACCGGCGTGCGCCAGCGCGAGACGATCCCGGACGCCGTGGTGCGCGCGGCCGACCAGATCGAGCTCGTCGACATCACGCCCGAGGCGCTGCGCCGGCGCATGGCGCACGGCAACATCTACGCGCCCGAGAAGATCAACGCCTCGCTCGCCCACTACTTCCGCACCGGCAACCTCATCGCGCTGCGCGAGCTCGCGCTGCTGTGGGTCGCCGACCAGGTCGACGTCGCCCTGCAGCGCCACCGCCACGACGAGGGCACGAACGAGGTCTGGGAGGCCCGCGAGCGGGTGGTCGTCGCGGTCACCGGCGGCCCCGAGAGCGCGACGGTCCTGCGCCGGGCGGCGCGGATCGCCCGCCGCGCGGGGTCGGCGGACCTGCTCTGCGTCCACGTGCTGCGCGGGGACGGGCTGGTCGGCGGCGGCGCGGGGGTCGGGCTGCGCCGGCTCGCCGAGGACGTCGGCGCCTCGTTCCACACGGTGGTCGGTGACGACGTCCCGGCCGCCCTGCTCGACTTCGCCCGCGCCGCCAACGCGACGCAGCTGGTGCTCGGCACCTCACGGCGCTCGCGGTGGGCGCGCGCGGTCGACCCCGGGATCGGCGCCCGCACGATCGCCGCGTCCGGGAGCATCGACGTCCACCTGGTCACGCACGCCGAAGCCGGTCCCGCGCCGCGGCGACGGTGGTCGGTGCCGGCACGACGTCACGCCTTCGGCTGGCCCGCCGCGGTCCTGCTCCCGGTGCTCGCGACCGTCATCGGCGTCGTGCTGCGCGAGTCGGTCGACCTGTCCACCGACGTCGTGCTGTTCTTCCTCGCCACGGTCGTCACGGCGATGATCGGCGGCCTGGCGCCGGCGCTGGTCGCGGCGCTGGGCGGCGGCGTGCTGCTCAACGTCTTCCTGACCCCGCCGCTGTACACGCTGTCGATCTCCCAGCCGGAGAACGCGTTCGCGATCGGGGCGATGGTGGTCGTCGCGCTGCTCGTCGCCGCCGTCGTCGACCGCGCCGACCGCCGCGCGGCGCAGGCCACGACGGCGCGCGCCGAGGCGACGCTGCTGACGTCGTTCGCGCGGGTCGTGCTGTCGCGGTCGGACCCGCTGCCCAAGCTGCTCGAGCGGGTGCGGGAGGCGTTCGGGCTGGCGGCCGTGGCGCTCATGGAGCGGGACAGGACCGAGTGGGAGGTCACCGCCTGCACGGGCGAGGCGCCCTGCCGCAAGCCGTCCGAGGCCGACGTGGACGTCGAGATCGACGAGGGCGTGCACCTCGTCGGCACCGGCCGCACGCTGACCGCGCCGGAGAGCGCGCTGTTCGCGACGGTCAGCGGGCAGGCGCTGCTCGCCCTGCGCAACCGGCGGATGGCGGCCGAGGCCACCGACGCGCAGCGCCGCGCCGACGCCGCGGGCCTGCGGACCGCGCTGCTCTCGGCGGTCGGGCACGACCTGCGCACCCCGCTGACCGCGATCAAGGCCGCCGCGGGCAGCCTGCGCGACCCCGCGCTGCCGATGTCCGCGACGGACCGGGCCGAGCTGCTCGCCACCGTCGAGGAGTCCGCCGACCGCCTCACCGGGCTCGTCGACAACCTCCTGGACTCCTCGCGCCTCGCCGCCGGCGGCGTCACGCCGGTGAGCGCCCCGATCGGTCTGGACGAGGTGGTCGCCGCGGCGCTGGCGGGCGGGCACGTCGACGTCGACCGGGTGGCCGTCGAGGTCGCGGAGGACCTGCCCGACGTCCTCGCCGACGCGGGGCTCGCCGAGCGGGTCGTCGCCAACCTCGTCGACAACGCGCTGCGCCACGGGGGCGACGGGTCGGTGGCGGTCCGCGCGAGTGCCTACGCCGACCGTGTCGAACTGCGCGTCGTCGACGCCGGGCCGGGCGTGCCCCGCAAGGCGCGCGACCGCCTGTTCGCCCCGTTCCAGCAGCTCGGCGACCGGCGCGCGGCCACCGGCGTCGGGCTCGGCCTGCACGTGGCCCGCGGGTTCACCGAGGCGATGGGCGGCACCCTCGACGCCGAGGACACCCCGGGCGGCGGGCTGACGATGGTGCTGGCGCTGCCGGCGGCGCCCCGAGCGGCGGTGATCGTGTGAGCCGCGTCCTCGTCGTCGACGACGACCCCCACCTGCGGCGCACGCTGCGCATCAACCTCACCGCGCACGGCCACCACGTCGTGCTCGCCGCCGACGGGTCCGCGGCCCTGCGCGCGGCGGCCGAGCACCCGCCGCCCGACGTCGTGATCCTCGACCTCGGGCTGCCCGACATGCCCGGCCTCGAGGTCCTCGAGGGCCTGCGGGGCTGGAGCGCGGTGCCGGTGATCGTGCTCTCGGCGCGCACCGACTCCGCCGACAAGATCGCCGCCCTCGACGCGGGCGCCGACGACTACGTCACCAAGCCCTTCGGGGTCCCCGAGCTGCTCGCCCGGCTGCGGGCCGCCGTGCGCCGGGCCGCGGTGGTGACGCCGGACGGCGCGCCGGTGGTCGAGACCGCGAGCTTCACGGTCGACCTCGTCGCGAAGAAGGTCGTGCGCGACGGCGCGGAGGTGCACCTCTCGCCGACGGAGTGGGGCGTGCTCGAGCACCTCGCGCGCCACCCCGGGATGCTCGTCACCCAGCAGCAGATCCTGCGCGAGGTGTGGGGGCCGGCGTACGGGACCGAGGGCCACTACCTGCGTGTCTACCTCGGCCACCTGCGACGCAAGCTCGAGCCCGACCCCTCGCGGCCGCGGCACCTGGTCACGGAGGCGGGGCGGGGGTACCGGTTCGAGGTGTGAGGATCAGGACGGCCGTGATCACGAGCAGCACGGCGAGCCCCACGAGGACGGCCGTCAACGAGACGATCCCCAGCAGCAGGCCGACGATCGCCGGGGCCATCACGGCGGCCGTCGCCCCGACCGCGACGACGACCGTCAGCGCCTCGCCGGAGCGTTCCGGCTCGATCTCGGCGGTCCAGACGGCGAGGACGGCGGCGCCGCCCATGATCCCGGGCGCGTAGATCGCCGCCGCGACGAGCGCCACGATCCCCGAGCCCGCGCCGGTGCCGAGCACGACCAGCGACGCCCCGAGGAAGAGCAGGCAGGCGGCCGCGACGCGGACCGTGCCGAAGCGCGCGCACCAGCCGCCGATGCCCAGCCCGACGAGGCCCACGACGCCGACCAGCGCGTAGAGCGTCGGCGCCCAGCCCGGGGCGAGCGCGGCGCGGCGCAGCATGTCCGCGGCCCACGTGAAGAACGTGGTGACGCCGACGTGGAACGCGACCGAGTAGGCCAGCGGCACCCCGAGCCCGCGCAGCGCGATCCGGCCCGCGCGCCCGACCGGTGCCGGCGGCAGGCGCGGCGTCCAGCGCAGGTTGAGCAGACCCGTCGCCGCGGACGCGAGCCCGATCGCCACCCACACCAGGCGCCAGCCGGGGACGCCGATCGCCCACAGCCCGACGACCCCGGACACGACCAGGCCCGCGCTGGTCCCGGTGCTGATGATCGCCAGCGCGCGGGGGCGGGCCGGCGCGTCGACGACCACGGCCGCGAGGTCCGAGTACGCCGCCCACACCCAGCCCGCGGCGCTGCCGGCGAGCACCACGCCGACCGCCAGCACCAGCGGTGACGTCGCTCCGGCGGCCAGCGCCCCGCCGACCAGCCCGCACACGCTCCCGACCGTCGTCGGCGCCCGCGGGCCGAACCGGCGGCCGATCACCGGCGCGAGGAGCAGCCCGGCGAGGTAGCCGGCGAACGACCCGGACGCGATGAGCCCGAGGACGGCGTCGTCCAGACCACTGCTCGACAGCGACGGGTCCGCCCGCAGCGACGGCAGCGTGAGCCCGAACGCGTACCGGCCCATGCCGTAGGCGACGCCCACGACCGCGGCGCCGGCGACGGTGAGGCGGAGGGCCGGGGAGCGCACAGGGGTGATCGTGCGGCACAGCTGGGCCACAGGTCGACCACACCGAGCGGACAGCGCGCCCTCCGATGCTCGACGTCATGACCGCAGCCGAACCCACCACCTCGTTCACCGCCCCCGGGCCCGTCACGAAGGCCGCGCGCACCGTGTCGGCGAAGATCGCCGCGCTGATCGGCGTCGTCGCGTTCCTCGTCGGCCTGGGCGTCTCGATGCTCGTGGGCCCGCTCGGCGGCCCGCCGGACGGCGCCGCGGGCGGTCCCGGCGGCACGCCGCCCGGCGCCTCGACGAGCCAGAGCACGGGGACCTGACGACTACTGGCTGGTATCTCTCGCCCAGCGAGAGATACCAGCCAGTAACCCGTTCGGGGGCGCGCCCGGGAACTCGCGCGCGGGCCGGTCCGTTGTCGCGGTTGACCGGTTCGACCACCCCGACGAGGAGACCATGAGACGCCGCCGCCGGCGACGACATCGACGGACCGCCACGGGTGCCCGCCCGTGACCGAAATCCTGCTGCTCCTCGTGGCGGCGCTGCTCGTCCTCGCGTGCGGGGTGTTCGTCGCCGCCGAGTTCGCGTTCGTCGGCGTCGACCGCGCGACCGTCGAGCGCGAGGCCGAGCACGACCGCCGCTCCCGGGGCGTCCTGTCCGCCCTGCGCTCGCTGTCCACGCAGCTCTCCGCCGCCCAGCTCGGCATCACCGTCACCAACCTCGCCATCGGCTTCCTCGCCGAGCCGGCGATCGCGCGCCTGATCACCCCGCCGCTCACGTCGCTCGGCCTGCCCGAGGGCGCGGCGTCGGCGGTGTCGCTGACCGTGGCGCTGGTGCTCTCGACGGCGCTGACGATGATCTTCGGCGAGCTCGTCCCGAAGAACCTCGCGATCTCCCAGCCGCTGCGCACCTCGCGTGCCGTGCAGGGCCTGATGCGCGGGTTCACCACGGTGACGCGCCCGCTGGTGCTGCTGCTCAACAACACGTCCAACGTGCTCGTGCGTGCCGTCGGCGTGGAGCCCACCGAGGAGCTCGCGTCGGCGCGCTCGGCGGAGGAGCTGTTCTCGCTGGTCCGGCGCTCGGCCGACCAGGGCACGCTGCCCGGCGACACGGCGGCGCTCGTGCAGCGCACGCTCGCGTTCACCGAGCGCCACGCCGCCGACGTCATGACCCCGCGCGGGGCGATGGAGACCCTGGCGCCCGCCGACACCGTCGCGACGATGCTCGAGCGGGCCGCGGCGACGGGGCGCTCACGCTTCCCCGTGATGAGCGACGAGCCCGGCGTCGTCCAGGTCCGCGACGCCCTCGGGGTCGCCGACGCCGACCGCGCGAGCACGCCGGTCGCCATCCTGGCCCGCCCCGTCGAGGTCGTGCCCGAGACCGTCGACCTCGACCGCCTGCTGACCCTGCTGCGCGCCCGCGACGTGCAGCTCGCGCTCGTCGTCGACGAGTACGGCGACCTCGCGGGCCTGGTCACGCTCGAGGACCTCGTCGAGGAGATCGTCGGCGAGGTCCGCGACGAGCACGACCCCGGCACCCCGCCCGGCGAGCGCCTAGGCGACACGACCTGGCGCGCCGACGGCCGGTTGCGGCCCGACGAGGCGTCGGCGCTGCTCGGCTGGGCGCTGCCGGAGTCGCCGGAGTACGACACGCTCGCCGGCCTGCTCGCCGAGCACCTCGGGCGCGTGCCCGCCGAGGGCGACACCGTGACCGTCACCGCCACGCGCGCCGGCGACGAGCTGGGCGAGGTCGAGGAGCGCCCGGTCCGCCTCACCGTCGAGGCCACCGAACGCTGGCGCGTCACCGCGATCCGGCTCGACCTGGAAGCGGTGACCGCATGAGCATCGGGGCCGGGATCGCCACGGCGGTCGTGCTGCTGGCGGTCAACGCGTTCTTCGTGGGCGCCGAGTTCGCCCTGATCTCCGCCCGCCGCGCCTCGCTGGAGCCGCGGGCGGCGACGTCACGGGCCGCGCGCGTCACCGTGCGCGCGATGGAGAACGTCTCGCTGATGATGGCCGGCGCGCAGCTGGGCATCACGATCTGCTCGCTGGGCCTCGGCGCCCTGGGCGAGCCCGCGGTCGCCGCGGCGATCGAGCCGGCATTCGCCGCGCTCGGCCTGCCCGAGGCGGCCGTGCACCCGGTGGCGTTCGCGATCGCGCTGCTCATCGTGGTGTTCCTCCACGTGACGGTCGGCGAGATGGTGCCGAAGAACATCGCGCTCGCCCTGCCCGACCGCGCGGCGCTGGTGCTCACCCCGCCGCTCGTGGCGATCGTGACGGTGCTGCGCCCGTTCCTGTGGGTGCTCAACGGCCTCGCCAACGTCACGCTGCGGGCGATGCGCGTCGAGCCCCGCGACGAGATGGCCAGCGCGTTCAGCCGCGACGAGGTCGCCGACCTCGTGGAGCAGTCGCGCGCCCACGGCCTGCTCGACCGGGACGAGGCGGCGCTGGTGCACGGCGCGCTGGGGTTCTCGGAGGCGACGCTCGCCACGGTCGCCGTCGACGACGTCGTCACCGCGCGTCCGGACGCGACCGTCGCCGAGCTGGAGGCCCTGGCGCACGCGCGGGGGTTCTCGCGGCTGCCGCTGCGCGACGAGCGGGGCTGGCACGGCTACGTGCACGTCAAGGACCTGCTGGGCCCGCCGGCGCCGCCGCGCGACCGGCCGGTCCCCGGGCGTCTCGTGCGCCCGCTGACCACGCTCGCCGCCGACACCTCGCTGGCCGACGCGCTGGCCGGGATGCGGCGCAGCGGCTCCCACCTGGTGCTCGTGGGCGACGGGGACGCCGAGCCCGGCAGCGTCGTGGCCCTCGACGACGTGCTGGCGGCGCTGGTCGGCGACATCCACCACGCCGGGGCGCGCCCCTAGGAGGCGGGCGACTTCACGGCCAGCACGGGCACGTCGGCCTCGAGCAGCAGGCGCTGGGCGAGGTCGCCGAGCATCGCCTTGCCGAGCGGCGAGCGGCGGCGGACGCCGACGACGAGCAGGTCGACGTCGGCGTCGGACTCCAGGGCCTCGAGCACGGCGTCGCCGTCCTCCACGCCGAGCAGGCGGTCGACGACGGTGGCACCGTCGGGGGCGGCGAGGGGGCCCGCGCGCAGGTTGAGGGCCACGACGCCGGTGGCACGGCGCTCACCCTCGGCCACGGCGACGTCGAGCGCCGCGGTGCCCTGGGGGTCGTCGGTGACCGCGACCAGGATCGTCATCGCGGTGTCATACCCCCTCCGACCGGTGGTCACTCAGGGGAACGTCCGCGCGCAGCACACGGGCGAACGGGCGTCTGTAGTGTGTGATACAGACGACAACCTGTCCTGAACCGGACACTCCGTGTGCCCGTACGAATGTTCAGGAGGCTCCGTGACCAGCAGTGACGCGTCGACGACGAGCAGCTCGCCACCGCCGATGCGCCGCATCGCGATCGCGAGCATGACCGGCACGGTCATCGAGTTCTACGACTTCTTCATCTACGGCACCGCCGCCGCGCTCGTGTTCAACAAGGTCTTCTTCCCGTCGCTCGGCGCCGCGGCGGGCACCGCCCTGGCGCTCGCGACGTTCGGTGTCGCGTTCGTCGCGCGCCCGTTCGGGTCGGTGCTCTTCGGCCACTTCGGCGACAAGCTCGGCCGCAAGAAGACCCTGGTGACCACGCTGCTGCTCATGGGGCTCTCGACGCTGGCCATCGGCGTGCTGCCGACCACCGGCACGATCGGGATCCTCGCCCCGATCCTGCTCGTCGTGCTGCGGATCCTGCAGGGCCTCGCGGTCGGCGGCGAGTGGGCCGGCGCCACGCTGCTCACCGCCGAGAACTCGCCGGGCAAGACGCGCGGCAGGTACGCGCTCTTCCCCCAGCTCGGCCCGTCGCTGGCGTTCGCGCTGGCCAGCGCGACCTTCCTCACCACCGCGCTGACGATGAGCAACGAGGCGTTCCTGGCCTGGGGCTGGCGGGTGCCGTTCATCGCGAGCGTGCTGCTCGTCGCCGTCGGGCTCTACGTGCGCCTCGCGATCACGGAGACCGCCGCCTTCAAGTCCCGGGACAAGAACGTGAGCACGCGCATGCCGGTGGCCGAGGTGCTCAGCACCCACCTGGGCCGGGTGCTGCTGGGCGCCGGGTCGACCATGGCGGTGTTCGCGTTCTTCTACATCGGCGTCACGTACCTGACGAGCTACGGCACCCAGAACCTCGAGCTGCCCCGCACGACCGTGCTCGCGATGGGCATCATCGGCGGCCTGGTGTTCGCCGCGACGACCATTGCCGGCGCGATCCTGTCCGACCGCGTCGGACGTCGAAGAATGATCATCATCGGCAACAGCCTGTCCGTGGTCGGCGGCCTCATCGCCTTCCCGATCCTCGACATCGGGACGGGATGGGCGTTCGGTCTCGGGCTGTCCGTCGTGCTCGGCGTCGTCGGCCTCGCCTACGGGCCCCAGGGGGCGCAGCTGCCGGAGCTCTTCCCGACCCATTACCGCTACACCGGTGCGGGCATGGCCTACAACCTCGCCGGCGTCCTCGGCGGCGGTGTCGTGCCGCTGATCGCCACCGCCCTGGTCGCGTCGCTCGGGTCGAGCCTCGCCATCGGCATCCTGCTCGCCGGCCTGTCGGTCGTGAGCCTGCTATGCACCATCGCGCTGCCCGACACCGACGCCGCCTCCATCAGCCTCGCGAGCGAGCCGGCGGCGGCCTGAGGAACGCCGACCGGGAGACCGGCGCCTGCTTCGTCCCTTTCGGCAGGCGCCGGTCCGGCTCTACCCTGCCCGGACCGCCCCGACCCGGCGGCCGGTGACGTCTCAGGGGAAGGGGGCGCCCGTGACCCGCAGCACCAGCACCGCCGTCCCGACCCCGACGGTCTCGCCGTTCCTGCTGGCCGAGACCGGGGCCGTCAGCCGCCGGATCGAGGCGCTCGGGGTCGCGCGCACCCTGCGCACCGGCGAGCACCTCTACCGCCAGGGCGACACGTCGGCGACCTTCCACGTCATCGTCCGCGGCCGGGTCCGCATCCACATGGTGCGCCCGGACGGCACGGTCCGGGTCATCTCGTGGGCCGAGCCGGGCGCGAGCCTCGGCGAGGGCCCGTGCTTCGACGGCGCCCCGCACCCGGTCACCGCGGCCGCCGTGGTGCCGACCGAGATCCGCTCGATCGGGCGCGACGCGCTCATCGAGGCCGCGCGGGAGGACCCCGAGCTGCTCGTCGAGGTCGTCCGGCGCGTCGCCCACAAGCAGCGGGTGCTCCACCTGCACGTCTGCCTCGACGGCCTGCCCGCCCGCGAGCGCGTCGCGCTGCTGCTCGGACACCTCGTCGAGGCCTACGGCGAGGGCGCGCTCGGGGCCCCGACGACACAGGCCCGCCTGAGCGTGCGCCCGCCGGTCGACGAGCTGGCGCTCATGGTCGGCCTGACGCGGGTGACGACGAGCCGCGAGCTCTCGCGCCTCGTCGCCGAGGGCGTGCTGCGCAAGGACGGCCGCAGCATCGTGGTCCGGGACCTGCCGAGCCTGCGGCGCCGGGTCGACGCGGTGGCGGTCTGAGCCCCGGCTAGGGCATCAGCGGGCGCGTGCGGCGCAGGATCGCGCGCACGGCCAGCGGGGCGCCCGCGGGCAGGAGCAGGCAGCCGAGCGCGCCGACGACCAGCAGCGGCACCGCGCCGGCGTGCAGCCCGATGCCGAGCGGCACCACGCCGAACAGCACGGTGGCGACGAGCCCGACGACGATCATGAGGTCGCCGACGCCCAGCCCCACCGCCCGCGGGGCGCTGACCCGGCGCACGAACTGCGGGTCCTCGTGCGCCAGGTGCGCGACGATGCCGGCGAAGCGCTCGTCGTCGGGGTCGGGCGAACGGTCGGCGGGGTTCCCGGACGTCTCCTCGAGCGGCCGTCCGGGCTCCTCGTGCGGCTCCACCCCACCACAGTCCACACGATCCGCCCTGGCGGCACCGTGTCGTCGGCCACGATGGGCTGCGCCCACGTGAGCGATCCGGGTCGCCCCGGCGACCCGGATCGCTCACGTGCGGAGCCTGCGCAGCACCTCCTCGAGCGCGTCGGCGAGCCCGGGGCTGTCGTCGCCGACGATCGCGCGCAGGTAGATGCCGTCGCCGAGGGCGGCGACGGCGTCCGCGGCCAGCGGGTCGCCGAGCTCCTCGGTCAGCGCGGCGCGCCACCCGGCCATGCAGCGCCGGGTGACCTCGGCGGCGCGCGGCTCGGTGGCGGAGAGCTTGATCATCGCGACCGTCGCGCGGTACACCGTGCTGCCCGCCGCGGGGTCGTCGATCGAGGTGCGCAGGTAGTAGCGCGCCACGCCCTCCGGGGCCTCGCGGGCGGTGGCGAGGTCGGCGTCGTTGAGCTCGCGCGAGCGGTCGAGGAGCCCGTCGAGCAGGGCCTCCCGCGAGCCGAAGTGGTAGAGCAGCCCGCCCTTGGACACGCCGGCCGCCGACGCCACGGCGTCGAGCGTGACCGTCTCCGGGCCGGAGGTCACGACGAGGTCCGTATAGGCGTCGAGGATGCGGTCGCGCTGTGACGGGCGAGGCACGGGGTTGACGCTATACCGTCCAGCCGGTGTAGTTTCGAGTTCGCCCGAAACTGCACCGTCCGGACGGTGCACACACAGTCGTGGAGGCGACGATGTCGCGCCGGTCGCCGGGGCTCGCCCTGGCCGTCCTGACCCTGCCGGTGCTGCTGATCAGCATCGACATGACGGTGCTGGGGGCGGCGCTGCCCGCCCTGACCGAGGACCTCGACCCCGGCGCCGCCGAACAGCTCTGGATCGTCGACGCCTACTCGTTCGTGCTCGCCGGGCTGCTGGTCACGATGGGCACGCTCGGCGACCGCATCGGCCGCCGGCGCCTGCTGATGTGGGGCGCCGCCGCGTTCGGCGTCGCGTCGGTGGCGGCGGCGTTCGCGCCGACCGCGGGCACGCTCGTCGTCGCCCGCGCCCTGCTGGGCCTCGGCGGGGCGACGCTCATGCCCTCGACGTTCTCGCTGATCAAGACCGCGTTCCCCGAGCCACGGCGGCGGGCGACCGCGGTGGCCGTCTGGTCGGCGGCGTTCTCGGGCGGGGCGGCCGCGGGGCCGGTCGTCGGCGGCTTCCTGCTCGAGCACTTCTGGTGGGGCTCGGTCTTCCTGATCAACGTCCCGGTGATCGTGCTCCTGCTCGCGCTCGGGCCGCGCGTCCTGCCCGAGAGCCGCGACCCGCACCCCGGCCCGTTCGACCTGCCGTCCGCGGCGCTCTCGCTCGCGGCGATGCTGCCGCTGGTGGCCGCGGTGAAGACCCTGGCGACCGAGGGCCCGACAGTCGGCGCCGGCGTCGCCGCGGTCGTCGGGATCGGGGCCGGCGTGGTGTTCGTCCGCCGCCAGCGCCGCCTGGAGCACCCGCTGATCGACCTGGCGCTGTTCGCGCGCCGCCCGTTCTCGGTGTCGGTGGTGACCAACCTGCTCGGCGTGTTCGCGCTGGTCGGGCTCCTGGTCCTGATCCCGCAGTACCTGCAGCTCGTGCTGGGCCTCGGCCCGCTGACCGCGGCGCTGTGGATGCTGCCGGGCTCGGTGGCCGGGGTGACGGGCGCGCTCGTCGCCGCCCGCCTGGTGCGCCGGTTCGCGGCCCCCGGGCTGGTCGGCGTCGGGCTCGGGCTCGCCGGGGCCGGGCTCGCCCTCGTCGGCCTGCTCGGCGGGCTGGGCGCGGTGGTCGCCGGGTTCGTGCTGCTCGGCGGCGGTGTCGCGCTCGCCGAGGCGCTGACCAACGACCTCATCCTCGCCGCGGCGCCCGCCGACCGCGCCGGCGCCGCGTCGGCGATCTCGGAGACCGGCTACGAGCTGGGCGGCGCGCTCGGCACCGCGGTGCTGGGCAGCGTCGCCGCGGCGGTGTTCACCGCCCGGACCGGGCAGGAGACGCTCGGCGGGGCGCTGACGCACCCCGGCGTCGACGGGGGCGTCGCGCGCGAGGCGTTCACGAGCGGGCTGCAGATGGCCTCGGTGATCGGGGCGGTCGTCCTCGCGGCGACGGCGCTCGGCGCCTGGCGCCTGCTGGGGAGGGCCGTCGAGGCGGAGCGGGAGCCGGCCGGGGTGTAGCACCCCGGCCGGTCCCCCGGTCCCGTCAGCGGGGCTGGACCTCGCCCATCTCGCCCCAGCCGTCCTGCGGGACGTTCTGCACGTTGATGATCTTCGGCGCGGTCGACACCCAGTCGGGGGCCTGCTCGACGAACCGCTGGAAGTGGTCCGACTGCACGTGCTCCTCGCCCGCGTCGTCCTGGAAGGCCTCCACCAGCACGAAGGTGTTGTCCTCCTCGAGGTGCCGCGACCACTCGAAGAAGATGTTCCCCGGCTCCCGGCGCACCGCGTCGGTGAACTCCTTGACCAGCGACGGGAACTGCTCGGCGTACTCCGGCTTCACCGTCCACTTGACGTTGATGAGGATCACGGCGGGTCTCTCTCCATCCACTTCGATCGTCGGAGCTGTCGACGTCGATCGTCCCGCGGCCCGGGAGAGGTCGCCACGGGACGGGGGCGGCGCCAGACTGGACCCATGGCCGAGACGGCGGACGGGCGCTCCGGGCGCCCGGCGGGCGCGCTCGCGGGCCACGTCGCCTACCACGGCTACGACCTGCGCGGCGGCGCCCCGGGCGTGCACCGCGGGCTGCCCTCGCCGTACCTGACGT
The DNA here is from genome assembly GCF_004363095.1 of Actinomycetospora succinea. Classification (GTDB taxonomy): domain Bacteria; phylum Actinomycetota; class Actinomycetes; order Mycobacteriales; family Pseudonocardiaceae; genus Actinomycetospora; species Actinomycetospora succinea. The sequence continues at coordinate 257,964 of NZ_SNYO01000002.1, forward strand.
TCATCGTCACCTTCGGCGAGCCGCTGACGATGCGGGCGCCCGACGGGTCGCTCGTGCGCCGCGACGTCGCGATCGGGGGCCTGCACACCACGCCGGAGTCGATCGTCCACGACGGCCGGCAGTCGGGTCTGCACGTCGTCCTCGACCCGATGGCCGCCCGCGCGCTGCTCGGCCGCCCGGCCGCGGAGCTCGCCGGCGTCACCGTCGACGGCGACGCCGTGCTCGGGGCGGTCGCGAAGGAACTGCACGAGCGCGTCGAGGAGGCCGACGGCTGGGCCGGGCGGTTCGCCGCGATCGACGACGTCCTGCGCCGCTCGCTCGACGGCGTCACCGGGACCGCCGCGCGCCCCGTCGCCCCCGAGGTGCGGGAGGCGTGGCGGCGGGTGGTGCGCTCCGGCGGGACGGTGCCGGTTCGCGCGCTCGCCGACGAGGTCGGGTGGAGCGAGCGGCACCTGGGCCAGCGGTTCCGCGCCGAGATCGGGGTGGCGCCGAAGGTCGCCGGGCGCATGGCGCGCTTCGACCGGGCCCGGCGGCGGCTCGCGGCCCGCGCGTCGGCGGGCGTCCCGCTGGGGCTCGCCGACATCGCCGCCGACGGGGGCTACGCCGACCAGGCCCACCTCACCCGCGAGTTCGGCGCGCTCGCCGGCTGCTCGCCGACGCGCTGGATCGCCGAGGAGATCGGGAACATCCAAGACCCGGTGATGCCGGAGGGGACATCGTGAGCGCCATGGACAACACCGACGGCAAGACCCCGCCGCCCACCGTCTGGCCCACGCTCGCCGCCGCCGACGCCCGCGGGCTCATGGCCTGGCTGACCGGCGTGCTCGGGTTCGTCGAGGTCGTCGCCTACGCGGGCGACGACGGCGTCGTGCAGCACGCCGAGCTCGCGTGGCCCACCGGCGGCGGGCTCATGATGGGCCAGCAGCGCCCGGGCACCGACGAGCGCGCCACCTCCAGCGGCTCGTTCGCCGCCTACGTCGTCGTGCCGGACGCCGCGGAGATCGACGCCATCGCCGCCCGCGTCCGCGACGCCGGGGACGGCGAGATCGTCCGCGAGCCCTACGACACCGACTACGGCTCCCACGACGTCGCCGTGCGCGACCCCGAGGGCAACCACTGGCAGTTCGGGACCTACCCGGGCGCGCCGCGGCCCTGACCGCGGGGGAGATCGAGCGCTCAGCCCTCCGCCGGGAACGACAGGTGCTGGTGGACCATCCGCCAGCCGTCGGGGGTCCGGCGGAAGACGCGGGTGCCGCGCGAGCGCACCGTCTCGCCGCCGGCGGGCGTGAGGTGGTCGATCCCCCACGAGACGGCGAGGTCGCCGCCGACGGACACGCGCAGGTCCGGGATCTCCCAGTCGACGGGGCCGGGCGAGGCCTCGAGCCCCTCGCGGCACACCTCGCGCACCTCGTCGATGCCGACGTACTCCAGCTTCCCGGCCATTTCGTAGGAGACGACGTCGTCGGCGATCGTGGCGACGAGGCCGTCGAGGTCGCCGGCCGCGGTGTCGGCCACCCAGCCGCGGTGCACCGCGCGGACCGCCTGCTCGTCCTCCTCGGCGATCGGGGTCTCGTCGGCGAAGGAGTGGTGCTCGTGGGCGACGACCCAGCGGCCGTCCTCCTTGCGCAGCCCGAGGGTGAGGCGCAGGCGGCGCTCGGGGTGGGCGGCGCGCTCGGCGGGCGTGTCGCAGAGCAGCAGGGCGTGGGCGAACGCGACGTCGTCGCCCGCGGTGACGTCGAGCTCGACGATGTCGAAGCTCGCGCCGGAGGCCTGGAACCCGAAGAACGGCGGCCAGGTCTGCGCGTAGTCCTCGATCCCGCGCACGCCGTCGTGGGGCGGCGGGACGTCGTACATGACGATGTCGCGGGCGTGGTCGGCGAGCACCGTGTCCAGGTCGCCCACGTGGACCGCGTGCGCCCACCGCTCGATGAGCTCGCGGATCTCCTTCTCGTCGGCCGTGGCCATGGTGTCCTCCTCGGTGGATCGTGCTCTCACCCGGTGGAACTCCCGCACGGCCGGCGAGTCATCGGTCGGCCGCGAGGGATTCCAGGAAGGCCGCGGGCGGGAGGGCGTCCGGGTCGCCCGGCGCCCAGCCGACGGGGTCCTCGCCGAGCGGGGCCAGGGCGCGGACCTGGTCGGCGCACCACGGCGAGATGCCCGGCCACGTCCCGGCGAGGACGTCGTCGCGGAAGAGCGCCCACGCGACGGTGCGGACCTCGTCGACCTCGCCGGGGTCGGGCTCGCGGGGCTCGTCGCTGGTGTGCGCCACGAACACCGGGCACATCTCGTTCTCGATCACCCCTCCCTGCTCGGCGCGGTAGCGGAAGCCGGGCAGCACGAGGCGCAGGCGGTCGAGCTCGATGCCCAGCTCCTGGCGGGCGCGCCGGCGCAGCGCGACGTCCATCGGCTCGCCCGGGCCGGGGTGACCGCAGAAGCTGTTGGTCCACACCCCCGGGAACGTGGCCTTGCTGCGGGCCCGGCGGGTCACCACCAGCTCGCCGCGCGCGTCGAACACGTAGCAGGAGAAGGCGAGGTGCAGCGGCGTCGCGTCGTGGTGCACGTCGGCCTTCGCCGCCGTTCCCGCCGCCGCTCCCGCCTCGTCGAGCAGCACGACCCGTTCGGTGATCCCCACAGGGAGCCAGCTTCCCCGGACGGGACGGAAGCGGCATCTCGGGATCGAGGAGGTCACCCCGCTGCCGGCCCCGCGGGAGCATCACCGCAGGTCACGAACCGTCGCCAGGCACGGGCGGGCGAAAGGTGGTACACAAGCGAGATCGGCGGGCCCGGGCTCATCCCTCGAGTCCGGGCCCGCCTCTCGCCGCTGCCGCTGGGCGCCACCACAACACCCGCGCAGCGATGAGGTAAGCCTAACCTCATCCCGAGTGATCGCGCCAGCCCCCTGCCCGACCGATTTTCACCAGCGCCCGGGCGGGCCCCAGTGATCACCCGGACCGCGGCCGTGCCACCGCCCGCGCCGGGCACGACCGGCGTGCCCGAGGATCACGAACAGCAGCGGCAGGACGAGCAGGCCGCCGGCGGATCCGGTGGTCACGGCCCCGAGCACCATCACCGGCAGCATCATCACGAGCAGGATCGCGATCCCGAGGCCGGCCACGGGCGGGCGCACCGGCAGGTGGTCGTTCCGGGCCTCGCGGCGCGGGGCGGGAGCGGCCGGGGCCGGCGGCCTCGGCGCCTCGGGCAGCGTCGGGTGCGGCGCCGGCAGGTCGGTGAAGAGCTCCGCGAGGTCGACGCGGTGCACCGCCACGGCGGCGCGGGCCGAGCGGTCGCCGAACTCGTCGACGTCGAGACGGCCGGCGGCGAGGTGGTCCCCCAGCGCGTCGAGGGCGGCCGTGCGGTCGGCGTCGCCGACGCGGAGCCCGTCGCGGCCGGCCGGTCGGGACGGCCTCTCGGGCAGGTGCTCGTCCCCGGTGTGCGGATCGTCGGTGTCCACGGCGCCTCCTCACGCCGGTCGGGACGACCCCGGTGCGCCCGGCCCGGCACCTCCATCGTGCGCCTCCCGGCGAGGGAGCGGTGTGAATCGCGGGCAACGACTGAGGACAGCCTCAGCTTTCTGGAACCATTCCAGTCTTCGTGGGAGCCTGGAGGCATGTCCGAAGCCGTGAGCACCGAGGGCGGCGTCCACCCCGAGCCGCACGGCGGTGAGCTGTCCCAGCGCCTGAACTGGCTGCGCGCCGGGGTGCTCGGCGCCAACGACGGGATCGTCTCGACCGCCGGCATCGTCGTCGGCGTGGCCGGCGCGACCGCCGAGCGCGCGCCGATCGCCACCGCCGGCGTCGCGGGCCTCGTCGCCGGCGCCGTGTCGATGGCGCTCGGCGAGTACGTGTCGGTGTCCAGCCAGCGCGACTCCGAGCGGGCCCAGCTCGCCAAGGAGCGCCGCGAGCTGCGCGAGGCCCCGCGCGAGGAGCTCGAGGAGCTGACCGAGCTCTACGAGGAGAAGGGGCTCTCGCGCGAGACCGCCCAGCGGGTGGCCGTCGAGCTCACCGAGCACGACGCGCTCGCCGCGCACGTCGACGCCGAGCTGCACCTCGACCCCGAGGAGCTCACGAGCCCGTGGCGGGCGGCCGGCGCGTCGGCGGTCTCGTTCGTCTCGGGCGCGCTGCTCCCCCTGATCGCGATCCTCGCGACCCCGACGACCTGGCGGGTCCCCGTCACCGTCGCGGTGGTGCTCCTGGCCCTCGGGCTCGCCGGGTGGATCAGCGCCCGCCTCGGCGGCGCGACCCCGCGCCGGGCCGTGCTGCGCGTGGTGGTCGGCGGCGCCCTGGGGCTCGCCGTGACCTACGGGATCGGCTGGCTGATCGGCGGCGCGGTCGGCTGAGACACCGCCTGCGTGAACCTCGCCGCGACGCGGCGGAACTCCTCGACAAGGGCATCCGGGGACTCCACCGTGAAGTCGGCGTCCAGCCCGGTGAGGATCAGCGCCGCGGACCGGGCGTCGTCGGTGGACAGCATCACGCGACAGGCGTCCGGACCCCGCTCCTCGACGCGGACCTGGTCGGTCCAGATCGTGGCGCGGACCTGCGCGGCCGGGGCCTCCACCCGCACGACGCAGCGGAACGGCCGGACGTCCGCGACGCGGTCGGAGACGAACGCCGCCGGGTCGCCGCCCGGGATCTCGCGCGGGGTGAAGCGCGGCCCGGTGGGCAGGCCGTCGGGCGCGAGCCGCGGGGTCATGCGGTCGACGCGCAGGGTGCGCCAGTCCTCGCGGTCGCGGTCCCACGCCACCAGGTACCAGCGCCGGCCCCAGGCCACGAGGTGGATCGGCTCGATGCGCCGGCGGGTGGGCGTGCCGTCGCGCGCGGTGTAGTCGATCTCGAGGACCCGCCGGTCGCGGCAGGCGCCGCCGACCGCCGCGAGCACCGCGGGGTCGACCGACGGGGCGACGCGGGGCGCCACGATCGCCACCGGCATCGCCGCGATCCGGTGGCGCAGGCGCGCGGGCAGGATCCGCTCGAGCTTCACCAGCGCCGCCAGCGCGGTCTCCCCCGTGCCCGCCACCCCGGTCCCCGCCGCCGTCCGCAGGGTCACCGCGACCGCCACGGCCTCGTCGTCGTCGAGCAGCAGCGGCGGCAGCGCGGCCCCGGCGCCGAGGCGGTAGCCACCGCCCGGACCGAAGTCGACCTCGACGGGGTAGTCGAGGCCGCGCAGCTTGTCGACGTCGCGGCGCACGGTGCGGGTGGTGACGCCCATCCGCTCGGCGAGCTCCGGGCCGGTCCACTCCGGACGGGCCTGCAGGAGCGACAGCAGCCGCAGGAGGCGGGCGGAGGTCTCGAGCACGGGCTCAGTGTGCCGTGGGTGGCGGACAGGAGCTGTCCGCCGATCTGACGGGTCGAGCTCCGCTGCGTCTCCCGACTAGAACGCCGCCCGCACCCCGTCCATGCTGCCGAGGATCGCCGGCACGTCCGACCACGCCGTGACCAGCGCGAACCCGTCGGCCGCGCGGGCCGCCGCGTACGCCGGGTCCGTCGCGTGCACCGCGGCGCGCGTCCCGGACGCCGCGCAGGCCGCGAGGACGCGGGCGAAGGCGTCGTGGATCGCGGGCTCCTCGCGGTTCTGCGCCGGCCCGATCCCGAGGGCCACGCCGAGGTCCCCCGGCCCGACGAAGAGCCCGTCCAGCCCCGGCACGGCGGCGATCTCCGCGGCCCGGTCCAGCGCGCCGGCCGTCTCGATCATCGCGAAGGCCAGCACCGAGTCCGCGACGGCGACCGGGTCGTCGCCGGGGCGCAGGGCCGTGCGGACCGGCCCGAACGAGCGGCGGCCGTCGGGCGGGTAGCGGCACGCGGCGACGAGCTCGGCGGCGGTGGCGGCGTCGGACACCATCGGCGCGATCACCCCGCGGACCCCGAGGTCGAGCACGAACCCGATGATCGACTCGTCGACGGCGGGCAGCCGCACGAGCGGGGTGAGCCCGTGGGCGGCGATCGCGCGGACGGCGTCGGCGCTGCGGGCGCGGTCGAACAGGCCGTGCTGCAGGTCGAGGGTGAGGGCGTCGAGCAGCCCGTGACCGGCGGCGTGGGCCGCGACGACCTCGACGAGGTGCGGGTCGGGCACGGTCAGCCAGCCGTTGCGGGCGGCGCGTCCCGCGGTCCAGGCCGCCCGGACCGTGTCGGACAGAGGGTCAGTCACAGGTCGACACCGCCTCCCGGCCGGCGAACCGGCCCTCGAGGAACGGGACCGCGGCGGCGAACCCGGGGACGGCCCCGCCGACGTGGGTGGGCACGGGCGTGGGCACGAACTGCACGGTCGCACCACGCGCGCACCACCGCTCGACGAGCTCGCGGTCCTGGTCGAACGGGACGATGTCGTCGGCGACGCTGTGCACGATCAGCACGGGCGCCTCCGGGGTGCGCGCGCCGATCCGCTGCTCCTCCACGCGGGTGCGGAACGGCTCCTCGTCGAGGTAGTCGGTCAGCGGGCGGCCGTCGCGGGTCAGGGTCGCGGTGCGGGTGCCGGGGTAGCGCGCCACGGTGTCGCCGGTGCACTGGTCGCGGGTCTCGGCGAGGATCGCCCGGCCGCGGTCGTTCAGCACCTCGTCGACCGGCAGGTCCGGGTAGGCCGCCCGGAACCCGTTGACGGCGTACGCCAGGAGCCCGGCGCCGGGCTTTCCGTCGAGGAACGCGGCCACCGCCGCGAGGTCCGCAGGCACCGCGCCGGCGTAGGCGCCGACGAGGTCGAGCTCGGGGGCGTAGGACGGCGCGAGCTCCGCGGCGGCCGCCGAGGCGCCGCCGCCCTGGGAGTAGCCGGCCAGGGCGACCGGGCCGTCCGCGGGGACGCCGACGTCGAGGGCCTGCGCCGCTCGCGCCATGTCGAGCACGGCGTGCGCCGTGGCCGCCCGGTTGACGTAGGTGTGCTCGCCGGGGGTGCCGAGGCCCTCGTAGTCGGTGACGGCGACCGCGAAGCCCGCGGTCAGCAGCGTCGAGACGAACGGGGCCTCGTACTCGGTGCCCGCGGCGAACTGCCGCGACGGCGCGCAGCGGTCCGCGAGGCCCTGGGTGCCCGCGGCGTAGGAGACCAGCCGCAACGGCCCGGGCGGCGGGGCCAGGGGCACGATCACCGTGCCGCTGACGGTGTTCGGCCGGCCCGCGGTGTCGGTGCTGCGGTAGAGCACGCGCGTGGCCCGCCCGGGCAGCGGCGCCGGGAGCGGCACCGCGCTCACCACGTCGCCGGGATCACCGCCCGCCGTCTCGTCGGCGGACGCGGGGCCGACGAGCAGACCGCCGGCGAGCAGACCGACCAGGATCACCAGCACCGACCGCACCCGAGCCTCCTGAAGGCTCGGGACCGGGGAGCGCCGAGACCTCGGTCACCTTCTCAGGGACTGCTCCGTCCGAGGGAACCGGGTCGGTGATCCGTGGCCGTACGATCGAGGGTGATGGCCGCTCCGACGCGCACCTCCGCGCCCCGTTTCAGCTTCGATCGCGACACCGCCTACACGATCACCGTGCGCGACGAGGCCGGCGAGCGCCTCGAGTACGCGCTCGACGCCTACCAGGGCTGGCTCTCCGGCCCCGACGGCATCCGCCACCGCTTCGGTGCGCACCGGCGCACCCGCACCGAGCTGCGCGACGACAGCATCCGCACGGTCGTCGGCCCCTGATCCCGCGGGTTACTGGCTGGTATCGCTCGCTCAGCGAGTGATACCAGCCAGTAACCCGGGACTTTCCCCCTCGCGCGGAGTCCCGCCGCCTCCGACTCGGCAGGACGGGCGCGGGCGGTGTCCGATCAGGAGACCAGACCGCAGCGGAAGCCCTGGGCCACCGCCTGGGCGCGGTCGGCCGCCGAGAGCTTGCGGAACAGCCGGCGGGCGTGGGTCTTCACCGTGTCCTCGGACAGGTAGAGCTCGCGCCCGATCTGGCCGTTGCTCTTGCCCTGGCTCATCCCGCGCAGGACCTGCATCTCGCGCTCGGTGAGGTTGACGCCCGCGCCCGGCGACGCGGAGCGCTGCATGGGCATCGAGCCGGCCTCGGCGCCGACGGCCGAGTGGGCGAGCGCGGCGACGAGCTCGGGGCGCGAGGCGTCCCAGCGCAGGTAGCCGCGGGCGCCGCCGGCGATCGCGGCGGCGATGCTGCCGCCGTCGTCGGGGGCACCGAAGACCATGACGTTGGCCTGCGGGTGCGCGGCCATGAGGCGCCGGGTCGCCTCGGCGCCGGAGGCGACCGCGCGCTGGGTGCCGACGAACACGACGTCCGCGCTCTGGCGGGCGTAGCGGGTGAGCAGCTCGTCCGCGGTGGACACGCAGTCGATGCGCTGGACGCCGGGCACCGCGGACATGACGCGCGTCAGTCCTTCGCGGACACTGCGCCGGTCGTCGCAGATCAGAACCGTCCTCATACAGACTCCGTCCGAGATGGGGAGACCGCCCGGGCCGATGTTTCAGTGGGCGCTGCTCCCCTCATCGGCCGTCCCACCCGTCCGCTTGACCCCCGAATGACAACCACGTGGTTAGGAACCCCCGATGGAGTGGCGCAGCAACCCCCGCCGCGTACTGGTCGTCAACGGCCCCAACCTGGATCTCCTGGGCCGCCGCGAGCCCGACATCTACGGGCACGACACCCTCGCCGACCTGGAGGATCGTGCCCGGCGCACCGCCGCCGACCTCGGCCTCGAGGTCGACGCCCGCCAGAGCAACCACGAGGGCGTGCTCATCGACTGGGTGCACGAGGCGATGACCGACCACGGCGGGTTGATCATCAATCCGGGCGGCTACACGCACACGTCCGTGGCCCTGCGCGACGCGCTGGCCGCACTGCCCGTCCCCGTGGTCGAGGTGCACCTGTCGAACGTCCACGCCAGGGAGTCGTTCCGCTCGCACTCGTACGTGTCACCGGTGGCCACGGCCGTGATCGCCGGGGCCGGGGTGACGGGCTACGACCTCGCGCTGCGTTTCCTCGCCGAGCGGCTCGTGCGTCAGGCCTGAGCGAGGCCCGCACGCCCGGCCAGCGCCGCCAGCTCCCCGGCGAGGGCCTCCCGGAACTGCAGGGGCAGGAAGTGCGACCCCGGCAGGCGCACCAGCCGGGCGTCGGGCAGCACGGACGCCAGCGCGGCCATGTCGGCGGGCGGGGCGAGGGTGTCGTAGTCGCCGGCCACGACCGTCACGGGCATCGTCAGCGTGCGCAGGACGGCGTCGTCCGGCGCCTCGTGGTCGGCCGCGGCCAGCACCATCCGCGAGAACCAGGTCCAGTCGTGCCGGGCGAACTGCCGGGCCACCTCGGCGAGCGTGATCATCGGGGCGGCGGCGCCGGTCGGGTCGAGGGACGCCGCGTCCATGCCGGCGCGCTCGAGGGCCTCGCGGCTCGCGTCCATGCCGCGCGGCAGCAGGTCGATCACCCCGGAGATCGGCGGGCCGACCACGCGCAGCAGCCAGCCGCCGAGCTGGGCGGCGCGCCGGTGCACGCCCTCGGGGACCCCGACGCCCGGGATGGCGCCCGGGAACGCCGGCAGCACCCGGAACACGCCCGTCGCCACGCCGCCGAGGGCGAGCAGGCCGGCCACGCGGTCGGGGGCGCGCCGCGCCGCCTCGATCGCGACCGCCACGCCCACCGACCAGCCCACGACCACCGCGCGGTCCATGCCGGCGGCGTCCAGGGTGGCGATCAGGTCGTCGGCGTGGTCGCCGACGCGGATGTGGGACTCGTCGGCCGGGCGGGCCGACCCGCCGAGACCGCGGTGGTACCAGGTGGTCGCGTGGTAGCCGCAGTGCTCGCCGTGCAGGAACGGCCACGCGGTCGCGCTCGCGCCCAGACCGTTGGAGAGGACGACCGGCACGCCCGCGGCGCCGTTGTCCCAGCGCCGCAGCCGCGTGCCGTCACCGGCGAGCACGTCCTCGACGTACCCGCCGTCCTCCTCCTCGTCGCGCTGGGTCACCCGGTCAGGATGCCGCTGCGGCGCGCTTCTTCATCTCCTCCTCGGAGAGGTAGTCGCGCGTCTCCTCGAACGACGAGGTCTCGCTCTTGCGCCCGTGCAGGAAGCCGATGCGCACGAAGTCGTCGCCGCCGAACAGGTGGAGGATCCAGTTGAAGACGACGCGGGCGCGCGTGCGGGTCAGCGGCAGCGCGTAGAGGTGGTAGGCCCGGGTGACGACCTGGGCGACGACGCCCGTGAGCCGCAGCTTGAGCGGGTGCGCCACCGCCTGGGTGCCGCCGAGGTCGACGACGAGGCCCAGGTCGTGGTGCTTGTACTCGCGCAGCGGCTGCCCGCGCAGCGAGGCGACGACGTTCTCGGCCGCGATCACCGCCTGGCGGACCGCGTGCTGCGCGGTGGGCGGGCAGACCGCCGACCCGGGCGGGTCCGCGGTGAGGTCGGGGACGGCGGCGGCGTCGCCGAGCACGAAGACGTCGTCGTACCCGTCGAGGCGCAGGTCCGTGGTCGCCTTCACCCGGCCGCGGACCAGCTCCACGTTGAGGGTCTTGACCAGCGGGCTCGCGGTGACGCCCGCGGTCCACACCAGCGTCCGGGTGGGGATAACGCTGCCGTCGGTGAGCGTGACGCTGTCCGCCGTGACCTGCTCCACCCCGGTCTCGAGGCGGACGCCGATGCCGCGGCGGCGCAGCAGGTCGAGGGCCTCCTCGCCGAGACGCTGCCCCAGCTCGGGCATGAGCCGCGGCGCGATGTCGATCAGCGTCCACTTCACGAGCGTCGGGTCCAGGCGCGGGAAGCGCTTCATCGCGGCGTCGGTGAGCAGCTCGAGCGACGCCGCGGTCTCGGTGCCGGCGTAGCCGCCGCCGACCACGACGAAGCTGCAGCGGGCCGCGCGCTCCTCGGGGTCGGTCGACGCGTTGGCCAGCTCGAGCTGGGAGAGGACGTGGTCGCGCAGGTACGCGGCCTCGCCGAGGTTCTTCATGCCCAGGCCGTGCTCCTCGAGCCCGGGGATGTCGAACTGGCGGGTGACGCTGCCCGCCGTGATGACCAGCCGGTCGTAGGGCAGGTCGACGACGGCCTCGTCGATCTTGCGGACGACCGCGACCTTGCGCTCCAGGTCGAGCCCCACCACCTGGCCGGGCAGGCGCTGCGCCCGCTTGATGGCCCGCGGCAGCGGCACGGTGACCGACTGGGCGGTGATCACCCCGGCCGCCACCTGGGGCAGCAGGGGGAGGTAGAGCATGTAGTCGTGGGGGTTGACCACCACGATCTCCACCTCGCCGCGGGCCAGCTCACCCTTGAGCTCGCTCTCGAGGCGCTGGACGGCCTTCAAGCCGGCGAACCCGGCGCCGACCACCACGATGCGCTGCGCGCTCATCTGAGCATGTCCTCCCTGCTGCGCGTACCTTCCGCGAAGTTCTGCCCCGGGTCGGGGGTTCGCCACACCTTTCCGTGTCGACACGACCGGGCCCATGACCCCTCTCACAGACACCGTCGTCCCGGGTCACCCGGCGGGATCGCGGTGGTCCATGGTCTCCTGCCCGCCAAGGGGTACGGGGGACATCGAGGAGACCGCATGCCGACGACCGTGCTGTTCACCGGCTTTCCCGGTTTCCTCGGCAGCGCGCTGCTGCCCCGGACGCTGCGGCGCTCCCCCGACGCCGCCGCCGTGGCCCTGGTCCAGGAGCGCTGGCTCGACCGGGCCCGGCAGACCCTGGACCGCCTCGAGGCCGCCGAGCCGGAGATCGCCGGGCGCACCCGCCTCGTCGTCGGCGACATCACCGTGCCGGGCCTGGGTCTCGACGCCGAGGAGGCCGTCGCGCTGCGCGAGGGCCCACTCGAGATCTTCCACCTCGCCGCGGTGTACGACCTGTCCGTGCCCGCCGACCTCGCGTGGTCGGTCAACGTCGACGGCACGCGCCACGTCGTCGACTTCGCCCAGGGCGCCGCCGAGCTCGTCCGGCTGCAGTACGTCAGCACCTGCTACGTCTCCGGGCGCTACGACGGCATCTTCGCCGAGGACGACCTCGAGCTCGGGCAGACGTTCTCGAACCACTACGAGCACACCAAGCACGAGGCCGAGCGGATCGTCGCGAAGGCGCGCGAGGCGGGCCTGCCGGTGACGATCTACCGGCCGTCGGTCGTGGTCGGCGACAGCCGCACCGGCGAGACCCAGAAGTACGACGGGCCCTACTACGCCCTGCAGCTCATCGCCCGCCAGGGACGGATCGCGATGATGCCGCTGCCCGGCAACCCGGCCCGCGTGCAGTTCAACCTCGTGCCGAGCGACTTCGTCGTCGACGCCATCGCCGCGCTGGCGCCGCACCCCGCGGCGGAGGGCCGCACGGTCGCGCTCGCCGCCCCGCACCCGCCCTCGGTGCTGGAGATGTGCCGGGCGTTCGCGGCGCACACCGACAAGAAGCTGCGCGTGGTCCCGGTGTCGACGACGCTGTCGCGGTTCGCGATCGACCGCCTGCCCGGGGTGTCGGCGCTGTTCAAGCTGCCCTCGTCGACGCTGGACTACCTCACCCACCCGACCGTCTACGACGTCACCGCCAGCACCGCGCTGCTCGACGAGGTCGGCGTGCGCTGCCCGCCGTTCACCGAGCACGTCGGCGCGATGGTGGCCTTCCACCGCGAGCACCCGGACGTCGGCAGCGCGGCGATGGTCTGAGGGCTGGGGGGTGTGAGATCGCCGTGGTCCTAGACTCGGCGTCGATGGTCGGACAGCGCGTCGCCCTCATCGACTCCGGGTGCGGCCTGCTGCCCACCGCCGGGTGGCTGCGTCACCTGCGCCCCGACCTCGCGCTCGACCTCTACCTCGACCCCGAGGGCATGCCCTGGGGCTCGAAGCCCTCGGAGTGGATCGTCGACCGGGTCGTCGGCACCGGCCGCCGCGCGGTCGCCCGCGGCGCCGACGCGATCGTGGTGCCGTGCAACACCGCCTCGGTGACGGCGGTCGTGCCGCTGCGGGCGGCCGTCGAGCCCGAGCGGCCCGTGGTCGCGACGGTGCCCGCGGTGAAGCCCGCCGGCGCCACCGGGCTGCCCTTCGCGGTGTGGGCCACCGAGCGCACCACCGCGAGCGCGTACCAGGCCGACCTGCTCGAGCAGTTCGCCGCGCCCGGACAGGCCGACGCGGTCGCCTGCCCGGGCCTCGCCACGGCCGTCGAGCACGCCGACGCCGCGGCCGTCCGCGACGCGGTCGCCCTCGCCGCGGCGCGCACCCCGGCCCGCGCCCGGTCGGTGGTGCTGGGCTGCACGCACTACCCGCTGGTCGTCGACGACATCCTCGCCGCGCTCCCGCCGGGCACCGGCCTGCACGACAGCTCGCGCGCCGTCGCCGGGCAGGCCCTGCGCCGCCTGGGCATCCCCGAGGACCCGGCGGCCGAGCCGGCCGAGGTCCGCGTGCACCTCGGCGGCGACGAGGGACCGCTGCCGGCGGCCGCGCTGACCTACCCGATCGGCCGCGCGCTGGCCCGCGGCGGGCGGATCGCGCGCGCCGAGCTCCCGGCGACCGACGAGTCCGGGCGCGGGACGGACCCGGACACCGCGGAACAGCCGGCGTTGCCCGGGAGACGGAGCGGAGCGGAGCTCGACCCGTCGTCCCGGGTGTGACCTTCTCGATCGGGGGTGTGAGCCTCTGATCATCCTGGTGCGCAAGCGCTTGCGTGGTGGTCGACTCACCGCATGAGCACCCCGGTCGGCACCACCCCGGACGTTCTCGCCGACACCGAGGCCCGCCTGGTCGACCGCTGGACCGCCGAGGGCGTGCCCGCCGAGCACGTGCACCACCTCGTCGCCGACGCCCGCGAGCGTCTCGCCGGCGCCCGCGTCCGCGCCTTCCTCCCGATCCTCGTCGAGCGGTCGGTCCGCAACGCCCTGGCGCTGTGACGACCCCCTAGGCTTCTCGGCGTGATCCCCGCCGAGAACATCCGCGACTGGCGCGGCCGCCCCGTCGTCGACGTCGAGGACTCGAAGATCGGCACGCTCGAGGCCGTCTACGTCGACACCCTCGGCGACGAGCCCGTGTTCGTGACGGTCAAGCTGTCCTCGCTGTTCGGGAAGACGCACCTGGTGTTCGCGCCGCTCAAGGGCGCCGTCGTCACCCCGGACCACCTCAAGGTCGCGTTCGCCCGCGACCTCGTCCGCGAGGCGCCGGGGATCGACCCGGACGGCGAGCTGCACGCCGAGGCCGAGCCGGGCGTCTTCGCGCACTACGGGCTGGCGTACCAGACGGGGTCGCTCGGCGAGCGGCGTCTCGCGCGCCGATGACCTCCATGATCGGTGTCTCGGTGACGAAGCCACGCAGATCCGAGGGTTTTCGTCACCGAGACCGCGATCATGGTCGGTCGAGGGCCGTCGCCGCGCCCACGGCCTCGCGGCGCACCCGGTCGACGTAGGCCTGCGAGCGGTTGTAGGCGAGCACGGCGGCGCGCCAGTCGTCGCCGCGGCGCAGGTCGCGGTCGTCGGCGCACAGGTAGCGCGCGGCGGCCAGGGCGGCGTCGTCGAGGTCGTCGGGGTCGTCCACGCCGTCGCCGTCCCCGTCAGCGCCGTACTGCGCCCACGTGGTGGGGATGAACTGCAGCGGGCCGACGGCGCGGTCGTAGGTGGTGTCGCCGTCGAGTCGCCCGCCGTCGGTGTCCCGGATCTCGCGGTTGCCGTTGGTGCCGTCCAGCTCGGGGCCGCGGATCGGGTCGACCGGGCGCCCGGCGTCGTCGAGGGCGGTGTCGCCGAAGCGGCCGTGGTTCGACTCGACGCGCCCGAGACCCGCGAGCGTCACCCACGACAGGCCGCAGTCGGCGAGCTCGCCGCGGGCGGCCGCCTCGGCGCCGGCGTAGGCGACGAGCGCGCGCTCCGGGACGCCCGTCGGGCCGGCGGCGTCGCGGGCCCAGGTGGTGCGTGCGGCGGCGTCGGCGGGCACCGGCGCCGCGGCGGGCTGGGCGTAGGCCGGCAGGGCGTCGGGACCGCGGCGGCTGACGGCCACGACGCCCGCGATCCCGGCGCCGAGGAGCAGCACGAGGACGACGGCCGCGGCGAGCAGGTTCTCGAGCCGCTGGGCCTCGCTGCGGTCGTGCTCGATCGGCGGCGTGCTCACCGCCCCGACGCTACGGAAGGCGCCGTCGGCGTCCGGTGGGGCGCCGGGCGACCGGAGCAACCGCCCGCCGGAGGGACACGACGTGTCGTCGACGCGACACGCGTGTCACCCGCTCGTCCCCGTGCCGCGCGCGCCGGTCACCGACTGCCCCCGATCGGTAGTCCGTTCGTAGGAGGTCCGGGCGCGGTCGATCAGGCAATCTGTCGGCCTCCGCCGGGCAGGGAGGGCCGGCGGAGCGGGGTCGCGGGGAGGAGGCGCCATGGACATCGACGTCCGGCTGCGCATGTTCACGTGGTTCGCCGACGTCTCGGGAGCCGTGGCGGTCAGCCGCATGGGCCCCGAGGAGATCACCCGGGCGCGCGCCCGGCGCCTCAGTCACAACGTCGTCACGTCCCGGGTGTTCGGCCCGATGCCGCGCGGGGTGTTCGTCACCGACCGCATCGCCCACACCGACGTCGGCCCGCGCCCGGTACGGCTCTACCGCCCGCACACGGCCCGCGCGCTGCCGATCGTCGTCAACTTCCACGGCGGCGGCGGCACGCTGGGCAACCTCGACCAGTCCGACTGGCTGTGCGCGCACGTCGCGTCGCGGGTCGGTGCGCTCGTGGTGTCGGTCGACTACCGCCTGGCCCCCGAGCATCCCTACCCCGCCGGCCGCGAGGACGGCTACGCCGCGGTGAGCTGGGTGGCGCGCGAGGCCGCGACGCTCGGCGCGCGCCCCGACCGCCTCGCCGTCATGGGCGACAGCGCCGGCGGCAACCTCGCGGCGGTGGTCTGCCTGCTCGCCCGCGAGTCCGGGCCGGTGATCGACTCCCAGGTCCTGCTCTACCCCGTGCTCGACCTGACCTTCGAGCGCGCGTCGATCGAGCGCTTCGCGGGCGGGCCGGTGCTCACCCGCGCGGACATGGACGTGTTCCGCACGCACTACCTCGGCGAGGACGGCGACGCCTCGGACCCGCTGTGCTCGCCGCTGCTCGCGCCCGACGTCGGCGACCTGCCGCCGGCGCTGATCGTGACCGCAGGCGTCGACCCGCTGCACGACGACGGCGTCGACTACGCGTGCCGCCTCGAGGAGGCCGGCGTGCCGGTCCGGCACACCGACCACCCCCGGGCGGTGCACGGCTTCCTGTCGTTCCCCGGCGTGTGCCGGGCGTCGGCGACCGCGCTCGACGACGTCTGCGCCGAGCTCACGGCACGGTTCGCCTGACCACCTACATGTGCAGGCCGCCGTTGACCGAGTAGACCTGCCCGGTGATGTACTCCGACTCCGGGTCGGCGAGGAACTCCACGACGCGCGCGACCTCGTCGGGCTGGCCGAGGCGCTTCATCGGGATGCCCGAGACGATCTTCTCGATCGCCTTCTCCGGCACCGCGGCGACCATGTCGGTCTCGATGTAGCCGGGCGCGACGCAGTTGACGGTGACGCCCTTGCGCGCGCCCTCCTGGGCCATCGACATCGTCATGCCGAACAGACCGGACTTCGTCGCGGCGTAGTTGACCTGGCCGGCGTTGCCCGCCTCGCCGATCACCGAGCTGATGTTCACGATGCGCCCGCTGCCGCGCTCGGCCATCTGCAGATACGCCAGCTGGGCCATGTAGAACGTGCCCGAGAGGTTGACCTGGACCACGCGGTCCCAGTCGTCGACCTCCATCTTGGCCACCATCTTGTCCGCCGTGATGCCGGCGTTGTTGACCAGGACGTCGACCCGTCCGTGCGCCCTCACGACCTCGTCGAACACGCGCTCGCAGTCGCCGCGCTCGCCGATGTTGCCCTGGTGGATGGTGATCTGGTCGGGGAACTCGGCCTGGAGGTTCTCGGCCGAGGTCGGGTCCGACGAGTAGCCGACGCCGACCTTCATCCCGCGCTTGGCGAGCCGTGTGCTGATCGCGCGCCCGATCCCGCGGGCGCCGCCCGTCACCAGGGCCACCTGTCCGGTCATGTCTCCCATGCGTGCTCCCTCGCTCGATGGTCCTGTCGCGTTGCCCTGTACCCGGACGGTGGCCCGCGCCACACGACTCGGTGGCCCATCGAAGTCCGGTTCTGGGGCGACCGGAAGGCCAGGGCGTCCCCTACTCGTGGGTAGGTGGCCGTTGCGAAACATCTCAAGCAGAACGTACGGTCCACGCAGCACCCAACGCCGGGTGCGAGCGAGCGCCCGGACCGGGCGCGAGGAGGTGTGCCATGACGGCCCCCGCCGACGAGCACGTCGAGACCGACCAGCCCCTGGACCGCGACCCCACCGCGGTGCAGACCGAGGCGCCCTCACCCGATCCGGCCGCCTACCTGCGCGGCTACCACGCCACGGCCGCCGTCCGCGGCGCCGCCGAGCTGACCAAGGGCGCGGGCTACGTGCTGCGTCGCGCCTTCGAGCAGTCGACGACGCCGGGCCGCAACACCCGCGACGCCCAGCGCTGGTGGCGCCACGTGATGACGCGCCGGCGCCCGCAGTGGCACAACGACCAAGAGATCGTCTTCGAGACGCCGATCGCGCGCCTGCGGGACTTCTCGCAGGGCTCGACCGACGACGTCGTCCCGACGCTCGTGCTGCCGCCCCAGGCCGGGCACGACTCGTGCATCGTCGACTTCCAGCCGCGCCAGTCGCAGATGATGGTGCTGCGCGAGTGCGGGCTGACCCGCGCGTTCACGCTCGACTGGGTCGGCGCCACCCGCGCGACCTCGGGCACGACGATCTCCGACTACATCGCCGTGGTCGACCGGGCCGTCGAGCACTGCGGTGGCCGGGTCAACCTGGTCGGCGACTGCCAGGGCGGATGGCTCGCCACGATCTACGCGGCGATCCACCCGGACAAGGTCAACACGCTGACCCTGGCCGGCGCGCCGATCGACTTCCACGCCGGCGAGACCCCCATCGGCGCCTCCTCGCGGGTGATGACCCAGCGCTTCGGGCAGCTGCCCTACCGCGCGATGGTCGCCGCGGGCGGCGGGAACATGCCGGGCGCCTTCGTGCTCGGCGGGTTCATCGCGATCCGTCCCGAGGCCGAGATCGCCAAGCACGTCGACCTGCTGCGCAACCTCGACGACCCCGGCGCGATCGCGCGCTACGAGGCGTTCGAGGACTGGTTCAAGCACACCCAGGACGTGCCCGGCACGTTCTACCTGTGGCTGGTCGAGCACCTCTTCGCCGGCAACGAGCTGATCAACGGTGAGCTCGAGGTCGACGGGGAGCGCGTCGACATGCGCAACATCGCGTGCCCGCTGTTCCTGCTGGGCGGCGCGACCGACCACATCACGCCGCCGGTGCAGGTCTTCGCCGCCGCCGAGCACGTGTCGACCCCGGCCGACCAGGTCACGAAGCGCACCGCTCCCGGCGGGCACCTCGGCCTGTTCATGGGCAACCAGGCCCTGCGCCACGAGTGGCCGCCGCTCATGACCGCGGTGGCCGAGCACTCTCGCCCGCACGGTGGTCGCCGCAGCGCTTGACCGATCGAGCAGGACGGTGACGGGGCGCGCCCAACCCTGGGTATTGCCCCGTCACCCCGGGTACTTTCCGAACATCCGGCACTGCGCACCGCAGTCGCCCCCGCTGCTGGCCACCGGCACGGTGGCCCCAGTCTCACGGCTCATCCCGCGACCAGGAGGACCACCATGCCCGGCTCCGTCATCGTCTCCGGCGCCCGCACCCCGATCGGCAAGCTCTCCGGTGCCTACGCCGGGCTGCCCGTCCAGACGCTGGGCTCGGTGGCGATCCAGAAGGCCCTCGAGCAGGCCAACGTGTCGCCGGAGCAGGTCGAGTACCTGATCATGGGCCAGGTCATCCAGGCCGGTGCGGGGCAGAACCCGGCCCGCAAGGCGGGCACCGACGCGGGCCTGCCGATGTCGACGCCGTCCTTCACACTCAACAAGGTCTGCCTGTCGGGCCTCGACGCCATCGCGCTGGCCGACCAGATGATCCAGGCCGGTGAGTACGACGTCGTCGTGGCCGGCGGCATGGAGTCGATGACCGAGGGTCCCTACCTGCTGCCGAAGGCCCGCCGGGGCTACAAGTACGGCGCGGGCACCGTCGTCGACGCCACCGAGTACGACGCGCTGACCGACGTCTACGACCACGAGTCGATGGGCGCCTCGACCGAGCGCTTCTCGAAGTCGATCGGCCTGTCGCGCGAGGCGATGGACGAGTTCTCCGCCGCCTCGCACCAGCGCGCCGCCGACGCCGCGAAGAACGGCCGGTTCGACGCCGAGATCGCGCCGGTGACGATCCCGCAGCGCAAGGGCGACCCGATCGTCGTCACCGAGGACGAGGGCGTGCGCGGCGACACCACCGCCGAGGGCCTGGGCAAGCTGCGCCCGGCGTTCGACAAGGAGGGCGCGATCACTGCGGGCTCCTCGTCGCAGATCTCCGACGGCGCCGCGGCCGCCGTGATCATGTCGGAGACGAAGGCCAAGGAGCTCGGGCTCGAGGTCCTCGCGCGCATCGGCCACCACGGCTGGGTCGCCGGCCCGGACAACTCGCTGCTCTCGCAGCCGTCGAACGCGATCTTCAAGGCCCTCAAGCGCGAGGGCATCGACGCCAAGGACCTCGAGATGCTCGAGATCAACGAGGCGTTCGCGGCCGTCGCGCTGCAGTCGACCACCGAGCTGGGCGTCGACCCGGAGCGCGTGAACCCCGACGGCGGCGCCATCGCCCTCGGCCACCCCGTGGGTGCCAGCGGCGCCCGCATCGCGGTGCACCTCGCGCACGAGCTCCGTCGCCGCGGCGGCGGCGTCGGCGCGGCCGGCCTCTGCGGCGGTGGCGGCCAGGGCTCCGCGCTGGTCCTGCACGTCTGATCGGACCCACCGGCGTATCAGCGTGGCGGCCACGCTGGCGCTGGACGTCAGGAAATCCACCACGATCACGAGCGGCGCGGCGGTCACCTCCGGGTGGCCGCCGCGCCGTCGCGTCCGGGGTGGAACCGTCGCGACGCCGCGTGCGTCGAACCAGGCACGGGGCCGCGTCGGGTGGGAGGAACCGGGCGCGGCCCCGTCCGCGGTGATCTCGCATGACCATGCCCACGGCGGGTGACCATGCTCGGGTGCGCATGCCAAGGTGGTCGTCCGGGCACAGGTGACCGGGAGCACACCCTCAAGACACGGAGGCCAGCACATGCCGCAGGAGGTCCGGGGCGTCGTGTCCCGGGAGAAGGGCAAGCCGGTGACGGTCGAGACGATCGTCATCCCCGACCCGGGTCCGGGCGAGGCCGTGGTGAAGGTCCAGGCCTGCGGGGTCTGCCACACCGACCTGCACTACCGCGAGGGCAACATCGAGGACGCCTACCCGTTCCTGCTCGGCCACGAGGCCGCGGGCGTCGTGGAGGCGCTCGGCGAGGGCGTCACGGGCCTCGAGGTCGGCGACTACGTCATCCTCAACTGGCGCGCCGTCTGCGGGGTCTGTCGCGCGTGCCGCAAGGGCAAGCACCACCTGTGCTTCGACACCCACAACGCCGCGCAGGCGATGACGCTCAAGGACACCGGCGAGGAGCTCAAGCCCGCGCTGGGCATCGGGGCGTTCGCCGAGAAGACGCTGGTGCACTCCGGGCAGTGCACGAAGGTCAACCCGGACATCGATCCGGCGCAGGCCGGGCTCATCGGCTGCGGGATCATGGCCGGCGCGGGTGCGGCGATCAACACCGGTGAGGTGAAGCGCGGCGAGACCGTGGCCGTCATCGGCTGCGGCGGCGTGGGCGACGCGGCCATCGCGGGCGCGGCGCTGGCCGGCGCCACGACGATCATCGCCGTCGACACCGAGGACCGGAAGCTCGAGTGGGCCAAGGGCTTCGGCGCCACCCACACGATCAACGCCAAGAACACCGACCCGGTGCAGGGCATCCGCGACCTCACCGACGGCTTCGGCGCCGACGTCGTCGTCGACGCGGTGGGCATCCCGGCCACGTGGAAGCAGGCCTTCGAGGCCCGCGACCTCGCCGGCCGCCTCGTCCTGGTCGGCGTGCCGTCGCCGGACATGAAGCTCGAGGCCGACTTCCAGCCGTTCTTCTCCCACGGCGGGTCGCTGCGGGCGTCCTGGTACGGCGACTGCCTGCCCAGCCGCGACTTCCCCATGCTGGTCGACCTGGCCCTGCAGGGCCGTTTCCCGCTCGACAAGTTCGTGACGGAGCGGATCTCGCTCGACGACGTCGAGCAGTCCTTCGAGAAGATGCATCACGGTGACGTGCTGCGTTCGGTGGTGATCCTGTGAGCGCCGAGAAGATCGGCGAGGGCGTCGAGCACCTCACGACGTCCGGCAAGTTCGAGATCGACGGCAACTCGTTCGACGTCGACAACAACGTCTGGATCATCGGCGACTCGTCCGAGGTCGTCCTGCTGGACGCCCCGCACGACGCCGAGGCGATCAAGAAGGCGGTCGGTGACCGCAACGTCGTGGCCATCCTGTGCACGCACTCGCACAACGACCACGTCAACGCCGCACCGGCGATCGCGGCCGCCTTCGACGCCCCGATCCTGCTCAACCCCGACGACCGGGTGGTCTGGAACATGACCTACCCGGACCGCGAGCCGGACGGCGAGATCCTCGACGGCGAGACCTTCACGATCGCCGGGATCGACCTGCGGGCGATCCACACGCCGGGGCACTCCCCCGGGTCGACGGTGTTCTACGCGCCCGACATCGGCACGCTGTTCTCCGGCGACACCCTGTTCAACGGGGGTCCCGGTGCCACGGGGCCGTCGTACTCCGACTTCAACGTGCTGATCGAGCAGCTGGCCGACAAGGTCTTCTCGCTGCCCGGCGACACGATCGTGCGCACCGGTCACGGTGACACGACGAAGGTCGGCGACGAGGCCGCGCGTCTCGAGGAGTACCGCGAGCGGGGCTACTAGCAACTGAGCAGCTACCCGGACGACGAGTACCCGGCCGACCCCTATCCCGGGGTCGCGCCGGGTTTCTCGTTCGTGCACCTCGACGCGACGAGCCACCGCCTCGAGCCCTCCGACGACGCCGCCGGCTGGACCGTCGACGGTGACGACCTCGACCGGTGGCTCGCCGGACACGGGGCGGCGCCGATGACCGCCCGGGTGCCGGTGCTCGCCTTCGGGTCCAACCGCTGCCCCGGCAAGCTCACGTGGCTGCGCGAGCACCTCGGGCTCGCCGGGCCGGTCGTCGTCCTGCGGGCGCGCGTCGAGGGGCTCGCGGCCGTCTGGGCGGCCGGGCTGCGGGCGCGCGACGGGGCGCGGCCGGCGACCCTCGCGGTCGCGCCCGGCGCGGTCGAGACCCACGCGGTGTGGATGGCGACGCCGGACCAGGTCGCCGTGCTCGATCGCTGCGAGGGGCGCGGCGAGCGCTACGACCTGGTGCGCCTGCGCGCGGCGGGAGACGGAGCGGAGCGGAGCTCGACCCGAGGTGTCCGCGTCGTCACCGAGGACGGCGCGCAGCTCGACGGTGTCTGGACGTACTGGGCCGGCGATCCCGTCCGGGCGCCGCTGCTCGTCGACGGCGCCCCGGTGCCGGTCACCGCGCTCGACCAGGCCGCCGCGCGGGACCTCGTCGGGTCGCCGGCGCCACCGACCCCGGACGCGGTGACGGTCGAGCACGGCACCCCCGACCCCGCGGCGTGGCCGGACCGCGTGTTCGTCTACGGCACCCTGCTGCCCGGCCGGAGCGCGTGGTCGCTGATGGCCCCGCACGTCACCGGCGAGCCCCGCGAGGCCTGGCTGCGCGGGCGGGTGCACGACACCGGCCGGGGCTACCCGGCGCTGGTCCGCGGCGGTCCGGGTCGGGCGCGGGGTGCGGTGCTGAGGCTCGCCGACCCACCCGGCGCCCTGCCCCTGCTCGACGAGTACGAGGGCCCCGACTACGTCCGCCAGCGCGCCGTCGCGCACACCGCCGACGGGCCGCTGCCGACGTGGGTCTGGACCTGGCGGGGCCCGGTGCGCGGCGCGCCGCTGACCGCGGCGTGGCCGCCTACGAGCGGGTCCGGACGCTGACGTAGAGGGACGGTGCCGGCGTCACCGGGGAGACGGGGACCGCGACCGGCGGCTCGACGGGCTGCTCGGCGCGGCGTCGGACGTGCCGGCCGAGGGCGAGCAGCGCCAGGCCGACGACGAGCGCGACCCCCGCCAGCACGAGCACGCCCAGGGCCACGAGCTGCGGGATGCCGTGCAGCCGCGGCACCCCCGGCACGGCGAGCGGCACGGCGCCCATCAGGAGGATCACCGTCACCGCCGACACCACGAGCACCCGCACGCCACGACCCCCGACTCGGTGGATCTCCAGTCTCCTCCGGACGTCGCCCCGGCCACCACCTCTCGTTACGTCCATCGAGGTCACGATGCGGTTCCGGTCCCCGGTGGACGCCGTCGGCGGCGCTCCGACATCCTGATCACCGTCTCGGAGAACGGGGAGCGATGCTCGAGATCGACGGGATCTCCAAACGGTTCGGGTCCACGGTCGCCCTGGACGGCATGAGCTTCACGGTGCGCCCGGGCGAGCTGTACGGGTTCGTCGGCGCCAACGGGGCGGGCAAGACGACGACCATGCGGATCGCGCTCGGCGTGCTCGCCGCCGACGCCGGCGAGGTCCGGCTGGGTGGGAGGGCGCTCGACGCGGCGTCGCGGCGCCGGATCGGCTACATGCCCGAGGAGCGCGGGCTCTACCCGCGCATGGCCGTCGGCACCCAGCTGCGCTACCTCGCCGAGCTCCGTGGGCGCAGCGCCGCTCAGGCCCGCGAGGCCGCCGACCGCTGGACCGAGCGCCTCGGGCTCACCGAGCGCCGGGGTGACGAGGTCCAGCGACTGAGCCTCGGCAACCAGCAGCGTGTCCAGCTCGCCGCCGCGCTCGTCGCCGAGCCGGACGTCCTGGTGCTCGACGAGCCGTTCTCGGGCCTCGACCCGATGGCCGTCGACGTCATGAGCGAGGTCCTGCGCGAGCGCCGCGACGCCGGCGCGCCCGTGGTCTTCTCGTCGCACCAGCTCGAGCTCGTCGAGCGCCTCTGCGACCGCGTCGGCATCGTGCGGGCCGGCCGTCTCGTCGCCGAGGGCGCGGTGGCGGAGCTGCGCGACGCCTCGGCCGTCGAGGTCCTCGTCGACGCCCCGCAGGCGCCGGCGGGGTGGGCCGACGGGGTGCCCGGCGTCGCCCGGGCGCGGGCCGCCGACGGCGGGACGGTGCTGACGCTCGCCGACGCCCCGCACACCGATCTGGAGGCGACCCTCGGCGCGGTGCTCGACGCCGCGCGGCGCACCGGGCCGGTGCACGAGTTCCGGCGCCGCCGCCCGACGCTCGCCGAGATCTACCGGGACGCCGTCGCCGAGAGCCAGGCCGAGGTCGCCGCGTGACCGGCACCCTGCGCCCCGTCCTGCTCATCGCGCGGCGGGAGTTCGCGTCGCGGGTCCGGGGACGCGCGTTCGTCGTCGGCACCGTCGTGGTGCTGGTGCTGCTCGGCGTGTACGCGGCGGTGATCGCGACGATCGCGTCCGGCGACGACACCGCGCGGGTCGGCGTCACCGGCCCGGCCATCGCGCTCACCGGCCCGCTCGAGCGGGCGGCGCCGACCGAGGGCCTCGAGCTCACCGTCGTCCCCCAGCCCGACGTCGCGACGGGCGAGGCCGCCGTGCGCGCCGGGGACCTCGACGCCCTGATCGGCGGGGAGCCGGCGCGCCCGCGGGTCTACGTCGAGTCCGAGCCCGACGCCCAGACCGAGCGGGTGATCGTCGACGCCACGTCGTCGGTGGCCCGCGACGGCTTCCTGGTCGCGCGCGGGGTCGACCCGGCGGCGCTCGACGCGGCGGTGGCCGAGTCCGGGCCGGTCATCGTGGCCGCCGAGCCGCCGGACCCGCAGGCGGGCCAGCGGCTGGGCCTCGGGCTCGCCGGGGCGTTCCTGCTGTTCTTCTCCATCCAGACCTACGGCGCGATGGTCGCCCAGGGCGTCGTCGAGGAGAAGGCGAGCCGGGTCGTCGAGATCGTGCTGTCGTCGGTGCGGCCGTGGCAGCTGCTGCTCGGCAAGGTGCTCGGCCTCGGCGCGGTCGGCCTGCTGCAGCTCGTCGTCCTCGGGGGCGCGGGCCTGGCCGTCGCGGGCGCGGCGGGCATCCTCGTGACCGCGGCGGGGCTCGTGTCGACGCTCGTGTGGGTCGTGGTCTGGTACCTGCTCGGGTTCGCGCTCTACGCGACGGTGTTCGCCGCGGCCGGGTCGCTGGTCTCGCGGCAGGAGGACACCCAGAGCGTGCTCTCGCCGGTGACGATCACCGTGCTGCTCGGGTTCGTCGTCGGCTTCAACCTGCTCACCTACGACCAGCGCGGCACCCCGATCACCGTCCTCTCGCTGCTGCCGCCGTTCAGCCCGCTGTTCATGCCGGCCCGGATCGCGCTCGGCGTCGCACCGGCGGGGCAGATCGTGCTCGCGCTCGTGCTGACGATCGCGTTCACGGCCGGCGTGCTCGCCCTGGGCGGGCGCATCTACGCGAACTCGGTGCTGCGCACCGGCGCCCGCGTGTCGCTGCGCGAGGCGCTGGGGCGTTCCCGGGGCTGAACGCGCGGGTCAGTGGGGGCGGTCCCCGGCGATCGCCACGCGCTCGGCGACACGGCGGTGCGGGTGGTAGTCGCCGACCGCGTAGTGCTGGGTCGCGCGGTTGTCCCAAAACGCCACCGTGCCCGGCGCCCACCGGTACCGGACCTGGTACTCGGGCACGTGGGCCTGGGCGAACAGGTGGCGCAGCAGGGCGTCGGACTCCGCCTGCTCCAGGCCCTCGATGCGCGTGGTGAAGGCGCCGTTGACGTAGAGCGTGCGCCGGCCGGTCTCGGGGTGCGTGCGCACCACGGGGTGGCTCACGGGCGGGAACACGTCCTGCAGCCGCTCGAGCTTCGCGGGCTCGAGGAAGCGGGCGAACCCCGGGACCATGTCGTGCACCGCGCGGGCGTCGTCGATCCGCGCGAGGACGTCCGGGGTGAGGTTGTCGTACGCCGCGGCCATGTCGGCCCAGATCGTGTCGCCGCCCGCCGGCGGGGTCTCGATCATGCGCAGCATCGCGCCCATCGCCGGGTTCGGCCGGAAGGTCGTGTCGGCGTGCCAGATGTTCTCGTAGGTCTGCGGCCCGTCGCCGCCCTTGGTGAAGCGCACGGTGGCGGGGTCGTCGCCCTGCTCGAGCAGCGGGTTGGTCTCCAGCTCACCCCAGTGGCGGGCGAGGTCGCGCTGACCGCCGGGATCGAGACGGTCCTGGCCGGGGAAGAACAGGACCTTCCACTCCAGGAGCGCGCGGTGGATCTCGGCGCGCTGCGCCGCGTCGGTCGCGGCGAGGTCGACACCGCGGATCTCCGCACCGAGGGTCGCGCCCACCGGGGTCAGCTCGAACGCGGTGTCCGGACAGCGCTCCGGCCCGTCGCCCGCCGTCCGGCGCAGGACGCGGCGCCCCTCGAGGAGGTCGACGGCGGGGGTGCTGGTGGGTCGGTCGGTCCGCGGGTCGAGGACGCTGGTCACGATCGACCACGCTCAGCTTGGCGCAGGGGTCCGGTCAACGCAATGTGGCCGAGATCGTTTCCCCTCTCGCCTTTACCTCCCGGTGGTGCAACGATCCCGCGATGCTCACACGTTCAGGGCGGGTGGTCGGCGCGACCATCGCCGTGCTCGCGTTCGTCCTCGCCGGCTGCGGCGGCCTCTCCGGCTCCGGTCAGCCCCAGGCCCAGGGCGGCAGCCTCGCCGCCAGCGGTATCAACCTCGCCGGCCAGACCTACACGGTCGGTGGCCAGGAGTTCGACGAGCAGCTGCTGCTCTGCAAGATGAGCGTCGC
Organism: Actinomycetospora succinea; assembly: GCF_004363095.1. Lineage (GTDB taxonomy): Bacteria > Actinomycetota > Actinomycetes > Mycobacteriales > Pseudonocardiaceae > Actinomycetospora > Actinomycetospora succinea. The sequence goes on from NZ_SNYO01000002.1 coordinate 284,663, forward strand.
CGCGCTGCAGTCCGTCGGCGCGGCCGTCAACGACCGGTGCAACATCACCGGCTCGGCCGCCGCCCGCCAGGCCCTGCTGTCGGGCGAGATCGACATGGGCTGGTCGTACACCGGCACCGGGTGGATCACGAACCTCGGCAACACCACGCCGATCCCCGACTCCCAGCAGCAGTACGTCGCCGTGCGCGACCAGGACCTGCAGCGCAACCAGATCGTGTGGACCAACCCCACGCCGTTCAACAACACCTACGCGATCGCCACGACGCGGGCCTTCGCCGATGCGAACAACCTGCGCACCACCACCGACTGGGCCAACTTCATCAACAGCGGCAACCCGCAGGCCACGACCTGCGTCGAGGCCGAGTTCGCCAGCCGCAACGACGGCCTGCCGAACCTGCTGAAGACCTACGGCGTGACGGTCCCCTACGACGCCCCGCCGGCGCTGACCGTGCTGGACACCGGCGCGATCTACCAGGCCACGGCCAACGGCAACCCCTGCAAGTTCGGCGAGGTGTTCACCACCGACGGCCGCATCCCGGCGCTGAACCTCGTGTCGCTGGCCGACGACAAGAACTTCTTCCCGAAGTACAACGCGTCGAACACGATCCGCAAGAACGTCGTCGACCGGAACCCGGCCGTCGTCCAGGTCTTCGACCAGATCTCGCCGCGCCTCACCGACGACGTGATGCTCCAGCTCAACGGGCAGATCTCGTCGCAGGGCCGCGACGCCGGTCAGGTCGCGAACGAGTTCCTGCAGCAGCAGGGCTTCATCGGCTGACCCTCGACCGTCTCCTGGACTGACCGAAGGGCTCCTTCGCTCGATCTATCCGAGCGAAGGGGCCCTTCGGTCGTTCGCGCGCGGTGCCGAGTGGGCCGGCACGGCGCGGACCCGACGCGATGCCAGACCCTCGCGGCCCACTCGGGTCAGTTCGCGTTGCCCGCCGCGGAGTCGGCGATGCACTCGGCGCGGGTCATGCCGGTCTGCTCGGTACACGCCGCGAGCGCGAACTCGCCCGGGTCCTCGGTGGCGGCGGAGCCGCCGTCCGCGCTGCCGACCAGGAGTCCGTCGGCGGCGTCGTCGCAGCCGATCGACCTCAGGTACGGGCGGAGCTCGGCGTTCGACACGTCGGACCGCATCGCGATCCGGTCGCACTCGGCCGCCGACACGGCCGTCCGGCTCGTCGTGGTCCGCCGCGACGCCGTGGTCGTCGTCGACCGCGTCGTCGACGGGGTGCTCGTGGCGACGACCGGCGACGCCGGAGTCGTCGCCGCCGGCAGCGGAGCCGGTGCCGCGGCCGGGGAGGGGACGGCCGTCGCCTCCCGCATGCTCAGGGTCACCGCGACGGACGCCGCGAAGACGGCCGCGGTCAGCAGCCCGAGGACGGCGATGAGCACCCTGCGATCGGTCGGCACGAGGAGATCTCGCGAGAGCACCGGGCCGCGTGAGCCGGTCTTCCGTGAATCACCCGGACGTGTCCGGCGTGGCGCTCAGAGCGCGTTGAAGCGCTCGAGCGCCTCCTGGCGTTCCGCCTTGTGGTCGACGATCGGGGCGGGGTAGTCCGCCGGCGGCTCGTTGAGCTTCCAGGGCTGGTGGACCTTCTTCCCCTCCACGTCCGCCAGCTCGGGCACCCAGCGGCGCACGTAGTCGCCCTGGGGGTCGAAGCGCTCCCCCTGGGTCACGGGGTTGAAGACGCGGAAGTACGGGGCGGCGTCGGTTCCCGTGCCGGCGGCCCACTGCCAGCCGTGCTGGTTGGAGGGGAGGTCGCCGTCGACGAGCAGCTCCATGAAGTGCCGCGCGCCGCGCCACCACGGCAGGTGCAGGTCCTTGACGAGGAACGACGCCACGGCCATGCGCATGCGGTTGTGCATCCACGCCTCGCCGCGCAGCTGGCGCATCGCCGCGTCGATGGCGGGGAAGCCGGTGCGGCCCTCCTGCCACGCCTGGAACTTCTCGTCCGCCGACTCTCCGGAGTCGAGCGTGATCCGGTCGAACTTGGTGTCGAAGTTCTCGCGCGCCGAGCGCGGGAAGAACCACAGCACGCTGGCGTAGAAGTCGCGGAAGCAGATCTCGTTGCGGAAGGACGTCGGGCCCTTGCCCTCGCCGCCGAGGTCGGCGAGCAGCGTGCGCGGGTGCACGACGCCGTACTTGAGATAGACCGACATCCGCGAGGTCGCCGGCCGGTCGGGGCGGTTGCGCAGGTCGTCGTAGTCGGTGAGGTGCTCGTCGACGAACGCCGCCCACTGGTCGCGGGCGGCCTGCTCGCCGGCGGCGGGCAGCTCGGCCTCGGGGGCCTCGTCGTCGGGAATCTTCACCTTCCGCGGGCCGCCGTCCTTCTCCCCCGGGTCCATCCAGTCGACGGTCGAGGCGTCGGTGTCGGCGGGCTCCCGCCAGCCGTGCTGGGTCCACGCGCGGCTGAACGGCGTGTAGACCTTGTAGGGCTCGCCGTCGGACTTGGTGATCCGTCCGGGCGCCACGGCGTACGGCGACCCGGTGCGGACGAGCTCGACGCCGTCGAGGGCCTTCTCGACGGCCTCGTCGCGCTCGCGGCCGTAGGGGCCGAAGTCGGCGGCCACGTGCACGCTGCCCGCCCCCACGGCCCGCGCGAGCTTCGGGATCGCCTCGGCGGGGTCGCCCTTCACGACGAGCAGCCGTCCGCCGAGGGACTCATCGAGGTCCCGCAGGCTGCGGAACAGGAACGTCCGCCGCGCCTTCCCCGACGGCTCGAGCAGCCGGGGATCCAGCACGAACACCGCGAGCGACCGCTTCGCCCGCGCCGCGGCCTCGAGGAAGATCGGCTGGTCGTGGACCCGCAGGTCGCGGCGGAACCAGACGATCGCGGTGTCCTCCCGCTCGTCGCTCATGGGTTCCGACTACCCCGGCGCGCCGCGCCTACGCCCCGACCGCGTCATCCTGCGGCCAGGCGCTCCAGCGACGCGTGGACCAGCGCGGCGTCGCCGGTGTCGAGCCCGTGGGCCACGGCGTAGCAGGGGCCGACCGCGCGCCAGTCCCGGGCGCGGTCGGTGAGGTCGGCGCCGTACGCCGCGGTGACGGCGGCCGCGACGTCCGGCGGGGTCTCCAGCAGCGGCCACACGAGGTCCTTGGCCGGGTCGCCGGCGCGCGCGTCGGACCAGTCGAGCACCCCGGTGATCCGGCCGCCCTCGATGAGGACGTGCTCCGGGCGCAGGTCGCCGTGCACGACCACCGCGGCCGGCGCGTCCCGCAGCCGGTCGAGTCGCTCGCGCAGCGCGACCGGGTCGGCGAGGCGGGGCACGACCTCGGCCTCGAAACGGGCGAAGGCGCGGTCCCGCCAACCGCGGGTGGTGGCGGGACCGGGCAGCCCCCGAGCCACGGCGTCCTCGAGCGACACGTCGTGCAGGGCACGCAGGAACGTCCCGAGGGTGGCGCCCTGGGCGGGCCGCGGCGCGTCGAGGGCCTCGCCCCGCAGCAGTGCGTGCCGCACCGTGACCGGCGACCGGCCGACGAGCCGTGGCTCGGGCACCGCCACCGGCAGGCGCCGGGCCAGCCACGGCAGGAGACGCACCTCGCGCTCCAGCCCGGCCCCGGCGGCGGGCCGGCGCGCGGTGCGCTCGACCCACCGCCCGTCGACCAGGACGGCGTCGCTGTCCCACCCGGAGCCGAGCGGGACACGCGACATCGGCGAGGACCTAGCGCTGGTCCATGCTCACGTAGGAGCGCTCCGTGGGCCCGGTGTAGACCTGGCGCGGGCGCCCGATGCGGGTGTCCGGGTCGTCGATCATCTCGCGCCAGTGGGCGATCCAGCCCGGGAGGCGCCCGATGGCGAAGAGGACCGTGAACATCTCGGTCGGGAAGCCCATCGCCTGGTAGATCAGGCCGGTGTAGAAGTCGACGTTCGGGTAGAGCTTGCGCTCGACGAAGTAGTCGTCGTGGAGCGCGTACTCCTCGAGCTTCATGGCGATGTCGAGCATCTCGTCGCCGCCGCCGAGCTTCTCGATGATGCCGCGGGCGGTGTCGCGCACGATCGCGGCGCGCGGGTCGTAGTTCTTGTAGACCCGGTGCCCGAAGCCCATGAGCCGGACGCCGGGCTCCTTGTTCTTGACCTTCTTGACGAACTCGTCGGCGTTGCCCTCGTTGTCGCGGATGCCCTCGAGCATCGTGAGGACCGCGGCGTTGGCGCCGCCGTGCAGCGGGCCGAACAGGGCGTTGATGCCCGCCGAGATCGAGGCGAACAGGTTGGCCTGGGCGGAGCCGACCATCCGCACCGTCGACGTCGAGCAGTTCTGCTCGTGGTCGGCGTGCAGGATCAGCAGCATGTCCAGCGCCTTGGCGACGTCGGGGTCGATCTCGTAGTTCTCCGCCGGGAGCCCGAACGTCAGGCGCAGGAAGTTCTCGACCAGCCCCAGGTTGTTGTCCGGGTAGAGGAACGGCTGGCCGATCGAGTTCTTGTAGGCGTAGGCCGCGATCGTCGGGACCTTGGCCAGCAGGCGGACGCTGGACAGGTCGACGTTCGGCTCGTCGAACGGGTCGAGGGCGGATTGGTAGAAGGTCGACAGCGCCGACACCGCCGACGACAGCACCGGCATCGGGTGCGCGTCCTTCGGGAAGCCGTCGAAGAACTTCTTCAGGTCCTCGTGCAGCATCGTGTGCCGCTGGATCTGGTCGGTGAACGTCGCGAGCTGCTGCTGGTTGGGCAGCTCGCCGTACATCAGCAGGTAGCTGGTCTCGACGAACGTCGAGTTCTTGGCCAGCTCCTCGATGGGGTAGCCGCGGTAGCGCAGGATGCCCGCGTCACCGTCGATGTAGGTGATGTCGGAGCGGCACGCCCCGGTGTTCACGAAGCCCGGGTCGAGAGTGATCAAGCCCGTCTCGCCGAGCATCTTCCCGAGGGAGATGCCCGAGGAGCCCTCGGTCGCCTCCACGATCTCCATCGTGTGCTCGCCGCCCGGGTACGACAGCGTGGCGGTGCGCTTCTCGGAATCCTCGCTGGCCATCGGCAGTCGGTCCTCTCGCGCTCGTTCGTGAGCGGGAGGGCGACGGCGCCGGCTCGGCGAGCGAGGTGCCGGGCCGCCCGGCCGCCGGGGGTGTCCCGCGGCGCGCTCCCGCAGCAGTGGGGGGTAGTACGAGCGCGAACCGTAGCGCCCGCGAGGTCCGCCACGCAGCACGAGCGGCTCACGCGCGTCCCGTGGGACGTGTCACTCTGTGACAACCGTGTTACGGACCTGCGAGTTCATGGCGCCACGGCGGCTCCGCGCCGGCCCGGGAGACGGTCCACGCCGCGGCGCGGGCGGCGAAGGCCAGCGCCGACGCCCAGCCGTCGGCGTCCAGGCCGGCCACGGTCTCCCGGTCGAGCGCGTCGTGGTCGGCGAGCCAGCCCAGCAGCGCGCCGTGGACGCTGTCGCCGGCCCCGATGGTGTCGACCAGCGGCCCCACGCTCTGGGCGGGCACCGTGACCACCCCGGCGCTGCGCGTGTAGGCGGCGAGGCCCGAGGAGCCGCGGGTCAGGACGACCGCCCCGGCCCCGGCGTCGAGCACGTCCTCGGGGCTGCGTCCCCAGCGCTCGGCGTCCTCGTCGGAGAGCTTGACCAGCCCCGCCACCCGCGCGATCCGGTCGAGGCGGGCCACGACGGCGTCGGGGTCGTCGACGAGCCCGGGCCGCAGGTTGGGGTCGAGGCTCACGAGCCGCCCCCGCTCGGCCTCCCGGACCGCGAGCTCGGCGTAGCGCGACGCGCCGGGCTCGAGCACCAGCGACAGGGTGCCGACGGCGATCGCGGCCGTGTCGGCGGGCAGCTCCCCCGGGTCGGTGACGAGCCGGTCGGCGCTGCCCGAGACGTGGAACGAGTAGCGGGCCGCGCCCGCCGCGTCGAGCGTGACCACGGCGAGCGTCGACGGCTCGGGCCCGCGCTGCACGAGCGCGGTGTCGACGTGGTTGGCCTCGAGGCGGCGGACCAGCGCGTCGCCGAAGGCGTCGGTCGAGAGCCTCGTGAGCATCGTCGTCGGCACCCCGAGCCGCCCGAGCCCGACGGCGGTGTTGAACGGGCCGCCGCCGAGGCGCGGCGCGAGCGCGGTCAGCGCGGGGTCGTCCGGGTGCCCGTCGCCCGTGGGGACCAGGTCGACGAGCGCTTCGCCGCCGACCACGATGCGTCCGGTCATCTCGCCTCCCCCGATGGTCCGGCTCCGGCAGGCTCCGCGTCCCGGATCCCCCATCGCACCGTCCACGTCTCGCCCGGCGCGACGACGTGCAGGTCCGTGCCCGAGTTCGCCGCGTCGGCCGGGCACGTCATCGGCTCGACGGCCACCGCGCGGCCCCGGCCCCCGAGGTCGTCGGGGGTGAAGACCATGACCCACCGGAAGCTCGCGTCGCCCCACAGCGCGGTGGCCCGCCCGTCGGGCGCGGTGAGCACGCCGAGCGTCCCGTCCGCGCCCGGGTCGGCGCCGAAGCAGGTGTCGAGGGCGAGGTCGCCGACGCGCCGGCCCTCGCGAAGGTCCTCGTCGGGGGTCACCGCGCGGACGCCGGTCGGGATCATGTGCTCGTCGGTGTCGACGACCCGGTCGGCGGCGACCGTGAGGGTGCAGTCGGCGGGCGCGGCGTCGCCGGCGCGCACGTAGGGGTGGGTGCCGACGCCTGCGGGGACGTCGCCGTCGCCGGTGTTGGTCAGCGCGTGGGTGACGGCGAGCCCGGTCGGCGAGACGGTGTAGGTGGTCTCGACGTGCAGCGGGCCGGGCCAGCCGGAGGCCGCGTCGACGTCGGCCGCGAGCCGCACGGAGTCCTCGGCGCGCTCGACCACCGTCCACGGGCGGCGCCGCAGCAGGCCGTGGATCGCGTTGCCGCGGGCGGCCTCGGTGACCTCGAGGTGGTACTCGCGGCCACGCCAGGAGAAGGCGCCGCCGGCGATCCGGTTGGGCCACGGCACGAGGACGCCGCCGGCGCCCATCGGCGGGGCCTCGGAGACGTCGAAGGTCTCCACGCGGGCCCGGCCGTCGACGTCCAGCGCACGGAGGCCGGCGCCGACCTCGGTGACGACGGCGCGGGTCGGCCCGCTGACGAGGTCGAACTGCTCGCCGGTCGGGTGCACGGCGGCACACGCTAGCGGTGTGACGATCGGTTTGCGTCCTTGCGCGAGGGGTTTCGTCACCCGGCCCGAGCGGTCACTGAACCGGACATGACGAGCGACGAGGGCACCCCGTCCGGCACGCCGAGGGTCGTCGTGGTCGGCGGCGGGTTCGCCGGCTTCCAGGCGGCGCGATCGCTCGCGCGGCGGATGGGCGACGCGGTCGAGATCGTCCTCGTCAGCCCGACCAACTACTTCCTCTACCTGCCCCTGCTGCCCGAGGTGGCCGCCGGCATCCTCGAGCCCCGCCGCATCTCGGTGGCCCTCGCCGCCGCGCTGCCGGCCTGCGTGCGGCACGCGCCGGGCGAGGTCGACGAGCTGGACCTCGAGGGGCACCGCATCGGCTGGCTCGACCCCGAGGGCGTCCACCACGAGACGACGTTCGACCGGCTCGTCATCGCGGCGGGCAGCGTGCACAAGGTGCTGCCGGTGCCCGGCGTCACCGAGTACGCGCAGGGCTTCCGCGGCGTGCCCGAGGCGCTCTACCTGCGCGACCACCTGATCCGCCAGGTCGAGCTCGCGGCCATGTGCGACGACCCCGAGGAGCGGGAGGCGCGCCTGACCGTCGTCGTGGTCGGCGGGGGCTACACGGGCACCGAGGTCACGGCCCAGGGCTTCCTGTTCACCAAGGAGCTCGCGGCGAGCCGGGGGCTCACGGAGGTGCCGCGCTGGGTGCTGGTCAGCCGCGGCGACGTCCTGTCCGGGCTCGACGAGCACCTGGGCCGCAACGCCGACCGGGTCCTGCGCGAGCGCGGGGTCGACGTGCGCACCCAGGAGCAGGTCGAGGAGGCCACCGGGGACGGGGTGCGCCTGAGCTCCTCCGGCGAGCACATCCCGACCCGCACGCTGCTGTGGTGCGTCGGCGTGCGCCCCGACCCGCTCATCGACGACCTCGGCGTCGAGGTCGAGCAGGGCCGGATCGTCGCCGACACCCACCTGCGCGTCCCCGGGCACCCGCACGTGTTCGCCTGCGGCGACGCCGCCGCGGTCCCCGACCGCGCGCGTCCCGGCGAGTACACCGCGATGACCGCCCAGCACGCCGAGCGCCAGGGCCGCCTCGCCGGGCGCAACGTCGCCGCGTCGCTCGGCCACGGCCGCATGCGCGCCTACAAGCACCGCGACCTGGGCTTCGTCGTCGACCTCGGCGGGTTCGACGCGGCGGCCAACCCGCTCGGCGTCAAGCTCACCGGCACACCCGCCCACGTCGTCGCCCGCGGCTACCACCTGATGTCGATGCCGGGCAACCGCGTGCGCACCGCGGTCGACTGGCTGATGGAGGCGCTGCTGCCCCGCCAGACCGCGCAGCTGGGGCTCGTGCGCTCGCCGGCCGTGCCGCTGGACTCCGCCTCGCCCGAGGTGCCGCAGCACGGCCTCGGCTTCCCGCACGGGAGCTCGCCGGGGCCGTCGGATCAGTCGTCGCGCGAGACGTTCCCCGGCCGCTCGGGCGGGTCGGCCGAGGCGGCGTCGCCCGAGGGCTCGGTCGAGGGCACGTCGCCGGCCACCGGCGCCCGGTAGCGCCAGAAGACCGGGAAGATCGCGACCACCAGCACGGTCAGCACGATGACCCCGATGCCGCCGACGAAGGTCGCGGCGCCCGTCCCCCACGCGTCGGCGGCCGGGCCGTGCCAGAGGTCGCCGATGCGCGGCCCGCCGGCGACGACGACCGTGAACACGCCCTGCATCCGGCCGCGCATCTGGTCGGTGGCGACGACCTGCAGCATCGTCTGCCGGAACACCGCGCTGACCAGGTCGGCGGCGCCCGCGACCGCGAGCAGCGTCACCGCGAGCCACAGCATCGACGTCAGCCCGGACAGCGCGACGCCGAGCCCCCACACGCAGATCGCCACCGTCACGGCGACGCCCTGGCGCCGGATGCCGTGCAGGCGCCCGGAGAACAGCCCGCCGAGCGTCGCGCCGATCGCGATCGAGGCGAACAGCGCGCCGAGCGCGAAGCCGCCGCCGGGCGGGTCGCCGAACACCCGCTCGGCGGCCTCCGGGAACACCGCGCGGGGCATCCCGACCGCCATCGCCACGATGTCGACGAGGAACGACACGAGCAGCACCTGGCTGGTCGCGATGTAGCGGAAGCCGGCCACCACGTCGGCGAACCCGGCGCTGCGCCGCACCGCCGCGAACGCGCCGCGCACCCCGCCCGGTCCGTCGCCGACCGGCAGGCGCGGCAGGTTGAAGGCCGCCCAGATCGCGGCCGCCAGGCAGGCGGTGTCGACGAAGTAGAGGATCCCGACCGAGCTGAAGGTCAGGACGACGCCCGCGAGCAGCGGGCCCGCGATCGCGCCGACCTGGTTCACCGTGAAGAGCAGCGTGTTCGCCGCCGGCAGCTGGTCGTTGGGCAGGATCCGGGGCAGCACCGCGGCACGGGTGGGCTGGTTGATCGCCAGGAACGCGGTCTGGACCGCGTAGAGCGTCAGGATCGTCCACGGGCCGCCGATGTTCGTGACGGAGACCACGCCGAGCAGGGCCGACGTGATCGCGATGCCCGTGCCGGTGAACACCAGCAGGCCGCGCCGGTCGACGGCGTCGGCGATCGCGCCGCCCCAGAGCCCGAAGACGATCAGCGGGACGAGGCCGAACAAGCCGACCAGGCCGACCCACGCCGACGACCCCGTGAGCTGGTAGAGCTGCGTCGGCACCGCCACGACGGTGAGCTGGGCGCCGACGACCGTGACGATCGCCGCGATCCAGAGGCGCTTGAACGCCGGGGTGCGGAGCGGTGTGGTGTCGGCGAGGAAGCCGCGTCCCGTGCGTGGCACGGCGACGATCCTGCGCTCCTACGGCGCGAGGCGCTCCACGACCCAGGCCTGATCGGTGCGCCGGAACCGCAGCCGGTCGTGCAGGCGGTCGCTGCGGCCCTGCCAGAACTCGACGTGCGTGGGGACGATCCGCCAGCCGCCCCAGTGCGGCGGCGGGGGGATCTCCGCGTCGTCGGCGAAGCGCTCGGTGACGGACGCGAGGAGCTCCTCGAGGGCCGCCCGGTCACGCAGCACGCCGGACTGCGGCGACGCCCACGCGCCGAGCTGCGAGCCGCGCGGGCGGGTGCGCCAGTACTCCGCGGTGTCCTCGCGGGGCAGCAGCTCGACGGTACCGATGACCGTGGCCTGGCGCTGCAGCGCGATCCACGGGAACGTCGCCGACGCCTGCCGCGTCTGGCGCAGCTGGTGGCTCTTCTCCGAGGTGTAGTTGGTGAAGAACGTGACGCCGTGGGCGTCGACGTCCTTCGCCAGCACCGTGCGGGTGGTCAGGCGGTGCTCGTCGTCGCCGGTGGCCAGGACCATCGCGTTGGCGTCGGGCAGGCCCGCGTCCCGGGCCTCGCCGATCCAGGCGAGCAACTGCTCGTGCCACGTCGGGGCCAGGTCCGCGACGTCGAGCGTCGCCGACCGGTAGTCCTCGCGCATGCCCGGCAGGCCCGTGCTCCGTTCCGCCACGCGCCGCACCGTAGGCGACGACGGGGTGCACACCACGTGAGCAGGGACACAGACCGCTCCGTTGCCCCTCGGCCGTGGCGCGGAGCACCGTTCGGATCGGCTCGCAGCGCCGCCGGTACCCGGGCGGGGTGCGCGCCGAGGTGGGCGACGGGGCCCCGGACCGGGGCCCCGCGCCGCGTCGCGAGGAGGTCCCCGTGAGTGCTGCCGTCCCCCCGGGATTCTCGCCGGGCCTCGAGGGCGTCGTCGCCTTCCGCACCGAGATCGCCGAGCCCGACCGCGACGGCGGCGCGCTGCGCTACCGCGGCGTCGACATCGAGGACCTGGTCGGCTCCGTCGGCTTCGGCGACGTCTTCGGGCTGCTCGTCGACGGTGGGCTCGGCCGCCCGCTGCCGCGCGAGGAGCCGGGGCTCGAGCCGCCGTTCAGCGGCGACGTCCGGGTCGACGCCCAGGCCGGGCTCGCCCTGCTCGGTGCGCGGTGGACGCTGCCGCCGCTGCTCGACGCCACCCCGGAGCGCGCCCGCGACGACCTCGCCCGCGGGGCGGCCGCGGCGCTGGCCCTGGTGGCGCGCTCGGCGCGCGGGGCGGAGCTCCCGACGGTGCCGGCGACGGTGCTGGACCCGATCGACGACCCGGTGGAGCGGTTCCTGGTCCGCTGGCGCGGCGAGGCCGACCCGACCCACGTGCGCGCGCTCGACGCCTACTGGGTCTCGGCCGCCGAGCACGGGCTCAACGCGTCGACCTTCACCGCCCGCGTCGTCGCCTCGACCGGCGCGGACGCGGCGGCGGCGCTGTCCGCGGCGGTCGGCGCGATGTCCGGCCCGCTGCACGGCGGCGCCCCGGCGCGCGTGCTGCCGATGATCGCCGAGGTCGAGCGGACCGGGGACGCCGAGGCCGTCGTGCGCGGGATCCTCGACCGTTCCGAGCGGCTCATGGGCTTCGGCCACCGGGTCTACCGCGCCGAGGACCCACGGGCCCGCGTGCTGCGCCGGGTGGCCCGCGATCTCGGGGCGCCGCGGTACGAGGCGGCGGCGGCCCTGGAGGCGGCCGCGCTGGCGGCGCTGCGCGAGCGGCGTCCGGACCGCGCGATCGAGACCAACGTCGAGTTCTGGGCCGCCGTGATGCTCGACCTCGCGGGCGTGCCGGCGCCGATGATGCCGGCGATGTTCACGTGCGCGCGCACGGCGGGCTGGGCGGCGCACGTGCTCGAGCAGCGCCGCACCGGGCGCCTCGTGCGGCCGTCGGCGCAGTACATCGGGCCGGGTCCGCGGGCGGTCGAGACGGTGGCGCGGACGGCCTGAGCGAAAGGGGTGGGCGGGGCGTCCGTCGTCCGTGTGATCACGGGCGACGTGGTGCACCTGTCCCGGCCGGCGAGGTGCGTGAGGGCACTCCTGATCATGCGCGGCGTGGGCGGCACTCCGCCGCTCCGAGGTCACGGGCACCCTGGTGCACCCGGTCCGGCCCGCGAGGTGGGTGAGGTTGCTCGCGGCTCGTCGCGTCGGTGCATCACCCCTTCGCCGACGCGCAGGTGCGGTCGCCCGAGCCGCACGGCCCGTACCTGGAGAGCCACCGGCTCGCGGAACGCTGGTCGATGGACGGGCGAGGCGGTCGTGCGCTTCTGGCACCACCCGCTCGGCCGGATGACCGGTTGGATCACCGGCGCCGGGTTCGTCCTCGCCGGTCTCGTCGAACCCCGCCCCGTTCCGGCGATGGCGCGGTCGCACCCCGAGGCCTTCGCGCGCCTCGACGCGGAGCCGGCGTTCCTGCTGCTCGACGCCCGGGTGCCCATATGATCGTGGGGGCTTTCCTGACGTTCAACGCGAGCGTGGCCGCCAGGCTGGAACACCCGGGACGTGGCCCAGGCGACAGCATCGGGGCGGGCACGCTGGGAAGATGGGTCGGTGACCACCTCGACCGACACGCTGCAGATTCCCGCCGAGCTCCTGCCCGGTGACGGGCGGTTCGGGTGCGGCCCCTCGAAGGTGCGCCCCGAGCAGCTCGCCCACATCGCCGAGAGCGCCGACGTGATGGGGACGTCGCACCGCCAGAAGCCGGTCAAGTCGATCGTCGGGCGCGTGCGCTCCGGGCTGCGCGACCTGTTCTCGATCCCCGACGGCTACGAGGTCGTGCTCGGGGTCGGCGGCACCACCGCGTTCTGGGACGCCGCGGCGTCCGGCCTGGTGCGCGAGCGCAGCCTGCACCTGACCTTCGGCGAGTTCTCCTCGAAGTTCGCGTCCGTGACCAAGGGCGCGCCGTTCCTCGCCGACCCGATCGTCGTCTCCGCCGACCCGGGCAGCGCCCCGGAGCCGACCTCCGACCCGAGCGCCGACCTCATCGGCTGGGCCCACAACGAGACCTCGACCGGCGTCGTCGTCCCCGTCTCCCGGCCCAGCGGCTCGGGCGACGCGCTCGTCGCGATCGACGCGACGTCCGGCGCCGGCGGGCTCCCCGTCCAGATCAGCGAGTCCGACGTCTACTACTTCGCGCCCCAGAAGTGCTTCGCCTCCGACGGCGGGCTCTGGATCGCGATCATGTCGCCGGCCGCGCTCGAGCGCGTCGAGCAGATCGACGCCGACAAGCCGGGCGGGCGCTGGATCCCCGAGTTCCTCTCGCTGTCGACGGCGCTCGACAACTCCCGCAAGGACCAGACCTACAACACCCCGGCGGTGGCGACGCTGCTGCTGCTCGCCGACCAGATCGAGTGGATGAACGCCGGGGGCGGCCTGGACTGGGCGACCGGGCGCACCAAGGACTCCTCGGACCGGCTCTACCGGTGGGCCGAGAAGTCGTCGTTCGCGACGCCGTTCGTCACCGACCCCGCCCACCGCTCGCAGGTCGTCGGCACGATCGACTTCGACGAGAACATCGACGCCGCGGCGATCGCCGCGACCCTGCGCGCCAACGGCGTGGTCGACACCGAGCCCTACCGCAAGCTCGGGCGCAACCAGCTGCGCGTCGGCATGTTCCCGGCGGTCGAGCCGGACGACGTCACCGCGCTGACCCGCTGCATCGACTGGGTCGCCGAACGCCAGAAGTGACCACGCTGGTCTGAACGGGTCAGCACCGTGGCCCGGGGAACGTCTCGCCCGTGTCGTGTGTCCACCGCGACGCGCGACACGGGCGGCGCGCCTCCCTCGTCCGAGGAGAACGGTCGCCTAGCGTCGGTGGGCGAGCACTTCGCCCCACCGGACCTGCGGGGCGAGGGCCGCGAGCCGACGGGGAGGCCTGATGCGTCAGCTGCGCGTCGTCGGCCTGGGTGACGACCACGAGACGGTGATCCTCGAGGACCCGATCCGCCACGAGCGCTTCACCGTCTCGGGCGACGAGCGGCTGCGGGCCGCCGCCCGTGGTGACGTGCGGCGCCTCGGTCAGATGGAGATCGAGGTCTCGAGCCCCCTGCGTCCCCGCGACATCCAGGCGCGCGTGCGCGCCGGCGAGTCCGTCGACGAGGTCGCGTCGGCGGCGGGCGTCAGCGTCTCGCACGTCGAGCGGTTCGCCTACCCGGTGCTGCTCGAGCGCGCCCGGGTCGCCGAGATCGCCCGGCGCGCGCACCCCGTGCTGCCCACCGACCCCACGCGCACCGACGGGCGCACGCTCGGCGAGATCGTCTCCGCGACGTTCGTCGCCCGCGGGCAGGACCTCGACGACGCGCGCTGGGACGCCCACAAGGGCGACGACGCCCAGTGGGTCGTGACCCTGTCCTGGCAGGCCGGGCGGTCGGACAACGTCGCCCGCTGGTCCTTCCGCCCCGGGAGCTCCGGCGGCACCGTCGACCCGCGCGACGACCCCGCCCGCGAGCTGCTCGGCCGCGAGCCGGTCGGCGGCGGCCCGCGCCGCGTCGACGCCACGGCCCCCGAGCCCACCCCGACGGAGCCCACGACCCCCGAGGTGATCGAGGAGACGCCCGCCCTGGCCGTCTCCGGCGACACCGCGCCCGCCCGCCGCGGCGCGGCCCCCTCGTCGCACACCGCGAACGGCACCTCGGCCCCGCGCCGGTCCGACCGCGGCGCGGCCCGCCGTGGCTCCCCCCGGGGCGAGCGCCGGACGGTGCCCGCCGTGCCGGGGCCGGCCGTGCCGGGTCCGGCCGCCTCGGGTCCGGCCGCCTCGGGTCCGGCCGTCGCGGACGACCAGGTGCCGACGCCGCGCAGCGAGACCGCCGAGCAGCCCGCCGAGAGCCCCGAGACGAGCGAGGGCCCGCGGCGCGGCAAGCGCTCGCACCCGATCGTCCCGTCGTGGGAGGACGTCCTGCTCGGCACGCGCTCGCCGCGCAGCTGATCTAGAAGGCGGCCACCGCCAGGAACACCAGCGCGAGCCCGGTGCCCGCGAACGTGCCGTGGACCGCCCAGCGCCACGTCGGGACGTGGCGGTTGAGCCACAGCGCCGGCACCAGGCCCGCGACCACGGCCGCGTCGACGGCCAGCCCGATCGGCCCGAGCCCGGTGATCAGCGGCGCGGCGAGGGCGAGGTTGGCCAGCAGCACGACGCCGGCGACCAGCACGGCGAGGGTCAGCCCCACGCCCCAGGGCGTCGGCTCGGCGGCCGCCGTGACCGCGGTGAGCTCGGCCTCCTCGGCGACCGGCCCGGGCGCCGGCGCGCCCTCGCCGTGACCGTTGCCGTTGCGGGGCAGCGGCGGCACCGGCGGCGGGTGCGGGGTGCGCGTGACGCCGCGCAGCGCCACGCGGTGGCCCGTGACCGGGTCGCGGTAGTCGACGGGCGCGGCGAGCTCCACCGAGAGCCGTGCGGCGAGCTGGCGGCCGCGGCGGCTGATCGCGTCGGCGGACGGGTCGCGCGACGGGCCGGCGCCGACGCCCCCCACACCGACACCGGCAGTCGCCGCCACCCGCGCCCACTCCCGCAGCGCGTCGACGAGGTCCGGCGGCAGGCCCCAGGTCCGGACCTCGCCCCCACCCGGACCGGGCTCCGCGAGCACCACCCCGGCGACCAGCGCCTGCCCGTGCTCGGCGCGCACCTCCACGACCCTCACCGCGGCCCCCCGGCGACGAGGGCGCCCGCGGTGGCGTGGAAGGCGACGGCGGCCGCGGTGGCGACGTTGAGGGAGTCGACGTCGCCGGACATCGGGATGCGGACCCGGACGTCGACGAGCTCCAGCGCCTCGTCGGACAGGCCCGGGCCCTCGGCCCCGAGCAGCAGCGCCACCCGCTCCCGCTCCGCGAGCCCGGCCAGCGCCGCCGGGTCGCCGCCGGGCGTCAGGGCCCCGAGGACGAACCCCGCGGCCCGCAGCGCGGCCACCGCCGCGCCCAGATCCGCGGTCGCGAAGGGGACGCGCAGCACGTGCCCCATCGAGACGCGCACGCTGCGCCGGTAGAGCGGGTCGGCGCACCCCGGCCCGACGATCACCGCGTCGACGCCGAGCGCTGCGGCGTTGCGGAACAGAGAGCCCAGGTTCTCGTGGTCGTTGACGCCCTCGAGCACCGCGACGCGGCGGGCGCCGTCGAGCAGCCTGGCGAGGTCGGGCACCGGGGCGCGGTCGGCGCTCGCGAGCACCCCCCGGTTGAGGTGGAAGCCGACCACGTGCGCCATGGTGTCGGCGTCCGTGACGTAGGCGGGCACGTCGACCCCGGCCAGGTCGGGCGTCAGGTCGTCGACCCGGCGGGCCACGCCGAGCAGGGCCCGCGGCGGGTACGGCGAGGCCAGCAGGCGCCGCACGACGACGGTGCCCTCGGCGAGCACGAGGCCCCGTCCGCCCGGGCGGTCGGGACGGCGGTCGGCGCGCGCGAGGTCGCGGAAGTCGTCGAGACGCGGGTCGGCCGCGTCACCGACCTCCACCACACGCGCCACGTGCGTATCGTTCCAGACCGCGACGGCGGGGTCCGGACCCGGCGACCCGGGCCGTCGCCCGGCGCCAGGTGTCGCCGGCCCCCGGCCGGGCATCCGGTGGACTGACGCCGAGGCCGGTGGCCGACGGAGACGAGCGGAACGCAACCCTCCGGCGGGGCCCGGGAACGTGGGAGGCTGGGGTCGTGAGCGAGATGCGGGTGGTCGGGGTCCTGGCCGTCGACGACGCGACGCAACAGGGCGGATCGTCGGGCTCGGGCGAGAGCCGACACCCGGTGGTGCTGCTGCAGGAGACCGACGGCAAGCGCTGCCTGCAGATCTGGATCGGGCTGGCCGAGGCCGAGGCGATCGCCCTCGAGCAGCAGGGCCGCCTGCCCGAGCGCCCGCTGACCCACGTGCTGATCTCCGACGTGGTCTCCGCGCTGGGCCGCCGCCTGGAGCGCATCGAGATCACCGAGGTGCGCGGCGGCACGTTCTACGCGGACCTGGTGTTCGACCGGGGGCTGCGCGTCTCCGCGCGGCCCAGCGACTCGATCGCGATCGCCCTGCACGCCGACGTGCCGATCCACGCCACCGAGGGCGTCCTGACCGACGCCGGGGTGGTCGTCGAGGACGACGAGGGCGAGGAGGCGTCGGGGGCCGCCGCGGGCTCGAGCAGCGACGAGGACGAGGTCGACCGCTTCCGCGCGTTCCTCGACAACATCTCGCCCGAGGACTTCGGGCGAAGCGGCTGACGCCAGGACGAACTGACCCTCGGCGTCGACGGATCAGAGGTCACTCCCCGGCGGCCAGCGGTCGGCCTCCGCGGTGCCCTACGCTGAACGGACGCTTTCCGCGGGCGGACGGTGTCGGCGGGTGGCGTCATCCCGCGGGCTGTGTCAGCGTGGCCGCTCGTCGGGGTGCGCGTGAGGTGCCGTGTGCCGCCGATCGTGGCGGGACGCGGTGGTTGTCGGATCGTGGACGGGAGCCGGGCGGGTAATGGGCCAGCACCTCACCGCCACCCTCTTCACCGCCTCGGACCAGGCTCGCTACCGGCACCGGATCCACCGGTGCCTCGAGGCCTTCGGGACGATGGTGACCGAGGGTCGCTTCGCCGCCGCCGAGCCCAGCACGGGCGTCGAGATCGAGCTCGCCCTGGTCGACGAGGACATGCGCCCGGCGATGCTCAACCACGCCGTGCTCGACCGCTCCGCCTCCGACGTGCTGACCTCGGAGCTGGGCCGCTGGAACCTGGAGATCAACCTCCCGCCGCGGCTGCTGCCCGGCGCGACGGCCCGCGACCTCGAGCAGGACATGCTGGACGCGACCTGGTCGGCCGGCGACTGCGCGCGTGACCTCGGCGCCCGGGCGGTGACGATCGGCATCCTGCCCACGCTCGCCGCCGAGCACCTCGCGTCCGACCAGCTCACCGAGGACCCCCGGTACGCGCTGCTCAACCGGCAGATGCTCACCGCGCGCGGCGAACCCTTCCGCCTCGACATCACCGAGCCGCCCGCCTCGCGCCACGGCCCCACCGACGGCGGGCCCGCCGAGCACCTCGTGCTCGACGTCGACTCGATCGCCCCCGAGGCGGCCTGCACGTCGCTGCAGCTGCACCTCCAGCTCACCCCGGACCTCTTCCCGGCCTACTGGAACGCCGCGCAGGCGATCGCCGGGCTGCAGGTGGCGCTCGCGGCGAACTCGCCGTTCCTGCTGGGCCGCCGGCTCTGGGCCGAGACCCGGATCCCGCTGTTCACCCAGGCCGTCGACACCCGGCCCGTCGAGCTGCGCAACCAGGGCGTCCGCCCGCGGGTGTGGTTCGGCGACCGCTGGGCCCAGTCGGCGTACGACCTGTTCGAGGAGAACGTCCGCTACTTCGGCGCGCTGCTGCCCCTGGCCGAGGACGAGGACCCGTTCGCCGAGCTCGACGCCGGGCGCCCCCCGAGCCTGCAGGAGCTGCGGCTGCACAACGGCACGGTGTGGCGCTGGAACCGGCCGGTGTACGACGTCGCCGACGGCGTCGCGCACCTGCGCCTGGAGAACCGGGTGCTGCCCGCCGGGCCGACCGCCGTCGACGCGGTGGCCAACGCGATGTTCTTCTACGGCGTGATCCGGGCCCTCGCCGAGTCCGACCGCCCGCCGTGGCAGCTGATGTCGTTCGACGCGGCCGAGGCGAACTTCACCGCGGGCGCGCGGCACGGCATCGAGGCCGCCCTGTACTGGCCGGGCATCGGCACCGTGCGCGCCGACGAGCTCGTGCTGCGCCGCATGCTCCCGCTGGCCCAGGAGGGGCTGGCGGCGTGGGGCGTCGACTCGGGGGCCGCCGACCGCTACCTCTCGGTCATCGAGCAGCGCTGCGTGCGCCGGTCCACCGGCGCCACCTGGCAGGTCCGCGCCGTCGCCGCGGCCGAGCGCCGCGGGCTGGACCGGGGCAACGCCGTCATGGAGATGATGAAGCGCTACCTCGACGGCATGGAGGCCAACGTGCCCGTGCACGACTGGCCGCTCGACTGACGCCGCCGGCGCTGCAGGACCAGCCACACCCCGGCGACGACCACCGCGGCGACGACCGACGCGGCGCCGCCGAGCACCAGCGGCGCGCGCCCGCCGAGCTCCTCGGCGAGCCACCCGAGCGCGGGCCCGCCGACCGGGGTGCCGCCGAGCAGCACGACCATCCACAGGCCCATGACCCGGCCGCGGACCTGCTCGTCGACGCCGAGCTGCACCGCGGCGTTGGCGGCGCTCGTGAACAGCAGCTGCGCCGCGCCCGTGGGCACGAGCAGCAGCGCGACCAGCGCGTAGTTCGGCATCAGCCCGGCGGCGGCCTCGCAGGCACCGAACACGACCGCCGCGACGATCACCGTCCGCAGGCGCGGGCGTCCCACCCGGCGGGCGGCGGCGAACGCGCCGAGCAGGCAGCCGACGGCGAGCGACGAGGTCAGCAGGCCGTAGGACTCGGCACCGCGGCCGAACACGTTGCGGGCGACGATGGCCAGCGTCACGAAGAAGTTGATGCCGAGCGTCGAGACGAAGAAGACCAGCACGAGCAGCAGCACCACGTCGGGGTGGCGCCGGACCTCGCGCAGGCCGGAGCGGATGGCGCCGCGCTCCCGCGGGGCGCGCGCGTAGGCGAACATGTCCGCCGGTCGCATGCGCTGCAGGCCGATGAGCACCGCGACGAACGTGACCGCGTTGAGGAGGAAGACCCAGCCGGTGCCGACCCCGGCGATGAGCAGGCCGCCGACAGCCGGGCCCAGAACGCGCGCGGTGTTGAACGTCATCGAGTTCAGCGCGACGGCGTTCGCCAGCGCGCCGGAGCCGACCATCTCGCCGGCGAACGACTGGCGCACCGGCCCGTCGAGCGCCGAGAAGCAGCCCAGCAGCACGCACAGCACGTAGACCTGGGCGATCGTCACCAGGCCCGTCACGTCGAGCAGGCCGAGCACGAGGGCGCACGCGCCCATGGCGACCTGCAGGCCCATGAGCAGACGGCGCTTGTCGTAGCGGTCGGCGATCGAGCCGCCCCACAGGCTCAGCAACAGGGTCGGGCCGAACTGGAGGGCCGCGGCGACGCCGAGGGCGACGGGGCTGCCGCCGGAGAGCTCGAGGACGAGCCAGTCCTGGGCGACCCGCTGCATCCAGGTGCCGACCAGCGAGACGACCTGGCCGGAGGCGAAGAGGCGGTAGTTGCGGACCTTGAGAGCGGCGAAGACGCTGCCGCGCCCGTTCTGCGGGTGGGTGCTGTCGACCTCGCTCACCGGAGATCGCCGCCGCTCACCACACTCGTGAGCTTACCTAACGAGTTGGGGTCGGCGGGGCGGCTCCACGGAGCCACCCCGCCGACGGCACCCCGCCTGCTCAGGGCTTGGTGTCCTCGAGGGCGAAGCCGATGTCCAGGGTCACCTGGAAGTGCCCGACCTCGCCGTTCTCGACGTGCCCGCGGATCTCCTTGACCTCGAACCAGCTGACCTGGCGCAACGTCTCGGACGTGCGGCGCACCGCCCCGCGGATCGCCTCGTCGACGCTCTCCGCGGACGTCCCGACGACCTCGGTCTTCCGGTAGATGTTGTCCGCCACCCGGGGCTCCTTCGCTCGTGAGGGATTTCGGTCTTCCGTCGAACCGGTACCCGTTCTCCCCCGGACGCCCACGTGTCGCGCCGCGCGACGCCTGCCCCAGGCCGCTCGCGGGCGCACGTGGTCGACGGCCGCCCCCAGGGCCGTCGCGAGGACGTGGAGGTCCCGGTGCACACGCGCGAGCATCAGCCCGCCCTGCAGGGCGGCGAGCACGGCGACGGCCATCTCGCCGGCGTCGCGCGACGGGTCGACCCCGCCGTCGCGCTGGCCCCGGCGCAGCAGCACGGCGATGCGCTCCTCCCACTGCGCGAAGGCGGCGGCCTGGTGCTCGCGCCACACGGGGTCGTCGTCGACCTGCCCGCTGAGCACCCCGAGCGGGCAGGCGAACGGCCCGCCGCCGTCCCGGTGGAGCTCGTAGATCGACGCCGCCCACGCCCGGACCTCGTCGCCCGGGGCGTCGCCGGGCGGGTCCCCCAGCGCCGGCTGCGCCGCGAGCACCTTCTCGAGCTGGCGGTCGATGACGGCGAGCACGAGGTCCCGCTTGCCGCGGAAGTAGTGGTAGAGCTGCGACTTCCCGGTGCCGCTGACCCGCAGGACGTCGCCGACCCCGGTCGCGCCGATGCCGCGGGCCTCCATCAGCCCGGCGGCGGCGTCGACGATCGCCTCCCGGGTGCGACGACCGCGCTCCGTCGGCGGGACCGCCGTGGCCTGCTCCGTCGTCACGGGCCCAGGGTAGTCCGATCGAGCCGGACTGTACCGATAGGTACAGTCCTCGGTAGGGTCCCGTCATGACCACCACCGGCGCACCCGGACGGTCCGGAGCGCCCGAGACCCCGGCGCCGCCACCGGAGTCGGCCTACGGGTTCCCGCGGGCGCTGTGGCGGGGGCTGGGCCGCATCCCCGTCCCACCACCGCTGACGCCGCGCACCTGGCGCAGCCCGCTGCGCGGACCGTGGCTGACCTCGGTGTTCGGGGTGGTCCTGCTCGTCGGGCTGCCGAGCGTGATCCTCACGGGGCTGCTCTCCTACATCGCCTACGGCCCGCAGTTCGGGCAGGCGATCCCCGCCGACGTCGGGTACCTGCGCCTGCCGCTGTTCGACTGGCCCACCTCGCCGTCGTGGCTCTACCGCCTCACCCAGGGCCTGCACGTCGGCCTCGGGTTCGTCCTCGTCCCGGTGGTGCTGGCCAAGCTGTGGTCGGTGGTGCCCAAGCTCTTCGCCTGGCCGCCGGTGCGCTCGATCGCCCAGCTGCTGGAGCGGATCTCGCTGCTGGCGCTCGTCGGCGGGATCCTGTTCGAGCTGGTCACCGGCATCATGAACGTCCAGTACGACTACTCGTTCGGCTTCGACTTCTACACCGCGCACTACTGGGGCGCGTGGGTGTTCATCGGCGGCTTCGTGGCCCACGTCGCGATCAAGCTGCCGACGATGGTGCGGTCGCTGCGCACGGGCGGGCCGGGGCGCTGGCTGCACGACACGGTCGAGGACACGGTGCCCGAGCCGCCCGACGACGAGCCGGGCCACAGCCTGGTGGCGACGTCGCCGAGCCCGCCGACGATGAGCAGGCGCACGCTGATCGGGACCGTCGCCGGCGGCAGCGCGCTGGTGGGGGTGCTGACCATCGGCACGACGGTCGACGCGCTGCGGCCGCTGGCGCTGCTCTCGCCGCGCGGGCGCTCGTACGGCACCGGCCCGAACGACTTCCAGGTCAACCGCACCGCGTTCGCCGCGGGGATCGGGCCGGGGGTCGGCGACGGGTACGCGCTCGTCCTGCGCGGCGGCGCGGGCGGTGAGGTGCGCCTCGACCGGGCCGCGCTCGCCGGGATGCCCCAGCACACGGCGACCCTGCCGATCGCCTGCGTCGAGGGCTGGTCGCAGATGCGGACGTGGAGCGGGGTGCGCCTGCGCGACCTCGCCGCCTTGGCGGGCGTCCCGGCGCCGGTGAACGCCTTCGTCCAGTCGCTGGAGCGCGCGGGGCCCTTCGCGCGGACGACGCTGCAGGCCAACCAGGTCCTCGACCCGGACTCGCTGCTGGCCCTGCGCGTGGGCGACACCGACGGCGGCCCGATGGCCGACCTGTCGCTCGACCACGGGTTCCCGGCGCGCGTGATCGTCCCGGCGCTGCCCGGCGTCCACAACACCAAGTGGGTCGGCGCCATCGACTTCCGGAGCGCGTGATGGGCTGGTTCCGGCGGACCTACGGCGAGAACCCGCTGCACCTGCTCGCGCTGCTGGCCTGCTTCGCGCTCGCGGGCGCGGCGGTGCTGGCGCTCGTGCCGAACCCGAACGCGCTGTGGATCGCCGTCTGGTTCGCGGCCGCGGTGATCGGCCACGACCTCGTGCTCTACCCGCTCTACGCGCTCGCCGACCGCTCGCTCGTCCTCGCGCGCTGGGTGCGCCGGCGCGTGTCCTCGCGGCCGGTGCGCGTCGCGGCGGCGAACTACGTGCGCCTGCCGGTGCTCGGCTCCCTGGTCCTCGGGCTGGTCTGGTACCCGACGATCTCGGGCGGCGGCGCGGACGTGCTGGCCTTCGCGGCCGGCCTGCCGCC
Organism: Actinomycetospora succinea; assembly: GCF_004363095.1. GTDB lineage: Bacteria > Actinomycetota > Actinomycetes > Mycobacteriales > Pseudonocardiaceae > Actinomycetospora > Actinomycetospora succinea. Next base: position 307,588 of record NZ_SNYO01000002.1, read on the forward strand.
GACGGTCGACTACGTCGCGCGCTGGCTCCTCCTCACCGCCGTCCTCTTCCTCGCGAGCGCCGTCGCGTACGCCGTCGCGCTGGGCCGGTCGGCAGTACGTGAGCGGAATTCCCGCCGATAGCCGGGAATTCCGCTCACGTGGGCCGTTCGGAGTATGTGAGCGAACGTCGGTGCTATGGCACCGAAGTTCGCTCACATCGGGTCGCGGTAGGGAGCGCGCCAGTCGGGGGCCTCCCAGGGCGGGCCGCCGTAGATCGTCTCGCGGACGACGAGCCCGTCGCGGAACTCCAGGATGGTCACGCCGTACATCGGATCGGCACCGTCGTAGCGGGTCTGGCCCTCGGCGACCCAGAGGTCGCCGCTGCCCACGATGCGGCGCAGCGTCATGGTGACGCGCGCCGGGTAGCGCGAGCGCCACGCGAGGATCGTCTCCCGGCCGGTGAAGCGCTCGCCCGACTGCGGGAACTCGAGCACGGCGTCGTCGGCGAACATCTGGTGACCGAGTGCGGGGTCGGTGCCGGTGGCCTCGAGGTAGCGCAGGATCGCCGCCCGCGTGGTCTCGTCGGCGACGGCGGTCACGACGCCGACCCGGGCCGGCGGGCCACCACCACGAAGATCGCGACGATGAGCTCCGGGCGGTCGGTCCACGTGTCCATGGCGTCGGCCGCCGCGCCCCAGCGCGCGACGTCGCCGGCGTCCGCGAGGCCCGCGGCGACCAGGGTGTCGCGGGCCGCCCAGGCCGGTCCGCGCATCCCCACGGGAAGCGGCGCGATCTCGAACCACCCGCGGAACGCCTCGACCTCGAGGCCCGCACCGCGCGCGAGGGCCGCCAGCCGCCGCCCGACCCGCACGTCGTTGCCGCGGTCGGTGTGCCAGCGCACGTAGCGCGCCGCCATGTCGTCGATCTCGGGCGGCGCCGGGACGATGCCGGCCGCGAGCGCGTCGACGTCGAGCAGGTAGACGTGCCCGCCGGGCCGCACGAGCGCCGCCAGGTGCTCGACGATCCGCTGCTCGGCGCCCCCGTTGTGCGCGAGGACGTGGCGCATCATCGCGACGTCCCAGGTGCCCTCCGGGAGCCCGGTGGCCTCGGCGCGTCCCCGGCGGACGCCCGCGCGGTGCACGCCCGCCGCCGCGAGGCCGGCGCGGGCCGTCGCCACGGCCTCCGCCTCGCCGTCCACCCCGGCCACGGCGCCGTGCGGGCCGACGCACGCCGCGAGCGCGGGCAGCATCGCGCCGGGCCCGCAGCCGACGTCGACCACGCGGGCGCCGGGACCGATCCCCGCGAGCTCCCACAGGTCGGCCTCGTGCTCGCGGGCGCGCTGCGCCATCAGCCGGTAGCGGACGAGCTCGTCGTCGGAGAGGCGCAGGGCGTAGCCGCCCTCGACGGTGGTCACGGGGCCGCCACCGCCCGGGCCGGGGCCGCCGAGAGCGCGCCGGCGCGATCCTGGGCCACGAGCAGCCGGCGGAGAATCTTGCCCGACGGCGAGACGGGGATGGCGTCGACGAACGCGACCTCGGTGATCCGCTTGTGCGGCGCGACCCGGGCGGCGACGAACGCCAGGAGCTCCTCGGCGTCCACCGCTCCCGTCGCGACGACCACCGCCTTGGGCCGCTCCCCCGCGCGCTCGTCGGGCACCGGGATGACCGCGGCGTCGGCCACCGCGGGATGCGTGCGCAGGAGGGCCTCGAGCTCCGCCGGCGCCACCTGCAGGCCCTTGACCTTCACGAGCTCCTTGAGCCGGTCGTCGACGAAGAGGTTGCCGTCGGCGTCGAACCGGGCGAGGTCGCCGGTGTGCAGCCAGCCGTCGGTGTCGATCGTGGCCGCGGTCGCCTCGGGGTTGTTGAGGTAGCCGGCCATCAGCTGCGGCCCGCGCACCACGAGCTCGCCGGTCTCCCCCACCCCGAGGTCGGCGCCGGACATGACGTCGACGATCCGGGCCTCCACGCCCGGCAGCAGCACGCCGACCGAGCCGGGCACCACCGGGCGGGTCGGGTCGAACAGGGCGATGGCGGCGACGGCCTCGGTCATGCCGTAGCCCTGGCCGACGGGGCAGCCGACCCGCTCCGCGCACTCCTGCTGCAGCTCGGCGCCCAGGGGCGCGGCGCCACAGCCGAGCAGGCGCAGCGAGGACAGGTCGTGGCGCGCCACCGCCGGGTGCCGCGCCATCGCGAGGATGATCGGCGGCACCACGATCGACACCGTGACGCGGTGCTCGGCGATCGCGCCGAGGTAGGCGTCGACCTCGAAGCGGGGCAGCGTGACGACCGCGCCGCCCGCGCGCAGCGTCACCCCGGCGACCACGACGAGCCCCACGGCGTGGAAGAACGGCGCCGCCGCGATCGACCGGTCGTCGGGCGTCAGGGCCATCGAGGCCTGCATCTGCTCGACGTTGGTGACCATCGCCCGGTGGGTGAGCATCACGCCCTTGGCCAGGCCCGTCGTGCCCGACGAGTACGGCAGCAGCGCGAGGTCGGTGGCCGGGTCGACGAGCCCGCCGGGCAGGTCGCCGTCCGCCAGCACGTCGGCGAACGGGGTGGCGCCCTCCGCCTCCCCCAGCACCAGCAGGTCCAGGTCGTCGATCCCGGCCGCCGCGGCCTGCACCAGCGGCAGGAACGGCGGGATCGTCAGCAGGAACCGGGCTCCGTGGTCGCGCAGCTGCGGGGCGATCTCGTCGGCGGTGTAGAGCGGGTTGATCCCCGACACGACGCCGCCCGCCGCCATCGCCCCGAGGCACGCGACGAGCCACTCAGGGCTGTTCGGCGCGACGATCGCCAGGACGTCGCCGGGGCGCATCCCGCGCCGGCGCAGGCCGACCGCGCACCGCCGGACGTCGCGGCGCAGCTCGCCGTAGGTCAGCGTGCGCCCGGACGGTCCGTCGATCACCGCCGGCGCGTCGGGCCGGTCGTCGGCCGCGCGGAGCAGGTGGTCGGGCAGGGCGAGGTCGGGGACCTGCACGGCGGGTCGGTGGCTGACGACGCGGGTGGTCACGGGTGCCTCCGGACGGTCGGGTGCTCCCGACCAGGTCACCGCGTCGCCGCCCCGGTGGCGTCGGGGGACCACCCCGAGAACTTCTCAGGCGGGCCTCTCCGACACGATCTGGACGAGGTTGCCGCACGTGTCGTCGAGCACCGCCATGATCACCGGGCCGGCGTCGGTCGGCGGCTGGGTGAACATGACGCCGCGGGCGACCAGCCGCTCGTGCTCGGCGTGCACGTCGTCGACGGCGAACTGCACGAGCGGGATGCCGTCCTCCACCAGCGCGTCGCGGTAGGGCTTGACCGCCGGGTGCCCGGCGGGCTCGAGGAGCAGCTCCGGGCCGTCGGGGTCCTCCGGGGAGACGACGGTGAGCCAGGAGGCCTCGCCGAGCGGGATGTCGTGGTGCTTCGTGAAGCCCAGGACGTCGGTGTAGAAGGCGAGCGCGGCGCGCTGGTCGTCGACGAAGATGCTGGTCAGGCTGATCCTCACGGGGTGTCCTTCCGGCTGGCGGGCCAGCGCTGCGTGATGGCGGCGAGCGGCTCGCCGCGGAAGTGGTGGATCTTCGTGCGGCCGCGGCGCTCGGTGACGACGAGGCCCGCGTCCTCGAGCACGCCGAGGTGCTGGGAGATCGCCTGGCGGCTCGAGGAGAGCCCGTGGCGGGTCACCAGCGTCGTGCAGAGCTCGAAGAGCGTCCGGCCGTCGCGCGCCACGAGCTCGTCGAGCAGGAGACGCCGGGTCTCGTCGTCGAGAGCGCGGAAGACGTCGGCCACGAGCCCAGAATAGGCAAGTAGCGACTTGCCTCTCAAGGGCAAGCAGTCACTTGCCTGTCGGGACAGGTTAGTCACTTCACGTGATGGTCGCCGCGACGTCGTCACCGTACGGTCAGCCGTCAGGGGGAACGACGAGAGCACGGGGTGTCGTCATGGCCGTGACGTCGACGACGCACGCCACGGCGATCCTCGAGCGCGACCGCGAGCTGGCCGCGCTCGCGGCCGTCGTCGACTCGGCGCGCGCGGGCCGCGGCGCCCTCGCGTGGGTCGAGGGCCCGCCCGGCATCGGCAAGACCCGGCTCCTCGACGCCGCGCGGTCCCGGGCGCGCGCGGCCGGGGACACCGTCCTCGCGGCCCGGGGCGGGCGCCTCGAGCGCGACTTCGCGTTCGGCGTCGTCCGCGGCCTGGTCGAGCCGCTGCTCGTGGGCGCCGCCGACGATCTCCTCGCGGGGGCCGCGCGGCTCTCCGCCCCCGCGGTCGCGCCCGGCCGGGCGGACTCCGGTGACCACGACACCGCCAGCACCCTGCACGGCATCTACTGGCTGGTCGCGAACCTCGCCGAGCGCGGCCCGGTGCTGCTGGTGGTCGACGACGCCCACGTCGCCGACGCCTCGTCGCTGCGCGCGCTCGCGTACGTGGCGCGCCGGGTGGCCGAGCTGCCCGTCGCGATCGTGCTCGCCGCCCAGAGCCCCGTCGACCACGTCGAGCCCGCGGTGGTCGACGCGCTGCGCGACGCGGCGACGGTGCTGCTCCCGGCCCCGCTGAGCCCCGGCGCGGTCGGCGAGCTCGTCGACGCGCGGCTCGGCCCCTCCCCCGCCGCGTTCGCGAGCGCCTGCCACGAGGCCACCGGCGGGAACCCGCTGCTGGTCGCGGCCCTGCTCGACGCGGTGCTCGAGGCGGGGACGGGTCCCCGGTCGGAGTCCGTCGCCGAGCTCGCGCCCGGGGTCGTCGCGGCGTTCGTGGCGCGCCGGCTGCGCGAGACCGGGGCGGACGCGGCGGCGGTGGCCGACGCCGTGGCCGTGCTCGGTGGATCCGCGGAGCTGCGCCACGTCGTCGCCGTGTCCGGGCTCGACGCCGAGCGCGTGGCCCGGGCGGCCGAGACCCTGGTGGCGGCGCGCCTGCTCGCCCCGGGGCGGCCCCTGATGTTCGGGCACTCGCTGGTCGAGCAGGCCGTCACCGACCGGATCGGGCCCGCCGAGCGGCACCGTGCCCACCGCCGGGCCGCCGCCGCGCTGGCCGACGAGGAGGCGTCGGCGGAGCTCGTCGCCACCCACCTGCTGCGCACCGAGGCCCTCGGCGACCCCACGGTCGTCGCCGGGCTGCGCGAGGCCGGGCGCGTCGCTCTGGCCAAGGGGGCGCCCGAGACGGCGTGCCTCTACCTGCGCCGCGCCGTCGCGGAGCCGCCGCCGGTCCCGGAGCGGGCGGCGGTGCTGCACGAGCTGGGCACCGCGACCGCGCGCGTCTCCTACCGCGAGGGCGTCGAGCTGCTCGAGGAGGCGTTCGCCGTCGCCGCGCACCCGATCCGACGCGGACTGATCGCCCTCGAGCTCGCCCGCGCGCTGAGCGTCACGCTGGCGTTCGACCGGGCCCTGCACGTCCTCGACGAGGCGGCGGCGGGCCTCGACGACGGCGAGCTCGCCAGGGAGCTGGCGGCGGCGAGCGTGAGCCTCGCCCGGCGGGACCCGGCGCGCCGGGCGGCGGCCGCCGAGCTCACCCGGACGCTGCGCCGCGACGGACGCCTGCCCCCGCAGGGCGGGCCCGCGCTGCTCGCGTTCGCCGCCCTCGACGCGCTGCAGACCGGGGACCCCGCGGCCCCCGACCTCGCCCGCGAGGCGCTGGCGACGACGCTGCGCGCGTACGCCCCGGACCCGGGCGTGGTGCTGCCGGCGACGATGGTGCTGGTCGCGATCGACCACCTCGACCCTGTTCGCGCCTGCGCCGAGGGCATGCTCGCGAGCGCGCGGCGCCGAGGGTCGACGTACGACTTCGTGTCCGCGAGCGTCCTGCGCGCCCAGACCCGCTACCTCGCGGGCGACCTCACCGAGGCCGAGGCCGACGCCCGCCTCGCCGACGGGCTCGCCGCGGAGCACGAGGTCCACGCCGCGCGCCGCTACACGGTGGCCTGGCTGGTGCTCGTCCTCGTCGAGCGGGGGCGGGCGGACGAGGCGTCGGCGGTGCTCGACAGCAGCGGCGTGCAGGGCGACCTCGCCTACCTGCTGGCCGCGCGCGGGCGCCTGCGCCTCGCCCTCGGACGCCACGAGGAGGCCGTCGCCGACTTCCTGACCTGCGGCGAGCGCCTCGCCCACCGCGGCATCCACCACCCCGGGCTCCTGCCGTGGCAGGTCGGCGTCGCGTCGGCGCTGCACGCCCTCGGCCGCGAGGAGGAGGCCGTCGACGCCGCGGACCAGGCCGTGCGCGCCGGGCGGGAGTTCGCCGCGCCGCGCGCGCTGGCGCTGGCCCTGCTCACGCGCGGGCTGGTCGGCGGCACGGTCGAGCCGCTGCGCGAGGCGGTGACGCTGCTCGGACCGACGCCGGCGCGCCTCGAGCTGGCGCGCACCCACGTCGAGCTCGGCGCCTCCCTGCGGCGTGCCAACCAGCGGGTGGCCGCGCGGGCCGAGCTCGCGGTGGGCCAGGACCTCGCCGCGCGCTGCGGTGCCGACGGCCTCGTCGAGCGGGCGCGCCAGGAGCTGCACGCGGCGGGCGCCCGGCCGCGGCGGGTGGCCGTGACGGGGGTCGGCGCGCTGACCGCGGGCGAGCGGCGCGTGGCCGAGCTCGCCGCCGACGGCCTGTCGAACCGCGAGGTGGCGCAGGCCCTGTTCGTCACCACCAAGACCGTCGAGACCCACCTCGGGCACGTGTACCGCAAACTCGGCGTGACCGGGCGCGACGAGCTGGCGACGCGCCTCTAGCCCTTGCGCGGGTCGGGCGGCGGATAATCGGCGTGCCGGTGGACGAGCCACCAGTCGCCGTCGATGCGCCGGAACCCGTGGGTGACCCGCAGGACCATCGGCGCGCGGGGGCCACCGTCGACGCGCACGACGCCGCGCTCGAAGCCGACCGTGTACGCCAGATCCCCGTCCACCGCGACGACGCGGTAGTCGTAGGGCTCCATGACGCCGTCGCTGAACCGGGAGGCGACCCAGTCGAAGGTCCGGGTGACCGGCGCGCGCCCCTGCTCGATGGGGCCCCAGGCGCCGTAGAGCGTCACGTCGCCGCGGTCGGGCCACAGCGCCGCGTAGGGCCGGGGATCGCCGGTGAACATCGCGTCGAGCGCGGCGCCGACGCGGTCGAGGAACACGAGGAAGTCGGCCGGCGCCTCGGTGGTGATGGTCATGGCACCGAGGCTCCGCCGGCCCCGGGTCGGCGGCGTCGGGGCGCGACCCCGAGCTTTGCGGTCGGCGGCGACGGTCGTCGGCAGGGGCGATTCCCCCGGGGCGGGGAGGCGAGGCTTCTGCGGTTACTGGCTGGTATCTCTCGCCTCGCGAGACATGCCAGCCAGTAATCGCCAGCCCGGGCGAGGAACTCACGCCGCCACGGCGCTCGCGAGGACCGCGCGGCGCACCACGTCCACGAGGTAGCCGGGGTTCTCCTGGAGCTCGTACCAGGTCACGCGGATCACTCGCCAACCACCGATGACGACCTCGTTCTGGCGTAGTCCGTCGTGGCGGAAGCGATCGACGTCGCGGTGGAACGCCCAGCCGTCGATCTCGATCGCGAGCCGTTCTCCCGCGAAGGCGATGTCGAGGACCGCGCGGCCGAAGCCCGGGAGGTCGACGGGGAGGTTCGCGGTCCAGCCGGTGATGCGGGCGCGGCTGAGCTGCCGGTGGGCGTCCCGTTCCGCCTCGGATCGCGCACCACCCTCGGCGAGGGCGACCAGCCGGCGCGCGAGGACCACCCCGTGACGCTGACCCATGCTCGTCAGGGCCCTGCGCAACGCCGGGAGCCCGATGCGGTCCTGCTGCAGCGCGCGGTCCAGGAGACGCGCGCCCTCGAGGAGACCGAGTGACGCGGCGGCCTCCAACGCGGCGTCCGCCCGGTGCGCCACCCATACGCCGTCGACCTTCACCCGCGCGAGGTCGCCGACCGACCTCCGGATCGTGCGAACGCCCTCCGGCGGGGTGTGCCCACCCTCGGCGCCCACGGCGAGCGCGATCGTCTCGGGGTGGCGATCGGTGAGGTTCCACCAGGCGGCCCCCGCCTGACCCACGAGCGTGGCACCGTCACCCGCCCAGAGGGCCGCGGCGCGGAGGGCCGCGCGAGGCGTCAGGTCGTGGGTGGCCGAGCGGTACACCCGAGGATGGACCTCGATCCACTCCTCGGACCCGACGCGGCGCCAGATCGCGGCCCGGGACATGCCGAGAGCCCGGGCCTGGTCGTGGCGGATCAGACCGTCCTGGGTGCGAAGCAGTTCGAGGAGTTCCACACCCGGTTCGACGCAGCCGGCGGGCGAGCGGCTCCATCGCGTGCGGCGTCGCCCGCGCCATGAGGCATTACTGGCTGGTATCTCTCGCTCAGCGAGAGATACCAGCCAGTAACCGTCGCTTGACGGGGTCGGCGCGCGCACCCGAGACGCGCGAGCTTCCGGGGCCCGCGGACCCCGGAGCGAGCCGGGTCAGGCCTGGGCCAGCGCCGGGGCCGGTTCGGCGTCCGGGAGCTCGGCCTCCTTCTCGCGGATGATCGGCAGGACCTCCTTGCCGAACTGCTCGATCTCCTCCTTCACGTGCAGGAAGCACAGGAGGTTGAGGTCGACGCCGAGCTTCTTGTACTCGATGATCCGGTCGGCGACCTGCTCGGCGGTGCCGATGAGCTGGGACTTGAAGCCGTCGTTGTACTGGACGAGGTCCTCGAACGACGACTCCGCCCACATGCCCTTGCCGTCCGAGGCGGACGCGCCGGCCTGCTGCACGGCCTGGCGGAAGCCCTCGACCTGCTCCTTGTTCGCCTTGTCGACGATCTCGCGCAGGGTGTCGCGGGCCTCCTTCTCGGAGTCGCGGACGATCATGAAGCCGTTGAGGCCGAAGTTCACCGAGCGGTTGTTCGCGGCGGCCTCGGTGTTGACGTCGTGGAGCTGCTCGACGACGCCGTCGAAGTCCTTGCCGTTGGAGAAGTACCAGTCGGACACCCGGCCGGCCATCTGCCGGGCGGCCGTGGAGTTGCCGCCCTGGAAGATCTCCGGGTGCGGGCGCTCCGGGGTGTTCAGGGGCTTGGGCTTCAGCGAGTAGTCGTGGAAGCGGTAGAAGTCGCCCTTGAACTCGAAGTTGTCCTGCTCCCAGATGCCCTTGAGGCAGGCGATGAACTCCTCGGTGCGCCGGTAGCGCTCGTCGTGCTCGAGCCACGGCTCGCCGAAGGCGGTGAACTCGCCCTTGAACCAGCCCGACACGACGTTGGTGGCGAAGCGCCCGCCCGTCAGGTGGTCGGCGGTGGCGCCGAAGTTGGCGAACACGCCCGGGTGCCACATGCCCGGGTGCACGGCGGCCATGACCTTCAGCCGCTCGGTGGCCATCATGATCGCGAGCGACAGCGAGGTCGACTCGTGCTGGTACTCCGCCGAGTAGCTCGCCATGTAGCGGACCTGGGACAGGGCGTACTCGAAGCCGCTGTTCTCCGCGGCGATCGCGGTCTCGCGGTTGTAGTCCCAGTTCCAGTCGGTGCGCTGCTCGATCCCGCTGGTGACGAGGCCACCGGAGACGTTGGGGACCCAGTAGGCGAACTTCAGGGGCTTGGTGGGGATGCCGACGGACACGGCGGGATGCCTCCTCGTCGAGGGGGTGGAGACGCGCGGGAGCGCGCGGGAAACGGGCGAGAGGGGACGAACGGGGATCAGCGACAGAGCGCGGTCGCGAGCTTCCCGTGGTCGACGTGCCGGCGGCGCGTCAGTGGTGCCCTACCCATCGCGCCCGACGCTTCCGGTACCGACGGACCCTGTCAACCGGTGACCGGCCCGCGTCACACCGTGGTCAGGGCCGCCGCCACACGTCGCGCTCGTGGAGCAGCTCGATCTGCTTCTCGGTGACCTCGCGCCGGTACTCGGCGTGGTCGTAGGGCTTGCGCTCCAGATAGAGGTTCTTCGGGTAGATCGGGTCCCGGTAGATGGCCTGGTACTGCTCGGTCGTCAGGTCCTTCATCCAGTTGCCGAACTGTGCGCGGGCCCGGAAGTCGCGCAGCGCGCCGATGTCGATCGTCCCGGCCATGTACGTGGAGTGGCCCGCGTACCCGACCTCGCCGACGACGCTGCCGCGGTAGTCGCAGATCATGCTCGGCGAGCCGAAGGTGTCGATCGGGACGTCCGAGTCGGTGTGCAGGTAGTACGTGCCGACCTGGTTGGCGACGACGTACATGTTGTTGTCGAGCGCCCGCGCCTTGTTCTGGATCTCGTAGAAGCCGTTGCCGGCGTGCGGGTGCGGGTACGGACCGCGGTAGGCGACCTCGCAGCCGTTCATCGCGAGCCCGCGCGCGTTCTCCGGGTACGACGCCTCGTTCGCCATCATGATGCCGAGGCGCCCGATCTCCGTGTCCGCCACCGGGTAGAACGCGTCGAGCCCGTCGCCGTAGAGCTCCACCCACCGGTCCCACACGTTGTGCGGCGTCACCGAGTGCTCGACGGGCAGCAGCGGGACGACCTTGTAGTGGGTCAGCACGATCTCCTGCTGCGGGGAGATCGCGAACCCGACGTTGAAGAACCGCCCGGGGAACTCGGGGTGCCGCGCCTTCGCCGTCGCCATCACGTAGGCGTCCCAGGTCGCGGCCATCCGCCCCAGCGCGTCGGTCTCGGGCCCCGGGATGTCGATCGCGCACTCGCGCGCGAACCACTCGTGGTCGTGGTCGAGGACCTCGTCGTTGAAGCCCTGCAGCGCGCCCTCGGGGATGGTGATCAGGCGCACCGGCAGCGCCATCGCCGAGAGCCACGACGCGGCCTTCGCCAGGTGCTCGAGGTGCTCGAGGTTGACCTTGATCTCGTCGCGGTAGCGGATCCCGCGCATCGTCGGGATCAGGCCGACCACCTGGTAGGGCTCGATCACGTGAGGAAGTACCTCACAGGCCGAACAGCACCCGCAACGGTGTGACGGCGAAGTAGAGGACGAAGGCGACCGCGACGACCCACATCAGCGGGTGGATCTCGCGCACGCGGCCGGTGGCCGAGCGCAGCAGCACCCAGCTGATGAAGCCCGCGCCGATGCCGTTGGCGATCGAGTAGGTGAACGGCATGACCACGATCGTCAGGAACACCGGCAGCGCGACCGAGAAGTCGGACCACTCGATGTCGCGGACGCCGCCGATCATCAGGGCGCCGACGATGACGAGCGCGGGCGCGGCCGCCTCGACCGGGACGATCTCGTAGAGCGGGGTGAAGAACATCGCGACCAGGAACAGCACGCCGGTGACGACGTTGGCGAGCCCGGTGCGCGCGCCCTCCGCGATGCCCGACGCCGACTCGACGAACACGGTGTTCGAGCTCGACGACGCCACGCCGCCGGCCACCGCGCCGGCGCCCTCGACGACGAGCGCGCGCCCGATGTTCGGGAGCTGGCCGTTCTCGTCGAGCAGGTTCGCCTGGCGGCCGAGGCCGGTCATGGTGCCCATGGCGTCGAAGAAGTTGGCGAGCACGAGCGTGAAGACGAGCAGCGAGACCGCGAGCGCGGGCAGCCGCGCGAACGCGCCGAACGAGACGTCGCCGACCAGCGAGAGGTCGGGCAGCGAGACGATCGAGTCCGGCAGGCCCGGGTAGCCGAGGTTCCAGCCCTTGGGGTTCGTGCCGTTCGAGGGCCCCGCCTGCACGATCGCCTCGACGATGATCGCGAGCACGGTCGTGCCGAGCACCCCGAGCAGGATGCCGGCGCGCACCCCCCGCGCGACGAGCACGCCGGTGAGCAGCAGGCCGAAGCAGAACACCGCCGTCGGCCAGGACGCGATCGAGCCCTCGATGCCCAGGCCGACGGGGACCGTGGTGTTCGCGGCGTCGGGCAGGCGGCGCACGAACCCGGAGTCGACGAGCCCGATGAACGCGATGAACGCGCCGATCCCGGCGGCGATCGCGATCTTGAGGGGATCGGGGATCGCGTTGAACACCGCGGTCCGGAAGCCGGTGAGCCCCAGGATCACGATGATGATGCCGTTGACGACCACGAGGCCCATCGCCTCGGGCCAGCTGACCTGCGGCGCGATCGTGACCGCGACCAGGGTGTTGATGCCCAGGCCGGTCGCCATCGCGAACGGGAAGTTGGCGACGAGGCCGAAGATGATCGTCATGACGCCCGCGACCAGGGCGGTCACGGCCGCGACCTGGGGCACGGTGAGCGTCGCCCCGAGGATGTCGCGCTTCGCCGACGGCGAGGCCGGGTCGATGCTGCCGAGGATCAGCGGGTTGAGGACCACGATGTAGGCCATCGTCACGAAGGTGACGACGCCGCCGCGGACCTCGCGACCGACCGAGGTCTCGCGCTCGTTCAGGCGGAAGAAGCGCTGTAGCACGGGCGGCAGGCTAGCCGTCTCACACCGGTTTCATGTACGTGATCTCAACGGCGCAACGCAGAGTTTCCCTCACGTAGGGTGCGCGTCGTGGCCCGACGGTTCGACCTGCACGCGGAGCCGCCGCCCCTGCCCCGCCGGCTGACCGACCCGGTCCCCGTCGTCCTCGTGGGCTCGGCGGTGTGGGCGGCGGTCGCGGTCGTCCTGGGCGTGCTCGCCGCGGTCGGCGTGCGGCCGCTCGACGTCTGGTTCGCCGCGGCGCTCATCGGCGTCGGGCTCGGCGCGGTGGGCCTGGTCGTGCTCGCCCTGCAGCGGCGGGCGATCCGGCGCGGGGTCAAGGGCGCGCAGAAGCTCTAGCGCCGGCCCCTCAACGGTCGAGCTCCGCCGCGCTCCGCCTCCCGAACACCGCCCGCAGCTCCGCCCGCCCCTTCACGCCGAGCTTGGCGTAGGACGCCCCGAGCGCGTTGTCGACCGTGCGCACCGAGAGCACGAGGCGCTCGGCGATCGCCCGGCTCGACATCCCGGACGCGGCGAGCTCGGCGATCTCGCGCTCGCGGGAGGTCAGGTCGGCGGCGACGCGCACGCGCAGGGCCGGCGTGTCCGGCGCCTCGCAGGCCTCCAGCCACGTGCGGGCGCGACCGGCGGACGCCGTCGCCGCCCCGGTCCGGGCGGCGTCGCGGTGGGCGGCCGCGGCCGTCGTGGCGACCTCGACGGCGAGCAGGAGCATCCCGCACGCCGCGTATCCCTCGGCGACGTCGTCGAGGTCCTCGACGCCCGCCGCCGCGTGCCGCGCGTGCAGCGCCGCGAGCGGGCCGTCGACGCGCGCGGCGACCTCGGCCAGCCGGTCGGCGACGAGCGCGCCCTGCCCGCAGCGGACCACCACGTGCAGCGCGTCGACCTCGTAGCAGAGCTGACCCGCTGCCGCGGCCTCGTCGGCGACCTCGCGGGCCCGGGCCGCCGCCGACTCCACCCGCCCGGCCGCCGCGTGCACCCAGGCCTCGCCGAGGTGCAGCCAGGGCCGGAAGTGCACGAGGTCGCGCGCCTCGCCGCGGTCGACGCGTTCCTGCCAGGCCGCGGCCTCCTCGGCGCGGCCGGCCTGGCCCAGCGTCGCGATCATCTCGCCGGCGAGCTGCGGGCTGCAGGGCAGGTCGGGCAGCGGGGCCTGCGCGGCGGCCTCGTGGAACCAGCGGATCGCGGTGGTCAGGCGCCCGCGGCGCGCGGCGTCGACCCCGAGCAGGAACGCGTAGATCGCCCGCGGGACGGCGGCCTCCGCGGTGCCGCTGCCGCGGGTCTCCTCGTACCAGGCGCGGGCGAGCGTCGCGGCCTCGTCGAGGCGGCCCTGCGCCAGCCGCGAGGTCCACAGCCCGCCGGCCCGGATCTGGAGCCGCAGCCCGCTCGAGAGCCCCGACGCGTCCCGGCCGATCAGCTCCAGGGCCCGCTCGGCGATGGCGGCGCCGTCCTCCAGCCGCCCGATCATCGGCCGCACGCTCGCCGCGACCATGAGCGCCGGCAGCTCGGTGGGCGATCCCGGCGCGAGGCGCGCGAGCACCGGGTCGAGCAGGGCGTCGGCCTCGGCGTACTTGGCGCCCTCGAGCAGCAGCATCGCCCGCAGCACCGCGAGCCCGTCCGGGGCGGGCCGACCCCCGATCCGCGCCGCCAGCTCGTCGTGGACCCGCACCGCGCCGTCCGGGTCGGCGAGCGCCCAGGCCAGCAGCATCGCGCGGGTCACCGCGAGGTCGGCGTGCTCGTCGTCCGACGCCTCCTCGCGCGCGGCCCGCGCGTGGGCCTCCGCGGCCTCACCGAAGCGCCCGCGCAGCGTCCGGACCGCGGCGAGGCGCGACGCCGCCGCGAACCCGCCGCCACGGTCGACGGCCTCGCCGAACAGCCGCTCGGCCAGCGCCGGGTCGTCGCCGACGACGTGGTCGCCCGCCGCGACGAGCTCGCCGGGCTCGACCGCTTCGCCGCCCGCGACCCGCCAGGTCAGCAGGCGGACGGTGTCCTCGCGGCGGCGGTGGCCCGCGAGGCCGTCGAGCACGGTGGCCAGCGCCGCGGCGAGCGTCCGGTGCGCCCGCCGCGCGCCCAGCGGGGAGAACGTCGCGCGCAGCACCGCCGCGTCGAGCCGCCGCGCCGGCGCGATCTCCAGCCGGCGGCCGGCCGCCCGCGAGACCACGACGCCGGCCCGTTCGAGGGCGGCGACCTCGTCTCCGCCGGGCAGCGCCTCGACCACCTCCAGTCCGAGCGGGCCGCCGAGCGCCAGCAGCTCGGCGAGCTCGCGCTGGGGCGCGGTCAGCTCGGCCGTCCGCGCCAGCACCACCTCGCGCAGGCGCGGGGGCGGGGTGACGTCGTCGTACCAGCGCCAGACCGGCCCGGACCGGCGCAGCGCACCCTGCGCGCGACCCGCGTCGACGAGCTCGCGCAGCAGAAAGGGGTTGCCGCCCGACAGCGCGCCGAGCTCGTGGCGCGTCGCGCCCTCGACCGGCCCGCCGAGCGCCCGCTCGACGAGGACGTCGGCGTCGTCGGGACCGAGGTCGGCGGTCTCGACGCGCTCGAGCAGCCCGTCGACGCGCAGGGCGAGGACCGGCTCGGGCAGCGTCGCCCCGGCGCGGGCGGTGAGGACGACGAACGCCTCGCGGTGGCGGGCGAGGTCGTGCACGAGGCGCGCGGAGAGGGCGTCGAGCAGGTGGACGTCGTCGACGACGAGCAGCACCCGGTCCGCATCACCCCGGACCGCGGCGCGCGCCCGCCGCAGCGCCGCGAGGTCGTCGTCGCCGCCCGGGGCCGCGTCGGGCAGGCGCGCGGCGACCGCGCCCAGCGGGGTGTCGCGCGTCCACGGGGTGGCGGTGACGGCGACGACGCGGGTGCCCGGTCCCGCGAGGGCGCGCGCGGCCTCCCCCGCCAGGCGGGTGCGCCCGCTGCCCGGCGGGCCGACCAGCAGCACGCCGGCTGCGCGCCCCGCCGCGGCCCGGATCGCGGCGAGGTGGGCGTCGCGGCCGACGAGCGGCCACACCTCGGGGCGAGGCGGTTCGTCCCCCACCGTCACCTCCGCCGCGGCTCGTCCGGGTCGCCACCCTAGGACGTCAGCCGGCGGCGGCCCCGGAAGAGATCGGCGTTCTCCCGCGCCCAGGTCGCGAACGTGCGCGGCGCGCGGCCCGTCACCTCCGCGACGGTCGGCGCCGGGTGCGAGCCGATCGGCGGCGGGTCGTTCTCCAGGGCGATCGTGAACTCGATCATCTCCGGCGCCAGGCCCGCCGCCGCGAGGTCGGCGCGGGCCTGCTCCTCCGAGAGCCGGGTCAGCGTGACCGGCTGCCCGGTCGCCGCCGACACCGCCGCCAGCTTCTGCTCGAGGCTCAGCGCCTCGCCCCCGGTCAGCAGGTAGCGCCGGCCGGTCGGCGCCGCGCCGGTGAGCACGGCGAGCGCCACCGCCGCGATGTCCGCCTCGTGCACCATCGCGCTCGTGCGGCCTGCGTCGTAGACGCGCACCTCGCCGGACGTGCGCACGGCCACGGCGTGGTCGACGACGTTGGCCATGAACTCCACGGGCGAGAGCAGCGCCCACGGCACCCCGGCCGCGTCGAGCGCCGGCTCGACGGTGCTGGTGTCCCAGCCGCCGAGGACGCTGACGCGCGCCACCCCCGCCGCGACCAGCGCGTCCACGATCTCGGCGCCGTTGGTCAGGGTGTCGCCGAACTCCCCGCTGAACGTGATCAGGTGCGCGGCCCCGACGCCGGCGAACGCCCCGGTCAGGGTCGAGACGTCGGTGAGGTCGCCGCGCACGACCTCCGCCCCGGCCGGGAGATCGGCGCGGGCGGGGTCGCGGGTCAGCGCGCGCACCGCGTGCCCCGCCTCCAGCAGCTGGCTCACCAGCGACCGCCCCACCGTGCCCGTCGCGCCGGCCACCAGGATCGTCATGCGGTCCTCCTCCTCGATCGGCATGGACCGATCGTCGCGGGAGGGGCGGACAGGTCCGGTCCGCCATGTCCGAATCTATGGCGCCAGGGCGGCCAGGAGTCCGCGCACCGGGTCGTCGGCGTGCACGACGCCGTCGTCGTCGACCCACGCCGACGGCGTGTACTCGACGGGGGCGCCGCCGCGCTCGTCGTCGACGACGAGGACGCGCAGGCGCTCGTGCAGGACCAGCGCGCCGTCGGGCAGCGGCCGCCGCAGTGCCGACGCCCAGGCGACGGCCGCGGGCAGCTCCTCCCACGGCACCGCGCGCCCGCCCTCGCGGACGGTGACCCGCACGCGCTCGGAGGCGGGCGCGAGGTCGAGCAGGTCGGCGAGCAGCGCGGGGTCGCCGGTGCCGGGCAGCACGAGGACCCCGGGCGGCAGGACGCTCCCGAGCTGGGCGCGGTCGAGGACGGCGGGCGGGACGTCGCGAGCCGGGTCGGCGTCGCGGACCGCGCCGTCGGCGGTGCGGACGCGGGCGGGCGGCTCGACGTCGGCGACGCTCACGCGCCCGGCGGCCACGGCGTCGGCGAGGGCGGCGTGCGCGGCTGCCGCCCGCGCCGGGGGCACCACGCGGGCGGGCTCGGCGAGGCGGGCGAGCAGATCGATGGCGTCGTCGGTGGAGGACACCCGCGCCCGGGTGCGGACGCCGATCGCCGCGAGGAACGCGGGGTCGAGGCGGGCGGCGACGTCGGCCGGCACGGGGTCGTAGAGCCCGTCGACCACGCTCGCGCCGGGCAGGCGCCACGCCGTCGGCGGGTGCCCCGCGAGGCGCGCGTGCCGGCCGAGCCACCAGGCGGTGTAGGGGCGGGGGGCGTCGCCGGCGTCCGCGCCGAGCGACTCCACCGGCCGCGCGCCGCCGAGCGCCTCGCGGACCTCCCGGTCGCCGGCCAGCACCGACCAGGCGGCGTCCCAGCGGTCCTCGGCCACCAGCTCGAGGTCCCGCACGGCCACCATCGGGCCCGGGGCGTCCCCGTCCGGGCCGTCGGGACGCTCCGCCGCGGGGTCCACCTCCTCGGCCCACCAGGTCTCCTCGTCGTCGAGGTCGTGGTCCGGGCCGGCGGGGGCGTCGTCGCGCAGGACCGCGAAGCCGTCGAGCACGCCGACCGCGGTGAGGACGTGGCGCGGGTGAGCGGCGGCGACAACGGGGTCGAGCACGCCGAGCGGCCCGTCGGGGTCGACGAGCCCGCGCAGCGCGCCGTCGGGCAGGACGAGCTCGTCGGCGCGCCGGTACCCGCCCTCGGCATCGCGCAGGGCCACGGCGCCGAGGTCGCGGTCGGCGTCGCCACCGGCCGCGACGAGGGCCAGCACCAGGGCGCCGAGCGCGTCGAGGGTCTCGGGGTCGACGCCGGCCTCCGCGTCGTCGACGGAGCGGTCGACGGCCTCGCGCAGGGCCGGGTCGGCGAGCAGCGCGGCCCCGTCGACGCGGCGGGCGCCGAGGGCGACGAGCAGGTCGCGGCCGGCGGGGTCGCCATCCACGAGGCCCGGCGCCGCGACGCGCATCCCGGGCACGGCGGCCGCGGCGAGGCGGGCGGCGAGCTCGGGGTCGGTCCCGGCGAGCAGGACCCCGCGCGCGCCGACGACCAGCCGGCCGTCGGCCAGCGGGACGGGCAGGCCGGCGAGCTCCTCGCGGTGCGCGGGCAGGGCCGCGAGCCGCCCGTAGAGCGCGCGCCACCAGTCCACCGGCCGGCCGAGCCCGGCGAGCGCGTCGGCGAGCGCCGCCGGGCCGACCCGCGTCACCCCGACCGCGGCGAGCGCGGCGGCGTGGCGGGGCGCGGCGAGCCGGGCGTCGACGAGCCCGGGCAGGACGTCGGCGAGCTGCTCGTCGAGGCCGTCCGGAGCCCCGTCGAGGTCCAGCACCTGCGCCGACGCCGGGACGAGGTCCTCCCCCGAGACCCCGGGGAGCCACGCCGTCGACCCCAGCGCGGCGAGCACCGCGTCGCGCAGGGTGGCGTCGACCGCCGAGCCGGGCAGCGCCGGCAAGGGCACCAGGGCCGGGCGCTCCTCGGCCGGGCGGGCGCGCACGAGGTCGGGGTAGCGGGCGGCGGCGGCGCGCAGGACGTGCTCGGTGACCGCGCCGGCGCGCACGTGGCGCCGGTCGGGGTCCAGCGGCACGGTCGCGAGCAGGCGCGCGGGCAGGGTGGTGCGCTCGTCGGTCGGGGTGGGCGCGTGCAGCACCTCGGACCCGGCCGGCCCGTCCACCGGCACCGCCCAGGTCGCCCGCCACCCGGAGCGGGCGCGGTCCTCGACGGCGAGGCCGGCGAGCAGGTCGGCGGGGATCGTGCCCTCGCTGCGCAGCACGTGCCACGCGCGGTCGCCGACCCGGACCGCGTCGCCGCCCTCGGTGCGCGCCACGACCCCGTCGGGCAGGTCGACCGCGGACAGCGGGGGCAGGGCGAGCAGGAGGTCCGGCGCCTGGGCGGCCGCGGCGGCGAGCAGCTCGGCGGGGTCGACGTCCGGGCGCAGGGGCAGGCGCACCTCGACGTCGGTGCCCGGGGGCGGGGCGGGCTCGTCGCCGTCGGTGGCCCAGACCAGCCGCAGCGCCGGGGCCGCGCCGTCGCGGCGGGCCAGCTCGTCGGTGAGGCCGGCGACCTCCCGGTCGGCGACCGCGCGGGCGGTGCGGGCCCGGTCGAACGCGACCCCGGCCGTCGCGCCGTCGGCGGTGCGGGTGACGACGCGCGGGGCGTCGCTGATCGCCGTCACGGCCGCGAACCCGACCCCGAAGCGCCCGACCCCGCCGCCGTCGCGCTTGGCCGAGGCGCGCAGCGACGCGAGGCCGGCGACGCCGTCGGCGTCGAGCGCCAGGCCGGTGTTGGCGACGCACAGGGCCCCGTCCCGGATCCGCACCCGCAGCACGGTCGTCGTCCCGGCGCGCTCGGCGGCGTCGGCGGCGTTCTGGGCGAGCTCGACGAACCAGCGGTCGCGGTACCCGCCGCGGAGCAGGTCCTCCTCGGCGTTGGCGTCCTCGCGGAACCGGGCCGGCGACGCCGACCAGGCGTCCAGGACGGCCTGCCGCAGGGCGGCGGTGCCGAAGGGATCGGGGCTCACGGTTCCTCCCCCTCAGCCGCCTGTCCCTAGCCGCCCGATCCGGCGGTCTCCGGTTCCATCTCGACCCCGTCGTCGTAGACCAGGTCGGCCACCGCGATGAGGGCCCCGCTGTCGATCTGCAGCTCGGAGTGCCCGCCGCACCCGTACTCGGCGTGCACCACGTGCCCGTCGGCGGGGACGTTGCCGTTGCCGCACACGCCGAACGCGGCGCGCAGCGACCCGGCGACCGGGAGGTAGAACCCGCAGGTCCCGCAGTGGGCGGACGCCGCGCGGGCCATGTCGGCGCCGGGGCCGAAGTCGCCGTCGGACCACCGCACGGCCGCGTCGAGGCGGCCCTCGCGGCTCATGACCCGCGGGCGGCCCATGCCGAGCTCGTCGCCGACCTCGCGGACGCCCGGGCCGGGCTCGTCGTCGTCCTCGGTCTCGGGGTCGACGGACGCGGAGGCGGGGACGAGGCGCTCGTCGTCGTCCTCGACCGGCAGCAGGTCGCCCGGGCCGAGGTCCTCGGCGCGCAGCCGCTCGGTCCACGGCACCCAGGTCGGGGCCACGACCGACTCCGGGCCGGGCAGCAGCACGACCTCGCTGACCCCGACGTCGCTCGCGGGGCCCGCGACGGTCACCGCCCAGTACCAGCCGCGGTAGCCGGGCTTGTCGGCCGCGAAGTAGTGGGTCGCGGCGTCGGGCACGTCCTCGGCGCGCACGGCGACCGACGCACCGACCTGGGCGGCGTCACCGTCGGCGGTCTCCACGGCCGCGGCGCGCGCGAGGTCGGCCGCCGCGGCGAGGTGCGCAGCGACGGTCCGCCCTGCGTCGGACGAGGTGTCGGACGGGGCGTCGGGTGTCGGGTCGGCGAGCTCGGGGACCACACGACGATTGTGCCCGTCCGTCGCGGGCGCGCGAGAGGTGGGCGCCCACCACACGCGGTCGAGCGTCGGTCACTCCTCGGTCATCATGGACGCGTGACCGGACCGTCCCCCCATCCGTACGGTCCGCGGCCCCGACGCCGGCCCGAACGGCTGCCGCCCACGGCCCGGTCGACGCGGCCGTTCCCGGAGGACGCCGGGCCCGCCGAGGATGACACGCAGTACTCCACCCGCTACGACCCGCGGGCCGAGACGCAGTACGAGGGCCGGGCGTACCGGCCCGACGAGGACGACGTCGCCGATCGCGACGGCCCCCGGAAGATCACCGTCACGCGGGTCGCGGCCTGGCGGGCCCGGCGCCTGACCCAGCAGGGCGCGCGGGCGTTCCACCGCGCGGCGTCGGCCGACGGCGCCGACCGGTCGGGGCTCACGGCGCTCACCTACGCCTGGATGGCCAACTACGCCTCCGACGCGACGCTGGCCGTCGCGCTGGCCAACACCCTGTTCTTCTCCGCGGCGAGCGCCGAGAGCAAGACCAAGGTGGCGCTCTACCTGCTCATCACCGTGGCGCCGTTCGCGCTCGTCGCGCCCGTGATCGGCCCGGCGCTCGACCGGCTGCAGCAGGGCCGCCGCGTCGCCATGGCGGTGTCCACGGCCGGGCAGGGCGCGCTGGCCGTCGTGCTCGCGCTGTGGATGGACACCTGGGCGCTCTACCCCGCCGCGCTCGGGATCATGGTGCTGTCGAAGTCGTTCGGCGTGCTCAAGGCGGCGGTGACGCCCCGGGTGCTGCCGCCGGGCATCACGCTCGTGACGACGAACTCCCGGCTCACCGTGTTCGGGCTCGTCGCGTCCGGGGTGGCGGGCGGGATCGCGGCCGGCGTCGCGTGGCTGTTCGGCTCGCCCGGCGCCGCCTGGCTGACCGCGGCGATCTGCGTCGCGGGCGTGTGGCTGTGCCTGCGCATCCCGTCGTGGGTCGAGGTCACCGAGGGCGAGGAGCCGACGAGGATCCTGCCGGTGCACGACGCCTCCGGGCAGCGCCGTCGCACCCCGCTGAGTCGCGACGTCGTCACCGCGCTGTGGGCCAACGGGACGATCCGCAGCCTCACCGGCTTCCTCATGCTGTTCTCGGCGTTCGTCGTCAAGAACGAGACCCCGGGCGCGCCGGGCGACCAGCTCGTGCTGCTCGGGGTCGTCGGCGCCGCGGCCGGGGCGGGCGGGTTCGTCGGCAACTTCATCGGCGCCCGGCAGCGTTTCCGGCGACCGCGCGTGCTGATGATCGTCTGCCTCGTCCTGGCCCTCGCCGGGGTCGTCCTCGCCGCGACGCTGACCGGCCTGCCGACCGCCGCCGTGGCCGCCCTGATCGCCGCGACGACGAGCGCGCTGCTCAAGGTCTGCCTCGACGCGATGGTGCAGCGCGACCTCCCCGAGGCCAACCGCGCGTCGGCGTTCGGGCGCTCGGAGACGATCCTGCAGCTGTCGTGGGTGTTCGGCGGGGCGCTGGGCGTGCTGCTCCCGCCGACGTGGTGGATCGGGTTCACCGTCATCGGCGTCGTGATGGCGATCGGTACGGTGCAGACCGTGCTGATCACGCGGGGGTCGTCGATGATTCCGAGGATCCGCCGGTGAGGTCGCTCTCCCGCCGGACCGTCGTCGTCGGCGCCGTGCTCCTCGTCGTCGTCGTGGCCGTGGTCGTCGTGCTGGTCGTGCGCGCCACCGCCGGCCCGTCCTCCCCCGGCGACGTCACGTTCGCCGCCGGCGGGGCGAGCGCGACGGTCGGCGCGAGCCAGTTCTGCGACGTCCAGGTCACCGACTGCGGGGACGACCCGGAGGCGAACGCCGTCCTGCGCGTCCCGCCGAACACGCCGCTGGCCGTGACCGTGCCCGAGGAGGTCGCCGCCACCCCGTGGCAGCTCGCCTTCACCTTCCGCGACCCGGCCGGCGCCATCCAGCAGGGCCGAAGCCCCGTCTTCGCGCCGGGCACGACGCCGACCTTCACGCTCGTCCTGCCCGTCGCGACCGACCAGCTCGAGAGCGCCGAGGTCCAGCAGTACGGCGCGCGGATCAGTCAGGGTCCGAACGGCCTGGAGTTCGCCACCCGCTCCACCTGGGTGCTCAGCGTCGACGACCGTTGACACGCCGGGCGGCCGCCCGGTCCAGTGACATCCCATCGAGTGGCGTCCGATGCTTTCACCCGTTCGGCTCTGGGTAGGTGTATCCGCGAGGGCCACGGTGCTCGACGGCACGGGCCACTCTCGGGGGGAGTTCACGATGGGGACGACGCGCGCTCGATCTCGACCGGCACGGTGGCTCGCCGCGCTCGGGGTGCTGGTCGCCACGGTGCTGGCGTTCTCGACCGTCGTGGCGGCCCCGCAGGCGGAGGCCGCGACCGTGCTCGGGCAGTTCCGCAACGCCGCGGGCCGGTGCCTGGAGAACCTCAACAACGCGACCACGGCGAACAACAAGATCCAGATCGCCGCGTGCGGCGCCGCGACCAACCAGGCCCAGCAGTTCAGCCGGTGGGCGAACGACGAGGCGATCAAGACCCCGGCGAACCGGTGCCTCGGCACGCTGAACAACGGCACGGCGGCGGGCACCTCGGTCGTGCTCCAGACCTGCGCGCCCACCAACAACAGCCAGCACTGGGTGGTGCGCACCGACGGGCTGATCGTCAACCGGCAGGCCGTGCGCTGCCTCGCCCCGCTGAACAACAGCACCACCGCCGGCACCCGCATGGTGCTCGCGACCTGCACCACGGCGACCGCGATGCGCTGGACCGTGCCGGCGGCCTCGACCCCGACCGTGCCACCGACCACGACCACGCGGCCCACCACGACGACGACGGTCCCGCCGACGACCACCACGACGACCCCGCCGCCGGCGCGCGACCCGCTGCGCCAGCCGTTCGCGTCGAGCTCGATCTGGAACATGCCGATCGGCAGCGGCGCCACCTACGTCCCCGCGAACCTGCCCGCCCTGCCCGGCGGCAGCACCGGCGCCCGCGTCCCGCAGGTCGACGACGAGCCCCTCGTGCTGACGCCGACCGCGCCGCTGACCCCGATCCTCGCGAGCCCGGGCGGCTGGGGCGGCAACCGGTGCGTCACCGACCCGGCGACGACGCTCGCGACGGTCCCGATCCCGGCGAACTACGTCCTGCCCAGCGACAACAAGAACCAGAGCGCCGCGTTCCTCGCCGCCGACGGGCGCACCGTCGTGCAGACCCAGCCCCTGGCGCGCTGCGCCGCGGGCGGGCCGGCGACGAGCTACGTGCGCTACCCGGACCAGGACATCTACGGCCCCGGCATCCAGGGCTCCCACGGCGGCTCGGGCATGAGCGCGCTCGGCGGCTCGATCCGCATCGGCGAGCTGCGTCCCGGCAGTCAGGGCCCGCGGCACGCCCTGAAGATCAACCTGTACGCCCGCGGCGAGCTCGGCCAGTGCGCCTCGCGCCCGGAGTGCTTCCGGTGGCCCGCGGTGAAGTCCGACAGCTACGCGGTCGGCTGGTACGGCTCGGTCGGCAACAACACCAACACCGCCATGCGCATGGGCTCGCTGCTCGCCATCCCGCCGTCGGTGAACATCGGCTCGCTCGGCCTGACCACCGAGCCCGGACGGCAGATCGCCTGGACGCTGCAGAACTACGGCGCCTACGTCGTCGACGACACCTACGGCCCGTCGTTCGCGTTCAACGCCGAGAACGGGCCCGCGGGCAACATGCGCACGCAGTTCCGCGCCGACTACGGCCAGGACTTCGAGGTCTACGCGAGCTCGCCGAACGCCTGGAGCCGCGACGTGCAGAAGCTCCGCCAGGTGCTGCAGGTCGTGGACAACAACGGGCCGAGCAGCGTCGGCGGCGGGGGCACGCCGCGCCAGCCGCTGCTGCCCGAGCTCGTCGAGCCGCTCGTGTCGATCCCGCCGACGCTGCCCACGCCGCCGGCGACCACGCAGACCAGCGCGCCGGTGCCGGCGACCTCGAGCCCGGCGATCCCGGATGGGCCGTAGGCCCACGTGAGTGATATGGGTCGTCATGACGACCCATATCCCTCACGTGGCGTCAGCCCTCGAGCTCCCGGGCCACGGCGCGGACGACCTCGGCGAGCTGCTTGGTGTGGCGCCGGTCGGGGTAGCGCCCGCGCCGCAGTTCCGGCTGGACGCGGGCCTCCAGGATCTTGATCATGTCGTCGATGAGGCCGTGGAGCTCGTCGGGTGAGCGGCGGGCGGCCTCGGCGACCGAGGGCGCGGGGTCGACCAGGCGGACCTGGAGCGCCTGCGGCCCGCGCCGGCCCTCGGCGATCCCGAACTCCACGCGCTGACCGGACTTCAGCGTCTCCACCTCGCGGGGGAGCGCGCCCTTCGGCACGTAGACGTCGGCCCCGCCCTCCTGCGACAGGAAGCCGAAGCCCTTCTCGGCGTCGTACCACTTGACCTTGCCGGTCGGCACCGTCGTCTCCCGACTCTCCGCTGGACACCACGACAAAGCGCCCCGGCGACCGGCCGGAGCGCAGACGCCCAGTTTATCCCCGCGCGGCCACCACGAATCCGCCGAGCGCACGCCGGGTTCTCCTCCTGTGGGGTCAGCCGGCGTGCAGCCCGGCGTAGGTCCCGAGGAAGAGGGCCGCCTGGAGCTCGGCACGGCCGGAGACCCCGAACTTCGCCAGCACCGCCTTCACGTGGTCCTGGACCGTCCACTCCGAGAGCCCCAGCGCGCGGGCGATGCGCCGGTTCGAGCGCCCCAGCGCCAGCTGGCCGAGCACCTCCTGCTCGCGCTGCGAGAGCCCCCGGGCCCGGGCCACCAGGTCGGCCAGGCACCCGGGGCGGATCGGGTCGACGACCACGGCGAGCCGGGCGCCCAGGGCCGTGACGGTGAAGCTCAGCCAGCGCCCCTCGGCGGTCGGCGCGTGGACCGTGCGCGCGCCGGCGGACCGGCGCCGGTCCGCGACGAGCGCGCCCACCACGGGCGGGAGCCGGTCGTCGCCGCCGAGGAGCACCCGCGCCTCGGCGCTGATCTCCTCCACGCGGCCGCCGGGGGCGCACAGGACGAGCCCGGACCCCGCGACGTCGAGCGGGACCAGGGCCGGGTCGTCGTCACCCACGACGCGGCCGGCGATCATGGCCTCGCGCAGGGCGAGGGCCACCGGGCGGCCCACCGCCGCGACGGTCGCGACCTCGTCGTCGGTGAACGTCCCGCCGGCCCGCAGGAGCTCGACGGTGCCCCACGGGGTGCGGCCGTCGTGGAGCACCAGACGCAGGTGGTCGGTGAAGCCGCGGGGCGCGAGCGTCTCGCGGTGCCGGGCGCTGCGGGCGGGCTCGCCGCCGGTGGCCGCCCGCACCGTCCCGACCAGCGACCCCTCGAGGAGGTCGGCGAACCGCAGGACGTCGGGGTCCGGGCCGTACTCGTGGGCGAACACCTCCGCCTCGAGGTCCTCGTCGCGCTCGGCGCCGTGCAGCACGCAGGACGTCGTCATGGCCGTGGCGGGGTCGACCGTCGCCCACACCGCGAGGTCGTGGCTGACGGTCCGCTCGACGACCGCGGCGGCGGCGCGACGCAGCGCCGCGTGACCCGCCACCGGATCGAGCGTCGCCGCCAGCCGCTCGACGAGCATCGTCACGGCGCGTACCCCCCTGGGACTGGGGATGGGCTCCCCCCGCCCAGTATTCCTACTGTCGGCTCATCGACAAGCCCCACTCGCTGACTCGGAGTACACGATGAGCGCTCAGACCCTCGACACCTTCCCCCTCATGGGGGCGGAGGCGACCGTCCTCGCCGACGGCGACACCACCGGCGACGCCTGGGAGGCGCTCCAGCTCGACCTCGCCCCGGGAGCACGATCCCCGAGACACACGCTCGCGGCCGACAAGCTGTTCGCCGTCGTCGCCGGGACGGTGACGATCGAGATCGGGGACGAGACGCGCGAGGTCGACGGCGGGCCGGTGTGGGTGCCGGCCGGCACGCCGCACTGCTACCGGAACACCTCGGACGCGCCCGCCCGCATGCTCGTCGTGGTGACCGGCCGCAGCCAGGTCGAGTTCCTGCGCGGCATGAGCCGGCTGACCGCCGGGGGCCCGCCGGACCCGGCGGCCGTCGCCGAGCACACGGCGGCCCACGGCGTGGCGATCCTGCCCGCCTAGGAGGCGCGTCAGGCCGTGGGGCTGGTCCGGAGGCCGAGGAGCTCGACGGACTCCTCGCGCATCTGGACCTTGCGGACCTTGCCGGTGACGGTCATCGGGAACTCCTCGACGACGTGCACGTAGCGCGGGATCTTGTAGTGGGCGAGCTTGCCCGTCGAGAACTCGCGGATCGCCTCCGGCGTCAGCGGCGTGGTGCCGGCCTTCTGGCGCACCCACGCCATGAGCTCCTCGCCGTAGCGCTCGTCGGGGACCCCGATGACCTGCGCGTCGACGATGTCCGGGTGGGTGTAGAGGAACTCCTCGATCTCGCGCGGGTACACGTTCTCCCCGCCGCGGATGACCATGTCCTTGATCCGGCCGGTGATGTTGATGTAGCCCTCGTCGTCCATCACGCCGAGGTCGCCGGTGTGCATCCAGCGGGCCCGGTCGATGACCTCGGCGGTCTTCTCGGGCTGCTCCCAGTAGCCGAGCATCACCGAGTAGCCCCGCGTGCACAGCTCGCCCGGCTCCCCGCGCGGGACCGTGCGGCCGGTCTCCGGGTCGACGATCTTCGACTCGAGGTGGGGCATCGTGCGGCCCACCGTCGACACCCGGCGGTCCAGCGAGTCGTCGACGCGGGTCTGGGTGGAGACCGGGCTGGTCTCGGTCATGCCGTAGGAGATCGCGACCTCGGACATGCCCATCCGCTCGACGACCTGCTTCATCACCTCGATCGGGCACGGCGAGCCGGCCATGATCCCGGTGCGCAGGCTGCCCAGGTCGTAGGACTCGAAGTTCTCCAGCCCCAGCTCGGCGATGAACATCGTCGGCACCCCGTAGAGCGAGGTGCACCGCTCGGCGGCGACGGCCTCGAGCGTGGCCGTCGGGTCGAACCCGGGCGCCGGGATGACCATCGTCGCCCCGGAGCTGGTGCACGCGAGGTTGCCCATGACCATGCCGAAGCAGTGGTAGAAGGGCACCGGGATGCAGACGCGGTCGACGTCGGAGTAGCCGATGAGCTGCCCGACGAAGAAGCCGTTGTTGAGGATGTTGTGGTGCGACAGGGTCGCGCCCTTCGGGAAACCCGTGGTCCCCGAGGTGTACTGGATGTTGATCGGGTCGTCCGGGGTCAGCGTCGCGGACACCTCGCGCACGCGGGAGACGTCCCCGTCGCGGACGAACAGGTCGTCCCACTCGTCGGAGTCGATGATCACGACCCGCTCGAGCGCCTGCCGCTCGGGCCGGACCTCCTCGATCATCGCGGCGTAGTCCGAGGTCTTGAAGCTACGCGCGGCGACCAGCAGCGAGATCCCCGCCTGGTCGAGCACGAACGCCAGCTCGTGGGTCCGGTACGCCGGGTTGATGTTGACCAGGATCGCGCCGATCTTGGCCGTGGCGTACTGCAGCAGCGTCCACGGCGCGCAGTTCGGCGCCCAGATG
The DNA here is from genome assembly GCF_004363095.1 of Actinomycetospora succinea. Classification (GTDB taxonomy): domain Bacteria; phylum Actinomycetota; class Actinomycetes; order Mycobacteriales; family Pseudonocardiaceae; genus Actinomycetospora; species Actinomycetospora succinea. The sequence continues at coordinate 335,202 of NZ_SNYO01000002.1, forward strand.
CCGACGCGGTCGCCGACCGCGACGCCCAGGTCGAGCAGGCCCAGGGCCAGCGCGTCGACCTCGGCCACGAACCGCGCCCACGTGTAGCGCTCGCCGCGGGCGCGGTCGACCAGGGCCTCGGCGTCCGGGCGCGCACCCGCGGTGCGGTCCAGGTTGTCGCCGATGGTGTCCCCGAGCAGCGGGACGTCCGAGATCCCGGACGTGTAGCTGGGCACGAGGGGCTGGGCTGGCGCCGTCACGGTCGACCTCCGGAGGGACACGTCTGTGGTCGTCGACACGATGTCACGTCGATCGCCCCGTCGTCACCGGACGAACCGCCGGGGCGGCCCCGCGGAACGGCTGGGACCATGTCGACCATGGGTGACGTGGTCGAGGTGGACGGCGCCGGCCTGGGCGCGGACGACGTCGAGAAGGCGACCGACCGGCTCGTCGACGCGCTCGTCGACGCCGACGAGGCCGGCTGGTACGGGCGCCTCGAGGTGATCCGGCCCTGGTCGCAGCACAATCCGCACCTCGACGGCGAGTTCGCCCGCGCGGGCGCGATCCGCCGCTACCTGTGCCGCGAGCTGGCCTCGCTGCTCACGATGGGCGCGCGGATCACGGCGCGCCCGTCGCGGGCCCAGCCGCCGTTCGACGACCCGGCGTTCTTCACCGCCCTCGACGAGGACCGCGTCGACACCCGCTCGAAGAAGCTCTTCCTCTTCTCCCCCGAGCGGATGGCGCTCTCGATCGACCGGATCGGCCACTACACGGGCACGCCCGCGGGCGCGTTCCAGCGCCACGTCCTCTTCACGAACTACGCGATGCACGTCGAGGCGTTCCTGGAGCGGTTCCCGCACGCCGTGCGCCCCGACCGGCCGGGCGCGCAGATGCCCGCGTACCACCACGTCACGGAGGCCGGCGACGGCGTGAGCCTCGTGAACATCGGCGTGGGGCCGGCCAACGCGAAGACCGCGACCGACCACGTCGCGGTGCTGCGGCCGGACACGATGATCATGATCGGGCACTGCGGCGGCCTGCGGAACCACCAGCACAAGGGCGATTTCGTGCTGGCCACGGGCTACCAGCGTGCCGACCACGTCCTCGACGAGGTGCTCCCGCTCGACGTGCCCGTCGTGCCCAACCACCGGCTGAACTCGTTCCTGCTCGACGCGCTGCAGCAGGCCGGCATGACCTACCGCCTCGGCATCGTGCACACCACCGACAACCGCGACTGGGAGTTCAACCAGCAGGCGACGCTGCGGGCCATGCGCCTGAGCCGCAGCGTCGCCGTCGACATGGAGTCGGCCACCATCGCGGCCAACGGGTTCCGCTACCGCGTGCCCCACGCGACCCTGCTGTGCGTCTCGGACAAGCCGCTGCACGGCTCGCCGAAGCTCGCGGCCGGCGCGCAGGAGTTCTACGAAGCCTCCAAGCGCCACCACCTCGACCTCGCCCTGACCGCGATCGCGTCGGTGCGCCGCGAGCACCCCGAGGGCCTGCCCGGCCAGGAGATCCGGGCCGTCGACGAGCCGCTGTTCGGGGGCCCGCCGGATCTCTAGACCCCGAACAGGCGGCCGGCGCGCGCCGCGAACCGGCGCTCGGTGAGCGCGAGGATCCCCCGCAGCGGCGCCGGTGCCTCGGCGACGAGCACCCGGCGCTCGTCGGGGGTCGCGTGCGACACCACCCAGGGCACCACGAACGTCAGGACGCCGAGCCCGAGCGTGCCCCGGAAGCGCTCCTGCAGCCGCGCGTAGTCCTCGACGGTGACCCGCTCGATGATGATCGGGAAGACATCGCGCTCCTCGTCGGCGACGTGGCGCACGAGCAGGTCGGCGACCTCGCCGAGGACCGCGGCGAGCTCCGGGCCCGCCTCCCCGGCGGCGGCGAGCTCGCCGGCCCGGTCGAGCAGGGGATCGAGCCGCTCGTGGTCCTCGGTCAGCGCGCACAGCGCCGTGAGGTCGCCCGCCACCTCCTCGAGCAGCGGCCACACGTCGTCGTCCTCCACGCGGTGGTGGTTGACGATCTCGGCCGTCACCCCCTGCAGGTAGTGGCGCAACAGCCGTAGCCGCCGCCGATCCGGTGTCCGGACCAGCTCCCCGGCGACCTCGGCGAGCCGGGTCAGGTCGCGGGTCATGGCGCGGTGCACGACGCGGTAGTCGAGCAGGTCGGGGGTCGGGTCGCCCGGGCGGCGGGGCGTGGCGGGCGTCGGGCGGGTGGTCGTGGTCATGGTGCTCTCCTCGTGACTGATTCGGATGGAGTGAGACTAACTTCGATTGAGCTACAGTCAAACAAAACTGTCAGGCCGCCGCGAGCGGTCGCGTCGTCGCGGCGCGGTGGCGGGCGACGGGCACGCCGTCGGGACGGGCGAGCAGGGCGCCGTCGGCGCCGAGCCCGAGGGCGCAGGCGGTGCCGGCGTCGAGGGCGTGGACGGTGACCGGGGCGCTCCCCGACCGGCCGGCGGCGAGGGCCCGGGCACCCGCGTCGGCCCGCGGCCCGGAGAGCACGGTCCACCCCTCGCCGAGCAGGTCCAGCGTCGAGCGCCCGTCCGGGAGCACCAGGTGCGGCAGGCGGGCGCCGAGGTCGACGGCGAGCTCCGCGGCGACGTCGCGGCGGCTGCCGTCCGGGTCGGTCGAGCGGGTGACGACGTGCTCGGCGACGGGGCGGCGCTCGGCCTCGTAGGTGTCGAGCAGCTCCGCGTCCGCCCAGCCCCGCAGCACCCAGGCGAGCTTCCAGGCGAGGTCGACGCCGCTCTGGAACGCGGTGTTCATCCCGGTGCCGCCCCGCGGGGTGACGCGGTGCGCGGCGTCGCCGGCGAGGAACACGTCGCCGGCCCGGAAGGTGTCGGCGAGGTGGGCCGCGGCGTGGATCCGGCGCACGCTCCGGACGCGCACGTCGAGGTGCGGCGCGCCGGCGCTGCGCCGCAGCATGTCGGCGACCTCGTCGGGATCGTCGGTGTCCCGGCCGGGCACGTAGATCCACCGGTCGCCCCCGGCGGGGAAGAAGAGCCCGGGCGAGTCCGAGGTCCAGTACAGGCCGAAGCGGACCGGCCCGAGGACCTGCGTCAGCGGCGCCTGCACGACCGCGTGGGTGCCGGACAGCACGCCCTCGTCCTCGCGGACGTCGATCCCCACCGCCCGGCGGACCGCGCTGCGTGCGCCGTCGGCACCGATCACGTAGCGGGCGCGCAGCGCACGCCCGTCGGCGGTGGTCGCGACGACGCCGTCGACCCCCGAGGTCACCGCGTCGATCTCGATCCCGGTCGCGACGCGCACCGTCGGCAGCGTCGCGAGATGGCGGCGCAGCACCGCCTCGAACCGGTCCTGGGCGACCACGGCCGGCGCGGTGGGACTGACCAGGGCCGCCTGCTGGCGCGTCGGGTAGCCGACCGCGACGGCGCGGCCCTCGTCGGCGGTCGCGAGCGAGCCGCACTCCCAGAGCCAGACGTCGGCGTCGGGACCCTCGGCGCGGACCACCTCCTCGAGGCCCCACGCGCGCACGTGCTCCATCACCCGCGTGCTGATCACGGTGGCCCGCGGCCACGTGGACGGGGCCGGGCGTTTCTCGACCACGAGCGTGTCGATCCCGTGCCGGCCGAGCGTGACGGCGGCGGCGAGGCCGGCGGCGCCGGCGCCGACGATCAGGACATCACATTTCCACTGCACAGCTTGTCTCATAGAAGACAGACTGTGTAGCCGAATACAGACTGTCAAGCGAAATCTGCTAGGTTCGGCCTCGTGGCCACCCGGAAGTACGAGCAACGGTTGCGCGCCGTGTCCGCCGAACAGACGCGTCGGGACGTGCTCACCTCGCTGGAGGAGCGCCTGAAGGAGAAGCCGGGGGCCACTGTCGGCCTCGAGGACGTGGCCCGGCGGGCCGGGGTCTCGCGGTCGACGGTCTATCTCGTCTTCGGGTCACGGGCCGGGCTGTTCGACGCGCTGGCCGACGACCTGTGGCAGCGCTCCGGGCTCCCCCACCTGACCGAGGCCGTCGCGCACCCGGACGCCCGCGAGCACCTGCGCGGCGGGCTGCGCGCCGGCACGAGGATCTACGCGGCGATGCGCGACGTCGCCGCGGTGCTGTTCGCGATGTCCGCGCTCGACCCGGACTCGGTCGGCGGGGCGATCCTGCGCATCGAGGACCACCGCTGGGGCGGGATGCTCCACCTCGCCCACCGCCTCGCCGAGCAGGGCGTGCTGCGCGACGACGTCACCGAGGCCGACGCCGCCGACACCCTCTGGGTGATCGCGGGCTTCGAGAGCTTCGACGCGCTCTACACCGGCCGCGGGCTCCCTGCCGAGGAGGTCGCCGACCGCCTGGTGCTCACGGCCGAACGGAGCCTGTGCTCACCGACCGACCGCTAGCGGCGGCGCGGGTGCACGGCCACCTCGGTCGCCTTGACGGCGAACCAGAGGTCGTCGCCCGGCTCGGCGCCCAGCTCCGCGAGCGCGGCCGGGGTGACGTCGGCGGCGAGGCCGTCGACCCACGGCGGGCCGCCCGGTGCCGCCGCGGCGCGCAGGCGCACCACCTCGCCCTGCGGTTCCAGGGCGGCGAGCCGGGCCGGGAGCACGTTGCGGGGGCTGCCCTCGGGAGGCTTGCGGTGCACGGCGACGGCGCTCGGCGGGAACACCGCGACCGCGGGCTCGCCGGGCGCGACCTGCTCCGACGCGAGGCCGAACACCGTGGTGCCGTCGGGCGTCGTCAGGCCGGCGTCCGAGGCCGTGCCGGCGACGAGGTCGAGGCCGGCGATGCGGGCGGCGAACGCCGAGCGCGGGCGGGCGAGCACCTCGGCGGTCGGCCCCTGCTCGACGACGCCGCCCTCGGTGAGCACGACGAGACGGTCGGCGAGCACCACCGCGTCGACGACGTCGTGGGTGACGAGCAGGGTCGTCTGGCCGGTGTCGCGCACGAGGCGGCGCAGCACCGAGCGCACGGCGGGCGCGGCGTCGACGTCGAGCGCGGCGAAGGGCTCGTCGAGCAGCAGCAGCTCGGGCTCGACGGCCAGGGCGCGGGCGATCGCGACGCGCTGGGCCTGCCCGCCGGAGAGCGCGGCGGGCCTCCGGTCGGCGAGGTCGCCGACGCCGACGTCCACGAGCCGCTCGCGGGCGGCCGCGAGGGACTCGCGCCGGCTGCGGCCCGCGCAGCGCGGGCCGAACGCGACGTTGTCGCGGGCAGTGAGGTGCGGGAAGAGCAGCGCCTGCTGACTGAGCAGGCCCACCCGGCGCTGGTGGGCGGGGACACCGACGCCGGCCGCGGTGTCGGTGAGCACCCGCCCGCCGAGCGTGATCCGGGCGTCCTCGGGCGTGTAGAGCCCGGCGAGGGTGCCGAGCAGCGTCGACTTCCCCGAGCCGTTCGGCCCGAGCACGGCGACGACCTCGCCGGGCGCGACCTCGAACGACACGTCGAGCGTGAACCCGCCCCGGCGCGTCGTCACCCGCGCCTGCAGGCCGCCGGATTCCGGGCCCTGTTCCGAGCGAGGGGCACCATCGCTCGATACAGCCGGCGCCGGGCGCCCCTCGCCAGCACCGCCGGAACGCTCGAACGCGCGCGGGCGGCGGCGGATCGGCGGACTCACCGGACGCCCGATGCGTCGCGGGTGCGGGTCGCGACGATCACGAGGACCGCGACGACGACGAGCACGAGGGACATGGCCACCGCGCCGTCGAGGTCGTTCTGCGACTGGATGTAGATCAGCAACGGCAGGGTCTGGGTGGTGCCCTGCAGGTTGCCGGCGAAGGCGATCGTCGCCCCGAACTCGCCGAGCGCCCGCGCGAACGCGAGCACCGAGCCCGAGATGAGCCCGGGCAGCACCACGGGGATCGTCACCCGACGCAGCGCGGTCAGCGGCGAGGCGCCGAGGGTCGCCGCGACGATCTCGTAGCGCTCGCCCGCGGTGCGCAGCGCGCCCTCGAGGCTCACGACGAGGAAGGGCATCGCGACGAACGTCTGCGCGATGATCACCGCGGGGGTCGAGAACGGGATCGTGATCCCGAACCAGTCGTTCGCCAGCTGCCCGATCGGCCCGGTCCGCCCGAGCAGGAACAGCAGCGTCAGACCGCCGACCACCGGCGGCAGGACCAGCGGCAGCAGCACGATCGAGCGCAGCACCGGCAGGCCCGGCAGGTTCGACCGCGCGAGCACGAGGGCCAGCGGCGTCCCCAGCAGGAGGCACAGCGCCGTGGAGATCAGGCCGGTCTGCAGGGAGAGCAGCAGCGCGTCGAGCGCCGCGTCGGTGGTGATCAGCGCGCCGAAGTCCGGCCAGTCCGTGCGGACGACCAGCCCGGCCACGGGCACCGCGATGAGGCCGAAGCCCACGATCGCGGGAACCCACACCGGCCAGGGGAGGGCGAGGGTGACCGCACCACCCCTGGCCGGTCGGGCGCGTGTCACTTCAGCGCGAAGCCGGCCTGCTGCAGGGCGGCGTCGCCCTGGGGACCGGTGACGAACTGGATCCAGCCGTTGGCGAGGTCGGCGTTCTGGCTGCCGGTCACCGCGCCGATCAGGTAGTTCTGGCCCGCGCCCTGGGCGGACGCCTGCGGGAAGTCGACGCCCTGGACCTGCCCGTTCGACGCCTTGACGTCGGTGAGGTAGACGAGCCCGGCGTCGACGTTGCGGGTGGTGACGCGCTGGAGCACCGAGCGGACGTCCTGCTCCTCGCTGACCGGGTCGAGCGTGACCCCGGCGGCGCGCTCGGCGGCCTCGGTGGCCGCGCCGCACGGCACGGCGGGCGCGCAGATCGACTCCGTGACCTGCGGGCCGACCAGCGACGTCAGGTCGACGACGCCCTTCGGGTTCCCGGGCTGGACCGCGATCTGGAGCTTGTTGGTCGCGTACGTGACCGGCTCGCCCTGGATGCGGCCGGCCTGCTGCGCGGTCTGCATCGTCCGCGTGCTCGCGGTGGCCAGGACGTCGGCGGGCACGCCCTGCACGACCTGCTGGGCGAGCGTGTCCGAGCCGCCGAAGTTGAAGCGCACGGTCGTGCCCGGGTTGGCCTGCTCGAACTGCGGCTTGAGCTGGTTGTAGACGTCGGTCAGCGACGCGGCCGCCGAGACGGTGAGGGTGCGGGTGGGCGGCGCCTGTTGTTCCCCACCGGAAGAGCCGCCGCACGCGGCGACACCGAGGGTGAGGGCGGCGGCGGCCGCCGCCATGACGAGTCTGCGGGCGCTGCTCACGCCATGCCTCCGGGGGTCTCGACGATGATGTGCGACGCCTTCACGACCGAGACCGCCAGCGACCCGACCTCGAGCCCGAGCTCCTCGACGGCCTCGGTGCTCATGAGCGAGACGACGCGGTGGGGCCCGCACTGCATCTCGACCTGGGACATGACCTTGTCGCTCTTGATCTCGGTGACGAGGCCGACGAAGCGGTTCCGTGCGGACCGGCCCACCCCGGACGGGTCGGGGGTGGCGTGGGCCTGGGCCCGGGCGAACGAGGCGAGGTCCGATCCGGCGATGACCTTGCGGCCGCTGGCGTCGGAGCTCACCGGCAGCGAGCCGCTGTCGGTCCAGCGGCGCACCGTGTCGTCGCTCACGCCGAGCAGCCGGGCGGCCTCGGCGATCCGGAAGTGCGTCACGGCGCGCAGTGTAGGGCCGTGAACGCGCCTGTACAGCGCCGAGCGACCCGCATCTCCGAGACGGCGTCGATCGCCGGGGGCGTCCGGAGCCGCGCTCGCGCGGTCGGGGCACGCGGTGGGAAGGTGCAGAGGTGGACTTCGCACCCAGTGCCGCGGCGCAGGACTACACCGACCGGATGCGGGCCTTCCTCGACGAGGCCGTGCTGCCCGCCGAGAAGGCCTACGACGCGTGGCGCGAGGAGCGGCGCGGGACGCCGGCCGAGCACGACCTGCCGCCGGTGGTGGAGGACCTCAAGGCCCAGGCCCGCGAGCGCGGGCTGTGGAACCTCTTCCTGCCCGACGTCTCGGGCCTGTCGAACCTCGAGTACGCGCCGGTCGCGGAGGTCTCGGGCTGGTCTCCGGTGATCGCCCCGGAGGCGATCAACTGCCAGGCGCCCGACACCGGGAACATGGAGACGCTGCACCTGTTCGGCACCACCGAGCAGAAGCAGCAGTGGCTGGAGCCCCTGCTCAGCGGCGAGATCCGCTCGGCGTTCGCCATGACCGAGCCCGCCGTCGCGTCCTCGGACGCCACCAACATCACGACCTCGATCCGCCCTGACGGCGACGAGTACGTGATCACCGGCAAGAAGTGGTGGATCTCCGGCGCCTCCGACCCGCGCTGCCAGATCTTCATCGTCATGGGCAAGACCGACCCGGACGCCCCGACGCACCGCCAGCAGTCGATGGTGCTCGTGCCCCGCGACACCCCGGGCCTGACGATCACCCGCCCGCTGCCGGTCTTCGGCTACCAGGACCAGCACGGGCATTGCGAGCTCGAGCTCAACGAGGTCCGCGTGCCGGTCTCGAACCTGCTCGGCGAGGAGGGCGGCGGCTTCGCGATCGCCCAGGCGCGCCTCGGCCCCGGCCGCATCCACCACTGCATGCGCCTCATCGGGATGGCCGAGCGCGCGGTCGACGCGATGGTGCGCCGGGCCAACGAGCGCGTCGCCTTCGGCAAGACCCTCGGCGAGCAGGGCGTCGTGCGCGAGCAGATCGCCGAGAGCCGCATCGAGATCGAGCAGGCCCGCCTGCTCGTGCTCAAGACGGCCTGGCTGATCGACAACGTCGGCTCGCGCGGCGCGGCCACCGAGATCGCGGCGATCAAGGTCATCTGCCCGCGGATGGCCTGCAACGTCATCGACCGCGCGATCCAGATCCACGGCGGCGGCGGGGTCTCCGACGACTTCCCGCTCGCCTACGCCTACGCCTGGGCCCGCGCGCTTCGCCTGGCCGACGGCCCGGACGAGGTGCACCTGCGCTCCGTGGCGCGCCAGGAGCTCAAGGCGCACGGATAGTCCGTACGTGCGTGATCTTCTGAGCTATGGCTCAGAAGATCACGCACGAAGGGGTCAGGCGCCGGCGCGGCGGGACGGCGCGGGCACGAACAGGCCCAGGCGCCAGGCGTGGCTGACGGCCTGCGCGCGGTCGCTCGCGCCGAGCTTGCGGAACAGGTGCCCGGTGTGGGACTTGACCGTGTGGTCGGAGAGGTAGAGCCGCCGGCCGATGTCGGCGTTGGTCAGCCCGCGGCTGACGCCGATGAGCACCTGGATCTCTCGCACCGAGAGCTCGAGACGCTTCTGGGCGGCGAGGTCGACGACGACGTCGTGCAGCCCGTCCTCGGGGGTCGAGAAGGTCTCGACGGACCCGCGCGCCGACGGCACCGCCGGTCGGGGCACCAGGTCCTCGCCCGCCGCCGTGGTGGCGAGGCTGCGGACCAGCGTGCGGATCATCGCGCGCGGCGCCTCCCAGCGCAGGAAGCCCGCGGCGCCCTCGGCGAGCGCCTGCTGGGCGGGGGCGTGCGCCTCGCCCGAGCCGGCGACGAGCACCGCCGTTCCGGGCGCGTCGGCGAGCACGCGGCGCACGACGTCCAGCCCGGTCGGCTCGGACTCGGCGAGACCGAGCACCGCGATCGCCCGGGGCGTCCCGGCCAGCAGGTCGAGCAGGTCGTCCGCGTCGCGCGCGACCGCGACCGGACCGGCGACCGTCTCGACGAGCATCTGCAGACGCCGCCGAGCCTGTGGCCGCCCGTCGTGGACGACGCACGTCTCTCCTGAGCCCCCGCTCTCGCGCACCCCGATAGACGTACCTCATCAGGGTGATGCTCGACGTGGCGACGCGCGGGTGGCGATCATCGTAATGACAGTCATGTAAGTCGCCTGCCCGTCTATCACCCACATGCGTCTCCCTGCTTTCGCTTGTCCACAGAGAGTCCGCGATCTTCCATGGTCGCCGACGTCCTCGACCAGCCGAGGACCCGACGGCGGGGAGCACCGATGGCGGGACGCCGGACCGGATCGTGGACCCGGGGGGCGCTCGGCACCGCCGTCGCGGCCGGCGCGGTGCTCGCGTCCGTGCTCGCCGCCCCCGTGGCCGGCGCGGTGCCGACCAGCGAGTCGTGGGTCGCCGAGCTCGCGATCGAGGGCGGCGACGACAGCAACGTCGTCACCCGTGACGAGGCCGTGCGCCTGCGCGACACCGAGCCGCGCGCGACGAGCACCGGCGCGGCACCCGCCGAGGGACAGCTCCTGCTCGCCCCGCGCCGGCCCGCCGCCGTCACCGACGAGGTGTCGGCCGACGTCGCCGCCGACGTCCCGGCGGGCGCGCAGGTCGTCGTCTCCGTGCGCGGCATCCGCGACGACGACACGTGGAGCGAGTGGCGCGAGGCCGCTCCCGGCGCCCCGGCGCGCCTCGAGCAGCCGACCTTCGAGATCCAGGTGCGCGTCACCCTCGTCGCCGCGCCGGACGGCTCCGGGCCCGCGCTGCGCCGGCTGGGCCTGACCGCGCAGAGCGGCCCGCAGCGCTTCGCCGCGGCGGAGCCGGTCACGACCACTCCCCTGACCTCGCGCGTCTTCGCCACCCGGATCGGCCTCGTCGGCAACGACACCGCCAACGGCCACGAGGTCCGGCGCGACGACCGCTTCGCCGCCCTCCCGTCGCGGCGCAGCCTCGCGCCCCGCGACACCGGCGACTACACCGCGCGCGTCTGCGCCTCGGAGACCCGCTGCACCTGGGTGCCGGTCTGGGACGTCGGCCCGTGGAACACCCGCGACGACTACTGGAGCGAGAGCGCGCAGCGCCAGGAGTTCGGCGACCTGCCCCGCGGGCGCCCGCAGGCCGAGGCCGCCTTCACCGACGACTACCGCGGCGGGCGCGACGGCTCGGGCCGCCGCGTCGCCAACCCGGCCGGCATCGACCTCGCCGACGGCACGTTCCAGCAGGACCTCGGGCTCACCGACAACGCCTGGGTGAGCGTCACCTACCTCTGGACGGGCACCGGCCCCTCGGGCACGGCGATCGACCGCACCGCACGGCTCGAGGTCCGCGCCGCGCCGCTGGCCGACGCGGGCGTCGTCGGCGTCGTCGCCCCGCAGGCCCGCATGTCCTACGAGTGCGTGGTGGACGCCGGTGCCGGCCGCACCGGGGTCGGCACCCGCTGGATCCGCCTCGGACCCGCCCAGTTCGTCCCGGCCGACCAGGTGGAGGCGCGCGATGTCCCGTCCTGCTGACTCCCGGCGTCACGCCGCCCTCGCCGTCGCGGCGGGTGCCGTGGGGCTCGCCCTCGCGCTCGCGGTGCCGGCCGGGGCGTCGACCGACCCGCCGCGCACCGAGAGCTGGTCGCCCGAGCTCGCGATCGACGGCGGCGACGACCGCGGCGTCGTCCTCGACGGCGGCGCGATCCGGCTCGACGACTCCGGTGGCCGCGACGGCGAGCTGGTGCTCGCGCCGCGGCGGACCACGGGCGTCGTCGACTCGGTCACCGGCGTCCCCACCGCCGACGTCCCCTCCGGCGGCTCGCTCGTCGTCGAGGCGCGCGGCCTGCGCGGCGACGGCACCTGGGGCTCCTGGGTGACCGTGCCGAGCGACGGCGCCGCCCGCCTCGGCGGCCCGAGCACCGAGCTCTCCGTCCGCGTGCTCCTGCGCCGTGCCGACGGGGGCGCGAGCCCGGTCCTGCGCGCGCTGTGGCTGAGCACGACCGCGGTCCCGGCCCCGGTGACCACCGAGACGCGCACCGAGACGCGGACGAAGACGGTGACGCCGGACCCGACGACCACGACGACGTCGGCGGAGCCCACGACGACCACCACGACGGCCGAGCCGACCACGACCACCACGGCGGCGGAGCCCACGACGACCACCACCACGCCGCGGCCGACGACCACCACGACCGTCGAGCCGACCACCACCACGACGGCGGAGCCGACGACCACCACGGCCGAGCCCACGACGACGACCACCACGGTCGCGCCGACCACGACGACGACGCGCGAGCACCCGCGGCCGACGCGGCCCTCGCGCCCGGCCCAGCCGCCGGCCGACGAGACCTCCACGACGACGAGCACCACCACGACCACCACGACCACGCCGCCCGTGGTGCCCCCGCCCGGCCTGCTGCCCGGGCTCCCGGGCCTGCCCGCGCCGCTGCCGGTGCCGCTCCCGGCCGCGACGCCGGTGGCCGACGCCGCCGCGGGCCCGTCGTGGGGCCAGGGCCTGCTCGACTGGCTCGAGCGCGCCTTCTAGGACCCGGGCACACCCACCGCGTCGGCGGTGAGCACTCCGTCGGCGTCGGGCACGCCGAGCACGCTGACTCGGGTGCCGCGGACGAGGCCGGTCACCGGCCCGGGGCGTTGCTGCTGATCGACCACGCGGGTGGCGGGCGAGGTCCGCACGGGCACGAGACGCCCCTCCGGGGTGCGCACGGCGATCAGCCCGTCGGCGGTGCTCTCGAGCGTGCCGACGAGCGGGACCCCGGTGCCCGGGGGCGGCGCGCAGGTGCGGCACCCGACGGCGAGGTAGCGGTCGGCGATCACACCCCCGAGCACGCCGAGCACGAAGACGGTCAGCAGCGCCAGCGCCGTCACCCAGCGCCGCGGGCGCGGACGCTCCCGGTCCGTCGGCGGCTCGTCCGGTGGTGGCGGCTCGCCGGGGTCGGTCGCGTACTCGCGGGCCCGGTAGTACTCGTCCTCCCAGTCGTCGCTGCGGTCGTACTCGCGGTGGCCCTCGTCGTCGCGGTAGGTCACGGCCGCGATCCCGTGTCACGGGGCACGAGGACCCGGTCGCCCTCCCGCAGCCCGGCGCGGATCTCGACCGACGTGGCGTCGGCGATGCCGGTGGTGACCGTGAGGACGCGGTTCGGGCCGCGGCCGTCGGGCGGGGGCACGAGCACCGTCGCGCGGTCCGGGGAGACGCGCCGCACCGCGGCCGGCGGCACGACGAGGACCCCGACCGCGCGGTCGACGACGACCCGCACGTCGGCGGCCTGGCCCACCCGCAGCGTCGGCGGGGGCAACGGGGAGGCGACGCTGACGCCGTAGGCGCCGTCCGGGCCCGGCGCGGGCTCGACGCCCACGACCTCGCCGAGCACCGGGTCGCCGACCCCGTCGACGACCGCCGACGCCGACTGGCCCGGCAGCACCCGGGGGACGTCGCGCGGCGGCACGGCCGCGCGGACGACGAGCGTGGCGAGGTCCGCGAGGCGCACGAACGGCCGGCGGCTCGGGGCGTCGTCCGGGGTGGGCGCGCCGGCGTCCACGCGGTCGCCGACCTGCCCGGCCACCGCCGTCACCGTGCCCCCGCGCGGGGCCCGCAGCACCGTGCCCTCGAGCTGGCGGTTGGCCTCGGCGAGCTCCGCGCGGTCGCGCGCGGCCGCCGCCTCGAACCGCCCGACGGCCACGAGGTCGACGGGGACGGCGCTGCGGGCGGCCGTGATGTCGCGGGTGTCGGCGGCGAGCGCGGTCTGGGCGGCGGCGATGCGCGCGCGGGCGGGGGCGTCGTCGAGGGTGGCCAGCACCTCGCCGGGGGCGACCGTCGCGCCGGGCGCGACCGGGATGGTCGTCACGACCCCGCTGACCACGAACGACACGTCCGCCTCGCCGCCGCTGCGGACCGACCCGGGGGCGCGGACCTCGGTGACGACGTCGGCGCGCACCACGGGCACCACGGTCGCCGTCCGGCCGGGCAGGAGCTGGGGCTCGCGGAGCAGGACCACCGTCCCCGCGCCGCCGGCGAGCAGGACCACCACCAGCACCGTCGGCAGCAGCCAGCCCAGGCGGCGCCGACCGGTGGACATGGTGTCCGACCGTAATGCGGGGTGATGCCCGGTCCGGGGAGGAGCGCGCCCGGCGTGTCACCCGTCCGAGCGAGGGATCAGTCCGCGACCGCGACGAGGTGCCCGACGGCGTCGCCCTCGCGCGTGAGACGCAGCAGCTCGGCGGCGAGGTCGGCGCGGGCGACGCGGTGGCCTCCCGCGAGGTGGCGGTCGAGGGCACGGCGGTAGCTCCCGGTGCGCGGCCCGTCGGTGAGCTGGGGCGGGCGCACGATCGTCCAGTCGCGGTCGCTCGCGCGCACGATCTCCTCCATGCGGGCCATGTCCGCGTAGGGGTGGCGGAACACCCGCTGCAGGATCGGCTTGACCAGCCAGCGCACCGCGAGGTCGTCGCCCTCGCCGGGCAGCCCGGCGGCGCTGACCACGACGAGCCGGCGCACCTGCGTCCGCTCCATGGCCGCGAGGACCGCGGACACCCCGTCGGTGCACACCGTCGTCGGCCCGCGGCCCCGCCCGCCCAGAGCGGAGATCACCGCGTCGGCGCCGCGCACCGCCTCCTCGAGAGCATCGGCGTCGTCGAACCCGGCGCGCACGACCATCGCCCCCGCCGGGACGTCCGATCCCGCGCGGGCCACGGCGACGACCTCGTGCCCCTCCGCGACCGCCTGCGTCACGACCTCGCGCCCGGTCCGGCCGGACGCCCCCAGCACCACGATCCGCACGACCCCTCCTGGGTGAGTGAGCACTCACCAACCTAGGATGACCGCGTGCCCCGCAGCGCGTCAAGCCGGTCCACGCGCGACCGCATGCTCGACGCCGCCCTCACCGTCATGCGCGACCACGGGGTCGCGCGCGCGACGACGAAGGAGATCGCCCGCGAGGCCGGCTTCTCCGAGGCCGCGCTGTACAAGCACTTCGACGACAAGACGGCACTCTTCGTCGCCGTCCTCGTCGAGCGGGTGCCCTCGCGGCTCACCGACGTCCTCGACGGCCTCCCGGCGCGCGTCGGCACGACGGGGGTGGAGGAGCTGCTCGTCGAGGTGGCCACCGAGGCGATCGCGTTCTACCGCGAGACCTTCCCGATGGGCGCCTCGCTGTTCTCGGAGCCGGCGATCCTCGCGGCCCACCGCGCCGCGCTCGCGCGGCTCGGCACCGGACCGCACGTCGCCGTCGACGGCCTGGCGTCCTTCCTCGCCGCCGAGGCCCGCGCGGGCCGCGTGGACGCGGCGGTCGACCCGCGGGCGTCGGCCCTGCTCCTGCTCGGGGCGTGCCAGATGACGGCGTTCCTCGCCGCCTTCGGCGACACCGACGAGGCCGCGACGGGCGACGGCCTCGCCCGCGCCGCCGTCCGCGGGCTGCTCCCCCGCTGAGCCCCGATCTCCGCGACCCCTCCGATCGGACTGTTTCCCCGCATCGCCCCCCGCAGCTGCGATCATCTTCGCCCGGCGATCACCGCATCTGCGGAGGAGTGCCTCCGACCTGCGGAGACTCTGCTCACCGCACCCTCGCGACGCGGTTAGGGTGGAACGCGATGACCGCCCTCGACCTCGGTGTGCCGGCCGTCCCCGGAGCCGCCACCGCCACCACGGACACCAGCGGACGCCCCGCCGACGCGCGCCTGGTCGACTCCTGGGGGCGCGTCGCGACCGACCTGCGGGTGTCGCTCACCGACCGCTGCAACCTGCGCTGCACCTACTGCATGCCCGCCGAGGGCCTGGAGTGGATGCCGACCGACCAGGCGCTCACCGACGACGAGATCGTGCGCCTGGTGCGCATCGCCGTCGAGCAGCTGGGCGTGCAGGAGATCCGCTTCACCGGCGGCGAGCCGCTGCTGCGCAAGGGCCTCGAGGACATCGTCGCGGCCACCGCCGCGCTGGCCCCGCGCCCCGAGATGTCGGTGACCACCAACGCGCTCGGCCTCACGCGCCGCGCCGCGGGCCTCGCCGCCGCGGGCCTGGACCGCGTCAACGTCTCCCTCGACACGCTGCGCCGCGACCGGTTCGCCGAGATCACCCGGCGCGACCGGCTCGACGACGTCCTCACCGGCCTGCGCGCCGCCCGCGAGCACGGGCTCGACCCGATCAAGATCAATACGGTGCTCATGCCCGGGCTCAACGACGACGAGGCGCCCGACCTGCTGGCCTGGGCCCTCGAGGAGCGCTACGAGCTGCGCATCATCGAGCAGATGCCGCTCGACGCCGGCCACTCCTGGCAGCGCGACCGCATGATCACCGCCGAGCAGGTGCTCGCGGCGCTGCGCACCCGCTTCACGCTCACCGAGGACTCCGCCGAGCGCGGCGGCGCCCCCGCCGAGCGGTTCCTCGTCGACGGCTGGACCGGCCACGACGGCGGGCCGGCGAAGGTCGGCGTGATCGCCTCGGTGACCCGCCCGTTCTGCGGCAACTGCGACCGCACGCGCCTCACCGCCGACGGGCAGGTGCGCAACTGCCTGTTCGCCCGCTCGGAGAACGACCTGCGCGGCCTGCTGCGCGGCGGCGGCACCGACCACGAGATCGCCGACGCCTGGCGCGTGGCGATGTGGGGCAAGAAGCCGGGCCACGGCATCGACGACCCCGGGTTCCTGCAGCCCGACCGGCCCATGAGCGCGATCGGAGGATGATGGGCACGACGACCGACGTCCGCGTCTCCACCGTCACGGTGACGGTGCGCTACTTCGCCGGCGCGAAGGCCGCCGCCGGCACCCGCAGCGAGCCCGTCGAGATCCCCGCCGGCGCCACCGTCGCCGACCTCGTGACGGCGCTCGCCGCCGACCACGGCGAGGCGCTGGCCCGCGTGCTCGGCGCCGCGAGCTTCCTGCTCGACGAGACCGCGGTGCACGACCGCACGACCGTCCTCCCGCACGGCGCGACGTTCGACGTCCTCCCGCCGTTCGCGGGCGGCTGAGCCGCCACGCCCGACCCCGGGCCGGTGTTCTGGTGGGTATGAGCGTCGTCCACGAGACCCGGATCGGTCCCCTGCACCTCGAGGCGTCCGAGCACGGTCTGACCCTGCTCGGCTTCTCCCCCGTCGACGGTGACGTCGCGCGCGGCGCGGCCGCCGAGGAGATCCTCGACCTCGCCCGCCGCGAGATTGACGAGTACCTCGACGGCACGCTGCGCGAGTTCACCGTGCCCGTCGACCTGTCCGCCCACCCGGCCTGGGACCGCCGCGTCCTGACCGAGCTCCGGTCGGTCGGCTACGGCGACACCGTCAGCTACGGCGAGCTGGCCGCCGCGACCGGGCTCGCCGCCGGCGAGGCCCGCCGCGTCGGCGGGGCCATGGCCCGCAACCCCGTGGCGATCGTCGTCCCGTGCCACCGGGTCGTCGGCGCCGACGGCAGCCTCACCGGCTACGCGGGCGGGCTGGAGCGCAAGCGCGCCCTCCTGGACCTCGAGTGCGCCGACCAGGTCCTGTTCTGATCCGGCCCTGACTCACGGCTCACACCGGCGAGCCGGCCTCCCGATCACCGGGTAGTCGTTGCGCAAGCGAACGATCACCGGCGATCGAGGAGGTCGGCATGCCGCGCGCGGACGTCGAGATCCACCTGCAGGCGTTCTCCACCCACCGCGACGACGTGGCCCTCGTGCACCGCGACCGGCGCCTGACCTTCGGCGAGCTGGTCGACGCCGTGCACCGGACCGCCCGCGTCCTGGCCCACCGGGGCCTGGGGCCCGGCGACCTCGCGGTGATCATCGGCGGCAACGAGCCCGAGGTCATCGTCGCCCGCTACGCCGCGAACCTCCTCGGCGCGGGCGTCACCCAGCCCTACGCGGGCCTGGCCGACAGCGCCCGCGGCCGGATCGTCGACGACGTCGAGGCGGCGCTGGTGCTCGTCGCCCCCGGTCACGCCGACGAGGCCGACGCGGTCCTCGCGCACGCCCGGCCGGTGCCCGTCGTCGTGGTCGACGACGCCCTCGTCGCCGGCGTCGACGCGAGCCCCGTCGCGTGCGCGGCGCGGCCGGAGGACGTCGAGCAGATCCGCCACACGGGCGGCACGACCGGCCACCCCAAGGGCATCACCTACACGTTCGGCCACCACCTGCGGATGCTCGAGAGCGCCGGGAGCATCCTCGGCGGCGACGACGCCCCCGGCGCCCAGCTGGTGTGCACGACGATCGCGCACGCCGCGGGCGGCATCGCCGACCGCACCCTCGCCGGTGGCGGCCGCGTCGTCCTGCTCGACGGCTTCGAGCCCGGCGAGGTCCTCGCGACGATCGAGCGCGAGCGGATCACCGACCTGTGGCTGCTCCCGCCGCTGCTGCACCGGCTGCTCGACCACGTCGATCCCTCTGGCCGCGACCTCGACGCGCGCGACCTGACGAGCCTGCGCACCGTCGTCTACGGCGGCGCGCCCGCGGTCCCCGCGCGCATCGCCGAGGCCGTCCGCCGGATCGGGCGGGTGTTCGTCCAGTTCTACGGCCAGACCGAGGCGGGCGGCGTCAGCATCCTGTCCCGCGAGGAGCACGACGACCCGGCGCTGCTGGAGACCGTCGGGAGGGTGCTGCCCACCACCGAGCTGGCGGTCTGCGACGAGCACGGCGCGCGTGTCCCCGAGGGCGCCACCGGCGAGCTGTGGGCGCGGACCGGCATGGCGATGGACCGCTACTGGAAGCAGCCCGAGCTCACCGCCCGCACGATCACCGCGGACGGCTGGGTGCGCACGGGCGACGTCGGGTTCCTCGACGAGCGCGGCTACCTGCACGTCGTCGACCGGCTCGGCGACGTCGTCGTCGTGGTGGGCGGGCACGTGCACACCTCCGAGGTGGAGAACGTGCTGGTCGACCACCCGGCGGTGCGCGAGGCGGCGGTGTTCGGCGCGCCGGACGCGGACGGGTCGGAGAGCGTGCGCGCGGCGGTGGTCGCCGACGGGGACGTCGACGCCGGCGAGCTGGCCGAGCACGTCGCCGAGCACCACGGCGCGATGGCGGCGCCGCGCGAGGTCACGGTGGTCGCCGAGATGCCGCTGACCGACACCGGCAAGGTCGACAAAAGGGCGCTGCGGGAGCGGGTGGGCTAGATGCTGCGGCGCAGGCCGGCGAGCTCCTCGAGCAGCTCGGCGACCTCGTCGACGTCCTCGACCTCGTAGGGCGAGCCGGGTCCCAGCTCCTCGCCGACACCCACGACGACGTCGGCGGACGTGCCGGTGACCGCGACGCCGACGGCGACGAGGGCGGTGGCGCCGACCTCGTCGCGCAGGGCGCCCAGGCCCTCCGGCGCGACGGCCCGCAGGCCGCCCTTGGCCCCCGACAGGAACATCAGCTCGGCGACCTCGTCCAGTGGCCGGTCGGAGACCACCGCGACCGTCGTGTCGGCCAGGGCCACGAGGACGTTGAGTGCCTCGGACGACACCTGCTCGGCCCGCGCCCCGGCGGGGTCACCCTCGTCCGGCGCGAGCGCCCCGTCGAAGGCGCAGGCCACGAGCAGCCTAGGCGTCTCCGCGACCCGGTCGAGCGCACCCCACAGCGGATCGTCGGTGTCCACGGTCGATCAGCCTGGCATGACGTTCACGGCGTGGTCCAGCGCCGCCCAGAGGTACTGCACGGCGTACGCGCGGTACGGCCGCCAGGGCTCGGCGCGGGCGACGAGGTCGCGGTCGCGGGCGGGCAGGCCGAGCCGCTCGGCGGCCACGCGGATGCCGAGGTCGCCCGGCAGGAACGCGTCGGGGTCGCCGAGCGCGCGCATCGCGACGGTGTCGACGGTCCACGGGCCGATCCCGGGCAGGCCGGCGAGCGCGGCCCGGGAGGCGGGGACGTCGGCCGGGTCGAGCACGACCTCGCCGTCGG
Source organism: Actinomycetospora succinea (assembly GCF_004363095.1). GTDB lineage: Bacteria > Actinomycetota > Actinomycetes > Mycobacteriales > Pseudonocardiaceae > Actinomycetospora > Actinomycetospora succinea. Next base: position 354,622 of record NZ_SNYO01000002.1, read on the forward strand.
CGAGCGCCCGCACGAGCCCGAGCAGCGTGCGCTTGCGGGTGCGGGGCATGCCGAGCTCGTCGGGGTCGACGGCGGTGAGCGCGGCCGGGCTCGGGAAGAGGTGGGTCAGCGTGCTGCCGGGGCCGGCGAACCCGTCGGGCAGCGGCGTCCCGTGGCCGCGCACGAGGCGCCCGGCGTGGGTGCGCGCGGCGGCGGTCGAGACCTGCTGGCCGAGCACGGCGCGCACGGCGAACTCGTCGGCGTCCGGTGAGCCGGGCACCCGCCGGCCCGGCGCCTCGTCGACCAGCGCCGTGAGCACCGGGTCGGCGCGCAGGGTGCCGTCGACCGCGGCGGGGTCGGCGTCGAGGTCGAGGACGCGGCGGGCCAGGCGCGCGGCCTCGTCGGCGTCGGCGGGGTCGGTGAGGGTCAGGGTGGCGTCGACCTGATCGGCGATGGGCCGCAGCGACACGACCCCCGGCCCGCCGGGCAGCGCGAGCGTGCGGCGGTAGGCGCCGTCGTGCCACTCCTCGACGCCCGGCACGGCCGTGGCGACGAGGTGGCCGAAGAGGTTGTCCGGGCACAGCGGCGGGGTGAAGGCCAGCGTGCGGTCCTCGACGTGCACCACGCGGGCATCCTGTCCGATCGCTCCAAGCCCGGCCGCGCGGGCGCTCCCTACGGTGAGCGCCATGGCACCCCGTCTCTCCGTCGTCGAGCTGGTCGTCGCCGACATGGCCGCCTCGCTCGCCTTCTACCGCCGCCTGGGCATCGACGCTCCGCCCGAGGCCGACACGCAGCCGCACGTCGAGGTCGACCTCGGCGGCGGGCTGCGCCTCGCGTTCGACACCGAGGCCACGATCCTGTCCTTCGACCCCTCGTGGACCCGGCCGACCGGCGGCCCCCGCAGCGCGCTCGCGTTCGCGTGCGACTCGCCCGCCGAGGTCGACGACACCTACGCCGCCCTCGTCGGGGCCGGGTACCACGGCGAGCTCAAGCCCTGGGACGCGTTCTGGGGTCAGCGCTACGCGACCGTGCAGGACCCCGACGGCGGGTCGGTCGACCTGTTCGCCCCGCTACCGGGCTAACAACCCCGTCGGCGTCGTCCCGGCCAGCGCCCGGACCTCGCGCGCCAGGTGCGGCTGGTCGGCGAAGCCCTCGGCGGCGGCGACGTCGGCCCAGGGCGTGCCCTCGCGGGCGCGGGCCAGCGCGCGCTGGAGCCGCAGGATGCGACCGAGGTGCTGCGGCCCGAACCCGAACACCGGCAGGCAGCGCCGGTGCAGCGTGCGCGGGGTGGTGCCGAGGTCGTCGGCGAGCCCCGCGACGTCGCTGCCCCGGGCGAGCGCGCCGAACACCCGCGCCCCGAACCGCTCGTCGGCACTCGGCGGCGTGGCGGTGGCGACCCCGAGCAGCACGCCGGCCGGGTCGTCGGCGACCCGCTCGGCCAGCTCGCGGGCGCGGGCGTCGCCCCACAGGGCGTCGAGCGCGACCGTGGTGTCGCGCAGCTCGTCGGCGCGCAGCCCGAGCAGCGCCGGGCCCCGCCCGTGGGAGAACCGCAGGCCCACGTGGCGCCGGCCGCCGCCGTCGTTGGACCGCGCCGCGCCGTCGGGCCCGGCGACGACCAGCCCGCGCCCGTTCCAGATCAGGTCGAGGCAGCCGTCGGGCAGGATCGTCCCGGGCGCGCCGGCGCTGCTCCAGAGCACGACCCCGGGCGCCACCCGGCGCTCGCGGTACCCGTCCACGCCTCCATGGTGCTACGGGGAGGGAGCGAGGGGCACCCTGGCTGCGTGGGACGCAGCGAGGGTGACCCTCGCTCGCACGCATCTCGCACGGTCAGCCGACGAGGTCCCGGTAGCTGCGCCAGTGCCCGGCCGGGGTCTCGACGCTGCGGGCGGCGAGGACGGCGTGCACCACGGCGCGGGTCACGCAGTCGGCGCCGGCGGTGAGGATCTCCTGGACGCCGCCGAGGTCCGGGGCCGGGCGGGCGGTGGTCGCGAGGCCGAAGAACGTGTCGCCGTCGGTCATGCCGTGGGCGGGGCGCACGGCCCGGGCGAGGCCGCTCTGGCCGACGGCGGCGAGCTTGGCGCACTGGGCGACGGTGAGCCCCGCGTCGGTGGCGACGACGCCGATCGTCGTGTTCAGCGTGGGCGGGGCGGCGGCGTCGCGCAGGGTCGCGAGCAGGGCGGCGCGGTCGTCGGGCAGGGCGGGCAGCTCGGCGTCGTCGGCGTGACGGTGGCGCGCGCCCCAGAGCTCGCCGGTCGCGGGGTCGACCGCGGAGCCCGCGGCGTTGGCGACGACCAGCGCGGCGACCACCGTGCCGTCGGCGAGCACCGACGACGCCGACCCGACCCCGCCCTTGAGCCCGCCGACCACGGTCCCGGTGCCCGCGCCCACCACGCCCTGGGCCGGCGGCGCGTCCGTGCACGCTGCCAGTGCGGCCGCGCCGAGCTCGGCACCGGGCCGCGCGGTGAAGCGCCCGCCGCGCCCGAGGTCGAAGACGACGGCGGCGGGCACCACGGGCACGACCTCGCCGGGTCCGCCGACCGGGAACCCGCGCCCCTGCTCACCCAGCGCGTCGGCGACCCCGGAGGCGGCGGCGAGCCCGTAGGCGCTGCCGCCGGTGAGCACCACGGCGTGGATGCGCTCGACGAGCGTGCGCGGGTCGAGGGCGTCGGTCTCGCGGGTGCCGGGCCCGCCGCCGCGCACGTCGACGCCCGCGACCGCGCCCTCGGGTCCCGGCAGCACGACCGTCGTCCCCGACAGCGCGCCCTCCCCCGAGAGCTCCGCGTGCCCGACCTGCAGGCCCGGGACGTCGACGATCGTGTTCGTGGCGCCGGAGTGCACGGGAGCAGCCTCGCAGAGCGCGTCCGGCCGTTCCGACCGAAGGGCACCTTCGCTCGGGTAGAGCGGCGACGGGCGCCCACCGCCGGAACCGTCACGCCGACCCCGGAACGAGCGAAGGGCACCTTCGGTCGAACTAGTCGACCGAAGGTGCCCTTCGCTCAGTACGGGTCAGGCGCTCAGTTCTTCGAGCCCCCGCGCGCGATCAGGATGATCGCGATGATCGCGGCGAGCACACCGGCGCCGATGCCCACGGGCGCGAGGCGCTTGAGCACGGCCTCCCGCGAGCTGTCGAGCAGGTCGATCGCCTCGACCTGCGGACGGCGCGCCGTCGACGCGGCGGCACCCGCAGCGGTGCCGGCGGCAGCGCCCGCGGCGCCGCCGACCGTGCTGCCGACCGACCCGCCGGGCTTCGCGCCCGCGTCGGCCTTGGCCGCCGAGGCGACCGTGGTCGGCATCGCCGCGGCCGCCGGGGCCCCGGAGCCGGACGAGACCGGCGTCGGCGCCGCGGGCGTGCTGACCGGGGCGTCGCCCGCCGTCGCGGCCGTGGCCGCGGGCGCCGGGGTGGTGCCGTTGCCGCCGCTCGCCGGGGCCTCCGACGTGGCGGCGGCGGCCGGGCCGCCCGCGCTGCCGAACTCGTCGGCGAGGCACGAGGCGAACTGGCCCAGGATCTTGTCGCCGACGTCGGACATGACGCCGCGGCCGAACTGCGCCGGCTTGCCGGTCACCTGCATCTCGGTGAGGACGGTGACCTTGGTCTTGCCCCCGCCCGCGTCGCTCATCGTCAGCGTCGCCTTGGCCGACGCGGTGCCGTTGCCCCGCGAGTCGCGGCCCTGGGCGTCGACGACGACCTTGTGGTTGCTCTTGTCGCGCTCGACGAAGGTGCCCTTGCCCTTGTAGGTCATCGAGATCGGGCCGAGCTTGACCTTCACGGTGCCGGTGAAGTCGTCACCGTCGTGGGAGTCGAGCGTGGCACCCGGGAAGCACGGCGTGACCTTCTCCGGGTCGTTCAGGGCGTCGAACACGGTGTCGATGTCCACCGGGACGGTGAACTCGTTCTCCAGCTTCACGGGCTCCTCCTGCAGAGGGTGCGGATCACGACGGCGGCCCGCCCCCGCGGTGCGGGGGCGGGCCGGGGCGTCGTGACGATCGGGTCGTCAGCGAGTGGTCGACGTGGTCAGCCCACGGCCGCGAGGACGGCCCGGCCCGTGAGCACCCGGGCGAGGTGCTCGCGGTAGTCCGAACCGGCGTCCGCGTCCGCGGTCGGGCTGGTGCCCTCGGCGGCGGCCTGGGCGGCCTGACGGACATTGTCCTCGGTGGCCGACTGCCCGACCAGCGCTGCCTCCACACCACGGGCGCGCACCGGGGTGCCCGCCATGTTGGTGAGGCCGATGCGCGCGTCGGTGATCGAGCCACCGTCGGTCTTGACCGTGGCCGCGACCGCGACGATCGACCAGGCCTGCGCGACCCGGTTGAACTTCTCGTACCGCGCGCCCCACCCGGTGTACTTCGGGAAGCGGATCTCCGTGAGGAGCTCACCCTCGCCGATGGCGGTGGTGAAGTAGTCCTCGAAGAAGTCCGCCGCGGCGACCGTGCGGGTCCCGTCCGGGCCGGCGATGACGAACTGCGCGTCGAGGGCCAGCGCCGGCGCGGCGAGGTCACCGGCCGGGTCGGCGTGGGCCAGGGCCCCGCCGAGCGTGCCCCGGTGCCGGACCTGCGGGTCCGCCACCGTCTTCGTCGCCTCCTGGATGAGGGCGACGTGCTGGCGCAGCGTGTCGTCGCGGGCGACGTCGTAGTGCGAGGTCATTGCCCCGACCACGACGGAGTCGCCGTCCTCGCGGACGCCCTTGAGCTCCGCGATCCCGCCGAGGTCGATGATCAGCGACGGGTCGGCCATCCGGAGCCGGAGCACCGGCAGCAGGCTCTGGCCGCCGGCCAGGAGCTTGGCGTCGTCGCCGCCGTCACGCAGGGCCTGCACCGCCTCCTCGACGGTGGTGGGCCGGACGTAGTCGAACTGGGCCGGGATCACAGGTTGCCTCCCTCGGGCATGTCGCGGGCGGTGGAGCCGAGGCCCGCACCCGGCGAGGCGACGTTCGCCTCGTCGGCGCGCCCGGCGTGACCCGACGCGTTCTGGATGGCGCTCCAGACGCGGTACGGGGTGGTCGGCATGTCGATGTCCTTGACACCGAGGTGCCGGATCGCGTCGAGCACCGAGTTCACGACCGCCGGGGTGGAGGCGATCGTGCCGGCCTCGCCGACGCCCTTGACCCCGAGCGGGTTGGTCGTCGACGCGGTCGTGGTGTTCGCGGTGTCGAAGCTGATCAGGTCCGCCGCGGTGGGCAGCGTGTAGTCGACCAGCGTGCCCGAGAGCAGCGTGCCCTGGTCGTCGTACGCGGCCTCCTCGTAGAGGGCCTGCGCGATGCCCTGGGCCAGGCCACCGTGCACCTGCCCCTCGACGATCAGCGGGTTGATCACGTTGCCGACGTCGTCGACGCAGACGTACTTGTAGAGCTCGACGAAGCCGGTCTCGGTGTCGACCTCCACGGCGCACAGGTGCGTGCCGTGCGGGAACGAGAAGTTCTCCGGGTCGAACGTCGCGTGGGCGTCGATGTCGGGCTCGATGCCCTCGGGGTAGTCGTGGGCGGCGAACACCGCGAGCGCGATGTCCTGGATGCCCACACCCTTGTCGGTGCCCTTGACCGTGAACTTGCCGCCCGAGAACTCGAGGTCGCCCTCGGCGGCCTCGAGCATGTGCGCGGCGATCGGCTTGGCCTTCTCGATGACCTTCTCGGCCGCCTTGACGACGGCGATGCCGCCGACCGCGAGCGAGCGCGAGCCGTAGGTGTCGAGGCCCTTGTACGACGACTGGGTGTCGCCGTGGAGGATCTCGACGTCGTCGAAGGGCACGCCGAGCTGGTCGGCGACGATCTGCGAGAACGCCGTCTCGTGGCCCTGCCCGTGCGGGCTGACGCCGACGACGACCTCGGCCTTGCCGGTGGGCTGCATCCGGATGGACGCGGTCTCCCAGCCGCCGGCGCCGTAGTCGAGCGAGCCGAGCACGCGGGACGGGGCGAGGCCGCACATCTCGGTGAAGGTCGAGATGCCGATGCCGAGCTGCTTGACGTCGCCGCGCCGACGGCGCTCCTGCTGCTCACGCCGCAGGCCGTCGTAGTCGAACATCTGCTTGGCCTGCTCGGTGGCGGCCTCGTAGTTGCCCGTGTCGTAGGTCAGCGTGCTGACCGTGGTGTACGGGAACTCCTCGTGCTTGATCCAGTTCTTCTCGCGGAACTCGAGCGGCTCCATGTCGAGCTCGAGCGCCACCTCGTCCATCAGGCGCTCGATGCCGAAGGTCGCCTCCGGCCGGCCGGCGCCGCGGTAGGCGTCGGTGAGCGTCTTGGTGGTGAAGACGTTGGTGCAGTCGAAGCGGTACGCCGGGATCTTGTAGATGGCGTTGAACATGAACGCGCCGAGGATCGGCACGCCCGGACCGACGAGGCCCAGGTAGGCGCCCATGTCGGCGATCAGCTTCACGTCCAGGCCGGTGATCCGCCCGTCCTTCGTGACGGACATGGCCAGCTCCTGCACCTGGTCACGGCCGTGGTGGGCCGTGAGCAGCGACTCGGAGCGGGTCTCGGTCCACTTCACCGGCTTGCCCAGCTTGCGGGCCACCAGCAGCGTGAGGACCTCCTCGGGCGCGACGGCGATCTTGCCGCCGAACCCGCCGCCGACGTCCGGCGCGATGACGCGGATCTTGTGCTCGGGCAGGCCGAGCGTCAGCGCCAGCATCGTCTTGAGGATGTGCGGCACCTGGGTGGACGACCACATCGTCAGCTGCTCGCTGTTGGGGTCGACCACCGTGGAGCGGGGCTCCATGAACACCGGCACGAGGCGCTGCTGGCGGAAGCGGCGCCGCACGACGATCTGGTCGTCGTCCGACTCCGCCTTCTTCAGCGCCTCGGCGACGTCGCCGCCCGAACCCGCCTCGCCGGAGTCGAACACCCACTGCGCGTTGGCGTTGGTGCCGATCTCGGGGTGCACGAGGGTGGCGCCGTCCTGCAGCGCCGCCTCCATGTCGAGGACCGGCTCGAGCTCCTCGTAGTCGACCTCGACGAGCTCGGCGGCGTCCTTGGCGATCGCCGCGCTGCGGGCGACGACCACGGCGACGCCCTCGCCCGCGAAGTTGACGCGGCTGCCCGCGAGCGCCGGGCGCTGCGGGGACTTCATGTCCTTGGTGATCGGCCAGGCGCAGGGCAGCTGCACCTGGTCGGCACCGATGTCGGCCGCCGAGTAGACCGCGACGACGCCGGGGACCTGCTTGGCCGCCGACGTGTCGATGCCCTTGATGTTCGCGTGGGCGAACGGGCTACGGACGATCGAGAGGTGCAGCAGGCCGGTGAGGGCCTGGTTGTCGACCCAGCGGGTGCGCCCCGTGATGAGTCGACGGTCCTCCTTGCGCCGTCGGTCCCGACCGATCTCGGGAGCCGGGGTGCTCGGGTTCTCCGTCGTCGTCATCAGGCGCCACCCCCGGCCACCGGCTGGGCGGAGGACTGCTGGGTGGCGGACGCGCCCGGCTTCATCTTCGAGGCGGCGTCCTGGACGGCGCGCACGATGTTCTGGTAGCCGGTGCAGCGGCAGAGGTTGCCCTCGATGCCCTCGCGGATCTCGGTCTCCGACGGGTCGGGGTTGTCCCCGAGCAGGTCGATCGACTGCATGATCATGCCGGGCGTGCAGTAGCCGCACTGCAGGGCGTGGTTGTCGTGGAAGGCCTGCTGCATCGGGTGCAGCTGGCCGTCACGCTCGAGACCCTCGATGGTGAGGACCTCGGCCCCGTTCGCCTGCACGGCCAGGACGGAGCACGACTTCACGCTCATGCCGTCCAGGTGGACGGTGCAGGCCCCGCAGTTGCTCGTGTCGCAGCCGATCACCGTGCCCGTCTTGCCGAGTCGTTCCCGCAGGTACTGGACGAGCAGCATGCGGGGCTCGACGTCGTCCTCGTAGACGAGGCCGTCGACGGTGGTCCGGATGCGTGCCATGGACCTCTCCTCACTCGGCCGCCCGACGCGGCGCCGGAGACCGACCGTCGTACGCCGAGGACGTGGTGGCGTGTCTCGAACCCCGCCCGTCGCGAACGGCGGCGGGCGCGGTTGCCGACCACCTCCGGCGTGGTCGCGGACACATCACACCGCCGTCGCCGGGGCAGCGCAACATCCACTGCGGGGTCGGTCCGTGTGATCAAAACCCGAGGTGGGAGCCCTTCCCACCCCTGATTCCGCAGGCGCGGAACGATCGCCGCAAGACCGCCGATTCTGCGGCACGACGACCACGCTGCGCGCCCGGTGGGCGCCCGAAAGAGACCGGTACAGACAGTCCTGCCCCCCTCCGTTCGGAGGGGGGCACCCGTCACGCGGAGCACACGTGACGCGACCGCCCGGGGTCGGTCGTCAGCCCTCCGAGGACCCACCGGACGCCACCGCCGCGCGTCCGGCCTCGAGACGCGCCACGGGGATCCGGAACGGCGAGCAGGACACGTAGTCGAGACCCGCCCGGTGGAAGAAGTGGACCGAGTCGGGATCGCCGCCGTGCTCGCCGCAGATGCCGAGCTTGAGGTCGTGGCGCACCTCGCGTCCGCGCCACGACGCGATCTCCAGGAGCTCCCCGACGCCCTCGGTGTCGAGCGACTCGAACGGCGAGACCCCGAAGATGCCGGTCTCCAGGTACTCGGAGAAGAACGAGCTCTCCACGTCGTCGCGGGAGAAGCCCCACGTCGTCTGGGTGAGGTCGTTGGTGCCGAACGAGAAGAACTGCGCGGTCTCGGCGATCTGGGCCGCGACCAGGGCCGCGCGGGGCAGCTCGATCATGGTGCCGACCTGGTGCTCGACGGGCGCGCCGTCCACCGCCGACTCGGGCTCCGCGACCACCTCGGCGATCTCGGTGGCGACCGCCTGCAGCTCCTGCACCGTGCCGACCAGCGGCACCATGATCTCCGGAAGCACCGTCACGCCCTCGGCGGCCAGCGTCGCCGCCGCCCGCGTGATGGCCCGGACCTGCATCGCGAACAGGCCCGGTACCGCGATGCCGAGGCGCACGCCGCGCAGGCCGAGCATCGGGTTCTGCTCGTGGAGGCGCCGGACGTTGGCGAGCAGCTCCTCCTTCTCCTCGGTCAGCGTCCCGCGCTCGCGGTCGAGGGCCACCTCCACCGACAGCTCGGTGTAGTCGGGCAGGAACTCGTGCAGCGGCGGGTCGAGCAGCCGGATCGTCACCGGCAGGCCCTCCATCGCGCGGTAGATCGCGGTGAAGTCCTCGATCTGCAGCGGGAGCAGGGCCGCCAGGCTCTTCTCCCGGTCGTCGCGGGTCTCGGCGAGCACGAGGTTCTCGACGAGCTCGCGGCGCTCCCCCAGGAACATGTGCTCGGTGCGGCAGAGGCCCACGCCCTCGGCACCGAACGTGCGGGCGGTGGCGCAGTCCTCGCCGGTGTCGGCGTTCACGCGCACACGCAGGCGTCGGACGCGGTCGGCGTGGCGCATGATCCGGTCGACCGCGGCCACGAGGTCGTCGTTCTCGGCCAGGCCCGTGGACCCCTCGAAGTACGACATCACCGGGCTGGCGACCACCGGCACCTCGCCGAGGTAGACCTCGCCGTTGGTGCCGTCGATCGAGAGCATGTCGCCCTCGACCACCTCGCGGCCGTCGGGCAGCGTCAGCTTCTTCGCCCGGACGTCGACCTCGAGCTCCTCGGCCCCGCACACCGCCGTCTTGCCCATGCCGCGCGCCACCACCGCGGCGTGCGAGGTGCGGCCGCCGCGGCTGGTCAGCACGCCCTGCGCGGCGATCATGCCGTCGAGGTCGTCCGGCGTGGTCTCCCGGCGCACCAGGATGACCTTCTCGCCGGCCTTCGCCCGGCGCACCGCGGTCGGGGAGTCGAACACCGCCGTGCCGCTGGCCGCGCCCGGGGAGGCGTTCATCCCCGTGGTCAGCCGCTCCTTCTCCGCGTCCCGGTCGAAGCGGGGGAACATCAGGTTGGCGAGCTGCGCCCCGGTGACCCGCTGGAGCGCCTCGTCCATGTCGATGAGGCCCTCGTCGACGAGCTGGACGGCCACGGTGAACGCGGCCGCGGCGGTGCGCTTGCCGACGCGAGTCTGCAGCATCCACAGCTTGCCGCGCTCGATGGTGAACTCGATGTCGCAGAGGTCGCGGTAGTGGTTCTCGAGCGTCGCCATGATCTCGAGGAGGCGGTCGTAGGACGTCTTGTCGATCCGCTCGAGATCGGTGAGGGGCAGCGTGTTGCGGATGCCGGCGACGACGTCCTCGCCCTGGGCGTTCTGCAGGTAGTCGCCGTAGATGCCCTGGGCGCCCGAGGCCGGGTCGCGGGTGAACGCGACGCCGGTGCCCGAGTCCATGCCCAGGTTGCCGAAGACCATCGAGCAGACGCTGACCGCGGTGCCGAGGTCGGCGGGGATACGCTCCTGGCGGCGGTAGACGTGCGCGCGGGGCGAATTCCACGACTCGAACACCGCCCGGACCGCGAGGTCCATCTGCTCGCGCGGGTCCTGGGGGAAGTCGCGCTCGGCGTGCTCGCGGACGATGCCCTTGAACGTCTCCACCAGCGTGGCCAGGTCGCCGGCGTCGAGGTCGAGGTCGTTCGTGGTGCCCTTGGCCTTCTTCGCGGCGTCGAGCGCCTCGGCGAAGTGCTCGCCCTCGATGCCCAGCACCGTCGCGCCGAACATCTGCACCAGGCGCCGGTAGGAGTCCCAGGCGAAGCGGTCGTCGCCCGCCTGCGCGGCCAGCCCCTTCACCGAGTCGTCGTTGAGCCCGACGTTGAGGACGGTCTCCATCATCCCGGGCATCGAGAACTTCGCCCCGGAGCGCACCGAGACCAGCAGCGGGTCGTCGGCCTGCCCGAGCTGCTTGCCCATGGCCTCCTCGAGGGCGACGAGGTGGTCGCTGACCTCGTCGGCGAGGCCTTCCGGTTCGGCGCCCTGCGCCAGGTAGACCCGGCAGGCCTCCGTGGTGATCGTGAACCCGGGCGGCACGGGCAGACCGAGATTGGTCATCTCCGCGAGGTTGGCGCCCTTACCGCCGAGCAGGTCCTTCTGGTCGCGGTCACCCTCGGCGAAGTCGTACACGAACTTGGTCATGTGCTGCGTCCTCGTCCCCCGGTAGTCCGACCGTGGAACTCTGGCACGCGGCGCCCCCGCCGGACACGTCCGAGCGGCCCGGCCTGACCGGTCCAGTGGGCGACGTCAGTCTCTTGACACCAGCCGCTTGCGGGCCCAGTCGTGGTACCAGGACGGCAGGCCGGGGGCGTCGAGGAGACGCGCCGCGCGGTGTCTCTCGTGGTGGTAGATGGTGAAGACGTCGGTGACGGTGGGGGCGTCGTCCTGTCTTTGCGTGACGCTGAGCGCGTCCCCGGCCGTGATCGTGCCGGTGGTGACGACGCGCAGGTAGACGCCGGGGCGGTCGGCGGCGACGAAGCGTCGCGGCATCGTGGGGTCGCCGGCGCGCAGGCCGAGCTTGAAGCAGGGGATGCGCGGCTGGACGACCTCGAGCTCGGCGGTGCCGATCCGCCAGCGCTCGCCGATCCGCGCGTCGCGCAGGTCGTAACCGACGGTGGTCAGGTTCTGGCCGAAGACCAGGTCGTCGACGTCGCCGAGCTCGGCGCGCCACCAGGCGAGGTCCTCCTCGCCGTACGCGTAGACCGCCTTCTCCGGGCCGCCGTGGTTCTTCCGGTCGGCCTGCTCGTCGCCGACGAGGTTCTCCGGGCCCACCTCGACCGGTCCGTCGACCGGTTCCTTCCAGATCGCGGTGCTGGTGGTCTCGCCCGGCCGGGGTCCCGGGACCTCGCGGGGGCGGCCGAGGGCGATCGTCCGGACCTTCACTGGGGTGCCTTCCCGGTGAGGTCGGGGCGCAGCGGGGCGAGCGTGCGGTGGCGCCAGGCGCCCCACCAGAGCCCGGCGCCGTAGGCGAGGTCGTCGAGGCGGTGGGCGAGGAGGTGGCCGAGGGCGTCTCCCGGCCCCGTGCCGGGCTCGCGGTAGCGCCACCAGTCGGCGAGGCCCTCGGCCGTCGCCGCGAGGAGCAGAGCCCGGCGGACACGCTGCGAGACGAGCGCGCCGACGACGGCCGCGGGCCACCAGTGCCGCGTCAGCGCCCCGGCTGCCTGCCACAACGCGCCCCCGAGCCCCCACGGCGCGAGCACCGCGGCGAGCCGCGCGGCGCGGAGAAGCTCGCGAGGTGTGTCAGCGTGGCGGCCACGCTGACGTTGAACGTCAGTTTTTCCGCCCGCTCGATTCTTGGGGCGCCGGGCCTCGTGCAGGCCCTTGGCGAGGCGGACGGTGGCGATGGCCGTCACCCCGCCCGCCGCGACGGTGCTCCACCGCCGCTGGACGCCCAGGAGCGTCACGGCCGCCGCCGTCCACGGGGCGAGCGCGACCGGCGGCACGCGGCGCGGGTGGCGCAGGGCGAGCGGGGCGGCGCCGGTCCCGTAGAACGCCTTGCGCGTGAGCCACGGGCCGACGGTGTCGCGGTGCTCGTGGGCGACACGCGAGGCGGGCTCGTAGCGCAACCGCCAGCCGTCGCCGGCGATGCGCCAGACGAGGTCGACGTCCTCGGCGACGGGCATGTCCTCGGCGAACCCGTCACCGAGGGCCTCGCGCCGCACGACCAGCGCGGCGCTGGGCACGTAGGCGACCCGCGAGCGCGCGGTCACCGGGGCCGGGCGCGCGCCGAGGTCGAGGCTGGACCGTCGCTCCTCGTAGCGAGCGACCACCCCGCGCGCAATCGAGCGGGCGGCTTTCCTGACGTTGAGTGTCAGCGTGGCCGCCACGCTGACAACCCCGGGCCTCGCACCGCTACTCGGCGTGTCGCGGATCGAGGATGTGGCGAGCCTGGTGTCAGACGCCAGCGATGCCGCATCGCTCGCAACACCGGACCACGCCACGATCCGGGGAGCCGCGAGGCCGACGGCGGGGTCGGCGAGGTGACCCAGGAGCGGGGCGAGCCAGCCGGGTTCGGGGACGACATCGGAGTCGAGGAACGCCACGAGGTCGCCCGACGACGCCGCGGCCCCCGTGTTCCGCGCAGCCGCGGGGCCCCGGGACACGTCGTGGCGGACGACGCGCGCCCTGCGAGCCCCGGCGACGCGCTCGGTCCGGTCGGGGTCCGCGGAGCCGTCGTCGACGACCACCACCTCGCCCACGCCGGTCCCGACCAGCGCGTCGAGCAGGCGCGCGAGCTCGTCCGGGCGGTCGCGCACCGGCACCACGACCGACACGGTCGCGGCGTCCGGCGCGTCGGGATGCGTGGGCGACGGGTGCGCGACGCCGGCGTCGGTGAGCAGCCGGGCGAGCGCCGCGGACGTCGCGTCGGTGACGGTCAGCCGAGCCTCGGCGGGGACCCCGGAGGAGTCGGCGAGCCGGTCGTACGCCGCAGCGGACAGGTGCAGCACCCGCGGCGGCGACCCGCCGACCAGCGTGCGCCCGCCGTCGACGCGCAGCACGCGGCGGTCGAGGACGACCGACCAGCCCGTGGGCAGTCGCGAGGGCCGCGCGGGGGCGGCGGTGTCGGTGGAGGGGGAGGTGGCGATGGCGGGCGAGTCTAGGCAGCGCGGGCGCCCCGGTCAGCGACCGAGGACACGTCGCACGTCGTCGTCGGTGAGCTGGCCGAAGTCGTCGTAGAGGTCGCCCACGGCGCGGAACTCGTCGGGCACGAGCACCGCGACGAGCGCGTCGCGCCACGCACCCAGGCGCCCCAGCGACGGCGGCGATGCCACGGGCACCCCGAGCAGCAGGCGCGCGGGGCCGGCCGCCGCGATCGCCTCGAGGGCGGCGAGCACCGTCATCCCGGTCGCGATCCCGTCGTCGACGAGCACGACGTCGCGGCTCGGCACCCGGTCGCGCCAGCCCGCGCCGTAGACCGCCTCCCGCCGGGCGGCCTCGGCGCGCTGGGCGGCGACGACGTCGGCGAGCGCGTCCGGTGTGAGGCCGGCGGTGTCCAGCGCCCGGTCGAACCACACCGGCTCGCCGTCGACCGCGACGGCGCCGAGCCCCGCCTCGGGCCGTCCCGGCGCGGTGATCTTGCGGGCGACGCCCACGTCGACCTCGGCCCCGGGCAGGAGCGCCGCGGCGGCGACGGCGACCGGCACCCCGCCGCGGGCCAGACCGATCACCAGCGGGCGGTCGAGGCCCGCGCCCGCCAACCGCTCGCCCAGGGCGCGTCCGGCGGCGGCGCGATCTGCGAACGGGCGTGCCATCGGCGACAGCCTAGGTCGCCCCGACGATCGACTTGGTGATCTGGCTCAGCGCGACGGGCCGGTCGGGGCCGTCCTCGAGGCTCGCGGTGACGCTGACGAACGCGAGCTCGCGGGCCCGCTTGGCGAGCGTGCCGACCACGCGGACGCGCGTGCCGGACGCCGCCGGGCGCAGGTACTGCGTCGAGATCTGGTGGGTGACCGCGTGCTGCGCCGGCGTCAGCGTCGGGAGCACCGCGAGGTACCCGGCGAGCTCGATGGCGGCGCCGAGCGCGGAGGCGTGCGCGGTCGCGGCGGGCGTGACGGCGATCCCGGTGACGGGGAGGACGACGCCGTCGAGGGGGGCGTACGGGTCGACGAACTCGACGCCCAGCGCGTCGGGGAGCGCCACCGCGAGCGCGGCCTCGGCGCGGGCCAGGAGATCGTCGCCGGTGAGCAGTCCGGTCATGCTGCCCGAGTGTCCGCCGGGCCCGTGAACGGCGCGAGGACACGCGCTGTCCGGAGCCCGATCCGCGGGATGATCGGGTGGTGTCCGCGCGCATCGCCCTCGCCACCAGCCGCGAGGTCCCCGGGCTCCTCGACGACGAGGGGCGCCTGCTGCAGGACCGTCTGCGCGCGCTCGGCGCCGACGCCGAGCCGGCCGTGTGGGACGACCCGGACGTCGCGTGGTCGGCGTACGACCTCGTCCTCGTCCGCTCGACCTGGGACTACGCGCTGCGCCGCGACGCCTACCTCGCCTGGGCGGACGCCGTCGCGCGGGTGACGGCGCTCCACAACCCGGCCCCGGTGCTCGCGTGGAGCACCGACAAGCACTACCTGCTCGAGCTCGCCGACGCCGGGCTGCCCGTCGTGCCGTCGGCGGTGCTGGAGCACGGCTCCGACGACACCGACCCCGCCGCGCACCCGTTCCGCGACGTCGAGCACGTCGTGAAGCCGTGCGTGTCGGCCGGCTCGAGGGACACCCTGCGCTGCGGCGCCGACGAGGGGGCGCGCTCGGCCGCGCACGTCCGCGCGCTGCTCGAGGCCGGGCGCCCGGTGCTGGTGCAGCCGTACCTGGCGGCGGTCGACGAGGTGGGCGAGACCGCGGTCGTCGCGATCGACGGGGTGCCGTCGCACGCGGTGCGCAAGGCCGCGCTGCTGACGCGCGGCGGCGGGCTGGTCGAGGGCCTGTTCGCGCCGGAGGAGATCGAGGCCCGGGAGCCGTCGGCGGTCGAGTCGGCGGTGGCCGCGCGGGTCCTCGAGCACGTGGGCCCGCAGCTCTACGCGCGCGTCGACCTGCTGCCCGGACCGGACGGCCCGCAGGTGCTCGAGGTGGAGCTCGCCGAGCCGTCGCTCTTCCTGCAGCACGCGCCGGGCGCCGCCGACCGGCTCGCGGCCGCGGTGGTGCGCAGGCTCAGGTGAGGCGGCCGGTCGGCTCGTCGACGACCCAGCGCTCGACGGCCGTGACGAGCCCGGCGACCATCACCGACACCGTCTCGGCGCCCTCGGCCCCGCTCGCGCCGGCGGGGTCGCCGAGGACCCCGGACGGGCTGACGTCGCGCACCGAGCCGGCGGCGATCGCGGGCATGAGCTCGCGCAGCGGGGCGGTGTTGCCGGGCGCGGCGAGGTCCACGCGGACGGCGTCCGGGGCGAGCGCGAGCATCACCGACGTCTCGTGACGCCCGGCGTGCGCGTCGGCGCCGGGGACGCCGCAGGGAAACCAGGCGACGTCGCGGCCCTCGGCGCGCAGCATCGGCACGGCGACGCGCAGGGCGCCGACGTTGCCGCCGTGCCCGTTGACCAGCACGAGCCGGCGGGCGAAGCGGCACGCCGAGCGGCCGAGCTCGACGATCACGGCGGCGAGGGTCTCGGTGCCGATGGAGACCGTGCCGGGGAAGCCCTCGTGCTCCCCGGAGGCGCCGTAGGGCAGGGCCGGCGCGGTCGTCAGGCCGCTGCGCGCGGCGACCGTCGCGGCGACGGTGGTGTCGGTGCGCAGGGGCAGGTGGGGGCCGTGCTGCTCGGTGGCACCGACCGGTACGAGCAGCACCGGCACGTCCTCGCACTCCGCCCACCGCGCGTCCCCGAGCTCCACGCGCCCGACCCTATGTGAGCACTTTCGGGCCCTATGGCGCGGGAAAGTGCGCACGGAGGCCGAACGGAGTACGTGAGCGATGTTCACGGCTATAGCCGGGAATTTCGCGCACGTAGGCCGAACGGCGTATGTGAGCGGACTTCGGTGCTATAGCCCGGACGTTCGCTCACATACTCCGACCGGCGGCCGTGCCCTCGCGGACGGCGGCGTCGATGCCGCGCGGGGCGAGGCAGTCGCCGACGCGGACCGCCGGCACCCCGAGATCGGGCACCTCCGGTGTCGGCGGGCCCGCGTGCACGACCCAGTCGGCGGGCCACGGCGTCACCGTGCCCGTGAGGTGCTCGAGCACGTCGACCACCAGGCCCTCGCGCGCCGCCAGCACCACGCGGTCCGTGTACTCCGCGACCCCCACCTCGGCGGCCCGGCGGCGCCAGCGCTCGCGGTCCAGGGTGGGCGCGAGCGCGTCGGCGGCCACGAGCGCCGGGGTCAGCATCGCCACGTCGGCACCCCGGCGCGCCAGCAGCTCCGCGGTCGACGTCGCCGGGTGCCCGCGCCCCGCGTCGACGACCAGCACGCGCCCGCTCGGCGCCACCCGGCCGGCGAGGACGTCGGTGACGTCGACGACCCGCTCGAGCCCGCCCGCCCAGGGCGGGAGCGCCGGGCGGGCGCCGGTGGCGAGGACGACGGCGTCGACCCCGTCGACGGAACCGACCGGGGTCCGCAGCCGCACGACCACCCCCAGGTCGCGCGCCTCGTGCGCCAGGTCGGCGACGAGGTTCGCCAGCTCCCGGCGCTCGGGCGCGCGGGACGCGAGCGCCAGCTGCCCGCCGAGGACGTCGGAGCGCTCCGCCAGCGTCACCGCGTGCCCGGCCCGCGCCGCCGCGACCGCCGCCGCCAGCCCCGCGGGCCCGCCGCCGACCACGAGGACACGCGCGCCGCCGGAGGCCACCGGAGGCGATGACACCGACTCCCGACCCGCCGCCGGGTTCACCGCGCACCCCAGCCGCTGGTTGAGCCCCACGCGCGCGATGCACTCCTGGTTGCACCCGATGCACCGGCGCACGCGCTCCCCGCGCAGCGCCTTCGCTGCGAAGGACGGGTCGGCGATCTGGCCCCGGACGACGCCGACGAGGTCGCACGACCCCGACGCCACGGCCTCGGTCGCCTGCTCCGGGGTCGTGAAGCGCCCGACCCCGATCACCGGCACCGACACCGCCGCCCGCACCGCCGACGGCACGTGCGCGGCGTAGCCCGCGGGGACGCCCATCGGCGGCTCGATCAGCGGCAGGGTCCGGGTGGCGACGCCGACGGCGGTGTTGACGTAGTCCACGAGCGGCTCCACGGCGACGGCCACCCGCACGGCGTCCTCGGTGACCAGCCCGCCCGCCAGACCCTCGTCGCCCTGCACCCGCACGCCGAGCACGCGGTCCGGCCCGATCGCCGCGCGCACCGCCCGCAGCACCGCGAGCAGGAACGGCTCCGCCCGCGGCGACCGCGCCGAGAACAGCTGCCGGATCAGCGACGCCTGCGAGCACTGCACCTCGACGCCGTCGAGCCCGCCCGCCGCCACGTGCGAGGCGACCAGCCCGAACCCGTCGACCAGCCGCGCCAGCGCCGCGTCGGAGAGGACCCGCGGCACCTCCCGGAACATCGGGTCCGGCTCGTCGTCGGCGCCGTCGACCGGCGCGCGGGAGTAGATCGACGACGACTGCCCGCCGTTGTGCCCGAGCTGCGCGAGCACCAGCGCCCCGTGCCCGTGCACCGCATCGGCGATCGCCCGGTACCCAGCCACGACGGCGGGGTCGGTGCCGTCGACGAGCTTCTCGTAGGGCCGATCGGCGGGGTCGACCGACTGCTCCTCGGTGATCACCAGCCCGGCGCCGCCCGCCGCCCGCGCCCCGTAGTAGGCGGCGTGCTGGGCGGTCGGGAGCCGCGCCACGGCCGCGTTGGTCAGGTGGGCCGGGAAGACGATCCGGTTCCGAGCGACAAGAGGTCCGAGCCGGACGGGCTCGCCGAGGACACTCACGCCAGCAGCTCCCGCGCCGCCGCCCGACCCTCGCGGATCGCCTCCGCCACGGTCCGCGGCGCGACGGCGTCGCCGACCGCGATCAGACCCGGCCCGGCCGCGAACGACGGCGCCCGCCGCGGCCCCGCGTCGACGAGCACCGCCGCCGGCAGCGACGACACGGCCCCCGTCACCACGTCCGCGACGGACACGACGCCGTCGGACCACCCCGTCACCGACGACTCCGTCACCCGCCGCACCCCCGCCCGCGCGAGCCGCGCCTGGGCGTCGACGAGGTCGCCGGTGCGCGCGAGCCCCGGTCCGATGAGCAGCCCCGGTGCCACGATCGAGACCTCACGCCCCTCGGCGGCGAGGAGCTCCGCCAGCGCCACCGCCGCCCCGTCGCCGACGGGGTCCTCGATCACCACCGGCCCCGGCGGCACGCCGTCCCGCAGCGCCGCCGCGATCGGCGTCCCGCGCCCCGGGCGGTCGACGCCCCCGCACGCGAGCACGGCCCGGCCCGACTCAAGATCGTGGGTGATTTCCTGACGTTCAACGCGAGTGTTCGGCCTCCGGCGCGGCAGCTCTCGCTCCGCTTCGTGCCGCGGGTGGCCGCCACGCTGGAGCACCCCGGACCCCGCAGCGACCCCGAGGGAGATCGGGACCCCGAGTGCGGCGAGCTCGTCGACGTACCAGTCGACGAGGCGCGCGAAGCGCTCGCGCCCGGGCAGTCCGGCTACCAGGGGCAGGAGGCCGCCGACGGTCGACGCCCGCTCGACGAGATGCACCGGGCACCCCGCCCGCGCTAGCGTCCGCGCCGCTTCCAGGCCCGCCGGACCGGCGCCGATCACGACCACCGGGGAGACGGAACGCCCCACCACCCGCTCCGGCACCTCCGGCGCCGCGACCGTGCACGAGATCCGCGGGTTGCGGACGTCGCGCACGCGGCACTGCTGGTTGGTCAGCACGCACGGGCGCGGCGCGGACCCGGCGCGGACCGCGGCGACGAGGTCGGCGTCGGCGAGCTGGGCGCGGGTCATCTCGACGAGGTCGGCGTCCCCGGACGCCAGCACATCGGCAGCGAACGGAACGTCCACCACGCTCCCCGCCAGCACCGTCGCCACGCCCGGCACGCGGACCGACGAGCAGACGTCCCGCAGGAAGCCCGGCTCCGTGTGTGCGTCCGGCCGCGTCGCGCCGACCGTCAGCGCGGAGCCCCGCACCGGCACGACGAGGTCGACCAGATCCGCGACGCGCTCCACGACAGCCCGGGCGGACGACGGCGTGATCCCCGCCCACGGCGCCAGCTCGTCGACGGTCAGGCGCAGGCCGAGGACACGGGAGCCGATCGCGGAGCGCACGGCGCGGACCACCTCCACCAGCAGCAACGCCCGGTCGTCGCCGTACACGTCGTCGCGCTGGTTGGTCAGCCCGGACAGGAACTGGCGCAGCAGCGCGTGCTGGCCCGCCTGGATCTCGACGCCGTCGCACCCCGCCTCGACGGCCAGCGCCGCGGCGGAGGCGAACTCCGCCACGATCTCGGAGATCCCCCACGGAGACAGAGAAGCCGGCACCTCCCCGCTCGCCGGGTCCGGCACCGCCGACGGCGCCCACAGCGGCCCCCGGGTGTACGCCGACGAGCCCTGCCCGCCCGCGTGCCCGAGCCCGGCGAGCACGACCGTCCCGTACGGCCGGCAGGCGTCGGCGATCGCCGCCCAGCCGTCGCCACCGAGGGGAGCCAGCGGCGCGTCCTCGTACGGATGGTCCTCGGGCACGACCGACGCGACCTCGGTGACCACGACGCCCGTGCCCCCGGCCGCGCGGGCCCGGTAGTGCGCGACGTGGTCGGGCCCGAGTGCGCGGGGGCGGTGCGGGTCGGCGAGGTGGGTGACGTGGGGACCGAACAGCACCCGGCTCGGCGCCGTGCGCCGGCCGAGCACGATCTCCTCGCCCAGCACCCGCGGCACGGTAGTCGCGCTCCGGACGACGCGAGGGAAGACGTCTAGATTGTCCGGTATGTCGGGCGACATCAAAGCAGGCGACGCCGACCGCGAGGCCGTGGCCGAGGTCCTCCGGACCGCGCTCGGCGAGGGCCGTCTCGAGCTCACCGAGGTCGACGAGCGCCTCGCCCGGGTCTACGCCGCGCGGACCTACGCCGAGCTCGAGCCCCTCGTCGCCGACCTGCCCGCGACGCTGCCCTGGCAGCAGCCGGCCACGAGGAGCGACGACAAGCCCCTCGTCATCACCGCCGGCTGGTCGAGCGAGAAGCGCACCGGGGCCTGGCGCGTGCCCTCGCGCATCGTCGCCGAGGCGGCGATGTCGGACGTGAAGCTCGACTTCCGCGAGGTCACCACGTCGCTGCCGCGCGTCGACCTCGAGATCAAGGGCGGCATGGGCAGCGTCGTGCTGGTCCTGCCCGAGGGCTGGGCGGTGGACGCCGACGAGCTGCGCTCGGCGTGGGGCACGGTGAAGAACCGCCACCACGCGCAGGCGGCGCCGGGCCGTCCGACCATCGTCGTCACGGGCTCGATCGGGATGGGCACGTTCAAGACCCGCGGGCCGTACTTCTACGAGTAGATCCCCCTCCCGGGCAGGAAACGGTCACGCACCGCCCACGACGGTCACGGTGCGTGGCGTCGTTACCCGTCTGTGACATGGTCGACGGTCCTCCCCGGTCGCGTTTCGCAGTCGGCGGCGCCGAGGTACTGCCCCTGGCGGCCCACGGCGACCGACCGCTCATGGGCACGACACCAGGGGAGGCAGCGCGAGAGTGACGGCACCGGCGACCGAGGCCACGCAGGAGCTCCCGACCGGCATCGCGCCACGTGTCCCCGAGGCCCGGCTCGAGCACGTCTTCGAGCGCACCGCCGACGTCACTCCCGAGGCGACGGCGATCGAGCACGAGGGGCGGCCGACGAGCTACGGCGACCTCGACGCCCGCGCCAACCAGCTCGCGCACGTCCTGCACGACCGCGGCGTGCGCCCCGGCGCCCGGGTCGCCCTGTTCCTCGAGCGCTCGCCGGAGACCTACGTCGCGCTGCTCGGCGCGCTCAAGGCCGGCGCGGTCTTCGTCCCGATCGACCCCGAGTCGCCCGCCGACCGCGTCGCCTACGTGCTCGAGGACGCCGACGTCGACCTCGTCCTCACCTCCGACGCGCTGAGCCGGACGCCCCTCGAGCGCCCCTGGCTCGCCGTCGACGCCGAGGCCGCCACGATCGACCGCGCCTCGACCCGCCGCCCCGACGGCCGCGGCCCGCCGGGGCAGGACGACCCCGCCGCGTACGTCATCTACACCTCCGGCTCGAGCGGGCGCCCGAAGGGCGTCGAGGTCGCGCAGTCGAGCATCACGAACTTCGTCGCCGTCGTGCCCACCGTCTACGACGTCCGCCCCGACGACCGGGTGCACCAGGGCATGACCATCTCCTTCGACTTCTCGATCGAGGAGATCTGGCCGACGTGGGCGGTCGGCGCCACGCTGGTGATCGGCCCGAACGACGAGCGCCGCCTCGGCGCGGACCTCGCCGACCACCTCGACCAGGCCCGCGTCAGCGTCCTGTACGCCGTGCCGACGCTGCTCGCGACGATCCCCCGCGAGCTCCCCGGCCTGCGCACCGTCCTCGTCGGCGGCGAGGCGTGCCCCGCCGAGATCGTCGAGCGCTGGGCGCGCCCCGGCCGCCGGATGCTCAACACGTACGGCCCCACCGAGGCCACGGTCACCGCCACCTGGTGCGAGCTGGTGCCGGGCCGGCCGGTGACGATCGGGCGCCCGCTGCCGACCTACGGCGTCGAGCTGCTCGACCCCGACGACGCGGGGCACCGCCCGGTCCCCGCCGGCGAGGTCGGCGAGATCGCGCTCGCCGGGCCGGGCGTCGCGCGTGGCTACGTCGGGATGCCCGAGAAGACCGCCGAGAAGTTCGTCGCGCACCCCGACGGCGGCGCGACGGTCTACCGCACCGGCGACCTGGGCCGCTGGACCGCCGACGGCATGGTCGAGTACCTGGGCCGCGCCGACGCCGAGGTGAAGGTCCGCGGGCACCGCGTCGACCTCGGGGAGATCGAGAGCGTGCTGCTCGCCGACCCGGGCGTCGGCAGCGCCGTGGTGGCCCTCCAGGAGGGCGACCTCGCGGCCTACGTCGTCAGCGACGACGAGGAGCAGGCCCTCGCCACGAGACTCACCGACCTCACCCGCGACCGCCTCCCCGCCTACATGATCCCGGCGACGCTCGACGTCCTCGACGTCCTGCCGACGCAGGCCAGCGGCAAGGTCGACCGCTCCGCGCTCCCCCCGCCCGCCGGCCGGCGCCTCGTCGCCGCCACCGGTCCCGTCGTCGCGCCCGAGGGCGAGCTCGAGGAACGGATCGCCGCGGTGTGGGCCGAGGCCACCGGCGTCCCCGCCGCCGAGCTCTCGGTCGAGGCCGACTTCTTCGACGCGCTCGGCGGGCACTCCCTGCTCGCCGCCACGACCGTCACGCTGATGCGCGAGCGCGGCGTCGGCGGGAGCCCCGCCGTCCGGGATCTCTACGCGCACCCGACCGTCCGCGCGCTCGCCGCCCACCTCGCGACCGCGGGCTCCGGCGAGACGACCGCGGCGGCCGCCCGCCCCGGGCCGATCCGGCACTCCGGGCGCCGCGTCGCCACGGCGGGCGCCGCGCAGGCCGTCCTGGTCTACCTGCTGCTGCTCGCCGTCACCCTGCCCCTGAGCTGGGTATACACCACCAACGACGGCACGGTCTCGACGGCCGTGCTCGCCCAGGTCCTGGCGGCCGGCGCCGCCGCCTGGCTCGGCGTGCGCTGGGTGCTGCCGGTGCTGCTCGCCCGCCCGCTGGCCGCCGGCGTGCGACCCGGCCGCTACCGGCTCTGGGGCCCCACCTACCTGCGGCTGTGGACCCTCGACCTGGTGCTGCGCCAGGCGCCGCTGCCGGTGCTCGCCGGGTCGCCGTTCCTCGCGCCGTACCTGCGCCTGCTCGGGGCGCGCGTCGGGCGCCGCGTCCACGTCGCGGCCACCGAGATGAACCTGCCGCGGCTGCTGCACCTCGACGACGACGTCGCGGTCGGCTACGGCGCGGTGCTGCACGGGTGGGCGGTCGAGGACGGCTGGGTCGTCGTCGGCCCGGTCCACCTGGAGCGCCGCGCGGTCGCGGGCGCGAACAGCGTGCTCTCCCCCGGCAGCCGCGTCGCCGAGCGCGGCATGCTCGCCGAGCAGTCGGCGCTCGGCCGCGACGAGGTCGTCCCCGCCGACACGACGTGGGCCGGCTCGCCGCCGCAGGAGGTCGCCACCGAGGACGCGGCGCTCGCGTCGATGCGCGCGGCCGGCCCGCTGCCGGGCTGGCGGACGCGCCACCTGCCGGGCGCGCTCGCCGGGCTCGTCGGCCTCGAGCTCGCGGCGGTGCTCATGGTCGTGCCGTCGGTGCTGGTCGTGTGGGGGGCGCTGCTCGCCGCGGGCGTGCTGGCCGGGCTCGCCGCGACGCTGGTCGCCGGGCCGGTGTTCGTGCTGACGGTCTGCGCCGTCGTCGCCCTCGGCCGGCGCCTCGTCCTGCCGCGCACGCCCGTCGGGATCCACCCGGTGCGCTCGGCGCTGGGCCTGCGCAAGTGGGTCGCCGACGCGCTGCTCGCCTACAGCCTGGCGTTCACCAACACGCTCTACGCGACGCTCTACACGGTCCCGTGGCTGCGGCTGCTCGGCGCGCGCGTCGGGCGCGGCGCGGAGGTCTCGACGGCCGCCCACCTCGACCCCGACCTGCTCACCCTCGGCGACCAGAGCTTCGTCGCCGACATGGCGAGCGTCGGCGCCGCCACCTACGCCGAAGGCCGCATGCTGCTGCGCCCGACGCGGGTCGGCGACCGCGCGTTCGTCGGCAACGCCGCCCTCGTCCCGTCCGGCGTCGGGACCGGCGACGGGTCGCTGGTCGGCGTGCACACCGTGCCCCCGCCCGACGGCGTCCCCGACGACTCGTCGTGGCTGGGCTCGCCCGCGATGCACCTGCCCCGGCGCCAGGACTCGGGCGACTGGACCGACGAGGACACGGTCGCGCCGGGCCGCCGGCGGGTGCGCCAGCGCCTCGCCGTCGAGTTCGTCCGGGCCACCCTGCCCGCGTCGCTGCTCGGGATCGGGCTCTACCTCTACCTGCTGGCGCTCTCGCTGGTCGCGCGCGGCCGCGACCTGCTGCCGGTCGCCCTCGGCGCGCCGCTGATCGCCCTGGCGGCGAGCATCGTGATCGTCGCCTACGTGGTCGCGGTGAAGCGCCACGTCGCCGGCGTCTACCGCCCGCGGGTCGCGCCGCTGTGGGACCCGTTCGTCCGGCGCACCGAGCTCGTCACCGGCCTCTACGAGGCGGCCGCGGTGCCGACGCTGCTCGGGATGCTCACCGGCACCCCGTTCCTGCCGGTCGCCCTGCGCCGCTTCGGCGCGCGCATCGGGCGGCGCACGTGGATCGCGACGACGTACCTCACCGAGTTCGACCTCGTCGAGATCGGGGACGACGCCGCCGTCGGTCCCGGGGTGTCGCTGCAGACCCACCTCTTCGAGGACCGCGTGATGAAGATGTCGACCGTCCGGGTCGAGCCCGGCGCCACCGTCGGCGCCCGCTCGGTCGTGCTCTACGACGCGACGGTCGGCGCGGACGTCGACCTCGACCGGCTCTCGCTGCTGATGAAGGGCGAGGAGCTCGGCGAGGGCGGGCGCTGGCGCGGCATCCCCGCCCGCGGCGTCGCCGACGAGCAGACCGTCGAGCTGCCCCGCCTCGAGGGCGCGGTCCGGTGAGGGCGCTCGTCTACCGGGGCCCCGCGAGCCTGTCCGGCTGCCCCGAGGCCGTCGCATCCGTGCTGGCCGCGACGGGGTGCGACGTGCGCTACGTGGGTCCCGACGAGGACCTGGCTCTCACCGGGGACGTGCTCGCCGGCGCCGACCTCTACGCCCAGCCCGGCGGCGGCACCCTGCGCCAGGGCTGGCGACGGATGAAGCGCCACCGCAGGGCCGTGCGGCGCTTCGTCGGCGACGGCGGGCACTACATCGGGTTCTGCCTCGGCGCCTACCTCGCCGGCGCGACGCCCGGGTTCGGCCTGCTGCCCGGCGACACCGACCAGGCCCTCGACACCGAGGACGACACCGTCATCGAGGTCGACTGGGGCGGGACGCGGCGCGCCGTGTTCGCGCAGGACCCGGCCGCGCTGCTGGTCGACGGGCGCGCCGAGGTGCTCGCCCGCTACGGCGACGGGCAGGCCGCAGCCGTCGTCGCCCCGTACGGCGCGGGGCGCGTCGGCGTCGTCGGACCGCACCCGGAGGCGACCGCCGACTGGTTCACCGACGCCGGCCTGCCCGTGGCTCCGGACGCCCGGGACCTGGCCCGCGACCTCGTCGTGCGGACGGTGTCGTGAAGGCCCTCCTCCTCGTCCTCGTCGCGGCGCTGGCCCTCGCCGGCTGCAGCACCCCGCCCGCGCAGGCCGCCCCGTGGCCCGAGCGGCCGTCGGTCGACCTGTCCTACGACCTCGCGCCCGACCTGCGCTCCGCCACCGGGCGCGAGTCGGTGACGTTCACGCCCGACCAGCGCGTCTGCGAGCTGGTGTTCCGGAGCTGGCCGAACGCGCCGTCCCCGGCGTCGGAGGGCAACGCGCTGCGCGTCACCGACGCCGCGGTCGACGGACGCCCCACGGCGCCGGTCGTCCGGCCCGCGGGTGCTCCCGCCGGCGACGACGGGACGCTGGTCGAGCTGCCGCTGCCCGCGTGCGTCGACGCGGGCACGACCGTGCGCGCCGACCTCGGCTTCACGCTGCGCCTCGGGGTGGACGCCGACGAGCGTCTCGGCACGTCGGCCGGCACCGCCTGGTTCGGCTCCGCGTTCCCGATGCTCGCCTGGGTCCGCGGGCAGGGCTGGGTCCGTGACGACGCCGTCCGCATCCCCGGCGAGACCGCCGTCAGCGAGGAGTTCCGCCTCGACGCGCTGCGGGTCACCGCGCCCGCGGGTGCCGCGGTCTCCGGCGTCGGACGGCCCGAGGGCACCGCGCCGGGCCCGCGCCCGGACACGACGACCCACACGTTCCGCGCCGACGGCGTGCGGGACGTGGCCGTCGCGGTCGGCGCCTACCGGGTGCTCGAACGCGACGTCGCGGGCACCCGGCTGCACCTGCTCACGCCCGTCACGGGCACCCGCGTCGCCCCGGAGCGCTGGGCCGCGGAGATCGACGGGTCGCTCGGGCGCCTCGAGGACATGCTCGGGCCGATGCCGCAGTCCGACCTGTGGGTGGCGATCGCGCCGTCGCAGTCGTCGGGCATCGAGTTCCCCGGCGCGCTGCAGTTCGGCGACACCGCGCCCGACGAGCTGCCCGAACTGGTCGCCCACGAGCTCGCCCACCAGTGGTTCTACGGCCTCGTCGGCAACGACCAGGGCCGCCACCCGTGGCTCGACGAGGCGTTCACGACGTACGCGCAGGCGCGGGTGACCGGCACCGAGGAGAACTACGCGGGTGTCCCCGTGCGCGGTGACCTCGGCCTGCCGATGGCCGCGTGGGCCGAGCGCGGCTTCGGGCCCTACAACACGGGCGTCTACGTCCAGGGCGCCTCGGTGCTGCTCGCCGCGCGCGAGCAGGCCGGTCACGACCGCTTCGACGAGGCCCTGCGCGCCTACGTCGCCGACACCGCGCACCGCGTCGCGACCCCCGCCGACGTCGCCCGCGCGTTCGCAGGCCTGCCCGCGGTGACCGACGCGCTCACCCGCGCCGGCGCGCTGCCGCCGACCTGAGGAGGACCGATGACCGCCACCGCCGCCCACCGACGGGTCAGCGCTCCGGCCGACACGCCGGGCCGCGTCCTCGGCGTCGACGCCGCCCGCGGCATCGCCCTGCTCGGGATGATGGCCGTGCACGCGCTGTACCTCACCGACGAACGCGGCGAGGAAACCTGGGTCGGGACGATCGCGACCGGCAACGCCGCGGCGCTGTTCGCCGTGCTCGCCGGGGTGGGCATCGCGTTCCTCACCGGGCGGGCGCGGGTCCGGGGCGCCGTGGACGCCCGGCGCGCGGCGGCGTCGCTGACGGCGCGGGCCCTGGTGATCGGCGTGCTCGGGCTGGCCGTCGGCGGCGTCACCGACCCCGAGGTGGCCACGGTGATCCTCGCCTACTACGCCGTGCTGTTCCTGCTCGCGATCCCGTTGGTGCTGCTGCCGACACGGGTGCTCGTCGCCGGCGCGGTGCTGGGGGCGGCGGCGATCCCGGTCGTCTCGCACCTCGTCCGCGGTCACCTGCCACCGCCGGACCTGGACAACCCGTCGCTGTCGTGGCTGGTCACCGACCCCGCCGAGCTGGTGCGCGAACTGTTCCTCACGGGTTCCTACCCCGCCCTGTCGTGGTTGCCGTACCTGGCGGTCGGCCTCGCGGTCGGGCGCGCGCCGCTGCGCTCGCCGCGGCTGGCGGCCGGGCTCACCGGGGGCGGGGTTGCCCTCGCGGCGGCCGCGTCCGGGGTGTCGGCGCTGCTGCTCGGGCCGGGCGGCGGGCTCGCCCGCATCACGGCCGCGTCCTCGGCGCTGGACCCCGCCGACCTGCACGAGATCCTCACCGTCGGTCCCGACGGCACGACGCCCACCACGACGTGGTGGTGGCTCGCGGTCGACACCCCGCACTCGTCGACGCCGCTCGACCTGGCCCGCACGGTCGGCATCGCGCTCGCCGTGCTCGGGGTGATGCTGCTGCTGGACCGGGTGCGCCACCCCGCCCTCACCGCGGTGCGGGCACCCCTGGCCGCGGCCGGGGCGATGACGCTGACCTTCTACACGCTGCACGTGCTGTTCCTGAGCTCGCCGGTCGACGTCTACGACCCGGTGCCCGGCTACGTCGTGCAGGTCGTCGCCGTGCTGCTGCTCGGGCTCGCGTGGCGGG
Organism: Actinomycetospora succinea; assembly: GCF_004363095.1. Taxonomy (GTDB): domain Bacteria; phylum Actinomycetota; class Actinomycetes; order Mycobacteriales; family Pseudonocardiaceae; genus Actinomycetospora; species Actinomycetospora succinea. The sequence goes on from NZ_SNYO01000002.1 coordinate 382,621, forward strand.
CGAGCGCGGGGCGCGGGCCGCTGGAGACGCTGGCCTCGGCGGCGGGCGCCCGGGCCGCGCGGTGGGCGGCGCCCGGCTGAACCGGCGGGTCCACCCCGACCGGAGTCGGGTCTTCCCTACTCCTCCCCCGTCCCCGGGCCAGCAGGCTGATCTTCGCCAGATCAGGAGCCCGCCGGAGGAGACGACGATGACCTACCACCTCGGTGTCGACCTCGGCGCCACGGTCACCACCGCCGCCGTCCACCGTGCCGGCCGGTCGAGCGTCGTGATGCTGGGCGAGCACAGCGCGGCGATGCCGTCGGTCCTGCTGTGGCCGGCCGAGGGCTCCCCGCTCGTCGGCGACGCCGCGGTGCGCGGGGCGGCCGCCGCACCGGGCCGCGTGGCCCGCGACATCCGCGCCCGCCTCACCGACCCCGCCCCGTTCCTGCTCGACGGCGCCCCCTTCGCCGCGAGCGCCCTGCTCGGCGTGCTGCTGCGCCGCGTCGTCGACCTCACCGCCGGGCGCGAGGGCGGCGCGCCCGACGGGATCGTGCTCACCCACCCCGCGGCCTGGGGTGTCGACGAGCGCATGGCGTTCTCCGGCGTCGCCGCCTCCCTCGGGCTCGGCGCCGTCGAGCTCGTGCCGGCCCCCGTGGCCGTCGCCGCCGAGCACGCCGCGGGGTGCGCGGTCCCCGAGGGCGCGGCCGTCGTCGTCGTCGAGCTCGGCGAGGGGCGCGTCGACGCCACCGTGCTGCGGCACGTCGCGGGCACCTTCTCCGTCGTCGGCCGGCCCGCGATCGTGCCGCACGAGCCCGACGCGGAGCCGGACGACCGGGTGGTCGCCGGCGTCCTGCGCCGCACGCTGGCGAGCGCGTCCGTCGAGCCCGCGGACCTCGACACGGTGCTGCTCGTGGGCCGGTCCACCCGGATGGGGTCGTCGGCCGCCGCGCTCGCCGACGAGGTCGCGCGCCCCGTGGCGACCGGGCCGGAGCCCGAGCACGCCGTCGCCGCCGGTGCCGCGCGCCTCGCGGCCCGGCGCAGCGAGATGATGACCTCCCTCTCGCCGGTCGCGGGGGTCCGGCGTGCGCCTCGTCCGCAGCCGGTGGTCGCCGACGAGCCCGCCACCGGGCCCGTGCGCGTCCCCCTCCCGGTGCCTGCCCCCGCACCGGCGCCGAAGCCCCGCCGCCGGGGTCTCGTGACCGTGCTCGCGGCGGCGGTGATCCTGCTCGGCGGTGCCGGCGGGGGCGCCTACGCCCTGCTCGGGGCCGCGGCACCCGCCGAGGCCGCCCCGACGCCGCTCGTCCCCGCGCCGACCGTGCCGGCGACCACCACGACCACCAGCGCCCCGGCGCCGACCCCCGTGGCCCTCACGGCGCCGCGCCCCGCGTCGTCCGAGCGCGCGACCCCGCGGACGCGGGAGACCACCCGCCGCACGGAGCCCTCGTCGAGCGCGTCGGGCTCCTCCGACCGGAACCCGGACCGCGGCACCGGGACGACCGGCGACACCACCGACACCCACGGCACCGGGAACGGCACGGACACCGGCACGGACACGACGCCCGGCACCGACACGACCCCCGGCACCGACACCACCCCCGCCCAGCTCTGGTGACGTGCTCCCGCGAGGCCCGGGGTGTTGCAGCCCGGCAACCACGCTGACACATCACCAGGCGCGCAGGTGCGGCGTGCGCAGGAGGGCGGTGCCGAGCTCGGCGGCGGTGAGCGGGGTCGGGGCGTCGAAGGACTCGCGGACGATCGCGGCGCCGGTGAGGTCGTGGTCGGCGGTGTAGTCGTTGGTCACCACGACCGTCGCCAGCCCCGCCGCCAGGCCCGCCCGCAGGCCCGGGCCCGAGTCCTCGACGGCCACGGTCCGCGCGGCGTCGACGTCGAGCCGCGCGAGCGCGGTCCGGTAGGCCTCCGGGTCCGGCTTGAGCGCCGCCACGTCGTCGCCGCACACCACGACTTCGGCGGTGTCCTCGCCGAGCACGTGCGCGAGCAGCGGCTCCACCCACGCCCGCCGGCCCGTCGTCGCGACCGCGATCCGCACGCCGTGCGCGCGCAGGTCGTCGAGGAGCGCCGGCAGCCCCGGCCGCGGTCCGATCTCGCGGCGGCGCACCACCTCGGTGAACAGCGCGGTCTTCGTCCGGTGCACACGCGCCGCGAGGTCGTCCGCGTCCTCGACCCCGCGCTCCCGCAGCGCCGCCGCGACCCGCCGCCGTCCGCCCGTGATCGCGAGCAGCTCCCCGTAGCGCTCGACGTCCCAGCACAGGTCGAGCCGGTGCGCCGCGAACGCATCGTTGAACGCGATCCGGTGCCCGTCGCGCTCGGTGTCGGCGAGGGTGCCGTCGACGTCGAACACGACCGCTTCCGGGAGACGGAGCGCAGCGGAGCTCGACCCTTCGGACGGAAGGCTCACCGCGCGGCGTCCGTCAGGTGGTAGAGCAGCAGCAGCTGGGCGATCGCGAGCGGCTCGCTGCGCGCGTCACCCAGGCGCCCCAGACAGTCCGGGGTCTCGGTGTCCGGCGTGCCGAGCGAGGTCCAGATCGCCTTCTCCACCGCGAGGCTCTCCTCGCGCGGCACGTAGCCGTGGACGTGCAGCGACTCGACCGGGCGGCCGTCGGGGTCGCGCTCGAGCTTGAGGTGCATCGCCCGCGAGAGCCCGGGCTGCAGGGCCTCGGTGAGGTCGGGGTGGTCGATCGTCGGGCGCATCATCATCGTCGCCGACAGCGGCGTGTCCGGCGGGTCGTCGCGGCCCTCGATGGGCGCGAAGCGCACGACGAGGTCGGCATTGGCGCGCTGCGGGCGGATCCAGGCCTCGGACTCGGGCTCGCGGCGCTCCAGCTCGGCGAGCACCTTCTCCTCGGTGTAGCCGCGCTTGGCGGTGTCGCGGTGGATCTTCCACCCGCGGCGGATCTCCTCGGGCGGGTCGAGGAAGACGGTGACGTCGAAGCAGGCCCGCGAGAGCTTGCTCCACAGCGGGAAGAGCCCCTCGACGATGACGAACTCCGCCGGCTCGACCAGTTCGGGGCGCACGAGCTGCCCGGAGCCGTGGTCGTAGACCGGCTTGAGCACCGGCGAACCCGTGGCGAGAAGCTGCAGGTGCTGCTCCATGATCTCGAGGTGGTTGCAGTCGGGGTGGAGCGCGGTGAACGGCAGCTCCTTGCGCTCCTCCCGGTCGTAGGCGTGGTAGTCGTCGGTGCACAGCGACACGCACCGCTCGGGCCCGAGGGCCTCCACCAGACCTTTCGTCATCGTCGTCTTGCCGGCGGCGCTGTCCCCGGCGATCGCGAGCATCACCGGACGGCGGGGCGGCGGCGCAGAGCCGGCGCGCCGGATGCGCAGGGACTTGTCGGGCACGAGGTCTCCCTTCCTCGACCCGGACGCTAGGCACCGGCGCGCCGCGTGTGCTCCCCCGTCACGGGGGGTCCGAGGGGGGAGACGAATGCCTAGGGTGAGCAGGATGACGGGGTCACCGCTGCGCGTGGTCCTCGTCGACGACCACGAGATGGTGGTCGCGGGCCTCAAGGCGATGCTCGCGCCGTTCGCCGGGCGGGTCCGCGTGGTGGGCAGCGCCAACAGCGCCCGCGAGGCTCTCGACGTCGCCGTGTCGCTGGCCCCGGACATCGTGCTCTGCGACGTGCGCCTGCGCGGCGACAGCGGCCTCGACCTGTGCCGCAGCCTCGCCGAGCGCGCGCCGGGCCAGAAGGTCGTGCTGCTCTCCGTCTACGACGACGAGCAGTACCTCTACCAGGCACTCCGTGCCGGGGCGGCCGGTTACCTGCTCAAGCACATCGGCGGCGAGGAGCTGGTGCGCCACCTGGAGCTCGCGGCCACCGGCACCACGGTCGTCGACGCGACGATGGCCGGGCGCGCGGCGGCGTCGGCGGCCCGCCTCGAGCGCGACGAGTTCTGGCCGGGCGCGCACCTCGGGCTGACCCAGCGCGAGAGCGAGGTCCTCGCGCTGCTCGTCGCCGGGCACAGCAACCGCGCGATCGCCGCCGAGCTCGTCATCGGCGACGAGACCGTGAAGAGCCACGTCCGCGCGCTGCTGCGCAAGCTCGCGGTGCCCGACCGGACGGCGGCCGTCGCGGCAGCGCTGCGCGAGGGGGTGTTCCGGTGACGCCGGGACACGAAGCGAAGCGGGAGCTGGACCCATGACACGCGGCCTGGGCCTCGCCGACCCCGAGCGCGAGAACGCCGTCCTGCTCGCGATCATCGAGGCGGCGACGAGCGGGCCCGGCGTCGAGCCGCTCGCCGCCGCGGTCGCCCGGGTGATCACCGAGGCCACGGCCACCGATGTCTGCTTCGTGCACGTCCTCGACGACGCCGAGCCCTCGCTGACCCTCGCGGGGGCGACGCCGCCGTTCGACGCCCAGGTCGGCGCCGTGCGGCTCCCGCTCGGGACCGGCGTGTCGGGCTGGGTCGCGAGCCACCGCGAGCCGGTCGTGATCGCCGACCGCAAGCAGGACGACCCCCGCTACGTCGCGATCCCGGAGCTGCGCGGCGAGGCGTACACGTCGATGGTGTCGGTGCCGATGGAGAGCGAGCCGGCCGGGCTCGTCGGGGTGCTCAACGTCCACACGGTCGCCCGGCGCGAGTTCGACGACCGTGACGTCCGGGTGCTGCGCACGATCGGGCGGCTGGTCGCCGGCGCCGTCCACCAGGCCCGGATGCACCGCAGGCTCGCCGCGCGCGAGGAGGCGCACGGGCGCTTCGCCGAGCAGATGGTCGCCGCGCAGGAGGCCGAGCGGCAGCGCCTGGCGCGCGACATCCACGACGGCATCTCCCAGCGCCTGGTGACCCTGTCGTTCCACCTCGACGCCGTGCGCACGTTCCTCGGTCACGAGGAGGCCCGGGCCGCCGACGAGAACCTCGCCACCGCCTGCGACCTCGTGCTGACGACCCTCGACGAGGCCCGCGCGGCGATCGGGGCGCTGCGCCCGCCGGTGCTCGACGACCTCGGGCTCGCCGGCGCGCTCGCCGCGCTGGCCCGCGGGCTGCCCGACGTGCGCGTCGTGCTCGACCTCGACGACCGCCGCCTGCCCGAGCACGTCGAGGTCGCGCTCTACCGGATCGCCCAGGAGACCCTGCAGAACGTCCTCAAGCACGCCGACGCCGACGAGGTCGAGGTCCGCCTCGAGGCCACCGACGGCGCCGTGCACCTCACGCTCGCCGACGACGGCGTCGGCTTCGACCCGGCCACCGGCACCCGGGGCTACGGCCTCGCGTCCGTGCGGGAGCGCGCGGACCTCGTCGGCGGGACGGTGCGGGTGAGCTCGCGGGCGGGCACCGGCACGACGGTCACCGTGTCCGCACCCCTCGACAGTGAGCCGATCGACGAAGGGTTCGCCGAGAACACTTGATTGTGCTGCGCACGGTCGGACCGCACTCTCGGAGCATGGCCGATCGATGGAGCGCGGGCGTCATCCCCTACGCGGAGATGGGGTACTGGCAGCCCGACTACGAACCCAAGGACACCGACCTCCTGTGCGCGTTCCGCGTGACGCCGCAGGACGGCGTGCCGCCCGAGGAGGCGGGCGCCGCGGTCGCCGGTGAGTCCAGCACGGCGACGTGGACCGTCGTCTGGACCGACCGGCTCACGACCTTCGAGCACTACCAGGCGAAGTGCTACCGGGTGGAGCCCGTCCCGGGCGTCGAGGGGCAGTGGATCGCCTACATCGCCTACGACCTCGACCTCTTCGAGGAGGGGTCGATCGCGAACCTGACCAGCTCCATCATCGGCAACGTCTTCGGCTTCAAGCCGCTCAAGGCCCTGCGCCTCGAGGACATGCGCATCCCGGCGCACTACGTCAAGACGTTCCAGGGCCCGGCGCACGGGATCGTCACCGAGCGCGAGTACCTCAACAAGTTCGGCCGCCCGCTGCTCGGCGCCACCACCAAGCCGAAGCTGGGGCTGTCGTCGCGCAACTACGGCCGCGTCGTCTACGAGGCCCTGCGCGGCGGCCTCGACTTCACCAAGGACGACGAGAACATCAACTCGCAGCCCTTCATGCGCTGGCGGGACCGCTTCATCGCCTGCATGGAGGCGGTGAACAAGGCGCAGGCCGAGACCGGTGAGGTCAAGGGCCACTACCTCAACGTCACCGCCGCGGACATGGAGGACATCTACGAGCGCGCCGAGTTCGCCAAGGACCTCGGCAGCGTCATCGTCATGGTCGACCTGACCGTCGGCTACACGGCGATCCAGTCGCTGGCGAAGTGGGCGCGGCGCAACGGCGTGATCCTGCACCTGCACCGCGCGGGCCACGCGACCTACACGCGCCAGAAGAACCACGGCGTGAGCTTCCGCGTGATCTCCAAGTGGATGCGCCTCGCCGGCGTCGACCACATCCACGCCGGCACCGTCGTCGGCAAGCTCGAGGGCGACCCGGCGTCGGTCCACGGCTTCTACGACGTGCTGCGCAAGGGCCGCTACGACGCCGACCCGTCGAAGGGCCTGTTCTTCGAGCAGGACTGGGTGTCGATGCCCGCGACGATGCCCGTCGCGTCCGGCGGCATCCACGCCGGCCAGATGCACCAGCTGCTGCACCACCTCGGCGAGGACACGGTCCTGCAGTTCGGCGGCGGCACCATCGGCCACCCGATGGGCATCGCCTCGGGCGCCGAGGCCAACCGCGTCGCCGTCGAGTCGATGATCAAGGCCCGCAACGAGGGCAAGGACTACCTCGCCGAGGGCCCGGAGATCCTCCGCGAGGCCGCGAAGCGCAACAAGCCGCTGGACATGGCGCTGTCGACCTGGGGCGACATCACGTTCGACTACGCCTCCACCGACACCGTCGACGCCACCCCGACGCCCGCCTGAGGAGCATCACCGTGCGCATCACCCAGGGGACGTTCTCGTTCCTGCCCGACCTGACCGACGACGAGATCACCGCGCAGATCGCCTACGCGCTCGAGCACGGCTGGCCCTGCTCGGTGGAGTTCACCGACGACCCGCACCCCCGCAACACCTACTGGGAGATGTGGGGCCTGCCGCTGTTCGACCTGGCCGACCCGGCCGCGGTGATGGACGAGGTGCGCGCCTGCCGCGACGAGCACCCCGAGCACTACGTCCGGGTCAACGCCTACGACGCGAGCCTCGGTCGCCAGACCGTCGCCCTGTCGTTCCTGGTCCAGCGCCCGAGCGAGGAGCCCGGCTTCCGCCTCGACCGCCAGGAGGGCGTGGACCGGCGGATCAACTACTCGATCCACTCCTACGCCACCGAGCGGCCCGCCGGGTCGCGCTACGGCGCGCCGGCCGGCCCGTCGGCCCGGAGCAACGGCAATGGCCGCCACTGACAACGGACGGGTGTCGTTCGCGACGGGCGGGCGGGCCTCCCGCCCGGCCGTCGCATCGGCGCCCGAGCCCGAGGAGGAGCCCGCCGACACGACGCTGGCCCCCGACGCCGTCGTCGACCTCGACGCCGTGCGCTCCGACGCCGGTGTCGACGACGTCCTCGACGGCCTCGACCGGGAGCTGGTCGGGCTCGCGCCGGTGAAGGAGCGTCTGCGCGAGCTCGCGGCGCTGCTGGTCGTCGACCGGATCCGCGAACGCTTCGGCGTGAGCACCGACCGCCCGACGCTGCACATGTGCTTCACCGGCAACCCGGGCACGGGCAAGACGACCGTCGCGCAGCGGATCGGGGACCTGCTCAAGGGCCTCGGCTACCTGCGCCGCGGGCACCTCGTCACCGCGACGCGCGACGACCTCGTCGGCCAGTACGTCGGGCACACCGCGCCGAAGACGAAGGAGATCGTCGGCAAGGCGCGTGGCGGCGTGCTGTTCGTCGACGAGGCGTACTACCTGCACCGGCCGGGCAACGAGCGCGACTACGGCGGCGAGGCCATCGAGATCCTGCTCCAGGCGATGGAGGAGAACCGCGACGACCTCGTCGTCGTGCTCGCCGGCTACAGCGACCGGATGGCCACGTTCTTCGAGGCCAACCCGGGGATGCAGAGCCGGATCGCCCACCACGTCGACTTCCCGGACTTCAGCGCCGACGAGCTGGTGACGATCGCCGAGGGCATGGTCGCCGAGCAGGGGCTGGGGTTCTCGGCCGAGGCGCACACCGCGCTGCGCGAGTACCTGGCGCTGCGCCGCGAGCAGGAGTGGTTCGCGGGCGCCCGCAGCGTGCGCAACGCCCTCGACCGCGCCCGCATGCGCCAGGCGCGCCGGCTCTCCGAGGGCGGCGGCTCCCTCGGCCTCGCCGACATCACCACCCTCGAGGCCGCCGACCTGCGCGCCAGCCGCGTCTTCGCCGGCGGCCACCGCTCCTGAGCCCCTATGTGAGCGCTTTCAGGCCCTATAGGGCGGGAAAGCGCTCACATAGGTTCGGCGCGTGACCACCACCGCGCGCCTGCGGGCGTTCGTCGTCCTCGCCGACCAGGGGTCGGTGCGCGGGGCGGCCGCGGCGCTCGTCGTCACCGAGTCCACCGTCTCGGCCGCCGTGCGCGCGCTGGCCGACGAGGTCGGCGTCGCGCTGCTGGCGAGGGACGGCCGCGGCGTGCGCCTCACCCCCGCCGGCGCCCGCTACGCCGACTACGCACGCCGCATCCTCGGCCTGCTCGACGAGGCCACCGCGGCTGCGCGCGGCGAGGCCGACCCCGAGCACGGCCACGTGCGCCTCGGCGCGGTCACCACGGCCGGCGAGCACCTCCTGCCCGCCCTGCTCGCCTCGTTCCGCGCGCGCCACCCGCACGTCGGCGTCGGGGTCGAGGTCTCCCCCAGCGCCGCGGTCTGGGCGATGCTGCGCCACCACGAGCTCGACGTCGTCATCGCCGGCAGCCCGCCCGGCGATGTCGACGCGCACGTCCGCGCCCGCCGCGAGAACACCCTGACCGTCGTCGGCGCCCCTGACGCCGCCACAGGCTTCGACCCGGCGACCGCCACCTGGCTGCTGCGCGAGACCGGCTCGGGCATCCGCGCCACGCTCACCGCGCTGCTCGAGGACCTGCCCGGCGAGCCGCCCCGCATGGTGCTCGGGTCGCACGGCGCCACGATCGCGGCGGCGCGGGCGGGCCTCGGGGTGACGCTGGTGGCGCGCGAGGGCGTCGCGCGCCTGCTCAGCGAGGGGTCGCTGGTCGAGCTGCCGGTGCCGGGCGTGCCGATCGCGCGTCCCTGGCACGTCGTGACCCACCCGGACGCGACCGCCAGCACCGAGCTCCTCGTCCGCCACCTGCTGGCGGACCAGGAGCTGGGCTGGCGTCGGGCGTGAGCTCCTAAGCGGCCACGGCCCGGTCGACCTCGCGGCGCAGGGCCTCGCGGCCCGCGTCGACCGCCGCCGGGTCGCCGCGCCAGGCGAGCAGGGCCGGCGACACGAGCGCCCGGCCGAACGAGAACGTCAGCGGCCACGGCCCGCCGCGCCGGCGGATCGCGGCGAGGTTGGCGGCGGCGATCGCCGAGGGCTGGCCGCCGGAGAGGAACGCGACGCCGGCGAGCTCGGCGGGCATCGTCGCGACCAGGGTGTCGACGGTGGCGCGGGCGACCTCGGCGGGCCCGGCGGTCTGCCGCGCGCCCTCCCCCGCGGTGACCATGTTCGGCTTGAGCACCATCGCGGCCGGGTCGACGCCGGCGCGGTTCAGGGCGCGGGACACGGTGGCGAGCGTGCGGGCGGTCGCGGCGGCGCAGACCTCGATGCGGTGCCCGCCGGCGCTGAGGATCTCGGGCTCGACGATCGGCACGAGCCCGCCGTCCTGGCAGGTGCGCGCGTAGGACGCGAGCGCGTCGGCGTTCGCCTCGAGGGCGCGGCTCGACGGGCGGCCGGCGCCGAGGTGCAGCACCGCGCGCCACTTCGCGAACTCCGCGCCGAGCGCGACGTACTCCGCGACCCGGTCGGCGAGGCCGTCGAGGCCCCCGGTCAGCGTCTCGCCGTCCTCGCCGCCCTCGAGGGGCACCGTGCCGGTGTCGACCTTGATGCCGGTCTGGATCCCGGCGCCCGCGAGCGCGGCGGGGAACGGGCGCCCGTCGGCGAGGTACTGGCGCAGCGTCTCGTCGCAGAGGATGACGCCGCTGACGCCCGCGGCGAGGTCCTCGCCGGTCAGGAGCAGCTCGCGGTAGGCCCGGCGGTGCTCCTCGGTCGGGGCGACGCCGGCGTCCTCGAGGCGCCGCGACATCGTCCGCGGGCTCTCGTCGGCGGCGAGGATCCCGCGGCCCCCGGCGACGAGACGGGCGGCGGTGGCTCGGAGCTCGGAGCTCGTGGTGCTGGTCGTGGTGGTGCTGGTCGTCGTGGTCACGGCGGCCTCCCTCGGCGGTCATGCGCGTCGAGGAGACGCTACGAACGCCCCCGCGCGGGGGCGTCCCCTGCGCGGTGGAGCGGGCGGGGGAGATCGGGGCCGACTACTCCTCCTCGCGATTACTCTGGTCCGCCCGCCGGGCCGGTGACCAGGATCAACGGCATGAACCCCCAGCCCCGGGCCGCGGGCGTGCTCCTCGCCGCGGCCGTCGCCCTCGAGGTGGTCGTCGTCCTCGTCCTCGTCGCCGTCCTCGTGACCAGGGGCCCGACGGGTGCCCTCGTCGGCGCCGTCCTCGCCCTCGCCGTGGCGTCGATGCTGACGGTGCTCGCGGTCATCAACCTCGTGCGGGCCCGGATGGACCACGCGATGGCCGGGTTCGCGGGTGCGGCGCTCGGTGGCCGGTTCGTGACGGGTCCGGGTGGCGTCGGTCCCGGCGGGTACCGCGGCGGCGCACACGGCGGGTTCGGTGCCGGTCCGGGCGCCGGTCCGGGCGCCGGCGTGCGCGGCGGGTACGGCCCGGGGCCCTGGCCCGACCCGACGTGGGAGCCCTGGCCGGGGCACCACCACGACCACGGGCACCACCACGGTCACCACGACCACGGTCATCACCACGGTCATCACGACCACGGCTGGTCCGGCGCCGACGCGGGCTGGTCCTCCGACTCGGGCTGGTCCGACTCCGGGTCGTCCTCGGACTCCGGGTCGTCGTCCTCCTCGGACTCCGGCTCCTCCTCGAGCGACTCCGGGTCGTCGAGCAGCTCGTCCGCTTGATCAGGCCTCGACGGGAGCGGACGCCGCGAGCCGGGCGAGGATCGGGCGCACGATCGCCACGTACTCGCGCAGGTGGGTGGCCTGCGGGAGGTGGGCCCCGGGCGTCTCGACCAGCGGCACGCCCAGCCCGTCGGCCGCCCACTGCCCCGCCGCGTACAGGCAGTACAGGCGCGCATCGGGTTCGCGGTTCTCGGCGCCGCCCAGGACGACGGACGGCACGGTGATCCGGGAGAGCTGGTCGGGGGTGGGCAGGTAGCCCATCAGCGCCTCCATCTCCACGCCGAACAGGACCTCGCCGTCGTCGAGCATGCGAGCCCGGAAGGCCGGGTCCATCGCCTCGTAGACCTCGTCCCCGTCGGCCCACCGCAGGAAGAGCTCCATGGCCAGCGGTGGCCCGCCGCGCGCCATCGCGTCGGCCACGGTCCCCTGCAGCCCCTCGATGACCGCCCGGCCCTCCGGCGTGACCGTGAGGAACGCCGGCTCGTGGAAGACCGCGCCCCGCAGCAGCTCGGGACGGCGCATGGCGAGGCTCGTCAGGATCAGCCCGCCCGCGCTGTGGCCGTACGCGACGGCGGGGGCGAGGTCGAGCGCCTCGAGCAGCGCCGCGGCGTCGTCGGCCTGCTCGTCGATCGAGGTGCTGGTCCAGCCCTCGGGACGGGGGCTGCGCGAGGTGCCCCGACGGTCGTAGCTCAGCACGGTGAACCCGTCGGCGAGGAGGTCCGCGGTCTCCGGCCAGAACCCGGCGTCACCCGGACCCCCGGAGATGAACACGACCGGCGGGCCCTCGCCGCGCAGCTCGTAGTAGAGCGTCGTGCCGTTCACCGCGATCGTCGCCATGCGCGCTCCCCTGCCGGACGCCCCGTCGGTCGAGGCCGTGGACGACGAGGCTCGCGCGGGGAGGGGACGCCGCGGACGGTCCGGCGGGAAGTACGTACGCCGCGGTGTGGTCAGTCGCCGACGACGCGCAGGGCCGGCGTCCGGCCCTCCGCCGCGGGCTCGACGCTGTCGGTGGAGGAGACGAGGCGCAGGTCCGGCCCGCTCGCGTCGATCACCTCGAGGGCCTCGATGAGGCTGCGCAGCAACGCCTCCCGCGGGACGGCGCGCGAGATCCACACCTGCCGGGTGTGGGCGTCGGCCACCCAGGCCGTCCTGCCGTCGAGGGGCACCCAGTACACGCTGACGCCCGCCTCGGTCAGCAGCGGGAGGGCGGCGAGCGGCTCCGGCGTCGGGTCCGGTGTCGCGGTCATACCTGGTGAACGCGCTGGTCGAGCGATCGGATCGGTCCTCGCCGTGAAGTGCCGACGGACGGACCGGTCACGTGCCGCAACCGGACGAACGCGTTCCGCTCATCGTCGTCCGGACGAACTCACCCCGGTGCCGCGAGGATCGCCCGCGGCACCGGGGGAGGATCAACTGACCCTGATCCCGGCGGGCATGCGCGTGCCCTCGCCGGCGAGCGGGTCGGAGTCGCACGCTCTGTCGGGCCGGGATTCCTGGCTGGACCGCCGCACCGAGAGCTCCAGCGGCACCGGGCCGCCGTCCTTGCGGGGACCGCGGGTCTTCTTGTGCGAGTGGTCGAGCGAGGGCTTGGGGATGACGGTGTCCATCTCCAGCTTCGCCAGCTCGCGCTCGCCGTTGCCGAGCACGCACTCGGGGTCGGGACCGTCGAGCGGCAGGCCGGTGAAGAACTTGGCCGCCATGCAGCCGCCCTGACAGGCGTCGTAGTGCGAGCACTTGGTGCACGCCCCGCCCGACTGCGGCCCGCGCAGCTCCGCGAACAGCTCGGACTCCTGCCACACCGTCCTGAACCCGCCCTCGGACCGGACGTTGCCGGCGAGGAACTGCTCGTGGATCGCGAACGGGCAGGCGTAGACGTCGCCGACCGGGTCGATCAGGCACACCACGCGCCCGGCGCCGCACAGGTTCAGGCCCGGCAGCTCCTCGCCGAACGCGGAGAGGTGGAAGAACGAGTCGCCGGTGAGGACGTCCTCGCCGCGCGCGACGAGCCAGTCGTAGAGCTGGCGCTGCTGCTCGCGGGTCGGGTGCAGCTCGTCCCACGAGTCGGCGCCACGGCCGGACGGGCGGAAGCGGGTGATCCGCAGCTGGGCGCCGTAGCGGTCGGCGATCGCCTTGAAGTCGTCGAGCTGGTCGACGTTGTGGCGCGTGACCACCACGCTGATCTTGAACTGCCCGAAGCCCGCCTCGTACAGGTTCTCCATCGCGCGGATCGCGGTGTCGTAGGACCCGGGGCCGCGGACGTGGTCGTTGACCTCGGCCGTCGCGCCGTCGAGGGAGATCTGGACGTCGACGTAGTCGGTGGCCGCGAGCTGCGCCGCGCGGGCCTTGTCGAGCTTGACCCCGTTGGTGGAGAACTTGACGCCGACGTCGTGGGCGATCGCGTAGTCCAGCAGCTCCCAGAAGTCGCTGCGGACGGTCGGCTCGCCGCCGCCGATGTTGACGTAGAAGACCTGCATCCGCTGGAGCTCGTCGATGACGGCCTTGGCCTCGTCGGTCGAGAGCTCGTTCGGGTCGCGACGGCCCGAGCTGGACAGGCAGTGCACGCAGGACAGGTTGCAGGCGTAGGTGAGCTCCCAGGTCAGGCAGATCGGGGAGGTCAGGCCTTCGACGAAGTGCTCGACGAGTTTCATGTGGTGGTCTCCCGCGGCTGGATCGTGCCCGCCTTCGCGAGGCCGGCGAGCGCCTTGAGGTACTGCTCCCGCTGGTGTGCAGGAACCTCGGCGGCCTCGAGGGCGCCGTGGACGTCGGGGTGGTCGGCGAGCGCCTCGACGACCCTGACCAGCGCCCGGGTCTTGAGGAACGACAGCCGTCGGGTGTGGAAGTCGTACACGAGGGCGCCGAACGACTCCGGGCGCACCGAGACCGAGCCGGAGATCCGGTACGGGCCGTCGGCGTCGAAGTCGTCGACGCCGGCGGGGGCTGCCTGCGGGCCGGCCCCCGCCGCCGTCGTCGGCATCAGTAGACGCCGCACATACCGTCGATCGAGACCTCCTCGACGAGGGTCTCCTCGACAAGCTCGTTCTCTTCCATCCGTCCTCCTCACCAGCGGGTGCCTCGGGCGCTGCGAACGGTAAGCGGCACTCGGTGCCACCGCCAGACTCGATCCGGGTGGGAAACACCCCTCCGGACGGCGGGGACGGCACGCCCCTCCCCGTGGTAGAGGATGGGCACGTGGCGACGACGAGGAGTGCGCGAGCGCAGCGCCTCGAGAACGTCGCGCTCGAGTTGTTCGCCTCCCAGGGCTTCGACGAGACCACCGTCGACGAGCTCGCCGTGGCCGGCGGTGTCGGTCGGCGGACGTTCTTCCGGTACTTCCCCACCAAGCTCGACGTCGTGCTCGGCGAGCTGGACGACGGCCTCGCCGCCCTGGTCGGCGCGCTCGCCGACCAGCCCGGCGACGACCCGGTGGCCGCCGCGCGCGCCGCCTTCCTCGCGATCAACCACTACGCCGCGGCCGAGCTGCCCGCCCTGCGCCGCCGTCTCGGCCTCATCGAGGACGTGCCGGAGCTCGCCGCGCGCGCCACGGTCCGCTACCGCGACTGGGAGTCCGCACTCGCGGCCGACGCCGCCGGGCGCTGGGGCGACGACGCGGGGTCGCTGCGCGCGCAGGTGTTCGGCCGGGCGGTGGTGGCCTCGATGCGCGCGGTGTTCAGCGCCTGGCACGCGCGGCCCGAGGCGGACGCCGACGCGCTCGGCGCCCTCGTCGAGGAGGCGTTCGACGCGCTGTCGCGGGGGTTCGCGTCGCCGTGAGCTCCGACCCCGAGGATCTCATCGACCTCGACCCGGACTCCTCCGAGCCGCCGTTCGAGCAGCTGCGCGCGCGGGTCACCGAGCTGGCCCGCACCGGCGCCCTCGCCCCGCACACCCGCCTGCCCGCGGTGCGCCGCCTCGCCGGCGACCTGAACCTCGCGCCCGGCACCGTCGCCCGCGCCTACCGCGAGCTCGAGGCCGCCGGCGTCGTCGAGACCCGTGGGCGGCTCGGCACGTTCGTCGTCGGCGGGGACACCGCCGCCGACCCGGCCCGCGAGCTCGCCGCCGAGTACGCCCGCGCCGTCACCGCACTCGGCGTGTCCCGCGACCGGGCGCTGGACCTCGCCCGCGCGGCGCTGGCCGACATCTGAGCCACCGACGTCGTTCGCGAAAGCAACGCCTTTCGCGGAACCGGATCCGTGCGCGGACTTCGTGCGTCGAACTCGGTGAGTCGAACCCGACCACCGACGACGGGAGCCCCCATGAACGCACGGATCGCGCGGCCGGAGCGCCGCGCCGCCGAACTGACGGTGGTACTCGTCATCATCGGCCTCGCCCTGGGGGTGACCGCCGCTCCGGCCTCGGCGGCGCCTCCCTGGGGCGCGTGCGGACGCTCCACGCCCGAGGACAAGATCGTTCGCCAGTTCCCGGCCGGCATCACACTGCGCTGCGGCGGGCCGATCGGATCATCCGACCCGCGTCACGGCTACCGGCACATCCTCGCGCGGCACCGCACAGACTTCGAGAACATGGCCTTCGGCACCGGGACGTTCCAGAACTGGCGCGACGTCGCCGACCTCTCCATCGAGACCATCGCCAATGATCCCGACGTCACGGTCCCGGTGGGTGGCAACCAGCTCTGCATGTCACGCGTGATCTTCCTGAACGATCGCCGGACCGGGCAGCTCGTCCGTCAGCAGATCGTGCGGATGTTCATCAACGCGACCACGCGGGACGTCAACACGCTCCATCCGCACCAGCGCCATTGCTAACGTGCCGGCCGTGGGCGCGCAGGAGACCGAGGTCGACGCCCTGTTCGCCGCCTTGCGGCGTCACGGTCTCGCCGTCGACACCCGGACGGCATCGCCCACCGTGGCACCGCGCGGGAACGGGGGGCCGGCGGCGGTCCTCGATCTGGCCGAGGACCTGCTCGGCGCATACCTCGACGACGTTGCGGCGGGATACGCCCCGTTCGAGGACGATCCGCGCGCCGTGGCGCGGGGCCTCGTCGCGGTCCAGCTCGCCGAGCATCTGACCGCCGACCACGGAGACGGGGTGAACCGGGTGCGGCGCGTCTCGCTCGTGCTCGACGAAGGCGCCCCGCGTTTGGTCGAGGAGCGCAACGACGACGGTGATGCGCCCCCGAGCGCCGACGGCCCGCACGACGATCCGGCCGTCTTCGCCGCCGAGCTCGAGGCCCTCGCCCGCCATCTCCGCGAACAGGGCTTCGACACCGAAGCCGTCCCGGGTCGGGCCACGATCCGCATCGATGGACGGACCGTGGAGCTGCCGCCCGACCTCTATCGGGTCTACCTCGAGGCCCAGGAGGAGGAGTTCGAAGCGCTGGGCGGCGACCCGCGGAGCCACGCCTGGGCCGCGTGGTGTCGCCTCGTGGCCGGGCTGCTGAGGGATGGCGCTCCCGGCTTGTCGCTGGCGACCGCACCGGACGGCGAGGTGCGCCTCGTTCCCCACCCCACCAGCGACGCAGACCCTGACCCACCCTTGGAGTGGAGCGCCGAACCCGGACACTGAGGCGACTTGCTGGCGCCAGGCACGAGGGCCCGACCGGCTCTCCCCTGGGGATCACGGGCGACGTGGTGCACCCGGCGTGGCTCGCGAGGTGCATGACGTCGCTCCTGATCACGCCTGCCGGGCACCGCCGTCGAGCGAGGGACGCCTCGCTGCCTCCCACGCACCCAGCGACGCCCTCGCTCCCACCCCGAGCCGCACGCCGGAGCTACCAGGGCACCTCCGCCCGGTCCTCCCACAGCCGCCCGGTGGGCGCCGGGTCGGACGGGGACGAGTCCCGCGTCGCCAACCACAGGGCCGTGTCCGCACCCTGCCCGATCGACCGGGGCGCGTCGGGCCCGCCCATGTCCGTGCGGCAGTGCCCCGGGCAGGTCGCGTCGACGAGGACGCCGCGCCGGCCGAGGGCGAGCTCGTGGGCGAGGTTGCGGGTCAGCGCGTTCAGGCCCGCCTTGGCGACGCGGTAGGGCGCGAGGCCGCCGGCCGTCCCGGGCCCGGTGAGCCGGCCGAGGCACGCCGACAGGTTGACCACCCGCCCCCACCGCCGCTTCGCCATCCCCGGCACCAGGGCGTGGATCAGCGCGAAGGGCGCGTCGAGGTCGACGGCGCGGACGTCGCGCCACTGCGCGAGCGAGGCGTCGAGGGTCTTCGACCGCGGCGCGCTCATCACCGCGGCCGCGTTGACCAGCACGTCCACGTCGAGCCCGTCCACGCGCGCCGCGATGCCGTCGACGTCGGCCAGGTCGTGGGGCAGCGCCCGCCCACCGAACGACGCCACGGCCTCCTGCAGGGCGTCGGGGTCGCGCGCCATCCCGATCACGGTCGCGCCGGCGCCGGCGAGCCCCGCGGCGATCGCCCGACCCAGTCCGCGGCTCGCGCCCGTCACGAGTGCGGTCCGCCCGGTGAGCTCGTGCGTCACCGGACCGAGGTTCCCCGCGTCGGCCCCTTCCACCCGCCGCCCTTATCGCGTAGGAATGGCAACAACTCGCCGGTCACAACGCCGCACGGTGGGCAGGCCCCGAACCTGTCCGAAGGTGCAGGACGGGCACCGTCGCCGTGGTCGGGATCACCGCGCGGCTCTGTCGCGGTGACCCGGGCCACCCCTAGCGTCGCGCCGGATCACGAGCCGGCCCGTCGACGGAGACGGGCCGCTCGCCCGACCCGACGAGAGGACCAGCATGCAGGTTGACGAGCTGCTCAAGCCGTTCCCGATCAAGGAGTTCCACCCCTTCCCTCGGGCGCTGCTGGGGCCCGGCTCGCACGAGCTGATCGGACCCGAGGCCCTGAAGATGGGCTTCAAGAAGACGCTGATCATGACCTCGGGTCTGCGCGGGACGGACATCGTCCACAAGATCTCGGAGTCCATGAAGTGGCACGGCATCGAGACCGTGATCTACGACCAGGTTGAGTCCAACCCCAAGGACTACAACGTCATGGACTCGGTGAAGCTGTACCAGGAGAACAACTGCGACAGCTTCGTCTCCATCGGCGGCGGCTCGTCGCACGACGCCTGCAAGGGCGCCCGCGTCTCGGTCGCGCACGACGGCCGCAACGTCAACGAGTTCGAGGGCTTCAACCAGTCCGAGAACCCGAAGAACCCGCCGCACATCGCGGTCTCGACGACGGCCGGCACCGGCTCGGAGACCTCGTGGGCGTACGTCATCACCGACACGACCACGGACCCGAACAACCCGCACAAGTACGTCGCGTTCGACGACGCCTCGGTGACCAGCCTGGCGATCGACGACCCGGTGCTCTACTACGACTGCCCGGTCGACTTCACCGCCCAGTGCGGCTTCGACGTGCTCGCGCACGCCTCCGAGCCCTACGTCTCGCGGCTGAACTTCGAGCCGAGCCTCGGCAACGCCATCCGCGCGATCGAGCTGACCAACGAGAACCTGCGCGAGGCCGTCTGGAACGGGCAGGACCTGCCCGGCCGCCAGGGCATGATGTACGCGCAGTACATCGCCGCCCAGGCGTTCAACTCCGGTGGCCTCGGGATCATCCACTCGATCTCGCACGCGGTGTCGGCCTTCTACGACACCCACCACGGCCTGAACAACGCCGTCGCGCTCCCCCGCGTGTGGGCGTTCAACATGCCGGTGGCCTACAAGCGCTTCGCGCGCATCGCCCAGGCCATGGGCGTGGACACCACGCACATGACCGACGTGCAGGCCGCGGAGGCCGCGCTCGCCGCCGCCATCCGTCTGCTGCGCGACGTGGGCATCCCGGAGAAGTTCACCGACGTCACCCAGGACTCGTACTCGAAGAACCGTCTGGGCCAGGGCCCGACCAAGTTCTACGAGAACGAGAAGACCATCACGGGCAACGACGCCGACGTGGACCGCATCACCAACCACGTCCTCGGCGACGCCTGCACCCCGGGCAACCCCAAGGAGTGCACCTTCACGACGGTGCGCCCCGTGGTCGACCACTGCATGAACGGTGACCTGGACGACCTGCTGAGCTGACGATCCACCCGGAGCCCGGTGGGGTCGGGTCAGACTTCCTGGCCCGTTCTCCACCGGGCTCCGGTGCGCCCGGCGCGCATACTGAGTTCCCCGAGAGCTGTCCCGACTGAGAGGAAGCGCTGCGTGAGCACCCCGACCGACCGGACCGAGACCACGTCACCCTTCGGGTCGGTCGACGAGGTCGTCGACGCGCTCGCCGAGCAGGGCTACATCGCCGACCGCCGCCTGGCGACCACGGTGTTCCTGCTGACCCGGCTCGAGAAGCCCCTCCTGCTCGAGGGCCCGGCCGGCGTCGGCAAGACCGAGCTCGCGAAGATGCTCGCGCTCGCGACGGGCCGGCGCTTCCTGCGACTGCAGTGCTACGAGGGCCAGGACGAGACCAAGGCCCTCTACGAGTGGGACTACGGCAAGCAGCTGCTCTACACCCAGATGCTCCGCGAGAAGATCGCCGAGATCGTCCAGGACGCCCCCGACATCAAGACATCGGTCGAGCGGATCGCCGCCCAGGACAGCGTCTTCTTCTCCGAGGAGTTCCTCGCCGAGCGCCCCCTCATGGAGGCGATCCGGTCCGACGAGCCCGTCGTGCTGCTGATCGACGAGGTCGACCGCGCGGACGAGGCCCTCGAGGCCGTGCTGCTCGAGACCCTCGGCGAGTTCCAGATCTCGGTGCCCGAGGTCGGCACGTTCCAGGCGCAGAACGCGCCCTACGTCATCCTGACCAGCAACAACACGCGTGACCTGGCCGCCGCCCTCAAGCGCCGCTGCCTGCACCTGTTCCTCGACTACCCGACCGCCGAGCGCGAGCTGGAGATCGTCCGGTCGAAGGAGACCGGGCTCCCCGAGGCCACGGCGCGCGAGCTCGTCGAGGTCGTCCGCGGGCTGCGCGAGCTCGAGCTGCGCAAGGCGCCGAGCATCTCCGAGACCATCGACTGGGCGCGCACGCTCGCCGTCCTCGGCGTCGACGAGCTGAACAGCTCCGTCCTCTCCGACACGGTGTCGGTGGTCGTCAAGTACGACAAGGACGTCACCAAGGCCCTCGGCGCCCTGCCGAAGCTCGTCGACCCGAACGCCGAGATCCCCGACGCGCACGGTCACGGGCACGGTCACGGCCACGGGCACGGCCACGAGGACAACGGCCACTCGAGCGGCCCGGCGCCGGCCACCGCGCGCATCGTCCACGACGACGAGGAGGACGGCCCCGACGGGCGCTCCGTGCGCGCGGCCAAGGACGAGGAGGGCCGCCACGTCGGCCACTACGCCGCCGGGGTGGAGCAGAAGGAGAAGGCCCGCAGCGGCGAGATCGAGCCCCCGAAGAAGCGGCCGGTGAGCCCGGGCCAGGGCACCCGCTCGTTCGGCGCGGGCCTCGGCAAGCGCCGCGCGCTCTAGCCCGCCCGGACGCTCGAGAGGAGGGCCTCGATGGAGGCCAGCATCCACCGCTTCGTCCGGCTGCTCCGCATCCGGCAGGTCAGGATCTCCACCTCGGAGGTCCTCGACGCCATGAACTGCGCGCGCGAGCCCGGCGTGCTCGCCGACCGCGAGACGCTCAAGGCGGCGCTGCGCGTCTCGCTGGTCAAGGACATCCGCGACGAGGACACCTACGACGAGATCTTCGACGCCTTCTTCGCCCTGGTGCGGATCGGGAACGAGGACCGCGGGCACGGCCACGGGCACGGCCACGAGGACCTCTCCGACGACGGTGCCCTGGAGAACTTCACGCTCTCCGACGAGCCGAGCGAGACCCCCGAGCAGGGCCACGACCACGGCGCGCCCGTCGACATCAAGGAGTTCTTCGACCCCGAGGACATGGCCCAGCAGTACAACCTGCACCAGGAGGCCAACAAGATCGACCTCGCGGCGATGACCGACGAGATCGTCTTCTCCAAGGACGGCGCGACCGACCAGACCGGCACCCAGGAGAAGGTCCAGATCGAGACCGACCGCCTGCACGGTGGCGGCCTGCCCGGGGACATCGCGACCGACTCCGGGACGAAGGTCGACGCCGACCTCAACGTCGCTCAGCAGGAGGCCCTGCTGGGCTGGCTGCAGGGCGTCGAGGACGGGATCTCCGACGAGGGCGACGAGACCGACGCGATGGCGCTGCGCCGCCGGCTCGCCGGGATGCTCGAGAACCTGCCCGAGGCGATCAAGCGCCACCTCGAGCGCTTGATGGAGATCGAGCAGCGGATCGTCGACGGGGGGCACGCCGACGAGGACGCCCACAAGGCCGAGGTCGACCGCGCCCAGGAGCACGAGCGCCAGCAGCTCGAGGACTCCCTGCGCCGGCTCGCGAAGACCCTGCACGGCGCGCTGACCCACAAGCGCCGCGAGTCCCCGCGCGGGCGCATCGACCCCGGCCGCACGATGCGCCGCAACATGCGCTTCGACGGCATCCCGTTCCGCCCGGTGACCGTCTCGCGCACCGAGGACAAGCCGCGCCTCGTGATCCTCGCCGACGTGTCGCTGTCGGTGCGCGCCACCGCGCGGTTCACGCTGCACCTCGTGCACGGCCTGCAGGACATGTTCGGGCAGGTCCGCTCGTTCGCGTTCGTGTCCGACCTCATGGAGGTCACCGACCTCTTCGCCGACCACACCGTCGAGGACGCCCTGGGGCTGATCTTCGGCGGCGACCTCATCGACGTCGACGCCAACTCCGACTACGGCACGGCGTTCGGCACGTTCCTCGACGACCACGGGTCGGCGGTCAACCGGCGCTCGACGGTGATCATCCTGGGCGACGGCCGGGGCAACGGGAACGACGCGAACATGGAGGCGTTCGCCGAGATCACCCGCCGGGCGCGCGAGACGATCTGGCTGACGCCGGAGCCGCGCTACTCGTGGGGGCTCGGCGCCTGCGACCTGCCGCGCTACGCCGAGTTCGTCGACCGCATCCGTGTGGTGCGCGACCTCACCGGGCTCTCCGAGGTCAGCCACGACATGGCGGCCGAGATGATCGGGCGGTGACCGGGCTGGCGGACCCCGTGTCCTCCGCGGGGTCCACGGGCACCGTGCGCATCGACCCGCTGGCCGCGGCGCACCCGGGGCGGTGGGAGGACCCGCACGTCGTCGTCTGCCACATCGACCGGGCCGCCGTGCCGGTGCGCCTGGCCGCCGCCCGCCCGCCGGAGCGGGTGACCGAGCACTTCGAGGTGCACCGCCCCGGCGACCGCCTGCTCGTCCTGCACCGGCTGCGCCCCGACGAGCTCGACGACGACATCGCGGGCCTCATCGCGGGCGAGCTGTCCGGCCTCGTGACCTCGGCGGGCGACTTCGAGCGCATCTTCACCGGGATCGTGCGCTCGACGATCAGCGACCCGATCACGGCGTGGTCGACGTTCTACGCCAACAGCCTCGCGGTCCTGCGCGATCCCCGGGCGCCCGCCGACCCGGGGGCACCCCCGGAGTCGTCGCTGGCGGCGTTCGCCCCGGTGCACGAGCGCGCGCTCGCCGAGCTCCGCGGCCGCACGGTGCTCGACGTCGGCACGTGCTTCGGCTTCCTGCCCCTGCGCCTGGCGCAGGAGGGGTTCGAGGTGATCGCCACCGACCACACCCCGGGCACCATGGCCCTGCTCGGCGCCGTCGCCGCGCGTCGCGGCGAGGCCGTGCGCCCCGTCGTCGCCGACGCCCGCGCGCTGCCCGCCGCCGCGCGCTCGGTCGACACCGTGACCGCCGTGCACCTGCTCGAGCACCTGCCGGCCACCGAGACCGCCGTCGTGCTCGACGAGATGCTCCGGGTGGCGCGCCGGCGCGTGGTCGTCGCCGTGCCCTACGAGGACGTCCCCGAGCCCGTGTACGGGCACGTGCGGACCTTCGACCACGCCGCCCTGCACGCCCTCGGCGAGCGCACCGGGCGTCCCTACACGGTCGCCGACGACCACGGCGGCTGGCTCGTGGTCGATGTGGGCTGACGCCCAGGTGAGCAGTATGGACGGCTATAGCCGTCCATACTGCTCACCTGCGCGCTAGCGCACGTCCTCCGGCGGCTCGACCTCGCGGCGAAGGATCTTCCCGGTGGGGCCCTTCGGCAGCTCGTCGAGCAGCCACACGTGGCGCGGGTACTTGTAGGCCGCGACGCGCTCCTTGGCGAACTCCCGCAGCTCGTCCACGCCGACCTCGGCGCCCGGCCGCAGGGCGACGGCCGCGCCGACCTCCTCGCCGAGGTCGCGGTGCGCGATCCCGACCACGGCCACCTCGGCGACCGCCGAGTGCTCGTAGAGGGCCTCCTCGATCTCGCGCGGGTAGACGTTGTAGCCCCCGCGGATGATCATCTCCTTCTTGCGGTCGACGATGAAGTAGTAGCCGTCGTCGTCGCGGCGCCCGACGTCCCCGGTGCGGAACCAGCCGTCCGGGATCGACTCGGCGGTCGCGTCGGGGCGACCCCAGTACCCCTTCATCAGGCCCTCGCCGCGGATGGCGATCTCCCCGGCGTCGTCGCCGGTCACGTCGTTGCCGTCGTCGTCGACCAGGCGCAGCTCCATGCCGGCCACCGGCGTCCCGACCGACCCGGCCTTGCGCTCGGCGTCGGGGTGGTTGAACGAGGCCACCGGCGAGGTCTCGGACAGGCCGTAGCCCTCGAGGACCGTGCAGCCGAAGGTCTCCTCGAACTCGCGGAGCACCTCGACCGGCATCGCCGACCCGCCGGAGATGCAGCAGCGCAGGGACGACACGTCGTACTGCTCGCGCCCGCCCACGTGCAGCAGACCGGAGTACATGGTGGGCACGCCCTCGAAGACGGTCACCCGGTCGCGCCCGATCATCGACAGCGCCTTCGTGCCGTCGAAGCGCGGCAGCAGCGTGAGGCAGGCACCGGTCAGCACGGCGGAGTTCAGGCCGCACGTCAGCCCGAAGACGTGGAAGAGCGGCAGGCAGCCCATCACCACGTCGTCGGCGGTGATCTCCGTGAGCGTGCGGGCGGAGACGGCGGCGTTCGAGGACAGGTTCGCGTGGGTCAGCTCGGCGCCCTTGGGCGCACCCGTGGTCCCCGAGGTGTAGAGGATGACCGCGGTCTCGTCGTCGGCGCGGTCGACGGGCTCGGTGAGCGGCTCGGCGCCCTCGAGCTGGGCCTCCTCGGGTCCCGCCGCGCCGACGGCGATCACGTCGAGGTCCCGGTCGCGCGCCGCCTCCCGTGCCCCGTCGGCGGCCCCGTCCCACGCGAAGACCACCGAGATGCCGGCGTCGTCGAGGTAGAACTCGATCTCCCGGCCCTTGAGCAGCGGGTTCATCGGGACGACGACGCAGCCGGCCAGCAGGGCGCCGTAGAAGACCACCGGGAACGCCGGGACGTTCGGGAAGACCATGCCCACCCGGGCGCCGGGCTCCAGGCCGCGCGAGCGCAGCAGCCCGGCGACACCGCGCGCGGCGTCGAGGAACTCGCCGTAGGTCAGGACCGTGTCGTCGAGGCGCAGCGCCGGCCGGTCGCCGTGCTCCTCCGCGGTCTCCACCAGCGCCGTCGCCAGGTTCGTCATCGCGGCCCTGTGCCCCGATCGGCGCAGGCTCAACCGCTGATCAGACAGCTGCTCAGACGGGGCAGCCGCCCGCCCGCGCCGCGGCCTGGTCGTCCAGGCGGAACATCGGTCCGGTGTCGGTGGGCTCGTCGTAGTACCGGTGGAACACCGGGGTGAGCCCGCCCGAGATCGGCGGCACGATCCAGCTCCAGTCCACCGGGCACGTCCGGCCCGCGGCCTCCTCCTTCTCCACGAAGCGCAGGAAGCGCCGCGACTCGCCGTGGTGGTCGGCGAGGGAGACGCCGGCCTCGTCGAAGGAGTGCTGCACGGCGGCGGTGAGCTCGACGGCCGCACGGTCGCGCCACAAGGTGCGGTCGCTCGAGGTGTCGAGGCCCATCGCCTCGGCGACCTCGCCGAGCATGTCGTAGCGGTCGGCGTCGGCGAGGTTGCGGGCCGAGATCTCGGTGGCCATGTACCAGCCGTTGAACGGCGCGGCCGGGTAGGAGATCCCGCCGATGTCCAGGCGCATGTTGCTGATCACCGGCAGCGCGTGCCAGCGCAGCTCGAGGTCGGCGAACCACGCGTGGTCGGGGTGGGTCAGCGGCACCTCGAGCACGGCGTCGGCCGGGATCTCGTGGACCTGCGGGCCCTCGACGACGTGCTCGCCGCCGCCGCTGACGACCAGCGGCAGGACGTCGAAGCGCCCCATCGGGCTCGGCGGCATCCAGCCCAGGGTGCGGGCGGTGTCGGTGAAGCCCGCGGTGCGCGGGTCGCCGAGCGCCCGGCCGCCGGCGCGGTAGCCCGCGTACCGGATGAGCTGCTCGTTCCAGATCCGCGGCCCGCGTCCCGACGGCCCGTCGGGGGCGAACACGGTGATCGTCGAGCGGATGCGCCCCTTGCGCGTCGCCTCCCGCAGGTGCCCGACGCACTCGGCGGCGACCTCGTCGGGCGCGGTGACGTGCCGGCGGTCGCGCAGGTGCAGGCTGCGCCAGTACAGCCGCCCGATGCAGCGCGCCGAGTTCCGCCACGCGATGCGCGCGCCGAACTCCAGCTCCTCGGTGGTGTGGACGTAGGTCCCGGTGCGGGCGATCTCCTCGCGGACCGCGGCGACGCGGGGCTCGGCGGGGCCCGCGGCCGGGGTCTCGGCGTGGAAGAGGCGGACGAACTCCTCGGCCTCGGCGGGGTCGACGCCGGGGCGGCGCGGGGTCGTGTCGCCGGCGCGGTCGCCGGTCGTGTCGCCGGTGCGGGCGGCCGGGACCGCGGGCAGCGCCGCGGAGTCGACCTCGACGGTGCTCTCCGGGGCGGCCGTCTCCAAGGGTCCGGACGGCGCCACGGGCGCGCTGACCCGCGCCACGCTCGGCGCTGCGGCGGCCACCGACGGCGGGACGTGACCCGGGCCGCCGGCCGGGCGCGCGGTGTAGGGCCGCGGGCCGTGGGGATGCACGGGGCCGTGCGGAGCGGGCTGGGGCGGGGCAGCGGGGACCCGGGGTGGGGTCCGACCGTCCGGGGTCTGCGGGGAGGGGGACGTCCGGTCCCCGGTGCCGACGACATCGATCATGCCGCGCGTCATGCCACCTCCGTGTCTCGAGCCGTCCCCGTACGGCCGACTGACCACTCTGCCGCCCCGGCTCCCGGAACGGATCTCGCTGTTCGGATCAGTTCCCCCGGCGGACGTCCGAACCGTGATGACCCCTTCGGCCCAGCGCCGCACCGCCGATCAGAGCGGCGAGCACGACGCTGACCAGCAGAAATCCTTGATCGCGGAGGTCCGGGAGTGCGACGCCGAGCATGATGACCACGAACGGGTACGCGACGGCGGCGACGGCCACGCGGTGTTCGCTCCACGGTCTCGAGCGCGTGCCGGCGCACGGGGACGGCTCCACGCGGGCCCACTGTAGTGGGCGGCTCGACCACCCTTCGCACACACCGGCCCTTCTCGACGGCCCCGGGCATCGTCGCAGCGCACGGGTCGTCCGTCGCCGGTCGATCGCATCTGGCACGCTGTCCGGTCGACAACGTGTGATGGCTTCGTATACAGCGCGTGACGCCGCCGGAGGCGACGCGTGGCGGGGCCGGGAGGTGCACCGTGACGCGAGCCCGGGGGCCCGCGGGCCACGAGCCGGACGGCACCGGTGGGATGCGCGCGCCCGGCGCCCGCCCGGCGGGCCCGCCCGCCGACGACGCCGAGACGGCCGCGCTGCCCGTGGTGCCTCCGGCCGGGCTCGCCGGCCCGGTCGACGCCGGCCGCCCCTCCCCCGCCGTGCCGGAGGTGCCGGCGATCGCCGACATCGCCGCGCCCGGCCGCCCGGACGTCGACGCCGTCGTCGCCCCCGAGGCGCCGGCGGCCCGCCGCCGACCCCGCCCCTCGCGGCACATGCGCGCCCGGGCCGACGAGATGGCCCGGATGCTCTCGCGTGCGGCGCCCGCGGGCGCCCGCCGGCGCGGGCTGTCGTCGGTGCCCGCCGCGGCCGCCGTGATGGCCGCCGTCGCGGTCGGGGGCGTCGGGATCGCGCTGGGGCTCGACGCCCAGCGCACCGGCGCCGAGATCGCGCTCCCCGGTGTGCCGAACGTGCCCGCCGACCAGACGCCGGTCCCGGAGACCCCGGAGCACACCCTCCCGACCGTCGACACCGGCGTCGTCGAGGCGCTCGACCCGGACGAGGGCCGGGCCCCGGAGCCGTCGTCGGTCGCCGCGTCGGCCCGCCGGGCCCCGGCGCCGGCCGCCCCGCCGCGCGCCACCACCCCGACCTCGCGCCACCGGCCGACGTCCACGACGGCGCGGTCGACCACGCCCGACCGCTCGACCACGACCACCTCGCGCACGCCGCGGTCGACGACGCCGAGCCCGACCCCGCGCGCGGACGCGGGGACGAACGGCGGCGCCCCCGAGGGCGCGGCCGTCGGGAGCCGCGGGCTCGGGGACCTCGACAGCGACGCCCCGGACCCGTCATCGTCGTCGTCGCCCCTGGACGGCGGGACCACCACCGCCGAGTGAGGCCCGTCCGGCGACCCCCGCCCGGACCGTCGACCAGGGCGTGGAGATCGACCACGGGGAACGGTCGTCGTGCGACGTCGGATGACGCGGCCGTTCGGCCGTGTCACCCGATGGGTGCGACCTCGGGCTCCGCTCACCGGGCGTGGACCTACGCTGACCGCACGGATACACGTCGGGGCGGCGCGGAGCACGACCGGGAGTAGCGTCCCCAGGTCGAGGACAACCGCTAGGGTGGCGCGACGCCGGGGGAGATCAGTCATCCGGGACGAGGAGTCGACCAGACGTGACCGCAGCGAGGGACGATCGCTCCCTGGCCGGGGGACCGCTCGGCCGGTCCCACGCCCCGGGCGACCGGTACGGCCGTGACGACGCGCACACCGCCGACGCCCGGTACGGCACCCGGTCCGAGCCCGACGGCTACGAGACGTCCTCGGCCGCACTCTCCCGCCCCCTCGGCGGTGGTCGAACGAACGGCCCCGACGAGCCCGACAGCTCCGTCTTCGACATCGCGGACGACCGTCGCGACGGGCAGTACCGCCCGTCCCCGCCCACCGCACCCGGGCACGACCGCACGGGTTCCTACCGCTCCGCGTCCGAGGGGAGCTCGATGACCTACCCGCCCGGGCCGCACGGTCCGCCGTCCGGTGGCCGATCCCCCTACCCGGGATCCGCACCGGCCGCCGCACCGCCGGCGCCGTTCTCCGGCGGCCGCCACTCGGGCTCGTCCTCGGGATCGTCCGGGCCGTTCGGCCCGATCCCGACCGCGCCCCCACCGCCGCCCCCGCCGCAGGCCGAGCCGACGACCTCCTTCACCCCCGACGGCGTCGGCCTGCCCGCCCCCCGCGAGGCGTCGGGCTCCAACGACGTCAACCAGATGGTGTCGTTGATCCGCTCCAGCTGGAACGCGGTCGCGCACCGCTCCGACGAGCTGGGCAGCCTCTTCTACGGGTGGCTCTTCCGCATCGCGCCGGAGACCCGAGACCTGTTCCCCGTGACGATGGAGCTGCAGCGCACGCGCCTGCTGCGGGCTCTCGTCCACGTGGTGCAGATGGTCGACCGGCCCGACGAGCTCTCGGTCTTCCTGCGCCAGCTCGGCCGCGACCACCGGAAGTTCGGGGTCATCGGCGAGCACTACGACAAGGTCGGCGAGGCGCTGCTCGGGGCGATCCGCGAGACCGCGGGCCCGGACGTGTGGACCTACGAGATCGAGGACGCCTGGACGGGCGCCTACGACCTGGTCGCGCAGATCATGCGCGAGGCGGCCGACGCCGAGCGCGGCCCCGCGGTCTGGATGGGCCGCGTCATGGAGCACCGGCGGATCTCCCAGGACCTCGCGGTGGTCCGGGTGCAGACCAGCCAGCCGGTGCCCTACGTCGCCGGCCAGTACGTCAGCGTCGAGACCCCGCAGCGTCCGCGCATGTGGCGCTCGATGTCGCCGGCCAACGCCCCGGGTCCCGACTGCGTGCTCGAGTTCCACGTCCGCACGGTGCCGGGCGGCTGGGTCAGCCGCGCGATCGTGTCGCACGCCCGCGTCGGCGACGTGTGGCGCATCGGCCCGCCCATGGGCCAGATGACGCTCGACCCGCGCTCGCGCTCCGACCTGCTCATGGTCGCCGGCGGCACCGGCCTCGCGCCGGCCCGATCGATCATCGAGCAGCTCATCGTCGAGGGCACCGACCGCAAGGTCGCGCTGTTCGTCGGCGGCCGCACCTGGAGCGACCTCTACGACATCGAGGCCCTCCGGCGCAGCGCGCAGGAGAACCCCTGGCTGTCGGTCATCCCGGTGGTCGAGGACGACGGCCGGCAGCACGGCGCCGAGACGGGGACGGTCGGGGAAGTCGTCGCCCGCTACGGCGCCTGGGCCGACCGCGAGATCACCGTCAGCGGCTCGCCGCCCATGGTGCGGGCGACCGTGAACGCGCTGCTCGACGCGGGCACGCCGTTCCTCAACATCCACTACGACCCGTACCACACGGACTGAGCCGTCCGGGCGAGTGCTGTCGCCCGGACGCCTCGCCGCGTGAGAAACGAACGGCGCTTTCGCTGCTTCGGAAGCAGCGAAAGCGCCGTTCGTTCGTTCCGGGGCGGGCCCCGTCAGGCCCCGTCAGGCCCCGTCAGGCGGTGGCGGCCTGGCGCGGGGTCATCTCGACCGAGAGCTCCGGCGGCTTGGCCAGCGTCTGGAACACGACGCAGTACCGCTCGGTGAGCTTGTGCAGCGTGGCGAGGGTGTCGGCGTCGGCGTCCGTGTCGAGGTCGAAGCGCAGGCGGACCTCGCGGAACCCGACCGGCGCGTCCTTGGCGACGCCCAGGGTGCCGCGGAAGTCGAGGTCCCCCTCGGCGTGCACGTTGCCGCCGCGGATCTCGACGCCCATCGACGTCGACACCGCGCGCAGGGTGACGCCCGCGCAGGCGACGAGCGCCTCGAGGAGCATGTCGCCCGAGCACAGCTGGGTGCCGTCACCGCCGGTGGCGGGGTGCAGGCCGGCCTCGACCAGCGCCTGCGAGGTCTGCACACGGCACGCGATGCCGGAGCCGTCGACGTCCCCGTCGGCCTTGAGCGTGACGACGGCCGACTCGGGGTCCTCCTTGTACTGCGACTTGAGCGGGCCCTGGGTCTCGGCGAGCTTCGACTTGTCCATGTCCCCGATCCTCCCCCGGACGTGGCGCTGCGTCATCCGGTCGTCACCGGTGTGCGCACCCGGCGGGGCCGGCAGGCGGCGACCGCACCCGCGCCGACCAGCGAGAACGCGACGAGCAGCGGCAGCGCGTCGTTCCAGCCGGCGACGAGGCCGGCCGGTCCCCCGCCGAGCGACGGACGGGTCGCGACGACGGCGATGACGGTCGTGCCGATCGCCGAGCCGACGTAGCGCGCGGTGTTGTTGGCGCCGCCGCCCATCGCGCCGCGACCCGGCGGCACGCTCGCCACCGCCTCGCGTCCCAGGGCGGCGTTGACGATCCCGCTGGCGGCGCCGGCCACCACGAGCGCCGGCACCAGCGACAGCGGCGTGCTGTCCGGCGCGAGCCCGAGCAGCAGCACCTGGCCGAGCGCGACGACGAGCAGCCCGCCGGCGAGCAGCAGGCGCCCGGACCACCCCGCGGGCAGGCGCCGCGCGAGCAGCGCCGTCACCACGCTCGTGCCCGACCACGCGAGCAGCAGCAGCGCGCCGACCACCGCGGTGCTGCCGAGCCCGCGCTCGACGACGGTGGGCAGGAAGGAGGTCGTCGAGATGATGCCCATGCCGGTGGCGAGCGCCCCGACCGTCGCGGCGACGAAGGCGGGCGAGCGGAACAGGGCCATGTCGAGCATCGGGGCGGCGCGCCGGCGCTCGAGGACGACGAACAGCGCGAGGAGCACCACGCCCGCCGCGAGCAGGGCGAGCACGCCGGGGCGGGCGAAGCCGGCGCGCCCCTCGACGAGGCCGGCCAGCAGGGCCCCGAGGCCGGCGGCGAGCACGAGGACGCCGGGCAGGTCGATCGGCCGCGGGGTCTCGGCGCGCGACTCGGGCACCGTGCGGTGGGTGACGACCGCGAGGACGACGGCGCCGGCCGCGGCCGCCCAGTAGGCGCCGGTCCAGCCGACGACGCGGTCGAGGCCCGCCGCGAGGAACGGGCCGGCGGCGATGCCGGCGCCGAGGCTCGCGCCCCAGACGCTGCTGGCGGTGCGGGCCTCGGGGGTGCCGGCCGGGAACGCGTGACCGAGCAGGCCCTGGGAGCACGCGACCAGCGCCGCCGCGCCGAGTCCCTGCAGGATGCGCGCGATCACCAGCACGAGGGCGTTCGGGGCGAGCGCGCCGAGCACGGACGACACCGCGAGGACGCCCGCGCCGAGGACGAGGACGCGGCGCCGGCCGAGGTCGTCGCCCAGCGCGCCGACCGAGAGCAGGGCGACGCCGAGCCCGATGCTCATCGAGCTGAGGATCCAGGCCTGGGCCTCGGGGCCGGCGCCGAGCGCGGACGCCGTCGAGGGCAGCGTCGCGAGCGGGGTCGTGAAGGCCACGAGCGCGAGGAACGTGGCGGTGCCGGCGATGGCGAGGGTGGCGCGGGGCGAGCTCACGGGGTCGGACGCTAGCAGGTTCGGTTCGTTGATTGAACCGAACTGCTAGGCTGGTCACCGTGCCGCTGGGGCAGAACTACGACCGACAGGACTGCGCGCTCGCCCGCGCCCTCGAGATCGTGGGCGAGCGCTGGACCCTGCTCGTGCTGCGCGACTGCTTCTTCGGCGTCCGCCGCTTCGCCGACCTGCGCGCGCACCTCGACATCCCGCGGGCCGTGCTGTCCGACCGGCTCGCGACCCTCGTCGACGCGGGCCTGCTCGCGCGGCGCAACTACGCGCCGGGTCGCGACGAGTACGTCCTCACCGACACGGGGCTCGACCTGTGGCCCGCCGTGTACTCGCTGGCGCGCTTCGGCGACCGCCACCTCGTCGGGCCTGGCGGCGGACGGCGCCGGTTCCGGCACGCCGACTGCCCGGAGGGCGGTGCGGAGCTCGCCGCCGGCGCCGTCTGCCCCGCGTGCGGGACGCTGCCGGCGCCGTCGTCGCTGGAGACGTACCTGCTCGTGCCCGCGGCCGACACCGACCGTCCGGTGCGCGACGACGCCGTCAGCGTCGCCCTGCGCCGCCCCCACCGCCTGCTGGCGCCGCTGCCGTGAGGGGCCTGCGGCCCACGTGAGTGGAATGGGTCGCCCTGGCGACCCATTCCACTCACGTGGCCGGCGGCCATCACCAGGCGCCGACCGGGCGGCGGATGGCGACGTTGGCGTGGTTGAACAGGTTCGTCAGGGCGATCTGCGCGACGAGCCCGGCCAGCGCGGTCTCGTCGAAGTGCCGCGCCGCCTCGTCCCAGACCTCGTCGGACACGGCCTCGAGGCGGTCGCTGATCCGGGTCGCCGCCTCCGCCAGCCCGAGGGCGGCCCGCTCGGCGTCGGTGAAGCCCGGGGCCTCGCGCCACACGACGAGCATGGCCAGCCGGTCCTCGGACTCGCCGTTCTTGCGCACCGTCTTCGTGCCCGAGTCCACGCAGAAGGCGCACCCGTTGATCTGGCTGACCCGCAGGTGCACGAGCTCGCGGATGCCGTCCGAGAGGCCGGTGGCCTGGATCGTGCCGATCATCGACCCGACGGCCTCGCCGAAGCCGGGCAGCGCGCGGGTGAAGTGCTCGAGTCGTCCGGTCATGGCAATCTCCTGATCCGTGGTCACATCGACCGGTCCTCGCCGGTCCCATCAGTGAGACCCCCGAGGACCCAGGGATGTGACCGATGGACGACAACGAGCTCGCCGCGACCTTCGAGACCCACCGCCCGCACCTGCGCGCCGTGACGCTGCGGCTGCTCGGCAGCTCCGCCGAGGCCGACGACGCGGTGCAGGAGACGTGGCTGCGCCTGGCGCGCACCGACACCAGCGAGGTGGAGAACCTCCGCGCCTGGCTGACCACCGTCGCGAGCCGCGTCGCGCTGTCGATGCTGCGCACGCGCGGCACCCGGGCCGAGTCCCCGATCGACGACGCCCCGGACGCCGTCGACCTCGAGCCGAACCCCGAGGCCCGGGCGGCGCAGGCGGACGCGCTCGGCGGCGCGCTGCTCGTCGTCCTCGAGCGCCTCGAGCCCGCCGAGCGCCTGGCGTTCGTGCTGCACGACCTGTTCGCGGTCCCGTTCGACGAGATCGCCACCGTCGTCGAGCGCAGCCCCGCGGCGGCCCGCCAGCTCGCGAGCCGGGCGCGCCGGCGCGTGCGCGGCGGGTCGGACACCGCCGAGGCCGACCCCGCCCGGCGCCGCGAGGTCGTCGAGGCCTTCCTGACCGCGGCGCGCGAGGGCGACTTCGCCGGGCTGCTCAGCGTGCTCGACCCCGACGTGGAGCTGCGCGCCGACCGCGTCGCCGTCGCCGCGGCCGAGGCCAACCGCGGGCGCGCCCCCGAGCTCGCCGAGAGCGTGCACGGCGCCGAAGCCGTCGCGCGCGTGTTCAGCGGACGCGCCCGCGCCGCGCAGCCGGCCCTGCTCGACGGCGTGCCCGGTGCGGTGTTCGCCCCCGGCGGGACGGTCTACTCGGCGTTCGACATCGTGATCGTCGACGGGCGCATCGTGGCCATCGAGATGATCGCCGACCCCGAGGTGCTCGCCGGGCTGGACGTCGAGCTGGGCTGATTCGGCGTGTCGCGCCGGCGAGGATGTGGCGTTTCTGGCTTCAGACGCCAGCGATGCCGCATCGCTCGCACGGGGACGTGCGCGTCGGGTCGGGCTAGATCAGGCCCATCTTCGAGGCGGCGTAGACGGCTTCGGCGCGGCGGGTGACGTCGAGCTTGCGCATGAGGTTGCCGACGTGGAACTTCACGGTCGTCTCGGAGATGAAGAGCTCGCGGCCGATGGTGCGGTTCGACATGCCGCGGGCGAGCAGGCGCAGGACGTCGAGCTCGCGGCCGGTGAGCGGGTCGCCGTGGGGCTGCTGGCCGTTGAGCGAGCGCACCACGGCCGCCGCGGAGCGCGAGTCGAACGCGGACTCGCCGCGCGACACCGCCCGGATCGCGGAGGTCAGCTCGGTGGTGTCGACGTCCTTGACGACGTAGCCACGCGCGCCGGCGTGGACGGCCTCGACGACGAGGCGGTCGTCGAGGAACGTCGTCAGCACGAGCACGCCGACACCGGGGTGCGCTTGGGTCAGCTGGCGGCACAGCTGCAGGCCCTCGGAGTCGGAGCTGGTCGAGAGCTTGAGGTCGAGCAGCACGATCGTCGGGCGCTGGTGGGCGACGACGGCGAGCGCCTCGGCCGCGCTGGACGCCTCGCCGACGATCGCGAACTGCGGCTCGCGCTCGAGCACGGAACGCAGGCCCTGCCGGACGATGGCGTGGTCGTCGACGAGGACGATGCGCACCTCCCCGCGCTTGGCGGTGGTGCGTGCGGGCACGCGGATCTCGGTCATGACCTGCTCCTGGCTTCCTCGGACGTCAGTGAGGACTCGGTGGGCGCCGCCGGGCCGGGGCAGGCGCCCAGCGGCACCCCGACCTCGACCCGGATGCCGCCCTGGGGTGCGCGACGGATGCGCAGGGTGCCGCCGATCTCGCGGGCCCGCTCGGCCATGTTGACCAGGCCGCGGTGGGAGCCGTCGAGGTCGCCGGCGGCGGCGACACGCAGCGAGCGGCGCACGTGCTCGGGGTCGCCGGTGCCGTCGTCGGACACCGAGAGCACCAGGCGGTCCTTGCGGTAGGCGAGGCGGACGACGGCGACGCTGCCCTCGGCGTGCACCGCGGCGTTGAACAGCGCCTCGCCGGCCACCCGGAACAGCGAGCGCTCGGCCGCCGACGACAGCGCCACCGGGCGGCCCTCGATCCGCACCTCGACGCGCAGGTCCGAGGGCATGTGGACCGTCGAGAGCTCCTCGAGCATGGCCGGCAGGCTCTGGGGCCCGCGGTCGCCGGAGTGGTTCAGCGCGTAGATCGCGCTGCGCAGCTGCTCGACGGCGCGCCGGGTGAGCGCCTTGGCGGTCTCGAGGCGGCCGCGCTGGCGCTCGTCGCGGATCTCCGAGCGCACGACCTCGATCTGCATGCCGGCCGAGAGCGCGTACTGGGTGACCGAGTCGTGCAGCTCGCGCGCGATGCGGTGGCGCTCGGAGTCGAGGACCTCGCGCTGGCGGGCCACGGTGAGCGCGTCGCGGGTGCGCTGGAGCTGGTCGTTGCGCGCGGCGAGGTCCTCGGCGTGCCTGCTGGCCTCGCCGTAGAGGCGCATCGTGCGCTGGTGCAGCGCGGAGTTCTGCAGCGCCGCCGCCGTCTGGCCGGCGAGGACGCGCAGCACCGAGGCGTCGGTGGCGTCGATGGCCCGCTCGGCGCCGGTCCAGGCGACGATCTCGCCGACGACGTCGCCGTCGAGGTGCACCGGGACGTGCAGGTGGTGGGGGTCGTGCTCCATGTCGGAGCCGTCGGCACCGGAGCCGCTCGAGGTCCGGGCCCCGCCGTCCTCGTGACGGTGCCCCTCCCCGGAGCGCACGGCGCTCAGGTGGGCGGTGACCCAGGCGGGCAGCTCCGGGTCCGCGGCGTCGACCTCCTCGCCCGCCGGGCCCAGCACCAGGTGGCGCGGCGCGGCCTCGGGCAGCGCGCCGTCGGCGAGGGCGAACACCACCCAGTCGGCGGTGAGGTGGTCGGCGGCCGCCTCGGCGACCGAGCGCACGAGCGTGCCCGGGCCCTCGGTGGTGCGCACCAGCGCGCGGGAGATCCGGTCGAGGGCGTGGATGACCCGCCGCAGCCGCTCGGCCGAGGCGAGGTACTCGATGTAGAAGGACGGCTTGCCCGACCGGATGCCGGTGAGCTGGTCCAGATCGTGGTGGTCGACGCTCATGGAGAGGTCCTGCGGGGCACTACAGCGCCGCCCGGAACAACGTCTCGATGTCGGCCTGGTCGGCCTCGCGCGGGTTGGTCGACAGGCACGCGTCGGCGAGCGTCATGCGCGAGAGCACCGGGACGTCGTCGGCCGTCACGCCGATCTCGCCGAGGCCCTTCGGCACCCCGAGCTCGTCGGCGATCCGCCGCACCTCCGCCGCCGCCCACTCCGCGGCCTCGGCCGCGCCGGCCGTCGAGTCGGGCGCGATCCGGCCGGGCAGGCCCAGCGCCTGGGCGATCGGCACGAACCGGTGCGGGTCGGGCTCGGCGTTGAAGCGGATGACGTGCGGCAGCAGCACGCCGTTGATGACGCCGTGCGGCAGGTCGAGCAGCCCGCCCACCTGGTGGCTCATCGCGTGGGCCGCGCCGAGGATCGCGTTGGTGAACGCCAGCCCGGCCTCGAGCGCCGCCTGCGCCATGCAGGTGCGCGCGGACTCCTCGGCCGGGTGGTCCATCGTGCGCTCGAGGTGCTCCCCGACCAGCGCGATCGCCTGCAGCGCGTGGTGGTCGGTGAGCGGGTTGTGGGCGCGCGAGACGTAGGCCTCGATGCCGTGGGTGAGCGCGTCGAGACCCGTGGCGGCGTTCAGCCAGTCGGGCATCGTGGTGAGCAGGTGGGGGTCGACGATCGACATGTCCGGTACCAGCGCGCGGCCCAGGATCGTGATCTTGGTGTTGCGCGCGGTGTCGGTGACGATGCAGAACTGCGAGACGTCGGCGCCCGTGCCCGACGTCGACGGCACCATGACCATCGGCGGGATGGGCAGCGCCATCCGGTCGACGCCCTCGTAGTCGGTGATGAGCCCGCCGTTGCCGGCCAGCAGCGCGATGCCCTTGGCCGCGTCGATCACCGAGCCGCCACCGAGCGCGACGATGACGTCGCACCGCTGCTCGCGGTAGACGACGTGGCCCGCCGCGATCTCGTGGTCCTTGGGGTTGGGCGTGACGCCGTCCCACACCGTGGGCCGCAGGCCGGCCTCCGCGAGGTGGGCGCACAGCTGGGTGGGCCAGCCGGCGGCGCACAGCCCCGGGTCGGTGACGAGCATCGGGCGGCGCGCACCGAGGCGCACGGCCGCGTGGGCCGCCTCGGACAGCGATCCCGGGCCGAAGAGGATCTCCGGGACGTGGAACTTGGCGAGGCGGGGGGTGGGGGTGCTCGACCGCGTGGCCGACCGTTCGGCCGGGCTCCGCTGGGGGGCGACGGTGGCACCGTTCACCGGCTCCTGGGAGCGCCGATGGGCGATGACCGACTCCCCGGCACGGGTCACGCTGTCGACGAGGACCACGCTGCCCCCTCTCTGCCGACCGGCCGAATGGCCGACCCGCACGACGATGTAGCCCACGTTACAGAGAGACAGCGGGCGACGGCAGGGTGACGCCGAGGTTGCCCGGACACGCGATCGGTGCAGGTCGCGACCCACGTCACACCCTCAGGCGGCCGCCACCGCGACGGGGCGATCGACGAGGAACGCCTCTTCCGCCCACCAGCGCCGGAAGGTCGCGATCCCGACACCGTCGACCAGACGGCGGGTCTGGCTGTCCTGCGCCAGCATCGCCTCGATCTTCCGGTCCAGCCGGTCGCCCTCGAGCCGCAGGTGCAGGCCCGGGTCGACGTCGTCGGCGGGGTCGTCCATGAAGACGCCGAACGCGTCGTTGACCGCGGCGAACCGGCGGGTGAAGCCGGGCGCGAGGACCGCGCGCAGCAGCTCGGCCTCCGGCGCGACCGCGTTGCGCGCCCGGGTGGTCCAGCGCCCGACCGCGCGGTGGTCCGCGTGACCGGTGACGCCGTCGGGCCCGAAGGTGACGATCGTGTCCGGGCGGACCTCCTCGATGACCGTGGCGATCGCCCGCGCCGCGAGCGGCTCGGCGGCCGTCGTGCACGCTCCGTCGCCGTAGCCGAGGAAGCGGTGCTCGTCCACGCCCAGCACGGCCAGCGCGGCCTCGAGCTCGCGCTCGCGCAGCCGGCCGAGGCGCTCGGGCGGCCAGCGGCCGGGGTCGTCGGTGCCCTGCTCGCCGCGGGTGGCGGTGACGAGGACGACGCGGTCGCCGCGCTCGCGGGCCGCGAGGATCAGGCCGGAGGACAGGAAGGTCTCGTCGTCGGGGTGGGCCCAGACGCCGAGCAGGGTGCCGGTCACGACAGGACCTCCACGACGATCGCGACCGCGACGGCGGCCAGGACGGGCAGGGCGGGGTTGCGGAAGCGCCACGCGACGAGGCCGGCGGCCGCGAGCGCGAGGTGCGTCGGACCGGGCACGACCAGCGCGAGCGGGCCGGCGTGACCGACGAGCGCGGTCACGATCAGGCCGGCGAGGGCGGCCGGGGCGAGGTGGGGCAGGCCCCGGCGCAGCACGGCGGGCAGCCGGTGGGCGGGGACGAGGGTGATGAGGACCGTGCGCAGACCGTGGGTCGCGACGGCCGCGAAGAACAGGGTCATGACGCGCTCCGGTCGGTGAGGGTGGTGACGAGGACGCCGGTGACGATGGCGGCGAGCAGGCCGAGACCGTGGGGCAGCGTCGCGGCGACGGCGGCCACGACGCCCGCGACCGCGGCCGCCCGGCGCCCGGTGCGCTGCTTGAGCTGCGGCACGAGCATCGCGAGGAACATCGCGGGGGCGGCGACCGTGAGCGCCGCCGAGGCGGGCAGGACGGGGGCGAGCAGCGCGCCCGCCGCGGTCATGGCGATCCACGCGAGGGCGAGCCCGCCGCCGCCGACGAGCCAGTACCGGCGGAACGCCGCGGGGTCGGCCAGCGCGTCGAGGCGCCGCGACACCATCGCGTAGGTGGGGTCGACGACGAAGTGCGGCGCGAGCCAGCGGAACCAGGTCGGCTGGTCGCGGAAGTGCGGCTCGAGTGCCGCCGAGTAGAGCAGGAAGCGGGCGTTGACGACGGCGACGGTGGCGATCACCGCGCCCGACGCCGCGCCGCCGGCGAGCAGGGTCAGCGCGGTCATCTGCGCGCTGCCGCCGAGCAGCAGCACCGAGGACAGCACCGCGGTGCCGCCGCCGGCCGCCGAGCGGGCGCCGGTGACGCCGATCAGGAGGGCGAACGGGACGAGCCCGAGGGCGACCGGCGCCAGGTCACGCACGGCCGTCCGGACCTCGCCGCCGCGAAAAGTGTGACGCTCGGTGATGGACATGGGAGGACCATGCCGCCGGGAGCGGGCCCCCTACATCGGTGCCCTCTCCCCATGTTGCTCTGCGTGGCCACCCACGCCGGGGGTCGAGGACCGCCCAGATATCTAGGTCCGTTGCGCGAGCCGGCGCTCCGGGACGACACCCAGGGCGCGCGCGGCCGCGGCGGCCTCGCGCCGGGTGGGCACGTCGAGCTTGGCGAGGATCGCCGAGACGTGGTGGTCGGCGGTCTTCTCGGAGATGTAGAGCCGCGCGGCGATGCCCGCGTTCGTCAGGCCCTCGGCGAGCAGGCGCAGGACGTCGACCTGCCGCGCGGTGAGCCCGGCGGGGTTGGTGCGCGTGGTGGTCCGCGGCCGGGCGGGCACGCCGGTGACGCCGCGTCCGCGCAGGTCGCGGCGGACCTTGGCGGCGACGGCGTCGGCGCCGAGCCGGTCGAGCACCTCGAGCGCGGCGAACACCTCGGCCGCCTCGCCGGTGTCGACGAGCGCGAGGGCCCGGTCGTAGGGCGACGCGAGCTCCGCCCACCGCTGCGCGGCCGCGGCGGGGTCGCCGTCGAGCAGCAGGCGGTACGGGGAGTCGGGCGGCAGCTCCGGGGCGGGGACGTCGTGGCCGAGGCGCCGGAGCCAGACCGCGAGCTCCGCGGCGGACCACTCGGTGCCGGGGCGCGTGCCGATCTCCGCGTAGCGCTCGAGGACGTCGGCGAGCCGGGGGTCGGGCTCGCCCGTCACCCAGCAGCGCTCGGCCAGCGCGGACGCGGCGGGCAGCAGGCGCAACGGCTCGCCGAAGCGCACCGCGATGTCCCAGCCGCGCTCCAGGTGCGCGTCGGCCTCGGGGTCGCCGCGGCGCAGCGCGACCACGCCGAGCACCAGCGAGGGCCAGGTGTGGGTGAGCAGCGACCCGCTGTCGGCGAGCACCCCGCGGGCGTCGTGGACGGCCTCGTCCCAGGCACCGCGCATCCCGCGCAGGCGCGCCCGCACCCCGCGCTGCCAGTGCTCGCAGATGGGGTACTCCCACTGCACGGTCAGCGGCAGGCTCCGGTCGAGCACCTTCTCCGCCGCGTCGAGGCGCCGCTGCTCGACGTCGAGGTTGGCGAGCTGGGTCCAGCAGGTGGAGTGCTCGACCTTGACGTCGTCGCCGACCGCCTCGAGGGCGTCCAGGAGCCGGCCCCGCGCCGAGCCGTCCCCGTCGAGGATCCCGCTGACGGTGTCGAGCAGCATCAGCCGGACCCCGAGGGCGTCGTCCGCCCCGCCCGCCGCGACGGCGCCCGCGGCGCGGTCGTGCAGCTCGCGGGCGGCGACGAGGTCGTTGTCCTGGATCGCCAGGAACCCGCGGACCGCCAGCGCGTGACCGAGGAGTCCGGCGGCCCGGCTGCCCGGCGCGGCACGCGGCCCGAGGACGTCGATCGCGGTCGTCGCGTGCTCGATCGCCCGGGCGCGGTCGCCGTGGTACCACTCGAACGAGGCGAGCGACCGGTGCCCGGCGCCCACGCCGTCGAGGTCGCCCTCAGCCCGGTGCCAGCCGATCGCGCGGTGGCTGGCGGCGATCGCCTCCTCGAGGCGGTTGGTGAGGAAGAGCTCGTGCGCGAGCAGCTCGCAGAGCCCCGCCTTCGCGCCCAGCGCGTCGGCCGGCGCGTGCTCCAGCGCGGTGGTGAAGAAACGGGCGCCCTCGGTGTGCGCGCCCGACGCCGCGGCGACGCGACCCGCCCGCGCCGCGTACCGGAACACGCGCCCGTCGTCGCCCGCGGCCAGCGCGTGGTGGGCGAGGACGGCCGGGTCGGGGTCGGCGAGCGTCTCGAGGGCGTCGACCATGCGCCGGTGCAGCGCGATCTCGCCGCCGGGCGGGATCGCCCCGGCGACCGCGAGCCGGCAGATGTCGTGGCGGTAGGTGATGCCCCGGCGGTCGCGGCCGATGAGCCCCGCCGAGTCGAGCGTGCGCAGCGGCCCGATCCCCGCGCCCAGCGCGGGCAGCAGCGTGTCCGGGACGGGGCCGGGGGCGCACGCGAGGAGGTCGGCGAGGTCGCGCGCCTCCGCGTCGAGACCCGCCGTGCGGGCGAGGACCGCGTCGCGCACCGACACCGGCAGGTCGCCCCCGCCGTCGACGACGCCGCCCTGGCTGACCACCTCGGTGACGAAGAACGAGTTGCCCTGCGTGAGCCGGTGCAGGTCACCGGGGTCGATCGCACGCCCGCCGACCAATGCGGTCACGGCCGCGACCGACAGCGGGCCGAGTTCCAGGCGGGTCGCGGCCGGGGTGCGCGCGACGTCGCCGAGCAGGGCGCGCAGCGCCGGCTGCGGGTCGGGCTCGTCGGCCCGGTAGGTGGCGAGCACGAGCGAGCGCGTGCCCGCGACGCGGCGCAGCAGGAAGCGCAGCAGGTCGATCGTGGCCTCGTCGGCCCACTGCAGGTCGTCGACGACGAGGAGCCGCGGGCGGGCGCAGAGCGCGTCGAGCAGCGCCCGGTGGATCTCGTGGGGCGGGGCGCCGGCGTGGAGCAGGCCGGCGACGGGGTCGCCGAGGTCGGCGGCGACGTCGTGGAGCGGGCCGAGCGGCCGGGGCACGCCCAGCGGGTCGCAGACGCCCCACAGGACGTCACCCGCGTCGAGGTCGCCGGCGAACTGCCGCGCCAGCGAGGTCTTGCCGATGCCCGACTCGCCGGCGAGCAGGACGACCGAGCCCGCGCCGGAGCGCGCCTCCTGCCAGGCGCGCGCGAGGAGGCGCTGCTCGTCCTCGCGCTCGAGCAGGTCCACCCCGGTGACCCTACGTGATCAATACCACCCACGGAATGTCCCGAACGGCCTAGTCGTCCCGAGAAACGTAGGGAGGTCCTCCCGATGACCGGCGCTCTCGGTGAGCGGACCGTTCACGTCGACAGCGACACGGACAGACCGCGGGAGAACCCCATGACCGACACGACCATCACCGCCACCGACGCCGACCGCGCACTCAAGGCCCGCCACCGCACCATGTGGGGCCTCGGCGACTACCCCGACGTGGCCGACCGGCTCATCGCCGAGCTCGGCCCGCGGCTCGTCACCGCCGCCGGCATCCGCCCCGGGGAGCGCGTCCTGGACATCGCCGCGGGCACCGGGAACGTCGCCGTCCCCGCCGCGCTCGCCGGCGCGGACGTCGTCGCCTCCGACCTCACCCCGGAGCTGTTCGTCGCCGGCCGCGAGTTCGCGGCGCGCCAGGGCGTCGCGCTGCGCTGGGAGGAGGGCGACGCCGAGGCGCTGCCCTACGAGGACGACTCGTTCGACGTCGCGACCTCGTGCGTGGGCATCATGTTCGCGCCCCACCACCAGACCTCCGCCGACGAGCTCGTCCGCGTCGTGCGGCCCGGCGGGCGGATCGCGCTCATCAGCTGGACGCCCGAGGGGTTCGTCGGCGACCTGTTCAAGACCATGAAGCCCTACGCCCCGCCGCCCCCGCCGGGTGCGCAGCCGCCGCCGCTGTGGGGCGACGACGAGCACGTCCGCGCGCTGCTCGGCGACCGCGTCGCCGACGTCGAGACGACGCGGCAGACCGTGCGGGTCTCGGCGTTCGGGTCGCCCGAGGCCTTCCGGACCTACTGGAAGGTGACCTACGGGCCGACGATCGTGGCGTACCGCAACGTCGCCGACGACGCCGAGCGCACCGCCGCGCTCGACGCCGACATCGCGGGCGTCGCACAGCGCCACGACCGCGGCGACGGGTCGATGGACTGGGAGTACCTGCTGCTGACCGCCCGGGTCGTCTAGCTGGTCTGCACCAGCGAGGCCGCCGACACGGCGGGCTCGACGTTGGACTCGGTGTGGATGGGGCCCTCGCGATCCGAGAGCGGGGTGCCCCGTCCGCCCCACTGCTGGGCGATCATCTCGGCGGCGATCGACACCGCGGTCTCCTCCGGGGTGCGGGCGCCGAGGTCGAGGCCGATGGGGCTCGACATCCGGGCCAGCTCGGCCTCGGTGACCCCGGCCTCGATCAGCCGCTCCTGGCGGTCGAGGTGGGTGC
This sequence comes from Actinomycetospora succinea, assembly GCF_004363095.1. Lineage (GTDB taxonomy): Bacteria > Actinomycetota > Actinomycetes > Mycobacteriales > Pseudonocardiaceae > Actinomycetospora > Actinomycetospora succinea. Next base: position 425,496 of record NZ_SNYO01000002.1, read on the forward strand.
GCCGGGACCCCATCGCCCCGATGTAGCCGATCTCGGGCAGGCGCAGCGCCACCTCGAGCAGCGGCACGTCGAACTTGGGGTCGTGGGTCAGGACGGCCAGGGAGGTGCGCGAGTCGATGCGCCCCGCCTCGGCCTCCTTGGCGAGGTAGCGGTGCGGCCACTCGACGACGACCTCGTGCGCCTCGGGGAAGCGGCTCGACGTCGCGAACACCGGGCGGGCGTCGCAGACGGTGACCCGCATGCCGAGGAACGTGCCCATCCGCGCGACGGCGGCGGCGAAGTCGATGGCCCCGAAGACGATGAGCCGCGGCGGCGGCGCGAAGGACTCGACGAAGACCTGCAGGCCCTCGCCGCGGCGCTCGCCGTCGGTGCCGTAGGACACGAGCGCCGACCGGCCGGCGGCGAGCAGGCCGCGGACGTCGTCGCGCAGCGCGTCGTCGAGGCGGGCCGAGCCCGTGCTGCCCTCGACCTCCTCGGGCCACACCACCAGCCGGCGCCCGATGCGGTCCGCGGGCCCCGAGACGACGGTGGCGACGGCGACCGAGCGGTGCTCGCGGACGGCCGCGGCGATGGCGCCGAGCTGCGGGAACGACTCGCGGTCGACCTTCTCGACGTAGACGTCGAGGATGCCGCCGCAGGTCAGGCCGACGGCGAACGCGTCGTCGTCGGAGACGCCGTAGCGCTGCAGGGTCGCCTCGTCGGTGCCCTCGAGGATCCCGGAGCCGAGCTCGTAGACCGCGCCCTCGACGCAGCCGCCCGACACGCTCCCGACGGCCTGCCCGTCGTCGCCGACGAGCATCGACGCGCCCGGCTGGCGCGGGGCGGACCGGAACGTCCCGACCACCGTGGCCAGCGCCGTCGGACGACCCGAGTCCCACCAGGACTCCAGGGTCGGCAGCACGTCACGCATCCCGCAGCACCTCCAGCAGTTCGGCCAGCGTCGTCAGGGAGTGACCCGCCAACAACCGGTCAACGTGCGGCAGGGCCGCCGCGATTCCCCCCTGCACGGGGGCGTAGCCGCTCTTGCCCGCGTGCGGGTTCACCCAGACCACCTTGTGGGCCAGGCGCCGCAGCCGCGCCGACTGCTCGCCGAGCAGCTCGGCGCCCCCGCGCTCCCAGCCGTCGGAGAACACGACGACGACCGCGCGCCGCGCGACGCCGCGCTGGCCCCAGCGGTCGAGGAACGCGCGCAGCACCTCGCCGAGCCGCGTGCCGCCCGACCAGTCGGGGATGGCGCGCCCGGCGTCGGCGAGCGCGCGCTCCGGGTCGCGCTGGCGCAGCTCGCGCGTCACCCGGGTCAGGCGCGTGCCGAGCGTGAACGTCTCGACCGCCGTCGGCGTGCGCCGGGTGACGACGTGGGCGAAGCGCAGCAGCGTGTCCGCGTACGGGCTCATGGAGCCGGACACGTCGATGAGCAGCACGACCCGGCGGGGGCGCTCGCGGCGGGCCCGCCGGCGCAGGTCACCGATCTCGCCGCCGTTGGCCAGCGCCGCGCGCAGCGTGCGCCGGGGGTCGGGCTCGCCCCGCCGGGCCGGCCGGCGGCGGCGGGCCCGCCGCTTCGGGGGCGCGGGGCGCAGCAGCGCGAGGAGCTGCTTGAGGTGCTCGCGCTCGCCGATCGAGAGCTCGGCGATGTCGCGGTCGCGCAGGACCTCCTCGCCGGAGGCGGCGACCCGCAGCTCCGGGGTCTCCTCCTCGTCGCCGTCCCCGGTGCCCGGCGGCGGCTCGGTGAGCGCGGCCATCGTCGAGACGCGGGGCTTCGGCTGGGACGGGCGCCCCATCCGCTGGTCACGCGGGTCGGACGAGAACCACGCGGCGAACGCGTGGTCGTAGCGCACGACGTCGTCGGGGTCGGCGCAGAGCGTCAGGCGGCCCGCCCAGTAGGTGGCGACCTCGCTGGTCAGGTCGGACAGGCGCAGCGCCTGCAGGTAGGCGGCGACGCGGTCGGTCGTGACCGGGACGCCGGCCCCGCGGACGAGGCGGGTGAAGGCGACGAAGTCCTCGAGGACCTCGTCGGCCCCCGGCGGGTCGGCGGGGCCGCGGAGGTCGTCGACGACGCCGGCGGCCAGCACCGCGCCGGCGTGGGGGCGGGGAGCCGGCGTGTCGCTGCTCCCGCCCGTGTCCCCGGCGGTCATGAGGCGAGCAGGGCGTCCAGCTTGTCGCGCGCCCGGTCCGCGTCCTCGCGGTACTTCAGCACCGCGCCCAGCGTGGCCGTGGCCGACGCGAGGTCGAGGTGGCGGGCGCCGACCAGCTGCAGCGCCTGGGCCCAGTCGATCGACTCGGCGACGCCCGGCGGCTTGAGCAGGTCGAGCCCGCGCAGCCCGTGCACGGCCTGCGCGACCTGCTCGGCGAGCGCCTCGGGCAGGTCGGGCAGGCGCCGGCGCAGGATCGCGGTCTCGCGGGCGAGGTCGGGGTGCTCGAGCCAGAGGTAGAGGCAGCGGCGCTTGAGGGCGTCGTGGACCTCGCGCGTGCGGTTCGAGGTGAGGACGACGAGCGGGGGCGTCTCGGCCTTGACCACGCCGATCTCGGGGATGGTCACCGAGTTCTCCGCGAGGACCTCGAGGAGGAAGGCCTCGAACTCGTCGTCGGCGCGGTCGACCTCGTCGACGAGCAGCACGCACGGCGCGTCCTGCAGCGCCTGGAGCACCGGGCGCGCGAGGAGGAACCGGCGGTCGTAGAGGGAGGACTCGACGGCGTCGACGTCGAGCTCGGTGTGCGACGCGCTCGCCGACGCCTCGAGCGCGCGCAGGTGCAGCAGCTGGCGCGGGAAGTCCCAGTCGTAGAGGGCCTGCGAGGCGTCGATGCCCTCGTGGCACTGCAGGCGCACGAGCGGCAGCCCGAGGGACTCCGACAGCGCCTGGGCGAGCGCCGTCTTCCCCGTCCCGGGCTCGCCCTCGCAGAAGAGGGGGCGACCCATGCGCAGCGCCAGGAACGCCGCCGACGCGAGGCCCTCGTCGGCGAGGTAACCGGTGCCGTCGAGGGCGCGCGCCAGATCGTCCGGGCTGGTGGGTTCGGTGGTCACGCTCACCGCACCAGCATGTCCTAGCGCCCGCGGGGTAGCCACCGGACCGCCTCACTCCTGAGACCCGATGGGCCGAACGGCCGTGTCAGGACGGTGAGGCCACGCACAGATCGGATCTGTGACGCGCCGGTGGCAACCGCTTGCGTGGGAGATCGACTCCCGTCTGGAGCAGGAGATCTGCCCGCGTCCTGATCACGGAAGCGTCACGGGACGGTGACAGCGGTCGCATGAGCCCGGGTTGAAACGCGTTGTGTGCTCCGTACCGTTCGCTGTCGGCTCCCCGCAGCACGCACCGGACCGGTGTGTCGGGGGCCTGATACCCCCGGGATCGCCGCGCCGTCGCTCGTCCAGCGGTCCCGGGTGATGACCCGACACGAAAGTTGCGGACCGGACGGGCGTGAGGACTGCAGGCCCCGGGTGCCCCTGCGCACCCACGGGCGGTGAGGCCGCGTGGAACCGGCCGTCGACCCGCTCGCGAGGCCCTGCCCGCGCGGCGCGGTACGGAGAGAGGTCATGGCTCGGAATACCGATGAGTCGCTGGCGCGCGCCCTCGGACGGCGCGCGGCCCAGTTCGCACTGGTGGGCGCGGTCGCCGCGGCCCCGATGGCCCTGACCACGGGGCTCGCTTCGGCCGACACGGACTGGGACGAGCTGGCCCAGTGCGAGAGCAGCGGCGACTGGAGCACGAACACCGGCAACGGCTTCGGTGGCGGCCTCCAGTTCACCGACTCCACCTGGCGCGCCTTCGGCGGCTCGGGTCAGCCCGAGGACGCCAGCCGCGAGGAGCAGATCCAGGTCGCCGAGCGCGTGAAGGCCGAGCAGGGCATGAACGCCTGGCCGTCGTGCTCCAAGAAGACCGGCAACACCGACAGCTCGGCCAACACGGAGTCCGACTCCGGCTCGAGCTCCTCGGACTCGGACGACTCCGACTCCTCGGACTCCGAGGGCATCCGGTCCTCCGCCCCGGCCGAGAAGCCGGCCCAGCCGGCCGCCCCGGCCGCCGCCGGCGCCGCGCACACCGTCGCGGCGGGCGACACCCTGAGCTCGATCGCCGCCGCCAACGGCGTCTCCTGGCAGTCCGTCGCCGAGCGCAACGGCCTGGCGAACCCGGACACCCTCAGCGTCGGGCAGCAGCTCGCCCTGCGCTGATCCGCGTACCGCGCTGTCCCGCGCGTCGACGGCCCCGGCTCCCGCGTGGAGCCGGGGCCGTCGTCGTTCTCGCCGCTATGACCTGCATCACAGGTCTCAGGTACGGAGCGCTCGTGACCGGTCGCTCTCGGTCAGTTCGTATCCCCGGAGCTGCGCCTCTGTCACCCGTTCGTGATCTCCTCGCGTCCTCACGTCCCTGAGAGCCACCAGCCGGCGGCCCGCCGGAGATCTAGCCTCGGTCCGTCGGCCCGCGCGGCGGCGCCGACCGGAACCCGGGCGCTCCCCCTGTCCGACGGGTCCCGTTCCCCCGCATCACCGGTGCCCGGACAGGGCGCCCGCGACCGGTGCTCCCCCGTCCGCTCCCCCATGCGACGGTCCGGTGCGGTGTGCAGCGCGCGGCTCGTGGAGAACCGTGGACATCGTTGACCCCGTGCTGTCCGCAGCACCCGCCGCTCCCCGTGGACGTCACCGCGCGGCGCGCCGCCCCGGCCGCGTCGGCAGGGCGGCGCTCGCCGTCGTCGCCGCCGGCGCCCCCGTCGTCCCCGCGGCCCTGCTCGCGGCGCCCGCCGCCCACGCCGACACCGACTGGGACGCGCTCGCCCAGTGCGAGAGCGGCGGCGACTGGGGCATCAACACCGGCAACGGCTTCGGCGGCGGCCTGCAGTTCACCGACTCCACCTGGCGCGCCTTCGGCGGCTCGGGCCAGCCGGAGGACGCCAGCCGCTCGGAGCAGATCCGGGTCGCCGAGCGCGTCAAGGCCGAGCAGGGCATGAACGCCTGGCCGACCTGCTCGCGCAAGACCGGGCAGACCGACGACTCGCCGAACAGCTCGTCGTCGGGGTCGTCCTCGGAGTCGTCGGAGTCGTCGGGGTCGTCCTCGTCCTCGTCCGCTTCTGACTCGGATGACGACGACGACTCCGGCAGCAGCTCGAGCAGCCGCTCCGAGACCCGCCAGGTGCGCGACTCGGGGTCGTCGTCGTCCGCTCCGTCGACGGGTTCCTACACCGTGAAGAACGGCGACACGCTCAGCTCGATCGCCGCGTCGCACGGCCAGACCTGGCGCACGCTCGCCCAGGCGAACACCGACGTCATCAGCGACCCGAACATGATCCTGCCGGGTCAGACGCTGTCGATGGCCTGACGCCCGCCCGTCGGCACCGGGGAGCGGGTCAGGGGCAGTTGACCCATTCCTCGGTGCCGTCGGTGAACTCCTGGCGCTTCCACACCGGCAGCTCGCGCTTCACGGCGTCGACGAGCTCGCTGCAGGCGTCGAACGCCTCGCGGCGGTGCTCGGCGGCCACGGCGCACGCCAGCGCCACGTCACCGATCCCGAGGGGCCCGACGCGATGGGTGACGGCGAGCGCCCGCACGCCGGCGAACTGCGCGGCGACCTCCGCGGCCACCTTCTCCACGACGGTCGCGGCGCTCGGGTGGCCCTCGTAGTCCAGGGCGGTCACCGAGCGGCCGTGGTCGTGGTCGCGGACGACGCCCGCGAAGGTGACGACCGCGCCGGCGGCGGCGTCGTCGACCAGCGCGGCGTGCTCGGAGACGTCGAGCGGCTCCTCGGTGACGGTCGCCCGCAGGACGCGCGCGGTCATGTGTGGTCCCCTCCCAGGATCTGGTCGACGGCGTGGGCCAGCACCGGCTCGAGCACGGCCAGGCCGTCGCGCACCCCGCCCGGGGAGCCGGGCAGGTTCACCACCAGGGTGCGCTTGGCGACCCCGGCCACGCCACGTGAGAGCACCGACGTCGGGACCTTGTCGGCGCCCGCGCGGCGGACCGCGTCGGCGAGGCCGGGGACCTCGTAGTCGAGGACCGCCCGGGTCGCCTCCGGCGTCGCGTCCGTGGGCGAGATGCCGGTGCCGCCGGTGGTGACGACGACGTGGGCGCCGTCGGCGACGGCCTCGCGCAGCGCCGCGGCCACCGGTTCGCCGTCCGGGACGACCACGGGGTCGGGCGTCGTGAAGCCCTGACCGCGCAGCCACTCGACGATGATCGGGCCGCCGCGGTCGGTGTAGACGCCCGACGAGGCGCGGTTGGAGGCGGTGACGACGCGGGCGCGCCGCGTGGGGTCACCGGCCTGCGGGGCGGGTCCAGACACCGGAGCGTCCCCCTTCCTTGCGCTCGAGGCGCACCGCGTCCAGCGTCGCCGCCGGGTCGAGCGCCTTGATCATGTCGTGCAGCGTCAGCCCGGCCACGGTGACCGCGGTCAGCGCCTCCATCTCGACGCCCGTGCGGTCGGCGCTGCGGGCGGTGGCGGTGATGGTGACGTGGTCGTCGCCGACCTCGAGGTCGACCGTGACGCCGGCCAGCGGGATCGGGTGGCACAGCGGGACGAGGTCCGGCGTGCGCTTGGCGCCCATGATGCCCGCGACGCGCGCGACGCCCAGCGCGTCGCCCTTGGGCACGGCGTCGTCGCGCAGGGCGGCGGTGACCTCGGCGGTCGTGTGCACGACGCCGGTGGCGGTCGCCGTGCGGCGCGTGACCTCCTTGTCGCCGACGTCGACCATGCGCGCGGCGCCGGTGGCGTCGACGTGGGTCAGGCCGCTGTTCTCAGTCATCCGCGCCCTCCACCGCCTTCGCCGTCTCCTCGCCGAGGGCCAGGGCGGCGCCGACGTCGACGCTTCCCGTGCCGTGCTCGCGGGCGCGCTCGACGGTCTTGCGGACCGCGCCGGCCACCGCGGGCGCGACGGTGCTGTCGAAGACGCTGGGCACGATGAACAGCGGGTTGGGCTCGGCGACCACGTCCCCGATCGCGGCGGACGCGGCCAGCAACATGTCGTCGGTGATGGCCCGCGCCTGCGCGTCGAGGAGCCCGCGGAAGATGCCGGGGAACGCCAGGACGTTGTTGATCTGGTTCGGGTAGTCCGACCGGCCGGTGGCGACGACCGCGGCGTGCCGCTGGGCGAGCGACGGGTCGATCTCCGGGTCCGGGTTGGCCAGCGCGAACACGACGGCGTCGTCCGCCATCGCGGCGACGTCCGACTCGTGGAGCAGGTTCGGCGCCGAGACCCCGATGAACACGTCGGCCCCGGGCATCGCGTCGCGCAGCGTCCCGGTGCGGCGCTCGCGGTTGGTCTGCTCGGCGACCCATTCCAGGCTCGGGTGCAGGCCGGGGCGCTCGGGATGGATGATCCCGTCGACGTCGACCGCGACGAGGTCGGCGGGCGCCAGGGGCAGCAGCAGCCGGATGATCGCCGACCCGGCCGCGCCGACCCCGCAGACCACGATCCGGCAGTCGTTCATCTCCTTGCCGACGACGCGCAGCGCGTTGCGCAGGGCGCCGAGGACGACGACGGCGGTGCCGTGCTGGTCGTCGTGGAAGACCGGGATGTCGAGCTTGTCGCGCAGGCGCTCCTCGATCTCGAAGCAGGCCGGCGCGGCGATGTCCTCGAGGTTGATCCCCCCGTAGGCCGGGGCGAGGACCTCGACCGTGCGGATGATCTCCTCGGTGTCCTGGGTGTCCAGGCACACCGGCCAGGCGTCGACGCCCGCGAACCGCTTGAACAGGGCCGCCTTGCCCTCCATCACCGGCATCGCCGCGGCCGCGCCCAGGTTGCCGAGCCCGAGCACCGCGGAGCCGTCGGTGACCACGGCGACCGTGTTGCGCTTGATCGTCAGGCTGCGGGCGTCCTCGGGACGGCGGGCGATGGCCTGGCAGACCCGGGCGACACCGGGCGTGTAGGCGCGCGAGAGGTCCTCGCGGGTCCGGAGACCGACCTTCGCGGTGACCTCGATCTTGCCGCCGAGGTGGACGAGGAAGGTGCGGTCGGAGACGTTGCGGACCCGCACGCCGTCGAGACCGTCGAGCGCGTCGGTGATCTGCTCCGCGTGCTCCTCGGACAGGGCGTTGCAGCTGATGTCGATGATGATCGAGTCGGTGCGCGACTCGACGACGTCGAACGCCGTCATGACGCCGCCGACGCGCCCGACGGCGACGGCGAGGTCACCCGCCGCGGTCGCGCTCGCCGGCGCCTCGACGCGGGCCGTGATCGCGTAACCGGGTCCGGGGACGGTCACCGTGGTGTCTCCTCACGTGCGGTCCAGCGCTGCAGGTCCTCGGGTGTGTCGAGGTCGTCCTCGACCGCGACGTCCCCGATCTCCACGGCCGCCACGTCGTCCCGGCCGCGCAGGAAGCCCCGCGCGCCGGCGTCCCCCGTGGCCGCCGCGCGCACAGCCTTCCAGTGCGCCCGTCCGAGCAGCACGGGGTGCCCCGCCCGGCCGTCGACGGTGCCGCGCGCGAGGACCTCGGGACCCTGGGCGTGGGCGGCGACCCGGGCGAGCGCGTCGGGGCCGATGCCCGGGGTGTCGACGAGGGCGACGAGGGCCGCGACGGCGTCGGTCGCCTCGAGGGCCGCCAGCCCGGCGCGCAGCGAGGCGGCCTGGCCCTCGGTGTCCCAGCCCGGCGCGGGCACCCACGTCGTGCCCTCGTCGAGCAGGTCCGCGGTGCCGGGGAGCCCGGCGCCGAGCACGACGACGACGGGCGCGAGACCGGCGGTCACCAGCGCCCGGGCGCCACGGCGCACCAGCGGCTCGCCGTCGAGCTCGACGGCGGCCTTCGGGCGGCCCATCCGCCGGCCCCCGCCCGCGGCGAGCAGGAGACCGGCGACCTGCGTGTGGGTGGTCAGCGGTTGATCTCGGTGACCGGGTGCTCGTAGCCGAGCTGGTCGGCCGGCAGGGGGAACTCGGTCTCGCCGAACGGCGACGGCGAGCCCTGGGTGGGCGCCATCAGCTCCGTGATCGGGTGGCCCCCGTCGACCTCGGGCCACCAGGGGTCCTGGCGCGGCGGGGTGTCGTCCTGCGGTCCGGTCGCGTGGTCGGCCATCTCTCCCTGTCCTCCCGGGTCGGCGGATCCCCAGTCTGCCGCACCTCGGGGGTGTGCGCGCCGGAGCCCGACTACCGTGGTGTGCGATGTCCGGCCGGACCCTCCTCGACCACCTGCGCGCCCAGGACGACGACACCCTGGGCGCGCTGCTGCGTGCCCGCCCGGACCTCGCCCTCCCCGCCCCCGCCGACACCGGGGTCGTGGCCACCCGCGCGAGCGTGCGGATGTCGGTCGGGCGCGCCTGCGAGGACCTCGACGCGTTCACCCTGCAGGTGGTCGACGCGCTGCTCGTGGTGCGCGCCGACGAGGCGCCGGTGGCCGTCGGCGACGTGCTCGCGCTGCTCGGCGCCGACCGCGCCGCGGCGGGCCGGGCCGCCCTCGCCGACCTCGAGAGCCGGGCCCTGTGCTGGCCGGACGGCTCCACGCTGACGCCGGACCTCCCCACCGCCGACCCCGCCGAGACGGCCACGCTGCGGGCGGTGCCGGCGCTGCGCGACGTGTCGGTGCGCTACCCCGGGGGCCTCGGGCGCCCGGCGCCGGAGTTCTCCGCGATCGCCACCGCCGACGACTACGCCGCCGTCGTCGACGCCCTGCCCGCCGACGAGCGCGCCGTCGTCGAGGCGCTCTCCGCCGACGGACCGGTCGGCCGCAGCCGGGCCCAGGGCGCCGACGACGGCCCGGTCGGCCGGTTGCTCGCCGCCGGCCTGCTGCACCGCGTCGACCACGAGACCGTCGAGCTCACCCGCGAGGCCGCCCTCGGCGTGCGCGGCGACCGCCCGCTCGGCGACGTCGCGCTCACGGACCCCATGCCGCCCCCGCGCGTCCATGCGCCCGCCGACGTCGACGCCGCCGCGGCCGGGGAGATCCTCGAGGTCGTCCGGCGCGCGGAGTCGGTGCTGACGTCGTGGTCGGACCACCCGCCCGCCGTCCTGCGCTCCGGCGGGCTCGGGGTGCGCGACCTGCGCCGCGTCGCCCGCGAGCTGGGGCTCACCGAGGTGGACGCGGCCCTGCTCGTCGAGGTGCTCGCCGGGGCCGGGCTGGTCGCCGTCTCCGAGGGCGCCGACCCGACGTGGACGCCCACCGTCACCGTCGACCGCTGGCTCGCCGCGGGCCCCGACGTGCGCTGGGTGATGCTCGCCCGGGGCTGGCTCGACACGCCGCGCGCGCCGTCGCTGGTCGGGGCGCGCGACGTCGGCGACAAGCTCATCGGCCCGCTCTCCGACGAGGCCCGCCGGCCCTGGGCCCCCGCGCTGCGGCGCCGGGTGCTCGACCGGCTGCGCGAGTTCGACGACGGCGAGGGCCCGCCCAGCGCCGACGACCTCGTTGCCTCCCTGGCCTGGCGCGCGCCGCGCAAGGGCGGGCGCGCGCGCGACGAGATGATCCGCACGGTGCTGCGCGAGGCGACGACGCTGGGGCTCGTCGCCCACGACGCGATCACCTCGGCGACGCGCGAGCTGCTCGTCCCGGTGCGCGGGCCCGGCGACGACCCGGACGCGGCCGCCGCCGCGGCGCTGCGCCGGGCGCTGCCCGACCCCGTCGACCACGTGCTCCTGCAGGCCGACCTCACCGCCGTCGCCCCCGGGCGCCTCGAGCCGGAGCTGGCCGCCGCGCTCGACCGCGTCGCGGACGTCGAGTCCTCGGGGGCAGCGTCGGTCTACCGGATCAGCGAGGCCTCGGTGCGCCGCGCGCTGGACCTCGGGCAGACCGCCGCCGACCTGCACGAGCTCTTCGCGACCCGCTCGGCCACCCCGGTGCCCCAGGGCCTGACGTACCTCGTCGACGACGTCGCCCGCCGCCACGGGCGCCTGCGCGGCGGGGCGGCGGCGTCGTTCCTGCGCTCGGAGGACGAGGCCCTCATCGCCGAGGTGATGGTGCACCCGGAGGCCGAGCGCCTCGAGCTGCGCCGGATCGCGCCGACCGTGCTGATCAGCACCCAGCCGCTGGTCGACGTGCTCGAGGCCCTGCGCGCCGCGGGCCTGTCACCGGTCGCCGAGGACGAGGTCGGCGGCGTGCTGGACCTGCGTCCCCGCGGCCGCCGCACGCCCGCGAAGCGCCCGGAGCGCGCCGTCGGCACCACGCCGAGCCTCTCCGAGGACCAGATCACCGCGCTCGTCGCCCAGATGCGCGCCGGCGACCGCGCCGCCACCGCCTCCCGGGGCCGCGCGACCGCCGCGGGCCAGGGCCGCACGGCGACCTCGGCCACCGTCGCCGTCCTCGCCGAGGCCGCCCGCACCGGGCGCAGCGTGTGGATCGGCTACGTCGACGCGCACGGCACCGCGTCCCAGCGCGTCGTGCGCCCGCTGCGCGTCGGCGGCGGCGTGCTCGAGGGTGTCGAGGACGACGGCGAGACCAACGGCGCCACGGTCGGCGGCGCCGCCCTGTCCTTCGCGCTGCACCGGATCACCTCGGTGAGCGTGCTCGCCGACCGCTGAGCACCCTCTGGTGCAGCGAACGGGTATCTCGCTGCTTTCTAGGCCTCCGAAGTCCCCGTTGATCACCAGAGGCGCGGGGTTCTGCAAGATCACGAGCGACGTGGTGCACCCGCCGGCGCGTAGGAGGTGCATGACGTCTCCCGTGATCTCCGCAGGCGACGGGCACCGGAGCACACGTACCGCCGTCCGGAGGCCGGCAAGCACCCGTGTGCGCCGCACCCCGAGAAACGAACGGCGCTCTCGCTGCTAGCGAAGCAGCGAAAGCGCCGTTCGTTCGTCCGGGCGGGGCGCGGTCAGGCCCGGGCGCCGACCGCCCAGACCTGCATCGCGTGTTCGACGAGCGCGATGAGCGCCTGCTTCGTCGACTCCCGGTCGCGGGCGTCGACGGTCAGGATCGGCACCGCCGGGTCGATCGCCAGCGCCTCGCGGACGTCCTCGAGCTCGTGGCGCAGGATGCCGTCGAAGGTGTTGACGCCGAGCACGTAGGGCAGGCGCCGGTCCTCGAAGAAGTCGACCGCGGCGAAGCAGTCGGCGAGCCGCCGGGTGTCCGCGAGCACGACCGCGCCGATGGCGCCGCGCACGAGGTCGTCCCACATGAACCAGAACCGGTCCTGCCCGGGCGTGCCGAACAGGTAGAGGATCAGGTCGGAGTCGAGCGAGACGCGGCCGAAGTCCATGGCCACCGTGGTGGTGCGCTTGTTCGGCACCGCGGAGAGGTCGTCGACGCCGGCGCTGGCGTCGGTCATCACGGCCTCGGTCGTCAGCGGGTCGATCTCGGAGACCGAGCCCACGAACGTGGTCTTCCCGACCCCGAACCCCCCGGCCACGACGATCTTGGCTGAGGTGGTGGTCGGGACCGGTTCGGCGACCGCTGCGTCAGAGCCGTCGTAGTCCACTCAACACCCTTTCCATCAACGCCATGTCCGGGACGTCGCCCGAGGTCGAGGCGGTCTGGTGCACCACGACGGTGCCCTGCGACGCCATGTCGCCGATGACGACCCTGGCCACGCCGAGGGGCAGCTTCAGCATCGCCGCCACCTCCGCGACGGACCGGGGCTCGGTGCACAGTTCGGCCACGGCACGGTGCTCGTACTGGGGGATGCGCGACGGGTCGCGTCCCGCGGAGCCGACGGAGACCAGGGTCTCGACGGCGAGGTCGTAGACCGGGCGGGTCCGCCCGCCGGTCCAGGCGTAGGGGCGCACGATCGCGACGTCGTCGGCACGTTCGGCGGGCGGCTCGGGCTCGGGGAGCTCGTGCCGCGGCGGGCCGGGCTGCGGGACGCCGTAGGGAGCGGTCTGCGGCTCCCCGGGCGCCAGGGCGTGCGCACCGTCGGGCACGCCCTCGCCGTACAGGTAGCCGTCGGGGGCGACGGTGCCGTCGCTCGGCGGGCCGACCTCGTCCTGCGCCGGGGTGGCGGCAGGCTCCTCGGCGCCGCGGCGTCGACGGAAGAGCCCGCGGCGTTCGCCGCGTGGCTTCGCTCCCCCGCTGATCCCGTTGAGGACGTCGGCGAAGGACTCGCCGGGTTCATCGCTCACCGGTCGTCACCCCCTTGTGACGTCATCGCACTGCCGACCCCTGGAGCTCGGCCCGGAGCTCGGGGGTCAGGAGCTGACCGACCCGATCGACCAGCAGGGTCATCTCGTAGCCGACCAGCCCGATGTCGCAGTTCGGGGCGGCGAGCGTCGCGAGGCACGAACCGTCGCTGATCGACATGAGCAGGACGATGCCCCGCTCCATCTCCACCACCGTCTGCACGACCTCGCCGGCCTCGAAGCAGCGCGCGGCGCCCTGCGTGAGGCTGATCAGGCCGGACGCGACGGCGGCCAGCTGGTCGGCACGGTCGCGCGGCAGGCGGTTCGACGCCGTGAGCAGCAGCCCGTCGGCCGACACCACGACCGCGTGCGCCACCCCCGGCACCCGCTCGGCGAAGTTCGAGACCAACCAGCCGAAGCGGCTCGGCTGCGACTGGGCTCCGGTCACTGCTCCTCCTCATCCCCGGGACGAGCGTCCTGCTGCTCGCCCTCGGTCTCCCCCGGCCGGCCACGGCGGGTGGACCGCCCGTCGGCCACGCCCTGCTGGTAGCTCGCGAGACGGCCACGGATCGCGTCGGCGCTGCGCCGCGGCACCGCGGGCCCCGCCGGCGCCGGCCCGTCGCCCGGGCGCGCGGCGCCCGGCACGAGCTGGGCCCGCGGCCTGCGCTTCGGCAGGCCCGCCTCCGTGGTGCCGTCCCCACCGACGCCGGCGTCGAGGGCGTCGGCGGTCGCCGCGGCGGCGCGCCAGCCCTCGTCACCCGACGTCGACGCCCACTCGGCCTCGTCCGGACCCGCCGCCGGCGGCGCCTCGCGGAACCACGCGGACGCGACCTCGTCGTAGATCGGCGTGCGCTCCCGCTGCGGGCGTCCCGCCCGGGTGGGCAGGCGTTCCGGCACCGCCCGCGGGGGCGCGCCGACACCGCCGCCGCCGTTGCGGGTGTGCCCGTTGCCCTCGGTCGTCGGGGCCGGCTCGAAGAGACGGTCCGGCGGACCGCCCGCGGACGGGGCGGCACCTGCGGGCACGAGCGGAGCGGCCGGACCCGGTCCGGGACCCTGCGGCGCGCCGCGCCTCGGCAGCGCACCGGGCGCCTGCGGGCCGGCGGCCGGCCGCTGGGGCAGGGGCGGGGCCTGCGGCTCGGGCGGGGTCTGCGGCTCGGCGGGCGTCTGGGGCTCGGCGGGGGCCGCCGCGTCCTGACCGACCGGCTCGGGGGCGTCTACCGGCGTCTCGGGCGCGCCGATGACGTCCGGCGTCTCGCCCTGCTCGCCAGAGGTCCGGCGCGGACGCAGCCGCGGCGCCATCCCCGGGGAGAACGCCGCCCCGGTCGGCGGCAGGCGGCGACCCGACGGCCGCATCCCGCGCGGCTCGTCCGGGGACTGCTCGGGGGCCTCGTCGGGCGCCTCGTCCGGCGCGCTCGCCACCGGCTCGGCGGGCTCCTCCTCCGGGGCCCCGGGAGCGGGCGGCGCCGACGCCGCGGCCTCCGGCGAGCCCTCCTGCCACGCCGGGCGCGCCTGCGGGCGCACCACGCGCGGGCGCAGCGGGAGCATGCCCCGCCGGTTCGGCAGCGCCTCGGGGGTCTGCTCGGAAGCCTGCTCCGGGGCCTGCTCGGGGGCCTCGTCGGCCTCGTCGGCGGCCGGCTCGACGGTGTCCTCGACCGGCGCCTCGACCGCCTCCGCGGCCTCGACGTCCTCGACCTCGTCGGCCGGCTCCTCGGCGGCGCCTGGGCCGGGCGGTGGCACGACGGGCGCGCCGTTCCACATCGGCGGGCCGGCGACGGGCTGGCGCGGCGGGCCGCCGGGCGGGGGCGGCCCGTAAGGACCGGCCGGGCCGCGTCCGGGCGGGGCACCGCGCCATCCGGGCGGCGGGACCTGACCGGGCGCGCCGGGACCACCCGGGCCACCGGGACCGGCGGGCGGCGGACCCCACACGGGCCCGCGGGGCTGGCCGGGCGCGCCGGGGGTCGGCGCACCGCCGCCACCGCCGAAGCCACCGGGGCCGGTCGGCGCGCCGGGGCCACCGGGGCCGCCGGGCTGGCCGGGGAGCCCCGGGAGCGGGCCGTGCGGCCCACCCTGCGGCGGGCCCTGCTGCTGGCCCTGCTGCTGGCCCTGCTGCGGGGCGTCGGCGGCGGGGACCTCGGGCGCCTCGACGGCGTCCTCGGCCCCCTCCTCGGCCTCGGCGTCCTCCCGCCGCCACGACAGGTCCTCGCCGTCGTCGACGGACTCGTCGTGCTCGTCGTCCTCGTCGTGGGCGTCGTCGGCGGGCTCGGGCTCCTCGGGACGGCGGCTGCGCCGGCGGGCGGCGGCCGCCCCGATCAGCGCGGCGGCACCCCCCGCGACGGCGGCACCGCCGACGAAGCCGTGGCGGCCCTGCTCGGGCGCCTGTTCCTCGACCTCGGCCACGCGCTCGTCGTCGGTGTCCGCCGGCGGCCCCGCGAGCGCGGTCGCGGGCTCGTCGGCACCCTCGGCCGCCGGGACGTCCCGCTCGCCGGGCGACCCGGGACCGCGCCCGGGACCCGTCGGCCCACCGGGTCCACCAGGTCCACCAGGTCCGCCGGGCCCACCAGGCCCGGCCGGTCCCCCGGGGCGGCCGGGGAGGGCCGGCCCGGCGTGCCCGTTGCTGCCGTGGCCGTTGGTGCCCGGGACGCCGTTCGACGGGCCGCGGCGCGGCAGCAGCGGCCGCCGCTCGGACCCACCGTCGGGGGCCGGCGGGCGCCCCTGCTCGGGGTCACCGCCGGGCGCGAAGAAGGAGCCGGGCGCGCCGACCGCGCGGCGCTCCCGCTGGGGCAGGCCGCCGTTCGCCGCCCCGTTGGCGGCCCCGTTGCGCGCCTGCTCGGGCACCGCCCCCGGGGCCTCGGGACGCCGCGGCGCCGACCCGGCCCCGAGCGCCTGCTGCCCCTCGGCCGAGCCCGCGAGCACCGCGGACGCCGGGATGAGCGCCGTCGCGGTGACGCCGCCCTCGTCGCGGTTGCGCAGCTCGACGGTGATGCCGTGGCGGGTCGCCAGGCGACCGACCACGAACAGGCCCATGCGCCGGGACGCCGACACGTCGACCGTCGGGGGCGAGTCGAGGCGCACGTTGGCCTCGTGCAGGTCGTCCTCGCTCATGCCGACGCCCGAGTCGACGATCTCGACGAGCACCGAGCCGTCGCCGTTCTGCGTCGCCTGCACGCGCACGCGGGTGTCGGGCGCGGAGAAGGTCGTCGCGTTCTCGAGGAGCTCGGCCACGAGGTGCACGACGTCGCTCGCGGTGCGGCCGAGCAGCTGGGCCTGCGGCAGCGGCGCCAGGTCGATGCGCTGGTACTGCTCCACCTCCGAGGCGCCGGCGCGCAGGACGTCGACCAGCGGCACCGGCCTGCTGCCGCGCCGCGAGATGTCGGTGCCCGAGAGCACCAGCAGGTTCTCGGAGTTGCGGCGCATGCGCGTCGCGAGGTGGTCGAGCTGGAAGAGGTTGGAGAGCGCCTCCGGGTCCTCCTCGGAGTTCTCCAGCTGCTCGATGAGCCGCAGCTGGCGCTCGACCAGCGCCTGCGAGCGCCGGGACAGGTTGACGAAGATCGAGTTGAACGCCGAGCGCAGGCCGGCCTGCTCGGCGGCCAGGCGCACCGCCTGCTCGTGCACCTGGTCGAACGCGCGGGCGACCTGCCCGATCTCCTCGCGCGTGTTGATCGGCGTCGGGACGATCGTGGTGTCGGGCGTCTCGCCCTCGCGCAGGCTCTTGACCGCCTGCGGCAGGCGCCGCTCGGCGACGTCGAGGGCGGTGCGCCGCAGCAGGCGCAGCGGCCGCAGCAGCGAGCGGGTGACGAAGAAGACCACCGCCGCGCCGGCCATCAGCGCCAGCAGCAGGATCACCGAGGCGATGCCGGCGCCGTTGCGCGCGGCGGCCTGCAGCGCGCCCGCCTGCTCCTGGAGCTGGCCGCGCAGCTGCTCGGCGGTCGCGGCGTCGCGGTCCTCGACGGCGGCCGACGCGCGCTCCCAGTCCGGCCCCGCCACCTGCAGCGGCAGGCCCGCCGCGCCGCGGCCGAGCACGACCTGGGCCAGCAGGTCGCGGTTGTCGACGTCCGGGCCGACGACGGCGTCGGCGAGCGCGGCGTTGTCGGTGCCGATCGCCGAGCGGAAGTCGTCGACGGCGATCGAGCGGCGCAGGGTGGCGTTGCGCGCCTGGTCGATCGAGGGCGCGTCGATGCGGCCCGCGGCGATCCCGGCGGCGACGACGGCCTGGACGTAGGCGTCCTCCTCGCGCACCACCGAGAGCGAGTAGAGCCCGGCGGAGAGCCCGGCGACGCTCGGGTCCACGGCCTCGCGGGACAGCGAGCGGTCGAACACCTCGAGGGTGTCGATGGTCTCGGTGTAGCGCGCGATCGCGCCGGCGGCGTCGACGCGGCCGTCGATGACGTCGTCGCGCAGCCGGTCGAGCTGGTCGATCTCGTCGTCGGCCTGGTCGAACGCCGTGATCGTCTGCTGGTCGAGCGAGTCGGCCGCGCCGGCGGAGCGGCGCAGCTCGGACGTCGCGTCGCGGGTCGCCTCGATGCGCTGCTCGACGGGCCCGGAGCCGCCGACGCGGTTGGCCGCGACGTAGACCGCGGCCGCCGACCGCTCGTCGGCGAGGTCGCCGAGCACGCGCGACGTGCTGCTCTCCAGCGCCACGGCCTGCTGGACGCTGTCGTAGGACGCCGCCTCCTGCGTCTGCTCGACGATGCGCAGCACGCCGAGGGTCAGCACGAAGATCGTCGGGACCAGCAGGACCGCGGTCAGCTTGACCGGCAGGCTCCAGTTGCGCAGGGCCAGCCGCTCGGTCCAGTCGCCGCCGTGGCGGTCGTCCGGACCGGGCCGGCCGTCGGGTGCCTCGCCGTACCGCACGGGCGTTCGCTCGGGGGCTCGCTCAGGAGTGGTCACGGACGGGTCCTCCCGGTTCCGCCGGTCGGTCGGACTTCAGCCGGCACCGCCCCGCGCCGACGGGCTCCCTGGTCGACGCTCGGTGACCGGGGATGGGCTATGGTCGCGGCCGTCCGGTTCGTGGAGTGGCACGTGGGTGACACCGTGCGGCCTCGCGGAGACACGTCGGTACGACGATCGGGGAGCAGGGCGAGCGGGCGCATCAGTGTGGTCAGGCGTCCAGAGCGGTCGGCGCGGGGTTCCCGGGACGGGTTCCCTGCTGCGGGCGAGCCCCGACGGCCGCGTGCGCGGCGCCGTGAGCCCATCGGGCGGTGTCACTCCTCGAGGGCGGGGTCGAGCGGGCCCACTGTAGCCGCCCGGTGACGGGGAATGTCCGGCCCGCCTCGTGCGCTGCCCCGGACGGTGTTCCCGCTCCGCCCGACGGCGTGTCGGTCCCCCGGAGGAGGATGGGACGCACCGCCCACCGACGTGCCTGGAGGTCGAGAGGTTGAGTCAGCCCGGCAACGGACCGCTCATCGTCCAGTCCGACAAGACCCTGCTGCTCGAGGTCGACCACGAGGCGGCGCCCGCCGCTCGTCAGGCGATCGCGCCGTTCGCCGAGCTCGAGCGCGCCCCCGAGCACGTCCACACCTACCGGGTGACGCCGCTCGCGCTGTGGAACGCCCGCGCCGCCGGCCACGACGCCGAGCAGGTGGTCGACGCGCTGGTCCAGTACTCCCGCTACGCCGTCCCGCAGGCCCTGCTCGTCGACGTCGTCGACACCATGGGCCGCTACGGGCGGCTGCAGCTGACGAACTCCCCCGTGCACGGCCTGGTCATGCTCTCGAACGACCGCGCCGTGCTCGAGGAGGTCCTGCGCAACAAGAAGATCAGCCCGATGCTCGGCGACCGCATCGACGACGACACCGTCGCGGTGCACCCGTCGGAGCGCGGTCGGCTCAAGCAGGCGCTGCTCAAGGTCGGCTGGCCCGCCGAGGACCTCGCGGGCTACGTCGACGGCGAGGCGCACCCCATCGAGCTCGACCAGTCCGACTGGGAGCTGCGCGACTACCAGGCCGACGCCGTCGAGGGCTTCTGGCACGGCGGGTCCGGCGTCGTCGTGCTGCCCTGCGGCGCGGGCAAGACGCTGGTCGGCGCCGCCGCGATGGCGAAGGCGGGCGCGACCACGCTGATCCTCGTCACCAACACCGTCGCCGGGCGCCAGTGGAAGCGCGAGCTCGTGGCGCGCACCTCGCTCACCGAGGACGAGATCGGCGAGTACTCGGGCGAGCGCAAGGAGATCCGCCCGGTCACCATCGCGACCTACCAGGTGATGACGCGCAAGACGAAGGGTGAGTTCCGGGCGCTCGAGCTGTTCGACACCCGCGACTGGGGCCTGATCATCTACGACGAGGTCCACCTGCTGCCCGCGCCGGTGTTCCGCATGACCTCGGACCTGCAGTCCCGGCGCCGGCTCGGCCTCACCGCCACGCTCGTGCGCGAGGACGGCCGCGAGGGCGACGTCTTCTCGCTCATCGGGCCGAAGCGCTACGACGCCCCGTGGCGCGACATCGAGGCCCAGGGCTGGGTCGCGCCCGCCGACTGCGTCGAGGTCCGCGTCACGATGACCGACAACGAGCGGATCATCTACGCCACCGCCGAGGCCGAGGAGCGGTACCGGCTCTGCGCCTGCGCGAAGACCAAGATCCCGGTGGTCAAGAGCATCCTCGCCCGCCACGAGGGCGAGCCGGCGCTGGTCATCGGCGCCTACCTCGATCAGCTCGACGAGCTCGGCGTCGCGCTCGACGCCCCGGTCATCCAGGGCTCCACGAAGAACAAGGAGCGCGAGGTCCTGTTCGACCAGTTCCGGCGCGGGGAGATCCCGGTGCTGGTCGTGTCGAAGGTCGCGAACTTCTCGATCGACCTGCCCGAGGCCTCGGTCGCGATCCAGGTGTCGGGGACGTTCGGGTCGCGCCAGGAGGAGGCCCAGCGCCTCGGCCGGCTGCTGCGCCCCAAGGGCGACGGGCGCCAGGCGCACTTCTACTCCGTGGTCGCGCGCGACTCGGTGGACGCGGAGTACGCGGCCCACCGCCAGCGCTTCCTCGCCGAGCAGGGCTACGCCTACCGCATCGTCGACGCCGACGACCTGCTCGGCCCGGCGATCCCGGACGTCGGCACGGAGACCGAGGGCGAGCCGGAGTCCGAGCGGCAGGACCCGACCAGCTAGCCCACGGCCAGCCCGTCGAGCAGCACCGCGACCATGCGGCGGGCGTCGTAGCGGTCGTCGGACGGGCCCGCGCACAGGTTGCCGACGCTGCGCATCAGCTCGAGGGCGGCCACGTCGTCGCGGACCTCGCCCGCGGCGACGGCGGCGTCGAGCAGGTCCGTGCACACCGGCACGAGGCGGTCGAGGAAGTACGCGTGCAGCGTCTCGAACTGCGGGCCGTCGGACTGCAGCGCGCCGGCCAGCCCGTGCTTGGTGACGAGGAAGTCGACGAACAGGTCGATCCAGCTCCGCAGCGCCGCGGACGGGCTGCCGGGCAGGTCGAGCGCCTGCTCGCCGGCCACCGCGCACGCCTCGACCTGGTGGCGGTAGACGGCGACGACGAGGTCGGCGCGCGTCGGGAAGTGGCGGTAGACCGTGCCCACGCCGACGCCGGCCTTCGCGGCGATGTCGCGCACGGGCGCCTCGACGCCCGCGGTGACGAAGACCGCCGCGGCCGCGTCGAGCAGCGCGCCCTCGTTGCGCCGCGCGTCGGCACGCCTCTTCTCCGCCATGCGTCCCCTCGGTAGCAAACGGAACGTTGTTCCGCTACGTTGAGAGCGGAACACGGTTCCGCCTCCGAAGGATAGGCGGACGAGCGAGGAGGACGCCATGACGACGAGCTTCGGCAT
Source organism: Actinomycetospora succinea (assembly GCF_004363095.1). Taxonomy (GTDB): domain Bacteria; phylum Actinomycetota; class Actinomycetes; order Mycobacteriales; family Pseudonocardiaceae; genus Actinomycetospora; species Actinomycetospora succinea. Next base: position 446,215 of record NZ_SNYO01000002.1, read on the forward strand.
CGCGACAGCACCCCAGCAGGTCACCTACGACGACGTGCTGCGCGTCTGGCGCGAGGCCGACACGGTCGACGAGATCGACCACGCGTGGCTGTTCGACCACCTCAAGCCGATCGGGGGCGCCGACCCCGAGGGACCGATCCTCGAGGGCTGGACGCTCCTCGCCGCCCTCGCCGCCCAGACCGAGCGCCTGCGCCTCGGGCTGCTCGTCACCAGCAACCGGTTCCGCCCGCCCGCCGTACTGGCCAAGATCGCGACGACGGTCGACCTCGTGTCCCGCGGGCGCCTCGACTTCGGCATCGGCGCGGGCTCGCGGCCGAGCATCCCCTGGGCGCGCCGCGAGTACGACGCGCACGGCCTGCCCTACCACGACTTCGGCGACTCGGTGGCCGCGCTCGACGAGGCCTGCACGGTGATCCGGCGGCTCTGGACCGAGGACGCGCCGTTCGACGTCGCCGGCGAGTACGTGCAGCTCACCGGGGCCTTCGGCAACCCCAAGCCCGTCCAGCGCCCGCACCCGCCGATCCTCATCGGCGGCCGCGCCGCGAAGACCCTGCGCGTCGTCGCCCGGCACGCCGACATCTGGAACATCCCCGGCGGCGACCTCGCCGACTGCGTCGAGCGCAGCGCCCGCCTCGACCGCTACTGCGCCGAGATCGGCCGCGACCCCGCCGAGATCACGCGCTCGATCCACCTGCCGGTCTCCTACGACGACCCCGGCGCCGTCCGCGCGGCGGTCGCCGAGGCGGTCGACGCCGGGTTCGGTCACGTCGTGCTGGGGCTGCCGGCGCCGTGGCCCGCAGGCGTGGCGCGCTGGGTCGCCGACGAGATCGTCGTGCCGTCGCGGGCGGGCGCGGCGGTGGGCTGAGGGCGCGCCGTCCAGCAGACCGCCGTGCCCTCGACGGCGACGACGGTGTCGTCGCGCGTCACCCGCACGGCGAGCTCGGTGATCGGCTTGTCGATGCGCGCGGACGTCACCTCGACCGACCCGGTGATCACGTCGCCGGGCCGGACCGGGGCGAGGAAGCGCAGGTCCAGCTGCAGGAAGACGCTGCCGGGGCCGGGCAGGTCCTCGGCGACCACGGCGTTGAGCACCGCGGTGGTGACACCGCCCTGGACGACGATGCCGCCGAACCGCGTCGCCGCAGCGAACGCCTCGTCGTAGTGCAGGGGGTTGCGGTCGCCGGAGATCGCGGTGAAGAGCTCGATGTCGCGGCGCGTGATCTCCCGCGAGCGGCTCGCGCGCTGCCCCACCCGGGGCGCTCCGTCGGTCGGGTCGGGCATCGCGGGCCCCTCTCGTCGTCGGCCGGACCCCGACGACGCTAGGAGGGACACCGCCGCACGCCGAGGGGACGAGCTGCCCAGATCGCGCCGTGGGCTGCCCACATCGCGGCGGGTGCGGCGGACCGACCGACTACCCCTGGCGCGGGTTGCGCGTCACCATCGACGCCGTGGGGGACGCGCTTCCTGCGCCGCACCCTCGAGCTCCTCCACGACCTCGGCGCGGCGCCGGCCCGCGGCTCGGGTGCGCTGGCAGCTCGACGCGCACCAACCCGGCCGGGCTCACCAACCGCCGGCTCGACACCCTGCGCCTGATCGCCGACGGGCGGACCAACGCTGAGATCGCCGGCGAGCTGGCTCTCCGCACGGACGGTGGACCACCAGTCTCGGCCGTGCTCGCGAAGCCGGGCGTCACGACGGGACGCCGCGCGGCTGGAGCTGGCCTGAGGGGGCCGTCCTGCCGGGGGTGCAGCATCGGCATGACGCGGGTGTCGCCGATGTCGCGACCTTGGTACACTCGAACACGTGAGCGAACCGCTGGGGGTGGTCGAGCGGGAGGCGCTCGAGCGCGCCCGCCTCGGCGAGATCGCCCGGCGCCGCGAGGCGTTCGCCCGCCTCGAGCAGGTCGCCGAGCTCGAGGCGCTGGGGGTCGCGGAGAAGTCGGGGGACCGCTCGACGAGCCGGCTGCTGCAGGAGACGTGGCGGGTCGGGGTCGCCGAGGCCAAGCGGCTGGTCGGTGAGGCCGCCGACCTGTGCGTGCGCACCTCGATCCCGGGCGAGCAGCTCCCGGCGCGGCTGCCGGCCACCGCGGCGGCGGCCGCCGCCGGGACGATCGGCGAGGCCCACATCGCGATCATCCGCAAGACCATGGCCCGCCTCGACCGGGTCGAGGGCCTACCGGTCGCGACGTGGGAACAGGCCGAGAGCACCCTCGCCCACGACGCGACGCTGCTGGGCCCCAGAGGGCTGCAGGCGGCCGCGGACCGGCTGCTGGCCCACCTCGACCCCGACGGCGAAGAGCCCCCCGAGGACGACGCCGCGCGCGACGACGAGCTGCTGATCGTCCGGCGCAAGGACGGCTCGGTGCTCTACCGAGGCCGGATCGGCGACCCGGTCGACGGCGAGGCGTTCCTCGAGACCATCGACGCGGTGTCCGGCCCAGCCGGTCCCAGCGACGCCCGGGCGCTGAAGCGCCGCCGCGCCGACGGGCTCAAGGACGTCATCGAGGACGCGCGCAGCCCGCACGGCATCGCCACCGACGCCCGCCCGGGACGCACCGACAACGCCCGGGACGAGGAGCCCGACGCCGCGACCGACAACACGATCGACGAGAACGCGCTGATCCCTGTGCCGCGGCGCCCCGATCCCTCCGAGCGCACGGCGCACGCCGCACGACCCGGGCGCGCGCTGCTCACCATCACCCTGGACCAGCGGTGGCTCACCGAGGCCCTGGCCGGGCGGGGCCGCTACGGGCTGCTCGACTCCGGGGCCCGCGTCCACCCCGGCACGCTGCGCCGCTGGGCCTGCGACGCGGAGGTCGTCCCGGTGGTGCTCGGCGCAAGGTCCGAGCCCCTCGACGTCGGGCGTCTGCAGCGCACCGTCACCGACGCCCTCCGCCGGGCCCTGAACCTGCGCGACGGCGGGTGCGCCTTCCCCGGCTGCGACCGGAAACCCCGCCGCTGCCAGGCCCACCACATCCGGCACTGGATCGACCACGGTCCGACCGAGATCGACAACATGGTCCTGCTGTGCCGCTTCCACCACCAGCTGCTCCACCACGGCCACTGGACCGTCGCGATCGTCGACGGCCGGCCCTCGTTCAGACCACCCGACTGGATCGACCCCGACCGACGCCCCCGCCTCGGCGGACGGCCGCGCGTGCCGACCTGACGGAAACACGGTGCGCCCCTCACCCCACCCCGTCGGCGAGCGCCAGCACGCCGAGGCGGTGCAGGTTCGTGAGCTCGTCGGCCACCATGACGATGCCGCTGATCCGGCCGTCGGTGAGCGTGAGGACGTCGATGACGCGGACGTCGACGGGCCCGCCGGTCGCGGGCACCGTGCCCAGCGGCGTCGCCAGCGGGCCGGTGTGGGTGCCGAGCATGCGGAACGCCACGACGAGCTTGCCCGGGGCCTCGACCTGCTCGAGGACCTCGCGGTCCAGCCCGCCGTAGGCGCCCTGGACGGCGCGGGCGCGGGCCAGCAGGTCCGCGAGCGTCATCGCCGTCCCGTTGATCGTCACCGGGTCGGTGTAGAGCCTGCCGAAGGCCGCGAGCGCGGCGGCGTCGTCGTCGGGCAGCGGTGTCGACCAGAGGTCCATGAGGCGCGTGACGAGGTCGGTCGTGGGGGTCGTGGTCACCGTGGCCTCCTGGGTCCGGGTCGGTTCGTGCCTCGACGCTAGGGCCGCCCGCCGCGGCGCGGGAGCGTCCCGAGTGCCCATCTCGTGCCCATCACTGCGCGGCGGGCCGACGTGGGCACCTGCCGTCCCGGCTTGGGCATGCGCTGCCGATGTCGCGGTGGGGGCCCGCGCCCGACGGTGGTGAGGCCGAACCACGGCACCACCGACACCGGGAGCACACGATGACCGAGACGATCACCCACACCGTCCGCAACGGCGTGGACACCACCAACCTCTTCGCCACGCTCGACGTGCTGAAGGGCCAGCCCGACCTCGCGCGGTTCCGCTTCCGGGCCCGCAACCAGTGGATGGGCGGCTCGCACAACCGCAGCACGATCAAGGACTTCTACGCGGCGGGCGGCGAGGACACCTCCCGCGCCGAGGCGTTCACCCTCGACGCCGGCGAGCCGGCCATCCTCATCGGTGAGGACGACGGCCCCAACCCGGCCGAGTTCCTGCTGCACGCCCTCGCCGCCTGCGTGACGACCTCGCTCGTCTACGCGGCCGCCGCCCGCAAGGTGAAGCTCACCGCGGTCTCCTCGACGCTCGAGGGCGACCTGGACGTCATGGGCGCCATGGGCCTCGACGACGGCGTCCGCAACGGCTTCGAACAGATCCGGATCACCGTCCACATCGCGGGCGAGGCGACCCCGGAGAAGCTCCGCGAGGTCGTCCAGCGCGGCACCGACCGCTCGGTGGTGTTCGACAGCATCACCCGCGGGGTCCCGGTGTCCGTCGAGGTCATCACCGATTGATCTCCGCCCGGGGGCCGGGCGCGACCCGTCCGGCCCCCGGCGGCCCCCACCCCTGGAGGCACGCCATGAGCAGGTACGACGCGATCGTCGTCGGCGGCCGCGCGGCCGGTGCCGCGACCGCGATGCTGCTGGCCCGCGGCGGCCGGGACGTCCTCGTCCTCGAGTCCGCCCGGCCCGGCACCGACACCCTGTCCACCCACGCGCTGATGCGCGGCGCCGTGCTCCAGCTCGACCGCTGGGGGCTGCTGCCCGCCGTGATCGCCGCAGGCGCCCCGGCGATCACCGCCACCGAGTTCCACTACGGCGACGACGTCGTCACGGTGGCGGCGCGCCCGGGGACGACTCCGCTGCGCGCCCCGCGCCGCACGGTGCTCGACCCGGTCCTCGCCGACGCGGCCCGGGAGGCCGGCGCGCAGGTCGTGTTCGGCGCCCGGGTCACCGAGGTGCTGCGCGACGTGCGCGGCACCGTGATCGGCGTCGAGTACGTCGAGCGCGGGACGCGGACCCCGGTCCGCGCGCACGCCGCGATCGTCGTCGGGGCCGACGGGCGGCGCTCCACGGTCGCCGAGGCCGTCGACGCCCCCGTCGAGCACGCCGGCACCGCGTCCAGCGCCGTCCTCTACACCTACGTCCCCGGGCCCGTCGCGAGCCCGGACCGCTACCGCTGGCACTACCGCCCCGGCCTCACCGCCGGCGTCATCCCGACCACCGGTGGCGAGGCCTGCGTCTGGGTCGGCGTGCCCACCGCGCGCTTCGACGCCCTGCGCGGCGACCTCGAGGGCGCCCACCGCGCGCTGCTCGCCGAGGCCGTCCCCGAGCTGGACCCCGGTCCTGGCCCGCTGCGCGTCCGCGGCTTCCCCGGCGTGCCCGGCCACGTCCGTCGCGCCTCCGGGCCGGGATGGGCGCTGGTCGGCGACGCCGGCTACTTCAAGGACCCGCTGACCGCGCACGGGATCACCGACGCGCTGCGCGACGCCGAGCTGCTCGCCCGCGCGCTGCTCGACTCGTCGGGCCGCACCCGTGCCGCCGCCCTGCGCGACTACCAGGACACCCGCGACCGGCTCTCCGCCGACGTCGCCGCCCTCACCGAGCGGATCGCCTCGTACCGCTGGGACCTCGCCGAGCTGCGCGAGCTGCTGCCCGCGCTCAGCGCGGCGATGCGCCCCGAGGTCGAGACCCTCCGCGCCCTCGACCCACCGACCACCCTCGCCGCCTGAGGAGAACGCCGTGAACGCCATCACCGACCCCGAGCTCGACCTGCGCCTCGGCGTCCTCGACGCCGCCGCGACCGAGCGCATCCGGGAGTACGCCACCGCCGCCTTCCTGTGGCGCCGCCTGAGCCAGGCCGACGCGCTCGACGTGGCCCGCGGCCTGCACTGGCGCGCCGTCGGTCGCGACCTCGCCGCCGGCGCCGCGGAGGTCGTCGACGCCCTGTCCCTCGTCCCGCCCCTGGGGTCCGAGCGCGCCCGTCTCGCCGCCGTGCTCACGACCCACTGGCAGCTCGACCACGCCGGCCCGGACGCCACGAGCCCCGGCACGCCCCGGCTCGACGACCTGCGCCGGCTCGGGCGGCGGCTCTCCCTCGCGCTCAACCTGCTCGACAGCGCGCGCACGATCGCCTCATGAGGACGGACCCGGGCCGCCTGCGCTGGGCCCGCGAGGACGAGGTGCCCGCGCTGGAGGACCTCATGCTCGAGGCCTCGCTGCTCTGGCCCGACCACCGCGACGACCTGCTCGCGCACCCCGACGCGATCGAGGTGCCCGTGGACGAGGTGCGGACCCACCGCGTCCGCGTCCACGAGCAGGACGGCGAGGTCACCGGCTTCGCCACCGTGCTGCCGGTGCGCGACGGCGAGGCCGAGCTCGACGGGCTCTTCGTGCGCCCCGCCCGGATGCGCCACGGCATCGGCGGGCGGCTCGTCGCGGACGCCGCGCAGCGGGCCCGCGACGAGGGCGCCGTCCGGCTCGCGGTCGTCGCCCAGCCGCGCGCCGCGGTGTTCTACGGCCGCTGCGGGTTCCGGACGGTCGGCGAGACGTCCACGCGGTTCGGTCCGGCGATCCGGATGCTGTGCGATCTGACCCCACTCGAACGGGCGGCGCGGCCATGACCACCGCCTACCGTGGTCTCGTGGGGCAGGTGCTGGAGCGCGGCGAGGTCCTCGCCGCGCTCGACGCCGCCCTCGCCGACGCGCGGGGCGGCGAGGGCCGCACCGTGCTGCTCGCCGGCGAGGCCGGTCTCGGCAAGACGACCGTGCTGCGGGCCTGGACCGACACCTTGAGCGATGTCCGCCTCCTCGAGGGCGCCTGCGACGACCTCGTCACCTCCCGCACCCTCGGCCCGTTCCACGACGCCGCGCTCGACGCCCCCGCCCTGCGCGCCGCGCTCGCCGCGGGCGGCACCGACGCGGTGCACGACGCCGTCCTCGCCGAGCTGTCCCACCCGGTCACCGTCCTCGTCGTCGAGGACGTGCACTGGGCCGACGAGGCGACGCTCGACGTCCTCGCCGTCGCCGCGCGCCGGGTCGCCCGGCTGCCCGCGGTGCTCGTGCTCAGCTACCGCGACGACGAGGTCGACCCGGGCTCGCAGCTCCAGCGCCTGCTCGGCGGCCTGCCCGCCGCCTCGACGCGACGCCCCGCGCTGCGCCCGCTGACGGTCGGCGCGGTCACCACGCTCGCCGGTGCCGCCGGCCTGCGCGTCCACGCGGCGACGCTGGGCAACCCGTTCCTCGTCACCGAGCTGCTCGCCGCCCAGAGCGAGGGCCTGCCGGTGTCGGTGCGCGACGCCGTCCTCGCCCGGGTCGCGGACCTCCCCCGCCCCTCCCAGGAGCTGCTCGACCTGCTCGCGGTGATCCCCGGGCACGCGGACGACGTGCTGCTCGACGCGCTGCGCCCGACCTGGCGCGACGACGTCGAGGCGCCCGAGCGCCGCGGCATCGTGGGGCTCGCGCAGGGCGCGGTGGCGTTCCGCCACGAGCTCGCCCGCCAGGCCGTGGAGCAGGCGCTGCCGCCGATCCGCCGGCTCGGGCTGGAGCGCGCCGTCCTCGCCGCGCTGCTCGCGCACGACCCGCCGGACCGGGCGCGCATCCTGCACCACGCGGCGCGCTGCGCCGACGTCGACGCGGTCCTCGCCCACGCCCCGGCCGCCGCCCGCGCCGCCGCCGCGGCGGGCGCCCACCAGCAGTCGCTCGCCTGGTACGCCCAGCTCGCGCCGCACGCCGAGCGCCTGCCGGCCGCCGAGCAGGCCGCGATCGCCGAGGAGCACGCCTGGGAGCTCTACACCGCCCACCGCGTCGAGGAGGCGGTCGCGACCGCCCGTCACGCCGTGGCCCTGCGGACCGCGGGCGACGACCCGGGCGCCACCGTCCGCGCGCTGGTCGGGCTGTCGCGGCACCTCTACATCCGCGGTGACGTCGCCGACGCCGTCGCCACCCTCGACGAGGCGGTCGCCCTGGCTCCCGAGGACGTGCTCGCCCGCACCCACCGCGGGGTGCTCCACGTGCTCGCCGACCAGGAGGAGGCGGGCCTCGCCGAGCTCGCGGCGGTGCCGCCGACCGCGCTCGGCACCGTCTACCGGGGCCTGGGGCGGGCGTTCCTCGGCCACGGCGACGGACCGGACATCGTCCGCGAGGGCCTGGACGCCGCGCGGGCCTCGGGCCACCGCGAGCACGCCGCCCGCGGTTGGACGAGCCTGGTCAAGGCGCTGCGCCGGCTCGGGCGCGACGACGAGGTCGCCGCCGTGGTCGCCGCGGGCCTGGAGAGCGCCCGCTCGGGCGACTTCCTGTCCCACGGCTACTCGCTCGAGGCGTTCGGGCTGCAGCTCATGGTCGACGACGGGCGCTGGGACGCCGCCGAGGCCGGCCTGCGCCGCCTCGTCGACACCGTGCCCGAGGCCGGCATCCTCGCCCGGGAGACCCTGCCGCCGCTGGGGCGCCTGCTCGCCCGCCGCGGCGACCCGGACGCCGACGCCGTCCTCGCCCGGGCGTGGGAGCTCGCGACCCGGTCGGACAGCCTGCCGGTCCTGCTGACCACCGCGGCCGGGCTCGCGGAGAAGGCGTGGCTCGACGGGGACGGCGAGCGCGAGCACGCCCGGGTCCGCGCGCTGCTCGAGCGCTCACGGCGCCCCGGCCTCGCCGGCGCCCGCGGGGACCTGCTGCGCCAGGGCCTGCGCGCCGGCGTGCCCGTCGCCCCCGACGAGCCCGTCGCCGACCTCTGGCCCTGGCACGCGCTCGCCCTGACCGGCGATGCAGGAGCCGCCGCGGCCTGGCCCGCCGGGTCCTACGAGCAGGCGCTGGAGCTCGTCGACGCGGGGGACGAGGAGTCGATCACCGCCGGCCTGCGCATCCTCGACGACCTCGGCGCGGCGCCCGCGGCCCGGCTGGCGCGCCGCCGGCTGCAGGCGCTCGGCGTGCGCCGCATCCCGCGCGGGCCGCAGGCCGGGACGCGCGCCCACCCGGCGGGCCTGACCCCGCGCCAGGCCGACATCCTCGCGCTCCTCGCCGACGGCCTGACCAACGCGCAGATCGCCGCGCGCCTCGTGCTGTCGGTCCGCACCGTCGACCACCACGTCTCGGCCGTGCTCGCGAAGCTCGGCGTCGCCTCGCGGGAGGAGGCCGCGCACCTTTCCCGGAAGGCATGAGGGCCAGAATTCTCGGGAGACCTGTCGAGAACGCGCCGGCGGCTCCGTCCCCGGGGTGCCAGCCGCACGGACGACGGAGGAGACCGACCATGAGGTACCTGATCCTCAAGCACTACCAGGGCGGACCGGGGCACCCGGGCATGGACTACACGCCCATGGACCAGTGGAAGCCCGAGGAGGTCGACGCGCACATGCAGTACATGTCCGACTTCGCCTCCCGCCTGCAGGACACCGGGGAGTTCGTCGACAGCCAGGCGCTCTCGGCCGAGGGCGCGTTCGTGCGCTTCGACGGCGAGGGCAAGCCGCCGGTCACCGACGGGCCGTTCGCGGAGACCAAGGACCTCATCGCCGGCTGGATGATCATCGACGTGGAGTCCTGGGACCGCGCGCTCGAGCTCGCCGGCGAGCTCTCCGCCGCACCCGGGGCCGGCGGACGGCCGATCCACGAGTGGCTCGAGGTCCGGCCGTTCCTCACCGGCGCGCCGGGGAAGTTCGTTGACCACGGCTGACCTGCGGGAGCTCGTGCCCGCGGTCATCGCCGTCCTCGGCCGGCGCGGCGCGGACTTCGCGTCGGCCGAGGACGCGGTGCAGGAGGCGCTCATCCGGGCGCTCGAGACCTGGGAGGACGACCCGCCCCGCGACCCCAAGGGGTGGCTGGTGGCGGTCGCGTGGCGCAAGTTCCTCGACGCCACCCGGTCCGACACGTCCCGGCGCGGGCGCGAGGTCGCCGTCGACGCCGAGCCGCCCCCCGAACCGGGGGCGGCCACCGACGACACGCTGCGCCTCTACTTCCTCTGCGCGCACCCCACCCTGCCCTCGAGCGCCGCGGCGGCGCTGACCCTGCGCGCCGTCGGCGGCCTGACGACCCGGCAGATCGCTGCCGCCTACCTCGTCCCCGAGGCGACGATGGCCCAGCGCATCAGCCGGGCCAAGAAGAAGATCACCGGGCTGCCGCTCGACCAGCCCGGCGACCTCGCGACCGTGCTCCGCGTGCTCTACCTCGTGTTCAACGAGGGGTACGGCGGCGACAGCCCCGACCACACCGACCTCGCCGCCGAGGCCATCCGCGTCACCCGCCAGCTCGCGGCGCTCACCGACGAGCCCGAGGTCGCGGGCCTGCTCGCGCTCATGCTGCTGCACCACGCGCGGCGCGACTCCCGCACCGGCCCGCACGGGCGGCTGATCCCGCTCGCCGAGCAGGACCGCTCGCGGTGGGACACCGCCCTGATCGCCGAGGGGGTCGGGATCCTGCAGGCGGCGCTGGCCCGCGACCGGCTCGGCGAGTACCAGGCGCAGGCCGCCATCGCCGCGCTGCACGCCGACGCCCCCAGCGCCGCCGAGACCGACTGGGTCCAGATCGTCGGGTGGTACGACGAGCTGCTGGCGATCACCGACAGCCCGGTCGTGCGCCTCAACCGCGCGGTGGCGGTCGGCGAGGCCGACGGCGCCGGGGCCGGCCTCGCCGCGCTCGCCGCCGTCGGGCCCGACGTGCCCCGGCGCGCGGCCGTGGCGGCGCACCTCCACGAGCGCGCCGGCGACCTCGCGCAGGCGGCCCGCCTCTACGCCGAGGCCGCGGGCGTCGCGGCGAGCGTGCCCGAGCGCGACCACCTCACCCGCGAGGCCGCCCGGGTGCGCCAGCTGCTGTAGGACGCCGCCGCGACCTCGTCCGCCAGGTACTCGGCGTCCGCGCCCACCCCGTCGAGGAAGCTCGACGACCGGTGGTGCAGCCACTTCAGGCCCAGGAAGTACAGGCCCCCGGCGGCCGTGACGCCCCGGTGCTGCACCGGCTCGCCCGCGTCGTCGAGCACCGGCGCGTGCACCCACGAGAAGTCGCGGCGGAAGCCGGTGGCCCAGACGACGCTGGTGATGCCGCCCAGGTCCAGCTCGCGGCCGGCCTCCGCGGCCCACGGCGCCGGACGCGGCAGGCGGGCCGGCTCGGCGGGCACGTCGAGACCCGCGCGCGCGACGAACCCGTCGACCTTCGCCCGGAACCGCACGGCGTTGTCCTCGGCCTCGGCGACCATCGCGGGCAGCGTGTCGTCGAACGCCGCGACGGTGCCGCGCACCCCGACCAGCCGGCCGTGCGGCACGACGCCCTCGGCGACGAGCCGGTGCAGGTCCAGGTCCCGCGTGCCGCCGGTGAGCACCGCGTTGGGTGTGCGGGTCGCCGACGGGTCGGGCAACGACTCCCGGGTACGGGTGAGCGTGCCCATGCGGTCCATCCACCAGTAGGTGTCGTGGCCGCGGTAGCGGCGCGGCAGGCACTTGTGGCGCCCTACCGCGAGGTGCACGGTCCGTCCGGCGCGCGCGAGCTCGCCGGCGATCTGCTGGCCCGACGGGCCGGCGCCGACCACCAGCACACCGCCGGGCGGCAGCGCACCGGGGCGGCGGTAGTCGCGCGTGTGGAGCTGCACGACGTGCGGGGGCAGGTCCGCGGCGACGACCGGGACGGCGGGCACGTCGAGGTCACCGGTGGCGACGACGACGGCGGGGGCGACGAGGTCACCCCGGTCCGTGCGGACCCGCCAGCCGTCCGCGTCGGGGTCGACGGCGCGCACGGTGACGCCCTCCCGGACGTCAGCACCCGTGTGCGCGGCGTAGTCGTCGAGCATCGCGACGACCTCGCGGCCGGTCATGAACCCGTCCGGGTCGGGCCCCGTGTACGCGCCCTCGGGGAGGCGGGTCTGCCAGTTGGGGCTCAGCAGCGTGAAGGAGTCCCAGCGCTCGCGGCGCCACCGCTGCCCGACCCGTCCCCGCTCGAGCACCACGTGCCCGACGCCGCGCCGCGTCAGGCACCGGCTCATCGCGAGACCCGCCTGACCTGCGCCGATCACGATGGCGTCCATCGCCTTCTCCTCTGTTCGTCGGTGCGGACGACGCTAGGGAGACCGCCCGGCGACCGGATCGGCGTCGGCTGCCCATCCCGGGCGATTGCCCTGCCCACCTCCCGACGTGGGGACCGGCATAGGTACCGCCGGCGCGCGAGATGGGGAGCGCTCACCGACGAGGGGGGCGGGTGGTGCGGCGCACGCTCTGTGACATCGCCGGACACCGAGGCCCGGCGCCACGGAGGAAGGACCCGACATGGCCGCCCTGCACCTCGTCCCCACCGACGTCACCGGTACCGCGACCACCCCGGCGAGCGAGAAACCCCCGTTCCGCCCCCGCGGTCGTGCCCCCGTGACCCTGCGCGAGCTGGGTCCCGACGAGTTCGACGTGCTCGACGCCGTCTTCGCCGGGCTGTCGGACCACAGCCGCTACCTGCGCTTCCACGGCGCCACCCCGCGCCTGCGCGGTGCCGTTCGCCGCAAGCTCGCCGCCGTCGACGGGCGCCGGCACCTCGCCGTCGCCGCGTTCGGCCCCGACGGCGAGCCGATCGGCATCGCCCGCCTCATCTCCCTGGGTCTGCGGGACGCGGAGCTCGCCATCGAGGTCGTCGACGCGTGGCAGGGCCGGGGCGTCGGACGCCGGCTGCTCGCCGCGGTCGCCGTCCTGGGCCGCGAGCAGTGCTACTCGCGCCTCGTCGCCGACGTGCTGACCGAGAACACCGGGATGCGCGTCCTGCTCGCCTCCGTGCTGCCGATCCTCACCGTCGAGACCGACGGTTACGAGACCACCCTCACCGCCGACCTGCGCGCCGGGCACCCGGCGTTCGTCGCGGCCTGACACAGGAGTTCGCCATGACCACCGCCCTCATCACCCCGCTGGCCGCCCTGACCGCCGACCTCGACGCCGCCGTCCGCCACTCGACGCCCGGCCTCGCCCGGGTCGACGCGGTCGGCGACGCCCTGGCCCCGTTCCTCGGCGATCCACGACTGCTCTCGCCTGCCCAGTGCGTCGGCGACCCCGACCACTACCGCCAGCACCTCCTGCACGTCGCCGACGACGGCGCGTTCTCGCTGGTGGCGCTCGTGTGGCTGCCCGGCCAGACCACCCCGATCCACGACCACCTCTCGTGGTGCGTGGTCGGCGTCCACGCCGGCGAGGAGCACGAGACGCGCTACCTGCGCGTCGCCGACCGCCTCGTCGTCGACGGCGAGGACGTCGCCGGGCCGGGCACGGTCACCGGCCTGCTCCCGCCCGGCGACATCCACAAGGTCACCAACACGGCGTCGACCACGACGATCTCGCTGCACGTCTACGGCGTCGACATCCGCAAGCTCGGTTCGAGCATCCGCCGGCGCTACGACCTGCCGGTCCGGGGCTAGCGACCCGCGCCGACCGGCGGGGCGGCGCGGTGCCCGTCCACACCGAAGGCGCGCGGGTCGTCGACGTCGACGATCCGGCGCCCGAGCGGGGTGAGCGACACCGGGATCATCTTGAGGTTCGCCCAGGCGAACGGGATGCCGATGATCGTCACCGCCAGCGCGATCGCGGTGACGACGTGCCCGATCGCGAGCCACCAGCCGGCGACGACGAACCAGACGATGTTGCCCAGCGTCGAGCCCACCCCGGCGTCGGCGCGGCGCTCGATGCTGCTGCCGAAGGGCCACAGCGCGAACAGCGCGATCCGGAACGACGCGATCCCCCACGGGATCGTGACGATGAGGATGCAGCAGATGACGCCGGCGACGACGTAGCCGAGCGCCATCCACACCCCCGCCAGCACCAGCCAGATGAGGTTGAGCAGGGTCCGCAGCAGCGCCATGACACCAGAGTGCCACCACGCGCCCGGTTCGTCCCCTACACGAGCTCGCGGCCCTTCGTCTCGGGCAGCGTCAGGATGATCAGGAACGCGATCAGCGCGCCGCCCGAGACGTACCAGAAGAAGAGGTCGGGGCGCCCGGCGCCGGACAGCGCGGCGATCAGCAGGGGCGCCGTCCCGCCGAAGAGCGCGACCGTGAGGTTGTACCAGGCACCGATGCCCAGGGCCCGGAGCTCGGTCGGGAAGATCTCGCTCATGATGGCCGGGGCGATCGAGGAGAACACCGAGTACAGCCCGAGGCCCACCACGAACACGATGATCAGGTTGATCAGCGGTGGTCGTTCGGTGATGAGCAGGCTCAGCGGCACGGTGAGGAGCACGAACGCCCCGGACCACACCAGCATCTGCGGCTTGCGCCCGAACCGGTCGGCCAGCGCGCCCATCGGGTACTGGCCCGCGATGAACACGACCGTGCCGATCGAGAGCGCCAGGAACACGTCGCTGCCCGCGGCGTCGCGGAACTGCACCGCGAACGGCGTCAGGGCGCTGAAGAACGTGTAGTAGCAGAGCGTCGAGAGCAGCGTGAAGCCGAAGAGCTGCATCACCGACTTCGGGTAGTGGGTCAGCGTCTTGAGCAGCGGATTCTTCGTGGCCCGGGCGGTCTCGACGTTGGCCTCGAACTGCTCGGTCTCGGCCAGGGTGCGCCGCAGCCACAGCCCGACGAGGCCGAGGACGCCGCCGACGAGGAACGCGATCCGCCAGCCCCACGACTCGAGCTGGGGCCGGGTGAGCGTGGTGGTCAGCAGCAGGCCCAGCAGGCTCGCGGCCAGCAGCGCGACGCCGGTGGAGATGTAGAAGAAGCTGGAGTACCGCCCGCGCCGGTCCGGCGGGGCGATCTCGGCGAGGTAGGCGCTCGCGTTGGAGACCTCGCCGCCGAGGCTGAGCCCCTGCGCGATGCGGGCGAGCAGCAGCAGGATCGGCGCGAGCCACCCCACCGCCTGGTAGGTCGGCAGGATCGCGATGACCAGGGAGCCGCCGGCCATCAGCAGGATCGTCACCAGCATCGCGAAGCGGCGTCCGCGCAGGTCCGCGAGCCGCCCGAGGAACACCCCGCCGAGCGGGCGGAAGAAGAACGCCAGCGCGTAGGTGCTCGTCGTCCCGATGAGCGCGAGCGTCGGGGACGACTTGTCGAAGAACTGCGACGAGAAATAGACGGCGAACGTGGCGTAGATCGTCCAGTCGAACCACTCGACCGCGTTGCCGATGCTCGCCGCGACCAGCGTCCGCACGGGCAGACGGTGGCCCTCGGTGCTCGCCGGATCGGACACCTGACTCATCCGTACTCCTCCCGTGACCCCCTGAGCGACGGAGCGTAGGCGAGCGGGCGCTGACCGTATAGCGTCAGTCGCGCACGATTCCCACCTTGCCGCGCGCCCCGCCGTCGGCGACCTCGTAGGCGCGGGCGGCGTCGGCCAGCGCGAAGCGGTCGGTGACGACCCGCTCGGGGTGCAGGTCCCACCGTGCGAGGCGCTCCAGCAGCTCGGTCATCCGCCAGGTCGGCGCCACCCACGAGCCGTGGACGGTGAGCTGGCGGTGGATGAGGACCTCGCTGACGTCGACGGTCAGCGTCCCGCCCTCGCCGACGAGCGCGCAGCGGCCGTGCCGGCGGGTGTGGCGCAGGGCGGTCAGCTGGGCGACGCCGGCGCCGGAGCAGTCGACGGTGACCTCGGCGCCGTCGCCCAGGAGGTCGTGGAGCTCGTCGTCCCCCTCGTCGGCGGCGCCCTCGACGGCCACGTCGACCGCGCCCAGGTCACGGGCCAGCGCGCGCCGGTCCGGCGAAGGGTCGGTGCCGACGACCCACGGCGAGCCCATCGCCGACGCGAGCATCCCGGCGGCGAGCCCGACCGGGCCGAGGCCGGTGATCAGCACCTGCTCGCCGCCCTGCACCGCCACGCGGCACAGCGCCTCGTAGGCGGTCGCGAACCCGCAGGCCACGCACGCCCCGTCGAGGAACGTCAGGCTGTCGGGCAGCGGGACGAGGTCGCGCTCCTCGGCGAGCAGCAGGTCGGCGTGCCCGCCGTCGCGCTGCCAGCCGTACGCCGCGCGCCGCGGCGAGGTGCAGCTGATCTGGTAGCCGCGGTGGCACTCGTCGCACTGGCCGCAACCGCTGATGTGGTAGACGACGACGCGGTCGCCGACCCGGATCCGCTCGACCTCGGCGCCCACGGCGACGACCTGCCCGCAGGGCTCGTGCCCGCCGATGACGTCCTGGTAGGCCTCGGGGCCCTCGCCGAGGTGCTCGCGGTAGATCGCCCGCAGGTCGCTGCCGCAGATCGTCGAGGCGCGCATCTCGACCACGACCTGGCCACGCCCGGGCTCCGGGTCGGGCACGTCCCTGATGTCGACGCGACGGCCTCCCGGCAGGTACACGCCTCGCACGTCAGCCCCTCTCGGCCGCCCATCGCCGCAGCTCCGCGGCCTTGATCTTCGTGCCGTTCGTGCCCGACGTCGTGGGCATGGCGTCGACGACGTGCACCGCCGCCGGCACCTTGAAGCCCGCGAGCGTCTCGCGGCACCAGGCGACCAGATCCTCTCCCGACGGCGCCCGTCCCGCCGCGCCGACGACGAAGCCGACCGCCTTCGTGGCGCCGTCGTCGCCCTCGACACCGACGACCTTCGCGGTGCCGACGTCGGGGTGGGCGGCCAGGCGCAGCTCGATCTCGGCGGGATCGACGAGGAACCCGCGCAGGCGCAGGGCGTCGCCGCGCCGGCACACGTAGACGAACACGCCCTCGTCGACGAGCACGCCGAGGTCACCGGAGCGGAACCAGCCGTCGGCGGTCCACACGTCCGGGGCTCGATCGTCAGGGGGGCCCAGGTAGGCGTCGACGACGTTGGGGCCCCGGAACTGGATCTCGCCCTCGCGCCCGGCCTCGAGGACGGCCTCGGTGTCGGGGTCGACGACGCGGAGGGCGATGTCGGGGTGCACCACGCGCCCGCCGCCCGCCCAGCGCGCGGGCGCGGGCTCGTCGGCGGGCCAGGCGGCGGTGAGCGCGAAGACCTCGGAGGAGCCGTAGACCCCGGTCACCTGCGTCCCGGCCTCGGCGCCCAGCCACGCGGCCAGCTCGTGGCTGCGGCCCTGGAAGTCGGCGACGCCCCACCAGCGCCAGGTGGACAGGTCGCGCTTCCGTTCCGTCCACGCCTCCCGCAGCCGCAGCACCAGGTCGTCGCCGGCGCCGACGTGGGTGACGCGGTGGGTCTCGATGTGCTCGAGCACGCGGTCGGCGTCGAAGGTCGGCTCCAGCAGCACGGTCGCGCCGGCGGCGAGCCCCGCCATGACCCCGTTGAAGCCGTACACCCCGGACAGCGGCAGGGCGCCGAGCACCACGTCGCCCTCGACGATGCCGAGCACCGCGGCGTCGGCGACCGCGTGGGTCAGCACCGCGGTCCCGCTGTGCGCCGCGAGCTTCGGCAGCCCCGTCGAGCCCGAGGTCGTGAACGCGACGGCGAGCGCGGACGGGTCGGAGCGCACCGGCTCCGGGCCGTCGTCGCGGCGCGGCGTCCAGGCCCCGGCGCCGACGTCGCACGCGGCCGGGTCGGGGTCGGGCCCGTGCGGCCCGGTGACGACGGCGACCTCGGGCACGACCCCCGAGTGCTCGACGGCGGCACGCAGGCGGTCGAGCAGGTCGAGGCCGTGGAAGCCCCGGGCCAGCGCGACCAGCTTCGGGCGCGCGCGGCCGAGCACGTGCCCGGCCTCCTCGATCCCGTAGCGGGTGTTGACGCCGACGACGTGCGCGCCGCGCGCGGCGACCGCGAACTGCCACACCAGCGCGTCGCTCCAGTTCGGCATCCACACCGCGACCGCGTCGCCCGCGCCGATCCCGTGCTCGCGCAGCTCCTCGGCCAGCGCGCGCACCCGTCGCCACAGCTCCCCGCGGCTGACCGGGTGGGTCGCGCCGTCGGGGGTGGTGTCGAGGACGACCGTGGTGTCGGGGTCGCGGTGGGCCAGGCGCCCGAGCAGGTCGGGGAGGTCGACGGGCAGCTCGCCGGGGGCGGGGAAGGCGCCGACGGGGTGCGGGGTGACCGGTGCTCGCTCCGTCATGCCGTGACCGCCGTGAGCTCGGTGAGCCAGCCGTCGAGGACGGCGTCGAAGTCGGCGACCTCCTCCATCGGGTAGTGCCCGATGCCCGCGAGGACCGTGCAGCGGGCCCCCGGGACGGACGCCGCCGCCGCGCGCACCCGGGCCACGTCGAGCCAGAGGTCGTCGTCGCCGACGACGAGGTGGGCGGGACAGGTGATGCCCGGCAGCGCGTCGCGCAGGTCGTGCGTCGCCCAGCCCAGCAGGTCGGAGGTGGACACGGCCGGGTCCTCCCGTCGGTGCATGGTCGCGATCAGCTCGGCGCGCTCGCGCGGGACGTCGCGGCCGACGACCGCCAGTGTGCCGAGGTAGGTGCGGTCGGTGCGGCTCGGCGCGGCGACGTCGGAGAGCTCGCGGCGCAGCCCGCGCACCGACGGGCGCCCGCCGGTGTGGGCGTCGGCGGCCATGGCGACGACGGCGGCGAGCCGGTCCGAGGCGCGCACGGCGACGTCCAGCGCGATCTTGCCGCCGATCGAGCAGCCGACGACGGCGGGCCGCTCCAGGCCCAGCCGGTCGACCAGGGCGAGGCACCAGTCGGCGTAGGTGCCGAGGTCGGTGACGGGACCGCCCGGCGCCGGCTCGGAGCGGCCGTGGCCGGGCAGGTCGGGGACGACGACGCGGTACCCGCGGGCCGCGAGCGCCGGCGCGACGTGGCGCCACTGCACCCCGCTCTGGCCCGCGGTGTGCAGGCACAGCACCGGCGGCGCGCCCTCGTCGCCGTGCTGCTCGACGAAGGCGAGGGCGCCGCCGAGCGACAGGTAGTCGGCACGCATCAGGCGATCTCCCGGGCGGCGTCGGCGAGGCGGTGGAGCACCGAGGTCAGCCGCAGGTACTCGTAGCCGTCGCCGGTGACGGTGAAGCGCCCGGCCATCGCCAGGCGCATGAACGGGTTGTCGGGGGCCTCGACCAGCTCGAGCCACGTCGCGGCGTCGGCGCCGACGGTGAACGTCGCGCCGCGCGGGGACCGACGCGCCACCTCAATCACGCGCCCGCGGTAGACGCGGACGTGCACCTCGTCGTCCCCGCTGCGCAGGCCGAGCGTCCCGTCCCAGCTGGCGAGGTCGTCGGTGAGATCGACCTTGTCGGTCAGCGCCTCCGCCCAGCCGACCGTGCCGAAGGCGCGGCCGACGGGGTCGGGGCCGGCGCTGCGGGCGGCGATCATGGCCGCCGTCGTGCCCTCCTGGACGGTCTCGCCGCGCTCGTTGCGCAGGGCCATGGCCCGGGTGACGACGCCGCGGTCGCCGGACGACGTGCGCCGGGCCCGCACGATCGCCACCTCGAGGGTGAGCACGTCGCCGACGCGCACGGGGCGCCGGTAGGCCCAGTGGGTGTCGAGCAGGCCGAGCACGGCGTCGCCGTGGATCCCGAGCCCCTGCAGCAGCCCCATCGCCACGGCCACCCCGAACGGTCCCTGCAGGATCGCGTCCGGCGCGGCGTGCAGGGGGTGGTCGTCACCGGAGACGCGGGTGAACGCCGCGAGGTCCTCGGCGGTGACCGGGCGCGGCGGGCTGGTCCAGCTCTCCCCCACGGCGAAGTCCTCGAACCAGCGGTCGTCCACCCGAACACTCCTCCACACGAACAACTGTTCGTGTACCAATCCATCATCTGCCGCGTCGAGCCGTCAAGCAGGGCCGCACCGCCCTCTACGCTGGCGGACGTGAACGCGCGTTCGACGGTCTCGCTCGTCGGGGACACCGGCCGGGGCAACGAGGCCGCGATCCTCAACGCCGCCCTCGAGGCGTTCGGCGCGAAGGGGTTCCACGGCGCCTCGATGCGCGACGTGGCGCGCGGCGCGGGCACCAGCCTGTCGAACCTCTACAACTACTTCCCGTCGAAGTCGCGCCTGCTCGCCGAGGTGCTCCGGCACGCCAACGACGAGCTCGTGACGCGCCTGCACGTGGCCGTCGACGAGGCCGGCGACGACGCCGCCCCGCGGATGCGCGAGGCGGTGCGCGCGTACGTCCGCTTCGTGGTCGACCACCAGCTCGCCATGGTCGTGTCCACCAACGAGGTGCGCTACCTCGCCGGCGAGGACCGCGAGCGCCTGGTCGTCGACCGCGACGCGACACAGGCGGTGTTCGAGGACATCGTCGCCCAGGGTGCGGCGTCCGGGGAGTTCCGCACGCCGCACCCGGCCGACGCCGCGCGCACCGTGCTCTCGGCGCTCGCCGGGGTGGCGCAGTGGTACCGCCCGGACGGGCGCCTCTCGCGCGGCCAGCTCGCCGAGCAGCAGGCGCGCTACGCCCTCGCGCTGCTGGAGAGCCCGCTCGCGCGCTGACCTCTTGTGGCCAGCGGCGCGGCGCGCTTACGGTACGAACGATCGTTCGTGTACCGGAGAGGCCGCTGCCGTGACCCAGACTCACCCCGACGCACCGCCGCGCATGGGGAGGCTCGCGACGGCCGCCGTCTTCGCGACCACCCTGGAGTGGTTCGACTTCCTGATCTACGCCACCGCCGCGGCGCTGGTGCTCGGGCCGCAGTTCTTCCCGTCGTCGAACCCGGTGGCCGGGACGCTGGCGTCGTTCGCGACGTTCGCGGTCGGCTTCGTCGCCCGGCCCCTCGGCGGGATCATCGCCGGCCACGCGGGCGACAAGTACGGCCGCAAGCCCCCGCTGGTCGCCGCCATGCTCGTCATGGGGCTCGCGACGTTCGCGATCGGCGTGCTGCCCGGCTACGCGAGCATCGGCATCTGGGCGCCGGTGCTGCTCGTCGTCGCCCGGCTGGTGCAGGGCCTCGGCGTCGGCGCGCAGTGGGGCGGCGCGGCGCTGCTGCTCACCGAGCACGCGCCGGTCGAGCGCCGCGGGTTCTACGGCAGCCTCGTGCAGACCGGTGCGGTGCTCGGCGCGGTCGCCGGCAACCTGTTCTTCCTGATCCTCACCGCGACCCTGTCCGACGAGCAGTTCACGAGCTGGGGCTGGCGCGTCCCGTTCCTGTCCGGGCTGGTGCTCGTGCTGATCGGGCTCTACGTGCAGCTCAAGATCGAAGACACCCCGGTGTTTGCGGCGCTGAAGGAGAGCTCGGCCGCCGCGAAGCGCGAGGCGGGCCTGCGCAAGGCGCCGCTGGTGGAGGCCGTGCGGAAGTACTGGAAGGAGATCCTCCAGGCGACCGGCGCGTTCTTCGTCGTCAACGCGACCTTCTACATCCTCATCTCGGGCGTCCTCGACTACGCCACCAAGACCGTCGGGATGTCCCGGACCTCGATCCTGCTGTGCGTCATGGGCGCCGGGCTCACCCAGGTGATCACCATGCCGTTCTTCGGCGCGCTCACCGACCGCATGGGCACGCGCAAGAAGCTCTACCTCGCCGGCACCGTCGGGATGGCGATCTGGGCGTTCCCGCTGTTCTGGCTGATCGACACGGGCTCGGTGCCGCTGGTCTTCCTCGCCCTGCTCGTCGGGTTCACGATCCACGCGACGATGTACGGCCCGCAGGCCACGCTCTACGCCGAGATGTTCCCCGCCGACGTCCGCTACTCGGGCGCCTCGCTGGGCTACCAGTTCGCGTCGGTGTTCGCGGGCGGCCTCGCGCCGTTCGTCATGACCGCGCTGCTCGCCGCCACCGGGGCGTCCTGGTCGGTGTCGCTGTACATCATCGGCACCGCGGCCCTGACCTTCCTCGCCGTGATCACGATCCGCGAGCGCTTCCGCCGCGACCTCTACGAGACCTCCGAGCAGGAGGCGGCAGCTGCGAGCCGTGGTGCGGAGTCGGTCCGCGCCGGCTGAGCCCGGGGTTTGCAGCGAACGCGCCGTTCGCTGCTTCTACGCGTTCGAAGTCCCCGTTCGCGCGAGGCAGGCGCCCCGGACGAGCCCCGGGTGTTCTGAGTGAGGGGCACCTTCGCTCGGATAGATCGGCGAGGGGCGCCCCTCGCTCACCACGACGAGCACCTCGGACACGACGAAGGGCCGCCACCCCGTGGGGTGCGGCCCTTCGTGTGTGCCCAGAAGGCAGGGACTCAGAAGTCCATGCCGCCCATGCCGCCGGTCGGGTCGGCAGCAGCGCCGCCGCCCTTCTCCGGCTTGTCCGCGACCACGGCCTCCGTGGTCAGGAACAGCGCGGCGATCGACGCGGCGTTCTGCAGCGCCGAGCGGGTGACCTTGGCGGGGTCGATGATGCCCGCGGCGATCAGGTCCTTGTACTCGCCGGTGGCGGCGTCGAGGCCCTCACCGGTGTTGAGCCCACGGACCTTCTCGGCCACGACGCCGGGCTCGTGGCCGGCGTTGTGGGCGATCTGCTTCAGCGGCGCCTCGAGCGCGGTGCGCACGATGTTGGCGCCGGTGGCCTCGTCCCCGTCGAGCCCGAGGCCCGAGAAGACGTCGCCGACCGAGGCCTGCAGGAGCGCGACGCCGCCGCCGGCGACGATGCCCTCCTCGACCGCGGCCTTGGCGTTGCGGACCGCGTCCTCGATGCGGTGCTTGCGCTCCTTGAGCTCGACCTCGGTCGCGGCACCGGCGCGGATGACCGCGACGCCGCCGGCGAGCTTGGCGAGACGCTCCTGGAGCTTCTCGCGGTCGTAGTCGGAGTCGCTGCGCTCGATCTCGGAGCGGATCTGCTGCACGCGGCCCTGGATCTGGTCGGCGGCGCCGGCGCCGTCGACGATCGTGGTCTCGTCCTTGGAGACGGTGACCTTGCGGGCGCGGCCCAGCAGGCTGAGGTCGGCGGTCTCGAGCTTGAGGCCGACCTCCTCCGAGATGACCTCGCCGCCGGTGAGGATGGCCATGTCGGCCAGCATCGCCTTGCGGCGGTCACCGAAGCCGGGGGCCTTGACGGCGACCGACTTGAAGGTGCCGCGAATCTTGTTGACGACCAGGGTGGCCAGGGCCTCGCCCTCGACGTCCTCCGAGATGATCGCCAGCGGCTTGCCGGACTGCATGACCTTCTCCAGCAGCGGGAGCAGGTCCTTGACCGACGAGATCTTGGAGGACATGAGCAGGATGTAGGGCTCGTCGAGCTCGGCCTCCATCCGGTCCTGGTCGGTGACGAAGTAGGGCGAGATGTAGCCCTTGTCGAAGCGCATGCCCTCGGTGAGCTCGAGCTCGAGCCCGAAGGTCTGCGACTCCTCGACCGTGATGACGCCTTCCTTGCCGACCTTGTCCATCGCCTCGGCGATGAGCTCGCCGATCTGCGAGTCGCCGGCGGAGATCGACGCGGTGGCGGCGATCTGCTCCTTGGTCTCGACCTCCTTGGCCGACTTCAGGAGCTGCTGCGAGACGGCCTCGGTGGCCTTCTCGATGCCCTTCTTCAGCGACATCGGGTTGGCACCGGCGGCCACGTTGCGCAGACCCTCGCGGACGAGGGCCTGGGCGAGGACGGTCGCGGTGGTCGTGCCGTCACCGGCGACGTCGTCGGTCTTCTTGGCGACCTCCTTGACGAGCTCGGCGCCGATCTTCTCCCAGGCGTCCTCGAGCTCGATCTCCTTCGCGATGGAGACACCGTCGTTGGTGATCGTGGGGGCGCCCCACTTCTTCTCCAGGACGACGTTGCGGCCGCGCGGGCCGAGGGTCACCTTGACGGCGTCCGCGAGGCTGTTCATGCCCCGCTCGAGGCCGCGACGGGCCTCCTCGTCGAACGCGATCATCTTGGCCATGCGGGTGGTCCTCCGATGAGAGACACGTAACTCGGCCGGGCCCGGCGCCCGCGACGGACGACCGGCTCCGTTCCGCCGGCCTCACCGCCCCGACCTGGCACTCGACGATACCGAGTGCCAACGCCATGCTGGCACTCGGGTGGGGAGAGTGCAACTGAGCCGCGCGGGGGTGCCGGGGCCGCCGAGCAGGGGCTGTCCGGTCAGACGAGCAGCAGCACCAGGAGCACGATCACCACGAGGACGACGACCCCCGCGACGACCAGCACCACGGGCCGCGGCCCGTCCGCCGCGGCGCGCGTGAAGGAGCCGTCGCGGTCGGGCGGCAGGGGGTCGCGCAGACGCATCGGCGGCGCCACCGACGAGCGCGTGAGCGGGCCAGGGGGTGGACCACCGGGCGGGCCCTGCGCCGCGAAGGGACCCGACGGCGGGGGGCCCGATGCCGCAAAGGGGCCGGACGGCGGCCCGGGTGGCCGTGCCGGCGGTGGGCCCGCCGGCGGACCGCCGCGAGGCGGCGTGGGCGGATTCGGTCGGCCGGACGGGCCGCGCGCCGACGGGGTGTCCTGCGACCGGGCGCCCTCCGCGGGGGCTGCCCCCGAGGAGGCATCGCC
The DNA here is from genome assembly GCF_004363095.1 of Actinomycetospora succinea. Classification (GTDB taxonomy): domain Bacteria; phylum Actinomycetota; class Actinomycetes; order Mycobacteriales; family Pseudonocardiaceae; genus Actinomycetospora; species Actinomycetospora succinea. The sequence goes on from NZ_SNYO01000002.1 coordinate 470,257, forward strand.
CGACGCCGCGCCCTGCGAGGGGGCCGAGGCGTCGTCCGGCGCTGCCGCGCCTGCCGCCGGCGCGCCGGCCGGCGAGGCGTCTGCCGGCGAGGCGTCTGCCGGCGAGGCGTCTGACGCCGGGTCGTCCGCCGCCGGAGCCGCGGCCGTCGTGGACGAGGCGTCACGGGCGGAGGTGCCCGCCGACGCACCGGGGGCTGTGGGCGGGACGGCAGCCACGGGAGCGGCGGGAGCTGCGGGCGCGACGGGGGCCACCGGCGCCACCGGCCGCACGGGCGGCACCGCGCCGTGACGCCGGGGGCCGGGCGGCGGTCCGGCCGGCCGGCGCGGCGGCGGGCCGACGAGCGGCATCGGGCCCGGTCCGGTCAGCGCGCCCCGCGCCGCCTCGACGACCGCGCTCGCGGACTCGTGGCGCCGGGGCCGGTCGGGGTCCATGCCGCGGCGCACGACGTCGTCGATGCGCGGGTCGAGGCCGACGAGGTCGGCGATCGAGGGCACGTCGCCCGCGAGGTGGCCGTCGATGACCTCGGTGACCGACCCGAGGTACGGCGCGCGCCCGGTGAGGCAGGTGAACAGCACGCAGGTCAGCGAGTAGACGTCGGTGCGGGCGTCGACGGGCTCGCCGCGCAGGTGCTCGGGCGCGGCGTAGGTCGGGGAGCCGAGGAAGTCGCCGCCCGAGGTCCGGTGCCCCGTGGCGCCGCGGCGGGTGAGGCCGAAGTCGGCGAGGTAGACGTGCTCGCCCGCCGACTCGCGGGTCGTGACCAGCACGTTCGCCGGCTTCACGTCCAGGTGCACGAGGCCGCGGGCGTGCACGGCGTCCAGCGCGTCGGCGACCTGCCCGAGCAGGCGCAGCGTCCGCGCGACCGCCACCGGGCGGTTGTCGATCACGCTCGCGAGGTCCGGGCCGTCGACGTGGCGCATCGCGATGTAGAGGTGGCCGTCGGTCTCGTCGAAGTCGTAGAGCGGGACGACGTGGGCGTGGTCGACCGCCGAGGTGTTGCGGGCCTCGTCGGCGAAGCGCTCGCGGAACTCGCGGTCGGCGGCCAGGGCCTCGTCGATCACCTTGAGCGCGACCCGGCGTCCCAGCCGGGTGTCGGTGGCGCGGTAGAGCACGCTCATGCCGCCGCGGCCGATGACGCCGTCCACGCGGAAGTGACCGAGCCGCTGCCCGGTCAGGTCCTGCGCGCCCCGGTCCGCCACGCCGGAACCCTAACGCCGCGACCCCGCCGGTCCGGTCAGAACGGCGCGGCCCGGTGCGCGCCCCCGCGACCCGGGCGGGACGATGCGGCGCGTGACAGGACACGGGCACGACCACGGCGACCCCTCGGCGATGCGGCCGGTCGCCGAGCACGCCGCCGCCGTCGCCGCGCTGATCGGCCCGACGGCGACCGAGACCGTGACGCTCGCCGACGCCCGCGAGCGGATCCTCGCCGAGGACCTCGTCGCCCCCCACCCGCTGCCGTCGTTCGCCAACTCGGCGATGGACGGCTACGCGGTGCGCAGCGCGGACCTCGCCGACACCCCCGTCGCGCTGCCCGTCGCCGCGGACATCCCGGCCGGGCGCACCGACGGCCCGCCCCTGGCGCCCGGCACCGTCCACCGGATCATGACCGGCGCCGCGCTGCCCGACGGCGCCGACGCGGTGGTCCAGGTCGAGTGGACCGACGCCGGCACCGAGCAGGTCCGCATCGAGCGGGCCGTGGGCGCCGGGCAGAACGTGCGGGGCGCCGGCGAGGACGTCACCGCCGGCACCGTCGTCCTGCCCGCCGGCACGATCCTCGGGCCCGCGCAGATCGGGCTCGCCGCCGCGATCGGGGCGGGCACGCTGCCGGTCCGCCGCCGGCCGCGGGTCCTCGTCCTGTCCACGGGCTCGGAGCTCGTCGCGCCGGGCGAGCCGCTGCGCCACGGCCAGATCCACGAGTCGAACGGCCCGATGCTCGCGGCGGCGGTCGACGACGCGGGCGCCCGGGCCGAGCTGCTGCGCTTCGTCCCCGACGACGTCGAGCAGTTCACGCGCACCCTCGACGAGGCCCTCGCGGCGCGCGCCGACGACCCCGTCGACCTCGTCCTCACCTCGGGCGGGGTGAGCGCGGGCGCCTACGAGGTGGTCAAGGACGCCTTCTCCCGGACGCGCAGCGGAGCGGAGCCGGACCGTCGAGAGGGCCGCGGCGTCACGTTCTCCAAGGTGGCGATGCAGCCCGGGATGCCGCAGGGCGCCGGGTACCACACCGGCCCGCTCGGCGAGGTCGCGGTGGTGACACTGCCGGGCAACCCGGTGAGCTCGCTGGTCTCGTTCGAGGTGTTCGTGCGCCCCGCGCTGCGCCGCGCCATGGGGCACCCGCAGCCCGGTCGCGCGCGGGTGCGGGCGCGCCTCGCCGAGGGGCTGGACTCCCCGGCGGGCCGCGCGCAGTTCCGACGGGGGCGGATCGACGCCGTCGCGGGCACCGTCGCGCCCGTCGGCGCGGCGGGGTCGCACCTGCTCGCCGCGCTGGCCCGGGCCGACTGCCTGTTCCTCGTGGACGCGCAGGTCACGCGCGTGGAGGCGGGCGAGAGCGTCGAGGTCTGGCTCCTGGACGGGTGATCTCCGCGTGCCTCGATGGAGCCACGTCGAGGCCCGGTCGAGCGTCCCGTCGAGGGGTCCTGTTGGACCGTTGGGGCGACTCGGACTTCCGCAGTCGCGCGACATCGGGCACCATGTGTGACAGGTGTCATGGACCCCGCTCCAGGTGTGTCCAGACATCGTCCGGGTGGGCCCGTCACAGGACCAACCGCTTGTCGCTGGGGAGCGGACGAGCGGTTCCCGGCCGGGGTCGCCGACTCGGGGGTTGGCGGCCCCGGCCCCATCCCGGGGCCTTCCCACCTCGTCCCACCTCCGGCTCGGCCGATAGGTTTCCGGTCGCGCGCCGTCGAGGAGAGGGATCCGTACCGACGATGGTCAACTCCGACCAGTCCCCCGCCCAGCACGCCGACCGACCGGAGGTCCCCACGGGACCCGGCGGCACGGTGCGCCACGCCCTCGCCCTCGTCCGCGACACGATTCCCCCGCTGCACCCCGGTGGCGCCCCCGTGATCGGCGCGGTCGCCGCCGCCGCGTTCGGGGTCCGGGCGCTGCGGGGCCGCGGGACGTTCGGGGCGCTGGCCGTCACGGCCGGGGTCGCCGCGTTCTTCCGCTCGCCGCAGCGCACGACGCCGCGCCGCGCCGGCATCGCGGTGGCGCCCGCCGACGGCACCGTGAGCCTCGTCGACACCGCCGAGCCGCCCGAGGACCTCGTCGCCCGCGGCCTGCCGCCCGGCCCGCGCCCGCGGGTCAGCGTCTTCCTCTCGGTCTACGACGTGCACGTCCAGCGCGTCCCCGTCGACGGCCAGGTCCAGGCCGTCGAGCACCGTCCCGGCAGCTACCTGTCCGCCGACCTCCCCGCGGCGAGCGACACCAACGCCCGCACGGCGCTGTGGGTGCACGGCACGGACGGCCACGACCTCGCGGTCCTGCAGATCGCCGGGCTCGTCGCGCGCCGGATCGTCTGCGACGCCGCGCCCGGCGACGAGGTCCGCGCCGGCGAGGTCTACGGGCTCATCCGCTTCGGTTCGCGGGTCGACCTGCTCCTGCCCCCGGGCAGCACCGTCCACGTCGAGCCCGGGCAGCGGGCGGTCGGCGGGGAGACGGTGCTGGCCGATCTACCGGACCCGCGATGAACCCCGAGACCGCGGAGGGGCGCACCGGTGGGCGCGGCGTGCGGCTGCTGCCGAACGCCGTCACCGTCCTCGCGCTGTGCTCCGGGCTCTCCGGGGTGCAGTTCATGCTCGCGGAGAACCGGATCGCGGCGCTGGCGTGCATCGCCCTCGCCGCCGTCTTCGACGCGCTCGACGGCCGGCTCGCCCGGCTGCTCGACGCGACCAGCAAGATGGGCGCGGAGCTCGACTCCCTGTCCGACTGCGTGTCGTTCGGCGTCTCCCCCGCGCTGATCCTCTTCCTGTGGTCGCTGCACGACATCCGGATCGGCTGGGTGGTCGCGCTGGTGCTCGTGGTGTCGGCCGCGCTGCGCCTCGCCCGCTTCAACACGCTCTCCGACGACGAGGAGGCCCCGCCGTACGCGGGCGAGTTCTTCGTCGGCGTCCCGTCGCCGGCGGGCGCGCTGGTCGCGCTGGCACCGATGGCCCTCGAGGTCCAGCTCGGGCCGGGGTTCTGGTCGCAGCCGGTCGTCGTCGCCGTGTGGACGATCATGGTCGGGACGCTGATGATCAGCCGGGTGCCGACCGCCTCGCTCAAGAGCGTCCGGGTGCCGCCGTCGCTCGTCGCGCCGTTGCTGGTCGCGGTCGCGTTCGCGGCGGCCGCGCTGGTGACGTTCCCGTTCGTCGTCTACGCCGTGGCCGTCGGGGCCTACCTGCTGCACATCCCGTGGGCGGCCAACCGCTACCGCTGGCTGGGCCGCCACCCCGAGGTCTGGCACGTGCCCCCGCGCCAGCGCCGGGCCGTGCGCCGCGCCCACCGCCGCCTCGGGCTCGCGCCGCCGCGCCGCAACCTGCGCCGCCGCGTCGCCGGTGCCGCGCAGCGGGCGGGCAGCGCCGCGCGCAACATCGGGCGTGACCGCGACCGCCACGGCGGCGACCCGACCGCTCCCCTGCCGCCTCCGGGGCCCGTGGAGCGCCCCACGGAGCGCCGGGACCGTCCGGTGCAGCGCAACGGCACCGGAGACGACCGCCGTCCCCGCCCCCGCGGCTCGCGCCGGCTCGGGCTGCGCCGGCACCGGGACGAGCGGTGAGCGCCCCGGTCGGCGTCGACCTCCTCGCCCGCCTGGGCACCTCGGCGGGCGACGCGCGCCGCGGCGTCGTGCGCCTGCACCCCGAGGTGATCACCGCGCTGGGCCTCGAGGCCTGGGACGCCGTGCGCGTGACGGGCGTGCGGGCCACGGCCGCGCTCGTCGCCCCGGCCGCCGCCCCCGCCGCGCCCGGGACGGCGGTGCTCGACGAGACGACCATGGTCAACGCGGGCGTCGTCGACGGGTCGACGGTCGGCGTGGCCGCCGCGCCGGTCGCCGTCGCGCGCCAGGTCGAGGTCTCCGGCTCCCGCCTCGCCACCGCCGCGCTCGCCCCGGAGACGCTGCGCCTGGCCCTGACCGGCAAGGTCCTGCTCTCCGGCGACACGCTCTCGCTGCTGCCCCAGGACCTCAGCCCGATCCCCGGCGCCGACGCCGCGGGCGCGCGCCGCGGTCTCGCCGCCGCGCTGGGCGGCACCTGGACCACCGAGCTCGTCACCGTGACCGCCGCCGAACCGCCGAGCGGCGCCGACCCCGCATCGGCGCTGGTCGTCGCGCCGACGACGGTCGTGCGCTGGCGGAACGGGGCGAGCACGGGGGCGGCGCCGGCGCCGGCCACGTCGGCGGTCGCCCCGGCCCCGGCACCGGTGACGGCACCCGCCCCCTCCGTCGAGGAACCCGCGGTCGCCGTCGGCGACCTCGTCGGCCAGGCCGAGCCCGCCCGCCGCCTCGGCGAGTGGTTCGACCTCGTGTTCAAGCGCCCCGAGCTGCTCGAGCGCCTCGGTGCCGCGCCGCGCCTCGGGGTGCTGGTCAGCGGCCCCGAGGGCGTCGGGAAGACGACGCTCGTGCGGGCGGTGTCCGCCGAGGCCGAGGCGCGGGTGGTGTGCCTGCCCGCCCCCGAGGTCGCCGCGATCGAGGCCGGCGCGGCCGCGGCGCGCGTGCGGGAGGCCGTCGACGACGCGACCGCGCACGCGCCGACGGTGCTGCTCCTGACCGACGCCGAGGTGCTGCTGCCCGCCACCGACCCGCCGCCGCTCTCGACGCTGGTGCTCGAGGCGCTGCGCCGGGCCGCGGGGACGTCGGGCACGGCGCTGGTGGTCACGTCCTCGCGGGCGGAGGCGCTGGACCCGCGGCTGCGGGGCGCCGACCTCGTCGACCGCGAGCTCACGCTGCCCGCCCCCGGCGACCGCGACCGCGCCGAGCTGCTGCGGGTGCTGCTGCGCGGGGTGCCGCTGGCCAAGGACGTCGACCTGGCCTCGGTCGGCGCGCGGACCCCGGGGTTCGTGGCCGGCGACCTGGTCGCGCTGCGCCGCGAGGCGGCCGTCCGGGCGGCGCTGCGGGTGGGTGACGACGAGGGTGACCCGTCGCTGACCACCGACGACCTCCTCGGCGCCGTGTCCTCGGTGCGCCCGGCCTCGCTGTCGTCGGGGTCGCAGACGCTGTCCTCGGGTGGGCTGACGCTCGACCGGGTCGGCGACATGGTCGAGACCAAGCAGGCGCTCACCGAGACGATCCTGTGGCCGCTGCGCTACCCCGACTCGTTCGCGCGCCTCGGGGTCTCGCCGCCGCGCGGCGTGCTGCTCTACGGCCCGCCGGGGTGTGGGAAGACGTTCCTCGTGCGCGCGCTCGCGGGCACCGGCTCGCTGAACGTCTTCGTGGTCAAGGGCGCGGAGGTGCTCGACAAGTTCGTCGGCGAGTCCGAGCGGGCCGTGCGCACGCTGTTCCGCCGGGCCGCGGCGGCCGCGCCGGCGCTGGTGTTCCTCGACGAGATCGACGCGCTCGCACCGCGCCGGGGCGGCTCGACCGACGCCGGCGTCTCGGACCGGGTCGTCGCCGCCCTGCTCACCGAGCTCGACGGCGCCGAGCCGCTGCGCGACGTCGTGGTCCTCGGCGCCACCAACCGCCCCGAGCTCATCGACCCGGCGCTGCTGCGGCCCGGGCGCCTCGAGCGCCGCGTGTACGTGCCGCCGCCGGACGCCGCGGCACGTGCGGACATCCTGCGCGCCTCGTCCCGCGACACCCCGCTCGCCGACGACGTCGACCTCGACGCGCTGGCCGAGGACCTCGAGCGCTACTCGGCCGCCGACTGCGCGGCGCTGATCCGCGAGGCGGCGCTGACGGCGATGCGCACGTCGCTGGAGTCGACGGAGGTCACGGCGAGCGACCTGGCGACCGCCCGCGACGCCGTCAAGCCGTCGCTGGACCCGCGCCAGCTGGCGGAGCTGGAGGCCTACGCGGGGGAGAACTAGCCCCGGTTCTGGCCCCAGTTGTTCGTCGCGATGACGATGACGCCGGGCGAGGCGTTCGCGATGCCGTCGAACCGGGGCATCGAGCGGAGCCCGAACTGGCCCGCGATGGCGTCGGCGGCGCCCTGCTCGCCGGTGCCGGGGCGGTAGTAGACGGTGCTCTCGGGGATGACGCCGTTCGGGTAGTTGCCGACCTCGACGACGTTCCAGCCGTCGGCGCGCATCTCGGCGGCCGCGCGGTCGGCGAGGCCCTGGATCGTCGAGTTGTTGAAGACCCGCACCGCGACCGCGGAGTCCACGCCGCCGCCCCCGCCGGAGCCGCCACCGGACCCGCCGGAGCCACCCGCCACGGCACCGCCGCCGCCGGCACCGCCGCCGGGCACGATCGGCGCGCCGACGGCAGGCCCGCCACCGGGTGCGCCACCCGGGGCACCCGGGCCGCCCACGCCGGGCTGACCCCCGGGCGGGACCGGCCCGCCGGGGGGCACGGGGCCGCCGGGCAGACCGTTGCCGGGGACACCGGCCTGGTTCGGGGCGGGTGCGGGCGCCGGGGCGGGCGAGCCGTTGCCGGTCGCGCCGGGCAGCGGCGCCGCCGGGCTCGCGGGGGCGGCCGTGGGGCTCGAGGGCCCCTCACCCCCGAGGGCGAGCAGGCCGACCACGGCGGCCACACCGGCGATCGCGAGCATGACGATGCCCGCGATGCGCATCCGCGAAGCGTCGGCGGACCCGGGCCCAGTCATGACGTGCTCCCCTCGGCGGACCGTCGTCCGCTTCCCTGCTCGCTCGGCGGAATGCCGCGTCAGGGAGTCAGGAGACCATCAACGAGGCTCCACACCGAGGCGACGCGCCGCACGGGCCCGCTGGCGACTCTGTCTCAGGCGCCTCAGGCGTTTCACGAGCATGGGGTCGGCCGCGAGGGCCTCCGGCCGGTCGACCAGGGCGTTGAGCACCTGGTAGTAGCGGGTGGCGGACATGTCGAAGAGCTCGCGGATCGCCTGCTCCTTGGCGCCCGCGTACTTCCACCACTGGCGCTCGAACGCGAGGATCTCGCGGTCGCGACGGTCGAGCCCGTCCGACGGCTCCTCCTGCGGGGGGTGCACCCGAACCGCGTCCGCCACGCTTCTCGCCTCCAGCCCACCACGGCGTCCCGCCCGCCTCGAATGACACGCCTGTCATTCGGGCTCCTCCATTCAATCACGGCGCCCCGACAGCGCGGGGCTCCACGCGTGGGAAGCCGACGAACTCCGGCGCACTACGGTGCGGCCGTGACCGTCAGGCCCGTCGTCATCGTCGGCGACCCGGTGCTGCACCGGCCGACCCGCCCCGTGACCCCCGAGGAGTACGGCGGGGACGCGCTGCGCACCCTTGTCGAGGACCTCTACGAGACGATGGACGCGGCCAACGGCGTCGGGCTGGCCGCGAACCAGATCGGCGACGACCGGCGCGTGTTCGTCTACGACTGCCCCGACCCGGAGCTGGACGGGGAGCGGCGCCGCGGCGTCGTCGTCAACCCCGTCCTGACCGCCGACGCGCCCACGGGGACGATGCCCGACCCCGACGAGGACGAGGAGGGCTGCCTGTCGGTGCCGGGCGAGGCCTTCCCGACGGGCCGGGCGGAGTGGGCCGAGGTGCGCGGGGTCGACGTCGAGGGCACGGAGATCGTCGTGACGGGCACGGGCTACCTCGCCCGCTGCCTGCAGCACGAGACCGACCACCTCGACGGCCACCTCTACCTCGACCGTCTCGTGGGCCGGCACCGCCGCGCCGCGAAGCGCGCCGTCCGTGACCACGGCTGGGGCGTCCCGGGCAACTCCTGGATGCCGGGCGTCGACCCGGACCCGTTCGGCCACTGAGCCCGTTCCGCCCACAGCGGACACCGCGGCCAAGCCTGGTGCAACGGTGTAAGCACGAGGCATGGACGAGCTCGACGCCTACTCCCGCACCGTGAGCACGGTCGCGGCCGCCGTGGGCCCGTCGGTCGCCGCGGTGCGCGCCGGCCGGGGCAGCGGGTCGGCGGTGGTCGTCGACGACGGTGTCCTGGTCACCAACGCCCACGTCGTCGCCGGCAACCGCGACGGCGAGGTCGCCTACGCCGACGGCACGGAGGGGCGGGTCACGGTGCGCGGCACCGACCCGCTCTCCGACCTCGCGGTCCTGACGACCCGCGACCCCACGCCGCCGCCGCTGCCCCTCGGCGACGCCGGCGAGCTGGTGGTCGGGCAGCTCGTGGTGGCGGTCGGCAACCCGCTGGGGCTCGCCGGGTCGGTCACGGCCGGCGTCGTCAGCGGGCTCGGCCGCGCCCTGCCCGTGCGCAGCGGCCGGGCGAGCCGGGTGGTCGAGGACGTCATCCAGACCGACGCCGCGCTCAACCCCGGCAACTCCGGCGGCGCGCTCGCCGACGCGTCCGGGCGGGTGGTCGGCATCAACACCGCGGTCGCCGGGGTCGGGCTGGGCCTGGCCGTCCCGGTCACGGACACCACCCGGCGCATCCTCGAGGCCCTGCGCGCCGACGGCCGGGTCCGCCGCGGGTATCTCGGGCTCGTCGGGGCGCCCGCGCCCCTGCCCGCCGACGTCGCCGCCCGGCTGGGACGCCCGAAGGGCCTGCGCGTGGCCGAGGTCGTGCCCGGCAGCCCCGCCGCGCGCGCCGGACTGCACGCCGGCGACCTCGTCGTGTCCGCCGACCGCGAGCCGGTCAGCGACGCCCAGGGCCTGCAGCGCCGCCTGTTCGCGCCGTCCGTCGGGCGCACGATGCCGGTGACGGTGCTGCGCGGCGAGGCGATGGTCGACGTCATCGCCGTGCCCGCGGAGCTCACCGAGAGCACGTGACCGGAGTCCGTCCGCCGACGGGCGGCTGACCCACCCGGGTGACCCTGCCGCCGCCGGAGGAGCGATCTACCCTCGGCCGGTGGGGGTAGAGATCGGGGTGCTCGGCCCGCTGCGCGCCACGGTCGACGGCGCGCCCGTCGAGCTGGGCGGACCGGCCCGCCGCGCCGTGCTCGCCCGGCTGGCCGTCGCGGGCGGGGAGGTCGTCACCGCCGACCGCCTCGTCGACGACCTGGCCGGCGGGCGTCCGGGACCCAACGCGCTCGCGTCGCTGCAGGTGCACGTGTCGCACCTGCGCCGGGCCCTGGAGCCGGGGCGGGCGCCGCGGACGCCGCCGCAGGTCCTCGTCACCGCCGCCCCCGGCTACGCGCTGCGCCTGCCCGACCCGGACGGCCTCGACGCGGCGCGCCTGACCCGCCTCGTCGACGCCGCCCGCACCGCGGAGCCCGAGCGCGCCGCCGTCCTCCTGCGCGAGGCCCTCGCGGTGCGCCGCGGCCCGGCCTACGCCGAGTTCGCCGACGAGCCCTGGGTGCGCCCCGAGGCCGCCCGGCTCGACGAGCTGGTCCGCACCGCCCGTGAGCGCCTCGCGGCCGCCGAGCTCGCGCTGGGCCGGCACGGCGACGTCGTCCCGCTGCTCGAGGGCCACGTCCACGACCACCCGCTGCGCGAGGAGGGCGTGCGCCTGCTCGCCACCGCCCTGCACCGCGGCGGGCGTGCCCCCGAGGCCCTCGAGCTGCTGCGCCGCACCCGCGGGCACCTGCGTGACGAGCTCGGCCTCGACCCCGGCCCGGCGCTCGTCCGCCTCGAGACCGCGATCCTGACGCCCGAGGCCCCCGCCCCGGCGGCGGCGCGACCGCTGGGCCGCGACGCCGAGCTCGCCCGCTGCGACGCGGCCGCGACACGCGTCGCGGCGGGCGCGGTGGAGCTGGTGCTCGTCGCCGGCGAGGCCGGGTCGGGCAAGACGACGCTGGTCGACGCCGTCGCCGAGAACCGGGCCCGGGCGGGCTGGACGGTCGCGCGCGGGCGCTGCCCCGAGGTCGACGGCGCGCCGCCGGCCTGGCCGTGGACCGAGGTGCTGCGCGACCTGGGCGTCACCGAGGCCGACACCGAGAGCCCGTTCGCCCGCGGCCGGGCCGTCCTCGACGCGCTGGGCGACCGCGCGCCCGTCCTCGTCACCCTCGACGACCTGCACCGCGCCGACGACGAGACCCTGCGCCTGCTGCGCATGGTCGCGACGGGCGCGGGCGCCGGGCTGCTCGTCGTCGGCACCCACCGCAGCGAGGAGGACACCGCCGCCCTGCACGCGACGTGGGCCGCGCTCGCGACCGTCGTGACCGACCGCCTGGCGCTCGGCGGGCTCGCCGCCGACGCCGTCGGGACCCTGCTCGCGCGGCACGGGCTGCGCACCGACGCCGCCACCGCGGCCGCCGTCGCCGACCGCACCGGCGGCAACCCGCTGTTCGTCCGCGAGGTCGCCCGCCTGGCCGCGACGACCGGCGAGGACGGGCTGCCCGCCGGGGTCCGCGACGTCCTGCGCCGGCGCCTGCGCGAGCTGCCCGGGCGCTCGCGGGCCGCCCTGGCGCACGTGGCGCTGCTCGGGCGCTCCGCGGACGTCGACCTCGTGCTCGCCGTGGAGGCGGCCGTCGCGGGCCGCACGGTCGGCGAGGTCGAGGAGGAGGTGCTCGACGGGCTCGAGGCGGCCGTCGAGGCCGGCGTGATCGGCGAGGACGACGGGGCGCGCGCGGTGCGTTTCGTCCACGACCTCTGGCGCGAGGTCGTCGCCGACGAGGTCCCGCGCCTGCGCCGGGCGCGGCGGCACGCGCGGATCCTCGACGTCCTGGAAGCCGGCGTGGCCGGGCCCGCGCCCCCCGCTGCCCTCGCCCACCACGCCCTCGCCGCCGGCGACCGCGTCGCCCCGGAGCGGATGCTCGCCCACGTCGCGCGGGCCGCCGACGCCGCGATGGCGCGCGGGGCGTTCCGGTCGGCGGTCGCCCTGTGCCGGGGGGCGCTGGCCCTGGCACCCGACGGGCCGGCGGTGGTGCCGCTCCGCTGCGCCCTCGTCGCCGCGCTCGCCGCCTCGGGGGCGGGCGAGCACGCCCACACCGAGCGCGGTCTGGCCGTCGAGGCCGCGCGCGCGACCGGCGACCCCGAGCTCCTCGCCCGGGCCCTGACCAGCCTCGACGCGCCGATGCCGTGGCCGGTGCGCGGGACGGGCGGGCGGATGGCGCCGCTGTTCGCCGAGCTGCTGGCGGACCGCCCCGACGACGAGATGCGCACCCGGCTGCTCCTCGCGTACGCCCGCGAGGTCGAGTTCCTCGAGCCCGCCCGCGCCGCGGCGCTCGCCGACGAGGCCCTGACCCGGGCGCGGGCGTCGGGCCCCACCCGGCTGCTGTGCACCGCGCTCAACACCGTCTTCCTCGTCAACTCGCAGCCGGAGCGGTGGACGCAGATCGAGCCGGTCGGGCGCGAGATGCTCGCGGCCGCGCAGGTCGGCGGGCACGCCGATCATCGCGCCGAGGCCCACCACGTGCTCTTCTGCGCCGCGGTGGTCCGCGACGACCTGGCCGCCGCCCGCCACCACGCCGACGCCGCCCTCGCCGCCGCGACCGACGGGCAGCTCGAGATGACGCTGGCCTTCGTCGGCCTGCACGACGCGATGCTCGCGCTCACCGGCGGCCGCGACGACCTCGCCGAACGGACCTACGCCGAGGAGGGCGGGCGCCTCGCCGCCGCCGGGGTGCCGCACGCCGCCGTGCTCGTCGAGGTCGCGCGGTTCACGCTCGCCCTGGCCCGCGGCGACACCGCGCCGACCCTGCCCGCGCTGCAGCGGATCGACGGCGCCTTCCCCCGCTACGTGCACGACCTGCTCGCGCTCGCGCTGCTCGACGCCGGCCGCGAGGACGAGGCGCGGTCGCTGTGGGCGCAGGGCCTGCCGGTGCCGCGGGACTGGAGCTGGGGCGGCCTGCTCACCGTGCAGGGCCTGGTCGCGGCGCGTCTCGGCGACCGGGAGCGTGCGGCGCCCGCGTACGCCGCGCTCGAGCCGTTCGCGGGCCGGTGGGGCCTGTCGGTCACCGGCATCCTCGCGTTCGCGCCCATCGACCTCGTGCTCGCGCGCCTCGCGCGGGTGCTCGGCCACGGCGACGACGCCGTCGCGGCGCACCTGGAGCGGGCGCTGACCGTCGTCGGGGACGCCGGGCCGTGGCGGGACCGGGTCGTGGCCGACCGCGAGTTGCTGCCCCTCGACGCGCGCGGTTAGGTTCCGCGCCGATCGATCGCGCGGGAGCCCCGGACGGGGCTGAGAGGGCAGGGAGCTGCCGACCGCTGGACCGGCCGGGTCATGCCGGCCTGGGAGGAACGCCCGTGGACGCCCCCACCCCGCCCGTCGCCCTCGCGATCGCCGGTACCGACTCCGGCGGCGGCGCCGGGCTCACCGCCGACGTCCGGGCCTTCACCGCCTGCGGGGTGCACGGGGCGGTCGCGGTCGCCGCGGTCACCGTGCAGAACTCCGTCGGCGTCGAGGGCTTCCACGCGATCCCGCCCGACGTCGTCGCCGCGCAGATCCGCGCGGTCGCCGGCGACATGGGCGTCGACGCCGCCAAGACCGGCATGCTCGCCTCGACCGAGATCATCGCCGCGGTGGTGGAGGCCGGCGACGAGGTCGGGATCGGGACGCGCATCCCGTTCGTCGTCGACCCCGTCGCGGCGTCGATGCACGGGCATCCCCTGCTGGCGCCGGACGCGCTGGACGCCGTGCGCACCCTGCTGATCCCGCGCGCCACGCTCGTCACGCCGAACCTCGACGAGGTGCGCCTGCTGGTCGGGGTCGACGTCGTCGACGACGACACGGCGCGCGCGGCGGCCCGCGCGCTGCTCGACCTCGGGGCCGGCGCGGCGCTGGTCAAGGGCGGGCACCTGGTGGGGTCGCCCGAGGTCACGGACCTGCTCGTGACCGCCGACGGCGCCGAGCACCGGTTCACCTCGCCGCGGCGGGAGACCGAGCACAGCCACGGCGGCGGGGACTCGCTGGCGTCGTCGATCACGGCCGGCCTGGCGCGCGGGATGGCGCTGGTCGACGCGGTGGCGCTCGGCAAGGCCTACATCACCCGCGCCGTCGACCACGCCTACCCGCTCGGCGCCGGCCACGGCCCGGTGTCGTCGCTGTGGTCGGTGGCGCGATGGGCTCCGCCCACGTGAGTGATATGGGTCGTCCTGGCAACCCGAACCACTCACGAGGGCGGAGCCCATCCATGGCCGAGACCCCACCGCGCGCGCTGACGATCGCCGGTTCCGACTCGGGCGGCGCCGCCGGGCTCGAGGCCGACCTGCGGGCCATGACCGCGTGCGGGGTGCACGGCTGCGTCGCGGTCACCGCGGTCACCGTGCAGAACTCGCTCGGCGTCTCCGGGGTGCACCTCGTGCCGGCGGACACCGTCGCGGCGCAGGTCCGGGCCGTCGTCACCGACATCGGGGTGGGCGCGGCGAAGACCGGGATGCTCGCCTCGCGGGAGATCATCGACGCGGTCGCCGACGTCGTCGACGAGGTCGGGATCGGGCGGGACGAGGACCGCGTGCCGTTCGTCGTCGACCCCGTCGCGGCGTCCATGGCCGGCGAGCCGCTGCTCGCCGAGGACGCGATGGAGGCGATCCGCAGCCGGCTCTTCCCGCGCGCGGCGCTCGCGACGCCGAACCTCGACGAGGTGCGCCTGCTCGTCGGGGTCACCGTCACCGACACCGCCTCGGCCCGCGAGGCCGCGGAGGCCCTGTACGCGCTCGGGCCGCGGTACGTGCTGGTCAAGGGCGGGCACCTGCGCGGGTCGCCCGAGGTGATCGACCTGCTCTTCGACGGCGAGCAGACCTGGGAGTTCGCCGGCCCCCGCATCGACACCCCGCACGTCCACGGCGCCGGCGACGCCCTGGCCAGCGCGGTCTGCGCCGGGCTGGCCCGGGGCGCCGCCATGCCCGACGCCGTCGCGGCCGCCGAGCGCTACATCCGCCGCGCCGTCGCCGAGTCCTACCCCCTCGGCGCCGGCGTCGGCCCGGTCTCCCCGCTGTGGGCGATCGACGATGCGCTGCGCGCACGTGAGTGATCCGGGTCGTCAGGGCGACCCATAACACTCACGTGCGCGGAGCGCCTCCGAACACCAGCTTCTCCGCACGACGCAGACGCCAGCGGGTGATCGGCAGCAGGACCATGAGCACCGGGCCGGCCATGCGGCGCAGGTCGGCCATCTCGTCGGGGCTCGCGGCGTCGGCGACGCGGGGCAGCGCGAAGCCCATGTCGCCGCCACGGTCGCGCACGGCGGCCTCGACGGCGTGCCACTCGTGCTGCGGGACGTGCGCCAGGATGATCGGGAAGACCTCGCGCTCCTCCTCGTCGATGTGCTCGGTGAGCAGGTCGGCCAGCGCGCCGAGGTGACGGGCCAGGGCCCGCCCGACCGACGGGTCGGCGGGCGCCTGCGCGAGCTCGTCGGCCGCGGCGCGCACCTGCGCGAGCAGCGGGTCGAGGGCGGCGTGGTCGTCGGTCAGGGCGGCGAGGTCGACGCGGTCGCCGGCACGCGCCTCGAGCACCGGCCAGAGAACGTCGTCCTCGGCCTCGTGGTGGTGATGGATCTCGTCGGCGAGGCGCCCGACCCAGCGCGCGATCGCCGCGGCGCGGGTCCGGTCCACGCGCTCCGCGCCGGCGACGATGCGCGTCGCCAGGTCGGCGAGACGGCGGCTGTCGCGGCACATCGCGCGGTGGCCGAGGGTGATGCCGAGCAGGTCGTCGCGGCGGGTCGGGGTCGCGGTGGTCATGGCGGTTGCTCCTCCTCGGGGCGGCGCCGACCCTCGTGATCGGCGCGGCGGGAGCATCGGACGGGGCACTTGCGAACGACTAGTCACCGAAGACGAGCCGCTCGCGCCGGCGCAGGGAGCGCCGGGCCAGCACGCCCGCGAGCCCGCGGCCACCGAGGGCGGCGTGGACCGCGGCGAGGTCGTCGGACGAGGCCGTCGCGTGGGCGCGGGCCGCGGTGAACGCCGGGTCGGGCGCGCCGGCGTGCAGGGCGCCGGCGGCACGGAGCCAGTCCGCGCGCGGCATCCCGCGCAGCACGGCGCCCAGCTCGCGCTCGGCGTCGCGGCGGTGCTCGTCGAGCAGGTCGGCGAGCTCACCGAGGAGTCGGGCCAGGCGCCGGATGCGGGCGAAGTCCTCGGCGCTGGCGACCGCGATCGGGCGCACCGCCACGGCCCCGACCAGCCCGCGGGTGGCGCGCCGGACCTCGCCGAGCAGGCCGCGCAGGGCGACGTGGTCGTCGCGCAGCCCCGACAGGTCGAGGGTGCGCCCGGCGTGCTGGGTGAGCACCGGCCAGAGCACGGCCTCCTCGCCGTCGTGCCGGTGGCGGATCGCCTCGCAGACGTGCTCGACCCAGTCGCCGACGGCCAGCGCGCGCCGTTCCCCGAGCGCCACCGTGCCCGCGGCGATGCCGTCGGCGAGGCGCGCGAGGCGGCGCACGTCGGCGAGCAGCGCGCGGTCGGTGACGCGCAGCGGGGCGAGGTCGCGGTCGGTCGGGGACACGGGGTCGGCGGCGGTCTCGGGCGGGGCGATGGTCACGCCGGGCTCCTGGGGATCACGTGCTGCTCGTCGGATGCCGCCAGCGTGGTCGCACCGCTTGTCGTCGACTTGTCGCGCGCTTACCGCCCCACGTGTTCGCCCCCTCGCCCAGGGGGCACAGTCTCGGCGTGCCTGTTGACGCCCCCGTCCTGCGCCCGACACGGGCCGGCTGGCCGGTCTACGCCGAGCGCCCCCGCCGGCGCACCCGCCAGTTCGTCGCCGACGTCGCGGTGCTCGCCTGGGTGGCGGTCGTCGCGTCGCTCGCGGTGCTGCTCCACGACGCGGTGCTCACCCTGCAGGGCCCCGGCCGCCAGATCGGCGCGGCGGGTACCCAGGTGCGCGACACGTTCTCCGGCGCCGCCGACACCGCGTCCGGCGTCCCGTTCATCGGCGAGGACCTGGCCCGCGCCCTGTCCGGGGGCGCCCGGGCCGGGGAGGACATCGTCGCGGCGGGCGACCAGCAGATCGCCGCGGTCCAGGCGCTCGCCACGGGCACGGCGTGGACGGTCGCCCTGCTCGCGATCGTGCCCGTGGTCGCCGCCTGGCTCTGGTTCCGGGTGCGCTGGATGATCGCGGCGCGGGCGGTCCTCGCCCTGCGCGACGGCCTGTCGGGCGGGGTGGGCGACGCCGACCTGCTGGCCCTGCGCGCCCTGGTCCACGCCACGCCGCGCCGGCTCGCGCGGGTGCCGGACGCCGCGATCGGGTGGCGGCGCGGCGACCCGCACGTGCTCTCCCGGCTCGCCGCGCTGGAGCTCGCCCGGCTCGGGTTGCGGGCCCCGACCCTCGTGCGCGCACCGGGCGGAGGCGTACCGTCCGGGGCGTTATCGGACGAACCGGACGATGCCGCCGAAGCCACCCCCGGGCGACTCTCCAGGGTCGACCCCGACGAACGGTGGGGTGACACACCCCCGTCACCGGGTCCATCGGGCACTCAGACGTCCTAGCCTCGGCCCCCGAGCGGCGGCGTCCGGTGCGGGGAGGGCAGAGTGGACACGGTGGTGGACCGTTCACGACTGGCCGCACTGCGGTCACGGGTCGTGGGCTGGGCGGCGCGCCAGTACCTCGCGTGGCGCAGCCGACGCGGCCTCGACCCGGTGACGCTGCTGCCGGATCACGCTCTGATGCCCTTGCGGCGCGACGTCCTCGACCCCGTGCCCGCGCTGCGCGAGGCCCGCGAGGACAACCCCGTGCGGCACTTCCCGCTGCCCTTCGGGGTGACGGCGTGGCTGATCACGGGGCACGAGGAGGCGCGCGCCGTCCTCGGCCGCACGCGCGGACTGTCGAACGACTTCGGCCACCTCGTGGGGCAGGCCGGCGTCAAGGAAGGCCAGAACCCCGGCGGGCTGGGCTTCACCGACCCGCCGGAGCACACCCGGCTGCGGCGCCTGCTGACCCCGGAGTTCACGTCGCGGCGCCTGGCCCGCCTCGGCCCGCGGATCACCGAGATCGTCGAGGGCCGCCTCGACGCCATGGAGGAGCTGGCGGCCGCGGGCGAGCCCGTCGACCTCGTCCGCGACTTCGCGACGCCGATCCCCTCGCTGACGATCTGCGAGCTGCTCGGCATCCCCTACGACGAGCGCGACGAGTTCCAGGCGCTCTCCACCGCGCGGTTCGACCTGTTCGGCGGGGCCGGCGCGGTCTTCGACAACATCTCCGGCTCGCTGCAGTACCTGCGCGGCGTCGTCGAGCGCCAGCGCGTCGAGCCCGGCGAGGGCCTGCTGGGCCAGCTGATCCGCGACCACGGCGACGAGCTGGACACCGACGAGCTCGCCGAGCTCGCCGACGGTCTGCTCACCGGAGGGCTGGAGACCTCGGCGTCGATGCTCGCGCTCGGGGCCATGGTGCTCCTGCGCGACCCCGACAGCTTCGCGCTCGTGCGCGACGAGCCCGGCGCCGTCCACGGGTTCGTCGAGGAGCTGCTGCGCTACCTCACCGTCGTCCAGATCGCGTTCCCCCGCTTCGCGACCGAGGACATGACCCTCGGCGGCGTCGCGATCAGCAAGGGCGACGGACTGCTCGTGTCGCTCTCGGGCGCCGACCGCGACCCGCGCCTCGTGTCCGACCCCGAGCGCTTCGACCCCCGCCGGCCCCCGACGCCGCACCTGGCCTTCGGCCACGGCATCCACCGCTGCATCGGGGCGGAGCTCGCGAGGATGGAACTGCGCACGGCCTACCCGGC
Organism: Actinomycetospora succinea; assembly: GCF_004363095.1. Lineage (GTDB taxonomy): Bacteria > Actinomycetota > Actinomycetes > Mycobacteriales > Pseudonocardiaceae > Actinomycetospora > Actinomycetospora succinea. The sequence continues at coordinate 488,842 of NZ_SNYO01000002.1, forward strand.
CCTGCTGCGCCGCTTCCCGCACCTCACGCTGGCCCCGGACGGCGGCACGCTGGAGGAGCAGCCGTTCCGCACGACGTCGATCGTCTACGGCGTCGACGCCCTCCCCGTCGCCCTGCGCTGAACGGAGCAGACCCGGTACGAGCGATGCGGCATCTTGCTGGCGATTCAATGCAGCACGCCGATAGGGCCAGGATCGCCACAGCCTCGCTCGCGCGACACGCCGGGAGCTCGCGACGCACGGGGTGAGTCAGCGTGGCGGCCACGCTGGCACTGAACGTCGGTAAAGCCCCCACGATCATGAATCCCGCCGGTCGGCAACGGGTAGGAGCCGGGGCGTGACGGAACGCCAGGTGTCCCGCTCCATCGAGGTCGACGCACCGCCGAGCACGGTGTTCGCGCTCCTCGCGGACCCGCGCCGGCACCCCGACTTCGACGGCTCCGGCACCGTCCAGTCGTCGATCTCGGGGCCGTCGCGGCTCTCGCTGGGCTCGACGTTCGGCGTCGGCATGCGGATCAAGCTGCCCTACCGGATCTCCAACACCGTCGTCGAGTTCGAGGAGGACAAGCGCATCGCCTGGCGGCACTTCAACCGCCACCGCTGGCGCTACGAGCTCGAGCCGACCGCGACGGGCGGCACCACGGTCACGGAGACCTTCGACTGGTCGACCGCCCTCGTCCCGTTCCTCCTCGACCGCAGCGGCTTCCCGGCCGCCAACGCGCGCGGCATCGAGAAGACGCTGCCACGCCTCAAGGCGCTGGCTGAAGGGCGCTGATCTCCCGCTCGGCCAGCGCCCGGTCGAAGGCCGCGATGCGCTCGGTGTCGGCGAAGAAGTCCTCGTGGTCGACGACGCGACCCCACCGCGTGCGCAGCACCAGCACGGCGCGGTTCTCGTAGAGCCGGGTGCCGTCCGCGGCGTCCGCGTGGTCGTCGAAGCGCGCCCAGATCGTCAGCGCCCACGGCGGCCCGCTGACCGCGATCTCGCGCAGCCGGCCCTGGATGCGCGAGGCGACGAACGTCCGCAGGAACCGTTCGATCGCCGGCTTGCCCCGCCACGGGCCGGCGAAGCGGTGCTCGCCCTGTGGGAAGTGCAGCACGGCGTCGTCGGCGTAGGCGGTGAGCAGCGACGACGGGTCGCCGGCGTTGAGCCTCGTGACGTCGCCAGTGAACTTGGCGCGCAACGCCACGGGCAGCAGCGCCCGTGCTCCGAGGCCCGCCGCGACGCCGAGCCCGATCCCCGTCAGCAACCTGCCCATACCGCTCACCTTCCCGAATTAGGTAGAACGCTCTAGTGAGAGGAGAGCATAGGGTGGGGCGGTGGACAAGGTCCCGACCCGCGACCGGATCCTCCTCGCCACCGCGGAGCTCTTCCGGCGCCAGGGCTACACCGGCACCGGGCTGAAGGCCGTCGTCGCCGAGGCCGGCGCGCCCTTCGGCTCGCTCTACCACCACTTCCCCGGCGGGAAACAGCAGCTGAGCGAGGAGGTCATCCACGCCAGCGGTGCGTACTTCCAGGCGCTCGTGATGGCCGCGTACGACGAGCAGTCGACCACCGCGGACTCCGTGTGGGCGGTGTTCGCCGGAGCCGCCGAGACGCTCGAGCAGACCGACTACGCCGACGCGTGCCCGATCGCGACCGTCGCGCTTGAGGTCGCGAGCACCGACGACGTCCTCCGCCGCGCCACCGCCGAGGTCTTCACGGCGTGGGTCGAGGCGCTGACCGAGCGGCTCGACGGCGACCGCGACCGCGCCACGGCGGTCATCTGCGCGCTCGAGGGTGCGTTCGTGCTCAGCCGGGCGCTGCGCTCCACGGAGCCGATGTTCGCCGCGGGACGCCTCGCGCTCGCGGGACTGGGGTGAATCGAGCTGGCGGATTTCCTGACGGTGAGTGTCAGCGTGGCCGCCACGCTGCAACACCCCGGACCACGCCCCACCCGGCGTGTCGCGCTACCGAGGATGTGGCGAGCCTGGCTCCAGACGCCAGCGATGCCGCATCGCTCGCACTACCCCCCGTCCACGCCCGGGCTCGACGCCTGGGCCCAGTACCGGCGCGGGATGCGTCCGGCGCCGTGGGCCAGGCGGCCCGCCTCCACGCCCAGGCGCATGGCCGTCGCCATCGCCTCCGGGTCGGACGCGCGGGTGACGGCGGTGGCGAGGAGGACCGCGTCGCAGCCGAGCTCCATCGCCAGCGCGGCTTCCGACGCCGTGCCGATGCCCGCGTCGAGCACCACGGGCACGGGCGAGGACGCGGTGATCATCTCGATGTTGTGCGGGTTGCGGATGCCCAGCCCGGTGCCGATCGGCGCGCCCAGCGGCATCACCGCCGCGCAGCCGGCGTCGGCGAGCTTCTGGGAGAGCACCGGGTCGTCGTTCGTGTACGGCAGGACCGTGAAGCCGTCGTCGACGAGCTGCTCGGCGGCGTCGAGGAGCTCGATCGGGTCGGGCAGCAGGGTGCGCTCGTCGGCGATCACCTCGAGCTTGACGAGATCGGTCGAGAGCGCCTCGCGCGCCATCCGCGCGGTGTGCACCGCCTCGGCGGCCGTCCGGCACCCCGCGGTGTTGGGCAGGGCCTCGATGCCCAGGCGCTGCAGCAGCGCCAGCACGCCGGGCCCGCCGCCCGCGTCGAGGCGGCGCATGGCCACCGTCGTCAGCTCGGTGCCCGACGCGACGAGCGCGCGCTCCAGCACCGCGAGCCCCGAGGCGCCCCCGGTGCCCAAGATCAGGCGCGACGAGAACTTGCGGCCACCGATCACCAGCGGATCCACGGTCAGCCCCCCTGCACCGCGGTGACGACCTCGATGCGCGAGCCCTCGAGCAGCGCCACCGTCGCCCAGCTCGCGCGCGGCACCACCGTGCCGTCGAGCGCCACCGCGACCCCGCGCTCGGGGACGCCGTGCTCGGCCATGAGCGCGGCGATCGTGGTGCCCGGACCGACCTCGCGCGCCTCGTCGTTCAGCCAGACGGTGCTCATCGCTGCCCCTCCCTCCCTGCGCCGGCATGACCCGGATCAGGTTCGACGGTCGGAGCCCCGCTGGCTCCCTCTCAGCCCGTGCCCGGGCTCCCGTGGTGTCCGGTTCCCACCGTACGCGCGGACCTCAGCCCCGCACAGCGGCCGACCGGTCGGCCGCCGCCCCTCGCGCCACGTCCGGGAACGGGTCCCCGCGCAGCACCGCCGCCAGCGCGTCCACCGTCAGGGCCACCAGCAGCATCCCGTTGCGGCCGTGCCCGGTGGCCGCCAGCAGCCCGGACGGCCCGACGGGCCCGAGCAGCGGGAGGTTGTCGTCGGTGCCCGGACGGAACGAGGCGGCGGACTCCTCGAGGGCGTAGTCGGCGATCCCCGGCAGCACGCGCTCGACGTCGGCGACGAGGTCGCGCACCCCGCCGACGCGCACGTCCGGGTCGAAGCCGGCCTCGTACTGCGTCGCCCCGACGACCAGCCCGCCCTCGTCGCGCGGCACCGCGTACACGGGCCGCCCGCTCACCGACGCGCGCACGGTCCGTGACGGCGGCGGCAGCGACGACCGGCGGGCCCGCACCCGCAGGATCTCGCCCTTGACCGGGCGCACCCGCCCCTCGAGCGCCGGGTGCAGTCCCGCCGACCACGCCCCGGCGGCCACGACGACGCGGTCGGCCTCCAGCGTCTCGCCGGACGCGAACGACACCCCCGTCACCCGCGCCCCGTCGTCGAGCACCCCCACCACACGGGCTGACGACGTCACGACCCCGACCGCCGACCCCGCCGCCGCCAGCGCCCCGAGCAGCACCCGGTTGTCGACGGCCAGGTCGTCGGGCACCGCCAGCCCCGCGCGCACCGACGGCCCCAGCGACGGCTCCAGGCGCCGCACCTCCCGACCGGTCAGCCGCTCGACGGGACGCCCCCAGTCGCCGAGGTGGGCGGCCACGCGGTCCAGGTCGGCGACGTCCGCGGCGTCCACGGCCACCTGCAGCGTCCCCTCGCGCCGCAGCCCGACCGGCCGCCCGGCGTCCGACGCCACGGCGGACGCGAACGACGGCCACGCCGCCAGCGACGCCGCCCCCAGCTCGAGCACGTCCCGCTCGCCGGGCCACGCCTCGCTGATCGGCGCGAGCATGCCCCCGGCCACGCGCGAGGCCCCGGACCCCGGGTCGGGGTCGACCAGCACGACCTCGCCCGCGAGCCCCTCGCGCGCCGCCGCCCAGGCGACCGCGGAGCCCACGGCCCCTGCCCCCACGACGACGAGCCGGTCCCGCACGGTCGCCGAAACTACGCGATACCGTCGTCACGGTGAGTGCCTCCAGGATCGACCGCCGCGCGCGCCTGCAGGAGGCCCGGCTCTACCTGTGCACCGACGCCCGCGCCGCCCGCGGCGACCTCGGCGCGTTCGCCGACGCCGCCCTGCGCGGGGGTGTCGACGTCATCCAGCTGCGCGAGAAGGGCCTGGAGGCCCGCGAGGAGCTCGCCGCGCTCGAGGTCCTCGGCGACGCGGCCCGCCGGCACGGCGCGCTGCTCGCCGTCAACGACCGCGCCGACGTCGCCCTCGCCGCCGACGCCGACGTGCTGCACCTCGGGCAGGACGACCTGCCCGTGCCGTGGGCGCGCCGCGTGGTGGGCGACGACGTGCTCATCGGGCGCTCCACCCACGACGCCGACCAGGCCGCGGAGGGCGCCACCGAGGCCGGCGCCGACTACTTCTGCACCGGCCCCTGCTGGCCCACGCCGACCAAGCCGGGCCGCCCCGCGCCGGGCCTCGACCTGGTCCGCACCACCGCCGCCGTGGCCCCCGCGCGGCCCTGGTTCGCGATCGGCGGGATCGACCACGCTCGCCTCGACGAGGTCCTCGCGGCCGGCGCGACGCGCGTCGTCGTCGTCCGGGCCATCACCGAGGCCGACGACCCCGAGGACGCGGCCCGACGACTCAGCGAGCGACTCAGCCCGCCGTCGACAACCTGAGCCTCTCGGTCGCCAGGATCTCGTCGATCGGCTGGTAGAGGCTCGTCCCGCCGGCCGTCGTGCAGTCGCCGGTGCCGCCGGAGAGCAGCCCGAGCGCCGAGCTGCCGGACACGAACGGGCCTCCCGAGTCGCCGCCCTCGCTGCACGCGTCGGTGAGCACGAGGCCCTGCACGGGGCCCGCCGCGTAGTTGGCGGTGACGTCGACGGCGGTGACCTTCCCGCAGCGCCAGCCGGTCGTGGAGCCCGAGCGGCAGACGGTGGCGCCGACCGGGGCGGTCGCGGTCCCCGTGATCGAGCGGGTCGTGGAGCCCTCCGCGGCCACCGACGGCGTCGCCCGCCAGCCGGGGCCGACGTCGACGACGCCCCAGTCGCCGGTGCGGTCGAACACCGAGCTGCGCACGGGCCCGACCGGGGCGTTGTTGGCGCCCGTGACGTCGCCGCCGCGGGTGGTGCAGTGCCCGGCGGTGATCAGCCGCGGCGCGCCCGACTCGCTGGTCGCCGTGAACGCGAGCGAGCACCGCGTCCCGTTGACGCGGATCGCGTCGCCGCCGACGAGGTCGTAGACGGGCGGGTCGGCGCGCGGGGTCGGCGCCGCCACGCCCTCGACGACCCGCACCGACGCGTCGACCTCGCGCGCCTCCTGGACGTAGGAGGCGGTCCGCGAGTCCCGCGGCGCCGCGTTCAGCGCCAGCACGACCGTCCGGTCCGCGAGGTCGACCCACCAGGCGCTCACCGACGACGGCGCGCCGCGGCGCTCCGCGAGCGCGTCGAGGCGCTCCTTGACCGCCCCCAGCTCGGCCGGCGCGGACGCCGGTGCGGCCACCGCGGGGGCCGGGCCGGCGAGCAGCAGCACGCCGGCCACCGCGACGAGCACCAGGGCCGCCAGCCGACCCATCGCCACCCCCAGCTCGCCCGTTCGTCGGCACAGACGCCGACGGCCGGACGAACGCTAAAGCGTCCGTCCGGCCGTCGGTGGGAGCCGGGGAGGAATCTCAGCCGTTGGTGGAACCCCCGCCGGACCCGCTGCCCGAGTCCCGCGGCAGGAGGTTCGGCAGGCCGCCGCTCTGGGAGGAGCGGGTCGGCTGCGAGGTGCTGGTGTCGGGCTGCTGGGTGCCGGTGCCACCGGTCCCGCCCTGCTCCTCCTGCTGGGTCCGCGAGGTCGTCGTGGAGTCCGGGGCGGTCGTCTCCTCGGTCGACGAGTCGGACGGCGCGGTGGTGGCCTCGGACGTGCCGGTCTCCTGACCGAAGAGGCTGCCCACCGACGTGCCGCTCGACCCGCCGGAGAGCGGGTGCCCGGCCGCGGTCTCGACGCCGAACGTCGCGATCAGGGCGATGACGAACACGCTCGCCGCGACGCCGCCGAGGGTCACCCAGGTCTTCCACCCGAGGCCCTTGAGCGCGGCGAGCATGCCGGCCCAGTTTATCCCGCGACGGGCCGGTTCCGGCTCGAGCGGCGCCACCGTGGTGACGGCGTCGTCGGGCCCGAGCGGCGGCCCACCGGGTCCACCGGGTCCACCGGGCCCCGTCGGGCGGCCCGGCTGGCCCATGACCGCCGTCGGACCGCCGCCCGGGGGCGTGCCCGTCTGGCGGCTCTGCGGGATGAACGCGGTCGGGCGTGCCTCGGTGGGCGCCCCGGGAGCGCCGGGCGCGAGCGAGGTCGCCGGGCCGTTCGGGTCGACGCGCGCGTGCACGCGCGTCGGGTCGGCGCCCTCGTGGCGCAGCGCCACGCGGCCCGGGTGCACCGGCTGGCCCGGCTGCCCGGGACGTCCGGTCGGCGGGCCCGCGGCGCCGGGCACCCGGCGTGTCGGGTCGGCCGGCGGCATGCCGGGGCGCACCTGGCGCTGGCCCGGCGGCACCGGGACACCGGGTCCGGGCGTGGGCGGGCCCACGGGCGGCCGGCCGGGCGGAGCGGGCTGCTGCACCGGAGCCTGCGCGGACCGGGCGCCGGCAGCACCGGCGGCACCACCCGCGACCTTGCCGACGGCCGTGGCGATCCGGGTGTTGTTCGGGCCGGCGACGACGAGCCGTTCCTTCACCCGGTCACGCGTCACTTCCAGCGACTTCTGGTAGAGCGCGGAACCGACGGTACTGATGATCGAGGCGACAGCCGCGCCGCCGATGGTGCCGAGCACACCCATGAACGACCCGAGGATCGCCGCGGTGGCGGCCGCCAGCGCACTGGCGATGATCTGCGGGAAGGTCAGGCCGATGCCGGCGGACGCGGACGCGGTCTTCTCTTCGGGGTTCGCGGGTGACATGGCTCCCGGGGGCGCGGGTCGGGGTGGCACGGACAGGTCGGGCGCCGTCAGTCGACGCACCGACCACAACGGACGACGCCCACCATCGTCCCGCGTTGTCCGCCGGTGAGAGCGTTCACCCGCGGCCCAAGTCGGTTGCGGCCGGACGTCGCAATGACTAGGCCGAACAGATCAGGCGTCGGGGACGACGGGGCGCCGTGGGCCCGGATGCCCGGGCGGCAGGGCCGAACGAACCAACGGCCAGGACGCTGCGATGCACACCACGACGAGCGGCCACGTCAGCACGATCTGGGCGACGAGCAGGGCGGCGGGCTGCTCGGCCCACCACAGCCCGAGGAACACCACGACACGCAGCGCGTACTGCGCCACCCACACCCAGCTCGCCCGGCAGTAGCCGCGCACGAGGTCCGGGTCGCGGCGCCAGAGCGTGGGGTGCCCTGTGAGCGTCCCCACGACGACGCCCAGCAGCGGCCACCGGATCGCGATCGAGACGAGCCAGGCGACGAGGCTGCCGGCGTTGGCGACGATGCGGGGCAGGAAGAAGTCCTCGGCGCGCCCCGTGTAGAGCGCGAGCAGCGCCGCGCCCACCGCGAGCAGCAGGCCGACGGCGACCGCGCGGGGGCGGTCGCCCCGGCGCAAGCGCCACGCGGCGATCCCGGCGGCCACGACGACCGCGGCGATCCCGCCGACGAGGATGGGCTGCGCCCACGCCAGCGCGTCGGCGACGAGCCAGACTGCGACGAACGCCACGCCGGGCGCCGACGCGTCGAGCGCCTGCCCCTTGCCGCCGAGGAGCTCGGTGAAGGGGTTGGCCTCGCGATCCCGGCCGGGCGCGCGCTCCTCGCCCACCTCGGGGTCGTCGGGCACGGTCAACCGAGGGACTCCGCGGCACGGCCCCGGCGTGCGAGCTCGGCGGTGAACGCCGGCGACGGCGTGCTCGGGCTCGAGATCTCCACGAGCATGCCGTTGGGGTCGGTGACGAGCATCTGGCGCCGGCCGTGGAACAGGTCGCGCGGCGGGGCGACGAGCGGCAGGCGCAGCCGCCGGGCCTCGGCGTGCACCGCGTCGACGTCGTCGACCATGAACGTGAGGATCACGCCGGCCGGGTCGGCCCGGTAGGGCGGCGGCACCAGCTCGTGGCCGACGGCCCAGATGGCGAGCTCGTGCACGTCCTCGTCCGGGCCGTCGGTGCGGGTGAGCGCCACGTACCAGTCGCTGTCGAAGGCGACCCGGAAGCCGAGCAGCGCGACGTAGAAGTCCCGCGTCTCCGGCAGCCGGTCGGACAGGACGGTGGGGAACGAACGGCGCATCGCCATGCCTCGAGATCCTCTCTCCGGCGGGGCCTCCATCGTCGCGCATCGTCGCCGTTCCCCCGGTCAGGGGTCCGATCATCCCCGTCACATCGCTCAACCGGTGGGCAGCGGCCCGACCGTCACCCGGATGACCGCCCAGCACGCCTCGGTCAGCTGCGTCGCGAGCTGGTCGCGGGAGGCGCCGTGGGGGTCGTCGAGCCAGTGGGAGCTCGCGGAGTCGACCATCCCCACCAGCCCGAAGGCGAGCGGGTGCGCGACCGGCGGCGGGATCTCCGCCCCGAGCGAGCCGTCGACGAGCATCCCGGCGACGTGCTCGGCGACCGTCGCCCGGACGTTGGTCGTCGCGGACTCGCCGCCGGTGCCGAACGAGGTGCGCTTGAGGTAGCGGTAGACGTTGGCGTTCGCCTCGAGCCAGCCGAGGTGGGCGCGCAGCGCCTTCGCGAGCATCTCGAACGGGTGTCCCGACGGCCGCCACACCGGCTCGAGCTCGTGGACGAGCCGCTCGACCGAGCGCGCGGCGATGGCGCTCTGCAGGTCGTCGCGGCCCTCGAAGTGCCGGTAGAGCCCGGGCCGCGAGACGCCGGCCTGCGCGGCGATCTGCTCGGTGGTGACCTCGGGGCCGTGCTCGCCGATCGCGGCGACCGCGGCGTCGACGAGCTCGAGCCGGCGGGCCTCGCGGTGGCCGGCCCAGCGCGCGGCGCGCCCGTCGACGGGCGCGCCGTCGGCGGCCTCCTCGGCGGGTGCATCGGTCATGGTCGCCCCAGGGTGGCACCGCGGGGGCTGGGCGGCCAGTGAAGCGCAGGTCAGGACCGGGTGCCGACGTGCTCGCTCGCGCGCCCGACCAGCACCAGCACGCACCCCGCGAGCAGTCCCGCGACCACCGCCCGGCCGCCGTGGGTCGGGTCGGCGAGGGCCACCAGCGACGAGAAGATCGTGACCGCCCAGCCGAAGACCGCGAGCCAGCTCGAGATCGGCCGCAGGCCGTCGACCGACGTGGTGTCCCGCCGGGCGCGCACCGAGCGCCACGCCGCGAGCACGAACGCGAGGACGACGGCGACGACCACGGCGGTGGTGCGTCCCGCGCTCGGCGGCACGAGCCCGACGACCAGCAACGTCGCCGCCGCGACGACGAGCGCCGCGCCCGTGACCAGCCATCCGGCCCTCCGCACGCGGGCGTCGCCGCCGTCGCCGGCGGCGGTCCCGATGGGCATGGCGGGAGGGTATCGGCGCGGTGACCCGATCAGGCGCAGGCACGGTCGGTCGTGCGCGTTATGGTTGTCGGCCCATCGGTTGACGTCCCAGCCGTCGTTCGGCTGCGCCCTGCCCCGAGACGCGGTCGACGATCCCCTGCGCTGTATCCGGCCTCCGGCGCGGCACCTCCGCTGCGCTGCGTGCCGCCCCCGCGTTGAGGAGACCGCGATGGACTCGACCGCTCCCCCGGCGCCGAACCACACCCACCGGCTCGGCCCGCTCCGTCTCGACGCCGACCAGGTCCCGGTACCCGACCTGACCCGCGTGTGCCGGCACGCCCTGTGCATCGCCGACGCCGTGCGCTGGGTCGAGATCGCGGTCCCGGTCCGGCACGGCACCACCGTCACGTCCTCGGCGGGTGAGCTCTCCGCCGCCGCCGTCGACGCCGTCGGGCGGGGTCCGCGGGCGACGGCCGCCCGCTCCGGGGTCCCCGTCGTCGTCGACGACGTCGCCTCCGACACCCGCTGGCCCGTCCTGCGGCGCGAGAGCGTCGGCGCCCCGGCGTCGCTGCTCGTGCTCCCGCTCGGCCCCGTCGGCGGCACGCTCACGCTCGCGGCCGGCGCGCCCGCGGCCTTCGGCCCCGAGGTGCGGGCCGTGGCCGGCGAGGTCGCGCGTCTCGCCGGCCGCCTCCTGACCGTGCGGGACCAGCCCGACGGCGACCCGGGGGCCCGCGCCCGCGACGTCGTCGTGGCCGCCCGCGCCCTGCTCGCGCGGCAGGAGCAGGTCACGCCGGACGCGGCGTTCGAGATGCTGCTCGAGCGCGCCCACCGGCACTCCGAGACGGTCCTGGCCTGCGCCGAGCAGGTGCTCGACGAGCTCGGCGGCGTCCCGGCCGACGAGCAGGGCCGCCCGCCCGAGCCGGCGACGCTGCGGCGGGCGATCACCTACCTCGAGGAGCACGCGGCCGACGACGTCGACGTCGCCGACGTGGCGGCCGCCGCCGGCCTCGGGGTGCGCGGCCTGCAGATGGCGTTCCGGCGCTGGCGGGACACCACCCCGCTCGCCCACCTGCGCGAGGTGCGTCTCGCGCGCGCCCACCAGGAGCTCCGCGCCGCCGACGCGCGCACCGGCGGCGAGACCGTCGCCGACATCGCCGCACGCTGGCACTTCACCCACCCCGGCCGGTTCTCGGTGACCTACCGCGAGCGCTACGGCTGCTCGCCGAGCGAGACCCTGCGCGCCTGAAGCCCTTCGCCCGGCCCCGTCGGCGGTCTACCGTCGTGGCGTGGGCCACGCGCGGGAGGTGGACGCCGCGCGGCGGCGCTTCCTGCGCGACGGCCGTGACGCCGTGGCGGGCGGCGTCGTGCGGCCCGAGGTCCTCGCGTCGTGGGAGCGGTCGGCGGGCGTCGACACCGGGCGCCTGGCCGCGGTGCTGATCGGCGTCGACGACGGCCCGCGCACGGCGGCGGCGCGCCGGGTCGTCGACCGCGTCCACGCCCGCGACCCGGACCTCGACGCCAGCGTGCTCGTCGTCGACGGCGACGGCGTGGTGCTCGTGCGCCGCGACGGCGACACCGCGCTCGCCGAGATCCTCGACGCCCTGTGGGTGCTGCCGGGGTACGCCCACGCCGAGCACGTCGTCGGCACCACCGCGGCCGCGCTCGCCCTGCACGACGGCGTCGCCGCGGCGGTCGAGGGACCCGAGCACCTGCACCCCGCGCTCGGCGTCCTCGCCGGCGCGGCGGCCCCCGTCGAGGCGGGCGACCTCGCCGTCGTCGTGGTCCGCCACGCCGAGGACGGCGCCGTCCGTGACCTCCCGCTCGCCCGGACGCTCGCCCGCGAGATCGGCGACGAGGACGCGGCGGCCCGGCGCGGGCGGATCCTCGCCGTGCACGACGCCCTCGCCGCGGCGGCCGCGCAGGGTGCCTCGTGGGTGGTGGCGACCGACGGCGACGACCTGGTGCTGGGCGCTGGCGCGCGCCGGCTCCCGCCCGCCGACCAGCAGATCCTCGCCGACCTCGCCCTCGCCGGCCTGGCGCTCGAGAGCCCCGACGACCCGTACCACGTCGACCTGCCCTCGGGCGGCTGCGCGGAGGTCGCGGTGACCGGGATCCGGCACGGGGAGCGGCTCGTCGGGTGCGTGGTGGCCGGCTCGCCCGCGGTCGACGAGGGCGGCCGGCGCGAGGCGGAGGCGCGGCGTCGTCAGGGCTCGCACGTCGCACCCACCTCGCGGCGCGACTTCGCCGCCGACATGCGCGGCGACGAGCGCGCCCACGCCGAGGCCCGGGTGCGCGCCAACCGCGACCTGCTCACCCCGTCGCTGCGCGCGCGCCAGGAGCTCGCCGCGAACCTCGGGCAGCGCCGCCACCAGGTGCTCGTCGGCGAGGCCGGGGTCGGCAAGCGGACGCTGGCCGTCGAGCAGTTCGTCCGCCTGCACCGGGACGGGACCGTCACCGTCCTCGACGCCGCCGAGGACGGGGTGCGCGCCGCCGAGCCGCTCGAACGCCTCGTGCACCGGCCGCCGTCGCGCCCGCACCTCGTGGTCCTGCGCGGGCTGCAGGGCGTCACGCCGCTGTCCGCGCGGCGTCTCGACGAGCAGCTCGGCCTGCTGCTGGCGCGCGCGTCGAGCACCGTGGTCGTCGCGTGCCTGGACACGACGTCGGTCGACGCGAGCCGCCCGTACGGCCTGCTGCTGCGCCACTTCCACGAGACCGTCCGCGTCCCCCCGCTGCGCCACCGCGCCGACGAGCTCGCCGACATCGCGCTCTCGGTGCTGCGCGCGATCGGCGGCGGGCGCTCGCTGCGGCTCTCGCACCAGGTCATCCGCGTGCTCGAGGGCTACGCGTGGCCGGGCAACATCAACGAGCTCGAGGACGTGCTGCGCTACGTCGTCGCCCGCAAGCCGGTCGGCGTCATCCAGGCGCCCGACCTGCCCGCCCTGTGCTTCACCAGCCGCCCGCGGCTGACGATGCTCGAGACCGCGCAGGCCGACGCGATCATCCAGGCGCTCTACGAGGCGCGCGGCAACCGCTACCAGGCCGCCGCGATGCTCGGGATCGCCCGCTCCTCGCTCTACCGCAAGATCGACGCGTTCGGGATCAGCTACATCGCCTGAGGGGCTTCGCCCACGTGAGTGTTCTGGGTCGCCGGGGCGACCCGGAACACTCACGAGGCCGGAGGCCATCTGTCCCGGAAGCGGGTCAGTGATCGACTTCTCCGCGCCGGACGTCGTTCGGGACGTCCCATGATGGGACAGGTCCGTGTGTCCCACGCCACTAGCGTCGGGTCACGGCGGCCCCGCGAGGCGGCCGGGCCGCCGGAGCGAACCGACGGGAGCGACGATGAAGGCACTGGTGTACCACGGCCCCGGCAAGAAGGCCTGGGAGGACGTCCCGGACGCGACGGTCCAGGAGCCGACGGACGTGGTGGTGAAGGTCGAGACGACCACGATCTGCGGCACCGACCTGCACATCCTGCAGGGCGACGTCGCCGCGGTCACCGACGGCCGCATCCTCGGCCACGAGGCCGTCGGCACGGTCACCGCGGTCGGCGACGCCGTGCGCGGCTTCTCGGTCGGCGACCGGGTCCTCGTCCCGGCGATCACGAAGTGCGGGCGCTGCGAGTACTGCCAGCGCGGCATGCCGTCGCACTGCCAGACGGTCGGCGGCATCGGCTGGATCTTCGGCCACCTCATCGACGGCACCCAGGCCGAGCTCGTCCGCGTGCCCTACGCGGACACGTCGCTCTACGCCATCCCGCAGGGCGTCACCGACGAGCAGGCGATCTTCCTCGCCGACTCGCTGCCCACCGGCTACGAGGTCGGCGTCCTGGCCGGCGGCGTGCGCCCGGGCGACACGGTCGCGGTCGTCGGCGCCGGTGCGGTCGGGCTCTCCGCGGTGCTGACGACGGGCCTGTGGGGCGCGTCCAAGGTCATCGCGGTGGACTCGAACAAGTTCCGCCTGGAGAAGGCCGTCGAGTTCGGCGCCACCGACGCGATCGAGGTCGGGCCGGGGACGGTCGGCGACGTCGTCGCGCTCACCGACGGGCTCGGCGTCGACGTGGCCATCGAGGCCGTCGGCTACCCGGAGACCCTGCTGACCGCGGCCTCGCTGGTCCGGCCGGGCGGGACGATCGCGAACATCGGCGTCCACGGCACACCGGTCGAGCTGCCGATGCAGGACATGTGGATCAGCAACGTCACGCTGACCATGGGCCTCGTCGACACCGTGTCCATCCCGACCCTGCTGAAGATGGTCGCCTCCGGGCGCATCCCGGCCGAGAAGATGGGCACGCACTCGTTCACGTTCGACCAGATCAACGAGGCCTACGACGTCTTCGCGAACGCGGCGGCGAACCTCGCGCTGAAGGTCGTCATCACGCCCTGATCAGGGCAGCAGCACGAAGAGCGCGACCAGGCCGACGGCGACGAGCAGCGCCAGCCGGCCGACCCACGCGACGGTCGCCGCCTGCGCGACGAGACGGGCGGCGACCAGCTCCGGGTGCTCGCCCTGCTCGGGGCCCGCGGCCCGCACGGTCATCGGCACGACGGCCGGGCGGGCCGCGGGCGTGCGCGGCGCCGGGACCTCGACGTGCTGTGCCTCGGTGATCATCGTCTGCCCTCTCCCCGCGGAGTCCGTGGTCTCTCGCGGGGAACGTCGAGGCAGGTCAGGGCGTCGTTAGCGGATCTCCGCGGAGATCCACCCACCGGGTGGCGCGTCGGTGGTGCGGCTACTGCGCGTCGACGAGGAACCGCCCGAACGAGCCGTGGACGAGACGGGCGGCACGGGCGTACTGCGCGAGGTCCACGACGTCCTGCTCGGCGATCCAGGCCGACAGGTCGACCTCGACGGCCGCGCGCTCGTCGTCTAGATCGGGCACGTGGTCTCCTCGGTCGTCGGCATCGGCATGACGCGCCGCCACACCGCGCTCACGTCGTCGATCAGCCACGCGGCGACGAGCGGGATGCCGATGTCGGTCTCGCGCGACCACGCGACGAGCCGGTCGATCGCGCCCTCGGCGTCACAGCCGTAGCGCTCCATGAGGATCCCGGTCGCGCAGCTGATGACGTCAGGGCGATCGATCGCGTTCGGCGGGGTGTCGCGCACCGGACATGCCTCCCCTGAGCGGCCGCGTCGTCATCCCGCAGACCCACTCCGGTCGCCTCCCGGCCATCTGGTTGACCGTGATCGGCGACGGTACACCGGGTGCGTTCGGCGGACAGCGGGGGTGGGAGCGGGGCCGACACGGGAGATCAGGGGCGACGTCATCGACCGTGCGCGGGCGACGAGGTGCACCCCGTCGCCCGTGATCTCCGCGGGTGCCCGGTGGGGAGAGGAAGTGGAGCCGGCGCGGGGAATCGAACCCCGGACCTTTCGCTTACAAGCCCGATCGAGGACGGTCGTCGCTAGCGCTGAGCTGGGGAAGCCGCCCACAGCGAACTGGCTCGGACGAAGCTGCGTCCGGGAGTGTTGCTGTCAGCCGTTGCTGTCAGATCGGCTCAGGACCATCCGCGGGCGACGGCCCAGAGGCTGAGTCCACGTCCCTGCCGTCGGAGTTCGCGCCACGTCCGGATCGTCCGCATGAGTGCGGAGGCTGCCTGTCGAGCGCCCCGACGTCCATCGAACGGGTGTGCGAGGGCCCGCCGGCTGGCTGCGCTGCTGAACCTCGCCGGCTGGTTGCCTGTTGTTCGCGGCCACTTGCCGCACGGTTCGTGCTCGGGGTCTCTCCCTCGGCGGCGCGGGCTCTGCCCTGCCGGGCCGCTCGTGCGGGTGCAAGCGCCCCAGTCCTCGATAGCTGGCGCGCGTACTGCCTGGTTGCGCTTGCGGCTGTGCGGGCGGTCTGGCAGCCCTCGGGCGCGTCGTCGTGGGTGAGGCCCCGCCCCGACCACCACTCCCCCGAGCTCGTCGCACTCGTGGGCTCTCCTGAGGTCGGTGCCCTGGTCCAGGGCGGAGCGCCTGGCCGCCGGAGGCCGTATGCGTGTCGCACTGTCGTCCTGGTTGGCGTCGTCGCTGCCGCTGCCGTCATGCCCGGCCCCCGGGTCGGGTGCGCGCCCCGGGTCGGAGACAGGAGGGGAAGCGTGCCCGGCCCGACGGGGCCGGGCACGGCTGGCGCGCCAGCGCCGGCCCTGACCGTGGGCGGTGTGCGTTGAGCGCTCTCGGTAATGGGCGAACAGGTCTTCACAAGACCAGGCAGCGACGAGGAGCCAACGAGCGCCTGAGCCCGGGAGAGCGGGTGGCGAAGGCCCAGCACCGACGCGAGACCCGGTGGGCCCGCCGCTCACAACTACGTCCGATCACGAGCCTGCGGCGCGTGCGGAACTGCGGCACCCCGCTCGACCCCGACGGCGGGGTCACGCTCGCGCTCACGACGGGCGAGGACGGGACCCGCTCGGCCGGCTACTCCGGGCTCGCGTCATGCGGGTCGGTGTGGGCGTGCCCGCAGTGCGCGGCGAAGATCGCCACCCGCCGCGCCGGCGAATTGTCCAGGGTCATGCGCGCGGTCGACGAGGCTGGCGGGTCGGCGTTCCTGCTGACCCTGACGATGCGCCACGCCCGCGGGGACCGGCTCGGGCTGACCAAGCTGGAGCGGACCCGGCTGCGTCACCTCGAGGAGAACCGGTCGCGCTACGAGGCGGCGAACGCCAATCACTGGGACTTCGATGAGCGCGAGGCCGAGGCGGAGGCCATCGAGGAGCACTCCTTGCGGCAACGGAAGGGCTGCTGGGACGTGCTCTCCGATGCGTGGGCGCGGGTTACCTCTGGCGGGGCGTGGCAGTCCGATCAGGAGCTGTTCGGCGGGCTCCTGGGCTGGGCGCGGGTCGTGGAGGTGACCGACGGGGACAACGGGTGGCACGTCCACATCCACGCCTTGCTCTGCTTCGGCGCCCAAGTCTCGGCCGAGCTCGTCGCCGGCTCGATCGGCGCTCGCATGTTCTCCCGCTGGCGAGGCACCCTGGAGCGCAAAGGCTTCGACGCCTCAGAGCAGCATGGCTGGGACCTGCGGCGCGTGCAGCTCGGGGACGGTGACCTCGCGGACTACTTCACCAAGATCGCCCACGAAGTCACCGGTTCGCACCGCAAGGAAGGCCGCCGCGCGGGTGGCCGCACCCCGATGCGACTTCTCGCCGACGCGGTGGACACCTACGAGGAGTCGGCGGTGGCGCGCTGGTGGGAGTGGGAGCAGGCCAGCGAGGGCCGCAGGCAGCTCACCTGGTCCACCGGCCGACGCAACCTGCGCGCCCTAGCTCAACTTGGCGCCGAGGCCACCGACGAGGACATCGCGGCCGAGGACCTCGACGCCGACACCAGGCTCAGGCTGCCCGCCGACACGTGGGACACCGTCCATCGTGCGGGCGGGGAGGCCGAGCTACTCAACCTTGCCGAGGTCGGTGGCCTCGAAGCGGTGCGAGCCTGGCTGCACGCGCGGGGCCTGCGCTGGCTCCCCGACGTCGAGCGACCAACTGTGAAGCAGGCACATGAGTAGCGGCGCGCCACCGGACCGTTCCGCCCATGCTTTCGGTGGCGTCGCGCGCCTGGCCGAGACGTGGAGGGCACCGCCGGTCCTCTGGCGTAGTCCTCCGGGCGGTGAAGCGAACAGTCGGGCGTCCACCTCGCGGGCCCGTAGCGCCCCCGGGAACGGCGTCCTCCGGTGGGTCGCCACCGTCGTCACCATGTCGTGTTCGCCAACCCGAAGCTGCACGGCCATGGCCTCCGGTTCGACCCAAGTTTGGGGATGCTCGCTGGCTGCCTCGGTGCCACCGGCACGAACTAAGTGCCGGCGCCGAGGGAGCGGCCCACACAGCGGAAACCGACGTGACTCATCCCGGTGTCGATCGGTTGCGGGCGGCGGGCCGCCGGGCGGTAGCGCTGGCAGTAGCTGTCGGTGCAGAGGAACGAGCCTCCCTTGACGACGTGGCGCGGCACGAATCCCGTGTCCTCCGGGCCGCAGCAGGTGTGATCGACGACGTCGTAGAGATCGGCGGTCCACTCCCAGACGTTGCCGGCCATGTCGACGAGGCCGTAGGGGTTGGCGGGGAAGGCGCCGACCGGGGTGGTCCCCCCATATCCGCGGTCGGCGCGCCAGGGGAACTCGCCGTGCCAGAAGTTCGCGAGCCGCGTGCCGGGCTCCTCGGGCGAGTCGCCCCAGGTGTAGGTGGCGCCGTCGAGGCCGCCGCGGGCCGCGGTCTCCCACTCGACCTCGGTCGGGAGCGCGAGCCCGGCCCACATGGCGTAGGCGTGCGCGTCGGCGTGGGCGACGTGCACCACCGGGTGGTCGGCGCGGTCGGCCAACGACGAGCCGCGGCCCTCCGGGCGGCGCCAGGACGCGCCCGGGGTCCAGGTCCACCACTGCGAGAGGTGGCGGAGGTCGACCGGCCCAGGGGTGGGTGTGAAGACCATCGAGCCGGGCTGGAGGTTCTCGGCCGGAGCGCCCGGGAAGTCGGCGGGGTCGAGGGGCTGCTCGGCCACGGTGACGTACTTCGTCGCCCGCACGAAGGCGGCGAACTGGGCGTTGGTGACGGGGTGGCGCTCGATCTCGAAGGCGTCCACGTCCACCGTCCGGGCCGGAGCCTCCTCGGGGTAGTGGTGGTCCGAGCCGACGGTGAGCGTCTGGGCCTCGATCCGGCGCAGCTCTCCGGTGATCACGGCGGCGCTCACCGGTCCGGCTCCGCGAAGACGGTGTGCCAGTCGTTCTTCATGCTCACGACGACCCAGTCCTGGTCGTGGGCCCGCGCCAGGACGTCCTCGGCGCCCGCGGTGTCGGCGAACTCGCGGTCGGCGTCGTCGTGTGCCACGACCAGGCGCAGCGCCGGCCCGTCGGGACGGCCGGCGAACTCCAGCATGGGCAGGTCGCCGTTGGAGTTGCCGATCGCGACGATCGGGCGGCGCCCGATCCGGCTCCAGATCCGGACCGGCTTCTCCGGGCCGTCGTCGAAGAAGTCCATCTCGGCCTTATAGAGCAGCTCCCCGCCCGACCACGTCAGCCCCAGCGCTCCCGATCACGCGCTCCGGGGGGATGCCGTAGAGCTCCCCCGCCACGGGGCGCATGAAGTCCCGGTCGCCGCCGGAGGCGATGTAGACGGTGAATCCGTGGGCCTCCAGATAGCGCAGGAGCTCGACCATCGGCCCGTACCCGCACCCCCGGTAGGGCCGCTTCAGCTGCGGGTGCTCGGCGTCGACGAAGAAGGCCGTGACGCGGCGGTCATACTCCTCGACGCTCACCTCGCCGAATGCGCCCGTCACCGCCCTCATCAGCAGGCCCAGGTCGGCGTCATCACCGCGGTAGTGCTTGACCATCGCCGCGCCGAGCCAGTGCAGGTCGTGGGAGTAGGCGGCCTTGTACGGCTGCGTGTCGCGCAGCGACGGGTCGTCGCGCGCCATCTCGCCGAGCCGGCGGATGGTGAAGTCGAGCTGGATCGGCATCGGCTTCTCGCACCACAGCGTGCCGTCATTGTCGGCGACCGCCACGCGCGCTTCGGACGGGAGATAGTCGGGGCCCGACTCGTCGCAGACTCGTGCGACGAAGTCCTCGATAGCCGACCTGGTCTCCGTGTCGTGCCACGAGTCGAGTCCGATCACCGTGGTCAGTCCGCGGCCAGGAACTCGTGGAGCTTGGCGACGGCGTGGTCGATCGTGAACGACGCCGGTTCCTGACGGGGCGGGAACTCGTGGAACGTGTCGAGGAACTGGGTGCCGAGCACGGTGCCGTACACGGTGATGTAGGCATGATCGATGAACCAGTCCCAGTAGGTGTTGGACGTGATGTCGGCCCGCTCGAAGGGGTCCGTGCGCAAATTGAAGATCTTGGGCAGCCGGAGCAGGGTGAAGGGCTCGGCCCACAGACCCATCGTCCCGTGCAGACGCTGCTCCATGAACACGATCTTCCAGTTGTCGAACCGGATGCCGAGCACGTCGCCGTCGTCGGAGAAGTACACCATTCCGGCGCGAGGGCTGTGGGCCTGCTCGCCCGTGAGGTAGGGCAGCAGGTCGTAGCCGTCGATGTGGACGCGGAAGGTTTTCTCGCCGGCCTGGTGACCCGCCTTGAGCTTCTCGACGATGTCGGGGTCGCCAGCGGCGGCGAGAAGGGTCGGCAGCCAGTCGTGGTGCTGGACGATCTCGTTGGAGACGACACCCGCCGGGATGTGCCCGGGCCAGCGGATCATCTCCGGGACGCGGAACGCGCCCTCCCAGTTCGTGTCCTTCTCGCTGCGGAACGGGGTGGTGGCGCCGTCGGGCCAGGTGTTGGCGTGCGGACCATTGTCGGTGGAGTAGATGACGATCGTGTCCTCGGCGATGCCCAGCTCGTCGAGCAGGTCGAGCAGCTGCCCGACGTTGCCGTCGTGGTCGATCATGGTGTCGTGGTACGGCGACTGCCAGCGTCCCGCCTGCCCGATGCTCTCCGGCTTGGTGTGGGTGCGAAGGTGCATGTGGGTCATGTTCATCCACACGAAGAACGGCGTCCCCGCCTCGTGCTGCTTGCGAATGAACGTCTCGCAGGCACCGGTAGTCTCGTCGTCGATGGTCTCCATGCGCTTCTTGGTCAGCGGGCCGGTGTCCTCGACGCGCTGCTTGCCGACGGGCCCGTAGCGCGGATCGGTCTCGCCCGCGTCATCCTCAGTGGCCCAGGAGTGCAGGACGCCACGCGGGAGCGCGAGCTGGCGGAGACGGGGGAAGTCCTTTTCGCTGGGATAGTCCGGCAGCTCGGGCTCTTCCTCGGCGTTGAGGTGGTAGAGGTTGCCGAAGAACTCGTCGAAGCCGTGGACGGTCGGCAGGTACTTGTTCAGGTCGCCGAGGTGGTTCTTGCCGAACTGCCCGGTGGCGTAGCCCAGGGGTTTGATCAGCTCGGCGATGGTCGGGTCGTCAGCCGAGAGCCCGATGTCCACGCCCGGGACGCCGACCTTGCTCATGCCGGTGCGGTAGACGCTCTGGCCGGTGATGAACGCCGCCCGTCCCGCGGTGCAGCTCTGCTCGCCGTAGGAGTCGGTGAAGCGCATCCCCTCGGCGGCGACCCGGTCGATGTTCGGGGTCCGGTAACCCATCAACCCGTCGCTGTAGCAGGACAGGTTCGTGATCCCGATGTCGTCACCCCAGATGACGAGGATGTTCGGCTTCCCGTTCGGCATAGAGAGCTCCTTTGCGGTGGCGCGAATCGACGGGGCGCCAAGTGGATGCGGGCAGAGAGGATGCGCAGGCTTCTCAGCGGGGGACACCACGCATTGAGACCGCGTGGAGGCTCAGGGATTGGAGGCGGGGCGAGAATGCCGTGGAGGAGCGCCTCGTCGACGACCTCGCTGTGCATACGGTTTCGGGCACGGCCTCGGTGACCTCGAGCAGTCCGAACTCGCCGGCGACGTCGTGAACGAATTCATACGAAGCTCGTCCCCACACGATTTGTCCATCGCCTGGAAGAATCACCGAGTCCTTGCGTATGGCGATGAACCCACGGTCGGCACCGTCGACAGAGTTGTCGGCGCAGGACGGGCCCGCAGGTTGGACCTGGGTCATGGAGACTCCGGAGTCGCTCGGTCGAAGGGAGTGGCCGCGGGCCCAGTCGCCACAGTCTTCGTGCATCACCCCCGCGTGCCGTGGCTGAGCACGGAAGGGCGCCAAGCAGGTATACGCGATCACGTCCGTCGTGCATACCGCTCAGGTGCGCAGTGATCTCGTCGGGCGCCCGGCGAAGAAGATGATCGACTCGCAGTGTCCCCACCGACGGTGCTGGACAGGTATCGGCAGGCACGTCAGAGTGATCTCCGCCGATCTCTCCGCGGACGACCAGGGGCAGGCCATCCGCGCGGCCATCGCCCAGCTATCCCACATGGTGATTCCCCCGGCGCGAGAGGCCGTGACTCGTGATCGCACCCTCCCTGCACGGGTACCGGCCGGCCTGGGCCCGGCGCGATCTGGTGGCGGGGGCGACGGTGTGGGCGGTCCTGGTGCCCGAGTCGCTGGCCTACGCCACGATCGCCGGGGTCCCGCCGGTGGTGGGTCTCTACGCCGCCGTACCTGCGCTGGTGCTCTACGCCCTGGTCGGCAGCTCGAAGCACCTCGTCGTCGGCCCGATGGCGGCCACCGCCGCCCTCTCCGCGAGCGTCGTCGCCGACGTCAGCGGGGGCGGCTTCGACCCAGCGACACTGACCACCGCGTTGGCAATCACCGTCGGGCTCGTCGCGATCGTGGCCGGCGCGTTCCGGCTCGGCTTCCTCGCAAGCTTCATCTCCGAGCCCGTGCTCAAGGGTTTCATCGTCGGCCTGGCGCTGACCATCGCCGTGGGCCAACTCCCGAAGCTGATCGGGGTGGAGAAGGGCGAGGGCGACTTCTTCGCCCAGCTCTGGCACTTCGTGACCCACCTCGGCGACGCGGACCTGCTCAGCGCAGCGATCGGGATCGGCACCCTCGCCGTGGTCCTCGGACTGCGGCGCTGGCTACCGACCGTCCCCGGCTCGCTTGTGGCGGTCGCGGTGGCCATCGCCCTGGTGTGGACCCTCGCTCTCGACCGCCACGGCGTCGACGTAGTCGGCCCGATCACCGCCGGACTTCCCCCGCTGGGGCTGCCGGCCATCCCGGCCTCGACGTATCTGCAGCTGGTGGGCGGTGCCCTCGGGGTCGCCTTGGTCGGGTTCGCCGAGGGCCTGGGGGCGGCCAAGACCTACGCCACCCGCCACGGCTACGAGGTCGACCCCAACCGGGAGCTGCTCGGGCTCGGAGCCGCGAACATCGGGGCCGGGCTCGCGTCCGGGATGGTGGTCAACGGCAGCCTCTCCAAGACCGCCGTCAACGGGTCGGCCGGCGCCCGCACCGAGGCGTCGAGCCTGGTCGCTGCGGCGCTGACCGTGGTCACCCTGCTGTTCCTGACCGGACTGTTCACCCGGCTCCCCGAGCCGGCGCTGGCTGCGATCGTGATCGCCGCGGTCGTGGAGCTGATCGACATACGCGCCCTGGTGACGCTCTACCGGATGTGGACGCGGCGCCTGGGGTCGATCTACGGGCTGGCCGCTCGAGCCGACTTCGCTGCTGCAGTCGCCGCGCTGCTCGGGGTCCTGGTCTTCGACACCCTCCCCGGCCTCTTCATCGGCATCACCCTGTCGCTGGTGCTCCTCCTCTACCGCGCGTCCCGCCCGCACGTCGCCGAGCTGGGCCGGGCCGCATCCGGTGCCGACCTCTGGATCGACCGCGACCGCCACCCCGACGCCGCGGCCGCCGACGGTGTCGCGGTCGTCCGCGTGGAAGGCGGCCTGTTCTTCGCCGACGCCGATCACGTCCGAGACGCCCTACGCGACGCCGCCGGCCCCGGCGTACACGGAATCGTCCTCGACGCCCGCTCGGTGCCCTTCGTCGACGTCACCGCCGCCCGGATGCTCGTCGAGCTCACCGCAACCCTCGCCGCCCGGAACGTCGAGCTCGTCATCGCCCGCGACCTCGGCCAGGTCCGCGACATCCTGCGCGCCACCGACGGCACTGCCCCTCGAGTCTTCGCCGAGGTCGACGCCGCCGTCGCCGCTCTCGGCACCGCCCCCTCGACCGATCCCAGGAGACGGCCGTGACTCCTGCCGAGGCAGACGACCTGCAGGCCACCATCCGAGGCACCAGCCTCGGTGCCGAGAATGGGTGAGGCCATCGGCGCGGTCCTCCCGCTCGCCGTCGGGGTGTCGCTGAGCCCCATCCCGATCATCGCGGTCGTGCTGATGCTCGCGACCCCACGCGGGCGCGCGAACGGGATCGCCTTCGTCCTCGGCTGGATCGTCGGCCTCAGCGTCGCCGGCACGATCGTGCTGCTCGTGTCGGGCGGCGCGGGAGCGAGCGACGATCAGGCCCCGGCCACCTGGGTCGGCATCGTGAAGCTCGTCCTCGGCGCCGCGCTCGTCGTGCTCGCCGTCGTCCGGTGGCGGCGTCGCCCCCGCGGCGCGGGCGACGAGGCCCTCCCCGCGTGGATGACGACGATCGACAGGTTCACCCCGGCGAAGTCCGTCGGCTTCGGGGTCGCGCTGTCCGCGGTCAACCCGAAGAACCTCCTCATCACCGTCGGCGCCGCCGCCGCGATCGCCCAGACAGGGACGAGCGCCGGCGGGCAGGCCGTCGCCCTGGCCGTGTTCGTCGTCCTCAGCACCATCGGGCCCGCCGTCCCGCTCGCGATCTACCTCGGGATGGGCGACCGGTCCACCCAGGTCCTCGCATCGCTCCGGACCTGGATGGCCGCGCACAACACCGCGATCATGTGCGTGCTGCTGCTCGTGATCGGGGTCAAGCTCGTCGGCGACGGTGTCGCCGGCTTGTTCGGGCGAGGCCCGTGAGAACGATCGGTCGAAGTCACCGGCCCTGAGTGCCCCCGGCAAGCACACCGATCTCTCCGGTCATCACCGGGCAAGGCCCGTCACGTAGTCGAAAGAGGTAGATGAAATGAGTTCGTCGGGCTCATCGACTCCTGCCGGCCAACCCAGGACGGTCGACGCTGACTCAGAGGACAACTTGGAGGAAGGCTCCCGAGTTGTCTCGGACCGGCCTCCAGCGGACGCGGACCCGCTGCCGATTCGACGAAGGGTCACCGTGGGCGAGGCGGCGATGGTTACCGCTACCGTGATCGGTGTCGCCGCGCTCGCCGTGGCCGCGTACGCCGCCCGCGGCGCGCTGATCCTGGTCTTCGTCGGCTTCTTCCTCGCCACCGGGATCGAACCGGCGGTGCGCTACCTCGGCCAACGCAGGGTTCCGCGCGGTGCCGCCGTCGCGCTGGTCGTGCTCGGTGTCCTGCTCGTGTTGACCGGCGTGGTCGCCGTCATCGTCGTGCCCGCCGCTCATCAGGTCGGCGTCCTGGCCCAGCAGTTGCCCGACCGGATGAACCAGCTCGGGGCCCAGGTCGGGGGCCAGGGCACCTCGCTCGGCGCGGCGCTCCAGGACCCCGCCCAGCACCAGCAACTACAACAGCAGGCCAGCAGCGTCGGCAAGGCGGTCGGTGCCGCCCTCACCGTGGTGTTCTCCGCCCTGGGCGCCGTGCTCGGCGGCGTCTTCTCCGCGGTCACGGTCCTCGCGCTCATGGTCTACTTCGCGCTCGCGATGCCCCGCATCCTCGCCGGGCTGAATCGGACGCTCGCGCGCGAGGACCGCATCAAGACCGCGGACCAGGCCCTCGGGCGGATCGGCGGCTACGTCTCCGGCCAGCTGCTCGTCTCGCTGGTTGCGGGTCTCACCTCGCTCGTCTTCTTCCTGCTGGCGGGCCTGCCCTACCCCGCACTGCTCGCGCTCGTCGTCGCCATCCTCGACGCCATCCCCCAGGTCGGTGCCGCCCTTGCGTCCCTGGCCGGGATCGGGGTGGCGCTCACGGTCAGCCCAGGCCTGGCCGTTGCTACCTTGGCCTTCTTCGTCGTCTACCAGGCAGTCGAGAATTACCTGGTCGCCCCACGCGTGTTCGCCCGCACCGTCGAGCTCAGCCCTGCCGCCGCATTCGTCGCTCTGTTGATCGGCGGGTCGGTCGGCGGACTCCTCGGTGCCATCACCGCACTCCCATTGACCGCCGCCGGGAAGGTCGTCCTTCGCCAGGCTCTCCAAGAACGCCGCGCAGCCCGTCCCCGCCGACCGTCGGACCCAGGCGGCGCCCCACTGAGCACCGACACGTAGGGCCTGGGGCATGGTCTTCGACAGCCACCAACCGAACCGACTCGACGTCATCGGCGCCCTGATCTGCCTGGCCGGCGCCGGAGTGATCGTGTACGCCCGGCGGTGACGCGTGAGGTTGGGTCAGAGGCCCGACGATAGGTTGAGCAGGTGGAATCGGGAGCGGAGGCCGTCGGGGCCTCGCCGGCACGACGAGCCGCCGAGACGCTCGCGCGTGATCTCCTAGCACCCCTTGGCAACCGCTATCGCCACACCACGCAGGTGGCGGCGCGCGCCGAAGAGCTGACGCTCGCCGTTCCAGAGGCGGACCGTGAACTCCTCGTCGTAGCGGCCTGGTGGCACGACCTCGGGTACGCGCCTGACCTCGTCCAGACGGGTTTCCACCCCATCGACGGCGCCCTGTACCTGACGGCCAAGGGTCACTCGCCGCGGCTGTGCGCGCTCATCGCGCATCACTCGGCGGCGACGTTCGAAGCGGCGGAGCGCGGCCTCGAAGCAGAGCTCGCCGAGTGGCCGCGCGAGGAAGGTCCGGTGCCAGACGCCCTCTGGACGGCGGACATGACTACGGGGCCTCGAGGTGAGCGGTTCGACTACGCCGAGCGTCTCTCCGAAATTCTCGCTCGATACGCCGAGGACTCGATCGTCGGGCGCGCCATGTCCCGTGCGCAGCCATCGATCCAAGCCGCGATCGATCGGACCAGCTTCCGCCTCGCGGCCGCTAATTGATCTCGGGCTCGCTGCCCGCCCTGAGCGCAGCCTCGATGCGCCGGCGCATCGACGGGTGGATGTCCAGCTCGGGGACGTCGGCGACGTCGACCCACTTCGCCGCCTTCGTCTCGACGTCGTCCTGGCGGGGCTCTCCGCTGATCACGCGCGCGTGGAAGCACACGGAGAACTCCTGGCGCACCTCGCCGTCGTCGTAGGCCATGACGTGGCCGGGGTCCGTGTAGATGCCGACCAGACCCGTGACCTCGACACGCACGCCGGTCTCTTCCTCGACCTCGCGGACCGCGGCGTGGACGACCGACTCCCCCAGGTCCATAGCTCCGCCCGGGAGGGCCCACCGATCATTGTCAATCTTGTGTATGAGCAGCAGCCGTCCACGACTGTCCCGCACTGCGGCCGTCACCGACGGCACGATGCTGTTCGCCTGAGGTGCCTCCGGGTCGTCGTAGTAGTCGATGCGCGCCACGCCTCCATCTTGGCTGATGAAGCCGACGTGCGAACGCTCGTGCCGCTGGCCGCACTTCCTAGGCTCAGTCTTCACCCGACGAGCGCATCGTTGATTCTCGCCGAGCCATGTAACGTTAGGCCGTTTGCGCTCGACAGCATCCGGACGACGGGGGGAAGATGGCCGGCAGGAGCAAGCGACTTCTCGAGCTTGAGAAGACAGTGTGGCCGTCTGAGCCGCACGGGATGCTCAAGCATCTCGCCTATCGCTTGTACCTCCAGTGCTGGATGGGCAAGCTGCTTCAGGCCTTTCCAAGTGCGACAGTGGTTGACTGCTTTGCTGGGCCCGGAGTGTACGAGGACGAGAAGCCCGGGTCGCCACTCATGGTAGCCAATACCTACCTAAACCACACCCGCCTCGCACACCTTGGCCACCTGAGAATTATCTGCCAGGAGGACCGGAGCGATCGAGTCGAGAGACTCAAGCACGAGGTGAGTAAGACTCCAACCGCTCACGGTCTTGAGATTCAGATCGAAAAGCCCGGGAAGTTTCACGATCGCGTCGACCAGCTCGTCGCGTCCGCCCGTCGGCAGGGCGAGGAGTATCCCGTCCTATGGCTAGTCGACCCATTCGACATCAAGTCAGTCTCGATGGCAGACCTCATGAAGTGCGTTGCTGGACCGCGAGATGAGTTCATACTTACGTTCTTCGCTAATGAGATGTACCGTCTCGCCGGTAAGAACGATAACCTGAGCCCGGCTCTTGATCGGCACTTCGGTTCGAATGCATGGCGAAAAGCGCTTATCTATCGTGGTGAAGCTGAGCGCAAGCAGGCATTCGTAGATGTGTTCGCCGAAGGCGTGAAGAGTCGTGGTCAGTTCGAGGTCGCGGACTTCGGGATTCGCGTGGCGAATATGTCTCCACGCTACTCGCTGATACTTGCGACACGCGACATGTCTGGCCTTCAGTGCTGGAACAGCATGGCTTGGCACATCGATCGAGTTGCGGGCCGTGGACAGAAGTCCGGAATGGAAGACCAGTTTGATCTCTTCGGCGGCCAGTCCGAGTACCCCAGACTTGAGGGAGAGCTTCAGGGCCTGGCAGGCAGAGAGGCCAGCTGGTCGCAGCTAGTCGACACGACTCTGCGATGTGGCTTCAAGGAGACTCATCTGCGGCAAGTACTTACTCGCTTGAACGAGAAGGGGTTGGCGTTCCGCGCCTCGAAGTTGGAGAACAAGACACCGTGGCCGACCGGCTGCGCCGTGCGTTTCTACGCGCCTGAGTACCTTGATCTAGATTGCGACTAGGTCGCCCGGCATCTCGTCCCACGTTCTGCCATCAAGAAGTCTGCCGTTCGCCTTCGGACTCCGGCCGCCCCACTGCTTGAAGAAGAATGCGGTATCTTGCGAGCGACAAGCGTCACGTAACTCACGGAACCAGCAAGGGTCTGCCGCCCGAAAGTGCGGACCGGACTCCCCGCCGGCAATCAGCCAATCGATGGACTGAAGATCAATGGTCCTGATTGACCCCAGGAGAGGCTCCGCGGAGATGAATTTTACAGCCGCGGGGACAGAACGTAGATCGTCAACCCGGTGAAGCACATCGGTGGATTCGACGCTGGTCCCAAGCCATAAATTGGAAGGCCATGGAAGCTGGTCAGCGATCTTGCGCACTCGACTAGGACGTTTCGTGAGTACCTGATACGTGTGCCGGGGTGTCTCTTCGATCACTTGGAAGACATCCTTGACGAAGTCCAGCGGGACCTTCGCGTGAAAGAGGTCGCTCATCGAGTTCACGAAGACGACTCTCGGCTTCTTCCACCGTCGTGGCTCGTCTAGCGCCGACGGATGTATGGATACGCCGAATCCTGGGCCGCTGGTAACGGGGTCGCCGTCAGTTTGATACTTGGCCTGTCCCATACCCTTGAGGCGCTTAGCAAGCACAAGCGCGTAACAGTTATCGCAGCCCGATGAAATTCGGTTACAACCGGTCGTGGGATTCCACGTGGCTTCTGTCCACTCGATCGCGCTGCTTCCGCTCATGCGCCCCTCCCTGGTTCCGGGCACTGTAACCGCGGGCCAGCATCAACCTGCGCTCCCACGCCACGAACGTTCGAACATACGAGCGAACTCGGTCAGGGCTCACGCTTACCGGCTTGGAGCGCGCTGCGCTGACCCGCCCGGAACTTGTCCAGTCTCTGGCGCGCCCTGGCGCCAGACCTCCTCGAACGAGCGCATGTAGTGGTCCCACATCCGGCCGCCGGGCACCCTTCGAAGGTGGAGAACCGGAGATTCCCCGGCAGGCGCACCGTAGGCATGCCCGTTGACCAGCATGTCCTGGTCGAACCGGAACAGGCTGTTGTAGAGGGTCGTCCCGTGGGTCCGGACCTCGACACCCCGAACGGCGTGCACCTGCCGGAGGTATCGCCGGTGGAGCTGGATGCGACCCTGGAGGCCGCCGCTTGTCCCCTCCTCCTCCGCACGGAGTGCCACAGCCGGCGCGGTCTCATCGGCCAGCAGAATTCGGACTCTCACGCCCTGCGCCGCCTTCTGCGTGATCGTCGCCGTGAAGTCGTACTGCTCGAAGAGGAATGACCCCGCGTAGACGAGGACGTCGATGGCCTCACGGGCACCGACCATGAGCTGCGCCCAGGTGTCGTGCGGGATGGCGGCGCGAGTCGGGTGGAGCGCCAGGAGCTCGGCGACGCTCGCCGATTGCGTAGCCGGCGCGTCGACCACCTCGGGCCAGACGTAGGCCTCGTCCACGCCGAGGGCGGACGCGACGGCGACGCGGTGTGTCCGGTGGGGCAGACGTCCCTTCGTGATCCAGCGCTCGACCGTCTTGGCGTCTACGCCGATCCGTTCGGCCAGCTCAGCGGGCCGTAAGCCAGCGGAAACGATCGAACCGCGGAGGCGCTGGTTGGTCACCATAAGGGACTCCTCGGGACGTTTCACCGCCGATAGGGACACTCTAGGCGGCTGAGGACGTCCCGTCACGTCCCTTCTTGGTGGTGCTGGTGTCCCCTGCCGCCGCCGTCTCCTGGTGATGCACCGCACAAGCGGTCTCCCCTCGACACCAGGAGACGAGCGCAATGCCCTACGACATCTCTGCACCGATCGACACGAGCCGGCTCGATGCCATCGCGACCGGCCACGGCGCGACGATGGAGCGCTGGGAGGACACCCCGACCGGCCGACGGTCCTCGGGCCAGCCGCTGATCGACGAGGCCACCGGCGCCCCGGTGCGCATCTACGACGTGATGCTCCCGACCGGGCGCGACGGGCGCCATGAGCTGCACGGCATCCGGGTCGTGTCGCACGAGGCCCCGGAGCTGGCGCCCTACTCCCCGGTGGAGCTGGACGGCCTGTGGGTCCGCGTCAAGCCCGCCCGCAACGGGGGCAAGGGCGTCGAGGTCAGCTTCTCCGCCGAGTCCATCCGTCCCGTGGCCGGCCCGCAGCGCCCGAACCGGCGCACCGCCGAGGGCGAGGCCGCGTGATGCGCTGGCAGACCCGCGGCACGTGCCGCAGCCACGACCCGGAGCTGTTCTTTCCGCCCGACGACGGCCAGGGCCTCGATGAGGCCGCGGCCGTCCAGCAACAGGTAGCCGCCGCCCGCGACGTTTGCCGGTTCTGCCCGGTACAGCGCGAGTGCCTGGCGTGGGCGTTGGATTCCGGCGAGGACCACGGCGTCTGGGCCGCGACCATCCCCGGCGAGCGCCGCCTGATGCGCCGGCTCCGCCTGGCCGGCGCCTCCGCCTCGTTCGGCGACACCACGTCGTGCCCGGCCTGCGCGCTGCTGTTCCCGATGCCCGCGGTCGACGGGGAGCTGTGCCCCGCCTGCGTCGAGCGGAGGGCCGCGTGATGACCCGTCAATTGCCCTGCCCCGGGACGCCCGAGTTCTCACTCGCCACGGCCTCGATGCACGTCGACACCTCCGCCGCGCTCGACGTGCTGGTCCTGACCTGCCGCGACGGGGACTGCCTCGCGCAGTGGACCCCCGCACCCGTCGAACGCGACGGCCGGCTCGTGATCGCCCTGTCGATCGAGGTCTGCCCGGACTGCGGCTCCTCGACCTGGGAGGTGACCGAAGTCCAGGTCTCCGGCTCGCCCTCGGCGCAGGTCCGCCGCCGTCGCCAGACCCGCCGTGCCCACCGCTCGTCTCACTCCGGAAGGGGTTTCTGATCATGGCTCGTCCGATGCGCGCCCCCGGCCTCACGACCGGCGGCTACCACTTCTGCACCGCCTGCCAGGGCTCCGGCTCCTGCGCCCAGCGCACCTGGACCTCCCGCGGCTGGGAGCGCTCCTACGGCAAGTGCGGGGCCTGCCACGGCAAGGGCGGCAAGTTCGCCAACCACGCCCCCAAGGGCAACATCACCCGCGGCGGACTCGGGGGGCGAGCCCGATGAGAGAGATCACCACCGCGCGACTGTGGCGCGGCCAGACCATCCGCACCCGCGCCGACGTCATGCGCACCGAACGCCTTCACGAGCGTTCCCGGCTGCTGCGCTGGAGCCTCACTGCCGGCTGGTGGGCCGGCTGGATCGCCGTCATGACCGTATGGGCCTGCCTCTACGTCCCCGCCCTCGGCGGCGCACTCACCCTCGCCGCCCTCGCCTGGCTCGCCGTCGGGCCGTGGGGCCTGCTTGCCGTCGCCCTCGTCGGGGCGCTCGTGGCGCGGCTGTGGTCGCGGTCCTCCCCCACCTCGTGGGACCACCGGGTGACCTCGCGGCTGCGTCGGTTCGTGCGCAGGACCCGCTACCGCTGGTCCTGGGACGACGTGTGCGCCGCGACCGGGGTCAAGGCCACCGACGCCTCCCACCGCGTCATCGTCCCCCGGCTGTTGTGGGTCTCCCTGGGCGAGCACGTCGACCAGCTCCACGTCCAGCTCTGCGCCGGCGTCACCCCCGGCGTCATCGCCCGCCAGGCCGACGCCCTCGCGTGCGAGTGGTGCGCCCTCGAGGTCCGCGTCCTGGCCCACCCCACGCGCGAGGGCTGGGTGCTGCTCCGGGTCGTGTATCGCGATGTCCTGGCTGACGAGCAGGACGAGCGCGACAACCTCGTCACGCCCGACTTCCAGTGGGCCCGCGTCGGACGTCGCGAGGACGGCGAGCCCTGGTGGCTGCGCCTGATGGGCACCCACGTTCTGATCGCCGGGCTCACCGGCGCCGGCAAGTCGGGCCTGGTCGCCTGCATCATCCGCGCCCTCGCCCCGGCCATCGCGGCGGGGAAGGTGCGCCTGGTCGGGATCGACCCCAAGGGCGGCATGGAGTACCGGATGGTCTCCGAGCTGTTCTACATGCTCGCCTATGGCGACGACGAGCACCTCGTGGCCGCGCTGGAGTTCGCCGCCGACCTGATGAAGCAGCGCGCCGAGGCCCTCGGCGGCACCGTCCGGAAGCTGCTCGCACGGATGTTCGGCGACTACCCGCTCTACGTCATCCTTGTCGACGAGCTGCTGGCGCTCACGACCTACATCGCCAACCGCGACCTCAAGGACCGCGCCAACGCCGCGGTGCGCCGGATGCTCTCCCAAGGCCGCGCCCCTGGCGTGGTGGTCATCGGCTGCGTGCAGGACCCCCGCAAGGAAGTCCTCTCGTTCCGCGACATGTTCGGCTACCGCGTCGCCCTCCGCCTCGACAGCGACGTCGAGACCCGCATGGTGCTCTCGGACTCGGCTTACGACCGCGGCGCACGCTGCGACGCCATCCCAGAGGGCTGCCCCGGCATGGGGTTCGTCGTCGACGAGGACGGCGGCAAGCGCCAGCCCATCAAGGTCCGCGCTGACTGGGTCTCCGACGCCGAACTGGCCTACCTCGCCGCCGAGTACCCAGCCCCCGAGCAGGTCGAGGTCCCCCCGCTCGCCACCCGCAGCCGAAAGAGCGGGTCCAGCTCGGGAGCGCAGGCGGCATGAGACAGACCGGCCTGATCAACATCATCCGCACCACCAGCGACACCAGCCGCAGCAACTCGGGCGGCTCGCTGCTCGGCGCCCTCGTCGCCCTGGCCGGCGTCGTCCTCCTGGGTGCTGGGGTCTACCGCGCCCTGGACGCCGGGATCCGGGGCATCGCCGCCAGCACCGCCGAGGCCAACCGCATCGTCGGCTGGGCGGCCGCCACCGTCCTCGTCCTCGGCGCTCTCACCGCCGCCGGCTGGGTGCTGCTCGCCCGCCGCCGAGCGCTTCGGGACGGCCCGGTCGTGGAGGCCTTCACCGCCGCCACCGACCGCGCCCTCGAAGCCCACCGCCAAGGCCGGCTCCCGGCCTCGCTTCGCGCCGAGCGCCGCGAGCTCCACCACGTCGCGGCCGTGCGCCTGGACCGCCTCGACGCAGATCGGAGCCAGCCGTGATCGCCGCCGTCATCATCACCGCCCTGCTCACGGTCATCGCCGCCCAGACCCGGGCCGTTGGCGCCGCGGTGGTGCTCGGAGTCATCACCGTCGCTCTGCTCGCGGTCGTCGCCCCCGACCTGGTCACCGGCTTCGGCCACGTCCTGGGCGCCATCGCCACCGGCATCGGCGACGCCCTGTCGAGCGCCTCAGCGGACGCGTCATGACGGAGAACGAGCGCTTTCAGGCGCGTATCCGGGACCTCGTTCGACCCCTGGCTGGGCTCGACCTCCAGGACGGCGACCACCGCGCCCTCGTCCGGGTCGCCGACTTGGACGACGCCACCGCCACGACCGTGGCCCGCCTGCTGCGCCGAGCCCGGCAGGCCCGCCCGCTGCGAATCCCAAGGAGCTGACCGATGGAACGTGTCTTCCTCGCCCCCGACGAGGTTGCCGAGGCCCTGCACGTCGGGCGCGCCAAGGTCTATGACCTCATCCGCAACGGCGACCTCGTCTCGGTCAAGATCGGCCGGCTGCGTCGCGTCCACGTCGACGCCGTCCAGGAGTACGCCCGCCGGCTCATCGAGGAGGCGGCAGCGTGAGCCGCAACCAGAACGGCGAGGGCAGCGTCTGGCCGCGCTCGGACGGCCGGTGGTCCGGGGCCGCTTACGTCCGAACCCACACGGGTCGCATCGAGCGGCGCTACGTCTACGGCAAGACCGAGAAGGACGCTCTCGCCAAACTGATCAAACTGCAGGAGAAGGACGCCCAGGGCGTGCCGGCGGGACCGACGAAGTACACGCTCGCGGACTTCCTCGCCGAGTGGCTGGAGCACATGCGCCACCACGTCCGGCCGCAGACATGGACCGGCTACGAGAACAACGTCCGCCTGCACCTCGTGCCCCGCCTCGGCAAGAAGAAGCTCACCGCGCTCACGGTCCGGGACGTCCGTCTCATGGTCGACAAGCTCCGGGCCGAGGGCGTCAGCAAGCGCGGGGTGCAGTGGATTCACTCGACGCTGCGCGTCGCCCTGGAGCACGCGGTCCGCGAGGAGCTGGTCACTCGCAACGTCGCCCGCAGCGTTCGCGTCGAGCGTCCAGAGGCCGGAACGACCGCCGAGCCCTTCACCCCGGACGAGGCGCGCCGCTTCCTCGTCGCGGTCAAGGATCACCGGCTCTACGCGCTGTGGGCCACCACGCTCATGCTCGGCCTCCGTCGCTCCGAGGCGTGCGGGCTGCACTGGTCGGACGTCGACCTCGACAAGGGCACCCTGCGCATCCGCCGGAGCCTCCAGCGCGTCCAGGGCGAGCTGCGCGAGCTGCCGACCAAGACGCGGCGCTCGACGCGGACCGTGCCGCTGCCCGGTTTCCTCGTCCGTGTGCTCACCGACCACCGCGCGCGTCAGGCCAAGGAGCGCGCCGACGCCGGCCGGCTCCGCTGGGCGGACTCCGACTACCTGTTCGCCTCGACCGTGGGCGGACCGCTCGAACCTCGCAACGTCTCGCGCGCCTTCGACGAGCTGACCGCCGCGCACGGGTTCCGCCGCGTCCGGCTGCACGACCTTCGGCACACCTGCGTGAGCCTGCTGCTCTCCCTCGGGGTCCATCCCCGGGTCGTCATGGAGATCGTCGGCCACAGCGCGATCGAGATGACCATGAACGTCTACGGCCACATCACGCTCGACACCCAGCGCGAGGCCCTCGGCCGGTTGGACGCCCAGCTCGACCTCGACGACCCCTCGGAGGACTGACCGTTGCTGTCGACCGCTGCTGTCACCGAAGGAATCACGACGGGCACACCGCCGTTGACCTGGAGCCGGCGCGGGGAATCGAACCCCGGACCTTTCGCTTACAAGGCGAGCGCTCTGCCGATTGAGCTACGCCGGCACGGAGGCCCATGGTACGAGGGCCTCCGAGCGGTCGAGACCCCGCCCACAGGTGCGGGCACGTAGCCTCGGCCGGTCGGCACGGTGGTCGGGCGGGGGTCGCCACCACCACGGCGGGATGGGACGTGGCGCACGCTCCTCCGCCGGCAACCACGATCGACTCCCGCACGTCTGGGCAGGTGGCCTTGATGAAGTTTCCCGGGGTGCCCCGTCCGCGGTTCGAGCACCCCGATGAGCCCGGAGAGGAAGGTCCGCCCGTGGGGGTGGCCCAGCGAGCCCGCGGCTCGCTCCGTCGACAGTTCCCCGTAGACGACATCCGTCGCGCCGCCGTGGACGCGCCGACGGTCCGCGACAACCTCCTGCCGGCCGTGACCGGCCCGGAGGTCGCCGACGACACGCTGGTGCTGCGCGTGCTCGACCTCTCGCTGCGCATCGGCGAGGTCCAGATCGCGTCCGGCGCGGGCGCGGCGGTCGCGCACGACACGATGCTCGCGATCGCCGGTGCGTACGGCCTGCCGGCCTGCGACGTCGACATCGCGTTCTCGACGATCACCATGTGCTGTCACCGCGGCAACGAGGCCGGCCCGGTGACGACGATGCGCAACGTCCGCTACCGGACCCAGGACTACACGCGCCTCACCGAGGTCGACGAGATCATCGCCGCGATCGTCGACCGCGACGAGCCGATGCGCGTCGAGGAGGCGATCACCCGCGTCGGCCACGCCGTGCGGGCGCCGCACCCGTACCCGCGGTTCGTCGCCGGGATCGCCCGCTCGCTGTTCGCGGGCGCCGTCGCGTTCCTGCTCGGCGGCGGCCTGGTCGTCGCCCTGCTGGCGACGGTGGCCACCGGCGTCATCTGGGCCGTGGCGCGCTGGCTGGCCCGGCGCCGGGTGCCGATGTTCTTCCAGCAGATGGTCAGCGCCACCATCGTGACGCTCTCCGCGACGACCCTGGCCTGGACCGGGACGCTCGACGACTCCCCCGCGTTCGTCATCGCGGCCGGCATCGTCGTGTTCCTCTCCGGGTTGTCCCTGGTCGGCCTGGTGCAGGACGCGATCTCCGGCTTCCCGCTGACGGCGGCCGGGCGTGCCGTCGAGGTGGTGCTCGCGTCGGCGGGCCTGCTGGTCGGCGTCGTCGTCAGCATCAAGCTCGTCGGCGCGGTGCTGGGCACCGACGCAGGCGCCTACGCGGCCGTGGTGCCGCCGAGCCCGGCCCCGTCGCTGCACCCGATCTCGCTGCTCGCCGCGGCGGCGGCCGGGATGCTGTTCGCCCTCTCGGCCTACGCGCCCTGGCGGTCGCTGCCGCTGGCGGCGCTCGCCGGCGCCGTGGCGTGGGCCGGCTACGGGCTGCTCGGCATCCTCGGCGCCGGCGAGGTCGTCGCCGCGGCCCTCGCGGCCGCCGCGCTCGGGCTCGTCGCGATGCTCCTGCCCCGCATGTTGGGTACACCCCCGTTGGTGCTGGTGATCGCCGGGATCACGCCGCTCCTGCCCGGTCTGACGATGTACCGCGGGTTCTCCCAACTCGCGTACGGCAGCGTCGCCGTCGGAGCGGTGACGATCCTGCTGGCCCTGACCTTCGGACTCGCGCTCGCGGCCGGGGTCTCGGTCGGGGAGCAGGTCGGCTGGCCCCTGCAGCGGCTGATCCGCCGTCTGCTGCCCGGAGTCACCGCGGAGGACAGAGAACGTGAGCTACGCCGAGGACGGCCCCGGGTCTTCTGACCTGCTGGTGGTGGCCAACCGGTTGCCGTTCGACCTCGACGCCGACGGCGCCTGGCACCGCGCCCCCGGTGGGCTGGTCACCGCGCTGGAGCCGACCCTGCGCGCCCGCGGCGGCGCGTGGGTCGGCTGGCCGGGCCGGCCGGACGCCGAGCCGGAGCCGTTCGACGACGACGGGCTGGCGATCCGGCCGGTCACGATCAGCGCCGAGGAGGTCGCCGCCTACTACGAGGGCTTCGCCAACGCGACGCTCTGGCCGCTCTACCACGACGTCGTCGCGACCCCGCGCTTCGAACGTTCCTGGTGGGAGGCCTACCGGAGGGTCAACGAGCGCTTCGCCGACGCCGCCGCCGGGGCCGCCGCCGAGGGCGCGACGGTGTGGGTGCAGGACTACCAGCTCCAGCTCGTCCCGCGCCTGCTCCGCGAGCGGCGCCCGGACCTGAGGATCGGGTTCTTCCTGCACATCCCGTTCCCGCCCGTCGAGCTGTTCGCCCAGCTCCCATGGCGGCAGCCGGTGGTGGAGGGCCTGCTCGGCGCGGACGTCGTCGGGTTCCAGACGGCCGGGGGCGCGGAGAACTTCCGCCGCGTCGCGGCCCGCCTGACCGAGGCGACCGCCGACTCCCCGGGGCAGGTCACCGCGCCGGACGGGCGCACCGTCACCGTCGCCGCCCACCCGATCTCGGTGGACGCCTCGCACCTCGACGGGATGGCCCGCGACCCGGACACGGCGAAGCGCTCCGAGGCCCTGCGCCACGAGCTCGGCGACCCGCGCACGGTGCTGCTCGGCGTCGACCGCCTCGACTACACCAAGGGCATCGACGTGCGCCTGCAGGCGTTCGCCGAGGTCCTCGGGCAGGGACGCCTCGACCCCGCCGAGACCGTGCTCATCCAGGTCGCGACGCCCAGCCGCGAGCGCGTCGAGCACTACGCCGAGATGCGCGACGACATCGAGCTCACCGTCGGGCGGATCAACGGCGAGTACGCCTCGGTCGGCCACCCGGTCGTGCACTACGTCCACCAGTCGACGCCGCGCGAGGAGCTCGTCGCCTTCTTCCGGGCCGCCGACGTCATGCTCGTGACGCCCTACCGCGACGGCATGAACCTCGTCGCCAAGGAGTACGTCGCCAGCCGTGGGGACGGTGGCGGCGCGCTGGTGCTCTCCGAGTTCACGGGCGCCGCCGACGAGCTGGGCGACGGCGCGTTCCTCGTCAACCCGCACGACCTCGATGCGGTCGGCGACGCGATCGTCGCCGCGGCCACGCAGGACCCCGAGGACGCCCGCGCGCGCATGCAGCGGATGCACGACCAGGTCCTCGAGCACGACGTCGAGCGCTGGGCCGCGGGGTTCCTCGAGGCCCTCGGCGTCGGCTAGGCCTCCCGGGCCGGCCCCGACGTCGCGCGGGCGAGCAGCTCGGTCGGCAGCAGGAGGGTCCGCGAGCGCTGGCGGTCGCCGCGGTCGAGCAGCAGCTCGCCGGCCGCGCGGCCCTTGTCGAGGGTCGGCTGGCGGATCGTCGTCAGCTCGGCGCGCTCGGCGGCGGGGACGCCGTCGAAGCCGGTCACCGAGATCTCGTCGGGCACGCTCCGGCCGGCCTCGCGGGCGTGGCGCAGCGCGCCGAGCGCGAGGATGTCCGAGGTGCACAGGATCGCCGTGACGTCGTGCTGCGCGAGCATCTGCTCGGCGGCCGAGGCACCCGCCGACTCGCTGTGGTCGTAGCGCTCGACCACCGGCACCGTGCTCCAGTCGACGCCGGCCTCGGCGAAGCCCTCGCGCAGCCCCGCGAGGCGCCGGCGCTGGACCTCGTAGCGGGCGCGCTGCTGGCGCTCGACGCTCGCGAAGCCGTCGTTGCGCTCGGTCGACAGGCGCATGCACAGCACGCCGACCTTGCGGTGGCCCAGACCGGCGAGGTGGCGGGCCATGTCGACCATCGCGGCGTGGTCGTCGATGCCGACCCGGTCGACGTCGGGGACCGCGGTCGGCTGGTCGCAGACGACGACGGGGACCGGGCGCTCGAGGACCGCGTGAAAGTTGTCGTCGTCGTCGGGCATCGAGTAGACGACGAAGCCGTCGACGCCCGCCCGCGCGACGGCGCCGGGGTCGTCGGCCTCGGGGCTGACCGGGACGAGCAGCAGGCCCGACCCGTTGTCCTCGCAGGCCAGCGCGAGGCCTTCGAGGAACTGGACCGCCACCGGGTCGCGGAACGCGTAGGACAGCGCCTCGGTCAGCAGCAGGCCGACGGCTCCCGCCTTGCGGGTGCGCAGCGAGCGCGCGACCGGGTCGGGACCGGGGTAGCCGAGGCGCCGTGCGGTGTCCAGCACGCGGCGCCGCAACGCCGGCGAGAGCTGGTCGGGGCGGTTGTAGGCATTCGACACCGTTGTCCGGGAAACGCCCAGTTCCGCCGCCAGCGAGGCCAGCGTGGCGGTACGCCGCGATCGGCGCCCCTCGAGTGCCTCGGCCACCACCCGACGGTAGCGACTGTCTCGATCTAGGGCCACTCCACGCGACCGACGGTGTCCGCTGAGCGGTGGGTGTGACCTGGTCGGACGAACTCCGGCTCCCACTCGCAATCGATAACCGTTATCGTTTGCGTTCGTCGGAACCCCCGCCGTCACGAGGAGCTGCACCGTGCCCGTCCGTCCCGTCCCCCTGGTCGCCGTCCTGCTCGGCGCACTGCTGGTGCTCGTCGGCTGCGGGGGTGGTGGACAGACCCCGGCGCCGGCCGCCGCGCCCGGGACGACCCCGGAGTCGCCCGCCCCGGCCCCGGGGCGCACGCTGACGGTCGTGGCCACCACGAACGTCTGGGGATCGGTCGCCAGCGCGATCGCCGGCCCGGGCGTCGAGGTCCGGTCGATCATCCAGGACCCCACCGCCGACCCGCACTCGTACGAGAGCACGCCCGCCGACGCCGCGGCGCTGACGAACGCCGACCTCGTCGTGTTCAACGGCGGGCACTACGACGACTGGGTCGAGCAGGTCATCGACGGTGACCCGGCCCTGCGCGAGCGCTCGATCGAGGCCTTCGCCCTGCGCGGCGACCAGGCGCAGGAGAACGAGCACGTCTGGTTCGACCCGACCGCGGTCAAGGGCGTCGTGAACCAGGTCGCCGAGCGTCTCGCCGCCGTCGAGCCCGCCCAGGCCGGCGCGCTGCGCGAGCGGGCGACCGCCTTCAGCGCCCGCGTCGACGACGAGGCCACGCGCCTGGCGGCGATCGGCCAGACCCGCCCCGGCGCCCGCGTCCTCGCCACCGAGCCGATCGCGCAGTACCTGCTGACCACCGCGGGCGTCGCCGACGCGACCCCGCCCGCGTTCAGCGAGGCGATCGAGAACGAGACCGACCCGCCGGCCGCCACCCTCGCCGAGACGAACCAGCTGGTCGCGACCCGTGGGGTGAACGCGCTGGTGTTCAACCCGCAGACCGAGACCCCGATCACCACCTCGCTGCGCGACGCCGCCACGGGGGCGGGCGTGCCGGTGGTGAACGTGACCGAGACACTGCCCGCCGGGCAGGACTACCTGACCTGGCTCGACGCGACCCGCGCCGAGCTCGCCCGGGCCCTGGGCGCCCCTGCTTGAGACGCGACCGCGTGACGTACCGGAGAATCCTGTCGTGACCCCGTCCATCCGCCTGTCCGGCGCGGAGGTCCGCCGCGGCGGCCGCACGCTGTGGACGGGTCTCGACCTGGACGTCGCCCCCGGCGAGTTCGTCACCGTGCTCGGGCCCAACGGCTCCGGCAAGACGACGCTGCTCACCGTGCTGCTCGGGCTGCTCCCGCTCGCGGCCGGGACCTGCGAGGTCTCCGGGTCCGCGCCGCGGCGGGGCAGCGCCGACGTCGGGTACGTCCCGCAGCAGACGAGCGTCGACCCGCTGACGCCGCTGCGCGGCCGCGACCTGGTCGGGCTGGGACTCGACGGGCACCGCTTCGGCCTGCCGTTCCGCGGTCGCGCCGAGCGCACCCGCCGGGTCCACGAGGCGTTGCTGCAGGTCGACGCCCTGGAGCTCGCCGACGCCCCCGTCGGCGCGCTCTCGGGCGGCGAGCAGCAGCGCCTGCGGATCGCGCAGGCGCTCGTCGGCGACCCCGGCCTGCTGCTCGCCGACGAGCCGCTGCACTCGCTCGACCTGGCCCGCCAGCGCACCGTCGTCGAGCTGCTCGAGCGCCGCCGCCGGGACCACGGCACGGCGATCGTGTTCGTGACCCACGAGCTCAACCCGGTCCTGCCCGTCACCGACCGGGTGCTCTACCTCGTCGACGGGCAGTTCCGGATCGGGACGCCGGACGAGGTGATGACCTCGGAGACGCTCTCGGAGCTCTACCGCACCGACGTCGACGTCGTGCGGGTCCGCGACCGGATCGTCGTGGTCGGCGCCGAGGACCGCCTCGTGCACACCGGGGGCGGACCCCGGTGAGCACGCTCGACCTCCTCTCGCTCGACTTCGTCCGCAACGCCCTGCTCGCTGGCGTCGTGCTGGCGCTGCTCGCGGGCCTGCTCGGCCCGATCGTCGTCGGGCGCGGCATGGCGTTCTCGGTGCACGGCACCGCCGAGCTCGCGTTCGCGGGCGGCGCCGGGGCGCTGCTCGTGTTCGGCACCGACGCGATCGGCTGGGGCGCGCTGGTCGGCGCCGTGCTCGTCGCCCTGCTGTTCGGGGCGCTCGGGCGGGCGCAGCGCGAGCGCGACTCCGTGATCGGCGTGCTCCTCTCGTTCGGCCTCGGCCTCGGCGTGCTGTTCCAGTCGCTGTACACGGGGCGCTCGGCCAACAAGTTCGGCCTGCTCGTGGGCCAGATCGTCGGGGTGGACGTCGGCGACGTGCTCACGCTGACCGGCGTCGGCGTCGTCGTGCTGATCGTGTTCGCCGTGGTGCGCCGCCCGCTGCTGTTCGCGAGCCTGGACCCCGACATGGCGGCCGCGCGCGGGGTGCCGGTGCGGGTGCTCTCGATCCTGTTCGCGGTGCTGCTGGGCGTGACGGTCGCGCTCGGCGTCCAGATCGTCGGCGCGCTGCTCGTGCTCTGCCTGCTCATCACCCCGGCCGCGGCGGCCGCGCAGGTGACGGCCTCGCCGACGCTCGCGTCGGTGCTCGCGGTGGTGTTCGCCGAGGTCGCGGTGATCGGCGGGATCGTCGCCTCGCTCGACGCGGGGCTGCCGATCAGCCCGTTCGTCGCGTCGATCGCGTTCGTCATCTACGTCGTCTGCCGGGCGCTCGGTGCGCTGCGGACCCGGCGGCGCGCGACGCGCACCGCGCTCGCCACCGGGTGAGCTGCGCGGATCGGCTCAGGGCCCGTCGATAGAATCCGTCCCCATGTCCGGAGCCACCCGCGGCGTCACCGCCGAGGACCACGGCCTCCGGCTCGTCACGCGCGTCGCGCTGGGCCTGGTCGTCGTCACCCCGAACATCGTCGGGGCCGGCGTCGTGCTGGTCGTGGCGGCCTGGGTCCTGCCGCTCGGGGCGCTCGTGGCGTACGACCCCGCCGCGCTGGTCCGCAACCTCATCGCGTTCGGCGCGTACCTGCTCGGCGCGATCGTCGTCGGTTCGATCTGGGGCCACTTCCGGGTGCGCGTGCCTCGCGCGCCCGGGCCGGGGGCCGACGAGGCCGCCGTGCGCCGCCACCGCCGGCGCGTGCGCCGCGTCGTGCTGCGCGGGCCGCTGCGCCTCGCGACGGTCCAGGCCGTCCTCTGGGCCGCGGCGCTGATCCTGTTCGTGCTGATCAACGTGTTCTCCAGCCCGCGGCTCGGGGTGTCGGTCGGCGTGACGGTCGCGCTCGGCGGGGTCGCGACGGTCGCCGTCACCTACCGGCTCGTCGAGCGGGTGCTGCGCCGCGAGGTCGCGCGGGTGCTCAACGACCGCCCGCCGCAGGGCCGCCTGCTGCCCGGCGTCGCGCTGCGCGCGGTGGGGTCGTGGGCGCTGGGGACCGCGGTGCCGCTGGTCGGCGTGCTCCTGGCCGCCGCGGCCGCGCTGGTGTTCGGCGGCTACTCGACCGACCGGCTCGCCATCGTCGTGCTCGTGCTCGGCGGGGTCGCGCTCGTCGTGGGCCTGCTGGTCACGGTGCTCACCGCGAACTCCACCGCCGCCCCGGTGCTCGCGCTGCGCCGGGCCCAGCGCCGCGTCGAGGACGGCGACTACGACGCCGAGGTCGCCGTCTTCGACACCACCGAGCTGGGCGTGCTGCAGGCCGGCTTCAACACGATGGTCGCCGGGCTGCGCGAGCGCGAGCGGGTCCGCGACCTGTTCGGGCGCCACGTCGGCGAGGACGTCGCCCGCACCGCGCTCGAGAACGAGGTCGAGCTCGGGGGCGAGGTCCGCGAGGTCGCCGTGCTGTTCGTCGACCTCGTCGGCTCCACCCGCCTCGCCGCGACCCGCCCGCCGCACGAGGTCGTCGAGGCGCTCAACGCGTTCTTCGCCGTGGTCATCGACGTGGTCGAGCAGCACGACGGCTGGATCAACAAGTTCGAGGGCGACGCGGCCCTCGCCGTCTTCGGCGCGCCGACCGAGCTCGACGACGCCGCGGGGTGCGCCCTGCGCGCCGGGCGCGAGCTGTCACGCCGCATCGCGACCGAGCTCGACGACATCTCCGCGGGGATCGGGGTCTCGGCCGGCGAGGCGGTCGCGGGCAACATCGGCGACACCCGCCGCTACGAGTACACCGTGATCGGCGACCCCGTGAACGAGGCCGCCCGGCTCACCGAGGCCGCGAAGGAGATCGACGGCTGCGTCCTCGCCTCCGGCGCGGCGCTGGACCGCGCGGGCGCCGAGGCGCAGCGCTGGCGCGTGATCGACGCGCGCGTGCTGCGGGGCCGCGACGCGGAGACGGAGCTGTTCGTGCCCACGGAGCACGCCGGCGCGTGCGTGGACGAGGGCGCGTCGCTTGCTGAGCGAAGGGCACCTTCGCTCGGATAGGCGGGCGAGGGGCGCCCCTCGCCGGAACCGCGAGCGCGCTGCTACAGGCGCCGGCGCCGGGCCACTTCCGCCAGCGCGACGCCCGCCGCGACCGAGGCGTTGAGCGACTCCACGTCGCCCGCCATCGG
Organism: Actinomycetospora succinea; assembly: GCF_004363095.1. Lineage (GTDB taxonomy): Bacteria > Actinomycetota > Actinomycetes > Mycobacteriales > Pseudonocardiaceae > Actinomycetospora > Actinomycetospora succinea. Next base: position 532,242 of record NZ_SNYO01000002.1, read on the forward strand.
GATCGACACGACGCCCGTGCAGGTCTCGCGCACGAGGCGGGACAGGCCCTTGCCCTCGGAGCCGACGACGAGCACGAGCGGCCCGCGCGCGGCGTCGGGGGCGACGTCGTCGAGGTGGTCGATGTCGGCCTTCGCCTCGCCGTCGAGCCCGATCGACACGAGGCCCTCGTCGAGCCAGGCCGACAGGGTGCGGCTGAGGTTGGTCGCGCGCCCGACGGGCATGCGCGCGGCGGCGCCGGCCGAGGTCCGCCAGGCCACGGGCGTCACGCCGACCGAGCGTCGCAGCGGCAGCAGCACCCCGTGGGCGCCGAACGCCGCGGCCGAGCGCAGCACCGCGCCGAGGTTGCGGGGGTCCTGGACGCCGTCGAGGGCGACGAGCAGCGGCTCGACCCTGTCGAGGTGGGCACGCTGGCGCGCCTCCTCGAGCAGGTCGTCGGGGTGCCGGTACTCGAACGCCGGCACACCCAGCGCGAGCCCCTGGTGCACGGCGCCGTCGGCCATCTTGTCGACGTCGCCGCGCGGCACCTCGAGCACCGAGATGCCCCGCTCGGACGCCATCTTGATCGACTCGCGGACCCGGTCGTCCACCTCGACGTTCTGGGCGACGTAGAGCGCGGTCGCGGGGATGTGCGCGCGCAGGCTCTCGACCACCGGGTTGCGGCCCAGCACGACCTGCGGGCCGTCGGGGTCCTCCCGACGTCCCGGGGCGCGGCGCGCCCCGCCCCGGTCCTCGGCGGCCGGCTTGCGCGGCGCCGAGGACGACGCCCCGCCGGAGCGGTAGGCCTTGTGGTTCGGGCGCTTCTCGGCGGGCGGGGTCGGGCCCTTGCCCTCGAGGCTCTTGCGCCCCTTGCCGCCCGAGCCCTTGGTCGGGCCCTTCTTCGAGCCCGGGTTGCGGCGGGCCCCGGGGCGCCGCGAGTTGCCGGCCATGGCGCTACGCACCGTCCTTGAGCGTCCAGGTGGGGCCGTCGGCGTTGTCCTCGACGACGACGCCGGCGGCGGTCAGCTCGTCGCGCAGGGCGTCCGCGCGGGCGAAGTCGCGCTCGGCCCGCGCGCGGGTCCGCTGCTCGAGCAGCGCGTCCACGAGCGAGCCCAGGGCCTGGCGGGCGGCGTCACCGGAGCCGCCGGCACCGGAGGTCTCCGCCCACACGACGGGGTCGAGCCCGAGGACGCCGGTCATCGCGCGCACCGCGCCCGCCAGCGCGAGGGCCTCGGTGCGGTGGCCGGCGTCGAGCGCGGCGTTGCCGCGGCGCACCGACTCGTGCACCTCGGCGAGCGCGGCGGGCGTCGCGATGTCGTCGTCCATCGCCGCGGCGAACGCGTCGCTGACGCGCCCGACCTCGACCGCGCCGACCCGGTCGTGCACGCGGTGCACGAAGGTCTCGATCCGGTGGTAGGCGGCGGACGCCTCGGCGAGCGCCTCCTCCGAGTACTCCAGCGTCGAGCGGTAGTGCGGCGCCACGAGGTAGTAGCGCAGCTCCACCGGACGCACCCGCTCCAGCACCGCGGGGATCGTCAGCGTGTTGCCCAGCGACTTCGACATCTTCGCGCCCGACATCGTCACCCAGGCGTTGTGCAGCCAGTACTCGGCGAACCCGTCGCCCGCGGCCCGCGACTGGGCGAGCTCGTTCTCGTGGTGCGGGAAGACGAGGTCGAGCCCGCCGCCGTGGATGTCGAAGCGCGGCCCGAGGTAGTGGGTCGCCATCGCCGAGCACTCCAGGTGCCAGCCCGGGCGCCCGCGGCCCCAGGGCGTCGGCCAGTCCGGCTCGCCGGGCTTGGCGCCCTTCCACAGGGTGAAGTCGCGGGGGTCGCGCTTGCCGCGCGGGTCGGCACCCTCGCCCTGCTCCATCTCGTCGACCCGCTGGCCGGAGAGCTCGCCGTACGACGGCCAGGTCCCGACCGCGAAGTAGACGTCGCCGTCGACCGCGTACGCGTGCCCGCGCTCGATCAGCCGCTCGATGAGCTCGACCATCTCCGTGACGTGGCCGGTCGCGCGCGGCTCGACCGACGGCGGGATGCAGCCCAGCGCGTCGTAGGCGGCGGAGAACGCGCGCTCGTGCGTCGCGGCCCACTCCCACCACGGCCGGCCGGCGGCCTCGGCCTTGGTCAGGATCTTGTCGTCGATGTCGGTGACGTTGCGGACGAGCAGCACGTCGTAGCCGCTGTGTGCGAGCCAGCGGCGCAGCACGTCGAAGTCGAGACCCGACCGGACGTGGCCGACGTGGGGAACGCCCTGCACGGTGGCCCCGCACACGTAGATCGACGCCGTGCCGGCGTGCTGCGGGACGAATTCCCGCAGCGCGCGTCGTGCGGTGTCGTACAGGTGCAGGCTCACCGTCCGGATCCTACGGAACGGTGGTCGCAGGACTGTCGGCCCATCAGCGTAGGCCACGTCCCCAACCGATCGATCGTTCGGGACGGCTCTTCCCAACGTGTGAGTGGAGCCATAGAGTCGCGATCGTCATTCGACGGTTTCGCTACGCAAGGAGTGGTCAGCGTTGTCCATCACGTGCCGGACGTCTCTCGTCCGCCAGGCCCCGGGCAAGTACGAGACGGCGACGGTCGAGGTCGACGACCCGCGTCAGGACGAGATCCGCGTCAAGATGGTCGCGTCGGGCCTCTGCCACTCCGACGACCACATCGCCACCGGTGACATCCCCGTCGGCACCTACCCGTTCGCGGGCGGCCACGAGGGCGGCGGCATCGTCGAGTCGGTCGGCCCGAACACCAAGGGCTTCGAGGTCGGCGACAAGGTCCTCTTCTCGTTCCTGCCCGCCTGCGGGCAGTGCCGCTGGTGCGCCACCGGCCACTCGAACCTCTGCGACCTCGGCGCGGGCCTGCTCGCCGGCACCCGCTGGACCGAGGACTCCACCCGCCTGCACCTGGAGGACGGCAGCAACGTCGGCCAGATGTGCGGCATCTCGACGTTCTCCGAGTACTCGACCGTCGCGGTCGACTCGGCGATCAAGGTCGCGCAGGACACCAACCTCGAGGTCGCCTGCCTGCTCGGCTGCTCGGTCGGCACCGGCTGGGGCACCGCCGTGAACGCCGCCGAGGTCAAGCCCGGCGACACCGTGATCATCCAGGGCATCGGCGGCATCGGCGCCAACGCCGTCCAGGGCGCGGCGCACGCCGGCGCGACCAACGTCATCGCCGTCGACCCGGTCGCGTTCAAGCGCGAGAAGGCCCTCGAGCTCGGCGCGACGCACGCCGTCGAGTCGATGGAGGAGGCCACCGAGATCGCGAAGGGCTTCACCAACGGCCAGGGCGCCGACTCCGCGCTCGTGACCATCGGCATCACGAAGCCCGAGCACGTGGGCGAGGCGTTCGCGTCCATCCGCAAGCAGGGCACCGTCGTCGTCACCGGCCTCGGCGACATCACCGAGGTCGGCGTGCCGATCCCGATCGGCGAGCTGACCCTGTTCGAGAAGAAGCTCAAGGGCGCGCTGTTCGGCTCCTCGAACCCGAAGGCCGACATCCCGATGATGCTCAACCTGTACAACGCCGGGAAGCTCAAGCTCGACGAGCTCGTCACCAAGCGCTACAAGCTCGACGAGATCGCCCAGGGCTACGAGGACATGCACGCGGGCAAGAACATCCGCGGCGTCGTGGTCTTCGACTGATCCTGAACCTGGAGTAACCGACACCCGTGACGAACGGATCCGCGGCCCCGGTGTCCCTCGTGGACCCCGGGGCCGCCCCCCGTCTGCCCACCGCCGGACCGCTCCCGGTCCGGTCCATGATCGACGCCTCGCACGCGCGGGTCGTCGGGCGCCTGCGCGAGTCGGAGGTGATCGCCGCGGCGCTCGCCGCCGGGCGCAGCATCCTGCTCGAGGGCCCGCCCGGCACCGGCAAGACGACCCTGCTGCGGGCGCTCGCCGAGGGCGCCGGCGTCGGCCTCGAGCTCGTCGAGGGCAACGCCGAGCTGTCCCCGGCGCGCCTCGTCGGCCACCACGACCCCTCCCGCGTGCTCACCGAGGACTACCGGCCGGAGAACTTCGTGCCGGGTCCCCTGGTCCGGGCGCTGTCCTCGGGCGCCCTGCTCTACGTCGAGGAGCTCAACCGCGTCCCCGAGGAGACGCTCAACGTGCTGCTCGGCGTGCTCTCCGAGCGGCGCCTGCACGTCCCGCGCCTCGGCGTCGTCGACGCCGCGCCGAGCTTCCGGCTGGTCGCGGCCATGAACCCGTCCGACGCCGTCGGCACCGGGCGGATCACGCCCGCGCTCTACGACCGCTCGTGCCGCGTCGGGTTCGCCCACCAGAACGCCGACGAGGAGACCGCGATCGTGCGCCGCGACCATGACGTCGTCGACGCCGCCTTCGTCGAGCGGGCGGTGCGCGCCACCCGCTCCACGCGCGAGCACCCCGACCTGCGGCTCGGGTCGTCGGTGCGCGGGGCGCTCGACCTCGTCGCCGTGGCCGAGTCGCTGGCCGAGCTGCGGTCGGTGGCGCTCGCGGGCCGGCTCGCCCCAGCCGCGGAGTCGACGGGCACCGACGCCGCGCTGGCCGCGCTGTCCGGGCGCGTGCAGCTGCTCGAGGGCTCGACCCGCACGGTCGAGGAGGTCGTCGCCGAGCTGTGGGCGGCGAGCGCCCCGGTGGACGCGACCGGCTCCGACGGGGGTGACCCGGGAAAAGCCTGAGCCCCGGCGCGTCTCCCCCGCAGGAGCCGGGGCGCTCCCCGAAGGCCCCGCCGCGCGTGGTGACCGACCCCAAGGAGGTCGAGGAGCTCCTGCGCGACCAGGCCCGGCGCACCGAGACCCGCGCCGACCTGCAGCGTCGCCACGAGGACCTCGAGCAGGTCAGCCCGACCGTCGGGGTGCTGGACGAGGCCGCCGTCGCCGGGGCCTACGACGAGGACCAGGACGCGACCGTCGACCTGCTCGCCGACCTCGCCCGCGCCACCGACCCGACGCTGCGTGCGGCCGCCCGGCGGCTGGCCGTGCGGCTGCTCGTGCCGCCGGCGCGGGCGGGCGAGACGGAGCGGCGGGGGTCGAGCCGGCTCACGACGGTCGCCGGCGACGGCCTCGACCTGGACCTCGACGCCACGCTGGAGCGCTCGCTGGCCCACCGGCCGATCCGCGCGGAGGACCTGCGCTGGCGCGGCTGGCGCTCGCCGGCGCGTGCGCTGATCCTGCTGGTCGACGCGTCGGGGTCGGTGGCGGGGAAGCCGCTGACGACGGCGGTCACGACGGCCGGGGCGCTGGCGGCGGGGCTGCGGACGGACGACGAGCTCGCCGTCGTCGCGTTCTGGTCGCGCGCCGTGGTGCTGCGCCACCTGCACTCCCCCGCGCCGGCGTCGGCGGTGCTCGACTCCCTGCTCGACCTGCGCGGCGGCTCGACGACCGACCTGGCCCTCGGCCTCCGGGTGGCGTTGACGCAGGCCACGGCGGCGCGGGTCCCGCACGCCGACGTCCTGGTGCTGACGGACGGCGCGTGGAACGAGGGCGAGGACCCGGCGCCGATCGCCGGCGGGTCGGGCGCGGCGCGCGTGCACACGCTCGTCACGGTCGACGACGACGAGGCCCGGCCGTCCTGCGCGCGCCTGGCCGCGGCGGGCGGCGGGCGCTCGGTGCCGCTGTACAAGCCGTCGGACGCCCCGGCGGCCGTGCGGGCGGTGCTGCGGTGAGGGCGCCGGCCTTCTGAGCGAAGGGCACCTTCGCTCGAGTAGACGGGCGAAGGGTGCCCGCCGCCGGAATCGCGCGGTGCGCGAGCAGCACGCTCGGCATGATCGACGGGCTCGCCGCGCTGCCGAACGCGCCGGGCGCGACGCTGGGCGACTGGGTCGCGTCGGCTCTCGTGGGGACGCTTCGGAAACCGAAGCGATCTGCGGAAGCGCAGCTCCTACGCGGGCCCGCGGCGGCCGGCGACGTCGTGCACGTGGCCGTCGAGGAGCGCGGTCAGCTCGGCGCGCAGGCGCGGGCGGTCGAGGGGCTGGGCGAGGACGTCGCGCGCGGTCGCGTCGAGGCCCCAGGCCACGCGGCCGGCCGCGGTGTCGAGGACGGTGAGGGTCCGGGGCCCGCGGCGGGGGGCGCCGTCGGCGTCGCGGGCGGTGACCCCGAAGGTCATCGCGCGGTCGGGGGTGCGCGCCCAGAGGGCCCGGAGGCGGTCGACGTGGTGCGGCGGCACCCAGGCCCGGCGCAGGCGCCGGGAGCGCTCGTCGAGGGTCAGGCCCGGCCCGAACAGGGCGTCCGCGGGGAGCGCCACGGAGACCCCGGGCGCCGGGCGGACGTCGGGGAGGCGGGCGAGCAGGGCGCCGGCGAGGTCCTGCGGGTCGGTCGTCTCGAGCAGCAGGCCCTGATCGTCGAGGCGGGCGATGACGCCGAGCGCCCCGCGCGCCGCCGCCAGCGTCGCCCGCGCCGCGCGCCCCTCGACCTGCACGACCACGTCGAGCTCGCGGGCGGGGCGTGCGAGCACCCCGAGCGTGTCCGCGAGCCCCGGGTCGGGCTCGCCGCGCGCGTCGAGCAGGCCCTGGTCCGCGAGGCGGCGCCAGGCGGCGGCGTCGAGGGCGTCGCGCTCGGCGTAGGTGCGGCCGTGGTCGAGGACGTGCAGGACGGTCGGGCGCGCAGCGAAGCCGAGGCGACGCCACAGCGCGAGGTACTGGCCGACGTCGAGCCGCGCGCCCGCGAACTGCGTGCCCAGCGCCATCGCCAGGACGCCCCTCACTCGCCGATCACCGGCGGCGCGGTCGCGGGCAGCACGCCGGCGATGGCGTCGGGATCGTCCTCGGAGAGGTAGTCGGGGCGCCGGCGCTGACCGTCGCCGCCCTGGCCGCCGACCATGCCCGCCGGCGGGATCATGGGCACCGCGCCGCCACGGCCCTCGGCGGCCGCCGCACCGGCCGCGCGCGCCGCGACCGTCTCCGCCGCCGCGCCGCCACCGACGCCCGCACGGGCACCGGACCCCAGCTCGCCCGCGGCGCCTCCGCCGGCGCGGGAGCCCAGCTCGCCGGCGGCGCCACCTCCTCCGACGCGGGACCCCAACTCGCCCGCGGCACCACCGCCGCCGACGCGGGAGCCGAGCTCGCCCGCCGCGCCGCCGGCGCGGCCCGCGGGGCCCAGCTCGCCCGCCGCGCCGCCGACACCGCCACTCGAACCGCCGCCTCCGCCGACGCCACCCCCGAGACCGGCGCCCGTCCGGCCCGCGGCCGCACTGCCCCCGCCCACCGCCGTGCCCGGGAGTCGGGGCACACCGGCCGCCCCACCCGCGCCACCGGCACGACCTGCTGCCCCGGCATCGCCCGGTGTCCCCGGCACACGTCCGGCTCCCGTCGCTGCACCCGGAGCGCTGCCCGGGACGGCACCCACGGGCGGCACGAACCCACCGCCCGCGCCGCCACCACCCGGACCCGCGCCCGGCGGAACGCCACCGCCCGGAGCCGCCGGCCCGGCAGTGCCCGGAGCAGTCGGGACCGCCGGCGCACCGGTCGCCGTCGTCGGCCCCGCCGGCACGCCAGCGGCGCCACCCGCAGCTCCACCTCCGCCCGCACCACCGGCACCCCCGGCCGCGGCCCCGCCGGCACCCGGCGCCGGGACCGCGCCGGGCGCGACGCCGCCCCCACCGGCCCCCGCGCCGCCGCCCCCTCCGGGCACGGCGCCCACGCCACCCGCACCGCCCGGCACCGCGCCGACCGCGTCGGGGCGGCTCAGCGTCCCCACCCCGGTCGCCGAGGGCGGCGACCCCGGCCCGGGCTGCACCGCCGAGCCCTCCGGGCCCGCGAACTGCGGCAGCGTCGCCATCCCGCCGCCGCTCGCGTCCTGGTAGTTCGTCATCGCCTCCTGGGCGAACTGCTCGGCCTGCTGGTAGCGGATCATCGAGGCCACGGCGTCCGCACCGCCGACCGGCACCGCGAGGGGAGCCGCGAGCGGGGCCACCGGCGCCACCGTGCCGACGAGCGCCGAGCCGTCGAGGAAGCCGTTGATCCCGGCGTCCATCACCGACCCGGCCGCCGGCGGCCCCTGGTCGAACACCGCGTTCTGGACCGTGGTCAGCCGGTCGCCCTGCTCGACGTTGACGTTCTTGACCTGCGCCGCCAGCTCGCGCGCCTGGTCGGCCCACGGCCGCAGCGGCTCGATCTTCTTCTGGGCGGCCACCGACGCGTCGCCGTCCCAGGCGGCGTGCAGGGTGGCGTTGGCGCGGCCGACGGAGTCGGTGACCGCGATCATCCGGTCGGCCAGTCCCTGCCACCGGCCACCGGCACCCCCGAAGCCGTCGCCGGCCTGCGGCTGCAGGGCGTCCCAGATCGCCTGGTGCGACACCGCGCTCCAGTTGTGTCCAAACGCCTGCTCGGGCACCGGCCACCCCCTCACGCGGAGCGTAGGAAGCCCGCGCGGGCCGTGGGTGCGGTTTCGGGAAACTCAGCCCGCGAGCAGCAGCGCCGTCGCCACGGCGGCGAGACCTTCGCCACGCCCGGTGAGCCCGAGCCCGTCGGACGTCGTGCCCGACACGGCCACCGGGCCGCCGAGCGCCTCGGACAGCGCCGCCTGCGCCTCGGCGCGACGGGTCCCGATCTTGGGCGCGTTGCCGATCACCTGGACCGCCGCGTTGCCCAGCACCCAGCCCTCGGCGCCGACGAGCCTGCGGACCTCGCCCAGCAGCCGCACCCCCGACGCCCCGGCCCACTCGGGCCGGCCGGTGCCGAACACGGCGCCGAGGTCACCCAGACCGGCGGCCGAGAGCACGGCGTCGCACAGCGCATGCGCGGCGACGTCGCCGTCGGAGTGCCCGGCGCAGCCGTCGACGCCCGCCCAGAACAGGCCCGCGACCCAGCACTCGACGCCCGCCTGCACCGGGTGCACATCGGTGCCCACGCCGACCCTCACGGTCGAGCTCCGCAGGCTCCGTCTCCGACCCGACGAGTCACGCCGGCCCCGCCGTCACCAGCGCCTCGGCCATCGCGAGGTCGAGCGGGGTGGTGACCTTGAACGCCCGCGGGTCGCCGGGCACGGTGACGACGGCGACACCGAGGTCCTCGGCGAGCCCGGCGTCGTCGGTCGCGGCGACCGGTCCCCCGGCCGCGCGCAGGGTCCGGGCGCGCTCGTGCGCGGCCCGCAGCGTCGCGGGGTCGAAGCCCTGGGGCGTCTGGACCGCGGCGAGGCCGCTGCGGTCGACGGTGGCGGTCACGACGCCGGATTCTCCGGTGCGCTTGAGGGTGTCCGCGACGGCGGTGGCCGGGACGACGGCGGGATGCCCCGCGCGCACGGCGTCGATCACCGCCCGCACCACGGCCGGCGGGCACAGGCAGCGGGCGGCGTCGTGCACCAGCACCACGTCGGTGTCGCCCGGCAGGGCCTGGAGGGCGGCGTCGACCGAGCCGACACGGTCGTCGGCACCCGGGACCACCGCGGCGCGGCGCGCACCGAGCGCAGCCCGCACGGCGTCCTCGTCCCCGGGCGGCGCGACCACCACGACGGCGTCCACACCACCCGCGACGAGGCCGTCGACGGCCCGCGCCACCAGCGCGAGCCCGCCGACGACCGCGAGCGCCTTGGGCCGGCCGAGGCCGAGCCGTTCACCACGTCCCGCCGCGGGCACGATCGCCGCGACGGTCACCGCGTCACCGCGGCCATGTCACCACCGGCAACGAGCGTCGATCAGGACGCCAGCACCTGGTCCAGCAGCGATTCGGCGGCCACCTCGTCGGTGCCCTCCGCGAGCGCGAGCTCACTGACCAGTATCTGCCGCGCCTTCGCCAGCATGCGCTTCTCACCCGCGGACAGGCCACGGTCCTTCTCCCGGCGCCACAGGTCGCGGACGACCTCGGCCACCTTGTTCACGTCGCCCGACGCGAGCTTCTCGAGGTTCGCCTTGTACCGGCGCGACCAGTTGGTCGGCTCTTCGGTGTGCGGCGCACGCAGCACCTCGAAGACCCGGTCCAGCCCCTCCTGGCCCACCACGTCGCGGACGCCGACGATCTCGGCGTTGTCCGCGGGAACCCGAACGGTGAGGTCGCCCTGGGCAACCTTGAGGACGAGGTACTTCTTCTCCTCGCCCTTGATCGTCCGGGTTTCGATGGCCTCGATGAGAGCGGCACCGTGGTGCGGGTAGACGACGGTCTCGCCGACCTTGAAAACCATGTGTCCCGAGCCCCTTTCGCTCCTCCCAGATTAACACGCCCGACGCACGGGCATCGCAGGGGATTGCGCCGTCTTCGCAGGTCAGGGACTTGACAAGTCGCCGTACCCCGTGCTCGCCCCGGTCACGGCCGCGCCCGGACGGCCGAAGGGCGGCACTGGTACTAGGGTGTCGCTGCCGCTGGAGCCCTGCCCCCCACCCGAGAGGACGCCCGGAACATGAGCCGCCGCCCGCGCGGGCACCGCCCCGGGATCGTCGCCGCGACCCTGCTGACCGCGGCTCTCGCCCTCGCGGGCTGCAGCGCCGGGGCCGTCACACAGACCGGCACCATCGTCTCGCAGGCCGACGGCGCCACCGGGCAGGTCGGGCCGATCGCCGTCCAGGACGTGTCGCTCGAGCCCGGGCCCGCGGCGACCGCGGTGGCCGGTGGCCAGGTCCCGCTGCGCGGCACGATCATCAACGACGGCCCGACCACGGATCGCCTGGTCAGCGTGTCGACGCCCTACGCGCAGAGCGTCCGCGTGGAGGGCGCCTCGACGATCCCGGGCGGCAACGCCGTGCGGATCGTCGGCGACGAGCCCGGGCCCGTCGGCCCGGCGGACGCCGCCCTGGGCGTCGGCGGGACGATGCGGCTCACGCTCACCGGCACCACGCAGCAGCTGCGCGCCGGCCCGACGTACGAGGTCACGTTCACCTTCGAGCGCGCCGGCGCGGTCTCCATCCCGGTCATCGTCTCGGCCGGGGGTCTCGCCGCCGAGGGCTGATCCCGGTGCGCTGATTACGGCGACCCGGCCCCGCGCTGTCGGGGGTCCGTCCTACGGTGCGCTCGTGCCAGCACGAGCCCGCGCCCCGCGCTTCGAGTGCACCGCCTGCGGCCACCTCGCCGCCAAGTGGGTCGGTCGCTGCCCGGACTGCGGGGGCTGGGGCACCGTCGAGGAGGCCCCGGACATGCCCGCCGTCGGGAGCAGCGGACGCCCCGGCGTCGCGCCCGCCCCGGCCGCGCGGCCGTCCAGCCCCGTGCGGCAGATCGCCGAGGTCAGCCTCGAAACCGCCACGGCCCGCCCGACGGGCGTGTCCGAGCTCGACCGGGTGCTCGGCGGCGGCCTCGTGCCCGGGGTGGTCGTCCTGCTCGCGGGCGAGCCGGGCGTGGGCAAGTCCACGCTGCTGCTCGAGGTCGCGGCCCGGCGCGCCCGGGACGGCGCCACCGTGCTGTACGTCACGGGGGAGGAGTCGGCGGGTCAGGTCCGCCTGCGCGCCGAACGCACCGGCGGCCTCGCGCCGCACCTGTTCCTGTCCGCCACCGGCGACCTCGAGGAGGTCGCGGCGCACGTCGAGGCGGTCGATCCCGAACTGCTCGTCGTCGACTCCGTCCAGACGGTCGGCACCGCGACCGCCGACGGGACGCCCGGCGGGGTGTCGCAGGTCCGCACGGTCACGACGGCGCTCGTCGCCCTGGCCAAGCAGCGCGACCTCCCGATCGTGCTCATCGGCCACGTCACCAAGGACGGGGCGGTGGCGGGCCCGCGCACGCTCGAACACCTCGTCGACGTCGTGCTGTCGTTCGAGGGCGAGCGTCACTCCCCGCTGCGGCTGGTGCGCGGGCTCAAGAACCGCTTCGGGGCCACCGACGAGGTCGGCTGCTTCGAGATGAACGACGCCGGCATCGCCGAGGTCACCGACCCGTCGGGGTTGTTCACCGGCGGCCTCGATCACCCGGTCGCGGGGCAGGCCCTCACGGTCGCGATGGAGGGCAAGCGCCCGATGATGGCCGAGGTGCAGGCGCTCATCGCTCACCGCTCCGGCGACACTCCGGCGCGACGCGTGGTGTCCGACCTCGACAGCGGTCGCGTCGCCAAGATCATCGCCGTCCTCCAGGAACGGTGCCGGCTCCGTCTGCACGACAAGGACGTCTTCGTGGCCACCGTCGGCGGCATGAAGCTGCGCGAGCCGTCGGCCGACCTCGCGGTGGCCATCGCGATCGCGTCGGCGTTCCACAATCAGGCGGTGCGCTCCGGGCTCGTCGCGATCGGCGAGGTCGGCCTGGGCGGCGAGGTCCGCCGCGTGGTCGCGCTCGAGCGCCGGCTCGCCGAGGCCGGCCGGCTGGGCATCGACCGCGCGATCGTGCCGCCCGGTGAGGTCCGCACACCCCAGGGGCTGCACGCGGCGAGCGCCCAGGACCTCCTGGGCGGGCTGCAGCTCACGGGGCTGATCGCGGGACACCCCCAGGATCTCTAGCCCTGCAGCGTGAACGACGCCGGGTCGCTGATGATCCCGTCGAGGCGGGCGAGCAGCTGGTACTCGCCGGGCGGCACGGTCGTCCGCTCGCCGCGACACCCCGGCATCGACGTGCGCCCCGACCACGTCACCGAGAACACCGCCTCCTCGCCCGGCGCGAGGGTGCGGACGTCGTCGGTGTCGCCCGGCGAGCAGTCGTTGCTGCCCCAGAGCCCGTCGCCGACCTTCTTGACGACGGCGACGGCCTGCTTCGCGGCGTCGAGGTCGCGCACGCAGGGGGCGTCGCCGGTGTTGGTCACCACGAGGCTGAGCACCGGCTTGCGGCCGGGCGCGTAGCTCGACGCGTCGGTGCGCGCCACGACGCGGATGTCTCCATCGGCGCAGGGCCCGGGCAGCGGTTCCGCGGCCCGCTCCTGCGGGGGCGCCTCGGTGGTGGGCGGGGTCGTGCTCGGCGGCGCCGCCGTCGTGCTCGGCGCCTCGAGCAGGGGGCCCGCCGAGCCCGTGGGCACCCCGGGCGGCAGGAAGCCGCGGAAGTTCCCGCCGCCGGGCGGCACGAGCAGCGCGTCGCCGGGGGCCGGGGACCCGGGGGCCTCGCCGGGAGGGAACACCGAGGGGAGCGCCGCCGCGATCGGCCCCGGGGAGCTCGGCGGCGCGACGTCGGGCGGGACGTCCGAGCGCGTCTCGGTGGTCTCCGGCGTCTCCTGGCTCTGCATCGCCGCCGCCCGGGCGCGCGCCTCGACCGTCGCCGGGTCGGGCTCACCGCCGGTCAGGCCGACCAGCGCCCAGACGAAGCCGCCGAGCACGAGGACCACGACGCCGAGCGCAGCGGCCCGCCGCCGCCAGTAGACCGACGGCGCGAGCGGTCCGATCGGCTCCCACACGTCACGGAAAGTAGGGTCGTCCTCGCGGACCGCGACCGTTCACCACGCGGCGACCTCGCCGTTTCACCCGACGGTGGCGACGGCGGGGGCCCGGGGCAGGATCGGCGGTCGATGGACACCACCACGTCCGCCGGATCCCGCGCCGCCGCACCCACCGCAGGCGGGGCCACGCTCGCCGACGTCCTCGTCCCCTGGTTCCGCGCGCACGCCCGCGACCTGCCCTGGCGCCGCCCGGACACGACCGCGTGGGGCGTCCTCGTCTCCGAGATCATGCTGCAGCAGACGCCGGTGGCGCGGGTCGAGGAGCCGTGGCGCGCGTGGCTCGAGCGCTGGCCGCGGCCGTCGGCGGTGGCCGCGGCGCCGGCGTCGGACGTGCTGCGGGCGTGGGGGAAGCTCGGCTACCCGCGGCGGGCCCTGCGCCTGCACGCCGCGGCCCAGGCGATCGCCGCCGACCACGGCGACGTCGTCCCCACCGACGTCGAGACCCTCGAGTCGCTGCCGGGGATCGGGACCTACACCGCCCGGGCGGTCGCCGCGTTCGCCCACGGACAGCGCGTGCCCGTCGTCGACACCAACGTGCGGCGGGTCGCCGCCCGGGCGGTGCACGGGGACGCCGAGGCCGGCGCCGCCGCGGCGCGGGACCTCGCCGACGTCGAGGTGCTGCTGCCCGACGACCGGACCGACGCGGCGACGATGTCGGCGGCGCTCATGGAGCTCGGCGCGACCGTCTGCGTCGCCCGCGGGCCGCGCTGCGCCGACTGCCCGATCCTCGACCGCTGCGCGTGGCAGCGCCGGGGCCGCCCGGCCTGGGACGGGCCGGTCCGCAAGGCCCAGACCTGGGCGGGCACCGACCGCCAGGTGCGCGGACGCCTGCTCGACGTGCTGCGCGGGGCGCCGGGCCCCGTCACCGCCGCGGCGCTCGAGGCCGCGTGGCTCACCGACCCCGGCCAGCGCGCGAAGTGCCTCGACTCGCTGCTCGTCGACGGTCTCGTCGAGCAGCTCGCGGACGGCCGCTTCGCGCTGCCGGGCGAGGCGGGCGACGTAGGCTGACTCCCATGGCCGTCGTGAAGATCAACGCCATCCACATCCCCGAGGGCAGCGGCCCCGAGCTCGAGAAGCGGTTCGCCGCCCGCGGCGAGTCGATCAAGGACACCCCCGGGTTCCTCGGCTACGAGCTCCTGCGCCCGACCGCCGGCGACACCCGCTACTTCGTCTACACGAAGTGGGAGTCCGAGGAGGCCTTCGCCGCCTGGCGCGACGGGGGCGCCGCGGCCGCCGCGCACGCGGGCGAGCGCAAGCAGCCCGTCTCGTCCGGGGCCGACCTCCTGGAGTTCGAGCTCGTCCTGCGCGTCGACGGCGCGGGCTCCTGACCCCACCCGACCCCGCCCCCGACCGCGTCGCCGAGGCGGCCGAGCTCCTCGGCGGCGCGTCGGCGCTGCTGATCTGCGCCGGCGCCGGGATGGGCGTCGACTCGGGACTGCCCGACTTCCGCGGCCCCGAGGGCTTCTGGCGCGCCTATCCGCCGTACCGGCGCCTCGGGCTGCGCTTCGAGGAGCTCGCCGACCCCGAGCACTTCGACGACGACCCCGAGCTCGCCTGGGGCTTCTACGGTCACCGGCTGGCCCTCTACCGCCGCACCGCGCCCCACGCGGGGTACGCGGTGCTGCGCCGGTGGGCCGACCGGTGGCCGGCGCGCGTGTTCACGTCGAACGTCGACGGCGCGTTCCAGGCCGCGGGGTTCGCGGACGAGGACGTGACCGAGTGCCACGGGGCGATCGGGATGCTCCAGTGCACGGCGCCCTGCCACGACGGCACCTGGCCCGCCGACGTCGACGTCGTGATCGACGAGGACACGATGCGCGCCCGGCCCCCGCTGCCGGCGTGCCCGCGCTGCGGTCGCGTCGCGCGCCCCGACATCCTCATGTTCGGCGACGGCTCCTGGGTGCCCGGGCACCACGAGGTCAAGGAGGCCGCCCACCGCTCCTGGCTGCGCGGGATCGACGCGCGCCGGCTCGTCGTCGTCGAGCTCGGCGCGGGCACCGCCGTGCCGACCGTGCGCCGCCACGCGGAGCTCGCGTCCGCGGCCTCGGGCGCGCTGATCCGGATCAACGTCCGCGAGCCGGAGATCCGCCACGGGCGTGGCGTCGCGCTCGCCTCGGGGGCGCGGGCGACGCTGGAGGCGATCGACGCGGCGCTGCCCGGGTGATCACCGCGGACTTCGGACGCCTAGACGCAGCGAACCGCGCGCTCGCTGCTACACCCCCGTCAGCCCCGCGAGCGTGAGGCCGCGGGCGGCGGCGACGCGTTCCGCCTCGTCGTCGAGGCGCGCCCGCACGTCGGGGGCGAGCGGCACCACGGGCGCGATCTCGAGCGTCAGCTTCCTGCCCGACGCCTTCGGCCGCCAGGTGCCGACGATCTCGCCGTCGGCCAGCAGCGCGCCCGGGTTCCCGATGATCTTGTAGAGCGCCTTGCGGACGTCCTCGTCGGGCGCGAGCAGCGCGCGGTCGCGGGCCTGGAGCATCGGGTCCCACGGCGGCAGGAACCGCACGAGGTCGGGCTCGGGCGCACCGAGCGCGGCGTCGAGGTCGTCGGCGGGCAGCCAGGCCTTGCGGCCGTCGACCGAGACCTCGACCAGCCCCGGCAGCGCCGCCTCCCACGCCGGCGCGAAGGCGGTCGCCGACGTCCCCACGAAGTCGGCGACCTCCCGCGGGCCGGCGGGCCCGAGGACGCGCAGGTAGTCGAGGATCAGGCGCGCCGCGCGGGCCGGGTCGCCCTGCACCGGGCGCTCCCACCCCGCGGGCGGGGGCGTCAGCAGCAGCGTCTTCCCCGTCGGGTCGAGGCCCACGCCGACCGGGAGCGCCGAGAGGCGCATGAGCTGCTCGTTGATGTGCACGCACGCGCAGGGCCGGCAGTCGCGCAGCAGGGCGTCGGGCAGCAGCTTCGTGACCGCGCCGCTCGCGGCGCCCTTGGTGATCGGCTCGGTGACGACCTCGGCGAGCGCGTCGGCGGCCCGGTCGACGGCCTCGCGGGCGGGGATGCCGACGCGGCGCTGCTCGGGGCCGCTCCAGTTCAGGCGCGCGCCGGCGTCGGCGTCGTCGAAGGGGCGGGCCGCGGCGGCGATCCCGTTGCGCTCGGCGGGCGGGTGGTGGTGCGGGGCGCCGCGATGGGTCCAGCCGTCGACGAGCCCGAGCGCGACCGGGTCGACCTCGCCGTCGGTGCGCGCGGCGAGGGCGAGGCGCGCCGTCGGCCCCGAGTCCTGCAGCCCCAGGGAGAACAGCGGACCCAGCGGCCGGTCGCGGTGCAGCCCCTGGGCGGCGATGCGGTGGGCCATGACCTGCTCACGGGTCAGCGTCTCGACCATGGGGGCAGCCTGCCGCACGGGACCTGACATCTTCGGTCAGGATGGTGGCGTGAGCTCGGTGCGCGCGGTGCCCGTCACCACCGACATGGACGGCGAGGCGCTGTCGGCCGACGACGCCTGGCACGTCCTGCGCCGCGTCGGGCTGGTGAAGCTGCTGCGCGACGCCCTCCTGCGGTTCCGCTACGGCGACGGCTTCAGCCACGCGCGCGCGTTCGGGCTGCAGCTGGCGCTCGCGACGGTGCCGCTGGTGATCGCCGGCAGCGGGCTCGCGACGGCGGTCGGCGCGGAGTCGGTCGCCCAGGTCGTCGCGCGCACGGTCGTGGCGGTCTCGCCGGGCGCGGGCGACCAGCTGCTCGCCGACGTCGTCGCCCGCGGGCCCGCCGAGCTGCCCGAGGAGGCGGGCGACGAGCCCGAGGACTCGCGCAGCGAGAACGTCGGCGAGCTCGCCGTCGCGTTCGGCCTGGTCACCGCATTCCTGGCGATGACCAGCGCCATCGCCCAGCTCGAACGCGGCACCAACCGCATCTACGGCACCGAGCGCGACCGCCCCGCCCTGCGGAAGTACGCGCGCGCCGCGCTCCTGACGGTCACCGCGGGGTCGGCGCTCGGCGTCGGGCTCGTCCTGATCATCGCGGGCGGGCCGCTCGGCGACGCCGTCGAGTACGTCTACCGCTGGGGCGACACCGCCGAGACGATCTTCGACGTGCTGCGCTGGCCCGTCGGGCTGGCGGCGCTGGTGGTGGCCGTGACCGTGCTCTTCCGCTTCTCCCCCCGACGCCACCAACCCGGCCTGTCGTGGCTCGCGCTCGGCGCCGGGCTCACCGTGCTGCTCTGGCTCGCCGCGTCGGGCTGCGTGGCGCTCTACGTCGCGCTCTCCGGCGACTTCAGCGACACCTACGGGCCGCTCGCCGGGATCATGGCGCTGCTGCTCTGGGCGATGGTCACCGGCATCGCGCTGCTGCTCGGCGTCGCCGTCGCCGCCCAGCTGGAGGCCGTCCGGGCCGGCATGGGCGACCCGTTGCTGCGCGACGAGGACGCCGACGGCATCCCGGACGAGCTGCAGCCGAGGCAAGCGGCTGAACCCGTGGCCCCGGACGGGGGACGTGCCTGACAGGACCTGTCAGCCATGGGGTAACACTGTCGTGTGCGCGCCAGCCGCCTGCTCTCCGTCCTCCTGCTGCTGCAGAACCGCGGCCGCCTGACCGCGCGCGAGCTGGCCGACGAGCTCGAGGTCTCGATCCGCACGATCTACCGCGACATGGACGCGCTCTCGGCGTCCGGCGTGCCCGTCTACGCCGACCGCGGCCCGGACGGCGGCTACTCGCTGCTCGAGGGCTACCGCACCCACCTGACCGGGATGACGGCCGAGGAGGCCGACGCCCTGGCGCTGTCCGGGATGCCCGACGCCGCCGCCGAGCTCGGGCTCGGCCGGGTGCTGGCGGCGGCGCAGCTCAAGGTCCAGGCGGCGCTGCCCGGCGAGCTCTCCGACCGCGCCGGCCGGATCGCGGAGCGCTTCCACCTCGACGCCCCCGGCTGGTTCCGCGAGGCCGACCACGTCCCGACGCTCACGGGCGTCGCCGACGCCGTGTGGAACCAGCGGGTGCTGCGCGTGCGGTACCGGCGCTGGGCCACGGGCGGGCGCGAGCCGGAGGTGGAGCGCGAGCTCGCCCCGCTCGGGCTCGTGCTCAAGGCCGGCACCTGGTACCTGGTCGCCGTCCCGAGCGAGGAGCCCAACGCTGAACCGCGCACCTACCGCGTCGCGCGCATCCTCGAGCTCGAGACCCTCGACATCCGCTTCGACCGCCCCGAGGGCTTCGACCTCTGGAAGTACTGGCACCAGCGCACCCAGGAGCTCACCGACGCGCTCTACCAGGCCGAGGCCACCGTCCGGTTCTCCCCGCGCGCCCTCGAGCTCGCCCCGGTGATCCTGCGCCCGCACACGGCCCGCGCGCTCGCCGAGGGCTCCTGGCCCACCGACGACGACGGCTGGGTCCGGGCGGTGATCCCGATCGAGTCGCTCGCCCACGCCCGCTCGGAGCTGCTCGCGCTCGGCGCCGAGGTCGAGGTGCTCGCCCCGCCCGCGCTGCGCGAGCAGATGGCCGAGACCGCGCGCACGCTGGCGTCGCTCTACCCGGTCTGAACGACCCGGAGACCCAAGCGGTCACGGACACGCACGACGTCCGCGGCCGGCACGAGGCCCCACCGGACGGCGAGCACGCCGTACCCGACGAGGCCCAGGGCGACCATCGGCAGGTCCGCGCCGGCCCCGGCCACCGCGGCACCGGCGAGCAGCGCGACCAGCACCGCCGTCGCCGCGGACCAGCGCAGCGCGACCCGCGCCCGGACCCGCCCGACCCGATGGTGGCGCACGTAGAGCGCACCGAGCACCAGCACCGAGACCCAGGCGCCCACCGCGAACCCGACGGCCGCGCCCAGCACGCCGTGGCCGGGGACCAGCAGGACCATCGTCACGACCTCGGCGAGCGCGGCGGCGGGCAGGCGCACCGCCGCGACCCCGGCGAAGCCGCGGGCACAGAGGGCCTTGAGCAGCATGTCGCCGGCGATCAGGCCGAGGGACCCGAGCGCCACGACGCGCACGGGACCGGCCGCCTCGGCGTACCCGGCGGGGAAGAGGCGCCCGATCAGCGTCTCCGGGGTCACGACGAGCACGAGCACCGCGGGGGTCAGGGCCAGCGGGATCCAGCGGAACGCGGTGACGAACCACCCGTGTGCCTCGGCGGCGTCGCGGGAGCGCGCGATGAACGGGAACACGGCTTCGGAGAGCGCGCTGCCCACGAGGACCGGCGCCTTGGCCAGCATCGCGGCCACCTGGTAGACGCCGACCGCGGCGAACGTCACGCCGTGGCCGTGGCCCAGCGCCCCGAGCAGCAGCACGTCGAGGGTGCCGATGAGGCCGAAGCCGACGGTGCCCGCGGCCATCGGGGCGGCCGCGGCGAACGAGCGTGCCCCGGCGACGGCGCCACGCAGGCTCGGGAGGCGGTCGCGCAGCGTCCACCACGCCCCGCCCGCGGCACCCGCCGCGCCGGCCAGCAGCGCCCACCCGACGCCCGACGCGCCGGCGCCGAGCAGGGCGACGAGCCCGACGCCGAGCACGACCTTGACGACCACCTCGACGGTGCGGGCCGTGCCGACCGCGGTGAACCGCCGCGCGCCCTGCAGCCCGCCGACGAGCACCTGGCCGAGCGCGACCACCACGATCGCGCCCGCGACCAGCAGCGTCGGTCCGGCGCCCACGCCGGGCAGGATCGCCCCGGTCGTCAGCTGGACGGCCGCGAACCCGCCGGCCAGCCCGACGCCGAGACCGACGTTGCCGACCAGCGCACCCCGGAACGCCGCATCGGTGTCCTCGCCACCGTCCTCGTCGGCCCGGGCGACCTCTCGCGCCAGCGCCCACGGGAAGCCGGCGGCGAGCACCGTGGTCGCGAGCAGCAGCACCGTCAGCAGCGCGCCCACGACGCCGAACTCGGCGGTGGGCAGCAGCCAGGCGAGGGCGAGCGCGAAGACGTAGTGCAGCGGGGCCGTCAGGGCGACGGCGACGACGAGGACGGCGGTCCCGGTGGCCGCCGACTGCTGCGTGCGCATCCTGGTCCCCTCCCCGCTCGCCGGTGGGACCAGCGTCGTCCGGGGAGGCCCACGCCAGGAGGGAGCGGACCCCCGAAGGGCGGGGGCAAACCCCCCGGACACACCCGAGCCCCGGCCCCCGCGAAGGGGACCGGGGCTCGGGTGACGTGCTACGGGCGGATCACTCCGCCGCGGCGACCTCCGGGGTGTCCGGGACCGGGGTCGGCTTGGCCTCACCGCGGAAGGTGAAGGTGGCCGACTCCGGGGCCGGCTTGGTGACCCCGTTCTCGTCGGGCTCGGGCGTCCAGCCCTCGACGTCGACGAGCACGATCTGGCCGGACTCGACCTCGCCGAAGAGGATCTTCTCGGAGAGCTGGTCCTCGATCTCGCGCTGGATCGTGCGGCGCAGCGGACGGGCGCCGAGGACCGGGTCGAAGCCGCGCTGCGCGAGCAGCTTCTTCGCGGCGTCGGTGAGCTCGATCGACATGTCCTTGTTCTGCAGCTGCTTCTCGGTGCGACCGATCATCAGGTCGACCATCTGCACGATCTCGTCCTCGCGCAGCTGGTGGAACACGATGATGTCGTCGATGCGGTTGAGGAACTCGGGACGGAAGTGCTTCTTGAGCTCGTCCGTCACCTTGTTCTTCATGCGCTCGTAGTTCGAGCCCGAGTCCTGCCCGGACTGGAACCCGAGGCCGACCGCCTTCGAGATGTCCTGCGTTCCGAGGTTCGACGTGAACACGATGACCGTGTTCTTGAAGTCGACGATGCGGCCCTGACCGTCGGTCAGGCGGCCGTCCTCGAGCACCTGCAGCAGCGTGTTGTAGACCTCGGAGTGGGCCTTCTCGATCTCGTCGAAGAGGACCACCGAGAACGGCTTGCGGCGCACCTTCTCGGTGAGCTGGCCGCCCTCCTCGTAGCCGACGTACCCGGGGGGCGCGCCGAAGAGCCGCGAGGCGGTGTAGCGGTCGTGGAACTCGCCCATGTCGATCTGGACGAGCGCGTCGTCGTCGCCGAAGAGGAACTCCGCGAGCGCCTTGGTGAGCTCGGTCTTACCGACACCCGAGGGGCCGGCGAAGATGAACGAGCCCGAGGGGCGCTTCGGGTCCTTGAGGCCGGCCCGCGTGCGGCGCATCGACTGCGAGACCGCCTTGACGGCGTCCTCCTGGCCGATGATCCGCTTGTGGAGCTCGTCCTCCATGCGGAGCAGACGGGTCGTCTCCTCCTCGGTGAGCTTGAAGACGGGGATGCCGGTCCAGTTGGCCAGCACCTCGGCGATCTGCTCGTCGTCGACCTCCGCGACGACGTCGAGGTCACCCGACTTCCACTGCTTCTCGCGCTCGGTCTTCTGCCCGATGAGGGTCTTCTCCTCGTCGCGCAGGCGCGCCGCCTTCTCGAAGTCCTGCGCGTCGATCGCGGACTCCTTCTCGCGACGGACGTCGGCGATCTTCTCGTCGAACTCGCGCAGGTCCGGCGGCGCGGTCATGCGGCGGATGCGCATGCGGGCGCCGGCCTCGTCGATGAGGTCGATCGCCTTGTCCGGCAGGAACCGGTCGTTGATGTACCGGTCGGCCAGGGTGGCCGCCGCGACCAGCGCCGGGTCCGTGATCGAGACGCGGTGGTGGGCCTCGTAGCGGTCGCGCAGCCCCTTGAGGATCTCGATGGAGTGGGCCACCGAGGGCTCCCCCACCTGGATCGGCTGGAAGCGGCGCTCGAGGGCGGCGTCCTTCTCGACGTGCTTGCGGTACTCGTCGAGCGTCGTCGCGCCGATGGTCTGCAGCTCGCCGCGGGCCAGCATCGGCTTGAGGATCGACGCGGCGTCGATCGCGCCCTCGGCGGCACCCGCGCCGACGAGCGTGTGGAGCTCGTCGATGAACAGGATGATGTCGCCGCGGGTGCGGATCTCCTTGAGGACCTTCTTGAGGCGCTCCTCGAAGTCACCGCGGTAGCGCGAGCCCGCCACCAGCGACCCGAGGTCGAGGGTATAGAGCTGCTTGTCCTTCAGCGTCTCGGGCACCTCGCCCTTGACGATGGCCTGACCGAGGCCCTCGACGACGGCGGTCTTGCCGACGCCGGGCTCGCCGATGAGCACCGGGTTGTTCTTGGTCCTCCGCGAGAGGACCTGCATGACCCGCTCGATCTCCTTCTCCCGGCCGATGACCGGGTCCAGCTTGCCCTCGCGGGCCGACTGGGTGAGGTTGCGACCGAACTGGTCGAGCACCAGGGAGGAGGACGGGGTGCCCTCGCCGCGCTGGCTGCCGGACTCCGCGGGCTCCTTGCCCTGGTAGCCCGAGAGCAGCTGCAGCACCTGCTGGCGCACACGGTTGAGGTCCGCGCCGAGCTTGACGAGCACCTGCGCGGCGACGCCCTCGCCCTCGCGGATGAGCCCGAGCAGGATGTGCTCGGTGCCGATGTAGTTGTGCCCGAGCTGCAGCGCCTCGCGCAGCGACAGCTCCAGCACCTTCTTGGCGCGAGGCGTGAACGGGATGTGGCCGCTCGGCGCCTGCTGCCCCTGGCCGATGATCTCCTCGACCTGCTGGCGCACGCCCTCGAGGGCGATGCCCAGGGACTCCAGCGCCTTGGCGGCGACGCCCTCACCCTCGTGGATCAGACCGAGCAGGATGTGCTCGGTGCCGATGTAGTTGTGGTTGAGCATCCGGGCCTCTTCTTGGGCCAGGACGACCACCCGCCTCGCGCGGTCGGTGAACCTCTCGAACATCTGTCACTCCTGACTGCTGCGCCGGCGGTCCTCCACCGAGTGTCCCCGAAGCGACGGCCCGGTGGCCCCTTGGCTGGTGCCCGATTGACGGATCGGGACGCCCACGATGCCCCCACTGACAGAACACCGCAGGCCCATCCTAGTCGTCGCGCGAGACGTCACGGGACCGTGACGGTTGCACGACCGTGACGGCGGACACGTCCGATCACACACGGACGTGCGCCGCCCCCGTTCCGTCCCCTCCAACCATCCCTGACGTCCGTGTCATCCCGCGGAGCCGTTCGCGGTGGGCGAACCACTCTCCCGGGTCCGTGACCTCCGCTGTCGCGGATCCGACGGGAACGTCGACGCGGGGGGCCGCGCCGATCGATGATCGACGAGCTGTCGCCGCGGCGACTGCGGGGCTGGTCCGGACAGGTGAGTGCTCACCGATCGACTCCACGGAGGGTGTCATGACGATGACCGCGCCGGACCGGGTCGAGCAGGGGGCGCGCGCCGCGCTGCGGCACTGCCCCCAGCTGCGGTCGCTGGACCCCGCGACGGTCGACGCCCTCGCCCGGGCGGCCACGGTGCGCCGGTACGCGGCGGGCGAGGCGGTGTTCCGGGCCGGCGACGCGGGCGACGCGATGTTCGTCCTGCTGCACGGGTCGGTCGTCTCGCGGCTGACGTCGTCGGCCGGCGACGTCGTGGACCTCGGCGCCGCGGCCGTGGGCCACGGGTTCGGCTACTTCGAGCTGCTCGACCCCGGCCCGCGCACCGAGGACGCGGTCGCCGTGCGCGACTCCTCGGTCCTCGTCCTGCCCGCGACGGCGGTGCGACGGGCGTTGCAGACGAACCCCGCGACGCTGCTCGCCCTCGCCGGCGACCTGGTCCGGATCGTGCGCCTGTCCAACCGCGCCCGCGCCGGGAGGACCTTCCACCCCGTCCCGCGCCGCGTCGCCGGCCTGCTGCTCGAGCTCGAGCACCACGGCGACCGCGTCGACTTCGGCGGCCCGCAGACGCTCCTCGCGCAGCGCCTCGGCATCGCGCGCCAGACGCTCAACACGGCCCTGCGGGCGCTCGCCGAGCGCGGCCTCATCCGCCTGCACCCCGGCGGGCGCGGGGCGACCATCGACCGCCCCGCGCTCGTCGCCTACGCGGCCGGGAGCCGCTGAGACGAGCGACTCCTAGTGGGCCTTGTGATAGGCCTCGCTGACCTCGCTGGGGATGCGCCCGCGCTCGGACACCGTCATCCCCTGCTTGCGGGCCCACTCGCGGATCGCCTGGTTCTGCTCGCGGTCGACCGCCGCGCGGCCGCCGCCCCGGCGCGCCGCGGGGGCCGAGGAGGACGCCGTGGACGACTTCCGCCGGCCTCCGCTGCGCCGGGCGTGGGCGACGTAGTCGGCGAGCCGGTCCCGCAGCGCCGACGCGTTGGCGTCGGAGAGGTCGATCTCGTACGTGGCGCCGTCGAGACCGAACTCGACGGTCTCGTCCGCTTCCGACTGGTCCAGATCGTCGACGAGGGACACCACGACTTTCTGCGCCATCACGCGACCTCCGCACCCGTTCCGCAAATGAATACGGCCGGGACCCTATTTCCGGGATCGGGAGTTTGTCGAGTGATCCACGCCGCGATTTCGCGGAATTGCGTCTCAGTCGGGGATGGCGGCGGTGTCGGGAACCACGACCGCGAACATGTCCGAGAGCGCGGCGAGGCTGGCGCTCTGCAGCGACGCGGCGGGAACCGTGCCGTCGGGTCCGGGCAGCGCGCGGGTCGCGGTGGCACCCGCGACGACCGAGGGCGCGAAACCGGCGCTGAACGCACCGCGGGCGGTGGAGTTCACGCACATGTGCGTCATGAAGCCCGCGAGCACGAGGTTCGTGGCGGACCTGCTGCGCAGGTGGTCCTCGAGATCCGTCCCGACGAACGAGTTCGGGAAGTTCTTGACGATGACGTGCTCGCCGTCGCGCGGCGCGACGCGGTCGACGATCGCCCCGATCTCGGCGCGGACGTCGTAGGGCGTGCCCTCACCGGCGTCGTGCTGCACGTGGATGATCGGGATGCCCGCGCTGCGCGCGCGGTCGAGCAGGGCGGCGGCCTCGTCGATGGCCGGCTCGACGTTCTCGAGGGCCATCACGCCGCGCGTGTAGGTGTTCTGCAGGTCGATCATCACCAGCGCGGACTCGCGCAGGGACGCGGGCGAGCCCGGCATGCCGGTCAGCTCGCGCAGGGTCGTGGACGGTGTGGCAGACGGGGTGCTCATCGTCGAACTCCTTCGTCGGGTGGGGCCGGAACGTGCGAGGGGCGCCCTCGCTGCGTCCTGCGCAGCGGGGGCGCCCCTCGATCGTGCTCGGGTGACGGCTACAGGTCACCCAGGTCGCGCACCTCGTCGTCGGTGAACAGCCGCGAGCGGATGATGAAGCGGACGCCCTCCGGCGCCTCCACCGAGAACCCGCTGCCACGGCCCTTCACCACGTCGACGGTGAGGTGCGTGTGCTTCCAGTACTCGAACTGCGAGGCGGACATGTAGAAGCCGATGGGCTTCTCCAGGCCCTCCACGGTGAGGTCACCGAGGTGCACGTCCTGGCCGCCGATCTTGAAGTCCCCGTCCGGGTAGCACATCGGGGCGCTGCCGTCGCAGCACCCGCCGGACTGGTGGAACATCAGCGGGCCGTGGATGTCGGTGAGCTGCACCAGGAGCTCGGAGGCCTGCGGCGACAGGGCGACGCGCCCCGTGCCGGATCCCGGCACCTCCGCCACCTGCTCGGTGACGTCGGTGCTCGTGCTGATCTCGGTCATGGTGACCACCTCCTCCTCCGTCCACTACCGGGGAACCCGCAGGCGGATCAGAAGAATCCCTGCGCGTTGTTCGAGTAGCTCTGCAGGACGTTCTTGGTCTGCTGGTAGTGGTCCAGCATCATCTTGTGGTTCTCGCGGCCGATGCCGGACTGCTTGTACCCGCCGAAGGCCGCGTGGGCCGGGTAGGCGTGGTAGTTGTTCACCCAGACGCGGCCGGCCTGGATGTCGCGGCCGGCGCGGTAGGCGGTGTTGGTGTCGCGCGACCACACGCCCGCGCCGAGGCCGTAGAGCGTGTCGTTGGCCTGCTTCATGGCGTCCTCGTAGTCGTTGAAGCGCGCCACCGACAGGACCGGGCCGAAGATCTCCTCCTGGAAGATCCGCATCGAGTTGTTGCCCTCGAAGACGGTCGGCTGGACGTAGTAGCCGCCCGAGAGGTCGCCGCCGAGGTCGGCGCGCTCGCCGCCGGTGAGGACCTTCGCGCCCTCCTGGCGGCCGATGTCGATGTAGGACAGGATCTTCTCGAGCTGGTCGTTCGAGGCCTGCGCGCCCATCATCGTGTCGGTGTCGAGCGGGTTGCCCGTCTTGACCTGCTCGGCGCGCTTGACGCCCTGCGCCACGAACTCGTCGTAGATGCCGCCCTGGACGAGGGCGCGCGACGGGCAGGTGCAGACCTCGCCCTGGTTGAGGGCGAACATCGCGAAGCCCTCGAGCGCCTTGTCGTAGAACGCGTCCTGCTGCGCCGCGACGTCGTCGAAGAAGATGTTCGGGCTCTTGCCGCCGAGCTCGAGCGTGACCGGGATGAGGTTCTCCGAGGCGTACTGGGAGATCAGGCGCCCGGTCGTGGTCTCGCCGGTGAAGGCGATCTTGCGGATGCGCGGGGACGACGCGAGCGGCTTGCCCGCCTCGACGCCGAAGCCGTTGACGATGTTCAGCACGCCGGGGGGCAGCAGGTCGCCGACGACGTCCATGAGGACGTGGATCGACGCCGGGGTCTGCTCGGCGGGCTTGAGGACGACCGCGTTGCCGGCGGCCAGGGCCGGGGCCAGCTTCCAGATCGCCATGAGGATCGGGAAGTTCCACGGGATGATCTGGCCGACCACGCCCAGCGGCTCGTGGAAGTGGTAGGCGATCGTGTCCTCGTCGATCTGGGAGAGGTGACCCTCCTGGGCCCGGATCGCGCCGGAGAAGTAGCGCAGGTGGTCGATCGCGAGCGGGATGTCGGCGACGAGGGTCTCGCGGACCGCCTTGCCGTTCTCCCAGCTCTCGGCGACCGCGATCTTCTCGAGGTTGGCCTCGATGCGGTCCGCCATCTTGTTCAGGATGTTCGCGCGCTCGCCGACGGAGGTCTTGCCCCACGCCGGAGCGGCGCCCTCGGCCGCGTCGAGGGCCTTCTCGATGTCGTCGGCCGTGCCGCGGGCGACCTCGGTGAACGTCTGACCCGTCTGCGGGGTCGGGTTCTCGAAGTACTGACCCTTCGCCGGCGCGACGTACTCGCCGCCGATGTAGTGGTCGTAGCGGGGCTTGAACGTGACGACGCTGTCCGCCGACCCCGGTGCCGCGTAGATGGCCATCGGTGTTTTCCTCCACGTTGGGGATCTCGAGCTGTTCGACTACGTGACCGCGGACACTAGGTATGGGAGGGTTGCACCGGCGTTGCAACGCATCTGCGGCGTTGCTCTTGTCGCGATGCCGCACCCGAGGGTTTGATGAAGGGTTGCCTTACCCGACGGGATGCAGGACCATCCAGTGGGAGGGGGCTTCCGCGCCCCCGGGCGTGGACGATCGCTGTCGTGGCGGCGCCGTCCCGCCCGTGACGGTCGGAGTGCAGGGGGCGCCGATGCCGGAGAGTCAGGGTGGCGCGCGCGGGACCGCCCGCCTGACCGTCCCCGGCACGCTGCCGACACGCCTCGTGCCGTCCGACCCGCTCGAACGCGCCCACCTGCTCGAACGCATCCGCGACGCCGTGCTCTCCGGCACCACGGTCCCGGCCTCGCCGCGCGACGTCGTGTCGGCCTCGTGGCAGCGCTCCCTCGACGCGCACATCGACCCCGAGCGCGGCCGGCCCCAGCACGTCTACGAGGACGACGAACTGCGCGACGTCCGCGGGGGCCACCTGCTCGCGCCGGTCCTGCCGCTGCTGCGCCGCACGCTGCTCGACGTGGCCGACGACGCCGTGCACATGATGATCGTCACCGACGTGCGCGGGCACATCCTCTGGCGCGAGGGCAACAGCACCGTCCTGCGCCGGGCCGAGCGCTTCGAGCTCGTCGAGGGCACGCGCTGGAGCGAGGACTCGGTCGGCACCAACGCGATGGGCACCGCGCTCGCGTCGGGCAACGCCGTGCAGATCCACTCCGCCGAGCACCTCGTGAAGCTCTACCACTCGTGGACCTGCGCAGCGGCCCCGATCCGCGACCCCGACACCGGCGAGGTCGTCGCCGCGATCGACCTCACCGGCCCGCTGCAGACGTTCCACCCCAGCACACTCGCCCTGGTCAAGGCGGCCGCCGAGCTCGCCGAGGTCCACCTGCAGGCCCGCCTGGTCGAGCGCGACGAGCGCCTGCGCCACCGCAACCAGCCCCACCTCGAGGGCCTGCACGGCGCCCCGGGCGCGCTGCTCGCCCCCGGCGGGCGCGTGATCACCGCTCAGTACGCCGACTGGCTGCCCGAGCGCCTCCCGATCCCCGACGGCGGCGGGCGCATCGACCTCGGCGAGCGCGGCGAGGGCGTCATCGAGCCGCTCGCCGAGGGCTGGCTGCTGCGCATGGCCCCGCGCGCCGCGCACGGGCCCACCCTGTCGCTGCCGTTCCTCGGCGCCGAGCGCCCGGTCGCGCGGCTCGACGGCAAGCCGGTGCGCCTGAGCCTGCGCCACGCCGAGATGCTCGTCGTGCTGGCCCTGCACCCCGACGGCCTCACCGCCGACGGGCTCGCCCAGGCGCTCTACGGCGACGCCGGCAACCCCGTCACGGTGCGCTCGGAGATCCACCGGCTGCGCAACACGCTGGGGACCTCGATCATCAGCACCCAGCCCTACCGGCTGCGCGCCCGCGTCGACGCCGACTTCCTGGACGTCCGCACCGCGCTGCGCGAGCGCCGCCTGCCCCCGCCCGCGGTCCTGCGCCGCGGCGCGCTGCTGCCCACGTCCGACGCCCCCGGCGTCCGCGAGGAGCGCGACCACCTCGACGTCGCCGTCCGCAGCGCGGTGCTGCGCCGGGGCGACGTCGAGGCGCTGTGGGCGCTCGCCCACGCCGAGGCGGGCGGTGCCGATCCCGAGCTCGCCGAACGCCTGCGCCTGCTGCTGCCCGACGGCGACCCGCGCCGCGACGAGCTCGGCGCAGCCGCGCACTGAGCGCTCGCCCCCCGCTCCCGCGCATGAGGGCGCTCACAGGAGCGACGTCGCGCTGATCACAATGCTGGCTAACGATTACTTCATTCCGTAGCAGCAAGCGCTCGATCCACCCGTTCGTGTGCGGCCTCCTCTCCAGCACGAACGAGGCAACCGTCCGGTGCGCGCACGGCTCAACGCCCGCGCCGGTGCCCGCGGGGCGCGGCGAACACGCACTTCACAGACGTTTCCGGCATCTCGCGGCGGGCATGGTCGGTGGTGGTTCAACCGTCCACCGGCCCCGACGGGCCGCGCGACTGCGGTCACGCTTCGTCACCGTCGAGGTCACCCCGCAGGCGTCGACGAGGACGCCGTGAGGAGGCGCGATCCATGACCGGGGTCCTGCCCACCACCGGGACAGCCGTCACCGACGGGTCCGCAGCGCCCGTGACCCGGCTCGAGCAGTTCTTCGAGCGCACTGCCGACCGGACACCCGACGCGGTCGCCGTCGAGCACGGCGACCACCGACGCACCTACGCCGAGCTCGACCGCGACGCGAACCGGCTGGCCCACCTGATCGCCGAGCACGGCGTCGGCACGGGCAGCCGCGTGGCGATCCTGCTCGAACGCTCCGTCGCCACCTACGTCGCGCTGCTGGCGGTCGGGAAGACCGGGGCCGCGTTCGTCCCGATCGACCCCGGGTCGCCGGCCGACCGCGTCGAGTACGTCGTGACCGACGCCGGAGCCGACCTGGTGCTCACCACCGAGGATCTGGCCGGCGGGCTCACCGCGCCGGCGCTCGTGCTCGACGCCGCCGAGACCGCCGCCCGCGCCGCGCTCGTCCCGGACGACCGGCCCGCGCGCGACGCCGACCCCGAGCAGCCCGCCTACGTCATCTACACGTCGGGGTCGAGCGGGCGGCCGAAGGGCGTCGAGGTCGCGCAGTCGAGCATCGTCAACTTCGTCGACGTCGTCACCGGCGTCTACGACGTGCACGCCGACGACCGCGTGCTGCAGGGGATGACGATCTCCTTCGACTTCTCGATCGAGGAGATCTGGCCGACCTGGGCCGCCGGTGCCACCCTCGTCGCCGCGCCCACCGGCGCCGGGCGGGTCGGCGGCGACCTCGCCGACTTCCTCGACGAGCGCGGCGTCACCGTCCTCTACGCCGTCCCGACGCTGCTCGCGACGATCCCCCGCGACCTCCCGGCGGTCCGCACGCTCCTGGTCGGCGGCGAGGCCTGCCCCGCCGAGCTGGTCGAGCGCTGGGCGCGCCCGGGGCGCCGGATGCTCAACACCTACGGGCCCACCGAGGCCACCGTCACCGCGACGGTCACCGAGCTGAGCCCCGGGGAGCCCGTGACCATCGGGACCCCGCTGCCCACCTACACCGCCGAGCTCACCGACCCCGAGGACCCGGACCACCACCCGGTGCCCGACGGCGCGGTCGGCGAGGTCACCCTCGGCGGGCCCGGCGTCGCCCGCGGCTACGTCGGCATGCCGGAGAAGACCGCCGAGAAGTTCGTCGCGCACCCCGTCACCGGGGAGAGGGTCTACCGCACCGGCGACCTCGGCCGGATCGACGAGCACGGCGAGATCGTCTACCTGGGCCGCGCGGACGCCGAGGTGAAGGTCCGCGGGCACCGCGTCGACCTCGGCGAGATCGAGAGCGTGCTGCTCGCCGACGACGGGATCGCCGCCGCGGCGGTCGACCTGCACGCCGCGTCCGGCGACCTCGCGGCGTACGTCGTGACGCACGGGCCCGGCGACGAGGCCGCGCTGGCCGAGCGCCTGGGCCCCGCGCTGCGCGACGTCCTGCCCGGCTACATGGTCCCGGCGACGCTGGACGTGCTCGCCGAGCTGCCCACCCAGCCCAGCGGCAAGGTCGATCGCCCCGGCCTGCCCGACCCCCGGGGGTGCCGGCTGGTGTCCGCCGACGGGCCGGTCGTACGCCCGGACGGGCCCGCCGAGGAGCGGGTGGCCGAGGTCGTCGCCACGACACTGGGGCTCGACGAGGTGTCGGTGACCGCCGACTTCTTCGACGAGCTCGGCGGGCACTCGCTCGCCGCCGCCCGCGTCGTCAGCGCCCTGCGCGAGGCGGGCGTGCCCGTCGCCGTCCGCGACCTCTACGCCCACCCGACCGTCCGCGGGCTCGCGGGCCTGACCGGCGGTGCCGAGGCGCCCGCGGCGGAGGAGCCGCTCCGTCACCCCACCCGCCGGGTCGCGGCCGCGGGCACCGTCCAGGCCCTGCTGATCGCGGTCCTGCTGCTGGTCGTCGCCGCGCCGCTGGCGGTCGCCTGGAGCCGGTGGACCGGCGCCCTGACGCCCGGCTACATCGCCGGCGTCGTCGGGGCCGCGGTCGGGAGCTGGGTGCTGGTGCGCGGCGTCCTCCCGCTCGCCGCGCGGCCCCTGGCCGCCGGGATCGGGGCGGGCCGGTACCCGCTCTGGGGCCTCACCCACCTGCGGCTCTGGGCCGCCGAGGGGCTGGTGCGCCTCTCGCCGCTCGAGGCGCTCGCCGGGTCGCCGCTGGCCGGGCCGTACCTGCGCCTGCTCGGCGCGCGCGTGGGGCGGGACGTCCACCTCGCGAGCGCCGACGTCGGTCTCCCCCGGCTGCTGACCCTCGGCGACGAGGCGGCGATCGGCTACGGCGCGCACCTGCATCCCTGGCACGTCACGGGCGGGCGCGTCGTCGTCGCGCCGATCGTGGTCGGCGACCGCGCGGCGGTCGGCACCGCGGCCGTGCTCGAGGCCGGCGCCACGCTCGGCGCGGACGGCTACCTCGGCGAGCAGTCGGTGCTCGCCGCGGGCGAGGACGTCGCCAAGGGTGCCAGCCGCGCGGGCTCCCCCGCGCAGGCCGAGGACGCGCCGGGGCACGTCGACGAGCTCCGCACGGCGCCCGCGCTGCCCGGATGGCGCGCACGGCACCACGCGGCCGCGGTCGCCGGGTTCGTCGGCCTGGAGGTCGCGACGCTGCTGCCCGCCGTGCCGACGCTCGCGCTGGTGCTCGCCGGCTACGCGGTCGGCGGGATCGGGCTCGCGCTCGTCGCCGCCGTGGTGGCCGGGCCGGTGTTCGTGCTCGCGACCTGCGCCGTGGTCGCGGTCGGGCGGCGGGCGGTGCTCCCGCGCACCCCGGCGGGCGTGCACCCGCTGCGCTCGGGCTTCGGCCTGCGCAAGTGGATCGCCGACCGCCTGTTCGCCCGCAGCCTCGCCACCACCAACACCCTCTACGCCACGCTCTACACGCCCGCGTGGCTGCGGGTCCTCGGCGCGGAGGTCGGGCGCCGCTCGGAGGTCTCGACGGTCTCCAACCTCGACCCCGACCTGCTCGAGATCGGCGAGGAGGCCTTCGTCGCCGACATGGCCACGGTCGGCAGCGCCACGGTCGTCCGCGGGCGCATCCGCCTGCGTCCGACCCGCGTCGGCGACCGCGCGTTCGTCGGCAACGCCGCCGTCGCCCCGGCCGGGACGCAGACGGGCGCAGGGTCGCTCGTCGGCGTGCACACCGTGCCGCCGGCCGACGTCCCCGCGGACAGCTCGTGGCTCGGCTCGCCCGCCATCCACCTGCCGCGCCGCGAGGACTCCGGCGACCACGACGCGTCGCTGACGTTCCGGCCCTCGCGGGGTCGCGTCGCGGGCCGGCTCGCGATCGAGCTCGTCCGGGCGGTGCTGCCGGCGACGGTGCTCGGTGCTGCGGCGACCGCCGGGACGTACGTCCTGTTCCTGCTGGCCACGACGCTCGGCGTCCTGCCGGCGGTCCTGCTCGCGCCGCTGGTGCTCGCGGGGTCCGCGCTCGCGGTGGTGCTCGCCGTCGTCGCACTGAAGTGGCTCGTCGTCGGGCGCTACCGCCCGCGCACCGAGCCGCTGTGGGACCTGTTCGTCCGCCGCACCGAGTTCGTCACCGGCGTCTGGGAGGGCGCCGCCGTGCCCGTCGCGGCCGGGGCGCTCGTCAGCACGCCGATGCTGCCGTGGGTGCTGCGCCTGCTCGGCGCGAGCCTGGGCCGCCGGACCTGGGTGGGCACGACGCACCTCACCGAGTTCGACCTCGTCCACGTCGGCGACGACGCCGCGGTCGGGCGGGGCGTGTCCCTGCAGACGCACCTGTTCGAGGACCGCGTGATGAAGATGTCGCACGTGCGCATCGGGCACGGCGCCACCGTCGGCGACCGCTCGGTGGTCCTCTACGACGCCGCGGTCGGAGACGGCACCGAGCTCGGCGGGCTCTCGCTCGTCATGAAGGGCGAGCGCCTCGCCGACGGCACGCGTTGGCGGGGCGTGCCGGCGCAGGTGTGAGGAGCCGTCAGGAGCGGGCGGCGCGGCGGACGGCACGCTCGTCGCGTCGCTCGATCCAGCGCCGGTGCACGGTGCGCAGGCCCAGCAGGGTCAGGTCCGGGACGTGCTCGGTGATCGTCGCGCACTCGTCGACGACCACGGGCGCGAGGCCGCCGGACGCGACGACGGCGACCGGGGCCCGGCCCTCGGGGTCGCGGGCGGTGATCTCCCGGCTGACCCGGGCGACGAGCCCGTCGACCTGCGCCGCGGCGCCGAGGACGAGGCCCGCCTGCATGCTCTCGACGGTGTTGCGCCCGAGCACCGAGCGCGGCACGACGAGCTCGACCGGGCGCAGCGCCGCGGCCCGGACCGCGAGGGCCTCGGCGGACACGGCGACGCCCGCGGCGATCGCCCCGCCGAGGAACTCCCCGCGCGCCGACACCCCGTCCACCGTCGTCGAGGTCCCGAACGTCACGACGACGCAGGGCCCGCCGTGGCGCTCGAAGGCGGCGAGGACCTGGACGACCCGGTCGGCGCCGACCTCCTTGGGGTTGTCGACGAGCAGGGGCACGCCGGTGCGCACCCCCGGCTCGACGAGCAGGTGGTCGAGGCCCGCGAAGTGCCGGGTCACCATGCCGCGCAGCTCACGCAGCAGCGCCGGGACGGTCGACAGCGCCGCCACCGCCGTCACGTCGCCGACCCGGGTCCCGAGGACACCGCGCACCAGCAGCGCCATCTCGTCCCCGGTGGCGCGGGGCTCGGTGCGCAGCCGGGCGTCCCAGACCGCGGGTCCGTCGTCGGGGTAGAGGGCGAGCGCGGTCTGCGTGTTCCCGACGTCGATGCAGAGGAGCACTGTCTCGTCCGCGGGGTCAGCGTCCTCAGTGGTCCGCGGAGAGCAGCGCGTCGAGGCGCCGGGCGTCGGTGGTCTCGGCGCTGCCCCGGCGCCGGGGACGCTCGTCCTGCGGCTGCTCCGCACCCCAGCTCCCGCCCACCGTCGTCATCGCCGGGCCCGCGGACGCCCCGTGCCGCCGGGCCGGGCGGGCCTCGGTGCCGGGGCGCAGCAGCGAGGTCGTGGGGGCGGCGTCGGGCACGTGCGTCGGGTCGGTGCCGCGGTCGAGGACGCGGTTGGCGTCGTCGACGAACACCACCCGGGGCTGGTACGTGCGGGCCTCGGCGTCGTCCATGACCCCGTAGGAGATGAGGATGACGAGGTCGCCGGGCGAGACGAGGTGCGCGGCGGCGCCGTTGATCCCGATCACGCCGGAGCCGGCCGGACCGGTGATCACGTAGGTCTCGAGGCGCGCGCCGTTGGTGACGTCGACGATCGCGACCTGCTCCCCGGGCAGCAGGTCGGCGGCACGCATCAGGTCCTCGTCGACGGTCACCGACCCGACGTAGTGCAGGTTCGCGTCCGTCACCGTCGCGCGGTGGATCTTGGACTTCAGCATCGTGCGCTGCACGTCAGACTCTCCTCACGAGGGACACCGCGGCGTTGTCGATCAGGTGGGTGGTGCCGGCCCGGGCGGCGACCAGGAGCCGCGCGGGGCCGATGTCGGGGGTCGGGCCGAGGTCCTCGTCGCGCAGCTCGAGGTAGTCGACCTGCAGGGACGGCTCGGTGGCGAGGACCTCGCGAGCGGCGTCGAGGACCGCCTGCGGACCCTGCTCGCCGGCGTACTGCCCGGCCGCGAGCGCGGCGGACAGCACGACCGCGGCCTGGCGCTCGGTCTCGCCGAGGTAGGCGTTGCGGCTCGACAGGGCGAGGCCGTCGGGCTCGCGGACGGTCGGGACGCCGACGACGTGGATGTCGATGTCGAGGTCGCGCGCCATGCGGCGGATCAGCGTGAGCTGCTGGTAGTCCTTCTCGCCGAAGAACGCGACGTCCGCGACGGTGATCGCGAAGAGCTTGTTGACCACCGTGAGCATCCCGGCGAAGTGCCCCGGACGCAGCGCGCCCTCGAGCTCGTCACCGAGCGGACCGGGGTGGATCGAGGTGGCGAAGCCGTCGGGGTACATGTCCTCGACCGACGGCGCGAAGACCAGCTCCACGCCCTCCTCGCGGCAGATCTCGAGGTCGGCCTCGAAGGCGCGCGGGTAGCGGTCGAAGTCCTCGTTCGGCCCGAACTGCCGCGGGTTCACGAAGATCGACACGACGGTCGTGGCGCCGGGGACGCCGCGGGCACGGCGCATCAGCTCGCGATGGCCCTCGTGCAGGGCGCCCATGGTCGGCACGAGCGTCACGCGCCGCCCGCTCGTGCGCAGCGCGCGGGTGACCCGGCGCAGGCCGGCGGGGTCGCGGTGCACGGTCAGCCTGTCGGCGCTGTACTGCGGCCGCGCACGCCCGACGAGGTCGTTCGTGCGCAGGCTGGAGGGTCGGGTCACGGTCGGGGCCTCTCGAGGGCGGCCACCACGTCGTCCGCGGCGGCCGGGTCGACCAGTCCGCCGGCGCGGGCGCGCTCGGCGGTGCGCCGGGCCAGGGCCCGGTAGAGCGGGGCGGCGTCGGGCGCGCGCTCGTCGAGGTGACGCAGATGCGTCGCCACCGTGCCGGCGTCGCCGCGGACCACGGGCCCGGTCAGCGCGCGGTCGCCGTGGCGCAGCGCGTTGTCGAGCGCCGCCGACAGCAGCGGGGCGAGCACGCGCTCGGCGGGCTCGATGCCGGCGCCGGAGAGGATGTCGGCGGCCTCGCGCACGAGCGTGACCAGGTGGTTCGCGCCGTGGGCGAGCGCCGCGTGGTACAGCGGGCGCATCGCCTCGGGGATGCGGACGGGCTCGGCGCCCATCTCGACGACCAGCGCCTCGCCGACGAGCCAGGCCGCGTCGGCGTCCTCCCCCGGCCCCTCGGGGCCGGTGACGCCGACGCAGGCACCGGACAGGCGCGCGACGTCCTCGACGCGCCCGGTGACCGTCATCGCCGGGTGCAGCGCGATCGGCAGCACGGCGTGCTCGGCGGCGGGCGCCAGCACGCCGACCCCGGCCGCGCCGCAGGTGTGCACGACGATCTGGCCGGGGCGCAGGCACTCCGACGCGGCGAGCCCGCGCACGAGGCCCGGCAGCACGTCGTCGGGGACCGCCAGGATCGCGAGGTCCGCGCGCCGCACGACCTCGTCGGGCGGGAGGATCTCGGCGCCGGGCAGCAGCTCCTCGGCGCGGGCGCGCGAGGCGCGGGAGACCGCCGAGGCGGCGACGACCGTGTGGCCGGCGTTCGCGAGCGCGGCGCCCAGCACCGCGCCGACCCGCCCGGCGGAGACGACGCCGATCGCGAGCCGCGAGCCTTCGCGCGGGGTGGGGTGCGGAGCGGACCCGCCGCCCTCGTCCCACCGCCCGGCGCCCTCGCCGTCGGTGCCCACGCGCCACCTCACTCGTTCGGCTCGTTCCCGTCCCGCTCCCGCGGGTACCGGACGATCACTGACGCCCACGGTAACCGTCCGGGGGCCCGGCGGCAGGCGCGGTGAGCGGGTTCACGCCGCGGGTGGCGGGGCAGCGAGGGACTCCCTCGCTGCCTGCCACGCCGGGCGGGGGGTCCCTCGCTCCCGGCGCGGTGATCGTGGCCACCCCGGTGCCGTGATCAGGGGCGACGCCACGCACCGCGGGCGGGCTCCCGGGTGCGTGAGGTCGCCCGTGATCTCTCGCCCGTCGCCTCGGGAGCGTCGCCTCAGGTGCCGGGCGGACGGTGGGCGCCGCCGTGCGAGTGGGGTCCGGCGGGGCCCGGCGGCATCCCGGGCCCGTGCGGTCCCTGCGGCGACCCCGGCCACGACGCCTGCGGCGGACCGCCGGCTCCCGGCGGCGGGCCGGTGGGGCCCTGGACGCCCGGCGCGTTGACGGCGGCGAGGCGGGTGCGCACGACGTTGTCGAGCAGCTCGGCGTGCCAGTCGGCGCGCGGCGGGAGCGCCCCCTTCTCGGCGCGGGCGCGCAGGAAGGCGAGCTCGGTGACGGCGTGCTGGTAGTCCTCGACGGCGCGGGCCGCCTGGCCGCCGGCGCGCCGGTGCACGGCGGTGCGCCAGCGGCGGCGACCGGCGAGGCTCGAGAGCAGCGGCACCTCGCTCGGCGCGATCCACCCCGCGGCGGCGAACCCCGGCATCTGGCGGGCGAGGACGTCGGCCTCGCGGCGTCGTTGCCACACGACGAGACCGATCATCCCGCCGAACAGCGGCAGCATGATCAGCACGTAGACGCCGAAGAAGCCGGCCCCGAGCTGGGTCGACGAGTTCCACAGCGCGTGCAGGACCACCGCGAGCACGTAGCCGCCGAGGACCGCGAGCGTCCCGACGACCCGCGACCGGGCCTGCGAGGCGATGCCGACGCCGATCCCGATCATCGACGTGAAGAGCGGGTGCGCGAACGGGGAGAGCACTCCGCGCAGCACGAACGTCGCGAGCACCGCGGGGCCCACGGCGCCCTCGGCGTCGGCGAAGGCGCGGCCGAAGTAGATGATGTTCTCGGTGAACGCGAACCCGGCGGCCGTGATCCCCGCGTAGACGACGCCGTCGACGATCCCGTCGAACTCGCGGCGCCGGACCAGCAGCAGGCCGACCACGAAGGCGCCCTTGACGAACTCCTCGACGAGCGGCGCCGAGATCACCGCGCCGATGACGTCGCCCTGACCCCGCCCGAGCAGCAGCTCCGCGGCGATGATCGCGCTGGAGTTGATGATGACGGCGACCAGCGCCGACAGCCCCGCGCCCCAGAGGAACGCCCCGAGCAGCAGGCGCGGGGGCTCGGGCTCGAACCGGT
The DNA here is from genome assembly GCF_004363095.1 of Actinomycetospora succinea. Lineage (GTDB taxonomy): Bacteria > Actinomycetota > Actinomycetes > Mycobacteriales > Pseudonocardiaceae > Actinomycetospora > Actinomycetospora succinea. The sequence goes on from NZ_SNYO01000002.1 coordinate 570,188, forward strand.
CGATCCACAGGAACGTCGCGACGACCAGCGCCACCGGCAGCAGCGCGAGCACCACGCCGATGACGACGCCGACGGCCCCGATCTCGCTGCTCGCGAGCCCGATGGTGATCAGCGCGCAGATCCCGAGGACGATCAGGCCGACCACCGGCCAGACGAGCGTCCGACGCTGTTGCGGCGCCAGGCGGACGGGAGGGGCGATCACCCTGCCGAAGGGTAACGACCCCTGCGGCGTCCGGCCTGCCCCAGGGGTGTCCGGATCACGACGCCGGCACCCGGTCGCGTCGCAGCGAACGTGGCGTTCGTGCACGTAGAAGCAGCGAACGGGCCGTTCGCTGCCACCGGGGAGTGCCCGCTACGGGTCGCGTCGGCGCCGGCCGACGGTGCCGCCGGAGGCCGCGTGCGCGGCGAGGAGCTCGGCGACCGTGCGGCCCGAGGTCGCCGAGTCGGCGGGCGCCCGGCGGGGGCGGCGGTCCTCGGGCTCGTCGGGCGGCGGGTCGACGGGGCGCTGGTAGCCGGCGGAGCGGACGTACTGGTCGACGAACGACCCCGCGGCGAGCACCGACGGGTCGGCCTGCGGGACCTCGGGCGGCGGGGACACCGGGCGCACCGCGTGCACCGGGGCGGGCGCCCGTGGCGCCGGGGCGGTGGGCGCGGACGGCCGACGCGGCGCGGGCGGCGGGACGGGCGGGAGGCCCGGCTGCGGCCCGGAGTCGCCGACGACGCGCAGCCGCGGGGCGCGCGGGGGCGGCGCGAAGGCCGGGAGCCCGACGCCCTGCAGGGTCACGGCGTCGGCGCCGCTGCGGGCGCGGTCGAGCTCGTCGCGCAGCGACGCGACGTCCTCGCGGACCCGGACGGCGAGCTTCTCGGCCTCCTCGCGCGCGGCGACCTCGCGGGCCAGGCGCTCGTCGGCGTCGCGCTCGAGGGCGGCGATCCGCTCCTCGGCGTCCTCCTCGGCGGCGGCCAGCTCGTCGGCGGTCTCGCGGGCCTGGGCGGCGAGGGCGGCCTCGGTGCGGGCCCGGCGCGCCAGCACCACGCCCGCGAGCACCGCGGCCCACAGCGCGGCCACCACGGCCAGGCGCAGCAGGCGGGCGTCGTCGGAGAGGAGCACCGTCCCCCCGGCGAGGGCGGCGAGCACGGCCGCGGCGGCCACCAGCGCGACGCGTCGGCGGTCGGGGCCGGCGCGTCCGCGCTGCTCCCCGTCCGGGGTGCTCATCGCTGCAGCGTACCGAGCCGCCTCGTCCGTCCTGTTCCCCCCGCGGAGACGCCAGAGGGGTGACACCGCGCCGGCGGTCACGATCGTCCCCGGGCCGAGTCGCGGGGGTCGTCGCTGCGCGGGTCGTCGGGCGTGCGCAGGCTGTGCTCCAGCCACAGCCCCGCCCCGACGAGCACTGCCGACCCGACCACGCCGACCACCGCGCTCGCGGTGTCCGCGCCGGCGGCGTCGACGCGGTCGCGCAGCGGGAGCACGTAGGCCAGGACGCCGAGCCACGCGCCGCCGATCAGGGACCCGGCGAGCGACGACGCCTTGGCCAGCGCGACGGCGCGGGCGGCGGCGAGCGCGTCGACCGGCCGCGCGCCCGGCCGGCGGCGGATGCGCGCGCGCAGGACGACGGCGAGCACGAGCTCGGCCAGCCCGAGCACCAGCGGGGTCAGCCCGGCGAGCAGGGGCAGGCGCGGGAACTCGCCGTAGGCCGCCTGCAGCAGCACGTTGACCGCGAGGCCGGCGGCGACCGCGGCCACGATCAGCAGTGACGGGCTCGTGCTGGTCCTCACCGCGCCGCCTCGAGCTCTCCGTCGCGGCGCACCCCGTCGCGCTCGTCGGCCGGGAGCGCGGCGAGCAGGTCCGCGACCCGCCCCCGCCCGGCGACCTCGGCGTTCGGGTCGACGTCCAGCCACGGGACCAGCACGAACGCCCGCTCGTGGGCGCGCGGGTGCGGGAGCGTCAGCTCGGGGTCGTCGTCGGTGGTGCCGTCCACGTCGAGGACGTCGACGTCGAGCGTGCGCGGGCCCCAGCGCACGTCGCGGGTCCGCCCGGCGCGGCTCTCGGCGGCGCGGGCGCGGGTCAGCCAGTCGCGGGGACGCGACGCCGGGTCCTCGACGACGACGACCGCGTTGAGGAAGTCGTCCTGCTCGACCCCACCCCACGGCGCCGTCGCGTACACCGGCGACACCGCGACCACCCGCGCCCCGGCCGCGCGCAGGGTGGCGAGGGCGCCGCGCAGGTTCGCGGCCCGGTCGCCGATGTTGGAGCCCAACGAGAGGACGGCGCGGCTCACGGGAGCCGCCGCTCGCGCCGCAGCACCACCGCGACGTCGTCGAACGGCACCGTGATCGGCGCCTGCGGCTTGTGCAGCGTGACCTCGACGGCCGCCACCCGGTCGTCCTCGAGCACCCGGTCGGCGACCTCGCCGGCCACCGCCTCGATCAGCCGCCGCGGCGGGCCGCCCACGATCGCCGCCGCACCCTCGGCCAGCGCGCCGTAGTCGACGGTGTCGACGAGGTCGTCCGAGGCCGCGGCCGCGGTGAGGTCGACGTCGAGCGCCAGGTCGAGGACGAAGTCCTGGCCGTCGCGGCGCTCGTGCTCGAACACCCCGTGGTGTCCGCGCACCCGCAGGCCCTTCACCTCGATGCGGTCGCTCACGGCTCGATCTCCGCCGGCGACGTCCCCCACGACCAGGCCGCGGCGACCGCGACCGCGTCCAGCGACGGCCCCACCTCGTGCACGCGCACGCCCCACGCGCCGTTCGCCGCCGCGAGCGCGGAGACCGCCGCGGTGGCGATCTCGCGCCCGTCGGGCGGGCGGGGGGTGCCGTCGTCGTCGGCGAGCAGCGCCCCGAGGAACCGCTTGCGCGACGCCCCGATCAGCACCGGGAAGCCGAGCCCGGTGAACACCGGGAGCTTGCGCAGCAGCTGCCAGTTGTGCGCCGCGGTCTTGGCGAAGCCCAGCCCCGGGTCGAGGACCAGCAGCGACGGGTCGACGCCCGCGAGCACCGCCCGGTCGACCTGCTCGACCATCTCGGCGCGCACCTCGCCGACCACGTCCTCGTAGGAGGCGAGGGCTGTCATCCGGTTGCTGGGCCCGCGCCAGTGCATGATCACCCACGGCACGCCGGTCTCGGCGACCGTGCGGGCCATGTGCGGGTCGGCGAGGCCCCCGGACACGTCGTTGATCATCGTGGCGCCGGCCTCGACCGCCGCCGCCGCGACCGCCGCGCGCGTGGTGTCGACGCTGACCCGCACGCCGTCCGCGACCAGCTCGCGGATCACCGGCACCACGCGCTCCGTCTCGGTCGCGGCGTCGATCCGCTCGGCCCCCGGGCGCGTCGACTCGCCGCCGACGTCGACGAGGTCGGCGCCGCGGCGGTGCAGCTCGATGCCGTGGCCCACGGCGTGGTCGCGGTCGAGCCAGCGACCGCCGTCGGAGAACGAGTCGGGCGTCACGTTGAGCACGCCCATGACGACGCAGCGCCCCGGCTCCGGGAGGCGGTGGGCGCGGGCTGTCGGGTCGGGCGGACCGCCCACGTCAGCCGCTCCGGATGAGGTTGAGGGCCTCCGCCCGCGTGCTGGCCGAGGTCTTGAAGATGCCGCGGACCGCGGACGTCGTGGTGCGGGCGCCGGGCTTGCGGACGCCGCGCGCCGACATGCACTGGTGCTCGGCGTCGATCACCACGAGCGCGCCCCGGGTGTCGAGCTTGGTGTCGAGGGCGTCGGCCACCTGGCTGGTCAGGCGCTCCTGGACCTGCGGGCGGCGGGCGTAGAGGTCGACGAGCCGGGCGAGCTTGCTCAGCCCGGTGACGTGGCCCTGCGGACCCGGGATGTAGGCGACGTGCGCGACCCCGTGAAAGGGCAGCAGGTGGTGCTCGCACATCGAGAACATCGGGATGTCGCGGACGAGCACGAGCTCCTCGTGGTCCTCGGAGAACGTGCGCTCGAGGACCAGCGACGGGTCGGTCCGGAGGCCGGCGAAGAGCTCGCGGTACGAGCGCGCCACCCGCGCCGGGGTGTCGCGCAGGCCCTCGCGGTCCGGGTCCTCGCCGATGGCGAGGAGCAGCTCGCGCACGGCGGCCTCGGCGCGCGGGGCGTCGAAGCCCTCCCACTCCGGGGCCAGGACGTCGCCCACCGGGCCCCCGGCGCCGTCGTCGGTGGGGCGCACCCGGGTGTCACCCAGATCGCCGTCCAGCTCCTGACTGGTCGTCACGTCTCCCTCGCGGTCTCCCTCGACCCGACCGGCGCGCCCGTCCGGGCGGCGCCGGCCATCTCAGCCTCGGCCGTCAGCCGCGCGGGGTGTCCCGGCCCTCGGGGCCGGAGGCGCCGCTCGACCCGGTGCCGCCGTCGGAGCCGGTGCCGTCGTGGCCCCAGCTCGGGGACGTCCCCGTGTGGCGGCCCTCCGACCGGCCCTCCCGGGTACGGCCATCCGGGTCACCGTACGGGTTCGCGGCGGCGTCGCCAGTCGAGCGTGACGTGCCGTACGGGCTGGTCGCGCCGTCGCCGTGCCCGGACTCCCCGTAGGGGCCGGCGTTCCCGGAGCGCCCGGCGCCGCCAGGGTTCCAGGTGGTGCCGTGCGGGACGGTGGCCGGGGTCCACCCGGGCGGGGCGCCGTAGTTCGGCGCGACCGACGACGGCTTGTCGCCGCTCTCGCCGGCACGCCGCCCGTTGGCGCCCGTGCGGTAGACGTCCGGGATGCCCGTCGCCGGCATGCCCGCCGGGGGCGTCGGCGACGAGCCGCCGTCGTGCCCCTGCTGGCCCGAGCCGTAGCCGGCGTCGTAGCCGGCGTTGTGACCGTTGCCGCCCGCGTGGGCGCCCGCGTAGCCGCTCTCGGCGCCGTGCGCGACGTGGCCGTTGCCGTTGCTGCCCGCGACCGAGCCGACCGTGGTGCGCTCGGTGCGCTCCGGGTCGGCCGCCTCGCCGGGCGGCGGCCACGGCTCGCCGCGCTCGGTGGCGAGCTCGCGCCGCGTCTTGATCGGCGGGCGGTCCGACGGCAGGCGCTCGCCGAAGTCGTTGAACGCGGTGATGCGCGGCCGCTTGGTGACCGACGCGAACACGCGCTCGAGGTCGCGGCGCTGCAGCGTCTCGTGCTCGATCAGCTCGCCGGTCAGCGCGTCGAGCGCGTCGCGGTGGGTGTTGAGGATGTCCCACGCCTCGGTGTGCGCCGCCTCGATGAGCTTGCGCACCTCCTCGTCGATCTCGTGGGCCACCTCGAGCGAGTAGTCGGGCTGGCGCCCCGCTGAGCGGCCGAGGAACGGCTCGCCCTGCTCCTGGCCGTACTTCACGGCGCCGAGCTTCGCGCTCATGCCGTACTCGGTGACCATCGCGCGGGCGATCTTGGTCGCCTGCTCGATGTCGGACGACGCGCCGGTGGTCGGCTCGTGGAACACCAGCTCCTCGGCCGAGCGCCCGCCCATGGCGAACACCAGCCGGGCCAGCATCTCCGAGCGGGTCATGAGCTCCTTGTCGTCCTCGGGGACGACGAGCGCGTGCCCGCCGGTGCGGCCACGCGGCAGGATCGTGACCTTGTAGACCGGCTCGATGTCGGGCATCGCCCACGCGGCCAGCGCGTGGCCCGCCTCGTGGTAGGCCGCGACCTTCTTCTCCTGCTCGGAGATGATGCGGCTCTTGCGCGCCGGGCCGCCGATGACGCGGTCGACCGACTCCTCGAGCGCCGACCCGGTGATCTGCGTCTGCCCGAGACGGGCGGTCAGCAGCGCGGCCTCGTTGATGACGTTCGCGAGGTCGGCGCCGGAGAAGCCGACGGTGCGCTTGGCGAGCCCGTCGAGGTCGGCGTCGGGCGCGAGCGGCTTGCCCGCGGAGTGGACCTGCAGGATCGCGCGCCGGCCCGCGAGGTCGGGCGCCGCCACGGGAATCTGGCGGTCGAACCGGCCGGGACGCAGCAGCGCCGGGTCGAGGATGTCGGGCCGGTTGGTGGCCGCGATGAGGATGATCCCGCCGCGGGAGTCGAACCCGTCCATCTCGACGAGCAGCTGGTTGAGCGTCTGCTCGCGCTCGTCGTGGCCGCCGCCCATGCCGGCGCCGCGGTGGCGGCCGACGGCGTCGATCTCGTCGACGAACACGATGCAGGGCGAGTTCTGCTTGGCCTGCTCGAACAGGTCGCGCACCCGGGAGGCGCCGACGCCGACGAACATCTCGACGAAGTCCGAGCCGGAGATCGTGTAGAACGGCACGCCCGCCTCGCCGGCGACCGCCCGGGCCAGCAGCGTCTTGCCGGTGCCGGGCGGGCCGTAGAGCAGGACGCCCTTGGGGATCTTCGCGCCGAGCTGCTGGTAACGCGTGGGGTTCTGGAGGAAGTCCTTGATCTCGTAGAGCTCCTCCACCGCCTCGTTCGCGCCCGCGACGTCGGAGAAGGTCGTCTTCGGCATGTCCTTGTTGAGCTGCTTGGCCTTGGACTTGCCGAAGGACAGGACGCGGTTGCCCCCGCCCTGGGAGTTCATCATCCAGAACAGCAGCAGCAGGACCAGGCCCAGCGGGATGAGGTAGATCAACATCTGGGTCAGGAACGAGTCCTGCGTGACCCGGGTGTCGAAGCCCGAGGGGGCCGGGTTGTCGCGGACCAGGGCGAACACCTGGTCGGTCGCGGCCGCCGGGTACTGCGCGTAGATCTGGTTGGTCGTCGTCGGCTGGGCACCCTCGACGCCCGGGACCTGCACCGGGTTGGTGAGCGTCAGCCGGAGGCGCTGTTCCTTGTCCTCGATCGTGATCTCGGACGCGTTGCGCGCCTCGACCTGCTGCAGGGCGAGCGACGTCGGGGCCTCGGTGTAGCCGCGGGTGTCGCTGAGCAGCGACGAGATCCCGAGGTAGACCAGGAAGAACACCACGATCCAGATGAGTGGATTGCGGAGAAGGCGCTTGCGGTCCATGCGGTTGCGGCCTCCAGGCGGCCCTCGACCCTCCCCGGGTGGACCCTGCGGTCGGTGTCAGTCGTCTCGGCTCCGGGTCCGCGCACGCACGGACGTCCGTGGGGCCCTGATCTGCTCAATGTACCCCCCGGTCACGACACCGGTCCGGGCGCGACTCAGCGCCGTCGGCGCGACGTCCCGAACAGCCCGCGGGTGATCTCGCGGCCGAGCTGGCTCGCCAGCGAGCGCACGAAGGACTTCACGGCCGGGTTCGCCATCGCCTTCTCGACCATCCCCGGCTCCTCGTCCTGCGACGGCGGCGGCGCCTGGGGCGGCGCCGGCTGCGGGGGCTGCCCCTCGGGCACCGGCGCGGCGGGCGGGGCGGCGGGCGCGCCCGTGGCCCCCGTCGCGGCCGAGAGCTTCTCGTAGGCCGACTCGCGGTCCAGCGGCACGCCGTACTTGCCCCACAGCGGCGACGCCTTCGCCGCCTCGGTGACGGCCGGCTCGCCGATCGCGGCCATCAGCGAGCGCGGCGCCCGCACCCGCGTCCAGGCCACCGGCGTCGGCGCCCCGCGCTCGGAGAGGACGGTGACGATCGCCTCGCCGGTGCCGAGCGAGGTCAGCGAGGTCTCGATGTCGTAGACCAAGGACTTCGGGTAGGTGCGCGCGGTGCGCGAGAGCGCCTTCTGGTCGTCCGGGGTGAAGGCGCGCAGCGCGTGCTGTACCCGGGCGCCGAGCTGCGAGAGGACGTCGTTGGGGACGTCGGTGGGCTGCTGGGTGCAGAAGAAGACGCCGACGCCCTTGGAGCGGATGAGCTTCACCGTCTGCTCGATGCGGTCGAGGAACGCCTTCGACGCGTCGGCGAAGAGCAGGTGCGCCTCGTCGAAGAAGAAGACGAGCTTGGGCTTGTCGATGTCGCCGGCCTCGGGGAGGTCCTCGAAGAGCTCGGCGAGCAGCCACATGAGGAACGTGGAGTAGAGCATCGGGTCGGCCTGCTGGTCGGCGAGCTCCAGCAGCGTCACCCTGCCCTTGCCGTCGCCCTCGACGGCGAGCAGGTCGGCCGGGTCGAACTCGGGCTCGCCGAAGAACTTGTCGCCGCCGCGGGCCTCGAGGTTGACCAGCGCCCGCAGGATCACGCCGGCCGTCGACGTCGAGACCCCGCCGATGCCCTTGAGCGCCTCCTTGCCCTCGTCGGACAGGAGGTGCTGGATGACCGAGCGCAGGTCCTTGGTGTCGAGCAGCGCGAGGCCCTGCTGGTCGGCCCAGTGGAAGATCAGGCCGAGCGTCGACTCCTGGGTGTCGTTGAGCCCCAGCACCTTCGACAGCAGGATCGGCCCGAAGCCCGTGATCGTCGCGCGGACCGGGACGCCGATCCCCTCGCCGAGCGAGAGGAACTGCACGGGGTACGCGGTCGGCGTCCAGTCGTCGCCGGTGTCGGTGGCGCGCTGGGTGACGCGGTCGTTGCTCTCCCCCGCGCGGGCGAGACCCGAGAGGTCGCCCTTGATGTCGGCGAGCAGCACCGGCACACCGTTGCCGGAGCACTGCTCGGCGAGGTTCTGCAGCGTCTTGGTCTTGCCGGTGCCCGTCGCGCCCGCCACCAGCCCGTGGCGGTTCAGCGTCGCGAACGGGATCCGGACCCGGGCGCCGGGGTCGACGGTCCCGTCGACGACGACGGCCCCGATCTCGAGGGCCGCGCCCTCGGTCGCGTACCCGGCGGCGATCTCTGCAGCAGCTCCCTGGTCGGCCACGGGGGCAGGCTAGCGGTGCTCAGGGCCCCGCGGGGACGTCGACGCGCACGGCGGTGATCGCGCCGTCGGTACCGCGCTCGGCGTGCACCGTGACCTGCTGCCCGACGCGCAGGCCCGCGGGCCCGTCGGGGCGGGGCACGGCGACGCTCGTCCCGGCCGTCGTGCGCAGCGCGGTCTGCGTGCCGTCGCCCGAGCGGACCGTGACGATCGGGAAGCCGCCGCCCGTGGGCTGCACGGATTCGACGACGCCGAGCAGGTCGGGCACCGACCCGGGCCCGGTGTCCGGGGCGGTCGCGCGCCCGATGAGCGCGCCGAGCGCGAGGAAGACGATCGCGCCCAGCACCAGCAGCAGGATCCGGGTCGAGCGCGCCAGGCCGGGACGGCGCAGGCGGGTCGCGAGGTCGACGTTGTCGACCGGCTCGTCGAGCACCGCCGCCGCGTGGTCCTGCCGGGTCTGCTCGGCGTCCGGATCCGGGCGCTCCTGCTCGGCCGTGCGGGTGCTGCCCGGCGGCGGGTCGGAGCGCCGGGCCGCCGGCGGCACCGCGATCTGCTCGGTGGCCGGGGACGAGTCGGTCGGGCGGTCGCCGTCGGACGGCTGGGTCACGAGATCCTCCCGGGAGCGCGCCTCACTCACGGCGCAGCGCTTCGATGGGCCGCAGACGCGCGGCGCGGCGGGCGGGATAGGCACCGAAGAAGATGCCGATGGCGGCCGACACGGCGACCGCGGCGACGACGGCGGAGGGCAGCACGACCGGCCGGAAGTCACCGAGCGGCACGAGCGTGCCCGCGTAGCCGACCGCGACGCCGAGCATGCCGCCGACCACGGACAGGATGATCGACTCGACGAGGAACTGGCCGAGGATCGCCGACGGCGGCGCGCCCAGGGCCTTGCGGATGCCGATCTCCCGGGTCCGCTCGGTCACCGACACCAGCATGATGTTCGTGATGCCGATGCCGCCGACCACCAGCGAGATCGCCGCGATGGCCGCCAGCAGCAGCGTGAACGCGCCGAGGGTGTCGTCGAGGACGTCGGCGAGCTGGCGGGCGGACAGCACCTGGTAGTCGCGGTTGTCCGGCTCCTCGATGCCGTGCCGGCGGTCCAGGATCGAGTTGATCTCGCTCTCGGCGGCGGCCTGGGCCTCGGTCGAGCGCGCCTGCACGACGATCTGGCTGAGGTCGCCGAACCCGGTCAGCGAGCCCTGCACCGCCGTGATCGGCGCGAGCACGTTCTCGTCGGGGTTCGACAGGCCCTGCCCCTGGCCGGCGGGCGCGAGCGTGCCGATGACGTCGAACGGCACCCCGCGCACCAGCACGTCCCGGCCGACGGGGTCCGAGCCGACGCCGAAGAGGTCGTCGGCGACCGTGCGGCCGAGCAGGATGACCTTGCGCCCCGCCTCGACGTCCGCGTCGGTGTAGGCGCGGCCGGTGCCGATCTGGACGTTGGCGCCCGGGAAGTAGGTCGGGGTGCTGCCCACGACCGTGGCGTCGGTGCGCGAGCGTCCCGCGTCGACCGAGGCCGACAGCTGCGCCACCGGCGAGACCGACGCGACGTCCGGGGCTCCCTGCGGGTCGGCGAGGGCGCGCACGTCGCCGGTGGTCAGCGGGCGCCCGCTGGTACCGGCGCTCTCGGGGGGCTGGCGCGGCAGGATCGTGATGCTGTTGGCGCCCAGGCCCGCGATCTGGCCCTGGATGTACTGCGACGCCCCGTTGCCCAGCGCCGTGAGCAGGATGACCGCCGCGATGCCGATGATGATCCCGAGCATCGTCAGCAGCGAGCGCAGCCGGTTCGCGACGAGGCCGCGGACCGCGAAGCGGACGATCTCGACGACGCTCACCGGCGGGCCGTCTCCGAGAGGCGCCCGTCGCTGACCACCACGACCCGCTCCGCGCGGGCGGCGACCTCGTCGTCGTGGGTGATCAGCACGATCGTCCGGCCGCTCGCGTGCAGGCGGTCGAACAGGGCGAGCGCGTCGGCGGTGCTCCGGGAGTCGAGGTTGCCGGTGGGCTCGTCGGCGAGCAGCAGGGCCGGGCCGGTGACGAGGGCGCGCGCGACGGCGACGCGCTGCTGCTGGCCGCCGGAGAGCTGGTTGGGGCGGTGGTCCTCGCGGCCCTGCAGCCCGACGAGCGCGAGCGCGGCCATCGCCCGGTCCCGGCGGACCCGCCGGCCGACCCCCGCGTAGACCAGCGGCAGCTCGACGTTCGCGAGCGCCGTGGTGCGCGGGATGAGGTTGAACGCCTGGAACACGAACCCGATCTGCCGGTTGCGCAGGACGGCCTGCTGGCGCTCGTCGAGGTACGCGACGTCGAGGCCCTCGAGCAGGTAGCGCCCGGAGGTCGGGGCGTCGAGGCAGCCGAGCATGTTGAGCAGCGTCGACTTGCCGGATCCCGACTGGCCGATCACCGCCACGTACTCGCCGCGCCGCACGGTCAGGTCGACGTCGCGCAGCGCGTGGACCGCCGTCTCGCCCGCGCCGTAGACCTTCGAGAGCTTCCGGACGTCGAGGACGTGCTCGACCCCGTTGATGGGTCCGGCTCCGCTGCGCTCCGCGTCCCGCCCGGTCATCCTCCGCCGCCGCCCTGACCGCCCTGGGTGCTCGGCGGCGGCCCCTGGCCGGGACCGAACGGGTTGCTCGTGTCGGGATCGGGCAGCACGACGAGCTCGCCCGGCGCGAGACCGGAGCGGACCTCGGTGAGCGTGTCGGAGCTCAGGCCCAGGCCCACGGTGCGCGGCTGCGGGGCGCCGTCGGGCCCGAGCACCTGGACCGTGCCCTCCCGCGCGCCCTCGCCGCCGATCGGGGTGACCGCCACCGACGGCAGGAACGCGACGTTCGGCGACTGCGCCACGGTGACCGCGATGCTCGCCGACATCCCGGGCCGCAGGTTCGGCGGCGGCCCGGTGAGCGTGACGACCGTGCCGTACTGCACCGACGTGCCGGCGCCGGGCAGGAGGTCGATCGCGGTGACCGTGCCCGGCAGCGCCTGACCCGGCAGCGCGTTCACGGATACCTCGACCGGCTGGCCGACCAGGAGCCGCCCGACGTCGAGCTCGGGGACGTCGGCGCGGATCTGCAGGGAGGTGAGGTCGAGGACGGTCATCGCGGCCGGCGTGCTCGGCGACCCGGTGACCGAGGACCCGCCACCCCCGGTGGCCCCGCCGCCCCCGGCATTGCTGGCCCCGGAGGCCCCGGCCGACGCCGCGCCGGCCGCGGCGCCGGTGCCCCCGGCCGTGCCGTCGGGCAGCGTGCCGCCGGTCGGGTTGCCCGACGACGTCGAGCTCGTCGTCGTGCCGCCGGCCGGGACGAGCTGGCCGGGCCCGATGTCGAGGCTGACGACCGTGCCGTCCTGCGGCGAGGAGAGCTCGAGGTCGTCGGCGGACTGCTCGGCCTGCACCACCTGCGCCTCGGCCTGGGCCAGCGCCGCCTCCGCGGACGCCACCTGACCCTCGGGCGTCGTGGCGGCGGCACCGCCACCGCCGGCCGCACCGCCGGCCCCGGCGCCGGACGAGCTGCCCGACGAGGCGCCGGCGCCGGGGGTCGGTGTCGGCGTGGGGGCCGGTGCGGCCGCGGCCTTCGGGTCGGCAGCGGGCATGCTGCGCAGCCCGTTGACGCCGACGAGGGGCTGCGATCGCTGCTGGGGGGCGGCCGGCGCCGGCGCCTGCGGGCCACCGGCGCCGCCGGCACCGCCCTGCCCGCCGTGGCCACCGTTGCCGCCGATGAGGCCGGGACCGCCCTGTCCGCCGGTGCCCCCGGCGCCGCCGGCACCGCCCGCGCCGGCCGGAGCGGGTGCCGGGGCGGGCGCGGGTGCGGGTGCCACAGCGCCCGGAGCCGCCGCGCCGGCCGCCGGGGCCGCCGGCTGCTGCGCCGCGGGTGCGGGCGCCGCCGCGCTGGTCGTCGGGTTGTCGCGCGCCGCGCGGGCGTCGCGGAGCTGCTGGCGCGCGGAGTCGCGCTGGGCGCGGGCGGCCTCGAGGTTGGCCTCGGCGTACTCGGGGTCGAGGGTGGCGACGACCTCGCCCGCCTCGACGCGGTCGCCGACCGCGACGCGCACGTCCTCGACGCGCCCGCCGGCCGCGAAGTTCAGGGTGGAGCTGCGAGCGCTGGTGACCGCGCCGGACGCGGTGACGGTCTCGGCGACCGTGCCCCGGCCGACCGGCGTGGTCCGCAGACCCGCGTCGTCGGAGCCGCCGCTCGCCGTGAGCGCGACGACCGTGCCGCCCGCGGCCAGGAGCACCACGAGAGCAATGGCCCCGTTGACGAGCCACAGAGAGCGACGCGCACCCGCCATGTGGCGGACGGTATCCACCCGTCGCCGGAGACCCTCGGCCGGGGTCCCTCCGACTGAGTGATCGTTCAGCGACCTCGCTCAGGCGTAGACGCGCGGGTCCAGCGTGCCGATGTAGGGCAGGTCCCGGTAGCGCTCGGCGTAGTCGAGGCCGAAGCCGACGACGAACTCGTTCGGGATGTCGAAGCCCACGTACGCGACGTCCACGTCGAGCTTGGCGGCCTCCGGCTTGCGCAGGAGCGTCACGACGTCGAGGGAGGCCGGCCCGCGCGACTCGAGGTTCTTGCGCAGCCACGAGAGCGTGAGCCCGGAGTCGATGATGTCCTCGACGATCAGGACGCGGCGCCCGGAGATGTCGCGGTCGAGGTCCTTGAGGATGCGCACGACCCCCGAGGACGACGTCGAGGACCCGTACGAGCTGACCGCCATGAACTCGAGCTGCGTCGGCATCGGCAGCCGACGGGCGAGGTCCGTCATGAACATCACGGCGCCCTTGAGGACGCCGACGAGGACGAGATCCGAGTCGTCGTCGCCGTACTTCGCGCCGATCTCCTCGGCGAGCTCGGCGATCTTGTCCTGGATCTGCTCCTCGGTGATCAGTACCGACGCGATGTCGCCGTCGTACACCGTTGTCGAGCTCCTCACCGGATCGGGGACGGCCCGGCGGGACGGGCCGGGGCCCTCTGGTCGTTGCGGGGGCCCACGAGCACCCGGAGCCTGCCACGGTCCCGCACCACCACCAACTCGCCGGGGAGGGGTGGCACCCCCTGCCCGCGCCACTGGGCGACGACGCTGTCCACAGCACGAACATGGGCGTCGGAGAGCTCCCGGGCCCCCGCGGCGGTCAGCCAGGCGCGCAGCACCCGCCGGCGCACGGCCGGCGGATCCCCGGCGAGGACCACCGCGTCGAGCGACCCGTCGGCGTCGGTGAGCACCTCCAGACGGCCCTCGGCCAGCGCGGAGAGCGCCGCGTCGTCGTCGGCGAGCTGGGCCGCCGTGCGCGCGAGGGCGGGTGCGACACCGCCGCCGAGCGCGTCCTCGAGCACCGGCAGGACCTCGTGGCGCAGGCGCACGCGGGCGTAACGCGGATCGGCGTTGTGAGGGTCGTCCCACACCGCGAGTCCGAGCGCCGCGCACGCCGCCCGGGTCGTCGCCCGCCGCACCCCGAGCAGCGGGCGGCACCACGGCGGGTCCCAGCACGCCATGCCCGCGAGCGAGCGCGCCCCCGAGCCGCGGCCGAGCCCGAGCAGCACCGTCTCCGCCTGGTCGTCGAGCGTGTGCCCGAGCAGCACCGGCGCGCCGCCATGGGCCCCCGACGCCGTCCGCAGCGCCGCGTACCGGGCCGAGCGCGCGGCCGCCTCGGGCCCGCCCGCGGTCCCGACCCCGACGGCGACGACCTCGGCGCTCGTCACACCGAGCCCGCGCAGCTGCTCCGCCACCCGCTGCGCGCGCTCCGCGGAGCCGTCCTGCAGGCGGTGGTCGACGACGACCGCGTGCACCTCACCGGGCGCGACGTGCACCGTCGCCGCGGCGAGCGCGAGGGAGTCCGCGCCGCCGGAGCACGCGACGATCACCGCGTCGCCGCCCTCACCGCCGCTCCCGTGACGAACGAACGGCGCTGTCGCTGCCTCGGAAGCAGCGAAAGCTCCGTTCGTTCCCTCGGGGCGAGCCTCCAACGCCTCGCGCACCGCGCGCCGGACCTCGGCGACCGGTTCCGGCGCGCGCACCGCGGTCCTCAGCCGTGGACGCGGGCGAGCCAGGCGTCCGGGTCGGTGATCTCGGCGCGCAGGGGCAGGGTGTCCGGCGACGTCCACACCGCGTTGAGCCCGTCGAGGCCGACGCGGGCGACGACGTGGTCGACGAACACGCGGCCCTGCTCGTACTGGCGGATCTTCGCGTCGACGCCGAGCAGTGTGCGCAGGAGCCGGTCGACGAGGCTCCCGCCGCGACGGCGGTGGGTGAAGCGCGCCCGGATCGTCGCGACCGACGGCACGACGCCCGGCCCGACCTCGTCCATGACGTGCTCGGCGTGGCCCTCGAGCAGGGTGGTCAGGGCGAGCAGGCGGTCGAGGACGGCGCGCTGCTCGGGGCCCTGGAACATCTCGACCAGCGCCATCCCGTCACGCGGCGGCTCCCGGCGGATCGCCTTGAGGATCTCGGGGAGGCGGTCGACGGTCCCGGAGGCGGACCGGTCGAACCCACCGGCGAAGGCCGCGACCTCGCTCTGGAAGTGGTCGCGCAGCCAGTCGACGGCGGTGAACTGCAGCCGGTGGGTGGCCTCGTGCAGGCACACCCAGAGCGCGAAGTCGTCGCCGTCGACGTCGAGCGCCTGGCGCGCGGCGACGACGTTGGGCGCCACGAGCAGCAGGCGACCGGCCTGCTCCGGGCCCCCGAACGGGTCGTACTGCCCGAGCACCCGGCTGCCGAGGAACGCCAGCAGCGTGCCCATCTGCAGCCCGGCCGCCGAGCGCGTCACGCGCCCGACCGTGCTCCCGACGATCCCGTCGGGCGGCCCGGGCAGCGGTGCGTCGGCCAGCAGCGCGGAGATGCCGTCCACGGCGGAGCGGATCCACCCGGGACGGTCGACGACGTCGGCCTCGGGGACCGGCAGCCCGGCGCCCATCCCGGTGAGCGCGCGGACGTGCTGCTCGGAGATCCGGGCGCCGTCGCGCAGGCGGGCCACCTCGGCGGCGGCCTCCGCGGGCGAGACCACGGGCCCCGCGGGCACTAGGCGCGTGCCGGTGGCGATCGCGAGGTCCCGGTCGACGGGCAGCCCCGTGCCGCGGGGCGCGGAGGTCAGGTCGACGGACACCGCTCCACCGTACGTCGCGGGCGACGGAGGCTGCGGAGCTCGACCCGGGAGGGCCGGCCTCAGCGGCACCCGCAGTCGTGCAGCGCCGCCGCCAGGGCGTCGAGCTTCGGGCGGGCCGTGCCCGGGTCGACGCCGTTGCTCATGAACGAGAAGACGAGCGTCCGGCCGTCGGCGGTCTCGACCACGCCGGCGAGCGCGTTCGCGGCCGTCAGCGTCCCGGTCTTCGCCCGCACCCAGCCCCGGCCGTCGGCGCTGGGGGTGCCGGCGGCGTAGCGCTCGGCGAGGGTGCCACCCCCGCCCGCGACGGGCAGCCCGTCGAGCAGGGGGCGCAGGGCGGCGGTGCGCGGGTCGGTGCCGGTCGGGGCGGCGGCGGGCGCGAGCACCCCGGACAGCGCGGTGGCGGGGACGCGGTCGTTCACCGAGAGCCCGCTGGTGTCGGCGAGCGTGACGCCGGTGGTGTTGATCTGGGCCTCGCCCAGCACACGGGTGACCGCCCGCGCGGCGCCGTCGAACGTCGTGGGCTCCCCGACGGCACGCGCGACCTCGCGGCCGAGGGCCTCGGCGAGCACGTTGTCGGAGTTCTGCAGCGCCGTGCGGACCAGCTCGGTGACCGGCGGCGACTGCACCTGGCCCAGTACCGGCGCGTTCGGCGGCGCGACACCGACGGCGACGGTCGGCGCGGCGCCGCCCGGGTCGAGGCGGGCGCCGAGCTCGCGGGCGGCGTCCGAGGCCGGCGTGGCGGTGCGGGGCACGTCGAGGAGGGTCGGGTCGCTGCGCCCGCCGTCGAGCATCACCGGCACGATCGGCGCGACGAAGCCGCTGGCGACGTCGGTGGGGTCCCAGCCGGGGGCGACGCCGTTGCCGCCGCCGTTCTCGTAGTGCGAGACGTCGACGAGCACCCGCGTGACCGGCGGCTGACCGGCCCGCGAGGCGTTGACGGCGGCGACGAGGTCGTCGAGCCGGGCGGCGTCGGGGTAGACGGTCTGGCGCCCGGCGGGCAGCGACGACAGCGTCGGGTCGCCGCCGCCGACGAGCACGATCGTGTCCGGGGTCGGGCCGGCGACGACCGACGTCGTCAGGCGCATCGTCGGGTCGAGCCGCAGCAGGGCCGCCGAGCTGGTGAGCAGCTTGGTCACCGACGCCGGCACCTGGGGGTCGTCGGGGCGGCGGCTCCAGAGCGCGGTGCCGGTGGCCGGGTCGAGGACGGCGCCGGTGAGGTCGCCGAGCGCCGCGGCGCGCGCGTCGAGCGTCGACGCGAGGCCGGCCTGCGTCGGCACCGGGGCGTCGGCACCCACCGCCGCGAGCCGGAGCTGCGGGGTCGACGGGTCGGGCGGGTCGGCGGCCTCGCCGCCGAGCAGCGACACGGGCAGGCCCACGGTGCGGGCGAACGAGGGCGTCGTCAGCGTCACGCCGACGACGAGGCCGGCGAGCAGCGCCAGCACCACCGCGACGCCGAGGAGACGCAGACCCCACCGGCGAACAGCGGATGGCGCGTCGGGGACCGCGCGGTGTCCTTCGCCGCTCACGACCCCGCACCCCTCCTCACCTGCAGTTCACCTCACCCGGACGAGAGCCGGGTCACCCGGTGGTGTGCCGGGTCACCCGGGCCGGTGCCCCACACTAGAGAAGGGCGAGGACCTTCGGCCGACCCACGGGGCGGTCCGCCCGAGCACTCGCGGCCGACGGACACGGACGACCGAGCACAGGGAGCGGTGAACGACACCGTGGAGTTCGACGTACTGATCGAGATCCCCAAGGGGGTCCGCAACAAGTACGAGATGGACAAGACCTCCGGCCGCCTGCGGCTGGACCGGACCTTGTTCACGGCCACGCAGTACCCGGCCGACTACGGCTACATCGAGGAGACGCTCGGCCAGGACGGCGACCCGCTCGACGCGCTGGTCCTCATCCAGGAGCCGACGTTCCCGGGCTGCCTCGTCTCGGCGCGCGCGATCGGCATGTTCCGCATGACCGACGAGGCCGGCGGCGACGACAAGGTGCTCTGCGTGCCGGCGGGCGACCCCCGCCAGGAGCACCTGCGCGACATCCACCACCTCTCCGAGTACGACCGCCTCGAGATCCAGCACTTCTTCGAGGTCTACAAGGACCTCGAGCCCGGCAAGAGCGTCGAGGGCGCCTCGTGGGTCGGGCGTGCGGACGCCGAGGCCGAGATCCAGGCGTCGCTGAAGCGCGCCGGGGACCTCAAGAACGCCACCGTCGGCTAGGACGTCCGCCGGCCGCCGGGACCCCTCGGTTCCGGCGGCCGTACGGCCTCAGCGCGCCGTGCGGGTGAGGTCGGCGTCTTCCCTGCGCTCCTCGTGGCGCCCCGGCGCCGTGGCCGGGCTCGGCGGCGTCACCGTCAGGTCGACGCCCGGCGTGCCGCTGCCGTCGACGACGACCTGCGTGCTGACCGGCGCGAACCCGCTCGCGGTGAGCATGTGCCGGCCCGGCGCGAGGTCGTCGAAGCGGAACCGGCCGTCGGGCCCCGTGACGGCCGAGGCCACCACGGCACCGTCGCGGCCGACGAGCACCACCAGCGACTCCGGCACCGGCGCCCCGCCCGCGGCGCGGACCACGCCGGCGAGCGAGTAGCGCGCCGCCGGCACCGTGACGTCGGCGCGGGCGCCCTCGTCGCCGACCTCGACGCGCGTGGCGTGCGGCGCCCGGCCGGTCGCGAGGACGGTGAGCGTGTAGCCGCCGGGCTGGATCTCCCCGGCGTCCCAGAGGCCGTCGGCGTCGCTGCGGCGGACGCCGACCACCCCGCCCGCCCCGTCGGTGACGGTCACCGTGGCGCCGCCCACGGGCGTCCCGTCGACCTCGGTGATGCGCCCGACCAGCGTGGCGACGCGGGCCAGCGCGACGTCGCGGCGCACGGGCACGCCGTCGACGGTGACGAGCTCGGCGAACGGCCGCCGGCGCGGGGACGCGGCGATGAGCACGTAGGTGCCGGAGGCGGGGGCGACGAGGGTGTAGTCGCCGTGGTCGCCGAGACCCGTGCGCTGCACCGGGGCGCCGTCGAGCCCGTGCAGGGAGACCGTCACCTCGTCCTGCGCGGTGACCGGGCTGCCGCCCGTGCCGGTGATCCGGCCGCGGACGGTGGGGCCGGTCGGTGGTGCCGCGTGCGCGGGCTGCGCGGTGTCCGGGGGACCCCAGTCGGCGGCGGCCACGGGTGCCGCCGAGGCCGGCGCGTTCAGTGCGGCGGCGTCGCTCGCCGCGCTCTCGGCGTCGCGGGCCTGGATGCCTGACTGCGTGCGCAGCGGGACCTCGCGCAGGAACAGCACCAGCACGAACCCGACGGCGATCACGCAGCCGGCGATGAGGAACACGAGGTTCATCGCGTTCGAGAACCCGACCAGGTACGGCTCGGCCAGGCGCGGGTCCATCCGCTGCAGGACCGACGAGTCCTGGGCGACCTGCGCCGCCCCGGTGACCGGGTCGAACGCGACCTGGTTGGCCGGGTTCGCCAGCGCTGCGGGGTCGGTCAGGGCCGCGCGGAACCCCGGGGTCGGGGCGATGGCGGCGAAGGCGTCGCGGATGTCGTCGCCGACGGTGGAGAAGAGCACCGAGAGGAAGACGGCGACGCCGAGCGTGCCGCCCATCTGCCGGAAGAAGGTCGCCGACGCCGTCGCGACGCCCATGTCCTTGGCCGGGACGGCATTCTGCACCGCGAGCACGAGGGTCTGCATGCAGTTCCCGAGCCCGAGGCCGAACACGACCATCAGCAGCGCGATCTCCCAGTACGGGGTGTCGGCGTGCAGCCGGAAGTGGAACAGCAGCATGCCGACGGTCATCAGGAACAGGCCGATCACCGGGAAGATCTTGTAGCGGCCCGTCCGGCTGGTCAGCTGACCGGAGACGATCGAGGCGACCATGATCCCGCCGACCAGCGGGATCATCTGGAGGCCGGCCTGCGTCGGGTCGGCGCCGGTGACGATCTGCAGGTACTGCGGGACGATCGCGATACCGCCGAACATCCCGATGCCGGTGATGATCGCGATGATCGAGGTCAGGCTGAACACGCCGTTGCGGAACAGGCGCAGCGGCAGCAGCGCGTCGTCGCCGTACGCCCGCTCGGCGAGGTAGAAGGCGACGAGGCCGACGGCGCCGACGGCGTAGCAGACGATCGCCGAGGTGGAGTCCCAGCCCCACTCGCGGCCCTGCTCGGCGACGATCAGCAGCGGCACCAGGGCGACGGCCAGCGCGGCGGCGCCGGGGAAGTCGAGCCGGTGCTCACGGCGGGTGTGGGGCAAGCGCAGCACGTTCCAGACGACGAGGAACGCGATGGCGCCGATCGGGACGTTGACGAGGAAGACCCAGCGCCACCCGGTGATGCCGAGGATCTCGTCCTGACCGGCCAGGAAGCCGCCGACGACCGGGCCGATGACGCTCGACGTGCCGAACACCGCGAGGAAGAAGCCCTGGTAGCGGGCACGTTCGCGCGGCGGGACGATGTCGCCGATGATCGTCAGGGCCAGCGACATGAGACCGCCGGCGCCGAGGCCCTGCACGGCGCGGAAGGCCGCGAGCTCGTACATCGACGTCGAGATCGTGCACAGCACCGAGCCGACGACGAACAGCGCGATCGCGATGAGGAAGAAAGGTCGGCGCCCGTAGAGGTCGGAGAGCTTGCCGTAGAGCGGCGTCGTGATCGTCGCGGTGATCAGGTACGCGGTGGTCGCCCACGCCTGGAGGTTCAGGCCCTGCAGGTCGTCGGCGATGGTGCGGATCGACGTCGAGACGATGTTCTGGTCCAGCGCGGCCAGGAACATGCCGAGCATCAGCCCGCTCAGGATCACCAGGATCTGGCGGTGGGTGAAGCCGGAGCTGCTGGTGGTGGGGGGCGCCGCGGTGGCGGGCGTGCTCATGAGGCCTCCTGGCCGCGCACGGCGGCCGACGGCGGGGTGGGGGCGTGGTGGTCCTCGAGGTCGCCGGCCAGCTGCTCGAGCAGTTCGACGAGGCGGACGCGGTCGGCCTCGTCCCAGTACTCGGTCATGGCGCCGATCTCGCGGTTGCGGCGGTCGCGGTTGGCGTGGAACACGCGCAGGCCCTCGTCGGTGGGCGCCAGCAGGGTCGCGCGGCCGTCCTCGGGATCGGGGCGGCGCTCGACCAGCCCGGCGCGGACCAGGCCGGCGACCTGCCGGCTGACCGTGGAGGGGTCCGAGTGCACGGACTCGGCGAGCGCGTTCGACCGGCGCGGGCCCTCGAGCACGAGGCGGGCGAGCAGCACGTACGCGGCGCGCTCGACCCCGTCGGGGCCGACGGACTTCCCGGCCTTCGCCCGCTCGACCGCGCGCATGACGCGGATGAGCTGGTGCCCGAGGCGGTCGGACACGAGCCAGCGGTCGTCCACCCCCGGGGGCGCCGGGAGCCGGGGTGATTCCATTGCATGCTCCGTACAATCGGTTGCTGCGTACAAGCATGCGCCCGCGACAGCAACGAACGCCAGCCGGGTCCCCCCGACGAGCACGTCACACTCGCCGGGTCACCCGCCCGGGGTCCGCGCCGGTCCTTGCTGTTCTGAGCGAAGGGCACCTTGGCTCGGATAGACGGGCGGCGGGCGCCCCTCGCCGGAACGCCGAGCGCAAGATCTGGATGCGTGGAGCGTGCGCTCCGCTGAGCGGAACGATCGCTCCACGAACACAGATCTCCGTCCCGCGAGCCCTACGGTGTCGGGTCGTGGAGAGCGAGCGCGTCACCTACGAGCGCGACGGGCACGTCGCGACGATCACCTACTCCCGCCCGGAGAAGCTCAACGCCATCGACGGGGCGATGCGCGCCGGGCTCAACGAGGCGTTCGACGAGTTCCGCGCCGACGACGAGGCGTGGGTCGGGATCGTGACCGGCGAGGGGCGCGCGTTCTGCGTCGGCGCGGACGCCCGCGGCGAGGGCAACCCGGCCGGCGACTTCCCCGGCTCGTTCTGGGAGCGCCCGACCGTGAACTCCTTCGAGAGCGGCTGGGAGATCTACAAGCCGGTGATCGCCGCGGTGAACGGGCACTGTCTGGGCTACGGGCTGACGCTCGTGACCTGGTGCGACCTGGTCATCGCCAGCGAGAACGCCACGTTCGGCTTCCCCGAGGTCCGGCTCGGCATCCCGACGATCGTCGGCGCGATCCGCCTGCCGCAGCGCATCGGCTGGCAGCCGGCGATGGAGCTGCTGCTGACCGGCGAGCGGGTCGACGCCGAGCGGGCGCGCGAGATGGGCCTGGTCTCGCGGGTCGTGGCGCACGACGACCTCATGCCCGAGGCCCGCGCGCTGGCCGACCGTCTGCTCGCCGGCGCACCGTTGGCCCAGCGCGCCATCAAGGAGATGGCGCGCCGGGCCCCGGACCTCGGCCAGACCGAGGCGATCCGGTTCGGCGAGACCATGCGCCGCGTCGCCGGAGCGACCGAAGACGCCGCCGAAGGCGCGGCGGCCGCGCGGGAGAAGCGCGAGCCCCGCTGGCAGGGCAAGTGAGGTGCGCTGCGCGCAGGTGAGCAGTTTGGACGGCTATAGCCGTCCAAACTGCTCACCTGCCGAAGGCACCGGATCCGGCGGGCCGGGCGCTGCGTCGAACCCGGTATGGAGGATCCCGAGGACTGGGTGCGTCTCGTGCGGGCGCAGGACGGCCTAGTGACGCGTCGGCAGGCACACGAGCACGGAGTGACAGACCACCAGATCGCCGCGCACATCGCCGGTGGTCGCTGGAACCTGCGCAAGCCCGGCGTGCTGGCGACGTTCACCGGCCCGCTGACGCCCGCGGCGCGGAGGCGGGCGGCGCTGCTGTTCGTGCCCGGGCCAGCGGCTCTGAGTCACGCGTCGGCCGCTGCGGTGCTGGGCCTGCGGCGTGAGGACGAGACGGGGCCGGTGCACGTCGCCGTGCCCTACGGCTCGTCGGCCCGGGGATGCGACGGGGTGGTGATCCACCGGTCCCGCGCCTTCGGTCACATCGTCGTCGACGACGACCCGCCACTCGTGAGCAAGGCGCACACCATCGTCGACCTCGCCGTCGAGGCCTCTTCGGCGCGGCAGGCGATGCGCACCTTCACCGCCCTGGCCGCGGGCCACCGGGTGGCCGCCGAGGACCTCGAGAAGGCCATCGAGCTCCGCCGTCCCCGTCGCTACCGGCGCCCGCTCCGCGATGCGGTCGCGCTCCTGCGCGACGGTGTCGGGTCGATCCTCGAGACGGACTGGGCGCTCGACGTCGAGCGGGCGCACGGACTCCCGGCACCGACGAGACAGTTCCCCGTCATCGTGGAGGGACGGTGGCGCTTCGAGGACCTCCTCTATGCGCTGCCGCTCGGCGTCCTGGTGGTCCGTCTCGACGGGTGGCGCGCCCACGCGGACAGCCGCACGGCGCGGATCGACCGCGCCCGCGACAACGCCGCCGAGCTCGCCCACCGTGCTCGCATGGTGTTCGGCTGGGAGGAGGTCCACCACGAGCCGTGCACCACGACGGCGCTCGTCGCCGTGCGGATGCGCGAGCTCGGCTGGGACGGCGAGGTCCAGCGGTGCACGAGGTGCTCGTGAGCAGTATGGACGGCGATAGCCGTCCATACTGCTCACCTGCGCGTCAGCGCACCCGCTCGAACACCGCCGCGAGGCCCTGGCCGCCGCCGATGCACATCGTCTCGAGGCCGTAGCGCGCCTCGCGGCGGTCCATCTCGCGCACCATCGTCGTCAGGATCCGCACCCCCGTGGCGCCGACCGGGTGCCCCAGGCTGATGCCCGAGCCGTTCGGGTTCACGCGCTCGTCGGTGACGAGGTCGATCCCCCACTCCCGGCCGACCCCGAGCGCCTGGGCGGCGAACGCCTCGTTCAGCTCGATGATGTCCAGGTCGGCCAGCGTCAGGCCCGCCCGCGACAGAGCAGCTTCGGAAGCCGGCACCGGCCCGATCCCCATCACCTCGGGCCCCACACCCGCCAGGCCCCACGACACCAGCCGCGCCAGGGGCAGCAGCCCGAGCTCCGCGGCCTTCTCCGGCGTCGTCACGATGCACACCGCGGCGCCGTCGTTCTGCCCCGAGGCGTTGCCCGCCGTGACCGTCGCGTCCGGGTCCTGCTTGCCCATGATCGGGCGCAGCTTCTCCAGCGACTCCAGCGACGCGTCCGGGCGGATGTGCTCGTCGGCGTCGACGATCGTGTCCGACTTGCGCCCCGGCACCGTCACCGGCACCAGCTCGTCGGCGAACCGGCCGTCCTTGACCGCCGCGGTCGCCTTCTCGTGCGAGCGCACCGCGAGGCGGTCCTGCTCCTCGCGGCCGATCGAGTACCGCTGGCGCACGTTCTCGGCGGTCTCGATCATCCCGCCCCACACCGGGTGGTTCCGCCCGCCGGCGTGCACACGCCCTTCGGCGAGAGCGTCCTTCATCGAGAACCCACCGGCCTTGGTCCCCCACCGGGGCGCCTGGCTGTAGTAGGTCGCGCCGGACATCGACTCCGCGCCCCCGGCGAGCACCAGCGACGCCCCGCCGGTCTGCACCGCCATCGCCGCGTAGAGCACCGCCTGCAGCCCCGACCCGCAGCGCCGGTCCACCTGGATGCCCGGCACCGTCACCTCGAGGCCCGCGTCCAGCGCCGCCACGCGGCCGATCGCCGGCGCGTCCATCGTCGGGTAGCAGTGCCCGAACGCGACGTCGTCGACGTCCTCGGCGTTCAGACCGGTCCGCGCCACGAGCTCGCGGATCACCGTCGCCCCCAGTTCCTGGGGCGCCACGTCGCGCAGCGCACCCCCGAACCCGCCCACCGGCGTCCGCAGGGGCTCACAGATCACCGCATCGACCACGGCAAGGACCTCCTCTAGAGCGCGTACCGCAGGATGACCTCGGCGACGCACGCCGGCTTGGGCCACCCCTCGATCTCCACCGTCCCCCCGATGGTGGCCTGCACACCGTTCGGCACGTCGG
Source organism: Actinomycetospora succinea (assembly GCF_004363095.1). Taxonomy (GTDB): domain Bacteria; phylum Actinomycetota; class Actinomycetes; order Mycobacteriales; family Pseudonocardiaceae; genus Actinomycetospora; species Actinomycetospora succinea. The sequence continues at coordinate 594,762 of NZ_SNYO01000002.1, forward strand.
TGACGTCCACCAGGCGGCAGTGACCTCGCACACGGCTGGGCACGGGGACGGGCGCCGGGAACCGCACCTTGTTCAGGCCGTAGTTCACGGTCATCGACACCCCCTTCACCTCGAAGGTGTCCCAGCCGAACTTCGGCATGAGGGCGACGGTGAGGAAGCCGTGCGCGACGGTCTTCCCGAACGGGCCCTGCGCGGCGGCCTCGGGGTCGACGTGGATCCACTGATGGTCGTCGGTGGCGTCGGCGAAGATGTCGACGCGGTGCTGGTCGACGGTGACCCACTCGCTCGTGCCGAGATCCTCCCCCACGGCAGCCCGCAGCTCATCGACGTCGGCGAACACACGCATCGGGCACCCCTACAGATCGGCGGCGAGTTCCTTGACCTGCCCCACCAACGACACCCGCTCCGCCGGTGTCCCCGCCAGGGGCGTGACGTTGATCGTCGTGACGCCCGCGTCCGCGAAGGCCTGCAGACGCTCGGCGACGTAGGAGCGCGGCCCGATCAGCGACATCGCCTTGACGAGGTCCTCGGGCACGGCCGCGGCGGCCTCGTCCTTCTTGCCGTCGAGGTAGAGGTCCTGGACCTTCGCGGCCTCCTCCTCGTAGCCGTAGCGCTGGGCGAGCTCGTTGTAGAAGTTTTTGCCCTTGGCGCCCATGCCACCGACGTAGAGCGCGACGAACGGGCGCATGCCGTCGAGCATCTGCTGCGCGGTGTCGGCGTCCTCGGTGATGCACAGGGAGGCCTGCAGGTAGGTCTGCAGCGGGCCGAGCGCGGGGTCGCGCTTCGCCGTGCCGGCCTCCAGCGACTCGCCCCACACCTCGTGGGCGCGCTCGGGCACGAAGAGGATCGGCAGCCAGCCCTCGGCGATCTCGGCGGTCAGCGCCACGTTCTTCGGGCCGATCGCGGCGAGGACGATCGGGATCCGGTCGCGCACCGGGTGATTGATGATCTTCAGCGGCTTGCCCAGCCCGGTGCCCTGGTCGGCGGGCAGGGGGATGTCGTAGTACTTCCCCGAGTGCTGCACCTTCTCGCGGCGCCAGACCTGCCGGCAGATGTCGACGATCTCGCGGGTGCGGCCCAGCGGGGCGTCGTAGCGCACGCCGTGGAAGCCCTCGATGACCTGCGGCCCCGACGCCCCGATGCCGAGCGTGAAGCGCCCGCCGGAGACGTAGTCGAGGCCCGCGGCGGTCATGGCCGTCAGCGACGGCGTGCGGGTGTAGATCTGCAGGATGCCCGAGGCGATCTCGAGCCGGCTCGTGCGCGCGGCGACGAAGCCGAGCTGGCTCACCGCGTCGAAGCTGTACGCCTCGGGCACGAACGCGATGTCGAGCCCCGCCGCCTCGTGCTCGGCGAGCTCCGCGACCGTCTCCTCGAACCCGCCGCTGTAGTTCAACCCCATCCCGATGCGCACGGGGGCACCCTGCCACGATCGCGACGATCACGGGCGGCAGGAGGAGACCGGGTGTTCTCGACGACGGTGACGGTGCGCGGCTACGAGTGCGACGCCAACGGGCACGTCAACCACGCCGTCTACCACCAGTACGGCGAGCACGGCCGCACCGAGACCCTGCGCGACCTCGGCATCGAGATCGCCGACCTGACGAACGCCGGCCTCGGGCCGGTCATCCTCGAGACGACCGTGCGGTTCCTCGCCGAACTGCGTGCCGGCGACGAGGTCGACGTCCTGCTCGACCTGCGCTTCGGGCAGGGCAAGACGTTCCGGATGGACATCGAGCTGCGCCGCGGGGACGTCGTCGCCGCGACGATCACCGGGACGATGGGCCTGCTCGACCACACCACCCGGCGCCTCGTCGCCGACCCACGCGGGCGCCTGCAGGCCCTCGCCTCCCCGGCAGGGGCTCAGCTGCTGGACGACTCGCCGGAGAAGTGACCGGGCCAGTCGCTGTAGCGGATCCGCGGGGTCGCGACGACCTCGCCGATCGTCGACCACTCGTCGCCCCCGAGACGCGCGAGCGGCGCGAGCCGCCGGGCGTCGGGCTTCCCGTCGACGAGCACGTCGTCGGACACCGCGACGTGCACGACCCGGCCGAGCACGAGCGTGCAGTTGCCCACCTCGAGGGTGCGCTCGAGACGGCATTCCAACGCCACCGGTGACTCGGCGATCCGCGGCGTCTTCACGTGCAGCGACGGCTCGCGGGTCAGGCCGGTCGCGTCGATCTCGCTCTCGTGCGACGGGAAGTCGGTGGCGGTCGCGTTGATGTGCTCGAGCAGCGGCTCGGGCGTCAGGCAGACCGTGAACTCCTCGGTGGCCTGGACGTTGCGCAGCGAGTCCTTCTCCCCCACCGACGTGAACTGCACGATCGGCGGGTCGGTGCTCGCCACGGTGAAGAACGAGTGCGGTGCGAGGTTGTCGACGCCCTCGGCCGAGCGCGACACCACCCAGGCGATCGCGCGCGGCACGATCACCGCGGTCAGGAGCTTGTAGACGCCGCGGGCTCCCACGGCGTCCGGGTCGAAGTCGGTGCGCACGATCAGTTGTTACCCGGCAGCAGCCCGCTCGGGACCAACTGTGGGGCGCGCGACGTGGTGGTCGTCGACTCGGGCTCGCTGGTCTCCTCGGTGCCGCCTGACGGGGCCTCGGAGGTCGTGGTCTGCTCCGCGCCGCCCTCCGGGGCGGTCGACGAGGTCTCCGGCGCCGAGGTCTCCGAGGTGGTCGGGGCCGTGCCGATCACCGAGCCGACGCTGGTGCCCGACTCGCCGCCCGAGAGCGGCGAGCCCTTGACCCGCTCGATGCCCGTGATGGCCAGCATGGCGATCAGGAAGATCAGGAGCGCGGTGGCCGCGAGCAGGGCGTAGCGCTTCCACGGTGGGCGCCGGGCCTCCTCGCCGTCGTCGGGGCCGTCCGGGTCGTCCGGGTCGTCGGGCCCGCCGGGCGACCCGACCAAGGCGGTCGCCTCGTCGTCGCCGGACATCACCCGCGTCCCGGACCCGACCACCTGGGTGCGGTCGTCGCCCGGGCCGTTGCCGAGCGCCTGGGTGGCGGGGGCGTCGGGGCCGATCACCATGGTCGGGGTGTCGTCGGGGCTCTGCCCGGCACCGACCGGCGGCATGCCCGTGACCCGCGTCCGGTCGGCGGCGGCACCCTCGCCGCGGCCGACCGTGCTCGCGACGACGGTGCGGTCGTCCGCCCCCGGCGCGCCGGTCCTCGGGTCGCGGGTGCGCAGCCGGCGCCGGACGGTGTCACGGGTCCGCTCGATCGAGCGCTGGTACACGGCGTCGCCGACGGTGGTGATGACGGCAGCGATCCCCGCGCCGGCGACCGTGCCCATCGCGCCGCCGACGAAGGAGCCCACGCCGGCCGTGGTCACGGCCGCGGCGGCGCCGCCGCTGAGCTTGACGACCGACAGCTGCGACTTCATCGGCGACGCGGCGTGGGTCGTGGCGGCCTCGGACGGGGCGTGGCCCGCCGACGTGTGGCTGGTCGGCGCCTCGGCCGGCGCGGCGTGGCGCGTGGGGGCGTCGGCCGGCGGGCGGCTCCCGGGCGGTGGCGGGCTGGTCCAGCCGTTCGGGGCGTTCTGGGTGCTCGGGCCGGGCGGGCCGTACGGACCGGGTGGACCGGCCGGCGGGCGACCGGGCGGGCCGGGCGGCGGGCCGGGGCGAGCCGGGCCGGGCGGGCCGTACGCCCCGGGCGGCGGGGCCTGCGGGCCTCCGGGCGGCGGCCCCTGCGGGCCGGCACCGGGCGGCGGCGGGCCGGCGTGACGGGGCGGCATCGGACCCGGGGAGCCGGGCGGCGTGCCGGGCGGTCCCGGCCGGGCGGGCGCGTCGGGCGCCTCGGGATCCGCACCGTGGCGCGACACGGCGGCGTCGTCGGGATCCGTCCCGGGCGCGGCGTGTCGCCCGCGGGGCCCGGGGGGTCCGGACTGCTCGCTCATCCTGCCCTCGCTGACCTCGGCGATCGCCCCGCCGCAGCGGGCGGGGCGCCCTCAACCCTGCCCCACGGCCCCGACGGCACGCGGTCGGGGCCCCGGGAGGCCACCGGGAGGGGGACCGTCCGGGAGCGGACGACCGTCTGTGCTCAGTCGCCCGAGCGCCGGTGCCGACCGCCGTTGCCGCGCAGCATCACCGGCCGGGAGGGGCGCTCCTCGCTCCCGCCCGCCCCGTCCTCGCGGAACGCACGCCGTTCGAAGCCGCGGTCGGTACGACCGAACGCCCGGCGGACTTCCTCGTAGATCGGCGTCTGCGACATGTGCGGCACCCTACGACTCCGTCCGGGGGTGCCGACGGGCACACCGATTTCACTGCCATGCGTGTGATTCGGCCCCTGAGCTGGGAACACACCACCGAGCACTGCGGCGCGGAGATCAGGTTCCCGGGGTTCGGAAGGGTCGATCACATACCCGGATCCGAGGTCCACCCGGTCGGATCAATCGGCCCGGCGCGGCCCTCACCCGGTGTCGCCGAACCCTGGAGCAGCATGGCCACCCAGCCGGCGGAGATGACCGTCCACTCGGCGCAGCCGTACAACGCCGAGCCCGCCCGCACCGTCCTGGCGGGACGCGACCTCACCCCGCTCGACGCCTTCTACCACCGCAACCACGCGACCGAGCAGCCGCGGATCGACCCCGCGACGTGGTCGCTGCGCGTGGACGGGATGGTCGAGCGGCCGGCGACGTTCTCGCTCGGCGCGCTGCGCGAGCGCTTCGCCGAGCACACCGAGGTCGTGACGCTGCAGTGCGCGGGCAACCGCCGATCGGGGCTCATCGAGGTCGCCGACCTGCCGGGCGAGACCCCGTGGGGACCGGGCGCGACCGGGACCGCCCGGTGGGCCGGGGCCCGGCTCGCCGACGTGCTGCGCGACGTGGGCGTCGACCCGGCCGCCACCGACGTCGTCCTCACCGGCGCCGACGTCGCCGACGAGCCGGACGAGCCCTACGCGGTCTCGGTGCCGCTCGAGAAGGCCCTGGCGTCGGAGGTCCTGCTGGCCTGGTCGATGAACGACGCCGCGCTGCCCGCGGAGCACGGGGCGCCCGTGCGCGTCGTGGTGCCCGGGTGGATCGGCGCCCGCAGCGTCAAGTGGCTCGAGCGCGTCACCGTCGCGGACGCGCCGTCCTCGGGCTTCTACCAGGCCGTCGCCTACCGCCTGCTGCCCGCCGACGCGTCCCCGGCGCGCGGGCGGGGCGTCCCGCTCGGCCCGATCGCGGTGAACGCCGACGTGCTCTCCCCCGCCGACGGCGCCGAGGTCCCGGCCGGCCGGGTGCACGTCACCGGGTACGCGCTGGCCGGCGGCGACCGGACGGTCGTGCGGGTCGACGTCTCCACCGACGACGGCGCGACGTGGGCCGAGGCGGACCTCGCGCCGCAGGCGAGCCGCTGGAGCTGGCGGCACTGGCACGCCGACCTCGACCTGCCGCCCGGGACGACCCGCGTCGTCGCCCGCGCCTGGGACTCCGCGGCCGGGGTGCAGCCCGCCGACCCCGCCGAGCTCTGGAACCCGAAGGGCTACGTGAACAACGCCTGGGCCCGCGTGACGCTGCACGCGATCGCGGCCGCCGACGGGTGACCGGTGACCCAGCGGGCACCCGCCCGGGTCGTCGACGAGGTCGGAGGAGAACCCATGAGCGCGAGCTCCGGAGGACCGACGGGCCGGCGCCTGTCGATCGGTGTGCTGGTCGGGGTGCTGTTGGCCGTGCTGGTCGTCCTGGCCGTGGTGCTGTTCCTGGCGGCCCAGGGCACGGCGCCACCCACGAGCCCGCAGACCAACGGGATGGTCGTGATGCTCGCGCCCGGACTCGTCTGAGCACACGCGGGCACGATCGGGCACGATGCTCGGGACAAATGTCCCTACATCCGGGGGTGGCCGTGGCCGAGGCGCCCGACGAGGAGCACGAGCCCGACTACCGCTTCACCCTCGCGAACGAGCGGACGTTCCTCGCCTGGCTGCGGACGTCGTTGTCGCTGCTCGCGGCCGGGGTGGCCGTCGTGCAGCTGCTCCCCGAGTTCGCCGTGCCGGGCACGCGCGGCGTCGTGGCCGCGCTGCTCACCGCCCTCGCGGTCGTGACCGCCGCAGGTGGCGTGCTGCGCTGGCGCGGGGTGGAGTTCGCCATCCGGCGCGGGCGGCCCCTGCCCCGCCAGCGCCTGCCGTGGGTGCTCGCGGGCGGGCTGGTCGTGCTCGCCCTGTTCGCTCTCGTGCTCGTCGCCGTGCGGGCCGGGGCGTGAGCTCCCCCTCCGACGCCGGCCTCCAGGCCGAGCGGACGGGCCTCGCGTGGAGCCGCACGTCGCTCGGCGTCGGCGCGAACGCGGTGCTGCTCGCGGTCCGCGAGCTCACGCACGACGGGTCCGCGCCGGCCCTGGTGCTCGCGGCGGCGGCGGCCGTCCTCGCCGTGGTCGTCGCGCTCTACGGGCGGTGGCGCACCGCGCGCATCAGCCACGCCCCGCTGCCCTCGCCGCTCGCCGCTCGCCGCGCGGTCCCGCTGCTCGGGGGCGCGGTGGCACTGCTGGCGCTGGTCACGGGTGTGGTGCTGTCGCTGCCCTAGCCGGGGCCCGCTGCTCGGGGGTGGGCCCCGAGCGGATGAGCGTGACGAGACCCGTCACGGCGACGACCGCGCTCACCCCGGCGAGCACCGCGCCCGAGACCCCGAGCGAGAACCGCTCGCCGAGCACGACGATGCCGATCGCCATCGCCGCGACCTGGTCGACGGTGATCTGGGTCGACAGGCCCGCGTCCAGGCCGCCGTCGCGGTAGGCGGTCTGCAGCAGCAGGATCGAGGCCACGGGCAGGACCATGGCCGCGCCCACCACGGCGGCGATGAGCCACGGTGAGCGCCCGTCCTGGACCAGCCGGAACGTCAGCCGGACCAGCCCCGACGTCGCGCCCGCGCACAGGCCCGACACCGCGGCGCGGACCACGGCCCGCGGCACGGCCGGCGCGCGGCCGCTCGCCACGGTGACGACGGCCGCGAGCACGAGGACGACGAGGATCATGCCGAGCACGAGGTCGGCGTCCGGCGGCACCTCCGAGGGCTGGTGCTCGGCGAGCCCGAAGAGCCCGGCCAGCCCGATCACCAGGACGACCGCGCCGACCCACTCCGCGCGGTGGATCCGGCGCTTCTCGAGCCAGGCGTCCAGCGGCAGGGCGAGGATCAGCGCGGTGACGCCGATGGGCTGGACCAGCGTGATCGACCCGAAGCCCAGGGCGACGACGTGGATCATCGCCCCGACCACCATCGACGCGACCCCGCCCCACCACCAGGGCCGGCGCAGCAGGGCGCCGAAGAACGGCAGGCCCGCGCCCGCGCGCTCCCCGGCGTCGACGGTCCGCGCCGTCTCGCGGCGCTGCAGGGCCGCCGAGAGCGCGTAGGCGAGGGCGGAGCAGCAGGCGAGAGCGACCGCGATCGTCGAGTTGGCGGTCACGGGTCAGCGCACGAACGCGCTGTGGCCGGTGATCGCCTTGCCGACGATCAGCGTGTTCATCTCGCGCGTGCCCTCGAACGAGTACAGGGCCTCGGCGTCGGCGAAGTAGCGCGCGACCCCGTTCTCCAGCAGCACCCCGTTCCCGCCGACGAGCTGGCGCGCCCACGACACGGTCTCGCGCATGCGCGTGGCGCAGAACTCCTTCGCCAGCGCCGAGTGCGCGTCCGACCCGCCGCCGCCGTCGAGCAGCTGGGCGTTGCGCACCGCCATCCCGAGTGAGGCGGTGACGTTGCCCAGCATCTGCACGAGCAGCTCCTGCATGAGCTGGAAGCCGGCGATCGGGCGGCCGAACTGCTCGCGCTGCTGCGCGTAGGACAGGGCCATCTCGTAGGCGCCCATCTGCGTGCCGGTCGCGCCCCACGACGCGTTGGCGCGCGTGACCCGCAGGACCCCGCCCGCGTCGGCGAACGTGCCGGTGCCGCCGGCGAGGCGGTGGTCGTCCGGGACCCGCACGCCGCGCAGGGCGATGTCGGCGTTCTGGACGATCCGCAGCGCCGTCTTGCCCTCGATCTTGACGATCGTCATGCCCTCGGTCTCGCGCGGGACGACGAACCCGCGCACCTCGTTCGTCTCGAGGTCCTTGGCCCAGATGACGATCAGGTCGGCGAACGTCGCGTTGCCGATCCAGCGCTTGTCGCCGTCGAGCACCCAGTGGTCACCGTCACGGCGCGCGGTGGTCTCCATGCCGCCCGCGACGTCGGAACCGCCGTGCGGCTCGGTGAGCCCGAACGCCCCGATCGACTCCATCCGCGCCATCGCGGGCAGCCAGCGCTGCCGCTGCTCCTCGGTGCCGCCCGCCCAGATCGAGCCCATCGCGAGGCCGGAGTGGACACCGAAGAAGCTGTTCACCGACGGGTCGACGCGGGCGATCTCGGCGGCCACGAAACCGAGGAAGAGGCGCCGCGCGGGCTCGTCGGCCGAGGCGCCCAGGCCGTAGGGCAGGCCGGCGAGGTCGAGGTCGGCGAAGCCCTTGACCAGCTGCATCGGGAACTCGGCGCGCTCCCACGCGCCCTCGACCACCGGCGCGACGTCCTCGGCGAGATAGGAGCGCAGGCGGCGCAGCGTCGCGGTCTCCGCGGCCGACAGCAGGTCGGCGTAGTCGTAGAAGTCGGCGATGGCCTCCCGGTCCGCCGCGAGGTCGATCGCGGGACGCGGGAGGGCGGGGAAGTCCGACGGGAGCGCGGGCATGCCCCCAGCGTGGACCGCACCACCATCGGGGCGCCAACCGGTCGCCGCCGAGCCCGCCCAGGATGATGCTTGTACTATCCAACCAAGTGGTCCCGCGGACCCGGTGGAGGGACCGTCCGGGCGAGTGGTGCGCGCTCGGTGGACGATGGGACGCGGAGCAGCGGCGCGTTCGAGAGAGGTGGACGTCGGTGGACGGACAGGAACCGATCATGATCTTCGGTCGGGTGACGCGGAGCGACGGCGCGCCGGTGCCCGGCGCGGCGCTGACGCTGTGCGACCTCTCCGGTGACCAGCTCGACCGCGCGGCGGCCGACGAGGGCGGCCACTACCAGCTCGTGCCGCCGACCGGCGGGACCTACCTGGTCATCTGCGCCTCGTCCACCCACCAGCCGCAGGCCTCGCTCGTGGCCGTCGCCGACCGCCCGCTGCGCCACGACGTCGGCCTCGCCGGCGGCGGCGCGTCGCTCGGCGGCACCGTCGGCGTGCGCCACGGGGGCGGCACCAACGGCGCCGGCACGGGCATCAGCAGCGGCTGGGGCGACGTCGTGCTCACCCTCACCGACGTGCGCGGCACCGTCGTCGCCGTGACCCGGTCGGCCGCCGACGGCAGCTACCGCTTCGCCGACCTCACCGAGGGCACCTACACGCTCACCGCCGCCGCGCCGCGCCTCGCGCCGGTGGCCGAGACCGTCCGCGTGCCGAACGAGGGCCACGTCGCCCACCACATCGCGCTGGCCACCCGCACCCAGCTCTCGGGCACCGTGCGGTCCGCGGGCGCGGGCCGCCCGGTGGCCGAGGCCCTGGCCACGCTGGTCAGCGAGGACGGCCACGTCGTCGGCTCCCGCGTCACCGGCGAGGACGGGTCGTTCCGCTTCGACGACGTCGCCCACGGCGTCTACACGATCACCGCGAGCGGCTACGCCCCCGTGGCCTCGGAGATCGAGATCGGCCCGGGCCACCCGTCGGACGTGGTGCTGAGCCTGGTGCCGCCGGCCGTCGACGCCCCCGCCTCCAGCAGCGACGCCGCGCCGTCGCGCCCGGACGTCCCCCGCGGGGACGACGGCGCCTCGGTGAACGGGAACGGGTTCGGCGGGCGCCACGGGCAGCACGGGGACCAGGACTCCGCCGAGACGCGTACCCAGTCCGGCGGCGAGCGCTGGTGAGCGCGGGCGAGTCCACCTCGTCCCTGACCGACACGTCCCGCGGCCGCGGCTGGGTGCGCGGCGCCGCCGTCACGAGCGACGGATGGCCGGTGCCGTTCGCCGTCGTGACGGTGATCGACGCCGCCGGCGCCCAGATCGGCGGCACCTCGGTCGGCGGCGACGGCACGTTCCTCGTCGAGGACCTCCCCGAGGGCCCGGCCACCGTGATCACCTCGGCGGTCGGGCACACGCCGGCGGCGCGCCCGCTGGCCGGCTCCGGCGACATCGGCCGCGTGGTGCTGACCCGCTCGGGCGCGCTGAGCCTGCCCGCGCCGGGGCGCTGGGACATCGACCCCGTGCACTCGCGCATCGCCGCGTCGGCGTTCCACCTGGGCATCACCAAGGTGCACGGGCGCCTGCGCAGCTTCACCGGCGCGATCGAGATGGGCGCCGACCTCGCGGGCACCCGCGTGCACGCCGCCATCGACCCGGCGAGCGTCGACACCGACGACGACACCCGCGACGCCCACCTGCGCGCCGGCGACTTCCTCGACGTCGTCGCGTTCCCGCGGATCGACTTCACCTCGACCGTGATCACCGGCCACACCCCGGACCACTGGACGATGTCCGGCGACCTCGTCCTCAAGGGCGTGCGCAACACCGTCGACCTCGACGTCGTCTACCACGGCGCGGGCCCCGACCTCTGGGGCGGCGAGCGCGCGGGGTTCTATGCGACGACACAGCTCTCGCGCGACGACTTCGACATCCGGTGGAACCAGTCGGTGATCGCCGGCATCTTCGCCGTCGGCCGCACCCTGCGCATCGAGATCGACATCGAGGCGGTCCGCGCCGCCTGAGGGCCGACGCTCAGGTCGTCGACGCCCCGAGCACCAGGTCGTGCACGACCGGGTGGCCGTCGACCGAGATCAGCGCGGCCCGGGGCCGCGCGGCGCCGCCGCCCATGCGGTGCGGCGTGCAGATGAGCATGAAGTCGCCGGACTCGGGCGGCTCCAGGCGGTAAGTGCCGTCCGTCTCGGTGTGCACGCGCCCGACCTGCTCCCCGCCGCTCGAGACCAGCGTCAGCACCGCCGGGCGCACGCCGCCGTCCTCGCCGACGACGCGGCCGTGCACGGGACCGACGGTCGTCGCGGCCTCCTCGTCCTCCCCGGCGTCCGGCACCTCCTCGCGCGGGTCGGGCGCGAACTGCGGCTCCCCGGCGGTCAGGCCCCCGCTGTTGGCGTGGGTCACGACGGCCATGAGCACGATCGCGACGGCGACGAGCACCACGGGCGCCACGAACGACCAGTCCGGTGCCCAGCGCTGCACCACCGCGTTGCCCGCGGCCGCGACGACCACCGCGAGCAGGCGCAGCGGCGAGTTCCAGTTCCAGGCGAACGGCCTGTGCAGCTCGACGAGCCCCGAGACCCAGTTCGTGACCGTGCCCGAGAGGAAGCTCGTCGGGGTCCCGGCCGGGCCGACGTAGCGCAGCGCCGCCGCCTGGACCCCCATGGCCAGTCCGGCGCCGACCACCAGCACGACGACCTTCCACGCCACGATCGGGCTGTCCTCGTCCACGCCGTACCAGAACGCGCCGAGCACGAGCAGGAGCGCGAGCTCGAACGTCAGCGTCGCCCCGACCGCGTTGCGCCAGGGCCACCGGCGCATCGCGAGGCCGCAGCAGACGGTGCCGGCGAGGAGCCCGCCGCAGTAGCCGGCGATCGCGCAGACGTTGTCGACGATCTGGGGCCAGTCGCCCTGCCCGAGCCCGAGGCCGAGCAGCACGAGGTTGCCGGTCATCGTGCTGGCGAAGACCTGGTTGAACGCGAAGTAGGTCACCACGTCGATGGCGCCCGCCGCGGCGGTGAGGATCACGGTCACGGCGCTCAGCGTTCGCGGGCGCCGCTCCGGGTCGTCGAAACCGGTCATCGAGGCCCGACGTTCGCAAAGCACCTTTGCGAACACGTTGCCGTCGTGCTGCCGAGGCGTGCGTGTGGGTCAGCCCACAGGGCCGAGCGGGTCAGCGCGGCAGGGCCGCCCGCTCCCGCAGGACGACGTCGATCCGCACCGGCGAGCCGTTGACCGTCACGCGCGTGACGGCGGGGGCCGCGGCGCCGCCTCGAGGCGTCGCGATGACCAGGTAGTCGCCGGCGCGGCCGTCGGCGCTGAGCGTGAAGTGCCCGGCGTCGTCGGTGGTCGCCCGGTCGGCCTCGTGCCCGCCGGCGTCCACGAGCGTCAGGACGGCCGCCGCGGGGCCCTCGTCGGGCGCCAGGATGCGGCCGGCGACGGCCACGGGGCGGCTCCCGACGGCGGGCTCGGGAGCCTCGTGCCCCAGCGCCTCGCCGGGCGCCTCGGCCTCCTGCACCGAGGGCTTGGCGGTGTCGAACAGCGACGCGATCGCGGCGACGAAGCAGCAGGCCGCGGCGAAGCCGAGGGCGAGGAACAGGCCGTCGGCGAACGGGCCGGAGATCAGCTCCGGGAAGAAGCTGCGACCCGTGAGGAACCCGGCCTGCTCGGGTCCGACCTGGGCCAGGACGCCGGGACCCAGCAGGGTCTCGATCGGGTTGTAGCCCAGGAGCGCGGCGAACAGGGTGCTCACCGGCGGCAGCTCGGCGATGCGGCCGGCGACGTCGGCGGGCACGCCCTGGCCGGTGAGGCCGCCGAACAGCGCCGCCGGGAGCGTCGAGGCGAGCCCGAGGATCAGCATCGAGAAGAAGATGCCGATCGAGAGCACGGTGGCGCCGTTCATGAACGTCGCCGTCATGCCGGCGGCCGCCCCGCGCTGGCGGGCCGGGACGCTGTTCATGATCGAGGCGCGGTTGGGCGACGAGAACAGCCCCATCGCGAGGCCGTTGACCGCGAGCAGGACCGCGAACAGCGGGTACGGGAAGTCGACGGGCAGGAAGCCCATGGCCAGGAAGCTCGCGGCGGCCACGATCATGCCGCCGGCGGCGTACCAGCGGGCGCCGTGACGGTCGGAGAGGAAGCCGGAGATCGGTCCGGCGACGAGGAAGCCGATGGTCAGCGGGACCATGTAGATGCCGGCCCACAGCGGCGTCGACTCGTAGTCGTAACCGTGACGGGGCAGCCAGATGCCCTGCAGCCAGATGATCAGGATGAACTGCAGCCCGCCGCGGCCGAGCGCGGAGAGCAGGTTCGCGATGTTCCCGGCCGTGAACGAGCGGATCGAGAACAGCGACAGGTGGAACATGGGGTGCGGGATCCGCCGCTCGATCGCCACGAAGATCCCGAGCACGACGACGCCGCCGATGAGGCACACGAGCACCGTCGGGCTCGTCCAGCCCATGACGTGCCCGCCGTAGGGCTGGATGCCGTACGTGATGCCCATGAGCACCGCGATGAGGCCGACGGCGAAGGTGACGTTGCCCCACCAGTCGATGCGCCCCTCGTGCCGCTCGCTGGTCTCCTTGAGCTTCGCCGAGGCCCAGATCGTCCCGACGACGCCGATCGGCACGGACACGATGAACACGAGGTGCCAGGCCACCGGCGCGAGCACGCCTCCGATGATCAGACCCAGGAACGAGCCGGCGATCGCAGCGATCGAGTTGATGCCCAGCGCCAGACCCCGCTGCCGGGCGGGGAACGCGTCGGTGAGGATCGCCGTCGAGTTCGCCAGCAGCAGGGCGCCGCCGATCCCCTGCAGCACGCGCATCGAGATCAGCCAGATCGCGCCGGCGTCGCCCTGCAGCCACGTGACGGCCAGCAGGATCGAGAACACGGTGAACACCGCGAACCCGAGCGTGTACATCCGCGTGCGGCCGTACATGTCGCCGACGCGGCCGAAGGTGACGACGAGGACCGCCGTCACCACCAGGTAGCCCATGATCAGCCACAGCAGGTAGCTGATGTTCTCCGGCCGCAGCGGGTCCAGCGCGATGCCGCGGAAGATGTCCGGCAGCGCGATCAGCAGGATCGACATGTTGATCGTCACGATCAGCACGCCGAGCGTGGTGTTCGTGAGCGCGACCCACTTGTACCGCGGGCCCAGGTGCGCCACCGCCGGCGCCACCGCACTACTGCTCGCCACGTCGCCTCCGGCTCACGCCAAGATTATTAGGTTCGGGCAACTATCCTAAGCATGCCCGTACGCCGGTGGGGATGTGACGTCGTCGGTAGCGTCCCGACCATGCCCACCACGCTCACGGCCGACGCCGTGCGCCGCTCGATGATCAATTGCTCGAAGGGCGACGCGAAGCGGATGACGGTCGTCGACGCCGTCGTCGGCACCGACCTCGACGCGGTCGAGTTCGCCGGCTGGCAGGACCCGCGCATGCCGCAGCGGGCCTACCTCGTCACCCTCCACGAGGGCGCGGTCACCGGGGTCCTGCTGCGTCCGGCCGGCGGCGGCGCCCGGCGGACCGCGATGTGCGCGCTGTGCCGCACCACCCACACCGACGGCGAGGTCACGCTCTACACCGCCCCGCGGGCCGGGGCCGCCGGGCGCGAGGGCAACAGCGTCGGCACCTACGTGTGCACCGACCTGGCCTGCCCCGTCACGACCCGCCTCGAGCGCAAGCCCTGCCCGAGCGTCGTGCCCGACCTCAGCCTGCCGGTCGACGAGCGCGTCGCCGGCCTGCGCGTGCGTGTCGACGGGTTCCTCGCCGCGATCCGCGGGACCGAGGACGCGGCGCGGTCCTCGGCGTGACCGTCGACCCGGACCGTTCTACGAGCCCGACTGGGGCACCAGCACCGGCAGCGCCCGCAGCGCCAGGTCCACGAGCACCGGCTGGGCCTGGTCCACGGGGATCGGCCGGCCCGGGGTGAGCGTGAAGCTCGCCGTCACGCGGCCGTAGACCACGACGAGGACCGGGCCGTCGGGGTCCGGGTAGTACACGGCCTCGGCGGCGCCCAGCGGCACCGGCTGGGCCGGCACCCCGGCGCTCGCCTGCGCGTCCCGGTTCACCCGCGACTGCGCCGACGCGGCCGCCGCGTCCGTGTAGCCGCTGGTCAGCATCTTGAGCACCAGCGTGTTCGACGGCGGCGCGCCCGGGCCGCCCTGCGAAGTGTAGTTGCAGGTGACGCGTTCGAGGCGCCCGACCGACGGGGCCGGCACGTCCCGCAGCGCCGTCACGCGCACCGACCCGAGCGGCATCCCCAGGTAGTTCGGCATCTGGTCGGACGCCAGCACCTGGTCGCACTCGGTGGGCAGGATGCTGTTGCGCGGGGGCGGCGCGCTGGTGGCCGGCGCGGCGCCGGGTCCGGGGAACTCGGGGATCGGCGGGGTGCCCGACGACGGCCCCGAGGAGCAGGCGGCCGCCACGAGCGCCGTCGCGGCCAGCGTGCCCGCCACCAGCGCGCGCCATGCCCTGTACCGGCGGCTCGCCGCCGGTCCCGCTCCCGCGCGCTCCATCGCCCCCGCCCGTCGTTCGTGCTCGCCCCACCGGACCGTACTGGCCGTCCACGGTAGTGCGGCCCGCCGCGGCCCGGCGCGGCGCGGGTCAGTCGCCCTCGTCCAGCTCGGCGAGGACGCGCTGCGCCACCGCGAACGCCCGGTTCGCCGCCGGGACCCCGGCGTAGACACCGACCTGCAGGAGCACCTCCTGGATCTCCTCGCGGGTCAGCCCGTTGCGCCGCGCGGCGCGGACGTGCAGGCCCAGCTCGCCGTCGTGGTGCAGGGCCGCCAGCACCGAGAGCGTCACGATGCTGCGCTCGCGCCGCTCGAGGCCCGGGCGCGTCCAGATGCCGCCCCAGGCGTAGCGGGTGATGAAGTCCTGGAAGTCCGCGGTGACGTCGTCGGTCTTCGCGACGGCCCGGTCGACGTGCTCGTCGCCGAGCACGGCCCGGCGCACCTCCTCGCCGGCGGGGTCCCAGTCCTGCGTCGACGGGTGGGGGCTCAAGGGCGGTCCTTCCTGGTGTTCAACAGGTCGTCGACGAGCCCGGCCGCCTCGCCCAGCGCACCGGCGGGGTCGAGCAGGGCCCGGACCGCGTCGGCGTCGCCGACGGCCTCGGTCAGCACGTCGGCGAACGGTCGCCCCTCGTCCTGGGCGGTGCTCGCGGCGGCGGTGACGAGCTCCTTCGCGGCCGCGTGTCCGAGGCGGGCGCGCAGGCCGGTCGTCGCCTGCTCGGCGAGCAGCAGGCCGCCCGTGACGTCGAGGGACGCCGCGACCCGGTCGGTGTCGACGGCGAGGTGGCGCAACGAGTCCGCGAGCCACGCGGCGCCGGACCCGACGGTGCGCAGCAGCTCGGTGAGCGGGCGCCACTCGGCGTGCCACGGACCGGCGGCGCGCTCGTGCTCGTGCAGCGAGGCGGCCGTGAGGACCGAGGCCACGAGGCCGGGCGCGGCGATGGCGGCGGCGCGGGCGGACACGGCGGCGACGGGGTTGCGCTTGTGCGGGAGTGTCGACGAGCCGCCGCGGCCCGGGACGTCCTCGCGGACCTCGCCGACCTCGGTCTGCGCCAGCAGCACGAGGTCGGTGGACACCGAGCCGACGGCGGCGCCGGCGCGTCCGAGGAGCCCGGCGAGCTCGGCCACCCGACCGCGCTCGGTATGCCAGGGCAGGACGGGCTCGACGAGGTCGAGGCGCCGGGCCAGCGCGGCACGGATCGCCCGCCCGTGGCCGTCGAACGCCGCGAGGTTCCCGACGGCCCCGCCGAGCTGCACCGCGGGCCGCCACGCCGCGAGCGCGTCCACGGCGGCGTCGAGCCCGCCGCACCAGCCCGCGAACCGCAGCCCGGCGGTGATGGGGGCCGCCTGCTGGAGCAGCGTGCGCCCGGCCGCGGGGCGGTCGCGGTGGGTGGCGGCGAGCCCGGCCGCGGCGTCGGCGGCGGTCGCGAGGTCGGCGGTGATCGCCGCGACGGCCCGGCGGGCCACCAGCATCCCGGCGGTGTCCATGACGTCCTGGCTGGTGGCGCCGCGGTGCACGCCCGACGCGGCGCTGCCGTCGAGCCGCGCGCGCAGCTGCGCGACCAGCGGGACGACGGGGTTGCCGGACGCCGCCGCCTCCTCGCCGAGCGCGCCGGCGTCGACGGGGAGCCGGGCGGCGTCGGTGATCGCGTCGGCGTCGGCCCGGTCGAGGGTGCCGACGTCCGCGCCGGCCTGGGCCAGGGCGGCCTCGACCTCGAGCAGCGCGGCCACCCACGCGTCGTCGGCGACCGCCGCCCGGGCGTCCCCGCGGGCGAGCACGGGGTCGAACAGGCCGGGGCGGTCGGTCACCGGGGCATCATGCCTGCGCGGTGGCGCCCTCGTCGTGGACCGGGTGGGCACCCTCGCCGAACTCCTCGACGATCTTGGCGCAGAACGCGTCGAGGTCGTTCGGGTTCCGGCTGGTCACGAGCCCGCGATCGACCACGACCTCCTCGTCGACGGCGGTGCCGCCGGCGTTGCGGATGTCGGTGCGCAGGCTCGGGTACGACGTCAGCGTGCGGCCGCGCACGAGGTCGGCCTCGACCAGCGTCCACGGCGCGTGGCAGATGGCGCCCACCGGCTTGCCGGCCGCGAAGATCGCCTGCACGAACGCCACGACGTCACCGCTCTGGCGCAGCTGGTCGGCGTTGATCGTGCCGCCGGGCAGGATCAGCGCGTCGTAGTCGTCGGCGGAGACGTCGCCGATCGCGGCGTCGGGCGTGAACGTGTCGCCCTTGTCGATGTCCGAGTTCATCGCCTGGATCGCGTCGGTCGACAGCGACACGAGCGTGGAACGCGCGCCTGCCCGATCGACCGCCTGGCGGGGCTGCTCGAGCTCCGCCTGCTCGACACCGTTCGTCGCGATGATCGCGATCCGCTGTCCGTTCAGTGCGCCGGCCATGCCGGGTTCCTCCTCGATGCGTCGGCACCAGTCCGTGTCGCGCATCGGGTTGCCGACGGCCGGGTGACCCGAAACGGTCAGCGCCGCCGCAGCACGAGGCCCGGCGCCTCCGGGCCGGACGCCTCGCGGGCCGCGGCCCAGCCGGCCAGCGCGTCCAGGTCGACGCGGTGCCGCGACGCCGCCTCCGGCGCCTGCGCGGCGGTCTCGGCGCCCCGGCGCAGCAGCGACGACGCACCGCGCGGGTTGCCGCGCTGCTCGTGGGTCAGGCCGACCGCGAGCTGCGCGAGGCCCTTCCAGAGCAGGCGCTCGTCGTCCGGCGCCGCCTTCCACGCGCCCTCGAGGACGTCGTGGGCGTCGAAGGGCCGGTCCTCGTCGAGGAACGCCTGTGCGCGCTCGAACACCTCGTCGGCGGAGAGCTCCTCGTCCTCCTCGTCGGCGCGCTCGACGCCCGTCGCCCCGTAGGGCAACGGGCGTCCGCTCGCGTCGCGGGGCCGCGCGTTGCGGGCGCGGCCCTCGGGGTCCCGGTCCCGGTCGCGATCTGGGGCCATGCCCCGACCCTAGGACGAGGAGCGGGACTCCTGCTCGCTGCTCTGCGCGTCGCCGCCGGCGTCGTCGGTCTTCTCCGGCTCCTGCCCGGACTCGACCTGTGCGGGCTCCTCGGACGTCCCCGCGGCCTCGGCCTTCTTCCGGGTGGACCGCAGGCTCGTGACGGTGACGACCGCCAGCGTGACCACGATGACCACCAGCGAGAGCCAGGTCGGGATCTCCGGGATGGACGTGGACACGTCCTCGTGCAGGTAGAGCAGGATCAGCTTGACGCCGATGAAGGCCAGGATGAACGCCAGGCCGTAGGACAGGTGCACGAGGCGGTCGAGCAGGCCCACGAGCAGGAAGTACAGGGCCCGCAGACCCAGCAGCGCGAACGCGTTGGCCGTGAACACGATGTAGGCGTTCTGCGTGATGCCGAAGATCGCGGGGATCGAGTCGAGCGCGAACACCAGGTCGACCGACAGGATCACGGCCACGACGATGAACAGCGGGGTGACGCCCCACTTGCCGTTCACGCGCGCCTGCAGCCTGCCGTCGTCCTTGTAGCCCTCGTGGTCGCCGGCCTCCTCGTGCACGGTCACGAACCGGCGGACCAGCTTGACCGCGCGATTGTCGTGCATGTCCTTGGGCTCGTCGTTGTGCGACCGGATCAGCGTGTACGCCGTGTAGATCAGGAACGCGCCGAAGATGACGAAGACGAACGCGAACGCGGAGATCACCGCGGCGCCGATCGCGATGAAGATCGCGCGCATCACCAGGGCGCCGATGACGCCCCAGAGCAGCACCTTCTGCTGGTGGCGCTTGGGCACCGCGAACTGGCCCAGGATCACCGCGAAGATGAACAGGTTGTCGACCGAGAGGCTCTTCTCGACCAGGTACCCGGCGAAGTACTCGGTGCCGGCCTGCGTGCCCATCGTGAACAGCAGGATCCCGCCGAACACCACGGCGACGACGACGTAGATGACCGACCAGAGGGTGGCCTCGCGGAAACTGACCTCGTGCGGCGACCGCGCGTGCCAGATGTCGACGCCGACGAGCACGATGATGCCGCCGATCGTGGCCGCCCATGCCCAGAACGGGACCGTCACGCCTGCTCCTCCACCACTTTGCCGTCGCTTTACCAAGAGCTCGCGGACGGCCAACGTGTTCGTCACCGCCGAGGTTCCCCGCTGTGACGATACCGACGCCTGACTGCTTCGTTCCCTGATGTCGCTTTCTCTCAGGTCGTCACCCGTCCGAGCGGTGCCGACCCGCCCTCTGAGTGTCGTGGTCCGGCCCCGGCGCCGCCGCGTCCAGTGTCGTCGCCGACCGCCGGACCGTCCGGGGTGACGGGAGGCGCGGGTGGGTTCGCGGTGGTTCGCGCTGGCCCTCGCCGTCGTGGCCGGACTGACGCTGGGCGCCGGGCCGCCGCCTCCGCCTCCCCCGACGGGCGGGTACTGGACGAGCTCCTCGTCCCCCGCGGCGCCGCCGCCGACCTGCCGGGCACGACCTACCGCGAGTTCACGACGACGCTGTCCGACCCGCGCGGCGGTCCCCTGCGCGGTGACGTCGTCGAGGTCGACCTCACCTCCCCGGCCGTGCGCGTCGACCTGCTGACCCCGCCGGTCGTGCCCGCCGTCGCGACGGTGCCCGAGCTGGCCGGGCGGGCCGGGGCGATCGCGGCGGTCAACGGCGGGTTCTTCGACGAGGGCGGGACCGGGGCGCCGGTCGGGGCCGAGATCGTCGACGGGGCGGCGCGGACGTCCGGGGTGCCGGTGGGCCGCCGCCCGTCGCCGCCGGCGCCGCCCGGCCAGGGACCGGACACGGTCGTGGGCCTCGACGGGGAGGGGCGGGCGCACCTGGCGCGGGTGGCGTTCCGGGGGTCGGTGGTGGCGCGTGACCGGACGGTGCCGCTCGCGGGCCTCGACGGCTACGCGGTGCCCGTGGACGGCGTCGGGGTGTTCGACCCGGCGTGGGGCGACGCGCCGCGGGGTCCGACGACGTGCGGGTCCGACACCGACCCCGACGCCCCGTGCAGCGCGGACACGCTCGAGGTGCGGGTGGCGCGCGGGGAGGTCGTCGCCGTGGGGCCGCCGGGCGCGGGGCGGCTGCCGGACGGGACGGTGGCGCTGGTCGGCCGGGATCGGGGCGCGGCGTCGTTGCGGGGGCTGACGGTCGGCATGTCCGTGCGCCTGTCGTACGGGCTCGGCGCGGTGGGGTCCCCGCCGCTGCGCGTGGCGCTCGGCGCGCTGCCGCTGGCCCGGGGCGGTGACGTCCTGCCCGGCCTGCAGGACACCGAGCGCGCACCGCGCACCGCGGTAGGAATGTCGAGCGACGGCTCGCGGCTGTGGCTGGTCACGGTCGACGGGCGGCAGGACGCGAGCATCGGCGTCACGCTGGCCGAGCTGGCCCGCCTGCTGACCGACCTCGGCGCGCCCGTCGCCGCGTCCCTCGACGGCGGCGGCTCGACGACCATGGTCCGGCGCGGGCGTGACGAGGGCCTCACGATCGTCAACGACCCCGCCGCCGACCCCTTGCGCGCCGTGACCGACTCCCTCGCCGTCCTCCCCCGCTGACCTGCAAGCCTGGCGGCCACGCCCGCGTTCAACGTCAGGAAAGCCCCCAGCTCGCCGGCTGTCGTTCTGCGCGCCGTCACGCCGCGTCGCGGCCAGCCCGGACGAATCGTCTCCGCCCGCGGGAACACACGGCGCCGTCATGGGGTTCAATGGGGCGTCCGGACCGGGCGCCATGTGCCCCCGGGTCTCATTAATAAGAGCCGCCAGGGACGATCGTTCGGCTGAAGCCCTGGTGTGCCACGCGCCGCGAGGCGGCTCATCGCCCGGTTCGGACACCTGACGCACAACGGCCCCGCACCCGATGGGTGCGGGGCCGTTCGTCGTCCGGGGTGGCTCAGCCGCCCTCGCCCTCGGGCTGGGTGCCGGGGAGCTGCTGGTTGAACTGCTGCCCGCACTGCTCGACGGCCTGCTGCACGGCCGCGGGGTTGGGCTGGTTGGAGGCCTGGGAGAGGCAGTCCTGGAACTGCTGGACCGACGCCCCGCCGCCGAAGTTGAGGAAGGCGACCCCGGCGACGAACACCAGGATGCTCAGGATGATGTTGAGGATCAGGGTGATGATGCCGAGCACGAGGCCCGTCGTCGCCATGCCCTTGTTGTTCGCCTCGAGCCGCTTCGCACGACCCCGGCCGACGACGCCGAGGATGATCGCGACGATGCCCAGCAGGCCGCCGACGACCGGCAGCCACCAGCACGTCAGCAGCGCCAGGATGCCGAAGATCAGCGCGGCGACGCCCATGCCGTTGCGCGGCTTCGTCGGGACCGACGGCTGACCCCAGCCCGGCGTCTGGCCGCCCGGCCCTGCGTAGCTCGGCTCGCCGTACGGCTGCTGCCCGTAGCCACCCTGTTGCCCGTAGCCCTGCTGGCCCTGGCCGTACCCGTCGCCCGGAGTGCTCACATCGACGTCCTCTCGCCCTGAATTCGGCCCGACCCGCGCCGGGGCGGCCATCGTGCCACCGGTACCCGTTCCCGTCGGAGTCCACCGAAGCGGGCGAATCGAGCGGGTGGATTTCCTGACGTCCAGTGCGAGCGTGGCCGCCAGGCTGATCCACCCCGCCGGCGTGTCGCGCGAGCGAGCATGTGGCGATCCTGGCGTCAGACGCCAGCGATGCCGCATCGCTCGCACCGCGAGGTGCGGTCCGCTCGTACTCGGGTCAGGCCAGGGACGCGGCGTGGGCGCGGGCCTCGTCCTGGCGGCGCTGCTCGGCGCCGGTCGCGATCGGCGCCCCGATCCACGCTTCCGGGATCCCGAACGCATCGACGAGCGCGCGGGCGTGCGGACGCAGTTCGAGGCACAGCCGGTTGACCTCGGCCGTGATCGCCTTGGACCGCGTCGCCGAGATCCGCCCGTGCTCGAGGAACCAGCCCTTGTCCTCCTCGATCAGCGACAGGGCGTAGAGGTCGCAGACCTTTCCCAGCAGAGCCCGCGCCGACGGGTCGGTGCACGCGTCGATCGCGCGCACGAACGCGTCGAGCACCAGGCCGTCGAGGTGGGACCGCGCGGCGCGCAGGAGGTGGTCCTGGGCGCCGTTGAAGATCGCGAACTGGCGCTCGGGGCTGATCCCCTTGTCGCGGGCCGGGCGCAGGCGGCGCACGAGCCCGTCGAGCGTGTGCTCCTCGCGGTCGTCGAGGAGCTTGACCTGCCACGACCGGT
This sequence comes from Actinomycetospora succinea, assembly GCF_004363095.1. GTDB lineage: Bacteria > Actinomycetota > Actinomycetes > Mycobacteriales > Pseudonocardiaceae > Actinomycetospora > Actinomycetospora succinea. The sequence goes on from NZ_SNYO01000002.1 coordinate 617,041, forward strand.
CGCGCACGTCCTCCTCGTCGCGCCCGGGGGCCACGGCGCGCAGGCGCTCGGCGAGCTGGCGCAGGGAGGTGCGCTCGGCGACGGTGTCGAGCACCTGGTCGGCGACGAAGCGCACGGTGCCCAGGGTGTCGAGGTGGCCGAAGTCGTCGGCGTAGCCCGAGATCAGTCCCTTGGCGACGAGCTGGAGCAGGACCGTGTTGTCGCCCTCGAAGGTCGTGAACACGTCGGTGTCGGCGCGCAGCTGACCCAGCCGGTTCTCCGAGAGGTAGCCCTGCCCGCCGCACGCCTCGCGGCAGGCCTGGATGGTCGCGGTGGCGTGCCAGGTCGTGAGCGCCTTGGTGCCCGCCGCCCGCGACTCGAGCTCGCGCTGGCGCTTCTCGTCGACGTCGCCGCCGGCCTCGCGGGTGGTCTGGACGTCGTGGAGCATCTCGACGAGCTCGTTCTGCGCGAACCGCATCGCGTAGGTGCGCGCGAGCCCGGGCAGCAGTTTGCGCTGGTGGGCGAGGTAGTCGAGGACCGTGATCTCCTCGTCGCTGCCCGGCGCCGCGAACTGCCGGCGCGCCTCGCCGTACCGCACGGCGATCGTCTGGGCCAGCGCCGCCGCCCCGACCGCGCTGCCCGACACGCTGACCCGCCCGCGCACGAGCGCGCCCAGCATCGTGAAGAAGCGCCGGTTCTCGCTCTCGATCGAGCTCGAGTACGTCCCGTCCTCGGCGACCGTGCCGTAGCGGTCGAGCAGGTTCTCGCGCGGGACGCGGACGCCGTGGAACGACAGGCGCCCGTTGTCGACGCCGTTGAGGCCCTCCTTGTGGCCGTCGTCGACGATCTCGACGCCCGGCAGCACCTCGCCGTCGTCGGAGCGCACCGGCACCAGCACCGCGTGCACCCCGTGGCGTTCGCCGCCGCTGTAGAGCTGCACGAACACCGCCGCCATCCGCGCGTCGCGGGCGGCGCCGCCGATGTAGTCCTTGCGGGCCGACTCGGTCGGGGTGTCGATGACGAGCTCGCCGGTGGCGGCGTCGTAGGTGGCCGTGGTGTGCACCGACTGCACGTCCGAGCCGTGGCCGGTCTCGGTCATCGCGAAGCAGCCGGGCAGCGACAGGTCCATGACCCCGGGCAGGTAGCGGGCGTGCTGCTCGGCGTTGCCCAGCGCCTGGATCGCGCCGCCGAACAGGCCCCACTGGACCCCGCTCTTCACCTGCAGCGACAGGTCGGCGTAGGCCAGCATCTCGAACGAGACCACCGACCCGCCGATGTCACCGCGTCCGCCGACGGCCACCGGGAAGCCGTGCACGGCGTGGCCCTCGTCGGCGAGGCGCACGAGCATCTCGCCGACCGCGGCGCGGTAGGACTCGACGCCGGTGTCGGGGTCGACGCGCAGGTGCGCGAAGTCGTCGCGGGCGCGGACCTCGTCACGCAGCGCGTGCCAGCGGCCGTCGAGGGCCAGCTGGACGGCGGCGACGGTGGCCGGCGTGACGTCGGTGGACGATGGGGTGCTCACGAGAGTCCTCCGGATGGCGGTACGTGATCACCGAGTGCCCCGTCAGGAGGCCGATGACGCGGCCGAAGGTGTGACGGTGCGCGAGAGACCCGACCAGGCGAGGTCCGCGAGCTGGCCCGCGAGGGTCTCGCGCTCGAGGTCGGGACGGGCGGCGAGCCACTGGTCGCCCGCGGCACGGACCATGCCGACGAGGGCGTGGCCCCAGGTCTGGGCCGGCGTGGCGTCGCGGTTCTGGCGGCGCAGCTCGGTGGAGATGATCTCCGCGATGTGGTCGCCGATGACCGTGCAGAGATCGCTGACAGGGTCTTCGCCCTCGGGGCGGTCGAGCTTCGGGGGGCGCATGACGTAGCGGTAGACCTCGGGGTCGGCCTCGATGAGCCCGAGATAGGCGTCGATGCCGGACACCAGCGTCTGGCGGGGGTTCTCGGTGGCGTCGCGCATGGCGGTCTGGAGCTGGCCGACGAGCACGGCCGCCACCCAGTCGCAGACGGCGAGGTAGAGGTCGTTCTTGTCGGCGAAGTGCCGATACACGACGGTCTTGCTGGTGCGGGCCTGCGCGGCGACCTGGCTCATGCCGACCTCGGCCCCGTGCGCGCGGATGGCCACGATCGTGGCGGCGGTGAGCTCCTGGCGCCGGGCCCGGCGATGCTCGTCCCAGCGGCTGGACCGACGGTCGCGCCGCGGACGTGACGCGTCGCGCTCACTGTCACGCCCGCTCTCGGGGTGATGCGTGGAACGACGGCTCACGTTACCGACGGTACCTGATACTTTCGGGTAACTACGGCCGCACGGCGAGCGTCACGCCGCCGTGACCGCGCCGCACCCCTGCGAACAGCTCCGGATACCTCCGGGAGGAATCGTGCCCTCCGCACCATCGTCCCCGCGCCGCGCCGCCATCGTCGGCGCCAACCGCATCCCCTTCGCCCGCTCGAACGGCGCGTACGCCCGGGCCTCGAACCAGGACATGCTCACCGCCGCGCTCGACGGTCTCGTCGCGCGGTTCGGGCTGGCCGGCGAGCGCCTCGGCGAGGTCGCGTCCGGCGCGGTGCTCAAGCACAGCCGCGACTTCAACCTCACCCGCGAGGCCGTCCTCGGCAGCCGCCTCTCGGCCGCGACACCGACCTACGACCTGCAGCAGGCCTGCGGCACCAGCCTGCAGACGACGCTCCAGGTCGCCAACAAGATCGCCCTCGGGCAGATCGAGAGCGGCGTCGCCTCGGGGGTCGACACCACCAGCGACGCGCCGATCGAGGTCAACGACGACCTGCGCCGCGTGCTGCTCGCCGCCAACCGGGCGAAGTCCACCGCGGGCGTCGTCAAGGCCCTCGCGGGGCTGCGACCCGGGCAGATCGTCCCCGAGATCCCGGCCAACAAGGAGCCGCGCACCGGCATGTCGATGGGCGAGCACGCCGCCCAGACCGCCGCCGCGTGGGGCATCAGCCGCACCGCGCAGGACGAGATCACGGTCGCGAGCCACCAGCACCTGGCCGCCGCCTACGACCGCGGGTTCTTCGACGACCTGCTGACGCCCTACCTGGGGCTCACCAAGGACAACAACCTGCGCGCCGACTCGACCCTCGAGGGCCTGGCGAAGCTCAAGCCGGTGTTCAGGCCGGCCGGCTACCCCGACACCGAGGCCACGATGACGGCGGCCAACTCCACGCCGCTCACCGACGGCGCCGCGACGGTCCTGCTCGCCAGCGACGAATGGGCCGCCGAGCGCAACCTGCCCGTGCTCGCCCACTTCGTCGACGCCGAGACCGCCGCCGTCGACTACGTCCACGGCGACGAGGGCCTGCTCATGGCCCCCACCTACGCCGTGCCGCGCCTGCTCGAGCGGAACGGGCTCACGCTGCAGGACTTCGACTTCTACGAGTTCCACGAGGCCTTTGCCTCGACGATCCTCGCCACGTTCGCGGCGTGGGAGGACCCGATCTTCTGCAAGGAGCGCCTCGGACTCGACGGGCCGCTGGGCACGTTCGACAAGACCAAGCTCAACGTCGCGGGGTCGTCGCTGGCCACGGGCCACCCGTTCGCCGCCACCGGCGCCCGCATCGTCCCGACCCTGGCGAAGCTGCTGCACGAGAAGAGCCAAAGAGATGGCACAGCCGGCCGGGGCCTGATCTCGATCTGCGCCGCCGGTGGTCAGGGCGTCGTCGCCATCCTGGAGGCCTGAGAGACATGTCCAACGACTGGTACTCCGACTTCGTCAACTCCGGCTTCGGGAAGTCGATCGCCGGCACCGTCGGGCTGCCCCCGGTGCCCCGGCTGCGCCGCTACGAGCCCGGCCAGCCGCTGCTGTCGGGCCCGGCCCTGCTCGGGACGGCGACGGCGAGCGGGCGCGTCGCGAAGGTCGTGCGCTCGCTGCTGACCGACCTGGGCGTCGAGGTCCACGAGGACCCGCAGGCCCCGGTCGGCGGCGGCAGTTCGACGTCGAAGGTGGCCGCCGGGATCGTCGACGCGACCGGCCTCTCGTCGCCCGCCGACCTCGCGGCGATCCAGGGCTTCCTCACCCCGGTGATGCGCCGGGTCGGGCCGTCGGGCCGCATCCTCGTGATCGGCGACGTGCCCGGCGAGGCAGGAGCGCCGTCGGTGCGCGCCGCCCGCCGCGCGCTGGAGGGCCTCGTGCGCTCCGCGGCCAAGGAGGCCCGCTACGGCGCGACGGTGAACCTCGTCCACGTCGCCGACGGGGCCGAGAACGACATCGAGTCGACGCTGCGCTTCTTCCTCTCGTCGCGCTCGGCGTTCGTCGACGGGCAGCGCCTCGAGGTCGGCACGGTGCCAGGCTTCGCGGGCTCGAGTCAGGGCGTCGACTGGGACAAGCCGCTCGCCGGGCGCACCGCCGTCGTCACGGGTGCCGCGCGCGGCATCGGCGCGACCGTGGCGAAGACCCTGCGCCGCGACGGCGCGACGGTGATCTGCGTGGACGTGCCCGCTGCCGGCGACGCGCTCGCGCGCACAGCCAACGACGTCGGCGGCAGCGCGCTGCAGCTCGACATCACCGCCGACCACGCGCCCGCGACCCTGCTCGACCACGCGCAGCGCCACGGCGGGCTCGACGTCGTCGTGCACAACGCCGGGATCACTCGCGACAAGCTCCTGGCCAACCAGGACCGCGACCGCTGGAACTCGGTCATCGACGTCAACCTCAACGCCCAGCTCGCGATCAACGACGCGCTGCTGGCGTCCGATGTCTTCCACCGCGGCGGGCGCATCGTCACCGTGTCCTCGATGGCGGGGATCGCGGGCAACCGCGGTCAGACCGCCTACGGCGCCTCGAAGGCCGGCGTCATCGGGATGGTCGACGCCACGGCCCCGCTGCTCGTGGAGAAGGACGCGACGATCAACGCGGTCGCGCCGGGCTTCATCGAGACCGACATGACCGCCGCCATGCCCGTCGGCACCCGCGAGGCCGGGCGGCGGTTGTCGTCGATGACCCAGGGCGGGCTGCCGATCGACGTCGCCGAGACGATCGCCTGGTTCGCCCAGGGCGCGTCCTACGCCGTCAACGGGCAGGTGCTGCGCGTCGACGGCCAGAACTACCTGGGGGCCTGATGACCGCGCAGCCTCCCCCCGTCGCTCCGCTCGCCCGGGTCGAGACGCTCGATGCGGCGCCCACCCTCGGCGTCCTCTACGGCCGCGCGCTGCTCACGGCTCGGTCGGGCGGCACGACGCTGCCCGACCGCCGCCTCGAGCTCGCCGGGGTGCGCATCGACGCCGACGCCGTCGCCGACTACGACCACGTGTGCGGGTTCTCCGTCGGCGGCGTCGTCCCGCCGACCTATCCGCACATGCTGGCGTTCCCGCTGCAGATGCGGCTGATGACCGACCGCGAGTTCCCCCTGCCCGCGCCGGGCATGGTGCACCTGCGCAACGTCATCACCCAGGTGCGGCCGCCCGAGGTCGGCGAGCCGCTGCGCGTCGCCGTGCACGCCGACCGGCTCGCCGCGCACCCCAAGGGCGCGCAGGTCGACCTCGTCACCGCGGTCACCGACGTCGACGGCGCGGAGATCTGGGGCTCGCGCAGCACCTACTTCGTACGCGGCGCCCCGGCCCCCGAGGGCGCCGACGACGCCGCCTCGCGTGAACCCGAGCCGCACGTCGGCCGGCTCCCGCACGCGATCTGGACGGTGCCGGGCGACATCGGTCGGCGCTACGCCGCGGTGTCCGGCGACGTGAACCCGATCCACGTCAACGGCCTCGCCGCCAAGGCGTTCGGGATGCCGGGCACCATCGCGCACGGGATGTGGACCAAGGCCCGCGCGCTCGCCGCGCTCGCGGGTCGGCACGGCCCGGCGTTCACCGTCGACGTCGTGTTCAAGGCGCCCGTTCGCGCGCCGTCGAAGGCGTACTTCCACACCGCCCGCGCCGACCGCGGCTGGGACGCGAAGCTCGTGAGCCCGAAGGGCCGCGACCACCTGCTCCTGACGCTGCGCGAGGCCTGACGCTCGACCGCCGGGACCACGGCACTGCGCCGGGTGCGTCCCGCCCTGACGAACGAACGGCGCTTTCGCTGCTTCGCAAGCAGTGAAGGCGCCGTTCGTTCGTCCCGGGGTGGGCGGGCCGGAGGCGCCCGCCTACAGGGCGATCGTGCCGCCGCGGTCCACGACGTCGACGCGGTCCGACCAGCCGCGGCGCTCCACCTCGCCGAGGAACTCCGACAACGGCGACCGGAAGACGCCGTAGTCGTCGTAGTGGATCGGCGTCGCGCGCTTCGGCGCGATGGTCTCCAGGACGTCGGCGCCCATCCGCCCGTCCATGGTGACGACGATCCCGCCGGGCAGGGTCGTGCCGCCGAGGTGCAGGACGGCGCGGTCGACCTCGCCGACGTGCTCGCGAATCTGCGCGATGCCCTCGAACGGCAGCGTGTCGCCCGACAGGTAGATCCGGCGCAGGACCTCGCCGGACGGGTCGGCGAACTCCAGCAGGCTGCCCATCACCGGCGGCAGCAGCCCGCCGACCGGGCGCGGCGCGTGCCGGCCGGGCAGCGCGGTGACCCGCAGCGTCGCGCCGTCGGGGCGCACGAGCGTGTGCGACTCCCAGGTCGCCAGGCCCAGGGCGCGCCGGAAGCGCTGCCGCGACTGCAGGGTCCGGGCGGCCGCAGGCGTGGTGATCACGGGCAGGGAGCGGTCGAGACCCCGGCGCGCCACCCGGTCCCAGTGGTCGCCGTGCAGGTGCGAGAGCACGACGGCGTCGAGGGCCGGCAGCTGCGCCGGGGTGAGCGCGGGCTCGGTGAGCCGCTTCGAGACCAGCCCCTTGCCGAGGTAGGCCCGCTGGCCGCGGTGCAGGAAGTTCGGGTCGGTGAGGACCGTGAACCCCCCGCACCGCACCAGCGTCGTCGCCGTCCCGACGAAGAACAGCGAAGGGTCGTCCTCGTTCACGGTCCGGCTCCGCTGCGCTGCGCGTCAGTCACGGCGACAGGACCACCTTGATGCACTCGTCCTGCTTCTTCTGGAAGATGTCGTACCCGTGCGGCGCCGACTCGAGCGGCAGGCGGTGGGTCTCCAGGTCGTGCACGCCGAGCGGGTCCTCGTCGGTGAGCAGCGGGAGGATCTCCGGGGTCCAGCGCTTCACGTGGGCCTGGCCCATCTGCAGCGAGATGCCCTTGTCGAAGATCTTCAGCATGTTGATCGGGTCGGCGGTGCCGCCGTAGACACCGGACAGCGAGACGACGCCCGCGCGCCGCACCGCGTCGACGGCCCCGACCAGCGCGGCGGTGCGGTCGACGCCCGCCACCTGCATCAGCGGCGCCGAGATCGCGTCCGGCAGCTTGTTGACGATCTTCTGCGCGAGCTCCGGGATCGCCGAGCCGCCGTGGGCCTCCATGCCGACCGCGTCGATCGCGGAGTCGGTGCCGCGGCCGTCGGTGAGGTCGCGGATCGCGGCGGTGACGTCGTCGACCGTGCTCGCGTCGACGACCTCGACGCCGTGCCGGCGCGCCATCGCGTTGCGCTCGGGGACGCTGTCGACGGCGATGACCCGGTAGCCCCGGTGACGGGCGATCCGTGCGGCCATCTGCCCGATCGGGCCGAGACCGAACACCGCGACGCTGCCGCCGTCGGGGATGCGCGCGTACTCGACGGACTGCCACGCGGTGGGCAGCACGTCGGAGAGGTAGAGGAAGCGCTCGTCGGCGGGGCCGTCGGGGACCTTGATCGGGCCGAACTGCGCCTGCGGCACGCGCAGGTACTCGGCCTGGCCGCCCGGGACCGGCCCGTAGAGCTTCGTGAAGCCGAACAGCGACGCGCCCATGCCCTGGTTGCGGTTCTGGGTGGTCTCGCAGGCCGCGAACCACTGCCGCTCGCACATCCAGCAGTGCCCGCAGGAGATGTTGAAGGGGACGACGACCCGGTCGCCGACCTTCAGGTCACCGGTCTCGGAGCCGACCTCCTCGACGATGCCCATCGGCTCGTGGCCGAGGATGTCGCCCTGGTCGAGGAACGGCCCGAGGACCTCGTAGAGGTGCAGGTCGGAGCCGCAGATCGCGGTGCTCGTCACCTTGATGATCGCGTCGGTCGGCTCCTGGATCGTGGGGTCCGGGACGGTCTCGACGCGAACGTCACCCTGTCCCTGCCACGTGAGTGCTCGCATCGTCTCGGCTGCCCGACGCCCGCGCCGCCCGAAACGAACCGTCGGGTCGGTCACGCCCCGGAGCTGGGCGTGTTCGGCTGGTGTTCATCCGCCTCACGCCGCCGCGACGCCCGGCGGACCTAGCGTCGCTGCGACCACCACTTCGGACACACGGGAGATTCCGTGCGCCTGCTGCCGCTCGCCGTCCGCCGCCCCCACGGACGCCCGGCCATCTCGTGCCGCTACCGGTGCGCCGACGCGTGCTCCCGGGAGGCGCCCAACCCGACCGACCACACGCCGTTCCGCGAGGTCGCGGCCGCGGCGCTGAGCCGGCGGCGCGTGCTGCAGGCGGGCCTGGTCGCGGGGCTCTCCGGCACCCTCGCCGCGGCGTGCGGGACGAGCGGCAGTGCGGGTGCCGCGGCGCCCCCGACCGCCCCGATGCCCTCCCCGTTCGGCTTCACCGCGGTCGCCCCGAACACCGAGGACGCCGTGCGGGTCCCCGAGGGGTTCGACCAGCAGGTCGTCATCCGCTGGGGCGACCCCGTGCTGCCCGGCGCGCCCGCCTTCGACCCGAACGCGCAGACCGCCGCCGCGCAGGCCCAGCAGTTCGGGTTCAACAACGACTTCCTCGCGCTGCTCGACGTGCCGGGCAGCCCGGGCCGGGCGCTGCTCGTCGCGAACCACGAGTACACGACCGAGCCGTTCATGATCCCGGGATACAACCCCGACGCGCCGACCCCCGAGCAGGTCGCGATCGGCATGGCGGCGCACGGGATGTCGGTCGTCATGGTGCAGCGCGACCCCGCCTCGGGACGCCTGACGCCGGTGATGGACGGGGTCAACCGGCGGATCACCGCGAGCACCCCGATGACGCTGACCGGCCCCGTCGCCGGCGACGCGCTCGTGCGCACGAGCGCCGACCCCGAGGGCCGCACGGTGCTGGGCACCCTCAACAACTGCGCGGGCGGGGTCACGCCGTGGCGCACGGTGCTCACCGGCGAGGAGAACATCGACCAGTACTTCGCGAACGGGGAGACGGTCGCCGACCTGGCGCTCGCCCGCTACGGCATGGACGGCGGCGCCACCGAGCGGAGGTGGGAGGGCGTCGACCCGCGCTTCGACCTCATCCGCGAGCCGAACGAGGCCAACCGCTTCGGCTGGGTCGTCGAGGTCGACCCGTTCGACCCGTCCTCGACCCCGCGCAAGCACACCGCGCTCGGCCGCTTCAAGCACGAGGGCGCCAACGTCCGCGTCGGCCCGACCGGCACCGTCGCGGCGTACATGGGCGACGACGAGCGGTTCGAGTACCTCTACAAGTTCGTCTCCTCGCGCACCCACCGCGCGGGCGACACCCCCGCCGACCGCGAGTCGAACGCCCGCCTGCTCGACGAGGGCACGCTGTTCGTCGCCCGCTTCTCACCGGACGCCCCGGGGGGCGGGCCCGACGGCAGCGGCGAGTGGCTGCCGCTGGTGGAGTCGCTCGCCGACGGCACCGGGCGCTCGTTCGTCCCCGGGATGAGCGCGGCGCAGGTGCTCGTGCACACCCGGATCGCCGCCGACACCGTCGCCCCGACGCCGATGGACCGCCCCGAGGACGTCCAGCCCCACCCGACCACGGGACGCGTCTACGCCGCGCTGACCAACAACGACGAGCGCGGCACCCCGGGCAAGCCGGGTCCCGACGGCGTCAACCCGCGCGGCGAGAACACGAACGGCCAGGTCCTCGAGCTCGTCGAGGGCGGCAACGACCCGGGCGCGCGGACGTTCGCGTGGTCCCTGCTGCTGGTGTGCGGCGACCCCGCCGCCGCGGACACCTACTTCGGCGGCTTCCCGAAGGACCAGGTCTCGCCGATCTCGTGCCCCGACAACGTCGCGTTCGACGCCGTCGGGAACCTCTGGATCGCGACCGACGGCAACGCGCTGGGCTCCAACGACGGCCTGTTCGCGGTGCCGCTCGAGGGCCCGCAGCGCGGCCGTGTCCAGCAGTTCCTCACGGTGCCGCGCGGGGCGGAGACGTGCGGGCCGGTGGTCGAGGAGCGCCTGGCGCTGGTGGCGGTGCAGCACCCGGGCGAGTCGGACGACGCGAGCCTCGCGAACCCGATCTCGCACTGGCCCGACGGCGGGACGAGCGTCGCCCGCCCCGCCGTGGTGTCGGTCTGGCGCGCCGACGGGGGATGGCTCACGCCACGTGCGTGATATGGGTCCCTCCGGCGACCCATATCACGCACGTGGCCGCAGGCCATCACAGCTTGACGATCATCTTCCCGGTGTTCTCGCCGCGGAGCATGCCGCGGAAGGCCTCCACGGCGTCGTCGATGCCCTCCGCGGTGGTCTCCGAGAACTTCACCTTGCCCTCGGCCACCCACGGCGTGACCTCCTCGAGGAACGCGCCCATCCGCTGCCACGAGTCGGTGACGATGAAGCCCTGCAGCGACAGGCGTTTCTTGACGATCTGGAAGAGGTTCGACGGTCCGGGCGTCGGGTCGTCCGCCGTGTCGTTGTAGTGCGCGATCGCCCCGCACGCGGCGACGCGGGCGAAGTCGTTGGCACACGCGATCGCGGCCTCGAGGTGATCTGCGCCGACGTTGTCGAAGTAGACGTCGACGCCGTCGGGCATGGCCTTGCGAAGCTGGTCGACGACGGGCCCGTCCTTGTAGTTGAACGCCGCGTCGTAGCCGAGCTCGCCGGTCAGCCACTGCACCTTGTCGGCGCTCCCGGCGCTGCCGACGACGCGCGAGGCGCCCTTGAGCTTCGCGAGCTGCCCCACGAGGCTGCCGACCGCGCCGGCGGCGCCGGACACGAACACGGCGTCGCCCTCGCGGAACGCCGCCTTGTCGAGCAGCCCGACCCAGGCGGTCAGACCCGGCATGCCGAGCACGCCGAGGTAGGCCGACGGGCTGACGCCCTGCGGCGCGGCGACCTTCTGGACCTGCTTGGCGGGCACGACGCCGTGCGTGCGCCACGCGAGGTTGGTGGTGACGACGTCGCCGACGGCCACGTCGCCGCTGTTGCTCGCGACGACCTCGCCGACCGCGCGCCCGTCCATCGCCTCGTTCAGCGCGAACGGCGGGACGTAGGACGGCACGTCGTTCATACGCCCGCGCATGTAGGGGTCGACCGAGAAGTACTGGTTCGCGACGAGCACCTCGCCGTCGCCGGGCTCGTCGAGGTCGCGGTCGACGAGGGCGAAGTCGTCGGGCTCGGGCATGCCCTGCGGGCGGCGGACGAGGTGGACCTCGCGGGCGGTCACGGTGCTCATGCCTCCCGCGTGCCCGCGCGGGCGCGTGCCCATGCCGTGATGCGGGTAGCCCTCCGACGTGAGCGTCATCGACTCATGGTCCACGTCACGACTTGAGTCGCCACCACTCAGGAATGAATGATCCCCCCGCGTTGCTGACCAGTTCAGTGCCGGCGAGACCAGCCGGCTCGAACTCTTGCTGGACCCACTGAGGAGCTTCATGACCAGCGCCTTCGGGCCCGGTGGTCCCGGGTCCGGCCCGTTCGACGACTTCCTCGCGAGCTTCCTCGGCGGAGCGTCCCCGCGAGGTGTCCAGCGCATCGACATCACCCAGCTCATGACCGAGCCGGCCCGCCAGCTCGTCGGTGCCGCGGCCCAGCAGGCCGCCGAGCGCGGCAACACCGACCTCGACGCGTGGCACCTGCTGCTCGTCGTGACCCAGGTGCCGCCGCTGCGCCAGCTCCTGTCCGGAGCGGGCGCCGACGTCGACGCGCTGGCGCGGACCGCCGACGAGCAGCTGCCCCGCGGCGAGGCCCGCACGGAGCCCCCGTCGCTGACCCCGACGGCCAAGCGCACCCTGCTCGACGCGCACCAGATCTCCCGAGCCCTCGGCTCGAGCTACATCGGCCCCGAGCACATCGTGCTCGCGCTGGCCGCGAACAACGACAGCCCCGTCGGCCGCGCGCTCGGCCAGCAGGGCGTCACCCCGCAGTCGCTGCAGCGCTCCGCCGCGTCCGGCGGGCAGCGCCCGAGCGGCGGGGGGTCCGGTGGCGGCGACAACGCCGACTCCAGCACCCCGACCGTCGACCAGTTCGGCGTCGACCTGACCGCCAAGGCGCGGGCCGGCGAGCTGGACCCGGTCGTCGGGCGTGAGGACGAGGTCGACCAGACCATCGAGGTCCTCTCGCGCCGCACCAAGAACAACCCCGTCCTCATCGGCGAGGCGGGCGTCGGCAAGACCGCGGTCGTCGAGGGCATCGCCCAGCGCATCGTGTCCGGCGACGTCCCCGAGCAGCTCGAGGGCAAGCGCATCGTCCAGCTCGACCTGTCGGGCATGGTCGCGGGCACCCGCTACCGCGGTGACTTCGAGGAGCGGATGACCAAGCTGGTCGCGGAGGTCCGCGAGCACTCGGACGAGCTGATCGTCTTCATCGACGAGCTGCACACCATGGTCGGTGCCGGCGGGTCGTCCGAGGGCGGCATGGACGCCGGCAACATCCTCAAGCCGGCCCTGGCCCGCGGCGAGCTGCACATCGTCGGCGCGACCACGCTGGACGAGTACCGACAGTCGATCGAGAAGGACGCCGCGCTCGAGCGCCGGTTCCAGCCGGTGATGGTGCCGGAGCCCTCGGTCGAGGACACGGTCGCGATCCTGCACGGGCTGCGCGACCGGTACGAGGCGCACCACCAGGTGCGGTTCACCGACGAGGCGCTGACGGCGGCCGCCGAGCTCTCCGAGCGCTACGTCACCGACCGGTTCCTGCCCGACAAGGCCATCGACCTCGTCGACCAGGCCGGCGCGCGCAAGCGGCTGCAGGCCAAGGGCCCGCACACCGACTCGCGCGAGCTCGAGCGCAAGCTCGAGTCGCTGACCCGTGACAAGGACCAGGCCGTCGCCGACGAGGACTACGAGCGGGCCGGCGCGCTGCGTGACGAGATCGCGCAGACGCAGTCGTCGCTCGAGGCGGCGCGCTCCGACCGGCAGTCGGGGCAGGCGGGCGTGCTCGAGGTGTCCGTCGAGGACATCGCCGAGATCGTCGCCCGTTCGACCGGCATCCCCGTCAGCCAGCTCACCGAGACCGAGCGGGACCGCCTGCTCAAGCTCGAGGAGCAGCTGCACGAGCGGGTCGTCGGCCAGGACGACGCCGTCACCGCGATCGCCGAGGCCGTCCGCCGCTCGCGGGCCGGGCTCGACGACCCGAACCGCCCGATCGGCAGCTTCCTGTTCCTCGGCCCGACCGGCGTCGGCAAGACCGAGCTGGCCAAGGCCCTCGCGGCGACGATGTTCGGCGACGAGGACCGCATGGTCCGCGTGGACATGAGCGAGTACTCCGAGCGGCACACCGTCTCGCGGCTCATCGGGTCGCCCCCCGGCTACGTCGGGTACGGCGAGGCCGGTCAGCTCACCGAGGAGATCCGCCGCCGGCCGTACTCGGTGGTCCTGCTCGACGAGATGGAGAAGGCCCACCCCGACGTCTTCAACACGCTGCTGCAGGTGCTGGACGACGGGCGGCTGACCGACTCGCAGGGCCGCACGGTCGACTTCCGCAACACGGTGCTGATCATGACCAGCAACGTCGGCTCGGAGCTGATCACGACGAACACCCAGGCCCTCGGGTTCGCGGGTGCCTCGTCCGACCCGGACCGGTCGCTGCAGGAGCGGCTGATGCCGAAGCTGCGCGAGTCGTTCCGGCCCGAGTTCCTCAACCGGATCGACGAGGTGATCGTCTTCAAGCGGCTCGACGCGGAGCAGCTGCGGCGCATCACCGACCTGATCCTCGACGAGACGCGCGAGCGCCTCGACGCGCAGGACATCGGGTTCGCGATCACGGAGGCGGCCGTCGACCGCCTGGCCGAGCTGGGCTTCCAGCCCGAGTTCGGGGCCCGGCCGCTGCGCCGGACCATCCAGCGCCAGGTCGGCAACCGGCTGTCGTCGATGCTGCTCGCGAGCGAGCTGCACGGTGGCCAGACGGTCACGGTCGACGTGGCGGACGGCGAGCTGACGTTCGGTGTCGCGGAGACGCCGACCGAGGCGCCGGTCGCCGCCGGCTGACCGAGCTGTTCTGAGCGAAGGGCACCTTCGGGCGGTCTATCCGCCGGGGGGTGCCCTTCGCCGGTCGGGCACGTTGTGAGCGAAGGGCACCTTCGATCGAGTAGATCGAGCGAAGGTGCCCTTCGGCCGTTCCGGGTACCTGCCCGGCGACACCGTCGAGAAGGAGGACCCTCGTGAGCGCGTCCGTGGGCGACCGCATCCGCATGCACTCCAACACCACCGACGTCCCCGACCGGACCGGCACCGTGGTGGCCGTGATCGGCGAGGACGGGCCGCCCTACCGCGTCCGCTTCGACAGCGGCGAGGAGACGATCGTGACCCCGGGGCCCGACGCGACGATCGAGGCGGGCTCGGTCGGCGACAAGCTGGGCCTGGCCGCCGAGCACGCGGGCGAGAAGGCCTCCGAGGTCGCCGGCGCGGCGAAGGAGCAGGCCGAGGGCGCGGCGGGCGCCGCGGCGCGCGTCGTCTCCGGGATCGCCGACGACGTGGCCAAGCGCTTCGAGCGCTGAGCGTCCCTGCACGACAGACGACCGCCGACCGGCCCTGAGGAGTCGGTCGGCGGTCGTTCCTGTGGCGGCGTGTCGCGTCGGCGAGCATGTGGCGATCCTGGCGATGGACGCCAGCGATGCCGCATCGCTGGTACACCCCGGGATCGGTCAATTGCTGCTGTGCGACGTCCCGGAGCCGCTCGAACCCGAACCGCTCGAGGAGTTCGAGGAGCCTGAGCTCGAGTTGCCCGAGCTGGAGCCCGAGGTCGAGCCGGACGGGGTGTGCGTGTCCGTACCCGTCTCGGTGCCGGTCCCGGTCGGGGTCTCCGCGGGGACGGTGCCGTCGGCGGGCGTCTGGGCGTTCGCGTCGGCCGGCGTGCCCTCGTGGTGCGTGTCCGGCACCGGGTCGGCGGGCGTCTCGGGCTCGTCCGGGGTCGTGTGGTGCGGGTCGACGGTGGTGCCGCCCGGGATGCGGACGGGCGCGCGGGTGGTGGAGCCGTTCGGGTCGGCGACGGTGCCGTCGGCGCGGGTGATCGACCCGTCGTGGTTGACGGTCTCGCCGGGCTTCGCGTCGTAGCGGGAGGCGAAGTTGCCGTCCTTGTTCCACACGTCGACGTGGTTGCCGGAGATGACCGTGGCGGTGCCGTCGTAGTTCCACACGACGCGGGCGCCGGTGTTGGCGGGGGTCAGCGTGCCGTCGGCGTTGATCGTGAAGCCGGGGACCGGGATGCTCCCGCCCTCCGGGGTGCTGGCGGTGCCGGCCGGGATCACGATCGCGGCGCGCGGCGACCCGTTGGCGTTGAGCAGCGTGCCGTCGTGCAGCGCGATCGTGCCGTCGGGGAGGCGGTGGGCGCCGTGCGGCAGCGGGAACGCGGGCGAGCGCACCACGCCGTCCGGGCCGACGACGCGGCCGTCGGAGAGCAGGACCGAGCCGTCGTAGGTGAAGCGACCGGTCAGCGGGGTCGCGGGCGTCGTGCCGGGGTGACCGGGCGTCGACGAGCTGCCGGCCGCGGGAGCACCGGGCCCTTCGCCGGACGGGCCGCCGACCGGACCGCCGATCGCGGGCGCACCCGCCGACCCGCCGCCCGGGACGTCGGTCCCGTCGGCACCCGCGCCGTCGGCCTCCGGCGTACCGCCGGGGGTATCGCCGCCGGTCGGCTCGCTCGACGACGCCGGCGTGAAGGCGCCGG
Source organism: Actinomycetospora succinea (assembly GCF_004363095.1). Taxonomy (GTDB): domain Bacteria; phylum Actinomycetota; class Actinomycetes; order Mycobacteriales; family Pseudonocardiaceae; genus Actinomycetospora; species Actinomycetospora succinea. The sequence continues at coordinate 632,801 of NZ_SNYO01000002.1, forward strand.
CGATGGTGCCGTCGGGGCTGGTCGCCATGGCGACGAGCGCCCCGAGGCCCAGCCCGGTGGTGACGGCGACGACCGAGGCCACGACCACCGTGGCGACGCGACGCCCGCGCGTCCGGGTGACCCGGGGCGGTGGCGCCTCCCGGACCGGAGCAGCCCCGTGTCGCTGCCCCTGGCCGGGGGCGACGGGACGGGTCTGGTCGATGTCGGTCTGCACGGTGAGCTCCTGGGCCGGATCGGGGTCCGACCGTTCGGGTCGGGCTCGATCAGCTTCCGGTCTCGCCGGGACCGCGACGATCGCGTGCTCCCTACGACCGGTGGGGGCTGTCCCTACCTCTCGCGAACTCGATCACCCGTTCGCGCCGGTCGCTTCCTCGTGGCAGTCACGTAGGGTAGTCGTGACCCGAGACACCGGAGGGACGACGACCGTGACCGAGCCCTGGGGACAGCCGCCACCGCCCGGCCCGCCGCCGCCTCCTCCCCCGCCTCCCGGCCCGCCCGTCGAGCAGCACGTCCACCACCATCACCACGAGGAGGAGGACGGGTTCTTCGAGGAGCTCTTCGACGGCGACGACCACCACCGGCGCAGCAGCCACCGGCCCCGCCACTCCGGGGGCGGCGACGTCCTGCACCAGCGGGTCCGGACGCGCTTCGGGCGCACGATCGACGTCGGCGACCTGCTGGCCTGGCTCGACTTCCGCGTGACCGAGCTCCACGCCGCGGTGCTCGAGGGCGAGCGCCACCCGTCACGGGTGCCCGGCTCGCCGGTGCGGATGTCGGGCCTCGACGCGCTGCTCAACACCGACGCGACCGCGTTCCGCACACTCACCGAGCTCAGCGGGCGAATGGACCGGATCGAGGAGAAGCTCGACCGGCTGCTCGCGAAGGAGTAGCGCTCACTCCTCCAGCGCGCGCCGGTCGCCGCGCGCGATCTCGGGCGGCTTGCGGTGCACCGACACCCCGCCCATCAGCGCGAGCCCCGTGACGCGGACGCGCGGGCCGGTCGTGGACTGCGGGACCCCGGACTCGTCGTCGAACGCGCCCATGAAGCCGAACCCGTCCTCGACGACCGTGGTGTCGGGGTCGACGGTGACGTCGATCCCGCCCATGATCGCGACCGCCTGGATCGTGACCTCGACGCCGGCCGGGATGCCGCGCAGGTCGATGTTCACGCCGCCCATGATCGCGATCGCGCCGATCACGAGGCCGGCGTCGTCGAGGCGCGCGTCCGTGAAGGCGAGGTCGGCGCCGCCCCAGAACGCGATCACGCGATGGGTGTGGCCGGGAGTCCACGCGCCGCGCTTGTCCACACCGGTCAGCACGGCCACCGACGTCGTCGACGCCGGGCGGTCGAGGTGCCCGAGCGGGCGGTGCGCCGGCGACCCCGCCGCCTCCCCCACGGGCTGCAGGTCGGCGGTGACGGGGACGAGGTCGCGCCGGTACACGGCGGCGTAGACGTCACGCAGGCGCTCGTCGCCCTCGACGATCGTGAGCCGCCCGTCGGCGACCGCCTGCCGGACGACCTCGGCCACCTGCTCGCGCTCGGTGTCCGACGCCCGCATCGGCGGCGGCGCCGGGGTCGCCGCCGGGCTGCGCTCGGGTTCCTCGGGCACACCAGGCGCGGGCTCGGTCATGGCCCGGAGGATAGGACGCCGTCCGGAGCGGCGGGCAGGTCGACGGTGAAGCGGGTCTCCCCCCGCTCGCTCGCGATCGCCAGGCGCCCGCCGTGCTCCGCGACGACCGCCGAGACGATCGACAGGCCGAGCCCGGTGCTGCCGGTGGTGCGGGCGCGCCCGGTGTCGCCGCGGGCGAAGCGCTCGGCGACGTGCGGCAGCAGATCGGACGGGATCCCGGGACCGTCGTCGACGACGTCGAGCCGGACCACACCGTCGCCGTCGACCGTCCGCAGCCCGACGGTGACGAGCGTGCCGGGCGGGGTGTGGGTGCGGGCGTTGGCGAGCAGGTTCGCGACGACCTGGTGCAGCCGCTCGGGGTCGCCGACGACCTCGACGGGCTCCTCCCCGGGCAGGTCCAGCGACCACCGGTGCTCCGGCGCGGCGACGTGGGCGTCGGTGACGGCGTCGACGACGAGGCGGGTGAGGTCGACGGGCTCGCGGGCCAGCGGGCGCCCGGCGTCGAGGCGCGCGAGCAGCAGCAGGTCCTCGACCAGGGCGGTCATGCGCTGCGTCTGCGAGCCCATGCGGTCGAGCAGGCCGGCGACCTCGGGCGGCAGCTCGTCGGCGCGCCGGGCGGCGAGCTCGTTGTAGCCGCGGATCGCCGCGAGCGGGGTGCGCAGTTCGTGGCTGGCGTCGGCGACGAACCGGCGCAGCCGCGTCTCGCTGTCCTGGCGGGCGGCGAGCGCGGCGCCGACGTGCCCGAGCATCCGGTTCAGGGCGGCCCCGACCTGGCCGACCTCCGAGCGCGGGTCGGCGTCGACGTCGGGGACCCGTTCGGCGAGCTCGACCTCGCCCGACGACAGCGGCAGCTCCGAGACCCGCCGGGCCGTGGCCGAGACGCGGTGCAGCGGGCGCAGCGTCAGGCGCGTGGTGAACGCCGCCGCGACGGCGGCGAGGACGACGCCGATCCCGAAGATCACCGCCTCGCGGACCACCAGCTCGCCGACGGTGTCCTCGAGGGCGGCGGTGGACAGGCCGACGACGGTGACCGTGCCGTCGTCACCCGTCGCGGCGGCGAAGCGGAAGCTCCCGAGCCCCGCGATGTCGAGGGTGTGCGGCGGCTGGCCCGGCGTGGTCGCGATGGCGGGCGCCACCTGCTCGGGCGGCACCGGGCGGCTCGTGCCGGGACGCCCGAGCAGGACCGCGCGCACGATCCGGCCGTCGTCGACGGTGACCTCGAGGGTGTTGGCCGGGCGGTCGGGGCCACCGCCGACGAAGCCGCCGCCGGCGTCGGGCGGCGGGGGACGGCGGTCGGGGTCGCCCTGGGGCGGGTTGCTGCGGAAGCGGGCGATCTCGCTGACCTGGTCGTCGAGCTGCCGGTAGAGGTAGCCGCGCAGCGACAGCGCCGCGCCGACCCCGACGACGAGGAAAACCACGGTCAGGAGCAGGACCGTCGACACCACGAGGCGGTTCTGCAGGGACCGCAGGCGCCTCATCCCGCCGCCGGCTTGAGCACGTACCCGGCGCCGCGGACGGTGTGGATCATCGGCGCGCGGCCGGCGTCGATCTTCTTGCGCAGGTAGGAGATGTAGAGCTCGACGATGTTCGACTGGCCCCCGAAGTCGTAGTTCCAGACCCGGTCGAGGATCTGGGCCTTCGACAGCACGCGACGCGGGTTGCGCATGAGGAAGCGCAGCAGCTCGAACTCGGTCGCCGTGAGCTCGACCGGCGCCCCGGCGCGGGCGACCTCGTGGCTGTCCTCGTCGAGGGTCAGGTCGCCGACGGTCAGCGTCGCGTCGCCGCGGACCGCCGTCGCCACCGCCGCGCGCCGCAGCAGGCCCCGCAGCCGGGCGACGACCTCCTCGAGGCTGAACGGCTTCGTCACGTAGTCGTCGCCGCCCGCGGTGATGCCGGCGACCCGGTCCTCGACGGCGTCGCGCGCGGTGAGGAAGAGGACGGGCACGTCGGGGCTGTCGGCGCGCAGCCGGCGCAGCACCTCGAAGCCGTCGATGTCGGGGAGCATCACGTCGAGCACGACGACGTCGGGGCGGAACTCGCGGCCCTGCTTGACGGCGCCCAGCCCGTCGCCGGCGCTGCGCACGTCCCAGCCCTCGTAGCGCAGGGCCATGGACAGCAGCTCGGCCAGCGTCGGCTCGTCGTCGACGACGAGCGCGCGCACCGGTGTCCCGTCGGGTCGGCGCAGGTCGGCGCGGGTCGCGGCGTTCATGGGCGTCAGCCTCGCAGTCCTCCGTCGGCCTCCGCTGGGTGCTTCCTGTGTGTCGGCTGTGCGGGGTCGGTCACGCACCGGATCCAGATCGGTCACGGAACGTCCGAACCGCCGGGGAGGGGTCATCCGTTGGTGAGGGCGGGGGAACGACACCGGCTCATCGGCGCTCCCCGGTCCGGCCGGACGGAGGAGGCGCATGGGCGGAGTCCGGGTGTCCCGCCGGACGCTGCTCGGCGGCGCGGTGGCGCTCACCGGGGCGGCGGTGACGCTCGGGGTGCCGTGGGTGTCGGTCGCCGACCCGCCGGCCGCGATGCCCTACCCGTTCACGCTCGGCGTCGCGTCCGGCGACCCGACGCCCGACGGGATCGTGCTCTGGACCCGCCTCGCCCCCGACCCGCTGGCCGCGGACGGGCGCGGGGGGATGGCCGACCGGCCGGTGCTCGTCGGGTGGGAGATCGCCGAGGACGAGGCGTTCGGGCGGGTGGTCGCGCGCGGGAGCGCCGTGGCGAGGCCCGAGGACGCGCACGCCGTGCACGTCGAGGTCGCGGGCCTGCGCCCGCGCGCCGACTACTGCTACCGCTTCCGCGCCGGGACCGAGACGAGCCCGGTCGGCCGCACGCGCACGGCCCCGGCGCCGGGCGCGCGCGTCGACCGGCTCGCGTTCGCGGCGGCGAGCTGCCAGTGCCGCCAGGACGGCTTCTACAACGCCTGGGCCGCGATGCTGGGCGACGACCTCGACCTCGTCGTCTGGCTCGGCGACTACATCTACGAGAGCCCCGCCGCGAGCGCGCTCGGGCGCGCCCACCTCCCCGCCACCGAGGCGTCCTCGCTCGCCGACTACCGCGTGCGCCACGCCCAGTACCGGACCGACCCGGACCTGCAGGCCGCGCACGCCGCGTTCCCGTGGGCGGTCACCGTCGACGACCACGACGTCGAGAACAACTGGGCCGGCGACGTCTCGCAGCGCGACGGGGAGCCCGACGACGACCCGGCCGTCTTCCGCCTGCGGCGCGCCGACGCCTACCGCGCGTTCTGGGAGCACCTGCCGCTGCGCCGCGCCCAGCGGCCCGTGGGCCCCGAGATGCTCCTGCACCGCAGGCTCGCGTTCGGCGACCTCGTCGACATGCACCTGCTCGACACCCGCCGCTTCCGCAGCGACCAGGACCCCGCCCACCCCCGCGACCCGGCGCGGACCCTGCTCGGCGCCGACCAGCGGGCGTGGCTGTGGGACGGGCTCGCGCGGCCGACGGGGCGCTGGAACGTGCTCGCCCAGCAGGTGTTCTTCGCGCCGCGCGACCTGGCGGCCGGCCCGTCCGTGGCGCTCGACGAGGACTCGTGGGACGACTGCGCCGTGGAGCGCGACGCCCTGCGCGACCACCTCGTCGCCGCCCGCACGCCCAACCCCGTGATCCTCACCGGCGACGTGCACGCCCACCACGCGGTCGACGTGCTCGCCGACTTCAGCGACCCCGGCTCGCGGCCCGTGGCGACCGAGCTCGTGACGTCCTCGATCAGCTCGGGGGGCGACGGCGCGCCGCGGTTCGCGGGCGATGCGGCGTTGCTGGCGGAGAACCCGCACATCCGCGTCCTCGACCGCCGGCGCGGCTACGTCCGCAGCACGGTGACGCCGCGCGAGTGGCGGGCGGACTTCCAGGTCGTCGACCGGGTCTCGGTCCGCGGCTCGGCGGCGCGCACGGCGGCGACCGTCGTGGTCCCGGACGGCGCCGGCGGGGCCCGCACCTGACCACGTGAGCGGAATTCACGGCGATAGCCGGGAATTCCGCTCACGTAGGCCGGACGGAGTATGTGAGCGAACTTCGGTGCTATAGCACCGAAGTTCGCTCACATACGGACGGTGACGGGGCGGGAGCCGCCCATCCAGCCGGGCAGGTGGAGCATCTTGACGCCCGGGCCGCCGGCGACGATCGGGAGGACGTCGCCGACCCGGTGGCCCAGCGCCGCATCGCCTCGTCGTCGCAGCTCCGCCACGAGATCGGCGACGTCGGGGAAGGTCGGCGCGAGGCGCGCCGCGACCTCGGGCGGGAGGACGACCGCCTGGGTCAGGTCGCGCCCGAGGGTGAGGTCACCGGCGGCGCGGACGGCGCCGGCGAGCGCCTCGGCGAGGGGGTCGAGCACGGCGTCCGGGTCGGGGCGGTCGTCGCGCGGCAGGACCTCGGCGGTGCCGCCGATCGGGAGCACGGTGACCGAGTCCGGCGCCGTGCCCCACGGTCCGGACGGGTCCGCGGCGAGGCAGCACGTGTAGCGGGCGGGCTGGGCGGTGGTCGCCATCGTCGTGGTGCCGGGCTGCACGCCGCCGGCGGTCGCCAGGGTCAGCGCCAGCGCCCGGCCGACCGCGCCGTTCGTGTGCGGTCCGGGGCCGAGCATCCCGGTGCCGTGGGTCAGCCCGATCCGCGCGGCGACCGGCCCGGCGACGATCATCGCCACGGCCGCCGTCCCGGTCGTCGTCGCGACGCCGAGCAGGTTGAGCTCCGGCGCCAGGCACGCCGTGGCGGCCGTGAGCACGACGGGCAGCGCGCCCGCCGGCGCCCCCGCCAGCACGCAGCAGGTCGCCGTCAGCCGCGCCGTCAGCGACCCGAACAGCGGCGGCACCGCCCCGAGCTCGGCGTCCGGGTCATCGGTGTCCCCGAGCACCGCCGCCACCCGCGACGGCGTCGGCGGCACCACCGGGAGCCCGTCCCCGATGCCCTCCGCGAGCAAGGACGCCGTGGCCTCGACGACGTCGGTGCCCTCGGGGACGATCACGGCACCACGCGCGACACCAGCGCCGTCCCGCCGAAGGACGGGATCCACGCCGAGTGCTTGCCGGCCCCGCCGGCCACGGCGATGTGCAGGTTCTCCGGGTCGTCGCTGACCGTGTACGCGTCCCCGTCGGGCTCGACGCCCCACTCGACGAACTGCCGCCTGTTGCCCTCCGAGACGTGCGCGACCGGGATGCGCGCGTGCTCCCAGAGGTGCGCGCGGATCGACGCGGGCGTCCACCCGTCGCGGGCCAGCGTCGCGGCGTGCTCGGGCCCGAGCAGCAGCAGGTGCGGCCCGCGGACGTAGACGTTGTTCGAGCCCGGCTGCGCCATCGTCCCGGCGACGGTCAGGAGGATCTCCGCGCCGGTGGTGCTGCCGTGGTCGTTGACGTTGTGCGGCGGTTCGGCGGCCATGACGGACACGACGCTGTCGCCCGCCGCGAACCCCCGCTGCACCGCCAGCGGGTCCCACGGCGTCTCGTCGGACTCGGCGAAGCAGAACGTGTACTTGGCCGGCGAGCCCTGCGTGGAGCGGTCGAGCACGCCCGGTCGCGCGCCGCCGACGTGCAGCAGGACGAGCGAGAGCGCCCGCCCGATCACGGCGTTGGCCCGCGCGCCCTGGCCGAGGCAGTTGCCGCCGCCGTTGAGCCCGAGCGCTGCGCGCACCGGGCCCGAGACCATCACCATCGGCGCGCACGGGTGCGTCGTCGCGAGCGATCCGTGCAGGTTGTAGGCCTCGTCCTGCACCGCGCCGACCGCCGCGAGCACCACCGGCAGGTCCGCCGGCCGGCACCCCGCCATCACCGCGTTCGCCGCGATCGAGCGCAGCGTCGGCGTGACCCCGCGCGGCGGGAGCGGGCCGAGCTCGACCGCCGGTGCCCCCGCCAGCATCGCCGCCACCCGCTCCTCGGTCGGCGGGATCGTCGGCAGCCCGTCGCCCCAGCCACGCTCCTCGCACGCGGCCATCCACGCCCAGGCGTCGTCGACGTCCGGTAGGTCCAGCACGTCGCTCACGACAGTTCCCCCATCCCGCGCAGCTCCGCGACCACCCCGGCGTACGCCGCCTCCTCGCGCCCGGCGAACTCCTCCGGCGACAGCCCGCCGATGGGGTGGTCGACGACGACGAGCCGGGGTTCGGCGCGGCGTGCCTTGGCCTGCGCCTGCACGAGCGGCAGGAACGACGAGGTGACGACGAGGATCGAGCGCATGCCGCGGCGCTCGAGCTCGAGCGAGTCGTGGAGACTCCACGACGAGCACGAGCCTCAATCACCGATCGCGACGACGGCGAGGCGGTACTGCGCGGCGAGGTGGTCGAGCAGCTCCGGGTCCGCGCCGACGGCCGCGCTCGGCTTCGCCTCCAGCCCGTTCGGCCCGATCCCGTGGTCGTCGGCGAGGCGCCGCCCGACGGCCTCGAGGAGGTCGTGGGCGCCGGGCTTGGAGTTGGAGAGGCCGCAGAGGGCGCCCGCCCGGCTCCCCTCGGAGACGGCCACGGCCACCGTCTCCGACGACGCGATCCCGGACGTCGGGTCGACGATGTGCATCAGGACTCCTCGAGACGGGCGACGACGGCGAGCCCGGCGCGCAGCCCGTCCGCGGCGGCCGTGAGCAGGGTCCGGTCGGCGCCGGTGACGTCGCCGGCGGACCACACCGCGGCGTCGGCGGGCAGCCCGTCGAGCAGCTCGCTCCGCGGGTCGGCGTGGGTGTAGACGAAGACGCCCGACGCGTCGAGCACCTCACCGTCGGCGAGCCGGACCGCGCCGAGCGTCCCGTCGCCCTCGAGCGCGGTCACCGTGCCGGTCCGCACCTCCACGGCCTCGGCGAGGCGACGCGTCGAGGAGGCGGACCACCCCGGCGCCGCACCGACCAGCGTGACCCTCTTCGCGATCCCGGCGAGCTCGAGCGCCTCGCGCGCGGTCCACTCGTCGTCGCCGACGACCACGACCTCGCGCCCGGCGTGGAGCGGCCCGTCGCACGTCGCGCAGTGCGAGAGCCCGCGGCCCTCCCAGGCGTCGGCGCCGGGGACGTCGAGACGTCCCGGCCGCCGGCCGGTGGCGACGACGACCGCGCGCGTCGTGACCGGGCCCTCGGCGGCCTCGACGGTCAGCGGGTCGGCGCGCAGGCCCGTGACCTCGCCGTACGCGATCTCGACGCCGCGGTCCATGACGTCGGTGAGCAGCGCGCCCATGAGGTCGGGACCGGTGGTCGGCGGCCCGGGCCAGTCGGCGAGCGCGCCGAGGTTGATCAGCTGCCCGCCGGGCGCGAGCGCGTCGTGGGCGACGACGCGCAGGTCGCGCTCGGCGCAGGCCCGAGCCGCGGTCAGGCCGGCGATGCCGGCCCCCACGACCACGACGTCCCAGTCGGTGCTCATGGTCGAGCTCCGCTGCGCTGCGTCTCCGTCACTCCGAGCCCTCCTCGATCCGCCGGCTCACCGGCACACCCTGCACGTGGTTCTGCACGAAGCCGCGGGACTGGTTGCGGCTCGCGTTGCCCGCCAGCACGATCCCGATGTCCTCCGCCCGCGGCACCATCGGGACGAGCCGGTCGGGGTCGGCGCCCGCGTAGCGCTCGTCGAGCTCGCCGGCCGCCACCGAGGCGTCGAGGTCGAAGCTCGTCGACCCGACGTTCCAGGCGCAGGCCTGGAGCTGGCGCACCGGCACCCGCATGTGCTCGGCGAGGTGGCTCCGCAGCGCGTCCTTGTCGACACCGAAGCCCGCGAGCGCCGTCGCCACCGCCGGCCCGAGGACGAGCAGCGGGTGGAACGCGCCGAACTCCAGCCCCGTGTAGGCCCAGGGTCCGATCGCGTTGCCGAAGATCGTCGTCAGCGCCTCGAGGTGGTCGGCGGCCGTCTCGCCGCCGGAGTAGATCGGTGCGCTCACGGCGACGACGCTCTGCACGGTGACGACGCTGTCGCCGTCGTCGAAGCCCCGGTCGACGCGGAACGACGGCCAGCCCAGCGACCGCACGGCGGCGTCGTCCTCGGCCAGCGCGACGTGCCACGTCGAGGCGATCGCGCCCTGGTCGGTCTGCCCGGGCAGGATGCGCAGGCCCGCGATGTTGCGCAGGTACAGGCGCAGGAAGCGCCCGACGGCGGTGTTCGCGCGCCGCCCGACCCGCAGCGCACCGGTGCCGCTGTGGAAGCCGAGTCGCTCCACGACCGGCCCGGACAGGACGACCAGGGGCTCCCACCCCGGCGTCGATCCCGCGTCCTGGACGCGGAACACCGGGTCGGCGACGCACTCCACGATCGCCAGCAGCACCGGGAGGTCCTGCGGCCGGCAGCCGGCCATGACGCCGTTGACCGCGACGCTGCGCACCGTCGCCTGCCGCAGCTCAGGCGCGAGCACGCCGAGGACCTCGTCGGGGTCGCGGCGGGTGTGGTCGAGGAACGCCGCGACCCGCTCCGGCGTGGGCGGCACGATCGGCAGGCCGTCGGTCCAGCCGCGGGCGTCGAACAGGTCGTGCACCGCGTCCAGGTCACCGCGGGCGACGATCTCGGTGGGGCCGTGGTCGTCCTGCTCCGGCTCCTCCGGCACCACCGTCGCCGAGCCCGCCACCAGCGCGTCCACCACCGCCGGCGCCACCTGCTCGCGCATCTTCTGCCGGAACACCTCGGTGGGGTCGGTGAGGATGACGCCGGGGTAGCTGACGATCGGGACGTGCCCGACGCCGAGCGACTTCCCGACGGCCCGCCCCATGCCCTCGAACCCCGCGCCGCCGATCGCGACCGCCGGGACCCCGGCGCGCTCGGCGGTGGCCGCTGCCCGCATCACGGCAGGCATGCAGGAGCCTCAAGCACCGACCGCGGCGACCACGAGGTCGACGCGGTGGGCGCGCAGCAGCTCCGGCAGGGCCTCGAGGACGCGGCGCTCCTCGGCGGCCGACGCGTGGAAGTTGCCGAACTCCTCCCACCCGACGAACCCGACGTCGCCGTGCCGCTCGCGCGCCACCTCGGAGATCACGACGAACATCTCCGGGCCGCGGAAGAGCTCGTCCCAGAGGTAGGCCACCCGCCGGCCCGCCAGCGACGACGGACGCTCGTGCTCGGCGACGTCGCCGACCTCGCGGGGGCCCAGCGGGCCCAGGACCTCGTAGTGCGGCTCGCTCACGGGGCTCCCTACTCGTCCGCGGTGATGACGCGACCGGCGCGGTCGCGCAGGAACAGGGCGGCGACGGTGACGATCGCGGCGCCGACGACGGCGATGCCGACCGCGATCCCGTAGCCGGCGCTCGTGGCGACCACGCCGCCGATGATCGTCCCGATGCCCGACAGGCCCCGGCCGATGTTGTAGGCGGCGGCCGAGCCCAGCGAGCGGATGCGGGTCGGGAACAGCTCGCCGAACCACACCCCGAAGATGCCGAAGTAGCCGAGGAACAGGCTGGACGCCAGGTAGAGCCAGACGAAGTTGTTCAGCCCCGTCCCGCCGAGCGCGAGCACCAGCATCACCGCGAACGTGACGGTCTGGAGCGCGGCGAACGTGACGAACACGCGCCGGCGTCCCCAGCGGTCGGACATCCAGCCGGCGAGGATGAAGCCGACGAACGAGATCGCCGAGGCGACGTAGAGCACGAGGCTCGCGGTGCCCGCGTCGAAGCCGAGGTCGGACTTGAGCATCGAGGGCATCCACGCCGTCGCCGTGTAGGGCACCCACTGCGCACCGAACGCGACGACCAGGCCGACGAGCACGATCGGCAGCGAGTCCCGCGCGACGAGCTGCCGCCACGGCGAGCGCGACGCCTTCTCCGCCGTCGTGCCGGTGAGCAGGCCCGCGGCCTTGCGCCGCTGCAGCTCCTCCCACTGGCGCGACTCGCGGCACCCGAAGCGGATCCAGATGCAGGCGAGCGCGGGCAGGACGCCGATGAGGAAGGCGAGCCGCCAGTTGTCCGAGACGAGCTGGGCGACGAGCACGGCGAGCGCGTAGGCGGGCCACAGCGACGCCTGCACGACGCCGCCGCCGAGCCCGCGGCGCTTCGGTGCCCAGGCCTCGTTGAGCCAGGCGAAGCCGACGGCCCACTCGCCGCCGGTGCCGATGCCGGTGAGGATCCGCAGCACGAGGAACACCGCGAAGTTCGGCGCGAAGAAGACCAGACCGGTGGCGATCGAGTAGATGAGGATCGACCAGATCAGCGTGCGCCGGCGCCCGTACCGGTCACCGAGCCAGCCGAAGAGCACGCCGCCGATCGCCGAGCCGACCAGCTGGCCCGCCACGGCGACGCCGAAGAGGCCGGCCGAGACGTCGAAGTCGGCCATGATCGCCGCCGCGAGCAGCGTCGGGAGCATGAAGTCGAAGTACTCCATGCCCCAGCCCAGGCACGCCGCGCCGAGGATGCGGCGCCGCTCGCCGGGGGTGTACTCCGGCGGCTCCGTCCCGGCCGGCGCGGCGGTCCGCGTCGTGCCCGCGCCGGTGTCCGGGCGGTCCTGCTCGGCGGTCATGGGTTCCTCCGCGGTCACCGCGCGTCGCTGCGCGCGCCGTTCGTGTGACGGAGGTTAGGTGGGTCACAGCGACCGCGTCCAGAGCGGATTGGATACGATTTTGGCTACGCCCTCGGGGGCAGCCCCAGGGCGGCGCTCAGGTCGGCGACGGTGTGGTCGCGGTGCGCGTCCATCAGCGCGACCACCGCCTCGGTGTCCCCGCGGCGCAGCGCGGTGATCATCTTGCGGTGCTCGCGCACCACCCGGGCGCGGCCGCCGGAGTCGTAGAGGTGCACCGTCCGGTAGGGCTCGCTGCGCCGCCACAGGCGGTCGATCTCGTCGACGACGAGGTCGAGCCCCGAGAGCCGGAACATCGCGAAGTGGAACGCCTGGTTGGCGGCGACGATGCCGGCCACGTCGACCTTGTCGACCTGCTCGGTGATCGCCTCGTTGAGCGCCGTGAGCTCGCGGAGCTGGTCGGCGGAGAGCCGCGGGAAGGCGCGGATGACCTCGGTCTCCAGGGCCCGGCGCATGAGGTAGACCTGCGCGAGCTCGTCGGCGTTGAGCCGCGCCACGGCGTAGCCGACGTGCGGCTCGTGGCGCAGGACGCCCTCGGCCTCGAGCGTCTTGAGGGCCTCGCGCACCGGGATGCGGCTGACGCCGAGGCGCGCCGCGAGCGTCTCCTGGCGCACCTGCTGGCCGGGGACCAGCTCGCGCGAGCGCAGCATCCGGCGGATCTCCGCCACCGCGCGCTGCACGCTCGTCGCCCGTCGCGCGGGCTCCGTCTCCGTGCTGACCACCGCTCCACCTCCCCCGCAGGAGCGTAACGGGTGCGCGTCTGCACAGGATTGGATACGAAATGATGTTCCATCGGTTGTGCCGTCCCGGTCCGCCGACCTAGGTTCGGGCTCGTGAGCACCGACTGGGACCGGGTCCTCGCGCCGCGCTCGGTCGCCCTCATCGGCGCCACCGGCCGTGCGGACAACCCCATGGCGCGCCCGCTGCGCTGGCTCACCGAGCGGGGCTTCGCCGGACGGGTGCACCCGGTCAACCCGAAGTACGCCGAGCTGGGCGGGGTGCCGTGCGTCGCCTCGCTCGCCGAGGTCCCGGGCGGCGTCGACCTCGCGCTCGCCCTCGTCCCCGCCGAGCGGGCCGCCGCCGCCGTCACCGAGGCCGGGGCGGCCGGCGCGGCCGCGGTGGTCGTGTTCGCGTCCGGGTTCGCCGAGGTCGGCGACGAGGGCCGGGCGCTGCAGGACGAGCTGGTCGCCGCCGCGCGCGCGGCCGGCACCCGCGTCCTCGGGCCCAACTGCCAGGGCCTCTACGACGCGCGCAGCCGCCTGTTCGCGACGTTCACCGGCGCCGGCGAGCGCCCGCTGACCGGCTCCAGCGGCATCGCCTACGTCGGGCAGAGCGGGGCGATCGGGGGCTCGGTGCTCGACGTCGCCGCCGAGCGCGGGCTCGACCTGTCGGCCTGGGTCAGCACCGGCAACGAGGCCGACGTGTCGCTCACCGAGATCGGGCGCCACCTCGTCGCCAACCCCGAGATCACGGTGCTCACCGTCTACGCCGAGTCGCTGCCCGACCCCGACGACTACGCCGCGCTCGCGGCCGAGGCCCGGGCGCACGCCACGGCCCTGGTCGTCCTGCGCTCCGGGCGCTCCGAGCCCGGGCGGCGCGCCGCGGTCTCGCACACCGGCGCGATGCTCGGCGACGACACGGCCTTCCGCCTGGTCTCGCGCCGCCACGGCGTGGTGCTCGTCGACGACGTCGAGGAGCTGCTCGCGGCCGCCACCATGCTGCGGGGCCGGCACGGGCCCGCCGGGCGCTCGGTCGGGCTGGTCACGAGCTCGGGCGGCGCCGGCATCCTCGCCGCCGACCGGGCCAGCGACGCCGGACTCGCGGTCCCCGAGCTGACCGCCGAGACCCAGGAGAAGCTCGCCCGCCTCGTGCCCGCCTTCGGCGCGGTGGCCAACCCCGTCGACGTCACCGCGCAGCTGTTCAACGACGGCGGCGAGTTCGGCGAGGTCTGCGGCATCGTGCGCGCCGACGCGTCGGTGGACGCGGTGCTCGTGCTGCTGACGATGCTCGTCGGCGAGACCGCGGTGGCGCTCGCCCGCGACCTCGCCGCCACCGTCGCCGAGCAGGGCCCCGACGCCCCGCCCGTCGCCGTCGTCTGGATGGCCGGCGAGGACGGCACCGCGCCCGCCCGGGCGCTGCTGCGCGAGGCCGGCATCCCGGTGTTCTCGTCGATCGCGCTCGCGGTGCGGGTGCTCGACGCCGTCGCAGCGCCGCCCGGAGCGGTCCCGGCACCGACCGCTCCCCTCGACCCGGTCCCCGGCGACGGCTGGGACCTGCTCGACGCGCTGGGCGTGCGGCGGGCGCGGTCGCTGCGGTCCTCCGACCCGGCCGGCGACGTCGCCGAGCTCGGCGGCACCGCCGTCCTCAAGGCCGAGGGGCTCGAGCACAAGACGGAGTCCGGGGCGGTCCGGCTCGGCGTCCGGACGAGCGAGGCGGCCGCGGTGCACGCCGAGCTGGCCGCGCTGCCGGGCGTCACCGGCGTGCTCGTGCAGGAGCAGGTGCCGGCCGGGGTGGAGCTGCTGGTGTCGGTGGACGGCGGGCGGGACGGCTGGCCGCCGGTGCTCACGGTCGGGCACGGCGGCACGGCCACCGAGGTGCACCGCGACGTCGTCCACGCCCTCGCGCCGGTCACGCCCGAGACGGCGCGGACCATGCTGGGCGAGCTGCGCTGCTGGCCGCTGCTGGAAGGTCACCGCGGCGCCCCGGGCGTGGACCTCGACGCCGCCGTCGACGCGATCGTCCGCCTCTCCCGCGCGTGCGACGTCCCCGGGCTCGGCGAGCTGGAGGTCAACCCGCTGGTCCTCCGGCCGGCGAGTCGTACCAGCGATGCGGCTTCGCTGGCGTCAGAAGCCAGGATCGCCACACGCTCGGATCCGCGACACGCCGTGGCGGTCGACGTGCTCAGGACGGAGAAGTAGATGGGCTCCATCGGTCTCGAGATCACCGACGGCGTCGCGGTCCTGACCGTCGACGCCCCCGACGTCCGCAACGCGCTGACCCCGGTGATGGGCCGCGAGCTGGCCGACGCGTGCGACACCGTCGACGCCGACCGTTCCGTCGGCGCCGCCGTCGTCCGCGGCGCGAACGGCACGTTCTGCTCGGGCGCCGACCGCCGCACCTGGAACCCCGGCGCCGACCAGGCCGAGGACGGCGCCTTCCGCGACACCGGCGCGGTCTACGGCGCGTTCCGGCGCGTCGGCACCCTCGCCGTCCCGACGATCGCCGCCGTCCGCGGCGCCGCGGTCGGTGCCGGGATCAACCTCATGCTCGCCACCGACCTGCGCGTCGTCGCCCGCGACGCCCGCCTCCTCGCGGGCTTCCTGCGCATCGGCCTGCACCCCGGCGGCGGCTTCTTCACGATCGCGAACCGCACCGCCGGCCGCGAGGCGACCGCCGCGATGGGCCTGTTCGGCGAGGAGATCGACGGCACCCGGGCGGCCGAGATCGGGCTGGCCTGGCGCGCGGTCGCCGACGAGGACGTCGACGACACCGCCCTCGCGCTCGC
Organism: Actinomycetospora succinea; assembly: GCF_004363095.1. Lineage (GTDB taxonomy): Bacteria > Actinomycetota > Actinomycetes > Mycobacteriales > Pseudonocardiaceae > Actinomycetospora > Actinomycetospora succinea. Next base: position 648,393 of record NZ_SNYO01000002.1, read on the forward strand.
GGCCGTGCCGGCGAAGGATCCGGACCTGGCCCGCGAGGCCGCGCGCTCGTTCCGCACCGAGACCGGCCCGCCGGGCCTGCCGTGGGACGCGGCCGTCGAGTTCGAGCGCGCCACGCAGATGTGGAGCCAGCGCCGGAGGGGAACCCAGTGATCTTCGACCCGACCCCGCTGTCCGCCGACGAGGAGAAGCTGCGCGAGGAGGTCCGCGCGTTCCTCGCCGACACCCTCCCCGACGGCTTCCGGCCCGGACTGGGCCTCGGCGGGCGCCACGACCCGGAGTTCACGCGCACGCTCGCGAAGCGCGGCTGGGTGGGCATGTCGATCCCCACCCGGTACGGCGGCGCGGGCGCCAGCACGGTGCGCCGATTCGTCGTCATCGAGGAGCTGCTCGCCGCGGGCGCCCCGATCGCCGCGCACTGGATCGCCGAGCGCCAGTCCGCGCCCGCCTTCCTGCGCTTCGGCACCGAGGAGCAGCGCGAGTGGTTCCTGCCCCGGATCGCGGCCGGCGAGTGCTGGTTCTCGCTCGGCATGAGCGAGCCCGACGCCGGCTCCGACCTCGCGTCGGTGCGCACCGCGGCCACCCGCGTCGACGGTGGCTGGCGCGTCACCGGCACCAAGGTGTGGACCACCAACGCCCACCTCAACCACTTCGCCGCGATGCTCTGCCGCACGACCCCGCAGGGCGAGGGCGATCGTCACGCCGGGCTCTCGCAGCTCATCGTCGACCTGTCCGACGAGGACGTGCACGTCTCGCCGATCCCGCTGATCGACGGCGAGGAGCACGTCAACGAGGTCGTGCTCGACGGCGTGTTCGTCCCCGACGAGCGGGTGCTCGGCGAGGTCGGGCAGGGCTGGGCGCAGGTCACCGCCGAGCTCGCCCACGAGCGCTCGGGCCCCGACCGCTACCTCTCGGTCCTCGGCCTCTACCGCGCGTTCCTCGACGTCCACGGGCGCGTCCCCGACGACGTCCGCGCCGCCGCGATCGGACGGATCGGCGCGCAGATGTGGACGATCCGCCAGCTCTCCCTGGCCGTCGCGCGCGCCCTCGACGAGGGCGAGGCCCCCGCGGTGGAGGCGTCGCTGGTCAAGGACATCGGCACCACGTTCGAGCAGCAGGTCGTCGAGACGCTGCGCGACGCCGCGGGCGGCGAGATCGACCCGGGAGGCCCGACGATGTTCGACGTGCTGCTCGCCGAGTGCGTGCTCAACGCCCCGACGTGGACGCTGCGCGGCGGCACCACCGAGGTGCTGCGCGGGATCGCCGCCAAGGCGCTGACGCGGGGTGCGCGATGAGCGCCGGGGCCGATCTGCGCGAGGTCCGCGACGCCGTCGCCGACCTGCTCGCCGACCGCGTCTCCCCGGAGGTCCTCGAGGCCGCCGAGCGCGACGGCTGGGCCGCCGGGGTGTGGGAGCCGCTGCACGCGGGCGGGTTCACGACGGTCGGCGTCCCCGAGTCCGCGGGAGGCGCGGGCGGCTCGGTGGCCGAGGCGTGCGCGGTGCTCGAGGCCGCCGGTGCCGCGGCCGCGCCGGTGCCCGTCGCCGAGACCGGGCTGCTGGCCGGGCGCCTGCTCGCCTCCGCCGGTCTCGCGCTGCCGGACGGGGCGCTGACGACCGGCACCGGTGACGTCCGGTTGCGCGACGGGTCCCTGGCGGGCCGGCTCGCGCGGGTCCCGTGGGCGTCGGCCTCGTCCCGGATCGCGGTGCTCGCCGACGGTCCCGACGGCGTGGTGGTCGCGGTCGTCGACCCGGCCGCCGCCCGCATCTCCGCTGGTCACAACCTCGCCGGCGAGCCCCGCGAGAGCGTCGACCTCGACGGCGTCGTCCCCGAGACCACCGCCCCGGCGCCCGCCGACGCCCGCGACCTCCTGGCCCGCCGCGGCTCCCTCGCGCGCGCCGCGCAGATCGCCGGCGCCGCCCGCCGGGTCCTCGAGGTCACCGTCACCTACACCGGCGAGCGCGTGCAGTTCGGGCGCCCGGTCTCGAAGTTCCCGGCCGTCGCCGACCACCTCGTCCGCCTCGCCGAGCAGGCCGAGATGGCGGCGATGGCCGCGCGGTCCGCGGCGGTCGGCGCCGGCCCGGACGGCGAGCCGGCGGAGCTCGACGTCGCTGCCGCGTCCGCCGTCGCCTCCGAGGCGGCCGGCCTCGTCGCCGCGGCTGCGCACCAGGCGACCGGGGCGATGGGCGTGACCCGCGAGTTCTCGCTCGGCGTCCTGACCCGGCGGCTCTGGTCCTGGCGCGACGAGTGGGGCGGTGAACGGGCGTGGTCGACGCGGCTCGGCCACACCCTCGCCGCGGGCGGCCCGGAGGCGCTGTGGCCGACGATCTCCCGCGGAGTGAGGGTCTGACGTGCGCACGGAGAACGGCCTCGTCGTCGAGGTCGCCGACCGGGTCGCGACGGTGACCCTGGACCGGCCCGAGCGTCTCAACGCGCTCTCGACCGGTCTCCAGCGCGACCTCGTCGCCGCGTTCGACGGGTTCGCCGACGACCCCGACGTCTGGGTCGTCGTCCTCACCGGCGCCGGGGAGCGGGCGTTCTGCGCGGGGGTCGACCTGCGGGAGATCCGCGAGAACGACACCGCCTCGGACAGAGGTCTGCGACCGATGGGCGGCGTGTCTCGCAACGTCTTCGAGACCGTCCTCGAGTGCCCGCGGCCGACGATCGCCGCGATCAACGGCTGGGCCCTCGGCGGCGGCTTCGAGCTCGCCCTGGCGTGCGACATCCGGCTGGTCGCCGACCACGCCCGCGTCGGTCTCCCCGAGGCCAAGCGGGGCATGGGCGCGAACTTCGGCGCCCACCTCGTGAGCCGCATGCTCCCGCCCGGCATCGCCTACGAGATCCTCTACACCGGCGACGACATCGCCCCCGACGACGCCGCCCGCTGGGGCCTGGTCAACCGCGTCGTCCCGGGCGCCGAGCTCGCCGGCGATGCGGCATCGCTGGCGTCGCGCATCGCCGCCAACGCCCCGCTGACCGTGCGTCGCTACAAGGCCGCGCTGGGCAAGGGCGCCTCGCTGCCCCTGTCGGCGGCGCTGCGCCTCGACGTCGGCCCGGACCCGTACACCAGCGAGGACCGCGTCGAGGGCGTCGCGGCGTTCGTCGAGAAGCGGGACCCGGTCTGGCGCGCGCGCTGACCCGTGTGATCCAGCCGTGTGATCTGGACGACGCGCGGGGACGCGCACAGCGGGTACTCGGCCGTGTGGACGTCACCGTGTTCGGCGGCACCGGCAAGATCGGCCGCCTCGTCGTGGAACGCCTGCTCGACGAGGGTCACGAGGTCACCGCGCTGGTGCGCTCGCCCGAGAAGCTGACCATCGAGGACCCGCATCTCGACGTCGTCGTCGCCGAGCTGGACGACGCGCCGGCGATCCGGAAGGTCGTCGACGGCGCCGACGCCGTGATCAGCGCCCTCGGTCCCGCGATCGACCCGTTCCTGCGCGCCGGTCCCCTGACCGACGCGACGCGGACGATCGTCGACGCCATGCACGAGTCCGGCGTGCGGCGACTGATCGCCCTCGGGACCGTCAGCGTCCCCGACCCCCGCGACCGCCCGAGCGTGATCGAGCGCCTCGTCCCGGTCGGGATCGGGCTGCTGATCCCGGGCGCGCTGAAGGAGGTCCAGGGGATCAGCGAGGTCGTCGCGACCTCGGGCCTGGACTGGACGCTGGCCCGGATGACGGCCCCGGTCGACATCCCCTCGAACGGCACGCAGCGCGCCGGGTTCCTCGGCCGCGACGACGTCGGGACCCCGATGGCGCGCGTCGACGTCGCGGCGTTCCTCGTCGATCAGCTCACCGACGAGCGCTTCATCGGCGCGGCGCCGGCCATCAGCAACTAGTCGCTCACCCGCGCCCCCGGAAGTCCTCCTCGAGGGTCTGTTCCCGCTGACGCCTGCGTGCGCGCTCCAGCGCCAGCGCCGTCAGCCCGTACACCCCGCCGAGGACCAGCAGGAAGATCCCGATCCGGACGACGACCAGCTGGACCCCGGCGAGGCCGAGGTCCGCGCTCGCCACCAGGGTCAGCAGGCCCAGGGCGAACAGGTAGTAGAGGGTGACCAGCAGGTAGTTCAGCGAGGCCGAGAGCGACCGGTCCCCGTAGACCTCCGCGAGGAAGTCGCGGGCGATCCGGCGCAGGAGCACGCCCACCACCACCGTGATGACGATGCCGACGACCACCGTCGTCACGAAGCTCGCCGTCGAGACCCCCATCGGTGACCGCCCTCGTTGGTCCGGTGCGCGATGGGTCCGGCAGCGACGTGGGGCCTCAGAGCGCGCGGCGTACCGATCGGGCTACCCGGACCCGGTCCGCCACCAACCCGGGGCCGCTCGGTCGCTAGCCGCGCTTCTCGTCCCCGTCCGACGAGGACGACCGCGACCCCGGCACGACCTGCGACTCCAGGCGCGCCCAGGTCGCGCTCCACTCCGCCAGCGGCACGAGCAGGCGCTGCAACACCTGGAGCTGCTCGTCGAAGGCCGCGAGCTGGCTCTGCATGGCGGCGACGGCGTCGCGCTGCGCCTGGATCGCCGTGCGCATCGCCCCGAGCTGCGCCGCCGACATCGCGCCCGGGTGCGTCGCGACCTCGGGCAGCGCCGGCAGCTCGCTGAGCGGCGCACCGGCCGCGCGGACCACGTTCTCGGCCATGCCGCGCAGGCCGCTGATGACACCCCACAGCGGGTTCTGCCCGCCCGACGGCTCCTCGCTCATGCCCGGTGGATACCCGTTCAGACCTCCGCGCCCGTGTAGAACGCGACCGTGCGGTCGGCGCGGGCCTCGGCCTCCCCGCGCTCCATGCCGGACGCGACGCTCGCCTCGGCCCACGCGCGTCCGCTGCCGAGGACGAACAGCCGCCCCTCGTCGGACGCCGACCACTCCTCCGCCTGCTCGGGCGTGACGCCGGCGCCGGTCCCGAGGTGCAGGCCCAGCCCCAGCAGCCCGAGGTCCCACCCGATCCCCGCGGCGCCCGGGCCGTAGATGCGCCAGTGGTCGTCGTCGACGTGCGCGATGTGGGTCAGTGTGAAGCGCGCGCCGTCGCCGTCGGGGGTCAGCCGCACCTCGATCCAGCTGACCCCGCCCCCGAACTCCCACGTCGCGTCGAAGCCGCTCGGCGGGTCGCAGGCGGTGACGGTGCCGCCGGCGTTGCCCTCGAGCTGGTACTGCCCGCCGAGGCGCAGCTCGCCGCTGACCGGCAGGAACCAGCGGCCGATGCGGTCGGCCTCGGTGCACGCGGACCAGAGGTCGGCGACGTCGGTGGGGAACGCGCGGCTCAGGGTGACGACCGCGGCCTCCCCGGCCTCGAGGGTGCGGGAGCCGACGGTGCGGCGGGTCGCCGCGATCTCGTGGTGGACGTCCATGCCTATGAGTATTGACTGATATAAGTCAAGACTCAAGAAAGGAGTCGAGAATCCTGTCGGCCGCCAGGGCCGGGGTCAGCTCGCCCGCCTCGACCTCGCGCTCCAGCTCGCCGCGCATCCCCTTGACCTCCGGGTGGTCCTTGAGCCGGCCCAGCAGCCGGTCGCGCACCATCTGCCAGGTCCAGTCGACCTGCTGGCGCGCCCGCTTCGCGGCCAGCCCGCCCTCGGACTCGAGGTGCTCCTGGTGGCGCACGAGCGCCGACCACACGTCGTCGAGGCCGGTCTTCTCGGCGGCGCTGCAGGTCAGCACCGGCACCTTCCACGTCTCGCGCTCACCGCGGAGCATCGCGAGCGCCTGCTCGAGCTCGCGCGCGGCGCGCTTGGCCTCGCGCGCGTGCGGCCCGTCCGCCTTGTTCACGGCGATGACGTCGGCGATCTCGAGGATGCCGCGCTTGATGCCCTGCAGCGAGTCGCCGGTGCGCGCGAGGGTCAGGAAGAGGAACGAGTCGACCATCTGCGCGACGGTCGTCTCGGACTGCCCGACGCCGACGGTCTCGACGATGACGACGTCGTAACCCGCCGCCTCCATCACGACCATCGTCTCGCGGGTGGCCTTGGCGACGCCGCCGAGCGTCCCGGCGGTCGGCGAGGGCCGGATGAACGCGTCGTCGTCGGTCGCCAGCTCGTTCATGCGCGTCTTGTCGCCGAGGATCGAGCCGCCGGACTTCGTCGAGCTCGGGTCGACCGCGAGCACCGCGACCTTCGACCCGGCCGCCGTGAGCGTCGAGCCCAGCGCGCCGATGAACGTCGACTTCCCGACCCCGGGCACCCCGGAGATGCCGATCCGCCGCGCCCCGCCGGCGTGCGGGAGCAGCTCGACGAGCAGCTCCTGGGCGGCCTCGCGGTGGTCGGGACGCGACGACTCGACCAGCGTGATCGCGCGCCCGATCCAGAGCCGCGAGCCGGACCGGACGCCGTCGACGTACTTCTCGATGTCGATGTCGCTCACGTCGTCTGTCCGGTATCCGCGTAGGACATGATCGGTGATTCTACGGTCACGGGAGCGCCACCCGGAGTCGTCGTGCTCGACGCCGCTGCTCTGATCGATCGCATCCGACGCCTTCGGCCCCTGGACGACACGGATCAGCTCATCAGGCGGAGGGAGGCTCCGACGAACCACGAGGCAACACGAGACGAGCAACCGGCCTGCCGTCGCGGGCGATGACGAACTCCTCGCCTGTCGCGACACGGTCGAGCAGCTCGTCGAGTCGCTCCTGCGCCTCGTCCACGCCGATCCGCTCGGTCACGACGTCAATCTAGCGACTGAGCCTGATGGTCGGGACCATCTCAGGCCTGCCCCGAGCAGCCTGAACAGGACGGTATCCGGCAAGCCTTGACGTCGGCGCCGTCCGTTAAACTTTAGTTGCCAAACCTGAGTCGGCGTGTGTGTGAGCAAGGGTTGAGACCTATGGCTACATGGCTGGACCAGCGGTGGGAACCGGCCCTCGGCGCGCCGGGGAGCCGTGATCGCCGGGGCGGAATCTTCCACGCCTACCGCCCGGACGAGCTCGCCGACCGACCGATCTCACTGCCCCCACCCCTCGGGCGACGGGCGAACCAGGTCGAGCGGGCCATCGCCGATCTCGTCGCCGGTCCCGAGATCGGCGCGTTGGAGGGGTTGGCCCGCTTCCTCCTGCGCTCGGAAGCGATCGCCTCGTCCCGGATCGAGGGCCTCCAGGTCTCGGCGCGGCAGGTCGCCCTCGCCGAGCTCGCCGAAGGAGAGGGGCTAGGTCGAGGTGGCTTCACCAGCACCGCGCAGCTCGTCGCGAACAACGTGACAGTCCTCCGCGCCGCGGCGTCGAGCCTGGTCGAGGCGGACGTCGTCAGCGTGGACGGCATCGAGGATCTCCATCGCGCGCTCCTTCCGGACGAGCAACTGCACGGAGTGCGGAGTGCCCAGAACTGGATCGGAGGGAGCGCCTGGAATCCACTCGAAGCCGACTTCGTGCCTCCCCCTGCCCGCTTGGTCCAAGGGCTCATGGAGGACCTCACGGACTACGTGGACAACGCGACGGCCGGGCCGCTCGTCCACGCAGCGCTCGTCCACGCCCAGTTCGAGACCATCCATCCGTTCGTCGACGGCAACGGTCGGGTCGGTCGAGCCCTCATCCACACGGTCCTCACTCGACGGGGCTTGACGCAGGGCTCGGTCCTCCCGGTCAGTCTCGTCCTCCTCACCCGGTCCGAGGACTACATCCGCGGATTGGCCGCCTTTCGCCACACCGGTTCGCCGACGAGTCGAGCCGCCAACGACGGACTCGCCGCATGGGTGGAGCTGTTCGTCGAAGCCGCCTCGACCGCGGTCGACCAGGCTCGGACGTTCGCGGATCAGCTCCGCTCCCTGACCTCTGAGTGGGAAGAACGGTTGAGCACCGCGCGAGTCGAACGCGGAGTGCGCGAGAAGCCGCGCAGTGGATCGGGGGTCGCCCGTCTCCTGGAGCTCCTGCCCGGGACGCCGATCATGACGACGAAGACCGTGCAGCGTCTCCTCGGGGACATCTCGTTCCCACCGGCTCGTGCCGCCTTGGAGGAGCTGGCCGAGGCAGGGATCGTCGTCCGCCAGCAGCTCGACGGGCGCACAACCGGCTACCTCGCGACCGAGGTCTTCGACCTGCTGACGATTGCCGAACGACGGCTCGCCAGCACCCGATGGGACACCCGAGAGTCAGCGCCGGCTCGCCCGGTCCCGGCCCGCCCTCAGCGCGGGCGGAGCTGACCGCAGCGCCGTCAGGACGCCCCGTGCCCCAGGCGCTCGGTCAGCGTCTCCAGCAGCTGCGTCGCCGCCTCCGCGATCACCGTGCCCGGCCCGAAGATCGCGCTGGCGCCGTTGTCCAGGAGCTCCTGGTGGTCGCCGGGCGGGATGACGCCGCCGGCGACGATGAGGATCTCCTCCGCGCCGGTCTCCTTCAGCTCGTCCCGCAACGACGGGACCAGCGACAGGTGCCCGGCCGCGAGCGACGAGACGCCGACGACGTGCACGTCGGCCTCGACGGCCTGGCGGGCGACCTCGGCCGGCGTCTGGAACAGCGGGCCCACGTCGACGTCGAAGCCGAGGTCGGCGAACGCGGTGGCGATGACCTTCTGCCCGCGGTCGTGGCCGTCCTGGCCCATCTTCGCGACGAGGATGCGGGGCCGGCGGCCCTCGGCCTCCTCGAAGCGCTGGGCCGCGGCGCGCGCCTGCTCGACGGCGGAGTTCTCGCCCACCTCGTCACGGTAGACCCCGGAGATCGTCCGGACGTCCGAGCGGTGCCGGCCGTAGACCTCCTCGAGCGCGTCGGAGATCTCGCCGACGCTCGCCTTGGCCCGCGCGGCGTCGATGGCGAGCTTGAGCAGGTTGCCGTCCAGCCCGCTCTCGCGCGTCCCCTCGGACGCGGCGCGCGCGGCGTTGGTCAGGGCCTCGAGCGAGGACCGGACCGCGTCGCCGTCGCGGTCGTCGCGCAGCTGCTGCAGGCGCTCGACCTGCTGGCGCAGCACGTCCTTGTTGTCGACCTTGAGGACGTCGACCTCCTCGCCGGAGGTCAGCGGGTACTTGTTGACGCCGATCAGCGGCTGGCGCCCGGAGTCGATGCGCGCCTGGGTGCGCGCGGCCGCCTCCTCGATGCGCATCTTCGGCAGGCCCTCATCGATCGCCTGCGCCATGCCGCCGGTGGACTCGACCTCCTGGATGTGGGCCCAGGCGCGCTCGGCGAGCTGGCGGGTCAGGCGCTCGACGTACGCCGAGCCGCCCCACGGGTCGACGGTGCGCGTCGTGCCCGACTCCTGCTGCAGCAGCAGCTGGGTGTTGCGGGCGATGCGCGCGGAGAAGTCGGTCGGCAGCGCCAGCGCCTCGTCGAGGGCGTTGGTGTGCAGCGACTGGGTGTGGCCCTGGGTGGCGGCCATCGCCTCGACGCAGGTGCGGACGACGTTGTTGTAGACGTCCTGCGCGGTCAGCGACCAGCCGGAGGTCTGCGAGTGCGTGCGCAGGCTCAAGGACTTCGGGTTCTTCGCGCCGAACGCGTGGACGAGCTTGGCCCACAGCAGGCGCGCCGCGCGTAGCTTGGCGATCTCCATGAAGTAGTTCATGCCGATGCCCCAGAAGAACGAGAGGCGCGGCGCGAACTTGTCGACGTCGAGGCCGGCGTTGCTCCCGGCTCGCAGGTACTCCACCCCGTCGGCCAGCGTGTAGGCCAGCTCCAGGTCGGCCGAGGCTCCGGCCTCCTGGATGTGGTAGCCGGAGATGGAGATCGAGTTGAACTTCGGCATCTTCTCGCTGGTGTAGCTGAAGATGTCCGAGATGATCTGCATCGACGGCTTCGGCGGGTAGATGTAGGTGTTGCGGACCATGAACTCCTTGAGGATGTCGTTCTGGATGGTCCCGGCCAGCTGCTCCGGCGACACCCCCTGCTCCTCGGCGGCGGCGACGTAGAGCGCCATCACCGGGAGCACGGCCCCGTTCATGGTCATCGACACCGACATGCGGTCCAGCGGGATGCCGTCGAACAGCTGGCGCATGTCGAGGATCGAGTCGATCGACACCCCGGCCATGCCGACGTCGCCGGACACCCGGGGGTTGTCGGAGTCGTAGCCGCGGTGCGTGGGCAGGTCGAACGCGACAGACAGGCCCTTCTGCCCGGCGGCGAGGTTGCGCCGATAGAACGCGTTCGACTCCGCGGCCGTGGAGAACCCGGCGTACTGGCGCACGGTCCACGGCTGCGTCACGTACATCGTCGGGTACGGCCCGCGCAGGTAGGGCGTGACGCCCGGGTAGGTGCGCAGGAAGTCGAGGCCCTCGAGGTCGGCCTGCGTGTAGAGCGGCTTGACCCCGATGCCCTCGGGGGTCTCCCAGACGAGGTCCTCGGCGCCCTTGCCGGTGGCCTCCTCGAGGGCGGCCTCCCAGTCGCGGGACGTGGCCTCGGGCGTGCCCAGCTCGACGTCGCCGAAGTTCGGGATGCTCATCGGACCTCCAGAGCCTCGAGGGTGTCGCGGAGGACGCCCGCGGCGTCGCACCCGGCGTAGAGCGTGGCATCGACGCCCTCGACGTCCTTCTTCCCCGCCAGCAGGATGCGCGTCGCCCCGGCCTCGCGCAGGGCGGCCGCGACGTCGGCGGCGTGCTGGTCGTAGAGCTTGTCCGACGACGCGATCACCGCGACCGGCGTCCCGGAGCCGCGGAAGGCCTCGGCGATCTCCTGCGCGTCGGTGCCGCCCGGGCCCTCGACGGTGGCGACGCCGCCGGCGCCGAACAGGTTCGTCGTGAACGAGACGCGGGCGGTGTACTCGGCGAGCTTGCCGACGGTGGCGAGGAAGACGGTCGGGCGCTCCTCGGCGGCGTCGGCGCGGTCGCGCAGCTCCTCGAAGACCTGGGCGTAGCGCCGGCGGGGCAGGCCGCCCTCGTGGTCGGCGTCCGGGAACGGGTCGCGCGTCGGGAGCACCTCGGCGAGGTTCGGGAACTCGCTGACGCCGGTGATCGGGTCCTTGCGCCGGGCGATGCGCGTCGCGCGCTGCTCCCACGTCGCGTCGAGGCGGGCGAGCAGGCTCCCGTCGTCGAGGACGGCCTCGATCCCGCCGTCGCGCTCGATGCGCGTGAACTCCTCCCACGCGGCGTGGGCCAGCGCGTCGGTGAGCGACTCGACGTACCAGGAGCCGCCTGCCGGATCGATGACGTGGGCGAGGTGCGACTCCTCGAGCAGCAGTGCCTGGGTGTTGCGCGCCAGGCGCCGGGCGGCCTCGTCGGGGCGGCCCAGCTCGCTGTCGAAGGGCAGCACGGTGACGGCGCCCGCCCCGCCGAGCCCGGCGCCGACGGCCGCGACGGTGGTGCGCAGCATGTTCACCCACGGGTCGCGGCGGGTGACCATCGCCGGGCTCGTGACGGCGTGCTGGTGCATGGCGCGGGCGCTCTCGGAGGCGCCGCTGACGCTCCCGATGCGCTCCCAGCAGCGGCGCGCGGCGCGGAGCTTGGCGAGCGTGGCGAACTGGTCGGCGGTGGCGGCGACGCGGAACTCGATGCGCGCGAAGGCCTCGTCGGTGGTGAGCCCTGCGTGCGTCAGGACCCGCAGCGCGTGCACCCCGGCGGCCAGGGCGGCCCCGAGCTCCTGGGCGTCGCTGCCGCCGGCGCGGTGGTAGGGCAGGGCGTCGGCGACGACCGTGCGCAGGTCGGGGTGGCTCTGGGCGGCGGCCTTGGCGTGCTCGAGGAGGCCGTTCTCGTACGCCTCGTCCAGCGCCGGCCCGCCCTGCGTGCGGTCGAGCAGCGGGTCGTAGCCGAGCGACCCGCCGATGGCCCCGGACCCGGCCTGCTCGGCGAACCGCAGCAGCGCGGCGGCGGCGTCCGGGGTGTCGCGACCGGCCTCGAGGGCGATCGGCGCGAGGTCGACGAACACGCCGTCGAGCAGGGTCGGCAGCGCGTCGACGGGCGGGCCGCCGGCGTCACCGAGCACGAGCCAGAGCGACGAGACGCCGTTCTCCAGCTCGGCCATGAGGACGTCGTGGGCGTCCTCGAGGTTCGCGTCGCGCGCGAAGGCGTGGCGCTGGCGCACCAGCCACCCGTCGGCGACCTGGCCCTCCGGCCGCGCGCCGCGCACGAACGGCGGCAGCCCGGGCACGCCGGTGTCCACGTCCGGCGCGTCCTCCGCGGCGTAGAGCCCGGCGATCGTGATGTCGTCGTCGGTGATCGTCGCGATCGCCGCCTCGGCCTCCTCCGGGGAGACCTCGCGGCCCGACTTCGCCAGCACCCCGGCGACCAGCTCGCGCCACTGCTCGCGCGTCGGGGCGTCGAACTCCCCCGCCAGGGTGAGCTCCTCCGGCGCCTCGTCGTCCAGCTCCGCCGATGTCATGCGCGGATCGTAGAACGGTCAGCACGCACCGTTTCTCCACCGTGCGACAGGCCACCGGTGTGAGCGAGCGGAATCGTTCGAGATGGGCTGCGCCCACGTGAGTGGTATGGGTCGCCAGGGCCGCCCATTCCACTCACCTGGGCGGAGCCCCTCGCATGTGCACGCGCTCGCCCTGGCGTCCGAACAGCGCCAGCACCTCGACGGGACCGTCGCCCGTGCTGCCGAGCCAGTGCGGACGGCGGGTGTCGATCTCGGTGGCCTCGCCCGGGCGCAGGACGAGGTCGTCGTCGCCGTTGATCACGCGCAGCCGCCCGGCGAGGACGTAGACCCACTCCCAGCCCAGGTGGGTGGGCAGCTCGGCGGGCGGGGTTCTCCGCGCCGGGGAGAACACGAACTTGTACGCCGCGGGCTGGCCGGGGCTGCGCGACAGCCGGTACATGACCGTGTCCTCGGTGCGCGAGACCGGTTCGTCGCGGGCCGGTGTCGCCTCGCGGATCCCGATCAGCTCGTCGATGCCGGTGCCGTAGACCGTCGCCAGCGGCAGGAGCAGCTCGAGGGTGGCGCGCCGCCCGCCGTGCTCGAGGCGCGAGAGGGTGCTGGTGGAGATCCCGGTGCGCTCGGAGAGCTCGGCGAGGCCGAGCCCCTCGCGGCGGCGGCGGGTCGCGAGGCGGGCGCCCAGGTCGTCGAGCACGTCGGTCACGCTTGCCATCCTGGCAAGAATCCTCGCCGCGCGCCGGGCCGCGGAGCACGGTGGGGACATGACCGACGAACCCCTCGACACCCTCGTCATCGGGGGCGGCGCGGCCGGCCTGTCCGGCGCCCTGACCCTCGCCCGATCCCGCCGCTCGGTGCTCGTCCTCGACGCCGGCGAGCCCCGCAACGCCCCCGCCGACGGCGTGCACGCGTTCCTCACCCGCGACGGCCTGCCGCCCGCCGAGCTGGTGCGCCTCGGGCGCGCCGAGGTCGAGTCGTACGGCGGCCACATCCGGTCCGGGCGCGCCGTGGCCGCCCGTCGTGCCGGCGACCTGTTCGCCGTCGACACCGCCGCCGGCGACACGCTGCACGCGCGCCGGCTGCTCGTCGCCACCGGGCTCGTCGACGAGCTGCCCGACCTGCCCGGCGTCCGCGAGCTGTGGGGCCACGACGTGCTGCACTGCCCGTACTGCCACGGCTGGGAGGTGCGCGACCGGGCCGTCGCGGTGCTCGGCACCGGACCGAACGCCCTCCACCAGGTGAAGCTCTTCTCCCAGCTCACCGACGATCTCGTCTACCTGCGCCACCAGGCTCCCCCGCTCACCGCCGAGGAGGCGGAGCAGCTCGCGGCGCTGGACGTCGCCGTGATCGACGAGGAGGTGACCGGCCTCGAGATCGCCGACGGTCGCCTGGTCGGCGCGCGCCTCGCCGACGGCCGGGTCGTCGCCCGCCAGGCGCTCGTCGTCGGACCGCGCTTCGTCGCCCGCAGCGCGGTGCTCGAGGACCTCGGTGTCCAGGTCCTCGACCACCCCATCGGTGGGCGCTACGTCGCCACCGTCGACGCCACCGGGCTGACCGAGGCGCCGGGCGTCTGGGTCGCGGGCAATGTCAGCAACCTGTCCGCGCAGGTCGTCGCCGCGGCCGCGGAGGGCACCCTCGCGGGCGCGCGCATCAACGCCGACCTCGTCGAGGAGGACATCGCGCGAGCCGTCGCGCGTCACCGGGCCGGTCAGGACGAGGGAGCCGCATGAGCACGCACGACCAGTTCACCGCCGCGTTCTGGGACGAGCGCTACCGGAGCTCCGAGAAGATCTGGAGCGGCGAGCCCAACGCCGTGCTGGTCCAGGAGATCGCCGACCTCGCGCCCGGCACGGCGCTCGACGTCGGCAGCGGCGAGGGCGGCGACGCCGTGTGGCTCGCCGCGCGCGGGTGGCGGGTCACGGCGATCGACGTCTCGCAGGTCGGCCTCGACCGGGTCGCGGCGCGCGCCGCCGCCGAGGGCCTCGCCGAGCGGGTGACGACGGCGCGGGTCGACGTCCTCCACGACCCGGTCCCCGGGACGTACGACCTCGTCACCGCGCACTTCATGCAGCTGTGGACCGACGTGCGCGCGCCGATCTTCGCGGGGCTCGCCGGCGCCGTGGCCCCGGGCGGGCGGCTGCTGCTCGTCGGGCACGACCCGGAGGGCATGCCCGAGGAGTTCGCGCACCACCACCCGCCGGAGTTCTTCGCGACCGCCGACCAGCTCGTCGCCGAGCTCGGGGACGCCCTGGCCGGCTGGACGATCGAGGTCGCCGAGCGCCGCGCACGCACCGGCGTCCAGCCCGACGGGCGCCCGGGCTTCCCGTACGACGCCGTCCTGCGCGCTCGCCGTCCCATGTGAGCGGTTTCCGGCCCTATAGGGGCAGAAACCGCTCACATACCTAGAGCCGGGCCTTCTGGACCTTGCCCATCGCGTTGCGGGGCAGGGCGTCGACGACGCGGACCTCGCGGGGGCGCTTGTGGGCGGAGAGGCGGTCGGCGACGAAGGCGATGACCTCGTCGGGGTCGATCGGGTCGCCGCTGACCACGACGTGGGCGACGATCCGCTGGCCCAGGTCGTCGTCGGGCTCGCCGACCACCGCCGCCTCGCTGATGCCCACGTGCTCGAGCAGCGCGGTCTCGATCTCGCCGGCGCCGACGCGGTAGCCGCCGGTCTTGATCAGGTCCACACTGCGCCGCCCGACGATCCGGTGGTAGCCGCCGGCGTCGATCACCGCGGCGTCGCCGGTGCGGAACCACCCGTCGTCGGTCCAGGTCGCGGCGGTCGCCTCGGGCCGGCCGAGGTAGCCGGTGAAGAGGCCGGGGCCCTGGAGCTGGAGCTCGCCGATCGTCTCGCCGTCGTGCGGGAGCAGCTCGCCCTCGTTCTCCTCGTCGGTCGACACGATGCGCGTCGAGACGCCGGCGACGGGCTGCCCGACCCAGCCCGGGCGGCGCTCACCGTCCGCCCGGACCGACAGGGTGATCATGGTCTCGCTCATCCCGTACCGCTCGACCGGCGCCTGGCCGGTGAGCTCCCGCACGCGCTCGAACACGGGCACGGGCAGCGGGGCGCTCCCGGAGACGAGCAGGCGCGCCGGGCGCAGGGCCCCGGCGGAGTCCGGGTCGGCGGCGATGCGCGACCAGATCGTCGGCACCCCGAACAGCAGGGTGGCGCCGTGGTCGCGGACGGCGGCCGCGTAGAGCTCGGGCTTCGGGCGCCCGACGTGGACCAGCCGCGACCCGATCCGCAGCGCGCCGAACACCCCGAGACCGAGCCCGTGCACGTGGAACAGGGGCAGGCCGTGGGCGAGCGTGTCGTCCGCGGTCCAGTCCCAGGCGTCGGCGAGCCCGTCGAGCCCGGCGGCCATCGCGGCCCGGGAGAGCAGCACGCCCTTGGGCGCGCCGGTGGTCCCCGACGTGTAGAGGATCAGCGCGGGCCCGTCGTTCGGGGCCTCGCGGGTCTGGTCGCCGCTGCGCTGCCGGAGGTCGACCTTGCGCACGGGCAGCGTGACCTCGGGCGGCCGCTCGCCGATCCAGAGCGACGCGCCGGAGTCGGTGAGCACGTGGCCGCGCTCGCCGGGCCCGGTGTCGGGCGGCACCGGGACGACGGGCACGCCGGCGAGCAGGGCGCCGACCATCGCGACGACGGTCTGCGCGGTCGGCTCGGCGAGCACCGCGACCGGGCCCTCGTCGGGACGCTCGACGATCTGGTCGGCGACGACGGCCGCCGCGCCGAGCAGTTCGGGACCGGTCATCGCGACGTCGCCGACCCGGATCGCCTCGGGGTCGTCGAGCGCCCCGTCGAGCAGCGCCGCCAGCAGGGTCGTCATGGCGCCCATCATGGGCACCTCGGACCGGCGGCGCGCGCCTACCCCGGGGTCCGGCTCTGCGCGAGCAGCCCGTCGACGATCACCCGCAGCTTCCACGCGTCGCGCTCGTCGCCCCCGCCGGCGGTCAGCAGACCGCGCAGGGCGGTGATCGTCGGGAACGCGGCGGGGTCGAGCCCGGCGTAGACCGCGTCGAGGCGCCCGACGAAGTCCGCGCCCATCGCCTCCTCGGTGGCCCGTGTCTCCCGCTGCGCCCGGTTCCACGCCGCCTGTTCGAGCGCCGCGGAGGCGATGTACTGGACGAGCAGGTCGATCGCCCAGGCGCACGCCGCGTCGTCGACCCCGCCCTCGCGCAGCAGGCGCAGCATCTCCTCGTTGAGGCGCAGGAAGTGCGGGCCGAGCGGGACCGCCGCGATCGCGGCCGTCGCGAGGTCGTTGTGCGCGGCGAGCGCGGCGACGGTGCGGGTGACCAGGAGCTCGAGGCGGGCACGCCAGTCGCCCGCGGTCGGCACCTCGACGTCGGCCAGCGCGAGGTCGTGGGCGGCCGCCATGAGCTCGCGACGGTCGGCGACGTAGACGTAGAGCGACGCCGGCCCCGTCTCGAGCGCCGTGGCGACCCGGCGCATGCTCGCCGCCTCGAACCCGACCTCGTCCACGACGTCCAGCGCCGCGGCCACGACGGCCTCGCGGCTCAGCGCGGCCTTCGCGGGGCGGGTGCGCGGGCTGACGGGCATCACCGGAGTCTAGTTGACGAACGACGTTCGTCGCGTACGGTGTTCGTTACGAACAACGTTCGTGGGAGAGGTGCCCGCATGATCCTCGTGACCGGAGCCCGCGGCCGTGTCGGCCGCGCCGTCCTCGACGGCCTGCTCGCCGCCGGCGTCCCCGCCGCCGAGCTGCGCGCGTCGGGACGCGACCCGTCACTGCTCGACCTGCCCGAGGGCGTCACCGGCGTCACGCTCGACCTCGCCGAGCCCGCGTCGCTCGCCGCCGCGTTCGCGGGCGCCGACCAGGTGTTCCTCTACGCCTCCGGCGACGCCCCCACGGTCGCCGACGCCGCGCGCACCGCCGGCGTGGACCACGTCGTGCTGCTGTCCTCGCTCTCGTCCCTCGAGGCGGACCCGGACGACCGGATCGGCGCGATGCACCGCGCGGCCGAGGCGCCCTGGCACGACGTCGGCGTGGAGGTGACGTTCCTGCGCCCCGGGGCGTTCGCGACCAACACGCTCGACTGGACCGACGGCGTGCGCGCCGGGGTCGTCGAGCTGCCACGGCCCGACAGCCACGTGACCCCGATCCACGAGGACGACATCGCCGACGTGGCCGTCAGCGCCCTGACCGGCGGGGACGCGCGCGGCAGCGCCCGTCCGCTCAGCGGCCCGGAGTCGCTGTCCTTCCGCGAGCAGGTCGCGATCATCGGCGCGGAGGTGGGCCGCGAGGTCGAGCTCCGGGCGCTCACCGACCAGGAGTACCGCGACCGGATGGGCCGCTGGGCCCCGCCGTGGATCGCCGACTCGCTGCTGCACCTGTGGTCGGCCTCCGACGGCGTGCCCCAGCCGGTGCACGACGTCGAGCCGCTGCTCGGGAAGCCGGGGCGCACCTTCGCGCAGTGGGCGCACGAGCACCGGGCCGCGTTCGTCTGACCTACCCGTCGCGGCGCCGCATCCGGACGACGGTCACGGCGACGCCGAGGACGAGGTAGACCAGCGCCCGCAGCGAGCTCGAGGCCAGGCCGTCGAGCGGCAGCGGGTCGCGCAGGGCGTCGGTGCCCGCGCCCCAGCCCGTCGTCAGCAGCAGGGGCTGGAGCCACTCGAGCGACGGGATCGCGGCCAGCACCCCGAAGACGATCAGCCCGCCGAGCACGGCCGCGAGCACGACGAGCGGGTGCTCGGTGAACGACGAGATCGCGAGCGCCACGGCGGCGACCGCGAGGAGCTGGCCGATCGTCCAGCCGGCGACGAGCGCGACCCGCCCGAGCGCCTCGCCGAGCCCGAGCGTGGTGCCGGACAGGGTGATCAGGGTGCCGCTCGGGCCGCCGACCACGACCATCCCGGTGATCACGCCGACGACCGCGACGACGACAACGGCCAGCACGGCGACCGCGAGCACGCCGGCGGCCTTCATGACGACCAGCCGGCCCCGGCCGACGGGCGCCAGCAGGAGGCCCCGCAGCGTGCCGTGGGAGGCCTCGCCGGCGAGGGCGTCGGCGGACGCGGTGGCCACCGTGAGCGGCAGCAGCAGCGCCAGCGCGAGCCCGAGGGCGGCGATCGGCAGGACCAGCCCGTTGCCGGCCACCGCCGCGACGAGGCCGGGCCCGTCGCCGTCCTCGCCGGCACCCGGCCCGCCGGTGAGCGCGATCCCGATGCCGAGCGCGACCGGGATCAGCCCCAGCAGGGCGAGCAGCACGAGCGTGCGCGGGCGGCGCAGGACCCAGCGGACCTCGGCGGCGGCGAGCCGTCCGAGCGGCGCGCTGGTGCGGGTCGGCACGGCCGTGGTCACGCGTCCTCCTCGGTCAGGCGGGCGAAGAGCTCCTCGAGGTGGGCGCGCCGGCGGTGGACCTCCCACACGGCGACCCCGGCCCCGACGAGCGCCGCCACGATCTCGGGCGCCTCGAGCGAGCCCGGCGGGACGGCCACGCCGCCGTCGGCGCGGTACGACGGCGCCCCGGCCTCGCGCAGCGCCAGGATGGCGTCGTCGACGTCCGGCGTGCTGACGACCAGCCCGCCGGTGTCCGCGTCGAGCAGCGCGCGCAGCTCGCCGGACACCAGCAGCGTGCCGGTCTGCAGCACGGCCACGTGGGTGCACACGGCCTCGACCTCGGCGAGCAGGTGCGACGAGAGCAGCACCGTCGCGCCGGCGTCGCGCAGGTCGGCGACCACCCGGCGCACGTCGCGCGTCCCGGCGGGGTCGAGCCCGTTGGTGGGCTCGTCGAGCACGACCAGCCGGCGCGGCACGAGCAGCGCCGCCGCGAGCCCGAGGCGCTGCTTCATGCCGAGCGAGTAGCCGCGGTAGCGCCGGCGGGCGGCGTCGGCGAGCCCGACGCGCTCGAGAGCCGCGTCGACGGGGCCGCGCAGGTCGCCGTCGAGGCGGGGCTCGGTGGCGGCGCAGCGCAGCAGGTTGTCGCGCCCGGAGAGGAACGGGTGGAAGCCGGGGCCCTCGACGAGCGCCCCGACGTCGGGCAGCGCCGCCGCGAGGTCGTCGCCGCCGTGCCCGAGGAGCTCCACCGTCCCGGCGGTCGGGCGCGTGAGCCCGAGCAGCATCCGGATCAGCGTGGTCTTGCCCGACCCGTTCGGCCCGAGCATCCCGAGCACGGCGCCGGCGGGGACGTCGAGGTCGACGTCGTCGATCGCGACGGTGGACCCGAACGTCTTGCGCAGGCCACGGACCCGGGCGGCGACCGTGGCGTCCGGCGGCGCGGGCGCCTGCGACGTCGACGGGCGGGAGGTCGCCGCCGTCACTGCGCGAGGGCCTCGGTGAGCACCTGCTGCGGCACCGCGCCCGCCGCGATCCGGCCGTCGTCGGTGACGATCACGGTGGCGACCGCCGTGGTGATCGCGCGCCCGCTGCCCCACGGGCCGCTGACCGGGGTGCCGAGCGCGGAGAGGTCCGGCGCGCCCTCGGGACGCTGCTGCTGCTCCCCGCCCTCACGGGCGGGCGCGCGGCCGACGATCACCGTGTCCCAGCCGTCGCCGACGGTGCGGCGCTCGCCCTCGGGGCGGCCCTGCTGCCCGTCGGGTCGACCCCCGTCCTGGCCGTCGCGCACGGTCGTCCCGGGCGGCGGGGTGAAGGTGAACAGCGACGGGTCCTGCGGACCGTAGGTGATCTCGGAGAAGCCGACCTGCAGCGCCGGCTCGGCCGATCCCTGCGCGAGCACGGTGAGCTGCAGCGGCAGGCGCGTCTCGGCGTCGACGGCGACCCGCACCTCGCGCAGCAGCGTGCGCTCGGTGGGCTGCGGCGTCAGCACCAGCTGGTACGCGGCGCGCCCGGCGACCTCGGCCGTGCCGTCGACCGCGACGGTGCTGGTCTGGCGCAGGGTGGCGATGGCCTGGGTGGCCGCGGTGGTCGGGTCCTGGTCCTGGCCCGGGGCACCCTCGGGCGGACCCTGGTGGTCGCCGGCCGGCGAGCGCGTCGCCGTGCGGTCCTGCGAGTCGTACGCCCAGCGCGTCGTCCCGTCGGAGACGAGCGTGCGCTCGCCGTCCGGCGACGGGATCGCGACCCGGCCGCGGCCCTCGCCACCGGACCACACGCGGATCGTCGACGTGCCGTTCGCGAGCTGGGGCGCGCCGGGGACGGCGGGCAGCCCGAGGGCGTTGTCGACCTCGACCTCGCCGGCCAGCGGGCCGCGCTGCGCGGTCATCACCGAGGACACGAGGTCCTCCGGGCTGATCGGCGGCAGCACCGGCGCCGCGGCGGCCCCAGCCGGCGCCACCACGAGCCCCACCCCGACGGCGGCCACCAGCCCGGCCCCGAGCCCTGCCCCGACCCACTTCCTGCGTCCCATGACCCCATCGTGGTCGCCGGTTGCTGAGACGGTCTCAGCGTCGGCGGCTCGGCGTGGTGATCAGGAGCGTCGTGGTGCGCCGAGCGCACGGGGAGGTGCGTGGGAACGCCCGTGGTCTCCGCGCCCATCGTCCGCGCCCGCCGGGCGCCCCAAGATCGCTCCGGGTGCTCCTCCGACCCCATCTGACGTGGTTCCCGGAGCACCTGCGGCGATCTCGGGACCGAGGCGTACCGGACACATCCCTGACACCCATTGAGCCGGTGATCAGGGGCGTCGTGGTGCACCCTGCGCGCCCGCGGAGGTGCCTGTGGTCGCCCCCTGATCACCACCCCGGCGCACGCCCCATGGTCAGCAGGCCGATGGGCACCGCGAAGCCCGCCCGCGAGGTGCCCTTCCGCCTGCTGATCACCGCGGACCTCGGGCCCACGCCCCGAGGCCCGTGATCAGGAGCGTCGTGGTGCACCCCGAGCGCGCGCCGAGGTGCGTGTCGCCGCACCCGTCGTCCCGGCGGCCTACGGTCGTGGCGTGCCGAGGGTGCTGGTGGTCGACGACGAGCTCGGGGTGCGCGACGCCCTGACCCGCGGGCTGGGCGCCGAGGGCATGGAGGTGCACGCCGTCGCCGACGGTCCCGCCGGCCTGCGCGAGGCGGCGACCGGCGCGTACGACGCCGTGGTCCTCGACATCATGCTGCCGGGGATGTCGGGCTACCGGGTGCTCGAGGCGCTGCGCAGCGAGGGCGTCGCGACGCCGGTGCTGCTGCTCTCGGCGAAGGACGGCGAGGTCGACCAGGCCGACGGGCTCGACCTCGGCGCCGACGGCTACCTCGTCAAGCCGTTCTCGTTCGTCGTGCTCGTCGCCCAGCTGCGGGCGATGCTGCGCCGCTCGGGGCCCGCGACGGCGCGGGTCGAGCGCGGCGCGCTGCGTCTCGACCCGACGTCGCGGTCGACGACGTGGGCGGGCCGCGAGGTCGAGCTCTCGGAGCGCGAGTTCGCGCTGCTCTACGCGATCGCGCTGCACCCGGCCGGGGTGGTGACGAAGGACGAGCTGCTCACGGCCGTGTGGGGCGGCGGCGGGTCGGTCAGCCGCAACGTCGTCGAGGTCTACGTCGGCTACCTGCGCCGCAAGCTCGCCGCGGTCGGCGCGGGCGATCTCGTCCTGACCGAGCGCGGGCGCGGCTACCGCCTGGGGGCCGGGTGAGGCGGTCCGGCTGGTGGGCGCGGTCCGGCTCGTGGGCGCGGTCCGGCTCGTGGGCGCGGTCCGGCTGGTGGGCGCGGCGCTCGCTGCAGACGCGGATCACCCTCGTCGTGGGGATCGTGACCGTCGCCGCGCTGCTCGCGCTCGGCCGGGTGGCGGGCGAGCTGCTGTTCTCGGCGGCGCTGACCAGCGGCGACGCCGCGCTGACCGAGCGGGCCCTCGGGGCGGCGTCGGCCGTCGCGGCGGGCACGGCGGTGCCGCCGGGGGTGCGGGTGACCGACGTCGCGGGCGCGCCGGTCGACGGCCGCGGTCCGCGCCCGGTGGACGCCGACGCCGTGCGCCGGCTCGGTGCCGGGGAGCCGGTGACGACGCCGGGCGGGCCGGACGGGCCGCAGCGCTGGGTCGCCGTGCCGGTGCCGGCGCCCGACGGGTCCCCGCGGCTCGTCCTCGCCTCGCGCGACCTCGTCGGCGCGGCCGCCCTGTTCGCCGACGGTGCCCGCGGGCTGGTGGTCACCGCCCTGCTCGGGGCGCTCGCCGTCGTCGCCGCGACGTGGACCGCCGCGCGCCTGGCCCTGCGGCCGGTCGGCCGGATGCGGACCGCGGCGGCGGCGCTGCCGCCCGGCGAGCGCCTGCCCGTGCCGCCCGCGCGCGACGAGCTCGCCGCCCTCGCCGTCGAGATCAACGGGCTCCTGGCCCGCCGGGACGACGCCGTGGCCCGCCTCGAGCGGTTCACCAGCGAGGCCGCCCACGAGCTGCGCTCCCCCATCGCCGCCCTGCGCGCCCAGGCCGACGTCGCCGTCGCCCACCCGGAGAAGGCTCCGCCCGACGAGACCTGGACGTCGGTGGCGCGGGAGGCCGAGCGGCTGTCCGGCCTGGTCGGCGACCTGCTGGCGCTCGCGCGCGCCGACGCCGGCGAGCGGATGCCCGCCCGGCCGGTGGGCCTCGTCGACGCCGTGGGCGACGCGTTCACCCGCCTGCCCGAGGAGCCGGCGGTCGCGATGACCCTGTGGGCGCCGATGCCCGTGACGGTCGCCGCGACGCCGGCCGAGGTGGCGATCGTGCTCGACAACGTCCTCGCCAACGCCCGGCGGCACGCCGCGACCGTGGTGCACGTGTCGGTCGTGCCCGCCGGGCGGTGGGTGCGCCTGCTCGTCGACGACGACGGCCCCGGCATCCCGCCCGACGAGCGGGAGCGGGTCTTCGACCGCTTCACCCGCCTGCAGCCCGACGCGGGCGAGGGGAGCGGGCTGGGCCTCGCGCTGGTCGGACGCCTCGTCGCCGGCCGCCACGGCACGACCCGCGCCACGACGTCACCGGACGGCGGCACGCGCCTGGTGGTGCGCTGGCCGGTGGGCTGACGGCGCGCGTGGCGGGAGCGAGGGACTCGCTCGCTGCGTGCCACGCACCCAGGGGCTCCCTCGCTCCGCGCGGAGCGCGCGAGGGGTCGGCGCTGTCGGGGGTCGCGGGCAGAATCGGTGGTGTCGCGCTTCCCCCGCGGCGCTGCTGATCAGCCGTGTGCCGGTCCTGCCCGAGGGGAGCCCCATGTCCTCCGTCGACCACCGACGCGCCCGCGCGCGTCTCGACGCCGAGACCATCGACCGCGCCGCCGCCGTGCTCCGGCGGCGGGTGGCGATCGGTCGCTACGCCGGCCTCGCCGGCGACTACGCCGGGTTCGAGGTGTGCGCGCTGCTCGAGGCCGTCGCGCACTCCTCGGCAGAGGACGCGCGCTCGTCGCGCATCCGCGACGCGGCGCTGCGGGTGGCACGGGCGGTGCTCGCCGACGAGCCGGGCGCGCCGTGATCGGCCGCGAGAGCCCGCTCCCGGCGCCCGTCGGCGACCACCGCGAGGGCGACGCCGGCCACCAGGGCCACCTCGCCGATCAGGGCCACCGGACCGGGCAGGGCGCCCGCGAGCAGGGCCGCGAACACGAAGCCCCACGCGGTCTCGAGCGCCATGAGCTGGCTGACCAGTACCGGCGAGAGCCGCGCGGCGGCGGCGTGCCACGCCCGCACCGCGAGCCACGACGACACCAGCCCGAGGAAGAGCACGACGAGCAGCGCGCGCACCGGCTGGGCGGGCACGCCCTCGGTCGCGAGCAGCCAGATCGCCGCCGGCAGGGCCAGCACGCCCGCCGCGAGTCCCTGGGCGCCGGCGAGCACCGGGCCGAGGTCGGGGCGCGCGGCGAGCAGGCGGTGCGAGTCGAGGCCGTACCAGCTCCAGGAGGCGACGGCGACGAGCGCGAGCACCGTGCCGATCACCGCGGACGTCCCGCCCGGCCCGGGCACGGGGCTGAGGTGCACGAGCACCTGCCCGACGCCGACGAGCACCAGCGCCGGCAGCAGCGCCCGCACGCCGACCAGCCCCCGCTTGTTGGAGAGCAGCGCCATCACCACGGGCACGAGCCCGATCGTCGCGACGGCGATGGTCGGGCCCGCGAGCCGGACCGAGAGCGCGACGAGGGCGAAGTACAGCAGCGAGCCGGTGACGGCGTGCCCGGCGACGCGGCCCCACGGGATGTCCGCGCGCAGGACGGCGGGGAGCTGGGGCAGCGACACCACCCCGAACGCCACGAACCGCCCCATGGCCAGCAGCAGGGCGGGCGCGAGCGGCGCCAGCTCCGGGGCCACGAACACCGCGGCCCACCCCGCGCAGGCGAACGTCATCGCTGCGAGCGCCGTGCGGCGCGACATGCCTCCCGTCATGCCTCCACGATGCGCGCGCGAGGGTGGGCGATGTCGGGCGATCTTCGACCCCGAGGGCCGCCGAAGCGCATCATCGACCCATGACCGCGCCGCAGCGTGCACGATCCGCCCAACCGGCCCTCGACCGCGTCGATCGCCGCATCCTCGACCACCTCGCCGACCACGGACGGTCGAGCATCGCCGACCTCGCGGAGGCGGTGTCGATCTCCGCGTCGTCGGCGCAACGGCGGCTGCGACGCCTCGAGAGCGAGGAGGTCGTGCGCGGCTACCGGGCCGTGCTCGACCCGATCGCGGTCGACCGGGGCCTCGTCGTGCACCTGGCGGTGACGCTCGTCGACCACACGACGAACACCGTCGGCCGCTTCGAGCGCCACGTCCTCGACCTGGCGGGCCTCGTGAGCTGCCACCACGTCACCGGGGACGTCGACTACCTGATGCGCGTCGACGTCGCCGACGTCGAGGCCCTCGACGTGCTGCTGCGCCGCACCCTCGCGCGCCTCCCGGGCGTCGCGCGGCTGACGACGATGGTCGCGACCTCGGCAGTCGTCGACCGGGTCACGCAGGTCTGAAGGGAGCGAGGGACGCCCTCGCTGCGCCCACGCAGCCAGGGAGTCCCTCGCTCACCCTCAGCCCGCCGTCAGCCGGTCCACCTCGGTGAGCAGGTCCGACACCTGCTTGACGACGCTGAACCCGTCGCGCGCGTAGCGGGCGGCCTCGCCGCCCTTGGCCTGCTTCCAGCCCTCGTCGAACGAGCGCTGCACGGCGGCGGCCAGGGAGTCGGCGAGCGCCTGCCGGTCGTCGGTCTCGGGCACGAGCGTGCCGACCGCGTCGGTGACGAAGTCGCGCGGTCCGCCCGAGTCGGCGCCGATCACCGGCGTCCCGCACGCCATGCACTCGAGGAACACCAGGCCGAACGGCTCGCGGTAGGACGGGAACACGCCGACGTCGGCGCAGGCGAAGATCGTGGCGAGCTCGTCCTGCGGGCGCGGCCCGAGGAAGTAGGTCCGCTCGAGGCCCAGCTCGGCGGCGAGCTCGTGCATCTTGACCTGCTCCTCGACCGGACCGGAGCCGGCGACGAGGGTCAGGACTCGCTGGTCCCCTCGCTCGTACGACGCGGCCGCCCGCAGCAGCGCGTCGAGGCGCTTCCAGTCGGCGAACTTGCCGACGAAGGCGACGACGGCGTCGAACCCGCCCTCGGGCGCCACGGCCTCCGGTCCGCGCGCGGCACCCGGCGGCGGCTGCGTCGTGAAGCCGGCGAGCACGCGCTCGCGGTCGGCGTACGTCTCGGGCGCCGGGTGGAAGACGTCCTGGTTGTAGCCGTTGTGCGAGAGCACGATCCGCTCGCGCGGGAACTCCGGGAAGACCGAGGCGAACGCGTCGATCTGCTCGGACGAGATCGAGGCGACGACGTCGACGCCGTGCTCCGGGCCCGCCGACCAGTCGAAGATCTTCTCTTCCTGCATGAACGGCAGGAACCGCCACGGGAACTCGGCCGGGTTCTCCCCGCGCTGCTCGTGGACGTACATCTTGAGCTCGGTGCCGTGCGCGAAGTCCACGAGCGGGATGCGCGGCCGGCCGGCCTGGACGCGCGCGCGGATGACGTCGCGCATCACCACCGCGTTCATGAAGGCGTGGTGGGCGATGGCGAGGCCGAACTCGTCGCCCGTCGCGGCCTCGACGTCGTCGATGAACGCGGTGACCTCGGCGGTCAGGCGCGCCCGGTAGGCGGCGACCTCCTCGGGAGGCATCGCGTGCCACCGGTAGCTGCTGACCGGGGAGATCGACTCGCAGATCGGGATGTCGTGGTCGAGGGCGAACACACGCACGTCGTCCTCGCCCGGGCGGGTGCGCTGGACCCGCGAGGGATACATCGAGTAGCAGCGCACGCCGGGCAGCTCGTTGTAGGCGCGGTGGTGCGCCTCGTGGAGGATCCCCGAGCCGGGGGCGAACTCCCCGTCGCGCTGCCAGTTGTTGGTGCCCAGCTGGAAGATCAGCCGGTCGCCCATGCGGTACCCCCGGGTCTGGAGATCGTCGGGAGCCGCAGCCTAGGGCCGCTACACGGCGCCGAGCGCGAGGCCCCGGTAGTTCTCCGCCAGCGCGCGGCGCGCCGACTCCGAGGTCTCGATGTGGTGCAGGTGGGACAGGGCGAGCTGCTCGTCGAACGGGTCGCCGTCGGGGTCGACGTGCAGCATCGTGGTCATCGTCCAGGAGAAGTGCGAGGCCCTCCAGACGCGGCGCAGCACCGACGGCGAGTAGGCGTCGATGAGGCGCTCGTCCTTGGTCGCGAACCACTCGGCCAGCGCCTCGGCCAGCACGCGCACGTCGGCGACGGCGAGGTTGAGGCCCTTCGCGCCGGTCGGCGGCACGATGTGCGCGGCGTCGCCGGCGAGGAAGAGCCGCCCGTGGCGCATCGGCTCGGTGACCATGCTGCGCATCGGCGTCACGGACTTGTCGGTGATCGGCCCGCGCGCCAGCCTGAACGACCGGTCGTCGAGCGCGAAACGGTCCGAGAGCTCGTCCCAGATCGCCTCGTCGGCCCAGCTCTGCGGGTCGGTCCCGTTCGGCACCTGGATGTAGGCGCGGGTCACCGACGGCGAGCGCATCGAGGCCAGCGCGAACCCGGTGCGGCCGCGCGCGTAGATCAGCTCGTGGGACGAGGGCGCGACGTCGGCGAGGATCCCCAGCCACGAGTAGGGGTAGACGCGCTCGAAGCGGCGCAGCAGGTGCTCGGGGATCGCGCGACGCGACGGCCCGTACGACCCGTCGGCGCCGACGACGACGTCGGCGTGCAGCACGTGCTCGGCGCCGCCGTGGCGGTAGCGCACCGACGGGCTGTCCGTCTCGACGTCGGAGACCGTCAGCACCTCGGCGTCGAACACCAGCGGCTCGCCCTGCTCCAACCGGAGCGCGATGAGGTCCTTCGTGACCTCGGTCTGCGCCCAGATCATGACGCGCTCGCCGGTGAGCTCCTGCATGTCGACGCGGACGCCGCGGCCGGCGAAGCGCAGCTCGAAGCCGTCGTGGGGCATGCCGAGCTCGTCCATCCGCGCGTCGGCGCCGACCTCGCGCAGGGCCTCGACGGTGCCGTGCTCGAGGATGCCGGCGCGCTGGCGGGTCTCGACGCGGTCGCGGGGCCGGGACTCGAGCACCACGGAGTCGACCCCGCGCAGGCGCAGCAGGTGCGCCAGCATCAGCCCGGCCGGCCCGCCCCCGACGATCGCGACCTGGGTGCGCTCGGGCGCCGGAGCGCTCATGCCGGCGTCTCGGTGGTGGCCGGCGGCTCGCCGGTGGCGTACGTCGACAGGTCGAGGAAGACCGTCTCGCCGGCGCCCTGCATGCGCACGTCGAAGCGGTAGCCGGGGCCGGTCGGGCCGCCGTCGGGCACCGCGATCAGCGTGGCCCGGCGGTCCTCGTCCAGCGACGCCAGCAGCGGGTCGGCGGCGTTCGCGTCGACGTGGTTCGGGAAGTAGACGCGGGTGAACAGGTGGTGCAGCAGGCCGCGGGCGAACACGGTGACCGCGAGGTGCGGGGCGTGCGGCGAGCCGGTCGGCGCGGCCGGACGCAGCGTGCGCAGGTGGTAGTCGCCGGCCCGGTCGGTCGGGACGCGGGCGAACCCGGTGAAGCTGCGCCCGTCGCGGTGCAACGACCCGGGCCGGGTCGGCAGACGCCCGTCCGGACCGGCCTGCCAGAACTCGAGCAGCGCGTCGGGGACCGGGGCGCCGCTGCCGTCGCGCACCGTGCCGTACAGCGTGATCGCGCCGGGCGTGCCGGTCGGGACGACGTCGCCGCCGCCGTCGAAGGGCAGGCCGAACGCGAAGAACGGGCCGACGGTCTGGGAGGGGGTCACCTCGGACATCAGTCGCGGTCCTCCGGCGTGGCGTGGGCACCGTCGAGCACGATGTCCCAGGAGTAGCCCAGGGCCCACTCGGGCTGGGTGACGTCGTGGTCGTAGGTCGCGACCAGCCGCTGCTGGGCCTTCTCATCGGTGACCGACTGGAAGATCGGGTCGAGGCCGAACAGCGGGTCGCCCGGGAAGTACATCTGGGTCACCAGGCGCTGGGTGAACGCGGTGCCGAACAGCGAGAAGTGGATGTGCGCGGGCCGCCAGGCGTTGGTGTGGTTGCGCCACGGGTACGCGCCGGGCTTGATCGTCACGAAGCGGTAGCGGCCGTCGTCGTCGGTGAGCGCGCGCCCGCCGCCGGTGAAGTTCGGGTCGAGCGGCGCCGGGTGCTGGTCGCCGTCGTGCCGGTAGCGCCCGGACGCGTTGGCCTGCCAGATCTCGAGGAGCTGGTTGCGCACCGGACGGCCGTCCCCGTCGAGCACCCGGCCGGTCACGATGATCCGCTCGCCGAGCGGCTCGCCCGCGTGGTGGCGGGTCAGGTCGGCCTCGATCGGCGCGACGTCCCGCGCGCCGAACACCGGCGCGGCGAGCTCGGTGAGGCTCGGCGGCGAGACGACCAGCGGCTGGTGCGGCGACCGCAGCGCGGTGCTGCGGTACGGCGCGTAGGCCCGGTCGGGGTGGCCGTCGGGGCGCGGGGGTGCGCCGGCGGCGGCGGCGATCTCGACGGAGACCTCCCGCTGCGTCGCGGGCTGCTGGGGTGCGCTCACCCGGGCCAGGGTGCCTGCTCGGCCCGCCGTGCCAGAATCGAGCTTCCGGTGACCGGAAGGAGCCACGGTGAGCCCGACGCAGGGCGGTCAGAGCGGACCCTCGGTCACCGAGCGCGTTCTCGGGATCCTCTCCGCGTTCGGCCCCGGGGCCGAGTCGCTGACGCTCTCGGGCATCGCCCGCACCGCGGGGCTGCCGCTCTCGACCGCGCACCGGCTCGTCGGCGAGCTCGCGGCCTGGGGTGCGCTCGAGCGCGGCGAGGACGGGCGCTACCGGATCGGCCTGCGGCTCTGGGAGGTCGGCGCGCTCGCCCCGCGCAGCCTGGGCCTGCGGGAACGCGCGATGCCCTACCTCGAGGACCTCTACGAGGCGACCCGGCAGAACGTGCAGCTCGCGGTGCGCGACGGGCACGAGGTCGTCTACGTCGAGCGGCTCGCGCACCCCGAGGCGGTCCGCGTGTTCAGCCGGGTCGGCGGGCGGATGCCGCTGAACGCCACCGGTGTCGGGCAGGTGCTGCTCGCCTTCGCGCCGCCCGCGGTGCAGGAGGAGGTGCTCGCGGGCCCGCTGCCCGCGCTCACCCCGCGGACCATCACCGACTCCGGGGACCTGCGCCGCACGCTCGCCGCCGTGCGCCGCGAGGGCGTGGCGGTGTGCGACGGGATGGTCGACCTGCTCTCGCTGTCGGTCGCGGCCCCGGTGCGCGGCGAGGACGAGCGGGTCGTCGCGTCGCTGTCGGTCGTCGTGCCCAGCGCGGGCGCGGAGCCGCGGATGATCGTCCCCGCGGTGCGCGCGGCGGCCCGCGGCATCTCGCGGGCCCTCGGTGCCCCCTCGGCCCGGCGGCGGCCCGCGGGCGTCGTCACCCCGCTCCCGACCGCGCCGGCCGACGCCTCGCCGTGACCCGCGGCACCGCCCGTCGTTGGTCCGTCCGGGTGTCTTGATCGAGTCGCCCTCGACGGGAGGGCGCGCGATGAAGGTCTGGGGTCTCGTGGCCGGCGTGGTGCTGGCGCTCGTCGCGCTCGGGGCACCCGCGATCGCCGACCCCGGTCCGCAGCTGCCGCTGCCGATCCCCCAGCCCGAGCGCGAGTACGCGCCGCTGGACCGACCGGGCCCGGCCCTGCGGGTCGCCGAGGGGAAGCTCGCCGACGCGCTGGACTGCACCGCGTCGGTCGACGGCGCGCGGCGCCCGCCGGTGCTGCTGATCCCGGGCACGACGCTGACCGCCGAGGAGAACTTCTCCTGGAACTACGAGCGCGCCTTCGCCGCCGACGACCGCCCGTACTGCACGGTCACGCTGCCGAACCACGCGATGAGCGACATCCAGGTCTCCGCGGAGTACGTCGTCGCGGCGATCCGGGCGATGCACGAGCGCAGCGGTCAGCGCGTGGCCGTCGTCGGCTTCAGCCAGGGCGGCATGATCGGCCGCTGGGCGCTGCGGTTCTGGCCGGACACGCGGGACCAGGTGGCCGAGGTGATCGGCATCGACCCGTCGAACCACGGCACGCTCGACGCCTACCCGGTGTGCGCGGCCGCGGGCTGCGCGCCGGCGTTCTGGCAGCAGCAGACGCTCTCGGCGTTCACGACCGCGCTGAACTCGCGCACCGAGACCTTCGCCGGCATCGACTACACCCAGATGTGGACCCCGACCGACGAGGTCGTCACCCCCAACCTGGGTCCGCGCCCGAGCTCGGCGCTGACCACCGGCGAGGGCCGGCGCGCCAACATCTCGACGTTCGACGTCTGCCCGGGCCACGTCGCCGAGCACCTGTCGATGGGCTCGTTCGACGCCGTCGCGTACGCCCTGGTGGTGGACGCGCTCGACCACGACGGGCCGGCCCGCGCGGCGCGCGTCGACCGGTCGGTGTGCCTCGCGCCGTTCCACGAGGGCGTCGACCCGGTGACCTTCCCGGGGCGTCTCGCGACCTACACCGCGGGGATCGGCGCCCAGGTCGCGCTCTACCCGCACGTGCTCGCCGAGCCGCCGCTCGCGCCGTACGTGCTCGAGGAGGGGTTTGCCGCCGGGCGGTGATCGGCGACACCCGGGGACCACCACCACCCGGAGGCCCCCGTGCGCCCGTTCGACGACATCGACCGCCTCGCCAAGTCGCCCGCCCTCGACAAGGTCGCCGCGCCGCTGCGCGACGCCGTGCACAAGGTGCTGCGCCGTCAGGACGTGAAGGACGCGCTGCACGGGGTCTGGCTCGGCCACCCGCTGCACCCGATGCTCGCCCAGCTCTCGCTCGGCAGCTTCGTCTCCGCGGGCGTGCTCGACGTCGTCCCCCGGACTCGCCGCCCCGCGACCGCGCTCATCGCCCTCGGGCTCGTCTCGGCCGTCCCGACGGCCGCGGCCGGATGGGCCGACTACGCCGACGGGCACGAGGAGCAGCAGCGCGTCGGCGTCGTCCACGCCGCGGCGAACGGGGTGATGCTCGCCGGGTACGCCGCCTCCCTCGTCGCCCGTCTGCGCGGCCGGGGCGGGCGCGGCGCCCTGATCGGCTGGGCCGCCCTGGCCGTCGGCAGCGCCGGCGCCGCCCTCGGCGGCCACATGGCCTATCACCAGGCCATGGGCGCCAACCACGCCGAGGGCTACCCGCACATCGGCCCCGGCGACTGGACCGACGTCGGCACCGTCGCCGAGCTGCCCGAGGGCGAGCCCACGCGCCGGATCATCGGCGACGTCGGCGTGCTCGTCGTCCGCCGCGGCGAGCAGGTCCACGCCCTCGCCGACCGCTGCGCGCACGCCTCGGCGCCGCTGCACGAGGGCCGGGTGACGAACGGGGACGGCCCGCCGTGCGTCGTCTGCCCGTGGCACGGGAGCGTGTTCCGGCTCGACGACGGCGCGGTCGTGCACGGCCCCGCGACCGCGCCGCAGCCGACGTTCCGCACGCGGGTGCGCGACGGCCGCCTCGAGCTCGCCGTTACCGGGTACGCGGCCGTACCGGCGAGCTGAGTCACGAGTTCGGCAGCGTGTCCATCGGGCACCCCGGGTCGTTCCCGACCGCAGGAGGTGCCCGATGACCGCGCACGCCCTCGTCGACTTCCCCACCGAGGGGTTCGACCACTTCCGCCAGGCCTTCCAGGAGTCCCTCGCCGACGACGGCCCGGCGCGCGAGTGCCGGGAGGCCCGGGTGTTCCGGTCCGAGGAGGACCGGGTCCTCGTCCTGCTCGCGTTCGGTGACACCGACGCCCTCGCCCGGTTCCGCGCCGAGATCGAGAAGGACGTGTCGGCGGGTGGCGACATGGCGCCGCCGGTGATCACCGAGCTCCGCGAGGACGACGACCTCGTCACATCGGCGCGCGCGTGATCGGGCGCGCCTGCGACGTCCGGGTGAGCGCCCAGCGTCCGTCGGGCCAACCTCGTGGGGCGCTCGTGCCACGGCCCGGGGCCTCGGCGCTCGGTATCCCGGACGCCGTGTCAGGGTGGAGTCGCACATTCAACTTTCGATGGTCCAGCTCCGCTCCGCTTCGTGTCCGCCTCCGGCCGACGAGCCCGTCGCCGAGGACCGCCCGCCCCCTCGGGAGCTTCCCCGCATGACGTCCGGTCCGGCCTCTCCCCCCGCCGACCCGCCTGTCGACCCCGTTGCCGGCCCCGCCGTGGACCGCCCTGCGGCCCCGCAGGGCGACCTCTCCGACCACGAGCGCCACATCGCGCCGCACGTCATGGTCTACCTGTTCGCGTTCGTGCCGTTCGTCGCGCTGATCGCCGCGGTCCCGCTCGCCTGGGGCTGGGGGCTGAGCTGGCTGGACGTGGGACTGACCGCCGGCTTCTACGTGCTGACGATGCTCGGCGTCACCGTCGGGTTCCACCGGTACTTCACCCACGGCGCCTTCCGCGCCCGCCGCGGCCTGCGGATCGCGCTGGGTGTCGCGGGCAGCATGGCCGTCCAGGGCCCGATCCGGCACTGGGTCGCCGACCACCGGCGTCACCACCTGTTCGCCGACAAGGAGGGCGACCCGCACTCGCCCTGGGCGTTCGGCACCTCGCCGGCGGCGCTCGTGCGCGGTTTCTGGCACGCGCACATGGGCTGGATCTTCGAGCGCTCGCTGACAAACCAGCAGCGCTTCACCCCGGACCTCCTCGCCGACCCGGACATGCGCTTCGTTCACCGCGCCTTCACGTGGCTGACGGTGGCGAGCCTCGCCGCGCCGCCGCTGATCGGCGGGCTGGTGACGTGGTCGTGGTGGGGCGCGCTCACGGCGTTCTTCTGGGCGAGCCTCGTGCGGGTCGGCCTGACCCACCACGTCGCCTGGTCCACGAACTCGATCTGCCACCTGGTCGGCGAGCGTCCGTGGGGCGCGCGCGACCGGTCGACGAACGTCTGGCTGCTCGCGATCCCGAGCATGGGCGAGTCGTGGCACAACCTGCACCACGCCGACCCCACCTCGGCCCGCCACGGCGTCGGCCGCGGGCAGCTCGACATCTCGGCGCGCACGATCTGGCTGTTCGAGAAGCTCGGCTGGGTCTCGCACGTCAAGTGGCCGACGTCGCGGCGCCTCGACAAGCTCGCGGCCCGCGCCGCCGCCTAGTAGGCCCTGCGGTAGCGGGCGTCGAGACCGCAGTAGAGCCCGAACGCCGCGAGGCCGAGCGAGATCGCGACCAGGGGTGTCACCCCCTGCCAGCGTCCGACGACGGCGCGCAGGGCCTGGTCGAGGCCGCCGACGCGCTCGGGATCGGCCTGCACGGCCCCGACGGCGAACAGCACGCCGACGGCGCCGAACGCCAAGGCACGGGCGATGTTGCCGACGGCGCCGAGCACGACCCCGGCCCGGTGCGCCCAGGTGGGCAGGTCGTCGATGAGGTCGCCCATGAAGGTGCGGGCGATCCCGGTGTAGACCATGGTGCCGGCGATCACCAAGATGGTGATCGCGACGGCGCCCACCAGCAGGTTCCCGGCAGGGAGGGCGAGCAGCGAGGCGACGAGACGCTGCGGGCCGGCGCGGCCGCTCGCGGCGTCGCCGAGGACGGTCCGCGCGGCGACGACCGCGATCGCGAGCACCGCGATCGCCTTCGACGCGGCGCCCACCCGCTTGCGGAAGCGCTCGCCGCCGGAGACCCAGCGGAAGCCGGCCACGGCCGCGGTGACCTGCCACGCCGCGAACGCCACGAGCCCCGCCACGAACAGCACGAGGACGACGACGCCCGCGACACCCACCGAGGCGACCGCCGAGACCGCGCCCTGCTGGTCGACCTCGGCGGCGCTGCCGAACGCCAGCCGCAGGCCCAGACCGGCGACGAGCAGGTGCACCACGCCGTAGGCGACCAGGCCCGCCCGTCCCAGG
This sequence comes from Actinomycetospora succinea, assembly GCF_004363095.1. Lineage (GTDB taxonomy): Bacteria > Actinomycetota > Actinomycetes > Mycobacteriales > Pseudonocardiaceae > Actinomycetospora > Actinomycetospora succinea. The sequence continues at coordinate 682,709 of NZ_SNYO01000002.1, forward strand.
ACCTCCACGAGGCGGCTGGGCGCGTCGCCGCCGCCGTGCACGGTCCGGTCGGCGGCCTCGTGCACCGCGTGCTCGGCGGCCTCCTCCACTCCCTCGGTCGTCACCGAGGGGATGTCGCCGGATGCCGCGGCCGGCGAAACCTCAGAAGTCGGGCCCGTAGTCCGTCGGCACGGCCGAGGCCATGGGCACGCGCTGCAGGTGCACGCGGCGGGCGAAGCGGATCACCGGCCGGATCAGGAGCTCCACGCTGCCGATGACGAAGAACCAGGTGCCGACGTAGGTCGTCTCGGCGGAGAAGAACAGGATGCTCCCGACGAGGAACCAGAGACCGACGAGGATGTCGTTGACGATCGACAGCACCTCGTAGCGGCGGCGGATCACGAGCTCCTCGTGACCGAGCTTGTAGATCAGCGGCGGGGCGTGCCCGCCCGAGGTCTCACTGCTGCCGCCGCCCGTCGGTGCGCTCATGGTGCGGAGCTTGCCCGCTCGCGCGTCGTCCGTCAGGTCCGGGCACCGACCGTGCGAGCGTGCCGCTCGGCGGTGTCGGCGTCCTCGCGGGCGCGGTCGGCCTCGCGGCGGCGGGTGTCGCGCTCGCGGCCGGCCGTGTCGGACCGCTCCCACGCGGCGCGCCGGGCCTCCTCGGCCGCGTCGAGGCGGGCGCGCAGGTCGCTGACGGTCGCGTCGGCCTCCTCCGCCTCCCCGGTGGCGGCGTCGGCGGCCTCGGAGGCCTCGCGAGCCTGCTCGGCGAGGTCGTCGGCGCGCTCGCGGGCCTTTCGGGCGGCCTGCTCGGCGCGCTCGCGCTCCTCGCGCTCCCGGCGTTCCCGCTCGGCGCGCTCGCGCTCCTCCTGCTCGGCGCGCTCGCGGTCCTCGCGCTCGCGCGTCTCCTGGTCGTCCCGGATGTCGTCGGTGTCGTCGGTGTCGTCCTCGTGCAGCTCGTCGGCGTCGTCCTCGTCCGGCTCGGGCGCCGGGCGGGGCGCCCGACGGTCGGGGCGCACGCGGGTGGGGCGGCTGGGGCCGTCGCGCCGGGCCGCGCGGGCGCCGGACGCCGGGCCGCCGAGGGCCGCGCTGATCCCGCCCTCGCCGAGCCCGGGGCCCGCCTCCATGCCGCCGGCGAGCTGCCCGCCCGCGAGGGCCCGGGCGGCCGCGGGGTCGGCGAGCGCGGCGCCGATCGTGCGCTCCAGCTCCCGGACCGCCGGGTCGCCGAGGCGCACGGCCTCCTCGCGGGCGATGCGCCTGCCCCGTTCGACCAGCGCGTTGATGAGCCCGTGGCGCTGGCGGGAGAGCTGGCGCAGCGCGTCGCCCTCGAGCTTCTCCTGCGCCTCGCGCAGCGACCCGCCGAGCTCCTCGAGGCCCTCGATCTCCTCGGGGTACTCGCGGGCCAGCCGGTTGGCGACCCACGCGGCCACCGACGGCTTGCGCAGCGCCGCGATGTCCTTGGCGAGCTCGCGGTCGCCGGCCTTGCGCACGTCCTTGACCATCGCGTCACGGACGGGGATGAACTCCTCGCGCCCGATCCCGTAGAGCAGGTCGGCGGCGTCCTCGAGCGAGGTGGGGAGCTCCTCGCCGGTCTCGGTGTCGGTGTCGCTCCCCGGGCTCATCGGTGCACCTCGCCGCTCGATCGTCCGCTGGTCGTTTCGCGCCGGCGGCGCGGGTGGGAACACCGTGCCCCATGGCGCCTTCTCCGCGCACGCTCGCTCGCCGGGCACGCCGTCAGGTCCTGCGCCCGGTGTGGTTCCTCGTCCGCGCCGGGCGCGGGAGCGGTCCCGAGCGCGAGGCCGTCATCCAGGCCGCCAAGGCCGCCGTCGCCGCCGGGCTGGCGTGGCTGCTCGCCCGCTGGGTGCTCCAGGCGCCGCAGCCGTTCCTCGCGCCCTACGCCGCGGTGTTCCTCGTCGTCCAGGTGACGGTGTACCGCTCGGTGCGCGACGCCGGGCAGCAGCTCGCCGTGGTGGGGGCGGGCGTGCTGCTCGCGCTCGGGTCCTCGCTCCTGACGGGCTCGGTGGTCGTCGGCCTCGTCCTCGTGGTGCTCGTGGGGCTCCTGGTGGGGCGGCTGCGCGTGTTCGGGGAGCACGGGCAGTGGGTGGCGCTGACCGCGCTGATCCTCGTCAGCCAGGCCGGGCCCGCGGCGAGCTCACCGGTCGACGCCGTCGTGCGCCTCGCCGAGATCGGGGTGGGCGCCGTGGTGGGCGTCGTCGTGAACATGCTGGTGCTGCCGCCCGTCTACCAGCGCGACGCGACGGCGGCGCTCGCCGGCGTCACGGCGCGGCTCGCCGACCTGCTGCGCGGCATGGCGGCGTCGCTGCGCGAGGACCAGGAGGCCCGCTCCGACCTCGCCCACGACTGGCACCACCGCGCCCGCGGCCTCGACGGCGAGGCCCGCCGCGCGCGGGACAGCGTGGCCTGGGCACGCGAGAGCCTGCGCCTGAACCCGCTGCGACGGCGCCTGCGGACCCCGACGCCGACCGTGGTCCTCGCGCCTGCCGCGGACGCGGTGGTGGAGGTCGCCGGGCACGTCGACGACCTGTGCGAGGCGGTGGTGGACGCGGCCGAGGACGCCGACGAGGCCGACCTGGACCCGCTGTTCGTGGGGTCGTTCGCCGACCTGCTCGACCACCTCGCCGAAGCGCTCGAGGAGATCCGCGACGACCCGGGCGCCCTGTCGCCGCGCGCCGACCGCCACCCGCCGGGGTCGGCGGCGCTGGAACTGATGACCGCGGTGCACCGCGACGCCGCCCAGCGCCTCCCCGGCGCCTCGGGCGAGGTCCGCGCGGGCTGGAGCGTCGAAGGCGCGCTGCTGAACGCGGCCCAACGCGCGGTCGTCGACCTCACCGGCCGCCGCCCGACCCGGTCCCGGGAGTAGGCCCTCGTTCGAGGGGGCGTGCGAGCGATGCGGCATCGCTGGCGTGTGACGCCAGGATCGCCACATCCTCGCCGGCGCGACACGCCGACGGCTCGCGACGCACGGGGTGGTGTCAGCGTGGCGGCCACGCTGACGTCAGGTGTCAGGAAATCCCCCACGATCACGCCACGGTTCGGGGGTTTCCCCGACCTCCCTGGTGGTTCTCCCCCATCCGTCCCGCGCCCGCGCTCCGTAGCGTCCTGAGCACCGGCGGACAGCCGCGACGGACCGGGAGGAGGGACAGGACGTGCGTCACTGGTGGACACGACGAGCGCGGGCGGAGTCCTCGACGGATCCGCTCGAAGGGCCGCACCGACCGGAGGACGCCGACGATCTCGACCCCCAGCCCGCACAGGACCTGTGCGGGACGCGGTCCCGCGGCCCCGCCCCGCGACGCCGCCCGCCCCCCGAGGCGAGGCTGCTCCGTGAACAGCGGCCGCAGCGGTCGCCGTGGCGCACCGACAGCGAGGAGCGACCCGACTGATCGTGGGGGCTTTCCTGACACCTGACGTCAGCGTGGCCGCCAGGCTGACAACACCCCGTGCGTCGCGAGCCCCGGCGTGTCGCGCCGGCGAGGATGTGGCGATCCTGGCGTCACACGCCAGCGATGCCGCATCGCTCGTACTCCGGATCCAGTGCTCTCAGGACCGCGGCGCCACGACGCGGGCGAGGCCGGGCGGGTCGGCCATGCCCGCCGTCGCCGGGCCCTCGAGCACGGCGCCGTCGGGGGCGAAGCGTGAGCCGTGCAGCGGGCAGTCCCAGCTCTGCGCGGCGTCGTTCCACGCCACGATGCCGCCGAGGTGCGGGCACACCGCGCCGAGCGCGTGCTCCACGCCGCCGACGCGGCAGCGCGCGATCTTCCCGCGCGAGGTCGTCTCCACGCGGCCCTCGCCCTCCGCCAGCGCCTCGCCGGAAGGCAGGTGCGGGCGCGCCCAGCCGGTCGCCATGTACCGCCCCACCTCGCCGTTCGCCCGCGCGAGGCTCGGCAGCGCCGAGGCGGTCGGGGCCCGGTCGGCGCGCAGGGCGTGCGACCAGGGGTTCGTGCGGCCGACGACGTGGTCGCGCAGCGCCAGCGCGGCCGCGGTCCCGCCCGTCATGCCCCACTTCGCGAAGCCCGTCGCCACGAGGATGCGCGGCTGCCAGCGCATCGGGCCGACGAACGGCAGCCCGTCCTCGGGCAGGTAGTCCTGCGCCGACCAGCGGTGCGTGATCTCGCGGACCGGGAAGTGCGCGGCGGTCCAGTCGGCGAGCGCGCGCTCGTGCGACGACGTGGGCGTGCTCGCGCCGACCCGGTGCCCGAAGCCGCCGCTGAGCAGGCGCCGGTCGCCCTCCACGATCGCGGTGCGCAGCGAGACCGACGGGTCGTCGGCGGAGAGGTACATCCTCTCGGGCAGCTCGCCGTCCACCCGGACCGCCTGGGCGTACGAGCGCGAGGGTTCGACGCGCGCGAAGTACAGCCCGCGGTCGAGCACCGGTACCCCGGTCGCGACGACGACCCGCTCGGCGCGGATCTCGCCGTGGTCGGTGCGCACGCGCGGCGCGCCGAGCAGCGAGACGCTGCGCACCCGCGTGTTCTCGCAGACGAGATGACCGCCCTCGTGCAGCTCCTGGGCGAGGTCGGCGAGGTAGGGCATGGGGTCGAACTGCGCCTGGTCGGCGAGCGTCACCGCCTCCGACACCCCGAACGGCAGGCCGACGTCGGTGCCCAGCTCGGCGGGCAGCCCGGCGCGGCGCAGCACCGCCGCCTCGCGCCTCACGAGCTCCGCGCCCGCCGACGAGCGCCCGCTCGTGGCGAACGTGACGGCGTCGCGGCGCTCGAGGTCGCAGTCGGCGCGACGGGCCCGGTCGAGCAGCCAGTCGAAACCGGCGCGGTGGGCCGCGAGGTAGGCGTCGACGGTCTCGGGCGAGTGGAGCCGGTCGAGCGTCGCGGTGCGCGTACCCTGCAGCAGCGAGATCTTCGCGGTGGTGTTGCCCGTGGCGACCGCCCCGATCCGCCGGCCCTCGACGACCGCGACGTGCAGCCCCTCGCGCGCCAGCAGGACCGCCGTCGTCAGCCCCGTGATCCCGGCGCCGACCACGGCGACGTCGACGCGACGGTCGCCGCGCAGGGCGGGGTAGGTGTCGGGCTCCTCGGCGTGCTCGGGGTCGTGCCACGGCGACAGCTCGTGGGCGGGCAGTGGTGGCGCCATGCCGGGGAGATGTCCGGCTCGCGGGACGGGCAATCGCGATGTGAGCACTTTCCGGTGCCGGAGGCCCGGAAAGTGCTCACATGCGCGGGCAGGCGCGTGCCGGCGCGTCCCGCCCAGGCCACCACTCCTCGACGGGCACGCGCCGGCAACGCCACCATCCGGCCCGCGGAGGCGGGCCGACGTCGGGTCAGACCGCCACGAGCTGCTCGGCCCCGGTCTCGCGCTCGATCTGCTCGCGCAGCGCGGCCAGCGTCCGCGACAGCAGCCGCGAGACGTGCATCTGCGAGATGCACAGGACCGCGGCGATCTCGGCCTGGGTCTTCTCGTGGACGAACCGCAGCGCGAGCATCGTGCGCTCGCGCTCGGGCAGGTCGCGGACGAGGTTGCCGACGAGCGCGCGGACCTCGACCCGGTCGAGCTCGCCGTCCATGACGCCGAGGATGTCCACGAGCGCGGAGCCGTCGCCCTCGCCGAGCGACTCGTCGAGCGACGCCGGCTGGTAGGACCCGTGCGCCGCGACCGCCTCGGCCACGTCGTCGCGGCTCATGCCCAGGTGCTCGGCGAGCTCGGCGGCCGTCGGGGCGCGCCCGATCTTCTGCGACAGGGTCGCGGTGGCCGACCCGACGGCGACGTAGCGGTCCTTCACGCTGCGCGGCGTGCGGACCGACCAGGCGGAGTCGCGGAAGTGACGCCGCACCTCGCCCATGATCGTCGGGACGGCGTAGGACAGGAAGTCGCGCTCACGACCCGGGTCGAACCGGTCGAGCGCGTGGAGCAGGCCGAGAGAGGCCACCTGCTCGAGGTCGTCGGTGGGTTCGCCGCGCCGGGCGAACCGGCGGGCGATGTTGCGGGCGACGGGCAGGAACCCGACGACGAGCTTCTCCTTGACGGTCTCGCGACGCGGATCGTCCTCGGAGAGCTCGGCGAACTCCTGGAGGAGCGGGACGTACTCGTCGTAATCGCTGCTGCGGCCGGCCATCGGTCACCCCCGGATGGGGCCCCGGGCACTAGACCGTCTCGGCGGACCAGGCGGGGGCTCGTGATGTGTGAGCTGACCCGGCTTGTGTCTGAACCGGACTTTCTTACGTACTGCACCTGTGCCCCGTGGGACGGGTCCCCACACCTCGTCGGACCAGTTCGGACGAGTTCGCCCGTGACCAGGGGCTCAGCGGTGGCGCAGCCCGTCGACCAGATCGAGCAGCGCCGCGTCCACGACCTCGTGGTGGGTCTGGTTGACGGCGTGCCCCGCGTCCTCGACCAGCACCAACCGCGCCCGCGGGCCGAGCGCGTCGGCGATGCGCTGCCCGTGCGCGGCCGGCGTCAGGCGGTCGCCGGTGGCCGCGACGACCGTCGTCGGCACCCGCGCCAGCGCCGTCAGGGACGCCGACTCGTCGTGCGCGAGCAGCGACGACGTGAACGCCGAGCTCACCGGCAGCGGCAGGCTCTCGGTCACCGCCTGCAGCCGCCGCACCTCCTCGTCGGTGGCGTCGGGCGTGAACGCCAGGCGGCGCACCAGCCAGCGCCCGACGGCCGAGTCGCGCCACGGCAGGGCGTCGGCGATCGGCGCGGCCCGGCGGGCGCCCTCGAGGACCGCGGGCAGCAGGCCGGCCCGCCGCGCGGCCGCGTGCAGGACGCCCAGCGGCCCGTCGGAGACCATCTGGCCCGCCGAGGTGGCGACGAGGAACACGCCCGCCACCCGAGTGCCGAACCACTCCGGGTGCTGACGCGCGAGCGCGAGCACCGTCATCCCGCCCATGGAGTGCCCGCCCAGCACGACGCGCCCGCACGGCGACACGGCGTCGACGACGGCGGCGAGGTCCTGGCCGAGCTGGTCGATCGTGGCGTTCGCGGGGTCGCCCCAGCCCGACTTGCCGTGGCCGCGCTGGTCCCAGGTCACGACCCGCGCGCGGTGCGCGAGCGCCGCGATCTGCGGCGACCACTCGTCGGAGTCGACCGTGAACCCGTGGCTGAGCACCACGATCGGGCCCTGATGGCCCCGGATCTCGACGTGCAGCGGCACGCCGTCGGACGTGCGCACGCCGTGCACGGGACGCGGGCGCGCGCCACCGCCGCTCGCCGCGGACGGAGACGCAGGGGTGGGAGACGCCGGCGCGGCGAGCCGTCCCGGGGGAGCGGACGCCGCGCCGACCCGCTCGGTGGGCAGGACGGCCATGTCCCCAGGATCGACGCGGACGTCGACGTCTTCACCCACGACGACGGTGATGTCGACCAAGTGCGCGTGGAGCCCGACGGACGGTGTGACCTGCGCCGCAGCCGGCGGACGGCGCCGCCGCTCACCGACCCGCCCACTCGTCGACAGCTCAGTGCCGCGGCTCCACCGCCAGCGTCACGGCCGTGGGGTGCGCGGCGTCGTGGAGCACCTCCCGGGGCTGGCGCACGAGTGTCGTCGCCTCCCCGAGCGGCTCCCCGGTGCCCGGGTGGCGGGCGAAGCGGGGGTGTGCACCCCCGCTGACCTGCAGCCGGATCCGGTGCCCGGCGGCGAACCGGTGCCCGGTGGGCCAGAGCTCGACGGTCGCCGCGCGGGAGCCGTCCGTGGCTCGCGCGGGCGCGTCCGGGGCGAGGCGGACGAGGCCGTCGGTGACGTTCACCGAGCGGCCCCGCGGATCGACGTCACACACCCGGACGAACACGTCGAGGTGCTCGGTCGCCGCGCGCAGGTGCACGGTCGCCGACACGGGCCCGAGGGCGACGAGGTCCTCGGCGAGCACGTCCGAGGTGAACACGGCCACGTCGGGCCGGGCCTCGAGGTCGGTCTGGTCGCGGGGCCCCGACTTCCCGGTGAGGATCGGGCCGCCGACCGCGGGCGTGGGATCGGCGGGGTCGTAGTCGACCTGGGTGCCGGGCCAGTGGACGGCGCCGCCGGTGCGGTCGGGCGGCGGCTGCACCGATAGCGAGTGGTCGGCGCGCAGATACCAGGTGCGCTCCGCGGCGCCGGGCGGCGGCCAGTCGGTGAGGTGGCGGGTGCCGCCGTCGCCCGAGAGCGTGACCGCGACCGGCGCCTCCTCGGTGGTCGCCGCGGCGACGCCGCCGCTGCCGTGGGTGCCGTCGAACGCGCGCTCGAACGCGGCGAGGGCCTCGCGCAGCCCGGCGGCCAGGCCCGGCCCGGACGTGTGCACCCACGGGCCGACGACCAGGCGCGGCCGGGCGCCGGCGGCGCGCAGCGCGGCGTGGTCGGCGAGCTGCCAGGGCAGGAAGATGTCCTGCCAGCCGCCGAGCATCGTCACCGCGACGTCGGCGCGGGCGACGTCGGCGACGCCGCGGGTGTAGTCGCGGGCCGCCCAGTACGCGGAGTCGGGCGCCGACTCGCGCAGCCAGTGCTGGTACCAGTCGACCTCGCCGCCGGTGGCGCGCTGGTCGCCGCTGCCCAGCGGCAGCGCGTCGAGGGCCTCGACGATGTTCTTGCGCCCGCGCAGCAGCCGCGTCGACCGGGCCCACGGCCCGGCGGCCATCGTGCGCATCATCGAGGTCCACGACAGGGCGTTGTCCAGCGAGAACGCGCCGCCGGCGTAGGTCTGGTCGCGGAACGACGACGCCGTCACCAGCGTGCCCATCGCCCGCAGCGAGCGCCCCGCGGCGGGCGCGAGCGCCCACTGCGTCAGCCCGAGGTAGCTGGGCCCGAGCGTCCCGAGGCGCCCGTCGCACCAGGGCTGGTCGAGCACCCAGGTGACGGTGGCGGCGCCGTCGTCGGCCTCGTCGAACGGCGAGAGCTCCCCTCCCGAGTCGGCCGTGCCGCGCACCGACTGCACCACGACCTGCAGCCCGCGCTCCGCGACCAGGCGCCCGAACACGGCGCCCACCCAGCCGGCGCGGCCGTACGGGCTGCGCACGATGACGACCGGGCCGCGGTGCACGCCGGCGGGCCGGTAGAGGTCGTGGCGCAGCACGGCGCCGTCGGGCATCGGGACCGCGACGTCGCGGTCGACCGCCACCCGGGGCGTGCGCGGCGCGGGCAGGCGCAGCGCCCGCCGCAGGATCCCGGTCGCGAGGCTCACGCCCGCAGTCTCGCCGATCACGCCGCGGGCCCGACGAGGGGCGCCGATTCGCCCGATTCCCCACCGAGCGTCAGCGCCTGTTCACCGCGCGTCCACCGCGGGGTCTGGCCCTGCGCGCCGTGACCGGCGAACGTGCCCTCCCGTGACCTACACCCCGCGCGGCGGCGCCCCCGACGTCGGCGTCCCCGCGGACCTGGCCGCCCGCATGTCCGTCGGCGAGCAGCACGAGTGGCTGACGTCCTACCTGCGCCGCCACCCGGTGAGCCGGCGCACCGCCCTGCGCGGCGGCGCAGGGGTCGTCGCGGCGATGGGGCTGGCGTCGGCGCCGTGGACGCTGACGGCCTGCGCGCAGGCCACGCAGGCGCCGGTGGCGGTGGTCGGCCGGCACCTCGCCTACGGCGCCGACCCGCAGCGCCAGATGGCGTTCGCGGGCGAGCTGACCGCGGCGCCGCCACCGGGGCCGCTCGTCGTCGACCTGGGCCGCGACAGCTCGTTCGGGACGACGCTGCCGGTGGAGGTCCGCCGCCTGGTCTCGCAGGTGCCCCAGGCCGACGGCGCCATCCGGGGCAGCGAGCAGTTCTTCGTGCACGCGCGGGCCGACGGCCTCGCGCCCGGCGAGCGCTACCGCTACCGCTTCCGGCTCCCGGACGGCACGACGACCGCCGAGGCCGACTTCACGACCGCCCCGGGGCCGGGGTCGACGGCCCCGTGGAGCTTCACCGCGTTCGCGGACCAGGGCGTCGACACGGTGCCGCCGGGCGGGCGCGACGAGTTCGCCAACACCTACGAGGCCGACGACACCCGCCGGACGATGACGCCGTCGACATCGCTGGTCGACAGAGTCGCCGCCCAGCGCCCCGCGTTCCACCTGCTCGCGGGCGACATCTGCTACGCCGACCCGTCGGGCCACGGGCTCCCGGAGCGCAGCGACGGCGGCAGCGGGTTCGACAGCTTCGACCCGACGGTGTGGACCACGTACTTCGGGCTGATCGAGCGCAGCGCCGCCTCCACGCCGTGGATGTTCGCGACCGGCAACCACGACATGGAGGCGCTCTACGACGACAACCACGCCCCCGGCGGCGCCTCCCACGGCTACGGCGGGCACGCGGCGCGCCTGGACCTGCCGCGGAACGGGCCGTCGGCGTGCCCGTCGGTGTACACGTTCCGCCACGGCAACGTCGGCGTGATCAGCCTCGACGCGAACGACCTGTCGACCGAGATCCCGACGAACGCGGGCTACTCGGGCGGGAGCCAGACGACGTGGCTGCGGGAGACGCTGACCGCGCTGCGCGCCGACCCGGGCGTCGACTTCGTCGTCACGTTCTTCCACCACTGCGCGTTCGCGACGTCGGAGTCGCACGCCTCGGACGCCGGGGTGCGCGCGGCCGTGGCGCCGGTGTTCGACGAGTTCGCCGTCGACCTCGTGCTGCAGGGCCACAACCACCAGTACGAGCGCACGAACCCGATCCGGCGCGGGCGCTCCGGCGCGCAGGCCCCCGACGGCGCGACCGTGCGCCCGGAGACCGACGGCACGACCTACGTGTGCGTCGGCTCGGGCGGGCGTCCCCGCTACCGCTGGCAACCGGGCGAGAGCGACCGCTACCGCGGCAACACCGGCCCGGACAGCGGGGTCTCCGTCGCGAGCTACGTCGCGCTCGGCGAGGACGCGAAGCAGCCGGAGCAGATCGACTGGTCGCAGGCCCGCTACCTCGACTACGCGTACGTGACGGTGGACGTGGCGCCGCCTCCTTTCCCCGGAGCCACGACCTCCTTGACCGTCCGCGCGACCACCGACACCGGCCAGGAGATCGACCGCGTCGTGCTGGAGCGCCGGTCCCGTACGTGAGTGCTTTCCGGCCCTATGGCGTGGGAAAGCGCTCACATAGCCCGTCCGGCGCAGCGCCGTGTGAAGGCGGCATGATGCTCCGGTGCGTGTCCACCCCGTCATCGACGTCCTCGCGGCCCGTCGCGCCGAGGGCACGCGACCGCACACCCGCACCGACCCCTACCGCGTCGCCCTCGCGGTCGAGGGCGGCGGCAGCCGTGCGACGTACTCCAGCGGCATGGTGCTCGCGCTCGAGGAGCTCGGGTTCGCGGAGTGCTTCGACGCCGTCTACGGCTCCTCGGCCGGCGCGCTCGCCGGCAGCTGGCTGATCGGCGCACAGGCCGCGCACTGCTGCGCCGGCTGGTACCGCCCGGGGCTCATGGAGCGCGTCACCCGGCCCGGGCGCGGGCTGCGGGGCCAGCCGGTGGTCGACGTCGAGTACCTCATCAACACGGTCGGCGAGGAGGTCGTGCCGTTCGACTGGCAGGCCGTCCTCGACGCCGACGTCCCCCTGCACCCCATCGCCACCGACGTCGAGACCGGCGAGGCCGTCGACCTCCACGACACCCTCGTGGACAAGGCCAGCCTCCAGCTCGCCCTGCGCGCCAGCGCCGCCGTGCCGGTGCTCGCCGGGCTGCCCATCGAGATCGACGGCCGCCGCTACGTCGACGCCGCGGTCGCCGAGCCCATCCCGTTCCGCACCGCGCTGTCCCAGGGCGCCACGCACGTCCTCGTGCTGCGCACCCGCCGCGCCGACCAGACCGCGATCGACGTGACCCGCCTCGAGCGCGCCCTGGTCTCGCGGCTGGGCGCGGTGAACGTGCCGGGCCTCGTGCACGTCATCGGCACGCGGCTGGAGAACCGCCGCGCCGACGACTCCCGCCTCGCCCACGCCACCGCGTCGCCGGGCGAGGAGCCCCACCTGTTCGAGGTCCGCCCGCCGACCGGCGCGGACACGATCAACCCGCTCGAGACCGAACCGGACGTGCTGCGCCGGGGCATCGAGACCGGGCAGCGCGCGCTGCGCGAGGCCCTCGACGACCAGGCCGCGGAGCGCACGAGCGCCTGAGCCGGGCGTTACTGACTGGTATCGCTCGCTCAGCGAGCGATACCAGCCAGTAGCTGCTCACCCCGCGGCCGGCAGCGTCCGCAGCGGCAGCCCCGCGACGATCCGGGCGGCGTCGGCGCCGAGCACGCGCAGGGCGGCGGCCGATGCCCCGGCGGCGAGACCCAGCACCGCGTCCGAGACCAGCGCGTGCCGCACGACGACGGCACCGTCGACACCCACGCCCACCCCGACCTCGAGCCGCGACTCCGACGCCGCGTGCCGCCCGGCGGCGTCGGCGCCCGGGGCCACGGAGCCGAGCAGCGCGGTCGGGATGCCCTGCTCCTCGGCGCCGGCGCACACCTCGCGCACGACCCCGTCCGGCGCGTCGTCGTGCACCGCGACGAGCACGGCGGGCGGCAGCGCAGGATCGTCGGCGCGGTCGATGCGCCCGTGGCAGCCGGGGCCGCCGGACGCCGCGACCCCGGACAACGGGCTGCTCACGACGCGACCTCCTCGACGGGCGTCGGCCCGGCCGCCGTCCCCGCGTAGGCGTCGACGAGCCCGGCGGCGACGGCGTTGCGCGGGCCCTCGGTGCCGTGCACGTTCCCGATGCCGCACACCACGCCGAAGGGCGCGAGGGCGTCGGCGACCATGCCGGGGATCTCGAAGTCCAGCGCGGACCCGCCCAGCAGCACCACCGAGCCGAGCAGGCGCAGCGACCCCTGCGGCGCCACCTGCACGAGCGCCCGCAGCGCGTTGACGACGAACACCCGCCGCTTGGCCTCGCGCCGGACCCGGCGGACCTCCTCCAGCGGGCCGCGCACCGGCACGGGCGCGAGCCCGTCGGGGGTCACGGTGACCACCTTGGCGAACACGTGCGGGGACAGCGGCTCGGTGAAGAACTGCACCGTGCCGTCCTCGTGGCGCACGTGGAAGAAGCTCTCGACCTTGGCCAGCGGGTGGCGCTTGACCGACTCCGCGGCCTCGCGGTCCTCCAGGCCCAGCTCGGAGTCGATCAGCTTGGTGACGAGCTCGCCCGCGCCGGCGACGTGGACGGCGGACACCGCGCCGTCGCGGTCGAGCAGCGCCGCGTCGGTGGAGCCGCCGCCCATGTCGATGATCGCGATCGGCACCGACGACCCCGGCGTCGTGAGCGCGCCACGCACGGCGACCTCGCCCTCGACCCCGCCGATGATCGTCTCGCAGCCGATCTCGGTGGACAGCGCGTCGGCGACCGCCTGCATGCGGCTGCGGCTCGTGCGCACCATCGCCGCGAGCGCGACCGCGTTCTCCTTCGAGACCTCGCCCGCGAGCCCGCCGCGCACCGTGGCCGGGACCAGGGTGTCGACGGCGAGGACGTCGCGGATGCGGATCTCCGAGGCCGGCTGCCCGGTCACGTCGGTCATCGTGTCCCGGACGTTCGCGAGCATGCCGCCGACGTGCGTGCCGGCCTCGCCGTGCACGTCGGTGAGCGGGGCGACGCGCCCGATCGCCTCCATGATCGCGTCCGCGCCGCCGTCGACCCCGACGTCGAGCGTGCGCCCGGAGCCCGTCAGCGTGAGTGTCCCGACGGGGATGCGCCGGTCGGTGACGTCGCCGGCGGGGGTCCGCACGACGACGGCGGACCGGTTGCCCGAGAGCGCCCGGGCCACCGGGGAGACCTGGCGGGTCTGCTCGGCGTCCAGGTCGAACGTCGAGGCCAGCCCGTAGGAGTCCGAGAGCGTGCGGATCGTGCGCCCGGGAGGCGCGACCTCCACCGCCGCGAGCATCCCGAGCGGCACCCGGTCGACGGCCGACACCTCGTCGACCACCGGGATGCGCCGCGAGAGCCGGTTGACGACGAGCACCGCGTCGTCGCCGTGCATCACCGCGGCGACGACGTCGACGCCGCGCTCGAGCGCCCGGTTCAGCGCGCCCGCGACGTCGTCGAAGTCCGCGCCCGCGCCGACCACGACGACCGCGGGCGCGCCCGCCTCGACCTCCCCGAGCGCCTCGAGGGTCACCGTCGTCCCGACGCCGAGGCCCTCGCCGCCCGGGGTGTCGGGGTTGTGCCCGATCATCGTGGACTCGGTGATGATCGTCTCGGTGATCGTCTCCATGGCGAGCCCGCTGATCACGGGCGTGGCCTCGTTGAGGAGCACGGTGGCGAGGGCGTCAGAGGGCCGCCCGGCGGCCTCGAGGGCACGCCGGACGGCCGTGACGGCCCCGGCGGTGTTCGCCGGGGTGCCCTTCACCCCCGTCGTCGCGGTGAGCGAGGAGGCGAGCCGATCGATCCCGGACCCCTCGACCTCCGCGATGCACGCCTCGGTCGTGGAGTTGCCGATGTCGACGCCGATGACCAGCGACACGCCTGTCCCTTCCCACCTCGTCACACGGAGCGAGGGTCACCCCCGCTGCGTCCCACGCAGCGAGCGTGACCCTCGCTCCCCCGGACCTGCTAGTCGACCTTGGTGATGACCGGCTCGACCTCGACCGCGTTGCGGTCCTTGTCGATGCAGTCGAACTCCTTGAGGTGCAGCAGCGCCGCCTTGGCCTGCCAGCGCGGGCGCGCCATCTGGTCGTTGCGCGTCGGCACCGGCCGGGGCGACTGGCCCTGGGCGTACTGCGCCGCGTTCGCCCCGATCATGCGGAACACCTCGGCGTCGAGCAACGGCGCCTGCGGGAAGAGCTCGAGGTTCGACAGCCGCGCGAGGTCGCGCTGGTGGAGCACCGTGGTGCCCCGCGACAGCACGCCGACCGCGATGCCCGAGCCCGAGAGCTTGGCCCCGAAGTGCGCGATCGCCGCGAGGTCCGCGGTCTTGTAGACCTTGATGACCCGCGCCGAGCCGCCGCGCTCCTCGATGCCCGCCAGCAGCTGGCGGATCACCTCGGCGTGCGGCACGTCGACGATCGTCTTGGTGAACGGGTCGCCGAACGCCGGCGAGAGCGCGATGACGACCTCGTCGGGACGGGTGCCGCGCTCGGCGGGCCCGATCTCGGTGAGCGAGAGCGTGCGGACCGACTCGGTCGTGGTCATACGACCTCCTCCTCGGGGTTCTCGGCGGAGGTGACGTGGCGGAGCTTCTTGAGCTCTTCCCACCGCTCGCCGGTCAGGCGGTATCCGGTGCCGGGGCCCGCGTAGTCGTTGGCGTCGTTGATCGCCGCCCGCGGGACGAACCCGGCGTCGAGCACGGCGGCGGTCTGCAGCAGGTCGCCGGAGACGCGCTGGCGCAGGACCTTCAGGTAGTTCTCGGCGACGTCGCCGAACCCGGCGCGCTCGAGCACCCGCACCAGGTCGATGCCGGTGATCCCGCGGTCCATGACGCTGCGCGCGCCCTCGAGGTCGGCGAGGACGTCGCGGTCCGGGTAGTCGTCGCTGGAGTTCGCGTAGGTCGCGGCCTCCACCTCCTCGTCGGTGATCGCCGGGAGGTCGAGCTCCGCGAACAGCGCCTGCATCGCACGGGCGGCCTTGTTGCGGACCTGGAGGATGACGTCCTCGCGCACGTGGCGCAGGCCGCCGTCGACCTGCATGTCGCGCTGGATGACGTTCCAGTCGTCGTAGTCGTCGGTCTCGAGGTTCGAGCCGGCGAACATGTTGTCCTTGTTCGGCACCGCCGAGTACCCGGAGCACACGAAGTCGGTGCCGGGCAGCATCTGCGGCAGCAACCGGCTGGTGCGGCGCATCGGCGAGTGCGAGAACGACTGGTCGTTGCCCGAGGCGCACTCGAGGTCCATCCAGCTGGCGACGAGGTTCTCCGCCGCCACCGCGCGGATGCCGCCGGGCACCGCGCCGGGCACGCCGATGCACGAGATCGACCCGTTCTGCAGGCCCTGCACCCCGGCGCCCTTGGCCATGAGGATGCAGCGGATCTCCAGGTACAGCATGGAGCGCCCTTCGGCGTTGCCCATCTGCACCTCGGAGCCGGTGCCCGAGGTGAAGCGCATCTTGATGCCGCGCGAGGCGTAGGCCGAGGCCAGGAACGCCTTCGACCACGGGGTGTCGTCGCCGTCGACGAACACCGACTCGGTGCCGTAGATCGAGATCGTCTCGGCGTAGGCGGTGATGCCGCGCATGCCGAGGTCGAGCTCGGTGGCCTCCTCGAGCGCGCACTGGGTGAGGGTGCCGCCGCGCCCCACCTGGCCGCCGACCTGCAGGCCGATCGCCACCAGCGGGGCGTACCGCACGACGCCGAGGGTGGTCTCCAGCTCGGCGAACCCGCGCACCGCGCCCTCGGCCGCGTCGGCCGCGACCTGGATCGGGTTGTCCTTCGCGCTCGTCGAGTGGGCCTGGTTGGCCGGCGTGCGTCGCGAGCGGGTCTTCTGGATGCCCATCATGATCTCGACGACGTTCATCAGCTTGACGACGTCGAGGATCTTGGCGGGCGTGAGGCCGCGGCCGAGCGCGACCACGTCGGCGCGGGAGGTCCGCGGGTCGACGATCATCCGCGCGATCTCCACCGACTCGGTCGCCATGGCGGCCTCGCAGGTGTCGACGTCGATCGCGTGGTCGGCGATGAACGTGTCCATGAAGTCGAACTGGTCGCGCGTCCGGCCGTCGAGCTCGACGATCCGGCCGTCCTCGACGCGCACGCTGGGCTGCGGGTCGAAGTCGGACTCCATCGCGACGAGGCCCTTCTCGGGCCACTCCTCGACGAAGCCGTCCAGGTTGACCGGACGGGCCTCGAGGATCTCGGTGCGCTTGGACGTCCGCACGGTGCTGTCCGAGCGGGGTTCTACCGCGGTCATCTCAGGCCTCCTCGGCGAGCAGGTTGCGGGCCGCGTAGACCTGCGCGGCCTCGCGGACGAGGGCGGCGCACGTGGTGGCCGAGTAGGTGTTCTCCAGCCGGGACGCGAGCTCCTCGAGCTGGGCCGCGCTCGAGGCGTTCGGGCGCAGCGAGTTGTACATGTCGAGCACCTCGGCGTCGGGGATGGCGGTCATCTCCGAGGCGCGGGTGAAGTTGTCGGCGAGCTGGCGCCGGCCGGCCGCGGCGGCCAGCTGGCCCTGCAGCTTGAGCGTGTCCGGGCTGATGCGCAGGTCCTCGGCCGTGATGTCCCCGGCGACGACGGCGTCCATCGTGAGGTCGTCGAGGGTCTTGCCGGTGGGCGTGTGCAGCAGGTCCGGGCGGTTGACCGACAGCGGGTAGTCCGCGGCGGTGAGGTCGGTGTTCGCGGTGGTCATCGGTTGGCCTCCTTCGAGGTGGCGGACGCGTCGGGGACGACGACGTCGGCGGCCGTGATCGGGTGGCGGGGGTCGGCGTTGACGCCGGCCTCGGCGGACTCGGGCGTCGGGGCGGGCGCCGGCGAGTCGACCTCGGCGGGCACCTCGAGACGCTCGATGATCAGCACGTACAGGCCGCCACCGATGAGCGCGCCGACGATCGGCGCGACGATGGGCAGCCACCAGTAGGGCGTGCCGTCGGCCGTGCCCCAGGCGCCGTCGTAGCCGGTGAGCCACTGGGCCAGGCGCGGGCCGAAGTCACGGGCGGGGTTGATCGCGTAGCCGGCGTTGGTGCCCCAGGCGAAGCCGATGCCGAGCAGCAGGAAGCCGACCATCAGCGGGAGCAGCTGGCCGGCCGCGCCCTGCAGGGTCGCGATCAGCGCGAACAGCACGAACACGAGCAGCGCGGTGCCGACGACCTGGTCGAAGAACGCGGTGCCGATGCCGTGGTTCGGCAGCGTCGAGAAGATCGTCTGCGACGCGGTGGTGAGGCCGGGGTCGACCTCGGCGATGCCCGACGAGTACACGCCGCGGGTCACCAGCGCGGCGAGGAACGCCCCGAGGGTCTGCGCGACGATGTAGGGCAGGACGCTGCGCCAGGGCAGGTTGCGGTAGACCGCCATGGCGATCGTGACCGCCGGGTTCAGGTGGCCCGCGCCGAGGCGGCCGGCCACGTAGATGCCCATGATCAGGCCGGCGACCCAGCCCCAGGTCAGGGTGGCCCAGTCGCCGGCGTCGCCGCCGGACACGACCATCTGCGCCACCGAGGCGGTGCCGAAGATGATCAGGATGAAGGTGCCGGCGAACTCGCCGACGAGCTCACGGGTGAGGGGTGAGACGGACTGTCCTGCGGGACGGGACACGGGTGTCTGCTCCTGGCGGGGATCGATCGGCGAGGGGGTGGAGCTCAGGCCTTGATCGCGGCGGCCGCCGCCTCGGCGACCTGCACGTCCTGCTCGGCGGAACCGGCGCTGACGCCGACGGCGCCGACCAGGTCGCCGTCGCGGTACACGGGGACGCCCCCGCCGAACACGACCAGCCCGCCGGCGGTCTGCTCGAGGCCGTAGAGCTCGGCGCCCGGCTGGACCAGGGACATGAGGGCCGCGGTCGGGGCCTCCATGAGGATCGACGTCGACGCCTTGCGCTGGGCGATGTCGATGCTCGCGCGGATGGCGCCGTCCTGGCGGGCGAACGCGACCAGGTGACCGCCGGCGTCGAGGATCGCGACGTTCATGGGCTGGCCGATCTTGTCGGCCTCCGCGAGCCCGGCGTCGAGCATCCGACGGGCGTCGGC
This sequence comes from Actinomycetospora succinea, assembly GCF_004363095.1. Classification (GTDB taxonomy): domain Bacteria; phylum Actinomycetota; class Actinomycetes; order Mycobacteriales; family Pseudonocardiaceae; genus Actinomycetospora; species Actinomycetospora succinea. Next base: position 701,171 of record NZ_SNYO01000002.1, read on the forward strand.
GAGGGTCAGTCCGGGCATGCGGGACCTCCGGTCAGGGCCAGGGGGTGGTCGCCCCGCGCCCGACCGGGCTCCGTGGTGCACGGTCGGGCGGGGCGGCCGAGCTGCTGCCCGGCGCGCAGGACGCTAGGTACTCGGCTCCGTCCCGGACCACGGGGACTGTCCCCACCCCCGGGCATGGGGGATCTCCCCTACACCGCTCGGACCTGCCTCAACGGCCCACGCCGCCGCCGGCGACTGCCCGTCCCGCGACGGAGGAGCGGGAGGGGTCGTCGCGTCGGCGGCTAACGACCGACGACCGACACGCGCGTGGCGTCGAGGTGCACCCGCAGCCGGGCGCGCGCCTGCTCGGCGTCGCCGATCCCGAGCGCGTCGACGATCGCCTCGTGCTGGGCGAGGATCGCCTGCGGCCGCGTCGGCCCCTTCTCCAGCGAGCCGAGGTTCATGCGCAGCTGGCGGTCGCGCAGTGACGCGTAGAGCTCGAGCAGGATCGGGTTGTGCACGCTCTCGACGAGCGTGATGTGGAAGCGGCGGTCGGCCTCGGCGAACGCCTGCTCGTCGCCGGCGGCGAGCGCGGCCCGCTGGATGTCGAGCACGGCGTGCAGCGCGCCGGCCACGACGGCGCGGTCCGCCTCGGGCGCGGCACAGAGCTTGGTGAGCGCGTGGCCCTCGACGAGCTCCCGCGCCTCGAGGACGGCCTCCACCTCACTGGGGGAGACCGCGACGACGAGTGCGCCGCGCTTGGGGAACAACCGGAGCAGCCCCTCGGCCTCCAGCCGCAGGAACGCCTCTCGGACGGGCGTACGACTCATCGCCAGCGTGTCCGCGACCTGCCCCTCGGTGATGAGATCACCACCGGGCAGCGATCCGTCGAGGATCCGGGCCTTCGTGTCGCGGTACGCGCGTTCCTTCGCGGAGAGCCCGCTGATCCCCGTCACCGCACCGCCCTTGCCGTCGAGTTCGCGTGACCCTACTCTCACCACATCGATGCATCTTGTATGCATCATGTGTCCGACGTCGAGGAGGACTGCCGGTGACCGCAGCAGCAGCGTGGGACACGCTCCCGGTGATGCCGGGGGCTGGCACGCCGCCGCGGTCCGCCACGTCCCACCCCGCGTCCCGCCCCGTCGACACCGATCCCCTGCTCAGCCGCCTCGCCGACCACCTCGGCACGCTCACCGGCGGCACCGGCTGGGTGGTGCGCATCGACCAGGCCGCCCGGTCGTGGTCCGTCGTCGCCGGCGACGGGACGGCGCCCGACGACGTCGTCGCCCGGCTCCTCGCGTCCGGCGACCCGGTGCTCGACGGCGCGGTCCTCGCCGTGCCGGTGCGGCGCGGTCCCCGCATCGTCGGCGCCTGCCTCGCCACCGCGGGACGCGACGGCGGCTTCTCCGACGCCGACGTGCACCTCGCCGAGCTCTTCGCCGACTACGCCGCCCTCGCGCTCGCCGACAGCGGTGTCCTCGCCGGCCGCACGCTCGAGCAGGCCGTGCGCCAGGAGCTCGACTGGGTCGAGGCCTATGCGCCCACCCGCGCGGACCTGGTCACCGTCGGCGCCGGGAGCATCCCCGACGAGATCGCCGACGAGGTCTTCCGCATGACCCAGGAGGCGCTGCTCAACGCCGCGGTGCACGCAGGCGCGGAGTGCGTGCGGGTCGGGGTGCTGCACGGCCCCGGGACGCTGACCGTGCTCGTCGAGGACGACGGGTGCGGGTTCGACACCGCCGAGAATGCCCAGCGTCAGGACGCCACCGCGGGCGCCCGCCTCGGACTGCGCGCCATGGCCGCCCGCGCGCGGCGCTTCGACGGCGAGCTCGAGATCGACAGCGCGCCCGGCCGCGGCACCCGCCTGCGCCTGACGCTGCCCTGCTCGTCGGCACCCCCGCCCGTCCCCGGCCGCACGCGGACCGGCGTGCTCGTCGCCGCGGTCCGCCCGGTGGTGCGCGCGGGCGTCGTGCGCCTGCTGCAGCTCGGGGCGCCGGGGCTCGGGATGGTGTCGGAGGTCGACGGCGCCGACGACCTCGTCGGCACCTGCCGCCTGTTGGGTCCCGACGTGCTCGTCGTCGAGCACGACCTGCTCGGCGACGACCTCCTCGCCATGCTCGAGCGCCTCGCCGCGCTGCCCGACCCGCCCGCCGTCGTGCTCCTCGCGGGCGACTGCCCCGACGAGCGGCTCCGGGTCGCCGTCGGCGCGGGCGTCAAGGGCTGCGTCGACCCGGACGCGGACGACACCCGGCTCGTCGCCGTCGTCAGCGCCGCCGGACGCGGCGAGACCCTGCTCGCCGACGACCAGCTCGAACGCCTCGCCGCACCGTCCCGCACCACCGGGGCGTCGGCGATCACCCCGCGCGAGCGCGAGGTGCGCACGCTCGTCGCGCGGGGCTTCACCGACCGCCAGATCGCCCGCGCCCTCGCCATCTCGGCGAAGACCGTCGAGAAGCACGTGGGCTCGCTGCTGCGCAAGACCGGCACGCGCAACCGGACGATGCTGGCGCAGCTCTAGCGACCGGCGCCGATCTGTGCGCGGGCGATGCCGGCGAGCGCCGAGAACCCCGACACCGGCGTGAACGACTCCGCGGCCGCGGTGAGCGCGGTGTACTCGTCGTCGGCGAGGGTGATCTCGGCGGCGGCGCAGTTGCTCTCGAGCTGGGCGACGCTGGACGCGCCGGGGATCGCGACGACGACCGGCTGGTGGATGGTCCACGCCAGCGCGATCTGCGAGGGCGTCGCGTCGTGGGCGTCGGCGACCGCGCGCAGCGTCTCGATCAGCGGGGTGATCCGGCGCAGGCTCTCGGGCAGGAACACCGGGCGCAACGAGCGCACGAAGTTCTCCGGACGGTGGTCGGCGTCGTACTTGCCCGACAGCAGGCCCTGGGCGAGCGGGCTGTAGGCCAGGATCCCGCGCCCGGCGGTGCGGGCGTAGGGCAGCAGGTCGCGGTCGGGCTCGCGGGCGACGAGGCTGTACTCGACCTGGTTGGAGATCACCTGCGTGCCGAGCGCGGTCTCGGCGCCCTGCCAGCGGTCGAGGCCGTAGTTGCTGACGCCGACCTCGTCGACGACGCCCGCGGCCTGCAGCGTCCGCATGCCGGCCATGGTCGTGGTGTCGCCGATCACCGGGTTGGGCTGGTGCACCTGGTACAGGTCGATCTTGCGGCGCAGCCGGGCCGCGCTGGACGTGCCGCGCTGCACGACGACCTGGTCGACGGGCAGCACCGGGAAGATCTTGGTGGCGACGACGGTGGTCTGCGGGTCGGCGTCCGCGCGGTCGAGGGCCTCGCCGAGGATGCGCTCGCTGCGCCCGAAGCCGTAGGCCTCGGCGGTGTCGAACACCGTGACGCCGAGCTCGAGCGCGCGGGCGACGATCCGCGACGCCTCGCTGTCCGGGCCCTGCGCGTAGTCGGCGCCGTAGCCCCACTCGCGGGACCCGAACTGCCAGGTGCCCAGGCCGATCGCGGACCACTTCTTGGCCGTCGGGAGGTCGAGGTAGCGCATGTCCTCGTTTCTACCCGCCGGCGACGACCTGCTCCCGTACCCGGTCGACGGGGAGATCGAGGAGACACGCGGGCTCGCTCGCGAGCGGGCAGCGTGCCTCCCACCAGCAGACCTGCTCGGTGATCGCGGTGGGCATGCGGTGCGGGCACTCCGGGAGGCCCTGCAGGTTGGTGCCCTCCTCGAGGCCGTAGCGCGACGCCGCGGTCGGTCCGAACAGGGCGACGGTGCGCGCGCCGACGGCCGCGGCCAGGCGCACCGGACCGGTGTCGGGTCCGACGACGACGCCGCCCGCCTCGCCGACCGCGGCGAACAGGGACGCCAGGCCGCGGAGGTCGGTGGGCGGGAGCTCGGCGGCGCCGTCGACCGGGCCGACCGAGAGCACGGGACCGGGGAGGCTCGCGGCGAGCGCGGCCCAGCGACGCGCGGGCCAGCGCTTGACGGCCATGCCGGCGTCGGGGACGAGGACGGTCGGCGTGTCGCGCGAGCGAGCATGTGGCGATCCTGGCGATGAGCGCCAGCGATGCCGCATCGCTCGCACCAGGGACTCGCGTCCGGCCGAGCGCTCGGCGTCGGTGAGGACGACGCGGGGCGGCCGGACGGCGTCGGCGATGACGCCCTCGGCGGCGAGGATCCGCTGGTAGCGCTCGCCCACCTTCTCGTCCGCCGGCGGGCGGCGCCACAGGTTCGACACCGCCCGGATGCCGCGGGCCTGGGCGTCGGCGTCGACCAGCTCGCCGATGCCGTCGAAGCGCGTCGTCGTCACGACGAGATCGGGGGCGAGGTCGGCGAGCGCCGCCTCGACGGCCGCGCGCTCGTCGTGCTTCTCGGCGGTGCGGACCGCGGTGACGGCGGGGTCGTGCGCGAGCAGCGGGGCGCCGGGCGCGTGGGTGAGCACGGTGAGATCAGCGCCGGGGTGGGCGTCGGCGAGCGCGTGGACGCTCGGCAGCACCATGATCAGGTCGCCGAGTCCGCCCAGCAGGTCGACGACGAGGATCCTCACCGCGCCACCTCCCGGTACGTGGCCACGTGCGACGCCGCGAGCGCGTCCCAGTCGTGGCCCCGGACCAACGCGTGCCCGCCCGCGGCGACGCGACCGCGCAGGTCCTGGTCGTCCAGGAGGCGGCGCACACCGACCTCGAGCACGTCGACGTCGCGGACCTCCGGCGCGACGACCACCGTCTCGCCGTCCACGAGATCGGGGTCGTCGGGGGCGTCGGAGCGGCGCGTGACCAGCGTCGGCAGCCCGTGGTCCAGGGCCGCGAGCAGGGCCCCGCTCTTGAGGGTCGCGCCGGCGGTGAAGGGGAACGCCGCGACGTCGGCGGCCTGCAGCGCGGCGGAGACCTCGCCGGCGGGTCGGTGCCCGGTGATCGTCACCCGGTCCTGCGCGCCGGCGGCGGCGACGTGCGCGGTCAGCTCGTCGCGGAACGCCGCCGCCTCGTCGGACGGCAGCGCGAGCGAGGTGAACCCGCCGAGCACGAGCAGGTGCAGCGCCGGGTGCTCGTCGGCGAGGCGGGCGACGGCGTCGACGAGGTAGCGCAGCCCCTTGACCGGGTGCACGAACCCGAAGAACACGACCAGCTCGGCGTCGGCGGGGACACCGAGCGCGCGGCGGGTGGTGGCGCGGTCCGGCGCGCCGGCGTCGACCTCGACGTTCGGCAGCAGCGGGGCGCGCCGGGCCTCGACCCCGCAGCGCTCCCGCAGGGTCGCGGCGTGGTCGCCGTTGGTCGTCAGCACCGCGGCGCTGCGCGGGACGAGGCGACCGGTCTCGCGGTCGGCGAGGCGGCGGCGCTCGAGGAACGTCCACACCGCGTCCGGCACCCGCGGCGCGCACGACCACCACCCGTACTCGTGCACCGTCGTCACCAGTGGCATCCCCGCGAGGTCACCGAGCAGCCCCGGCGCGCCCGAGAAGCCGAACGCCGACGGGGCGAACTGCACGTGTGCGACGTCGGCGCGGCTCGCCCGCAGGTAGAGCGCCGCCCGCACCAGCCCGAGCGGACCGGGGTCGACCGGGACGTCGACGACGTCGACGCCCTGGCGGTCGAGCGCGTCGGCGAGGTGCACCGTGTAGTCGGCGACCCCGTCGTGGGCGGGATCGGCGCGCCCGTGCACGAGCGCGACGCGGAGGCGTGTCACCGGGCGGCGTTACCCGGATGGCCCCTCACCAGAACCCGAGGCGCATCCCCACCGGCCACCAGGGGTCGAGCGGCGCGTCCTGTTCGTCGAGCAGCACCTCGAACCAGGTGTAGCCGTACTCGTGCGGGTCGGCGGCGAGGGTGAAGACGAAGCGCAGCACGACGTCGGCGCCCTCCTCCCGCGACGACGTGACCTCGAGCGTGACGAGCTCGAACCCGCCCCGGTCGGGCTCGAACCCGTCGTGCAACCAGCCGCGCAGGAACCGCAGCGCCCGCGCCTCGAGGTCCGCGCGGGCCGCGACCGCGCGCCGCGCCACGGCGAGGCGGGGCTCCTCGACGAGCACCTCGACGCCGTCGGGGAGCTCCCAGCGCATCAGCCGTCCGCCGGCACGTAGATCGAGCAGGCGTCGAAGACGGCCTCGCGCACCGGGTCGTCGTCGCAGTCCCGCGCCGGGCGCACGACCGCGTCGCCGGCGCGCAGCCGGGCGAAGGCGTCGGCGACCTCGCGGACGTGGTGCCCTTCGGCCACCCCGCGCCCGAAGTGCGCCATGAGCACCAGGCGGACGTCGAGCTCGGCGAGGCGGGCGGTGGAGGCCGCGAACGCCGCCAGGTCGGACTCCGGGGCCTGCGCGTAGATCGGGCCGGTGTTGACCGTGTCGCCGGCGAGCAGCAGGCCGTCGTGCTCGTCGAGGAAGCAGACGGAGTCGGGCGTGTGGCCGGGGGTGTGCAGCACGCGCAGGGTGCGCCCGCCGAGGTCGATCTCGTCGCCGTCGGTCAGCAGATCGGGCTCCGGCGCCGGGCCGGGCGCCCACGTCGCGTCGACGTCCGGGGGCAGCGGGCGCGGGTCGGAGTCGGCGGAGAGCAGGTGGAAGAACTCGTGGTCCAGTGCCCGGTACCGCCCTGCCGCGGCGAGCATGCGGCGGGTGTAGGCCAGGTAGCGGGCGCGCTCGGCGGGGTCGGCGCCCGCGCGGAGCTCGGCGACGCCGGCGGGGTGGATCGCGACCCGGTCGAACTCGGCGTCGCCGCCGACGTGGTCGAAGTGCGCGTGGGTGTGCAGGACGTCGATCGGCCGGTCGGTCAGCGCCGCCACGACAGGGCGGATCGGGGCGATGCCGAGACCGCTGTCGACGAGCACCGCGCGGTCGCGCCCGGCGACCAGCCACGAGTTGACGTGCCCCGGCTCGGCGACCAGCCAGACGTCGCGGGCCACGGGCCTCGCGTGGAACCACGACACCCGGGTGAGCCTGCCAGGAGGTCCGGGTACACGCGGCCGTGGACCTCCGCCATCCCGCCGCGCACCGCCCGGGACAGGGTGACCCCGACTGGGCCGCCGCGCGCCGCATCCTCGTCGTGCGCCCCGACAACGTCGGCGACGTCCTCATGACCGGGCCCGTCTTCCGCGCCCTGCGCGCCGCGGCGCCGGCGGCGCGCCTCGACCTGCTCGCCTCCCCCGCCGGCGCGGCCGCCGCCGACCTGCTGCCCGAGGTCGACGGCGTCGTCACCGCGTCCGTGTCGTGGCAGCAGCTCGACCTCGTCCCGGGCGACGATCCGGACGCCGCGCTGGTCGCCGAGCTGGCGGAGCGCGGGTACGACGCCGCGGTCGTGCTGACGTCGTTCTCCCAGTCGCCGTGGCCCGCCGCCGAGGTCGCCCGGCGGGCCGGGATCCCGGTGCGCGTCGGGCTGTCGAAGGAGTTCGGCGGGGGCCTGCTCACCCACTGGGTGCCGTCGCCGCCGGACGAGGAGCACCAGGTCGACCGCATGCTCGGCCTGCTCGCGGCCGTCGGTGTGCCGTCGCGGGGGACGGCGCTGCGGGTCCGCGTCCCCGAGGACGCCGCGACGCCCCTGGCGGTGGTCGGTGCGCGCTACGCCGTCGTGGCGCCGGGGGCGAGCTGCCCGTCGCGGCGCTGGCCCGCCGAGCGGTTCGCAGCCGTCGTCCGGGGGCTCGCCGAGGACGGGCTGACGGTGGTGGTCAGCGGGACCGAGCGCGAGCGCGACCTGGTGGAGGCGGTCGCGGGCGACGTCGGGGTGCCGCTGGCGGGCGGGCTCGGGCTCGGCGACCTGGCCGCGCTGCTCGCCGGGGCCGAGGTCGTCGTCGCCAACAACTCGGGCGGCGTGCACCTCGCCGACGCCGTGGGCGCGCCCGTCGTCGAGCTGTTCGCCGGCACCGAGACCGTCGACCAGTACCGGCCGCGCACCACCCGCGCCGAAGTGCTCACGCGGCCGGTGTCGTGCGCGCCGTGCCGCCAGCTCGTGTGCCCGTTCGGCCAGGAGTGCCTGGCGATCGGCCCTGACGAGGTGCTCGCGGCGGCCCGGCGGCTGCGGGCGGTGGCGGTGTAGTGGTCGAGCACACCGACGACGGGCGGTACATCGTCGTCGACGGCCGGCGCTGGCGGGCGACCGATCCGCTGATCCCCGAGCACGACGCGGCCGTCCTGCGGCGCTGGCTGATGGCGGCGCGCCGGGACGTGGGGACCGCCAAGAAGACCGGCGAGGGCGAGAAGGCGGCCCGCGCCCGGGTGCACGCCGCGAAGACCGCGCTGGGCGAACGGGGCACGGCGTGGTGGGAGCAGTCCGACGACGAGCGCCGGGCGCGCTGGACCGAGGGGCTGCGGCGCGCGGAGCAGGAGGGGTTTGACGCGCCGGGGTGAACGGGTGCCCAGGACCCATGACGACACCGCCGATCCAGGGCGACGAGAACCCGAACGACCCGAATCCCGCGAACTCCAGCCAGACCCTCGCCGCGTTCAGCGGTCAGGTCCAGCGGCGTCTCGGGCTCGAGACGCCGTCGGAGGCCGAGGTCCTCGTCCGCAGCACGCTCAACGAGCTCGGCAAGGCCCTCAGCAGCGGCCTCGCCCAGGAGCTCACGATCAGCCTGCCGCCGGAGCTCTCCGCGGAGCTGCGTGCCCAGCGACCGAAGGACGACGCGGCCCGCGCGGTGGGCAAGGACGCGTTCGTCGACGCGGTCAGCGGGCACGTGACGTCCGTCGACGCCGAGAAGGTCGAGGCGCAGGTGGAGCAGGTCCTGCGGCTCCTGCGCGAGTGGCTCCCCGACGACCAGGTCGACCGCACCCTCGAGCAGCTCCCGGGCGACCTCGTGGCGCTGATGCGCTGACCCCATGTGAGCGATTTTCCCGGGTATAGCCGGGAAGATCGCTCACGTAGTGCGGCGCGGAGCAGGGCGGTGCTCCGGTCGCCGAGGCCGACGAGAAACGAACGGCGCTCTCGCTGCTTCGCAAGCAGCGAGAGCGCCGTTCGTTCGTCCGGGGCGGGGCCGCTACGGCAGCGGGGACCAGTGGACGACCTTCGTGGTGGTCATCTCGTCGAGGAGCTCCGGCCCGTAGCCGAACCCGGTGCCCGACGTCCCGCGGGGCTGGGCCGCGCCGCCCGGCGCGCCGCCGAACACCCCGTTGATCTTCACGCTGCCGACGCGGAGCTCGCGCCACGCCTGCTGGGCGTGCGCCATGTCGCCGGTCAGCACGGTGGCGGCGAGCCCGTGCGGGTCGTCGGCGGCCTCGGCGAGGCCCTGCGCGAAGTCCTCGACGACGCGCACCGGCGCGACGGGACCGAACGTCTCCTCGCGCAGGATCGACATCGCCGGGGTCAGCCCGGACAGCACGGTCGCCGGGTAGAACGCGCCGTCGCCGTCCGGGAGGAACCCGCCCGCGTGCACGGTGGCGCCGTCGGCGACCGCGGCGGCGACGTGGCTGTGCACGTGCTCGCGGTGGCGGCGGTCGACGAGCGGGCCAAGCGCCTTCTCGCCCGCCGCCGACGGCCGGTACACCCAGCGCCCGGCCTCCTCGGCGAGCGCGTCGAGGAACGGCTCGGCCACCGACGCGGCGACGTAGATGCGCTCGACCGACACACAGACCTGCCCGCCGTTGGCGTACGACCCGAGCGCGGCCTGCTCGGCGGCCCAGCGCGGATCGACGCCGGCGTCGATCACCAGCGGGTCGTTGCCGCCGTTCTCGAGCAGGACGTGCGCGCCGGTGCCCGCCGCGGCCTGGCGGATGGCCTGGCCCGCGGCGATCGAGCCGACGTGCGCGATGAGGTCGACGTCGTGGTGGCCACACAGCGCCGCACCGGTGGGCCCGGCGCCGTCGACGATCTCGAGGACGCCCTCGGGGAGGAACGACGCGACGAGCTCGGCGAAGCGGCGCCCGAGGTGCGGGCAGCGCTCGCTGGGCTTGTGCACGACGGTGTTGCCGGTGACGAGCGCGGCGCCGATGAGGCCCGCGGCGACGGCGACCGGGTCGTTCCACGGCGTGATCACCGCGGCGACCCCGCGCGGCTCGGGGACCATGAGGTCGGTCGCCGACCACGACCCCTGCAGCGAACGGCCGCGGTGCACCGGCCCGAGCTCGGCGTACTGCTCGAGCGTCCCGGCGGCCGCGAGGACCCCGCCCAGGCCGTCGTCGTAGGGCCGGCCGGTCTCGGTCTCGTTGAGCCGGGCGAGCTCCTCGGCGACGGCGCGCAGCGCGCCCGCGGCGTCCCGGACGAGCCCGGCGCGGTCGGCGGCGGGGGTGCGCGCCCAGCCGTCACGGGCCGCGCGGGCCCGGCCGACGGCCTCGTCGACCTCGCCGGCGTCCGCGGGCCGGACCCGTCCCACGAGCTCGCCGGTGGCCGGGTCGTGGACCTCGATGTCGATGTCGGTCGTAGTCGTCACGGGGCCGGGTTCCACCTCGGGCCCGCGAGTACGCCTCCTCCCCTGTGAGCACGACCGCGCACCGTTTCGCCGCCGGACGCCGCAGACACCCCTCCCGCATGGCAGGACGACTGGACGGGACCACGGCGATCGTGACCGGCGCCTCGAGCGGCATCGGGGCGGCGACCGCCCGCGCGCTCGCCGCCGAGGGCGCCGGCGTGGCGCTCTTCGCGCGGCGCCGCGACAAGCTCGAGGACCTCGCGGGCGAGCTGACCGGCGCGAGCGTGCACGAGGTCGACGTCGCGGACGCCGACGCCGTGCGCAGCGCGGTCGACGAGGTCGCCCGGCAGCGCGGCGGCGTGGACGTGCTCGTCAACAACGCCGGCTACGGCTCGATGGACCTCGCCCGCGACGCCGACCTCGCCGAGTGGCAGAAGATGGTCGACGTCAACCTGCACGGCGTGCTCTCGACCACCCACGCGGCGCTCGGCCACCTCGCGCAGGCCGCGCAGGGCGGCCGCGGGATCGCCGACGTCGTGACCGTCTCGTCGGTCGCCGGGCGGAGCGTGACCGGGCCCGGCAGCAACGTCTACGCGGCCACCAAGCACGCCGTCGGCGCGTTCTCCGAGGCGCTGCGCCAGGAGCTCGCCGAGCAGCACGTGCGCGTCGGGCTCGTCGAGCCGGGCCTGGTCGACACCGAGCTGACCAACACCGGCGACGACAACAAGCCCGACGCCTCGCAGGCCTCCGAACTGGGGCTTCTCCACGCCGACGACATCGCCGACGCCGTGGTCTACATGGTCACCCGCCCGGCCCGCACCGCCGTCAACGAGGTGCTCGTGCGGCCGACCGAGCAGAAGAACTAGGTCTGGCTCCCGACCGCCAGGACCAGGGCGAACGAGATCAGGTTGAACGTCGCGTGGGTCGCCACGGGCGGCCAGATCGACCCCGTGCGCTCGTAGAGCACGGCGTTGACGACGCCGAGCACGAACGCCGCCGCGAACACGACATTGAGACCGTGCGCGAGCGCGAAGACGGCCGCGGTGACGATCACCGCGAACACGCGCCCGACCCGGCGCAGCACGCCGTAGCCCAGCCCCCGGAACAGCAGCTCCTCGCCGAGCGGCACCAGCAGGCCGCCGATCGCGACGACGAGCGCCGCCGCGACGGGGCCGCTGAACAGCGTCAGCGCTTCCTGCGGGTCGGAGCGGTCTCCGGTCAGCGCGACGTAGACGACGATCAGGACGCGCGACGCGAGCCACACCAGCACGCCCACGCCGACGCCGAGCCCGATCCCGCGCAGGGTCGGGTGCACGAGACCGACGGCCGCCGCCGAGCGCACCCGCAGGGACAGCGCGATCGCCACCGCGCCGAGCGCGGACGCGGCGGACACGGCCACCAGCAGCGGCGCGGGCGGCGTGCCCTCGGAGAGCAGGCCGATCGCGACGAACAGGGCGAGCTGCAGGACGACGTAGGCGAGCGCCCCGACGACGAGCTCGAGCCAGCCGAGCGCGGGACGCGCGCCGGGGGGCGCGACGGTGGGCTGCTCAGTCACCCCGCGCCCTGCGCGTCTCGCGGTCGCTCTCCTTCTGCAGGGCGTCGACGAGCTCGTCCTTGGTCATGTCGGACCGGCCCTCGATGTCCAGCTGCTGGGCCTTCTCGTACAGGTGCTCCTTGCTGGCGTTGGCGTCCACACCACCGGCACTCGAACCGCCCGGGTCCTGGCCGCCGCTGCGCGCCCGGGAGTCGGAGGGGCCCTTCTCCTCCTTCTGCTCCCAGTGGTCGCCCACCTTCTCGTGCGTGTGCTTCAGCGCCGAGTACGCCGTACGGCTGGCGCGCTCGCCCTTGCCGTAGGTCTCCTCCGCGGATTCCTTCGCCTCCGCGTACGTCTTCCGCGCGCTCTCGGGCGAGCGCTGCAGGGTGGACGGCAGGTCCTCGAAGTCTTCCGGCATGTCGAGCAGGTACCCGGTCACCCGCGCACGCCTACCTCGAGGTCCGCGACGCTCTGCACGACCTGCTGCGGGCGGTACGGGAAGCGGTCCATCTCGGTGGGGTCGGTGACCCCCGAGAGCACCAGGATCGTGTGCAGCCCGGCCTCCATGCCCGCGACCATGTCGGTGTCCATCCGGTCGCCGATCATCGCCGTGGTCTCGGAGTGCGCGCCGATGGTGTTGAGGCCCGCCCGGATCATCAGCGGGTTCGGCTTCCCGACGAAGTACGGGTCGCGGCGCGTGGCGTGGGTGATGAGCGCGGCGACGGACCCGGCCGCGGGCAGCGTCCCCTCCGGCGACGGCCCGGTCGCGTCGGGGTTGGTGACGATGTAGCGCGCGCCGTCCTCGATGAGCCGGATCGCCCGCGTGATCGCCTCGAACGAGTAGGTGCGGGTCTCGCCGATGACGACGTAGTCGGGGTCGCGGTCGGTGAGGATGTAGCCGACGTCGTGCAGGGCGGTGGTCAGCCCGGCCTCGCCGACGACGAACGCGCTGCCGTCGGGCCGCTGCGAGTCGAGGAACTGCGCGGTGGCCAGGGCCGAGGTCCACAGGTTCTGCGCCGGGATGTCGATGCCGCTCGCGTGCAGGCGCGCCTGCAGGTCGCGCGGGGTGTAGATGGAGTTGTTGGTCAGGACGAGGAAGCGCTTGCCCGCCTCGTCGAGCCGGCGGATGAACTCGTCGGCGCCCGGCAGGGCGTTCTCCTCGTGGACGAGCACCCCGTCCATGTCGATCAGGTAGCTCTCGAGCGGCTCGCTCATGCGGCGTCCTTCAGGTGCGTCTCGAAGAAGCGCAGGATGCGCCCCCAGGCGTCCTCCGCGCTGGGCCGGTGGAAGCCCGCGCCGGCGAAGCGCACGAGCAGGCCGTTGGCCGGGAAGCGCTCGAAGAAGCTGTGGCCGGCCTCGGGGTAGGTCTTCACGTCGTGGTCGACCCCGGACCCGGTCAGCGCCGCCTCGAGGCGCTCGGGGTGCCCGCGCAGCATCGAGTCCCGGCCGCCGAAGCTGGCGACCACCGGGCAGATGCCGGCGAGGTCGGCCGTGTCCTCCGGGACCATGCCGTAGTTCGGGGCCGCGGCGGCGTAGTCGTGGCGCGCCGCCGAGAGCAGCGCGAACGTGCCGCCCTGGCAGAACCCGATGACGCCGACCTTCCCCGTGCAGTCCTCGCGGCCGGCGAGCCACTCGCGCGCCGCCTCGATGTCGTCGAACACCGGACCCTCACCGGAGTTCATCGCCTTCAGCGTCGCCGCCACGCAGCGCGGGCCGCCACCGCGCGCGGTGTAGATCGCCGGCGCGACGGCGACGTAGCCCGCCGAGGCGAGCCGGTCCGCGTGGTCCTTGATGTTCTCTCCCACCCCGAAGGCGTCCTGCAGGACCACGACGCCGGGGAACGGGCCGTCGCCGACGGCGGGGAGCGCGAGGTACGCGGACTGGTGGCTGCCCGCGGACGCGGGGATGTGCAGGTCGGGCACGTCGACGTCCTCGATGATCTCGGCCGATGGGGGCGGCCCGAGCGTGGCAGCATCCCGGCGGCCGTGCCGCACGAGAGGGAGGAGTTCCGGTGAGCGACCCCGAACGGATCCGCGTGGAGCAGGAGGCCGGCGTCTGCCGGCTGGTGTTCACGAGCCCGGAGCGTCACAACGCCGTCGACCACGCCTTCGGGCGGCAGTTCCTCGCGGCGCTGACCGGGCCGGCGACGGAGGCCCGGTGCGTCGAGATCGTCGCCGAGGGCGCGAACTTCTGTGTCGGCGGCGACATCTCCGGCTTCGCCGCCGAACCCGACCGCAGCCTCACCGAGCTCGCCGACGCGATCCACGCCGGCGAGCGAGCGCTGCTCGACCTCGCGGCGCCCGTCGTCGTCGGGGTGAACGGCTGGGCGGCGGGCATCGGGCTCTCGCTCGCCCTGTGCGGGGACGTCATCGTGCTCGGCGAGGGCGCCCGCATCCGCCCGGCGTACACCGCGATCGGGCTGACCCCCGACGGCGGCATGACGGCCACGCTGCCCGCGGCGGTCGGACGGGCGCGGGCGATGGAGCTGTTCCTCACCAACCGGCCGATGGGCGCCGCCGAGGCGCTCGGGGCCGGGCTCGCGTCCCGGGTCGTCGACGACGACGCCCTGCGCCTGGCGACCGACGCCGTCGCCGAGCAGATCGCCGCCGGGCCGCCCGCCGCCCTGGCCGCCACCAAGCGGCTCGTCCGGCAGGCCAACGGCGTGCTCACCGACGCCCACCTCGACGCGGAGGCCGCGAGCATCGGCGAGCGCGGGCTGTCCCCCGAGGGGCGCGAGGGCATCGCGGCGTTCCTGGGGAAGCGGGCGCCGTCATGGCCTTCGGCCTCGTGAGTGTTCTGGGTCGCCAGGGCGACCCAGAACACTCACGTGGGCTCCGCCCATCGCGGGTACGCCGGGTCGTATGGACATCAAGTACACCGCCGAGGCCACGTCGTCGGGGGACGCCCGCAACGGGCACGTCCGCAGCTCGGACGGCGTCATCGACGAGGCCATGACCATGCCGAAGGAGCTCGGCGGGCCGGGCGGGGGCACCAACCCCGAGCAGCTCTTCGCCGCCGGCTACGCCGCGTGCTTCCACCAGGCGCTCAAGCTCGCCGGGGGCCAGGCGAAGGTCGACATCGACTCCACGAGCGTCGAGGCGCGGGTCGGGATCGGGCCCGACGCCGGCAGCTTCGGGCTCCAGGTCTGGATCACCGCGACGGTCCCGGGCGCCGACCAGGAGACCGCCGACCAGCTCGTCGCCCGGGCGCACGAGCTCTGCCCGTACTCGAAGGCGACCCGCGGCAACATCGACGTGGAGGTCACCGCCAAGGTGTGAGGCGTGCGCCTCCCCCTCGGTCTGCGTGTCGTGGGCACCACCCGTCGATGGCTCGGCGGGTCGGTCGCCCACCTCGACCCCGCCGACGTCCCCGCCGCCCGGGCCGCCGTCCTGCGCCTGCAGCACGGTGCGCTCGGCCGGGCGGTGATCGGCACGCCGCCCCGCGACGTCGTCGTCGAGGAGACGGCGCTGGCGACGGCGGCGGTTCCCGCGGGACTCGCTGTGCGCGTCTACCGGCCGCCGTCGTGCGACGTGCCGGCCCGCGTCGTCGTCAACTTCCACGGCGGCGGGTTCGTGCAGGGCGACCTCGACCAGTCCGAGTGGTTCTGCGCCCACGTGGCACGCGCGGCGTCGGCCGTCGTCGTCTCGGTCGACTACCGCCTCGCCCCCGAGCACCGCTTCCCGATCCCGGCGCAGGACTGCTACGACGCCGTCGCCGCGCTGGCCGCCGAGCCCGGCCGCTTCGGCGTCGACCCCGCGCGTCTCGCGGTGATGGGCGACAGCGCCGGCGGCAACCTCGCCACCGTCGTGTGCCTCATGGCCCGCGACCGGAGACGCGACGGCCTCGACGCCCCGGCGATCGCCGCCCAGGCGCTCGTGTACCCGGGCGTGGAGATGGTCGACGTGCTGCCCTCGGAGCGCGAGATCCCGGTGGCCCCGATCCTGTCGGCCGCCGACATCCGCGGCTTCCACGCGCTCTACCTCGGCGACGCCGACGGCACGCACCCCTACGCCTCGCCGCTGCGCGCCGACCTCACCGGGCTCCCGCCCGCGCTCGTGCAGACCGCCGACCACGACCCGTTGCGCGACCACGGCGAGCGCTTCGTCGAGGCGCTCGACGCCGCCGACGTCCCGGTGCGCCACACCCGCTACCTGGGCGCCGCGCACGGCTACGTCGCCACCGGCGGCCTGACCCCGCGCACCTCGCTGGCCGCGGTCGCGGAGATCGCGGCGTTCCTGCGCGCCATGTGAGCGAAATTCCCGGCTATGACCGCGAATTCCGCTCACCTGGCGTCCGGGACTGGGCACCGCGGGCGCGGGGCTACCGTGGAGGCCCGTGACCCCCGACCGAGCGACGCCGGCGCGTGCCGTGCTGCTCGGTGCCTGCGCCGCGGTCCTCGGGGTCGCCGCGCACGGGGAGGCCGGCGGCGTCGTCGCGGCGAGCCCGACGGCGCTCGCGGTGGGGCTCGTGGTCGTCGCCGTCACGGCCGCGCTCGGGGCACGGCCGCAGGCGACCATCCGACTCGCGGGTGTCCTCGCCGCCGGGCAGCTCGCCCTGCACCTGGCGCTGCCGTCGGGCGGCCACGACCACCACGCGATGCACGCCGCCCCCGACACGCACGGGTCGGCGATGCTCGTCGCGCACCTGGCGGTCGCCGTGCTCGTCGCCGGTGGCCTCGCCCAGGCCGACCGGGCGCTCGCCCGCGCCGTGCGTCGCCGGGTCGCCGTGTGGGTCCGCCGCCTCGGCGGCCCGCCCGCCCCGAGTACCCCCCAGGCGGTCGTCCCGCCGGCGCCCGCCCGCGCCCCGCGGGAACGACGCGCCGCCGTCACCCTCCACCCGCGTCGGGGTCCCCCGTCGCCGCGCACGACCGCGACGACACCCGACACGGAAGGACACCCCCATGCCCCCATCGCGGACCCCGTCCGCCCGCACCCGCCCGCGCGGCGTCCTCGCCGCGCTCCTGACCGGCCTGCTCGCCCTCTCCGCGCTGCTCTTCACCGCGGGCACGGCGAGCGCGCACGACGTCGTCACGGGCAGCGACCCGGCCGACGGCTCGACCGTCCCGACGGCGCCGACGCAGGTGTCGGTGACCTTCAGCGACAACCCGCAGGGCCAGCTGTCCACCCTCACGGTGGTCGGCCCCGACGGCGCCCACCACGAGCAGGGCCAGGCCACGACGCAGGGCAGCGTCGTGTCGGTCCCGGTGGGCCCGCTGCCGCAGGCCGGTCGCTACGAGGTCGGCTATCGGATCATCTCGAGCGACGGCCACCCGACGACCGGGTCGGTGACGTTCGACCTGACGACGCCGTCGGCCCCGGCCGGCACGGCCGCCGCCCCGCCCGCGGGCCAGGCCTCGGGCCACCAGCACGACGGCGCCGCGCCCACCGCGCCCCCGTCACCGGCCGCCGCGGCCGGTCCC
Source organism: Actinomycetospora succinea (assembly GCF_004363095.1). Lineage (GTDB taxonomy): Bacteria > Actinomycetota > Actinomycetes > Mycobacteriales > Pseudonocardiaceae > Actinomycetospora > Actinomycetospora succinea. The sequence goes on from NZ_SNYO01000002.1 coordinate 718,390, forward strand.
GACAGCTCCGGGGGCGGCGTGCCCGCCTGGGTGTTCGTCGTGATCGCCGTGGTCGTCGTCGGCGGGGCGGTGGCGCTCGTGCTGCGTCGCCGGGCCTAGCGAACCGGCCGGGCGAGGGGCACCCCCCTCGGATGCCCCTCGCCCGCCGCGCCCGGCCACGACCGTCACCGGGCCGCTACTCGACGATCTGGACCCGGTCGTTCGGGTTGAGGTGCTCGAAGAAGCGCTTCGCGTCCTCCTTGCCCAGGCGCACGCAGCCCGCGGACTCGCGGTCGGTGGCGCCGCCGTGGAAGGCGCGGCCGTTGTTGTCGAAGAACACCGCGTACGGCATCGGCGAGCCCTCGTACTCCTGGCTCACGTGGTCCTTCTCCTTGCGCTGGATCACGAAGTCGCCGGTCGGTGTCTCGTAGCCCTCGGCGCCGTGGCTGTTCTTCACCGGCCCGTAGGTGACGTTGCCGTCGCCGTCGAGCAGCCACGCCCGGTTCTCCGAGAGGTCGACGCACGCCTTGATCCGCGCGTCGGTGCACGGCGTGCCGCCGACGCCATCGGCGCTGCCCGCCGGCGCGGCGAGCGCGACCCCGCCCAGCTGGAGCGCCCCCAGACCGATCGTGGCCACCGAGACCGCGATCCGGCCGGACGACACCCCGCGCTGCGCCCCCCTGCGATGCCTGCCCGCCATCGGCGTCCTGCCCCTCGCTCGCGTCCGCGGCTCCCACACCGCGAGATCCGAACGGCACAACGAGGCAGTGACCGCGGAGTCACGCACCGTTCGCGGTGCTCAGGGGCACGTCACCGGAACCGGTTCGGCGCACAACCTCTGTGGGTCTGGAACGTCATGCGCACAGCGGGTTCGAGAGGTGGGACGTTTCACCCACTCGATTCGTCCGCTCGGGCGAAGGCGTCGTAGACCTCGTCGCTGAAGAGGACGAAGCGCGCCTCCCGCACCGCACTCCCGGTGGTCCGCACCGTCGACACCGCGATCCGGGCGGCGTCGCCGAGCGGCCATCCGTACACGCCGGCCGACACCGCGGGGAAGGCGACGGTCCGCGCGCCGAGCTCGTCGGCGACCCGCAGCGACTCCCGGTACGCCGAGGCCAGGAGCTCCGAGCGGTCCTCGGACTTCGCGTACACCGGGCCGACGGTGTGGATCACCCACTGCGCGGGGAGATCGCCCGCCGTCGTCGCGACCGCCTGACCGGTCGGCAGGCCGTCGGGCAGCGTGGTGCGCCGCAGCTCCCGGCAGGCCTCGAGGATGGCGGGCCCGCCCGCGCGGTGGATCGCGCCGTCGACACCGCCGCCGCCGAGGAGCCCGGAGTTCGCGGCGTTGACGACCGCGTCGACCTCGGCCTGCGTGATGTCGCCCCGGTGCAGGGTGATCTCCGCCGTCATGCGCCCGGAGTACCCCGCGCGCGGGCCGACCACGACCACCCCTGGGACGATCGCGCGGTGAGCGACACGCGCATCTCGGTGACCGACACCCTCGACGCCCCGGTCGAGCGGGTCTTCGCCCTCCTCGCCGACCCCGACCGGCACCCCGACCTCGACGGCAGCGGCACGGTCCACGCCTCGCACACCCACCTCGCGATCACCGAGGTCGGCGACGTGTTCGTCATGGAGATGGACCACCCGGACCGGGGCCGCTACCGCGTCGAGAACCACGTCGTGCGCTACGAGCCCGACCGCGCGCTCGCGTGGATGCCGGCGCGCGTCGGCCAGCAGCCGTCGGGCCACATCTGGGGCTGGGAGCTCGAGTCCGACACCGACGACCGCACCGTCGTCACGCACTACCACGACTGGGCGCAGCTGACCGACCCCGACCTGCTCGCGCGCATCCGCGAGGTCACGCCCGACGAGATGCGGCTGACGATCGGGAACCTGGCCGAGGCGCTGGCCTAGGTGCCTCCGGCATGTGAGCACTTTGAACGGCTATAGCCGTCCACAGTGCTCACGTGCCCGGAGGGCACAGGGCCTCGAAGTCCTCGCCCGGCGCCGCCTCGAGGTCGTGGCGGACGCCGTCGGGACCCGTGAACGCGAGGCGCCAGGCGTGCAGGCCCGTGCGCGTCTCGGGATTCTTGGTGAACAGCGGGTCGCCGACGAGCGCGTGGCCGATCCAGGCGAGGTGCACGCGGATCTGGTGGCGGCGTCCCGTCGTCGGCGTCACCGCCAGCAGCGTCCGGTCGTCGCCGCGCCGGAGGACCTCGAACGTCGTCGTCGACGGGTAGGTGTCGCCGGGCAGGACGGCGTCGTCGGGGACCGTCCACACCCCGTCGACGCAGGTGATCGCCTCGCGCGGCGCGGCGATGCGCACCCGGTTCTTGCGGCCGACCGAGAGCGGGAGCTCGATCGTGCCCCGCTCGGGCAGCCCGGTGCCGGACGCGACGGCGAGGTAGGTCTTCGCGACGGTGCGGTCGTTGAACTGGCGGGTGAGGTCGCCGTGCGCCTCGAGGCGGCGCGCGAAGAGCACGATCCCCGAGGTCACCTTGTCGATGCGATGGGCGGGCCAGAGCTTCTCGCCGGCGTCGGCGGCGAGGCGGACCAGGTCGGTGTCGTGGCGCTCCCCCATCACCGACCAGCCCGCAGGCTTGTCGAGGACGAGCAGGTCGTCGTCGCGGAGCAGCTCGCGTCCCGCGCGGACCTCGTCCCAGGTGCTCACCCCTCGTCGAGCCCCAGCGCGTCGAGCAGCGTGCGCAGCTTGACCGCGGTCTCGGCGAGCTCGTCGGCCGGGCGCGAGGCGGGCACGATGCCTGCACCCGCCCAGAGCCGGACCCGGTCGCCCTGGACCTCGCCGCAGCGCAGGGCCATGACCCACTCGCCGTCGCCGCGCGCATCGGTCCACCCCACCGCGCCGGTGTAGAAGCCGCGGTCGAACGGCTCGATCTCGGTGATCGCGGCGTGCGCGGCGGGCCGCGGCACCCCGCAGACCGCGGGCGTCGGGTGCAGGGCCTGGGCCAGGTGCAGCGCGGACGCGTCCGGGTCGGTGGCCGGCGCGCGCACGGTGGTGGACAGGTGCCACAGGGTCGGGGTGCGCACGAGGCACGGGCCGTCGGGCACCTCGAGGTCGTCGACGACAGGGCGCAGCCGCTCGACGACGTCGGCGACGACGAGCGCGTGCTCGTGGCGGTCCTTGGCGGAGGCGAGCAGCTCCTCGCCGCGGCGCCGGTCCTCGTCGGGGTCGGACGAGCGGGCGGCCGAGCCGGCGAGGGGGTTCGCGGTCACGGTCGTGCCCCGCCGGGAGAGCAGCAGCTCCGGGCTGGCGCCGAGCAGCGTGCGCGCCGCCCCGGGCCGGTCGGCGGGCAGGTCGACGGCGAACAGGTAGCTACGGGGGTCGCGCCGCGCCAGCTCGCGCAGCATCGGCACCGGGTCGACCGGCCCGTCGGCGACGACCTCGAGCGCGCGGGCGAGCACGACCTTGTCCAGCGCGCCGGTCTCCATCCGCGCCAGCGCCTCGGCGACCATCTTCTCGTAGACCGCCGGGGCGGGGACGGCGTGGGCGGTGCCGGACACGGGCGCGCCGCCCGGGCCGGCGACGAGGACGGCGCCGAGGGGGTCGGCGCGCTCGACGTGCTCGGGCACCACGAGGTGGGCGGGCGCGGTGGGGTCGAAGGGCAGGGCGCCGACGGCGAGCGTGGGCCCGCCGCGCAGACCCCGCAGGTGGCGCAGCACCGCGTCGGCGTCACCGGAGGGCAGCCGGGTGCGGGTGCCGCGGGTGAGCAGCGCGCCCTGCGGGCCCGAGAACCAGGAGCCCTCGCCGGGCCTCCAGGACCGCAGCAGCCGCACCGGGTCGGCGACGGCGCCGAGCGGCGCGCGTACCGCCGGGCTGGTGCTCGTCACGATCCCGTTCCCCCTGCCGTCGTGCCGCCTCGAGGCTCATCGTGGTCCACGGGATCGGACATCGCCGTCCGGGACCGGTCACTCCACCCTCCGCGCCGCGTGACGTCCGGTCCAGCGCAGGGAGGCGTGACGCGCCGCACCGTCATACTCTGAGTATGTGACGACGCAGCAGGCGGACCCCCGGACCGCGCCGAGCCCGCTGCCGCGCTGGCGGTCGGACCTCCGCCTCGGCACCCGCATCGCCGTCATGCGCGCCGGCGGGCTCGCGCTGGCCCTGCGCGGCGACGCCGTGGCCCGGCTCATGCACCGGCCGTGGCGCCTCGATCCGTACCCCACCTACGCGCGGGTCCGCGCCGACGCCGCGGCCGAGGGTGGCGTGGCCCGCAGCCGCACGGGCATCCGCGCGGTCGCCACCCACGAGGCGTGCACCGCGGTGCTGCGCGACCGCCGCTTCGGGGTCCGGCTCGCCGACGGCCGGATGCCGTTCGACCCGACCGACGACGCGAGCACGGGCGGGGACCCGACCGACCCCGAGGCCGCCCTCCTCGAGCCCATCGACCTCTCGCTGCTCGGCCTCGACGCGCCCGACCACACGCGGCTGCGGCGCCTCGCCCAGCCGACGTTCGCGCCGCGCCGCCTCGAGCAGTACCGCGAGACCGCCCGCACCGTCACCGGGCGCCTGCTCGACGCCGCGCCGCGCGACGAGCCCTTCGACCTGGTCAGCACGCTCGCCGCGCCGCTGCCGATCAGCGTCATCTCCGAGCTGCTCGCCATCCCCGACGTCGACACCCCCCGCTTCGCCGCGTGGGGCCGCGTCGTCGGCGCGGCGCTGGACGGCGTCCGCTCGGTGCGCCACGCCCACGCGCTGTCGCGGGCCACGGCCGACCTGCGACTGCTGTTCGCCGACCTCGTCGAGCGCCGCCGCGCCGACCCCGGCGACGACGTGATCTCCCAGCTCGTGCACGCGCTCGACGAGGAGACGCTGACCCTCGACGAGCTCGTCTCGCTGGCCCAGCTCCTGCTGATCGCCGGGTTCGAGACCACGACCAACCTCGTCGGCAACGCCGTGCGCGCGCTGCACAGCAGCGGGACGTGGGACGACCTCGTCGCCGACCCCGGCCTCGCCGCGTCCGTGATCGAGGAGACGCTCCGCTTCGATCCGCCCGTGCAGCTCACGGCACGGTTCGCGCACGAGGACGTCGAGCTGGGTGGTCGCACGCTGCGCCGCGACACCGGCGTGCTCGTGCTGCTCGCGAGCGCGGGCCGCGACCCGGCGGCGCACGCCGACCCGGACCGCTTCGACCCGCGCCGCGAGCAGACGACCACGCACCTCGCGTTCTCCGGCGGCGCGCACTACTGCCTCGGCGCCTCCCTGGCGCGGATGGAGGGCGAGGTGGCGCTGGAGATGCTCGCGCAGCGGCTGCCCCGCCTGCGGCCGTCGGGACGGTTCGTGCCGCGCGTCGCGACGGTCCTGCGCGGGCCCCGGCGATTCGGCGTCCGAGCGGACTAACGTGGGCGCGTGCCCGAGCTCCCCTCGATCTCCCACGTCGCGCTGTCGGTGACCGACCTGGCGACGAGCCAGCCCTGGTACGAGCGGCTCTTCGGCGTCGAGCCGGCGATGACGCTGTCCGACGGCCCGTTCGAGCGGAAAGTGTTCGCGCTGGCCGGCGGGCAGCTGTTCGGGCTCACCGCGCACGACGCCGCGCGCTCGGGCGACCGGTTCGACGTCGTCGCGCCGGGCCTCGACCACGTCGGCTTCGCGTGCGCCGACCGGCCGGCGGTCGCCGCGTGGCAGACGCACCTCGACCAGATCGGCGTCACGCACAGCGGCGTCGTCGAGGCCGACTACGGCTGGGCGCTGTCGTTCACCGACCCCGACGGGAACGCGCTCGAGTTCTTCGCGCTCGCGTCCTGAGCCCGGCGCGCCCACCCGGGCGCGCGTTCGGGGCGGAAACCGATCCCGACGAGGTAGGCGGGCACGACCTGGAGCGCCGGCACCCGCTGCAGCAGCCGCACGGGTACCGGCATCCGCCCGACGCCCAGCCCGCCGCCGCGCAGGACGTTCCGCACCACCACGCGGTGCGCGATGCGCTGCGCGGTCTGCGTCGCCACCGTCGGGAACCACCGCCGGCGCTGCACCCGCTCCGCGGCGCGGTCGACGGCGGCGGGATCCGGGTCCGCGGCGGCGAGCACCGACCCCAGGATCCGCGCGGTGGCGACGGCGTCCTGCACGGCGAGGTTGATGCCGACCCCGCCGACCGGGGACATCGCGTGCGCCGCGTCGCCGATGCACAGCAGGCCCGGCGCCGACCAGCGCCGCAGCCGGTTCAGCGTGACCCGCAGCAGCTTCACGTCCTCCCAGGTCGCGAGCCCGTCGACGCGGTCGCCGAGCCAGGGCATGGCGTGGCGCAGCTCGTCGCGCAGCGCCTGCACCGGGCCGCGCCGGGCCTCGGCGTCCGTGCCGCGGGCGATGAGGTAGGCGACCTGGTAGTGGTCGCCACGGTCCAACATGATGATCATGCGGCCGTCGTCGGTGAGGCGGCCGAGCCCGCCGGCCGGGTCGTCGGCCTCGCTCTCTCCATGGTCCAGCTCCGCTGCGCTGCGTGTCCGGCGGGTCAGCCGGAACCACCACACGTCCATCGGCACGGCGTAGTCGCGCTGCGGCAGGCCGGACAGCTCGCGGACGCGGGAGTCGCGGCCGTCGCAGGCGACGACGACGTCGGCGGCGAGCTCGTTCCCGTCACCCCAGCGAACCCCCGTCACGCGACCCCCGCGGCGCACCAGGTCGGTGACCTCGGCGTTCCGGATCAGCGTGAACGTCGGCTCCTCCTCGCCCGCCGCGGCGAGCATGTCGAGCAGGTGCCACTGCGGGACCATCGCGACGAACGGGTGCGGCACGGCAGCACGGCCGGGGAGGCGCCCGAGACGCGTCAGGTCCCCGATCTGCGCCGGCCCCACGTCGAGCACCACGCGCACCGACTCGATCGGCTTCCACGGCAGCGTGGTGAACCGGTCCCAGAGCCCCAGGTCGTCGATGAGCGTCATCGTCGACGGGTGGACGGTGTCGCCGCGGAAGTCGCGCAGGAAGTCGCCGTGCTTCTCCAGCACCGTGACCTCGACGCCGGCCCGCGCGAGCACCAGGCCCAGCACGATCCCCGCCGGCCCGCCGCCCACGACCGCGCACGTCGTCCGCTGCTCCGCCATGCAGCGAGCATGGCCGGAATCGGGCGACCACGACAGCGCCCCGGCCACACCCTCTTTTCGGCCAGGTTCAGGTTGTCGCAGGACTAGTGCGACAGCGCTTCACCTGCGACACACTGCAGTGGCGTCCCCCTCGTCCGGGGGGACATGACCACCACGCGGGGGTGACTCGTGGACCCGAGTACCGACCTCGTCGCCATGCACATGAGCGACGGGATCGTGAACGCGCCGACCTCGGTGATCTTCGGCGTCGTCGCGGTCCTCGGCCTCGCCGTGTGCGTCGCCAAGGCGCGCCGCGACCTCGACGACCGCACGGCCCCGATGGCCGGGCTCGTCGCGGCGTTCGTGTTCGCCGTCCAGATGCTGAACTTCCCGATCCTGCCCGGGGTCAGCGGGCACCTGCTCGGCGGCGCGCTCTGCGCGATCCTCGTCGGCCCGTACGTCGGCGCCCTCTGCGTGTCGATCGTGCTGCTGCTCCAGGCCCTGCTCTTCGCCGACGGCGGGCTGTCCGCGCTCGGCACGAACATCACGAACATGGCGCTGATCGGCACGTTCGTCGGCTACGGGGTCGCGGTCGCGATGCGGAAGCTGGCCGTCCGCAGCCGCGGCGGGCTGATCGCCACGGCGTTCGTCGCGGCCTGGGTGAACACGGTCGTCGCGTCGCTCGGCTTCGTCCTCGAGTACGCGATCGGCGGCCAGGGCCTCGCGCTCGGCACCGTGTTCGGGCTGATGACCGGCTTCCACGCGCTGATCGGGATCGGCGAGGGGATCATCACCGCGCTCACCGTCGGCGCCGTCGCCGCCGTGCGCCCCGACCTCGTCTACCTGACGCGGACCGCCGCGCCGTCGCTGGAGATCAAGGGAGCCCGGGCATGAAGAAGCTGCCCATCGCCTTCTACGCCGGCTTCCTCGTCGTCGCCCTGCTGCTGGCCGGCGTCGTCTCCTACGCCGCGAGCAGCAGCCCCGACGGCCTCGACGCCGTGACCCGGACCGGCTGCCAGCTCGACGAGTCCGGCGAGCCGGCGGGCGGCGAGTGCATCGCGCAGAACGCGGGCGAGCACGCGACCGCGAACAGCCCGCTCGCCGACTACACCGTCGGCGGCAGCGAGGGCAGCACGGGCGTCGCCGGGGTCATCGGGGTGCTGGCGACGCTGGTGATCGCCGGCGGGCTGTTCTGGCTGCTGCGGCGCCGATCCTCGCGCGACGAGACGCCGAGCCGGGTGGAGTAGTGGCCGCCGGACACGCCCACCCGCTCTACCGCGCCGGGGACTCGGTCGTCCACCGGCTCCCGGCGCACGTGAAGATCGTCGTCGCGTTCCTGTTCGTGCTCGCGGTGGTGGCGACGCCGCGCGAGGCGTTCGCCGTGTTCGGCCTGCAGTTCCTGCTGCTCGTCGGTGTCTGGGTCGCCGCCCGCATCCCGCCGGGCTGGCTCGCGACGCGCGCGCTGATCGAGGCGCCGTTCGTCGTGCTCGCGGTGCTCCTGCCGTTCTTCGCCACCGGCCCGCGGGTCGAGTGGATGGGGATGTCGCTGGCCGTCGACGGCCTGCTCGCGGGCTGGAACATCCTGGTCAAGGGCACGCTCGGCGTGCTGGTGTCGGTGACGCTCGCGGCCACCACCCCGCTGCGCGACCTCGTCTCCGGGCTCTCGCGGCTGCGGGTGCCGTCGATGGTCTGCGTGATCGCGACGCTGATGCTGCGCTACCTCGAGGTCATCGCCGCCGAGGCGCGGCGGATGCGCCTGGCCCGGGTCTCGCGGGGCCACGACCCGCGTTTCGTCTGGCAGCTCGGCGCGACCGTGCGCTCGGTCGGCGCGCTGTTCCTGCGGTCCTACGAGCGGGGCGAGCGGGTGCACCTCGCGATGCTGTCCCGCGGCTACACCGGCGCCATGCCCGCGTTCACCACGGCGTCGGCGTCGACGGCCACCTGGTCGCTCGCGCTGGTCCCGGCCGTGGTCGCGGCGCTGCTGGCGGTGTCCGGATACTGGGTGGCGTGACCGCCTCGCTGGACGTCGAAGGCCTGGCGTTCGCCTACCCCGACGGCCACCAGGCCCTGTTCGGTGTCGACCTGCGCATCGAGCGCGGGGAGCGCGTCGCCCTGCTGGGGCCGAACGGGGCGGGCAAGACGACGCTCGTGCTGCACCTCAACGGCGTGCACCGGGCCGGCGCCGGCCGCGTCGAGGTCGGCGGGCTGGAGGTCACCCGGGAGAACGTCCAGGAGATCCGCCGGCGGGTCGGGATCGTCTTCCAGGACCCGGACGACCAGCTGTTCATGCCGACGGTCGCCGACGACGTCGCGTTCGGGCCCGCGAACTTCGGGGTCACCGAGCCGGAGCTGTCGCTGCGGGTGAAGGAGGCGCTCGACGCCGTCGGGGTCGCCGAGCTCGCCGACCGCTCCCCCATGCACCTCTCCGGCGGCCAGCGCCGGCGGGCGGCGCTCGCGACCGTGCTCGCCTGCGACCCCGAGATCCTCGTGCTGGACGAGCCGTCGACCCATCTCGACCCGGTCGCCCGCCGCGAGCTCGCCGACGTGCTGCTCGGCCTGGACCGGACGATGCTCATGGTCACCCACGACCTGCCGTACGCCCTGCAGCTCTGCCCGCGCTCGGTGGTGATCGACGGCGGCGTGGTCGTCGCCGACGGCCCGACCCGCGACCTGCTCGCCGACGCGGACTTCCTCGCCGCTCACCGCCTCGAGCTGCCGTTCGGGTTCGCCCTGGACTGAGGCCGTGCCAGGCTCGCGGCATGGACCTCGACAGCTTCCGCGAGCGCGCGGCGGGCGAGCACTTCCTGGTCGTCGTCTCGACGGCCCGCGCGGACGGGTCGATCCAGTCGAGCGTCGTCAACGCCGGCGTGATGGACCACCCGGTGCACGGCACGCCGATCGTGGCGCTGGTGGCGGCGGGCGGGTCGGCGAAGCTCGCCCACCTGCGCGTCCGGCCGTGGACGACGATCACGGTGCGGGCCGGCTGGCGCTGGACCACCGTCGAGGGCTCCACCGAGATCGCCGGGCCCGACGACGCGCTGACCGGGATCGACGACGTCCCCGCGCTGCTGCGGGAGATCTTCCAGGCCGCCGGCGGGACGCATGACGACTGGATCGAGTACGACGCGACGATGGCGCGGGAGCGCCGCGCCGCGGTGCTGGTGACGCCGAGCCGGGTCTACGGCGTCTGAGGGTCCTGCGGGACGCCGGAGAGCATCGAGAGCGTCCGCACGACGTGGCTCTCGACGGCGTCGCGCCCCAGGCCGAGGCCGGTCAGCGTGCCGGAACCGTCCTCCTGCTCGAGCAGCGCCAGCAGGATGTGCTCGGTGCCGACGTAGTTGTGGCCGAGGCGCAGGGCCTGGCGGAACGTCAGCTCGAGCGCCTTCTTGGCCGCGCCGTCGAACGGGATGAGCGCGCCGATCTCGTCGGAGCGGGCCGGCAGCTGCTCGACGAGCGTGCGGCGCACCGTCTCGGGCGAGACCTCGAGCTCCTTCATCGTCAGGACGGCCAGCGACTCGGGCTCGTGCAGCAGGCCGAGCGCGAGGTGCACCGGGGTGATCTCGGCGTTGCCGGCGGAGCGCGCCTCCTCCTGCGCCTTCACGACCACGTTGCGGGCGCGCGGGGTGAAGCGACCGAACCCCTCCTGGAAGTCGATCTCCTCGCCGGAGCCCTTGGGCACGAAGCGCTTCTGGGCGGCCTGCTTGGTGACGCCCATGCGCTTGCCGATGTCGGTCCACGACGCGCCGGACCGGCGCGCCTGGTCGACGAAGTGGCCGATGAGGTGGTCGGCCACCTCGCCGAGGTGCTCGGCTGCGAGCACGGCGTCCTGGAGCTGTTCGAGGGTGTCGGAGTGGACCGACGTGATCGCGTTGATGAGGTCGTCGAGACGGACCTGGGCGTCTGCCATGCGTCCACCATAGGTTGACGATCCGGGTATTCGTCAACCCTGAGATGACGGTTGCCCCTCCCACGATGTGAGGCCCTAGCGTTCCCGCCATGACAGCCGGACGGACGGTCGGTGAGCTCGCGGAGGCCACCGGGCTGTCGGTGCGCGTGCTGCGGCACTGGGACGAGCGCGGGGTGGTCACGCCGTCACGGACGCCCGCGGGCCACCGTCTCTACTCGGCCGCCGACGTCGTCCGGCTGCACCGGGCGATCACGCTGCGGGCGCTGGGCCTGCGGCTCGACCAGGTGGCGGCCCTGCTCGACGGCTCCGACCCCGACCCCGCCGCGACCCTGCGGGCCCACCTCGCCGGGGTCGACGCCGACCTCCGGCGCCGGCGGACGGTCCGCGACCGGCTCGCCGAGGTCCTCGCCGCGCCCGGCGACGACGTCCTGTCCACCGTGATCCGGGAGATGACCATGGTCGGGTCCTACGTCCACGGCTACCACGAGACCGAAGCGACGCGGCTGTCCGACCAGGCGGCCACGCTCGCCGACCTGCTCCACGACGGCGTCGCGTTCCCCGACGGCGCCCACGTCCTCGAGCCCGGCTGCGGCGTCGGCGCGCAGACGGTCGTGCTCGCGGCGCGCAGTCCGGGCGCGCGGTTCACGGCGATCGACCGCGAGCCGGGCCAGGTCACCGCCACCCGCGCCCGCGTCGAGGCCGCCGGGATCGCCGACCGCGTGGACGTGCGGCAGGGCGACGTGCACGACCCGCCCGGCCCCGTCGACCACGTCGTCGTGTTCTTCCTGCTCGAGCACCTGCCGCGGCCCGAGGAGGCGCTGCTGGCGCTGCGCGGGGTGCTGCGCCCCGGCGGGACGATCACGGTCGTCGAGGGCGACCACGGCGCGACCGCGTTCCACCCCGACAGCGCCGACGCCCGCGCGGTGATCCGGTGCCAGGAGGTGCTCCAGCGCCAGGCGGGCGGCGACGCCGGGATCGGCCGGCGCCTGCACCCGCTGCTCGCCGGGGCCGGGTTCGACGACGTCGCCGTCGTGCCGCGCACCGCCCATGCCCACGCCGGGCGCCCCGACCTCGCCGACAGCCTCGTGCGCCGGACCTTCACGGCCATGGTCGCCGGGGTGCGCGAGCCCGCCGTCGCCGCCGGGCTGATCACCCCCGAGCGCTTCGACGCCGGCGTGCGCGACCTCCTGCGCACCACCGAGCCCGGCGGGACCTTCAGCTACACGTTCTTCCGCGCTGTGGGTGTCGCCGGCACCAACCGCGCGTCGACGATGTCGGTGACGCCGACGAACCCGAGCCGCGCGTAGAGCGCGTTGCTCGTCGGGTTGTCGAGGTCGGTGAACAGCAGGACCTCCTCGGCGCCGCTCTCGAGCGCGTGGCGCACGGCCCCCGCGGTGACCGCCGCGCCGTGGCCACGCCCCCGGTGCGCGGGACGCGTGTAGACCGGGCCGATCCGGGCGGTCCCCAGCATCACCGGCGACGCCGAGGCGTAGGCCACCGGCTCGCCGTCGGCGAGCGCGACGACGATCCGCCCCTCGGCGGCGGCCGCGTCGACCGCGGCCCGCGGCGGCATCGGGTCGTCCGGCGTCGCCTCGTGGTGGAACTCCAGCAGCCACGCCCAGAGCAGGTCCGCGTCGTCCGCGGTGCCCGGTCGCGTGGGCGGCGGGTCGGCGGGCGGGCGGAGCCGCTCGAGGCGGTGCAGCCGTTCGGCCACGACGACCTCGACGGTCGCGGCCCAGGCCCGCGCGAGGTGCTCGACGACGTCGGCGGGCCCCAGCACACGCTCGGGGCGCGGGGCGGTCGCGGCCCAGGCCGCCGCGGCCGCCGGCGACATTGCCGACGCGACCGGCCGGTGCGGCGGGGTCCGCACGATCACCGCGCCCTCGTCGCCGCTCCACCAGGCCAGTTCCGGCGGCCCGTCGTCCGCCGCGGCGCCGCGCACCCGCAGCGTGTGCACGATCGACAGGACGACCGTGCACGCGACACGGTGCGCCCGCAGGTACGGCGCCGTGGCGCGCCGGAACACCTCCACGTCGTCGGTGACCGTCCAGCCCACGACCCCAGCGTCGTGGGGGTGTCGAGCGAGTTGGCGCCGACCCGTGTCCGCGGGACACGGGTCGGGCCTCAGCTCGGCGGGATCCAGAACCGCAGCGTCGCGGCGACGTGGTCGCCGGAGGGCCGCGACGACGGCCACCCCGCGTCGAGGACCCCGCCGCACCGGCGCACGACCTCCACCGACCCGGGGTTGTCCTCGCGCACGGTGACGAGGACCGGGCCGACGCCGCGGGCGCGCAGCACCTCGAGGCTGCGCCGCAGGATCGCCGTCCCGTACCCGCGCCGGCGCTCGCCGGGCAGGACGGCGTAGCCGACGTGACCGCCCTCGACGCAGAGCGTGTCGGTCAGCGTGTGCCGGATCGACGCGCGGCCGACGACCCGGCCGCCGACGTCGGCGTAGAGGAACGTGCTCGGCACCCGGCCCGGCGGCAGGTCCTCGCCACGGTGCTCGCGGTCGAGCCGGTCGAGGTAGGCGAGCCACGGTTCGCCGTCCGGCCGGAGCCCGAAGTCGAACCCGTCCGCCACCAGCGCGGCCTGCGCCGCCCGGGCCACCGCCTCGTCGGAGGGCAGGGGCGCGCGGAGGACCAGGCTGTCGGCGTCGGCCACGGGATCCACTCTGCCCTGCGGTCCAGGTGACATCCGCTACGACCGGGGGAGAAGCAGAACGGGTTCGGCGACCATGGAGGTCCCAGACGAAGGAGCCCGCGGTGCCGGCCACGAGCACGGATCAGTCCACCCCCGACCTGGTCGTCCCCCACCACCCCTCCCTGGCCAACCTGCGCGACGTCGGCGGGATGCCGACGATCGACGGCGGCCGCACGCGCCCGGGCGTGCTCTGGCGCGGAGACGCCCCGCTCGAGGGCGACGAGACCCAGGGGCCCGGTGGGCTGGCGTGGCCGCCCGGCAGCGTCATCGACCTGCGCAACCCCACCGAGCTGCCCGCGGTGCACCCGCTGCCCGCGCTCGGCGCGGAGCTCACCTCCCTGCCGCTGATCTCGTCGCTGGCCCCCGCCGAGCAGGCCCGCGGCCGCGCCGGCGAGCTCGACGCCGGCGAGCTCTACCTCCTGCTGGTCCAGACGATCGGCGAGGTCTGGCTGCCCCAGCTCGTCGGCGTCGCGGCGTACGGGCCGGGCCCGCTGTTCGTGCACTGCGCGGCCGGCAAGGACCGCACCGGCGTCGCCGTCGCGCTCCTGCTCCGGGCGGCCGGCGTCGACCGCGCCACCGTGGCCGCCGACTTCGCCGCCACCAACTCCCACCGCGCCGCGCTGCGCGACCGCCTCGTCGCCCAGGGGGCGATCGACCCGTCGGTCGAGGCGAGCCGCATCGGCGTCACCCCGGAGCACATCGAGCCGGTCCTCGACCTCCTCGACGACGACCCGCGGGCCCCGCTGCGCGCCGCCGGCGTCCCCGACGCCGACGTCGACGCGTGGCGCGCTCGCCTGGTCGAGGGCGCCTGAGACACACGACGGACGGCCATCCGGGCGAACCGGCGGCCGACGCTGTGCCGGGACACAACGGCGTCGTCGTGATCTCTGTGGGCGGGCACAGTGCCCGTCCGGGGTCCCTCCCCGAAGACTGGACGGCGAGCGGGCCACCCCCGCCAGCGCCGACCGATCCCCGAGGTGACCGGATATGAGCCCGACGACGTGCCCCTGCTGCGGTGTCGTGGTCATGCCCCGCGAGATGTCCTACGACTTCGACGGCGAGACCGTCGCCTCGCTGACGCGTGAGGTCGCCTACCTGCGGGCCACCGTCGCCCGCCTGCGCGCCGCGTCGCACGCTCCCGTCCTGCACACCGCCCCGAAGCCGGTCGAGCGCGCGGTCGAGGCCGTCAGCGCCTGACGCGCGAGCCGTCGACGCCGTTGGCGGCGGCGCGCAGCCGGGTCACGGCGGTCGCCGGGTCGAGGCCCGGCACCGCCGACCCCGGCCAGCGCACGACCACGCCCTCGACGAGCGCGGCGGCCTCGGCGACCAGCTCGGCCGCCAGCGACAGGCCCGTGCGCGCCGCGTCGGGACCGTCGCCGGCCCGGCGCATCGGCTCGACCACGGCGTCGGGCACCACGACGTCGGGCACCTCGTGGCGCAGGTGCTCGGCCTGGGCGTAGCCGGTCAGCGCCCCCACCGACGCGAGCACCGGCACCCGCCGGCCCGCCGCGTCCAGGGCGTCGAGGACCGTCCGCAGCCGCTCGAGCTCGAACACCGGCCGTGAGACGAGGAATTCCGCCCCCGCCTCGACCTTCGCCACCGCCCGCTCGGCCTCGCGGTCGAGGTCGTCGGCGCCGGGCGTGACACGGGCGCCGAGCCGGAACACGGTCGCCGTGCCGAGCTCCGCGCCGTCGGCGTCGACACCGCGGTTCAGGTCGGCGGCCAGGCGCAGCAGCTCGAGCCCGTCGACCTCCCACACGCCGTCCCCGACGGCCTGCTCGGCGTGCACCGGCGGGTTGCCCGTCTCGCACACGAGCGTCCGGACGCCGAGCGCGTGCAGCCCGAGCAGGTCGGCCTGCAGGGCGAGAAGGCTCGTCTGCCAGCTGGTGACCGTGAGCGCGGTGTCGACGTCGATGCGGTCGTGCAGGTGCACCGCGAGGCCGGTGGTGCTCGTGGTGGCGCGGCGGGCGCGGGACCTCGAGACCCACAGCACCGACGCCCCGCCGGACACCGCGCGCCGGGCGCGGGACAGGTGCTCGTCGGGACCCCCGGCGCCCGCGACCTCGGCGGCGACGAGGAACTCCCGCGACGCCGGGCGGCCGCGCAGCCAGCGCTCCACGGCCCCGCGCCCCGGACCCGGTTGGTCGATCTCCTCGTCGGGGGCGGGCGTGGGGTCGGGGACCGCGCGCGGCGCGGGGACGACGCGGGCGTCGCGGGGTGTGGCGGGCGGGGACCAGGCGTCGTGGGTGGTCAGCGCGCGGGCCGCGGCCGCCGTGTGCTCGGGCGTCGTGCCGCAGCAGCCGCCGACGAGCCGGGCGCCGGCCTCGACGTAGCGCAGCACGTAGCGCGCGAAGTGCTCGGCGTCGCCGGCGAAGCGCACGCTGCGGTCGGCGACGACGTGGGGCAGACCGGCGTTCGGCTGCGCGGACAGGAACGGCCCGCCGGTCGGGCCCATGCGGCGCACGACGTCGAGCAGCCCCTGCGGGCCGAGCGTGCAGTTGGTGCCGACGGCGACGGCACCCGCGTCGACGAGGCGGGCGACGACGTCGGCGGGCGATTCCCCCGCGGCGGTCAGCAGCTCGCCGTCCTCGTCGACGAAGGTGGCCTGGGCGACGACGGGCAGGTCGGTGACGTCCTGCACGGCGCGGATCGCGGCGAGCAGCTCGGCGGCGCGGCTGAAGGTCTCGAGCACGACGAGGTCGACGCCGCCCTCGACGAGCGCCTCGACCTGCTCGCGGATCGCGATCGCCGCGCGCGCCTCCTCGACCGGGACGGCGAGCCCCGGGGGCGTCGCGGGCGACACGGAGCCGGCGACCCAGGCCGGGCGCCCGGCGGCGTCGCGGACGGCGGCGGCGAGGCGGGCGCCGGCGAGGTTGATCTCGCGGACGCGGCGGGCGAGCCCGTGGCGCTCGAGGCGGGGGCGCGAGGCGGCGAACGTGTGGGTCTGGAGCACGTCGGCGCCGGCCGCGAGGTAGCGCTCGTGCAGCGCCGAGACCAGCTCGGGGGCGATCACGCACAGCTCGGCGCCGTGGCCCTCGACGAGCCCGCCGCTGGCGCGGGCGAGGGTGCCCATCGCGCCGTCGCCGAGCAGCACGCGGCGCCCGAGCGCCTCGGTGAACGACTCGCTCACCCCTCCATCTCCCCGAGGATCTCCAGCGCCATCTGGGCGGCGAGCCGGTCGCGGTAGGCGTCGAGGTCGAGCCCGGACAGCTCCTCGGCGCGCCGCAGCCGGTAGCCGACGGTGTTGGGGTGGACGTTGAGCACGCGGGCGACGCGCTGCGGGCTGCCGTCCTCGCGGAAGTAGCGGGCGAGGGTGCGCAGCAGCTCGACGGTGCGCTCGGAGCGGTCGGTCGCGAGCTTGCCGAGCACCTCGCGGGCGAAGACGCGGGCGGCCTCGGGGTCGGGGATCTGGAGCAGCAGGCGGTGCACGCCGAGGTCGTCGAAGCGCAGCACCCGCCCGCTGCGCCGGAGGCGGCGAGCGGCGGCGAGGGTGCGGCGGGCCTGGTCGTAGGAGGTGGCGATCTCGCCGGGGTCGTGGACGGTGCCGCCGACGGCGACGGTGACCGGCCACTGCGCGTCCGGGTCGGGCACGCGGCCGCGGGCGAGGCGGCGGGCACAGGCGGCGCCGACGGTGGCCGGGTCGTCGGTCTCGGGGACGACGGCGACCGTCTCGGTGTCGCGCACGACGGTCAGCGCCGACGGGGCGGCGGCGAGCAGGTGCTCCTCGGCCTCGCCGAGCAGGCTCGCCGGCCCCGCGCCGTAGGCGCCGTCGTCGTCCGGGGACACGACGACCACCCGGTGGGCGACGCCCTGGTCGTAGCCGACGTGCTCGGCCCACTGGGCGGCCTGGTCGGCGTCGCGGGCGCGGTCGAGCAGCAGCCCGGAGACGAGGTCGCCGCGCACCTGGCCCGCGGCGGTGGCGAGCACCCGGTCGCGTCCGGAGATGACGCCGACGACCGTCGCGGCGTGCTCGGCGACCAGCAGCAGGACGTCGTCGCCGGCGAGGGCCTCGGGGCGGTCGCGCGCCCCGGTGTCCTCCTCGGCGAGCAGGAACGCGGGCACCTCGCGGCCGAACAGCACGGGCGCGACGACCTGCACCCGGCGCCCGGTGCCCGGCACGCGCAGGGCGCGGCCGGCGAGCGCGGCCACCTCCAGGGTGCGGGGCCACACGGCGCTGCGGGCGTCGGCGCGCACGAGGGCCGACGCCTCGGCGATGCCCATGCCGGGCGCCGCGGCGGCGAGCACCTCGCGCCCCGGCCCGACGACGGCGGCGAGGACCCCGAGCTCGCCGGCCATCACCGACGCGACGGCCTGGGCGTCGACCGACGGCGCGGCGACCAGCCCCGAGAGCCGGCGGTAGAGGGCGACGAGCCCGCGCGAGCCCGGGGCGTCGGCGGGTGCCGTCCCCGGTCGCGTCCGCACCTCGCCGGTCGTCACGGCCGCATTCTCCCCTGTCAGACGCGTTCGCGGGCCGTTCCGCGCGATCAGAACCGACTCGGCACCGACACCCCGCGCGGCCCGCGTCCTCCGGACGGGTCATGATCGGGGCTCCACACCGACCCGGGAGGACCCGTGAGCGACCGCGCTCCCCGCATCGCCGTCGTCTTCTACTCCGCGACCGGCAACGTGGCCGCGCTCGCCGAGGCGCTGGCCGAGGGCGCTCGTGAGGCGGGCGCCGAGACCCGCGTGCGGCCGGTCGCCGAGCGCGCCCCGGCGGAGGCGATCGAGGCGAACCGGCGCTGGAAGGCGTGGGTCGAGGACAACCCGTACGACACGCTCGCCTCGCTCGACGACCTCGAGTGGGCCGACGGGCTGGCGCTCGGGAGCCCGACCCGCTTCGGCAACAGCGCCGAGCAGCTCAAGGCGTTCCTCGACACCACGGGCGGCCTGTGGGCGCAGGGCAAGCTCGCGGGTCTCGTCGGGACCTCGTTCACCAGCGCCTCGACGGGCCACGGCGGGCTCGAGGCGACGATCCTGTCGATGAACAACGTGCTCTACCACTGGGGCGCGCTGGTGATGCCGCTCGGCTACGCCGCCGACCCGTCGCTGATGTCCTCGGGCAACCCGTACGGCGCGTCGTGGGTGTCGCGGAAGTCCGCGGCGCCGGACGACGCGGCGCTACAGGCCGCCCGCGTCCAGGGCACCCGCCTCGCCCAGGTGGCCGCCAAGCTGATCGCCTGACCCTGCCTACGTGAGTGATTTTCCCGGCGATAGCCGGGAAGATCGCTCACATGCTGGAGGGGTACGCCGAGGCGGCGCAGGCGGTCAGCGGGCTGGTCGGGCGGATACCGGACGACGCGTGGGACGGTCCCGGGCTCGGGGAGTGGGACCTGCGCTCGCTCGTCGGGCACACGAGCCGGGCGTTCGTCACCGTGCTCACCTACCTCGAGCGCCCGGCCGACACCGAGGACATCGACTCGCCGGAGAGCTACTACGCGCTCCTGCCGTCGATGACCGGCGAGGGCCTCGACCAGGCGGCGGTCGCCCAGCGCGGGCGCGACGCCGGGGTGGCGCTGGGCGACGACCCGGCTGCGGCGTTCGCGGCGCTGGCCGAGCGTGCCGTGGCGGCCGCGAACGCCGCCGACCCGGACGCGCTGATCTCCTCGATCGCCGGGGGCCTGCGGGTCGCGTCGTACGTGCCGACGCGCACCGTCGAGCTCGTGGTGCACGGCCACGACATCTCGGCCGCCACGGGCCTGGACGTCACGTTCACCGAGCACACGGTCACGCAGGTGGCGACGGTGCTCGCGCGCACCGGGGTGCGGATCGGCCGGGGCCGGGCGCTGCTCGACGCGCTCACCGGCCGCGCCCCGCTCCCCCCGGGCTTCTCGGTGGTCTGAGCCACGTGCGTGATCTTCTGAGCTATAGCTCAGAAGATCACGCACGTAGGGGTCAGGCCGAGCCGACGGTGGCGACGAGGTCGTCGAAGCGGGCGGCGAGGTCGAGGTCGCCGATCGTGACGACCTCCTGGCGCTCGGTCCGGGCGCGCACGGTCAGCGAGGTCGGCGTGCGGTCGACGATCCGCAGGCGCCGGCCGGTCTCCTGCTCGACGCCGCGCAGACGCTCGAGCAGCAGGTCGAGGTGCTCGGACGGCAGCTCGACGGTGCGCTGGATGCCGGCGCGGTCGCCCGACCAGGCGGTGAGGTCCTGCTGCAGCGTGCGGTCCAGCTCGTCGGCCTCGACCGGCTGCGGACGGCCCTGCGCGCCCTCGGACGCGGCGTCGGGCGGCAGCGTCGGGCCGGCGCCGAGCAGCGAGGGCGGCAGGACCCGGGTGATCCGGTCGCCGATGTCCCCGTCGGAGATCGCCAGCTGCCCGGTGACGGCGGTCAGCGCGTAGCGGGCGCGCTCGGCGGGCCACCCGGTGCGGCGCGCCACGTCGTCGACGAGCCCGGCCTCGGTCGGCGCCCCGTTGCCGCCGTCCTGGCGGTCGAGGCCGGCCTCCTGCTCGAGCAGGTTCGGCAGCGCGTCGGCGAGCGCGTCGCGGTCGTCGGCGGGCAGGTACGCGGCCACGGTGGCCAGCACGGCGTCGGCGGCGCGGCGGGCGTCGTCGGTGTCGGTGAAGCCACCTCGAGTGGCCACGCCCGCGAGGAACTCCTGGTGTCGCATGATCGGGGCCTACCCGACACGCCGTTCCCCGTACCTCAGCAGAACGCGGACGGGGTCCCGACCGCACCGGTCCAGACGTAGACCAGCAGCGCCGCGCGGTCGCCGGTCCACATCCCGTGCGGCTGCCACGGCGCGTGGTGGACGAGCGTCCCGGCCGGCTCGGGGGCCGGCTCCTCGCCGAGCCCGTGCACCCACCGGATCGCCGCGGTCGGCAGGTAGAACTCCTCGGCGGGGTGGTGGTGCGGCGGGTAGCCCACGTCCGGGCCGAGCAGCAGGAGCCCGAGCGCCACGCCCGGCGCCTGCGCGAGCGTCGCGTGCGCGTAGCGGTCGAGGAACGTCGCGTCCGGCGGGTCGGCGACGTACGCGGCGGTCTGCACCCACGGGACACCGGTCGCCAGCGGACGCAGCACGTCGGCGAGCTCCGCGTCCACCTCCTCGCCGGCGCGCGCGAGCGCGTCGTCGAGGTGGGCGAGCACGGGCAGCGACCCGGGCGGGCCGGTCTCGGCACCGTCGGGCAGCCCCTCGAGGACGTCCGGGACCCCGGCGGCGACCAGCCGGTCCCGCAGCGCCGCGAGGCTCAATCCAGCGCCCGCCGCAGGAAGCCTTGGATGCCGATCGCGCCGAAGATCAGGCACGAGGCGACGAGCGCGAGCAGGCAGACCCAGCCCGCCAGGTGGGGCACGGCGGGCGTCAGCGCGCCGCGCAGCCCCTCGGAGACGTAGGTGATCGGGTTGAGCGCGCAGATCACCTGGAACCAGCGCAGGTTCTCCAGCTGCAGGAACGGGAACTGCGTCGAGCCGGTGAACAGCAGCGGCGTGACCACCAGGGCGAACACCACGTTGATCTTCCGTGGCGACACCAGCGTGCCGAGGACCAGCCCGGCGGCCCCGCCGGACAGCGAGCCGAGCACGAGCAGCAGCGCCGCGAACGGCAGCCCCGACAGCACCCAGTTGACCTCGTCGAGCACGATGTAGCCGACCGGGATCATGACCAGCGAGCCGAACAGACCCCGCGACGCCCCGAACACGATCTTCTCGACGGCGACCAGACGCGTGGACAGCGGCGCGAGCAGGCGGTCCTCGATCTCCTTGGTGTACGAGAAGTCGATCACCAGGGGGATCGCGGTGGCCTGCACGGCGACGAAGAACGCGTTGAGCGCGAGCAGCCCGGGCAGCAGCAGCTGCGCGTAGCCCGGCGTCACGTAACCGAGCTGCCCGAGCACCACCCCGAACACGAACAGCAGGAAGAACGGCTGCATCAGCACCTGGCTGATGAAGCTGCCGAACTCCTTGCCGGTGACCGCGATGTCGCGGCCGAGCACGCCGAGGAACGCGCGGGCCTGGCCCGGACCGGCGGTGGTCGGTGCGCTCACCGCAGCCCCCTCCCCGTCAGGTCGATGAACACGTCCTCCAGCGTCGGCTCGCCGAGCTCGACCTGGGACACCGTGGCGCCGGCGTCGGCCACGGCGCCCAGCACCGGCGCGAGCGCGGCGCCGGCCTCGCCGTCGGCGCGCACCCGCAGCAGGGAGCTCGTGTCGTCGGAGCGGTCCTCCACCCCGGCGACGCCGCGGACCTCCTTGATGCGCCCCTGCACCGCGGCGACGTCCGCCCCGCTGAGCACGAGGTCGATGGTGGCCTCCCCCGGCAGGCCCGCGACCAGCCCGGACGGCGAGTCGAGCGCGAGCAGCTTCCCGTGGTCGACGATGCCGACCCGGTCGGCGAGCTTGGCCGCCTCGTCCATGTCGTGGGTGGTGAGCACGACGGTGACGCCCGAGGCCGCGAGCTCGACGACCCGGTCGTGCACGAACAGCCGCGCCTGCGGGTCGAGCCCCGTGGACGGCTCGTCGAGGAAGAGCACCTGCGGGGCGTGCATGAGACCCCGCGCGATGATCAGGCGCTGGGCCTGGCCCCCGGAGAGCTCGTCGGGGTTGGTCGTCGCCTTCTCCAGCAGCCCCATGCGCTCGAGCAGCTCGTCGGCGAGCGCGCGGCGCCGCGCGCGCGGCACCCCGTGGTACGCGGCGTGCCAGATCAGGTTGCCCCGCGCGTCGAGCGAGCGGTCGAGGTTGGGCCGCTGGGGGACGACGCCGAGCACCGCCCGCGCACCGACCGGGTCGGCGGCGACGTCGATGCCCGCGACCGTCGCCAACCCCGACGTCTTCCGCACGCGCGTGGTGAGGACGCCGACCGTCGTCGTCTTGCCCGCGCCGTTGGGGCCGAGCAGCCCGAACACCTCGCCGCGCCGGACCGCGAAGCTCAGCCCGTCGACCGCGTTGGTGGTGCTGCGCCCGTAGCGCTTGACCAGATCGGTCACCTCGACCGCCGGCACGGCCTCGTCGGCCCCGGCGGTCGAGGGAAGGGTGGTGGTCTGCGTCACCGGTGGTCCTCCCC
Source organism: Actinomycetospora succinea (assembly GCF_004363095.1). Lineage (GTDB taxonomy): Bacteria > Actinomycetota > Actinomycetes > Mycobacteriales > Pseudonocardiaceae > Actinomycetospora > Actinomycetospora succinea. The sequence continues at coordinate 741,004 of NZ_SNYO01000002.1, forward strand.
CGCGCGCCGAACCCTTCGGCGGACGCCATCGCGACGCTACGCCGGGGGTCCGACGGTCCTCTTGTCGATTTCCGAGGCTGGTGGTCACGAACACCACGATCAGACCTCGAGATAGGTCAAGGTCAAGCCGACGGCACGGGCACGTGCACCAGCCGCGGCCCCGGCCCGGCGAACCCGCGCCGCACGGCCTCGCGCAGCTCCTCGACGCCGCCGACGCTCTCGGCCGGCACGCCGTAGGCCTGGGCGAGCGCGAGGTGGTCGATCGCGGGCAGGTCGAGCCCGGGCACCTTCGGCGTCTGCTCGCGCGACGCGAACCACTTGAGGATCGCGTACTCGCGGTTGTCCAGGACCAGCACGGTGACCGGGACCTGCAGCGACGCCGCCGTCGCGAGCGCCTGCACGGAGTACTGCAGCGAGCCGTCGCCGATCACGGCGAGCACCGGGCGCTCGGGTTCCGCGAGCCCCACCCCGACGGCCGCGGGGAGCCCGAACCCGAGCCCGCCGGAGGCCGTGAAGTACGAGCTGCCCGGCCGCGTGATCGGCAGCCGCGCCTGCTGGGTGCCGCGGTGCGAGGGCGCCTCGGTGACCAGCACCGCGTCGTCCGGCCACTCCTGAGCGAGCGTCGCGAAGACCTCCTCCGCCGTGAGCAGTCCCTCGCCGGCGGTGCGGGGCGCGTCGAGCGCCGCCCGTCGCGGCGCCGCCGCCCGGTCGGACGGGCCGGGGCCGACGCGCCCGAGCAGCGCCCGCAGGGTCAGCGTCGGGTCGGCGACGACCGCGTCGCCCATCGGGGCGCGGGCGGCCTGGTCGGCGTCGGCGGTGACGTGCAGCAGCCGCGTGCCCTCGGGCAGGAACGGGCCGGGCACGTAGGGGTAGTAGCGGAACACCGCCGCCCCGACCACGAGGACGACGTCGAACGGCTCGAGCGCCTGCGCGAGCGGGGCGATCGCCATCGGCAGCGCGCCCTGGAACTGCGGGTGGTCGGTCGGGAAACCGACGCGGCCCTCGACGGGCGGGGCGAACACCGCCGCGCCCGTGCGCTCGGCGAGCGCGACCGCGTCGTGGAAGCCGCCGGTGGCGTCGACGTCACCGCCGACGACCAGGGCCGGCGCCGTCGCGGCGTCCAGGGCCTCGGCGATCGCGTCGAGCCCGGCCGGGTCCGGCGCCGCGCGCTGGTGGACGCGGCGGGCGGCGACGAGGTCGGTCGCCTCGGTGGTCGGGTCGAGCTCGGCGTACCAGTCGTCCATCGGGATCGACACGAACACCGGGCCCCAGGGCGGGGTGGTCGCCGCATGGATCGCCCGGGCGAGCACGGCCGGGACGTCCTGCGGGCGGGCCGGCTCGAGGGAGAGCTTCACCGCGGGGCGCGGCAGCGTCGTCGCGTCCGGGTTGGTGAGCAGCGCCTCGAGGTTGAGCATGGGCCGGACCTGCTGTCCGGCGGTGACCACGAGCGGCGCCCCGTTGGCGGCCGCGTTCACCAGCGCCCCGACCGCGTTGCCGACGCCGGGCGCGGTGTGCAGGTTGGCCAGCGCGGGACGCCCGGTGGCCTGGGCGTAGCCGTCGGCCATGCCCACCACGGCGGCCTCCTGCAGGCCGAGCACGTAGCGGAAGTCGTCGGGGAGCTCGGAGAGCATGGGGAGCTCGGTGGAGCCCGGGTTGCCGAAGACGGTCGTCATGCCGTGGGCCCGGAACACCTCGAGCGAGGCCTCCCGCACCGTGCGTCCGCTCGCCATCCGTGCGCTCTCCCGTCCGTCGACGCCGCTGTCCGACGGACGTGTACCCCTCAGCGGGGACTGTGGAGCCGCGAGATGCGAATGACCACGTCCGGCAGGCCGTCGCCGTCGAACTCGCGCCGCATCTCCTCCGCACGGATGGTCGCCTCGACACCCTCGTACGGCCCGTGCGCGTCGAGCTCGCTGGTCTCCGGGTCGAACACCAGCACGACGTACCCGTCGCACTCGTCCAGGTCCGCCGCCGCCGCGAGCAGAGCCGCCGATCGATCGTTCAGCACGCTGATCACCTCCACCTCGTGCATCGCCACCATGGGGCCGCGTGTGACACCTCGACGCGAAGTTGGCTCGTTCGGGTCACGAACACCAGCCGACGGCGTGTCGAGTCGCCACGCGTTCGGACCTGTTGATCGGGATCGACCGGCGGACCCGTCCGCGGATGGATACGGTGCGGTGTCGTGGCCGCTGACGCACCCGTTCCCGCCGGGAATCCGTCGAACGAGGTCGTGCCGTTCGTCCTCGACGTCCCCGAGGAGCAGCTCACTGACCTGCGAGAACGCCTCCGCCGCGTCCGTCTGCCGGAGCCCGCGACCGATCCCGGTCAGGGGATCGGCCTGGACGCGGTCACCGAGCTGTGCCGCGCGTGGCTCGAGGAGCACGACTGGCGCCGGGTCGAGGACGAGCTCAACCGGCGCGGCCAGTTCCGCACCGCGATCGATGGTCTCGGCATCCACTTCTTGCACGTTCGGTCACCGCGCAGTGACGCACAGCCACTGATCGTCACCCACGGGTGGCCCGGCTCGGTCGTCGAGATCCTCGACGTCCTGGACGCCCTGACCGACCCCGGGGACGACGCCCTGCCCGCCTTCCACGTGGTCGCGCCGTCGCTGCCGGGCTACGGGTTCAGCGACAAGCCGACCGAGGCCGGCTGGGGCGTCGACCGCATCGCCGACGCCTGGGCCGGGCTGATGACCCGCCTCGGCTACGACCGCTTCCTCGCCCAGGGCGGCGACTGGGGCGCGATGGTGACGACGCAGCTCGCGGTCCGTCACCCCGACCGCGTCGTCATGATGCACACGACCATGCCGCGCGCCCCGCGCCCGGACGGGTTCGACGACGGCGAGCTCGACGAGACCGAGCAGCGCTGGCTCGCCGAGGGCCGGGAGTTCGTGCGCGTGGGATCGGGCTACTCGGGTCAGCAGCGCACCCGCCCCCAGACGCTTGGCTACGGGCTCGTCGACTCCCCGGCCGGTCAGCTCGCGTGGATCGCCGAGAAGTTCGTCGTCTGGACCGACGGCGACGGCTTCGGCGGCGTGCCCCGCGACCGCGTGCTGGACAACGCGACGATCTACTGGCTGACCGGCTCCGGGGCGTCCTCGGCGCGCCTGTACTGGGAGAGCTTCGGCGGTGTCGACACCAGCTCGCCGGTCACCGTGCCGAGCGCGGTGTCGTACTTCCCGGCCGAGATGGTCAAGCTGCCCCGCGCGTGGGTCGAGGCCCGCTACACCGACCTGCGGTACTGGAACGCCCTGCCCAGCGGCGGGCACTTCGCGTCGCTCGAGGTCCCGCGCGACTTCGTCGACGAGCTGCGGGCGGCGTTCGCGCTCACGGGATGACCACGATCTTGCCGACGTAGGCGGAGCCGGCGAACTCCTCCTGCGCGGCGTGGATGTCGGCGAGGGCGTAGCGCGCCGCGATCCGCGGGCGGATGCGTCCCGCGACGGCGTCGGCGACGAGCTCGGCGAAGTGCGTCCGGGTGTGCATCGACGAGCCGACGAGGCTGACGTTGTGCAGGTAGAGCCTGCGCAGGTCGAGGTCCACGGTGTGGCCGCCGATCGCGCCGGCGATCACCCAGCGGCCGCCGTCGCGGATGCGGTCGAGCAGGGCCGGCAGCAGCGGCCCGCCGACGACGTCGACGACGGCGTCGAGCGGACCGCCGGCCTCCTGCGCGACGGCGTCGGCCACCGCGCCCGGCTCCGACCCGCGCAGCACCACCCCGGCCGCGCCGGCCTCCCGCAGCGCCTCCTCCTTGCCCGGCGCGGTCAGCGCCACCACCCGGGCACCCCGGGCCGCCGCGAGCTGCACGGCCGCGAGGCCCACGCCGCCCGAGGCCCCGGTGACCAGCACCGTCTCGCCCGCCGTGACCCGCCCGCGCGCGAGCATCCCGGCCGCGGTGCCGTAGGCGACGGGGAGGCAGGCGAGCTCCTCGTCGGTCAGCGGGGAGGCGCCGACGTCGTGGGCGCGCTCGTCGAGGCAGACGACGTACTGCGCGAAGCCGCCGTCGGCCTCGCTGCCGAGCAGCCCGATCGGGCCGTCGTCGGGGCCGTCGCCCTCGTAGAACGCGTTGTCGACGACGACGCGGCGGCCCACGCGGTCCGCGTCGACGCCCTCGCCCACCACGGCGATCTCGCCGGCCATGTCGCCGCCCTGGATGCGCGGGAACGTGATCGGGCCGCGCCAGCCGGCCAGGGCGTCGGGGTCGCCGGGCAGCCCGTAGGCGCCGCGCCGGGTCCAGAGGTCGGTGTTGTTCAGCGCCGCCGCCGTGACCCGCACCAGCACCTCGCCCCGCCCGGGACGGGGCACCGGGACGGTCCGCAGCTCCAGCGCCTCCGGCCCGCCGTGCCGCGTGAGCACCGCGGCCTGCATCGCGTCCGGGATCGCCACCATGATTCCTCCGACTTCACAGGTCTGTGAACTTCTGGACCCGCAGAGTATGTTCACAGACCTGTGAAGGCAAGGGAGGCCCGATGACGACGCTCACCCCCGGGGCCCGGCGCATCCTCGACGTCGCCTCGGAGCTCTTCTACGCACACGGGATCCACGCCGTCGGGGTGGACACGATCGCGGCGGAGTCCGGCGTCACCAAGCGCACGCTCTACGACCGCTTCGGCTCCAAGGACGCGCTGGTCGCGGCCTACCTGCGGGCGCGCGACGAGCGCTGGCGCGCGCGGGTCACGGCCGCCGTCGAGGCGGAGACCGAACCGGTCCGCCGCGCGCTGGCCCCCTTCGCGGTGCTGGCGGACTGGGTCGCCGAGGGGAGCCGGGGGTGCGCGTTCGTCAACGCGTTCGCCGAGCTCGACGACGCCGACCACCCCGGCCGCGCCGTCATCGACGAGGAGAAGCGGTGGCTGCGGGAGCTGTTCGCCGCCGAGCTGACCGCGGCCGCCGTGCCCGACCCGGACGGCCTGGCCCTGCAGCTGTTCCTGCTGCACGAGGGCGCGCTCGTGACCCACGCGGTCGCCGCCGAGCCGGGGGCCGCCGCGGCGGCGGGGGCGGCGGCACGTGCACTGGTGCGCTCCGCGCAGGTGAGCAGTATGGACGGCGATAACCGTCCATACTGCTCACCTGCCGGGGGCACCTAGGCTGGCCACGGGGTCGGCGCGGGAGAGGTCCGGGTCGTCGGCGCGGAAGGTGTGCGCGCGGCCGGGCCCGGTGCTCGCGGTCTCGAAGCGCACGGTGACGCGCCCGTGCCCGCTGCCCTGCACCCAGCCGTGGCCGTGCCCGGGGTGGGCGACGTCGTCGCCGGTGCGCCAGGCGCGGTCGGGTTCGGGCTCGGGCTCCTCCGGCGGTTCCGCCACCGGCGCCGCGACGGGCTCCGGCGCCGGCGTCCCCGGGAACAGCGCCTCCTGCACGGCCGTCGTGAGCCCGGAGAACGAGACGCCGACGAGCCGCACGCCGGCGTCGGGCAGCGCCGCGACCGCGAGGCGCTGGGCGGTGTCGGTGAGGGTCGCGAGGTCGGTGGTGGCGTCGGGGTGGGTCTCGGCGCGGCTGGTCGTCCCGAACGACGCGCTGCGGATCTTCACGCTGACCGTGCGGGCGGCGCGGTGCGAGGCCACGAGGCGGCGGTGCGCGCCCTCGGCCAGCTCGGCGACGGCGGCGCGGACGGCGGTGAGGTTCGAGAGGTCCTCGTCGAAGGTGGTCTCGGCGCTGACCTGCTTCGCCTCGCCCCGCTCGACCAGCGGGCGGTCGTCGAGGCCGCGGGCGAGCCGGTGCAGCCCGGTGCCGACGGCCGACCCGAGCAGCGCGGTCACGTCCGTCGCGTCCATGGCGGCGAGCGCGGCGACCGTCTCGACGCCGCTGCGGTGCAGCGTGGCCTCGGCGACCGGCCCGATCCCCCACAGCGCGCGCACCGGCAGCGGGTCGAGCAGCGCCCGCTCGCCGCCCTGGGCCACGACGTGCACGCCGTCCGGCTTCGCGAGTCCTGAGGCGATCTTGGCGACCTGCTTGCCCGACCCCGCGCCCACCGACACCGCGAGACCCGTGACCGCGCGGACCTCCGCCCGCAGCTTCTCCGCGAAGGCGCGCACGTCGTCGGCGTCCGCGTCGGCCAGCGCCTCGGGCTCGGCGAACGTCTCGTCGTAGGCGATCTGCTCGAGCACCGGCGCCCACGCCCGCACGACGCCGAAGAACTGCTCGGAGAGCACCCGGTAGAGCGCGGTGCGCGGAGGCAGCGCCGTGGCGTGCGGGCACAGCCGCCGCGCCTGGCCCATCGGCATCGCCGAGCGCGCCCCGGACACCTTCGCCTCGCCGCTCGCGCCCGCCACGATCCCGCGCGGACCGAGGCCGCCGACGAGCACCGGGCGCCCGCGCAGGGTGGGACGGGTCAGCTGCTCCGCGGACGCGAAGAACGAGTCGAGGTCGAGGTGCAGGACCCAGCGGGGCACGGCTTCAGGATGCCCCGAGCGACCACAGCTCGTCCGGGCGACGCAGCACCACGACCGCGCCCGCCGCCCGCAGCGCCTCCTCGGACGCGCCGCCCCAGCCCACGCCGACCGGCACGAGACCGCGGGCGACCGCGGCCGCCATGTCGCCGGGGCCGTCGCCGAGCATCGGCGTGCCGGGCGCCGCTTCCGTGACGCCGAGCCCGAGCAGCGCCTCGCCGACGACCGCGTCCTTGCCGTCGTACCGGCCGTCGATCCCGCGCCCGGCCACGCTCGCGAAGCACCCCCGGACGCCGAGGTCGTCGAGCACCCGCCGCGCCACCGCCGTGCTCGCCGACGTCGCGACCGCGAGGTCCACGCCGCGGGCGTGCAGCGCCTCGACCAGCGCGACGACCCCGGGCGCCGGCCGCGTCGTGCCGGACACCGTGAGCGTGCCGTCGAGGTCGAACACGACGGCGGGGAACGGGGGCGTCGTCACGTCGGCGAGTGTCGCGGTTCGAGGGACGGGGCGTCGGGGACCCGACGATCATGGGTTACGACGTCACGCAGGTGCAGAAGTCGCTCGCCGGTTTCGACTACCCGGGCGGCCCGCAGGAGCTGGCCGACCACGCGAGCTCGAACGGGGCCGACCAGCAGCTGGTCGACACCATCAAGGGGCTCGACAAGGAGCAGTTCGACGGCCCGAACGCGGTCATGTCGAAGCTCGGCGAGGCCGGGATCCTCGGCGGCAGCAACAGCTGAGGCACCCCGCACGAACGCACGGCGCCGTCGCTGCTCCCGGAGCAGTGACGGCGCCGTTCGTGTTCCCGGGGTCCGCCGCCGTCAGTGCGGCAGCGTCGGCAGACCCCGCTTGACCATGTCCCGCGCACCCTCGAGGGTGCCGTCGCCGACCCACGTGTTCGGGTCGAGCTGCGACAGGTTCCAGCCGCCCGGGCGCACGCGGGTGCCGTAGAGGAACGTGTCCTTGTTCTCGACCCACTGGACCTCGTAGTCGATGGGTTGCTCCCCGGCGGAGCTCCAGCGCCACGCGGCGCCCGACCCCCGCGACGTCTCGTGCAGCTCGACGCCGTCCACCTCGATCGCCATGCCCACCCCTTCCGGCCCCGGTGAGCCGATCGGAGCAGGAATCTACCGGCCGTCCGGCGTGGCGGACACGTCCGCTAGGCCGCCGTGCGGGGAGCCCACCCCTCTCGGGTGAGGGCGCCGACGATGCGCACGGCCTCCCGCCGGTGGTTCTCGGCCCGGTGGGCGGTCCAGCTCCACTGCTCGCACTCGGCGTGCAGGAGGTGGCAGACGACGGTGATCGCGTGCTCCCGGTCGTCGACCGGGACGTCGGCCTGGCGCGGACGGGCACCGGGGCGCATCAGCTGGGCGACGGGCGAGTGAGCGGGTACGACACTCATGACGGACCTCCCCTGCGGCGGCCGGAGGGCTCCGGCCGACCCGGGTCGTGCACGGCGGCGACCTCGACGCGTGACCTGACCCCACCGAGAGTGACCGCCGGGGGACGAGCAGGAAACAGCCGGGCGACCCAGGCCACAGCCCGGTGGCGGGGACGTTCGCCACAGCGTCGGGACCGCCGGTACCGGCATGATGCTCGGCATGGCCACAGCAGAGCAGCCGACGGCCGGGTGGACCGTGGACCTCGACACGACCCCGGGACGCCGCCAGGCGCAGGAGGAGTTCGTGCTCCACCACGCCGACGGCACCGACGAGCGGATCACCCTGCACGACTACGCCCGGGTGTACGCGGTGCCCGGGCTGTACGAGGAGGTCGTACAGCGCCGGCTCGAGTGCGCGTCGCCGGCGACCGTGGCCGCCGCCCTCGTGGAGGCCGCCGCCTCCGAGGGACGCGACCCCGCCGAGCTGCGGACCTTCGACCTCGGCGCCGGCAACGGCGTGGTCGGCGAGGAGCTGCGCACGCGGGGCGTCACCGTCGTCGCGGGCGCCGACGGCATCCCGGAGGCCCGCGACGCCGCCCACCGCGACCGGCCCGGCCTCTACCGGCACTACCTCGTCGGCGAGCGCCTCGACGTCGAGCAGGTCACGGCCATGGTCCGCGACGACGAGCTGACCGCGCTGGTCGCGGCGGGCGCGGTCGGCGAGGGACACGTGCCGGTCGACTCGCTCGCGCACCTGTGGGACGCGTTCCCGCCCGGGTCGTTCCTCGCGCTGACCCTGGCCGGCGGCGAGAGCGACCACGACATCACCGACGTCGAGGCGATGCTCGAGGCCACCAGCGCGTCCGCCCACCGGACCCGCACCCTCATCCGGCGCAGCTTCCGGCACCGCGTGAGCATGGCCGGGAACGAACTGACCTACCTGGTCCTCGTCGCCGTCAAGGACTAGTCACTCGCGCCAAGGAGATGCGCACCCCAGCCCTCCTCCGTCGGGCTGTGCTGCGACCTCCGGCGCGGAAGGGCTAGCTACGACAGCCCGCCCCGGACCAGCACCAGACGGGGCCGGACCGGCGGGCGGCTGGGCTGCGGGCCCGGCCGCGTCGCGGGGTGCGGGCTGCGGCGGGGACGGCGGGTCCGCGCGCCGAGGCCGACGAGCTCGTTGACGAGGTCGTCGGCGAGCTCCTCGGAGAGCATCCCGCCTCCGGAGTAGTCGTCGAGCACGTCCAGCCCACGGCGCCAGGGCACGCCACCGGCCGGAGCGTCGTCAAGCGCGCCGTGCTCGTCGCTGATCATCGCCAGGGACGTTAGCCCTGGTGGCGCCGCGATCTCGCGCTCGATGAGCCCATGGAGTGACCACTCGACCGAGGCGGAAAGCAGCCACGCCCTACCTCGGGATCACCTGTCGGCGGCGTGTCGCGTCCCGGCGTGGCGGTTCCGCTGCGTGTAACGGACGGGTGCGGCCCGCGTCCAGGTGGGCCACGATGATCCGGTGGAGAATCACACGACGCGACCCCACCACGTCGCCGTCGTCGGTTCAGGACCGTCGGGCTTCTACGCCGCCGCGGCCCTGCTCGACGCCTCGGACTCCGACTCCGGGCCTGACGTGCGGGTGGACATGTACGACCGGCTGGCGACCCCGTGGGGGCTGGTCCGCGCCGGGGTGGCCCCCGACCACCCGAAGATCAAGTCCGTGTCGTCCCAGTACGACAAGACCGCCGCCCGCGAGGGCTTCCGGTTCTTCGGGCACGTCTGCCTCGGCGAGGGCCCCACCGACGTCACCCGCGACGAGCTCCTGGAACGCTACGACGCGATCATCTACGCCGTCGGCTCCCAGACCGAGCGCCGCCTGGGCATCCCCGGCGAGGACCTGCCCGGCAGCATCGCCTCGGTCGACTTCGTCGGCTGGTACAACGGCCATCCCGACTACGTCGACCTCGCCCCGCCGCTGGACACCGAGCGCGCCGTCGTCATCGGCGCTGGCAACGTCGCCCTCGACGTCGCCCGCATGCTGCTGCTGCCCGAGGCCGACCTGCGCGCCACCGACACCGCCGACCACGCCCTCGACGCCCTCGTCGACTCCGGGGTGCGCGAGACCGTGATCTGCGGGCGCCGCGGCCCCCGCGAGGCCGCGTTCACCACCACCGAGCTGCGCGAGCTGAACGACATCGAGGGCCTCGCCGTCGTCGCCGACCCCGACCAGGTCCCCGCCGACATCGCCGACGACGACACCCTGCCCAAGGCCACCCGCCGCAACCTCGAGCTCCTGCGCGGGTTCGCCGAGAACGACGACAGCGGCCAGGCGAAACACCGCATGGAGTTCCGCTTCTACCGCTCCCCGGTCGAGATCCGCGGCGACGGGCGCGTCGAGGAGATCGTCCTCGGGATCAACCGCCTCGAGACCGGCGACGACGGCCGCACCCGCGCCGTCGACACCGGCGAGCGCGAGACCCTCACCACCGGCCTGGTCCTGCGCGCCGTCGGCTACCGCGGCCTCGCCCTGCCCGGCGTCCCGTTCGACGACGACACCGGCACCGTGCCGCACACCGAGGGCCGCATCGACGGTGACGAGCACGCCCACGAGTACGTCGTCGGATGGATCAAGCGGGGACCCAGCGGGATCATCGGCACCAACAAGAAGGACGCCAACGAGACCGTCCGCCACCTGCTCGCCGACCTCGCCGAGCGCACCCCGCTGGCCACCGAGCCCGACCACCACGACGCCATCGAGACCTGGCTGCGCGACCGCTGCCCCGACCTCGTCGACCAGGAGGGCTGGGCGGCCATCGACGCCCACGAACGCGGCCGCGGCGAGCCCGACGGACGCCCGCGGATCAAGGTCGTCGACCGCGAGGAGCTGCTGAAACTGAGCCGCCCCACGAGCGGGTGACCGCAACCACAAGACCTCCCGGCCGGACATGGTGTTACTGCTACCTTGGGTATCACCTACCGCAAGTAACGGTGACCCGAAGTCCGGCCTGGAGGAACCATGACGACCGCGGAGCAGAGCACCACGCACCGAGCGGACGTCGCGACGCGGCTGCTCGACTCGTCCGACCAGCTCTCGTACGACCCCCTCGAGGAGGTCGACTGGGACGGCGAGCTCGACCCGCGCCACCACGGGGCGTCGCCGGAGTGGAGCACCCTCTTCGGCACCGCCTACTGGGACGAGATGACCGAGGAGCAGCGCGCGGCGCTGACCCGCCAGGAGGCGGCGTCGGTCGCCAGCACCGGCATCTGGTTCGAGATGATCCTGCAGCAGATGATCATCCGGGACTTCTACGCGAAGGACCCGACCGACCCGGCGTTCCAGTGGGCGCTCACCGAGATCGCCGACGAGTGCCGGCACTCGATCATGTTCGCGCGCGGCGCGAAGAAGCTCGGGGCGCCGGCGTACCGGCCGCCGCGCCACGTCATCGAGGGCGGGCGGGTCTTCAAGACCCTCGCGAAGGGCGAGGCCGCGTACGCCGCGATCCTCGTCGCCGAGGAGGTCCTCGACGTCATGCAGCGCGACTGGATGCGTGACGAGCGCGTGGCCCCGTTCGCGCGCACGATCAACAACATCCACGTGGTCGAGGAGGCGCGGCACATGCGCTTCGCCCGCGAGGAGACCCTCGAGCGGCTGCAGGGCGCGAGCACCGCGCGGCGTCAGTTCAACGCGCTCGTCGTCGCCTTCGCCGGCTACTTCATCGTCACGAGCATGTGGAACGGCAAGGTCTACGAGAACGCGGGCCTCGACCCGAAGCGCGCCCGCCGCGAGGCGCGGCGCAACCAGAACCACCGCGCGCTGCTGCGGTCGAGCTGCGCCGGGCTGATGGAGTTCCTCGACTCCGCCGGGCTGCTCACCCGCCCGGCCAAGGCGCTCTACCGCGCCGCGCACGTCCTGTAGGAGCGCGCGCCGTGCCGTACGCGATCACCCAGCTGTGCTGCACCGACGCCTCGTGCGTGGCGGCCTGCCCGGTCAACTGCATCCACCCGACGCCCGACGAGCCCGACTTCGGGACGACGGACATGCTCTACGTCGACCCGCGGACGTGCATCGACTGCGGGGCGTGCGCGGAGGCGTGCCCGGTCGACGCGGTGCTCCCGGTCGAGACGCTGACCGGGGCGCTCGCCGACTACCCGGCGATCAACGCCGAGTACTTCGCCGGCACCGAGCCCGCTCGCCCGGACGAGAGCTCGCCGCTGTTCCACGACTGGGGCCCGGTGCGGTTCGACCGGGTGCTGCCCGCCGACTTCCCGCGCCTCGACGTCGCGGTGGTCGGCAGCGGGCCGGCCGGGATGTACACGGTGCAGGACCTGCTGCTGCACACGACGGCGCGGGTGACGCTGTACGACCGGCTCCCGGTCACCGGGGGCCTCGTGAAGTTCGGCGTGGCGCCCGACCACCTCGACACCAAGCGCATCGGCGGCTCGTTCGCCCGCTACCTCGACCACCACCGCCTGCGGCTGCGTCTCGACACCGAGGTCGGCCGCGACGTGGACGCCGACGAGCTGGCGCGCCGGCACGACGCCGTGGTCTACGCGGTGGGTGCGCCGACCTCGCGCCCCCTCGGCGTGCCCGGCGAGGACCTGGCCGGTCACCTGCCGTCGACGACGGTCGTCGGTTGGTACAACGGCCACCCCGAGATCGACGCCGACGCGGTGCCGACCGACGCCGAGCGGGTGGCGGTCGTCGGCACCGGCAACGTCGCCCTCGACGTCGCCCGGATCCTCGCCGGCGACCCGTCGACGCTGACCGGGTCCGCCGTCGCCCCCGGTGTCCTGGAGCGGCTGCGCGCGAGCCGGGTGCGCGAGGTCGTGCTGCTCGGTCGGCGCGGCCCGGAACACGCCGCGTACACGCGCGGCGAGCTGCTGGCGATGCTGCGCCGCGACGACCTCGAGGTGGTCGTCGACGACCACGAACCGCGCGTCGGCGAGGCCATCGACGCGGCGGCCCCCGGCGAGCAGGCCGCGCTGCTGCAGGGCGTGCCCCGGCTCTCCGCGGTCCCGCCGGGCGGCGAGCGGCGCCGCGTCGTGCTGCGCTTCCACGCGCCGATCGAGGCGCTGGTCGGCGACGACCGCGTCACGGCGGTGCGCGTCGGCGGCACCGACCTGCCGGCCGGGCTCGTCGTGCGCGCCATCGGCCACCGCGGCCGCCCGACGCCCGGCCTGCCCTTCGACGAGGAGACCGGGACCATCCCGAACCACGCCGGGCGCGTGGACGGGCGGACCGGGGCCTACGTCGTGGGCTGGATCAAGCGCGGCCCCGGCGGCGGCATCGGCCGCAACCGCCGCGACGCCGCCGAGACCGTGGCGTCGCTGATCGAGGACGGGAAGAACCACGTCATCGGCGCCCGCCCCCGGCGCACCGGCGTCCTCCGCCGCTTGACCCGTATGTGAGCGAAATTCCCGGCCATAGCCGGGAATTTCGCTCACATACGACCGGTCAGGCCACCGCGATGCGGCACTCGGCGACGGCTTCGGGCGTCGCGAGCACGGCGGACACGTAGACGCCCACGTGGTGGCGGATCTCGGCGTCGAGATCGCCGAGGCGGCGCAGGAACACCCCGCCGACGCCGCGCGTGCGGATGTCGGCGTCGATGTCCTCGGGCTGCACGGGGTCGACGTCGATCTCGACCGCGCCCGCGGACGCACGGCCCTCGAGGCCGACGCGCACCACGAGGTCGACCTCGGCCGGGATGCTCCGCGACCCGATGACGACGGTGAGGTCGAGCTCCACCGGCACGCACACGGTGACCCGGGTGACGCCGTCGCGCCACGCCGTGAGGCGACCGACCGTGCCGCTCGCGGAGGCCGTGGCCATGTCGTGCGGGCCCGCGGGCACCGGGCCGAACGAGACCGTCGGGCCGATCAGCCCGGCGATGACGTCGACCGCGCGCTGCGGCGACGCCACGGACAGGACCGTGTCGAGGTCGAGCCCGTGCGCCGCCGCCTCACGCTCCGCGACCGCACGACCCTCCTCGCCGAGGGCCGCCATCAGCCGGCCTCGACCAGGGCGGGGGCCTCGAGCTCGCGCGCCGACTCCACCGCGAACGGCGGCGTCGAGGTGCCCGCGAGCCGGTAGCGGCCCCACGGGTCGACGTCGGAGAGCTCGCCGTCGGCCGCGCCCACCGGGGTGGTCACGCGCGCCGGGCGCTTCTTCCCGCCCAGCGCCGCGTCCAGCTCGGCGTGGGCGGCGACGCGGCCGTACCAGCGGTACCGGCCGTCGTAGGGTTCGAAATGCCCGACGAGGGTGACCTCGGCGGCGTACTCGGTGCCGTCGACCTCGAGGGTCGCCGGCCCGCGGTAGCCGTCCTCGTCGTGATCGTGATCGTGCTCGGGTGCTGCCGCTGGCGTCATCGCTCCGGGCTCCTCACTGCTCGATCGCTGGTGCCGCCGGCGGCCGTGCGGCCACCGACACGACCGTCGCCCGGCTTGGCCGCACCGGCCGCCGGGCCCCGGTCGCTCCCCGCTCGGAGCTGGACCACTTTGTTGATCTCGAGCGGGACGTTGGGGTCGATCGTGACGCCGTGCTGGCGGGCGAAGCCGTCGATGGCCGCCCACACGAGCGTCGTCAGGTACTCGACGACGGACTCCCGGCTCATCGACTGCCGGTCGAGCCACCACTCCGCGGTGTTCTGGACGAAGCCGACGACGCCGTACGCCCACGGCTCGGCGGGCCCGGAGTCGAGCCCGAAGGCGCGCAGGTAGTCGCCGAGCATCGCCGACAGCGCGGTCGCGATGATCTCCTTGTCCTCGCGGACGACGTCGGAGCCGCGGCCGTCGATCGGCGTGTGCCGCGCCAGCACCCAGTACAGGTTCGGGTAGTCGTCGAGCGTCCCGAAGAAGGCGTCGATCGACTTGCGGATGCGCGGGAGCGGCGCCTCCTCGCTGTTCAGCGCCGGGATCAGGCGGTCGAGGAGGATCTCCGTCGCCCGCTCGCCCATCGCCTCGACGAGGTCGGCCTTGTCGGAGAAGTGCCGGTAGAGCACCGGCTTGGTGACCCCCGCCTCGACCGCGACCTGCTCGATGCCGAAGTCGGGTCCGACGTCGGCGAGCACCCGCATCGCGGCCTCGACGAACTCCGCGCGCCGCTGCGTGCGGTGCTTCTCCCAGCGGGTGCGACGCCCGTCACGCGAAGGGGCACCTCCGGGGCGGTTCGGCTTGACATCGTCCGGCACGGGTCAGCACGCTACCACTGGTTACAGTTACCAGCGGTAAGACGTACACCAGGTGCGGGTTACCAGATGTTCGGGTCAGACCGCCGCGACCGGGAGGACACCCCAGCGATGAGCGCGCCCACGGCGGAGCAGAGGATTCCGGACCGTCACGCGACGGCCGAACGCCTCCTCAAGTCCTCCGCGAAGAAGTCCTACGCCCCGTCCGTCGACATCGACTGGGACGCCCCGCTGCCCGCGGACAAGATCTGGGTGCCGGAGCACCGGGTGTCGCTCTACGGCACCGAGCTGTGGGACCGGATGACGCCCGAGCAGCGCGTCGAGCTCGGCAAGCACGAGGCGTGCAGCGTCGCCTCGGTCGGCCTGTGGTTCGAGGTCCTGCTCATGCAGCGCCTGCTCAAGGACTTCTACGCCGAGGACCCGACGACGCCGCGGGCGCAGTACGCGCTCACCGAGGTCGCCGACGAGTGCCGCCACTCGCAGATGTTCGCGCGCATGGTCCACACCGCGGGCGTCGAGCCCTACGGCCCGCAGGAGAGGATCCGCCAGCTCGGCAAGCTCTTCTCGGTGATCAGCTGGGGCCCCGCGGCCTACGGCTCCATCCTCGTGGCCGAGGAGGTGCTCGACCGGCTGCAGCGCGAGCAGGCGGGCGACGAGGCCATCCAGCCGCTGATGCGGCAGGTCAACAAGATCCACATCATGGAGGAGGCGCGCCACGTCTCCTTCGCCCGCGACGAGGTCACCCGCGGGATGGCGCAGCTCGGGCCGGCGGAGAAGGCCTACCAGCGCTTCGTCATCGCCTACGTCTCGATGATGGTCGTGCGCAGCCTGATCAACCCGAAGGTCTACGCGGCGGTCGGCATCGACCCCGCCGTGGGCCGCCGCGCCGCGCTGGGCAACCCCCACCACCGGGAGATGATCCGCTGGGCCGGCGAGAAGATCATGCCGTTCCTCGACGAGGCCGGTCTCGTCGGCCGTCCGGGCATGACCTGGTGGCGCAAGTCGTTCCTCCTGGGGGAGAGCTGAGGAGGTCCGCCGTGGCGGAGCAGGTCGATCGGTTCACGACGCCCGACGGCACGCGGCTGCGCGTCGGGGACTCGGGTGACGGTCCGGGGCCCACGCTCGTGCTGGTGCACGGGTGGTCGCAGGACCTCCGGACGTGGGACCGGGTCGTCGACGACCTGCGCCGCACCGGCGTGACGTCGCGTGTCCTGCGCTACGACCACCGCGGCCACGGGGGCTCGGACAACGCCCCCGAGGGCACGGCGACCATCGCCACCGCCGCCGACGACCTCGCCGCGCTCCTGCACGACCGCGTCCCGGACGGCCCGATCGTGCTCGCCGGGCACTCCATGGGCGGCATGACGATCATGGCGCTGGCCGAGCGCCACTCCGAGCTGGTCGCCGAGCGGGTCGTCGGCGTCGCCTTCGTGGCCACCGCGAGCGACGACATGGACCGGCTCGACCTCGGGCTGCCGGGACGCCGCGGCAAGCTCGTCGCCCGCGGCGAGCACGTGCTCATCCCGCTGACCGCCCGGCTCGGCCACCGCGCGCCGGCCGGCGAGATCGGCGACGTCGGACGCGCCGGGAGCGCCCGCCCGCGCGGGCGCGCCACGGCGATCTCCGGCGTGGTGCGCGCGCTCGTCTTCGGCCGCCACGCCCGCCGCGCCGACGTCCTGTCGGTCGCCGAGCAGGCGCTCGCCGCGCACCCGCCGAGCGTCGCGGCGTTCCGCCTCTCGATCGGCGAGCACCACCGGCGCGACAGCCTCGCCGCGCTGCAGGGCACGCCGACCGTCGTCCTCGTCGGCGACCACGACCGGCTCTGCCCCCAGCGCCACGCCCGCGCGATCGCGTCGTCGCTGCCGGACGCGCGGATCGTGCTGCTCCCGGGCGCCGGGCACATGATCAACCTGGAGCGCGCCGACGAGGTCGCCGCGCACGTCGCGGGCCTACTCGACGTGCCCGCGCCCGTCACGGACGTGATCACCCAGGAGGAGGGCGCGCGTGTCGGCGTCTGAGCAGGTCCACGAGGTCCTCGTCGTCGGGTCCGGCTTCGCGGGTCTCGGACAGCTCCTCGCCCTGCGCCGGGCCGGGATCACCGACGTCGTGCTGCTCGAGAAGGCCGACTCGCTCGGCGGCACGTGGCGCGACAACACCTATCCCGGTTGCGCCTGCGACATCCCGTCGCACATGTACTCGCTCTCGAGCGTCCCGAACCCGGACTGGTCGCGGTCGTACTCACCGCAGCCGGAGATCCGCGCGTATCTCGAGCGGGTCGCCGACGAGCACGACCTGCGCCGCCACGTCCACTTCGGCCAGGAGATGACCGGCGCGACGTGGGACGAGGAGCGCCGCACCTGGACCGTGCACACCCGCGGCGGGCGCGCGTGGACGGCGCGGTTCCTGGTGTCGGCCCTCGGCGCCCTGCACCTGCCGAAGACGCCGTCCCTGCCCGGCGCCGCCTCGTTCGCGGGGCCGTCGTTCCACTCGGCGCAGTGGGACCACGACGTCGACCTGCGCGGCAAGAAGGTCGCGGTGATCGGCACCGGGGCGAGCGCGATCCAGTTCGTCCCGCAGATCGCCGACGACGCCGCGGAGGTGCAGCTCTACCAGCGCACGCCGGCGTGGGTGCTAACCAAGGGCGACAAGCCGCTGTCGTCGCGACGCCGCGCGTTCCTCGCCCGGCACCCGCGGGCGCACCGCGCCTACCGGGCCGCGGTGTACGCCGCGCTCGAGTCGCGGGCGGTCGGCTTCAACACGAACCCGGCGTTCCTCAAGCCCGTCGAGTGGCTCGCGACCCAGCACATCAAGGCGTCGGTGAAGGACCCCGAGCTGGTCGCGAAGCTGACGCCCGACTACTCGATCGGCTGCAAGCGGATCCTCGTCTCCAACGACTACTACCCCACGCTCGCGCGCCCCGACGTCGACGTGATCACGGGCGGCGTGCGCGAGGTGCGGGGCTCGTCGATCGTCGACGGGGACGGGGTGGAGCGCGACGTCGACGTGATCATCTACGGCACCGGCTTCCACGTCACCGACGCCTTCGACGGCCTGCAGATCACCGGGCGGGGCGGGCGGACGCTGCGCGAGGTCTGGGCGGCCGGGGGCATGGCGACGCACCTGGGGATGACGGTCACCGACTTCCCCAACCTCTTCTTCCTTCTCGGTCCCAACACTGGGCTCGGGCACAACTCGGTCGTGTTCATGATCGAGTGCCAGACCCGGTACGTCGCGCAGGCGATCTCGACGGTGCACGCCAGCGGCATGGGCGGGCTGGACGTGCGCGCCGAGGTGCAGCAGCGCTCCAACGCCGCCGTGCAGCGCCGCCTGGACAAGGGCATCTGGACGCGCGGCGGGTGCACGAGCTGGTACCTCGACGCGGCGGGCGTGAACCGGACGATCTGGCCGGGCTTCACCGTGCGGTACTGGTGGGAGACGCGGCAGTTCGACCCCACCGACTTCGAGTTCTTCGGCCGCGCGACCGACGCCTCGGACACCACCGAGGTCCCGGACGCCCCCGCCGTCACCCCGCCCCCGGTCCCCGTCGGCTGAGTCGACCGAGGATCGAGGCCGGCGTGCGTCAGCGTGGCGGCCACGCTGACGCTCAATGTCAGTTTTTCCGCCAGCTCGCGGCGGCGAAGATCGTGGCGGCTTTCCTGACGTTCAACGACAGCGTGGCCGCCAGGCTGGAACACCCTGGGACTACGGGCGCGGGCGGCGGGGCCGTACCTGGAGCACGGGCTCCCGGTCACCCCTGACGGCGCCGGATGAGCCCTTCCTGGACGACGGAGGCCACGAGCACGCCTTCGCGCGTGTAGAAGCGCCCGCTCGCGAGACCCCGCCCGCCGCCCGCGCTCGGCGACTCCTGGACGTAGAGCAGCCACTCGTCGGCACGGAAGGGGCGGTGGAACCAGACGGCGTGGTCGAGGCTCGCCAGGCTCACCTCGCCGGACGCCGCGCCCCCGAGGACGTGGGGGAACACCGCCGCCTCGAGCAGGGTCAGGTCGCTGGCGTAGGTGAGGACGCAGACGTGCAGCAGCCGCCCGGCCGCCGACTCGGGGTCGGGCAGCTCGCCGTCGGCGCGCACCCAGACGCGGTTGGACGGGTCGCGGTCGGCCGTCTCGTCCCAGGGCGAGTGGTCGACGTAGCGCACGTCGAGCGGCCAGGTCAGCGCGCGCCCGGTGGTGGTGAAGGCCGGCTCGTCGCGCGGGACCGGGGGCATGTCGCGGCGGGGGAACCCGTCCGGGCCCGGCGTCTCGGGCATCGGCGCCTGGTGCTCCACGCCCTCCTCGTGCCGCTGGAACGACGCCGACATCGTGAAGATCGTTTCGCCGTGCTGGACGGCCGTGACCCGGCGCGTGGTGAAGGAGCGCCCGTCGCGGGTGCGGTCGACCTCGTACACGATCGGGGCGAACGGGTCGCCGGGCCGCAGGAAGTACCCGTGGAGCGAGTGCACGTCGCGGTCCTCGTCGACGGTGCGGCCCGCGGCCACCATCGCCTGCCCGGCCACCTGGCCCCCGAAGACCCGCAGCAGCGACTCGCGAGGGCTCCGACCTCGGAAGATGTCGCGCTCGATGCGCTCGAGGTCGAGCACGTCGTCGACGAGCTCCCGCAGCGCCTGGCCCACGTGGCCCTCCTCTCCGACGGGTAACCGGGTCATCGTCGCGCACGGTCGGCCCAGTGCGTGCAGCGGCAGACGGTCACCCCGTGCGTGCATGACCGTCGCCACTTCGCGCCCCCCGATCGAGGGTCGAGACCGGATCCCTGCTCGACACCGGGATGACCTGCTGGGCCGTCCGAGGCCGGCGCGCACCCCTTTCGGGGCACGGCCGCGCGGCTCGCTCTTGTCTCCGTAACCACCGAGAGTCACCGAATCCCGGGGTTTCGATTCTCTGCGTAACCGCCCCGTGACCGCCTCGTTGAGACCTGCGACGTCACCCCCAGGGCCGATCAAGCCCGGGGCCGGTGGCCGCTCGGGGACACACCGTCCGCAGTCCCTGCCCGCCGCAGCGGGCGGACCCATCCGGTGGTCCCGCTCCCCCGACAAGTTCTTCAAGGAGTCCACGTGATCAAGAAGCTGGGTGTCGTGACCGTCGGCGTTGCTGCCGGCCTCATGGTTGCCGCGCCGTTCGCCTCCGCCACCGAGGGCGGCCACGGGCACGGCCACGACGGCGACCACAAGAGCTCCGGCTCCTGCAACATCAACGGCGGCAACGCGCAGGCCAACGGCGAGGTCGAGGGCGACGCCCTGGCCGACGCCCTGGCCCAGGCCCCGGTGGGCGCGAACGCGCTCAACCTGGTCTGCAGCCAGGTCCTGAACGACAACATCAGCGGCAACACCATCGACGTCGACGTCGCGGGTGGCCTCCTTCCCGAGGTGCCGATCGAGCTCCCGGGCCTGCCCACCTGAGCAGTCCTGACCGCGGCGGGCCACCGAGGTGGCCCGCCGTCGGCGGTCACCCGTCCTGACGGGACCGCCTCGCACTGACACAGCAGTACCGACTCACCCTCTGGGAGAAGCGCGTGTTCAAGAAGGTCGGCATGGTCACCGTGGGCATCACGGCAGGTCTGCTCGCGGCGGCGCCGCTCGCGTCGGCCGGCGAGGCCCCGCACGACGGTCACGGCCACAGCCACGGTGACCACCACGGTGACCACCACGGCAAGAAGAAGCACGGCGGCGACGACTGCAACATCAACGGCGGCAACGCCCAGGCCAACGGCAAGGTCGGCGGCGACGCCCTCGCCGGCGCCCTGGCGCAGGCCCCCGTCGCCAGCAACATCGGCAACGTCGTCTGCAGCGACATCCTCAACGACAACCTGAGCGGCAACAACCTCTCGGTCAGCATCCTGGGTGCTGACGACGAGGAGGAGGCCGCCGCCCCGGCGGCCGACGACGCCGACGCCGACGCCCCCGGCGCCGACGCCGCCGCTGCCGGCCAGGACGCCGACGGTGCGCTCGCCGGGCAGGACCTCGCTCTCTGAGCATCGCTCCACCCATGACGGCCCGGCCATCCGATCGGTGGCCGGGCCGTTGTGTTTCCGCAGGTAGGTCGCCCGATCGGGGCCGATCCACCCGCACCCGGTCACAAAGACATCACCAGCTCGTTGGGCCATCCGAGGCGTCGTGCCGCGCTCCTCGTACTCCCGGCGGCACCACGCCAGACATCCCCCGACATCCTCTGGAGTTCCTCGTGCTGAAGAAGCTGGGCCTGGTCACGGTCGGCGTCTCCGCCGTCCTCGTGTCCGCCGCCCCCCTCGCCTCCGCCCACGAGTCGCAGTCGCACGGCGACGACGACTGCAACCTCTCGTCCGAGCACGGCGACTACGGCGTCGAGCGCTGCAGCACCGTCGGCCAGGGCAACGGCCAGGGCAACGCCCTCAACGGCGTCGAGCTGCCCGTGCCGGACGCGCCGGAGCTGCCCGCGCTGCCGAACCTGGGCGAGATCCTCGGCGAGCTCCCCGACCTCTCGAACGTGCCGATCCAGATCTGAGGTCGCCACGACGACGACGGGCCCGGTCCACCAAGCGGTGGACCGGGCCCGTTGCTGTGTGCGGGGTCGGTGCCCCTCAGTGTCCGGCGGGCACCGGCGTCCCCGTGGTCAGCACGACGTCGTGCACGACCTCGCCGTCGAGGGCCACCGGGACGACGGTCGGCTCCGCGTGCCCGCCGGCGTCGTCGCGACCCCGCGCGAGCAGCAACCCCGTCCCCGGGCGCGCCGGCCCCACGTCGAGCCGGTAGGTGCCGTCCGCACCGGCCTCGGCGCGGCCGAGCTGGTGGCCGTCGGGGTCGATGAGGGTGACGACGGCCCGCCGCGGCCGGCCCTCGCCGTCGCGCACCTGCCCCCGCACCGACGGTGTCCCCGCGGCGGGGCGCTGCGTCGGTCGCGCGTCCCGGTCGGGCTCCGCCCCGTCCGGCACGACGATGATCGGGCACGGGCCGTCGGTCCAGAGCGCGCGGTCGGCGCTCGGCGAGGTCAGCGCGGCGAGCGCGCCGCCCCGCGGACGGCCCACGACGACCGCACGGGCGTCGAGACGCCGGGCGACCGCGACGAGCTCGCCGCCGACGCCGTCGTGGCTGTCGATCGGCACGAGGGTCTCGGTGGTCACGTCCGCGCCGGCCGCCTCGCTCGCCGCCGCCACGGACCGGTCGAGACCGAGCCCGCCGTCGGCGTCGGACGCGGCCGCCGCGTCGACCACCGCGCTCTCGGGCACGTGCACCACGACCAGCGGGGCGTCCAGGAGCTTCGCGAGCCGACCGCCGGCCGCCGCGACCGCCGGGGCGTGCGGCGCACCGTCGACCGCCACGAGCACAGGACGCGGACCGGGCTCCGACGACGCCGGCTCCGCCGCGACCTCCACCTCGCCGGTCTCCACACGGCGCAGCAGCCGGTGGGCGGTGGCGAGGACCAGGATGCCGACGGCGACGACGACCGCACCCACCCAGAACGGCGTGTCCGGCAGGAACGCCTCGGCGAGGATGCCGGCGATCCACGGGGCGAGCCCGCCGCCGAGGAAGCGCACGAAGCTGTAGGACGCCGACGCGACGGGGCGCTCCACCGGCGCCACCGACATGACGGCCTGCGTGACCAGGGTGTTGTTCAGCCCGATCATCGCGCCGGCGACGATCACCGCGCCGATGACGACGCCCGGGGTGTCGTTCCAAAAGGCGATGACCGCGAGGTCGACGGCGAGCAGCCCCAGCACGAAGTACAGGACCCGGACCGTGCCGAAGCGCCGCTCGAGCGCGGGCGCCACGAACACCGCGAAGATCGCGACGAGCACGCCCCACGCGGTGAAGACCGCGCCGAGCTGGAGCTCGTCGAGCCCGCCCATGGAGTACGGCGAGTACGCGAGCAGCGTGAAGAAGCCCCAGTTGTAGGCGAAGGCGGTCAGCGCGATCGTCGCGAGGCTGCGGTGGCGCAGCGCCTTGATCGGGTCGAGCAGGCTGATCTTCTTCGCGGGCTTCGGTGTCTTGTCGAGCAGCACCAGCGTCGCGACGAGCGCGATCGCCATCAGCACGGCGACGCCGAAGAACGGGGCGCGCCAGCTCACCGACCCGAGCAGCCCGCCGACGAGCGGGCCGAGCGCGATGCCGACGCCGAGCGCGGTCTCGTAGAGGATGATCGCGCCCGCGAACCCGCCGCTGGCCGACGCGACGATCACCGCGAGCGAGGTCGCGATGAACAGGGCGTTCCCGAGACCCCAGCCGGCCCGGAAGCCGACGATCTCGCCGATCGACCCGGACGCGCCGGCGAGGGCCGCGAACACCACGATGATCGTCAGGCCGGTGACCAGCGTGGCCTTGGCGCCGATGCGGCTGGAGACCCAGCCGGTCACGAGCATCATCACCGCGGTGATCAGCAGGTAGCTGGTGAACAGCAGGGAGACCTGCGCGGGCGACGCCTGCAGCTGCGTCGCGAGCGCGGGCAGGATCGGGTCGACGAGGCCGATGCCCATGAAACTGATGACGCAGGCGAAGGCCACCGCCCAGACGGCCTTCGGCTGGCGGAACGGGGACGTCCCCGCGGGTGCGGTACTCACGACTCTCCTCGAGAGGGGTCGACACGGTTCTGGGTCAGGCGTGACAGGGCACCGGCCGCGGCCTCGACGGCGGCACGGTCCTCGTCGCCGAGCTGGTCGAGCAGCGCGGCGAGCCGTGACGCGCGCCGGGCCCGCCGGGCGTGCAGGACCTCGCGCCCCGCGTCGGTCGGCGTGACGATCACGGCACGCCGGTCGGTGGGGTCGCTGCCCCGGGTGGCGAGGCCGTCGCGCTCGAGACGCGTGACCAGCGCGGTCATGCTCGGCTGCGTCACGCCCTCGCGCACCGCGAGGTCGGAGAGCCGCTGCGGTCCGTCGCGGTCGAGCGTGGCGAGCGTCGCCGCCGTGGTCAGGCTGAGCTCACGGTCGGCGGTGGAGCGGATCGCCCAGGCGGCGAAGGCGTCCAGCGCGGCCGCGGTGGCCAGGCGCGCGTCGGTCGGTGCGGTCACCAGACCGTTGTATCACCTAACTATATTCTTGGTCGATGTGACGGCAGCGTCAGTCGAACGACAGCACGGACTCCGACGGCTCCCCGAACGAGAGCAGGGACGTCGTGCCGGAGACGGTGGTCTTCAGGCCGCCGACGACGCCGCCCACGGCACCGCCCACGCCGCCGAGCAGACCACCGTTCGACCCGCCCCCGGAACCGCCCGAGCCACCGGAGCTCTCCGCACCCCCCGAGCCCCCGGACCCGCCGGCGTCGCCCGCGTTCCCGGAGCCGGTCGAGCCGCCACCGCCTCCGGTGCCCCCGCCGCCGCCACCGGTGTCGGCGTTCCCGCCACCACCACCGCCGCCACCCCGGGCGGGCGTGGACGCGGCGCTGGCAGCCGTTCCCCGCGCGGGCGCGTCGTCGGCGGCGACCACGCGGGTGTCCCCGCGGCGGGCCGGCGTGGCGTCGCCACCCCCGGCGGCGGGCCGGACGCTGCCGATCGTGCTGCCGGGGGTGACCGGGAGCGAGGAGACGGAGCCGTCGGTGGCGGCGAGGTCGAGCACCTGGACCGGCGCGGGCGCGACGCCCGGGCCGATCGGCACGGACGGCGCGGGGGCGAGGCCGCCGGCGCCGACCGGCGGCTCCAGCGGGGCCTCGGAGCTGACGGGGCTCATCACGACGGAGCCGATGCCGATGGCGCCGACCGTCGCGACCAGCGGGAGCGCACCGAGAGCGACCCGTGCGCGCGCCGAGGACGACGCGCCCATCTGGTGCCTGCCCATGCCTGGCTCTCCGTCCGTCCGGTCCGTGAGTCCGACCCCGGAGCACACCACCGATCGAGTGAGTGCTCCTCCGGAACGCTCAACGGACGTGACGGCAGGAGGTTACGGACACTGGCCGTCCGGGCTTGAGTCCATCGATGAGGTGAACGTCGATGCGTCCGGGCGCGGCCCGGTCGGTTGGCCGCGACGGCCGTCCGCCCACAGACTGATGCCGCCAGCGCGGTCCGACGAGGAGGTCACCCACCGTGAAGCAGCTGTCGGGCCTGGACTCGGTGTTCCTGGACGCCGAGGACGACCACCAGTTCACCCACGTCAGCCAGCTGCTGATCCTCGAACGGCCGAGCGCCGACTTCGAGCCCTACCCGGCCTGGCGCCGCCAGCTCGCCGACCGCATCCACCAGCTCGAGCCGCTACGGCGGCGCCTGGTGCCGGTGCCGTTCGGTCTGGACCACCCGTACTGGATCGCCGACCCCGACTTCGACCTCGACTTCCACGTCCGCCACAGCGCGGTGCCGCCACCCGGCGGGGACGCCGAGCTCGACGAACTGATCGGCCGGCTCGTCGCGGCGCCGATGGACCGCGACCACCCGCTGTGGGTCTCGCACGTCATCGAGGGCCTCGACGACGACCGTTTCGCGATCCTCACGATGATCCACCACAGCGCCGTCGACGGGGCCGCGGGCGCGGAGCTGCTCGAGCTGATGCTCGAGGACACCCCGGACGCCGGGCGCCCCGCCGAGGCCGGGCGGTGGCGCGGCGAGAGCCCGCCGTCGACCACGGAGGTGCTCGCCCGCGCCGCGGTCAACGGCGTCCGGCGACCCGGTCGCGGCCTGCTCCTCGCGGCGCGCGCCGGCCAGAAGCTCGCCCGCGCCACCCGCAACCCGGCGGTGATCGACCTCGCCGACACCGTGCGGGGCACGCTGCGCGGGCCGTTGGGCTCGCTGCTCAACGCCGGGCGCAGCCGCGAGGAGGACGACCGGCTGCCGCGACTGCCCCCGCTGACGTCGCCGCCGACGCCGTTCAACCACCCGATCAGCCGGTACCGGCGCTTCGCCCACCGCTCGCTGCCGCTGGCGGACGTCAAGTCGGTGGGCAAGGAGGTCGGCGCGACGATCAACGACGTCGTCGTCGCCCTGTGCGGCGGCGGGCTGCGGCGCTGGCTGCTCGACCGTGGCGAGCTGCCCGACTCCCCGCTCACGGCGATGGTCCCGGTGTCGCTGCGCAGCGGCGACGAGGAGGAGCGGTGGACCAACCGCGTCTCCGGGACGATCGCGGCGCTGCCGACCGACGTCGACGGCCCGCTGGAGCGGGTGCGCGCGGCGCACGAGGCGCTGGACCTGGCCAAACAGGTGTTCAAGGCGCTGCCCGGGGAGCTCACCCCGGAGGCCGCGGGGCTCGGCGCACCGCTGATGACCACGGCGATCAGCCGCGCGGTGACGCGGTGGTCGACGGTGGGGCCGGCGCCGTTCAACCTCATCGTCTCCAACGTCCCGGGCCCGAGCGAGCCGCTCTACGTCGGGCCCGCCCCGATGCGGCACTACGTGCCCGTCTCGGCCGTGGCCGACGGCGTCGGGCTCAACGTCACCGTGCAGAGCTACGTCGACCAGCTGGACTTCGGCCTGCTGGCCTGCGCCGAGCTGATGCCGGACCTCGACGACCTGGCCGACGCGATCATCGCCGAGTTCGGGGCGCTGCGGTCGGCGGTGGCCGAGGCGTCCGGGGACGGCGCGTGACGGCGGCCGCGCGCCTCGCCCCGCTGCTCGACGTCCCGCTGCCCGACGACCCGGGGGCGCCCTTCGTCGACCTCGTCGAGGGCCGGCCCGGGTCGCGCGGGCGCATCCAGGACCTGTGGGAGTCCGGGGGCGGCGCCGGGTTCTACGACCGGCTGGTCGGGGCGGGCGACCGCGTCCGCGACCGGGTCCCCGACGCCGCGCTCGGCCGGCTGTTCCGCGACTTCTACGGCGTCGTGCCGCGCCTCGACCTCGTCGGCGGCGAGACCGTCCTCGACCTCGCGTGCGGGCCCGGGACCCTGACCCGCCACCTCGCCGACGCCGTCGGGCCGGACGGCCTGGTGATCGGTGCGGACCTCTCCCCCGCGATGCTCACCCGGGCCGCGCGGGCGATCACGACGCCGAACACGGTGTTCGTGCGCGCCGACGCGATGGCGCTGCCGCTGCGCGACGCCTCCGTCGACGCGGTGTGCTGCTCGCTGCTCCTGCAGCTGGTCCCCGATCTCGACACCGCGCTCGCCGAGGTCCGGCGGGTCCTGCGTCCGGGCGGGCGGCTCGCCGCCGCCGTCCCCGCGCACGGGCGCGGGCCGTTCCGGGTGCTCACCGAGGCGCTGGCGCGGGGCGGTCAGGCGCGGCTGTTCGGTCGCGGCGAGCTCGCCGACGCCCTCGTGCGGCACGGCTTCGTGCGGGTCGGGACGCGCTGGGAGTCGGTCATGCAGATCGTGGACGCCGTCGCCCCGGGAGCATCGCCCCCGCGAGGGTGACGACGCCGCCCGTCGCGACCACGACGCCGACCGCGGCGAGGACGTCGCTGGGCCGGTGCCAGCCGGCGACCATCGTGGCCACGCCCGCGACCCCGGTGACCGCCACGGCGGCCAGGGCGGCGAGCGGGCGGAGCGCCCGGGGCACGACGAGCACCAGCGCCAGGCCGAGCGACGCCACGAGCGTGACGTGCCCGCTGGGCAGCGAGTTGCCCTCGAGCGAGTCGGGCCGGACGAGGCCGGCCTTGAGCGCCTGGGTCACCAGCTGCGCGCCGAGCACCAGCGCCACGACCCCCACCGCGCGGTCACCCCGCCCGCGGGCGAGGGCCACGCCGGCCAGCGCGACCACGGCGAGCGCGACCGTCGGCACCCCGACGAGCTCGAGGACGCCGAGCCCTTCGCTGCGCAGCCCGACGCCGGTGGCCGCCTCGAGGACGGCGTCGTCGAGGGCCCGCCCGGTCGGGTCGAGGACGGCGAGGA
Organism: Actinomycetospora succinea; assembly: GCF_004363095.1. Lineage (GTDB taxonomy): Bacteria > Actinomycetota > Actinomycetes > Mycobacteriales > Pseudonocardiaceae > Actinomycetospora > Actinomycetospora succinea. Next base: position 768,670 of record NZ_SNYO01000002.1, read on the forward strand.
CGTAGGCGCCGATCACGGTGGCGGCCCCGAGGAGCACCGCGAGCACCGCGGCGACCCGTGGTGTCGACCCGGTGCGCCGGGGCGGCGCGTCGAGCAGGGGCACCGTGGGTGCGGCGGCGAGCGGGATCATGCGCTCCACGTTCCGGGCGGGCGGTGTGGCCGGGCTGACGGCGGCCTGTGGGGAGGCTGAGAACGCCGACGGCCGGGCCCCGCGAGGTGCGGGGCCCGGCCGTCGTCGAGTGCCGGGAAGGCTAGGCGCGGTAGGCCTCCACGGCGTGGCCGAAGACCACGATGTTGTCCTCGTAGCTGCGGACGTCGCTGTCGAACTCGCCGCCGCAGGTGATCAGCCGCAGCTCCGGGCCCGTGGTCGGGCCGTAGACCTGCACGGTCGGGAAGGCGTTCTTCGACACCTCGTCGACGCGGTCCACCGCGTAGACGACCGTGACGCCGTCGGTGCGCTCGATGAGCACCTGGTCGCCGGCCGCGACGTCGGCGAGACGGGCGAACCCGCCGTCGACGCCGTGGTAGTTGACGTGCGAGGCGTAGATCGCCGGACCGGCCTCGCCGGGGGCCGCCCCGCCGCGGTAGTGGCCGACGGTCGTGGCGTCCCCGGGAACCTCCAGGCGACGGTCCTCGGTCTGCCCCAGCTCGGAGAGCTGCCGGGTGTCGACGCCGATCGACGGGATCCGCAGGTTCGCGGTGCCGGCGGCGTCGAGGGGCAGCGTGACCTCCGTGCGCTGGGCCGGCAGCTCGACGCTGGCCGGGCCGGTGCGCTGGACGAGGTCACCCGAGAGGTAGGCCGCCACCGCGAGCAGCGCGATGACGATGACGATGCCGATCGTGACGCGGGTGGTGCCGCGGGCACCGGGCTTCTTCTCCGTCGTGGCAGCCATGGTGATCAGCCCTGCCGCGCGTAGCGACGGACGAGGACCAGGCCGGTGGCGCCGAGGCCGCCGACCGCGCTCGCCGCGAGGGCGATCTCGACGGGCGAGGCGCCGGAGGAGGTGCTGCCGTCGCCGGTCGAGACACCGCCCTCGGGGTAGCTGGCGTAGTCGACCTCGTCGTTGTCGCTGTTCCACTCGCAGGCCTCGCCGTCGTCGTCACGGTCGAGACGGAACGGGTCCGAGCGGTCCCAGTCGAGGATGGCGTTGGCCTCGTCGTAGGTCAGCTCGTCGCAATCGACGTCGTAGCGGTGGGTCCAGTAGGCGCCCCACCACTCGTTCGAGACGTACGTGGTGTTGAAGTTGATCGTGGTGTTGTGCTCGATCACGGTCGGGCAGAGGTGCTTGACGACGTCACGCAGGTGGTCGAGGCAGACGTGCACGTCGGTCGTGTCCAGACCGCGGCAGAAGCCCTGCAGCTGGGTGCTGAGCTTGTCGAGACCGGACGTGCCGGTGGGGAACTGCAGCTGCGAGATCGCGTTCAGGCAGGCGTCGTTGACGTTGTCGAAGTTCCCGTCCGCATCGGGCTTCGGGATGTTCGTCGGCAGGCCCGGGAGCTTGATCGGGTTGGCGCCGGCGTCCGGGAGCAGGTCGCTGATGACGTCCTGGATCGGCTTGACGCCGTTCTCGACGATCGCGGCGGACGGCGTGGTCGGCGCCGTGGTGGCGTCGGTCGACTCCTGGTCCGCGTTCTCCTGGTCCGAGTTCTCCTGGTCCGAGTTCTCCTGGTCCGCGTTCTCCTGGCCGGCGTTCGGGACGACCGGGCTCGGGGCGACGGCCGGGGCACGGTCGGCGACGTTGCTGTCGTTCGCGCCGCCGGTGGTCGAGCCGGTGTCGGCGCTGCCGTTGTCGACGCTGCCGGTCTCGGGGACGACGGAGGTCGAGCCGCCCGACGTCGACGGAGTCGTCGTCGTGGGGGCCGTCGTCGTGGTGGTGTCCGACGCGGCGTCGGAGGCGCCGCCCGCGCTCCCGGAGCCGGAGCCGTCGGTGATCGCGGTCGAGCCCGAGGACTCGCCGTCGTCGCAGACGCCCGCGATCCAGGTGTAATCCTGCGCCTCGCAGGTGTCCTTGTCGTCGATGCCGGCGACGGGCGCCGCGAGGGCGAGCCCCGGGGCGATCACCGCAAGTCCCACACAGCCGGCCAGCACGACCGCGGCGCTGCGGCTGCTCCGTCGACCCCTCATCGCTACTCCCCTTCGAGCGCTGTTGGCCGAGTACGTTCGGCCGTTCGCTTGACGCTTCGCACGGAGAGTCACCGCTGTTACCAGCCCTTGCGGATCTCATGCCCGATGGCGGAGAGACCACTCGAATGGTTGACGCGTCGCGGTCCTCGCTCCGGGAACGCAGGGCTCCCAGGCCGTGACCCGGCCGTGACCACTGCAGATGCGAACGCCGCGGGATCTCCACCCCAGCCGTCGTGGGGTCTCGCCCACTCTCTCCACGACAGCACGCCCGTCCCGGCACTCCCGTGCACGATCGGGACGCGGCGATCACGGTCCGTCGCCGAGCCATCGACATCGCTCACGCGGTCTTGACCAGCGCGTACCCATCGGTAGTCCGCGGCGTTAGGACGATCGGGGGCGCCGCCGGGCGACGACCCCGACACATCGGGCGAGCACGGATCGGGTCGGGACATGGTGCACGGACGTCGACGCGTCGCAGGCGCGCTGATCGGGCTGGTGGCGGCGGGGATGATCGGCACGGCCGGGGTCGCCGTGGCGGACGACGGTGACTCCGGTGGCGGGGGCAGCCTCGGCGACCTCATCGGCGGACTCGTCGACACCGTCACCGGGATCATCCCGGGCACGGACGACCTGCCCGAGATCCCCGAGGTGCCGCTCCCGACCGGAACGTCGACGAGCACCCCGACGTCGAGCTCCTCGGCGCCGCCGTCGCACTCCTACGACCACCACGAGCACTACCACCCGTGGGTCCCGCCGGTCGTCTACGGCCCGGGGAGCACGTACTACACCTACGTGGCGCCGGCACGCCCCGCGCACCTGCTGAACTGCTACGACTTCGCCGACCCGGCCGACGCGCAGGCCGTGCTCATCGCCGACCCGTCGGACCCGAACAACCTCGACGGCGACAACGACGGCCGGGCCTGCGAGTGGGGCGTCGGTGGGCCGCGGGACTACCGCGGCTACCCGGTCGGCGGCATCGCGGCCGGCGACGGGTCCGACAGCGGCCCGACGATCGGCCAGCTGATCGCCCTGGGCTTCCTGGGGATCGGCGCGGGCGCCGGGGTCGTGCGGGGCGGGCAGCTCGTGGCCGCCCGCCGGGAGAACGCCTGACGTGGCGGCTCAGGAGGCACCGCCCGTCGAGTCGGGCGAGAAGGGCGTCCTCGAGCGGGCGACCGGCAAGCTGACGGCCCTGATCCTCGCCGTCCTGGCCGTCGGCGTGCTCGTCGCGCTGTTCACCGGGGACAGCGGTGACGAGGGCCCGCGCGCCGTCTCGCTGCCGCCCGCGGAACGGGCGGCCGTCACCATCCCGCTCGCCGCGGCGCAGATGACCGGCATCGACGCCCCGTCGATCGGGCTCGCCTCCGAGGACACGACGAGCCTCGGCCTGCGGGACGACAACTCGCTCGACGTCCCGCGGAGCGCGTCCACGGTCGGCTGGTACGCGAACGGCGCCAGCCCCGGCACGGTCGGCCCCGCGGTGCTCGCCGCGCACGTCAACTTCCGCGGCGAGGCGGGCGCCTTCGCGCGGCTCGGGGAGCTGGCGCCGGGCGCGACCGTCGAGGTCCACCGGGACGATGACACGACCGCGGTGTTCAGCGTCGACCGCGTCGAGCGGGTCGCGAAGGACGCGTTCCCCACCGAGGCCGTCTACGCGCCCACCGCGGACAGCGAGATCCGGCTGATCACCTGCGGCGGGGTGTTCGACGAGCGCACGCGCAGCTACGAGGACAACATCGTCGTCTTCGGTCACCTCACCGAGGCCTACCGCCCGCTCTGATCGTCCGAACGAACCTCACCGCCACCCGCGCGGCGACGTGAACTCGACCGACCCGGAGGGGCATCCTCGATCGGGTGACCGGACGTCTCACCGCCTTCGTCCTCGCCCTGCTGGCGATCGGTGTGCTCGTCGCGGTGTTCAGCGGCAGCGGTGACCAGACCCCGCCGCCCCCGACCCTGGCGCCCGGCCAGCGGGAGTCGGTGCCGATGCCGATGGCGCCGGCCGACATCGCCGCCATCGACATCCCCGCGATCGGGCTGTCGACCGACGACACGACCGACCTCGGCCTGCGTGCCGACAACTCCCTCGACGTCCCGCGCCGCGCGTCCACGGTCGGCTGGTACGAGGAGAGCGCCAGCCCCGGCGCGGTCGGCCCCGCGGTCCTCGCGGCGCACGTCAACCTCCGCGGCGACCACGGAGCGTTCGCCCGTATCGGGCTGATGGCGCCCGGTCAGACCGTCGAGGTGCACCGCGACGACGACACCACCGCGGTGTTCACCGTCGATCGCGTCGACCAGGTCGCGAAGGACGCCTTCCCCACGCAGGCCGTCTACGCGCCCACCCCGGACAGCCAGATCCGGCTGATCACCTGCGGCGGCGCGTTCGACCACCGCGCGATCAGCTACGAGGACAACATCGTCGTCTACGGCCACCTGACCAGCGCCTACCGCGAGGGGAAGGCCGACTAGGCGACGTAGGCGAAGGCCGCGCGAACCCGGGGGGAGGGTCCGCGCGGCCCTCGCGCGCACCGGCGGAGCCGGTCGTGCAGCAGCGCTCAGGGACGAGAGGCGCTCAGGTCGTACACGGTGCGCCCTCCGACGTCGATCGGCGTGAAGTTCCCCTCGATCCAGGTACGGATCTCACCGCTCGTCCCCCGTGCGCCGGGACCGCCGTTCCGGGGGAGATCGTCACGGGTCGTCCCCCCGCCGGGGCCACCGCCCTCGACGTAGTAGCGCACCTGGCCCGACGCGATCGCGGCCTGGAACTCGGCGAGGGTCGGCGCCGGATCGCTGCCCATGAAGCCGCCCATCGCCATCACCGGCACGCCGCTCGCGAGCTGGAGCGACGCGGCGCTCTGCGCGCCCGTCGTGGCCGCCGCCCATCGCGTCCCGGCGCTCTGGAGCAGGGCCACGACCTGCGGCGACGGGGTCTCTCCTTCCGGACCACCCATCCCGCCGGCCCGTGCCCGGTCGCCGCCGTCGCGTCGGTCGCCGGGCATCCCCCCGGGGCCGCCCATGCCTCCGCCGGGGCCGGCGCCGACGATCGAGCCCTGGTGCGGGGTCGCCGCGGTCTGAGCGGCGAACGCTGTCGAGCCGCCGAGCACCGCGACCAGCGCGGCGACGACGCCGGCCACCGTCGCGGCCCGGCCCCACCGGACCGCCGGGGCGAGCACCGCGACCGTCCCGACGATCCCGGCGACCAGCAGCACCCAGCGCGCCCAGGGCAGCCAGTCGTGCTGCGTGAGGATCACCGCGCTCCAGGCGGCCGTGCCCGCGACGACCACGGCGAGCACGATCCGCGCGCCGAGCGCGTCGCGGCGCCGCCACAGGACCGAGGCGCCGACCGCCGTGGTCAGCGCGATCCCCGGCGCCAGCGCGACGGCGTAGTAGGGGTGGATGATCCCGCTCATCGCGCTGAAGACCACCGCGTGCACGAGCGTCCAGGTGCCGCCGAGGATCAGCAGCGCGCGGGTGCGGTCGGTGCGCGGAGCGCGGCGCAGGAGCCAGAGCGCGGCCACGAGCAGGACCAGCGCGGCCGGGAGCAGCCACGACGCCTGGCCCGAGAACTCGGACGTGAACAGGCGCTGCACGCCCGGCGAGCCGCCGAAGCCACCGCCGCCGGGGCCGCCGCCCATACCGCCCGGGCCGGCCATGCCGCCGGGAGGGCCGCCGGCGGGCATTCCCCCGGGCGTGCCACCGCCGCCGGGTCCGCCGCGGCCGCCGCCCTCGTCGCCCAGGATGCGGCCCAGCCCGTTGTAGCCGAGCGCGAGCTCGAGCAGCGAGTTGGTCGTGGACCCGCCGATGTAGGGCCGCGACGAGGCCGGCCAGAGCTCGACGAGCGCGACGTACCAGCCCGCCGAGACGATCATCGCGGCGCCGCCGGCGAGGAGGTCGCCGATCCGGCGGCGCAGCCGCGACGGCGCGCCGACGAGCACGGCGAGCGCCAGCGCCGGCACGACGAGCAGCACCTGCAGCTGCTTGGTGAGGAAGCCCAGGCCGACGAGCGCGCCGGTCGCGACCAGCCACCACGTGCCGGCGCGCCGGCCGGCGGCGTCGATCGCGCGGGTCGTCGTGTACGTCGCGGCGACCATCGTCAGCACGAGCATCGCGTCCGGGTTGTTGAACCGGAACATCAGCACGGCGACGGGCGTCGCCGCGAGCAGCGCGCCGGCCGCGAGGGCCGTGCGCGGGCCCGACCAGCGCCGCACCACGAGGTAGAGCAGGCCGACCGACGCGACGCCCATGAGCGCCTGCGGGACGAGCATCGACCAGCTCGAGAACCCGAAGATCCGCCCGGACAGCGCCATGACCCACAGCGAGGCCGGCGGCTTGTCGACGGTGATCAGGCCCGGCGCGTCGAGCGCGCCGAACAACCACGCCTTCGGCGACTGCGTCCCGGCCTGCACGGCGGCCGCGTAGAAGGAGTTCGCCCAGCCCGAGGCGCCGAGGTTCCACAGGTACGTGACGGCGGTGGCGCCGAGCAGGGCGAGCAGCGCCGGGCGCACCCAGCGCGGGTCCCCGGTCGCGGCGGGCGGCGGGGCCGGGGACGCGGCGACGTCGGGGGCGGTCGCGGTGCTCATCGGATCTCCGGGTTCATGATCGTGGGGGAAATCCTGACGTTGGACGTGAGCGTGGCCACGGTGCTGGCGCCTCCGGCGCGGCAGCTCCGCTTCGCTGCGTGCCGCCTGCTGGCCCCGGTCACGCGCGCTGGCGGCGCGGGTGGAAGACCCAGGCGCGGTAGGCGACGAAGCGCAGGAGGGTCGCGACGAGGTTGGCGACGATCAGCACGGCGAGCTCGACGGCGTGCGAGGCCGCCGGGGCGAGGACGCCGAGCAGGGCCAGCGAGCCGGACGTCAGCACCAGTCCGAGACCGAACACCACGAGGCCCTCGACCTGGCTGCGGCCGGCGTGGCGGCGCCCGCGGATGCCGAAGGTCAGGCGGCGGTTGGCCGCGGTGTTCGCGACGGCCGTGATCACGAGCGCCAGCAGGTTCGACGGCTGCGGCCCGAGCACGCCCCGGAAGAGCGTGTAGAGCAGCAGGAACGCGAGCGTCGAGATCACGCCGATCGCGGCGAAGCGCACCATCTGGCCGGTCAGGCCCGGGGTCACGCCGGCCATCTCGTCCGGCGACGGCTCCGCGGCCAGGGGCTCGCGGCCGAACTCCTCGCGCAGCCGGGCCACCGGCAGCGCGCCGGTCGCGAGCGCGTGCCCGACGCGGGCGACGCCCTTGAGGTCGGCGATCGCGGTGGAGACGACGTCGACGCGCGAGTCCGGGTCGTCGACCCAGTCGACGGGGACCTCGTGGATCCGCAGGCCCGAGCGCTCGGCGAGCACCAGGAGCTCGGTGTCGAAGAACCACCCGGTGTCCTCGACCAGCGGCAGCAGCCGGCGGGCGACGTCGGCGCGGATCGCCTTGAACCCGCACTGCGCGTCGGAGAACCGCGCCCGCAGCGTCCCGCGCAGCAGCACGTTGTAGCAGCGCGAGATCACCTCCCGCTTCACGCCGCGCACCACCCGCGAGGTCGGCGCGAGCCGGGAGCCGATCGCGAGGTCGGAGTGCCCGGAGATCAGCGGGGCGACCAGCGGGAACAGGGCGTTGAGGTCGGTCGAGAGGTCGACGTCCATGTAGGCGAGCACCGGCGCGTCCGACGCCGACCACACCGTGCGCAGGGCGCGCCCGCGGCCCTTCTCGTCGAGGTGCACGACGGCGACCTCGGCGAACTCGTCGGCCAGCGCGTCGGCGACGGCCAGCGTGGTGTCGGTGCTGGCGTTGTCCGCGACCGTGATCCGGAAGGCGTAGGGGAAGTTCTCGGTGAGGTGGCGGTGCAGCCGCCGGACGCACGGGCCGAGGTCGCGCTCCTCGTTGTGGACGGGGACGACGACGTCGAGCACGGCGCCTCCGGTCGCCTCGACGGGAGCGGCGAAGGGGGCGCGGAGCGGGGTCGCTGCGGTCATGATCGCAGCGTCGGAGCCGTCCGTGGACGGGTCGTGTGCCGAACCTGTGGCTGCGCTGTGGGCCTCCACGTCACACCGCCGCCGGCGTCGTGAGGTCGTAGACGGTCGTGCCCCCGACGGTCGTGGGCGTGTAGGTCGCCGCCACCCAGGCGGCGATCCGCGCGGCGTCGTCGCTGCCGCCGCTCTCGGTCGTCGAGATCGACGCCGAGCTCTGGTCGCCGACGAAGAAGTGCACGGCGCCGGCGGCGACGTAGGCCTGGAACTGCGCGAGCGTCGGCGACGGGTCGGTGCCGTTGAACCCGCCGAGCGCCATCACCGGCGCACCCGACGCGAGCTGGTAGCCCGCGGCCGCGTTCGACCCGACCGCCGCCGCCGTCCACGTGTGTCCTGCCGCGCCGTCGCGCAGCAGGGCCGCGAGCTCGGCCGACGGGCGGCTGGCCTGCAGCAACGTCATCATCCCGCCACCGCGACCACCCCCGTCCCGTACACCGCCGGGCGGGCGCGCGCCGCCGTCCGGGGAGCCCGGGCCGCCCGCGCCGCGACCCGGACCACCCCCCGGACCGCCTCCCGGCCCGCGCCCGCTCTCCGGGCCGGCCGTCGGCAGCGCGCCCTCGTGGGCCGTGGCCGCCGTGACCACCGACGACGCGGCCGGCCCGGCGACACCCACCAGCACCGCGCCGGCGAGCAGCACCCCGACGAGGAGCCGTCGCGACGGACGCACGAGCAGCCCGGCCGCGACGACCACGCCGCCGACGAGCACGACGGCCCGCAGCCACGGCACGAACGTCGGCGTCTCCCGCAGCAGCACCCACGACCACGCGGCCGTGACGGCGACGGTCACCGCCAAGAGCACGGGGGCGCGGCGGCGGGCCAGGACGACCGCGCCGATGCCGACGAGCGCGGCGATCGGCGGGGCGAGCGCGACGGCGTAGTAGCTGTGGATGATCCCGCGCGAGAGCGTGAACACCGCGGCCGTGACGAGCAGCGTGCCGCCCCAGAGGATCGCGGCGGCGCGGGTGCGGTCGGTGCGCGGCGCCCGCGCGGTGAGCACGAGCAGCACGACGAGCAGCAGCAGGGCGGCCGGGAGCAGCCAGCTGACCTGGGTCGCCATCTCGCCGGTCACCAGCTGCAGCACCGAGCCGCTCGACCGTCCCCCGCCGCCTCCTCCCCCGCCGCCTCCGCCGCCGACACTGCCGACCTCGGTGCCCGTGAGGCGACCGAGGCCGTTGTAGCCGAGGACCAGCTCGAGCGCGGAGTTCGTCTGCGAGCCGCCGACGAAGGGCCGTGACGACGCGGGCCACAGCTCGACGACCGCCACCCACCACCCGGACGCGAGCGCGAGCACCGCCGCCGTCGGCAGCAGCGCCAGCAGCCGCCCGCGCGCCCGTCCCGGGCCGGCGAGCAGCCAGACCGCGGTGAACGCCGGCAGTACCAGGAAGGCCTGCAGCGACTTGGTCAGGAAACCGGTCCCGACGAGCGCCGCGGTGAGCGCGAGCCACCGCCACGCCCCGCGCGGGGTCGCGGCGTCGACGGCCCGGGCGAGCGCCCAGGCCGCCGCGACCAGCAGCAGCACGAGCAGCGCGTCCGGGTTGTTGAACCGGAACATCAGCGTCGCCACCGGCGTCAGCGCCAGCACGAGACCGGCCAGCAGCCCGGCCGCGGGTCCGGCCCACCGCCGCACGGTCGCGTGGAGCAGGCCGACCGACGCGACGCCCATGAGCGCCTGCGGGACGAGGATCGCCCACGCGTTCACGCCGAACAGCCGCGCCGAGAGGCCCATGACCCATACCGAGACCGGCGGCTTGTCGATCATGATCAGGCCCGGGGCGTCCGACGCCCCGAAGAACCACGCCCGCCAGCTCGTCGCCCCCGCCTGGGCGGCCGCCGAGTAGTACGCGTTGGCCCAGCCCGACGCCCCGAGACCCCAGAGGTAGAGCACCGCGGTCCCGGCGAGCAGCGCGAGCAGGCCCCAGCGCGCCCACCCCGGGTCGTGGTCGGCGCGGGCCCGCGCGCGGGCGGTCGTGACCGGGGCGGCGGGGGCGGACGGGCGCAGCGGGGAGCGGAGCGCGGCGAGGAGCGGGGACGCCATGATCGAGCACGCTCGTCCGCCGGGCTGTCCCGGGGCTGGAGAGAACCTGTGCGCGGGCCGTGCGGGGCGACCGGTTGCACTTGACAACCACCTGATTCGTCCGGTTCCCTACCGATAGCGAAACGCAACCAGAAGGGGGTCGCCGTGCTGATCGACGTGGACGATGACGTACAGCTCTGCGTGGAGGCGCTCGGCGACCCCGATGACCCGGCGCTGCTGCTGATCGCCGGCGGCGGGTGGTCGATGGACTGGTGGGACGACGACCTGTGCGCGCGCCTCGTCGACCGTGGGCTGCGGGTGATCCGGTACGACCAGCGCGACACCGGCGCCTCGACGACGTGGCCCGCGGGCTCGCCGGGCTACACGGGCCAGGACCTCGTCACCGACGCGGTCGCCGTGCTCGACCACCTCGGCGTCGAGCGCGCCCACGTCGCCGGGCTCTCGATGGGCGGCGGCGTCGCGCAGCGGCTGGCGCTCGGGCACCGCGACCGGGTCGCCGCCCTCACCCTCCTCGCGACCAGCCCGCTCGCCCCCGGCGACGACCTGCCGGGCCCGACCCCGGCGATGGAGGCGCTGTTCGCCGGCGAGGGCCCGCCCGCACCGGTCGACCCCGTCGAGGCGCTCGTCGAGGGCGAGCGACCCTTCGCCGGGCCGGACGCGTTCGACGAGGCGCGCGTGCGCACGATCGCCACGCGGGTGGTCGAGCGCAGCCGGGAGGTCGCGGCCGCCGGCAACCACTTCGTCATGGACTCCGGGCCGGTGGGACCGACCGACCTCGGCGCCCTGGCCGGCCTACCGGCGCTCGTCGTCCACGGCGGCGCCGACCCGCTCTTCCCGCCCGCGCACGGGCGCGCGCTCGCCGCCGCGATCCCGGGTGCCCGACTGCTCGAGCTCCCCGCGATGGGCCACCAGCTGCCGCCGCGCGACACGTGGGACGAGCTCGTCGACGCGATGCTCACTCTGACGCGTTTGCCCGTTTCCGGGCAGAGTTGAGGGTCGACTCTCAGCAACCGCGCAGAATCACACCAGCCTCGGCACAGGGGGCAGGCCGACCCTGAATCCGTGACCGACAACAGCCCCACCTCCCCCTCCCACGCCGCGGACCCGACGGCGCGCTCCGCGGGTGGCACCGGCACGCTGCCCGGTGCCACCGGGGAGCGTCCCGGCGGCTACCCCACCGCGCCGTACGGCTCGGGTCTCCCGGCCGGCGGCTACTCCGGCGGTTACCCCGGCGGCTCCAACGACCCCTGGGCCCACCACGACGGTCCGGGCGCGCCGCCCGGTCCCCCGCCCACGGGACTCGGGCACGACGCCCCGCCGCCCGGCCCGCCGCGCCGGCGACGTCCGGTCGCCCTGGTCGCCGGGGCGCTCGCCGCGGTGCTCGTCGCCGGCGGTGTCGGCGGCGCGGTCGGCTACGAGGCCGCCTCGTCGGGCGGCGGCGGCACCTCGGTGCTCTCGTCGGCGCCGAGCGGCTCGGGCGGCGCACCCGCCGCGGCCGCGCCGGCCGGGTCGGTCGAGCAGGTCGCCAACACGGTGCTCCCGAGCGTCGTCCAGCTCGAGGGCCAGTCCGGCGAGGGCTCCGGCGTGGTCATCTCCGCCGACGGCCTCATCCTCACCAACGCCCACGTGCTCGAGGCCGGCCAGGCCCCGCAGCAGCAGTCGCCGCTCGGCGGGCTCGAGCAGTCGCCCGAGGGCGGCGCGCCGGCACAGGCCCAGGGGCTGACCGCCGTCTTCCAGAACGGCAACCGCGCGCCCGTCCAGGTCGTCGGCACCGACCCGAGCGCCGACCTCGCCGTCGTCCGCGCCCAGGGCGTCTCCGGGCTCCAGCCGGCGACGCTCGGCGACTCGTCGCAGCTGCAGGTCGGCCAGGACGTCGTCGCCGTCGGGTCGCCGCTCGGCCTCTCCGGCACGGTGACCACCGGCATCGTCAGCGCCCTCCAGCGCCCCGTCGCGAGCGGCGGCGCCCAGAGCGGCCAGGCGACGGTCCTCGACGCCATCCAGACCGACGCCGCGATCAACCCCGGCAACTCCGGCGGCGCGCTCGTCGACATGCAGGGCCGCGTCGTCGGCATCACCTCGGCGATCGCGTCCCTCGGCGGCCAGTCCCAGGGCGGCCAGCAGTCCCAGTCCGGCTCGATCGGCCTGGGCTTCGCGATCCCGATCGACCAGGCCGCCCGCATCGGCAACGAGCTGGTCACCCAGGGCTACGCCACCCGCGCCGTGCTCGGCGTCGGCGTCTCCGAGGGCCCCGACGGCGCGGTGCTCGGCCAGATCACGCCCGGCGGGCCCGCCGCGGCCGCCGGCCTGGTCCAGGGCGACGTCGTCACCCGCGTCAACGACCGCGTCATCCCCGACGCCGACAGCCTCGTCGCCGCGATCCGCTCGCAGCAGCCCGGCGCGCAGGTGACCCTGACCGTCACCTCCAACGGCGGCCAGCCCCGCCCGGTCCCGGTGACCCTGGGGTCGGAGCGCTCGAGCTGACCCCGCTCGGGGGTACGCGCTCGGCCGGGTGCGCCCTGCGGGAACGAACGAACGGCGCTTTCGCTGCTACCGAGGCAGCGAAAGCGCCGTTCGTTCGTTCGGGGCGATGGCGTCCGGGCCACTGCGGTACGACGGTCGGCGGGTCGGCGGGTCGGCCGGGATCGGCGGGGTCGCCGGGGTCGGCGCGTCGCCGGGGTCGGCGTCAGTTGACGCAGCCGGGCGCCGCGGCCGTGATCGGCGGGTTCGGCGACACCGGCGGTGCGGCCGGCGCGCCCGTCCGTTCGTCGTCACGGGACGAGGACGCGTTGCGCGTCGAGCCGTCCCGCGAGGAGCGGTCGCCACGCTCCGAGTAGCCGTCCTCGCCGTAGCCGTCCTCGTCGTCCGAGGAGCTCGCGTCGTCCTCGTCGGTCGAGAGGCGGTCGAGGCCCGCGCTCACCGAGGCGTCGGTGGCCCCGACGGGCGGCGCGGGGGCCAGCGCGGCCTGGGCGGCGGGGTTGCCGGCGTCGGCCGCGATGGCCGTGGCGACGAAGGAGCGCACGTCGTCGGGCTCGACCTCGACGGCCGTCCCGTCGTACGGGGTGCTGAGCTCGGTGGAGCCGGTGGGGATCGTGCGGAAGGTGACCGCGCCGGCCGAGAGGCCCTGCATCTGGCGCGCGAAGCCGAGGACGTCCCAGCCGGCGTCGAGCGTCACCGACCGCGACACGGCCTGGGTGATGCGGCCGACCGCGAACGGGTCGGTGAGCGTGTTCGCCGAGAGCAGCGTCTCGGTCGCGCCGGCGAGGAACACCTGCTGGCGCGCGATCCGGTCGAGGTCGCCGTTGGGCAGGCCGTGGCGCTGTCGCACGAAGGCGAGCGCCTGGGCGCCGCTGACCTGCTGCGGGCCCGCGGGGAGCGCGAGGCCGGAGTACGAGTCCTGCACCGGCCCGCGCAGGCACACCGGCACCCCGCCGATCGCGGTGCTCAGGTCGGCGAAGCCGGCGAGGTTGACCGCGGCGAAGTGCGAGATCGGCAGCCCGGTGAGCTGCTGGACCGCGCCGATCGTGGCCCGGGCCCCCGCGGCGCCGGCGGCGCGCACGACGGCGGGATCGTTCGGCGACGGCGCGCCGGGCGACTCGGCGGCGAAGAGGCTCGTGGTGCCCGTGGGCCCGGAACCGGTCATGGCGTCGGTGGCCTGGGCCGCCGCCCGCGACCACGCCGAATTGATCTTGTGACGGCCCAGGCCCTGCCCCAGGTCGACGTAGGAGTCGCGCGGCACCGAGATCGCGGTCGCGCGGCCGCCGCCGGCGGGGACGTGCACGACGGTCAGCGAGTCGGCCGTTCCGCCGCCGGACTCGCCGTCGCCGGCGTTGAGCGCGGCGAGGACGTTCTCGGGCAGCGGGTTGCCCTGCGCGTCGGTGCGGTTGTCGAGCCCGACCAGCAGGATGTTCTGCTCACCGGTCGGGGCGGGCTCCGGGCTGTCGATGACGGCCGCCGCGGGCGTGGATCGATCCAGTGCGCGCAGCTGGGTCCAGCCCACCGCGGAGAGCGCCAGGATCCCCACCGACACCACGCTCACGGCGAGGCGCGCCACGAAGCGCAGACGCCGCGAGCGCAGCACGGGACCGATCACCCTCACAGCGTTCCCGGTTCTCCGGCCCGCGTCACCTCCACGTGCAGGGCATCTCAGTGATCGTTACCCGTCCGGGGCTTTCCGTGCCGTCTCCGCAGTCGGCCGTGCGGCGTGCGTGAGATCTCGGGAGCCGTTCACAGCGGACGCACAACACCGCCCCACCGTCCGGACACGAACCGCCCGCACCCTCGCTTCCATGACGGTCCACGACGGTCTGACGACCGAGCTGCGGGTGCCCCGGCGCGCCCCCGCCCCTCCTGCTCACCGCGCCCCGGCGCGCCGGTCCCCGGCCCTGCTGGTCGGACGGCCGGACGACCCCCGCTGGGTGCGCCCGTCGCTGATCGTCCTGCTGGTCGGCACCGCGGTGCTCTACCTGGAAAACCTCGGCGCCTCGGGCTTCGCGAACACGTACTACGCGGCGGCGGTGCAGGCCGGCACGCAGTCGTGGAAGGCGTGGCTCTTCGGGTCGATGGACTCGTCGAACTTCATCACCGTCGACAAGCCGCCGGCCTCGCTCTGGGTGATGGGGCTCTCCGGGCGACTCTTCGGGTTCTCGAGCTGGTCGATGCTCGCGCCGCAGGCACTGATGGGCGTCGCGGCGGTCGGGCTGCTCTACCTCGCCGTGCGGCGGTGGTCGGGGCCCGGCGCGGGGCTGCTCGCCGGGGCGGCGCTCGCGCTGACGCCGGTGGCGGTGCTGATGTTCCGGTTCAACAACCCCGACGCGCTGCTCGTGCTGTGCCTGGTGGCCGCCGCGTACGAGGTCGTGCGGGCGGTGGACGCCGCCGCGACCCGGGCCGGCACGTGGTGGACGGTCGCGGCGGGCGCGCTGATCGGGTTCGGCTTCCTCACCAAGATGATGCAGGCGTTCCTGGTGCTGCCCGCGTTCGCCGCGGTGCTCCTGCTCGCCTCGGCGGCGCCGCTGCGTCGGCGGCTGGTCCAGCTCGGGGCGGGCGCGCTGGCGCTCGTCGTGTCGGTGGGCTGGTACGTGCTGCTCGTCGACCTGTGGCCCACGGACGCGCGCCCCTACATCGGCGGCTCGACCGACAACACGCTGCTCGACCTCGTGCTCGGCTACAACGGCCTCGGCCGCCTCCTCGGCGGCGAGGGCAACGGGGGCGCCGGCGGAGGTGGCGGCGGTGGCACCGGGTTCGGCGGGTCCACCGGCATCACGCGGATGTTCAACGAGGCCTTCGGTGGCCAGATCAGCTGGCTGCTCCCGGCCGCGCTCGTCGCGCTCGTCGCCGGGCTCTGGCTGACCCGCCGGGCTCCGCGCACCGACCGCACCCGCGCCGCGCTCGTGCTCTGGGGCGGCTGGCTGCTGGTCACCGGCCTGGTGTTCAGCTTCATGAGCGGCACCATCCACGCCTACTACGCCGTCGCGCTGGCGCCCGGTCTCGTCGGCACGCTGGTGGTCGGCGGCCGCGAGGTGTGGCGACGACGCGGGCACCTCGCCGCCGACCTGACGCTCGGCCTCACGGTCACGCTGACCGCCGGCTGGAGCGTCGTGCTCCTGCGCCGCACGCCGGAGTTCCTGCCCTGGCTGCGCTGGGTCGTCGCGATCGCCGGGATCGTGGCCGCGGTCGGTCTCGTGGTGCCGCGGTCGGCATGGCGACGCCTCGGGGGCCGGGTCCTCCCGGTCGTGCTGCTCGGGGCGCTGCTCGCCGGTGCCGGTGGCGCAACGGCCTACGCGGTGCAGACCGCCGCCACCGCGCACCAGGGCTCGATCGTCAGCGCCGGCCCGTCGACCGGGTCCGAGATGGGCGGCGGTCCCGGTGGTGGACAGGGCGGGGGTCAGGGCGGTCCTCCCGGCGGCGGTCAGAGGCCGGCGGGGCAGGCGCCGCCGGACGGGGGTCAGCGTGGTGGCGGTGGTGGCCAGAGTGGCGGCCCCGGTGAGGCGAGCACCTCGGCCGAGCTCACCGCGCTGCTCACGTCGGCCGGGACGCGCTGGTCGGCGGCCACCGTGTCCGCGCAGGGCGCCTCGGGCCTCGAGCTCTCCAGCGGCACCGCGGTGATGGCCATCGGCGGGTTCACCGGCTCCGACGCCGCCCCGAGCCTCGCCCAGTTCCAGGCCTACGTCGCCGCCGGCGACATCGGTTGGTTCGTGGCGTCGGGCGGCCAGGGCGATGGCCCGGGCGGCGGCGAGGACAGCGTCGGCACGCAGATCAGCAACTGGGTCGCGGCGCACTACACGGCGACGACGGTCGGCGGCACCACGGTCTACGACCTCACCCAGCCCGCGAGCTAGGCACCGTCACGACGGTTACTGGCTGGTATGTCTCGCTCAGCGAGACATACCAGCCAGTAGGCGCCCTCAGAGGCCGGGCGACGTGCACCACGCGCTCCCGATCACGCCGCGCGCGGCTCCCCGCTCGTGGTGTCGTCGTCCGGTACGGCGACGTCGAGGGGGTGGGCGATCTCGTCGGGACCCAGGCGCCCCAGCACCAGCGCCAGCACTCCGAACACGAGCGGCGCGAGGCCTGCGGCGAGGAACACCGGCGTCAGCCCGACGACCTCGCTGACCGGCCCCGCGAGCGTCATCGACACGGGCATGAAGGCGAGCGAGACGAAGAAGTCGAGGCTCGTCACGCGCCCGAGCAGGGCCGGCGGGACGCGGCGCTGCAGCAGCGTCCCCCAGATGACCTGCGGGGCGCTGAACAGACCGCCGACGACGAACCCGGCGACGATCATCGGCCAGAGCGTGTCGACGAGGCCGAACACGACCATCGGGACGCAGCCCGCCGTCCACATGGCGATCATGACCGTGAGGTACCGCCGCGGGAGGCGCAGCGAGGCGACGAGGATCGACGCGATCGCCCCGCCGGCCCCGTGCGCGAGGAGCACGAGGGAGTGCCCGCCCGGCCCGCCGCCCGCGTTCTCGATGATCGCGAACGGCACGAGCACCTCGAGCGGCCCGAGCACCAGCAGCACCATCGCCGACGCGAACACCAGCGTCACGAGCAGCCAGCGCGTCGCGACCATGTAGCGGAAGCCCTCGACCAGGTCGCGCACGACGGCGCCCACGCCGCTGCTCCCCTCGTCGAGGTCGCGGCGCAGCGCCCGCCGGGGCAGCGCCAGCGCCGCGACGAGCCCCGCCACGCACGCGACGGCCGTGGCCGCGAGCGCCGCCGCCGGCGAGTACGCCGCGACCAGCGCGCCGGCGAGCGCCGGGCCCGCGCCCTGCAGGAGCACCGGGCGCACCACGCCCTCGAGGCCGTTGACGGCGAGCAGCTCGTCGTCGTCGACCATCGCCGGCACGAGCGCCGAGTACGCGGGGAAGAACAGACCCATCGACAGGCCGATCGCCGCGGCGACGACCACGAGCAGCGGGATCGACAGCGCGCCGGTGGCCGAGAGCGCGGCGACGAGGCCGATCGACACCGCGAGCACCGACATGACGCCGACGAGGATCCGCTTCTGCGGGATCCGGTCGGCGAGCACGCCGCCGAGCAGCGCCGTGACGATCACGCCCAGCGCGAGCGCGCCCGAGACCAGCGAGAGCGCGCCCGGCCCGCCGCCGAGCTCGATCACCTGCCAGACGACCGACAGCGTCCAGAGCCCCTCGGCGAGCACCGACAGCGCGAGCGCCGCGGCCAGACGCCGGTAGGCGGACCGGCGCAGCGGGCGCAGGGCGCGCATGGGACTCGACCTCCTCGTCGGCGACGAGCGCGACGGTAGGTGCTCGACCGGGGTGGAGGTCCACCGGTTTCCGTTGCTCCGACGAGCCGACCCGGGTAGGCACTCACGGGTGCGCAGGCAACAGTGGGTCGCGGAGGTCGGACCGGAGAACGCAGCGTTCCTCGCGACGCGCAGTCGCACCGCGGTGCTCGCCTCCGAGTACCGGCCGCGCGACCTCGGCGACGGCCGCGTCGGCTACGACGAGCGCTCCCTCGGCGCCGCGCGCGAGCTCTCCGAAGAGGAGGAGGGCGCGATCACCGACGACGGCGACGGCCTGCGCGTGTGGGTCGGCGACGACGCGTTCGAGCTCGAGGAAGAGGGCTAGGCACACGACTTTCGTCGGTCCGCCCGCCGACGTCCGGCGCTGACGACGGGGCCGCCCTGATCATTAGCGTCCGGGGCATGAACGCGCCGAGCACGGTCGACGCCGCCGACGTCTCCACCCCGGGCCGGCGGATCGCCGAGCTCGACGTCCTCCGCGGCTTCGCGCTGTGCGGGATCCTGGTCGTGAACATCCTGCAGCAGCTCGTCGGGCGCCCGTTCCCGCCGGCGATCGACCTGCTCTTCGTCGAGCGCTTCCTGTCGCTGTTCGCGCTGCTCTTCGGCGTCGGGTTCGGGCTCTTCCTCGACCGCGCCGCGACGCGGACCGCCCGCCCGCGGGTCGTGCTGGCCCGCCGGCTCGGCGTGCTGCTGCTGATCGGGATCGCGCACCAGTTCCTGCAGCCGGGCGAGGCGCTGGTCCCGTACGCGCTGGTCGGGCTGGTGCTCCTCCTGCCGATGAGCATCCTGGCGCCCCGGGCGTGCCTGGTCGTCGCGCTCGTCCTGCTCCTCGTCGCCCCGCAGGTCCAGCAGAGCTACGGGCTCACGGTGGCTCTGCTCGCGCTCGGCTTCGCGCTGGCGCGCCTCGGTCTGCCCTCCGCGCTCGGCCGCCACCCCGGGCGCACCGCCGTGGTGCTCGCCGTCGCCGGCACGCTCGACCTCGCGTGGGCGCTCGCGGTCACCGCGGGCTGGACGCCGCCGCAGGTCAACGTCCTCGGCGGCGGGCTCGGCGGAGCGCAGAGCCTCCTGCCGCCGCTGGCCGCGCTGACGACGGCCGTCGCGTACGCCGCCGCGCTGCTGCTGCTCCTGCGCACCCCGGTCGGGGCGGTGATCGGGCGCGTGATCGCCCCGATGGGCCGGATGGCGCTCACCAACTACCTCACCGCGACCGTCCTGTTCGTGACCCTCGGCCCGGCGCTCGGCATCGACTCCCTCGACGACGGCGCGGCGATCGCCGGGCTGACCGTCGGCATCCTGGTGGTCCAGGCTGTGTGGAGCAGCTGGTGGCTCCGACGGTTCCGCTACGGGCCCGTCGAGTGGCTCTGGCGCTGCCTGACGTGGTGGCAGCGCGCGCCGATCATGAAGTGATCACGGCTACGGTGCCGGTCATGACCCGCCGTCAGTGGGCCGTCGACCTCGGGGTCGCGCTGCTGACCGGCGTGTTCATGACCGGCATCGTGCTGTTCTTCCCCCGCCAGATCGGCACGCTGCTCGACCTCGGGACGCCGGCGCTGCTCGCGGTGGTCGTCCTGTCGACGGTCGTGCTGGTGTTCCGGCGGCGCGCTCCGGTGGCCGTGACGGTGGTCGTCGCGCTGCTCTCGGTGCTGTTCCCCGGGTCCTGGTTCGGCTACGTCGCGCTGTACTCCGCGGGCGCCTACGCGCGGCGCTGGACGCTGTGGCTGCTCGCGCCGCTGGTGGTCGCCGCGTCGTTCGTCGGCGACCGCGGGTGGGTGGACTTCCGGTTCAACGACCACGCGTTCCTGCTGTTCGTCGCCTCGCTCGTGACGCTGGCCGGGCTCTACGTCGGCACGCGCCGCGAGGCGATCGCCGGCGCCGTCGAGCGCGCCGACCGGGCCGAGCGCGAGCAGGAGCTGCTCGCCGAGCAGGCGCGCGCCGACGAGCGCGTCCGCCTCGCCGGCGAGATGCACGACGTCGTCACCCACCGGATCAACCTCATGGTGCTGCAGGCCGGCGCGCTCGGCGTGCGCAGCGACGACCCGGCCGTGCACGACGCCGCAGAGGACCTGCGCCGGGCGGGCGTCCAGGCGCTGGCCGAGATGCGCGACCTCGTCGGGGTGCTGCGCGCCGGCCGCACCCCCGGCTCGGACGCCGCGGACGTGCCCGCCGACGAGCTCGAGGGGCTCGACGGCTTGATCGGGGAGTCCCGGCGGGTCGGCGTCGACGCCGCCCTCGAGGTCACCGGCGACCCCGCGGGCCCCGCCCCCACCGTCCGGCGCACCCTGCACCGCGTGGTCCAGGAGGCCCTGACCAACGCCCGCAAGCACGCCCCGGGTGCCGCGGTCCGGGTCGGGGTCCGCCACGAGGACGGGCGCGTGTGCGCGACGATCACCAACGGGCCGGCGGACACCCCGGCGGTCCCCGACACCACCGGCGGCGGAGTGGGTCTCGACGGCCTGCGGCGCCGGGTGGGGCTGGTCGGCGGCACGTTCGCGGCGGGCCCCACCGACGACGGCGGCTTCCGGGTCGCCGTCGTCCTGCCCGCCGACGTGCCGACGGGAGAACCCGCGTGATCACGGTGCTCGTCGTCGACGACGAACCCATGGTGTGCACCCACCTGGGCACGATCCTCGCGACCGACGAGATCACCGTCGTCGGCGAGGCCCACGACGGCGCGGAGGCCGTGGAGCAGGTCGTGCGCCACCGCCCCGACGTCGTGCTGCTCGACATCCGCATGCCGGGCGTCGACGGGCTCACCGCCCTCGGGCACATCGCCGCGCTCGAGGACCGGCCCGCCGTGGTCGTCCTGACGACCTTCGACGTCGACACCTACGTGCTGCGCGCCCTCGCGGCCGGCGCCCAGGGGTTCCTGCTCAAGTCGACGCCGCCCGCCGACCTGCGCCGTCTCGTGGCGGTCGCCGCCGCCGGGCAGACGGTGCTCTCCCCCGAGGCGGCCCGGCGGCTCGCGACGGCCTCGAGCCGCGAGGACCGCACGCGCGAGGCCGCCCGCGCCCGCATCCGCGATCTCCCCGCGCGCGAGACCGAGGTGCTCACCGCGCTCGGTGAGGGCCTGTCCAACGCCGCGATCGGGGCCCGGCTGCACCTCTCGGAGGCGACGGTGAAGGGCTACGTGTCGCGGCTGATGGAGAAGCTCGACTGCGACAACCGCACGCAGGCGGGGCTGCTCGCGTTCGCCGCCGGGCTGGTCGGGCTGGGCGGCGCGCCCGGCGGCTGACCGTCAGGCGACGGGGCGCACCGGCCGGTGCCCGGCGGGCCGGGCGACGGGCCGGGCCGGGCGGGCGACCACCGGGCCGCGGCGCGGTGCCGTGCGCGGGAGGCGCGGCGGCCCGGCCTGGCCGACGGCCGCGACCGGACGCCCCGACAGCACGGCGGCGAGGACGGCCACGATCTCGCCGAGCGAGTGGTAGCGGCGCTCCGGGAGACGCTCGATCAGCGTGCGCGACACGGTGTCGACCCCGTACATCTCGGCGGCGGTGAGCACCTGCCAGCGGTCGGCCGGGAAGACCAGGTCGCCGAGCACCGCGGCGAGTCGGTCGGGGAGGCCGGAGGCCCCGGGAGCGGGCGAGGCGGGGTGTCCGTGCTGAGCGGTCATCGGTTCCTCCGAGCAGGAGCGCCTGGTCGCGCAGACACACGAGTTCCCCGAATGCTCGTTCGTGAATCCGGGACGTCACCCCTGAGTGGATGATCGTTCGGGTCCGTACGGGTTCTCGCGCTTGCTACCGCCCGGTAACCTGTGCCCCGTGAGCACTCCGAGCGTGCTGGGTACGTGGCGCCGCCTCTCCGGGTCCTGGCCGGGCCGCCTGCTGGTCAGCGCGGCCGTGTGGCTGCGGGCGCCGTACTTCCTCACCGCCGCGCCCATGATCCGGAGCCTCGAGCCGGGGCGGGCCGAGGTGTCGCTGCGCAACTGGTGGCTGGTGCACAACCACCTCGGCACCGTGCACGCCATCGCGTCCTGCAACCTCGCCGAGTACGCGATGGGCGTGCTCGCCGAGGCGACGACGCCGGCGACGCACCGCTGGATCCCGCGCGGCATGAGCGTGCAGTACCTCGCGAAGGCCGACACCGACCTCCTCGCCGTCGCGACCTTCCCTCACCCGCCGGCGTTCTCCGCCGAGCGCGAGGACGCCGACGCCGACATCACGATCACCGACGCCCGCGGGCAGGAGGTCGTGCACGCGACGATCACCCTGCGCATCGCGCCGCGCCCGGCGCGCCTGCCCGTCGCCGCCTGACCGGAACGGACCCCTCGGCCCGCCGCGACGTGCCACGATCCGCGGCGAGATGCCTCCCCCGACGACGACCTCCGACCAGGTCCACGCGTACCGCTTCGGGCTGCGCCGCCTGCAGTCGGCGCTGGTCCGGCGGCAGGGCGTGCCGGGGAGCGACCCGCTGCGCAGCCAGCAGCGCGCCACGGTCGCGGGGGTGCTGATCGCCGCGCTCGCGCTGGGCGTCGCGGCGGTGTGGGGCCTGCTCGACACGCCGGCCGACTGGCGCAGCGCCGGCATCGTCGTGGCCGAGGGGTCCGGCGCGCTCTACGTCGTCGTGCACGAGCCCGACCGCCTGGTGCCCGTGCCCAACCTCGCGTCGGCACGCCTCGCGCTCGCGGCGGCCGGCGGTCAGGGCGACCCGGAGCCCGTCGAGGTCGCCGACGAGGACATCGCCACGGCACCCCGCGAGCGCGGCGTCGGCATCGTCGACGCCCCGCCGCTGCCGCCCGCGGGCGCGCCGGTGCCGCCGGTGTGGTCGGTCTGCGACACCGGGAGCCCGCAGCCCGGGGCGGCTCGCCCGTGGGAGCAGCCGCGGGTCTGGACGACGGTGCTCGCCGGCGCAGCCCCGCCCGCCCGGCCCCTCGACCCCGGGCGCGGGCTGCTGCTGCGCGACCGGTTCGACGGCACCTGGCTCGTCCACGACGGCATCCGCTCGCGGCTGGACCTGCGCGACCCCGCCGTGGTCCTCGCCTTCGACCTCGCCGGCCAGACCCCGCGCCCGGTGAGCACGAGCCTGCTCAACACGCTGACCGAGGGCCCGCCGATCGTCGCTCCGCAGATCGCCGGGCGCGGCGAGGTGCCGCCGTCCGGGCTGCTCGCGGGCGAGCCCGTCGGCGGGGTCGTGCGCCTCGTCGGGCCCGGCACCCCGGACCGCTGGTACGTGGTGGCGCGCGAGGGCGTGCAGGAGGTCCCCGAGGTCGTCGCCCGGCTCGTGCGCCTCGACGACCCCGACCCGGCGCGCGCGGGCGCCCCCGTGCCGATCGTC
The DNA here is from genome assembly GCF_004363095.1 of Actinomycetospora succinea. GTDB lineage: Bacteria > Actinomycetota > Actinomycetes > Mycobacteriales > Pseudonocardiaceae > Actinomycetospora > Actinomycetospora succinea. Next base: position 791,872 of record NZ_SNYO01000002.1, read on the forward strand.
TCGCCCGGCCAGCTGCGCGCGCTCGCCACCGCCCGCGGGATCGCCGTCGCCGCCTACCCGGACCCGGTGCCCCGCGCCGTGCCGATGGACGAGGCGCCCACCACCTGCGCCGGCGCGCAGGGCGGCGGCCCGGTCCAGCTCACCGTCGGCACCGACCCGCCTTCCACCGCCACGCCGCCGACCACCCTCGCCCAGGCCGACGGCTCCGGCGACCGCGTCGACGCCGTCGCCCTGCCCGGCGGCGGGGTGACGGTCCGCGCGGTCCCGATCGGGCGCGACGACGCCCCGGGCAGCCCCACGGTGATCTCGGGCTCGGGCCTCGCGTCGGCGGTGCCCGACCCGGAGACCGCGGCGGCGCTCGGGCTGGGCGAGGCGTTCCCGCCCGCGCCCGGCGCGGTGGTCGGCCTGCTGCCGGCGGGTCCGGTGCTCTCGGTGCCCGCGGCGCTCAACCCGTTGCCGGGCGGCGGCTGAGCGGCTACTGCACGCCGTTCTGGCGCGCTCCCGGCGGCGCGACCGTCGTGGTCGTCGTGGTGTCGGGCTCCTCGACCGGCGGCGGCACGACCACGGGCGGGCGCACCGTCGTCGTGGTGGTCGTCGTGGTCGTGGTGGTGGTCGTCGTGCGGCGCGCGGTGGTGGTGCGCCGGGTGCGCGGGGCCGTGGCCGCCTCGGTCTCGTCGGTGGTGGTGACCTGCGGGGCGACCGGCAGCGGCGGCGGGGGCGGCGCGAGCGTCGCCGAGGGCACCGGCGGCAGGGGCTGCTCGTCGGAGAGCACCGCGTACGCCACCGCGGAGCCCGCGACCAGCAGCGTCGCGGCCGCCGCGGCCACGGCGGCGGCGAGCCGGCGGCGCCGGCGCCCCTCGGGGCGGGCCAGCGGCGAGGCGCCCGTCGGCAGCGGCTCGGCGACGGGCGGCGGCCCGACGGCCATCGGCCCGGAGCCGGCGACGATGCTGGTCGGCGCGGTCATGAGCACCGGCGACAGCACGGTCTCGGCGTCCATCCCGACCTCGCGGGAGACCCCGCGCAGCCCGGCGACGACCTCCTCGGCCGTCGGGCGGTCGACCGCGTCGTCGGCGGTCATGGCGGTGAGCAGGGCCTCGAGCCCGGGCGAGAGGCCGGTGGGCACCACGGGACGCCGGTGCAGGCGGGCGACCGCCGCCTCGAGCGCGTTGCCCGGGTACTCGCGGCGCCCGGTGAGGCACTCGATGAGCACGAGGCCCAGCGCGTAGATGTCGACGGCGCCGTCGATCGGCTCGCCGCGGACCTGCTCGGGGCTGAGGTACGACGCGGTGCCGATGACCATGCCGGCGGCCGTGACCGGCGCGGCGTCGTGGACCGCGGCGATGCCGAAGTCCGACAGGTGGGCGCGGCCCTCGGCGTCGAGCAGCACGTTGCCGGGCTTGACGTCGCGGTGCACGACGCCCCGGCGGTGCACGTAGGCCAGCGCGTCGGCGAGCGCGGCGCCCAGCGCGACGACGTCGACGACCGGGAGGGGGCCCGCGCGCACGCGCTGCGCGAGCGTGTCGCCCTCGATGAGCTGCATGACGAAGTAGGCGCGGCCGTCCTCGTCGCCGACGTCGTAGACGGTGACGAGCCCGGGGTGCGACAGGCCGGCGAGCGTGAGCACCTCGCGGCGGTGGCGGGCCTCCTGGCCCTCCTCGATGTCGCCGATCTTCTCGGCGGGGTCGGCGGGGTCGCCCGGCTCGACGTCGGTGGGGGTGACCGAGCCCGCCGCGTTGAACATCTTGATCGCCACGTCGCGGCCAAGCAGCTCGTCGCGCGCCCGGAAGACGTCGGCGGCGCCGCCGCGCCCGATGAGGTCGCCGACGGTGTAGCGACCGCCCACCATCGCGGGCGGACCGGTGTCGGTGCTCACTGTCCGCCCCCCTCCCGGTGTGCGGTCGCCCCGATCATCCCGTATGACAGGGTCCCTCGTCTGCGTGACGTCCCGGGCGGCGCGTCGCCCGAACGGCGGGTTGCCCGTGGCGCGCGACCGGTGGTCGGCGACGCCACACGTCCGGAGACACGGACGGCCCCTGCCCGGTGGTTCGACGCCGGGCGTGCCCGCGTTACCCGATCAGGCGCCCGAGCACCGGCGGTAGGACGTCCGGGTGCACGACCACCAACGACCGGGTGGCACGGGTCAGGGCCACATAGAGGTCGTTGAGACCGCGCGGTGAGGCGTCCACCACGCCCGCGGGGTCGACGAGCACGACGGCGTCGAACTCGAGGCCCTTGGCGTCGGCGACCTCGGACACGACGATCTCCGACGCCAGGTCCACGGCCGGGTCGCCCTCGGCGGCACCGGTCGGCCCGGCCGCGACGCCCAGCGCCGCGGCGAGCCCGTCGACGCGCGCCCCCGGCGCGAGGACCGCGACACGGCCGGCACCCTCGGCGTCGACGACCGCCTCGCGCGCCCGCCGGGCCTGCGCCACGGCCGCCTCGACCAGTCCCGGCTCGTCGGCGGCCACCGCCACGGGCGCCACGCCGGACTCGCGCACCGACTCGGGCGGCGTGGCGCCGGGGTCGATGGCGGCGAGCACGTCGGCGGCGACCGCCATGATCTCGGCGGGGGTGCGGTAGTTGACCGTCAGCACCTCGCGGCGCCAGCGCGCGGCGACGTAGGGCGAGAGCACCTCGGCCCACGACGACGCCCCGCCCCGCGCCCCGGTCTGCGCCACGTCGCCGACGAGCGTCATCGATCGGCTGGGGCAGCGCCGCATGAGCACGCGCCACGCCATCGGCGAGAGCTCCTGGGCCTCGTCGACGATGACGTGCCCGAAGGTCCACGTCCGGTCGTCGGCGGCGCGTTCGGCGGCCGAGGCGTAGGTGGCCTCGCGGGTGCGGTCGGCGAGGACGCTGGCGTCGACGACGTCGGTGGGACGCAGGAGCTCGGGGTCCCAGTCCTCCTCCATCGCGAGGATCTCCAGCACCCCGGCGGCGTAGGCCTCGTCGGCCTCGCGCTTGCGCTCCTCGGCCTCGCGGGCCGCGGTGTCGTCCTCGCCGAGCAGCTCGGCGACCTCGTCGAGCAGCACCGCGTCCGCGGGGCTCCACCAGGCGCCGTCGAGCAGGTCGTCGGGGCGCCCGCCGGAGCGGGCCAGCAGCTCGCGGTCGGCCTCGGACCAGCCGCGCGTGGCCGCCCGGAGGCGCTGGGGGTTCGTCCAGAGGTCGGCGAGCAGCTGCGGGGGCGTCAGCGTGGGCCACAGCTCGTCGAGCACGGCCCGCAGGTCGGGGTCGGCGCGCAGCCCGGCGCGGACGTCGGCGAGGTCGCCGCGGTCGAGCAGGTTGCCGCCGCCCTCCCTGCTGTCGAGAGGGTCACGGCCCACCCGGTCGACCTCGCGGCGCGCGAGCTGGTCGACGACCTCGCGCACGAAGGTCCGCTTGGCGTCGTTGTGGGGCCGGCGGGTGCGCCGGGCGCGGGTGCGGGCCTGGTTGACGACGTCGCGGTCGATCACCACCGGTTCGCCGTCGACGTGGAGCCGGATCGGGCGCCGCGGCAGCTCCTGGCGGTCGCGCACGGCCGTCGCGAGCATCTTGCCCATGTCCAGGTGGCCCTTGAGCGCGGCGGCGGCCGGCGGCTCGGACCGGTGCGCGGCGAGGCCCGGGTAGAGCTCGCCGACCGTGGAGAGCAGCACGCTCGTCTCGCCGAGGGAGGGCAGGACCTGCTCGATGTAGCGCAGGAACGTCGGGTTCGGCCCGACCACGAGCACGCCGCGGCGGGCCAGCTGGCGCCGGTGGGTGTAGAGCAGGTACGCCGCGCGGTGCAGCGCCACGGCCGTCTTGCCGGTCCCGGGCCCGCCCTCGACCACGACGACGCCGTTGGCGCTGGAGCGGATGACGCGGTCCTGCTCGCCCTGGATCGTCGCGACGATGTCGCCCATCCGCCCGGTGCGACCGGCCGACAGGGCCGCGAGGAGCACCGCCTCGCCGGTGAGCCCGGTGCGCTGGGTGGCGGTGGCCCCGACCCGCGCGGCCTCCTCGAGGTCGAGGATCTCGTCGTCGACGGCCGTGACCCGGCGGCTGCGCGAGCGGATGTGCCGGCGGCGGCGCACGCCGTCGGGAGACGCGGCGGTCGCGGTGTAGTACGGCCGGGCCGCGGGCGCGCGCCAGTCGACGAGCAGCGGCTCGTAGTCGTGCTGGTCGTCGAGCAGCCCGAGGCGGCCCACGTAGAGCACGTCCTGGTCGAGCCCCTCGATCGGCCCGGGGTCACCGTCGATCGGCGGGGGCGGCGGACGGTCCGGGTCGAGGTCCAGGCGCCCGAAGCACAGGCCCTGCTCGACCGCGGAGAGCGTGGCGAGCTGCTCGGAGTACATCTGCGCGGCGGCGTCCCGCTCGGAGACCGCCTGCGGCGTGCCGGTGGTCTCGTCGCGCAGCACGCGCGCGAGCAGCGCGGCGGTCTCGGTCCGGCGCTCGTCGAGCTTGCCGTAGAGCATGCTCACGTACGGCTGCTCAGCCACGACGGGGTCAGCAGCCACGGGATCGCCGTCGGGATCGTGCGCGCCGGGGTCGGTGTCGGCGGCGGACGGTGACGTACGGGTCACGCAGGCCTTCTCCAGCGGACGGTCCGGCGCGGGGTGTGCCGGGACGACCCTCCACCGTAGTCCCGTCACCCGACCGCGCGCCGCCGTCGAGGCGCACCTCGGCGCACCGAGGTGTCGGGATCATGACCGCGAGGTGACGTCTCCGGTCACGACGGCGCGTGGTGGAACACCTCGTCCTCGCCGGACGTGCGCGTGACCCGGCCCTGCGCGGCGAGGACCTCCAGGTGGGCGTCGGTCTCGAGGACCGCGAGCATCCGGTTGAAGGCCTCCATGTCCTCGAGACGGTGCTCGCGGCGCGTCCAGCGCAGCGCGCCCGCGATCTCGGCCGCGGTCGGCAGGCCCTTCTCCACGGCCGCGGCGATCTCGTCGAGGCGCTTGTCGTGGTGGGCGACCAGCTCGTCGACGCGCTCGTGGACGCTCGGCGCGACGGGCCCGTGCGCGGGCAGCAGCAGGCGGTCCGGCTCGGCGCGCAGGGCCGCGAGCGACGAGAGGTAGCGGATCAGCGCCCCGGGCCGCGCCGCGGGCTCGAAGCCGATCGAGGGCGTGATGTGCGGCAGGACGTGGTCGCCGGCGTAGAGCATCGGGCCCTCGGCGCTGGTCTCGTCGACGAACACGAGGTGCCCGCGCGTGTGGCCCGGCGTCTCGCGGGCGACGAGCGAGCGCCCGCCCGCCCGCAGCTCCTGCCCGTCGGCGAGCCACTCGTCGGGGTCGGTGAAGTCGTCGGCCGGCGGCGCCTCGGCGGCGGCCACCCAGGAGTGGATCTCGGCGGAGAGCTCGGGGGCGCCCGCGCGCCGGAGGCCGACGATCTGCGCGTCGAGGCCGGTGTCGCGCCCGCGGACCGTCTCGAGCGAGTCGGCCTCGCCCGCGCCGAGGGCCACCCGCGCGCCGTGGGCACGGCGCAGCGCGACGGCCTGGCTGTAGTGGTCGCGGTGGACGTGGGTGACCAGGAAGCGCCGGATGTCGCCCGGCTCCGCGCCGATCCCCGTGAGCAGGCGCGCCAGGACGTCGCGGGACTCGTCGATCGACCAGCCGCCGTCGATGAGCGTCAGTTCGGCACCGTCGGAAGGGCCGTCACCGTCGGGGGCCAGCGCGTAGACGTTGACCGCCCGGAGCGAGTCGTTGGGCAGCGGCAGCGGCAGGCGGTGGACGCCCGGGACGACGGTCTCGAGCTCGGGTCTGGTCCACGCGTGCCGGTCGGAGATCACTCCCCGGAGGATGCCCCTGCCCCGGCGTGCTCCGCCGTGCGGGGGTCACCCGAGGGCGCGCCGGCGCGCTCGGCCGCCTCGGCGCGTCGCGCCCCGGCGACGCCGAAGTGATCGCCGCCCTTGCGCTTGACGTCGTCGGTGCCCCAGGCGACGGTGCGGTCGACCGGGACCATCCGCGGGATGTGCTTGCGGCAGTGGATGTAGGCCTCCTCGACGGTGACCTCGACCCACATCTCGGCCCGCCGGCCGGGCGCCGTCTCCTCCGGGACGTCCGGGTGCTCCGCGCGCAGCGTCGCGTCGTCGACGAGGCGCGCCGAGCCGTTGACGTGCAGCCCGATGAGCTCGTCGGTGAAGTCGACCATCAGGAGCCCGACGTGCGGGTTCTCGCTGATGTTGCCCAGGCTCGCCATGACGCCGTTGCCGCGGTACTCCGGCCACGCGACGTGCCGGTCGTCGAGGACCCGCAGGAACCCGGGCGGGCCGGCCCGCAGCGTGTTGTCGCACTCGCCGTGGGCGTCCGAGGTCGCCACGAACATCATCGACATCTTCGCCACGAAGTCCTGCATCGACGGCACCAGGCGATCGCACATCTGGTCGCCGTAGAAGCGCTCGGCCCGCGCGGACGTCCCGAGCGCGCCCTGCAGGACGCGCTCGCCGGCGGAACCGGGACGTTCGGGGTGGGGGTCGGGCTGATCGGGCTGGGGGGTGACCCGGTCGCTCATCGACGCCTCTCCGCGGCCCGGTCGGGGCCGCCGTGTCGGGGCGGTGGAATCGGGCGGAACGCCGCGAAGCGCCCGCCCCGGGAGCCGCTGTGTTCGGGGGACCGGTCCGATGGAACCCTGTCGTCCAGATGCTGTCGAGGCGCTGCGTAGTGCAACCCTCGCTCGGCGCAGCCGTTATCCGCACCTCCCCACGGGTCCGTGGGCCGAACAGCCGCACTTCGGTGTGAGCTACGTCACTGCGTGACCGACCCGAGACCTGGCCGCGCCGCGGCCGTGACCCGGCGGCGACGGCCTGAGCTGCCGTGACGCGCGCGGACACCGAGCGTCCCGCCGGGACCGCGTCCGGTGACGGGTCTTCCCCCGCGACCTAGTCTCGGGGGCGTCCGGACACCCGTGGCAGCTGGTGCCGGACCCGCGCTCGTCCCGCCCGGGCCTGTCCGGCGAGCACGGCCCCCGACCCTGCGGCGACAGGCCGAACGCCACGCACCGGAGCTCCCCCCGGCGACGCGGCACCTGGTTCGCTCCCCCTCGGCCAGGTCGATCGGCGGCGCGACGGAGACCTCGCATGTCACGACACCGTGCGGCGTCCGCGCGAGCGGCGACGCCCACCCCCGCCCCGACGGCACGCGCCGGCACCGCGGTCCTGACCGGCGGGCAGCGCGCCACCGACCTCGCGGCGGCCATGCCCCGCCAGGGCCTCACCGAGGCCCACCCGTCGGGGCCCCTGCCCCGAGCGGGCCGCGAGCGCCCGGCCCGCCGCGCCCCCCGCGACGCGGCCCTCGACGCCGACACCGCCGCGCTCGACCTCGCCGCGATCGCCCTCGCGGCCGCGAGCGCGGGCCCAGCGGGCAGCCTGCCCACGGGCCCCGCGCACCCCGCCTCGGGCCCCATCACCGGGCCCTCGGCCGCCGACCCCACCACCGGCGGCACCCCCCGCCCGGCGTTCCCCGCGGCGGTCCCGAGCGCGCTCGCGCCGGTCACGCCGTCGCACGCCGTCCCGGCCGTCGGGCGCGGCGGTGGACGGCGCGTGCCGCTCCCGACCCGCACCGCCGGGGCCCTCGCCCTGGTCGGCGCGCTCGCGGGTGGCGGCGTCGCCGTGGTGGGCGGCAACGCCGTCATGACGGCCGACCCGACGCCCACGACCGGCGAGTTCCGCACGGGCGACGTCGCCAACGCCGCCGAGAGCGGCGCCGCGGCCGCGCAGCTGCCCGCTCCGGCCGACGAGCCCCGCGAGCAGCAGGGCGGCCGGCACCGTGCCGAGGACAGCGCCTCGTACGACAGCGGCGGCTACTGAGCCACCGCGCTCCGGACAGACGACGGGGCGGCCGGTGGTCCGGGGATCCGGATCACCGACCGCCCCGTCGTCGTTCGTGCCGGGTGCGGCGCGCGCAGATCAGCCGAGCGCGCTGACCAGGGCCTCGCGCTGACGGGAGCCGAGGCCGGCGACGCGCCGGTCCTCGGGGATCCCGGCCTGCTCGAGCACCGCCGAGGCCTTCGCCGGGCCGTAGCCGGGCAGCGCCCGCACGAGCTGGGAGACCTTGGTCTTGCCGGCGATCGGGTCGCTCTTGCCGCGGTCGAGGACGGCGGGGATGTTCTCCTCGCCGCTCTTGATGCCGGCCAGGAGCGCGGAACGGGCCTGTCGGGCCTCGCGGGACTTGGCCTGGGCGGCCTCGCGCTGCTCGGGGGTCAACGTCGGGAGGGCCATCGCGGTGTCTCCCCTCTCTGTGATGCGGGTTCGTCGCGGAGGGACCACGACGTCGGTCGGACCGGTCGCAACAGACGGTCACACGGACGGTCGGTCGGCACCGCACGCCACGCCGCGACGGTGCCGCGATCCGGACGCCCGGGCCGATGGTTGCGGGACCGTACACCCTCCCGACGGGTGCCCTGCCCCTGACCTGGGCGGATCACCGCTCCGTCCCCCGCAGCACCGCTGGCGGTGACATCCGGGCGACCCGCATCACCCACGTGCGCATCAGCGGTACCCCGGGGGAACGGATGCTCACCGACCCTCATCGGCGCGGTGACGACGCCCGGTACACGACGGCCGGGGGCAGGTTGCGCCAGACGACCGGCGACGTCTCGACCCGGGCGAAGCAGTCCGCGAGCTCCTCGCGCAGCGCCCGCGCCGGCGCCGCCCACGCCGTCGCGCAGTAGGCGAACTGGACGAACACCCCGTCGTCGGCCAGGGCACGCGCCACGACCGGGAGCAGGGAGTCCTCGCGGCCCGGGCGGGTGGCCGACCAGCCCAGGCCGCTGACGACGGCCTGCGCGCCGTGGATGCCGCGCAGCGCGAGGAGCGCGCCGAGCTCGGCGACGTCGGCGGGCACCACCTCGACCGACGGGAAGCGCTCGGCGAGGCGGTGGGCGAGCACCGGGTTGATCTCGACGGCGAGCTGGCGTCCGCGCCCCGCCAGGCGGTGCGCGAGCAGCCCCGTGAAGGCGCCGCTGCCGGCGCCGAGCTCGACCACCACGGGGGCCGCGTGGTCGGTGCTCAGGGCGGCGTCGGCCATGCCGCGGGCCAGCGCCGTGCCGCTCGGCCACACCGAGGCCGTGGCGACGGGCGCGCGGACGAACTGCGCGGCGAACACGGCCCGGTCGGCGAGGGAGGCGTCGCGCGGAGGTCCGGGCGCCTCCGGCTCCGTGGCACCCGGCTCAGGCGACACGGTCGAGGTCCGGGACGACGGGCAGGGCGGTGACGGGGCGCACGGCGGCGGGATGTCCGTCGAGGTCGGGCGGGAGGGCGTCGGCGATCGCGCCGGCGGTGGCGCGGGCGAGCGCGCGGCGGGCGCTGGCGCGGGCGGGTCCGGCGGGAGCCGCCCGGCTGTCGAGGACCGCGCACGCGGTGACGTCGATGTCGACCCCGCGCACGGTGAGCACGCGCAGCAGCGACGAGGCGAGCGTGTCGTCGCCGACGAAGGCCGCGGTGGCGTCGAGCGGGGCGGCGCCGGGCCGGTCGCCGCGCCGCCGGTAGCGCAGCGCCACCGGCACCACCGGGGCGCTCGCGTCGAACGCGGCCTGAAAGGCGGCGGGGCGGAACGGGCCGAGGTCGCGCCCGCAGCGGGTCGTCCCCTCGGCGAACACGCCGATCGGGGTGCCGGCGCGCAGCGCGTCGGCGAGCCCGGCGACGGCGCCCGGCAGGTCGCGCAGCCGGTCGCGGTCGAGGAACACGGTGCCCGCCCGCGCCGCCATGAGGCCCAGCAGCGGCCACTGCCGCACCTCGGTCTTGGCGAGCATCCGGACCGGCGCGACGGCGTGCAGGGCGAACACGTCGAGCCAGGACACGTGGTTGGCGACGACGAGCGCGCCGGGCGGGGCGACCGGGCCCGTGTGCCGCACGCGCACCCCGCAGGCGGAGAGCACCGCGGCCGCCCACAGCCGCTGGACCCAGCCGGTCGCCGACGGGCCGAGCAAGGGCACCACGATCGCCGCGAGGAGGCCCGCGACCAGCACGACGACCAGCGCCGTGCCCCGCACCCCCAGCCGGACGGCCCGCACCGCGCGGGCCCGCGCGGTGCCGGCCGCGGCCACCGGCAGGCAGCCGGGGTCGCACGGCGACGTGGGCGCCCAGGGACTCATCCGCCCTCCCCGGCGAGGTAGCGGCGCCAGCGCGGGTCGATGGCGGTGTGGTCGAGCAGGATGAACAGGTCGGCGACGCCGAAGTCGGGGTCGAGCGCCGGCACGCCGCCGATCTCGGCGCCGAGGCGCAGGTAGCCCCACAGCAGCGGCGGCAGCCCGGCCCGCGCGGCCTTCCTGGCGCCGGGCGCCTCGGGGTCGTGGCCGGCGATCGGGGCCTCGCGCCACGGGCGGACCCGCCGCGCGGCCGGGGCGAGGTGCTTCGAGGCGACGAGCGACCAGACCCCGCCCGGCATCGCGCCCTCGCCCGTCAGCGGCACGCTCGCGCAGCCGACGACCCACCGGCGGCCGGTGAGCACCATGTAGCGCAGGATCCCGGCCCAGACCAGCGAGAGCACCACGCCGTGGCGGTGGTCGCGGTGCACGCAGGAGCGCCCGACCTCGACGATCTCGTCGCGCAGGCCGTCGAGGGCGGAGAGGTCGAACTCGGTGTCGGAGTAGAGGCCGCCGGCGGCGCGGGCACCCTCCGGGGTGAGCATCCGGTAGGTGCCGACGATCGCCCCGGTGGCGTCCTCGCGCACGACCAGGTGGTCGCAGTGCGCGTCGAAGGCGTCGGCGTCGCGGCCCTCGGCGGCGGCCGCCACCGCGACCGCGTCGTCGGGGGCGGGCAGGGCGCCCTGCTCGCCGGCGAACACCTCGTGGCGCAGCCGCTGGGCGGCGGCGACGTGCTCGGGCTCGCGCGTCAGCAGCAGGCTGTAGCGGCCGGCGGCCTCGGAGGCGGCACCTCCGTCGCCGCCGACCGCGACGGGAGCGGGCCCGGTGGGCGGCACGGCGGCGGCCGCCGCGTCCCGCTCGTCCTGGCTCTCGGAGGCGGGTCCCGCGGACCGCGCCAGCACCTGGGATGTGGCCATGGGGCGGTGTCTACGGGCCGAGATCGCCCGCAGGCCCACCCCGGCGTGACGGTCGAGTGTGGTCCGGGTGAACTCGGCGGGAGGCACCGTGACCTGGTGCTCCACCGGCGCCTCAGGCCGCGGGCGTCGCGACGTCGGGCGTGCCCTCGGCGGTGTCGTCGCCCGCGATGACGGCCGCGTAGTGCCCGAGGAGCTCCTCGCAGACCGACGGCCAGGTGCGCCCCGCGACGCGGCGGCGCCCGGCGGCACCGAAGGTGTGCCGCGACTCCGGGTCGTCGCGCCACGCGGCGACCCGCCCGACGATCTCGGCGCCCGCGGTCGGCGACGCCGGGTCGTAGAGCCAGCCCGTGCGGCCCGGGTCGACGAGGTCGGCCACGCCGCCCGCGTCGGGGGCGAGCACCGGCAGCCCCGAGGCCTGGGCCTCCTGGACGGCCTGGCAGAAGGTCTCGTGCGGGCCGGTGTGCACGAAGGCGTCGAACGAGGCGTACGCCTCGGCCAGCTCGGTGCCGCCACGGAAGCCGAGGAAGTGCGCCGAGGGCAGCAGCTCGCCCAGCCGCGCCCGCGACGGCCCGTCGCCGACCACGACGACGCGCACGCCGGGCAGGCCCTCGAGGGTCGCGAGCCGCTCCACCTGCTTCTCCGGGGCCAGGCGGCCGACGTAGCCGACGAGCATCTCGCCGTGCGGGGCGAGCTCGGCGCGCAGGGCGTCGTCGCGGCGGTCGGGGTGGAAGCGGGTGGTGTCGACGCCCCGGCCCCAGCGGTGCACGCGGGGCACGCCGTGGGACTCCAGCGCGTCCACCGCCCACCGCGACGGCGCGAGGGTGCGCGACGCACCGCTGTGCAGGCGCCGGATCCAGCGCCACGCGGCCCGGGCGGTCAGGCCGACCCCGTACGACGACGCGAAGCCGGCGACGTCGGTCTGGTAGACGGCCACCGAGGGCACGCGCAGGCGCCGGGCGACCGTGAGCGCCCGCGCGCCGAGCACGAACGGCGAGGCGAGGTGCACCACGTCGGGCCGGAACTCCTCGAGCGCCGCGCGCACGGCGGGCGTCGGGACCCCGACCGGCAGCGAGTCGACCCCGGGCACGTCGACCGCCGGGACCCGGACCACCGGGACGTGCGGCGCCCCGGGCACCTCGTCCGGCCCCGCCCCGGGGGCGATGACCATGGCGGAGTGGCCGCGCCGCTGCAGGTGGGCGACGACCTGGAGCACGGAGTTGGTGACGCCGTTCACGGCGGGCAGGAACGACTCGGTCACGACGGCGACGCGCACGACCGCACGGTGGCTGGCCCGGGGGCCCCGTCGGCCGACGACGACGTGTCCCTCGTCCTAACACCGACCCAACACTGTGGACGCCCCGCTTCCCGAGATCCCTTCGGAGATCACCCACCGTCAGATCGCGCCCGGACGACAGGCCCGGTCACGGCGTGTCCCGGCGGGTGGCGTCGGCGTGTCGGACACGGACGGTGGAGAGGGGAGTATCCGCTGCGCGAGTCGGGGGAACCTGCCGTGTTGACAGCGCCGGGGTGCTGGCGGCTACTGGACCACGGAGATGTGGCAGACCTGCCGCAACCCGGGTCACCAGCCCGGTCATCGGCACGGCGGAGGGAGGACCGTGGGCGACGACTTCCGCTGGCCTCTCGGTCCGCCCGGGGCGGCGAACTTCGACATCCCGAGCTCCGCGCGCGTCTACGACTTCCTGCTCGGCGGCACGTCGCACGGCGCCGTCGACCGCGTGATGGGACGGGACCTCGCCCGCGCCGAGCCGCTGGTCGTGTCGATCGTGCGCGAGAACCGCTCGTTCCTGCGTCGCGCCGTCACGTTCCTCGCCCACGCCGGCGTCGACCAGTTCCTCGACCTCGGCTCGGGCATCCCGACGATGGGCAACACCCACGAGGTCGCCCGCCGCGTGAACCCCGACGCGCGGGTCGCGTACGTCGACATCGACCCGGTCGCGGTGTCCCACGGCGAGCTGCTCCTCGGCGAGGCCCGGGGCGTGTCGGTCACGCACGCCGACATGCGCGACCCGGACAAGGTGCTCGGCGCGGCGGCCGTCACCGAGGTGCTCGACTTCTCGCGGCCGGTCGGCGTCCTCATGTTCTCGGTGCTCCAGCACGTCTCGGCCGCCGACGACCCGGCCGCGGTGGTCGCCGGGTTCCTCTCCCGGGTCGCGCCGGGCAGCGCGCTGGCCGTCTCGCACCTCACCGCCGACGACCCGCGCATCGACATGGACGCCATCCTCGGGCCGACCGACGCCTACCTCAGCGGTCGAGCCACGACGCGCTCGGCCGCCGAGCTCGCGGCGCTGATCGAGGGCGTCGACCTCGTCGAGCCGGGCCTCGTCTACGCCGCGCAGTGGCGGCCCGAGGCGCGGCGGCACCGGGGGCCTCTCGCCGAGCCGTGCTGCGGGCACCGCGCCGCCGTCGGGTTCTTGCCCGCCGGAGCGCGCGGGTAGGCCCCGCTCGCCTCGGTCCCCGGCCTCGTGGTCGCACCGAACGGAGCAGCCGTGACAGCTCATCACTAGGCCGTTCGCCGCCCGACGCGATGTGTCGACCACTCACCGCGACGCAGAGCGGATGCTCGGTCACGGCTTGTCACAAAAGGTCTCGGTTCGGTTACGGTCCTCCACCGCGTCGTTCCGCTCCCCAGCTCGACCCCGGGCGACGCCGGGTCACCCTGTCGGGTTCCCGCCCACCCACCCCGAGACGAACCGGAGCCCCGATGTCTGGTCGCCACCACCTGCCGTCCGCCCCGTCCCGTCCGATGCTCAAGGTCGGCGTCGTCGCCGCAGCCGCCGTGACGGGCCCGCTGGCCATCACCGGCACCGCCATGGCCGCGCCGTCCGTCTCGCCGGACTCGAACGCGACGTGGGACCGCCTCGCCATGTGCGAGAGCACGCAGAACTGGGACGCCGACACCGGCAACGGCTTCAAGGGCGGCCTGCAGTTCACCGACTCGACCTGGAGCGAGTTCGGTGGCGAGCAGTTCGCCGACTCGCCCGACGAGGCGAGCCGCGAGAGCCAGATCAAGGTCGCCAAGAAGGTCCAGGACGAGCAGGGCTGGAACGCCTGGCCGACCTGCTCGGAGAAGCTCGGCCTGCAGTAACCCCGCGGGGTCCCCGCTCCTGCCACGATGCCCGTTGTGTCCGACGCCGACGTCATCGTGGTGGGGGCCGGTCTCGCCGGTCTCGTCGCCACCGCCGAGCTCGCCGACGCGGGACGCCGGGTGATCCTGCTCGACCAGGAGCCCGAGGCGTCGCTCGGCGGGCAGGCCTGGTGGTCGTTCGGCGGCCTGTTCCTCGTCGACAGCCCCGAGCAGCGCCGCCTCCGTGTCCGCGACTCGTTCGACCTCGCCTGGTCCGACTGGACCTCCAGCGCCGGCTTCGACCGCGCCGACGAGGACCGCTGGGGCCGCGAGTGGGCCCGCGCCTACGTCGAGTGGGCGGCCGGCGAGAAGCGGCCCTGGCTGCACGCGATGGGCGTGCGCTTCTTCCCCGTGGTCGGCTGGGCCGAGCGTGGTGGCGCCTCGGCCACTGGCCACGGCAACTCGGTGCCCCGTTTCCACATCGTCTGGGGCACCGGCCCCGGCATCCTCGAGCCGTTCCTGCGCCGCGTGCACGCCGCGGTCGCCGACGGCCGCGTCACCATCCGCTGCCGCCACCGCGTCGACGCCCTCGAGACCACCGCCGGCGCCGTCACCGGCGTGTCCGGCACGGTGCTCCAGCCCTCCGCGGTGACCCGCGGCGAGGCGAGCTCCCGGGAGCCCGTCGGCTCCTTCACCCTGGCGGCCGGCAGCGTCGTCGTCACCTCCGGCGGCATCGGCGGCAACCACGAGGCCGTGCGCGCCGCCTGGCCGGACCGCCTCGGCCCTCCCCCGCGCCAGATGATCTCCGGGGTGCCCGCCCACGTCGACGGGCGGATGATCGGGATCAGCGAGGACGCCGGCGCGCGCGTCGTCAACCGCGACCGCATGTGGCACTACACCGAGGGGATCGTCAACCACTCCCCGGTCTGGCCGCTGCACGGCATCCGCATCCTGCCCGGGCCGTCGTCGCTGTGGTTCGACGCCGAGGGGCGGCGGCTGCCGCCGCCGCTGTGGCCCGGGTTCGACACGCTCGCGACGCTCGAGCACATCGGGCGCACCGGCCACGACCACACGTGGTTCGTGCTCAACCAGCGGATCCTCGAGAAGGAGTTCGCGCTCTCGGGCTCCGAGCAGAACCCCGACTTCACCGGCCGCGACATCCGCCTGACCCTCCAGCGCGTCCGCCCCGGGCCCACCGAGCCGGTGGCCGCCTTCCAGCGCTCGGGCGAGGACTTCGTGGCGGCCGACTCGCTGGGCGAGCTCGTCGGGAAGATGAACGCGCTCACCCCGGAGCCGCTGCTGGACGCGGCGAAGGTCGAGCGCGAGGTCCTCGCCCGCGACGCCGAGCTGGCCAACCCGTACGGCAAGGACGGCCAGCTCGCCGCCATCCGTACGGCGCGCGGCTACCTCGGCGACCGCCTGGTCCGCGTCGCCCCGCCGCACCGCATCCTCGACCCCGCCGCGGGCCCGCTGGTCGGCGTGAAGCTGCACGTGCTCACGCGCAAGACGCTCGGCGGGCTCTGGACCGACCTCGACGGCCGTGTCCTGGGCGCCGACGGCTCCCCGCTGCCCGGGCTCTACGCGGCCGGCGAAGCGGCGGGCTTCGGCGGCGGCGGCGTCCACGGCTACCGCTCGCTGGAAGGCACGTTCCTCGGCGGCTGCCTGTTCTCCGGCCGCCAGGTCGGCCGCGCCCTGTCCTAGGTGCTCGACGCCCGGGGACGCGCACCGTCCGGTGCGAGCGATGCGGCTTCGCTGGCGTCTGACGCCAGGATCGCCACATGCTCGCTCGCGCGACACGCCGAGCTTGGCGACGCACGGAGTGAGTCAGCGTGGCGGCCATGCTGGCGTTCAACGTCAGGAAAGCCCCCACGATCAACGCCGGTAGCTCGTCCGGGTGGTCTGCGTTCCGCAACGGTCCGGACCGCTAACGACCGGGCCGATCCGCCGCGATGCGCGGTGCATGACGCAGTCGGGGGGACGCAACGCCGCGCGGTACGCGCTGGGCAGCACGATCGTCGGGGTGATGGCCGCGGCGACGGTGGTGCTGACGTCGGTGGCGCCGGCCGCGTCCGTCGCCGCCGAGCCCGCCGTCGCGGTCGTCGCCCCGGTCGCTCCGGCCCCGCTCGCCGCGGCGGCCCCGGTCACCGCACGTCCGGCGCCCACCACCGAGCCCACGACCCGCAAGCGGGTGTCCCACGACGACGACCGCCCCCGCACCCGGAGCACCCGCGCGAGCGCGTCCGGCTGCGGCCAGCGCGCCGTCGATGCCGGCCGCTTCGACGCGTCGTGCGACGAGTACCAGGGCTACCTCGACCCCGGCACGTCCGCCGGCCGGGCACCGAGCTCCGGCGAGACCCAGACGCAGTGGGGCTGCGAGCAGGGCTACATCCCCGAGGACGAGTGCGGCTGAGTCGCCTCTAGACCTTCTGCTCACGACGACGCCGCTGCAGCAGCACCATCGCGGCGACGATCACGAGCAGGACCGCGGCGCCGCCGACGATGCGCCAGGTCATGTCGCCGGTGTCGGGCGCGGCGACGGTGATCGTTGCCTCCATGGGGCGTCCGCCGCAGGTCGCGGTGACGGTGACCGGGCCGGGCGCGGCGTCGGCGGCGATCGTCACCGCGGAGAACACCGCCCACGGCTGGTGACCGTCGGCGTCGCGCTCCCACGCCCCGCCGGTCACCCCGGGGCCCGTGACGGGGGTCGTCGCCGGCTCCTCGCAGCCCATCTGCGCGCGCAGCGACGTGCCGGGCGCGGCCGGCGCCCCGTCGCCGATCACCAGACCGGGGTCGGCCAGGGCCGTCCCCGCACCCAGGGCCAGCAGGGCGGCCACCAGCGTCGTCAGCAGCAGGCGCATGGGCTCACCGTGCCACCTGCCGGTCACGGAACGGGTCAGCCCGACAGCACACGTTCAGGGCGCCTTGACCCCGGGCAGCCAGCGCCCATGGAGCAACGCACTCTCGGCGGCCAGGGCCTGCGCGTGTCCGCGCTCGGCCTCGGCTGCATGGGCATGACCTTCGCCTACGGCGGCCAGGACGACACCGAGTCGCGCGCGACGATCGAGCGCGCGATCGAGCTCGGGGTCACGTTCCTCGACACCGCCGACATGTACGGACCCCACACGAACGAGGAGCTGCTCGGGTCGGTGCTCGCCGGCCGCCGCGACGAGGTCGTCCTCGCGACCAAGTTCGGCAACGAGATCGGTCCCGACGGCCAGGGCACCGGGCGCGTCAACGGGCGTCCCGACTACCTGCGCGGCCAGATCGACGGCTCCCTGGCCCGGCTCGGCACCGACCACGTCGACCTCTACTACCAGCACCGCGTCGACCCGGACGTCCCGATCGAGGAGACGTGGGGTGCGCTCGGCGAGCTCGTCGAGGCCGGCAAGGTGCGCTACCTCGGCATCTCCGAGGCGGCGCCCGACACGATCCGCCGCGCCCACGCCACGGCGCCGATGAGCGCGGTGCAGACCGAGTACTCGCTGTTCACCCGCGACGTCGAGGACAACGGCGTGCTCGCGACGTGCCGTGAGCTGGGCATCGGCTTCGTGCCCTACAGCCCGATCGGGCGGGGCTTCCTGTCCGGCACGATCCGGCGCACCGAGGACCTGCCCGAGGGCGACTGGCGCCGCAACTCACCGCGGTTCCAGGGCGAGGCGCTGCAGGCGAACCTGCGGGTGCTCGACGAGGTGAACGCCCTCGCCGAGCGCAAGGGCGTGACGCCGACCCAGCTCGCGCTGGCGTGGGTGCTGGCGCAGGGCTCGGACGTCGCGCCGATCCCCGGCACCAAGCGCCGCCGCTACCTCGAGGAGAACGCCGGCGCCGCCGACGTCACCCTCACCGCCGAGGAGCTCGAGGCGATCGAGAAGGTCGCCCCGGTCGGCGTCGCCAGCGGCGAGCGCTACCCGGCCGCCGCGATGCGGATGTTGCACCAGTAGTCGTCCGTGAGCGAACTTCGGTGCTATAGCCCCGAAGTTCGCTCACGTACCCCGGACAGCCGATTCCCGCTCGGTCGTCAGGGCCAGACCGGCGCGCAGGGCCGAGGCGGCGTCGAGGACGGCGTCGCGCGCGGTCGGGACGACGCCCGCCATCCCCGCGTAGCCGTGGATCAGCCCGGGGAAGCGGCGGGCGACGACCGGGACATCGACGGCCCGCAGCGCCGCGACGAGCTCCTCGCCCTCGTCGCGCAGCGGGTCGAAGCCCGCCGTCGAGATGTAGGCGGGCGGCATGATCGCGAGGTCGTCGACCTCCAGCAGGCCGGTGGGCCGGATCGGCTCGATGCCGTCGGGCAGGTAGTAGCGCTCGAACACCTCGATGTCGACGGTGCGCAGGCCGAAGCCCTCGGCGAAGAGCTCCCGCGACCCGCCGGCCCGTCCGGCGTCGGTGACCGGGTAGAGCGCGAGCACGAACGCGGCCGTCTCGTCGCGGTGGCGGGCGAGCTGGTGCGCGGCGGTGAGGGCGAGGTTCGCGCCCGCCGAGTCGCCGCCGACCGCGACGGTCGTGGCGTGGAACTCGTCCCGGTGGGTCAGCACGTGGTGCAGCGCCGCCGCCGCGTCGGCCAGGCCGGCCGGGAACGGGTTCTCGGGCGCGAGCCGGTACTCGACCGACAGCACGCGCACGCTCGCCTGGTTCGCGAGCACCCGGCACAGCGGCTCGCTCGACGCGATGCTGCCCAGCGCGAAGCCGCCGCCGTGGAAGTGCACGAGCAGCGGCGCCGGGTGCCCGTTGACCTCGGCGGGCGTGTAGAGCCGTGCGTCGAGGGTGCCGGGCTCGTCACGTCCGGGTCCTGCCGGGACCGGCAGGCGCACCGGCAGCGTCGCCACGCCCGGCGTCGCCGACCAGGCCAGTCCGGCGGCACGGTCGGTGGCGCGGCGCTGCTCGACCAGCGACGGCTCCTCGCCGCCGGCGATCAGGCCGAGCATGCGGATCACGAGCTGGACGTCGATGTCGAGGACCTGCCCGTCCCGCGAGACGGTCGGACCGGCCAGGAGGCGCCGGAGGGGTCGGGGGAGGCCGATGAGGGCGCGCAGGATGCGCCGCAGGACTGCGAACATCACCCGGCGAGCCTAGGGGCGGGCACCGGCGACGGTCGGGACCGCTCCCCACGTGGGGGATTTCCTGACGTTGAACGTCAGCGTGGCCGCCACGCTGACACACGCCTCAACCGCCCGGGTACCGCAGACGGACCGGGCCGCGGGCGGTCGCCGGGTCGACGACCTCGCCGCGCTGGGTCATCTCGATCGTCCCGTCGTCGACCAGCCCGCTCGCCACGCGGCGGGCGTCGGGCATCAGGTCGCGCCAGGCGTCCGGGTCGACGCGGCGCGCCGCCTCCGAGGGGCAGATCGTCGTGCCGGCCGCGCGGTGGTCGAGCAGGTCGACGATCGCGTCGGCGAGCGCCCGGTCCGTGTCGGCCACGACAGTCGGATACCCGTCCCTCCTCACGGGGTATCGGGTGTGCGTGACTGATCCGGTGGTCCGCGAGGTGACGATCGACGCGCCCGTCGCGCGGGTGCTCGAGGTGGTCGCCGACCTCGAGAACACCGACCGGTGGGCGAACGAGGCGAAGTCGGCCAAGGTCAAGGCGCACGACGACCAGGGCCGGCCGACGCGCATCGTCGTCACGCTGGGGGCGCTGAAGTTCACCACCGACGCCACCTACGACGTGTCCTACGGCGACAGCGCCATCACGCTGACCTGCGTCGACGCCCGCCTCATCCGCGAGAGCACGATCGACTACCGCGCCCACCCCGAGGGCGAGCGCACGCGGCTGGTGATGTCGTCGACGATGGAGGTCACCGTCAAGGGCGTCCCGCGCTGGGGCCTCGAGCGCGCGATGGGCTCCAGTGCCGAGAAGAACCTCGCCTCGATCAAGAAGGACGCCGAGGGCTGACGCCACGTGAGTGGAATGGGTCGCCCTGGCGACCCGTTCCACTCACGTGGGCCGCAGGCCCCTCAGATCACCTTCTCGTCGGCGAGCGCCGTGACGTCCGCGTCCGAGAGCCCCAGTTCCCCGTAGACCTCGGCGTTGTGGTGCCCCGGGACCGGCGGCCCGGCCCACCGCACCTCGCCCGGGGTGTCGGAGAAGACCGGGACCACGCCGGGGCCCAGGACGTCCTCGCCGAACCGCTCGTCATAGTGCGGCGCGAGCATCCCGCGGGCGCGGAACTGCGGGTCGGCGACGACCTCGGCGGCCGTGTTGATCGGCCCGCAGATCACGCCGGCCTCGTCGAGCAGGGCCCGCACCTCGGACGCGGGCCGCGCGCCGACCCAGTCGGCGACGATCCCGTCGAGCTCGTCCTGGTGCTCGCCGCGGGCGCGGTGGTCGACGTAGCGCGGGTCGTCGGCGAGCTCCGGGCGGCCCATCGCCCCGCAGAGCCTGCGGAACACCGTGTCCTGGTTGGCCGCGACGACCAGCCACAGCTCGTCGGCCGTGCGGTAGACGTTCGACGGGGCGATGCCCTCGAGCTTCGTGCCGCCGGGCTGGCGCACGCGGCCGAGCTTGTCGTACTCCGGGATGATCGACTCGAGCACCGAGAGGCACGCCTCGGTCAGCGCGACGTCGACGACCTGGCCCACGCCCGTCACCGAGCGGTGGTGCAGCGCGGCGAGCACCCCCTGCACGGCGACCATCCCGGCCAGCGAGTCGCCCAGCGAGATCGCCTGCCGCGGCGGCGCCTCGCCCGGGTAGCCGTTGATGTATCGCAGGCCCGAGAGCGCCTCGGCGACCGACGCGTAGCCGGCCTTATCGGCGTACGGCCCGGTCTGCCCGTAGCCCGACACCCGCGCGAGCACGAGGCGCGGGTTCACCGCCGAGAGCCGGTCCCAGCCGAGGTTCCAGCGCTCGAGCGTGCCGGGCCGGAAGTTCTCGACGATGACGTCGGCACCCTCGACGAGCTGCAGGAACACCTCCTGGCCCCGCTCGGAGCGCAGGTCGAGGGTGATGCAGCGCTTGTTGCGGGCGTGCACGGTCCACCAGAGCCGGTGCCCCTTGTAGGACTCCTGGCCCCAGTCGCGCATCGGGTCCTGCCCGCCCGGCGGCTCGATCTTGACGACGTCCGCGCCGTAGTCGGCCAGCAGACGCCCGGCGAACGGGCCGGCGACGATCGTGCCCAGCTCGATGACCCGCAGGTCCGCCAGTGGCCCAGAGCTCACTCCGCGGCCGCCGGGCTGGTCCGCGCGTATCCGCCCCGGTGGAAGACGAGCGGCGGGAGACCGGGCGCGCCGAGGTCGTGCACCGCGCCCACGACGATGAGGTGGTCGCCGCCGTCGTGCACGGCGTGCAGCGTGCAGTCGATCCATGCCGTGGCCCCGCCGAGGATCGGCGAGCCGAGGCCCGACGCGTGCCACTCGACGCCCGCGAACTTGTCGCCGCCCGACACCGCGAACGTCGTCGACAGCGCTTCCTGCTCGGCGGAGAGGACGTTGACGACGAAGCGGCCGGTGGCCTCGATCTTCGGCCAGCTCGACGACGAGCGGCCGGGCAGCACGAGCACCAGCGGCGGGTCCAGCGACAGCGAGGAGAAGGACTGACACGTGAAGCCGGCGGGCCCCTCGGGGGTGGTGCCGGTGACGATCGTGACGCCGCTGGGGAAGTGCCCCAGCACCTGGCGCATCGTCGAGGCGTCGGTGCCCTCGCTCATTCACGGCCTCCCGAGGTGACGGCGGTACCCGAACCGTATTGCTCCCGGGCGTGCCGCGCAGACATGAGCCCGGCCACGCCCGCCGTAGTCTCGACACGTGCGGGAGACGGAGCGCAGCGGAGCTCGACCCATGCACTCGGAGACGGAGCGCCGTAGCGGCCGGGGACGGCCCCGCGACCGCAGCAAGGACGCCGCCGTGCTCGACGCGACCGTGCGCCTGCTCGCCAGCGAGGGGGTCGCGCGTACCTCGATGGACAGGGTCGCGACCGCCGCCGGGGTCTCCAAGGTCACCGTCTACACCCGCTGGGCGACCAAGAACGACCTGATCGGCGCCGCGCTGGCCCACCTGCGCCTGGGCCGGGTGCCCGAGCCCGTCGGCGTGGTGCGCGACGACCTCGTCGCCCTGCTCGAGGCGATGCGCGAGCAGTACGTCGAGGTCGGCGCGATGAGCATCCTCGGCACGTGCCTCGCCGACGAGCCGGGCTCCGGCGAGCTGCTCGGGATCGTCCGCGAGGCGACGCTGCTGCCGCGCCGGGCGCTGTTCGCGGCCGTGCTCGAGGCCGGCGTGCGACGCGGCGAGCTGCGCGCCGACCTCGACGTCGAGGCCGCGACAAGCCTGGTCGTCGGCACCCTCTACGCCGACCACCTCGCGGGCCGGGACACGACGGCGCCGGACTGGCCCGGCGCCGTCGTCGACCTCGCCCTCACCGGACTGCGTTGAGCCGCGACGACGCCAGCCGCGCCCCGGCCGCCATCGCGTCGAACTTCGCCCACATCACCGTCGGGTCGACCTCGGGCACGAACGAGGCCTGCGACGAGAACCCGCAGTCGGCGCCGGCCATGACGCGCTCCGGGCCGACCAGCCGCGCGAAGCGCTCCAGGCGCTCGGCGATGAGCTCGGGGTGCTCGACGATGTTGGAGGCGTGCGTGATCACGCCCGGGATCAGCACCTTGTCGTCGGGCAGGGTCACGGTCTCCCAGAGGTGGTACTCGTGCTCGTGGCGCGCGTTGGCGGCCTCAAAGGAGTAGTACCGCGCGTCGACCGCCAGCACGAGGTCGATGACGTCGGCGAGCGGGACGTCGAAGACGCGCGGGCCCTCGTTGATCGAGTAGCAGGTGTGGAAGCGGACCTTCTCGGTCGGGATCCCGCGCAGCGCGTGGTTGATCGCCTCCACGTACATCCGCCCGCGGCGCTCGCGGGTGGGCTGGTCGTACTGGTGGAAGCTGTAGATCTCGGTGAGGAACGGGTCGTCGACCTGCAGCGTGAAGCCGGCGTCGACGATCGCGCGGTACTCGACGTTCATCGCGTCGGCGACCGCGAAGTAGTACTCCTCCTCGGAGCCGTAGTACTCGTTGACGCCGACGCCGCTCGGGGCGATCGACGGCACGAACGCCTCGGACGGATCCACCGCCGCCGCGAGGTTGTCGAGGTCCCGCTGCAGCGCCGCCTGCCCCTGGTAGACCAGCGGCCCGGTGCACACGACCGGCTCGATCGTGCCGACCGTCCCGCCCATCATCGCCTGCGCGAAGTAGCGCTCGTAGTAGTCCGGGAACGCCTCCTGCTCGGCCGCGAAGCTGTAGACGGTCTCGGCGCCGGGGCGGCGCTCGAGCCCGCCGAGGCGCTCGGTGACGTAGCTGAAGAAGCCGAGCTTGCCCATCTCGCCGTCGGTGACGACGTCGACGCCGTGCTCGCGCTGCGCGGCGACGACGTCGGCGACGGCCGTGCGCGTGGCGTCGGCGAGGACGTCGTCGGCGACGTCGTCACCCCGCTGCCGGGCGGCGAGGAGGTCGAGCAGGGGCTTCGGGCGGGGCAGGCTGCCGACGTGGGTGGTGCGGATGGTCACGGCCGCTCCTCGTATTTCCTGTACTGACGGGTTCAGGTGGAGAGTGGCCCGGTCGGTGCGGACGGTCAACCGGCTCGTCAATTGAGACTCCAGGCATCTCGATCGTTCTGTATTCGGCGCTTTCTCGTCAGGGATGGCTTGTGTCACGCTCGACCGCGGACGTTCGAGGAGGAGCGGAGGTGCACGCGACATGACCCGCGTCGTCGTCGCCGGGGCCGGCATCGGTGGCCTGACGCTCGGCATCGCCCTGGCCCGCGCCGGCGTCGCCGTCGACCTCTACGAGCGCGCCGACGAGCTGCGCGAGGTCGGCGCCGCCGTGGCGCTCTCGGCCAACGGGTCGCGCCACCTCTACCGCCTCGGGGTGGGCGAGGCCCTCGACGCCGTGTCCACCCAGCCCACCGAGCTGATCTACCGCGACGGGCGCACCGGCGCGCGCATCGCCGCGCACACCGGCGGCGCGAGCTACCGCGAGCGCCACGGCGCGCCGTACTGGGGCGTGCACCGCGTCGACCTGCAGCAGACGCTCGCCGCCGCGTTCACGAACGCCGCGGGCGCCGAGCACCTGCACCTCGGCACCGCGGTGACCGGCGTGGACGCCGAGCGCGGTGCGCTGCTGCTCGCGGACGGCACCGAGGCGGTCGGCGACGTCGTCGTCGGCGCCGACGGGGTCCGCTCGCTGCTGCGCGACGCCGTGACCGGACCGGGCACCGGCCCGACCTACTCGGGGACGAGCGGGTTCCGGGGTCTCGTGCCGATCGACGCCCTGCCGAGCCTGCCCGACCCGCACGCCATCCAGTTCTGGGCGGGCCCCGGCGCGCACCTGCTGCACTACGCGCTGGGCCGCGACGACGACACCATCAACTTCCTCGCCGTCCTCTGCGGCCCGGCGACCTGGGAGGGCGCGCAGCACGAGGTCCCCGCCGGGGAGCTCCTCGACGGCTTCGCGGGCTGGCACCCGGCGGTGCGCGAGATGATCACCGCGGTGCCGCAGAGCGCGCGCTGGCCGCTGCTCGCCCAGGAGCCGATGACGCGCTGGACACGGGGCCGGATCGCCCTGCTCGGCGACGCCTGCCACGCGATGCTGCCCCACCACGGCCAGGGCGCGAACCAGGCGATCGAGGACGCCGTCACGCTCGCCCGCCTGCTCACCGAGCACGACCCCGCCAGCGCGCTCGCCGCCTACCCGCGCGAGCGCCGCGCCCGCACCCGCGCGATCGCCGCGAGCGCCTGGGACACCGGGACGCTGCTCCACCTCGACGACGACCACCCGCGGATCGCCGAGCGCGACAAGCGCTTCGCGGGCTACCTGCCCGACCACGCCTGGGTCCACGACCACGACGCCGCCACCACCCCCAGAGGAGAAGTCCCCGCATGACCACCACCGAAGCCGGCGCCGCCCTCGCCGGTGCCAACGCCACCGACTCCGCCCGCGCCGGGCTCTCGAACCTGCGCGGCCAGGGCACCGGGCAGGCCGACCCCGCCCGCGTGTCCGCCGTCGTCGGCGCCGCCCTCGAGGGCATCCGCGCGGCGATCCGCGACAACAAGGTCACCTACGAGGAGTTCGACGCGTTCAAGCAGTGGCTGATCGCGGTCTCCGACACCGGCGAGTGGCCGCTGTTCCTCGACGTCTACCTGGAGTTCGAGGTCGAGAAGGTCGCCGCGCAGACCCAGCAGGGCTCGGTCGGCACGATCCTCGGGCCGTTCTGGCTCGACGGGCAGGCCCAGCTCACGACCCCGGCCACGCTGCCGATGCGCGACGACGAGCCGGGCACGCCGATGATCCTGGCCGGTCAGGTCACCGACACCGACGGCACGCCGCTGCGCGGGGCCACCGTCGACATCTGGCACACCGACGACGAGGGCTGGTACTCCGGCTTCGCCTCGAAGCCGCCGGCCGGCAACCTGCGCGGCGTCGTGGCCTGCGACGACGAGGGCCGCTTCGAGATCCACACCCGCAAGCCCGCGCCGTACACGATCCCGCTCGACGGCCCGACCGGGCAGATGACCCAGGCCGCCGGCTGGAGCCCGTGGCGCCCCGCCCACATCCACCTGCTCGTCGCCGCCCCCGGGCACCGGACGCTGACCAGCCAGCTGTTCTTCACCGGCGACCCCTACCTCGGCAACGACGTCGCCTCGGCCGACAAGCCGGAGCTGACCCTCGACCCGCAGCCCACCGGCAACGGCGATGAGGTGCGCTCCGACCGCGACTTCGTGCTGGAGCCGGGGCAGGACTAGCACCGGTGGAGACGCGCCAGCTGCGCTACTTCGTCGCGGTCGCCGAGACGCGGCACTTCGGGCGGGCCGCCGAGCGGCTGCACATCGCCCAGTCGCCGCTGTCCCAGGCGATCCGGCAGCTCGAGGCGCAGCTGGGCGCTCCCCTGTTCGAGCGCACCACCCGGCGGGTCGACCTGACCGCCGCCGGCGAGGCGCTGCTGCCCGAGGCCGTGCGCATCCTCGCCTCGCTCGACGCGGCCCGCGACCAGGTGGGCCGCGTGGCGGCGGGCGCGCTCGGGCGGCTACGCATCGGCGCGACGGGGCTGGCGACCTACCGGCACGTCCCGGAGATCGTCCGGCGCCTCACCGCCGACCTGCCCGGTCTGGCGCTGGCGTTCACCACGGAGATGCTCACCCCGTCGCTCGAGACCGCGCTCGCCGACCACCGCATCGACCTCGCGGTCCTGCGCCCGCCGGTGGGCGACGCCGGGCTCGCCCAGCACGTCCTCGCCCGCGAGCGCCTCGTGCTGGCGGTCCCGGCGGACCACTGGCTGGCACCGGCCTCGGGGCCCTCGCGCCCGGCCGACCTCGCGGAGCTCGCCGACGACGACTTCGTCGTCTACGCGGCGCCGGGCTCGGTGGTCGGCGAGGCGGCGGCGCGGGCGTGCCGGGCCGCCGGGTTCACGCCGCGGCGCACCCACGACGCCGACCAGACCTCGATCGTCCTCGCGCTCGTCGCGGCCGGCGTCGGCGTGGCGCTGCTGCCGTCGTCGGTGCTCGCCGTGGCCGTCGAGGGCGTGCGCTACGTCGAGCTCGACGAAGCCGAACCCGTGACCACCGACGTCGCCCTGGCCTGGCGGCGCGACGACCCGCAACCGGCCCTGACGCGCGCGCTCGCCGTGCTGTGCCGCCCCGACCACCCGGAGACCCGACAGGCATGAAGATCATAGAAGTCGAGGCCATCCCCCTCGCCGTCCCGTTCAGCCGGCCGTTCGCGTTCGCGAGCGGGCAGGCCACCGCCGCCGACCACGTCCTCGTCCGGATCACCACCGACGACGGGCTGGTCGGGCACGGCGAGGCGCCGCCCCGGCCCTACACCTACGGCGAGACGGCGGGCTCGATCGTCTCCGTGGTGCGCGACCTGTTCGCGCCAGTGCTCATCGGCGCCGACCCGTTCGCCCGCGAGCGCATCCGCGCCGACCTCGGCCGCACGGTCGCCAACAACGCCGCCAAGGGCGCCGTCGACGTCGCCCTCTGGGACCTCGTCGGCCAGGCCTGCGGGCAGCCGGTGCACGTGCTGCTCGGGCACGCCGCCGACGACGTGGCGGCCGCCCACATGATCGGGCTCGGCACGCCGTCGGAGATGGTCGCCGACGCACTCGAGGTCAACGACCGGTACGGCGTCGAGGCGTTCAAGGTGAAGGTCGGCCGGGACCTCGCGCACGACCTCGCCGCGGTGCGCGAGCTGCGCCGCGAGCTCGGCGACTCGATCGAGCTCTACGCCGACGCCAACCGTGGGTGGGACGCCGACACCGCCGTCGTCGCCGCCCGCCGGCTCGCCGACTTCCACGTCACCATGCTCGAGGAGCCCAACCCCGCCGACGACGTGCTCGGCCGGCGCCGGATCGTGCGCGAGAGCCCGATCCCGATCGTCGGCGACGAGTCGACGATCTCGCTGGGCGGCGTCGCCCGGTCCCTGCTCGACGGCGACTCGCAGGCGATCAGCGTCAAGGTCGCGCGGACCGGGTTCACCGACTCCGCCAAGATCGTCGGGCTGTGCGAGGGCCTCGGCGTCGCCACGACGATCGGCAACCAGATCGACGGCATGCTCGGCACCGTCGCCTCCACCGCGCTCGGCTGCGGCCTGCGCTCGCTCGCCCGCCACCCCGTCGAGGTCACCACGTTCCTGCTGATGACCGACGACGTCCTCACCGAGCCCCCGACGATCGCCGACGGCCGCATCGCCGCCCGCCAGGGTCCGGGCCTCGGTGTCACGATCGACCCCGACAAGCTCGCCCACTACCGCGCCGATCGCTAGGAGCACCCCGTGCAGTTCCTCGTCCGCATGGACGTCCGTCTCCCCCACGACATGCCGCCGGACGTCGCCGACGACCTCCGCAGCCGCGAGAAGGCCCGCGCCCACGAGATCCAGCGCTCGGGCAAGTGGCCGGAGCTCTGGCGCGTGGTCGGGCAGTACGCCAACGTCAGCCGGTTCGACGTCGAGTCGGGCGACGAGCTCCACCAGCTGCTCACGAGCCTGCCGCTGTTCCCGTACATGCAGGTCGAGGTCACGGCGCTGACCGTGCACCCGTCGAAGCTCGAGTCCTGATGAGCTGCCTCCTGTCCAACGGAAGCACACGGTTCGCCACCCCCGGCCGACGGGCACGGTGAGGGCGTGAAGCTCCACCACGCCGCCGAGGGTCCCGCCGACGGGCCGCCGCTGGTCCTGCTGTGCTCGCTGGGCAGCACGATCGACATGTGGGCGCCGCAGCGCGCCGAGCTGGCCGACGAGTTCCGGGTGATCTCCCTCGACACCCGGGGCCACGGTGACTCGCCGGTCCCCGACGGCCCGTACACCGTCGAGGACCTCGCCCGCGACGTCCTCGAGACCCTCGACGACCTCGGCGTCGCGCGCGCCTCGTTCGCCGGCGTCTCGCTCGGCGGGGCGATCGCCCAGTGGATCGGCCTGTACGCCCCCGAGCGCGCCGCGACGCTGGCGATGCTGTGCACCGCGGCGCGCTTCCCGAACGCCGACACGTTCCGCGACCGTGCTCAGAAGGTCCGCGCGGAGGGCACCGCGGCGATCGCCGACGCGGTCGTCGCGCGCTGGTTCACCGAGGACTTCGCCGAGGCCGAGCCCGACACCGTGGCCCGCATGCGCGACCAGATCGCCGCCACCCCGGCCGAGGGCTACGCCGGGTGCGCCGAGGCCGTCGCCGCGTGGGACGTCGTCGACGAGCTCGGCGGCATCGCCGTGCCGACGCTCGTGGTCGGCGGCGTCGAGGACCCGGCGACCCCGCCCGAGAACCAGCAGATCCTCGCCGACGGCATCCCGGGCGCGCGCCTCGAGACCGTCACCAACGCCGCGCACCTGGCCTCGTTCCAGCGACCCGACGTCGTGACGCCGCTGCTGCGCGAGCACGCGAAGGGAGCGTCATGACGATCGACAAGACCGTCGCCTCGGCCGACGAGGCCGTCGCCGACATCACCGACGGGGCGTCGCTGGCGGTCGGCGGGTTCGGCCTGTCCGGCGTGCCGATCGTGCTCATCGACGCGCTGTCGCGGGGCTCGGCGACCGACCTGCACGTCGCGTCGAACAACTGCGGCACCGACGGCTGGGGCCTGGGCATCCTGCTCGAGCAGCACCGCATCGCCCGTGTCGTCGCGTCCTACATCGGCGAGAACAAGGAGTTCGGCCGGCAGTACCTCGCCGGCGAGCTCGAGGTCGAGCTGACCCCGCAGGGCACGCTGGCCGAGCGCCTGCGCGCCGCCGGCTCGGGGATCCCGGCGTTCTACACCCCGGCCGGGGTCGGCACCTGGGTCGCCGACGGCGAGATGCCGTGGCGCTACGCCGCGGACGGCTCGGTCGCGGTGACCTCGCCGCCCAAGGAGGTGCGGGAGTTCGACGTCGATGGTCAGCGCGTCCCGTTCGTCCTCGAGCTCTCCCTGGTCTGCGACTTCGGCCTGGTCCGCGCCGCGAAGGGCGACCGGCACGGCAACCTCGTCTTCCACCGCTCGGCGCGGAACTTCAACCCGCTCGCGGCGATGGCCGGGCGCACGACGATCGCCGAGGTCGAGGAGCTCGTCGAGCCCGGCGAGATCGACCCCGACGACGTCCACGTGCCCGGCATCTTCGTGCACCGCGTCGTCGAGCTGACCGGCGAGCAGATCACCACCAAGCACATCGAGAAGCGCACGACACGGGAGAACTCGTGAGCCTCACCCGCGAGCAGATGGCCGCCCGCGCCGCGCGCGAGCTGACCCACGGCACCTACGTCAACCTCGGCATCGGGCTCCCGACGCTGATCCCGAACCACCTGCCCGAGGGCGTCGACGTGCTGCTGCACTCGGAGAACGGGCTGCTCGGCGTCGGCCCGTACCCGACCGAGGACGAGGTCGACCCCGACCTCATCAACGCCGGCAAGGAGACCGTCACCGTCCGCGACGGCGCCTCGTTCTTCGACTCTGCGCTGTCGTTCGGGATGATCCGCGGCGGCAAGGTCGACACCGCGGTGCTGGGCGCCATGCAGGTCGCCGTCACCGGCGACATCGCCAACTGGGCGGTGCCCGGCGCGATGGTCAAGGGCATGGGCGGCGCGATGGACCTGGTCCACGGCGCCCGCCGCGTCCTCGTGGTGATGGAGCACGTGACCAAGAAGGGCGCGGCCAAGCTCGTCGAGTCCTGCTCGCTGCCCCTGACCGGGCGCGGCGTCGTCTCGCGCGTCATCACCGACCTCGCCGTGGTCGACGTGACGCCCAGCGGCTTCGTCCTGCGCGAGCTCGCGCCGGGCGTCACCGCCGAGGAGGTGCGCGAGCAGACGGGCGCCCCGCTGGCCGACGCCGACGACCTGACCGAGATCGCCGCCTGAGACTGGCCGTCAACCGAGCGCGACGGACCCACAACGCACGGTTCGTGGCCTCGGCTTGTCGTCCCTGGTGCTCCGCGCGATCGTTGCCGTCTTCCGTCGGGAGACCACCACCACCGATCCGGTCCGCCGAGGAGACCGATGATCACCAACCGCGATCTCGCCGTCATCCCCGGACACGTCGCCCGCGCCGCTCTCGACGCCGCCCGCGCGGAGATGAGCGAACGCCTGGCCCACCGGCTCATGGCCGGCTCGCTCGACCGCGTCCAGCGGGTGCTGCTGCGGCTCCTGGCGCGCGCGAGCCTGTCCGACCGCGCGACGCGCGTCGCGCTGCGGGCGGAGGCCGACGAGCTCGACGCCGCCGTCCGGGCCGCGCGCGACATCATCTTCTCGTGCTCGGGGCCGCCCCCGGCGCCCGCCGACCCGCCCGTCGAGACGGCGCTGCTCGACGCCGACGGCGTGATCGTCTGGGTGGACGAGACGTGGGAGGAGTTCTGCCTGGCCAACGGCGGCGACCCGGCCCGCACCGGGGTCGGCCGGTCGTTCCTCGCGCTGTGTGACGAGGCGGCGGCCACCGACGACCACAGCGGCGTCGTCGCCGCGGCCATCCGGGCGGCGCTCGAGGGTGACCTGCCCGCCCCGACGCGGGTCGAGGTGCCGTGCCACGCCCCGACCCGCCCGCGCTTCTTCGACGTCCTGATCTCGTCGCGCCGCGACGACCACGGCCGCGTGCTCGGCGCGACCGTGACGCTCTCGGAGGCCGTCGCCGCGCCGGTCCAGCCCCGGCCCGTCTAGCCCCGGGCCCGCGACACCACGTTCTCGAGCGCCTCGGGGTTGCGCAGCGCGTCCTTGCTGACGGCCTTCTCGGCGGGGGTGCCGGCGAGGATGCGCTTGACCGGGACCTCGGACTTCTTCCCGTTCAGCGTGCGCGGGACGTCGTCGACGACGAGGAACCGGTCGGGCACGTGGCGCGGGGAGAGCTGGGCGCGCAGGGCCTTCTTGAGCTGCGACTCGACGTCGGAGAACGCCACGCCCTCGGCGAGCACCACGAAGCACAGCAGCTCGCCGCCGTCGCGGGCGCCCTCGAGGCCCGTGGTGTCGATGACCAGCGAGTCGAGCACCTCGTCGAACGACTCGACGACCTCGTAGAACTCGGCGGTGCCCATCCGCACCCCGCCGCGGTTGAGCGTCGAGTCGCTGCGGCCGCGGATGACGCACGAGCCGCGCGGGGTGATGCTGATCCAGTCGCCGTGGCGCCAGATGCCGGGGAAGTCCTCGAAGTACGACTCCCGCATGCGGCTGCCGTCGGCGTCGTTCCACAGCGTCACGGGCATCGACGGCGTCGGCCGGGTGATCACCAGCTCGCCGACCTCGTCGATCAGCGGGTTGCCCTGCGGGTCGTAGGCCTCGACCGACGCCCCGAGCGCGCGGCAGGAGATCTCGCCGCGCCACACCGGCACGGTGGGGGCGACGCCCACGAACGCGGCGCAGACGTCGGTGCCGCCGGAGACCGAGGCGATCTGCACGGGGCCGATCGCGTCGAGGATCCAGTCGAAGCCCTCCGGCGAGAGGGGCGAGCCCGTGGAGCCGACCGCCCGGATCGCCGACAGGTCGAACGCGTCCTTGGGCCGCAGGCCGGCCTTGAGGCACGACTGCACGAACGACGCCGACGTCCCGAACAGCGTCACGCCCTCGTCGGCGGCCATCTTCCAGAGGACGTCGAGGTCGGGGTGGCCCGGGCTGCCGTCGTAGGCGATCACCGTCGAGCCCACGAGGAGCCCGGAGATCAGCAGGTTCCACATCATCCAGCCGGTGGTGGTGAACCACGTGAACCGGTCGCCGGGACCGAGGTCGTGCTGGAGGGCCAGGGACTTGAGGTGCTCGACGACGATCCCGCCGTGCGAGTGCACGATTCCCTTCGGGAGCCCGGTGGTGCCCGAGGAGTAGAGGATCCACAGCGGGTGCTCGAAGGGCACCGGGTCGACCGCGAGCGGGGCGTCGCCGTCCTGCGTGAACTCCGACCACCGCAGCACGTCGTCGCCGTCGGACCACGCGCCGTCGCCGACGTAGTCGACGCCGACGACCGCGCGCAGGGTCGGCAGCTGCTCGCGCAGCTCGGCGACGTTCCTGCGGATGTCGTAGGACTTGCCGTTGTAGAGGTAGCCGTCGACGGCCACGAGCACCGACGGCTCGATCTGCGCGAAGCGGTCGACGACGGCGCGCGCCCCGAAGTCCGGCGAGCACGACGACCACGTCGCGCCGAGCGAGGCGGCGGCGAGGAACGCGACGAGGGTCTCCACGGTGTTCGGGGACAGCGCCACGACCCGGTCGCCGCGGCCCACGCCGAGCGCGACGAGGCCGGCCCGCGCGCGGGCGACGTCGGCGCGCAGCTCGCCGTAGGTCCGCGCGACCCGGCGCCCGTCCTCGCGCACCGCGACGATGGCCGGGTCGGCGTCGGCGCCGCCCTCGGACGGCCACAGAGCGTGCTCGGCGTAGTTGAGCGTGGAGCCCGGGAACCATTCCGCGCCCGGCATGGTCTCGGCGCCGAGGACCTCGCGCGGGGCGTCGTGGAAGCGCACGCCGAGGAAGTCGACGGCGGTCCCCCAGAAGGCGCGCGGATCGGACGTCGACCATGCCCAGAGCTGCTCGTACGTGTCGACCGTCACCCCGTGCTCCGAGGCCGCCCGCTGCGCGAACGCCGTGATCCGCGCGTCCCGCACCGTCGTCTCGTCGGGTCGCCAGAGGATCTCGGGCTCGTCGTTGGTCATGGCCCCGTTCTATCCCTCAGCGGGCGGTGAGCACCAGCATCCGCGCCTCGACGCCGACCCCGCTGCGGTAGGGCGCGAGCTCCGCCGACACGAACGCCACGGTGCCCGCGTCGACGAGGCGGTCGACCTCGGCGCGGTAGCCGCCGGACTCCCAGACGTCGTCGAGCACCGTGGCGACGATCCACCCCTCGGGCCGGGTGACGCGCGCGAACTCGGCGAGCACCGCCGGGCCGACGTGACCGTGCGTGAGCGTGCCCACGCAGACGACGACGTCGTAGACGTCCGCGTCCGTGGGCAGCGCCTGCGTGAGGTCGACGGGCTCCAGCGAGCGGTACGCACCGGTCGCGCGGGCCTGCTCGAGCATGCCCTCGGAGACGTCCATCCCGTCGATCACCCGGACCCCGCGCTCGGCGAGCGCCGCCCCGACCAGACCCGTGCCGCAGCCGGCGTCGAGCACGGTGACGTCGGGGCCGGCGACGCGCACGACGGTCTCGGCGGCGAGGACCGGGGCGACGTAGCCCTGGCTCTCCCCGGCGAGGTCGGCGTCGTACTCGCTCGCCCACTCGTCGTACAGCGCGCGGGCGTCGTCCGGGCTGCCGAGGCGGTAGGCCCGCTCGACGTAGGGGTTGTCGCCGGACGGGGTGGTGGGTTCGGTCATGGCTCGGCAGTCTTCTACGTGAGCGAAATTCCCGGCTATACCCGGGAATTTCGCTCACATAGAGTCGGGGACGTGCAGAACCTCTTCCGCCGCCGCTGACCGGGGACCCCGCGCCCGACGCGGGTCCCTCGCGGGTTCGGTGCCCGGGTCGTCGCCGTCGAGGCGCTCGGCCAGTTCGTGCCGCTCTACCCGCTCTACGCCCTGCTCTTCGCCGACCACGGCCTGTCCGACGCGGCGATCTCGGCGCTGTTCGCGCTGTGGTCGGTGACCACGCTGCTCCTCGAGGTGCCCTCGGGCGCCTGGGCCGACGTCAGCTCGCGGGCCCGGATGCTCGCGGCCTCGGGCGCCCTGTCGGCCGCGGCGTTCGCGCTGTGGGTCCTGGTCCCGAGCACGCCGGTGTTCGCGGTCGGCTTCGTGCTCTGGGGCGTGGCGGGCGCGATGAGCTCCGGCACCCTCGAGGCGCTGACGTACGACGCGCTCGCCCGGTGGGACGCGACCGGGCGGTACGCGACGCTCATGGGCCGCGCCCGCGCCGGCTACCTCGCCGCCACGCTCGGGGCGACCGCGCTCGCCGCGCCGCTGGTCCCGGTCGGGGGCTACGTGCTGCCCGGTCTCGTCGGGGCCGGCGCCTCGCTGGCCGGCGCGGCCCTCGCGCTGACGCTGCCCGAGGAGGAGCGCCCGCGACGGGTCCGCGGCACGGCCCGGCACGCGCTCGCCGACTGGTGGGCGACGCTGCGCGAGGGCGTCGGCGAGGTCTCGCGGACCGCCCTGCTGCGCCGGGCCGTGATCACCACGGCCCTGCTCACCGGCCTCATGGCGCTCGACGAGTACCTGCCCCTGCTCGCCGCCGCGCACGGGGCGACGCCGGCGGTGGCCGCGCTCGCGCTGACCGGCGTCGGCATCGCCGAGTCGGTGTGCGCCGCCCTCGCGGGGCGGGTCGCCCGGGCGCGCGGGCCGGTGCTGGGCGGGCTCCTGGGGCTCGCGGCCGTCGCGGTCGGCGCCGGGGCCCTGCTGCCGCTGGGTCCGGGGTTCGCGCTGATCGCCGTCGGCTGGGGCGTGCTCCAGATGCTCCTGGTCGTCGTCGAGACCCGGGTGCAGGACGCCGTCGAGGGCGACGCGCGCGCCACCGTGACGTCGGTGGCCGGGCTCGGCTCGGAGGCCGTCGCGCTCGGGGTGCTCGCCGCGATCGCCGCGGGATCGGTCGGATTCGCGCTCCCGGTGCTGGTCGCCGCCCTGACCGTCCCCCTTCTGGTGGTCGCGGTGCTCGTGGGGCGACAGTGACCGTCCGGGTCTGGCCGAACCCGGACGGTGCCTGTCATATTCGTCACGATCCGAACCCGACGAAGGGGGCCGGCATGCGCATCGCGGACCTGCTCGCACGGAAGGGCACGGCGGTGCTCACCGTCCCGCCCGACGCCCCGATCTCGCAGCTGCTCTCGGTGCTCGCCGAGCGCAACGTCGGCGCCGCCGTCGTCGTCGAGGGCGACCGGATCGCCGGGATCGTCTCGGAGCGCGACGTGGTGCGCCACCTGCACTCCCGCGGCGCCGAGCTCCTCGGGGTGCCGATCGCGGAGATCATGACGACGGTGGTGGCGACGTGCCGCCGCGGCGACGAGCTCCAGGCGCTGAGCCGCACCATGACCGAGCGGCGCATCCGGCACATCCCGGTGGTCGACGACCAGGACCGCCTGGCCGGGATCGTCAGCATCGGCGACGTGGTCAAGAGCCGGATCGACCAGCTCGAGGAGCACCGCGACCAGCTCGAGGCCTACATCTCGGGCTAGCGGCGGCCGGTTCGCCGCGGGCGCACCGGGTACGCGACCCGTATGGAGACCACGAGGCTGGGCAAGACGGATCTGCAGGTGTCGCGCATCGCGTTCGGGACGTGGCAGGTCTCGGGCGAGTGGGGTTCCTACGACGCCGACCAGGCCCAGCGCGCCATCCGCCACGCGCTGGACCTGGGCGTGAACTTCTTCGACACCGCGCAGGCCTACGGGTTCGGGCAGGCCGAGGAGGTCCTCGCCAACGCGCTGCGCGGCGAGCTGGACCGCGACCGGGACTCGGTCGTCATCGCCACCAAGGGCGGCATCAACCCCGGGACCGACCGCCCCCGCGACTCGCGGCGCGAATGGCTGCGCAGCGGCGTCGAGTCCTCGCTCAAGGCCATGAAGATCGACCACATCGACCTCTACCAGGTGCACTGGCCCGACACGGACACGCCGTTCGCCGACACCGCCGGCTACCTCCAGGAGCTGGTCGACGAGGGCAAGATCCGCCACGTCGGGGTGTCGAACTACGACGCCGACCAGATGGCCGCCTTCGACACGAAGCGGCCGGTGGAGACGCTGCAGCCGCCGTACCACCTGTTCCGCCGGGGCATCGAGGACGACGTCCTGCCCTACGTGCGCCGGAACGACATCGGCACGCTGGTCTACAGCCCGCTCGGCTCGGGGCTGCTCACCGGCACCCTGACCACCGACTCCACCTTCGAGGACGACGACTGGCGCTCCCAGTCCTCGGCGTTCCGCGGGGAGGACCTCCGCACGAACCTCGAGGTCGTCGAGCGGCTGAAGTCGTTCGCGGCCGACAAGGGCTGCGAGGTCTCCCAGCTCGCGATCGCCTGGGTCCTCGCGCAGGAGGGCATCGACGTCGCGATCGTCGGCGCCCGCTCGGAGCGCAACATCGAGCGCTCGCTGGCCGCGGTCGACGTGCGGCTGACCAGCGACGACCTCGCCGAGATCGAGAAGATCACCGCCGACGGCGTGCAGGTCGGGGGCGCCGCCCCCGAGGGCGTGGCCTGAGGGTCGGTGGCGACGGCGCGGAGCCGGACGAGCACCCAACGTAGTCCTTGTTCAGGATCACGTGGTCGCTCTACCGTACGACGGGTCCCGACGAAGGAGCACCCGATGACCGCGTCCACCGCCACCACCGTCACCAACATCGGCGTCGCCATGTTCACCGTCGCCGACCAGGACGCCGCCATCGCCTTCTACACCGACACCCTCGGGTGGGAGCTGCGCGGCGACACCCGCTTCGGCGAGGACCAGGCCGACCGCTGGGTCGAGGTCGCCCCGCCGGGCTCCGCCGCGCGGCTCGCGCTCAACCCGCCCATGGGCAACGAGCCCGGCGGTGGCGGCATCGGCGTCGAGACCCCGGACGTGCGCGCCGAGCACGCGCGCCTGCTGGCCGCCGGGGTCGACGTCGACGACGTCATGGACGCGCCGGGCGCCCCGACGCTGTTCATGATGCGCGACCCCGACGGCAACCACCTCGCCGTCGTCCAGATGTGAGGAGCGGGGTGGCCCGCGCGTGACGGGCCACCCCGCCGGCCCTCACGCCAGCTCGGCCTCCACGACGTCGGCGGCTCGCGACGCCCCGCCCGCGCGACGGATCGCGTCGCGCTGCTCGGCGAGGCGCGCCGCGACGTCGTCGGACGAGGTGAGCGCGAGGAGGGCCTCGCGCAGCGCCGCGGGCGTGGCGTCCTCGGTCGCGATCGTGCGGGCGACGCCGAGCTGCTCGAGCAGCGCGGCGTTGCCGAACTGGTCGACGCCCTGCGGGATCGCGATCATCGGGACGCCCTGGTAGAGCCCCTCGGAGCACCCGCCCATGCCGGCGTGGGTGACGAACGCGCTCGCGCGCCCGAGCACGCCGAGCTGGGGCACCCAGCGGTGCGCGGTGACGGTCGCCGGCAGCTCGCCGAGGTCCGCGAGGTCGATGTGCGGGCCGATCGCCAGCACCACCTCCCAGCCCAGCGGCGCGAACGCCTCGACGCAGGCGCGGAACGTGTCGGGCCGGTCGTGGTACGCCGACCCGAACGACACGAGGACGAGCGGGCGCTCCGAGGCCGGCCACTCCTCCTGCGCCGCGCGCCGCGCGAGGTCCGGGCCGACGAACGTGTAGATCGTCTCGTCGACCTTGTCCGCGAACGGCTGTAGCGCCCGCGGGATCTCGACGATCGAGCGCCGCGGTCGCCCGACGAACTGCTCGGGCTCGTCGTCGATCCCGAGCCCCGCGAGCCACGTGCCGAACCGCGCGAGGTACGCCCGGTACTCGGCGGTGTCCCGGAACGCGAGGTCGTCGGCGAGGTCGGTCTCGAAGCCGTCCCAGGCGACCAGCGCCGGGGAGAGCTGCACGGCGGGGATGCCGAAGCGGCGCGCGATGACGATCGCCGGGTAGCCGCCGATGTCGTAGAGCGCGACGTCGGGGACGTCGTCACCCAGCGCCTCGGCGATCTGCGGCAGGGACTGCACCGCCTCGTCGAGGAAGAGCGCGGTGCCGGCGACCGGGTCGGTCGGCCACTGCTCGCCCCGACTCTGGTCGGGCAGGACCGACGTGTGGACCAGCGGCGTCGCGCCGGTGGCCGCGACCGTGTCGGCGAACGTGGCGGGGATCGCGTAGCTGACCCGGTGGCCGCGCCGGACGAGCTCGGCGATCACGGGCAGGTGGGGGTTGGTGTGGCCGTGCGCGGCGACGCCGACCATGAGGACGTGGGCCATCGAGGACTCCAGGAGCAAAGAGGGTGGACGAGGACGGGCGGAGCCGGGGCTCGTCAGCCGTAGAGCTGCTGGATCACGGTGGGGACGTTATCGCCCCCGACGACCGGTTTTCATCGGTCCGGCAGCGCGAACTGGATGCGGTCGATCGACTCCGCGATCGGGGCGAAGAGCTCGCGCCGGATGCGGTTGTGCTCCGGGTCGGCGTCGTAGATCCGGTAGGCCTCCTCGGAGACGAAGTCCGCGGTCAGCGCGAAGTGCGCGTTGCCCTCGCGCAGACCCCGGTCCCGGCCCCCGACGAGGCGGAAGTCGACGCCCTCGACGGTCAGGTCGCGCAGCGCCTGGATCGCGGCCTCCACCTGCTCGGCCGGCACACCCTCGCGGACACGGCCCACCACCACGTTGCGGATCATCGCCCGATCCTCTCGAACCCGTCGAGCAGGGTG
Organism: Actinomycetospora succinea; assembly: GCF_004363095.1. Taxonomy (GTDB): domain Bacteria; phylum Actinomycetota; class Actinomycetes; order Mycobacteriales; family Pseudonocardiaceae; genus Actinomycetospora; species Actinomycetospora succinea. Next base: position 830,558 of record NZ_SNYO01000002.1, read on the forward strand.
GTGAGGCCCGTGTCGAAGATGCGCTGCAGGTCGTAGGGGTAGTCGCCGACGCGGCGCAGCGCCGGGCCGCCGTGGCGGCGCAGGGCCTCGCGCAGCGCGGGGTCGCGGTCGGCCCACGTGTCGGCGTCGAGCCCGGTGTCGGCCGCGGCGTCGAGCTCGGCGGCGAGGTCGACGGCCATGCCGCGCACGAAGCTGGTCAGGACGACGTGCAGGTCGAAGCGCGTCACGGGGTCGTCGACGATCTCCTCGAGCGCCGCCAGCTCGGCGTCGGCGAGGCGCAGCAGGGCGGGCGAGGCCTGCGGGCGGCTCAGCGACAGGGCGCGCGCGAGCCACGGGTGCCGGCCGTGGATCCGCCACTGCCGCCGCGCGAGCGCCTCCAGCCGCGCCCGCCAGGGCCCCGGCGCCGACGGCAGCGCGGCGGCGGCGAACACCGCGTCGATCATGCGGACCAGCAGGTCGTCCTTGCCGCGCACCAGCCGGTACAGCGACATCGTCGGCACCCCGAGCGTCGCCGCCACGCGCCGCATCGAGAGCACCGCGAGCCCCTCGGCGTCGGCGAGCGCGATCGCGACCGCCACGACGTCCTCGGTGGTCGCGTCGGGGCCCATCCGGTGAGGCGCCGTCGGCGACGTCGGCTCGGCCACCACCGACCCCACGCGCGACACCGTCCGTGTCCAGCCGTGGTCGCGCAGCAGCGTCAGGGCGCGCGCCGCGGTGGACGGCGCCACCCGGTGCTCGGTGGCCAGCGCGCGCGTCGAGGGCAGGCGGTCGCCCGGGGCGAGGTCGCCGTCGACGATCCGGGAGCGCAGCTCCGCGGCGATCCGCGCGGACGGGAGGTCGTCGTCCACCGTGCCCTCCCTGTGCTGCCTGTGCCGGGACAGATCGGTAGGGACCCTGATCTCGGAGGCAGATTCCCTGCTCGTACACCGTATCCGAGGAGGAGCCCCCATGACCGACGTCCTGGTGTCCGGCGGCGGCGTCGCCGGTGCGACGACCGCCTACTGGCTGCGCCACCACGGCTTCACGCCCGTCGTCGTGGAGTCCTCGCCGAGGCCACGGCACGGCGGTCAGGCCGTCGACGTCCGCGGCCCGGCCCTGACCGTCGCCGAGCGCATGGGGGTCGCCGACGAGCTGCGCGCCGCGCGCACCGACATGCGCGGCATGTCCGTCGTCGACGAGGACGGCACCGAGCTGATGCGCACCACCGAGCTGACGCTGACCGGCGGGCCGGTCGACGGTCCGGACGTCGAGATCCTGCGCGACGACCTCGTCGACGTCCTGCTCCGCGCGACCCGCGACGTGGAGTACCTCTACGGCGAGCGGGTCGTCGGCATCGACGACACCGGGGCGCGGGTGCGCGTCGAGCTCGCGAGCGGCGCCCGCCGCGACGTCGACCTCGTCGTCGGCGCCGACGGCCAGTTCTCCACCGTGCGCCGGCTGGCGTTCGGCCCGGACGACGACGGCCGGCTGTACCCGCTCGGCCAGCACATGGCGGTGTTCACGCTGCCGAACACCTTCGGGCTCGACCGCTGGCAGGTGTTCCTCCAGCGTCCGGAGGCGATGGTCGGGCTGTACACGGCGCGGCGGAACACCGAGGTCCGGGCCGTCATGGGCTGGGCCGACGCGGAGGTGCGCTACGACCACCGTGACCTCGAGCAGCAGCGCCGGCTCGTCACCGAGGCCTTCGCGGCGGGCGGGTGGCGCATCCCCGAGATCCTCGCGGGCATGGCGGGCGCCGACGACTTCTACCTGACGCCCATGACCCAGATCCGGATGCCGTCGTGGTCACGCAGGCGCGTCGCCCTCGTCGGCGACGCCGCCTACTGCGCGACCGCCGTGTCCGGGCAGGGCACGAGCCTCGCGATGGTCGGCGCCTACGTCCTGGCCGGCGAGCTCGCCCGCGGTACGGGCGCGGGTGCCTACCAGCAGCGCATGCAGGGCTTCGTCGACGCCAACCAGCACCTCGCGCTCGTCAACGCCGAGAAGACCCGCCAGCTGACGGGCGCCGAGGAGGCCGTCGAGGGCTTCGACGCGCACTGGGTCGCCTCGGCGGCCACGGCGATCGACCTGCCCGAGTACTGAGCCCCGCTACGGCAGCCGCTCGCCCGTCTCGGCGTCGAAGACGTGCAGGGCGTCCGGGTTGGGGCGCACGGCGATCGGGTCGCCGAAGCGCACCTTCACCCGGCCCGGGCCGCGCACGACGACCGAGGTCGACGTGTCGTCGGCGAGGTGGGCGTAGAGGTAGGACTCGCTGCCCAGCTCCTCGACGACGTCGACGACGGCCTTGACCACCGTGCTCGAGTCGGCGTCGGTGCTCTCGAGCACCCAGTCCTCGGGCCGGATGCCGATCGTCAGCTTGTCGCGCGAGCCGGCGGCGTCCGAGACGTCGCGCGGCAGCGGGATCTCGACCCCGCCGAGCGTCACCCCGCTCGACGAGCGCGGCAGGTCGAGCAGGTTCATCGCGGGCGAGCCGATGAAGCCGGCGACGAACGCGTTCTTCGGCCGGTCGTAGAGCTCCGGCGGCGTCGCGTACTGCTGCAGCTGCCCGTTCGCGAGCACGGCGACCTTGTCGCCCATCGTCATCGCCTCGACCTGGTCGTGGGTGACGTAGACGGTCGACACCTCGAGCCGGTTCTGCATCTCGGCGATCTGGGCGCGGGTCTGCACGCGCATCTTCGCGTCGAGGTTCGACAGCGGCTCGTCCATGAGGAAGACCTGCGGCTCGCGCACGATCGCGCGGCCCATGGCGACGCGCTGGCGCTGACCGCCGGAGAGCGCCTTGGGCTTGCGGTCGAGGTACTCGGTGAGCCCCAGCATCTCGGCGGCCTGGCGCACCCGCTGGGCGCGCTCGTCCTTGTCCATCCCGCGCATCTTGAGCGGGAACGCCATGTTCTCCGCGACCGTCTTCGACGGGTAGAGCGCGTAGTTCTGGAACACCATCGCGATGTCCCGGTCCTTCGACGGCACGTCGACGACGTCGCGCCCGTCGATGCGCACCGAGCCCGCGTCGATCGGCTCGAGCCCGGCCAGCATCCGCAGCGCCGTCGACTTCCCCGAGCCCGAGGGCCCGACGAGGACGACGAGGTCGCCGTCGGCGACGGTCAGGTCCAGTCTGTCGACGGCCGGCTTCGCGCCCGGGGTGTAGATGCGCGAGGCCTGGTCGAACACCACTTCGGCCACTGTTCTGCTCCCCTTGTCCTACTTGACCGCACCGAACGACAGGCCCTGCACCAGCTTGTTCTGCGCCACCCAGCCGGCGATGACCACCGGCAGCGCGGCCATCGTGGCCGCCGCGGAGAGCTGGGCCCAGTACAGGCCCTCCGAGGTGATGAACCCGACCAGGAAGACCGGCACGGTGCCGGCGTTGGCCGCGGTCAGGTTGACCGCGAAGAAGAACTCGTTCCACGCGAAGATCACGCAGATCAGCGCCGTGGCGAAGATGCCCGGCGAGATGATCGGCAGCACGATCTCGCGCAGCGTGCGCCACAGCGGCGCGCCGTCGATGCTGGCCTGCTCGAGCAGCTCCCCGGGGACCTCGAGGAAGAACGAGCGCATCATCCACACCGCGATCGGCAGGTTCATGCCCGTGTAGAGGACGACCAGGGTCCAGATGTTGTCGAGCATGCCGATCTGGTTGACCACGACGTAGATCGGCACGATCACCGCGACCACCGGCAGCATCTTGGTCGAGATGAAGAAGAACAGGACGTCCTGCGTCTTCTTCACCGGGCGCAGCGACACGGCGAACGCCGCCGGGATCCCCAGCAGCAGCACGAGCAGCGTCGAGAACACCGTCGCGATCACCGAGTTCACGAGGTACGGCCCGACGCCGGCCGAGAAGACGCCCTCGTACTGCTCCAGCGTCGGCTCGAAGATGATCTTCGGTGTCGTGGTGTAGGCGTCGGTCTCCTGCTTGAAGGAGGTCAGCACCATCCAGAACACCGGGAAGAAGAACGCGATGCCCACGATCCAGGCGACGACGCCCAGCCACACGTTGGCGGCGCTGCGCTTCTGGCGCCGGGGCTCGGGCGGCGCCGCCGGCTCCTGCGTGTCGGGTGGAGTGCTCGTCGTGACCGCCATCAGGCCGCCTCCTGCTCTCCACTGAACGACCGGAAGATCAGGCGCAGGGCGAAGTTCGCCGCGATCAAGGTCAGGATCACCACGACCACGCCCATCGCCGCCGACTGCCCGATGTCGAAGCCCAGGAACGCCCGCTGGTAGATGTAGAACGGCAGGTTCGCGCTGGCCACGCCCGGTCCGCCCTGGGTCATCATGTAGACCTGGTCGAAGATGTTGACCAGGTAGATCGTGCCGAGCACGACGCCCAGCTCGATGAACCGCCGCAGGTGCGGCAGCGTCAGTTCCCGGAACGTCGACCAGGCGCTCGCGCCGTCGACGCGCGCCGCCTCCAGCTGGTCGGTCGGCATGCTCTGCAGGCCCGCGAGCAGCAGCAGCATCATGAACGGCGTCCACTGCCAGATCAGCGCGGCCATCACCGACGCCAGGGGGAACTGGCTGATCCACTCCGTGCCCGACCCCCCGAACGGCGTCAGCACGAAGTTGATCAGACCGAGCGTCGGGTCGAGCAGCACCGTCTTCCACAGCAGCGCCGCCGCCACCGGGGTGATGAGGAACGGCGTGATGAGCAGCGTGCGCACGATCCCGCGGCCGGCGAACTGCCGGTTGAGCAGCAGCGCCAGCAGGAGGCCGAGGACCACCGCGATCAGCACCGAGCCGAGCGTCATGATCACGGTGTTGAGCGCGACCGTCCGGAACTGGCTGTCGGCGAAGACGTCGCCGTAGTTCGAGAACCAGACGAACTCCTGCGAGCCCGGCCGGACCAGGTTCCACGACTGCAGCGAGTAGTAGAGCGTCAGGATGAACGGGATCTGCGTGACGATGATCGTGAAGATCAGCGCCGGGAGCAGCGGACCGCGCCGCCGCCACCCCTCGGCCTTGTCGATCGCCGGCTTGCCGCCCGCGTTCTCCGGCGCGGCGGGGCGTTCTTCCAGGGTTGCTGTCATCGGTGGGCTCCAGCTCCGCTTCGCTTCGTGTCGCTCATCGCTGGTAGCTCTCCCCCACCGTCTCCGCGTAGTTCTGGGACTGCTCGAGGGCCTCGTCGACGGTGATCTGTCCGGCGATCGCGGCGCTGACCTGCTGGCTGACCCGGGTGCCGAGGTCCTGGAACTCCGGGATGCGCACGAACTGCACGCCCTGGTACGGGACCGGCTGCACGGTCGGCTGCTGCGGGTTGGCCCGCTGCAGGCCGTCGAGGATCAGCGGCGCGTACGCGTTGGCCACCTGCTGGTACTGGGGGATCTGGTAGGTCGACTGGCGCGACCCGGGCGGGATCGACGTCCACCCGATCTCGGGGTCGTTGCCGGCCCGCTGGATGTACTCCTTGCTGGTCATCCAGGACATGAACTGCCAGGCCGCGTCCTTGCGCGGCGAGGTCTGCGGGATGCCGAGCGACCAGGTGTAGAGCCAGCCCGAGGACGGCGTCGCGACGGTCGGCGCCGGCGCGTAGCCGATCTTGCCGGCGACCGTGGACTCCGCGGGGTCCTCGACCGTGCCCGCGGCCGACGTCGCGTCGTACCACATGGCGACCTCGCCCTGGCCGAACTGCGTGGCGCACTCCGAGAAGCCGGACTGCGAGGCACCGGGCTGGCCGTGCTCGCGCACCAGGTCGACGTAGAACTGCACCGCGCCCTTCACCTCGGGCGAGGTGAGCTGCGCCTGCCACTGCGGGTCGTACCAGCGCCCGCCGAAGGTGTTGATGACCGTGTCGAGCGGGGCCATGACCTCGCCCCAGCCCGGCTTGCCGCGCAGGCAGATGCCGCGCTGCTGGCCGGGTCCCTTGTCGAGCTGCGCCGCGTACTGCGCGACCTGCTGCCAGGTCGGCTGCGCGGGCATCTGGATGCCGGCCTGCTCGAAGAGGTCCTTGCGGTACATGAGGAACGACGACTCGCCGTAGAACGGCACCGAGTACATCTGGCCCTCGTAGGACAGCGAGTCGCGCACGGTGGGGATGAAGTCGGCGCGGTCGTAGCCCGGGGTCGCGGCCATGTAGGGCTCGAGGTTCGTGAGCCAGCCGTTCTGCGCCCACTGCGGCGTCTCGTAGTTCGAGATCATGACGATGTCGAACTCGCCGCCGCCCGTGGCCACCGACGCGGTGATCTTGGCGCGGGCCTCGTTCTCCGACAGCGAGACGAACCGCAGCCGGATGCCGGGATGCTCCGCCTCGAACTCCGGCGCGAGCGAGATCGCGTCCTCCATCTGCGGGTTGGACACGATCGCGACCGTGACGGTCTCGACGCCCTCCGCGCTCCCGAGCGCCCCCGCGCCGGAGCAGCCGGCGAGGAGTCCGAGGGTCGCCACCACCGCTCCGAGCACCGCCGGCAGTCGGGTCCGTCCCCGTCGCGCCGCCCCGCGCATCGCGCCTCCCGCCACGCCGTGTCCGCCCGTTCCGAGAAGTCCCGCGCGCTCGACCGTGATGTGTGCCACGTGCGGTGGGGTGACCGTAAAGCTGCGCTCCGTGACGTGCAAGCGCTTAACCGCGTCAGTTTCGGGAGGAGCGCCGACGGGCCGGGTGGGGGTACAAACTCCCCAGCGAACGCGCGCCGTCAGGCAGACGTCGTCGGAGGACGGGAGTCGGCATGGTCACGATGGCGGACGTCGCGCGCATGGCCGGCGTCTCCACGGCCACGGTCTCGCACGTCCTCAACGGCACCCGGCCGGTGCGCGCGCGGACGCGTGAGCTGGTCCTCTCGGCCGTCGCGGCCACCCACTACACGCCGAACACGGTGGCCCGGTCGCTGGCCACGGCGCGCACCACGACGATGGGGCTGGTCCTCTCGGCCATCTCCAACCCGTACTTCGGCGAGCTGCTGTCCGCCGCCGAGAACGCGGCCGCGGCGGCCGGCTACACGCTGCTGCTGGTCGACCCGCACGAGGACCCGGACTACGAGCTGACCGTCGTCACGCGCCTGCACCACCACCGCGTCGACGGCATGGTGCTCGCACCCTCGGCGCGGCCGGACGAGGCGCTCGCCTACCTCCGGCGCCACGAGGTGCCGACCGTGCTGCTCGACCGGCTGATCGACCCGGCGCACGACCAGGTCGGCACCGAGAACCGCGAGGCCACCGCGGCGCTGACCGGCCACCTCGCCGACCACGGCCACACGCGGATCGCGCTGATCACCGGCCTCGACGGGCTCGCCACCACCATCGAGCGCCGCGACGGGCACCGCGACGCGCTCAGCGCGCGCGGCCTGCCGATCGACCCCGAGCTGGAGGTCAGCGGCGCGTCGGTCACCGAGACGTCCCGGGCGGCGGTGCGGCAGCTGCTGGCCCTCCGCGACCCGCCCACCGCGATCGTCGCCGGCAACAACAGCATGGCCATCGGCATGCTGCAGGCGCTGCGCGAGGCGGGCCTGGTGGTGCCGTGCGACGTCGCCGTCGCCGCGTTCGACGACTTCCCCTGGGCGGATCTCCTCTCGCCGCGCCTGACCGTCGTCGCCCAGCCCTTCGACGAGATCGCGACGACCGCCGTGCGCCTGCTGCTGGCGCGGATCAGCGACCCCGGCACGCCGCCGAGCACCCGGCGGATCGCCCCGCAGCTGCGGATCCGGGAGTCGTGCGGCTGTCCTCCCTAACCCTCGGCGAGGCCCGCCAGGTGTGCCAGCGAGTTCTCGAGGTGCTCGTCGCCGAACGGCGGGAAGCTGATGTGCTCGCGGAGGAACGCGGGGACCGCCGACCAGTCGTAGGTCAGCGTCACACGGCTGCCGGCGCCGTCGGTCTCCAGGTCGTAGCGCCACGTCCAGCCGCCGTAGCCGATCTCGCCGTCCGGGCCGTACTGCCCGGGCTGCCAGGCCAGGGCCCGCGACGGCTCGTAGACCTCGACGCGGTTGTGCATCCGGTAGTCGCCGTCGGGGTGGTTGCTGTGGAACATGCCCATGCCGAAGACCTGGCCGACGCCCGTGATCGGCTCCTGCTCGAGGGGCTCGCGGACCCAGCCCGTGCCGTCGATCGCGGCGTGGCTCGCCGGATCGGCGAGGACCGCGAAGACCGTCCCGGCCGGCGCGTCGATGCGCCGCGTGACGCTCAGGGTCTCCGTGCTCATGGTCGCTCTCCCGTCGCTCGCGGTTGGTCCTCGAACGATATCGCGCGGTACCAACGAAGGACAATCACAGGGAGATGCGGGCGGCGCAGCGGGCGTGCACGTCGACGAGCCCGGTGCGGGTGGCGGCGACGACGAGGCGGTCGCCGACCTTGAGCTTGCGCTGCGGCCGGGGCGGACACTCGAACACCGCGTCCGCCCCGGAACCGCGGAACACCCCGACGACCCGGATCTCGCCGCCGATCTCGGCGGTGGTCGCGGGCAGGCCGACGAGCAGGGCGCTGCGGCCGACCGGGACGTCGGCGAACAGGAGCACCGAGCGCCCGACGGGCACGGTGGCCACCACCTGGTGGTCGCGCATCGCCGCGGCGAAGGCCGGGGCCGCGAGGAACGAGACGCTGCGCGAGACCGCGACCTCGAGGGTGCGCTCGACGCGGCGGGCCAGGTCGTCGTCGCGCAGCCGCAGCACCACGCGCAGCCGCGAGCGCAGGGACCGGCCGACGAGGCCGGTCTCGAGGTTGGCGACGTCGTCGCGGCCGACGGCGACGAGCGCGCGGCAGTCGTCGACCGACGCCTCGGCGAGCGTCTGGCGCCGCGTCGTGTCGCCGACGATGACGGGCAGCCCCATCCGGCGGATCTGGGTGACGCCGGCGCTCTCGTCGTCGTCGACGGCGACCACCGGCACGCCGCGCTCGTGGAGCTGCTCGACGACCCGCACGCCGACGTTGCCCAGCCCGACCACGACGACGTGGCCCCGGCGCGGGCGGGAGCGCTGGGGCGTGCCGGCGAACCGGGCGCTGACCGCGGCGTCGACGACCACCGCGGTGACCAGCGGGATGATCGCGATGCCGACGACGGTGACCAGCGCCTGGATCACACGGGCGATCGTCGAGGTATGCGTGTCCGGGTCGGCGGCGCCGGCGGTGTCGAGCACCGTCAGGTAGATCGCGTCGCCCCACGAGAGGTCGGCGAACGTCGCGAACCCGACCGTGCCGAGCACCAGCAGCCCGACCAGCGCGAGCGTCGCGCGGGCCAGCGAGCGGGTCATGCTCGCGCGGGCCCGCCGCCACCACCGCGTCAGCACCCGGCGCCACAGGGCGCGGCGCGTGCCGACGATCCGGCCCTCGCGGTGCACGGGGACGCGGGCGAGCACGAGGTCGGCGGCGTCGTCGTCGGGCGGCAGGAGCTCGGGGACGCCGCGGTCGGGACGGCGGGCGAGACCGCAGACGACGAGCCCGGGGCGCACGCCCGCGCGGTCGGCGACGACCATCGGCTGGCCGGGCAGGTCGACCGACTGGCGCGTGCTGGTGCCGACCGCGGCCGTGACGAAGGCCGGCGCGGCGGTCGCCGACACGGAGAGCACGGTGGCCGTCGGCAGGAGCATCCGGATGCGCCCCGAGAGCGCGGGGGCGTGCAGGCGCACGACGAGCCGGGTGGCCGGGGCGAGCTCCTGGACGCGCAGCGCGCGGTGGATGTTGACGACGTCGTCGCGGTGCACGAGCGCGACCGAGGTCGCCTCCCCGACGGACGCGGCCTCGAAGGCCTCGTCGTCCGGCTCGGCGACCTCGACGACCTCGACCCCGCGCAGGGCGCGCAGACGCTCGACGACCGCCCCGCCCGGTGCGGTGAGCACGACGACGTCCGTCGTCCCCCGCGGTCCCTGGCTGACCAGCGCCTCGACCATGCGCAGCGACAGCATGTCCTCGCCGCAGACGACGAACCGCTCCCGGAACCCCCCGCCGATCACGTGGGGGACCCTAATCGTGGGAATACTGCGCGCATGGCGCGTTCAGCGACGTACGTCGCCGGGGTCGACTCCTCGACCCAGGCGACCAAGGTCCTCGTCGTCGATCCCACGGACGGGAGCGTGGTCCGCGAGGCGCGGCGACCCCATCCCGACGGCACGGAGGTCGACCCGCGGGCGTGGTGGGACGCGCTCGCGGGCGCGCTCGGCGAGGTCGGCACCGACGACGTCGCGGCGATCGGCGTGGCCGGTCAGCAGCACGGGATGGTGCTGCTCGACGAGTCGGGACAGCCGGTGCGCGACGCCCTGCTCTGGAACGACACGCGCTCGGCGCCCGACGCGCGGGACCTGATCGACGAGCTCGGCGGGGCCGCGGCGTGGGCGGAGGCGGTCGGCACCGTGCCGGTCGCGAGCATCACCGCCACCAAGCTGCGCTGGACGTCGCGGGCGGAACCGGAGAACGCCGACCGGGCGCGCACGGTGATGCTGCCGCACGACTGGCTGACCTGGCGCCTCGCCGGCGCGCCCGCCGAGCCGACCACCGACCGCGGCGACGCCTCGGGCACTGGCTACTGGTCGACGGTCACCGGCGAGTACCGCCCCGACCTGCTCGAGATGGCGTTCGGGCGGGGCCTCTCGGTGCCGCGGGTCGCCGGGCCGGGCGAGGTCGTCGGGCGCACGCCGGACGGGCTCGCGATCTCCGCGGGGACGGGCGACAACGCCGGCGCGGCGCTGGCGATCGGGCCGGCGCCGGGCGAGGTCGTGATCTCGATCGGCACCTCGGGCGCGGTGTTCACCGGGCACGACCGGCCCTCCACCGACGCGACGGGGCTCGTCGCCGGGTTCGCCGACGCGCGCGGGGGCTACCTGCCGCTGCTCGCCACGCTCAACGCGGCGCGGGTGCTCGGCGCGGGCGCGTCCCTGCTCGGCGTGGACCCGGACGGCTTCGACGCGCTCGCCCTCGACGCGTCCCCGGGAGCGGACGGGCTGACCCTCCTGCCGTACCTCGACGGCGAGCGCACGCCCAACCGCCCGGACGCGCAGGGCCGCTACGTCGGGCTGACCACGGCCAACGCGACCCGCGAGAACCTGGCGCGCGCGACCGTCGAGGGCATGCTGTGCGGGCTCGCGGACGCGGTCGAGGCCCTCGTCGACCAGGGCGTCCCGGCCCGCCGCGCCCTGCTCATCGGCGGCGGGTCGCGCTCGCGTGCCGTCGCCGACCTCGCCCCCGACGTGCTGGGCCTGCCCGTCGAGGTGCTCTCGCCGCAGGAGTACGTGGCCCTCGGCGCCGCACGCCAGGCCGCCTGGGCGCTGCACGGCGAGGAACCGGGCTGGACCGTGGCGCGCGAGACGACCCGCGACGTCACCGACTCCTCGATCTCCGACCAGGTCCGCTCGCGCTACGCCGACGTCCGCGACGGCCGCGCTCGCTAGGTCCGGCGTGTTCCAGCGTGGCAGCCACGCTGACACTCAACGTCAGGAAATCCGCCACGATCATGGGCTGCGAGCGCCCTGGGTGCGCGCGATCCGGGTACGAGCGATGCGGCATCGCTGGCATGTGACGCCAGGATCGCCACAGGCTCGCTCGCGCGACACGCCGACGCCGGGCACGACGAGCCCGGACACGACGACGCCCGCGGGACCGGGTGGTCCCGCGGGCGTCGGTCAGGGTGTTCCGCGTCAGGCGGCGCGGTCCTCGGAGGCCTCGCCGGCCTCGGGGGTCGCGTCCGAGGACGCGGCGCTCTCCTCCGGCGGGGCGATGCCGTCGATGGCGATGCGCTGGGCACCGGGCTCGACGGGCTCGGCGTGGGCGCCGACGACGCGCAGGGTCAGGACCCCGGCGTCGTAGGAAGCGCTCACCGCGTCGGCGTCGACGTGCTGCGGCAGCGTGAAGCTCCGGCGGAACGAGCCGCGGCGGCTCTCACGCCAGCCCTCGCCGGACTGCTCGTCACGGCGCTCGCCCCGCACGGTCAGGCGGTGGCCGTCGACGTCGACGGTCACGTCCTTCGCGACGTCCACGCCCGGGAGCTCGAGGCGCACGACCGCGTCGTCGCCGTCGCGCACCACGTCGGTGGTCGGCGCGTAGAAGGCCTGAGGGCGGCTCGGGGCCGGGCGGCGGAACAGGGCGTCGGCGACGGCGAACGGATCGGCGAAGCGCGGGCCCCAGGGAACGAGAGTGCTCATGGTGGTTCCTCCTCGATGAACGAAGGCGGCCCGTCCTTGCGGGCCTTCGACTCACTCAACATGAGTCGAGCGCGCTCAATTCCATGCGCAGCAAGATCTCCTGCCACGGCGAGTCAGCCATCGAGCTGGCGGACTTCCTGACGTTGAACGTGAGCGTGGCCGCCACGCTGGAACACCCCGTGCCTCGCCACCGCGGCGTGTCGCGTCAGCGAGGATGTGGCGAGCCTGGCCCTATCGGTGTGCTGAATGGGATCGCCAGCGATGCCGCATCGCTCGCAGACCCCGGGGCAAGGCGCCGTCGGCGCGGAGGGCGGCGACGAAGGCGTCGGTGTCGGCGCGCATCGACGTGCCCTCGCGGCGGGGGTGCGCGGCGATCCACGCGTCGAGGCGCCGACCGAGGTCCTGCCCCGGAGCGTCGTGCACCTCGGCGGGCAGCAGGCGCGCCAGCACGCGGCGGCGCTTCGCGCGCAGGGCGTCGGCCTCGAGTGCCACGCGCGCCGGGTCCACCCCCGACGGCGCGGGTCCGCCGGCCACCAGCGCCGCGAGCAGCTCCGCCTGCCGCCGCGCCAGGTCCTCGCGGCTCACGCGCGGACCCGCGCGTGGACCGCCCGCAGCGCCGCGAGCTCGGCGGCCAGCTCGTCGTCGGGCGGGTAGCGGTCGTCGCGCTCGAGCAGCACGGCCGGCGGGCGGCGCCGCGCGCACAGCTCCTCGAGCAGCTCGAGCACCGGCGCGGTCAGCGGGTGGGCGTGGGTGTCGTGGTAGACGCCGTCGCGCTCGACCCCGCCCGCCGCGTGCACGTACACGACGCGCTCGAGGGGCAGCTCGTCGAGCACCTGCTCCGGGTCCTGCCCGAGGTTCACGGCGCTCGCGTGCAGGTTGGCGACGTCGAGCAGCAGCCAGGCACCGGTCCGCTCGCACAGCTCGGCGAGGAACGCGCCCTCGGACATCTCGGCGTCCGGCCACGCGAGCAGCGGCGCGATGTTCTCCAGCGCCAGCGGCACGCCGAGGCCCGCCTGCGTCGCGCGGACGTTGTCGACGAGCACCCCGAGCGCCTCGCGGGTCCGCGGCACCGGCAGCAGGTGCCCCGACTCGAGCCCGCCCGCGCGGACGAACGCGACGTGGTCGCTCGCGAGCGGCGCGCCGAGGGCGTCGGCGACGGCCGCGAGGTGCTCGACGCGGTCGTGGCGCAGCGGTTCGGCGCCGCCGAGCGAGAGCGACACCGCGTGCGGCAGCACCGGCACCCCGCGGGCCCGGAGCGTCGCCAGCGACGTCGGCAGCTCGCCGGCGTGCAGGTCCTCGGCGACGGCCTCGACGAAGTCGACGCCCGCCATCCGCTCGACGGTCAGGTCGATCTCGCGGCGCCAGCCGATGCCGACACCCTCCGGGCCGCGGGGGACGACGGTCATCCCCCGCACCCGCCGCCGCCACCGCCGCAGCCGCCCCCGCCGCCACCGCAGGACGAGCCGCCCCCGCACGACGAGCCGCCGTCGAACCCGCCGCCGTCGTAGCCGCCGCCCCCGCCGCCCGTCGGCGCGGCGAGCAGACCCGCGATCTCCTGGTCGGGGTACATCGACATCCCGCCGACCGCGACCATCCCCGCGATGCCGAGCGTCGCGGCGGCAGCCGGGCTCAGCGAGCGCCCGTGCGTGGCGAACACCGACTCCCACATGGTGTCCCGCGCGGCCTTCACGGTCGCCGTGCCCTTGCGGGTCGGCCGGTGCGTCGACACGACCACGACCAGGAGCGCCGCGCACGCCGCGAGCACGAGCAGCACCACGAGGAAGAACACCGAGGCACCGCGCGCGACACCGGCGGCGAGGCGCACGAGCCCGAGCACGACGCCGGCGCCGACCACCAGGAACGCGATGTTCTTGCACCGCTGCACGGCGGCGGGGTCGTGGAGGAGGCCGCGCCGCTGCGCCGCCACCTGCAGGTCGCGCACCGACGCGGCCCCGCGCATCCGCATCGTCAGGCCCATCGGCGTGACGCCCGACGGCGAGGCGGCCACCGCGTCGACGACGTCCTCGTCGAGCTCGCCGATCGGCGGGCGTCCGGTCGCCGTCAGGTGGCGGTCGCGGCCCACCCGCAGCACCCCGCCCTCGACGAGCCGGGCGATCGCGGCCTGCACGAGGCGCGCCGGCCCGCCCGCGACGAGCGCGAGGTCCTCGACGGTGGCGTCGGTCGCCGGCGCGTCACCCTCGGCGCGAGCGTGGCGACGGTCGAGCCGGCGGACCAGGACCGGCGCCACCACCGCGGAGGCGACGATGAGCAGGACGTAGATGCCGAGGAAGGCCGGGCCGGAGATGCCCCAGGTGTTCCCCACGACGACCTCCGCGACGGACGAGCACGATCACGCACGGCCGTGCGTTCGCCGGAACTGTTGTCTGCGGCGACCGCAGAGAGCAAGCGCGACCACTCGTTCAGCCCAGCGATCGGCTACGCACTGTGAGAAACCGGTCAGCGACCGCGGCCGCGTCCCCCACCACGCCCGGCCGTCGACCGGGCCGAGTGCGCCGCCGCGGAGTGCGACGAGGTGCCGTGGCCGCCGGCGCCCGACGACGCCTGCTCGCCGCCCGAGCGCGAGCCGCCGCCGCGGCGGCGGGGACGACCGGACCCCTGCTCACCACCGGAGCCGCGCCCGGCACCGCCACCACGCCCGCCGGAACCACGCCCGCCGGACGCAGGCTGGCCGGAACCCCGCCCACCGGACCCGCGGCCGGACCCCGACGCGCCACCCGAGCCGGACCGCCGGCCCCGGCCGGAGCCACCCGACGACCCGCCCGCGGGCTGCGGCGCCGGCTTGCGCGACGCCGACTCCGGCCCGTCCTCGGGGTCGACGCGGGGCGCCGGCTCGCCGACGAGCGCGCGGATCTCGCGCGCGCCGGACGCGACGTCGGCGGTCCTCGGCTTGATGCCGGCCTTGCGCGTCATCGAGGCGACCTCGGAGCGCTCGGCCGGTGCCACGAGCGTGACGACGTCGCCGGCGGACCCGGCGCGCGCGGTGCGCCCGGAGCGGTGCGTGTACGCCTTGTGCTCGGCGGGCGGGTCGACGTGCACGACGAGGCCGACGTCGTCGACGTGGATGCCGCGCGCCGCGATGTCGGTGGCGACGAGGACCCGCACGTCCCCGGACGCGAAGCCCGCGAGGTTCCGGTCTCGGGCCGGCTGCGAGAGGTTGCCGTGCAGCTCGGTCGCCGGGATGCCCGCCGCCGTGAGCTGGCGGGACAGCTTGCGCGCCGCGTGCTTGGTGCGGGTGAACAGCATGCTGCGCCCCTGCCCGGCGGCGAGCTCGTGCACCACGGCGGTGCGGTCGGCGGGCGCGACCGTGAACACGTGGTGGGTCATGTCCGGCACCGGCTCCTGCGCGGTGTCGACGCTGTGGGTCACCGGATCGTGGAGGAACTCCTTCACCACGCGGTCGACCTCGCCATCGAGCGTCGCCGAGAACAGCAGCCGCTGCCCGTCCCGCGGGGTGCGGCGCAGCAGGCGGCGCACGGCGGGCAGGAAGCCGAGGTCGCTCATGTGGTCGGCCTCGTCGAGCACGGTGACCTCGACGCGGTCGAGGTCGAGCAGGCCCTGGCCGAGCAGGTCCTCGAGGCGCCCGGGGCAGGCGATGAGCAGGTCGACGCCCTGGCGCAGTGCCTCGGCCTGGCGGCCCTGGCCGACGCCGCCGTAGACGACGGTCTGGCGCAGGCCCAGGGCCTCGGCGAGCGGCGCGAGCGCGTCGCGGACCTGGCTCGCGAGCTCACGGGTGGGCAGGAGCACGAGCGCGCGCGGGCGCTTCGTGACCGTGCGCCCGCCGGCGATGCGGGAGAGCAGCGGCAGCCCGAAGGCCAGCGTCTTGCCGCTGCCGGTACGGCCCCGGCCGAGCACGTCGCGGCCGGACAGCGCGTCCGGGATCGCGGCGGCCTGGATCGGGGTGGGGTCGGTGATCCCGCGGGCGGCCAGCACCTCGACGACGGCGGCGGGGAAGCCGAGGTCGGAGAAGGGCGCAGCGGAACGGGGAGCAGACGTCGTCGGGATGTCGGAGACCTCTCCAGAGGGGGAACGAGGGGGCCGCGAGCGTCGGCCCGTCCGTCGTGGAGGGGGACCGCGTCGTGCGCGGAGTGCTGACGACCCACGGGCGCCGGTGCGGCGCCCTGTGCAGCACCAGTCTCCCAGAGATCGACGGGCCCCGTACGACCCCGGGGGGTGTCGGTCGTCTCCGGCCGCACGGGCACCGGAAACTAAGACGATGATCGACGATCTGTGGTGGCGCTGGGTCGACCGGCTCGACGCGCGCGGCTGGCACGCGCGGGCGGTGCTGCGCCCGCCGGCGGGCGAGGACGTGATCGCCGCGGCCGGCGAGGTCGTCGGCGGCCTCCCCGACGAGCTCGCGGCGCTCTACCGCCTGGCCGACGGGCAGATCCCGTCGCGCGAGGTGACGGGGCCCGCGACCAACCTGTTCCCCGGGCACGAGTTCCTGTCGCTCGCGGGCGCGAGCCGGGCGTGGCAGGGCTGGGCGGACATCCGCCGCGAGTACCGGCCCGAGGACTTCGACGACATGATCACCGTGCGCGGCGACGACCCCGTGCACCGCGTCTACACGCGGGCGCCGTGGTGGCCGCTGGCCGAGGACGGCGGCGGCAACCACCTCATGGTCGACCTCGACCCGCCGCCCGGCGGCACGATCGGCCAGGTGCTGGTCGCGGGCCCCGACGAGGACGAGCGCCGGGTGCTCGCGCCGACCGTCGCGGCCTACCTGCAGGCGCTGCTCGACGCCGAGCTCGACGACCCCGAGCCGGGGGCGACGGGCGAGGGCTTCGCCTGGTGGGACGCGCCGCACCTGCGCTGACCGGTCACCAGTCGCCGAACAGGCCCCCGCCGTCGAAGCCCCCGCCGTCGAAGCCGGGGTCCATCCCCGGGTCCATGCCCGGGTCCATGCCACCGTCGAACCCGCCGCCCATGTCGGCGGCCATCGCGTCGCCGCCGACCGCCGCGGCACCGAAGCCGGAGAACAGGGCGCTCGCGACCATCATCCCGCCGAACGCGCCGACGCCGCCGAGGAGCATCGGCTTCCACCACGGCTCGGAGTACCAGCCGGCGGGCACGGGACGGCCGCCGACCATGCCGCCCGGGTAGTAGTGGTTGTTCTGCGCCGAGGGCTGCGGCGAGCCGGTGACGCTGCGGCCCTCGACGTCGACGGACTGCTCGGCGTCCAGCGACCCGGCGCGCGACCGCTCGGCCGAGCCGGGGAGCTCCGGGCCGGGGTCCATGCCCATGGCCGTGCGGGCGGCGCGCACGTAGTAGAGGCCCTCGAGCGCGGTGTCGGAGACCAGGCGGTACTGCGGCGCGGTGCTCGCCTGCTCGAGCTGCGAGCCGGCGGCGGTGTAGCGCTCGGCGGCGTCCGCGAGCGCCTGCTTCGAGGGGTCGTCGGAGCCCGTGAGGCTGAGCACCTGGCCGCCGAGGCGCTCGTACCAGCGGCGGGCCTCGGCCTCGGCGTCGCCCAGCTGGCTCTGGGCGGACGTGGCCCGTCCCCGCCCGCGCGTGAGCACGAGGGCGAGCAGGCCGCCGATCACGAGGACGATGAGCAGGAGTTCCACGTCATCGACTCTGCGCCCGTCTCCTGAGAAGCGGCTGTGAACCACCTGGGGGTCCGGCGCCGACCCACCCCGATGATCAGGGGCGACGTGGTGCACATCGGACCGACGCCCGGGGTCGATGACGCGCTCCTGATCTTCGGAGGGGCCGGCGTGACGAGTGCGCCGCGTTCCGGCGAAGGGCGCCCCTCGCCCGTCTACCCGACCGAAGGTGCCCTTCGCTCGGAATCCGGCAGCGCTCGGGAACGCCGCATGGGCACGTGCGGGATCCCGTCCTCGTCGTAGCCGGGGCCGTCGACGACGAAGCCGAGCCGCTCGTAGAACCCCTGCGCCCGCACCTGGGCCCCGAGCACGACCGGGCCGTCGATGCCCTCGAGCACCGCGCGCATCAGCGCCGCCCCGGCGCCGGTGCTGCGGTGCTCGGGCGCGGTGACGATGCGGCCCAGCCGGGTGTCGGGCCCCTCGCCGAGCACCCGCAGGTACGCCGCGATCTCCCCCGCCGGCCCGCGCGTCCACACGTGCTCGGCCTGCGCGTCGAGGCCGTCGAGCTCCTGGAAGGCGCACTCCTGCTCGACGACGAACACGCGCACGCGCAGGGCGAGCAGGTCGTAGAGGTCGCCGACGGAGAGCTGGGAGAAGGGCGCCCGGAAGAGGTCAGTCAAAGCCGACGACGGCACCCTGCGCCGCCGACCCCACGAGGCGCGCGTACTTGCCGAGCACGCCGGTGCGGTGCTTGGGCGGCGGCGTCGTCCAGCCCTCGCGCCGGGCCGCGAGCTCCTCGTCGGAGACCAGCAGGTCGAGGGTGCGGGCGGCGAGGTCGAGCCGGATGCGGTCGCCGTCGCGGACGAACGCGATCGGTCCGCCGTGGTCGGCCTCGGGCGCGACGTGGCCCACGCAGAGCCCGGTCGTGCCGCCGGAGAAGCGGCCGTCGGTGAGCAGCAGGACGTCCTTGCCGAGCCCGGCGCCCTTGATCGCGCCGGTGACCGCGAGCATCTCGCGCATCCCCGGGCCGCCGCGCGGGCCCTCGTTGCGGATGACGACGACGTCGCCGGGCTGCAGCCCGTCCGGACCGGACGACTCGACGGCGTCCATCGCGCCCTGCTCGCCGTCGAACACCCGCGCGGTGCCCTCGAACGAGGCGGTGTCGAAGCCCGCGGACTTCACCACGGCGCCGTCAGGGGCGAGCGAGCCGCGCAGGATCGTCAGCCCGCCGGTGGGGTGGATGGGGTTGGACAGCGGGCGCAGGATCTCGCCGTCGAGGCCCTCGGGGCGCAGGTCCTCGAGGTTCTCCGCGACCGTCCGGCCGGTGACCGTCAGGCAGTCGCCGTGGACCAGCCCGGCGTCGAGCAGCGCCTTCATGACCACCGGGACGCCGCCGACGCGGTCGACGGTGTTCATCATCCAGCGCCCGAACGGCTTGACGTCGGCGAGGTGGGGGACCTTGTCGCCGATGCGGTTGAAGTCGTCGAGCTCGAGCTCGACGCCGGCCTCGCGCGCGATCGCGAGCAGGTGCAGGACGGCGTTGGTCGATCCGCCGAACGCCATGATGATCGCGATCGCGTTCTCGAACGCCTCGCGGGTCATGATGTCGCGGGCGGTGTGCCCGCGCGACAGCATGCCGACCACGGCCTCGCCGGAGGCCCGGGCGAAGCCGTCGCGGCGGCGGTCGGCCGAGGGCGGCGACGACGACCCGGGCAGCGCCATGCCCATCGCCTCGGCGGCACAGGCCATGGTGTTGGCGGTGTACATGCCGCCGCAGGCGCCCTCGCCCGGGCAGATCGCGCGCTCGATCTCGTCGACCTTCTCGCGACTGATCAGCCCGCGGGCGCAGGCGCCGACGGCCTCGAAGGCGTCGATGATCGACACCTCCTTGCCGTCCACCGTGCCCGGCATGATCGAGCCGGCGTAGAGGAACACCGACGCGAGGTCCAGGCGCGCCGCGGCCATGAGCATCCCGGGCAGCGACTTGTCGCAGCCGGCGAGCGTGACCGTGGCGTCGAGCCGCTCGGCGGACACGACCGTCTCCACCGAGTCGGCGATGACCTCGCGGCTCACCAGCGAGTAGTGCATGCCGACGTGACCCATCGAGATCCCGTCGGACACCGAGATCGTCCCGAACTCCATCGGGAACCCGCCGGCGCGGTGCACGCCCTCCTTGGCCGCGGTGGCCAGGCGGTCGAGCGACAGGTTGCACGGGGTGATCTCGTTCCACGACGACGCGATGCCGATCTGCGGCTTGGCGAAGTCGTCGTCGCGCATCCCGACCGCGCGCAGCATGCCGCGGGCCGCGGCCCGCTCCATCCCGTCGGTGACGTCGCGGCTGCGGGGCTTGAGATCGGCCTGCTCCATGAGGCGAAGGTAACGCTTGTCCCTCCCCGGGGCCGGGGGCAGACTCGCGCGCATGACCGGGGAGACGCTCGAGCCGTTCTGGCCGAGCCGTCGGTACGACGCCTTCGACGAGCGCTGTCGCCGGGCCACCTGAGCATCCCCTCCGGGTGGATGCCTTCTCGTGCGTCCGTCCGCGACCCCCGCTCTGGAGCCCAGCACCGTGACCCTCGCCCCGCCCCGCGTCGTCCACCTCGACCGGATCGACCACGGCCTCGTCACCCCGGCGGGCGGATCCCGCGACCTCGACGCGATGCTCGACCGAGCCCGCGCCGCCGAGGCCGACGGGGTCGCGGTCGTCGTGATCCCGTCCGGCGCGGAGGACGCCCCCGCGCGCCACCACTGGCCCGCGACCGCGCAGGCGCTCGCCGTCCTGCTCGCGACCACCTCCGTGCGCGTGGCCGTCGGCGTCGTGCCCGCGGCGTGGGAGCCCGACGCGATCGCCCGCTTCGCGCGCAGCGCCACGGGTCTGGCCGGCGACCGGCTGATCGTGCAGGTCCGCGGCGCCGGCGCGGAGGCCTTCGCCGGCGCGCTCACCGCGCGCTGGGACGGCCCGGTCGTCGTCGGCGACGGGGACCTCGGCGCCGTCGCCTGACGCCCGCCCACGGCGAGACCCCTGTCACACCCCTGCCCAATAGTTGACGCCTCAACTGACGGTGCTACGCTCTACCTTGAAAGTTGATGCTTCAAGTCCCACGGAGGACGACATGACCGAGACCGCAGCGCCGACCCTCGAGCTCGCGGGCGACTACCAGATCGACCCCGCGCACACGCGCATCGGTTTCACCGCTCGCCACGCCATGGTCACGAAGGTCCGCGGCTCGTTCGGCGAGTTCCGCGGCACCGCCTCGATCGGCGCGGACGCCGCGCTGTCGTCGACCGAGATCATCATCGCCGCCAACAGCCTGAACACCGGTCAGGAGCAGCGCGACGGCCACGTCCAGGGCGACGACTTCCTCGCCGTGAACGTCTACCCGGAGATCACCTTCCGTTCGACCTCGGTCGAGCAGGACGGCGACACCTTCAACATCACCGGCGACCTGACGATCCGCGACGTCACCAAGTCCGTGACCGTCCCGTTCGAGTTCACCGGCCTCGCCAAGGACCCGTTCGGCAACGTCCGCGCCGGCTTCGAGGGCTCCACCTCGATCAACCGCAAGGACTGGGGCATCACCTTCAACGCCGCCCTCGAGACCGGCGGCGTGCTCGTCTCCGAGAAGGTCGGCCTCGAGTTCGACGTCTCGGCCATCAAGCAGGCCTGACGCCCGAGCGCCGCAGCACCGGCTGACGGACCGACAACGGCCCGCGCCCCCACCGGGGACGCGGGCCGTCGTGCGTGCGGGGTCCGGGCGCTACAGCACCACGTCGAGCAGGCCGCCGACCAGCCCGCGCTTCACGTCCTTCTTCTCCGCGCCGTCGTGGTCGCTGCTGTCGTCGTCCGGCTGTCCGGAGCTCTCGGACCCCGTGTCGTCGGAGTCGGAGTCGGTGGCGGAGTCAGCGGCGGAGTCGGGGTCGGCCGAGTCGTCGGCATCCGCCTCGTCGTCCGTGGCGCTCGCGTCGGACTCCGTGTCGGGCGCGGAGCGCTCGGACCGCGGCTCGCTGCGGGCCCCGGAACGGCTCTCCGACCGCACCGCGGACGTCGCCCGCGGCCCCGAGGCCGACGAGCCGCCCCCGCCGGCGCGGCTCTCGGCCGGCGCCGGGGCCACCTCGGCGGGCGCGGGGTCCGCGGGCAGCACGACGAGCGGGGCGCGGGCGGGCGCCGGGTCGAACACGACGGGCTGGCCGATCGTCCCGGCCACCACGGCCGCCGACGCGCCGCCGCCCACGCCCGCGCCGGCGCCGAACGCGCCGCCGAGGAGCACCGCACCGAGGCACGCCGCCAGGACGGTGAGCCGGGAGCGCCGGGGACGGCCCCGGCCGGTGGAGACGCGACGGGAGTCGAGGCGCTTCGCGCGGATGCGGCCCCGGAGCGAGTGGGCCGCGAGGCCGGCGCGCAGGCGCTCGCGCGCGCCGGTGTCCCCGGCGTCGAGCACCAGGGCGCGCACGGCGTCGACGACGACGGGGGACGGCGCGGGGACCACCGGGAGCGGGCCCGTCGCGGCGAGGACGGCGAGCTGCGCCAGCGCGGTGACGTCGTCCTCCGGGGAGGCGTCGGCACGGTCCGGGGCGCCGTCGCCGGTCCAGCGCGGGCCGAGGGCGGGGTCGAGCAGCACGGCGTCGGCCGCCACCGCGCCGTGGGCGACACCGCGGCGGTGCAGGCAGCCCAGCCCGGCGGCGAGACGGGCGACGATCACCGAGGCGTAGGCCGGGTCGTGGGGACGCCGGGCGTCGGCGAGGCTGCCGTCGCGGGCGAGCGGCATGACGACGAACGGGCCCTCGGCGCCGTCGGGGCCGCCGTCGAGCACCTCCATCGCCCGGCCGGGCCCGAGGCGGTCGCGCAGGAGGGCGTCGCGCTCCCACCGCTCCGGGCCGTCGTCACCGGGGAACGACTTGACGACGACGTCGCGCTGCAGCAGGACGTCGCGCGCCCGGTACACCCGGCTCGCGGTCCCCCCGAGGCGCTCGAGGAGCCGGTAGCGATCAGTGGCCACGCGGACTCCTTCGTTCGACCGGCCAGGACGGATCGGGCCTACCACCCGACCCGTGCCTCCACACGGGTCCCACGCGATCAGATCCGTACGCCCATCGACGTACGACGCGCCGAGGGCGTCCCCGGGTCGTCCCCGATGTCCCGCGACCGCGTGATCGCGACGCTGGTCGGCGTGACCACCAAGCACTGGCGCCGGCTCCTGGTGTGGCTGCACGTCGTCAGCTCCACGGCGTGGATGAGCGGGGCGGCCGCGCTGGCGATCCTGCTCGGCCTCTCGCGCACCGACCCGGCCCTCGCCGGCGCCGCGGTCGGCGCCGCGCGCCACCTCGACGTGTTCCTGCTGGCCGTCGCCGCCAACGCCTCGACGACCACCGGGCTCGTGCTCGCGTGGACGACGTCCTGGGGGCTGGTGCACCACTGGTGGCTCGTGGCCAAGGCGGCGATCACGCTCGTGCAGCTCGTCGTCGGGATCGCGATCCTCTCCCCGGTGCTCGACGAGCTCGCCGCGGGCGGCACCCCGGCGCCGGCCTCCCAGGTGGCGGGCGCGGCGGCGATGGCGTCGGCGGTCGCCTTCCAGGCCTGGGTCTCGGTGGCCAAGCCCTGGCCGCGAACGCCGGTGGCCCGCCGCGACCGGGAGCGGGGCCGGTCGAGGCTCCCGCAGGCCGGCGCGCCGCTCGTCGCGGCCGGGGTGCTCGCCCCGGTCGGCGACGTCGCGCTCACCGTCGCGCTCGGCTTCCCGGCGCCGCTGCTGGAGGTGATCACCCTGGCCGTGGTGGGTGTCGCTCGGCGGCGGGCCCTCGATCGGACGGCGGCGCCCACCGCGGGGACGACTGGTCCGAGCGCCGGGGCTCCGGCACCAGCGGCGGGTCGTCGAACGTGACGTCGACGGTCTGGTGGTCCTTCTGCCGCTCGGACTCGGCGTACGACGCGTAGGCGCGGCGGTCGGCGACCGTGGTGTCGCGGTCGTCGGGATACATGCTGAACAGGCTGCGCGGGAGCAGCCGGCGCGCGAGCACGGCGTCGAGCTCGGCGCAGAGCACGAACACCGACGCCGCGAGGTAGATCCAGGCGAGCAGGCCCAGCACGATGCCGAAGAAACCGTAGGCGGCGCTGGCACCCTGCAGCCGCGTGCCGACCAGCCAGGTCCCGATCGTGAGCAGCACCTGCCAGGTCACGCCGGCCACCACGGCCCCGATCCAGCGCTCCTGCACGGGGCTCCGCTTGGCCGGCAGCAGGTGGTAGGCCATGAGGAACAGGCCGATGTTGACCACGACGCCGGCGGCGGTGGCCGTGCCGCGACCGAGGGCGCCGAGGCCGGTGGTCTCGCCGGCCGCGGTGGCCAGGGCCGAGAGGGCGGCGGTGAGCATCATCCCGAGGCCGACGAGCAGCACCACGAGCGCGCCCCGGGCGTAGGCGGCCCAGATGCTCGGGCGCTCGGCGCGCGGCACCGCCCAGACCTCGTCGAGCGCGTGCTGGGCGGCCTGGGTGACGCCGAGGGCGCCGTAGATCGCGACGACGACGCCCACGACCAGCCCGGCGGTGCTGCCGCTGAACTCGTGCACGTTGCCGCGGAGCTGGTCGCCGATCACCGGCACGTTGCGCAGCGCGGACGAGAGCACCGCCTGCTGGGCGACGGGGTCGCCGTGCAGCACGTAGCCGAGCACCGTCACGCCGAGCAGCAGCAGCGGGAACAGCGACAGGAACCCGTAGTAGGTCAGCAGCGCGGCCAGGTAGGCGCCCTGGTCGTCGACGAACTTGTAGACGACCGCGATCGGCAGCGCGAGCCACCGGTGACGGCGCTGGAAGGCGTCGAACCTCCGCGAGATGCCCACCGCGTCACCTCCTGATCCCCGCGGAAACCGGGTACCCCGTCGGGGTGTCCGTCATCGCGGGCCGGGGCCGTGTGGCCCGTGTTCCCGCGGAGCGCGACACTGACGGCCCCACACGCCGAGGACCGGAGGAGCAGCGTGGATTTCGACGTGCTGGTCGAGGTGCCGCAGGGCAGCCGCAACAAGTACGAGATGGATCATGAGTCGGGCCGCCTGCGGCTGGACCGCACGCTGTTCACCGCGACGCGCTACCCCGCCGACTACGGGTACATCGAGAACACCCTCGGCCAGGACGACGACCCGCTCGACGCGCTCGTCCTCGTCCAGCAGCCGACGTTCCCCGGCTGCCTGGTGCGCAGCCGCGCGATCGGGATGTTCCGGATGACCGACGAGGCCGGCGGCGACGACAAGGTGCTCTGCGTGCCGAGCGACGACCCGCGCCTGGAGCACCTGCGCGACATCCACCACCTCGACGAGTACCACCGCATGGAGATCCAGCACTTCTTCGAGGTCTACAAGGCGCTCGAGCCCGACAAGAAGGTCGAGGGCCACGAGTGGGTCGGGCGGGCCGCCGCCGAGAAGGAGGTCCAGGCCTCCCTGGACCGCGCCGAGAAGGCGGGCTATCGGACGTGACCCAGGAAGCGATGCCGTGACCGAGCCCCCGGACCCGCCGCCCACGATCGCGACCATGCGCACGATCGGCATGGTCTGGGCGATCGTGGGCGCCCTGGCGATCGTCGTCGGGGCGATCGCCACGGTGTTCGCCATCGTGATCTTCGGTGTGCTGGCGCTAGCGCTCGGCGGCGTGCTGGTCGGGGTGCAGCAGGTCCGGGCGCGCTCGGCGATCCGGGCGTCGCGGACGCTGACCAACACGCCCGCCCCGCCCGCGGCGCCGCCGTCGGCGGACCCGCCCGGGCCGCCGCCCCGGCCGTCGTCCGCGCCGCCCCGGGCCGCCGATCTCCGGGGGTCGGGCGGCGAGGCGGAGGCGCCCGTGGGCGACCCCGGGAGCAGGTCCGGGTCCGGGTCCGGCGACGACGACGACGACGAGTCCGTCGTCATCGACGCCGAGCCCGAGGACGCCGACAGCGCCGCCGAGCGCCAGCGCTCCTCGCCGTCGATCTCCGACGAGGAGGACGGCACCGGGTCGAGGACCGACGAGGACGACCCGCCGCGCCGGGACGCGTGACCCGCACGACACGCGGGTAGGAGGCTGTCGACGCCGCTGTCGACCACTCTGGAGGCCTCGCGTGCCGACCCCCACCCCCACCGAGAACGACCGCACCCTGCTCACGGTCGTCGCCAGGATGACGGCGCTGCCGGGCAAGGAGCAGGAGCTGCGCGCCGAGCTCGAGCAGCTCGTGGAGCCGACGCTCGCCGAGGACGGCGTCGTCAACTACGACCTGCACGTCGCCGTCGACGACCCGGCCACGTTCGTCTTCTACGAGAACTGGCAGAGCCCCGGACACCTCGAGGCGCACCTGGGCAACAGCCACCTCGTGGAGTTCGCCGGCAAGCTCGACGAGTACCTCGTCGGTGGGTCCGACGGACTGGTCATCACCCAGCTGCAGCGCATCAAGTGACGTGACGTCCCCCGCGACACCCCGCACGGTCGCCTCGGCCATGGCCGAGGCGGCCGTCGCGTGGATCGACACCCTCGACGACGGGCAGCGCGCCGTCGGCGTCTGGGACTGGCCGGGCTCGAAGGCCGCCGACGCCGAGCGGGTGCTCTGGTTCTACACGCCGACCGACCACGGCGGGCTCACCACGCACCAGCAGCGGCCCCACCAGCAGCGCGCGGCGATGCGGCTGCTCTCCACCGGGCTGTCCGAGGCCGGCTACGTCTCCGCGTCGACGATCATGGGCCTGGAGAACGTCCTCGACCGCACCGAGGGTTTCACCACCGGCTTCGCCCGCGACCGCGGCCGCGACCCGGGCATGTACTACCTGCGGGTCTTCGGCGACCCGAGCGGCGACGGCCCCTGGTCGTGGCGCTTCGGCGGGCACCACGTGTCGGTCAACCACCTGGTGATGGACGGCGAGGCGGTGGCGGGCAGCCCCTGCTTCCTCGGCGCCGACCCGATGGTCTCCCCGCTGCTCGGCGGGCGGGAGCTGCGCCCGCTCGGCGGCGTCGAGGACACCGCCCGCGAGCTGCTGCACGCCCTCGACGCCGACCAGCGCACCCGCGCGGTCCTCACCGGGACCGCGCCCGCCGACATCATCGGGGCCAACCGCGTGCAGCCCCGCCCCGGCGACCGGCTGATCCCGCTGCCCGACCTGTGGCGCGGGCACTTCGAGCAGGGTCTCGAGGACCGCCTGTGGTCGATGCACGACGGGCTCGAGGCCCAGCTCGGCGTCACCGAGGCCGACCGCGCCGCGACCGAGCTGACCGCGCAGCCGCGCGGCATCGCGGGCGCCGATCTCGGCGCCGGGCAGAAGTCGATCCTGCGCGCGCTGCTCGACACCTACGTCGGCCGGATGCCGCCGGGGCTCGTCGAGCGCGAGCGGGCGCGGTTCGACGGGGACGCGCTCGACGCCGTGCACTTCGCCTGGGCCGGCGGCCTGCAGCGGGGCGACCCGCACTACTACCGCCTGCAGGGACCCCGCCTGCTCGCGGAGTGGGACCACACCCAGCGCGGCGTCAACCACGCGCACTCGGTCTGGCGCGACCCGGGCCACGACTTCGGCCTCGACCTGCTCGGCGAGCACCTCGTCGAGCACCACCTCGGGTGAGGACCGTCGAGCCGACCGTCGACCTCCCCCAGGGATCGCTGAGGGGCGTCGTGGGCGACGGGGACGTCGTGGCGTTCCGCGGCGTCCGCTACGCCACCGCCGCCCGGTTCGCGCCACCCGGCCCGCCGCCGGCGTGGGACGGGGTGCGCGACGCGGTCGAACCCGGCCCGATCTGCCCACAGCTGCCGGCGCGCGTCGCCGCGGTCACCGGCCCGTCCTCCGACGACCCGGGCTCTGGAAGTGGGGCGGTCCAGGACGAGGACTGCCTGTGCGTGGACGTGCGGGCGCCCGCGGCCGCGCTCACCGACGGCGTCCCGCGCCCGGTGCTCGTGTGGCTGCACGGCGGCGCCTACGTCATCGGGTCAGCGTCGACGTCCTGGTACGACACGTCCCGGCTGGTCGCCGAGGGCGACGTCGTCACGGTCAGCGTCGGCTACCGGCTCGGGGTGCTGGGCTGGCTCGCCGCGCCCGGCGTCTCGGACGGCAACCTCGGCCTGCTCGACGTGCTGGCCGCCCTGCGCTGGGTGCACGAGCACATCGGGGCCTTCGGCGGCGACCCCGCGCAGGTCACCGTCGCCGGGCAGTCCGCGGGCGCGCACGCGATCGCCTGCCTGCTGACCGTGCCCGAGGCCCGCCCGCTGTTCCGGCGGGCGATCCTGCAGAGCGGCCAGCTCGGTCTCGGGCTCTCCTCGCCGCAGCGGGCGGCGCGCGTCGCCGGCTACGTCGCCGAGGGCCTCGACGGCGCCGACCCGGCGACGGCCGCCCCGGACGTCCTGTTGGCGGCCCAGCGCCACGCGATGGTGCGGGCGGCCGGGCCGGGCGGTCTCGACTCGTCGCCGGCGTTCGCCCCGGTCGACGGCGTCGCGCCCCTGTCTCCCGGCGCGACCTGGGCGCAGTCGGCGGCGGCCGGGCACGACCTGCTCGTCGGGTCGACGGCGGACGAGGCCGAGACGTTCATGGTCATCAGCCCCGCCCTGCGGCGGCTCCGCGAGCTCCCGCTGCTCGGCCGGGTGGCCGGTGTCGGCTCGGCGGTGGCGACGCGGCGCGTGTTCGGGGCGCCGGCGCTGCAGCTCGCGGACGAGGCGGCACGCGCGGGCACCCCCACGTTCAGCTACCGCTTCGACTGGCGGGCGCCCGCGTCCGGGCTCGGCGCGTGCCACTGCATCGAGCTGCCCTTCCTGTTCGGCGCCCGCGCGGCGTGGGAGGACGCACCGATGCTGCGCGGCGCCGACTGGGACGACGACGTCGAACCGCTCGGCGCCGTCGTGCGCGCCGCGTGGCTGCGGTTCGTGCGCACCGGGGACCCGTCCACCGACGCGCTGCCGTGGCCCTCGCACACCCCTGGACGCGGG
This sequence comes from Actinomycetospora succinea, assembly GCF_004363095.1. Taxonomy (GTDB): domain Bacteria; phylum Actinomycetota; class Actinomycetes; order Mycobacteriales; family Pseudonocardiaceae; genus Actinomycetospora; species Actinomycetospora succinea. The sequence goes on from NZ_SNYO01000002.1 coordinate 859,070, forward strand.
CCGACGACGGTGCTGGACACGGCACTCGCCCGCAACGGGCACACTCGATGGTGAAGGACCGTTCCCCCGAGGAGGAACCGATGCCCCTGATGCGCAGGGTTGCGGCGCTCGGCGCCGCCGTCGCCGCCGCGCGGCGGTACGCGAAGCAGAACCCCGAGAAGGTCAACCGGTACGCCGACCAGGCGGCGCAGTTCGTCAACAGCCGGACCGGCGGGAAGTACCAGAAGCAGGTCGACTCCGCGGTGCGCCAGGTCCGCAAGCAGACCAGCGTCCCCGGCCGGACCGTGCCGTTCCCGGAGCCGCAGTACTACGGGCCGCAGTCGGCGACGCGCTACCCGAGCCAGCGCACCGACCGACCCTGACCACGTGAGTCCCGCGCCGACAGCGGGCACAGACAGGACATGGGACTGAACGACCCGCTGTCGGCACGGCACCACGGAGCCACCCGTTGAGCGGCCCGAACCCGGCCACCGTCCTCGTCACCGGCGCCACCGACGGGCTCGGGCGCGGCCTCGCCGAGGACCTCGCGCGCCGCGGGCTCACCGTCCTCCTGCACGGGCGTGACGACGCGCGCGGCAAGGCGGCCGTCGAGGAGATCCGGGAGGCGACCGGCAACGAGGCTCTCTCCTGGTACCGGGCGGACCTCGCCGAGCTCGCGCAGGTCCGCGACCTCGCCGACCGCGTGGCCGCCGACCACCCCCGCCTCGACGTGCTCGTCAACAACGCGGGCATCGGCGCCGACGTGCCGGGTGGCGGCGCGCGCCAGGAGAGCGCCGACGGCCACGAGCTGCGGTTCGCCGTGAACTTCCTCGCGGGCCACCTGCTCGCCCACCGCCTGCTCGGCCCGCTGAAGGCCGCCGGCGCCGCGAGCGCCCACGGGCCGGCGCGGATCGTCATGGTGTCGTCGGCGGGCCAGGCGGCCCTCGACTTCGACGACCTGATGCTGCGCAAGGACTACTCGGGCTGGCGGGCGTACTGCCAGAGCAAGCTCGCGCAGATCCTCGACGCGTTCGACCTCGCCGACGAGCTCGACCCGGCCGTGGTCACGGCGACCGCCCTGCACCCGGCGACCTACATGCCCACCAAGATCGTGCCGTCGCCGATCAGCACGATCGCCGAGGGCGTGGAGGCGACCGCGCGGCTCGCGGTCGACCCGGAGCTCTCGGGCGTCACCGGGAAGTACTTCAACGGGCTGCGCGAGGCCGAGCCGGAGCCCCAGGCGCTCGACGCGCTCGCCCGGGCACGGCTGCGCGCGATCGCGGACGAGCTGACCCGACCCTGACGGGAGATGTCAGCCATCACCCGTCAGGATGATCGGGTGACGCACCTCGAGAGCCCGTTCACCATCGACGCCTGGGAGCCCGCCGAGGGCGACGCGCTCGCCGAGCCGGAGGGCCGGGGCCCGGCGACCGGCCGCGCCCTGGTCCGCAAGGTGTACTCCGGGCCGCTCGTCGGCACCTCGATCGCCGAGCTGCTGACCACCCAGGGCGAGGGCGGCGCGGCCTACCTCGCGCAGGAGCGGGTGGTCGGCGAGCTCGAAGGCCGCGCCGGGAGCTTCGTCCTGCAGCACGGCGCGTCGGGCGGCGACGGCCAGGAGATGCGCCAGTGGGCGTTCGTCGTGGCCGGGTCCGGCACGGGCGACCTGGCCGGGCTCTCGGGCTCGGGGATCATCGCCCACGAGCTGCTGACCCTCGACTACGAGCTGCCCTGATGGCGTTCAGCACCGACCCCGACGGCACCCACCGCTACCGCGCGACGGCCACCTGGTCGGGCTCCACCGGCGTCGGCTACGACGGGTTCGAGCGAGCGCACCGCATCGAGGCGCCGCCGGCGAGCGCGGCCCTGGAGCTCTCCAACGACCCCACGCTCGGCGGGGACGCGAGCCGCCTCGACCCCGAACAGCTCGTCCTCGCCGCGGCGGCGTCGTGCCAGCTGCTGTCGTTCCTCGCGATCGCCGCCCGCGCCCGCATCGACGTCACCGACTACCGCGACGACGCCGAGGCGACGATGTCGCACGACGACGGCCCGCACCGGATCGCGGCGATCGTGCTCCGCCCGCGGATCACCGTGGCGCCCGGCCCGGGCGTCCCCCGCGTGGAGCGGCTCGTGCACCTCGCCCACCAGGAGTGCTACGTCGCCAACAGCCTCGCCACCCCGGTCGCGGTGGAGCCGACCATCACCTTCTCTACGTGAGCGGAATTCCCGGCTATAGCCGGGAATTCCGCTCACATGGGCCGATCAGCCCAGCAGCTCCGCCAGGCGGGCGCGGTAGCGGGCGACGTTGCCGAGCTTGATGTCCTCGTAGCCCCGGACCATGTCGGGCAGGCCCGCGACCTCGACGGCGCGGTCGAGGTCGTCGAGGTCGAGCAGCGACGGGACCAGCGCCCGGTACTCGGCCACCAGCTCCCGCTCGACGCGGCGCACCTCGGCGACGCCGAACGGGTCGAGGCGGGTGCCGCGCAGGCGGCGCATGGCGCGCAGCGTGCGGTAGCCCGGCCGGAACCAGCGGCCCAGCGTGATCTTGCGCTGCATCCCCACGGCCCGCAGGACCGGCGGGTGCAGCTTCCACGCGTACCGCGCGCCGTCACCGAACTGCGCGCGGACCGAGGCCTCGAGCGCCGGGTCGAGCGACAGGCGCGCGACCTCGTACTCGTCCTTGTAGGCCATCAGCTTGTACAGCCCGGTCGCGATCGCCTCGGCGAGCCGCGGGTCGGCGTCCACCGTGTCCGCGACGACCGCCGCGTACTCCCGCGCGTAGGACGCGTCCTGGTAGGCAACCAGCTCCGGCACCCGGACGCCGACCAGGCGCTCCAGCTCGCTCCCGGCCGGCGCGCCGATCGACGCGACGATCTCGGCGGCCTCGGCCGCGCCGCGCGCCGACAGCCCGGGGACGCCGGTGTCGGGGCCGGTCCCGGTCACGAGCGCGACGACCGTCGCGAACGCCTCGGGGTCGGCGACGGACTGGCGGCCGCGGCGGAAGGCCTGCAGGTTCTTCTCGACCGCGGCGCCGTTGAGGGTGAACGCCTCCTCGACCGCCGTCGCCGGCAGCGGCAGCGCGCCGGCCTGGAACGCGGCGCCGAGCAGGATCGTCAGCGCGAACTGGTCGTCGCCGAACAGGGCGTCGGCCAGCGCGCGGGCGTCGAGGACGACGCCGACGTCGCGGCGGACGCGCTCGGTGATGCGCGCCAGCACGGCGTCGCTGTCGGGGAACGAGACCGTCGGGTCCACGACCATGGCGCCCGTCGGGACCTTCGCCGACGAGATCGCCGCGACCGTGCGCCACGACGCGCACGTCGCGAGGTTCGACGGCTCGGCGGCGACGAGCAGGTCGGCACCGAGGTAGAGGTCGCACTCGCCCTCGGCGGCCCGGCCGGCGGCCTCGGTCGCGTCCCGGCTGATCTTGATGTCGGAGATGACCGCGCCGCCCTTCTGGGCCAGCCCGGTCTGGTCGAGGCCGCGCGTGTGCCGCCCGGCGACGAGCGCGGCGGTAGCGAGCACCTGCGACACCGTGGTCACCCCGGTGCCGCCGATGCCGGCGAGCCGGACCGTGAACTCCCGGTCGTCGACGACCAGCGGCGGCGCCGGCAGCGCGCCGCCGTCCAGCGGCTCGATCCCGCGCGGGGCGGCGCCACCGTTGTCCGACGAGGCGCCGGGCTCGACCGTGAGGAAGGCCGGGCAGTCGCCGTCGAGGCAGGAGTAGTCCTTGTTGCAGGACGCCTGGTGGATGCGGGTCTTGCGGCCGAACTCGGTGTCGACCGGGGTCACCGACAGGCAGTTCGAGGTCTGCCCGCAGTCGCCGCAGCCCTCGCAGACCCGCTCGTTGATCATCACGCGGGTGCTCGGGTCGGGCAGCAGGCCGCGCTTGCGCTTGCGGCGCTTCTGGGCGGCGCACTCCTGGTCGTGGATGAGCACGGTGACGCCGGGGGTGTCGGCGAGGACGCGCTGGGCCTCCTCGTAGCGCGAGCGGTCCCAGACCTGCACGCCCTTGGCCAACCGCACGCCCCTGTACCGCGAGCGGTCCTCGGTGGTGACGATGATCCGCGTGACGCCCTCGGCGGCCAGCGAGCGCGTGAGCGCCGGCATCGGCAGGGCGCCGACGGCGTCCTGCCCGCCGGTCATCGCGGCGGCGCCGTTGTGCAGCAGCCGGAACGTCAGGTGCGCGCCCGCGGCGACGGCCGCGCGCACCGCGAGCGAGCCGGAGTGGTGGAAGGTGCCGTCGCCCATGTTCTGGACGAAGTGGTCCGCCTCGACGAACGGCGCCATGCCGAGCCAGTGCGCGCCCTCGCCGCCCATCTGCGACAGGCCGGTGACCTCGCCGACCTGCTCCTCGGGCATGAGCAGCACCATCGTGTGGCAGCCGATGCCGGCGCCGACGAGCGAGCCGTCGGGGATCGCGGTGGTCGAGGTGTTGTGCGGGCAGCCCGAGCAGTAGAACGGGGTGCGCTTGGCGCCGTCGATCGGCGTCAGCGACAGGTCGATGCGGCTGCGGCGCGCCTTCTCGTCGCGCCAGGCGCGCACGCTCGGCACGTCGTCGTGAGCGAGGAGGCGCTCCCCGAGACGGCGGGCGACGACGTCGGGGTCGAGGTCGCCGGCCTCGGGGAACATCGGCGCGCCGGTGGGTCCGCGCTTGCCGAACACCCGCGGGGCGTCCGCGCACCCGTAGAGCAGCTCCTTGATCTGGGTCTCGAGGAAGGCCCGCTTCTCCTCGACGACGACGATCTCGTCGAGGCCCTCGGCGAACTCCTCGACGATCCCGGGCTCCAGCGGCCAGGGCATACCGACGCGCAGCAGGCGCACGCCGTGGCGCTCGAGGGCGCGCTCGTCGAGGCCGAGCGTGGCGAGGGCCTGGCGCAGGTCGAGCCAGCTCTTGCCGGCGGCGACGACGCCGAGCCGCGCGGGGCCGTCGCCGACGATCCGGTTGAGCCGGTTCGCGGCGGCGTAGCGCTGCGCGAGCACGAGGCGGGCGCGGTAGAGGTCGCGCTCGATGGGGCCGAGCGCGGGCTGGAGCAGGGTGGCCGACGGGGTGTGCACGTACGGCCGGCCGTCGATCGTCGTGTCCGGCACGACCGGGTGCAGGCGGTCGGGGTCGACGTCGACGGTGCCCGAGCCGTCGGCAACGGCGGTGACCATCTTCAGCGCGGTCCACAGCCCGCTCACCCGCGAGAGCGCGACGGCGTGGCGGCCGAGGTCGAGGACGTCCTGCGGGTCCGCCGGGTAGAGCACCGGGACCGCCATGTCGGCGAGCGAGGCCTCGGAGGCGCAGGGCACGCTCGAGGACTTCGCCGCCGGGTCGTCGCCGACGAACGCCACCGCTCCGCCGCGGGGGTGGGTGCCGGTGAGGTTCGCGTGGCGCAGGGCGTCGGTCGCGCGGTCGAGGCCGGGCGCCTTGCCGTACCAGTAGCCGACGACCCCGTCTCGCGTCAGACCGCCGGTGGCCGCCGCGAGCTGGGTGCCCTCGACCGCGGTGAGCGCGAGCTCCTCGTTGAGCCCGGCCGCGAAGACGACGTCGTGCTCGGTGAGCAGGTCGCGGTGGCGGGCGAGCTCGAGGTCGTAGCCGGCGAGCGGGGAGCCCTCGTAACCCGAGACGTAGCCGCCGGTGCGCAGGCCGGCGGCGAGGTCGGCGCGGTGCTGGTCGAGGGGGAGGCGGACCAGCGCCTGCACACCGGTCAGGTGGATGCGGCCACGCGTCATCGCGTAGCGGTCGCGCAGCGACACCGGGCGGCGCGGCTCCTGGCCGCCGGAGTCACCGGACGGCGGGACGTCGAAGGCGGGCGGGCGGACGTCGACGGTCATGACGGACCTCCTGGGTGGTCCGGCGCGCGGGGCGCGGGTGGGTCCTCGTGGGCCGGGCCACACGTCGTGGCGGTGACGCCGAAGGTAGGGAGTTACTCGCCAGTGGTCTATCGTCGTGTTCGTTGACTGGTCCATTGGTCCAGTCCTCGTGCCCTTCGACTGATCCGCTTCGGCCAATGGACGAGCCATGGACCTCGACGATCTCGACCGCGCCCTCCTGCTCGCCCTGCTCGAGCGCCCCCGGGTCGGGCTGCGCGAGCACGCCCGGGCGCTGGGGATCGCGCGCGGCACCGCGCAGGCCCGGTTCCTGCGGCTCCAGGAGCGCGGGGTGATCGTCGGCTTCGAGCCGCAGGTCGACCCCGAGGCGCTGGGCTACGACGTGCACGCCTTCGTCACCCTGCACATCACGCAGGGCCGGCTCGACGCCGTGGCCGAGCACCTCGCGACGATCCCGGAGGTCGTGGAGGCCCACAGCATCACCGGCGACGGCGACCTCTGGGCCCGGGTGGTCGCGCGGACCAACGCCCATCTGGAGCACGTGGTCCAGGGCATCATCGGCACCCCGGGCGTGGAGCGCACCCGCACGGAGATCGCGCTGACCGAGCGCGTGGCCCACCGTGTCCTGCCGCTCGTGCGCGCGCTGCCGCGCGGCCGCCGGGGGACGTAGGTGGTCTACTCGCCGACGTGATCGGTGAGCTGGCGCTCGACAGCGCCGCGCAGCGGGTCGGCGACGGGGTCCACGAGATCGTCCTGTCCGACCGCTGGGGTCTGCTCGACGGCCGGCTCAACGGCGGCTACCAGCTCAGCGTGGCGCTGCGCGCGCTCGCGGCGGAGATCCCGCTGCCCGACCCGGTCGTCGCCTCGGCGTCCTACCTACGCCCGGCGTGGCCCGGACCGGCCCGGGTGCTCACCGAGGTGGTGCGCGCCGGGCGTCGCCTGGCCACCGGCACCGCGCGGCTCGTGCAGGCGGGTCCGGACGGGGACGAGCGCGAGGTGCTGCGGCTCGAGGCGACGTTCGCGGACCTCGCCGCCTCGCCCGCCGACCCCGTCGACCGGACCGCGCCACCCGACCTGCCGCCGCCCGAGGAGTGCCGGACGTTCGGCGGGACGGAGGCGCCTCCGGACGGGGCGACGGTCGGGCAGCGGATCCGCTACGGCGTGCGGGAGCTGCCCGGCTGGGTGCGCGGGGAGCCGTCGGGGGATCCCGTCGCCGAGTTCCGCTTCGCCTTCGCCGACGGGTCGGACGCGACGCTGCTCGACCTGGCGTTCGTCGTCGACGGCGCGGCGCCGGTGGTGCTCGAGCTGGGCCGCGGCTCGAGCACCGCCCAGCTCACCGTGCACCTGCGCGAGCACCCGGCGCCCGGCCCGCTGGTCTGCCGGACGGTGACCAACCACCTCGCCCACGGCCTGCACGACGAGGACGTCGAGGTCTGGGACTCGCGCGGCGTCCTCGTCGCCCAGTCGCGGCAGCTGGCGCTGCTGCTGTGAGGTGCGCTCCGCGCAGGTGAGCAGTATGGACGGCTATAGCCGTCCATACTGCTCACCTGGCCGCAGGCCACCTACGTCCAGTACAGGACGCGGGCCGCGGGGAGGTGCTCGGCGAGCTCGTCCGTCACGTGCGCCCGCAGGTCGGCCATGACGTCGTCGGGGTAGACGTGCTTCACCGCGCCGAACTTGCCGCGCTTGGTCTTCCGCTGCTCCGGGTCCATCTCGAGGCGGGTGCGCGGGTACCAGGTGTCGAGGGTCTCCTTGCTGCCCGGCGTGAAGCGGTGGGTGATGCACTCGGCGGTGAGGTCGAGGTCCTCGACACCGTCGAGCGCCGCGGCGACCCGGGCGACGAGGTCGCTGTACGCCGTCCGCCAGTCGCCGACGGGCATGATCGGCGCGATCGTCATCCCCACCGGCCAGCCGGCGCGCGCCATCGTCGCCAGCGCCGCGATCCGGGCGCCGACGGGGTCGGTGCCGCCCTCGAACCGGCCGACCACCGACTCGGGACCGAGCGAGAACCGCAGTCGCGTGCGCCCGGCGTGGGGCAGGTCGAGCAGGCCGGCGACGTCGGCGAACTTCGTCGTCGCGCGGAGCTGCACCCGGCCGCCGAAGTCGTGGGTGCCGACGTGGCGGATCGCGGCGGACAGGCTGCCGGTGACGTGCTCGATGCCCAGCGGGTCGGTGTAGCAGGACGCCTCGAACGTCGTGCCCTCGTCGGCGCGCGCGGCGTTGGTCGACGTGATCGTCCCGTGCCCGACGTAGGCGTCCAGGCCGGCGAGGATCTCCTCGAGGTCACCGAACACGCGCGTCACGGGCGGGCCGGTGAGCGAGCCCGCGAGGTAGCAGTACTGGCAGTGCGCCGGGCAGCCGCGGGCGAGGTCGACGCGCCAGTCGGCGCTCGGCGGGATCGGGTCGAGCCTGCGGGCCGACGCCGGGCTCGTGACGACCGCGAGGGTCGCCTTCGCGCGGGCGTAGGTCTCGCGCTCGCTCCCGCCGCGCAGGCCGGTGATGCGGTCCCCGCGCAGCAGCTCGACGTCGTCGACGCCGGCCGCCTCGCAGCGGCGCAGGATCTCGGCGGTGTGGGGGTGCTCCTGGGCGGAGCGGGTGACGAGGACGTGCGCAGGGGTCCAGAGACGGGTGCGCGGCGCGGCCGCGAGGGGTGTCGTCATCGCACCCGGATCAACACCGCGCACGTTCGGCGACTTCCGCCCGGACGGGGTGATTCGGGCGATGGAGAGCGGGATACTCGCCGACGTCCGGCGGTGTCGCCGGTCACACCACCCCGACAGCCCGACCCACTCCGGGAGGCTCCCGTGTCCGCTCCGTCCACCGGCCCCGACCTGCGCCCCGCCGCGCTCGACGACACCGCGCTCGACGAGCTCCACCGCCTCGAGCAGCGCCTCGGCACGCCCGTCGTGGCCTACGAGTCGACCAGCCCCTACGCGGAGCTGAGCGACGAGCAGCTCGCCGAGATCCAGCGCACCGAGTCCGCCCTCGGCGTGCGCCTGCTGGCCTACCGTCAGGCCTGATCGCCCCGCACGGCGCGCACGTGCAGCAGCTGCACCCCGCGCCGCGTCGCCACGTCGATCTCCGGGTCGAACCCGCCCGCGGCCAGGTGGTCGGCGAGCCGGTCGACGACGTCCGTGCGCGGTGCCGCGCCGCCGTCGGAGCCGTAGACGAGGTGCAGCAGCCCGCCCGGCCGTAGCGCGGTCGCGAGCACCGCGAGCTCGGCGCGCGCCGGGCCGGTCCAGAACGCGTTGACGTTCACCGCGAGCGCGAGGTCGAACGCCCCCGGGTCGGGCTCGAACGCGGCCAGCGAGGTGGCGCACACGAGACCCCGCCCGGCCAGCCGGGCCGCGGTCGCCGCGGTGGCCGTCGCGGAGCGGTCGATGCCGGTGTAGTGCCCGCGCGGCAGGCGGTCGACGAGCAGCGCTGCCGCCACCCCGCGCCCGCACCCCACCTCGAGCACGCGCGCGTCCGGCTCCGGATCGACGAGATCGACGGCGGCGAGGAGCCGGGGCGGGACCGTCATGGCTCGATCCAACATCGACCGCACCGTCACCCCATAGAGTGGTCCGGGTCACAGACCAACCCGGAGGCGGAGGTGCGGGGCATGCCCACGGTGGAGACGGTGCGGGGACCGGTGGACGTCGGCGACCTGGGCACGACGCTGATGCACGAGCACGTCTTCGTGCTGAGCCCGGACGTCATGCAGAACTACGGCGACGAGTACTGGGACGAGGAGGTCCGGGTCGCCGACGCGATCGACAAGCTGCGCCGGCTGCGCGAGCTCGGCGTCACGACGATCGTCGACCCCACCGTCGTCGGGCTCGGGCGCTACATCCCGCGCGTGGCCCGGATCAACGCCGAGGTCGACCTCAACATCGTCGTCGCCACCGGGCTCTACACGTTCGACGAGATCCCGCACTTCCTGCACTACCGCGGACCCGGCACCGTGCTCGGCGGCGACGAGCCGATGACCGAGATGTTCCTCAAGGACATCCGCGAGGGCATCGGTGGCACGGGCGTCAAGGCCGCGTTCCTCAAGGGCGTCGTCGAGGAGCGCGGTCTCACCCCCGACCAGACCCGCATCCAGCACGCCATCGCCGCCACCCACGTCGAGACCGGTGTGCCGATCACCGTCCACACCAACGCCGCGGCCCAGACCGGGCGGCTCGCGCTCGACCTCTACGAGCAGGCGGGCGTCGACCTCACCAAGGTCGTCGTCGGGCACGCCGGCGACAGCAACGACCTCGACTACCTGCGCGAGATCGCCGACCGTGGCGCCACGATCGGCGCCGACCGCTTCGGCATCGACGTCTTCAACCCGACCGACCAGCGGGTGGCCACCATCGCCGCGCTGTGCGCCGAGGGCTACGCCGAGAAGATCGTGCTCGCCCACGACGCCTCCTGCTACATCGACTTCTTCTCCGGCGCGAGCCAGGCGACGAAGGAGCAGATGCTGCCGAACTGGCACTTCGAGCACATCCACCGCGACGTGCTGCCCATGCTGCGCGAGCAGGGCGTCACCGAGGACCAGCTCACGACGATGCTGGTGGAGAACCCGCGGCGGTACTTCTCGTGAGCCCCACCCCGCTCGAGCGCGGGTCCGCCCCGTTCGACACCTCCGGCATCACCCGCGGCGCCGACGGCGTCGCGCGCTACGACCACCTCGCGCCGTCGGTGGTCGCGATGGTGCGGGCGTCGGTGGAGCGCCACCCGGACGTCGAGGCCGTCGTCGAGATCGGTGGCGAGCGGGTCACCTACGCGCAGCTGTGGGACCGGGCGGCGCGGGTCGCCGGCGGCCTCGTCTCGCAGGGGGTCGGGCGCGGCGACCGGGTGGCCTCGCTGCTGCCCGCCGGCCTGGACTGGGTGGTCGGGTTCCTCGGCACCCTGCTGGCCGGGGCCGTCGCGGTGCCCGTGAACACGCGGTTCGCGCCGCCGGAGGTGTCCTACGTCCTCGAGGACAGCGCGGCAGCGGCCGTGCTGCGGCCCGGCGAGGCGCTCCCGGACGGCTACCCCGAGGCCCTCGACGACCTCGTCCCCGGCGACCTCGCCGCGATCTTCTACACGAGCGGCACCACCGGGCGGCCCAAGGGCGCGCGGACCACCCACGGCAACTTCCTGTCCAACGTCGAGACCGCGATCCGCGTCGTCGGGATCGACCGCGCCTCCGGCCCGAGGCTGCGCAACCTCGTGTCGGTGCCGCTGTTCCACGTCACCGGCTGCAACTCCCAGCTGCTCGTCCAGCTCGGGCTGGGCGGCACCACGGTGGTGCTCCCGGTGTTCGACGGGGCGACGTTCGTGCGGACGATCGTCGACGAGCGCATCGACACGATCGTCAGCGTCCCGGCGATCTACGGGCTGACGCTGGCGCGCGACGACCTCGGCGTCGACCTGTCGCACGTGCAGCGGGTCTCGTACGGCGGCGCGCCGATCGCGCCCGCGCTGGTCCGGCGCCTGATGGAACGCCTGCCCCAGGCCCGGCTGGGCAACGGGTTCGGGCTCACCGAGACCTCGTCGATCGCCACGTTCCTGCCGCACGAGTGGGCGGCGGAGAACGCCGACTCGGTGGGGTTCGCGGCGCCGGTCGTCGACCTCGCGCTCACCGACGTCGACGACGCGGGGGTCGGCGAGCTCCTGATCCGCGGCCCGAACGTCGTCGACGGCTACTGGGCGGCGCCCGAGGCGACGGCGCGGACGTTCGTCGACGGCTGGCTGCACAGCGGCGACCTCGCGCGCGTCGACGACGGCATCGTGCGCATCGTCGACCGCGCCAAGGACGTGATCAACCGGGGCGGGGAGAACGTCTACTCGGTCGAGGTCGAGAACGCGCTGGCCGGCGCGCCGGGGGTCGCCGACGCGGCGGTCGTCGGCGTCCCGGACGACGTCATGGGCGAGAAGGTCGGCGCGGTGCTGGTGGGGTCGGGGATCGACGTCGGCGCGGTGCTCAGCTACCTCGACACCCAGATCGCCGACTTCAAGGTCCCGCAGTACGTCGTCGTGTCCGCCGACCCGCTGCCCCGCAACCCGGGCGGCAAACTGCTCAAGCGGACCCTGCGCGACGGCACCGACTGGGGCGCGCCGGTCCGCGGCCGCTGACCCACGTGCGTGATCTTCTGAGCCATGGCTCAGAAGATCACGCACGTGGGGGGACGATGAGGACGACGTCGAGGCGGCGGGGGCCGTGGACGCCCTCGACGCGGTCGAGCTCGATGTCGCTGGTCGCCGAGGGGCCGGAGACGAAGGTCAGCGGGCCGTCCGGGGCCAGGCGCGCGAGGGCCTCGGGCACCGAGGACACGACGTCGGCGGCCCGGATCACGCACACGTGGTGGTCCGGCACGAGGCTGATCGCCCGCCGGCCCTGGTCCGGCGCGAGCGCGTCGAGCACGAACGTGCCGGTGTCCGCGATCGCCACGGCGGCGCCGGTGACGACGGCGTCGAGGCGGTCGAGGTCGGCGACCGACAGCGGCGGGTCGTCGCGCCGGACCGTCGCCGTCACCTCGCCGAGCCACTCGCCCGGCAACCCCGGCGGGGCGACCACCGACGAGGACCCCGCGAGCACCGCGGCGATGGCCGCCGGGACACCGTCGAGGTCGCCGACCCGGTGCACCGTCGCCCGGTAGTCGGTCAGCGTCTCGGTCAGGCGCTCCACGGCCGCCGCCGACCCGGGCGCGTGGACCCCGGTCCGGTGGTAGTCGCGCGGCACGTCCGGCACCGTCGACCCGCCGACGTCTCGGGCGGCGCGCAGCCGGGCCAGCACCTCCTCACGAGCGCTCACGGCGCCCCCACCACTCCCGGAACGTCTCGGCCGGCGGCTCCGGCATGTCGCGCGCGCCGAACCACGCCGCCGCCCCCGGGCCCGGCACCGACCGGATGCGCCCCGAGCGGCTCAGCAGCCGGCCGAGCTTCACCACGCGCTCGGTCAGCGAGAACCGCCCCGGCGACGCCATCGCGGCCGCCGCCGCGCGCATCGCGAGGTCCTGCGCCGTCGGCCGCCCGTGCGCCTCGACCGCCGCCGCGCGCTGCTGGACCAGCAGGTGCGGGATGTCGATGCGCACCGGGCACGCGTCGAAGCACGCCCCGCACAGCGACGACGCGTAGGGCAGCGACGCGTTGACGTCGTCGGGCCCGTCGATGCCCGTGAGCTGCGGCGACAGCACCGCGCCGATCGGGCCGGGGTAGATCGACCCGTACGCGTGCCCGCCCGTGCGCTCGTAGACCGGGCAGACGTTGAGGCACGCCGAGCAGCGGATGCAGTGGAGCGCCTGCCGCCCGTCGGGCGAGGCCAGGACGTTCGAGCGGCCGTTGTCGAGCAGCACGAGGTGGAACGTCTGCGGCCCGTCGCCGGGCGTGACCCCGCTCCACGACGACGTGTACGGGTTCATCCGCTCGCCGGTGGAGCTGCGCGGCAGCAGCTGCAGGAACACCTCGAGGTCCGACCACGTCGGCACGACCTTCTCGACGCCCATCACCGTGATCAGCGTGTCCGGCAGCGTCAGGCACATCCGCCCGTTGCCCTCGGACTCGACCACGGAGATCGTCCCGGTGTCGGCGACCGCGAAGTTGACCCCCGAGATGCCGACCCGCGCCGAGAGGAACTTGCGCCGCAGGTGCGCGCGGGCGGCCATCGCGAGGCGACGCGGCTCGTCGGTGAGGTCCGGGTCCACGTCCGGCATCTCGCGCAGGAAGATGTCGCGGATCTCCGAGCGGTTGCGGTGGATCGCGGGGACGAGGAAGTGCGACGGCTTGTCGTCGGAGAGCTGGACGATCAGCTCGGCGAGGTCGGTCTCGAGCGCCGCGATCCCCGCCGCCCCGAGCGCCTCGTTGAGCCCGGTCTCCTGCGTCGCCATCGACTTGACCTTGACGACCTCGTCGGATCCGGTCTCCCGCACCAGGCCGACGACGATCCGGTTGGCCTCCTCGGCGTCGCGCGCCCAGTGCACGACGCCGCCGCGCGCGGTCACCGACGCCTCGAGCTGCTCGAGCAGCTCCGGCAGCCGGGCCATCACGTCGGCCTTGACGCACTCGCCGGCGCGGCGCAGCTCCTCCCAGTCGTCGACCTCGCCGACGACGGCGGCGCGCTTGGCCCGGATCGTGCGGGTGGCGTGCCCGAGGTTCTGGCGCAGCTGGGTGTCGGCCAGCGCCCGGTGCGCGGCGACGGGGAACGGTTCGGTGCCGCGCAGGTGGCCGTGCGGGTCCGACGCGACGGTCGGCATGCCGAGGTCGGTGGTCACGCCGGTGCTCCCTCGGTGGTGGACGCCAGGATCTCCGCCAGGTGCACCGTGCGGACGCCCGAGCGCAGGCGCGAGAGGCCGCCGCCGATGTGCATGAGGCACGACGTGTCCCCCGCCGTGCACACCTCGGCGTGCGTCGAGAGCACGTTCGCCATCTTGTCCGCGAGCATCGCCGTCGAGGTCTCGGCGTTCTTCACCGCGAACGTCCCGCCGAAGCCGCAGCACACCTCGGCGTCGGGCAGCTCGGTCAGCGTCAGGCCGCGGACCTCGCGCAGCAGGCGCAGCGGCTTGTCGCCGACGCGCAGCATGCGCAGCGAGTGGCACGTCGGGTGGTACGTGACGCGGTGCGGGTAGTACGCGCCGACGTCGGTGACGCCGAGGACGTCGACGAGCAGCTCGGAGAGCTCGTAGGTGCGCCCGGCGAGGTCCTCCGCGGCCTGCGCGAGCTTCTCGTCGCCCCCGCGGCGGGCGACCATCGCGTGCTGGTGGCGCACGCAGCCCACGCACGACCCGGACGGTGCGACGACGACGTCCGCGGCCCCGGAGAACACGTCGACGTGGTGGCGCACCAGCGGCAGCGCGAGGTCGAGGTAGCCGGTGTTGACGTGCATCTGGCCGCAGCACGTCTGGTCGGCGGGGAACACGACCTCGTGCCCGAGGCGCTCGAGCAGCAGGACCGTGGCCCGCGGCGCCTGCGGGAACATCGCGTCGCCCAGGCAGGTGGCGACGAGGGCGATCCTCAAGGGACTCCTCGGATCGTGGTGGTGGTGGCCCCCGAGTGTCCCCCGCGCCGTCGGGGCGCCGCTCGGTCAGCGGGCCGGGAAGTCCAGGACCCAGAACTCCGAGCGGCTGGTCACGTAGGCCCGCGAGCCGTCGCGGGAGCCGGCGACGCCGAACGGCTGCTGGCCGACCGGCACGGTGCCGATGACGTCGTCGCGGCTGTTGATCACCGACACCGTCGTCCCCGGCGCCGCCTCGCTGCCGTAGTTGGTGACGAGCACGTTGCGGCCGTCGCCGGTCACCGCGACGCCGATGGGCCCGCCGAGCCCCTCGGTGATCGTGGCCGTGACGGTGTCGGTGGCCGTGTCGATGACGCTGACCGACCCCTGCGGGGCCTGCGCCGTCCCCTGGCTCGCGACGTAGGCGTACCGGCCGTCGGGGCGGAAGGCCACGCTGCGCGGGGTGTCGCCGACCGGAATCGTGCCGGTCACGGCGTTGGTGGCGGTGTCGACGACGGAGACGGTGTTGCCCACCCCGGTGAGCACGCCCTCGTTCGCGACGTAGAGCTTGCGGCCGTCGGGGGACAGCGCGAGACCGCTGGGCCCCTGCCCGACCGGCACGGTCGCCGTGACGCGCGCCCCGGTCAGGTCGACCACCGAGACGGTGCTGCCGGGCGCGGCGTTGGTGCCCTCGTTCGCGACGTAGGCGATGCGCCCGTCGGGGCTCAGCGCGACACCCGACGGTGCGGGCCCGATCTCGATCTGCGACGTCACCCTGTTCACCGTCGTGTCGATGACCGCGAGCGCGGTCCCCGGTGCGGCGTCGGTGCCCCGTTCGCTGACGTAGACCCGCGTCCCGTCGCCGCTGGACACCACGTCGCCGGGGAACGTGCCGACCGGGACCGAGCCGGTGACCTGGTCGGTCGCGGCGTCGACGACGGCGACCGAGGGCGTCGGCGGGCTGCCGGTGAGGCCGCTGACGAACACCCGCCGCCCGTCGGGGCTGACCTCGACCCACCGCGGGCTCTGCGCCGGCGGGGCGACGGCCCGGGCCGTCGGCACCGCGCCCGGCGACCAGAGGTCGAACACCGCGTCGGCCCCGATCGCGCCGCCGGCGACGACGACCAGCGCGGCGAGCCCGACGGCGACCCACCGCCACGGACGGCGCCCGCCCGACGGGGCCTCCAGTGGGGGCGGGGCCGGGCGGCCGGGGGTCGGCGCCCCGACGCGCGTCGACCCCGGCGGACCCGACCCCGGCGGACCCGACCCCGGCGGACCCGACCCCGGAGGACCCGACCCGGGTGCCACCGGTCCGGTCCCGTCCGCGGCGGTCCACGCCGTGCTCGGCGGCCCGGACCGGGGCGGCGCGACACCCGGGCCGCCCGCTCCCGCGCCCAGCACCGAGGTCGCGGCACCCACCGGGGCGGGCCCCGTGCGGGGCCCGCCGAGCGCCGCGACCGTCGCGTCGGCCAGCGCCCCGGGCGTGGGGAACCGCTGCGACGGGTCCTTGGCCATGCCGGTGGCGACGACGCGGTCGAACACCGCCAGGTCCGGCCGTGACCACGAGGGGGCGGGCACGGGCTGGTGCACGTGCTGGCCCATGTGCGCGACCGGGTCCGGGCCGGGATAGGGCCGCCCGCCGGTGAGCAGCTCGTAGAGCAGGCACGCCAGCGCGTAGACGTCGCTGCGGAAGGTCGCCTGGTCCCCGGAGAACAGCTCCGGGGCCATGTACGCCGTGGTGCCCAGCACCGTCCCGGTGCTCGTCAGCTGCGACGCGCCGGGGTTCGCGAGGCGGGCGATGCCGAAGTCGACCAGGAAGCAGAAGTCGCCGCCGCGCTGCCCGGTCAGCAGCACGTTCGACGGCTTGACGTCGCGGTGCACGAGACCGGCGGCGTGGGCCGAGTCGAGGGCCTCGGCGATCTGGCTGACGACATCCGCGGCGCGAGCCGGCGGCAGCCCGCCCGGGTGGGCGCGGACGGCGGCCGCGAGGTCGCCGCCGTCGACCAGACGCATGTCGACGAAGAGACGGCCGTCGATCTCCCCGAAGTCGTGGATCGGGATGACGTGCAGCGAGGACAGCCGCGCGGTCAGCCGCGCCTCCTGCTGGAACCGCGCCCGGGACTCCGGGTCCGCCGCCACCGCGGCGCCGAGCAGCTTCAGCGCGACGGACCGCTCACGCCGCGTGTCGAAGGCTTCCCAGACCTCCCCCATCGCACCGCGGCCGAGCAGACGCCGCAGCTCGTACGGGCCGAACACCTCGCCCTCGGCGGCCACCTGATCACACCCCTGTCCGGTCCGGCGCCCCCCGGGCGATCCGCGCCGAAGGTTAACGCCGTCCCCGGGGCCACGGATCCGTCCCGCGCCGAGCGGAGCCCCGGTCCGCCGCGCCGCCGTCCGGCCGTGACGGCGCGAGCGGGTCGCACGCCCCACTGGACACTCAGCGCATCGAGGCGAACCCCGTCCGTCACGATCCTCGCTGGTCACGGGCCCGCGCCACTATCCACTCACGGGCGCCCCGGCCGACCGTGATCCTTGTGGTCCGCGTACCGTCCGTGAACCATACGGAGAACACACGGGCCCGGATGGGCGCCCGGTTCGAGGAGGGGTACGGCATCATGCCGGAGCTCTGGCCGCTGGTCGGACGCTCCGAGACGCTGTCCTCGATCGTCCATCTCGCCCAGACCCGGCAGTGCGCCGGCGTCATGCTCGTTGGTCCACCCGGCGTCGGTCGCACCCGCCTGGCGCGCGCGACCCTGGCCGCGGTGGTCACCACGGAAAGTGCCCGTTGGTCGCCCGTCTGGGTGATGGCGAGCCGCTCCACCCAGGACATCCCGCTCGGCGCGATGAGCCATCTCCTGCCCCGCATGGACGCCCCGCCGGACGGCGAGACGGGCCTGACCGGTCATCTGCTGCACGCCGCGCGGCTCGCCCTGCGCCCGGAGCCCGGCGCGGGCCAGCTCATCCTCGCCGTGGACGACGCGCACGTCCTCGACACGACCTCGGCGGTGCTGCTCCACCAGCTCGCCGTCTCCGGCGACGCCTTCCTCGTCATCACCGCCCCGGCCGGGCTCACCCTCCCGGACCCGATCTTCGCCCTCTGGAAGGAGGGGCTGATCGACCGCCTCGACATCCAGGAGTTCGACCGCGTCCAGAGCGACCAGCTGGTCGCCCGGGCCCTCGGCGGGCACGTGGACGGGGCGGCCCTCCTGCGGCTGTGGCGGTACTCGCTGGGCAACGCGCTCTTCCTGCGCGAGATCGTCGACGGCGCGCGGGAGGACGGCACGCTGCGCCAGACCGGGGCGGTGTGGCGGTGGGAGGGCGAGTTCACGCCCTCCGCGCGCCTGGTGGAGATGGTCGAGGCGCGGATGGGCTCGCTGGCGGCGCCCGAGCGCGACCTGCTGGGTCTGCTCGCGTTCGGCCAGCCGCTGGGCAGCGAGGTGGCGGCCGAGCTCGTCTCGCCCTCGGTGCTCGCGACGCTGGAGCGCCGGGAGCTCGTCGAGTCGGTCCGCGAGGGGCGCCGGGTCAACGTCCGCCTCCGGCACCCCCTCTACGCCGAGATCCTGCGCCAGCAGGCCACCCCGCTGCAGGAGCGCCAGGCGTACCACCGCCTCACCCGCGCGATGGAGGCCCACGGCACCCGGCGCGGCGAGGACCGCAGCCGGCTGCTCGGGTTCCGCATCGGCCAGGGCGAGGAGGCCGACGCCCACGAGCTGCTCGCCGCCGCCCGGGACGCGGCCGCCGCCGACGCCGGGCTCGCCGACCAGCTGCTGCGCGCCGCCGCGGACTCCGGCGGGACCGTCGACGTGCGCCACCAGCTGGCCCGCGCCCTGGTCGCGGCGGACCGCTTCGACGAGGCCGAGGCGGTGCTGGCCGAGGTCGCCACGCGGCCGGAGATGGCCTCGGCCCCGCCCGCCCAGCTCGTGGCCTCGGCGCTCATCCGCGTGCCGAACGCCTACTGGGGCCTGCACGACGTCGTCGGCACCCGCGACGTCCTGCACGCGCTCGAGCGCACGATCCCCGGCGGCTCCGCCCCGGCCGGCGAGGCCTGGCTGCGGGCCGTGGTGTCACTGCTCGACGGCCGGCCCCGCGCGGCCCTCGAGCGCCTCGAGCCGCTGATCGCCGACGACAGCGGGGATCCCGGGATCCACGTCGCCGCCCTGTCGGTCGCCGCGTTCGCGAGCGCCCGGGCCGGCGCCCTGGGGCGCGCCCGCGACCTCGTCGCGCGGGGCCTGCCGATGATCGAGCGCGACGGCGACCCGAGCGGCGGCTGGCTGCGCTTCCAGTTCCTCACGGCGTCGTGGTCCGCGGACCTGCAGGCCGGCGAGCTGGACCGGGCCGAGAAGCTCGCCCGCGACTGCTACGCGGAGGCGCTGGCCCAGGGCCTGCGCACGCCGATGGCCATCTACGCCACGTGGCAGGGGATCGTGGCGGCACGCCGGGGACGGGTCCAGTCCGCCGCGCGCTGGCTGCGGGAGGCGGCGGCGGCCGTGTCCGCGTCGCGCTTCTGCTTCGCCGTCCCGCTGGCCGCCGAGCTGTCGACGGTGCTGGCCACGTCCGGGGAGCTCGCCGAGGCGCGCACGGTGCTGGCCGCCGCCGACGACGTCCCCGGCGGGGGCCTGTTCGCGGGGTGGCAGACCGCCGCCCACGTGTGGCTCCTCGGCGTCGAGGGCCGGGTGTCGGCCGCGACGGAGACGGCGGTCGCCGCGGTCGCCGCCACCGAGGACCCGGGGCACCTGCTGCAGACCCTGCACACGGTGGTCCGCGTGCGCGCCATCGGTGTGGTGGCCGACGAGCTCGAGGTCCTGGCCGCCGACCTCGACGGTGCGTGGCCGGCCCTCGTCGTCGACCACGCCCGGGGTCTCAGCACGCGCGACGGCGCCGCCCTGGACGAGGTCGCCGCCCGCTTCGAGCAGCTCGGGTCCCTGCTGCTGGCCGCCGAGGTCGCGGCCCAGGCCTCCGCGGTGCACCGGTCGGACGGCAGCACCGCGGCCGCGCGGGCGTCCGCGGCGCGGGCGCGGGCCTGGGCCGGGGAGTGCGAGGAGGCGCGGACCCCGGCGCTCGGGCTCCTCGAGGCGTCGACCGAGCTGACGCGCCGCGAGCTGGAGATCGCCTCGCTGGCCGCCACCGGCCTGACGAGCAAGGCGATCGCCGAGCAGCTGGTCGTCTCGGTCCGCACCGTGGACAACGTGCTCCGCGCGGTCTACGCGAAGCTCGGCGTGTCCGGGCGCGGGGAGCTCTCGCAGGTGGCGGGCCTGCACGTCGCCCGCTGAGCACCCGCGGGCGTCAGGAGCCGCTCGCCGAGCCGCCGTCGGTCCCGCCCGAACCGCTCCCGCCGTCGGTGCCGCTGCCCGACGCGCAGCAGTCGGGGGGCGGCGTCGTGTGGGGCGCGCTGGTGTGCTCCGACGTGCGGCCGTTGTTCCACCCGCCGCCACCGTTGCCACCGCCGGAGCCCCCGGAGCCGCCGGAGTTGCTGGGTGCGCGGCGGGCCTGGCTGCCCTGCTGGGAGCCGCCCGACGACCCGGCGGGATCCTCGGCGACCGGCGCGGCGGGCGCGACGACCACGGGCGGCGGCGCCACCGACGCCGGGGCCGGCGCGATCTCCGTGGCGCCGGCCGGCGTGGGCGTGGCGTCGGCCGACGCGACCCGGTAGGCGTAGGTCCCGCCGCCGGCGAGCACCGCCAGCAGTAGCGCCGCCCCGATGGCCATGGGCACGCGCCGGCGGGGCTTCTTCTCGGGCTCGGAGGACTGCAGCGCGGGTGCCGGCATCCCGGCCGCCGGGGTCCCCACCGGCATCGACCCGCGGGGCGCACCCGGGCGCGGCCCGTTCTGCAGCATCGCCGTGGTGCCCGCCCCGGCGGCCGCCGGGATCGCCCCGGAGGGCGGGCCGTTCCGCCGCGGCGGCGGCAGGTGGGTGGGCCGCTGGAACGTGCCCGACGACGGGCCGGTCATGGGGCCGACCATGGTGGTGGCGGCCGCGGCGGTCCGCCGCACCTGCGGGCCGGTCGACCCGCCGTGGGGGCCGCCGCCGTGGACGTACTCGGTGTGCGCCATGCCGGCCGCCCCGAGGACGATCGCGTGCTTCGGGTGGGCATCGACCGCGGTCGGTCGCCCCAGCTCCGCGGACACCATCTGGCTCACGAGCGGGATGCGCGACGAGCCCCCGACGAGCAGGACGGTGGTCAGCTGCTCGGGCTGCACGCGCGCCGAGTCGAGCGCGCGGCGCAGCGACGCGATCGTCGCCGCGATGGACGGGCGGACCATGTCCTCGAACTCGCCGCGGGTCAGGCGCACCTCGGTCTGCAGCGAGGGCAGCATCACCGGGATCGTCGTCTCGGTGTCGGCGGAGAGCGCCTCCTTGGCGAGCACGCAGTCCTGGCGCAGGCGGATCACCGCGCTCGTCGCGCGCGGGTCCGACGGGTCGAGCTCGGACACGGGCCCGCCGAGCACGCGGTCGACGTGGGTGAACACGGCCTCGTCGAAGTCGATGCCACCGAGGCCCTCGATGCCCTCCGGCGTCCCGAGCAGCTCGAAGCCGTTGCCCGACGTCCGCAGCAGCGTCGCGTCGAAGGTGCCGCCGCCGAGGTCGTAGACGGCGACGGTCGCGCCGTCCTCCAGGCGCTCGTTGGTGGCGTAGTGGGCCGCGGCCGCCTCCGGCTCGGTGATCATCCGGACGTTGCGGAGACCGGCCTGGCGCGGGATCTGGTCGAACAGCTCGCGCTTGTACGGGCCCCAGTTCGCGGGGTGGGTCAGGGTCACGACGTCGGGCATCCCGCCCTCGCGCTCGCTCACCGCCCGGACGACGTCGCCCAGCTGGCGGGCCATGAGGTCGCCGGCCGCGTACGGCGACCCGCCGAGGATCAGCGGCATCGGGTCGCCGAAGCGCCGCTTCACCTCGCGGGCGACGCGGTCGGGCTCCGAGGCGGCCCGGCGCTCCGCGGCGTCGCCGGTGAGCACGGCGCCGTCCTCGCGGATGAGGATCACCGAGGGCACGGCCGCGGCGCGGTCCCCGAGGCTGGCCATCTCGACACGGCCGTCCCGGTCGACCGCGGCGGCGGTGAAGGTGGTTCCTAGATCCACGCCGAGTCCGTAGCCCACCGGAATCTCCTTTCTCTCTCACGCATCGTCGTCTCGGGGTGTCGGCCGGGAACCGCGGTCTATACGGCGAGTTCGCTCGCGTCGGGCGGGTCGTTACCGGCGTCGTCGTGGGTGTCGTGGGTGTCGTGGCCGCCGACGTGCGCATCCGGCGCACCCGTGGTGTCCCCGTGCTCGCCGGGGACGTCGCCGTCGGCGTGCGGGTCGGGGGCGTCGAGCACGTCGTGGATCGGCTCCGGAGCCTGCGCGGTCGTCGGCACGTCGACCGACGGTGCCGGGACCGGCGCCGGCCCGACAGGGGGCCTCCACCCGTGATCGTCGGAGGTGTCGTCGGGTGGGGTATCGGGCGGGGCCTCGTCGCCGAGCCCGCTCTCGGGAGCCGGCTCGCTGAGCCCGTTGACGCTGCGGTCGTAGCTCACGGTGTCGACGGAGAAGCTGCCGTCCGAATTCTCGACGACGTGTACCTGGCCCCGCTCGTGGATGAGCAGGTCGGTCTCGCTCGCCGGGGGCTCGGGCACCGCGGCGTGGTGGTGCTCCTTGAAGACGTAGTTACGGCCGTCGTCGTCGGAGATGACGAGGTACTGGAAGGCGTCGACGTTGTAGAGGGCGTCGGCGCCCTCGTTGACCACGACGTCCTGGTACATCTCGACGGTCAGCCACCCGTCGCCGACGCCGTGCGGGTCGAGCACGCGGAACGACTCGGCGAGGGACGGCGCGTCGCCGGCGGGCGGGACGTCCGGGGTGGTGTGGGCGACGGTCGCCACCGTGGCGCCGTCGACCACCGGGGCACCGCCGGTCTCCGAGGCCGCGGCCTCGACCGAGGTGCCGACGGCGATGGCCATCCCCAGGCCGGCGCCGGCCTTCGCCGCACGTCGGGCGACCTCGCGGATGTGCGCCGGGGCGTCGGCCCCGTTCTCCTGCGCGCTGCGCAGCCAGTCCGGGATCACGCCCCGGACGTCGCGCTTCGCCGCCTCCCAGAGATGCGCCGGCATCCCGGGCGGCACGGCGCTGGGTGCCCGCGGGGTCATGTCACGAGTCTCGGTCGGGCCGGGCGCGGGGTCATGAGCAACCACTACTCGGTTTCCGGTGCGGCCCGGTGGCGTCCTGCTCATGGCGGTGGGTCACCAGGACCCCAGGGCGCCCACGAGCAGGCCCTCGCAGGTGCGCACCAGGACCCGCGCGGCCTGGCGGACGTCGCGCGCGGACGCCGGGTGCTCGGCGCGGCGCTGCCACTGGGCGAGCGCCGCGCGCGCCACCCGCTGCATCTCGTTCGGCGAGGTGTGGGGCTCGATCCCGAGGCGCTGCCAGATCTCGACCCCGCTGCCGCCCAGCAGGCGCTCGGCGGACTCCCGCTCGGCGTCGGTGAGCATGAGGGACCCGACGCGGATGCCGTCGAGGAGGCGGACCTCGGCGAACTCGTGCGCCCCGGAGGTGACGATCTCGAGGTCGTGCAGCAGGTGCTGCGCGGCGGGCACCGGGTAGCGCTTGATGGTGGCCTCGACGGCGAGCAGCGCGGACCGGGCCTTGAGCACCTCGGCGCGCCCGGCGAAGCGGCTGAGCAGCGCCTCGCGCAGCGGCTGCAGGCCGCTGCGGGTGAGCAGCTCGCGGGACAGCGCGCCCGCCGTGCCCGCGACGCCGGTGTAGCGCAGGCGCACCGAGAGCCGGATGCCGAAGAGCCCGAAGCGGTCGAGGAGCGCGGCGCGGCGGGCCGGTGACAGGTCGAGGTCGGGCATCTCGCGGTTCGCGAAGCGGTCGGCGGTGAGCAGCATCTGCTCGACGTCGTCCTCGGGCGCCTCGGCCAGCAGCTCGATGGCCCGGAACTCGTCCTCGCGCAGGGTCGCGGCGGTCGACGCGAGCAGGCCCGCCACCGGCACGACGGTCTGGCACAGCGCCTGCACGCGGGGGTCGACGCGGTAGCGCTCGGCGACGCGGGCGGCGCTCTCGAGGGCCTCGGGGCGTCCGTGCCCGACCTCGTCCGCGCGGGCCAGCACGCCGAGGGTGTTGATCGGCCGGCGCTCGGTCGGGTCGTCCCGGAAGGTCTCGAGGAACCGGACGTCGGACGTGTGGATGTGGCGCATCAGGTAGACGACCGCGTCCGCCGTGCTGGGACCGCCGCCCTGCTCGTTCAGCGCGGACTCGGTGCGCCGGGAGAGCTCGGTGGTCAGCGAGTCCATGCCCGGGGTGTCGATCAGGGTCATCGTCTTCAGCGAGGGCGAGGGCCAGTCGACGACGAGGCGCTCCACGTCCTGCGCGCGCATCCCGCCCAGGTCGCTGTCGAGCAGCCGCCCCGACGGTCCGGGCGGCAGCTGGCGCGGCGGACCCTGGCGCGGGTGGGCCGTCACCCGGTAGGTGTGGCCGTCGCGGTACCAGGTCACCACCCGCGTGCACTCGCCCGCGTCGGTGGCCGCGAGCTCCTGCCCGACCAGCGCGTTGAGCAGCGTCGACTTCCCCGACTTGATCCGGCCGGCGATGGCCACCCGCAGCGGCTCCTCGAGCCGGGCGGCGGCCGCCTGCAGAGCGGGCTGCGCCGGGCCGCCCGCGTAGATCTCCATGGCCTGCTGGACGAGGCCCCGCACGCGGGTCAGCAACGACGCCGGCGGTGGCGGGCCCGGTGGGGCGGCCGGCGGGAAGGGAGCCGACGGCGGGAACCCGCGCGCCGGGCCGCCGGGACCGGGCGGCCGGGGTCCGGGGCCTCCGGGCGGCCCGGGCCCGCGCAGGCCGCCGGGCCCCGGCGGACGTCCGGGTCCCTGGGGCGGGGGTCCGTACGGGCCCGGGCGGGGCCGGTCGCCGCGGTTCACGTCACGGCCTTCACGGGTGCGGCGGCGGCCGGCGCGGGGCCGCCCGACAGCCCGCCCGCGCGGGTGCGCTCGAGGTGCGCGGAGAGGTCCTCCACGCGCGCCATGAGGCTGGCCAGGGACTGGAGGTCGGTCTCGGCGCGCGACCGGGCACCGACGTCGGACTCGCTGCTCTTGGCGGCCTCCTGGGCCGCGGCGAGCGCCTCGGTCGACGAGCGCTGGAGCTCGGACACCCGCTGCGACCAGGCGTTGCGGAGCTCGCGCTGCACGTGGCGGATCGCGTCGCGCGAGTCCTTGCCGAAGTGCATGTTGAACTCGTCCACGAACCGGCGCACCGCGGTCTTCGCCTCGGAGCGGCGCTTCTCGAGGGCCCGCTTCTGCTCCTCCTTCCACCCCATCCGGCCGAGCAGCAGGCCCGGGATGACGCCCAGGCCCAACGGCACCGGCAGCCCGGTCAGGCTCATCAGCATGTTGAACATGAGGAAGCCGCTGTAGGACTTCTGGAACGCGGCCATCCCGGCGCCCTTCGCCTTCTTCTCGGCGAAGGTGGCGTCGGCCTTGAGGCCGTCGAGCAGCTCGACGGGCGCCGCCACCTCGCGGGCGCGCACCACCTGCGACTCGGCGATGTCGAAGTGCTGGCCGACCGCGATGGCGACCTCCTTAGCCCGGTTCACGAACATGGCGTAGTTCTCCAGCGCCTCCCCGGCCAGCCGCTGCCGGAGCCACGCCTCGAACTCCTCCCAGTTCTTCCCGGGGTCGCCGTTGTCGATCGACTGCTCGGCCTCGTGGACCACGATCCGCGTGCGCTGGCGGAGGTCGAAGTCGATGTCGGACGAGATGTCGGCGAACCCGTCCTGGAGCACCGACTGCCACTTGGACGAGCGCTCGCGCAGCGCGTCGGCCTGCTCCTTGGCGCGCGTGAGCTCACCGACGAGCGCCGCGGACCGCTTCGGGTCGGCCAGGGCGGCCAGCCGGGCGCGCGCCACGACCTCCATCTGCTCGACGGCGGAGCGCACGTGCGTGATCGCCGCGTCGAGGGCGAGCTTCTCGCCGCCGGCGACGATCTCGTTGATGTTCGAGATCAGCGCGGGGAAGCCGGACTCGTTGTTGAGGTCCTTGCTCATCGTGCTGGCCGCCAGCGAGCGGATCTCCGACGACACCGCGAGCGACTCGATCTCGATCCCCGCCCGCTGCAGGTGCTGCCGGTCGCGCTCGAGCATGCGGTCCGAGTGCGGGTACAGGTCGGTCTTGGTCAGCACGAACAGGACGGTCGGGCACAGCTCCTTCACGGTCCGCAGGAACGACATCTCGCTGTCGGTCAGCTCCTGGGAGCAGTCGCTGACGAAGAGCACGGCGTGGGACCGGGGCAGCGAGCTGATCGTCGACGCGTTCGACCCGGACCCGATGCCGCCCACGCCGGGCGTGTCCACCAGGACGAGGCCGTTGGAGAGGATCGGGCGGTCGAGCCCGACGGTGACGCGGCGCAGGTTGCGGCTGTTGCCGGGGTTGCCGAACTCGGAGGCGTACTGGGGGACGTCCGACGGCGCGATCGTCTCGTTCCAGCCGGCGCCCGAGGCGCCCGAGGCGGGTTCGAAGACCGCGCTCGCGGACAGGCTCTTGGCGTAGCGCACCTCGGTGAGGACCGCGGTCGCCACGTCGTCGTCCACCGGGCAGATGGGCGCGCTCAGCATGGCGTTGATCAGGGAGCTCTTGCCCTGCTTGAACTCGCCGACGACGTGCACCGTGATCGAGGCGTCGCTCAGGATCTGCTTGGCGCCTTTGAGCCGCGCGACCAGGTCGTCGCGCTCGTAGGCCTGCGCGCCCTTGATCGCCATGTCGATCGTCTCGGTGGCGTGGCGCGCAGCGGCGCTCTGCTTCTGCTGTTGCTGCTGCTGGACCGCCATGCCCTCTCCTCTCCCCGTCGGGCACCAGCCTCCGCCGCCCGGGCGTGATCGTCATGAGTAGCGACTACTCATGTCTGTCGATGGTTCCTGCCGGCGCACCGGGCCCCGGGCGCACGACGGTCCGGCACGGTCGCGAGGACCGTGCCGGACCGTTCGTGCCGGGCGCCCCGGCGTGGGTCAGCCGTCGGCCGAGTCCGACCCGCCGCCGCCGTCCGAGCCGCCGCCGTCGTGACCGCCGCCGCTCGAGCCGCCGTCGTGACCGCCGCCGCTCGACTCGAAGCCGCCGCCGCCGTGCTCGAACCCACCGTCGTCGGAGCCGCCCGAGTGGCTGCTGCCGCCGGAGCCCACCGACTCGAGGACGGGCTCCTCCTGCTGCTGCTCCTCGAAGCCACCCGACGACGGCGAGTCGTCGATCGGCTCCGGGGTCGACGTGCCGGTGTCGCCACCGTTGCCGCTGCCGTGGAAGACCAGGCCGCCGTCCTCGTTCGACTCGGACTCGGGCGCCTGGTCGACGCCGCCCGCTCCGCCAAAGGGGTCGTCGTCGGGGAACGGGCTGGTCTGCACCGGCTCGTCGATGCCGCCCGTCGGGTCGGGCTCGTCGATCCCGCCCGTGGGGTCGGGCTGGGGCTCGTCGATGCCACCCGTCGGGTCGGGCTCGTCGATGCCGCCCGTGGGGTCGGGCTGGGGCTCGTCGATCCCGCCCGTCGGGTCGGGCTGCGGCTCGTCGATGCCACCCGTGGGGTCGGTCGGCGTCGTCTCCCCGGTGTCGGGCGGGGTCGTCTCGCCCGTGTCGGGCGGGGTCGTCTCCCCGGTGTCGGGCGGGGTCGTCTCGCCCGTGTCGGGCGGGGTCGTCTCGCCCGTGTCGGGCGGGGTCGTCTCGCCCGTGTCCGGCGGGGTCGTCTCGCCCGTGTCGGGCGGGGTCGTCTCGCCCGTGTCCGGCGGGGTCGTCTCGCCCGTGTCCGGCGGGGTCGTCTCGCCCGTGTCCGGCGGGGTCGTCTCGCCCGTGTCCGGCGGGGTCGTCTCACCCGTGTCCGGCGGGGTCGTCTCGCCACCGGTGCCCGGCCACGGCTCGGGCTCGGGCGCGCCCGGCGTGGGCGTGGGCATGCCCTCGTCGTCGATCGGCGGCATCGGCGGGACGTGCGGCGGCGGGGTCGGGTGCGGGTGGGTCTGGTACCAGTCGTCCGGGTCCGGGCACCCCTCCGGCCGCGGCGCGTCCGGGCAGTAGTCCGGGTTGTAGCCCTCGGGGCAGTGCACCGGGTGGTAGCACTCCGGGTTGTAGTGCGGGTGCCAGCAGTACGGGTTGTGGATCGGGTGGAAGCCCCACTGGTTGTGGACCTCGTGGTAGCAGTGCGGGTTCCACACCGGGTCGTACTCGTACGGGTCGCAGTAGTGACCCGAGGGCTCGAGGTTGTCGTACAGGTACCCGCAGTCGGGCGGGCAGTACGTCGCGTGCATCGGGCAGTTGTAGTCACGGGGCAGGCAGCCCTGCTCGACGTACGTGGCGCAGCTGTCGTAGGGCGGGCACTCGGGCTTGATGTCGCCCTCGCCCGACGGGTACGGGTAGGTGGGCCACCCGGGGTCGGTGTCGTCCGGGTCCGTGCTGTCGTCCGGAGGGGTCGTGCCGTCGTCCGGCGGGGTCGTCCCGTCGTCCGGAGGGGTCGTCCCGTCGTCCGGAGGGGTGGTGCCGTCGTCCGGAGGGGTCGTCCCGTCGTCCGGAGGGATCGGGGCGGGCGTGTCGCCGCCGGCCGGGGGCACGGTGGGGTCGACGTCGCTCGCGGGGTCGCCGGCCGGCTGGGTCGGGAGGTTCGCGGGGCTCACGGGGATGGTCATGACGGTCTCGTTCCGTTCCGGGGAGGACCGGTGTGCCGGCCCGCTGTCTCGGTCTGGGCACAAGACTGCGGGCGCCGGGACCCCCCGTCATGAGCAGCGCACTACTCGATGACCACCGCGGTTGCTCGGGGATTACTCGGTCCCGGGCGACGAACGCCCGGCGACCCGGTCCGGGGACGTGAGTAGCGGGCGGGAACGGCCGCGATCGCTACTCACGACGGGCCCGGGAAGTCAGCCCGGGCCGCGGCGCAGGCGGCCGGCGGAGGCGTCCTGCTCGCCGCGCGTCGGCGCGACGTCGTCCGACGCGACGTCGGCCTCGGGCTCGTCGTCGGCGATCGCCGACGGCGTCTCCTTCGCGTGGATGACGAACCAGGCGATCCAGCCCGCGATCGCGACGCCGACGAAGCTGACGAGGCGGTAGAGCAGCACCGCCGCGAGGGCGGGCCGCGACGGGACGCCGCCCGCGACCAGCGCGGCCAGCAGCGCGCCGTCGACGAGCCCGAGGCCGCCCGGCAGGAACGCCGCGCTCGAGGCGGCGGTGGCGGCGGCGTAGGCGACGAGCACCAGCGCGAGCGTCATGCCCCGCGCGCCGACGGCGGCACAGCAGGCCGCGAGGCAGGCGATGTCGAGGATCCAGTTGGCGAGCGCGGAGGTGCCGACGACGAGGCGGCCGCGTCCCTTGAGCTCGATGAGCTGGAGCGCGGCGATCTGCTCGGCGAGCTCGGGGACACCGCTCTCGCGGGGCTTGCGGCGCACGCGATTGACCGCGCGCAGCCCCCACGACCCCGCCGTGACGAGCAGGCCGGGCCGCTTGGCGACGACGATGACGCC
This sequence comes from Actinomycetospora succinea, assembly GCF_004363095.1. Classification (GTDB taxonomy): domain Bacteria; phylum Actinomycetota; class Actinomycetes; order Mycobacteriales; family Pseudonocardiaceae; genus Actinomycetospora; species Actinomycetospora succinea. Next base: position 888,259 of record NZ_SNYO01000002.1, read on the forward strand.
GGCACCCAGCGCGGCGACGCCGACGATCTGCAGGATCAGCCAGGGCAGCGAGGTCGGGCGGCCGCCGACCACGAGCGCGGACCCCAGGGCGATCGCGGCGAGGGCCAGGCTGGCCGCGACGCCGCCGGCGACCATCGTCCAGGTGGTGGCGGGTCCCGTGGCGCCCCAGGCCCGGCGCCGCTTGTAGGTGTAGGCCGTCGACAGCGCGGCGCCGCCGGGCACGGTGAGGTGCAGCGCGTTGGCGGCGAGCGTGGCCATCGTGACCGCGCCCAGCGACACCCGGACCGCGGCCGCGACGAGCAGGCGGTGGTGCAGGATCGAGAAGGCGATCAGCGCGCCGGCCTCGCAGGCGACGGCGACCGCGACCCACATCGGGTCGGCACCGACCAGGGCCGCTCCCGCGTCCTTCACGGTGGGCCACACGATGACGATGCCGGTCGTGATGGCCGCCGCCACCACGATCCCGGTGGCGATCCGCAGCAGCCTCCGGGTGCGCGGGGAGGCGCCCGACAGTCCCGCCGACGCGGTGGTCACGGTCGCACTCACCCCTCCAGTGTCCTCCTGCACGGACGTTCACCGATGGGTGACCGATCACGTCCGGCCACACGCGTGATGTCCCCCGGAGATCACCCGACCGGTGATCGGCCGGCGACGAGCGGTCCCGCGGGTGCAGCGGTGACATGCTGCCCGATGACCTCGGCGCACCCACCGCGCCCCCGTCGGAGTCGAGGAGGAGCCGCCATGAGCCGCCGCGTGGACAGCGACCTGTTGCTGGTCGGGAGCCTGCCGGTCGACTCGACCGACGAGGGGTTCCGCCGGGGCGCGGAGCTGTTCGGCGACCGCGTCGCCGCCCTGCCCGACGGGGAGTCCGGTCCGCGCGGCGCCTGGGTCGGGTACGACCGCACGACGCTGCTCGAGCCGCACCCCGACATCACCGTGCTCGCCCCGACCGGCTCGCCGACGGGCCGCGCCCGGCACGCCTACGACACCGCGCGGCTGACCGTCCGCGACGGCGTCGAGCAGCTGCGCTTCGACGCCTGGCCGCGCGTCGCCGAGACCCTCGCGTCCTACGAGCGCTTCGCCGCCCTGCGCGCCGAGGGCGTGATCCCGTCCCACCTGCGCTTCCAGGTGGGCCTGCCGTTCCCGTCGAGCGTGTTCACCGGGGCGTTCAAGGACGCCTACGCCCGGGACTGGGCCCTCGTCGGGCCGGCGCTCGAGGACCTCTGGGCGCGCGCGATCCGCGAGCTGCTCGCGGTGATCCCGCCCGCCGACCTCGCGCTGCAGTGGGACCTCGCCTACGAGGTGATCGACATCGAGGGCGTCGTCGGGTGGACCGAGGGGGACGCGTGGGAGCGCTTCGCCGGTCCCTGGTCGCGCCTGGCCCCGCAGGTGCCCGAGGAGGTCCTCCTGGGCCTGCACCTCTGCTACGGCACGTTCCCCGAGTGGCCGATGTTCGAGGCCCGCGACATGGGCCTGATCGTGCGGATGGCCAACCACGCCGTCGCGCACGCCGGGCGCCCGGTCGACTGGGTGCACCTCGCGGGCCCGCGCTACCTGCGCAGCGAGGACGACCGCTTCTTCGCCCCGCTCGCCGACCTCGACACCCCGGACTCGCGGATCTTCCTCGGGATCGTGCTGCCGATCGACGGCGAGGACGGGCTGCGCCGGCGCCAGACCACGGCCTCGCGGCACCTCGGCGACTTCGGCGTCGCGCAGTACTGCGGGATGGGTCGTCAGCGTGGCGAGGATCCCGCCGCGACGCTGCGCGAGCACGCCGCGGTGGTGGCCGCCGTCCGCGGGTGAGGGGCAGGATCGGGCCCGTGGTCGGCATCGTGGAGGTGAGCCCGCGCGACGGGCTCCAGAACGAACGGGCGCTGCTGGAGACGGGCGCGAAGATCGAGCTGATCGAGCGGGCCACGGCGGCCGGCGCGCGGCGCATCGAGGCGGTGTCGTTCGTGCACCCGAAGCTGGTGCCGGCGATGGCCGACGCCGAGGCGGTGATGGAGGGCCTGCACCGGGCCGAGGGCGTCTCGTACATCGGGCTGGTGCTCAACCGGCGCGGCTGGGACCGGGCGGTGCAGGCCGGCGTCGACGAGGTCAACGTCGTCGTGCCGGCCTCCGACGGGTTCGCCAAGGCCAACCAGAACTCGACGACAGACGCGCTCACCGAGGTCGCCGAGGAGGTGCTCGCCGAGGCGGCCGGGCGCGACCTGTTCGCGTCGCTGACGATCGCGACGTCGTTCGGGTGCCCGTTCGACGGCGAGGTCGACCCGGACCGTGTGGTCGAGGTGGCCCGCCGCGGCGCCGCGGCCGGGGCGAAGGAGATCGCCATCGCCGACACCATCGGCGTCGGCGTCCCCACCCACGTCCGCACCCTGCTCGACGGGGTGCGGGCGGTCGCCCCGGACGCGCTCATGCGCGCGCACTTCCACAACACCCGCAACACCGGCTTCGCCAACGCCGTCGCCGCGCTCGAGTGGGGCGTCGACTGGCTCGACTCGTCCAACGGCGGCATCGGCGGCTGCCCGTTCGCCCCGGCGGCCACCGGCAACATCGCCACCGAGGACCTCGTCTACCTCCTCGACCGGATGGGCCACCCGACCGGTCTCGACCTCGACGCGCTGCTGCCGATCGCGGGCTTCCTGTCCGACCAGCTCGGCTACACCGTCCCCGCCCTGCTGCCGCGCGCCGGCACGTTCCCCGGCTGACACCCCAAGGAGCATTCGTGAGCGAGCTCGAGCAGCTGTCCATGCTGATCGGCGGGAAGCCGACCGGTGCGATCTCGGGGAGGACGTTCACCTCCGAGAACCCCTACACCGGTCAGCCGTGGGCCGACATCCCCGACGGCGGCACGGAGGACGTCGACGCCGCCGTGGGCGCCGCCCGCGCCGCGCTGGACGGCGAGTGGGGCCGGATGACGGGCTTCGCCCGCGCGGCGCGGCTGCGCAGGCTGGCGGAGCTGATCGGCGAGAACGCCGAGCGGCTCGCGCGCCTCGAGGTCAACGACTCCGGCAAGCTCTACCGCGAGATGCTCGGGCAGCTCCAGGGCCTGGGCGGCTGGTACCACTACTACGCGGGGCTCGCGGACAAGATCGAGGGCGCGCAGATCCCCTCGCCGAACCCGAACTACCTCGTCTACACGCGCCGCGAGCCGGTCGGGGTCGTCGCGGCGATCACGCCCTGGAACTCGCCGCTGCTGCTGATGAGCTGGAAGGTCGCGCCGGCCCTGGCCGCCGGCTGCACCGTGGTCATCAAGCCCTCGGAGCACGCGCCCGGCTCGACGCTCGGGTTCGCCGAGCTGATCAAGGAAGCCGGCATCCCCGACGGCGTGGTCAACGTCGTGACGTCCTCCACCGGTGCCGCCGGCGCTCACCTCGCCGCGCACGAGGGTGTCGACAAGGTCGCGTTCACCGGCTCGACGGCGACCGGGCGCAAGGTGGCCGCGGCGGCCGCCGAGAAGCTGCACCCCGCCACGCTCGAGCTCGGCGGGAAGTCGCCGCAGGTCGTGTTCCCGGACGCCGACCTGCAGGCGGCGGCGAACGGGCTCGTGGCCGGCGTGTTCGCCGCGACCGGGCAGACGTGCATGGCGGGCTCGCGGCTGGTGGTGCACGAGGACGTCCACGACGAGCTCGTGCGGCTGGTGGCCGAGCGCGCCTCGCAGATCAAGCTCGGCGACCCGTTCGGCGCGGACACCGAGATGGGCCCGGTCGCCAACAAGATGCAGTACGAGAAGGTCGTCGGCTACCTGTCCACCGCGCGCGACGAGGGCGCGACCGTGGCGTACGGCGGGGTCGCCGACGAGGGCCTCGGGGGCTACTTCGTCCAGCCGACCGTGCTCTCGGTGAAGCCGACCGACACGGTGTTCCGCGAGGAGGTCTTCGGGCCCGTGCTCGCCGCGGTGACGTTCACCGACGAGGACGACGCGGTCAAGCTCGCCAACGACACCCCGTACGGCCTCGCGGGTGCGGTGTGGACGAAGGACGTGCACCGCGCGCACCGCGTGGCGGCGAAGATCAAGGCGGGGTCGGTGTGGATCAACGCCTACCGCGTCGTCGCGCCGAGCGTGCCGTTCGGCGGCTTCGGCGACTCGGGCATCGGCCGCGAGAACGGCGTCCACGGCATCGACGCCTACCTCGAGACCAAGGCCGTCTGGGTGGAGCTCACCGGCGGCACCCGCGACCCGTTCACGCTGGGCTGATGCTTCGCACGTGAGTGATCTGGGTCGTCATGACGACCCAGATCACTCACGTGCGCGCAGCGCATCGCTCCAGCAGCGGGTCGAGGCGGAACGGGACGAGCTGGCGCATGACGAGCGCGGTGGACGTCCGCTCCACGCCCGGGACGGCGAGCAGGCTCCCGGCGATCGTGTACAGCGCGTCGGCGTTCTGGGCGACGACCTGGACGAGCAGGTCGTCGTCGCCGGCGAGCCCCACGACCTCGACCACCTCGGGGATGCGGGCGAGCGCCTCGGTCACCTCGGCGAGGCGACGCTGGTCGACGCGCGTGGTGACGTAGGCGCGCAGCGGGTGCCCGAGCGCGGCGGGGTCGATGCGCCGGGCGAAGTCGCCGAGCACGCCCCGGCTCTCCAGGCGGGTCAGACGCGCCTGCACGGTGTTGCGCGCGAGCCCGAGGCGTTCGGCGAGCGCGACGACCGTGGCGCGCGGTTCCTCGCCGAGGGCCTGCAGCAGGCGTGCGTCGACGGCGTCGACGGGTTCCATCCTGCTCACTCCCCACGGCCGACGGCACCGACGCGCTGACCATAGTGCTCATGTCCGCCCGCCCCGCTTGCGCACTTCCACCCCATGACGAACGCTTTCGGCACCGTTCTGGACCCGGAGGCCATCGATGACATCCACCCGTCCCGCACCGGCACCGCTCACCGGCGAGGAGCCGGAACGGGAGGCGCTGCGCGCGGTCGAGGACCGGGTGCTCTGGCTCGCCACCGCGATCGTCGACCACGCCAACCGCGTCCGGCCCAACCCGAGCGGGCTCAAGGTCGGCGGCCACCAGGCGTCGTCGTCGTCGATCGTCTCGATCATGACCGCGCTGTGGTTCCACACGCTGCGCCCCGAGGACCGGGTGTCGGTCAAGCCGCACGCCTCGCCGGTGCTGCACGCGATCAACCACCTGCTCGGCGAGCTCGACGCGTCGTACCTGACGACCTTGCGCGCCGCGGGCGGCCTGCAGTCCTACCCCTCGCGCTCGAAGGACCCCGACCCCGTCGACTACTCGACCGGCTCGGTCGGCATCGGCGCGACCGCCCCGATCTGGGGCACGATCGCGCGGCGCTACGCCGACGGCCTGGGTGGTGCCGCGGGTTCGGGGCGGCAGTTCTCGCTGGTCGGCGACGCGGAGCTCGACGAGGGCGCGGTCTGGGAGGCCGTGCTCGACCCGATGGTGCGCGAGCTCGGCGAGGTCTGCTGGATCGTCGACTTCAACCGCCAGAGCCTCGACCGCGTCGTCCCCGACATCTCCGCCACCCGCCTGCACGGGCTGTTCAGCGCCGCCGGGTGGCAGGTCATCACCGTCAAGTACGGGCGCCTGCTCGCCGAGCTCTACGCCCGCCCCGGCGGCGACGCGCTGCGCCGGCGCATCGACGAGATGACCAACCCCGAGTACCAGCGGCTGCTGCGCTGCACCCCCCTGCAGCTGCGCGAGCGCCTGCCCGGCGACGGGCCCGAGGGCGAGGCGGTCGCGGCGCTGCTCAAGGACGTCGACGACGGCGCGGTGCACGCCGCGATCCGCAACCTCGGCGGCCACGACCTCGGCGCGCTGGCCGACGCCTACGACGCCATCGACGACAGCCGCCCCACGGTGATCTTCGCCTACACCGTGAAGGGCTACGGCCTCGCGACCCAGGGCCACCCGCAGAACCACTCCAGCCTGCTCACCGAGACCCAGATGCGCGCGCTCGCCACGGGCCTGGGCACCGACCTCGACGACCCCTGGGCGCCGCTGCCCGCCGGCCCCGCGGCCGACCTGTGCCGGAGCGTCGCCCAGCGCCTGCACCGCGCCCCCGTCACGCCGACCGCGCCGCCGGCGGTCCCCGACGACCTCGAGCGCACCCCCACGGGCACCGGCCACACCCAGCAGGCGCTCGGGCGCGCGCTGCTCGACCTGACGCGCACGGCGCCGGAGGCCGCGCGCCGCGTCGTCACGGTCAGCCCGGACGTGACGTCGTCGACCAACCTCGGCGGCTGGCTGAACAAGGTCGGGTCGTGGTCGGCGCACGAGCGCCGCGACTGGTTCGCCGACGACGCCGAGACGATCCTGCACTGGCACGAGCTGCCCAGCGGCCAGCACATCGAGCTCGGGATCGCCGAGACGAACCTCGTCGGGCTGCTCGGCGAGCTCGGCGCCACCTGGTCGCGCTGGGGCGAGCCGCTGCTGCCCATCGGGGTGCTCTACGACCCGTTCGTCTCGCGCGCGCTCGAGCCGTGGGCGTTCGGCATGTACGCGGGCGGCCAGTCGATCCTCGTCGGCACGCCGTCGGGGGTGTCGCTGGCGCCGGAGGGCGGCGCCCACCAGTCGATCACCACGCCCTCGATCGGCCTGGAGCAGCCCGGCTGCGTCGCGTTCGAGCCGGCGTTCGGCGTCGAGGTCGGCTGGTGCCTGCTCGACGGGCTCGGCCGGCTCGGCCGCCCCGGCGGCTCGTCGACCTACCTGCGCCTGTCGACCGTGCCCGTCGACCAGAGCCTCGCCGCCGTCCCGTCCGACCCCGCCGCCCGGGCCCAGCGGCGCCGCGAGGTCGTCGCCGGCGCCTACCTGCTGCGCCGCGCCCCGGGCACCCCGCAGGTGACGATCGCGGTGATGGGCCCGCTGGTCGGCCAGGCCCTCGCGGCCGCCGAGCGGCTCGGCGAGCAGGGCGTCGGCGCCGACGTCGTCGTGGTGACCAGCCCCGACCGGCTCTTCCGTGCGCTCCGGGCCCGCACCGCGGCGACCGGGGCCCACACCGAGGCGCCGACCTGGATCCTCGACGCCGCCTTCCCCGCCGACCGCGCGGCGAAGCTCGTGACCGTGCTCGACGGCCACCCGCACACGCTCGCGTTCCTGGCGTCGGTCCACGGGTCGCGCGCGGCGCACCTGGGCGTCACCGACTTCGGCCGGTCCTCCGACCTCGCCGACTCGTGGGCGCTGCACCACCTCGACACCGACGCGATCGTGGCTGCCGCCCTCGCCTGAGGGGTACCCCGCCGCGATGCTCGACTGGCTCGCGGCGCCCGACGGCGCGACCGCCCGCTGGGTGGTCCAGCACCTCGTCGCGCTGGTGTACGTCATCGCGTTCACGGTCGCGCTCGCCCAGTTCCGCCCGCTGATCGGCGAGCGCGGCCTGACGCCGATCCCCCGCTTCCTCGCGCGCACCACGTTCCGGCGCCATCCCAGCCTGTTCCACCTGCGCTACTCCGACACGCTCTTCCGCGTCGTCGCCGGCACCGGGCTCGTCCTCGCGCTGGCCGCCCTCGCCGGCGCCACCGACGTCCTGCCGCTCGGCGCCGGCATCGCGCTGTGGGGCCTGCTCTGGGTGCTCTACCTGTCGATCGTCACCGTGGGCCAGGTCTGGTACGGGTTCGGCTGGGAGTCGCTGCTGCTCGAGGCCGGGTTCCTCGTGACGTTCCTCGGGCCCGCCGACGTCGCCCCGCCCGCGCCGATCCTCCTGCTGCTGGTCTGGCTGCTCTTCCGCGTCGAGTTCGGCGCCGGCCTGATCAAGATGCGCGGCGACCCCTGCTGGCGCGACCTCACCTGCCTCGAGTACCACCACGAGACCCAGCCGCTGCCCGGGCCGACGAGCCGCCTGTTCCACCACCTGCCGCGCCCGCTGCACCGCGTCGAGGTCCTCGCCAACCACGTCACGCAGCTCGCCGTCCCGTTCCTGCTGTTCCTGCCCCAGCCGGTCGCGTCGATCGCCGCCGCGGTCGTCGTCGTCACCCAGGGCTGGCTGGTGAGCAGCGGCAACTTCGCCTGGCTGAACCTCCTGACGATCGCGCTGGCCTTCGCCGCCGTCAGCGACCGGTTCCTGGGCTGGCTGCCCGTGTCCCTGCCCGCGCCCGGAGCGATCCCGACCTGGTTCGCCGTCCTCGTCCTCGCCGTCACCGCCCTGATGATCGGGCTGTCGGTGTGGCCGGTCCTCAACATGGCCAGCGGCCGCCAGCTGATGAACGCCGGGATCACGCCCGTGCACCTGGGCAACAGCTACGGCGCGTTCGGGTCGGTGACCCGCGAGCGCGAGGAGGTCGTCCTCGAGGGCACCGACGACCCCGACGGCGCCGACACCGCCGTCTGGCGCGAGTACGACTTCCGCTCCAAGCCCGGCGACCCCTACCGCCGCCCGCCCCAGACCGCGCCGTACCACCGGAGGCTGGACTGGCTGATGTGGTTCGCGCCGATCGCGCCGCGGATGGCGCGCAGCTGGCTGCCGGCGCTGCTCGACCGCCTGCTCGAGGCCGACGCGCCGACCCTGCGCCTGCTGCGCCGCGACCCGTTCGACGGCGAGCGCCCGGCCTGGGTCCGCGCGCGGCTCTACCGCTACCGCTTCACCACCCGCGACGAGCGCCGCGCGACCGGCGCGTGGTGGCACCGCGAGCTGATCGGCGACTACCTGCCGGCGCGGACGCTGCCCCGGTCGTCGGCGGCCCCGTAGACCAGACGCTGCGCCGCCCGGATCCCCGTGCGGTACGCCGGGCCGAGACGCCCACCGCGGGCGAGCGCCGCCCGCGCCGCGTTCGCCCCCGGCGCGCCGTGCACCGCCCCGGCCGGGTGCGCGGTGGCGCCGGCGAGGAAGAGCCCGTCGACGGGGGTGTCGGGGCGCCCGAGCCCGGGCGTCGGGCGGAACACCAGCATCTGGTGCACCTGGGCCGTGCCGGCCATGAGCGCGCCGCGCACGAGCGACGGGTTGCGGGCCTCGAGGTCGCCGGGCCGCGAGACGACGCGCGCGACGACCCGCTCGGAGAACCCCGGCGCGTGCCGCTCGATCACCGCGGTCATGCGCCGCACCTGCTCGTCGAGCTCGGCCTCGGTGAGCGACCGGGCGTGCGGCAGGTGCGTGTACGCCCAGACCGACTCGGTGCCCGGCGGCGAGCGCAGGGGGTCGGACAGGGTCATCTGCCCGAGCAGCATGAACGGGTCGCGGGGCACGCGACCGGCGGCGAGGTCGGCCCCGAAGTCGATCAGGCCCGCGGTGTCGCCGCCGAGGTGCACCGTGCCGGCCTCGCGGGGCTCCGGCGCGGTCCACGGGATCGGCGAGGACAGCGCCCAGTCGACCTTGAGGATCGCGTCGTCGAACTGGAAGCGCGCGAGGTCGTCGACCAGCCGCGCGGGCAGGTGCTCGTGCCCGACGAGGTCGGAGAACAGCACCGGCGCCGGCACGTCGGCGAGCACCGCCCGCCGCGCCCGCACCAGCCCGCCGGCCGCGTCGACCACCCCCACCGCGCGCCCGCCCTCGACGAGCACGCGGGCGACGGGGCGGTGGCAGTCGACGGCCCCGCCGCCGTCGGCGAGGCGCGCCACCAGCGCGTCGGTGATCGACCGCGCCCCGCCCGACGGCACCGGGAACCCGACGTCCTGGGCGAGCATCGAGAGCAGCCAGCCGAACGCCGTGCTCGCGGTCTGGGTGACGGCGAGGTCGGTGTGCAGGGCGTTGCCGGCGACGAGCACGCGCGCGCCCTCGCCGCGGAACTCCTCCTCGCCGAACCGCGTCGCGGGCAGCAGCATCCGCCGCGCGAGCCGCAGCGTGTCCGGGCCGCCGAGGGTCCGGATCACCTTCGTCGCGTCGCGCACCGGCGGGAACGGCCCGAGGAACGCGGCCATCAGCGGGTCGCGCAGCCGCCGCCACTCCTCGGCGAGCCGGCGCCAGGCGTCGCCGTCACCCGGGGCGAAGCGGTCGAGCGAGGCGGCCGTGACGTCGATGTCGCGGGAGATCAGGACGCCGCGGTCGTCGGGCAGCACGTGGGCGAGCGCGGCCGGGGCGTGGCGCCACGCGAGGCCGTACGCGTCGAGCCCGAGGCCCTGCAGCACCGGGGACACGAAGCCCATCGGGTGGAACGCGCTGCCGAGGTCGCTGCGGAAGCCCGGCGCGGTGATCTCCTCGGTGCGCACGGCCCCGCCCGGCGCGTCGGACGCCTCGAGCACACGGACCGACCAGCCGCGGTCGGCGAGCAGGTTCGCCGCCACGAGCCCGTTGTGCCCGGCGCCGACGACGACGGCGTCGACGGTCTCGGCGTCGGTGGTCAGGCGATCGGCTCCGGTCACACGCACAGGGTGCCCGGTCAGCGCCGACCCCTCAGGGCGGGCCCAGCAGGTTCGTGCGGACGTCGACGAGGTGGGCGCGCATGTGCCCGCGGGCGGCGTCGGGGTCGCGCTCGAGCAGTGCGGCGACGATCTCGCCGTGGGAGCACTCGTAGCCGCGGCGGCGCTCCGGTGACGCCGAGCGGCGCTTGATGCTGCCCCACACCGGGAGGTCGCGCGCCGCGTTCATGGTGTCGAACAGCCGCAGGAGCAGCCCGTTGTGCGCCGCGGCGGCGATCGCCCGGTGCAGCGCGGAGTCCCAGGCCTCGAACTCCTCGTAGGTCGTCGTGGCGTTGCCGCGGCGCAGGCAGTGCTCCACGTGCTCGACGTCGCCCTGGGTGGCGTGGCGGGCGGCCAGCGCGGCGATCTCGGGCTCGAGCACGAGGCGTGTCGCCATGATCTCGGCCGGGCTCGTCTGCAGCGGGGTGCGCGCGACGTCGGGCAGGTGCGCCTCGCCCTCGAGCTCGGCGAGGAACGTGCCGCGCCCGACGTGCCGGGTGATCCGGCCCTCGCGCTCGAGCTCGGCGAGCGCGCCGCGGACCGCCGTGCGGGAGGCCTGCAGGGTGTCGCAGAGCGCGCGCTCGGTCGGGATCTTCGAGCCGGTGCCGAGCGTGCCGTCGGCGACGCCGTCGTCGAGCAGGCCGCGCAGCTGCCTCACCACCGGCGTCTCCATCCGACCAATACTAGACCAATTCTTGCCTTGGCTCGGCGTTCACCCCGTTCTAGCGTCGAAGACGACCGAGGTGGTCCACCACACACCTTGATTGGTCGGGATTGGTCTCATGAAGTTGGTGACGTTCGTCGACGACGGCCGCGAGGCGGTCGGTCGGCTCGACGGGGACGACACGACGGTGCGCGACCTGACGCCCGTCGTGGGCACGGTCCCGCTCCTCGCGGTCATCGAGGACTGGCACCGCGTCGGGCCCGCGATCGCCGCGGCCGGCGACCTGCCGGTCGTCGACGCCCCGCGCCTGCGCGCCCCGATTCCCGCCCCGCGGCGCGACCTGTTCGCCGTCGGCAAGAACTACCGCGAGCACGTCGCCGAGTTCGGCCGCTCGGGCTACGACACCCCGGGCCGCTCGGAGGACCTGCCCGACAAGCCGATCGTCTTCTCCAAGGCGACCACGGCCGTGACCGGCCCGTTCGACGACGTCGAGGCGCACCCGGCGGTCACCGCGGAGCTCGACTACGAGGCCGAGCTCGCCGTGATCATCGGCCCGGGCGGGCGCGGCATCTCCCGCGAGGACGCCTTCGACCACGTCTGGGGCTACACGATCGTCAACGACGTCACGGCCCGCGACGTGCAGCGCGACCACAAGCAGTGGCTGCTGGGCAAGTCGCTCGACACCCACGCCCCGATGGGGCCGTGGGCGGTCACCGCCGACGAGGTGCCCGACGTCCGCGCGCTCGAGGTCTCGTCGACCGTCAACGGCGAGCCCCGGCAGAAGGCGCCGGTCGCCGACCTGATCTTCGACGTGCCCGAGCTCATCCGCGTGATCTCCGCGGGGATCACTTTGCTGCCCGGCGACGTCATCGCCACGGGCACGCCCGTCGGGGTCGGCATCGGCTTCGACCCGCCCCGCTTCCTGCGCCCCGGCGACGTCGTCGAGTGCGCGGTCACGGGGCTCGGCGCGCTCCGCAACACCATCCGATGAAAGGTGATCCCTTGCAGGTCAACGGCAAGGAACTGGCCGTCGAGGTCGACGGCGAGGGACCGGCGGTCCTGCTCGTGCACGGGCTCGGCGGGACGTCGAACTTCTTCCAGCCCCAGGTCGCGGCGCTCGCCGAGCGCTTCCGCGTGGTCCGGCCCGACATGGAGGGCTCCGGGCGCTCGGCCGTCGCCGGCACGTTGTCGATCGAGGGCTTCGCCAACGACCTCGCCGCCCTGATCGAGGGTCTCGACGCCGGCCCGGTCCGGGTCGTCGGGCACTCGATGGCGACGATCACCGCGCGCAGCCTGGCGGCGCGCCGTCCGGAGCTCGTCAGCCACCTCGCGCTCCTCGGCGCCGTGCCCGCACCGCTGCCCGAGGCCGGGCAGCAGGGCCAGCACGACCGCGCGGCGAAGGTCCGCGCCGAGGGCATGGCCGGCGTCGCCGACGCGGTGATGACCAACGCGACCGCCGAGGCCACCCGCCGCGACCACCCGGCGACCGCGGCCTGCGTCCGCGAGCTCGTCCTGCGCCAGGACCCCGAGGGCTACGCCCGGTCCTGCGAGGCCCTCGCCGGGGCCTCCGACCCGGGGCCGATCGACCCGGCCCTCCCGCTGCTGCTGCTCACCGGCGCCGACGACGGCGTCGGCGCCCCGGCCGTCACCCACGCGCTCGCCGACGCGCACGGCTCGGCCGTCGTGGAGGTCTTCGACGACTGCGGCCACTGGACCGCGCTCGAGAAGCCCCACGAGGTCACCGACCACCTCCTGAAGTTCTTCTGACCCTCGACGACGAGGAGCCGTCATGGCCAAGACCCTGTTCCGGAACGTCTCGATCCTCGACTCCACGGGCGCCGACCCGTACCCGGGCGACGTGCTCGTCGAGGACGACCGGATCGCCGCCGTCGGCACCGTCGAGGAGGCCCGCACGCTGAACGCGCGGGTCGTCGAGGGGCGCGGCCGCACGCTGATGTCGGGTCTCTGCGACGCGCACACCCACTTCAGCTGGAACAACTCCGCCGACCTCGACGGCCTCGGCACCATGCCCGTCGAGGAGCACCTGCTCTTCTCGATGGAGTCGGCGAAGACCTACATCGACTCCGGCTACACGATGTGCCTCGGCGCCGCGTCGGCGAAGGAGCGCCTCGACGTGGTGTGCCGCGACGCGATCAACGCCGGGCGCATCCCCGGCCCGCGCTACCTCGCCAACGGCCCCGAGATCGCGGTGACGGGCGGCGCACTGATCAAGTCGATCACGAAGTTCGCCGACGGGCCGGAGGGCATGCGCCTCGCGGTGCGCCAGCTGATCGACCTGGGCGTCGACCAGATCAAGCTGTCGATGACCGGCGAGGAGATCACCGGCACCCAGCGCGCGGAGGACACGTACTTCTCCGACGAGGAGGTCGCGGCCGCGGTCACCGAGGCCCACCGCCGCGGCAAGCGCGTCTGCGCCCACGCCCGCTCCGCCGAGAGCGTCAAGATGTGCGTGCGGAACAAGGTCGACATCGTCTACCACGCCTCGTTCACCGACGCCGAGGGCATGGACATGCTCGAGACCAACAAGGACTGGGTGTTCGTCGCGCCCGGCATCAACTGGCTCGTCGCGACCCTGTACGAGGCCGAGGCCTTCGGGTTCCCGCAGGAGGCCGCCGAGGCCGTCGGCTACAAGAAGGAACTGGAGATGGCCACCGACGGCCTGCGCGAGATGCACCGGCGCGGCATCAAGCTCCTGCCCGGCGGCGACTACGGCTTCGCCTGGACCCCGCACGGCACCTACGCCCGCGACCTCGAGCACTTCGTGGAGCGGCTGGGGTTCACGCCGATGGAGGCGATCATCTCGGCGACCGCCTGGGGCGGCGAGATCATGCTGCGCCCCGACGAGCTGGGGAAGGTCCAGCCCGGCTACCTCGCCGACCTGATCCTCGTCGACGGCGACCCGCTCGCCGACATCACCGTGCTCCAGGACCACGGCAAGCTCAACGCGATCATGAAGGACGGCCGGTTCCACAAGGAGGACACGGCGGTCTGATACCGCCGGCGGTATCATCGACGTCGTGGCGATGACCCTGCGGCTCAGCGATGACGAGGCGGAGTCCCTGCGCCGGCGTGCCGAGACCGAGCAGCGATCGATGCAGGAGGTCGCGCGAGCAGCCGTGCGGGAGTACGTCGAGCGACACGAGCACGACGACGACGTCGACCGCGCGGCGGCCTGGGTGGCGGCGAACTTCCGGGAGGCGCTCGACCGGCTCGGGCGAGCGTGACCCGCTATCTCACCCTCGAGGACGTCCTGCGCTTCCTCGAGAGCGCGCTGGGCGAGGAGCCGCAGGTCCGGGACTTCGGGCTGCTCGAAGCGGCTCTGTCGCGTCCGGCGACGACGGTCATGGGCGAGGACGCCTACCCGACGGTCCCGGTGAAGGCCGCCGCAATGCTCCACAGCCTGTGCCGGAATCACCCTCTGGTCGATGGGAACAAGCGCCTGGCCTGGGCCGCGACAGCCGTCTTCCTGGTGCTCAACCACCGGCCGCCGCGTCTCGACCAGGACGCCGTGTTCCACCTCGTCATGGACGTTGCGAGCGGCGCCGTCGACGATGTGGGCGAGATCGCCTCGAGGATCGAGGCCCTGCTCTGACGGGCGGCGCACCTCATGATCGCTCCAGGTGCTCCTCCGACCCCGTGTCAGGTGGTCGGAGGAGCACCTGGGCCGATCATGTCGTTCAGGGGTGCCGTCGAGAACCCAGAACCCGGAGAATCCGACCTATGAGCACCCGCCTGTGGCATCCGTTCTCCGACATGGCGGCCGTGGACGGCCACGAGTTCGTCGTCGACCGGGGCGAGGGTCCCTGGATCTACGACGAGGCCGGCCAGCGCTATCTCGACGGCTGCGCGAGCCTCTGGTACTGCAACGTCGGCCACGGCCGGCGTGAGATCGCCGAGGCCGCGACGGCCCAGATGGTGAAGCTCGAGTCGTACTCGTGCTTCGCCGACATCGCGAACCGCCCTGCCCTGGAGCTGGCCGACCGCCTCGCCGCCCTGGCGCCCGTGGACGACGCGAAGGTCTTCTTCGGGTCCGGCGGCGCCGACGGCATCGACACCGCCGTGAAGCTCGCCCGCAGCTACTGGCAGGCGCGCGGCGAGACCCAGCGCGTGCACGTCGTCTCCCGCGAGACCGGCTACCACGGCACCCACGGCTACGGGACCTCGATCACCGGCATCCCGCCGAACCGCGAGAACTGGGGCGTGCTCGCCGGCGAGAACACGGTGGCGCCGCTGCACGACCTCGACGGCGTCGAGAAGGTCTTCGCCGAGGTCGGGCCGGAGCGGATCGCGGCGTTCGTCATCGAGCCCGTCACGGGCGCCGGCGGCGTGCACCTGCCGGTCGACGGCTACATCGAGGGCGTCGCCGAGCTGTGCCGGCGCCACGGGGTGCTGCTCATCATCGACGCGGTGATCTGCGCGTTCGGCCGCCTCGGCACCTGGTTCGGCATCGAGCGCTTCGGCGACATCCGCCCCGACATGATCACCTTCGCCAAGGGCGTGACCAGCGGCTACCTGCCGCTCGGCGGCGTGATCGTCTCGGGCGACGTCGCCGCGCCGTGGTGGACGACGCCGGGCGAGCGCACGCTGCGCCACGGCCCGACCTACTCCGGCCACCCGACGGCCTGCGCCGCCGGCCTCGCGACGCTCGACATCTACGAGCGCGAGAACCTCATCGCGCGCGGCGGCGAGCTGGAGATGCCGCTGTTCGAGGCGCTCGCCCCGCTCACCGCGCACCCCTACGTCCACGAGGTCCGCGCCGGGTTCGGCTTCCTCGCCGCGGTGGAGCTCGAGCAGGACGTCCTCGACGGCGTCCCCGACGCCCCGAACGTCCTGCTGCGCGCCGCGCGGAAGGCGGGCGTCCTGGTCCGCGGCCTCGGCAAGGGCGTCGCCGTGTCGCCGCCGCTGACCGTCGGGCAGGAGGAGATCGACTTCCTCGCCCAGGCGATCCACGCGGGGCTCGACGACCTGCCCGTCGAGAAGCCGGTGCCCGCGGCGCCCGGGGCGTGACCGGACCGGCGCTCGACGTCTTCCTCGCCGACTGCCCGGCGCGGACCGCACTCGACCTGATCGCCGACACGTGGTCGGTGGTCGTCGTCGTGGGGCTCGCCCACGGCCCGCGGCGGTACTCCGCGCTGCTCGAGCGGGCGGGGGGCATCAGCAAGAAGATGCTGACCCAGACGTTGCGGCGCCTCGCCGGCGCCGGGCTCGTCGAGAGGCCCGCGACGCGCGGCGGCGAGTACCGGCTCACCGATCTCGGCGTCTCGCTGCTCGGCCCGCTCACCGCCCTGACGGCGTGGGCCGAGGAGCACGCCGACGAGCTGGCCTGAGGGAACCCCGGGGTTCCCTCGCGACGTCCACCCTCGCTGCCATGGGCATCGAGACCGTGCTGGTGGCCGGGGCGACGGGGAACGTGGGGGCCGAGGTGGTGCGCGCGCTGCGCGGGGTCGAGGTCCGCGCGCTCTCGCGGCGGGGCACGGCGGTCGGGGACGCGGTCCCCGTGGCGGGGGACCTCGGCGACCCGAGGTCGGTCGCGCACGCCTGGCGCGGCGTCGACGCCCTCTTCCTGCCCGCCGGACACCCCGTCGAGCTCTTCGCCGACATGCGCGACGCCGGGGTGCGCCAGGTCGTGCTGCTCTCCACTGGCGCGGTCGTCGGCGACTCCGGACCGGCGTGGACGGTGCTGCGGCCCAGCGGGTTCATGTCGAACGCGCTGCAGTGGACGCCACTGCCCGACGTCGTCCGCGAGCCGTTCGCCGACGTGCCGGTCGCCGTGGTCGACCCCGCCGACATCGGCGCGGTGGCCGCCCGCGCGCTGACCGACGACGGGCTCGCCGGGCACAACCTGCGCCTCACCGGCCCCGCGGCGACGCTCCCGGCCGACCGGCTCGCCGTGCTCGCGGAGCTGCTCGGCCGCGACCTGCGCCTCGAGCCGGAGCCCGACGACGAGGCGCGGGCCCGGATGGGCGCGGCGACGCCGGCCGCGTACGTCGACGCGTTCTTCCGCTTCTTCCGCGGCGGCGAGTACGACGACGGCCGGGTCACCACCGTCGTCCCGGATCTCCTCGGCCGCCCCGCCCGGACATTTCGGGAGTGGGCAGAGGTTCACCTCGACGCGTTCCGGGCGGAGACTGTCGGGTCATGAAGACCCGTGTCGACCTCAACGCCGACGCCGGCGAGAGCCTCGGACGCTGGAAGCTCGGGCACGACAGCGAGCTGATGGCCCACGTGACCTCGGTGAACGTCGCCTGCGGCTACCACGCCAGCGATCCGGTGACGATGCGCGACTCCGTGCGCACCGCCGTCGCGACCGGCACCGCGATCGGCGCCCACCCCGGCCTGCCCGACCTCGTCGGCTTCGGGCGCCGGCGGATGGCGCTGCGCCCCGACGAGGCCGCCCAGCTCGTGCTGTACCAGACCGGGGCGCTGCAGGCGACGGCGCGCGCGGAGGGCGCCGAGGTCGTGCACGTCAAGCCGCACGGCGCGCTCTACGGGATGGCGCTCACCGACCCGGACATCACCAGCGCGATCACCGAGGCGGTGCTGCGCCTCGACCCCGACCTGATGATCTTCTGGCTCGCCGGGCCGACCGCGGAGCTCGCCCGCTCGCTGGGCGCCACCGTCGCCCGCGAGGGCTTCGCCGATCTCGAGTACAACGACGAGGGCCACATCATCGTCGAGCCCGAACCGAAGGCGAAGGACCCCGACGCCGTCGCGCAGCAGGCCGTCGACCTGCTCGAGGGGCACGTGACGTCGACGACCGGGAAGCGCCTCGACGTCGAGGTCGACACGATCTGCCTGCACGGCGACCGGCCCAACGCCGTCGAGATCGGCGAGGCCCTGGTGCGGCGGCTCGACGGGCTCGGCGTCGAACGGGTCCCGGCCGGGAGCCTGCTGCGGGGCTGAGGGCGGCTAGAGCCCGATCAGGTGCCACATGATCAGGCCGTGGACGTCCTGGGCCTCCTCGGGCGAGACGCAGCTGACCTCGAACATGTTCCGCCCGACCTTGATCCCCACGACGGTCGCCTCGGTGACCGGCTGATCGACCGTCGTGATGTACGAGCAGCTGACGATCTGCTTCAGCGGCACGGACGTCAGGGCGACGCGGCCGTCGTCGTACGCCGCGTCCATGAACAGCACGCGGCGGTTGGTGACGCCGATCAGCGCGGTGGGGCCGTGCCGGTCGCCGAAGATCCCGTAGATCTGCTCGCCCTCGAGGATGTCGCGGCGGATCGCCTGCACACCCGGGCCGTGGTGGGAGACGGAACCGGCGCGGTGCTCGGGCCTCATCGGCCCCGCGAGCTGCCCGGACTCGGCGATTCGACCTTGGAGCGACATCGGTCTCTCCTCGTGGCGCGCGGTCACGACTACTCACCGCAGTGTGCGGGTCACGGTGCGCGAAACTCCAGACCGCGGGGTGATTCGCTGAGCAGATAGGTCCCTCGGCGCTAGTCCACTACTCCGGTCGGAGCGCGTCGAGGATGTGGTCGAGCTCCTCGACGGGGCGCCCCGGCGGCAGCACGATCGCGGGTCGCTCGGCGCCGGCGGCCCGCCAGCGCTCGAGCGCGGCGCGCGCCTGCTCGGTGTCGCCGTGGATCGTCAGCTCGTCGAGCAGCACCTCCGCGCTCTCCGGGACGTCGGTGGTGCGCCCGGTCGGGTTGGCGGCGACGACCTCGTCGACGGCGCCGCCGAGGCCGTGCGCACGCAGCGTCCGTGGGTACAGCGGGCCCATCGAGGTCAGGTAGAAGACGACCCACCAGGACGCCATGGCGCGGGCGATCACGGGATCGTCGGCGACGGCGGTCGGGATGCCGGGACACACGACGGGGAGGTCGGCGCGGCCCGCGCGCGCGGCGCCCTCGCGCAGGTCCTCGCGGATGCGCCCGAGCCCGGAGCGCGGGAGGAAGAAGGGATCCCAGCCGTCGGCCAGCTCACCGGCGAGGCGGACCGAGCGCGACCCGAGCGCGGCGAGGTGCAGGGGCACGCCGGTCCGCGGCGGGACACCCAGCCGCAGCCCTTTCGCACCGGTCGTGGGTTCCAGGCGCTCGCCGCGCAGCAACCGGCGGACCTGCACGGTCACGGCCGCGAGGTGCTCGACCGGCCGCTCGAACGGGACGTCGTGGAGCCCCTCGGCCAGCGCCGGGCTGCCCGCACCGAGGCCGAGCCGGAAGCGTCCGCCGGAGACCTCGTCGAGGCTCGCGGCGAGCATCGCGATCGTGCCGGCGCTCCGGCCCCAGGTGTTGATCACCGAGACGCCGAGGGCGATGCGCCCGGTCGCGCCCGCCACCTCGGCGAGCAGGACGCCGGCGTCCCACCCCCACGCCTCGGCGACGGTGAACGTGTCGTAGCCCAGCTCCTCGGCGCGCCGGGCCAGGTGCAGGACGACGTCGTGGCGGGTCTCCATCGGCGTCAGGGCGACCCCGAGCCCGCTCACGGCGCCGCCAGGAACGACGCGACGACCGGGTTCACGAGGTCCGGGCGCACGAGCGGCGCCATGTGCCCGCCGCCCTCGAGGGCGTGGACGCGCCAGGCCGGGCGGAACTCGGCGAGCAGCGCCACGAGCTCGTGGATCGGGCGGCGGGTCGCCGGGTCGTGCACGAGGAGCGTCGGGACACCGGTCGGCGCGACGTCGTCCAGGGTCAGGTCGGGGTCCGTGACCGCGTCCCACTCGTGCCGGTTCGGCGGCAGCGCGGCCACGAACGCCGCCCGTCGGGACGCCGGCATCGCGGACCACGCGCCGTCGCCGAGCCAGTAGTCGGCGAAGCGCGGAGCGGCGGCGTCCCAGGTCCCGGCCGCGCCGTGGCCCTGGATGTGATCACGCAACGAGCACGCCTCGGCGAAGGCGTCGGCGCGGCCGTGGCGGGCGAGCAGCGCGACGGGGTTGGGCTCGAGCAGCACCAGCGCCGACACCCGCTCGCCGAGCTCGACGGCCGCCCGCATCGCGACCGCGCCGCCGAAGGAGTGGCCGACGAGGGCGACCGGCTCGTCGGCATCCGGGAGCACCGCGTGCACCAGCGCCGCCTGGTCGGTCAGCCGCTGCGGGCGTTCCTCCGACCACGGCGGGGTGCCGCCGTACCCGAGCAGGTTGATCGCGAGGACCCGGTGGCGGTCTCGGAGATCGGCGACGAGGGCCTTCCACTGCCGGTTGCCGCTGACCGAGCTGTGCAGGAGGACGACGGGCGGGCCCGTGCCCGCGTCGAGGACGTCCACCACCGTGCCCATCCCGACGACGCTAACGTGACCCAGGTCACCACGGAACGACCAGCGCGTACGCCTCCGCTCACGCTCCGGACCCGAGCCGCGCGATCAGCGTCTTCGGGCCACCTGGCGGTAGGCGTCGGCGACGACCTCCCGCACCTCGTCCCACGCCGGCCCCTCGGCCCGCAGGTCCAGCCGCATCGCGATCCAGTCGCGCCCGCCGAAGGGCGGGCCGAAGAACTGCTCCGGGTCCGCGGCGACGAGCTCCTGACGGGCTCCCGGCGGTGCCGCGGCCCAGAGCGCGACGTGCGGCTCGTCGAACCGGTGGTCGGCCGGGTCGACGAACTTCGCGAACGACCGGCGCCGGACGAACCACGTGGGGGCGCCGTGGGTCGGCGCCTCCGTCACCTCGGGCAGGGCGAGGCAGGCCGCCCGCACCCCGTCCAGCAGGGTCACCGCTGCGCCAGCCAGGTCTCCAGCGTCGTGATGTCGTAGGTGCCGTCGACGACCGCGCGCTCGTCGAGCAGGCGGCGGTGCAGGCCGATCGTCGTGGGCAGGCCGTCGACGCGGTACTCGGCGAGCGCGCGGCGCCCGCGCGCGAGGGCCTCGGCGCGGGTGGGCGCCCACACCGAGAGCTTGGCGACCAGCGAGTCGTAGAACGGCGGCACGACGTCACCGGCCATGAGCGCGGTGTCGACGCGGACACCCGGCCCGCCCGGCAGCTCGAGCCCGGTGACCTCCCCCGGCGACGGCAGGAAGTCCTGGTCGGGGTCCTCCGCGTTGACGCGGAACTCGATCGACGCCCCGCGGCAGACGATGTCGTCCTGGCCCACCGACAGCTCGGCGCCGCCGGCGATGCGCAGCTGCTCGGCGACGAGGTCGAGGCCGGTGACCCACTCGGTGATCGGGTGCTCGACCTGGATGCGGGTGTTCATCTCGATGAAGAAGAACTCGTCGCCTTCCACGAGGAACTCCACCGTCCCCGCGCCCACGTAGCCCACCTCGCGCGAGAGCCGGACCGCCGCGTCACACAGGGACTCACGGATCGCCGGCGAGAGCCCCGGCGCCGGGGCCTCCTCGAGGATCTTCTGGCGGCGGCGCTGCAGCGAGCACTCCCGCTCGAAGCAGTGCACGACGTTGCCGTGGGTGTCGGCGAGGACCTGCACCTCGACGTGCTTGGGCCCCTGCAGGGCGCGCTCGACGTACACCGCGTCCGACCCGAACGCCGACGCCGCCTCCCGCTGCGCCTCGACCACCACGTCGCGCAGCTCGTCGGCGGTCGCGGCCGGCCGGATCCCGCGCCCTCCCCCGCCGGCCGAGGCCTTGACCAGCACCGGGTAGCCGACCTCCTCGGCCGCCGCGACGGCGTCGTCGACCGAGGCGACCTCGTCGGACCCCGGCACGACGGGCACCTCGGCCCGGCGCGCCACGGTCCGCGCCGCCGCCTTGTCGCCCATCGTCGAGATCACCGACGACGGCGGCCCCACGAACACCAGCCCCGCCTCCTCGACGGCCGCGGCGAACGCGGGGCGCTCTGAGAGGAACCCGTAGCCGGGGTGCACCGCGTCGACGCCCGCCGAGCGCGCGGCCTCGAGCACGGCGTCGGCGTTCAGGTAGCTCTTCGACGCCGCCGACTTCCCGAGGTGCGCGGCGTCGTCGGCCATCCGCACGTGCGCGGCCTCCGCGTCCGCGTCGGAGTAGACGGCGACCGCGCGGATCCCGAGCTCCCGGCACGCCCGCACGACGCGCAGCGCGATCTCGCCACGGTTGGCGACGAGGACACTCTGCAGGCTCACGTCTCCAGCTCGACCAGGTCCTGGCCGATCGTCACCTCGTCCTCGTTCTCGACGAGGAACGCCGACACCGTGCCCGCCGCGTCCGCCTTGACCTCGTGGAACGTCTTCATGACCTCGACCAGGCCCACCGTGTCGCCCTCGGCGACGGACGCGCCGGTCGTCACGTACGGGTCGGCGTCGGGCGAGGGCCGGTGGTAGAAGACGCCGGGCGTGCGGGACGTGATCTTGTGACTGCCCACGAGCGGAACCCCCAGTGGTCGGATCAGGAGAGCGCGGAACGGATGCGGTCGAGCGCGGCGTGACGGTCGCGGCGGACCTCCAGCGCGCCGTCGAGGTCGACGGGCACGAAGCGCGTCTTGTCGCCGGTCTTGGTCTGGGCCAGACGGTCGCGGTCGACGGACACGACGGTGCCGAGCGTCGCGTAGCCCCCGCCCGTAACGGCGTCCTGCAGCAGCACGATCGGCTCGACGCCGCCGGGCACCTGCACCGACCCGACGGGGTAGCCGCAGTCGGTGACGTTGGCGGGGTCGCTGCCGGCGCCGAAGGGCTGCTCGCGGGGCACGAACTCCAGCTCGGCGCCGCGGAAGCGGTAGCCGACGCGGTTGGCGTCCGGGGTCACCTTCCACTCGGTGTCGGTGAACCGCGCGAGGCTGTCCTCGGTCAGCCGGTAGCTGTGCAGGCCGACCAGCAGGTGCACCTCGGCGGTCGACGGGTGCACCGGCACGTCCGACGGGTTGAGCCTGCGGCCGGCCTTCGGGTCCCGCGCGTCGGAGCCGATCGCGAGCTCGTCGCCCGCCCGCAGCGCGCGGCCCTGGAAGCCGCCGATGCCGACGAGCGTGTAGGTCGAGCGGCTGCCGTAGTACAGCGGGACGTCGATGCCACCGGCGACCGCGACGTACGGGCGGGCGCCGGCGCGCAGCTGCCCGAACGACAGCACCGAGCCCGCGGACACGGCGACCGACTCCCAGAGCGGGATCTCCTCGCCGTCGACGAAGGCCGGGATGTCCGCGCCCGTCACGGCGATCACCGTGTCCTGCGTGAACTCCAGCGTCGGCCCGAGATAGACCGCCTCGAGCGCCGCGGCGCCGGGCTCGTTGCCGACCAGCGCGTTGCCCACGTGGTAGGCGAACGAGTCGAGCGCGCCGGAGGGCGGGAAGCCGATGCTGTAGTAGCCGAGCCGCCCGGTGTCCTGGACGGTGGTCTCCAGGCCGGGGTCCTGCACCCTGATCGTCACCCGTACAGCACCTCCTTCATCGCGGCGTTGGTGCCGTCCGGGTCGGCCAGGAACCGGCTCGGCGAGAACTCCAGGTCCTTGTACGAGTACCGCCACGTGCCGGCGTCGACCTGCGCGCGCACGTCGTCGTACTCGGCCTGGTCGACGCGCCGGTAGTTGATCACGTCGCCGTGCTTGAAGAACACCACCGAGTCGTTCTCGGCGAAGTCCGGCAGGCGCTGCTCGCCGTCGAAGATCGGGGCGGGCGCGGACCCGAAGAGCTGGTAGCCGCCGGCGCCCTTCACCGGGTAGATCACCGCGAACGCGCCGCCGAACCCGAAGGCGCGCTCCGGGGTCTCGGTGCGCGGGCGGACGTACTTGGGCACCTCGACCTGACGCTCCCGCGGCACCAGCTGGAAGCACCACGGCAGGCCCGGGACGAAGCCCATCATCGTCACGAGGTACGGCGACGCGGCGAGCGCGTCGATGAAGTCCTCGGTCGACGAGTAGCCGTTGATCCGGGCGCCGTAGTCGAGATCGGTACCCGTCGGGTCCTGGTGGCGGTCGCGGAACTTCATGAGGACCTCGTGGGTCCACGGGTCGTTCAGCATGATCGGCACGTCGATGATCCGCGACGCGATCGTCAGGTCGTCGGACAGCGACCCGACCTCGCCCTCGATGCGCTGCAGCTCGCGGACGAGGTCGCGCGGATGCAGCCGGTCGGGGTCGACGCGGACCATGTACGACGCGTTCGACGGGGCGATCTCCTCGACGCCCGGGATGGCCTCCTCGGCCAGGCGCCGGGTGATCGCCAGCGACGTGAAGTGCACCGGCAGGCTCATCGCCGGGGAGAGCTCGACGTAGACGAACTCGTCGCCGCCGAAGTCGTACCGCGTCTCGGTGTCGGTGTCGGTGGCGGTCATGGGATCACCTTGGCCGCGTCCGCCACGGCACGCCAGACCCGCTGCGGCGTGAGCGGCATGTCGAGGTGGGTGACCCCGCGGGCGGCCAGCGCGTCGATCGCCGCGTTGACCACCGCGGGCGACGACCCGATCGCCCCGGACTCCCCGATCCCCTTCGCCCCGAGCGGGTTGGTCGGCGAGAGCGTCACGGTCTGGTCGAGGTCGAAGCCCGGCAGGTCGCTCGCCGCGGGCACCGCGTAGTCGGCGAGCGTCGCCGCGGTCGGCTGCCCGGCCTCGTCGAACGTGGCCTCCTCGTAGAGGGCCTGGGAGATGCCCTGCGCGATGCCGCCGTGGAGCTGCCCGTCGACGATCTGCGGGTTGACGATGCGCCCGCAGTCGTCGACGGCGACGAAGCGCCGCACGGTCGTCCGGCCGGTCTCGGTGTCGACCTCGACGACCGCGATGTGCGTGCCGAACGGCCAGGTGAAGTTCGGCGGGTCGAAGTGGTGGTCGGCGGTGAGGTTGGGCTCCATGCCCTCGGGCAGGTCCGCGGCCAGCGACGCCGCGCCCGCGACCTCCTGGATGGTGACCTTCGGCCCCGACGTTCCCGCGACCGAGAACTCGCCGCCGGTGAACTGCAGGTCGTCCTCGGACGCCTCGAGCAGGTGGGCGGCGATCTTCCGGGCCTTCGCGGCGACCTTCTCCGCCGCCCCGTACACCGCCGACCCGCCGACGGCGAGGCTGCGCGAACCGTAGGTGTCCCGGCCGAACGGGGCGATCATGGTGTCGCCGTGGAAGACCTCCACGTCGGCGGGCGCGATGCCGAGGCTGTCGGCGACGATCTGCGCCCACGCCGTCTCGTGGCCCTGTCCGTGGGGGCTCGTGCCCGTGACGACCTCGGCGCGCCCGGCCGTGGTCATCCGGACCGTCGCGGCCTCCCAGCCCCCGCTCTGCAGCCGGACGCCGGCCGCGACCTTGGACGGGGAGAGTCCGCCGGACTCGGTGAAGTTGCCGATGCCGATGCCGATCTCGACGGGCTCGCCGGCGGCCCGCCGGCGACGCTGCTCCTCCCGCAGTCCGTCGTAGTCGACGAGCTCCATGGCCCGGCGCATGCAGGGCTCGTAGTCGCCGGAGTCGTACTGCACGCCGGACGGGACGGTCCGCGGCTCGTCGAAGGGCGGGTGCAGGTTGCGCAGCCGCAGCTCGGCGGGGTCCATCTCGAGGGCGCGGGCGAGGTCGTCGAGGATCCGCTCGTGCGCGTAGGCGGCCTCCGAGCGCCCCGCGCCGCGGTAGGCGTCGGTGGGCGTGAGGTTGGTGAACACCCCCTGGCACGAGAAGTCGTAGGCGCCGAAGTCGTAGAGCCCGCAGTAGGTGAACGCCCCGAACACCGCGATGCCGGGGGTGAGCAGCTGCAGGTAGGCGCCCATGTCCGCGACGAGGCGGACCTTCATGCCGAGGATCTTCCCGTCGCGCGTCGCGCCGACGGTCATGTACTGGACCTGCCCACGGCCGTGGGTGGTCGCGATGTGGTGCTCGGAGCGGGTCTCGGTCCACTTCACGGGACGCCGCAGCCGCCGGGCCAGGACGAGCGCGAGCGCCTCCTCGGCGTAGACGTTGAGCTTCGCCCCGAAGCCGCCGCCGACGTCCGGCGCGACCACGCGCAGCTTCGTGTCGGAGATGCCGCAGATCGCCGCGAGGATGTCGCGCACGAAGTGCGGCACCTGGGTCGACGTGTGGATCGTGAACCCGCCGCCCACGGCGTCGGGGGTGACGACGACGGCGCGCGGCTCCATCGGCGAGGCCATCACGCGCTGCTGGAGGTAGCGGCCCTCGACCACGACGTCGGCCTCGGCGAGCGCGGCGTCGACGTCGCCGACCGCGAGCGGCCAGGTGTAGCAGTGGTTGGTGCCGAACTCCTCGTGCACCAGCGGGGCGTCGGGGGCCAGGGCCGCCTCGACGTCGAACACCCCGGGCAGCTCGTCGTAGTCGACGACCACGAGCTCGGCCGCGTCCCGGGCCGCCGCCGCACCGGTGGCCACGACGACCGCGACGGCGTCGCCGACGTGGTTGACCTCCTCGAGCGCCAGCGGCTGGTGGTCGGGGACGAGGATGTCCTCGGTGACGGGCCAGCCGCAGGGGATGCCCGCGACGAACTCGCCGGCGAGGTCGGCCCCGGTGAGCACGGCGACCACGCCGGCGTGCTCCCGCGCCGCCGTCGTGTCGATCGCGGAGATGCGGGCGTGCGCCACCGGGCTGCGCACGAGCGCGAGGTGCACGGTGCCGAGCGGGGCGATGTCGTCGGTCCACGTGCCGCGGCCCGTGAGGAGGGCTTCGTCCTCGCGGCGCGGCAGGCTCGTTCCGATGTGGGTGGTCGGTCTCGGCACGGTCTCGGTCACCGGGGGCGCTCCCCTCGACGGCGGCGGTGGTGTGGGTCACCGTGGACCGTTTGATCCGTTCTGGGAAGTCCCCGTGATCTCTCGGCGCACTGAGGACAGGACATCCTTGGTTCGACAGGCCCAGACGGGTGCCGTGATCTGTGACCGTCGTCACATTACGACTTGTTTGCCGCGGGTGTCGCTGCCATCATCCCTGGTCGCCACCGGCCGCGGGGGGCGTTCACCCTGCTCAGGGCAGCCTTCACTGCCTGGCGAGGGGTCCGCTCGGCCCGCCACGATCCACGCCATGACCTCGACCCAGAGCCTGCCCGCGGTCCAGAAGTGCTCGGCGTCCTCCTGTGCCTACAACCAGGACTCCGCCTGCCACGCGGCCGCCATCACCATCGCCGGCGACAACGCCGCCTGCGGCACCTTCGTGGAGATCTCGTTCCGTGGCGGCGTGGACGCCAACGGCGTCGTGGGCGCCTGCCACCGCTCGGAGTGCAAGTTCAACGACAAGCTCGAGTGCACGGCCTCGTCGGTGAACATCGGCGCCGGCAAGGACGTCGCCGACTGCCTGACCTACGAGGCGCGGTAGAGCTCCTCGAGCGGCGCGACCGACCCCTCTCGATCCGCCAGGGCCTCCACCACGAGCCCGCGGACGGGGTCGGCGCGCAGCGTCCCGTCGGCGACGGCGAGAGCGGCCACGCTGTCGTCGTCGTCGACCAGGACCGTCGCCCCGCGGGCGGCCAGCCCGGCGAGCGCCCCGAGCACGGCGCGCCGTCCGGTGTGGTCGAGGCCCTCGGTGACCCGGTCCACCAGCACGACCGCGGCGTCGCCCGCCTCCTCGAGGCAGCGGCGCCGCTCCGACACCCCCGCCGCCGGGTCCATCGTGACGCGGCGGATCGCCGACGACGAGTCGTCGAACATCGCCATCAGACGCCGACGCACGATCGGCTCGCCGAGCAGCACGGTCACCTCGGCCGTGGGCAGTCGCAGCGTCACAGAGAACCGGCCTCCTCAGTCGTCGGCCTCCGGCGCGGCAGCTCCGCTGCGCTCCGTGCCGCCTCAGTGAGGGGAGGCTAACCTCGCCTGGCGGCCGACGTCGAGACCGCGCGCGTCACTCGCGCGGAACTCGCCCGGATGTCCGATCAGAGCCGGAACGCGCGCCACACCGCCGTCGCGAACGGCACCCGCACGGGATCGGTGCCGACCCGCCGCGCGATGACCTCCCGCGCCTGCTCCTGCACCGCCGCGCGCTCGTCCGCGGACAGCGTGAGCACGGTCGAGTAGGTCCCCAGCATCGCCGCGACGTCGTCCGCGGCCATCCACGTGCGGCGCCGGAAGACCTCCGAGGAGCCGGAACCGAACGGCGCGCCGTCGGGCAGGTCGATCGTGAACCCGGCGCGCACCCCCGACGTCGAGTCCTTGTCGTCGGCGCGCTGGATGTGCCGCAGCTCGGCGACCCAGTCGGTGGTCGGGTCGGCGAAGCTCCACATCAGGCCGAGCACCCCGCCCGGCCGCAGCACCCGTGCGATCTCCGGGGTCGCCCGCTCCGGGTCGAACCAGTGCCACGCCGACGAGGCGAGGACGGCGTCGACGGACGCGTCGGGCAGCGGGATGTCCTCGGCGGTGCCGGCCAGCACGCGGGCGCCCGGGCTGCGCCCGGCGAGCACCGCGCGCATGGCGTCGTCGGGCTCCACGGCGACGACGTCGGCGACCCCCGTGGCGGCCAGCGATCGGGACACGAGCCCCGTGCCGGCGCCGAGGTCCAGCACCGTCACGTCGGTCGAGGGCAGCAGCCAGCGCAGCGCGGCGGGCACCGGGGCCGGGCGCAGGCGGTCGTAGTCGTCCGCGGCGGCGCCGAACGAGCGGGCCCGCTCCGGACGGGTCACAACCAGCCGCGCTTGCGGAAGACCAGGTAGAGCGTCAGCGAGACCAGGACCATGAGGCCGAGCGCGAACGGATAGCCGAGGTGCCAGCCGAGCTCGGGCATGTTCTCGAAGTTCATCCCGTAGATCGCGCCGATCAGCGACGGGGTGAACAGGATCGCGGCCCAGGACGAGATCTTCTTGACCTCCTCGCCCTGCGCCAGGCTGGTCTCGGAGAGCCGGCGCATCTCCTCGTTCTGCCGCTGGCCGACCAGGGCCGCGTTGACCTGCAGGATGTTGCCGAGCAGCTGGCGGAAGTTGTCGGCCGACTCGCTGACCTGGGCGGTGTGGTCCGCGACGTCGCGCAGGCCCCGGTGCAGCTCGATGCGCTCCGGGTCGTCGGCGTACTCCGCGAGCAGGCCGTCGAGGACCTCGCGCAGGGGGTCGACGGCCCGCTGGAGCTCGATCACCTCGCGGGAGAGCTGGTAGATGCGCCGCGAGACGCTCGGGTCGCCGCCGAAGACCTGGGTCTCGATCTGGTCGATGTCGTCGCGCAGCCCGAGCACGACGGGCCGGTAGTCGTCGACGACGCGGTCGAGCACGGCGTAGAGCACCGCGCGCGGCCCCTGGGCGAGCAGCTCGGGGTCGGCCTCCAGGCGGGAGCGCACCGACGACAGCTCGGGGGTCTCGGCGTGCCGGACGGTGACGACGAAGTCGTGGCCCAGGAACAGGTGGATCTCACCGACCTGGACGTCCTCCTCCTCGTCGACGTACCAGGCGGGCCGCAGCACGACGAACTCGACGTCGTCGTAGCGCTCGAGCTTCGGGCGCTGGTGGGCGAGCACCGCGTCCTCGACGGCGAGAGAGGGCAGCGAGAGCTCGCGGGACAGCCGGTCGAGCTCGTCGGCGTCGGGGCGCAGCAGGCCGATCCAGGCGAAGCCCTCGTCGTCCTGCGGGGTGCCCTCGCGGTCGTGCAGGAGCGCCAGCGTGCGGTCGAGGGAGTCGGGCTCGCTCTCCCGCGCGCCGCGCACGTACACGGCGTTGTCGACGACGGTCATCCGGAGAGTCTCCCGTGTGCGCAGCGCTAGTGCGCGAGGGCGACGCCCGCCGCGACGAGACCGACCGCGTTCGTGCCCAGGTGCAACCCGATCGGGGCGAGCACCGAGCCCGTCCGGTGGCGCAGCCAGCCCAGGGCCAGGCCGCCGAGCACGGTGACGCCGATGACGGCGAGCGCCGAGGTCCACTGCAGGGTCGGCGGGAGCGGCACCGCGGAGGGGCCCATCGCGACGGTGAGGTGCCAGAGGCCGAACGCCACGGCGGTGACGCTGAGCGCCACGCGGGCGGAGAGCGAGCGCACCGAGTGGCCCTGCAGCACGCCGCGGAACGCCAGCTCCTCGGCCAGCACGGTGCCCAGCGGGATGAGGACGAGGCCGCGCAGCAGCAGCGCGCCCGGTGAGGCGCCGGCGAGCTGGGGGTTCTCGAGCAGATGGGGGGCGACGACGAGCACGGCGCCGTAGCCGAGGATCGCGACGCCGATCGCCGCGCCGCCCCAGCGCAGCCCGGCGCCCCAGGTGCCGCGCCCGATGCCGAGGTCGTGCCAGGTCAGCCCGAGCAGGCGCGCCACGGTGACCATCGCCGCGACGCCGCCGACGTTGAAGACGGCCTTGAGCACGGGGTCGGCGGGCAGGGCGGGGAGCGCGAGGTTGCTCCACACGAGCAGCAGGACCGCGATCACCGCGGGCGGCGCGAGGCGTCGCCAGTGGGCGGGCTTCTCGGGTTCGTCGACACCGTCGGCCGTCGGGGAGCCGGACGTGGCCGTGGCCTGGGGAGCGGTCACAGCCCCAGCATGCCTGCCACTCTCTGCGTGTCCGCATCGGTCCACCCCGGGGGCGTACCCACGGAGAGCCAGCCGCCCACCATGACCTCCCGGTACTGGTGTCCGTGCCCGTCGGGCACCGACAGCGAGTTGGTCAGGTCGATGGTGACCTGCCAGAACGTCACCACGGGGTACCAGTCGACGGCCTCGGACACGTCCCGACCTCGGGGTTCGTCGAGCCAGTCCGGTCGGTGCCACAACAGGCTCGGCGTCCACCAGACGATCGGGTCGGAGGCGTGCTGCAGGTAGACCACGTGTGGTGGAGACCACACTCCCGGTGGGCGTGTCAGGTCCACCGCGGTCGACCCGAAGCGCACCTCGCGGCCCCCGTCGACCACGGGGAGGACGGCCGGCGACCCGGGGTCGCGGCGCGCGGTGAGCGCCGCGTGCAGGCGGTTGGAGTTCGGCGGGCCCACCCACAGCACGCCGTCGGCCTGGGCGCGGGCGTCGTCGATGCTCGAGAACGCGGCCTCCGAGCCCAGGGACCCGAGGCTCTCGCCGAACACGAGCAGCCGCGGGCGCCGGTCGGGCGGCAGCTGCTCGACCCGGGCGTGCACCGCGTCGAACAGGGCGCGGCCCTCGGCCTCGGCGCGCGAGCGGTCGACGACGAACGACAGCCAGCTCGGCAGGTAGGAGTACTGGGTGGCGACGATCGCGGTGTTCCCGCCCCAGATCATCTCCAGGGAGTCGGCCACCGGGTCGTCGATCCAGCCGGTGCCGGTGGTGGTCACCAGCGCGAGCACCTGGCGCTGGAACGCCCCGGTGCGCTCGAGCTCGGCGACGGCGAGCGCCGCGCGCTCCTCGGGGCCGGGCGCGGACATCAGCCCGACGTAGGCGCGGATCGGCGGCGTCGGCGCCCGGCCGGAGGCTTCGCCGAGGTCGGCCAGGGGGCGTCCGCCGGCGACGAAGTCCTGCCCCTCGCGGCCCAGGGTGTCCCACCGGACGAGCGAGGCGGGCGAGCCCGAGCGCAGCGGCGAGATCGGCGCGACCACGCCGGGGTAGGTCTGCGTGTTGGTCGCGCTGAACGCGGCGTCCGCGGCCCGCAGGCCGGTGCGCAGGACCAGGGCGTCGATCACGGTGGCGACGAGGACGACCACGAGCACCGTCCCGACGACGGTCGCGACCTGCGCGGGCAGGTGGGCCCGGCGCCGCAACAGGTCGGCGGCCCGCCCGGCGAGCCATCGCACGCCACGACCGAACCCGACGATCAGCCCGGCGACCACGAGCGCCACCGGCCCGGCGCGCAGCCACCCGTCGGTGGTCGGCTGGGCGATGCCCATGAGGGCGGCGACCTGGCGTTGCCACGCGGCGCCCGCGAGCAGCATCCAGAGCAGCGCGACCACGGCCGTCACCACGAGGACGACCCAGGTGCCCGGCGTGAACCACTCGGGCGTTCCCCGCTGCACCTTGCCGGTGAGGCGGGTCCACCGCGCGGTGCGCCCGAGCAGCCACGCGACGGCGACGCCGAGGCCGTAGCCCAGCCCGCCGGAGATGCCGGTGGCGAGGCCCTGGAAGAGGTAGTCGCGGGGGATCAGCGACGGCGTCAGCGAGATGAGGGCGAACGCGGTCCCGAGGACGAAGCCCGCCGGGTGCGCGCGCGGGACGTAGCGCACCAGCGGCGCCAGACGGGGCGGGAGCAGCGGGGAGTCGCCGCCGAAGTGGTGGCGGGCGCCCTCGCGGTGCCAGAGGTGGTGGTGCTCGAGCTCCTCCTCGAACTCCCGCTGGAACTCGGTGTCGAGCTCCGTGTCGGCGTCCGGGTACGCCGAGCCCGGAGCCGTCGCCCGGGTCTCACCGTCCGCCACGGTGCCCAGCTTCCCGCGCCGCGCAAGCCGGTACACGTCCGGTACCGATCATCGCGGCGTGATCTTCCGTGCTGTGGCCGGGACGACGGCGCGGCGCTGTCCCTCGTGGGCCTCGGACACGCTCCGTCCCGTCTCGTCGGAGCAGCGTGGCCGATGCACCTGTCCGGCCCACGCCACCTCCGGGCGGTTGGTTCCGCTGCGTGATGGACGCCGCGACCGGAACGGCTCACCGTGGTGACCTCGTCGGGGTCGAGCGCTCCGGGCAGCACGGGCCCGCACTCGGACACGGCAACGCCGGTGGGCGGCGACCGGACCTCGCGACGGGCGTTCAGGACCACGCCCGCCCTGCACGGCCCCGGGGAGCCAGGCGAGGGAAGGAACCGTGATGTACGCACGCCACACGTTCGCCACCGGGGATCCGGCCATGCTCGACGACGCGGTGACCGCCACCCGGGTCCAGGGCCACGAACTGCTGAGCGGGCAGCCCGGCTTCGCCGGGATGTCCGTCTTCGTCGACGCCGCGCTGGGCAAGTTGCTCATCGGCTCGTTCTGGGACACCGAGGAGTCCTGCCGGGCCAGCGACGAGACGGTCCGCGAGCAGCGGGCGAAGCTGCTGCTCCCGTTCGCCGCCACGCTCGGGAGAGAGATCTTCGAGGTGGCGCTGGCGCACCAGATCCGCGAGCCCGGCCCCGGCTCGGCGATGCGGCGCCTGGTCATCGAGTTCGACCCCGCCGAGACCGACGCCCGGATCGAGGCCTTCCGCGCGGTCATCCCGTCGCTCGACGCCATCCCGGGGTTCTGCCGCAGCACCCTGTTCATCGACCGGGCGCGTGGCCGAGCGGTCGTCGGCTCGATCTACACCGACCGCGCGGCCATGGAGGCGGCCCGTGCCGCCACGGCCGGGGTGCGCGAGCGGGCCGGACAGCACGCCGGGCACGCCATGGCGGTGCGCAGCCTCGAGGAGTTCGACACCGTGTTCTACGGCGCCCCCTCCGCCTAGACCCGGGCCTCGAGCCACCGACCCGCCGAGAGCAGCGCGTCCTCGCGGTCGGGGTGACCGATCAGCGCGAGACCCAGCGGGAGGCCGGCCTCGTCGCGCGCGCCGGGGACGGCGAGCGCCGGCAGCCCGAGCAGGTGCCAGGGCCGGGACATCACGGGGTCGCCGGTGCCGTCGGTGGCGAGCGGGGCGACGCCCAGGGCGCCGGGGACGAGCACGGCGTCGGCGGTCTCCAGGCGCGCGAGTGCGGCCGTCCGGGTCGCCGCGGCGCGCGAACGGGCGCCGGCGAGGACGTCCGGGGACACCGCCCGGCCCTCGTCCAGCATCGCCGTGAGCCGCTCGCCCAGTCGCGGGTCCGACGGCACGACCTCCGACGCCTCCGCGGCCATCACCGTGTGGTGGTCGGCGGCCGCGGCACGCAGGTCGACGTCCCACGCCCCGACGTCGGCGCCGGCCGCGCGGGCCCGTTCGACGGCGTCGGCGTGCGCCGCCCGCATCGCCGGCGACACGTCGGCGATCTCGGTGCCGTCCCAGGCGAGCAGGCGCGGCACCGTGGCCCCGGCGGGCTCCCGGCCGGTCAGCGCGGCCCGGGCGAGGGCGAGGTCCTCGACGGTCGCGGCGAAGAGGCCGAGCGTGTCCAGGCTCGGCGCGAGCGGGTTCACGCCGTCGGTCGGGAGCGCCCCGCGCGCCACGGCGAGCCCCGCGACCCCGCAGAACGAGGAGGGGCGGACGACGGAGCCCGCGGTCTGCGACCCGAGCGCGAGCGGCACCATGCCGGCCGCGACGGCCGCCGCCGACCCGCTGGAGGAGCCGCCGGGCGTGCGGGCGAGGTCGTGCGGGTTGCGCGTCGGCCCCGGGTCGAAGCAGGCGAACTCGGTGGTCACGGTCTTGCCGACCACCACCGCGCCGGCCTCGCGCAGCAGGCGCACGATCGCGGCGTCGGCCGCCGCGGGCGGTGTGTCGGCGCGGACGGGCGAGCCACAGCGCGTCGGCACCCCGGCGACGTCGATGATGTCCTTGACGCCGACCGGGACGCCCGCGAGCGGGCCGGTGCCGGGCTCGTCCGCGTCCAGGAGCGTCACCCACGCCCGCACCCGGTCGTCGATCGCCGCGATGCGCCGTCGTGCCGCCTCGGCACCGCGCGTGTCGGCGAGCCGCCAGGGGTCGACCAGCTCCGGGGAGTCCACGGGGCGGAGTCTGGTCCCTAGGACATCGGGATGCGCAGGACCTTCGTCTCACCGAGAGCCGGCGGCTCGTCCTCCGGGTTGGCCTGCGGGGTGCGCTGGGCCGAGCTCGAGGAGCTCGACGAGCTGGCCTGCTGGTTCCCCGAGCCGGAGCTCGAGCTGTTGCTGGCGGAGTCGGAGGAGCTGCCGGAGTCGTCGCAGGTGCTCCGGCTGCTGCTGCTGCTGCCGCCGCCCAGGCCGAGGTCGCCGAGCAGGCCGCCGACGAGGCCGCCGTCGCCCGTGTCGCAGGACTCGTCGGAGCCGTGCGAGGAGCCGTGGCTCGAGGACCGGCTCGAGGAGTGGCTCGAGCCGCTGCCGTCGTCGCCGTGGTCGTGCCCCGGCGTGGCGAGGGCGAGGCCCGCTCCCGATCCGGCCAGGGCGAGGGCGGCGGAGGTGGCGACGGCTCCGCGGCCGAGGAAGCGACCGACGCCGGTGGTCGGCGCGTCGTCGATGCGGTGGACACCCATGTGAGTTCCTCCTCCAGCGTGACCACCGTGGTCCGGTCGGCGCAACGGGTCTCGTTCCCGTCAGCCCTAGGTCTCGTTCAGGTCACGACGCAGCTCGGAGTGCCCCTCCTCGACGGGCCTCAATCCCCCGACCCGCACCGGATCTGTACGGGGAGTTCCGCCGCCGACCGCCGTGCTCCTACGCTGCGCCGATGGCGGCGACGACGACGGCGCGCTGGGTCGAGGTGCACCCGCGCAACCCCCAGCGCCGCGCGATCCGCGCGACGGTGGACCTGCTGCGCGAGGGCGGGCTGATCGCCTACCCCACCGACTCCTGCTTCGCGCTCGGCGCGATGCTCGGCAACCGCGAGGGCCTCGAGCGGATCCGGACCATCCGCCGGCTCGACGCCCGGCACCACTTCACGCTCGTGTGCCGGGACTTCGCGCAGCTCGGGCAGTTCGTCCGCATCTCGACGCCGGTGTTCCGGGCGGTCAAGGCGGCGACGCCGGGCTGCTACACGTTCATCCTGCCGGCGACCAAGGAGGTGCCCCGCCGGCTCCTGCAGCCGCGCAAGCGCACCGTCGGCGTGCGCATCCCGCAGCACCCGGTCGTCGACGCGCTCCTCGAGGAGCTGGACGAGCCGCTGCTGTCGTCGACCCTGATCCTGCCCGACACCGAGGAGCCGATGACCTCGGGCTGGGAGATCCACGAGCGCCTCGGGCACCAGCTCGACGCGATCCTCGACTCGGGCGAGTGCGGGACCGAGCCGACCACCGTCATCGACCTGTCCGGCGACGAGCCAGAGCTCATCCGACAGGGCGCCGGCGAGGGCTTCGAGTGGTGACGCCCGCGCGGAGCACGGCTGCCACGACTGCTCAGTGCGCCACGCGGGGCAACCGGTCCGCCGCCGCGCGCAGCGCCAGGTAGGCGTCCTCGAGCTCGCGCGCCGCGAGGTGGGCGCACGCGGTCCGGACCGCGACGGCGACCTCGTCCATCGCGAGCCGGTGGCGGTCGCCGGGACCCCGCGTCGGGCGCGCGGCCTGCGCGGCGAGCGCCGCGCGCAGCATCTGGTCGAGCCGGCCGTCGAGGACCGCGGGGGGCGGCTGGGTGAGGTCGGCGAGGTGCTCGAGCGCCGCGCGGATCGCCGCGCTGAGGTCCGGCGGCTGGCCCGACGTGGAGTCGGCGCCGGGACGGGTCGCGACGGTCACCGCGAGAACCTCCCGGGCGCAGCCACCCGACCGACCTCCGGATGGGCCGGCGTCACGGTCAGGCGGCGGTCGAGGGCGGTGAGGTGGAGCGGGCGCACCACCGTCCGGTGCGCCGCGACGAGCACCAGGTGCACGCCGCGCTCCACCGCGGTCTCGTGGACGGCGGCGAACACGTCGAGGCCGGAGGCCCCGAGGAACGTCACGCCCTCGAGGTCACAGATCACCGACGGGACCTCGCCCGGGGCCATCAGCTCGCCGTCGCGCTCGTCGGCGACGGCACCGATCGCGCCCTCGACGACGTCGCGCAGGTGCTGGACCGTGAGCATGTCGATCTCGCCGAGGACCCGGACGAGGACGACCCCTCGGCGGGGCTGGGTCGGGGCGACGGTCAGGCCCGGGCCGACGGCGTCGTCGCCGACCACCGGGAACCATCGTTCGGCGGCGTCACG
Source organism: Actinomycetospora succinea (assembly GCF_004363095.1). GTDB lineage: Bacteria > Actinomycetota > Actinomycetes > Mycobacteriales > Pseudonocardiaceae > Actinomycetospora > Actinomycetospora succinea. The sequence goes on from NZ_SNYO01000002.1 coordinate 924,579, forward strand.
ACCGCCGGTGCGTGGTGCCATCATCGCTGGAGCCACCTCTCCTGCAAGGCTTCGTCCGCGGGCCTCGAAGGTGTGAAGCGTGCGGTGGCTCTCGTCACTGTGCCCGGGTCGTCGGGACCTGTCCACCGCGAGCGACCGCATGATCACCCTTCGCGGTGACCCGTTCAGAGCACCGTCAGCCCCCGGACGACCGTCGCGACGGCCCCGACGAGGGCGAGCACGATGACCGCCTTGCGCGCCGTCTCCGCCGACAGACGGCGGTGCACGACGTCGCCGAGCACCACGCCGACCGCGATCCCGGCGAGGCCCGTGAGCCACACCGCGCCGCCGAGCGACGGGGCGCCCTTGCTGACGAGCGCGACGAGATTGATGACCAGCAGGACCACCTGCGCGGTCGGGACGAAGACCTCGATGCTCCAGCGGCGCGCCAGCGCGAACGCCGACAGCGCCGGCCCGCCGACCCCGGCCGTCACGTTGACGAAGCCGGCGACCGCGCCCGCCGTCAGCGCGCCCGGTGTCCCGTCCAGCCACGCCCCCAGCCGCGGCACGAGCGAGAGCGCGACGGCGGCCAGCGCCAGCAGGCCCACCACGACGAGCAGCGGGCCCTCGGGCAGGGCGTCGACGACGAGCGCGCCGAGCGGCACGGCGACCACGGCGCCCGCCAGCAGCAGACCGGCGGCACGCCCGTCGACCCCGCGGTGGGTGCGGACGAGGACGATCACGCACAGCACGACCTGCAGGGCGTTGCCGAACGACACCCCGTCGCGCGGACCGAGGATCGCCACGAGGAACGGCCCGCCGACGAGCGCGAGCCCCAGCCCCGTCGTGCGCTGCGTGATCGCGCCGAGAAGGACCGGGCCCACGACGAGCGCCGCCGTCCCCGCCGCGCTCACGGGCGCGGTGGGGACGACGGCGTCATGCGGTCATGATGACCGCGGCGTCACTGCTCCGACATCACTGCGGGGTGATGCTGAAGTTCACGGTGTCGCCCTCGACGCCGGTGACCTGCACCAGGAGCGTCGAGGTCTGGCCGGCGTCGGTCCCGGTGCACGTGATCGTCGCGCCGACCTCGCCCTCGAGCGACGACGGGCAGCTGACCTGGCTCGGCGCGACCCCGTACTGCTGGGCGATCTGCTGCTCGACCTGGTCGGCGGTCACCACGGGGTTGCCGAAGGCCATCACGAGGACGAAGAGCCCCACGACGACCGCGACGAACGCGCCGACCACGATCCCGATGATCTTGGGTGCCTTGCTCTTGCGCACGGGCGGTGGCGGAGGGTAACCACCGTATCCCGGAACGGGGGGTGGGCCGCCGTAGGGCAGACCGGCCGGACCCTGCGGCATCGGGGGGTACGGGTAGCCGGCGGGAGGCGGCGGAGCCTGCTGCGACATGGGGAACTCCTCGGGATCGCGGGACACGGTGGGCGGCGGGGACCCCTCCGGAGCTCCGGCGGGTAAAGAGCAGCATAGAACACGGAGAGCGACGAGCAAGGGGGATCCCTACTCCGTCAGAGTTATCTCAGAGTCCCGCCACGATGCGACTTCCCACCTCGTGTCCTCACCCGGCTCACAGCCGGCGAACAGGATCGGCGCCGAACCTGGTCCCAGGACGCCGGACCGCCCGTCGCCCGCCGCGAGGAGGACGCCGTGCACGCCGCCGCCACCATCGAGGCCTCCTGTGTCGACGGCGGCGAGCCGTGGGCCTCCCGGCAGGGTCCGCGGCGCCACCAGGCGGACGCGGCCGCCGCCTACCGCCACGCCACCGGACGCCTCGCGGTCGCCGTCGCCGACGGCGTGGGCGACTCCGAGGCCGCCGGCTTCGCGGCCCGGCTCGTCGCCGACCACGCCGTGCGGGTCGCCGCGCTCGAGGGCCGCCCCGACACCGCCCTGCTCGCGGCGCACGACCTCCTCACCAGCACCCGCGATCTCGTGCCGGGCGACGCCGCGGCCGTCGTCGCCCTCGCGCCCGGCGCCGACGACCCGCGCTGGCGCCTCGCCTGGGTCGGCGACTGCCGGGCCCTGGCCTGGGACGGCCGCTCGCTGCGGACCCTGACCGCCGACCACACCGTCGCCGCGGCGCTGCGGGCCCGCGGTCTGCACGTGCACCCGCGCCTCGCGCACGTCCTGACGGTCAGCGCGCGCACCGCGAGCCCGCAGGAGGTCGGCATCGCCGTCGTCGACGACCCGGGCACGCTCCTGCTCGTCAGCGACGGGGTGCACCGCAGCGTCGCCGGGCCCGCGCTGGCCGCCGCGCTCGCCGAGGGCGGGAGCGACGCGGAGCGCGCCGAGCGGATCGTCGCGCTCGCCGCGGCGGCCGGCGCGACCGACAACGCGACGGCGCTGGTCGTCACCTCGCCGCGGGGAGCGTGAGGCGCAGGCGGGCGCCGGGCTCGTTCTCCACCACCCGGAGGTCCCCGCCGTGCGCCCGGGCGAGGGCGCGGGCGATCGGCAGGCCGAGCCCGGCGCCGCCGGCGTCGCGGGTGCGCGCGTCGTCGAGGCGCACGAGCCGGTCGAACACGCGTTCCCGGTCCGCCGCCGGGATGCCGGGCCCCTCGTCGACGACGTCGAGCACCGCCTGCGCGCCGTCGGTGCCGACCTCCAGGCGCACCGTCCCGTCGGCGGGACCGTGGCGACGGGCGTTCTCGAGGAGGTTGGCGAGGACCTGGGCGATCCGTGACGGGTCGCCCAGGACGCGGGTCGGCGGGCCCGCGACCAGCACCGTCAGCGCCGGCGCGAGCAGCCGGGTCCGCTCGGCCTCGGCGGCGGCGAGCTCGGCGAGGTCGACCTCGCGGCGGTCGAGCGGGGCGCCGTCCTCGATGCGGGCGAGCTCGAGCATGTCGGCGACGAGCGCCCCGGCCCGGCGGGTCTCGCGCACCAGGGTGGTGGCGATGCGCTCGCGCCGGGCGAGGTCGGCGTCGGGGTGGCGGACGAGCGACTCGGCGAGGGTCTGCACGCCGGTCACGGGGGTGCGCAGCTCGTGGGCGGCGTCGGAGAGGAAGCGCCGGGTGCGGGCCTCGGAGCTGCGGGCCTCGGCCGCCGCGTCCTCGGCGCGGAGCTGGGCGGTCTCGAGCGCGTCGAGCATCCCGTCGAAGGCGGCGGCGGTGCGGCCCAGCTCGGTGTCGGTGCGCTCGGGGTGCAGGCGACGGCCCCGGTCGCCGGCGGCGATGTCGTTGGCCAGCACCGTCATGTCGTCGAGGGGCCGCAGCGCCACGCGCACCACGGCGAGCAGCGCGACCGCGACGGCGCCGAGGCCGAGCGCCCCGACACCGATCATGACGACGCGCAGCCGGGCGAGGACCGCGACGTTCTCGCCGGGCTCCACGGTGAGCACGAGCCGCGTGCCGTCCGGGACCCCGACGACGCGGGCCAGGTCGCGGGAGGCCCGGCCGGGCGGGCCGTGCCCGTCGCGCGGGGGCCGTCCGGGCAGGCCGGGGTCGTCGGTCGGCCCGACGACCCGCCGCCCCGAGGCGTCGAGCAAGACCGCCCGGATGCCCTGGCCGTCGACGGCGTCCACGAGCGACGCCCCGGTCGTCCCCGACGCGACGAGCAGGCCGGCGCGGGCCGCGCGGTCGTCGAGCCTGCTCTGCTGGTCGCGGCGCAGCTGGGCGTCGAGGGACAGGTCCACCGCGACGCCGATGACGACCAGCGCCAGCGCCACCACGAGCAGCACGAGCGCGGTGACCCGGAAGCGCAGCGAGCGCCCGGAGGTCCATCGCTCGCGCAGGGACGCGGTCACGCCCCCTCCCCCGGCCGCAGCGCGTACCCGAGGCCGCGGACGGTGTGCACGATCCGCGGCCCGTGCGCCTCGAGCTTGCGGCGCAGCGCGGACACGTGGACCTCGACGAGGTTCGGGTCGTAGGCGTCGTAGCCCCAGACCTGGGTGAGGATCTGGTTCTTCGTGACCGTCCGCCCGCGCTGCTCGACGAGGTAGCGCAGCAGGCGCAGCTCGGTCGCGGTGAGGTCGAGGACGGCCCCGGCCCGGGTGGCCGTGCCCGCCTCGTCGTCGACCACGAGGTCGCCGACCGTCATCGCCGTCGGCACCCGCCCCCGCCGGCGCAGCACCGCGCGCACCCGCGACACCAGCTCGGCGAGCAGGAACGGCTTAACGACGTAGTCGTCGGCGCCGCCGTCGAGGCCGTGCAGGCGGTCGGCGAGCGCGTCGCGGGCGGTGAGGAGCACGAGGCCGGCGTCGGTGCGGGCGCGCACGACCTCGAGCAGCGCGAAGCCGTCGCGGCCGGGCAGCATGACGTCGAGGACGACGAGGTCGGGCCGGAAGCCGTCGAGCAGCTCCTCGAGCCCCGTGCCGTCGCCGCGCCCGACCGCGCGGAAGCCCGCGTCGCCGAGCGCGTCGACCACCGACTCGCGGATCGCCGCCTCGTCCTCGACGACGACCACGCGGGCCGCCGTGCCCCAGGTACCGGTCACGCCCGAGATCCTGGCCCGTCGCTCCTGAACCGTCGCTGAAGACCCGGCCGGGTTCAGGTCGGGTTCAGGCCGCGTGCCCATCGTCGGTGGTCCCCGAGCAGGAAGTGGAGACACCACGATGAGCGACACGACGCCGTCCGGCGCCACCGGCGAGGACCCGCCGACGCGTCCGACGAGCCCCGAGACGAGCACCGCGAGCCCCTCCGGTCCGCCGACCCGCTGGCAGCGCACGACCCGCCCGTCGGGCTGGACCCGGCGCACCGCCGTCGTCGTGTCCGGTGTCGTCGGCCTCGTGATCGGCGTGCTGCTCACGGGCGCGGTGCTCGCGGCCACCGTCGGCGGCGGTGGGCACGGCCACGGGCCGCGCGGCGACGGGCCGCCGCGGGGCGGGCCGGGCACGAGCGCCGAGGGGCGGGGTCCCGGCGGCGGGCCGGGCGGTCCGGGCGGTCCGGGGGGGCCCGGGCGGGGGTTCGAGCGCGGCGGCGCGTCCGGCCCGATCGTCGTGCAGGTCCAGCCCGGCGCGACGGTGCAGGTGGCGCCGGGGGCGACGGTGCAGACCGTGCCCGGGGCGGCGCAGCCCGCGCAGCCCGCGCCCGCTCAGCCGACACAGCCGGCTCAGCCCGCTCAGCCCGCGCAGCCGGCGCCGGTCCAGCCCGCACCCGCCCAGCCCGGCGTCCCGGGCTGACCCGTCCCGTCGAGCACGCTCGGTGTGGCAGCCGTCACTGCGGTGAGCACGATCGCTGTCGGTTGTCACGCCGGCGTGTGACGATGGCGAACATGTCCGACGCGGGTGTGGTCCTCGTGCGCCGCGCGCACGTGGATCTGCTCCGCGTCACCTCGGCCGGGTGTCGTCCACCCCGCCGCTGACCGTCCCCTGTCGTCCGGTCGCGGGTCCAGCGCCCCGGCCGGGCCGCAACGTGCCCCGGTGTGCCGGTGCTCGGGCTCGCCCCTGCCCCACCACCGAGGAAACACGTGCGCGCGTTCCTGCTCTTCGCCCTCGCCGGCCTCATCGCCCAGCTCGTCGACGGCTCCCTGGGCATGGCCTACGGCGTCACCTCGACGTCGGTCCTGCTCGCGGCGGGCACGGCGCCCGCCGTCGCCTCCGCCTCCGTCCACCTCGCCGAGGTCGGCACCACGCTCGCCTCCGGCGCGTCGCACTGGCGCTTCGGCAACGTCGACTGGCGCGTCGTCGGGATCCTCGCGATCCCCGGCGCGATCGGTGCGGTGCTCGGCGCCTACGTCCTGGTCAACATGACCGAGGACGCCGAGCCGTACATGGCCGGCATCCTGCTGCTGCTCGGCGTCTATGTGCTGCTGCGCTTCAGCTCGCGGGCCGTCGCCAAGCGCGTGGTCTCCGGCCCGCGGCCCGGCGGCAAGTTCCTCGGCCCGCTCGGCCTGGTCGCGGGCTTCCTCGACGCCTCCGGTGGCGGGGGCTGGGGCCCGGTGGCGACGTCCAGCCTGCTCGCGTCCGGGCGCCTCGAGCCGCGCAAGGTCGTCGGGTCGGTGGACACCTCGGAGTTCGTCGTCGCCCTCGCCGCGAGCATCGGCTTCCTGTTCACGCTCTCGCAGGAGGGCATCGACTACACGGTCGTGCTGGCCCTCATGGTCGGCGGCGTGATCGCGGCGCCGTTCGCGGCCTACATCGTGCGGCTGCTCGCGGCCCGCGTCCTGGGCACCGCGGCCGGCGGCCTGATCATCCTGACGAACACGCGGACCCTGCTGAACGCGTTCGACGTGCCCACCGCCGTCGTCACCACGGTCCTCGTCGTGCTGGCGGTGCTCTGGGTCGCGGCGATCGTCGTCGCGGTGCGCAGCGCCCGCCGCGACCGCGCCGTCGCCGAGCCCAAGACCGTCGAGCAGGACGACGCCCCGGCCGCGCAGGCCTGACGCGCTCAGCGTTCCGACGCGCCCGCGCCCGCCGTTCTGACGCGCCCGCCGTTCTGACGCGCCCGCCGTTCTGAGCGAAGGGCTCCTTCGGTCGATCTTGTCGAGCGAAGGAGCCCTTCGCTCACTCAACAGCGCTCTCGGGGTGGCGGGCGTGGAGATCACGGGCGACGTCACGCACCTCGCGGCGAGTCCGCGGTGCACCACGTCGCTCTTGATCTTCCGTGCCCACGACCCCGCGCGGCCCATACGCCCGGCGCGGTTCCGGCGAGGGGTTCCCCTCGCCTCTCTCTCCGAGCGAAGGTGCCCTTCGCTCGGAACAGGACGCGCACTGAGCGATCATCGTGGCGTGCGCGCGCTGTTCGACCTCCCCGCCGCCTACCGCCCGTCCGTCGAGGACCGGGCGGCGCCGGTCCCGCCGATCGAGGCGGTGCTCTGCGACTTCAGCAACACGCTCTTCCGCATGGTCCCGACCGACGAGTGGCTGCGGCGGATCGCCGACGACACCGGCCGCTCGCTCGACGATCCCGAGGCCGTGCTCGCCGCCCTCGACGCGGCGGCCGCCGAGCCCGAGGTGATCGCCGCGCAGGAGGGCCGCGACCTCGACGCCGGCGCCCACCGCCGGGCGATGCTGGCGTGGTTCTCGCGCGTGGACTACCTGCGAGGCATCGAGGACGCCGCCCAGGCACGTGTGGTCGCCGAGGACTCCTGGGTGCCCTACCCCGACACCGGCCCCTTCCTGGCGACGCTCGCCGACCGCGGCGTCCCGGTCGGCGTGGTCAGCGACATCGGCTGGGACATCCGCGACCACGCCCGCGCGGCCGGGCTCGCCGACCTCGTCGGGACCTGGGTGCTCTCCTGCGAGGAGGGCTGCGAGAAGCCGGCGCCGGAGCTCTTCCGCACGGCGTGCGCTCGGCTGGACGTCGACCCGCGCCGCACGCTCATGGTCGGCGACAACCCGCGGCGCGACGGCGGGGCGACGGCCGCCGGCCTGCGGGCGTTCCTGCTCGCGGGCGAGCAGCGGGAGCGCGAGCGCGGCCTCGCCGACGTGCTCGCGCTGCTCAGCCCACCCGCGTGACGCCCGGCGCGACGAGCTCGCGCGCGACCGGCGCCGGCTCCCGCCCGGCGCGCCGCACCCAGCCCCCGACCACCTGGGCCACCGACCAGCCGTCGGCGGCGAGCAGCGCGGCGATCTCCCGGTCGGCGGCGCCGAGCTCGACGTCGGCGTCGTCGAGGACGCCGACGAGCCACCGCTCGCTGCGCCGCACGACCTCGTCGCCGGAGCTTCCCACCGAGAGCACCCGGCCCAGATCGAACGGCTCGGTCTGGAACGGCCCGCACGGCACCGCGTCGCGCTCGATCATGGCGTCTGTCCCCTCGTCTCGAACGGGGCCGACGCTACGTGGGCGGACCGACAACGCCGGGCGCATCATCGTCGGGGTCGAGCTCCCCGGCGGGGTCAGTCCTCGTCGGCGATCCCGATCTGGCGGCGCAGCTTGGCCACGTTCCACCGGTACTGACCCGACGGCAGCGTGATCTCGGGCGTGACGAGACCCTGCGTCACGTAGCGCTGCAGCGTGCGCGGGCTGACCCCGAGCGCCTTCGCGGCCTCGGGCGTCGACACCAGATCCGACGGGGGCATGCCGGTCACCCTATGTCGCCGCTGTCGTCCGAAAGACGTGAACAGCGCCGATGACTCCGTTTTCTTTTATAGCGTTGCTGTCGCTGTTGTCGCCGACGACGTACAGTCGGCGACATGCGCGACACCGACGACAGGTACTTACCCAGGCCGGGCGGTCCCCGGCGCTACCGGCTGGACGCCCGGCGGTTCCGCGGGCCACTGCACACCCCTGCCCGCAACGACCACGAGCAGCACGAGTCCGACGACCTGGCTGCGCTGGTCGAGCTGGCGCGCACCCTCGTCGCCGAGGGGTTCACGGCGTGGGTCTACGAGCGGGTCCGGCGGCCGACCCCGTGGCCCGAGGCGTGGGACCTGCGCCTGGTCACCCAGCTCGATCCGGACCGATCGCGAGGCTGACGCGCAGCCCCCCGCTCGGCGCGTCCTCCAGGCGCACCTCTCCCCCGTGCCGCGCCGCCTGCTGTGCGATGAGCGCCAGGCCCAGCCCCGAGCCCGGCGCACCCGCGGTGCTCCCCCGCACGAACCTCCCCAGCACGGCCTCCCGCTCGCTGGCGGGCAGCCCGCGCCCGTCGTCGTCGACGGTGAGCACCACTCCGCCGTCCTCGCCCGCATGGGCGCCGAGCCGCACGCTCCCCGCTCCGCCGTGCCGCACGGCGTTGACGACCGCGTTCGCCAGCGCCATCCGCAGCCCCTCGAGCGAGACCGTGATCGTCCGCTCCGGGGGCTCGTCCACGACCACCGCGAGCTCGGGGTGCGCGCGCCGCGCGTCCTCGGCGGCCAGTCGCAGCACGTCGGCCACCCCGACGGCGTCGAGCTCCCCGGAATCGGGCAGGTCCCCGGCGGCGAGCTGGCCCAGCGCGGTCAGCGTCGCCTCGACCCGGGCCTGGGCGCGCTGGACATCGGCGAGCACCGCCTCGCGTTCAGGCAGGTCGGGGTGGGCCTGGAGCACCTCGAGGTCGGTGCGCATCGCCGTCAGCGGCGTCCGCAGCTCGTGGCGGGCGGCCGCGGCGAAGTCCCGCGCGGCGTGCAGCGACGCCGTGCTGCGCTCCTGCTCGGCGTGCAGGCGGGCGAGCATCGCGGACAGCGCGTCGGCGAGCTCCTCGGACTCGCGCGAGCCGTCCGCGCGGACGACCGGCGGGTCGACGTCGGGGTCCACGGCGCCGTCGAGCGTCGCCGCCTGCGCGGTGAGTCGGCGCATCGGGCGCACGGCGCGCCCCGCGAAGAGCCAGCCGAGCCCGGCCGCGAGGGCGACGGCCACGACGCCGAGCCCGAGGACCAGCCGCTGGCGGTCGGCGACCCGCGCGCGGGTGTCGTCCTCGGTCGCCCCGACCGTCACCAGCACCCCGGGCGTCGGGCCGGGCGCGGTGCGGATGCGGTACGCGACGCCGCCGACGTCCACCGAGGTCGGGATGCCGACCGGCGAGAGCGGCAGCTCGGGCCCGCTGACCCGCCGTGTCGCGCTCGGCCCGCGCAGGGTCACCGCGAGGTCGGCGCGGGTCGACGCGAACGTCCCCAGCACCGCGGGCGAACCGGGCACGAGGCTGCGGTCCAGCCGGTCGGTCTGCTCGCGGGTGAGCAGCACCGACGCCAGGACGCCGACGAGCACCACGACGACCAGGGAGGCGAGGCCCGAGGCGAGGGCGACGCGCAGGCGCAGGGACGCGGAGCGCCGCGGAGCCGGACCCCCGGGACGAGCCGCGGAGCGGCGCGTCACCCGCCCTCCCGCAGCACGAACCCGACGCCGCGCACCGTGTGCACGAGCCGGGGCGTGCCGTCGGCCTCGAGCTTGCGCCGCAGGTAGCCGACGAAGACGTCGACGACGTTGGTGTCGGTGGCGAAGTCGTAGCCCCAGACCAGCTCGAGCAGCCGCTCCCGGGTCAGCACGACGTCGGCGTTGCGGGCGAGCACGACGAGCAGCTCGTACTCCCGTTTCGTCAGGTCCACCGACCGCTCGCCGACGTGCACGGTGCGCCGCGCCAGGTCGATGCGCAGCGGGCCGGCCGCGACGACGTCGCCGTCCGACGGGGCCGACGGCGCCGGGCGGACGCCGCGCCGCAGGAGCGCCCGCAGCCGCGCGACGAGCTCGGTGAGCGCGAAGGGCTTGACCATGTAGTCATCGGCGCCGGCCTCGAGCCCGACGACGCGGTCGTCGACGGTGTCGCGGGCCGAGAGCACGCACACCGGGACGTCGTGGTCCATCGCCCGCAGCGCGGTCACCACCGCGACGCCGTCCATGCCCGGCAGCCCCAGGTCGAGGACGACGGCGTCCGGGACGCGCTCGTGCACCGCCCGCAGCGCACCGGGGCCGTCCTGCGCGGAGCGCACGGCGAAGCCCGACAGCGCCAGCCCGCGCTCGAGGGAGGCGCGCACGTCGGCGTCGTCCTCGACGACCAGCAGGTCGGGCGCGGCCGGGTCGCTCATGGCGCGATTGTGCTCGCCCCGATCATCGGTCCGTGCAGGGCTGCGCGGCGCGCTCGACGCGGGCGCTGACGTCGGCGAGGCGGGAGGCGAGCGCGGGGTCGGGCGGCGTCGCCCGGGCGTCCGGGCCCGGCGTCTGCCGCAGCCGCTCGATCTGGGCCTGGACCTCGGGCGTGAGCGTCAGCCCGCCGCCGCCACCGCCACCGGGGCGCAGCCGGGCGGTGCACGGGGCCTGCCCGTCGACGCCGGTGGGAGCGGAGACGGCGGCGGGCGCGGGCGACGCGGTAGGCGTCTCGGGTGCACCGGCGCATCCGCCGAGCACGAGCAGTCCGGCCAGGGCCGATCCGGCGAGGACCGGCAGGCGGCGGAAGTCCATCGATCGATCTCCTCGGGCGTCCGGGCGACCGGTCGGGGGCGGCCGCCGCTGTGGAGATCACTCTGCTGACCGGGGGTGACGCAGCTCTGTGGCGTCTCTGAGGGAACAGTGAGGTCCGTGGACGTCGATCGCTACGCGCACACCGCCCGAGGCTGGGCGACGGGCGCCGCACGCGTGTACGGGCCGCTCGCGGCGCAGCTCGTGGCGGCCGCCCCGCACCCGCTGACCGGCCGCCGCGTGCTCGACGCCGGCGCCGGGACGGGCCTCGCTTCGGCGGCGCTGCGGGACGCCGGGGCGCGTCCGGTGGCGATCGACCGGTCGCCCGCGATGCTCGCCTGGGACGCGGCGGCGCGCTCGCCGTCGGCCGCCGGCGCGCTGGAGGCGCTGCCGCTGCGCGACCGGGGCGTCGACGACGCCGTCGCCGCCTTCGTCCTCAACCACGTCGACGACCCCACGGCCGCCCTCGCCGAGCTCGCCCGCGTCACACGACCCGGCGGCGCGCTCCTCGCGACGGCGCCCGGCGCGACGAGCGCCCACCGCACGGTGCGCGACCGGATCGACGCCGTCGCCGCGGACGCCGGGTTCACGCCGCCGGACTGGTACGCCCACCTCACGACCGTGCAGGCGCCGCTGCTCGGCGACGTGGCCGCGATGCGCGCCGCCGCCCGGGACGCCGGGCTCGCCGACGTCGTCGTCACCGAGCACGTCGCCGACGTCGGGGTCGAGCGCGCCGAGGACCTCGTCGACTACCGCCTCGGCCAGGCCCACGTCGCCGCCTGGCTGGCGGGGCTCGCCGAGCCCGAACGTGCCGCGCTGCGGCGGGCGGCGATCGCCGCGGTGGCCCCGGTGATGGAGCCCTACCGGCCGCCGGTGATCACGCTCGTCGCCTGCGTCGCCTAGATACCGAGCAGCTCCCGGGCCGAGCGCCACAGGTCCTCGGTGATCGTGCGCGCCGACTCCGGACGGGCGAGGCGGGCGGCCTGGCCTGCCCACTGGTTGACGGGGTCGACGCCCTCGGCCTTCCCGCGGCGCCACTGCCCGACGAGCGCGCGCTGCACCGGATAGCGGGCCGGCGCCACGCCGCCCTCCGCCCACGCCCGCACGTATGGGGTCGGCAGCGCCCGCCCCGGGCGCCCCGAGTAGGCCCGCGTGAGCACCGAGCTCTCCGGCGCCGCGACCCCGAGCGCCTCCGACCACGCCGCCGCGATCCCGATCTCCGGCGAGCGCAGGTAGGCCGTGCCGACCTGCACCGCGCTCGCCCCGAGCATCAGCGCCGCCGCGACGGCGCGCCCGTCGGTGATCCCGCCGGTGGCGACGACCGGCACGTCCAGCGCGTCCGCGAGCTGCGGGACGAGCGCGAGCAGCCCGACGCCCGTGGACTCGGCGGCCACGGGGTCGAACGTCCCGCGGTGCCCGCCCGCCTCGATGCCCTGGGCGACCACGACGTCGGCGCCGGCGTCCTGCGCGGCCAGCGCCTCGTCGAGGGTGGTCGCGCACGCGAACCAGGCGATGCCCGCGGCGTGGATCCGCTCGACGGTGGGCGGGTCGTACACGCCCATGATCGACGAGATCACCGTCGGCCGGGCGTCGATCAGGGCGTCGACCTGCTCGGCGAACACCGGCGACGGCCCGGCCGCCTCGCCCGGGGCACCGAAGCGCTCGAGGAACCCGCGCGCGGCCTCCTCGCCGCCGTCCCCGGCGGGCGGGGGGTCGGGGATCCACAGGTTCATCTGGAGCGCGCCCGACGAGCCCTCGCGGAACCGACGGACCCAGTCCCCGATCGTCGCGGGCGCGTCGAGCACCGCCCCCGTCGCCCCCATGCCGCCGGCCTCGGCGACGGCCACGGCCAGCTCCGGCGGGCAGGCCCCCGCCATCGGCGCCTGGAGGATCGGGACGGCGAGCCCGTAGCGCTCGCAGAACGCGGCCATCCGCGTCGACACCGTCGTCGTCATGGCCCCACCCTGCCCCTGTCACCGTCCCCGGTGGGAAGGCAGCATGATCCCGCGCGCCGGAGCGCCCGGCCGAGGAGAGGAGTGCGTGCGATGACGAGCGACGCCGTCGTGGTGACCCGGGACGACCAGGCGGCCGTGGCGGTCGTGCGGATGAACCGCCCGGACCGTCGCAACGCCCTCACCACCGAGCTCAAGGTGGCGCTGCGCGACGCCCTCGAGGAGGTCGCGACGGACGACAGCGTGCGCGCCGTCGTCCTCGCCGCCGCCGGGCCCGCGTTCTGCGTCGGGCAGGACCTCGGCGAGCACGCCGAGACGCTGCGCTCGGGCGACCCGGACGCCATGCGCACCGTGCCCGAGCACTACAACCGCATCACCTCGGCGCTCGCGACCATGCCGAAGCCGGCGATCGCCGCGATCGGCGGCACCTGTGTCGGCGCCGGTCTCGGGTTCGCGCTGGCCTGCGACCTGCGCGTGGCCGCGGCCGGCGTGCGGTTCGCGACGGCGTTCTCCGGCATCGGCTTCGGCGGCGACTCCGGGCTCTCCGCGACGCTCGCCCACGCCGTCGGCGCCTCCCGGGCCACCGACCTGCTCATGCTCGGCGACACCTTCACCGCCGAGTCGGCGCGCGACTGGGGTGTCGTGCGCGAGGTCGTCCCCGCCGAGGAGCTCGACGACAGGGCGCTCGCCCTGGCCCGCAAGCTCGCCTCGGGGCCGACCGCGGCCTACGCCGAGATCAAGGTCGCCGTCGCGCTGGGGACCGTGTCGTCGCTGCCGAGCGTGCTCGAGCACGAGGGCGCCGCGCAGTCGCGCCTCGCGAAGACCCAGGACCACCGCAACGCCGTCGAGGCGTTCCTGGCGAAGGAGAAGCCGACCTTCACCGGGCACTGAGACCCCGCCGTGGAGTCCGCGGACGACCCCCGCCCCGCCTGGTGGGTCTTCGTCGTCATCGGCGGGGTGGGGCTCGTCGCGCTGGCGGCGCTGTTCTGGTCCGTCCCGGCGCTCGTGCCCGCCGAGGGCACGGGCGAGCAGGCCCGCGCGGCGCGCACCAGCGGCGTCGCGACCCTGCGCGCGGCGGTGCTCGCGGGCGGGCTGGGGCTCGCCGCGGTCCTGACGCTGCTGTTCCACGCCCGGACCGCGCACACGACCGAACAGAACCTGCTGCTGGCGCGCCGGGCGCAGGCCGACGCGCGCGCCGAGGCCGAACGCCAGGCGCGGGACCGCGCCCGGGACATCGCGCTGCGCGAGGAGGACGCCCGCGAGCGCCGGGTGACCGAGCTCTACACGGCGGCCGCCGACCAGCTCGGCGCGGAGAAGGCCCCGGTGCGCCTCGCCGGGCTCTACGCCCTCGAGCGCCTCGCCCGGACCACCCCCGAGCACCGGCGCACGATCGTCGACGTGTGGTGCGCGTACCTGCGCATGCCGCACACCCCGTCGGACACGGGTGACGAGGAGCGCGAGGTCCGGCTGACCGCCCAGCGTCTGCTCGCGGCGCACCTGCGTCCCGACGACACCGCCGAGTACTGGCCGGAGGTCGTCGAGCTCGACCTCACCGGCGCCGTCCTCGCCGACCTCGACCTCAGCCGCTGCGCCCTGCCCGCGCGGACGACGCTCGCGGGCGCCGTCCTCGGCGGGAAGACGTGGTTCGCGGAGGCCCGGTTCACCGGCCGGGCACGGTTCGAGGGCGCCGTGTTCCAGGGCCCCGCGCAGTTCGACGGCGCCGACTTCGAGGGCGGCGCCGCGTTCGTCGACGCCCGGTTCGACGACATCGCCTGGTTCGCGGACGCGAGCTTCGGGGCCACCGCCCGTTTCGACGGGGCCGCCTTCGACGGCCGCGCCCGCTTCAGCCGGGCGACGTTCCTCGCGGGCGCGCGCTTCCGGGAGGCCCGCTTCGCCCGGGCCCGGTTCGACACCGCCGTCTTCGCCGGCGACGCCTGGTTCACCGGCGCGGCGTTCGCGGAGGGCGCCGACTTCGGCGAGGCGACCTTCTCCGGGGACGTCGGGTTCCGCGGGGCCACCTCCACCGGGGACCTCCGGTTCGATGGAGCACGCGCGCGCCCGGGCGGTCACCGCTGGCCGGCGGGCTGGCTGCTCTCGCACGACGTGGACGGCGACGGGCGCCACCGGCTCGTGCCCGGGTAGCGCCCGCCGCGCCGTGACCTCAGCCGCCGGCGGCTTCCGCGGCGGCGAGGATCGCGTCGATCGTCGCCTGGGGGTTCGACACCATCGAGACGTGGGAGCCGGCCACCTCGGTGATCGTGGATCCCGCCCGCTCGGCCATGGTCCGTTGGGTGCCGGGCGGGATGACGAGGTCCTCGGTGCCGACCACGGTCCAGCTCGGCAGCGATCTCCAGACGGCGTCGGTGCCGGGCGTCAGGTTCGCACTCAGGGTGATCGGGCGCTGGCTCTCGACGATCCGCCAGCGGTCGTCCTCGGGCAGATCCTGGGCGAACGACGTGTGCACGGTGTCGGGCTTGAGGAAGGCCTCGACGTCACCGTCGGGCGCCCCGGGATATCCGGCGAGATCGAGCACGGTGGTCGGGTCCGGGACGTCGAGCGCCGATCCCGAGCCGCCCAGGATCTGGAAGACCGTCTCCCCCGCGTCGGGGATGAACGCGTCGACGTAGACGAGCGCGCGCACGTCACCGGCCCCGGTCGCGGCGTTGGTGATGACGAAGCCGCCGTACGAGTGGCCCACGAGCACCACGGGACCGCTCACGCGCTGGGCGACGAACGAGGTGACGTAGGGAGCATCCGTCGTCACGCCACGCAACAGATTCGGCGGTGTCAGCACCGAGAAGCCGCGATTCCTCAACTCCCGCGCGACCGGATTCCAACTGGAACCGTCCGCCCACGCGCCGTGGACCAGGACGATCGTCGCTTCCGGCACTTCTGCCCCCCGCAGTGTGTGGTCACTGTTGCTCTGTGGGATCGAGCCTAGGGAGCGGTCGGTCACCGTTCAACGAACCATTCGGCTCAGCGGCGCCCGACTCCCCTCCGGTGCCCGATGCCGGCGAGGTGCAGCGCGATGCCGATGGCGCCCAGCGTGAGGAGCACCGTCGGGGTGAACACGCTGATCACGAAGCCGGAGATCTCGAAGATCAGCGCGATGAGGAACAGGACCGCCGCGGCGATGGCGAGCATCGTGTCGGGCCTCCTTCGGTGAGGGGGCCCGAAGTATCGGGCACGGACGGGTCCGCCCGGCGACCGTGACGGCGGGCGGTACCCCATGGCTGCCGAGCGGACACCCGGCGCGCGGGGACGCTCGCCCACGCGGCGCCTCCCCGGGACATCGACCCGCTCATACTCGGCGAGACGTTCCCCCGCCGAGTCGGCGCGCGACTGAGGCGTCGTGCGCGAAGTCGTCCCCGCCAAGGAGCTCAACGACAGGGGGCTCACCCTGGCCCGCGAGCTCGCCTCGAGACCGGCCGCAGCCAACGCCGAGATCAAGGTCGCCGTCGCACTCGGGACCGTGTCGTCGCTGCCGAGCGCGCTTGAGCACGAGGGCGCGCGGCACAGTCACGGCTCTCGGGGGCCCGCGTCGGCACGATCGCCAACTCCGTGATCAAGCACGCGCCGCCGAAGTGTTCCTGGCCGACAATCCCTCTTCAGGGAGCACTCACCGCCCTCCAAGAGTTTGACCTATTCGGTCACACTCGTGATCGGATACGGCCGGACGTGCGGCGTCTGCGTTATCGATCTCTGACGAGATCAATCCTTGAGGGCAAATGCAGCCGCAGGGTAGTTATCGATCACGACCTGAGAGCACCGCAGCGTGGTTTTTCCATTACTCATAGTGCGAATACTGCGCCAATCGAACGACATGCCTGGTTGCGTCGAAGACTCGGGTCGATGCTGAGTTCGGCATGGGGAGCCCTTCGCGTTCCCCTTGGGCGTTATCGCTCGCGTGCACCGGGGGAATAGGATGCGAAGCAGCAAAAGGGGCTTGTTGCGGCTTTCTGAGCTTCAATCCTATTGCCTACTGGGCTCGCTACAACGCGGGAGCCGAGACGCACGTCTAACCATAGATGGAAGCCTCAGCTCCTCGGCCTCGCCCCTCAAGAGACCTCCCAAGAGCCGCTTCCTAGGCCACGCGCTCCTCGCCTGTCTCCTGATCCTGACCTCAGGCTGCAGCTTCGGCGACTCGGCTAGCGGCGACCCTCCAGCGTCTCCCATTCCTCCGGCGCCGCAGGTCGACACCTTTACAGTTCCGCCTGCTGAGGTACCGACCGCTACCGGTTCGCCCGGTGGGTCCAGCCCCGGTGGGTCCAGCCCCGGTGGGTCCAGCCCCGGTGGGTCCAGCCCCGGTGGGTCCAGCCCCGGTGGGTCCAGCCCCGGTGGGTCCAACCCCGGCGGCTCCAGCCCCGGTGGGTCCAACCCCGGCGGCTCCAACCCCGGCGGCTCCAGCCCCGGCAGCTCCAACCCCGGCAGCTCCAACCCCGGCAGCTCCAACCCCGGCAGCTCCAACCCCGGCAGCTCCAACCCCGGCAGCTCCAACCCCGGCGGCTCCGAGCCGACAATTCTCCTTGGCGGCCCTAGCGTCGAGAACCGGAACCCAAATACTGCTTGGCCAAGCATCCTTGTGTACGGGGAAAATAGGCGCTCGGGATGCGGCGAGCTGCACAACGACCCTGAAGTTCAGATCCCCGTAAAGGTGCTGCGAGTCGACCTCCGGGGCACTTCCGGGTTCAAGCTCACCTCAGACTGGCAACGCTGCTTACGCGAAGGATACAGCGCTAGCGCCGAACGAGGATGTATCGGCGCCGTCTTGGAAGCTGGAGCAGTCGACGACACAAATGGTTGCCTAGTATCGGTGCAAGCACCACTACTGCAGTTTGACCCGGACGCAGCGGGAAATGTGGGTGCCACTGCGCGGCTTAGCCTGACCTTGGAGGCCACATGTCGCTCGAATGCAGGCAAGCCGTGCCAACAACTCCAAAATGTTGCAACCGCACCCCGCGCCTCCGCATCAAGCCCTGTCAAGGTCCGCTGGACTACACAGATTGAGCTCGATGCGATAGCACAGCCACCACTCGATACTGAAGCAGACGACGTGACCGACGGTAATGGCCTGCCGGACGGTTCCACAGACAGCGACCAGAACGATAATGCTGAGAACGGCTCGTCACCGCAAGGCGAAGTCGACGAACCCCAGAACGGCGGAGTTGAGGGGCCAAATTGAGGTGACCCCTTCACTGTGGTCGGAACGTCTGGAGCGCCTAGCAACCATCATCGCGCCGACAACCGCGATCACCGCGCTTCTATTTTATTTCGGCTACGTCGCCACCTACGCACGGTACCGCTACTTCGGCGTTGACCTCGCCGCACTAGATCTTGATTTCGCTGAGACCGCCACCCGAGGCGCGGAAGTTCTCTACGTTCCCGCAGGCGGTCTACTGGCTGCCGCGCTAACCCTCGTCGCCGTCCACCGTAGTGTTCGCGCGCTCCTGAGGCGCAGGTCCGAGCGCATCCGAACGATCCTTGCCACCTCGTTCATCGTCGCTGGTGTTGCCGTCTTTGCGCGAGGGGTCGCCGGCATTGTCATCGAGACCATCTCCCGTACCGAATTCCCTGGGATCACGGCGATAGCTTTCGGCTTCGGACCAACGATCATCGCCTACGGCATCTGGCTTCTTCGTCGCCCCGCAACCGGTAAGTGGCGGCTGGGCAAACAGAATTCGTTTGCCGTCGCGCTGCTTGCTGCAATCTTTCTCTTGGGGTTGTTTTGGGCCGCAAATAGCTTTGCCTCGGCGTACGGACGTGGGGTCGCGAGCACCGTCGCAGCTAACATGCGCAGCGACAGGCCAGCCGTAGTGCTCGACACAAAGGAGCGCCTTTACCCCACCATTCAAGGAGTTACCGAGACTGCGCTACCGGTCGAACCAGACCAGGAGTACCGGTACCGCTACCGTGGCCTCTACCTCCTCGTGGAAGGTGGGGGGAAGTTGTACCTGGTGTCCCCGGAGGCGGGCGGAACCAGCGGGACGCTTGTCATTCCCTACGGAGATGAAGCACGCGTACAGTTCAGTCGGGGCTAGCGTGAGCCGGCCGGCGACGCTACAGAATATTTCGTCTACTTCGACTGTTGGGAGAGTGAGCTGCTGCGACGACACTCAGTCGCAGTCTGTTGAGCGCCACTCGTCATCCTACGTCGCAAGAGGGCTCTCCGCTGTCCGGGTTGGACCCGGTCGCTGTCGAACCTCCAGATCGACGACCTCATGTACGCCTGGCTACCCTCAGGACGAATTCGCCGGACACTTCGCGGCTGACGTCGAGTCCGGCCAAGTCCCGCGTCATGTATGCACCCCAGCAGCCCCTCGCGCCGAGCACCCTCGAGAACGTCTTAGGCGTCCCGGCCTGAAGGGCACTCCGGCCCCAACACATGGTCGCCAGGAACGACGAGGCCATCCCGCTGGGCGCCGAGCGCGCGTTCGCGGGGCGCATAGGTGCGACGACCGTCGAGGTCGCGTCCAACCATGTCCCGATGGTGTCCCACCCCGAGACGTGGTGGACCTAGTCGAGACCCGCTGGCCGCGCTCAGGTGAGCTGGGACTCGCGCTCGGTCCAGAACACCGCGCGCAGTTCCCGCTTCAGGATCTTCCCCGCGCCCGACTTCGGCAGCGGCTCCACGCGGGTCTCGATGCTGCGCGGGACCTTGTAGCCGGCGATCGTGCGGCGGCAGTGCGCCACGAGCTCCTCGGCGAACGCGTCGGCGTCCTCAGGCCGGCTGCGCAGCACGACGACGGCGTGCACCGACTCGCCGAAGCGCTCGTGCGGCACCCCGAACACGGCGACCTCGACCACCGAGGGGTGCGCGAACAGCGCGTTCTCGACCTCGGCGCTGTACACGTTCTCGCCGCCCGAGACGATCATGTCCTTGGCGCGGTCGACGAGGAACAGGTGTCCGCCGTCGTCGAGCAGGCCCAGGTCCCCGGACGCGAACCAGCCGTCGCGCAGGGCGGCCGCGGTCTCCTCGGGCTTGTTCCAGTAGCCCGCGGTGACGTTGGCGCCGCGGATGAGGACCTCGCCGACCGTGCCCGGCGGGAGCGGGGTGCGGTCGGCGGGATCGACGACGATCACCTCGACGCCGACCGCCGCGCGCCCGCACGAGCGCGCCTGCGGGGCGTCGAGCAGGTGCTGCTCGCCGGGCAGCAGCGTGACGATCGGCGAGGTCTCGGTGAGCCCGTAGATGTGCAGCATCTCGGCGTCCGGGAACGCGGTGTGGGTGCGGCGCAGCAGCTCGACGGCCGCGGGCGACGACCCGTGCGAGAGCCAGCGCAGGCTCGACACCGTGCGCGGCCGGGCGGCCTGCTCGTGCGCGAGCGCGTCCATCATCGTCGGGACCACCAGCGTCGCCGTGACGCCGTGGCGCTCGACGAGGTCCAGCACGCCGTCGGGGGTGAACGCCGGGCACATCACCTGCGTCCCGCCGGCCCACACCGTGGAGAGCGCGGCGATCGTGCCGGCCGCGTGGAACATCGGCGCGACCACGAGCCAGCGGGTGTCGGCGGTGAACGGCCAGCAGGCCATGAAGTGGAACGCGTTGGCGACGAGGTTGCCGTGCGTGAGCATCACGCCCTTGGCCGCGCCGGTGGTGCCGCCGGTGTAGAAGATGCCGGCGAGGTCGTGCTCCCGGGGCTCGCGCAGCGGGGCGACGGGCTCGGCGTCGGCCAGCAGCGCCTCGTACTCGGTGCTCGTGTCGACCACGCGCAGGTCGGGGTCGAGGCCGTCGAGGGCGCGGTCGGCGAACAGCACGCGGGCCCCGGCGTCGCGCAGCGCGTAGGTCCGCTCGGCGGCGGTGTGGCGCACGTTGAGCGGGACGATGACGAGCCCGTGGCTCGGCAGGCCCAGGTAGAGCTCCAGGTAGCGGTGGCAGTTGGCGCCGAGGACGCCGACCCGGTCGCCGGGCGCGAGCCCGAGCCGCGTGAGCAGCCCGCCGAGGCGCGCGATGCGCTCGGCGAGCTCGCCGTAGGTGACCGTCTGCTCCCCGCACACCACGGCCGTGCGCTCGCGCGCGGTGGCGAGGGCGCGGCGCAGGGGCGCGCCCATCGTGCGCGTCGCGTTGCCCCGGTCGCCCGCCGGCGCGAGGTCGTGGAGGGTCTCGGGCGTCGTCATCGAGCAGCTCCGGGGAACACGCTGCGTGAATGCGCAGTCGAACGATCGTTCGGTCGGCTCGACGGTAGCAGTGACCCGCCCCACCCGGCCAGGGACGAGGATGCTCGGTGCGGGGCCCCGCGCGCCAGCATCGGCGTCCCGGCGAGGGGCGCCCCTCGCCGATCTACCCGAGCGACGGTGCCCTTCGCTCGGAACCGACCCGACCCGGCCCGCCTCTGGCCTCGCAGCCCGGTCGGGGACGTAGATTCCCCCGCGTGACCGGCACGCGACCCCCCGCCCGCGAGGGCGAGCGACCGGCGGGGGCCGCGCGGGAGCGGCGGTCCCGGCCGACCTACGACCCGTCGAGCCTCGTCGAGGTGGCCGCGCGAGTGTTCAACGAGCGCGGCTACGACGCCACGAGCATGGAGGACCTCTCCGCGGCCGCCGGGATCACGAAGTCGTCCTTCTACCACCACGTGCGCGGCAAGGAGGCGCTGCTCCGGGCGGCGCTCGAGCGCGCGCTCGACGGCCTGTTCGGCATCCTCGACGAGCCCGCCGCGTCGACGGGGAGCCCGCTGACCCGGCTGCGCCACATCGTGCGCCGCCAGGTCGAGGTGCTGGTCGCCGAGCTGCCGCACGTGACCCTGCTGCTGCGCCTGCGCGGCAACACCGAGACCGAGCGCTGGGCGCTGGCGCGGCGCCGCGAGTTCGACGCCGCCATCGCCGCCCTGGTCCGCGAGGCCTCGTCGGCCGGGGAGCTGCGCGCCGGCATCGACCCGGCCGTCGGGGCCCGCCTGCTCTCGGGGCTCGTGAACTCGCTCGTCGAGTGGTACCGCCCCGGACGCGTCGACGCCGACGACCTGGTCGCCGAGGTGGACCGGATGGCGTTCGAGGGTCTGCTCGCCCAGACCCCTGCGCACGACCGCCGGCCGACCTAGGCTCGACGGCGTGCCGCTGGAGTTCTCCGAGCAGCCCGAGACCGGCCTCGTCGCGGTCACCCTGACCGACGGCGACGGCACCGTGCTGCAGACCCGGGTGGTCGCGGCCGACGAGATCGGGCGGATCGCGGCCCGGGCGCGCGCCGCGGTGGAGCGCAGCGAGCGCACCGGCGAGCCGGGCCTCTACGTCACGCTCGACGAGCTCATCGACGGGACGTCAGGTCCCGCTTGAAGCCCGCGTGGCTCGCGGTGAACCCGAGCCGCTCGTAGAACCGGTGCGCGTCGGCCCGTGAGGCGTCGCTCGTGAGCTGCACGAGCCCGCAGCCGCGCCGCCGCGCCTCGTCGACGGCCCAGCCGACCAGGAGCGCGCCGTAGCCCCGCCCCCGGCAGCGCTCGTCGACGTGCACCGACTCCAGCTGCGCACGCCGCGTCCCCCGCCGCCCCAGGCTCGGCAGCACGGTGAGCTGGAGCGTGCCGACCGTGCCGTCGGCGTCGTCGAGGCAGACCAGCAGGTGGGCGGGGTCGGCGTCGATCTCGGCGAACGCCGCCTCGTACGGCGCGAGGTCGCCGACGGCGTCGCCCCGCCCGGCGCTCACGGGGTCGGCGGCGATGAGTCCCACCAGGGCGGGGACGTCGGTGACCCGCGCCCGCCGCACCGTGAGCGTGCCGTCCGCCAGCGTCGCGAGCACGTCCATGCGGGCGATCCTCCCCGGGCCGGTTGCGGAGTCGGGGCCCGGTGCGTCACCATCACAACCGAACGAACATTCGGTACGGAGGTGGCCACCGATGACGGTGACCGAGCAAGAGCTCGAGGCCCAGTTCGAGCGCACCGTGGCTTCCGAGGGCCGGGTCGAGCCGCGCGACTGGATGCCCGAGGGCTACCGCAAGACGCTGATCCGGCAGATCGCGCAGCACGCGCACTCCGAGATCATCGGCATGCAGCCCGAGGGCAACTGGATCCTGCGCGCCCCCAGCCTGCGGCGGAAGGCCATCCTGCTGGCCAAGGTCCAGGACGAGGCCGGCCACGGGCTCTACCTGTACTCGGCCACCGAGACGCTCGGGGTCGACCGCGGCGAGCTCACCGAGAAGCTGATCGACTCGAAGCAGAAGTACTCGTCGATCTTCAACTACCCGACGCTGACCTTCGCCGACATCGGCGTCATCGGCTGGCTCGTCGACGGCGCCGCGATCGTCAACCAGGTGCCGCTGTGCCGCTCGAGCTACGGGCCCTACGCGCGGGCGATGGTGCGCATCTGCAAGGAGGAGTCGTTCCACCAGCGCCAGGGCTTCGAGCTGCTGATGACGCTGATGGCCGGCACCGAGGCGCAGCGCGCGATGGTCCAGGACGCGGTCGACCGCTGGTGGTGGCCGTCGCTGATGATGTTCGGCCCCGCCGACGGCGACTCCCCGAACACCCAGCAGTCGATGGCCTGGCGGATCAAGCGCCACACCAACGACGAGCTGCGCCAGCGCTACGTCGACATGACCGTCCCGCAGGCCGAGGCCCTCGGCGTGACGCTCCCGGACCCCGAGCTGCGCTGGAACGACGAGCGCCAGGCGCACGACTTCGGCGACATCGACTGGGACGAGTTCATGCAGGTCGTCAAGGGTGCCGGGCCGTGCAACGCCCAGCGTCTGCAGAACCGGCGCGCCGCCCACGAGGGCGGGCAGTGGGTGCGGGACGCCGCCGCCGCGTACGCCGCGAAGCAGGCCGCCCGGGCGGAGGTGCCGGCAGCATGAGCATGGCCGACGACACCACCGCCCACGTCGAGGGCGAGCCCCGCTTCGACGGCACGCCGAAGGCCGTCTGGCCCCTCTACGAGGTCTTCGTCCGCGGCAAGCGCGGGCTCAACCACGTGCACGTCGGGTCGCTGCACGCGCCCGACGACACGATGGCCCTGCACAACGCGCGGAACCTCTACACGCGGCGCAACGAGGGCGTGAGCATCTGGGTCGTGCGCGGCGACGCGATCACCGCCTCGAGCCCCGACGAGAAGGACCCGTTCTTCGCGCCCGCCGGCGACAAGGTCTACCGGCACCCCACGTTCTACGACATCCCCGACGACGTCCCCCACCTCTGATGGCCCCGCCGATGATGCACAGCGACGACACCGACCCCGCCCACCACGACGAGAACGTCTACGACGCCCTCGCGACCGCGGACGACGACGGCCGCTGGGCCTTCGGCACCGGGTTCGACGCAGGCACCGCCGAGATCGACGCGCCGGCACCCGACGGCGTCGACCGCGACGACCTCGCGGCCTACTGCCTGATGCTCGCCGACGACGCGCTCATCGCCTCGCAGCGCCTGTCGGGCTGGACGGCGAAGGCGCCGGAGCTCGAGGAGGACGTGGCGCTCGCGAACATCGCGCTCGACCTGCTCGGGCAGGCGCGCGTGCTGCTCTCGCGCGCCGGGCACCTCGGCGCCGCCGAGCCGTTCCGCGCCGGCCCGCAGGACGACGAGGACGTGCTGACCTACTTCCGCGACGACCGCGCGTTCCGCAACGTCACGCTCGTCGAGACCGACCTCGGCGACTTCGGCCGCACGATCGCCTGGATCCTCGTGCTCTCCTCCTGGCGGCTCGCGCTGATGCACCGCCTCACGGGCAGCCGCGACCCGGTGCTCGCCGCCGTCGCCGCCAAGGCGGTCAAGGAGCTGACCTACCACCGCGACTACGCCGCCCAGTGGACGCTGCGCCTCGGCGACGGCACCGAGCTCTCGCACGCGCGGATGCAGGCGGGCCTGGACGCGGTGTGGCCGTTCGTCGAGGAGCTCTTCCTCCCGCACGCCACCGAGCGCCGCCTCGTCGACGCCGGCGTCGCGGTCGACCCCGCCGAGCTGCGCGCCGAGGTCGACGGCGTGCTCGACCAGGTCCTCCCGGCGGCCACGCTGACCCGCCCCGAACGCCCCGCGGTGGGCCTCGTCGGCGGGCGCGGGGGCCGCGACGGCGTGCACACCGAGTCGCTCGGCACCGTCCTCGCCGTCATGCAGTCCCTGGCCCGCGCACACCCGGAGGCGACGTGGTGACCGCCGCGATCACCGACGCCCGGGCCGTCGCCGAGGGCGTCGTCGACCCCGAGATGCCGATGCTGACCCTCGCCGACCTCGGCGTGCTGCGCGGCGTCGACACCGCCGAGGACGGCACGGTCGTCGTGACCATCACCCCGACCTACTCCGGCTGCCCCGCGCTCGACGAGATGCGCGCCGACCTGCGTCGCCGGCTGCACGCCGCCGGTCACGAGCGGGTCGACGTGCGGACGACGTTCAGCCCGCCGTGGACCACCGACTTCATCTCGGACGGGGGCCGCCGCAAGCTCGCCGAGGCCGGCGTCGCCCCGCCGGCGCACCTCGGCCCCCGCGCGGCCGGTCCGGTCCCGTTGACGCTCGTGGCCCCGTCCCGCACCGTCGCCTGCCCCCGCTGCGGCGCGCCGGACACCGAGGAGACCTCGCGGTTCGGGCCCACCGCCTGCACCGCGCTGCGCCGCTGCCGCTCGTGCGCCGAGCCGTTCGAGCACGTCAAGGAGATCTGATGACGGCCGCCGTGACCGACGACCGCGTCGCCGATGCGGTCCCGGGCTTCCACCGCCTGCGCGTCGCCGACGTCGAGCGCCTCTGCGACGACGCCGTCGCGGTGCGCTTCGACGTCCCCGACCACCTCGGCGACGACTACGCCTTCCGCGCCGGCCAGTACCTGACCCTGCGGCTGGCGACCGAGCAGGGCGAGGAGCGCCGCTCGTACTCGATCTGCGCGCCCGAGGGCGCCGCCCCGCGCATCGGGGTGCGCCGGGTCGACGACGGCCTGTTCTCGACGTGGCTGGTCGACCGCCTCACGGCCGGCGACGAGCTCGAGGTCGGGCCGCCGCAGGGCCGGTTCACCCCGGAGGTCGCGCCCGGCGAGCACCACGTCCTCGTCGCCGCGGGCTCGGGGATCACCCCGGTGCTCTCGATCGCCGCGACCGTGCTGGCCGCGTACCGCGACACCCAGGTCACGCTGCTCTACGGCAACCGCCGCAGCGACACCGTGATGTTTGGCGAGGACCTCGCCGACCTCAAGGACCGCTACGGCCCCCGCCTGCAGCTCGTCCACGTGCTCTCCCGCGAGCCCACCGCCGCCGACCTGTTCAACGGCCGCCTCGACGCCGAGCGCCTGCGCACGCTGGTCGGCGCGCTGGTGCCCGTCGGCGAGGTCGCGCACTGGTGGCTCTGCGGGCCGCTGGGCATGGTCGAGGCCGCGACCGAGGTCATCACCGGCTTCGACGTCGAGCGCCGGACGGTGCACCGCGAACTCTTCTACGTCGACGAGCCACCGCCCGAGGTGCACCGCGCCGAGGACGAGGCGCTCGAGGACGACGGCACCGGCGCCACCGTGACGGTGATCGTCAACGGGCGCTCGTCGGTGCTCACGCTGCCGCGGAACGAGCCCGTGCTCGACGCCGCCCAGCGCGCCCGCTCGGACCTGCCGTTCGCCTGCAAGGGCGGGGTCTGCGGCACCTGCCGCGCGCAGGTCACCGTCGGCGAGGTCACCATGCGCCGCAACTTCGCGCTCGAGCCCGAGGAGGTCGACGCGGGGTTCGTGCTGACCTGCCAGGCTCTGCCGGTCTCGGACGAGATCACCGTCGACTACGACACGTAGGAGTAGGAGCTCGTTGATGAGCACCCTTGCCAGCCACGTCCTCGGCGACCGGGTCACCCCCGACGCCGAGGGCCGCCCGATGACCGACGCCGTCACCGGCGAGGAGATCGGCCGGCTCACCACCGACGGCATCGACATGGCCGCGGTCGCCGGGTACGGGCGCCGCGTCGGCGGCGCAGCGCTGCGCGAGCTGTCGTTCCACGAGCGCGCGTCGCTGCTCAAGGCCCTGGCGGGCCACCTGCGCGAGCACCGCGAGGAGCTCTACGCCGTCTCCGCGCGCACCGGCGCGACGAAGGGCGACGCGAAGTTCGACGTCGACGGCGGCATCGGCGTGCTGCAGGCCTACGCGTCGCTGGGCAAGCGCGAGCTGCCCGCGTCCGGGCCGTGGCTCGACGGCGACGTCGTGCCGCTGAGCAAGGGCGGCACGTTCCTCGCCCAGCACCTGTACACGCCGCTGCAGGGCGTCGCGGTGCAGGTCAACGCCTACAACTTCCCGGTCTGGGGCCCGCTGGAGAAGCTCGCGCCGGCGCTCCTCGCCGGCGTCCCGTCGATCATCAAGCCGGCGACGCCGACCGCGTTCCTCACCGCCGAGCTGGCCCGGCTGATCTCCGAGTCGGGGCTGCTGCCCGACGGCGCGGTGCAGTTCCTCGCGGGCTCGGTCGGCGACCTGTTCGACCACCTCACCGAGCAGGACCTCGTCTCGTTCACCGGCTCGGCGTCCACCGCCCGGCAACTGCGCACCCACCCGGTGCTCTCGGCGCGCGCGGTGCGGTTCACCGCCGAGGCCGACTCGCTGAACTGCTCGATCCTCGGTCCGGACGCGACGCCGGGGACGCCGGAGTTCGACCTGTACGTGTCCCAGCTCGTCACCGAGATGACGGTCAAGGCGGGCCAGAAGTGCACGGCGATCCGGCGTGCGTTCGTTCCGGAGGCGCAGGCCGACGCCGTGGTCGAGGCGGTGCGGGAGAAGCTCGCGGCCGTCGTCGTCGGGGACCCGTCGGATCCCGCCGTCACGATGGGCGCCCTCGCCGGTCTGGAGCAGCGCGAGGAGGTCCGCCGCTCGCTGAAGTCGCTGACCGACGGCGCCGAGGTCGTGTTCGGCGACCCCGAGCAGGTGGAGGTCACCGGCGCCGACGCCCAGCGGGGCGCGTTCCTCTCGCCGGTGCTGCTGCGCGCGCCGGCCGACAGCGCCGCGGTGCACGAGGTCGAGGCGTTCGGCCCGGTGTCGACGGTTGTCCCGTACTCGTCGACCTCCGAGGTCGTCGAGCTCGCCGCGCGCGGCCAGGGGTCGCTGGCGGGCTCGGTGGTCACCGCCGACCCGGAGTTCGCGCGCGAGGTCGTGCTCGGCACGGCGCCGTGGCACGGGCGCCTGCTCGTCCTCGACCGCACCGACGCGAAGGAGTCGACGGGCCACGGCTCGCCGATGCCCCAGCTCGTGCACGGTGGCCCGGGTCGCGCCGGCGGCGGCGAGGAGATGGGCGGGCTGCGCGGCGTCGCCCACCACATGCAGCGCACCGCGGTCCAGGGCAGCCCGGACATGCTCTCGACGATCACCGGGCGGTGGGTGCCGGGCAGCGCGCGGACCGTCACCGACGAGCACCCGTTCCGCAAGCACCTGGAGGACCTCAGGCCGGGCGACACGGTCGTCGGCGGTCCGCGCCGGGTGACCGAGGCCGACGTCGAGCACTTCGCCGAGTTCACCGGCGACACGTTCTACGCCCACCTCGACGCCGAGGCGGCCGCCGCGAACCCGTTCTTCGGCGAGCGCGTGGCCCACGGCTACCTCGTGGTCTCGTTCGCCGCGGGCCTGTTCGTCGACCCGGCGCCGGGCCCGGTGCTCGCCAACTTCGGCGTCGACAACCTGCGCTTCCTGACGCCGGTGAAGTTCGACGACGAGCTGACGATCACGCTGACCGCCAAGCAGATCTCGCCGCGCGCCTCGGCGGCGTACGGCGAGGTGCGCTGGGACGCCGAGGTCGTCAACGCGGCCGGCGAGCCGGTGGCGAAGTACGACGTGCTGACGCTGGTGGCTCGTCGGTCGGAGGGGCGCGATGCCTGACATCACCGCGTCCGTGCGGCGCATGTGGGACGACGACGCCGCGTCGCGCAAGCTCGGGATGGAGCTGCACGAGGCGTCGGAGGGGCGCGCGCGGGTCTCGATGCCGGTGACCGCGGAGATGGTCAACGGCCACGGGATGTGCCACGGCGGCTACCTGTTCCTGCTCGCCGACTCGACGTTCGCGTGCGCCTGCAACTCGCCGGGCCCGGTCGCCGTCGCGGCGGCCGCGGACATCGTCTTCGTCGCGTCGGCCCAGCTCGGCGACGTGCTCCTCGCCGAGGCGGCCGAGCGGGTCGCGTTCGGGCGCAGCGGCGTCTACGACGTCACGGTGACCCGACCGCGCGACGGTCAGGTCATCGCGGAGTTCCGGGGCCGCAGCCGCACCTTGCGGAGCAGCTAGCACCCGGTGCGTCACGTTCCGTAGACCGTTCTGCCCCTGATGTCGCGCTTCTGACAGGGCGACTGTCGGCGATCGCCACGGTGCGTCATGCTCGAGGACGACACGGCGTGAGAGGGGTCCCGGGTGATCGCTGAGTGGCTGCAGACGATCCCGCCGCTGGCGGTGTACCTCACCGTCCTCGGCGTGGTCGGGATCGAGAGCTTCGGCATCCCCCTGCCCGGCGAGATCGTGCTGGTCAGCGCGACGCTCATGGCCACCCGTCCCGAGCTGGCGGTGTCCGCGATCTGGGTGGCGACGGCCGCGCTGGTCGGCGCGGTGGTGGGCGACTCCATCGGCTTCGCCGTCGGGCGGCGCTACGGGATCGGGCTGCTCGAGGCGGCCGGGCGACGGTTCCCGAAGCACTTCGGCCCCGGGCACGTCGCCATCGCTGAGCGGGCGTTCGAGCGCTGGGGCGTGCTGACGGTCATCATCGGCCGGTTCATCGCGATCCTGCGGATCCTCGCGGGCCCGCTGGCCGGCGCGCTCCGGATGCCGTACCGCAAGTTCATGCCGGCGAACCTCGTCGGCGGCTTCCTGTGGACGTTCGGCACGACGGCCGCCGTCTACGCGCTCGGGATCGCGGCCGAGACCTGGCTCAAGCGGTTCTCGTGGGCGGGGCTGATCGTCGCGGTGATCGCCGCCCTGGTCGTCGGGTTCCTCGTCAAACGGCGCGTGATCGGGCTGCTCACCCGGCCGGAGGAGGGTGCGCCCGCGTCCTGAGCGGGTATGCCGCGGGCTCACTCACCGAGGAGGAGCCCGTGGCCGACGCACCGTTCCCCGACTTCGACCACGCCACGGTCGACACCGTCAAGCACCGCATCCGCTCGCTCGAGCGTGACGAGGTGGAGGGGCTGCTCGAGCACGAGCGGGCCCACTCGTCGCGCATGCCGGTGATCGAGGTGCTGCGCACCCGGATCGCCGAGCTCGACGCGGGCGACACGCCGTCCGGTGGCGACCAGTCCGAGGCCCGCGAGGGCGGGACCGCCCACGGCTCGCCGGTCTCCCCCGACGGCGCCGCCCAGCCCGGCCCGCCCGACCGCCACGGCCTGCGCCAGGTGACCTGGGGTGGCTAGCGCCAGGTGAGCAGTGTGGACGGCTATAGCCGTCCAAAGTGCTCACATGCGCGAAGCGCACCTAGCGCGCGAAATGGCGGCTGATGACCAGGCGCTGGATCTGGTTGGTGCCCTCGAAGATCTGCATGATCTTGGCTTCGCGCATGTAGCGCTCCACCGGGAAGTCGCGGGTGTAGCCGTAGCCGCCGAACACCTGCACGGCGTCGGTGGTGACCTTCATGGCCGCGTCGGTGGCGACGAGCTTGGCGACGCTGGCCTGGCGCCCGTAGGGCCGGCCGAGGTCACGGCGGCGCGCCGCGTCCAGATAGGTCGCGCGCGCCGAGTCGACCGCGGCGGCCATGTCGGCGAGCACGAACCCGAGCCCCTGGTGGTCGACGATCTTCTTGCCGAACGTCTCCCGCTCGTTCGCGTAGTCCACGGCGGCGTCCAGCGCGGCCTGGGCCAGCCCGGTCGCGCACGCGGCGATGCCCAGCCGGCCGGAGTCGAGCGCCGAGAAGGCGATCTCGAGGCCCTGGCCCTCGGTGCCGATCAGCCGGTCGCCCTCGAGGACGGCGCCGTCCCAGTTGGCGGTGCAGGTCGGGACCCCGTGGAGGCCCATCTTCTCCTCGGGTCGGCCCCACGACAGGCCCTCGGCCTGCCCGGGCGCGAGGAAGCACGACACGCCCCGCGAGCCCTCGCCGGTGCGGGCGAACAGGGCGTAGAAGTCGGCCTTCCCGCCGTGCGTGATCCAGGCCTTGGTGCCGGTGATCGCGTAGCCGCCGTCGGCGGGCGAGGCC
Organism: Actinomycetospora succinea; assembly: GCF_004363095.1. GTDB lineage: Bacteria > Actinomycetota > Actinomycetes > Mycobacteriales > Pseudonocardiaceae > Actinomycetospora > Actinomycetospora succinea. The sequence continues at coordinate 955,283 of NZ_SNYO01000002.1, forward strand.
TTGCACCGCAGCGCCGCCGCGTCCGACCCGGCCTGCGGCTCCGACAGCGAGTATCCGCCGATGAGCCCCCCGCCGAGCATGTCGGGCAGCCAGCGCTGCTGCTGCTCGGCGGTGCCGAACGTCGCCAGCGGGAAGCACGACAGCGAGTGCACGCTCGTCGCGACCGCCACCGCGGCCCACCGCGCCGCGAGCTCCTCGAGCACCTGCAGGTAGACCTCGTAGGGCTGCCCGCCGCCCCCGAGCTCCTCGGAGTACGGCAGTCCCAGCAGCCCCGCCTCGCCGAGCGTCGCGAACAGGCCCTCCGGGTAGGTCTCCGCGCGCTCGTGCTCCTCCACCCGCGTCGCGAGCTCCTTGTCCGCGAGATCGCGGGTCAGGTCCAGCAGGTCCTCGGCCTCCTGGGTGGGCAGCAGACGGTCGACGGGCATCGCGGACGCTCCTTAACGGTACTGAGAACGGTCCTAGAGTACCGATGACAGGAGCGTTAGGGTAGGGCCGTGACCGCCCCGAGCCCGACGCGCCGCGGTGCCGCGCGCCACTCGGAGCTCTTCGACGCCCTCATCGACCTGCTGCTCGCTGAGGGCTTCGCCCACCTGACCCTCGACGACGTCGCCGCTCGCCTGCGCTGCTCGAAGCGCACGCTCTACGCGCTCGCGGGGTCGAAGGAGCAGCTGGTGCGCGCGGCGGTCGTGCGCTTCTTCGAGCGCGCCACCGTCCGCGTCGAGGCCGCCGTCGCCGCCTGCGCGGCCCCTGCCGACCGCGTGGCCGCCTACCTGCGCGCCGTCGCCGCCGAGCTCGCGCCCGCGTCGGCCGGGTTCTTCGACGACATGGCCGCGTTCCCGCCGGCCGCCGAGGTCTACGCGCGCAACACGGAGGCCGCCGCCCGGCGCGTCGGCGAGCTCATCGGCGAGGGCGTCGCGGCCGGCGACTTCCGCGACGTCCCGGTGTCGTTCGCCGCCGAGACCGTCGCGACGACGATGGTGGCGATCCAGCAGCGCCGCATCGCCGGCGCCACCGGCCTCGCCGACGCCGAGGCGTACGAGGCGCTGGCGGCGCTACTGCTCCACGGCCTCGCGCGGCCCTGAGCGTCCCCAGGCGCAGAGGGCCCGCAGCGGCGGGACGAGCAGCCGGTAGACCGGCCGCACCCAGCGCCCGGGCAGCGTGCCGTGGCGCTCCTCCTCCCAGACCCGCGCGCGCGGGTGCTCCTCGAGCAACCGGAGCGCCAGGGACCCGTGGGACCCCGTCGGCGGGGCGGTCAGCAGCTCGATGCGGCTGAGGTGCTTGGTGCTGACGAAGCCGTACTGGCTCGGGCTGACGAGCCGGACCGGGGCGCCGTGGTCGCTGTCGAGCGGGCGTCCGTCGAGGTTCTCGGCGAGCAGGACGTCGCCCGCCAGCGCGTCCTCGAGCGTCACGACCGACCGGTGGTGGTCGAGCCCGCGGAAGACGACGTGGGTGACCGCGGCGGCCGGGTCGAGGGCGGGCGCGAGGACGTCGCGGTAGAAGTCGTCGAACCCGACGCCCTCCCAGCGCAGGTCGACCGCCGACCACCCGGCGACGCAGTGGAAGTCGGCCGTGAGCTCGCGGCGCGGCAGCCGCGCGAGGTCGGCCGGGGACACCGAGAACGGGGCGCGCACGGCTCCGCCGACCTCGATCACGTGGTCCGCGGGGATCTCCGGGGCCGGGTGGTGGAGGTGCGTGCCGAAGCGCGGGAACCCCTCGACGGCGCGCTGGCCGGGCGGCAGCCGCAGGCCGTGGGCGACGGCGTGTGTCGTGGTCATCGCGTTCCCCTCGGTCTATACGGGGTCGTACACGAAGGCGACGCTAGCAGCGTCTGTACGGTGCCGTACAGACCGAGACCGAGGAGGGACGCCGCCGTGGCGCTCGCCCGCACGCCCCGGCACCGCTGGATCGACGCGGGGCTGCGGGCGCTGGCCACGGCCGGGCCGGACGCCGTGCAGGTCGAGTCCCTGGCGCGCTCGCTGGGCGTCAGCAAGGGCGGCTTCTACGGCTACTTCGCCGACCGGCCCGCCCTCCTCACCGAGGTGCTCGACGCCTGGGAGGCGCGCAGCACCGACCAGGTCCTCGCCCAGGTCGAGCAGGAGGGCGGCGACGCGCGGACCCGGGCACGGCGGGCCGCCGAGCTCACGTTCAGCCCCGAGCTGCGCCCGATCGACCTCGCCGTCCGCGACTGGGCGCGGCGCGACGCGGCGGTCGCCGAGCGCCTGCGGCGGGTCGACGACCTGCGCATCGGCTACCTGCGCGAGCTGCTGGCGCCCGTGTGCACCGACGAGGACGACCTCGAGGCCCGCTGCCTCATCGCGTTCGCGGTGGCGGTCGCCGACCCCCTCGTCGCCGCCGGCCACGGCACCCGCACCCGCGCCGACGTGCTCCGGACCGTGCAGCGCCGGCTCTTCGCGCCACCGCCCGCGGGACCGTAGCCTCGGGCCGGTGGACGAGGTGGGGAGCGAGTCGGGCACACGCGGCGGGACGGTGATCACCGACCTCGAGCAGCTGCGCGAGGTCGTCGGCGAGCCGATGGCCCGCGCCCGGACCAAGGTGCGCCCGCTGCTCGACGACGTCGACCGGGCCTTCATCGACAGCTCGACGCTGCACCTGCTGGCCACGTCCGGGGCCGACGGCTCGCTGGACGTCTCCCCCAAGGGCGACCCGGCGGGCGCGGTGCTCGTGGCCGACGACCGGACCCTGCTGCTGCCCGACCGGCCCGGCAACCGCCGCGTCGACGGGATGATCAACATTCTGGGCGACCCCCACGTCGCCCTGCTGTTCCTCGTCCCGCGCCGCCGCGACACGCTCCGGGTGAACGGGCGGGCGCGGCTCCTCCTGGACCCCGACGAGGCCGCCGAGTTCGAGGTCCGCGGCCACCGCCCGCGCATCCTCACCGAGGTCACCGTCGACGAGGTCTTCTTCCACTGCCCGAAGGCCCTCATGCGCTCCGGGCTCTGGGACCCCGACGCCTGGGAGCCCGTCGACCTCCCGAGCGTCGCCGAGATCGCCCACCGGACCAGCCCCGACTCCTCGCTCGAGGAGCTCGAGCAGCGCTACGCGCCGGACAACTACCGCAAGCTCCTGTACTGAGCGCGGCGTGGGCCGAGCGGAACGCCACCCGGCGGGCAGCATCCTCGACGCGGCACGGGAACTGGTCCTCGCCGACGGCGTGCGCGCGGCGACCGTCGACCGCATCGTCGTGGCCAGCGGCGCGCCGAAGGGCTCGATCTACCACCGCTTCGGGACGCTCGACGACCTGCTCGCGACGATGTGGCTGCGCGCCGTCCGCGCCTCGCAGGACCGCTTCCTCGCCGCCCTCGAGGGCCCCGGGGACGCGGTGGACGTCGGCGTGGCGGCGGCGCTGACCCTGCACGACTTCGCCCGCGAGCAGCCCGACGACGCCGCGCTGCTCCTCACTCTGCGCCGGCAGGACGTCGAGCGCGGCGTCCGCGACGAGGACCTCGCCCGCCGGCTGACGACGGTGAACGCGCCCCTCGAGCGCGGCGTGGCGGACCTGGCCACGCGCCTGCACGGCCGCGCGAGCCCCGCGGCCGTCGAGCGGACCGTCCTCGCCGTCGTCGACCTCCCCCTCGGCGCGCTCTGGCGTCACCTCCTCGCCCGGCGGCCACCCCCGCCGGAGCTGCGCGACCCGCTCGGGCGCGCGGTGCGCGCCGCCCTGCAGGACTAGCGGGCGACGACGAGCCGGTACCCGAGGTCGGCGCTGCTACCGGCAGCGACCGCTCCGTACCGCCAGTGCCATCGGCCCGTGGCGAGGTCGTCCGCGAGCCGCGCGACCGCGGCGTCGACGACCGGCTCCGGTAGGCGGGCCAGCCCCGAGGCCGCAGCGCGGACGCCGGGGTCGAGGTAGGCGTGCGGACGGGCCCAGTGGGCGGCGAGGAAGCCGTCGGTGCAGTCCGCCGGCACGGGCACCGGACGGACCGCGACCTGCTGCCCGAGGCCGGCCAGGGTGGCGACGACGACGTCGAGCGTCGCCAGACCCGCCTCGGCGTCCGCGATCCCGGGCAGGTAGTCCGCGACCAGCCAGAACCGGCGCATGACGTCAGGATCCCAGGTCAGGACCACCTGGCGTCGCGACACCCGCACCAGCTCGGCGAGCCCGGCGGCGGGGTCGCGCCAGTGGTGCACGGTGAGCACCGCGAGCGCGGCGTCGACGACCCGGTCGGCGACCGGGAGCGCCTCGGCCTCGGCGCGAATCGCCGGCGCCGCCCCGGCCGGGCGCTGGGCCAGCATCGCCGGCGAGGGGTCGCAGGCGAGGACGACACGTCCCGCCGGCTCGTAGGACCCGGCGCCGGCCCCGACGTTCAGCACCCGTCGGGCGTCGCCGAGGGCCTCGTCCACGCACGCGGCGATGCGCGGGTCCGGGCGGCGGTGGCGGCCGTAGCCGGGGGCGAAGTGCGCGTAGGGGTCCGTCGACTCGGTGTCCATCAATTAGACGATATGGTCTACTATCGCTCTCGACGAGAGGGGACAGCGATGTCGCAGCGCGTGGACGTGGTCCGCCGGCTCTTAGCGGCGGTCGAGACGCGCAACCCGGCAGCGCTGCTCGCCTGCTACGCCGAGCGTCCTGAGATCCACGAGTCGGCGGCCCTGCCCTACGGCGGGGTGTACCGCGACGCCCGCGAGCACGCCGCGGCGTTCCTCCGCGCCTGGGGCCCTTACCAGGGCGGACGCGAGCCGCTCGGGGCGAGCTTCGGGGAGACCGACGACGGCCGGGTCGTCGCGGTGTTCCGGCACCGTGCCGTCGACGAGTCGCGGGGCGCGCGGCTCGACGAGGACGAGGTCGGGGTCTACGACGTGCGCGACGGGCTGGTCGTGCGGTCGACGATGCTGCACGCCGACCCCGCGCGGCTCGCCCGCTTCCTCGCGGACGGGAGCGGGCGGTGAGCAGCGTGCGCTGGGGGCCGTGGTCGGGCGTGCTGCTCTGCGTGACGTGGGCACCGATGGCGGTGGCCGTGCCGGGGTTCCCGGACCTCCGGTCGGCGGCCGCCGTGGTCGACTACTGGGCCGGCGACCTGCCGCTCATGCAGGTCGTGGCCCTCTCGGTGAGCGTCGGCTACCTGTTCCTGCTGGTGTTCCTCGGTGCGCTCGCAGAGCGGCTCTCCGCCGACGCCGGCGTCCGGGCCTGGTCGTGGACCGGACTGGGCGCGGCGGTGGTGTTCACGACCGCGCTGAACGTGGCGATCGGGCTGGTGATGGCGGCCGGGCTGGTCGCGGCCGTCGACCCGGCGAGCGCCTACGCCCTGCACGTGGGCGGGTTCGTGCTCGCCGCACCGGCCGCCTTCGCGGGGGTGGCGTTCTTCGTGGCCGTGGCGGTCGTGGCGTTCGGGTCGGACGTCCTGCCCCGGTGGTCGGGATGGCTCGCGCTCGCCGGTGTGGTCGCGAACGCGGGCGCGGTCGGCGGCATCGGCACGCTCACGGGCCCCTGGAACTCGGGCAACGGCCTGCTCGGAGGCATCGCCGCCCCGCTCGGCCTGTTCGTCGCCTGGATCCTCGCGATCAGCGTGGCGTGGCTGCGGGAGCCACGGCTCAGTCGGTGACCTCCTCGGTCAGCTTGCGGTCGAGCACGTACTGCGGCTCGCCGTCGCGCGTCACGCCGGCGCGGACGAACACGCTGACGTCGACGATGTAGACGTTGCCGCGCCGGGGGTCCGCACGCTTGAAGCGCTTCGGCGACCGGAGCTCGATCTCCGGGGGCGGGTTGCCGTCCGCGTCCACCGGGCGGTCGACCCCGCCGGCGTACCGGCCCCGGCCGGTCAAGACACACAGCATGTCCGTCCTCCTCGACGACCCGTCGGCGGCGCGATCACGAGGGACACTACGGCCGTCCCCGAGAATCCGTCCGGAAAAATCTTCGCCGGACCTGTCGATCGGCGTCGGACCCGTTCGTGGAGGGGCGTGCGGGCGCCGGGCCCGCACCACACGCCAGGAGGACACCATGGCTCACTACCTGCTCAGCGTCGTCACGCCCACCGAGGGCGAGCCGCCGTCCGAGGACGAGATGAACGTGATCATGGGCAACGTCGCGAAGCTCCAGAGCGACATGCAGGAGGCCGGCGTCTGGGTGTTCTCCGGCGGCCTCGAGGCGCCCGACACCGCGACAGTGCTGCGGCGCAGCGGCGACGACGTGCTGGTCACCGACGGCCCGTTCGTCGAGCTCAAGGAGTACGTGGGCGGCCTGACGATCATCGACGCCCCCGACCTCGACGCCGCCCTGCACTGGGGTCGCCGCTCCACCGAGGCCATCGGCCTGGCGATCGAGGTCCGGCCCTTCCACTGGGCGCCCTGAAGAAGTTGGGCGCCGTGAGCGAGCCCCTGTCCTCGGTGACGATCACCCGGATCGTCACCGAGGAGTACGGGCGGTGCGTGGCGACGCTGACGCGCGTCCTCGGCGACATCGACCTCGCCGAGGACGCCGTGCAGGACGCGCTCACCGTCGCCCTGACCCGCTGGCCCGCCGACGGCGTACCGCCGAACCCGGGCGGCTGGATCGTCACCACCGCCCGCCGCCGCGCGCTCGATCGCCTGCGCCGCGACGCCGTCGGGCGGGACAAGGAGGCGCGCGCGTTCCGGGAGGAACAGCCGCAGGACGAGCCCGACGAGGCGGAGGAAGGAGGACCGGTGCACGACGACCGCCTGCGCATGATCTTCACGTGCTGCCACCCGGCCCTCGCCCTGCCCGCGCGTGTGGCCCTGACGCTGCGCCTGCTCGGCGGGCTCGAGACCCCCGAGATCGCCCGCGCGTTCCTCGTGCCCGAGGCGACGATGGCCCAGCGCATCGTCCGCGCCAAGAACAAGATCCGGGCCGCCCGCATCCCGTACCGCGTGCCCCACGACGCCGATCTGCCCGACCGCGTGCCCGGCGTCCTCGCCGTCGTCTACCTCGTCTTCACCGAGGGCCACGCGACGGCGACCCGCGACGACCTCGCCGCCGAGGCGATCCGGCTCGGCCGCCTGCTCGCCGAGCTGATGCCCGACGAGCCCGAGGTGCTCGGGCTGCTCGCGCTCATGCTGCTCACCGAGGCCCGCCGGCCCGCGCGGACGGCGGCGGACGGGTCGCGGGTGCTGCTCGCCGACCAGGACCGCGCGCGGTGGGACGCCGAGCTCGTCGCCGAGGGCCTCGCCCTGGTGCGCCGCTGCCTGCGCCGCGACGCACCCGGGCCCTACCAGCTCCAGGCCGCGATCAACGCCGTCCACGCCTCCGCGCCGGACACCGCCGCGACCGACTGGGCCCAGATCGTCGCGCTGCACGACCAGCTGCTCGCCCTCGCGCCGAGCCCGACCGTCGCGCTCAACCGGGCCGTCGCGCTCGCCGAGACCGAGGGGCCCGCGGCGGCGCTGATCATCGTCGAGGAGCTCGCCGAGCGCCTCGACCGCTACCACCTGCTGCACGCCGTGCGCGCCGACCTGCTCGGGCGGCTGGGGCGCGACGACGAGGCCCGGGACGCGCTCGACGCCGCGCTCGCGCGCACCGACGACCCCGACGACCGGGCGCTGCTGACCGCGCGCCGTCGCCGTGGGTGAACCGGTCTCACACGCGCGGTGAGGGCAGGATGGGGGCCATGAGCGCGGAGCCCCCCGAGATGCGGATCGGCGACCGCGAGCGGCGGGCGACCGACGACCGTCTCCGCTCCGCCCTCGACGACGGCGTGCTGACGCTCGTGGAGTACGACGAGCGCACCCAGCAGGCCTGGGCGGCGCGCACCCAGCGCGAGCTCGACGTCCTGGTCGCCGACATCCCGGGCGCGGCCCCGGCTCCCGCACCGACCCCGGCGAAGCCAGCGGAGCCGTCGCGCCCGCCGTTCCACGAGCGGATCGGGAAGGCCGTGGTGCCCGTCGTCCTCGCGGCCGTCGCGGTCTTCGTCGGCGGGCACCTCGTCACCGCCGACGACGGCGCCAGCGTCTTCGGCAACCGCACCGTGCAGGCGACGCCGGGCGACCCCGAGGTGCAGGTGGCCACGCTCTTCGGCCGGACCGAGGTCGTCGTGCCGCCCGGGATGGTCGCGCGCACCACCGGGACGATGATCTTCGGCAGCACCCGCTGCGAGCAGGCGTGCGCGACGCCGCCGGGCGGGGCCTCGCTGCCCGAGGTCGTCGTCGACGCGAACGGCGCGTTCGGCAACGTCCAGGTCGTCACGCCCGCGGAGGCCGCCCAGGGCGGGCTGCGGGACGACGACGATGACGACGACTGACGCTGCGTAGCCGATCGCGGACGGAAAGGATTCCCTGCTCAGCGGGGAACATCCGCGCCCGCCCGCACCGTCAGAGTGCCGAACGCCCACCACGACGGGCACCGGCACTCACCGAGAGCGAGCAACGATCATGAGCGAGAACTACCAGTTCGCGAACGGCACCGTCTACGGCGCGAACGGCCAGGTCGTCGGCACCTACACGACCGACGCCACCGGGCAGATCGACTCGGTGTCGACCGACGAGGACCACAACGGCGCCGTCGACACGATCATCGCCGACACCGACCACAACGGGTCGTTCGAGTCGGCCATGGTCGACACCAACGCGGACGGCTACGGCGAGACGATCCTCCTCGACACCGACAACGACGGTGACTTCGACACCTCCGCGGTCGACACGAACTCCGACGGCACCTACGAGACCGTCGCCACCGACCCGAACGGCTTCTGACCTCCTACGTGCGTGATCTTCTGAGCTATAGCTCAGAAGATCACGCACGTGTGTTCAGGTGGCGGACTTGCAGGGCCCGGACCTCCTCGTCGAGCGGGGGCACCGGGCCGGCGACGCGCAGCGCGGGCGCGACCTCGGTGATCGGGATCGGGCGCACCGGCGACGGGGCGGCGCCGAGCTCGGCGCGCCAGGACGTCAGCTGCGCCGACGAGCTCGCGTAGACGATCGGGCCCAGCCCGACCCAGGCGTGCGCCGCGGAGCACATCGGGCAGTGCTCGCCGGAGGTGTAGACGGTGCTCGCGGCCCGCTCCTCGGGCGTCAGCTCGGCGGCCGCCCAGCGGGCGATCGCGAACTCCGGGTGCTGGGTGGCGTCGCCGCCGGCCACCCGGTTGCGGTCGGCGAAGCGGACCCGGCCACCGGGACCGACGAGCACGGACCCGAACGGTTCGTCGCCGGCCTCGAGGGCCTCGCGCGCGAGGTCCACACAGTGGCGCAGGTGGGCGAGGTCGTCATCGGTGATCGCGCGGGACACGGCACGACCGTGCCACCCGCGACCCCGTGACGTCAGGCCTGGTCGGGTCGCTGGGGCACCGAGATGACGACGTCGTCGGCCGTCGAGTAGGTGCGGTCGGGCAGGGCGCGCAGGGCGGTGAGCACCCGGTCGTCGCCCTCCCCGCGGTCGGTGACCCAGGAGATCACCTGGGTCCGGTCGGCCGGGAACGCCATGCCCTGCAGCGCCTTGCGCACGCGCAGGTCGTCGCGATCGGTCATGCGGTCCTCCTCGATCGCCGACTCAGAGCCGTCACTCAGAGCCGGAACTGGCCCAGCTCGGCGGCGAGGGCCTCCGGCGGGTCGTGCAGCTCCACGCGGGCCTCGCGGGCCAGGCAGCGGATGCGCAGCCGGGCGAGCACGCGCGCGAGGCCGGCGTCGCACCCGTCGAGGCCGGACAGGTCGATGACGAGCTCGGTGCCCGCCTGACGTTCGACCTCGCCGGCCAGGGCGCGCAGCCGCTCGCGGCCGGCGCGGTCGAACCGCCCGCGCAGCGCGATGGCCACGCAGCCCGGCCCGTACCGGCGGATGCCGACCGCGGCGCGGCGGTTGCCGGTGGCGGCGGGCTCGGCGTGGGCGACGGCGTCGGCCACGGCCCGGCGGCGGCGTTCGGTGAGGTCCCCGGGCAGATCGACCTCGTCGATGAGCGTGCGGGTCGGGGCGGTCGCGGGTGGGGTGTCGATGGTCATCGGGCCTCCCTGGGACGGCCACGGGACGGCCCGGTCCCCGGGGGGCGGGCCGCGCGTCCGTCGCGGCGTGAGGGTCTCAACCGACGACTGTCACCTGAAGTTAACCCACCGCGACAACTCGCGCACCCGCCGTGCCCGGCGGGCGTCACGGTGTCTCCCGGGTGTCGCGGTCCGCGCGGCGGCCGTCGACCTCGGCCAGCAGCTGGGCGAGCTCGCCGCGCAGTTGCAGGACGCGGCCCACGCAGCGGCGGCCGTCGGGCCGCTGCCGTTCGGCCTGGACGGCGTCGAGGATCGCGAAGGCGCGCTCGAAACGGGGGTCGATGGCCGCGTCGACGTGGGCCCGCCACGCGGCGGACTCGGCGCTCACGGGAGGACTCGCCGGTCGGAGGGACGGATGAGCTCGGTCATGAGACGGCTCCGGGGAGAACGGGGCGCGCCTCTCGGGGCGCGCGGCAGGGTCACTGCGCACCGCCCCGGTCTCGAGCGGTCGTGCGGTCGGTCTCGTCGGCGGACCGATCAGGAGATGCGGGCCGCCGGCCCGTCGTCCTCGCGCCGCAGGGCCGGACGCGGGGACAGGACCGTGGTACCCGGCGGGGTGGGGCGCACATGCCTCGCGAGCCCACGCAGATGTCCGGCGAAGCCACCGGGCGCACGCCCCTCGGTGCGCGCGCTGGTGACGACGGGCTGCGTGCGGTCGCGGACGACGTGGTGCCCGCCCCGGTCCAGGCGCTCGACGAGGGCGACGTCCTCGCCGGTCGCCAGCGCCGGGAACCCCCCGACGGCCCGGTAGACGCCCGCCGCGACCCCCAGGCTCGCGCCGTGGACGTGGCGGTGCGGGTCCCCGGCCTCGTAGCTCGCGCGGTAACGGGCGGGCACCGCGCCGGGCAGCCCGCGCCAGTCGAGGACCTCGACCGTGCCGACCCACGCGTCGGCGCCCGCGTCCAGCTGGGCGACGAGCCAGCCCGGCGGCACCACCGAGTCGGCGTCGGTCGTGGCGAGCCAGTCGATGCTCCCGAGCAGGGCGGACGCGCCCGCCGCCCGCGCCCGCCCGACGTTGCGCGCCGCCACCGGCAGCACCTCGACGCCATGGGCCCGCGCCACCTCCGCGGTGCGGTCGGTGCACGCGTCGGCGACGACGAGCACCCGCACCCGCGCCCGGTCGGCGACCGCCGCGGCGGCGTGCCGCAGCCCGGCGAGGCAGTCGGCGAGCAGGTCCTCCTCGTCGTGGGCGGGGACGACGACACCGACAGCGATCACCGGAGACCCGTCTCCTCGGCGACCGACCGGGCCTCCGACGCCCGCGCGTACACCTCGAGGCGGAAGTCGGCCTCGTCGTGGCGGACGGTGCGGGCGAGCGCGGTGCGCGCGGCCAGCTCGTCGTGCACCCCCGCGCCCTCGACGGGGTACTCGGGCGCCTCGCGCAGCCAGTGCACGGCGAGCAGGTGGCCGCCCGGGCGCAGGCACGCCTCGACCGCGTCCCAGAACGCCGCACGGTCGTCGGCGTCGAGGTAGTAGACGACCTCGGAGGCGACGACCAGGTCGAACGTCCCGTCCGGCGTGCTCCCGGGCAGCGCGCCCTGCTCGACGCGCGCGTGCGGGTGGTCGGCCAGCCGCTCCCCGGTGGTCTCGACGGCCCGAGCCGCCGGGTCCCAGCAGACGAGCTCGTCGCAGCGCGGCGCCAGCGCCACCGACAGCGCGCCGCCCGCGCAACCGGGTTCGAAGGCGCGCTCGTAGCGCGGGCGGGGCAGGGCGGCGAGGACGACGGCGCGCTTGCGCTCCTCGTACCAGCCGCGCTCGATGCCCCAGGGGTCGGCGTCGGCGGCGTAGAGGCCGTCGAAGTACTCGGACGACAGGCTCACCGCGGCCCCCAGAGGATCTCGGTGTCGCGCCGGAACCGCGCGAGGACGGGCGGGGTCAGGACGGCCGCGTCGCGCGGGTCGTCGGACAGCGGCGCGACCTGGGTGGTGAAGTGCTCGATCGCCGCGGCCTTCGCGTTGACCGCGGTGGCCGGCAGCCGCACGCGCCGGGCGCCGTCGAACGACACGTCGCCCGGCTGCGCCCAGTGCCAGAGCCAGACGGCGTAGCGCCAGCAGGCGACGCCCACCCGCTCGGCCGCCGTGCCGGCGCCGGCCGCGGTGGCGTCGTGGTCGGGGTGCCCGTCGCCGAGCACCGGCGCGACCACGGTGTCGTCGGGGCGCAGGATCGCGGCGACCCCGTCGGCGACGTCGTCGGCGGCCACCGCGCCGTCGGGGAGCCGGAGCCGGTCGACGGCTGCCTCGATCCCGAGCGCTGCCAGCGCCGCCCGGCGCTCCTCGGCCCGGCGGTCGACGAGCGCGCGCGGGGTCAGCGTCGGGGAGTCGGGGTGCGAACCCTCGCCGTCGGTGACCGCGACGACCGCGACCTCGGTCCCCTCCGCGGCCCAGACCGCGAGGGTCCCGCCGACGCCGAGCACCTCGTCGTCGGGGTGCGGGGCGACCACGACGACCCGGCCCGGCGGGCGGATGACCGCCGGCTCCCGGCTCGGCACCGCCCCCAGACCGCCCGGGCCCCACCACGCGTCCTCGGACGTCCCGGCGCCCTTCAGCGACGGGCTCACGACAGCGGGTCCGTGTCGTCGCCGGCCAGCGCGCCCAGCGTGGCGAGGTCGCGCTCGGCGTGGCTCTGGCGGACGTAGACCTCGAGGTCGGCGACGCGCCGGGCGTGGTCGGCGTCGCGGGCGACGGGCGCGGGCCCGAGCGCGCGCCCGGTCCGGGTCAGCGCGCTGTCCACCGCCGCCTCGACGACCGCGCGGACGCGCAGGGCCCGCCGGCGCGCGTTCTCCTCGTGCCCCGGCCCGTCCAGCGCCGCCGCCGCGTCCAGGAGCAGCGAGCGCGCGGCGGCGAGGTCGGCGTCGACGGCTCCGAGGTGGGCGAGGCCGTGGTCGTCGAGGCGTCCCTGGCGGCACGCCTTGCGCAGCGGCGCGGCGACCCCGACCGCCCCGCCGAACCACGCGGCGGCCACGGCGATGGCGCCGTGCCAGAACCCCGGCCGCTCGAGGTACGCGCCCGGCGCGCCGATCTCGGTCGCCGGGACGTCGTCCAGGTCGACGGTCGCGGCGGCGCTGCCGCGCATCCCCAGCGCCTGCCACTCGCCCGCGTGCACGGTGATCCCGGCGTCGGCGAGGTCGATCGCGAACAGGCGCCGGCCCTCGACGGTGACCAGCGCGTGCGTGCACGGACCGGCGGCCCCCGAGCAGAACGGCTTGCGGCCGGTCAGGCGCCCGCCCTTCTCCACCAGCGCGTCGGGGCCCGACTCCGCGGCCCACACGCCCCAGCACGAGCCGGGCGACGGCGCGGGCCCGCCGAGCTCGTGGAGGATCGTCGTGGCGTCGAGGTGGGCCTCGGCGAGGCGCGCGGCGTCGAGGTCCTCGGTCGCGGCGGCCGCGAGCACCGCGAAGTTGTGGCGCGTGCGGCCCTCGCCCCGCGGTGCCGGCGTGGTGCGGAACCGGGCCAGGGCAGGCCGGACCGCGTCGAGTGGGGTCATCGCTCTCCTGCGGGGCACGGGTGGGTGCTGCCCGCCACGGCGACGCCACGGGGCGAGGGCTGTACCCCGGGGCGGAGTCGGGAACGACTCGGCGGACCGGCTCGGACTACCCGGCGTCCTCCGGGCTCACCCGTGATCCACGAGGCACTGCTACGGCGAGAACGCGCGCTCGATCTGCGCGGCGACCGACACCAGGCGCGCGTCCTGGTCCGGCCCGACGACGCACTGGACCGCGAGCGGGAGCCCCAGGTCCGACCGGGTCACCGGCACCACGGCGGCCGGGATGCCCGCGTGGTTCCAGGGCGGCGTGTGGGCGTACTGCCGTGCCTGCCCGAGCATGGTGGTCAGGCCGCGCCGGCCGTCCCAGTGCCCCACGGGGACCGCGGGGCCCCGGGCGGGCGGGGTGAGCAGCACGTCGACGCCGAGGTCGGCGAGCACCCGGTGCCCGAACGCCTCGCCCTGCCGGCGCGCCCGGACCACGGCGGCGTCCGGGACCCGCCGCCCGATCCGCGCGACCTCGGCGGTGCGGGCCTCGAGCAGCGACGGGTCGTCGACGTCCGCGGCGGCGCCGGCGATGCCGTGCAGCATGCGGGCGACGAACCCGGCGGGCGCCGCGCCGTAGCGCACCCGGACGTCGCGCACCTGGTGGCCGAGGCCCGCGAGGACGTCGGCGGCCCGGCGGACCGCGGCCTCGAGCTCCGGGTCCAGCGGCAGGGCCGGGGTGGCGGGCGACGCGAGGTCGACGCCGATCCGCAGCGGCGGCGGGTCCTGTTCGGCGGCGGCCGCGAGCGGGGTCGCGAAGTCGCCGAGGAGGTCGAGGTAGGTCGCGGAGTCGGCGACGCGGCGCGTCAGGCAGCCCTGCACCGAGAGCCCGTTCCACCCGCCGCCGGGCGTCCGGCCCGCGCCGGGCTTGATCCCGACGAGCCCGCAGCACGACGCCGGGATGCGGATGGAGCCGCCGCCGTCGCTGGCCGTCGCGATCCCCACCGCGCCGCCCGCGACCGCGGCCGCCGACCCGCCCGACGAGCCGCCGGAGGTCCGGCCCGGGTCGATCGGGTTGCACGTCACGCCGAAGCGCGCGGACTCGGTGAACCCGTGGATCGCGAGCTCGGGCAGCGTCGTCCGGCCGACGGGCACCATGCCGGCGGCTCTGATCATCGTCACGACCGGCCCGTCCGCCCGGGCCGGGGTGGTGCGCGCGCGGGAGCCCCAGGACGTCACGTGCCCGGCGGCGTCGAGGTCGTCCTTGACCGCGATCGGCACCCCGAGCAGCGGGCCGTCCTCGCCGGCCGCGCGGCGCCGGTCGGCCTCCTGCGCCGCGGCGTGGGCCCCGTCGGCGTCGAGCGCGGCGAACGCGTTGACCCGCGCGTCGAGCTCCCGGGCCGCCTCCAGCGTCGCCGCGGCGAGGTCGACGGCGCTGACCTGGCCGTCGCGCATCGCGGCGGCCTGGGCGAGCGGGGACTGGCTGACCAGGGCGGCGGCGTCCACGGAACCGGACGCTAGCCCCAGCCGGCGCGGACCGACGCCGCGCACCGTCCGGGGTCGTCGCCGGCCGCGCTGAAGATCGCCGTCAGGAGGGCGGGCACGTGCTCGTCGAGGGCCTCGCGGGGCAGCACGCCGGAGATCACGAGCAGCAGCAGCCCGTGCCCCGAGGCCCACTGGCGGGTGGCGACGGCGGCGGGGTCGACGTCGCGGAAGCGCCCGGCCTCGAGCGCCCGGCCGGCCGCCGCCACGAGCACCCCGAACGCCGCGCCCGCCGACTCGGGGTCGGGCAGGTCCGCGGCGGCGTCGAACATGGCGCGGTAGAGCGCCGGGTGCTCGATCGCGTTCGCGGCGTACGCGGCGCCGAGGGCCGCGAGGTCGCGCACCGGGTCGTCGGTCGCCGCCACGTCCGCCAGGCGGCGGGCCAGGCGCGCGAACCCCTCCTGGCGGACCGCGCCCCACAGGCCCGTCATCCCGTCGAAGTGCGTGTAGACGGCCATCGTCGACGTCCCGACGCGCGTCGCGAGCGCCCGCAGCGTCACCGGCTCGCGGGCGACGAGCATCGCGGCCGCCTGCTCGATGAGGGCGGTGCGCACGGCGGGATCGGGCGGTCGGGGCACTTGTGCAGTGTGGCATAACGCTGCTATACATTGCGAGACATAACAGCGCTATCCCACCCGGAGGACACCATGACCGTCGAGCTGCTCAACCCGGCCGGCCTGCCCGCCCCCGACGTCTACCGCCAGGTCGCGGTCGCGACGGGCACGCGGACGGTGTTCGTGTCCGGCCAGGTCGCCCGCACTGCCGACGGCACGCCCGTCGGCCCGGGCGACCTCGCCGCCCAGACCGAGCAGGCGTACCGCAACGTCGCGACCGCGCTCGAGGCCGTCGGCGCGACGCTGCACGACGTCGCGAAGATGACCGTCTACGTCGTGGACCTGACCCCGGAGAAGATGGGCGGCTTCGGCGAGGGCGCCATGCGGGCCGCCATGGCTCTCGGCCAGGTCACGCCGGCCATCACGCTCGTCGGGGTCACCGCGCTCGGGGAGCCCGACCTGCTCGTCGAGGTCGAGGCGACGGCCGTGCTCCCCTGAGGAGTCAGCCGAGGAAGTCGAGCAGGGCCTCGTTGAACTGCTGCGCGTGGGTGGCGTTGAAGCCGTGCGGGCCGCCCTCGACCACGACGGTCCGGCTGTCCTTCACGGCCTCGGCGGTCCGCTTGCCGGAGACCTCGAACGGCACGATCGCGTCCGAGTCCCCGTGGATCACCAGCGTCGGGACGTCGATCCTCGCGAGGTCGTCGCGGAAGTCGGTGTAGCTGAAGGCCCGGATGCACTCCAGCGTGCCCTTCGGCGAGGCGAACTCGGCGATCTCGCGGTGGTAGAGCCGCGAGGGCTCGCTGATGAGGTCGGAGCGGCCGCCGGCGGTGAAGAAGTTCGTGACGAACCCGTCGAGGAACGCGACGCGATCGCCGGTGACGCCGTCGAGGAAGCCCTGGATCGTCGCGTCGTCGAGACCGCCGTCGGGGTTGTCGTCGGTCTGGTAGAGGTACGGCGGCACGGCGCCGGCGAAGACGGCCTGCGCGACGCGCTCGCTGCCGAAGCGGCCGAGGTAGCGCGCGACCTCGCCGCCGCCCATCGAGAAGCCGACGAGCGTGGCGTCGCGCAGGTCGAGGTGGCGCAGCAGGGCGTCGAGGTCGGCGGCGAAGGTATCGTAGTCGTAGCCGGACCACGGCTGCGACGACGACCCGAACCCGCGGCGGTCGTAGGTGACGACGCGGTGGCCGGCGTCGACGAGGGCCGGGACCTGCTTCTCCCAGGAGCGACCGGACAGCGGCCACCCGTGGATCAGCACGACCGGACGCCCGGCGCCGTGGTCCTCGTAGTAGAGGTCCACCGGGCTGCCGTTCTCGTTCCCGACGGTGAGGGTCGGCATCAGGACTCCCTTTCATCGTGCACGATGTAATCGCTCACGACCTAACTCCTTCGGAGTCCCCCCGTCAAGGTCGTATCGGTGTCGGACCCCTCCGTCACCCTCGCGGACATGAACATCGCGATCACCACGCCACGGGGTCACGTCGGTGCCCACGTCCTGCGGATCCTGGTCCAGGCCGGGGTGCGGCCGCGGGTGCTGATGCGCGATCCCGACGTGCTCGACCCGGTCTGGCGCGATCACGTCGACGCCGTGCGCTGCGACCAGGACGACGGCGACGCGGTCGTCGCGGCCACCCGCGGGGTCGAGGCGCTGTTCTGGGTGAGCCCGACGGTGCACGGCGGCGACCCGGTCGAGGCCCACGCGCGGCTCGGCGGGCACGTCGCGCGGGCGGTCGCGGAGAACGGGATCGCGCGCACGGTCTTCCAGTCGAGCATCGGGGCGGAGAAGCGCCACGGCGCCGGCGAGATCGACGGGCTCGCCCGCGTCGAGGAGGCGCTGGACGCCACCGGCGCCGCGGCGCTGCACCTGCGGTGCGCCTACTTCTTCACCAACCTCGAGCTCGACCTCGACGGGGTGCGCGAGGGCGTCCTGCGGACCGCGTGGCCCCTCGACGCCCCGATGCCGTGGGTCGACCCGCGCGACATCGCCGAGGTCGCCGCGGCACGCCTGCTCGCGCCGTGGACGGTCGGCGGGGTGCAGGCCGTGCACGGGCCGCGGGACCTCACGTTCACCGACGTCGCGGAGGTGCTCTCCTCGGTGCTCGGGCGTCCGGTGCGCGCGGTGGAGGTGACCGACGACGACGTGCGCGCCGGCCTGGCGTCGATCGGGCTCGGCGCCCCGGCGGTGGAGGCGATCGTCGGCATGGCGGCGGGGCTGCGGTCCGGCTTCGTCGCGGAGCAGCCACGCACCGAGCTCACCACCACGCCGAGCACCCTCGCCGGCTGGGCCGAGGCCCACCTGCGCCCGCTGGCCTGATCACCGGTGGATCTCCCGGCGATCGCCGGCCGATCACCGAGCGGCCGCCGGGCCGCTCGTCCGGCGTGCTCGACCACCCGCCGCGCGGACGAAGCCGCCTGATCGATCAGGTTCTCAGGGTGGGAGCAGCGACCCTCGTCGCCGCGTTGACTGAGGGACAGCCCCGCTCGGGTCGCACTCGGCCCGGGCCATCTCAGAGGAAGGGGCAGGCATGATCAAGAACTCGGAACTGGCCCTCATCCCGGACTCCGCCCTGGCCATGCTCGAGCTGCCGGCGACCTCGCCGGCCCCCGCTCCGCGGCCGTCCACCGGACGCCCGGCGGGCACGGCCCGCACCGCCGACCGGCGCCCCGTGCGCCGCCCGGAGCGGGCTCGCTAGCGACCCTCGCCGGCTACTCGCAGGCGACGCCGTCACCGTCGCGGTCCAGCGCCGCGCGGTAGCCCGCCTGCCCGCGGGTCAGCGGTGCCGCGCCGGCCGCGCGGGCCGCCGAGCAGTTCGCGTAGTACCCGCCGCCACCGCCCGAGCGCGCCGCGGCCTGCTCGCGCGTCGCCGTGCGCGGGACCGCGGGGAGGGCGGTGCGCGGGCGGTCGACGTCCGGGGACCGGGTGGTGGTCGGCGCGGCGGAGCGCGTCGTGGTGGTGGCGGCGCCGCAGGTCCGGCCGTTCGTGTCGATCCGGCGCAGCGTCGCCTGCACGGTCGGCGAGGCGTCGTTGCGCCCGCCGGTGTAGATCGCCGTGTGGTCCATCGCGACCATGGTCGCCGCGAAGTCGCTGCCGCCCGCGGAGACGTAGCGCAGCATGCGCCCGTAGCGGTCGCGGTCGACGCCGGGCTGCGCGGCGAGGGTCACCGGCACCCCGACCAGCCGCGCGCGGGCGGCATCGGTCGCCCGGCGCCCGCCGGGCGTCCCGGCCTCGCAGGAGTCGATCCCCAGCACGCGCACCTCGTCGCCCGAGGTGAGGCGGAAGGTGTCGCCGTCGATCACCTCGAGCACCCGCGCGGGGCTCGATCCCCCGACGGCGGCCGGAGCCGCGACGGCCGGCAGCGACGACGAGCTCGCGACCGTCCCGGCGGGCGGCGTCGCGCCCCGGCCCGACAGGTCGGTGGCGGCGACGAGGCAGAACACGCCGGCCGCGATCCCGGACCACACCTTGTACGCCTGGCGCACGTCGCGTCCCCTCCGGCCGGCGATCAACGTCGACCTTGTCGAGCGGACACCACCGATCGTTACCGCCCGGACGAGCCCTGTCACGAATCGCCCCGCCGCGACGATGAGGCGGTGTGGCCGTGCTCCTGCTGATCAAATGGCTCGCGATCACCGCGGTGGTCCTCGCCGTGCCGTTCGGCATCTGGTGGACGATCGACCGGTCACGGCGCCAGGCCCTCGCCACAACGGCCCCGCCGGCCCCGCCGGCCCCGCCGGCCCCGCCGGCCCCGCCGGCCCCGCCGGCCCCGCCGGTCATGCCCGCCCCGCCGGTCACCCCCGCGCTCCGGCCCGCGCGCCCCCCGGCGCCCCGCCGGCCGCCCGACGGCGAGCCGTCGACGACGCCCATCCCCGCACCCCGCGCGGTCCTCGACCCCGACCGCGAGGTCGTGGTGACGCGCGAGGAGGACCACCAGGACGTCCTCGCCGGGCACCACCGCCCCGGGGCCACGCCGACGCCGGTCACGGTCGAGCTGTGGTCGTCGACGGTGACGCGCGGCAAGTACCGGGGCGACTACGCCGTCGAGGTCCGCCTCGACGGCCGCCGCATCGGGGAGCTGGCCGCGGCGATGAGCGCCCGCTACCGCCACCTCGTCGACGTCGCCGGGCCGGTGCGCTGCCGGGGCGTCGTGACCCACGACGGGCGGCGCGGCTTCCAGGTCGACCTGAAGCTGCCCGACGTCGTGTAGCTCAGCCCGGGTGGCGCAGGGTCACCGTCGTGCCCGTCGGCCCGGGGCGGACGGTGTGGGCGTCGGCCAGCTCCTCGATGAGCGCGAGCCCGCGGCCCCGGTAGCTGTTGCCCTCCGTCGGGGCCCGCCAGTGCCCCGAGTCCGACACGCTGATCACCACGGCGCCCGGCTTCCGGGCGTCCCGCTGCGCGGAGAGCGTCATCGTCCCGGGCTCGTCACGGTCGGCGTACGCGTGCTCCGCGGCGTTCTCGAGCGCCTCGCTGACGGCGAGGGTCAGGTTGTCGACGGCGTCCGCGTCACCGTCGCCGAGCGCGCGGCCCAACCAGCCGCGCACGGCGCGACGCAGGCGCCCGACGTGCGCCGGAGTCGCCGGAACCTCGAGGTGCAACACGTCCTCGCCCTCCCCCACAGCACCCCCGCCTCGCCCTGACCCGACCTCCCCTGGCCGTAGGCTGTTCCCGGTGGAGGACGAGCCCAATCCGGCACTCCGGATCGACGACCCGGCCCGGGTCGCCGCGGTCGCGTCGACGGGCCTGCTCGACACTCCCCGCGAAGAGGCGTTCGACCGCCTCACCCGGTTGGCCTCCGACCTCATCGGTGCCCCGATGGTGTTCGTGACGCTCGTCGACGACGAGGTCTCGTTCTGGAAGAGCACCACGGGCGTCGACGACGTCACCGGCCCGCGACGGGCCCCGGCGGACGAGTCGTTCTGCCGGTTCGTGGTCACGACCGGCGCCGAGCAGGTCATCCCCGACACCCGCGAGGACGTCCGAACCAAAGCCATGGCCGCGGTCGAGACCATGAACATCAAGGCCTGGGCCGGCATCCCGATCCGCGCGGCGGGCGGCGACGTGCTCGGCACGTTCTGCGCCATGGACGTCCGCCCCCGCGAGTGGACGCACGGCCAGCTGGAGATCCTGCGGACGCTCTCGCAGGCCGCGGGCGGCGAGATCGCGCTGCGGATGGCCCTGCAGGAGGCGCGGGTCGCCTCGGCGGCCGCCGAGCGCCACGCCGCCGACGCCGAGCGCCACGCCGAGCGGGCCGAGCGCTCCGCCGCCGAGGCCACCGAGCTCGCGGAGACCCTGCAGCAGAGCCTCCTGCCCGCCGGCAACCCGCGGATCCCGGGCATGGAGGTCGCCGCGCGCTACCGCCCGGGCGGTGGCGGCGCCGAGGTGCTCGGCGACTTCTACGACGTCTTCCCGGTGCCGGGCGGCTGGGGCGTCGTCGTCGGCGACGTCTGTGGCAAGGGTCCGTGGGCGGCGCGGACCACGGCGCTCGCCCGCTCCACCGTGCGCGCCGTCGGGCACACCGAGGACGACACCGGCGCGGTGCTCGCCGCGCTCAACGACGTCCTGCACGTGTGGTTCGCCGGCCGGCACAGCTTCGTCACCGCCACCTACGCGACCATGACCGCCGCCGACGAGGGCCTGCACACGGTGGTGGTCAACGGCGGGCACCCGCCGGCGTTCCTGCTGCGCGCCGACGGCGAGGTCGGCCAGTTCGCCGTCGGCGGGCGCGCCCTGGGCCTGCGCTCGGACGCCTCGGTGGGGCGCGAGGAGGAGTGCCTGCGGCCGGGCGACAGCCTCGTCTTCTACACCGACGGCGTCACCGAGTCGCGCCCGCCGGGCAGCACCGACCAGTTCGGCGAGGACGGCATCGCCCGCGTCCTCGCGTCGCTGCCGCGCGCGTCGAGCGCCGAGACGGTCGCCGAGGCCGTCAGCCGCGCCGCGCTCGACCACGCCGGCGGCCAGGTCTCCGACGACACGGCGATCGTCGTCGTCCGCAGCCCTCAGATCTACACGATCCCGGAGCCCGCATGACCACGTTCCGCGCCGCCGTCGAGGCCGGCGACATCGACGCCGCCGTCGCCCTGCTCGCCGACGACGTCGAGTTCTCGAGCCCCGTCGTGCACACGCCCTACCACGGCCGCGACGCCGTCGCGCCGATCCTGCACGCGGTGTTCACCGTCTTCGAGGACTTCCGCTACGTGAACGAGATCGCCGGCGGCGACGACCACCTGCTCGTCTTCCGCGCCCACGTCGGCGACCGCGAGCTCGAGGGCATCGACCTGCTGCACCACGACGCGTCCGGCGCGATCGACCGCCTCACCGTGATGATCCGCCCGCTGTCCGCCCTGCAGGCGGTGGCGGCGACGATGCGGGAGAAGCTGAGCTAGCCGTGGACGCCGCCTACGCCGCCGAGCCCTGGTCCGACTTCGCCGCCGGGATGGCCGGCGCGGCGGCGGCGCTCGCGGGCCTGCTGTTCGTCGCGGTCTCGATCAACATCCGCACGATCCTCTCCGGCCCCGGCATCGCGGGGCGGGCCGCGCTGTCGCTGATCCTGCTCGCGCTGCCGGTGTTCATCTCACTGGCGCTCCTCATCCCCGGACAGCCGGACGTCGCCCTCGCGATCGAGCTGCTGGTGATCTCCGCGGTGACGGTGCCGTCGCTCGGGTACCTGGTCCGGCCCGCGGCCCATGCGGCCGAGCAGCCGCTGTTGTCCTGGGTGGCGACGAACATCGTGCCCGCCGCGGTCGCGGCCCTCGCGCCCGTGGTCGCGGCGATCGGCCTGCTCACCGAGTCGCTCGGCGGGCTCTACTGGCTCCCCGCGGCGGTGGCGCTCGCGCTCGTCGGCGGGCTGGTCAACGCCTGGGCGCTGCTCGTGGAGATCCTGCGCTAGACACCCCGGGCGGCGGGGCGTGCCGTCAGCGCGCCGACCACCGCCGCGACGGCGAAGGTCGCGAACAGCCAGCGGGCCGACGCGACCGGGTCGCTCCCGCCGAGGGCCAGGGCGACACCGCCGAGCGCCGTGCCGACCGACACGGCGAGCATCTGCACCGTCGTCACCGCGGCGGAGGCCTTGTCGGCCTCGTTCTCGTCCGCCTCGGTCCCCGACCCGGGCTCCGGGTCAGCTCCGCCGATCGCCGACGCCGCGAGGTGCGGCCAGGCGGTGCCGATCCCGACGCCGCCGGCGAGGAGCCCGACGGCCCAGAGCGCCACGGCGACGGGTCCGTCCACGGTCACCAGGGTGACGGCGACCAGGACCGTTCCTGCGGCGAGCAGCAGCGGCCCGCCGAGCACGCGCGGTCGCGGACGGCGCGCGGACGCGCTGATCATCTCGCCGAGCACCCACCCGGCGCCGAGCGCGACACCGAGGAACCCCGCGGCCACCGGGTCGAGCCCGGCGACCTGCTGACCCACCAGCGGCACGAACGCCTCGACCCCGGCCACGCCGACGAGCACCGCCATCAGGCCGTAGATCCAGCGCAGCGGCGAGCCGGCCCGGAACGTCGCCCGCGGGAGGACGGCCGCCGACGTCCGCCGCTCGTGCACGACGAACAGCACGAGCAGCACGAGCGCCACCAGCAGCCCGAGGCCGGCGACGAGCGGGTCCGCGGCCAGCCCGGCGACGCTGAGCACCGCCGCGGCGGCCGCGACGAGGAGCACCGAGCCGACCGGGAACGGCCCCGGGGAGATCGGGGCGCGGGCGCGACGCAGCGCCGACGGCACGATCGCGGCGATCAGCAGGCTCGCGACGACGAGGGCACCGAACGCCCAGCGCCACTGGCCCGCCCCGGCCAGCACGCCGCCGAGACCGGGGCCGACGATCAGCGCGACGCCCCACATCGCCGCGATCACGGCGCTGCCGCGCGTCCACAGTGTGCGGGGCAGCGCGACGCGGATGAGGGCGTAGCCCATGGCGGCGAGCAGCCCGCCGCCGAGGCCCTGCACCACGCGCCCGACGAGGAGCACCGCCATCGACGGCGCGACGGCGTCGACGAGCGCCCCGATCGCGAACACCGCGAGGGCGACGAGGTAGGCGCGCGCCGCGGGCACCGTCGCCAGCACCCGGCTGGTCAGCGACGAGGCGACGACGGCGGCGAGCAGGAACAGGGTGGTCGGCCAGGCGTAGAAGGCGGCCCCGCCGATCTCGGCGACCGCGGAGGGCAGGAGGCTCGCGGTGACGTAGGTGTCGATCGCGAACATCAGCGTGCCGCCGGCCAGCACCGTCACGGCACCGCGTCGTCCGGGCGCGACCATCTGCGCCCACGAACCGCCCTGCTCGGAGGTCATGCGATCACGCCGCCCGGTCGGTGGGGACGTCGATGACCTGCCCCGCCTCGAGGGCGGGCACCGACCGGGTCTCGAGGGCGCGGTCGTCCCGGTAGCGGGCGACCTTCTCGGCCTTGCGCGGCGGACCGTCGTTGGCGATGAGCACCGCCACCCAGGGCAGCGGCACCGAGGCCATGACGAGCACCGCGGCGGCGACGGTCCACCCGAAGCCGAGCGCGAGCACGCCGGCGACGACGAGGCAGGGGATGCGCAGGGACATGATCAGTGAGTAGCGGCGCCGGCGGGCGGCGAACTCCTCCGCGGGGGAGACGGCCGCACCGGTGATCAGGACAGGACTGCTGGCGTGACGTCGCAACGACGACTCCTCACCGGACGTCGATGTCCGGCAGACATTTCCACGGGGCCCGGCCCCGACGCGTCGATCTCGGCGCGATCTCGGCCCGGCACCAGGGTCAACGTCAGGGGGCGCCGCGACCATCCGCCCATCCTCGTGCGCGGGCGGTGGCCCCGGTCACCGGAATCCCCTGGACCCCGCGACGGCGGCCGACGAAGCTCCGGGAGGTGCCCAGCCACCTGCTCGCCTTCGTCGTCGCCTGCGCGATCGTCATCGTGATCCCGGGACCGAGCGTCGTGTTCGCCGTCAGCCGGGCCCTTGCGGCCGGGCGCCGGCGCGCGCTCTGCTCGGTGGCCGGCAACGCCCTCGGCATCGGCCTGCAGGTCCTCGCCGTCGGGGTCGGGCTCGGCGCGGTGCTCGCGGAGTCGGCCGCGGCGTTCACCGTGGTCAAGTTCGCGGGCGCGGCCTACCTGGTGGTGCTGGGCGTGACCGCGATCCGCCACCGGCACGCGACGGCGGCCGCGCTCGCGGCACCGACGGACGTGCCGGCGCTGCCCGGGTGGTGGCGCTCGGGCCTCGACGGCCTGGTGGTCGGGCTGCTCAACCCCAAGAGCGCGCTCTTCCTCGTCGCGTTCCTGCCGCAGTTCCTCGACCCCGGCGCCGCGACCGGGCCGCAGATCGTCGTCCTCGGCGTCGTCATGACCTCGATCGGCCTGGCCTTCGACAGCGCCTGGGCGCTCGGCGCAGGGACGGCGCGGGCGTGGTTCGCGCGCTCGCCGCGGCGGCTGTCGGTCCTCGGCGGCGCGGGCGGCGTCGCGATGATCGGGCTGGGCGCCGGGCTCGCGACGACGTCGCGCGCCGCCTAGACATCCCACGGTCGTAGGAGGTCAAGCCGCGGGGGCGTTTGTCTTGTCTGTAGCCGCGGGCCAGGCGGTGGCTTCGTTGTAGGGCTGCTG
>NZ_SNYO01000003.1 GCF_004363095.1 Actinomycetospora succinea
TCAACCATCTGGGATCCGGTTCGGACAGTGCTCACCGGCCGGCGGCTCGGACACCGGAGTCTGGACCACGACCACGCCGGTGTAGCCCCATTAGGTCCGCAGCACGGCCCCGGCCAGCGCCGCGGTCCGGGCGCGCGCACCGGGCCGGACCGCGAGGTGGTGCACGCGCGCCAGGCTGTTGACCAGCGCGAGCGCGGCGTGGACGAGCACCCGGGCCTCGGCGGCGGGGAGCTCCGGGCGCGCGGCGGTGAGCAGCGCGACCCACTCGGCGAGGTAGGCGCGCTGGGAGCGGCGCAGGTCGTCACGCGGCTCCGTGGGCAGGTGGATGGTCTGCGACACGAGCACGCTGACGATCTCGGGGTTCTCGGCGACGAAGGCCGTGTAGTCGGCGGCGAGGAGGGTCAGCGCGTCGTCGGCGTCGCTCGCCCGGGCGAGCGCGTGGTGCAGGCCGAGCCACAGCGCCTCGTTGCCGCGGGACAGGGCGGCGAGCAGCAGGTCGGTCTTGGTCGCGAAGTGCCGGTAGACGCTCGGGCCGGCGATCCCGGCCGCCGCGCCGATGTCGCCGAGGCCGACCGCCGGGTAGCCGTGCTCGCCGAAGAGCCGGGTCGCGGCCGCGAGCAGGGCCTCGCGACGGGAGGCGGGCGCGAGCCCGCGGGGTCGTCCCGACGCGGCGGGCGGCCCGGTCGCCGGCGGCAGCGGCGCGGTCAGCACCGCGCGCGCGGCCCCGGCGAGCAGGTCGCCGAACCGGTCGCCCGCGAGCGTCCAGCGGTGGTGCGACGGGCTGTCGACCACCGAGAGGGCGGCCCACCCGCGCAGCTCGGCCGTCGCCGGGTCGGGCTCGGCGCTCGCGGCGGCGACGACCGCGGCCACCGCGCGCAGGCGGTGGCGGATCGCACGGACCTCGTCGGCGGGCAGGTGCCCGGCCTCGCGCTCCCAGAGCAGGCCGAACTCCCGGCGCTCGAGGGTGAGGGCGGTGAGGCCGCCGAGGAGGTCGTCGGGGGGCGCGGCGACCAGCGCCTCGATGCGGGCGAGGTGCTCGTCGAGGACCGCGAGCAGGAGCTCCTGCTTGCCGCGGACGTGGCGGTAGAGGGCGCTCGGGGCGATGCCGACCGCCGTGGCGACGTCCGCCATCCCGACGCGGTGGTACCCCTCGGACCAGAACAGCGCCGCCGCGGCCGCGAGGATCTGCCGGCGCCGGTCGCGCGGACGGCGACGGGGTGTGAACGACGATTCGCGCGCCGTGGCGGTCACGCCGCCGGCCCGTCGCCGAACGCCCGGATCATCCCGGTCTCCTCCCGCCGGACGCTTCCGCGAAGCCACGTGACGTGCTTCACTGACGCCGCCAGTGAGCTAATCACGGTTCACATAGCGCGGCAAGCACCGAGGGAAGGACCGACCGTGGAGATCACCCAGGCACTGCACCGCGCTGCCCAGCAGACCCCCGACCGTCCCGCGACGATCGCGGGCGACCGGGTCCGGACGTGGGCCGAGTGCCGCGACCGCGTGGCCCGGCTCGCCGGCGCCCTGCAGGGCCTCGGGGTCGGGCCCGGCGACCGGGTCGCGATGCTCTCGCTGAACTCCGACCGCTTCCACGAGTACCTGTTCGCGGTGCCGTGGGCCGGCGGCGTCGTCACCCCGGTCAACATCCGCTGGAGCCCGGCGGAGATCGCGTTCTCGCTGGAGGACGCGCAGGTCGCGATCCTGGTCGTCGACGACGCGTTCGTCCCCGCGGTGGCGGCGATCCGCGCGGAGGCCCCGGTGCTGCGCACCGTCGTCTACAGCGGCGACGGCGAGGTGCCCGAGGGCATGGTCGGCTTCGAGGCGCTCGTCGCCGACCACGAGCCCGTCCCCGACGCGCGCCGCGGCGGCGACGACCCGTACGGCATCTACTACACCGGCGGCACCACGGGGACGCCGAAGGGCGTGGTGCTCAGCCACACGAACCTGCTCGCGTCGGCCCTGGGCAGCACCGCGTCCGGGGCGTTCACCGAGCCCGGCGGGCGCTACCTGCACGCCGCGCCGATGTTCCACCTCGCCGACGGCGCCGCCTGGGTCGCGCGCAACGTCGTCGGCGGCACCCACGTGATCGTCCCGATGTTCACGCCGGTGGGCGTGGCCGCGGCGATCGCGCAGCACGAGGTCACCGACGTCCTGCTCGTGCCGACGATGATCCAGTTGCTGGTCGACTCCCCCGAGGCCGCCGACGCCGACCTCACGAGCCTGCGCCACCTGCTCTACGGCGCCTCGCCGATCTCCGAGGCCGTCCTCGAGCGCGCCGCCAAGCGCCTGCCCGCCGCCGAGTTCACCCAGGCCTACGGGATGACCGAGCTCTCGCCGGTCGCGACCCTGCTCCTGCCCGCCGACCACGGCGTCGACCGGCTGCGGCGCTCGGCCGGACGCGCGGCGCCGCACTCCGAGGTGCGGATCATCGACGAGAACGACGACGAGGTCCCGTACGGCACCGTCGGCGAGATCGTCAGCCGCGGCCCGCACGTGATGCTCGGCTACTGGAACCGCCCCGAGGAGACCGCGAGCGCGCTGCGCGGCGGGTGGATGCACACCGGCGACGGGGGCCGGATGGACGACGAGGGCTACGTCTACGTCGTCGACCGGATCAAGGACATGATCGTCTCGGGCGGCGAGAACGTGTACTCGGTCGAGGTCGAGAACGCGCTGGCCAAGCACCCGGACGTCGCGTCCTGCGCGGTGATCGGCGTGCCCGACGAGGAGTGGGGCGAGCGCGTGCACGCGGTCGTCGTCGCCGTCCCCGGCGCCGCGCCGACGAGCGAGGAGCTGCGCGAGCACGTCAAGGGCCTCATCGCGGGCTACAAGGCCCCGCGCACCGTGGAGCTCCGCGACGCGCTCCCGATCTCCGGCGCCGGGAAGATCCTCAAGCGCGACCTGCGCGCGGAGCACTGGTCGGCCGCCGACCGCGGGGTGTCCTGACGCGTCCCCGGTACGAGCGATGCGGCATCGCTGGCGTCCAGCACCAGGATCGCCACATGCTCGCTGCGCGACACGCCGGAGTGCGCTCGAACGTGCGCTGCGGTGTCGCGCGCCTCAGACCGACGTCGGGCGGTGCTGATACCGGCCGGTGGGCGCCCCCTCGACCTTGCCGTCGGCCCACACGCGCTGCCCGCGCACGAACGTCGCGTCGACGGTCGAGCCGATCTCGAGGCCGCGGAACGGCGTGTACTCCTGGGTCGACTCCGACTGGGCCGCGTCGACGGTCCACGAGCGGTCGGGGTCGACGAGCACGACGTCGGCGTCGTAGCCCGGTGCGAGGTCGCCCTTGGAGCCCAGGCCGAAGCGCTGGGCCGGGTTCCACGACGTCAGCGCGGCCACGGCGCCGAGCGGCAGGCCGCGCTTCCGCCCCTCGCCGACGAGTCCCGGCAGCAGGTACTCGGTGCCGCCGAAGCCCGACTTCGCGGCGAAGATGTCCGCCGGGTCGTCGCCGAACTTCGTCGCCTCCTTGCAGCAGGCGTGGTCGGAGACGACCCACGACACCTCGCCGGCGAGCACGTGGCGCCACAGCGCCTCGACGTCCTCGCGCGGGCGCAGCGGCGGGTTGACCTTGCCGCCCACCCCGTCGGCGGTGGACACGTCGGCCAACAGGTGCCCGATCGTCACCTCGCGGCGGAAGTCGACGTGCGGGAACGTGCCGGCCATCAGCAGCGCCGCCTCGAGGGCCTTCGCCGACGAGAGGTGCAGCAGGTTGATCGTCGGCAGCCCGGTCTCGTGGGCGAGGTACGACGCGATCGTGACCGCGAGCCCCTCGGAGTGCGGCGGGCGCGAGGCGCTGTAGGCCTCGAGGCCGGTCAGCCTCCCCTCCTGCTCGACGATCCGCGTGTACGCCGTCATGATCTCGGCGGTCTCGCAGTGCAGCGAGAGCGAGATGCGGTCGGCGATGTCGGGGCGCTGCTCGCGGACGCGCTGGATGCCGCGCATGACGAACTCGAAGTGCGCGATGTCGTAGCGCTCGCCCTCGGGGATCATGAGGAACGCGTTCTGGTCGTTCGAGCGCCCGTGCAGGCCGTGGCTGCCGTAGAACATGAAGATCTTGAACGACGTGACGCCGTGCTCGTCGACGAGCATCGGGATCTCGTCGATGTGCGAGGCCTGCATCGGCGCGAGGTGGAACGCGTAGTCGACGTACGAGCGGCCCTCGGCGGCGGCGAGCACCTCGGGGAACAGGTCGGCGTAGTCGCCGCCCTTGTTCAGGTAGTACTGCCCCGAGCGCATGTAGGTCAGCGAGGTCGTCACGCCGCCCTGCGCGCAGGCGCGGCTCTCGGTCTCGGCGTCCTGGGACAGCGGGTTGTAGATGCCCCAGTGCTGGTGGGCGTCGACGACGCCGGGGAAGGCGAGGCGACCGCGACCCTCCTCGACCCGCGCGGCGTCCGCGCCGAGGTCCGGCCCGACGGCGGTGATGCGCCCGTCGTCGACGGCGATGTCGGCGTGCGCGACCTCCTCGACGCCCGGACGGACGACGCGCACGTCGCGGATGATCAGGTCGTGGCTCACGGGGAGACCTCCTGCAGTCGTGGGGTGGCCGCGAGGTGGTCCGCGGCCAGGTGGGCGAGCCCGAGGGCGGGGAGCAGGCCGTTGCCGGCGAGGTAGCCGGCGGCGCCGTGGCCGGACATGCCGACCGCCGCGCCGCCGGAGGCGTAGACGGGGCCGAGCGGGCGCTCGTCCGCGTCGAGCACGCGGGCGTGCTCGTCGACCCGCAGTCCGCCCTGGGTGTGGAACAGGGCGGGGACGATCTCGACCGCGGCCAGCGGCGCCGCGAGCGGCGCCTCCACCGAGGTCCGGCCGACGCGGTCGGCGTCCTGCTCGCCGCGGGCGACCGCGGCGGCGTCGGCGAGCTCGCCGGCCAGGACGCTCGTCGGCACGCCGAGGAGGCCGGCCAGGTCGGCGACGTTCCCCGCCCAGCGCAGCGCTCCGGAGTCGACGACGTCGCGGTAGTCGCCGAACGCCCGGGACAGGGCGTCGATCCGCTGGTCGAGCACGACCCAGCCCCGCGCCCCGGGACGGGCCGCGAGCCACGCGGCGAACTCCGAGTAGCCGGCGGTCTCGTCGGCGAAGCGCCGGCCGTCGGCGTCGACGACGACCGCGCCGTGCATGACGGTCGTCCAGGTCACCAGCGTCCGCGCGGCCGCCGAGAGCGCCGCGTGGCCCTGGTAGGCGTCGAGACACCCGGTCGCCGCGCCCAGGGCCGTGCCCAGGCGCAGCGCGTCGCCGCGGGCGTACTCGCTGCCGTGGTAGGTCGCGCCGGCGATCTCGCCGACGTGCTCGGCCACCAGCGAGGCGTCGGCGCCGAAGCCGTTGGTGGCGAGCAGGACGGCGCGCGCGGTGATGACCTCGGTCGCGCCGGAGGGGTCGGAGACGGTGACGACGGCGCCATCGCGCAACTGGACGTCGACCGCCCGCGACGGACACAGCAGGTCGATCCGGTCCGACGCCGCCACCGCGTCGGCGAGCCCGCGCAGCAGCGACGACCCGTGCCGGCCGGGCACCGTGTGCACGCGGCGGGCCGAGTGCCCGGGGTAGTCCATGTCGACCGGCAGCTCGATCGGCAGCCCGACCCCGTCGGCGAGCCACTCCACGAGGCTGGCGCTCACGGTCGTCAGCGCCCGGGCGACGCGACGGTCCGCGGCGCCGGCGGTCTTCGCCTCGACGTCGGCGAGGAAGAGCTCGGGCGAGTCGTCGATGCCCGCCGCGCGCTGGAAGCGGCTGCCCGCGCCCGGGACCATCGCCGTGGACATGGCGGTGTTGTTGCCCCGCCGGAAGTGCTCGTCGGCCTCCACCACGACGACGTCCAGACCGTGCTCGGCGGCGCGCAGCGCGCCGGCCAGGCCCCCGCCCGCGCCGACCACCACGAGGTCGGTGTCCACCACCGCGACCACCTCGTTTCGCTGGAAGAAACGCCTCTGACGAGCTCGCGACTCGCATGACAGCAGCTCAAAGGGCAGCTGGCAAGAGAACGACGGCGCCGGTTGACACACCGGGCGGAACGCCCCGAAGGTGTGTTCCGTCGAGCGAGACGGGAGGTCGGCGTCATGGCGGACGCGACGGGGGGCACGGAGTCCACCTCACGGGTGGCCGACGTGCTGCTGCTGTTCGTCGAGGGGCCCTCGACGCTCGGGGTCTCGCGCATCGCGCGGGACCTGGGCCTGTCGAAGGCCGTGGTGCACCGGATCCTGCAGTCCCTGGCGGCGCGCGACATGGTCGCGCTCGACCCCGCCAGCCGCGAGTACCGGCTCGGCGGGGCCGCCGCGGCGCTCGGCGCCCGGGCGCTGCGCGACTCGGATCTGCGCTCCGCAGCCCTGCCGCTGCTGCGGGGCCTGCGCGACGAGACGCGGGAGACCGCGACGCTCTCGACGCCGGTCCCCCACGGCCGCGTCTACCTCGACCAGGTCGTCGGCCTGCACGAGATCAAGATGACCGTGGAGCTCGGCCGCCGGTTCCCGCTGCACGCCGGCAGCTCGGGCAAGTGCATGCTCGCCCACCTCGACCCGGAGCACCGCGAGGAGGCGCTCGCCGAGCCGCTCGAGGCGCTGACCCCGCACACCCCGGTCGACGCCGTGGCCCTGCGCGGCGAGCTCGACGACATCGTCGCCCGCGGCTGGGCGGTCTCGGCCGGCGAGCGCCAGGCCGACGCCGGATCGGTCGCCGCGCCCGTCTTCGGCGTCTCCGGCGAGGTGCTGGGCGCGATCTCCGTGTGCGGCCCGCGCTACCGGATGACCGACGAGCTCGTCGCCGGCCTCGGCCCGCGCGTCGCCGCGGTCGCCGCCCAGATCTCCCGGCGCCTGGGTGGCGATCCGGGACACCCCAGCAGCGCCGCCCCCGTCGCGGCGGGAAGGAACGCCTGATGACGGCCCCCGACGCCCTCGCCGGCCTCAAGGTCCTCGACGTCGCCACGCTCTTCGCCGGCCCGCTGGCGGCGACGATGTTCGGCGACCACGGCGCCGAGGTCATCAAGATCGAGCACCCGCGCGGCGACCCCTCGCGCACCCACGGCGCGCAGCGCGACGGCGTCGGCCTGTGGTGGAAGATGCTCGGCCGCAACAAGCAGGCGATCACGCTGAACCTGTCGTCGCCCGAGGGCCAGGAGGTCTTCCGCGCGCTCGCGGCCGACGCCGACGTCGTCATCGAGAACTTCCGCCCCGGCACGCTCGAGCGCTGGGGCGTCGGGTGGGACGTGCTCTCGGAGGCCAACCCCGGCCTCGTCCTCGCCCGCGTCACCGGGTTCGGCCAGTTCGGGCCGTACTCGTCGCGGCCCGGGTTCGGCACGCTCGCCGAGGCCATGAGCGGGTTCGCCGCGATCACCGGCGAGCCCGACGGGCCGCCGACCCTGCCGCCGTTCGGTCTCGCCGACGGGGTCGCCGCGCTGACCACGGCGTTCGGGATCATGACCGCGCTGCGCGCCCGCGAGCAGACGGGCCGCGGGCAGGTGCTCGACATGGCGATCATCGAGCCGCTGCTCACCGTGCTGGGCCCGCAGGTCATCGCCTACGACCAGCTCGGCGAGCTCCAGCCGCGCCACGGCAACCGCTCCTCGAACAACGCGCCGCGCAACACCTACGAGTGCGCCGACGGCCGCTGGGTCGCCGTGTCGACGAGCGCGCAGTCGATCGCCGAGCGCGTGATGCGGCTGGTCGGGCGCCCGGAGCTCATCGACGAGCCGTGGTTCGCGACCGGCGCCGAGCGCGCGCGCCACGCCGACGTCCTCGACGAGGCCGTCGGGTCGTGGATCGCGGCGCGCGACCGCGAGGAGGTCGTCGCCGCGTTCGAGAAGGCCGAGGCCGCGGTGGCGCCGATCTACACCGCGGCCGACGTGCTCGACGACCCGCAGTACGCGGCCCTGGGCAGCATCGTCTCGGTCGACGACGACGAGCTCGGCCCGGTGCGCTTCCAGAACGTGCCCTTCCGGCTCTCCGAGACCCCGGGCCGCGTCCGCACCACCGGCCCGCGCCTCGGCGAGCACACCGCCGAGGTGCTCGCCCGCCACGGCGTCGACGACGCGCGCCTCGCCGAGCTGCGGGCCGCGGGAGCAGTGTGAGACCGGGTCCGGGGCGGGCGCGCAGCTGGCTCTACGTCCCCGCGCACCGCCCCGAGCTGCTCGACAAGGCGCTCGCCGGGCCCGCGGACGCGGTGGTGCTCGACCTCGAGGACGCCGTGCCCGCCGACGCCAAGGACGCCGCGCGCGACGCCGCGGTCGCGGCGGCGGCGACCCCGCGCGAGAAGCAGCTCTGGGTGCGGATGAACGCCGTCGACACGCCGTGGTGCGCCGACGACGTCGCCGCACTGGCCGGCACCGCGCTCGACGGCGTCCGCCTGCCCAAGGCCGGCGAGCCCGACACCGTCGCGGCGCTCGCGGACCGGCTCGACCTGCCGCTGCACCTGCTCCTCGAGTCGGCGCTGGGCGTCGAGCAGGCGTTCGCCCTGGCCCGGGCGCACCCGCGCGTCGTCGCGGTCTCGCTCGGCGAGGCCGACCTCGCCGCCGACCTCGGCGTCCGCCGCCCGGACGCGCTCGCGTGGGCACGTCAGCGGGTCGTCGTCGCCGCGCGGGCCGCCGGGCTCGCCGCGCCGGTGACCAGCGTGTGGACCGACCTCGCCGACCCCGACGGGCTCGAGCGCGACAGCCGCGAGGCCCGTGACCAGGGCTTCTTCGGGCGCTCGGTGATCCACCCCCGCCAGGTCGAGCCCGTGCACCGGGCCTTCACGCCCACCGGCGACGAGGTCGGCGCCGCCCGCGCGCTGCTCGACTCGCTCAGCGACGCCGCCGGGCGCGGCGAGAGCGCCTGGGTCGACGAGCGGGGGCGCTTCGTCGACGCCGCCGTCGTCGCGGGCGCGGTCCGCGTGCTCGAGCAGGCCCACCCGACCGGAGTCCAGGAGGACCGATGACGACCGCCACGAGCACGCGCGCGCTGATCGACGCCGTCACCGCGGGCACCCGCACCGTCGAGCTCGGGCAGCCGCTGTTCACCGGCATGCCGACCTCGCCCAACCACCCGGGCTTCCGGATGACGCTGATCCGCCGCCACGGCGACGCGGTGCGCCCCGACGGTGGGTCGGCCTCCAACGAGATCCTCGTGACCGGCGGGCACGTCGGCACCCACGTCGACGCCCTGTCCCACGTCAGTCACGACGGGCTGCTGCACGGCGGCGTCGACGCCGAGGCCGCGCAGCGCGGCGGCCTCCACACCGAGCACGGCGCCGAGCGCATCCCGCCGATGATCACGCGGGGCGTGCTGCTGGACATCCCCGCCGTCCGCGGGACCTCCGCGCTCGAGCCCGGCGAGGGCGTCAGCGCGGCCGACCTCGCGACCGCCGCCGAGCGCGCCGGTGCGGAGCCGGGACCGGGCGACGCGGCGCTCGTGCGCACGGGCTGGGCGCAGCGCTTCGACGACGCGGCGTCCTACCTCGGGCACGACACCGGCGTCCCCGGCGTCACCGAGGACGGCGCCCGCTGGCTCGCCGAGCGGCGCGTGGTCGCCGCGGGCGCGGACACCACGGCGTTCGAGCGCATCCCGCCGGGCGACGGCCACCGCGTGCTGCCGGTGCACCGCATCCTGCTCGTCGAGCACGGCATCCACATCGTCGAGCACATGGCGCTCGAGGAGGCCGCCGCGCAGGGCCTCACCGAGTTCCTCTTCGTCCTCACGCCGCTGCGGATCGTCGGCGGCACGGGCTCCCCGGTCCGCCCGGTGGCGGTGGTCGGGGCATGAGCGCCACGCCCGCCCAGGCGATCGCCGCCTTCGCCGCGCGCGCCGCCGCCGAGGGCCTGCCGTCCGAGCTGCGCGCCGACCTCGTGGCGCGCACCGCCGACGTCCTCGGCAACTCGCTCGCCGCCCGGGACGCCGAGCCGGCCCGGGTGGCCGCCGCGGTGGTCGCGGAGTGGGGCGGGACGGGTGCGGCGACCTCGCTCGCCGACGGCCGCCGGCTCCCGGCCCCCTCCGCGGCGCTGGTCAACGGCACGCTGGCCCACAGCCTCGACTTCGACGACACCCACCTGCCCTCGGTGCTCCACCCGTCGGCGGCGGTCCTGCCCGCCGCGCTGGCCGCGGCCGAGGCCGTCGGCGCCTCGGGCACCGCGTACCTCGACGCCGCCGCGGTCGGGGTCGAGCTGACGTGCCGGCTGGGCATGGCCGGCTACGACGAGGAGCTCGGCAACTCCGTGTTCTTCGAGCACGGCCAGCACGCGACGGCGATCTGCGGGGCGGTCGGCGCCGCGGTCGCCGCCGGGATGCTGCGCGGCCTCGACGCCGACGCGCTGACCTCGGCGATCGGGATCGCGGCGAGCACCGGCGCGGGCGTCATCGAGGCCAACCGCACCGGCGGCACCGTCAAGCGCGTGCACTGCGGCTGGGCGGCGCACGCCGGCGTGGCCGCGGCCGACCTCGCGCGGCACGGGCTCACCGGCCCGCCGACCGTGCTCGAGGGCCGCTTCGGCTTCCTGCGGGCGTTCTGCGGCGAGCGCTTCCACGTCGACCGCGTCACCGACGGGCTCGGCGAGCACTGGGAGACGCTGCGCGTGTTCACCAAGCCCTACCCGTGCAACCACTTCACCCACGCCGGGGTCGACGCGGCCCTGCGGATGCGCGACGCCGGCGTGGCGCCGGAGCGCATCACCGAGCTGACCCTCGGCGCGCCGGCGCCCGTGCTGCGCACCATCGCCGAGCCGGCCGCGGAGAAGGCCCGCCCCCGCTCGGGGTACCACGCGGCGTTCAGCGGCCCCTACACCGTCGCGGCGGCGCTGCTCGGCGGCGGCGGGCTGGGTCTCTCGCACGACGACTTCACCGACGCCGCGGCCGCCGACCCCGGCCGGCTCGCGCTCGCCGAGCGCGTCCGCTGCGTGCCCGACGAGGAGTCGACCGCGATCTTCCCCCGGCAGTTCCCCGCGGTGCTCACCGTGCGCCTCGAGAACGGGGAGTCGCGGACCGAGCGGATCCGGGAGAACCGGGGCGGGCCCGAACGCCCGCTCTCCCCCGGCGAGGTCGCCGAGAAATTCCGCACCAACGCGGTCCGGTCGATCTCCGCCGACGAGGTGCCGACCGTCGTCGACGCCGTCCGGGAACTGCAGGGCGGGCGCCCGGTCGCCGATCTCCTGACCGATCTGGGCCGACGTCTCTGACCATTGTTCCTCTCACCGGAACAATGGTGAATTCGATGGCACGGCGACCTGACGAGCCCTTGACCTGCACAGGTAGGGCGCGACAAGCTCGACTCAACAGCCAGGAAATCCCGTTTCTCCGAACGGAACACCACCGATGCAGACACGGTTCCGCTGGGCGACCATCGCACTGATCGTCGCCCTCATCATCATCAACTACATCGACCGCTCGGCGGTCTCCTACGCTGTGGAGCCGCTCCAGCGCGAATTCGGGATCTCGACGGCGCAGTACGGGATCATCTCGAGTGCGTTCGCCATCGGGTACATGGTCTTCGCATTCCTGTCGGGCCCGCTGGTCGACCGTTTCGGCCCCCGCAAGGTCCTGCTCGTCGCGATCACCATCTTCTCGCTCGCGACCGCGCTCATCCCGCTCGCCGGCGGCTTCATCGGCCTCCTGCTGATCCGCATCATCCTCGGCGCGGGCGAGGCCCCGGCGTTCCCCGCCGCGACGCGGACCGTGAGCCGCTGGCTGCCGCGCGCCGAGCGCGGGTTCGCCCTCGCGCTCATCGGCGGCGTCGCGGTCTCGGGCAGCCTGCTCATCGCCGGCCCGGTGCTCACCAACCTCATCGGCGCCGTCGGCTGGCGCGGCACGTTCTGGGTCATGGCCGTCCTGGGCATCGCCTGGGCGGTCGTCGCGATCGGGCTGCTGCGCAACACGCCGAACGAGTCGCCGCGGGTCAACGAGGCCGAGCGCGCCCACATCGCCGCGGGCCAGGACGTCGAGGAGGCCGAGAACCGGTCCGGCGGCGTCGACTGGCGCTCGCTGCTGACCAACCGCAACCTCTGGATCGTCGCGGCCGGCTACTTCGCCTGGGGCTTCATGTTCTGGGGCTTCATGTACTGGCTGCCGCAGTTCCTCTCGACCAACTACGGCCTGAGCATCAAGGCCGTCGGCGCCTTCTCGGTCGCGCCCTGGGCGGCCGGCGTGGTCGGCGCGCTCGTCGGCGGCGTGCTCGTCGACCGCGTCTACCGGCGCACGCAGAGCATCCGCAGCCGCTTCACGATCATGGGGTGCGCGCTGCTGCTCTCCGGCGCGTCGCTCATCCCCGTCTTCCTCGACCCGACGCTCACCGTCGCCCTGATCTTCATCTCCCTCGGCGTCGGCTTCGGGTTCGTCACCGGCGGCATCTGGTGGGTCGCGTCGATCGACGCCGAGCCCGGCCAGCCGGGCAGCGCGGCCGGGTTCGCCGACGCCGCGTTCGCGCTCGCCGGCATCGTCGCGCCGGCCGCCATGGGCTTCATCGTGCAGTCGACAGGCACGTTCACCAGCGGGTTCGTGCTGATGAGCGCCCTGACCGTGATCGGCGCGCTGCTGATGCTGTTCGTGACGCGGGAGCCCGCACGGCAGTCCACGCCGTCGGTGGAGGTCTGACGCTCACGCCCCGTCGAGGCCGGCGATCTTGCGCCGGAGCAGGCCCCGTTCCCGCTCGTTGCCGCAGCGCGCGACCGCGAGCTCCAGGGCCTGCCGTGCCTCGGCGGGGCGTCCGAGCCGGGTGAGCAGCTCCCCGCGGACGCTCGGCAGCAGGTGCGAGCCCGCGAGGACCTCCGAGCCCTCCAGCCCGTCGACGATCGGCAGCGCGGCCGCCGGGCCCTGCGCCATCGACACGGCCACCGCGCGGTTGAGGTCGACCACCGGGGAGGGCGCGAGCCGCCCGAGTGCCGCGTAGAGCAGGACGATGCGCTCCCAGTCGGTGGCCTCGACCGACGGCGCGACGGCATGGCACTCCGCGATCGCGGCCTGCAGCCCGTAGGCGCCGAGGCCCCGGCCCACCTCGTGGGCGCGGGCCAGCGCGGCCCGTCCGCGGCCGATCGCGGCGACGTCCCAGCGCCGCCGGTCCTGGTCCTCGAGCAGCACCGGCTCGCCGTCGGGCCCGGTCCGCGCCGGGAAGCGCGCGGCGGTGAGCTCGAGGAGGGCGAGCAGGCCGTGGACGTCGGAGTGGTCGGGGGCGAGGCGGGCCAGGACCCGCGCCAGGCGCTGGGCCTCGGCGGCGAGGTCGAAGCGGATGAGGTCGTCGCCGGAGCTCGCCGACGACCCCTCGGTGAAGACCAGGTAGACCACGTTGAGGACCGACCCGAGGCGCTCGCCGCGCTCGTCGGCCGGCGGCACCCCGAACGGCACCCCGGCGGCCCCGAGCGCCTTCTTGGCGCGGGTGATCCGCGCCTGCACGGTCGCGGTCGGGACGAGGAACGCCCGCGCGATCTCGTCGCTGGTCAGGCCGCCGACCACCCGCAGCGTCAGCGCCACCCGGGCCTCGCGCGAGAGCACCGGGTGGCACGACACGAAGATCAGCGACAGGACGTCGTCGTCGATCCGGTCGGGGTCGAAGAGCAGGTCGTCGGCCTCGGGCACCGGGTCACCTCCCGTGGCCGCGCCGCCCTCGCCCAGCTCGTGGGCGAGGGCGGCGTAGCGCTCGTCGCGCCCGGCGCGACGGCGGAACGCGTCGATCGCGCGTCGCCGCCCCACCGTGAGCAGCCATCCCGCGGGCTCGCGCGGCACGCCGTCGCGGGACCACGTCACGAGCGCCTCGGCGAGGGCCTCCTGGGCGAGGTCCTCGGCGAGCGCGAAGTCGCCGGTGTAGCGCGCGAGCGCGCCGACGATGCGCGGGGACTCGATGCGCCAGACCGCCGCGACGGCCTCGCGGCCGCTCAGAGCTGCCCGGTCGCCTCGCGCCACGCCCGCTCCTTCTGGATCCACTCGTTGTCCTGGGGGAACTCGTCGATCGTCGAGACGCGGCGGATCTCGGTCTTGAAGCCGGGACCGGTGCCGGGCGCGCGCTTGGCCCACTCGACGGCCTCCTCGCGCGAGGCCACGTTGAGCAGGTAGAAGCCGCCGAAGAGCTCCTTGGTCTCGCCGTAGGGGCCGTCGGTGACCACCGGCGGCTCGGAGCCGTGGTCGACGACGACCGTCTCCGCCGGGTCCTCGAGCCCCTCCGCGGCGAGCAGCACGCCGGCCCGGAGCATCTCCTCCTGGAACCGGCCCATCTTCTCGATCATCTCGTCCATGCTCACGTCCGCCATCCCGGCGTAGGCCTCGTCGTTCGCGCGCATGATCAGCATGTACTTCACGGCTGTCTCCCTGAGGTGTCGTGGGCCCGTGCGGACCCTGGCACCCACAGGTCGACCGGCGAGGCACCGGATCGACATCGACCCCGAGAAATTCTCCCGTCACCCGAATGATCACCATGCGTCACCGGAATCGCTCCCTGTCCGGGCGGCCACGCGGCCGTTAGTCTCCCGCGGGTGACGGCCAAGACGGACGAGCTACTTTCCGTAGCCACGTCCGTGCTCGACGCCAGCACGGCCCGGGCGGCGGGGATCCAGCAGCTGACCGAGCAGCTCTCCCGCGCCCTCACCCCCGCGGACATCGGCCGGCTCACGGCCACGACGGCGGCCGCGCTCATCGGCGCCGACGCCTGCGCCGCCTACAGCCGCCGCGACGACGCCGAGGTCATGGAGTCGCTGCACACGCACGGCTGGCCGGGCGACACGCACCAGTTCGCCCGGATCCCGCTGCACCGCGGCCGCCCGATGTCCGACGCCGTCCTCACCGGCGAACCGGTCTGGCTCGAGGACGCCGGGCAGTGGCGCACGCGCTATCCGGAGATGGCCCCGCTCGGGGTGTCGATGGGGCACGAGGCGTCGGCGGTGCTGCCCCTGCGCGTCGACGACCGCGTCCTCGGCGCCGTGGTCTTCAGCTTCTACCGGCCCCGGGCCTTCGACCCCGCCGACCGCGAGTTCCTCCTGACCGTCGCCTCGCTCTGCTCCCAGGCGCTCGACCGCGCGCGCCTCTACGCCGCCGAGCGCGACGCCCGCGCCGTCGCCGAGCGCGAGCGCGACCGGATGGCGTTCCTGGCGCAGGCGGGCCGCCTGATGGAGGCGCCGCTGTCGGTGGAGGAACGGCTGCGCCAGCTC
Organism: Actinomycetospora succinea; assembly: GCF_004363095.1. Classification (GTDB taxonomy): domain Bacteria; phylum Actinomycetota; class Actinomycetes; order Mycobacteriales; family Pseudonocardiaceae; genus Actinomycetospora; species Actinomycetospora succinea. The sequence goes on from NZ_SNYO01000003.1 coordinate 15,086, forward strand.
GCCGACCTCGCCGTCACGGGCATCGCCGACTGGTCGGCCGTGCACCTCGTCCGCGGCTCCCGCGTGGAGAAGGTCGCCGTCGCGCACCTCGACCCCGAGAAGATCGAGTTCGTCGAGCGGCTCGAGCGCCGCTACCCGCGCGACCCCGACGCCCGCGGCGGAGCCGTCGACGTGGCGCGCACCGGGATCCCCGTCGTCCTGCCCGACGTCCCCGACGAGCTCCTCGTCGCCTCCGCCGTCGACGCGACCCACCTCGCGCTGCTCCGGGAGCTCGGGATGCGCTCGGCGATCGTGGTGCCGCTGCTGGTGCGGGGGCGCAGCCTCGGGGCGCTCACGCTGGTGCACGCCGAGTCGGGGCGGCGCTTCACCGAGGAGGACCTGACGTTCGTCGGGCAGCTCGCCGCCGCGGCCGCGCTCGCCCTCGACAACGCCGCGCTCTACGAGCAGCAGCGCCTGGTCGCGCGCACCCTGCAGACGGCCCTGCTGCCGAGCGAGCTGCCCGACGTCCCCGGGGTGTCGTGCGCCGGGCGCTACCGTCCGCCGGACCCGGACCTCACCGACGTCTACGTCGGCGGCGACCTCTACGACGTCCACCTCGACGAGGACCGCGAGCGGTGGGCGCTGACCGTCGCCGACGTGTGCGGCAAGGGCCCGCAGGCGGCGGCGCTGACCTCGTTGATCCGCCACACCGTGCACGCCGAGGTGCGCCACGGGCTGCGGCCGGCGGAGGTGCTGCGCCGGGTCAACGCCGCGATGCTGCGCCACCACGGCGAGGCACGGGCGCGGTTCGCGACGATGGCGCACGGCGTCATGACCCGGGACGCCGAGGGCGTCACGGTGACGCTGGTGAACGGTGGCCACCCGCCGGGTCTCGTGCTCCGGGGGCACGACGTCGAGTGGATCGACATCCCCGGCACGCTCGTCGGGGTCTTCGCCGACCTCGTCCTCCCGGAGACCGAGGTCCGTCTCGGTCCCGGCGACGCCCTGGTGCTCTACACCGACGGGGTCACCGAGGCCCGCGGGCCGGCCGGGTTCTTCGGGCCCGAGCGGCTCGCGGCCGTCGTGGCGGGTCTCGCCGGACGGTCGGCCGACGCCCTCGCCGACGGCCTGCTCGCCGCCGTCACGGACTTCCAGCGCGACCGGCTCCGCGACGACGTCGCGCTGCTCGTGGTGCGGGTCGAGCGATGATCGAACCCCCTGCCGTCCTGGAGGTGGACCGCACGTCCTACGACGACCGCACGGAGCTCGCCCTGCGGGGCGAGCTGGACAACGACACCCTCGCCGTCGCGCAGGACCAGGTCGCGGCGGCCGAGGCCGACGCGCCGCCGGTCCTCGTCCTCGACCTCTCCGGGCTCGAGTACGTCGGGTCGTGCGGGGTGCGGCTGGTCCTGCTCGCCCAGCACGGCGCCGACGCGGCGAACCGCCGCCTCGCGGTGCGCCTCGGCCACGGGCAGACCCGTCGCATGTTCGACATCCTCGGGCTCACGACCCGCCTCGAGGTGCTCGACCGCGACACCCCCGAGGACCCGACGACGTGACCGCCGCCCCCGACCGTTCCGCCCCGCCGTCCGGCGGGGCGCCGGACCCGTTCCGCCACCTCGCGATCACCTACCGGGACGCCGACGCCCTCGTCGCGACCCTCGCCCCCGCGCTCGAGGAGGCGCTGGCCCGCGGGGACGTCGTGCTGGCCGTCGTCGACGACGTGGTCCGCGCGGCCCTCGAGCGGTACCTCGGCGACATGGTCGCGGGGATCGTCTTCGGCGAGCCGGCGCAGCCCTACACCTACAGCGGGCAGACGACGGCGGCGCGCCGTGCCGCGACGCTGCGCGAGATGACGGCGGGCGGACGCGCCGCCCTGGTCCTGTCCGACAGCTCGTCCGCCGGCGCCCCGGCCGCCTGGAGCGTGCTGGACGCGAGCTCGAACCTCGCCCTGCGCGGCCTCCCGGTGACGCTGGTCTGCCTGCGCGACGACGCCCGCGACGTCGAGGACAGCGACCGCTTCCTGCACTGGAACCACCCCGAGCTCTACGTCGGGGCGACGGCGAGCCCGAACCCGCGCTACCTCACCCCCGACCAGGTGCTGACGGAGGTCCCCGCGCCGCCGGCGCCCGAGCTCGGCCCGCCGGACCGGACCACGGCGTTCGACGGCGTCGCCGCGCTGCGCGACATCCGGCGCGAGACGCACCGCCGCGGCGAGGAGGCCGGCCTCGACGACGACCAGGTCGACGGCCTCGTCCTCGCGGTCGGCGAGCTGGTCAGCAACAGCATCGAGCACGGTCCGGGGCACGGCACGCTGTCGTGGTGGTCGCGGCCCGGACGGCTGATCGCCCAGATCAGCGATCCCGGGCGGATGACGACGACGACACCGGGGCTGCGCTGCCCGGAGACGCGGTCGGTGCGCGGCCGCGGCGTGTGGCTCGCGCGCCAGCTCACCGACGTGCTGCACCTCTGGACCGGCGCCGCCGGCACCCACGTCCGCCTCGAGATCGGCGACAGCGCCGGAAATTAGTTCCCCGATTGCTCCCCCCACGCGCGGCTCCATGAGGTCTGCTCAGCCGCGCAGTCGTCGAGAACCCGACGGCTGCGCGACACGTGTCGGCCGGGTGCCGCGCAAACGGCCCCGCGCCACCAAGGAGGCCCATCGGTGATCATCCTCGGCGTCATCCTCATCATCCTGGGCTACGTGCTCGGGATCTCGATCCTCTACACGATCGGCGCGATCCTGCTCGTCGTCGGGCTGATCCTCACCATCCTCGGTGCGGTCGGCCGGGGGGTCGGTGGACGCAAGACCTACTTCTGATGCTCCGCACGTGAGTGATCCGGGTCGTCCCGACGACCCGGATCACTCACGTGCGCGCAGCGCATGGGTCACGACCACCCGGTGCGGCTCCTCGGTCTTCTCGTGCAGGACCCGCAGGGCGGTGTTCACGTCGTCGAGCGCGAAGGTGTGCGTGATCGAGCGGCTCAGGTCGAGCCGGCCGGACTCGACGAGCCCCAGCACCTGCCGGATCGTCGAGACGGTGAACCCGTAGGAGCCGAGCAGCGCGAGCTGCTTGCGCACGAACGTCGTCGGCGGCACCACCGTGATCGGGTCGGCACCCAGGCCGGCGACCACCGTGCGGCCCCCGATCCGCAGGACGTCCACCGCCTGCGCGATCGACTCGCGGCGCCCCACGAACTCGGCGGCGACGTCGACGCCCCGCCCGCCGGTGGCCGCGTGGACGTCGTCGAGCACGGTGCCGGACCCCGGGTCGAGCGCCACGTCGGCGCCCTGCTCGAGCGCGCGGTCGCGCTGGGTCGGCCGCGGGTCGACGGCGATCACGGGGAAGGCGCCGAGGAGGCGGGCGATCTGCACCGCGTGCAGGCCCAGGCCTCCGACCCCGATCACCGCCACCGACTCGCCCGCCCGGACGCGGCCGACGTCGACCAGCGCGTGGAACGGCGTCGCGACGGCGTCGGTGACGACCGCGCCCACCTCGAACGGCACGGACCCCGGGAGCCGGCAGAGGTTGCGGGCGGGGACGACGACGTACTCGCCGAGCCCGCCGTCGACATGGATGCCGATCCCGCGCCGGTGCAGGCAGACCTCGGCGTGCCCCGCCAGACAGTTCACGCACGTGCCGTCGAAGACGAGCGGGGCGACCGCCACCCGGTCACCGGGCGCCCAGTCCCGGACCTCGGCGCCGACCTGTTCCACCGTTCCCGCGATCTCGTGGCCGAGGGCGATCGGCTGGAATCCGGTGGGCGTGATCCCCTCGATCGCGATGTGGATGTCCGACCCGCACAGGCCGACCGCGGCCACCCTGACCAGCACGTCGTCGTCGTGCCACAGCCGCGGGCGCGGCACCGTCTCGACCCGCAGCGGTTCCCCCCACGCGTAGAACCGCGCCGCCCGCATCGTCGCGTTCGCTGACTCCACCACGGCCGCCCCCTCCTTCGTGTCAGCAGTGTGGCGCCGTGGCTGCGTGCCCGGAATCTGGCGAACGGAGGCGACGGTGGGGCGAACGGCGTGGCGGGTCAGGCGGGGGCGATCCCGATGGGCGGGGTCGGCATCCAGCGCGGCGTCGTGTCGGGGCGGGTGGGCGCCGGCGGGACCGACACCGGGCCGCGGGGCGCGGGGATCCGGTCGTAGGGGATGGGCGGCGGGTAGCCCCAGGGCGTCCAGGTCGGCTCGCCCCGCCAGCCCGCCGCGATCGCGACGGCGTGGTGCCAGGCGGTGGCCGCCCAGGGCTCACCGAGCTCGGCCACGTCGGCCAGCCCGGCCGGCGCCTCGACCCGCGGCGGCGCGGGGTGCCGGATCATCTGTCGCTCCATGCTGCTGTGACGGTCCGGGGACCCGGAAGTGTTCCCACGTTCTGTCCTCTCGTGAGGTCGGCGAGGTCTCGGTCGTGTCGGCGGGCGAGCAGCAGCTGGGCGAGGAGCGCCCCGCACAGGCAGAGCGCCATGTCCCACTGCGTGTCCCAGACGTCGCCCTGGGTCGCGAGGTAGGCGTCGGCGCCCTGGCCCAGCGCCAGCGCGGACCACCACTCGAGGAGCTCGAAGAACGCGCTGAAGGCGAGGCAGGAGGCGGTGACCAGGGCGACGAGCAGCAGGCCGCGCCGCAGCGGACTGCGACGGAGCAGCAGCTCGCGCACGGCGATCGCGGGGACGACGCCCTGGACGAGGTGGCCGAGCCGGTCGTACGGGTTGCGCGACAGGTCGAACGTCGCGCGCACCCACTCGCCGAGCGGCGTCGCGGCGTACGTGTGGTGGCCGCCGTAGATCAGCACCAGGGCGTGCACGGCGAGCAGGACCGCCAGCAGCGGCGTCAGCGGGAAGCGGCGCCGGAGCACGATCACCACCGGCAGGAGCACCAGCACCCACGCGACCTCGAGCAGCCAGGTCAGGCGGTCGACGGGCGACACCGCGGACCACGCGAGCGCCGCCAGCACGACGGCGACGAGGGCCTTGTTGCGCATCCTCCGACGCTCACAGGAATCGCGCCGCGCGTCGTCGGTACTTCTACGTGGTCGTGGCGCTGGCAACGAGAAGATCACCGGGCGTCGACGGCTCATGATCGTGGTCTCGGTGACGAAACCCCTCGAAACTGCGGGCGGACGTCACCGAGACGGCGATCAAGGCGAGGCGGTCGGTGTCGCCGGTCTGATCGATCTTCGTCGTGAGAACCGTTGACTGCGCGTCCCGGCTCGACCTGAGCGGTGCGCTCGAGGCGCATCCGCTCGGACCTGCCGTGGCGGTCGCGGTCACCGCCCTCGCGGGCGTCCGACTCGGCGCTCAGTCGCCGTGGCGCAGCACCCCGCGCACCGCATACGACGCGAGGCCCTCGGCGAGGCGGCGGGTGCGGTCGTCGGTGTCGTGCGCGCTCGGGCGGTACCAGACCGTCGACCAGTTCAACGCCCCGAGCACGGCGCGGACGGCGAGGTCGGGGTCGGGCGCGTCGAAGGCGCCGGTCGCGACACCGTCCGCCATCACCGCGCGCCAGAGCTCCTCGTAGGCGTCGCGCGCCTCGACGATGTAGCGGAACGGGTTGGCCTCGCCGGGCTCGCTCGCGCGCCCGGTGACGAGGTGGATGGTGTGCAGGGTGACCGCCTGGACGTCGTTCTGGCGCATGAGGACCAGCGCGTGCTCGACGGCCATCTCCTCGAGCCGGGCCGCGGGATCGAGCCCCGGCCGGCCCGCCACCGGCTCGACGGCCTCGCGCAGCGTGCGGGCGCCGAGCAGCAGGATGTCCTCGAGGACGCGGGCCTTGCTCCGGTAGTAGTGGTAGACCCGGCCCTTGGTCGCGCCGAGCTCGTCGGCGATGTCGTCCATGCTCGAGCCGGCGTAGCCGCGGCCGGCGAAGGTCTTGGCCGCCGCGGCCAGCACCGCGGACCGGCCCTGGTCACCGGGCCCCGGCCGTCCCTGGCTGATCGCGGTCACGCTCACCCGATCCCCTCCGGAACTGCTCCGACGTGACCCTTGACACTAGGCGACGAGCCAACATACTACTGCGTAGGTTGCCCGAAGGGAGCACGACGCCGTGGCTCTGCCTGCCGACACCGACCTCGGTCTCTCCGCCGAGGACGTCCTCACCACCACCCGCAGCGTGCGCAAGCGCCTCGACTTCGAGCGGCCCGTGCCCAAGGAGCTGCTCACCGACTGCGTCCGGGTCGCCCTGCAGGCCCCGTCGGGGTCGAACCGGTGGCTCATGCAGTTCGTGATCGTCACCGACCGGGAGCGGCGCGAGGCGCTCGCCGCCGTCTACCGGGAGGCCTACGAGCAGTACCGGCAGATCCCGACCTACATCGGGGCGGTCGACAAGGGCACGCCCGAGCGCAACGCCAGCCAGCAGCGCACGTCGGGCTCGGCCGACTACCTCGCCGAGAACATGCACCGCGCGCCCGCGCTCGTCCTCGCCTGCGCCATGGGGCGGCCGGACAACGGGCCGTCGATCGCGAAGACCACGCTGCTCGGCAGCGTCATGCCCGGCATGTGGTCGTTCATGCTCGCCGCCCGCGCCCGCGGGCTCGGCACCGCGTGGACGTCCGTCTCGCTGTTCCGTGAGCAGGAGACCGCGGACGTCGTCGGCATCCCGATCGACGAGGTGACGATCGCGGCGCTCTCGCCGGTCGCGTACACCCTGGGCACCGACTTCCGTCCGGCCCTGCGCCCGGACCCGGAGGAGGTCATCCACTGGGAGCAGTGGTGATCTCGGTGTCTCTTCGGGATCGCCTGCGCCTACCGCTCGTCGCCGCCCCGATGCTGACGGTCTCGGGCCCGGACGTCGTCGCCGCGGCGTGCTCCGCCGGGGTGATCGGCGCGTTCCCGACCGCGAACTGCCGGTCGGTGGACGAGCTCGACGACTGGCTCGGCCTGCTCGACGGGAAGCTCGACGCCGCGCACGCCCCCATCGCGGCCAACCTCATCGTCCACCGCTCGAACCGCCGTCTCGAGGCCGATCTCGAGGTCCTCGTCCGCCGCCGCTGCGAGCTGGTGATCACGAGCGTGGGCTCGCCCGCCGGGGTGGTCGACGACCTGCACGGCGCGGGCACCACGGTCTGGTCGGACGTGGCGACGATCCGCCACGCCGAGCGCGCGATCGAGGCCGGCGCCGACGGCCTGATCCTGCTCACCGCCGGCGCGGGCGGGCAGACGGGCGCGATGAACCCGTTCGCGTTCGTCCGCGAGGTCCGCCGCCGGTACGCCGGCACGGTGGTGCTCGCCGGCGGCATCGGCGACGGCGCGTCCCTGGCGGCGGCCCGGGTGCTCGGCGCCGACCTGGGCTACGCCGGCACCCGCTTCCTCGCGACCCGCGAGAGCCTGGCCGCGCCCGAGTACAAGGCCATGGTCACGGCCGCGACCAGCGGCGACATCGTCCTCACCGACGCCGTCACCGGCCTGCCCGCCTCGTTCCTGCGCGCGACCCTCCCCGAGGGGGACGCCGAGTCCGCCGGCTTCGACGTCGCGACCACCCTCGCCGGCGCCAACGGCGGGCGCCGTTCCCGCTGGCAGGACGCCTGGAGCGCCGGCCACGTCACCGGCGTCGTCGACGACGTCCCGACCGTCGCCGAGCTCGTCGACCGCCTCGCCCTCGAGTACGCCGCCGCCGGCGGCCCCGCCTGACCGATCCCGCAACCCCTGGAGGACACCGTGTACAAGCTCTACGCCTTCTGGTCCGCGCCGAAGCCCGAGGACCGCGAGGCCTTCGAGGAGTACTACGCCAGCACGCACGTCCCGCGCGCGGCCGCCGTCCCGCACCTCGAGTCGATCGTCACGACGCTGACGACCGACGGCCTCGGCGACGCGCAGCCGGTGACCTACCGGATCGCCGAGATGGCGTTCGCCGACCGCGCCGCGTTCGAGGCCAGCACCCAGTCGCCCGAGTGGGCCGAGATGCGCGGCTGCTCCGGCGACATCATCGAGCGCTTCGGGGTGAGCCTCACCGTCTCGATGGGCGAGGAGGTCGTCGGGAAGCCGACGAACCGCTGACCGCCGGCCGACCGCGACCCCGGAGGAAGTCGATGAGCACCCCCGGCCTGATGATGGACGTCCCGCTCACCACGTCCCACCTGCTGTGGCGGATGCGCGCGGTGCACCCGGACGCCCGCGTCAGCACGGTGACGGACGCGTCCGGGGCGTGCCGCACGACGACCTTCGGGGCCGTGGCCGAGCGGGTCGAGCGCCTGGCCGCGGCGCTGGCCGACCTCGGTGTCGGGGCCGGCACGCGCGTCGGCTCGTTCGCGTGGAACACCCAGGAGCACCTCGAGTGCTACTACGCCGTGATGGGCATGGGCGCGGTGCTCCACACGATCAACCTGCGCCTGCACGAGGACACGATCGCCTACACCGTCGAGCACGCCCGTGACGAGGTGATCCTGCTCGACGCCTCGCTGGCCGAGCGCTTCCTGCCGGTGCTCGCGCGGGTCCGCGGAGTGCGGCACGTCGTGGTGATCGGCGCGCTGCCCGACGGCGTGGAGGTCCCGGACGCCCTCGACTACGACGCGCTCCTGGCCTCGGCCGGCCCGTTCACCTGGCCCGAGCTGGACGAGCGCAGCGCCGCCTCGCTCTGCTACACGTCGGGCACCACCGGACACCCCAAGGGCGTCCTCTACTCCCACCGCTCGATCGTGCTCCACGCGCTCGCGATGGCGGGCACCGACGCGTACGGCATCTCCGGGCGCGACCGCGTGCTCTCGATCGTCCCGATGTTCCACGCCATGGGGTGGGGCCTGCCGTTCGTCTGCGCCGTCGCGGGCGCCGACCTCGTCATGCCGGCCTCCCACCTGCAGCCCGGACCGGTCAGCCGGGTGGTCGACGAGCAGGGCGTGACCTGGTCGTGCGGGGTGCCGACGGTCTGGATGGACGTGCTGCGCCACGCCGACGAGACGGCGCAGGCCGGCGGGCCGCCGGTCACGCTCGCGACGCTGCGCACCGTGATCTCGGGCGGCACCCAGGTCCCCGAGACCCTCATGCGCGCCTACGAGGAACGCTTCGGCGTCGACCTCGTCCAGGGCTGGGGCATGACCGAGATCTTCCCGGGCGCGACGCTGAGCATGGACCAGGGCGCCGCCGACCCGGAGCGCTGGTCGCACCGCGGCGCCGCCGGGCGCGTCAGCCCGCTCTACGAGCTGCGCATCACGGGTGAGGACGGGACCGCGCTGCCCGCCGACGGCACCGAGGTCGGCGAGGTCGAGGTCCGCGGGCCCGCCGTCGCCGGCGCCTACTTCGCGCCGGAGGTCGACACCGCCGACCGCTTCCACGACGGCTGGCTGCGCACCGGCGACGTCGGCACCCTCGACCGGCACGGGTGGCTGCGGATCACCGACCGGTCCAAGGACGCGATCAAGTCCGGCGGCGAGTGGATCTCGTCGGTCGATCTCGAGGCCGAGCTCATGGCGCACGACGCGGTCCGCGAGGCCGCCGTCGTCGGGCGCCCCGACCCGCGCTGGAGCGAACGCCCCTTCGCCTACGTCGTCGCCGACGCCCCGGTGACGGTGGACGAGCTGCGCGACTTCCTCGCCGCCCGCGTCGCGCGGTGGTGGGTGCCGGACGGCTACGCCTTCGTCGAGGCGATCCCGCGCACGAGCACGGGGAAGTTCGACAAGAAGGTGCTCCGCGCCCGGCTATAGCTCCTCGGCCAGCGCGACGATGATCCCCGACGGTCCGCGCAGGTAGCAGAGCAGGAACATCTCCTCGAACTGCGCGATCTCGCCGACCAGCTCGCCGCCGTGGGCGCGCAGGCGCTCGACCGTGTCGTGGATGTCGTCGACCGCGAACATCAGCCGGCGCAGGCCGATCGTGTTGGCCGGCGCGCTCGGCTCGGCCGTCGTCGCCGTCGGTGTCCGGAAGGTCGTCAGCTCCAGCTTGCTGTGGCCGTCCGGCGTCCGCACCATCGCGATCTCGACGCTGACGTCGTCGAGTCCGACGACCCGGTCGACCCACGTTCCCTCGGCGGGCATCCGGGCCTCGAGCTCCATGCCGAGCTCGAGGAAGAACGCGATCGCCGCGTCGAGGTCGTCGACGACGACGCCGACGTGGTCCATCCGCTTGAGTCCCATGCCCCGGGGACGGAGCCGGTTCGGAGTTCTCGACATGTCCCGGCGAGAAAGTCGGATGCGTCGGCCCGACGCCGGACGTCATGGTGCAAGCATGTTGCGACGACGAGCAGGGCGGCACACCCAGCTGCCGCGCACCGCTCTCGCCGTCGCCCGCGCGCTGGTCGACGCGGGACCGCCGACGGCCGAGCTGGTCCGCGAGCATGCCGAGCAGTTCGACGAGGTGCTGCCGACGGTGCTGCTCGGCGACCTCGCGCGGTGGTACGTCGCGGCGTCCGTCGGCCCGGTGGCGGGCTCCCGGGCGGTCGCCGACCGTGTCGTCGTCGCCCTGGCGGAGGAGTTCCGCCGAGGCGACGACGTGATGCGCGCGGTCGTCGCGACCGGCTTCCTCGACGCCCTCCCCGGGCCCGGCGAGATGGGGCACGAGGTCGTCGCGCGGCTGCCGCGGCGACTGGGTCGGGAACTGGCGGCGATGCAGGACGCGTGAGGTCGCGTCGGCCCGCCGACCGTCGACCCGTGTCCCGAGGACACGGGTCGACGCGACGAACGCGCGGGCGGAGGACCGGCTCAGCGGCGGAAGCTGCCCGCGACGTGCGTCTCGGGGATGCGGGTCTCGCCGAAGAGCTTCTCCCGGAAGGTGCCGGGCGCGTACTCGGTCTTGTAGCGGCCGCGCTCCTGGAGGATCGGGACGACGAGGTCGATGAACTTCTCGTACGTCTCGTGGGCCACGATGCGTGCGATGTTGAACCCGTCGAGGTCGGTCTCGTCCATCCAGCGGATGAGCTCGTCGGCGACGTGCTGGGCGCTGCCGACCAGGGCCATGTTGGTCCCGCACAGCGCCTTCTCGTCGAGCACCTGACGCAGGGTCCAGCTGTTGTTGCGGGTGAACATCTCCAGCGCGGTGCGGTTGGAGTCGTTCTCCTCGTAGACGATCGGCTCGTCGAGCGGGTACTGCGACAGGTCGATGCCCATGATCCCGGACATCGTCGAGATCAGGCCCTCGAGGCTGGACCACTGCAGGTAGTCGTTGTACGTGGCGCGGGCGAGCTCGTCGGTCTCGTCGACGAACACCGAGACGCCGGCGAAGAACTTCACCGAGTCGCGCGAGCGCCCGAGGCTCTCGAGCTCCTTGGTCATCGTGGCGATCTTGTCGCGGACGATCTCGATCGTGGTGCCGTTGAGGTAGATGCCCTCGGCGTGGGTGGCCGCGAACTGCCGGCCGCGCGAGGACCCGCCCGCCTGGAACAGCACCGGCGTGCGCTGCGGGGACGGCTCCGTGGCGTGGATGGCGCTGAAGCGGTGGAACTCGCCGTCGAAGTCGATCCTCTTGATCCTCGACGGGTCGGCGTAGACGCGGGTGGCCTTGTCCTTCTGCAGCGCACCCTCGCCCCAGCTCTCCTCCCAGAGCCGGTAGACGCCCTCGCAGAACTCGTCGGCCATCTCGTAGCGGCGGTCGTGCGGGATGAGGCCGTCGAGCCCCATCGCGCGGGCGCCGCTGCCGAGGTAGCTCGTGACGATGTTCCAGCCCAGGCGGCCCTCGAGCAGGTGGTCGAGCGTCGAGATGCGCCGCGCGAACTGGTACGGCCGCTCGTAGGTGGCGCTGCCGGTCATCGTGAAGCACAGGTTCTCGGTGACCGCGGCCATGCCGGGCAGCAGCAGCGCGGGGTCGACGCTCGGGGCCTGCGACCCGTTGCGCAGCGCGCCGTCGGAGTTGCCGCGGTAGACGTCCGGCATGCCGTAGACGTCCGCGATGAACAGGTTGTCGAACAGGCCGCGCTCGAGCAGCCGCGCGTAGTCGGCCCAGTAGCGCTGCGACGTGTAGTCGATGGCCTTGTCGCGCGGGTGCGCCCACAGCCCGAAGGACTGGAAGCTCGGGTTGCCCTGCTCCAGGGCGTTGAAGCGGATCTCCTTGGGGCGGGCAGCGGTCACGCCAGCTCTCCTCCTCGACGTCGAGTATCGCTCAGTGAGCGTAACCGCCATTCTCTGAGATTGGGAAGCGCCAGAGTCTGGACGCGGTGACGGCTCGCGTGGACGATCAGCCGCATGTTCGTGTGCCTGCTGACCTACCACCGCGAGATCGACCGGGACGGCCCGCTGTTCGCCGCGCACAAGGCGTTCGTGGAGGAGCACGTGGCCGGCCACCGGTTCCTGTGCTCGGGACCGCGGGTGGGCGTGGCCGGCGGCGTGATCGTCGCCCGCGGGACGGACGCGGAGGAGGCGCGGGCCCTCTTCGACGCCGACCCGTTCGTCGTCGACGGCACCGCGACCTACGAGCTCGTCCAGTTCACCGCCGGCCTGGCCGACCCCACGTCCGGGATCGAGGTGCCCGCGTGAGCGACGACGTGCTGATGGTCGCCAGCCAGTTCGGCTGCACGCTGGACTTCTTCGACGCCACCACGCTCGAGAAGCTGCACACGGTGCCCGACCTGGTCGCGCAGCCCCACGAGATGGTCTACGACGCCGGCCGCAGGCTCGCCTACCTCGCCCACACCTACCGCGCGGGCGCGTACAACGAGGGCAAGCCGAAGGCCCACGAGATCTCGGTGATCGACGCCGACGCCCGCGAGGTCGTCGACGTGATCGACCTGGCGCCGTACGAGGCGCCGCACGACATCGAGTACGACCCCGCCGCCGACCTCATCTACACCGGCGTCGAGTCGGGGGACGCGGGCAACGGGATCGTGGTCGTCGACGCCGGGTCGCGGAAGATCGTGGACACGATCCCACTGCGGGCGCGCAACGCGCACTGGATGTGCCTGACCCCCGACGGGTCCAAGGCGTACGTGGCGCACAAGGAGGCGCCGGTGCTGTCGGTGGCCGACCTGCACGCCCGCCGCCAGCTCGGCGAGATCGCCTCCCCGGGCGGCGCCGAGGAGATCGACTGCTCCCCCGACGGCCGGTACGTCTTCGCCGCCACGCCGATGATGAGCCTGGTCATCAACGTCGCGCAGGGCCAGCTCAACAAGGCGACGCCGCCCCAGGGCACCCCGTCCCCGAGGCTCCTGAAGATCGACACCGAGACCGACGAGATCGTCGGGCAGCTCGACTTCGCCGAGTACCTCTCGGCCCTGCGCGTCGCCCCGGACGGCCGCGTCCTCGTCACCGAGTTCCGCTTCCCGGAGCCGGGCACCACGCCCGACGGCCCGGTGCCCGGACGGGTGCACGTCGTCGACCCGGACTCGCTCGAGCTCCTGGCCTCGGTCGAGGTGGAGGAGCTCCCGTTCACCACGCGGTTCTCCGCCGACGGCGGCACGGCGTTCGTCGCGAACCTGAAGACGGGCTCGGTGAGCGTCGTCGACCTGGCCTCCTACGCGGTCGTCGCGACGCTGGACAACAACATCGGCCCGGGCTTCGGCGGCACGCACGGGATGTGCCTGGTGCCCGGGAAGGACGCCTGACGTGGGCCTGCGCGAGCGCACCGACCTCGTCGCCAGCTACTACACGCTCACCGGCGCGCACCTGTCGCACCCACCGCGCCACACGCTCGCGGACCGGGCGCGGGCGGCCGCGGCCGCGGGCTTCACCGGCATGGCGCTGGCCCCCGCCGAGGCCGCCGGAGGTGTCGACGCCGTCGTCGCGGCGCTCGACGGCTTGCCGGCGCCGGAGATCGAGCCGCTGAAGGGCTGGGACTCGGGCGGGCGCGACGACGAGGCCGCGGTGTTCGCGCTGGCCGGCGCGTTCTCCAGCCGTCAGGTGACCACGATCCAGCTGGTCGACGACGTCCCCGACGACCTGCTCGCCGAGCGCTTCGCCGGCCTGTGCGCCCGCGCCGCCGAGCACGGGCTCACCGTGGGGTTCGAGCCGCGGGCGAACTCGGTGGTGTCGACGCCCGCGCAGGCCGCGGCGCTGATCGAGGCGTCGGGGGCGGCCCACGCCGGGATCGTCCTGGACGCCTACCACGTCCACCGCGCCGGCGTGAGCCTCGACGACCTCGCCCCGCACGCCGCGCGGGTGGTGTCGATCCAGCTCAACGACGCCCTCGCCCGGCCCCGGCCCGATCCCGGGGAGGACGCGACCGAGTTCCGCCTCGTGCCCGGCGAGGGCGCGATCGACCTGCCCGCCTGGCTCGACGGCCTCGACCGGCTGGGCATCGACGTGCCGCTCGCCGTCGAGGCGCTGTCGCGCGAGAACAACGCGCGGTCGCTGGCCGACGCAGCCGTGCGGGCGTTCGCCGGGGCGCGGGCAGTGCTGGCGGGTCAGGAAGGCTGAGGGACCCACGGCGCCAGACGCCGCGCGGCCTCCTCGATGTCCGGCACGATCTTCTCGACGACCTCGGCCGGCATCCGCGACGTCGGGCCCGACAGCGTCACAGCGGCGAGGACCCTGTCGCCCGCGCGCACCGGCACGGCCACGCCCGTCACCCCGGTGAGCAGCCCGTCGGCCTGCACCGCCCAGCCGCGCTCGGCGGTCTCGCGCAGCTGGCTCAGCAGCTCGACCCGCGAGCCCGCGGCGCGTGACCGGTCGATCAGCGCGGTCTGCTCGGCCGCGCCGAGCTCCGCCATGAGGACGTGCCCGGTCGCCGTGCCGACCAGCGGGATCGCGTCCCCGACGGGCACCACGCGGCGCAGCTCATGGCGGCTGTCGACCGATGCGATGCACACCCGGGTGTCGTCGCGGCGCACGTTGAGCGACGCGGTCTCCCCCGTGCGGTCCCGCAGCTCGCCGAGCACCCGGTGGATCGTCGCCATCGCGTCGCCGCCGGAGCGGGCGTCGCGGACCAGCTTGAACAGCCGCGAGCCGAGCAGGTAGGAGCCGTCGTCGAGCCGGTCGAGCATCTGCTCCTCGGCCAGGTCGCGCATGATCCGCGACACCGTGGAGAGCGACAGCTCGATCTCCGCGCTGACCCGCGCGGGCGTCGCCGGCCCCCGGGTGGCGACCACCGACTCGAGGATCGCGACCACCCGCTGCATCGAGCGCACCGTCGACCCCCCTCTGCGACGTCGTCAGCCTACGGGCCGGGACGACTCCCTTGACGCGCTCCCGCGACGTTCCTAGCGTTGTCCCACAGAGCAGGAGCAACGCTCATCAGATGATAGTCGGGCGAGAGGAAGACCGCGTGCGGACACGGGCACTGGACGGCCTGACGGTCATCGACCTGACGCAGGTCGTCAGCGGCGCCGTCACGAGCATGATGCTCGCGGACTTCGGCGCCGAGGTGATCAAGATCGAGCCCATCGGCGGCGAGACCTACCGCAAGGCGGGGTACGAGCTGCACGGCCCGGGCGGCTCCACGAACCTCAACATCCTGCGCTTCAGCCGCGGAAAGAAGTCGGTCGAGCTGGACCTCAAGTCCGAGCGCGGGGCCGCGATGCTCGCCGAGCTCGTGACCCAGGCCGACGTCCTCGTCGAAAACTTCCGACCCGGCGTGCTCGACCGCCTCGGGTTCGGCTGGGAGCGCCTGCACGAGCTCAACCCGCGCCTGGTCTACACCTCGATCAGCGGCTTCGGGCACGACGACGTCCTGCCCAGCCCGTACCAGGACCTGCCCGCCTACGCGATCATCGCCGAGGCGATGGCCGGGCTGACGCACCTCGCCGGCGAGGCCGACCGGCCGCCGGCGTGGATGGGCTTCGCGATGTCGGACATCTTCTCCGGCACCTGCGCCTTCGCCGGCACGATGATCGCGCTGCGCGATCGGGACCGCACCGGCGAGGGCACCCGCGTCGACCTCGGCATGTTCGACGCGTCGCTGTTCATGAACGACCTGCCGATGGCCTACCAGGAGCACCTCGGCGAGTCGATGGGCCGCGGGCAGTACGCGCTGCAGTCGCCGTGGGGGCCGTTCGCCACCCGCGACGGCTACGTGATCATCGCCGTGCTGAACGGCCGCGAGTGGGCGGCGCTGTGCCGCTGCATCGACCGTCCCGACCTCGTCGACCACCCCGATCTCGCCACGGGTCACCTGCGGTCGAAGGCGCACGAGGCGCTCGTCCGGCCCGCGGTGGAGGCGTGGACGTCCGCGCGTACGCGGGCCGAGGCCGTCGCCGCGCTGCAGGCGGCGCGCGTGCCGTCGGCGCCGGTCAACACCACCGAGGACCTGCTGGAGGACCCGCAGGTCGACGCCCGTCAGATGCGCCAGGAGACGGCGAGCCGCGACCTGGGGACGATCCGCACCATCGGCAACCCGATCAAGGTCGCCAGCTCGCTGGTCGGCCAGGAGCCCACGTCGCTGCCCGGCCTCGGGGAGCACACCGACGAGGTGCTGCGCTCCCGGCTCGGCCTCGAGGACACGACGATCGCGGCCCTGCGCGAGTCCAAGGTGATCGGCTGATGCCGTACCCCCACGCCGACGACCCGCGCGTCCGGCCCGTCGAGGACCCGGAGCCCGAGGTCGCCGAGATGCTGGCGAAGACCATGGGCGACGGCCGCGGGCAGCCGCTCGCGATCTTCCGCACGATGGCCCGCCACCCGCGCCTGATGAAGCGCTTCAACGTCCTCGGCGGGTTCTTCCTGACCCGCGGCGAGCTGCCGGCGCGCGAGCGCGAGCTGGTCGTGCTGCACACGGCCCGGCGCAGCGGCTGCCTCTACGAGTGGGCCCAGCACGTGATCATCGGCGGTCGCTCCGGGCTCACCGACGACGAGATCGCGCGCGTGGCGACGCCGGATCGCCGGGGCGAGTGGTCACCCCAGGACGAGGTCCTGCTCCGCGCCGCCGACGAGGTGCTCGCGGAGGCCGACCTCACCGACACGACCTGGGCCGAGCTCGGTGCCCGGTGGACCGACGAGCAGCGCATCGAGCTGGTGATGCTGGTCGGCTTCTACCGGATGACCGCCGGCTTCCTGAACGCCACCGGAGTCGAGAAGGACGACGACCTGCCCGGATGGCCCGAGACCACGGAGGACCCCTCATGAGCCTGCGCGAGGTGGCCGTCACCGGCATCGCCACGACGCCGTTCGGCAAGCACCTGGACCGCTCGCTCGGGTCGCTGGCGTCGGAGGCGGTCGCGGCCGCGCTCGACGACGCCGGTGTCGGGCCGGGCGACGTCGAGCAGGCGGTGTTCTCCAACGCCGCAGAAGGCGTGCTGACCGGCCAGGAGATGATCCGCGGCCAGGTCGCCCTCAAGGGCACCGGGCTCGCCGGCATCCCGATCCTCAACACCGAGAACGCGTGCGCCTCCGGCAGCGCCGCGGCCCACCTCGCCTGGCTCGCCGTGGCGTCCGGGCAGGTCGACGTCGCGATCGCCGTCGGCGCGGAGAAGCTGTTCCACCCCGACAAGCAGCGGTCCTTCTTCGCCATCGAGTCCGGCACCGACCGCTCGCTCACCCGCGAGGGCGAGGACGTCGAGGGCGGCTCGGTGATGATGGGCGCCTACGCCGCCGGCGCGCGGGCCTACGCCGAGGCGCACGGCGACGTCCGCGAGGCCCTCGCCGCCGTCGCCGTGAAGAACCGCGCGTACGCCGCCGACAACCCGCACGCCCAGTTCCGCACGCCGATCACGGCCGACGACGTCGAGGCGAGCCGCCCGGTCGCCGACCCGTTGCGGCTGCTCACGTGCTCCCCGCTCACCGACGGCGCCGCGGCGCTGGTCTTCACCGCCGCGCAGCCGGGCGACCGGGTCCGCGTCGCGGTGTCGACCCTCGTCAGCTACCGCGAGGGCAGCTCCGTCGTGGAGCGCGCCGCGAGCGAGGCCTACCGGCGCAGCGGCCTCGGGCCGACCGAGATCGACGCGTTCCAGCTGCACGACGCCTGCGCGTTCGCCGAGCTGGCGCAGTACGAGCAGGTCGGGATCGCCGAGCCGGGCAAGGGGGCGGCGGCGGTCCTCGAGGGCCGGACCGGGCCGGGCGGCGACGCCCCGGTCAACACCGACGGCGGGCTCCTCAGCCGCGGCCACGCCCTCGGCGCGACCGGGCTCGCCCAGCTCGCCGAGCTCGGTCGTCAGCTGCGCGGCACGGCCGGCGCCCGCCAGGTGGCGGACCCGCGGCACGTGCTGTCGGTCAACTCGGGCGGCTGGATGGGCGGGGACTACGCGACGTCGGTCGCGACGCTGCTCGTGGGGGGGTAGGGCGCGCTCACTCCCACGGCGGCTCCTCCTCCTCGTCCTTGGCGATGCGCTCGCCCTGCTCGATCAGGTCCCGGTGGAGCTCGAGGAGCAGGCGGGCCTGCTCGGCCTCGGAGTCGTCGCCGTCGACGACGTGGCGGATCCAGTGGTGGGCCATCACCGGGTCGAGCTCGGCGATCGCGATCTGCGCGAGCCGCAGCTGCGCGCGTCGGGGCCAGCTCCCCGGCGCCTTCATCGCCCCGCCCAAGTTCGTCTCGGCCGCGGCCAGGTCCCCGCGCCAGAACGCGATCTCGCCACGGATCGCGTATTCCCAGGAGCGCTGGAACTCCGACCCCGCGGTGAAGCCGGTGAGCTCGCGCTCCGCGCCGTCGAGGTCGTCGGCGCGCAGGCGCTCCTCGGCGAGGACCAGCACGCCCTCCCCCGAGCGCGCGCGGCGGAAGGCGGCGTCGGCGTCCGTCCGCTCCCCGTGCTTCTCCAGCAGCCGCCCGACGGCCAGGGACGCCTCGCGGATCCCGGCCAGGTCGGCCTGCCGCAGGAGCGGCAGCGCGTCGTCCGGGCGCCCGCCCCGGAGGTCGGCCCGCCCCGCGCGCCAGGCGGCGAGGGCGGCGAGGTCCGGGTCGGGCCCGGCGGCGGCCTGCACCCACCAGCCCCGGGCGGTGCGGCCGTTGCGCAGCCACGTGTCGATGTCGCCGAGCGCGATCAGCGCGCGCTGGTCGGGCACGGCGGCCTCGAACACGGGACGGAGCGCGTCCCGGATGTCGGCGTCGGTGGACCAGCCGGCCAGCAGCACGGCGGCGATGCGGACCTGTGTCGACGTGAACCCCACGGGGTCACCGGCGGTCGGCGCGTCGCGCCCGAGCAGCCGGGCGACGCTCAGCGCCTCCCCGCGCGCGAGCTCCTGCTCCAGGTCCTTCGAGGTCACGGACCCATGGTCGTCGTCCTTCTCGTCATCGGCGACGGATTTCGGAGGTCAGGTCCCCGGCTCGCGGTAGGTGCCCTGGACGGCGGCGGCCCGCTCGAGAACGGCCGGCAGGTCGGAGCTGGCGAAGATCTCGTGAGTCTCGAGTGCTCGTATCGCGCCCGTGCTGGACACCGCGATCGACAGGCCGGCCGCCCTCCCCGAGTCCGGGAGGTCGGTGATGACGAAGCCGTCGTGCGCCCCGAACATGAAGTACGCCGCGTCGACGCTCCCGCCCAGCGACTCGGCGGCGGCCTGGACCGCCGCCCTCCGGTCGCTCGGGTTCGCGATCATCTTCGCCCACGTCTCGGCGGTGTAGCTGAAGAAGGTGACGTACTTGGCCATGGCGCACCCCCGGCGCGTGTCGAGCGCCGACGCCGCCCCGGTGGAGACGTGACGCCGAGTCACTGTCCCGCCGGCGCCGATGCGGACGGGTGTCGGAACGGGCGCGGTCTCGTCACGCGGCGAGAGAACTGCATCGAGTAGCGGCGCGAGGACGTCGAGTCGCGGTGCGCCGCAGCGTCGTTCGATCAGCGGTAGAACCGGCTAGGACACGCGTCCACGCTGTCCCACACCTCGGGGCGCGCGGCGTCGGGGACGGCGCACTCTCGGGAGTCGGAATGAACATTCGTGGTCGCTCGGTGAACTGCATCCTCCCTCCGCACATCCTGAACGCGCTCCTCGACAGCGACGACCGCGAGATCCGCCGCACGGCCATCGCCACGCTGACCAGCACGTCCCGCCTGCGCGGCGAGCGGACCGCCCGCTCCATCGCCGCCGTCGCGGCGCCGGCGGGCGGCCGCCGCACGATCTCCGACTGCCACCAGAGCAAGGTCCTGGCGCAGGCGACGGTGGAACGCGGAGAGGACGACCCCGCGGTGGCGGACGGCTCGGTGAACGCGGCGTTCGACGGCCTGGGCACGACCCGCGACTTCTACGCGCAGGTCCTGCAGCGCAATTCCATCGACGGTCGGGGAATGCGACTGAACGGATACGTGCACTACGGCCAGGCGTTCAACAACGCGTTCTGGGACAGCCGCGAGATGGTGTTCGGCGACGGCGACGGCCGCGTGTTCAGCGATTTCACCGGCGCGCTGGACGTCATCGCGCACGAGCTCACCCACGGCGTCACCGAGCACACCGCCGGGCTGGAGTACCACAACCAGTCGGGAGCGCTGAACGAGTCCGTCTCCGACGTGTTCGGCTCCGTGGTGAAGCAGTGGAAGCTCGGGCAGACCGCCGAGCAGGCCGACTGGCTGATCGGCGAGAAGATCTTCACCCCGGGCGTCGACGCGGACGCGCTGCGCTCGATGAAAGCGCCCGGCACCGCCTACGACACCCCGCTGCTCGGCGGGAAGGACCCCCAGCCCGACCGCATGAGCAAGTTCGTCAACCTCCCCGACACCGACGAGGACGACAACGGCGGCGTCCACATCAACTCCGGCATCCCGAACAAGGCCTTCTACCTCGCGGCCACCGGCATCGGCGGGAACTCCTGGGGCGCCCCGGGCGCCATCTGGTACGAGGCGCTCAAGGCCTCGTCGCCGGACACCGACTTCCAGGCGTTCGCCGACACCACCTTCGCGAAGGCGGGCCAGCTCTTCGGGACGGGCAGCCCCGAGCAGCAGGCGGTCTTCGCCGCGTGGCAGGGAGTCGAGATCAAGATCAGCGGTGCGTCGCCCCTGAGCGTGCGGCTGAGCGCGTCGAGCAACGGCACGGGCGCCGCCGCGGCGTCGTTGCCGAGCCGCGTCGACGAGCTCGCCGGCCAGATCAAGGCGCTGACCAAAGAGGTCAACGGACTGCGGAAGGCCCGCACGTGAAGATCACCGTGACGGAGCGGGGCGGGTTCGCCGCCCCCGTCCTCCGCCGGCGGCCCGACACGGTCGTCGACACCGCGGAGCTCGGGTCCGCGGACGCTGCCGAGCTCGAGGGCGCCGCCCGCACCGCAGTGGCGCGGGCGGCCGACCACGGCGGGACGGAACACCGCGCCCGTCCCGACGAGCAGAACTACCGCATCGTCGTCGACGACCACGGGGACCAGAGCGTCATCAAGGCCTACGACTCGACGATGGACCCTGCGGTCGCCCACCTCCTCGACCGGGTCCGCCGACACCCCGCGAACGCGGACGACGACGGGTAGGTCAGCCCCGCAGGTGCCGCGACGCGGACTCGTCGGAGACGTTCCAGACGGTGGTCGCGATCGGCTGCGCGAGCTCCTCACGCAGGTGCCCGACGAGCCCGATCGTGCGGGCGATGACCCCCATCCCCCGGGCGATGCGCCAGTCCACGCCGAGCAGCACGACGCAGGCACCGATGGCCCCGGTGACGTTGACCGGCAGGTGCCGTCCGGACGCCTCGCTCGCGGCCGCCGCGACCGCACGCACGAGACGACCGGCCGTGCCCGGGAACCCGAGCCGGTCGGCGAGACCCAGCAGCGCCTCGGCCCTCGGGTCGACGGGCGTGTGGACCGGGTGCCCGACACCGGGGACGTGGGCGCGCTGCTCGCGGAACCCCGCGACGATCCTCGCGGCCTCGGCGCGCACCGCGTCGTCGGTCGCCTCCGGACCGAGCGCGACCAGGCCGTCGGCGAGGTAGCGGGCGGAGCCCTCGATCGTCCCGACGAAGCGGGTGCCGAGGCCGAGCAGACCGGCCGCGACGGCGCTCTGCAGGGACTCCGGCGCCCCGAGGTAGGTCATCCGGGTGGCCAGCACGTTGGGCGTGACGCCGTGCTCGACGAGGCTGACGAGGGCCGCGTTGAACAGGGCGGCCTCGGCCTCGGACGGCATCCGCTCGGTGAGCAGCAGGTACGCGAACGTCCCGAGGTCCACCGAGCCGATCAGGTCCTCGCAGAGGTCGCGGCCGAGCACGGTCACCGAGGTCTCGTCGCTCCAGCAGATGTCGCTGCGGATGTCGAGAGCGGGGGCGGGGTGGGTCACGGGCGGCTTCCTTCGGTCGGGGACAGGAGCCGTTCCACCTCGTGGCGGAGCAGCTTTCCGGAGGTGTTGCGCGGCATCAGCCCGGGGGCGACGAGCCGGATCTCCTTCGGCACCTTGTGTCCGGGGAGCACCGCGCGGCAGTGCGCGAGCAGGTCGTCCGTGGAGCCGGCCTTGCGGGCCACGAACGCGACCGGCACCTCGCCCCACGTCGCGTCCGGCCGGCGGACGACGCAGGCCTCGACCACGCCGGGGACCTGTTGCAGGACCCGTTCGATCTCGACCGGGTAGACGTTCTCCCCGCCGCTCTTGATCATGTACTTGACGCGGTCGACGAACGAGAGCGTGCCGTCCGGGTGGCGGACGAGGACGTCGCCCATGTGGAACCAGCCGTCGCGGAAGTCGGCGGCCGTCGTGGCGTCCTCGTCGAAGTAGCCGCTGAACAGCGTCGGGCCCCGCATGCAGATCTCGCCCGGGGTGCCGTCCGGGACGTCGTGGCCCTCCGGGTCCACGAGGCGGACCTCGCAGAACGCGCTCTGCACCTTGCGGAAGGTGCCCGGCGCCTCGCCGATGGGGATCACCCCGGCCGAGCAGGGTGGGCAGCCGGTCTCGGTGGAACCGAAGGTGTCGGCGTAGGGCGCGTCCAGCAGGGTGGTCAGTGCGGCGATCTCCGCGGGCGGCACGAGGTCCGGCATGACCCCGCAGAGCCGCACACCGGCCGGTCGCGTGCCCGACTCCCGCAGGCCCGCGGCCAGCCGGCCCACCGTGCCCGGCATGACGAGCAGCCACCCGATCCGCTCGGTGGCCAGCACCGCGAGCAGCTCGTCGACCCGGAACCCGTCGACCAGCACGACCGTGCCGCCGGAGACGAGCGTGCAGAGCGAGTTGTCCAGCGCTCCCATGTGGTGCAGCGGGGACCACGCGACGAAGGCGTCCTCGCCGGGCAGGTTGAGATCGGCCCGGGTCGCCATCGCCCGCGCGATCTCGGCGCGATGGCTCACGCACGCGCCCTTCGGCCGGCCGGTGGTGCCGCTCGTGTAGAGGATCACCGCGATGTCCTCCGGCTCCGCCTGCGGGGCGCCGGGGAACGGGTCGGCGGCCGCGAGCCGGGCCTCGTACTCCGGGCCGAAGGTCCACACCGGGCGCTCGGCGAGGACGTCGCCCTGCCGCGCGTGTTGCTGCGGGGAGCAGATCACGAGGTGCGGCGCGACGAGGTCGAGGCACCCGGCGAGCTCGTCCTGTGTAGCCCGGGTGCTCTGCGTGGCGACGGCCGCGCCGAGGCGTGCCGCGGCAAGCACGACCTCGAGGTACTCGATCCGGTTCTCCGAGAGCAGGGCGACCCGGTCGCCCCGTCCGACGCCGCTCGCGGCCAGGAGCCCGGCGAGGCGCCGGGTGCGGTCCTCCAGGTCGGCGTAGGTGACGCGGACCGAGCCGTGCCGCAAGGCGGTCCGCCCGGGATGCATCCGGGCCCGGGCGTCGACGAGGCCGGCGAGCGTGCTGCCGGCCGCTCGGGTGACGAGGTCGGTCGCGCTCACCGCGCGACCACGGCCGAGGGCTCCGCGTCACGGACCGGGCGGACCAGGAGCACCCCGGCCACCCCGACCAGGCTCGTGAGCACCATCCAGCCGGCGATGGCCCACGGCGTCCCGTCCTGCCAGGCCAGCAGCGCGGCGGCGATGAGCGGGGCGAGCCCGCCCCCGACCACCGTCCCGCCCTCGCGGCCGATCGAGACGGCGCTGAACCGGCTCTGCGGGCCGAACAGCCCGGTGAAGTAAGCCGGCTGGATGGCGTCGGCGGCAGCGGCTCCGCCGCCGATGCCGATGGTCACCGCGACGACGACGAGGGCGAGGTCGCGTGACTCGGTCAGCCAGAAGAAGGGGAACGCGAAGAGCGCCTGGAACGTCAGGGCCGCCAGCATCACGGTCCGGAACCCGATCCGGTCGCCGAGCAGCCCGTAGAACGGGCAGAGCACACAGGCCAGCACCGCGCCGATGACCGTCGCGGTCAGCACGGACGCCCTCGGCAGGTCGAGCGTCGTCGTCGCGTAGGTCAACACGAAGACGGACACGATGTTGAATGTGGTGTTCTGTCCGAGCCGCATCAGGAAGATCGCGATGACGTTCCGCGGCCGCCGCAGCGCCGCGATGATCGGCGCCTGCTCGCGGTCGCCGCGCTCGGTCACCTCCCGGAACTCCGCCGTCTCCGGCAGGCTGCGCCGGATCCAGAGGCCGATCCCGACCAGCGCGAGGCTCACCAGGAAGGGGATGCGCCAGCCCCAGCCCAGGAGCTGCTCGTCGGTCAGGAGCGCGGAGAGCCCGGTGAAGGCGAGGGAGCCGAGGATCAGTCCGGCGAACACCGCGCTGGACAGGAAGCCGCCGACGAACCCGGGCCGGCGGGCGCCGTTCTCCTTCGTCATGAGGGCCGCACCGCCCCACTCGCCGCCGGTGCCGAGGCCCTGCACGATCCGCAGCACGACCAGCGCCACCGGAGCGACGATCCCCGCCGCGGCGTAGCTCGGGAGCAGCCCCACGCCGGCTGTCGCGGCGCCCATGATCACGAGGGTCGCGACGAGGACCGCCTTGCGACCGATCCGGTCGCCGAGGTGCCCGAACAGGAGGCCGCCCACCGGCCGGGCGGCGAACCCGGTCGCGAACGTCGCGAACGACAGCAGCGACGCCGTCGTCGGGTCGCCGGCCGGGAAGAAGACCTTGGGGAAGATCAGCGCGGCGGCGGTGCCGTAGAGGAAGAAGTCGTACCACTCGACGACCGTGCCGATCGTGACCGCCGTGGCGATCCGCCGCGTCGAGGCGGGGCGCTCCGCCTGCTCCACATCGCTCATCGCTGCTCCCGGTGCCTCGTCGTCGAGACTTGACGGATTCGCTGAGCGAAACTAATGTCGCTCTACGAAGAACTCGGCTGAGACTGCGCCGCGGGGGTTTCGGGTGTCAAGCCCCGACAAGGAGCAGTACGTGACCTCGCTGGCGCGGGGGCTCGCGGTGCTGCGGTCCTTCGGGCCCGACCGTCCCGAGCAGACGATCGGCCAGGTCGCCGAGGCCACCGGCCTCAGCCCGGCCGTGGCGCGCCGCTTCCTGCTGACGCTCGTCCATCTCGGGTACCTCACGCAGGTCGACCGCAGGTTCGTCCTGACACCGCAGGTCCTGGAGCTCGGCGCGTCCTACGCGGACTCGATGAACCTGGCCGAGGTGGCCCAGCCGCACCTGCAGCACATCCGTGACGAGACGGGCGACAGCATCTCGCTCACGACGCTCTCCGGCACCGACGTGATGCACCTCGTGCACCTGCAGACCGAACGGCTGCTCCGTTTCGCGGTGACGCAGGGCAGCCGGGTGCCCGCCTACGTGTCGGCGACGGGGCGCGCGATGCTCGCGACGCTGCCCGACGCGCGTCTCGACGAGTACTTCGCCGCGGCGGAGCTCGCCGCGCGCACCCCGCACACCGTGGCGGACGAGAGCGGGTTGCGGGAGCAGCTGGTCCGGGTGCGGCACGAGGGCTACGCGCTCGTCGTCGACGAGCTCGACGTGGGCATCACCGTCCTCGGCGTGCCGGTGATCCCCGCCGGTTCCACCGCCGCGGCCGGGGTCAGCTGCGCGATCGCCTCCGGGCTGTGCACGCCCGAGGCGTTCGTCGCCTCCCGACTGCCTCTGCTCCAGCGCGCCGCCGACACCCTCGCCCGGCAGATCGCCCGCTCACCGGCGTTGCGGGCGTCGCTCGTCCCGACCTGACGCGGCGTTCTCAGGTCCCGGCGTGCCCCCGCAGCAGACGGACCGCCTTCGGTCCCACGCCGTGGATGGCGAGCAGCTCGCGGTCGGACATGGTCGCGACGCGATCCATGGTCGTGATCCCGAGGTCGGCCAGCGCTCGGGTCGCCGCCCGGCCGATGGCTCGCGGGAGGTCACCCACCTCCCCCGGCTGCGCTGACGGCGCCGCGTCGGCGTTCTCCGCGATCGCCGCCGGCGCCTGAGCAGCCCAGGCCCGACGGACCCAGGCGTTGAGCTGCTGGCCGTCGATCTCGGCGAGGGCGAGACGGACACCGGTCCCGTCGACCCTCTGCGCCGCTGGACATGCGGTAATCAGCTCCTCGGCCTCGACCGGAGGGAGCGTCAGGACCACGACCTGACCGGCCTCGAGAACCGCGAACGGCCGACCGTCGACGACGAAGGCGGGACGTCCTTGGCCGTCGGTTGTCTCCTCGGCATGTCGCAGACCGAGAGCTGTCTTCCGCAGCTGCCGCTGTGTGGTCACCGGACGAACGTAGAGCTGGTAGCGGTCAGCTCCGGTCCGCCACAGAGCAATCCCGGCGGCCTGCTGCTCCCACCTGGGGCGCCGTGTCCCGACCGAGCCCTCGTCTCCGCGATGAACCAGTGCATCTCGATCACCGCTGGCCGGCGAACGCACGCTCGTCGCCGCGACGCTGTGGATCTCCGGTGGGAGGCCGTAGCGTCACGACCTTGCCGAGAGCCGCATTGTGGATCTCTGGAGGACGAGCGCTGGGGGGCGGCTGTGGGTCTGGGGACACTTGCGGTGCTGTTCATCGCCGGGCGGCGATCGTGGAACCGTTCCGCCGCCGCATCGGCGGGGGCGGGTGGCGGCGCGGAGAAGGCCAGCGTCGGGGTGACGTGGTTCCTCGTCGCGATCTTCCTCGGCATCCTGGTGGCGACCGCGTACTGATCGTGTGGCGCTCTCTCCTCAGGGACTCGGCCGAGAATTCGAGAAAAGGATTCGACGGGGACGGGATTCGCGCGCCGGGGCGTTGACAGAGTCGATCTCACTATCGTGCCGAGAACGAGGTCCCTCACCCGATCGGGTCGTAACGAGCGGGCGCCCAGCGCGATGGATGGAGCACACGCTCACTGACGTCGGGGGACAGGAACAGCATGTCGAAGTGGGATCGTCGGAATTATCAGGCCACCGTCGAGCACGACCGTTACGTGCGGAACGCCGACCGTGACCGCTGGCTCGTCGAGCACGCGGGCGTCCCGTTCCCTCCGAGCATGCTGACCGCTGCAGAGGTCCGCGCCGAGATCCACATCCGTCGACTGCACGACCAGACCTGGGAGCAGGTCCGCAACCTCCTGATCGCCAAGTGGATTCTCGTGGCGGTGTTCTCGGGCATGTTCCTCGCGTCCGGTGTTCCGGGCCTGTTGATCGCGGGGGCAGCCGTCGCCGCCATGTGTGTCCACCACTCGCGGGAGCGCCGCGTGTGGCACGAGCTCCACGAGCCCATGTCCGTGTCGCTGGCGCCGATTGCGGCGGACGAGGCCGCACGGATCATCGCCGAGTGGGAGCCGCCGACGGTCGTCATCCCGGCGCAGCCTGTGGTGTCGGGGCGGGGCCGCCACGCGGCCTGATGAACGCCTCGAACGGGCATGGCATCCGACCTGAGCGCTGACGAGCCGTCACCAGCATCTGCTCGTCACGATGGCCTCTCGTCCGCCGAGGTGACGGGTGGCCGTCGCTCCGCCTGACGGTTCGGGTCCGCAAGTTCCGAGCGCATGGCCTCCCGGAGCTCGCGCCGCGGTGTGCGGGCTTGCTCTTCCGCATCGTCGAATACCGCATGTCCGGCGGGAACCGCGCGGACGACCTCCCACAGAGCCGCGGTCGCTCGTCGCGCCGCAGCCAGCGTCGCCGTCTGCTCAGCGGTGATGAGGAGTTCGTTGTAGGCCCGGGTGAACAGCTCTCGTTCTTCGTCCCCGAACCGCCCGTCCTGGTCGGGATCGGCCTCCACAGCTTCGAGCGCGCGGGCGAGCAGTGCCTGGTACGCGACGAAGTAGCCGACGAATGTGGCTCGTCGCTCTTCCCGCAACCGCGCCCAGACCTCGTGTGCTCGTTGGGACTCGGAAGCATCCCGTTGGGCGCGCTGCGTCTGGCGAGCGCTGAGCAGGCTCGCGATCGCCGTGATGAGCACTCCACCCAAGGTTCCGACAACAGCGATCCACGCGCTCATCGGGGCTTATCCCACCCGATCCCCGTCACTGCGGCAAGAAGCCGCCGTGCCGCTCGACCGGGCTCACAGCACGCTCATCTCTGCCGGGGGTCAGGCGCGACGGTTCACACCGAGACGGAAAAGGCAGGCCCGGAGTGTTCCGGACCGGCCCTCACCTGCGGAGCCGCCTTCGGGATTCGAACCCGAGACCTACGCATTACGAGTGCGTTGCTCTGGCCATCTGAGCTAAGGCGGCAGCAGGCCCGAGTCTAGGACAGGGCCCCACCGAGACGGTCGGGTGGGTCTACGCCGCCACGAGGAGCAGGACACCGAGCCAGACGAGCGCGACGACCTTGGCGCCCTCCAGGCCGATGTAGGCCAGGTGCGCGCGGGAGCGGGGCGCGTCCTCGCCGGCCAGGACGCGGTCGGAGCGGCGGTTGAGCACCGGCCGGACGAGGGCCAGCTGCACGATCAGGAGCACGACGAGGACGGCGGCGAGCACGCCGGGCCCCGCGGGGACGCCGGCCAGCACCAGGCCCACGATCACCACGACCGCCAGCACGACCTCGGCGACGTTCAGCGCGCGGAAGACCAGGCGGCCGATGCCGAGGCCGATCACCGTCGTGACGCCCGGCGCGCGGAACTTCAGCGGCGCCTCGAGGAACGAGATCGCCAGCACCATGCCGAGCCACACGAAGGTCGCCGCGGTCGCCAGAGCCACGGTCAGGCGTCCGGTGGGTGCAGGGCCGGTGGGACGGCGTCGAGGACGATGCCGAAGGTGTCGCGGTAGATCGCGAGCTGCTCGTCGGCCGGCACGGTGCGCTCGGTGCGGGTCCCGTCGTCGTCGGTCTCGATGAGCTTCGGGCCGGAGATCGTGACGCGGCCGGTCGGGGTGAGGCGCGAGCACGTCACCTCGCGGGTGAACGGCGAGGTCGGCGACGTGCGGTGCCACCACGCCATCGGCGTGAAGTCCGCCAGCGTCCGCGGTCGCGGGTCGAGGCGGTACTGGGTCTTCTCGCCCCAGACCACGTCGAGCTCGCCGTCGGGGGCGTCGCGGACGGTGAAGACGCCGGAGCGGTCGTGCTGCTCGTCGCGGGAGTCGAGGTCGAGCGGCCCGACCGCGAACCGGCCGAAGCCGACGTCGACGAGGACGCCGTCGACGATCAGCCCCATGTGGTCGCCGGGGAACGACAGCCCGTCGGGGGTGGCGACGCGGGCCGAGAAGCGCGTGACCCTGTAGCCGAGACGGCCCAGCAGCCAGGCGAACGCGCCGTTGAGCTCGTAGCAGAACCCGCCGCGGCGCCGGTCGACGACCTTCTCGACCAGCGCCTCGTCCTCCAGCCGCACGTTGTCGCGCTCGTGGATCGAGACGTTCTCGAAGGGAACGGTCTCGAGGTGACGGCGCATGAGCACGTCGAGCGGGTCGTCGGCCGTCGCACCGATCCGCGTCAGGTAGTCCGTGACGTCCACCCGCCCGGTATACACGGGTCATGCGCGTCGCCCTCGCACAAATCCTCGCCACCGACGACCCGTCGGCGAACCTCGAGATCGTCGCCGACCACGCCGCCCTCGCCGCCCAGCAGGGCGCGACGGTCGTCGTGTTCCCCGAGGCGACGATGTGCCGGTTCGGGGTGTCGCTGACGCCGATCGCCGAGTCGCTCGACGGCCCGTGGGCGAGCGAGGTGCGGCGCATCGCGCAGCGCAACGACGTGCTCGTCGTCGCGGGCATGTTCACCCCGACCTCGGACGGGCGGATCACCAACACGCTGCTCGCGACCGGCCGGGGCATCGACACGGCCTACGACAAGATCCATCTGTACGACGCGTTCGGGTTCCGGGAGTCGGACACGGTCGCGCCGGGCGCGAAGCCGACGACGGTCACCGTCGACGGGACCACCCTCGGCCTCGCGACCTGCTACGACATCCGCTACCCCGAGCTCTTCCGGGCCCTCGCCGACCAGGGCGCCACGGTAACGGTCCTGCCGGCGAGCTGGGGTGCCGGGCCGGGCAAGCTCGAGCAGTGGCAGCTGCTGGTGCGCGCCCGGGCGCTCGACGCGACGACCTTCGTGCTCGCCGCCGACCAGGCCGACCCGACGAGCCGCGGCATCGACCCGGGCAAGGCTCCCCGGGGCGTCGGCCACAGCCTGGCCGCGTCACCGTTCGGCGTGACGATCGACGAGCTGGGCGCGGAGCCGGGGCTGCTCGTGGTCGATGTCGACCCCGGGCAGATCCCCGACGTCCGCGCGACCCTGCCGGTCCTCGCGAACCGCCGGCTCTAGTCAGGCCGGGCGGCTCAGCCAGCTCACGCGGTCCTGGTACGGCGCCAGCTGGCTGAGCAGGTGGCGGCGTGAGGCCGGGTCGGCCGTGGCCGTGAAGGCGCGGTCGCGGGTCATCCGCGCGCGCATCGCACCGGGATCGAGAACGACCACCGTCGACGCCTCGCGCACGGCGGCGTCGAGTCCCGTCGCGCCGGCGTGGGTGGCTTCGCCTCCGACGCGGTCGGCATAGACCTGCGCGGCGGCGAGACCGGTCTCGTCGGGGCGGGCGGCCACGACGAGGACGCGTTCGGCGTCGGGGGTCTCTCGGGGGGAGGGGACGGGCAGGGCAGTCGCTGCCGGGGTGCGACCGGCGGCGCGGGTGGTCATCGTGAGCTCCAAGATCGTGCGCCTCGGAAGGGTCCGGCGGCGCTGTTCGTCGTACGTCCTCATAGACGCATGGGTGGCGGTTCGGTGTCGTGTGATGTCCCGCACCTCAGGGCAATGTGCGGTTGAGTAGATCGATCAAGGTGTCGGACGCCTCCTCGGGGAGGAAGTGGCCGGCGCCGGGCACGATGTGCAGTTGCGCCCCTGGCAACGCGTTGCGCAAAGTGCTGCCCGCCGTGCGCGGGATCCAGGTGTCCTCGGCGCCCCAGACGACGTCGGTGGGCACGGCGACCTCGCCGAGGCGGGCGACGACGTCGCGGGTGTCGTCCTCGGTGAAGCCGGCGACCTGGTCGAGGTAGCGCTGCTGCCCCTCGGGGCCGGCGTAGCGGGCGAGGTAGGCCCACTCCGCGTCGTCCGCGAGGGCGCCGGCCACCGTCGTGCGGAGGTGGGCGGTGATCATCGCCGTGAACAGGTGGTTCGGCATCTCGCGGTAGGTGTCGAGGTGGGCGCGAACATGCTGCGTCGCCCCCGTCACCCACGGCGAGAGGACGGCGGCGTCGACGAGGACGAGCGCGCCGGCCGGGGTGCCGTGGACCAGGTGGGCGCGCAGCGTGGTCGCCGCGCCGATGTCGTGCCCGACGAGGACCGGCGCGTCGACCCCCCAGTGGTCGACGAGGGCCGCCAGCGTCCTCGCGTGGCCGTCGACGGAGGGCCGCTCGCCGGTGGAGTCGCCGTAGGTCGGCAGGTCCCACAGGTGGACGGGGCGGTCCTGCGCGAGCGCCGGCGCGACGTGGCGCCAGAGGTACGACCAGGACGGGGTGCCGTGCGTGAGCACGACGGGGACGCCGGGACGGTCGGCGCCGAGGACGTCGACGGCGATGGTGCCGGTGGGCAGAGCCACGCGGTCGCGCAGCGCCCAGGTCGCGAGATCGGTGGCCACGGACCCTCCTCGACAGGGTTGTAGTATCTGTATGAGCCTTACTCTACGAGGAGTGCGTAAGGGATGCAAGCCATCTTTGACGATTACGTCGCGGCGGCCGGGCTGACGACCGATCTCGTCAACACCGCGCCCGGCGTATGGCACGGCGAGGACCAGCTGCCGGACGACGCCGCGGTGGCCGCCTTCGTCGGCGCCTACGGGCTGACCGGCGAGGACGACCTGGCCGGGGTGCACGAGCTCCGCGACCGGCTGCGCGCGGTGCTCGACCTGCGAGACCCGGAGGCGATCGAGCGCAGCGCGTCGGTGCTGGTCGCGCGGGGGCTGGGCTCGGTGGGCCTCGAGCCCGACGAGCGCGGGCGCCTGCAGTGGATCGCGCGGCCCGGGGCGGACGCGTCGCTCGTCGACCGGCTGGCGCTCGTCGGTGGGATCGGCGTGCTCGGGGCGCTGCGGGCGCTGGGGCCCGAGCGGTTCCGCGACTGCGCGTCGGACACGTGCTCGGGGGTCTTCATCGACACCAGCCGCCCCGGGCGGCGGCGGTACTGCATGCCCGACCTCTGCGGGAACCGCGCCAACGTCGCGGCCTACCGCGCGCGGCAGAAGGCGAGCGGGGGGATTTCCTGACGTTCAACGTCAGCATGGCCCCCACGCTGGAACACGCCGGGCGACGCTTTTGCGCAGGGCGACGGTCAGCGCAGGGTGCCCGCGAGGTCGGCGGCGGCGAGGAGGGCGACGAGGACCGGGACGACGCCACTGTCGGGGACGCGGTAGGTGCGGCCGTCCTGCTCGACGACGCGGGCGGCGGTGAGCGTGCGCAGGTGGTGGTAGAGCTGGCCCGACGAGGAGAGATCCGCGGCCTCCACCAGCTCGCTCGTCCCCGCCGGACCGACGAGCAGGCGGCGCACCAGCGCCAGGCGCACGGGGTGGCCGAGGGCGGCGAGGACCTCGGACACGGGCCCGGCGGCGAGCCCCAGCGAGGCGGCGGCGTCGTACCCGATCGTCCAGGTGATCGGGCCGGCGCCCTCCTGCAGGCGCACGCTGCCGTGGTAGCCGATCTCGCCCGCCTCGCCGGTCCGCTGCGCCGCCGGAGACGCCGCCCCGGACGCTTCCTCCAGCGCGGCGACGCGCGCCTCGAGGGCGTCGAGGCGGGCGCCGGTGTCGGGGCTGGTCACGGCTCAGGCCACGCAGAGCACGCGGGACCGGGCGGCCGGGTCCTCCACCGCCTGCACCAGCAGGCGCAGCTGCGCCAGGCCGACGTCGTTCAGGTCGGTGGTCGGCGTGAAGCCCCTCCCGAGCAGCACGCCGACGCCGATCGTGCCGTCGGGCCTGCGGACGCTGACCGCCATCGTCCCGACCCCCGGGAACGAGCCGCCCTTGACGGCGCGGACCTGGCCGTCGGGACGCGGCGCGTCGGGCTCGAGCTCGTTGCGCGCGACGTCGGCGCCCGCACCGAACGACCCGCTGATCACCGCCCGCCACAACCCGGCGAGCTGCGCGGCGGAGCCCGTCGACGTCGAGCGCGCCCACCGCTCGCTCTCCAGCAGGTAGGCCTCGACGTCCTCGGCCTGGGCGACGAGGCGGCGCCGGGAGTCCTCGCGGAAGGCGGGGTCGGCGGCGAAGCGCTGCGCCAGCGCGAGCTCCGCGGGACCCCGGACGGAGCGCGGCGCGGACAGCGGCGGCGCCTCCTGCGGGCGGACGAGCGCGAGCTGGGCGCCGAGCTCCGAGGGCAGGTCCAGGTCGCGCCACCCGCCGGCCGCCGCGGCATCGATCAGCGCCTGGTCGCCGAGGCGGTCGCGCAGGTAGTCGGCGGCGGCGTTGTCGCTGAACTGCACCATCGACGCGACCATCTGCTGCAGGGTCACCGTGCGGTTCGGGTCGAGAGCCGTGCCCTCCGGGCTCCTGGGGATGCCGAGGGCGTCCAGCGCACCCGGGTGGGCGCCCGCGTCGGAGGCCAGGTACCAGTTCTCCCAGTCGCCGACGCGGACCTGCTCGTCGGGACGCAGCCGCCCCTCGGCCACCGCGCGCCCGTAGGCCGCGACGTGCACGATCTTGGCCGCCGACGCGATGGGCATCTGCGCGTCGGGGGCGTGCGAGACGACCGAGCCGCGGCCGTCGTCGACCACGAGGCCGACGTCGTCGGGTTTCGTGGCCGTGATGCCGAGCCACCCGTCGGCCGTCGTCGGGGCGGCGCGGGGCACGGGCGCGCAGTCCGCGGGGCGCGGCGGGTTCGCGGGGACCGTCGCCGCGGGCACGTCCACCGCGGCTCCCCCGGTCTCGCCGCCCGACGAGCAGGCGGCCGGCAGGAGCAGCGCGAAGGCGAGAGCCGTCGCCGTGATTCCGTTTTTTCGAAATTCCGGCATGGCGACACCGTAACCTGATCACTTGGCGTCGCGCCACCCGTATCCGATGAACGACGCGGGCGCGAGGATGGCGCGGTGGGTCTCGTCGACGCCGTCGCCGCCACCGACGCCGAGGTGCGCGAGCCGCGCCGCGGCGACGGTCTCGTCGTGCCCGCCGACATCGTCATGGACCGCGCGTTCACCCTCGCCCACGAGCCCGACGTCGTCTGGCCGTGGATCGTCCAGCTCGGCAAGCGCCGCGCGGGGTGGTACCTGCCCGCCCGCGCCGAGCGCCTCGTCCCGCGCCGGCGGCACGCCGCCGTGCGGATCGTCGAGCGCTGGCAGCACCTCGCCCCCGGCGACGTCATCCCGGACTACGGCGGCCGCGACGAGGTCTTCGTCGTCGACGAGATCGACCCGCCGCACGTGCTCGTGTACCGGTCGCGGCGGGGGCGGACCGACGTGTCCTGGTCGATCACGCTCCGGCCAGTGTCCGGCGGCACGCGGGTCCTGCTGCGGCTGCGCCTCGGGCCGGTGCGTCACGTCCGGCTCGCGGAGACGGTCGGCGGTGCGTTCGACGCCCTGACGATCGCCGGCCTGGCCGCGGGGCTGCGGGAGAGGCTCAGCCGGCCCGCAGCGCCGTGACGAGCGCGTCGATGGCGATCTCGGGCTTCACGTTCGCGGCGAGGGCGTCGCGGCAGGCCAGGATTGCCTCGAGGCGGCGCAGGGACGACTCGGGCGTGTTGTCGCGGGCGGCGTTGCCGATCTCGGTGGCGCGGTCGGGGTGGGTCGAGGTGACCGACGCGCCGACGCCGCGGACGAGGACGTCGCGGTAGTAGCCGGCGAGGTCGACGAGGGCGCGGTCGAGAGCGTCGCGCTTGGTGCGGGTCAGGCGCGACTTCTGCTTCTTCTCGAGGTCCTTCTCCGCCGCGCGCGCCGACCGCTGGGCCTGCGCGGTGCCCTTGCCCGTGCCGCCGGCGCCCAGGGAGACGGCGAGCTCCTCGCGCTCGGCCTCGTCGCGGGAGGCCGCGAGGGCAGCCGCCTCGGTCTCGGCCGCGCCGACCATGGCGTCCGACGCCGCGAAGGCGTCGGCGGGCGAGCGCAGCGCGCGGGGCAGGGCGAGGACGGCGTCGCGCTCCTCGCGGGCCTCGGGCACGCGCGCGAGGCGCCGCGCCCGGCCGATGTGGCCGCCGCACACCGAGGCCGCCCACGTCGCGTCGGCCTCGGGGATGCCGTCGCGCTCGACGAGCACCGCGGCGATCGCCTCCGGCGCCGGACTGCGCAGACGGACGATGCGACAGCGGGAGCGGATGGTCACCGAGATGTCGTCGGGGTGCTCCGACGGGCAGCAGAGCAGGAAGACCGTGCGCTCCGCGGGCTCCTCCACCGACTTGAGCAGCGCGTTCGAGGCCTGCTCGGTGAGGCGGTCGGCGTCCTCGACGATGACGATCTGCCAGCGCGCGGTGGTGGGGCGGCGAGCGGCGATGTCGATGGTGGTCCGCACCTCGTCGACCTTGATCGACAGACCCTCGGGGACGATCTCGCGGACGTCGGCGTGGGTGCCGGCCATGACCGTGTGGCAGGCGGAGCACTCGCCGCAGCCCTGGTGGGGGCACTGCAACGCCGCCGCGAACGCCCGCGCCGCCACCGACCGTCCCGAGCCGGGCGGGCCGGTGAAGAGCCAGGAGTGCGTCATGCCGGCGCCGGGCCCGGCCGCGCCGTCGTCGAGCTCGTCGGAGAAGCGCACCCCGGCGGCGCGCTCGGCCGCGGCCTGCAGCTCGGCCACCGCGGCGGGCTGACCGACGACCTGCGACCACACGCTCACGCCGTCGATGATGCCCCACCGGCCCGACGGCTTCGCCACGTGAGTGATCTGGGTCGTCATGACGACCCAGATCACTCACGTGGCGGCAGCCCTCAGCGTCGCGAGGACGTCGCCGATGCGGGCGCGCAGCTCCGGGTCGGTGACGAGCCCGTCCGTCCCGACCGCGTCGCGCCCGACCGGGATGCGGACGCACGCGTCGGCGACGACGTCGGCGCCGACGTAGCCCAGGACGGTCGCGAGGGAGTCGTGGGCACCGCGCGCACCGGTCCCGGAGGAGGACGCGTTGATCCACGCCACCGGCTTGCGGTAGATCGAGCCGGGCGTGGCGTCGCCGACCGTCCAGTCGAGCAGGTTCTTGAACGAGCCGGGCAGCGCGCCCGCGTACTCCGGGGTGCAGAACAGGACGGCGTCGGCGGCGTGGATCGCCGCGCGCAGCCGCTCCACCGTGGGCGGCAGGGGCTCGCGGTCGTCGTCGGGGTCGAAGTGGGGAAGGGCGGTGAGCTCGTCGTAGAGCACCGCGCCCGCGTCGAGGTCGCGGGCGGTCCGCAGGACCGCGGAGGTGGTCGACGCGGCGCGGGTGCTGCCGCCGATCAGGAGCACCCGGGCATCATCCGGGGTCGACGAGGAGCCCGTCGAGGAGTCGCAGCAGCACCTCGCGGACCTCGCGGCGGGCGCGCTCCTCGTCGTCGGCGTCGGCGATCACCATGGCTCCCTCGTCGAGCGCACCGATGAGGACGTGGGCGAGCGGGCGCAACGGCTGGTCCGCGAGCTGGCCGGCGTCGACCGCGGCGCGCAGGAGCTGTTCGGTCATGCCGAGGCTGTAGTGCGCGGTGAGCTCGCGGAAGCGCCGCCAGCCCAGCACGCTCGGCGCGTCGAGCAGGACCAGTTGGCGCACCTCGGGGTCGACGCAGATGGTCAGCCAGGCGTCGAGCGCTGCGCGCAGGGCCGACGCCGGGGTCCGGGCCCCCGCCGCGACGACGGCCTCGGCGAGGTCGGCCATCACGCGCTCCTCGACGTCCTCGAGGACGGCGAGGAAGAGCGCGGTCTTGTCGGCGAACTGGTGGTACATCGCGCCGCGCGTCACCCCGGCCTCGGCGGCGATCTCGGGCGTGCCGACGTCGACGTACCCGCGCGCGGCCCACAGGTGCCGGGCGGCCGCCTTCAGGGCCTCGCGGGTCGCCGTGGACCGCTCCTCCTGCGTGCGCCTCTTCACTTCCATACATCCTGCCGGTAAGTTTGCGTACAGCCTGCACGGAACTACGGGAGGACACCATGCCCACCGTCGAGCTCGACCACACGACGATCCACTACGACGAGACCGGACCCGACACCGGACGCCCCGTGGTGTTCGTCCACGGCTACGCGATGGGCCAGGAGCTCTGGGCCCCGCTCGCCGAGCGGCTGGCCGCCCGAGGACTGCGCTGCCTCGCCCCGACCTGGCCCCTCGGCGCCCACCGCACCCCGCTGCGCCCCGGCGCCGACGCCACGCTGCCCGGCGTCGCGGCCACCATCGGCGGGTTCCTCGAGGCGCTCGGCCTCTCCGACGTCGTGCTCGTCGGCAACGACACCGGCGGCCTCGTCTCCCAGCTCGTCGCCGTCCACCACGGCGAGCGGCTCGGCGCCCTGGTGCTGACCAGCTGCGACGCGTTTGAGCACTTCCCGCCGCCGATCCTCAAGCCCTTCGTCCTGGCCTCGCGCAACCCGACGACCTGGCGCGCCGCCGTGAAGCCGCTCGCGCTCGAGATCGTCCGGCGCCGCGCGTACGGCGGCCTGGCCCACGCGGACGTCGAGCCCCTGGCCACCGAGTGGGTCCGCCCGGTGCTCGGCGACCCGGGCGTCGCCGAGGACCTGCGCCGCCTCACATTCTCGCTGGATCGGCAGACCTCGCTCGACGTCGCGGCCCGGCTCGGCGAGGTCACGGTGCCGGCGCTGATCGCGTGGTCGGCCGACGACGCCTTCTTCCCCCTCAACGACGCCCACCGGCTCGCGGCCGCGCTGCCCCGCGCCGAGGTGCGCGTCCTCCAGGGTGCCCGGACGTTCTCGATGCTCGACCGGCCCGACGAGCTCGCCGACGCCGTCACGGACATCGCGGTGCCGGCGACGTCGTAGCTCAGGCCTGCGCGCGCTCCGCCGCCGGCAGCCGGTCGTTCATCTGGTGGTAGGCGAGCACGCCGACGGCCGCGGCGAGGAGCCCGGCGCCGAAGAGCACGAACCGCGTGCCGTCGACCTGTCCGGTCTCCCCGAACAGCGTCAGCGTCCGCGACTGCACGAGCCCGACCAGCAGCGGCACCACCGACATCGACGCCAGCAGGTCGACGCGCACGATCGACTGCACGAACGCCACGACCCGGCCGCGCACCGCGTCCTCGACCTGCGCGCCGATGATCGTCAGCCCGGTGAGCAGCGCGGTGCCCGCGAAGACGCCGACGAGGACGACGGCGGCGAGGGCGAGGTAGAGGTGCCACGCCACGGCGACGGCGAGCAGCGAGGTCCCGGCGCCGACGATGGCCACGCCGAACAGGCGGTGGTGGGGTATCCGCCGGGAGAACCGCGGCACCAGCGCCATCCCGAGCGCGAGCCCGGTGAACAGCGCGATGAACAGCACCGAGTACGCCGCGTCCCCGCCGCCGAGGCTCGTCGCGTAGAGCCGGGCGCTCGCGATGACCGCCCCGCCGGCCGCGAAGGCCCCGACGATGCCGACCACCAGGCCGCGCACCAGCGGCGTCGTGGACACGAACTGGGCGCCGTCGCGCAGCATCGCGAGCAGGCCCGGGGCGGCCGCGCGGCGCTCGGCGCTCCGTCCCGAGATCTCGGGGATGCGGAAGGCGACGGTGGCCGCGGTCAGCAGGGCGGCGAGGCCGTTGACGACGAGCGCGAGGTACACGGTGGCGGTGGGACTCGGGTGCCAGCCGAGGACGGCGCCCGACTTCGAGATCAGCGCGAACACCCCGGCGGCGCTGATGACGGCGACGCCGTAGGTCATCCCGAGGGAGAGCTGGTTGGCGGTCTCGACCTGGTCGGGACGCTTGAGCAGGTTGGGGACCGACGAGTCCTTGGCCGGGATCCAGCACAGCGCGCACAGCTCGATGAGGAACGTCGCCGCGAACAGCCACCACAGCGACCCGACCAGCGGGATCGACAGGAACAGCAGGGCCTTGAGGACGTCGCACGTGACCATCACCGTGCGCCGGTCGAACTTGTCGGCGAGCACCCCGCCGAGCGGGGCCATGAACAGCGCCGGCAGCAGCTTGGTGGCGACGACGCCGCCGAGCGCGAAGCTCTGGGCCTGGTAGCCGCTGGTCAGCTGGGTGGCGAGCGCGGTCAGGGCGAGCAGCGAGAGCCAGTCGCCGAAGCTCGCGACCGCGGTGACGGCCCACAGCCTGCGGAACGGGCGGATGGCGAGCACGCCGCGGATCCGGTGCGTCGCGGACGGCTGCTCGTCGATCCGGACCACCCCCCGCGTCGGCTCGTTCCGCAGGGTAGCGGGGGACGGCTCCCGTGCCGTGAAGCGCGACTCAGCAGGTGCCGTCGCCCTGCATCTGCTGGATGTCGGCGGCCACCTGGCACGCGCTCGCGCCGTCGGCCCCGACGGCGAGGCGCTGGAGCAGCGAGCGCAGCTGGTCGCGCTCGGCGGGGTCGAGCGGCGCGAGCAGCTCGTCCTCAGCGCCGCGCAGACGGCGCTCCAGGTCGCACAGCCGTGCTCCGCCGACCTCGGTGAGCAGGACCTGGCGCGCGCGCCGGTCGGACGGGTCGGGGCGGCGTTCGACGAGGCCGGCGCCCTCGAGCTCGTCGAGGAGGTAGGTCATGACCGTCCGGTCGACGCCGAGCGTGCGCGCGAGCGCCAGCTGCGTGCGCGGCGGCCCTTCCGCCAGTCCCGCCAGCACCTGGTAGCCGCGCGGGCCGCCGGGCAGGCCGGAAACCACGTCCTGCGCGGTGCGCAGGTGGGCACGCGCCACCCGGCCCAGGGCCCAGCCCAGGTCGGCCTCGACGCGCGGAGTGGTCATGCGCACAGACTAGCGGCTGGCGAGCACGTCTGTTGACAAGAACGTCTGTCGAGCAGAACATCTTGGTGACAGCTCGTTCTGCTCATCCCGGAGGATCCCGTGACCCTGTTCCGTCTCGACAGCAGCATCCGCGCCGAGGGCTCGGTGAGCCGCGAGGTCGCCGACACGCTCGAGCGGGCCTACCTCGACCAGCACCCCGAGGGCGCCGTCGTCCGCCGCGACCTGCGGACCGACCCCGTCCCCGCCGACGCCTGGCCGTCCGCCGCGCTCGCGGGCTTCACGCCGGAGGACCAGCGCAGCGACGACCAGCGCGCCGCCGTCGACCTCGCCGCGCGCCTCGCCGACGAGGTCGAGGAGGCGGACGCCCTGGTCATCGCGACGCCGCTCTACAACTTCGGGGTGTCGCAGCAGCTCAAGATGTGGATCGACCTGCTCATCACCGACCCCCGCTTCGCCCCGGGCACCTCGCCGCTGGCCGGCAAGCCGGTGACGCTGGTGATCGCGCGCGGCGGCGGCTACGGCGAGGGCACCCCGCGCGAGGGCTGGGACCACGCCACCGGCTGGATCGTGCGCATCCTCGCCGACGTCTGGGGCGGCGACGTCACCCTCGTCGAGGCCGAGCTGACGCTCGCCGAGACCGTGCCGGCGATGGCCGAGCTGCGCCCGCTCGCCGACCAGGTGCGCGCCCGCGCCCACGAGCTCGCCGGCGACGCCGGCCGGCAGATGGCGCGCAGCGGGGCCGCGCAGGTCGCCTGACGCGGACCGGACCCGTGTCCTCGGGACACGGGTCCGGCCTCGTCAGATCACGGGGATCAGCTGGTGGGCGTGCCGCGCTTCGTGCCGGTGCCCGTCTTGGCCGTCGTCTTCTTGGCCGCCCCGCTCTTGGCGGGCGCCTTCTTCGCCGGGGCCTTCTTCGCCGGTGCCTTCTTGGCGCCCGGCTTCACGCCGTCCTTCGAGCGCTTCTCGGCCAGCAGCTCGGCGGCCCGCTCGTCGGTGAGCGTCTCGACGTCGTCACCCTTGCGCAGCGAGGCGTTCACGCCCGTGCCGTCGGTGACGTAGGGCCCGAACCGGCCGTCCTTGACGACCATCGGCTCACCCGAGGCCGGGTCCTTGCCGAGCTCCTTGAGCGGCGGCTTCGCCGCGGCCCGCCCGCGCTGCTTGGGCTGGGCGTAGAGCTTCTGGGCCTCCTCCAGAGTCACCGTGAACAGCTTCTCCTCGCTGTCCAGCGACCGGGAGTCCTTGCCCTTCTTGAGGTAGGGCCCGTAGCGCCCGTTCTGGGCGGTGATCTCCTCGCCCGAGTCGGGGTCCTTGCCGACGACGCGCGGGAGGCTGAGCAGCTTCAGCGCGTCCTCGAGCGTGATCTCCGACAGCGTCATCGACTTGAACAGCGAGCCGGTGCGCGGCTTCTCCTTGGCGCCCTCGGGCAGCACCTCGGTGACGTAGGGCCCGAAGCGGCCCTCCTTGGCGAGGACCTCGTGGCCCGACTCGGGGTCGGTGCCGAGCGAGCGACCCTCCTGCGGGGTCGAGAACAGCTCCTCGGCGAGCGCCAGGTCGAGCTCGTCCGGCGGCAGGTCGTCCGGCAGGTTGGCCCGCTGCGACTTCTCCTCACCGTCCTCGCTGACGATCCGCTCGAGGTAGGGCCCGTAGCGCCCGACGCGCACGACGACGTCGCGCCCCTGGTCGTCGGCGAACATCCGCAGCGAGTTGACCTCGCGGGCGTCGATGCCCTCAAGCTTGTCCCCGACGAGCTTCTTGAGCCCGCCGAGGTTCGACATCGACGCCTCGACGCCCTCGCCGTGCGAGCTCTTGCCGTTGCCGTTGCCGTTCGCGCCGTTGCCGTTCGCGCCGAAGTAGAAGTGCGACAGCCACGTCTCGCGCTGGGCGTCGCCGGCGGCGATGGCGTCGAGCTCGTCCTCGAGCGCGGCGGTGAAGTCGTAGTCGACGAGGCGCCCGAAGTGCTGCTCCATCAGCCCGATCACGGCGAACGCGATCCAGCTGGGGACGAGCGCGCTGCCCTTCTTCCAGACGTAGCCGCGTTCCTGGATCGTGTTGATGATCGACGCGTAGGTCGAGGGACGGCCGATGCCGCGCTCCTCGAGCGTCTTGACCAGGCTGGCCTCGGTGTAGCGCGCCGGCGGGTTGGTGCTGTGCCCCTCGGGGGTCAGCTCGTCGGCGGCGCAGGCGTCGCCCTCGGCCAGGCGCGGCAGGCGGCGCTCGGCGTCGTCGGCCTCGCCGCCGGCCTCCTCGTCGACGGTCTCGACGTAGGCGCGCAGGAACCCGGGGAAGGTGATGGTGCGCCCGGACGCGGAGAAGGTGCACTCCTCGCCGGTCGCGGCCGTGCCGGTGATCCGCACGCTCATCGTGGTGCCGCGCGCGTCGCGCATCTGGCTCGCGATCGTGCGCTGCCAGATCAGCTCGTAGACGCGGAACTCGTCTCCTGAGAGCTCGTTCGCGACCTGGCCCGGGGTCCGGAACGACTCCCCCGCCGGCCGGATCGCCTCGTGCGCCTCCTGCGCGTTCTTGACCTTGCGCGTGTACTGGCGCGGCTTCTCGGCGACGTTCTCCTGGCCGTAGAGGTCGCGGGCCTGGCTGCGCGCGGCGTTGATCGCCGTGTCGGACAGCGTCGTGGAGTCCGTGCGCATGTAGGTGATGTAGCCGTTCTCGTACAGGCGCTGCGCGGTGCGCATCGTCCGCTCGGCCGAGAACCGCAGCTTGCGCCCGCCCTCCTGCTGGAGGGTCGAGGTCATGAACGGCGGGTACGGCTTGCGCGTGTAGGGCTTCTCCTCGACCGACGCGACCGCGAGGTCCCGGCCGGTCAGCCCCTCGGCGAGACGACGGGCGCTGGCCTCGTCGAGGCGCAGGACGTCGTCGGTCTTGAGCACGCCGCGCGAGTCGAAGTCGCGCCCCGTCGCCACACGCTGGCCGGCGACGTTGGTCAGCGTCGCCTTGAAGGTGCGCGGGGCCTGGTCGTCCTTGCTCTCGGTCGCCCGCAGCTGCGCGTCGATGCCCCAGTAGCCGGCCGACACGAACGCCATCCGCTCGCGCTCGCGCTCGACGATGACGCGGGTCGCCACCGACTGCACCCGGCCCGCCGAGAGCTTCGGCATGACCTTCTTCCACAGCACGGGGCTGACCTCGTAGCCGTAGAGCCGGTCGAGGATGCGCCGGGTCTCCTGCGCGTCGACGAGGTCCTGGTCGAGGTCGCGGGGATTGGCGGCGGCCGCCTGGATCGCCGACTCGGTGATCTCGTGGAACACCATGCGCCGGACCGGCACCTTGGGCTTGAGCGTCTCGAGGAGGTGCCAGGCGATGGCCTCGCCCTCGCGGTCGCCGTCCGTCGCGAGGTAGAGCTCGTCGACCTCCTTGAGGGCCTCCTTGAGCTCGGTGACCGTCGACTTCTTGTCCGGCGTCACGATGTAGAGCGGCTCGAAGGAGTTGTCGACGTCGACGCCCAGCCGGGCCCACGCCTCGCCCTTGTACTTGGCCGGCACGTCGGCCGCGCCCCGCGGGAGGTCGCGGATGTGGCCGCGGCTGGACTCCACGATGTACCGCGAGCCCAGGTAGTCGGCGATCTTGCGGGCCTTCGCCGGGGACTCGACGATCACCAGTCGGCGACCGCCGTCGCCGGCGGGCGTCGCGCCGCCGCGACCGGTCTTCTTGCCGCCCCCCGAGGACTTGGCGCCGGACTTCGCGCGCGTGCCACCGCCGGCCGTCGACCCGTTCTCGGTCGGGGTCTCGGCCTCGGTGGTCGCGCTGCGTGCCGTCGTCGAGCCCTTCGTCGGTGCCACGGGCATGCCTCGTCTCGTCGTACTCATGGCGGGTCGCCACTCGCCGCCAGTGTGCCTCACGGTGTCCTCTGCGCCAGGCGCGACCGGTGTCGATGCCGTGGCACGAGGGTGGTGACGGTACTCATCGGATCTCCGAACGCCCCCGTTACGGGACCGATCGGTGCTGGTCGCGGGACCGTGCGGGTGGTTCGCGGGGCGGTGTCGCCGGGCTCACACCGGCCAGACGCCGTCGGCCAGATCGCGGGGCGGCCGACCCAGCAGCTCGCCGAGCCGACCGTGCCGTCGCCTCCCGACGATACGCAGGACCGGCGTCCGCGCCGCACCCGCCAGGGTCGCGCCGAGCCCCGCGTGACGACTCGCCGTGAGCAGACGGTCACCCGATCCCGGCGCGTCGGGGTCGAGCCCGAGCGTGTACGCCTTGCCGTCCAGCGCCCCGGCGGCCAGCACCCACAGCCGCAACCGGGGTCCGTCGAGCACGAACCCGTCGGGCACGTGCTTCATTCCCCCGCCGCAGGTCCAGGCCCTGGCGAGGTCCACCAGATCGGCGCGGAACGCCGTGCGCACCTCCGGTCGCCCGTCCTCGGCACGCCCGACCTCGGCGGGCACCCCGCGCGCCCGCAGCGCGCAGCACAGGGCCCGCACGCGCCACGTCACGAGGGGGTGGTCGGCCTCCGCCGTGCGAGCGATGCGGCTTCGCTGGCGTCCGACGCCAGGATCGCCACATGCTCGCTCCGGCGACACGCCGGCGTGCTCGGGGATGTCAGCCCGGCGGCCACGCTCGCGTTGGGTGTCAGGAAATCCGCCGGCTCGCCCCAGCAGGGCCGCGATCTCGTGGGGGTCGAGGTCGAGGTGGGCGAGCTCGTCCGGGTCGATGTCGGGCACCGGATCGAGGTCGTCGGGGACCGGATCGGGTTCGGGCGTGTCGTCCGAGGCCTCGGCGTCCCCGTCGTCCTCGTCCTCCTCCTCGGGCTCCGGCTCCGGTTCGGGCCCCAGCACGACCGTCAGCCGCGCCGCCGAGCCCCGGCCGAAGATCTCCGCGCGCCCCGGCCCGCAGAGCAGCCCCTCGAGATCCGTCAGGGCGCGCGGCAGGGCGTCCGCCGACCAGAACGACAGCTGCCCCACGGCCGCGGAGCCTAGAACATGCGTTCGAACGAACGGCGCAAGCGAGGCTCAGACGGTCTGCAGACCCACCACGCGCAGGAGGTCGAGCAGCTCCGCGTCGTGGCTGCCCGGGACCGCGGAGTAGACGACGAGGCGCTGGTCGTCGCCCGGGACATCGAGGGACTCGCAGTCGAGCGTGAGCCGGCCGACGCCGGGCACCTCGAAGGACTTCCGGTCGACGCGCCGGTCCTCGACGGGACGCTGCGCCCACAGCTCGGCGAAGATCGGGTTCGTCCGCTTCAGCGAGTCGACGAGACCCCGCAGGACGGCGTCGTCCGGG
This sequence comes from Actinomycetospora succinea, assembly GCF_004363095.1. Taxonomy (GTDB): domain Bacteria; phylum Actinomycetota; class Actinomycetes; order Mycobacteriales; family Pseudonocardiaceae; genus Actinomycetospora; species Actinomycetospora succinea. The sequence goes on from NZ_SNYO01000003.1 coordinate 59,931, forward strand.
TAGCGGCCCAGCGCCGCCCGCGTGTGCGCGACGGACAGCCGGTCGAGGCGCTCGCGGCTGCCGTCCTCGTCGACCACGAGCGCGCGGGCCTCGCCGCCGCGGGGTCCGAAGCGCATCCAGGTCAGGTTGCGCCGGTCGCGCGGGATCGCCGAGAGGTCGCCGTACAGCGCCTCGAGCAGCGGGTTCCAGGCCAGCAGGGTGCTGCGGGCGTCGACGAGCATCGGCCGGCAGGTCGTGCATGCGGTCGAGCAGGCGCAGCACGCTCGGCCGCACGACGTCGACGATCTGGCCCGCGCCGGGCGTCTCGACGCCGGCGAGGTCGAACAGGTGCCGCGTCTCCGGCGTCGACAGCCGCAGCGCGCGGGCGAGCGCCCCCAGCACCGACGACGACGGGTGCGGGCCGCGGCCCTGCTCGAGGCGCACCACGTAGTCGACGGACACCCCGGCGAGCTGGGCCACCTCCTCGCGGCGCAGCCCCGGGGTGCGCCGGCGCGGCCCGGCCGGCACGCCCGCATCGGCCGGGGCGAGGCGCTCGCGCCACTGGCGCAGGGCCGCCGCGAGCTCGGTCGGGTCACCGCGGGACATGGTTCCAGAGTGCCCCGATCGCCGCTGTCGATCCTGGTACCGCCGGTCCCCGGGTCCGCCCTCCCTGTCCGTCGACCACGGCGCGGCGCACCGTGGGCCCATGAGCACCGCACTGATCACCGGAGCCTCGCGCGGCCTGGGCCTCGAGGCCGCCCGCCGGCTGGCCGAGCAGGGCTGGACGGTCCTCGCCGGCTGCCGCGAGCCGGCGTCGCTGGCGATCCCGGACGGGACGGACATCCGCCCGATCGCCCTCGACGTCACCGACGACGCGTCGGTCGCCGCGGCGGTGAAGGAGGTGCAGGACGCCGTCGAGACCCTCGACGTCCTGGTCAACAACGCGGGCATCGCCGGGGCCGAGCGCGAGATCGCGCCCGCCGACACCACGGCCGAGGACCTGCGCGCGGTGTACGAGACGAACGTGCTGGGGCCGGTGCGCGTCACCCACGCCTTCCTGCCGCTGCTGCGCCGGGGCACGCACCCGCGGCTGGTGATGGTCTCCTCGAGCCTCGGCTCGCTGCAGGACATGAACGCCGGACGGTGGGAGCGCTACCCGCACCTCGCGTACCCGTCGTCGAAGGCGGCGCTGAACATGATCTCGGTGCTCTACGCGAAGACGCTCGCCGACGTCGTCGTCACCGTCGTCAACCCCGGCTGGACCGCGACGAACCTCAACGCGTTCCAGGGCACGCAGACCCTCGCGGAGGGGACCGACGCCATCGTCGCGGCCGTCACCGACACCACGGGACCGTCGGGACGCTTCCTCGACCGGGACGGCGAGATCCCGTGGTGAGTCCCGCCCCGTGAGACGAGCGAAGGGCCCCTCCGGTCGACCAGATCGACCGAAGGGGCCCTTCGCTCAGTAACTGCCTCGCCCGTCAGGCCTGGGCGGGAGCCGCCGCGTCCTGGTTGGAGTCGGCGATCGCCGTCGAGCGGCGCTTCGACACGTAGATCGCGACCGCGATCCCGATGAGCGCGACGACGGCGATGGTGATGCGGACCGCCGGGTTGGCGTCCACGCCGACCGAGAGGGCCACGACGGCCGGGGCGATCAGCACCGACACCAGGTTCATGACCTTGATCAGCGGGTTGATCGACGGGCCGGCGGTGTCCTTGAACGGGTCACCGACGGTGTCACCGATGATCGTCGCCTCGTGGGCGTCGGAGCCCTTGCCGCCGTGGTTGCCGTCCTCGACGAGCTTCTTGGCGTTGTCCCAGGCACCACCGGAGTTGGCCAGGAACACCGCCATCAGCGTGCCCGCGGCGATCGCGCCGCCGAGGTAGCCCGCGAGCGGGCCGACGCCGAGGCCGAAGCCGACGGCGATCGGGGCGAGGATGGCGAGCAGGCCGGGGGTGGCCAGCTCGCGCAGGGCGTCGCGCGTGCAGAGGTCGACGACCTTGCCGTATTCCGGACGACCCTCACCCTGGCCGCCGCGGTACTGCATGATCCCGGGGATCGAGTTGAACTGGCGGCGCACCTCGTACACCACGGCGCCCGCCGCGCGGGACACGGCGTTGACCGCGAGACCCGAGAACATGAACACGACGGCCGCGCCGATGAGGACGCCGACCAGGATGTTCGGGGCGGTGATGTTGTAGATGTCGCCGATCGCCTGGCCCGCCTCGCTGTAGGCCTGGGTGATCGCGTCGTTGTACGACCCGAACAGCGCCGTCGCGGCGAGCACCGCGGTGGCGATGGCGATGCCCTTGGTGATCGCCTTGGTCGTGTTCCCGACCGCGTCCAGCTCGGTGAGGATGTCGGCGCCGGCGCCCTCGACGTCACCGGACATCTCGGCGATGCCCTGCGCGTTGTCGGAGACCGGACCGAAGGTGTCCATGGCGACGATGACGCCGACCGTGGTCAGCAGCCCGGTGCCCGCGAGGGCCACGGCGAACAGGGCGACGAACACGGAGCCCGAGAGCAGGAACGCGCCGTACACGGCCGCGCCGATGACGATCGCGGTGTAGACCGCCGACTCGAAGCCGACCGAGATGCCGGCGAGGATGACCGTCGCGGCACCGGTGAGCGAGCTCGTGCCGACGTCCTTGACCGGCTGGGTCTCGGTGCCGGTGTAGTAGCCCGTCAGCGACAGGATGATGATCGCGAGCACGATGCCGATGACCACGGCGACGGCGGCGATGACCTGCGGGTTGCCGGCGACGGCGAGGTCGCCGATGCGGTCGGCGTCGACGCCGGGCAGCTCCGCGAAGCTCGACGGCAGGTAGTAGAACGCCGCGAACGAGCAGGCGATGATCGAGATGATCGCCGAGATGTAGAAGCTGCGGTTGATGGCGCGCAGCGCGTTCTCGCCCTCGCGGGTGCGGGTGATGAACACACCGACGATGGCGGTGAGGACACCGATCGCCGGGATGATCAGCGGGAACGTCAGGCCCAGCGTGCCGAACGCGACCGAGCCCAGGATCAGCGCGGCGACCAGCGTGACGGCGTAGGACTCGAAGAGGTCCGCGGCCATGCCGGCGCAGTCACCGACGTTGTCGCCCACGTTGTCCGCGATGGTGGCGGCGTTGCGGGGGTCGTCCTCGGGGATGTTCTGCTCGACCTTGCCGACGAGGTCGGCGCCGACGTCCGCGGCCTTGGTGAAGATGCCGCCGCCGACACGCATGAACATGGCGAGCAGGGCGGCACCGAGACCGAAGCCCTCGAGGACGCGCGGGGCCTCCTCGACGAAGATCAGCACGACGATCGCCGCGCCCAGGAGGCCGAGGCCGACGGTGGCCATGCCGACCACGCCGCCGGTGCGGAACGCGATCTTCGCGCCCTTGTCGCGCCCGCCGGGCTCGTTGGCCGCCGCGGCGACGCGGATGTTGGCCTGGGTCGCGAGGTTCATGCCCAGCGCGCCGATGGCCATGGAGAACAGGGCGCCGACGACGAAGGCCACCGACCGCCCGATCAGCTCGCCCGTGCTGTTCGCCGGCAGGGCGAAGAGCACGAGGAAGACCACGACGATGAACGGCGCGAGCGTCTTGAACTGGCGCGTGAGGAAGGCGCTCGCGCCCTCCTGCACCGCGCGGCCGATGTCACGCATCCCTTGCGTGCCCTCGTCGGCCGCCAGGACCTGCTGGCGCAGCACGACGCCGATGACCAGCGCGATGACGGCCACCACCGCCACCACGACGACCACGATGTTGTCGCCGGCGGAGAACGAGATCCCCGCGGCGAGGACGGACGCTTGCATCCAGCCTCCCGGTTGGCACTTCCTACGACGCGCCTCGCCAGGCCTCGCGGCGGCTGCGGCGCGTGATGATTCAGGCCACCGACCCGACGACACCGGGTGGTGGACAGGTGCCGCAGTGTAGGAGGTGCGTGTCACCTGGTCGCACGGCAGTTCCCCCGGACGCTGTGAGGTGTGTTTCTTTCACGAACGAGAGCGGGGGTGGGAGGGCTGTGTCAGGGTCGGAGCGCGTGGGGCTCTCCGGTGACGTCGAGGTGCTCTCCGGCGAGACCCGCGGCGCCCAGCTGCTGCGTCGCGTGCTCGCCGGCACCCCGTCCGGCGAGAGCCCGCTGACCCACGCCGAGATCGTCCCGGCGCGCGACGGACGCACCACCGGCTGGCCCGAGTGGGTCCCGGAGGCGGTGCGCGCCCCGTTCCTCGCGCGGGGCGTCGAGCGGCCGTGGGGCCACCAGGTCGCCGCCGCCGAGCACGCCTGGGCCGGCGAGCACGTCGTCGTCTCGACGGGCACCGCCTCGGGAAAGTCGCTGGCCTACCAGCTGCCGGTGATCACACGCCTGCACACGGACCCGCGCGCGACCGCCCTGTACCTCTCGCCGACCAAGGCGCTGGGCGCCGACCAGCTGCGCACCGTCCACGATCTGCGCGTCGACGGCGTGCGCGCCGCGTCCTACGACGGCGACACCCCGATCCCCGAGCGCGACTGGGTCCGCCAGCACGCCAACTGGGTGTTCACCAACCCCGACATGCTCCACCGCGGCGTCCTGCCGCGGCACGGTCGCTGGACGACGTTCCTGCGCCGCCTGCGCTACGTCGTGATCGACGAGTGCCACTCCTACCGCGGGCTCTTCGGCTCGCATGTGGCGTTGCTCATGCGGCGACTCCGGCGGGTCTGCGCGCGCTACGGCGCGCACCCGACGTTCGTGCTCGCCTCGGCGACGGTGTCCGAGCCCGCCGCCTCGGCCTCGGTGCTGACCGGGCTGGACGTGGTGGAGGTCACCGACGACGGGTCGCCGCGCGGGGCGCGGGCCGTCGCGCTGTGGGAGCCGCCGCTGCTCGACGAGGTCACCGGCGAGAACGGGGCGCCCGTGCGGCGCTCGGCGGGCGCCGAGACCGCGCGGATGCTCGCCGACCTCGTGCTCGAAGGGGCCCGGTCGCTGGCGTTCGTCCGGTCGCGGCGCGGAGCGGAGCTGACCGCGCTGGGGGCGCGGCGGGTGCTGTCGGAGGTGGATCCGGCGCTGGCGTCCCAGGTGGCCGCGTACCGGGCCGGCTATCTCCCCGAGGAGCGCCGGGAGCTGGAGCAGGCGCTGCTCACCGGGGCACTGCGCGGCGTGGCGACGACGAACGCGCTCGAGCTCGGGGTCGACATCGCGGGTCTCGACGCCGTCGTCGTCGCCGGGTTCCCGGGGACGCGGGCGTCGTTCTGGCAGCAGGCGGGACGCGCCGGGCGCTCGGGGGACGACGCGCTCGTCGTGCTCGTGGCCCGCGACGACCCGCTCGACACCTACCTCGTGCACCACCCGCAGGCGATGCTCGGCGCGCCGCTCGAGCGCTGCGTGCTCGACCCGACCAACCCGTACGTTCTCGCGCCGCACCTGGCGTGCGCGGCGTCGGAGATCCCGTTGACGCGGGAGGACGTGTCTCTGCTCGGGGGCGACGCCGCGCTCTCCGTGGTCGACGACCTCGTGGCCGAGGGGCTGCTGCGGCGCCGGCGCGGCGGTTGGTTCTGGTCGCACCCCACCGACCGGCCGCACGCCGGCGTCGACATCCGGGGCAGCGGCGGTGAGCAGGTCGTGCTGGTCGAGTCCGAGACCGGGCGCATGCTCGGCACCGTCGACCCCGGGACCGCGCCCGCGACCGTCCATCCGGGCGCGGTGCACCTGCACCAGGGCGAGAGCTACGTGGTCGACACGCTCGACCTCGACGAAGGCCTGGCGCACGTGCACGCCGAGGACCCGGAGTGGACGACCCAGGCCCGGACGGTGATCGACATCTCGGTGGAGGAGACCGAGCAGTGCGCGGGCTTCGGCGAGCTGCAGGTCTGCCTGGGCTCGGTCGAGGTGACCGAGCAGGTGGTCGGCTACCTGCGCAAGCTCCCCTCCGGGCGGGTGCTGGACTCGACGCCGCTGGACATGCCGGCGCGATCGCTGCGGACGCGGGCGGTCTGGTACACGCTCACCGAGTCGGCGCTCTTGCGCGCGGGGCTCGAGCCCGCGCAGTGGCCGGGCGCGCTGCACGCCGCCGAGCACGCGGCGATCGGGCTGCTCCCGCTCGTGGCGACCTGCGACCGCTGGGACATCGGCGGCGTGTCGACGGCCCTGCACCCCGACACCGGGCACCCGACCGTCTTCGTGCACGACGGCCACCCCGGCGGCGCGGGGTTCGCCGACCGGGCGCACGAGGCGCTGCGGGAGTGGCTGGCGGCGACCCGGGCGGCGATCTCGGACTGCGAGTGCCCCTCGGGGTGCCCGTCGTGCGTGCAGTCGCCGAAGTGCGGGAACGGCAACGACCCGCTCGACAAGGCGGGCGCGATCCTCGTCCTCGACGCGGTGCTGGGGCGGCTGGCGGAGGGCTGACGGCGACGCGAGCGGGGAGTTCGGACGCGTCGAGGCAGCGAACAGCGCGTTCGCTGCGAAGCCGGGGGCTTGGGCTCCGCCGCGGGTCGGGGGTTCGGGGTCCGCCCGACCCGCGGCGAGGTCTGTCACGCCGCAGGCCGAGGAGCGTCTCGACCCGGCCTGCGGCGCGGTTTGTGGCGGCGGTGGGCGACTCGGTCGCGCGCGGCCCACCGCCGCGGGGTCCTCCCCTGGCCCGGACCGTCGGCCGGTCGCGACGGGTGGACCGGCGCGTCGGCCTTCGGTGGTCCGGGTGGGGCGGCGGGCGCGCGGCTCGTGGTGGCCTCGCTGGTCCGGCGTCGCCCCGAGGGGACCCGAAGTGTGTGTAGTTGTGGTGGTGTCGTCGGCGGGAGCGCTAGGAGCGGACCCCGGTGGCGACGGTGGCGAGGCGGTAGGTCGACCCGCCGCCGGCGACGGCCGGACGCTGGGCGACGGCCTCGGCCAGCGCGTCCTGGACGCGGAACGGGTCGGGCAGGGCCCAGCCGCACGCGGCGGGGCGGACCCGCCAGTGCACCGATCCCTGCGGGTGGGTCGAGGGCGGCGCGGCGAACCAGCTGCCGCGCCCGTGCAGGACGATGCCCGCGCGCTCGGCGAGGTCGGGCCGCAGGGGCTCGCCCGCGCCGACGGGGAACAGCCACTCGCCGGTCGGGGTCGCCGCGATCGGCACCGGGACGCCGACCGCGCGCAGCACGGCGGCGGCGCGCCGGCCGACCGTGGCGGGGACCTCGAGCACGTCGAAGGTCAGCCCGGTCGGTAGCAGGATCGAGTACGGCAGGCCGGACCACCAGTCGGCGATCTGGTCGCAGTCGGTCGACGCCCGGCGCGCCCAGTCGTCGAGGACCGGGCACGGACCGTCCTGGGAGGCGTCGGAGCAGCCGCTCCACACCTCGCCCTGCGGGAACGTGCCCGGGACGACCGCCCAGCCGTGGTCGGCGAGCACCATGGCCTCAGCGCGGAGCTCCGTGCCGTAGACGGCTCGATAGCTGTCCCACCACTGCATCGGCATCCTCCTGGACCGGTTCCTGCTCCCGGTGTGCTGTATCCAGTAACGGCACGCGCACGTCGCTTCGCCACCCGTCATCGCCCATCGGCCGTGATCACACGCTGAGCGTCACGGTCGGCCCCGTCGAGCGGGCGAGCGCGCGATGAGTAGCAGGGCGGTCACCGATTGCTCCGGCGGGTCGCCGCTCACCCGGGACCGCCCTCCGCTCGTCCCGGTGTGTTCACCTCGCGGTCGCCGCCGGTCACCCGGGCACGGCCGGACGGGGGCCCGCCCACCGCCACCGGACCGGCCCGCGCTCGCCCGGTCGCCTCACCGGACACGCTCGGCAGGCAGCGGCACGGGTAGGTCGTGATCACTGTCACGGTCCACCCCTCGACGGCGCAGTCCGCGACGTCGGCTCCGTTGCCCGCGGCGACCTCACGGGCCCGCGCACAGGCCACGTCGGCCCCACGCACGGCCTCGCGGGCCCCGGCGAGCGCCGCGAGGTCGGCGGCGGTCTCGGCCCGGTGCCGGGCGAGCGTCGCCGCGCCCAGCTGCAGGCCCAGCCCCAACAGGCACACCAGGACACCCACCGCGGCCGCCGCGAGCACGGTGGCCGAACCGGCGTCCCCGACCGCTCGCCGACCGCCCGCCGTACCGCTCATCGCGCACGACCGATCTCGGCGGCCGTGACGGGCGGCGGAGACCCGCCGGAGGCGGGCGGGGACTGCCCGGAGGCCGACGCCGGGTCCTGCGCGACGTCGGCCTCCGGCGTCCCGCCGGGGAGCGGATCGGGGCCCTCGCCCGGCGCCACCGGCGAGGGTTCGCGGGCCGCCGAGGCCTCCGCGCCGATGCGCAGGCCCGGGAGCGCCGAGCCGAGCGGTACCGCGCGGACGCGGACCACGACGTCGTCGCCGCGGACGTCGACGCCGACCTCCGAGCCGCCGGGGAGCAGCTGCTCCGCGGCCCGCCGGGCGCCCTCGGCGTCGCCGCGGGCCGCAAGGCGCGCCGCCTCGGTGGCCGCGTCGAGGCAGCGCAGCTGGAGCACCACCGCGCCCATCGCCGCGAGCACGATCCCCAGCACCACGACGAGCGTGCCGACCGCGAACGCGGCCTCGACCGTCACCGAGCCGGCGTCGCTCGTAAGGCTCAGAAGGCGGTGTCGAGCGCCCGCTGCACGATCCCGGTGAGGCCGGCGACGATGTTCTGCCCGGTCACCACGCTGTAGAGGATCGCGCCGAACGCCGCGGCCGCGACCGTGCCGATCGCGTACTCGGCCGTCGACATCCCGGCGTCGTCGTCGCGCAGGTGCGCGAGGCGGTCGCGCAGGCGTGCTCGCGCGGTGGGTGCGTTCGGTGCTGACGGTGCTGACGGTGCTGACATGGGGTTCTCCTCTCCTCCCACGCCCCGGCGGGGCGGGCGGCGTCATCGCTGCTCCAGCAGCGGGCCGGCGAGCCCCACGACCACCGGGATGATGCCCAGGGCCAGGAACGCCGGCAGGAAGCACAGGCCGAGCGGCCCGGTGACGAGCACGCCCGCCCGCTCGGCGCGGGACTCGACGGCGTCGGCGGCCTCGGCGCGCAGGTCGGCGGCGACGGACTCGACGACGTCGGCGACCGCGGCGCCGGACCGCGACGAGCGCCGGGCGGCGCGGGCGAGGCGGGCCGTGTCGGGCGTATCGAGGGCGGGCGCCCAGGCCGCGGCCGGGTCCGCGCCCAGCGCGACGAGGTCGGCCACGCGCCCCAGGGCCTCGCCGGCCGCCGCGGGCAGCACCGGCACGACGGCCCGGGCGGCGCGGTCGAGCGAGAGCCCGGCACGCAGGCACGCCGCGAGCTGGTCCCACGCCCCGGCGAGGCCCAGCGGGTCGGGCCGGGGGCGCGCCCGGTGCGCCTGCCACCGCGGCAACAGGGCCACCACGGCGACGCCGGCGGCGATCGTGAGCACGCCCGGGGTCCCCGCGCCGGCGGTCAGCAGCGCGAGGCCGACGGCGACCAGGGCGAGTCCGGCCACCAGGCCCTCGCGGGCGGGGCGCCGGGCCGGGGCGGGCGGGGCGACCCGGTGGTGCGCGGCGACCGGGCCCGGCGCCACCACGAGTGCGGCGGCGACCGCAAGCAGGGCGAGGGCGACGCCGGCGGACACGCTCACCGGGTCACCCCCGCCACGATCCGCTCCGTCCACGCCAGCCCGGCGCACACCAGCCCGACGCCGACGACGAGGAGCACCTGACCGACCACGCCGGTCGTGAGCACCGCCCAGGGCCGCGCGCCGATGCCCTCGCCGAGCAGCAGGCCGAGCACCGGCAGCCCGCCCAGCACCGCGGCCGTGGCGCGCGGTCCGGCCAGGCGTGCCCGCAGGCCGCCGGCCATCCGCGCGCGGGCCCGCAGGTCGTGCGCCACGGCGCCCGCAGGACCGGCGAGCGCGATGCCGTGCCGGTCGGCGAGCGCCCACGCCCCGGCGAGGCGGTCGAGGTGCACGGCGACGGCCGGTTCCCGCGTCCGCGCGGCGCGCAGGGCGGCGGGGACGTCGCCCCCGAGGTGCGCGGTGGACCCGATCAGCGTCATCACGCGGGCCGCGACCGGGTGCGCGTCGGTGCCCGCCGACGCCGCGGCCGCGGTGGGCGGAGCGCCGGCGCGGATCTCCGCGGCGAACGACGACAGGGCCTCGGCGAGCCCGGCGGTCGCGGCCGTGCGGTCGCGCTCGGCACCCGCCGCCGTGCGGTGGCGGTGCAGCGTCGCGGTGAGGGCCAGCGCGGCGAGGGCACCGCCGGGGCCGGCGACCCCGATCCCGACGACGACGGCGCCGGGCAGCAGGACGGCCCGGCGACGCAGGAGCGCCGGCAGACCGGACAGCGACACCCGCCACGAAGGCGCAGCGGGCACGGCCACGCGCAGCGGCGCGGTGGGAGCCGGCCAGCACACGAGCGCCGCGGCGAGGAGCACCAGGGCGACGCCCACCGCGCTCACGCCGGCTCCCGGTGCAGCACGGCCACTCCGGCGGCGACCGACACGGCGCGCGGCGGTCGGGCGGGCACGAGCGACGGCGGCGCGGGCTCGGGCGGCTCGGGCGGGCCCTGGGGGTCGGGCGCGCCCTCCCACGGCGGCGCCACCCCGCGCTCACGCAGCATCGCCGCGAGGTCGGCGCGCCCGACCGCCCAGCCGTCGCCGCGGGTCCAGGCCGGCACCACGACGACCTCGCCCGCCCCGTCGCGGCGGCGCAGGATGCCGACCGCGTCGAGCGTGCGCGCGCCGTCGCCCCCGCGCCGCACCTGCAGGATCACCTGCACCGCGGCGGCGAGCTGGCTGTGCAGGGCCGCCGGGCCGAGCCCGCCGAGCGCCGCGAGGGCCTCCAGGCGCGCGGGCACCTCGCGGGGCGCGTTGGCGTGCACCGTGCCCGCGCCGCCGTCGTGGCCCGTGTTCAGCGCCGCGAGGAGCTCCACGACCTCGCCGCCGCGCACCTCGCCGACCACGAGCCGGTCGGGGCGCATCCGCAGCGCCTGGCGCACGAGGTCGCGCAGGAGCACCTGGCCCGCGCCCTCGACGTTCGCCGGGCGGGACACCATCCGCACGACGTGGGGGTGCACGGGCCGGAGCTCCTCGGCGTCCTCGACGCACACGATGCGCTCGCTCGGCGCCACCTCGCCGAGCAGCGCCGAGAGCAGCGTCGTCTTGCCCGAGCCCGTCCCGCCCACCACGAGGAAGGCCAGCCGGGCGGCCACCACAGCGCGCAGCAGGGCCGCGCCCTCGGCGTCGACCGTGCCGGTGGCCGCCAGCGTCGCGAGGTCGTGGCGGGCGGGGCGCAGCACCCGCAGCGACACGCACGTGCCGTCGGCGGCGACCGGGGCGAGCACCGCGTGCAGCCGCACCCCGGAACCGGGCAAGCGGGCGTCGACGTAGGGGCTGGCGTCGTCCAGGCGCCGCCCGGCCGCGCTCGCGAGGCGCTGGGCCAGGCGGCGCACGGCGTCCTCGTCGGGGAACGACACCGCGGTGCGCTCGAGGCCGGCGCCGCGGTCGATCCACACGGCGTCGGGCGCGGTGACGAGCACGTCCGAGGTGCCCGGCTCGCGCAGCAGCTCCTCGAGCGGCCCGGCCCCCACCAGCTCGCGCTGCAGGCCGCGTACCGCCGTCAGGACGTCCGCGTCGCCGACCACGCCGCGCGCCTCGGCCCGCACCGCCGCGGCGAGCTCGCCGGCCCCGGCCTGCCCGCCGGAGGTGACGAGGCGCGTCCGGACCCGCTCGACCAGCGGCGTCTCCGGCGCGGCGCTCATGCCGCCCGTCCCCGGTCGGCGACGGCGTCGAGCGCATCGACCACGGCCCGTGCGGCGTCCTGCAGCGGCCCGCGGCGCACTCCCGGCACCCTGCCCTGCTCGAGCGCCCGGTCCAGGCCCGGCTCGGCGTCCACGGACGCGAGGACGTCGAGGCCGAGCGCGTGCGTCACGTCCTCGGCGTCGAGCCCGCCGGGCGCGGGCCCGCGGACGACAAGCCGCAGCACCACCCCGCGCTCGGCCAGCGGCTCGATCACGCGGGTCGCCGCGGCCACCGCACGGACCTCCGCCGGTACGACCACCACGACCAGGTCGGCGACGTCGGCCACCGCCAGCGCGGTGTCGGTGGGGTGGCGCGGGAGGTCGCAGACCACGACCTCGCCGGCCCGCCGCCCGGCCTCGACGACGGCGACCGCCGCGCCGGGATCGGGGCCCGCGCCGGCGCGGTCGCACGCCAGCACCGTGAGCATCCCGCCCGGCGAGGGCAGCGCCTCGTGCAGCGACGCGGCGGCGACCCGGCCACCGCCCCCGCCGCCGAGGGCGAGCCCGCTCCAGCGCAGGCCCTCGAGCTCCTCGGCGCCCGCGACGAGGTCGAGCCCTCCGCCGAGCGGATCGCAGTCGACGAGCAGCACCCGCTCGTCCCGGGAGCCGGCGTGGGCCGCGACGGCGACCGCGAGCACCGACGCCCCGGCACCGCCGCGTCCGCCGACCACGGCGACCACCCGCCCGGGCCCGGCGTCGTCGCGCGGCCCGGTGTCGGCGAGCTCGGCGACGAGCCAGTCCTCGCCCTCGGGCAGCGAGACGACGTGCTCGGCGCCCACCCCGACCGCGTGCTCCCAGAGCGTCCCCGGCGGATCGCTCCGGCACAGGAGCACCACGCCGTCACGCCGCCCGAGCCGCAGCGGCCCGACGGCGCGCGCGGCAGCCTCGTCGACCAGCACGAGCGCGGCGGTGTGCCAGCGCCGCCGCAGGCCCGGCGCGTCCGGCACCCGTTCGAGCTCGACCTCGGCGGCGGCCGCGAGCCGCACGACCTCGTCGAGGAGCTCCTCGTCGTCGGTCATCACGACCACGCGCCGGTCGTTCGCGCCAGCCATCCCCATCGCCCGTGCCCTCCCCGTCCACCGCCTGACGAGGAGCACGTTGCCGGGTCGGGAGCCGGTGCCGTGAGCAGCGGTTCGCCGCCTGTGGACCGAGGGCGGGGGTGGGGACGACCGCGCCGCACGATGGGCCGCGATCCGCGCCCGGACGCCGCAACGGAGGCGCCCGGGCGGCCGTCCTGCGCGCCTGACCTACGCGGCGGCCGCGTCCGCGATGCCCAGGCCCTCGCGGGCGCCGACCTGCCAGGCCGCGGCGCAGTGCGCGAACCAGCGCGCGAGTCCGTCGGGCTCGCCGGTGGCGAAGGCGGCGGCGGACGCGCGGTACTCGTCGGCCGCGCGGTAGTGGCCGACCTCGGGGACGGCGAGGCCCTTGGGGTCGAGGCCCGTCCCGACGGCGGTGAGGCGGGCCGCGGCGCGCGCGACGACCCCGGTCGCGGACCGGAACGGCGCGAGGGCGAGCAGCTCGCCGTGGACGACGGCGACGAGGACGGGCGCGGGCACCGACGTCCCGCCCGTCACGAGCCCGGCGAGGGCGTCGAGGCGCTCGCCCACGCCGGCGTCGAGGCGGGGCCGGCCGAGGTCGTCGTCGGTGACCCCCGGCAGGTCGGCGGCGGCGAGCACGTGCAGGCGGGCGAGCGCCTGCCGCGGCGCCGATCGCCAGGCGGACAGGAGCCCGCCGAGCGCCTCGGCGACGCGGATCGAGCCGGCGAGCACGGGGTCGTCGACCGGCCCGTCGGTGGGCAGTTCGGCGGAGCCGCCGTCGAGGCTCGCCGACGCCCGCGCCGCGCGCACGGAGGCCTCCGCGGCGGTGGCGGGCCAGCCGCGGCGGTTGGTGCGGTGGTTGTGCACCCGGGTCAGCGCCTCGCGGACGGCGTCGGCGTCGTCGGCGACGCCCGGCAGGCGGGTCAGGGGCTCCAGCGGGTCGGCCACGGCGGGACATGGTCGCAGGACGATCCCGGGGGCCCACGTCACAGCCCATCCCACACGGCCGAACGGTCCTGCTGGCAAGGGCCGGACGGCCCTGTATCGGTCCGGTCCGTTGTTTTCGATTATCCGGATCGCGAACACGGGCAGCCCCTGCCCCACGTGACCCGCAACACAGCCGACGGAGTGGAGCACCCATGTCCAGCACGACCGAGATGCGCGAGGAGCGCACCACGCGGACGACCCCGGAACGTGCTCCCGCCGACCCCACCCAGAACATCGCGGACCCCGGTCCGCTCGGGCTGGCGGCGTTCGCCCTCACCACGTTCGTGCTCAGCCTCTTCAACGCCGGCCTGGCCCCCGAGTCCCTGGAACCCGCCGTCCTGCCGTTGGCGCTGTTCTACGGCGGCATCGCGCAGTTCGTCGCGGGACTGTGGGAGTTCCGCAAGGCCAACACGTTCGGCGCCACCGCGTTCTGCTCCTACGGCGCGTTCTGGCTCGCCTTCGCCGCCTATGTGCAGTTCATCGAGCCGGAGATGGAGGCCTCGGGCGTCCCCGAGGCCGGGATCACCACGGCCACCGGTCTCTTCCTCGTCGGCTGGGCCGTCTTCACGCTCTACATGCTGATCGCCTCGCTGCGCACCACGAGCGCGCTGGTCGGCGTGTTCGCCACCCTGTTCCTGACGTTCTCGCTGCTCGCCGTCGGTGACCTCACCGGCGCCGACGCCATCGCCACCGTCGGCGGCTTCGTGGGTCTGCTGTCCGCGCTGATCGCCTGGTACGCCTCCGCGGCGGTCGTCACCAACGCCACGTGGGGCCGCACGGTGCTGCCCGTGGGTCCGCGCAGCTGAACCGGGGCATCCTCCGGGTGTGCACCCGGGGACCGACGACGTCGCGGGTGACCTCCGGGTCACCCGCGACGTCGTGCTGCCCGCGGCCACGCTGCACTGGCGCTTCTCCCGCGCCGGCGGACCGGGCGGGCAGGGCGTCAACACCACCGACTCCCGGGTCGAGCTCTCGGTGGACCTGCGCGACGCCCCGTTGCGCGACGCCGACCGCGACCGGCTGCTCGCACGCCTCGCCGGGCGTCTGCACGACGGCGTGCTGACCGTCGTCGCCGCCGACGACCGCTCCCAGCGCCGCAACCGCCGGTCCGCCCGCGAGCGTCTCGCCGCCCTGCTCCGCGACGCGCTGGCTCCCGACCCACCGGATCGCCGTGCCACCGGACCGTCCCGCTCGGCGCGTCGCCGCCGGCTCGAGAACAAGCGCCGCCAGGGCGCGGTGAAGGCGCTGCGCCGTCGCCCCACCGGCGAGTAGCCCCGTTCGGGGGAACCGCCGGAGTACCGACCGGCGTGCGGGGGAAGACCCGGGCCGAGCGTGATCAGCGCGCGGCACACCGTGTGGCGCGGAGTACCGCCGGTGACGTGGCACGATGACCGACCTCAGCACCCGCTCGACGATCCGACCCGAGCGACCGAACACCGCCAGGAGCGCCCGTGACCCGCCCCGAGCAGCCCGCCAGCGGCTCGTCCACCCCGCCGGTCGTCCCGTCGATCCCCCTCAACGCCGAGCCCGTGCGGCAGGACGGCGACGCCTCCGTCGGGTCGCTGGTCAAGGAGGTCTCGACCCACGTCTCGACCCTGGTCCGCGCCGAGGTCGAGCTCGCGAAGACCGAGATCACCGCCGAGGTCAAGAAGGGCGTGCAGGGCAGCGTCTTCTTCGTCGTCGCCGGCGTCGTCGCGCTGTTCAGCCTGTTCTTCTTCTTCATCGCGGTGTCCGAGGCCTTCAACCTGATCTGGCCGACCCAGCAGTGGGCGGGGTACGCGGTCACCTTCGGCCTGATGATCCTCTTCGCCGGGATCATGGGCCTGCTCGGCTACCTGAAGGTCCGCAAGATCAAGGCGCCGGAGCGGACCATCGAGTCCGCGAAGGAGTCGGTGGCGGTCTTCAGTCGCGGCCGCTCCGACGCCGCCTGAACACCGTCCCGGGCGTGACCTCCGGGTCCGCCGTCGACATCGCCGGCCCCTGGACCCACCGGACCGTCTCGGCCAACGGCGTCCAGCTGCACGTCGCCGAGGCCGGTCCCGACTCCGGGCCGCTCGTGCTGCTGCTGCACGGGTTCCCGGGCTTCTGGTGGGCCTGGCGCCACCAGCTGCCCGCCCTCGCGGCGGCCGGCTACCGGGTCGCCGCCGCCGACCTGCGCGGTTACGGCGACTCCGACCGGCCGCCCCGCGGCTACGACCTGTGGACGCTGGCCGGTGACGCCGCCGGCCTCGTCCGGTCGCTGGGGGCGCGCGAGGCGACGGTCGTCGGACACGGCTGGGGCGGCGCCGTCGCGTGGACGCTCGCGACGCTGCGCCCCGGCGTCGTCTCGCGGGTGGGCGTCCTCGCGGCGCCGCACCCGCGGGCGCTGCGGGCCGCGGCACGTCGGCGGCCGTGGGGTCCGGCGCTGCGCACGCTGATGTCGCTGCAGCCGCCGCGGCTGCCGGAGCGGCGGGTGCGCCGCCACGAGGGCGCCTGGGTCGCCGACCTGCTCCGCGCCGGCTCCGGGCCGGACTGGGTCGCCGCGCCGGAGTTCGGGGAGGTCGCCGACCACCACCGCGCCGCCATGCTCCTGCCCCGCGTGCCGCACACCGCGATCGAGGGCTTCCGCTGGAGCGTGCGCTCGCAGTTCCGGCCGGACGGGGCGCGCTACGCCACGACGATGAAGCGCCGCGTCACGGTGCCGGTGCTGCAGATCCACGGCGGCGCCGACCCGTGGGTGCCCGACCGCGTCGCCCGCGCCTCGGCGCGCTGGTGCGACGCCGGGCACGAGCACCGGACGCTCGACGGCGTCGGGCACTTCCCGCACCAGGAGGCGCCGCAGCACGTCACCGACGCGCTGCTGGACTTCCTCGACGGGTGATCGTGGGGGCTTTCCTGACGTTCAACGCGAGCGTGGCCGCCACGCTGACACACGGCGTGTCGCGCTAGCGAGGATGTGGCGATCCTGGCGTCAGACGCCAGCAAAGCCGCATCGCTCGCACACCTCGTGTGCGCTGGCCCGACGACTCAGGCCGCGCAGGAGCCGGTGCTGACGCGGCCGGTGGCGGTCGGGGAGGCGTCGAGGGCCGGCTTGACCTGGTCGGCGGTGAGGACGAAGCCCGTGTCGCCCTGGTCGACCGCGGCACCGAAGACGACGCCGATGACCCGGCCCTCGGGGTCGACGAGCGGGCCGCCGGAGTTCCCGGACCGGACCTGCCCGCGGATCGTGTACACGTCGCGGGTGACGGTCTCGCTCTCGTAGATGTTCGGTCCGCGCAGCTGGATCCGCTGACGGACCTTCGCGGGCGACGACGAGAACGGGCCGTCGAGCGGGTAGCCGAGCGCCACCGCGTTGTCGCCGGTCTCGGCGCTGGCGAAGTCGAACTCCAGCGGGTCGGCGTCCAGCCCGGGCACCGCGAGCACGGCGACGTCGACCTCGTCGTCGTAGTAGACGACGCGCGCCGAGCGGGTGCGGGCGTCGCCGTCGGAGGTCGGGACCTCCACCGACACCTCGTCGGTGCCGGCGACGACGTGGGCATTGGTCATCACCCGGTCCTCGCCGATGACGAAGCCGGTGCCCTCGAGCGCGCGCTGGCACGACGGCGCGCGCCCGCGGACCTTGAGCACGCTGGAGCGGGCCTGCTGCACCACGGGGTCCTCGACGAGCGCCTGCTCGGGCGGCGGCACGTCCGCGATCGGCGTCGAGGAGAACGGGCTCAGGACGTCCGGGAAGCCCGACGCGTCGAACAGCGCGCGCAGCTCGTTGGGCAGCTGGCGCAGCGGGGCGGGCATGACCGTGTCGACGCCGGCGAGCACCCGCGAGTCGCGCAGCGAGGACGCCAGCGCGGTCTCCGACGAGCCCGCCAGCGGCAGCGCGATCAGCCAGGCGACGATCAGCGCGGTGATCGCCTGCAGGATCGAGCCGAAGAACGAGTCGACGGTGCGCACGGCGGGCAGGCGCATCCGGTCGCGCAGCGCCCGACCCAGGTAGACCCCGAGCGTCTCGCCCAGCGCGACCAGCGCGACGACGAGCAGGACGCTCACGACGATCTTCGAGGTGGTGCCCTCGAAGTTGTCGACGAGCGCCGGCGCGATCTTCAGGCCCAGCAGCGCGCCGCCGAGCACGCCGAGGAAGCTCAGGGCGGCCACGGCGAGACCGTGGCGCCAGCCCGAGATGCCCGCCGCGATCGCGAGGAGCACGACGACCACGTCGACCCAGCTCACCGGATCGGCCCTCCTTCGGCCGTGTCCGGCCGGCTCGGCGCAGGGTGTGCGCTGCTCAGATCGTGCCGCTGCGCCCACACCTCGTCGAGGTCACGCACGTCGGAACCGTCCCAGGGTCTCGCCCACCCGCCCAGGGTGAGCATCCAGTCCACGAGCCCGGCCGTGAAGCCCCAGACGAGCAATCCTCCTGCGGCGAACGCAGGACCCGTGTAACCGGAGGGCCCGGTGACGCGGAACCGCGTCGCCGGGTCGGCCAGCGTCGCCACCGGCACGCGCACCACCGCGGCGGTCTCGCCGGGGTCGACGACGTGCACCGGGGACGGGTGCGACCAGTGCGCCAGCACGGGCGTCACGGCGAAGCCGGTGACCGGGATGGTCAGCGGCGGCAGGGTCACCAGCGGGACGACGCCGCCCGGCTCGAGCCCGGTCTCCTCCTGGGCCTCGCGCAGCGCCGCACCCACGGGGCCGGTGTCCTCGGGGTCGATCGACCCGCCGGGGAACGCCGCCTGGCCCGCGTGCGAGCGCATCTCGGCGGCGCGCTCGGTGAGCAGCAGCTCGGGGCCCGCGCCGTCGTCGACGAACAGCATGAGCACCGCGGCGGCGCGCCCGTTCGGTGCGGTGCCGGCGAGGCGGCGGCGGAACGGGACGTCGTCGGGACCGAGACGACGGCACGCGTCCACGAGCGGCGCGAGCCAGCCCGGCGCGGCGTCGGGGCGGACGTCCTCGCAGGTGGTCCTCACCGGGCCGCCCCTCGCGCCGCGTCGACGGCCGCGCGCACCTGCTCGGGCGTGCGCAGCACCTGCGGCGGGATGTCGACGACGCTGCCGTCGGCGCGCACGAGCACGCTCGCCGGCAGGATCGGCGGCGCGCCGAGCTTCGGGCCGACGACCTGGTCGGGGTCGCTCACCGACGGGTACCGGGCGCCGAGGCTCTCGACCAGCGCGAGCGCGGTCGTGGCGCGGTCGGCGGCGTCGACACCGAGCACCGCGACGGCGCCGGGCTGCTCGGCGTAGGCCTGCAGCGCCGGGATCTCGTCGCGGCACGGCCCGCACCACGACGCCCAGAGGTTGACCAACGTGTCGCGCCCGCCGAGCGCGGTGGCGAGGTCGACCCGGCCCGGCGCTCCCAGGCAGTCCAGCGTCACGCCCGCGAGTGCGCCGACGGGGGCCGCGCCCGGCACCGGGGCCGGGCAGGGCTCGAGCTCGGCCGCCGCCCGGGCGTCGGCGAGCGCGCCCGGGTCGTCGGGGCCCGCGTCCGGCGCCGGCTGGAGCACCGACGAGGACTCGGCGGCGGGCGGCGCGGCGTCGCGCGGCCACAGCGCGATGACCCCGACGACGGCCAGCACCACGACCACGAGCGTGGCCCGGATCTCGGCGCGGGTCACCGCTCGAGGCCGACGAGGGCGAGGAGGTGGTCGGCGTCCGGGCCCTTGACGAGCTTGGCGGCCTTGACCGGATCGAGCTCGCCGGTCTGCGACGACGGGCAGTCGCGCCGCAGCGAGCAGGCGCCGCACGCGGGCTTCTTGGCGTGGCAGACACGGCGCCCGTGGAAGATCAGCCGGTGGGACAGCATCGTCCAGTCCTTGCGCGGGATGAGCTCGCCCACCTCCTTCTCCACCTGGACCGGGTCCTCCGACGCCGTCCACGCGAAGCGGCGCGCGAGGCGCCCGAAGTGCGTGTCGACGGTGATCCCGGGGACGCCGAAGGCGTTGCCGAGCACGACGTTGGCGGTCTTGCGCCCGACGCCGGGCAGCGTCACGAGGTCCTCGAGGCGCCCGGGCACGACGCCGCCGAAGCGCTCGACGAGCGCGGCGCCCAGCTTCGTCACCGACTCGGCCTTCGCGCGGAAGAAGCCGGTGGGCCGCAGGATCTCCTCGAGCTCCGTGCGGTCGGCGGCCGCGAAGGCCGCGGCGTCCGGGTAGCGGGCGAACAGGCCCGGCGTCACCCGGTTGACCGTCACGTCGGTGGTCTGCGCCGAGAGGACGGTGGCGACGAGCAGCTCGAGCGGTGACGTGAAGTCCAGCTCGCAGTGCGCGTCGGGGTGCGCGACCGCGAGCTCGCGGTCCATCCGCCGGGCCCGCCGCACCAGGGCGAGTCGGCTCTCGTCCCCGACGGCGCGGGCTGCCCTGCTCACCCACCCAGGGTAGGACGCGGCCCCGCGGCGCTCGGCCGGGCCCGGTGCCCCTGAGATCGGAAGCGCTGGTGGGAGCGTTCCCGCGACACGCCCGACGGGCCCCCGGTGCGTGACGCCACAGGTCGGTGCGGGACGATGCGCTCACCATGACCGCCTGGCTCGCCATCCTCATCCCCCTGCTGGTGATGGTCTTCGCGCTCGGCATGGAGCGCCTCGAGACCCGACTGCGGTCGGGCACCGTGCGCGAGGACGAGGTCGAGGACTTCCTCGAGCGCGCCCGCCCGGACGAGGTCAAGGCGCTGTTCCGTCAAGGGATCGGCGGCGCGCTCCAGTTGTTCCGCCTCCGCAATCTCGGGAAGCGCGGCGGTCCCCGACGAACCAAGGAACGGGCCTGACGCTCACGCACGGCAGCGACGCCTCGGAGATCCCGGGGGCTATGATGGTCCGATCGGGCGAATGCGCGGCGCGAGCTCGAGGGATCGACCCCGATGCGGTGAGTCCCGAGGGCCTCCCGCAGCGAGATCATGGGTAGAAACGTGACTATGCTGCTGGCGCGAACGTGACCGGCGACACAGAGGTGCGGACGCGGGCCGACGGCCCGGGGCCCGCGCGCAGGTGAACGAGAGTGGGCGAGGAGCGCACGGTGGACGAGGTACTGGCGCGGGCCGGGATCTTCCAGGGGGTCGACCCCGCCGCGATCGAGGTGCTCACCGAGTCCCTCGAGCGCGTGGAGTTCCCCCGCGGGACGGTCATCTTCAACGAGGGTGAGCCCGGCGACAGGCTCTACATCGTGTCGACCGGCAAGGTGAAGATCGGCCGCCGTTCCCCGGACGGTCGCGAGAACCTGCTGTCGATCTTCGGCCCGTCCGACATGTTCGGCGAGCTCTCGATCTTCGACCCGGGCCCGCGCACCTCGACGGCCACGACCGTCACCGACGTGCGCGCCTACACGATGGACCGCAACGCGCTCCGCGAGTGGATCGCCCAGCGACCCGAGATCGCCGAGCAGCTCCTGCGCGTCGTCGCCCGCCGGCTGCGCCGCACGAACAACCTGCTGGCCGACCTCATCTTCACCGACGTGCCCGGTCGCGTCGCCAAGGCGCTGCTGCAGCTCGCGCAGCGCTTCGGCTCGCAGGAGGCCGGCCTGCTGCGCGTCACCCACGACCTCACGCAGGAGGAGATCGCCCAGCTCGTCGGCGCCTCCCGCGAGACCGTGAACAAGGCGCTGGCCGACTTCGCCGCCCGCGGCTGGCTGCGCCTCGAGGGCAAGAGCGTCCTCATCCTCGAGCCGGACCGTCTGGCGCGCCGGGCCCGCTAGGAGTCGACCCGGCGCAGGTGCTCGAGCTGGGCGGCCACCGACTGGTCGGCCGCCGGCCAGAGCGACTGGTCGACGTCGGCGTAGACGATCTCGACGACCTGGCGCGGCGCGGGCTCCGGACCGAGCTCGCGCAGCGCCGCGCGCACCTGGTCGAGCCGCTCCTCACGGTGGCGCAGGTAGTAGCGCGCCGTGTCGCCGGCGTCGGGGAGGTCCGGGCCGTGCCCGGGCAGCAGCGTCGTGCCCGGCGGCAGCTCGGCGAGGTACCGCAGCGAGGCGAGGTAGTCGGTGAGCGCGCCCTCGTAGTCCCCGAGCACGGTGGTGCCCCGCCCGAGCACCGTGTCGCCGGTGAGCACGCTGCCGTCGTCGTCGACCACCAGGCACAGCGAGTCGTCGGTGTGGCCCGGGGTCACGAGCACGCGCAGGTCGAGCCCCGCGACCGCGAGGCGCTCCCCCGCGCCGAGCCCCTCGGCGCCCAGGGTCAGCTCCGGGTCGAGCGCGCGGACCGGCGCGCCGACACGCTCGGCGAACGTGCGGGCGGCCTCGGTGTGGTCGAGGTGGCGGTGGGTCAGCACGACGAGCTCGACGGGCCCGCAGGCGGCGAGGCGGTCGAGGTGGACCGTGTCCTCGGGACCCGGGTCGACCACCACACAGCCCGGCTGGCCCGGCGCGCGGAGGATCCAGGTGTTCGTGCCGTCGAGCGTCATCGGCGACGGGTTCTCGGCGAGCACCACCGACGCGGCCTCGGTGACCGGACGCAGCTCCTCGTAGGCCGGGTGCTCCGGCGCGGCGGGCCCGGGGACGACGCGCCCGCTCACGCCTGCCCCCCGAACGCGTGCGCCGGCACCGCGATCCCGACCCGCTCGTCGCCCGGGCGCAGGCTCGGGGTGATCGGCTCCGGGCGGCGGCCGGCCGCCGACGCCAGCAGGGTGGCGACGTCGGGGGCGGCGGCCAGTTCGGTCAGCACCGCCCAGGTCGGCGGCATCAGGCCCCGCTCCTTCGCGTCCCACTCCCGCAGCGCGCGCGACGGCGCGCACCAGCCGGCGCCGACCGCCTCGCTCGTCTCGCCGTCGGGCTCCTGGCCCTCCGGGACGGCGGCGACGAAGAACGCGGTGTCGTAGCGCTTGGGCATGACCTCCGGGGTCAGCCAGCGCGCCCAGGGCCGCAGCCGGTCGGCGGCGACGCGTCCGGCGACGTCGCGCAGCCCGACCTCGCGCGCCACCAGGCGCTCCCGGGTACCGGCCGCCGGCGCGTCGACGTCGGCGAACAGGACCCCGGTCTCCTC
This sequence comes from Actinomycetospora succinea, assembly GCF_004363095.1. GTDB lineage: Bacteria > Actinomycetota > Actinomycetes > Mycobacteriales > Pseudonocardiaceae > Actinomycetospora > Actinomycetospora succinea. The sequence continues at coordinate 82,561 of NZ_SNYO01000003.1, forward strand.
GTAGGTCTCGCGCACCGCGCACGCGAGCAGCGCGGCGGCCTCCTCGGGCGTGGTCCCCCAGCTCGCCGCGGCCTCCACCGCCGCGCCGGTGTCGACGAGCCCGTCGGCCAGCGCCGTGCGGTCGCCCCCGTCGAGGCCGCCGCCGGGGAACACCGACATGCCGGCCCCGAACGCCATGCTGTCGGCGCGCTGGAGCAGGAAGACCTCGAGGCCCTCGGCGCCGTCCCGCGCCAGGATCACCGACGTCGCCGCTCGCAGCTCGCCCGGCGGTCGGCTCCCGAGCTTGTCGAAGGCGGGCCGGTCCATCCCGAACCGCGGGGGCAGGTCGACGAGATCGGTGGTCACCCGCAAGACCCTAGGCGCGGGAACGGTCGGGCAGCGCGACGGAGGAGCGCTGTCGGGCCGTCTCCTCGTCGCCGGAACGGCTCCGGCGCGGGAACGGTCGGGCAGCGCGACGGAGGAGCGCTGTCGGGCCGTCTCCTCGTCGCCGGAACGGCTCAAGCTCCTTGCGTCGGGCCGTCCTCGTCGTCGTGATCCGCCCGACGCGGCAGGCCGTGCCCGTTGACGGGGCCGTGCCCGTTGGTGCCCGCGGCCCCGGGCGGCGGGCCCTGCCACGAGCCGGTGCGGCCCGGTCCCTGCGGACCGGTCGGGCGGGGCCGGGGCGCGGTGGCCTCCTCGGACCCGGGTGGTGCCGCCGGCGGGCCCGCGGGCGGGCGCCCGAGCAACGGGTCCGGGCTCTCGGGCGCGAGGCGCTCCCGCGAGGCCAGCTCCTCGTGCAGGCGCGCCAGGAGCTCGCGCTCGCGCTCGGAGAGCTGCACGTCGAAGGAGTCGGGGCCCGACGAGGCGGGCGGGCGCGGTGCGGACGGCGCGGACGTCTCGGGCGGGGCCTGCTCGGGACGCTCCACGGGGCCGGTCGCGGCGTCGCCGGAACGGTCGTGTCCGTCGGCCTCCGGGCCGTGGCGGTGGCCGTTGGTCGGCGCGGGCGCGGCCTGGGTCGGCGGGTCGACCGGCATCTCGAACTCACCGGTCTCGCTGCGGCTGTGCCGGGCGCGCCGCACCTGGCCGTCCGCGGCGGCGGGCGTGGTCCGCGGGCCGACGACGGGCATGTCGCCGGTGGCCGCGTCGGGGTCGACCGGCGCCTCGGCGGACGCGTCCCGCCCGGGCGCCTCGTCCAGCGGCGACCCGGGGAACTGCTGGGCCGTCGTGACGGGCTCGTCCTCGCCGGGTCCGAAGGTCGGGCCGACCGGGCCCTCGCTCCACCTCGAGATCGGGTGCTGATCGGAGAGGATCTCGTCGGGCGGCGGCACGCGCCAGAGCGCCGCGATGCGCTCCGCGGTGACGTCGGGGTCGAGGTCGACCGGTGCCGGCTCGGGCGGCGCGACGGGCTCGGGAGCGGCGGGCGCGGAGGGGGTCTCCTCGCGCGGGGCGCTCGCGGCCGGTGGCGTGACCGGCGGCGTGACGGGTGCCTTCGCGATCGACGGGCGGTCGCTCTGACCGGTGGTGTCGCGCTGTGGGAGCCGCGGCTCGGCGCGCTCCAGCGGATCGCGACCCGCGGAGGCGACCGTGCGGTACTCCTCGTCGGCGGCCTCGACCGGGGCCGCGGCCGCCTCGACCTCCGGCTCGTCCGCGGGCGTGGCGGCAGCCGCGGGCGTGGGCACACCGAACGGCGGCACCTCGTCGCCGGCCGGGGCCCCGAACGCCGGGACCTCCTCGCCGCGGCGCGCGGACGGTGCGGGGTCCGGCCGGCGGGGGCGCAGCGGCGTCGCCGGGCCGGACGGCGCGAACGTCGACGACCCGGGGACGACGCGGGCGGACAGGCCCGGCGAGCGCACGGCCGCGGTCTCGCCGGACGCGGGCGCGGCGTCGAGCGGGCGGGCGGCGCGGACCGCGGCCCGGTGGTAGGCGGGGAGCTCGGCCCCGGCCGCGAACACCTCGACCGACACGGCCCCGTGCTCGCGCGCGGCGTGCGCCACGTGGTGGGCGACGTGCTCGCAGTCGTCGACCGAGTGGGTCTCGACGAGCACGACCCGGTGGGGCACCGGGCCGGGCGCGGTGCCCGCCGGGGTGGTGCGCCAGCACTGGTGCACGCGCTGCACGCCGGGCAGGCGCGCGGCGGCCCGGGCCACGGCCTCGCCCGCGCCGCCCGCCCCGGCGGGGCCCGACGGGGGGTCGGCGGTGAAGCGGTGCTCGTCGCGCCGGTCGGCCTCGGGGTCGCGGGGCAGGGCGTCGACCAGCTCGGGGTCGACGCGGGACGCCGCGAACCAGCGCCCCAGCACGGCGTGCTCGCGTGCGGTGACGCCGGCGCCGGCCGCCAGGAGGCAGCCGCCGAGCAGCTCCGCCGCGGCGGCCTCGTCCTCGACGGCGACGAGCTCGCGCACCGAGGTCAGGGCGTCGTCGTCGATCCGGCCGGCCAGCGAGAGCAGCACCTCGTGGCGCCCGCCCGGCTCGGAGGGACCGCCGCCGGGGCGCGGGTCGTGCCCGCCGCGGGCGGCCGGTGGCCCGGACGGCCGCCCGGGCGGGCCGGCGTGCGGGTCGCGGACCTCGGCCTCGACGGGGCGGGTCCCGAGCCACGGCTCGAGCCCCTCGTCGCCGGTGGACCGGTCGTCGGGGTCGGGATCGGCGTCGGCGACGGCCGCGGCGACGCCGGCGAACACCCCGGCGTCGTCGTCGCGGGGCGGCTCGACCGGCTCGTCGACGGCCGCCGGGATCACGGGCGGCTCGTCGACGACCTCCGGCACCAGGGGCGGCCCGTCCTCCACCGCCGCCCGCTCCAGCGCCGCGAGGGCCTGCTCGGCCAGCGCCCGCTGGGAGACGGGCTGCTCGGGCACATCCTCCACCGGCTCGGACGGCTCCGGGGTCAGCGCTGCGGACGCCGCCGACGCCCGCTGCCGCCGCCGCTCGGCCACCCGGCGCCACGCGGCGAGCGCGACCGGGTCGCGGTCGGGCCGCTCGGTCCCCGCGCTCTCGGCGCCGTCGTCGCGGACCGACCAGGGCGGGAGGTTCGCGAGATCGCCGCCACCGCCGGCGAGGCCGCCGAGCTCACCGAGCCCGCCCAGCTCGCCGAACCCGAACCGCCCGATGCGCGGCGGGTCCTCGGCGCGGCGGCGCGCGAGCCCGGGCGCCTCGAGGTCCTGGTGGTCCTCGCCGGTCATGTCACGCTCAGCCATGGCCCACCAGCTCCCCGGCCTGCGCGCCGAGCCCGGCGCGGGTGGGCGAGGGCACGCGGCCCTCGCTGGAGCGCCACAGCACCTCGGAGGCGGCGAGCGCGGCGCGGTGGTACGGCGCGCCGGCGCTCGACGCGCCGAGCACCTCGACGCACGGATCGGCCTCGCCGCGTGCCCGCAGCGCGCGCTGCACGGCGCCGGCGAGGGCCGCGCGGTCGGCGGTGCCGTCGGCGGCGACGAGCACGATGCGCACCGGCCCGTGGGACCCGGAGCGCCAGGCCCGGCGGATCGCGGTGACGCCGGCGGTCACGGGGGCGAGGGCGCGCAGCACCAGGTCGGTGTCGTCCCACCCGGGCCCGGCGGCCGGCTCGACGAAGGTCGCGGCCGGCTCCGGCGCGGCGTCGACGTGCAGCACCGCGTCGACCAGCCGCGCGGGCCCGCCCCAGGCGAGGACCGCGGCGCGCAGGCGCGCCCGCTCGTCCTCGGTGACCCCGACGCGGTGGCGCAGCAGCGCGCGGGGCAGCGCGGTGCGCAGCGCGACGTGGGCGCCGCAGGACAGCCAGTCGCGCAGGCGCCAGAGCAGGCGGTCCGGCAGTCGCCCGGCCATGGCCAGCAGGACGTCGTGACACGCCCTCTCGGCATCGCTGGACGACGCGGTCCCGGATCCGGTCCCGGTCCTCGATTCCACGCTCTGCGCTCCGATCCGCCCGCGGCGTCCGCCGCCCGACCCGCCCGGGGTGCCGGGTGGGTCCGCTTCCAGCTCACGTGAGGTCGACGACGACCTCAACCTCGACCGGGGCGTTCAGCGGCAGCGCCGCGACTCCGATCGCCGAGCGGGCGTGCTCGCCCGCCGAACCGAAGACCGCACCCAGGAGCTCCGACGCACCGTTGACCACACCGGGCTGACCGCCGAACCCGGGCGCGGAGGCCACGAAGCCGACGACCTTGACCACCGACGCCACCGCCTCGAGCCCCACGAGGGCGTCGATCGCGGCCAGGGCGTTCAGCGTGGCGATGCGGGCGTAGGCGGCCGCGTCGTCGGGGTCGACCTCGGCCCCGACGAGCCCGGTGGCCGGGAGCTCGCCGCCGACCAGCGGCAGCTGGCCCGAGGTCCACACCTGGTTGCCGGTGCGCTTCGCCGGGACGTAGACGCCCTTCGGCGCCGCGACGGGCGGGAGCTCCAGCCCGAGCGACCGCAGCGCCTCCCGGGGACCGCCCGCTCCGGTCATGGACGAGGCTTTTTCAGGTACGCGACGTGCTGCTCACCCGTCGGCCCCGGGAGCACGGTGACCAGCTCCCAGCCGTCCTCACCCCACTGGTCGAGGATCTGCTTGGTGGCGTGGGTGAGCAACGGCACCGTCGCGTACTCCCACTTCACGGCGTCCGCAGTCATGTCCGCGAGGGTAGAGAAGTCCCCCGACGCCGCTGTGACCCGGACCCCGTGCACACCGCCCGCGAGGCTCGCCGACCGGGCCTAGGGTGGATACGTGACCGATCAGCACTGGCCCGCCGCCCTCGCCGAGGCCCGGCTGCACGTGGTGAGCGGCAAGGGCGGCACGGGCAAGACGACGCTGGCCGCGGCGCTGGCCCTGGCGCTCGCCGCCGGCGGCCGCCGCACCCTGCTCGTCGAGGTCGAGGGCCGGCAGGGCATCGCCCAGGTCTTCGACACCCCGCCCCTGCCCTACGCCGAGCAGCGCATCGCCGTCGCCCCCGACGGCGGCGAGGTCCGCGGGCTGTCGGTGGACGCCGAGGCGGCCCTGCTCGAGTACCTCGAGATGTTCTACAACCTGGGTCTCGCCGGGCGGAGCCTGCGGCGCATGGGCGCGATCGAGTTCGCGACGACGCTGGCGCCGGGCCTGCGCGACGTCCTGCTGACCGGGAAGGTCAAGGAGTGCGTCGGGCGCACCGTCGGCGACGGGCGCGGCGGACGGGGCCGCGTGCCGCTCTACGACGCCGTCGTGCTGGACGCGCCGCCCACCGGCCGCGTCGTCAAGTTCCTCGACGTCACCAAGGCGATGGGCACGCTTGCGCGCACCGGGCCGATCCGCACCCAGAGCGAGGGCGTCGTCGAGCTGCTGCACTCGTCGCGCACCGCCGTGCACCTGGTGACCCAGCTGGAGGACCTGCCGGTGCAGGAGACGCTCGACACCGTCTCCGAGATCACCGAGGCCGGGCTGCCGATGGGCGCGGTGCTGGTCAACCGCGTCCGGCCCTCGCGCCTGCCGGCCACCGCGCTCGCCGGGGCCGCCACCGGTGCCGGCCTCGGCGCGGGGCTGCGCTCCGGGCTGGAGGCCGCGGGGCTGTTCCTCAAGGACGAGGAGGTGGACGGCCTCGTGAGCGAGACCGTCGAGCACGCCGAGCGCGTGCAGGTCGAGAAGGCCGTCCGCTCCGGGCTCGACGCCGCCGGGCTGCCGCAGCTCGAGCTGCCCGAGCTCACCGAGGGCGTCGACCTGGGCGGGATCTACGAGCTCGCCGAGCTGCTGCGCGAGCAGGGGGTGCGCTGATGGCCGACACGGCACGGTCGGGACGGCCCCGCCACCTCGACCTCGACGCGCTGCTCGCCGACCGCGCCACCAAGGTGCTCGTGTGCTGCGGCTCCGGCGGCGTCGGCAAGACGACCACCGCGGCGTCGCTCGCGCTGCGGGCCGCCGAGCAGGGCCGGCGGGTCGTGGTGCTGACCATCGACCCCGCGCGCCGGCTCGCCCAGTCGCTCGGGCTCGAGGAGCTCGACAACGAGCCGCGCACCGTGCCGGGCGCGCTGTCGCCGGGGTCCGGGACGGGCGAGCTCCAGGCGATGATGCTGGACATGCGCCGGACCTTCGACGAGATGGTCTCCGGGCACACCACGCCCGATCGCGCGCAGGCGATCTTCGACAACCCCTTCTACCAGACCATCTCCACGTCGTTCTCCGGGACGCAGGAGTACATGGCGATGGAGAAGCTGGGGCAGCTCACGGCCGCGGGCGATTGGGACCTCATCGTCGTCGACACCCCGCCCTCGCGCTCCGCGCTGGACTTCCTCGACGCCCCGCAGCGGCTCTCGTCGTTCCTCGACGGGCGCATGATCCGGCTGCTCTCCGCGCCCGCCCGCGCCGGCGGCAACGCGTTCCGCAAGATCGTCGGGTCGACGTTCAACCTGTTCGCCAAGGCCGTCTCGACGATCCTGGGCGGGCAGATGCTGGCGGACGCGTCGGCGTTCGTGCAGGCCTTCGACACGCTCTTCGGCGGTTTCCAGGAGCGCGCGAACCGGACCTACCAGCTGCTGCGCGCCCCGGGCACCTCGTTCGTCGTGGTGGCCGCGCCCGAGCCCGACGCCCTGCGCGAGGCGAGCTACTTCGTCGAACGCCTCTCGGACGAGCGCATGCCGCTCGCGGGCCTGGTGCTCAACCGGACCCACCCAGTGCACGCCACGCTCTCGGGCGCCCGCGCCCGCGAGGGCGCCGAGACGCTCGAGGCCTCGCGCGGCGACGAAGTGGCCGCCGCCGTGCTCCGGCTGCACGCCGACCGCGTCGAGACCGCGGAGCGCGAGCGCAGGGTGCTGGGCCGCTTCACGCGCGCGCACCCGACGGTGCCGATCATCGACGTGCCCGCCATGGCCACCGACGTGCACGACCTCGACGGTCTGCGCGAGATCGGGCGCCGCCTGGCGTCCTGACGGTCGCGCTCAGCCCGCCTGTCGGCGGCCGGTGTCCGGCTTCGCCTCCGGGGCGGGGCGGGGCGCCCGGCGCTCGCGGGCCGCCGGGGCCTGCGGGTTCGCCGGCGGGCTCGCGGCCGCTGCGCGCCGCGCGGACTCGAGCAGCGCCGCCCACGAGATGACGTCCGGGCGCCGCTTGAGCAGCGCGCGCCGCTCGCGCTCGGTCATGCCGCCCCAGACCCCGAAGCGGATGCGGTTGTCCAGTGCGTGCGCCAGGCACTCGGTGCGCACCGGGCAGGACCGGCACACCTCGCGGGCGTCGCGCTGCAGGGCACCCTGCACGAACAGGGTCTCCGGGTCCTCGTCACGGCAGCGCGCGGAGTGCCGCCAGTCGATCGAGGTCGCCGCGGCCGTCGACTCACCTGTCACGTCGTGTCCCCACCCTCTGTTCCCCGTGCGGGCCCCTCGTCCGTGGACACACCTCCCCGCAGGTGGTCCCCGTGCGCGCTCCGGATCGGTCCCCGGGCGCGGCCGGCCCGTCATCGGGGTCTGACGCAGACTAGGAGCGCGCGGTTCCCCTCACAACGGAATCGGAAGGATCCGTGACGATGCGTGCGCGTGGGGCCACGCCGGGCCTGCCGCACCGACAGGCCCCATACGACGCACCGCGTACCCTCGTCGCCGTGGCGAGGGGCGGAAGAAGCGTCGGTGCGAAGGTTCGGCCGATCACGAAGCTCCTGGCGGTCTGCCTGGTCGCCGGCGTGATCGCGGCGGGGATGGCCTTCCCGTTCGTGGGCGGCGTGGGGCTGCTCTCCAACGACGCGAGCGACACCGTCAACGCGACGTCGTCGGACCTCGCGGCGGGTCAGCTGCCCGGGGTCACCACCGTCACCGACAACCAGGGCGCCCCGGTCGCCTACCTCTACGAGCAGAACCGCACGCCGGTCTCGCTGCAGCAGATGTCGCCCGCCATGCGCGGCGCGATCGTCGCCATCGAGGACCGCCGGTTCTACGAGCACGACGGCGTCGACTGGACCGGCACGCTGCGCGCGCTGGTGACCAACCAGACCGCGGGCTCCACCCAGCAGGGCGCCTCGACGCTGACGCAGCAGTACATCAAGAACTACCAGCTCTACGTCACCGCGCAGACCGAGTCCGAGCGCCTGCAGGCCACCGAGCCGACGTACGCCCGCAAGCTGCGCGAGGTCCGCGTCGCCCTGCAGCTCGAGCGCGAGCTCGCCAGCGGGCGCACCAAGCGCGACGCCAAGGACGAGGTGCTCGAGCGCTACCTCAACATCGTCTTCCTCGGCAACAACTCCTACGGCGTCGCCGCCGCCGCGCGGACCTACTTCAACACCACGCCCGACCGCCTGACGATCCCGCAGTCGGCGATGCTCGCCGGGATGGTGCAGTCGACGACCCAGTTCGACCCGACGCGCCACCCGCAGGCCGCGACCGGCCGGCGCAACGAGGTCATCAACCAGATGCTGGGCCAGGGCATGATCACCCAGCAGCAGGCGCAGGAGGCCGTTGCCGCGCCGCTGGGGATCGTCGAGCCGCTGGCGACGCCGCCCAACGGCTGCATCGGCGCCGGCAACGCCGCCTTCTTCTGCAAGTACGTCGTCGACTACCTGGGCGAGTCGGGCATCTCGTCCGAGCAGGTCAACCGGGGCGGCTACACGATCCGCACCACGCTCGACCGCAACGCCATGAACGCCATGCAGCAGGCGCTCGACAGCGAGGTCCCGGCGCGGCAGCGCAACGTCGCCGACGTCATGGCGACGGTGCAGCCGGGCCGCGAGAAGCACCGCGTCGTCGCGATGGGCGCCAACCGCGTCTTCGGCGTGGACGGCAGCGCCCTGCAGACCAGCTACGGGCTGCCGTGGGAGCCGGTGAACCTCGGCGCCGGCTCGACGTACAAGATCTTCACCGCGGCCGCGGCCCTGCAGGAGGGGCTGGGCATCAACTACCAGATGCCGATCCCGCCCGACGGCTACGCGTCGCCGATCTACCGCGACGGCTCTGGGCGCCCGTTCCCGGTGCGCAACGCCGAGGAGGGCCTCGCCCCGTTCCTGAGCATGACCGACGCGCTCGCGCAGTCGCCGAACACCGGGTTCGTCAAGCTCATGGAGACCACGGGCGTGCCCCCGGTGGTCGACATGGCGGTGAAGCTCGGCCTGCGCTCGCTCGCCGACCCCGGCCCGAACGGGGTGTCGATCGCCGACACCGCCCGCGCGCAGAACCAGGGCTCGTTCACCCTCGGCGTCACGCCCACCAGCCCGCTCGAGCTCGCCAACGTCGGCGCCACGCTGGGCTCCAGCGGCATGTGGTGCCCGCCGAGCCCCATCGAGTCGATCACCGACACGAGCGGCGCCCCGGTCCCGGTGGCCGAGCAGCCCTGCGAGCAGGTCGTCGACCCGGCGCTCGCCGACACCCTGATGACCGGCCTCAGCAAGGACGACCAGCCCGGCGGCACCGCGGCCTCCGCCGCCGGCGCCAACGGCTGGAACCGCCCGCTGTCGGGCAAGACCGGGACCACGCAGAACAACCGCTCCGCCGCGTTCGTCGGCTTCAACCAGCAGTACGCGGGCGCGGTCATCACGTTCGACGACTCCTCGTCCCCGCGGACGCTCTGCGACGGCGGCGGCGACAGCCCGCCGTTCCCGTGCGGCGACGGCAACCTCTTCGGCGGCACCACCCCGGCCCGCACGTGGTTCAAGGCCATGAACCCGCTGTTCGCGCCGCTCCCGGTGGCCCCGCTGCCGCCGACGAGCCCCCGCTACCTGCAGGGCGGGTCGAACGAGCAGATCCCCGAGGTCGTCGGCGACCAGGCCGACGAGGCCACCGAGGAGCTGCAGGACGCCGGGTTCCGGGTGTCGCAGCAGGCCGTCGGCAACCGGGCGCCCGCGGGCACCGTGGTCGGCCAGAACCCGCGCGGTTCGGTGCTGCCCGACCAGGTCGTGACCCTGCAGGTGTCCAACGGGACGGTGCCCGCGGCGCCGTCGCCGCCGGCCGGTCCGCCGCTCGCCGGCGCCGCGAACGGAGGAGGCGGATGAGCGGGCTCCTGCGCCGCACCGTGCAGCTCGGGGCCGGCGTGACCGCGGCCGGCGCGCTCGGGCTCGGCTACGCCGTCGGGGTCGAGCGGCAGTGGTTCGCGCTGCGCCGGGCCCGCCTCGAGGTGCTGGACCCGGTGACGGCGGCCGGACGCACCCTGCGCGTGCTGCACATCTCCGACCTGCACCTGCGGCCCGGACAGCGCCTCGAGCGCCGGTTCGTCGAAGGTCTCGCGGCCCTCGAGCCGGACCTCGTCGTCGACACCGGCGACAACCTGTCCCACACCCGCGCCGTGCCCGAGGTGCTCCGCGCGCTCGGCTCGCTGCTCGACCGGCCCGGCGTGGTCGTCTGGGGCAGCAACGACTACCACGGGCCGAAGCCGAAGAACCCCAGCCACTACCTGTTCCGCCCCCAGCACCGGGTCCTCGGCCCCGAGCTGCCGTGGCGCGACCTGCGGGCGGCGTTCCTCGAGCACGGCTGGCTCGACGCGACCCACGCCCGGCACACGCTGACGGTCGGCGGCGTGCGGATCGCCGTCGCCGGCGTCGACGACCCCCACATCGGCCGCGACGACCACGACCGCATCGCCGGCCCCGTCGACGAGCCGTGTGACCTGCGCCTGGGCCTGACCCACTCCCCCGAGCCGCGGGTGCTCGACGCGTTCGCCGCGGACGGCTACGACCTCGTGCTCGCCGGGCACACCCACGGCGGCCAGCTGCGCCTGCCCGGCTACGGCGCGATCGTCACCAACTGCGGCGTCGACCGCTCCCGCGCCCGCGGTGCGTCCCGCTGGGGCGAGCGCATGCGCCTGCACGTCTCGGCCGGTCTGGGGACCTCGCCGTACGCGCCCGCGCGCTTCGCCTGCCGCCCCGAGGCGACACTGCTCGAGCTCGTGCCACGGCCGCAGGGCGCCGGCGCGGCCCGCCCGGGCGCGCCCGCCCGGGAGGGGCATCCCCCGTCGGCCCGCTCGGGGGCGGACGGGTAGAGTCTGTCCTGCGCGATCGCCTCCGGGGTGTGGCGCAGCTTGGTAGCGCGCCTCGTTCGGGACGAGGAGGCCGTGGGTTCGAATCCCGCCACCCCGACACCGCCGCAGAAGGCCCCCATCCACCGCGTGGATGGGGGCCTTTCGTCGTTCCGGACCAGTGAGTTGGTTCCCTCGTCAGCACTAAGCACTTGGCGGTCTCTGTCCGGTAACGACACGATGTCGCTCGACGATGGCCCTTGTGCATCACCCTGTCGGGGGGCTGTCACACGATCGGGGACCTCATGCGACACGGACGGGCATCACTTCCGCCCGCGGGACGGCACGCCGCGTCGGCGGAGCCGGCGCTGCCGCCTGCGCACGACACGGACGCTCCGGCGCCGCCAGCCGGCGGACGGCACTCGCGGCCCGGCACGGCCGACGCCGCCGACGGGTCCGACCGGCGTCTGCGCGCGGTGCCGGACCTCGGCGAGACGCCCGGCGACCGCCGCCGCGACGACGAGCCCCGCCGCACCCCGCGCCTGGCCGACATCCTCGCCGCCTCGTCGGCCGAGTCGCCCGCGCCGCCGGCCGCCGACCGCCGCTCCGGCGCGCGCCCGTGGCTCGACGTCCTCGACGCCCCCGACGGCGCGAGCTCCGTGCCCGCGCCCCGCCGCGCCCCCGAGCCCCGCTCGCCCGGTCGCGCCGCCCCTCCCGTGCCCCCCGCGGACCACCCCTCGGTGCCGAGCATGGCGCCGGCCCCCCGCACCGCCGCCCGTCCCGCCGGCCCCGCGCGTCCCGCCCCGGCCGACACGACCGCCGTCGTGCCCCCGCGGACGGCGATGACGACCGCGCACCGGCCCGCGCCCGCCGCGCCCACGGCCGCCACGCGCACCACGGCAACCGCCACCACGACCACCCAGAAGGTCGACGAGCCCGCCGCGCCCGCCCGGCGCCCCGCCGCGCGCCGGTCGGACCCGTCCGAGATCGCCGCGCGGGCCACGACCACGCTGATCAGCTCCTCGCCGAGCGGGCGCCGCCGGGCGAACCGGACCGAGCGGGCGGTCATCGTCCCGCCCGCTCCGCCGCTGGAGAGCGCGACGCAGGGCCCGGCGACGCCGGTCTTCGCCGACGGCACCGGGCGCCGCGCCAAGCGCTGGCGCACGGCCGCGATCGCCGCCACGGCCATCTGCGCGTCCTACGTCGGCGTGGTGGCCGTCGGTGCCGTGGCGGGCCCGGTCGGGCCGACCGCGGCGCCGACCCTGCTCCCGCCGCCGACCCTGGCCCCGCCCGCGCCGACCGTCGCGCCGCCGTCCGTCGACGCCCGCAACATCGCCGAGGTCGAGCCGACGACCACCGCCAAGCGCTCGGCCCGCGCGACGACGACGAAGCGCCCGACGCCGAAGACCACCACGCCGCGGGCGCAGCGGGTGACGCCGCGGACCGCCGTCGTGGCGCCCGCGCCCGTGGTCCCGGTCGCCCCGCAGCGCCAGGCGCCGCAGGTCCAGCAGGACGACGACGAGGACCGGGGCGGCGGCCAGCAGGAGGGCGTCGCGGCGAACGGCGCCCAGGCGACCTGAGCCGCGCCCGGCGCCGGTCGATCCGCCCCTCGGCCCGACCGTCCCTGCGCGCCGTCCTGCTCGCCACGCTGATCACGGTGCTCGTCACGGTCCCCGCGGTCACCGGCGAGACCCCGACGCCGGAGCCGGCCCTCGCTGAGGTCGCGGCGGCGGGACCGCCCCGCCCGGGCGTCGCCGCCCCGGACGGCCCGCTGCCCACGGTCGCGTTCGCCCCCTACGTCGACCTGACCACCCCGCCGCTGCCCACGATGACCGACATGGCCGACGCGACCGGCCACGCCGACGTCGTGCTCGCCTTCGTCCTCGCCGGCAGCGACGGCTCGTGCGCGCCGACCTGGGGCGGCACGACGGCCCTGCGCGACCCCGCCGTGACGGCCCGGATCGCCGGTCTGAAACAGCGCGGCGGCCGGATGACCGTCTCCTCGGGCGGCGCGCTCGGCGACTACCTCGAGAAGGCCTGCCCCGACGCGCCCTCGCTCGCGCGGGCCTACGCGACCGCGCTCGACGCCGTCGGCGCCGACCACCTCGACGTCGACGTCGAGACCGACCGCGGCCGCACCGTGTCCTCGCAGCGCATCGCCGAGGCCCTCGCGCTGCTCCAGCACCAGCGCGGCACGCGGGTCACGCTCACCGTGCAGGTCGAGGGCGTCGCCGAGGGCCTCAGCGACGACGCCCGCGACCTCGTGCAGGCGGCCACGACCGCCGGCGTCGCGGCGCGCGTGAACCTCATGGTCATGAACTTCGAGTACCAGGGCTCGTGGGCCGACGCGATGATCGGCGCCGCCCGCACGGCCGTCGGCCAGCTCGAGGCGATGTGGCCCGGCAGCGAGCCCGCCGACGTGCGCCAGCGCACCGGGGTCACGTTCATGCTCGGGCGCAACGACATGGACATGACCACCTCGCCCGACGACGCCCGCGCGGTCGTCGACGACGCCCGCGGCAACGGCTACGGCGGCGTCGGGTTCTGGGCGCTCGCCCGCGACAACGGCTCGTGCCCGGGCACCGAGGACGAGGCCGACGACTGCAGCGGCATCGCGCAGGCGCCCTGGGCGTTCACGAGGATCGCCCAGGGCTTCACCGCGCCGGCCTGACCGTCACTGCCCCGTGGTGAGCACCATCCGGAACCGCGCGTCGTTGCTCATCATCCGGTCGTACGCCTCGGCGGCCTTCTCCAGCGGCATCGTCTCGATCATCGGACGGACGTCGGTGAGCCGCGCGAAGCGCAGGGTGTCCTCGGAGTCGATCGAGGTGCCCGACGCGTAGCCGGCGATGCTCGCGACCGGGCCGATGAGGCTCATCGCGTCGACCGTCAGCGGGCTCTCGGCCGCGCCGACGACGAGCAGCTGCCCGCGGCGGTCGAGGCCCGGGATCAGCCCGGAGATCGCCTTGCCGCTGGTGGCGGTGGCGAGCACGACCGCGCAGCCGCCCTTCTCGGCGAGGGCCTGCCCGGGGTCGGTGGCCTCGCTGTCGACGTAGTCGTGCGCCCCGAGCTTGCGGGCGAGGTCCTCCTTGTCGCGGCCGCGGGAGACGGCGACGACCTCGAAGCCCATCCGCGCCGCGAACTGGATGCCGAGGTGGCCGAGGCCGCCGACGCCCTGCACCGCGACCCGGTCGCCCGGACGGGCCGGGCTCGAGCGCAGCGCATGGTACGTCGTCACGCCCGCGCACATCAGCGGGGCGGCCTCCTCCGACGACAGCTCGTCGGGGACGTGGGCGAGCGCGTCGGCGGGCACGACGACGGCGTCCGCGTAGCCGCCGTCGAAGGTGACGCCGGGGATCCGGCCGTTCTCGCAGGTGATGAAGTCCCCGCGGCGGCACGCGTCGCAGTGGTGGCAGGCGCCGCCGAACCAGCCGACGCCGACGCGGTCGCCGGCGTCCCAGTCGCCGAGCACGTCGGGGCCGACCTCGTCGACGCGGCCGACGACCTCGTGGCCGGGCACGATCGGGAACGGCGTCGAGGGCATGACGCCCTCCTTGGCGAACATGTCGCTGTGGCAGACCCCGCAGGCCTCGACGCGGACGCGGACCTCGCCGCGCCCGGGCGTCGGGACCTCCCGCTCGACGAGCTCGAGGTCTCCCCCGGCCCGGGTGACCTGGACGGCGCGCATGGTGGCCACGATCGGCCTCCTCCGGTGCTTCGACGATCAACGATCACCGGATGCGTACCCGCGCATGTCCGGACGCACGCGATCGATCGCCACCACTCCACCGGGTAGGGTCCGGATGGACCAGGAGCTGCGGCGACGGGCAGCTCCGTCGCCGGGCACGCGACGTCGCGAGGGCGGAGGTGCGGCGGTGAGCACGCTGGTGGACGACACGGCGACGCTCCCGGACCCGGGGGACCGGCCGCTGGTCGTCCTCGTCGACGCCCCGTCGGGTGTCGAGCGCCGCCTGGTCGACCGCTGGCTCGCGGGGATCCGCCCCGGGATGCGGGGCAGCCGGGGCGTCGAGGTGCTCCCGGCCGAGGGCGAGCAGCTCGCCGGGCGCCTGACCCGGGGCGACAACCCGCTGCTCGTGCCGGTGCGCGTGGTCTGGTCCGCCGAGCCGGAGCCCGACCGCACGCTGCTGCGCCTCGCCGACGTCCTCACGCGCGGCTGGGCGCTCCGCGCCCGTGCCCGGGCGGCGCGCAGGGGCCCGCAGCAGCACCGCGTGGTCGTCGGACGCCCCGCGACGGTGCGCGAGCTCATGCGCCGCCACCGCCGCGAGCGCTCGGCCACCGACACCGCCGACTTCGTGCGCTTCGTCGCGCGCCAGGCCACGCTCGCGCTCGACCGCGCCGAGCGCGCGCTGACGGGCAACCGCTTCAAGGTGCCGCGCGAGGTCGCCGGCCAGATCGTCGGGTCGGCGCACTTCAGCCGCGAGATCCAGCGCCTCGCCGCGTCGACCGGGCGCCCCGAGGACGAGGTGGCCACCGAGGCCGCCGCCGACCTCGAGAGC
This sequence comes from Actinomycetospora succinea, assembly GCF_004363095.1. GTDB lineage: Bacteria > Actinomycetota > Actinomycetes > Mycobacteriales > Pseudonocardiaceae > Actinomycetospora > Actinomycetospora succinea. The sequence goes on from NZ_SNYO01000003.1 coordinate 97,891, forward strand.
ATCGTCGCCTCGCTCGACCCGGCCGCGGTGGACCTGTTCTCCGGGGTCCTGCGCCCGATGCACGAGAAGGCGTGGACGGTGCACGCCGACACCGCCGGGCTCGAGCCGCTCCGGGAGCTCAACGCCGAGCACGCGCTCGTGTTCCTGCCGTCGCACCGCTCGTACACCGACCCGTTCGTGCTGGCCGACGTGCTGCGCAGCAACGACTTCCCGCGCAACCACGTGCTCGGCGGCGACAACCTGCGGATCATGGGTCTCGAGGCGCTGGCCCGGCGCAGCGGGATCATCTTCATCCGCCGCAGCTTCGGCGGCGACCCGGTCTACAAGGCCGTGGTGCGCGAGTACTTCTCCTGGCTGTGCGCCAAGCGCTTCAACCTCGAGTGGTACATGGAGGGCGGCCGCACCCGCACCGGCAAGCTGCGCCCGCCGAAGTACGGGCTGCTCGCCGACGTCGCCAGCGCCGTGGAGCGCCGCCGCACCGAGGACGTCTACCTCGTCCCGGTGTCGATCATCCACGACCAGCTCCAGGAAGTGCACCAGATGGCCGCCGAGCAGACCGGCGCCCAGAAGACCCCGGAGGGCCTGCGCTGGCTGATGGGCTACGCCCGCGCGCAGCGGCGGCCCGTCGGCGGGGTGCACGTGAGCTTCGGGCGGCCCCTGTCGCTGCGGGCCGCGCTCACCGCGGCCAACGACCCTGCCCTCGACGCCCGCGCCGAGTCCGACCCCGACGCGGCCGTCGAGGACCAGCCGGCCCGCCGGCTCGCGCTGCAGAAGACCGCGTTCGAGGTGTTCGTGCGCATCAACCGGGTCACGCCGGTGACGCCGATCGCGCTCGCGGCGCTGGCCCTGCTCGGGGTGCGCGACCGCGCGCTGACGCTGTCGCAGGTGCGCCGGGTCGTCGAGCCCGTCCTCGACTACGTCGACGCCCGCGGCCTGCCGCACACCGGGATCGCGTCGCTGCGCACCAACGGCGGCGTCGCCGAGGCCCTGCTCTCGCTGCGCCGGGAGAAGGTGGTCAGCGCCTACACCGAGGGCTCCGAGCCGGTGTTCTCGGTGGAGAGCGGCCACCACATCGTCGCGGCGTTCTACCGCAACTCGGCGATCCACCACTTCGTCAACCGGGCGATCCTCGAGCTCGCGATCCTCGACGTCGGCGAGGCCACCGGCCGCGACGCGCTGGCCAAGGGCTTCCAGGCCGCGCTCGACCTGCGCGACCTGCTGAAGTACGAGTTCTTCTTCCCCGACAAGGAGACCTTCCGCGCCGAGCTGATCGACGAGCTCACGCTCATCGACCCCGACTGGCGCTCCGACGACAACGACATCGCGCGCACCCGCAAGCTGCTGCGCCAGAGCCGCTTCCTGTGCGCGCACCGCGTGCTGCGCTCGTTCGTCGACGCCCAGTGGGTGGTGGCCGAGCGCCTCGCGGAGCACGACCCCGACACCCCCGTCGACGAGGACCGGCTGCTCGAGCGCTGCGCCGCCGTCGGGCAGCAGCTGCTGCTGCAGGGCAAGCTGCACGGGCCGGAGTCGCTGTCGCGGGAGCTGTTCGCGTCGGCGCTGCGGCTGGCCTCCAACCGGGGGCTGCTGGCCCCGAACACCGCCCCCGCCGACGGGGGCCCCGACCTCGCGACCCGGCGCCGCGCGTTCGCCGCCGAGATCCGCGGCGTGGTGGAGCGGGTCGTGGCCATCGACGAGACCGACGCGACGAACCGACAGGAGTCCGCGGGTGTCCGACCCTGAAGCCACGGTGCAGGGCCTGATGGACGCGGTGGAGGCCGCGCCCGACGGCCCCGAGGTGGGCGCGTTCTTCGACTTCGACGGCACGGTGATCGCCGGCTACTCGGTCACCGCGTTCATGCGCCACCACGTCAAGCACCTCGACCTGCACCCGCGCACGACGCTCGAGACGCTGGCCAGCGGCTGGCAGGGCCTGCACGGCGAGGAGGACTTCCGCAAGTTCCTCGGCATCACGCTGCGGACGTGGGCGGGCCGCACGCCCGAGGAGCTCGAGAAGATCGGCAACCAGCTCTTCCGCGACGAGATCGGCCCGAGCGTCTACCCGGAGTCGTGGCGGCTGATCCGGGCGCACCTGGAGAAGGGCCACACGGTCGTCCTGGCGAGCTCGGCGACCCGGTTCCAGGTCGAGCCCGCGGCGAAGGCGCTCGGCGTCGAGCACACGATCTACACGGCCGTCGAGGTGGGCGAGGACGGCACGCTCACCGGCCGCCCCGACGGGCGCTCCCCGTACGGCGAGGGCAAGGCCGCCGCGGTCAAGGAGTTCGCCGCCGCGCACGGCGTCGACCTCGACGCGAGCTTCGCCTACTCCAACGGCGGCGAGGACGTGCCGTTCCTCGCGACCGTCGCCCACCCCGCCGCGGTCAACCCGTCCGCCGGGCTGCGCCGGGCCGCCGCCGAGCGGGGCTGGCCCGCGCTGGACTTCACCGGCCGGCCGTGGACGACGCCGGTGGAGATCGCGCGCACCGCGGCGACCTTCGCCGGGATGATGGGCGGCTTCGCCACCGGCCTGGGCCTGGGCCTGCTCGGCGGGTCACGGCGCGCCGGGCTCAACCTCGGCATCGGTCTCGGCGGCGACCTGTCGCTGATGGCCTCCGGGGTCTCGCTCGACGTGCACGGCGCGCGCCACATCTGGGAGGCCCAGCCGGCGGTCTTCCTGTTCAACCACCAGAGCCAGCTCGACGTCCTCGTGCTGGGCGGGCTGCTGCGCGGCAACTTCGCCCCGGTGGCGAAGAAGGAGCTCGCCAACGACCCGCTGTTCGGCGGACTCATGCGCCTGCTCGAGACGGCCTTCATCGACCGCGCCGACAACGCCCAGGCCCGCAAGGCCCTCGAGCCGGCGGTCGAGCGCCTGCGCGCCGGGACGTCGATCGTCATCGCGCCCGAGGGCACCCGCTCGCCCACCCCGACGCCCGGGAAGTTCAAGAAGGGCGCGTTCCACCTGGCCATGCAGGCCGGCGTGCCGATCGTCCCGCTGGTCTTCCGCAACACCGGCGAGCTGATGAGCCGCAACGCGATGATCATCCATCCGGGCGTCGTGCAGGTGGCCGCGCTGCCGCCGATCGACGTCTCGGACTGGACGCGCGACGACCTGGACGAGCGCATCGAGGGCGTGCGCCAGCAGTACATCCGGACGCTGGCGCACTGGCCCGGGGACTAGACCCCCCACCGCCGGCGACCTGCCCGTGGCGCGACGCAGGAGCGCGACGGGCCGTCGCTTCGGAGGCTAATGACCCCGGAACTGCGGGGAACGCTTCTCCTCCCGCGCCCGGCGCCCCTCGACGAGGTCCTCGCTCGCCCAGCACGCGTCGAACGCCGCGGCGACCTCGTCGGGCACCGGCGCGTCCTCGAGCAGGCGGGCGACGGCGAGCTTGTTGTAGGCGAGCGTCAGCGGGGCGAGCGCGGCGATCTCGGTCGCCCAGGCGAGCGCGGTCTCCCGGTCGCCGACGCGGTCGACGAGCCCGGCGGCGCGGGCGGCGTCGTGGTCGAGGCGCTCGCAGGCGAGCAGGATCCGCCGGGCCGCGCCACCGCCGGCGACGAGGGCGAGCCGGCGCACGGTCCACGGGTCGACGGCGAGGCCGAGGGCGGCCGTGGGCAGCCCGAACACGCCCGGGGTGTCGACGACGCGCAGGTCCGCGGCCAGCGCGAGCTGCGTGCCCGCGCCGATCGCCGGGCCGTGCACCGCGGCGATCACCGGCACCGGGATCCCGGCGAGCCGGTGGAGCATGCCGTAGAGGGCGGCGAGGAAGTCCGGGTCGCCGACGGTGTCGAGGTCGGCGCCGGAGCAGAAGGCGGTGCCCTCGCCGGTCAGCACGAGTGCCCGCGCCCCGTCGGCGACGGCCGCGTCGACCGCGGCGTGCAGGTCGCGGCAGTGCGCGGTGTCGAGGGCGTTGCGGCGCTCGGTGCGGGCGAGGCGGATCTCGTGCACGGCGGCGTCGTGGCGGAAGGTCCCGATCACGGGGCCATCATCCCCGCCGCGCGACCACACCCCACAGCCCGCTGCCTGTGACCTCCGCCCCCGGGGCCGGTCCCTGCGGCCGCCAGTCGGGCGCGGACACCCAGCCGGGCCCGACCACCGCCCAGCCGTCGAGCCAGGGCGTCATCTCGACGGGCCCCCGCAGCCGCGGCGCGTAGCTCCAGCCGCCGTGGTTCATCGTCGCCCAGGCGTGGATGTCGGGCCGCCCGACGGAGGTGAGGTGCGAGATGGCGAACCCGCTGCCCGGGGCGAGCGCGTCGGTGTAGGCGCGCACGGCCCGCGCGGCGAGCGCGTCGTCGTGGAGGTAGTGCAGGACGCCGACGGCGAGCAGGCCGACGGGACGCGAGAGGTCCAGGACGTCGCGGACCTCGGGCGCGGCGAGCACCGCCGCGGCGTCCCCCGCGTCGGCGTGCAGGACCGACACGCCCTCGTGCCCGGCGACCAGGCGCCGGGCGTGCTCGACGGTCCGCGGGTCCCAGTCGACGTAGGCGACCCGGGCGTCGGGGTGCACGCGGCGGGACCGGGTGTGCACGTGGTCGACGGTCGGCAGGCCGGACCCCAGCTCGAGGAACTGGTCGATGCCCTCGGCGCACCAGTGGTCGACGACGGCCCGCGAGAACGACCGGTGGTCGCGACACAGCGCGCTCATCCCCGGCATCATCGCGTCGACCTCGACGGAGAACTCCCTGTCGACCTCGAGGTTCTCGGTGCCGCCGAGGTTGTAGTCGAACACGCGCGCCATGTTCGGCGGCGTCTCCTCGTCGTCCCCGTCAGCAGGATCCAGCTCGTCCACGGTCCCTCCCCCCGTGACCATCCTCGCCCACGCCCCCTCCGGGCCGTCGTCCCGGCACCCCGCGAGGCAGGATCCGGGACATGACCCCGACCTCCCCGCGCCGCTCGGACCCGGCTCCGGAGATCCCCGACGCCCTCTTCGCCGACCCCGCGGCCGAGGCGAGGTGGCGGGGACGCTTCACCGCGGCGCGTGTCTCGGTGCCCGACTGGGCCCGCGACGCCCCGGACCGCAGCGTCTACTCGTCGAACGCCACGGGCACCTGGGAGATCTACGCCTGGGACCGCGCGAGCGACACGCACCGGCGCGTGACCGACCGCCCGCAGGGCACCCGCGGCGGCGCGGCGAGCACCGACGGCACGGCGATCTGGTGGTTCGACGACACCGACGGCGACGAGTTCGGGGTCTGGGTCGCCGAGCCGTTCGACGGTGGCGCGGCGTCGCCCGCGGTCGCCGGCGCGTCGCCGGGCTATCCCGCCGGGCTCGAGCTCGGCCGCCGCACGGTCGCCGTCGGCTGGTCGACCGACGACGGCTCGACGCTGGCGGTGAGCGAGGACGGTGCCGAGGCGCGGGTCGTCTACACCCACACCGAGGACGCCGGGATCGGGGCGCTCTCGCGTGACGAGACGCTGCTGGCGATCTCGCACGCCGAGCACGGCGACTCCCGCCACCCGGCGATCCGGGTGCTGCGCCTCGCCGACGGCGCGACCGTGGGCGAGCGTCACGACGGCGTGGGGCCTGATGGGAACGGACGCGGGCTGGACCCCATCGAGTTCGCGCCCGTCGAGGGCGACCAGCGCCTGCTCGTCGGGCACGAGCGCCGGGGCCGCGACGAGCTGCTGATCTGGGACCTCGCCACGGACACCGAGTCCGAGGTGGCGATCGACCTGCCCGGCGACCTCTCCGCCGGCTTCTACCCGGACGCGTCCGCCCTGCTCGTCGCCCACACCCGCGCGGGCCGCACGACGCTGCACCGCTACGACCTCGCGACCGGCGAGCTCAGCGACCTGCCCACCGCGCCCGGCTCGGTCGGGGGCGCGGACGTCCGCCCGGACGGGACCGTGGAGTACGGCTGGTCGTCGGCGGCGTACCCGTCGTCGGTGCGCGCGCTGCGCCCCGACGGCACCGACACCGAGCTGCTCGCCCCGCCCGGCGACCGGCCCGCGCCGTCGGTGGCGCTCGAGGACGCCTGGGTCGACGGCCCCGCGGGCGCGGTGCACGCGCTGTGGACCCGCCCCGAGGGCACCACCGGCCCGGTGCCGACCGTCTTCATGATCCACGGGGGACCCCAGGCGGCCGACGAGGACCGCTGGTCGCCGGTGCGCGCGGTGTGGGTGGACGCCGGCTTCGCGGTCGTGCACGTCAACTACCGCGGCTCCTCGGGCTACGGCTCGGCGTGGCGCGACGCCATCGAGGGACGCCCGGGCACCACGGAGCTCGAGGACATCGCCGCCGTGCACGAGTGGGCCGTGTCCACGGGGCTCGCGGACCCGGCCGCCTGTGTGCTCGAGGGCTGGTCGTGGGGCGGGTACCTGACGCTCCTGGGCCTGGGCCGCCAGCCCGAGCGCTGGGCGGTCGGCTGCGCGGGCGTGCCCGTGGCCGACTACCTCGCCGCCTACGCCGACGAGATGGAGCCGCTGCGCGCCTTCGACCGCTCGCTGTTCGGCGGCTCGCCCGAGGAGGTCCCGGCCCGCTACTCGGAGGCCTCGCCGCTGACGTGGGTGGACGCGGTCCGCGCGCCGGTGCTGGTGCTGGCCGGCGAGAACGACCCGCGCTGCCCCATCCGCCAGATCGACAACTACCTCGACGCCCTCGCCGAGCGCGGGGTGCCCTACGCGATGGTGCGCTACGACGCCGGCCACGGGTCGCTCGTCGTCGCCGAGACGCTCAAGCACACGGTCGCCGAGATCGCCTTCACCCGCGAGGCCCTGGGCCTTCCGGTCCCCGCCTGAGCCCCTCCGGGAACGAACGAACGGCGCTCTCGCTGCTTCGGAAGCAGCGAAAGCGCCGTTCGTTTCTGCAGGTCGGCGGCATCCGGCCGCCGGCGTCAGCCCATCCGGATCAGGCGGTCTTGGCCTGCCACATCCAGTGGGCCTCCTCGAGCTTCGCCGTGTGGGCGATGAGCAGGTCCTGGGTGACCGGGTCCGGCTCGTCGGTGACCGCGATGCGCTCGCGCATGCGCGCGATGAGCGTCGCGAGGGTCTCGACGACGGCCTGGTTGACGTCCTCGACCGTGCGCCACCCCTCGTCGGTGGTGGGCAGGCCGCTGCTCTTCGCGACGGTCTCGGCGCGCCCGTCGGGCGAGACGCCCAGGGCGGCGGCGCGCTCGGCGACCTCGTCGGAGTAGGTGCGCGCGAGGTCGGTCAGCTCGTCGAGGTGCAGGTGCGCGTCGCGGAAGGTGGTGCCGACGACGTTCCAGTGCCACTGCTTCGCCGTCAGGGACAGGTCGACGTAGTCCGCGAGCGAGTCCTGCAGGACGGTGCCGACGGTCTGCTTGGCGTCGTCGGAGAGCGGGCTCGTGATGGGCGTGGTGGTGGCCATGCCGTTCAGCTCCTTCGCTGCCGTTTTCTGGAATGGTTCCAGATACAGGATGCCCCTGGAGCGGGGTGGAAAACCGCCACGCGGCCCGTCTCGACGTGTGAGACGGGCCGCGTGAGGTGAGGCTGGGCTACGGGACCAGCAGGTCCTAGCTCTGGCTGAGCACCTTGTCCTGCTTGCCGGTGAGCTCGCGGACGCGGTCCTCGACGCGCTGGCCCATGCCCTCGTCGATCGACTTCCAGTAGTCGAACGCGCGGGCCAGGACGTCGTCACCGACGCCGTCGGCGAGGTGACCGGAGACGTTCTCGACGAAGCGGTCGCGCTGGGCGTCGTCCCAGACCTCGAGCATCATCGTGCGGGCCTGACCCTCGTCGGAGTCCTCCGGGTGCGCGACGTAGGCGACGCGCTGGATCTCCCCGTCGGAGTACCACGACGGCGGCTGGATCGTCTCCGTCGTCTGCGGGCCGCCCTTGGTGTTGGGCGCGTAGACCGGGTCCGGCGCGTTCACGACGCGCATGGCGCCGGCGACCGTGTACGGGTGCGCGTCGGTGCCCCGCGGCGAGTTCACCGGGATCTGCTTGTAGTTGACGCCGAGACGGGCGCGGTGGGCGTCGGCGTAGGAGAACCCGCGCGCCAGCAGCATCTTGTCCGGCGAGAGGCCGAGCCCCGGGGGCTGGTTGTTCGGCTCGAACGCGGCCTGCTCGATCTCGGTGTGGAAGTCGACCGGGTTGCGGTTCAGCGTCAGCTTCCCGACCTCCTGCAGGGGGTAGTCGCTGTGCGGCCACACCTTGGTCAGGTCGAACGGGTTGAACCGGTAGGTCTTGGCGTCCTCGAAGGGCATGATCTGCACCTTCAGGGTCCAGGTCGGGAAGTCCCCGCGCTCGATGGCCTCGTAGAGGTCGCGGCGGTGGTAGTCGGCGTCCGCCCCGGCGAGGCGGTCGGCCTCGTCCTGGGTCAGGCACTCGATGCCCTGGTCCGAGATGAAGTGGTACTTGACCCAGAACTCCTCGCCGGCGGCGTTGATCCACATATAGGTGTGGCTGCCGTAGCCGTTCATGTGGCGCCAGTCCTGGGGCACACCGCGGTCACCCATGAGCCAGGTGACCTGGTGCTTCGACTCCGGGGAGAGCGTCCAGAAGTCCCACTGCATGTCGTGGTCGCGCAGCCCGTTGCGGGCCAGCCGCTTCTGCGAGCGGATGAAGTTCTGGAACTTCATGGGGTCACGGATGAAGAAGACCGGCGTGTTGTTGCCGACCATGTCCCAGTTGCCCTCGCGCGTGTAGAGCTTCAGCGAGAAGCCGCGCGGGTCGCGCCAGGTGTCGGGGCTGCCCCGCTCACCGGCGACCGTCGAGAAGCGGATGAGTCCCTCGGTCGTCTCGCCGGGCTGGAACACGGCGGCCTTCGTGTACGCGGTGACGTCCTGCGTGACCTCGAACGTCGTGAACGCGCCGGCACCCTTCGCGTGCGGCTGGCGCTCGGGGATCCGCTCCCGGTTGAAGTTCGCCATCTGCTCGATCAGGTAGTGGTCCTGGAGCACCAGGGGCCCGTTGGTCCCGACCGTGGCGGAGAACTCGTGGCTCGGCGCCGGGATGCCGGCGTCGTCGGTGGCGTAGGAGCGATTCGTAGTGGTCACGTTCGCCTCTCAGCGTGGTGGTGTGCTCTCGTGCAGGACCGCGACGGCGCCGCGCACGGCTCGCCGGGATTCCCGGTTACCCACTCCGGCCGCAACGCACGTCGGGCATGTCCCCCAGAAGACGACCTCGGCCTCGTCGACGACGAAGCCCCCGGTGTCGGAGGGGGTCAGGCACGGACGCTCGTCGACGACGCAGTCGACGTCGGCCGTCGTGCCGCAGGACCGACAGACGACGTGGTGGTGGTTGTCGCCGGTCCGCGTCTCGTACAGCGCCGCCGACCCCGCGGGCTCGATGCGGCGCACCAGGCCGGCGTCCACGCACGCGGCGAGCACGTCGTAGACGGCCTGGGTGCTCACCGACCCCAGCCGGGAGCGCACCGTCGACGCCACGGTCTCGGCCGTGGAGTGCGGGAACTCGCCCAGGACGCCGAGCACCGCCTGGCGTGGGGCGGTGACGCGCAGGCCCGCGGCGCGCAACCGCGCACGCGGGTCGGCGACGTGGTGTCGCGGATCCGGGGCCGGTCCGGCCTCAGGAACGGTCGCGGGGGTGGCCGCGTCGTCCTGGGAACCGGTCGGGGACGTCATATCGACCCACGTTGCCACCCAGACTGGAACGGGTCAAGAAAAGCGCCGCCGGTCACGCCGATCAGCGCCGGACGAGCTCCTCGGCGATCTCGTAGGTGTTCAGCGCCGCGCCCTTGCGCAGGTTGTCGCCGCACACGAAGAAGTCGAGGGTGTTGGGGAAGTCGAGCGCCTGGCGGACGCGGCCCACGTAGGTCGGGTCCTCGCCGACGACGTCCGCGGGCGTCGGGAAGCGCTTGGCCTCCGGCTCGTCGACCAGCACGATCGACGGCTGGGCCGCGAAGACCTGGTGGGCGGTGGCGACGTCCACCTCGTTCTCGAAGGTCGCGTGGACCGAGAGCGAGTGGGTGGTCACGACCGGGACGCGCACGCAGGTCGCCGACACCTTGAGCTCGGGCAGCCCGAGGATCTTCCGCGACTCGTTGCGGACCTTGAGCTCCTCGGAGGTCCAGCCCGCCTCCTTGGGCGACCCGGCGAACGGCACGACGTTCAGCGCGAGCGGGGCGTTGAACGGCGACTCGGGCGGCAGCCCCGCGGACGCGATGGCCTCCGCGACGTCCCCGCGCCGGTACCCGACGCCCTTGCCGGCGACCGCGGCGAGCTCGGCCTGCAGCCGGTCGATGCCCTCCTGGCCGGCGCCGGACGCCGCCTGGTAGCTCGCGACCACGAGCTCGCGCAGCCCGAACGCACGGTGCAGCGCACCGAGCGCCGCCATCATCGACAGCGTCGTGCAGTTCGGGTTGGACACGATGCCCTTGGGTCGCTCGTGGGCCTGGTCGGCGTTGACCTCCGGCACCACCAGCGGCACGTCGGGGTCCATGCGGAACGCGCCCGAGTTGTCGACCGCGACGGCCCCGCGCGACACCGCGACCGGCGCCCACTCCGCGCTCACGGCGTCGGGGACGTCGAACATCGCGATGTCGACGCCGTCGAACGCCTCCGGCGAGAGCGCGACGACCTCGATCTCCTCGCCGCGGACCCGCAGCCGCTTGCCGGCGGACCGGGGCGAGGCGATGAGCCGGATCTCGCTCCACGGCACGCTCTCGCGCGCGTCGATGATGTCGATCATGACGGAGCCGACCGCGCCGGTGGCTCCGACGATGGCGAGTGTGGTCACGGAACTACCTCCCCGTTCCTGCGTGCACCACGGCCTCCTCGTCGCCCCCGAGGTCGAAGGCGGAGTGGAGCGCGCGGACGGCGTCGTCGAGCTGGGTGTCGCGGATGAGCGCGGAGATGCGGATCTCCGAGGTGTTCATCATCTCGATGTTCACGCCCGCGACGGCGAGGGACTCGCAGAAGGTGGCCGTGACGCCCGGGTGGCTGCGCATCCCCGCGCCGACCAGAGCCACCTTGCCGACGTGCTCGTCGTAGAGCACGTCCTCGAAGCCGACCTCCGACTTCACCGCGCTCAGCGCCTCGACCGCCCGTGGGCCGTCCTTGACCGGCAGCGTGAAGGTCACGTCGGTCTTGCCCGTCTGCAGGTGCGAGATGTTCTGCAGCACCATGTCGATGTTGACGTCGACGTCCGCGATGCAGCGGAAGATGCGCGCCGCGAAGCCGGGCTGGTCGGGGACGCCGACCACGGTCACCTTCGCCTCGGACCGGTCGTGCGCGACGCCGGTGAGGACCGCCTGTTCCACGCTGAGCTCCTCGATGGACCCGACGATCGTCGTGCCGGGCTTGTCGTTGTACGACGAGCGCACCCGCAGGGGCACGTTCTCGCGGCGCGCGTACTCGACCGCGCGCAGGTGCAGCACCTTCGCCCCGCACGCCGCCATCTCGAGCATCTCCTCGTAGGTGATGGTCGTGAGCAGCTTCGCGTCGGGGACGATGCGCGGGTCGGCCGAGTAGACGCCGTCGACGTCGGTGTAGATCTCGCAGACGTCGGCCTTCATCGCGGCGGCCATGGCCACCGCGGTCGTGTCCGAGCCGCCGCGGCCGAGGGTCGTGATCTCCTTCGAGTCCACGCTGACGCCCTGGAACCCCGCGACGAGCGCGATGTGGTCCTCGGCGAGGGCGGCGTGGATGCGACCGGGCGTGACGTCGACGATCCGCGCGTCGCCGTGCTTGCCCGTGGTCATCATCCCGGCCTGCGACCCGGTGAACGAGCGCGCGCGGCCACCCTGGGCGTTGATCGCCATGGCCAGCAGCGCGTTCGAGATCCGCTCGCCCGACGTCAGGAGCATGTCGAGCTCGCGCGGCGGCGGGCTCGGGTGCACCTGCATCGCGAGGTCGGTCAGCTCGTCGGTGGTGTCGCCCATGGCGGACGCGACGACGACGACGTCGTGACCGTCCTTGCCGGTGCGCACGATCCGCTCGGCCACCCGGCGGATCCGCTCCGCGTCCTGGACGGACGAGCCGCCGTACTTCTGGACGACGAGTGCCACCGCGACGGACCTCCGGGAAGTGGTCGGTGAATCCCGTCGACCCTATCCGAGGCGTGGTGGATCACGGGGTGGGAGCAACCCCACTCCGCGCGCGTGCGGTTCCTACGGCGCGAGGGCGTTGAGCAGCTTCGACACGACGATCCCGATGACGATCCACACGACGGCGGCGAGACCGAAGTTGAGGATGATCCGCAGCGACTCGCTCGCCGGGATGAAGAGGTCGCCGATGCCCAGCGTGAGGTTGTTCGCGAGGTCGTTGAAGAACACCGTGATGCTGTTGGCGGGGTTCGCGCCGGCCACCGCGAGGACCACGTGGATGACCAGGATCGCCGCGAAGATCACGGTCAGGATGCGGATGACCGAGGCGGCAACCGTCAGGACCTTACGGGTGAGCGCACGCAGGTCCTCTCCGGTGTGCGAACGCCGCTGTTCGGCCGTCTCCGTGCTCGCGTCCTGCGCCATGCGGGTCATCATGGCACGGCAAGTGACCCGTCGGTAGCCAAGGGTGCGACCTGAGTCACGAGCGGCTCGTCCGGGCAGTTCAGCGGCATGATCAGCACGTCGGGAGGCCCTCGGTCGGGCGCCCGGGGTACCGACGCGGCGCGCCACGGGTCTACCGTGGGGCGTGATGTCTCGCGCGCACGCAGCTTCCGGGCTGCTCCTTCGCCGCCGCGGCGGGGTCTGAACAGACCGGCCCCTCGCCGCGGGTGATGCGCGCTGCCGGTCGCCATCCCTCGCAGTGCAGCAGGCAGGAGCGCGACATCCCATGAGCATCACCCCGGGCTCACCGATCAACGACGAGCCCATCGCCGACATCCGCTCGACGGTCATCCATCCCGACGGCGAGATCCCGGCCGACCAGGCCTCGTGGAACACCCAGCGGCCGAGCCGCATGCCGGTGCACCGCTACAAGCCCTTCGCCGACGTCGTCGAGAAGATCTCGCTGCCGGACCGCACGTGGCCGGAGAAGGTCATCGACAAGGCGCCGCTGTGGGGCGCGGTCGACCTGCGCGACGGCAACCAGGCACTGATCGACCCGATGTCGCCGGCCCGCAAGCGGCGCATGTTCGACCTGCTCGTGCGCATGGGCTACAAGGAGATCGAGGTCGGCTTCCCCGCCGCCTCGCAGACCGACTTCGACTTCGTCCGCGAGATCATCGAGCAGGGCGCCGTACCCGCCGACGTCCGCATCCAGGTGCTGACCCAGGCCCGGCCCGAGCTGATCACCCGCACGTTCGAGTCGCTCGAGGGCGCCCACTCCGCGGTCGTCCACCTCTACAACTCGACCTCGATCCTGCAGCGGCGCGTGGTCTTCCGCTCCGACCGCGCCGGCATCACGAAGATCGCCGTCGACGGCGCCCGCCTGGTCCGCGAGGAGGCCGAGAAGCGCCCGGACACCGACTGGCGCTTCCAGTACTCGCCGGAGTCCTACACAGGCACCGAGCTGTCGTACGCGAAGGAGATCGTCGACGCGGTCGGCGACGTCTGGGAGCCGACACCCGAGCGCCCGATGATCGTGAACCTGCCGGCGACGGTGGAGATGGCGACCCCGAACGTCTACGCCGACTCCATCGAGTGGATGCACCGCAACCTCGCCCGGCGCGAGTCGATCATCCTGTCGCTGCATCCTCACAACGACCGCGGCACCGGCGTCGCCGCCGCCGAGCTCGGCGTCCAGGCCGGGGCCGACCGCGTCGAGGGCTGCCTGTTCGGCAACGGGGAGCGCACCGGCAACGTGTGCCTGGTGACCCTCGGCATGAACCTGTTCAGCCAGGGCATCGACCCGCAGATCGACTTCTCGGACATCGACGAGGTGCGCCGGACCGTCGAGTTCTGCAACCAGCTGCCCGTCGGCGAGCGTCACCCCTGGGGCGGCGACCTCGTGTTCACCGCGTTCTCCGGCTCGCACCAGGACGCGATCAACAAGGGCCTGCAGGCGATGAACGCGGAGGCCGCCGACGCCGGGCACGACGTCTCCGAGCACCCGTGGGAGGTCCCGTACCTGCCCATCGACCCGAAGGACGTCGGCCGCACGTACGAGGCCGTCATCCGCGTGAACTCGCAGTCGGGCAAGGGCGGCGTCGCGTACCTGATGAAGACCGAGCACCAGCTCGACCTGCCCCGCCGGCTGCAGATCGAGTTCTCGCGGCGCGTCCAGGAGGTCACCGACTCCGAGGGTGGCGAGGTCTCCGCCAAGGAGATGTACGACATCTTCACCGAGGAATACCTGCAGCGCCGGGTCCCGCTGGAGCTCGTCAGCTCGCGCGTGCAGACCCACGACGACGGCAAGGCCGAGCTCAGCGCGACGCTGAAGGTCGAGGGCGACCTGCACGAGGTCACGGGTGTTGGCAACGGCCCGATCGCCGCCTTCGTCGACGCGCTCGCGTCGGTGGGCTACGACGTGCGGGTCCTCGACTACGCCGAGCACGCCATGTCCGCCGGCGACGACGCCCGCGCGGCCGCCTACGTCGAGGCCGCGGTCGGCGACGTCGAGGTCTGGGGCATCGGCATCGACGGCTCGATCCTCACGGCGTCGCTCAAGGCCGTGGTGTCGGCGGTCAACCGGGCGATGCGCTGAGCAAGATCGCGATCTCGGTGACGGATCCCCTCAGATCTGCGGGGGTTCGTCATCGAGACGGCGATCACGGATGTGCCGGCGCAGCAAGATCCGGATGCGTGGCGCGAATGTCTCGCTCAGCGGAGCGCTCGCTCCACCAATCCGGATCTTGCTGATCCGACGGCGGATCCCCTATCGGGCGGGGGACCCGCCGCCGGGGCCACGACCGAGGCCGTGACCGGTCAGCGGGGGAGATCGAACTCCCCGGCCTTGACGCCCGCGACGAACGCCGTCCACTCCGCGGGCGTGAACTGCAGCGCCTCGGAGGACTTGGTGTCGACGACGCGCACCTCGTCGCCGTCGATCGCGACGCCAACGCAATCGCCGTCGGAGCAGAAGCTGCTCGTGCGGAGGCGCAGGTCACGACGCGGTCGAGGCGAGGTCACGCGCGGCATCTTGTCGGATTGCCTCGGTGACCTTCACGTCGACCCACGATCAGGCGTCGCCGATGCGCCGAAGGGCACGCTTCATCAGAGGAACGGACTCGTCCTCGGAGAGCGAAGCGGCAACCAATGCCGCCATCCGTCGGTCGTGCAGGCTCACTTCGTTGCGGTCGGCCAAGAACTCGCTCGCAGTGCCTGGGCGCTCGACGTAGACGATGCCGTGCTCTATCCCTGCCGTGAACTGCAGCTTGGCGAACGACTCCCTGCTCGCCGGAACGAGACCCGCGCTGAAGGGGAGCACGCGGACATCGACGTGCTCGGCCTCGGCGATGTGGATGAGGTGCTCGACCTGGTGCGCGAGCACTTCCGCGCTCTCTACAACGCGGTAGAGCGTTGACTCGTCGAGCACGCAGCGAAAGGTGAGGCCGTGGTCGGCGGTGAGGGCTCCCTGGCGGCGCATCCGCACCTCGGCGAGCCGCTCGATCTGGGCCACGCTATGCGTTCCACCCCACGCCGAGCGCAACACGCCTCGCGCGTAGTCACGGGTCTGCAGCAGGCCGTGGACGATGTGGGCCTCGTAGGCATCGATCCGTGCCGCGTCCCACTCGTACTCGACGTACATCGCCATGTCCGGCGCGAGCACGTCGGAGTAGTCCGACCACCACATCGGCGTGCGACCGGTACGCGCCCAGTCGAGCAGGCGCTCGCGTTCGTCGCCCTCCGGCACCCGGTAGACGTCGAGCATGTCCCGGACGTCCCGCCAGCGGGGCACGCCCTTGCCGTTCTCGAGTCGGCTGATCTTCGACGGCGAGCAGTCAAGGTTGCGGGCGACGTCCTCGAGCTTGAGCCCCAAGCCATCGCGGAGTCGTCGGAGCTCGCCGCCGAGGCGGCGGCGAGTCACCACAGGTCCTGGTGACTGGCTCATCCACACGCCTCCCGAGGGTCGGGGTCGTAGGCCAGCTTCCCCCCGGGCCGGCGTCTGTCCGTACACGGTAGACGTCGGACGGCCATGTCGTCACGCAATCGTTGCGTGCAATTGCACGTGGCACTTGTGCAGCTGCATGGCACACGGCACTCTCATCCTCGGGGGGACGGGGACAACCCTCGGACCTCCCACCGAAGCGACCCGGAGGAGGCACGACCCCATGACCGGATCGAGGAACGCGCGCCAGCAGCGCCGTCGCGGGACCGTCCGCGAAGACCGATGACCGCCATGACGATCATCATCACGGTGGTCGTCTTCTGGACCCTGTTCGTGGTGGGTGTGCTCGTGGGCATCTCGGTGCACCGCGAGGCGACGCGACGTCGCAGCGCCCGCCTCCACCGCGCCGAGATGGCGCTCGACCACGATGTGCTCATCGCCGGCCGGACCCCCGCGCGGGGCCGGGACTTCCGGGTCTGAGAGCTAGAGGGCGCGGCGACCCGCGAGCGCGCGGCCGAGCGTGAGCTCGTCGGCGAACTCGAGGTCGCCGCCCATGGGCAGGCCGGACGCCAGCTTGGTGACGGTCAGGCCCGGGAAGTCGCGCAACAGACGCACGAGATAGGTGGCCGTGGCCTCGCCCTCGGTGTTGGGGTCCATGGCCAGGATGACCTCGGTGATCTCCGGCTCGTCGCCGGCGCCACCGATGCGGGTGAGCAGCTCGCGGACCCGCAGCTGGTCGGGTCCGATGCCCGAGAGCGGATCGAGCGCCCCGCCCAGCACGTGGTAGCGACCGCGGAACTCGCGGGTGCGCTCGACGGCCATGACGTCCTTGGGCTCCTCGACCACGCACACCAGCGCGCCGTCACGCCGCGCGTCGCTGCAGATGCGGCACCGGGTCTTCTCGGAGACGTTGCCGCAGACCTCGCAGAACACGACGCCGACCTTGACCTTCTGCAGGGCCTCCTGCAGGCGGGTCACGTCGGCCTCCTCGGTAGCGAGGAGGTGGAACGCGATGCGCTGGGCGCTCTTCGGCCCGATGCCGGGCAGCCGGCCCAGCTCGTCGATGAGGTCCTGGACCGGCCCCTCGAACACCGCCGTCTACTGCCCGGGCAGGCCCAGCCCGCCGCCCATGTCCCCGAGCCCGCCGGCGAGCGGGCCCATCTTCTCGGCCTGCAGGTCCTGCGCCGCGCGGGCCGCGTCGGCGAGCGCGCCGACCACGAGGTCCTGCAGCGTCTCGACGTCGTCCGGGTCGACGACCTTCGGGTCGATCTTGACGGAGCGGATCTCGCCGGCGGCGGTCTGGGTGACGGTGACCAGGCCGTTGCCGGCCTGGCCCGTGACCTCGGCCTCGGCCAGCTCCGCCTGGGCGGACATCAGCTGCTCCTGCATCGCCTGCGCCTGCTGCAGCAGCGCGCCCATGTCCATGCCTTCAGGGTTCTGACCGGGTTGCACGTCACCAGCGTAACCACGCCGCCGCGCTCGCCGCCGCACCCCGCGACCAGGCAGGCTCGTCACCGATGACCACCGCGCGCGACACCCTGCTGCACCGCCTCCTCGACGCGACCACCTGGCGCGCCTTCGACGTCGACGCCGAGGGCCGCATCCTCGCCGGCCACGACGCCTCCGGGTCCGTCCAGCTCGTCGAGCTGCGACCCGACGGCACGCGGGTCCCGCTGACCGCGCTGCCCGGCGCCGTCGGAGGCCGCTACCTCCCGGGACGGCGCAGCGTCGTCGTGTCGCACGACGCCGGCGGCAACGAGCGCGCGCAGCTCTCGCTGCTCGACCCCGACGCCGTCGACGAGCCCGTCGGCGAGGACGGCCTGACGCCGCTCGTGCACGACCCCGACCACATCCACGGGCTCGTCGAGGTCCTCGAGGGCGGCCGCGTCGTCTACGCCACCAACCGCCGCAACGGCGTCGACTTCGACCTCGTCGTCCGCGACGTCGACGCCGGGACCGAGACCGTGCTCTACGACGGCGGCGGGATGGTCGGCAACGCGGCGATCGCGCCCGACGGGACGCGGGCCCTCATGACCCGCCCCGGCCGCCCGGCCCTGAGCTCCCAGGTCCTGCTGCTCGCCGGCGACACCGTCACCGAGCTCACCGACGCCGACGAGCACGCCCGCCACCTCTCCCCCGAGTGGCTGCCGGACGGGAACGCGGCCCTGCTCACCACCGACGCGGGCCGCGACCACCTCGGCGTCGCGCGCCTCGACGTCGCCACCGGCGCGCTGACGTGGCTGGTCACCGACGATGCCCACGACGTCGCCGCGCACCTGTCGCCCGACGGCCGCCTGCTCCTCGTCCTCACCGACGACGACGGCGCGAGCCGCCTCGCGGTGCACGACGTCGACGGCACGTTCCTGCGCGCGATCGCCCTGCCGCCCGAGCTCCGCGGCGGGGTCGCCGACTTCCTCTCCACCCCCCGCTGGTCGCCGGACTCGACGGGGCTCGCGGTCACGTGGACCGACCCCGCGACGCCCGCCGACGTCCTCATCGTCGACGCCGCCCGCGGGCGCGCGGCCGTGGCCGCCTCGTCGCGGGAGCCGCTGGCGGACCTCGACCTCGTCGACCCCACCAGCCACGGGGTGCCGACGCCGGACGGCGAGACCGTGCCGTGCTTCGTCTACGCGCCGCGCGAGCCGTCCGGGTCGAGCGTGACGATCGTGCACGGCGGGCCGGAGGGGCAGTCGGTGCGCTCGTTCTCGGCGATCGTCCAGGCGCTCGTCGGCGACGGCCACACGGTGCTCGTGCCCAACGTCCGCGGCTCGGTGGGCTACGGGAAGCGCTGGTACTCCCTCGACGACGTCGAGCGCCGCCTCGACTCGGTGGCCGACCTCGCCGCCCTGCACGCCTACCTGCCCCACCTCGGGCTCGACCCGGCCCGCGCGGCGCTCTGGGGCGGCTCGTACGGCGGCTACATGGTGCTGGCGGGCGTCGCCTTCCAGCCCGGTCTCTGGGCCGCGGGCGTCGACATCGTCGGCATCTCCTCGCTCGTCACGTTCCTCGAGAACACCTCGCCCTACCGCCGCGCCCACCGCGAGCGCGAGTACGGCTCGCTCGAGCGCGACCGCGACTTCCTCGAGCGCGCCTCACCCCTCAACCGGATCGGCGACGTGCGGGCGCCGCTGTTCGTCATCCACGGCGCCAACGACCCGCGCGTGCCGCTCTCCGAGGCCGAGCAGGTCGCCGCGGCGGTGCGCGCCAACGGCGTCGAGGTCGAGATGGCGGTCTACGACGACGAGGGCCACGGGCTCGCGAAGCGCGTCAACCGGCTCGACGCCTACCCGCGGGCGGTCGCGTTCCTGGGACGGGTGCTCGCCGGCTGACGCCCCGCGGGGTCACCCGCCACGCGATCTATCGTTGGCGCTCACCGCGCGTTCATCCCCTGACCCGACGGCTGGGTTGGGGTGTCGACGTGTCTCGACGACCCCGGGTGCTCGTGCTCAGCGCCGCGATCGGCCAGGGCCACGACGGCGCGGCGCGCGAGCTCGTGCGGCGGCTCGACCGCCGTGGCGTGTCCGCGCACGTGCTCGACTGGACCGACCTGCTCCCCACCTGGGGCCGCCGGGCGCTGCGTGACCTGTACGCACCCTCGGTGCACCACACGCCCGCGCTCTTCGACCGCATCTTCACCGACCTCGAGCACCCGCGCCGGCCGGCGAGCGTCGTCACCGCACGGCTGATCACGGTCGCCGAGGAGCCCGTCCTGGAGGCCGCGCGCGACGTCGACGCGGTCGTCACGACCTACCCGCTCGCCGGCCAGACGCTCGGCGCGCTGCGCGCCGACGGGCGCCTCGACGTCCCGGCGCTGACCTACCTCACCGACCCCGCCGCGCACCGCCTCTGGTGCCACCCCGGGCTCGACGAGCACCTCACGGTCACCGACGCCACGGCGGCCGACGGCGCCCGCTACGGCGTCGCGCTGCGCAGCGTCGGACCGCTGTGCGCGCCGCGCTTCTCGCGCCCGATGCCCGTCGCGACGCGGGGCCGGGTGCGGGCGGAGCTCGGCGTGCCCGACGACGCCCCGCTGGCCCTGCTCGTCTCCGGCTCGCTGGGGATGGGCGAGGTCGAGAAGGCCGTCGACGCGCTCGGCCGGCACCCGCGGGCGTGGTCGGTCGTCGCGTGCGGGCGCAACACGAAACTGCGCGCCCGGCTCGCCGACCGGGAGCGGGTGGTGACGCTCGGCTGGCGCGACGACGTGCCCGAGCTGATGGCGGCGGCCGACGTGCTCGTGCACAACGCGGGCGGGCTGTCGTTCACCGAGGCGCTGGTCGCCGGGCTCCCGGCCGTGACCTACCGCCCCATCCCCGGGCACGGCCGCGCCAACGCCGCGGTCCTCGACGAGGCCGGGATCGCGCCCTGGTTGCACGGGCCCGAGGAGCTCGTCGCCGCCATCGACCGCTTCGGGGCGCGTCCCCTGCGCCGCCGCCCGCCGCGGCCGTGGTGGACCGAGGAGCGCGACGCGTCGGCCGTCGTCGCCCGGTACGCGGGCGCGCTCGCCGAACCGGCTCTGTCCGCGGCGGGGTAGCACCGTGCTCGCCGAGGTGCTCGCTGTCGGCTCGGCCGTGGCGGCCGGGTCGGCGGTGGTCGCCCAGCAGCGGGCGACGCACGAGCTCGGCGGTGCCGCGGACCGGCGGCTCCTGCGCCGGCCCTGGTGGCTCGCGGGGACGGGCGCGTCGATCGTGGCGAGCGCGCTGCAGGCCGTCGCGCTCGCCGAGGGCGCCGTGGTCGTGGTGCAGGCCCTGCTCGCGACGGCGGTCGCGTGGACGACGGTCGGCGAGTCGTTGCTCGCCCGCCGGCGACCGGGACGCGGGCCGCTGCTCGGGGTCGTGCTCGCGATGGCCGGCCCGGTCCTGGTCGTCGTGCTGCTCGGGGACGTCGCGGGCGAGGGACCGGTGGACCTCACGAGCACCCCGGTCCTGCTCAGCCTGCTGGGCGTCGGCGTGGTCGTGGCCGCCGGGCTGGCGGGGGCGCGGCTGCGGCCGGGCCCGCCCGGGGCGCTGGGCCTGGCGCTCGCCTGCGGGGCGGGCTACGGGCTCGCCGCCTCCCTGCTCGCCGTGGTCGCCCGCGATCCCGGGGCCGTGCTGACCGACCCGCAGCACGCCCTGGCCGCGGTGCTGCTGGTGATCGTCGGCCCGGCGTCGTTCGTGACGAGTCAGCGCGCGCTCGCCCGCGCCCGGCGCGCCGGGCCGGTGGTGACCGTGATCCTGCTCGTCGACCCGCTGGTGGCCACGGTCATCGGCGCGACGTGGTTCGGGGAGCGCATCGCCCTCGACGCCCCGACGACCACGGGCATCGTGCTGGCCGCGGGCCTCGCGGTGCTGGGCGTCCGGCTCCTCGACCCCGCGCCGGACCCCGTCCCGGCGCGCTGAGCCCTACCGCCCGTCGACCCGCCGCGCGCCGAGCTGCGAGGTCAGCAGCTCCATCGCCGCCTCCTCGGGGTCGACGCGCGCCCCACCAGAGGCGCCACCCGGGTCGGCGGCGGCCTCGTTGTACATGTCCTCCTCGGTGACCTCGCCGTCCTCGGGCGGGGGCTCCGGGGGCGGCGGGACGTCGGAGGGCCCCGGCGCGGGGCGACTCGGACGCTGCGGGGGCGCGGACGCCTGCCCCGCGTCGCGCGGCTTCTCCGCCGGCCGCTCGGGCGCCGGCTGCTGCTCCTGGCGCGGGCGCTCGGGGCGGCGCGGCGGATCGGCACGCTGGCGGGCGGGCGGCTCCGGACGCGCGGCGCCCCCGCCGTCCCCAGTGCCGTGCACCGCCTCCACCCGCCACTGCCCCGACAGCACGGTCCCGAGCGCCGCGGCGACGTGGTCGGCCCGGTTGGGCTGGGAGAGCTGGCGCGCCAGCGGCGGCGTCGGCATCCCGAGCGTCACCGTGGTGCCCTCGACCGCCGTGACCGTGGCGTTCTGCAGCAGTGCGTGGGTGGGCTTGTTGCGCTCGCGGACCTGGTTCATGACCTCCGGCCACACCCGCCGCAGGCCCGCCGCGTCCATGCTGCCGGGGGCCGACGCGGCAGGGGCCGGGGCGGGCTCGGCGGGCGCCGGGGCCTCCTGGCGCGCCGGCGGCTCGGGCCGGGCCGGAGGACGCTGGGGCTCACGGGGCGCTTCACGGGGTGCTTCCCGAGGAGCCTCGTGCGGCACGTCGCGCGGCGGGTCGTCGCGGCTCGCGACGGTGGCCGTCGGCCGGTCGGTGGGCGGCTCCACGGTGGCGTCGAGGTCGTCGGCGCGCTGCTGCGACGGCCGGGTGAAGCGCGCCGGCTCGTCGGCACCCTCGGCGCCCGCGCCCACGGGCGGCCCCGACGCCCCCAGCGCCAGGCGCCGCTCGACACCTTCGAGGCGCTGCACCATCGCCGCGTCCTCGGACGACGCCGCGGGCAGGAGCATGCGGGCGCAGACCAGCTCGAGCAGCAGGCGCGGCGCCGTGGCGCCCCGCATCTCGGTGAGCGCGGTGTGCACGAGCTCCGCGTGCCGCGCCAGCGCCGCCGGCCCGAGGCGCTGGGCCTGGTCGACCATGCGCTCCATCTCGTCGGCGGGCACGTCGACCAGCCCGCGCTCCCCGGCGTCGGGGACGGCTTGCACGAGGATGAGGTCGCGCAGGCGCTGGAGCAGGTCGGCGGCGAAGCGCCGCGGGTCGTGCCCGGCCTCGACGAGCCGGTCGACCGCGCCGAACACCGCCGGGCCGTCCTGGGCCCCGAGCGCGTCGACGACGTCGTCGAGGATCGCCACGTCGGTGACGCCGAGCAGGCCCACGGCGTTCGCGTAGGTGACCCCGGCCTCGTCGGCGCCGGCGAGGAGCTGGTCGAGCACCGAGAGCGAGTCACGGGCGGACCCCCCGCCGGCCCTGACGACCAGCGGGTAGACGGCCGGCTCGACCGTCACGCCCTCCTCGGTGCAGATGCGCTCGAGCAGCCCCCGCAGCGTGCTCGGCGGCAGCAGGCGGAAGGGGTAGTGGTGGGTGCGCGAGCGGATGGTGGTGAGCACCTTGTCCGGCTCGGTGGTGGCGAAGACGAAGATCAGGTGCTCGGGCGGCTCCTCGACCACCTTGAGCAGCGCGTTGAACGCCGCCGTCGTCACCATGTGCGCCTCGTCGATGATGAAGACGCGGTAGCGGGAGCTGACCGGGGCGTACGCCGCCTTGTCGCGCAGGTCGCGCGCCTCGTCGACGGTGCCGTGGCTCGCCGCGTCCATCTCGGTGACGTCGAGGGAGCCGGGGCCGTTGGGTGCGAGGGCCACGCACGACTCGCAGACGCCGCACGGGTCGGGCGTCGGGCCCTGCACGCAGTTCAGCGACCGGGCGAGGATGCGCGCACTGGAGGTCTTGCCGCAGCCGCGGGGCCCGGAGAAGAGGTAGGCGTGGTTGACACGCCCCGCCGACAGCGCCGTGCGCAACGGATCGGTGACGTGCTCCTGGCCGACGACCTCGGCGAACGTCGATGGCCGATACCTGCGGTACAGCGCCAGAGCCACACGGCGAGGCTACGCGGGGGGTCCGACGGCCGGGGAAGCGTCCCGGAGACGAAAGGGGACCCCGCGCACCCGCCAGAGCCCGCTGACCCTTGCTGCCTTCCGGCCCTGGGGGAGTTCACAGGATGGACGCCGCGCGGGGTCCGGTGCCCACTGTAACGGAGAGAGCGGGCGGGACCCGGCCCCCGGGTCGGCCCACCCGGGAGCTGTATCGTCTCCCGCGGAGGATTGGCCGAGCGGCCTAAGGCGCACGATTGGAAATCGTGTTGGGCTCACACCCTCACGGGTTCGAATCCCGTATCCTCCGCACCCGCTGAACTGCGGAAACGCCGGCCGGACCCTCGTGGCCCGGCCGGCGTCCGTGTCTCAGCCCGACGTCCCGCGGGTGCCCGACGTCGCGCGGCGCGTGGGCCGCGACGACCCGGAGCTCTTCTTCGTCCCGGAGGCCCGGCGCCGCGGCGCGCCGTTGGCGCCCGCCGAGCCGGTGGCTCGTTCGTCGGCGCCGTTCTCGGTGGCCGGCCCGGTCCTGGTCTCCGGGTCGCCGCCGGAACCGGCCTCCTCGCCGTCCTCGACCCCGCCGGCCGTGACGGTCTCGCCGGTGTCCCCGAGATCGGCCTCGACGTCGGCGACGGCGGTGAGCTCGGCCGGCTGCTCGGTGGTGTCGTCGGCGGTGTCCTCGGTGGCATCCGCGGTGGTGTCCTCGCCACCGTCCGTGTCGTCGAGGTCGTCGACGACCTCCGGCTCCTCGCCGTCGAGGACGTCGGCGATCTCCTCGTCCCCGACGTCGATGCCGTCGACCTCGCCGCCGCTCGGCTCGACGGCGCCCTCCACACCGGCGCCCTCCACACCGACGCCCTCCACACCGACGCCGATGCCGGACTCCTCGCGCCCGCCGGCGACGACCCCGGTGTCCACGACAGCGCCGCCCCCGTCGTCGGCGCTCTCGCGGGCCGGGGCCGCGTCGGTGACCCGCGGGGCGTCGTCATCTCGCGGGGCCTCCCGCCGCGCCTGCACCCTCGCGGACAGGCGCTCGGCACCGGAGGCGGCCTTCTCGCCGGCCCGCTCCCCCACGTCGAGCACCGGCGCGGCCGAGTGGATCAGGGCGACCGCGAGGCGGCGCTGCGAGTCCACCACCTCGCCGTAGATGCGGAACACGTCGTCGAACCAGTGCGCGACAGCGTCGGAGATCATCGGTGTGCCGGTACTCATGTCGGAGGCCATGGGCGCCCTCCCGTCCTCGTGCTGCTGCCGTCCGCGGGGTTCCAGACGGCCAGGAACGCCGCGTGGTGCCCGGCGGGTCCGCCCGACACGCCGGACGCGCGGGAATCGGTCCGGAGTCAGGCCGAACGGCGCAGCGGCCCCCACCGCCCGCCCCGGCGGTCGGGCGCCACCCGCCGGGTCGCGCGGGTCCCGGTCCGCCCCACACGCCGGGACAACGGACACCGATGACACCGTGTCCTCCGTGCGCGGATGCCTCATCACCCTGCTCGTGATCGTCGCCGTGGTCGTCGGCGTCGACTTCGGCGCGCGGTGGATCGCCGAGGACCGCGTCGGGGCCGCGCTGCAGGACGCCCTGTCGCTGCCGAACCAGCCGGACGTCGACGTTCGCGGCTTCCCCTTCATCACCCAGGCCCTGTCGGGGCAGTACGACGACGTCGGGCTCTCGGCGCCGGGCATCCAGTACGGCCAGCTGCGCGACATCACGCTGACCGCCGACCTGTCCGGGGTGTCGGTGCCGACGGCGAACCTGCTGAACGGGCAGGTCCGCGAGATCCCCGTCGACCAGGTCGTCGCCTCGGCCCGGGTGAACCCCACCGACCTCGCCCGCCTGCTCGACGTCGGCGACCTGACGATCGAGCCGCTCACCGCGGCCGACCTCGAGCAGCTGCGCGCCGACGCCGCGGCCGACGACTCGGGCGCGTCGGGCAGCGCCAGTGCCCTCGCCGACGTCGACCCCGCCAACGCGGTCCGCCTGACCTCGACGCGGACGATCGGCGGGCAGTCCGTGCAGGTCCAGGTCGTCGCGACGTTCCGGCTCTCCGGCG
The DNA here is from genome assembly GCF_004363095.1 of Actinomycetospora succinea. Taxonomy (GTDB): domain Bacteria; phylum Actinomycetota; class Actinomycetes; order Mycobacteriales; family Pseudonocardiaceae; genus Actinomycetospora; species Actinomycetospora succinea. Next base: position 123,242 of record NZ_SNYO01000003.1, read on the forward strand.
GGACGATCTCGCTGCAGGCGCGCGACATCCGCGCCGAGGGCGGGTCGGGCCAGGCCGGCCAGGTGGCCGCCGCCGCGCTGCGCCGCCAACTCTCGGGCTTCTCGACGAGCGTCGACCCCGGCCAGCTCCCGTTCGACATCACCGCGACCGAGCTGCGCGCGGAGAACGGCGAGCTGGTGGTGTCCGGGACCGCCCGGGACGTCGACCTGCTGGCCCGCCCGGGGTCGTAGACGGCCGCGCTGAGAAGGTGAGCCGCATGCCAGAGAACCGGCCCGACATCCGCTGGGGCATCGCCGGGCCCGGCCGCATCGCCGAGAAGGTCGCCGAGGACCTCGCCCTGGTCGAGGGTGCCGCCCTCGCCGCGGTCGGCTCGCGCTCGGAGGAGCGCGCCCGCGCCTTCGCCGAGACCCACGGCGCGCCCAACGCGCGGGCCCACGGCAGCTACCGGGCGCTCGTCGACGACCCCGAGGTCGACGTCGTCTACATCGCCACGCCGCACCCGCAGCACGCGGAGCTCGCGGTGGCCTGCCTCGAGGCCGGCAAGGGCGTGCTGGTGGAGAAGGCGTTCACCGCGACGCTCGCGGGCGCGTGGCGGGTCGTCGACACCGCGCGCACCGGCGGGGTGTTCGCGATGGAGGCGATGTGGACGCGCTTCCAGCCCGCCGTGGTCCGGATGCGCGAGCTCATCGCCGAGGGCGCGATCGGCGAGCCGCGCTCGGTGCAGGCCGACCTCGGCACGGTGCGCGACGTCGACCCCACCGACCGGCTCTTCGCCCCCGAGCTCGGTGGCGGCGCGCTGCTCGACCTCGGCGTCTACCCCGTGTCCTTCGCGCAGATGGTGCTGGGCACGCCGGACCGCGTCACGGCCGTCGCGTCCCGCGAGACCACCGGCGTCGACGCCGACGGGGCGATGCTGCTGGCGTTCCAGGACGGGCGCTACGCCACGCTGCAGACGTCGTTCCACAGCCCCTCGCCGGGCCAGGCGCGGGTGTTCGGGACGACGGGCTGGATCGACGTGCTGCCCCGCTTCCACCACCCGAGCACGATCGTCCTGCACCACGACACGAACGACCCCGGCGAGACCATCGAGCTGCCGGCGACGGGCGCGGGCTACTTCCACGAGCTGGTCGAGGTCACCGAGTGTCTGCGCGCCGGGCGCACCGAGAGCACCGTGATGCCCCTCGACGACACGCTCGCGGTCCAGGGCGTCCTCGCCGAGGCGGCCGACCAGCTCGGCCTCGTCTTCCGGGAGGACGACACGTCCGTGTGACGCGACCCCTACCCTGCACGCGAACGGCAGGAGGTGTCATGGCCGATCGTGAGCAGGAGACAGGGCGCAGCACGTCCCCCCACAGTGGCCTGCGTCGGGCGACCACGGAGCGGGCGATCCTCGACTGTCTCGCCGCCGAGGACGGCCCCCTGACCCGTGCCGAGCTGTCGCGGCGGACCGCCATCTCGCCGCCGGCCATCAGCGAGGCGGTGCGTCGTCTCGAGGCCGACCAGATCCTCGTCGCCGTCGGCCCGCGCTCCGGGGTGCCGGGGGCCGTCGCGACGCTCTACGACCTGGCCCCTGGGGCCGGCGTCGTCGTCGCCGTCGAGATCAACCGGCGCGTGGTGCGCACGGCCGTCGGCGACCTCGCCGGGCGCAGCCTCGAGCGCGCCGACCACGACCCGCCCGACGACGGCCGCGTCGCCCCGCGCCTGCACGAGGTCCTCGCCACGCTGTCCGAGCGCTGGCGCGCCGACGGCAGGCCGGTGCGGGCGGTCGCGGTGTCGATCGCCAACCCCGTCGACCCGGCGACGGGCCGGGTGGTCGAGCTGCACGAGTCCGCCTTCCCCGCAGGCGTGGTGGGCGTCGAGGACGTGCACGACGTCGACCCGTCGATGGTGGTGCTCGACAACGACGTGAACTTCGCGGCGCTCGCCGAGCGCGACCACGGCGCCGCGGTCGGCACCGCGACCTTCGCCTACCTCTACGTCGGCGAACGGCACAGCGTCGGCCTCGGGCTCGTGGTCGACGGGGTGCTGGTCCGCGGCGCTCGCGGGCTCGCCGGCGAGATCGGCTACCTCCCGCTCGGCGAGGGCTCCGGGCGCTTCCGGTTCGGCGACGCCGTCGCCGCGCAGGCGCTGACCACCGGCGGCACGGTCGACGACGCGACCCTGCAGCGCGCCGGCCGCACGCTGGGCGAGGCGGCCGTGGCGGTGTGCGCGTGCGTCGACCCGGCGCTGCTCGTCCTCGGCGGGCCGGTGGGCCTCATCCCCGGGCTGCGCCCGCACGTCGAGGCCACGGTGGCCGAGCTCGCGCCCCGCGAGGTGCCCGTCGTCGCCGGCGCGCTCGGGGAGACCGCGCCGCTGTGGGGCGCGCTGGCCGAGGCGCGGCGCCGGGCGTGGGAGAGCCTGGTCTCAGGACGCTAGCCAGCCCGCCGCGTCCTCGACGATTGCCCGCAGCGCGGCGTGGTCGTCGCGCGCCGCCGACGCCGCATCGCGGTGGGTGTCGAGCAGGACGTGGGTGGCGCCGAGCTCGCGCAGCGCGTCGAGGTCGGCGCGGATCTGGTCGGGCCGGCCCTCGCCGGTGAGGCGGTCGTCGTCGGGACGCAGCTCGGCGGTGGGATGCAGGACCACGCGCGGGGCGAGCGCGGGCACCGGGGCCCCGGCCTCCTCGGCGGCCGCGCGAAGACCCGGCAGCCCGACCGCCGCCAGCCACCCGGCGGGCGTCCGCAGCGGGTGCCACGCGTCCCCGAACCGGACGGCTCGCCGCCGCGCCGCCGCCCCGTTGCCGCCGACCCACAGCGGCGGGTGCGGCCGCCGGAGCGGCCGGGGACGGGTGTCGACGTCGGTGAACGCGACGTGCCGGCCGGCGAAGCTGACGACGTCGTCGGACCACAGCGCGAGGAGCGCGCGCAGGTACTCGTCGGTGATCTCGCCGCGCCGGCGCGGGTCGACGCCGACCGCGGCGAACTCCTCGTCCGCCCACCCGACCCCGACGCCGACGACGAGGCGGCCGTCGCTGAGCTGGTCGAGCCCGGCGAGGCTGCGCGCGGTCAGCAGCGGGTCGCGGTAGGGCACGACGAGCACGGTCGTGCCCAGCTCCACGCGGCGGGTGACCCCGGCGAGGTAGCCGAGCAGCGTCAGCGGTTCCCAGAACGGGCCGGGGTAGGCGGCGGTGACGTCCGGGGTGGCGGCGACGTGGTCGCCGACCATGAGGAAGTCGAACCCGGCGTCCTCGACCACCGCGGCCCAGGCCCGTAGCGAGTCCGCGGTCGCGGCCGGGCCGAAGTTGGGGACGGTGACGCCGACCTTCATCCGCAGGCCCCGACCGGGGCGTCCCACGCCATCCGCACCGTCTCCCCGGAGCGCCGCGCCTTCTCGGCGGCCCAGACGATGCGGTGGCTGGTCAGCGCCTCCTCGAGACCGGTCAGGTTGCCGGCGGGCTCGTCGTCGGCGACCGCGCGCAGGAAGCACCGGACGAGCTCCTCGTCGCCCTGGTGGTGCGGGGCGCGCCCGTCGCCGGTGGTGACGACGTCGACGGCTCGTCCGGGGTGGGCGCGGAAGTCGTGGAAGCGCAGGACGCCGCCGTTGGCCTCGACCGCGCCGTGGGTGCCGAACACCCGCGTCTGGCGCGGGGCCTGGTCGGAGAACGCGGTGACGGTGTGCGTCGCGGTGATGCCGCTGTCGAACTCGAACGCGACGACCTGGTGGTCGACGACGTCGTTGTCGCAGCCGTAGACGCAGCGGCCGTAGGGGCCGTCGCGCAGCGCCTCGTCGAGGGCCTCCGGGGTCGGCACGTCGGTGACGGCGCCGAGCAGCTGGTGCTCCCAGTCGGGGTCGCCGAGGCACGAGCGGTAGAGCCGTGGCGCGGAGTAGGGGCACGTCGGCTCGACGGCGCAGTCCAGGCAGCGGGCGGCCGCGCCCTCGGGACGGCGCTCGGGCCGGAAGTGGCTCAGCCGCCCGAACGACGCGAGACGGGCCGGGCGGTCGTCGATCAGGTGGGTGAGCAGGTCGATGTCGTGGCTGCACTTGGCGAGCAGCAACGACGACGCGAGGTCCTCCCGGCGCCACTCGCCGCGCACGTAGGAGTGGGCGAAGTGCCAGGCGCCGACCGGCTCGAGGTGCTGCACCGACACCAGGTCGCCGATCCGCCCCGCGCGCAGCGCAGCGACCAGCGCGCGGGTCGAGGGCGCGTAGGGCAGCGGGTGGGCGATCGTGAACTGCACGCCGGCGCGGCGCACCGCCGCGGCGACGCGCAGGGCCTCGGGCTCGTCGGGCGCGATCGGCTTCTCGCAGAGCAGGTGGACGCCGCGCTCCGCGAACGCGACGGCGGGGTCGGCGTGGTCGTGGTCCTGGGTCGCGATGACGACCACGTCGACGAGACCCGCCCCGCGCTCGGCGAGGTCGGTCCAGTGCGTGAACCGGGCGGCGGCGGGCACGTCGTGGGTGTCGGCCAGACGCTCGCGCCGTTCCCGGAGCGGCTCGGCGATCGCGGTGACGCGGCCGCCCGCCAGCGCCACGTTGCGGGCGTGCAGGCGGCCCCGGCCGCCCGCGCCGACGATCCCGACACGGACCGGACCTGACCCGAGACTCACCCGCGTTCCTCCCTGCCGCCCGTCCCCCCGGTTGGTCGCTCCGGCCCCCCATCCTGCCCCCTTCGGGGGACACGAGGCTGCCGGTGACCGCGGCCACCCGGCCGCTCGTCCGTGCGACCGACACCACGTTTAATGATCTTGATTGCTACCCGTTACGTTCTCGTGACCAACCTCGTTGGTCCTTCAAGCTCCCCACCACTACGGCGATCGGCCTCTTTCGCATTCGCCCGAAGGGACCTCCATGCCGGCCAAGCACCGCACTGCTCCCCGTCCACCGCGTCGTCCGGTCGCGAACAAGACGACGGCGGGTGCGCCTAGCGGCATGCAGCGCCGCCGCTTCCTCGGGTACCTCATCGCCGCCCCGACCCTCGCCGTCGGCGTGAAGCTCACCGCCGACGGCGTGCTCGAGGCGCAGGCCCTGCCGTCGCCGACCCCGGAGGTGTCGGAGGTCTACGACCTGTCCGACCTCCTGCTCGACTCCACCCGCCCCACGGCGAACCTCATCACGATCGTCGTGAACGAGGACGGCACCGTCTCGTTCAGCATCCCGCGTGCCGAGAGCGGCCAGGGCATCACGACGACGGCGGCGATGCTCATCGCCGAGGAGATGGGCATCGACGTCTCCGACGTCACCGTCACCCTGGCCGACGCGCGCCCGGAGCTGCTGTTCAACCAGCAGACGCAGGGCTCGGCCTCGGTCATCTCCATCTACACGCCGGTCCGGGTGGCGGCGGCGCTGGCCCGCGGGCAGCTGGTCGAGGCGGCCGCGACGATCCTCGGCGACGAGGCCGAGAACCTCCGCACCACCGGCGGGCGGGTCCTCTCCACCGCCGGCTCGAGCGTCCCGTTCGCCGAGCTGGCCGCCGCCGCGGCGAACTCGGTGACCCGCGAGGCGATCACCGAGCTCAAGCCGGTCGACGAGTTCGAGATCATCGGCAAGGGGCAGCGCCGCGACGACGTCCGCGCCGCGGTCACCGGCCAGAAGAAGTACACGATGGACCTCGACGTCCCCGAGGCCCTGCCGACCATGATCGCCCGGCCGCCGACGATCAAGGGGACCGTCGAGTCGGTGAACAACCTGGCCGAGGTCAAGGCGATGCCCGGCGTCACCGACGTCGTGGAGATCTCCACCGACGCCGAGCCGGGGCGCGGGACCACGTCCTCGGCGGTCGCGGTGCGGGCGCGGACCTTCGGCCAGTGCATCGACGCGGTGAACGCCCTGGACGTCACGTGGGGCGGCGGCAACGTCGACGACGAGTCGGACGCGACGATCCTGGCGCAGCTGCGTGCCGCGGACGCGCCGGCGAACCTGCCCTCGCCCGGCCCCCTGGACGAGGCCGGCGGGGTGCTCCCGCTCGTCACCGAACCCGCGACCGCCGCCCTCGACGGCGTGGGCGCGGTGGAGACGATCGACGAGGAGTTCGTCTTCTACTGGCGCAGCAACGCCGCGATGGAGCCGAACGTCGCCATCGCCGACGTCCGCGACGGGGAGGCGGAGATCTGGACCCCCAGCCAGATCCCGATCGTCACCCAGTCCCAGATCGCCCAGGTGCTCGGGATGACCCCGGGTCAGGTGACCGTCCACGTCCCCCGCGGCGGCGGCGCCTTCGGCCGCCGGCTCTTCAGCGACGTCGCGCTGGACGCGGCGCGGGTGTCCCAGGAGATCGGTAAGCCGGTGCGGCTCATGTGGCACCGCGCCGACGAGTGCCGGGCCGGCCGCGTCCACCCGATGTGCATCTCCCGGGTGCGGGCGTCCTTCAGCGGCACCGAGGTCGTCAGCTTCGAGCAGCGGCACACCAGCGTCGCCACCGACTACACCGAGTCCTTCGGCGACATGATCACGTCGCAGGCCGCGAAGCTGCCGTTCGCCAACGAGCTCACGCTCTCGCAGACGGTCTTCCTGCTCACCGCGAGCGTCCCCTACGACCTCGGCGCCGTCGCGCTCGGCTACAACGAGATCTTCGACTTCGACCGGTTCGCCACCGGCAGCGTCCGCAACCTCAACAACCAGGACTTCCGGCCCGCCCAGGAGCTCATGGTCGACCGCCTCGCGGCCCGGATGGGCGAGGACCCGCTGGAGTTCCGGCTGGACCGCGTCGAGGACGAGCGCGCGAAGGCGTGCCTGGAGACGGTGCGCGACGAGGGCGACTGGGGCCGCGACCTGCCCGAGGGCGTGGCCCAGGGCGTCGTCGTGCACAACGAGTACAAGGGCTCGGTCGCCGTGCTCGTCGAGGTCGACACGCGGGCCGCGACCGCCGAGCGCGAGATCCGCGGCGCCACCACCGGTCCGCGCGTCCGCAAGGTCACCGTGGCGGTCGACGTCGGCCTGCCCATCAACCCGCTCGGCCTCAAGGCGCAGATGGAGGGCGGGGTGATGACGGGCATCTCCCACGTCTTCACCGGCAGCCTGCACCTGCGCGACGGCAACTTCCTCGAGGGCAGCTGGGACGACTACCGCTACACCCGGCACTGGAACGCCCCGCCGGAGATCGACGTGATCGTCATGCCGCCGAGCGGCGACCGTCCCGGCGGGGCCGGCGAGCTCGCCGTGGGTGCGGCGACGGCCGCCGTGGCCTGCGCCTACGCCCGCGCGACGGGCGAGATGCCCACCAGCTTCCCGATCGGCCACACCAAGGACGTCCCGTTCAAGGTCAAGTCCTTCGTCCCGCCGCTGCCCCCGTCGCCCGTGGACGGCCTGACCGCGTACCCGACGCCGTCCGCCGCCGGCCCGGCGTTCAACCCCGCGAGCTAGGAGCTCCCCCGTGCCTCCCCACACGTTCAAGGTCAACGGCCGGCCGGTCACCGTCGAGGTCGAGGACGACGTGCGCCTGCTCTGGGTGCTGCGCGACCTGCTGAAGATCAACGGTCCGAAGTACGGCTGTGGCATCAACGTCTGCAAGGCCTGCACGAGCCACATCAACGGCCGCGCCTTCAACCCCTGCTCGGTGCCGGTGGGCCAGATCAAGCCCACGGACGAGATCACGACCATCGAGGGCCTGCCCGACACCGTCGGCGCCGACCTGCACCCGATGCAGGAGGCGTGGATCGACCGGGACGTGCCCCAGTGCGGCTACTGCCAGCCCGGCCAGATCATGGCCGCCGTCGACCTGGTCAAGAAGGTCAAGGCCGAGGGCGGATCGGTCACCGACGACGACATCGACGAGATCCGCAACATGTGCGCCTGCGGCACCTACGGCCGCATCCGCGAGGCCATCAAGCAGGGCGCCGCGAACATGTGAGCCGCCGCCCGCTCCCCCCTCCCCCGCACGCTCCCCGGAAGGAACCGTCATGACCGGAGCCCTGAGCCCGTCCCACTGGCTGATCATCCTCGTCGTCCTGCTGCTGCTGTTCGGCGCCAAGCGCCTGCCCGACGCCGCGCGCGGGATCGGGCGCTCGCTGCGCATCTTCAAGGCCGAGACCTCGGCGCTCGCCAACGACGACAAGGACGCCCCCAAGGAGGCCGCCAAGGAGCCGGCCGCCGTGGAGCCCGCGCCGGTCAACGGTGCGCCGGTGCGCACCACGAACGGCACGACGGTCTGACCCGTGCCCTCCACGACGCGCCGCTGGAGCGATCGGCTCCCGCGGTGGTGGCCCGGACGGCGCCGGGACCCCGAGGCGACGATGTCGGTCCTCGACCACCTCCTCGAGCTGCGCCGCCGCCTGGCCTGGGCGCTGCTCGCGATCGCCGTCGGCACGGTGCTGGGGTTCGTCTGGTACGAGAACTCGGTGCTCGGCGTACCGAGCCTCGGCTCGCTGCTGATCCAGCCGTACTGCTCGCTGCCCCCGTCGGCCCGGGCGGGCCTGAACGGCACCGACTGCCGGCTGCTGGCGACGGGTCCCTTCGACCAGTTCCTGCTGCGGGTCAAGGTCGCGGCGACGGCCGGCGTGGTCCTGTCCGCCCCGGGCTGGCTCGGCCAGCTGTGGGCGTTCGTGACGCCGGGGCTGCGGAGCCGGGAGCGGCGCGGCGCGGTCGCGTTCATCAGCACCGCGTCGGTGCTGTTCGCGGGCGGGGCCGTGCTGGCCTACCTGGTCGTCGCCCAGGCGCTGAGCTTCCTGCTCATGATCGGCAACTCGGTGCAGACCACGGCGCTGCGCGGCGACGAGTACTACTCGCTCGTCCTGTCGCTCATGGTCGTCTTCGGTGTCGGGTTCCTGACCCCGCTGGTCGTGGTCATGCTCAACCGGGTCGGCGTCGTCTCCTACCGCAAGCTCGCGAGCTGGCGGCGCGCCATGATCTTCGGCGCCTTCCTCTTCGCCGGGATCGCGACGCCGGGCGGTGATCCGATCTCCATGGGCGTGCTCGGCGCCGCGCTGTGCGTGCTGCTCGAGCTGGCCATCCAGGTCTGCCGCCTCCACGACCGCCGGCGCGCGCGCCGGGACCCCGGCTGGGAGGACCTCGACGACGACAGCGCGTCCCCGCTGCCCGACGCCGACCCCACCCCCGAGAGGAGCTGAGCCGTGTTCGGTCTGGGCATGGGTGAGCTCGTCCTGCTCGCCCTCGTCGGTTTCTTCGTCATCGGCCCCGAGCGCCTCCCCGGCGCGATCCGCTCGCTCGCGGGCGTCGTGAAGCAGCTCAAGGGGCACGCGGCGTCACTGCGCGAGCAGGTCGACACCGCCGCCGACCTCGCGGAGGTCCGCCGCCAGCTCGACGAGCTGCGCGAACCGCTGGCCGAGATCCGCTCGGCGGACCCGCGCCGGGCGGTGCGCGAGGCCTTCCGGGAGGTCCCGCCGGCGGCACCCCGCACGCGGGTCTGAGCTCACGGTCGGGGGCGCCAGAGCGCGCCCTCGATCGCCTCGGGGCGCTCCGGCGGTGCCGCGCGCAACGACCCCAGCTCGTCGAGGTGCTCGGCCATCGCGAGCGCCGAGAACGCCGCGTCGAAGGCGTCCTCGGTGGCCACGACGTCGTCGAGCAGCGCCGCGGGGATGCGCGGGTCGCTGCCCGCGGCCTCGCGGCGCGCCGCGGGCGAGCGCTTCACCACCGGCCCGGTGTGCACCCGCGGATAGATCTCCATCAGCGTCGCGGCGCCGGCGTCGTCGAACGGCCACACCGCGAGCCCGGCCGCGCGCAGGCGGGCGAGGTGCGGCATCCCGCGCAGCGAGCCCGTCCCGACCGCGCCGGCGCCGCCGACCTGGAACGTCGAGCTCGGCGCGAGCCCGTCGGCGCGCGCGGCCTCCTCGGTGACGCGGAACGGCGGGCGCGCCGGGTCGAGCGGCGGGCGCGGTGTCGCCCCGCGGCCCCAGAACGGTGGCCGGCACTCCCGCAGCCAGCGCTCCCCCTCGCGCCCGACGAGGTCCCAGAGCGCGGCGACGTCGGCGCACCCGTGCTCGCGCGCGAACCAGGCCGGCAGCGCGAACGAGAAGTCGAGGCCGGCGACGACGGGTCCCGACGCCGCGCGCTCGCGCAGCAGCGCGGCGACCCCGTCGCGGTCGAGCCCGGCGCGGACCTCCACGAGCCGACCGGGAACCGCGGACGCCATGCGGATGCGCCGACGGGCCGCTCGGGCATCGCCCGACCAGTCGACCGCGATGGCCTCCACGCGCTCCTCGCTCCCCTTCCGGCGCTCGCCGTTCACCCCGTCGCGCCGACCGTTCGACGTGCCGTGCCCACCGCTCGTCTCGCCCAACCGACCACCACGCTTTCCGGTGGCCCTTCGTCGCACCGATTGCCGCGTCCCGGGCGGCGGGGTTGAGTCCACGCGGGCCGTTCACCGCAGCTGCAGATGCGACGAACGGTCTCCTTGATTCGCCCCTTCGCGAGGAGACCACTCATGTTCCGTCGCACTGCCTCGATCGTCGCCCTCACCGGCGCCGGGCTGCTCGCCGCCGCCCCGTTCGCGCTCGCCGACCCCGTCGTCGTCGACGACGACGATCCCGGGGTCGTCGTCGACGACTCCGAGTCCGGGGTGAACCTGCTCAACGACCTCACCGTCCTGCCCGTCCAGGCCTGCGGCGTGGAGGCGGGCATCCCGATCCTGTCCGACGTCCTCTCGCCCTCGGACACGGCGGCACCCGACGCGACGTGCAGCGTGGTGCACGACGGCGACGACGACTGAGGACGGCTCCAGGGCCCACGGGCCCGCGGGTGGACCGGACGGCCCCGAGCCGTCCGGCCTGCCCGCGGTCGCGGGTCCGACCAGCGAGCTCAGCCCACCAGCACCCGGCTGGGCTCGGTCGCCGAGGCGGTGACCGCCGGGAGCCGCAGGCGCACCGCCGTGCCGACGCCGGGACGCGTGTCGACGTGGACGTCGCACTGCGAGCCGAACGTGGCGTGCAGGCGGCGGGACACCTCGGCGATGCCGCCGTGACGACGGTCGACCTGCGACGCGGTGCGCGTGGCCTCCGGCCCCATGCCGGCGCCGTCGTCGGACACCGTGATCACGCAGTCGGACCCCGAGCCGGACGCGAAGACGCTGACCGAGCCGCCGCCGGGCACCGGCTCGATGCCGTGGCGCACGGCGTTCTCCACCAGCGGCGCCACCACGAACGGCGGCACCAGCACCCCGCGCACCTCGGGCGCCACCGCGACCTCGGCGCGCAGCCGCTGCCCGAAGCGCGCCTGCTCGAGCAGGAGGTAGCGCTCGGCGTTGTGGAGCTCGTCGCCGACGGTGGTCAGCTCGCCGCCGGAGCGGAACGAGTAGCGCGTGAAGTCGGCGAACTCGGTGAGCAGCTCGCGCGCGCGGCCCGGGTCGGTGCGCACGTAGGACGCGATCGCCGTGAGCGTGTTGTGCACGAAGTGCGCCGAGAACCGCGAGCGCAGCGCCGACTCGACGTCCTCGCTGGACGGCACCGCGACGACGTCGGCGGGGGTCCGCGCGACGCGGCGGGCGGCGGGGACGTCGGCGACCTCGAGGTCGTCGAGCTCCAGGTCGGTGTCGACGACCGGCGCGGACAGGACCGGCGCGGCGACCGTCGCGGGGTGGGCCGAGCGCAGGCCCTGCCAGGTCGGGCGCTCGAGCAGGCCGGTGGCGGTCCAGCGCCGGTGCTCGACCTGCCCGACGAGGCGCGGCGCCAGCCAGTGCACCGGGCCGCCGTCACTCTCGGGCAGCGGGGAGGAGAACGGGCTGACCGGGCGCTCGAGGGCCGCGAGGACCCCGTCGAGCTCGCGCCGCGCAGCCGCCGTGACGCCGGTGACGACCCGCCCCGAGTAGCTCAGGCCCGCCTCGCCGGGGACGCCGACGAGCAGCGCGCCGACCGTGCCGGGCCGGTCGCGCGCCGGGACCCAGCCGCCGACGACGACGTCCTGGGTGCGGCGCACGGGCGCCTCGATCCAGCTCCGCGAGCGCCGGCCGACCTGGTAGGTCGACTCCAGGCGTTTCGCCACCACCCCGTCGAGCCCGTAGCGCCGCGCCGTGTCGATGACGGCCTCGGCGGCGACGCCGGTGAAGAACGGCGGGATCACGACACGGCTCCCGGAGAGATCGAGTTCGGCGAGCAGTTCGCGGCGCTGACGGTAGGGCAGGCGGCGCGTCGAGGCGCCGGCCACCTCCAGCACGTCGAACACGTAGAAGGACACCGGCACCTGGGCCTGGAGGACCTCGGAGGGGTGCGCGACGCGGTGGCGGCGGCGCAGCTTGCCCGCGCTCGGCCGCCCGACCCCGTCGAGGGCGACGACGACCCCGTCGAGCACCAGCCCCTCGGTGCTCGTCCACGGGGCCGACACGCCCAGCTCCGGGAAGTGGGACGTCACGTCGCGGCCCGCCTCGGTGACGAGGCTCAGCCCGTCCGCGCCGGTGCGGGCGAGGCAGCGCAGCCCGTCCCACACGAACTCGAACGCCCAGCCCGCGCCGCGCGGGATGTCGCCCGCGCTCGCGACCATGGGCCGGCCGGGCGAGGCCTCACCGGCGGTGGTGCCGACGGCGGTGTCGACGGTGGGGCCGGAGAGCCCGAGGGTCGCCACGTCCGTCATCGGCGCCTCCTCCCCGACACGTCGCGCCGCGTGCCGACGAGGTGATCGCCGGCACGGTCCACGGTAGACGCGCGGCCCGACGCTGACACCGAAGTCGCCGACGCGGCACGCGCGGACTGCGACCGGGGACCACCGAGCAGCGACGAACGGTGGAACGACGGGTGGCGTGCGGGTGAGGCGCCGTCAGCTCGCCACCAGGCCGATCGCGACGACCGTCGACGGCCGGGCGGGCACGGGGCCGGTGGGCTCGATCGACACGGCCCAGCCGCGCGGTCCGGGCCGGTCCGGCGTCGCGGGCCCCTCCGGTGCGGCGAGCGGGCGTGTCATCCCGTCGTCCGGGTCCATGACGGCCACCGCCTCGGGCGCGTTGCCGGGCATGCCGGTCGCCCAGACCACGTAGTCCCGCGCGTTGCCCGTGGCCGGGAGGTCCAGCGCGACGAGGCGGACCGGCGCGGTCGCGTCGCCCGGGTCGACGAGGACCGCGGCCGGGGTGCCGGTCTCGGAGCGCAGCACGGTGGTCCGCGCGGCCGGGTCGCGGGAGTGGGCGTCGTCGACGACCCGGTCGGCCCGCGCAGACAGCGCGGTCACCGGGTCGTCCGCGGGCGTCGACTGCGTCGGCAGGACGCCCTGGGCGACGATCAGGCCGACGCCCAGCACGACGGCCGCGACCAGCCCGCCCACCGCGGTGAGGAGCCGCCGGCGGGGACGGGGCGCGGGCACCTCGACCGACGGGGCCTCCGGGGCCGGGTCCGGGGCGGGCGGCCTCACCACCGTCCCCGGCTCGGCCCGCGCGGCGTCGAGGATCCGCTGCCGGAGCCCGGCGGGCGGCTCGACGGGCGGCACCGCCGCGCCCAGCGCGGCCACGACGTCGAGGGCCTCGTCGTGGGCCCGCCGGCAGGACTCGCAGTGCGGCAGGTGGGCCTCGAGGACGCGGTCCTCGTCCGGCTCGAGGGCGGAGAAGGCGTGGCCGACGGCGTCGTCACGCAGGTCGCACGTGGTCACGCGAAGTCCCCGAGGGCGTCCGCGGCCGAGGTCCCCAGCGCCGGCCCGAGCAGCACCCGCAGGCGCGCCACACCGGCGAACATCCGGGACTTGACGGTGCCGATGGGCACGCCGGTCAGGCTCGCGACCTCCCGCTGCGAGTAGCCGCCGTAGTAGGCGAGCCCGAGGGCCGTGCGCTGCTCGGTCGGCAGCCGGTGCAGCGCGGCGCGCACCTGCTCGCCGATCACCGCACCCAGCGCCTGGCGGGCCGCCGACGGGCCCGCCGCCGGCACGCCCTCGTCGGGCTCGCCGGTGGTCGGGTGGTGGCGACGCCGGGTGGCCTCGCGGCGCACGGCGTCGACGGCCTTGTGGTGCACGAGGGTCATGAGCCAGCTGGCGACGGTCCCGCGCCCGGGGTCGAAGCGGCCCGGGTCCCGCCACAGCGCGAGGAAGACCTCCTGGACGACGTCCTCCGCGAGCCCCTCGTCGCCGCAGATCCGGCGCGCCAGCGAGTACGCGGGCCGACCGTAGCGCTGGTAGAGCGCGTCGAGCGCCGCCTGCTCGCGCCCGCCGATCCGGGCGACCAGCGCGGCGTCGGCCGCGGCCGCCCCGCCGTCGGTGGCGGGGACCTCGTCGGTACGCACGGGCGTCAGGGGCGTCACCACCTCGACCACCACGGCCACCTCCTCGTCGGGTTCCTGGGCACCGTTCGCCCAGGGGTCGCCGACGGTTCGGCCGTTCGGAGGGAATCACCCGGGGCCGGCCGACCCCAGCTCCGCCCGGAGATCGTCCCGCGCCTGCTCCAGCGCCCACAGCCGCCGCCCGCGGGCCGGGACGCGGTCGTCGACCAGCAGGAACGCGATCTCGCCCTCCACCGCGGCGAGCCGCTCGCACGTGGCCGCCCGGGCGACCACCCGTTCCGCCTCCCGCGCGACCTCCCGGGCCGCCGCGCCGATCCCCAGCAGCCGCTGCGCCTGCGCGAACCAGTCTCGTCGGAGTGTCATGGCACCTACTAAACCGGTTCAAAGGACGGGCGCACAAGGGCTCGAGAGAAGTCGATCGACCTGGTCTTGAACCGGTTCACCAACCGGCCGTCTCCCCGGTCCCGTCGAGGTCCGGGAGAATCGCTGCGTGGAGACCGACGGGCGCCGGGGCGGGCGGGTCACGCTCGCGACCGTCGCCGACGCCCTCGGCGTCTCCCGGGCGACGGTCTCCAACGCCTACAACCACCCCGAGCGGCTCAGCGCCGCCCTGCGCGACCGGGTGCTGGGCACCGCGCGCGAGCTCGGCTACTCCGGGCCCCACCCCCTCGCCGCCACGCTCTCGCGGGGCCGGGTCAACGCGCTCGGCCTGGTCTACGACGACCCGATGTCGTTCGCGTTCAGCGACCCGGCCGCCGTGCTGTTCCTCCAGGGCGTCAGCGAGGTCTGCGAGCACGAGGACCTCGCGCTCGTGCTGATCAGCGGCGGCCCGGCGGGAGCGGTCGCGCGCGTGGCCCTCGTCGACGCCGTCATCTGCTACTGCGACGTCCCGATCGACGGCAAGCTCGCGGCGATCGTCGACCGCGGGCTCCCGTTCGTCGTCGTCGACGGACCGCGGCTCCCGAACGCCGGGCACGTCGGCATCGACGACCGCCGCGGCGCCGCGTCCGCCGCCCGCCACCTGCTCGACCTCGGCCACACCCGGCTCGGCGTGCTGGCGATGCCGCTGGTGGACGACGGGTGGGAGGGCACCGTCGACCAGGACCGCCAGGACCGCGCCCGCTACCGCGCCTCGCGCGAGCGGCTGATCGGCTACCGCGAGGCGGTCGAGGCCGCGGGCCACCGCTGGTCGGCGGTGCCGGTCGAGGAGCGCCTCCCCTACGGCCGCGACGCCGGCCGGCGCGAGGCCGCCGCGCTGCTGGCGAGGCGCCCCCGTCCCACGGCCCTGCTCGCGATGAGCGACGAGCTCGCCCTCGGCGCGCTGGCCGCGGCGGCCGACGCGGGGCTCTCGGTGCCCGGCGACCTGTCGATCGTCGGGTTCGACGACGTCCCGGCCGCCGCCGACGCGCACCCCGCGCTGACCACGGTGCGCCAGCCCCACCGGGAGAAGGGCCGCCGCGCCGCCGAGCTGCTGCTGCGCCCCCACGCGACCGCCGACGAGCACCGGCTACCGGTCGAGCTCGTGGTGCGGGCCTCGACCGGGCCCCCGCCCCGGCGGTGACGAACCCCTCCGAACGGGCAGCCCCCGGACCGTCCGCGCGGACACCGTGCCGGGGCCCACGCGCGGATAGTCTGCGATGAAGCACGTCACGCGGAAGGGTTTCCATGGCTGGTCAGTGGTTCGAGTCCGTCGCCGAGGCACAGCGGCGCGCCCGCAAGAACCTGCCGAAGTCGGTGTACGGCGCCTTGGTGGCCGGCAGCGAGGCGGGGGCGACGCTCGAGGACAACGTCAACGCCTTCCGCGAGCTGCAGTTCCTCCCGCACGTGTGCGACCTGCCGTTCGAGAAGGACCTGTCCACCACGGTGATGGGCCAGGACGTCTCGCTGCCGGTGATCATCTCGCCGACCGGCGTGCAGGCCGTGAACCCGGAGGGCGAGGTCGCCGTCGCCCGCGCCGCCAAGAACGCGGGCACCGCGATGGGCCTGTCGTCGTTCGCCAGCCGGGCGGTCGAGGACGTCGTCGAGGCCAACCCGACGACGTTCTTCCAGATGTACTGGGTGGGCGACCGCGAGACCCTCGCCGCCCGCGCCGAGCGCGCGAAGAAGGCCGGCGCCAAGGGCCTCATCGTCACCCTCGACTGGTCGTTCTCCCACGGCCGCGACTGGGGCAGCCCGGCCATCCCGGAGAAGATGGACTGGAAGACGATCCTCAAGTACATCCCCGAGGGCGCCTCCCGCCCCAAGTGGGGGCTCCAGTTCCTGCGCTCGGGCAAGATCCCCGACCTGACCGTCCCGAACATCCCGACCCAGGGCGAGGACGCGCCGACGTTCTTCGGCGCCTACGGCCAGTGGATGTTCACCCCGCCCCCCACCTGGGCCGACGTCGCCTGGCTGCGTGAGCAGTGGGACGGCCCGTTCTGCGTCAAGGGCATCACGCGCATCGACGACGCCAAGCGCGCCGTCGACGCCGGCGCCACCGCGATCCAGGTGTCCAACCACGGCGGCAACAACCTCGACTCCACCCCGGCGCCGATCCGCGTGCTGCCCGGGATCGTCGACGCCGTCGGCCGCGACGTCGAGGTCATCCTCGACGGCGGCATCCGCCGGGGCAGCGACGTCGTCAAGGCCCTCGCGCTCGGCGCCCGCGCCGTCGCCATCGGCCGCGCGTACCTGTGGGGCCTCGCCGCCGCCGGCCAGCCGGGCGTCGAGAACGTGCTGGAGATCCTGCGCAGCGGCATCGGCTCGGGACTCATGGGCCTGGGCAAGAAGTCGGTCCACGACCTCGTCCCCGAGGACCTGATCATCCCGCCGAACTTCACGCGGCAGGCCGTGCACTAGCGGTCCCGACACGACGAGGGGCCCCTCCCGGTGATCGGGAGGGGCCCTTCGTCGTTCTCGGGGCGGTAGCGGTGGGATTCGAACCCACGGTGGGCAGAACCCACACGCGCTTTCGAGGCGCGCTCCTTTGGCCGCTCGGACACGCTACCGCCGACCAGGCTACGGGACGCTCTGCTCGCGATCTCGACCGGGCCAGAAATCGATCATCAGCGCCGCGCACTCCGCCTCGCGCACGCCGCCGACCACCTCGGGGCGGTGGTTGAGCCGCCGGTCGCGCACCACGTCCCACAGGGAACCGACGGCCCCGGTGCGCGGTTCCCAGGCACCGAAGACGACCTTGTCGACCCGCGCGAGGACGGCCGCGCCCGCGCACATCGTGCAGGGCTCCAGGGTGACGACGAGCGTGCAGCCGCCCAGGCGCCAGCCGTCGCCGTGGTGCGTCGCCGCCTCCCGGAGCGCCAGGATCTCGGCGTGGGCGGTGGGGTCGCCGGTGGCCTCGCGGGCGTTGGCGGCGGCGGCGAGCTCGCGGCCGTCGGCGTCGATGACCAGCGCCCCGACGGGCACGTCGTCACCCGAGGTCCGGGCGATCTCGAGCGCCCGACCCATCCACTGGTCGTGACTACGGAGCAGCGGTCTCCACGACCTTCGCCAGCTCGTCGGCGAACCCGCAGCGACGGGCGATCGCGGTGAGCTGCTCGTCCGGGTAGAGATCGATCTCCTCGACGAGGACCGCCAGCTCGTCCTCGGGCACGCCGAGGTCGGCGAGCATGCCGAGATCGCCCTCGGGCCACGGGTCGTCGTCGGCCTCGTCCTCGTCCGGGACCTCGAGGCGCAGCAGGTCGAGCACGTCGGCGGCGACGTCGTAGTCGAGCGCCGCGACCGCGTCGGAGAGCAGCAGGGCCACCCCGCCGGGCGTCGGGCGTACGAGGACGAAGAACTCGTCGTCGACGTCCAGGAGACCCAGCACCGCGCCGGTGGAGCGCAGGGCACGCAGGGCACTGATGGCGGAGTCGAGATCGGCCAGGCTGCCGCGGTCCATCGCGACCGCGCGCCAGCGTCCTTCCTCGCGCGTCACGGCCACCGCCCACCCGTCGAGGGGTGCGACGGTTCCCGCACCGCCGCGTGTCGCGGTGGAGCCTCCAGGGCCCTGGCCTGCCATACCTCTACGGTAGGGGCGGGTGTGTCTGCGTGGAAGTCCGGCGAGGTCACGGGCGCCGGACGGTCGTCGTCGCACTGCCTCCGGGCGTCCGGGGGACCGCGCAGGGGTGAACGGACCACATCGCGCACGCCGCGAGCACACGACAGGGGTGCCAGGATCGGACGGGTGAGTGCTCCGGAGCGGCGAGCGGGTGGTCGTCGCGCGGCCCACAGGGCTCCCGAACGGGCGCTGCTGGCCGAGGCACGGTCCCTGCAACCGCGCACGCTCGCGCTGCGCCGCGTCCTGCACCGCAACCCCGAGATCGGACTGACCCTGCCGGTCACCCAGGCGGCGGTCCTCTCCGCGCTGCGCGAGCTCCCGCTCGAGATCGACACGGGCCGCGACTGCAGCTCCGTCACCGCGGTGCTGCGGGGCGCGCAGCCGGGGCCGACGGTGCTCGTGCGCGCCGACATGGACGCGCTGCCGATGGAGGAGAATTCCGGGCTGCCGTTCGCCTCCGAGGTCGAGGGCGCCATGCACGCGTGCGGGCACGACCTGCACACCGCGATGCTGGCCTCGGCCGCCCGGCTGCTCACGGGTCGGCGCGAACGCCTCGCGGGCACCGCGGTGTTCATGTTCCAGCCCGGCGAGGAGAGCGCCCACGGCGCCCGCACGATGATCGACGAGGGCCTGCTCTCCGCCGACGGGCCGGGCGGCGTCCCCGAGTCGGCGATGGCGCTGCACGTCACCTCGCGCCTCGGCGCCGGCACGCTGCAGACCAGGCCGGACTCGATCATGGCGTCGTCCGACGACCTGCACGTCCGCGTCACCGGGCGCGGGGGCCACGCCTCCGCCCCGCACGACGCGCTCGACCCCGTCCCGGCGGCGGCCGCGATGGTCGGCGCGCTGCACACGATGATCACCCGGCGGATCAGCGCGTTCGACCCCGCCGTGCTCACCGTGTCCCACATCAGCGCCGGCACCACCACCAACGTCATCCCCGAGACCGCCCTGCTCGAGGGCACGGTGCGGACACTCTCCGAGGAGACCCGCGGCCGCGTGCTCGAGGAGATCGGGCAGGTGTGCACGGGCGTCGCGGCGGCCTACGGGTGCACGTGCGAGGTGGACATCGAGGCCGGCTACCCGGTCACCGTCAACGACCCCGACGTCGCCGAGCGCGTCGCCGACGTGGGCCGCTCGGTGCTGGGCTCGCGCTTCGTCGAGCCGATGCCCGACCCGATCATGGGCTCGGAGGACTTCTCCTACGTCCTCGGGCGCGTGCCCGGCGCGCTGGCGTTCCTCGGCGCGTGCCCGTCGGACGTCGACCCCGCCGAGGCGCCGCCCAACCACTCGAACCGCGTGGTGTTCGACGAGGACTCGATGGTCGCCGGGGTCGCCCTGTACTCGGGGTACGTCATGGACGCCCTCCGGCCGGGCTGAGACCCCTGTTCGGGCGCATCGTCCTCACTCTCCCGGGTCGCCCTACCCTCGCCGACGTGGAATCCGCAGGTGCCACCCTCGCCGCCGCCCAGCAGCGCCCGGTGTGCGTCATCGGGCTCGGCCTCATCGGCGGCTCGCTGCTGCGCGCCGCCACCGACGCCGGGCGTCACGCCTGGGGCGCGTCCGCCTCGACGACGACCGCCGAGAAGGCCGCCGCCGACGGCTACGACATCGCCGGCTCGGTCGACGAGGCGCTCGCCCGCGCCGCCGCGCAGGACGCCCTCGTCGTGCTGGCCGTGCCGCTGACCGCACTCGACGACGTGCTCGCCGCCGTGGCCCGCGAGGCCCCGGGCTGCCGGCTCACCGACGTCACCAGCGTCAAGCTCCCCGTCGCCGAGTCGGTGGCCCGCCTGGCGCCCGCGACCCGGTTCGTCGGCGGCCACCCGATGACCGGGACCGAGTTCTCCGGCTGGGACGCGGGCTCGCTGCAGCTGTTCCACGAGAAGGTGTGGGTCGTCGCCACCGAGGACGACGCCGACCTCGAGGTCTGGGTCGACGTCGCCGCCCTCGCGCTGGCGTGCGGCGCGGTCGTCGTCCCGGCCGCCGCCGACGAGCACGACCTCGCCGTCGCCCGCATCTCCCACCTGCCGCACCTGTTCGCCGCGGTGCTCGCCGCGGTCGGCGCCGACGGGGGCGAGCTCGCCCTCGCGCTGGCCGCCGGGTCCTTCACCGACGGCACCCGGGTCGCCGCCACCCGCCCCGAGCTCACCGCCGCGATGACCGAGGGCAACCGCTCGGCCCTGCTGTCGTCGCTCGACGACGCGCTGGGCCGCCTCGGCGCCGCCCGCGGGTCGCTGGCCTCGACCGGCGGGCTGCTGGCGACCCTCACCGCCGGCCACGAGGCCCGGACCACCCTCGACGGGGCGCGCACCGCCCGCCGCGAGGTCCGGATCGACCTCGAGGGCACGGAGGGCGAGTTCCTGGAGTCGATGCGCGAGCTCGGCCGCACCGGCGGGCGCGTGATCGGCTGGACCTCGGAGGCCCTCGACGCCGCCGACGAGGCGGGCGAGGCGCTCGTCGACTGAGGCGCCGCCGTGCTGCTCAGCGGACTCCTCGCGCGGGGAAGCTGAGGCGGTCTCAGCGAATCCGCTCCGCGCTGTCGGTGCGGTGTGCTCTACTCGAACACATGTTCGAAGGATTCGTGGCCGAGAGCGCGCTGGCCGGCGCCGTCCCAGGTCCGGAGCTGGCCGAGCACCTGGTCGCGGCCGAGCTCCTGGCCCCGTCTCCCGACCCGGCCGACCACTCGGCGGCCGGCGAGGCGACGTGGCAGGCGGCCAACGGCGAGGGCCTCGACCGGGTCGCAGGGTGGGCGCGGATGACGGCGTGGGCCCAGGCGCAGGAGATGCTGACGGTCGAGGCCCTGGTCTCCCGGGCGGTCGAGCGCGCCGAGCGGCGCCCGCGTGGCACGCCGCTCGACGAACACGTCGGCAGCGTGAGCGCCGAGGTCGAGTCGGTGGTCGCCGAGCTGGCGCTCACCTGGCAGGTCGCCCAGCGCACCGCCACCCGCCGGGTCGACGAGGCCGTCAGCCTGGTGAGCGGGCTGCCGCTGCTCGTCGAGGCGATGCTCGACGGGCGGCTCGGGCTCGCCCACGTCCGCGCGGTCGGCGCGGTCCTGCTCGACCTCGACCCCGCGCTGCGCGAGCGCATCTGCCGCGACCTGCTCGAGGGCACCGCCGCCGGCGAGCAGATCGCCCGCACCCCCGCGCAGCTCGCCGGCACCGCCCGCCGCGCCGCCGTCCGCCTCGACCCCGGCAGCGCCCGCCGCCGCGAACGTGCCGCGGCCCGCGAGCGCGGGGTGCACCTGAGCGCCGAGGACCACGGCATGGCCACCGTGACCGCCTACCTGCCCGCCGCCGAGGCCCTGCTGCTCTACCGCACGATCGACGCGCACTCCCGGCGCGTCGCCCCCGAGGACCCGGCCGACGACGGCGAACGCTCCCCCGACGCCCGGCGCGCCGACGCCCTGGGTGACCTCGTCGCCCTCGGCGCGCTCGCGGCGGCCGGGGTGGTGCCGGACATGGAACCGGAGCCGCCCGCCGAGCCCGGCACGTGCACGTGCCCACCCCCGGGCAGGCGGACGACGAACGGCTCCTCGCCGGACGAGGGCGCGCCGGTGCCGACGCCGCGCAGCCCCGAGGACGACGACGTCCCCGCCGCGACCCCGCCGCCCACCCCACCGGCAAGCCCGAAGACCGCACCCCGCCTCGCGCCCCTCCGGCTGCCGCGCAACGTCCAGGTGCGCGTCGTGATCCCCGCGGACACGCTCCTCGGGCTCGACGACCGTCCCGCAGAGCTCATCGGCTACGGCCCGATCACCGCCGACGCCGCGCGGGCCCTCGCCGCCGAGGCCGACGCGACGTGGCGCAGGGTCCTCACCGACCCCGTCTCCGGCGCCGTCCTCGACGTCGGGCACCGCCGCTACCGACCACCCGCGGCGATGGCCGAGCACGTCCGCAACCGCGACCTCACCTGCACCTTCCCGGGCTGCCGCGTGCCCGCGCAGGCGTGCGACCTCGACCACGTCGTGCCCTTCGACCCCCTCGACCCCGCCGGACGCACGGCCGCCGACAACCTCGATCCCGACTGCCGGCACCACCACCGGATCAAGCACCTGCCGGGCTGGGCCGTCGCGCGCGGTCCCGACGGGTCGACGGTCTGGACCACGCCCTCGGGCCGCCGCTACCGCACGATCCGCCCCGTCCTGCTCCCGATCACGACCGAGCCGCCGACACCGACGCCGACAGCTGATCGAGAACCCGACTCCCGACCCGACCTCTCGGCGATGATCGGGCCCGGACCCGTCCCCGACCCCACGGCCCTCGACCTGAGGCCCTCGCGGCGCCTGCGCGACGACGGGCTCGGCGCCCTGGTGGACCATGACCAGCCGGCCTGACGCCGGCGGGCGCGCCTCAGAACAGCGTGTCGTGCTGGGGCGTGCGCTCGCGCCGGGCGTGGCGGGGCCGGCGGGACGGGGCCGGCGCGCTGGAGGCCGCCGCCGGGACCGGGACCCCCGGGAGCAGGGACGGGCCGGCGGCGAGGGTCGGGTCGACGCGGATCCAGTCCCCGCCGGAGTCACCCGGGCGGTACGGCGTCCCGCGGCGTTTCGCGATGACGCCGGACAGGTGCTGGGCGATCACCCCCGACAGCAGCGCGGGGCCGTCGTCGTAGGCCGGGGAGATCTGGATGCGGGTGGACTGCGAGAGGTCGAGCCGCGAGAGCACGGCCCGCCGCTCCTCGAGCGGGCGCGGGTCGAGCGGCACGCCGTAGAGCCGCACGACGTCGTAGACCATGAACACCGCCGGCCGTTCGCGGGCCATGGCGCGGGCGCGCTGGGCGTCGGCGAGGCGGAGGCGCTCGCCGAGGGCCTCGCCCGACGGGCTGCCCCCGTCGAGCATCACGGCCTCGCCGTCGAGCAGGCCGTCGGCGACGGCGTCGACGAGGCCGGCGAACTCGGGGAAGCGGGCGGTGACGTCCTCGCCGTCGGCGGTGCGCAGGGTGAGCTCGCCCTGGTCGACGTCGGCGAGCAGCCGGACGCCCGCCCAGTCGACCTCGTAGCTCCAGCCGCCGTCGACCGGCAGGTCGCCGGGGACGGGGAGCATCGGACGCACCCGGTCATCGTGCCTCCGCCCACCGACAATCACGGGGACCGGGGTCGGCGCGTCATTGACTGGGACGAATGGTGCCGGTGGGGCATGCTGGGTCCGACGCACGGTGACCGTCCGCGCACCGTGACCATCGAGAGGGGCCGATGATGCGCGCGATCTGGAACGGCGCGGTGTCGTTCGGGCTCGTGAACGTGCCGGTGCGGCTGTACGCCGCGACCACGAACCACGACATCCGTTTCCACCAGGTGCACGAGCGCGACGGCGGCCGCATCCGCCAGAAGCGCACGTGCTCGGTCTGCGGCGAGGAGGTGCAGTACTCCGAGATCGCCAAGGGCTACGAGACCGACGACGGCCAGCTGATCATGCTCGACGACGACGACCTGGCCACGCTGCCGGTCGCGTCCGGGCACGAGATCGACGTGGTGCAGTTCGTGCCGTCCGACCAGATCGACGCGCTGCTGCTCGACAAGAGCTACTACCTCGAGCCGGAGAGCAAGGCGGTCAAGCCCTACGCGCTGCTGCGCGAGGCCCTGCGCGAGACCGACCGCATGGCCGTGGTGAAGGTGGCGCTGCGGCAGCGCGAGACGCTGGCGCTGCTGCGGGTCCGGGACGAGGCGATCGTGCTGCAGACGATGCTGTGGCCCGACGAGGTGCGCGAGCCGGAGTTCGAGACCCTGCGCACCGAGGTCGACCTGCGTCCGCAGGAGATGCAGATGGCGTCCTCGCTGGTCGAGAGCCTCTCGGGCGAGTTCGACTCCAGCCAGTTCGAGGACGACTACCGCCAGGCCGTCTCCGACCTCATCGAGTACAAGCGCGAGCACGGCGGCGGACGCCCGACCCCCGAGGCCGCCCCGGCCGACGAGGGCGACGACATGACCGACCTGCTCACTGCCCTGCGGCGCAGCGTCGAGGCGGCCGGCGGCAAGGCCCCGGCCGAGGAGCCCGCCACAGCCAGCGCCGACGAGAAGGCCGAGGAAGCCCCGGCCGAGGAGAAGCCCAAGCGCTCCCGCTCCCGGACCAAGAAGACCGAGGAGGCCGCGGAGGGCTCCGAGGAGAAGGCCGAGGAGGCGCCGAAGAAGTCGACGCGGTCCAAGAGCTCGTCCTCGAAGAAGAAGTCCGAGGAGGACGACGAGGCCACGACGGCGAAGGGCCGCCGCAGCAAGAGCGCCTGAGAAGGCCGAGCAGGCTCAGCCCGCCAGGGCCTCCTGGTCGGGGACGTCGTAGCCCTGGTCCTCGATGACGTCGACGAGCGCGCGCACGGTGACGGCGTCGTCGTGGTCGACGCGCACACTGCGGGCGTCGACGTCGACCTCGACGGTGCGCACGCCCTCGAGCGGCCCGACCGCGCCCTCGATCGCCGACTTGCAGTGCCCGCAGTGGATCTCGGGAACCGACAGGGTCGTGCTGGCCATCACGGCCTCCGTTTCGTCACGGCGGGGCCGGGGGAGCCCCTCGCGTCCACAGCACCGTCCCTCATCGGGAACGGCTGCATACCCCCCGAGGGTACCCATGACGTGAGGGAGCGCTGCACGAGATGGCCGACAACGGCACGCCGCTGCAGGGGAAGACGATCATGTTCCTCTGCGCCAAGGAGGGCACGGAGCAGGTCGAGCTCACCGAGCCGTGGAAGGCGGTCGAGCAGGCCGGGGGCACCCCGGTGCTGGTCTCGGAGACGCCCGGCTCCATCCAGGCCTTCAACCACCTCGACAAGGGCGACCGCTTCGACGTCGACGCGGTCATCACCCAGGTCAAGATCGAGAACTACGACGCCCTCGTGCTGCCGGGCGGCGTCGCCAACCCGGACCTGCTGCGCACGATCCCGGACGTCGTCCAGGTGGTCGGGCAGTTCTTCGCGAACCGCAAGCCGGTCGCCGCGATCTGCCACGCGCCCTGGACGCTCATCGAGGCCGACGTCGTCCGCGGGCGCCGCATGACCTCGTTCCCGAGCATCGCCACCGACCTGCGCAACGCCGGCGCGGAGTGGGTCGACGAGGAGGTCGTGGTCGACCAGGGCCTGGTCACGAGCCGCAACCCCGACGACCTGCCGGCGTTCTGCCGCACGCTGGTCGAGGAGTTCGCGAACGCGCCGACGCCGGCCCACGCGCTGTCCGCCGACCAGGGCTGACGCACGCCTGAGCCCACGCAGACGCCGACCGGCCCGCAGCACTGCGCCGGTCGGCGTCATCGCGCGGACCCCACGGGAGCAGCGCCATACTCCCGCCCCATGCGACGACGCACCGCCCGCACCGCGGCCACCCTCGGCCTGATCGCGGGCCTCGCGCTCGCCGGGTGCAGCAACCAGCCACCCGCGCCACCGCCGGCCCCCGCCACACCGCCCACGACCACCACGGGCTTCCTCCCGCCGGGCGTCCCCACCGAGGGCACCCGCCCGCCGACGGAGCAGCTGCCCCTGGCCGCCGAGCCGCAGGGAGCCCCCGCGCCGACCGCGACCCCGCCCGGGCGCCAGGTCCAGGTCGGGTCCGCGCCCGAGGGCGTCGTGGTCGACCCGGTGACGCGCACCGTGGCGGTCGCCAAGCGCAACCCCAACGAGCTCGTCCTGCTCGACGCCGACACCGGCGCGATCCGCACCCGCACCCCGCTGCCGGGCTTCGTCCGCCACCTCCAGCTCGCCGCACCGGGCGGCCCGGTGCTCGTGCCGGTCGAGAGCGCCAACGCCGTGGTCCGCGTCGCGCTCCCCGGCGGCCAGGCCGACCCGCCGCTGGTCGTCGGCACCGTGCCCCACGACGTCACCCAGGCCCCGAACGGCACCGTGATCGCCGCCGACGAGCTCGGCGGGACCGTCTCGGCGGTGCGCGGCGACCAGGTCGTCAAGGTCTTCACCGACGCCGTGCAGCCCGCGGGCGTCGCCCCGGTCGGCGACACCGTCGGCATGGTCGACGTCCGCAAGAACACGCTGACCACCTACGACGTCGCGACCCTGCGCATCGTCGGCGAGGCCCCGTCCGGCGCCGGGCCGACCCACCTCGTCGCCGACCGCCACGGGCGCATGATCGCCACCGACACCCGCGGCGACGCCGTGATCGTCTTCGAGCCCACGACCGGGCCGAACGGAGGGCCGCGCGAGGTCGCCCGCGTGCCTCAGCCCGGCGGGCCCTACGGCATCACCTACGACCCCGCCCGCGACCGCCTCTGGGTCGCGTCCTCGGGCACCAACGAGGTCGTCGGCTACGACATGGCCGCGCCCCAGCCCCGCGAGGTCGCCCGGGTCGCGACGATCCAGAACCCCTACACGCTCGGCGTCGACCCGCAGACCGGCCGACTGTACGTCGCCGGCGTCTCCACCGGCGCCGTCCAGTTCGTCGACCCGCCCGCCTGAGGCCCGCTCCCCCGGGACCCGGTCACCCGGTCACCCGCCGGTGATCAGGTCCTGGGGGATCGTCTCGTCCTCGCGAATGGCGTCGAAGTACTGCGCGGACTTCTGCTTGTTCCACACGACGCCGCCGGAGACGCTGGTCGACAGGTCGATCGGGACCGTCGAGGTGACCCCGCTGCCGCCGGAGAGCGAGCGCATCGCGAAGCCGAGGCTCGCGAGGTTCCAGACGTGGGTGCCGTCGTCGACCGTCAGCGTGGCGATCGCGGAGTTCGCGAACGGCACGATGCGGAAGGGGTTGAGCAGCACCGTCGGGCTCGACGCCTCGGAGATCAGCGCCGAGAGGAACTTGCGCTGGTTCTGGATGCGCTGCAGGTCGGCGTTGGGGAACGCGCGGGTCCGCACGAAGCCCAGCGCGTTCGGGCCGTCGAGGTCCTGGCAGCCGGCCGGCAGGTCGATGCCCGCCTTGGGGTCGTCGATCGCCTCGTCGAGGCACATGTTGACGCCGCCGATGGCGTCGACCATGCCGGCGAAGCCCTCGAAGCCGATCTCCGCGTAGTGGTCGATCTCGATGTCGGCGTTCTGCTCGATGGTCTGCACGAGCAGCTTCGGGCCACCGATCCCGTACGCGGAGTTCAGGCGGCCCCGGCCGTGGCCCGGGATGGACAGGATCGAGTCGCGCGGCAGGCTCGTCAGCGACGTCTGGCCGCCGAAGCCGCCGACGTGCACGAGCATCATCGTGTCGGTGCGGCTGCCGTCGACCTCGCCGGTGGAGAGCTGCTGGGCGGCCGCGTCGTCGATGCCGGCGCGGCTGTCCGAGCCGATGATCAGCCAGTTGGTGCCGGAGCTCGCCGAGCCCTCGTACTCGGGCAGGGCGTCGACCCGCGTCATCTGCGTGTCGAGGTAGATCCCGAAGCCGACGAAGAGCAGGACGATGACGGCGAGCACGGCGCCGATGCGCTTGGGCCAGCTCCAGTGCGCGAGCGGTCCCCGGCGGCCGCCACCGCCGCCACCCCCGGTCCGCGACCAGGCGGGGCGCTCGGGCATCCGGTCGCGCCAGGACTGCCGCGGCCCGCCCTGCTCGCGGGCCGCGCGGGCGACGTCGGGGTCGAAGCCGACCTGGGGGTCGCGGTTCCAGTCGGGCGCGCCGACGCGGGTCGGCTGCTGGCGCGGGCCGCCGGGCGGCGGCGCGGGGACGCCCCCGTTGCCACCACGACCACCGCCGCGGCCCCCACCGCCGCCGCGCCCGCGCCCCGGCATCTGGAACCCGCCGGGCCGCGGGGCCTGCGGAGGTGGACCCGCCGGACGGCCGGGCGGGGGTCCGCCGGGAGGGGGTCCGGGCGGCCCGGGCGGCGGGCCGCCACCAGGTCGCCCCCGGCCGGGGGGTCCGCCGGGTCGGTTCATCGCCGTCTCACCTCGCGCCTCGCGTGACGGGGCGTCGGGGGACGCCCGGCCGGCTCTCGGCTGCCGACCGCGGGGCCGTCGTGATCGATGAGGATACGCAGGCCACAGGGCCGCCGAGCGCCCCCCGCTCGTCCGGGGGTCCTCGGACGGGTCGCGGAGGCCCGCCGGACCCCGTCACACGTCCGGACCAGCCGCAGCCCGGACGCCGCGTCGATCAGGACGGGTGCGCGGTGCGGTCGATGACCGCGAGGATCAGCTCGGTGACCGTCGGGGTCAGCTCGGCGAGCCGGTCGCCGCGCCCGTCCTCGACGGCGTCGAGGACCAGCTCGTTGATGCCGCCGACGAGCGCGACGGCGGTGGGGTGCGAGAGCCCGCGCACGCCGGCGAGCTCGGGGACCGCCGCGGGGCCCTCCTCCCCCGAGGCCCACCGCGCGGCGCCGAGGGCGATGAGGACGGAGAGCTGCTCGGCGAAGCGGTTGAGCACCTCGCGGCGCACCCGCCAGCCGCGCGGACCGAGCCCGCTGATCTCGGTGAGCAGGGTGCGGGTGAGCGCCGGCTGCTCGGCGAGGGCGGCCAGGTAGGCCGACGTGCCCGCCGTCACCTCGTCGGCGAGAGACGGCGGCGCGGCGTCCGGCGCGGCCTCGACGACGGGCGCGACGGCCTCGGCGATCCGGGTCAGCGGCTGCTCGGCGGCGGCCACGTAGGCGGCGAGGAAGCAGTCCTCGCGGTCGGAGAAGTGCTGGTAGAACGTCCGCTTTGACACCCGCGCGGCCGCGACGACGTCGGCGACGGTCACGGCCGCGTACCCCCGCTCGGCGACGAGGGTGATCATCGCCTGGACGAGACGGTCGCGGTGCGCGGAGCCGGCGGCACCCACGGGACCGGCGGCGGCGGGAACGGACACTGGACAACGGTACCACCGCGTACCACACTGGGGCGCCACTTCGGTACGCTTGCGTACCGCTGGCGTCGATCACAGGCGCGGACCGGGTACGACGTCCCGGTCGACGACGTCCACCGAGGAGGGACTCCATGAGCACGCCGACCCGGACCCCCGACGAGGCCCCGTCCGACACAGCAGCGTCCGACACGGCCCCGTCCGACACCGGACCGGACCGTGACGGCGGCCGCGTCCCGCACCTCGCCGTGGCCATCGTCGGCAACGGCTTCTCCGGCCTCGGCACGGCGATCCGGCTGCGCCAGGCGGGCGAGGACAACTTCCTGATCTTCGAGCGGCACGACGACGTCGGCGGCACCTGGCGCGACAACTCCTACCCCGGCTGCGCCTGTGACGTGCCGAGCCACCTGTACTCGTTCTCGTTCGCCCCCAACCCGGACTGGAGCCGCTCCTTCTCGGGCCAGCCGGAGATCCACGCCTACCTGCAGCGCGTGTCGGCCGAGTACGACATCAACCGCTTCACCC
The DNA here is from genome assembly GCF_004363095.1 of Actinomycetospora succinea. Lineage (GTDB taxonomy): Bacteria > Actinomycetota > Actinomycetes > Mycobacteriales > Pseudonocardiaceae > Actinomycetospora > Actinomycetospora succinea. The sequence goes on from NZ_SNYO01000003.1 coordinate 152,592, forward strand.
GCCACCGCCACGAGGTGCTCGACGCCACGTGGGACGACGACGCGCAGCACTGGACGGTGACGACGACCCAGGGCACGTGGACCGCGGACGCGCTCGTCCTCGGCTCCGGCGCCCTGTCCGACCCGTCCTTCCCCGACGTCCCCGGGCTCGAGGAGTTCGAGGGCCCGGTCTTCCACTCCGCGACCTGGCGGCACGACCTCGACCTCACCGGCCGCAAGGTCGCCGTCATCGGCACCGGTGCGTCGGCGATCCAGTTCGTGCCGGAGATCGCGCCGGTCGTGGGCGAACTGAAGGTCTTCCAGCGCACGCCGCCGTGGATCATGCCGCGCGGCGACCGCGCCATCACCTGGCCCGAGAAGCTGCTCTTCCGCTGGTTCCCGCCGGCCCAGCGCCTGGTGCGCGAGGCGATCTACTGGGCGCGCGAGACGTTCGTGTTCGGGTTCAAGGACCCGCGGCGCATGGCGAAGGCCGCGAAGATCGCCGAGGCCCACATGCGCCGGCAGGTGAGCGACCCGGAGCTGCGCGAGAAGATCACGCCGAGCTATTCCATGGGCTGCAAGCGCATCCTGCTGTCCAACGACTACCTGCCCGCGCTCGACCGGGACAACGTCGAGGTGGTCACCGAGAAGATCGTGGAGATCCGGCCCCACGCGGTCGTCACCGCCGACGGCACGGAGCACGAGGTCGACACGATCATCGCCGGCACCGGCTTCGCGATCGGCGACCTGCCGATCAGCCACCGCATCCACGGCCGCGACGGGCGCACCCTCGCCGAGCACTGGGCCGGCTCGCCGTACGCCCACAACGGCACGATGATCGCGGGCTTCCCGAACGCGTTCACCCTGCTCGGGCCGAACACCGGGCTCGGGCACAACTCGGTCGTGTTCATGATCGAGTCGCAGATCGCGCTCGTCCTCGACACCCTGCGCCACCAGCGCGCCCACGGCATCGGGGCCGTCGAGCCCACCCGGGCCGCGCAGGACGCGTTCGTCGCCGAGATGCAGCGCAAGACGGAGGGCACCGTGTGGGTCGATGGCGGGTGCTCGAGCTGGTACCTCGACAAGCACGGCCAGAACTCCGCGCTGTGGCCGACCTTCACGATGCCGTTCCGCCGGCGCCTGCGGCGCTTCCGGCCGGAGGAGCACACGCTCACGCCGCTCGCCCCGACCCGACGCTGATCACGACCCCCGAGGAGATCCGATGACCACCGACCTGACCGGCAAGGTCCTCTTCATCACCGGCGCCGCCCGCGGGATCGGCGAGGAGACCGCGCGGCGCGCCGCCGCCCGCGGTGCCCATGTCGCCGCCGTCGGCATGGAGCCCGAGCGCCTGGAGAAGCTCGTCACCGAGCTCGGCCCGGGCCACTGCTGGGCCGAGTGCGACGTCACCGACCAGGCCTCGCTCGAGGTCGCGGTCGCGACCACCGTCCGCGCGCTGGGCGGGATCGACGTCGTGATCGCCAACGCCGGCATCGCCAACCACGGCACGGTCGCCGAGAGCCCCGCCGACGTGATCGCCCGCGTCATGGAGGTCAACCTCATCGGCGTCTCGCGGACCGTGTCCGCCACCGTCGCCGAGGTCGAGAAGCGGCAGGGCTACCTGCTGCTCGTGTCCTCGCTCGCCGCCTTCACCGCGCTGCCGGGCATGGCCGCGTACTGCGGCGCCAAGGCCGGCGTCGAGAACTACGGCAACGCGCTGCGCTTCGAGCTCGCCCACCGCGGGATCGGCGTCGGCACCGCACACATGGGGTGGATCGACACCGACCTCGTGCGCGACGTGAAGGCCGACTCGTCGACGTTCGAGGAGACCCTCAAGCGGCTGCCCTACCCGCTGGGCGCGCTGACCTCGGTCGAGGACTGCGCGAACGCGTTCCTCGAGGGGATCGCCAGGCGCAAGCGCCGGATCTTCGTGCCGAAGGCGGTCGCGCTCGTCGCGGCGGCCCGTCCGATCACGTTCTCGTGGATCGGCGACCTGCCCGTGCTGGCGCAGGCGAAGCAGATGGTGCCCCGTCTGGAGGAGCAGTTCCGGAAGACCGGACGCACCTTCGGGGCCACGAGTGCTGGGATGGGCAAGACGCGGACGTGACGGCACGGCGGGGGCACGCGGCCACGCGTACCGTCGTCACTGAACCACCACTCAGTGAACCCGGAAGGGGTCCTGCTTCCGTGACCGACGTCGCCCCCGCGCCGCTCTTCACCGACGACTACTGGCACGAGCCGTTCGCCGCCCTGGGTGAGCTGCGCGAGCGCGGGCCGGTGCACGAGGTCGACCTGCCCGAGGGCGGCCGGACCTGGCTGGTGACGCGGTACGCGGACGCCCGGTCGGTGATGTCGGACCCGCGCTTCGTCAAGGACTTCCGGAACACGCTGCCGGAGGACCAGCGGGCCGCGGTCCCCGGCATCCCCTCGCCGGGCGGCGAGATGATGCTGCTCAACGACCCGCCGGTGCACACGCGCCTGCGCAAGCTCGTGGTGAAGGCGTTCACCGTGCGCCGGGTCGCCGCGCTGCGCCCGGGCGTCGAGACGATCGCGACGTCGCTGCTCGCGGGCCTGCCGGGCGACGAGCCGGTCGACCTCGTCGCGTCGTACGCGGTGCCGCTGCCCACGGCGGTGATCTGCGAGCTGCTCGGCGTGCCGGTGGAGGACCAGGACGCGTTCGGCGAGTGGTCGCGGATCCTCATCGACGACACCGGCGAGGCCGCCAGCCAGCAGGCGAACGCGAGCCTTGCCGCGTACCTCGCCGAGCTCGTCGAGCGCAAGCGCGCCGAGCCCGACGACGCGCTCATCTCCGCGCTCATCGCGGTGTCGGAGGAGGGCGAGCAGCTCTCGACCAACGAGATCATCGCGATGGCGATGCTGCTGCTGATCGCCGGCCACGAGACCACGGCGACGCTGATCACGACCGCGGTGGAGCGGATGCTGCGCGACCCCGCGCTGCGCGACCGGCTCGCCGCCGCCGACTCCGACGAGCTGCGCGCCGCGATCGAGGAGTTCCTGCGCTGGGGCTCCCCGATTGCCCAGGCGCCGCTGCGCTTCGCCGCCGAGGACGTCGACTTCGACGGGGTCGTGGTGCCCCGCGGCGCGATGGTCATGGTGTCGCTGGCGGCGGCCAACCACGACCCGGCCCGCTTCGAGAACCCGGACGACTACGAGGAGCTGCGCGACACCACCGGGCACCTCGCGTTCGGCCACGGCCTGCACTTCTGCCTCGGCGCGTCGCTGGCCCGGCTCGAGGCCGAGGTGGCGCTGCGGACGCTGCTCGACCGCTTCCCCGGGTTCACCGCGGGCGTCGAGCTGCCCGTCGAGCGTCGCCGCAGCGTGCTGGTGAACGCCTGGGCGCGGCTGCCGGTCCTGCTCGGCGACGAAGCAGGCCAGGGGACCGCGCCGTCGGCGTGACGCTGTGACACCCTGCGGCGGGTGTCCAGCATGACCGGCCCCGACGCCCGGTGGACCCTGGCGGTGGACCACGGGACCACGACGACGGTGGGCGCGTGGGCCGACGTCGACCCGCGCGACGGCTGGGTGCGCGTCGGCCCGGTCGGCATCGACGGCTCCCCGACGATGCCCTCGGCGGTGCTCTCGCGCCCCGACGGCGCCGTCCTGGCCGGGCGCCCGGCGCTCGAGGCCGGCGCGCTCGACCCGGCGGCGGCCCTGCTGCGCACGCGCCCGCACCTCGCGGCGAGCACCGGCGGCCCGCCCGAGCTGCTGACGCAGTACCCCCGCCCGACCACGGCGGTCGACGTCGCGACGGCGCTCGTCGCGAAGGTCGTCCGCTCCGAGGCGGCCCGCCGCGGGACCCTGCCGTCCGCGGTCGTGCTGCTGCACCCCGCGTCGTGGTCGACGGCGGCGTGCGAGGCCCTGCGCGCCGCGGGCGCTGCGGCGCTGTCGGCGATCCCGTACACCTCCCCCGACCAGCTCCAGCTGCTCGACTCCCCGCGCGCCGCGGCCCACCGCCTCGGCGGCCAGGGGCGGCTGCTCGTCGTCGACATCGGCGGCGCCGCGACCGAGCTCGCCGTCGTCGACCGGGGCAGCGACCACACCGGCTCGATCGCGGCGGCGCGCACGGTCAACGTCGGCGGCGAGGTGCTCGACGACGCGCTGGCCCAGCTCGTGCTCGACCGGGCGCCCCAGCCGTTCTCCGCACGCGTGCGCTTCGGCGGCGACCTCGAGGCCTACCGGGCCTGGTTCCGCCTGCGCACGGGCGTCCGTGAGGGCAAGGAGACGCTGGCCGCGAGCGGGTCGGTGGCCATCGCCCTGCCCGCCCTCCCGCCCGACAGCCCGGTCCCCGGGGTCGTCCAGCTGACCCACGCCGACCTCGGCGCCATGCTCGCCCCCGGGCTCGAGGAGATCGCCCAGGGCATCGGCGCCGTGGTCGACACGCTGACCGGGCCGCGGCCCGCGATGCTGGTGCGCGGCGGGCTCGCCGAGATGCCGCGCGTGCGGGAGTGGATCGCCGAGCGCACCGGGTTCGGCCTCGCGCACGGCGGGGACCCCGGCGCGGTCTCGGCGTTCGGCCCCGCCTCGGGCGCGGCGGCCTGGGCGGCCGAGCGGCTCGGGTTGGGACGGCACTGACGGGAGCGTGGCGTGGAGGGTGACGCCGTCCACCGCTGCGCCGCGCGCCTCGCCGCCCTCGACGGCGCCAGCGTCGTCCGCAGCGACTTCCGGACGCCGTCGCTCGCCACCGCCGACCTGGCCGGCCGGACCCTCACCGACACCCGCGCCCACGGCAAGCACCTGCTCACGCGGTTCTCCGGCGGCTGGACCCTGCACAGCCACCTGCGGATGACCGGCTCCTGGAGCGTGGTGCGCAAGCACCGCCCCGACGGACGGCCCGCGCTGCCGCGGGGCGTACGGGCGGCGCTGACCCTGGACTCCGGGGTCTCGCTCGTCGGCGTCGACGTCCCGGTCCTCGAGCTGCTGCGCACCCGCGACGAGCACCGGGTCGTCGGCCACCTCGGCCCGGACGTCCTCGCCGGGACGCCGACCGCCACCCAGGAGCACTTCGACCAGGACGACGCCCTGGCCCGCCTGCGCCGCGACCCGGCGCGCCCGGTCGTCGAGGCCCTGCTCGACCAGCGCGGCGTCGCCGGTCTCGGCAACCTCTGGGCCGTCGAGGTGTGCTTCCTGCGCGGGCTGTGGCCGTGGACGCCGGTCGGTGACGTCGACCTCGAGGCCCTCCTGGCGCTGGCGCGTCGGATGATCCGGCACAGCCTCGAGCACGGCACCGGCATGACCACCACGGGCGTGAAGCGCCGCGGTGAGAACCACTGGGTCACCGGCCGCTCGAACCGTCCGTGCCGGCGCTGCGGGACGCTCGTGCGCTTCCGGCCGGCGCTCGGCTCGGGCGCGCCGTACCGCCGCGAGGTGTGGTGGTGTCCCTCGTGTCAGCCGGCGCCGGCCGGGGCATCCGCGCGGTGATCATGCGACTGGCCACGTTCAACCTCCTGCACGGGCGCTCCCCCGTCGACGGCGTCGTGAGTCCCGACCGCCTCCGCGGGGCCGTCGCCGGCCTCGACGCCGACGTCCTCGCCCTCCAAGAGGTCGACCACTCCCAGCCCCGCTCCGGGCTCGTCGACCAGACGGCCCTGGTCGCCGGCGCCATGGGCGCGCGCGATGCCCACTTCGTCCCGGCGCTCGTCGGCACCCCGGGCGAGCGGTGGCGGGCCGCCGGCGCGGACGAGAGCCCGAACGGCGAGCCCACCTACGGCATCGGCCTCGCCAGCAGGCACCCGGTCGCGCGGTGGCTGCGCATCCCGCTCGGGACGTCGCGGGCCACGCTGCCGCTGCTCGTCGACGCGCGGCGCCCGGCGCTGATCCGCGACGAGCCGCGCGTCGCCCTGGCGGCCGTGCTCGAGGCGCCGGCGCCCGTGGGGACGGTCGTCGCCACCCACCTCGCGTTCACGCCGGGCGCGAACGTCCTGCAGCTCGCCCGGCTGGCGCGGGCCGTCGAGCACCTGCCCGGCCCGGTCGTGATCCTCGGGGACCTGAACATGCCGTGGCCGGTGGCGAGCCTCGTCCTCCGGTGTTCGGCCTTCGGCGCGGCAGCTCCGCTGCGCTCCGTGCCGCAGCGCTTCACGTCGCTCGCGCGCACGGCGACGTTCCCCACCGAACGGCCGCGGATCCAGTTCGACCACGCTCTCGCCGGGCCGGGCACGCCGGAGGTCCGCGACGCCCGCGCGGTCCCGACGGCCGTGTCGGACCACCGGGCGCTGGTGGTGGACCTGATCAGCTCAGGTCGGCGACCGCCCCGATGACGATCACCGCGGGCGGGCGCACGCCGGCCTCGGCGATCGCGTGGGGCAGCTTCGCCAGCGTCGCGCGCGTCGTGACCTCCCCGGGCAGCCCGCCCTCCTGGACGGCGAGCGCCGGGGTCTGCGGGTCGCGGCCCGCGGCGACGAGCGCCTCGGTGATCGCCCCGATGTTCTCGACGGCCATGAGCAGCACGATCGTGCCGCGCAGGCGCCCCAGCGCGTCCCAGTCGACCAGCGACTGGTCGTGCCCGGGCGGGAGGTGCCCGGAGACGACGGTGAACTCGTGGGTCACGCCGCGGTGGGTGACGGGCACGCCGACCAGCGCCGGGACCGCGATGGCGCTGGTGATGCCCGGGACGACCTCGACCTCGACGCCTGCCGCGACGCAGGCCTGGATCTCCTCGAGGCCGCGGCCGAAGACGAACGGGTCGCCGCCCTTGAGCCGCACGACCCGCCGGCCGGCCAGCGCCTCGGAGACCAGGACCTCGTTGATCGTGTCCTGGCTCATGTAGCGCCCGCGGGGCAGCTTCGAGGCGTCGATGATCGTGACGTCCGGCGGCAGCTCGTCGAGCAGCGGCTGCGGGGCGAGCCGGTCGGTGACGACGACGTCGGCCTGCGCCAGCGCCTGCCGCCCGCGGACCGTGATCAGCCCGGGGTCGCCGGGCCCCCCGCCGACGAGCACGACGCCGGGGCGCACGGCGCGGTGGCGGCGGTCGAGCAGGGTGCCGCTGCGCAGGGCCTCGACGGCACCGTCGCGCACGCCGGTGGCCCGCCGGGGGTCGCCGCCGCCGTGCACGGCGACGGTGATGTCGTCGTAGCGCCCGACCGCCGGGGTGACGGCCGTGCCGGCGTCGGCGATGTCGGCCCGCACGCAGAACACGCGGAGGCGCTCGGCCTCGGCGGCGACGGCGGCGTTGACCCCGGCGTCGTCGGTGGCCGCGACCGCGTACCAGGCCTCGGCGAGGTCGCCGTCGGCCCAGGGGCGGGCGTGCCACGTGATCTCGGAGGAGTCCGCGAGGGCCGAGAGGGCCGTGGTCAGCGTCGGGCTGACGACGACCGTGTCCGCGCCGACCTCGTGCAGCCCGGCCACGCGGCGCTGGGCCACGGAACCGCCGCCGACCACGACGACCCGCCGGCCCCGCAGGTGCAGGCCGACGGGGTACACGCGGGCCGGGTTCTCGCCGTCGTTCACTCGTGCTCCTTCTCGGTCACACCCGCCGCGTCGAAGGTCGCGACGTCGGCGAGCGCGCGGGCCGCGGCGGTCACCACCGGCACCGCCAGCAGGGCACCGGTGCCCTCGCCGACCCGCAGCCGCAGGTCCAGCGTGGGGGCCAGGCCGAGGTGCTCGAGTGCCAGGGTATGGGCCGGTTCGACCGAGCGGTGTCCCGCGATCCAGGCGTGTGACGCGGTCGGTGCCAGGGCCGCCGCCGCGAGCGCCGCCGCGCCGGACACGACGCCGTCGAGGACGACGGGCGTGCGCAGCGCCGCCGCGCCCAGCAGGAACCCGGCGATGCCGGCGTGCTCCAGCCCGCCGACCGCGGCGAGCACCCCGAGCGGGTCCGCCGGGTCGGGGCGGTGGAGGGCGAGCGCCTCGGCGACGACGGCGGTCTTGCGCGCGTGGGTGGCGTCGTCGATCCCGGTGCCGCGGCCGGTGACCTGCTCGGCGGAGGCACCGGTGAAGGCGGCGACGAGCGCCGCCGACGGCGTGGTGTTGGCGATGCCCATGTCGCCGGTGACGAGCAGGCGGTTGCCGGCGGTGACGAGGTCGCGGGCGGCCTCGATGCCGGCGCGCAGGGCGGCGCGCGCCTCGTCGCGGGTCAGCGCGGGCTCGGCGGTCATGTCGCGCGTACCGGCGCGGACCTTGCGCGGGAGCAGGCCCGGCGCGGCCTCGAGCTCGGCGGCCACCCCGACGTCGACGACCTGGACCTCGGCGCCCACCGTCGCGGCGAACGCGTTGACCGCGGCGCCGCCGGACAGGAAGTTGGCGACCATCTGCGCGGTCACCTCCTGCGGCCAGGGCGTGACCCCGCGGGCGTGCACGCCGTGGTCGCCCGCGAACACCGCGACGACGGCGGGCTCGGGCAGCGACGGGGGGCAGGCGCCCGCGAGCCCCGACAGCTGCACCCCGACCTCGGCCACCCCGCCCAGCGCGCCGGGCGGCACGGTCATGCGGGTCAGGTGCTCGCGCGCGGCGGCCTCGCCGGGCGCTGTGTCCAGGTCGGCGAGCGCGGCGAGCGTCTCGTCCAGTGGATCCATGTGGTGGTGTCCCCAGATCTCCTCGTGCACGGCCCACGCCAGGGGTCGACGTCGGGCCCAACCGGCGGTGGCGAGCTCGGGCTCGTCGGCGAACCCCTCGACGTCGCCGACGCACAGGTACGCGACGACCTCGAGGTGCTGCGGCATCCCGACCCGGCGTCCCAGCAGCTCGGCGAGCTCCCGCTCGCGGAAGAAGCTCACCCAGCCGACGCCGAGGTCCTCGGCGCGCGCCGCGAGCCAGAGGTTCTGGACCGCGCCGGCGACCGAGTGCGCGGCCATCCGCGGCTGGGTGTGCCGGCCGAGGACGTGGCGGCCGCCGCGCGTGGGGTCGCAGGTGACGACGATGCCCAGCGGCGCCTCGCGGATCGCCTCGACGCGCAGGCCGGCGAACGTCCGGGCTCTCGCGGCGGGGAGGGACGCGGCGAAGTCCCGGCGCTGCTGCTCGGCGAGGGCGGCGAGCTCGGCGCGCAGCTCCGGCGAGCGCAGGACCAGGAAGTCCCAGGGCTGGGAGAACCCGACGCTCGGCGCGGCGTGGGCGGCCTCGAGGACGCGGTGCAGGCGCGCGTCGTCGACGGGGGTGTCGACGAACCCGGTGCGCACGTCGCGGCGGGCGCGCAGGACGCGGTGGAGGGCGTCGCGGTCGCCGTGCTGCAGGGTCACAGGATCTCCGAGAGCGCCGCCACGAGCCCGTCGCTGACCTCCGGCGCGCGCACCGCGATCCGGACGTGCTCGGCGTCGAGGCCGGGGAAGGTGTCGCCGCGCCGGACGGCGATGCCCCGCTCGCGCAGCCGTTTGCGGACGTCGGTGCGGCCCGGGGTGCGGGCGAGGACGAAGCTGGCGGCGGGGGTGGCGCGGAGCTCGAGGCCGTCGACCGCGCTGAGCGCCGTCACGAGGTGCGCCCGGTCGGCGGTGAGTGCGCGGGCGGCCTCGTCCGCCTCGGCGCGGGCCGCGGGGCTGCTGCAGGCCTCGAGGGCGACCAGCGCCGGCGTCGACACCGACCACGGCGGCGCGGCGGCGCGCAGGCCCTCGGCGAGCCCGGCGGGGGCGAGCGCGTAGCCGACGCGCAGGCCGGCGAGCCCCCAGGTCTTGGTCAGGCTGCGCAGGACCACGAGCCCGGGGAGGTCGCGCCGCCCGCCCAGCGAGTCGGGCTCGCCCGGCGCGGTGTCGATGAACGCCTCGTCGACGACGAGCGTGCGGCCGGGGCGGGCGAGGCGCGCGAGGACGTCGGCGGGGTGGCGCACGGACGTGGGGTTGGTGGGGTTGCCGACGACCACGAGGTCGGCGTCGGCCGGGACCGCGTCGGGGTCGAGGCGGAAGTCGCCGTCCAGGACCACCCGGTCCACCGCGTGCCCCGCGGCGCGCAGCGCGGCCTCGGGCTCGGTGAACTGCGGGTGCACGACCACGGCGTGGCGGGGCCGCAGGGCCCGCGCGAGCAGCACGAACGCCTCGGCGCCGCCGGCGGTCGGGACCACCTCGTCGCCGGGGCGGTCGTGGCGCTCGGCGAGCGCGGCGATCGCCCGGCCCGGGTCGGGGTAGGCGGCGACGTCGTCGAGGCTCGCGACGAGCCGGTCGCGCAGCCAGCGCGGCGGGGTGCCGGTGCGGACGTTGACGGCGAGGTCGACGAGACCGGGGCCGACCTCGGCGTCGCCGTGGTGGTGGAGGTCGTACCGGTCGGTGTCCTGGTCCCCGGAGATCGTCACCCGCGCCGTCACCGTCGCGTGCGCGCGGCCCGGAGCAGGACCGTCTCGGCCTCGGGGACGGACGCGGCGAGCACCGACGTCACCGCCGACGGGACCGCGCCCTCCTGCCAGCCGGCGCCGTCCATGCGCTCGACGAGCTCGCGGGCGAGGGCGTCGACGCGCTCCGCCGCCTCGCCGACGTCGCGGACCGGCCCCTCGCCGAGCAGGTCGAGCGGCAGGTGCCCGGTGCCGGCGAGCACCCGGCGCAGGTCGGCGAGGAGGAGGTCCTCGCGGCGCCTCCTCCGGGTGACCACGGGGTGGGGACGCGCATGGGGGGTCGCGGGAGCGTGCATCTCGTCGCCGGCCTTCCTCGGGTTCCTCGCCCGATGTCGTTGCCCTCGCGACGGCCGGAGTCTCCTGGCTCCCGGATCGCTGCTCGCCCCGGCCTTCCCGCCGGTGGCCCGGCAGTGGCGCTGGTGGGGTCCGCTCCCCGGTGACAGTGGCGGGACCGCGCCGGATTCACACCGGCTTCCTCCGCATCCGTCGATCGCGGCCAGTTCACCCCGTGGACGCGCGCCCGTCAACGCGCCCGGGCGCACCGCGGCTGTGGCGTTGCGGACGTCGGGCGTCCGATCAGCGCAGCAGGCCCTGCCGGAAGCCGCGGGCGACGGCGTCGGCGCGGTCACCCGCACCGAGCTTGCGGAACAGGCGCCGGGCGTGGGTCTTCACCGTGTCCTCGGCGAGCACGAGCTCGGCGGCGATCTCGGCATTGGACAGGCCCTCGGTCATGCCGAGCAGCACGTCCATCTCGCGGTCGGAGAGGTCGGTGGTCGCCGGGCGGGCGCCGGGGAGGACCGACGGGTCGGCGAGCTCGCCGGCGCGCAGGAACCCGCGGGCCCCCAGGCGCAGGGCGTAGGTGGCGCGCTCGTCCTCGGCGATCCCGGCGGGGTCGGGCGCCGGACGGTCACCGAGCGGGTCCATCGCGCTCGCCGGGGGTTCCCCCACGACGAGCACCGGGGTCTCCGGCGTCCGGCGGCGCACCTGGCGGACGGCCTCCATCCACGCGCTGCCCTCGTCGGCGCCCACGAGGACGACGTCGGGAGCCGGTCCCTCGGCGGTCGCGGCGAGGCGTCCGACCAGGTCAGGGACGTTGTCGACGCAGGGGAGGTCGTCGAACACCGACGAGAGATGGCCGACGAGCCGTTCCCTCGCGGGCGTGGCTCCCGCGAACACCAGGCACGATCCCATTCACGCGCTCCTCACCCCGATGAGTGTGCACACACTCGCACACGGTGAACGCCGATCGGGTGACCCCCTCCTCGGACGTGTGGCGCAGCGAGCTCGCGCAGCTCGGCGGGGTGACGGATCCCGCGCCGGTCCAGGATCTCCAGCAGCACCGGGCCGACCGCCCGCGCACCGCCGTCGACGACGGCGAGGGCGAGCGCGGCGCCGTCGGGGAGCACGGTGAGCAGGACCCCCTCGGCGCCGACCTTCGACAGCGCCCCGGGCAGGAGGGTCATCACCGCGGTGTCGAGGCGGTCGGTGCCGGCGACCATCTCGGGGTGGGCGCGCATCGCGGCGGCGACGCGGTGGCCCGCGAGGCTCTGCCCGAGGCGCGCCACCGCCACGAGGTCGGTGGCGAACGCAGGCGCGCCGCAGCCGTCGACGGTGACGGCGCGGACCGGGCCCGCGAGCCGTTCGAGCGTGGCGCGCACGTGGCGCTGCAGCGGGTGCTCGGGGTCGAGGTAGCCCTCGGTCGGCCAGCCCTGAGCCCGGCAGGCCGCGAGCATCGCCGCGTGCTTGCCCGAGCAGTTCATGGCGAGCCGCTCGGGCTCGCGCGCGCCCCAGGCCTGATCGGCGGCCAGGCCGAGCGGGCGCCCCGGCGGGCAGCCCAGCGCGTCCGGTCCGAGCCCGAGACGGGCGAGCATGCCCGCGGCGACGGCGAGGTGCTCGGGCTCGCCGGAGTGCGAGCCGGCGGCGAGGGCGAGCTCGCGGTCGTCGAGGTCGGCGCCCAGCTCGAGGCACGCGACGGCCTGGGCGGGCTTGAGCGCCGAGCGCGCGAGCATCGGCGCGTCGACGGGGCCCGCGCGCAGCTCCTCCTCGCCGTCGGGACCGAGCACGACGAGCGACACGCGGTGCTCGGACTCGACGAGGTCGCCGCGGGTGACCTCGACGGTCCAGCTCTCCGTGCTCACACCAGCCGTTCCGCCAGCGTGCGCGCGTGCCCGGCCCGCTCCTCGACGTGCTCGACGCGGGGGTCGGCGAGCTCGCCGGCATCCGCGATGTTGGTGCCGACCAGCATCGCCGCGGACTCGGCGGCCGCGGCGGCGAGGAAGGCGGCGGTCACCGCGTCGCCGGTGAGCGCGTCGGGGCCTTCCTCGGCGAGCAGGGCCGCGAGCTCGGCGACCCGCACGGCGACCGTGACGACGTCCGCGGGCACCTGGACGATCGCCTCCGCCGCCGCGGGCCCGCCCGCGGGCTTGCGGCGCTCCTCGAGGAACCCGGCGAAGGCCTCGACGTCGTCGTCGGCGAGGCTCAGCGCCTTGGCCCGCAGGCGGTCGAGCTCCTCGACGGCCTCCCGGTCGGCCGCGGCCTTGGCCACCTTGGTCGCGAGGCCCGCGGCGAGCGACACGGTGACGGCGGCCGTCGACCCCGCCGCCGGTCCGGGGCCCCGCGCGGCGAGGACCTCCCCGAGCCGCGCGACCCCGAGCTCGCCGAGCGGCCGGCCGCCAGGCGCGGTCGTCAGAACAGCCCCACGATCGTGCCGTCGGGCTTCACGTCGATGTGGTGGGCGGCGGGGTTCTTGCCCAGGCCCGGCATCGTCCGCATGTCGCCGCAGATCGGGTAGACGAAGCCGGCGCCGACCGACGCGCGGACCTCGCGGACCGGCATCCGCCAGCCGGTCGGCGCGCCGAGGAGCTTCGGGTCCGACGAGATCGACAGGTGGGTCTTGGCGACGCAGATCGGCAGGTTGCCGAAGCCGTTGCGCTCGTAGAGGTCGATCGAGGTGTTCGCGGCCGGGGCGTAGTCGACGCCGTCGGCGCCGTACACCTTGGTCGCGATCGTCTCGATCTTCTCGCGCAGCGGGGCATCGTCGGGGTAGAGCAGCTGGAAGTCGCTCGGCTCGTTCGCGGCCTCGGCGACGGCCTCGGCCAGCTCCGCCGCGCCGCGCCCGCCGTCGGCGAAGTGCGTCGACACCGCGGCCCGCGCGCCCATCGACTCGGCGATCTCGCGGATCGCCTGGTGCTCGCTGTCGTGGTCGGTCGGGAACGCGTTGATGCAGACCACCGGCGAGACGCCGTGCAGGCGCATGTTCTCGATCTGCTTGCGCAGGTTCGCCGCACCGGCGTGCACCTCCTCGGGGTTCTCCTCGAGCAGCGCCGGCGGCAGGTCCTTGCCCGCGACGATCCTGTGGTTGCCGGAGTGGACCTTGAGCGCGCGCACGGTGGCGACGACGACCGCCGCGTCCGGCGTCATGCCCGACGTCCGGCACTTGATGTTGAAGAACCGCTCGGCGCCCATGTCGGCGCCGAACCCGGCCTCGGTGACGAGGAAGTCGCCGGAGTGGATGCCGATGCGGTCGGCGACGATCGACGAGTTGCCGGTCGCGATGTTGCCGAACGGCCCGGCGTGCACCAGGACCGGCGTGTTCTCCAGGGTCTGCATGAGGTTGGGCTTGAGCGCGTCGCGCATGAGCGCGGCCATCGACCCGGCGGCGTGGATGTCCTCGGCGGTCACCGCGTCGCCGTCGGGGGTGTAGCCGACGACGATGCGCCCGAGGCGCTGGCGCAGCTCCCCGAGGTCGTTGGACAGCGCGAGCACGGCCATCACCTCGGAGGCCGAGGTGATGTCGAAGCCCGCCTCGCGCGGCACACCGTCCATCCGCCCGCCGAGCCCGGTGACGACGTTGCGCAGCGCCCGGTCGTTGACGTCGAGCACGCGCCGCCAGGTCACGCGGTACGGGTCGAGCCCGGCGGCGTTGCCCTGGTAGAGGTGGTTGTCGAGCACCGCCGAGAGCATGTTGTGCGCGCTGGTGACGGCGTGGAAGTCGCCGGTGAGGTGGAGGTTGAACTTCTCCATCGGCACGACCTGCGAGTAGCCGCCGCCCGCCGCGCCGCCCTTGATGCCGAACGTCGGGCCCATGCTCGGCTGGCGGATCGCGACGACCCCGCGCTTGCCGATGTGCGAGAACGCCTGGCCGAGCCCGACCGTCGTCGTCGTCTTGCCCTCGCCCAGCGGGGTCGGGGTGATCGCGGTCACGACGACGTACTTCGCGCGCGGGCGGTCCTTCATCGCCTCGATGGCCTCGAGCTCGATCTTCGCGACGTCGGTGCCGTGGCGCTCCAGGAACTCGGTCGGCAGGTCCATCTGCCGAGCGATGTCGTCCATGGGCTTCAGCGTCGCCGCCTGGGCGATGTCGAGGTCCGACGGGATGCTCACGCGAGTCCTCCTGGGTCCGGGGGGCCACCCCGGCTCCGGCACCGCCGCCGGGGGACTCTTGACGGGGCACGTTGGCAGAGCGGGGCCGATCTGTCAGCCCGAGGTGTGACGGTTCGTGGTGGTCCACGTCCCGGATCTCCGCCACGATGACCAGGTGACGGGCGGGGTGGTGCGGCGCGCGCTGCTGCTCGCCGTGCTCCTGCTCACGGCCGGTCTCGTCGCGACGCCCGCCGCGACGGCGGCGCCCGCCTGCCCGCCGGTGGTGCTCTTCGCGGTGCCGGGCACCGGCGAGACCTCCGAGGCGGCCGACCCCGCCGCGTCCATCGGGCTCCTCGCCGGCCTCACCGACCCGCTCGCCCGCCGGTGGGGCGACGCGCTCTCGGTGCGCTACATCCCGTACCCGGCGACCGTGGATCGGCCCTTCTACTTCACCAGCGAGGGCCGCGGCGCCGAGCGCCTCGCCCGCGACGCCGGGGACGTCGCCACCCGCTGCCCGGCCACCACGATCATGCTGGTCGGCTACAGCCAGGGCGGCGACGTGGTGTCCGACGTCGTGCACCGCGCCGCCAACGGGACGATCGGGCTGCCCGCCGACCGGATCGCCGGCGCGGTCATGCTGGGCAGCCCGCGCCGCGACCCGCGCGGGCCCAACCTCGTCGACACCCCCGGGCGCGGCGTCCTCGGGCCCCGCCCGACCCGCGAGCTCGCCGTCTACGACGGGCGGGTCTACGAGGTGTGCGCGCCCGGCGACCCGATCTGCGCCACCGAGACCCTCGACGTCCGCGTGTTCCGCGAGGGCTGGGCGTCCGGGGCGCACCACAGCTACCCGCAGGTCCGCGTCGGCCCGGCCGGCACCCCGCTGTTCACCGTGCTCGAGCGCGCCGCCGACGCCGTCGTGGCACGGGCCACGATGTCGCCCGCACTGGCCGCGGATGGGTAAGGGCACTCGTACCGTCTGAAGCGTGGGTGAACTGCTGAGCCGCATCCTCCCCGTCTTCGCGGTCATCGCGGTCGGGGCGGTGGCGGGACGCTTCGAGCGCTTCGGCGAGCGCACCGCCGCCGTGCTCAACGACCTCGTCTACTGGATCGCGCTGCCCGCCCTGATCTTCGTGTCGGTGGCCGAGGCGGACCTGTCCGCCGGGGTCCCCGCGTCGGCGCTGCTGGCCTCCGCGGCCGTCGTGATCGTCGCCTACGCGCTCGGCTGGGCCGCGGCTCGGCTCGTGCGGCGCCCCGGGCGTGAGGCGCACGCCGTCGGCCTGGTGGCGGGGTGGGGCAACGTCGGCTACCTCGGCATACCGCTGACGGTGGCCGTGCTCGGTCCCACGACGGCGTTCGCCGCGTCGCTGACCTCGACGCTGCACACCGCGCTCGCGATCACGGTGTTCCTCGTCGCGGTGACCCTCGACGGCCGCGGGCGCGGGGAGGACGGCGCGATCGCCCTGCCCGCCCTGCTGGCCCGCCGCGTGCTGGGCAACCCCGTGGTCATCGGCATCGCGGCGGGCGTCGCCGTCGCGCTGCTGGGCGTGCGGCTGCCGGCGCCGGTGGCGGCGACGATCGAGATGCTCGGCGACCTGGCGGCGCCGGGCGGCCTGTTCGCGCTGGGGATCCTGCTGCGCGGGGCGGTCGGCGCGCTGCGGGAGTCGCGGGCGCAGTGGGTGCCGATCGGCGCGGCGGTCGCCATCAAGCTGCTGGTCATGCCGGCGCTCGCGCTGGGCGCCGTGGCGCTGTTCGGCATCCCCGCGCCGTGGGGCGCGGTGCTGGTGGTGATGGCGGCGCTGCCCGACGCCGCCACGGTGTTCGTGCTCACCGCGCAGTACCGGGCCTGGTACCGCGAGAGCACCGCGGTGGTCGTCATCACCACGGTGCTCTCGCTGGTCACGCTGCCGCTCGTCGTGCTGGTCCTGCCGTGAGGACCTCAGCCCTCGCCGCGGAAGGCGGCCCGGCGCTCCTCGTGCGTGCGGGCCTGCCCCATCCGGGCGACACGGGCGCGCTGGTCGTCGGTGGCCCCGCCCTCGGCGACCGCGCGCTCGGCGTCGGCCATGGCGCGGTCCACCGCCGCCTCGTCGGCGTCGGCGGGGGTCGGCGCGACCCAGCCGCGGTGGGCGTCCTCGGGCTCGTCGTGGCGTCGTCCCTCGACACCGATCATGGTGATGACCTCCGATCGCGTGTGTACGGGTCCCTCCTGGCGTTCCCGGGGCCGATGCCGCCCAACCGGTCAGGTGGCTCACGCCGATGACCACCGCGGGGGTCGTGCTCGCGGGCGGACGCTCGCGGCGGATGGGCACCGACAAGGCCGGCCTGCGCCGGGACGGGACGCCGCTGCTCGCGCACGTCCTCGCCGTCCTCGCCGCAGCGGTCGACGGCCCGCTGGTGGTCGTCGGGGCCGCCGACTCGCCCCGTGAGCTGCCTCTCGAGCTCACGGCCACGGCGCGGGCGCGCTGCACCGTCGTGGCGGATCCCGTCGCCGACCGCGGGCCCCTGCAGGGGCTGGCCACCGGCCTCGGCGCGGCGCGGGCCGCCGGCACCGCCTTCGTCGCCGCCGTCGACCTGCCCCACCTGCACGAGGACCTGGTCCGCGCCGTGCTCGCCCACCGGACCCCGCCGGTCGAGGTGGCGCTGCCGGTGCTCGACGGGCACCGCCAGCACCTGCTCGCCGCGTACGCCACCGACCTCGCCCATCGCGCCGACGACCTCCTCGAGCGCGGCGAGCGCAGCGTGGGCGCCCTCATCGCCGCGAGCCGGGTCCGCGAGCTCGACGCCGCGACGCTGCTCGCCGACCCCCGCCTCGCCGCGCGGGACCCGGAGCTGCTCGGGGCGCGGGGCGTCAACACGCCCGAGGAATGGGACCGCGCGCAGCGGGAGCGCCCCGGCCCGCCGACCTAGGCTCGGGGCATGGCCGATCTCAGCGATCCCGACGTCGTCGCGTTCCTCTCCGAGGGCACCCGTACCGGGAAGATCGGGTGGACCGCGAAGGACGGCCGCCCGCTCGTGGCCCCGATCTGGTTCCTCGTCGAGGACGGCACGATCGTCTTCAACACCGGCAAGGACACCGCCAAGGGCCGCGCGTTCGCCCGCGACCCGCGCGCCGTGCTCAGCGTGGACCTCCAGGAGCCGCCGTACGCGTTCGTGCAGGTCCAGGGGTCGGTGACGTTCTCCGAGGACCCGGACGAGCTGCGCCGCACCGCCACCGCCCTCGGCGCCCGGTACATGGGCGCGGACCGCGCCGAGGAGTTCGGCGCCCGCAACGGCGTGCCGGGCGAGCTGGTCGTGCGCCTGCACCCGTCGAAGGTGATCGCCACGCTGGACATGACGGCGTGACACCCCCGCTCGCCCGGGCGCTCGACCTCGCGCCCCATCCCGAGGGCGGCTGGTTCCGGCGCACCTGGACCGCGGCGCCCACGCTGCAGCCCGCCGGCTACCCGGGGCCGCGGGCGAGCGCCACGGCGATCCACTACGTCCTCGCGCCCGGCGAGGAGTCGCGCTGGCACCGCGTCCGCTCCGACGAGCTGTGGTGCTGGCACCGGGGCCCGGCGCTGTCGCTGTGGCTCGGCGGGGACGGCGAGGCCCCCGACGACGCCGCCGGCCGGGAGATCGTCCTCGGTGACCGCGTCGAGGACGGCCACGCCGCCCAGGCCCTCGTGCCCGGCGGGGTGTGGCAGCGCGCCGCCCCGGCGCCGGGCGCGAGCACCGAGGTGCTCGTGACCTGCGTCGTCAGCCCGGGCTTCGACGACGCCGACTTCACGCTGGGGTAGTCGTCGGGCCTAGTTCTCCGGCGGGTCCGCGCCCGCGGCGGGGGCGTCGCCGCCGGCACCGCCCTCGCCGTTCTCGGGTGCCCCGGCCGCCGCGGCCGGGTCGCCGGGCTGCTCGGCCCCGCCCGCCGGGGCGTCCTCGCCGGCCTGGCCGGGCGCGTCGGCCGGCGGTGCCGTCGTCGTGGGCGCCGTCGACGACCGGGGCGCCGACGTGCTCGACGGCGTGGGCGACGAGGACTCGGTGGACCGGGCGGTGTCACCCGGGTCGGTGCCGGCGACGGGCGTGAACGCGCCGAACGTCTGCTTCGGCGTGTCCTCGAGGGCGTCGTCCATGAAGCTCTTCCAGATCTCGCTGGGCAGCCCGTGGCCGTAGACCGGGCGCCCGTCGGAGGTCTTGATCGGGCTGTTGTCGTCGGTGCCCACCCACACGACCGTCGACGCGGACGGCGTGTAGCCGGCGAACCAGGCGTCGTTGTTCTGGCTCTCGACGTGCGACTGGACCGTGCCGGTCTTGGCGGCCGACTGGCGCCCGCCCTGCAGCGACACCCCGTCGTACTCGGGGACGTCCCGCATCGCCTCGGTGACGTTGCGCGCCACCCGCGGGTCGATGCGCTGCTCGCCCTGGGCCGTGGCGTCGTCGTAGAGGACCTCGCCGCTGGCCGTCGTCACGCGCGCGACCAGGTGGGGGCGGTGGTACATGCCCTCGTTCGAGAAGGTCGCGTAGGCCGAGGCCAGGTCGACGGCGGTGGTCTCCTGGTTGCCGAGCGAGATGCCGCTGTTCGGGTCGTTCATCGGCTGCGTGACGCCGGCCTGGCGGGCGGCGGCGGCCACGGCCTGCGGTCCGACCCGGTTGCCGAGCGCGGTGAACACGACGTTGTTCGACAGCGTCATGGCGCGCTTGAGGCTGCAGTTGGTGCAGTCGGCGCCGTCGACGTTGCGGACGGTGCGCCCGGGGACGGCCCGTCCGTCGAACTCGGTGGAGATGCCGATCGGCGGGTCCTGCTGCAGAGCGGCCAGCAGGACGAACGGCTTGAACGTCGACCCGGCCTGCTTCTCGACGCGCGCGTAGTCGAGTCCCGCGCCGTTGTCGCCGCCGTAGTAGGCGAGGATGCCGCCGGTGCGCGGGTCGATCGACACCGCCGAGGTCCGCAGGTTCTGCGGCTGGTCGCGCATGTTGCGGCGCACGGCGTCGACGGCCTCGCGCTGGGCCACCGGCTGGATCGTCGTCTGGATCTGCAGACCCTGCGTGACCAGCGCGTCCTGGTCGATCCCCAGGCTGCGCAGCTCGTCGCGGACGGCGCTGTAGATGTGGCCGCGGTCGTCGTCGGGGACGCCGCCGGTGACGCGGCGCGGGGGCACGGTCGCCGGGAACTGCGCGGCCGCGCGCTCCGGCGCGGGCAGCCAGCCCTGGGCGACCATCCCGTCCATGACGTAGTTCCAGCGACGGTTCGCGTCGTCGGGGTTCTGCGCCGGGTCCCACTTCGACGGGGCCTGGATGACGCCCGCGAGCAGCGCACCCTCGGCCGGTGTCAGCGTCTCGACGGGCCGGCCGAAGTACGCCTGGCTCGCCGCCTGGATGCCGTAGGCGCCACGGCCGAAGTAGATGCTGTTCAGGTAGTCGGCGAGGATCTCGTCCTTCGAGCGCTCCTGCGAGATCTTCAAGGAGATGATGAGCTCCTTGTACTTGCGCATCAGCGAGTACTCGTCGCCCACCATCGCGTTCTTGACGTACTGCTGCGTGATCGTCGACCCGCCGCCGGTGCCGCCGGTCAGGTTCTTCCACACGGCGCGGCCGAAGCCGACGACGTCGA
The DNA here is from genome assembly GCF_004363095.1 of Actinomycetospora succinea. Taxonomy (GTDB): domain Bacteria; phylum Actinomycetota; class Actinomycetes; order Mycobacteriales; family Pseudonocardiaceae; genus Actinomycetospora; species Actinomycetospora succinea. The sequence goes on from NZ_SNYO01000003.1 coordinate 172,777, forward strand.
AGCCGCTGTTGGAGTAGAAGGAGCGGTCCTCCGCGGACAGCACCGCGAACCGCACGGGCGGCGGCACCTGCTCGAGGCCGACCTTCTGCCGGTTGCCCTGCTCGCCCGGCGCGATGCGCGCGAGCACCGTGCCGTCGGAGAACGACACCGTGTTGAGCTGGCTCTCCACCGCGTCGTCGGCGTTCGGCACGGGCACGAACACCCAGCCGAGCAGCATCGCCAGGACCGGCGTGGCGATCATCGCGCCGAGCGCCGCGTAGGCGGTGCGGCGCAGGCGGCGCCAGCGCAGCGCCGTGGCCGTGAGCAGCTCGGGCGCCGGGCCGTCGAGGTAGAGCACGACCCGCGAGCGGACCTGGCGACCGAACGCCACGACCCGCTCACCGCCGGGCAGGCCGACGACGCGGGCGGCGACGACGCTCAGGACGGTCGCGATCGCGGCGGCGAGGCGGCCGCGGGGGACGGTCGGGGTGTCGCTGTTCCGGCTGGCCTTGCCGTTCTCCTTGCGGCCCGGCGAGCGGTGCGCGGTGGTGCGCGAGCGGGTCGTGGCACGGCGGGCTCCGGTGGAGCCCCGGCGGGTTGCCGCCCGCGTGGCGGCGGTCCGGGTGGCGCGCGTGGCGCCCGCGTCCTGCTCCTCGTCCTCGCGGTCCTGCTCGACGGCCTCGGCGAAGTCCTCGATCTCGTCGAGGTCGGCGGGCTCCGCAGGCTCGTCGTCGCGGTCGCGGTCCCTCGGCTCCCGGGGCAGCGGACCGGAGCTGTGGCCCCGGGGCGACGGCGCGTCGACGGCGGGCATCACGGAGGTGCCGGTCGGACGGCGCCGGGCCGGGCTGTCGGCGTCGCTGGTCGTGGAGGTCGTCGCGGTGGCCGGGCCGGCGGGCGCGTTCGTGGTCGCGGTCGCGGGCGGACCGGCCGGCGGGCGACCGGGCGGTGGCGTGGCGGGACGGCCGGGAGCACCCGCGGGCGCGGCGCCGCGCGGTCCGGGCGGGGCGGGCGCTGCTCCGCGCGGAGCGCCGGGACCCGCGGGACCCGCGGGCGGCGGCGTCGGTCGGCCGGCCGGGGCTCCGGGCGGCGGCGTGGGGCGCGCACCGGGTCCGGGCTGGGGGTTGGCCTGGGGGTTCTGGGGGCGCGCCGCGGGGTTCGCCGGCGGCGGCGTGGGGCGCGCGGCCGGACCGGCGGGCGGCCGGGGTCCGGAGGGGCGGCCCGGCGCGCCGGGCGGCGGGGAGCCCGCGGGCGCGGCCGGGGGCGGCGGCGGCACGGCGGGCGGGGCGGCGAGGGCGGTCGAGGCGGAGCCGTTCGGAGCCGAGCCGTTGGGGGTCGAGCCGTTGGGCGTCGAGCGGTTCGGGACGCCACGGGGGGCGGGCGAGCCGTTCGGGGCCGAGCCGTTCGGGCCCTGCGGAGCCGCCGGGGCCTGCGGGGCGCCGTTCGGAACGGCCGGGCCCTGCGGGGCGCCGTTCGGCCGCGCCGGCGGCGGCGTCGGTCGCGTGCCCGGTCGGGCCTGGCTCGCGGCGGGCGGCGCGCTGGGTGCCGCCGGGCGGGCGGGCTCGGCGCCGCCGGGCTTCATGTCCGGGCGGTCGTTGCGGCGGGTCTCGGGGCGCGCGGCGGTGGCGGTGCCCGTCGCGCTGCTCGTGCCCGAGTGGCCAGCCGACGCCGAGCCACCGCCGTTCGTGCTGGTCGTGGAGCGGAAGGACCCGGTGGAGAAGGCCGAGGGGAAGCCGACCGGCGGGGACGCGGGCGCGGGCGTCGAGGTGATCCGCGCGCTGACGTCGCCGTAGTCGCTGTCGGCGTGCCGCCCCGAGCCCCGGTCGCCGTCGTCGGGGGGATCGACGTCGACAGCGCGGCGCCGACCCGACGTACGAGCATGCGTGCCCGCCACCGAGCAACCACCTCCCCGTGTCGCTCGCAGTCACTGCCTGTGGTCACGACCGCGCCGGTGCGTCGACGGCGATCGTCGGGCCCGACGTCCGGTCCTCGAACCCGCACGCAGGCAACGCGTCAGGACTGCGCGGGTCGCGGTGCGAACGGGGGACCGTCCACGACCGGACCGATCGATGCGGTGAGTGGTGGTCCGGTGTCACTCCGTCGTGACGTCGGTCCCACTGGTCTCGGGCCGATGCGCTCAGTGGCGACCGCGGTCACCCAGCGCGAACGAGGCCGCCGGCGTGGGCGCTAACAACGGCGCCGCCGCGACCGATGACCGGGGCGAGGATGCCCGGCGAGAGGACACACGAGGCATGGACGCCCATCAGGACCCCTGGGTCCCCGCGCCCCGCGACGGCGGCCGGGCGGACATCCGTGCCGGCGGGGATCCGTGGAGCCCGACGATCCCGTTCCCGCGCGTCGCGCCCGCCCTCGAGCGGCTGCCCGAGCAGGCCGTGACGGCCCCCTCCACCGCCCTCGCCGTGCGCGCGCCCGAGGACCCGGGCTTCCTGCGCACCTGCGCCCGCGCCGTCGCCCGGCTCGCGCACGTCACCGCGGACGGCGTCCGCTCGCTGGTCGCGCTGCTGGCCCCGGCGCCCGCGTCGCGCTAGAGCTGCACCCCGCGCGTCAGCGCCCCGTCGACGACGAGGTTCGTGCCGCTGATGAACGTCGCCGCCGGGCTCGCCAGGAACACCACCGCGCGGGCGATCTCCTCGGGACCCGCCATGCGCCCGGTGGGGTTGAGCCCGAGCGCGTGCGAGAACAGCTCGGGGTTGTTCTCCTCGATCGACTCCCAGACCCCGCCCGGGAAGTAGGTGTTGCCCGGGGACACGGAGTTGGCGCGCACCCGTCCGGCGAGCTGGTACGCCAGCCCCTGGGTGTAGTGGATGATCGCGCCCTTGAACGTCCCGTACGGGCCGGCCGCGAAGTCGATCTCCCGGCCGGACACGCTCGAGATCGTCACGATCGCGCCGGCGTCGCTGGCCTCGAGCGACGGCAGCGCCGCCTCGACGAGGCGCACGGTGCCGAGCATGTCGGTGGTGAAGCTCGCCGCCCAGTTCTCCTCGGACGACGGGATCGCGAGCGCCGAGACGTTCGCGACCACCGCGTCGATGCCGCCGTGCGCCGACGCGCTCGCCCGCACCCAGGTGGCCAGCGCGTCCCCGTCGGCGACGTCCACCGGGGTGCCGTGCACGTCGTGCCCGGCGTTGCGCAGCTCCTCCTCGGTGCTGCGGACGGCGTCGGCGGACCGCGCGCAGAAGGCGACCGTGGCGCCCTCGGCCGCGAGGCCCTCGACGATCGCCCGCCCGATGCCCCGGCTGCCGCCGGTGACGAGCGCGGTGCGGCCGGTCAGCTGGAGATCCATCGCGAGCTCCCTCAGGTCAGGGACCGTGCGCGCTCGCGCAGGTCCGCGTGCAGCCCGTCGAGGGGCCGCAGGCCGGGCACCAGCGTCTTGGACACCTTCGTCACCGCGCTGTAGTTCGTGTCGACGACGTTGGCCAGCGGCGCCAGCGACACCTGCGTGAGCAGCTGGTAGGCGTCGAGGCGGTCGAGGCCGAGCAGGCCGGTGAGCCACGTGATCATCTCGACCTGGCTGATCCGCCAGGCGTCCTCGAGCGGGCGTGACGAGCCGACCACGACGATCTCGTCGTCGTTCTCCAGCCGCGGCCACAGCGGCGCCGGCGCCTGCGAGGCCTTGACCAGGTCGACGATCAGCGTGACGTCCATGGCGCCCTCGACGGCGGTGCCGCAGGACTCGCCCTCGCCCTGGCGGTAGTGCCCGTCGCCCACCGAGAAGATCGCGCCGGGCGTGTTGACGGGCAGGTAGCAGGTGGCGCCGGCCCGCATCTCCGGGGTGTCCATGTTGCCGCCGAAGGCGTCCGGCGTGAGCGACGAGCGCACCTCGCCGTACGCCGGCGCGACCCCGACCGTGCCGAGCATCGGGGCGAGCGGCAGGTCGATCGAGAGGTCGGACCGGGCCGCGGTGAAGGTGACGGTGCTCCGGGCGCGGTCGACCTCGTAGATCCAGGTGCGCTCGGCGAGCGGGTCGTTCAGCAGCGCCGTGCGGTCGGTGCCGGTGAGGCCGCCGAAGAACGGCACCAGCGTCGAGGCGCCCCAGTCGCGGGCCGGGGTGAGGTCGACGAGGTGCAGCACGAGCGTGTCGCCCGGCTCGGCGCCCCTGACCGCGAACGGGCCGGTCTGCGGGTTGAGGAAGCCCATCCGCAGGTGGGCGCTCGCCAGGTCGGAGGTCGACCGGAGGGTGCCGCCGAAGGCGTCGTCGCACCACAGGCGCAGCACGCTCCCGGGCTCGACCTCGCGGATCGGGGCGACCCCGCCGAACGTGTAGGCGTACTGCGACGGCTCGGGGCGGAACTCGACGACGTCCACGCCCGGGAGCCTAGTAGCGGTCGGTGCCGGTGAGGGCGTGCTCGAGCTGGTCGGCGATGCGGGTGACCAGCCGGAACGGGGCGTCGAACTCGGCGAACGAGAGGTCCTCGAGCGGGGTGGCGTGACGGAACACCGCGACACCGCCCACGGCGACCGCCCCGCCGACCACGGCGTCCTCCGCCAGCTCGAGCAGCCGGCGCGTGTCGATCTCGTCGAGGCGGCCGATCGGCGACTCGATCTGCAGCCAGTCGTGCCCGTCGACGACGCCCTTGTGGTGCACGTACACCAGCTGGGTGCGGTCGTCCGACGTCGGCAGCCGGAACGTCAGGCTGTGCTGGTCCTGCGCCATCACCTCGTAGCGCACCCGCACCCACAGCACGAGGTCGTCCCACGACGCCACCGACCAGTCACCGTCCTCACGAGGGCTCGACGTCCCGTTGCCGGGGCGGCCCGGACGGCTCGCCGGGCGGAGAGATCGCACCGTAGCAGCGCGCCGGTGACGCGACGGTTCGCCGCGCTCGATCACCGGACACCCCCGCCGACCAGGCGGTCCCACCCGGACGGGCCGGCCACCGCGGTGGCGCCGCTGCGGTCGAGCAGGCGCAGCAGGGCCGCGCCGTCACGGGGCCGGTCGCCGACCTCCTGGGCCGTCGCGCGGCGCAGGACGGGCACGAGCCGGGGCGAGAGCCGGTGCACGGCCGCGAAGGCCTCGGGGCCGGGTCCGTCGAGGATCCGGCGGGCGATGTCGAGGATGTTGTCTCCGTCGAAGAGGTGGTCGCCGCGGGCCGCGAAGACAACGCAGCACGCCCAGGCCCAGACGTCGGTGGCCGGGCCGGCGCCGTTGCCGGTGACCTGCTCGGGCGCCATGTACCCGGGCGTGCCGACCATGTTCCCGGCCGGCGTGTGGTGGGTCTGCCCGACGACGCGGGCGATGCCGAAGTCGACGACCTTGGGGCCCGCCGAGGTCAGCAGGACGTTGCCCGGCTTGAGGTCGCGGTGGGTGATCCCGTCGGCGTGCAGCGCCGCGAGCGCCCGGGCCAGCGCGATGGCGGTGCGGGTGAGCATCTCGCCGTCGGTCACCGCGCCCGACGCCGCGACGAAGGCGTGCAGCGACGGCCCGTCGAGGCGCTCCATGACGATGTAGGGCATCGAGCCGTCGAAGCCGACGCCGTGGACGCGCGCCGTGTAGTCGCCGGTGACCTTCTGCAGCGTCTGGCCCTCGCGCAGGAAGCGGGTGCGGGCGTCGACGTCGTCGAGCAGGTGCGGCGCGAGGACCTTGATGGCGACGACCCCGTGGGTGCCGGCGCGGTGGCCCAGGTAGACGGTGCCCATGCCGCCGGAGCCGAGGCGGCCGGTCAGCGTGTACTCGCCGACCGAGCGCGGGTCGTGCGGGGTCAGCGGCTGCTCGGGCGCCGCCATGTCGACCAGGCGCGTCGAGGGTCCGACGGCGGGCGGCGGGGGCGGCGCGGACCGCGACGGCATCGACAGCCCGCGGCGCGGGGCCGGCGCGGCGGGGACGGAGGCCGGGGCGGCGGGCGGCGCCGGTTCGAGCTGCTTCTCCTTGTCGCGGCGGGCGCGCAGCAGGCGGCGCTCCTTGACCGCGGGCAGGCGCGCGGCCCGCAGCGCCTCGGGCACCACCGGCGCCTCACGGCACGCCCGCGGACGCTGGGTGCGCGTGACCAGCTGGTGGGCGAGCAGGAACAGGGCCGCGCCCAGCCCCACCCCCGGCACCGCGAGCGTCCCGCCCGCGAGCACGAGCAGGAGCGCGAGCACCAGGCCGAGCATCGCCGTCGCCTTGCCCCGGCTCGTGGGCCACGGGCGCGTCACCGGCATCGCCCGGCGGCGCTCGACGTCGAGGCCGCCGACGTAGAGCCCGGCGACCGCGAAGCTCAGCACCGCGAGCACGACGACGCCGCCGACGGTGATCGTGGGGCCGGAGGCCGTCGGGGCCGGCAGCCCGAGGTCCTCCATCCGCGCGATGAGACCGCGGATCGCGAGGCGCCGGCCCGCACCGAGCTCGTCGGCCACCAGCGAGACGGCGAGCGCGCCGACCGCGCCGGTCACGGCGGCGGTCAGCAGCGTCAGCCCCACCGCGCGGGGCACGGGCAGGTCGGCGGCACGGTGGAGGTGACGGCGGGCGCGGCGGCGCTCGGCGCCGGTCAGGCGGGCGACACGGTCGGTGACCACGCGGTCGACGAGCATCGCCGAGCGCCGCTGGTGCGCGGCACGGCGGTGCAGCGGGGCCATCGCGAGCGCCGTCAGGACGCCCGCGACCAGCACCACGACGACGGGCAGCCCCGGGCCCAGCTGTGCCAGCCCCACCTGTCCGCCTCCTCCCGTCGACGTTCCCTCGACCCCTGCCTGTCGTGACCGTACCGGGGTCGCCGATCAGTCCCCGTTGCGTCGACCCGGCGCGCCGTCACCCTCACGCGTCACGGTGGTTTTCCTGCGCCCCGGGCGCCACCGCGGTTTGCGGGGGTGACGCAGGACCACGTCACCCAGGCTGTGCTTCCCGCGCACCACGAGGTGCGGGACGCCGCGCTCGCGCCGGTGCCGGATGTCGTCGCGGACCTTCCCGGCCGAGATCCGCAGGTCGTCGACGTCCGCGGTGGCGTGCTCGGGCAGCACCAGCAGCGGCGAGCACATCCCCGTCGCGAGCTCCACGGCGACCACGGGCGTCGTGAACTCCGCGCTGCTGAAGTCGAGCGTCACCCCGCCGATCCAGCTGTGGACGCGCACGAGCGGCGGGACGCGCCAGTAGCCCCGGCGGCTGATCGCGCCGCCGACGCCGGCCTGCAGGTCGAGGACGTCCACCGACCGGGAGGCGTGCAGCTCCGCCCCGGGCAGGTCGTCGAGCAATCCCTCGAGGTCGCGCCGGAACCGCGCGGCCAGGGCCGCCGCGGCGCGGTCGCTGTACTCGCCGGCGGTGATCTGCCCGGCGACCATCGCGCGCGCGAGGAACTGCTGGACCTGCTCGCGCTCCACGTCCGAGACACGCAGCGCCGCGGGATCACCGGGCTCCGGGCTCGCGGACGTCACACGGTAAGGATAGGGCGCCGCCGGGGACGGGACGGACGAGAGCGTGGAGGTGACCGGTGCCGCGAGGCCTGCTCGTGCTCCTCGCCGCCGCCGCGCTGCTCACCGGGTGCGCCGGATCCGGTACCCGCGCCTCGCCGCTGACCGGCACCTCCGCGCCCGCCGACGCCCCCGTGCTGGCGGTCAAGGTCGACAACTCCCCCGCCGGGCGTCCCTGGACCGGCGTCGAGGACGCGGACGTCGTCTACGTCGAGCCCGTCGAGGGCGGCACGACCCGGCTGCTCGCCGTCTTCTCGTCGCGCCTGCCGGCGTCGGTGGGGCCGGTGCGCAGCGCCCGCGAGTCCGACGTGACCGTGCTCGGCGCCTACGGACGCCCCGGGCTCGCGTTCTCCGGGTCGGCGCCCGAGCTCGCGGGCACGCTCGCCGGCGCCTCGCTCGTGCCGCTGACCCCGCAGACCGCCGGCGACGCGTTCCGCCGCGACGGCGCCCGGCGCGCGCCGGTGAACCTGTACGCGGACCCGTCGGCGCTGCTCGCCGCCGCCGGCGGTGCCACCCCGCCCCGCGACATCGGGTTCCGGTTCGGCGCGACCCCGGCGGGCGGCGAGGTCGTCCGCCATCGCGACGTCACCTTCGGGACGGCCGAGCTGGGGCTGACCTGGGACGCGGTGCGCGGGCGCTGGCTCGTCGAGCCCGGCGGGGGCGACCCGGCGGTCCCGGCGACCGGCGGCGAGCCGATCGGCGCGGCCACCGTGCTGATCCAGCGGGTGACGACCCGCCCGTCGGCGATCCGCGACGCCGCCGGCGCCGTCTCGCCCTACGCGGTGACGACCGGCGGGGGCGAGGCCGAGGTCCTGCGCGACGGCCGGGCGTACCCCGCGCGCTGGTCACGCCCGCTGCCGACCGACCCGACCGCCGTCCTCGGACCGGACCGCCTGCCGGTGTCGTTCGCGCCCGGGCCGGTGTGGGTGCTGCTCGTCCCGGTCGACGGTTGAGACGGGCGCCCGATCGGGTAGACGCCGGGCATGGGTGCTGACGACAAGATCGACAACCAGGCCGACAAGCTCAAGGGCAAGGTCAAGGAGACCGCCGGCACGCTCCAGGGCGACGAGGAGCTGCGTCACGAGGGCAAGGCCGACCAGACCAAGGGCGACGTCAAGCAGGCGGGCGAGAAGATCAAGGACGCCTTCAAGTCCGACTGACGACGTCACCGCACCGAAGCGACCCCGGGGAACCTCGAAGTCCCCGGGGTCGCTGTGCGTCTAGTACCCCCGCGACTCCCGGCGCCCGGCGAAGGCGTAGACCGGGGTGCCGTCGGTGTCGCGCCGCGCGAGCCGGTGCACCGCGAAGACGTTCACGCCGGGGATGGACCCCCCGAAGATGTCGCCGACCTTCTGGCGCGGCCCCGCCTCGACGAGCACCAGGTACTCCTCGGGGAGGCTGGCGCCGTCGGCGATGCCCAGGTCGTGGTCGCCCCGACAGGGTCCGTCGGCGAGCCGTATCCGCACGTGGGCCCTCCCCTCGTCTCGTCGGCCGGGTCGCGCTCATGGTGGCACGCCGCGCTCAGACGAGCGGATCGTCCGGGCCCACTCTTTGCAGCTGTACATGCACATGCAAGGATGATCGCCGCCGGTCATGCCCCCCGTGATCGGCACCGGACCCGGTCGGTGTCCCCCCGCCGGCCGGGTCCTCCCCATCCTCTGACGGTCGCGCCACGCCCTGGATTGGAGCGGCGTCCCAGCGGACACTCTCATCAGGATTCCGATCGACGATGAGGCGGCAGTGCACAGAGACGAGGCGGCGGCGAGGCTCGCGCGGCAGGCGTCCGAAGCGCTCGCCGAGATGCTGGAGCACAGCGGCGCCCACCCGTCGGGACCGGACCGCTTCGACTGGTCCAGCGACGCCCTCGACGAGCTCGCCCGCGCCGTCGTCACCATCGGCGAGATCGTCGAGCGCACCACCGCCCGCGCGCTGCCGACCGACGACGACCCCGAGGAGATCGTCCAGGCCACGCAGGAACTGGCCACCGCGATCGTGCGGCGCCGCAACTCCCTGCTCGCCGAGAACGCCGCCGTGCGCCTCCGCCGCGCCCGCATCGTCCCGGTGCGCCGCGCGGGCTGATCCTGCGCCGTCAGCCCCCGCCGCCGAGCCCGATCTCGTTGCCGTCGGGGTCGCGGAACACGACCTTGCGCACGCCGCCCGGGTAGTCCTCGTGCCGGTCCGGCACGACGCCCCGGTCCGCCGCGCCCGCGACGGCGGCGTCGAGGTCCTCGGGGAAGATCGTCACCTCGCCGTGCCCGGCGTGCTCCGGGTGCTGCTTGAGGTAGAGCCAGCGGTGCTCCCCGAGCTCCCACACCGCTTCCGTGTCCGACGCCAGGAACGACGGCTCGCGACCCAGCAGCCGCTCGTACCAGGGCCGCGAGGCCGCGTAGTCACTGGCGAAGAGCCCGGCGAAGAGGTCCGGGCCGCTCACGCCGGCGTCCACAGGCCGACGCGGGTGCCGTCGGGGTCGAGCACGACGGCCATCGTGCCCATCCCGGGGACCTCCCACGGCTCGACCGCCGTCGTCGCGCCGAGCTCGAGGGCCCGCGCGAGGGCCGTCGCGACGTCGTCGACGGTGAAGTAGGTGACCATGCCGACGGGGTGCCGGTTGCCGTTCCCGGCCCGCCCGACGCCGCCGGGCAACCGCTCCGGGCCGGGCTCGACGAGGCCGTAGTCGATCTCCTCGACGACGTGGATGGGCCAGCCGAGGAGCTCGCCGTAGAACGCCCGCGACCGCGCGGCGTCGGTGGCGGTGATGTCGATCCATGCTGCCGGACGTGTCATCGTCCGATACTGATACAGGACTTACCGGTATCGCAACCGTATCGACGGCCTGGCTCGCGCAAGACAAAGGGGCCGCAGCGTTGCTGCGACCCCTCTGAGCTGCCTCGACCGGCGCGCGCCCGAAGGGATTCGAACCCCTAACCTTCTGATCCGTAGTCAGATGCTCTATCCGTTGAGCTACGGGCGCAGGTATGTGGTTGTGGTGCCCCGACCCGGTCCGGACCGCGGCTGCGGAGGCTCCGGGATTTGAACCCGGGAGGGAGCCGAACTCCCAACCGCATTAGCAGTGCGGCGCCATAGACCAGACTAGGCGAAGCCTCCCGAGGTCCCCCTAGGGCCTCCGACGGGAAACAGTACACACCGCCGTCGAGCGGGTTGGTCGCCACCCCCCGGCCCGGCGTGACGTGTGCACGGTCCCGCATGCGACCCCCGGCGGCGGGTAGCCCACGACCGAACCCGCCACGAGGAGGACACCCGCCGTGAAGGCGACCCTGATCTACGGAGCCGGCGACATCCGCGTCGAGGACGTCCCGGACCCGACCCTGCAGAGCTCCACCGACGCGATCGTGCGGATCACGCACTCGTGCATCTGCGGCAGCGACCTGTGGCCGTACAAGAGCCGCGAGCAGACCGAGCAGGGCGACCGCATCGGCCACGAGTTCATCGGCGTGGTCGAGGAGATCGGCTCGGACGTGAGCCGCATCCGGAAGGGCGACCTGGTCGTCGCGCCGTTCTTCTACGCCGACGGCACCTGCGAGTACTGCCGCGCCGGCCTCACCAGCGCCTGCCCGAACGGCAGCGCCTGGGGCGCCGAGACCGACGGCGGCCAGGGCGAGGCGGCGCGCGTCCCGTTCGCCGACGCGTCGCTGATGAAGCTCACCGTGCCCCACGACTCGGCGCTGATGCCGAGCCTGCTGACCCTCTCCGACGTCTTCGGCACCGGCCACCACGCCGCGGTGTCGGCGCAGGTCGGGCCCGGCAAGGACGTCGTGGTGATCGGGGACGGCGCCGTCGGCCTGCTCGGCGTGCTGGCGTCGAAGCGCCTCGGCGCCGAGCGGATCGTGCTCATGGGCCGACACAAGGACCGCACCGACCTCGGCCGCGAGTTCGGCGCCACCGACGTCGTCTCCGAGCGGGGCGAGGAGGGCGAGCAGAAGGTCCGCGACCTCCTCGGCACCGACGGCGTGCACTCGGCGATCGAGGCCGTCGGCTACGAGCAGTCGCTGACCTCGGCGATCAACCTCACCAAGCCCGGCGGGCACGTCGGCATCGTCGGCGTGCCGCAGAGCGGCGAGCTGCCGAACCTGGCGCAGAAGTTCATGAAGAACGTGACCGTGGCCGGCGGCATCGCCCCGACCCAGGCGAACATGTACGAGCTGCTGCCCGACGTCCTCGACGGGCAGGTCGAGCCGGGCAAGGTCTTCGACCGCGAGATCCCGCTCGCCGAGACCCCCGACGGTTACCGGGCGATGAACGACCGCGAAGCGCTCAAGGTGCTCGTGCGGCCCTGACACCCCGGAGCGAGGGACGCCCGCGCTGCTCCCGACGCAGCGAAGGCGTCCCTCGCTGCGCCTCAGGTCCGGCGCAGGAAGCGCAGCAGCGCCGGCGGGCGCCCGCCGTACCCCTCGGCCTCGAAGGCGGCGACGGCGATACGGGGCAGGTCGCGCACGGCGTCGAAGACCAGGAACCGCGGCACCCACGCCGGCCCGAACCGGGTGTTGAAGCGGTAGAGCGAGTCGATCTGCCACCACCGTGACGCCGTGCGCAGCAGGCGCGCCCAGAGCCGCGCCACGGGCCCGGCGCCGATCTTCTCGCCGCGCTCCAGGGCCGACCGGAACACGGCGAAGTTCAGCGACACCCGGTCGACGCCGAGGCCGCGGCAGGCGCCGAGGAGGTCGGCGATGAGCAGCTCGTTCAGCCCGTTGTCGGGCACCGCGGGGTCGCGGATCATGAGGTCGAGCGAGAGCCCGTCGTCGCCCCAGGGCACGAACTGCAGCAGCCCGCGCACCTCGTCCTCCGCGGTGGCGACGACCAGCACACCCGCGGGGTCGGACTCGCCGTCCGCGACCCGGGACAGCGCCATCGAGAACCCGCGCTCGGCGGGCCCGCCGCGCCACCGGGACACCAGCTCGCGCAGCTGCGCGAGCTCCTCGGACGGCACGTCGCGGACGCGCCGCACGGTGGTCGCGTAGCCGGCCCGCTGGATGCGGGACACGGCCTGGCGGACGGTGCGCATCGACCGGCCCTGCAGCGAGAACGTGGCGACGTCGACGACCGCCTCGTCGCCGAGCTCCAGCGCGTCCAGCCCGCCCTCGCGCAGCCACACGCGCGCACCGGACTCCGAGCAGCCCAGCACCGCGGGCACCCAGCCGTAGCGGCGGCAGACGGCGAGGAACTCGGTGATCGCGCCGGGCCAGGCCTCGAGATCGCCGAGCGGGTCGCCCGACGCCAGCGCCACCCCCGCGACGACCCGGTACGCCACCGCCGCCTTGCCCGACGACGAGAACACCACCGACTTGTCCCGGCGCAGCGCGAAGTAGCCCAGCGAGTCGGCCTTGCCGTGGCGCGTGAGCAGCTCGCGGATCCGGTCGCCCTCCTCGGCGGTCAGCGCCGGGCGCGGCTCCGAGGAGCGCAGCAGGAAGTAGCCGCCGAGCACGAGCGCGGCGACGCCGAACGACAGGCCGAGCACGGCGGTGAGGTCGTCGAACCACCCGGCCCGGAACTCCACGGGGCCGCTGACGCCGACGAGCGAGAGGCCCGCCTGCGCGAGCTTGTCCTCCACGCTCGGTCCCCCGGCGAGCAGCGAGGGGCGCACGAGCAGCAGCAGGAAGACGGTGACGAAGCCCCCGAGCAGCATCTGGACGACGACGCGGAGGGCGGCCAGGCGCCCGACGGGGTCGGGCAGCGCCGTGAACTCGCGGCGGGTCAGCAGCAGGCCGGCGAGCAGGACGGCGACGACGATCGTCGGCACCAGGGCGTGGCGCCCGACGATGTGCGAGACGACCAGCAGCACGCAGGCCACGACCGCGAGCTGCCACGCCCGCCGTTTCCGCCGGCGCAGGCCCGTGGCCAGCATCATCAGGCCGACGCCGAGGGTCGCGACGACGACCGCACCGACCAGCGTGGCCTCGGGCGGCAGACCGAACCAGGTCGCCGGCTGCAGCCGCCGGCGCAGCAGCGGCGTGAGGAGCGAGAGGACGGTGAGCAGGCCCGCCACGCGCGCCGCCCACGTCACCACCCGGGCGACACGACGGCCCCGGAACCGGGCGAAGCGACCCTCGACGGCGGCCGTCGTGGGGCGATCGGCCCGCACCCCCGACGTCATGTGTCCTCCGGCAGCGTCCACGCGTCAGCGCAGATGTGTATCCAACCAGTTGAGCACCCGGCTGCGCGCCTCCATCTTGGTCGCTTCGTCGGAGTTCCCCTCGTCCAGGGGATCCGGCTGGTCCGCCGCACGCTCGTCGGTGTCGAACCGGTGCTCGCGCGAGGGGTAGACGACCACGTCGACCACACGGCCAGAGGCGTGCGCCGCCTCGCGGAGACGGTCGACGTCGGCGGGGTCGACCGGGTCCCCGCGCTCGCCGTAGAGCCCGAGCCAGGGGCAGGTCAGCTCGCCGACGACGTCGACCAGCGCCGGCAGCCCCGTCGACAGGGACTGCGAGACGCCCGCCGCGGAGACCGTCACGACGGCGCCGAGCGAGCGCTGGGCGGCGACGACGAGCGCGGCCGTGGCGCCGAGGTCGAAGCCGACCACGCCCATGCGGTCGGAGCTGATCCCGCGGTCGGCGAGCATCCCGAACGCGGCGTCGGAGTCGGCGAGCACCGACTCGCCCGAGATCTTGGCAACGGCGCGGTCGACGGCCTCCTCGTCGCCGGTCTGCTCGTCGATGCCGGGGTCGTCGCGGTGGTACAGGTGGGGCGCGACCGCCAGCCAGCCCTCCCCCGCGAGGGCCTGGGCGATCGCCTGGGTGCGGGACGTGACACCCCGCGACTCGTGGAGGACCACCACACCGCCGCGCACCGCACCGTCCGGCTCGGCGATCGTCACCCGCAGTTGGGTCTCGTCGACCAGAGGGATGGTCTCGGTGTGGGTCCCCGTCATGCGTTCAGCCTTCCACGTCCGGAGGGGGGCGTGCCCGGCGCCCGGGCGATCTCCGTGGCCGGGACGGCGCACGACGCCGGGCGTTTACCGTGGTGACCGTGCCCGTGCGCCTGCGTGACGACCTCGCCGCCCTCCCCACCTACGTCGCCGGTCGCACCGTGCCCGGCGCCGTGAAGCTCGCGAGCAACGAGATGGCGCTGCCGCCCCTGCCGGCGGTGCTGTCCGCGATCCACCGCGCCGTCGAGGCCGGCAACCGCTACCCCGACATCGCGGTGACGACGCTCACAGCGCGCCTGGCCGAGCACCACGGCGTCGACCCGGCCCGGATCGCCGTCGGCACCGGGTCGGTGGCCCTGTGCGGGCAGCTGGTCCAGGCGGTCTGCGCGCCCGGCGACGAGGTCGTGTTCGCCTGGCGCTCGTTCGAGGCCTACCCGATCGTCGCGCTGGCGGGCCACGCGCGGGCCGTGCGGGTGCCGCTGGACGCGGGCCACGTCCACGACCTCGACGCGATGGCGGACGCGATCACCGACCGGACGCGCCTGGTCTTCGTCTGCAACCCCAACAACCCGACCGGCACCGCCGTCGACGAGACCGCGCTGCGCGCCTTCCTCGACCGCGTCCCGGACGACGTCCTGGTGGTGCTCGACGAGGCCTACCGCGAGTTCGTGTCCGACCCGGCCGTCCCCGACGGGCTCGCGCTCGCCGAGGAGTACGACAACATCTGCGTGCTGCGGACCTTCTCCAAGGCCCACCGGCTCGCCGGGCTGCGCGTCGGCTACGCCGTCGGGCCGGCCGAGCTCGCGGCCGCGCTGCGCGGGGTCGCGGTGCCGTTCGGGGTGTCGACGCCGGCGCAGGCCGGGGCGCTCGCCGCGCTCGACCACCTCGACGAGCTGCTCGCGGACTGCGCGGGCGCGGTCTCCGAGGTCGCGCGGATGACCGCCGAGCTGCGCTCGATGGGATACGAGGTGCCGCCGTCGCAGACCAACTTCGTCTGGCTGCCCCTGGGCGAGCGGGCCGTCGAGTTCTCGGAGCACGCGCTCGAGAACAAGGTCGTCGTGCGCGCGTTCGCCGGCGACGGCGTGCGGGTGAGCGCCGGCACGCCCGAGGAGGTCGACCTCTTCCTGTCCGCGGCGGGCTCGTTCAGCCTCTGACTCTGGCTCGGCCTGCGCACCAGCCACCGGTGCGCGGGCCGCTCCACCAGCACCGTCAGGAGCCAGCCGAGCAGCACCGCCACGGCGACGACGGCGACGAGGCGCGGCCACCCGTCGACCCCGAAGCGGTGCAGCAGGCCCCAGGCCACGAAGTAGCCGATCTGCTGGTTCATCAGGTAGATGCCGTAGGAGATGCCGGCGAGCCACGTGATCGCCCGCGGGAGCCGGCCGATCCGCAGCACGCTCCAGTCCCGGCCCGCCGCGGCGGCCGCGATCCCCAGGACCGCGAGCGCCAGGACGAGCACGGACGGCACGTCGGGGGTGTGCAGGTCCTCGGCGACCAGGCCGGCGAGCACCAGCGCGACGAGGTGCACGACGCCGATGCGCCCGCGGGACCACAGCCACACGGCGAGCCCGATGCCGAACATCTGCCAGCGGAACATGACGAGGCCGTGGAACACCTGGCTGAGCACGCCGTCCGCGTAGCCCAGCTCCATCATCAGGGCCGGGACGACGATGATCCCCCAGGCCAGCGCGGGCAGCGTCCAGCTCCGGCGCCAGAACCCGCGGCCCAGGTAGGCGGCGGCCACGGCGGCGAGGGTGAACATCGCCAGCTGGGCGGGCAGCGTCCAGTACGAGTGGTCGATGTACGTGACGCGCGAGTCCCAGCCCTGGACGAGCAGCAGGTTGCCGATGAGGTCGACGCCGCTGGGACGCCAGTAGCCGAACTGCGAGGCGACGAGCGTCAGCAGGTACGTCAGGAGCACCGCGACGACGTACGCCGGCAGCAACCGGGCCAGCCGGTCGACCCACCACCGGCCCGGCGGACGGGTCGAGAGCGTCCGGCACACGAAGTAGGCCGAGACCACCATCAACGTGTTCGCGCCCGCCTGGATGGGCCACACGAACGGCATCCGCGGCATCCAGGGCATGACCCCGATGACCGAGTAGGTGGCGTGCTGCAGGACCACGCTGGCGACCGCGACGACGCGCACGACGTCCCAGCTCAGCTGCCGTGTTCCGCTCACAACCGGCGGAAGCTACGAACGGTTCCTGAGAGGGCGCTGAGACGAGGCCACGGCGCGCCTGAGGTCATCGGCCGTCCAGCTCAGAGGCCGGTACCCGACGGGTGACCTCCCGCACGTGGCCCTCCCGGCGGCCCTCGAGCAGCTCGACCGCACTCAGACAGAACTGGACCCAGAGGCCCGCCTGGACCTCCCGACCGACGCCCAGGCGGCCGTACAGGAGCTCCGCCGCGCGGTCCCCCGCACGGGACCACACCTCGATCGTGAAGTCGACGGCCCCCTCCCCGACGTCGGCGGCCCGGAACTCGATCTCGCCGGCCTCGAGGTGGCCGTCGAGCGTCCCGAGGCGGAAGGACGTCTCGGTGCGGGCCAGCACGCGCACCGGCCCGTCCCACGGCGCCGGCATGTACACGCGGTACTCGTCGCCGACGAGCATCCGTCCCGGCTCGCCGCGCTCACGCGCGAACGTCACGACGTGCGGCGGGGCCCCGGCGTCGAGGTCGCGGGAGAGGGTCCCGACGAGGTCGGCGGCCCCGTGCCGGGCGTCGACGGCCCGGACCGTGAACGTGCGGTGGAACAGCGGGCCGTGGCCCGCGGCGATCGTCTTGGTGCGCTCGTCGACGAGGGCCAGGGGCCAGGGGGCGGGGAGGTCGGTGCCGTCGCCGTCCTCGTGCGCGCGATCGAGGATCGGCAGCGTCCGCAGGTGCCGTCCGGCCATGATCAGGGCACCCCAGCCGCGCCGGAGGCGTCCGAGCGGGGGGCGACGGGAGAACAGCAGTCGTGGCGACACGGGGTGCTGGGTAGCCGTCCGGCGATGACAGCATGCGCCGGTCCGTCCGCTCCGCAGACCGTCCACCGCTCTTCCCGGCGATCGAGAGGCACCGCGTGAGGTTCACGGCCCACCCCGACCCGGACCGCGGCCTACGCGAGATCGCCGCGCACGGGCTGAACTACGACCCCGCCGAGACCGAGGGCCGCGGGTGGCACCACGACCGCGTCCGGCACCTGCTCGGCGAGGAGGAACCGGGCGAGCCCGTGCCCGACGGCCCGTACGAGCAGGCGTGCCGGATGGTGCACGACTACGAGTTCGCCGAGCCCTCGATCATGCGCGCGTACTTCCACGCCGAGGCCCCGCTCGTCGGGCGCGACATGCTCCTCGAGGGCCGGTTCATCGTGCTGCGCTTCCCCCTGGGCGTGCGGGTGGACGCCGAGGTCGACGAGGTGCGGGACCGCGCCGACGGCACCCGCGAGCGCTCCTGGGGCTGGAGCTACCGCACCCTCGAGCACCACCTCGAGCGCGGGCGGCTGGTGTACGAGGTGGTGAAGAACCTCGACACCGGGCGCGTCGAGTTCGTCATCACCGGCGTCTCCAGCCGCGCCAAGATCGCCAATCCCGTCGTCGCCCTCGGGTTCGGGGTGTTCGGGCGCTGGACGCAGACCCGCTTCTACCGCGCCGCGGGCCGGCGGCTGGCCCGTCTCGTGGCCGAGGTGGCCGCGGGCGGCGAGCGTCCGGAGCCGCGGCGGATCGGTCCCGGCGACATCGTGGTGGCGCCCACCGCCTGAGCGCGTTGCCTCCCTGTGAGGTCTCGGCCGGCCTCGCCGTCGCGTCGCGCCGGGTGGAGCGCAGCGCCGCCGTCGCCTGACGGGCTTCACCTCGGCGGGGAGCGGGCACCCTGGCCCTACCCGGCAGGGAGGCGCGGATGTCCACAGACGAGGGCGGCCAGCCCACCGACGAGCCCGGCGAGGAGGCCGCGCTCGGCGACGCGGTGGACGACGCGATGAAGAAGGAGGTGTGGCGTACCCTCGCGCCGCAGTTCCAGCACCTCGCGTTCGAGAGCCGACGCGTCCGGCCCCCGCGGGACCGCACCGAGATCGACGACATCCTCGACAGCATCCGCCAGCAGGAGCCCGACGAGGACGATCGCCCGGAGTGACGCGTTCGCGGTATCTCGCTCGACGTGTGGACGTCGCGACGCTTCCTCGCGCTCGTGGTGTTCGCCGGCACGCACTTCGACGCGGCCGCCGCGATCGCGTTCACGCGCGAGCGGCTCGGGATGGCCGAATACGAATACCGGGAGTTCTAGGAAATGCTCCCGGAACGGTGGAGGGGACAGTCGGCGTCGATCACCGGGAGATCCGACGCCCCGGTGCGGTAGGCGGCGTTGGCGAGCACCGAGCAGGTGCAACCCCGCTGCACAGCGGCTGGTGAGCCCGGTAAGGGGAACCTGTCCACCACAGCTCCTGCGCCACCGCTGTCCCCCACTCGGCTCTCCACGTACGACCACACGCCCCCGGTAGAAGAAGAGGGCGTGCGCCATCGGCGCACGCCCCCGACAGCCCCGACTGCCGTCTGTTCTGTCAATCCGACCGAACAGGGCTGTCCCGATCGTCCTCCTCAGGGATTCGAGAGGTCAACGGAACCGGCCGGTATTCCGGGCGAGTGGCGCGCCATTCGGACGAGCAACGATCGCATTGTTCGGCGGACGCACTTCCGGGCTTGCCGGGGCGCGTCAGCGCGCTTGGAGCAGGGTGATCGAGTTCCCGTCGGGGTCGGTGACGGGCAGGATGCGCACGAACTCGGAGGCCTCGACGAGCTCGCCGGGAACGATGCCGCGGTCGCGGAGCGTCCGGTCCGCCTCGTCGACGCTGTCGATCGTGAGGTTCAGCGCGCCGTGCCCGGCGCTCTCCGCGTCGGGACGCTCCTCGGACTGTCGCGATCGGGACGAACCCGACGCTAGTCCGAGCCCACGTGCTCGCGGCGGGTCACCGGGTACCACTCCTCTCCCGCCGGCTCTCCGGCGAGGTTCCAGCTCCACGAGACCGTGGGCGTGATCCGCATGTAGGTGCCCGGCCCGACCATCCCGACGCGCTCGAAGGGCTGCTCGGCCTTCCCGTAGACCCTGAGACCGCGGGCCACGAACGGCTCCATGGACGGCAGGTCGTCGAAGACGACGCTGACCCGAGCAGAGCCGCCGGCAACGTTGCGGAACTTGCGCGTCCGGACGACATCCCCGGGGCCTCCCACCCAGAGGTGCTGCCCGTCGAACTCGACCGCGACGGGCACGACGTCCGGCTGCCCTTCCGGACCCACGGTGGCCAGCCGTCCGATGCCCTGCGCCCGGATGAACTCGATCTCCGCGTCCGTGAACGACACCACGCCTCCCCGGCTCTCACCTGCGGAAGCGGGGGGATTCGAACCCCCGGTCACTCTCGTGACGTCCGCTTTCAAGGCGGATGCAATCGGCCGCTCTGCCACGCTTCCGCGCGCCAGGGTAGGCGCCGGTCAGGAGTCGGCGCGCAGCTTGGTCGCGACGCGCTCGAAGACGTCACCGATGACCTTGCGCTCGTGCTCGTCGAGCAGGTCGACGAAGTGGGCGCGCACGCCCTCGAGGTGGTCGGGCGCGGCGCGCTGGAGCACGTCGAAGCCGTGGTCGGTGAGGACCGCGAAGACGCCGCGGCCGTCGGAGGGGCAGAGCTCGCGGCGCACCAGGTCGTCGGCCTCGAGGCGGGACACCTGGTGGGAGAGCCGCGACTTCGACGCGACGACCTCCTCGGCGAGCAGGCTCATCCGCATGCGGTGGTCCTCCTGCTCGGAGAGGCGCACGAGGATCTCGTAGTCGGCCAGCGAGAGGCCGTGGGCGTCGGACAGCTCGCGGTTGAGCCGGCCCGCGAGGAGGGCCTGGCCCGCGATGTAGTTGCGCCACGCGTGCCACTCGACGGGGTCGAGCCAGCGCGGCTCCTGCTCGGCCATCAGCCCACGATAGCCGGAAGGCGTACCCGCGGTACGAAACGCGCGGACGCCGGGCCCCGCCGATAGCGTGCCGCGGCGTGTACGCGATCAGCATCCGCGAGTCCGGTGGCCCCGAGGTCCTCGAGTGGGTCGAGCACCCCGACCCCGAGCCGGGACCGGGCGAGGTCGTCGTCGACGTCGTCGCCACGGCCGTCAACCGCGCCGACGTCATGCAGCGCCAGGGCATGTACCCGCCGCCCCCGGGCGCCTCCGAGGTGCCGGGGCTCGAGTGCTCCGGGCGGATCGCGGCGCTCGGCTCCGGGGTCACGGGGTGGTCGGTCGGCGACGAGGTCTGCGCGCTACTCGCGGGCGGCGGCTACGCGGAGAAGGTCGCCGTGCCCGCGGCCCAGCTCCTGCCCGTGCCGGACGGGGTCTCGCTCGTCGACGCGGGCGGGCTGCCCGAGGTCGCGTGCACGGTCTGGTCGAACCTCGCGATGACCGGGCACCTCGGCGAGGGCGAGACGCTGCTCGTGCACGGCGGGTCCGGGGGCATCGGCACCCACGCGATCCAGGTCGGCAAGGCCATGGGCGCGCGCGTGCTCGCCACCGCCGGCTCGCCGGAGCGCCTGCAGACCTGCCTCGACCTCGGCGCCGACGTCGCCATCGACTACCACGACGACCTGCCCACCGAGGTCGCGAGCGCCACCGACGACCGCGGCGTCGACGTCATCCTCGACAACATGGGCGGCTCCACGCTCAAGGCGAACCTCGCCGCACTCGCGACCGGCGGGCGCCTGGTGATCATCGGGCTGATGGGCGGACCGAAGGCCGAGATCAACCTCGCGACGCTGCTGACCCGGCGCCTCTCCGTCGGCGCCACGACCCTGCGCGCGCGTCCCGTCGAGGGCCCCGACGGCAAGGGCGCGATCGTCGCCTCGGTGCGCGAGCAGCTGTGGCCGCTCGTCGCCGCGGGCGGCGTCCGGCCCGTGATCCACGAGTACCTCCCCGTCGCCGAGGCGTCCCGGGCGCACGCGGCACTGGACGAGGGCGGCGTCGTCGGGAAGCTCGTGCTCGTCGTGCGCGACGAGGACGGGGTCCTGAGCGGCTGACCCGCTCGCGGAGATCACGGGCGACGCCATCGACCTCGAGGCGGCCACGGTGTGCGTGGCGACGCCCGTGATCTCTGGTGACGGGGCCGGGCTCGCGCCGGCGCCTCGCGGTACGCCGACCTCGGCGTGTCGCGCAGCGAGCATGTGGCGATCCTGGCCTTGAGTGCCAGCGAAGCCGCATCGCTGGCACACCCGTGGGCCGTTCGGCCTCAGGGACCGGCTCAGGGACGAGCCCGGGGACTCAGAGGCGGGCGAGGGCGCTGACAAGCGTGTCGATCTCGTTGCGTGTCGTGTAGTGCGCCAGGCCCACGCGCACGACGCCGCCGACCTCGGCGCCGCCGAGGACCTCCAGGGCGCCGTGGTCGCCGGTGTCGGTGACGACGCAGACGCCGTGCTCGGCGACGCGTTCGGCGACCTCGCGGGCCGTGCGGCCGGCGACGGTGAAGGCGACGACGGGGATCCGGCGCGGCGGCTCGCCGATGACCATGACACCGGGCAGGAAGCGCAGCTCGGAGACCAGGTAGGCGGTGAGCTCGTCCTGGTGGCTGCGGACCGAGCTCATCGAGGTGAGCACGCGGTCGCGGCGGGGGCCGTCGGCGTTGTCGTCGAGGTCGGCGAGGTAGTCGATCGACGCGACGAGCCCCGCGAGCAGGGCGTACGGCGCGTCGCCGATCTCGAGGCGCTCGGGGCCCTTGGCCGACGCGTCGAGGGACACGGCGGGCAGGCGGTCGAGCAGCTCGGGGTTGCGGAACACCAGCGCCCCGACCGGCGGCCCGCCCCAGGCCGCGGCGGAGAGCACCATGATGTCGGCGCCCATCGTGTCGAGGTCCAGCGGCAGGAAGGGCGCGGCGGCGGTGGCGTCGACGACCATCAGCGGCTCGATGCCGGTGCCGTACTGCCGCAGCGCGTGCACCTTGCGCGCGATGGCCGCGACCTCGGTGCGGGTGCCGATCGCCGGGCACGCCGCGGTGACGGTGACGACGCGCGTGCGGTCGCCGAGCAGCTCGTCGAACTGCCAGCTCGGCAGCTCGCAGGTCTCGACGTCGATCTCGGCGGTGACCACGTGCCCGCCGGAGCGGCGCGCGGCGCGCTCCCACGGCGCGACGTTGGCGGTGTCGTCCAGCCGGGACACGACGACCTCGTCGCCCAGGGCCCAGTCCCCGCTCAGGGCGTCGGCCAGCCGCTCGAGCAGGGGGGCCGGGCCGGGGCCGAGGACAACGCCCTTGGGGTCGGCGCCGACGAGGTCGGCGACGGCACGGCGCGCCGCCTCGATGATGGCGCCGCCGCGCTGCGAGGCCGGGAACACCCCGCCGGGCCGCGAGACCGGCGCGCGCAGGGCCGAGGACACGGCCGTGGCGACCTGTTCGGGGACCTGCATGCCCGTCGGACCGTCCAGGTGCGCCCACCCGTCACCCAGGGCGGGCACGAGGCCCCTCACCCGAGCGACGTCGAACGCCATGCCCGCGAGGGTACGGAGCGGCACTCCGAGCAGCGACGGCGGTCAGCCCAGGTGACGGCTGCGGGCGGTGGGCGGGCGCCGGGCGGGTGCCGGGTACCGCCGGGTGGAGGATGGACGGCATGAGCGAGAGCCCCACCCCCGGTGACCAGGTCATGATCGTCGGACCCGACGGGCAGCCGGTCGGCACGGTCCGGGTCCCCGGCGACGGGCAGAACGCGTCCGAGGCGCCCGCCACCAGCGACGACGACTCCCCCGAGGACCTCTCCACCGGCGTCGAGGAGCCGGCGAAGGTCATGCGCATCGGCATGATGATCAAGCAGCTCCTCGAGGAGGTCCGCGGCACCGACCTCGACGACGCGAGCCGCGGCCGGCTGCGCGAGATCCACGCCTCGTCCCTGCGCGAGCTCGAGTCCGCGCTCTCGCCCGACCTCCGCGAGGAGCTCGAGCGCCTCGTCGAACCGTTCTCGACCGACGACCCGCCGTCCGCGGGCGAGCTGCGGATCGCCCAGGCGCAGCTCGTCGGCTGGCTCGAGGGCCTGTTCCACGGCATCCAGACCGCGCTCGTCGCCCAGCAGATGGCCGCGAAGGTGCAGCTCGAGCAGATGCGCCGGGGCCTGCCGGCCGGGTCCGGGGGCGCGGCGAGCGGCAACGACACGACGGGTCAGTACCTCTGACGCCGGGCGAGCCGGTCCGCGAGGAGCGACCCCCCGCGCAGGTAGGCTCACCCGTCGTGGCCGTCCCAGCACTCGCGCGCCAGGACGCCGACGACTCGGCGCCTGCCGAGAACGCGCCGTCCCCGCGCAGTTGGGGACGCGCGTTCGGAGACATCCGGGCGGCGATCGCGCAGCGCGAGCTGTGGGGCCACCTCGGCTGGCAGGACATCAAGCAGCGCTACCGGCGCTCGGTGATCGGCCCGCTCTGGATCACCATCAGCATGGCCGTGACGGCCGCGGCGCTCGGCGGCCTGTACTCGCAGCTGTTCGGGCAGCCCATCGGCACGTTCATGCCGTACGTGACCGTCGGCTTCATGATCTGGTACTTCATCAGCGCCTGCGTGCTGGAGGGGACCGAGACCTTCATCTCCAACGAGGGGCTCATCCGCTTCCTGCCAGCGCCGCTGATGATCTACGTCTTCCGCACGGTGTGGCGCCAGATCCTGTTCTTCGCCCACAACGTCGTCGTCTACGTCATCGTCCTGGCGCTCTTCTTCCGCCAGCTCGACCAGCCGTACACGATGGTCAACAACAACCCAGACGCGATCGTGCACCCCGGCCTGAGCTGGTGGGCGCTGCTGGCGATCCCGGCGTTCGTGCTGATCGTCGTCAACGGTCTGTGGGTGACGCTGCTGTTCGGGATCATCTCGGCGCGCTTCCGCGACATCCCGCCGGTGGTCGGCAGCTTCATGCAGCTGTTCTTCACGATGACGCCGATCATCTGGACCACCGACCTGCTGTCCGGCGGCGATCCCGGCAGCCCGAAGGCGATCATCGCGTTCCTCGCGAAGCTGAACCCCTTCTACCACTTCATCGAGATCTTCCGGGCCCCGCTCGTGGGCCAGGTGCAGAGCTGGACGCACTGGGTGGTCTGCGGCGGCATCACCCTCGTGGGCTGGGCCCTCGCGCTGATCGCCCTGCGCAACTACCGCTCGCGCGTCGCGTACTGGGTGTGAGTCAGATGGTCAGCATCGAGGTCCGCGGGGCCTGCGTCGAGTTCCCGATCTTCGACGCCAAGAACAGGTCGCTGAAGAAGTCCGTCCTCGGCCGGGCGGGCGGCCGGATCAGCGAGCAGAAGGTCCCCGTCGTGGAGGCCCTGCGCGACGTCGACCTCTCGCTCGGCGAGGGCGCCCGCGTCGGGCTCGTCGGGCACAACGGCGCCGGCAAGTCGACGCTGCTGCGCCTGCTCGCCGGCATCTACGAGCCGACGCGCGGGCGGGCGAGCATCCGCGGGCGCGTCGCCCCCGTGTTCGACCTCGCCGTCGGCATGGACCCGGAGATCTCCGGCTACGAGAACATCATCATCCGCGGGCTCTTCCTGGGCATGAACCGCCGCGAGATGGAGCGCCGGGTCGACGAGATCGCCGAGTTCACCGAGCTCGGCGACTACCTGAACATGCCGCTGCGCACCTACTCCACCGGCATGCGCGTGCGCCTCGCGCTGGGCGTCGTCACCTCGATCGACCCCGAGATCCTCATCCTCGACGAGGGCATCGGCGCCGTGGACTCCGCGTTCCTCGAGAAGGCCCGCGACCGCCTGCGCGACCTCGTCGGCCGCTCCGGGATGCTCGTGTTCGCCTCGCACTCCGACGAGTTCCTCGTCGAGCTGTGCGACACCGCGATCTGGATGGACGGCGGCGTCATCCGCGAGCAGGGCTCGCTGCGCGACGTGCTGAGCCACTACAAGGGCCGCGACGTGTTCGAGAACCTCAGCCCGGAGACGCTCGAGCGCCTCGACCGCGCGGGCACCAGCGGGTGAGCCCTGACCCGATGAACGCCGAGGCCGAGACCGTCACCGCGGTCGTCGTCACGCGCCACCGCGCCGACCTGCTCGTCGACGGGCTGGCGGTCATCGCCAAGCAGACCCGCCCACCGGACCACCTGATCGTCGTCGACAACGGCCCCGACGACGGGACCCGCGCGGTCGTCGAGAACTGCGGGCTGCCCGTCACCTACCTGCCGTCGCAGCACAACCTGGGCGGGGCCGGCGGCTACGCGCTCGGCATGCTCACGGCGCTGGCCCGCGGCACCGACTGGCTCTGGCTCGCCGACGACGACGGGCGCCCGGCCGACGAGCACGTGCTGGCGACGCTGCTCGACGTCGCCCGCCGGCGCGGCCTCGCCGAGGTGTCGCCGGTGATCGCCGACATCACCGACCCGGACCGCCTCGCGTTCCCCCTGCGCCAGGGGCTGCGCTGGATGCGGCGGCGCAGCGAGCTCGAAGCCTACGGGGACGACGAGCTCATGCCGGGCATCGCGCACCTGTTCAACGGCGCGCTGTTCCGCGCCGACACCCTCGACGTCATCGGCGTCCCGGACCTGCGGCTGTTCGTCCGCGGCGACGAGGTCGAGGTGCACCGGCGCCTCGCCCGCTCGGGGCTGCCGTACGGCATCTGCCTCACCACGGCCTACCTGCACCCGGACGGCTCGGCGGAGTTCAAGCCGATGCTCGGCGGGCGGCTGCACGCCCAGGACCCGGGCGACGCCGCGAAGCGCTACTACACGTACCGCAACCGGGGGTACCTGCTCGCCCAGCCCGGCCTGCGGAAGTTCGGGGCGATCGAGCACCTGCGCTTCGCGTGGTACTTCCTCGTCTCGCGGCGCGACCCGGCGGCGCTGCGGGAATGGCTCGCACTCGTGCGCCTCGGGCGCCGCGAGCGCTTCCACCGCCGCTGACGCACCGTCCACCGGATCCACCTCACGAGGCCCTCCGACGTCACGACTAGCCTCGCAGCGTGCTGACCTCGGAACAGGCCGTCAGCCCGGACCGCCCGGGCGCGGACGTGTCCGAGACCCCGGACGGGAGCCGTCCGACCCGCGGTCCCCGCTGGTTGCGCTGGCTCGCGGTCGGTCTCGGCCTGCTCGGGACCGGGCTCGCGCTGCTGTTCCCGTTCCTGCCCGTCGTGCAGGACACCTCGACCATCACGTGGCCGAGCGCGACCACAGGCACCCGTCCGGTGGACGCCCCGTTGGTGGCCTACCGCCCCGAGACGATGAGCGTCACGGTGCCGTGCCGGGCGGTCCAGGACCTCGACGCGCGCAGCACCGGCACCGCGACCGTCCTGTCGACCTACCCGCCGCTCTCCGACGCGGGCGCCCAGGTCGGGATGCGCCTGACCGTCGAGAACGGCCAGCTCGTCCTCAACGACCGCGGCCAGCAGATGGCGAACGCCGCGGTGCCGCCCGGCGACTGCACCGTCCGGATCGTGTCCGACGCCGGCTCGACGCTCGTCGACCTCGGCATCGGCCAGGAGATCCGGCTGCCGTTCGACGCGCGCCCGCAGGTCGTCGGCATCTACTCCGACCTCGACGACGGGCAGGACGACGTCGCGGGCGTGTCGGTGTCGATCACGCCGGACACGCGGTTCGAGACGTCGCCGACGACGCTCAAGGTGCTCGCCGGCGTCCTCGCGGTGCTCGCCGTGGCCGGTGGCGTGTGGGCGCTGCACGCGCTCGACGTGCGCGCCGGGCGCCGCGCCCCGCGCCTGGCGCCCAAGCGCTGGTGGTGGCCCACGGGACGCGACCTCGTGGTCAGCGCGGTGCTCGCCGTCTGGGCGGTGATCGGCAGTCAGACCTCCGACGACGGCTACATCCTCGGCATCGCGCGGGCCCGCGAGTCGGCGGGCTACATCGGCAACTACTACCGGTGGTTCAACGTCCCCGAGGCGCCGTTCGGCTGGTTCTACGAGCTCTACGCGCAGTGGATCCGCATCGACGACTCGGTGCTCTGGCTGCGCGTGCCCTCGCTCGCGATGGGGATCGTGTCCTGGATCCTCATCAGCCGCGAGATGCTGCCGCGCCTCGGTCAGCAGGTGCGCCGGTCGAAGGCCGCCGCCTGGGCCGCGGCGATGGTCTTCCTCGCGTTCTGGCTGCCCTACAACAACGGCCTGCGCCCCGAGCCGGTCGTCGTCATCTCGGCGCTCCTCGCGTTCTGCGCGGTCGAGCGCGGTGTCGCGACGCGGCGGCTCGCCCCCGTCGCGCTGGGGCTGCTCGCGGCCGCGTTCGCGGTGGCCGCGACCCCCACCGGCTTCATCGCCGTCGCGCCGTTCCTGGCCGCCGCGCGCCCGCTGTGGAAGCTGATCATGGAGCGGGTCCGCTTCGGCGGCTGGCTGCCGGTGCTCGCCCCGGTGTTCGCCGCCGGGCTGCTCGTGCTCGTCGCGATCTACGCCGACCAGACCTGGTCCGCGGTGTGGGAGGCGACCCGCCTGCGCACGCTGCTCGGCCCCAACTGGAGCTGGTTCCAGGAGGTCGTCCGCTACCAGTCGCTGTTCGGGACGGCCGCCGACGGCTCGCTCGCGCGCCGCTTCCCGGTGCTGCTGCTGATGCTCGGGATCGGCGTCTGCATCGTCGTGCTCCTGCGTCGCGACAAGATCGCCGGCGCGGCCCTCGGGCCGTCGCAGCGGCTGATCGGCTCGTCGGTGATCGCGTTCGCGGTGCTCGCGCTGACCCCGACGAAGTGGACCCACCACTTCGGCGCCTTCGCCGCCCTCGGCGCCGGCATGGCCGCGCTGACGGCGCTCGCGACCTCGGCGGACGTCCTGCGCTCGCGCCGTAACCGCCTGCTGTTCCTGGCCGCGCTGTTCGGTGTCCTCGCGCTCGCGTTCACCGGCCCGAACACCTGGTGGTACACGAACAACTGGGGCGTGCCGTTCAACGGCGGCGCGGTCTTCTGGGACGGCTGGCCGTTCGGCTACGGCCTCACCGAGCCGTGGCCGGTCTACACGCTGTGTCTCGGCGTCTCGGTGCTCCTGCTGATCTGGGCCGGGGTCGAGCACATCCGCGGGGTGCCGCGACCCGAGGAGCTCGGGACGCCCCCCTCGTCCTCGGCGACCACGCTGCCCCCGGCGGTCTCGTCCGCCGTCGGCAACGTCCTGCGGCCGCCGCGCGAGGCCCTCGGCAAGCTGCGGCGCACGCCCGGCGGGTCCTCCGTCGAGCGCCGCGCCCGGGCCCTGCGGCTCGGTTCGGCGCCGATCGCGCTGGTCTGCGCCGCCCTCCTCGCGTTCGAGATGATCTCGATGACCGACGGGATCGAGGCCCAGGAGGGCAGCTTCTCCCTCGGCGGCGACGTCCTCGAGCACCCCACCGGCAACAGCTGCGGCCTCGCCGACGCCGTCCGCGTCGAGGGCTCGACCCTCGCGGGCGTGCTGCCCGCGGCGCCCCCGCCGACCGGTCTCGCGCCCTCCGCACCGGGCGTGCTGCCCGTCGTGGCGCCCGCGACCCCGACACCGACCGCCGGTGCCGGCACCACCGACGGGGCGTCGGGCTCCTCGGGCAGCGGCGGGACCGGCAGCACCGACGGCGGCGGGACGACCACCACGACCCCGCCGACCACGTCCACCACGCCCGGCGCCGCGGGGTCGTCGACCAGCCAGACACCGGCCCCGCTGCCCGCCAACACCATCCCGGCGTCCGCCCCCGACGCCCAGCTCGTCGAGCCGCAGCCGGCCAACAGCGGGTTCTCCCGCGCCGGCGCCAGCCCGCCGGTCGGCGGCGGCACCGGGGTCTCGGGCTACGAGTACTCGCTGCGCAACGGCCTCGCCGACCAGGCGCTCGGCTCGTACGACGCGAACGGCACCGGCACCGGCGTCCTGCGCACCGACTGGTACTCGCTGAACGACGACCTGCGCAGCGGCACCACGCCGCTCGTCCTCACCGTCGCCGGGCGGCTGAACGGCGGGAACTTCCTCACCCTCCAGTTCGCCGACCGCCTGCCCGACGGCCGCGTGCAGGTCCTCGGCCAGCAGCCGGTCGACGACGGGCGGGCCGGTGAGCCGGGATGGCGCGACATCCGGCTCAACCTCGCCGGCGGGCTCGGCGCCCAGGCCGACGAGGTGCGCCTCATCGCCCAGGACCGCGCGCTCGGCCCCGACGGCTGGCTCGCGATCGCGCCGATGCGCGGCCCGCAGCTCGTGCCGCTGACCGAGATCCTCGGGCCGGAGAACCCCGGCTACCTCGAGTGGCCGGTGCAGTTCGCGAGCCCGTGCCTGCGGCCGTTCGACGTGCGCGACGGCATCGCCGAGGTCGCGCGCTACCGCCTCATCGCCGACGCGAGCCAGCTGCGTCCGGGTGGGGTGAACTGGTCGTCGGCCAACGCCGGCGGGCCGCTGGGGTGGATCGAGATCCTGGAGCGGCGGACCGAACTGCCGACCTATCTCCAGGGCCAGCCCTGGCGCGACTGGGGCATCGTCGAGCGCCTCGACCCCTACGTCCCGGACGCCGCCGCGCCGACCGTGACCCACGGCCAGCGCACGGTGTGGGGGACGTTCACCCCCGGCCCGATCGGCGACCCGCCGCCCGGCACGCCGTCGCCGTCGCGCTGACGCCCGCCACCGCTCGCCGCCGCTCGCCACGAGGAGCGAGGGTCACCTCGACTGCCTGGGAGGCAGCGAGCGTGACCCTCGCTCATCACCACCGGCGCATGCAGGCCGACCGCCACCAGGCGACGACGTCGCTCTTGGTGTGACCCCGCCGGCCCGGCGGAACGTCCACGCGTCCCCGCATCGCCCGGAGGAGGCCGTCGGCGAGGCTCTGCGGGTCGCGCGGGGTCGTGAGCTCGACCGCGGGGTGGTCGCGGAGGTCGTCGGCGAGGCCGGTCTCGGTGGTCGTCACGACGCGGCAGCCGTGCGCCAGGCCCTCGACCAGCGGGAGCCCGATCTGCTCGCGCCAGCCCGGGACGCGGACCGACGGCATGGCGACCACGGTCGCGGAGCGCAGCATCGCGTGCACCTGGGCCCGGGGCGGGTCCACCGTGACCGACACCCCGGCCGGCAGCGCGAGCTCGCTCGACCCCCGGGGGTCGGCCACCACCAGCCGCCAGCCCCGCTCCGCCGCGCCGGCCAGCGCCCAGGCCTCCAGGAGCACCGGGAACCCCTTGCGCTCGCTCGGCGTGCCCAGGAACAGCACGGTCGCCTCGCGGGGCGTCCCGTCCGCGGCGCACACGCTGCACGCGTCGAGGCGCGGGGGCAGGACGGTGTGGCGGGCGCGGCGCAGCGACCACCCGAACGCCCGGCGGTAGTTCTCGGCGGCGCCGGAGGTCCCGAACACCACGGCGTCCAGCGACAGCAGCGACACGGCGAGGGCGAGCCGCGCGACCCGCGAGGGCACGCGCTCGCGGGCGTCGAGGTTCTCGATGGCGTAGGTCGCGACCGCCACCCGCCGCCGGCGCACGACCCGCACCGCCCTCGCGAGCGCGATGTAGCGCAGCGCGCGCCGCCACTCCCCGAGCCACAGCGGCTCGGCGACCTCCAGGACCTCGAGGTCGGGGTCGCGCAGCGCGCGGAGCAGCCGCCGCCACGTGAACGGCGCGACACCCGGGGCGGCGAGCAGCGCGGCGTCGGCGTCGTCGCGGCGGGAGGTGAACAGCAGCGCCTGACCGGCGGGCATCGCCTCGACGACGGAACTGCGCAGGTCGGGGACGATCCGCAGCGTGTGCAGGGTCAGTCGCGGAAGATGACGGTGCGCATGACCACGAAGTTGATCGTCGTCGCGCAGGCCTGGGCGATGAACCAGGACAGGAAGCCGGCGAGCAGGCCCGGGTTGACCGTCGGCGCGTCCATGACGTGCAGGACCAGCGCGGCGACGCCGACGTTGACCGCGAACGTCGAGCCGTAGAGCACGACGAAGCCGAGGAACTTCCCGGCACCCCCGGACGAGGACGCGAACGTGAAGCGGCGGTTGAGCAGGTAGGCCGTCGTGGTGCCGAGGATGAACGACACGGCCTTGGCCAGCGGCGCCCAGACGCTGAGGGCCAGCAGGCCGGAGTAGACACCGAGGTCGACGGCGGCGGCGACGGCGCCGATCGCGACGAAACGGACGATCTGGGCCTTGAGGCCGAGCGGAGCGGGTCGCTCGTCCGTACCGGTCCCGGTCGCGGTCATGCCCTGAGGGTACGAGTACGCAGCTGGTGACCTCCTCGGGGTGTCGCCGGAGGGCGTCGATATCGTCGACACCCATGGCCGTGGTGGCAGCGCAGGAGGGCCGGGCCGACCCGGCTCCCGGCGAGGAGCACCACGACGAGTCGGCCGGCCCGCCCCGACCGGGTGGCTCGCGGGCCGCCGGCTGGTGGCTCGCCGCCCTCGGGGCGATCACGGTCCTCCTGGGTCTCGCGATCCCGCTGGCGCCGGTGATCGCCGACGACCCCGTCGTCACCTGGCCGAAGGCCGGGCAGCCGGCGTCGTCGACGAGCCTGCCGCTGACGCCGTACCGGCCGCTCTCGCTGACCGCCGACGTCCCGTGCGCGGCGCTGCGCCCGGGCGGCGACGCGCTGCGCACCCAGCCCGAGTCGGCGGGCGCGCCGGGCCGGGGCCTGACCGTGGCCACGAGCGGCGGGCGCGTCCTCGTCACCAGCTCCGGCGACACCCTGGTCTCCGAGATCCTCCCCCTCGGCGACTGCACCTACCGGGTCGTCGCCGACCAGCAGGGCACGCGGGTGGAGCGCGACGGTGAGGTCCTGGCGGAACGGCCGGGCGCGCTGGTCCCGCAGGTCGCCGAGCTCGCCACGGACGCGCCGGGCACGCCGGGCCTGGCGGCGACCGTGCACACGGACGACCGCTACTCCTCGGTGCCGAGCGGGCTGAAGACGACGCTGCTGGTGCTCCACGCGCTCGCGCTGGTCGCGACGATCTGGATGGCGACCCGGCGGTGGCGCGGCCGCGGCGCGGGTCTCGTGTGGCCGCGGTTCCACCCCGCCGACGTCGTCGTCGGCCTCGTGTCGGCGCTCTGGGTGGTGATCGGGCCGCTCCAGAACGACGACTCCTGGTACCTGCTGATGGCCCGCAACGCGACGCCGACGGGCTACATCGGCAACCAGATCTACATGTTCAACACGACGGAGAACCCGTTCGTGCTGACGCAGTACGTGATGGCGGTCTGGGGCCACCTCGGCGAGGCGGTCGGGCTCCCGGGGTGGGGTCTGCTCTGGATGCGCCTGCTGCCGCTGCTGCTCGGGCTGCTGACGTGGGCGCTGCTGCGGGTCCTGCTGGCGACGATCCTCGGGCGGGGCGGACGTCTGCCCGGGGTCGCCTGGGCCCTGCTGGTCGCCCACCTGGCCTGGTGGCTGCCGTACGGGATGGCGCTGCGCCCCGAGGTCGTCATCGTCCCGATCTCCGCCGCGGTGCTCGTGCTCGCCGAGGTCGCCCGGCGCCGGGAGGCGGTCGGCCCGCTGGTCCCGGCGACCGCGCTGGCCGCGCTCGCGGTCACCGTGTCGCCGTCGGGGCTGGTCGCGGCCGCGCCGGTGGTCGTCGCGCTGCCGTGGCTGTGGCGCTGGCTCGCCGCGCGCGGGTGGCGCTCCCGGCTCGGCGCGGCGGGCGCGGTGATCGCCGCCGGCACGATCGCCATCCCCGTCGGGTTCGGCGACGCGACCCTGGGCGACGTCATCGAGGCCACCGACGTCCACAGCTGGTACTACCTGACCTTCCCCTGGTACGAGGAGTGGGCCCACTACCGGACCCTCATCGAGACCGGGACCTGGGGACGCCGGCTTCCGGTGCTGCTCACCGTGGTGCTGCTGGTCGTCGTGTCGATCGGCAGCGGCCGGGGCAGCCGCGGGCCCGCCGCCGGGCGGATCCGCGACGCGACGCTGGGCGCCGCCGTCACCGTCGCCGTGGCGCTCGGGCTGCTCGCGCTGGGGCCGACGAAGTGGGTGAACCACTTCGGGGCCATCGAGGCGCCGGCGACGATCCTGCTGGCCCTGACGCTGCTGCGCTCGCCGCTGCCGCGGCGCGCCGGCGCGCTGGTGACCGGCGCGTCCGTCGTGCTCATCAGCGGCGCGACCGTGCTCGGGTTCGCGGGGCCGAACACCTGGAAGCCCTACAGCGACCGCGGGCAGCCGTTCGGGGACCACCTCGACACCGACATCTCGATGCTCGACCTCGAGAGCTTCGCGCCGCACTGGCACGACTTCTACCTGCGCGACGTGTGGTGGTGGCTGATCCTCGCCGCGCTCGCCGGGCTGTGGCTGGCCTGGCGGCGACGGAGCGGGGGTCGCACGTTCGGGGTGACCCCGGAACGCGCCGTGCTCGTCGTCGCCACCGGGGCGCTCGTCGGGCTCATGGTCGCGGTCATGGTCGTCGCGCCGCTGCGGCAGGGCGCCGGGTGGACCGTCGCCGGCAGCCAGGCCCAGGCCCTCACGGGACGCGGCTGCGGGCTGGGCGAGGCCGCGACGGTGATGGCGCGGACCGGGCAGGACGTCGGGTCGCCGACGACGCCGGACACCCGCACCGGCGACTTCGCACTCGCCGCCGACGACCCCGCCCCCGTGCCCGCACCGGGCCCCGGCGAGCTCTGGCACGACGAGGTCGAGCTCCCGCCGGGCGCCGACCCGACCACCTCGCCCCAGGGCGTCACGGGCCTCGGGTCGCTGACCACCGGCTGGTACCCGCTGCCCGCGGTCGACCCGGCCGCCGAGGGCGCGCCGACCCACGTGATCGTCCCCGTCGCCGGCAACGAGCCGGACCGCCAGCGGATCGTCGTCCAGTTCGCCTCCGGCGACCCGCGCGCGCCGGTCGAGGCGGAGTCGGTGGCCGTGACCCCCGCCCCCGGGTTCACCGCGCGGCAGTGGCAGGAGATCCCGGTGCAGCTGCCGGGCAGCCGGCCCACCGCGGTGCGGCTGGTCGTGGAGGACCGGGTCGCGGGCCCCGACAGCGCGCTCGCCGTGGCGTCGCCGCACCTGGCCCGGATGCAGCCGGTCATGAACCTCGCGACCACCGAGGACCGCCCGCCCGCGCAGGTCGCGGGCGGGGCGTTCGCCGACCAGCTCTCGGCGGTGCTGTGGCCGTGCATCGACCAGGTCGCCGTCAAGGACGGCATCGCGCCCACCCCGACCCTGCGCCTCATCGCCGCCGAGAACACCCCGGAGTTCATCCTGACGAATCCGACCTACGAGTCCTGGGGCGGCACGATGGTGCAGTCGGAACGGACGTGGGCCACGGTCCGCCCGTTCTCGGCGGTGCCGGACGGCGGCGTGCCCGCCCTGCCGTGGGGCAACGTCGACCGGATCGTCTACGACCACCCCACCGACGGCTACGACCTGCGGGTCGACCACGTGACGCGGGGCGGCCTCGAGCGGTTCGCGACCCTGGCCTCGGAGGCCTACTCCGGTCGTGAGTACCTCGGCTGAGCCGCGGGCGGAGGAGACCACGACGGACCGGCCGGTCCCTCCCCCGCGCCCCACCCTGCTGCTGGCCTCCGCGGTCCTGACGCTGCTCTGCGCGATCGCCTTCCCGCTGGCACCGGTCGTCCAGCCCGTCGTCACGTTCACCTGGCCGCAGGGCACGACCGCGGCGTCCCTGCCGCTGATGCCCTACCAACCGGTGCGCCTCGACGCCTCGGTGAGCTGCGCGGCGCTCGCGGCGACCCCGCCCGGCGCGGCCACCCTCGCCACCACGCCGCCCGGGACCCCGCCGGCCCCGGTCGGGGGGCTCAAGGTCCGGCCTGCGGCGGGGGGCGTCGTCGTGACCAGCAACGGGGAGACGCTCGCCGCCGTCGGGGTGCCGCCGGGGCCGTGCGCCCTGACGGTGGCGTCGGACCCGTCGCGGACGTCGGTGGCTCTCGACGGGCGGGTCGTCGCGTCCCGTGACGGCGACGTCCGCCCGGTCGTCGCCGCCCTGGTCGCCGGGACGCCGGGCACCGACGGCCTGTCGGTGTCCCTGCAGACCGACACCCGGTTCCAGACGACGCCGAGCGTGGTCAAGGACCTGCTCGGGATCGGGGTCCTGCTGGGGCTCGCCGGGATGGTCGTCGCGGTCTGGCGGCGGGACGGGCGCCGCTTCCGCGGGTTCCGGCGGCCCCGCCTGCGCCCGGTCGACGGCCTCGTCGCGCTCGGGCTCGCCGGGTGGGCGCTGGTGGGCCCGGCGACCGTCGACGACGGCTACATCGTCGGCATCCTGCGCAACCGCGGCGAGAGCGGGTTCACGGGCAACGTCTACCGCTGGCTCAACGCGCCCGAGGCGCCGTTCAGCTGGTTCTACGAGGTCACGCGGGCGTGGGCGTCGCTGGCGCCCGACGGGGCCGCGTCGGTGCTCTGGCTGCGCGTGCCCGCGACCGTCCTCGGCCTCCTGCTCTGGGCGCTCCTACGCCGCCACGCCCTCCCCCGCCTCGGGCCGGCGCTGCGGCGGCCCGGCGCGACGTGGGTGGCCGCCGCCGCCTTCTTCGCGTGGTGGGCGCCGTTCGGGCTCTCGCTGCGCCCGGAACCGTGGCTCGCGCTCGGGGTGCTCGCGGTGTGGGTGTGCACGGAGCGCGCCATCGCCACGCGCGCGCTGGTGCCGCTGCTCGGGGCCGCGGTGCTCGCCGGATTCACCGTGGCGCTCACACCGGGCGCGCTGCTCGGGCTCGCGCCGCTGCTCGTGGCCCTGCCGGCGCTCTCGCGGGCCGGGCTCGGGGTGCGCGAGGGCTGGACGCGCGCGCTCGTCGTCGTCGCGGGCCTCGCCGTCGCGGTGCTGCCGATGGCCGCCGACCAGTCGCTCGCGGGCCTGCTCGAGGCCACGCGCGTGCGCCAGCTCGTCGGGGGCGGGTCGCCGTGGTGGAACGAGCTCTCCCGCTACACGACGCTGCTGGTGCCCGGCGACGTCCAGGGCGGGATCGGGGCGCGGCTCGCGGTCCTGCTGACCCTGCTCGCCCTGCCCGCCGTGGCGTGGGCGCTGTACCGGGCGCGGGCCGCCGTCGCCGCGCCCCCGGTGCGCCGGCTGCTCGCCCTCGTGTCGCTCGCGCCGGTGCTGCTGGTCGTCAGCCCGACCAAGTGGACGCTGCACTTCGGCGAGCTCATCGGCGTCGGGACCATGGTCCTGACCCTGTTCGTCGTCCTGTGGTCGCCGCGGGTCGTCGGGGCGGCGCACCGGCTGCGCGGGCCCGCGCTCGTCGTCGTCCTCGGCGGGCTCGGGCTGGTCACGACGCTCGTGCTCATCGGCAACAACCAGTGGGCCTACGCCGCGGCGTGGGGCGTGTTCTGGAACGACATCCCGCCGCAGGTCGCCCGCGTGCCGCTCGCCAACCTCACGCTGCCGGTGACCATGGCCGGGACCCTGGTCCTCGGCGTGCTCGTGGCCGTGCGGGGCGCCGTGCCGCGACGTCTGTCCCGGGCCCTGGCGCCGGGCGCGCTGGCGCTCGTGCTCGTCGTCGCCGTCGTGGCGCTCGAGGGCGGCTCGTTCCTCAAGGTCACCGCCGACCGTCTCGGCACCTTCAGCTACGGCTCGGACTCCCTGGCCGCCCTGCGCGGTGACCCGTGCGGAATGGCGTCGGAACTGGCCGTGGAGACGGACCCGCGCGCGGGTATCCTCGGTGCGAGCGATGCGGCACCGCAGGCGTTCGGGCCCTCCTTCACGCCGACGAGCGCGCAGGCGCCGGCCGTGCCGCTGACCGCCGGCGGGATCGAGCTCCCCGGGTGGGCCGCGCCCGCCGGGGTCGGGAACGGCGCCGCGGAGCTGCGCTCCGGCTGGTTCCCGCTGCCCCCGGAGGCGCAGCGCCGCGAGGCGCCGGTGGTCGTGACGGCGAGCGGGAGCGTCGCGCGCGGCAGCGTCGCCCTCGAGTTCGCGGTCTCGCCGGCCGACGCGCCCGTCACCGAGTCCCCGGCCGGCGCCCGGAACGGGACCGCCCCGCGCGACCTGCGCGCGCTCGCCCCCGACGGCGCCACCCTGGTGCGGGTGCGGGCCACGAGCACCGCGCGCGACGCCGACGAGGCCCGCACGGCCACCCCGGCCGGTCAGTCGCCCGACCTCCCGCTCGCCGTCAGCGTCCCGCGCGTGCCGCGCACGGTGCCGTTCGACGACGTCGTCCCGCCCGGCAGTACCGCGCTCGTCGACTGGCCGGTCGCGTTCCCGTTCGGCTGCCTGCGCCCGCCGCCGCTGACCGGGGGCACCGCGGGCGTCCCGCCGTGGCGGATCACCGCGCCCGGGCTCTCGGACGCGGGCGAGATCGCGGTCAGCCCGACCACCGGCGGCCCGTTCCTCATGCCCCGCCTGCTCGTCGACGAGGTCCGCGTGCCGGTGTACCTCGACGGCGACCCGACGCGCGACGCGGTGGGCCTCGCGCGGTGGACGCCGCGCCTGGGGCTCTCGACCCTGTCGCCGCAGGTCGGCGAGGAGACCGTGGCCGGGTGGAGCAGGCAGGGACGCGCGAGCATCCCCGTTCTGGACACCCCCTAGACTCGCCCGGGATGTCGCGCAGCCAGAAGACGCTCGCCGGGTGGGCCCGCACCGCCCCGTCGCGGGCCACCGTGCTCACCGGCGACGAGGTCGTCTCCACCGACCGGCTCGCCGAGGCGATCGCCGGGGCGGGCGAGCGCGGCGTCATCGCCCGCGGGCTCGGGCGCTCCTACGGCGACACCGCCCAGAACGCCGGCGGCCTCGTGCTCGACATGACCGCGCGCGACCGCATCCACGCGGTGGACGCCGCGACCGGCCTCGTCGACCTCGACGCCGGCGTCTCGCTCGACCGCCTCATGCGCGTGGCGCTGCCGTTCGGCCTCTGGGTACCGGTGCTCCCGGGCACGCGCCAGGTCACCATCGGCGGCGCGATCGCCAACGACATCCACGGCAAGAACCACCACTCGAACGGCAGCTTCGGCGACCACGTGGTGTCGATGGACCTGCTGCTCGCGTCGGGCGAGGTCCGCCGGGTCGAGCCCGAGGGGCCGGAGTCCGAGCTGTTCTGGGCGACGGTCGGCGGCATCGGGCTGACCGGGGTCATCCTGCGCGCGACCATCCGGATGACGCCCACCGAGACGGCGTACTTCGTCGCCGACACCGAGCGCACCGCGGACCTCGACGAGACCATCGAGCGGTTCTCCGACGGCTCCGACGAGGCGTACGACTACTCGTCGGCCTGGTTCGACTCGATCTCCACCGGCCCGAAGCTGGGACGTGCGGCGCTCGGCCGCGGCTCGCTGGCCCGTCTCGACGAGCTGCCCGCCAAGCTGCGCGCCGACCCGCTGAAGTTCGACGCACCGACGCTCGCGACCCTGCCCGACGTCTTCCCGAACGGGCTGGCCAACAAGCTGACCTTCTCGGCGATCGGCGAGCTGTACTACCGCAAGACCAAGAACAAGCGCGGGCAGATCCAGAACCTGACCGCCTTCTACCACCCGCTGGACCTGTTCGGGGACTGGAACCGGGCCTACGGCTCGAAGGGGTTCCTGCAGTACCAGTTCATCGTCCCGCTCGACGCCGAGGCCGAGTTCCGCGCGATCGTGCGCGACATCGCCGAGTCCGGCCACGTCTCGTTCCTCAACGTCTTCAAGAAGTTCGGCGAGGGCAATCGCGCGCCGCTGTCCTTCCCGATGCCGGGCTGGAACATCTGCGTCGACTTCCCGATCGTCGACGGGCTCGGGGAGTTCTGCCGGTCCCTCGACGAGCGGGTCCTGGCCATGGGCGGGCGCCTCTACACCGCCAAGGACTCGCGCACCGACCACGACACCTTCGCCGCCATGTACCCGCGGCTGGACGAGTGGCGCAAGGTCCGCGACGCCGCCGACCCCGACGGGGTGTTCGCGTCGGACATGTCGCGCCGCCTCCGCCTCACTCCCTGAGGAGAACCATGATCGACGCCGTCGGCCACCCCTCGTCCCTGCTCCTGCTCGGCGGGACCTCGGAGATCGGCCTGGCGACCGCGGAGCGCTACCTCGCGGGCGGGCCGGTGCGGGTCGTCCTCGCCGGGCGGCAGTCGCCGCGGCTCGCCGACGCCGCCGCCCGCCTCACCCGGGCCGGCGCGACGATCGAGACCGTCGAGTTCGACGCCCGCGACGCCGCCGTGCACACCGAGGCCGTCCGCAAGGCGTTCGCGGGCGGGGACATCGACATCGCCCTGGTCGCGTTCGGCGTGCTCGGCGACCAGGAGAAGGCCTGGCAGGACATCGACGCCGCCGTCGAGCTCGCCGAGGTCAACTACGTCGCCGCCGTGTCGGTGGGCGTCGCGCTGTCCGCCGAGTTCCGCCGTCAGGGCCACGGGCACCTCGTCGCGCTGTCGTCCGTCGCCGCCGAGCGGGCCCGCCGCTCCAACTTCGTCTACGGCTCCACCAAGGCCGGGCTCGACGCGTTCTACACGGGCCTGACCGAGGCGCTGCGCGGCGAGGGCATCGGCGTCACCGTCGTCCGCCCCGGCTTCGTGCACACGAAGATGACCGAGGGCCTCGACGCCGCCCCGCTCTCGACGACCCCCGAGGCCGTCGCCGACGTCATCGTCTCGTCGGTGAAGAACGGCCGCGAGCAGGCCTGGGCGCCGGCGCCGCTGCGGTTCGTCATGTCGGCGCTGCGCCACGTGCCGCGTCCGATCTTCCGGCGCCTGCCGCTGTAGCGCACACCAGCTCGATCTCGACGGCGATGCCGCGCGGCAGCTCCGCGACGCCGATCGCGCTGCGGGCGTGCGCGCCGACCTCGGGGCCGAAGACCTCGAGCAGGAGCTCGGAGCACCCGTCGATCACGGCGGGCGGGTCGGTGAAGCCGGGCGCGGTGCTGACCATCCCGAAGACCTTGAGCACGGCCGCGACGTCGTCCAGCGTCCCGAGCTCCTCGCGCAGGACGCCGAGGAGCTGCAGCCCCGTCAGCCGCGCCGCACGCCGGGCCTCCTCGAGATCGACGTCCGTGCCCACCTTCCCGGTCACGAGGCCGCTGCCGTCCGGCTCGACGGGCCCCTGCCCGGAGACGTACACGAGGTCGCCCCACCGGCGGGCCGGCACGTAGCGGCCCACGGGGCGGAACGGTGTCGGCACGACGATCCCGGCCTCGGTGAGGCGTTGCTCGGCTGGTCCCATGTCGCCCTCCCCCGCGGTACCCACGACGAGGAGACCGTCGGGCGTGGCGGGCGGTCAAGGGTGAGCGAAGGACGCCCTCGCTGCGTCGGGGGCAGCGAGGGCGTCCGTCGTACCTCGGGGTCGGCGCTCAGGCCGCGACCGCTGCCGGCCGGGCGGCGTGGCTACCCCCACGCCGCCCGACCGCCCGACGGCCGGAGGGCGGGGTGACCTCCGGACGACGGACATCAGCGGCGTCGCGGCGCGCGCTGCCCCGGCGCCGCGACGGGTCCTTGTCCCGCATCCACGCCTGCCCGGGCTCCTCGACGTAGCGGTAGGCCAGGTGCGCGAGCACCAGCGACGCCACGACGAGGTGCGGCACGAGCAGCGCGGCCGCCGCCGTGTCCGGCGCGAGCGCGGGGATGCGGGTCATGGCGACGAGCGCCATCTCGATCAGCGGGAAGTGCACGAGGTAGAGCGCGTAGGAGATGCGCCCGCCGTGGCGCAGGCGCGGCGTCCCGAGCACCCGGGCGACCGGGCCGTCGGTGAGCGCCAGCGCGCCGAGCACCACCGGCAGCAGGGGCGCGGCGAGGTAGATGCGCGCGTCGGCGGTGAAGGCGGCGGTCGGCGGGGCCGTGGCGGCCCAGTAGATGACCACGAGCACCTCGGCGACGGCGAGCAGCAGCACCCGGTGCGCCCAGCGCGAGACCGTGCGGGTCCGCGGCACGCGGCGCACGACCAGCCACGTCAGCACCCCGGCGGTGAAGCCCGCGAGGAGGCGCACCGCCCAGAACCCGGACCAGGCGCCCTCCATCGCGCCGTGCACGGCGAAGGCGGCGGTCGGCGTGGCCGCGAGGACCGCCAGGACGGCGAGCACCGCCCGCGGCGTGCCGCGCAGCAGCCAGGCGCCGCCGGCGAGCAGCGGGAAGGCGAGGTAGGCGGCCCACTCGGCGCTGATCGACCACGCCGGCAGGACGAACGAGACGCCGTCGATGCCGCCCGAGTCCCACATCTGCGTCATCGTCAGCTGCCGCAGCCAGCTCAGGGGGTCCAGGCCAGGCTGGGTGCCCTGCCACGTGATCACACCGTCGCTCCCCAGGACGGCGCGCGCGGCGCACCACAGCCCGGCCAGGACCACCACGACCGCGTAGAGCGGCCACACCCGGGCCAGTCGCGCCCAGACGAACCCCAACGCCTGGCGCGGGCCCGGCGCCCCCTGCCAGCGGTCCAGGTAGGACCGCGCCAGGAGGAAACCGGAGAGGGCGAAGAACAGGTCGACGCCGAGGGGGCCGGCGGCCACGAGCGGCGCCACCGGCGCGAACCACT
Source organism: Actinomycetospora succinea (assembly GCF_004363095.1). GTDB lineage: Bacteria > Actinomycetota > Actinomycetes > Mycobacteriales > Pseudonocardiaceae > Actinomycetospora > Actinomycetospora succinea. Next base: position 214,267 of record NZ_SNYO01000003.1, read on the forward strand.
CGGCGTAGCCGGTCACCGGCAGGTAGCTGACGTGGTGCAGGAGGACCCACACCGCCGCGACGGCCCGCAGGCCGGTGAGGGCCGGGATCTCGACCGTGACGGGACGGGCGACCGGACGGGGGCCCGTGCCCGGCGCGGCCTGCTCGACGGTCCGGATCGCCTGCTCGGCGGTCCGGGCGCTCGAGCCGGACGGTGCGGGCGTCGGGAGAGGCGCAGCGGCACCGCGCGGGACGGGAATCGGCCGGATGCCCGGCAGGCTCGTCCCGATGCGGTCGCCGCGGCCGTCCGGCCCGCCGTGGTCCTGCCCCACCACCGTCCGCACCCGCGCCTCCCCCGACGTCGCCGACCAGATTGGCGGATGCCAACCCTCGATCCGGTCAACGGCGCCGAGTGGCCGTGTATGAATACTCCGATCGGTGGATTGGGGTGTGGTGCCGTTCGATCCGGGGGCGGTGACCACGCCGACGGTCGCTCTGCGTCATCGATCCACGATCGGAGCAATCACCGGCGAGTGGCGGTGACACCGGGTCGAGGGTCTGCGACAGGAGGGCCTCCTCGGCGGTCTCGGGGAGCCGCCGAGGTGCCGTCGTCGTGCCAGGACCTGCCCGGTCGGACAGTCTCGCGACACCGGGTCTTTGTCCGTTGCCAGACTTGTGCAACAGTGCGGCTCATGACCATCGCCCTCGCGCCGCCCGTCGTCCGTGCCGCGCAGCGCGAGGACCTCCCGGGCGTGTCGCGGCACATGCGCGCGATGCTCGAGCGCGAGCTCGGGGGTTACGACCCGCGGCTGCACGCCGACGTCGACGACCTCGCCGGGACCTACCTCGGCGCGCCGGGCACGCGGCTGCTCGTGTGCCTCGTCGAGGGCCCCGACGGCCCGGCGCTCGCCGGCACCGCGTCCGTGCGCGCGGGCGGGCCGAAGCCGCAGTTCGTGCCGTCGTGGCTCACGGATCGCTACGCGGGGCGGCGCGTCGGCCAGATCTGCCGGGTCTGGGTCGACCCGGAGCACCGGCGCCTCGGTGTCGGCCGGATGCTCGCGGTCGAGGCGGCGCGCTGGGCGCTCGCCGACGGCTACGACCCGGTCTGCCTGCACACCAACGCCGCGGTGCCCGGCGCGCTCGCGTTCTGGACGAGCTTCCCCGGCGCGACGCTGGTCCACGACGCACGCCCGGACCCCTGGTCCACCGTGCACTTCGAGATCGACCCGAGCGCCTTGACCCCCTGAGGTGTTCCAGCCTAGCGGCCGTGCTGACGTTCAACGTCAGGAAAGGCGCCACGATCTTCGTCGGTCCGTCGAGGCGGCACCGGGATCGAGCTGGTGGAGAAACTGACGTTCAACGTCAGCGTGGCCGCCACGCTGAGACACCCCGTGCCTCGACCGGCTCGGGTCGACGGCTCGCGGCGTGTCGCGCGAGCGAGGATGTGGCGAGCCTGGCGTCAGACGCCGGCGATGCCGCATCGCTCGCACCGGGGGTGCGGCGGCGTCAGCGATCCTGCTGCGGGATGCGTCCGTCGGGACCCGCGTCGCCGGAGCGGCCGGACTGCTCGCGCAGGAGGTCGCGGATCTCGGTGAGGAGCTCGATGTCGGTCGGGTCGGCCGGACCCTCTTCCTCACCGCGGCGGCGCCGCTCCTCGACGTACTTCAACGGTAGCACGACGAGGAAATAGATGACGGCTGCCGTGATGACGAACGTGATCAGCGCATTGATGAAACTCGCGTAGTCGAAGACGACGCCGTTCACGACGAACGAACCGGCGAACTCGCCGCCGCCGGAGAACAGCTGGATCAGCGGCTTGAGGAATGCACTCGTGAACGCCGTCACGACCGCGGTGAACGCCGCGCCGATGACGACGGCGACCGCGAGGTCGACGACGTTCCCGCGCAGCAGGAAGTCCTTGAATCCCTTGAGCACGTCCACTTCCCTGCACTCGCGAACCGATGATCCGCGCCGAGGATAGGGACACGCCCGGGCCCCGGTCCCCTCGGGGAGGGCCGGGGCCCGGACGCCGACGCCGACCGTCAGGCGGCCGCGTCGGTCCCGCTGTCGCACGACAGCGACTCCGGCTGTGCCGCCGGGCCGTCGTTGTCGCCGCCGCCGAGCAGGCCGAGGTCGAGGACGCCCGACACGTCCTCGACCGGGACCTGGACCCCGGCGGCGTTGACCGGGACGTCGTTGTTGCAGGCGTTCACCGGGGTGATCGTCTGCACGTCACCGACGTTGACCAGGCCGTGCTGGTCGCCGTCGGAGCCGGCCTCGGCGGCGAACGCCGAGCCCGAGGTGGACGCCAGCGCCGTGCCGGCGAGGGCGCCGGCGAGCGCGGCGCGCCGCAGGAAGCTCATGTCATGTCCTCCTCAGGAGGGATCGGGGAGCCGATCGCCCGGCCGGATTTCGGGGTCCGACGGTCCGGGCGACGGGGGGAGCAGCCGCTCCTGGGCTCAGTTGGCGTCGCCGTCGACCGACGAGCCGCAGGACTGCGACTCGGGCTGCGCGGCCGCACCGTCGGAGTCGCCCGACAGCGCCGGAATGGCACCAGAGACGTCCTCGACCGGCACCTGGACGCCCAGCGCGTTCACCGGGACGTCGTTCTGGCACGCGTTGGCAGGCGTGATGGTCTGGATCGAGTCGACGTTCGCGAAACCGTCCTGGTCGGCGTTGTTCTCGTGCGCGAGAGCCGAACCGGTCGTGCTCGCGAGGCCCGCACCGATGAGCGTCGCAGCCAGCACGGACTTACGGAGAATTCCCACGGGGATGTCCTTTCGCATGGTCCTCCCCGAGCCGGGACGGACGGGGAGCCTTCACCGGCGACACCGGAATGCCGCGCGGCGGACAGTAGCGATCGAGTGCGCACGGGTCGGGCGCCGGAAATGCCCCTCGACAGCCTTGGCGTCACCCGGTCGGGAACACCACGCGGACCCTGAGAAGGTGATCATTAGTCAGGGTCGCCATCGATTGGCGGACAGCCGGTGAAACAGACCGTCCGGTCGTCCACGACAGAGTGGTGCGCAATCGCACGCGGCGTCACTGACCGGGTCACCACAGGGCCATGTGGGCGAACGCTCAACGGTTCACCGGCAGCGCTCGGTGGCACGCAGCGCCCTCGGTGTCACACGCACGGACCGCTCACCCGCCTGTCCGGGGGCGCGCGTCGCGGGGTCGGTATCGCTACGGTTCGCGCGTGTCGTCCTCGACTGCGCCGTCCGCGCCGACGGCCCGTATCGGGCGCCCGCTCGCGGCCTGGGCCGCGTGGGACTGGGGCTCCGCCGCGTTCAACCACATCGTCACGACGTTCGTCTTCACCGTGTACCTGACGGGCTCGGTCGCCGCCGACGAGGCCAGCGGCTCGTCGGCGCTGGCCACGGCCATCAGCGTGTCCGGGGTCCTCGTCGCCCTGGTCGCGCCGGTCTACGGGCAGCGCAGCGACGCCGCGGGCGCCGAGTCGGGCCGCCAGCGCCGGCTGGGCTGGCTGACCGCGGTGATCATCGCCTGCACGGCGCTCATGGCGCTCATCGCGCCCCAGCCGTCCTATCTCTGGTGGGGCCTGCTGCTGCTCGGGGTCGGCACGTTCGCCTACGAGCTCGCCCAGGTCGAGTACAACGCGATGATCTACCGCCTCGCGCCGCCCGGGCGAACCGGGCGCGTGTCGGGGATCGGCTGGGCGGCCGGCTACGTCGGCGGGATCGTCCTGCTGGTGATCTGCTTCGTCCTCTTCCTCGCGGACTCACCGGTGATCCCGTTCGAGGGCGAGGGCACGGCCGTGCGGGTCGTGGTGCTCGTCGCGGCCGTGTGGTTCGCGGTGTCGACGATCCCGGTGCTGCGCATGCGGTTCCCGTTCCCCGCGCCGCCCGGCGACACCGAGGCCGCCGTCGGGTGGCTTGCGTCGTACAAGCTGCTGTTCCGCCGCCTCGCGCGCCTCTACCGCGACGACCGCCACCTGCTCGGCTTCCTCGTCTCGAGCGCGATCTACCGCGACGGCCTGACCGCCGTGTTCACGTTCGGCGGCGTGCTCGCGGCCGGGACGTTCGGGCTCAGCCCCGGCGACGTCATCATCTTCGCGATCGTCGCCAACATCGTCTCCGCGCTCGGGGCGCTCGTCGGCGGCTGGCTCGACGACCGGGTCGGCCCGAAGCTCGTGATCCTCGTGTGCCTGGCGGCGCTGGTCGTCACCGCGGCGGTGATGCTGTTCGCCTCCGGGCCCACCGCGTTCTGGATCGGCGGGACGTTCCTGTCGCTGTTCGTCGGGCCCGCACAGGCCTGCTCCCGCAGCTACCTCGCGCGCATCGTGCCGCCGGGGCGCGAGGGCGAGCTGTTCGGCCTCTACGCCACCACCGGACGTGCGGTGAGCTTCCTCGCGCCGGCGATGTTCGCGCTGTTCATCGCCGTCTTCGGGGCCCAGCGCTGGGGGATCCTCGGCATCGGGCTCGTGCTGCTGCTCGGGCTCGCGACGCTGATCCCGGTGCGGGCCGTGGCCGGCAGCGCGGCCGCCGGGCAGGCGGCGGTCCGCACCTGAGGCCCGGTCAGGAGAAGCGGGCGCCCAGCCAGCGGACGAGGCGCGAGCCGAACTCCGCGACGAGCACCCAGAACACGGCCGCGAGGCCGTAGTTGACGACGATCGCGAAGACCGGGTCGGCGATGAGGAACAGGTCGCGGAACGCCAGCACCGTGGAGTTCGCGACCCCGCCGACGACCTGCGCGATCGCGTTCAGCGGGTTCACCCCGACGAGCGTGAGCAGGACGTAGGCCACCAGCACCACGGCGATCACGTAGGCGACGATCCGGATGACCGACGCCAGGACCGTCGCGACCTTCCAGACCAGCTCGCCGACGTTCAGCGGCGCACGCTCCTCGCGGCCGTGCGGCGCGGACCCGGCCGAGACGTCCGGCGTGCGCTGCTGCGTCGTCGGCGCCTCGTCGGGCGGCGGGTCGTCCGACGGGCGCGTCTTGGTCGCCGTCGCGGTGGTGGACGTGGCGGCCTCGGACGACGACCCGGACGACGACTCGGACGACGCCGTCGGCGAGGACGTGCCCGAGTCGCTCCCCGACGACTGCTCCGACGACTGCTCCGACGACTGCCCCGAGGACTGCTCGGCGGCGCCCGTCGACCCCGTCGACGCGCTCGTCTCCTGGCCTCCGGCGTTCGCGGTCGACGTTTCCGTCGACTCGCCGCTCTCGGTCCCGCCCTCGGTGCGCTGCCCGCCCGCCTGCTCCGTCACGCCCGGCATCTTGGCACCGGCCTCGTGACGGAGCAGAGCGGGTCCACCACTCACATGGAGGTGGCGCCGTCGATGTGCTCGCGCAGCATGTCGGCGTGCCCGGCGTGCTGGGTGGTCTCGGCGATGATGTGGATCAGCACGCGGCGCACCGACCACGACGTGCCGGGCTCGTGCCACGGCGCCTTCGGCAGCTCGTGGCGCGCGTTGAGGTCGGGCAGCGACGCCAGCGTCGCCTCGGTGCGGGCCGCGGTCTCGTGGTACTTCGCGACCACCCCGGCGAGCGTCTCGCCGGGCAGGAGCTTGAACTCGTTCTCGCGCTCGACCAGCCACTCCGGCTTCTCGTCGAGGCTCGCGATCCAGCCCTCGAAGTCGTCGATCGTCATGCCCTCGGGGAGCTCGAAGCCCTCCTCGCCGTTGTCGCCCTCGACGGCGAAGCGCATCCAGCCCTCCTCGACCTTGGTGACGTGCTTGATCAGCCCGCCGAGGGTGAGCTGCGAGGCCGTCGGCCGCGAGCCGGCCTGCTCGTCGGTGAGGTCGCGGGTCGGGAAGACGAGCCAGTGCCGGGCCTGGGCCAGCTCGGCGAGGAGGTCGGCGCGCTCGTCGGTGTCGGTGGCGGTCATGGCGGTCTCCTGCGCGGCGATCGTGGTCATCGGAGTGTGCCTTCCTCGTCGTCCCTGATGACCTGAAAGCTACGGAGGGAGGCGGACAGGTTCGGTCCTGCTTCCTGCCTCACCAGCACGAATCGCGCAGAAATCCTCAGCGGAAGCGGTCGAAGACCTGCTCGCGCCAGGCCTGGCGGCTGACGAGCTCGCCCATCGAGTCCTGGTACCGGCGGCGCAGCGCCGGCCAGGCCTTGCCGACCTCGGCGTGCAGCCGCACCGACTCGCGCAGCATCGCCCAGAACATCTCGCGGTCCCGCTTGCGGTAGGTCACGCCGGAGCCGTCGGAGGTGGTCACCGCCGCCCCGTCGAGCATCGAGAGCAGGAACCACTGGCTGTGCTCGGCGGGGACGTCACGCTGCGGGCGCTCGTGGGCGGCCGGGTCGACGGGGCGCAGCTGGTGCACGAGACCCCGGGCCAGCGCCGCGACCTGCGCGACCTTGCCGACCGGCGGCTTCGGCCACAGCTGCGACTCGCGGGCGCCGAGGGCCGGGCGCGGGAGGTCGGCGGCGCCCCGGTGCACGGTGCCGTCGGGGAACTCGGCGCGCGTGGCCCGGACGGCGCCGAGCGCGGTCGGCAGGGCCCCGAACAGCGCCTTCGGGCCGGAGAGGAAGTCGCGCATCGCCATGTGGTGCAGGGCGATCGTCGAGTACTCGAGCAGGAACAGGTGGCGCAGGGTGCGCTTGAGCGAGTCGGCGAGCATCGCCCGCGGGTTGTCCGGCCCGTGCAGCGCGCCGACGACGAGGCGGTTGCGGACGTGGAAGTACGCCTGCCAGTCCGACGTGTCGTCCTTCTCGACGAACGACATGTGCCAGATCGCGACGCCGGGCACGGTCGCGGTCGGGATGCCGTGGCTGCCGGCGCGCAGGCCGTACTCGCAGTCGTCCCACTTGATGAACAGCGGCAGCGGCAGCCCGATCCGCTCGGCGACGGTGCGCGGGATCAGGCACATCCACCAGGCGTTGTAGTCGACGTCGGTGCGCCGGTGCATCCACAGCGTCTCGCGCAGCGAGTCGACGGCGAAGTCGTGGTCGTCCTCGGTGTGCGGGGCGATCTGCCAGAAGAACTGCCCGCGGTCGACGACCTCGCCCATCGTGTGCAGGTGCGAGCGCGCCTGCAGCGAGAGCATCTGGCCGCCGACCAGCATGTCCTCGCGGGAGAACCGGGAGAACGCGAGGGCGCGCAGCACCGAGTCCGGCTCGAGGACGACGTCGTCGTCCATGAACAGGATCTGCTCGCAGTCGGTGTTCTCGAGCGCCTCGTACATGATCCGCGCGTAGCCGCCGGAGCCGCCGAGGTTGGGCTGGTCGATGATCCGCAGCCGGTCGCCCAGGGCCGCGGCGGCCTCGGCGAAGCCGGGCTGGTCGCGCACCTTCGACGACCCCTGGTCGGGGATGATCACGGCGGTCAGGGTGTCGCTGACCAGCGGGTCCTCGCCGAGCGCGCGCAGCGTCGCCACGCAGTCGGACGGGCGGTTGAACGTCGGCATCCCGACGGTGATCGCGGCCCGGCCGGGCGCCTCCCGGTCGGCATACCAGCCGCCGGAGACGAGCTCGAGGCCCTCGTTGTCGCTGGTCAGGTCGAACCAGACCCAGCCGCCGTCGGCGAACGGCGTCAGCGACACGGGCACGACGACCTCGGCCGCGGTGCTCGCGTCGGGGTCGGTGTCGACGACCTCGCCCGCGAGGTGCACCGGCACGCCCTTCGCGGTCGACCGGTACACGTCGACGCGGCCCCGCCCGCGCAGCGTCAGGCGCAGGCTGACTGCGTCGAGCACCGACCAGCGCCGCCAGTAGGAGGCGGGGAAGGCGTTGAAGTACGCGGCGAACGAGACCTCGCTGCGCTCGGGCAGCCGCACGCCGGTGCGCGACACGACCTCGGCCACCCGGCCGCCGGAGCGCCGGACGTGCATGACGAACTCCTCGGCGGAGTCGTCGAACGTGCCGGGGCGGTGGGCCGTCGGCGCGGTGGTCTCCACCGACGTCGCGGTGCCCTCGTCGAGGTAGAGCGCGCGCACCGAGGTCGGGTCGGCGGGCCGGGGCAGGATGATGCGCTGGAGGAGCGAGGCCCCGGCCGCACCGGGGACGCCCGCGGGTCGTGCCGTCATCTCCACCGTCCCGCCGACCGTGCTCGTCACGAGGACGACGGTAACCGCGAGGCGCTCGCCGGCCCGGGAGCCCCCCGGCGGGTCGCCTCGCGGACCACCCCGACGAGGCCCGACCTACCGTGACCGACGTGGACGAGCCCGATCACGTAGCGGTGTACGTCGACCCCGTCTGCCCCTTCGCGTGGCTCGCGCTGCGCTGGCTGCGCGAGGTCGCCCGGCAGCGCCCGCTCGCCCTCGACGTGCGGCGGATGAGCCTCGCCGTCCTCAACGGGGAAGACCCGGTCGCCCCCGAGCGCGGCGAGGACAGCGCCTGGCGTCCCGTGCGGGTCGGGGCGCGGCTGGTCGCGGCGCGCGGGGACGACGCCTGGGCGACGTTCGTCGCGGCGTTCGGAACCCGGTTCCACGACGAGGGCCTGCGCGGGCGCGACCGGGTGCTGCGCGAGGTCTGCGAGGAGCTGGCCGACGCCGACCTCGACGCGGCCGGCCTCTACGCCGCTGCCGACGTCACTGACCTCGACGACGACGTCCGCGCCCGCCACGACGAGGGGATGGCCCCGGTCGGCCTCGACGTCGGCACCCCGACGCTGCACGTCACGACCGCGCGCGGCCCCGTCGCGTTCTTCGGTCCGGTGCTCGAGGCGGTGCCGCGCGGGCAGGCGGCGCTCGACGCCTTCGACGGCGCGATCCTGCTGGCGGGAACACCGGGGTTCACGGAGCTCAAGCGCACGCGCAGCGGGGAGATCGACTTCAGCTAGTGCGCGGGGTGGCCCGCCGACGGCTCTTCAGAAGGGCGTCGGGTCGTCGGGGTCGAAAGACGATGCCGGTGCCGGTGTCACGGCCAGCGCGGTGCGGCGGGTGCCGAACTTGGCGGCGAACGCGGCGGCGAACTTGTCACGCCAGCCGGGTTCGTCGGGGTCGTCGTCGCCGGGGTCGGCGTCGGGCCCGGTGTCGGGCCGGCCGTCGTGGGGCAGGGGCCGGGGCCCGGCGGTGGGCCGGGGCCCGGGCAGTGGTCGGAGGATCTGCGGTGGGCTGGTGGTGTGGGTGACACCGGCGCGGGTGCGGATGACGAACCAGCCGGGCAGGGGTTGGCGCACGGTCCAGCCGGCGAGGTGTTTGGCGCGGTGGTCGTGGGTGCACCAGGTGCCGAGGTTCCAGGACAGGCTCGGGCCGCCGGAGGCGTGCTCGCGGGTGTGGTCGATCTCGGCGCGGTGCGCGCGGCTGCGGCACCAGGGGGCGACGCAGGCCCGGTCGCGGGCGCGGATCCAGCGTTCGGTCTCGGCGCCGGCGCGGCGCCGGGTCCACAGGTCGGGGCCGTGGTCGGCGTCGGGTGGGCGCCCGAGCATCCCCGAAGCGGTCAGGTCGGTGAGGCGTTGTTGGAGCTCGGCCAGCAGCGGTGCCCATGCGGGGTGGTCGGTGGGGTCGAGGGCGGCGAGCAGTGTCGTCGGAACCTGGAGTTCGACGATCGCGCCGGTCCGGGTCGCGCCCGGTGCCCGCCCCCGCGCCCGATGTCGGCCGCGGGGGCTGGGTGGTCGTTCGGGTCGGCGGCGGGCGAGCAGGACGTGGTGGAGGTGCCCGCCGGGGTCGGTGAGCACGATGCGCCATTCGCCGTGGTGGCGGGCGGCGATCAGGTGGCGGGCCACGATCGCGGAGACTGCGCCGTAGCCGGGGACGGTCGCGGGGTGTTCGTCGAGCCCGAGCGCGGTCGACAGCCGGAGCCGGACCTCCACGGTGCCCAGGCGCAGGCGCCCGGCCCGGGCCTCGGGCTCGGCGGCCGGCAGCGACACGTCGGGCAGCGCAGGCAGGCCCAGCAGGTCGAGTGCACCCTGCTCTCCCTGCTCGCCCTGCCCGCCCTGCTCTCCCGGCGACCGAGGCGCCGGCACCGACGGCTCGACCTCGCCGGTACACGACCCGTTGGCCGGCCCGCTGTCGTCCGGCCCGCTGTCGTCCGGACCATGGTCGTCCAGCCCGCCGTCGTCCGGCCCGCCGTCGTCCGGCCCACTGTCAGGCCCGTCGTCGTCGGGGTCGTCACCACCGTCGGGGTCGTCACCACCGTCGGGGTCGTCGGGGTCGGGCGGGGTGTTGGCGTGGTACTCGGCGGCGAGGAGTTCGGCGACCTCGGTGTCGGTCATGCCCGCGGTCGAGCCGTCGAGCAGCCGGGTACCGACCTGACGACGCAACAACGTGATCGGGGTCAGCACCCCCAGCCCCCGCACCACCGCGGCCAGCGCCTCGATCCGCGACATCGACGCGATCCCCTCCGCCGCGGGGGCGTCCACCACCGCCAACGTCGCGGTCCCCGAGGGGTTCATCGTGAGATCCACCCGGCCCCGCGACTCCGCCCGCCGACGACGCCGCTCCGCCCACTCCGGGTCGATGTCGAGCACCACCTCGGCGACCCGCTCCCGCAACGCCATCACCGGCAGCCCCTGGGCTTCGGGCAGCACCACCGCCACCGCCAGCCGGGCATGATCGTCGGCCAGGTCCCGGGTCAGCTCGCCGATCGCGCGGACCTTCGGCTCGTCGAGGCGCCCGTCCCACAACGCCCGACCCAGCGCCGGCAGCCGCACGCACAGGTCATCGGCCAGATCCAGGCGCGCCGACGCCGCGGTGCGCGAGCAGCCCAGCACCGCGGCGACCTCGTCGCCGGAGAACTCATCCGAGCTCGCCAGCCGCCCGGTGTGCCCGTCCTGCGCGGTGCCGAGCTCGCGCAGCCCGGCCAGCAGCTGGGCCTCGGCCCGGTTGTGCACCCGCCAGCGGGCCCGCACATAGGCCGCCAGGTCCTCCCCGGTCAACAAAGTCGGGTCGACCCCGTCGAGCTCGGCCACCAGACCCGCATCCGGCTCACGACCCGCCAGCCCGGCCAGGCCGCACCCCAGGTCGTGGTCGATGCTCACACCGAGAACGCTAGGCCCGACCCCCGACAACGCCGCCCCGAAAAGGCCAGGTCAGGTCCCCACGAAGGTCACGGAACGGCAACGATCAGGGCGTCGGCGTCGAGCAGACCAGGCCGGTCGGGCAGTTGGCCGGGTTGTACTCGGAGGGCCTCGAGGTCGGGGCGGTGTGGTGGGTCGACGACGGGTGCGGCGTGCCGCTGTGCTCCGTGTGGCCGCTCTCGTGTCCGCCCGAGCCGCCGCCGGACGGGGCCGACTCACCACTGGTGTCGCACGCCGACAACGTCAGCACCGCCGCGCACGACAGCATCGCCAGGACACCGGCAGCGGAGCGCCGCCGGACGGGGGACAGGGGAGCGGACACGGCGGGCCTCCGGTCGATGATCGACGTGAAGGCCGTGACGCTACGGAATCATCGGACCGGACGACGCGGCCGAAAGGGTGACGACCTCAGGCCTCGGCGAGGTCCGCACCGTCGAACGACGCACCCTCGGTGAACCACGGCGCGATGCGGTTGTCGAACAGGGTGAGCGCGGACCCGATGGCCATGTGCATGTCCAGGTACTTGTACGTCCCGAGACGCCCGCCGAAGAGCACGCGCCGGTTGGTCGCCTCCTTGCGGGCGAGCTCGCGGTAGCGCTCGAGCTTGGCGCGGTCCTCGGGGGTGTTGATCGGGTAGTACGGCTCGTCGCCGTGCTGCGCGAAGCGCGAGTACTCGCGGACGATGATCGTCTTGTCCTTGGGGTAGGACGTGCGCTCCGGGTGAAAGTGCCGGAACTCGTGGATGCGCGTGAACGGGACGCCCCGGTCGGCGTAGTTCATCACCGGCGTGCCCTGGTAGTCGCCGGTGGTGGTGAGGACCTCGGGCTCGAAGTCCAGCGTGCGCCAGCCGAGCTCGCCCTCGCTGTAGTCGAAGTAGCGGTCGAGCGGGCCGGTGTAGACCGTCGGGACGTCGGCCGACAGCCGGTCGCGCAGGTCGAACCAGTCGGTGTCGAGGAGGACCTCGATGTTCGGGTGGTCGGCCATCCGCTCGAGCCAGGCCGTGTAGCCGTCGACCGGCAGGCCCTCGTAGGTGTCGGAGAAGTACCGGTTGTCGAAGGTGTAGCGCACCGGCAGGCGCGACACGATCGACGCCGGGAGGTTCTTGGGGTCGGTCTGCCACTGCTTGGCCGTGTAGCCCTCGAAGAACGCCTCGTAGAGCGGGCGGCCGACCAGCGCGACGCCCTTCTCCTCGAAGTTCTCCGCGTCCGCGACGTCGATCTCGGCGGCGTGCTCGGCCACCCAGGCGCGCGCCTCGTCGGGCGTCATCGCGCGGCCGGCGTACTCGCAGATCGTCGCCAGGTTGACCGGCATCGGGTAGACGCGGCCCTGGTAGATCGTGAAGACGCGGTGCTGGTAGCCGGTGAAGTCGGTGAAGCGGTTGACGTAGTCCCACACGCGCTTGTTCGAGGTGTGGAACAGGTGCGCTCCGTAGCGGTGGACCTCGATCCCGGTCTCCGGGTCGGGCTCCGAGTAGGCGTTCCCGCCGAGGTGGGAGCGGCGCTCGACCACCAGGACACGCTTGCCGAGCTCGGTGGCGGCCCGCTCGGCCACGGTCAGGCCGAAGAAGCCCGAGCCGACGACGACGAGGTCCGGTTCCACAGCCATGCGACCGACGGTAGCCGGGGCGGTGGGTGCCGGCGGGTCGGGGTATCCGCACGCCATGCCCACCGTGACGCGCACCGTGCACTCGCCCGCCCCCGTCGGCACCGTGCAGGCCTACCTGCGCGACTTCACCCACGCCGAGGAGTGGGACGCCGGCACGATCTCGTGCACCCCCGTCGACGACGCCCCGATCGGCGTGGGCAAGCAGTGGCGCAACGTCTCCGAGTTCCGCGGTCGCGAGACCACGCTGATCTACACCCTCGAGCGCGACGACCCCGGCCACCTGCGCATCGTCGGCCGCAACAAGACGGTGACCAGCGAGGACGACCTGGCCCTCACCGCCGACGGGCCCGGCACGACGCTGACCTACACCGCGACGTTCACCTTCCACGGCGTCGCGAAGCTCGCCACCCCGCTGCTCGTGCCGGCGCTCGGGAGCCTCGGCGACGAGGCGCAGAAGACCCTGCAGGCGGCGCTTGAGAAGCTCCCCGTGACCTGACCGGTCAGGCGGTCGACCCGACCAGCCGCTCCGCACCGTGGAGCAGGCTGCGCCGCCGGACGTGGAAGGCGACGGCCCCGACGACGGCCGCGAGCGCGACGACGGCCGTGAACCAGGACAGCTCGGGATCGGCGGACGTGATCATCAGCCAGCCGGCGAGGAACAGGTAGGCGGTCGACGCCAGCGGCCGGCGCAGGGCCTCCGTGATCCAGGTCAGGGCCTTGCCCCGGTGCTCGTCGGACGGCCACTCGCCCCGCCGGACCGCCTGCCGGACGTCGCGCCGCTCCTCGCGCGACAGGCCGTTGAGCGACGGGCCCGCGTAGTGGTCGATCCGCGGCGTGCGCAGGGTGAGCAGCGCCGACACCACGCCGCCCGCCATGAGCAGGCCGGCGAGCACGGTCACCCACGCGAGCTGACCGGACGGCCGCAGCCACAGCGCGCCCGCCACGCCCACCAGGGCCAGCCCGGCCGCGGCGGCCACGGTGATCCGCTGTTCCCTCGGTGTCGGGGGGCGCAGCCGCGGCAGGTCGTCGACGGACTCCTCGGGCGCCATCCGGCCACGGTGCCAGCCCGGTCCGCCCGCGCGGGTCCCTCGATCAGGTGGCGAGCGGCGGGCGGTGCGCCGCCCACGGCTGCGCCCGCTCGAGGTCGGCGGCGAGCGCGATCAGCGTCGACTCCCCGCCGTACGGACCGACGACCTGCACCCCGATCGGCCAGCCCTCCTCGGTGCGCCCGAGCGGCAGCGAGATCGCCGGGTTGCCGGTCATGTTCGACAGCGCCGTGAAGCCCGCGGTCGAGAAGATGTGGTCGTACCAGCCGCGGGCGTCGCGCGAGGGGTCGTCCTGGTCGAGGTACCCGAGCGGCGTGTTGGGCACGTTCATCGTCGGCGTGAGGATCACGTCGTAGCGCTGGTGGAACGCGGCGACGGCGCGGCGGGTCGCGTTGAAGACGCGGTCGGCGGCGTACAGGTCGCCGGCCCGCAGGCCCCGGCCGTACTCGGCGCAGGCGAGCGTCGCCGCCTCGAGGGTGTCGGGGCCCGGCTCGACGCCGAGCGCGCCGGCGAGCACGTCGACGCCGTCGGCGAGGAAGCTCGTCCAGGCGACGAGGTTGGCGTCGTCGAAGGCCGCCGCGTCGAGCTCCGGGCCGGCGATCTCCACGGTGTGGCCCAGTCCCTCGAGCGTGCGCGCGGCCGCCTCGGTCGCCTGCGTGCAGCGGGGGTCGACCGATCCGCCGCCGGAGAACGGCGTGGTCCACAGCGCCACGCGCAGCGGGCGGCCTCCGGCGGTGACCTCGTCGGCGTAGGGCCGCACCGGGTCGGGGAGCAGGTAGCGGTCGCCCGGCTCGTACCCGTGGACGGCGTCGAGCAGGCCCGCGGTGTCGCGCACGGTGCGGGTCACGGCGAACTCGACGCCCATGCCGAGCAGCGGGTCCGCGTAGTCGGGGCCCGGCGAGGTGCGTCCCTGGCTGGGCTTGAGGCCGACGAGCCCGCAGGCCGCCGCGGGGATGCGGATCGAGCCGCCGCCGTCGTTGGCGTGCGCGGCCGGCAGCGCCCGCGCCGCGACGAGCGCCGCCGAGCCACCGGACGAGCCGCCGGGGCTGCGGGTGGTGTCCCAGGGGTTGTGCACCGCGCCGGTCGCCACCGACTCGGTGGTCGCGTTGAACCCGAGCTCCGGGGTGGCGGTGAGCGCGAGGGTCGCGAGCCCGGCCCGGCGGAAGCGGGTCATGAGGTGGGTGTCGGCGGGCATCGGCACGCCGTCGCCGAGCAGGCGCGTCCCCGCCCGCTGCGGCACGCCCTCGGCGTGGACGATCAGGTCCTTGATCGCGAACGGGACGCCGGCGAACGGGCCGTCCGCGGCGTGCTCGAGCGGCGCGTCGAAGCGCTCGCCGACGAGCGCGTTCAGGCGGGGGTTCACGGCGTCCAGCGCGGCGATCGCGGCGTCGCGCACCTCGTCGGCGCCGACCTCGCCCTTGCTCAGCAGCGCGGCCAGGCCGGTGGCGTCCAGCTCGGCGTACTCCTCGGGTGTCATGGTGCGGATCGTGGGCCGGACCGCCGCCGAGGACATCGGTCGGATGACGGATCCGCTGGTCACGCGGCCTGCGCGCCGCGTAGCTTCGTGAGGTATGTCCGCGGTCGCCGCTGCTCGCGAGCTGCGGTCGTTCCTCCGGCGTCACGGGAGCCGGTCCCCGGGCGCCGCCCGAGCCGTGCTCGCGGGTCTCGGCGAGGTCGTGCCCGCCGACTGCGTCTCGCTCTCGCTGTGGGACCCGACCACGGGTGGGCACCGCACGCTCGCGTCGTCCTACCCCGCCGCGATCGACGTCCTCATCGACACCCGGATGCACACCGACCGGCTGTTCTCCCTGGTCCGCGAGGGACGGCAGGCGGTGCGGGTCCGCGACCTCGAGCAGCGGCGGCGCCGCGGCGAGATCTTCGAGCGGATCATCGACCCGCAGGGGTTCCGTGACGGCGTGACGCTCTGCCTCTTCGCCGCCGACGACCGCTACGTCGGCATGCTCAACGCCAGCACGCTCGACGCCCGACACCCCGACGACGACACGGTCGCCCTGCTCGAGCTGCTCGCCCCCGACCTCGCCGCCGCGCTCGACCCCGTCCCGACGCCGACGGCCCGCACGGCGACGCTCGGCGCCGACGGCACCCACGGGCTCCTCGTGGGGCGGGCGGGGCGCGTCGACGTGCTCTCGGCCGGCGCGCGGCCCGACCTCGTGCACCCGCCGTCGCCGCTGGCCGACCTCGTCGACCGGGTGCTCGCCGGCGCGCCCCCGCCCGGTCCCCTGCTGCTCCTCGCGGGCTCCGGGGACGTCGTCGGCGTCGAGCTGCACGCCACCGCCCGCGGGGTGCTCGTGCTGCACCGCGAGGCGGACCCGCCCGCCGGGCTGACCGTGCGGGAGCTGGAGGTCCTCGACGGGGTGGGCCACGGGCTGAGCAACCCGGAGATCGGCGCGCGGCTCGGGATCAGCCCGCGCACCGTCGCGACCCACGTCGAGCACGTGCTGGCCAAGACGGAGGCCCGCAACCGGGCGGCCGCCGCCCGCAGCGCCGCACGGTGGGGGCTGCTCGCGTAGCTCAGGGGCAGCTGGGCACCGCCGGCCCCGCGCCGAGGCGCCCGGCGATCCAGGGCAGGGAGTCGGAGAACGCCTGGGAGAACAGCACGAACGTGTGCCCGGCGCCGGGGACGACGACCTCGCACGTCGCGATCCCCGCCCGCCGGGCCGCGGGCACGATCGTCTCGGCGGCGGCGGACGGCTCCGGGTCGGCGTCGCCCACCTCGAACCAGCCGCCGAGCCCGGGATACCGGCGCCCGGCGAGCAGCGCGGCCGGCTCGTGGGCGAGGAACGCCTGCCGCGAGCCGCCGAAGAGCTGGGCCACCGCGGAGTCGGTGTCGGCGTTCGTGTCCCCGGCGCGCGGCCCCGCGAGCCCGGCGTAGTCGCCGAAGGTCCCGAAGAGGTCGGGGTGGCGCAGCGCGAGCATCAGCGAGCACGACCCGCCCTCGGACAGGCCGGCGACGGCCCAGGTCCGTCCGGGCGCCGCGGCGTGGAACACGTCCTGGACGAACCGCGGGACGTCGGCGGTCAGGTAGGTCTCCACCCGGCCGTCGGGGCCGTCGACGCACTCGGTGTCGCCGTCGATCGTGCCGTTGACGTCGGGCATGACGAGGATCGGCGCGGTCCCGCCGTGCGCGGCCGCGTACTCGTCGGCGGTCGCGCCGGCCTGACCGCCGTCGAGCCAGTCCTGCGGCGTGCCGGGGGTGCCGTGCAGCAGCATGAGCACCGGCAGCGTCGGGCGCGGGCGGGCGAACCACGCCGGCGGCACCCACACCATCGCCGGCCGCCCGGTGAACCCCGACTCCTTGCCGGGCAGCTCGATCGTCGTGACCACCCCGCGGTCGGGACGGTCGGTGCGCGCCAGCAGCGCCGCGAGCTCCACCTCGTCCGACGGCGGCAGCCCGAGCACGTCGCCGAGGGTGCGGAAGTAGTCGAAGTGCGCGTTGACGCTCGCCCCGGAGCCGATCAGCACCAGGATCGTGATCACCGAGGCGAGCGCGACCTTCCCGACCCGGGTGATGCGGCCGAGCCGGTTGCGCATGACGAGCGCGAGCCCGACGACCACCAGCAGGGCGATGACGCCGCCGGCGCCCAGGAACGAGTCGGTCGTGATGTCGATCTCGCCGACGCTGTCGACGGTCACGCCGGCACCAGCTCGTCGTCGCGGCGGGCCCGCCGCCGCGCCAGCGCCGCGAACACGAACGGCGGCGCCGAGAGCACCACGACCGCGACGGCGAGCAGGCCCACGTAGACGACGGGGTCGCCGGTGGCGAGCTGGCCCGGCGGCACGAACCCGAGCACGAACGCGACGAGGCAGCCGAGCAGCCCGATCCCGCCGACCGCGTACACGCCGGGCAGGCCGCCGGGGATCCGGTAGGGCCGCGGCACGTCGGGGCGGGTGTGGCGCAGGCGCACGACCGCCGCGAACATCAGCGCGTACATGATGATCACGATCTGGGCGGTGACCGCGGAGAGCATCCAGTACGACGTGCTCACGCTGGGCACGAACAGGAACAGCAGCGTGAAGACCGTGCCGGCCGCGCCCTGGAGCAGCAGCAGGGTCACCGGCACGCCGCGGGCGTTGCGCCGCCCGACCCGCGCCGGCACCGACCCGGACTCGGCGACCGCGGCCACGCCGTTCGCCGGCCCGAGGATCCACGGCGCGAGGTGCGCGACCCCGCCGAACGCGACGACCAGCGCGAGCGGGGCGACCGCCCACCCGACGCCGAGCCGGTCGAGCACGCGGCTGAACAGCTCCATCGTCCCGGAGACCAGGCTGATCTCGCTCGCGGGCACGACCATCGCGAGGAAGAGCGAGCCGAGCACCGAGAACACCACGACGACCCCGACACACAGGGCGATCGCGCGCGGCACCGTGCGCCCCGGGTCGCGGGTCTCGCGGGCGTGGAAGCCCGCCATCTCCATGCCGGTGAACAGCAGGATGATCCCGCCGAGGAAGGCCAGGTTGTTCAGCTCGACGTCGGGCACGAGGGCGCCGGCCGAGAACGGGATCTCGCTCGGGTTGCCCTGGGCCAGGTACGCGGCCGCGAGGACGACGACGCCGATCGCCGGGACGATCGAGCCGGCGACCGTGCCGACCGAGCCGATCCACGACGACGTGCCGACCCCGCGCAGGCTCACGATCGTCGTGGCCCAGAAGAACGCGAGCATGACCACGACGAGGAAGACCTTGTCGGTCGCGAGCGAGGGGTCGAGCGCGTAGGCGAGGCTCGCGGCCATGAACGAGAGCACCGTGGGGAACCAGGCGACGTTCTCGGCGTAGTCGCACCAGACCGCGAGGAAGCCCGCGCGCTCGCCGAAGGCCTCCTTGACCCACGCGTAGACCCCGCCGTCGCGCGGCCAGCCGGTGCCGAGCTCGGCGGCGACCATGGCGATCGGCACCAGGAACACGACGATCGAGAGCGCGAACAGCGCCAGCATCGACCAGCCGTACTCGGCCATCACCGGCAGGTTGCGCACGCTGACGATCGCCGCGATGTTGATCATCGCCAGGGCGAGGACGCCGAGCTTCACGCCGCGCCCTTCGCGAGCAGCACCGCGTCGATGCGGTCGGCCACCACGTCCTCCGCGCCGCCCTGCACGACCACCACGAGGTCGCCGTACGTGCGCACCGTCGACGACGCGCGCGGGCGCCCGACCCCCGAGATGCTGCGCGCCGCCGCGTCGCGGTCGGCGTCGTCGGCGAAGGCGTCGGCCTGCACCGTGGCCGTCTCGCCGTCCCGGCACTGCACCGCCACGACCAGGGTGCGGGCGGCCACGGCGTCGGTGGCCAGCGGGTCGGGCAGGTCGGTGCGCGAGCACACGACGAGGCCGGACGCGGTGATGTCGGCCTGCAGCGCGTCCAGCGCGCCCGCGCCGCGCGGGCCCTGCGGCGTCTTCTTCCCGCTCGCGTCGGCGAGGACGACGACCACCACGACCACGGCCAGCGCCATCGCGACGAGCACCACGACGAGGACGACGTCGCCGAACCCGTTGCCGCGCGTGCGCCGGGGGTGGCGCTCGATGACGCTCATGCCGCGGTCGCTGTGGGTGCCTCGCCCGACGGCTCACCCGACGGGGAGGGCGCGCCGCCCACCGCGGCCGGCACGAACATCGGCCCGAGGCCCGGCACGGCTAGGAAGCCCTCCGCGCCCGCGTAGAGCAGCCCGACGCGCGGCAGGTCGGCCGGGCTGCGGTAGGCGAGCACCCGGGGCAGCCACTGCGGGCCGAACTTCGCGTTGAAGTCGTGCAGCGAGCGGACCTGGAAGAACGGGTTGAGCACGCCCACCGCGCGGCGCGCGAGCTTCTGCGTGGCGGTGAACGGCACGTCCTCCGCGAACAGCCGCCCCCACATCGCGAAGTTCATCGACAGGCGCGTCACGCCCCGCTCGGCCAGCGCCAGCGCGCTCTTCGCGATGAGGAACTCGGTCATGCCGTTGGGCGCGCCGGGGTCGTGGCGCATGAGGTCGAGCGTGTAGCCGAACGTCGTGCCGGTGGCGGGTCCGCCGTACGCGGGCACGAGGCGCAGGAACCCGCCCGGCACCCCGTCGGCGTCCAGGGCGACGCAGAGCAGGAAGTCGCTGTTGGCGGCCGAGCCGGTGATGTCCTGCGAGAGCGACATCGTGAAGCCGCGTTCGGGGTTCTTGCCGCGCCACTTCTCCGAGATCGCGTTGAGCGCCTCCACGAGCTTCGGCGACGCGGCCGACTCGGCGATCAGCTGGAACCGGTGGGTGCGCTCGACCCGGCGCACCGCGGCGCGCACGCTCTTGCGCTCGCGGCCCTCGAGCGTGAACGCGGGGCAGTCGATGATCGCCTCGTCGCCCAGGTAGAACGACCGGAAGCCGCGCGAGGCGAGCAGCCCGCCCTCGCGGGTGTCCTCCTCGCGGGCGGCCAGGAACGCCGGGGTCCAGGCGCGCTGGGCGCACATCGCGAGGAACTCGTCGACGACGGCGGGCAGCGAGGCCTCGTCGCCGATCGGGTCGCCCGCCGCGAGCGCGTAGCCGCCGAGGTAGGTGTAGGCGATCATCGCCCGGCCGTCGGAGCCGAAGAAGAAGCTCTTGTCGTCGCGCAGCGCGAACGCCGCGAGCGTGTCCCAGCCGTAGGTGTGCACCAGCGTCTCGGCGCGGCTCCAGTCGTCGCGGGTGTGCGGGTCGCGGGCCGTGAGCGGGCGGAAGAGCAGCACGAGGAAGACGACGAGCCCGACGACGCCGAGCGCGAGCAGCGCGGCGGGGAAGGTCTCGGCGAACACCCGCCGGTCGAACGTGTACGGGCCGTCGATCCCGACCAGCCCGCCGAGGATCGTCTCGAGGCCGCCGAGGACGGTCAGCGACGGCGTCATCCGCCCGCTCTGCAGGCCGAGCGAGACGAAGCCGAACGCCAGCACGCAGGCCAGGTACAGCGGCACGAACCGCACCAGCCGCAGCAGCGACGGCGGGTCGGCCGGCGCGCGGAAGTTCCGGCGCGCGACGACGAGCAGCACCAGCAGCGCGACGCTGATCGCGAGGCCCACCTGGTGCGGGCCCTTGAGGATGTGCGCGACCACGGCCAGCGCCGAGAGCGCCACGGCCACCCGCCAGGCCGCCTGCTTGCGCTTCGCGAGCTGGTCGGCGAGCAGGATCAGCAGCAGCCCGATGGCCGCCGAGAGCACGTGCCCGGTGACCGCGAACCACGGCGGGACCAGGTCGAGGCTGACCCGGTCGCCGAGGCGCTGGTGGACGATCGGCATGTGCACCAGCAGGTGCAGCAGGCCGGCGAGCGCGGTGAGCCCGGCGATCAGCGTGACCACCCACGGCCGCTTCGGGGGACCCTCGTCGGGTGCCGCCGACGCCACGGCCACCGGCGCCGCCGGGGCCGGGGGTGCGAGCGCCGCGGCCGGCATCGGTGTCGGCGGCAGCACCGGGCGGTGGGCGCCGCCGGGCCCGCCGCCGGGCGGCGGCGCGAACTCGGGGCGCAGGGTCGGGAAGAGGATGACCTCGCGGATCGAGTCGACGCTGGCCAGGAGCATCACGAGCCGGTCGATGCCGATGCCGAGCCCGCCGGTGGGCGGCATGCCGTACTCGAGGGCGCGGACGTAGTCGAGGTCGATGTCGCCGGCCTCGGGGTCGCCGTCCCGCTTGGCCTGCGCCTCGGACTCGAACGCGGCCATCTGCTCGACGGGGTCGTTCTGCTCGGAGTAGGCGTTGCAGAGCTCGAAGCCGGCGACGATCAGCTCGAAGCGCTCGCTGTAGGCGGGGTCCTCGCGGTGCGCGCGCGCCAGCGGCGAGACCTCGCGCGGGTAGTCGATGCAGAAGACGGGGCCGACGACGTCGTGCTGGACGCGCTCGTCGTAGACCTCCTTCATGAGGCGGCCCGCGCCCCAGCCCTGTTCCCACGCGATCCCGAGGCCGTCGAGGATCCGGCGGGCCTCGTCGATCGGCATCTCGGGGTGCATCACCGCGCCGGTCTTCTCGGTGATCATGTCGGCGAAGCGCCGGCGCGGCCAAGGCGGCCGGACGTCGATCTCCTGGCCCTGGTAGCGGACCGTCAGGTCGTCGCCGAGGGCGGCGTGCGCGGCGGCGACGACCATGCCCTCGGTCAGGTCCATCATGTCGTGGTAGTCCGCGAAGGCCTGGTAGGCCTCGAGCATCGTGAACTCGGGGTTGTGCCGGGTGTCGACGCCCTCGTTGCGGAACACCCGCCCGAGCTCGAAGACGCGCTCCATCCCCCCGACGATCAGTCGCTTGAGGTGCAGCTCGAGCGCGATGCGCAGGTACATGTCGAGGTCGAGCGCGTTGTGGTGGGTGACGAACGGCCGCGCCGACGCCCCGCCCTGGATGCTCTGCAGCACCGGGCCCTCGACCTCGGTGAAGCCCTGCTCGGCGAGGTGGTTCCGGATCGCGCGCACCGCGGCGTGCCGGACGCGGAAGATCTCACGGGTGCGCTCGTTGACCTGCAGGTCGGCGTAGCGCTGGCGGTAGCGCGTCTCGACGTCGGCGAGGCCGTGGTGCCCGCCGGCCGGGGGCCGCAGCGCCTTCGCCAGCAGGGCGCACTCCTCGACGCGGAGCGAGAGCTCGCCGCGCTTCGTCGTCATGACCCGGCCGCGGACGCCGACCCAGTCGCCGCGGTCGAGGTCGTCGATCGCGACGTGGGCCTCGTGCCCGACGACCGCGGTGTCGACGAAGAGCTGGATCGCGCCGGTGCGGTCGCGCAGCGTGCCGAAGCTCAGGCCGCCCTGGCGGCGCAGACCCGTGAGGCGTCCGGCGACCGAGACCTCGTCGTCGGTGACGGTGTCCGGCGCCAGGTCGGCGTGGGCGGTGCGGATGTCGGCGAGGGCCGTGTTCTTCCCGCTGCCGACCGGCCACCGGTAGGGCTCGGTCTCCCCCGCCGCCCGGCGGGCCGCGAGCTTCGCCGCGCGGAAGTCCTGCTGGCCGAGGTGGACGCCGTGGTCGTCATGACCCTCGGGGTCGTCCGGTGGCTCGGGGTGCACCGGCGTGTCCGTGGGGGCGTCCATGTCAGCGTGCTCCCTCCTGCTCACGCGGCGCGACGTCGGGCTCCGGGGTCGTGGGGGTCGTTCGGGTCGCGGGGGTCGCCGGGGTCTCGGCCGCGGGGGTCTCGTCCTCGTTCGGCCGACCCGCGATCGCCTCGACCATCGCGTCCCAGCGCCGCCGCTCGCGCTCGGGGAACCGCCGCCTGCTGCGCGCGGCCTTCTTCGACCCCTCGGGGTAGCGCCAGCGCGCCCACGGCGAGGTCGGGCGGGCCAGGCGCACCGCGCCGAACAGGGCCACCAGGGGCACCAGCAGCCCGAGCAGCCCGAGCAGCGGGCGCCCCTTGAACAGCGCGATGACGGCGATCAGGCCGTTGATCACGATCGTCGCGACGAGGGCCTCGACCCCGTCGGCGGTGCTGGAGTCGAACGGGTTGGCGCCGACGACGAGCAGGGCCATCAGCGCGCCGACGACGAGCACGGCGTCCACGGAGATGCGCCCCTCGCGCTCCCAGTAGACGTCGGAGAGGTGCAGCCAGAGCGCGAACTCGTCGAGGGTGAGCGCGGCGCCCGCGCCGAACGCGGCGGCGAGGACGTAGAGCCACGGCGGGTCGGGCTGGTAGGTGAACTCGCCGACGCCCGCGAGCAGCATGAGGAAGATGCCGTGCACCAGGTGGTGCAGGTGGACCCCGCCCACGGCCTGGTTGCGGAACGGGCCCTTCCCGGCGCGGATCATCCGCACGATCACCCGCGTGGCGAGGAAGACGACGACGAACGAGCCGAGCATCCACGCGGCGCCGGCCCGGGCCTCGATGTCGAGCGACAGGTCAATCGTCACGGGGTCGCCACCTCACGATCGGCGGGGTCGGGTGTCGCCGCGGACGCGGCCGACGAGCGCGAGAGGGCCGCGGTGGCGACGACCATGAGCACCACCAGCAGGCCGATGAGGAACCACTCGGGGCCGTCGGCGCGGACCTGCTCGAAGAGCACGACGACGCCGAGCACCGCGGCGACGATCGGCTCCCCCACGGTCACCGCGGGCAGCGACGCCGCGAGCGGGCCGGCGCCGAACGCCGCCTGCTGCAGCAGCGTGCCGCCGAGCACGGCGACGACCAGCGCCCACGTCTCCCAGGAGGTCAGCAGCTCGACGGGGCCGTCGCCCAGCGCGTCGACGACCGACTTCGTCAGCGCCGCGACCAGGCCGTAGGCGAGGCCGGTCGCCACCGCGAGCAGCGCCGCCCGGCGCGGGCCGCGCTTGCGGCCGGCCAGCAGCACGCACCCGGCGAGCACGACGAGCAGCACCACCAGCGCGGGCAGCCAGTGGTGCAGCGGCGCGCGGTCGCGGCCGGCGGTGGGTTCCCCGATCACGACGAACAGGGCGAGCGCCGCGACGAGCACGAGGGCCCACCGCACCTCGCTGCGCCCGATGCGCCGTCCGGTGAGGCGCGCCTCGAGGGGCAGCGCGAACAGCACGGTGGTGACGAGCAGCGGCTGGACGAGCAGCAGCGAGCCCACCCCGAGCGCCGCGGCCTGGACGACGAAGCCGCCGGTGTCGCCCACCGTGCCCGCCCACCAGCGCGGGGAGCGCACGAGGCGCAGGATCAGGCGGCCGCCCCGGGCCTCGTCGTCGGGGACGTCGGCGGCGGCGCCGCGCTGGGCGACGGACGCGATCGCGAAGAGCAGGGCGGCCAGGACCGCGAGCGCGCCCGCGAGGAGCGTCACCTCGTCGCCCGGTCGACCGCTGTCACCCGGTCAGTGGAGCACCTGGCGACCACGCAAAGCGACAAGATCTCGGCGAGGCCACCCGATCGGGCGAGGAGCGGTCGATTCACCCGTCCTGACGATGACAAAGGGTGGCAGTCGGGCGCCGTACACGCGCACAATGCTCCGTTTGCCAGGATGGCGCCGATGCGTCCGACGACGGCTGTCCTGGCCACCGCCCTCCCGGCCCTGGCCCTCGCCGTCCTCGGGAGCTACCACCCGCCGGTGCTCACGCCGGAGTCGGCGCCGTGGTGGCGCGATCTCCACGTCATCGGCCTCGTGCTCTTCCCGCTGCTGGCGCTCGGGCCGTGGGCGGTGGTGCGGGCCGCGAAGCCGGCGGGCGTGGCCGGCAAGGTCCTCGAGGGCCTCGTGATCGTGCTCGGCCTCGTCTACGCCGTCTTCTACGGCGCGCTCGACGCCCTGGCCGGCATCGGCGGCGGCCACGAGACCATGCGCGTCGGCCCGGGCCCGTGGGTCGCGGCGCTGTTCGAGATCGCCGACGCGCTCGGCATCAACGGGTCGTACGCCTACCTGGCCGCGACGGTGCTCGCCGCCGTCCTCGCGCTCGTCGCGGCGCCGGGCCTCTGGCGCCTGCTGGCCGGTGTCGGCGCGCTGTTCGCGGTCGTCGGCGCCTGGTCGTTCCTGACCAGCCACATCTACTGGCCCTACGGCGTGGCGACCATGGTCATGCTCGGGATCGGGCACACGGCGATGGCGCTGGCGGCGACCCGGCGCACGTCCCCGACCGCTCGTCGTGCGCCGGCCGCACCGGGCGCGGACGCGCCGGTCACGCGCGCGTAGCTCGACCGGGTGACCCCTCGTCGGCCGCTGCCGACCGGTCCGCGACGACCTCTCGACGCGCCCCGCCGTGTCCGATTCCATGGCTCGCGTGACCTCCCGCCTCTCCCGCCTGCGCCACGCCGTGAACGTCCGGCTGGTCCGCGCCGTCGAGCGCGGCGTCAGCCCCCGCCTGGACGCCCTCGAGGCCGAGGTGCGGGGGCTCGGGGCCACGCTCGAGGCGCTGCGCGAGGAGGTCGCGCACCTGCGGCACGACACCGTGGCCCGGGAGATCCGCGACCGCCGCGACATGATCGCCGCCGGCGAGCGCGACGCCGTCACGAGCAGTGCGCGCTTCGTCCGGGAGGCCATGCCCGGGGCCCGCACGTTCCCGACTCCCGCGGCGACGCTGGCGCACGCCCTCGAGGTCGCACCGCGGCGCGGTGGGCTGGCCCTCGAGTTCGGCGTCTACTCGGGCACCACGCTGCGGGCGATCGCCGCGTCCCGCGCCGACGGCCGCGTGCACGGCTTCGACTCGTTCCAGGGCCTGCCCGAGCACTGGCGCGCCGGGTTCGGCGCCGGGACCTTCGACGACGCCGAGCCGCCCGAGGTGCCGGGCGCCGAGCTCGTCGTCGGCTGGTTCGCCGACACGCTGCCCGGGTTCCTCGCCGAGCACCCGGAGCCGGTCGACCTCCTGCACCTCGACGCCGACCTCTACTCCTCGACGGCCACGGTGCTCGAGCACGTCGGCCCGCGCCTGCGCCCCGGCTCGGTCGTCGTGTTCGACGAGTACCTCAACCACCCGGGGTGGGAGGACGGCGAGCACCGCGCCTGGAGCGAGTTCGTGGCGCAGGCCGGCGTCGACTTCACCTACGAGGCCTTCACCCACGACCACGAGCAGGTGGTCGTGGTCGTCACGTCGGCGCCGGCCCCCGTGACACCGCAGCAGCGGTCGGCGGCACCGGTCGTCGCGTCCTAGCGACGTCCCGCCGACCGCTCGTCGCTCCGTCCGTGGCCGTGATCGCAGTGCGCCCGCGCGCGGTGGGGGGAGCCCCGCCTCGGGGTAAGAACCCGTTCACAGGCTCCGCACGCTGATCCGACACCGCGAACCGGACACTCCCGCACGCCACGGGACAGTCGCGGTGCGTCGTCGGTTCGTCGCTCCCGGTGCCCCCCGGTGTACGCGGTGACGAGCGGGAAGGGCACAGTCCGAGTCGATGACCTCCACGGCCGACGATCGGGTCCGGCCGGGGAGCCAGGACCACGCGCCGGCCCCCGACCGACCGACTGCGGGCAGTCCCGCCGCCCCCGGATCCCCGGGACAGGGGCAGGGACGCCAGCCGAGCGACGGTTCCCGCTTCCGGCCCGAGATCGAGGGCCTCCGGGCGGTCGCCTCGCTCCTCGTCGTCGTCTACCACGTCTGGATCGGCCGGGTCTCCGGAGGCGTGGACGTGTTCTTCGCGCTCACCGGGTTCCTGGCCGCGGGCCAGCTCCTGCGCGCCGCGGAGCGCGGCGGGATCGACCTGTTCGGCCAGTGGGGGCGCACGCTGCGCCGCCTCGTGCCGCCGGCCGCGGTCGTCCTCGTCGGCACCGTGGTCGCGAGCGTGCTGTTCCTGCCCGAGTCGCGCTGGCCGCAGACGGTGCAGGAGGTCGTGACCTCGGCGTTCTTCGTCGAGAACTGGCAGCTCGCCGCCGACTCCGTCGACTACTACGCCTCGCACAACACCGCGAGCGTGGTCCAGCACTTCTGGTCGCTGTCGATCCAGGGGCAGTTCGCGCTGCTCTTCCCCGTAGTGATCATCGTGGCGACGCTGGCCGCGCGCCGCGCCGGGATCGCCGCGCGGCCCGCGGTCGCGACGCTGCTCGTCGCGGCGACGGCGATCTCGCTCGCGTGGTCGGTCACCACCACGGCCACCGACCAGACCTTCGCCTACTTCGACTCCCTCACCCGCGTCTGGGAGTTCACGCTCGGCGGCCTGCTCGCGCTCGGCATGTCCCGGCTGCGCCTGCCGGTGTGGGCCGGGATCGCCGCCGGCTGGGCCGGGCTCGCCGGGCTCGCCGCGTGCGGCATGGTCCTCGACGTCGAGGGCGGCTTCCCCGGCTACCTCGCGCTGTGGCCGGTGCTCTGCGCCGCGGCCGTCATCGTCGCCGGCGACACCGACCACCGGTTCGGCACCGGGCGGTTCCTGTCGTCGCGGCCGATGCAGTACCTGGGCAGCATCAGCTTCCCGCTCTACCTCTGGCACTGGCCGGTGCTGACGCTCGCCCTCGTCACGTTCCACCGCGAGGAGCCCGGGCCGATCCTCGGCGCGGCGGTCATCGCCACCTCGCTGCTCCTGGCGGCGGGCACGCGCCACCTCGTCGAGGATCCGCTGCTGCGCAGCAGGCGCCGGCGCCCGGGGACGCTGCGCGACCACCGCGCCGCCGTGCTGGCCCTCGTCCCGGTGCTCGTGCTGGCGCTGGCCTGGCACGCCGTCACCGACGCCCGCGCCGAGCCCTCGGGCCTCGTCGGCGACCCGGACCACCCCGGCGCCGCCGCCCTCGCGCCCGGCTTCGTCGACCGGGGCGCGCGCGACGCCGAGGCGATCCCGCCCGCGGTGTCGGCGTACGAGGACTGGGTCGAGTACCAGTCCGACTGCGCCGGCGTCCCGGACCGGCCCGCGCTCGAGCTGTGCACCTACGTCCCCGCGCCCGACCCGGCCGCGCGCACGATCGTCGTCGTCGGCGACTCCCACATGGGCCAGTTCCTCCCCGCCGTGGCGCCGATCGCCCGCGAGCGGGGCTGGCGGGTGCAGACGCTGATCCGCCCCGGCTGCCCACTCTCGACGACCTCCGAGTCGAACATCGGCGAGGCTCCCTGCATCACCTGGAACGAGCAGACCCTCGACGCGCTCGGCGAGATGCGCCCCGCACTCGTGGTCGCGCAGGCGACGCACAACGTGCGCGCGGGCGGGACCGAGGCCACCCCGCCCGGCATGGTCGAGGCCTGGGGCCGCCTGGCGGCCGACGGCGTGCCGGTGCTCGGGATCCGCGACAACCCCCGCTTCGACAGCGCCCCGCCGAGCTGCGTGGACACCTACGGGCGCGGGGCGCCGGAGTGCGACGTGCCGCGCGCCGGGCTCTACCCGCGCGCGTCGTCCCTGCCGGCCGGGACGCCGTCGACGGTGTCGTTCCTCGACCTCAGCGACTCGATCTGCCTGCCGACGACCTGTCCGCCCGAGATCGGGCGGGTGATGGTCTACCTCGACGACAACCACCTGACCGGGACCTTCACGGCCTCGCTCGCCCCGGTCGTCGGGAAACGCCTCGCCGCCCTGCTCGGTCGGTGACCCCGCGGCTCCTACCCTGGGAGCCGACCCGCCCGTCCAGGTCCGCTGTCCAGCCCCCGACGCCACGGAGCCCGCCCGCATGACCGACGTCGCCGCCAGGTCGACCTCCCGCACCGCCGCGCGGTCGGCCGACGCCACGCGGCTCGTGGTCGCGCGCGGGCTGTTCGCCGGCCCGCGGACCGAGGTCCCCGACGAGCTCTACGCCGAGGTCGTGTCCGGGGGCGCCGAGCGCCGCCGCGACCACGTCCGGGTCGAGCGCGCCAGCCGGATCAGCACCAACACCTACTTCGGCCGCTTCCCGGCCAGCTACTGGCAGCGCTGGACCACGGTCACCGAGGTCCGCTTCGAGGCCGGGATCACCGGGTCCGGCCGGGTGCTGCTGCGGGCGTCGGACACCAACGGCGTGCCGCGCACGGTCGCCGTCCACGACACCGGCAGCGGGCAGCTGCGCCTGACCGCCGCGCTCGACCGCTTCCTCGACGGCGGCGGGCTGTGGGTCGAGATCGTCACCGAGGACGACGAGCTCGTCCTGCACGACGTCCGGTGGACGGTCGCGGCGCCGGCGGTCCGGCGCTCCACGTCGGTCGTCATGTGCACCCACAACCGCGCCGACGACGCCGTGGCGACGCTGGAGGCGCTCACCGGCGACGAGGACGCGGTCGCCGCCCTGGACGGCGTGATCGTCGTCGACCAGGGCACCGACCGCGTCGAGACCCGCCCCGGCCTCGCGGACGTCGCGTCCCGCCTCGGCGCCCGGTTCCGCTACATCACGCAGCCCAACCTCGGCGGCTCCGGCGGCTTCACCCGCGGGCTGTACGAGCTGGTGGAGAACACCCCGGGCGACGCCCACGACGTCCTGTTCATGGACGACGACATCCGCTGCGAGCCGGAGGTCGTCGTCCGGCTCGCCGCGTTCGCGCAGTGCACGGCGCACCCGACGATCGTCGGCGCGCAGATGCTCAACCTGCTCCACCCCACGCAGGTGCTCGCCGGCGCCGAGTACGCGCGCCTCGACGAGCTCTCCAACGGGCACGTCAGCCCGGGGGCGGTCGGCGAGTCCGACGTGACCGCGTTCTTCCCGGACGGCACCAAGAACGTCCAGGACCGGCGGGTCGACGCGGGCTACACCGGCTGGTGGTCCTGCCTCATCCCCGCGGAGCTCGTCCGGCGCGCCGGCTACCCGCTGCCGCTGTTCTTCCAGTGGGACGACGTCGAGTACTGCTACCGCGCCCGCGCGCACGGCGTCCCGACGGTGACGCTGCCCGGGGCCGGCGTGTGGCACGCCGACTTCCCGTGGAAGGACTGGGACGACTGGCACCGGTACTTCAACCTGCGCAACGCCATGATCACCGCGGCGCTGCACTCCGCGTTCCCGGTCCGCCGCATCAGCGGGGTGCTCGCCGACCTGCTCGCCCGCTACCTGCTCGCGATGAACTACGGCCTCGCCGCGACGCTGATCAAGGCCGTCGACGACTTCGTGGCGGGCCCCGACGTCGTCGGTGACGGCGGCGTGGCCGCGACGGCCGCCGTGCGCGCCCTGCGCGCCGACCACGTCGAGACGGTCGCCCACCCGGTCGCCGACGCGCCGGGCCTCGGGCCGACCGAGATGCCGATCGTGCGCCGCGGCCCCGAGCCGACCCGGACGGGCCTGGTCATGGCGAAGCGGATCGTGCAGCAGGCCCTGGGCCGCACCCCGCACCACGAGGGCCTCGTCGGGGCGGGCGAGGCCGACTGGTGGCACATCGCGCTCTTCGACCGCGTCGCGGTGACCGACGCCGGCCAGGGCGGGGTCCGGGTGCGCCGCCGCGACCCGGACGCGCTCCGACGGCTCGCGCGCGAGGGCGGGCGCGCCCTGTGGCGGCTGACCCGCGAGGGCTCCGCCGCCGCCGAGCGCTGGCGCGCCGCCGCGCCGACGCTCACCTCGGCGCACAACTGGGAACGGCTCTTCTCCCGCGAGCGATGACCGCGACGACGACGGCGCCCGACACGGACGCGACGGGCGGCGAGGACACCGCCCGGGCCCGCGTGGCCCGGCGGCTGCCACGACCGTCTGCGGACGCCGTGCGCTGCGCGCTGCTCGCGATCGGCTGGCAGGTCGCCCTCACCGTGTGGGGCGCGGTGCTCGAGCGCCCGCTGCGCAGCCTGGTGACGGGCAACCAGGGTCCCGAGCCGCCGGCCTTCTCGCTGCTCTCGCACACCTACCGGTTCGACGCGACCTGGATCAGCCCGATCATCGAGGGCTCGTACGTCAGCCGGCCGCAGTCCGCGGCGTTCTACCCGCTGTTCCCGTTGCTCGTGCGTGGCGTGCAGCTGCTGTCGTTCGACAACCTCGGCATCCTCGCCGCGGCGCTGATCGTCAACACCCTGGCCCTCTGGGCGGCCCTGTGCGCCCTGCTCGCGATCACCCGGCACTTCGTGCGCGAGCCGGGGCGGGGGTGGTTCGCCCTGCTCGCGCTCCTCGCGGCGCCGACGGCGTACTACCTGCACGTCTTCTACAGCGAGGCCGTCTTCGTCGCGCTCGCCGCCACGGCCTACCGGTTCGCCCTCGCGCGGCGCTGGACGCCGATGGGCCTGTGCCTGATCCCGCTCACGACCTCCCGGGTCACCGCGATCGTCGTCCTGGGTCTCTGCTTCCTCGAGTTCTGGCGCGCCCAGGGCTGGCGCCGGGGGTTCCTGCGCTGGCCGGTGCTCTGGTTCCCCGCGGCGCTGGCGGGGTTCGCCGCGTACGCGGCCTATCTCGGGGAGCGCACGGGCGACCCGTGGGGCATGTTCACGGCCTACGAGATCGAGCCGAGCTGGGGCTACACGCAGTTCGAGCCCAACGTGCTGCTCACGCTCGGCCGCGCGGTCGGGATCGTCGCCCGCGCCTTGGCCGGGGCCGCGCCCTTCACGAACTACGTGCTCATCGACCAGCTGCTGCCGCTCCTCGCGGTCGCCGTCCTGCTCGCCGCGTCGGTGTACCTGATCGTCGTCCTGCGTGGCGCCGGTGTCCCGCTCGGGCTCTACGGCATCGCGACCATGCTGATGATCACGTTGAACGGCAACCTCGTGGCGGTGCACCGCTACGTGCTGCCCGCGCTCGGTATCTACGTGGCGCTCGCGCTGCTGGCCGAACGGGGCGGGGTGCAGCGGGCGATCGCCCTTGCGCACCTCTACCTGGGCGTGCTCGTCGGGTCCGTGCTGTTCGCGATGTTCACCGCGAACCTCTGGGCCGGCTGAGCTCAACGCCCCCGCGACTTGGCGAAGACCGCCTCGTAGGCGTCGAGCACCGCGTCGACGCTGTAGAGCGCCGAGGCGGACGCGGCGCCGGCCGCGCGGTCCGGCGGCGTGTCGCGCAGCCGCGCCAGCGCCTCGGTGAGACCGGCGACGTCGCGGGGCTTGGCCACCGCCCCGAAGCCCGTGTTCTCGACGACCGTGCGCACGCCGGGGATGTCGCTCACCAGGGCCGGGACCCCGGCCATCATCGCGACGACCTGGACGATGCCGAAGGCCTCGAACGCGTTCACCGACGGCAGCGCGAACACGTCGATCGACGCGTAGAAGTCGTCGAGCTGCTCCTCGGGCAGGAAGCCGAGCATCTCGATCCGCGGGTCGCCGTCGATGTGCCGGCGGACGGTGGCGGCCACACTGCCGCCGGCCACGCCCTGGAAGTCGCCGCCGATGAGCAGGCGCGCGTCGGGGTCGTCGAGGCGTCGGAAGGCGTCGACGAGATACTCGACGCCCTTCTCCTCGACGATCCGGCCGAGGAAGCCGACGTGCAGCCCCGGGCCGCGGCGGAACGTGGGGCTGCCCGTGCCGCGCGGCGGGCAGGGCGGCGGGACCGCGACCATCGAGCCCTCGATGGCCGGCCACATCCGGCTGTGGCGTGCGTAGTCCTCGCTGCTCACGACCACGGCCGTCGAGCGCTTGAGCGCCACGCGGCTGGAGAAGTCGATCGCCTTGTGCTGCAGGGCGTTCACGGTGCGCACCACGCGCGGGCCGTCGTCGGTCGGCAGCGAGACGTCGCAGTGGTAGGTCGACACCACCGGCACCGTGGCGAGCCGGGCGAGGACGCCGGCCTCGACGAGCGGCAGGTGCAGGTTGACCACCGCGGAGCGCGCCATCTCCCGCAGCGCCAGACGCGTGAGGTTGAGGCCGATCGTGCCCTTGCCGACCTTCGCCAGGACCGGCGCGCGGACGACCTCGACGCCGTTGACGACCTCGCGCGTCGGGAGGTCCGGCTCGTGGCGCGACGCGACGACGCAGACCTTCCAGCCGCGGGCGGCGAGGCCCTCGGCCACGTCCCGGGCCACGTTGGTGAGGCCGGAGACGTAGGGGCTGTAGTAGGTCAGGACGATGCAGAGATCGTGGTGCGGGGGATCCTGCAACGCCGTCCTCCCGTCGCCGCGGCTGCGGGGCGGTCCCGCCCGGCCACTGTAAAGGGACAGCCCGCGCCGTCAGCTCACGGGCTGTGATTGCTAGCGTGCGTCATCCGGCCACCGACACGGGAGCGCCTGGCGTGACGGCGACACCCAGCACCTCGCCACCGGTCGCACCTGCGGACGACGGCACCGACGACGATCCCGGCCGTCCCGGTCCCGGGCGACACGGGTGGGCGATGCCGGTCGCCCTCGGCGCGAGCCTCGTCGCTCTGGTCTGCGCGGTGCTGCTGCCGCTGCTGCCGGTCGCGGTGAACCAGCCGGTGGTCTCCTGGCCCGCCGACCCGGCGTCGCCGCAGCCCACCGCGCTGCAGCTCACGACCCAGCGCCCGATCGCGCTCGACGTCCGCGCCGACTGCACCGCCGCGCGCGCCGCCGGAGCCTCGGCCGACGGCCTGCTGCTCGCCACCATGCCCCCGCAGTCCGCCGAGACCCGGCAGAGCGCGCTGGTCGCGACGGTGCGCGGCGGCCAGCTCGCCGTGCTCTCCCGCGGCGTCCCCCTGTTCCTCGGACCGCTGCCCGCGGGCGACTGCACCCTCGCGGTGACGGGCGACCAGAACGGCATGGCGCTCGCCCTCGACGGGCAGGTCGTGGGCCGCGCCCCGCCACAGCTCCTGCCCGACGTCGACGCCCTCGTCACCTCGGTGCCCGCCGCCGCGCCCGGCACGTCGGCCGGCCTGGACGTGCGCCTCACCCTGGACGACCAGTTCGCGACGTCGCCCACGCCGGTCAAGACCGCCGTGATCGTGCTGCTCGTCCTCGCCGTGCTCGTCGCCCTCGGCGCGCTGGTGGCCCGCGACCGCGCCGCGGGGGCGGTGCTGTCCGCCGGGGCTCGCGTGCGGCCGCGCCCGCGCGTCGTCGACGCCGTGGTGCCCCTGGTCCTGGCGGTGTGGACGGTCATCGCCCCGATGACCGACGACGACGGCTACTACAGCGCGATGGCGGCCAACGTGCCGTTCTCGGGCTACGTCGCGAACTACTACCAGCTCTACAACCAGGGCTTCACGCCGTTCACGTGGATGTACTACGCCCTCTCGGCGTGGCAGCAGCTCGTCGGCTTCGCCCCGGTGGTGCTGCGGCTGCCGTCGCTCGTGCTCGGGATCGTCTGCTGGGTCCTGGTCCGCGCGTTCGTGGCCCGCGCGCTGCCGGCCGGGACCGGGCGCGGGCGGGCGGTGGCCCTGCACGCGGCGCTGGCGATCGGGTTCCTGGCCTGGTGGCTGCCGTTCGACGCCGGCGTGCGGGCCGAGCCGGTGATCGCCACGGCCGTGGCCGCGAGCCTCCTGTCGATCGTGGTCGGGCTGGAGCGCGACCGGTGGGCGCTGTTCGGGCTCGGGGTCGCCGTGGCCTCGTTCGGCGCCACCGCGGCCCCGACCGGCTTCGTGGCGCTCGCGCCCCTGCTGGCGTGCCTGCCGGCCGTCTGGCGGCGCATGCGGGTCGGCGCGTCCGTGCCGCGCGCGCTCGGACGGCTGGTCGCGGTGGCCGGGCCCGGGGCCTTCGTCGGGCTCCTCGGGTTCGCCGACGGCTCGTTCCGCGACTTCGTCCGCGGCCAGCAGATCTTCCTGGGGATGCAGGCCCAGGAGAGCTGGTACTCCGAGATCGCCCGCTGGATCTTCCTGCTCGACGACAGCGGCGGCCCGATGGGCTCCTACGCCAAGCGCGTGCCGGTGCTCCTGGGCCTGCTCGCCCTGGCCTGCCTCGGGCTCCTGGCCGCCCACCTGCGCGGACGCGGGCGCCCGATGCCGTCGCGGGCCGCGCTGGCCGCCACGACGCTGCTGCTCGGGTTCGCCCTGCTCTGGCTCACGCCGAGCAAGTGGACCCACCACTTCGGCACCCTGGCCGGCGTCGGCGCCGTGGTCCTGGCGCTGGCGATGGTCGGCACGCCCGTCCTGCTGCGGGACCTCGATCGCGACCCCGGTCGGCCCGCGGTCCGGACCCCCGTCCTCGTCGGCGCCGGGCTGCTGCTGGCGGTGCTCGCGGGCCTCGGGTGGCACGGGCGCAACGCGTGGCCGTACTCGTGGCTGCTCGGGCTGCCCGACCCCGGCGAGCGCCCCGCGGTCTCGGTCGTGTCCTTCGACCAGCCGGCCTGGTGGATCCTCGGCGGGCTCGTGCTGGCCGCCGTCGCCGTGTGGGTCACGCGCCGCCGCGCCCCCGACTGGCGCCCGGTCGCCGGGGTCGCCGCGGTCGCCCTCACCGCGGCCGCCGTCCTGCTCGTCACCACCACCTACCTCGTCGGCGGGTTCGCGCTGGCCACGGCGCGCACGATGGACACCTGGTCGCCGTGGGCCGACGCGGTCCGCGACCCCCTCGGCCGCGACTGCGGGGCGACCGCGGCGATGCAGGTCCTCGACCCGGCGAGCGCGCGGCCGATGACCCCGGTGCCCGGACTGCCCTCCCCCGTTCCCGGCGGGTCCTCCGGCTTCGTCGACGGCGGCTGGTTCCCGACCAGCCCGCCGCCCGCCACCGCCTCCGACGTCGTCCGCGGCAGCTTCACCCCGCCGCCGGCCGGGCCCGCGTCGGCCGCCGGCAACGACGGGACGGTCGGCGCGTACGCGACGCCCTGGTACGCGATCCCGGACCGGCCCGACGCCGCGATGACGACCTCGATCTCGGGGCGGACCGGCGACGGCAACACGGTGCGCGTCGAGTACGCGCGGGCCGAGGGGGACCGGGTCGTGCCCGTCGCCACCCGCGACCTGGGGCTGGACCCCGGCGACGAGGCCGTGGACTCACCGGTCTGGCGCGGCATCCTGCTCGAGGAGGGCAACGGCCCACCGCCCGGCGCCGACGTCATGCGGCTGGTCGCCGTCGACGCCTCCACCGCGCCCGGCGGCTGGGTCGCGTTCACCGACCCGACCGTGCAGCGGTGGAGCCCGCTGGCCGACCACCTCGTCCCCGGAGAGGCGTCGGCGGTGAGCTGGCAGTACGCCTTCCTCTTCCCGTGCCAGCGCAAGCCGGTGCAGGCCGACGGGCTCAACGAGCCCTCGACCGTCGGCGTGGTGTGGGGCGACCAGGAGCTCGCCTACCGCGGCGACGGGATCTGGCAGATCCGGCGCGGGGGCCTGTTCGCCCAGAGCCTGCGGGACTCCGAGGTGGTCGGACTGGTGACACGCCTGCGCGATGCACCGGACGCCGACCCCGGGATGGTGTATCGCTTGACCCCGTACGTCCCGTCGCGGCCGGACGCCTACCGGCTCGCGCAGGAGCGCGTCGTGGTCGCGGGGTGGTCGCCGGCGCCGAACACGACGATGTCGGTGCCGATCGACGACGGGGACACGACCGGCTGAGCGACCGGAAGGGGGGAGGCGATGGCCGGGGCGACGGTGCCGGTGCGCCCGGTGCCGGTCGGTGACCTCCCCCGCCCGTCCGCGCCGCGACGACGCCAGTGGGTCGACGCCGCCGTCGCGGGCGGGCTGTACCTCGCGGCCGCCGCCTGGTTCATGTGGCTCGCCGCAGCGGCCTCCGCCCAGGGCGTCATCACCGGCGAGGAGGCCTCGGTCGCGCACCGGGACGCGATGGCGATCGCCATGGGGTGGCAGCCGTCGGTCTGGTCGACCAATGTCGCCGGTCAGCTCTTCTACTGGGCCGCGGGCCTCCTGACGCCTGAGTACGGGCTGCTCTCGCCCCGCCCGGCGAAGGCCGTCGCCACGGCGCTCCTCGTGCCGCTGGTGTTCCTCGTGATGCGCCGCCGCCTCGGGGCCACGCGATCCGGGTCGGCGGTCGCGGCCGTGGCGGTCGGCGTCCTGCCCGGGGTGTCGATGCTCGCCTGGCTGGCCATCGAGACCCCGCTCGACACGGTCGTCGGCGTCGCCGCGGTCTACGTCCTCACCTCACGGCGCCCCTGGTGGCCGCTCGGCCTGGTCCTCGCCGGGCTGTCGGTGTCGGCCTACACCGCGGGGCTCGCGTGGGCCGCGGCCGCCGCGGTCATCGCGCTCGCGCGGGTCCGGGGGCCCCGCGACGGGGCGCTCGTGCTCGCGGGGGTCGTCGGCGGCGTGGCCGTCGTCGTCTGGCCGCTCGTGTGGTGGAACAACGGCGGCGTCGTGGTGACGGGCGGCGGGCGCGCCGGCCCCGACCCGGGCGCCGCCGGCACCCACCTCGCCGAGCTCGTCCGCTACCTCGCGGTCGACGGGGGCAGCTACTACTACTTCTCCGACCTCCCGATGCTCGGCGCCTCCTGGCTGGCGGCCGTCCTCGTGCTGACGCTGCTCGTGGCCGTCGTCGCCCGGCTGCGCGAGCTCGCGCCCTGGCTGCTCGTCGGTCTCGCCGCCGTCGCGCTCTACACGGTGTCCTCCGGGGTGCCGGGCTCGCGGCGCGTCGTCGCGCTCGTCGTCGTCCTCGCGCTCGGCCTGGGCGTGACGACCGACGTGCTCGTCCGTGCGGTGCGCGAGCACGGCGCCGGGCGCCTCGGCGCGGCGGCAGGCGCGGTCGTCACGGTCCTGGCGACGCTGCTGGTCGCCGTGCCGTCGGTCGACCACACCCTCGACTGGAGGCGCGACACGGTCGCCGGCGTACCGGCGCTGCCACGGGACTGGCCGTTCCCCACCGATCCCGGCGCCACCCAGCAGCAGACCCTCGACCGGCTCGACCGTGACCTGCGCCAGGGCCTGCTCACGCCCCGCCAGGTTGGTGACGGCTGGGGCGGGACCCGCGTGCTCGCCCTGCTCTTTCTGCTCGCCGAGCGCAACGGCCGCCGGCCGGCGCTCGGGCCGGACGACGTCGTCGGGTACTACTGGCGTGGCGAGGGTGAGTGCGGCGAGCTCGGGGACTGCTGAACCTGCTCAGGGTCTGCGCAGCACGAACACCGAGGACTCGCCGCTGCCCGGGCGCAGGAAGAGCCGGCCGCTGAGGAACTGCGCCAGGCACGGCCCCGCGCGCAGGCCGGCGTCGACGAGCTTCGGCAGCTTCGAGTACGGCACGTCCCACAGGCCGTCGGTGCCCTCGCGCTCCACGACGAAGCCGTGGTCGACGAGGAACGCGCGCCACTCGGCGTGGGTCTTGAGGTTGATGTGGGTCGGGTCCTCGAAGCCCATCCACGCATCGCCGGCCAGGCGACGGCCCTTGCCCGCGGGGTCGGGCATGACGACGAGCGCGTGCCCGCCGGGCCGCAGGATGCGCAGCCACGTCGCCAGGACCTGCTCCGCCGTCGCGTCGTCGAGGTGCTCGAGGACGTGGATGGCGGTCAGGGCCCCGAACGCGGCGTCGCCGAGCTCGGCGGTGTCGGTGGTGATCTGCGCGCCGGGGGCGTTGGCCCGGGCCGTGCGCGCCGAGTACTCGGAGATCTCGAAGCCGGCGGCGGGGCCGAGCGCGGAGAGCCTGCGCACCAGATGCCCCGTGCCGCAGCCGAAGTCGAGGTACGGGCCGCCCGCGGCGTAGCGGCCGACGAGCCGGGTGAACCAGCGCAGGGCCGGACGGTCGTCCGCCTGCCCGTTCGCCTGGTAGTAGGCCTCGTCGTACTCCGTGCTCTCGCTGCTCACGTCTCGCTCCCGCTCGCTGGTCGGCGGCGCGACGCCGCCAGGATGAGGCCGCTGACCACGGCACCGACGGCGCTGCCCACGGCGAAGCCGATCTCCCCGGAGAGGATCGCGCCGGGCACCACCCAGAACGTCACGCCGGCCGCGGCGAGCGCCGCGATCCAGCTGATCGCCACGTCGCGGTGGCGGCCGCGGGCCACGTGGACCTGCGTGAGGACGACCAGACCCACGTGCGCGAGGACCCCGACCACGATGAGCGCGAGGTCCACCCCGCCGATCGCGTAGTCCGCGCCGAAGATCAGCGAGACGACCCACGGGCCGATCCACCAGGCGAGCGGGGCGCCCACCGCGGCGACGGCCACGAGGACCACCGCGAACTTGACCAGGATGACCAGCACCTCGCGGCGCCGGCCGTTGCCGATGAGCCGGGTCAGCGTGGGCACGACCGCGGACTGCAGCGGCACCACCATGCTCAGGGGCGCGCGGGCGAGGGTGAACGCGGCGACGAACACGCCGGCGGCGGCGGTCTCGCCGCCGTCCGCGGCCTGGGCCACGACGAGCACCGGCAGCCCGTTGAGCAGCAGCTGCGCGCACGCCGAGCCGACGAGCAGCGGCATCATGTCGCGCACGAGGCCGCGCGCCGAGGGCGACGGGCCGCGCCACTCCGAGGGCGGGCGCGCCCAGGCGATCGCCCGCTTCCAGGCGCCGGGCAGCTGCGGGACGTGCGAGAGCGCGATCGCGAGCACCAGGGCCCAGCAGAACGCGGCGGCGTTCGCCCCACCGACGAAGAACAGGACGACCGCGAGCCCGAGCCGCACGCCGGAGTCGAGCACCATCACCGCGGCGTGCCGCACGAGGCGGTCGGTGCCGATCAGGGTGCCGCGGACGAGGAACTGCCCGGCCGACACGACCGTCAGGGCGACCAGCGCCAGGAGCACCGACGTGTGGTCGTCGAGCGCGCGGTAGAGGATCGGCAGCGCGCCGCCGAGGACGAGCAGCGCGATCACCGTCAGCACGCCGGCCGCGCCGGTGGCGGCCCGCAGGAGGGCGCGCCGGTCGCCGGGGATCGGCAGGCGCCGGGCCAGCTCCTGCTCGAGCGGCAGGAAGGCGCCGAACCCGAGGACGAGCGCGAGCGCCCAGAACGAGCCGAAGGTCGCGTACTCGATCGGCTCGAGCGCGCGCGCGACGACGGCCAGGTAGACGTTGACGACGATGCCGGAGATCAGCACGCCGAGGCTGGCCGCGCCGACCAGCCTCCTGGCTCCGACCCGGCCGGGCGCCTGGTCGCTCACGGCGAGCGACTCCTCACTCGGTGCTGAAGCGATTCGTCCACGGTATCCGGCCGTGGACGACGTGCCCCGC
Source organism: Actinomycetospora succinea (assembly GCF_004363095.1). Classification (GTDB taxonomy): domain Bacteria; phylum Actinomycetota; class Actinomycetes; order Mycobacteriales; family Pseudonocardiaceae; genus Actinomycetospora; species Actinomycetospora succinea. Next base: position 253,917 of record NZ_SNYO01000003.1, read on the forward strand.
ACGGGGACCGGGACACGCGCGGACGTCGCCCCGAGCGCTACGTCTGCTCGGCCAGCTGCCGGATCAGCCCGCCGTCGAGGACCATGCGTACCTGACGCTCCGAGAGCCGGTGGCGGAAGGTGAACTCGGTCCCGTCGACGGTGCCGACGACCTCGTCGCCGCCGGTGAGCTGGTCGTGCAGGCCGGAGAACGACAGCGTCGAGCCCTGCGGCACCGCGTCGCGGTCCTTCTCGCCGGTGAACTCGAGGGCGAGGATCCCGAAGTTCGCCAGGTTCTGCCAGTGGATGCGGGCGAACGACTCCGCCACGACGACGCGCAGGCCCAGGTAGCGCGGACAGATCGCCGCGTGCTCCCGGGACGAGCCCTGGCCGTAGTTGGCGCCGCCGACGATCGCGTGTCCCGTCTCGCGGATCTCCTCGGCGTTCGCCGGGTAGTCGGGGTCGATCCGCGTGAACGCGAAGCGGGCCAGCGCCGGGATGTTCGAGCGGAAGGGCAGCGCCTCGGCGCCGGCGGGCGAGATGTCGTCGGTGGAGATGTCGTCCCCGACCGCGAGCAGGACCGGGACCTCGAACGCGTCCGGGAACGGGTCGAGCTCCGGCAGCCCGGAGATGTTCGGGCCCTTGACCAGCTCCTCCTGCTGCGCGTCCTCGACCGGGGGCGGCTCCTCGATCATGTCCGGGATCACCGTGGGTTCGGGCAGGTCGAGGTCGCCCCACGTGAGGCCGAGCTCGTCGGCGAGCGTCCGCGGGTCGGTGATCTCACCGCGCAGCGCGCTCGCAGCCGCCGTCTCGGGGGAGCACAGCCAGACGCGGTCGTCCTTGCCGCCGCCGGAGCGCCCCGGGAAGTTGCGGGGCATGGTCCGCAGCGAGTTGGTGCCCGGGGCGGGCGCCTGCCCCATCCCGATGCAGCCGAGGCACCCCGACTGGTGCAGGCGGGCGCCGGCGGCGATGAGCGAGGTCGTGCCGCCCCAGCGGGTGAGGTCGGCGAGGATCGGCCGCGAGGTCGGGTTGATGTCGAAGCTCACGCCCGGGTGGGTCTGCCGGCCGTCGACCATGCGGGCGGCGATCGCGAAGTCGCGCAGGCCCGGGTTGGCCGACGACCCGATGACCACCTGGCCGACCGGGGTGCCGGCGACCTCGCGGACCGGGACCACGTCGGCGGGCGAGCCCGGCTGGGCGATGAGGGGCTCGAGCTCCGAGAGCTCGATGTGCTCGGTGACGTCGTACTCGGCGCCGTCCTCGGCGAGCAGCTCCGTGTAGTCGTCCTCGCGGCCCTCGCCGGTGAGGAACCGGCGGACCTCGTCGTCGGCGGGGAACACCGTCGTCGTCGCGCCGAGCTCCGCGCCCATGTTCGCGATGACGTGCCGGTCCATCGCGGTCAGGCCCGCGAGACCCGGCCCGTGGTACTCGATGATCCGGTTGGTGCCGCCCTTCGTGCCGTGGCGGCGCAGCATCTCGAGGATCACGTCCTTGGCCGAGCACCACGGCGGCAGCTCGCCGGTCAGCTCGACGCCCCAGACCTCGGGCATCCGGATGCTCAGCGGCTGCCCCGCGATGGCCATGGCCACCTCGAGCCCGCCGACGCCGATCGCGAGCATGCCCAGCGACCCGCAGGCCGGGGTGTGCGAGTCCGACCCGATCATCGTCTTCCCGGGCGCCCCGAAGCGCTGCATGTGCGTGGGGTGCGAGACGCCGTTGCCGGGCTGCGAGTACCAGAGCCCGAACCGGCGCGACGCCGACCGCAGGTAGGCATGGTCCTCGGCGTTCTTCTCGTCGGCCTGCAGGAGGTTGTGGTCGACGTACTGCACCGACACCTCGGTCTGCACGCGCTCGAGCCCGAGCGCCTCGAGCTCCTGCATGACGAGCGTGCCCGTGGCGTCCTGGGTCAGCGTCTGGTCGATGCGCAGGGCGATCTCCTCGCCCGGCGTCATCTCCCCGTCGACCAGGTGCGACGCGATGAGCTGGTGCGCGACGCCGTGCGGCATTGGGTCCTCCCCGAGTTGCGTGACTCACGGTTACCCGATTCGGAGCACAACGCAGTCCCCCGGCGATGCGTCCACGAGGACGGAAGGACCGGCAACTAGGGTTCCGGTCGCGCGGCACCGATCGAGGGGACGAACGGACGGTTGAGCACCGACGCCCCGACCCGGGACCGACAGGACGCGGACGACCTGCCTCCGCACCGTCGGACCCCTGTCCGCTCGATCGCCTCGCTGACGGCGGTCGTCGCCGGCCTGGTCGCGATCGTCGGCGCGCTGCTGCTGCCGTTCGCGCCGGTGTCCGTGAGCACGCCGCAGGTCAGCTGGCCGCCCGACCCGCGCGTCCCGGCCCCGGCGATGCTGCCGCTGACGGCCTACGAGCCGGCGTCCCTCGAGGCGCGGTTCAGCTGCCGCACCGCCCGGGCGGCCGGCGAGAGCCCGGACGGCGTCGTGCTGTCGACCATGGGCCCGGAGTCGCCCGATGCGAGGCAGGAGGCGCTCACCGTCGTCTCGCGCGGTGGCGCGGTGGCGATCCGCAGCGGCGGCGCCGACCTCTTCACCGGCCCGCTCCCGCCGGGCGACTGCGGTTTCCTCGTCACCGGTGACGGCACGACGATGCGCGTCGCGGTGAACGGCGCCGTGCTGTCCACGACGGGACCGCGCCCGCCCGAGGACGTCGACCCGGACGAGCTGCCCGACTCCGAGCCCCTCCACGAGCCGATCAGCCCGATGCCCGAGGTCGACGCGCTCCGGACCTCGGCGCCCGTCTCCCCGGCGGCCACGCCCGCCGACCTCTCGGTGCGGCTCGTCCTCGACGACGCCTTCGACCACACCCCGACGCCGCTCAAGTCCGCGCTCATCGGCGTGACCCTCGCCGCGCTGGCGGTCGGGGCGGCCGCGATGGTCGTCCTCGCCGTCCTCGCGGCGCGGGCCGACCCCACCCGGACGCGCGTGGCGATCCGGCTCCGCCGGCGCCTGTCCCGCCGCCCGGGCGCCGCGCCGTGGGGGCTGCGCCCGCGGGTCCTGGACGTCGTGGTGCCCGGCGTGCTCGTCGCGTGGCTGTTCCTGGCCCCGATCACCGACGACGACGGCTACTACAGCGCGATGGCGGCCAACGTGCCCTTCTCCGGGTACGTGCCGAACTACTTCCAGCTCTTCAACCAGGGCTACACGCCCTTCTCGTGGCCGTACTACGCCCTGTCCTGGTGGGAGGACACGGTCGGGTTCGGCCCGGTCATGCTGCGGATCCCCGCGCTCGTCCTCGGGATCGGGACCTGGTTCCTGGCCCGCTGGTACGTCTCGTCGACGCCCCTGCTCGGGCCGCGGGGCCAGTCGGCCTGGTGGGCGCCCGCGCTGGCGCGCCTGACCCTGGCCGCGGCCTTCCTCGCCTGGTTCCTTGCCTACGACATGGGCGTCCGCCCGGAACCGGTCGTCGCCTTCTTCACGGTCGCGACGCTCGTCGCGGTCGCCGAGGGCCTCGAGCGCCGCCGGCTCGCGCTGCTCGGGCTCGCGGTCGGGCTCTCGATGGCCGGGCTGATGGCCGCGCCCACCGGCTTCATCACGCTCGCGCCGCTCGTCGCCGCGGCCCCTGCCATGTGGCGCCACATCAGGGAACGCTCGGCGACCCCCTGGGCCGCCGCCGGGCGCTGGGTCGTCGTGCTGGGCCCGGTCGCGGTCGGGAGCCTGCTGGGCTTCGCCGACGGCGCCTACCGGGACTTCGTGCGCTCGCAAAACATCTTCGCGCCGATCCAGCGGGCGCAGACCTGGTACGAGGAGGTGCTGCGCTACGACGCGCTCCTCGACACCATGACCCACCACGGGTCCTACGCCCGCCGCGTCGCGCTGCTCGTCTGCTTCCTGGCGCTCGTCTGGTTCCTCGTCCTGCTCGTCGCGGCCCGCGCGCGCGACCTCGTCGTGCCGGCTCGGCTGCCGCTCGCGGGGTGGTCGACGCTGCTGGCGTTCGCCCTGCTGCTCCCGACCCCGAGCAAGCCGACCCACCACTTCGGGGCGTTCGCCGGCCTGGGCGCGATCCTCATCGCGCTCGTGCTGGTGGAGGCGCCCCGCCTGCTCGCCGGGCTCGACCGCCACCGCCGCGTCCCGCAGGTCGCCCTGGTCGCGGCCGCGGTGTCCTCGGTCCTCGTCTTCGCCCTCGCCGGACACGGGCGCGCCATGTGGCCCCACGGGTGGGGCCTCGGCCGGCCCTCCGAGGGCGACTTCCCGTCGGTGCAGGGGATCGAGTACGACCAGCCGCTGTGGTGGGCGCTCGGCCTCCTCGTCGTCACCGCCGTCGTGTGGGCGCTCGCCCGGTGGCGCGCGCCGCACCTGCAGCGCCTGGCGCTCGGCGTGGCGGTGCCGGTGATGGCCTGCGTCCTGCTCCTCACGTTCACGCTCTGGACGGTCGGCGACTTCGTCCGGGCGACCGGACGGACCGCCGACGGGTGGTCGCCCCAGGTCGACGCCCTGCGCGACCCCACCGGCGTGCAGTGCGGGCTGGCGAACCAGATCGACGTCCTCGACCCCCGGAACTCGCGGGTCCTGCCGCCCGCGGTCCTGCCCGGCCTGCCGCCGTCCCCGCCGATCCCGGCCGTGGACGACCTGGATGCCCCGGCCCCGGAGGCGCGCACCGAGCCGTTCGTCCCCGGCGCGTTCTTCCCGCAGAGCCCCCTGCCCCCGGACGTGCCGGTCGGGACGCCGGCGTGGGGCAGCTTCCTCGTGCCGTCGTCCGGCGCGAACGCCGACGCCCGCCAGGGCGTCTTCGCCACCGACTGGTTCCGGCTCCCGCCCGCGGACCGCGGTGGCGTCGTCGTGTCCGTCTCCGGCCGGACCGGTACCGACGTGTCGCTGCGCGCCGAGTACGGGCGGCTCGGCCCCACGGGCTTCGTCCCGATGGGCAGCACCCCGGTCGCGACGGAGGACGAGTCCACCGCGTGGCGCCCCGTCGCGCTCACCGAGGACGCGGACCCGACCCCCGCCGGTGGGGCGCAGACCGGCACCGAGGTCGACCCCGGCACCGGCATCCGGACCGGCAGCGCCACCGAGACCGGCAGCGGAGCCGGCGGGGAGTCGACCGAGGACGAGCCAGCACTCCCGAACGTGGCCCCGCCTCCGGGCGCCGAGATCGTCCGCCTCGTCGCCGACGACCGGAGCGCGTCGACCGGCGGCTGGCTGGCGTTCACGGCGCCGATGGAGCGGTCATGGGTGCCCCTGCAGCAGTACCTGCCCGCGGGCGCCGCGGTCGGGCTGCCGTGGCAGATCGGTTTCCTCTTCCCCTGCCAGCGTCAGCCGCGCCAGCAGGCCGGCATCACCGAGCCGGTGGTGGCCGCGGTGGGCTACGGCAAGGACGTCGACGCGGCCCTCGCCGACTGGGCCTACAACCCCGCGCGCGGTGGCCTGCTCGGCCACGCCGGCCGCGAGGCGCCCGGGGGCGAGCCCACCCAGCTCACCACCCGCATCCGCGGCGTCGGCGACGAGATCGACGACGTCTACGTGTTCGACCTCCGCCCGCCCTACCCGGCGAACGGCTACGACCTGACCCGCGAGCGGCGGACCGAGTCGGGCCTGCCCTGATCGTGGGCGGGGCTCAGCCGGGCTTGGCCGCCGCCTGCGTCACGTAGTTCTCGACGACCTGGCGGGCCTCGTAGATCGTCCGCGCGCTGCCCCAGGCGTTCGGGTCGAGACGGTTGTGGATCCAACCGCCCGGCAGCTGCCGGGTGCCGAGGCTGAGATGCCCGACCTCGCGCTGCCAGAGGATCTCCGACTGGAACCCGCGCGGGTCGTCCCAGCTCCAGGAGTAGCCGTAGTCCTCGGACTGCTCGACGACCTCGACCCCGTCGATCTCCATGGACCTAGGATCGGTAATCGTCGCCATTCCCACGCGCGGCACTCGGAGCAATTGTTGTGGCGCCCGGAGGAACTGTGACCGTCTACGTGTCGCTCCCGCAGATCCCGCTCACCCTCAAGTTCGAGGAGGAGCTCGGGGCGGTGATGGACCGCTTCCACCAGCTCGTCACCGACGGCGAGGTCCACCGCTACGTGCTCGCCGACAACCAGGCGGTGCTCGTCAACTACGGGGTCATCGCCTCCGTGACGTTCTCGGAGGGACCGCGCACCCTCGAGGTCTCCGAGCTGAACCGAGGGCTCTCGGCGCGCCTCGACGACTGACGCCCCTGGGGCGTCCGGAGCATCGCGCTCGTCCGTGACACGGGTGTAAGTCACCCGCTCGGCGACCAGAGCGTGACGGACACGACCGTGGCGATTACCGTGCGGAGCATGCAACGAGTGGTAGGGCTCCTCGCCTTGGCCCTCGTGCTGTTCTGGATCATCGACTCGCCCGCCACCGCGGCGGCCACGGTCACCAACATCCTGGCGATCCTGGTCAGCTTCGCCGAGTCGATCGTCCTGTTCTTCCAGAGCCTCTTCTGATCGCTGCGGCCCCGACGTGTGGCGCCCGCCCCGCGTCGGGCACCCCCGCGTTCGTCCGGCCCTCCGGGGCCACGAGCGCGAGAGGAGAACGATGCAGCAGCAGGAATTCGTCAGCGCGGTCAAGGAGAGCCTCGACCTCCCCGACAACCAGAGCGCCGAGCGCGCGGTGCGCGCCACGCTGACCGTTCTCGGTCAGCGGCTCGAGGGCGGCGAGGCCAAGGACCTGGCCTCCCAGCTCCCCGGCGGCCTCGCGGACGCGCTGCCCGACCAGGGTGCCGGCGAGCGTTTCGACGTCGACACCTTCTACCAGCGGATCGCCGACCAGGAGGGCGACGGCGTCACCGTCGCCCAGGCCCGTCAGCACGCCCGGGCGATCGCGAAGGGGCTCGAGACCGCGCTGACCGACGGCGAGTGGAACAACTTCACGAGCCAGCTCCCGAAGGACTTCCAGGACTTCCTCGGCACCGAGCCCGTCGAGAAGCACTAGGAGCCGCGGTCAGGATGGACGCGGCGGGGCAGCCCCGGCGCGGCGGGCGACGTCCATGACGTAGTCGCCGTAGCCGGAGCTGGCCTGGCGTTCCCCGAGCGCGTAGGCCTGCTCCGGGGTGATCCAGCCCTTCACCAGGGCGATCTCCTCGAGGCAGGCGAACCGCACGCCCTGGCGGTGCTCGAGCACCTGCACGTACTGGCTGGCCTCGATCAGCGATTCGTGGGTGCCGGTGTCGAGCCAGGCGAACCCGCGGCCGAGGTCGATGAGCCGGGCGTCGCCGCGGTCGACGTAGGCGCGGTTGACGTCGGTGATCTCGAGCTCGCCGCGCGCGGACGGGCTCAGGGTGGCCGCGACGTCGAGGACGTCGTTGTCGTAGAAGTACAGCCCGGTGATCGCGCGGTTCGACCGCGGTCGCGCGGGCTTCTCCTCGATGGAGAGCAGCCGCCCGGTCTCGTCGGCCTCCCCCACCCCGTAGCGGCCCGGGTCGCGCACCGGGTAGCCGAACAGCACGCAGCCCTTCTCCGCCTCGAGCCGGGTGAGCTGCTGCTGCAGGATCGACGCGAAGCCCTGCCCGTGGAAGATGTTGTCGCCGAGCACGAGGGCGGCGGTGTCGTCGCCGACGTGGTCGGCGCCGATGAGGAACGCCTCGGCCAGCCCGTTCGGGGCGGCCTGCTCGGCGTACGAGAACGAGACCCCGAGCTCGCCGCCGTCGCCGAACAGCCGGCGGAAGGCGGGCAGGTCCACCGGCGTCGAGATCACGAGGATCTCGCGGATGCCGGCCAGCATCAGCACCGAGATCGGGTAGTAGATCATCGGCTTGTCGTAGACCGGCAGCAGCTGCTTGGACACCGCGCGGGTCACCGGGTGCAGCCGGGAGCCGGAGCCGCCGGCCAGGACGATGCCCTTCACGGCGACATGCCCCAGGCCCCCTCGACGACCGGGCTGCGACCGATCAGCGGCCGCCACCACGCCTCGTTCGCCCGGTACCAGTCGACGGTCGCGGCGATGCCCTCGTCCCAGCCGACCCGCGGCGCCCACCCCAGCTCGGAGCGCAGCTTCGTGCTGTCGAGCAGGTAGCGCCGGTCGTGGGACGGCCGGTCCGGGACGATCGTCTTCAGGTCGGGGCCCAGGCCCAGCGCGCCCAGCACGCTGTCGGCGATGCCCTCGATGTCGACCTCGTGCCCCGAGCCGACGTTGTAGGTCTCGCCGACCCGCCCGTGGTGGATCACGGTGTCGATGGCGCGGGCGTGGTCGTCGACGTGCAGCCACTCGCGGCGGTTCTTCGTCGACGCGTAGAGCGGCAGCGCCTCGCCGGCCAGCGCACGGGTGGTGAACAGCGGGATGACCTTCTCGGGGAACTGGAAGGGCCCGTAGTTGTTCGCGCAGTTGGTGATCGTCACCGGCAGGTCGTAGGTCAGCCCGTAGGCCCTGACCACGTGGTCGCCGCCGGCCTTGGCCGCGTTGTACGGGGTCCGCGGCCGGTACGGGGACTCCTCGGTGAACGCGTCGTCGACGTCGAGGGGGAGGTCGCCGTAGACCTCGCAGGTGGAGATGTGGTGGAAGCGGCTGACGCCGACGCGGCGGACCGCCTCGAGCAGTTGCTGTGTGCCCATGACGTTGGTGGCGAAGAAGTCGCCGGGCCGCAGGATGGCCAGGCTGTTGTGCGACTCGGCGGCGAAGTTCACCACCACGTCCACGGAGTGGGCACGCAGCAGGTGCTCGACCAGCTCGGTGTTCGCGATCGACCCGTGCACGAACTCGACCCCGGGCAGGCCCTCGACGTTCGCCCGCACCCCGGCGTAGGTCAGCGCGTCCAGCGCCACCACCCGGTCTCCCGGGTGCTCGCGCCGCCAGTGGCGCACGACGTTCGACCCGATGAACCCCGCGGCACCGGTCACCAGAACCGTACTCATCGTCTCCCTCGGCCGGGCGTGACGACGATCCTCCCACGCACGTCCCTAGGCTCCGCGGTGATGGAGACCGAGGAGATGGCCGTGCCCGGCGCCTGGCGGTTCACGCCGCCGGTGTTCCCGGACGCCCGCGGGGTGTTCGCCGCGCCGTTCCAGGGCCGGCACCTCCGGGCCGCCGTCGGCCACGACCTCGTGGTGGCGCAGGCGAACACCAGCGTGTCCCGCCGCGGGGTGCTGCGCGGCGTCCACTACGCCGACGTGCCGCCGGGGCAGGCGAAGTACGTGCACTGCGTCGCCGGTGCGGTCCTCGACGTCGTCGTCGACATCCGCGTCGGGTCCGCGACCTACGGCCGGTGGGACGCCGTGCGCCTCGATCCGTCGACGATGGCGGGGGTGTACCTCTCGGAGGGCCTCGGCCACGCCTTCCTGGCGCTCGAGGACGGCACCGTCACGAGCTACCTCTGCTCGACGCCCTACGACCCGACCGCCGAGCACGGAGTCGATCCGCTCGACCCCGCGCTCGGCCTGCCGTGGGACCGGTACATCGCGCGCGAGGAGCTCGTCCTGTCGGACAAGGACCGGTCCGCGCCCACGCTCGCGCAGGCACGCGAGGCCGCGCTGCTGCCGACGGCGGCGGCGTGCCGGGCGTGGGTCGAGGGCCTGCGGTAGCTCAGAGCGTGGCGGCCGGCGGCGCGACGGGGTCGGCGTCGGAGTCGACGTCCGCGCCGGGCAGGTGGACGTCGGTGATGACGATGTTGAGCTCGACGACGGTCACGCCGGCGATCTCCTCGACGGCCTTCGGCACGTGGCGGCGCAGCGCGCGGACCAGCTCCCGGGCCCCCACGCCGTACTCGATCTCGACGTCCAGGCCGATGTGGGCCTTCTGGTCGGCGAGCTCGACGCGCACGCCCGCCGTGTTCTCGGTGTTGCCGGTCAGCGTCTGGCGCACGGCGCCGACGGCCCGGGAGGTGCTCCCACCGAGCGCCACGACGCCGGGGATCTCGCGCGCGGAGAAGGCGGTCACCTTCTGGATCACCGAGGGCAGCACCTCGGTGGTGCCCTCGACGGTCGTCGGGTCGCCCGCGGCACCGGGGACGGAGGTGGCGGTCGGGGTCGGGCTGGACGGGGTGCTGCTCGGACGCTGAGCGCTGGTCATGTGCCCCGAGTACCCCGCGGGGACGGTACGGAGTCCGCCCGTTCGGCGGCTCCGTCAGCGGTTCCGCGGCAGCAGCGGACCGAGCGGTCCGAGATCGATGTTGAGGTCCTCGGGGGACAGGCCGAACTCCTCGGTGAGCTCGTCCATCGCGTCGGCGAGGTGCATCAGCGACGTGCCGAGGTCCTCCTCTTCCTGCTCGGTGAGGTCGCCCTGCTCCACCCGCCGGATCGCCTGCCGTTCCATCAGCTGCCGGAGCAGCTCGACGATCGTCAGCACCAGCTTCATCAGGTCGCGGCGGACCGCGTCCTTGTCGATCTCGATGCGGTTGGCCCGGGTGCGGCCACCGTCGTCGTCCTCAGCCACGCCCCGACTCCAGCTCGGCTCTCTCCGCCCGTGCCGCGAGGGTGCCCGGACGTTCGACCGGCGCGATCGACACGATGAGGGCGCGCAGCGAGATGCGCACGAGGTCGACGCCCGCCAGCGAGATCGTCACGTCGCCCGCGAGCACGACGCCGCCGGCCAGGAGGCGGTCGAGCAGGTCGACGAGCGCGACCTCCTCGTCCCCGAACAGCGACGTCGCCCGGGGTTCGAGCTCTCCCGAGCCCGGCCCCGTCACGACGCGCCCTGCGCCGCCTGCGCGAAGGAGTACGGCACCCACGGGCCGGTGACCTCGACACGCACCTTCGGGTGGTCGGCGAACGACGCCACGAGCGCGCGCAGCTCGTCGACCCGCTCGACCGGCAGCAGGTAGGCGTGGTTGAGCACCATCGGGTCCGACTGCCCGGAGAGCTGCGCGTCCTGCAGACGGTGGCTGCGCGTAGCGGCGGCGAGCTCGGTGACGGCCGCGTCCACCTCCATGGCGGCCTCGCGGGCGTCGTCGAGCGAGGTCTCGCTCTCGCGCAGCGCCTTGCGCCGCGCGCGCAGGTACTCTGCGCCGGAGCGCGGCTTCGCCGCCTCGCCGGCGTCGCCCCCACCGCCGCCCTTCCGCGCGTAGATCTTGAGGCCCCACTCGGCGCGGCCGGCGAGCTGGTCGAGCACCGCGGAGAACGCGTCGCGGTTCTCGGCCAGCACGGCCCGCACCCGCTCGTCGTCGAAGTAGACGGTGGCGAGCGCGAGCGGGGCGACGAGGTGGTCGTGGCCCAGGGTGTCGACGACGTGGTGGTGCGCCCGCGCGGTCGCCGTGAGCCACTCGAGGTCCTCGAGGCGCTCCTCGAGCGCCCGCTCCTGGAACTCGGCGCGGTCGACGTCGCTCACGATCGCCGCCACGCCGTCCGTGCTCAGCAGGCGGACGGCCCCGCCGCCGACGCCGGTGAGGCCCTCGACCTCGCCGGGGTCGACGCCGTGGGCGAGCGCGTAGACGTAGGTCAGCGTGTCACTCACGGTCGGCCCTCCGGCGCCGCTGGCCGGAGCCCTGGCCCTGCCCGCTCGAGCGCTTGCGGCGCACCGGCTGGGGCTCGGGCTCCTCCTCGGCGGGCTCGTCCTCGTCGACGATCTCGGCGTCCTCGAGGTCGTCGTCGTCGGCGTCCTCCTCGTCGCCACCCTCCAGGGCCGGGGCGTGGCCGTTGCCGGCCTCCAGCGCCTCGACGCGCTCGCGCAGGCGGCGGTTCTCCTCCTCGAGCTCCTGGTGCCCCGAGGAGAGGGTGGGATCGCGCTCCCACCAGTCGATGCCCATCTCCTTGGCGCGGTCGACCGACGCGACGACCAGCCGCAGCTTGATCGTCAGCAGCTCGATGTCGAGCAGGTTGATCTGGACGTCGCCGGCGATGACGATACCCTTGTCGAGGACCCGTTCGAGGATGTCGGCGAGGTTGGTGCCGTCGCCCCCGCCGCCCTGCCGGGCGGGGGACCCGCCTGCCGCCTGGTTCGGGGCCGACGGCATCTGCCCGGTCCAACGCACCGGGTCGTTCATGGAGTGCTCCCTCTCGTCTCCCCCGCGTCCCCCACCGTCACTCGTCGTCGCCGCGACCCCGGGTGTAGCGCTTGACGCGGCTGTAGCTGATGAGCTCGCCGTCCGCGTCCATCTCGGCCTCGTACGTCGCGAGGATGTCCGCAGTCTCGGGGATCTTGCGGCTCTCGACCACTTCGAGGCCCACGACGAAGCCGTCGCCGGTGCGCTTGACCGACGTGATCGTCTCGGTCTCCTTGCCGCTCATCTCCTGCACCTGCTCGGCCGCCCACCGCGCGATCTTGCGAGCGGGGATCTTCTTCGGCTCGGGCTCGGGCTCGGGTTCCGGTTCGGGCTCGGGTTCCGGCTCCTCGGCGACGTCCTCGTCGTCGTCCTGGTCCTCGTCGACGTCGTCCTCGTCCAGGTCCTCGGGCTCCGGTGCGGGCTCGGGCTCCGGCTCCTCGCGCCGGCGGCGCCGAGGACGCTCCTGGTCCGACGGTTCCGGGGCGTCCTCCGCCGGGCGGCGACGACGGCGCGGGCGCTCCTCGTCCGCGGTGTCGTCGCCGGCGGGGCGACGGCGTCGCCGCGGCCGTTCCTGGTCCGCCGACTCGCCGCTGCCCGTGCTGTCCGCACCGGCCGCCGACCTGCGGCGACGTGGACGTTCCTCACCGTCGCCCGCGTCGTCGGACGGCCGACGCCGACGCCGCGGCTTCTCGTCCGCGCCGTCCGAGCCCTCGTCCGACGGCCGACGGCGACGCCGGGGCCGTTCCTGGTCCGCCGACTCGCCGCTGTCCGTGCTGCCCGCACCGGCCGCCGACCTGCGGCGACGCGGACGTTCCTCACCGTCGCCCGCGTCCTCCGGCGGCCGACGGCGACGCCGCGGCTTCTCCTCGCCGTCGGTGTCCGCCGACGAACGCCGGCGGCGCGGCTTCTCCTCGCCGTCGGTGTCCGCCGAAGAACGCCGGCGGCGCGGCTTCTCCTCCGCGGCATCCTCCGAACCCTGGCCGGTCGACCGACGACGCCGCGGCTTCTCCTCGGCCTCGCCGTCCGCCGGCCGGCGTCGCCGGCGTGGCTTCTCCTCGGCGTCGGGGTCGGCCGGCTTCCGCCGGCGGCGCGGCCGTTCCTCGCCCCCGGACTCGGGCGCGGCGCCGTTGCCGTTGCCGTTCGACCGGCGACGGCGGGGACGTTCCTGGTCGGTGAGCGGGGGGTCGTCCTCGGTCGTGTCGTCGGCCGCCGTCTCACCGTCGGCGGAGCGCGTCACGCGCCACCCCCGCCGCCCACGAGGCGCTGCAGCAGGACCTCCTGCTGCTCGTCACGGTCGCTCTCGGTGATCTCGCCGCGCTCGAACGCCGCGTCGAGCTCGTCGATCTGGGCGCGGATGACCGCGGGGTCGTTCATCTGGTGGTCGACCTGGTCGGCGATCTTCTCGCCCACCCAGGCCACCCCGCGGACGGGCGCCAGGGGCAGGAGCAGCAGCTCGGTGAAGAAACCCACGTCGTGCCGGCCCTCAGGCCTGGGCTTCTTCGGGGGCGTCGAACTCCGGCAGGAAGTCGAACGCCGCCGTCGGGCCGACGAGACGCAGCTCGATGCGCCCGGACCACGCGTCGCCGAGCTCGTCGACGGCCCGCTCGAAGTCGCTGCGGTGGTCGGTGCGGATGAGGAACGCGAGGTGCACGGCCCCGTTCTCGCCGCCCGCCTCCTTGACCTCGGTCGCCACCGCGAACTTGGAGAGCGCGTCGACGGACGCCTGGGCGTCGTCGGCGCGCAGCTGGTCCATGGCGTTCGAGATCGCCTCGCCGAGCTTGATGCGGTCGTAGTAGCTGGCGTCCTCGTCGACCCCGGCGATCTTCTCGCGCAGGGTCTGGATGCGCGGGTCGGCCTCGACGATGCGCGTCAGCACCGCGTTCTGGTCGTAGTCGCCGCGCAGCCGGAACTCGAGGTGGCCCTCGAGCTGCTCGAGCGCCCGGACGAAGTAGTCCTGGTGCGGCTTGAGCAGCTCCTCGGCGACCGCGTCGTCGTCGGTGACGACGGCCCCGAACCGCATCGGGAGCACCGGGGTGTCCTGGGCGATGGCGTTGAGCACCGCCTCGTGGGCCATGAGGTCCTTGCGGGTGCCCAGCGCCCGGTCGGAGGCGACGTCACTGACGACCGCGGCCAGCCGCCCCTCCGTGACGAGGCCCAGCTGGTTGCCGTCCTCGCCGTAGGGGATCGGGTCGAGCCCGTCGGGGATGCGCACCCCGGCCGGCACGATGCCGTAGATGTAGGACGCCCGGGCACTGCCCTGCGAGCTCTTCGCGGAGCTCTCGCTGGTGGTCACGCCGGCCTCCTTCACGCCTGCTCACGGCGGCTCTGGCGCTCACCGCGCACTTCGTCCCACTTCTCCTTGCCGGCGTCGAGCACGCCCTTGGTCTTGCCCTTCGCCCCGCCCTGCGTGGCGCCCTCGGTCATCCCGCCGACGACCTCGCCCAGGTCCTTGCCGCCCTTGGCGTGCAGGTCCAGGCGGTTGGTCGCCTCGGCGAACCGCAGGTAGGTGTCGACACTGGCCACCACGATGCGGGCGTCGATGGTGAGGATCTCGATCCCGACCAGTGACACCTTCACGAACGCGTCGATGACCAGACCCTTGTCCAGGATCAGGTCGAGGACCTCGGCGAGCCCGCCCTGCGGGTCCTTCTGCACGCCTCCGCCTTGCCGTTGGCTGACGGTCACCGTGCCCCCTCTCTTTGACGACGGGGCCGGCGCCGGCTCGTGCCGGCGCCGGGGTCGGGTCGTGTGACGGTCGGCCCGGCTGTGCGCTCAACCGGGATGCGATCAGGCCTGGTCAGGCCGGGGTGCTCTGACGGCGCGAGCGACGGCGGGGACGCTCCTCCTCGGCGGGCTCGTCGTCGGCGGGCTCGTCCTCGAGCTCGTCGTCGACCTCCTCGAGGTCCTCGTCGGCGACGTCCTCGTCGAGCTCGCCCTCGGCGTCCTCGTCGGACAGCTCGTCGTCGTACTCGTCCTCGAGCTCGTCGTCGTCGAGCTCCTCGTCCTCGGCGACCAGGTCGTCGTCCTCGTCCTCGTCCTGGTCCTCGAGGTCCTCGTCGGCGACGTCGTCGTACTCGTCCTCGTACTCGTCGCCCTCGTCCTCGGCGGCCCGCTGCTCCTCCTCGAGGGCCTCCTCGTGGGTCTTGACGACCTCACTGTCGCGGATCTCACCGCGCCAGCCCTCGAGCTCCTCGCGGTTGATCAGGGTGTCCATCATGACGTGGCGGCAGAAGTGCTTGAACTCCAGCCGCGCGCGGCGCCCGACCGCCCGCCAGATGTTGCCGGTCTTCTCGAAGAAGCCCTTCGGGTAGTACTCCATGATCAGGACGATGCGCGTGAGGTTCGGCGCGAGCTCGCTGAACGTCACGATGCCGTCCGCGGAGCCCTTGGCGCCCGACGAGACCCAGAGGATGTGGCTGTCGGGCACCTGCTCGCGGATCGTGGTCTGCCAGGAGCGCCGCGACCAGAACACCTTGGCGGTCCAGGTGACCTTCTCGTCGGACTCCTGGTTGACCGTCTCGACCTTCTTCATGAAGCTCGGGAAGTCGGCCATCTGGGTCCACTGGTCGTAGGCGACGCGCAGCGGCACCCCGACGTCCTGGACCTCGTAGATGTTCATGAACTTGAACTTGCCGCGACCGGTGTCGGAGCCACCGCCACCGCTACCGCCGCCGCTCTCGTCGCTGTCGTCGTCGCTGTCGTCGCCGCCCATGCCGAGCGCTCCCATGGCCTTGTCCTTGACGGCCGAGAGCCCGCCCTTGAGCGCGCCGCCCACGCCGCTGCCGCCCTGCAGCATCGACCCGCCGGCGCCCAGCGCGGACTGCAGGCCCACGCTCGGGTTCTCGGCGACGTCGGTGAGCTTGCTGGTCAGGCCCTCGACCTGGTCGAGGGCAGCACTGACGGCCCGGTCGCCGGCCGCCTTGAGCAGCGACGTCGCGGCCTGCTTGAGCCGGTCGGTCGGCAGCATGTCCGTGAGGGATCCCGACGACGAGTCGTCGGAGGCGTCCGCGTCCGGCCGGTGGCCGTTGGACGTGACGTCGGTGGCGGCCTCAGTCATCGCGCTTCGCCGCCGTCCGTCGCGAGCCGGAGCCGGCCGTCGCGCGGCTGCGGGTGCCGCCGCCCTCGGAGGAGGACGAGGTGGAGCGCGACCGCCCGCCCGAGGTGCTCTTGCGCGTCGAGCCGTTGCTCGCCCGCCCGGAGCCCGAGGAGGACGACCCCGACGACGAGGAGCCGCTGTCCTCCGACGACGCGCTGCGTCGACGGCGCTCACCGCCCGAGGAGCTGCCCGACGAGCCGCCCGAGGAGGACGACTTGGTGGAGCGCCGGCGCGAGGAGCCCGACGAGCCCGAGGAGCTCGCCGCGGGCGCGGTGGCCTCGGCGTCCTCGGTGTCGTCCTCGTCCGCGGTCTCCTCCGCGACGTCGACGCCCTCGTCGCCCGAGGCCTCGTCGGCGCCCTTCTTGCGACGTCCGCGGCCGGAGAGCCCGCGCGCCGTGTCGCCCACGGCGCCGCCGACGGCCCCGCCCGCGGTCGACGCCGCGTCACCGACGGCCCCGCCGGCCTGGCCGACGGCGTCGCCGGCCGCACCGGCGGTCTCGCCCACGGCCTGCCCGGCGGCGCCGGCGGCCTCCGTGGCGGGCTTGCCGAGGTTCTCGACGCGGTTGACGAGGTTGTCGGTCAGCGCCTCCATGCGGGAGCTCGCGACCGCGAGCGCCGCGTCTTTGCCCGCCTCCATCAGACGGCCACGCACCGCGCTGTCGAGCTTCTGGAGCTCCGGCGACGCCTGGACGAGCTTGGAGACCTGGCCGAGGATCGCCGCCGGGTCCGTGGAGATCTTCTTACCCGCGAGTGCACCACCCAGCATGATGGCCAACTTCATTTTCTTCGTACGGCCCAACAGATAGCCGCCGATGACCGCGAGGGCCAATTTCAGGCCGGTACCGGGCACCGTGCACCTCCGAACGGATTTGGTCTCACCTCCGCGGTGGACCACAGCCCGCCGCCATCGTGCGGGACATTACCGCTCGCCGTTCTCGAATGCGCTAGACCGGGAAGATCAAATTATTCGTGGTCCGTTCGACCCAGTTGTCGATCACGGAAGCACGAAGCGAGGTCACGCATTCAGCCGTCACACCGACGGCCAAAACCTCGCACCCGTTCTTCGCGACGAAGTTCGACGTTTTGCCACATTCCTCTGCGCTGAATGCGTCATGTCCGTACACCCTGCGGTCGTGTGACGACACAGCGACATCACGACCGGGCACGGACGGCCCGTGCCCTGCTCCCTCGCTCGGCGTTGTTGATCCCGCCGTCCGAGGGCACGAGACATGCCCGGGACGGCGCAACCGCCCGACCGACTGATGCCGGACAGCGATCAGGGCCCGGCGGCGCGTCAGTCGGTGTCGGCGGCGCGCACGACGGCGTCCACGGCGCGCCGCATCGCCTGCCAGGCCCGCACCCGTGCGCGGGCGATCCGGGTCCCCAGAATGGTGAGCCGGTAGCGCCGTCGATCGGTGTCGACGCGTTCGACGAGTCCGTGTCGCGCGAGGTGGTGCAACGTGCGCTGGATCGTGGTCGGCGGCGCCGCCAGGCCGCCCGCACTGTCGTCCCGCAATCTCGTCGCGAGTTCGCGTCCGTCCGCGGGACCGCGGCGCAGCGCGACGAGGACGAGCAGTTCCACGTGCTCCTGGGACGTGACGCGCACCGAGCCCCAGCGCCGGTTCGCGACGCCCGCGGTGCGCGTCCCCGACGCCGCCGGGGCGGTCCCGCGCCGGCGGGCGCGCGGGGCGGGCACGAGGTCCGCCGGGGTCTCCTCCGGCGCGGCCTCCTCGACCGGGGTCCCGGCCTCGGCCGCGGCGTCTTCGGCCGGCCCGGGGGCCGCCCCGCCGGTCTCGTCGGCGGCGTCGTCCGGGCCGTCCTCGGCCGGCTCGGCTGGCTCGGCCGCTTCCGCGTCGTCGGAGGTCTGCTCGGTGCTGCGCCGCGGGCGCGGCGGCAGGAGGCCGCGCAGGCTCGACGTCGCGGGACGCCCGAACGCGCTGCTGAGGTCGGAGCCCTCGGAGGGCTCGGCGGCGAAACTGGGCTCGGCGGTCACGGGGTGGCCTCCTGGTCGGGGCGGGCGCCCGGGATCGTGGACCCCGTCGCGGACTCCTCGGTGGCGCGCAGCAGCGTGAGCAGCTCCACGCCGAGGTCGCGGTAGTCACCGGCGACGCTCGCGGCGGTCGGCGACAGGCGGCGGGCGCTGCCGCCGCCGCCCTCGCGCAGGGCCGCCCACCAGGCCGGCTGCGCCGCGACCTCCTGCTCGAGCTCGTGTGCGAGCCGCCCGAGCCTGCGGGCGTCCTGCGCGGTGCGCTCGGCGTGGCGGATCGAGGTCGTGAACAGCGGCGAGTGCCCGCCGAAGGCCTCCTCGACGGCCTCGCGGACCTCGGCGTGCACCACGCGGGACCGCGAGCCGGTCGCGAACAGCACGGCGCCGAGCAGCCCGAGGTCGGGGTTCAGCTCGCGGGCCAGCGCGAAGCGCTCGCCGACCAGCCGCATCCCGACGAGGCCCCCGCCGTCCGACTTCGTCGGCATGAGCACCCAGCGGGCCGCCGCGAGCGCGAGGTCGGTGAGGATCGTCGTCTCGGGCGGGCAGTCGATGAACACCAGGTCGTAGTCGCCGGCGACGGGGGCGAGGACCTCGGCGAGGGCCAGGAACGCCTCGCGCCCCTGCTCCTGGACCCGCGAGACCATCAGCGGCACGAGGTCGACCAGCCGCGCCCCGCCCGCGACCACGTCCAGCCCGGGCCGCACGCCCTCGACCGGCCGCAGCGGCGTGCCCGCGACCACCGACACGAGCAGGCCGGCGCCCCGGTCGTCGGCGGGCCCGTCGCGGAAGCCGAGGTCGTCGGCGAGGTTGGCCTGCCGGTTGAGGTCGACGAGCAGACAGCGGTACCCGGCGGCGGCGAACTGGCCCGCGAGGTTCGCGACGAGCGACGTCTTCCCGACCCCGCCCTTGTCGTTGACCATCGCGACGGTCCGTGTGAGCGCCTCGCGGTCGATGCCCGGCGGCGGGTCCTCGGGCGGGAGCGGGGGCACCGGCTCGACCGGTCGGACGGCGCGCGTGCCACGACGTCGGCCGCTGGAGCTGCGGGCGGCGCGACCCGCCGGTCCGGTCATGCGGCGAGGGTGCGTCCCGGCTCCCGCCCCGGCAAGGCCGACACCCGCGACGCCACCCGCTTGGCTCTGCACGGCCGCAGGGACGGGACGCCATCGGCCCAGCACGTTGCGGCGGACGGCGCGACGGCGTCACCGCCCGTGCCCGTCGTCCTCCTGCTCGTAGACGTCGGGGACGTCGTCGCGGTCGAGGTCGACGCGCTCGCGCTCGTGGATGCGCCGGTGCACCCGGTTGCGGTACCGGAGGACCACGGTGGCGAGCAGCGCGGCGAGCAGGGACGCCGTCAGCACGCCGATCTTCACGTGGTCGTCGGCGGCCGAGCCGGTGCCGAACGCGAGCTCGCCGATGAGCAGGGACACCGTGAACCCGATGCCCGCCAGGAGCGAGAGGCCGAGGACGTCGGACCAGGCGAGGTCCTCGGAGAGCTCGGCGCGGGTGACCCGCTGGACGAGCCAGGTCGCGCCCATGATGCCGACGACCTTGCCGCCGACGAGACCGGCGACGATCCCGAGGGTGATCGGGTCGCCGAACGCGGCGGCCAGGCCACCGCCGACGACCGTCACGCCGGAGGCGAAGAAGGCGAAGACCGGCACCGCCACCCCGGCCGACAGGGGCCGCCAGCGGTGCTCGAAGTGCTCGGCGAGCCCGGGCCCGGGGCCCTCCTTGCGCCGGATCACGGGGACGGCGAAGCCGAGCAGGACGCCGGCCACCGTCGCGTGCACCCCGGACTCGTGCACGAGGACCCACGTCAGCACGGCCAGCGGCAGCAGCAGCCACCACGAGCGGACCCGCCGCTGCACGAGGACGGTGAACGCCGCGAGCGGGAGCAGCGCGAGGAGCAGCGGGACGATCTCGAGGGTGTCGGTGTAGAAGACGGCGATGATCGTGATGGCGAGCAGGTCGTCGACGACGGCCAGCGTGAGCAGGAACGTGCGCAGCGCGTCGGGCAGGCTCGAGCCGATGAGGGCGAGCACCGAGACCGCGAAGGCGATGTCGGTGGCGGTCGGGATCGCCCACCCCGGCGCGCCCGGTCCGCCGAGGTTGATCGCGGTGTAGATCAGCGCGGGGGCGATCATGCCGCCGACCGCGGCGGCCACCGGCAGCAGCGCGCGCGAGGGCGAGCGAAGGTCGCCGGCCACGAACTCGCGCTTGAGCTCCAGGCCCGCGACGAAGAAGAAGATCGCCAGCAGGCCATCGGCGGCCCACGTCGCGAGGGTGAGGTCGAGGTGCAGCGCGGCCGGGCCGACCCGCAGCTCCGAGAGCGCGGTGTAGGCCTCCCGCCACGGGGTGTTGGCCCAGACCAGCGCCGCCGCGGCGCCGACGAGCAGCAGGATCCCGCCGACCGTCTCGCGCCGCAGGATGTCGCCGATCCGGCTGGTCTCGGACCACGAGCGGCGGGCGAACAGGCGGGGTGTCGAGCGGGTCACGAACGGTCCTCCGGCGGGCAGGCGGCAGCGACTGCCGACCAGACTTCCCGGCGCACCGGGACCGACCCTACGACACCACCTACGAGCAGACGGTGTTCGGCGGCGGGAGGGTCGTGTCCACGAGGTAGCGGTTGACCGCGTCGTCGACGCACGGGACGCCGTTCGTGTAGACGGTGTGGCCGTCGCCCCGGTAGGTCAGCAGCGCCGAGCCCGGCAGGCGCCCGGCCAGCGCGACGCTGTTCTGGTACGGCGTCGCCGGGTCGTTCGTCGTGCCCAGGACGAGCATCGGCGGACCCGTGTAGCCCTCGAGCGGGGTGAGCGGCTGCTGCGGTGCCGGCCAGTCCGCGCAGGTCAGGCCGCTGACGAGCACGTTGCCGGAGAAGTGCGGGGCACGGATCTCGGTCGCGCGGGCGGCGTCGAACACCTGCGCGTCCTCGGTGGGCCACGCGTTGTCCAGGCAGGTCACCGCGTTGTAGGTGTCGGAGTTGCTGCCCCGGAAGTACGCCGTCGCCAGCGCGCGCATCGGCGTGCCGTCGCCGCGGTCGGCGGCCGCGAGGGCCTGGGCGAGCTGCGGCCAGCTCTCCTTGCTGTAGAGCGGGTAGACGACGCCGATCTCCAGCAGGCCCGCCGACAGGGGCGTCGTGCCGGCCACGGGCAGCGGCGCGGCGGTGACGCGGGCGCGCACGCGGTCGAGGGTGCCGATCGGGTCGGCGCGCACCGGGCAGGTCGGTGTGAGGCGGCAGTCGGCGTCGAACTGGCGCAGCGAGTTCTCGAAGCTCTCGGCCTGCGCGGAGTCCAGACCCGGCTTGGACACGTCGACGACGCCGTCGAGCACGATCGCGCGCAGGCGGTCCGCGAAGAGCTGGGCGTAGGTCTGGCCGATCGAGGTGCCGTACGAGAAGCCCAGGTAGTTGATGCGCTCCTCGCCGAGCGCCTCGCGGATCCGGTCCATGTCGCGGGCGACGTTGCGGGTGCCGAGGTGCGGCAGCAGGTCGCGGTAGCGCTCACCGCACGCCGCGTCGTACCGGTCGACGGCCTCGTTGGTGGCCGCCTCGTCGGCGGGGTCGCCCGGGTCGGGGTCGCCGGCGTACGGGGTGTCGGGCCCGAGCGGGCAGCGCAGGTCGGTGCTGCCCCCGACGCCGCGCGGGTCGAACCCGATGACATCGAAGCGGTCGGTGACCTCCGGGGGCAGCACGCCGGCCTGGACGATCTCGATGCCCGAGCCCCCGGGCCCGCCGGGGTTGACGAGCAGCACGCCGAGCTTGGCGGCCTGGTTCGTGGCCGGCCGCTTCGCGATGGCGATCGACATCGTCGGCCCGGTGGGGT
This sequence comes from Actinomycetospora succinea, assembly GCF_004363095.1. Classification (GTDB taxonomy): domain Bacteria; phylum Actinomycetota; class Actinomycetes; order Mycobacteriales; family Pseudonocardiaceae; genus Actinomycetospora; species Actinomycetospora succinea. The sequence continues at coordinate 275,686 of NZ_SNYO01000003.1, forward strand.
TCGCGTAGTCGACCGGCACCGCCACCGACGCGCACTGCAGCCCGGCCTGGCACGGGGCGAAGCGGGCCGCGCCGCTCGGGTCCGGTGGCGGCGCCGGGGTGGCGGACGGCGTCGAGGACGACATCGGGATCGGCGGCACCCCGGGCTCCGGGCCGCGTGCACAGCCCGCGAGCGCCAGCGCCGCGGCGGCCACGACCACCAGCCCCCGTGCCCGTCGCCGGACACCGGGCCGGGCGTGCGGTCGCGCCATGTGCCACTCCTGCCGTCCCCCGAACGCCCGATTGCGCCGGGCGGCCCATCATGCCGGGCCGCTCGACGGAGCTGCGCGCGGCTCCGTCGTCACCGCGTTCACAGCGTCTTCACGCTGCGTGGGCGGCTTGTCCCCCGCCCGGCGTGGTTTGACCGGGTCCCGAGCGTCGACCCTCCGGACATGCAGGGCCCCGCGGACGCCGGAACGCGCAGCGTGGTGCACGAGGTCGCCCACGAGGTCGTCCGCGCCGCCGACCTGCGGGCGCTGCGGACCGAGGTCGTCAACTGGGTGCGCGGCACCGCCGAGGCCTCCGGGCAGCCGGCAGAACCCGCGCTGACCGAACGCCTGGAGGACGTGGCGACCGCCTTCTACGAGGCGCTGACCAACGTCGTCGACCACGCCTACCCCGAGGGCGCGGGCCCCGTCCACGTCACCGCCCGGCTCTCCGTCACGGGGACGCCGTGGCTCGAGATCGCCGTGTCCGACCGCGGCGGCTGGCGCCCGCCGCCCGCCGACCCCGGCCACCGCGGCCGGGGCCTGCTGCTGCTCTCCGGGCTCACCGACGGCCATGACCTGCAGCACGAACGGGAAGGGACCCGGGTGCGGCTGTGGTGGCACCGGTCACCGTGAGCTGGCTACCGTCCCTGCCCATGAGGACACCCGAGCTGGTGCTCGTGCCCGCGCTCGTGGGGCTCCCGGCGGCGCAGGCCCACGAGGTCGCGATGGCCGCCCGGGTGGTGGCCGTCGACCCGGACCCGGACACGCCGCCCACCGTCGAGGGCACCGTGACGGCCCAGCAGCCCGAGCCCGGCACGCGCGTGCCCGCCGGCGAGGCCGTGACCATCTGGGTGGAGCCCGACTCGGGCGGCGGCGGAGGGGGCGGCGGCAACATGCCGCGCATCGAGCCCGACAAGCCGCTCGACGGCGCGGGCGCCAACTGACCCCCGGACGGTGAAGGCCCGCGGGACGGTGGGTCGGGGGTCCACCGCCCCGCGGGGCCACCCGGGATGTCGTCCGCCGGGAGAGCCGCGTTACGGGTCGCGTGGGATCCGGTGCCGATCGGGCACACCCGCGGGGTCGTTTCCCGCACCCGGAGGTGTCCGACCGTGAAGATCGGTTACAAGCTGATCGCCGAGGCGTACTCGCCCGCCGAGATGGTGCGCCAGTGCGTGCGCGCCGAGGAGGCCGGCTTCGACTTCGTCGAGATCTCCGACCACTACCACCCGTGGGTCTCCGAGCAGCAGCACTCGGGCTTCGCCTGGTCGATGCTCGCCGCGATGGCCGCGAAGACGGAGCGGATCGAGCTGGCCACGGGCGTGACCTGCCCGTTCATCCGCTACCACCCGGCGATCATCGCCCAGGCCGCCGCGACCACCCAGCTGCTCGCCGACGGCCGGTTCACCCTCGGCGTCGGGTCCGGCGAGCGCCTCAACGAGCACGTGGTCGGGCAGGGCTGGCCCGCGGTGCACGTGCGGCACCAGATGTTCCGTGAGTCCCTGGAGATCATCCGGCTGCTGTGGCAGGGCGGTTACCAGAGCTACGAGGGCAGGCACCTCACGCTCGAGGACGCACGCGTCTTCGACCTCCCCGAGCAGCTGCCGAAGATCGTCGTGGCGACGGGCGGGGAGCGGGCCTCGGCGCTGGCCGCCGAGCTCGGGGACGGCATCTTCACCACCGAGCCGCGCACCGACCTCATCGAGGCGTTCACCGCCGCCGGCGGGCAGGGACCGCGCTACACCGAGGTCCCGATGGCCTACGCGCCGACCGAGGACGAGGGCGCCGAGTCCGCCCGCCGCCTGTTCCGCTTCGGGGTCACCGGCTGGAAGGTGCAGTCCGAGCTGCCGAACCCGATCAACTTCGACGCCGCGACGGCCTACGTCACCACCGAGGACATGCGGCAGGCGTTCGGGTGCGGCCCCGAGGTGAAGACGCAGCTCGCGGCCGCGCAGCCGTTCGTCGACGCGGGCTACGACCACCTCGCGCTGATCAACGCGGGCACCGACGTCGACGGGTTCTTCGACCACTTCACCGCCGAGCTGGCCGAGCCCCTGCGGGCGCTGACGCCGTCGAGCTGAGCACCGCCGTACCCTCGATCGCGGGCATTCGACGTGAACGGCCCGTGTGAGGGAGGAACAGCATGACCGCGGTGTCGGCCCCGTCCACCGGCGAGGGGACGGCCGAGGATCCCGGCACCCAGGCGCGGCGCCGGCGCACGTTCGCGGTGATCAGCCACCCGGACGCCGGCAAGTCCACGCTCACCGAGGCGCTGGCGCTGCACGCCGAGGTCATCTCGGCCGCGGGCGCCGTGCACGGCAAGGGCGGGCGCAAGGGCGTCACGTCCGACTGGATGGACATGGAGCGCGAGCGGGGCATCTCGGTGACCTCCGCGGTGCTCCAGTTCGCCTATCGCGACCAGGTCATCAACCTGCTCGACACCCCCGGCCACGGCGACTTCTCCGAGGACACCTACCGGGTGCTCGCCGCCGTCGACGCCGCGGTGATGCTGCTCGACGCCGCGAAGGGCCTCGAGCCGCAGACCCTCAAGCTCTTCGACGTCTGCCGCGACCGCGGGGTGCCGGTGCTGACGTTCGTCAACAAGTGGGACCGCCCGGGCCGCGAGGCGCTCGAGCTGGTCGACGAGGTCGAGCAGACGATCGGCCTGCGCCCGATGCCGATCACCTGGCCGGTCGGCATCGCCGGCGACCTGCGCGGCCTCGTCGAGCGCGCCGACGGCACCATGCACCGCTTCACCCGCACCGCGCACGGCGCGTCGCGGGCGACCTCGGAGGTGCTCGACGCCGACCGCGCGGCCGCCGAGGAGGGCCCGGACTGGGAGCGCGCGACCGAGGAGCTGGCGCTGCTCGACGAGATCGGCGCCGGGTTCGACGACCAGGCGTTCCAGGCGGGCACCGCGACGCCGGTCATGTTCGGGTCGGCGCTGTCGAACATCGGCGTGGCCCGGCTGCTCGACGCGCTCGTCGAGCTGGCCCCGCCGCCCGGACCGCGCCCCGACCAGAAGGGCGAGCCCCGCCCGGTCGACGCCCCGTTCTCGGGGCTGGTGTTCAAGGTGCAGGCCTCGATGGACAAGTCGCACCGCGACCGCGTCGCGTTCGTGCGCATCTGCTCCGGGCGCTTCGAGCGCGGCATGGTGCTCACCCACGACGCGACCGGGCGCCCGTTCGCCACCAAGTACGCGCAGGCGATGTTCGGCCGCGACCGCTCCACGATCGACGAGGCGTTCCCGGGCGACATCGTCGGGCTGGTCAACGCCACGGCACTGCGGCCCGGCGACACCCTGTGGGCCGACGAGCAGGTCACGTTCCCGACCATCCCGAGCTTCGCCCCCGAGCACTTCGCGGTGTGCCGGGTGGCGGACATGTCGAAGACCAAGCAGTTCCGCAAGGGCATCGAGCAGCTCGACTCCGAGGGCGTCATCCAGGTGCTGTCCTCGGACCTGCGCGGCGACCAGGCGCCGGTGCTGGCCGCGGTCGGGCCGCTGCAGTTCGAGGTGGTGTCGGCGCGCCTCGCCGACGAGTTCGGCGCCCCGGTGAAGCTCGACCGCCTCGACTACACGCTCGCGCGCCGGACCGACGAGGCCGGCGCCACGGCGCTGCGGGGCGCGGTGGGGATCGAGGTGCTCACCCGCCGCATCGACGGGGAGATGCTCGCGCTCTTCCCGCACAAGTGGCGCCTGCAGGCCGTCGCGCAGAACAACCCGGACATGCTGCTGGCGCCGCTGGTCGCCGAGGGGGTCTGACCCGCCTCACGCCACCACTGGACGCGGCGCCGCACGTCGGCAGATCACGCGACGGAGGAGCGTGAACTGTCGAACCGGCTTGCCGCGAGGCTAGGCGGGCAGGCGGCGCGGAGGCAGCGCCTCGTTGATCGTCTTGCTGGTCGCCTCGGGGTCCGCGACCTCGATGACGACGCGGTGGTACGGGTCGCCGCGCAGGTAGATCGCGAGCAGGCTCTCCGCGCGCCGCACCATCCAGAGCTGGCGGCGCTCACCCACGCCGTACGAGCCGGCGCGCAGCACGCGCGGCACGCTGACGCCGGGCAGGTGGACGCGCGGGCTCGCCGTCACCGCGTCGCGCCGCGCCATCGGCCGGGCCAGCAGCACCCGGCTCAGCGGCAGGTACACCCCGCGGCAGCACGCCCAGACGCGGTCGGTGCCGGTGAAGCGCACGACGACGCCGTCCGCGGTGACGCGGATCTGGACCGCCATGTCTCACCTGCCTCGTGCGGACGGGCCGGGCACCGCGAACGGCGCAGGACGGGGACCGGACCCCACACGTGCCTCCGGACGGCGGCACGACCTGGTCCGGGGCACAGCCGGGCTCAGGAGAGGCGGTCGTTCTTCGCCGCGGCCTCTTCGTAGGCGCGCTCGGTGGCGCGCTGGGCGTCCGCGAAGCCCTTCTGCACGGCCTGGGTGCCGTCCGTGTGCGCCTCGCGCACGGCCTGCTCGGCGTCGCGCGCGGCCTGCGCCAGGGCACGCTCGGCCTCGGCGGCCGCGTCGGCGACGGAGGAGGCGTCGGTGGACCCGGACGGGGCGCCGGACGGGGAGCTCGACGTGGTGGCGCCGGAGGGGGAGCCCGACGGCGTGCTCGACGGGACGGGCGCCGTCGTGTCGGATCCCGCCCCGCTCGGCGTGGCGCCGGGCGTCCCGGTGCCCGCGGCGGGCATGCTGTCCCGGTCGGTGAGCTCGTCGGACTCGGGCCGGCGGTGCTGGGCCGACCGGTCCCCGGTCAGCTCGTCGGATCCCACGGGGGACCCGAGGGGACGCTCGGCGTCGTCGGTTGCGCTCACGGCACGACCTCCGGACTCTCGCGCGGACGGCCGCGCGCCGGGCCTGCTGGAGGCGCGGCACCCAACCCCCCGATCGGCTTCGGTGCCGCGACAGCATGGCAGGCCACGACCCGATCGGCCCGGGCACCCTCCCCGGGAGCGCTCCCGGAAACCCCGATCGACGTGCGTGTGAGCCGAGCGGGTGTTCGTCGCCACCCGGACGGAGGAGCGCTCTCCGGGCACTGATGATCGACGCCCGACGGCGGAGCGCGGTGGCCGACGCGGCGATGACACGATGGCGTGGACGGACGTCGTGACGAGCGGAGAGTCGACGTGAACAGCACCGACCCGGGGACCAGCGGTCCCCCGGTGCCCGAGCAGGCGCGGTTCTGCGCGCGCTGCGACGGGCCCGTGGGTCGGGGCCGCTCGGGTCGCCCCGGGCCGGAGCGCGGCACGTGCCCGTGGTGCGGGGCCGCGTACGACGTCCGCCCCGACCTCGCGGCGGGCGCCGAGCTCGTCGGCCGCGCGGACCGCTACCGCGTGGAGGCGCCGCTCGTGCGCGGCGCGCGCGGCTGGTCCTACACCGCGCGGTGCGGGTCCGACGGCGCCCTGGTCGTGCTCGGCAGGCTCGAGGGTCCCGACGGTCCGGCCGCGGGCGCGCTGGCCGTCGAGGAGACCGAGGTGCTGCTCGCCCTCGACGTCCCCGGGCTCGTGCACGCCCGCGACGTCGTCCACGCCGACGGGCGGGACGGCGCGGTCCGCCTGCTCGTGCTCGACCACGTGCCCGGCGAGGTGCTCTCCGCGTCGCGCCCCTGCCCGCCCGCCGAGGCCCTCGACGCCGTGCTCGGCGCCGTGCCCCCGCTCGCGGCGCTGCACCGCCACGGCCTGCTGCACGCCGACCTCAACCCCAGCAACCTGCTGCGCGGTCCGGGCGGGATCACGGTCCTCGACCTCGGCAGCGTGCGGCGCCTCGGCGACCGCGAGAGCGACGTCTGGGCCACCACCGGCTTCGTCGCCCCCGAGATCCACCCCGGCGGCCCCGGCCCGTCGGTGGCCTCCGAGGTCTTCGCGCTCGGGCGCACGCTCGCGGTGCTGCTCGCCGACTTCGACCACGTGCGCAACCACGCCCTGCGCCTGCCCGACCCCGCCGGCGTGCCCGTGCTGCGCGACGACCCGGACCTGGTGGCGCTGCTCGCCCGGGCCACCGACCCGGACCCCGCCCGCCGGCACCCCGGCGTCGAGGCGTTCGCCGGGGAGGCGCGGCGCGTGCGGACCCGCTATCCCGCGAGCGACACCGGGATCTACACCGCCCGTCCGGGCGACTCCGGCGTGGGGGTCGGCGTCCTGGTCGGGGCACACCCGGACAATGGCCCCACCCGACGCGGCGGGGGCCGTTCGGCCGGCGCCGCCGGCGACCCCCGCGACGCCCGAGGAGCACCGATCCCGTGATGGAGATGGCCGGGACCGGCGGCGGGCCGCTGGTCGAGCGCACCGACCTGCGCGCCGAGCTCGCCGAGGGCACCCCGCCGCCGTGCCCGCAGTGCGGCGAGGAGGCGCCCCCCGCCCCGGACGGCACGTGCCCGACCTGCGGCATCCAGCGTCCGGTGCTGCGCGACCACGTCGAGCTGGTCCTGGGCGACGCCGCCGCGATCACCGACCGGGGCCTGCGCCGGCGCCGCAACGAGGACGCCGTCGAGCTCGGCCGGCGCGTCGAGGGCGACGGCGAGGACCGGATCGAGACCTGGGTGGCCGTGGTCTGCGACGGCGTGGCGTCCGCGCGCCGGGGTGACGAGGCCTCCCTCGTCGCCGTCGGCGCGGCCGTGGGTGCCGCGCTGGAGACGGCGGCCGCGCCGGCCACCCCGCCCACCGGCTTCCCGGCGATCTCCACGCACGGCACGGGCCCGGTCGCCACCGGGTCCGGCGAGGTCACGGACTCCGCGACCACGGCGGAGACGCCGACCGGCAGCGGCCGTGCCGGCACCGGCGTCTCCGGCGAGCTGGACGCACTGGCCACCGCCGCGTCGGCCGCCGCCGCGACGGCCGCCGCCGACCTCGGGCTCGGCGGCGGCGACAGCCCCGCCTGCACCTACGTCGCGGCCGTGGTGCGCGGCGGCGAGGCCGTCGTGTCCTGGATCGGGGACAGCCGCGCCTACTGGCTGGCGGACGACGGCTCGTCGCGCCTGCTCTCCACCGACGACTCCTGGGCCGAGGAGATCGCCAACGCCGGGATCATGTCGCGGGAGGAGGCCGCCCGCGATCGCCGGGCGCACGTCCTGACCCGCTGGCTCGGCCGTGACGCCCCGAGCGGCCCGGCGCACGCCCGCCGGGTGCGGATCGGCGTGCCCGGCGTGCTGCTGCTGTGCAGCGACGGGCTGTGGAACCACCTGCCCGACCCCGAGATCCTCGCCCGGCTCGCGCGGCCCGCCCTGGGCGGGACCTCGGCGGCGGAGAACGTCGACCCCGACGGCGTCCCGGACCACCCGGCGCTCGCCGCCGCGGCCGCACTGCTCGCCGCCGCGCTCGACGACGGCGGCAGCGACAACGCCACGATCGCCCTCGTCCCGATCGCGCCGCCGGCGGGTGCGCCCGACCGCCCCTCGGTGACGGTGGACGGGCGCGGCCCGGACGAGCGCACCGGGCCCATCCCGCTCGACGGGGAGGGTGTGGTCGACCGGTGAGCGACGATCCCCCTGCCGATGCCCCTGCCGATGTCCCTGCCGACGCCCCCGCCGAGGTCCCGGGCGGTGCGTGGGTCGTCACCGTGTGGGCCGACCGCGACTACCACGACCTCGTCCTCGCCCGGCGCGGTCCCGACGACACGACCTCGCCCGGCGAGTTCCCCGCCGACGTCGAGCCCCGGGAGGTCCGCCTCGTCGCCGAGGAGACCCGGGTCGGGCGCGGCGGCGATCCCGCGGCCCGCCCCGAGATCGACCTCGGCGAGCGCGACCCGGGCGTCTCGAAGCTGCACGCCGTGCTCCTGGCCCTGCCCCGCGACCGGTGGGTCGTCATCGACGCGGGGTCGACCAACGGCACGACCCTCAACTACGCCGAGGACCCGCTGACGCCGGACACCCCGGTCGCGCTGCGCTCCGGCGACCGGATCCACGTCGGCGCGTGGACCACGCTGACCGTCGAGCGGCGCTGAGTGTCAGCGGCCGCCGAGCGGGATCGGACCCGTCGGCGCGTCCCAGGAGACGACGGGCGCGGCCGGCCCGACGAGCGCGCGGGTGATCACCAGCCGCGCCGCCAGGAAGCTCACCGGCAGCGCGAGCGCGGCCGCCACGAGGGGCGCCAGGCGCTCGTCGACCCCGAGGTGCACGAGACCGACGACCCCGACCGTCGTGGCCAGGATGTTGACGACCTGCGAGGCCGGGTAGAGCAGGAACCGCGTCCACGTCGGGCGCACCCGGAACGTGAACCGGCAGTTCAGCAGGAACGACACGACCATCGCCGTGCCCAGCCCGACGACGTGCGCGACCAGGTAGCCGGCGTGGGGGTGCGCCAGCAGGTAGGTGCCGTAGTAGGTGGCCGCGTTGGCCAGCCCGACCAGGCCGTAGCGCACGAGGCCTCCGAGGAGCTCGCGCACCGGCCGGGAGGTCACTAGTGCGCCATCGCCGTGTAGACCGCGAGGCCCATGAGCACGACCCAGACCAGGCCGAGCACCTGCAGCACACGGTCGCCGAGCACGATCTCCTCGGGCTCGCCGCCGTTGCCGCCGTCGACGTCGACCGCGTAGCGCAGCACGGCGATGACGAACGGCACGACCGAGACGATCGCCCAGGTCGACGGCGCCGAGGGCAGCCGGCCGGGCACGGCGGTGACGCCGATGCCGAACGCCCACAGCCCGTAGGCCATGATCACGATCGTGGCCGAGAGCGACCACACGAAGCGCAGGTAGGACGCCGAGTAGCGCTCGAGCGACTTGCGGATCTTCGCGCCGGTGCGCTCGGAGAGCCGCATCTCGGCGTAGCGCTTGCCCGACGCCATGAACAGCGAGCCGAACGCCATCGTCAGCAGGAACCACGGCGAGAGGTACAGCCCGGCCGCGGCACCACCGGCGATCGCCCGCATGAGGAAACCGGACGAGACGATGCAGATGTCGATGACGGGCTCGTGCTTGAGCCACAGGCAGTACGCCAGCTGCACCACGATGTAGATGCCGGTGACCAGCGCGAGGTCCGGGTCGGCGACCAGGCTGACCGCGATCGCCCCGGCGAACAGCACGATGCCGGTGACGACCGCGAGGGTCGGCGGCACGACGCCGGCGGCGATGGGGCGGTAGCGCTTCTTCGGGTGCGCGCGGTCCGCCTCGACGTCCTTGGTGTCGTTGATCAGGTAGACGCCGGACGCGGCGAGCGAGAACGCGACGAACGCGAGCGCGACGTCGGGCAGCACCGAGAGGTCGAGCAGCCGACCGGCCGCGAACGGCGCGGCCAGGACCAGGACGTTCTTGACCCACTGGCGCGGGCGCATCGCCTTGAGCAGGCCGAGCGGCACCGCGACCGGGCGCGGCCGGTTCGTGGTGACCGGAGCGGGCTCCGGGGTGGCGTCGGTGGTGCTCCCGACGTCCGTGGTGGTGTCGGTGCCCTCCGTGCCCTCCTGCTCGCGGGCGGGGCTGGGCGGCGTGACGGGTGTCATGCGGTCCTCCAGCGGCCGATCGAGCCCCGGCGCACGAGACGGCGCACGCCCAGGGCGCACGCCGTACCGAGCACCGTGCCCGCCAGCACGTCGGTCGGGTAGTGGACGCCCAGCACCAGGCGCGAGAGCGCCATGCCGGGCACGAGTGCGCTCGCGGCCCCCACCCCGGGACCGCCGACGAGCCCGGCGTAGAGCAGGGCGGCGGCGGTGGTGGACGAGGCGTGCGAGGACGGGAAGCTCAGGCGGCTGGGCGTGCCCACGTGGACGGCCACCCGGGGGTCGTGGGGCCGGCGGCGGCGCACCACGCGCTTGACGACGATCGAGGCGCCGTGGGCGGCGACGACGCCCCCGACGGCCGTGGCCCACTGCCGCCGGCGCGGGACGTCGAGCGCCGCGCCGAGGGCGCCGAGGGCGATCCACCCGGCGGCGTGCTCCCCGAAGAACGACATCGCCCGGGCCGCGTCGACCACCGGCGGGGTGCCGATGCGGCGCTGGACGGTCCGCAGGACCGCGACCTCGCCCCGGGCCGGGCCGACGGTGACGTCGGGTCCCTCGGCACGATCGAGCACGTGGTCGTCCCTCCTGCCGGCGAGGATGTCCTGATCGGGCTCCGGCGCGGAATCTTACGCGGGCCTTGACAACGACCCCTGCAGTGGTCCATCGCGCCACGCGGGGCAGTGGTTCGACGGATCTCCCCGGCGGGGAGCTCAGAACCACCTCTCCAGGACGGACGCGACACCGTCGTCGAGGTTGCTCCCGGTGACCTCGTCCGCGACGTGGAGCACATCCGGGTGGGCGTTGGCGACCGCGACGCCGTGGCCGGCCCACCGCAGCATCGCCAGGTCGTTGGGCATGTCACCGAACGCGACGACCTCGGACGCGTCCACCCCGTGGTGTGCCGCGGCGCGCTCCAGACCGTGGGCCTTGTCGACCCCGCGGACCGAGCACTCGAGCAGCCCGCCGCCCGCCGAGTACGTGACGTCGACGAGGTGCCCGACCGCCTCGATCGCCGCGCGGGCCATGTCCGCGCTGGTCAGCGTGGGGTGCCGGGCCAGCACCTTGATCACGGGCTCGCCCAGCAGGTCGCCCGGCGCGACGCGGCGGTGGTCGGGGTGCGGCCAGGCGTGCACGTACGCCGACTCGGAGACGAACTGGTGCTCGCGGCGGTCGAAGGCGCCCTCGCCGACCCGCTCCACCGCGATCCCGCAGCCCGGGACGGCCTCGCGCAGCCCGTCGGTCACCTCGGCGAGGGCGTCGGTGTCGAGGGTCTCGGCGGCGAGGACCCGGTCGGTGGCGGCGTCGTAGAGCACCGCGCCGTTGGCGGCGACGGTCAGCGCGTGCACGCTGAGCGCCTCGCAGACCCGGGGCACCCAGCGCGGCGGGCGGCCGGTGGCGAGCACGAGGGGCACGCCGGCGTCGACCATCCGCCGGATGACGGCCCGCGTGCGCGGCGAGGGGTCCTCCCCGTCGCCGAGCAGCGTCCCGTCGACGTCGGTGGCGACCAGGCGGGGGCTCTGCACACCTCCACTATGGCCTCCGGCCAGGTGAGCGATATGGGTCGCCATGGCGACCCATATCGCTCACCTGCGGGTACCCGCCTCGATGACCACGATCGACACGCTGCTCGAGGAGTCCGGCCGCACGTTCGCCGACGAGGCCGGCATCACGCTCAAGGACGAGCCGGCACCGCTCTACCGCCTGCTCGTGCTCAGCGTCCTGCTCTCCAGCCGCGTGCAGGCCCAGCTCGGCACGCGGGCCTGCCGCGAGCTCGTCGACTCCGGGTTCGGCAGCCCCGGGAAGATGCGGGACGCGGAGCGCTCGGCGGTGCACGACGCCCTGGAGCGGGCGAAGTTCCTCAGCAAGGACCAGACCACCGACGCGCTGCAGCAGGGCGCCGAGCTCGTCGCGGACCGCTGGAACGGCGACCTGCGCGGGATGCGCGAGGCCGCCGACGGCGACGTCGACGCCCTGCGCGGGTACCTCACCGAGGTCCCGCGCCTCGGGCCGGTCGGCGCGTCCATCTTCGTCCGCGAGGTGCAGGCCGTCTGGCCCGAGTTCCGGCCCCACCTCGACGAGAAGGCCCTCGACGCGGCCGCGGCGCTCGGCCTGCCGCGCGACGCGGGGAAGCTCGCCGAGCAGGTCGCGGGCGACGACGTCGCCCGCCTCGCCGCCGCGCTCGTGCGGACCGACGTGCGCGCCGAGAGCTAACCGACCGCGCCCTGGTACTGCACGCCCACGTACTCCTCGCGCGCCAGCGTCGGCCCGCGCTCCCACCCGGACTTCGTGCGCTCGGTGGTCGTGAGCCCGTAGCGGCCGGTCGGGAGGTCGCGGACGACCATGTCCACGCGACCCCAGGGCTTCGCCGGCTCGCGGCCCGGGGCGACGGAGGTCGCGAGGCGGACGTAGGTGGCGCCGACGGTGTCGAAGCGCCACACGCCGCCGCGGAACTTGTTGTCCTGCAGCCCGTAGTACGCCGAGGTCAGGTCCTCGTCGGCGTGGATGCGGACCGTCGAGGGCGGCGCGATGCCGTCGTGCGAGGCGACCTGGTCGACGCAGGGCCACATGACGGCCGACATCTGGTCGACGAGCACGGGCTGCCCCTCGAGCAGCGGCCCGATGGGCTCCGGGCGGGCCAGGAAGGGCTGGGCCACGGCGAGGCGGTCGGTGCCGCGCGTCCCGGTGGAGTCGACGACCACGCGGACGAACGTCGGGTCGCCCGGCGAGTCGATCAGCGACACGGGGCGCTGCTGCCAGGTCCGGTCGTCCGCCTGCGGGAGGTAGTCGATCGAGGTCCGGCCGAGCACCCGCGGGTTCGCCGCGGGCCCGTCGCCGAACTCGACCGACACCTGCTCGTCGGGCGGGCCGGACTCGAGCATCGGCACGACGACGTCGGTGGCGCCGGTCCCGGCGGGCACCGGGTACCAGCCGGTGACCACCGTGCCGCGCCCGCTGGAGTCGTCGGTGGTGTCGTGCCAGACCCGTCCCAGGCCGGGGACCGGTTGCGGGGTCGGCGCCGCGGTGTCGTCGACGAAGTCCTCGGTGGTGACCGCCGGGGTGACGGGCGCGCCCAGCGGTGTCGGTGTCGGCATGAGGACGCTGACGTTGTCGCCGAGCCCGCAGCCCTGGCGCACCACGTCCTTGGCGTTGCCGAGCGCCACCGTCCAGCCCGGGTACTGGCGCACCGGGGCCAGCACCATGACCGCGATCAGGCCGACCACGACGCTCCCGCACGCGACGGCGAGCAGCGCGCGGTCGGGCTTGGGCCGGGGCAGGTCGCGGTCCGGCCAGCGCCGCAGCGACCACGCCGCCCACGCCGCCGCGAGCAGCGCCACCCCGATCCAGACGAGCGGGTTGCGCAGGAAGACCGGACCCAGGTGCGGCGCGAGCAGGTTCTGGCTCAGCGGCGTCGGGTAGGGGTCGGCGTGGTCGCCGAAGAACTGGCCGCGGTCGGTGTAGGGCCGCCACAAGTTCCAGCCGGCGTAGCTCACCGACGTCGCGATGACGAGCACCGCGACCCCGCCGACGGTGGCGAGCGAGCGGTCGTAGCGCGGCATCGGACCGCGCAGCAGCGCGAGCGCGATGAGCACGGTGCCCGAGGCCGCGATCACCGGGAAGTGCAGCACCCACTTGGTCGGGCTCGCCGCGACGAGCACGAACGCGAGCGCGGTGGTGGCCGCGGCGTGCAGCAGCACGCGGCGCAGGGCGTCGTCCTCCGGCCCGCTGCGCCCGCTGCCCGCCGCCACCAGCAGCGTCACCGCCAGCGTGATGAGGATCGGGGCCCGCTGTGCCCACGGCGTGCGGCCCGGCCCGAGCAGGGTCTGGTAGTGGACCAGCTCGTCGTACCAGGGGACGGTGTCGTAGTAGTACGCGTGCACCGCCGATGCCTCGATGACGTCGCCGAGCGACGCGTCGGCGAACGCCAGCGGGATCGCGATCGACGACGCCGCGGCGAGCACCACCACCAGGGCGAGCTGCGCGCGCCGCGGCGCGGCCATCATGTGTGGCCAGGCGCGCGGGATCTCCACCAGCAGCGGGGCGACCGCGACGAGCCCCGTCGGCGAGCAGGCCAGGGCGAGCGCCGCCGCCATGACCGCGCCGACGTGGAGGATCGGCGTACCGCGGTCCCGGGCGACCTCGACCAGCAGGATCACGACGACCGAGAGCAGCACGATCAGCGGCTCGGGGCGCAGCGTCAGCCCGAACGGCAGCCACCACAGCAGGTGGGCGATCAGCAGCGCCCACGGCACCCAGGCCCGGCGCACGGCGGTGCGGCGGGAGATCAGGACGAAGAACGCCCGCAGGAGCGTCCACGTCAGCAGGCCGAACAGCAGCGGCAGGCAGCGCTGCCAGACCAGCCCGAAGCCGCCGATCGCGCCCCACGCCTGCATCGCGTACTGCGAGGCGACGAAGGGGTTCTCGGTGACGTTGAACATGTAGACGGCGTTGCCGATGTAGCCCGCCTCGCCGGCGTCCCGCGCCATCAGCGGGTACCAGCTGTCGTCGAAGTTCATCGGGGCGACGAGCACCCAGCCCGCCGACACCGCGACGACGAGCCCGTCCGCCCAGGACAGGTGGCGACGCAGCCGCGCGGGCCACGTCCGCGGGGAGACCACGCCCCGGACCCCGCGCCAGCGCCCCTGCCGGTAGACGAGCACGAGCAGCACCGCGAGCGCGATCAGGTGGGCGACGAGCAGGGTCGTCTTCAGCGGGCCCGGGGTGGAGGCGTAGCGGTCGTCGGTGCGCACCGTGACCCCGAGGCCCGCCGACGCCGGCGTGCCGTCGGTGCTCGTCGAGAGCTGGGCCATGATCGGCGGGAGGACGTCGGCGCAGTCGCCGCACGCGAGCGGCAGCGGCGCGCCGTCCTGGGTGACCCGCAGGCCGGCCTCGTCGGCGGTGATCGCGAGGCGGCAGTCGCCGGCCGGGACCGGGCCGGTGGCCACCGTGCGTCCGGAGACCGTGAGGGTCGCGGCCGCGCCGGTCGAGGACAGCACCAGCCCGCCGCCGCGCGGGTCGCCGGGCAGGGTGCGCAGGACGTCGCCGCCGGCGCGCAGCGCGGAGCACGGCACGGTCGCCGCGAACCCGAGCGGGCGGGGCGGGTTGAGCGCGAGCTGCGTGGACAGCGGCGTGCCCGCGGCGGCCGCCGGGTCCGGCCAGGTCACGGTCGTGTCCTGCGCGGTGACCGGGGCGAGCGGGACGGCGATCCCGAGCAGGATCGTCAGCATCGCCCACACCAGGACGGCCTTCGCGCCCAGCCGCGGGGCCTCCGCGGGATCGTCGCCCCGGGGCGAGGTCTCGTCGGCGCGCACGAGGGTCGTCACCGGTCGCCTCGGCGGAGGCAGGTGACGGAGAGGTCGAACCGGGGAGTACGCACCGGGGTGGAGAATAAGTCGTGAAGGCCCCGTCAGAGGCCCGGGGTCACTGCGTGTCTAGATGACCGCGACGGCGACCACGAGACCCAGGGCGACGTGCATGGCCGCGATGACCGCCGAGTCCCAGGTGAACCGGTCGTCGTGCAGGCAGCCGTCGACGTCGAGGCGGGCGACCGCCTCGAGCCCGCGCACCGCGAGGACCTGGGCGACGATCCCGACCAGGCCGTAGATCGAGGTGTTGAGGATGCCGGCCAGGAAGCCGCCGCCGGACACGTAGATGGCGGTGACGATGATCAGCGCCATCGACACCAGCCCGGCCGCCGAGACCACCACGGCGTTGGGCCGGCCCTCGCGCACCAGCCCGCGCAGGTCGCCCGGGGTCGTGAGGTCGATCGCGAAGTAGCCGATGTACATCAGCACGGCACCGATCACCGCGTACACCGCGATGAGGCCGATGTTCACGCCCATGGTGGGCCAGAAATCGGGAGCGAGCACCTGTGGAGCCCTCCATCCGGACGAACGGGGCGCCAGACTAGGGCACTGATCTAGCCGACGGCGCCCTGGTACTCCACGTCCGAGTAATCCTCCCGGGCGAGCGTCGGGCCCCGCTCCCAGCCGGGCCGCGAGCGCTCGGCCGTGGACACCCCGTAGCGGCCGTCGGGGAGGTCGCGGACCACGGCCTCGACCCGCCCCCAGGGCTTCGCGGGCACGCCGCCGGGGCGCACGGCGGTGGCGAGCGTGACGTAGGTCGACTCGAGGTCGTCGAGGCGCCAGACGCCGCCGCGCGCGTTCCAGTCCTGGGAGTTGATCGTCGCGCCGGTGAGGTCCTCGTCCACCGACAGGCGGAACGCCGGCGCGGGCGCGATGCCGTCGTGCACGGCGACCTGGTCGACGCAGGGCCACAGGCTCGACGAGCTCTGGTCCGCCAGCGCCGGTGCCCCGTCGATCACGCCCTGGAGCGGCTCCGGGCGCGCGAGGCGCGGCTCGGCCACCGCGAGCCGGTCCTCGCCGACGCCCGGCCCGCCCTCGACGACGACCCGCACGGCGTCGACACCGGGCGGCGCGTCCACCAGCGAGACGGGGCGCTCCTGCCAGGCGCGGCCGCCGGTGTTGGGCAGGTCGTCGACCGGCGTCCGGCCGGCGACGGTGGTCGCGGGCCCGCCCGCCCCGCGGCCGAACTCCACCGAGACCGACTCGTCGGGGTCGCCCGCGGCCAGCAGGGGGACCAGGACGTCGGAGGCGCCGGTGCCCGGCGGGACGGGGTACCAGCCGGTCACGAGCCCGCCGCGCCCGATCGAGCCGGGCGCGTCGTCGTGCCAGACGCGGCCCAGGCCCGGGACCGGCCGGGGTGGCGCGACCCGGGTGTCGTCGACGGTGTCGCCGGACGTCGCGGCGGGCCCGGTCGGCGCGCCGAGCGGCACCGGCGTCGGGCGCAGGACGGTCACGTTGCTCTCCAGGCCGCACTCGCCGCGCGCGAGGTCCTTGGCGTTGCCGAGCGCGACCGTCCACCCCGGGTACTGGCGCAGCGGCGCCAGCAGCATCACGCCGACCATCCCGACGACGACCGCGACGCACGCGGCCGCGAGGACGGCGCGCTCGGGCTCCGGGCGCAGCAGGTCGCGCGCGGGCCACCGGCGCCGTGCCCACGACGCCCACGCGGCCGCGAGCAGCGCGATCGCGACCCAGACGAGCGGGTTGCGCAGGAACACCGGCCCGAGGTGCGGGGCGAGCAGGTTCTCGCTCAGCGGCGTCGGGTCGGGGTCGGCGTGGTCGCCGAAGGGCTGGCCGCGGTCGCTGTAGGGGCGCCACACGTTCCACCCGGCGAAGCTGACCGACGCGGCGACGACCAGCACGGCCACGCCCCCGGTGGTCGCCAGGGCGCGCTCGTGGCGCGGCATCGGCCCGCGCAGCAGGGCGACGGCGAGCAGCACGGTCCCCGACGCGGCGACCGCCGGGAAGTGCAGCACCCACTTGGTCGGGCTGACGGCGACGAGCGCGAAGGCGACCGCGGTGGTCGCGGCGGAGTGCAGCAGGACCCGGCGCAGCGCGTCGTCGTCCGGTCCGCGCCGGGCGCTGCCGGCGGCGACCAGCGCGGCCGTCGCGAGCGTGATGAGCACCGGCGCCCGCTGGCCCCAGGGCGTCTCGCCGGGCCCGAGCAGGGTCTCGTAGTGGTCGAGCTCGTCGTACCAGGGGACGGTGTCGTAGTACCAGGCGTGCACGGCCGAGGCCTCGAGGACGTCGCCCAGCGAGGCGTCCGCGAACGCCACCGGGATCGCGACGCTCGCCGTCGCGACGGCGACGAGGACCGCGCCGACCTGCTGGGCGCGCGGCGCGGCGAGGATCCGTGGACCCGCCCGCGGGATCTCCACGAGCAGCGGCGCCGCCGCGACCAGCCCGGTAGGCGAGCACGTGACGGCCAGGGCCGCGGCCGTCACCGCGCCGACCCAGAGGAGCGGGACCTCCCGGTCGCGGGCCAGCTCGACGAGCAGCAGCACGACGACCGAGAGCAGCACGATCAGCGGTTCCGGGCGCAGCGTGAGGCCGAACGGCAGCCACCACACGAGGTGCGCGAGCAGCAGCGCCCACGGGACCCGCGCGGGCCGGACGTCGGTGCGGCGCGCGAGCAGGACGAAGAACGCCCGCAGCAGGGCCCAGGTCGCGAGGCCGTAGAGCAGCGGCAGGACCCGCTGCCAGACCAGACCGAAGCCGCCGATTGCCCCCCACAGCTGCTGGGCGTACTGCGACGCCACGAAGGGGTTCTCGGTGACGTTGAACATGTAGACCGCGTTGCCGAGGTATCCCGCGTCCCCGGCGTCGCGGGCCATCAGCGGGTACCAGCTGTCGTCGAAGTCCAGCGGTCCGACGACGAGCCAGCCGACCGAGACCGCGACGACCAGGGCGTCCGCCCACGAGGCGTGGCGTCGCAGCCGGTCGCTCCAGCCGCGGGCGCCGAGGCGGCCGTGCGCGCGGTGCCGGCGGCGTCCGCGCCGGTGCAGCAGCACGAGCAGCGCGGCGAGGGCGACGAGGTGGCCCGCCAGCAGCACCGTCTTCAGCGCGCCCGGGGTGGACGCGTAGCGGTCGTCGGTGCGCAGCGACACGGCGAGGCCCGCCGACGCGGGCGTGCCGTCGGTGCTCGTGCTCAGGCGGCTGACCTGCGGGGGCAGGACGTCGGCGCACGGCCCGCAGGTCAGCGGGAGCGGGCGGCCGTCCAGCGTGGCGCGCAGGCCGCCCTCGTCGACCGCCAGGTCGAGCCGGCAGTCACCGGGTGGGACGGCGCCGGTGAGCACCGTGCGCCCGGAGACGTCGACCCGCAGCGACGTCCCGGACGACCGCACCGACAGGCCCGCGTCGCCGGCGTCGGCGGGCAGGGTGCGCAGGACGTCGCCCCCGGCCCGCAGCGCGGCGCACGGCACGGTCGCGGCGAACGACCGCGGGCGCGGCGGGCTCAGCGTGAGGGTCGTCGAGCGCGCCGCGGTGTCGCCCGCGGCCGGGTCGGGCCAGGTCACGGTGGTGTCCTGCGCGGTGACCGGGGCGAGCGGGACGGCGATCCCCAGCAGGATCGTCAGCAGGGCCAGGACGAGGACGGCGCGCCCGCTCGGGACGGTCGTGTCCCCCGGCGGCGGGGCCCCGGCGGGCGCCGGGGTCTCGGTCGGGGCGGACAACGGCGGGGAGCGTAGGTCGTCCGGGCTGCCCTCTCACCGGCCCCCCGCGGGGCGCCTGCTCAGTCGGGGATGCGGTGCGGCACGAACGCGGCGCCGTTGTCGGTGATCAGCCCGGCGGTCTCGCGGATGCCGAGGCCCGCGGAGGTGTCCCCGACGATCCACGCGCCGAGGGCGGGGCGGTAGCCGTCGAACTCGGGCAGCGGGTCGAAGAGCTGGTAGACGTAGCCCTCCTCGCCGTAGACGCCGCCGGTCTCGGTCTCGTAGCCCGGCGCGACGATCTGGATGTTCGCGCCCTCGCGGCCGAGCAGCGGCTTGCGGACGTACTCGGTGAGGAACCCCGGGTCGCGCAGCGAGGCCGGGAGCAGGTTCGGGTGCCCCGGGTACATCTCCCAGAGCACGGCGAGCAGCGCCTTGTTCGACAGCAGCGTCTTCCACAGCGGCTCGACCCAGGTGGTCTCGGGCAGGCTGCGGGTGACGTGCTTGCCGAAGTCGTCGCCGAGGATCCACTCCCAGGGGTAGAGCTTGTCGACGACGGCGACCGGCGACTCCTCGAGGTCGACGAAGCGGTCGAGCGCCGAGTCCCAGCCGAGCTGCTCGATCGCGAGCCCGACGGTGTCGAGCCCGGCCTCCGCGGCGCACTCCTGCAGGTAGGCCGTGGTGACGTGGTCCTCGCCGGTCGGGTCGGCCTGCGACCAGCAGAAGTGCACCTCGTTGCGCGGGAGCTTCGCGGCGATCTCGCCCCAGCGCTCGACCAGCTTCTCGTGCAGCGAGTTCCACTGGTCGTCGTCCGGGTGGACGTCCTTGAGCCAGTACCACTGGCAGATCGACGCCTCGAGCAGCGAGGTCGGGGTGTCGGCGTTGTACTCCATGAGCTTCGCCGGGCCGGTGCCGTCGTAGCGCAGGTCGAAGCGGCCGTAGAGGTGCGGGTCGCCGCGGCGCCACGACGCGGCCACCGCCTCCCAGCTCCACTCCGGCAGCGCGAAGTCGCGGAACCGCTCGGTGGTCACGACGTGGTCGACGGCCTCGAGGCACATCGAGTGCAGGAGCTCGACGTCGGCCTCGAGCGAGAGCACCTCGGCCATGTCGAGGACGTAGTGCACCGACTCGTCCCAGTACGGCCGGGCGCCGTTCAGCCCCGCCGCGGGCGTGCCGAACACCAGCCCCTGCTCCTCGATCTTGCTCTGCCAGCCGGGGCGGGGACTTCCGGTCGCGCGCTGCACGCCGGTGATCCTGCCGTACGGACGCTGAGTCTTCTCCGGCGACGAGGAGACGGCCCGACAGCGCTCCTCCGTCGCGCTGCCTTGCCGTTCCCGCGCCTACGAGCCGGAGGAGCTGCCCGAGGAGCCGCTGCTCGACCCGCTCGACCCGCTGCTCGACCCGCTGGAGCCGCTCGAGCTGCCGCCGACGCCGAGGCCGCCGCGGCTGACGGTGCCGCTGCTCGA
Source organism: Actinomycetospora succinea (assembly GCF_004363095.1). Lineage (GTDB taxonomy): Bacteria > Actinomycetota > Actinomycetes > Mycobacteriales > Pseudonocardiaceae > Actinomycetospora > Actinomycetospora succinea. The sequence continues at coordinate 295,832 of NZ_SNYO01000003.1, forward strand.
GGTCGACCCCAGCGAGCTGCCCGAGGTGCCGCTGCGCACGCTGGTCCCGCTGGCCGGCGGCGAGGTGGTCCCGCCCGAGGCGACCGTCCCCACGGGGGACCGGGTCCCGTAGTTGTAGTGGTACTGGTTGCCGAAGCCGCCGATGAAGATCGGGACGAAGACGCCGCTGCTGTTGTAGTAGCCGCCCTGCTGGGTGCCGCCGCAGTTCTCGTCGGGCACGACGACGCCCTGCGGGTCGACGCACTGCGCCTCGACCTCGTCCGGCGAGCTCGCCGCGTAGACGATCGCCACGAGGGCCACGACGCCGACCGCGACACCGCCGCCGACCAGCACCCGCTTGCGGATCTTCTTCTTGCGCTCCTCGGCGGCCGCGGCGGCGTCGCGCTGGGCGCGCTCGCGGCGCTGGGCCTCGCGGCGGGCCCGCTGCTCGGCGACCGTGGGCTCGCGGGGCTTGGTGGTGGCCGGGTCCTGGTAGCGGACGCGGCCGCGGCGCTGCTCGCCCTCGTCGGCGGCACCGGAGCCGGATCCCGCATCCGCGCCCACCGCGGCGAGCGCGCCGCTGCCCGAGCCGGCGCCGGCGGCCGGGACGCCCGACGGCGGGGTCGCGAGGTCGTTCCCGTCGTCCTCCGCGTCGGCGCCGCGGTGCCGCCCGCCGGACACGGCCGACGTGTCGACCTTCTCGGTGGGGCGCGCCTCCTCGGAGAACGCGTTGACGTCGACCTTGTCGGTCCGTCGCTCCGACGGCTGGTCCCGCTCGTCGTCTCGGCCTGTCATGGTCCCCTCCGCCAACCCGTCCACCGGCACCGTCCGGCGCGTACCGGTCACCACCGATCCTGCCCGACCCGGGGTCACCCGGCTCGGGGAATCCCGGAGCGGCATGATGACAGGGCGATGCAGCTCCGGGAACGCCAGTCCGGGCCGTCCGGTGACGGTGGCCCCGACGGCGAGTACAACGCTGATGGTGACGCCCGCGGCATGGACCGCTGGCTCGACCGCGTCCTCGGTGCCGACGACGCCGCCGACCCCCGACGCCGGGCCGCCCGCCGCGGCGTCATCGGCGTGCTGGCCGGGGCGCTGATCATGCTGATCGCCGCCACCGCGCTCGCGGCCACCGGGTCGGGCCCCGACGTCCTCGGCCTCGCCGGCTCGTCGTCCGGGCCCGCGGGCGCCCCGTCCTCCTCCGACGACGACGAGGGCCCGCCGCCGCTGACCACCCAGCCGGGCAGCTGCCTGACGTGGAGCCGCGACGACGCCGGCGACGTCCGCGAGGTCGACTGCGGCCAGTCCCACCTGTTCGAGAGCGTCGGTGCGGTGAACGCCGCGCAGCCGCCCGGCGCGCCGTTCCCGGCGGATCCGGCCTGGCAGCAGCTCGTCACCGACCAGTGCACCCCGCAGGCGCGGAACTACCTGCAGGGCAAGCTCGACCCGGCCGGCCGCTACAAGGCGGGCGCGCTCAAGCCCACCCAGGCCGCGTGGGACGCCGGCGACCGCACCGTGCGCTGCGGGCTGCAGGCGCCGGGGCGCACCGGCGCGCTGTTCTCGTCGACCGGGCGCGTCCTCGACGCCGACCAGGCCGTCGTCTACGACGCCGGCACCTGCCTCGGCCTCGCGGGCAAGGAGGTCTCCGACCCGACGGCGTGCGGCGAGACCCACGCCGCCGAGGTCGCGGGCACCGTCGACCTGGGCACCCAGTTCCGCGACGGCTTCCCGTCGGTCGACGAGCAGGACAACTACCTGCAGCCGACCTGCCAGCGGATCGCCGAGCAGTACGTCGGCTCGGCGCAGAAGCTCACCGACTCCAAGCTCACCGTGTACTGGACCAACCTCGCCGAGGAGTCCTGGAACGCGAGCACGCGGCGCGTGAGCTGCAACCTCGGCTCGCTGCTCGCCGACAGCTCCGGCTTCGCGCCGCTGACCGGCAAGGCCGCCGACGGCGTCACCATCGGCGGCGAGGCGCCCGCATCGGTGCCGAACCTGCGCCCCGGCGCGCCGGCCCAGAGCACGTCGACCACCACCGCGGCCCCGGCGGCCCCCGAGGGCGGCGCGGCCGGCGGGAGCGCGTCCCAGCCCGGCGCCGGTCAGCAGCCCGGCATCCAGGTCCCGTCGCTGCCGGTGCCCGGTCTGGGCGGCGGCTAGCTGGTTGGCGGCACTCGCGTGGAGGTCGGCCCCGAGCGCTTCGAGGAGCTCGTCTCCGACGCGCTCGACGAGCTCCCGGAGGCCCTGACGCGGGCGATGGACAACGTGGTCGTGCTCGTCGAGGACCGCCACGGCGAGGAGCCCGACCTGCTCGGGATCTACGAGGGCGTGGCGCTGACCGAGCGCTACAGCGACTACGGCGGCGTCCTGCCCGACCGGATCACGCTCTACCGCCTCGCGCTCGCGGACGTCTGCGCCGACGAGGACGAGCTGCGCGAGGAGGTCGCGGTCACCGTCGTGCACGAGATCGCGCACCACTTCGGCATCGACGAGGCGACCCTGCACCGGCTCGGCTGGGGCTAGATACGTGCGTGATCTTCTGAGCTATAGCTCAGAAGATCACGCACGTAGGGGTCAGCCCGTGGGGTCGTCGGTGGCGGGCAGGCCGCCGGGGACGGCGCTGCGCCAGGCGACGAGCTCCCACCCGCTGCCGCGCGGGCGCAGGACGACGCGCCCGCAGTTGCCGACGTGCTCCTCGTCGCGCGGCGGGGTGCCGACGCCCTCGACCAGCTCCTGGGCCGCGAGCCGCAGGGCCGCGCCGTGCGAGACCAGCACGATCGTGCCGCCCTCGGGGTGGCGCTCCCGCAGGTCGGCGACGACCGGCACGTACCGGTTGAGCAGGTCCCGCCCGCTCTCGCCGCCGCGGTGGCGGGCGTCGAGGTCACCGTCGAGCCACCGGTCGACGACGCCCCGGAACTCGGTGACCGCGGGCTCGTCGTTGCGGCCCTCGAGCTCGCCGACCTGCACCTCGTGCACCCCGGTGACCTCGATCGGCTCCAGGTCGAGGTGCTCGGCGACCAGCGCGGCCGTCTCCACCGCGCGCCGCGCCGGCGAGTGGTAGATCGCGGCCACGCGGCCCTCCGCGCCCTCGGCGAGCTCGCGTCCCAGCGCGTGGGCCTGGGCGCGGCCGAGGTCGGTGAGCGGGGGCCCGGGCAGCACGGTGTCCAGGACGTGCGCGACGTTCGAGGGGGTCTGCCCGTGACGGGCGAGGACGAGCCGCAGGTCGCTCACGCGCCGCTCCCGTCGCGCAGGGCGGCGAGCCAGGACGTCGACTCGGTGTAGTCCTTGACGGTCTGCCCGGGGCCGGGTCCGGCGCCGGTCCCCTCCTCCCCCGCGACGCTCGCGCGCGGGTAGGAGCCGAGGAAGCGCACGTCGGTGCAGCGCCGGCGCAACGCGGCCAGCGCCTCGCCCATGGCGGGCTCGGCGACGTGGCCGGTGCCGTCGAGGAAGAACCAGTACTCGCCGCGCCGGTCCTTGAGCGGGCGCGACTCGATGCGCGTGAGGTCGACGCCCCGCACGGCGATCTCGGTGAGCACCGCGAGCAGCGCACCGGGGACGTTGACCGTGGTCGCGGCGATCGAGGTGCGGTCGACGCCGGTCGGGGCGGGCAGCCCGGGCGCGCCGGGCGGGCGGACCAGCACGAACCGCGTCACCGCGTCCCCGGTGTCGTGCACCCCGGACGCGAGCTCGACCAGGCCGTGGTGCGCCGCGGCGACCGGCGCGCAGACCGCGGCGTCGACCTCGCCCGCGGCCACCTGCGCGGCGGCGGCCGCCGTCGACGTGGTCAGGCGCACCTCCGCGGCCGGCAGGTGCTCGGCGATCCAGCGGCGGGTCTGGGCCTCGCCGTGCGGGTGGGACGCGACGCTGCGGACGTCCCCGAACTCGGTGCCCGGCCGCACCAGCACCGAGAAGCGCACGGCCAGCAGGATCTCGCGCACGATGACCAGCGGCGGCGTCTCCACCAGGCCGTCCATCGTGGCCGGCACGCCGCCCTCGACGGAGTTCTCGACCGGCACGCAGGCCGCCTCGGCGTCCCCCGCACGGACGGCGTCGAGGGCCGCGGTGGTGCTCGCGAACGGGAGCAGCGCCGGCTCCGGGTCGCCGAGGGCGTCGCCGAGCACGGCGGGCGACAGGGTGCGCAGGGCCTGTTCGCAGAAGGTGCCGTGCGGCCCGAGGAACGCGATCCGACGGGTCGAGCTCCGCTGCGCTCCGTCTCCCGCGCGCTGTCCTGTCACGTCACCCGAGCGTACGGAAGGCCCGTGACGGGTTCAGAGCAGCCCGAGGCGCGCGAGCTCCGGGCCCGGCGCGGCGACCGCCGTCGAGCCGAACGAGGAGAACAGCGACCGCACCCGCACCGCGGCCTCGGGACCGACGGCGCCGAGCTCGCCGGCGAGCGCGTCGCCGTCGGTGACCAGCAGCGCCTCGCCGATGCGCTCCTCGACCGGGCTGTCGGTGCCCGGCGCGAGGGCCCGGACGGTGGCCACGAGCAGGTTCAGCCAGCCGTGGTGGGTGAAGCCGGTGTCGGGGTCGGTGTGCCGGACCGCCGACTGCAGGCCGATGCTCGCGGTGAACGAGCGCCCGGCGCCGACGGCCAGCGCGAGGAAGCCCGCGACGTCCTGCACGCCGGGGAACGCGCCCGCCCGCCCGCCGCCGCAGCGCAGCTTGGGCCGGCAGCCGTGGTCGACGACACGGCGCACGCCGTCGAGCCAGTCCTCGGAGCCGTCCGCGTCGGGGCGGCGCGGCTCGACGACCGCGACGAGGTCCTCCGGCACGAACTCGGTCACGCGCTCGAGCCAGACCGTGTCGACGTCGTGCGGGGCCGGCATCTCGACCGTGCGCGGGTCGAGCAGGGCGGCCCGCGACGAGGTCAGCGACAGCGCCTTGGGTACGCCGCCGAGGCCGGTGTCGACGGCCAGCGCGATCGGCACGGGCGCCGAGGGACGGCGCTTGACCAGCACCGACACCAGCTCGGAGAGCCGCGAGACGGGGACGACCAGCGAGCCCAGCAGGCCGCCGGCGTCGGCGGCGCGGGCGGCGAGGTGCTCGTCGACGACGGTCGCCATGTCCGGCCGCGCGCCCTCGGCCACGAGCGCGGCGTCGTCGACGATCGCTCGGAGCAGGGCAGGCACACCGTCGACCGGTGCCCCGCCGGCCTCGGGGACGGTGGACACGTCCGCACGGTAGCGGGCCGCCCGCCCGGCGCCGCCCACCGGTCCGGGGATCCACTCCCGCCCACGCAGGGTCTCGCGCCGGACGCAGAAGTTTGATTAGGCTCCCCTTAGTTCGTCCGCACCGAGGGAGTCCGATGGCCAGGAGCCGACCGCCCGCCCCGCCCGTCCCGCCGCCCGCCGAGCGCGCGCGGACCCTCGCGGGCCGGGCCCGCCACGCGGCGGTGATCGGTGAGGCCCTCGGCGAGGAGGGGGACGAGGGGCTGCGCAACACCCCGACGCTGCACCACGTGCCGTCGACGGGCGCCGCGACGCTCCAGTTCCCCGAGGACCACCCGTTGGTGCTGCGGGCGCGCGAGCGCGGCGAGGCGCTGCTGCCCGTGATGCTCGAGCTCGCCGACGTCGCGCCGGTCACCGTGCGGCGCCCGGTGCGCGGGCTGCTCTGGGTCAGCGGGCGGCTGCGCGTGCTGCCGATGCGGGTGGCCCGGCGCGCCGCGCTGCGGATCGCCGCCGAGCTCCCCGACGAGCGGCTCCTCGACGTCGGCCACGGCGAGACGCTGCTGCGCCTCGAGCCGGCGATGGTCGTGCTCTCCGACGCGGAGGGCACCGAGGCGCTCGCGCCGACCGCGATGGCCGCCGCGCCCCCCGACCCCGTCGCGGCCACGGGCGACCCGTGGCTCGCCCACCTCGCGGCCGCCCACGCCGGCACGCTCTCCGCGCTCGTCCCGCGGCTCCCGCGGCACCTGCGCCGCCCCGGTCACCGGATCTCACCGCTCGGCGTCGACCGGTTCGGTCTGCGACTGCGGGTCGAGACCGAGGGTGACGACCACGACGTGCGCCTGCCGTTCGCGGCGCCGCTGTCGTGCCCCGGTCAGCTCGGCGAGGCCGTCCGCACCCTCATCGGCTGCGGCGACGGCGACGGCCAGGTGCCCGGCCTGCGGCCTACGTCGCGTCCCGCAGCGGGCGCGTGATCTTCCGCTCGGCCACGAACGACACGAACGGGATCGTCCCCGCCAGCGCCACCAGGACCGCCTTCCCGACCGCCCAGCGGTCGCGGTAGGCGAGGTCCGCGGTGAGCAGCAGGTAGCCCATGTAGAGGAAGCCGTGGATCGGCCCGACGATCGCGACCACGGTGCCGTCGCCGCCCAGGTACTTCAGCGGCATCCCGACCAGCACCAGCACGAGCAGGCCGACACCGACGACCCACGCGCCGACGCGGTAGCGCTTGAGCGCGGCGACGACCTCGGGGGTGGGCGGTGCCTCCTGGGTTCGTCCGGTCTCGCTCGTGGTCACCGGGGATCGGTCTCCTCGTTCGGGGGTGTCGTGTCGGCCGCCGCCAGCTCGGCGTACATCGCGTTCCAGCGGGCGCGCTCCGGCGACGGCACACCGTCCATCGCCCCCGCGCCGACACCGACCGGGCGCGGGCCGAACGGCGAGTCGGCGGGGGCGGCGCGCACGGGCGTGGGCTCGGCGCGGCGGAGGCTCTCGGCCTGCACCTCGGTGAGCGCGTTCGCCTCGGCGCGCAGCATGCGCCACCACAGCGCGGCGAAGAACAGCCCGAACAGCGGCCACTGGAACGCGTAGCCCGCGTTCAGCAGCGACCCGCCGGGCGACTCGGCGCGCACGACCTGCCACCAGGCCATCCCGGCGCACACGGCGACCGCCAGCAGCGCGAGCAGCGTCCACCCGATCCAGCGGGGGGTGACGAGCAGGCGCAGCACGTCTCCGAGGTTACCGACGCGCCGTCAAGCGGCGGAGTGGTAGTCGGGCAGCTCGATCCCCTCCGCCGGCGGGCTCGCGAACTTCTCGACCAGCCCACCGAACACCGACGACAGCGACCCGGCGAGGCCCAGCACCTTCCGCTGCACCGCCAGACCCGCCCCCGAGCGCGGGTTCATCGCGCGCAGGGCGGCCGGCTTGACGTCCTGGGCCTGCGCGACGAAGGGCCGCATGCGCTCCTCGTAGCGGGCGAGCGCGGCGTGCACGTCCCCGTCACCACCCAGCTCCCCGGCCAGGATGTACGCCCCGACGAGCGCCAGCGTCGTGCCGGTCCCGAACGGGCCGGTGGCCCAGGCCGCGTCGCCGAGCACCACGGCGCGCCCGGTGCTCCAGCGCGGGAGGCGGATCTGGGCGACGTCGTCGAAGTACAGCGAGGCGTGGTCGAGCGCCGCGAGGACGCGCGGAGCCTGCCAGCCGACGTCGGCGTAGGTGCGGCGGAGCACGGTCAGCTGGGCGTCGCGGTCGAGCTCGCCGAGCCCGCGGACGTCGGACAGGAAGGCGAGCATCGCCCGCGTGGTGCCGCGGTTGTCGGGGCGCAGGCTGGTGCTCCGCGAGCCCGGGGCGCTGTGCCAGCGCCACCAGCGGTCGTCGTCCTCGGTGCGCGGGATCGTCAGGTAGGCGACCTGGAGGCCGAGCTCGGTGACCTCGGCGCCGGGAAGCACCAGCTCGCGGGTGCGCGAGCGCGTGCCCTCGGCGACCACGAGGAGGTCGGCGTCGATCTCCTCGCCCCCGGTGAGACGGGCCGTGACGCCGTCGCCGTGGTCGGTGACGTCGGCGATCTGCTCGCCGAAGCGGTAGTCGGTCCGCTCGCGGGTGCGCTCGTAGACGAGGCGCGACAGCTCGCCGCGCAGGATCTCCATCTCGGCGGTCCCGCCGGCGGTGTCGCCCTCCCCGGCCGGGAACTCGGCGACCGCGGCGCCGTCGTCGTCGACGAAGCGCAGGCCCACCTCGCCGGTCCCGGCCGCCAGGGCGGCGTCCTCGAGGTCCATGCGGCGCAGCACCTCGCGCCCGGCGCCCCGCACGTCGATGTTCTGGCCCTCGTCGCGCAGGCGGGACGCGCGCTCGACGACGGTGGTGCGCCAGCCCCGCTCGGCGAGCTGGTGGGCGAGGGCGGGACCGGCGATGCTGGCGCCGGAGATCAGCGCGTGACGACTCACGGACGCTGGCTACCCCCGTCGCGACCCCGCGCCACCTCGTCCCGTCCGGCCCCCGTGATCGCCCGCCTCTACGTTGGGCGCCGTGACGGCGCAGGCGGGGTGGCGGAGCTGGATCCGTCCGGCCCCGGTGGACGTCGCCCCGCTCGGCGGGCGCGACCGGCGACTGCTGCACACCGAGCTGATCGTGGTCTTCGCCGTCACGCTCGGGCTGTCCGGCGTGCGCAGCCTGATCTCGCTGCTCGACGCGCTGTCCTCGCCGGTGCGGCTCGACCAGCGCACGACCGCGATCGACGAGGCCCTCGCGCGCAACCCGTGGGCCGACCTCGCCGCCCAGCTCGCGGGGTCGTTCGCGCTGGTCGCGTGGGGTGCGCTCGGGCTCCACCTGCTGGTGCGCGCCGGGTCGGGGCCGCGCGACATCGGGCTCGACGGCCGCCGGCCGGGCCGCGACGCGCTGGGCGCGCTCGGGCTCACCGCGCTGATCGGCATCCCGGGCCTCGGGCTCTACCTCGTCGCCCGCGCCCTGGGCCTGAACACCACCGTGATCCCGTCGCTGCTCGACGACCACTGGTGGACCGTGCCCGTGCTGGTCGTCTCCGCGGCCGCCAACGCCTGGGCCGAGGAGGTCCTCGTCGTCGGCTACCTGCTGCACGGGCTGCGCCGGCTCGGCGTCTCCGAGAACCGCGCGCTCGCGATCTCGGCGGTCCTGCGCGGCTCGTACCACCTCTACCAGGGCTTCGGCGGGGGCCTCGGCAACCTGCTGATGGGCCTGGTGTTCGGGCGGGTGTGGCAGCGCACCGGCAGGCTCTGGCCCCTCGTCGGGGCCCACGCCCTGCTCGACGTCGTCGCGTTCGTCGGCTCGGCGCTCCTGCGCGGTGTGCTGCCCTTCCTGCCCGCCTAGCTGATGATCTTGTGGCGCGAGCGCGCCATCATGTTCTCCGGCGCCGGGTCGATCCCGGCGGCGTCGAACAGCTCGGCCATGCGCTCCGGGATGGCCTCGGGGTCCCAGCGGTGCCCGTCGCCGCGGATCTCGGCGACCGACGTGAACGGCTGGTAGAGCTCGATCGAGTCGCCCTGGACGCCGAACACCTTGCCGCTGATGTGCGCGCTGGCGTCCGAGGCCAGGTAGGTGACGAACGGCGCGACGTTCTCGGGGTCGAAGAAGTCGAAGTCGCCGCGGTCGAGCATCGCCTGCCGCGCCTCGCGCACGTCCGGGGGCAGCAGCGACTCGGTCATGCGGGTCAGCGCCGAGGGCGCGATCGCGTTCGAGGTGATGTTGTAGCGGGCCATCTCCATCGCGGTGATCGTCGAGAACGCCGCGATGCCCGCCTTCGCCGCGCCGTAGTTCGACTGGCCGAAGTTGCCGAGGATCCCCGAGGTCGAGGCCGTGTGGACGAGGTGCCCGGGCCGCGAGCTCTCCCGCCAGTAGCGGCACGCCGCCCGCGTCGGGGCGAAGTGGCCGCGCAGGTGGACGCGGATGACGTCGTCCCACTCCGCGTCCGACATCTTCACCAGCGTGCGGTCGCGCAGGATGCCGGCGTTGTTGATGACGGCGTCGAGCGCGCCGAAGTTCTCCACGGCCGCCGTGACCAGCGCGTCGGCGACGTCGGCGTCGGCGACGTCACCGGGCACCGACACCGCGCGTCCACCGCCGGCGACGATCTCCTTGGCGACCTCCTCGCCGGCGTCGCCGTCGAACTCCGCGACGACCACGGCTCCGCCCTGCCGCGCGCACTCCAGCGCTTCACCACGACCGATGCCGCGCCCGGCACCGGTCACCACGACCACCTTGTCCTCGAGCAGTCCCATGGCGCGCACAGTAGAGCCGTCGCCCTAGGGTCGCCGACCGTGGACGTGCCGTCATCAGGGTCGAGCTCCGCTGCGCTTCGTCTCCCGCACGTGGACACCGAGGTCGGCCCGCTGCGCACCGTCGTCCTGCACCGGCCCGGCCCGGAGCTCGACCGCCTGACCCCGCGGAACGCCGACCGGCTGCTCTTCGACGGCATCCCGTGGGTCGAGCGCGCCCAGCTCGAGCACGACGCCTTCGCCGACCTGCTGCGCGCGCAGGGCGTGCGGGTGCTGCTGCTGGGCGACGTGCTGCGCGAGTCGCTCGCCGCCGCCCCGGCCGCGCGGGACACGGGCATCGCCGACGCGGTGGACGAGCGCGTCCTCGGGCGCGAGCTGGCCGAGTCGGTGCGCGGGGAGCTGGCCTCCCTGGGGGACGACGCGCTGGCGGACGCGCTGGTCGGCGGGCGGACGTTCGCCGAGCTCGCCGTCACCGGCGACTCGCTGGTCCGCGCGATGGCGGGGCCGCTCGACTTCGCCGTCGACCCGCTGCCCAACCTCATGTTCACGCGCGACTCGTCGGTCCGCGTGGGCCCGCGGATCGTGGCGTCGTCGATGGGGATGCCGGCGCGGCGGCGGGAGGCGTCGCTGGTCGCGCTGGCCCAGCGCCACCACCCCGAGCTCGGCGCGGTGGCCCCGACCGCGCCGCGCGACCCGTCGGCGGTCGAGGGCGGCGACGTGCTGCTGCTGGCGCCCGGGGTGCTCGCGATCGGGGTCGGGGAGCGGACGAGCCCGGCGGGCGCCGAGTCGTTCGCGCGGGCGATGTTCGCCGACGGCCTCGCGCACACCGTCCTCGCCGTCCCGATCGCCCAGCGCCGGGCGACCATGCACCTCGACACCGTGGCGACGATGGTCGACGTCGACACGATGGTCATCTACCCGGGCGTGCTCGAGGGGCTCGAGGCGTGGACGGTGCGCCCCGACGGCACGGCACCGACGGGTCCGGCTCCGGCAGGCTTCGCGTCCCAGCACCTGCGCATCACCGGTCCCGAGCCGTTCCGGCCCGCGGCAGCCCGGGCCATGGGGATCGACACCCTGCGGGCCGTGGACACCGGGCTCGAGTCGGTGGCCGCCGAGCGCGAGCAGTGGGACGACGGCAACAACACCCTCGCCCTCGCGCCCGGGCGGGTCGTCGCCTACGAGCGGAACACGACGACCAACGCGCGCCTGGAGGCCGCCGGGATCGAGGTGCTGACGATCGCGGGGTTCGAGCTCGGGTCGGGGCGTGGTGGCCCGCGGTGTCTGTCGTGCCCGTGGGAGCGTGCCCCCGTGGGGTGACGGGGTGCTCGTTCGGCGCAGCACGACGTGCGTCCGGCCACAGCCCGCGTCCCCTCACTGCGTTGTTGCTGCACCCGGCCTAGCGTCCGGTTCGTGCTGAAGAAGGCGGAACGGCGCACGCCGGTTCACCCGCTGCGGCGGCTGTCCGGCCAGGAGTGGGCGGCCATGGAGCCCACGTGGCGCGAGGCGAAGGTCGGCGTCATCGACGCGGCGCTCTCGCGCGCGACCGCCCGTCCGTCGGGCAACTGGTACGTCGTCGGCGCGAGCCGCGACATCCGCACCGGCACCCCGTTCGGCACCTCGGTGGCCGGCGTCGAGCTGGTGCTGTGGCGCTCGCCGTCCGGGGAGCTGCACGCGGGGCCGGGCGCGTGCCCGCACCTCGGCGCGGACATGTCGACGGCTGTCCAGCAGGGCTGCGAGCTGATCTGCCGCTGGCACGGCCTCTCCCTCGGGCCGTCGGGCCGCGCCGGCTGGCGCACCCTGCCCGCGCACGACGACGGCGCGCTGGCGTGGGTGCGCCTGGACGCCGTGGGGCGCGAGGAGCCGACCGAGGCACCGATCCTGCCCGCGCGGCCGCCGGTGGACGAGAGCCTGGTGGCGGTCGCCTCGATGGTCGGCACCTGCGAGCCCGCCGACGTCATCGCCAACCGCCTCGACCCCTGGCACGGGGCGTGGTTCCACCCGCACTCGTTCGCCGACCTGCGGGTGGAGCGGGCACCCGGTCGCGACGCGTCCGAGGAGGACGACCACTTCGACCTGCGCGTGGCCTTCCGCCTGTCGAAGAACTGGGGCATCCCGGTGCGCGCCCGCTTCACGTGCCCGGAGCCGCGCACGATCGTCATGCACATCACCGAGGGCGAGGGCGAGGGCAGCGTCGTCGAGACCCACGCGACCCCGCTGGCCCCGCACCCCGACGGCCGCCCCCGCACCGCGGTCGTCGAGGCCACGATCGCCCACTCCCCGCGCCCCGGCTTCGCCCACGCCCGCCGCGTCCAGGCCCTCGTGCGCCCGGCGATGGAGTGGGCGGCGAAACGCCTGTGGACCGACGACATCGAGTACGCCGAACGCACCTACGCCGTCCGCGCCGCCCGCCGTCGGGGGTAGCGCGGGGGGCCGACGCAGTGCGAGCGATGCGGCATCGCCGGCGTCTGGAGCCAGGATCGCCACATCCTCGCTCGCGCGACACGCCGAGCGTGTCAGCGTGGCGGCCACGCTCGCACTGAACGTCAGGAAATCCGCCAGCTCGGGTCAGCGTCGCCCGAGCACCGTGTGCACGATGCCGCGCTGCCAGCCGTCGACGGGGCGCGTGTGCACCTCGCGCAGACCGGCGTCGCGCAGCCGCTGCTCGAGGCGCGCGAGGCCGTCGAACGCGAGCACGCTGCGCCAGAGGTAGCGGTACAGCGACGCGTCGCCCGTGACGCGCCGGCCGAGCGGGATGATCACGGCCCAGCACACGGCGGTCCACACGGCCCTGGCGTAGGCGGAGTCGGCGACCGAGTACTCGTGCACGGCGATCGGCGCGCCCGGCGCGAGGTGGTCGACGAGCACGGCGACGCCGGCGTCGCGGTCGGGCAGGTTGCGCACGAGGTACGCGGCGAGCAGCCCGTCGAACGGGCCGTCGAGCCCCTCGGCCGTCAGCACCTCGTCCAGGTCCTCGGCCCGCGCGTGCACGAACCGCACGGTGTCGGGCCACGGCTTCTCCTGCGCCTTCGCGAGCATCTCGGCGGACGCGTCGACGGCGATGATCCGCGCTCCGGGGTACGTCTCGAGCAGCGCCGCCGTCGACAGCCCGGTGCCGCAGCCGACGTCGAGCAGCGCCGCGCCCGCGCCGCCGTTCGGCAGCTCGAGGCGACGGGCCGACAGGCGCAGGTGGTCGTAGTAGCCGGGGTTGGCGCCGACGAGGCGGTCGTAGGACGCGGCGTCCTGGTCGAACTGCGCCGACACCCCCGCCGCGGCGCTCTCCCGGTCGAACCCGGCGGACCGGCGGGCGCGCAGCGAGCGCCAGGCGGGAGGCACCAGCGCCGCGAGCCCGACCGCGGCCGCGATCGTCGCCGGGGTGCGCAGACGGCTCGGGCTCGGTCGCGTGATCACGTCCGCATCCTGCCCGGCAACCCGTGACCCGGCGCGAGATGGGGGATTTCCTGACGTTCAACGTCAGCGTGGCGGCCACGCTGAGACACCCCGTGCCTCGTCAAGCCCCTGGTACCACCCGCCGCACACCCCGGATGAACCTGAGAGGGCCGAGCCGCAGACGGAGCACAGGTTCGCCCGATCGGGGGTACCTCCGGCGCCTGGGCGCGCGGCGAGCGCCCGTCGTCGCGGCGCGGCTCACAGGACTCTCAGACGCGCCGGGGACGCTGATCCACACTGCCTACCGTTCCGCGCCGTGCCGGCAAAGCTGACTCGTGTGCTCTGGATCGCGGTGCTCGCCGCTCTCGTGGTGGTCCCGGTGGTCCTCATGGCCTCGCGGGCGGGCGGGACGTCGGTGGTCGGCATGCTCTCGGTCGGCCTCGGGCTGCTCGCGCTGAGCCTGCTGATCGTGGTCGTCGTCGTGCCGTCGCGGGTTCGCTCGCTGACCCGGGCGTTCGGCGTCGAGAAGGTCCTGGGCCTGCACCGCTGGCTCGGCACCCTCGCGATCGTGCTGGTCGTCCTGCACCTGACCGTCGCACTCGCCAACCACCCGCAGCTGCTGAACCCCTTCCAGACCACCTCGGCGGCGAAGGCCGGGTGGTCGTCGGTCACGGCGCTGCTGCTGGTCGGGCTGGTCGCGGTCCGGGGACGGCGACCTGGCGCCCGCTACGAGATCTGGGCGCGCCTGCACGTCCTGCTCGCCGCCGCCGCGCTGGTCCTCGCCGGGCTGCACGTGTTCTGGCTGGGCAACCTCGTCACCGACCCGGTGATGCGGATCGTGCTCTCGGTGCTGGCCCTGGCGCTGCTCGGGGTGCTCGCGCACCGCTGGGTGTGGCGGCCGCTGTTCTCCCGCCAGGGCGCCTACGTCGTCTACGGGGTGCGGCGCGAGAGCCCGACGGTCAGCACGCTCGTGCTCGCCCCGGTGCACCTGCGCCGCGGCGGGCTGCGCTTCGCGCCCGGGCAGTTCGTGTGGCTGCGGCTCAAGCGCGCCGTGGTCGGCACCGAGGAGCACCCCTTCACGATCGCCTCGAGCGCGCGGGTGACCGGCCGGCTGGAGCTGACGGTCCGCGACCAGGGCGACTTCTCCGGCCTGCTCTCGACGCTGCGCACCGGCAGCAAGGTCTGGCTCGACGGCCCGCACGGCTCGTTCACCGACGAGGCCGCGCCCGACGCGCGGGGCCTCGTGCTGCTCGCCGGCGGGGTCGGGATCACGCCGATGATGAGCATGCTGCGCACGCTCGCCGACCGCGGCGACCCCCGCACCCACCGCCTCGTCCTCGCCGAGCGCGGCACCGAGCCCCTGTTCGCCGACGAGCTCACCGCCCTCGCGCGGCGCCTCGACCTGCGCGTCACCCGCACCGACGGCCGCCGCATCGACGCCGAGCTCCTCGCCGAGGTGCTGCCCGGCGAGCCCGGCGCGCTGCGGGCCCTCGACTACTTCGTGTGCGGCTCCCCCTCGGTGCTCGCCGGGTCGCTCGCCGCGCTGGAGCAGCTCGGGGTACCCGACACCCGCATCCACACCGAGCAGTTCGGCTGGTCGGGAGCCATCCCCGTCGCCGAGCCGGAGGCCGTGCCGTCGCAGCGTCATGGCAGCCGTCACGGACGGCGATCGGCCCGCACGTGACCGCCTAGAATCGGGCCCATGTCCGCCCCGCCGTCCAAATTCCACGAGCTGATGCGGGCCCAGATCCGCAACGAGTTCACCGCGTCGCAGCAGTACACGGCCGTCGCCGTCTACTGCGACGACGAGGACCTGCCCCAGCTCGCGGCGCACTTCTACGCGCAGGCGCTCGAGGAGCGCAACCACGCGATGGGCCTCGTGCAGTTCCTCCTCGACAACGACCTGCCCGTGAGCATCCCGGGCATCGACGAGGTGCGCGGCGAGTTCACGTCGGTCGAGCAGGTCGTCGAGCTCGTGCTGAACCAGGAGCGCACGGTCACCGAGCAGATCGCGACGCTGGCCCGCACCGCGCGCGACGAGGGCGACTACCTCGGCGAGCAGTTCATGCAGTGGTACCTCAAGGAGCAGGTCGAGGAGGTCGCCTCCATGACCACGCTCCTGCGCATCGTGCGCCGCGCCGGCGACAACCTCTTCCACGTCGAGGACTTCGTCGCCCGCGAGATGTCACCCGACCTCGGTACCGACCCCACCGCTCCGCCCGCCGCCGGCGGCAACGCGGTCCTCGGCGGCGGCTGAGTCCCCGCCCGGCTCCTCGGCGGGAGACCCCACCCCCACCACCGCCTCGCGTCCCGCCGGACGCAGCTGCGGCGCGAGCAGCTCGGTGAGGTGGGCGACGACGCGCACGGTCGCCCAGGCCGCGACGGCCGCGGCGACGTCCGCGATCGCGTGCAGGAGCACCGAGTCGGCGAGGGCCTGGGTGCTCTCCCCGAGACCGCGCAGCACGGCCGCGACGCCGAGCACCACGCTCGCGTCCCACGCGACCCACCAGCGCCGCACCGGCGCCGACGGCCACGGGCGGGCGTCGGCGGGCAGCGCCGAGGCGGTGTGCTCGAGCTCGGTGAGCGCCGCGCCGGGCACGGTGAGGTTCGGGCCGGGCAGGACGCTGCCGACGACGACCGCCCACATCCGGCGCGCGGGCCGCGTCCCCGAGTACGCCGCGGCGATCTCGCGGCCGAGGTGCAGCCAGCGCAGGAACAGCACGCCGGTCGCCAGCGCCGCCACCGGCGCCAGCAGCCCGACGAGGGTGACGAGCGCGTCGGAGAAGGCCAGCGGGCCCGACGACAGCGCCGAGCTGCGGCTCGCCACCAGCAGGCCGTAGCGCCACGCCTCGGCCAGCGCGCCGAGCCCGGAGAGCGCCAGGGTGGCCGTCGCGACCCGGACGAGCAGCTCGGCGGTGCGGCGCAGGACCTCCTCGGGCTCGCGCGGCGGCGGCACGGGCAGCGCGCCGTCCGGCCCCGGCTCCGGGGCCGGCATCCACGTCCGCAGGCTCCAGCGGGGCGTCGCGGCGTAGCGCGGGGGCCCGGCGTAGGGGCGCCGGGGTCGACGCGGCTCGCGCGGTCGCAGGGCGTCGGGCGGCAGCGCCACCCAGCGCACCCCGGCGAGGACCCGTCCGCAGTGCACGCAGTACCGGGTCGCGCCCGGGCGGGGCGCGCCCGGCGAGTCCGGTGGCGGCTGGGGCCGCCCGCACCGCGGACAGATCACGTCGACCCGCCCCTCCCTCAGATCACCGCCGCGGGGCCGGCGCCCTCGGCGGTCATCGGCCGTCCCTCCGCCTCCCACGCGAGCATGCCGCCGGTGACGTTGACGACCTCGTGCCCGCGCTGGGCCAGGAACGCCGTCACCTGCGCCGACCGGCCGCCGACCTTGCAGACGACGGCGATCGGGCCCTCGGGGATCTCGTCGAGCCGGGCGGTGATCTGCGACATCGGCAGGTGCACCGCGTCCGGCGCGTGGCCGGCGACCCACTCGTCGTCCTCGCGCACGTCGAGCAGCGTGGAGCCGGGCGGGATGTCGCCGGGTCCGACCGAGGGAAGGCTCACGGGCTCCATCCCATCACGACGACCGTGAAGACCGCAGTGCAGCCCACACACGACGGAGCCCGCCTCCCCCGATGCGGGGGAGACGGGCTCCGGGGGCCGTGGGACCTAGTGGTCGACCGCCGTGCGGGACGACCCCGCACCCGTCATCGACCGGACCTCCATCTCGGCGAACTTGGCCTCGTTCACCGGCTCGCGGGAGCCGACGAAGGTGCCGACGATGCCGAGGATGAACGACAGCGGGATCGACACGATGCCCGGGTTCTGCAGCGGGAAGAGGGCGAAGTCGACGGACTCGCCGAAGATCGACGTCGCGCTCCCCGACACCACCGGCGAGAAGATGATCAGCACGATGCAGATCGTCAGACCGCCGTAGATGCTCCACAGCGCGCCGGTGGTGTTGAACTTCTTCCAGAACAGCGAGTACAGCAGGGTCGGCAGGTTCGCCGACGCGGCCACCGCGAACGCCAGCGCGACGAGGAACGCCACGTTCTGGCCGTTGGCGAGGATGCCGCCGACGATCGCGACGACACCGACCACGAGGGCGGTCCGGCGCGCGACCTTGACCTCCATGCCCGGCTCGGGCTTCCCGTTCTTGATGACGTTCGCGTAGATGTCGTGCGCGAACGAGGCGGCGGCCGTGATCGTCAGCCCGGCCACGACGGCGAGGATCGTCGCGAAGGCGATCGCGGCGATGATGCCGAGCAGCAGGGTGCCGCCGATCTGGAAGGCGAGCAGCGGGGCAGCGTCGTTCTGGTTGGCCGCGGTCAGCGTGCCCCGCGGCAGCAGCGCCGCGGCGCCGTACCCGATCACCAGCGTGAACAGGTAGAAGATGCCGATGATCCAGATCGCCCACTGCACCGAGCGGCGCGCCTCCTTGGCGGTCGGCACGGTGTAGAAGCGCATCAGGATGTGCGGCAGGCCCGCGGTGCCGAGCACCAGGGCGATCGACAGCGACAGGAAGTCGATCTTCGTCGTGATCGACTTGCCGTACTGGTTGCCGGCGTCGAGCAGCGGCTTGCCGGTGTTCTCGACGGCCTGGCCGAGCAGGGCCGACAGGTTGAAGCCGGACAGGCCCAGCACCCAGACGGTGATGACGGCGGCGCCGACCACGAGCAGCGCGGCCTTGATGATCTGGACCCACGTGGTGCCGCGCATGCCGCCGTAGAGCACGTAGACGACCATCAGGATGCCGACGACGGCGATGACGAGCGACTGGCCGTCGAACGGCGTGCCCGGGACGTTCTTGACCCCGAGCAGCAGCGAGATGAGGCCGCCGGCGCCGGCCATCTGGGCCAGCAGGTAGAAGAACGACACCAGTAGCGTCGACACGGCCGCGGCGGCGCGGATCGGGCGCTGGCGCATCCGGAAGCTCAGGACGTCGCCCATGGTGAAGCGGCCGACGTTGCGCAGGAGCTCGGCGACGAGCAGCAGCGCGGTCAGCCAGGCGACGAGGAAGCCGATCGAGTAGACGAAGCCGTCGTAGCCGTTGACGGCGATGGCGCCCGCGATGCCGAGGAACGAGGCCGCGGAGAGGTAGTCGCCGGAGATCGCGATGCCGTTCTGCGGCCCGGTGAACGAGCTGCCGGCGGCGTAGTAGTCCGACGCGGTGTTCGAGGCGCGGCTGACCCGGTAGACGATCAGCAGGGTCACCACGACGAACAGCGCGAAGATGCCCAGGTTGAGCGCCGGGCTGCCGATCTGCGTGTTCACAGCTTCTCCTCCACACGCCGGCGCAGCGCTTCGGCGTCGTCGTCGAGGTTCCGGTTCGCGAAGCGGACGTAGATCGTCGCGATCGCGAAGGTGGACACGAACTGCAGCAGCCCGAGCAGCAGCCCGACGGTGAAGTTGGTGCTGCCGAGGCGGGTGTCGACCACGCCGTGGGCGAAGTCGGAGAGCAGCACGTACACCAGGAACCAGGCCAGGAAGACCGCGCTCATCGTGAAGATGAAGCCGCGCCAGCGCTTGCGCAGCGACGCGAACTCGGGCGAGCGCTGCACTTCCTGGTAGGCGGACGGCGTGGCGTCCGTGTCGGCCGAGGCCGCACCCGACCCGCCCGGCGTTTCATCGGTGGCACTCACGAGATCTCCGCCTTGTCCCTCGTCGTCACGATCGGGCCGAACTGTAAACCGCTGTCGGTCACACCGATTAGCCCATTTGAGTGACTACTCACCGCGATCTCACTCCGCTGTGCGGAACGCGAAGCCATGCGGTTCCTCCTGTTCGTCCGAATCGTTCCCGAACGTCACAGGCTGTGGCATTCGTTCACTCAGCGTCGCCGGGAGGTTACGGGAGGCGACAGCGAATTCACGCAGAAGGGCGCGCGCCACGCCGGGCGTCCCCGAGGCCGAGGCGCTCGGGGGCGTGCAGGCGCAGCAGGGTGCGCCCGGTGTTCGCGGGGACGCGGTGCGGCGTCGCACGGCTGACCAGCACCATCACCGCGAACGTCAGGGGCACGGTGACGATGGCCGGACGTGCGAGGAGCACGCCGGCCCAGCCCTCCGGGGCGACGCCCGCGAGGGTCGACCCGACGGCCGCGACGGCCAGCCCGCCGCCGATCAGCATCCCGATCACGGCCCCCCGGTCGGTGAGGCCCTTCCACCAGATGCCGAGCACGAGCAAGGGGCAGAAGGTCGACGCGGCGAGGGCGAACGCGAGCGAGACCGTCAGCGAGAAATCCAGCCGCGTGGCGCCCAGCGCGGCCACGATCGGGACCGCCCCGGCCACGTGCGCGGCGATCCGGAAGTCACCCAGACGGCGGGGCAGGAGGTCCGTCGACAGCACGCCGGCGACGGAGAGCAACAATCCCGACGAGGTGGAGAGGAACGCGGCGAACGCGCCGGCCGCGACGAGGGCCGCGAGGGCGATCCCGGCCCACCCCGGCAGCGCCGCCGTGGGCAGCAGGAGGACCGCCGCGTCGGTCTGCCCGGTGACGAGGAGCTGCGGCACGTAGAGCCGCGAGAGCACGCCGAGCACCACCGGGAGCAGGTAGAAACCGCCCAGCATGGCGAGCACGACGACCGTGGTCCGCCGCGCCGCCCGCCCGTCGGGGTTCGTGTAGAAGCGCACGAGCACGTGCGGCAGCCCCATGGTGCCCAGCAGCAGCGCCAGGATCAGCGAGTACGTGGCGAGCAGCGAGTGCCCGTCCTCGCCGAACCCGGTCAGCGGCGACGACCACGACGCGCCGTCCGGGTCGGCGTCGGTCACCACCGGCACCGAGGCCCCCGGCGGGAAGCGCAGCGTGGTCCCGGCGTCGACGGTGTGCAGGCCCGGAGCCCACGACACCGGCCCGTTGACGGTCGCGCCGTCGACCTTGCCCTGCACCCCGATGTCCACGGGGGCGCCGACCTGCAGCGTCACCGGCGTGCTGACCTCGACGGTGGTGGCCTCGGAGAACGCGGGGGGCGGGGGCACGTCGTCGCGGGACGGGCCGAGGGTGAAGACGCCGATCAGCACGAGGGCCGGCACGGCGAGCGCGGTGAGCTTGAGCCAGTACTGGAACGCCTGGACGAAGGTCATCGAGCGCATGCCGCCGAAGGTCACGCTCGCGGTGACGACGAGCCCGACGGCGACGACGCCGACCCAGAGCGGCGCGCGGGTCAGCACCGTGAGCGCCAGCCCGGCGGCCTGCAGCTGCGGCAGCAGGTAGAGCCAGCCGATGAGCACCACGAACCACGTCGTGACCGTGCGCAGCAGCGACGAGTCGAGCCGGACCTCGGCGAAGTCGGGCACCGTGTAGGCCCCCGAGCGGCGCAGCGGCGCGGCGACGAAGAACAGCAGCGCGAGATAGCCGGCGGTGAACCCCACGGGGTACCAGAGCCCGTCGACGCCGTCCTTGAGGACGATGCCGGCCACGCCGAGGAACGACGCGGCCGAGAGGTACTGGCCGGAGATGGCGGCGGCGTTGGCGCGGGTACCGACGGTGCGCGAGGCGGCGAGGAAGTCGTCGGTGGTGCGCGCGACGCGGACGCCGAGCGACCCGATGACGATGGTGACGACGCCGACGACCACGACGGCGGCGAGCGCGACGATGCCCGCGGTGTCCACGTCCGCCTCAGTCCTCGACGTTGTCGGCGAAGTCGAGCTCGTTGCGCTCGGCGGTGCGCACGTAGAGCCAGGCCAGGGCCAGCATGAACGGGTAGGGCAGCAGGCCGAGCACCAGCCACGGCAGCGTCACGCCGCTCGCGATCTCGACCGACCCGAAGCGCGGGAGCACGAGGAAGAGCACCGGCAGCGCGCCGAGCACGAACACCGCGACCAGCCCGAGCCGCACGCCCAGCGCGAGCTGCGCGCGCAGGAGGTTGCGCAGCAGCAGCTCGCCGGTCTCGGTCTGCTGCTCGATCTCGGCGACCGTGCGCACCGCCCGCGTCGGCACGCGGCGCTCGGCCAGCACGACGCGGACGCGGTCGGAGCCGCCGTCGTCGTCGGGCATCGGCGGCATGACCAGGCCGGGGCTGGTGTGCAGCGAGGTGCTGGTCGTCGCCGCGGCCGTCGGGGTGTCGGCCGTGACCGCCACGCGGTCGGCGGCCTCCGCGGGGGCGGCGGCCTCCGCGGCGGGTGCGTCGGCGTCCGGGGAGAGCGGCATCGGGCCGATGCCGCCGGGCCCGGTGACCGGGGTCGCCGCGAACTGCTCGGTCTCGGCGTCCGGCGCCGCGTGCCGGGGCGTGTAGCCCGAGGGCGGGGTGTGGACCGCGCCCGGGCGCTCGGGGCGCGCGTGGCGGCCGTGCCGGCGGGCCACGCCGGGCGGCGGCTGCCCCGGGGACGGGAACGTCGGGGGCACGGGGCGGCGCGGCTGCTCGGCCGTCTCGACCGGGTTCGGGCCCGTCATGAGCCCGGGGGTCGGGCCGGTGGCGGCGTTCATGGGGCTCGGCGGGGTCGGCACGCCGACGCCCACGCGGGGCGAGCGGGACGGCCGGGAGCGCCGGACGGTGCCGGTGTCGGGGCCCTGGCCGGGCCACCCGTCGGCGGCCGCGTCGTCGGGCGCGGACGCGCCGTCCGGGGCCTCGGGCGCGGCGGCCTCGGGCGGGCCGGCGACCTCGGGCGGGCCGGCGACCTCGGGCGGGCCGGCGACCTCGTCGGGAGGGCCCCCGTCGTGGGGACCCTCGCCGCGGGGATCCACGTCGCCGTCCTCGGCGTCGTCGCCGTCCTCGGGCTCGTCGGCGCTCTGGGGGTCGGGGACGGACCGCAGCCCCTCCCCCACCGACGGGCGCCGCGGGGGCAGCGCGTCGTCGAGGGCCCGCTCCGTCCCGGCGGCCCCCGGCACGGGCGCCGTGGCCCGCGCCGGACCGCCGGGGGAGGTCATCGTCGGCCCCAGGCCTGCTTCGTCGAGCGGACGAGCCGGTCCTTGAGCTCGCGGGTGTGGCGGCGGCTCACGGGCAGCTCGGCGACGTCGCCGCCGGTGCCCAGCCGCACGACGTACCCGGAGCCCGCGAGGCGCAGCTCGGTGATGAGCGGCAGCGCGACGAGGTACGAGCGGTGGATGCGCACGAACCCGGCGTCCGACCAGCGCTCCTCGAGCACCGAGAGCGGTATGCGCACGAGGTGGCTGCCCTCGGTGGTGTGCAGGCGCGCGTAGTCGCCCTGCGCCTCCACCCAGCGCACCGTCGAGCGCTGCACCAGCTTGGTGGTGCCGGCGAGCTCGACGGGGATCACCTCGTCGTCGCTCTCCTCGTCGGTGGCGGGCTCGACCGGCACGGTGGTGCCGCGCGAGGACAGGATCCGCGACAGCGACGCGTACAGCCGCTCGGGGCGCAGCGGCTTGAGCAGGTAGTCGACCGCGCCGACGTCGAACGCCTCGACCGCGCGGTCGTCGTGCGCGGTGACGAACACGACCGACGGCGGGATGACGTAGCGGGACAGCACGTTCGCGAGCTCCAGCCCGTCGAGACCCGGCATGCGGATGTCGAGGAAGAGCACGTCCACGTCGGACTGCTTGGCGGGGGCCGGCAGGCCCGCCGGCGGGGTGCCGCCCGAGAAGCCGCCGAGATCGACCCGGTCGCCACCGGTGAGGATCCGCAGCGCCGAGATCGAGTCGGATGCCCGCAGCACGGTGCCCACCCGTTGATCCTGCTCGAGCAGGTAGGCGAGCTCCATGAGCGCCGGTTCTTCGTCATCGACGGCGAGGACCACCAGGCCGTCGTTCTCACTCGTGTTCACTGCCACGCCATCCTGCCCAGCCGAGGTTCCCGCGTCCACGATAGGACCCGATCGGCTCGCCACCCTGCCGTGGTCCGGCGCGTCGCCCCAGCGAGCCGGTGTTCTTCGCGGGTGTGCCGCGTCCGGACCACCCGTTCGGGGGGTGCCGATTGGGCCGGCCGATCGACGTCCACGGAGATCGACTCGCCCTCCGAGCCCGCTACGCCGTCCCGGGATCGGCGCGGAACCCGCCCGCGGCGTCGGCGTCGGCCTGCTCCCACGCGGTGGCGCTCTCGCGCACCGCGCGGCGCAGCTCGGCGAGCTCCGCGGCGAGGGTCCGGGCGGCCGGCACCGTGTCGGACGTCACCAGATCCCGGTACCAGGCGGCGATCGCCGCGTTGTCCTCGCCGGTGCCCACCGCGAGCGACTCGGCCGCCAGCCCGTCGAGCGCCGCCTGCGCCTCGGTGACCCCCTGCTCGAGGGCGTCGACCCTGCCCGCGAACGCCCGGGTCTCGTCCGGGCGCATCGAGGCCTCGCCACCGCCACCACCCTCGCCGGGCGTGCTCATGCGGTGCTCCTTCCGGACGGACGCGGCACGGCTGCGTCGGTCAGCACGGTACGGACGTCGGCCAGCAGTTGTCCGCCGGTTGCGGGAACCAGCAGCGACGGGCGCGGGGGCTGCGGCGGGCGCAGGACGTGGCGGCCGCGGGGCCCGTCGAGCCAGCACAGGGGCGCGGCGACGCGACGGGGCACACCGTCGCGGCGGTCGGCGACGCCGGCCTGCGAGACGGCGGTGACGGAGGCGAGGAGGTCCTCGGCGACGTCGCGGGCCCGCGCCGACCGCTGGGTGGTCGGCAGGTCCGCCGGCGCCGTGCCCGCCGGCACGGGCACCGGCGGCCCCTGGCCGGGCGGCACGGGCGGGACCAGCGAGAACACCGCCTCGGCGAGCCCGTCGGGGGCGCACGGCGCAACCCGCACCGGCGCCTGCGCGTGCTCGGGGGACTCGAGCAGCGCCGCCGTGCGGCCGTCGGTGACCGCCACCGCGGCGAGGGGGGCGCTCGCGTCCCGGCGGACGAGGTCGACGGCGACCGCCCAGCCGGCGACGGCCTGCCCGGCGTCGAGGAGCATCCGGGCGGGCGCGGGCTCGAGCAGGCCGCGGGCGCGCAGGGCCTGCTCGGTGGCCGTGCGGTGGCGCCGGGCCTCGGCGTCGGTCTCGGCGGACCAGTGCACCGGGCGCAGCGGGTAGGGCCACCCGGCGCCGCACTGCTCGAGCACCCACAGCAGTTCGTGACGGTCGAGAACGACACCGCTCACCGGCTGTCCTGCTCCCCGATGACCGGCGGGGTGACGAGACGGCGCGCGTCGGGGTCGTCGGACGGGTCGCGCCACGGGTCGGCGTCCACGAGGTACTCGGGGTGGCGCACGCCGCCCGGCCCGCCCGTGGGCTCCGAGGTCGTCGCGGCGGCCGTCGGCGGGATCATCGGGACGTCGTGGCTGGACGAGGCAGGGCTCGGGCCCTGGTGCACCGGGCCGGGAGCGTCGGAGGTCGGCGGCGCACCGACACCGACCGACGGGCCCGCGAGCGCCGGCCCGGTGGGGCCCGCACGTCCGGTCGCCGGGGCGTCCCCGGCAGCGTCCCCTGGGGCGTCCCCGATGGCGTCCTGCGCGGCCTCCGGGGCACGGTCCGGGGTCCGGCGGTCCCGGCGCTCGTCGCCGTCGTCCCGGCGGCGCTCGGGCGGACGGGCGGCGCCGCCCGCGAGACGGTCGGCGGCCGTCGGCGCCACCGGGTGGGCGGGTGCCGGCGACCTCGGCGCCGACCCGGGGGCGGGCCCTGGCGTGCCCCCCGGTCCCGCCGTGCCCGGACCGCCGCGCGGGGGCCCGCCCGGCGCCCCGGGCCGCGGCACACCGCCTAGCGGCACACCGGGCCCGCCCGGCCCCGGAGGACCGCCGAGCAGGCGCGAGACGAACCGGCCGACCGTGCCGGGGCGCGCTGCTTCCGGCGGGACGGCTCGCGCCGCCCCGGGAGCGGCCGCGCCGCCCGGGGACGCACCCGGCGCCCGGCCCGGCGCGCCCGCGGCCGCCGCCGCACCCGGGGATCCGGCGGGCGCCGCGGCCCGCGCGAGCACCCCACCGCGGCCCGGTGGCGTCCCCGCGCCGGCACCCCCGCCGCCCGGCACCCCGCCGGGCCCGGCCATCGCGCCGCGTGCCGTACCGCCCACCTCGGGGGCAGCGCCCACCGAGGTGCGCCCGGCGAGGCCGTCGACCGCCGACGGGGCGCCGCGGGCGGCCAGCCCGGTCTGGTCGAGGTAGGCGCGGTAGGCGCCCTGGGCGGCGCGCTCCTCGGCCTGCGCCGCCTGGAAGGTCCCGAAGCCGTCGGCCGGGCCGCCGGTGGCCAGCGCGCCGGCGAGGCCGGGCGTCGCGGGCGAGGTGCCCAGCACCGGCAGGGCCGGCGCGCGCGGGGGCCCGACGAGCGACTGGACGCGCGCGAGGGCGTCGCGTACGCCCTGGAGGCTGCCGGCCTGCCCCGTGACGGCGTCCCCGAGGCGGCTCATGCGGGCGACGAGCGTGCGCACGTGCGAGGCGGCGGCCTCGGCGTCCCGACCCCGCCAGGAGGCGCCCAGCTGCCCGTGGGCGCGCTCGAGGCGCTGCGCGGCGGCCCGGAGCTCCTCGCCCCGTGCGGCGTGGCGCAGGCGCGCGGAGTCGAGCGCGGCGGGGTCGGCGCCGTCGTGGATCCAGCGGTGGATCAGCTCGTGGCTGATGACCGAGGTGTCGCGACCGCCCCACGGGACGCCGGGGACCGGCACGGTCCACCACCTCCCGGGAACGCCCTGACCCGCCGAGCGTAGGTCCGACCGGGCGGATGTGGGGACCGTCAGAGCCCGAAGCGGCTCCACAGCGCACGGTGCTCGACCCAGTCGAGCGCCGAGCCGACCGGATCGGTCATCGCGGCCGGCGGGGTGAACGGCGCCGCGATGCCGCCGAGGCCGAGGCGCGCGAGCAGCGGGCGGCGGGGCTCGACGGTCACCGGGTCGGCGTCCGGGAAGCGGCGGCCGAGCACCTCGCGGGCCGTGCCCAGGTCGTCGATCAGGCCGCGCTCCCGGGCCTTGCGCCCCGTCCAGACCTCGCCGGTGAACAGGTCCTCGGACTCGACCAGGGCGGCCCCGCGCCGCGCGCGCACCCACTCGATGAACATCTCGTGCAGCTCGCCCTGCATCCCGAGCAGCCACTCGACGTCCTCGGACTTCTCGGGCTGGAACGGGTCGAGGCGCGCCTTGTTCTGGCCCGCGGTGTGCAGCCGGCGCTCGATCCCGTAGCGCTCGATCAGCCCGGTGAGCCCGAAGCCGCCCGAGACCACGCCGATCGAGCCGACGAGCGACGTCGGGTGCGCGTAGATCTCGTCGGCGGCGCAGGCCAGCCAGTACCCGCCGGAGGCCGCGACGTCCTCGCAGAACGCCAGCACGGGGACCTCGTGCTCCTCGGCGAGCCCGCGGATGCGGTCGGCGACCAGCGCGGACTGGGTCGGCGACCCGCCCGGCGAGTTGATCATCAGCGCGACGGCCTCGACGCGGTCGGCGGTGAAGGCGCGGCGCAGGGCGTCCTCGACCGTGGTGATGTTGATGACCGCCCGCGGCACCGGGCCGCTGGTCGCCGCGATGACGCCCTGCAGGCGGACCACGCTCACCGTGCGCTGGCCCGTCGCCGCCGCGAGGGGACCGGGCAGGACCGAGGACAGGGCCGGGCCGAAACGCAAGCTCATGGCCTCCACGCTAGCCGCCGTCCCGGTGATGCCGAGATCAACCGGGTGTCCGCTAGACGCGAACGCCGGCCCGGAACTTGGGGACGCGCAGGATGATCTTCGTGCCGGCGCCGCGCTCGGTCTCGACGACGAGGCCGTAGTCGGGGCCGAACGCCGAGCGCATCCGGTCGTCGACGTTGCCGAGGCCGACGTGGGCGCCCGAGAGGTGGGCGTCGCGGTTCTCCTCGGTGAGCGCCTTGGGGTCCATGCCGACGCCGTCGTCCTCGACGATGATCGTGCACTCGGCGCCCGAGTCCTCCGCGGTCAGCGAGACCGTGCCGCCGCCGGGCTTGCCGGACAGCCCGTGGCGCACGGCGTTCTCGACCAGCGGCTGCAGCGCCAGGAACGGCAGCACGACCGAGAGCACCTCGGGCGCGACCTGCACCTTCACGTGCAGCCGGTTGCCGAAGCGGGCGTGCTCGAGGGCGAGGTAGCGGTCGATGTTCTTGAGCTCGTCGGCGAGCGTCGTGTACTCGCCGGCCTGCCGGAACGAGTAGCGCGTGAAGTCGGCGAACTCCATCAGCAGCTCGCGGGCCCGCTCCGGGTCGGTGCGGATGAACGAGGCGACGGTGTTCAGCGCGTTGTAGATGAAGTGCGGCGAGATCTGCGCCCGCAGGGCCCGGACCTCGGCGCGGTTGAGCCGGGCGCGGGACTCGTCGAGGTCGGCGAGCTCGAGCTGGCTGGACACGTACCGGGCGACCTCGGCCGACGCGCGCAGCAGCACGGGGCCCGGGGTGTCGGCGCTGACCGCGGCCAGCGTGCCCGCGACGTTGCCGTCCACCTCGAGCGGCACGACGACGATGCCGCGCACCGGGCAGTCCTGGGAACCGCACTCGATGTCCTTGCGGCTGGCGACCTGCTGGCGCCCGGTGCGCATGACCTTCTCGGCGTACTGGCGCACGTCGAGGCTGTGGTGCTCGGCCTCGCCGTCCCACGCCAGCGGGACGCAGTCCGAACCGGTCATCGACAGGGCCTCGGTGTCGAGCAGCGTGCGCAGGTAGGGCACCGCGAACTGCGCCGAACCCTCGGAGAGCCCCTCGCGCAGCGCCGGCGCCGCCAGCGACACCGTGTGGAGCGTGGAGAACGTGGCGCGCTCGAGCGGGGAGGCGAACTGGTTGCGGCGCTTCACCCGCCGGTAGACCAGGACCGCGATCACCAGCGCGATCGCCACGCCGACGGCGGCGACCACGCGCGGATCGGTCAACCAGCTGGGCACGGCACCTATTTGACCAGACGCGACAGGCGGCGGTCCGCCAACGCGCGACCCTGTGTCTGGCAGGTGGGGCAGTACTGGAACGACCGTTCGGCGTACGAGACCTCCCGGACGGTGTCGCCGCAGACCGGGCACGGCAGGCCGGTGCGGGCGTGCACGCGCATCCCGGAGCGCTTCTCCCCCTTGAGACGGGCGGCGTCCTGGCCCACCGCGCGCTCGACGGCCTCGCTCAGCACGCCGACCATCGCGGCGTGCAGCCGGTCGACCGCCTCGGCGTCGAGCTTGCCCGCCGACGCGAACGGCGACAGCTTCGCGACGTGCAGGATCTCGTCGGAGTAGGCGTTGCCGATGCCGGCGAGGACCTGCTGGTCGGCGAGCAGCGTCTTCAGGCGCTCGGAGCGCCCGGCGAGCAGCTCGCCGAACTCGGCCCGGGAGATCGCCAGCGCGTCGGGCCCGAGCTTGGCGACGCCCGGGACCTGCTGCGGGTCGTCGACGAGGTAGACCGCGAGGCGCTTCTGGGTGCCGGCCTCGGTGAGGTCGAACCCCGGGCCGCCCACGGTCTCGAGGTGCACGCGGAACTCGAGCGGGCCCTTGCCGGGCTTGGGCGGGGTGGCCGAGGCCTGGTCGTGCCAGCGCAGCCAGCCGGCCCGCGACAGGTGCACGACGAGGTGCAGGCCGTCGAGCTCGACGTCCAGGAACTTCCCGTGCCGCGACGCCCCGGTGACCAGCCGCCCGACGAGCGCCGACACCGGCGGGTCGAAGGTCTTGAGCACGGTCATGCTCGCGACGTCGACGCGCGCGACGGGCCGGGCGAGCGCGTGCGTGCGCAGGTGCTCGGCGAGGGCCTCGACCTCGGGGAGCTCGGGCATGTCAGCTCACCGGCTGCAGCGGACTGTCGGCGTACGCGGGCGTCGCGCGGGTCTCGAGGCTGCGCACCGTCTGCATCATCTCCTCGCGCGCGGCCGCGGTGCCCCGCACCCAGCCCACCCAGCGCTCGGGCGCCGACCCGTCGGACCCGCCCGGGGTCTCGGCGACGAGCGTGCGCGGGCGCCGCAGCACCCACCGGCCGGGGAAGAACAGGAAGATCGCCAGCAGGATCAGCCAGACCCAGATCGGGACGACGACACCCTGGCTGCCCGTGAACCACCACGCCAGCAGCGCGACCCAGAGCAGGCCCATGATCGAGACGATGCCGATGGCCGCGAGCCGGCCGCCCTGCATGTCGTGCTCGAAGTCCTCACCCGTGGCGGGGTCGATCCACTCGAGCTTCTGGCGCACCATCCACTGCCGTCCGTCGGCGGCGCGCACGATGCGGATCCGGGCCATGGGCCCACTCTAGCCCTGCTCACGGCGCCAGACCGGCTCCCCGAGCGCACCGTCCAGCCCGTCGCGCAGCTCGCGCTTGAGCACCTTGACCGCCGCGGAGACGGGCAGCGTGTCGACGACGTGGACCGCGCGCAGGCGCTTGTAGGGCGCCACACCCTCGTCGACCGCGCCCGCGAGCAGCGCGCCGAGCTCGGCGGTGGGCTCCTGGCCGGGGGCGAGGACGACGACCGCCACCGGTTCCTCGCCGACCGCGACGTCCGGCCGCCCGACGACCGCCGCCGCCGCGACCTCCGGGCGCGCCACCAGCAGCTCCTCGAGCTCGCGCGGGTACACGTTGTAGCCCTTGTAGAGCAGCATGTCCTTCGCGCGGTCGACGATCTCGAGCTGGCCGTCCTCGCCGAGCACCCCGATGTCGCCGGTGCGCAGCCACCCGTCCACGAGCGTCTCGGCGGTGGCCTCCGGGCGGTCGAGGTAGCCGACCATCACCTGCGGGCCGCGCGCCCACACCTCGCCCGCCTCCCCGACGCCGGCGGGCTCGCCCGGGGCCGGGCCGACGACGATCTCGGTGTCGGGCACCGGGACGCCGACCGTGCCGATCCGGCGGTGCGCCGAGCGCGCGGTGGCGCCGAGCGTGAGCCCCATCGTCGCCTCGGTCATCCCGTAGCCCTCGACGATGACGGCCTCGGGCATCCGCTCGGCGATGCGCTGCGCCAGCGCGACCGGCATCGGCGCCGCCCCCGAGGTCACCGTCCGCACCGAGGTGAGGTCGCGGCCCGCGGCCTCGGGGTGGGCGAGCAGGGCGTGGAACAGCGGCGGCGCGCCCGAGACCGTCGTCGCGCGGTGGGTCTCGACGTCGGCGAGCAGCCGGGCCGGGTCGAAGCGCTCGTGGACGATGCTCGTCGCGCCGGACACCACGGCGACGCCGATCCCGCCGATCGTCCCCATCGCGTGGAACCACGGGGCGACGGCGATGCCGGTCCCCTCGCCGAGGCGGGTCGGCCACTCCTGGGCCGGCCCGACCTGCTCGAGGCCCACGTCGCCCGCGACGCCGGGCGCGGGCCGCGACCCGCTGCCGTGGCACGCGTACTGCAGGACGTTGGTGACGACGTTGGCGTGCGTGAGCACCACGCCCTTGGGGCTGCCGGTCGTGCCGCCGGTGTAGGCGAGGTGGGCGCGCGCGACCGTGGGGTCGAGGTCGACCACCGGCGCCTCGTCGGCCTCCGCGCCGTCGGCGACGGTGACGCCGTCGGTGGGGATCAGCGGGACGCCCGACCCGGTGTCGCGCATCCCGATCACCGCGACCGCGCCCGCGTCCAGCAGCTGTCCGGCGACCCCCTCGGCGGGCAGCTGCGGGCTCACCGGCGTGAACGTCGCCCCGGCGAGCAGGATCCCGTAGTAGGCGACCGGGTACGACAGCACGTTCGGCAGGTGCACGCCGACGACGTCGCCGGGCACGACGCCCCGGGCGTGCAGGTGGTGGGCGAGGCCGCACGCCGCGCGCCACAGCCCGGTGAAGGTCAGCGTGCGGTCGTGGTGGGAGAACGCGACGCGGTCGCCGTAGCGGCGGGCGGCACCGTCGAGCAGGGCCCCGACGGGCACCTCGGGGTAGGTCAGTCGCTCGGGGACCCAGGTCCGCCAGTCGGTCATGCGGGGACCCTAGATCGCCTCAGCCGTCCAGGAAGTCCTCGAGCACCGGCCCCAGCTCGTCCGGGCGCGTCAGGATCCCGACGTGGCCGCCCTGGTGCAGGTGCACCGTGGCGCGCGGGATGAGCCCGCCCATGATGTGGGCGTTGACGATCGGGATCACGGGGTCGCGACGCCCCGCGAGCACCAGCGTCGGCGCCGAGATGAACGGCAGCACCGGCAGGCTGGTCCAGGTCATCAGGGCCATGAGCTGGTAGAGGTAGCCCCGGAACGCGACGGGCCGGGCGCGCCCGAACACCTCGTCGACCGCGGCCTGGTCCTCGCCCACGTAGATCTCCGCACCGGCGTCGTGCCGGTAGCGCCGGTCGTTGTAGCGCCGCGGGGTGAGCATCTTCGCGAGCACGGTGAGCCGCGCCGGCACCATCCACGCGCCCATCCCGGTGCTGACGAGGGCCAGCCGGCCCGTGCGGTCCGGGTGCTGGAGCGCGAACTGCTGGGCGATGCCGCCGCCCCACGACAGGCCGAGCACGTCGGCGCGAGCGTACCCGAGCTCGTCGAGCAGCCCCGAGAGCAGACCGGCGAGCCCGGCCATCGGCAGCGGCACCCACGGCAGCGGGGACCCGCCGATGCCCGGCACGTCGAAGCGCACGACCGGGCGGTCCGGGTCGAGCGCCGCGACCAGCGGGTCGAGGAACTCGACGCTCGCGCCGATGCCGTTGACCAGCACGAGCGGGGTGCGACCGGGCGCGCCGGGCCGGTGCGCGACGTGCAGCCGGTACCCCGCGACGACGACGTCGCCGACCCACTCCGGACGGCCGGGAGGCGCGGGGGCCGGATCGTCGGCCGGATCGGGGACGGGGACGGGCAGGGCGCTCACCGCGCCCCTCCCGGGGCGGGCGAGCCCGCGGTGTAGCTCCGGTACACGGAGATCAACGCCTCCTTCTGCGCGTCGGAGAGCCGGGGGTCGGCGCGGATGGCCCGTTCTGTGGACCCATCGCCCGACCCCGCGGCCTCCGCCGGGGCGTCCCCGGCGTGCTCACGCACCAGGCCGGCCTGCAGCAGCAGGGTCTCGGCCGAGATGTCGAGGGCCTCCGCGATCGCGTGCAGCACACGGACCGACGGCTCGTGCAGCCCTCGCTCGATCTGGCTCAGGTACGGATTCGAGATGTTGCTCAGGGCGGACAGCTGCCGCAGCGACAGGCGCGCGAGCTTGCGCTGGCTGCGGATGAACCCGCCCAGGGCGCGGCGGTGGTCCTCCCACGCCCCGCCCGGGACGACCACGAATCCTCTATCGGCGCGGCGTGGACGTCGCGCGGACCGACGTCGGGAGCGCCGGCGCGACGGCCTCGAGCACCTGGTGGGCGACGGAGCGCTGCGCCTCGAGGATCTGCACGCCGGTGTCGTAGAACCGGTCGACGGCCTCGAACGGCGTGCGCGGCAGGCCCGGCACGCCCGCTGCGGCGCCCTTGCCGGTGACGGCACCGGCGCCGGGAACGTTCTGCAGCGCCGCGGTCCAGCTCTCGGCGACCGAGCCCGCGAAGCGGAGCCCGGCCTCCTGGACCTGGGTGAGCATGTCGACGGCCCGCTCCCGGACCTGGTCGATGCTCGGGTCGGCGGTGGGGGTGGCCATGCGTGGTTCCTCCGCGTCGTCGGTGACGGCGCTCAGTTTACCAAGCACACGCCGGACGGCGCGGGGTGTCGATGGCGCCGGTCACACGGCGTCGCCGTCCGGTCACTCCCGCCGTCACTCCTCGGGGAGACAGGCCACCAGACGGTCGAGACGGTCGGCGACCCGCGAGGCGCACGCGTCGCACGGGCACCGACCCTCACGGCTGGCCAGCAGCAGGTCCAGGCGCAGGAACACCGGGTCGTAGGCGGGACCGACGGCGTCGTCGACCTTGCGACGGAGAGCGACGGAGGCGGAACGGTTCATCGGGCAACACCCTCGGGTGGTGAAGGCAGCGGGCGGTCGGTTGCAGGAGGCGCAGTGGAGATGCGCTCCGTGCAACACGGTGACGAGCGCAGCCGCGCTCGTCAACCGTGCATCGACCGATGGCCGCACGCCGTTACCCAGCGTTCTCCTGGGGAAACACCCGAGGGCAGAGGGATCACCCACCTGCCCACCGTTCACCACCCGGCGTGGCTCACCCCGTCCCGAGGACGTACGAGCCCGGTGCGTCCCCGAGCGGCGGGTGTGCCTCCGAGCCCACCGACGGCGGGGTGCGCATGCCGCCGGCGCGCTCGCCGATCCAGTCGCGCCACGGCTCCCACCACGAGCCCTGCACCTCGCTGGCCCGCTGCAGCCAGGTCTCGGCGTCCGGGGCGGAGGAGCCGCCGACGGTGCCGATCCAGTGCTTGGCCTTCTTGCCGGGCGGGTTGACCACACCGGCGATGTGCCCGCCGTTCGAGAGCGTGAACGTGACGTCGCCGCCGAGCAGGCCGGTGGAGGTGAAGGACGTCTTCCACGGCGCGATGTGGTCGTTCACGGCGCCGACGATGAAGGTGTCGTTGGTGATCGCCTTGAGCGAGAGGTGCTCGCCGAGGAGCTCCAGCTCGCCGCGCGCGAGCTCGTTCTGCAGGTAGAAGTGCCGCAGGTAGAAGGCGTGCATCTTCGCCGGCATCCGCGTCGAGTCCGCGTTCCAGGCGAGGATGTCGAACGCCGGCGGCGCCTTCCCCTCGAGCCAGTTCGGCCCGACGTAGTTGAAGATCAGGTCGTTGGCGCGCAGCAGGTCGAACGTCCCCGCCATCGACTCCGACGGCAGGTAGCCGGTCTTCGCCATCTTCCGCTCGAGGCGCTCGACGATCTCCGGGTCGACGAAGCTCGCGACCGGCCCGGGGTCGCTGTAGTCGAGCAGCGTGTTCTGCAGGGTCAGCGAGTTGATGCGCTCGCCCTCGCCGCGCGCGGTGAGCATCGCCGTCGCGATCGTGGCCATCAGCCCGCCCAGGCAGAGCCCGACGAGGTTGACCGTCTCGGCGCCCGTGATCTCCTGGACCACGTCGAGCGCGGCGAGGTCACCGAGCTCCAGGTAGTCGTCGAGGCCGGTGTCGGCCATCGACTCGTCCGGGTCGCGGTAGCTGATGACGAACACCGTGTGCCCGTGCTGCACGGCCCACTCGAGGAAGCTGCGGCCCGGCGCGAGGTCCATGACGTAGTACTTGTTGATCCACGGCGGGCTCACGAGGATCGGGATCTCGTGGACCTCGTCGGTCTGCGCCTCGAACTGGATGAGCTCCATGAGGCGGTTGCGGTAGACGACCTTGCCCGGCGTCGCGGCGAGCTCCTGGCCGACGCGCAGGCTGGTGCGGTCGACCTGCTGCGGGCGGCCCTGGTTGGTCGCGAGGTCGTCGAGCATCTGGCGGAACCCGGACACCACGCTCGACCCGCCCGTCTCGAACGCGCGCTTGAGCGCCGACGGGTTGCCGGGCAGCAGGTTCGTCGGCGAGAGCACGCTGCTCAGGACGTCGGCGAGCAGCAGCGCCCGCTCGTGCGAGGACTCGTCGAGGCCCGCGGCGTCCACGAGGTCGTGCAGCGTCGCCACCAGCGCGAGGTACTGCTGGCGCAGCCCCCAGTAGGCCGGGTTCTCCTCCCACGTCGGGTCCTTGAACCGGCCGTCCTTCTCGATCGGCACCGGACCGTCCGCCGACGAGCCGAAGACCCGGGCCACGGTGGCCGTGCCGATGCGGGCGGCCAGCGCGGCGTGCCCCGCGACGACCCGGCCCACGTCGGCGGGGTGCGTCGCGAGGCCCTGCGCGACCTGCACGACCGTCCGGCCCCACAGGGCCGGGTCGACCTCGGCGAGCACCTCGGCCGGCACGACCGACTCGAGCGCGCGGGCGAGGTCCACGCCCGGACCCGTCGGGACGGTCGGCGGCTGGCTCCGGTGCTGCTCCACGGTCATGTCGGCGACCTACCTCCACGTCGACTCCAGACGTGCCGCGCCGGCACGCCCCGACGGGAAGTGTGCCCCGCTGGGACCTGGGTCACACGGTTACCGGCGAGTCAGAGGCAGGCGTCTCAGCCCGCCAGCTGACCGCGCTTCCGCGCGACGATCCCCTCGTAGAGCAGCGGGCTGCTGTCGGTGGCGAGCCGGTGCTGGAAGCGCTCGCGGCGCACCACCTCGAGGGCGCCCGAGCGGATCGACTCGCCGATCATGCCGCCGAACCCGGAGGTGTCGGTGGCGTCGAGGAAGGCGTCCTTGATCGTCAGGACGACCCAGCCGCCGGGCGCGACGAGGTCGTAGGCGGTGCGGAACGCCGCCGGCGGGATGTCGCCGAAGCCCAGCGCGGCGACCACGGTCAGCGCGTTGAGCTCGTGCCCGGCCAGCGTCTCGCGCTGCGCGGCGGAGAGCCTCGTGAGGTCGGCGACCTGGTAGTCGGCGTAGAGGCCGGGCCGGTCGCGCAGGGCGGCGTCGCGGGCCTCGGTGAGGATGTCGACGCCGACGGAGTGCTCGACGCCGACCGCGGCGAGCTCCTCGGCCATGATCCCGTTGCCGGCGCCCAGGTCGAGCACGCGCAGCGCCGAGGCCTGCTCGCCGGCCGCCGCGAGCGCCTCGCTCAGCAGGCCGACCATGAACCGCGGCGAGTCGCAGCCCAGCACGTCGTAGAAGATCTTCTCGTAGAGCCCGGGGACGCCGAAGATGCGGTCGTAGTCGTGGAAGCGGTACTCGCCCCAGGTCCCGTCGGGCTGGGCCACGACGCAGAACTCGTCGTCCTGGCTGAACTTGCTGCCCGGCTCGGGCAGCGCCAGGCGGATGGCCTCGCGGGCCCGCTGGAGGTCGACGGGGTGCTGCGACGAGGGAGCCGATCCGCCCGCCGGTGCTGTTGCGGCCTCCGGCGCGGCAGCTCCGCTGCGCTGCGTGCCGCCTGCCCGGTGGAGGACCTCGTGCTCGCGGCTGGTGCCGTTGCCGGTGCCGTTGACCGCCGTGGGTGCCATCGACTTCTCCTCCCGGTGTCGTCCTCCACGGGGGAGGGCGACGGAAGCTGGACGCGGGCAGCAGTAACCGCCCGCGTGGAGCATCACGCGGGATCGATCGTCGTCAGCCCCCGGAAGAGGGGTCAAGGAAAGCGGGCGTCAATAGAACCAACGTCACGCAGGGCGCGTGTCCGATCACACACGGAACGTCACGACGGTCACGCCCCGGGGGTCACCAGCGGCCGCCGCCACCCTGCGGGCCGCGGGGGTCGTAGCGCGTCGTGCGCTCGTCCTGCTGGGCGTACGGGTCGTTGTACGGGCGCTCGTAGGTGCCGTAGCGCTGGTCGTAGCGGCCGTCGTACTGGCGCCCGCCCCAGCCGCCCTGCGACGCCGGGCGGACCGCCGTGCGCGAGACCCCCGAGAGCATCGAGATGATCGCGAGCCCGATCGCCGCGTAGAGGATCGCCGTGGCGATGTGGTCGACCACGCCGCCCGCGGCCAGGAACACCTGCAGCAGCAGGACCACGAGGACCAGCAGCACGATCGCGGAGAAGAACGTCGCGGGGCGGGGCGTCGTGAGGAGCAGCAGGTGCAGCAGCGCCGTCCCGGCGAGCGCGGCGATGACCGCGCAGACGGGGATGATCGTCATGGCGTTGTCGACCAGCGCGCCGCTGCGCTGCGTGGTCTGGATGCCCAGGTCGAAGACGTTCGAGATGATCAGCACGCCGACGATGGCGATGCCCGCGGCGACCACCGCCGTCGCCACCCCACCGGCCCAGAGCCGCTTGGGCAGGACCTCGACGTCGCCGTCGTCCCACGAACGCTGCGGGTAGCTCACGACCTCGTCCTCTCGCCGACCGCCGATGCCGGCGCCTCGGGACGGTTGTACCGCACCGGACCTCGCCACGGGTGGACCACACCCTCCCCTGCCGGGCGTCCCTTGACGTTCCGCGTCCGGCCCCGTTCGGTGAGCAACGGCCCTGTCGTCCCGAGCAGGCCGCGACGAGGAGGAACCGGGCGATGACGACCCCGCCGAAACCGCCCCCAGGACGCACGGCGCGTCGGCTGCCGCGCCCGTCGGAGCTGCGCCCGCTGCTGCGGGTCGCGCGTCCCGAGCTGGACGGGACCCGCCGGCGGCTCGCCCGCGCCCACACCGTCGCCGACCTGCGCGCGATCGCCCGCCGTCGCACCCCGCGGGCGGTCTTCGACTACACCGACGGCGCCGCCGAGGCCGAGCTGTCGCTGCGGCGTGCCCGCGACACCTTCGCGTCGCTCGAGTTCCGGCCCTCGGTGCTGCGCGACGTCTCGCACATCGACACCTCGACGACCCTGCTGGGCGGGCCCTCGGCGTACCCGTTCGCGTTCGCGCCGACGGGCTTCACGCGGATGATGCACCACGAGGGCGAGGTGGCCGTGGCCCGCGTGGCCGGTCGCCTCGGGGTGCCGCACACCCTCTCGACGATGGGGACCACCTCGCCCGCGGACCTCGCCGCGGCCGCCCCGGACACCCGGCGCTGGTTCCAGCTCTACCTCTGGCGCGACCGGGCCGCGAGCGAGGAGGTCGTGCGCCGGGCGGCGGAGGCCGGCAACGAGGCGATCATGCTGACCGTCGACACGCCGGTCGGCGGGGCCCGCCTGCGCGACGCCTACAACGGGCTGACCATCCCGCCGGCCCTCACCGCGCGGACCCTGGCCGACATGGCGCGCCACCCGCACTGGTGGCTGAACGTGCTCACCACGGACCCCCTGGAGTTCGCGGCCCTGACGTCGTGGGAGGGCACGGTCGCCGAGCTCATCGACACGATGTTCGACCCGGCGCTGAACCTCGACGACCTCGCCTGGCTCCGATCCACGTGGAACGGACCGCTCGTGGTGAAGGGCGTCCAGACCGCCGAGGACGCGCGGCGGGTGGTCGACGCCGGCGCCGACGCGGTCATCGTCTCGAACCACGGCGGGCGCCAGCTCGACCGCGCGCCCGTGCCCCTCGAGACGCTGCCGTCGGTGGTGGCCGAGGTCGGCGGCGAGGCCGAGATCCTGCTCGACACCGGGATCATGTCGGGCGCCGACATCGTCGCCGCCGTCGCGCTCGGCGCCTCGGGCTGCCTCGTCGGGCGCGCCTACCTCTACGCGCTCATGGCCGGGGGCGAGCTCGGGGTGGAGCGCCTCGCGACGATCCTCACCGCCGAGATCCGCCGGACGATGGCGCTGCTCGGGGTCTCGTCGGTCAAGGACCTGACCCCGGACCACGTGCGGCTCTGAGACAGCCCTCGAGCAGGGAATCGTGACCTGTTCGTGATCTCGTGTCGGGCGCTGAGCCGGGGTTTTCCGGGCGGCACTGTCGGGGGTGGGTCCTAGCGTCGTCCCTGTGAGCATCGACCTCGACCCGCGGATCGGCCTGGCGGCCGCGGTGGCGGGTCGGGCACCGGACACGGCGTTGGCGGCGAGGCTCGACCAGGTCGATCCGACGTCGCTGACCGGGGAGGACCTCGCCGCGTACGTGCGGGCGCGGTGGGCGCTGCACAACCGGGCCGAGGCGTTGCTGCTGGCCGGGCTGCGGGAGCTGGGGACGGCGCAGGACGGGCACACCGGGCGGTTGGCGAGCTCGGATGAGTTCTCCGGTGACGAGGTCGCCGGGGTGCTGGGCTGCTCGCGCACGGCCGCGTCGCGGCGCCTGGATCTGGCCGACGACCTGTTCTCCCGGTTGCCCGCGCTCGGGGCGGCGTTGTGGTCGGGCCGGCTCGACGAGCCGAAGGTCCGCGCGATCAGCGAGGGCGTGCGCGACCTGTCGACCGATCACGCTCGCGAGGCCGTCGAGGTGGTGCTGTCCGAGGCGGCGGGGTTGCCGGTGATGGCGCTGCGCGAGCGGGTCGGTGAGGTCGCGCTGGACCTGGACCCGGAGTGGGCCGAGCGCCGTCGCCGGCGCGCCGAGGGCCGCGGGCGGGTGGAGCTGGTCGCGAACGCCTCGGGGACCGCGACCCTGACCTTCGCCGACGCCCCTGCTCCGGAGGGCATCGCCTCGATGGCGCGGGCGGAGGCGCTGGCGGCGCGGCTGCGTACGGCGGGGGTGCTGACCCCGATCAACCAGCTGCGCCTGCAGGTCGGGATGCGACTGCTCAACGGATCGACCGCCGGGATGACCGACGACGAGGTCGTGGCACGGCTCACCGCCGAGTACCACGCCACCGCCACCCCCACCGACGACGACCCCGACAGCGGTCCTGACGACACCGGACCCGACGGCGGTCCTGACGACAGCGGACCCGACGACAGCGGACCCGACGGCGGTCCTCACGACAGCGGACCCGACGACACCGGACCCGACGACACCGGACCCGGCGGCGGGCCCGGCGCGGACGGGCCGGACGGCGCAGGCCTCCCGGCCGGCGACCCGGAGATGCCGGCGCCGCGCTCACCCGGCGCGCAGGGCGCCCTCGACCTGCCCGACCTCCCCGACCCGGCTGGCAGGCCGGACCCGGTCGGCGAGCCGGAACCCCGGGACGGGCGGCTGCGCCA
This sequence comes from Actinomycetospora succinea, assembly GCF_004363095.1. Taxonomy (GTDB): domain Bacteria; phylum Actinomycetota; class Actinomycetes; order Mycobacteriales; family Pseudonocardiaceae; genus Actinomycetospora; species Actinomycetospora succinea. The sequence continues at coordinate 335,199 of NZ_SNYO01000003.1, forward strand.
CGGCACCACGGAGGTCCGGCTGCGACTCACCACCGCGCTCGGACTCGACCAGCACCCCGGCACCGTTCCCGGCTACGGCGCCGTGACCGCAGCCGTGGCCCGCGACCTGATCGCGGCCCGCCACCACGGCGAATGGCGCATCGTCCTCGTCGACGCCGACGGGCATCTCCAGCACGTCCTGCTCGCCCGAGCACGACCAGCCGGCCCCCTCGCTCGGGGGCGAGCACCGGGCGCGACCCGGACCGGCGCGATCGTCGAACTCCAGGTTCCGACGACACTGCTCGCCGCCCTGAACCCCGACGACCACCCCAGATGGGCACTGCTGCTGCGCGAGCTCCAGGCCCGGGTCGCCGACCGCGCCCACACCGGCGACCTCGGTCGTCCACCCGACGCCGACAGCGGCCCCGATCAGTGGCGGCGCCGCCGCCCCGGCGCCGAAGCCGACCGCTGGACCCGCGCCCGCGACAGGCACTGCGTCGTGCCGTGGTGCCGCCGCGCCGCCCACCGCGCCGAGATCGACCACACCCGCGACCACGCCCACGGCGGGCCCACCGTCACCTGGAACCTCGGCGCCTGGTGCACCCACGACCACCGCGCCAAGCACCACGCCGGCTGGACCGTCCGCCAACCCCTGCCCGGCTGGTTCGTCATCCGCACCCGCGCCGGCATCACCCACACCACCCGGGCTCCGACGATCCTCCGGCCCCTGCCCGGACCGCGACCCGCCCGCGCACCGAGACCCCTGCCCGACGACGGATGGCCCGACCACCGCCCGGACGACGAGGACGACTGGCGTCGACGGTTCGCCGCCGAGCTCGGCGGCACCAGAGCGACGAGGAACGACCCGCCCCCGAGACCGCCGGCAGCCCTCGACCCCGACGGTCCCCCACCCTTCTGACGAGTCACGCAGGGTGCTGGCGCCGTCGCGTGAGCACCACGAACGGGATCGTGCGCCCGACCTCGTCGGCGCGGCGCTGGTAGCCGGCGTAGGGCCGGTAGGTCGCGATCGCCGCGGGCCACAGGCGCTCCCGCTCGGCGTCGCCCGCCACGCGCGCGTGGACCGGGCGCACCTCGTCACGCACCTGCGCGGTGGTGTCCGGGTGCGCGCGCAGGTTGTGGAACCACGCCGGGTGGCGCGGGTGTCCGCCGTAGGAGGCGACGACCACGACGTCGTCCGGGTTAGCGGGGTGGGCGAAGTAGAGCAGCGGGGTGGTTCGCGGCGTCCCGCTGCGCGCACCGACGTGGTCGAGCAGCAGCATGGTCGGCAGGCCCGGGCCGGTGTGCCCGACCCGGCCGCCGGTGCGGCGGTAGAGCGCGATGTGCGCCCGTGTCACCGCACCGACGACCGGGGCGAGACGGTCCATCACCCGGCCGAAGTCGATCGTGGAGACCATCGGCCGGACCCTACGGGGCTACAGCGTGAGCAGCCGGTCGAAGAACTCCCGGTAGCGCTGCACGGCGCGGCGCATCTCCTCGGTGGACGGGTCGCCGCCGAGCGCGTTCGGGTCGAGCGCGCTGCGCTGCTGCGCGAACGTGCGCGAGAGCTCCTCGAGCACCTCGCCGACCAGCCCGTCGGCCTGCGCGACCGCGTCCCGCGGGCGGTCGACGAACGCCATCCGCACCTCTTCCCACTGCGAGCGCCAGCGCGCCGCATGGTCGGGATCGAAGATGGTGCCCTGCTCGGCGGGCTGCCGCGCGTCCCCCGCGTCGCGGGACGAGTCGCCGGCGGGGCCGGTGTGCTGTCCCGCGTGCTGATCGCCGGGGAGCCCTCCGTTCCGGTCCCCCGACGGCTCGCCGGGCGCACCGGCGGCGTGGTCGGGCGGGCCCGGGTACGCCCCGGGCTGCCCGCCCATCCCGGACGCCGGCGCGCTCTGCCCCGGTCCCGCGTCGTACTGCTGCGGCGGAGCGGAGGCGGCGTGCGACTCGGCGTACCCGGCGCCGTGCTGGCCGCCCGGCTGACCGCCGTACGGGTCTCCCGGCCGGCTCCCGTACGGGTCTCCCTGCTGACCGCCGTACTGCCCGCCGGGCTGGGCTCCGTACGGATCCGCCTGCTGGCCGCCGTACTGCCCGCCGGGCTGGGCTCCGTACGGATCCGCCTGCTGGCCGCCGTACTGCCCGCCGGGCTGGGCTCCGTAGGGATCCGCCTGCTGGCCGCCGTACTGACCGCCGGGCTGGGCGCTGTACGGCTCTGCCTGCTGGCCGCCGTACTGGCCGGCTCCGGGCTGCTGCCCGTACGGGTCCTGCCCCGCGCCGCCGTACTGGCCGCCGGGCGCCGGCTGGTCCCACTGCTGCGCGGAGGCCGGCGCGCCGGCGTTCTGGCGCGGGTCCTCGTCGTACCCGCCGGGACGGTCCGAGCCCGCGGCGTCGGCGGGGTGACCTGCGGGCTGACCGTGCTCGGGGTGGCTCATCGCCTGTGCTCCTGGTGTCCGTCGGGTCCGCCGGACGCGGGAGGCGTCGACGGGGGCCGGCCCGGGCCGGCCGGTGCGGCGGGAGGCGGTCCCTGCGGGGGCGCCCCCTGCGGAGGAGGTGGTCCCTGCGGAGGCGCGCCCTGCGCAGGGGCGCCCTGGGGCGGCGCTCCCCGGGGAGGCGCACCCTGCGGGGGCGCGCCTCCGGGCGGCATGCCCTGCCCGGGTGCGCCCGCCGGCGACGGCTCGATCCGTTCCGTCCCGGCGTGGGGATGGCCCTGCCGGGCGTCGTCCCGTCCACCGGCGATGCGCTCGGTGGTGCCGTCGGGGCCCCGCCCGTCACCACGACCGTCGCCGCGCCCGTCACCGTCGTCGAGCATCGCCTCGACGAGGGTGCGGAACGCGGTGAACGCGCCGCGCAGGTCCTCGGTGCTCGCCGTGCCCTGCCGGTGGGCGGTCACGACGCGCTGGGCCTCGCGGTAGTCCTCGACGAGGTGCGGCTGCGCCACGGAGAGGTCGTCGGTGCGACGGTCTCCCCCCTCGACCGGGTAGCCGCGCGCCCGCATGATCGTCACGAGCAGCGCGTCCGCGTGCTCGACCGCGCCGCCCGGGTCGTCGATGAACCCGCGCTGCACCTGCTGCCAGTCGGCCTGGAACCGCTGGCGCTCGTCGGGCTGGAGAGGCCGGAGCTGGTGCTGGTCGTGGCGCTCCTTGCGCTGGCGCAGCTCCTTCTCGGCCTCCTTGCGGTCGCCGGTCTCCGAGACCCGGCGCTCGTACTCGGGACCGAACTCGTCGGCGAGCTGCTGCTGTCGGCGCCTTCGCGCCAGGACGAGGGCGGCGATGCCGGCCACGACCAGCAGCACCACCACGATGATGATCACAACTGCGACGGTGCCCATCGCGGACCCCTTCCGGACCTGGGACTTCAGTGATCGGTGTTGTGTGTGGGATGCCCGATGTCGCGGGGCGCCCCGCCCGCTTCCGAGGGAATTAATTTCCTGCTGCGGCGCGCTCCGCGAGCGGCCGGCGTCGCTGGGCCACCTCGCCGATGGCGGGCGGCTCGTAGGACACGTCGCCGGGGTTGGCGTCGACACCCGGCGGGACGATCGCGTCGATCTGGTCGAGGACCTCGTCGTCGAGGGTGACCTCAGCGCCCGCGAGTACGTCCTCGAGCTGCTCCATCGTGCGCGGGCCGATGATCGCCGAGGTGACCGCCGGATGGGACACGGCGAACGCCATCGCCATGTGCACCATCGACAGGCCGGCCTTCTCGGCCAGCGGCACGAGCTCCTCGACGGCGTCGAGCTTGCGCTCGTCGGTGAAGCGGCCCGGCGTGCGCCGGGCGCGCTGCGTCCCGGCCTCCTGACCCTTGCGGATCTTGCCGGTGAGCATGCCCATCGCCAGCGGGCTCCAGACCAGCGTGCCCATGCCGTAGCGCCGGCAGACCGGCAGCACCTCGCGCTCGATGCCCCGGTTGAGGATCGAGTACGGCGGCTGCTCGGTGCGGAAGCGCTGCAGGCCGCGGCGCTCGGCGACCCACTGGGCCTCGACGATCTCGGAGGCGGGGAAGGTCGACGACCCGATCGCGCGGACCTTGCCGCTGCGCACGAGGTCGGTGAGCGCGGAGAGCGTCTCCTCGACGTCGGTCTCGGGGTCGGGACGGTGGATCTGGTAGAGGTCGAGGTGGTCGGTCTGCAGGCGGCGCAGCGAGTTCTCGACCTCCTGCACCAGCCAGCGCCGCGAGTTCCCGCGGTGGTTCGGGTCGTCGCCCATCGGGGCGTGCGCCTTGGTGGCGAGGACGACGTCGTCGCGCCGCCCCTGCAGCGCCTTGCCGACGATCTCCTCGGACTCGCCCTGCGCGTAGACGTCGGCGGTGTCGACGAAGTTGATCCCGGCGTCGAGCGCCCTGTGGATGATCCGGATCGAGTCGTCGTGGTCGGTGTTGCCCCAGGCGCCGAACATCATCGCGCCCAGGCAGTACGGGCTGACCTTGATGCCGGTCCGGCCCAGCGTCCGCATCTTCACGAGCGGGGTGCTCCTTGTCGACGGTGGCGAGGGCCTGCGGGATAGCCGTCCCGCACGCTCTCGAAGCACCCGACCCCACGGTTGCCCCGACCGGCCGCACCCGTTGAAACGATCAGCCGCCTCAGCCCGGCGGTGGCGCCGCGGCGGGCGGCAGCCCGATCCGGTCGACGACGGGGATCGCGAGGCGCAGCTCGCCGACGCCGGTCGGGTGGAACGGGTGCGGGTCGTCGAGCGACTGGAGGTCCGGCCCGAGCCCGTCCGGCGACGGCTCGCACAGCGGGGTCAGCGGCGGCGCGACGACGTCGAAGCCGTAGCGCGCGGCGCCGGCGGTGAGCACCCCGTTGAGCTCGGCGTTGCGGTCGGAGAGCAGCTGGATCTCCTCCGGGGTGAGCCCGGGGTACTGCAGCGGGCCCCGCGCCGTCGAGCACCGCGCGTCCGGGCGCAGCACGTCGTAGCTGGTCATGACCACGACCCGCGGCTTGGACGGGAGGGTCGCGAGGTCGGCGAGGAGGTCGGCGTAGTCGCGGTCGAAGGCCGCCAGCCGGTACCGGAACTCGCCGGCGGTGAAGTTGTCCGCGCAGTCGGCGACCGCGTAGCAGTAGCCGATGAGGTCGGTCCAGTTCAGGTCGTTGGGACCGACCGCGACGACGACGAACGCCGGGTCCTCGACCTGCTTGAGGCGCCCGATCTGCGGCGGGACCGTGACGCCGCCGGTCTGCTGGGGCCCGCGCAGGCCGGTGGCGATGCGGGCGCCGGAACAGGCGAGGTTGAGGACGTCGTCACGGATCGCCGCGCCGAGCTGGCGGGCCAGCGAGTCGCTGCTGCGGGCGCAGGCGACGTCCTCGGGCGAGGCGCCCGGCGCCGGCGTCCCGCCGAGCCGGGCCACCCGCGAGTCGCCGATCACGACGCCCCGCACCCCGGAGACGGTCGGGCCCACCGGCGACGGGGTGACGTGGTGCGCGCCCGTGAGGTCGGTCAGCGACTCCGCGCTGCGGAGGTCCTGCGCGCCGGCCACCGCGAGCGCGCCGCAGGCCCCCCACACGACGAGGGACACGGCGAGCGCGGTGATCGTCGACAGCGTGAGCGTCCGGGAGAGCCGACGGGCGATCACCGCGGGCCGGGCGCCGGCGCCGGAGCGGCGGGCGGTGAGCCGCAGGGTGGCGAGGACCCGCAGCGAGCCCACGAGCCCGCAGACCCCGAGCACCACCGCGACGAGGATCAGCGTCGCCTTCCCGAACCACGCCTCGAAGCCCGTCACGATCGCCGAGAGCGCCTCGGTCGGGCTGTCGCCGTCGGCCAGCGACTCGAGCGCGGACCCGGCGGTCTCGTTGCGCTGCACCGGGCCGATCGAGAGCTGGGGACGGATCGGCCCGTAGATCGTCACGTCGGGGACGTCGAGGCTGGTGTTGCCGATCTGGACGATCCGCGGCGGCCCCGAGGCCGTCGCGCTCGGCGGCTGGACGCCCACGCTGATCTGCTGCCCGAACGCCTCGACGTCCTGGTCCGGGGTCAGCACCAGCGCCGCCCACACGCCGGCGACGACACAGGCCACGACCAGCAGGAGCGTCACCGGCGAGCGCAGCTCGCGCCGGATTCCGCGGAGGCGGCGGCCCACGGCCCTCCTCGCTGGTCGACTCCCCCGGAGACATCCCGGGCCCTGTCGGCTCCCAGCCCTACCGGACCGACCCCGTCGGCGTCACCCGCTCGTGGCGTCCGTCCTGTCGCGGCGCTCGAGCGTCGCCAGCGCCGCGGCGACCACGGCGGCCACCACGAACGACAGCAGCGACGCCGAGAGCCACGACGGCGGCGCGAACCCGATCGCGTCGCGCAGCGCGGTCCAGGCGTCCGACCAGCCCGGCGCACCACCGGGGTTGACCAGCTGGTACACGGCGAGACCGACCACCCAGGCGACGACCATGAGCGGGCGCGACGGCGCCCACCGCGACAGGTCCGGCGCGGCACCCCGGCGGACCAGGGCGTCGCCGACCCCCACGCCGAGCAGCGGCACGAACACCGACCCGATGACGGCGAGGAAGACCGCGTAGTCGTCGATGGTCACGCCGAGGGCGAGCACGGTGACGAGGACGCCGATCACCAGGCACAGCACCCGGCGGTCGGCGCGCGGCGCGAGGTTCTGCACCGAGATCGCCGTGGAGTAGACGTTCGCGAACGACTGGTCGGTCTCGCGGGCGGTGAGCACCAGCAGCGCCACGAGCCCGAGCGGCGCGGCGAGCATGGGGGCGAAGACCGCGTCCCCGTCACCCGCGACGAGCGCGAGGGCGGCGAGCCCGACGACGAAGCAGACGATCTGCGTGATGCCGTAGCCGACGGTCGCCGCGGTGAACGCCGTCGAGACGCGCCGCGAGTGCCGGGAGAAGTCCGAGGCGACCGGGATCCACGAGACGGCGACGGCGATGGCCGCGTCGGTCCCGGCCCAGAAGCCCTCCCAGGAGCCGCCGCCGGCGGCGAGGTCCAGTTCCGGCCGGGAGAAGAGCCACCACGTGAGGTAGGCGACCGAGATGGCGACCAGGATCGTCACCACCCGCCGCAGCAGCCGCAGCATCCCCAGCGGGCGCAGCGTCAGCAGGGTCGTGACGACGCCGGCGCCGAGCACCCAGGCCCAGGTCGGGCCGCCGAGGGCGAGCGTGCCGGCCTGGGCGATGACCACCAGCTCGAACGTGCCCCAGCCGACGAGCTGGACGACGTTGAGCACCGACGGGAGCCACGACAGGACGCCGCCGAACAGGCCGCGCAGCAGCACCATCGCGGGCGCGCCGGTGGCCGCGCCGGGCATGGCCGAGAGCCCGACCATGGCGCTGCCGATGAGGGTCCCGACGACGGTCGCGACGACCGCGGCGGTGACGGTCAGCGGCGGGGCGCCCGCGGGCTGCAGGACCGCGAGGACCCCGGCGAAGCCCAGCAGGCTGACACCGAGGTTGGCCCAGAAGGCGCCCTGGTCGAGGAACCCGAGCGTCTTCGGCACCGGGCCGTCGAGGGTGGGGGCGACCTCCGCCGGGCCGTCGTGGGCCGTGGTGGAGGTGGACGCAGACGTACTCACAGCAGCCTCCCTGCGCCGGCATGATCCGGATCAGGTTCCGACGGTCGGGACCGCGCAGGTCCCCTCTCAGCCCGGTGGCTCCGGACTCCCGTGAGCGCCGGTCGGCGCCTGCCGACGACCGTACGCGAGACACACACGACCCACACGCCACGAGGGGCCGCCCACCGTGATCGCGAGGATCACGGGGACGGCCCCTCGGGGTCGTGCGGTGGCGGTTACTGCGGCAGGTTCGCGCAGGTCCGGTTCTCGTTGATGCAGGCGGCACCCGCGTCGTTCGAGTCCTGGCTGGCCAGGTTCTCGAAGTCGGAGTGGTCCGTCTTCGGGTCGTGCGTCTCGTTCGGGAAGCTGTCGATCTGGAACGTCCGGCCCGCGGGCTGGTCGTAGGTCAGCGTGATCCGCAGCGCCGGGATCGGCTTGAAGCCGTCCGAGCAGTTGCCGTCGTCGTCCGCGAAGGCCATGTGGTCACGGAAGTTCGCCGACTCCAGGTTCTGGCCGTCCCAGCAGCTCGGGTAGTCGAGCAGGCGCATCAGCTTGCCGCCGCCGCTGCAGATCGGGTACTGCTCGGTGACCCGGTCCTGGGCGTTGGAGCAGGTGTACTTCGCGTTGGCGTTCTCGCCGTTCTGTGCGCCCTGCTTCGCGTTCCCCATGATCATCATGAGGTGGGTCGGCATGGGCTCGACCGGCTCGTCGCCGTGGCCGCGGAAGGTCAGCTGCGCCGAGGTCGGCTTGAGGATCGAGCCGACGTTGCCGTCGAGGCTGCCGCCGTCCTCGCCCTCGTCGGGGCTCTGACCGTTGATGTTGCGCAGGACCGGCCAGAAGAAGGTCGACTGGTCGCCGTTGCCGCAGGACGTGCCGGCCTGCTCGAGCGAGTCGTCGTCCGAGTTCGCGTCGGTCGACTCGTTGCCGACGTAGTCGTGGACGTGCTGGGCACCGTTCTTCTTGCCCGGCGCGGCCATGTAGTTGTCGGAGTTGTTGTGGTCGCTGACGCCACAGTCGACGGAGTACGAGCCGCCGCTGAAGGAGCCGCCCTCGCCGATGTTGCCGTTGGCCTCGACCTGGTTGATGTCGACGTAGTCGCCGCGGTCGGCGTTCCGCGCCTCGTCACGGCCCGGGAACGGGTCGGCGGCCTCGGCGGCCTCGACGTCCGCGCCCTCGTTGTCGGCGTCGACCTCGCCGTCGTCCTGGGTCATGCCGTTGTTGCCCTGACCCCGACGCTGCTGACCCTGGTCGCCGTCCTGGCCCTGGTCGTCGTTCTCGTCGCCCTGGGCCTGGCCGTCGCCGCCCTGGCCGTCGCCGTTCTGGTCGCCCTCGTCCCCGGAGTCGTCCCCGGAGTTCTGGTCCGACCCGTTGTCGTCACCCGATTCGCTGTCCGACTCGTCGCCGGACCCTTCGGAGGACGAGCTGCCGGTGAGCGAGCTGAGGATGCCGCCGTCACCACCGCCGTCCTCGGCGGCGGCCGAGCCGGCCGCCACGACGACGCCGGCCGTGACCAGCAGGGCCGCCACGGTCGCGATGAGCCGTGTCGGCAGGTTTGTGCGATGTCGTCCGCGTCGGGGCACGGGAACCTCCTGACGGTGCCCGCGACGCCGGGACGGGGGAGCTCGTCCGGGGAATCGACGCCGGGGACATGGGTGTCCTGCCTGTGGATGTCGGCGGAGCACGGGCGGCGGCAGGAAAGAGGGGGAGCGTCGCCGTCCGGGCTCCGACGGAAGGTCACGGTAGGGACACGGCCGTCCGGCGACCGCTTATCTGAGAGATCTCAGCTCTGGACGCCGCTCGCAGGGCCGCTGAGCGCGACGATCGGCAGGGTGGTGGGGCTGAACGGATGAAAATCTGGTCCGCTCGCGCCAGTGGGCTCTCAGGGAAGGACCGCCGACGAGCATCACGTCTCCGCTCGCCGCTCGTCGATTGAACTCGAACGCGTCCCGGTACAAGCTGGACCGCGATGAGACCTGATCGTTATGCGGGCGCGGAGCGGGGCCGCGTGCTGTGCGTGGCCCCTTCCCATCGCACAACGAGCGTCCTGGTCGGGACGTTGCGGTCGCACGGCTTCGAACCCCAGCTCCTCCGGGAGAGCTGGAGCGTCGGGGCGACCGCACGGGCCAGCGGCGCGCGGGCCGTCGTGCTGGACGTGGAGATGCCGGGGCTGCGGCCCGTCGAGGTGCTCGCGGACCTGCACCGCGACAGCCCGCGGACCCCGATCATCGCGCTGACCAGCCCGGAGGCGCGCGACCGCACGGTGTCCACCCTGCGCGCGACGCAGGACGACTACCTGGTCACGCCCTTCCCCATGGAGGAGCTGCTGGCGCGCCTGCGGCTGCGCCTGGGCGACGACCGCCCGACCGCGCAGCTGTTCCTGCGCCGCGGCGAGGTGGCCGTCGACACGGCCCTCGAGCAGGTGTTCGTCGAGAACAAGCCGGTCAGCCTGTCGCGCACCGAGTACGCGGTGGTCGACGCGCTCATCCGGCACCCGCGCGGCCAGGCCATGTCGCAGGAGCAGCTCGTCACCCGCGTCTGGGGCGGACCGCCGACCTCGAACATCGTCGAGGTCTACATCGGCTACCTGCGCCGCAAGCTCGGCGCGGAGCGGATCCGCACCGTCCGCGGGCGCGGCTACATCCTCGAGGGCTGAGTCCCTTCCCAGGGCCCGTCCTCAGGGCGCGAGGACGAGGTGCCCCGCGCCGCGGCCGATGACGTAGGTCGGCCAGCCGGGGCCGGTGCCCGTCTCGTAGGTCAGCGTGCGGTCGGGGGGCTCGACGGGCCGGCGCTCGGCGTGCAGGAAGTTCACGCGCAGCAGGAACCCCCCGAGCGGGCCCGCCGAGGCCAGGCGCGAGTCGACGATCGACATCAGCCGGGCCCGGTCGCTGAACTGGTCGACGATGTCGCAGCGGCACGCGAACGCCAGCGTCCCGATCTCGCCGGGCGCGAGGACGCTCTGGTCCGTCGGCACCGCCCGGCCCAGCTCCGTGCCGGCGTTGATGTAGTCGGCGGCACTGGCCCAGTTGCCGAACACCGCCGGGTGCGGCCACGGGATGCCGAGCCCGGTCTGGTGGCCGATGCTCACCCCGGCGACGAGCGCGAGGCCGGTGACGACGGCGGTGGTGCGCTGCAGGCTCAGGTCGGCGGCGCCGAGCGCGGCGCACAGCGTCAGCAGCGCCAACGACGGGCAGTAGTACCAGATGTAGGACGAGACGCCCATCGCCGCGTACGCCGCGTAGTGCACGGCGCCGGCGAGGCCGGCGGCGACCACGACGCGGTCGAGCAGCCGCCCCTCCCCGCGCACCCACCGGGCGGCCGAGACGGCGACGGACACGAGGCCCACCCCGACGACCACGCCGACGACGAGCATGGCGATCGGCCAGCGCTCGGCCATGAACAGCGGCCCGTTGCCGAAGACCTCGCCGCCGGGGAACGCGCCGCTCGTCTTGATGATCAGGCTGTCCGGGACGAAGCTGCCGAGCACGAACCACGACCAGACGTGCCACGGCAGCGTCACCAGCGCGCCCACCCCGACCGCGACCAGCGCGCCGCGCACCGCCCGCGGGGCCGCGGCGAGGAAGAGCACCGCGACGAGGACGACGGCGGGCAGCACGAGGTCGGGACGGGTGAGCACGCCGAGGCCCATGACGATCCCGGTCGCGACCGGGCGCCGGGCGGCGGCGTAGCGCACCACGGCGACGAGCAGGGCCGCCACGAGGAACGACTCCATGCCGACCACCGCGGCGAAGATCGGCGAGCTGACGATCAGGCCGACGGTGAGGAACGCGACGACGGGGCGGCGCAGGCCCAGCTGCGCGGCCAGCGCGGACGCCCAGACCGCCATGGCGGCGGTGGTGGCCACGAGGACGAGGCCGGCCGAGACCGCCGGGCGCCCGGTGACGACGATGCCGGCGGCGAGGAGCCACACGTTCAGCGGCGAGGTGGCCGAGTTGGCGTCGCGGAACGGCGTGAGGCCCCAGTGCCCGAGCTCGGCGACGTTCCGGGCGTAGTCGAGCGTGATGTAGGAGTCGTCGGGCATCCCGCGGTAGGCGACGAGGAACAGCAGCCCGCCCATCAGCGCGCCGACGGCGGCGATCAGCAGCGTCTGGGGCGACGGTCGCGGGAGCGTCCGCGCCGGCGGGGGGTCGTCGACGGTCACGGGGACGTCGTGGTCCGACCCGGTCGCCGGGTCGAGGCCGGTCGCCACCTCAGGTCATCCCCGGCTCGACGACGATCTCGTACCGCATCCGCCGGCTCCGTCTCCGTGTGTCAGCTGTCGGCGCCCATATCACCACGTCGAGCTGGTCGAGCCCGTAGCCGGGGCGGTCGCTAGGCGGGGAAGAGGGTGTCCTCGCGCTGCGCGGGATCGCCGCCGACGCGGATGAACCACTCGGTGCCGAAGGCCATCGCGAACCGGTCGTCGGGCAGCGCGAGGAAGAAGGAGTCCTCGGGGATCTGGCTGCGGTGCACCCGCATCGCCGCGCGCTTGGCCTTGAGCCAGGGCGTCACGTCGACCCGGGTGGTCAGGACCGACTCGGGCGAGCCGAAGGCTTCCGGGTCGAGGTCGGGCATCTCCTCGCCGGCCTCACGGGCCATCTCGGCCATGCGGCGGAAGTCGTCGCGGTTGGAGGTGGCCTCGTACACCCGCGGCGTGCCGGCCAGCTCGCCGGCGCGGCGCCCGACCCGGTGGACCTGGATGTGGTCGGGGTGGCCGTAGCCGCCGATGCGGTCGTAGACGGTGAGGACCTCGGCGTCCTCCTCCCGCAGGATCGCGGCCAGACGCTCGGCGGCCTCCTCGACGTCGGCGGACCAGAACGAGCCGGGCTCGCCGTTGGTCTCGGTGTCGACCATCCCGGAGTCGGTGTACCCGAGGAACTCGACCCGCTCGGCGCCGAGCACCTCGGCGGAGTCGTGGGTCTCCTTGACGCGGCGCTGCGCGAGCGTCTCGCCGTCGGAGAGCACGCCGGGCACGATCTCGCCGTGCTCGCCGCGCGTCGCGACCACCAGCACCACCCGGTGGCCGGCGTCGGCGGCGGCGCGCATGACGCCGCCGCAGGTGATGCACTCGTCGTCGGGGTGTGCGTGGAAGCTGACCATGGTCGCCACGACACCGAGCCTAGCGATCAGGCGAGCGCGATCGACGCCACCAGCACGATCGCGACGAGCAGCAGCAACGCCACCGTCCCGAGGATCACGCCCGCGCGCGGGCCCGGCCCGCGCGCGAAGAGCTCGCGGCCCTGGAGGCCCTCCGAGCGCGCCGCGGCGCTCGCCCACGGCGGGGCCGTGTCCTCCGGACGCGCCACGCCGCCCCCGGCCGCCCGCGCCGGCACCGCGCCGGGGACGAACTGCGTGCGCTCCGGCGGCGGGGGCGGACCGGGCCGTGCAGGACCGCTGCGCCACGTCGCCGCCCCGCGCGGAGGCGGCAGGGGTGGTGGCGGCTCGGGGCGCCGGCGCACCACCTGGGTCGCCTCCGGCGCCGGCTCGTCGCGCGCCACCACCTGCGTGCGGTCGGCGGCCGGTCCGGGGGCGTCGGGGACGACCTGCGTCGTGTCCGGGGACGTCCCGGCGTCGGCGTCCTGCGCCGACCACCGGAACGGCGGCGGGAACGGGTCCGCCGGCAGCGGGCGCTCGTCGGTGCGGGCGTCGTCCTCCTCCTCGGCCGGTGGCGGAGGTGGGCGGAGGGCGGGCGACGACGCGCGCGTCTCGGGCAGGGGCGGCGCCTCGGCGGGCGTCGCGGGCACGGGGATGCCGCGGAGCTGGTCGGCGTCCTCGGCCTGCTCGCCCACAGCGGGCTCGCCGGCGGGCTCCGCCGGTGCCGCGCGGACGGCGCGCCCCGGGAGAGGTGTCCACCGCGTCTCGGTGTCGGGCGGGTCGTCGTCGACCACGGAGGCGGGCCGCTCCGTGCCGGCCACCGTGTCCTCGCGACCCGGTTCGGCGGCACCGGCGGCCGACGGCGAGGACGGCGAGGACGGCGCGGACGGCGCGGATGGCGCGGACGGCGACTCCGAACCCGTGTCCTGACGACTCGGGTCGGCGGCGCCGGCGGTCGCACCGGCCGCGTCGGCGGCGGCCGAGGTCGTGGACTCCGGGTCGGCGACCGTGTCCCGAGGACCCGGGTCCGGCGCACCGGAGGCGCCTTCGGTCGCATCGGCCGTGGTCGGGCGCGCGGAGTCGGTCACCGTGTCCTGGGGACTCGGGTCGCCGGAACCCGCCGTCACGGGCGCGGGGTCCGCGACCGCATCCCGAACCGGCTCAGCAGCGGCTCCGGCCGCGTCACCCTCGGCCGGGCTCGCGGGCGTCGGGTCGGCGACCGTGTCCTGCGGACCCGGGTCGGCGGGACGGGTCGCGGCTCCGGTCGCGGCCTTCTCCGACGTCGTGCCCGCCGCGCCGGGCTCCGGGCTCGCCGGGGACAGGGCGCTCTCGACGGCTCCCGAGGCCGGGATCGTCGCCCGGGGAGCAGCGGGGGCGGCTGGCGTCGCCGGTCGCTGCGGCGCCGCGGGCTCCGCCGGACGCTGCGGCGCCGCGGACTCGGCCGTCCGCGACGGCGGGGTCGCCGGCCGCTCCGGACCCGCGGACGTGGCGGGACGCGACGGCGGCAGGACAGCACCCCTGTCCGCGGGCTCGGCCGGACGCGACGGCGGGGACGGCGGTCGGCGGTCGGGCGGGGGCGGCCCGCCACGCGGCGGCGGGGCGGGGCGGCCGGTGTCCGCCGGGCGTGCCGGCCCCAGCGGCCGAGGCCCGCCGGAGGGCGGGCCGGGCGGCGGCCGGTGCGGCGCGGCCGGGGGCGGCGCGGCCGGGGGCGAGGCGGTCGAGCGCCCGTTCGTGCGGTCACCCGTCGCGCCGTAGCCGGTCTCGAACCCGTCGTCGAAGCCCAGCTCGTGGTCGGCGGCGTCGAGCTCGCTGTCGTCGAGGTCGTCGCGCGAGGCCGGCGGGGGCGGCAATCGGGAGGCGAGGATCTCGTCGCGGCGGCGGCGGTACGACTCGGCGTCGACCCGGCCGGTGGCCAGGTCCTCGTCGAGCCGACGCAGCTGCTCCGGGACGCCCATCGCACCTTCCTCCGCGGCTCCGCTGATCAGGGCCGGTCGGTCTCGAACACCGTCCGACCTGCGCAGGTTCCGCACGGTAACGCACGACCGCGCTCCGTGAGTGATCTTCAGTTCGGCGACCCCCGGCGTGATCTCGGCGAAAAGGAGCGAACACTCCGGCTCCCCCTCACGAAGGTGGCGGCGAATGCGGCGCACGAGGGGCGTCGCGCACGTGGAAGAGCGGTCGAACTCCCCCGGCCGCGGACGAGAGGACGTCGCCGTGTCTCCGAGCTCGCGCACCACCGCCACCGCCTCCCGAGGCGGTCGCGTCCTGCCGCGGCCCGCCGAGGGCGTGTGGCCGGGTCTGCAGGACCCGGGCGAGAACCGGCTGCGCATGACCGTGGCGCGCGGGCTGGTGCGGTCGGCGGTCAAGCGCCTGCCGATGCACCTGGTGTGGCCGGACGGCTCGGTCGAGGGCGACACGGGCGGCCCCGGGCTGCGGCTCATCCGCCCCGAGGCCTTCTTCACCCGCCTCGGCCGGCACGGGCTGATCGGCTTCGGCGAGGGCTGGATGGTCGGCGACTGGGACTCCGACGACCTCGTCGGCGTCCTGCGCGTCATGACCGACCACATCGAGGAGCTCGTCCCCCGACCCCTGCGCAACCTGCGCCGCCTGTACGACCGGGGCCAGCCGCGTGAGGAGGTCGCCGCCGACGCCGAGGTCTCGCAGGAGAACGTGCACCGGCACTACGACCTGTCGAACGACCTGTTCGCGCTCTTCCTCGACGAGTCGATGATGTACTCGGCCGCCTGGTTCGACCCGCTGCGCCCCGAGGAGCCGCTGGTCGACGCCCAGCACCGCAAGATCGACGGCATCCTCGACCTCGCCGGGGTGCGCGCGGGCCAGCACGTGCTCGAGATCGGCACCGGGTGGGGCGAGGCGGCCATCCGCGCCGCGCGCCGGGGCGCCCGGGTCACCACGCTGACGCTGTCGGTGGAGCAGGCCGAGCTCGCCCGGGCCCGTGCCGAGCGCGCCGGGGTCTCCGACCGGATCACGATCGACGTCCGCGACTACCGGGAGGCGGCGGGCCTCTACGACGCCGTCGTCAGCATCGAGATGATCGAGGCCGTCGGCGAGCGCTTCTGGCCCGAGTACTTCCGCACCGTCGACCGGCTGCTCGCCCCCGGCGGCCGCTTCGGCCTGCAGTCGATCACCATGCCGCACCACCGGCTCGAGGCGACCAAGTCGTCGTACACCTGGATCCACAAGTACGTCTTCCCGGGCGGGCTGATCCCGAGCCTCGAGGCCGTCGACGACACCCTCGCCCGGCACACGACGCTGCAGGTGGTCGACCGTCGCTCGATCGGGCTCGACTACGCCGAGACCCTGCACCGCTGGCGCGACACCTTCCTGGCACGCGCGGAGGAGGTGCGCGCGCTCGGGTTCGACGAGACGTTCGTGCGGATGTGGGACTTCTACCTGGCCTACTCCGAGGCCGGCTTCGCGTCGCGCTACCTCGACGACTACCAGTTGGGGATCGCGCGTCCCTGATCGCGACGTGCCTGGACCCCGACGTGTCGGCCTTCACGAACAGTCAGGGCTGACCGGCACGGGGTGTCGGGGATAGCCTCCGCGCGGGTACACGCCCTCGTCTTCACCCGTGCCGCAGAGGAGCGCCGCAGAGAGATGGACACCAACGACGTCGCCGCGATCGTCACCGGAGGGGCCTCGGGCCTCGGCGGTGCCACCGTCCGCCGGCTCGCCGAGCAGGGCGCCCGCGTCATCGCGATCGACCTGCCGAAGGCCGTCGACGGGGCGGAGGCGCTCGACAACGTCTCCTACGTCGGCGCCGACGTCACCGACGGCGACCAGGTCGCCGCCGCGGTCGAGGCGGCGACGGACACCGGCCTGCCGCTGCGCGTCGTCGTCAACTGCGCGGGCATCGGCACCGCCGGGCGCGTGCTGTCGAAGAAGGGCCCGCACGACCTCGGGGTGTTCAACCAGGTCATCAGCGTCAACCTGATCGGCACCTTCAACGTCATGCGCCTGGCCTCCGAGGCGATCGCACAGACCGAGCCGCTCACCGACGGCGCCCGCGGCGTCGTGGTCAACACCGCCTCGGTCGCCGCGTTCGAGGGCCAGATCGGCCAGGTCGCCTACGCCGCGTCCAAGGGCGGCGTGGTCGGCATGACGGTGCCGGCGGCCCGCGACCTCGCCCAGTACGGCATCCGCGTCATGACGATCGCGCCCGGCATCATCGACACCCCGATGCTGGCCGGCGTCGAGGAGTCGTTCCGCGAGCAGCTCGCCGCGGGCATCCCGTTCCCGCAGCGGCTGGGCCGCCCGGACGAGTACGCGCAGCTGGTCGGCCAGATCATCGAGCACGACTACCTCAACGGCGAGGTCATCCGCTTCGACGGCGGCCTGCGGATGCAGCCCCGGTAGATCAGGCCCCGGTAGATCAAGCCCCGGTAGATCAGGCGGTGAGGTCCTCGAGGTACGGCACCTCGAGGACCCGCTCCGACGTCAGCCACGTGCGCAGCGTCCACGTGGCCCGGACGTCGTCCGCGTTGTAGACGAGCAGCCGCTCGCGCTGCGCCGGGTCGGGCTCGCCGCCGTCGAGTCCGACCGCGTCGCGGTACCAGCGCATGGAGTTCTCGCCGCCGGCCTCCGGGTCGTGCCAGGCGAACCCCGCCGACGGCGCGACCCGCTTGAGGCCCTTGCCGTGCGGGCAGAGGAACGACTCGCTGACCACCGGGAACAGGTCGATCCACGCGTCGGAGGCGATGAACTCCTCGACCTCCGCCGCCGTCGGCACCCCCGGCATGTCGCCGAACCGCTCGACCGACGCGCGCAGCCAGCGGTTCTCCGCCTGCTCGTTGTAGCAGTAGGCCCGCAGCACGAGGCCGCGCTCGGCGCACCGCGCGCGGACCTCGGAGAGCCACGTCCAGAACTCGCCGAACGAGCGGCCCTCGTCGCGGGTGGGCAGCGGATCCCAGGTGACGAAGCCGCGGTAGCCGGGCTCGAGCCCGATGTCGGCGCCCGAGAGCAGCGCGCCCCACAGGTAGGCGCCGTCCTCGCCGAGGCTCTCCATGTCGACGTCGACCTCGACGTCGCCCCGCGCGACGGTCGGACGCACGACGCGACGCACGAGCGGGACGTCGCGGCTCCAGGCGCGGGCGAGCGCGACGGCCTCCACGAGGTCCGCACCCTCGAAGGCCCCGTCGGGCACCTCGGGGTCGGGCGGCGGCCCGGGGAGGCCCTCGGCCGGGTCGATCGCCGCGAGCTCGCGGACGGTGGTGACGCCCCGGCCGCGCAGCCGCAGGGCCGCGTCGCCCCGGACGACGAGGCTGACGTCGTCGACCGCGCGCAGCGCCGACTCGCACGTCGGCCACCAGGGACAGCGCCGGCACTCGGTGATGCGCGAGGGCTCGGCCAGCGCCGGGGCGCGGGAACGCGCGGCCTCGGCGACGGCGAGGCGGTCGGCGTGGCGGCGGTCGTAGGTCTCGAGGGTGCTGCGTCCGCCGGAGCCTGCCGAGCTGGCGAGGTCGACCCACACGACGACGTCGGCGTCGAGGCCGACGATGCCGCCCCAGACGGGCCTGCCCGGCGTCTCCGGTGGCGCGAGCCCGGCGGCGCGCAGCATGCGGTGCAGGTGGGCCAGGCGCAGCACGTCGCGCGTCACGGTGCGCACGCGCCGGGCGTCGTCGGGGGCGGCCGCGTCGGGGTGGGGCCGCCCGAGCGGGGAGGTCAGCGCGCCCTCGCCCGGGTCGGTGATGCGGTGGCGCACGACGATCAGCGGCCACCAGCCGGACGCCGGATCCCCGGGCACCGCCCGCACGAGGGCCTCCGCGTGCCCGCGCCGCCCCTCGCCCGCCGGGAGCTCGGCGCCCCCGACCAGGTCGGGCACCGACGCGGTGTCCGCGAGCACCTCGCGCGTGGCCGCGGCCCGCTCGCGGGCGGTGGGGGCCGCCGGCACGGTGGTCCAGCGCGGCCCGAGGAGCTCGGCCCACCGCGCGGCGAGCGCCGCCCGGTGGCTCGCCGCGTCCGCCTTGCGCATCGCCACGCCCGGGTCGGCCTCGTCGCCCGGGGGCGGGCCGCCCGGGCCGAGATCCTCCGACGGCACGTGCTCGAGGTGGACCCGGCGGCGGCACCGCGTGGTGGCCGCGGCGTCGAGCAGGACCGGCCGCGGCGGCGCGACGGGCGGCGGGGCGGCGGGCGCACACCCGTCTCCCGTCCCCTGGGCGGTGGTCGTGCTCATGCCCCGAGCTTCCCACGTGACCCCGACAGCGCTGGTCGACGGCGTCGGCGCGGCCCGGGTATGGGCCCGGGTGTGGGCCCGGGGCGACCGGGGCACTCGGGCCGCGAGGAGGCCCGGGTGATCGGGCGGACCGGTCCGGCGCACCGACGCGCCGGGCCGGATCACGGGCCGCGGCGCCCCGCCCGCGGCCACTAGGGTGCGGGCGATCCGCCCGGACGCGACGAACAGGCCACGGGCACGAGGACTGGAGGGTCCATGGGACTGCTGCGGCGCCACCGCGGGCGGCCCGCGACGGAGGCGGACGCCATGCAGGTCGGCGACGACGTCTACGTCGTGAGCAAGAAGGCCGCCGACCTCGCGGTCTCGGCGCAGAAGGAGCGGCGCCGGGCGGCGCTGGCCGAGCGGCGGCTCGCGGAGACCCAGGAGGCGAGCCTCCTCGGCGACAAGAAGACCCTCAAGGCGGCCAAGAAGCGCTGGAAGGAGCAGGACGACGCCGAGGACGACGACCCGACCGGCACCGTCGCCGACCCGCTGACCGGCGCGAAGATCAAGCGCTACATCGGGATCGCCCGCATCGTCGTGCCGATCGTGGCCCCGATCGCCTACCAGGCCGTCGGCATGGCGCGGGACCGCTGGGACGCGCACCGCGCCCGCCAGCTCGGCGTCGCCCCCGACGAGCTCGGCGAGTTCACCGGCCGCGGCGCGGCGCTCTACGCCCGCGTGCACAACCTCGCGCTCTCCGCCCAGGACCTGCGCACCCGCCACGGCAGCGGCGACGACGCCCGCTCGTCCGAGGTCCGCTCCTTCGTCGAGGACGCCGAGCAGCGGCTGAGCGACCTGGAGTCCGCGGTGCGCGCCGCCGAGCAGATGCCCGCGAGCCGCCGCCGCAGCGCCCACGTCGCGGTGGCCGGCGAGCTCGAGCGCATCGAGGACCGCCTGCTCGCCCTGTGGGGCGTCGGCGGCAACCCCCGCACCGCGGTGACCGGCCCGACCTCCGCGGGCTGAGCTCCCCGAGCAGTCCTCCGAACGGGCGATCCCGTCGGGGACCGGGACACATCACGATCTCGAAACATCACCGCCGTCACTACGGGTGATGCGCGAGGGCCGTCCGGACCCTGACGAGGGGCTGGTCGTGCTCGGAGCTGCCGCGATCCCGCACCGATGCGCCCGCCGACCGGGGCTCCGTCACCCACCGCGTCCAGACTCCGCGAGGAAACATCCCTCGAATGTCGGACGTACGGGGTGACAACTCGCACCGCACGCGCCTACTGTCCCCGCAGTCGTTGTCGCTGAGACAACGCCCGTTGCCGCAGACGCCCCGATCCGGGGCAGTCCGGGACGGGGTCACGGGAAGGGGGCGAGCCGTGAGCCCTCGCGCGCGCACCGGAGCCGCGGACGCCCCCGCCCCCAGGACGTCCGGCTCGACCGCCGCCGCGATCGGCGCCAAGGACGCCGCCCCGACCACGCCCGCCCCGCGCGGGCGACGCCCGCGCGACGAGGCCGGCGGCCCGGTGAACCGGGCGCTGGACGTCCTCGACCTCCTCGGCACGCCGGGCGGCCCGTCCTCGCTCGGCGTCGTCGAGATCGCCCGCCAGCTCGGACGGGACAAATCGCAGGTCTCGCGCCTGCTCAAGCTCCTCGCGGACGCCGGGTACGTCGACCGCGAGCCCGGCTCCCTGCGCTACCGGATCGGCACGCGCCTGTTCGCGATCGGCGCGACGGCCGTCGAGCGCCGGCTGCGCGACGAGGCCGACGCCGCCGTCGCGCGCGAGGCCGCGCTGCTCGGCGAGCGCGTGGACGTCGGGATCCGCAGCGGCGGCAGCGTCATGACGATCGCCTCCGCGGCGCCGGACAGCGAGTTGCGCGCGGCGGGGTGGGTGGGGCGCACGGGGCCGTTGTCGTGTACTGCCACCGGGCGTGCACTTCTGTTCGACCTCGACACGGCCGCCATCGCCCGGGTCATCGTGCCCGAGGGCCTCGGCCCGGCCGGCCCGGCCGCGCCCCGCTCCCTCGACGAGCTCGTCTCCCGCGTCGCCGACGAACGCCGCCGCGGGTGGGCCCTGGCCCGTCACGAGACCGACCGCGGCCTGCTCTCCCTCGGCGCCCCGGTGCGCGACAGCAGCGGCGCCGTGGTCGCCGCCCTCGGCGTCAGCGGCCCCGAGTCGCGGGTCGATCCCGTCCTGGACGAGGTCCGCGCCGCGGTGCTGCGGGCGGCCTACGACCTGTCCCGGTCCCTGGGGGCGGGCGCGGTGAGCTCGGCAGGGCGCGCCACCGCCCGCGCCGGACCACCCGGCCAGAACAACGAGGTGTCCCCCCTGTCCACCCCCCCTGCTCCCGAGAGAGGAGCGTCGTGAACTTCCTGGACTATCTCGCCAGCAACTCGCAGCAGATCGTGTTCCTGACGCAGGCCCACTTCCTGGTGGTGCTCATCGCCGTCGGGCTCGGATCCCTCATCAGCGTCGTGCTGGGGCTCGCGGTCTCCACCGGCGAGCCGGACCCGCGCCGGTTCTCGCTCGACTGGTTCGCGGCCGGTGTCCGCGAGGGCGGCCTGGTCTTCACCGCGGCCCTGCTCACCGTGCCCTCGCTGGCGCTGTTCGCGCTGTTCCTGCCCATCACCGGGCTCGGGGTGACCACCGCGATCATCGTGCTGACGATCTACACGCTCTACACGGTGCTGCGGAACACCGTCGCCGGCCTCACCACGGTCGACCGCGCGGTGCTCGAGTCCGCCAAGGGCCTCGGCTACGGCCGGCTGCGCCGGCTGCTCACCATCCAGCTGCCGCTGGCCTGGCCGGTCATCCTCAACGGCATCCGCGTCACCACGCTGATCTCGATCTCGATCGCCGTGGTCGGCGCCGTCGTCCAGGGACCCGGCCTCGGCATCCTGCTGCTCAACGGGATCTCCCGCATCGGAGCGGCGAACTCCTTCTACCAGGTCCTCGCGGGCACGCTGCTGTGCCTGGTGGTCGCCGCCGTCTTCGAGATCTTCTTTGCCATCGTCCAGCGCCTGACC
This sequence comes from Actinomycetospora succinea, assembly GCF_004363095.1. Taxonomy (GTDB): domain Bacteria; phylum Actinomycetota; class Actinomycetes; order Mycobacteriales; family Pseudonocardiaceae; genus Actinomycetospora; species Actinomycetospora succinea. The sequence continues at coordinate 356,966 of NZ_SNYO01000003.1, forward strand.
ATCCCCAGGGGGATCCGTGTCTGACAACCCCGACCAGACCGCCGTCGTCCCGGAGCCCGGCGCCGGCCAGACCGACACGATCGTCCTCGAGGGCGTCGAGAAGATCTACCCGGGCGGCACGTCCCCCGCGGTGAGCCAGCTCGACATGACCATCAAGCAGGGCGAGATCGTCATGCTCATCGGCCCCTCGGGCTGCGGCAAGACGACCACCCTGAAGATGATCAACCGGCTGATCGAGCCGACGTCGGGCCGCATCCTGCTCGACGGCAAGGACGTCACCCACGTCAACGGTGACCTCCTGCGCCGCCAGATCGGCTACGTCATCCAGCAGGGCGGCCTGTTCCCGCACTTCACGATCGCCGACAACATCGGCGTCGTGCCGAGGATGCTCGGCTGGGACAAGCAGAAGACCAAGGAGCGCGCCGACGAGCTGCTCCACCTCGTGGGCCTCGAGCCCTCGACCTTCCGCGACCGCTACCCGCGCCAGCTCTCCGGTGGCCAGCAGCAGCGTGTCGGCGTCGCCCGCGCGCTCGCCGCGAACCCGCCGGTCATGCTCATGGACGAGCCGTTCGGCGCGATCGACCCGATCACGCGCGACCGCCTCCAGGACGAGTTCCTGGAGATCCAGCGCACCGTCGGCAAGACGATCGCCTTCGTCACCCACGACCTCCAGGAGGCCGTGAAGCTCGGCGACAAGATCGCCGTCTTCGCGACCGGCAAGCTGGAGCAGTACGCGGACCCCGAGACCGTCCTCACCCGGCCCGCGAACGACTTCGTGTCGGACTTCGTCGGCGGCGGCGCGGCGGTCCGGCGCCTGTCCCTGCTCGAGCTCGCGCGCCTGGAGCTGCACCCCATCGAGACCGACGAGAAGGCGGTCGGCAACAGCAACGGCACCCCGGTGGTGGAGATCGACGCCTCCGGCAAGCCGGTGTCGTGGCGCCACCTGCCCGGTGCCGACGCCTCGGGCGTCGCGCTGGTGACGGTGCCGATCTCCGGCACGGTCTACGACGCGGTGGACGTCATGCTCGACGGCGCGGCCTCGCTGGTCGCCGTCGTCGACGACGACGGCCGCGCGCAGGGCGTCCTGCACTGGAACGACCTCGTCAGCGGGCTGCGCACCCGGGAGCGTGACGCATGAGCACGGCCACCCCGGAGACGATCAACACCCAGGCCCAGGAGACGGTCGAGGAGGTCGAGGGCAAGAAGGAGAGCGGGCTCGCCCGGCTCTGGCAGCAGCACTACGACCTGGTCATCCTGCCGGCGATCATCATCCTGCTGCTGATCCTGCTGTTCGTCTACATCCAGACACGCGACCTCGACACCATCGAGGAACGCGTCCTCGCCGCCGACAACGTGTGGGGGCTGCTCCGCCAGCACCTCTGGCTCGCGTTCCTGTCGACGGTGCTGGTGCTGATCATCGCGGTGCCCCTGGGCATCGTGCTGAGCCGTCGCGGCGCACGGAAGGCGCAGGGCCCGGTGCTCGCCATCGGCGGGTTCGCGCAGGCACTGCCGCCGTTCGGCGTCCTGCTGCTCATGGCGTTCTGGCTCGACTTCGGCGTCACCACCGCCGTCATCGGCCTCACGCTGGCCGCGCTGCTCCCGGTGCTCCGCAACACGGTCATCGGTCTGCAGCAGGTCGACCAGTCGCTCATCGAGGCGGCGCGCGGGATGGGCATGTCGTCACGACAGACGCTCTTCCGCGTCGAGATCCCGCTCGCGGTCCCGGTCATCGTGGCCGGGCTGCGCGTGGCCCTCGTGCTCAACGTCGGTACCGCCACCCTCGCGAGCTACATCGGGGCGGGTGGCCTGGGCGAGCTCGTCCAGCAGGCGCTGCGGCTCAACCGCATCAACGTCCTGCTGGTCGCCGGGGCGGTCATCGCCACGGTCGCCCTGCTCATCGACTGGCTCGCCGGCGTCGTCGAACGCGTCGTCGTCTCTCGATCCGGCTGAGCCCGGCCCGGCCGACGCCGGTCCCTCGAGATTTCTCTCGGCCGTCCGCCCGCGCCCGCGAGCCCGGCCAACCCCGGAGGATAAGGAGAACACTGTGCGGTGGACATTCCGCGGTGACCGAACCGGTCGCCGTTCCGGATGGCGGGCGGGCGCGGTGACGCTCGCCGCCACGGCCCTCCTGGCCGCAGGCTGCGGTGGCCTGTCGGGCAGCGGCCAGCCCGCGGCCCAGGGCGGCAGCCTGGCGGCCAGCGGCATCAACCTCGCCGGTCAGACCTACACGGTCGGCGGCAAGGAGTTCGACGAGCAGCTGGTCCTGTGCAAGATGACCATTGCCGCCCTGCAGTCGGTGGGCGCCACGGCCAACGACCGCTGCAACATCACCGGTACCGCGTCGACCCGTGCCGCCCTCGTCGGCGGGCAGATCGACATGTACTGGGAGTACACCGGCACCGGCTGGATCACCCACCTCAAGAACGCCTCGCCGATCCCGGGCTCCGAGCAGCAGTACGTCGCGACCCGTGACGCGGACCTGGCGCAGAACAACATCGTCTGGCTGCCGCCGTCGCCGTTCAACAACACCTACGGCCTCGCGGTGACCCGTCCGTTCGCGGAGCAGAACAACCTGCGCACGCTGACCGACTGGGGCAACTTCACCAACAGCGGGAACCCGGCCGCCACGCTCTGCGTCGAGGCCGAGTTCGCCGGTCGTGACGACGGCCTCGCGGGCCTGTTCCGGACCTACGGGGTCACCAACCCGCCGGCCGGCCCGCCGCAGCTGAACACGCTGGACACGGGCGCCATCTACCAGGCCACCGCCAACGGCAACCCGTGCAACTTCGGCGAGGTCTTCACCACCGACGGCCGCATCCCCGGTCTGAACCTGGTGACGCTGCAGGACGACAAGAACTACTTCCCGCAGTACAACGCGTCGCCGACCATCCGCAAGGAGGTCTTCGACCGCAACCCGAGCGTCCAGCGGGTCTTCGACGCGATCACCCCGCGTCTGACCAACGAGGTCATGCTGGACCTCAACGGGCAGGTCTCCTCGCAGGGGCAGGACCCCCAGCAGGTGGCCACCCGCTGGCTGCAGCAGCAGGGATTCATCGGCGGCCAGTGAGCCCCTGGTGACGTCCTCGCCGGATGAGTTCATGACGGTGTGACGGCGGCGGCCGGTCGCGGGTCCAGAGGACCCCGGCCGGCCGTCGTCGTCCGCACCGGAAGATCGCCCACAACCGTTCGAGACGAAGGCGCCGCGCCCGTGCCCCGACCCCCGGCTCTGATGGCCCTCCTCGTCGCCGTCGTCGCGGTGCTCGCCACGCTCGCCGGGTGCTCGGACGAGCGGCGCCTCACCCCGCCGGGCAGCTTCGCCCAGGAGGTGGACCTCACCGGGCAGACGTTCACCGTCGGCGGCAAGGAGTTCGCGGAGCAGATCGTGCTCTGCAAGATGACCATCGCCCTGCTGCAGTCCAGCGGGGCCACGGTCGTCGACCGCTGTGACACGAAGGGCTCGGCCAACGTCCGCGCCGCCCTGACCAGCGGTCAGATCGACATGTACTGGGAGTACACGGGGACCGCCTGGCGCCTGTACCTCTCCCAGGAGTCGACGATCGCCGACCCGGAGGCGCTCTACGACGCCGTGCGCACCGCGGACGCGGGCAACCAGGTCACCTGGCTCGACCCCACCCCGTTCAACAACACCTACGCGATCGGCGTGCGCACCGACACCGCCCAGCGCCTGCGGATCCGGACGCTCTCGGACTTCGCCGCCCTCGTCCGCTCCGGCTCCCCCGAGGCGACGCTGTGCGTGGACCAGGAGTTCACCGGCCGCGAGGACGGCCTGCAGGGGATGCTCGCCACCTACGACATCCCGCTCGGCGACCAGGCGCTCGACACCCGCGAGATCGACCAGATCTACGACGCGATCGCCGCGGCGAACCCGTGCGTCTTCGGCGAGGTCTTCGCCACCGACGGCCGGCTCAACCCGCTGCGGCTCTCCACGCTCGTCGACGACCGCGGCTACTTCCTGCCCTACAACGCGGCGTTGACGGTCCGCACCGACGTGATGGCACGCGCGCCGCGGCTCGCCCTGCTGGGCCGGATGCTCGCGCCGACGCTCACCGAGCCGGTGATGCGCCAGCTCAACGAGCGCGTGTCCGCGGGCGGGCGCAACCCCGACGAGGTCGCCCGCGCGTTCCTGCGCGAGCAGGGGCTGATCGGCTGAGCTCGCGGTCAGCGGGGGGCGTTCGCGCCGCTCAGGGCGGCGACGGCCTGGGCGGGCGGCACCGTGCCGCCGACGAGGTCGAGCACCGCACCCGTCGTCGCCGGGGCGTCGAGCAGCGCGAGCACGACGGCCGCGACGTCCTCGCGGGTCACCTCGCCGTAGCCCACGGGCGGCTGGCCGTCGACGGTCCCGAGGCGCACGAGCCCGGTGCCCGGGTCGTCGGTGAGGCGGCCGGGGCGCAGGATCGTGAGGTCGAGGACCCCGTCGTCCGCACGGGCGCGCAGCGCGTCCTCGGCCGCCTTCTTCGCCCGCACGTAGTGGGCCCACACCGAGTCGTCGTCCTCGACCGCGGGCGGGCTGTCGATGTTCATCGCCGACACGAGCACGTAGCGCCGCACGCCGGCCGCCGCGGCGGCGTCGGCGAGCAGCAGGGCGGCGTCGCGGTCGACGGTGCCCTTGCGCTCGGCGGTGCTGCCCGGGCCCGCGCCGGCGGCGAACACGACGGCGTCCGCGCCGGTCAGGTGCTCGGCGAGCTCGCCGGGGGCCGTCGCCTCGAGGTCGGCGACCACGGGCTCGGCGCCGGCGTCGCGCACGTCGTCGGACTGGGCCGGATCCCGGATGAGGGCGACCGTCGCGTCACCCCGTGCCGCGGCCTGCCGCTCCAGGCGCAGCGCGATCTTGCCGTGTCCGCCCGCGATGACGATGCGCATGCTCACGACGGTACGCGGGGGACCACGCCGACGTCCGTTTCGTCCGTTTCGGCGACCCACGGAAACCGTGGTCTTGCCCACGCACGGACGATCACGTGTGATGTGGGCCGCGTGGCCACCACCACATCCACCACCACGGCCGCGCAGCCAACGGGAGGCCTTCGCCGTGTACGAGAAGAACGGTGAGAAGTACTTCGTCGTCGATTCCCACATGCACTACTGGGACGCGTCGCCCGAGAACTGGGTGCAGGGCGCGGAACAGTACGCCAAGGGCTGGATCGAGTGCTTCCACGCCTACCAGTCGCTGGGCCCGGCGGAGACGCACCAGCCGCTCGAGGAGTTCCAGAAGGTCTCCGAGAACCAGCTGATGCGCGAGGTCTTCGACGAGGGCCACGTCGACGTCGCGATCTTCCAGTCGACCTATCTGCGCGAGTGGTACAAGGACGGCTTCAACACCAGCGAGCGCAACGGCGAGCTGGCGAAGAAGCACCCCGACAAGTTCCGTGTGAACACCCGCTTCGACCCGCGTGACGGCGACGCCGGCATGCGCGAGTTCGAGGCCAACGTCGAGAAGATCCAGCCGCTCGGCGCGAAGCTCTACACCGCGGAGTGGAACGGCGACTCGCGCGGCTTCAAGCTCTCGGACCCCGAGTGCTACCGCTTCCTCGAGCGCGCCCAGGAACTGGGCATCCGCAACATCCACGTCCACAAGGGCCCGACGATCTGGCCGCTGGACAAGGACGCCTTCGACGTCTCGGACGTCGACCACGCGGCCACCGACTTCCAGGGCCTGAACTTCATCGTCGAGCACGTGGGTCTCCCGCGCATCGAGGACTTCTGCTTCATGGCGACGCAGGAGCCCAACGTCTACGCCGGCCTCTCGGTCGTGCTCGGCGGCCTCATGCACGCCCGCCCGCGCTTCTTCGCCAAGGTGATGGGCGAGCTGCTGTTCTGGGTCGGCGAGGACAAGATGACCTTCGGCTCGGACTACAACATCTGGGAACCGAAGTGGCAGGTCGAGGGCCTCGTCGACTGGCAGTACCCGGACAGCGAGGAGTACGCCGACTACCCGGCCCTCGGCACCAACGGCAAGAAGAAGATCCTCGGTCTGAACGCCGCGAAGCTCTACGACATCCCGGTGCCTGCGGACTGCCGGATCACCGAGGGCGAGGGCGCGCAGCTCGTCGACGAGCGCGAGGTGGCCCAGGCATGACGGTGCTCTCCGATGCCCGCGTCGCCGGGTCGGGCGGGGTGAACGCGGCCGAGGCCGCCGCCGCGACCGGCACGGCGGCCCGGGTGTGGGAGGCGCTGCGCACCGTCCGCGACCCGGAGCTCGACAGCGACGTCGTCTCGCTCGACTTCGTCGGGTCGTGCTCCGTATCCGACGACGGGGTCGCGACCGTGTCGCTGCGCCTGCCCACCTACTTCTGCGCGCCCAACTTCGCGTTCCTCATGGTCGCCGACGCCCACGACGCGGTGTCGGCGACGCCCGGGGTGACCCGGGCCGACGTGACGCTCGCCGACCACTTCGCCTCCGACGCCATCAACGCCGGCGTCGCCGCGCGGGCCGGGTTCGTGGGCTCGATGGCCGGCACCGAGGTCGGCGAGGCCGTCGCGGAGCTCGACGACCTGCGGCGCACGTTCACCGAGCGCGCGCTGATGGCGGGCACCGACCTCGTGGTGCGCCCCCTCATGCGTGGCGGGGCGACGCCGGAGGACGTGGCGGCGATGACGCTCGCCGACGCGCCCGACTCCGACGACCTCCGGCGCCTCCGGGCCCGGCGCCGCGAGCTCGGCATCCCGGCGGGCGACGACGACCCGCTCGTCGTCGACCCCTCGGGCGCCACCGTCGGCGTCGACGCCCTGCCGCTGCACCTGCGCAAGGCGCGCTCGTACCAGGTCGGCGTCGACGCGAACACGAGCATCTGCCGCGGGCAACTCGCGGCGCGCTACGGCGTCTGAGCCTCCGTTTCGGGCCTCGCCGGGCTCTGGAGCGCGCCGGTTCCCCGGGCTCGCCACTTTCCGGAGCGAACGCGCTGTTCGGTGCTTCTATGCGCTCGAACTCCGCGTTCGCTCCGGGACCTGGTCGGCGTGCCTTCTCCGGGTTGGCAGCGAACGCGCTGTTCGCTGCTTCTACGCGCGCGAAGTCCCCGCTCGCTCGGCCGCTGTCTCGATCACGCTGAATTCGTGTCGGGAGCGGCGACGACCCGCAGATCGGGGCACGGGCGTGATGCGGCCAGCCGGTAGGAGCCCCACAGTTCCTCGATGACGGCAGCTCGGTCCGCCCGCAGACGGCTCGGTCGCGTGTGGGCGACGACGAGGCCGTACGACTGCATCCGCGCTCGTCGGCGGAGTGTCTTGTCCCAGTCGGGCAGCAGGAAGTGGTGGCGACGCGAGTCGATCTCCCACGCCAGCCCGACGTCCGGGAAGAAGGCGTCCGCCTGTGCGATGTAGGTCCCAGTCGGGTCGTACAAGCGGGGGTTCCAGAGAGCGGGCGGCAGGCCGCTGTCCGCGTGGAGCTCGAGAGCCCAAGACTCCGCCACCGACCGCACCCCGACGCCGAGCTCGTCGCGCAGCACCCTCCGAGGGAGCGCCGTGCCCCGTTGCGAACCCGCCGCCAGCTCCGCCATCAGTCGAGACACGGTCGTCCGCTCCTTCTGCACGGCCTCGGACAAGACTCCGCGCACGACGTCGATCCGGTCTTCCCGGCGCACGGTGTCGATGACGGCACGATCCAGCGGGGCGAGATCCAGACCGTCGATGGTCACCGCGCGGGGTAGGCGCTCGGTCCGTTCGATGTCGACGAACGCCGATGATGTGCGTTGCCGCTGCTCCTCGACCACCACGAGGATGCGCGCGTCGGGAGAGGGATCGGTGAGGCCGTAGCGGCGCAACGCCTCGCCGCCGCTGATCACCGAGGACGGGCCGGCGTACAGCAAAGCCGCGGCAGCGCGCTGGTCCCCGGTCGGCTCGTCCGGGCCGTCCTTGACGACACCGCGCAGCACTCGGCGCGCATGTCCGGCCTGGACCCGTCGCGAGATCGTGGACGAGGGCATGCCCAGGGCCGCCAGGTCAGCGACCGCCGCCACGCCGAAGAGCCCCACGGACGCGATGGCAACGGGATCGACGCGTGAACGACGAGGCATGCCGCGAGCGTCGCTCCGCCCCGCGCGATGACGGTAGCGACGACTTCGAGGGCTGTGGACGCGAACGGACGATGGGGACGGCCTACGGGGGACCGCCCTGGGTGAGAGGCGTCCGCGAACGAAAGGGGACTCCGAACGCCTAGAAGCAGCGAGCAGCGCGTTCGCTGCAGCCCCCAGAGGCCGCCCACCGAGCCGGCCCGCGAGCGAACGGGGACTTCCGACGCCTAGAAGCAGCGAACAGCGCGTTCGCCGCAAACCACCCCGAGCCCCGAGCGGGGCCCGGGGGGCCAGGGCGCCGCGTCGGGGCGCTGGGTGGGCGCCGGGGGGCCGTCAGCCCCAGACGTCGTGGGCCACGGACACGACGAGGTCGAGCTTCGCGCGCTGCTGGTCGGCGGTGAGGTCGTTGCCCTCGACCGTCGAGGAGAAGCCGCACTGCGGCGAGAGGCAGAGCTGCTCGAGCGGCACGTACTTCGTCGCCTCCTCGATGCGGCGCTTGAGCGTGTCCGGGTCCTCGAGCTCGCCGGTCTTGGTGGTCACGAGGCCCAGGACGACCTGCTGGTCGCCGCGCGGGACGAAGCGCAGCGGCGAGAAGTCGCCGGAGCGGGCGTCGTCGTACTCGCAGAAGAAGCCGTCGATCTCCAGGCCGCCGAAGACGGTCTCGGCGACGTAGTCGTAGCCGCCCTCGGCCGCCCAGGAGGAGCGGTAGTTGCCGCGGCACATGTGGGTGGTGACGCGCAGGTCGGCGGGGCGGTCGCGGAGGACCTCGTTGATCGTCGCGACGTAGCGCTCGTGCATGTGGTCGGCGTCCTCGCCGCGCGCGGCCATCGACTCGCGCTGCGCCGGGTCGTTGAGGTACGCGAGCGAGGTGTCGTCGAGCTGGAGGTAGCGCACGCCGATGTCGTAGAGCCGGGACACCTCCTCGCGGTAGGCGGCGGCGAGGTCGGCCCAGAACTCGTCGGGGTCGGAGTACGGCGAGCCCTCGTGCACCGGGGCGCCGCCGAGGCGGTAGTGCAGCATCGACGGCGACGGGATCGTCAGCTTCGGCACCGCCGACGACGTGAACGACGCCAGCGTCGAGAACGCGTCGCCGAAGATCGTGCGCGAGAGCCCGATCCGCTGGTCGATCACCAGGGACATCGCGGCGAAGGTCAGGTCGCCCGACGCGTTGCGGAACGCCACCTCGACCGACGAGTCCTTGGACGAGGTCACGCCGTCGAGCTGGTACAGGAAGTCCATGTGCCAGGAGGTGCGGCGGAACTCGCCGTCCGTGGCGGCCTGCAGGCCCGCGTCCTCCTGGAGCCGCACCGCCTCGCGGATCGCGTCGTCCTCGACCGCGCGCAGCGCGTCGGCGTCGATGCGCCCGGCGGCGTGGTCGTCGCGGGCCTGCTTCAGGGCGGGCGGGCGCAGGAGGCTCCCGACGTGGTCGGCGCGGAACGGGGCGCTGGTCCGGGCACTCATGCGCGGCAGGTTATCCGCGCTGCACGGCCCCCGGCCCGCCGTCGTCCCATCCAGTGGAAACGGGATCCTGCAGCGCCACGGCCAGGCGACGGGCGCCCTCGCGGACCGCGCGCTCGAGCCGGTCGCGGCGGTCGGCGATGCTGCCGGGCCCGCCGGCAGGAACCACCGGGACCGCCACCGCCACGGCGCCGACCAGCACGGGCCCCTCGACCGACGGCACCCGCACCGGCGCCGCCATGCAGGCCAGGCGCTCGCGGAACTCGCCCCGGTCGACGGCGAGGTCGCGCCGGCGCACCCCGTCCAGCTCGCGCTCGAGCGCCTCGACGTCGGTCATCGTGCGGTAGGCGTGCGAGGGCAGCCCGTCGCGGTCGAGGATCGCCCGCCGGGCCGGGGCGCCCGACTCGGCCAGCCAGAGCTTGCCGACGGCGGTCGCGTGCAGGGCCCCGCGCCACTGCGAGATCACGGGCACCGGGTGCTCGGCGCAGTCGTCGTGCCCCACGACCACGACGTCGTCGTCGCGGAACGCCGCGTACAGCGCCCCTGCGCCGGCGTGGCCGTGCACCTCGCCGAGGATGCCGCCCAGCCCGCGCGGCACGGGGAGCTGGGCGACGAGGCGGTCGTGCAGCGCCGGCAGCTTGGGGCCGAGACCGAAGCCGCGGGTGGCCTCCAGGCGCACGAGGTAGCCGTCGGTGACGAGGCTGTCGAGCAGGTGGTAGGTCGTCGAGAGGTTGTACTCGAGCCGCCGGGCGACGGCCTTCGCGCTGATCCCGTCACCGGCCGCGGCGACGACCTCGAGCACCTGCAGGGCGCGGTGCACCGAGGAGAGCGCGCTCACACGACCATGAGACCCGAGCCGCCCTCAGCTCGCCAGCCGAGTGTCCTCCGACGCCTCGGTCAGGGCGGCGACCTCGTCGGGCGCGAGCTCCAGGTCCGCCATCGGCAGGATCGTCGCCAGCTGCTCGACGGTCCGCGCGGACGCGATGGGCGCCGTGACGGTCGGCTGCGCGGCGAGCCAGGCGAGCGCGACCGCGGCCATCGGGACCCCGTGCGCGTCCGCGACCTGCTCGAGCACGCCCAGCACGCGCGTCCCGCGGTCGTCGAGGTAGGCGACGGCGCCGCCCGCCCGGGCCGAGGCCATCGGGCCGCTCATGTCGGGGGCCGGGTCGCCCGGGCGGTACTTGCCGGTGAGGAAGCCCTTGGCGAGCGCGAAGTACGGCATCACCCCGAGGTCGGCGTCCGCGGCGACGTCGGCGAGCTCGTCCTCGTAGAGCGCGCGCTCGACGAGGTTGTAGTGCGGCTGCAGCGCGACGGGCCGGGCGAGGCCGTGCTTGTCGGCGACGGTGAGCGCCGAGGTCAGACGCTCCGCGGAGTAGTTCGACAGCCCGACGTACCGGACCTTCCCGGCCCGCACGAGCTCGTCGAACGCGCCGAGGGCGTCCTCGATGGGGGTGTCCGGGTCGTCGCGGTGGGCGTAGTAGAGGTCGATGTGGTCGGTGCGCAGGCGCCGCAGCGAGTCGTCGCAGGCGGCCGTCACGTTCTCCGGCGAGAGGCCCGGGCGCTCCGGCCACGAACCGACCTTGGTGGCGACGACGACGCGGTCGCGCACCCCGCGCGCGGCCATCCAGTCGCCGAGGACGCGTTCGGAGTCGCCGCCGCTGTTGCCCTCCACCCGCCAGGTGTACGAGTCGGCGCTGTCGACGAAGTTCCCGCCCGCGTCCAGGTAGGCGTCGAGCACTGCTGCCGACGCGGCGGCGTCCGCCGTCCACCCGAACACGTTGCCGCCGAGGCAGAGCGGGTGGACGTCGAGCTCCGAGCGGGGGATGCGGACGCGGGCGGCCATGTCCCCACGGTAGGCCCGATCACCGGATCACCGCGGCGCTACGCTCCGCCCGGACCCGTGGACGAGGAGAACCCGTGATCAGCAACCCGTTCCGCGTCGACCCGTGGACGGTGCACGAGCCCCACGTCGACCTCGACGCGCTCCCGCAGACCGAGTCGTTGTTCGCGCTGGCCAACGGGCACGTCGGCATGCGCGGCAACCTCGACGAGGGGGAGCCGCACGCGATGCCGGGCACGTACCTCAACTCGTTCTACGAGTCGCGCCCGCTGCCGCACGCCGAGGGCGGGTTCGGCTACCCCGACGAGGGCCAGACGCTGGTCAACGTCCCGAACGGCAAGCTCATCCGGGTGCTCGTCGACGACGAGCCGCTCGACGTGCGCTACGGCCAGGTGCTCGCGCACCACCGCACGCTCGACATGCGCGCCGGCACCCTCACCCGCCACGTCGACTGGGTCTCCCCCAACGGCCAGCGGGTGACGGTGACCTCGGAGCGCCTCGTGTCGTTCTCGCAGCGCTCGGTCGCGGCGATCTCCTACGAGGTGGCGGTCCCCGAGGACGCGGGCTCGGAGGCGCTGCTCGTCGTCCAGTCGGAGCTCTTCGCCAACGAGCAGATGCCGGTCATCGAGGGCGACCCGCGCGTCGCGGCCGCCCTGCAGAACGTGCTGGTCCCCGAGCACCACTCGAACTCCACCCACGGCGCGCGCATGACCCACCAGACCCGGCGCTCCGAGCTGCGCGTCGGCGCGGCCATGGAGCACCAGGTCTTCGGGCCCGACGACGCCCAGGTCACGAGCTCGTGCTCGAACAACGTCGGCCGCACCTCGGTGATCACCCGGCTGAAGCCGGGGCAGAAGCTGCGCGTCGTCAAGTACATGGCCTACGGCTGGTCGAGCCAGCGGTCGCAGCCGGCGATCGTCGACCAGGTCGAGGCCGCCCTCGACGCGTCGGTCTACACGGGCTGGGACGGCCTCCTCGCCGCCCAGCGCGAGTACCTGGATGCGTTCTGGGCGAAGGCCGACCTCGAGATCGACGGCGACCCGCGCCTGCAGCAGGCGCTGCGGTTCTGCCTGTTCCAGGTCCTGCAGGCCGGGGCGCGGGCCGAGCACCGCGCGATCGGCGCCAAGGGGCTCACCGGCCAGGGCTACGACGGCCACAGCTTCTGGGACGGCGAGACGTTCGTGCTCCCCGTCTTCATGTACACCCAGCCGCGCGCCGCGGCCGACGCGCTGCGCTGGCGGCACAGCACGCTCGACGTCGCCACCGCGCACGCCGCCAAGCTCGGCCTCGACGGCGCGGCGTTCGCCTGGCGCACGATCAACGGCGAGGAGTGCTCGGGCTACTGGCCGGCGGGCACCGCCGCGTTCCACGTCAACGCCGACATCGCCGACGCCGTCATGCGCTACGTCGCCGCCACCGACGACAAGGCGTTCGAGCGCGAGATCGGCGTCGACCTGCTGGTGGCGACCGCGCGGCTGTGGCGCTCGCTCGGCCACCACGACAGCGACAGCGCCTTCCGCATCGACGGCGTCACCGGCCCCGACGAGTACTCCGCCGTGGCCGACAACAACGTCTACACCAACCTCATGGCGCAGAAGAACCTGCGCGGTGCCGCCGACGCCGCGGTGCGCTGGCCCCGCGAGGCGGAGCGGCTGCACGTCTCGCCCGAGGAGATCGCGAGCTGGCGCTCGGCGGCGAGCTCGATGGTGATCCCGTTCGACAAGGCGCTGGGCGTGCACCAGCAGAGCGAGGGCTTCACCCGCCACGCCGTCTGGGACTTCGAGAACACGCCCGAGGAGAACTACCCGCTGCTGCTGAACTACCCGTACTTCGACCTCTACCGCAAGCAGGTCGTCAAGCAGCCCGACCTCGTGCTCGCGATGGTGCAGTGCCCGGACGCGTTCACCCCGGAGCAGAAGCACGACAACTTCGTCTACTACGAGCGCGTGACCGTCCGGGACTCGTCGCTGTCCCCCGGCACCCTCGCGGTGATGGCGGCCGAGACCGGCCACATGGACCTCGCCTACGACTACCTGTGCGAGTCGGCGCAGATGGACCTCGCCGACCTCGAGCACAACGTCCGCGACGGCGTGCACCTCGCCGCCATGGGGAGCGCGTGGACCTCGATCGTCATGGGCCTCGGCGGGATGCGCACCCACGACGGCCGGCTGACGTTCGCGCCGCGCCTGCCCGAGGCGCTCTCCGGCGTGCGGTTCCGCATCCAGTGGCGGGGGCGCTCGCTGCACATCGCCGTCGAGAGCACCGAGACCACGTACACCCTCGAGGAGGGCGACGACCTCGAGATCGGCCACCACGGCGAGACCGTCACCGTGGCGAAGGGCGAGCCGGTGTCGCGGGACGTGCCGCCCGCGCCGCCGGTCGGTGACGTGGAGCAGCCGCCGGGACGGGCGCCGCTCTTCCGCCGCCACGCCTAGTGTGGCGCCAAGCCGGTCACGACCCCTCGGGCTCCTCTGTCGCCCGACGTGTCGGCTGCGGCGGCGCGCTCCGAGGGTGATCTAGCGGTTGAGCCGCCGGACCGGGACGATCCGGTGCCGCCGGCGGGCCGCGCACACACCGAGCGCGCGCCAGGGCACCGGCGGCGTCGGGGCCTGGTAGCGGGTGCGTGCCGGGTGCCAGAGCCCGTCGGCGCCCCGGTCCCAGCGCGTCACGCCGGGGACCTGGCCGAGGACAGTGACCGTGACGAGGTCGGGCGGCTCGGCGTCGACGGAGACGTCGTAGCCCTCGCCGCCGACCGGCAGCCCGCACCGGCAGTGCGTCAGGGTCGCCCGGTGGCCGGTCGCCGTGGTGGTCGTGGTCCCGCTGACCGGTTCGGCGGGCAGGATCCAGGTGGCCTCCCCCGGGGTGTCCGGGATCGCCGGCGTGCCGGCCGGACTCGCCAGGGGATCGACGGCGGGGTCGGACACCTCGGCCTCCACGTGACGCGCGCCGGCTCCGTTACATGTAGATGGAAGAGTAGTTCACCGGTTCGTGTCGTGTCAGGTGGCTACCCTTCCCCCGACCGACGCCGAGCCGCGGTGTCGCAGGGGGCTCGAGGAGGTACGCGGGGCGTGGATCGCACCGCCGGAGCGGGGGGCACAGCAGCCGACGTCGAGCGACGCGGGGGCGGCGGACCGGACCGGTCCGACCCCAGTGCGCTGCGCTGGCTCATCGGCCACGAGCTGCGGTCGGCACGGGAGGGCGCGGGTCACACCCAGACCGCCGCGGCCCGGGTGCTCGGCTGTACGCACGCGAAGATCAATTATCTGGAGCAGGGGAAGAACCAGCAGCGGCCGGACGAGGTCGCGCGACTCCTGCGCTCCTACGGGGCGGACGTCGCCGACGTCGAACGGCTCGCCTCCCTGGCCTCGGCCGCCGACCGCGGCACCTGGTGGGCGCCGTTCGCCGACGTCGTCCCGGACTGGCTGCGCACCTTCGTCGGGCTCGAGGGCCTGGCGACGGCGGCGTTCGCCTACGAGCCCCTGCTGCTGCACGGACTGCTGCAGACGCGCGCCTACGCCACCGCGCTGCTCGCCGACGCGCTGCGCGTCCCCGTCGTCGACGTCGACCGCGTCGTCGGGCTGCGCCTCGCCCGCCAGCAGCGCCTGCACGACGCCGCGCGGCCGCTGCAGTACGAGGCGGTGATCGAGGAGACGATCCTCGACCGGCTCGTCGGCGGGCCGGCCGTGATGGCCGAACAGCTCGACCATCTGCTGACACTCTCGGAGCAGGGCAACGTCAGCATCCGGGTCATGCCGTTGGCGGTCGCCGTACACGACGGGCTGGACGGCGAGTTCACGCTGCTCGATTTCGACACTGCGCGATCGATCGGTTACATAGAGTTCCAAGATGGGGCGGTCTACGTCCAGGATCCCGACCGGATTGGCGGATACCGCACGGCCGCTGCCAGACTCCGCTCCGCAGCGCTGCCGCAGGACGCCTCCCTCGAGGTGATCCGCCACCGACGCGCGGCGCTGCGGGCCCACTGAGCCGCCGAGCACGGTGCCGCGGCCGCATCGCTCCCCACGGTGCAAGGAGACGAATCCATGAGCACACACGGATGGCGGACCTCCAGCTTCAGCTCCAACGGCGCGAGCTGCGTCGAGGTCCTCGAGGCCGACGGCGCGACCTACCTGCGCGACACGAAGGAGCACGGCGAGGGCGCGGTGCTGCACCTCGACGGGCCGGCGTGGTCGGCGTTCCTCGACGAGGTCGCCCGCGACGCCCCCTCGGCCAACGGCGCGGTGGACGTGACGACCCGCGGCGACGACGGCGCCCGCGCGGTGCAGGAGCACTCCTCGGGCGCGGTGCTGCACTTCCGCGACGACGAGTGGGTCGCGTTCCGGCGTGGCGTCCTCGCGGGCGAGTTCGGCGCGCTCGGCGACTGACCCGCCGGGTCAGCCGGTCCCGTTGGCGCCGCCGCCGGGCACCGGGACCGGCTGGACGGTGTCGTCGTCGGTGTTGCCGCCGCCGCCACCGCCGGAGTTGCCGCCGCCACCGCCGCCGCCACCACCGCCACCGGGGTTCGGGGCCACCGTGGTGGTCGTGGTGCGGGTGGTCGGGACGACCGGCGGCGGCGCCACGGTCGTCGTGGTCGGCGCCTCCGTGGTGGTGCGCCGCGAGCGGGTGGTCGTCGCCTCCTCGGTGGTCGTCGTCGTGCTCGACGAGAACACCGGCGGCGCGGGCGGCAGCGCGGGCGGCGCGGCCTCCTGCTGGTTGGAGAGCAGGAAGTACCCGCCGACACCGCCGGCGAGCAGCAGCGCCAGGAGCGCGACGATCGCCGCGCGCCGGCCACGCCGCGGCGGGGCCTGGCCGCCGGCGGTCCGCGGGTCGTCGGGACCGACGAGCGCGGTCGGGTCGGCGGCGCCGTACGCGCCCGTCGCCCCGTAGGCCGCCGGGGCGTAGCCGCCGGGGGGTGTGCCCATGGCCCGCGTCGGCCCGCTCGCCGGGGCGCCGCCCATCGGGGCGTACGCCGTGGCGCCGGTGCCCGGGCCCATCGCGGTGGTGCGCATCGCGCCGCTGCCGGTGACCGGCGCCGGGGCCAGCACGGTCTGGGCGTCCATGCCGGCCTCGCGGGCCATCATCCGGAGCTCGCCGACCACCTGCTCGGTGGTGGGGCGCTCCATCGGCTCGTCGCCGGTCATCGCCGCGAGCAGGTTGCCGAGCGGCGCGGGCAGGTCCGGCGGGATCTCCGGGGCGCGGTGGAGGCGGGCGACCGCGGCCTCGAGCGCGTTGCCGGGGTACTCGCGGCGCGCCGTGATGCACTCGAGGAGCACCAGGCCCAGCGCGTAGACGTCGGAGGCCGGCCCGACCTGCTGGCCGCGCACCTGCTCCGGCGACAGGTAGGACGCCGTGCCGATGACCATGCCGGTGGCGGTGATGTTCGTCGCGTCGGCGAGCACGGCGATGCCGAAGTCCGACAGGTGCGGACGCCCGTCGGTGTCGAGCAGCACGTTGCCGGGCTTGATGTCGCGGTGCACGACGCCGTGGCGGTGCACGTAGGTCAGCGCGTCGCCGAGGGCCGACCCGAGGGCGACGACGTCGCCGAGCGCGAGGGGACCGCTGCGGATGCGGTCGGCGAGGGACTCGCCCTCGATGAGCTGCATGACGAAGTACGCGCGGTCGCGCTCCTGGCCGACGTCGTAGATCGTCACCAGGCCGGGGTGGTTCATCCCGGCGAGCGTCTGGACCTCGCGCTGGCGGCGGGACTCGTCGGCCTCGCCGACGCCGGCGGGGAACAGCTTGACGGCGACGTCGCGGCCGAGCAGCTCGTCGCGCGCCCGGAACACCTCGGCGGCGCCGCCGCGGCCGATGAGGTCACCGAGGGTGTATCGCCCTCCACCCACGGTGGGCGGCGGGCCCGCCTCCGTCGAACTCACGCCCGCGCGCCTCCTCGTTCCGGTGCTCCGGCGGTCGCCGGCTCCGTCTCGTCAGTACCTGACCCGGACCACGTCCGGATGACCCCGGAGTCGTCCGGAGTGCCTGCCCATCGTGCCTGGCCCGCTCGCCGCGTCCGACGGCCACCCTGCCGCACGCGCCTCCCCGGGCGATACCACCGGCCATCCGGGCGCGCCCGTTCGAGGGTGTGGGGCGGGGCGGCACGCGGGTACGGTTCCGTTCCGGACGCCCACCGTGGAGGACGCATGAGCCGCGACGACTACGTGCAGCAGGGCAAGCAGTTCGCCAACGACCTGCGCGACACGGCCAGCAAGAAGGTCGCCGACAACGAGGACAGCATCCTCGGCGCGATCGGCAAGGCGGCGCGCTGGGTCGACCAGAAGACCGGCGGCAAGTACTCCGAGCAGATCGGCAAGGCCGAGGCGAAGGCCGGCGAGGGCGTCGGCTGGGCCGCCAAGCAGGGCACCGGCGACCCGCAGGCCCCCGGCGCGGCCGCGGGCGACGGCACGCCGAACACCCCCGGGACCACCGGCCCGACGGGTGCCACGCCGACCACGCCGCCGACCACCCCGCCGACGGCCGGCGCGACGCCCACCGCTCCGGGCGCCTCGGCCACCCCGGAGCCGCCGACCGGACCCGTCGGCCCGCCCGCGAGCCCGCCGGTGAGCACCCCGCCGTCCGACGCGCCCACCGACCCGGGCCGTCCCACGCACCCGCCGCGCGACGACTCGGCCGACTGGCCGCGCCCGCCGCAGTCGTGAGCCGGGGCCCAGGAGACAGCACAGCCACCGACATCCCGGAGCACCGTGGCTGAGTTCGACAAGGCCACGGCGCCGGAACCCACCGACGAGGCGGGCCGGTTCACCATCGTCCTCGACGACCAGTGGTCGATCGGTCCCAAGCTGCACGGCGGCTACCTGCTCGCCGTGCTCGCCCGCGCGGCGCGCGAGACCGTCGCCACCGAGCGGCCCGCGCACACCAGCCCGCAGGCGGTGACCGGGACCTACCTGCAGGCCCCCGAGCCGGGGCCGGCGTCCCTCGAGGTCACCGTCCTGCGGCTGGGGCGCGGCGCCTCGCAGCTGCGGGTGCGCCTCGACCAGGACGGCCCGGCGGTCGAGGCCGCCCTCATCCTCGGCCCGCCCGCGACGCCCACGCCCGACGACGTCGCGCCGGCGGCGCCGGACCTGACGCCGTTCGAGGACTGCCCGCGCAGCCCGTCGGGCTCCGACGACGACGGCCGGGGCTCGCTGCCGATCATGGACGTCGTCGACACCCGCCTCGACCCGGTCACCGCGGGCTTCGTGCACGGCCGCCCGTCGGGCGAGGGCAGGCTCGCGGGCTGGGCCTCGCTCGCCTCCGGCGAGGCGTGGACCCCCGAGGGCCTGCTCGTCGCGCTCGACATCCTGCCGCCGGCGACGTTCGACATGGGCCTGTCGGGCTGGTCGCCGACGATGTCGCTCTCGGCGCACGTCGTCGCCGACCCGGCGCCCGGCCCGCTGCGCGTCGTGCAGTGGGTCGAGCGCGCGGGCGCCGACCGCATGCACGAGACCTGCCGCGTGTGGGACGCCGACGACCGCCTCGTCGGCCACGCCCACCAGCTGGCCGCGATCAGGAGATGACGAGCTCCGGCGTGCCGTCCGGCAGCAGGCGCCGGAAGCCGGTGAACGGGACGAGGGCCTCGGGGATCGTGACCGACCCGTCCTCCTCCTGGCACTGCTCGAGCACCGCCGCCATCGTCCGCCCGATCGGCAGGCCCGAGCCGTTGAGCGTCGCCACCTGGCCCCGCTTGCCCTGGGCGTCCTTGCTGCGGATCCCCGAGCGGCGCGCCTGGAAGGTGCCGCAGTCCGAGCACGAGGAGATCTCGCGGTAGGTGTCCTGGCTGGGCAGCCAGACCTCGATGTCGTAGGTCAGCTGCGCGTTGAACCCCATGTCGCCCGCCGCCAGCCGGATGACGCGGTAGGCCAGGCCGAGCTCCTGCAGGCACGCCTCGGCGTGGGCGAGCATCACCTCGAGCTCGTCGCGCGAGTCGTCGGACGCGCAGACCCGCACCAGCTCCACCTTGGAGAACTGGTGCAGCCGCAGGATGCCGCGGGTGTCGCGGCCGTACGAGCCCGCCTCCGAGCGGAAGCACGGCGTCCACGACGTGTACGCCCGCGGCAGGCTCTCGGTCTCGAGGATCTCGTCGGCGTGCATCGCCGTGAGCGGCACCTCGGCGGTGGGGATGAGGTAGAGGTCGCGCTCGCCGGTGCCGGTCCGGAAGAGGTCCTCCTCGAACTTCGGCAGCTGCCCCGTGCCGGTCATGGTCGGCGCGGTGACGAGGTAGGGCACCGAGAACTCGGTGTAGCCGTGCCGGCCGGTGTGCAGCGCGAGGAAGAAGGACGCGAGCGCCCGCTCGAGCACGGCGCCCGGCCCGCGCGTCACGGAGAACCGCGCGCCCGAGAGCTTCGCCGCCCGCCCGAGGTCGAGGATCCCCATCGCCTCGCCGATCTCGACGTGGTCGCGCGGGGCGAAGCCGAGCACCGGGGGCTCGCCGACGCGGCGGACCTCGACGGCGTCGTCCTCCGAGTCGCCGTCGGGGGCGTCGTCGGACGGCAGGTTCGGGATCGTGAGCAGGAGCTCGCGCAGCGCGGCCTCGGCGGCGTCGACCTCCTCCTCGGCCCCGCGGATGCGGTCCTTGAGCTCGCGGGCCTTCTCCTTGAGCGCGTCGACCTCGTCGCTCGGGGAGCCCGACTTCGCGGCCTTCCCCACCTCGCCGGCCGCCCGCTTGGACTCCGCCCGCAGCTCGTCCACCGCGCCGATCGCCGCCGACCGGCGCGACGACATCGCCTCCAGACCCGCGAGGTCGAGCGAGTAGCCGCGTCGGGCGAGGCGGCGCACCGCCTCGTCGCCGAGCTCGAGCAGGAGGCGTGCGTCGTGCATCGCGGGCGTTCCTCTCCGGGTCCGCATATGAAGAAGGCCCCGGCCGTGGGTCACGACCGGGGCCCTGATTGCTCTGGCCTAGATGCTGGGAGGTGCTGGGTGGGCGAGGGGGGAGTTGAACCCCCACATCCTTCCGGATACACGGACCTGAACCGTGCGCGTCTGCCATTCCGCCACTCGCCCGGAGTGATCTGACGGAACGCTAGCACGCACGGATCCGCCCTCCCGGAAGGAGGTCGGCGCCCCGCTCGCGGCGACCGATACCATCGAATCCGCCCGACCGGTGTGGCGACATGCCGGACGGGGCAGCAGGTGTCGGGACGACGGCACGAGCGTCGGACGAGGAGGGATCGCGGTGGGGCGCGCACAGCGCTTCGAGCGCAAGCTCGAAGGTCTGGTGGGTGACGCCTTCGCACGCGTGTTCGGTGGCAAGGTCGTCCCGCAGGAGATAGCGCAGGGTCTTCGCCGTGAGGCGGAGGACGGCGTGCGAGAGTTGGCAGGTGGACGCCGCTTGGCGCCCAATCAGTACACGGTGGTGCTCAGTCCCGCGGACCACGAACGCTTGGCCGGCGACGAGGAGACCATCACCCACTCGCTCATCGAGGTCGTGGAGGAGCACCTCACGGAGGGCGGGTGGGAGACTTACGGTGAGGTCGTAGTCTCTCTGGAGCGTTCCGACGCGCTGCACACGGGACAGTTCCGCACCAGGTCGTCCGTTGACCCCGACGCGTCGCGGCGACGGGCCGCGAGCCCCCGATCCGCAGGAGAACAGCCCATGAGTCAGGCACCCGGCCGCTACCCGGACGACCAGCAGGGTCGCGACGGCAACTACGGCCAGCAGGACCCCTACGGACAGCAGGGTTACCCGCAGCAGCAGGGTTACCCGCAGCAGGGGTACGGCCAGCCCGGCTACGACCAGTACGGCCAGCCGCAGCAGGGCTACCCCCAGCAGGGCGGTTACCCGCAGCAGGGCTACGACCAGTACGGCCAGCAGGGCGGCTACCCGCAGCAGGGGTACGACCAGTACGGCCAGCAGGGCGGCTACCCGCAGCAGGGCTACGGCCAGCCCGGGTACGACCAGTACGGCCAGCCGCAGCAGGGCTACGGCCAGCAGCCGGGGTACGACCCCTACGGCCAGCAGCAGGGCTACCCGCAGCAGGGCTACGGCCAGCCCGGATACGACCAGTACGGCCAGCCCCAGCAGGGCTACGGCCAGCAGCAGGGCTACGACCCCTACGGCCAGCAGGGCTACGGCGGCCAGTACGGCCAGGGCGGCTACGACCCCTACGGCCAGCAGCAGGGCGGCTACGACCAGTACGGCCAGCAGGGCTACGGCGGCGTCCAGACCCGCCAGATGACCGCGTCGCTGACGCTGGACGACGGCTCGAACCGCTCGTACCAGCTGGTCAACGGCTCCAACGTCATCGGCCGCGGCCAGGACGCGCAGTTCCGCCTCGCGGACACCGGCGTCTCGCGTCGTCACCTCGAGATCAACTGGGACGGCCAGCAGGCCACCCTGTCCGACCTCGGGTCGACCAACGGCACCACGGTGAACGGCACGCCGGTCCAGACCTGGCAGCTCGCCGACGGCGACACGATCCGGGTCGGGCACAGCGCGCTGCTCTTCCGCGCGCAGGGCTGAGGCCCGAAGGCCCGACGGCGTGCCCGAACTCGTCCTCCAGATCACGAGGGCCGGATTCCTGGCCCTCCTGTGGCTGTTCGTCCTCGCCGCGTTGCGAGTCGTTCGCAGCGACCTCTACGCGGCATCGGGTCTGCGGGCCGCGGCGCCCGGCGGCCGACGTCCCTCCACCCGCGGGGGTACGTCCAAGCCGGCCCGCGGCGGCGGACGCTCCGGGCCCCGTGCCCTGATCGTCACCGCCGGCGCCCTCGCGGGCACCCGCATCGCCCTGGACGGTCGTCCGATCATGATCGGGCGGGCGGACGACTCGACGCTGGTGCTCGACGACGACTACGCGTCGACCCGGCACGCCCGCATCTCCCAGTCCGGCGACGACTGGTACGTCGAGGATCTCGGATCGACCAACGGCACGTACCTCGACCGCAACAAGGTCTCCGGACCCACCCGGGTCCCGGTGGGCTCTCCGATCAGGATCGGCAAGACGGTCATCGAGCTCCGCTCATGACGGCGCTCATGACGGCGCTCATGACCAGGTCCCTGATCAGCACGCCCGCCATCCGGACCCGGGTGACGACGCCCCGTCCCCTCCCGTGCAGGATCGACCCGTGACCCTGGTGCTGCGCTACTCCGCTCGCAGTGACCGGGGCCTGGTGCGGCAGAACAACCAGGACTCGGTCTACGCGGGCCCGCGCCTGCTCGCCCTCGCCGACGGCATGGGCGGACACGCGGCCGGCGAGGTGGCCTCGAAGCTCGTCATCGCCGCCCTCGTCCCGCTCGACGACGACGAGCCCGGCGACGACCTCCTGGGCGAGCTCGCCGAAGCCACCGCCCAGGGCAACGACGCGATCACCGAGCTGGTCGCCGAGGAGCCCGACCTCGACGGCATGGGCACGACGCTGACCGCGGTGCTCTTCGCCGGCAGCAGGCTCGGCATGGTGCACGTCGGCGACTCGCGTGCCTACCTGTTCCGCGACGGCGTGCTCACCCAGATCACCCGCGACGACACCTTCGTGCAGTCGCTGATCGACGAGGGCCGGATCACCGAGGACGAGGCGGCGAGCCATCCCCAGCGCTCGCTGCTCCTGCGCGCGCTCACCGGCCACGACGTCGAGCCCGCGCTCACCGTCCGCGAGGCGCGCTCCGGCGACCGGTACCTGCTCTGCTCCGACGGCCTGTCCGGCGTGGTGAGCGCCGAGACCCTGGCCGAGGCGCTGACGATCGCCGACCCGCAGGACTGCTCGGACCGCCTCATCGAGCTCGCGCTCAAGGGCGGCGGCCCCGACAACGTCACGTGCATCGTCGCCGACGTGGTCGACGTCGACTTCGGCGAGCACGACCCCATCTACGGCGGCGCCGCCGGCGACGGCCGCGCCGACCCCCCGCCCGGCGACTCCGCGGCCGCGCGCGCCTCCGCCGCGACGCTGACCCGCAGCGAGCCCGAGCCCCGGCCGACCCCGACGGCCTCCGACTCGTCCCGCCGGCGGCCCCGCCGTGCGCGCCTGCGCCTCGCGCTGGCCGCGCTGGCCGTGGTCGCGCTCGCGGGCATCGCCGTGCTCGCCGCCACCGTGTACGTCTCGAGCCAGTACTACGTGGCCGCCGACGACGACACCGTCGTGATCTACCAGGGCGTGCCCGGCACGTTCCTCGGCGTCGCGCTCCAGAGCGTCGCGCAGGACTCCGGCGTCCGGGTCGCGGACCTGACCCCCGTCGCGCGCCAGCAGCTGGCCGGCGACGGCATCCGGGTCGCGGACCTCCCCCGCGCCGAGGCGACCGTCGACCGGTTGCGCACCGAGCAGATGCTCCCGCCGTGCGAACCGGTGGCCCCGACCACCGCCCCCGGCACGGTCCCGCCCGCCGGTGGCACCCCCGCCGCGCCCGGCACCCCGGGCGCCCCCGACGCGGCCGGTCAGGCCCCCGTCGCGTCGCCCGCACCGACCGAGCCGCAGGTCCCGGGCCGGGACTGCCGGGTGCCGTAATGACGCGGCCCACCGCTCCCGGCGCCCAGAACGGCGCGCCCGGGATCGACCGTCCTGCCGACCGCACCGCGCTGCGGCCGGCGGTCGCGGCCGCCGTGTCCACCCGCCGCGGGGTCGAGCTCGCGCTGCTGGCCCTCGCCGCCGTCATCACCACCGGCGCGCTGGTGCTCGTCGAGGCCAACCAGGAGCAGGAGCTCACCTGGGCGCTGCTCTACCTCGGCGCCGCGTACATGGCGCTGCTCGCCCTCGCGCACCTGGCGGTGCGCAAGTTCGCGCCGTACGCCGACCCGCTGGTGCTCCCGCTCGCCGCGCTGCTCAACGGCATCGGGCTGGTGATGATCCACCGGGTCGACCTGGCCCGGATCGCCCGCGCGGTCAGCCTGGGCAACGAGGAGCCCGCGCAGGAGGCGCTGCGCCAGGTCGGCTGGACCGCCATCGGCCTGGTGTTCTTCGTCGGCGTGCTGTGGCTCGTGCCCGACCACCGGACGCTCGCGCGCTACGGCTACACCGCCGGGTTCGCCGGCCTGATCCTGCTGGCCCTGCCGGCGGTGCTGCCGGCCTCGCTCTCGGAGGTCAACGGCGCCCGCATCTGGATCCGCCTCGGCCCGGCCAGCATCCAGCCCGGCGAGTTCGCGAAGATCCTCTTCGTCGTCTTCTTCGCCTCGTTCCTGGTGGTCAAGCGCGACCTGTTCACGAGCGCCGGCAAGCACTTCCTCGGCATGACCTTCCCCCGGCCCCGCGACCTCGGCCCGCTGCTCGTGGCCTGGGGCGTCGCGATGGCCGTCCTGGTCTTCGAGTCCGACCTCGGCACGTCCCTGATGTTCTTCGGGATCGTGCTCGTGATGCTCTACGTGGCCACCGAGCGCATCTCCTGGGTGCTCATCGGCCTGACGATCTTCGGTGCCGGCGCGTTCGCGGCGTGGACGTTCGTGTCCCGCGTCCAGATCCGCGTCTCGGTGTGGCTCGACCCGTTCGCCGACTACAACGGCCGCGGGTTCCAGGTCAGCCAGGGGCTGTTCGGGCTCGCGACCGGCGGCATGGGCGGCACCGGGCTCGGCGCCGGGCGCCCGGAGCTCGTGCCGTTCGCCAGCACCGACTTCATCTTCACCTCGCTCGGCGAGGAGATCGGCCTCGTCGGCATCGCGGCGCTGCTGCTCATCTACTGCCTGCTCGCCACGCGGGCGATGCGCAGCGCCCTGGCCGTGCGGGACACCTTCGGCAAGCTGCTCGCCGCCGGCCTCGGGTTCGCGATCGCGTGGCAGGTGTTCGTCGTCGTCGGCGGCGTCATCAACCTGATCCCGAACACCGGCATCACGGCGCCGTTCGTGTCCTACGGCGGGTCGTCGCTCGTGGCCAACTACGCTCTCGTGGCGCTGGTCCTGCGGGTGTCGAACGCGGCCCGCCAGCCGAGCACCGAGAAGCGGCCCGGGACGCCCGTCCCCGGCCAGGGCCAGGCCCCGCTCGCCCCCCTGGCCGAGGCCAGCACCGAGATGGTCTCGCGCGACCAGGTGCGCACTCCACCGCACGGCGGCGTGCGCCAGGAGGCGGGCGCCCCGCCCGACCCAGCCCCGCGAGGAAGGACCCGAGGAGAGTGAACACCCCGCTGCGACGGGTCTCCCTCGCGGTCATGGTCCTGATCCTGCTCCTGCTGGGGCAGGCCACCTGGATCCAGGTGGTCAAGGCCGACGAGTACCGCGCCGACCCGCGGAACGCCCGTGTCCTGCTCGACGAGTACTCCCGCCAGCGCGGCCAGATCTCGGCCGGCGGCGAGGTGCTCGCCCAGAGCGTGCAGAGCCCGGACCCCGGCGACCGGCTGCGCTACCAGCGCCAGTACACCGACGGCCCGCTCTACGCGCCGGTCACCGGCTACTACTCCCAGATCTACGGCGCGGGCGGCATGGAGCGCGCGATGGACCCGGTGCTCAACGGCACCGACGACCGTCTGTTCGTGCGCCGCATCTCCGACGCGGTCACCGGGCGCGACCCCGCGGGCGGCAACGTCGTGCTGAGCATCGACCCACGGGTCCAGCGCGCCGCCTACGAGGCGATGACGTCGCGCGGCTACCAGGGCTCGGTCGTCGCGATCCGGCCGCAGACCGGCGAGATCCTCGCGATGGTCTCCACGCCCTCGTACGACCCGAACCCGCTGGCCAGCCACTCGGGCACCACCCAGCAGAACGCCTGGAACCAGCTCACCGAGGACGACCCGCCGACGCTGACCAACCGGGCGACCAGCGAGACCTACCCGCCCGGGTCGACGTTCAAGATCGTCACGACGGCCGCCGCCCTCGAGGCCGGCGCGATCACGCCGGAGGCCCCGGTCACCGCGGCGCCGCGGATCACGCTGCCGGACAGCACGACGACGCTGGAGAACTACGACGGCAAGCCGTGCGGCCCCGGCGCGTCGGTGCCGTTCGCGACGGCCTTCGCGAAGTCCTGCAACGGGCCGTTCGCCCAGCTCGGCGCCCAGATCGGCGCCGACCGGCTGCGCGCCATGGCGGTCTCGCTGGGCTTCGAGAACCCGGGGCTCACCGTGCCGATGCCGGTGCAGGCCTCCCGCCTCGGCGACATGGCCGACGGGGCCTCGACCGCCCAGTCCAGCATCGGGCAGCGCGACGTCCGCCTGACCCCGCTGCAGAACGCCCAGATCACCGCGACCGTGGCCAACGGGGGCGTCCCGATGACCCCGACCACCGTCGCCCAGATCCAGGGCCAGGACCTCTCGACCGTCGAGTCCACCGAGCCCGACCGGCTGGCCCGGGCGTTCTCGCAGTCGACCGCGGACACGCTGACCCAGCTGATGATCGGCTCGGAGAACAACGGGTCCGGTCAGGGCCGCATCCCCGGGGTCCAGATCGCGTCCAAGACCGGCACCGCCGAGTGGGGCGCGAACCCCAAGACCAACCCGCCGCACACCTGGTACGACGCGTTCGGCCCGGTGCCGAACCCGCAGATCGCCGTCTCGGTGATCGTCGAGCGGGGCGGCAACCGCGGCGAGGAGGCCACCGGCGGTTCGGTCGCCTCCCCGATCGGGCGCGCGGTCATCGCGGCCGCCCTGGGGAGTGGTTCCTAGTGGCGCCCACGACCGGTTCGCTGATCGGCGACCGCTACCGGCTCGGCCGGCGGATCGCCGTCGGCGGCATGGGCGAGGTCTGGGAGGCCGAGGACTCGCGGCTCGGGCGCACCGTCGCCGTGAAGATCCTCAAGGCCGAGCTCACCGGTGACCCCGAGTTCCTGCACCGCTTCCGCACCGAGGCGCGCACCGCGGGCTCGCTGAACAACTCGGGCATCACCGCCGTGCACGACTACGGCGAGACCACCACCGAGTGGGCCACCGCCAACGGCACCGTGCAGGTGCCCACCGCCTATCTCGTCATGGAGCTGGTGCGCGGCGAGCCGCTGGCCCAGATCCTCGCGGTGCACGGGCGCCTCGGCGTCGACTACACCCTCGACATCCTCGAGCAGTCCGGCTGGGCGCTCGAGGCCGCGCACGAGCGCGGGCTGGTGCACCGCGACGTCAAGCCCGGCAACATCCTGGTGACGCCGTCGGGCCAGGTGAAGATCACCGACTTCGGCATCGCCAAGGCCGTCGACGCGGCGCCGGTGACCCGCTCGGGCATGGTCATGGGCACCGCGCACTACATCGCGCCGGAGCAGGCGGGCGGCGGCGACGCGGGCCCCGCCTCGGACGTCTACTCGCTGGGCGTCGTCGGCTACGAGTGCCTCGCGGGACGCCGCCCGTACCTGTCGGAGAACGCCGTCACGGTCGCGATGATGCACATCCGCGACCCGCTGCCCCCGCTGCCGAACGACGTGCCGCCGGTGGTCCGCCAGCTCATCGAGGCGACCCTGGCCAAGGACCCCCGCCAGCGCTACGCCACCGGCGGCGAGTTCGCGGCCGCGGTCGGCGCGGTCCGCCGCGGCGAGCCGCTCCCCCTGCCCGGCCAGGCGACGGCGCTCACCGAGCGGGTCAACCCGCAGACCCGCGTGGCGCCCGCGATGTCGCGCGAGCCCTCGCCACCGCGGGGCTCCGAGCGTCCCGACCGCTGGGCCTCGCAGCCCGAGCAGCCTCGCCGCCGCGGGCCGTGGGGCACGGTCGCCGCGCTCGCCGTCGTCGCGCTGCTGCTGCTCGCCGGCGTGCTGTGGGTGGTCAACTCGGCCGAGACGTCCGCGCCGCCGCCCCCGGCGGCGACGACCACCGCGACGTCGACCACCACGACGGCGCCGAGCACCACGGCGCGCAGCTCGCGCACGACGACCACCACCGCGGCGAACGGGGTCAGCGTGAACCCCGTCGACTACGTGGGGCGGCCCGCGTCGGTCGCGTCCGCCGCGCTGCGCGAGTCGGGTCTCGATCCCGAGGTCGCGACGATCCTCGGCGGCGAGCCGAACGATCCGTCGCGCTGCCGGGTGCTCTACCTCTCGCCCACCGGCGAGGTCCCGCGCGGGGAGACCGTGACCGTCACCTGTCAGGAGTTCTGAGGATGACGACGCCACGACTCCTCTCGGAGCGGTACGAACTGGGGCCCGCGCTGGGCTACGGCGGCATGTCCGAGGTGCACGGCGGCCGGGACGTGCGCCTGGGCCGCGACGTGGCCATCAAGGTCCTGCGGGCCGACCTGGCGCGCGACCCCCAGTTCCAGGTGCGGTTCCGGCGCGAGGCCCAGAACGCGGCCGCCCTGAACCACCCGGCGATCGTCGCGGTCTACGACACCGGTGAGACGCCCACCGACGACGTGCCGCTGCCCTACATCGTCATGGAGTACGTGGCGGGGCGGACGCTGCGCGACATCGTCAAGACCGAGGGCCCGATGGAGCCCTTCCGGGTCTGCGAGGTGCTCGCCGACGTCTGCGCGGCGCTCGACTTCTCGCACCGTCACGGGATCATCCACCGCGACGTCAAGCCGGCCAACATCATGATCACGCCGGCGGGCGCGGTGAAGGTGATGGACTTCGGCATCGCCCGCGCGCTCTCCGACGCCCAGCCCGCGGTGACCCAGACCGCCGCGGTCATCGGCACCGCGCAGTACCTCTCGCCCGAGCAGGCGCGCGGCGAGTCCGTCGACGCCCGCTCCGACGTCTACGCCACCGGCTGCGTGCTCTTCGAGCTGCTCACCGGCCGGCCGCCGTTCACCGGCGACTCCCCGGTCGCGATCGCCTACCAGCACGTGCGGGAGGACCCGCCGGCCCCGTCGGAGATCAACCCGCAGGTGCCGCCGGAGCTCGACGCCATCACGCTGAAGTCGCTGGCCAAGAACCCGTCGAACCGCTACCAGAGCGCCGACGAGATGCGCGAGGACTTCTACCGGGTCCTCAACGGCGAGCGCCCGGGCGCGCCGGCGGTGATGACCGAGCAGGAGCGCACCGAGTACATGACCGGCGGCCACCCGGTGGCCGCCGCGACCGGTCCCGTCGACCAGGTCGACGACTTCGCCGAGTGGCAGGCCGAGCAGGCCGAGGTCCGGCGGCGCCGCGGCCGGCGGCGCGCGATCGGGTTCGTCGCCGCGCTCGTGCTGCTCGCCGCCCTCGCCGGCGCGTACTTCCTGTTCTCGCCGTCGGCCAACTCCGTCGCGGTGCCCACGGTCGTCGGGCAGCCCCAGGCGGCGGCGCTCCAGACGCTGTCCACCGCGGGCCTGCGCCCCACCGTCGTCCCGGTAGCGTCGAACCCCGAGCAGGTCGGCCAGGTCGTCACGACCAACCCGACGAGCGGGCTCGAGGTCCCGCCCGGCAGCGTCGTCGAGCTGCGGGTCGGGCGCGGACCCGACCGGGTGCAGGTCCCCGACCTCACCGGTCAGACCGCCAACGAGGCTCAGGCCAGCGTCCAGCGCCTCGGCCTGTCCCTCGCCCCGGTGCCGCAGCAGCGCGAGGTCGACGACTCGCGCCAGATCGGCCGGGTGCTCGCACAGGACCCGGCCCCCGGGCAGTTCCTCGCGCCGGGCACCCCGGTCCAGCTCACGATCGGGCGCGAGCGCGAGACGCTGCGCCTGCCCGACGTCACCGGCCAGGACCGCCAGACCGCGACGACCACGCTCGAGGGGGTCGGCCTGCAGGTCGAGGTCACCGAGGTCGACGGGGGCGGGTCCGCCGGGACCGTCGTGTCGACCTCGCCGAGCGCCGGCAGCCAGGTGCCCCGCAACTCGTCGGTGACGCTGCGGGTCTCGCGCGGCAACCAGAACCAGGTCCAGGTGCCCTCGCTCGTCGGGCAGCTGCCGTCGGACGCCGTGCAGACGCTGGTCCAGGCGGGCTTCCGCGGCGGCAACCTGCAGCGGACGTCCCAGTCGGTGAGCGACCCCTCGCAGGACGGCAAGATCCTCAGCCAGAACCCCACGGCCGGCTCGTCGGCCGACCCCGGGTCGAGCGTGGCCGTCGTCGTCGGGCGCTACCAGCCGGGCAGCGACGACGGCGGCGGGCTGTTCCCGGGCGGGAACTGAGCCCGCTGCTCCGGACTGCTCAGGCGGGCGGGGCCGCGGCCAGCGCCAGGGCCCGCAGGCCCTCGGTGAGCTGGGTGACCACGCCGTCGTCGACGGGGTGGCCGCACTGGCCCATCCAGGTCGCGAGCAGCCGGTGGCCGTCCTCGGTGAGCACCGACTCGGGGTGGAACTGCACGCCCTCGAGCGGTAGCTCACGGTGGCGCATCGCCATGAGCACGCCGTCGGCGGTCCAGCCGGTGGGCTCGAGCTCCGCGGGGACGGTGTCGGGGAGCACGGTCAGCGAGTGGTACCGCGTGGCCGTGAACGGGCTGGGCAGGCCGGCGAGCACGCCCGCGCCCTCGTGGTGCACCAGCGAGGTCTTGCCGTGGCGCAGCTCCGGCGCGCGGTCGACGACGCCGCCGTAGGCCGCGCCCAGGGCCTGGTGGCCCAGGCACACCCCGAGCATCGGGCGCCCGAGGGTCGCGCACCGGCGGATGACCTCGGTGCTCGCGCCGGCGTCGGCGGGCGTGCCGGGGCCGGGGCTGACGAGCACGCCGTCGACCTCGTCGACGAGGTCGACCACCCCGTCGACGTCGTTGCGGCGCACGACCGGGTCGGCGCCCAGCTGCGCGAGGTACTGGACGAGGTTGTAGACGAAGCTGTCGTAGTTGTCGACGACCAGGACGCGCATCCCCCCAGCGTACGAGCCGGGTGATCGGGACGGGTGCACTAGACTCGCAGCGAAGTCTTCCTGATCGGAGCCGACGTGCCGAAGTCCAAGGTCCGCCGCAAGCCGGCGTACACCCCGCCCCCGAAGGCCGGGCCCGCGCCCGCCGGGCCGTCGCACCCGGTCTACGTCGGCATCATGCTCGGCGTCGGCCTGCTCGGCCTCGCGTGGCTGGTGGTCAACTACCTCGCCTCCGAGTCGATCCCGTTCATGCAGGACCTCGGCGCCTGGAACTTCCTCATCGGCTTCGGCCTGATCGTGGTCTCCCTGCTCATGACCATGAAGTGGCGCTGAACCACATCGATGTGATTCGTCCACCGCTGTGGACGGACCCTGTGGACAACTCCCGGTGACCGACTTCTGGGCCCCGCCCTGGCCCGCGGTCGTCCTCGGGGCCGCCGGCGCGCTCGGGCTCGGCGCGTGGGCCGTGGCGGCCACCGACCCGCCCGGACGCCTGCTCACCGGCCTCGCGGCGCTCGCCCTCGCGCTCGCCGCGGCGTTCGGGGCGCTCGCGCGGCCCCGGCTGCGGGCCGACGACGACGGCCTCGCCCTGCGCGGCCTCTCCGGCCGGCGCGCCTGGCCGTGGGCGCGCGTGGACGCCGTACGGGCGGTGCGGATGCGGCGGATGGGCCTGCCCGCCGCGTACCTCGAGGTGGAGGTCCGCGACGACGGCGAGGACGCTCACGACGGGGGCGAGCGCCTGCTCGTGCTCGGGCGCCTCGAGCTCGGCACCGACCCGGTCGAGGTGGCCGGCGCGCTCCAGGACCACCGGGCCCGCGCGGGCCGGCGGTCGTCCGGCCGGCTCTCGGGGGACCGGCGCTCAGGCGAGCGCGAGCGACCGGACGGCGACGAGGACGACCAGGAGCACGACGATCCCGCCGACGGCGAGGAGCCCGGCCGCGGGGCGTGAGCGCGCGGGCCCGTGCACGAGCACGGCGGTGACCGCGAGCCCCGTGACGAGGCCGCCGAGGTGCCCGAGCAGCGACAGGCCCGGGATCACGAAGAACAGCGCCACGTTGACGCCGATGGTCACGAGCGCCGGACCCTGGCTCATGTTGAGGCGCCGCAGCACCACGAGCAGGGCCCCCATCAGCCCGAACACCGCCCCGGACGCGCCGGCGACCGGCTGGCCGGGGCTGCCGAGCAGCACCACGGCGACCGAGCTGCCGAGCAGCGACACCCCGTAGACCAGCGAGAACCGCAGGCGCCCGAGGACGAGCTCGAGGTCCCGGCCCAGCACCCACAGGGCGAACATGTTGACCGCGACGTGCAGCGGCCCGAGGTGCAGGAACCCCGCGGTGACCAGGCGCCACCACTGCCCGGCGGCGACGTCGGCGGGCACCAGCCAGGTGGCCTCGACCCACGGCGACGCGTAGTTGGTCCACACGCTGCCCGCCGACAGGGCGGTGAGCACGAAGACGACGAGGTTGACGCCGACGAGCGTCATCGTCACGACGGGACGGGCGTCCGGGCGGCTGCGCCCGCCGCCGACGTTACGGGGCCGGGTCGCCGCCGCGGCGCGGTTGGCCTCGGCGACGCAGTCGACGCAGTGCGCCCCGACCGGCGCCGCGCGCAGGCAGTCGGGACAGGCCGGACGCCCGCACCGGGTGCACGCGAGCGCCGTGGGCCGGTCGGGGTGCCGGACGCAGACCGGCGAGGCCTCGGGCCCGGCGGTCGGTCCGCCCGGTGCGGTCACGCCGTCCTCACTGCGGGGCTGCTCCTCAGGAGCCGACCGTCACCGAGGTGATGACGATGTCCTGCACGGGGCGGTCGCCGGGGCCGGTCGCGGTCGCGGCGATCGAGTCGACGACGTCGCGGGACGCCTGGTCGGCGACCTCACCGAAGATCGTGTGCTTGCGGTTGAGCCACGTGGTGGGGGCCACGGTGACGAAGAACTGCGAGCCGTTGGTGCCCGGCCCGGCGTTGGCCATGGCGAGCAGGTAGGGCCGGTCGAAGCGCAGGTCGGGGTGGAACTCGTCGGCGAACTTGTAGCCGGGGCCTCCGCGGCCGGTGCCCGTCGGGTCGCCGGTCTGCAGCATGAAGCCGGCGATGACGCGGTGGAAGATGGTGCCGTCGTAGAACGGCCCGGTGCTGCCGCCCTTGGCGTTGGGCTCGCTGTACGACTGCTCACCGGTCGCCAGACCCACGAAGTTCGCGACGGTCTTGGGCGCCTCGTTAGGGAACAACACGAGGTTGATGTCCCCGTTCGAGGTGTGCAGCGTGGCGGTCTGGGTGTCGGCGGTGGTCACGGGGCCATCGTGCCACTAAGACAGTGACGACCTTCGAATGGAGTAGCGGGTGTGACGACCCGGCGGGTCGGGCACCTGCACCACAGGGCCGGGGGCATCATGGCCGCCCACCGACGAGTGAGGTGAAGTCGTTGAGCAGCAAGACTCTGATCGGCGCCAGGGAGGACCTGGACGATCTGCGCAAGGAGGGCCGTCGCGCCCGCAAGAAGGCCGAGAAGAAGGCCGAGAAGGCTGCGGCGCAGGCCCGGAAGGACCGTGAGAAGGCCCGCAAGCAGGGCGCGAAGAAGCGCGCCGAGGTCCGCAAGGACGTGCGCAAGGCCGCCGACGAGGCCCGCCAGCGGGTGCTCGACGCCCGTGCGGACGCCCGCCAGCGTGCCGAGGAGGCGCAGGCCGAGGCCCGTGCGCGCGCCCAGGAGGCCCGCGCGGAGACCCGCAAGCGCGCCAACAAGGCCGCGAAGGAGGCCCGCAAGCAGGCCAAGGGCTACGCCAAGGAGGCCCGCAAGCGCCTCGAGGACTCGCCGGTGCCCACCAGCGCCGACGAGCTCCGTGACCTCGGCGAGTCGGTCCGCGGCTCGCTGGAGGAGGGCCTGACGTCGGTCCGCAAGGACCTCGCGGCCCGCATCGAGCCCGAGGAGCCGAAGAAGCGTCGCCGCTGGGGCCTCTGGCTCGTCGTCATCGCCCTCGTGGGCGTCGGCGCGGCCGTCGTGGCCACCCGCCGCGAGCCGGAGCTGCCGCCCCCGCCGCCGCCCGCCCCGCGGCCGCGTCCGGTGAGCACCGAGAAGCCCGCCGGGACGGCGCCGGTCACGCCGGCCCAGGCGAGCAGCCAGGAGATCCCGACGCACACGGCCACCGACGCCGTGAGCGGCTCGACCTCGAACGGCGCGGTGTCCTCGGACAAGCCCGCCACCGGCGGCAAGGAGTAGGTACTCCGCCCGCACGCTCGTCGGCACGGCCCGCTCCCGATCCCCTCGGAGGACCGGGGGCGGGCCGTTCGCGCGCGTCCGTCACCGTCCGACGACCCGCCGGAGCCGGTCGCCGGCGTCGATCCCGCGGTCGAGCACCGCGTCCTGGGGCCGCCCCCCGACGACCGCGGCGACGTTCGTCGCGCTCGTGGAGCCCGGCGTCAGGTAGCCGAGATGACCGCGGGACTCGGCGAGGACCCGCCCGTCGGGCAGCGCCACCTCGCGCGCCGAGAGCCCGGTGACACCCGGCATGCGGTTCGGGTCGGGGCCGAACCAGGCGGTGTCCGCGGTCGGGTCGCCTGCCGCCTCGACCACCCACGCGTGCCCCGGTGGCCGCCCCGGTGACGCCCCCACGCCCGGGCTGCCGAGGTAGACGACGTCGTCGACCCCGCCGGCCTGTCCCACCGCCGCCGCGGTGACCACCGACCCGTACGAGTGCCCGATCGCCGTCACGTGCGCGTCGTCGGTCCGCGCGGCGTCGAGGCCGCCGAGGAACGACGCCAGCCGCCGGCCGCCGTCCTCGGCGGGCGCCCGGCCGAGGACCGAGCGGTCGGGGTCGGCGACCTCGGAGAGCTGCGGCGCGTCGTAGCCGTACCAGGCGACGGCGGCCGTGCCCGGTCCCGCGGCGTCCGCCAGCGCGTCGAGCTCCCCGAGGCGACGGGGCAGCTCGTCGACCCCGGTGGTGAAGCCCGGCGTGAACACGCCGACGTGCCGGGCCGTGTCGACGTCGCCCCGGGCCACCGCCGCGCGCACCCCCTCGCCGTCGGGGGCGCGAGGCTCGACCTCGAGGTCCAGCAGCGCGCGCCCGGGCCGGTCGACGGCGGCCGCGACGGCCGCGAGCCGCGCGAGGCGGGTCCGCACCTCGTGCAGCTCGTAGCCGAGGCGAGCGAGCTCGGCCGGGTCGCGGGTGCGGGCGAGGCGGTCGCGGGCGGCGGTCTCCTCGGCGCGCGCCTGGTCCTGCGCCGTGGCGAGGACCCGCCGGTTGGCGCGGTCGCGCACCGCTGCCGGGAGCCCGTCGAGGCCGCCGACCAGCGCGGGCCGGTCGCGCTCGAGCGCCGCGCGCGCGTCGGGGTCGAGGCCCGCCCACCAGCGCGCGACGGCCTCGGGGTCGAGGCCGGGGACGGTCGCGGGGGCTGCCGCCGTCACCGTGGCGGGCGGTGCGGTGCCGGCGGCGTCGAGCGCGGCCGCCAGCGCGGCGTCCACGACGGCGGGCGGGGTGCCGGCGGCGAGGGCGAGCGCCGCGACGCCGAGGGCCGCGAGGACGCCGTCCAGGTCGTCGAGCAGGGCCTCGTGGGCCCGGAGCAGGGCGGCGCGCGCGGCGCGGGCGTCCTGCGCGGCCGGGCCGCGCCACCCGGGCGCCGGGTCGGCGAGCACGTCGGCCGCCCGGGCCAGACCCCGGCGGGCGGCGAGCAGGCGCGCGGCCGCCACGGCGGGCCCGCCCGTCACGAGCCCGCCGTCATCAGTCCGGTCGCGGCCGCGCCGTCGCCGGCGGCATAGGCCACCGCCGCCGCGGCCAGCGCCTCGCCGTGGGCCACGAGGTCGGCGCACCACCGCGCGTGCGCGACCTCCCACCGGTCGGCCAGCGCGACGGCCGCCGCCCCGGACCGTCCCGTCGGCGCCACCGCCACGTCCCGCACCGCCTCCGCCGGCGCGGCGACCGGCACCTCGAGCCCGGCGGCGACGCACGCCGCCCCGGCCTCCCGCAGTTCCTCGGGCCGCACGGCGGGCCCGTCCTGTTCGTCCACACCGGTTCCGACGCGGCGGGCCCGTCCGGGGCTCCCGCGTCCCCGGTGGCCTGGGGACGCGATCGGGGGATGGGGACGGCAGACGGCCGCTGTCGATTCCGGGTGGCCCCGTTCGTAGCAGGGCGACACCGACGGAAGGTTCACCCATGATCGAGCACCTGCCATCCCCGCGGACGCTGCTGACCGGCCTGGCGATGGTCGAGTCCGCGCGCTGGCACGACGGCCGCCTGTGGTTCGCGCACTGGGGCGTCGGCGAGGTCGTGGCGGTCGACCTCGACGGCCGCGCCGAGGTGATGGCCCCGGGCCCGGCCCGGATGGGCTGGTCGATCGACTGGCTGCCCGACGGCCGCCTCGTCACCACCGGCGAGACGGTCACCCGCCACGAGCCCGACGGCACGACCACGACGCTGCGGGACCGCGGCGCCAACGAGATCGTCACCGACCCGCGCGGGCACGTCTTCGTCGACGGCTTCGACGGGGCGTTCGGCGACGGCGCCGGCATGCCCGACCCCGGCTGGATCGACCTCCTCGGCCCCGACGGCACCTCGCGGCGGGTCGCCGAGGACATCGACTTCCCGAACGGCATGGTCGTGACCCCGGACGGCACCTCGCTGGTCGTCGCCGAGTCCGTCGCCGGGCGCCTCACCGCGTTTACGATCGCCGAGGACGGCGGCCTGTCCGGCCGCCGTGTGTGGGCCGACGGGCTCGGTCCCGACGGCATCGCGATCGACCCCGCGGGCGGGATCTGGACCCAGACCGCCGACACCGCGGCCCACACCGGCGACCCCGGCGCGCCGCGCGGGGCGTGCGTCCGGGTGCTCGACGGCGGCGAGGTCACCCACCGCGTCGAGACCGACCTGCCGTGCTTCTCCTGCGTGCTCGGCGGGCCCGAGGGCCGGCACCTGTTCCTGCTCTGCAACGAGTTCGAGGGTGTCGACCGCCTGCGCGAGGTGCAGGAGCGGCGGTCGGCCCGGGTCCTCGTGACCGAGCTGCCGGGCTGAGGGTGCCGGGCTGATACTGCGCCGGTGCCGTCCGCGAACCGACGGGTCGAGCGCCGCTCCGCTCCGTCTCCCGCCGAGCTCGAGGCCGCCCGCTCGCGCCTGCTGCCCGACGTGCTGCCGGGTCCCGGCGACCCCCCGCTGCGCGTGCTGTTCTGCGGCATCAACCCGGGGCTCGTCTCGGCGTTCACCGGGCACCACTTCGCCCGCCCCGGCAACCGGTTCTGGCCCGCGCTGCACGCCTCGGGCTTCACCCCGCGCCTGTTCGCCCCGTCCGAGCAGGGCCTGATGCCGTCCCTCGGCCTCGGCATCACCAACGTCGCGCCGCGGGCCACCGCCCGGGCGGACGAGCTCGACGACGCCGAGCTGGTCGCGGGTGGCGAGCGACTGCGCGCCCTCGTCGCGGACGTCGCGCCGCGGTGGCTCGCGGTCGTCGGGATCGGCGCCTACCGCGTGGCGTTCGGCGACCGTCGGGCCGCCGCGGGGCGCCAGGAGCGCACCCTCGGGCCGACGGGGGTGTGGGTGCTGCCGAACCCCAGCGGGCTCAACGCCCACCAGACCCCGGCGACGCTCGCGGCGGCGTTCCGGGAGCTGCGCGAGGCCGCGGGACAGGCCGGATAAGTTGCGCGCTCCCGGGGCACAAGCCCGGCATGAAGGCTGCGCTCTACCGCCACACCGGTCCGGCCGCCGAGGTGCTGTCGGTCGTCGACGTCGAGACCCCCGAGCCGGGACCGGGCGAGGTCCGCGTCCGCATCACGGCGTCGGGGATCAACCCGACCGACTGGAAGACCCGGACGGGCCTGACCGGGCAGGAGCCCGACACGTTCCAGATCCCGCACCAGGACGGCGTCGGCGTCATCGACGCGATCGGTGAGGGAGTGGACGCCACGCGGGTCGGGCAGCGCGTCTGGCTCTTCCTCGCCGCGTTCGGCAACCGCTACGGCACCGCCGCGGAGTACTCGGTGGTGCACGCCGACCTGGCCGTCCCGCTGCCGGACGACGCGCCCGACGAGCTCGGGGCCTGCCTGGGCGTGCCGGCCGTGACCGCGGCGCACTGCCTGCTCGTGCGCGGGGCGGGCCGCGAGGCGCTGCGCGACACGACGGTGCTGGTCGCGGGCGGCGCCGGCGCGGTCGGGCACTACGCGATCGAGCTGGCCAAGCACGCGGGCGCCCGCGTCGTCACCACGGTGAGCTCCGAGGAGAAGGGCGAGCTCGCGCGGGCCGCCGGCGCCGACCTTGTCGTGAACTACCGCGAGCCCGGGCTCATCGAGCGCGTCCAGGCCTTCACCGACCAGGTCGACCGGGTCGTCGAGGTCGCCCTCGGCGCGAACCTCGAGCTCGACCTCGCGGTGTCCGGCGCCGGCACCGTCATCGCCGTGTACGCCAACGAGCCCGACGACCCGGTGATCCCGACCCGGCGCCTCATGGTCGCCAACACCGCGATCAGCTACGTGCTGCTCTACGGCGTGCCCCGCGTGGAGCTCGCCGACGCGGTGTCGTGGACCGCGGACGCGGCGGCCGCCGGCGCGCTCTCGCCGCTGCCGGTGACCCGCTACGCGCTCGACGACATCGTCGCCGCGCACGAGGCCGTGGAGCAGGGCGCGGTGGGCAAGGTGATCCTCACGCCCTGACCGACGCGGCGAGCTCCCACGGCCGCGGGCGGCTCACCGCGCGCTCGCTCTCGGCGAAGGTGCGCCGGCGCAGGAACGACGAGCGCGCACACAGACGGAACCAGGCGCGCGCGACACGGGTGCGCCAGACGCCGCCGGCGAGCATCTGGTCGCGCACGGCCAGCGCGTCCTCGATGGTCGCGGTGCCGTGCTCGCGCAGGTCGGCCTCGTAGGCGCCGACGGCGTCCAGGAGGGCGTCGGGACCGGTCAGGGCCAGTGTGAGCCGGCGGGCGTCGCGCAGGGCGGCGTTGCCGCCGAGCCCGCCGGTGGCGGGGACGGCGTGCACGGCGTCGCCGAGCAGGGTGACGCGGCCGGGCTCCCAGTGCGGCACGGGCGGCGCGACGAGGAAGACGCTCGCGCCGCGGCTCGCGGGCTCGCCGGCGGCGAGCAGGCGGCGCAGGTCGGGGTGCCAGGCCGCGGTGAGCCCGTCGGCGAGGGCGGCGAGGGCATCGGCGTCGTGGGCGTCGAGGTCCGGCGGGAGGTGCTCGGGCGCGGTGACGAACGCGGTCAGCAGGTAGGGCTCGTCGACCGGCGGGGCGGGCCGGCCGGTCACCTCGGCGAGGACCGCGCGGGCACCGGGCGGCGGGCGGAAGGCGGCGGTGAACAGCGAGCCCGGGCCGGCGTCGGAGACGACGTGCATGCCGTGGGCCAGGACCGCCGGCACGTCCGACGTGAGCGGCACCTTGCCCGCGAGCCCGACGACGCCCGCAGGGACCGGCTCGGCGTCGGGGAGGAGCTGGCGGCGCACGCGCGAACCCACGCCGTCCGCGCCGACGAGCAGGTCGGCGGTGACGTGGCGGCCGTCGGCGAAGCGGGCGGTGACGGCGTCGTCGCCCACCTGGTGGGACACGTACTCGGCGCCGAGGTGCACGACGTCGTCGAGCCCGGCGAGCAGCAGGCGGCGCAGCGTGCGCCGGTCCACGGCGTAGTGGTTCTCCGCGGGGTCGTCGGCCGCCGGGTAGGCGATGGCCTCCTCGATCTCCACGAGCTCCTCGAGCTGCTCGGTGACGAACCCGAAGGGCCCGCCCGGCGCAGACGTCGCGAGGAAGGCCTCCCAGAGGTGGTCGGGCAGGCAGGCCCGCAGGGAGCGCGCACCGGCCGGGTCGACGTGGATGCGGTAGCCCTCCCACCGGTCGGCGGGATCCCGGTCGCGCTCGTGCACGGTGACCGGCACCCCGGCGCGGTGCAGACCCTGGGCGAGGCAGAGCCCGCCGATCCCGCCGCCGATCACCGCGACCCGCGGTCGGTCCGTCATCGCGTCGCTCCTGTCGTCTGCTCCACCAGCCGGGCCAGCACGGTCGGGGCGAGGTCGGGCACGAGGCGAACGCCCTTGACCGCGGCGATCACCAGCTCCGCCCGCGCCGACGGGTCGTCGTCACCGTCGAGCGCCGTGAAGAGCCCGACGAGCACCTCGCGCCAGCCCGCCTCCTGCCGGTCGACCACCGCCCGGACCGACGGGTCGCGGCGCGCGCGCAGGTCGAGCTCGGCGGTGACGGTGAAGAGCTCGGGGCGCGTGGCGATGAGGCCCGCGAGCGCATCGAGGTGGGCCGCGAGGGCCTCGCGCGGGGGCAGGTGGGACGGCGGCGCGCTCGTCGCGAGCAGGGCCGCGGCGTGCTCCGCGACCGCCTCGACGAGCTCGGCCTTCGTCGCGACGTGGTAGTGGAGCGTCGACTGGTCGATGCCGACCTCGTCCGCGACCCGCCGCAGGCGTAGGCCCTCGAGGCCCACCTCGGCCACCAGTCCGAACGCCGCCGACACGAGCTGCTCGCGCCGGGTCGGCCCTCCATCAATCACTTGATGGAGACTAGGGCACGGTCGAGGTCGACGTCTACCTGTGACCTTCCGTCACAGCTACCGACGGGTTAAGTTCCTGCGGTGCCACCACCACACCACTACGACGTGCTCGTCGTCGGGTCCGGGTTCGGCGGCAGCGTCACGGCGCTGCGGCTCGCCGAGAAGGGCTACCGGGTCGGGGTCCTCGAGGCCGGACGACGGTTCACGCCCGAGACCCTGCCGGCGACGTCGTGGGACGTGCGGAACTTCCTCTGGGCGCCGCGGCTGGGCTGCTACGGGATCCAGCGCATCCACGTGCTGCGCGACGTCGTGGTGCTCGCCGGCGCGGGCGTCGGCGGGGGCTCGCTGAACTACGCGAACACGCTCTACCGCCCGAAGAGCGAGGCGTTCTACCGCGACCCGCAGTGGGCGTCGCTGACCGACTGGCGCGACGAGCTCGACCCGTTCTACGACCAGGCGACGCGGATGCTCGGCGTCGTCACCCAGCCGTCGGTCACGCCCTCGGACGTCGTCATGCGCCAGGTGGCCGAGGAGCGCGGCCGCGGCGACACGGTGACCCCGACGCAGGTCGGCGTGTACTTCGGCGAGGGGCCGGGCGTGACGGCGCCGGACCCGTTCTTCGGCGGCGCGGGCCCGGAGCGCACCGGCTGCCGCGAGTGCGGCGAGTGCATGACCGGCTGCCGCCACGGCGCCAAGAACACCCTCGAGACCAACTACCTCGCGCTGGCCGAGCGCGCCGGCGCCGTCGTGCATCCGGAGACGACGGTGCGCACGGTCCGGCCGTCCGCCGACGGCTACGTGGTCGAGACCAGGGCGACCCGCGGGCGGGGCCGGACGACGTTCACCGCCGACCAGGTCGTGCTCGCCGCCGGCACGTGGGGCACGCAGTCGCTCCTGCACCGCCTGCGCGACACCGGTGTGCTGCCGCGCGTCTCCCGGCGGCTCGGTGAGCTGACCCGGACCAACTCCGAGGCGCTGGTCGGCGCGATGGCCCACCGTGCCCCGGAGCCCGGCGGGCCGCGCGACTTCACCCGCGGCGTCGCGATCACCTCGTCCTGGCACCCGGACGAGGACACGCACATCGAGCCGTGCCGCTACGGGCGTGGGTCGAACGCGATGGGCCTGCTCACGACGCTCATGACCGACGGCGGCGGGCGGGTGCCGCGGCTGCTCAAGCTGCTGGGCGGGATGGTGCGCCACCCGCGGACGTTCGCGCGCTCGCTGGACAAGCGGCACTGGTCGGAGCGCACGGTCATCGCGCTGGTCATGCAGTCGCTGGACAACTCGATCACCGTGCGCCGGCGCTTCGGCCGCCTCGTGTCCCGCCAGGGCCACGGCACGCCGAACCCGACCTGGATCCCGGCCGCGAACGACACCACCCGCCGGCTCGCGGAGATCATCGACGGCGACCCCGGCGGCACCTGGGGCGAGGCGGTGAACATGCCGATGACCGCGCACTTCATCGGCGGCTGCCCGATCGGCGCCGACCCGGAGCACGGCGTGATCGACGGCTACCAGCGCCTCTTCGGGCACCCGGGCCTGCACGTCCTCGACGGCTCCGCGCTCTCGGCGAACCTCGGCGTGAACCCGTCGCTGACGATCACCGCGCAGGCGGAACGGGCGATGGCGTTCTGGCCGAACAAGGGCGAGCCCGACCCGCGCCCGCCGCTCGGCTCGGCGTACGAACGCGTGGAGCCGGTCGCCCCGCACGCGCCCGTGGTCCCCGCCGACGCTCCGGGCGCCCTGCGCCTGGTGCCCCTCGGCACCCCCGCCGTCCCCCCGCGCACCCCGGTCTGACGAGGGTCCCGAGATACGAGCGATGCGGCATCGCTGGCGTCTGGCGCCAGGATCGCCACAGCCTCGCTCGCGCGACACGCCGAGAAGTCGCTGAGACACGGCGGTGTCTCAGCCTTGCGGCCACCCGCGGCACGCAGCGCAGCGGAGCTGCCGCGCCGAAGGCCGGACGCTGACGACGAACGTCAGGGAAGCCACCACGATCTTGGGCCCGCCGGGGCGGGATCGAGCTGGCGGAAATACTGACGTTGAACGTCAGCATGGCCGCCACGCTGACACACCCCGTGCGTCGCTCACCGGCCGGAGACGGCGAGGATCGCGGGCGTGGCCGCCGACGCGTTGCTCTTCTCCAACTCCCGCCCGCCCGGGGAGGCCGTGCCGTTCGCGCACGCCGCGGAGCCGCTGCGCCGCCACGTCGGCGGCCGGACGCTGTGGTTCGCGCCGTGGGCCGGTGGCGACCACGACGCCTACACCGGCTTCGTCGCCGCCGCGCTGGAGAACGTCCTCGGGCCCCTCGACGTCCGGGGCCTGCACCGCGAGCCCGACCCCGCGGCGACGATCCGCGACGCCGACCCCGACCGCGAGACCGTGTTCGTCGGCGGCGGCAACACGTTCCGCCTGCGCCGGCGCACCGGCGACAACGGCGTCCTGGACGCCCTGCGCGCCCGAGAAGACCTCCGATACGCCGGAGCCAGCGCCGGGTCCAACCTCGCCTGCCCGACGATCATGACGACCAACGACATGCCGATCGTCGACCCCGGCGGCTACGACGCCGTCGGCCGCATCCCCGTGCAGATCAACCCGCACTACCTCGACCCCGACCCGCACTCGACCCACCGCGGCGAGACCCGCCAGCAGCGGATCGAGGAGTTCCACGAGGAGAACGCGGTCGCCGTCGTCGGGCTCCGCGAGGGCGCCTGGCTGCTGCACAGCGCCGACACCCTCACCCTCGACGGCCACACCGCGCGCCTCTTCCGCCGCGGCCACGCGCCGGACGAGCTCGCGGCGGGTACCGACCTGACGTGGCTCCTCGCGACACCTACCTCCTGACCGACGTCCGCACCCGCCACCACGACGGGCTCGTGGACGTCGCGGTGCACGACGGCCGGATCGCCGCGATCGGGCCGGGACTCGACCACCACGCACCACGCATCGACGGCCACCAGAAGGTCCTCCTCCCCGGCCTCGTCGAACCCCACCTGCACCTCGACAAGGCGATGCTCGACCCCGGTCCCGACCCGGACGCCGGCCTCGACGCCGCCGTGGCACGCACCGCCGAGCGCAAGCAGCGGTTCACCCCCGACGACGTCCGCGCCCGCACCACGGATGTGCTGCGGCGCGCCCAGGCCGCCGGCACCACGCGCGTCCGCACGCCCGTCGACGTCGACCCGACCGTCGGTCTGACGAGCCTCGACGTCCTCCTCGAGCTGCGCGACGAGTGGCGCGACCGCATCGACCTCCAGGTCGTCGCCTTCCCCCAGGAGGGGATCGCGAGCAGACCCGGCACCCGCGACCTCCTCGTCGAGGCCCTGCGCCGCGGCGCCGACGTGCTCGGGGCCTGCAGCTACGCCGAGGACGACGTCGACGCCTGCCGCGACCACGTCCGCGACGTCCTCGAGCTCGCGCAGCACCACGGCGTCCCGGTCGACGTCCACGCCGACTTCGCCGCCGGGGCGGGCGGGAGTGCCACCGACGCCCGCCACGACCTCGCCGAGGACATCGCCACGATGAC
This sequence comes from Actinomycetospora succinea, assembly GCF_004363095.1. Classification (GTDB taxonomy): domain Bacteria; phylum Actinomycetota; class Actinomycetes; order Mycobacteriales; family Pseudonocardiaceae; genus Actinomycetospora; species Actinomycetospora succinea. The sequence continues at coordinate 400,798 of NZ_SNYO01000003.1, forward strand.
GCGAGCGGCGGGGATGGAAGGCCACGTCGTCCTCGGCCACGTCACGACCCTCGCCGGCCTCGACCCCGACCGCCGGCGCCGCACCGCCGACGCCCTCGCCGCCGCGGGCGTCGGGGTCGCCGTCCTGCCGCCCACCGACCTCTACCTCGTCGGCGCCTCGGCCCCCGTCCGCGAGCTGCGCGACGCCGGCGTGCGCGTCGCCTACTCGTCGAACAACGTCCGCAACGCCTTCACCCCGTTCGGCACCGTCGACCTCCTCGACGCCGCCCTGCTGCTCGGCCACATGCAGGGCGTCGACCTCGACACCCTGCTCGACATGGGCACCGTCGACGCGGCCGCCCTGCTCGGCGACGACCGCCACGACGTCGTCCCCGGCGCGCGGGCGGACCTGGTCCTCATGGACGCCGCCGACGCGCGCACAGGCCTCCTCGACCGCGCCCGCCGCACGCCCGTCACCGAGCGAACGAGGACTCCGCGTGCCTAGTAGCAGCGAACAGCGCGTTCGCTGCGAACATCACGCCGCCCCGAGCAGCGAAGCCTTGCGGACCGGCGCAGACTGACCGGCGATGACCGTCACGCGTCGCTCGTCCCGTGAATCCCTCCTCGCCGAGGACCTGCGTTCGGCTGTCCGCGGGCGGGTCCGGTTCGACACCTCGAGCAAGGCGATGTGGTCGGCGGACGCGTCGAACTACCGCCACGTGCCGATCGGCGTCGTCCAGCCGGTCGACATCGACGACGTCGAGGCGGTCGTCGACGTCACGCGCCGCCACGGCGTCCCGCTGCTGCCGCGCGGGGCGAGCACGAGCATCGGCGGCCAGGCGGTCAACGAGGCCGTGATCGTCGACTTCTCCCGCCACATGACCCGCGTGCTGGAGATCGACCCGGACGCGCGCACCGCCCGCGTCCAGCCCGGCGTCGTCCTCGACGACCTGCGCGAGGCCGCGCGCCCGTACGGGCTGACGTTCGGCCCCGACCCCTCGACGCACAACCGCTGCACCCTCGGCGGGATGATCGCCAACAACGCCTGCGGGTCGCACTCCGTGGCGTGGGGCAAGACCGTCGACAACGTCCGCTCGCTCGAGGTGCTGCTGGCCGACGGCACGCGGATGGGCGCCGGCCGCACGCCCGACCTGCCCGCCGCGATGGCGCGCCCCGGCCGCGAGGGCGCGATCTACCGCGAGCTGGCCGCGCTGCGCGACCGCTACGAGGGCCTCGTCCGCGACGAGCTGCTCGGCCACGGGATGACCCGGCGGGTCAGCGGCTACAACCTCGACGAGCTGCTCGACGACCACGGCTTCGACCTCGCCCGCGCGCTGGTCGGCACCGAGGGCACGTGCGCGACGATCCTCGAGGCCACCGTCGACCTGGTCGAGTCGCCGCCGGCGCGGGCGCTGTGCGTGCTCGGGTTCCCCGACGCCTACATCGCCGCCGACCACGTCATGCCGATCCGCGAGCACCACCCGCTGACGATCGAGGGCATGGACACCGGCGTCATCGGGGCCCTGCGCGCGAGCAGGCCCGACGAGCGCACCCACGAGCAGCTGCCCGAGGGCAAGGGCTGGCTCTACGTCGAGACCGGCGGCGCCGACCGCGCCGAGGCCACCGCGAAGGCCGAGGCGATCGGGCGCGAGATGGCCCGCTACGGCGCGAGCGTCAAGGTCGTCTCGGAGCCGACGGCGCAGCGCGCGCTGTGGAAGATCCGCGAGGACGGGTCGGGGATCGTCACCCGCTCCCCCGACGGCGGCGAGGCGTGGCCGGGCTGGGAGGACGCCGCGGTGCCGCCGGCGCAGATGGGCGCCTACCTGCGCGAGTTCGACGCGCTGCTGGGCAAGCACGGCCGGCGGGGCGCCTACTACGGGCACTTCGGCGACGGCTGCCTGCACGTGCGCATCGACTTCGACCTGCTCACCCGCCCCGGCCTCGCGAACTTCCGCGCGTTCCTCACCGACGCCGCCGACCTCGTGGCCGCGCACGGCGGCTCGGTCTCCGGCGAGCACGGTGACGGGCAGGCGCGCGCCGAGCTGCTCGCCCGCACCTACAGCCCCCAGCTGCTCGAGGCGTTCGGCGCGTTCAAGGACGCCTGGGACCCCGAGGGCCGCATGAACCCGCGCCGCGTCGTCGACCCGGCGCCGATGGACGAGGACCTCAAGGTCTTCGTCGGCGTCCCCACCATCGGGCCGCGCACCGAGCTCGCCTACACCGACGACCGCGGCAGCTTCACCCGCGCCAGCCGCCGCTGCATCGGCGTCGCCAAGTGCATCTCCGACTCGGGCGGCTACATGTGCCCGAGCTACCGCGTCACCGGCGAGGAGGCCCACTCCACCCGCGGCCGCGCGCGGATGCTGTTCGAGATGGCGAGCGGGCAGCTCGTCCCCGACGGCTGGCGCTCCACCGAGGTCCGCGACGCCCTCGACCTGTGCCTGAGCTGCAAGGCCTGCCAGCGTGACTGCCCGGTGGGCGTGGACATGGCCACCTACAAGGCCGAGTTCCTCTCCCAGCACTACGCCGGGCGCGCCCACAAGCGTCCCCGCAGTCACTGGTCGATGGGGCACCTGCCCCGCTGGCTGCGCCTCGCCACGGCGGTGCCGGGCCTGCCGCGGGTCGCCAACGCCCTGGCCCGCCGGCCCGCGCTGGCGAACGTCGCCAAGCGCCTCGGCGGCATCGCCCCGCAGCGCGACATCCCGACGCTGGCCCCGAAGCCGCTGCGCCGCCTCGTGGACGCGCGCCGGGCGCACGCCGACAGCACGAAGCCCCGCGTGCTGCTGTGGCCCGACACGTTCACCGCGGCGTTCGACCCCGAGCTCGCCCTCGACGCGATCGCCGTCCTCGAGCACCTCGGCTACCGCGTCGAGCTCCCGGACGGCCAGGTCTGCTGCGGGTTGACGTGGCACACCACCGGCCAGCTCGACACGGCGCGCGCCGTCGCCCGGCGCAGCCTCGACGTCGTCAAGCCCTGGCTCGACGACGGCGTCCCCGTGGTCGGCCTCGAGCCCTCGTGCACCGCGGCGCTGCGCCAGGACGTCGTCGAGCTGCTCGGCCCCGACGACGAGGACGCCGTGCGGCTGGAGAAGTCGACGCGGACGCTCGCCGAGGTCCTGGCGCAGCACACCGACGAGCTGCGGGCCCAGGTCACGACGACGACCAAGGCCGTCGCCCAGATCCACTGCCATCAGTACGCGGCGATGGGCTTCGACGCCGACCGGTCGGTGCTCGACGCGCTCGGGGTCGACGTCCGGGTGCTCGACGAGGGGTGCTGCGGGCTCGCGGGCAACTTCGGGTTCGAGGACGGGCACTACGAGGTCTCGACGGCCTGCGCCGAGCGGGGCCTGATGCCCGCGGTGCGCGCCGCCGACCCGGACACCGCGGTGCTCGCCGACGGCTTCTCCTGCCGCACCCAGATCCGCCAGCTCGAGAACGCGGGCCACGAGCCGGTGCACCTCGCCCACGTCGCGGCGCGGGCGCTGGGCCTGCGGTCGGGGACACGCGCGCCGGCGGCGTCGGCGTCGGGATGACCCGTCCGGGCGTCCTGCGCTGGATCGCCTACGCGTTCGGGGCGCGACTGCCCGTGCGGTACGCGCCGTGGGTGCTGCACGACCTGACCTGCCGCACGTGGTTCCTGCGCCACCTCGCCCGCTCCGCGGTCCAGGCGACGCCGGCAGCGCTCCTGGCGCTGCTGCCCGGGCCGGTGTGGCTGAAGGTCGCGCTGCCGCTGTTCGTGCTGTTCTCGACGCTGTTCATGGCGACGCTGTTCTCGCCGATGGTGCGCGAGAAGCGGCTCTACCAGCACGGATACCTGCCGGAGGTCGTGCTCCGTGACGACGAGTAGCCGAGGCCCGAGGGTTCCCGCCGGCGCCGGTGTGGACGAAGCTCTGCGTCGACGAGGCGACGGCGACGGGAGCGACCTCATGCCCCAGGGACAGGCCACGTCGAACGACGGCACGTCGGTCGCCTACCGGCGAACCGGCGCCGGGACAGCGCTCGTGCTGGTGCACGGCGCGGCCTGCGACCACAGTCGATGGGCTCCGGTCCTGCCCGCGTTCGAGGAGCGCTTCACGGTCTGCGCCGTCGATCGGCGCGGCCGCGGCGGCAGCGGCGACGCGGAGGACTTCGCGATCGAGCGGGAGTTCGAGGACGTCGCCGCGGTGGTGGACTCGCTCGAGCAGCCGGTGATCCTGGTCGGCCACTCGTACGGAGCGCTCTGCGCGCTCGACGCCGCGCTGATCACCCGCAACGTGCGGGCGCTGGTGCTCTACGACCCGTCGTTCGAGCAGGTCGGCGCGGAGCTCTACCCGTGGGACGTCATCGAACGGCTCGAGTCGCTGATGCGGGCGGGAGACCGCGACGGGGTGGTGGTGACCACGGCCCGCCAGGTCGCCGGGGTGTCGGCGGAGGTGGTGGACTTCATGCGGTCCCAGCCAAGCTACGGCGCACGCCTCGCGGCGGCGCCCACGATCCCCCGGGAACTGCGCGCGATCAAGACGTACCGGTTCGACCCGGAGCGCTTCCGGGACCTCGCGATCCCGACGCTGGCGCTGACCGGGAGCGAGAGCCCGGCTGGCTATCGACGCGCCGCCGAGGCCGTGGACGACGCGCTGCCGGACTCCCGCCTCGTCGTCCTGCCCGGGCAGGGGCACGGTGCCGTGGACACCGGGACCGCCCTCTACATCGCCGAGGTCCTCCGGTTCACCGACGCCCTCGCGTGAGGGCCGGCTAGGTCACGATCGGCGCGTCGGCCAGCGGCACGCCGTCGGCGAGCACCTCGAGCACGTCGGCGAACGTCTCGATGTAGGCGCGGTCCGGGTCGCGCCGGACGAGGGCCTGCGCGGCGAGGCGGGCGCCGCTGACCACGCCGGCGAAGACGACGACGTCGTCGTCGTCGGCCGGGCGCCCGACGGCCTCTCCGACCAGCGCCGCGACGGCGTCGACGCCGAAGGTGTTGCGCTCGCGCAGCACCGCGCCGATCTCGGGGACCGTCCGCGCGAGGTCCATGCGGACCTCCTCCAGCGCGCGCTTCTCGTCGTCGAGGGAGGCGAACGCGGTGCGCATGCTGCGGGCCAGTGCCCGGAGCAGCGGGGTGCCGGCCGGTTGCGCCCGGAAGGCCGCGTCGTAGAGCGGGTCGACGTCGTCGAGGAGGACGACGTCCTCCTTGGTCGGGAAGTAGCGGAAGAACGTGCTGCGCGAGACGTCGGCCGCCGCCGCGATGTCGTCCGCCGTCGTCGCCGCGAAGCCCCGGTCGCGGAACAGGCGCAGGGCGTGGCGCTGCAGCTCGGCGCGGGTGCGGGCCTTCTTGCGTGCGCGCAGCCCCGGATCGGTCACACCCGACATCTTGACACGCCGGTTCATGTGACACTACGTCTTACTTGAGACTCAGTCTCAGTTCGGCGTACCGTCGACACCATGGACACCGAGGTGATCGTGGCGGGGGCAGGACCGACCGGGCTGGTCACGGCCCTCGAGCTGGCGCGCCGGGGGATCGGGGTGCGGCTGCTCGACGCCGCCCCTGCGCCGTTCGCGGGCTCGCGCGGCAAGGGGCTGCAGCCCCGGTCGCTCGAGCTGCTCGACGTCGTCGGCGGCGTGACCGACCGGCTGGTCGCGCTCGGGCGCACCCACCTGCCCGTGCGCCGGTACGGGCCCGACGGTGTCGTCGACGAGCCCGCCCGCGGGAAGGCCCCGACCCCGGACACGCCCTGGCCCTCGACGCTGCTCGTCCCGCAGTGGCGGGTCGAGCAGGTGCTGCGCGAGCGGCTGGCGGAGTTCGGCGTCGCGCCGGAGCAGGGGGTCGGGGTCGAGGACCTGCTGGTCACCGCCGACGGCGTCGAGGTCGTGACGACGGCGGGGACGATCGGCGCCCGCCACCTCGTCGGGGCGGACGGGGGCGGCAGCACCGTGCGCCGCCGGCTCGGCGTGCCGTTCCTCGGCGAGACGCGCGAGGAGATCCGGATGGTCGTCGCCGACGTCGAGCTCGAGGGGCTCGACCGCGAGCACTGGCACCAGTGGGGCTCGCCGAGCGGGGCGCCGTACTCGTGGGTCGCGCTCTGCCCGCTGCCAGCCACGTCGACCTGGCAGCTGCAGGCCGGGCCGCTCGACGACCGCGAGCCCGACGAGTCGGTGCTCGCCGAGATCGTCGGCGCCCGGGGCCCACGGGTCCGTCTCCGCGAGGTGGCCTGGCGCTCGGTGTGGCGGCTCAACGTCCGGATGGTGGCCGACTACCGCGTGGGCCCGGTGTTCCTCGCCGGCGACGCCGCGCACGTGCACTCCCCCGCCGGCGCGCAGGGGATGAACACCGGCATCGGCGACGCGATGAACCTCGGCTGGAAGCTCGCCGCCGTGCTCCGAGGCGCCGACGCGGGCCTGCTCGACACGTACACCGCCGAGCGGCTGCCGATCGCCGCGGGCGTCCTCGGCATCTCCGCGGAGCTCTCGGGTGGCGCGATGTGGGCGCGGACGGCGGCCCAGGTGCGCACCACGTCCCAGCTCGACCTGTCCTACCGCGACGGTCCCCTCGGGGGCGCCTCCGAGGGGCCCGGCCCGCGTCCCGGCGACCGCGCCCCCGACGCCCCGGTCGGCGACAGCACGCTCTTCCTCCGCCGCCGCGAGGCCGACTGGACGGTGCTGAGCACGCAGGACGTCGAGGTCGCCGGCGCGGCCACGGTCGTCGTCGGCGACGAGGCGGCCGCGACCTACGCGCTGGCCCCCGGCGAGGTCGTCGTGATCCGGCCGGACGGGTACGTCGGATGCCGCGCGACGGTGAGCGAGGCGCGCACCTGGCTCGCCCCGCTCACAGCCCGGCCGGGCACCGCTCGGGCGGCGTGACGCTCAGCCGGCCTTGCGGCCCCACACGGCGGTCATCATCCAGCACTGCGTCCAGGAGGTCGGGTCGTCGAGCAGCGCCGTGGCCGCGTCGAGGGTCGCCGCGTCCAGTCCGCCGGCGGCCAGAACCCGGTCGCGCACCTCGGCGAAGAAGAGCTTGAAGTAGAGCGCGCCCCGCTCGCCGCCGCGGATGTTCTCCACGTCGGTCGAGGCCTGCGGGCGCGCGAACCCGGCGTCGACGACCATGCCCGGCAGGCGCCGTCCGATGAACCAGTCGACGCCGTTGTCGCGCCCCCACCCGAGGATCGCGGACCACGTGTCGGCCCAGGTCGCGGGCTCCGTCGTCGGCGCGAGGTGGAAGTCCGGCTCCTGGACCAGCAGCCACCCGCCCGGCCGGACCGCCGCGGCCATCTTCCCGAGGATCGCCGGGGCCTGCTCCGCGACCTGGTGCAGCATCGCGCGGCAGGTGACGAGGTCGTAGCCGGCGCCGGGCAGCTCGCTCGTCCGCACGTCCGCCTGCGCCACGGTGAGGTTCTGCGCCGGAACGAGGCGGAGCAGCGCGGTGTTGATGTCGACCGAGGTCACGCTCCCCGACGGGCCCACCACCCCGCACAGCCACTCGGCGACGCTGCCGTTGCCGCCGCCCAGCTCGAGGCAGCGCCAGCCGGGTCCGACGCCGATCCCCTCGAGGTAGCGCTGGGTCCACGGATCGAGGATCTTCGACATGAGGTCCAGGCGCTGGTACTCGACCGTCGCCGCGTCGTCGAGGATGTAGGGGCGCAGGGCTTCCGCCACGTCGACCTCCCGGGTCCGCTCGCGATGCGCCTCACCCTGGCGCACCCGCACCGCGACCGGTAGCCGCGGACGCTCAGAGCCCCGCGGGGCACTGCTCGGGCGGCGTGACCTGCGGATCGAGCAGGTAGGCGGTGTAGGCCTCGGCGGCGCAGCGGCTCGGGGCGTCGAGGGTGGTGTGGCCGATGGCGTCGACGACGAGCACGTGCGCCGCGGAGAGCTGGGAGGCCGTGGCCCGGGCGTCCCCGAGCGGGGTCGTCGGGTCCCACCGCGAGTTGACCATCAGGGCGGGCGCGGCGAGCGGGGCGTTCCACGGCCCGAGGTAGCGGTCGGGGTCGATGGCGGGCCAGTCGACGCACATCGCGTGGTTGAGCGCCGTGGACGCCCCGATGATCGGGTGCGCGGCCTGCTCGGACACCACGGCGGCGTCCATGTCGGCCGCCGACGGCGTGACGCTGTCGGTGCACTGGATCGCGAGGTACGACGGCGAGTGCTCCGGCGCCCACGGGGTCGCGGGCAGCGGGATCCGCCCGCCCGAGGGCGGGGCGGGGAGCGCAGCCAGCGAGCGCATCAGTCCGGGCAGGCGTCCCTCGGTCTGCAGGGCCCGGTCGATGCGCGCGACGAGGTCCGCCGAGGACGGACCCGCGGCCGCGACGACGTCGGTGGCGCGCGCCCGCGCGTCGGGGCCCAGGGGGCAGGCGGGACCCGCGGCGCACCGGTCGAGGGCCACCCCGAAGGCCTCCTCCCAGGCCTCGCTGACCGCCGCCCGCACGTCCACCGGGACCCGCTCGGTCCCGGGCGCGCCGGCGGCGTTGGCGACGAGGTCGAGGCTGCCGTCGAGCACCATCGCGCGGGTGTGGGCCGGGAACAGGTTCGCGTAGGTCGCCGCCGAGTAGGTGCCGTAGGAGTAGCCGTAGAGGCTGACGGTCTCCTCGCCGAGCGCCTGGCGGACGAGGTCGACGTCGCGGGCGGCGTTCGCGGTGGACAGGTGCCCGAGGCGCTCGCCGGTGCCGGCGAGGCAGGCCCGGCCGGGCTCGGCGGCCGACGCCCAGAACTCCGGGGTGCGCGCCGGGCCCACCGGCGCGGGCACCCGGTCGCCGCCGAACGGCCCGCAGTCGACCGGTGACGAGGCGCCGGTGCCGCGCGGGTCGATCGTCACGAGGTCGAAGCGGGACCGCAGCGCGTCGAAGCGGCCCGCAAGGCGTCGCAGGCTCGACGTCCCCGGCGTGCCCGGGCCGCCGTAGTTCACGACCAGCGTGCCGATCCGCGCCGCCGGGTCCCGGGCGGGCATCCGCAGCGCCGCGAGCGTGATCGTCGGGCCGGTCGGGCGACGGTAGTCGAGCGGGACGACGACGTCGGCGCACTGGGCGCCGCCGCAGGCCCGCCAGTCGAGGGCGGGGACCGGCGCGCCGTTCGTGCCCATCGGCGGGCGGGCGTCGGGCGCGGCCGCCGACCCCGAGGCCGGGCGCCCCGCACAGCCCACGACCGCCGCCAGCAGGAGGACGGCGAGCAGCACGCGGGATCTCACGGGCCCATCATGCGACCAGGCCTACTGCATGTGCGTGACCGACGCCCACGACGCCGACCACGGGGCGCGCAGCGTGCACAGCGCGAGCGGGACGTCGCCGTTGATCACGGCGTTGGCCGTCGGGTCGCGGTGCGCCGGCAGGGGCGTGATCGTGCCGCACAGCTGCGCGGCCCCGTCGACGGACCCGACGAGCAGCGCCGCGGTGGCCGTGTCCGGCGGCGGGCCGAAGAACGCGAACCCGCGGTGCCCGCTGTACACGTCCGGCAGGCCCGCCTCGGGCCCGTACCGGTCGAGCGCCGCGGCGTACCAGTACGAGAAGGCGAGCACGGTCGTGTGCGCCCGCTGCTCCGGGGGCAGCGCGCGGTACGCGGCGCCGGTGCTCGCGGCGAGGCTCTGCCAGCCGACCTGGCCCGCGGCGAGGAAGTCGCCCCGCTCGACTCGCCACGACGCCGGCCCCAGCGGCAGGGCGATCACGGCCACGACCAGCGCGGACGCGACGTAGGCGGGCACCGACACCGACCAGCCCCACCACCGCGCCGGACGCCGGTCCTGCAGCACGACGGCCCCGGCGGCGACGAGGACCGCGGCCAGCCCCATGACGTAGTACGGCCGCCCGCCGGCGACGATCATCGCGGCGGTCGTGGCGACGGCGGCGATCCCGACCGCGCGCCACGGCCGCAGCGCGTCGGTGCGCAGGAGCCCCCACAGCCCCAGCCCGGCGAGGACCATGCCGGGCACGAGCCCGACGTCCCAGGCGGCGAACGGGAGGAACGACCACCGGTTGCCGGTCAGGCCGCCCTCGCCGGCGACGACCTCCCCCATCTGCAGCTGCGGCCAGCCGTGCGCGGCCTGCCAGAGCAGCGTCGGGACCGTCGACGCCGCCGCCAGCGCCAGGCCGAGCCACAGCGCGGGCCGCCCGAGCAGCCGGCGCGGACCGGCCCACAGGACGCCGAGCGCGAGCCCCGCGACGAGGACGGGCACGAGGAACTTGACGGCGAGCGCGACGGCCAGCACGAGCCCCGCGGCGATCAGCAGGCGGTCCTGGCGCACCCGGATCCACCGCACGACCAGCCAGAGCAGCACCGACCAGAGGAACGGGTCGAGCGTGGAGGTCGCCAGCAGATGCCCGGTGGCGAGCAGGAACGGCGAGATCGTGATCGCGGCGCCGGCGAGCAGCTGCGCCCGGCGCCGTCCGCCGAGCTCGGCCGCGAGGAGCGCGGTCACCACGACGTGCGCCGCGCTCGTCAGCGTCACCGGCAGGCGCAGGACGACGAGGTTGCCGGGCGCGATCGCGTCGAGGCCCGCGGCGAGCCACGGCACGAGCGGGGGCTGGTCGGCGTACCCCCACGCCAGGTGCCGGCCGGCGGCGACGAAGTACAGCTCGTCGCCGAACGCGCCGTACCAGGCGGAGCTGACCCCGTGCACCAGCGCGACCACGCCGGCCAGCAGGAGCACCGCGCGCCAGGCCACGCGCGGGGTGGCGGAGGTCTCCGGGACCGGGGGCGCGGCGGGAGGCGCGACGATCGGCACGGGGGCCGTGGTGGTCATCGGGGACCTCCGGCGGGGAGGTAGCCCATTCGAGGGACCCTAGGACACGCGTCACAGCGTGGTCGCACGGGTCCGGTGCCGTGACCGTGTCGACGGGGATCGTGGTGCGAGACTGTCCGGCGATGGAGCTCACGCAGGGGTGGTCGACGGTCGTGCCGCCGGGTGTCGCGGAGCGCTACGAGCTCCGCGAGACGCGCAACGCCGCCGCCGTCCTCGCCGCGACGAGCCGCGAGGAGTTCGCCGAGATCTGCGCGGTCCTCGCCGACTTCGCCCTCACCACCGCCGACCTGATCGAGGCCGGCGGCAACGAGTCCCGGCTCGCGGCGCGCCTCAACGCGGCGTTCCGGGAGCGCGGCTGGCGCGAGGGGCGCGTCGACACCGTGGTGACCTCCCGGCTGCAGGTCCAGCCCTGGGCGCCCGCCGGGGAGGTGGGCGTGACGGTGCGCGAGAGCGAGGTCGTCAACGAGGGCTACAAGGTCGACAACGTGAAGGGCCGGGTCGCGCTCGACGTCGAGTGGAACGCCAAGGACGGCAACCTCGACCGCGACATCGGGGCCTACCGCGCGCTCTACGACGCCGGCCTCATCGACGGGGCCGTGCTGCTGACCCGCACCCACGACGACCTGCGCGAGCTCGCCCGCGAGCTGACCCGCGCGGCCGGGGGCAGCGACGACGAGGTCCGCAGCAGGCTCTCGACGTCCACGACCACCCACCTCGGCAAGCTCGAGTCCCGCATGACCCGTGGGGACGCCGGCGGGTGCCCGCTGCTCGCGGTCGCGATCTCGCGCCGCTGCTGGGTCCCGGCCGACGGCGAGCGCGACCGGCCCGCCGCCCCGGCGCCCCTGATGCTCACCGACGGGCTCGGCTGGTGAGCCCGGACGACGACGACCCGGCGCTGTCGGGGCCCGGCGCTAGCGTCCCGCCCACCCCGACCACGAGGAGGCCCGAGACGATGACCCTGGCGGCGGACGCCGGCCCGGACGGCCAGACCCCCACGCGCGCCCGGCGCGCCGAGCCCCTGCGCGTGGACGCGACGCCCCTGGAGCAGGTCGCGCTCCCGCGCACCGCGGGCGGCTGGTCCTGCGTGTACGCCGACCCCCCGTGGCGGTTCACCAACCGGACCGGCAAGGTCGCGCCCGAGCACCGGCGGCTCGACCGCTACGACACGATGACCGCCGCCGAGATCGCCGCGCTGCCCGTGGCCGACGTCGTCTCCGCGAACGCCCACCTCTACCTCTGGGTGCCGAACGCCCTGCTCCCCGAGGGCCTGGCGGTCATGCAGGGCTGGGGCTTCCGGTACGTCAGCAACCTCGTCTGGGCCAAGCGCCGCAAGGACGGCGGGCCCGACGGGCGGGGCGTCGGCTTCTACTTCCGCAACGTCACCGAGCTGGTCCTCTTCGGTGTCCGCGGGTCGCTGCGCACGCTCGAGCCGGGCCGGCGCCAGGTCAACATGATCGAGACGCGCAAGCGCGAGCACTCCCGCAAGCCCGACGAGGCCTACGACCTCATCGAGGCGTGCTCGCCGGGGCCGTACCTCGAGATGTTCGCCCGCTACCCGCGGCCCGGGTGGTCGAGCTGGGGCGCCGAGTCCGCCGAGGACGTCGTGCCGCGCGGACGTCAGTACTCTGCCTACAGGTAGTACACGGCCGAACAGTTTTTCTCACTCGCCGTCACGGCACTGGGCCGACGGACGGACCTTGATCTCGTTCGCAGTACGCGTCCGACCGCTTGACTCAGGAGTAATCCCCGATAGTGGCGGCGTTCGGCCACGCGCTGTGATACTGCCCCGCATGGCGAAGACACCAGAGCTGGCGCGCAACCAGCGGGTGACGGGGACGGAGCGCTCCAAGCTGGGCACCGAGCTGCTCAAGCGGTACCAGAAGGGCGCCAGCATCCGGGAGATCTGCGCCGAGACCGGCTACAGCATCGGGCGCGTCCGCCGCCTGCTCGTGGACGCCGGCGTCGAGTTCCGCGGCCGCGGCGGCACCCAGGGCCGCACCCGCAAGGACGGCAGCAAGAGCGCGGGCTAACGACCCCGCCGGCGCCGGGCGAGCGCGTTGAACCCGCGCCGGAGCCCGACCTCGAGGCGCGACCCCTCGGCGGGCAGCAGCCCGATCTGCCGCGCGAACTGCATCTGGTCGAAGATCACGAAGTTGCTCGCGATCCGGCCGTCCGCCACGACGAAGTGGTCCATCCCGTCGAGGTCGACGGCGGCCCCGGTCGCCTCGAGGCCCTCCCACTCGGCGCCCGAGTGGTGACCGGCGAGCCGCCAGCGCAGGAACACCTCGCCGCTGTCCCGCGTGCCGTTCTCCGCCATGCCCTCGATGGTCATCCCGAGGTCGGGCACCGCCGCGAACACCCCGCGCCACCAGGACACGAGCTCGTCGGCGCCCCGCACCGTGCGCGTGGGGAAGCGCGCGCGGATCGTCGGCGCGTACACCTGGCGCAGCGCCTCGGCGTCGTGCGCGTTCAGCACGTCGATCGTCCAGCGCACGAGGGCGCCGGGGGACGCGCCGTCCGGCGGCGTCGGGCGGGGCGGGGAGGAAACGGCGCTCACACCGACGGGAGCGTAGAGGGCGTCCGAGTCGGGCACCTCCTCGTCGGTACTCCCCCGAACGTTCCCCCGAGGTGACCAGCACCGATGAGCACGTCCCAGCTCGCCGCCCAGTGGGTGTCGGCGGTCGGCAGCGCCGGATCCCTGCTCGGCTTCGCCGCGTACGTGTGGATCATGCTGCTCAACCGCAAGGACCAGGTCGAGGTCCGGCAGGAGCAGCAGGCCCAGGGCGTCACCGCGTGGCTCGACGAGGGCGCCCGGCACGACCGCGACGAGGACTACGTCCTCTGCGTCCACAACGGCGGCGACTCCCCGGTCTTCCAGGTCCGCTGCCTGTTCAGCCTGCCCTCCAGCGACGAGCAGCACAGCGTGTCGATGGCGCTGCTGCCCCCGGCCAGCGACGAGATCCACTCGCTGCCCTTCGGGCACGACGACGTCAGCCGCGAGGAGCTGTACTCGGCGCCCGCGGTGCCCGAGATGCGCTTCACCGACTCCCACGGCACCCACTGGGGCCGTGACGGCAACGGCCAGCTGCACCGTCTCGACCGCCGCAACGTCCGGCGCAAGCCCTCGTCGGACGGCGGGGAGGACGCCGCCCGCGACGACTCCGAGTGGGAGCAGGCGCACCGCGAGCGCGCCGACGCCCCGCGCGAGGGGTCGTCGCAGGGCGACTCGCCGCAGGACGACGAGCAGAACCGGCGCGCGTCGAGCCAGGCCTGACTACAGCAGCGTGAGGACGCGGGGCCCGTCGTCGGTGACGGCGACGGTGTGCTCCGCGTGCGCCGCGCGGCTGCCGTCGGCGGTGCGCAGGGTCCAGCCGTCGTCGTCGTGGACGTAGTCGTCGCCCCCGCCGGCGTGCAGCATCGGCTCGATCGCGATGACCATGCCGGCCCGCAGCTTCATGCCCTTGCCCGCGCGGCCCTCGTTCGGGACGTGCGGGGCCTCGTGCATGGCGCGACCGATGCCGTGGCCGCCGTGGTCGGCGAGCATCCCGTAGCCGGCCCCGCGCGCGACGGCACCGATCGCCGCGCCCAGGTCGCCCAGCCGCGCCCCGGGCCGCACCGCGGCGATCCCGGCCTCCAGCGAGCGCTCGGTGGTGGCGATCAGCTCGAGGTCGGCCGGGTCGGGATCGGCGCCGACCACCGCGCTGAACGCCGCGTCGCCGCACCACCCGTCGAGGAACGCGCCGCAGTCGATGCTCAGCAGGTCACCCTCGGCGAGCCGGTAGGGGCCGGGGATCGCGTGCACGACCGCGTCGTTGACGCTCGCGCAGATGACGCCCGGGAACGGCGACGGCGCGAAGTGCGGGTGGTAGTCGAGGAACGCGGGCACGGCGCCGGCCTCGAGCATCACGTCGTGCGCGACGCCGTCGAGCTCCTTCAGCGAGACGCCCGGCGCCGCCGCGGTCCGGACGGCGTCGAGGCAGCGGGCGACCACCCGGCCCGCCTCCCGCATGGCGTCCACCTCGCCGGGGGTCTTGAGCTCGATCTCGGCACGCCGCAACATGCCCCGACCCTAGACACCGGGCTCCTGACCACCCGGAATGACACCGGTGTAGTTCGTCCCCAGTGTGGACAGACCCTGTGGACAGGTCAGCGGGACACGAAGTCGTACTCCGTCGGGTCGAGCCGGGACACCGCGCGGACGTACTGCTCCATGTACTTCGGCCAGTTGGCGACGATCCGGCCCGACTCGTCGCGGTACCAGGAGTCGCACTGCGTCCACGCCGTACCCTCGAACGCGGCCTGCAGCCGCCGGTCGGAGGCCTGCTCCACGTCACGGCGGACCTCCACCGCCGCGGCCCGGCGCCGGGCGGTCTCCTCGAGGGCCTGCCGCACGTAGGCGACCTGGGCCTCGAGGAACACGATGATCGAGCCGCCGGAGGTGTTGGTGTTCGGCCCGTAGAGCACGAACAGCGACGGGAAGCCCGGGACGGTCATCCCCAGGTGAGCGTGCGCCCCCTCGCTCCACTCCTCCTGCAGCGTCCGGCCGGCCCGCCCGACGACGTCCATGGGGAACATGAACTCGGTGGTCTTGAAGCCGGTGCCCCAGATGAGGACGTCGACGGGGTGGTGGCGCCCGTCCTCGGTGCGCACGCCGTCCGCCTCGATCCCGGTGACCCTGTCGGTCACGAGCTCGACGTTCTCGCGCTCCAGCGCGGGCAGGTAGTGCGAGCTGAACAGGATGCGCTTGCACCCGAAGGTGTAGTCCGGCCAGGCCTTGCGGCGGACCTCCGGGTCGCGCAGCTGGCGGCGCATGAACAGCGTCGAGTAGATCCGGCCGAGGCGCCCGACCGTGTTCGGGTGCCTGATCATGATGGTCAGGGACTCGAGGTAGCCCTTGAGGAAGAAGCGCCGGAAGCGCATCACCCCGGGCGCGCGGCGGAACACCCGCCGCAGCGCGGGCGGGTAGTAGCGGTTCTTGCGCGGGAAGAACCAGTTGCCGCTGCGCTGGAAGATCGTCATCTTGCCGACCTCGGGCGCGATGGCCGGCACGAACTGCACCGCGCTCGCCCCCGTGCCCACCACGGCGACGCGCTTGCCCCGGAGGTCGACCTCGTGGTCCCAGCGCGCGGAGTGCATCTGCGGGCCGGCGAAGCCGTCGGCGCCCGGGATCGCCGGGATCGCCGGGGTGTTCAGCTGGCCGGTCGCCAGGACGACCGCGCCGGCCTCCCAGCTCCGGCCGTCCTCGGCCACGACGGTCCAGGTCATCGTGTCCTCGTCGAGCCGGACGGTGTCGACGCGCACCGAGGGCACGAAGACCTCCTCGAGCCCGTACTCCTTGGCGACGCCCTGGAGGTACTCGAGGATCTCCGGTTGCGGCGAGCAGAGCCGTGACCAGTCGCCGCGCTGGGCGAACGAGAACGAGTACAGGTGGCTCGGGACGTCGCAGGCCGCGCCCGGATAGGCGTTGTAGTACCAGGTCCCGCCGATCTCCGGCGCGCTGTCGAGGATCACGACGTCGGTGATCCCGTGGCTGCGCAGCTCGATCGCCGCGGCGATCCCGCCGAAGCCCGCGCCGACGACCACCACGCGGGTGTCGCTGGCCGTGTTCATCTCGTTGCCTGCCGTCACGGGCCGGACGGTATCCGTTCCGCGCTGCTTTTGGCAGGCTGCCAACGTGAGCGTCACCCCTGCTCGGCACCCCCACCGGGTGCTGGCGGGCGTCGTGCGGCGCTACCAGCCCTACGACGAGGTCTCGCCGTCGGCGCCGCTGCGCCGCCGGGAGGCACCCCACGGCGCCTGCACGCTGATCCTCTCCTGGGCCGACCCGCTGGAGATGACCGGTCCCGGCGGCCACGCCCGGTCGGCGGCGTTCCTCGCGGGCATGCACGACGGGGCGGTGGTCACGGCGTTCGCCGGCCACCAGCAGGGCATCCAGGTCGACCTCACCCCGCTCGGGGTGCTGCGCCTGCTCGACCGGCCGACGGCGACGCTGACCAACCGGATCGCCCCGCTCGACGCCCTCGACGAGCCGGACCTCGCGGCGCTGCCCGAACGCCTGGCGCACACCCCGGACTGGGCGGCGCGCCACGCGCTCGTCGACGCCACCCTCGCCGGCCTGCTCGACCGGTCGCGCACCGCGCCCGACCCCGAGGTCGCCCACGCCTGGACGCGCCTCACCCGGGCGCGCGGGCGGGTCGCCGTGTCCACGCTCGCCGAGGAGACCGGCTGGAGCCGCCGGCACCTGCTGACCCGGTTCCGGGACCAGGTCGGGCTCGCGCCCACCACCGCCGGCCGCGTCCTGCGGTTCCGCGAGGCGGCGCGCCTGCTCGTGGCCGACGCGGACGACCCGGCCACCGTCGCCGACGTCGCCGCGGCCTGCGGCTTCGCCGACCACTCGCACCTCGTCCGCGAGTTCCGCGACCTCGCCGGGGTCACGCCCACCGGCTACGTGCGGGAGTGGTGGGCCGGGTTCCCGAACGTCCAAGACGCCGTGCCGGCGCCCTCCTAGCCTCGGCGGCATGAGCGTCTACCCCACCCTGCGCTACCAGGACCCCGACAAGGCGATCGCGTACCTCCGCGACGCGCTCGGCTTCACCGTCGCCGCCGCCCACCGCGACGACGCCGGCACCGTCCAGCACGCCGAGCTCGTCCAGGGCGGCGGCGCCGTCCTGCTCGGGCCGGTCCGCGAGGGCGACCGCTTCGCGACCGGCCGGGCCGTCATCTACGTCGCCGTCGACGACCCGGACGCCCACCACGACCGCGCGGTCGCCGCCGGGGCCACGATCATCCACGGCCTCACCGACCAGGACTACGGCTCGCGCGAGTACGCGGCGGTCGACGACGAGGACAACATCTGGAGCTTCGGGACGTACCGCCCCGGTACGGCATCCTGAGGGTCGTGGGCACCCTCATCCTCGTCCTGCTGGGCATCCTGCTCGTGCTGGCGATCCTGTCCGCCGCCCTCACGGTGGTGGAGCGCCGCCGCCGGCGCGCCGGGCACGACCCCCGGCTGCGCGCCGACCGGGATCTCCCGCCCAGCCCGTCCGACCGGCCCGCCCGGTCCCGGCGTCCGTGGCGGATCGGCTCGTGACCCTCACGCGATCCACGGCGGCACCACCGGCTCGCGACCGGGCCCGGAGGCGGTGTCGTCGCCCGGCCCGGTGACCACGGCCTCGAGCCCGCGGTCGGCGTCGGCGTGGATGCGGCGCAGCACGCCGGCGGGCAGCACGAGGGTGTCGCCCGGGCCGAGGTCGGCGACCTCGCCCGCCACCTCCACCCGCGCGGCACCGGCGACGACGGCCCAGATCTGCTCGCCGGCCATGACGTGGTCGGGACCGGCCGCGCCGGGCGCCATCTCGACCCGCCACAGGGCCTGCCGGCTCGCGCCCTGCGTCGGGGACGCGAAGGTCGTCATGGTCGCGTTCGGGGTGGTGGTGCGCCGGGCCTCGGCGCGCCGGATGAGGGTGTCCACGGGAGTCCTCCGTCTAGGGTGGTCAATGTGATTGACCAAAAAGGTAAACGGCGTTGACGGAATCGTCCAGGGGCATGCCCGGCGGCGAGATGGCGTTCCGGCTGCTCGGCGCGTTCCGCGACCTCATCGACGCCCTGCACGTCGAGCTCGCGGCGCGCGGGCACCCCGACGTCCGGCCCGGTCACGGCTTCGCGCTGCAGGCCGTCGCGCCGGGACCGGTGACGGGCTCCGAGCTGGCCGGGCGCCTCGGCGTCACCAAGCAGGCCGCCGGCAGGACGGTGGACGTCCTCGCCGAACGGGGCTACGTGGAGCGCACCGGCGACCCGGCCGACGCGCGTCGCCGCCTCGTCGTCCTCACCCCGCGCGGGCGGGAGCTGCTCGCGCTCTCCGGCGAGATCCTCGAGCGCCTGCGCGCCGAGCGGGCGGCGCAGGTCGGCCCTGAACGCTTCGCGGCGTTCGAGGACGGGCTGCGAGCGCTCACCGACGGGGGTGGCGGCCCGTTCGCGGCGGCGGCCTGGTTCGTCTCCCCGTGAGCCGGGATGCGCCCGTCAGGCGGCTTCCGCGCGCCCCCGCACGGGTCTAGCTTTCACGACCCCGACCCGTTGACCCACGGAGCCACCTCATGGGCGTCACCCTGAACCCCTACCTGCACTTCGACGGCGAGGCGGCGGACGCCATCGCCTTCTACGCCGACGTGCTCGGCGGCACCACGAACGTCATGACCTTCGGGTCCATGGGCATGGAGGGCCCGGACGCGGACAAGGTCATGCACGGCCAGCTCGAGACCGAAAGCGGCATCACGCTCATGGTCTCGGACATGCCGCCCGGGGAGACCCGGCAGCGCGGCAACGACATCACCATCTCGCTGTCCGGCGACGACGAGCCGACGCTGCGCGGCTGGTACGAGAAGCTCTCCGCCAGCGGGTCGGTGGGGACGCCGCTGGAGAAGCAGATGTGGGGCGACCTCTACGGCGACTGCACCGACCGCTTCGGCATCCGCTGGCTCGTGAACATCGCCGGCTCGGGCTGACCCTCAGGAGTCGCCGGTCGCCGACGTGGCCGACGACGCCGTCTTCGCGGCCTTCGCGGGCGCCTTCGACGCGGTCTTCGTGGCCGTCTTGGCGGGGGCCTTCGCGGCGGTCCTCGTCGGCGCCTTGGACGTCGCGGCCTTCGCGGTCGACGTGACGGCGCCCGTCGTGCCGGCCACGGTGTCGCCGGCCGCGACGGTCACGGCGTCCACCGTGTCGGTCGTCGCGTCGACGGTGTCGTCCACCGCCCCGGTCGTCGTGGAGACCACGTCGTCGACGGCGTCCGTCGTCGCGCCGACGGCGTCCTCGGCGTCGTCCTCCTCGTCCTCGTCGTCGGCCTCGTCGTCCTTCGCCGACGACCGCGTCGACCACGACAGCTCGATCTCGAGCTCGACCTCGTCGCCCTCGATCTCCACCTCGATGTCGACGTCGATGTCGTCGGCGAGCGGCAGCGTGAGCACCGGCCCGGACAGCGACAGCTCGGCCGACCCGCCCTCGCGGACGGCGTCGGCGAGGTCCGCCAACCAGTCCGCGAGCTCCTCGCGCGAGAGCGTCAGCTCGTGCTCGACCTTGACCTCGCCCATGACGCCGTCCCTCCGTCGCGCCGCGGCCCGTGCCGCGTCTGCCCAGCCCCAGCTTTCCAGGGATCGGATGATCCGGACGTCAGCGAAGGGACGAACTCAGGCCGGCCCGCGCGTGACGCGGCGCGGGTGCAGGACGATCCGGCGCAGGTTCTCCTCCACCGAGTAGTCCTCGATCCGGTCGCGGCGCTCCGGGGTCAGGTCCTCCCAGTACCGCTCGGCGAGCCGCAGGGCGAGGTCCGTCGCGCCGTCCTCGGGCAGGGTCACGTCGGCCTCGATCGACACCCAGCCCTCGGGCTCGCCGCCCGGCGTGATGACGACGAACGACGCGAGGGGCTCGGCCTCGAGGCGGCGGACCTTGAGGGCGTCGGCCATCGAGAACAGCTGGATCTCGTCGTCGGCCGTCCGTTCGAACCACACCGGGCGCGGCGCCGGGAGGCGCTGCGGCCCGGGCGGGATCGTCAGCAGCCCGTGCAGCGGGCGGTCGAGCAGGGCGCGGTCGGTGTCGGTGAACATCGGTTCCTCCATCGGTGATCGGCGCTCGTCAGGTCCAGGTGCCGAGCGCGGCCTGCTCGAGGACCCAGTCGCGGAAGGGCCGCGCGGGCCGTCCGAGCAGCCGGGGGACGTCGTCGCGGACGCTCGCCAGGTGTCCCTCCCGCATGATCGCGAACAGCCCGCCGAGCTCGCCGACACCGAACTCGTCGACGCCGGCGGCCCGCAGCTCGGCGGCGTAGGCGTCGGGAGTGAGCGCCTCGTAGCGGATGTCCCGGCACGCCAGCACGGTGATGTCCTCAGCCATGCCGTCCAGCGTGTCCACCCGCGGCCGCCGTGCCCATCCGCGCGGCTCCACGGCACCTACGCGGGCGTCTAATCTGGACGTCGTGGACACCGTCGACGGGCTGCTCGGCGCGATCCACGTCGCCGACCCGGAGCTCCGCGTCCAGGAGATCGGGGCCGGGCCGGCCGTCGTCCCGAGCGGCGACCGGTGGGGGCTGCTCGCGGTCGCGCGTGGCGGCGTCCGCCTCCTCGGCACGACGCTCGGGCCCGGCGACGCGGCCCTGACCCGTGCCCGGGGCGACCTCGCCGCCGACGCCGTCGAGCCCGACACGACGCTGCTCGTGACCCGGTTCGCCCTGCACGGCACCGGCCGGCTGCTCGCCCTGCCCGACCACGCCGTCTGCCCCGCGGACTCGGAGTTCTGCCGCCTGCTGATCGAGCGGATCGTCGACCAGATCGACGCCGGCGACACCGGTGGCGTCGTGCCGGAGCGGCTGCTCGACTGGCTCGTCACCGAGACCGTGCGGGACGCGCTCACCCAGGACGCGCCGGCCGGGACGGTGACCGACCCCGACGTGTCGGCCGCCCTGTCGGCGGTCCACGAGAACCCGGCCGAGCCCTGGACCGTCGAGGGCCTCGCCCGGCGCACCGGGGTGAGCCGGGCGGCGTTCGCCCGCCGCTTCCGCGAGGCCGTCGGCACCTCGCCGCTGTCCTACGTCCGCGAGCACCGCCTCGACCTCGCCGAACGTGCCCTGATCACCGAGCCCGAGGTCACGATCGCGGCCGTCGCCCGCCGCGTCGGCTACGCCAACCCGTTCAGCTTCTCGGCCGCCTTCCGCCGCCACCGGGGCCTCGCCCCGAGCGAGGTCCGCCACCGGCCCACGGGGTCGAGGACCGGTGGCGGAGCGCTGGTGGCGGACTGACTCACCCACCCGCGCAGAGGTCGGTGCGGTTCGCCACCTGGTACCGCGGGGTGAGCATGCTGTCGACGCTCTGCCCGTTGCCTGCCGCCGAGACCGCCATGAAGGGCGAGTTCCGGTAGAAGTCGACGACCACCGGTGCCGCGCCGGCGCCCGGGAGGTCGATCGTGCCGGTGTACTGGGCGCGGCAGGAGTCCTGCTCGCGCAGCGTGAGACCCGAGCCGCCCCACCCGCGGACC
Organism: Actinomycetospora succinea; assembly: GCF_004363095.1. Taxonomy (GTDB): domain Bacteria; phylum Actinomycetota; class Actinomycetes; order Mycobacteriales; family Pseudonocardiaceae; genus Actinomycetospora; species Actinomycetospora succinea. The sequence continues at coordinate 422,492 of NZ_SNYO01000003.1, forward strand.
GTCGACTGCTCGAACGGCGCCGCCGACCCGGTGTAGCGGTAGAAGACGAAGACGGTGCCGTCGCCGGACCCGGTGCAGACCAGGCCCTCGGTGGTGGAGGGGACCTGCTCCTCGGCGGTCGTCGGCGTGCAGCTGCCGTTGTTCGCGAACATGCCGGTCAGCGTGTGGTGGCTGGCCGGGACCGGGGCCGGGGCGGGACCGGGCGGCACGGGGCCGCTCGCCACGCCCTTCGCCATGATCGCGACCGCCGCGACGATCCCGCCGAGCAGGACGACCGCGAGGGCCACGGCGACGAGCGCGGTCCGGCCGCGCCGGGGTGGCGGCGGCGCCGTCGGAGGAGGCATCGGCGGGGCGAAGGGCGGCGGCGGGCCCCACCCGAGCGGGGCCGGGGGCGGGTAGCCGTACGCGAGGCCGGCCGGCGGGGTCGCCGGGGGCACGGGCCCGAACGGTGACACCGGGGCGCCGGGGGGCGGCCCCATCGGACGGAACGCACCGGGGTAGGGCGCCGCGTAGGGGTGGTCGCGGACATCGGTCATGGTCGTTCCTCCGGATCGAGGCTCCTCGTGCTGCTCAGAGCCTCGGTCGCGGCGCGTCGGGGAACGATCGGGCAGACCCTCGTCGGGGCGGGGAGAACCCCCCGACGTCGTGGGGAGAACCCGACGCCGTCCGCGACCCCGGTCATAAGGCCGACCTTCTCGGATCAGTGGCGGATCCGATCGCCCGCGCCAGGTCAACATCCCGGGCACGCGTGATCCTGGTGACCTCTGTCACGAAAGCGAGGCCACCCATGACCAGTCCCCAGCCGCTGCCGGCGTACTCCCGCGACCGTCTCGCCGAGCGGCTCGCGGCCGGTCCCGTCGTGTGCGGCGAGGGCTATCTCTTCGAGCTCGAGCGACGGGGCTACCTGCAGGCCGGGGCGTTCGTCCCGGAGGTGGTCCTCGAGCATCCGGAAGAGGTCGCGGCGCTGCACCGCCAGTTCGTGCACGCCGGCTCCGACGTGGTCGAGGCGTTCACGTACTACGCGCACCGCGAGAAGCTGCGCGTCATCGGCAAGGACGGGATCCTCGAGCCGCTCAACAGGCAGGCGCTCGAGATCGCCCGCGGCGTCGCGGACACCACCGGCACGCTGCTGGCCGGCAACATCTGCAACACCGGCGTCTACGACCCGGCCGACCCCGCGACGCACGCCGCCGTGCGGGAGATGTTCACCGAGCAGGTCGGCTGGGCGGCCGAGGCCGGCGCCGACTACGTCATCGGCGAGACGTTCCGCTACCTCGGCGAGGCCCGCATCGCCCTCGAGGTCATCCGCGCGGCGGAGCTGCCCGCCGTGATCCTGCTGGTGGCCGGCCACGAGCCGGTGACCCGCGACGACGTCGACATCACCGACGCGTGCCGCGAGCTCGCCGCCCTCGGCGCCGACGTCGTCGGGCTCAACTGCGTGCGCGGCCCGGCGACGATGCTGCCGCTGCTCGGGCCGATCGCGGCGGCGGTGGACGTCCCGGTCGCCGCGCTGCCGGTGCCCTACCGCACCACCGCGGAGCAGCCGACGTTCCACGCGCTGCGCGACCCGGGTCCGACGCCGCTGCCCGAGGACCTCCCGTTCCCGACGGCGCTGGACCCGTTCACGTGCCACCGCTACGAGATCGCCGACTTCACCCGCCGGGCCCGGGCGGCCGGCGTGCGCTACTTCGGCCTCTGCTGCGGCGCGGCCCCGCACCACCTCCGCGCGATGGCCGAGACGCTGGGGCGGACCCCTCCGGCGAGCCGGTACTCCCCCGACATGTCCAAGCACGTCTACCTCGGCGCGGACACCCGGCTGCGGGCGGCCAACCAGGCGTACCGCACCTCGTTGTAGCTGGTCGCGGGCGCGCTAGCGTGTCCGCCGTTCCAGCGGCCCGACGGACCGGGCTGCGGGAGGTGGGCCATGAGCGCGACCGTCACGAGCTGGTGGGACGTCCCGATCGTCGGGTGGTCCGACGCGGGCGCGTCGCCCCAGGAGCGGGGTCGCGCCACCCGCCACACCCTGCTGCTCGAGGCGGCCCGGGCGTTCGACGAGCGCGGCTACGACGCCGCCTCGCTCTCGGACATCCTCGCGGCCTCCGGGCGCACCAAGGGCGCCATGTACTTCCACTTCCGCTCCAAGGAGCAGCTCGCCACCGTCCTCGTCACCGAGGTCGTCGACTCGTGGGACCTGGTCCGCGGGACGATCGCGACGCGGGGCCTCGACCCGTTGCGGACACTCCTGGTCGAGACCGATGCCTACGTCAGCCGGTGGACCCACGACGTCGTCGTGCGGGGCGCGAGCCGGGCGATGTCCGGCGCCGCGCACTTCGCCGCCCAGCACAGCGCCTGGTACGGCGACTGGGCCCGCAGCACCGCCGCCCACCTGCGCACCGCGCTGGAGCAGGGCCTGCTGCGTCCCCGCACCGACCCGGACCGCCTGAGCCGCCTCGTCGTCGCCGCGTCGTGCGGGCACCGGTCGTTCGCCGAGACCGTCGACGGCTCGCCCACCCACTTCGAGCGGATGACCGACACCTGGCTCGGCATCCTGCCGGTCGTCGCCAGCGAGACGTGGCTCGAGGAGGTCCTCGGATCGGACTGGGAGAAGCGCCCCGCGCCCGAGGCCGCGGCGTTCGCGCGGGTGCGCAGCGGGTGAGGACCGCTCGCCGGGCGGTCCGTTGACGGGTCACTTGTTTTTTGCAAGTGTCGTCCCGTCCACGCGCCACGCCCCGAGGAGCACCCGATGACGATGATGTTCGCGAACCTGCCGGTGACCGACCTGGACCGCGCGAAGGCCTTCTACACGGCGATGGGGTTCGAGCTGAACCCGACGTTCACCGACCACAACGCGGCCTGTGTCGTCGTCGAGGAGGGCCACAGCGCCTTCATGATCCTCACGCGCGAGTTCTTCCAGACCTTCACCGACCTGCCGATCGGCGACCCGGCGGTGAGCCCGACGACGGCGACCGCGATCTTCCTCGACAGCCGCGAGGCGGTGGACAAGGCGGTCGGCGAGGGCCTCGCCGCGGGCGGCAGCGAGCCGCGCCCGGCCGCGGACTACGGCTTCATGTACCAGCGCGGGATCAGTGACCCCGACGGCAACCACCTCGAGTTCGGGTGGATGGACCCGGCCGCCGCCGAGCAGGGCCAGCAGGGCTGAGGCGATGGCGGTCCGCGACTACGGGCAGTACGACGGGATCACGCAGGCGCTCGAGCTCGTCGGCGAGCGCTGGGCCCTGCTGATCATCCGCGATCTCCTCGTCGGACCGCGCCGCTACGGCGAGCTCGCGGCCGGGCTCCCGCGGATCCCGAGCAACATCCTGGCGGCGCGGCTCAAGGAGATGCAGGCCGCGGGGATCCTGCGCCGGGCGCCGCGCTCGCGCGTGGTCATCTACGAGCTGACGCCCTACGGCCGCGAGCTCGAGCCCGTGGTGCTCGCGCTCGGCGCCTGGGGGTCCAAGGCCCTGGGCGACCCGCGCGAGGAGCAGATCATCACGCCCGACGCGATGACCATGTCCCTGCGCACCGCCTTCCGCCCGCACGTGGCGGCGGAGCTGCCCGCGACCGCCTACGCGGCGCGCGTCGGCCCCGCCGAGCTGCTCGTCCGCGTCGACGGCCCCACCCTCGACGTCGCGCGCGGGGACGGGCCCGCCGACCTGGCGTTCAGCGCGGGCCCGGGCATCCACCGCCTCATCTCCGGCGAGCTCGCCCCGGACCGCGCGATCGCGACCGGCGAGGTCGAGGTGCTGCGCGGGCCGCGCGATCTCCTCGGCCGCTTCGCGAGCACGTTCCACCTGGCCGCCTGACCCTCGCCCGCGGCTGCGGAGCCGATCTAGTGTGGGCTGCGCCTGAACAGGAGGGTGGTGGCCGCAGTGTGCACCCGGGTGGTCTACCGCGGACCGGGCGACCGTGTGGTCACCGGCCGGTCGATGGACTGGAAGCTCGACGTCGGCACCAACCTGTGGTCCCTGCCCCGCGGCGCGCAGCGCCACGGCCAGGCCGGCGACCGGTCGCTGACCTGGACCTCGCGGTACGGCAGCGTCGTGGCGACGGGGTACGACATCTGCTCCACCGACGGGCTCAACGAGGCCGGCCTCGCGGCCAACCTCCTCTGGCTCGCGGAGTCCGAGTACCCGGACGACGCCGACGCCCCGTCGGCCGTCGCGCTCTCGTTGTGGGCGCAGTACGTGCTCGACACCTTCGCGACGGTGGCCGAGGCCGTGGCGGCGCTGACCGCCGCGCCCCTGTCGGTGAGGACCACCGGGGTGCCGGGCCAGGACCGCCTCGCGACCCTGCACCTCTCGATGTCCGACCGGACCGGCGACAGCGCGATCGTCGAGTACCTCGGTGGCCGGCAGGTGATCCACCACGATCCCGCCTACCAGGTGATGACCAACTCGCCGACGTTCGACCAGCAGCTCGCCGTCAACGAGTACTGGCGGCAGATCGGCGGCACGGTGATGCTCCCGGGCACCAACCGCGCCGCCGACCGCTTCGTCCGCGCGTCGTACTACATCGACGCGATCCCCCGGACCGACGACCCCTTCGACGCCATGGCCGGGGTGCTCAGCGTCGTGCGCAACGTGTCGGTGCCCTACGGGATCGCCACACCGGACGAGCCCAACATCTCGTCCACGCGCTGGCGCACTGCCGCCGACCACCGGGACCTGCGCTACGTCTTCGAGTCGGCGCTGTCGCCGAACACCTTCTGGGTCGAGCTCGGCAGGCTCGATCTCTCCGAGGGCGCCCCGACGCGGCGGCTGAGCCTCGGCGAGGGCGGGCGCACCGTCTACGCCGGCGACGCCAGCGCCTCGTTCGAGGACGCGGCGCCGTTCACGTTCCTCTCGGTCTGACCCCGAGCCGGACCTCGCCGGAGCGCCTACGCTGCCCGGCGTGAAAGCCCTGCTCCTGGAGAACATCCATCCGGTCGCGGCCGAGGCGCTCCGATCCGAGGGTCTCGACGTCGACGTCCGTCCGGGCTCGATGAGTGGTCCCGAGCTGGCCGATGCGCTGGCGGGGGTGTCGTTGTTGGGGATCCGGTCGAACACCACGATCACCGAGGTGGTCCTCGACGCGGGCAAGGACCTGCTGGCGGTGGGGTGTTTCTGCATCGGCACCAACCAGGTCGACCTGGCTGCGGCGGCGGAGCGGGGGGTGGCGGTGTTCAACGCGCCGTTCTCCAACACCCGCAGCGTGGTGGAGCTGGTCCTCGGGGAGATCATCGCGCTGGTGCGGCGGCTGCCGGAGAAGACCGCGCGGATGCACGAGGGCATCTGGGACAAGTCCGCGCGCGGTAGCCACGAGTTCCGTGGCCGCACGCTGGGCATCGTGGGCTACGGCAACATCGGTACCCAGCTGTCGAACATCGCCGAGGCGGTGGGGCTGCGGGTGATCTTCTTCGACACCCAGGACCGGCTCGCGCACGGCAACGCCCGCAAGATGGGGTCGTTGGAGGCGTTGCTGGCCGAGGCCGATGTGGTGAGCCTGCACGTGGACGGGCGGCCGGGGAACGCGGGGTTGTTCGGTGCGGAGCAGTTCGCGCTGATGAAGCCGCGCTCGATCTTCATCAATGCCTCGCGGGGGATGGTGATCGACGACGAGGCGTTGCGGGAGAACATCCTGTCCGGGCATCTGGCGGGGGCGGCGATCGATGTGTTCCCGATCGAGCCCAAGGCGCAGGGCGATGTGTTCGAGTCGCCGTTGCGGGGGTTGGACAACGTGATCCTGACCCCGCACGTGGGCGGGTCGACCCAGGAGGCGCAGGAGGAGATCGGTGGGTTCGTCTCCACCAAACTGCTGCAGTACGTGGGGACTGGGGTGACCGCGTTGTCGGTGAACCTGCCCGAGGTGGCGTTGCCGGTGGCGCCGAGTGCGTTCCGGATGGGGTATCTGCACACCAACACCCCCGGGGTGCTGGCCGGGATCAACCAGTTGCTGCTCGACAGCGGGGTCAACGTGGTCAGCCAGGCCCTCTCGACCCGCGGGGAGCGCGGCTACGTGCTCACCGACACCGAAGCCGCCATCCCCGACGACGCGCTGGCCGAGCTGCGCCGCTCACCCCACACCGTGTGGCTGCGCACCTGGACCCCGTGACCGGCGAATGACCCCACATTCCCGCGACCAAATGTAGGCTCAATCCTCGAGGGTCCCCGAGGAAGGAGCCGCGGTGGCGTCGAGGTCGGAGTCCGCTCGCAGTCCCCGTGGTGTCCGGCGATGAGGGCCGCGCTGCTCCCCCGGGACGGCCGGCCCGTCGGGTCACCCGTGTCCTGGTCGTGCCGGTGGGAGACCGCCCTGGAACGGCCCGAGCACGACGGGATCGTCGCCCTGCTCGCGCGCAGCTACGCCTCCACGACGTTCCGCCGCGGGCGCAGCTGGGCCGGGGCGCGGCCCGAGCTCCGGGTCCTCGGCCACCAGGGCGGCGAGGTCGTCGCGCACGCCGGGCTGGTCCGCCGGTTCCTGCGCGCCCCCGACCACGACACGTCGGTCCTCGTCGGCGACGTCGGGCTGGTCGCGGTGCACCCCGGGCGGCAGGGCCAGGGTCTCGGCGCCGCGCTCATGGACGCCGTCGCGGTGGCCCTGGACCGCCTCGAGGTGCCCTACGGCTTCCTGACCTGCGACCCCGAGGTCCGGTCGTTCTACACGCGCTGCGGCTGGACGCCGCTGCTCGAGCACCCCCTGCGCTCGATCCGCGTCGACCAGGACCTCGAGGACCACCGCCGCAACGGCATGCTCCTGCCCGTCCGGCGACCCGCCGCCGAGTGGCCGTCCGGGCGCATCGAGCGCAACGCGCAGGAGATCTGAGGCACCCACCGACGCCGCGGCTGCCCGACGAGCCGCCTCCTCCGCTCCTGGACTCCCCGGCGTGGCGGTCGTGTTCGACGCCGTGGCCGGCGACGTCCCGCTGGTGGCCCGGATGTGGACCACCCCGACCGGGTGATGTTCGTCGTCGCGCGGGCCAGCAGGCTCGGTGACGTCGACCGGCGCAGCCGAGCGGAGGAGCTCCTCGTGGACCACGCCACGCACACCGACGAGCACGAGTACGTCAGCGAGACGGCCGAGACGGCCTTCGGCCCGGTCGAGTACGCCGTCGTCGGCACCGGGACGCCGGTGGTCGTCGTGCACGGCAGCCCCGGCGGGATCGACGCCGCCGCCCTCATGGCGCGGATCCTGCCCCGCGACCGCGTCTCGGCGATCCTGCTCTCCCGGCCCGGGTACCTCGGCACCCCGCTCGACGGCCGCGCCACCATCGACCAGCAGGCCGACCTCGTGGCCGCGCTCCTCGACCACCTGGCCATCGACCGCGCCGGCGTCTACACCTGGTCCGGCGGCGGGCCCGCCGGCTACCGCGTCGCGGTCCGGCACCCGGAGCGGGTCACCGCCCTGGTCGCCAACGCCGCGGTGAGCCAGGCCTACGAGGCGCCGCACCAGGACCTTGCCACCCGCCTGATGTTCACCACCGCCCCGGGTCAGTGGCTCCTGCGACTGATCGCCGCCCACCAGCCCGAGCAGTACGTCCGCGCGGAGCTCGACAGCGAGGGCGACCTCACCAAGGAGCAGCTCGACCGGCGCGTCGAGGAGGTCCTCGCCGATCCCGCCAAGCGCGACCTCGCGCTCGCCCTCGGCCCCACCGCGGTCCCGGACGCCCACCGCCGTGCCGGCTACCGCAACGACCTCGACCAGTTCGCCGCGATCACCTCGCTCGAGCTCGAGAAGATCACCGCGCCGACACTCGTCCTGCAGGGCACCGCCGACAGCGACCTGCCGCCCGCCCAGAGCACCTTCGCCGCCGACACCATCCCCGGCGCCGAGCTGCTGACCCTCGACACCGGCACCCACCTCGCGCTCTACACCCACCCCGACGCCGCCGGGGCGCAGGCACGGGTCGTGGAGTTCCTGACGCGGGGCGGCGCGTGACGTGGGGCTGACCGGCGCCGGGCGTCAGGTCGCCGGCCGGAGGACGACGCGGGCGACCGCGCGTCGGTCTCGGTGGCGGAGTGGGAGGACGTGCCCCGGACCCGGGAGGTCACCCGCTGTCGACGGCGCGGTATCGGGAGGAGGCGATGACTGATCAGCACGCCGCGGTGCGCACGTCCTCGCTGCGGCACCCCGCCGAGGTGCCGTTCTTCGTCGTCATGGTCGTCCTGAACGTCGCGATCGTGCTGGTGATCGTGCGGGCCGCGATCGTCGTCCCGTTCCTGCCCGAGTCGCTGCAGACCTCGCCCGAGGCGAACGCGATCCGTGCCGCGCTGATCGGCCTGCTGTTGTTCGTGCCGGCGCTCGTGGTCATCCGTGAGGTCCAGCGGGCGACGACACGGGGCACCGCGGTGCAGCTCTCGGAGCGGCAGTTCCCGGAGCTGTACCGGACCGCCGACGAGCTCGCCGCGGCCCTGCGGCTGTCGAGGCGCCCCGACATCTTCGTGGCCAACGGGAACGGCGAGCTCAACGCCTTCGCCGCCCAGGCGGCGGGTCACGACTACGTCGTGCTCAACAGTGAGCTCTTCGCCAACCTGTACGCGCACAACCGTGACGGCCTGCGCTTCGTCCTCGGTCACGAGCTGGGACACATCCGCCTGCACCACGTCTCGCTCTGGTACCAGATCGCCGTCGCCTACTCGTCGCGCATCCCGATCCTCGGAGCCACCCTGTCGCGGCTGCGGGAGTACTCCTGCGACCGCCACGGCGCCGTGGCGGCCCCGTCCGGCGCCGCCGGGCTCGTCCTGCTGACCTCGGGACGGCACACCCAGACCGATGTCGACGTCGGCGGGCTCGTCGAGCAGGGCCGGCACCTGCGCGGTTTCTGGGTCGGCCTCGCCCAGCTCCCCCGGTCCCACCCGTTCACCGTCCGGCGGCTCGACCGGCTGGTCGGGCTCGGTCTGCTGCACCCGCCCGCTCCGATGGTGGCCGTGCCGAGCGACGAGCAGCCGGCGAGCTGAAGGTCACCCGCCGAGGACCGTGTCGCTCGTCCCGCTCTGCTCGGGGTCGCGGAGCCGCGTCATCCCGAACGTCAGCAGGACACCGAGCGATCCCGCGACCAGCGGCACGAGCAGCGCGGCCTGCAGCGCGGGCGGCCGGGCCTCGGTGTTGATGCGCACCACCTCGTCGCGGGCCGCGGCGGGCTCGTCGGCGAGGAGCTCGGCGAGCCCGGTGTTGCTCATCACCTGCGCGTCGTGCTCCAGCACGGCGGCCACACGGTCCTGGTCCGCGGGATCGAGCACGGTGCTCGCGCGCGTCTCCGTGGTGAAGGTCGTCGCGAGGACCGCGAGCATCACCGCCCCGGCGAGGGCGAGTCCGAGTGACAGGCCGAAGGACCCCGCCGCGGAGTTCACACCCGCCGCCTCGCTCGCGCGTTCCTCGGGGACCGGACCGAGCGTGTAGGCGTTGAGCTGGGACACCAGCAGCCCGAACCCGGCGCCGACCACCGCCAGCGGGAGGAGGAGCGCCCAGCCGAAGTCGGCGCGGGGCACGAGCGCGATGAGCGCGACGTTGCCGACCACGATCAGCAGGAACCCGACCCGGACCACGGTGGCCGGACGCCGGCGCCCGGCGCGTCGCCCGGCGACGAGGGCGACCACGAACATGGTGAGCGACAGCGGAGCGAGCGACAGCCCGGCGAGCAGCGCGCTGTACTCGAGGACCATCTGGAGATAGATCGGCAGGGCGATCATCGTGCCGCCCAGCGCGATCTGCTGGAGCATCTGCTGGCTGATGCCGAGCCGGAACCACGGCGAGGCGAACAGCCCGGCGTCGAGCAGCGCGGGCTGACCACGCCGACGTCGCCGCACGAGCCACCCGGCGAGGAGCCCGAGCGCGGCCACGCCGACCAGCAGCAGCGCGCCGACCGCCTCACCGCCCTCCTGCCAGACGAGGATGCCGAGCACGATGCCGCCCATCCCGAGCACCGACAGCACGGAGCCGACGAGGTCCACCCGCCGGGGCCCGGTGTAGGGCGCGTCCCGCACGAGCCGGATGCCGCTGAGCACCCCGGCGACGACGAGGACCTCGAACGCGAACCCGAGCCGCCAGGTCAGGACGGTCGTGATGAAGCCTCCCAGGAGGGGGCCGACCGCCGCGGCGATCGCCGCGGCCGCACCGACGAGGGCGTAGACACGCTTGCGCGCCGCGCCCTCGAAGTTGCCGTGGATCAACGACTGCATGGCGGGCAGCAGCAGCGCCGCGCCGAGGCCGCCGACGATCGCCCACATCACGACGACGATGGTCAGCCCCTGCGCGAGGGTCATCGCCAGCGCGCCGGCCGCGTAGGCGAGGAGGCCGAGGACGTAGGCACGCTTGCGACCGATCAGGTCGCCGACCTTGCCCCCGATGATGATGAACGCCGCGGACACCAGGGCCTCCAGGGCGATCGCGGACTGCACACCGCTGACGGTCGTCCCGAGGTCGCGCACCACCGCGGCGATCGAGACGTTCATCAGCGACGTGTCGACCACGAGCACGAACATCGCCATGGCCAGGAGCAGCGCGAGCAGCCGATCGTGCCCGTGCCGCGCGGCGCGCTCCTCGTTGACGGCTCCGGCCATCGTGACCTCCCACCCGGGGTCCGCGACGGCACGCATCGCCCGGTGCCCGGCAGGCCTCGATGGTCGGAGTCCGGTGGCCACGACGGCCTCACCCGAGCTGGGTGGTCTGCCCCCCGGTCTCCCCCGGTGCCGACGGTGCATCGCCGGATCACCCGCCGTGGAGGAGGTCTCACCTGGTCGGGAGGTCGATCGTGGGTCCGATCCGGCGCGTGGGACGGAGATGGACATGGCCGCGACGAACGGCGACGGTGCGGGATCCCCCGGCCCTCCTCGTGCCCCCGTCGACCCCGCGCCCGACGCACGACGCGTCCGTCCGGACTGGGTGGTCTTCGGCGTCGCCGGTGCGCTCGCGCTGCTGTTCGTCGGCTGGGGTGTCGTCGACTCGACGTCGCTCGCCGCGGTCACCGGCACGATGCTCGACGGGCTCATCCGGGCCGGCGGCTGGGCGTTCAGCCTCGCCGCACTCGGCTTCGTGGTGTTCGCGCTGTGGTTGGCGTTCAGCCGCTACGGCCGGATCCGTCTCGGCGGGGACGACGAGCGCCCGGCGTTCCGCACCTCGTCCTGGGTGGCGATGATGTTCAGCGCCGGGATGGGCATCGGATTGATGTTCTACGGCGTCGCCGAGCCGCTCGCCTTCTACACCCAGCCCCCGCCGGGCTCGGTGCCCCCGGGAGACGAGGTCGAGGCGCTGCGCACGGCGATGGCGACCTCGCTGTTCCACTGGACGCTGCACCCGTGGGCCATCTACGCCGTGGTGGGCCTCGCCATCGCGTACTCGACCTTCCGCAGGGGCCGTCGACAGCTCATCAGCTCGGCGTTCGTGCCGCTCATCGGCCAACGGCTCGCGGACGGGTGGCTCGGCAGGCTCATCGACATCATCGCGATCTTCGCGACCGTGTTCGGCTCCGCGGCCTCGCTCGGTCTCGGCGCCCTGCAGATCGGCGGGGGGCTCGAGGCCACCGGGCTGGTCGGGACGGTCGGCAACGCCGTCCTCGTACCCATGATCATCGTGCTGACCGCCGCCTTCGTCCTGTCCGCCGTCTCGGGCATCGCCCGGGGCATCCAGTGGCTGTCGAACATCAACATGGTGCTCGCGGGCCTGCTCGCGCTGTTCGTGTTCGTGCTCGGACCCACCGTGCTCATCCTCGATCTGCTGCAGACCGGCCTGTCCGCCTACTTCACCGACTTCTTCGAGATGGCGGGCCGATCGGAGGCGACCGGCGGCCAGGCGATGCTCGAGTGGCTCAGCAGCTGGACGATCTTCTACTGGGCGTGGTGGATCTCCTGGACCCCGTTCGTGGGGATGTTCCTGGCCAAGATCAGCCGTGGCCGCACGATCCGGCAGTTCGTCGGCGGCGTGATCCTGGTGCCGAGCGTGGTGAGCCTGCTCTGGTTCGCCATCTTCGGCGGCTCGGCGATCTACCAGCAGAAGACCGGGCTCGACCCGGCCGCAGCCGGGACCGAGCAGCAACTGTTCGCCGTCCTCGCCCAGTACCCGGCCGCCACGTTCACCGGCCTGCTCGTCATGGTCCTCGTCGCGATCTTCTTCGTGTCGGGCGCGGACGCCGCCTCGATCGTCACCGGCACGCTGTCCCAGCGCGGCACCGACGAGCCGACCCGGTGGATCGTCATCTTCTGGGGCACGATGATGGGCGCGGTCGCGGTGGTGATGCTGCTGGTCGGGGGCGAGGACGCGCTCAAGGGCCTCGAGAGCCTCACGATCCTCGTCGCAGCACCCTTCGTCGTCATCATGGTGTTCCTGTGCGTCGCCTTCGCCCGCGACCTGCGCCGTGACCCGCAGGTGCAGCTCGAGGACAAGGGCAGTCGGCTCGTCGAGCGGGCTGTCGACGACGGCACCAGCCGCTACGGCGACTACTTCACCCTGCGCATCGAGGCCGTCCCCGGTGCCCGTCGGCGGCGCGACGGCGCGGGCTCGGACACGACGCCGAGCTGATCGCTATCCGATCGTCGCGCGGAGCGCGGCGAGCTGTTCGGACCCGTAGCCGGTCGGCGGCAGCACCGCGGTCCAGCCGTCGACGTAGCGGGAGACGTAGTTGTGCCCGTGCCCGCCGGGGACGTCGACGGCGAAGGGCAGGTCGGCGGTCACCTGCCAGAAGGTCACGAACGGGATCCACACGATGCCGCCGAGGACGTCGGCACCGGGAGGCTCGGCGATCCAGTCGGGTTCGTGCAGGGCGAGCCGCGGGCTCCACCAGACGATCGGGTCCGACGGGTTCATCATGTACAGCACCTGACCCGACCACGGTCGGTCGACCGGCGGGATCGCCTCCTCCGGGTCGCGGGCGAAGCGCACGATCCGGCCCTGCTGGTAGACGGGCTGCACCTCCGGGCTCCCCGGATCGCGGTGGTCGGTGAACTCCCGGAACAGCGGGTTGAAGTTCGGTGGACCCGCGAACAGCACCCCGTCGGAACGGTTGGCGAGATCGAACTCGCCGCTGAAACCGGCCTCGGCGCCGAACGACCCGAGGCTCTCCCCCGCGACGAACAGCAGGGGCCGCGTCTCGGGCGGCATCGCCGTCCACACGCCGTAGACCGCATCGACGAGAGCCCGGCCGGCCTCGCGTGCCTTGGACTGGTCGACCAGGTAGGACATCCAGGACGGCAGGTACGAGTACTGCAGGGCGACCGTGGCCGAGTCGCCGTGGGTGAGGTACTCGAACGAGTCGACCAGCGCGGGGTCGACCCACCCGCTCCCCGTCGTGACGACGACGAGGAGATTCCGCCTCTCGAAGCCGCCGGCCCGCGCCAGGTCCCGCACCGCGAGGGCAGCGCGCGCCTCGGCGTCCGGGGCCGAGTCGAGCCCGGCATAGGCACGGATCGGTGCGACGGCCGGGAGCCGGCCGACGCGTGCGATGTCCTCCGGCGCGGGTCCGAGCGCCGCGAAGTTCCGTCCCTCCCGCCCCAGCGTGTCCCACGGGACGAGCGACCCCGGCCCACCCGGGCGCAGCCCGTCCGACGGCGCCACCACACCCTCGGCCGTCGTCGTGTTGTGCACCGAGAACGCACTGTTCGCGGCGTTGACCAGGCCGTCGAGCAGCAGACCGCTCACGATCAGGTAGGTCATCCCCGCCGCCAGCAGCCACCCGAGCGTCGTCGCCGCTCGCGCGCCGATCCGGCGGCCGAGCAGCCCGGCGAGCCGGCGGTACACCCAGCGCACCCCGCGCCCGATCATCAGCAGGACCGTGAAGACGAGCGCCGCGACGAACGGCATCGCCACCAGGAGCCCGACGTCGACCGGCCCGGCGCCGACGAGCCGACGGATGTCGGACTGCCACACCTGGCCGAGCACCACGGAGGCGGCGACGGCCGGCGCCGCGATCACGGCGAACACCCGCCACGACCTCGGGTGTGGCGCGCGCGGCCCGCGGTCGGCGAGTCCCCGCCAGATCGCGGCGACCAGCACTCCGAACCCATAACCGATGACCGCCGTGATGCCCCAGACCAGCCCCTGCACGACGCCGCCCCGCGGGAGGAGGGACGGGGTGAACGAGAGGCAGCCGAGCAGCAACGCGCCCCAGCACCCGGGCAGGGTCAGCGGCCGGGGGCGGCGTCGCGGGACCGTCTCGACTTCCCCGTCCTCACGGCCGCGCTGTCGGTCCACGGCGTCGGTCACCATCGACGACTTCTGATCGCCGCACGGGCGACGGTCACGACGCGCGCTCCCCCTCGCCGGCCACCCACGCCTTGGCCTGCGCGAGCTCGGCGACCGGGAACGCCCGCAGCTGCCCGGGGACGAGCGCGGAGAGCACGCGGAGCGCGGGCCTGAGCCAGTCCTCGTCGTTGACGACGGCGACACGCTCGTAGGACGTGGCGTGGCGCGCCGCGAACTTCAGCTCCTCGGCCAGGGCGTCGCCCTCGTACTCGCGCAGCTCGGGGCCGAGGAGGTAGAGCATCCGGATCTTCCTGCCGGCGGCGAGCTCCCGCCGCAGCACGGGCTCGGCGATCTCCTCGAAGTCGTCGTCGTCGACCCTGCCGACCGCCTCGAACCCGACCGCGCCCGCGGGCATGTCCGCGATCTCCTTGAGCATGCCTCTCCCCCTTCGACGACGACGCCCGCGATGACTCGGCCGACCACGTGGTCGGGGCGCCCGGTGCTGACACCGTGGGCCCCACCACGCCGGAGCGACCTCATCCACCACGGGTGATCCGCACCCGTCGGGTCGTGCACGAACCTGTCCCACCGACCCCCGTAGGCCCTCGAACCGGCGGTCCCCCGCGGGACGCCGAGAACGGACAGCGATGGTCGGTCCGAGAGGTTCTCCCGCCGGGCCCTCCCGGGCGGTCGCCGCCCGGGTCCGCTGCGCCGCCGTGGCCGCACTGGTGGCGGGGCTCGGCGCCGTGGCCGTCGTGGTGACGGGGCTCCTCCGTGAGCCGTTGACGCTGCCGCTGGCGGTGGCCGCCGTGGTGGTCGCCGTCGTGGCGGGCTGGGACGCCCTGGTCCATCGCGGGGCGCGGAGGTACGTCGCGGCGACGGTCGTCGTCGCGGCCCTGATCGGCGGCGTGCTGCTGCTCGACCTGCACGCCCTGGCGCGGCTCGCGACCGTGATCGCCCTGGTGCTGGTCTCCCTGGCCGCTGCCCGGGTGGCGCTGTCCGACACCCGGGACACCGCCGCCGCCACGACCCGACCGGTCGGAGCGGCCATCCGCGGTGCGCTCCTGATGAACCCCCGATCCGGGGGAGGCCGGGTCGTCCGCTTCGACCTCGAGAACCAGGCCCGCCGGCGGGGCATCACGCCGATCCTCCTGGAGCCCGGCGACGATCTGCGGGCCCTGGCCGAGGGCGCGGTGGCCGACGGCGCCGATGTGCTGGGCATGGCGGGCGGAGACGGTTCGCAGGCGCTGGTCGCCGATGTGGCCCGTCGCCACGGGCTGCCGATGGTGTGCGTGCCCGCCGGGACCCGGAACCACTTCGCCCTGGACCTGGGGCTGGACCGCGACGACGTGGTCGGCGCCCTCGACGCGTTCGGCGAGGCCGTCGAGCGCCGGGTCGACCTGGCCTGCGTGGGAGACCGGGTCTTCGTGAACAACGCCTCGCTCGGTGTCTACGCCACGGTGGTCCAGTCCGACGCGTATCGAGCGGCGAAGATCCGCACCACCTCGCAGATGCTGCCCGACCTGCTCGGGCCCGACGCCCGCGGATTCGACCTGCGCTTCGAGCCGCCGGACCGGGATCGCTCGATCCGTGCCGACCTCGTCCTGGTCTCCAACGACGTCTACCGCGTCGAACGGCTCAGCGGCTTCGGGACCCGTGCACGCCTCGACGAAGGGGTCCTGGGGGTCGTCACCCTCACCCTCGACACCACCACCGGGGTGTCCGGCCTCCTGGCGGCCGAGCTCCGCGGCGACCTCGGCAGCCACCCCGGCTTCCGGCAGTGGAGCACCCCGGAGTTCACGGTCGACTCCGGGGACGAGCTCGTCGACGTCGGGGTCGACGGCGAAGCGCTGCGGCTCGCACCGCCCCTGCGGTTCCGGTCGTTGCCGGCCGCGCTACGCGTCCGGATCCCGAAGGACCGTCCGGCCGCCGCCCGACCACCGTTGCCCCGGCCGGGTGCGGCCTCGGTCGAGCTGTTCCGACGCGCCGCGGGACGGCCGCGCGCCGCGTGACGAGGGAGGCCTCGACGGCGCCACCGCCTCCGCGGCTCACACGCCCGTGTGTGCTTCGAGGCGTCCGAACCGGATCGCCGACACGAACTCCTGGAAGTCCCGTTCGTTCTGGTCGGCGTAGCGCTCCGCGAAGTCGGTGACGGCCCGGTCGAAGGCGTCGTCGTCGCCCAGGTACGCGGCGATGGCGACCGGATCCCCTGCTCGGGCGTGCGCCCGGGCCAGGGTCCATCCGCAGGTGCGCGCGTAGAACGTGAGACCGACCGGGGTCATCGACTCGACGTCGGCCGAGCCCTTCATGTCGCGGAGCTGGCGCCAGTAGAAGTGCCGGTCCGCGTCGAGCCCGGTGGTCCAGCCGAGGAAGATGTCGCTGGCCGCCTGCATCAGCCGCTGTCCCTGCACGACCCGCTCGCCCGGCTGCCGGAACCGGCTCCTCGGCAGGTGGTCCTCCAGGACCGATGCGGTCGCCTCCTTGACCTGGAGGAACAGCGGATCCCGCGCGTTCCGCCCCTCGAGCAGGACGATGAACGCCCGGGTGCCGACGCTGCCGACGCCGACCACCATGCGGGCGGAGTCCACGACCTCGAAACGTTCCAGCAACTGGCGTCGGTCCTCGGGAAGGGTGCTCCGGTAGGAGCGCAGCTGGTCGCGGAGCGCGTGTCCGACCTCGTCCGCGGAGAGGCCGAACGTCGAGGCCAGGTCGCGCGCCG
The DNA here is from genome assembly GCF_004363095.1 of Actinomycetospora succinea. Classification (GTDB taxonomy): domain Bacteria; phylum Actinomycetota; class Actinomycetes; order Mycobacteriales; family Pseudonocardiaceae; genus Actinomycetospora; species Actinomycetospora succinea. The sequence goes on from NZ_SNYO01000003.1 coordinate 439,359, forward strand.
GCACGACGATCGGTGGCCGGCTGACGATCCGGTACCGCCCGTCGACCTCCTCGCCCAGCTTCGCCAGCGCCTGCAGGCTGTCCCGCGTGTAGGCCTTCTCGCGGGTCCGTTGCGCCTTCTTCTCCGCCTTCCTGGCCTCCTTAGCGTCCTTCTTCGCCTTCGGGTCCTTCTCGAGCTCGCCGGTGAGGTTCCGGACGGCGTTCATCAGCTCGTCGTCGGAGAGGTGGGAGTACCAGACGTCCATGGTCCGCATCCGGGCGAACTCGGCCATGGACTCCCGATACGACCTCACCGAGGCGTACGTGACGTCCCACGCGTTCGACCTCGAGAACCCGTTGTTGCGCGCGGCGATCGTGAAGCTCGCCACCAGCCGCTCCACGTCGTACTCGAACGGTCCGGGCAGCGTCTCGTCGAAGTCGTTCAGGTCGAACATCAGCTTCCGCTCCGGGGAGGCGAAGACCCCGAAGTTCGACAGATGGGCGTCGCCGCACAGCTGCGTGGTCAACCCGGCGGTCGGTGTGCCGACGAGGTCGGCGGCCATGATCTTCGCGCCGCCGCGGTAGAACGTGAACGGCGACACCGCCATCCGCCCGTGACGCACCGGCACCAGGTCGGGCTCGCGGGTGCGGTTCTGCCGCTCGATCAGTTCGACCGGATCGGGACGGTCACGTGCGGGTTCCCACCCGGAGTGGCACGACGGCGGTGTCCGCTGCCGTGCCTCCCGGCCCCGGGCCGTGCGTTCGGCCGTGGTGAGACGCGCGACCTCCGTCTCCACCATCCCGATCCGCCTCCCCGGAAGGCCGGCTGCTCGGCGTCGACTCTTCCTCCGCGCGCGACTCCCCGCCTCGTCCGCGGTGGGTGAAGGCGTACCCCGGCGTCCTCGGTCAGCGCCCGGGCCGGACGATCGGGAACAGCAGGCTCTCGCGGATCGTGCTGCCGGTCAGCATCATGACCATGCGGTCGACGCCCATCCCCAGCCCGCCGGACGGCGGCATGGCGTACTCGAGGGCGAGCAGGAAGTCCTCGTCGAGCTCCATCGCCTCGGCGTCCCCGCCGGCCGCCAGGAGCGACTGCTCGGTGAGACGCTTGCGCTGCTCGACCGGGTCGATCAGCTCGGAGTAGGCGGTCCCGATCTCGGCGCCGAAGCAGACCAGGTCCCAGCGCTCGGCCAGCCGCGGGTCGTCGCGGTGCTGGCGCGTGAGGGGGGACACGTCGGTCGGGAAGTCGCGGTAGAACGTCGGCTCGAGCGTGTGGTCCTCGACGAGGTGCTCGTAGAGCTCCAGGACGACGGCTCCGCGGCCCCAGTTCGGGTCGTAGGGGACGTCGACGCGATCGCAGTGGCGGCGGAGCTCCTCGATGGTGGTGTCGGCGGTGATCTCCTCGCCGAGGGCGTGCGAGATGGCCGCGTTGACGGTCGTCGAGCGCCAGGTCCCGCCGAGGTCGTACTCGCGGCCCTGGTGGACGACGACGGTGCCGCCCAGCGCGGCGCGGGCCGCCTGCTGGATCATGTCCTGCACCATCGTCTGCATGGTGTCGTAGTCGCCGTAGGCCTCGTACGCCTCGAGCATGGTGAACTCGGGGTTGTGGGTGGCGTCCGCGCCCTCGTTGCGGAAGTTGCGGTTGAGCTCGAACACCTTCTCCGCGCCGCCGACCATGAGTCGCTTGAGGTACAGCTCGGGAGCGATGCGCAGGTAGAGGCGCATGTCGTAGGCGTTGATGTGGGTGGTGAACGGCCGGGCGTTGGCGCCGCCGTGCACCGGCTGCAGCATCGGGGTCTCGACCTCGAGGTAGCCCCGGCCGGTGAGGCACTCGCGCACCGCGTGCACGGCGTCCGACCGTTGCCGCAGCATGCGTCGGGCGCCGCCGTTGACCACCAGGTCGAGGTAGCGCTGCCGGACCCGGGCCTCGGGGTCGGCCAGGCCGCGACGCTTGTCGGGCAGGGGACGCAGGCACTTCGCGGTGATCGACCACGCGGTGGCCAGCACGGACAGCTCCCCGCGGCGCGACGCCCCGACCTCGCCGGTGACGCCCACGTGGTCGCCGAGGTCGACCTGCCGCGCCCAGTCACGCACGCCGTCGCGACCGAGCCGGTCGGCCGCGAGCATCACCTGCAGCTGCGTGTCGCCCTCCTGCAGCACGGCGAAGACCAGACCGCCGAGGTCACGGGCGCGGACGACCCGGCCGGTCACCGCCACGCGCTCGCCGGTCTCCGCGTCCGCCTGGAGGTGCCCGAACCGGGACCGGATGTCCGCGAGGCTCGCGGTGCGCGGGTGGCCGACGGGGTAGGGGTCGACGCCGTCCGCCAGCATCTGCTCGTACTTCGCGTGCCGCACGCGGACCTGCTCGGGCAGCCGGGCCAGGCGGGCCGCGAGCTGCGCCGCGACGGGATCCTCCGCCTCGACCGCGTACGGCGGGGGGAGGACCGCCCCCGGACCAGGGGCCGGGCCACCCTCGGCGGCGAGGCCGCGGCGTTGCAGGGTCCGCAGGCTCGGCGTGGTGAGGAACCCCTCCGCGGCCGCGGCGGCCAGACCGAGCCGCGGGAGGTCGCGGGCGGCGCGGTAGCACAGGTAGCGCGGCGTCCAGATCGGCTGGTACTTGGCGTTCGCGCGGTAGAGCGACTCGAGCTGCCACCAGCGCGACCCCACCACGAGCAGGCGCCGCCACAGCCGGAGCACCGGGCCGGCCCCGATCCGCTCGCCCTGCTCGAACGCGGCGCGGAACATCGCGAAGTTGAGCGACAGGCGGTCCACCCCGAGGGTGCGCGCCTGCTCGACGAGGGACGCGACCATGAACTCGGTCAGGCCGTTCTCGGCGCTGCGGTCGCGGCGCATGAGGTCCAGGGACAGGCCGTGGCGTCCCCACGGCACGAACGACAGCAGCGCGCGCAGCTCCCCGGCGCCGTCGAAGCACTCGACCAGCACGCACTGCCCGTCGGCAGGGTCGCCCAGGCGGGAGAGCGCCATCGAGAAGCCGCGCTCGGCGTCGGTGTCGCGCCAGGCGTCGGCGCGCTCGACGACCTCCTTCATCTCGTCCGGGGAGAGGTCGGCGTGCCGCCGGACGCGGACGGTGTGGCCGGCCCGCTCCACCCGGCTCACGGCCTGGCGGACCACCCGCATCGACCGGCCCTCCATCGTGAACTCGCGGACGTCGAGGACCGCCTCGTCCCCCAGCTCGACGACGCTCATCCCCGCGTCCGCGTAGGCGCGGGCCCCGCGCTCGCTGGCGCCCATCGCCGCCGGCAGCCAGCCGTACCGGCGCGCCTCGTCGAGCCAGACCTCGATCGCGCCCGGCCACGCCTCCGGATCGCCGATCGGGTCGCCGCTGGCGAGGCTGACGCCGGAGACGACGCGGAAGGTCACCGCGGACTTGCCGGTCTTCGAGAACACGGCGGCCTTGTCGCGGCGGGTGGCGAAATAGCCCAGCGAGTCGTCGTCGCCGTACTGGCCGAGCAGCACCCGCAGCCGCTGCTCGTCGCCGGGGTCGAGCCGGCGGCGGTCGAGCCGGGGCCGGAACAGCACGTACGCGGCGGCCAGCACGGCCAGGGCGCCGAACAGCCCGCACAGGAACGTGACCGCGCGCGGTGCGGCGCCGTCGATGCCCACCGCCCCGGGGTCGCCGAGACCACCGAGCACGTAGGTCACGGCCCACCCGAGCCGGTCGGCGGCGTTGCTCAGCGTGCCGGGGAACAGCGCCAGCAGGCCCCAGCCGAGCAGGGTCCCGGCGACGACGAGGGCGAGGTAGGTCCCCAGGGCGCGCCACCCGCTGTGGTGCTGGGTCCGCGCGCTGAACCGCCGACGAGCGACGAGCAGGATCGCGAGCCATGCGACGCCGAACACCAGCCGCAGCCACGTTCCCGTGGCCCCGATCTGCAGGGTGACCGGGTCCGCCGCCTCGGTGTCGATCGTGAACTCGACACCCCCCAGGACGCGACCCAGCACCACGTAGACCACGACGAACCACCACGCCACGCGCATCCGTCGGCGCACGGCGGACGCCAGGATGCCCAGGAAGACGGCGATGGCCAGGCTCGGCGGCGCCTCGACCGACACGACCTCGATCGCGATCCGCAGCCACTCCAGCGGGGCGCGCAGTGGCGGCACGATCGCCGTGACGGCGCAGAAGATCGCGACGAACGCGAGGTAGCCGGCGAGGAGGTCCGGCACCCGGTCGGCGAACCGTGCCACCGCCGACCGACCGGCCGGTGACGGTTCGTCGCGACGCGCCGCAGTCGGCGCCTGGGCGCGGGATCCGGTCCTGGAGGCCTGGGGCGGCTCGTCAGCCGTCAGCTGGGCCATGTCGTCTCTCCCCGAGGGTGTCGCCGGGCTTCTGCCGTCAGCATGACGATCAATCCTGTGACCGGATACACCGATTCGCGTGGCGTGCTCACGCACCTCGGCGTTCGTCGGCCCCGGTGCTGGACTGGCGGCGGACGATCTGGGCGACGACCCGCAGGAGCATCACCGTCGCGAGGACGAGGCCGATCCAGCCGATGGCGATCAGTGCGGTCGTGCCCGGGCGCGGACCGGCCACGCCCGCGCCGACGAGCAGGAGCGCCGACACGAGCAGCCCGACAGCGCCGACGGCCGCGAACAGCACCTGGTCGACCCACGCGGTGACGGCGGAGCGTCGCGCGGCGCTGAACGTCTCGACGTCCACGCGGACCAGCCCCGACCGCAGCTGCAGGGCGATGTCCTCGGCGAGGCCGGGCAGGGTGCGCAGGGACGGCAGTGCGCGCAGCAGCTCCCGCTGGGCCACGGCAGCGGGGTCGCCACCGCCGTCCTGCAGCCGCGACGTGAACTGCTCGATGGCCGACGTTGCCAGGTTGAACCCGGGATCGATGCCGCGCAGGGTCCCTTCCAGGGTGACCACCGCACGGGCGATGAGCGTGAACGCGGGGGGTACCGGCATGCCCTGGCGTTCCATGACGGTGAGCAGGTCCTGCAGTGCACGCGGGTCGAAGCCGGCGCCCGAGAGCTGCTCGGACAGCAGGCGGCTGATCTCGCTCTCGAGTGTCATGAGGTCGACGGCCGGACCGGCGGCGCCGGACATCTCGCGGAGCCCGCGAGCGACGAGGCCGGTGTCGGCGGTGGCCATCCCGAGGCCGACGAGCTGCAGCGCGCGCAACGTGACCGGGTCGATGATCCCGACGGCGCCGAAGTCGATGAACCAGACGGTGCCGTCGCCGCCGACGAGGATGTTGCCGGGGTGGGGATCGGCGTGGAACGTCCCGGACTCGAGCATCGAGGCGAGGAACGCGCGGAAGAGCCGGTCGGCGAGCACGGGCCGCGGGACCGGGCACGCGTCCACGGCCGCGGCGTCGGAGACCGGCCGGCCGTGGACGCGCTCCATCACGAGGACGACCTCGGTCGTCATCCCGGTCAGCACCTCCGGCACGTCGACGCCGTCGACGTGGGCCGCGAGGACCGCCCGGCGCAGGGCGGCGCCGTACGCCGCCTCCTCGGTGTAGTCCAGCTCCTTGCCGATCGAGCGGACCAGCTCGTCGGAGACGCGCTCGAGCCCGAGGGCCCGGGCACCCTCCCACCGCTGGACGGCGATGCGACTCGCCCAGCGCAGCACGGCCGCGTCGCGGGCCACCCCGATCTCCACGTCCGGCCGCCGCACCTTGACCACGACGTCGCGGCCGTCGCGGGTCTGCGCGAGGTGTGTCTGCCCGATCGACGCGGCCGCGAGCGGCTCGTCGCGGAAGTACGCGAAGACCTCGTCCACGCCGGCCCGGCGCTCGTGCTCGAGCGTGGCACGCACCTGCGCGACCGGGACCGGCGCCACGTCGGACTGCAGTTCCTTCAGCGCGACGATGAGCGCCGGCGGCAGCAGGTCCGCCCGTGTCGAGGCGATCTGGCCGAACTTGACGAACATGCCGCCGCAGTCCTCGAGGAAGGACTTCACCCGCAGGGCGCCGTCGGGCGTCGCGAGCGCGGCGCGCGACGTGGGCCGGCGTCCGGCGAGGCCGTGCCGGCGTGCGATGCCGAGGACCTCGACGAGGCGGCCGACGATGGTCGTGGCCGTCCTCACGCGCACCCGCAGGCTCGGGCGTCGTCCGGGCGGACGGCGGCGGAGCACGACCTCCAGGACGATGCTCACGACCATCGTCGCGAGGACACCGAAGGCGAAGACCACGACGAGGACCGACGAGGTCGCCTCGCCGGCGGTGTCGCCGAGCACCGCGACGGCCGTGACGAGGCCGATGAGCGTGCCCAGCACGCCGGCGACCGTGGCGCGGCGGAAGCCGCGTGCGATCCCCAGGATCCGCCCGGAGACCAGGCCGACGCCGAGGATGAACAGGATCGCGAGGACCCACTGCCAGAAGGACAGGTCCAACGCCAGCTGCACCGTCACGGGCTCTCCTCACCAGTGGCACGGCGCCTGGTCGCGGCCCCTCCACCGCGGCGCACGGACGCCCGGCGGAAGTACATCCCGGCCTGACCCGTCCGGACCAGTACCAGGACGATCACGGAGTAGACGACGCCCGGCCGCTCGCGGCGTGGCATGAGGGCGCCGTTCGGCCCCGACGCCGACGCGACCTCACCGAGAAAGGCCGCCTGTCGATCTGCGTCACGGGCCCGGCTCTCGGCCACCCGCCTCGGCGAGCTCGGCAAGGATCGATGACCTGGTCGACCAGGACGACGCGGCCGTGAGGTCAGCCGCCCGACCGGGCGGACTCGTGGACGCGCAGCCGCACGAGCGCCGCGTCGAGCAGGCCTGGCGACGGGTCCGGGCGGCGGGCGATCAGGTCACCGAGGACGTGCTCCGCCTCCGTCCGCTGGCCCGCGCGGAGGTCCTGGAGCAGTGAGGGGACCAGCTCGGAGCCGGGCTCGGTCACCGTCTTCCGAGCGACGGCCAGCGCCTCCTCGGGTTGCGGGAAGCCGTGCGCCGCGGCGATCGCCGCGGATTCCGCGACGAGCTGCGCGGCGATCCAGGACCCGCCCGCCGCAACGAGCTCCCCGATCGAACCGCCCACCAGTCCGGTCGCCCCGGCCGCGGCCGCGATGAAGACCCACTTCGCCCACATCTCGGCGGCGATCTCGGACGAGCGGTGCACCGTGAAGCCGGGGCAGGTCAGCAGTGCCTCGAGGTCGTCGACCGGAAGGCGCAACGGGCCGCGGGCGCCGAAGGTCAACCGCGCACCACCACCGAGGTGGCGGATCGTGCCGTCGTCGTCGCGGCGGACCGACACGAAGCACGTGCCACCGGCCACCGCGTCGGCCCCGAAACGCTCGTCGAGCACGTCGAGCTGACGCATGCCGTTGAGCAGTGGCAGCACCACCGCGCCCCGACGCACCACGGGTTCGATCTCCCGCGCGACCGCGTCGAGGTCGAACGCCTTGCACGCCACCAGGACCAGACCGAACGGCTGCTCCGAGCCGAGCTCGGCCGCGGTGAGGGTGCACGGGTGCGCCAGCTCCGCGGAGGCCACCGCGCTGTCGACCGACAGGCCACTCGCCAGGGCCGCCCGCCGGGCCGGGCGGACCAGGAAGGTCACGTTCCGCCCGGCCGCGGCGAGCTGGGCACCGAAGAACGAACCGATCGCGCCGGCCCCGGCCACCAGGATCCGGTCAGGGGACACGGAGTACGACCTTTCCTCGCGTCCGGCCCGAGTCGATGAGGCGATGCGCCTGAGCGACCTCGTCGAGGTCGAACACGCGGGTGACCACCGGCCGGAGGTCACCCCCGTCGATCAGTCCGGCGATGTCGGCGAGCCGGGGGCCGTTCGAGTCGAGCACGAACGTCTGCGCGGTGATCCCGAGCCCGGCCGCCGTCGCCACGTCGGGCACGCCCGCGATCGTGACCAGCGTGCCGCCCGGGACCACGACCCCGTAGGAGCGCTCCAGCGTCCGGCCACCGACGGTGTCGAGCACGACGTCGGCGAACCGGCCGCGCGCCGCGAAGTCCTCGTTGCGGTGATCGACGACCTCGTCGGCACCGAGCGACCGCGCGAGCTCGATGCCGTCGCCCGACGCCGTCGCCACCACCTTGGCGCCTCGGTGGCGCGCCAGTTGGACCGCCATCGTCCCCACGCCCCCGGCGCCGGCATGGACCAGGACGGTCCCGCCCGACCCGAGCCCGCCGAGGTCGAACAGGGCCTTCCACGCGGTCAGCGTCACCAGCGGGACGGCGGCGGCGGACTCCGAGGACAGGGCGCGCGGGATCGCCGCGATCTCGCCGGCATCGACCGCGAGGTACTGAGCGTAGCTCCCGTCCCGCGCCAGGGACGGCCGACCGTAGACGACATCTCCGACCGACCACCTGGTGGTCGCGGAGCCCACGGCGACGACCGTCCCCGCGAAGTCCCAGCCCGGAATCCACGGGAGCGGGCGATCCGACACCGTGAACACCCCCTGCCGGACGAGCGAGTCCACCGGATTGACTCCCGCCGCATGGACTCGCACCAGGACGTCCCCAGGGCCGGGCTCGGGAACCGGCGCGGTCTCCACCGCCAGCACCGACTCGTCGCCGAAGCCGTGAATCCGCACGGCCCTCATCTCGTCGCTCGGCATCGCTGTGCTCCTCCCGCTCATCACGATCGAAAGTAGGAGCGGATCCGTCGAGGTGGGTGGGTGCGGCGCACCCAGGCAGGCGGGCCGACGCGCGGTTAGCTTCGAGTTCATGGATCACGGCAATGAGCTCGGCGAGTTCCTCCGGGCGCGTCGGGCGCTCGTGCCGGCGGAGTTCGCCGATCGCTCGCCCGACCCCGCGCGCCGGGTCCCCGGGCTGCGGCGCGAGGAGGTCGCCCTGCTCGCCGGAGTCAGCACCGACTACTACGTGCGCCTCGAACAGGGCCGCGAACGGCACCCGTCGCGACAGGTGCTGATCGCGATCGCCCGTGCCCTCCACCTCGACGACGCCGCCGTCGCCCACCTGCTGCGCATCGGCTTCCCCGACCTGCACCCGACGAGCGCGCCGGTCACCCGGGTGGCCCCGGAGCTGCAGCGCCTGATGGACCAGATGGCAGGCGTTCCGGCATTCGTCGTCGGCCCGGGTCAGGACGTGCTGGCCGCCAACGCGCTCGCGCAGGCCGTCTACCGGGGCTTCTCGGCGTTCGACAACCTGCTCCGGATGATCTTCCTCGACCCGGTCGCCCGCGAGTTCTACCTCGATTGGGACCAGGTCGCCCGCACCGCCGCGCGCAACCTGCGTGCTGCGGCGCCCGCCGCAGTCGAGCGCACCGAACAGGTGGTCGGCGCGCTGTCGGTGCGCAGCCCCGCGTTCGCCGCGCTCTGGGCCGAGCACGACGTCGGCCCCCGCACGACGGAGGTGAAGCGCTTCCGGCACCCCGACGTCGGTGAGATCGCACTGCACTTCGAGTCGCTGACCGTCGTCAGCGCACCGGGCCAGCACCTCTCGGTCTATACCGTCGAGCCAGGTAGTTCGAGCGCGGCACGCCTCGAGGCCCTGGCCTCGCCGGCCCACGATTCCGTCAGATAGCTCGCAACCCTCACGACCGGAGCCGTACGGCCACGCATCGGCCTACCACCGGCCGCTCCAACGGACTGCGCCAGGGTTTCGCCGCGGCCGCCCGAGCGGCGACTCCGTGCTGGCCACCGACAGCCGCGACGGCACCTCGTCAGGGCGACGTCTCGGCGCCTACCACCCGAGGAACTACAGGAGCAACGATGAGCAACCGAATCGCCCCACTACTCGACCAGACGGCCGTCCTCGTCTGGCACGCCGCGGAATGGCACCGCCACCACAGCCCGGCATCGCCGTCGAACCACGCCCGGAACGAGTCCACGAACGTCGGCGACCCGACGGGAAGCATCGAGCCGGTTCCCGTCCGCGCGGATGACGGTTCCGGGGATCGGCAGACGACCTCGCGGCGAATGTGCGCCTGACGCGCTCGACCAGGTGAGCGTGGGGTGGACGCCGCGCGGCAGGGGTCGCCACGGGCGGCGAGGCCGGCGTCGCCGCGCTGGCCGAGGGGGAGCGCATGGAGGCCGGGTGGAAACGAAGGCAACCGAACCCTCGACCCGCGCCCGGCACTGATGGCCGACCGTCGAGATGGGTGGAGACGAAGGGAATCGAACCCTCAACCCCCGCCTTGCAAAGATGGACGATTGCGTTGACCAGGGCCGCTACCAGCAACAACGTCATCGCGGGCCGTCACTCGATGCTCCCCGGCATCGCCGTTAGCCCTCGTTTCGTGCCACGAGGCGTGCCACGTCGTCAGCGGTGCTGGGGACTCGATGGTCAGGCCGTGCCGGTGCGCTCGCTGCGGATGATCCCGACGGTGTCGAGGATGTGCTGCTTCATGTGCCGCGCCGCGGCGTCCGGATCGCGCTCGTGGAGGGCCTCGCGCACAGCCTCGTGATCAGCGTGGCGCTGCTCGAGGGCGCTGTGCAGCGGCAGGTCCGAGGGCCCGGTGTTGATCAGGAAGTCGCTGAGGTCCCAGAGTCTGGCGGCGTAGTCGACGATGATCCGCGAGTGGGCCATGGTGTGGATGACGCCGTGGTACTCGCGGTTGGCGACCCGGTAGCCGTGAGAGCGCTCGGCAGGGTCATCCGCGTGGGTGAGGGCCTCGATGCGGGCACCGACCGTGTCGAGCTCTCGGAGCTGAGCGCCAGTTCGCCGCGAGGCGGCGAGGCCGGCGGCGGTGGACTCGACGCTGGCGAACAGCTCGAAGAAGTCGTCGATCTCCTCCGGGGCGTAGCGAGCGACCTCGACCCCGACCTGGGGAATGATCTCGACGAGACCATCGATCGAGAGGCGCCGTAGCGCGTCCATCACGGGCTGCTTGCTGACTCCATGCGCCTGGGCGATCTGCTCGACCGAGAGACGCTCGCCGGCCTGGTGGTCGCCCTCGAGCAGGCTCTCCTTGATCCCGTCGTAGACCACCGACGCGAGCCGAGACCCCGTGGGGCGCCGACCACCCGTCGCTGCTGACGCCAGCCTCGGGCGCCGGGTCGAGCCCGGTGACGGCAACGGATCAGGAACGCTCACGAGCCCACCGTAGCGACGACCGAAGGCCGGTTCAGCGTCGTCCGCAGGCATCGCGGCTCCTCAGAACGTGGGGGTTGTGGGCCTGGAGAGGCCCGCGCTACCTTCCACTGGCACGCTAGCATTTCAGTTGCTCGACGGGGAGCCTCTGGCTCCCGTTTGTGGAGGTGGCCGCCATGGCGTTGGCCCTGTGCGCTATGTCCCACTCACCGTTGCTGAGCCTCAACGAGCCTCGCAGTGAGGTGCGGGCGCGGGTCGACGTGGCCCGCGAGGAGGCCCGGGCGTTCGTCACCGCCTACGACCCGGACCTGGTGGTCGTGATCGGGCCGGACCACTACAACGGCTTCTTCTACGACCTGATGCCGCCGTTCTGCATCGGCACCGCGGCGACCTCGATCGGCGACTACGACACCGTGGCCGGCCCGCTGCCGGTCGAGCACGACACCGCCCTGGCGATGGCCGGCGCGGTGCTCGACGCCGAGGTCGACGTCGCGGTCTCCGAGCGGATGAAGGTCGACCACGGGCTCGTGCAGCCCCTGGAGTTCCTCTTCGGCGGCTTCCACCGCTGCCCACCGGTGATCCCCGTGTTCATCAACGGGGTCGCGGTACCGCTGGGACCGGCGCGCCGTGCCCGGCTGTTGGGCGACGCGATCGGCCGGTTCGCTGCCGGCCTGGACCGCCGCGTGCTGTTGCTCGCCTCCGGCGGCCTGTCGCACGACCCACCGGTCCCCCAGCTCGCCTCGGCCACCCCCGAGGTGGCCGAGGGCCTGATCGACGGCCGCAACCCGACCCCGGAAGCCCGTGCCGCCCGGCAGGAGCGCGTGATCGTCACCGGTCAACGCTTCGCCGAGGACCCCACGACGCTGCAGGACCTCAATCCCGAGTGGGACCAGCTCGTCCTCGACACCCTGGCCTCGGGCCGCCTGGCCGACGTGGACGGCTGGAGCAACGCCTGGTTCCAGGAACAGGCCGGCAACTCCTCGCACGAGGTCCGCACCTGGATCGCGGCCTACGCCGCGCTCGCCGCCGCCGGCCCCTACGAGGTCGGCACCCGCTTCTACGAACCGATCCGCGAGTGGATCGCCGGGTTCGCGGTCACCACCGCCACCCCGACCACCGGCCAGGCCCACCTCGCCATGGCCAGCGCCCACAGCACCACCACCGGCGCCTGACGCGCCGATCTCCCATCTCAGGACGGGCCGCTCACCACGAGCGGACCGGCGAAGGAGCAGTCATGGAGTTCTGCGTAGGAACCTGCGCGAAGATCGACTCGGTCGGGCTGGTGAAGCAGGCCGAGGACCTGGGTGCCAGCCACTTCGGCGTCGGGGACGGCCCGCTGCTGTTCTCCGACCCCTACCAATACCTCGCCCTGGCGGCCCAGCAGACCTCGACGATCAACCTCGGGACGTGGGTGACCAACCCGCTGACCCGCATCGCCCCGGTCACCGCCAACTCCCACGCCACCCTCAACGCGCTGGCCCCGGGCCGCACGTTCATGGGCATCGGGACCGCGAACAACGCGCTGCGCTCGATGGGCTCGGCGCCGGCGACGATCAAGGACCTCGACCAGGCGGTCCGCGTGTCGCAGAAGCTCATGGCGGGCGAGCGGACCGAGTTCACGTGGCGTGGCGAGACCCGCGAGGTGGAGTTCCTCGACCACAACGGCTATTGGTACAACGACTCCGACCCGATCAAGACCTGGATGGCCGCCGGCGGGCCTCGCGGGCTGCGGCTGGCCGCCCAGACCGCAGACGTCATCTGCTACTGCCTCGGGCCGCAGCCCGAGATGATCCAGCTGATCCGCCGCGAGATCGACAAGGGCGTCGCCGACGCCGGCCGCCCGCCGGGCTCGGTCAAGCTGGCCGGGCTGGCGTGGTTCTACCAGCTCGAGAACGGCGAGGACTGGCAGGACGCGGTCGACAACGGCTTCGGCTCGGGCCCGATCAGCTCCTGCATCACCAACTCCGGGCTCATGGCCCAGCACGTCGAGGAGCTCGGCCAGCCCATCGTCGACGCCTCCGCCAAGGCCGCCATGGCCTATCTCGGTGACCCGAACGACCCGAACCCGCCGCACCACCTCGACGTGTGGTCGAAGTATCTGCGCGGGCTCGACCCCAGCCACCGGCCTCTGATCACCAAGGAGCTCGTCGACTACTGGTGCCTCTACGGCACCCCCGACCAGCTGCTGGAGAAGACCCAGCTGATGTACGAGAACGGCGTCGACATCGTCTCGGTGTTCATCTCCAACCCGTTCCGGGCCACCACCGACATCGACAACATCGGCAACTCGATCATCGCTCGCCTCTGAGCAGGCCGACCCACCACCAGCAGAAAGAGGTCCGACGATGGAACTCGACCCCCGCACGACCGCCGTGGTGGCCGTGCACATGATCAACGACGTCGTCACCCACGAGGGCGCCTTCGGGCAGTTCTTCGGCGAGGGCGTCGAACGCGGACAGATCATCCGCCAGGTCGGGCGGCTCCTCGACGCCGCCCGCACCGCCGGCGCCACCCCGGTCTACACCCGCGTGGTGTTCAAGCCCGGCCACCCCGACCTCGTCGTCAACTGCCCGCTGCTCGGCGTCGTTGCCCAGACCGGCGCAGTCGAGGACGGCAAGCCCGGCGCCGAGATCGTCCCCGAGCTCACTCCGCAGCCCGGCGAGCACGTCGTCGACCACCAGCGCCTCACCGGCTTCCACGGCACCGAGCTCGACGTCCTTCTGCGCGGCAAGGGCATCAAGACCGTCGTGCTCGCCGGTGTTGCCACCAACGTCTCGGTCGAGGGCACCGCCCGCGAGGCCGTCAACCTCGGCTACCGCACCATCGTCGTATCCGACGCCTGCTCCGCGGCCTCCGACGAGGCCCACCAGGCCACCCTCGACACCTTCGGCCTGCTGGGCGAGGTCGTCACGGTCAACGAGGTCGAGGCGGCGCTGGAGAGGGCGGCGGTGCCGGCGTGACCGCAGCGGACACCGAGAAGCTCTCCATCTGGAACACCCTCAAGCTCGTTCCGCACACCGTGCGGTGGGTCCAGGTCGGTGACTGGGACACCCGTGTTCTCGAAGCCGGCCAGGGCAGTCAGGAAGCGCTCGTGCTCATGCACGGGACCGGCGGGCACCTCGAGGCCTACACCCACAACATCGCCCGCTTCGCCGAGCGCTACCACGTGGTCGCCTACGACTTCCCCGGTCACGGCGGCACGACCCACGCCAAGGCCGACCTCGAGCTCGACACCTACGTCGAGCACCTGGCCGGGCTGCTCGACGAGCTCGGTGTCGAGAAGGCCCACCTGAACGGGGAGTCCCTCGGCGGCTGGGTGGCGATCAAGTTCGCCGCTGCCCACCCGCAGCGAGTGGCCAAGAGCGTGCTCAACACCCCCGGCGGCACCATGGCCACACCTGAGGTCATGGAGCGCATCCGCAGCCTCTCCCAGGCCGCGGCGGACGACCCGACCCCCGAGCAGGTGCGGGCCCGCCTCGAGTGGCTGATGGCCGACAACGCCACCGTCACCGACGAGCTCGTCGACGTCCGGCGCACCCTCTACGCCCGCCCCGGCTACGCGGAGTCCGCCCGGCACATCCTGTGCCTCCAGGACCCCGACATCCGCCGCCGCAACATGGTCACCGACGACGACCTCGCCGCCGTGCCCGGACCAACCCTCGTGGTCTGGACCAGCGACGACCCGTCCGGACCGGCCAAGACCGGCATGGACATGGCCGAGAAGATCCCCAACGCGCGCTTCGAGGTCATCACCGGGGCCGGCCACTGGCCCCAGTGGGAGCAGTCCGAGCACTTCACCGACCTCGTCCTGGACTTCCTCGAGGACTGACCAGGAGACGCCCGTCCCCGGTCGCCCCGCTCCGGGGACGGGCCGCCGCCGGTCCCACCCGATATCTGTCAGGAAGGACGCCTCCGTGCCGTCCCCCAGCTCCACCGCGCACGTCGACCAGGCCGCCGTCGAGGACGCGGCCGCCCGACTGATCACCGCCGCCGACGAGCGCCAGCCGTGCCCGCCGGTGCGCGACCTGATCGGGCGCGACGACGTGCGCGCCGCCTACGCGGTCCAGAGCGTCCTCCACGAGCGCGCACTGGCCGCCGGACGCCGCGTCACGGGCCGCAAGATCGGTCTCACCGCGCCGGCCGTCCAGGCCCAGCTCGGGGTCGATCAGCCCGACTTCGGCGTGCTCTACGCCGACATGGACGTCACCGCCGACGCCACGGGCAGCGGCGTGGAGACCACGAGGCTGCTCCAGCCGAAGATCGAGGCCGAAGTCGCCTTCGTGCTGGCACAGGACCTGCACAGCCCCACCGCGGACGGGACCTTCCGAGCCGAGGAGCTGGCCGACGCCATCGCCGCGGTGGTCCCGGCGCTGGAGATCGTGGACTCCCGCGTCGCCGGGTGGGACATCTCCTTCGGGGACACGGTCGCCGACAACGCCTCGTCCGGGCTCTACGTGCTCGGCACTGACCGTGCCGAGCCCGACCTCTTCGGGCCCGACCTCGACGCCGGCCTCGCCGCAGTGTCGATGACCATGACGCGCGGCGACACGGCCGATGCGGAGCAGGTCTCCGCCGGACACGGCGCCGACTGCCTGGGCAGCCCGCTCCGGGCGCTGGCCTGGCTCGCCGCCACGGCGGTCCGGTTCGGCGACCCGCTGCGCGCCGGCCAGGTGATCCTCGCCGGCGCCCTCGGCCCGATGGTGCCGGTCGCCGCCGGCGACACCTTCCGGGCCGACATCACCGGCCTGGGCTCCGTCGCCGCCCGCTTCACCCCCTCCTCCCAGGAGCACTCATGACCACCACCAAGGTCGCCATCATCGGGTCGGGCAACATCGGCTCCGACCTCATGCTCAAGATCGTTCGGCTCTCCGAGAAGCTCGAGGTCGCGGCACTGGTCGGCATCGACCCCGATTCCGACGGACTCGCCCGGGCCAGGCGCCTCGGCATCGCCGCGGTCGACACCGGCGCCCAGGGGCTCGTCGAGCTCGAGGGCTTCGACGACACCGACATCGTCTTCGACGCCACGTCCGCCAGGGCGCACGTCGCCAACGCCGAGCTGCTGCGCCCGCACGGCAAGCGCCTGGTCGACCTCACGCCCGCGGCGATCGGCCCCTACGTCGTGCCGCCCGTGAACCTCGAGTCGCTGGTCGACGCCGGAGACGTCACCGACGTCAACATGGTCACCTGCGGCGGCCAGGCCACGATCCCGATCGTCGCCGCGATCTCCTCGGTGGCCCCGGTGCCCTACGCCGAGATCGTCGCCTCGATCGCCTCGAAGTCCGCCGGCCCCGGCACCCGGGCGAACATCGACGAGTTCACCGAGACCACCGCGGCCGCGATCGAGCATGTCGGCGGCGCGGAGCGCGGCAAGGCGATCATCGTCCTCAACCCCGCCGACCCGCCGCTGATCATGCGCGACACCGTGCTCTGCCTCGTCGGCGACGCCACGAACCCGCCGGATGAGCAGGTCCTCGCCGCGGAGCTCACGGCAGCGGTCGAGGCGATGGTCAAGACCGTCGCCGAGTACGTCCCCGGCTATCGCCTCAAGCAGGCCGTCCAGGTCCGGCCCGTCCCCGACGACCAGCCACTGCACACCCTCATCGGCGAGCACGCCGCCTCCGAGCACCGCCCGACCCACCAGGTGTCGGTGTTCCTCGAGGTCGAGGGCGCCGCGCACTACCTCCCGGCCTACGCCGGCAACCTCGACATCATGACCTCGGCGGCCCTGCGCGTCGGCGAGGAACTCGCCACCCGGAGCGCCTCATGAGCACCCCGAACCTCTACGTCCAGGACGTGACCCTGCGGGACGGCATGCACGCCATCCGCCACCGCCTCGCCCCCGAGACCGTCGGCACGATCACCCGCGCCCTGGCCGACGCCGGCGTCGACGCCATCGAGGTCTCCCACGGCGACGGGCTCGCCGGCGCGAGCCTGACCTACGGGCCCGGATCGAACACCGACTGGGAATGGATCAGCGCCGCGGCCGAGGCGATTGACGCCGCCGAGAACAGCCCGGTGCTGACCACGCTGCTGCTGCCCGGCATCGGCACCATCGCCGAGCTGCGTCGCGCCTACGACCTCGGGGTGCGCTCGGTACGGGTCGCCACCCACGCCACCGAGGCCGACGTCGCCGCCCAGCACGTGGCCACCGACCGCGAGCTGGGCATGGACGTCTCCGGCTTCCTCATGATGAGCCACATGGCTCCCGCCGAGGAGCTCGCCCGGCAGGCCAAGCTCATGGAGTCCTACGGCGCCCACTGCGTCTACGTCACCGACTCCGGCGGCCGCCTCACCATGGACGACGTCCGCGACCGCATCCGCGCGTACCGCGACGTCCTCGAGCCGGTCACCCAGATCGGCATGCACGCCCACGAGAACCTCTCGCTCTCGGTCGCCAACTCCGTCGTCGCCGTCGAGAACGGCGTCACCCGCGTCGACGCCTCCCTCGCCGGTCAAGGCGCCGGCGCCGGCAACTGCCCGATCGAGGCCTTCGTCGCCGTCGCGAACATCCACGGCTGGACCCACCGCTGCGACCTGTTCGCCCTGCAGGATGCGGCCGACGACCTCGTTCGCCCGCTGCAGGACCGGCCGGTGCGTGTCGACCGCGAGACGCTGACCCTCGGCTATGCGGGCGTCTACGGCAGCTTCCTGCGCCACGCCGAGAACGCCGCCGCCCACTACGGGCTCGACACCCGCGACATCCTCGCCGAGATCGGACGGCGCGGGCTCGTCGGCGGCCAGGAAGACATGATCGTCGACGTCGCGCTCGACCTCGTGACCGAGCGGGGTGCCGCGTGACGGCACCGATCGACCCGACGACGCTCACCGTCGGGGTGCTGGGCGGCACCGGCGCCCAGGGCACGGGCCTGGCCCTGCACTGGGCTCGTGCCGGCATCAGCGTCGTCATCGGTTCCCGCGACGCCGGTCGCGCCGAGGTCGCCGCCAAGGAATACCGCGAGGCCACCGGTGTCGACCACGTTCGGGGCACCGACAACGCCACCTGCGCCGCCGAGTCCGACGTCGTGCTCGCCGCGATCCCGTGGGAGTCGCACGCCGAGACGCTGCACGGGCTGGCTGCACCACTGACGGGCAAGATCCTTGTCGACTGCGTCAACCCGATCGGGTTCGACAAGAAGGGTCCGTACCCGTTGCCGGTCGAGGAGGGCAGCGTCGCCCAGCAGGCCGAGCACCTCCTTCCGCAGTCCCGGGTCACGGCGGCGTTCCACAACGTCTCGGCGGTACTGCTCGCCGACCTCGAGCAGTCCGAGGTCGACTGCGATGTCCTCGTCCTGGGCGACGACCGCGACGCCACCGACGTCGTCCGCGCCCTCGCCGACGCCATCCCCGGCATGCGCGGGATCTACGGCGGACGGCTGCGCAACGCCTACCAGGTGGAGTGCCTGACCGCGAACCTCATCGCGATCAACCGCCGCTACAAGGTCCACGCCGGCATCAAGATCACCGACCTCTGAGCTGCGGCGACCACACCGCCGCGCCACCTCCGAAGACCTCCTCGAGCACGACCTGGAGACGTCATGTCCATGCCAGCCACCACTCCCAGCACCTACACCGGCCGACTGCCCCAGGGCGCCCTCACCTCCGAGGCACCCGGCGCCCGTGTCGTCGCCGGACCGGACGCGGACGGCTTCGACACCGACGTCCTGGTCATCGGCACCGGACCCTTCGGCATCGCCACCGCTCTCGCCCTGGCCACCTACGGCATCCGGGTCCGCACGGTCACCCGCTGGAACTGGGTAGCCAACGGACCCCGCGCCCACATCACCAACCAGCGCACCCTCGAGGTCCTGCGCGACCTCGACGTCGAGCAGGAAGCCCTCAAGCACGCCACCCCGTGGGAGCTGATGGGCGACACCCTGTTCGCCACCAGCCTCACCGGCGACGAGATCGCCCGGCTACGCACCTGGGGCACTGGCGACGACCGACACGGCGACTACGTCCTCGGCAGCCCCTGCCCGCTCGCCGACATCCCCCAGCCCTACATGGAGCCCGTGCTGGTCGCCGCCGCCGCCGAGCGCGGCTGCATCTTCGACTTCAACACCGAGTACCGCGGCCTCGACCAGGACGACGACGGCGTCACCGTCCACCTCGCCAACGCCCTCGACGGCCGCACCTACGACCTGCGCGCCCGCTACCTCGTCGGCGCCGACGGCGCCCGCTCCCAGGTCGTCGCCGACCTCGACCTGCCCATCGAGGGCACCATCGCCCGCGCCGGCACCCTCTACACCCGCTTCCGCGCCGACCTCTCACGTCACGTCGAGCACCGGCCGAGCATCCTGCACTGGTTCATGCGCCCCGGCGCCAGCTTCGGCGAGATCGGCATGGGCCTGCTGCGCGCCATCCGCCCCTGGGACGACTGGATCGCCGGCTGGGGCTACGACATGGCCGACGGCGACCCCGACACCGACCCCGAGCGCGTCACCGCCAAGATTCGCGAACTGATCGGTGACCCCGACCAGGACATCGAGATCGTGTCCTGCGCGCCCTGGTACGTGAACCAGGCCAACGTCACCCAGTGGTCGAAGGGCCGCGTGTTCTGCGGCGGCGACGCCGTGCACCGCCACCCACCGTCGAGCGGACTGGGCTCCAACACCTCCATCCAGGACGGCCACAACCTGGCCTGGAAACTCGCCTACGCCGTCCGCGGCTGGGCCGGACCCGATCTTCTCGACACCTACGACGACGAGCGCCGCCCCGTCGGCGAGCAGATCGTCGCCCGCGCCAACCAGTCGCGCGTCGACTACGCCCCGCTCAACGACTGCTTCCGCACCGAGGGCGAGGCGGACCCCATCGCCGCCGGACTCGCCAAGCTGCGCGACCCCTCCCCGGCCGGCGTCGAGGTGCGCGCCGCGCTCACCGAGGCCCTCGAGCTCAAGAACCACGAGTTCAACGCCCAGGGCGTCGAGCTCAACCAGCGCTACACCTCCACCGCCGTCGTTCCCGATCCCAACGCCGCCCCGGAGGAGTGGCCCTGCGACCCCGAGCTCTACCTGCAGGCCACCACCAGGCCGGGCGCCAAGGTCCCCCACACCTGGCTCGTCGACGCCCGCGGACGGCGCACCTCGACCCTCGATGTCACTGGGCACGGCCAGTTCACCCTCCTCACCGGATTCGCCGGGCAGGCGTGGGTCGCCGCGGTCCGCAAGCTCGACCTGCCGTTCCTCGACGCGGTCGTCGTCGGCGCGAAGGGCACGGAGGACCCTTACCGCGGTTGGGATCGCCTGCGCGAGGTCCACGACGCCGGCGCCGTCCTCGTCCGCCCCGACGGCTTCGTCGCCTGGCGCCACCTCGACGCCCAATGGGACGACGACGACGCGCAGCGGGCGCTCGAGGACGCCCTGCACCGAGTCCTCGGGATCACCGAGCCGCCGACAGCATCGGGAGCAGGGCCGTCGTGAATCCCGGCCGAAGCCCCTCCGGGACCGACAGCTCAGACCGCGACACCGCCGTCCCCGACGTCGCTCTCAGCCCCAAGGCCGGGCGCGCCGCCGGACGAGTCCTCGTCGGCAGCTTGATCGCCTTCGACCTCGTCTTCTTGCTCGCGACACTGACCAACCCGACGTGGTGGCGGTGGCCCGTGCTGGTCGTGATCGTCGTCGCGCAGCTGGCCTTCGCGCGCCTCACGCGTCTTTCCCCCTCGCCGTAGCGCGCTGGAGCTCGGTGAGGGAGAAGCGAGCGACCAGAGGTTCCGGCCATCCAGCGCGTCCGGTGTGGTCCGTGCAGCGGCGATCCGCCGACCCCTCCTGATGGGCGACGTATCGAGCGGAAGGGCACCGCCTCGATTTCGTGCCACGTCCGGACCCGGACGATCATCTAGTCGACCGTTCTTGCTGGTCACAGTGGGTGGAGACGAAGGGAATCGAACCCTCAACCCCCGCCTTGCAAAGATGCGCGATCGCCTAGCCCAGGGCCTCTACCAGGAGCAACGTCCTCGCGAACTGTCACTCGGCGCTCTACTGCAGCGCCGGTAGCCCTCGTTTCGTGTCACGAGCCGTGTCATGGTCGGTTCACGACCTGGTGCCCCGGGTCGGAGCGGCGGGCGGCAAGAAGCGTTGCGCAGCCGCCAGCGGTGATGGCGGCGATGGCCAGGCCCGTCGCCGTCCAGGAGTACGCGTGGGCGGAGACCACGGCGCCCGGCACGTCGGCGAGCGAGAGGTAGAGACTGCCGAGCGTGGCGACGCCGACGACCTGACCGAGCTGGAAGACCGTCACCACCACCGCGCTCGCGTCGGCCGCGTCCTCGACGGGGACACGGGCAAGCGTCATCCCGACCAACGGGCTGACCCCTAGTCCCAGGGCGGCGCCGAGGACCAGCAGCACCGCCATCAGGGACAAGCCTGCCGGTGAGCCGTCGTGGAGCACCGCGACGGAGCCCGCGTAGCCGAGGACCGCGAGGAAGAGTCCGGTCGGGGCGACGCGAGGGTGCCAGCGGGCGGGCAGGCGCTGCCAAGTCAGGGAGGTCGTCGCGAACCCGATGGCCGAGGGTGCGAACTCCAGGCCGGCGCGCGCGGCGCTCTCCCCGAGCCCGGACTGCAGATGCAGGGCGAGGGTGAACAGTTGGCTGCTGTAGGTGATCATCGCGAACAGCAGCGCGACGGCACCGATGGCCAGGCCGGGTGCCCGCAGCGCGCGCCGCGACAGGATCGGCGAACCGCCGTGCGTCTCGACTCGTCGTTCGACGGCCAGGAACACCCCGGCCGCGACGGCGCTGCCGGCCAGCGAGACGAGACACCACGTCGGCCACCCCGCCTCGTCTCCGAGGACCAGCGGGAGGACGAGCAGCAGGATGGCGACGCCGAACGTCACAGAGCCCGCCGGGTCGAGACGCCGGGTGGGGTCACCTCCGTCGCGGGGCAGGGCACGTCGTGCGAGTACGACCAAGCCCATGCCGACGGGGACGTTGACCAGGAAGACGGGCCGCCAACCGGTGCCGGCGACGTCCGCGCTGACGAGCAGGCCGCCGGCGATCTGTCCGAGGATGCCGGCGCCGGCGACGGTCGCCGCGAACAGCGACAGGGCGCGGGTCCGGGCGGCACCTGTGGAGGTGCGTTGGATGAGGCTCATGATCTGAGGCACCATCAGCGCCGCCGCGGCGCCCTGCGCCACGCGGAACGCCACCAGGCTGGCGGTGGTCGGCGCGACGCCGCACAGCAACGAGGTCGCGGTGAAGGCGAGCAGACCGGTGCAGAACATCCGGCTGTGGCCGCAGCGGTCGCCGAGGCGGGCGCCGAGGATCAGCAGCACCGCGTAGCTCAGGGTGTAGCCGGAGACCGACAGTGCCAGGCCGGGCCCGGAGGCGTGAAGGTCGGTGCGGATGGTGGGTGCGGCGACGTTGACGATCGTGGTGTCCAGCACCGCCATGAACTGGCCCAGCAGTACCACGACCAGCACGGCGGCAGGGGCTCGCCGCGCAGGCGGCGCGGCAGGGGTGGTGGACCCGGAGGTTGTCACAGCGTGGGCGCCGGGCAGCCGGGCCCGGACGCTGCGGCGCGCACGAGCGCCCGGGGATGGCCGAACAGCCCAGGCAGACCGCCGCTGTGCAGCAGGACCGTGCGGCGCCCGGGACGGATCGTGCCGTCGGCGAGGGCGGCAACGAGTCCGGCCAGGGCCCGGCCGGTGTAGACGGGGTCGAGGACGAGGCCCTCGGTGCGCGCGGCGAGCAGCATGGCGCGTGCGACCGCATCGGTCTGGGTGGCGTACCCGTCGCCGACCTGGTCCCGGCGGATTCGGAGCTCCCCGCCGCCCGCCGGGGCGGGCAGCTCGTCGAGGAGACCGGCGACGACGTCGTGGGGGTCGTCGACAGCACCCGAGTCGACACCGAGGACGGATGCCGGCCCGAGCGCGGACACCAGCCCGGCCATCGTGCCGCCAGAGCCGAGGGCGACGACGACGGTGTCGAGGTCCGAGATCTGGTCGCGGAGCTCGAAGCCCGCCTCGCGGTAGCCGAGGGCCCCGGTCGGGCTGGAACCGCCGAACGGGACGAGGGCGTGCCCCGGAGCGGCGGCGACGGTCGCGGCGGTCGCGATGAGCCCGTCGTGGTCGACGTCGCCTGCCCAGACGATCCGAGCGCCGAGCAGTGCGTCGAGGACAAGGTTCCCGGCGGCCGGGGCGTCGTCCGGATATCCGGGGAACACGAGGACCGCGGCGAGGCCAGTACGGGCTGCGGCCGCCGCGGTGAGCCGGGCGTGGTTGCTCTGCGGAGCGCCGGCGGTAACGAGGGTGTGGGCACCGCGGTCGAGCGCAGCGCCCACCGTCCACTCCAGCTTGCGAACCTTGTTGCCGCCGCCGCCGAGCCCTGTGAGGTCGTCCCGTTTGACCAGGAGGTCATCGGGCTGCAGGCCAAGGGCACGGGCGAGCCGCGGAGCGGGCTCCACGGGGGTGGGCCAGGTAGCCAGCGGTACCCGTGTTCCGAGGGTGAGCACGGTCGTCCTCCTCGTCGTGGCGGCTGCCGGGGTCAGGCGTCGACGGCGTCGGTGACGGCGCGCCATTCGTCGAGCTCGGCCAGGCGCGCCTCGAGGGCGGCCCGCATGTCTCGCGCGCCCGAGGCTCCGAGGGCCAGGCGCAGCGGTGGGCGGTCGGCGTCGGCCGCCGCGAGCATGCCCTCGGCGATGCGCTCGGGAGCGGAGAACGCGTCGGGGGGCCGCTCGGCGAGGGCCTTCTGCACCGCGCGCACCGTGCCGTCGTAGTCGGCGAGGGTGCCGGTCGTGTCGAGGTTGGTCAGGAAGGCACTGGCGGTGGGCCCTGGCTGGACGAGGGTGACCGCGATGCCGAGCGGGGCGACCTCCGCGACGAGGGCGTCGGTCAGACCTTCGACGGCGTACTTCGTGGCCGCGAGCAGCCCGACGCCCGGGTGCGCGGACTGCCCGTAGAGTGATGAGCCCTCCAGCAAGTGCCCGCTGCCCTGTCGGCGCAGGACAGGCAGAGTGGCGCGCAGGACGTTGAGGACCCCGAACACGTTCGTGTCGAACACGGCGCGCACCTGGACGTCGGTTGCCTCCTCGACGGCGCCGAAGAGCCCGTAGCCAGCGTTGTTGGCCACGACGTCGATGCGGCCGAACGCCGCGAGGGTGGCCTCGACCGCGCGGCGCACCGACTGCTCCTCACGGACGTCTGCCTCGACGGGCAGCAGGCGCTCACCATGCTCGGCGTGCAGGTCGGTGAGTGCCGCCGAGTGACGGGCGACGGCGGCGACCTGCTCCCCGCGCTGCAGGGCGAGTGCGGTCAACGCGCGTCCGATGCCGGAGGTCGCTCCGGTGACGAACCAGGTACGGGTGGTCGTCGCGTGGCTCATGGCTGCCTTTCGAGGGGTCGTGCGGGCGGGTTGCAGCCGGCCGGCCCGGACGCCGCTCGGGGCGTCCGGGTCCGGTCCGGTCATAGGGCGGCGTCGGGGCGGAGCAGGACCTCGTTGACCACGGCCCCGGCCCGGCGGGTGACGACGAACGAGATCGTCTCGGCGACGTCCTCGGCGGTGAGGAGGTTGGTGGTGCCGAACGTCCCCTCGGCCCCCTTGAGCACCTCGGGACGGATGTGCCCGAAGAGCTCGGTGGCGACCGGGCCGGGCTCGACGAGCGAGACCCGGACGTGACGGCCGGCGACCTCCTGGCGCAGCGACTCGCTGAACCCACCGACACCGTGCTTGGTCAGGTTGTAGACGCCCATCCCGACGCGGGAGGTCCGCCCGGCCTCGGAGCTGACGTTGACGATGTCCGCTGTGCGGCGGTCGCCGGTCTCTACGGCGGCGAGCAGGTGCGGCAGGGCGGCGTGCGTGGTGTAGAGCAGGCCCTGCACGTTGATGGCGAGCATGCGGTCCCACTCCTCGACCGGCGCGTCCTCGATCGGGCCGAGGAGCATGACGCCGGCGTTGTTGACCAGCGTGTCGAGGCGGCCGAATGCCTGGACCGCCTGATCGACCGCCGACGCGGCCTGGCGGCGGTCGGTGATGTCGGCGGCCACCGCGATCGCGTCGCCGCCGGCGGCGCGGATCGTCTCGACCAGGTCGTCGAGGCGGTCCTTTCGGCGGGCGACGAGCGCCACGCTCGCGCCCTGCGCGGCGAGGCCCGAGGCGGTCGCGGCGCCGATGCCGCTGCTCGCTCCGGTGACCAGCGCCGCCGTGCCTGCGAGAGGGGTGTCCATGTCTGTCTCCGATCGTCGGTCCCGGGCGGGCCGCACCAGCCTGACATAGCCAGATTGATTCTGCCTATGTCTTTCTGTGGTTAGGATCGTGATGTGGCCGACCCCGGAAGCACCCGCCGCCTGGGCCTGGACGCCGCCCCCGAGGGCCTCTCGATCGCCCAGGACGTGCTGAACACCGCACCGATCGCGGGGTCGGGCGTGTCCGACCTGCTCGGCGACGTCGCCTCGGCGCGCTGCTCGATGGACGCCGCCGTGGCGCTCTGGGCGGAGCAGACCGGTTCGGACACGCCCGTCGTGACACTCGGCGAGTCCGACCTCGAACCCTTGCGCGAGCTTCGCGACGAGCTCCGCCGCTGGCTGCTCGACCCGACGGCGGGCCTCGGTCGGACCGCCACGCTCGCCGTGGCCCTTCGACGCGACGGTGCGATCTACACGCCCGACGGCATCGGCGCGGACCAGATCACCGGGCTCGTCACGACCGAGCTCGTGATCGCGTCGCGGACGGGACGGCTCCGTCGGCTCAAGACGTGCGCCAACCACGCCTGCCGCGCGGCGTTCTACGACGGATCACCCGGCGCCACCCGCACCTGGCACGACGTCAAGACCTGCGGCAATACTGCCAACCTGCGAGCGTCGCGCGCCCGGCGCCGAACACGGTCCGCCTGACCGAGAGGGCGTGAATCGTATCGACCCGGGCCGTCCGGTCACTCGAGGGTCGATCGCCCCGTTGCATTGTCGTCGTGATCAGGGCTCGGGGCGTTGCCAAGGGTCCTGTTCCCACAGCGCACGTGGCGGAGCCGCACCTTGTGGCTGCTGTCAACGTGACGCGGCCGGTGTCGACGTCGAGCACCGCCGCAATTCGCGTCACGTCCGGACACGGAAGATCATGTCAGGTTAACGTCATCGCAGGTCAAGATGGGTGGAGACGAAGGGAATCGAACCCTCAACCCCCGCCTTGCAAAGATGGACGACCGCGTTGGCCAGGGCCTCTACCAGCAACAACATCCCCGCGGACGGTCACTCGGTGCTCCACAGCATCGACGGTTGACCCTTGTTCCTGTCACGAGCCGTGTCACGTCGCCCCGCTCACGGAGGCCCTGGCTCGTCACCTACCTCGGCTCCGGCAGCTCGTACCAGGCTGCTGCGAAGAGATCGATGTCGATCAGGTCGGGGTGGCTGAACAGGAGTCGCTCACCGCGGTCGAGGGTGTTCCGGCCGCGTCCGTAGTGCGGGCAGGCGCCGTGGTGGACGACCTGCCGGGCCATCCAGGTTCGCGTCGACCCACAGTCGCCGCAGGGTGTCTGCTCGGTGTGTTGCATGTCCCGGTGAACCCCGATATCCCGGGTTCGTTGCAGGCTCCGCCGGATCGACGGCTCGGCGTGGCGTGGTTCACGACCTAGGCAGGACTGCAACCCGCGGGCCGGCAGTGGGGTCCTGAGGGGCGTCCCATCCCGACGGCCCGGCACGGCGCCGCGGCTCCAGAGTGAGGAGCACTCGTGACTACCTCGACGACCCACCCGACCGTCCTCGGCCCGCTGTCGCTGTCGGCCACGGAGCACGGCATCAGCTTCTGCGCCTTCGAGGACACTCCGAGGAAGACCTGGAAGCAGGTGAAGGCGGTCCGGCCGACCGGCGACTCGGAGGTCGCGTCGCTGTGGCTGAGCCGTGCATGCCAGGAGCTCGACGCCTACTTCGCAGGTGCACTGGCCGAGTTCACCGTCCAGGTGGACCTCCGCTCTGTCCCTGAGTTCGACCGGCGGGTGCTGGCAGCCCTGCAGGAGGTGCCGGCCGGGCGCACCACGACCTACGGCGAGCTGGCGGTCCGCGCCGGCGCCGGCCCCCAGGGCGCGCGGCGGGTCGGCGGGGTGATGGCCCGCAACCCGGTGCTGGTGCTGGTCGCCTGCCACCGCGTTCTCGGCGCGAGCGGTGACCTGACCGGCTACGCCGGTGGGCTGGAGCGCAAGCGCGCGCTGCTCGATCTCGAGCGTGAGACCGCCGCGGACCTTCCGGCGGCGAGCTGACCCGTGTTTTGCGGCGAGGGGGAGGATCGATCCTTGTCCGCTGCAACGCCCCGGGCGGGATCGGTGTTCACCACGGCATGAACACGACGGCCCGCCGAGCGCGCACAGCGCCCGACGCGACCACGACGTCGTCCGGGGATTCGCCCGACGGCCGGGAGGCAGACGACGCGCTCCTCGAGCTGCGTGAGGCCCTCGTCGACGACCTCGACGAGGGCTTCGCGCAGCTCGTCCGCACCCACCAGGCGGTGGCGTACGCGGTCGCGCTGCGCACCACCGGTCAGCGTGCGGACGCGGAAGACCTGGTCGCCGAGTCGTTCCTGCGCGCCTACCGGGCATTACGCGGCTACGACACGACCAGATTGCGGGAGCTCCAACCGCGGGCGTGGCTGCTCACGATCGTGGTGAACACCCGCCGCAACCAGGTTCGGGACGCGGCCCGGCGCCCTCGCGCGGACGGCGGCGAGCTACCCGAGCGCGCGAGCACCGAGCGCAGCGTCGAGGACCGAGCCCAGGACGGGGAGACCAGCGACGAGCTCGCCGCGCAGCTGGCCCGCCTGTCCGAGGCTCAGCGCACCGCGGTGGTGCTGCGCCACGTGGTCGACCTGCCCATCGACGAGGTCGCCGAGGTCCTTGGCTGCCCGCCGGGCACCGCGAAGTCCCACGTCTCGCGCGGCTTGAGCCGGCTCCGTGACCTGATGACCCCACCCGACGGTGCCCACACCGCGGCCACCTCGAGGAGCAACCCATGAACGACACGATCAACAACGACACCGACGACAACACCGACGACGCCCGATCGACAGCTCTGCTCGACGAGCTGGCGAGCCTCGCGAGTCCGCCGCCCGCCGAGCTCGCCGAGAGCTTGCGCGACCGGCTGTTCGACCGATGGCTGAGCACCGAGAGCCCGCTGGGTCCGGTGCTGGTCGCCTACACCACCCGCGGGGTCAGCTTCGTGCGCACGAGCGCATTGGTGCCCGGCGAGCAGTTCCTCGAGACCCACCGCCGCCGCTTCGGGCGGCCGTTGCGCCGGGCCGACAGCGCGCCGTCGGGACTGGTCGACGCGCTGTGGGGACGCCCGGGCGCTGCCCCGGAGGTAGACCTGGAGGGGCTGTCGGCGTTCGAGCACGACGTGCTCGCCGCGACCCGCACGATCCCGCTCGGGGAGACCCGCCCGTACGCGTGGGTGGCCAGGGAGGCCGGCAGCCCACGGGCGGTCCGCGCGGCGGGATCGGTGCTGGCCCGCAACCCGGTGCCGCTGCTGGTGCCGTGTCACCGGGTGGTGCGCAGCGACGGCAGCCCCGGTCAGTACCTGTTCGGTCCCGAGACCAAGCAGCGACTGCTCAGCAGCGAGCACGCCCGCGCCCATGACCTGTGACGACGGTGAGACTGCCCTCGAGCTGATCCCTCGCCAGCGGCGCGCCGTCGCTCCCGGGGTGGTTCACGTCCCGGGCTGGCTCGGTCTGCCCGCGCAGCGGATGCTGGTCGAGGCCACCCGCGGATGGGCCCGGCAGGGTCCGGGGGCGCGGCGTGCCACCCTTCCCGGCGGGGCTCGGATGAGCGTGGAGACGGTGTGCCTGGGCTGGCACTGGATTCCCTACCGCTACAGCCGCACCCGCGACGACCAGGACGGCTCGCCGGTGCAGCCCTTCCCCGCCTGGCTGGCCGCGATCGGCGCGGACGCCGTCGCCGACGCCTACGACGACCCCGCCGCCGGCGCGGCGTACCACCCGGACGTGGCGCTGGTGAACTCCTACCGCGGCGACGCCCGGTTGGGGATGCACCAGGACCGCGAGGAACACGCATCGGACCCGGTGGTGTCGCTGAGCCTCGGGGCGGCGTGCGTGTTCCGGATCGGCAGCCCGCACCACCGCCGCGGCCCCTGGCACGACATCGAACTGTGCTCCGGTGACCTGCTGGTGTTCGGCCGCGAGCACCGCCTGGCCTATCACGGCGTGCCCAAGCTGCTGCCCGCGCGCGACGTGCCGCCCATCGGCACCGAGGCCGGCGAGCGGCTCAACCTGACCCTTCGCGTCTCCGGCCTCCACGACGGCAACCCCCGATGACCTCGCCCGACCCGGTGAACGCCACGGATCGCACCTTCCGTCTGCTCGGCGCGGACGGCCGGGCCTACCTGTCGCGCACACCGGGTGCGTGGGGCGGGCACCGCCGCCACCGCATCTACGGACGGCTGGACTGCCCCAGCGCACTGCGCTGGCTCGCCCGCGGCCACTACGCCCGCCACCGGGTGTTCTTCGCCGACGAGGCCACCGCACGCGCCGCCGGCTACCGCCCCTGCGCGGTCTGCCTCCCCGACGCCTACCGCCGCTGGGCCGGCAGGGGGGCCGGATCGGCGCATGCAGAGCGGGGTCCGACCGGGGAGGCGACGGGAGATCGCCCGGATCGGGCTGCAACCGATCCGCCACCGCCGGGGTCCCACCCCACGACAGACGCTGCGGGCACCGCCTACAGCCCGCCGAGAACTCCCCACGAGCAGGAGGAACGTTGAGCCCGACCGCCGTGCCCGTCACCACCGAGCCCCGGGACGAGGCATTCCCGGCCTTCGACCGCCTGGACTGGGACGACCTGGCCCTGCAGCTCGACGGCAACGGGTTCGCCATGACCCCGCCGGTGCTGAGCCCCGACCAGTGCCGGCAGATGATCGACGTGTTCGACGACGACGCCGCTTTCCGCTCCACGGTCGACATGGCCCGGCTCTCGTTCGGCGAGGGCCGCTACCGGTACTTCGCCGACCCGCTCCCCCCGCTGGTGCAGCAGCTGCGCACCCGGCTCTACCCGCCGATGGCCCGGATCGCCAACCGGTGGGCGAGCGTGCTCGGCGAGGACCCGTGGCCCGACACCCACGCCGAGCTGGTCGAGGCGTGCGCCGCGGCCGGCCAGCACAAGCCCACGCCGCTGGTGCTGCGCTACGGCCCGACCGGCTACAACTGCCTGCACCAGGACGTCTACGGCGACCTGACCTTCCCGCTGCAGGTGCTGTTCATGCTGAACACCCCCGACGTCGATTTCACCGGCGGCGAGAGCGTGTTCGTCGAGCAGCGCCCGCGCCAACAGTCCCGACCCATGGTCGCGCGCCCCGCCCTCGGCCAGGCCGTGATCTTCCCGGTGCGCAACCGCCCCAAGCAGGGCGCCCGGGGCTACCACCGCGTGCAGATGCGCCACGGCGTCTCCGCGGTGCACACCGGCGACCGCCACGTCCTCGGCGTGATCTTCCACAACGCCCGCTGACCCGGACGCCCTCCGCTCACTCACCCGGAAAGGACCGAAGCACTCATGGACGTCACCGAGTACGAGGCCCGGCGGACGACCGTCGACACACCCTCGGGGCAGGTCGGCTACATCGAGACCGGCGACCCGCAGGCACCGGCCGCGCTGTTCGTGCACGGAGTGATCGTCAACAGCTACCTGTGGCGCCACCAGCTCGACGACCTGTCCGACCTGCGGCGCTGCATCGCGGTCGACCTGCTCGGGCACGGCCACTCGATCGCCCGCGGCAGCGACCACTCGTTCACCGCGCAGGCCCGGATGCTCGCGGAGTTCCTCGACGCCCTCGGCATCGAGCAGGTCGACCTGATCGCCAACGACTCCGGCACCGGCATCGCCCAGCTGTTCGCGGTCGCCGAACCCGACCGCGTCCGCACGCTGGCCCTGACCAACGGCGACGTGCACGACAACTGGCCACCGGCCGACTTCGCCGGCTTCGTCGACATGGTCCGCGACGGTGGGCTCGCCACCACTGTGCAGGCGATGCTCGACGACCCGCACCGCTACCGCGCAGCCGACGGGCTCGGCGGGGCGTACGCCCGCCCGGACACTGTCAGCGACGACACGGTGACCGCCTACCTGCTGCCCTACCTGGACCGCCCGGACACCGTCGCCGGGCTGGAAGCGTTCATCCTCGCGTTCGACCCGGCCCAGACCGTCGCGGTGGAGAACGAGCTCAAGGCCCTGCATGTGCCGACCCTGGTGGTGTGGGGCACCGGCGACATCTTCTTCGACGTCACCTGGTCGCACTGGCTCGCCCGCACCCTGCCCGACGTTCGCCGACGGACCGAGATTCCCGGCGCGCACCTGCTGCTGCCCGAGGAGTACCCCAGCCGACTCAACGCCGAGCTCCGCGACCACCTCACCCGCTGAGCCGCACCGGCCGGTCCCGGCCCGCGACTTCGGTGGCCGGCCGGGACCGACGGCATCTAGTGGTAGTAGTCGGTGCCGCGGGAGAGCTCGACGAACGCCGCCGGCTGATCCCCGACCGGCCAAGCGTCGTGCCCGCCGGGCAGCATCATCACCTCGCCGGCGTGGAAGTCCTGCTCACTGCCGTCGTCCATCCGCACCCGCAGGGTGCCTTCGACCATGACCGCCACGTGCGGCAACGGGCAGGTCGGGCTTCCCGCGTCGGGAGCCATGTCGATCGACCACCGCGCCCCGGGGTCGTAGCGCACCCGGGTGGCGGTCACCCCGTCCAGACTCACCGAGCGCTTCGCGACCCCCCCATGCCGGTCCTCCGCCGCATCATCGAAGGCGGCCTTCTGCATCACCGACGACATCTCACTCCCCCTCGTCCGGCTCGAGGCCCGTTCGACCCGACCGGGCCACGTCTCGGTCCTCCGCGGCGGCGGCCCAGAGGTGCTCGGCGGCGTAGGCCCGCCACGGCGCCCATCGCGGCGACCGGTCGTCGAGGGAAGGCGTCCCGGTCACCCCGGCGCGGTGGGCTGCGGCGCGCAGGGAAGGTTCGTTGGGCGGAAACGCATCGGGATCACCCAGGGCGCGCATCGCGATCAGCTCGCCCGCGCTGGCGCCCAGGTCGGGCAGCGCAGCGAGCTGGGCGCGGGCCTGCTCCCGATCCGCGCCGAGCCCGAGCTCGATCTCGCCCTCGGCGAGCGCGGCGATGAGCGCGTCCATCACCAGGGCACGCGGGGCGGGTAGCGCCCGCACGTGCGGCGCGCACGCACTCAGGGACTCGGGGGTGGGAAACAGGTGGGTCAGCGTCCCCTGCGGATCGAAGCCGTCCGGTAGCCGGTCACCGTGCACCGCGACCAGGCGCGCGCAATGCGCGCTGCTCGCGGACTCCGAGAGGTGCTGACCGAGCGCGACCCGCAGCGCCAGCTCACGGGGGTCGACGGTCTGGGGCATCCGCAGCCCGGGCCGGCGCGCGATCAGGGCCGCCAGCGATGGATCGGCGGCGAGCACCTCGTCGATCGCGACCGGGTCGGCGTCGAGGTCGAGCAGGCGCCGGCAGCGGTGGATGGCCTGCGGGAGGTCGCGCAGGTCCTGCAAGGTCAGCCGACAGGAGACGTGGTCATCGAACGGACGCAGGGACACCACCGCGACGCCGTGGGGCAGGCGCACCGAGCGCCGGTAGACCCCGTCGCGCCACTCCTCCACGCCGGCGACGGCTTCCCGGCCCAGGTGGTCGAACAGCGCGTCTGCGGCGAACGGCACCCGCACCGGCAGCCGCAGCCGCAGCGCCGGCGCCGGCGCCCCGGGCGCCTCGGACGTCTCGGAGTCGGCCGGGACCGTGCGACGACGCAGCTCGGTCGGGGTGCTCGCGTAGACCTCTTTGAGCGTGCCGTTGAACGCCCTGATGCTGGCGAACCCGGCGGCCGCGGCGATCTCGGTCATCGGCAGGGCCGTGGTCTCGATCAGCGTGCGCGCGGTCTGAGCACGCTGCGCCCGGGCGATGGCGGCCGGGCCGGCACCGAGCTCGGCGCGGACCTGCCGCTCGACCTGTCGCGTGCTGTATCCGAGCTGGGCGGCCAGGCCGGTTACCCCGTCCCGATCGACCACGCCGTCCGCGATCAGCCGCATCGCCCGCGCCACCACGTCGCCGCGCTCGTTCCAGTGTGGTGACCCCGGCGAGGTGTCGGGCCGGCAGCGCTTGCACGCGCGGAACCCGCCCTGCTGGGCCGCGGCCGAGCTCGCGAAGAAGCGGACGTTCGATGCCTTCGGCGGCGCCGAGGAGCAGCTCGGACGGCAGTAGATGCCGGTGGTCGTGACCGCGAAGTAGAACCAGCCGTCGAAGCGCGCATCGCGCGCGCGGACCGCGCGCAGACACCCCTGCACGTCCTGGATCACGACCTCACCCTCCCAGGCCTCCCCAGCCCGTCGTAGCAGAAAAACGACATCCCCCTCGCACGCAGGTGGGTGTCGGTTTCCTGCCAGCAACCGCGGCGGGACGCGCGGCACGGTGAGAGCCGCACGCCGTGAGACGCCTCGAGAAGGGAGCGGCGCGATGCCCCAGGACATCCAGCAGAACAAGGACGTCGCCGTCCGGTGGTTCACCGAGTACTGGGCCAAGGGCAACCCGGACGTCGTCGACGAGCTCGCCACCGACGACATCCTGTTCAGCTACCCCATGCACGGAGAGCGCCGCGGCAAGCAAGCGGTCAAGCAGTGCCTGATCGACTTCACCGAGGCCTTCCCCGACATGAGCTTCGCCGTCGTCAGCGACCTGGTCGCCGAGGGCGAGTACGTCGTGGGCCGCTGGGAGGGCGGCGGCACCCACACCGGCCCCGCCTTCGACGACCTGCCCGTGGGATCCCTGCCGGCCAACACCGGGCGGAAGATTCACTTCACCGGCACCACCGTCTACCGCATCGTCGACGGCAAGATCGCCGAGGAGATCGGCGAGGAGGGCGCCCTCACCGCCCTGCAGCAGCTCGGACTCGCCCCCGAGAAGTAGCCGGCGGTCCTCGGCGCGCGGCCGACTCTTCCGGGCCGGCCGCGCGCCGTGCCCGCCTCCAGAACCCTTTCCCGAGGAAGGCCTCTTTCGCATGCCTCCGCCCACCGACTTCGAGACCTACGACCTCGGCGACCTTCCGCTCGCCAACGGCACGACCCTCCCCGGCGCCACCCTGGCCTACACGACCCACGGCACCCTCAACGCCGACAGGTCGAACGCCGTGCTGTTCCCGACCTGGTTCTCGGCGTACCACACCGACAACGAGTGGGCCCTCGGCGAGGGAAAGACCCTCGACGACTACTTCGTGATCATGCCCAACCAGCTCGGCAACGGACTGTCGTCCTCGCCCAGCAACACCCCCGCGCCCCACGGCGGCGCCGACTTCCCCGCCCTGTCGATGCGCGACCAGGTCACCGCACAGCACCGGCTCGTCACCGAGAACTTCGGTCTCGAGCGTCTCGCGCTGGTCATCGGCTCCTCGATGGGCGCCGGACAGACCTGGCAATGGGCCGTCAGCCACCCCGAGATGGTCGACCGGGCCGCCCCCCATCGTCGGATCGCCGAAGACCAGCGAGCACAACCGCGTGTTCCTGGCCAGCCTGCGCGCCGCGCTCACCACCGACCAGGTCTTCACCGCTGGGCGCTACGACCCCGACAAGCCCCCCACCGACGGGCTCCGGGCTTTCGCCCGGGTCTACGCCGGCTGGGGATTCTCGCAGGCCTTCTACTGGCAACAGGCCTACCGCAACCTCGGCTTCACCTCCCTCGAGGAATTCCTCACCGGCTTCTGGGAAGCGTTCTTCCTCGACGGCCGCGACCCCAACAACCTGCTCACCATGGTCGGCGCGTGGGACGCCGCCGACGTGGGTCAAACCCCCGGGTTCGACGGCGACACCGAAGCCGCGCTGCGCACGATCCGCTGCCCCGTGCTCGACCTGCCATGCCGCACCGACCTCTACTTCCCGCCCGAGGACGAACAGCACTGGTCCCAGTTCGTGGCCCACGGCCAGGTCCAGGTCATCCCCAGCATCTACGGCCACTTCGCCGGACTCGGCGCCGACCCCGACGCCGTCGAGTTCATCGACCACGCCCTGCGCAAGTTTCTCGGCTGAACACCGTGACCTCCGCGGCCCGCCGCCAAGGCCGGCCGCGGAGGTGTCGGCCTCCGGGCGCAAACCGGCCATGAAGCTCCGGGGTTCACGGGAGCGTGACCCTCCCAGCCGAACCTCTCGCACCAGTGGCCCACGACGAGCTCGACCTGCTGATCGCCCTGCTCGACGAGCTCCGCCCCGAGGTCCTGGGCATCGGGCACGGCCGCGACACCACCGCGACGCGACGGGCACACCTCGCCGCTCAGCGATGGGAGGCACGCGGAGGTCACCTGGCCGCCCTCGTGTCATGGCCGGACACGGCCGCCTCCTGGCTCCGCCAGGCCACGAAACTGACCGAGGACGCCGACACCTGGCTCATCGCCGACCACCCCACTGGATGGGCCGGGATCGGGCCCCGCCTGGCCGACGACGGCCGCTGGAGCGCCACCCGCACCGTGGCGTTCAGCTCGCTGGCCCACCCGGACCTTCCCCGCCTGGCAGGTGCCGCCGCCACGGAAGGCGTCCACGGCGCGTACGGAGCCGAGGCGCCTGCGTACTCACGAAGGAACATGGCGTCCGCAGACGGAGCCGGTGCCTGGGTGTTCCGTCACGGCCTCTTGATCCACCGGCCCGCCCCTCCCTGCGGGGACAGCAAGGCTCGTCGCCAACTCGTCTGAGACGTCCCGAGCGCGTCAGCACGTCGAGCCGATAACCCAATCAACCAGTGCGACGGAAGGCGCCGCCGAGCACCGCCTCGGTTTCGCGTCACGTCTGAACACGGAAGATCACGGCGGGCAGCCATTACCGCAGCTCAAAGTGGGTGGAGACGAAGGGAATCGAACCCTCAACCCCGCCTTGCAAAGATGGACGACCACGTAGCCCAGGGCCTCTACCAGCACCGACGTCTCGCGCGCGTTCACTCGGCCCTCCGCTGCATCGCCGGTAGCCCTCGTTTCGTGCCACGAGGCGTGCCACGGCACAGAGCTGCACGGGGCGCGGGTGCAGCGGTAGGGCCGGCGGTCGTTACCGCGAGCGGAGCGCGGGGTCGAGGCCGGCGTCTGCTGCCGAGTCGGCCAGCCACTTGAGACGCAGAGGGCGTAGATCTGTCGCGGGCCGTGCCGTGCGCGACTCGCGTCGACTCCAGCTGGATCGGCTCCGAGCTGGGCCGAAGCTGCTCGGCGCTCGCCCAGCTCAATTCGGCCCTCCCCCATGGGAGACG
Organism: Actinomycetospora succinea; assembly: GCF_004363095.1. GTDB lineage: Bacteria > Actinomycetota > Actinomycetes > Mycobacteriales > Pseudonocardiaceae > Actinomycetospora > Actinomycetospora succinea. The sequence goes on from NZ_SNYO01000003.1 coordinate 475,494, forward strand.
GGCCTGACGACGACCCGGGCCTGATCAACAGTTACGGCATCTCGGCCTCCGCTTCCGAGCTGTAAGCCCGGGCGTGACCCAGTTGGATTGGCGGAGCGGAGCGCCCTACCGCACCGACCAAGAGCGAGTGCGAGCCATGGGAGGTCGCGCAACATCCCGTCCGGCATCAGGCAGAGTTGCGCTCTCCGCCTGAGGACGTGGCATGACCAGGTTCTCGCAAGTCACGACCCAGCCACCCCCCTCGTCCACATGTTCGGGTCCCTGATGCCGCATCGCCACGGCCCAACCGTTGGAGACGAAGACGGGCATAGCTTGTTGAGACAGCGGGACCGGACCACGACGGCCTGGGGTGACCAGATTGCACGCGAAGCCAGCGTCCGTCCCTGTGGGATCGCGTTCGTGCAGCGCCACCAATGCTTCGTCGCCGATGCCGACACTCATTGAGCGCTCTATCGCCCCAGCCAGAACCTGCTGCATTGCCACACGATTCCTGTATAGCCTAGAGATCGAATTTTGGATCAGTCGCCTCGCTGGCCGCGTGAGGTTCCCGCCGATCGCCTCGACGATCTCCCCTTCGAACGCGCACGCTTGAACAACGAACTTTTCCCTCGGCGCTGACAGCATCTGCCCGTTGTCGTCGTACATGTTCGTGATCCTGAGCCAATGCGGAGCATTCTTGATGTAGCCGATGCCCATCAGGGTAAGCCGCTCGTGACCGGGCGAGAACGGTAAGGAGTCCAGCTCTTCGGCAAGTTGGCCGAAGTCGATCAGCCCAGCATTCTCCTGCTGAGCCACTCTTTCTGCAAACCATTCTAGTGTCGGCTTACTCTTCCGTTCGTGCAACACGGAGGCGGGTCCGGTGAATCCCCAGATCATCTTGAAAAGATCGCTTCCCCAGGTCATCAACTTCGTACGGTCGCTCTCTATGAGCGTTCTTCCATCGGTTATCCGCCTATCGGCAGCCACAGCCACGTAGTCCGAGCAGCCGAAGAACAGCACTAGGGTCATGCCAGCCCTTCCGTCGGTACTGCGGCCCAGCGTCGCACTAGCCCTCCCGGATCAGGTCTAGCACCGGTCCAGTGTCGGCCTGGCCCCGGCCCGCCGAATCGGAGCGGGAGGCCAGGGCCGAGAGGCCGTGGCGGGGCGCGGGGCGCGGGGCGCGGGGCGCTGCCTTGAAGTTGAAGAGGTGTATCCGGCAGGTGCGGGTCGCGAGGACTCGGAATCATCAGCCGCGGGAGTTGGCTGAGACCTGCTCGAGGTATTGACGGGCAGGGCCGAACAGAGTGGGCCCGAGAAGTTGCAGCGCCACAGACGTGGGCCGCCAATATCTGGCGGCTACCTCGCCGCGAGCGTTCTCAGTGACCGAGCCCGTCCAGCCGGACGATGAGGCGGGTTCAGCGGCCACATAGGCGATTCGAACTTCAGTGACTGGATGTGGTCGCTCGCCGAGGACTCGTATCGCACGAACGCGGTGGCCTGTCTCTTCCTCGGTTTCGCGTACCGCGGCCTGCTCGACGGTTTCGCCGGGCTCGACCTTGCCCCCCGGGGAAGGCGACCGGCGGACGGCGGTCGGGGCGTTCGATCAGCAGGACTCCCAGTGAACTGGTCACGACCGCCAACGCAACAGTCGCGGTCACGAGGAGCGCTGCAGGTCGCGAAGCGCGGCCAGGGTGCGGTCGATGCTTGCGAGCACGTTGGGGGGTTCGGGCTGAGCATGGTCCAAGTCAGCGCGAAGTAGCGTCCAGGACGCGCGATGTGCGGTGTCGTCGAATCCGCCCAGAACGTGCAGTGCTGCCTCGGCGTGGCGGTCGCCGTCAAGGGCGGCCGTGAATAGCCGACCGATCGCGTCCCGCGCGCCGCGGGGGGCGCCGGCCTTGAGGTAGTCGGTGTCACAGGTACTCATGCGGTGGGTGGTCATGTTGGTTGGACGCAGCTCGCGGGCTCGCCGTTCCCACCGTCGCGGAGGAGGTGGGAACGGCGAGCAACCGTCACAGATCAGCTCGGGCCTCTCGACGACCCTCCGCTGCGAGGTGGGACAGGATGGTGCCGCGGGCGCGGTGGGCCCGAGACTTCACCGTTCCGACGGCCACTCCCAAGAGCTCGGCGGCCTCCTCGTTCGTGAGTCCGTCGAGGTGGAGCATCTCCAGCACCAGGCGCTGGTCCCTCGGCAGCAGCGCGAGCAGGTCGGGCAGCATGGCCGCCGCGTGCTCGCGGTCGACGATCTCCAGTGAGGGGTCGCCCGGGTCGGTGCGGTCGGGCTGCTCGTGCGACTTGTACAGCTCCCCGATCGGCGTGAAGGGCCTGGCCTTGCGTCGGCGCGCGGCGCTCAGCGTCTCGTTCACGGTGATGCGGTGCAGCCAGGTCGACACCTTCGACTCACCCCTGAACGTCGCCGCGTTCGTGAGCACGCGCAGCCACACCTCCTGCACGACGGCTTCGGGGTCTGGCTCGGACCAAGCCATCCGTCGGACGAGGGTCAGCAGTACCCGCTGGTACCGGTGCACCAGGACCGCGAGCGCGTCGGTGTCTCCGCCGACGTACTCCGCGAGCAGCTCGGCGTCGGTACGTGGGTCATCAGTGGGCTGGGTGGTCATGGTGGCCTCCGACCGGGAGAAGAGGTCGGGGCTGGCGGGCCCCGGGCGGTGGGCGGAGGCGCTTGCTGCCTCCACCGCCCGAAGGGCGCCGAGCGGGCCGCGGAGGCTCGCGGTCAAGGGCCGGACGAAGTCCGGTCGCGCAGCGACGCGCAGCGCCCTTGACCGGGAGGGGCGGCCCGATCAAGCTCCGGGGCCCTCTAGCACCGACCGCCGCGCAGCGGCGTCCACCTCGGTGCCGAAGGCACGCTCGGCCCGCCGGCCTTGAGGGAGACGATCGTGAGGGAGCGGCGACGACCAGCCGGAGATCAGGTTCTCGAGCTACGCCGACGTGTATCGAGACGCTGGGCGGGCACAGAAGGCGCGGCAGCTACCCCGCACACGACGCTGGCCGGCACATCGATGCTGAGGCGTCAGCTCATGAAGGGAACCGACCGATGGGTGACATCGCCGGCAAGGTCGACAAGGCCTACGAGGACAAGACCATCGCGGAGATCGCGGACGCGCCGGTGGACGCGCTGCAGGGCGTGAGCGAGGGCGACGCCCAGAAGCTCAAGGACGCCTTCAACATCAAGACCGTCCGCGACCTGGGCACCAACAAGTACTTCCTCTGGGCCCAGTCCATCGCCAAGCTCGCCGAATAGGCAGCCGGCCCGAGCTCCCGCCCGCTACGAGCGGGCGGGGGCTCGGAGCTCGTCGACGTCGCGGTCGGGCCGCAGGCCGCGCCAGCTCGGGTGGCGCAGGTGACCGTCGTCGGTCCAGCTGCGGAACCGCGCCTCGCCCACGAGCCGGGGTCTGCACCACCGCGCGGAGCGCTCCTCGGGGACGGCCGTCGTGAACGGGCTGTCGTCGACGGCGTCGGCGACGAGCTGGTCGCGCAGCCGGTCGCGGCCGGCGTGGGTGAAGCCGGTGCCGACGTGCCCGATGTAGCGCAGGCGCCCGTCGGTCTCGGGCAGACCGAGCAGGACGGCGCCGAGGCTGCCGTGGTTGCGGCCACGGCCCGGCGCCCACCCACCGATCACTGCCTCGACCGTGCGCCAGATCGGGGTCTTGACCCAGGTCTGTGTTCGACCTGACCGGTAGGGAGCATCGCGTCGCTTCGCGAGCACGCCCTCCATGCCGTGGGCTTCGGCGAGCTCGAGCGCGGCCGCCGGGTCGACGCCCTCGAGCCACGGCGACGTCGTCAAGCGTGGGTGGGCGTCCAGTCCCAGGCCCTCGAGCAGCCGGCGGCGCTCCTCCCAGGGCCGGTCGGCGACGGTCTCGCCGTCGAGGGCGAGCACGTCGAAGGCCACGAACGTCACCGGCACCTCAGCGCGCAGCGCGGCCGACGGCTTCACCACGCCCATGCGGAGCTGCAACCGGTCGAAGCTCGGCCGCGCCGGAGCCCCCGGGGTGGGGACCGACAGGGCCACGACCTCACCGTCCAGCGCCACCTGCCGGGTGCCGACGGTCTCGGCGAGCGCCGCCGCGAGCTCCGGGTAGGAGCCGGTCACCGCCCGCTGGTTGCGGCTGACCAGCGTCACCGCGTCCGGCTTCGCGCCCTCGACGTAGGCCAGGGCCCGCATGCCGTCCCACTTCAGCTCCAGCGCCCACCCCGGCCCGCTCGGCACCTCGCCGGCGGTGGCCAGCATCGGAGCCACGCGCGCGAGACCCGCACGCGGGGTGCTACGCGGGCGGGACACCGCACCGGGTCTACACCACGGCGACCGAACAGGCCCGGCCTCGACGTGCGGCTCACGCTGTCGGGTCCGGCGGCTACAACGGGCTCGGCGTCTCGAGCACCGCAGCCGGCGCCGGCCAGCACCTGGTGTGTCAACCTGGTCGTGCCGCGCTCCCCCGCGGCAGATGCCTGGCGTCTGTCCGAAGGGAGAACTGCGATGGCCAACCACCGGGACCTTCACCGGCGAGCGGAGCGCGAGGCCCAGGCCGCCGAGATGCGTCGAGCGGCCGAGAAGGTCCGCGTGCGCGGCCCCGGCGGCTTCGCCGGCCTCGACCGGGCCTCTGCCGCCGCCGTGTCCGAACTGCTCGAAGAACTCGCCTCAGGGTGGCGCGACAAGCCGACCGCACCGCGGGTCTGGGAAGCCGCGACCCGCGTCGCCGACAAGGTGCTCGGACCCGAGTTCGACCCCGCACCCCAGTTCCCCGGACCGGCCCCGGCCGGGCACGAGAACCCGAACATCCGACGAGGTCTCCTCGACGGCTGACCCGAGCGCGGCGACTCCCCGCCCCCTGGAGGGGTGAGTCACGCGCGGCGCAACCGTCCACTGCCGGACGGTCGACCTAGCGTCAGGTCGTGACCGACACCGACGCACCTCCCACCACTCCGTCAGCGGCGACGGTGCTCGACCGGCTGCTGGCTGCCGGGCTCTCGGAGGACCGGGCTCGGAACTGGATCGCCGGCGGTGGCACGCGGGTGGACGGCGAACCGGTCACCGACCCCGCCCATCCGGCCGCGTTTCCCGCCAAGGTCACCCTCTACCCCTGAGTGTTGTCCGGTAGTGCCGAAGCGTGACTTCCAGCTGTCGGTGCCGGGTGTCACCGTCGTGGACGTGGACGTGACCGACGCGGATGTTGCGGCGATCCCGGCACGCAACGTCCGCGTGCCACGAAGCGAGTTCGTGGCCGTGTGGCGGGCCGCTTCGGACCGGGACATCCATGATCTCGCGCACGACGGCGAGGGCTGGTACGCGGCCGGCGTGGCTGCCACGTGCCGCTGGCTCGCCACCGCGCCTTCCCGGCTGAACAACGGCCTCACCGACCCGACACCGGCCCCTGCAACGCGGCGGACGGCGCTGGCCTACGAGGAGTTGATCGAAGCGGAGTTCCTGGCCGCCGAGCGGCTCGAGGAGCGGCGGCCCGACCTGGTGCGATCACGACCCGGCTGGTGCGACGGCGTGCGGGCCACACTGCGGTGGGCGTGGCGCCGACAGGGTCCTCGACCCCTCGAGGTCGACCTGCTGACCGACAGCTGACGACGCCGGCTATGCCTCGGCCTCGTCGAAGTCATCCACCCCGTCCTGGCTCGAGTCGTCCACCGGCTCGCCCGAGTCGTCAGAGCTCTCCAGTGCCTGGTCGCGGGCTTGCCACTGAGCGAGTTGCGCCTCGCGCTGTTCAGCTTCGGCTCTCGCGTCGGCGTCTTCGCGCGCACGCATCTCGGCGAGGGCACGGTTGGCCTTCTCGACCGCGGCCGAGGTCTCGTCGGCGGTGGGTACGCGTACATGGTCTTCGGCAACAGGGCTCGGCTCTGACGTAGCCACCTCGCGGATGTCGAGCTCCGACGGCTCGATGTCCGTCGGCCCATCCGGCCGAGGCTCGACCCGGTCGGTCTCGCCGTCGTGCTCCTCAGCATCAGGTTCGCGCTCGTGGAGGTCCTGTGGTCGGTTGGTCACGTCGTCCTCGGTCACGTCGCGGTGGGTCTCGTCTTCCGTGACGGCGGCCCGGTGCGCGGCGAGCCACTCCGCGGCGGTGGTGCGTTGCTCGGGCTCGGCGTCATCGGCGTGGCGGGCGGCGAGCTCGGCCTTGGCTCGCTCCGCGGCCGACCGGGTGCCAGCGGTGTGGGCCAGCCACCGGGAGCGTGCCTCGTCGAGCGCGTCGAGCTCGGTAGCTCGTGCACCGAGGGTCGCGGCGAGCGTCGACGTCTGGTCGGCTTCGGCGCTGAGCCTGTGTCGTTCGTCCGGGTCGGTGGCGGCGTCAGCTTCGGCGCGGCGGAGCTGGGCGTCCTGGTCGGCGCGCGTCGCGGCTTGGTGGGTGCCGGCGAGCTCGTTGGCCACGTAGCGGGGCGCCCAGGCCGATTCGCGCTCGTGGGCTCGCACGCGGACGCGGAGCTGACCGTCCGACATCTCGAGTTCCTCGCGGTCGATCTCGGGACGCCCGAGCGCACGCCAGGCGGCGCGGTAGGAGGCGTAGGACTCGACCTTGCCCGGCCCGGGCGCGGGGCCGAGGGCGTCCTCGGCGTCGTCGTGGCCGCTGAGCTCGCGCCACGCGGCGACCGTGCTTGCGCGGTCCTGCCACTGGTCGCGCTCGGCGAGGGACTCGGGCACCGGGCCGATGGCGTCGGTCAGCCACGTCGGCGGCGTGGATGCGAGCTGTTCGCCGAGCTCTGTGCTGCGTCGGTCCGCCGCACCGGCCAGGGCGGTGAGGTACTGGTCCCAGTCCGCCCGCCCGGTGCTCGGGGTCCAGTCGGCCCAGCTGCGGCCGGCGGGATCGAAGGTGTGGGCGTCGCGGATGCGGCCGTGGATGACGTTGGTGAGATTGCGGGCCCCGTCGAGGGGCCGGTCGGTGACCGCTTCGCGTAGGACGTTCTCGGGGTCGTGGCCTGCGATCTCGGCGCGGCGCAGGATGCGGGTGAGCGAGGCGGCGCCGTCCTCGGCGGCGAGTCGGGCGCGGTCGTGGCCGGTGATGGTTCCCTCGGCGACGAGCTGGTCGAGCCAGCGGCTGGTGCGCTCGGTGGCGGCCAGGTGTGCGGCGTCGCTGAAGAGCTCCCCGGCGGTGCGGGTGCTGCCCGACTGCGTGGCGGACTCGGTGGCGGTCGTGAGCGCGGAGACGGAGTCGACGCCGTCGTCGCGGGTGACGATCCCAGCCATCACGGCAACCGGATCGCGGTGCAGGGAGTGGTCCACTCGCGACCCGTCAGCGGCATCGACGGGCCCGGCGATGGTGGCCACGTGGGCGGTGTTGGACTCGCGGCCGCGGGTGAGCCCGACGTAGCTGGCGGCGCGGCTGGTGCCGGGGCCGGCGACGAGGTGGCTGGTGTCGACGGTGAGGCCTTGGGTCGCGTGGACGGTGCCGGCGTAGGCGAGCGTCACGTCGGCGTCGACGTAGTCGCGCGGCAGCACCATCGGCTTCCCGAGGACTTCGCTGCCCTCGTTGTTGCGGCCGTGGACGGGGGCGACGGTCAGCGAGCCGTCCTCGCCGACGGCGGTGACCCGGTAGTTCTCCCGGTTGATCGGGCCCCGTCGGTTGACGTGGTCGCCTGTGTCGGTCGTGGTGCGGTGTCCGGCGAGCTCCCAGCCGTTGCGGCGGGTGGCGACGAGGTCCCCGACGCCGGCGTGGTTGCCGTCCCGTCCGAGCACCACCCCGTGTTCCTCGACGCGTCCGAGGCGCACCAGTTCGGCGCGCAGCGCGCCGGCGAGGCGGTCGGCCTGGTCGTTGGTGTCGACAACGAGCACCGAGTGGCGCCCGGCCAGGGTGTCGGCGAGCCAGGCGCGGCTGGCGGACGCCTCGGCGTCGTCGAGGGTGCCGGCGTCGATAAGGCGCCCGTGGCGTTGGTAGTCGCGCAGCACGGTGTTGTCGCCGTCGCGCAGCCGCAGTGACGCGGGCCCTTCCCAGTCGTCTCGGAAGCGGCGGGTCTCGGTGAGCTCGTAGCGGGCTCCGGCCTGGGCCAGCAGGTCCATCGCCCCGCCGGCCCCGACGGCGGCGAGCTGACGGTGGTCCCCGACCAGCAGGAGCTTGGCGTCAGCGGCCTCGACGTGCTCGTAGATCGCAGCAAGAGCCGTGGTGTCGGTCATCGCGGACTCGTCGACCACGACCAGGTCGCCGGCTCGCAGCCTCCACGTCGCCGCGTCGTCGACCTGGGCGCCGAGGGCGAGCCGGTCCTGGGTGTCGAGCCAGCGCTTGACGTTGCGGGCGTCGAGTCCCTCGTCGGCGAGGACGCCGGTCGCGATCTGGCTGGTGGCGAGCCCGTAGACGCGCCCGGCGGCGGCGCCGCGGAGCTCGGGATCGGCCCAAGCTCTGGCGAGGGCGCCGACGATGAAGCTCTTGCCGGTGCCGGCGGGGCCGACGAGGGTCTCGATCCGCGCGCCGGAGGTGAGCACCCCGCGGACCGCAGCGGCCTGGTCCACGCCGAGCTCGCGCCCGGATTCCCGAACCTGACTGAGGAAGCGTTCCGCGATCGCGGATGGTGTGGCGGCGGCGTCGCCGCGGCGGGCGGCGGCGGTCATCGCGCGTTCGGTGTGGACGTGGTCGGGGGTGGCGTAGAGCTTCGCGCCGGGCGCGTCGTAGGCCGAACGCCCGTTGGCCAGGCGCAGCTGGTCGGGCAGGGCGTCGTCGCCAGGACGGGCAGCGTCGAGCGGGGTGGAGAGCGCGAGGCCTTCCTCGGTGAGCCAGTCCAGCAGGCCGGCGACGTCGTCGCCGTCGGTCAGGCCGAGGGTGTCGGGAAGGGCGTCGTTGATCGCGCGGGTGAGATCGGCGCGGGTCCAGGCGGCCTTGCGGGACTGGACGTCGGCCAACGCGGTCTCAAGAACCTCCTTCGGTGACCATTCGTCGGCAGCGGGCGGGTCCTCGTCCCGGGCGGCGAGGGCGTCCTGCGCGACCGAGCGCAGGCCGCCGGCGACCTCGTCGCGCAGCTGGGCGTCGACCCTCTCGAGGAACTGGGTGCGGGTCTCACCCTCGTGGGATTTCGCTTTGCGGGTGGCCATGGTGGCCTGGCGAGAGAGCCGATCGCGCTCGAGGCCGTTGGCCTCGCGGTCGTGGTGGGCCTCGAACTCGGCGATGAGCTCGGCGGCCTTCTCGGTGACCGCGCGGCGCCGAGACGAGAACAGGTCGGTGACCGTGTCGTCGATGCCGATGACCTCGCGTGCCTTCCCGTCGGGGCGCATCGCCATCCGGAGCCCGAGCGCGCGGGCGAGGTGTTCCTCGGTGGTTCGCTCACCGATGGCGGCCGCGGCGGGCCGGAACTTGTGGATCGCGCGGGAGTCCAGCGTGCGCCACTCGTCGTCGGTGTCGCCCGGGGCGCGGTTGAGGATCGGGTTGTGGATGTGCAGCTGCGGGTCGTGGTCACGCGAGTCGTGCTGGAAGAACGACGCCACCACCCAGCCATGCGCGTCGACCCACCGCCCCGCGGCGCCACCGTGGTGCCCGACCCGGGCGTAGCCGGCCTTGTCCTGTAGGTACGACAGCGCAGCGTTGTTGCCCGCCCAGATGGCGTCCTCGACCGCTCGGCGGTACTCGCCCCACGCCGCCGCGGCGTCCTCGTCGCCGGCGTCGCGGGCCCTGACCTCCTCGGCCTCGAACGCTGTATGCAGCACAGTGACGCTCTTCTGAACGCTGAACGTGGCGTCCAGGAAGGCGACGTTGTGGCGGGCCTGCTTGCCCGCCTCGACCTGGAGTTCAGCGCGACGTTCAGCCGAGACGTCGGGCTCGCGTTCAAGCGCTGCGGCGTATAGCTCGTCCTCGGTCGCGTAGCGGCGGCCGGTGTGGCCGAGAGTCGGCACCTCGTCCCACCGCTGCGGGTCAGCGAATCCCTCGTGGCGCGGATCGAGGAAGCGCTCGTAGATCCCGCGCATGTCCTGGGCGTCGACGAGCCCGCTCAGGCCGAGCTTCTCGGCGCCGGAGCCCCACCAGCGACCAGGCGGCTCACCATCGGTGACCGCACCGGTGTAGTAGGACTCGCGGCCGGTGGCTACCTCGTTGAGGAGGTAGTCCGGCGAGTATCCGGACGAGACGCTCAGCATTCGGACGACCTCCCGGAGATCGTCCGCGGTGGCTCTGCGAGCACGCCGGACGCGCGTGGTTCTTCCGGCCGGCCGCAGGCCGGCCCGGACCCTCGGATCGTGATGCCTAGGTGTGCGTCTTCTGATCTTTCCCTTGATCCTTTCGTTCTTGCGTCTTGTTGCTCGTGTCTTGTCGTCTGATCGGTGTAGTGATCGGTGTAGTGATCGGTGTCGGGAAGTGGTCGTGGTTCTTGCGCTTCGTCTTGGCTCTTGTTCTTGCTTGTGGTCGTGGTGATCGGCTGCGGGGTGGTCATGGTCGGGCCTCGTCAGTGGTGTCGGGGTCGGTGGTGTTGATCAGGTGGAGGGGCAGCGGGCGGTCCCTCAGGCCCTTGAGCGCGGCTCCGGCGGTGCCGCGGGACACCGCGGCGGCCGCCTCGAGCTCGGTGACCGTCGGCCAGGCGCCGTGGCGCTGGGCGTGTCGCGAGGCGGCAGCCTCCGCCCGGTCGCGGGCCGGGGAGGCCGCGATCCGCGGGCGCGGGGGGTCGGCCGGGCCGTTCTCCGAGGCGCGGTCTCCGGCTGCTCCGGCCGCTCCGGCCGCGTCGTTCGGCGACGGTTCTATCGGCGTCCGGAGCCCCTCGGGCTGAACGCCCGGCGTGGTGAACGGTTCGGTCTGAACGCTCGTGGACTGAACGACCGCCGAGTCGAATGGGTCGTCGCGCGCTGGTACCGACTGACCAGCGTGCTTCCCATCCGCGGGTTCGGCGGAGGCGAGGAGGTAGAGCAGGTGCGCGACCACGGCCGCCGCGACGGCTGGCCACGCGCCGACCCCGAAGCGCAACGCAGGTGCGACCTCGACGGTGGGGCCGCCGGCAAGGTAGGCGGCCTGGGCGAGCCCGGAGAGGCCCGCGGCGATCACCACCACGGCCCAGGCGTAGCGAGCGGCGCCCTCCCGCAGCCGCACGGTGGAGCTGTAGGCGACCAGCGCGAGGCCATCGGTGATCAGCGGGTAGAGCCACGCGATCCCGGTCGGCACCCGTGCTGCGACGGCGACCTCAAACAGACCGTGGGCAGTGGCGATAGCGGCGCCGAGCGCGACCGCCAGTCCCGGTAGCCAGAGCAGCGCGCCCTTCCCGCGCCCACCTCCTCGGCCTGCTCCGGTCGGTGCACTCGGTGCGGTCTCGGCCATGGCGCCTCACCCCGCGTCGGCGTCGAACGAGCCGAACTCGGCACGATCGACACTCCGCGTTGGGGAGGACGGGCGATGCTGGCCTGCGGTCTCGCCGTCGTCCGAGAGACGTCCGGCAGCTCGGGCGACGGCGAGCTTGGCGCTCGTCGTCGGGTCGGCGTCGCGCGCGACCACGCCCTCGCTCGCGCTGTTGCGGGGAGGACGAACACGAGCCTGGCGACGCTCGAGCTCGGCGACGGTCCGCCGGAGGTCGTCGAGAGTGCCGCAGAAGCAGTCGTAGTTGGGCCACAGGATGCCGAGCCGGTCGGTGAGGTAGTCCCACTCGGCCCGTTCGGCGCGCTCCCGCTCCTTGCGCTGCGTCCTGGTCTCGCCCGGTTCCACCGTCATCGCGACCACCCGGCTCCGCCGCCTGTGCCGTCGACGGCGGCGCTGATACCCGACCCGTTGCGCCCGGGGTTCTCGGGTGCCGGCTCCGGGGGCGCGTCGTCGCGGGCAGCGGCCCACCACCAGGCGATCGAGGTCGCGGCGTCAGCACCTAGGACAGGCGTGGCGCCGGCTGGGGCGCTGTTCCAGCCGGGCCGCGTCTGGTGGCGTTCCCGAGAGCACGAGCCGACCGCACTGCGCAGCCGGCGCACGACCCCGGGTCGTTGGCGGTCGTGCCAGTCACCGGCCAGCTGGACCGACGCGCCGCGGGCTTCGTAGGCCGCGCGCCAGGCGTGCATGAGCCAGAGCAGCTCCTCGACGACGTCGGGGTGCCACAGCCAGCACTCGGGCAGCACGGCGGCGCCGTCGGGATAGCGCAGGAAGATCGCGTGCAACCATCGGCACAGCTCGTCGAGCAGGGCGGCGAGGGCTTCGGAGTCGGTCGGGGCGGCCAGCCACGACGGCGCCACAGTAGGGCCGGGCCGCGTGGGCGTTGCGGCGATGGCGTCGGCGAGCTGGGCGACGGTGCGGGCGAGGTCGTCGACGCGGGTCGGTGTGCCGACCAGCGCGTCCATGCCGCGGCGGAGGCCGTCGACCTCGCGGGCCAGCCCCGCGAGCGCCTCGACGCGGGCGAACTCCTCGCCGTCGTCCCCAACCCCGGGCGCTCCGGGTGGGCGGCGGGTCATCGCCCCGACCCGCCCTCGTTGGCTCCGTCGTGGACGGTCTCGCCGTCCTGAACCTCGGCGGTGTCGGCAACGCCGTTGTCGTTCTCGTGCCAGCGGGCCAATTGCTCGAGGCGCTGCTCGTTCTCGCCATCGGCGTTCGCGTCCCAGGCGGCGAGCGTGACGCGCAGGTCGTCCATGCGCCGGTTCAACCGCTGCGGGTCGTCTGGGGCTTCGAGCTGATCGTCGTCGTGATCTCTGGCCGGGTCGCACGTGCCGGCGGCCCACGCGCCGGTGGACGGCCACGACTGACCCTGCGTGTCCGTGAAGGGGCCCTCGCGACTGTCGGCTCCGCCGTTGCCCACGGCGCCGTCGTCCCATTCCCGTCCCGCGAGGGTGTCTGGCTGGCCCTGCTCGTCGAGGGGTAGGTCGTCCAACGCGTCGCGGGCGGGGAGCGGAGCGAGGTCAGTGAGGACTTCGAGTCGCTGAGCCTCGGCCCAGGCGTAGGGGTCGGAGTCGTGCGCACGGTCGGAGAGCACCGCGCGCTCCTGCGCGTCCTGCCATGCGGTCTCGACCTCGGTGAGCGGCCGCGGCCGCCACCCGGGGGCCGGTGCGGTGTGCTCGTCGAGCCACGCCGTGCGGGCAGCTGCTTCGGCATCGGAGGCGGGTTCCCGCCAGTCGGGCTCGCCGTACTCGGCGGCGGGGTTATAGGGCGCGGTCTCGTCGGGACGGCTGTCGAGGTAGGCCTCGTGCTGGGTCGCCGTCCAGGTGTCCGGCTGGGTCGCGCGGACCTGGTCGGTCAGCGCTTGATGCTCGCCGGCGGTCAGCGCGCGGAAGCCGCCCGGCTCCGCCGGGTCGAAGGCGACATGCCCGTCTCGCTCGGCGATCGCGAACGCCGCGTCCCAGTCCCCCGTCGGTTCAGCTCCCCGAGCCGCATCGCCTCCGGCGAATGCCGGCGTAGCGCCCTCGGTGGCCCGGCCGTCGAGGCGGACCACCTGCCCGGTCTCGGGGTCGGTGTAGATATCGGCATCTGGGTCGTAGCCCGCGACGTCCACCCCGGCGCCCTGGGCGAGACTCTGCGCCCGGTCGGCCCGCTCCTCGAGGGTCAGCTCCTGGGCCGCGTAGGGCCGCCAGCCCCCCTCGGGATCGGCTGACGCCTGGTCGGCGGTGAGGACGTGCGCGGTCGGGATGACCTGGCGGGGCCCCGAGTCGTCGATCTCCAGCGGTCGGAGCGCGTGGTCGAGCTCTTGGCGCCACGTCGTGCTTTCGGCGGCGAGGGCGTGGTCGTAGTCCTCGCGGACCAGCCCGATGTAACCGGCGACCTGGGCCGGGATGCTCACCGCGGGATGCCCGTCCGCGCGGCGTTCGGCCTCGGCCCAGGCGGCGTCGAGGTCGCGCCGCGCAGCGGCCTGGTCGGCTGGGCTGCCAGTGTGGGCGAGCTCGTCGCAGCGCTCGGCCCGGGCGATGAGCTCCCGGGCGGTGAGCTCGCCGACCGGCACGGTCAGGCCCGGGGTCGGCCAGCGAGGCGCCTCGGCCGGTGCCTCCTCGCTCTGGGTGTTGCGGTCCTCGTGGGTGCGGTCGGGCATCGGGAGCTCCTCGGTGGAAGCGATGGCTGCGTCGAGCTCGTCGTCGGGCTCGTCGGTGAGGGGGCCGCGGTAGCGGTCGTGGTCGAAGGCGGCCCCGGCGGCCGTGGCGGCCTGTTCGGCGCGCTCGACGTCCATCGCGTACTCGGTGCGGGCGTGCTCGGCTGTGGCTCCGGTGGCCGCGGCGATGTCACGCCAGGTGGCGCCCTCGGCGCGGGCGGCGGCCACGGTCTGCCAGCGCCATCCGGCCAGCCGGCTGGCGAGCTCGTGCTGTGCAGCGAGCGCCTCGGTCGCGGACGGCGCGGCCGGCTGTCCGTCGGCATCGAGCAGGGAGTGGAGGGCGGCGGCACGTTCGGTGTCGCCGTCGGTGTGGGCGCGGTGCGCAGCCTGGGCGAGAACGTCCCGGCTGTTCCACGCCTGCCAGGTCGCCAGCAGTCGCTGCATGCTCGGCACCGGCGTCGACAGGTTCGCCGATTCAGGGCTGGTCATCGCCGCCACCCCCGCTCAGCAGTGGGGCCGTGCTCTCCGATCACTGGCTCGACGGTCGGGTCGACGTCGATCACCAGCGGCGCGCCGCCGCTCGGCGTCCTGGTGGAGGACGGGTCTGCTCGATGCACCGTCATCCGTTGCCGCAGCGCCGGCAGGCCAACACGGACCCACGCGCGGGCCTGCCGCCAGTGGCGGTGGGCCGATTTGCGCCACCGGGTGGCTGTGGAGGGCCGATCCTGATGAGCGCGGACGTCCGGCCGGGTCCAGGCCATGCGGGCCTGCCCGATCACCGGTGCGATCCCGCGCCGGTAGACCACGACCTTGCCGGTCGGGAGGTTCGCGAGCTGGGCGGGGGCGAGCACCGGCACCTTGCGTACCGTCCGGCTGGCGACGCGCCCGTTCAGGTCGGTGGTGGTGATTCGCTCGTCGCGCTCCCCAGCCAGGGTCGACCAGAACTGCAGGTCGGACTGGTCGCGCGTGCCGCCGAACAGCATCACCGAGGCGGTGTTGTTCAGGATGGTCGCGGTCTTGTGCTCCCCGTAGCGGGCGAGCAGCTGCGCGCGGGACTGGAACGGGGCGATGATCGTGACCCCGCGTCCGCCCATGTCCGCGGTCCAGTTCTCCAACGGCACCGGGCTGATCAGCGCGGCCTCGTCGAGCGCGAGCAGCAGCGGCGGGTCCAGTCGACCCGACGGCATGCCCACGGCGAGCCGGCGCGCCTCGCGGGCGATGTGCCCGGTCAGCGCGCACACCAGAGGTCCGGTGTCGGCCTCCTCGGCGCCGAGCAGGAACACCGTCGCTCGCGAATCGAGCAAGGCTTCGACGTCGAACGGCTGGTCCGTGGGTGCCGCGGCGGCCGCGGCGTCGGGATGGTTCAGCCACCCCAGCGCCGGCATGATCGAGTTCGTGATGCTGGTGCGGGTCCGGTCGTTGGTGGACACGAACTGCTCGGCGGCCTTATCGAAGGTCTCCACCTGACTGCGGCGCAGCAGCGCAGGCACCTCGCGGGCGGCGCGGTCGTTGTCGGCGACCCAGCCGAGCACGTCGCGCATCGACCCCCCACCGAGCGCCGCGGCGTGCAGTAACGCCGCCAGTACCCGGCGGGCTTGGGCGTCCCACCGCTCGGCATCCCCGCTCGAGGCGCGGGACGTGGCGGCGACCATGTCGGTGGCGCGCTCGACCGCGGTCACCGGGTTCGTACAGCCGGTCAGCGGGTCGAAGCTGATCGTCGAGCGGATACCGCCGAGCCCGACCGCGTTGAAGACGAACACCGGACCCCGGGACCTCTGCCGGATCGGCGCGCACAGCTCCAGCAGGTCGGTCCGGGTGGAGGTGACGACCGCGGCACCTGGGGCGTCGAGCACCCGGCCGGCGAGCCAGCCGGTCTTGCCGGTACGCGGCCCACCGAACACCAGGGTCACGTCCTCGACCGAGGACCACACCCGCTGCACACCGACCCGGCACAGCTCCACCCCGACCGCCGAGGTCGGCAGCCTCAGGCGCTCCCGGCGCGACAGCCCCGCCAGCGTCGGGCGCACCGTTCCGGCGCGGTGGCGGGTCGCCGTAGTGCCCGCGTGGCGGGCGATGTCGAGGGTGGACGCGACGCCGGCGCGGCGCCGGGATCGCGCCGACCACCGAGTGATCGTCGCCCGCGACCGCGACCAGCGGTGCCAGCCCACGAGCATGAGCAGCCCGCCGGCGACCACCAGCCCAGGCCACGACAGGGCCTGCAGCAGCGTCACCGCGGGCAGGAGCGCCAGCAGCCCCGGCACGCACGCCCACAGCCGCGCGCCCCGCGCGACCAGCACCACCGTCACCCCGGCCAACAGGACCAAGATCAGCAGCGTGGTCATCACCGCGACCACCCGCCCTCACCCGGACGGCCCGCGGCGTCGGCGAGGCCTGTGGTGTCGGCGAGCCAGTAGCCGCCGGCGCGGTGGGCGAGCTGGAAGTGCACCCCATCACCGGTGATGCGGCGGGCCCATGCCTGCGCAGCGTCGTCGGTCATCGGTTCGTCAGTACGACCGACCAGCGCGCCGTCGATGAACAGCGCCCACGTGATCGGCCCGCCGCACGGGGCCTCGCCGAGCTCCAAACCGAGTGCGCTCCGGGCGAGGTCGGCGCGGATGAGCTCCACCCCGAGCAGGAGGGGCGCAGCACGATCCTGGGTGGAGAACGAGACTCGCGGGTTCGCTGTCGGACGGCTAGACATCCTCGTCTCCTTCTGTGTGCTCGTCGGTCTCACGTCGCCACGCCTCGAGCGCCGTACTGCGCCGGGCGCAGTCAGGGACATGGCCGACCTCGCGGTCGTCGGGGTGCGAGGCGAACGGGCCGCTGTCGCGCACCCGGCCCCGGCACGTCGTGCACGTCCACACGGCCGAAGCCGGCTGGGTGCCGGGCGCGGGAGGAGGCGGTCGGTGCTCGATGAGCCACTCCCACGCCGCCTGGTCGCGAGTCGTCAGGTCGGGTTCAGCGGGAAGGCCGAGCGCCTCGCCAACGGCGTCCCAGGTGTGGCCTGCGCCTCGAGCACGCAGTGCCCAGTCCCGCAGCGCGCCCGCCGCGACGTCGGCGACCAGCCGGCCTGCTTTCACCCCGGCGAGCGGGTCGTCGAGCACGGGGCGGGACAGCCCGTGGATGCCCTGGACGGGCTCCCTCTGCTCGACGGTGCCGAAGGCGGCGACGGCCACTCGGCGCACGTGCTCGCGTGTCGACCACGCCGCCTGCTCACGCCGACTCGTCTCGATGGCGCTCACCGGGAACCACCTCGATGGCAGGGCGCCGCGTGCTCGGTGGGCAGGCGGGAAGCCCATCGCGCGATGGTGCGAGCGCTCACGCCGTACTCGGCCGCGACCTCGGGCTGGGACGAGCCGGCCTCGAGGAGACGGACCCACCGCGGCTTCCGCTCGACAGGGCGCTCGCGCTGTGCCCGCGCCCGACGACGCTCGTGCTCGGTCATCCCACCCGCGACGCCGTGCGGGAGACGCTCGAACGCGTCCGTGAGGCACTTCTCGCGTACCGGGCAGCTGCGACACACCGCCTTCGCGGCCGCGACCTGCTGACGCACCCGGGGCTCGTCCGACGGTTCCGGGAAGAACAGCTCCGGGTCCACACCTCGGCACGCGGCCCGTACCCGCCAGTTCGTGTCAGCCATGGCCGCCCACCAGGTCCTCCGCCTGGTCGTCGACGTCCTGGGCCGTGCCCGCGACGTCCCCTCGCGTGGGTGCCGTGGTGCGCTGCGGGCGGGCCGTGGCGTATCGCAGCGACACCCCGAGCTCGTCGACCTCGAGCTCGATCACCTGTCGGCGCTGGCCCTCCGCGGTCTCGAACGACCGCTGCCGCAGCCGACCGGTCACGACCACTCGGTCGCCCTTGCTCAGCGACTCCGCGGCATGCTCGGCGAGCGGGCCCCATGCGACAGAGCGCAGGAAGAGCGCATCCCCGTCCACCCAGTCACCGCTCGACCGATCGAAGCGACGCGGTGTCGAGGCCACCGTGAGCCCCGCCCGTGCCGCTCCGCTGGGCAGGTACCGGAGCTCCGGGGCGTCCGTGAGGTTGCCGACGATGGTCAGCGTGGTCTCGTTCATCTCGATCTCCTCAGGTCTGACCAGCTGCGACAGCCGCACAGCTGGGTCGTGAGTCCCGCCGGTGGCGGGTGAAGGCGTCCTGGCTGCCTCCACCCCGCGTGCGGGCGCCGCGGGCCGTCGAGGTCTCCCGGGTCAAGGGCCGGACTCGTCCGGCCGCGCAGCGGCGCCGCAGGCGCCCTTGAGGCGGGAGGAACGGCCCGCTCAAGCTCGGCGGGACACATCTGGTGGGCGCCACTCCAGCGGCTCCGGCCGGCTCCTCGGCCTCGCGGCCTTTGGCGCTCGGCCGGCGGTTGCGTTGGGCTCTAGCGGTCCGTGGTCGCGCTCGAAGCGCCTGAGAGGGCCGGCGTGGTGGCGTCGTCCACGGCTGACATCAGCCCGCCGATCGCGGCCGGCAGGCCCTGCCCGACTGGGGTGCCGATGAACAGCACCAGCGCGACGAGGGAGAACACGACGGCTCCCGCGGCGGACCGCGTCTTCGCGCAGATGAACGCGCCCAAGATCGCGAAGAGAATCAGCAGGCCGACGCTCATGACCGGCCTCCTCGGAGAACGTCAAGCATGGCGGAGTCGCCGTCGGATCGCTCGGCGGTCGCCTCCTCGACGAGTCCATCGATGACCGCGGCGGGGATCAGGAGGCGACCACGAATGCGGATCGCCCGCAGCTCGCCAGAATTGATCGCGCGGTAGACCGTCATGCGCGACATCTTGAACATTGCGGCGACCTCGGCCACGTCGTAGAACGTCGGCGCTGTCGCAGTCCTCTCGTTGAGTGTCACATTGTCCTCCGAAGCTCCTCCGTGCTCACCGAGTGGCGGCGAGGCAACGCAAGAGTGCGGAAAAAGCAGGGGACGCCTACACCATCAGGCAGGACAACTAGGGACGTCTTCGCTAGACTAAAGTCGTCCCTAGGCACGGCCTGGAGGTCAGAGATGGCCAATGAACGTCTCCGTGACGCGCTGATGCACGCCGGGCACTCCACGGCCACAGCCGCCGACCAGGTCGGGGTCGACGCGAAGACAGTCGAACGCTGGCTCACCCAGGATCGGGTGCCCTACCCCCGTCATCGCGGTGCTCTGGCGGCCCTCGTCGACCGGAGCGAGTCGTACCTGTGGCCCGATGCCGTACCAGCTCAGCGACAGAAGAAGGCCGCGACCTCGGAGATCGTCGAGACGTTTCCGCACCGCAGCGACGTGCCGCTCCACCTGTGGGATGACCTTCTCCAACGATCCTCAGAGCGGATCGACGTGCTGGTGCACGCTGGGCAGTTCCTCCACGAACGCGCAGGCTTCATCTCCACGGTGAAGGCCAAGGCGGAGTCCGGCGTCGACGTCCGGATCGCGTTCGGCGCGCCCGAGAGCACCGCCACCGAGCTCCGCAGCACCGAGGAGAAGCTCGGTCCTGGCGTCCTGGGGGCCCGCATCCGGTACGGCCTCGCGAGCTACCGACCGCTCCTCCACACCGCCGGTGTCGAGTTCCGCTTCCACGAGACGACGCTGTACAACTCCATCTTCCGGTTTGACGATGAGATGATCGTCAACATGCACGTCTTCGGCGTTCCGGGTCCGCACGCTCCCGCAATGCATCTCCGCAAGCTGGCGGCGGGCGATGTCTTCGACACCTATGAGCGCAGTTTCGTGGACGTGTGGGAGCTGTCGAAGCCGGCCGAGTGGTAGTGACGTGGCCAGAACCGACCACTTCGAAGACCCGAACGCGCCGCGCCCGAACAGCATCGTTATCGCAGTCAGCACTTTCGTCCTCGACAACGACGAACGGCTGTTGATGATCCGTCGGACGGACAATGGCTTCTACGCATTACCGGGCGGGCGGCACGAGCTCGGAGAGACGATGACTCAGACTGCGGTTCGTGAGACCGAGGAAGAGACCGGGATCTCTGTCAAGGTGACGAGCCTCGTCGGCATCTACTCGAACCCGGATCATGTCCTTGCCTACGACGATGGCGAGGTCCGCCAAGAGTTCTCGATCTGCTTCCGGGCCCGGGCTGTCGCCGGCGCGCCACGGACCAGCGATGAGTCAAGCGAGGTCGTGTGGGTGCCTCGCGCCGAACTGGCCGGCATCGAAGTCCACCCGTCGATCCGGCTCCGGATCGAGCACGGCTTCAGAAGCGACGCGCCGCCGTACTACACCTGATCCGCGAGCCCGACCGACGTCAGCCACTCACGGGACCGTCCGACGGCCGCCCGCCGTTCGTCCATGCCGACGTCGAGCGCGCGCGTGACGTAGTGGTCGGGGCCGTAGCGCTCCCGCACCTCGGTCATGCGGTCCTCGAACTCGAAGTCCGTGCCGTCCGGGCCGGTCGTCATATCGCAGTACCAGAGCAGGTCGCGGGTCAGGGTGCGCTCGTCGTGGAACTCGGCGAGCTCGTCGGCCACGCCGAACTCCTGTGCCTCCACCCAAGCTGACGAGTGGAAGGCGACGAGGTCGACGACCCGCCGTGGCGCCCCCTCCTCATTGAGGTAACGCGCCCCGTCGAGAGGGTGGAAGCCGATGACCGCAAGGTCCGGCGCGTAGCCGATGTCGTGCACCCAGGCCGTCGCTTCGAGGAGCCCAGCATCGTCACCGAGCTCGGGGCCCAAGAGCCGAGCCTTACGAGCGACGGCAAGTACATGGGACCAACGACGAGGTAGAGGACCGTCAAGGAGTCGCCGTGCCAACGCCTCCGCGTCGAACGGGTCGAGAGGCATCTGCCCCAGCCTAGGGGTCGAGTCGAAGACTCGTCGGCCCGACATCCTTCGCGCCTAGGTCGCACCGTCAGCAGCAAGCTCGATGTCGTCGCTAACTTCAAGGATCTCAGGGCTCGTGCTGGTCTGCGGCTGTTCGGGCAACGAAAGGCCCGCCGGCAGAGCTGCCGGCGGGCCTTCCTCGGCACAAGCGCAGCCGTCGCTAGCCGTTTTCGGTGACGGTGCCGCCGGGGTTGCGCCTCGCGGTGCGCTCGTTGACGAAGCGCCCGCTCGACGCGGATCGGTGAGCGGTCGCAGAGGAGCGGTTGGGACCCGGCTTCTCACGCACGCTGGTGCGCGGGTGCCGAGCAGCGGCCGCATTGCTGATGTAGCGGCCGGTCTTGGCGGAGCGGTTGGGCATGACGCCCTCCTGTCTGTGTTTGGGGAGCGAGGCTTGCGTGACACGCAAGCCGGTAGAGCTACTCAGGGGTGAGCTCAGGCGAGGCGCTCGAGGCGCCAGGTCACCGCCCTCCGGTTGTAGGGGGGCATGCGGTTGCCCTTCGCGATGGGCGCGGTGGTCGTCGGTGTTCCGACGACGACCCACACCCCGGACTCTGGGCAGACCTCGCCGGTGTTGGCGAGAGTGCCGACCTGTGCAGTGGCCATCGGGGTGGCCTCCTGTCCTGTCGCGAGCCAACCGGAGGTCCCGGTTCGGTCTCGAGAGGGACGCTAGCAGATCACAACCTCATGTGTGCAACAATATCGGTACAAGAACCGCTGCTGCAGCTCACGGGTGTCGCGCGGCGTGTCGCGTCGTTGCTCTCTACGGTGGCGCTACCCCGGCCAGGGGTCGACCAAGACGACGCGAGAGGGGGGTGCGTGGAGGAGCCTGTCGACGTCGAGGAGTTGCGTCGGCGAGTCGGGGACTACCGGCGCGAACGTGGCCTAAGCCTGCGTGCCGCCGCCGACGAGTCCGGCGTGCCGCTCAACACGCTCTCTCGCGTCGAGAAGGGCCAGCTACCGGACCTCGCCAACTTCAGCCGACTCGTGGCATGGATCGGACTCGACCCGGCCACTGTGTTCGGCACCGCCCCACGGCAGCGAGCCGACAGCACCCCTGAAGTCGTACTTTCCAGCCTGCGCAGCGATCCCCGCCTCACCGAACGAGCCGCCCGGCAGATCGCGGACATGGTCGACAACATGTATGCCAATCTGGCGGCCGCTCCGACCGAAAGCCAGGTGAGTCTGCGAGCGAGCAAGACGTTCACCCCTCCTGCCGCGCGGCAGGTTGGGGACCTCCTCGAGAACATCCAGGCGGCTCTCGTCGCCGACGACGCCCTCGGCACCAACTACGGTTGGCACGAGGAGGAGTAGGCGAGCGTGCGACGAGGCTTCAAGGCCCAGGCCGAACGCCAAGCCGCGGAGTTGCGAGAAGCGGCAGGCTGCTCGGACACCGAGACGATCAACCTTCACCGCCTCGCCGCCCACCTCAAGCTCGAAGTTCTGGCAGGCCATCGCGCCCTGGGTGACGTCCAGCCCTTCCTCGATCTGCATGCCGAGCAGCCGGGCGCCTTCTCCGGAGCCACGTTTCACCTACCGGGGGACCGCATCGTCGTCGTCTACAACCCCGTGGTCTACGAGTCCGGCGAGGTTCTCACGGCGCGTGCCGCTCAGACCCACGGCCGCACTCGCAGCGACGTGGCCCACGAGATCGCACACCTCGTCCTTGGTCACAAGCTGCGCGAGATCAAGACCATCGCCGGCTATCCGTTCCTCACCTGCGACCCTGAGCAGGAAGAGGAAGCGAACTGGCTAGCCGGCTGCCTCTTGCTTCCCCGTCCTCTGTTGCTGCGCGCCGCGCGGGACAAGGAGCCCGACGACGATCTCGCTCAGCGCACCTACGTCACTACCGACATGGTGCGCTTCCGGATGAACACCAGCGGAGCGCGAATGCAGGCGTCCCGGGGCCGTGGTCGGCGTGCGTAGCCATTCTCGTGCCTCGGAGCAGGTCCGTGACGCCCTGCCGAGGTCGCCGTGTGGGAGTGGCCGGTCGGGTTGCGTCAGACTTGCGGCCGAACGACGGGGCGCTGGCCTCGCCTGACCTCGACCAGTCCCCATGCGTGCAGCAGCTTCACCGCGCGTTGCGCCGTCGCAGTCGACACTCCGAAGGCAACGCCAAGCTGCTTGCCAGTAGGAAGCTGGGTGCCACAGGCCCACTCACCACCACTGATGCGATCACTCAGGGCGGCAGCGATGCGTTCGAAGGGGTACCGCGGATCGGTCTTGGCACGCTCGACGTCGTCGACCTCAGTGAAGGCGGGCCGCTCGGGGAGCCGGTCCGCCAACCCCTCCGCCGCGCGTTGGTCAGCCTCGGCGACCCACGCTGCGTAGACCCGGAGTGTCGTCGTGCCTCCGCCACCGTGGCCGAGACGGCCGGCAACCGTGCGGACGTCGACCCCGCCGGCGATGAGCTCGGTCGCCGAGTAGTGCCGGAGGTTGTGGAGGTGGGTGTCGATGCCGAGCCGGTCGGCCATCTTGCTGTACCGCTGGGTGACCGACGACGGCGTCAAGTGCTCCGCCCCCGTCGGTGAGGGCGAGAAGACGAAGGCGTCCGTCGACAGCTCGAGCTCGAGGGCGGAGCAGCGCTCCTTCCACCGATCGCGGTGCTCGGCGAGGGCCTCGATCGTGCTCGGGTCGATCGTCACGTGGCGGCGCTGATGGGTCTTGGTGTCCTTCTCTTCGGTCTCGCTTCCGACCTGGGCGATCGCGCGCCGGATGGTGATCACGCCTCGCTCGAGGTCGACGTGTTGCCAGCGCAGTCCGCACACCTCGCCACGGCGAGCACCCGTCACCATCGTCAACCAGACGAACATCCCCCAGTCGGGGTCCCGCCGCCACGCCTCGGCAACGAGCCGTGCCGCCTCCTCGGGAGTCGGAGGCTGCGGGTCCGGCGCTGGCACCGGTGGCGGCTCGGCCTGGGCCATCGGGCTCACGGCCACCCAGCGCCAGCGGACCGCGCGCTTGTAGGCGCCGCTGAGGACGTAGTGAATCTTGCGGATGGTGGCATTGCCGAGGGGCCGGCACCGGTGCGGTCGACATCGCGCGTCGCACTCGTGGGGGAACGAGGTCCGGTGGTCCACGCCGCGGCGGTCGCGGCAGTGATCGCGGCACCGCCGCATCTCGGCGTAGAGCGAGTCGAGGATCTCGACGTCGATCGCGCCGACCTTCGACGTGCCGATGAACGGGCGGACGTGCTTGTCGACGTACTCCCGGTAGCCCTCGACCGTGCGCCGGCCCCCGGTGTGCTGATCGAGGTAGCGGTCGAGCAGCTGGTTGACCGTGGCCGTCGTCTGCGGATTGCGCCTCTTGCGGATGTCGGCGAGGAAGCCGAGGCGAATCTCCTCGGCCCGCTCCCATGCCTTGGGTCCGGCCGGCACGGTCTCGACGAGACTGTGCCGACGCTTCGTGACCGGGTCCTGGCCTGCGTAGACCCGCACCCGCAGCGCTCCACTCGGGAGCAGCTCGATGTTGCCCTTGTCTCGCGAGGAGGGGCGCACCGCCTTGGCCATGACCCGGGACGTTAGGCCGACTCGTGCCACGAACCGTGCCACGTCGCTTGACGTTCGCTCAGTCGGACCAACGTTTTCGCAGGTCACAGTGGGTGGAGACGAAGGGAATCGAACCCTCAACCCCCGCCTTGCAAAGGCGGTGCTCTGCCAATTGAGCTACGTCCCCGCGAGTCAGGCCGAGGCTGTCGCCTCGCGCCAGACGTCCTTCGTGGGTCGCTGTTCGCGCTGGCGCCGGAGGAGCACGACGGCCCCTGCGGCCAGGGCGAGAGTCACGAGCGCCTTCACCGCACCCCTCCCCACGACGACCCGATCCACGGTACCGCAGCACCTGACCACGTCCGTCCGCCGCACGCGAGGGGCACGCTGCGCATGATCGACAGGCCTCAGCGACTGCCGAACGTGCCCGTCGCGCGCCCGCCCGTTCCGGCGACGGGCGCCCCTCGCCGGTCTACCCGAGCGAAGGTGCCCTTCGCTCGGAAAGCCGGGTGATCGTCGGGCGGCCTCGCGCCGTGCCCGCTGCGAGCGGTAGGACTCACCCGGACGACGGCGTCGTGGACGGGAGCTCGGATGGGCGGGGCGGGTCGTGCCTACGTGGTGGGCACGTTCGACACGAAGGGCGAGGAGCTGCGGTACGTCGCCGGGCTCCTGCGCGACGCGGGGCACGCGGTGACCACCGTGGACGTGGGCACGAGCGACCCGGACGCGAGCACCGCGGACGTCGGGCCGCGCGAGGTCGCCGGCGACGACGCGTTCACCGGGGACCGCGGGAGCTCCGTCTCCGCGATGAGCGCGGCGCTCGAGCGCTGGCTGCCGGCGCGCGACGACGTCGCCGGCGTGCTCGCGCTCGGCGGGTCCGGCGGCACCGCGCTGGTGACGCCGGCGCTCCAGCGACTGCCGGTCGGGGTGCCGAAGATCGTGGTGTCGACGGTGGCCTCGGGCAACGTCGCGCCGTACGTCGGCGCGGTCGACCTCACGCTCATGTACTCGGTGACCGACGTGGCCGGGCTCAACCGGATCAGCCGACGGGTGCTGTCCAACGCCGCGCACGCACTGGGCGGGGCGATCGCCGCGCCGGTACCCGCCGCGCAGGACAAGCCCGCGCTCGGGCTGACGATGTTCGGGGTGACGACGCCGTGCGTCACCGCGGTCACCGAGGCGGTCAGCGACCGGTGGGACTGCCTGGTCTTCCACGCGACCGGCACCGGTGGGCGAGCGATGGAGAAGCTCGTCGACGACCGGCTCGTCGAGGCCGTCGTGGACGTCAGCACCACCGAGGTCGCCGACCTCGTCGTCGGCGGCGTCATGGCGGCCACCGAGGACCGGCTGGGCGCGATCGCGCGCACCGGCGTGCCGTGGGTGGGCTCGGTCGGAGCTTTGGACATGGTCAACTTCGGGGCGCCCGACACCGTCCCGGAGCCCTTCCGCGGTCGCACCCTCTACGAGCACAACGCGCAGGTGACGCTCATGCGCACCACGCCCGAGGAGAACCGCGCGGCGGCGGAGTTCCTCGCCGGGCGGCTCAACGCCTGCCCCGGGCCCGTGCGCCTCGTGCTGCCCACCGGCGGCGTCTCGGCCCTCGACGCCCCGGGGATGCCCTTCGCCGACCCCGAGGCGGACGCCGCCCTGTTCGACACCCTGCGCGCGCAGGTCCGCACCGACGACACGCACCGCGTCGTCGAGAGCCCGCACCACGTCAACGACCCCGAGTTCGCCGCGACCCTCGTCGCCGCGCTCGAGGAGATCACCGGAGGACGCCCGTGACCCGCGCCGAGATCCTGGAGCGACTGCGCGCCAAGGTCGACCGCGGCGAGCCGATCGTCGGCGGCGGCGCCGGCACCGGTCTCTCCGCACGCTGCGAGGAAGAGGGCGGGATCGACCTCATCGTCATCTACAATTCCGGCCGATACCGCATGGCCGGACGCGGGTCGCTGGCCGGTCTGCTCGCCTACGGCAACGCCAACGACATCGTCGTCGAGATGGCGCGCGAGGTCATTCCTGTTGTGCGCCACACACCGGTGCTCGCCGGCGTCAACGGCACCGATCCGTTCCTCATCCGTCCTCGCTTCCTGCGCGAGCTCCGCGAGCTGGGGTTCGCGGGCGTGCAGAACTTTCCGACCGTCGGCCTCATCGATGGCACCTTCCGGGTGAATCTCGAGGAGACCGGGATGGGCTTCGACCGTGAGGTGGAACTCATCGCCGCCGCGCACGACGAGGATCTCCTCACGACGCCCTATGTCTTCTCGGTCGACGACGCCCGCGCGATGACCGAGGCGGGCGCCGACATCGTTGTCTGTCACATGGGACTGACCACCGGCGGGACGATCGGTGCGCAGACGGCGAAATCGCTGTCGGACTGTGTCGAACTCGTCGACGAATGGGCCGAGGCCGCGCGCTCGGTCCGCGACGACGTCCTCGTGCTCGTGCACGGCGGACCCGTCTCCTCCCCGGAGGACGCCGCGTACGTCCTCTCGCGCACGCGCGCCTGCCACGGCTTCTACGGCGCCAGCAGCATGGAACGCCTGCCCACCGAGAAGGCCCTGACCGCCACGACCCGGGAGTTCGTCTCCCTGCGTCCCTCGACCCCCCAGGAGGACTGACATGCCGGAAGTGACCACGAGCGCCGTCATCCCCGCCGACGCCGACACCGTGTGGCGCGTCATCCGCGATTTCGACGGACTCCCCGACTGGCACCCCGCCATCGCCGCGAGCGAGCTCGAGGGCGGCGAGCACACCGACCGTGTGGGCGCCGTGCGCAGGCTCACCCTCGGCGACGGCGGCGTCGTGCGCGAAAGCCTCGTCACCCTCGACGACCGCGAACGCCTCCTGACCTACGCGATCCTCGAATCCCCGTTCCCGGTCCGGGACTACCGCTCCACCATCCGCGTGCTCCCGGTGACGACCACCGGCGAATCCTTCGTCTCCTGGTCGGTGCTCTTCGACTGCGACCTCGACGACGCCGAACGGCTCAGTGCGTTGTTCGGAAGGGATGTGTTCGGAAGCGGGTTGGAGGGTCTGGCCTCGCATTTGTCGTCGTCGGCGTGACGTCGACGGCACGGAACTCCTCCCCGTTCGAACTCTCCGCCTTTTCTTTGCTAATCTCGCCCGGCAACGAATAGACGGCACCTCATCGGTTCGATGATGTAGTGAGGAGTCACGCCAGCCATGGCACAGAAGACCATCGTCACCCTGGTCGACGACCTGACCGGCGAGGAGGCCGAGGACATCACGACGGTCGAGTTCGCACTCGACGGCGTGACCTACGAGATCGACCTCGACGACAAGAACAGCGCCCGACTGCGCGACGCACTCGCCGAGTACGTCGCCGCCGCGCGCCGCACCGGCGGTCGCCGCTCGAACGGCGGCGGGCGTCGCCGCTCCGGCGCCGGCACGGGCACCCCGCGGGCGACCTCGCCCGGTGGGTACGACCGCGAGACCTCGAAGCAGATCCGTGAGTGGGCCAAGGCCCAGGGCTTTGAGGTGTCCGACCGCGGCCGCGTGCCGAACAACGTCGTGGAGGCCTGGGAGTCGCAGCGCAAGGGCTCCGAGCACTCGGCGACGTTCTCCGGCTGAGTCACCCCGAGACGACGACGGCCCCGGAGCGCGGAGCTCCGGGGCCGTTCGTGTCGGTGTGGGTGCACCGTGAGGGTGGGCCCAGCTGGATTTGAACCAGCGACCTCGTCGTTATCAGCGACGCGCTCTAACCAACTGAGCTATGGGCCCCTGAGGTGCGGACGCCACGGTACCCGACGGTCACCGGGCGCCCGACACCGGGATCCCGCGCCTAGTCGCGCTCGGAGAGCGTGACCTCGATGCCGCCGGCGACGTCGGCGGAGATGTTGTAGATGAACGCCGAGACGCTCGCGAGCGCCGTGAACAGGATGATGTTCACGACCCCGATCACCGCCGCGACGCCGAAGACGCCGCCCGCGGTGATGAGCTCGCCGCCGCCCCCCGCGTCGGAGGTCAGGTCCTGGTAGGTGCCGTTGAGCTGCGCCCACACGCCCATGCCGTCGAGCACGGCGTAGAGCACGCCGACGGCGAACATCCACACGAAGAACAGGGCCACGCCCAGCACGAGCGCGAGCTTGAGCACCGACCACGGGTCGAACCGGCGCACCTGCAGGCTCGCCCGCCGCGGCGCCTTGCCGCTGCGCGGACGCCCGGCGGAGAGCTCGGCGACGTCGTCGGGCTCACGACGGGCGTCGTCGTCCTCGCGGTTGCGCAGGCCGAGCTGCTCCGGCGAGAGCTGGTTGGTCGGCGCGTCGATGCCGGACCCGGTGACCGTCCCGGGCCCGCCGTGCGTCTCGCCCGGACGCGACGTGCCCGGTGCGGGCGCGGTGCGCGCCGCGATCGGGATGCCGCCCGACGGCGTCCCCGACCCGTCACCGGGCGGGCGGCCGTAGCCGGGACCCTGCGGGCCGGGCCCACCCGGACCACCGGGACCGCCGGGGCCGCCCGGACGCGGGAACGGGCCGGACGGCGGGTGCGCGCCCCCCGGCCCGCCGGGACCGGGCCGCGGCGCACCGCCGCCCGGGGGACCCCCGGGCCGGCCGGTGGGGATCGGGCCCGACGGCGGGCCGGTGGCCGCCCCGCCGCGCTGCCACGGCGGGGGCGGGCCGGCGGGCCCGCCGGACGTCTCGCCGTCCGAGCCGGTGGCGGACGCCGAGCCGGTGGACTCGCCGTCGGTCGCCTCGCCGGCCGACGCGGCCTTCTTCTCGTCCTCGACGGCGTCGACCCGGGTCGTCGACTCCGCGTCTCCCCCGTTGCGCTCGGCACTGCGCTCGGCCGGCGCGGACTCCTGCGTGCTCGTCCGCGTCCCGCCCGCGCCCGACGTCTCCGACGAGGCAGGGTCCGGATCGTCCGGCTTGCTCGGTGTGCTCACGGAAGAACTCGCTTCGTCGGTCGGTGACGGCGGTCGGGAGGGATCACGCGTCGATCAGGGCTGGGACGGTCACGGCTGCGGCTGCGAGGACGTCGACCCGCCCGCGTCGGGGTCGGCGGCCTCCTCGGCGTTGCGCGCGATCGCGAGCAGGGTGCCGTTCTCCCCGAGGTTCATCAGGCGCACGCCCTTGGTCTGGCGTCCCGCCTTGCGGACCTCCTTGGCGGTCGTGCGGATGACCCCGCCGCTCGTCGTGATCGCGTACAGCTCGTCGTCGAGCTCGACGATGAGCGCGCCGACGAGGGTCCCGCGACGACGGTCGTACTGCAGCGTCAGCACGCCCTTGCCGCCCCGGTTCTGCACCGGGTACTCGTCGATCGGCGTGCGCTTGGCGTAGCCGCCACCGGTCGCGACCAGCAGGAACGTCCCGTCGCGCACGACGCCGAGCGAGAGCAGCTCGTCGCCCGAGTTGAAACGCATGCCGGTGACGCCGGAGGTGGCGCGGCCCATCGGGCGCAGCGCGTCGTCGCTGGCCGTGAACCGGATCGACTGGCCCTCGGCGGACACGAGCAGGAGGTCGTCGTCACCGGAGCAGAGCACGGCGCCGACGAGCTCGTCGCCCTCGCGCAGGTTGATCCCGATGAGGCCGCCGGAGCGGTTGGAGTCGAAGTCGGTCAGGCGCGACTTCTTGACCAGGCCGCCCTGCGTCGCGAGCACCAGGTACGGCGCCGCGTCGTAGTCCTTGATGTGCATGACCTGCGCGATCTGCTCCTCGGGCTGGAAGGCGAGGAGGTTCGCGACGTGCTGGCCGCGCGCGTTGCGGTTGGCCTCGGGCAGCTCGTAGGCCTTCGCCCGGTACACGCGCCCCTTGTTGGTGAAGAACAGCAGCCAGTCGTGGGTGGAGCAGACGAAGAAGTGGGCGACCAGGTCGTCCTGCTTGAGCGTCGCGCCCTGCACGCCCCGCCCGCCGCGCTTCTGCGCGCGGTAGAGGTCGGTCTTGGTGCGCTTCGCGTAGCCGGTGCGCGTGATCGTGACGACCACGTCCTCGACGGCGATGAGGTCGGAGTCGGCGACCTCGCCGTCGTAGCCGACGAGGCGGGTCAGGCGGTCGTCGCCGTACTTCTCGACGATCTCGCCGAGCTCGTCGCGGATGATCTGCCGCTGGCGTTCCGGGCGGGCGAGGATGTCCTCGAGGTCCCGGATCGTCGCCTCGATCTCGGCCAGCTCGTCGATGATCTTCTGGCGCTCGAGGGCGGCCAGGCGACGCAGCTGCATGTCCAGGATCGCCTGGGCCTGGATCTCGTCGATCTCGAGCAGGTCGATCAGGCCGGCGCGGGCGACGTCGACGGTCTCCGACGCGCGGATCAGGGCGATGACCTCGTCGAGGGCGTCGAGCGCCTTGACCAGACCACGCAGGATGTGGGCCCGCTCCTCGGCCTTGCGCAGGCGGAAGCGCGTGCGCCGGACGATGACGTCGATCTGGTGGCGGATCCAGTGCCGGATCATCTGGTCGAGCCGCAGGGTGCGCGGCACGCCGTCGACGATCGAGAGCATGTTGACGCCGAAGCTGTACTGCAGCTGCGTGTGCTTGTAGAGGTTGTTCAGCACGACCTTCGCGACGGCGTCGCGGCGCAGCGTGATGACGATGCGGCGGCCCACGCGGTCCGACGACTCGTCGTTGATCTCGGAGATGCCCTGGATGCGGCCGTCGCGCACGAGCGTCGCGATCGACTCGATGAGCGAGTCGGGGTTGACCTGGTAGGGCAGCTCGGTGACGACCAGGATCGTGCGGCCCTTGGCGTCCTCCTCCACCTCGACCACCGCGCGCATGCGGATCGACCCGCGACCGGTGCGGTAGGCCGACTCGATGCCGTCGGTGCCGACGACGAGGCCGGCGGTGGGGAAGTCGGGCCCCTTGATGAAGCCCATGAGGGCCTCGAGGGTCTCCTCCTCCGAGGCCTCCGGGTTGTCGAGCGCCCACGTCGCGCCCGCTGCCACCTCGCGCAGGTTGTGCGGCGGCATGTTGGTGGCCATGCCGACCGCGATCCCGGCGCTGCCGTTGATCAGCAGGTTCGGCACCCGACCGGGGAGCACCGTGGGCTCCTGCGTACGGCCGTCGTAGTTGTCGGCGAAGTCGACGGTCTCCTCGTCGATGTCGGCGAGCATCGACATCGCGAGCGGCGTCAGGCGGCACTCGGTGTAGCGCATGGCCGCGGCGGGGTCGTTGCCCGGCGACCCGAAGTTGCCCTGGCCGTCGATGAGCGGGTAGCGCATCGACCACGGCTGGGCGAGGCGCACGAGGGCGTCGTAGATCGCCGAGTCGCCGTGGGGGTGGTAGTTGCCCATGACGTCGCCGACGACGCGGGCGCACTTGACGTAGCTGCGGTCGGGCCGGAAGCCCGAGTCGTACATCGAGTACAGGACGCGGCGGTGGACCGGCTTGAGCCCGTCCTCCACCAGGGGCAGCGCGCGACCCACGATGACCGACATCGCGTAGTCGATGTAGGAGCGCTGCATCTCCTGCTGGATGTCGACCGGCTCGATGCGGTCGCCGGACCCACCGGGAGGCAGGGTCGTCTCGGTCACGCGGTGCTCACCCTCCTGGCACCCCTCGCACAGGGCACCGGACGCTCTCGATCGTATCGGGGCCGGGATCGATCTCCCGGCTCCCCCGGACGGCCCGTCGCGGCGTGTTCGCGCCGGTCAGGGGCCTGTCGGGTTCGGGACGGAGTGCGTGGTTCCACGGGAAACCGGCCCCCTTCCCTCGACCTCGACTAGACGTCGAGGAACCGCACGTCCTTGGCGTTGCGGGTGATGAACGAACGGCGCGACTCCACGTCCTCGCCCATGAGCACGCTGAACAGCTCGTCGGCCGTGGCCGCGTCGTCCAGCGTCACTCGCTGCATCAGCCGGGTGGCGGGGTCCATCGTGGTCTCCCACAGCTCCTTGGCGTTCATCTCGCCGAGGCCCTTGTAGCGCTGCACGCCGTCGTCCCTGTTGATCTTCTTGCCGGCGGCGCGGCCGGCCTCGATCAGGCTGTCCCGCTCGCGGTCGCTGTAGGCGAACTCCGGCTCGGCGTTCCGGCCGCCCCACTTGATCTTGTACAGCGGGGGCATCGCGAGGAACACGTGCCCCTGCTCCACCAGCGGTCGCATGAACCGGAACAGCAGGGTCAGCAGCAGCGTCCGGATGTGCTGGCCGTCCACGTCGGCGTCGGCCATCAGCACGATCTTGTGGTACCGCAGCTTCGACAGGTCGAACTCGTCGTGGATGCCCGTGCCGAGCGCCGTGATGATCGACTGGACCTCGTTGTTCTTGAGGACGCGGTCGATGCGGGCCTTCTCGACGTTGATGATCTTCCCTCGGATCGGGAGGATCGCCTGGAACATCGAGTCGCGACCGGACTTCGCGGAGCCGCCCGCCGAGTCGCCCTCGACGATGTAGACCTCGCTCTGCTCCGGGTCGTTGCTGCGGCAGTCGGCCAGCTTGCCGGGCAGGCCGCCGAGGTCGCCGGCCGTCTTGCGACGGACGAGCTCGCGGGCCTTGCGGGCGGCGAGGCGGGCCTGGGCCGATCCCACCGCCTTGTTGATGATGGTCTTGGCCTCGGCGGGGTTCGCCTCGAACCAGTCGGCCAGGTACTCGTTGCAGACCTTCTGGACGAACGAGCGGACCTCGGTGTTGCCCAGCTTGGTCTTGGTCTGGCCCTCGAACTGGGGCTCGGCCACCTTCACCGAGACGATGGCCGCGAGGCCCTCGCGGATGTCGTCGCCGGTGAGCGCCGGGTCCTTGTCCTTGATGAGCTTCTTGTCGCGCGCGTAGCGGTTGACCGTCGCGGTCAGCGCGGAGCGGAAGCCCTCCTCGTGGGTGCCGCCCTCGGTCGTGTTGATCGTGTTGCAGAAGGTGTAGACGGACTCGGAGTAGCCCGAGTTCCACTGCATGGCGATCTCGACCTGGTGGCCGGTGCCCTCCGCCTGGAACCCCACCGGCTTGCGGTGGATCGGGTCCTTGGCGTGGTTGATGTGGGCGACGAAGTCCTCGAGCCCGCCCGGGTAGTGGAAGGTCCGCTCCTTGACCTTCGACACGTAGCCCTCGGCGTCCGGCGCCTCGTCGAGGTCCTCGCCGTCGGGGTCGGCGCTCTCGGTCTTGCGCTCGTCGCGGACCGTGATGGTCAGTCCCTTGTTCAGGAACGCCATCTCCTGGAGCCGCCGCGAGACGGTCTCCAGGTTGTAGGTCGTGGTCTCGAAGATGTCCGGGTCGGCCCAGAACGTGATCGACGTACCGGTCTTCTTCGTCTTCCCCGCGGCCACGAGCTCGCCGGGCACCGAGTGGTCGTAGTGCTGCGTCCAGATCTGCCCGTCGCGGTGGATCTCCACGTCGAGGGCGGTGGACAGCGCGTTGACGACGCTGATGCCCACGCCGTGCAGACCACCGGACACCGCGTACGACTTGTCGTCGAACTTGCCGCCCGCGTGGAGCATGGTCAGCACCATCTCCACGGCCGGCTTCTTCTCGACCGGGTGCTCGTCGACGGGGATGCCGCGCCCGTCGTCGACGACGGAGATGCCGCCGTCGGCGAGCAGCGTGACGTGGACGTACGACGCGTAGCCCGCCATCGCCTCGTCGACGGAGTTGTCGACGGCTTCCCAGATGAGGTGGTGGAGCCCGCGCTCACCGGTGGAGCCGATGTACATGCCGGGCCGCTTGCGAACGGCCTCGAGACCCTCGAGGACGGTGATCGACGAGGCGCTGTAGTCCCCGTTGTTCTTCTTCTGGGCCGAGTTCGGTGCGGCTGCCACGGGCTCTGGTGTCTCCCTCGCGTGGACACGTGCCCGCGCGTCGCGCGCGCGGGCGGAAAGTTCTGACTCCAGTCTACCGGGTCGCCTCCTCAGAAACGGCCCGGGCACGCGGCTCAGCGCGTCACACGGCGCACGAAACGACCGCCGGAGGGTCCGACCGGCCGCGAACGGGGTTGCGAGGCTCTGAGCCGCCGACGACGCGCCCTGAGAACGCGTGTGGGGGCCTGGACGCTTCAGCCGTACGTGTCGCGGGGTCCCCGACCCGACACGTGGCGGGGTCCGCGCCGCCAGCTCGGGGCCGCGGGGCCGTGGATGCGCATGCTCGTCACGACGCCGTCGCCCAGCCCCGCCGCAAGGCGCCCGATCAGCTGGCGCTGGAGCAGGCGCAGCTGGGTCGCCCAGGCCGTCGAGTCGGCCTGCACGGTGAGCACGCCGTCGCGCAGCGACTCGGGGCGGGCGTGCTCGGCGACCTCGTCGCCCACCAGCTCGGCCCAGCGCCCGAACACCGCCCCCGACGACAGGCGCGGCGCCCACCCGCGGTCGCCCGAGAGCCGGGACGCGAGGCGCCCGAGGGTCTGCGGGTCGCGGTCGTCGGCGCCGGCCCCCGACCAGCCGCGGCGACGCGGCCGCCCGAGGCCCGCCCCGGACCGCCGGACGGGCTTGCGGATGCCGTTCCCGCCACCCGTCGCGGCCCGCCGCTCGGCGGCCGCCGCGCGGGCCGCCGCGAGGGCGTCGCGCGCCAGGTCGGCACCCCGTCGCGGGGTCTCCGGACCGCTCGCCGACGGGTCGGTCGGCCTGCCCGGATCATCACGATCAGGGGTGTGGACACCTTGCTCGCGGGAGCGGCCCTGCTCGTGCCCCGGATCCGGGTCCGGACGACCGCCCGACACGGATCTCCCGACCGAGTTGTCCACAGCATCCACAGGTCTGTCCCCAGAACCTCCACCGACATCACGCGTCCGGGCCACCAGATCCACCCCCTGTCGTCCTAGCGACCGCAGTCGTTTCACGGACCGTGCCCGAATCGACCACGTAGCGTGCTCCCTGCAGGTCGTCCGGCACATCGTCGTCCACCGCGGCCGTCACGAGCACCTGCTCGGCGCGTGCGGCGGTGCGCGCCAGCGCCCGGCGGCGCCGGACGTCGAGCTCGGCGAAGACGTCGTCGAGCACCAGCACCGGCTCCGAGCCCTCCCCGCGCAGCAGCTCGAAGCCGCCGAGGCGCAGCGCGAGCGCGAGCGACCAGGACTCGCCGTGGCTCGCGTAGCCCTTCGCGGGGCCGTCGCCGAGCGTGAGCTCGAGGTCGTCGCGGTGGGGGCCGACGAGGCACACGCCGCGCTCGATCTCCTGGCTGCGCCGCCGGCGCATCTCCTCGAGCAGCATCGCCTCGACGTCCTCCACGGCCGGCTGCACCGCCTCCGGCGCGCCCAGGGCGTCCACGGTCTCCGCGCGCGAGCGGTAGCGCGCCCCGACCGGCTCCGACTCGGGCGCGACCTCGGCGTAGGAGGCGGTCACGTGCGGCGCGAGCGCGGCGGTGAGCTCGAGGCGCCCGGTGACGAGCGCGGCGCCGGCCCGGGCGAGGTGGGCGTCCCAGACGTCGAGCGTGCTGGTGTCGCCGCGGGCGTGGCGCGCGGTCTTGAGCAGGGCCGAGCGCTGGCGCAGCACCTTGTCGTACTCGGCTCGCACGCCCGCCCAGCGCGGCGCGCGGGAGACCAGCAGCTCGTCGAGGAAGCGGCGCCGCTCGCCCGGATCCCCCCGGACCAGCGCGAGGTCCTCGGGCGCGAACACGACCGTGCGGACGATCCCGAGCACCTCGCGCGGACTGCGCACCGGCGCGCGGTTGACCCGCGCCCGGTTGGCCTTCCCGCTCGCGATCTCGACCTGGACGGTGAGCTCGCGGCCCTCGTTGACCGCGACCGCCCGCACCGACGCCGACGACGCGCCCCGCCGGATCAGCGGGGCGTCGTTCGCGACCCGGTGCGAGGACAGGGTCGCGAGGTAGCCGACGGCCTCGACCAGGTTGGTCTTGCCCTGGCCATTGGCCCCCACCAGCACCGATACCCCGGGCGCGAAGGTGAGGTCGGCCTGTTCCCAGGAGCGGAAGTCGGTGACCGAGAGCGCCCGGACGTACATCCGCTCCCTCAGCCCCCCGTGGGCGGCTCGTTAGCGGCCTCGCCGGCCTTGTGCGTGGCGTGCCCGCCGAACTGGGCACGCAGCGCCGCGACCGCCTTCATGGCCGGCGAGTCGACCTGGCGCGAGGCGAACCGCGCGAACAGGGCCGCCGAGATCACCGGGGCCGGCACGGCGTGCACGATCGCCTCGTCGACGGTCCAGCGGCCCTCGCCGGAGTCCTCGGCGTAGCCGGTGATCTGGTCGAGGTGCGGGTCGGCCTCGAGCGCCCGGACCATGAGGTCGAGCAGCCAGCTGCGCACCACGGTGCCGCGGCTCCACGCCTTCATCACGGCACCGACGTTGTCGACCGGGCCGCCGGCGGACAGCAGCTCGTAGCCCTCCGCGTAGGCCTGCATGAGGCCGTACTCGACGCCGTTGTGGACCATCTTCGCGTAGTGCCCCGCGCCGACCGGGCCGGCGTGCACGAAGCCCTCCTCGCGCGGGCCCTCGGGCCGCAGGGCGTCGAACACCGGCAGCAGCCGCTCGATGTCGGCGGCGTCGCCGCCCGCCATGAGGCCGTAGCCCTCGGTGCGGCCCCAGACCCCGCCCGAGACGCCGCAGTCGACGTACCGGACGCCCAAGGTGTCGAGCAGTTCCGCGTGCACGGCGTCGTCGGTGAACTTGCTGTTGCCGCCGTCGACGACCAGGTCACCGGCCTCGAGGAGGTCAGCCAGCGCGGTGACGGTCGAGTTCGTGGCCTCGCCGGCCGGGACCATCAGCCAGATCGTGCGCGGCGCCGTGAGCGTCTTGACGAGCTCGTCGAGCGAGGCGACGTCGCCCGACCCGTCGTTCGCGTACCCGACGACCTCGTGACCGGCGGCGCGCAGCCGCTCGGCCATGTTGCCGCCCATCCGTCCGAGACCGACCATCCCCAGCTGCACGTCGCCATTCCTCTCGTCTACCGCCCCACCACGGGACGTGTCCTGCGCTCGGGTCGGGGGCGGGCGGGGCGGGCCTCAGCCCGGGAGCCGCACCGGCATCAAGAGGTAGAGGTATCCGGGACGGGGATCCGGGAGGTCCTCGGCGTGGTCGCTCGGGCCGGGCTCGACGGCCGTGGCGCCGCCCTCGGCCGGCTCGGCCTCGCCGGCGCCGTCGTCGTTCGCGTCGGCGGGCGAGGCGGGCCGCAGCAGGGCGGGGCGGCTCGGCGTCGTGAACGACAGGTGGGCGTGGTCGGCCCCGAGGGCGCCCAGGCCGTCGAGCAGGTAGCCGGGGTTGAACGCGATGGTCAGCGGCTCGCCGACGAACCGGCAGGACAGCTCCTCCTCGGCGCTGCCCTCGTCGTCGCCGCCGGCGGTGAGGCGCAGCGTGTCGTCGGCGAACTCGAGACGCACCTGCGTGCCGCGCTCGGCGACCAGCGACACGCGCTTGATCGCCTCGACCAGAGGGGCGATCTCGATGACCGCCGCCGACGTGTGCTCCTTGGGCAGCAGCTGGCGGTAGCGCGGGAACTCGGCGTCGAGCAGCCGGGTGGTGGACCGGCGCCCGCCGCCGGCGAGGCCCAGCAGGCCGTCGCCGCGGGCCAGCGCGAGCTCGATGCGCGAGCCGGAGGACGTCAGCGTCTTGGCGGCCTCGGCGAGCGTCTTGGCGGGGGCGAGCAGCGCCACCTCGCCCGACTCGCCGCCGCCCGCGCTCTCGCCCGGCTCCCAGGCGAACTCGCGGACGGCGAGGCGGAACCGGTCGGTGGCGGCGAGCGTGAGCGTCGAGCCGTCGATCTCGATGCGGATGCCGGTGAGCATCGGCAGCGTGTCGTCGCGGCCGGCGGCGACCGCGACCTGCGAGACCGCCTGGGCGAACACCTCGGGCGCGAGCGCACCGGCGACCGGCGGCATGTCCGGCAGCTGCGGGTAGTCCTCGGCCGACATGGTCGGGAGGCTGAACCGGGCGTTGCCGCACGCGATGGCCGCGCGCGGCCCGTCGAC
Source organism: Actinomycetospora succinea (assembly GCF_004363095.1). Classification (GTDB taxonomy): domain Bacteria; phylum Actinomycetota; class Actinomycetes; order Mycobacteriales; family Pseudonocardiaceae; genus Actinomycetospora; species Actinomycetospora succinea. The sequence continues at coordinate 513,451 of NZ_SNYO01000003.1, forward strand.
CGTGACGTCGACCGGGTGCGGCGGCAGGGCGCGGGTGATGTCGGCGAGCAGGCGGCCGGAGACCAGCGCGCGGCCGGCGTCGCCGATCATCGCCGGGACCTCGACGCGGGCGGAGACCTCGTAGTCGAACCCCGAGACCGTCAGCGTCCCGTCGCCCTCGGTGTCGAGCAGGACGCCGCCGAGGACCGGGACGGGCGCGCGGCTCGGCAGGCTGCGGGCGACGAAGGCGACGGCGTCGGCGAGGGCGTCTCGTTCGACGCGGAACTTCATCGCGGGTCCTCCCCCTGCTCGGCCGTGCTGTGTCGATCCCTGGACGCGGGACGCACCCCGGCGCGGGTGCATCACGGTAGAGCGTGCAGGAGGGGTCCGACACTCCGGGCCCGGTCTCGATTCGAGCCGATCGGGTAGCCCTCGCCCGATCACCGCGTCGGTCCCTCCACGCGTCCACACCACCTGTTCTTCTGGAGTTCTCCTAGAAGAGAAAGACAGCAGTACCAGTAGGTCCTGTGCGTGGTGTGGATCGAGACCGTCGGCGCTGGTGGGGCGGCCGGATCCGGTGTGGACACCTCGACCCGGACCGTGCCCGGATCCGGGGACAGAGCGGCGTGTCCGGTGGACGGGCGACGGCCCGGGCTGCTCGTCCCTGCCGTTTCCACCGGCGCGCGGTGGATGTCCACAGAGTTGTCCCCAGCTGTGGGTCGATCGGGAGTCGAACGATCGCGGTGTGCTACCGGGGTCGGTGTTCGGCGATCCCGGCCGTCGTTTCGTCGTCGGCCACTGCACCTCTCGGTCACGCTGTGTCGCTCGACATGACGTCAGATCTCGACGCAGTGTGATGGTCACGGGCGTCGGCGGCGTGTCGAGGGGCGGGCGAGGCGGCACCCGCGGCGCCGGCGAGGGGCGCCCCTCGCCCGTCTATCAGAGCGAAGGTGCCCTTCGCTCAGATCGCGGACGGGCGGGAGACCGTCAGCCGCGGGCGCGCTGCTTGATGCGCGCGGTGAGCTCCTGGACCTGTTCGTAGGTCCGGCGGCGCTCGGCCATCTCCTTGCGGATCTTCTTGTCCGCGTGCATGACCGTGGTGTGGTCGCGGTTGCCGAAGGTCTGGCCGATCCGGGGCAGCGAGAGGTCGGTGAGCTCGCGGCAGAGGTACATCGCGATCTGCCGGCTCAGGGCGAGCGCCTTGGTCTTGCCCGGGCCGCAGAGGTCGTCGATGGAGACGGAGTAGAACTCGGCGGTCACCGCCATGATCGTCGGCGCCGTGATCTCCGACTGGCGGGAGTCGGGGATGAGGTCGCGCAGGACGATCTCGGCGAGCTGGAGGTCGATCGGCTGCCGGTTGAGCGACGCGAACGCCGTGACACGGATCAGCGCGCCCTCGAGCTCGCGGATGTTGCGCTCGATGCGGTCGGCGATGAACTCGAGGACCTCGGGCGGCGCGGCCATCCGCTCGCCGGCGGCCTTCTTGCGCAGGATCGCGATGCGGGTCTCGAGCTCGGGCGGCTGGATGTCGGTGATCAGGCCCCACTCGAACCGCGTGCGCAGGCGGTCCTCGAGCGTCTCCAGCCGCTTGGGCGGGCGGTCGGAGGACACGACGATCTGCTTGTTCGCGTTGTGGAGGGTGTTGAAGGTGTGGAAGAACTCCTCCTGGGTCCCCTCCTTGCCCTCGAGGAACTGGATGTCGTCCACGAGGAGCACGTCGACGTCGCGGTAGCGGCGCTGGAACGCCACCTTGCGGTCGTCGCGCAGGGAGTTGATGAAGTCGTTCGTGAACTCCTCGGTCGACACGTACCGCACCCGCATGCCGGAGAACAGCCGCTGGGCGTAGTGCCCGACGGCGTGCAGCAGGTGGGTCTTGCCGAGCCCGGAGTCGCCCCACACGAACAGCGGGTTGTAGGCGCGGGCCGGGGCCTCGGAGACGGCGACGGCGGCCGCGTGCGCGAACCGGTTCGACGCCCCGATGACGAAGGTGTCGAAGGTGTACTTCTCGTTGAGGCGCGTCTGCGAGCGCGGGGCGCCGCGGGCGGGGTCCGGGCCGGTGTCGCGCAGCTCGGTGACCGCCTCGCCGGGCCCGCGCGGGGTCCAGATCTCGTGGACGGCGGCGAGGCCGTCGCGGACCTCGTCGACCTCCTCCTCGGGGTGCGCCCGGTCCGGGTTGTGGGTGACCCGTCCGACGCCGGCGGCCGCGGCGATCGCCTCGGCCCGGTGGGAGGACGTGGGTTCGGAGGGCGACGAGGTCGCCGCGAGGTAGCCGGTGTCCGGGCCGTCGCCGTGGTGCCCGTCGGTGGACGGGTCGCCGTTCGGGGAGGCGGGCAGCGTCACGCGCGGGAGCGGGGAGGTGCTGGGGCCGACCTCGGGCGTGGGCCGCGCGCTGTGGTCGACGCGGACGGCGAGCGAGACGGGACGGCCGATGTGGCGCGAGAGCGCGGCGACGATCGGGTCCCGGAGGGCCCGCTCGATGGCCTCCTTGGCGAACTCGCTGGGGGCGGCCAGCAGCGCGGTGTCGTCGAGCAGACCGAGCGGTCGCGTCACCCGCACCCAGGCCCGCTGCTGGGGGGAGAGCACGGCCGCGTCGCCCGCGGTGAGCTCGGCGACGACCTGGCCCCAGGTCTCGTCGAGGTCGAAGAGCTGGTCCGACACCGCGCACCCCCTCCGTCCTGCCGCCGTGAGGACCGTCCGACCCGCTCGTGGGCATGCGCGTCCACAGTCTTGTCCACAACTGTGCACGACGGCTCGCTGGCGGTGACGAGCGGGTGCGACGGGCGCCCCCCAGCACCCGGGTCCTCTGTGTCTCCCCCGCTCGGGCGGCACGAGTGCCGGACCCGGGGCCGAGGACCGCGTCCTCGGCGAGAGGTGGACGCTAACAAGGCTGCGGCGGACCCCACAAGCTCCCTGCCACGAGCGTGCGGACCCGGGGTGGGAGCGTCGGTGGCGGTACCGGCTACCCTGGTCACGACCGGAGCCGGCGTCCGACGGGGGCGCCCGGCACCCACCGTGGCGTCGCGATCACGCGGCGCGTTGGAGCAGGAGTACTCGTCGTGGCCAAGGGCAAGCGCACGTTCCAGCCGAACAACCGCCGTCGGTCGAAGACGCACGGCTTCCGGCTGCGCATGCGCACGCGCGCCGGCCGTGCGGTGCTCGCCGCGCGTCGCCGCAAGGGCCGCGAGACGCTCAGCGCCTGATCGGTGTGCGGGCACGGCCCGCCGGCACGACCTGACGGGACCGCTCCCACGTGGACGCGGTCCCGTTGTCGTGTATCGGACACCCGTGCCCGCGGCCGGACCGCCTCCCACCGTGCTCCCGCGCCCCCTCCGGATCACCCGGCCCCAGGACTTCCGCCTCGTGCTGCGCCGGGGACGGCGTGCCGGCAAGCGCCGGCTGGTCGTGCACGCCCTGGCGCCCTCGGTCGTGCCGCCGACCCCGGACCGTCCGGCGCGGGCGGGTCTCGTCGTGGGCCGCGCGGTCGGCCCCGCGGTCGTCCGGCACCGCGTCAGCCGGCGGTTGCGGCACCTGCTGCGCCCGCGGCTGGAGGCGCTGCCGGCCGGGACCGACCTCGTCATCCGCGCCCAGCCCGCCGCCGGTGACGCCACCTCGGCCGAGCTCGGCGAGGACCTCGACGCCGCCCTCGCCCGCCTGCGGCTCAGGGACTGAAGAGGTAGTTGCGCTCGGTGTCGACGATCCCCGGGGCGGCCCGCCAGCCCGCCGACCACGTGTACGCGCGGTACCCCAGCTCGCCGGTGAGGCGGGCGAAGAGGTCCGCGGCGCGCACGCCGTACTTCTGCGTGTGCCGGTCCTCGATCTCGAGCAGGAGGTGGGGCCGGTGAGCGGCAAGCGTGCCGGCGGCCCCGTCGAGCAGTGCGCCCTCGGCGCCCTCGACGTCGGCCTTCACGAACGACACCCCGCCCGGCGCGAGGTCGGCGACGACCGCGTCGAGCGTCTCGATCGCCACGGACTCCAGGCGGAACCCGGCGAACTCCCGGTTCGGGCCGGCGTCGTGCGCGCCCGCGGTGACGTAGGCGCGCCCGTGGACGGGCAGCCCGCGCCGGCGGGGCACGGAGAGCTCGGCGGTGCCGGGCGTGCCACCGAGCGCGAGCCGGTGCAGGTGCACCCACGACAGGCCGGCGGCGCGGACCCCGAGCTCGAGCGCCCGGTGGGCGCCGTGCTGCGGCTCGAAGGCGTGCACGGTGCCGTCCGGCCCGACGAGGTCGGCGAGCACGTGGGTGTAGAGCCCGAACTCGGCGCCGATGTCGAGGCAGACGTCGCCCGGGCCGACCAGCTCGGCGAGCCCGAGGATCTCCTTCTCGACGACGGTGCCCCGGCGGGCGGCCGCCTCGAGCGCCCCGCGGACCGCCCGCGACCGGCGCGTCCCGCCGCGGCGGCCGGGCTCGGCGCTGGGTCGTTCGGTGGGCTGCCCTCCGGCGATCGACACGGCGCGGATGCTCCCACGGGCACGCGACGGTCCTGCCCGGGCGGTCGCTTCCCGGCGCGCGGACGGGCACCATGGAACCGACGACCGGGGTCGGCGCGGGCACATCCGCGGTGCGCGACCGTGACCCCGACGAGGAGGACGGCATCGGTGGGTGAGGTGGCCGCGTCCCCCGACGCCGGCGCGGGTCGCCCGTCGATCGCGGTCCGCGCGCTGGTCTCCGTGCTCCGGTTCTACCAGCGGTGGATCTCGCCGATGTTCCCGCCGTCGTGCCGCTTCCACCCCAGCTGCAGTGCCTACGCGGTCGGCGCGCTGCGCACGCACGGGGTCGTGATCGGCACGGGCTTGACCCTGGTCAGGGTGGCCAAGTGCGCACCCTGGCACCCTGGAGGCCTGGACCCGGTGCCACCGCGTGAGCACCGGACGTGGTGCGGGTGGCCCCGCCGCGCCGCCGAGACGGGGGACGACACCCCCAACACCGAGGAGCGAGAGCAGTGCTGAACTTCATCTACTACCCCGTGTCCGGGATCATGTGGTTCTGGCACGAGGTGTTCGGCTTCGTCCTCGGACCCGCCAACGGCTTCGCGTGGGCGCTGTCGGTCATCTTCCTGGTCTTCACCCTGCGCGCGCTGCTGATCAAGCCCTTCATCAGCCAGGTCCGCTCGATGCGGAAGATGCAGGAGTTCCAGCCGCAGATCAAGAAGCTGCAGGAGAAGTACAAGAACGACAAGCAGAAGCTCGCCGAGGAGATGCAGAAGCTCCAGAAGGAGCACGGGGTCAACCCCCTCGGCGGCTGCCTCCCCCTGCTGGTCCAGCTGCCGGTCTTCATCGGCCTGTTCCACGTGCTGCGCGGCTTCCAGCCGAACTACCCGTACAACTACGTCTTCGACCGGGCCGACATCGAGTCGTTCACCAACGCCGACATCTTCGGCGTGAAGCTGAACGAGGCGATCGCCGGCGGGATGCAGTCGCTCGGCACCATCTCGTTCAACTTCGGCGAGTTCCAGGCGCACGTCCTCCCGGTGGCCCTGCCGCTGATGATCCTCGCGGCCGTCGCCACCCACTTCACGGCGCGCGTCTCGCAGCAGCACCAGAGCCCGGCGGCCGCGGCGAACCCGCAGGCAGCGATCATGGGCAAGATCACGATGTGGCTGTTCCCGGCCGGTCTGCTGGTCTTCGGTGCCTTCTTCCCGATCGCGATCCTCATCTACTTCCTGAGCCAGAACACCTGGACGCTCGGCCAGCAGTTCCTCATCTACCGCAAGATCGCCCGCGAGGAGGACGAGAAGCGCGAGCAGGCGCGCGAGCAGCGTGACGCGCTCGCCCCCAAGCCGGGCCAGAAGCCGCAGGTCGGCCAGAAGCCGCAGGTGGGCCAGAAGCCGCAGCGCCAGACCGCGGTCGCCGACACCGCCGCCGCCGACGAGGCCGTCGACACGACGGCCGATGACGCACCCGGCGACTCCGCTCCCGCCCCGCAGGGCGGGGCCCAGGCCGGTGGGGGCAAGAACGGCGTGGCCCAGACCGGCGGGGGCAAGGGCGGCGGCAAGAACGCCGGCGGGTCCGGGCGGCGCGCCCCGGGCAAGGTCGGCCCCGCGCGCAACGGCGGCGGCGGTGCCCGCCAGGGCTCCGGCAACGCGACGCCGGGCAAGGTCAACCGCGGCAACGGGGCGGGCAACGGGTCGGGCAACGGGTCGGGCAACGGCTCCGGGAACGGCTCGGGCAACGGCTCCGGGAACGCGGGCAAGGGCGGCGGCAAGGGCGGCCAGCTCACCTCGTCGGGCCAGGGCACCAAGCGCGGCAAGAAGAAGAAGTAGCTCGCGGACGGCGAGCGCCGACGGCCCACGATCCGTCGGCCCGCCGCCGCGAGTCCCGGCCACCGCGCGGCAGCGCGAGCCGGACCCATCAGACCCGCACGCACGCGAGAGGGGCGCGGAGCGTGCCAGGAGAGGCCCCGTCACGGGGCCCGGCGGAAGGAGACGGCGTGTCGGAGACGGTGGCGTCGCAGGAGAAGGACGAGTCGACCGAGTCGACCGGGTCGACGGGGGCGGCCGGGCCGTCCGAGGACGCACCCCGCGCGGAGCGCAGCTCGGAGGACCAGCTCGTCCGTGAGGGCGACATCGCGGGCGACTACCTCGAGCGCCTGCTCGACATCCTCGACTTCGACGGGGACATCGACCTCGACGTCGAGGCCGGGCGCGCGATCGTGAGCGTCGACGGCGGCAAGGACCTCGAGAAGCTCGTCGGTGCGCGCGGCGACGTGCTCGAGGCGCTCCAGGAGCTGACGCGCCTCGCGGTGCAGCAGTCGACCGGATCCCGCAACCGCCTCATGCTCGACGTCGCCGGCTGGCGCTCGCAGCGCCGGTCGGAGCTCACCGACCTCGGCCGCACCGCGGCCCAGGAGGCCAAGGACACCGGGCGCTCGCAGCGCCTGCGCCCGATGACGCCGTTCGAGCGCAAGATCGTGCACGACGCCGTCGCCGCGGCGGGCGGGGTGCGCAGCGAGAGCGAGGGCGAGGAGCCCCGCCGTCGCGTCGTGGTCCACCCGGCGGGCTGACGACCGTGGCGTTCTGCGGTGCACCGTCTCGGTGTGTTCCACGTGGAACACGACCGTGAGCACGACCCAAGACGGGTCCACGGACGGCACGGGCCCGATCGACACCCCGGCCGTCCCCGAGACGCCGACCGGTGCCGCCGAGGTGTTCGGCGACCGGTTGGCGGCGGCGGAGCGGTACGTGGCGCTGCTCGCGGGCCCCGGTCACGAGCAAGGGGTGATCGGGCCTCGCGAGCTGCCGCGTCTGTGGGAGCGGCACGTCCTCAACAGCGCGACGATCGGTGAGGTGCTGCCCGCCGACGCCTCGGTGGTCGACGTCGGCTCCGGCGCCGGCCTCCCCGGCATCCCGCTCGCGCTGGCCCGCCCCGACCTCGCCATCACGCTCCTGGAGCCCATGGCCCGCCGGGTCGCGTGGCTGGAGCGGGTCGTCGACGAGCTCGGGCTGACGACTGTCACCGTCGTCCGCGGGCGCGCGGAGGAGCGCGAAGCGCGGCGTCGGTGCGGCGAGAGCGACGTCGTCACCGCGCGGGCCGTGGCGCCGATCGGGCGACTCGCCACCTGGACGCTGCCCCTCGTGCGGCCGGGTGGGATCCTGGCCGCGATGAAGGGCGCGAGCGCCGCGAGCGAGATCGAGCGGGACCTCAAGGAGATCCGCGCGGCCGGCGGGGACGACCCGCGGGTGGTGAGCTGCGGCGTGGGAGACGCGGCGACCACCGTCGTGCTGGTAAGCCGGAGCGAACGACGCGGCCCCTCCCCCGGTTCTGGGCGCCGCGTCCGCGGCAGGAAGGATCGTGCCCGTGACTGAGCGACCGACCTCCCCGTCCGGCCGCACCGTTCCACGTGAAACGCGCGGCGACCGACCCTCCGCCGAGAAGGTGCGCGAGGCCGTCAGCGACGCCGCGGCCAGTGTCGGCGCGGGCGTGGTCGGCGCCGGCGAGGTCCTCTACCCGCACGGCGAGGAGGGCCTCACGCCGATCGCGGAGGAGGCCGCCCGCGCGGCACGGGTGCTGCACCCCGAGGACCACCGGCTGCCCCGCCCCTCGGAGCGACGCATCATCACCGTCGCCAACCAGAAGGGCGGCGTCGGCAAGACCACCAGCACGGTGAACCTCGCCGCGGCGCTGTCGCTGCACGGCGCGCGCGTGCTCGTCGTCGACCTCGACCCCCAGGGCAACGCGAGCACGGCGCTCGGGGTCGACCACCGCAGCGGGACGCCGTCCATCTACGAGGTCCTCCTCGGCGAGATGACCATCGACGAGGCCGCGGCGGTCTGCGAGCGCTCCGAGGACCTCCTGTGCGTGCCGGCGACGATCGACCTCGCCGGCTCGGAGATCGAGCTGGTCTCGATGCTCAACCGGGAGTCGCGGCTCAAGAACGCGCTCACCACCGAGGCGCTCGACCGGCTCGACGTCGACTACGTCCTCATCGACTGCCCGCCGTCGCTGGGCCTGCTCACGCTGAACGCGATGGTCGCGGCGCCCGAGGTGCTCATCCCGATCCAGTGCGAGTACTACGCGCTCGAGGGGCTGTCGCAGCTCCTCAACAACATCGCCCTCGTGCAGTCGCACCTCAACCCGGGGCTGCACGTCTCGACGATCCTGCTGACCATGTACGACGGCCGCACCAAGCTCGCCGACCAGGTGACCTCCGAGGTGCGCAACCACTTCGGCGAGGTCGTGCTCCGCACGGTGATCCCGCGCAGCGTCAAGGTCTCCGAGGCGCCGGGCTTCGGCCAGACGGTGCTCACCTACGACCCGGGATCCCGTGGAGCGATGAGCTACCTCGACGCCGCCCGGGAGTTCGCGGCCCGCACGATGGTGCGGCGCCAGCCCGAGGGCGAGGGGGCACGATGACCGAGCGGACCGAGCGTCGGGGCGGGCTGGGGCGCGGGCTCGCCGCCCTGATCCCCACCGGTCCCCCGGAGACCGACGGGACCGCCGCCCCGCCGTCGCGCCACGGGCTGGGCAACCAGGCCGCCGACGTCATGTTCGGGGCCCGTCGCAGTGACGCGCCCGCCCCCACCGCGGACGACACCGCGCCCACGGCGAACGGCGCCGCGGCCGCCCCCGAGGCGTCCGGCGAGGTCGCCGGCGCGGTGTACCGCGAGGTGCGCCTCTCCGGGATCCGGCCGAACCCGAAGCAGCCGCGGACGGTGTTCGACGAGGAAGCCCTCGGCGAGCTCGAGCACTCGATCCGCGAGTTCGGGCTGCTGCAGCCGATCGTCGTCCGCGAGCTGCCCGAGCCGGAGCCGGGCGTCGACGGCGGGCCGTCGCTGACCCACGAGCTCGTCATGGGCGAGCGCCGCTGGCGGGCCGCCCAGAAGGTCGGCCTCGAGCACATCCCGGCGATCGTGCGCCGGACGCCGGACGACACGCTGCTGCGCGACGCGCTGCTCGAGAACATCCACCGCGTCCAGCTCAACCCGCTCGAGGAGGCGGCCGCCTACCAGCAGCTGCTCACCGAGTTCGACGTGACGCACGAGCAGCTCGCCGACCGCATCGGCCGCAGCAGGCCGGCGATCACGAACACCATCCGGTTGCTCCGGCTGCCCGTCGCGGTGCAGCGCCGGGTCGCGGCCGGCGTGCTGTCGGCCGGCCACGCCCGCGCGCTGCTCGGCCTCGAGGACGCGGCGGCCCAGGAGGAGCTCGCGGCCCGCATCGTCGCGGAGGGGATGTCGGTCCGCGCCGCGGAGGAGGCGGTCACGCTCGCCCGCGGCGGGCAGCCGCCGGCCAAGCGCGCCCCGGCCCGCCGGCCGATGCACGCCCCGGGCCTCCAGGACCTCGCCGAGCGGCTGTCGGACACCTTCGACACCCGCGTGAAGGTCGAACTGGGTCAGCGGAAGGGACGGATCGTCGTCGAGTTCGGCTCGGTCGACGATCTGGAGCGCATCGCCCGTCTGATGGGCCCGGACCCCTCCTCGGGGCCCCCACCCCGGGACTGATCGTCCCGGGGCTCAGCGTCGATCTGGGGGCGCCCTGAGATCGACGCAGAGCAGCGGCCGTGTCCGGGTAGGACCACACTGGGTGATTCCGGGGAACCGTTCGTCCACCCGGGGGACCCGCGAGCGGCACCGTCCGGAGCGGGGACCGTATCCTCACCGCGGACGACGGTCGGGAAGTCGGGGAAGGCGGAACGCGTGTCGCGCACCTGTGTCGGGGTCACCCTCGACAACATCGAGGAGCTGCCGAAGCAGTGCCGTCGCTGTGTCTACTGGGAGATCCCCCCACACCTGACCGACCAGGCCGAGGAGTTCGGCACCCTCGAGCTCGAGAAGGAGGCCTGGGTCTCCGGCGTGCTCCTCGAGTGGGGCTCGTGCGGGCGGGTGGCCCACGTCGACGGTGTCCCGGCCGGCTTCGCCTTCTTCGCCCCGCCGACGGTGGTGCCCCGCGCCGCGGCCTTCCCGACGGCGCCCGTGTCCCCGGACGCCGTGCTCCTGTGCGGGCTGCACGTGCTGCCCGACTTCGCCGGTGAGGGCATCGGTCGGCTGCTGATCCAGGACGTCGTCCGCGACCTCACCCGCCGCGGGGTCAAGGCGGTCGAGGCGTTCGCCGACGACACCGACCGGGCGCGGGCCGAGGCGCACGGGCGCACGGACCTCGACACGCCGACCTGCGTGCTGCCGGCGGCGTTCCTGCGCGCGGTCGGGTTCAAGACCGTCGCGCCGCACCCGCGGTGGCCGCGGCTGCGCTACGAGCTGCGCACCGGATTCAACTGGAAGGAGGACGTCGAGGCCGCCATCGCCCAGCTGCTGGGCTCGGTGACGATCTCGACGGCCCCGGCCGCGGTGCCGTCCCCGGCGAGGGCGACCTGCCGAACCACCCCGTGAGGTGACCGGCCCGTCGGCTCAGACGCCGGCGGGCCGGTTGCTCTCGCGCTGCAGGACCTCGGCCCAGGTGAACGTGCCGGTGGGCTTGTCGTCCTGGCCGAGCAGGTAGAGCCGCTTGACCGCGACGAGGATGCTCTCGGCGACGACGTCGCGGAAGCCCGGGTCGAGCAGGGCCGCGCGGTCGCGGTCGTTGGTCAGGTAGCCGATCTCGACGCGCACCGCGGGCATGCGGGTGAGCCGCAGCAGCTCCCAGGGGCGCGGGTGCACGCCGCAGTCCAGCATGCGGGTGCGGGCGAGGAGCTCACGGTGGATGAAGCCCGCCAGGGCCTCGCCGACCGTCGAGGTGGCGCCGTTGCCGGTGCCGAAGTGGAACGCGGCGAGGCCGTTGGCGGCGGGGCTGGCGTTGGCGTCGACGTGCAGCGAGAGCACGACGTCGGCGCCCGCGGAGTTGGCGAACCCGGCGCGCTCGGCGTCGGTGGGGCAGTCCTGCGGGCCGTGGGAGAGCAGCGCCTCCATGCCGGCCGCGGCCATGCGCCCCTCGAGGCGGCGGGCGATGTCGCCGACGATCCCGGCCTCGGTGACCGCCTCCGGACCCTGGCCCACCGAGACGCCGCGGTCGGCGCCCCCGTGACCCGGGTCGATGACGATGCGCTTGCCGGAGAGCCGCGGGCCGGCCCGGTGCAGGCGCTCCTGCTCGCGCAGCAGGCCCGGGCGTCCGCCGGTGACCTTGCGACCGAGGTAGCCCAGGTGGCGCAGGGTGCGCGGGCCGCACATGCCGTCGGGGCTCATGCCGTAGTCGCGCTGGAAGCTGCGCAGGGCCTGCTCGGTCTGGCGGCCGAACACGCCGTCGGCGCGTCCGGAGTCGTACCCCAGCTCGAGGAGCCGCTCCTGCAGCGAGAACACGTCGTCGCCGGTGAGGGGCTGCTGGGTGTTGAGGAGCAGCATCCGGTCGCCGAGGGCCCAGCGGGCGTCGCGCAGGGCGCGGTAGGTGGCGGGCCCGACGATGCCGTCGGTGATGAGGCCACGGTGCTGCTGGAAGATGCGCACGGCCTGCTCGAGCTGGTCGTCGAACAGGGCCGGACCGGGGCCCGCGGGCTCGAGGATGCCCATCTCCTCGAGTGCTGCCCGGACCTCGGCGACCGGCGGGCCGGCGTCACCGCGGCTCAGCAGCTGCATGCAGTTCGCTCCCGCTCGTCCGCGTCCGTTGTCCGGACTCCACGTCTCGTCGCGCTTCACTGGCGTCTCATTGTGCCCTGTCCGGCGCCTCCCACCGTGAAGTGGGGCGATGTCGTTCGCGGGCCGCGGGTCACGGTTCGGGCTCGACGGGCGGACGCAGGACGGCGCCGGGCGGCCACCACGGGGATGGCTACCCGGCGCCGGGCGCGACGAACGGTCGATCGGGAGGATCGGGCCGTGTCAGTTGATGACGTCGGAGAGGTCGTCGAGCAGGACCGACTTCGGCTTGGCGCCGACGATCTGCTTGACCGGCTTGCCGCCCTGGAAGACCAGCAGGGTCGGGATCGACATGACCTGGTAGTCGCGCGCGGTGGCGGGGTTCTGGTCGATGTCGAGCTTGGCCACGGTCAGCTTGTCGCCGTGCTCGGCGGCGATCTCCTCGAGGACCGGCGCGACCATCTTGCAGGGGCCGCACCAGGTCGCCCAGAAGTCGACGACGACGGGCTTGTCGCTCTGCAGGACCTCGTCGGCGAAGGTGGCATCGGTGACGTTCACGGGCGCGCTCATCGCGGCTTTCCTCTCCCAGGGGACGGTGACGGGATGTCGGGACGGATCAGGACGGGGCGGGGACGGCGTCGCCGGCGGGCTCGGACGATCCCTCGTCCACCGAGCCGCGGGTGCCCCCACGGGCCTCGGGGCCACCGTCGCGGGCGTGGATCGAGTCGAGCTCGTCGACCTCGGCACCGTCCACCCCCGGGGTGGGCGGCGGCGCGGTGTCGCGGGTGTTGCTCGGCTGCTCGGCGAGCCAGCGCTCGGCGTCGATGGATGCCTGGCACCCGCTGCCGGCGGCCGTGATGGCCTGCCGGTAGGTGTGGTCGACGAGGTCGCCACAGGCGAAGACACCGGGGATGTTGGTGCCCGTGCCGGGCAGCGCCACGCGGACGTAGCCCTCGTCGTCGGTGTCGACGACGTCGCGCACGAGGCCCGAGCGCGGGTCGTGGCCGACGGCGACGAAGAAGCCGGACACGTCCAGCGTCTCCTCCTCGCCGGTGACGGTGTTGCGGACCCGCACGCCCTCGACGGTGTTCTCGCCGAGGACCTCCTCGACCACCGTGTCGGTGCGGATGGTGATCTTCGGGTCCTTGCGGGCGCGGTCCAGCATGATGCCCGACGCCCGGAACTCGCTGCGGCGGTGCAGGATCGTCACTGACCGGGCGAACCGCGTGAGGAAGGTGGCCTCCTCCATCGCGGAGTCGCCGCCGCCCACCACGACGATGTCGTGGTCGCGGAAGAAGAAGCCGTCACAGGTGGCGCAGGCGCTGACGCCGCGGCCGAGCAGCTTCTCCTCGCCGGGCACGCCGAGGTAGCGGGCCTGGGCGCCCATCGCGAGGATGATCGAGCGGGCGCGGTACTCGGTGCCGTGCGCGCGGACCGACTTGACGTCCCCGGTGAGGTCGAGCGCGTCGACGTCCTCGGGGCGCAGCACCGCGCCGAAGCGCTCGGCCTGGCGGCGCATCTGGTCCATCAGCTCGGGGCCCTGGATCTCCTCGGCGAAGCCGGGGTAGTTCTCGACACCGGTGGTGGTCATGAGGGCGCCGCCGAACTGGCTGCCCTCGAACACCACCACGTCGAGCTGGGCCCGCGAGGCGTAGACCGCTGCCGTGTACCCGGCCGGGCCCGAGCCCACGATGATGACGTCGTGGATGGTCTGGTCGCTCACGTGGTCGTCAACGTCTCGGGGGCCCTCAGGATTCCCCACGCGACGCCGCTCACCGGCCGACGAGCGTGTCGGAGACGGTGAGCGGCGCCCCGGGCGCGCATCCGGGCTCCACGACCAGCAGGCGGAAGCGCGCCGCTGTACCCGTGGGCAGCACGAGCAGCACGCCGGCGCGCCCGTCGACGACGACCTGCCGTGCGCCCGCCGGTCGGGTCCCCGGCGGCACCCCGTGGGCGGCGAGACAGCCCGCGAGGCGTCCGGGATCGGTGAGCGGTCCGTAGTCGGCGCGCCCCAGACCGGCCCGCAGGGCCGACACGCCGTCGCCGCTGCCCAGCACCGGCGTGTCGGGCGGCGGGGCCGGCGCGGCGGTCGGCGTCGGGGCGGGCACGGCCGGCGTGGCGACGGAGGCGACGACCACCGCGACCGCGGCCGCTGCGGCGACGGCGAGCGCCGCGGCGCCGACCAGGAGGCGCCGGAACCGGCGGGGGCGGACGGGGTCGTCGACGGGGTCGTGGACGGCGTCGTCGACGGGCTCGGCACGCTCGGCGGCCAGCGCCCGGTCGATGTCGCCGAGGAGCCCGGCCGGCATCGCCGGGGTGCGCGCGGCGTGGGCCGCGAGGTCGGCACGGGTGCGCGCCAGCGCGGCGGCCACCTCGGGGTCGCCCGGGTCGGGGATGTCGGGCCGGTCGGGCCGGTGGTCGGCACGGTCGTCGTCGGTCACGGTCCTCCTCCCCTCCGGGCCCGCCTGGTCGGTCCGCTCGTGGTTTGGACGCCGCCGGTGCCCCCGTCGTTCCCGCCGGCTTCGTCGCGGGTGGTGTCGCGGGTCTCGTCGCGGGGCCGCAGATGGCCGAGCAGCCCCGCCAGGCGGCCCCGCGCCCGGGCGCACCGGCTCTTGATGGTGCCCTCGGCGACCCCGAGGATCGCCCCGGCCTCGGTGACGGAGAAACCGTGCACGTCGACGAGCACCACCGCGAGCCGTTGGCCGTCCGGCAGCGCGGCGAGGGCGTCGGCGACCGTGAGCCGGGTGAGGTGGTCGTCGATCCCGTCGCGCGGGGTGGGCAGGTCGTGGCCGGCGAGCGGCTCGACGGCCCGGGTGCGGCGGCGCCGGATGCGGTCCAGGCAGGCGTTCACGGTGATGCGGTGCAGCCACGTCGACACCTCGGACTCCCCGCGGTAGCGGTGGGCGCTGCGCAGGGCGGACACGAAGGTCTCCTGGACGGCGTCGGCGGCGTCCTCGCGATGGTCGAGGGTGCGGAAGGCGAGCAGCCACAGGCGCTCGGCGTAGCGGCGCACGAGCTCGTCGAACGCCCCGGCCTGCCCCGCCACGTGCGCCGCGAGCAGCGCGCGGTCGCTGCGGACGTCAGCAGGCGACGGGGGCGGCTCGGGCACGGACCGGGACGCTAGCCACCGGCGCGCCGCCCCCGGGGCCGTTTGGGGAAAGCCGGCTCAGGGACCCGCGCGCTCGATCGTCACGTCGGCGAGCTCGCTGATGTAGCGGTCGTCGTCGTCCTGCCCGAGCGCCGTGATCCAGACGAGCAGGTTGCCGGTCGGCGGCGCGGCCTGCAGGGGGATCCGGAGCTGGTCGCCCTCGACGGTCCCGCTGCCGAGCAGCTGGGTCTGGGCGATCGGCACGTCGGCGGCGGGCGCGGACCGGATCTCGATGCGGGTGCCGGGGCTGGGCGAGCGGACCGTCACCGCGGCCACCGCGGACGGCGCCGTGAACGTGGTCATCATCCCGATGCCGGGCTTGAGCGCCGGGAGCTGCTGGCGGTACTGCGAGGTCGACCAGGTGGTCGACGGGTCGTTGTCCGCCGCGCGGTTGATGCGGGTCGGGTTGTCGGGGCTGCCCGCCGGGCTGTACACGGCGACGCTCGAGAGCTGGACCGGGCCGCCCGGCGCGGGGGCCGGGGCGGGCGCGGGAGCCGGCGTGCCCGGGGGCGGGGCGGCCGCGGACGGGGTCTCGGGCGGGATGACGACGACGGGCGGCGCCGACGAGCCGCCGCCCGCGACCACCGAGACGACCTGGTAGGTGAGGAACCCGAGGATCGCGAGCGTGGCCAGCACGAGCGCGGTGACCCCGAGGCGCAGCTTCTTCTTGCGCGACGGGTCGGGACCCGGCTCCGGGACGCCGTCGTCGTGCCACACCTCGGTGGGGTCGTCGGCGTCGATCGTCTGGCCGTTCTCGAGCACCGGCAGCAGCACGCCGTCGTCCTCGAGACCCTCGCGCATCTGGGTGACGAGGCGGTGCACGGCGGCGGCGGTGCGGATGCCGCCGTCCTCGTCGAGGGTGCGGTCGACCAGCGCCGCGAGCTCGGTCGGCAGGTCGGGACGTAGCTGGCGGGCCGACACCGGCGCGCCGTCGGGCCCGTGGGGCGCGGGGCGCAGGCCGGCCGGGGTCCGCGCGCCCTCGCTGCCGGGCCAGCGGGCGGTCAGCAGCAGGTAGAGCAGGGCGCCGAGGCCGTGGACGTCGTCGGCGTTCGTGGCGTCGCCGCGCGGCATCGGGAACGCGAGACGGGTGGCGGCGCGGGCACTGACCCGCACGCGCTGCGGGTGGTCGAGGCCGAGGACGAGCCCGGAGCGGTGCGCCGCGGCCACGGCGTCGGCGAGCGGCTCGATGACGCGCAGCGCGGCGCTCGGGCGCAGCGGGCCGTCGGCGACGAGCTCGGCGAGGTCGCGCCCCGGCGTCCACTCGGCGACCGCGGCCCCCAGCACCCCGGGCGGGAGCGGGCTGCCGCCGGGCCGGACGACGTCGAGGATGCGGGCGGCGTGCGGGTGCTCGAAGTGCGCCGAGCGCGTGGCCCGGGACAGCGCCGCCCCGGCGCGGGCGTCGCCCTGCCAGGAGCCGACGAGCAGGGTGATCGCCACGTCGCGCTCGAGCATGACGTCGCGCGCCTTCCACAGGGTGGCGTCGGCGCTGCGGTCGCGGCCCACCTCGGCGACCAGGCGGTAGCGGTCGGCCAGCAGGGTGCCGGGCATGAGCGCCCCGGCGGCGGGCATGGGACCGGACGGCGGACCGGGGCGGCGGGCACCGCCCGGACCACGCTGCGGGCGACGCGGCGGCGCCGGGAAGGGCCCCGAGGGCGGCCCGGGAGGACCGGCCGGACCCGGACCCTGCGCGGCGGGCCCGCGCGGCGAGCGGCCGGCGCCGTTGGGGGTGGCGGACGTCGTGCCGGTGGCCTCCGAGGTCGCCGAGGTCGCTGACGCCGACTCGGTGCGGGCCACGTGCATGGTCGGACCGTCGATGCCGACACCGGTGCGGCGCGGCGGGGTCGACGCGGGCGGCTCGTGCCCGTTCGTCTCCCGGCCGGCGGCCTCGGTCTCCTCGGACGGGGGGCTCGCGGGCGCGCGGTCCCCCGACGGTTCGCCGGCCACCTCCCTCACCTCCCCCTCGACGTCGTGCGAGCCTACGGGACTGTCGGTCCGCCTCGGGGGACGCCGGGCCCGCCGTCGGGGTTGCCCCGGACACCCGCGTGGACGAACGCCGGTCCGGCGGGTGGTCAGGTCCGCGCGCGCCCTCGGCCCAGCAGGCGGCGCAGACGGGAGACCACCGGCTCCAGCTCGGGCACGCGCAGCAGCCGCATGGCCACGGCGACGACCACGAGGAAGGCCGTCGAGCCGCTGACGAGCACCAGCCACGACCGGAGCACGAGCGACGTGCTCCCCCCGAGGACCCGCTCCAGCAGCGTCACGCAGAGCACGGCCACGAGCACCGCGACGATCGACGCCAGCAGCGACAGCACGAACGTCCGCAGCACCCGCCGGGTGTCCAGGTGGCCGAGGCGGATGCGCAGCCAGATGTTGCCGACCACCAGGCCGACGACGAACCCGAACGCGTTCACCCCGGCGAGCCCGAGGACGACCTGCTCGGGCGGCAGGAGCACCGGGCAGAGGTAGGCCATCGGCACCTTGATCGCCGTGATGACGACCATGATGAGCGTCGGCGTGCGGGCGTCGTTCATCGCGTAGAACACGCGCATCTGGAGCATGACGACGGCCATCGGGAGCAGCCCGAAGGCCGATGCGGCCATCGCCCCGCCGAGCGACGCGGCGCCCTCCGGGCCGGAGCGCCCGACGCTGAACAGCGCGACGCCGAGCTGGGAGCCGAACACCGTGAGCAGGGCGCTCATCGGCAGCAGCGTCACCGTGGACAGCCGCGTGCCCAGCGACAGGTCGGCGACGACCTGGTCGGTGCGCCCGTTCGCGGCGGCGGCGCTCATCCGGGGCATCAGGGCGGTCAGCAGCGACACGCCGAGCACGCCGTAGGGCACCTGGATGAGCAGCCAGGCGTAGCTGTAGATCGCCGGCCCGCCCTCGTCGGAGCCCGAGGCCACGCGCAGGATCGCGGCGAGCCCGACCTGGCTGACCAGCACGTACCCGACGACCCAGGCCGCGAGCCCGCCGAACGCCGAGAGGCGGCGGTCCCACCCGAAGCGCCACTTCCAGTGGAAGCCGACGCGGCGCATCGCCGGGAGCATCACCGCGGCCTGCACGACGATCCCCAGCGTGCTGCCGAGCCCGAGGACCAGCAGCTGGGTGCTCGAGATGCCCACGGGGGGTGACGGGAGGACCGCGTAGATGCCGAGCGCGACGAGCGCGACGAGGTTGTTCAGCACCGGCGCCCAGGCGGCGGGACCGAAGTTGGCCCGCGAGTTGAGGATCGCCCCGAACAGGGCGCCCATGCCGTAGAAGAAGATCTGCGGCAGGAGCAGGTAGGCGAAGTCGACCGCGAGGTCGACGTCGACGCTCGGGTCCAGGTAGGGCCGGATGAGCAGGGGTGCCGCGACGACCGCGAGCGTCGTCGCGACGAGCAGGCCCACGGTCGCGCCCGAGAGCAGCTTCTGGGCGAACGCGTCGCCGCGGTCGCCGTCCTCCTTCGCGGCCTGGACGAGCACCGGGATGACGACGCTGGTCAGCACCCCGCCGAGCAGCAGCTCGAAGATGATGTTCGGCAGCGTGTTCGCGACGTTGAACGAGCTGCCGACGAGGTTGAGGCCGACGATCGCGGTCAGCCCGAGCGTGCGCAGGAAGCCCGTGAGACGGCTGACGAGGGTCGCGACGGCCATGCCGCCCGACGCCTTGACCAGCGCCTTGTCGTCGCGGGCGGAGTCGTCGGCCGGGTCGCGGGGCGCGGGGACCGCGGACGCGTCCTGCTCCAGCGGCGCGCGCGGGAGCAGCACGGTCTCGTCGAGGGACCCGGCGACGCTCCACGACGCGAGCGGGGCCGGGCGGGCGGTGCGCACGGTGCGCTCGTCGCGCGGGCCGGTGCGGAGGGCCTCGGTGCGGTGCGGGTCGACCGCCGGGCGGCCGGGCACGGTCGCCGTGAGGTCGCCGGCGTCGGCCGGGTCGGCGGCCCCCGTGGCGTCGACGGCCTCGACCGCGGCGGTGGGGGCGGTCAGGCCGGTGGTCGACGGCTCGGCCGCGGCGGCGCCGGGCGGCGAGCCGGGCGGGCGCGTCGGGGGCACCGGGCCGCCGGCGGGCCGTCCGGGCGGTCCGGAGCGGCTGGTCGGGGCGCCGGGACGTCCGGGCGCGGCCGGTCCCGAGGGGTGGCCCGGCGGGACGGGGCCGGGGGGCGGTCCGCCGTGGCCCGGGGGTCCGGCGGGCGGGCCGGCCGGCGGAGGACGCGGCGGCGCGGGCGGCGGCAGCGGGCCCTGGCGGGGGTGCCCCGGCGGTGGTCCCGGCGGCGGGGACCCCTGGGGCGGGGACCCCTGGGGCGGGGACCCCTGGGGCGGGGACCCCTGGGGCGGGGACCCCTGGGGCGGGGACCCCTGCGGAGGCGGTCCCTGCGGCGAGGGACCCGGTGGCTGCGGTCCCTGGGGCGACGGGCCGGGCCCCTGCGGCGGGGAAGCGAGCCCCTGGGGCGGCCGCGGCGCCCCGGCGGGCGGGGCGGGCGGCGGTCCGGGACGTCCGGGCTGCCCCAGGGGCGCGCCGGGCGCACCCGGCCGCGCCGGCGGCCCGTCGGCGGGCGCCGGCGGGGGCGGCGGGGGGACGACGTCGGGAGCCGCGTCGGGATCGCGCCCGGCCCCGACCTCGTCGGCGGGCGCGTCGTCCGGCCGGCGGGCCGTCACCGCTTCTGCAGCTCGCGCGTCGGGAGGTCCGTCCCCTCCGGCCCCTCCGGACCGGTCGGGTCCCCGCGGCGATGCCTGCGGCGGGACGTCCGGTCGCGGCGCGCCGCCAGCACCCGGCGAGCGATCCGGACGCTCGCCAGGATCACCAGCACGACGGCTGCGGACGCGGTCAACCACACCGTGATCGTGCCGTAGGCCGTCGATCGCAGCAGCAGACGAGCCGTCGGACCGAGAGGTTCACCCCCCGGTGTCCGGGCCTGGGCGTCCACCTGGAACTGCCCGGCGCGGGTGACCTCCACCTCGACCTGGACCTGCCTGCTGCCGAACGCGGGCACGGTCACGACGGGCAGCGGCGCGGTGCGCAGGCCGTTCGTGGGCTCGAGCACGACCTGCACCCGCACGGCCACCGGCAGGCGGTTCTCCACCGTGAGCAGCAGAGGGGCGTCGTTCGTGCCGAGCGAGTACGACCCCGACGGCTGGACGACCCGCACGGCCGCGCGCAGGTCGCCGACCTGTCGCTCGACGGCACCGACCTGGGCGTCCTGGACCGCCGGGTCCCCGCGCCACGCCGCGGAGAGGCTGCGCAGGATCGCGTCGGTGAGCGGTTCCACGTAGTCCGACGGCGACGGCGCGCCGACCCCGTCGCGCTCCGTGGCCGCGAGCAGCTCGCGCTGACGGTCGCGGGCGGCGGCGGCGCGGGCCACGACGGACTCCTGCACGGCGTCGACGTCGCGGGACCGGGCGCCGAGCGTGCCGCGGGGCAGCGGGGTGGTCGCGTCGACCCCGGCCACGACGCTGCCGAGGTCGAGGGGGCGGGCGAGCCCGAGGCGGGTCAGGTCCTCGATGCCGGCGAGCAGCGCGCCCGCCTCGGCGTCGTCGGCGGCCCAGTCGGTGGGCGGGGCGACCACCTCGACCGGCGGGGGCCCGGTCGCGGGCGTGTCCTGGAGGGCCCGCAGCCCCAGCACCCCGAGGGCGTCCTGGGCGGCGAGCGGCGCGGAGGTCCCGGCGGGGCTCGTGGAGTCGCCGTCGTCGTCCGTGCGGGGGCCGAGCGCCTCCGCGGCGACCGGGTCGAGGGTGACGGCCGCGGGCCCGGGCGTGCCGGGGAGCCGGGCGAGCGCGCCGGTCGGGAGCGTGCCGTCGAGCACGTCGCCGTCGAGCAGGAGGTTGCGCGTGCCGCCGGCGGCGAGGGCGGCGGCGGTGCGCTCGTCGACGACGCCGCCGGCGGGCCAGACCGTGTCGGCGACCGGCGTGGTCTGCAGGATGTCGCCGACCCGCCGGGTCCCGGTGCTCAGGGCGGCCGCGGTGAGGTCGGGCTGGCCCCCGCGGGTCGTGGCGACGAGGTCGGTGCCGGCGTACGGCAGCGCGGTGACGCAGCGCCCGCGCGCCTGCGTGCGGACGGCGTCGAGCCACCGGCCCGCGGCCGCCGCGCCCGTGCCGGCCGTGGTGCCGCCGCCCGGCGTGCGGACCTCGTAGCCGCCGGACATCGCCTGGGCGGTCTCGAGCAGGTCGGCGTCGACCGCGAGGCACACCGAGCGCGCCGCGGCCGACCCGGGCGGCGCGGAGCGGCCCAGGGCGTCGACGAGCCCGGCGAGCCGGCCGCCGGGGGCGAACGACGTGGACAGGTCGTCGTCGGTGAGCAGCGTCGGCGCGCCGGGCAGGACCGGGATCCGCCGGGGCCGGTCGGCCAGCGGGTAGAGCAGCGAGACCCCGACCGCGCGGCCGACCGGGGGTGCCGCGGGCGGGCCGCCCCCGGGCACGCCGACGACGGGCAGCAGGAAGCGGACGGCGCCGAGGCGCGTCGCGCCCGCGCCGCCGAGCGCGCCGTCGACGCCCACCACCACGGGGTGCACGCCGGCCGCGGCGATCGCGAGCGAGCCGGGGCCGGTCAGCGGCACGCGCACGAGGAACGGCGCCTCGGTGCCCGGGGCGATCTGCGGGGCGACCTCGATCGAGGGCGTGCGCACCGGGGCGCCCGCGGTGTCCGCCCCGTCGAGCGCGCCGAGCGCCGCCCGGCTGCCCGACACGGCCGCGCCGCGCTCGAGGCGCACGCCCACGTCGCGGGCGGTGACCGCGGACCGGTTGACGACCCGCCCGCTGACGACGAGCTCGGGCGGCCCGTCGGCGGTGACCACCCGGGGCGTGAGGGTGTCGAGGACGACGTCCACCGAGCGCTCCCCCGGCGCCGCCACCGCGGCCGGCGGTGCGAGCAGCACGAGCAGCAGCCCCACCAGGGCCACCACGAGGCCCGGCAGGGGACGACGGAGACGACGCAGGGCTCCCCGCGGACCGCGGGGAGGGCTCACGCCGACTCCTCCAGGATCTGGGCGGCGCGGCGCACCAGGCGGCGCTCGTCGGCGTAGGCCAGGCGGGAGTCGAGCTCGCCGAGGGGCACCCACGCGACCTCGGTGACCTCGACGTCGGCGTCCGAGAGCTCGCCGCCGTGGGCCCGCAGGAGGTAGTGGTGCACGGTCTTGTGGATGCGCCGGTCCTCGGCCACGAACCAGTAGTCGATGCTGCCGAGGAACGCCCGCACGGACGCGATGATGCCGGTCTCCTCCTCGACCTCGCGCACGGCGGCCTGCTCGGCGGTCTCGCCCTCCTCGAGGTGGCCCTTCGGCAGCGACCACAGCAGGCGCCCACGACGGTCGAGGCGGCCGATGAGGGCCGCACTCGTGCCGGCGGCGTCGACGACGAGGCCTCCCGCCGAGGTCTCGTCGACCGTGCGCATCCGCCGCCGGGAGCCGCGTCGTCGCCGGTCGCCGGACCGGCGGGACGGGCTGGACACGCCCGCGATCGTACGGCGCCCCCGCGGTGACGGGGATCTGTCGGCCGGTCGACGCGCGGGTGTCGTGCTCGCGGATCCGCCCTCCCGGCCACTCTCCCTGCTCGCGGTAGCCTGTCCTGTCGTGCCCGGACCCGCGCCAGCCCCTTCGCCCACGACCGGCGCCGATCACGCGGCGGTGGTCGAGATGCTGAGCTACTCCCCCGTGGCGGACGAGCTCGCCCGCCGGTTCGCCGACGCCGGCCACGGCCTCTACCTCGTCGGCGGCAGCGTGCGTGACGCGCTGCTCGGTCGTTTGGACCAGGAGACGCAGCGCAGCGGAGCTCGACCCGTCGAGCACGACCTCGACTTCACGACCGACGCGCGGCCCGACGTCATCCAGCGGCTGCTCTCGGGCTGGGCCGAGGCGGTCTGGGACACGGGCATCGCGTACGGCACGGTCGGCGCGGTGCGCCACGGCGTGACCTGCGAGGTCACCACGTTCCGCGCCGACGCCTACGACGGCGTGACCCGCAACCCCGTGGTCGCGTTCGGCGACACCGTCGAGGGCGACCTCGTGCGCCGCGACTTCACCGCCAACGCGATGGCGCTCTCGCTGCCCGACCGCACGTTCGTCGACCCGTACGGCGGGCTCGCGGCCCTGGCCCGGGGTGTCCTCGACACCCCGACCGACCCGCGCACCTCCTTCGGCGACGACCCGCTGCGCCTGCTGCGCGCGGCGCGCTTCGTCGCGCAGCTGGGGTTCGAGGTCGCGCCGCGCGTGCAGCAGGCGATGACCGAGATGGCCCCGGAGCTGGGGCGGATCACCGCCGAGCGGGAGCAGGCCGAGCTCTCGAAGCTCCTGCTCGGCGCGTACCCCCGGCGCGGGATCGAGCTCCTGGTCGACACGGGGCTCGCCGAGGTCGTGCTGCCCGAGGTGCCGGCGATGCGCCTGGAGATCGACGAGCACGCCCAGCACAAGGACGTCTACGAGCACTCGCTGACGGTCATGGAGCAGGCGATCGGGCGCGAGGAGGACGGCCCCGACCTGGTGCTGCGCCTCGCCGCCCTGCTGCACGACATCGGCAAGCCGGCGACCCGCAAGGTCGAGCCCGGCCGCCGCGTGAGCTTCCACCACCACGAGGTGGTCGGGGCCAAGATGACCCGCAAGCGGCTGCGCGAGCTGCGCTACCCCAAGCAGGTCATCGAGGACGTCGCGCAGCTCGTGTTCCTGCACCTGCGCTTCCACGGCTACGGCAAGGGCGAGTGGACCGACTCCGCGGTGCGCCGGTACGTCACCGACGCCGGGCCGCTGCTCGACCGGCTGCACAAGCTCGTGCGGTCGGACTCGACGACCCGCAACAAGCGCCGGGCCGCCGCGCTGCAGCGCTCCTACGACGACCTCGAGGAGCGGATCGCGCGGATCGCCGAGGAGGAGGACCTGGCGCGCGTGCGCCCGGACCTCGACGGCAACGCGATCATGGAGCTGCTCGGTATCCCGCCGGGCCCGCTGGTCGGGAAGGCGTGGCGCCACCTCAAGGACGTGCGGCTCGAGCGCGGGCCGCTCGACCACGACGAGGCCCGCGAGGAGCTGCTGCGGTGGGCCGCCGACCAGGGAGTCGAGACCGGGACGGAACCGGACGCCTGACGCCTGCGTCGAACCGGGTGTGACATCTCTGGCCTATGTCTTCGGCACCGGGGAGGGCCCGGTGCACCGCCACGTCTCGCCCGCCGACCTCGACCTGGGCCCGTCCGGCGCGACCGACGCGGTCGCGCTCGACTTCGACGGCGACGGCCGGGTCGACGACGCGCTGTGGGACGCCGACGGCGACGGGGTCGCCGACCGCTCGGTGCTCGACCTCGACGACGACGGCCGCCCGGACCACGCCTACACCGACCCGTCGGGGCGCGGGCTCTGGGACACCCGCGCGGACCTGCCCGGCCCGGAGCCGCTCGGCGCGACGCTGACCTGGGCCGACGTTCGCGGCCGGTCGTCGGACGCGGTGGCGGCGCTCGACACCGACGGCGACGGGGTGCTCGACGGCGTCGCCGTGGACGCCGACCACGAGAGCGGCTCGGAGGTGGTGTGCGACCTCGACGGCGACGGGCGCGCCGAGCAGCTGCTCGTCGACGCGGACGGCGACGGCCGCCACGAGCTCGCCTACCTGTCGTCGGAGCCCGGTTCGCCCTCCGCGCGCTGGGACGTGCTGCTGCTCGACACCGACGGCGACGGGTCGGTCGACGCGCTGGTGAACGAGGGGGCGGCGGGCTGGGTCCCACCGTGAGCGCCGCCCTGACGGTTCGCCTGCCAGCGCAGCGCCAGCTCGTGCACCACGAGCCCGAGCAGGTAGATCGCGGCGGCCATCACCAGCAGCAGCGGCGAGCGCCCGCTGGGCGGGCAGAGGAACGCCGCGCCGGCCACGGCGACGACGTAGGTGACGTTGAACGTGGTGTCCGAGAGCGAGAACACCCGCCCGCGCACATCGTCACCGACCTCGCGCTGCACCGCGGCGTCCGAGCAGAGCTTGATCGCCTGGCCGACGAGCCCGAGCACGAACGACCCGGCGAGGATCGTCGGCAGCGTCATCGGCAGGCCCAGCCCGAGCAGCGCGACCGCGGCCAGCACGAGCATGATCCGGACGGTGCCGGGGCGCCCGACCCTGCTGGTCAGCCACGGGGTGAGGAACGCCGCGACCCCGAGACCGGCGGCGACGACGGCCACCACCTCGCCCAGCCCGGCGATCCCGGCCTTGAGCGGCCCGACGTCGGTCAGCGAGTTGCGCATCAGCAGCATCACCACGAGCGTCGTGATGCCGAACGCCAGCCGGTGGGCGGCGACGGCGCCGAACGCGGCGAGCACGCCGGGGGCGTCGCGGGCCGCGCGGGCCCCGTCGACGAGACCGTGCGCCACGGCCCGCAGCGCCTGCGCGGCCTCGCTGCGCTCGTCGGGACCGAGCGAGCCGCGGGCGATCGTCGCGGCCACGAGCACGATGACCAGCGAGCCGACGGCGGCCACGGACGTCGTCCACGCCGCGTTCGCGTCCTCGGGGCCGATGATCCCGCGCAGCCCGATCGCGCAGCCGGCGCCGATGGCCGCGGCGACCGCGCCCGAGGTCGTGACCAGCGAGTTCGCGCCGACCAGGTGCTCGTCGGCGACCACGTGGGGCAGCGCCGCGGACAGGCCGGCCTGGATGAAGCGGCTCACGCCGATCGTCGCCAGCGCGCCGAGGTAGAGCCCCGGCCCGGTGACCCCGGCGAGCACCACCGCCGCCGTGATCAGCGTCAGCACCCCGCGCAGGGCGCCCGCGACGATCATGACGCGGCGCCGGTCCCAGCGGTCGAGCAGCGCCCCGGCGAACGGGCCGATGAGCGAGTACGGCAGCAGGACCGTCGCCAGCCCCAGCGCGACCATCAGGGGGTCGGCCTCACGCTCCGGGCTGAACAGCACCAGCCCGCCGAGCGCGGCCTGGAACACGCCGTCGCCCCACTGCGCGGCGAGCCGGACCGTCAGCAGCTTGCCGAAGCCGGGGTGGGTCAGCAGCTCGCGCAACCGCCGGACCGGGCCCGGCGACGGGGTCGCCCCGCCCACCGCGGGAGCGGTCGGACCGGGAGCAACGGACACGGGAGCCCACGCTACGCGGTCGGGGACGACCGTGGCCCCGGGTGCGGTCCCGGAGGCCGGTCCGCCCGATCGGCGCACGGCCGTGCCCCGTCTCGCCCGATCACCTCGGCGAGAAGGACGACGCCCCGACGCGCCTGCCGCGCCGGGCCGTGCCGGTGCGACGATGGGACGCGTGGCCAGTGGTGTGGGTGAACATCAAGAGGCCGAGGTCGAGGCGGGGACGCTGCTCGTGGCCTCCCCGACCCTGACCGACCCGAACTTCGCGCGCTCGGTCGTCTTCGTGATCGACCACCGGCCCGCCGGCACCCTCGGTGTCGTGCTCAACCGGCCCAGCGAGGTCTCGGTCGCCGACGTCCTGCCCGGCTGGGACCCGCACACCACCCGCCCCAACGCCGTCTTCGTCGGCGGGCCGGTCGAGCAGCGCACCGCCCTGTGCCTCGCGGCCCTGCGCACCGGCGAGGACCCGGCCAGCACCGGCGGCGTCGTCGGCGTCCGCGGCCCCCTCGCGCTCGTCGACCTCGACGGCGACCCCGACGACCTCGCCCCCCGCGTCCGCGGCCTGCGCGTCTTCGCCGGCTACTCGGGCTGGGACCGGGGCCAGCTGCACGGCGAGATCGGGCGCGGCGACTGGTACGTCGTGCCCGCCCTGCCCGACGACGTCCTCGCCCCCGCCGGCTACGACCTCTGGGGCGGGGTGCTGCGCCGCCAGGGCGTCCCCCTCGCCCTCCTCGCCACCCACGTCAGCGAGCCCCGCCGCAACTGATCTTCATCCCTGTGGCGTGCGGGGCGGGAGCGCCGACGTTCCGTGACGCCATCGGGTGACCAGGGGTCCCCCGACCTGCTGAGAACCCTTGGGCGCGGTCCACGCCCGGACACACGATGACCGTCGTCGCGGGTGG
This sequence comes from Actinomycetospora succinea, assembly GCF_004363095.1. Classification (GTDB taxonomy): domain Bacteria; phylum Actinomycetota; class Actinomycetes; order Mycobacteriales; family Pseudonocardiaceae; genus Actinomycetospora; species Actinomycetospora succinea. The sequence goes on from NZ_SNYO01000003.1 coordinate 540,491, forward strand.
ATCGGGGGGACGGGTGGGCGCTCGACGTGTCCTGGTGCCGCTGCTCTGCGCGCTGACCACGACGGTCCTGGTCGCCGTCCCGGCCTCGGCCGCGCCCCCGGGCCCGCGCGTCGACCTCCGCGTCCTGGTCGTCCAGGACGGCAGCCCCGAGGTCGACGCCGTCCTCGAGGCGCTCACCGAGGGCGGGGTGCCCACCGACGTCGTCGACCTGTCCGACCCCGCCCGTCGCCCGGTCGACCGCGCCTCGCTGACCGTCCCGGACGCGGTGCCGCACGCCCGCTACCAGGGTGTCGTGCTGCCCGGCGACGCGCCGGTCGAGCTGGCCCCCGCCGAGCTCACGGTGCTCCACGACGTCGAGCGGGAGTTCCGCCTGCGCCAGCTGAACGCCACGGTGCGCGCGACGGCGCGGACCGGGCTCGCCGAGCCGAGCCCAGGTGCGGGCTGGTCGGGCCGGCTGGACGGCGGGGTCGCCCGGCTCACCGATGCGGCCCGCGCCGACGGCTTCGGGGACATGCGCGGCGACGTGCCGGTCGGCGAGGACACCTGGGTCGAGATCGGGACCCCGCTGGCGGGCTACACGACGCTCTTGACGGGGAGCTCGCCCGACGGGACGCACCGCGGGCCGCTGCTGGGCGTCCTGCGCACCGGCGGCCGCGAGGAGCTCGGCCTCTCGTTCTCCTACGCGCCCGGGTCGATGCCCTTCGCCGCGCTGGCGCCGGGCCTCGTCGAGTGGCTGACGCGCGGGGTGCACCTCGGGATGCGGCGCGCCTGGTTCGCCGTCCACGTCGACGACGTGCTCCTCCCGGACGCGCGCTGGGTCGCCGGGGCCCACTGCGCCTACGGGGCGGACTGCCCGCCGACCGTGCCGCCGGCGCCGACCATCCGCATGACCCCGGCCGACGTCGACGCCGCGGCGAGCTGGTCGCACGACCACGACTTCCGCCTCGACCTGGCCTTCAACGGGGCGGGCTCGCGGCTCGCCGCGCCCGGCGGCGACGACCCCCTGCTCGCGGCGCTGCTCGCGCGGCGCGGCGCCTTCGGCTGGATCAACCACACCTGGTCGCACCAGTACCTCGGCTGCGTCCGCGACCACGGGGTCGTGCCCTGGCGCTGCGCCACCGTCCCCCTCCTGGGCTGGACGCGGTACGTGCCCGAGCGGGTGATCGACGACGAGGTGGCCCGCAACACCGCGTTCGCGCGCGACGTCGGCCTGCCGATCAACCCGTCCGAGCTGGTCACCGGCGAGCACAGCGGCCTGCGCGGCGACGAGGAGATGCCCGAGGACAACCCCGGGCTCGCCGGCGCGCTCGACGACGAGGGCATCCGCAGCGTCGCCGCGGACGCGTCGAAGGAGGCCGGCCAGCGCCCGATCGGCGGGGCGCGGACCGTGCCGCGCCACCCCATCGACCTCGACTTCGACACGGCCACGTTCGCCGAGACCGTCGACCAGTACAACTGGTCGCACACCTCCCGCGCCGACGGCGGTGACGGCACCTGCGAGGCCGACGGCGGCTGCGTGCCGCCCGTGCCGGCGGGCGATCCGAGGGCGGGGTTCCTGGGGCGGATCGTGCCGATGGAGGTGACGAAGGCGCTCGGGCACGCGCTGGCCAACGACCCCCGGCCCCACTACGTGCACCAGCCGCAGCTCACCGAGGACCGCACCCTCTACCCGGTGCTGGACCAGGTCCTCGGCTCCTACCGCGCGCTCTACACCGAGGCGCGCCCGCTGCTGGTGCCGACGATGACGCAGTCGGCCGAGGTGCTCGGGCGCCAGGCCGCCTGGGCCACCGCGGCGGGGAGCACCCGCGCCTGGCTGCAGGACGGCATCGTGACGGTGGTGTCGGGCGGGGCGTCCGACCGGCCCGTCGACGTCCCGGTGACCGTGCCGCCCGCGCTCGACGGCGCGTTCGGCGAGCCCTACGGCACCACGCGCTCGGGCTGGGTCCCGGTCGCCGGGGAGCAACGGATCGGAGGAGTGGCCCCGTGAAGGTCGCGCTGGTGACGGAGGGGACGTACCCGATCCACGCGGGTGGCGTGAGCGACTGGTGCGCCCAGCTCGTCCGGAGCCTCCCGGAGATCGACTTCGAGGTCGTCGCCCTGTCGGGGTCGGGACGGGAGACGGCGACCTACACGCCGCCGCCCAACGTCGCCGCGGTGCGGCGGATCGGGCTCTGGGCCGAGCCGGCGCGCCCCCGCCGGCCCCGGCCGCCCGGGCGCCGGTTCCTGCGGACCTACACCGACCTGCTCGACGCGATGCTGCTCGGCGGGCTCGCCGCCCCGCGGGACTTCGAGCACGCCGTGCGGACGCTGCGCGACATGGCCCGCACCGTCGACCTCACCGAGGCGCTGCGCAGCCAGGAGGCCGTCGACCTGGTGCTCGAGGTGACCGCGGCGCTCCCGGAGCTCACCCCGACCCTCGCCGACGCCCTGGCGGTGACCGACCTCGTCGAGCACTTCCTGCGCCCGCTGCAGCTCCCCGCGCCGCGGGCCGACCTCGTGCACTGCACGGTCAACGGGCCGGCGATGCTGCTGGGGATCTGCGCCGCCTGGGAGCACGGGACCCCCGTGCTGCTCTCCGAGCACGGCGTCTACCTGCGGGAACGGTTGATGGCGACGCGGCGCTCCGGCGCCGGGCGCGCCGAGCGGGCCGCTCTGCACGGGTTCTACGCCGCGCTCACCGGCCTCGGCTACCGGCGGGCCGACGCGGTGCTGCCCGTGAGCGGCTTCAACGCGCGCTGGGCGCTGCAGGGCGGCGCCCGCCCGGACGCGGTGCGGCTGCTGCCGAACGGGGTCGACCCCGCCGGGCTCGCGCCGCTCGCGACCGAACCGGACGTCCCGACCCTCGTTTACGCCGGGCGCATCGACCCGCTCAAGGACCTCCACACGCTGCTCGCGGCGTTCGCCCGGGTCCGCCTCGCGGTGCCCGGCGCCCGGCTGCGCCTCTTCGGGGGCGTGCCCGCGGGCAACGAGGGCTACCGGGCCTCGTGCGACGCGCTGGTCGCCGAGCTCGGCCTGGGCGACGCCGTGGTGTTCGAGGGGCCGATCAGCCCGGTGCGCCGCGCGTTCGAGGCCGGCCACGTGGTGGTGCTCTCGAGCGTCTCCGAGGGCCTGCCGCTGACCGTCATCGAGGCCGCGATGTGCGGGCGGCCGGTGGTCGCCACCGACGTCGGCGGCGTCGCCGAGGCCGTCGGCCACGGCGGGATCGTAGTGCCGGCGGGCCACGTGGCGGCGTTCGCCGACGCGTGCGTCGAGCTGCTCACCGACGCCTCGCTGCGCCGGGAGCTCGCCCGCGCCGGGCGGGACCACGCCCGGCGGCGGTTCACGCTCGACCGCTTCCGCACCGACATCCGGGCGATCTACGCCCACCACACCGGGTCCGCCGCGGCGCCGGCGCCCCACGGCCTCGCCCCCGCGCCGTCCGACGAGGGCCGCACGGTCGAGGAGGTCGGCCGCGGATGGGCGTGAAACGTGTCGACTCCGCGGTCGCGCACGCCGCGGGCTCGTCGACGACCCGCTTCGAGGCGGCCGTGGTGATCGAGGGTGCCGGGGTCAACGACCGCGTGGCCTCGCAGCGCTACGGCGCCGCCGACGTCTTCGACCTCGCCGGCCGGCTCGTCGCCGACCGGCGCCGCCCGCGCTCGGAACCCGCCGCCGCGCCCCCGCGCCGGACGTGGTCCACGGCCGGCGACCCGCGGTGGCTCCCGGCGCGGGGAGTGCTCTACGCCGTCCCCGCGGTGGTCGCGCTCGCGCTGCTGCCCAGCGAGGACCCGGTGTCGGCCACGCTGATGCTCGGCGGGCTGGTGCTGGCCTGGGCGGCGGCGTACGGCGTCGCGAGCGTGGCCTGGTCGTACCTCGGCAACCTCGACCGGCCCGCCGCCCGGCGCTTCCTGCGGCGCGCCCTGCTCGTCGGGACCGGCGTCGCGCTGGTGCTGGCGGTCGCGGCGGTGTTCGGCGCGCTGGTGCTCACGGCGACGATGTCGGTCGACCTCGTCACCGTCGTGCTGCTCACCGGGCAGGCGGCGTACCTGCTCGCGGCGGCGGCCCTGCTGCTGTGCGGCCGGGAGGCCTGGCTGCTCGGCGCGCTGCTCCCGGCCGTCGTCGGCGCCGTGCTCGGTCTGCTCGTGCCGCACGAGGGGCCGGCGAGCGCGCTCGCCAACCCGACCAGCGGCGTCCCCGCCCGCGACCTGCTGTGGCCGGCCGCGTCGGTGGTGCTCGCGGTCGTCCTCGCCCTCGTCGCGACCCGCGGCGGACGCCGGCCGGTGTCCGCTCTGCCCCGGTCGGCGTGGACGCACGCCGGCGCGCAGGTCGGGTTCGGGCTCTTCGTCGCCGTGCTCGTGCTGTTCCCGGCGCTCGAGCAGCTGCTCGACCCGGGGTTCGACCCGCTGCCGCTCACGCTCACCTCGCTCGCGCTGCCGCTGGTGCTGACCACGGGCGTCGCGGAGTGGCTCCTCGTCCGCTTCCGGGAGCGGACCGGGGCGCTGCTCGCCGCCACCGGCTCGGCGTCGCGGTTCGCCCGCGGGGCGCGGCACGCGGCGCTGCGCGCCCATCTGCTGTACCTCGTCGCGCTCACGGGGGCGACCGTGCTGTTCGGCGCGGCGGTGGCGGTCTCGATGCCCGGCTGGGACGTCCGCCTGGTGCTGCTGGGGGCCGACTACGTCGTGCTCGGCACCGCACTCTTCGCCGCGGCCGTGGCCACCGCGCTCGGCCGGGGCGACCGCGTCCTCGCCCTGCTCGCGGCGGCCGTGGCCGGGCTGGCGGCGTTCATCGTGCGCGGCCAGGCCGTGCCCGCCTCCGGCACCGCGGCGATCCTCTGGCACCTCGGGACCGGCGTGGTGCTGCTCGCCGTCCTCGGGGTCCTCGTGCGGCGCTCCGCCGGGGTCCCGGTGCGGCACCGATGAGCGTCACGAGCGTGGGCGTCCCCGCCTACTTCCACCCGCGGCGCGAGGCCGCCGACTGGGCGCGCCTGCGGGCCCTCGGCGACCGGCTGGGCATCGTGGTGGTCAACCCCGACACCGGGCCCGGCGCCGGCGACGCCGCGTACCGGACCGCGGTCCGCGACCTGCCCGGGCTGGTCGCCGGCTACGTCGACACCGACTACGCCCGCCGCCCGCTCGCCGACGTGCTCGCCGACGTCGCGGCGTACTGCCGGCTGCACGGGATCGAGGCCGTCTTCGCCGACCAGGTCACGTCGTCGGCCGAGCACCTGCCCTACTACGCGCGCCTCGCGGCGGCCGTCGACGCCGCGCTGATCCTCAACCCGGGCGTGCGCCCGGACCCCGGCTACCTGCGGCTGGCCGCGGTGGTCGTGACCTTCGAGGGCCCGTGGTCGGCGCACGCCGCCCTCGACACGCCGGACCCGCCGGGCCTCGCCGCCACCTGGCACCTCGTCCACGGGGTGCCCGACGGCGAGGAGGAGCGGACGCTCGCGCGGGCGACCGCGCTGGGGGCGACCCACGCCTACGCCACCGGGGCGGCGCTACCGAACCCCTGGGGCGCGCTGCCGACCTGGCTGGGCCCGTGACGCGCGCGGGCCTCGTGGCCCTCGTGTGCGGCGGGCTGATGATGGCGCTCGCGTGCGGGTCGCCCGCCGGGGCCGGCGGCGGGGTCCCGGCGCCGGCGGGCAGCACCTGGCAGTACCAGCTCCAGGGCCCCGTGGACACGTCCGTCGACGCGGCCACCTACGACGTCGACCTGTTCAGCACCTCCGCGCAGACCGTCGCGGCGCTGCACGCCGACGGGCGCCAGGTCGTCTGCTACGTCAACGCGGGCGCGCTGGAGGACTGGCGGCCGGACGCCGGGGCGCTGCCCGAGGAGGTGCGCGGGCAGGAGCTGGAGGACTGGCCGGACGAGTACTGGCTCGACGTCCGGCGCACCGACGTCCTCGAGCCCTGGCTCGCGGCGCGCTTCGACCTGTGCAAGGAGAAGGGCTTCGACGCCGTCGAGCCCGACAACGTCGACGGCTACACCCACCCCACCGGCTTCCCGCTCACCGAGGACGACCAGCTGGCCTACAACCGCCTGCTCGCCCGCCTCGCCCACGAGCGCGGCCTGGCCGTCGGGCTGAAGAACGACCTCGACCAGGTCGACGACCTCGTCGGCGACTTCGACTTCGCGGTCAACGAGCAGTGCGCCCAGTACCGCGAGTGCGAGGCGCTCGCGCCGTTCGTGGCGGCGCAGAAGCCCGTCTACCACGTGGAGTACGACCTCCCGCTGGCGTCGTTCTGCCCGCCGCCGACGGGGTTCCGCTCGATCCGCAAGAACATCGTCCTCGACGCCCCCGTGGAGACCTGCCCCGCCCCGGCGCCCTGAGCCACGAGGTGTCGCCGCTCGCTCGTCGCGCCGAGTGCTCCGACCGGGCCTAGCGTCGACGCCGTGCGACGCGTCGAACCCGGACCCGGCCAGGAATCGGTGTGGGACTACCCGCGCCCCCCGCGCGCCGAGGCCGTCCGCCGGCGCGCGGTCGTCACGCACGCCGGCACCGTCGTCGCCGACTCCGACGACCTCGTCCGCGTGCTCGAGACCAGCCACCCGCCGACGTGGTACCTGCCGCGCACGGCGTTCGCCGACGGCGTCCTGCGTCCGGCGCAGCGGCGCACGGTCTGCGAGTGGAAGGGGACCGCGCGCTACGTCGACATCGTGGTCCCGGGTGCGGCGCCGCTGACCGACGTGGGCTGGTGGTATCCCGAGGACGCCGTCTACCCCGCGCTCGCCGACCGCGTCGCGCTCTACCCCGCCCCGTTCGACGAGATCACCCTCGACGGCGAGCGCGTCGAGCCCCAGCCCGGCGGGTTCTACGGCGGGTGGATCACCGCGGACGTCGTCGGCCCGTTCAAGGGCGCGCCGGGCACCTGGGGCTGGTGACTCAGGCCTCTGCCTGAGCTCGCGGGCAGATCGCGCACGAGCCCCCGCACAGGCCCGTGGCAGGCGCGCACTCGTCGGCCGGGGAGGGCTCCTCCGGCGTCACCGCCGTGCACGGCGTCGCCGGCAGGGCCATGAGGGCGTCGTTCTCGGCGTGCTCCGCGTCCGCGACGCGGGAACCGACGACGCCGCCGGCACCGAGCAGGCCGACCAGCGCCAGGGCGCCGAGCACGAGCATCGTCACGCCCGCCGCGGTCGTCGCGGCGCCGAGCGCGGCCCCCGCCCCGACGAGCCCGGCGACGCCGGCGCCGACGAAGGCCGGCGCGGCGGCGCGGTTGGCGCGGCGGAAGGCGTCGACGCTGCCCATGGTCCACACCGTGCGGACGCCGAGCACGCGGTTGCGCGGCAGGCGGTGGAACATCGCGAGGACGCCGGCGCCGCCCACCACCAGGGCCGCCGCCGCCAGGACCAGGGCCGGGACGATCACACCCCCAGAGTAGGCTCGCCTGCGTCCTCGCAGGGATCCGCGGTGCCCCGTCGTGCGGCGCCGGACCCGGTCGCGGGATCCCCGCGGGAGGACCCCCGATCGATACGCAGGAGGAAGCCGTGACCGCCGAGCCCGAGGTGGCGAGCCGCGCCGACAGTGCCGGCAGCGGCAACGGCGCCCCGCCGTACCGCTACACCGCCGCGCTCGCGAACGAGATCGAGCGGCGCTGGCAGGACCACTGGGAGTCCGCCGACACCTTCGCCGTCGCGAACCCGTCCCCGGACGCGCCGCCGGCGGGCGACAAGTTCTACCTGATGGACATGTTCCCCTACCCGTCCGGCGCCGGGCTGCACGTCGGGCACCCGCTGGGGTTCATCGGCACCGACGTCCTGGGCCGCTTCCTGCGCATGAGCGGGCGCACGGTGCTGCACACCATGGGTTTCGACGCGTTCGGGCTGCCCGCCGAGCAGTACGCGGTGCAGACCGGGACGCACCCGCGGACCACCACCGAGGCGAACATCGCGCGCTACCGCGCCCAGATCCGCCAGCTCGGCCTGGCCCACGACCAGCACCGCTCGGTCTCCACCACGGACACCGACTTCTACCGGTGGACGCAGTGGATCTTCCTGCAGATCCACGGCTCCTGGTACGACACCGAGGCCGGCCGCGCGCGCCCGATCACCGAGCTCGAGGACGAGTTCCGCGCGGGCATCCGCGCCCTGCCCGACGGCCGCGACTGGACCACGCTCTCCCGTCCCGAGCAGGACCGCGTCCTCGACGGCCACCGCCTGGCCTACCTCGCCGACGCCCCGGTGAACTGGTGTCCCGCGCTGGGCACGGTGCTCTCCAACGAGGAGGTCACCGCCGACGGGCGCTCCGAGCGCGGCAACTTCCCCGTGTTCCGCCGCAACCTGCGCCAGTGGATGATGCGGATCACCGCCTACGCCGACCGCCTGGCCGACGACCTCGACGGCGTCGACTGGCCGGACTCGGTCAAGACGATGCAGCGCAACTGGATCGGGCGCTCGCAGGGGGCGCAGGTCCGGTTCGACACGGCGGCGGATGCGGAGCGCCGCGGAGCCGGACCATCGACTCCGCCCATCGAGGTCTTCACGACCCGCCCCGACACCCTCTTCGGCGCCACGTACCTGGTGCTGGCGCCCGAGCACCCGATGGTCGACGCGCTGACGCCCGACGCGTGGCCGTCGCCGCCGACCGGCGACGAGCTCGACGGCCGCTGGACCGGCGGCGCGGACACCCCGGCCCAGGCGGTCGCCCAGTACCGCAGCGTCGTCGCGTCCCGCTCCGACCTGGAGCGCCAGGAGGCCCGCGACAAGACCGGCGTGTTCACCGGCGCCTGGGCCACCAACCCGGTCAACGGCGAGGCGCTGCCGGTCTTCGTCGCCGACTACGTCCTCATGGGCTACGGCACCGGCGCGATCATGGCCGTGCCCGGCCAGGACCAGCGCGACTGGGACTTCGCCACCGTCTTCGGCCTGCCGATCCGCCGGACCGTGCAGCCCCCCGCGGACTTCGACGGCGAGGCGTACACCGGCGCCGGGGCGGCGATCAACTCGGCGAACGACGAGGTCAGCCTCGACGGGCTCGAGGTCGACCAGGCCAAGGCGGCGATCGTCGCGTGGCTGGCCGGGAAGGGCGCCGGCGAGTCGGTGGTGCAGTACAAGCTGCGCGACTGGCTGTTCTCGCGCCAGCGCTACTGGGGCGAGCCGTTCCCGATCGCCTACGCGGCCGACGGCGAGACCGACGGCGGCCCGTCGATCCCGCGCGGCCTGCCCGACGGCGACCTGCCCGTCCTGCTGCCCGACGTCGAGGACTACTCGCCGAAGTCGTACGCGCCCGACGACCGCGACTCCTCCCCCGAGTCGCCGCTGGCCCGCGCGACCGACTGGGTGTCGTTCGCCGCGGACCTGCCCTCGGACCCGGAGCGCGGGTTCGCCGACTACGTGCGCGAGACCAACACGATGCCCCAGTGGGCGGGCTCGTGCTGGTACTACCTGCGCTACCTCGACCCGCACAACGAGGAGCGCTTCGTCGACCCCGACGTCGAGCGCTACTGGATGGGCCCGCGCACCCCGGGCGACCCCGGCGGCGTCGACCTCTACGTCGGCGGCGTCGAGCACGCCGTGCTGCACCTGCTCTACTCGCGGTTCTGGCACAAGGTGCTGTTCGACCTCGGCCACGTGACCTCGTCCGAGCCGTTCCGCAAGCTGTTCAACCAGGGCTACGTCCAGGCCTGGGCCTACACCGACGCGCGCGGGGTCTACGTGCCGGCGGAGGAGGTCGTCGAGGACTCCTCGTCGTCGACGGGATTCACGTGGAACGGTGAGCCCGTCCGCCAGGAGTACGGGAAGATGGGCAAGTCGCTGCGCAACGTGGTGACGCCCGACGAGATGTGCGAGGCGTACGGCGCCGACACCTTCCGGCTCTACGAGATGTCGACGGGCCCGATGGAGGCCTCGCGGCCGTGGTCGACGCGCGACGTCGTCGGCTCGCACCGCTTCCTGCAGCGCGTCTGGCGCCTGGTGATCGACGAGCAGACCGGCGAGCTGCGGGTCTCCGACGTCGAGCCCGACCGCGACACCCTCACGGCCCTGCACAAGGCGATCGACGGCGTGCGCCGCGACCTACCGGCGATGCACTACAACACCGCCGTCGCGAAGCTCATCGAGCTGGCCAACCACCTGACCAAGACCTACCCGAACGGCGGCGCCCCGCGCTCGGTGATCGAGCCGCTGGTGCTCCTGCTGGCGCCGCTGTGCCCGCACCTGGGCGAGGAGCTGTGGTCGCGGCTGGGCCACGCGGAGACGCTGGCCTACGCCCCGTTCCCCGAGGCCGACCCGGCCCTGCTCGTCGAGGACACCGTCGAGTACCCCATCCAGGTCAACGGAAAGGTCCGCTCACGGATCACCGTGCCCGCCGCCGCCGGCGAGGACGACGTCCGCGCGGCCGCGCTCGCCGACACCAAGGTGGCCGAGCTCCTCGCGGGCGCCGAGCCCCGCAAGGTCATCGTCGTGCCCGGCCGCCTGGTCAACATCGTCCGCTGAGACTTCGGGTGGCTCCTGGTATCCGAGCGAAGGGCACCTTCGCTCGGATAGACGGGCGAGGGGCGCCCCTCGCCGGACGAACCGAGTGCTCGCCGGCCGATGCCCGTCGCGCCAGTTCTGAGCGAAGGGCACCTTCGCTCGGATAGACGGGCGGTGGGCGCCCTCCGCCGGAATGTTCCGCGCGGCGTCTAGCCACCCCGCGACCCGTTGCGCCCACCCTGGGTTCTGAGCGAACGGTCCCTTCGCGCAAAACGGGATCCCACGGCGTCCGCGGTGCGTCGAACCAGGCATGCCTCGTCGTGCACGGGTCGACTGGAACGCGGTGGGCGCCGCCGCTCCTGACGGCCTCATCCTCGTCCGTGATCTCCGCGCGCTCGGCGTCCCGTCGAGCACGATCGTCTTCCGCTGCCGCAAGGTGGGCGGGGTCTGGTGGCGCCCGCTCCTCGGTCTCGTGGCGCTCGCCCGTGGGGTCCTCACGGTCCACCAGCGACTCGTCGCCGCCCTGCTCGTCGCCGGCGACGACGCCGTCGTCACGGGCCTCGCCGCCTGCCGGCTCCACGGTCTCGAGCGAGTGCCAGAGCACGACGAGGTCCACGTCCTCATCCCGCACCGGAACCGGCACCGCTCCGAGGGGTTCCTCGTGGCCGAACGGACCAAGCGGATGCCGACGTCTCGGATCCTCGACGGCATCCGCTGCGCGGCGCTGCACAGGGCGCTCCTCGACGGCGCGCGCCGCCTGAGTCGCATCGACGACGTCCGGGCCCTGCTCTGCGAGGCGGTCCAGCGGCACAAGGTCACGGTCGCCGCGCTGCGCGCCGAGATCGAGGCCGGCTCGTGCCGGGGCGCGGCCCTGGTGCGGATCGTGATCGCGGAGTTGGAGGACGGCATCCTGTCGGCGGCCGAGGCGTGGCTCCGCGAGCTGGTCTTAGGCATGGACGACTTCCCGGCCGTGCGGTGGAACGTCGAGCTGGAGCGACCGGACGGTTCCCCTCTCGCCACGGTGGACGGGCTGGTCGACGGCGTGCCGCTCGTCATCGAGCTCCACTCCTTCGCCCACCACGCCGACCTCGAGACGTACGACGCGACCATGCGGCGCCACGGAGAGCTCGCCGCAGCCGGCTACCTCGTCGTTCCCCTCACCCCGAAGGAAGTGCGCGACGACCCCGCGGGCGTGCGCCGGAAGCTCCGCGCTGCTCTCGAGGAACTGCGAGCCCGGCAGGTATCGCCCAGCGCGGCCTGAGCCTCGTCCCGGACGAGCGAAGGGCCCCTTCGGTCGACAAGATCGACCGAAGGGGCCCTTCGCTCAGAACCTGGTACCGCGCTGGAATCCGGCGATGGGCGCCCCTCGCCGCTCTATCCGAGCGAAGGTGCCCTTCGCTCAGAACGGCCGGCGCGCCCCACCCGCGTCGACCGTCGGTCAGCTGTCCTCGCCGCGGATGAAGGACTCGACGCGGTCGTAGGCGACGGAGTCGCGGTACTGCTCCGGCGGCGACTTCATGAAGTACGACGACGCGCCGAGCAGCGGGCCACCGATCCCGCGGTCGAGCGCGATCTTCGCGGCGCGCACGCAGTCGATGATGATGCCCGCCGAGTTCGGGGAGTCCCAGACCTCGAGCTTGTACTCCAGCGAGAGCGGCACGTCACCGAAGGCGCGGCCCTCGAGGCGCACGTAGGCCCACTTGCGGTCGTCGAGCCACGGCACGTGGTCCGACGGGCCGATGTGGACGTTGCCCTTGCCCATGTCGCGGTCCACCTGCGAGGTGACCGACTGGGTCTTGGAGGTCTTCTTCGACTCCAGGCGCTCGCGCTCGAGCATGTTCTGGAAGTCCATGTTGCCGCCGACGTTGAGCTGCATCGTGCGGTCGAGCTGCACGCCGCGGTCCTCGAAGAGCTTGGCGAGCACGCGGTGGGTGATCGTCGCGCCGACCTGGGACTTGATGTCGTCGCCGACGATCGGAACCCCGGCGTCGGTGAACTTCTGCGCCCACTCGGGGTCGGACGCGATGAACACCGGCAGGGCGTTGACGAACGCGACGCCCGCGTCGAGGGCGCACTGCGCGTAGAACTTGTCGGCGTCCTCGCTGCCCACCGGGAGGTAGGAGACGAGTACGTCGGCCCGCGCGTCGCGCAGCGCGGCGACGACGTCGACGGGGTCGCCGTCGGCCTCGGTGATGATCTCGCGGTAGTAGCGGCCGAGGCCGTCGAGCGTCGGACCGCGCTGGACGGTGACGCCGGTGGGCGGGACGTCCGCGATCTTGATCGTGTTGTTCTCCGACGCGACGATGGCGTCGGCGAGGTCCTGGCCGACCTTCTTCGCGTCGACGTCGAACGCCGCGACGAACTCGAGGTCGCCGACGTGGTAGCCGCCGAAGTCCACGTGCATCAGCCCCGGCACCGAAGCGGCCGGGTCGGCGTCGGCGTAGTACTGCACGCCCTGGACGAGGGACGAGGCGCAGTTCCCCACGCCCACGATCGCCACTCGGACCGAACCCATGGCTGTTCTCCTCTGTGTCTCTTTCTGGGGGTGACGGGTGACGGGACCTGCGGGTCAGGCGCCGTTCGGGGTCGGGCGGGCTCCGGCGCCCGGCTCGTCGTCGGGGGTGGGCGGAGCTGCCGGTGGCGGGGTCTCCCCGCGCTCGGCCGCGATCAGCTCGTTGAGCCAGCGGACCTCGCGCTCGGTGGACTCCAGGCCGATGCGGTGCAGCTCGCGCGTGTAGTGGTCGATCTGCTCGCCCGCGCGGGACAGCGTCGAGCGCAGCCCCTCGCGGCGCTCCTCCACCTGGCGGCGCCGGCCTTCGAGGATGCGCATCCGCACCTCGACCGGCGTGCGGGAGAAGAAGGCCAGGTGGATGCCGAAGCTCTCGTCGTCCCACGCCTGCGGCCCGACCTCGGCGAGGAGCTCGTCGAAGCGGTCCTTGCCCTCGGCCGTGAGCTCGAAGACGCGCCGGCCCCGGCGCGTCTTCGACTTGGAGCCCCAGGAGCCCCGGGACGACGACCGTGACCGGGCGGACGCGGCGGTCTCGGCGCCCTCCTCGGTCCCCTCGGCCGGTGCGTCGGAGGTCTCGGCGATCAGCCCGGCGCGTTGGAGCCTGCGCAGCGTCGGGTAGAGCGATCCCCACGAGAACGCGCGGAACGTGCCGAGGCGGGCGTGCAGCTGCTTGCGCAGCTGGTAGCCGTGCATCGGGGCCTCGTGGAGCAGGCCGAGCACCGCGAGCTCGAGCACGGCCACCTCCCCCGCATCCCGGACGGACCGTCCGTCCCGATCGCCGGTCCGCCGCGTCGAGCACGGCGTCCTTGTCGACGACCATATCGGACCGATACATCAGGCGTCGGCGATCCGCGATCACGTCACAGTCGGGCCGGGTGTCCACGACCGCCCGCGAGCAGGGGACGCAGGGCCGCGCGCATGGCTAGGCTGGAGCCGTGCCGGGAGTCCGTCAGGTGGTCGACTACGCGCTGCAGCGCCGCGCGGCGATCGCGGACGTCGCGGCCGGCCGCACGGCCACCGCCGACGCCTGTGACGCGGGGACCTACCTGCTCCAGGCCGCCTCGTACCACGGCCGGACGACCACGCGGATGTGCCCGCTCTGCCAGCGGGATCCCCTCGTCGAGGTCATGTGGATCTTCGGTGAACGGCTCGGCGCGGCCGCCGGATCCGCTCGTTCCGCCGACGAGATCCACCGGTTGGCGGATGCGATCAGCGAGTTCACCGTGCACGTCGTGGAGGTCTGCCGGTCGTGCCGGTGGAACCACCTCGTACAGTCATACGTCCTGGGAACCGACGATGCGTCGGGAGGGGGCCGCCGGCGGCGCCGGACCGCCTCCCCCTGACGCCGGTCGGACCCGGGTCCGACGGGAACGCCCACGGACGGACGAGGGAACCACCCGGCATCGGGAGGCGATCGGTGGACGACGAGCGGCGCACGGACCGCGGGGGTGGTCGACCCCCGGGTCCGGATCGCGGCACCCCGCCCGCACCCCCGGCCCGGTCCGGTCCGCCCGGCGACCGCCACGGCCCGCCCGGAGGCCCGAACGGCGCCCCGAGCAACGGCAGCCCGCACGGCGCCCGCAACGGCAGCGCGAACGGCAGCCCCCACGGCCGTCCCCCCGGACCCCCGCCCGGTCCGCCGCCGCCTCCGCAGCAGGGCCCGCCGCCCGGGCGCCCGCTCCCGCCGCAGGGCCGCCCGCCGGGCCCCGGCGGCCCCCAGCGCCCGCCCGAGGGCGGCCTCCCGCCCGGCTGGCGGCCGGTGCCCCCGTCGCAGAACCCCACCCACCACCCGAACCACGCGCCCACCGAGGCGCCGACGGTCTCGAACGGCGCCGCGGTCGCTGCGTCGACCGCGCGGCGCAGCGCCGTCGGCACGGTCACCCCGCCCGAGGGCCGTGAGACCGCGCGCGAGCCGCGCCTGCTCACCCACGACAGCGGCCCGAACCGTCGCGCCGAGAACGGGCGCACCGGCACGGCGACCCGCGCGATGGCGCCCACGGCCGCCGCGACCTCGCGGATGGGCGCCGGCGGCCTGTCCGGCACCGCCGTGGCCCCGGCCCGCACCCGCCCGGGCGGCGGGGACGACGGCGGCGACGAGCCCCCGCGCGGCCGGTCGAAGCGCCCCGCCCCCGGACCCGACCCCCGCAAGCGCCGCAACCGGCGCCTGCGGCGCATCGCCTACGTCGCGCTCGGCGTCGTCGTGCTCGGCCCGGTCCTGGCCTTCGCCGTCGGCTGGATCTTCTTTCGCGTGCCCACGCCCGACGACGCGACCAACAACCAGCTCGCGACGATCTCGTACGCGAACGGCTCCTCGCTGGCCTCGCTGGTGCCCGAGCAGGGCAACCGGATCAAGGTGCCGATCACCCAGGTGCCGCTGCACGTCCAGCAGGCGGTGCTCTCGGCCGAGGACCGCTCCTTCTACTCCAACCTCGGCTTCGACCCTGTCGGCATCCTGCGCGCGGTGTGGCTCCAGGCCACCGGCGGCAGCGGCGGCGGGTCGACGATCACCCAGCAGTACGTGAAGAACGTGCTGGTGGGCGACGAGTACTCGATCTGGCGCAAGTACCGCGAGGTGGTGATCGCGGCGAAGATCTCCCAGGAGCAGAGCAAGGAGGAGATCCTCGGCAACTACCTCAACACGATCTACTTCGGGCGCGGCGCCTACGGCATCCAGGCCGCCTCCCAGGCGTACTTCGGCAAGGACGTCTCGCAGCTCTCGGTCTCCGACGGCGCGATGCTCGCCGGGCTCATCCAGTCGCCGTCGCGCTGGGACCCCGCCGTCGACCGCGGGATGTCCGAGCAGCGCTGGAACTTCGTCCTCGACGGCATGGTCAGCCAGAACTGGCTCCCCGCCGCCGAACGGGTCGGGCAGGTCTTCCCGGCGGCGATCCCGCCGCAGCCCCGGCGCAGCGGCATCCCCGACAACGACCGCGGCCACATCGTCTCCGCCGTGCGCAACGAGCTGAACACCTACGGGATCACCGAGCAGCAGGTGAACCAGGAGGGCCTCCAGGTCACGACGACGATCGACCCCGACCTGCAGGACGATGCCGTCGCGTCCGTCGAGCGCCGCCTGCGCGGCCAGCCGCAGAACCTGCGCACGTCGCTCGTCTCGGTCGACCCGCGCACGGGCGCGATCGTCGCCTACTACGGCGGCGAGGACGGCTCCGGCTTCGACTACGCCCAGGCCCAGCGCCAACCGGGCTCGTCGTTCAAGCCGTTCGTGCTGCTGGCCGGACTGCAGCGCAACCCCTCGCCGATCGGTCTCGGCACCACCTTCGACGGGTCGAGCCCGCAGACCATCGCGGGCACCGAGGTCGAGAACAACGAGGGCGAGAACTGCGCCAACTGCGACCTGCGCACGGCGATGACGCAGTCGATCAACACCGTCTTCTACCAGCTGGGCGTGCAGGTCGGCCCCCAGCGCGTGGCCGATGCCGCGCACCAGGCCGGCATCTCGGCCGACCTGCCCAACCCCAGCGGCGGCATCTCGCTGGGCGACCGCGAGGTCCGGCCCGGCGACATGGCCGCGGCCTACGCGACGTTCGCCGCGGACGGCGTCTACCACCGGCCGCACCTCGTCAGCCGCGTCACCACCGCCGACGGGCGGGTGCTCTTCGACGCCGGCGCGCCGGCGGGCGAGCAGCGCATGACCCAGCAGCTCGCCCGCAACGTCACCGAGTCGATGCTGCAGGTGGCCGACCACTCCGGCATCGCGCTCTCCGGCGGGCGCCCGGTGGGGGCGAAGACCGGCACCGTGCAGTCGTCGGTCGACGGGCAGAACAACGACGCCTGGACGGTCGGGTTCACGCCGTCGATCTCCACCGCGGTGTGGGTCGGCACCGACGACAACACCCCGATCAAGACCCGCGACGGGCGCCCGATCTACGGGCGCGGCGTGCCCGGCCAGATCTGGCAGGGCTACATGAACGACGCCGTGCGCAACGACCCCGTCGAGCAGTTCTCGGACTTCCGCCCGATCGGCGCCCCGCCGCAGACCACCCCGACCGCGCCGCCGGACCAGCAGTGCGTCGAGGGCCAGCCGTGCCCGCCGGAGCAGCAGAACGGTGACCAGGGCCAGGGCGGCGACCAGGGCCAGAACGGCGGCGACCAGGGCCAGAACGGCGGCGACCAGGGCAACCAGGGCGGCGGCGACAACGGCCAGAACAACGGTCAGAACGGCGGCCAAGGCGGTGGTGACGGCGGCGGCGCGCAGGGTGATGGCGGCGGAGGCGGTGACGGCGCACAAGGCGACGGCGCCACCGGTGGCGAGAACCCTGGGGGCGGTCTGTTCGGTGGTTGACCGGACCGCTGACCGATCTTCCCCCGGCAGGACCGCATGACCGGCGCCCCGACGCGCAGCAGCACCGACGGCGACGGGGGCGCCGGCGGTGCGACCGACGGCGGCCCAAGTGGACGGGCCCGCACCCACGACCCGGCCTCGCTCGGCCCGGACCAGCGGGTCCGCCCCACGCAGGAGGACCCGTTCGTCGGCTCGTTGTCGGCGGTGGTCGGCGGCCCGCTCGGCGAGCACGCCGTGGCCGGGCGGGCGCGGTTCCTCACGCCGCTGCGGGTGGTGCTGCTGCTCGCGGTGGTCGTCCTGTCGCTCGCGTGGTTCGCGAAGGCGCCGTGCCTGCAGCAGTACCCGGGTGACAACGGGCTCGAGCTCGACTGGCGCGACGGCCGCCAGTACGTGGCGATGTGCTACTCGGACACCGTCCCGCTCTACACCGCGGAGCGCCTCGACGTCGGCGGCATCCCGTACCTGACGTCGTGGGTCGACCGGCGCGAGGACGGCAGCGAGCAGGTCCGGTACATGGAGTACCCGGTGCTCACCGGGTTCTTCCAGTGGGCCAACGCCCGCCTGGCCGACCTCTGGCTCGCGGGTGCCGACGCGGGGCTGCTCCCGGGCGGGCTGCCGGTGGTCGTCTACTTCGACCTGTCGGCGTTCTGGCTCGCGCTCGCGTGGCTGGTCACGGTCTGGGCGCTCGTGCGGCTGCGACCCGGGCGTCCCTGGGACGCCGCCCTCGCCGCCGTGTCGCCGCTGGTCGCGGTGCACGCCTTCACCAACTTCGACACGCTCGCCGTCGCCGCGGCGACCCTCGGGATGCTGGCGTGGGCCCGGCGACGACCCGTGCTCGCGGGGGTGATCCTCGGCGTGGGCGCCGCCGCGAAGCTCTATCCGCTGTTCCTGCTCTTCCCCCTCCTGCTGCTCTGCCTGCGGGCGGGGCGGATGCGGGCCTGGGCGCAGGCGACGTGCGCCGGCGTGCTGACGTGGTCGGCGCTCAACCTGCCGCTGGCCCTCGCCGCGCCCACCGGCTGGTGGGAGTTCTTCCGGCTCAACGGCCAGCGCGGCGCCGACCCCGACTCGCTCTACAACGTCGTCGCCGGCTTCACGGGCTGGAGCGGCTTCGACGGCCCGCTCGCGCCCGGGCAGCCGCCGTCGGTGCTCAACGCCGTGAGCGCCGTGCTGTTCGCGGTGTGCTGCCTCGCGATCGCGGTGCTCGTGGTGAAGGCGCCGCGGCGACCACGCTTCGCCTCGATCGCGTTCCTGGTGATCACTGCGTTCCTGCTGACCAACAAGGTGTGGAGCCCGCAGTACTCGCTGTGGCTCGTGCCGCTCGCGGTGCTCGCCTACCCGCGCTGGCGCCCGCTGCTCGCCTGGATGCTGATCGACGCGCTGGTGTGGGCGCCGCGGATGTACTACTACCTCGGCACCGACGCCAAGGGCCTGCCCGCGCCCTGGTTCTACGGGGCGGTCGTCGTGCGCGACGTCGCGGTGCTCGTCGTCGCGGGACTGATCGTGCGGACGGTGCTGCGTCCCGAGCTCGACCCGGTCCGCACGCCGCGGGACCCGTCGTTCTCCCGGGGCCTCGACGACCCCGACGGCGGCGTGCTCGACGGGGCACCGGACGAGATGCGGCGCCTGTCACGCGCCGACGCCGTGATCGAGGCCCTGGTCCGCCCGCTGCGCCGTCGGGAACGGACTGGAGTCCCTCGATGAGGTCGTGTGCCCCCGGACGGGCGTGTCGCTGGGCGACGAGACCGGCGGCCGGGTGAGGCTGCCCGTCACCACCGGGCGACCTACTCGTTGGTCACCACGTGCCGCCGGTCGGCCCGCTCCCCCGCGGGGTCGTTCCGGCATTCCCCGGGCAGTTCGGAGAAAGGTCCCCCACATGGCGCTGCGTGCTCCCCGCCGCCTGCTGACCGCCGTCCTCGCGGGCGGACTGGTGACGGGCTCGCTGCTCCTCGGTGCCGGCTCCGCGCTGGCGGCCCCGAGCGCCGGTGACGACGTCGTCGAGGCCCGCTGCGGGCAGACCGTGCGCGCCGAGCCGGGCCAGACGATCAAGGTGATCCCGGAGCTGGGTCTGCCGTTCGAGCGCACGGCGCGCACCGGGATGGACCCGATCAGCCAGGTCGTCGGCGGGATCGGCGGGCTGCTCTGCCGCGTGCAGGTCCAGGTCGTCGAGCCGGTCGCCGCCGGGGTCGCCCAGGCGGCCCCGCCGCTGCGCCCGGCCACCGACCAGCTCAGCCGGGGCACCGGCGCCGTGCTCGACCCGACCCCGCAGTCGCGTGCGACGACCCCGCGCTCGCAGGCCGCCGTCGTGCCGCCGGCCGCCGCGGTGCCGACGTTCACCCCGCAGCAGGCCGCGGCCGCCGCGCCCGCGTTCGCGCCGGCGTTCGGCACGCTCCCGTCGTCGTTCCTCAAGTCGGCCACCGGCCCGGCTCCGGGCCTCGCGACCTACGACCCGAAGATGCTGCTCGGCTCGGCGTTCCCCGGCCTGCGTGCCGGCGCGCCCGCCTACCTCGGCTACGACGCCGCCAGTGCCGTCACCACCGCGAGCCAGGTCCAGGCCCTGCCCGTCGACGGGCTGACCGACGGCGGCGTGGGCGTGCCCGCGCTCATCGCGGTCCTGGCGCTCTCCGGTGTCGCGGCGTTCACCGTCCGCCGGATCGTGCTCGGCAAGGCCCCGGTGGCGGCGTCGTCCGTGGCCCCGGCCGCGCCGGTGACCGACGAGCCGGCCGTGGAGGCCGAGGAGTCCGAGGAGGCCGCCGAGGCCGAGCTCGAGGACCTCGACGACGTCGAGGACGAGGACGCCGGCGAGGACGCCACCACCGCGGCTCCGCGGACGCCCGTCCCGGCCTGAGGCCGGAACCCGCACGGTCCCGCACGGAACCGTGGGCCGCGCTGCTGCGTCGGACCTGGTAGGGGCCTCGGCGGCACGCGGTCGGCGATTGATAACCTGAGTCGCTGAAGACCCCTCCTGCCACGGATCGTCCGTGGCCGCTGAGCCCACAGGAGGTGAGTGGTCCTCGTGCGCCATTATGAACTGGTCGTGATCCTCGATCCGGCCCTCGACGAGCGGACCGTCGCTCCGTCCCTCGAGACGTTCCTCAACGTCGTCCGCAACGACGGCGGCACCGTGGAGAACGTCGAGGTCTGGGGACGTCGCCGTCTCTCCTACGAGATCGAGAAGAACGCCGAGGGCATCTACGCCGTCCTCGACATCAACTGTGAGCCCGCGACCGTGAAGGAGATGGACCGCCAGCTCGCGCTGAACGAGTCCGTGCTCCGCACCAAGGTCATGCGCCGCGACCCCGCCTTCGCCGGGCGCCGGGGCAAGGCGAACTGATGGCCGGCGACACGGTCATCACCGTGGTCGGCAACCTCACCGCCGACCCGGAGCTGCGGTTCACGCCGTCGGGTGCCGCCGTCGCCAATTTCACGGTCGCGTCGACGCCGCGCACCTTCGACCGCCAGAGCGGCGAGTGGAAGGACGGCGAGGCGCTGTTCCTGCGCTGCAACATCTGGCGCCAGGCCGCGGAGAACGTCGCCGAGACGCTCACCCGCGGCGCGCGCGTGATCGTGCAGGGCCGCCTCAAGCAGCGGTCGTTCGAGACCCGTGAGGGCGAGAAGCGCACCGTCATCGAGCTCGAGGTCGACGAGATCGGCCCCTCGCTGCGCTACGCCACGGCGTCGGTCACCAAGGCCTCCCGGGGCGGCGGTGGCGGCGGCTACGGCGGTGGCGGCGGCAACGGTGGCGGCGGCTACGGCGGCGGCTCCGGAGGCTCCGGTGGTGGCGGCGGCTACGGCGGGTCGGACGACCCGTGGGCGTCGGCCCCGGCCGCGGGCTCCTCGGGGGGCGGCGGCGGTGGCGGCGGCTACGACGACGAGCCCCCGTTCTAGATCTCACTCATCCCAGTTCTGCTCAGGAGAAGAAACACCATGGCGAAGCCGCCGGTGCGCAAGCCCAAGAAGAAGGTCTGCACCTTCTGCAAGGACAAGAACCAGCTGATCGACTACAAGGACACGAACCTCCTGCGGAAGTACATCTCCGACCGCGGGAAGATCCGTGCGCGCCGGGTCTCGGGCAACTGCTCGCAGCACCAGCGCGACGTGGCCGTCGCCGTGAAGAACTCGCGCGAGATGGCCCTCCTGCCCTACACCTCGACGGCGCGCTGAGGGAGGACGACATGAAGCTCATCCTCACCGCCGACGTCCCCAACCTCGGGGGCCCCGGCGACAACGTCGAGGTCAAGGACGGCTACGGCCGCAACTTCCTGCTGCCCCGCGGGCTGGCCATCGTCGCCAGCCGCGGCGCGCAGAAGCAGGTCGAGACGATCCGCCGCACCCAGGAGGGCAAGCGGATCCGCGACCTCGACCACGCCAAGGAGGTCGCCGGGCAGATCCAGGGCCTCGGCACCGTCACGGTCACCGGCAAGGCCGGCCAGGGCGGGCGCCTGTTCGGCTCGATCACCCCGGCCGACGTCGTGGCCGCGGTCCGCTCGCAGGGCGGCCCGAACCTCGACAAGCGGTTCGTCGACATCACGGGGCACATCAAGTCCACGGGCGACCACCAGGTCACCGTGCGGCTGCACCCGGACGTCGCGGTCGCGCTGCCCCTGGACGTCCAGGGCGGCTGAGCACCGCACCGTCACCGGCACGACCCACCTCGGGCCCGGACCGCACCACGCGGTCCGGGCCCGACGTGTGTCCGGGGCCGGACCGTGCGGCCCGGGTGTCGGCGAGGTGGCGCGCGGGTGTCCCCGATCGTCGTCGCACCGCCCGGCGAGGCCGGGCCGCCGCTCGGCTCGCCACGCCCCGCACGCGGACGAACACGCCGACGACACGCCCCCGCGCGACGCGCCGAGCAGTCCTTCATCCACTTGTTGTCCACAACGCCCACACGGCGCTGAGCTGCGGCGATGCACCCACAAGGGTGGTTGCCAACAGGTTGTCCCCAGGTGTGTGCCCACCGCGGAGGTGTGCTCGGTGGACCGATCCCCGGGTTGTCCCCAGGGCATCCCCAGGGGCCGCTGGAACGGCGGTCGTCGGGGACCTAACGTGCCGTCGACGCGGTCGCGACGGCGGCGGTCGGCGCCCCCCGGGACGTCTCGGGCGGGCCGGTCCCGCCGGGCTGTCGGTGGGCGCTGCTAGAACGGGTGTTCGACGGGCACGGGAATCCGACGTGCCCGTCTGCGGGCGAGCGGAGGGAGAGTGGCCGACGTGGCGGTGCTGGACGATCGGGGGACGTCCGGACGGGGTCCGGAGCGGCCGGGGGCCGCTCCGCCGGAGTTCGACCGGCAGCCGCCGCAGGACCTCCCGGCCGAGCAGTCGGTGCTGGGCGCGATCCTGCTCTCGAAGGACGCGATCGCCGACGTCATCGAGATGCTCAAGCCCGACGACTTCTACCGCCCGGCCCACCAGACGGTCTACGAGTGCGTGCTCGACCTCTACGGCCGTGGCGAGCCCGCCGACCCGGTGACGGTCTCGGCCGAGCTCGAGAAGCGCGGCGAGCTGCTGCGCGTCGGCGGCGCCCCGTACCTGCACACGCTCATCGCGACGGTGCCCACGGCCGCCAACGCCGGCTACTACGCCGAGATCGTGGCCGACCGCGCGATCCTGCGGCGCCTGGTCGAGGCGGGCACGCGCATCGTCCAGCTCGGCTACCACGGCGCCGAGGGCTCCGACACCGACGACATCGTCGACCGGGCGCAGGCCGCGGTCTACGAGGTCACCGACCGGCGCGTCACCGAGGACTACGTCGCCCTCGAGGACGTCCTGCAGCCGACGATGGACGAGATCGACGCCATCGCCTCGCGCGGCGGCGTGTCCTTCGGCGTGCCCACGGGCTTCACCGACCTCGACGACGTCACCAACGGCCTGCACGCCGGCCAGATGATCATCGTTGCGGCCCGTCCCGGTATCGGGAAATCGACCCTGGGGATGGATTTTGCCAGGTCAGCAAGTGTGAAGCACGGCCTGACCTCGGCGTTCTTCTCCCTGGAGATGAGCCGCACCGAGATCGTCATGCGCCTGCTGTCGGCCGAGGCGAAGATCCGCCTCGCCGACATGCGTGCCGGCACGATGACCGACGACGACTGGACGCGGCTCGCGCGGCGGATGAGCGAGATCAGCGAGGCGCCGATGTTCATCGACGACTCGCCCAACATGACGATCATGGAGATCCGGGCGAAGGCGCGGCGTCTCAAGCAGCGCCACGACCTCAAGCTGATCATCCTCGACTACATGCAGCTGATGACCTCGGGCAAGAAGGTCGAGTCCCGCCAGCAGGAGGTCTCGGAGTTCTCCCGCCAGCTCAAGCTGCTGGCCAAGGAGCTCGAGGTCCCGCTGGTCGCGATCAGCCAGCTCAACCGTGGTCCCGAGCAGCGCACCGACAAGAAGCCGATGCTCTCCGACCTCCGCGAGTCCGGGTCGCTGGAGCAGGACGCCGACATGGTCATGCTCATCAGCCGCCCCGACGCCTTCGAGCGCGACGACCCCCGCGCCGGCGAGGCCGACCTCATCCTCGCCAAGCACCGCAACGGTCCCACCGCGACCATCACGGTGGCCCACCAGCTGCACTACAGCCGGTTCAGCGACATCGCCCGGGGCTAGGCGCGGGCGCGCAGCGGGCGTGCCACGGCGGCCGCGAGCACCAGCAGCACCACCATGAAGCCGACGGTCGCGGGCCAGCCCGCGAGGCCGAAGGCGACGCCGCCGAGGGTGCCGCCCACCGACGAGCCGACGTAGTAGAAGCCCAGGTACAGCCCGGACGCGACGGCGCGGCCGTGCTCGGCGCGCCGCCCCACCCACGCGCTGGCCACCGTGTGGGCGGCGAAGAAGCCGACGGTGATGAGGCCCAGGCCGGCGACGACGACGCCCACCCACGGCGTCAGCATCGCCACGGCGCCGACGACGCCCACCCCGGCGGCGCCGAGGAGGACGGGGCGGGCGCCCAGGCGGTCGGCGAGGCGTCCGGCGCGGGTCGAGGTGGCGGTGCCGACCGCGTAGAGCACGAACACGAACCCGACCACCAGCGCGGGCAGGCGGAACGGCGGGCCGAGCAGCAGGAACGTCACGTAGTTGTAGGCGCAGACGAACACGCCCATGACGAGCAGTCCGACGGCGTAGAGGCGGCGCATCACGGGGTCGGCGAGGTGCGCGCGGGCCGCTCCGAGCAGCTCCCGGGCCGAGACCGGCGCGAGCCGGAAGCGCCGGGACGCGGGCAGGACCAGCGCGAACACCACGAGGCAGGCGCCGGAGAGCAGGGCGATCCCGCCGAGCGCCCAGCGCCACGAGCCGGTGAGCTCGGCGAGCGCGCTGACCACGATCCGGCCGCCGAACCCGCCCACGGAGTTGCCGGCGACGTAGAGGCCCATCGCGCCGCCGAGGTGCGCACCGTGGATCTCGTCGGCGAGGTAGGCCATCCCGACCGCAGGGAGCCCGGCGAGCGCGAGGCCCTCGAGCCCGCGCAGCACCAGCAGCATCCCGAAGCCGGGGGCGAGCGCCGCGGCCAGACCGAACACGACGGCCGCCGCCAGCGAGCCGACCATCACCGGCCGGCGGCCCCAGCGCTCCGAGAGCGCGCTGGCGGGGATGACGCCGACGGCGAGCGCGGCGGTGGTCACCGAGATCGACAGCGATGCGGTGCCCGGGGTGATGGCGTACGCGGAGACGAGCGCCGGGAGCAGCGGCTGCGTGGCGTAGAGCAGCGCGAACGTCGTGAAGCCCGCGAAGAAGAGCCCGACCGACACGGGACGGAAGCCGGGCTGCCCGCGGCGCAGGGCCGCCGGCTCCGCGAGCTCCACCGACGTCGACATCATTGCCGAGGCTAACGGTCTTGAGTGTCCTCGCGCTTCGTCTCGTCCGTCACCCACGCCAGGTACGGCCCGTGCCCGCCGACGACCGGCAGCACGAGCACCTCGGGCACGTCGTAGCCGTGCTCGGCGACGAGGCGCGCGGTGAGGTCGTCGACGCGCGCGGCGTCGGTCTTGAGCCAGAGCTGCCACTCCGGCTCCACCGACACCGCGCCCTCCCACCGGAACACGCTGCGCACCGGCCCGCTGATCTGCACGCACGCCGCGAGGTGCGCGTCGACGAGCACGCGGGCGAGGCGCTCGGCCTCGTCGGCGGAGTCGGTGGTGGTCAGGACGACACGCGCGGTCGGGTCGGAGGTCATCAGCTCATCTCCCGGGTCGTCGGTCCGTGCCACGATGCGCCGATGCTCCTCGTCACGGGCGCCACGGGGTTCGTCGGGTCGGCGGTCGCCGCGTACCTCCACGAGCGGGGGCACGCGGTGCGCGCGGTGGTCCGCGACCCGTCCCGGGCCGACGTCCTGCCCGCGGGGGTCGAGCGGGTGGCCGCCGACCTCGCCGACGCCGACTCGCTGGCCCGGGCGATGGACGGCTGCGAGGGCGTCTTCCACCTCGCCGCCGCCGTGGGCGTGCCCGGCCCGGAGGCGCGCGAGCTGAACGTCGGTGGCACCCGGCGGGTCGTGGAGGCGGTCCGCCGCGCCGGGGTCCGCCGGCTCGTCCACACCTCGACCAGCGCCGCGGTCTGCGTCCCCGATCCCGACGGGCCCGGCTGCGTCATCGCCGAGGACGCCGCCGGCGGCACCGCGCTCACCGACACGTACTCGACGACCAAGGCCGAGGCGGAGGCGGTCGTGATGGACGCCGTCGCCGCGGACGGGCTGGACGCCGTCGTCGCGACCGTCGTCAACGTGTACGGACCCTCGCCGCGCGGGCCGCTGAGCTACAACCAGCTGTTCGCGGCGGCGGCGCGCGGCGAGGTCGACGGCATCGTCGACACGCGCGTCGGCTGGACGCTCGCCGAGGACGTGGCGGCGGGCCAGCTCCTGGCGTACACCGACGGCGAGGTCGGCCGGCGCTACGTGCTGTGCGGGGAGGTCGCGTCGTTCCCGGAGGTCCTGGACACCTACTGCGGGTTCGCCGGCAGCCCCCACCGGGTGCGGGCCCTGCCGCAGGGCAGCGAGCTGCCCCCCGACGCGCCGCCGTTCGCCGACCGGTCGGTGGTCTACGGCCACCTCGGTGGCTACCGGGTCCGCGACGAGGGCGCCCGGGCGCTGGGCGCGGCACCGCGCGGCATCACCGAGGGGCTCGCGCTCACGGCGCGCTGGATGGCCTGAGCGGTCCCGGACGAGCACCCGGACGTCAGCCGTTCGGGCACGTAGGGGAGGGTCCGGTGGGAGATCGGACACGCCCGCCGTCGCTGGTCGGCCGGGGATGCCAGTCTGGATCCCACGGCTGAACCTGACACGGCCGGGAGAGAGTGAGCAGATGACCGACGACAGCGAGAACGGGGGCGGCATCGTGGCCGCCTCGGGACGGTTCACGCTGGGTGGGGACCTGACGGTCCGTCGCCTGGGGTACGGCGCGATGCGCCTGACGGGCGAGGGGATCTGGGGCCCGCCGAAGGACCCGGACAACGCCCTCGCCGTGCTGCGGCGGGCGGTCGACCTCGGTGTCGACTTCATCGACACCGCGGACTCGTACGGGCCGTACGTCAGCGAGGAGCTCGTCCGCGACGCGCTCTACCCGTACCGCGGCGTGACCGTCGCGACGAAGGCCGGGCTGCTGCGCACGGGCCCGAACAAGTGGATCCCCTGCGGGCGCCCGGACTACCTGCGCCAGGAGGCCGAGATGAGCCTGCGCCGCCTCGGCGTGGAGACCATCGACCTCTTCCAGCTCCACCGCATCGACCCGCACGTCGCCGCCGACGAGCAGTTCGGTCTGCTCGCCGACCTGCAGCGCGAGGGCAAGGTGCGCGAGGTCGGGCTGAGCCAGGTCTCGGTGGCCGACATCGAGGCCGCCGGGAAGATCGTCGACGTCGCGTCGGTGCAGAACCGCTACAACCTGGTGGACCGGTCGTCCGACGACGTCCTGCGCCACTGCACCGAGCACGGCATCGGGTTCATCCCGTGGGCCCCCGCCGACGCGGGCAAGCTCGCCGAGCCCGGCAACGCCGCCGAGCGCGCCGCCGAGAAGTTCGGCGCGACGCCGGCCCAGGTGGCCCTCGCGTGGCTGCTGCAGCGCAGCTCGGTGATGCTCCCGATCCCGGGCACCAGCTCGCTCGAGCACCTCGAGGAGAACTGCGGCGCCGCGTCGCTGGACCTCGACCGCGAGACCGTGGCCACCCTGGACGCCGCGGCCTGACCCGCTCGTGGGCGGGGCCCGCGGGCCCCGTCCACGACGTCAGGTCCCGGTGCGCACCGCGGGACGCGCGCGCTCGGCGTCCCGGCGGGCGCGGCGGTCCTTGAGCCGGGCGACGAGCCCGGTCGGCGGGTCCGGGTCCTCGCCGCGCTCGGCCCGTTCGGCGGCCGCGACGATGCGCCGCTCCATGCCGCCGAACACCAGGACGTGGAACGGGGCGATGACGCGCCAGTAGGCGTGCCCGGCGAGCCCGTGCGGGAAGAAGATCGCCCGCTGCCGGTAGAGCGAGCCCTGCGCGGTCGGCGCGACGCGCAGCTCCAGCCACGCGAGGCCCGGGGCCTTCATCTCGGCGCGCAGGCGCAGCAGGCGCTCGCCGGGGGCGAGGTCGGCGGCGTCGCGGTGGTCGCTCGTGTCGTCGAGGCACTCCTCGACCCGCCACCAGTCCAGGGCGTCGCCCACCTTGAGCGAGTCGGCGTCCCGGCGCCCGCGGCGCAGACCGACGCCGCCGAAGAGGCGGTCGAGCACCCCGCGCGCCCACCAGCCCAGCGGGAACGAGTACCAGCCGCGCTCGCCGCCGATCCCCGTGACGATGTGCCAGACGTTGTCCGCCGACGCGGTGGACGGGCGCTCGCGGACGTCGGTGTAGACGGTGCCGCCCGCCCACTCGGGGTCCGAGGGCAGCGGGTCCGACGGCGCGTAGCTCGCGTTGGCGCCGGACCAGCGTGTCTCCACCTGCCCGGAGCCGATCCGCGCCAGGGCGAGCGACACGGCGCGCCGGAAGCTCGTGAGCCCGCCCTCGGGCTGCGGGACGAAGGTGTCGATGTCGTGCTCGCCGGCGACGACCTCGTGCACCAGCGAGTCGATGAGCGGCACGGCGGTCGAGCGCGGTACCGGGGTCACGAGGTTGACCCAGTGCGACGACAGCCGCGGCGTCAGCACCGGCACCGGCAGCATCGCGCGCCGCGGCAGGTCGGCGACCTCGGCGAAGCCCTCCATCATCTGCAGGTAGGTCAGGACGTCCGGCCCGCCGATGTCGAACGTGCGGTTGACCTCGTGGGGCAGGGTCACCACGCGCACCAGGTAGTGCAGGACGTCGCGGATCGCGATGGGCTGCACGCGGTGGTGCACCCAGGACGGCGTGAGCATCACCGGCAGCCGCTCGGTGAGGTAGCGCAGCATCTCGAAGCTCGCCGACCCCGACCCGAGGATCACCGCGGCCTGCAGGACGACCGTGGGGACGCCGGAGCGCAGGAAGATCTCGCCGACCTCGGCGCGCGAGGCGAGGTGCTCGGAGAGCTCGACGCCGTCGGGGTGCATGCCGCCGAGGTAGACGATCCGCGACACGCCGGCCTCGCGGGCGGCCTGCGCGCTGATCATCGCGGCCTGGCGGTCGACGGCCGCGAAGCCCTTCTCGGACAGCGAGTGCACGAGGTAGTACAGGACGTCGGCGCCCGCGCAGGCGCGCCGCATCGACTCCTCGTCGAGCACGTCGCCGCGCACGATCTCGACCTGCTGGGCCCACGGGACGTCGCGCACCTTGTCGGGGTTGCGCACCACGCAGCGGACGTCGTGCCCCTCCGCCGCCAGTCGCGGGGCCAGTCGCCCGCCGATGTATCCGGTCGCCCCGGTGACCACGCATCGCACGAGGCGATCGTCGTGCCTGGCGCGCCGCGGCGCAGTGTCGATCTGTGCAGGACCCGCTGCGGCCCGACCTGAAACCCCGATGCCGCTATCGGGGTGACACACAGACGAGGGATCCGTCGGCGTGTCGCGGGCGAAAGGCCGTGTCGCCGGGAATCGCCGCGGATCCGCCCCTCAGTCTCCGCGCCCCGGCTGCCGTTGGTGGGGCCAGACGCTCGATGTCGTTGCGCCGTTCGGCGGTGCGGCGAGGAACGGGCCGAACGATCAGCTGTCGGGGAGGTCGAGAGATCGTGTGGGTGTGGCGGGACGACATGGGATCCGGGGAAGCGCGTTCCGGGGCCGGTGGGTGGCGACTGGACGCGTACGGCACGTGGGTGTGGGACGAGCCGTCGCCGCTCGAGCGCCCCGGCGCCGGGATCGGGGCGCTGCGGCGTGGTGAGCCGGCCCGGGAGGGCGAGGGCCGGACGGTGCGGCGCGGCGGCGACCGGGCCCTGGCGAGCCTCGGGAACCCCGGCTCGGAGCCGACGCCGATCTTCCACGAGCTGACCGAGGACCGGACGCGGCCGCGGCGCGCCTACCGCGACCGGGATGCGCTCGCCGTGCCCGAGCCGCACCCCGGCTCCGGGCCGCTGCCGGTGCAGGACGCGTCCGGGCCGCGGCGCTCCGGGCTCTCCGAGGTCCCGACCGTGCCGCCGCCGGCGGTGGATGGGTCCAGCTCCGCTGCGCTGCGTGGACGGGCCGACGGGTCCAGCTCCGCTGCGCTGCGTGGACGGGCCGACGTGTCGGACGCCGCCGGCCTCGACGAGTCCCCCGAGGACGAGCTCCGTCGCCGTGCCGAGCGCCGCCGTCGCCCCCGGGCCGACGAGGCGCGCGGCGACGGCGGGCGGCACGCCTGGCGCGAGGAGATCCGCGGCGGGCGGCACGCCCTGCGTCGCTGACGCCGCGGGCGGGTACCGATTGTCCGGTCGCCCCGCCGGGGCGGCCGGGCGCTCCGGGCGGGCGCGGGCCGGGCGACCGGCTCGGGCCGGGTCGGTGCGGGGCTATGCTGCCGCCCCTGGCGGCCCGTGGGCGGCCCCGTCGGGCCTCACGCGAGCCCGTCCCGGCGCCGCACCCGAGCCGTCCCTCGCGCCCCGTGGAGGTCGCTTCCGTGATCGTCCGTCGTCTCGCCCGGCCCATGCTGGCCGCCATCTTCATCAAGGGCGGGGTCGACACCCTGCTCAACCCCGAACCGCGCATCCAGAAGGCCACGCCGCTGCTGGAGAAGGCCGCGCCGAGCCTGCCCGAGCAGGTCCCGTCCGAGCCCCACCAGCTCGTCAAGATCGACGCCGGCGTGAAGATCGCGGCCGGGTCGCTCCTGGCGATCAACAAGTTCCCGCGGGTGGCGTCGCTGGCGCTCGCCGCGACCCTCGTGCCGACCACGGTGGCGGGGCACCCGTTCTGGGAGAAGTCGGACCCGGCGGAGAAGCAGGCCGACCAGCAGCAGTTCCTCAAGAACGTCAGCATCCTCGGCGGCCTGATCCTGGCCTCGGTGGACACGCACGGGAAGCCGTCGCTGGGCTGGCGGGGCCGTCGCGCCGCCCGCAAGGTCGCGAAGCGCACCAGCGAGTTCACCGGCGAGCTCACCGGCCACTCCGACGACGCGGGCGACAAGCTCCGCGAGGCCGGTGACAAGGTCCGCCGCAACGTCGTCGACGGCGTCGACGTCGCGATCGGCTCGCTCGCGTCCTGACCAAGGCCGGGGGTCGCCGCCCACGGGTGGCGGCCCCCGGGACCGGTCTGGCGCGCTCCCTCGACGGTGCGAGCCCCTAGGGTGTCGGCCGTGTGGACGAACTGGTCCGGCGGCCAGGAGTGCCGGCCGACGGCGACGGTGCGCCCGCTCGACGACAGCGGCGTCTCCGCCGTGGTGCGCCGCGCCGCCGAGCGCGGCCAGGCCGTCCGGCCGGTCGGGTCCGGGCACTCCTTCAGCGCGATCGCCGTCACCGACGGCGTGCACGTCGACCTCTCCGCGTTCAGCGGCATCACCGGCATCGGCGGTCGCCCCAGCGGTCCCACGGTGCGCGTCCGCGCCGGGACCACGCTCGCCCGCCTCCACGACGAGCTCGCCGACCGCGGCCTCGCCCTCGCCGCGCCGCTCGAGCTCGCCGCCCCGACCGTCGGCGGCGCGCTGGCCGTCGGCATGCACGGCAGCGGGCCCGCCGTCGGCTCGCTGTCCGCGGCGGTCGTGGGCCTGCGCCTGGTCGACGGTCGGGGGCGCCTCCGCGACGTCGCCGCCGCCGACCTCGACGCCGCCCGCACCTCGCTCGGCGCCCTCGGCGTGGTGCTCGAGGCCGAGCTCGCCGTCGTGCCCGCCGGCCGCGTGCGGGTCACCCGCGAGCCCCGGCCGGTGGAGGAGGTGCTCGACGAGGACTTCTGGACCGCCCACCCGGTGGTCGAGGCCGCCGTGTTCCCGTCGGCGAGCACGGCGCTCACCCGCTGGCTCGAGCCCCGCCCGGACCACGCCGAGGACGACGACGGCGAGGACGACGAGGACGAGCCCGAGCGCACCGTCGGCGTCACCGTCGCCGGGGCCACCGGGCGGACCGCGCTCGGCGGGGCCACGCTCGTCGAGCGCGCCCTGCCCCGCCTCGTGCCCCGCTTCAACCGCGCGGTCTCCCGGCTCGCCCGCACCGTCACGGCGACCGGGCCGATGCACCGGGTGCTCTCCAGCCCGCCCGCGGTCCGCTTCGAGCAGACCGAGTGGGCGCTGCCCCGCGCCGCGATGGCCGCCGGGACCCGCGAGCTGCTCGCCGCCCTCGCCGACGACCACCTCGAGGTCGGGCTCCCCGTGCGCCTGCGGGTCGGGCCCCCCGAGACGGGCTGGCTGCACCCCGCCCACGACCGCCCGACGGGCTGGGTGGCCGTCCGCGTCCCGCGCGGCACCGACCACGCCCCCGTCCTCGAACGCGCCTGGCGGGTGCTGCGCGACCACGGCGGCCGCCCGCACTGGGCGTCACGCTCCGACTGGACCGCCGCGGACACCGCCGCGTCCTACCCCCGCCTGCCCGACTTCCGGCGGGTCCGCGACGACTACGACCCCGACCGGGTGTTCGCCACGCCTGCGCTGGACGCGGTGCTCGGCGACTGACCGTCCCCGTCGGCGTCGTCCTCGTCCGGGTCCTCCGCGGCCCCGAGGTCGACGGCGAGCCCGACCACGGCCTGGTCGATGCGGCGCAGCAGCCGGGCGGCGGTGAGCATCGTCGCGCGCCGGTGCGGGTCGTCGGTGCGCGCCGCGTGCTCCTCGGCGGCGTCGACAAGCCGCTCGGCGGAGCGCGCCTCGACCTGCCCGCCGTCGGAGGCCCGCCGGCCGCGGACGAGGACGTCGCGCAGCCCGTCGAGGTTCGCCCGCACCTGCGCGGCCGCCGGGTCCAGCGTCGCCGCCCAGGACGGGTCGGCGACGTGGTCGGCGGTGCGGGCCAGCGAGCGCGCGTAGACGTCGCACACGACGAGCACCCGCAGCCCGCGCTGGTAGCTCGACCGGGCCCGGCGACGGGCGAAGGGCGCGGCGAGGGTCTGGGCGCGCAGCCGCAGGGTGGCCAGCGCGTCGTCCATGGCCCGCACGCCCTCCCGGGCCGGCGCCGCGGACCGGCGTCCCACCAGCCGGTCGGTGGCCTCGGCCAGCACCCGGTCCATGGCGTCGACGACCTCGCCGACGGCGTCACCGAACGCCGCCCGGGTACCGCGCGGGAGCACGAGGAACGCGGCCACGACCGCGGCCACCGCCCCGATCGCGGTCTCCTCGATCCGCAGCACCAGCACCTGGACGCTGAACTGCCCGATGAGGCCGTAGACCAGCGCGAGCACGGCCGTGATCCAGAAGGCGAGCATCGAGGGCGACACCCGCACCAGGTAGAGCGCGAGGAAGACGCAGACGAACAGCAGCAGGAGCGAGAGCACCGTGTTGCCGCCGACGAGGGCCGCGAGCCCCATCCCGGCGACGACGCCGCCGACCGTCCCGAGCACCCGCCCCCAGCCGCGGGAGAGCAGATCGCCGCGGCTGTTGGTGCCGGCGAACACCACGAACGCGGTGATGACGGCCCAGTACCAGCGCGACGGCGCGATCGACTCGCCCACGACGATCGCGAGCGTCGCCGCGACCCCGACCTGCACGGCCTGCCGCGTCGACAGCGCGATCCCGCCGGGCGAGGGCTCCGGCGCGGGCTCCTTCTCGCGCCGGACGTCGTCGTCCTCGGGGCGTTCCGACGCGGGACCCGGTCGGTCGTCCTGCGGCAGCTCCTGGGGCATGTCCTCGGGCCGGGAGCGCCCGGCCAGCGCGTCCGGGGCCGGGCCGCCCCCGGCGGGCGGGGGCGGGGGCCGCAGGGGTGCGCCGGCGCCCGGGGCCCCGCCGTCGGGACGCCGTGACGGGGCGTCGACCTGGGCGTGGTGGATCGCGTCGGCGACGCGGCGCACGGCGAACGCCGTGCGCTGCACCCGCTCGCGCCCGGGCCGGGTGTCCGCGACGAGCCCGGCGACCGCCGCGCGGGCGTCGTTGGCGGCCTCGAGGATGGCCAGGTGCCCCTGGCCGGCGGTCAGCGCCGTCTGCAGGTGCCGCAGCCCGGTGCGCAGCGCGGCGACGACGACCGCGTCGATCGGCTCCTGCGCGTCGTCCCGCTGCGGCAGGGCCAGCCGGCGCGCGACGACGGAGAGCCGCTCGAGGGCGAGCTCGGCGTCGGCGACGCGCAGGGCGAGCGTGTCGTCCTCGAGCCCGGGCCAGACGCGCCCGGCGGTGGTCTGCTCGAGGGTGTCCTCGACGAGCAGCGACACCTCCTGCAGGCGCGCGCGGGCGCGGCGCAGCGCCTCGAGGTCGCGCTCGTCCGGCCCGCGCTCGTCCAGCCTGCTCTGGCCGACGTCGGCGAGCACGGCGTCGGTGGCCCCGACCAGCGCGAAGGCCCGCGCCCGGAACGCGGTGACCATCCGGCGCAGTGTGCGGGCGGGGCGCTCGGCGAACACGACGCCGCGCAGCAGCAGGGTCGAGGCGATCCCGACCACCATGGCCAGGAGCAGCCACGGCACCTGTGCGGGCGCGACGCGCAGGAACTGGGTGAAGAAGAAGGGCATGAAGCCCGCCATGCCGAGCGCGAACCCGCGCGGGCCGTAGCGGCGCACCCACACCGCGAGGACCATCACCGCGACGAACGCCGCGGCCGCCGGGATGCGGTAGGGCGCGACGAAGGCACCGGCCACGGTGCTGGCCGCCGCGGGCAGGATCATCAGCGCGGTGGTGACCCGCCGCCGGGGCAGGTCGGGCTCGTTGACCGCGAGGTTCGAGACCATCGCCAGCACGCCCGCGAACAGCAGGACGGTGACGGGCTCGGCGGGGGCCAGCAGCGCGCGTCCGACCGCCACGACCCCGACCGCGAGGACCATCGCGGCGACCGCGATCGAGGCGAGGCGCAGGCGCGTCAGACCGGGGTCGATGCCGGCGAGCCACGTGCGGAGATCGAGGGACCTCCCGGATCGCCGCCCCCTCACCGTCCCCTCCCCCGTCGAGGTCACCTGGTCCGCGGAGTCTCGCACGAGCGAACGTGTCCGGACCGTCCTCGACAGGGTTACCTGCGGGTAATAGGCTCTGGTTACCGGTCGGTAGAAGAACGCTGGCCGACACCACGAGGAGCGAGGCGGGATGGGCCACTACCGGGCGAACGTCCGCGACATCGAGTTCAACCTCTTCGAGGTCTTCCGCGTCCAGGACCGGTTCGGCTCCGGGCCCTTCGCCGACGCCGACGAGGAGACCGCGCGGGCCCTGCTGGGCGAGGTCGCGTCGATGGCCGAGGGGCCGCTCGCCGACTCCTACGAGTCGGGCGACCGCAACCCCGTCCGCTTCGACCCGGCGACCAACACCGCCCACCTCGACGAGGGCATCAAGAAGTCCTACCGCGCGCTGTGGGACGGCGAGTGGTGGCGGCTCTCGGCCGACAACGCCATCGGCGGCATGGGCGTCCCGCCCTCGGTGCAGTGGTCGGCCGGCGAGATGATCCTCGGCGCGAACGCCCCGGTGTTCATGTACATGGCGGGCCCGAACTTCGCGTCGGTCGTCTACCGCAACGGGACCGAGCAGCAGAAGCGCTGGGCGCAGATCATGGTCGACCGCGGCTGGGGCGCCACGATGGTGCTCACCGAGCCGGACGCGGGCTCCGACGTGGGCGCCGGGCGCACCAAGGCCCGCGACAACGGCGACGGCACCTGGTCGATCGAGGGCGTCAAGCGCTTCATCACCTCAGGCGACTCGGGCGACCTCCACGAGAACATCATGCACCTGGTGCTCGCCCGCCCCGAGGGCGCGAAGGCGGGCACCAAGGGCCTCTCGCTGTTCCTCGTCCCGAAGTTCCACTTCGACGACACCACCGGCGAGCCGGGCGAGCGCAACGGCGCGTACGTCACCAACGTCGAGCACAAGATGGGCCTCAACGCCTCGGCCACCTGCGAGCTGACGCTCGGCGCCACCGGCACGCCCGCGATCGGCTGGCTGCTCGGCGAGGTGCACGACGGCATCGCGCAGATGTTCCAGGTCATCGAGTACGCGCGGATGATGGTCGGCACCAAGGCCATCGGCACCCTGTCGACGGGCTACCTGCGCGCGCTCGAGTACGCCAAGGAGCGCATCCAGGGCGCCGACCTCACCAAGCAGACCGACAAGACCGCCCCGCGCGTCCCGATCACCCAGCACCCCGACGTGCGCCGCAGCCTCATGACGCAGAAGGCGTACGCCGAGGGCCTGCGCGCCGTGTACGGGTTCACCGCGACCTACCAGGACGTCATCCGCTTCGGCGAGGCGCCCGAGGCCGAGCGGGGCGCGGTCTCCCAGGAGGAGATCACCCTCGCCGAGAAGGTCAACGACCTGCTGCTCCCGATCGTCAAGGGCGTCGGGTCGGAGCGGGCGTCGGAGCAGCTCATCCAGGCGCTGCAGACCCTCGGTGGCTCCGGCTACCTGCAGGACTACCCGCTCGAGCAGTACATCCGCGACGCCAAGATCGACTCGCTGTACGAGGGCACCACGGCGATCCAGGCGCAGGACTTCTTCTTCCGCAAGATCGTCCGGGACAACGGCCAGGCGCTCATGCACGTCGCCGGCCAGGTCCAGGCGTTCCTCGACGCCGAGGGCGGCAACGGGCGGCTCAAGGAGGAGCGGGCGCTGCTCGCCACCGCGCTGGGCGACGTGCAGGCGTCGCTGGGGGCGATGGTCGGGTTCCTGACCTCCTCGCAGGAGGAGGTCACCAACCTCTACAAGGTCGGCCAGCACGCGGTCCGCTTCCTGCTGAGCGTGGGCGACATGCTCATCGGGTGGCTGCTGCTGCGCCAGGCCGAGGTCGCCGGCCAGGTGCTCGACGCCGGGACCGCCGGCCGCGACCAGGCCTTCTACGAGGGCAAGATCGCCGTCGCGCGCTTCTTCGCCCGCAACGTCCTGCCCGAGCTCACGTCCCGCCGCGCGATCATCGAGGGCGCCGAGAACTCGATCATGGAGATGGACGTGGCATCGTTCTGACGCGTGGCCGTACGGATCGGGACCTCCGGGTGGATCTACCCGCCCTGGCGGCGGGTGTTCTACCCGGAGGGCCTGGTCCAGCGTCGTGAGCTGACCTACCTCGCCGAGCGCCTCGACACCGTCGAGATCAACGGCTCGTTCTACTTGCTCCAGCGCGCCTCGAGCTACCGCACGTGGGCGGAGCGCACGCCCGACGACTTCGTGTTCGCGGTCAAGGGCGGGCGCTTCGTCACGCACATGAAGAAGCTGCGCGGCGTCGAGGAGGGGCTCGCCAACTTCTTCGCGTCCGGCCCGCTGGCCCTCGGGCCGAAGCTCGGGCCGGTCCTCTGGCAGCTCCCGCCGCAGCTCGGCTACGACGCGGAGCGGATCGAGGACTTCCTCGCCCTGCTGCCGCGCACCACCGGCGAGGCCGCGGCGATGGCCGCCGGGCACACCGACAAGGTCCCGGAGCCCTGCACGGAGACCGAGCATGATCGACCCATGCGCCACGCCCTGGAGGTCCGGCACGCGACGTACCGCGACCCCGGGTTCGTCGCGCAGCTGCGCCGGCACGGGGTCGCGCTCGTCGTCTCCGACACCGCGGGCACGTTCCCGCGCCTCGACGACGTCACCGCCGACCTCGTCTACGTGCGCCTGCACGGCGACACCGAGCTCTACGCCAGCGGTTACACCGCCGGCTCCCTCGACCGCTGGGCCGCGCTGATCCGCGCCTGGGCCGCGGGCGACGCGCCGACCTCGGAGGACACCGTCGCGCCCGACGACCCGCCGCCCGCGGCCCCGGACGGGCGCGACGTCGTCGTGTACTTCGACAACGACATCAAGGTGCACGCGCCGTTCGACGCGATGGGTCTGCGGGAGCGGGTCAGATCCGGCGCGCCCGCGCCTCGACGATCGTGAACAGGCCGAACGCGACGAAGCCCAGTGCGACGACCACGAGCAGCAGCGGGCCGTAGGGCTGCCCGGCGAGGGTCTTGAGCGCGCCGTCGAGGCCGCTCGCCCACGACGGGTCGGCGCGGATCGCCGCGACGCCGAACAGCACGCCCATCACCGCGAACGCCACGGCGCGCAGCACGTGGCCGGCGATCCCGAGCCAGCGCACGGGCGTGCGCAGCCGGGCGGGGATGCGGGACCAGTCGAGGTCCTCGGCGAAGTCGACGGTGACCCCGGACCAGGCGGTCGCGCCGGCGACGACGAGCACGATCACCGCGACGATCCCGACGAGGACCTGGCCCGCGGGCAGCGTCAGCAGGCTCGCGGTGGCCTGCTGGGAGCCGCCGCTGCTCGAGCCCGAGGACCCCGTGACCAGCAGCTGGACGCCGACGACGGCCACACCGAGGACGCCGAGGGCCTTGCCGCCCGCCCCGATGCGGCGCTGGGTGCGGCTCCAGCCGGTGGCCCAGCGGAAGCCGTTGACGGCGGCGATGCCCTGCCAGAGCGCGAAGGCCACGAGACCGACGACGATGACGATGATCGCGACGAACCCGAAGGGCTCCGCGGCGAGCGTGGCGATCGCGCCCTGCTGGTCGGCCTGGCCGCCGCCCTGCGTCGCGACCTGGACGGCGAGCACGCCGATCAGCAGGTGCACGAGGCCGTACCCGACGAGCCCGACGCGGCCGAGCAGCTCGACGGCCCGGTGCGGGGCCTCGCCCTCGCCGTCGCCGTGGCTGACGTCGCCGAGCCGGTCGCGGGCGCCGTCGACGACGCGGGAGACGGCGTCGCCCGAGGAACCCTGCGAGGAGTGCTCCGCGGAGGCGCTCACCGGCCGTTGCAGGTGACGGTCGGCTGCGGCTCGTACCGGACCGTGCGCGGCTCGCGGCGGACCTCGCCGGTCTGCAGGTTCCGCAGCACCCGGGTGTCGGTGATCGTGAAGCCCTCGGAGCCCTGGGAGGCCTTGCACTCCGGGTTGCCCCCGAGGTCACGCACGCCGGGCGGGGTCTGGTTGGTGCGCGGCCCCGGCTCCGACGTCACCTCGAAGCGCTTGATCCCGTAGAGCTGCACGGTGATCGACGACGGCGTCCACTGCGTCCGGATGTAGATCGGGGTGGGGCCGTCGTTGCCCAGGCGCAGGTCGATCGAGCCCTCGAAGACCGTCGCCTCGCGTCCCGCCGGGTAGCGGGTGATGTAGTAGCTGTGCTCCTTGTGCTCCACGTTGCGGAGCCCGGCGAAGTAGCCGGCGTTGTAGAGCGTCGTGGCGAACTGGGAGACGCCGCCGCCGACGCCGCGGCCCGGGGCGCCGTCGTCGATGATCCCGGCCGGGACGAAGCCGTTGGCCTCGTTGCGGGGGCTCGAGGCCTCGTTGAGGCTGAACACCGAGTTCGGGGCGATGACCTGACCGTTGACGATCTCGGCGACGCGCTTGATGTTCTGGCCCGAGTCGGGCTTGAAGCCCCGGGTCGTGAACTCGCCGATCATCTCGGCCGGGCCCAGCGCGGCGAGCGACTCGGTGGTCACCTTCGGCGGGGTGGTCGTGTAGACGGCGTTGATGGCCCGCCCGGTGGCGGGCGGCGGGGCCACGGGCTCCGCGCCGGGCGCCGTCGGCGGCGGGGTGAACACCGGCGGGGCCTCGCCGTCGGGGCGGCCGAGCGCCTCGACGACCCCGGAGAACGTCCGCGGCCAGTCGATCTCGCGACCGACCACGGCCGGCACGACCTCGGCCGTGGCGCCGTTGAACGCGAGCGTGGCGTCGCGGGGCTCGGCCTCGGTGGTCCGCAGCTGCGGCTCGATCGCCGCGATCGCCGCCGGCTCGTCGATGCCGGGCGTGAGGCCGCCGCGGCCGTCGGGGGTGAAGCGGACGAACGAGGTGATCGCGCGGGTGGTGACCGTGGCGTTCTTCGCGTCGCCGACGACGGTCAGCGGGCCGGCCACGGCGGGGCGGGCGAAGCCGTCGATGGCGCGCTGGATGCCCTCGGGCGTCACCGTCACCGGGGTCTCGGCGACCGGCAGCGCGACCGGCGTCGGGTCCAGCCAGTGGTCGACGACGGCCTGGCCCGCGGTGGCGCCGTCGACGACCGAGCCGGGCACCGAGGGGACGGCGACGGGCTCGAGGCCCTCGTAGCGCACGGTGCCCTCGGCGACGGGGCGGTCGAGCTGCGGGCGCACGCCGTCGAGCGCCTGGCCGAGCGCGAAGGCGTTGACGCGGGTCACCGGGGCGACGTCGCGGGTGCCGAACAGCGAGGTCAGCCGCGTCCAGGGGTTGAAGGGCTGCTCGCCGGCGCGGGCGATGGTGCCCTCGACGTCGAGCTCGAGGCCCGCGGCGCGGGGGTCGACGGTGGCCGACGCCGTGCCGGCCTGCAGCGCCACCGGCTCCGAGGTGCGCCCGGAGAGCTGCGAGCGCAGCGCCTCCTCGGCCTCGGGCTTGCCCATGCCGCCGATCTCGACGCCCGCGACGGCGACGCCGCGCGGCACGTCGGTGGACGAGAGGAGCAGGTCGCCGACGTAGAGGACGGCGAGCAGGCCGACGACGGCCGCGCCGAGCAGCACGGGACGCCGGCGGCCCCCGCCCGACGAGGCCTCGTGGGCGCCGGGACCGGGGGGCGGGCCGTCGCCGGGCACCGTGGGGATCCACGCGGTGCGGTCCGGGTCGGTCGTCGCGGCGGCGTGCGCCGGGCCGTCGTCCGGGCCGTCGTGGGGGCCGCCGTGTGGGCCGCCGTGTGGGGAGGAGTCGGTCTCGAGCGGTGGCCCGACGACCGTGCTGCCCGGCGCGCCGACCGTGTCGCCGGACATGGCGCGCGTCGGCTCGTCGAGCGCCCCGTGCTCGGTGCGGGCCTCGGTGTGCGCCCCGTGCTCGGTGACCGACTCGTCGGTGTCGACGGCCGTGTCCTCGGGCGTGCGTCCCCCGGGTGACGTCACAGGTACAACCCCGTCCCGCTCGAGCTCGATTCGCTGGTCTCGCTCGCGACCGCGTGCAGGTCCCGCTCGCGGAGCACGACGTAGGTCCGCCCCGTCACGTCGACCTCGAAGTGGTCGTCCTGCGCGTAGAGCACCCGGTCGCCCACCGCCACGCTGCGGACGTGCTGCCCCGTGCCGAAGACCTCGCCCCACACCAGCCGCTTGGCGGGCTGGGCGGTCGCGGGGATCACGATGCCGCCACTGCTGCGACGTTCGCCCTCGCCTTGGACGGGGGCGACCATGACACGGTCGTGGAGCATCTGGATCTCCAGCCTGGGATCCGACACGCCGGGATCGTACGGGGCGCCCGGATTCGGACGGAGCGCAGGGCCGGGTGGCGCAGCGGGGCCGGTGCGGGCCGGAGAAGGCCCGGAACGTGGAACGCCCCGTGGCCCTGCCAGGTCGGGGGTCCGGCAGCGCCACGGGGCTCGCCGGGTAGTTCGTCCCCGGAGTGGACGGCGTTAACAGCGCTTTTCGAGTTCACACGTTCGGAGTAGTACGGCGCCGGACGGCCCGGTCTCAGTCGCGGCCGAGCAGGAAGCGCCCGAAGTGCGGGACGGTGAACGCGATCCAGCCGCGCTCGGCGGAGAACACCAGGCCCTTGCGCAGGAGGCTGTCGCGCGCCGGCGAGAGCGACGAGGGCTTGCGGCCGAGGTGGGCGGCCAGCTTCGAGGTGGGCACCGGCTCGTCGCGCCCCTCGCCGAGCTCGGCCATGCCCTGCAGGTACTCGCGCTCGGCGGGCGTCGCGCGCTCGTAGCGGGAGCCGAAGAACCCGACGGCCAGCTCGGCGCTCGCCTCCGGGGCGGCCATGCGGACGTCGTCGGCGTCGATCGGGCTCTGCACGGCCGCGTCCCACGCCGCCTTGCCGTAGGCCTGCACGAAGTACGGGTAGCCGCCCGAGACCTCGTAGAGCGCGTCGAGCGCGGCCTCGGTGAGCTCGGCGTCCTCGCGCTTGGCGGGGACGGTCAGGGCGAGGTCGGCGTCGGCGCGGTTCAGCTGCCCGATCATCGCGTAGCGGAAGAGCCGCTCCGAGTACGACTTCGACGCGCTCAGCACGGCGGGCAGGTGCGGCAGGCCGGCGCCGACGACGACCAGCGGGGCGCCCGACTGCGAGAGCTCGTGGCAGGCGGCGCAGAGCGCGGAGACATCGTCGTCGCGCAGGTCCTGCATCTCGTCGATGAGCAGCGCGATGCCCACCCCGACGTCGGCGGCGAGCTCGGCGCACACCCCGAACAGCTCGACGAGGTCGATCTCGATGTCGCCGGAGTCGGCGCGCCCGTTCTGCACCGGCACGTCGATGCCGGGCTGCCAGCGGTCCTTGATCTTGGCGTCGGACGGCGTCGCCTTGAGCGCGAACGCCTTGAGGACGCCGAGCGTCTCCTCGACGCGGTCGGGCGCGCGGTGGTGGACCGCGAGGTCGCGGACCGCGCGGTGCAGCGCGGCGGACAGGGGCCGGCGCAGGTCGGCGTCCGGGCGGGCCTCGAGCTTGCCGGCGCCCCACCCCGCCCGCACGGCCATCGAGCGCAGCTCGCCGAGCAGCACCGTCTTGCCCACCCCGCGCAGGCCGGTGAGGACGAGGCTGCGCTCCGGGCGGCCGCGCGCGACCCGCTCGAGCACGACGTCGAAGGCGTCGACCTCCCGGTCGCGTCCGGCGAGCTCCGGCGGCCGCTGTCCGGCGCCGGGCGCGTACGGGTTCCGCACGGGGTCCATGACCAACCTCTCGGGTCGAGCTCCGCTGCGCTCCGTCTCCCTCAGAGCGTATGGGGCTCTCTAGCGCGCACCCGATATCTCCCGAGAAACCCCGATCGGCGTGTCGCGTGCTGGCCTCACGACAGGTTGAGCACCGCGAGCACGCCGCCCTGGATCGTCGAGACGTAGCCGGTGCGCCCGTCGGGGGTGACGGTCACGCTGCTGGGGCCCGCCGGGGTCGGCAGCGTCGCGGTGACGGCCAGGGTCTGCGCGTCGATCACCGACACGGTGTTGCTCTTGTTGTTCGCGACGTAGGCGAACCGCCCGTCGGGCGCCCAGGTGATCTCCTGCGGGTTGTCGCCCACCGGGATGGTCGCGACCAGCGTGTTCGTGGTCGTGTCGATCACCGTGACGTTGTCGCTGTCGTAGTTCACGTTGGCGAGCAGCGGGCGGACCGGGTTTACCGCCACGCTGTGGGGGCTGGTGCCGACCGGGACCTCCGCGATCACGCCGTAGGTCGCGGTGTCGAGCACGGTGATCAGGTTGGACTCGTGGTTGGGCGTGTAGGCGCGCGTGCCGTCGCGGGAGAACTCGACC
This sequence comes from Actinomycetospora succinea, assembly GCF_004363095.1. Classification (GTDB taxonomy): domain Bacteria; phylum Actinomycetota; class Actinomycetes; order Mycobacteriales; family Pseudonocardiaceae; genus Actinomycetospora; species Actinomycetospora succinea. The sequence continues at coordinate 583,180 of NZ_SNYO01000003.1, forward strand.
CAGTGGGGGTTCGGCTTCACCTTCACGTCGCGGATCAGGGTGTTCGACGCGGTGTCGATGACCGAGATCGACCCCGAGTCGTGGTTGGGCACCCACAGCCGGGAGCCGTCAGGCGACACCGCCGCGGCGAACGGCCGGGTCTGCACGGGGATGGTCGCGACGACCTGGTTGGTCGTGGTGTCGAGCACCGAGACCGCGGCGATCGTGCGGGCGTCGTCGAAGACGCTGACGTAGACCCGCTTCCCGTCGGGCGAGAACGTCAGGTACTGCGGCGGCCCGGACGTGATCGCGATGGTGGCGGTCACCGCGTTCACCGAGGTGTCGACGACCGTGACGACGCCGGCGGTCCGGTTGGCGACGTAGACGAGCCGGCCGTTCGGGGAGACCTGCGCGTACCCGGGGGTCTGGCCCGCGGGGATCGTCGCGCCGAGGGTGGGGATCGGGACGCTCGCGGCGACGGTGGTCGGCGGCGGCGCGTCGGCCGCCTCCTCCTGCGGGGTGCTCGCGCCCAGCACGCGGAAGCCGACGACGGCGGCCCCCACGACGAGCGCGAGGGCGAGCACACCGGCGACGACCGCCAGGATCCGCCGGCGTGACGGCGCTCCCGAGGGTCGCGGGGGCGGCGGGGGACTCGTGGCGGCGGCCGGCCCGGTCGGCGGGACCGGCCCGATCGGGCCGGTCGGGGCGTCGTCCTCGGCGGGGACGCGGGCCGGTCCGGTGGGGCCCGGGGGACGGGTGCCGCCGGAGCCACCGGAGTGGCCGGAGTGGCTGCGGCCGGCGCCCGTGCCGACCGTGGCCGCCTCGTCCGCGGGCCGCGTGCCGGCGCCGCCGGGCGAGAACGCCGTGGTCAGGCCCTCGTCGGTGGGGGTGGCCGGCGGGTGCGACGGCTGCTGGGGTGCCGGCGGCGGGCCGGCCGGGGGTGCGGCGGTCGTCGCCTGCTGGACGTACGGCTGGTCGGGCCGGTAACCCCCGCCCGCGGGGAAGCCGCCCGACGGCGGACCGACCACCGGCATCGGCCCCGACGGCGGCGACGTGCGGGCTGCCGGCGCGTACGGGCGCCCCGAGGACTCGGGCAGCGCGTCCGCCAGGATCGCTGCGCCCAGCGCCACGGCGTACTTCGGGTGGGTGTCGACGACGGTCGGGCGCCCGATCTCCGCGGCCACCATCTCGGCGACGAGCGGGATGCGCGAGGAGCCGCCGACGAGCAGGACCGCGCTGAGCTCGGAGGCCTCGACGTGGGCGGAGCGCAGCGTGCGGGCCAGCGCGGTCACCGTGGTCTCGAGCGGCGCGCGGACCATGTCCTCGAGCTCGGCGCGCGTGATCGTGACGTCGAAGTGCCGCCCGGGCAGGAACACCGGGACCACGGTCTCGGTGTCGACCGAGAGCGCCTCCTTGGCGAGCACGCAGTCCTGGCGCAGGCGTGCGAGGGCGACGCTGGTCGTCGGGTCGCGGAGGTCGAGGTCGTCGAGCACGCCGCCGGAGGCGTGGTTGACGTGGGCGAGGACGGCCTCGTCGAAGTCGACGCCCCCGAGGCGCTCGATCCCCTCGGGCGACCCGAGGATCTCCACGCCGCCGTCGCGGGCGCGCAGCACGGTGGCGTCGAACGTGCCGCCGCCGAGGTCGTAGACGGCGATGACCTCGCCGTCGCGCAGCGCGTGGGAGGACGCGTAGTGCGCGGCGGCGGCGACGGGCTCGGTGACGGTCGGCGGGTTCTCCAGCCCGGCGAGGGCCGGCACCTCCTCGAACAGGCCGCGGCGGAACGGGCCCCAGTTCGCCGGGTGGGTCAGCACCACCCGGTCCGGCTTGCCGCCCTCGGTCTCGGTGACGCTGGTGAGGACGTCGCGCAGCAGGGCGGCGAGCAGCGTGGTGACCGGCTGCGACGTCCCGCCGAGCATGACCGGCGTGGGGTCGCCGAGGCGCCGCTTGAACTCGCGGCCCTGGCGGTCGGGGTTGCTGACGGCCCGGCGGGCGGCGGCGTCGCCGGTGAGCAGGGAGCCGTCCTCGCGGAGGTAGACCACCGAGGGCGTCGCGACCGACCGGTCGCCGAGGCTGACCATCTCGACCTGGTCGTCCCGCGCGATCGCCGCGGCGACGAACGTCGTCCCGATGTCGACACCCAGGCTGTACATCGGCCGCCTCCCCCGATATTGCTACGCATCGTAACTGTCACGGGGAGGAAAGCCGAGTGGCTGCACCGATGGATCGAGGAGGCGTCCGGCGCCGTTGCGGACAGTCGCCGCGGCCCGGGCGCAAGGGGGGTAAACCCCACCCCGCCCTCGGGTGGGCACCCTTCCCGCCCTACGCGCCGTGCCCGGACCATGACGTCATGACACCGGACTCGCTCCCCGCGGTCCTCTCCGGTGGAGACGGAGCGGAGCGGAGCTCGACCGTCGGCGTCGGCGCCGACGACCCCTGGCACCAGCGCATGCGCCTGGAGCGCGAGCTGCACGACGGGCCCGCGCTGCGGCTCTCGGCGCTCGCCCTGCGCCTGGGCCTGATGAGCCACCGCTGCGAGGACCCCGCGCTCGCCGAGGGCATCGCCGGCGTCCAGGACGAGCTGCACGCCGTCCTGGAGGAGCTGCGCAACCTCGCGGGGAAGCTCTACCCGCCGATCCTGGACGAGGCGGGCCTCGGGCCGGCGCTGCGCCAGGTCGCCGAGCACACCGACGCCCCGATCGCGATCGTCGACAACTCCGAGCGCTTCGGGCCCGCGCTCGAGGGCGCGACGTACTTCGCGGTCGCCGAGTGCCTCGCCGCGCTGCCGGTCGGCGCGCCCGCGGTCGAGGTGGCGATCAGCCGCGAGGGCGACGAGCTCGTCCTCGCGGTGACCGGACTGGAGCCGGGCGCCACCGGGCGCCTGCAGGAGACCGCGCGCTCGCTGGGCGGGCGCGCCGACGTGGGGCCCTCGGGGTCCGTGACGGCGAGGATCCCGTGCGCGTAGCCCTGGCCGAGGACGGCGCCCTCTTTCGCGAGGGCCTCCAGATGCTGCTCGAGGCCGCCGGCCACGAGATCGTCGGCTCGGTGGCCGACGGCGACGCGATCGTCCGGTTGCTCGCCACCGAGCCGGTGGACGTGGCGATCCTGGACATCCGCATGCCCCCCGAGCCCGACGGCGGCCTCACCGCCGCCGAGCGCCTGCGTGCGCTGCACCCGGACATCGGGCTGCTGTTCCTCTCGCACTACGCCGAGTCGCACTACCTCATGCGGATCCTCGGGATCGGCACCGAGCGCGTCGGCTACCGGCTCAAGGAGAAGGTCGGCAGCGTCGACGTCCTGTCCGACACCCTCGAGCGCATCGAGGGCGGCGAGATCGTCATCGAGCCCGTGCTCGCCAAGCGGCTGGTGGAGAAGCCCCAGGGTGACAAGAAGGGCCTGATCTCGGCCCTGTCCGAGCGCGAGATCGACGTGCTGCGGCTGATGGCCGAGGGCCGGTCCAACAACGGGATCGCGGGCCAGCTGTTCGTCACGCCGAAGGCGGTCGAGAAGCACATCGCGAACATCTTCGACAAGCTCGGGCTCCAGGCCGACACGGCCGCGCACCACCGGCGGGTCCTCGCCGTCCTCACCTACCTGCGTTCGCAGCGCGAGGACGGCTGACGCCTGGTTCCGGGCCCCCGGGCGCCCTAGCCTCGCGCCGGAGGGGAGGGCGGGTGAGCAGCGACAGCACGACGAGCACCGCCACGGTGGGCACGGCGCCCCTGCGCGTCCACTGGGTGCGCCCGCTCATCACCGCGGGCGTGGTCGTCGTCGTGCTGGGGGCGGTCGTCGCCGTGGCGTCGGCGCTCACGCCGCCCGACGGGGCCGCGGTGTGGTCGCCCTTCCTCGGGGCCGCCCTGGCCGTCGTCGTCCTGCGCCTCGCCGGGCCCGCCCTCGAGCGCGTCGCCACCCGCCTCGACCCGCGCCCGACCTCGCCGTACGCGGCGCTCGCGGCGGCCGGCGCGCGGACGGGGGCCGAGTCGCTGGAGGCGGCGCTGGCCGGGCTCGCGCAGGTGCTCGCCGACGGCACCCGCGCGCGGCGGGCGTCGATCTGGCTCGCGCTCGACCACGGCCTGGTCCCCGCCGAGGCGGACCCGGCCCGCCCCGAGGTGCTCGTGCCCGACCTCGCGGCGCTGCTCGCGCGCCCGGAGGTCGACCACGCGGTGCCCGTGCGCAACGGCGACGCGCTGCGCGCCGTGCTGGTCCTCGAGAAGCCCGGGCAGGCCGTGACGCCCGCCGACCGCCGCCTCGTGCGGGACGTCGCGGCCGGGGCGGGGCTGCTCGTGCGCGCCGCGCGTCTCAACGCCCGGCTGACGGCGCGGGTGCAGCGGGCCGACGACCTGGGCCGCGAGCTCAGCGAGTCGCGCCGACGGCTGACCCGGGCGCGCGACGCCGAGCGCCGCCGCCTGGTCACCGAGCTCGCGCACGTCACCACCGATCGGCTCGAGGCGCTGCGCGCGGCGCTCGACGAGGCGGCGACCGCGCTGGACGCCGACGACCCGGACGGCGCCGGCCCGGCGCTCACCCGCGCGCTCGAGGGGCTCGAGGACCTCATCGACCGGTTCCGGGTGATCGTGCGCGGCGTCTACCCGACCGTGCTCACCGCGCAGGGACCCGTCGGCGCGCTCGAGGAGATGGCCGCCGACCTGCCCCGCGCGACCACGGTGGTCGGCAGGCTCCAGGAGCGCCTGGCCTGGGAGGTGGAGTCCGGCCTCTACTACGTGGCCGCGGCCGCGCTGACCCACCTCGCCGGCGTCGAGGGCGAGGGCCCGGTCGAGGCCCTCGTGACCCACGAGGGCGGGCAGCTCGCGGTGCAGGTGGGCGCGGTCGTCGACGGCGGCACCGGGACGGTCGACGCGCTGCGGGCGGCGGTGTCCGAGGACGCCGACCGCCTGGCCGCCCTCGGTGGCCGGCTCCACGTGGAACGTGACCACGGCCGCGTGCGGATGGTGGCCTCGGTGCCCGACGACCTGGAGCCGGTGGTGGAGTCCTCTCCGGAGGAGCGCGGATGACCGCCACGGCCGCGCCGGCGGAGCCGGTCCCCGCCGTCGCCCGCGCGCGCGGACCGCACCCCGCGACGCTCGGGTGGGCGCTGCTGCTCACCCTCACGTCGCTGTTCTCGTTCGTCTGGCTGGGCCTCGGCGCGGTCATCGCCCTGGCCGCCTGGGTCCCCGGCCTGGCCGACCCCGCCGCCGACGCGGGGACCTGGTCGCGGGCGATCGCCGACGCCGCCGCCCGCAGCGAGCCCGCCGGGCAGGCGCTCGTCGACTACGCGCTGTCCGTCGCGGCGATCGTGCTGGCCGTCGCCCTGATGCGCCGCGCACCGCGGTGGTGGGTGGCGCGGTGGCTGGTCATCGCGCTGGTCGGGTCGGCGGGCGCGTTCAACCTGCAGGCGCACGCCGCGGCGGCCGCGGCGCGCTCCGCGGCCGGGATCGAGATCGGCGGCGTGCACCAGGTCGTCCTGCACGCCGTCGCCTGCCTCGCCTACGTCGTCGCGCTGCTCCTGCACCCCACCGGCCGCCCCGGCGTCGACATGCGCACCACCACCGGGCGTCTCGTGGTCGCCGCCGGGTCGGTCGGGCTGCTCGTGGTCGGGTTCGGGACGGCGCTGCTCCCCCACACGGTGAGCTGCGTGCTGTTCTTCGGCGCGGTCGTGCCCGGGGCCGGCCTGGTCGCGCTGACCCACCGGCAACGGTCGGGGCGCCTGGGCTCCGAGCAGCGCACGCAGGTCCGGCTCGTGGTCAGCGTGCTCCTCGCGGCGGTCGTCACCATGGCGGTCCTCGGGGTCATGACCGTCGTCCTGCTGCTGGTCGGGCGCCCGGGGCTCGAGCTGGTCGACCCCACGGCGCACGGCACCCACGCGCCGACCGGGCCCCTGTTCTGGGCCTCGCGCCTCGCCTCGGTCGCGATCGCGCTCGCCGTGCTCGTCGCCGCCGACCGGCCGCGCCTGTGGTCCGCGGAGCGGCGCTTCGGACGCGGCCTGGCCCTCGCGGTGCTCGTCGTCCTCGCCGGCGGCACGGTCGTGATCACCGAGGCCGCGCTCGCGGGGGTCCTCGGCAGCGTGCCGGCCCTGGTGGTCGCGATCCTCGTCGGCGCCGCGCTCTACCCCGTGCTCTCCGAGCGCATCGAGCGCACGGTCGACCAGCTCCTCTACGGGCGCCGGCCCACCCCGTACAGCGCGCTGGCCGGGATCGTCGCGCTGACCGGCCCGGGCGACGAGGAGGGCCCCGACGTCGCCGCGATCGCCGAGGCCGTCGGCGCCGGGCTCGGGGCCCGCTGGTGCCGGCTGACCGTCACCCGCCCCGGACTGCGCGACCGCACCTACCGCTGGGCCGCCGCGGGCGGCGAGTCCGACGGCGACGAGGGGGTCGAGGTGGTCGTGCGCCGCGGCGACGAGCGGATCGGCACGCTGGCGGTCGACCGCGGCGCCGGCGCGGGGCTCGACGCCGAACGCCGCCGGCTGCTCGGCGACATCGCCGACAGCCTCACCCCGGTCCTCGAGGCGAGCAGGCTCGGGATCGACCTCGAGCGCCAGCTGCGCGCCGCCCGCGCCCACGCCGAGCACATCGCGGCCTCGCGGCGCGAGGTCGTCGCCGAGATGGACCACGAGCGCCGCGCCATCGAGCGCGACCTGCACGACGGCGCCCAGCACCACCTCGTGTCGCTGCGGCTGGGCCTCGGCCTCGTCGAGCACCACGTGCGGGCCGGTCGTGTCGAGACGGCGCGCGAGCGTCTCGCCGACGCGCTCGAGCGGATCGCGACCGCTGAGTCGAGGCTCGCCGAGACCGCCACCGGCGTGTCCTCGCTGGTGCTCTCCGAGCGCGGCATCGTGCCGGCGCTCGCCGCGGACTTCCTCGGCGTGCACCCCCCGGTCACCCTGTCCTCCGAGCTCGCCGAGGGCCGCCGCTTCGACACCGACGTCGAGGCCGCCGTGTACTTCTGCTGCCTCGAGGCGGTGAACAACGCCCGCAAGCACGCGCCCGGCGCCACCGTGACCGTGCGCGTCAGCGAGTCGACGTCCGCCTCCGGCGCGCAGCTGCGGTTCGTGGTGCGCGACGACGGCCCCGGCTTCGACCCGGCGGTCCTCGGCGACGCGGCGGGCAAGGGGATGCGCAACCTCAGCGCGCGGATCGTCCGCGCGGGCGGCGGCATCGCACTCGATTCCGCGCCGGGGAAGGGCACGACGGTCGAGGGCCACGTCCCGGTGGCGCCCGCACCGGACGAGCCGGCGCCCGCGGCCCCGGTCGAACCGCTGTCCGAGGCCGACGCCGGCGACGTCGGGCCCTCGCTGCTCGACCGCCGCACGCTCACCCTCACCGGGCTGACCGACCGGCCGCCCTCGACGACGGCGCCGGTCCGCCGCCCGCCGTCGCCGCCCCCGCCCCCCGGTGCGACGGGCCCGACGGTCCCGATCACGCCGGAGCACGCGCCCGCCGGGACGGACGCCGTGGTCGTCGCGGACCTCGCAGGACCGTCCCCCAGCACGGCCGTGACGGCGAGGGTCCTCACGCCGGGTGCTGACGAGCCCGATCGGGACGACGTCGCGGAGCCGGACGACGTGGCGGAGCCGGATGCCGTGGCGGAGCCGGATGCCGCGGCGGAGCCGGACGACGTGGCGGAGCCGGACGCCGCGGCGGAGCCGGACGCGGCGACCGCACCGGAGGTCGCGGAGCCGGACCCCGGCGAGGACAAGCCCGAGGACTCCGCCGCCGACGAGCCCGAGGACTCCGGCGAGGACGAGCCCGCCGACGCCGCCGAGGACGAGCCCGACGCGGGACCCGGCGACTCCGGCGCGCCGCCCGCCTCCGACGGCGCCCCGAGCCCGATCCCGCGCGCCCCGGAACCGCGTCGCGAGCCGGTCACCGCGCTCACGCCCTTCGCCGTCGTGCCGAGTCCCCGGGAGTCGTCCCGGACGGTCCCGGTGAGCGTCCCCCCGCACGCCGGGCGGATCCTGCTCGACCGGGTGCGCGAGATACTCGGCGAGGCACGCACCACCTGGCCCGGCGGCCCGCAGGCGGCGCGGATCGCCGAGATCCGCACCCGCCTCGAGGGCGCGCTGCGCCTGGCCGTGCGCGCGGGCGTCGGGCCCGCGCCCGCCGCGACGCTGCGCGCGGTGCTCGGCGAGCACCTGGCCCGCGGCACGGTGGTGGTCGACGACGCCCGCCCGGACGGCGTCGTCGTGCTCACCGACGTCGGCGGGCCGGGTCCCCGACCCCCGCTGCCCCACGCCCGCGTGGCGGCGGGGACGCCGCAGTGGTCGGCGGCCGCGGTCGACCGGCGTCTGGTCGCGCGCTCCGACGTCCTGCGCGCCCGGACCGCGGTCGAGGCGCTGGACGTGTTCCTGCGCGCGAGCCCGCGCGACCCGCGGACCGACCGGCTGCGCTACCGCCTCGAGGGCCTGCGGGTCGGGAACCACGCGCTCGTCGAGGTCGAGCTCCTGGCCCGCCCACCGAGCCTGTCCCCGCCCGACCTGGACCGCGCCGAACGGCTCTGGGGCGGCGACGGGGACGCACCCCACCTCCGCCTGGGCCTCGCCCCGGACGCCGACCACACGACCCTGGCCGAGGCGCTCGAGACCGAACGGCGGTCCTGGCAGCTCCGCCTCGCCCACCCGGCGTCGACGCACGGGCTGCGGATCGCGTCCGAGGCCGCGCTGCGGACCTGCGACGAGCTCCGGGCCCGGCTCGGGCGCTGAGGCCCGGGGGTTCTCCCCCGCCGCGGCGCGGGGGCCGGCCCCCACCGGTCGGGGGCGCACTCCATCGTGACCTGGCTCTCACCGGCGCAGGCTTCCGACCAGCGCGAACACGCCGATCAGACGGTCCGCCGGAGTCGGGAGGCCACCATGTCGATCATCGCCACCGCCGTGCCCACGCCGTGGTCGCGCGGCCGCCGCCGGGACCAGGAGTGGGCCGACATCCACTTCCGCGAGCACGAGGTCCGCACCCTGTGGCGCGCCGCCGCCGTCCGCGGCGGGCTCGGCGAGAAGATCCTCTCGCCGACCGGGACCGTGTGGGCCGTCCCCGACGTCACCGCGGTCCACCTCGGCCCGCCGCTGCGCTTCACGATCCGCCTGCGCCCCGCGCAGATCTGGGAGGACGCCACGAGCGCCGGACGGCACATGGCGAACGCGCTCGGCGTCGAGAACGTGCGGTTCACCCAGCTGGCGCCCGGCTGGATCGAGATCCAGGCCCCGGCCGGCCCGATCGGACCGGACGAGCCCGTGCAGGACGCCGCCGACGCGACCCCGGAGCTGCCCCCGCGCCCCACGCGCCCGCTCTCCCCGGCCGTCGAGCGCGCCCTCGCCCGCGGGCACCGGAAGCCCACCCGGCGCTGAGGCGTGAGCGGACGTCACCCTCGCTGCCCCCGACGCCGCGAGGGTGACGTCCGCGCCGTCCCGGGATGCGCTCAGCGCCCCAGACCGTGCTCGCGGGCGCGGGCGATCGCCGCGAAGCGGTCGGTCACGGCGAGCTTCGCGTAGGTGCTCGAGAGGTAGTTGCGCACGGTCTTGCTGCTCAGGCTGAGCTCGGCGGCGATGCCCGCGGTCGAGCGGCCCTTCGCGAGCAGGGCCAGGACGCGTCGCTCCTGGGTCGTGAGGTCCGGGAACGGCGCCGCGGGGCCACGGTCGTCGTCGAGGCGGGCGACGAGCCCGGCGGCGGCCGCGGTCCCGACGGCCAGGCCGCCGTGGGCGACGACGGACACCGCCGCGGACAGCTCGTCGCTGTCGGCGCCCTTGAGCACGTAACCGCGCGCGCCGGCCCGCAGGGCCGCGAGCACCGCCTCGTCGTCCTCCACCATCGTCAGCACGAGCACGGCCGGCGGCGCCTCCCCCGCCGCGATCTGCCGCGTCGCCTCCACGCCGCCCATGCCCGGCATCCGCAGGTCCATGAGGACGACGTCGCACGCCGTGCCCGCCAGCAGCGCGAGCGCGTCCTCGCCCGACGACGCCTCCCCCACGCACGCCAGGCCCGCGGTGCGCTCGGTCATGGCGCGCAGGCCCGACCGGTAGAGCGGGTGGTCGTCGACGAGCACGAGCCGGAGCTCTCTCACGGCGCCGGCTCCGCGACCGGCTCCCGCAGCGGGATGCGCACCGCCACCCGGGCGCCCCCGCCCTCGACGGACGTCAGGCGCGTCGTGCCGCCCAGCTCGGCCGCGCGCCGCCGGATCGACCCGAGCCCGACGCCCTCGCCCGCGGCGGCCTCGAAGCCCACGCCGTCGTCGCGCACCTCGACGGCGAGCTCGCCGCCCGTCGCCGCGATCGTCACGTCGCAGCGGGACGCGCCCGCGTGCCGGGCCGCGTTGGCGAGGGCCTCGCAGACGATGCGGTAGGTCGCCACCTCCACCGCGGCCGGCAGGTCCGCGGGCACCTCGTCGAGGTCGAGGACCACCCGGGGCCCGGCCGCGCGCCGTGCGTGCTCGGCGAGCGCCCCGGCCAGGCCGAGCTCGTCGAGCGCCGGTGGCCGCAGCCCGTGCACGAGGTGGCGCAGGTCGGCGATCGCCGCCCGGAGGCCGGCCTTCACCGCGTCGAGCTCGGCGGCGACCGCCGGGTCGGCGGCGACGCGCACGCCGTCTAGCCCCAGCACGGCGTGGGCGAGGACGGGGCCGAGGCCGTCGTGCAGGTCGTGGTGCAGGCGCCGGCGCTCCTCCTCGGCCGCGAGCACCAGACCCTCGCGCGCCGCCTGCAGCTCGTCGACCAGCGCGGACGCGTGCAGCGTCGCGCCCAGCGTGCGGGCGAACGCCGTGAGCAGGGGGTCGGCGGACCGGTCGCCGGTGACGCGCAGGGTGCCGACGGTCGCGCCGGCGACCACCATCGGGATCGCGGTGCCGGCGCCCGGCGCGGGCGGCGTGCCGGCGCGGGCGAGCTCGATCCCCTCCCGGTCGAGCACCGCGACGCCGTCGAGCGCCGCGCCCGCCCGGACGGCCTCGGCCGCGCCCGCCAGCGGCCCGTCGAGGCGCGCGGTGACCGAGGCCAGCGCGGTCAGCGGCTCGGCCGCCGGACCGTGGACGAAGCGCCGCACCCCGCGGGCGGCGACCTCGCGCAGCGGGGCGAAGGCGACGGCCACCGCGGCCACCCCGAGGAAGCCCGCCGCGTCCGGCACCCACGCCCCGGCCGCGGCCACCACGACGACGTAGAGCACCGAGCACGTCGCGGCGGCGAGGCCGGCGACGACGGTCCGGTCGACGGCGACGTCGAGGCCCGGCAGGCCGTCGAGGACCGCGGCGGCCACCGTGCCGGCGACGATCACCACCCCGATCCCCATGAGCAGGTCACCGACCACGATCGGGACGCCGGGCAGGAACACCAGCACCACGAGGAGCGCGACCGCGACGACGAACCGCCGCAGCGACCGCCGGTCGGCGCGCGGCGCTCCCCGGTACCGGACGACCGCGGACGCGAGGCAGGCGAGCGCGCTGACGAGGGTGGCGAGCGTGAGCACCGCGGTGGCCCCGTCGACGGGGAGCCCGAGACCCAGCGGGGACGCCGTCCCGTCCTCGAGCCGCGACTGCAGGACCCCGACCACGACCAGCGCGCCGAGCAGCGTCAGCACCAGCGCCTGGAGCGGGCGCCACCGTCGCGACGGCACCCGGCCGGTCGGGAACCACAGCGGCAGCAGCGTGGGGATCGCGAGGAACGGCACCCACGTGATCTCGCTGATCCAGCGCGCCCAGGACGCCGGCACCGTCGGGCCGACGTGCCCGGCCCACTCCGCGAGCACGAAGCTCACCGCGAGCCCGGCGGTCGACAGCAGCACCAGCCCCACCCGGTGGCGCGGCGCGCGGGTCAGGACCAGCGCGCCGGCGACGGGGACCAGCCCGCCGATGACGGCGTCCACCACGTAGACCCCCGCGACGCCGTGCTCCGCGGCGTTGGCGACGGCCAGCGGGATCCCGATCACGACGAGCGCGGCCGCGAGCCCGGCGACGGCCCACGGCCAGCGGCGGGTCACGGGGTCGGCGGGCACGTCGATCAGCATCGCCGACCGGTGTCCCGGATCGCCACGGTCAGGACGTCCCGGGCATCTCGGGACACCGCGGCTCTGCCGTCGCGGTCGGCCCGCCCGCTGTGCTCGTCGTCGGCACGCCGCCGACGGGGCGGCGCGGGATCACGGAGGCAGCGATGGACCGGCAGGCATGGATCCGGGTGACGGCGGTGGCGGCGTTGCTCGGCGCGCTGGCGTGGATCGTCAAGTGGGCGGCGATCGCGGCCCAGGGCGGCGGGCAGAGCCTGGTCGACGTCTCGGTGTTCTTCGTGGGGCTCGTGCTCGCGGCGATCGGCTCGGCGTCGCTCACCCTGCGCCTCACCCGCGGCCGGTCCGCCGTGGTGACGACGTCGGCCGTGGTCGGCGGCGCCGTGCTGACCGTGCTCCTCGTGCCGGGCCTGTCGATCGTGTCGAACGCGGTCTTCGGCGAGGGCACGGTGGCGGGCACCGAGGGCGGCATCGCGGTCCTCGTCGTCGCCCTGCTCGTCGTCGGCGTGACGGGCCTGCGGGCCCCGGCGACCCGCCGCGCGCCGGTCCCGGCGGGCTGATCCCGGGACGAGCGGACGTCACCCTCGCTGCCCCCGACGCAGCGAGGGTGACGTCCGCTCGCGGCCCGGGTACCTCGATCGCCGCGTATCCACCCGTCTAGCGCTCGCCCGATATCCCCGGAGACGACGCGATCGCCCCGCCCGTCAGCGCCTCGATCCCCGGCCCGACGACGGCGAGGAGCATGTCGGCGAGGACGTCGGCAGGCTCGGCGTCGCCCACCCGCGCGGCGTCGGGGTCGCCCAGCCACCAGTCCGCCAGCCCCTCGGCGGCACCGACGAGCGTGTGCGCGTAGGGCAGCGCGACGGCCCGGGGCACGCCGAGGCCGCCCGCCATGAGGTCCGCGGCCTGCTCGACGATGCGCCGGCGCAGGGCGTCGACCTCGCCGGCGAAGGGGCCCGTCGACGCCTGCCGATAGAGCACCGTCCACCCCGCCCGCTGCGTGGTCAGGGCGTGGAAGAAGGCGCGCAGGGCCCGGCGCAGCCGCACGAGCGGGGCGTCGCCGCTCTCCCCGGCGGCGGTCTGCACCGCGTCCAGGAGCCGCCCGGCCTCGCGGTGCAGGCAGGCGGCGAAGAGCTCGTCCTTGCTGCCCCCGTGCACGTAGACCAGCGGCTTGCTCACCCCGGCCCGGGCGGCGACGGCGTCCATCGACGCGCCGTGGAAGCCCTCCTCGGAGAACACCGCGACCGCGGCGTCGAGGACCTGGCGACGGCGGACCTCGGGCGCGAGGCGCTGGCGTCCCGTGCGGGACGTCTCCGCGGTCACGCTTGCGTCCTAACTACCGGTGCGTAAAGTACGGCGCGTTGGCGGGACCGCCAGTACCGGACACCACGACGGAGTGAGCCCGTGCCCGAGAAGATCGACGTCAACGAGCTGGGTCGCACCGTCGACCCGAAGTCGTTGTCCGACGACGAGCTGGTCGGCGCCCTGCGCGACGGCCTGGCCGACGGCGGGGGCAAGGACATCGACCCCTCCCTGTTCGCTCGTCTGGTCAAGAGCACCGGCAAGGGCCAGCTCGAGGCCGTCATGGCGTCGGACGTCCGCCGGCCGGTGCTCGACGCCATCTTCGGGCGGATGGCGGAGTTCTACTCCTCGAAGGGTTCCAGTGCGAAGCGCCAGGTCGTGCACTGGCACGTCACCGGCGCGCCGTCGGGCAGCGACGACTTCCAGACGGTCATGCAGCACGGCAGGTGCGAGGTGTCCGAGACGCTCTCCGAGGAGCCGCGCACCGAGCTGTCCATGGACGGCGTGCAGTTCCTCAAGGTCGTCACCAACAACGCCTCGCCGGTCACGCTGTTCATGACCCGCAAGCTCAAGGTCTCGGGCGACGTCGGCTTCGCGACGGCCCTGCAGAAGATGTTCACGATCCCCTCGGCGTGACAGGAGCCCCGCGATGACCTTCTCCATGGAGCTCTCCGAGGAGCACACCGACCTGCGCGACTGGGCCCACGGGTTCGCCGCCGACGTCATCCGCCCGGCCGCGGCCGAGTGGGACGAGCGCGAGGAGACCCCGTGGCCGGTGCTGCAGGAGGCCGCGAAGATCGAGCTGTACAACTTCGAGACCCTGGCCAGCTTCTGGGGCGACGAGACGGGCCTGAGCCTGCCCATCGTCAACGAGGAGCTGTTCTGGGGTGACGGCGGCATCGGGATGGCGATCTTCGGGACCACCCTCGCCGTCGCGGGCATCTTCTCCTCGGGCACGCCCGAGCAGATGGTCGAGTTCATCCCGCAGTGCTACGGCGACGCCGCCGACGTGAAGCTCGGCGCGTTCTGCTCGTCGGAGCCCGAGTCGGGCTCGGACGTCTCGGCCATGCGCACCCGTGCGACCTACGACGAGGCGAAGGACGAGTGGACGCTCACCGGCGCCAAGGCGTGGGCGACCAACGGCGGCATCGCGAACATCCACGTCGTGCAGGCCGTCGTCGACTCCTCGCTCGGCTCGCGCGGCCAGGCGGCGTTCGTCGTGCCCCCGAACACCCCGGGGCTCGAGACGGCGAAGAAGATCAAGAAGATGGGTCTGCGGGCGTCGCACACCGCCGACGTCTTCCTCGACGACGTCAAGGTCCCCGGCTCGTGCCTGCTCGGCGGCAAGGAGAAGCTCGACGAGCGCCTGGCGCGGGCGCGCGAGGGCGTGAAGTCCAAGGGCTCGTCGGCCATGCAGACCTTCGAGCTGTCCCGCCCGACGGTCGGCGCGCAGGCCATCGGGATCGCGCGCGCGGCGTACGAGTACGCGCTGGACTACGCCAAGAGCCGCGAGACGTTCGGCCGCCCGATCATCGACAACCAGTCGATCGCGTTCACGCTCGCCGACATGAAGACCGAGATCGACGCCGCCCGCATGCTCGTGTGGCGCGCCGCGTGGATGGGCCGCAACGGCGTGGCGTTCGAGGCCGGCGAGGGCTCGATGTCCAAGCTCAAGGCCGGACGCGTCGCCGTGTGGGCCACCGAGCGCGCCATCCAGATCCTCGGCGGCGCCGGCTACTCGCGCGAGCACCCCGTCGAGCGGATGCACCGCGACTCGAAGATCTACGACATCTTCGAGGGCACCGAGCAGATCCAGCAGCTCGTCATCGCCCGCGCGATCAGCGGGCGCCACATCGCCTGAGGCGTCGAGGACGGCGGGTCGTCCCGCGGGTCAGCGGTCGCGCTCCCGCACGTCCTCGAGCAGGGCGCTCGCGGCGAGTCGGCCGAGCTCGTTCGCGGCCAAGGGGCTGTCGCCTGTCAGCAGCCGGCGATCCCGCAGCACGTGGCCGGCCATGTCCTCGTTGGTCACCACGACTCCCTCCTCCCGCAGACGGGCGGCCGCGAGCCAGGGCATCGGGCCCGGGATGTAGCCGATGTCGAGGTTGGCTCCGGTGTCGAGGGCGTCGGGGAACACGCACATCCGGTAGCCCTCGAACGGGGAGCGGTCGCGGTGGCGGCCGGCGGCGACGAGGGCGGCCGGCCCGTGGCACAGGGTGATGACGAAGCGGTCGAGGGCCAGGGCCCGGTCCAGGACGGCCCGGACGTCGTCGCTCTCGGCCAGGCCGACCATCGCACCGTGGCCGCCGGGGATGAACACCGCGAGGTAGTCGGAGTCCGGCCCGAGCCCCTGCTCGACGACGTCCGCGAGCTTCAGCGGGTCCCGGAACCGGGGGGCGAACGTGTCGTAGGCCTTGTGCACGGCGTCGTCGTCGGCGGGCATGGCCCAGTGCTCGAACTTCACCGGGTTGCCGGAGACGGTGGCGACGTCGATCCCGAACCCGGTCCGGTGCAGGTGCATCATCGGCAGCAGGGTCTCCACCGGGTGGTTGCCAGTGGAGAACAGGCGGCCGTTCTGCATGGGCAGGTAGCGCTCGTCGACGCCGATCACGAGGACCTTCCAGCGCCCGCCGGTGTAGCCGTCCGGCTGGTCGACGCCGGTGAAGTCGGTGCGCGGGGGGACGTACTGGCCCAGCGAGTACGGCGAGGGGAAGAACGCGTCGCGCTCCGCCCGGTCCGGGGTCGGCTCGGTGGAGTCGTCGGCCGTGTCGTGAGGGGTCATGGTGGGCTCCTCTCGTCGGTGTCGTGCCGGACCCGCGCGCGCCGACCGACGGCGTCGCACGACACGGTTGTCAGCGCATTGTCCGAGCGTCGCTCACGGTTCCGGGCGCCAGGCACCGCGCGGTCGCGGGATCGCGACGGGGTGGTGCCGGGCGATGCGGACGTCCGCGGTGTCCTCGCCCGCCTCGGCGAGGGCCCGCCGGTGCCGCTCGGCCTCGCGATGGGCCGCGCCCAGCGCGTAGGGCCCGTAGGCGTCGCGGAAGCGCCCGAGCGTGTCGACGACCACCACCAGGTACTCGGAGCGCCCGTCGGTGAAGCCGCTGTACATCGGATGTGCCTGTCCGTCCATCCACTCCCCCCGGAGGTCGCACGGTGGCGTGGGCGACGCCCAGCAGGTGTCCACCGTGGTCCGCGCAGCCGACTCGGCCACACGGGTGACGCAGGACAGTGGATATACCCCGGCGAGGGGGTGAAGGGAACAGATCATCTCGCATGGATTGCGTTGAGGTGTCAGAGCTATCGCTGCGTGGCCACGTGAGCAGGCCCGATCGGAGGAACCTCGAGATCGGCCGGACGGACGACGACCCCGGTCGTGCCGCGTCGTCGACCCGGCCGACCGGGGCCGCGCGGTCCGTCAGGCCCCTCGGGGACCGCTCAGACGGTCTCCTCGATCGGCGCGCCGTCGGCGGCCTTCTGGACCGACTCGCAGCCCTTGCGTGCGGCGGCCCTGGTCTCGTAGGCCTCGCCGGACGCGACGATCTGGCCGTTGCTGGCCTTCAGCCGGAACCGGTACTTGCCGGCCTTGTCCTCGTACACCTCGAACTTGCCCGCCATGCGGCCTCCTCCGCTCGATGCTGAACGTGCTGGGCGAGGGCGGACGCTAGTACGAAAGGACGCAGGTGCGGCGCATCCGGCGGGTGGGCGTGCCGGGGGCGGTCGATCGTTCGCCGGACGAGGGGCGTGGTGACGCGCGCCACGGGGAAGGTGGACGCCATGACGGTCGACAGCGAGGGTCCGCTCACCGAGGCACTCGGCACCGACTTCTTCTCGGTGCGCCGCCGGTTCACCGAGGCGCAGTGGGACACGTTCATGGCCGTGCGGCGCTACGTCGACCGCGTCGTGAGCCCAGCCGCGCCCGCCGCGTGGGACGCCGCCGAGATGCCGTGGGAGGTCATCCGCGGCCTGCCCGACCTGGGCGTCGTCGGCGACGACATCGCCGGCTACGGCTGCCCGGGGCACGACCCGCTGACGTGCGGTCTCGTCGCCATGGAGCTCGCGCGCGGCGACGGCAGCCTCGCGACGTTCCACGCCGTGCAGTCCGGGCTCGCCATGAAGTCGATCGCGATGCTCGGCTCCGAGGAGCAGAAGCAGGAGTTCCTGCCGGCGATGGCGCGCCTCGACCTCGTCGGCGCCTTCGGCCTCACCGAACCGGAGCACGGGTCGGACTCCGTGTCGCTCGAGTCCACGGCGCGCCGCGACGGCGACGACTGGGTGCTCGACGGCCGCAAGCGCTGGATCGGCAACGGCAGCATCGCCGGGCGCACCGTGGTCTGGGCCCGCGACACCGAGACCAACACGGTCCTCGGGTTCCTCGTCGACACGTCCTCGCCCGGCTACGAGGCCGAGGTCATCCCGCGCAAGGGCTCGATGCGCTCGGTCTGGCAGGCCGACCTCCGCCTCGACGGCGTGCGGGTGCCCGAGCGCGACCGGCTGCCCGGCGCCGAGAGCTTCAAGGACACCGGGCGGGTCCTGGCCACCACGCGCGGCACCTGCGCCTGGATGGCGCTCGGCCACGCGACCGCCGGGTACGACGCCGCGCTGCGCTACGCCCTCGAGCGCCAGCAGTTCGGCAAGCCCCTGGCCGCGATGCAGATCGTCCAGGAGCGGCTGGTGCAGATGCTCGCCGAGCTCACCGGGATGCAGCTCTACTGCATGCAGATCGCCCAGCTCGCCGAGGACGACGACCTGGCGCCGACGATCGCCGGCCTCGCCAAGATGAACAACACCCGCAAGGCCCGCTGGGTGCTCTCGCACGCCCGCGACCTGCTCGGCGGCAACGGGATCCTGCTCGACAACCACGTCGTGCGGCACATGGCCGACATCGAGTCGATCCACACCTTCGAGGGCACCGAGACCATCCAGACGCTCATCGTGGGCCGCGAGATCACGGGCCACAGCGCCTTCACCTGATCATCGGATTGCCGTCACCGCCGGCTCGAGGCGCACCGGCAGCGCGGCGTACCCGCGCAGGATGCGGGTGGGCCGCCGCGTCGACGGGCCGGCCGGGGCGAGGCGCGGGTGGCGCTCGAACAGGGCGCGCAGCGCGACCTCGCCCTCCATGCGCGCGAGCTGGGCACCGAGGCAGAAGTGCGCGCCGCTGGAGAACGCCAGGTGGTCCTTCGCGTTGGCGCGCCCGACGTCGAACGTGCCCGGGTCGGTGAAGACCTGCGGGTCGCGGTTGGCGCCCGCGAGCACCGTGACGACGAGGTCGCCCGCCGCCACGGCCTTGCCGGCGACCTCGGTGTCGACGCTCGCCCGGCGCGCGGTCCGCTCGACGGGCGGGTCGAAGCGCAGCATCTCGTCGATCGCGGTCGGCCACAGCTCCGGCTCGGCGGCCAGGCGCTCGCGCTGCTCGGGGTGGGCGAAGAGCTGGCTGGTCCCGTTGCCGATGAGGTTCACGGTGGTCTCGAAGCCGGCGGCGAGCACCAGCAGCGCGGTGGAGACCAGCTCCTGCTCGGTGAGGCCGGCGCCGTCGTCGTCGACCTGGCCGACGATGCTCGAGAGCAGGTCGTCGCCGGGCTCGCGGCGCAGGCGGCGCAGGTGCTCGCGCATCCAGTCGTTGAGCGCGGCGAGGTTGCGCTCCATGGAGGCGTGCGCCCCGCGCGTGAGCCCCATGTCCAGCGAGGTGGCCGCGCCGTCGCCCCAGGCGAGGAACTGGTCGCGCATCGAGGTCGGCACGCCGAGCATCTCGCTGATCACGGTGACCGGCAGCAGGCTGGCGTAGCGCTCGACGAGGTCGACGGTGAGGTCGCCCCGCTGGCGCGCGGCCCGGTCCATCTCGTCGAGCAGGTCCTGGGCCACCTCGCCGGTCCGCTCGCGCAGGGCGGCCACGCGCTTCGCGGTGAAGGCGCGGCTGACGAGCTTGCGGTAGCGCGCGTGGTCGGGCGCGTCGACGGCGAGCATCGAGGGCGGCTCGATCGGGCCGGGGTTGCGCGGCGGACCGGCGAGCGCGAGGGCAGCCTTCGCCGGCGCCGGCACGACCTCGGTGGGATGGGTGACGCCGAAGTCGTCGCTGCGCAGCACCGCCGTCGCGACGTCGTGGTGCACGGTGAGCCTGGCGAAGGCGCCGGGGGCGAAGGGGTACGAGGCGCGCAGCGTCTCGTAGTGCGGGAACGGGTCGGCCTGCATCGCGGGGTCGAGCAGCAGGCGCGCGTCCGGGTTGCTGGCGCGCACCTGGCGGCGGATCGCCGCGCGCATCAGGCCGTGGGTGGCACCCCAGCGCAGGGTGGTGCCGACAGAGGAGAAGAGGGACACGGCGGCCTCCCGCGGTCGGTTGGTACGAGTCCGTACCGGCGGCTGGGCGAAACCATACTCGGAGTATGTGTTCGTCGTCCAGGGCCGTCGCGGGTACGTCCACGACCGTGCAGACGACCCTCCGCGCCACCGGTCCGCTGCCCGCCGACGCGGCGTGGGAGCGCTACGCCGACCTCGACCGCTGGACCCACTGGGCCCCGCAGATCTCCGGGGTCTCCGCCGAGCAGCGGCGGCTGCGCACCGGCCTGCGCGGCACGGTGCGCGCGGCCGGCGTCGTCCACGTGCCGTTCGAGGTCCTCGCGGTCGACGAGGCGGCCCGCACCTGGTCGTGGCGGGTGCGCCTCGGACCGATCCGCCTGCACCTCGAGCACGGCGTCGACGACCCGGCTCCGGACGACGCCCCGCGCGTCGGCGCCCGGACGTGGCTGCGCACCACCGGCCCCGCGCCCGTCGTCCTGCCCTACGCCCCGCTCGCGCTCATCGCGCTGCACTCGCTGCTCCTGGAGCGCTGAGGCGTGCGCCTCCTGCTGACCGCGGACACCCACCTCACCCCGCGCTACCCGAACCGCGGCCTGCCCGACGAGCTCTGGGCGGCCGTCGACACGGCCGACGTCGTGGTGCACGCCGGCGACTGGATGGCCCCCGAGCTGCTCGACGCATTCGAGGAGCGGGCGGCGCGTCTCGTCGCGTGCTGGGGCAACAACGACGGCGACGCCCTGCGCGCCCGCCTGCCCGAGACCGCCGTCGCCGACGTCGGCGGGCTGCGGCTGGCGGTCACGCACGAGACCGGCGCCGCGGACGGGCGCGAGCGGCGCGCCGACGTCCGTTTCGGGCCCGGCGGCGAGACCCCCGTCGACGTCCTCGTCTTCGGGCACAGCCACATCCCGTGGGACTCGACGACCCCCGGCGGTGTGCGGCTGCTCAACCCGGGGTCGCCCACCGAGCGCCGCCGCCAGCCGGCGTGCACCTACATGACCGCGGAGGTCCGCGACGGTGCCCTGGCCGTCGTCCGCCGCCACGAGCTGGCACCGGCCGCGGCGCGCGGTCGCTGAGGTACTACCGTCCGTCATCGTCCCCGGATAGGCGGATCCGGGTGTGGAGTCCGCCCGGCTTCGCCCGGTCGGGCGAATTTTCGGCGATGCTGCTGGTCGTCGACAACGGGATGGACCAACAACCGTCCCCCTCGGTGAGCACGGTGGGTGATGGCCTTACCGTTTCCGGGGCCGGTGGAACACCAGCGGCTCGGGACGACCGATGACCGGGCAGGAGGACGGCACGTCGGCGGTACCGCTCTCGCGCGGACCCGCGAGGGGCAGGACGACGACGGGAGGCTCGTGACGATCGCCGGTGCGGTGTGGTCGGTGCAGTCGCGAGGATCGAGACGAAACGGCCGATGACCCTTCTTGCCGAGCGACCCCCGGACGAGGTCGACGAGTCAGAACTCGTCGTCGGCCGTCGTATCCAGGAGTTCTCCCAGCTGGCCGGCCCGATCCGCGAGCCGGATCCCGCCGACGGCCCCTACCGCGTCGCCTACCGCGGCGTGGACGCGGTGCACGGCCGTGGCCGCGTCGCCCGGTCGCTGCTCGTCGCCGGCCTGAACTTCGCCTTCGAGGCCCTCTTCTTCCTCTGGCTCCTGCACCCCTCGCACCGGCCGCCGGTGATCGGGTCCGACTTCGCGATCTACGCCAACTGGGTCGTGATCGGGTCGATCGGGCTGATGGAGCTCCTGCGCCTGATCAACGTGCTGTCGCTGTCGCTGGCCTCGGTCATCGCGCGCGACCCCGTCCCCGTGCCGCCCGAACCGGACCGGCGCATCGCGTTCCTGACGACGATCGTGCCCAGCAAGGAACCGATCGACGTCGTGCGCGGGACGCTGCAGGCCGCGCTGCGCATCCAGTACGACGGCATCCTCGACGTCTGGATCCTCGACGAGGGTGACGACGACGACGTCAAGGCGATGTGCCGCGAGCTCGGCGTCAACCACTTCACCCGCAAGGGCATCGCGCAGTACAACCAGCGCAAGGGCGCCTTCAAGGCGAAGACCAAGCACGGCAACTACAACGCCTGGGTCGCCGAGCACGGCGCCTCCTACGAGGTCTTCCTCTCGGTCGACCCCGACCACGTGCCGCTGCCCAACTACGCCGAGCGCATCCTCGGGTACTTCCGCGACCCCGACGTCGCCTACGTCGTCGGCCCGCAGTGCTACGCGAACGACGAGACGTTCGTGACCCGTGCCGCGGAGTCCCAGCAGTTCCCGTTCCACTCGCTGATCCAGCGCGCGGCCAACCGCTACAACGCGGCGATGCTGGTCGGCACCAACAACGCCATCCGCATCAGCGCCCTGCAGGGCATCGGCGGCCTGTCCGACTCGATCACCGAGGACATGGCCACCGGGCTGAAGTTCCACACGCGCCGCAACCCGGCCTCGAAGCGCCGGTGGAAGTCGGTCTACACGCCCGACGTGCTCGCGGTCGGCGAGGGCCCGTCGTCCTGGGGCGACTTCTTCAGCCAGCAGATGCGCTGGTCGCGCGGCACGTTCGAGGTGCTGCTCAAGGAGATGCTGCTGCGGCTGCCGCGCCTGTCGCCGGGCCGCGCGCTGCACTACATCCTCATCACGACCTTCTACCCGTCGATGGCGATCGGGTGGGTCCTCGGGGCGGTCAACGCCTGCCTCTTCCTGGCCCTGGGCGTCCAGGGCGTGGTCGTGCCGGTCCAGCTCTGGCTGGCGCTCTACGTCGACGCCACGGCGTTCCAGCTGTGGGTCTACCTGCGCAACCGCCGCTACAACGTCAGCCCCTACGAGGCCGAGGGCTCCTCGGGCGTCAAGGGCATGCTGATGTCGATCTTCGCGGCACCGATCTTCGCCGCGTCCCTGATCGCCACGATCCTGCGCCTGCCCGCGAAGTTCGTCGTCACGCCCAAGGGCCTGTCCTCGAGCGCGGACCACATCCTGACGTTCCGGCGCCACCTCCAGTGGGCGGCGCTGCTCGCGGGCGCGATCGTGCTCGCGATCATCCAGGGCTACGCGACCCCGGCGGTGCTCCTGTGGCCCGCCGTCGCGCTCGCGGCCTGCCTCGCGCCACCGATCCTCTGTCTCGTCGAGCGCATCGTCGGCCGCCAGCCCGCCATCGAGTCGGCGCCGGTGCTCGCCGACGGACGGTCCGGGGTCACCACCGAGTCGCTCGAGCGCGCGGCCCTCGACGCCCTGCTCGCGGCGGGCAGCGCGACGCGGCGCTCCCAGCGCCCGGAGACGGCCGAGCCGGCGCCGGCGTACGCGGGGGCCGCCCTCGAGGGCGACCTGCCCGCGGGCTGGGTGCGGACCTCCTCGCTCGCGAACCGCCAGCGCGACGGCGCCGCCCCGTCGCCGGCGCCGCGCCGGCCCGACGAGCGTCCCGACGCCCGGCCCACCCCCGGCCGCCGGCGCGCCGAGGACGGACGTGGCATCGACCCGGCGCCGTCGCCGGTGCCGCGCGACCGGCGCCGCCCGGCCGCGCCCGCCGCGCCGGCCGCCGGCCAGCCGGGCCAGCAGCCCGCGCCCCGGCCGACCCCGCACCCGGGTCCGGCGCCCCAGCCCGGTCAGCAGCAGCCGGGTCAGCAGCAGCCGGGCCAGCAGCCGGCTCAGCCCGGTCAGCCGCAGCCCGGTCAGCCCGGCCAGCAGCGCCCCGCCGGGCGCCCGCCGATGCCGACGCCGGGGGCGGCCCCGCCGCCCGCCCCGCGCCCGACCCCGCCCGGGTCGCGCCCCCGCCCGACGCCCACGCCCCGCCCCGGGCCCAGCCCGTTCGCGGCGCCGGGTCAGCGGCCCGGCGAGCGTCCCGGCGACCGCCCGGCCGAGCGCCCCGCGGCCGCCGAGCAGGGCGGCCGGTACGTGGCGCCCGCGGCCGAGCACCAGGGACCGGCGCGCCCCGGCGCCCCCCGGCCGGACGTGCGCGCGGACGGCCAGCCCGGTCGTCCCACCCCGCCCACGCCCAGCCCCACCCCCCGTCCGGACGAGACGCGGACCCGCGGTCCGCGGCCCGGTCCGCGGCGTGAGCGCCCGCCGATGCTGCTGTCGACCGCGGCCGAGCTCGAGGCGGACGGTGTCCAGCCGGTGATCCCGGTCTCGACTGGGTCTAGCATCAGTAACGAAACAGCAAAGAGACACGACGGACGAGACGGTGGACCCCGCACGTCCGACGCTGTCTCGGTGAACGCCCCGACGGTCGCGGTACGCGTGGTGGCACTGGCCGCGGTGGCCGGGCCCGCCCAGCACTCCGGTGCCGGGATGCCGCCGGACATCGAAGGGCGACGAACGGAGGCGAGTTGATCGGGCAGGGACTGACCAGACGGGTCAAGCGATTCCTGCTCCTCGTCATCGTCCCCGCCGTGATGCTCGGCGTGAACGTGCCGCCCGCGTGGGCGTGGTACTCGGAGCTCCGACACCAGCGGCTGATCAACAGCCAGGAGTACAAGGAGCAGTTCGGCAAGTGGGACGTCCTGGAGCTCCCGGACGACCAGAAGGTCAACGCGATCCACGCGGCGGTCCTGCCGACCGGGCGCATCCTCCTCATCGCCGGTTCCGGCAACAAGGAGGACATGTTCAACGCGGGGACGTTCAAGAGCCTCGTGTACGACCCGGCGACCGGCCGTAGCCGCGTCGTCCCCACCCCGGACGACATGTTCTGCTCCGGGCACACGTTCCTCGCCTCGGGCAACCTGCTCGTCGCCGGCGGCACCCAGCGCTACGAGCGCCTCGACGGCGCGGTCACCAACGCCGGCGGCGGCGTGATCGTCAAGAACGAGGACCCGGACTCGGCGCCGATCCCGTTCCCCGCCGGCACCGAGTTCCGCTCGCCCGAGGGCCTGGTCTACCGCGCCACCCACCCGTTCACCGTGGAGCCGGCGACGAAGGTCGCCACCCGCCGCGGGGCGACGGTGACCGCCAGCGAGACCACGGTGTTCGCCGAGGCCGTCGAGCCCGGCCCCGGCTACGTCTTCGAGGGCCCGCGCCAGTACTCGGTGAGCGGCGTGCCCGCCGCCGACGCGCAGAACGTCTACGCGCTGGGCCAGGCGATGACGCTCAAGAAGCAGAACTACCAGGGCATCGAGCAGACCTACGAGTTCAACCCGAACACCGAGTCCTACGAGCGCGTGGGCGACATGGTGTTCAAGCGCTGGTACCCGACCCTGACCGGGCTCTCCGACGGCGGCGTCATCGCGGTATCGGGCCTCGACGGCACCGGCGAGGTGCTCAACGGGCAGAACGAGATCTACAACCCGGTCACGCGCACGTGGACCGAGCGCAAGGACCTCACCCAGTACTTCCCGACCTACCCCGCGCTCTTCCAGACCGCGCGCGAGGACATGCTGTTCTACTCGGGGGCGAACTCCGGCTACGGGCCCGCCGAGGCCGGCCGCGTCCCCGGGTTCTGGAACCTCAAGAACAACGTCCTCACGCCGATCCCCGGCATGCGCGACCCGGACCTGCTGGAGACGGCGGGCTCGGCGTGGGCGGGCCCGGTGCAGGACCAGCGGATCGCGGTGGTCGGCGGCGGCGGCGTCGGCGAGAGCCCGCGCTCCACGGCACGGATCGACACGATCGACCTCGACACCCCGAACCCCACGTGGCAGCCGGGGCCGATGCTGCCCGAGGGCACCCGCTACCCGAACCTCACGACGCTGCCCGACGACACGATGCTGATCAGCAACGGGTCGCGGGACTACCGCGGCAAGGGCGACACGAACAACCACAACGCCCGCATCTACAAGCCGCAGACCAACACGCTCGACTACGCCGCCGACCCCGCGGTCGGCCGCAACTACCACTCGGCGAGCATGCTGCTGCCCGACGGTCGCGTGATGGTCGTGGGCTCGGACCCGCTGTTCAACGACCTGGCGAACACCATCCCGGGCACCTTCGAGCAGCGCATCGAGATCTACACGCCGCCGTACCTGTTCCGGGGCCCGCAGCCGCAGGTCTCCGACGCGCCGCCCCGCGCGGCGCTCGGCGCCACCATCGACGTGGCCAGCCCCGACGCGGCGCGCATCCAGAGTGCCCGGCTCATGGCACCGATGGCGTCGACGCACGTCACCGACACCCACCAGCGCTCGATCGCGCTGGACATGACGAAGACCGCCGCCGGGGTCTCGGTCACGCTGCCCGACGACCGCACCATCGCCCCGCCCGGGCGCTACATGCTCTTCCTCCTCGACGACCGCGGGGTGCCGTCGGTGGGGCGCTGGATCGAGGTGCCCGAGCCCGGGCGCGCGGCGGCCGCGTGACCTCGGTCGCGTCCGGAGCCGTCCGCCGGGTCCCGGCAGGGGCCGGGACCGGGTGCGGGCCGCCGAGCGGCGGGCTCGCGGCGACGGGCGGTCGCGACCCCCACACGGGCTCCACGGGGTGGCCTGGGAGCCTGACTCCGTACGGACGAGTGCCCAGGACCTCCACGGCACACCACGAGGCCGAACCAGACACGGCTGCACGAGACACCGGAGCAGGACGGGATCGATGAAGCAGGACACGCACCGCGGGGCCGGACGGTTGACGAGGACACGTCTCGCGGCGGGCGCACTGGTCGCGATCGCCGCGCTCGGACTGTCGGCGTGCTCGGGCGGCTCGGACCAGGGCGGCACCGAGGGCGGCCCGCCGGTCCCCCCGGCGGCCTCCGAGTTCTGGGTCGACCCGGCGTCGTCCGCCGCCCGCCAGGTCGAGCAGTGGCGCTCCGAGGGACGCACCGAGGACGCGGCGGCGCTCGAGAAGATCGCGCGCCAGCCCGTCGCGATCTGGCCCACCGGTGAGCTCGGCGGGGTCGAGGGCGAGGTGTCGGGCGTCGTGTCGCAGGCCCGCGCGGCCGGCCGCACGCCGGTCCTCACCGCTTACAACATCCCGAACCGCGACTGCGGGCTCTACTCGAGCGGCGGCGCGGAGGACGAGGGCCAGTACCGCGAGTGGCTCGACTCGTTCGCCCGCGGCATGGGCGGCACCCGCTCGGTCGTGATCCTCGAGCCGGACGCCCTGCCGCAGACGCTCACCAACTGCGAGGGCGAGGGCGAGCAGGAGGGCCGCGAGGAGCTGCTCTCGCAGGCTGTCCAGACCCTGACCCGCGCCGGCGGCGAGGTCTACATCGACGCCGGCAACCCCGGCTTCGTCACCGATACCGGCAAGCTCGTCGACGGGCTGCGCAAGTCCGGTGTCGAGGACGCGGCGGGCTTCGCGCTCAACGTCTCGAACTTCATGAACACCCAGCAGGTGCAGGCCTACGGCGAGCGCGTCTCCAACCAGCTCGGCGGCGCCCGCTTCGTCATCGACACCAGCCGCAACGGCAACGGCAGCTACGACGGGCCCGAGCAGCCGTCGTGGTGCAACCCGCCGGGCCGCGCGCTGGGCACGCCGCCCACCCGCGACACCGGCTCGCAGCGCGTCGCCGCGTACCTGTGGGTCAAGGAGCCGGGCGACTCCGACGGCGACTGCCGCGGCGCCCCGTCGGCCGGCGACTTCTGGCCGCAGTACGCCCTCGACCTCGCCAACAACACGCCGGGTGCCTGACGGCAGGTGAGCACTTTCGACGGCTATAGCCGTCGAAAGTGCTCACCTGCGCGGAGCGCACCTCAATAGGCGTGGACGACGGCGGCCATGTCCTCGCTGCCGTGGCCGTCGGAGGACGCGGCGGCGAGGCGGTCGCGGACCGCGGTCGCCAGCGTCGTGTCGACCCCGGCCTCGCGCAGCGCCGCGGTGATGAGGTCGGTGTCCTTGATGACGCCGTCGAGCTCGAACGAGGGCGTGTAGTCACCGGCGATCATCGCCTTGCCCTTGAGCTGCACGTACGGCGCGTTGACGGCCCCGCCGTCGACCGCGTCGAGGAACTGCTGCGGGTCGAGCCCCAGCCCGCGGGCGAGCGCGATCGACTGGGCGATGCCGTTGACCATCACGCCGATCCAGGCGTTGATGGCGAGCTTGAGCCTGCTGGCGTCGCCGACGGTCTCGCTCACCCACTGCGTGCGCGAGCCGATCGCGTCGAAGGTCGCCTGCACCTGCTCGCGCAGCGACGACGGGCCCGAGGCGAGCACGACGAGCTGCCCGTTCTCGGCGGGCGCCTTCGTGCCGAGCATCGGGGTGTCGAGGAACGCGACGCCGGCGTCGCGCGCGAGGCTCGCCAGCCGGTCGGTGCCCTCGATGCCCACGGTGCTCGCCTGCACCCACACCGCGCCGTCGCGGAACCCCGCGAGCACCGGCTCCATCGTCTGGGCCACCGCGTCGGTGTCGAACAGCATGGTGATCACGACGTCCGCGCCGGCCACGGCGTCGGCGGCCGTCTCGGCCACCCGGGCGCCGTCGTCGGCGAGGGGCTCGGCCTTCTCCGTGCTGCGGTTCCACACCGTCACGTCGTGGCCCTCGCGCAGCAGGCTGCGGGCCATGCCCGCGCCCATGATCCCGGTACCGAGGATTGCGACCGTCATGGCCGCGGCCTACCCCCGCGGCTCGCGGCCCATGCCGAAGAACTCGGCGTTCGGCTTCAGCGCGGTGAGGTGGGCGAGGCGGTTCGACATGGCGAAGAGTGCCGTGATGGCCCCGATGTCCCAGATCTCCTCGTCGGAGAGCCCGGCGTCGCGGGCGCCGTCGAGGTCGTCCTCGGACAGGGACGCCGAGTCCAGCGCGAGGGCGAGCGCGAGGTCGACGATGGCGCGCCGGCGCGGGTCGAGCTCGGCGCCGTAGGGGTTGATGCCGACGTGGTCGGCGATCTCGGGCTCCTTGCTGCGGATGCGCAGGATCGCGCCGTGGGCCACCACGCAGTAGGTGCAGTGGTTGGCGCCGGACGTCGCGACGATGACCAGCTCGCGCTCCGCCTTCGACAGCGGCGACTCCCGCTCCATGAGCGCGTCGTGGTAGTCGAGGAACGCCCGCAGCTCGGCGGGCCGGTGCCCGAGCGCCCGGAAGATGTTGGGCACGAACCCCGAGCGCTCGGCGATCGCGCCGACGCGCTCGCGCAGGTCGTCCGGGAGGTCGTCGAGCTCGACGACGGGGAAGCGGCTCACGGTCACTCGCGGACCGTAATCCACGCGGAGCTCGGAGCGCGGCGCCGCACGTCGATACGTCACGCGACGAAGGAGCGTGAGGTGTCGAACCGGCTTGCCGCGACACCTGGCGCTCAGCCGGGCGGGCGGAAGGTGATGCCGCAGCGCTCCTGGGTGACCTGCTGGATGCGGGTCACGGCGGGCTGGGCCTCGCGCTGCAGGCGCTCGAGCTCGGCGCGGTCGATCCGGGTCGGGTCGCCGCCGGTCTCCGCGAGCGACGAGAGCGCCTGCTCGGTGAGGCTCTGCACGGTGCGCCACTCACCCGCGATCTCGGGCGGGGCGGTGGCGACGAGGTCGGCGACCTGGCGACGGGCCTCGTCCGACGACGGGAGCACGCCGTTGCCGCCGGCGCCGGGCGCGGCCTGCTCGGTCTGGACGCGGGTGATGGCGTCGCAGTAGGGCTTGACGGCCGGGTCGGGGGTGGCGGGCGCGGCCGAGGCGGCCGGTGCGCTCGCTCCCGCCGGGGCCGGTGCCTCCGACGAGCCGCCGCCGCACGCCGCGACGCCCAGGACGAGCCCGAGGCCCGCGGTCGTCGCGGCCAGTGCACGGCCCGCCCGCTCGAGTCCTGCGGTCACCGACGGCCCCTCTCGACGCTCCACTTCGCCGAGCATGCTGGCAGGGCCCACCGGCCCCACCCGGACCGGGTGCTGATCGGACGCCACCGGACTTCCGTGGTGCGGCCCACTCCCGGCCGCCGGGGCGCGCGTGTCACAGTGAGCGGCGTGGAGGTCGCCGACGAACACCGCGCGATGGTGCGCCAGTGGTGCGCGCGCCGCGTGCCCGAGGGTCAGCGCGACCAGGTCCGCATCTCCTACACCGAGCGCGCCGGCCGCATCACCATCTCGGCCCGCCGCTCCCCGGTGTTCCCCGAGCTCGGCAGCGGGTGGACCACCGAGCCGATCGCGCAGCTGCGCCTCGTGCCCGACGAGGAGCGCTGGATCCTGCTCTGGCCGGACTCGAGCGGACGGTGGCACCGCTACCCCGACGAGACCAAGGCGAGCTCCCCCGCCCCGCTGCTCGACATCGTCGACGCGGACCCGACCGGCATCTTCTGGGGATGAACCACGGCCCGATGAGTCGCCCCGGATGACGACCGCCACCGCGGCCGACGTGGCCGCGCGCGTCCGCGACCACGACCGCGACGAGCGCCGCGTCGCCGAGCGCCCCGACCTGCGCGCGGCCGCCGTCGCCGTCGTCGTGCTCGACGACCCCGACCGCGGACCGGGCGTGCTGCTCACCCGGCGGACGTCGCGGCTGCGCGACCACCCCGGGCAGTTCGCCCTCCCGGGCGGGTCGGTCGACCCCGGCGAGGACGTCGTCACGGCCGCGCGACGCGAGCTCGACGAGGAGCTGGGCCTGCGCCTCGGCGACGACGCCGTCCTGGGCCTCCTCGACGACTACCCGACCCGGTCCGGCTTCGTGATCACGCCGGTGGTGATGGCGGCGGCCGGCGCGGTGGCCGACCTCGTGCCCTCGCCCGACGAGGTGGCGGAGCTCTTCCACGTCACCTACGACGAGCTCGACGTCGACCCGCGGTACCTGACGATCGAGGAGTCGCCGCGGCCCGTCGTCCAGATGCCGCTCGTCGGCC
The DNA here is from genome assembly GCF_004363095.1 of Actinomycetospora succinea. Lineage (GTDB taxonomy): Bacteria > Actinomycetota > Actinomycetes > Mycobacteriales > Pseudonocardiaceae > Actinomycetospora > Actinomycetospora succinea. Next base: position 613,375 of record NZ_SNYO01000003.1, read on the forward strand.
ACTTCATCCACGCCCCGACGGGCGCGGTGCTGCTGCAGTTCCGCGAGGTCGCGCTCCACGGGCGCTCGACGCGCGTCGACGGGCTCGAGCAACCGGTGTTCGCCTGGCGGTGACGGATCAAACACGCGGCGTGGAGATCGGGCTGCTTGACCGTTAAGGCCACGTGACACAGACCCCGTTGCGGTGCGTGTCTTGCATCCATCGTGGTTATGTGGAGAGCGACCCCGATACGAGGAACGTGAACACACGTGTGCGGAATCGTCGCCGCCTATGGCGTCATCGACCCCGAGAAGTGTGAGCGGATGCTCGCCCGGATCCACCACCGCGGACCGGACGACACGGGACGGGTGCAGCTGGAGAACGCGTGGCTCGGCCACCAGCGCCTGTCGATCATGGATGTCAGCGGTGGCAAGCAGCCCATCGCGGATGACACCGACTCGGCCTACGTGGTCGGCAACGGTGAGATCTACAACCACGAGGACATCCGCGACGTCCTCTCCGAGGTCCGGTTCGCGACGGACTCGGACACCGAGTCGGCCTTCCGGCTCGTGCTGCGCGACGGCTCGGCCGCGCTGTACGAGGTGCGCGGCATGTTCGCGCTCGCGATGGCCCACACCGACGGGCGCGGCGCGGTCGCGCGCGACCCGATCGGCATCAAGCCGCTGTACTGGGCCCGCCTCGACGACGTGACCATCTTCGCCAGCGAGCTGCGCGCCTTCGACCCCGAGGACCAGCCCTTCGTCGAGGCCTTCCCGCCCGGGCACGTGTGGACGCCGGGCATCGCCGGCAGCGACGTCGCCGAGGGCGCCATGGTGCGCTTCGCCGACGCCGTCCCGGTCGAGGTGCGCCCCGCGCGCAACGCCCCGGACAAGCAGTGGACCGAGGAGGACCTCGGCCAGATCCGCGACGTCCTCACCGACTCGATCCGCCGCCACATGATGAGCGACGTGCCGGTCGGCGTGTTCCTCTCCGGCGGGCTCGACTCCGCGATCGTCGCGGCCGTCGCCGCCAAGGTCGCCGAGGAGAAGGGCGAGCGCCTGCCGACCTTCGCCGTCGGCACCGAGGGCTCCGCCGACCTGCTCGCCGCCCGCGCCGTGGCCGACTTCCTCGGCACCGACCACCACGAGATCGTCCCCACCGCGGACGACCTGGAGGAGGCGCTCGACGAGGCCGTCACGGTCATCGAGCACTTCGACCCGGCGCTCGTGCGCTCCGCGGTGCCGAACCTGCTGCTGGCCCGCGAGGCCGTGAAGCACGTCAAGGTCGTGCTCACCGGCGAGGGCGCCGACGAGCTCTTCGCCGGCTACGAGTACATCCACAGCGAGGAGTTCTCGACCCCGGACGCCCTGCAGGCCGAGCTCGTCCGGTCGATCGAGAGCCTGCACGAGCTCAACCTGCAGCGCTGCGACCGCACCACGATGAACTACGGCCTCGAGGCCCGCGTGCCGTTCCTCGACGCCACCGTGATGCGCGAGCTGCTCGCCCTCCCCGCCGAGTGGAAGCTCAAGATCCACGACCGCGTGGAGAAGCAGCTGCTGCGCGAGGCGTTCGACGGGATGGTGCCGTTCGACATCATCTGGCGCGGCAAGGAGCAGTTCGGCGACGGCTCCGGCGCCAAGGACGTGCTCTCCAAGCTCGTCGAGAAGGAGAAGGCCAAGGAGGGCGCCCAGAACGCGGAGCCCCCGACGGTCGAGCACGGCTGGGAGCTGCGCAGCGACGAGGAGGTCGCGTACTACCGGACGTGGCACCGCTCGTTCGCCGGCGTGCGCCCCGACCGCACGCTGGGTGCGTTCGCGGAGGCCTGAGCAGGGTGTCCCCGGGTGGTTGAGTTCCGGACCACCCGGGGTAACCGCTGGACATGAGCGATGTCCCCGGTATCGAGCTGAACAACGGCACGGTCATCCCCCAGCTGGGGTTCGGCGTGTTCCAGATCGACCCGTCGGACACGGCGGAGTCGGTGCAGACGGCCTTCGAGGTCGGCTACCGCCACATCGACACGGCGCAGATGTACGGCAACGAGGCCGAGGTCGGCGAGGCCATCGCCAAGTCGGGCATCGACCGCGGCGAGCTGTGGATCACGACGAAGTGCAACAACGGCAACCACGGCCGGGTCGACGCGCAGAAGGCCCTCGACGAGAGCCTCTCCAAGCTCGGCCTGGACCACGTGGACCTCTACCTCATCCACTGGCCGCTGCCGGGCAAGGACCTCTACGTCGACACGTGGAAGGGCTTCGAGGAGGCCCGGGCCGACGGCAAGGTCCGCACGATCGGCGTCTCGAACTTCCAGCCGCACCACCTCGACCGGCTCCTCGAGGAGACCGAGACGGTGCCGGCGATCAACCAGATCGAGCTCCACCCGCACATGCAGCAGGCCGGCCTGCGCGCCTACCACGAGCGCCACGGCATCAAGACCGAGGCGTGGAGCCCGATCGGCCAGGGCAAGGGCCTGCTCGACGCCCCCGAGCTCGGCGAGATCGCGCAGGCGCACGGGAAGAGCGCCGCGCAGGTGGTGCTGCGCTGGCACGTCCAGATCGGCAACATCATCTTCCCGAAGTCGGTCACGCCCGAGCGTGTCCGCGAGAACTTCGACATCTTCGACTTCGAGCTCACCGACGACGACATGCAGAAGATCGAGGGCATGGAGAAGGCGGAGCGTCTGGGTCCCGACCCCGACACGTTCGCCCGCTAGAGACGTTCTCCCGGCGCACACCACCCCGCGCGCCGGGATGCCCGAACGCGGCCCGGTCATCGGCGGAAGCCCCCGCCCGCCGATGCCCGGGCCGCGCCATGTCCGGGGTGTGTCAGCGTGGCGGCCACGCTGACGTTGAACGTCAGGAAATCCGCCAGCTCGGTGCGACGCGAGGAGGTCCGGTGGGCTTCGCCGACGACATGCGGGTCGCCACGGCGGCGACGTGGGAGGCCGCGGTCGGGCACCGGTTCGTCGACGAGCTCTGGGCCGGCACCGTCGACGACGCCGTGCTCGCCCGCTACCTCGCGCAGGACGCCCTGTTCCTCGACCGCTTCGTCGCCCTGCTCGGCGAGGCCGTCGCGTCCGCCGACCGCACCGCTCCCCGGCTCGCGATCGCCCGCCAGCTCGGGCTGGTCGCGGGGGACGAGAACGACTACTTCGACCGCGCGCTCGCCCGCCTCGGCGCGACGGCTCCAACCGATCCGCTGCCGGCGACCCGGGGCTTCCTCGACCTGATGGACGAGGCGCGGCGGTCGACCTCCTACGGCGACGCGCTGACCGTGCTGCTGGTCGCCGAGTGGCTCTACCTCGACTGGGCCTCCCACCCAGGAGCCGCGCCCGACGACTGGCTGCACCGCGAGTGGATCGACCTGCACCGCGGCCCCGCGTTCACGGCGTGGGTCGACCTGCTGCGCAGCGAGACCGACCGCGTCGCCGGGGACGCCGACCGGACGACCCGGGAGCGCATGACCGAGCTGTTCACCCGTGCCGTCGACCTCGAGCTCGTCTTCTTCGACGCCGCCTACGCCGCCGCCGGGTGACGCTTGCGCAGCCGCCGCAGCTGGGCGTCCAGGTGCGGACGGGCCCGCCGCTGGCCCCCGCGCTCGACGATCGCCGCCGCGAGCGACGCCAGCACCCGCTCGAGGCGTGCCACGTCGGGCGACCACCCGCGTCGCTCGCACTCCTCGAGCCAGTCCACGGCCCCGCGGTTTCCCCGCTCGCCGTTGCAGCGGCGGCACGCGGCGACCTCGTTCTCCAGCCACGACGGCCCGCCCTTGACCTTGGGCACGACGTGGTCGGTGGTGGCCGCGACGGCACCGGTCAGCGGGCGCGCGCACCACAGGCAGGCGTCGCCGTCACGCTCGCGCGCGGCGTCGAGCCGCTCACGGCGCCCCGGCTGTCGCATCGTGTCCAGGATGCCACCGGATGCGGGCGGCGAACCTCGCATGTGCGCGGCGGGTGGGTGCCGTCGGCGGAGTGTCCGCCCGGTGATCCACGCCTAGCGTCAGGCGGGATGACCACCAACGGCACCGCTCCCCGCCCCAGCCAGATGAGCAACCAGATCCTGGGCGAGGCCGCCCGCCGCATGCTCCCCGTCCTCGCCGGCCGCGTGCTGGCCGCCGTCACCGACCGGGCCGTCGAGAAGGTCGACCAGCTCGCCGACCGCCTGCACGAGAGCACCGACACCCAGGCCCGCACCCCGAAGCCCGCCGAGGGGCAGAGCCGCACGGGCGCGGCGTTCGCGTTCCTCCTGGAGCAGGCGCGCCTGTTCCTCGCGTTCGTCGTCCGCCTCGCCTCGCAGGCGCTGGAGATGCTGCGCCGCGCCACCGAGCGGCTCCGTGAGCGCCGCGCGCCGGAGGGCATCGACGAGGCGCCCGACCTCGAGGAGATCCCCGCGCCGGAGGACTTCGACGACGAGGACGACGAGGACGACGAGGACGTCGACGACGAGTTCGAGGACGAGGAGGAGGGTCGCGCCACGGCCCGCGTCTGAGCCGGCGGCCGTCAGGCATCGTGGAGGGCGTGACAGACACGCCCTGGTGGCGCGAGGCCGTCATCTACCAGGTCTACATCCGCAGCTTCGCCGACGCCGACGGCGACGGGATCGGGGACATCGCGGGGATCCGCGAGAAGCTCCCGTACCTCGCCGACCTCGGCGTCGACGCGTTGTGGATCAACCCCTGGTACGCGTCCCCGCAGGCCGACGCGGGCTACGACGTCGCCGACTACCGGACGATCGAGCCCGCGTACGGCACCGTCAGCGACGCCGAGAAGCTGATCGTCGACGCCCACGAGCACGGCCTGCGGCTGATCCCCGACATCGTCCCCAACCACACGTCCGACCGGCACGCGTGGTTCGTCGCCGCCCTCGCCGACGAGCCGGGCGCGCGGGAGCGGTACGTCTTCCGCCCCGGCCGCGGTCCGGACGGCGCCGAGCCGCCCACGAACTGGCAGTCCCACTTCGGCGGCCCCGCGTGGACGCGGGTGGCGGACGGCTCCTGGTACCTGCACCTGTTCGACCCCGGCCAGCCCGACCTGAACTGGGCGAACCCCGAGGTCGCGGCCGAGTTCGAGGCGGTCCTGCGCTTCTGGTTCGACCGCGGCGTCGACGGGTTCCGCATCGACGTCGCGCACGGGCTGGTCAAGGACCCGGCGCTGCCCGACCTCACCGACGCCCGCGACCTCATCGGCCGCACCTACGCGCCGGGCACGCACCCCTTCGTCGACCGCGACGGCGTGCTCGAGGTCTACGAGGCCTGGCGGCGCGTGGCCGACGAGTACCCCGGCGACCGCATGTTCGTCGCCGAGGCCTGGACCCCGGCGCCGGACCGCCTCGCGCGCTACGTCGCGCCCGGGCGCCTGCACACGGCGTTCAACTTCGACTACCTCGTCGCGCCCTGGGACCCGGCCGCGCTGCGCGAGACGATCGACGTCACCACCGGCCGGCTCCGGGCCGCCGGCGCGCCCGCGACGTGGGTGCTGTCCAACCACGACGTCGTCCGGCACCCGAGCCGCTACGGCCGTCCCGTGCGCGCGCCCGAGGAGGTCCCGACGTCCGCGGTGCCGCAGGCGTCGGACGAGTCCCCGGACCTCGCCCTCGGCACCCGCCGCGCGCGGGCCGCCCTGGTGCTCGAGGCCGCGCTGCCCGGCGGCATGTACGTCTACCAGGGCGAGGAGCTGGGGCTGCCCGAGGTCGAGGACATCCCCTCCGACGCCCTGCAGGACCCGACCTGGGAGCGCTCGGGACACACGGTCCGCGGGCGCGACGGCTGCCGCGTGCCGCTCCCGTGGTCGGCCACCGACGGCGCGTCGGCCGGCTTCAGCCCCGAGGGTGCAGCGGCGCCGTGGCTACCGCAGCCCTCGGGGTGGACCGACTACGCCGCCGACCGCCAGCAGGGCGACCCCGGCGCGGTGCTCGAGCTCTACCGGGCCGCGCTGCACCGGAGGCGGGCCCACCCGGCGCTCGGCGACGGCGAGCTGACCTGGGTGTCCGCGCCCGGCGACACGCTGCTGCACCTGCGCCGCGAGCCCGGGTTCGCATGCCTGGTCAACCTCGGCCCCGAGCCCGTCGACCTCCCCGCGCACGACGAGGTCCTGCTCGCGAGCGTGCCGCTCGAGGACGGCCGGCTGGGGTCCGACGCCGCGGTGTGGCTCGCCGTGAGCTGATCACCACTCCGGAGGCACGTCCGGCACCGCCGGGTCCGCCTCGACGACGGGGATGTCCGAGGCGGTGTCGACGACCACCGAGCGCGCCGCGGAGTCGGTCGGCGCGCGCTCGGCGAGGGCCTCCAGCGCGCGGGCGGTGCCCACGTCGGCCCCGGCCTGCTCGGAGAGCAGCCAGCGCACCTCGAGGAGGTCGCAGTAGGCCTGCACGGCCGTGCCGACGTGGCGCACCGCGGCGTGGGCCCGGCGCATGCCCGGGGCCAGCACGTCGTGGCGCCAGCTCGCGATCGCCTGCTCCTCGGTGACCCGGCGCTCGGGGTGCTCGCGGGCGATCGCGCGCTGGGTGGCCCGCAGGTCGCCGAGCAGGATGCGCGCCTGGCCCTCGCCGACCTCCAGGCCGGTGAGCCCGCGCAGGTAGCGGGCGTGGTGGTTGCGCTCGCCGACGGCCACGCGCAGCCGCACGATCCCGCCCGCCGTGTCGTCGGCGGGCGCCAGGCTCACCTCGTCGACGACATAGCCGAGGTCGTTGAGCTCGCGCACGGTGCCCTCGACGCGGTACCGGTCGCCGAACGCGAACTGCGCCTGCCCGTGCAGCACGCTCCACAGCGCCTCGTAGCGCTCGGGGAGCTCCATCGCCTCGGCGATCAGCTGCGGCTCGATCTCCGGCGGCCGGTGGAGGCTCGCGGCGAGGTCGGTCATGCCCGCCGCGACGTTCTCGACGAGGATCTCGAGGTCCATCTGCCGCTGCCCGTCCGACAGCGACGGGTGCACCTCGCTGGTCTCGGCGTCGACGAGCCAGGCCTGGAACAGCTGGCCGTCGCGGGAGAACAGCGTGTTGGCGAGCGAGCAGTCGCCCCAGTAGACGCCGTGGCGGTGCAGCTCGACCAGCAGGCCGACCATGGCGTCGAACAGCCGCGCGCGCTGGGCCGGACGGTTCGGGGGCAGACGGGCGATCAGCCGGCGGTACTGCCACGAGCCGGTCAGGTACCGGGTCAGCAGGATCGAGCAGTCGTGGTCGGGCTGGGTGACGAGCCCCGCCGGGCGCACGGCGGGCAGGCCGGCGGACTCGAGGTGGCGCAGGTTGTCGAACTCCTTGCCCGCGATGCGCGGCGGCAGCTCCTTGAGCGCCCAGAGCGTCCCGTCGACCTCGACGAACCGCACGAGGTGACGGCTGGGGCCGACGGGCAGCTCGCGCAGCGGGACGTCGGCGGGGTCCCACGACGCCAGCGGCCGGTCCCAGGGCAGGGCGATCAGGCCGGGCGAGGGGACGCGCAGGCGCAGGTCCGGTGCGGTCATCGTGGTGCTCCCGGAGGTGAGGTCGTCCCGCGCAGCACGAGCCGGGTGGGCAGGACCTCGGCGAGGGGTTCCTGCAGGTCGCCGCGCAGTGCGGCCGCCACGAGCTCCCCGGCGCGGCGACCCTGCTCCCGGACGGGCTGGGCGACGGTGGTGAGGTCGGTCAGCGCGGCCAGCGGGTGGTCGTCGACACCGATCACGGAGAGGTCCTCGGGGACGCGCAGGCCGGCGCGGCGCAGGGTGCGGATCGCGCCGAGCGCGGTCTCGTCGTCGTGGGCGAAGACCGCCGTCGGAGGGGTGCGCAGCCCGAGCAGGCGCGCCATCCCCTCGGCGCCGCCCTCGCCGCCCCACGCCACGGTGGTCGCGAGCTCGTCCTCGGGCTCGATCCCGGCGTCGGCGAGGGCCGTGCGCCACGCCGACGCCCGCGCGTCGTCGTCCACCGCGATCAGCCCGATCCGCCGATGGCCCAGATGGAGCAGGTGGTCCATCGCCTGGCGCCCGGCGCCGTGGTCGTCGATGCCGACCGACGGGTACGGCGCCACCCGCCCGCCGGCGACCACGACGTCGACGCCCAGCGACGCGAGCCGGGCGTGCTCGGCGTCGTCGACGGCCACGGCGAGCACCACGACCGCGTCCACCTTGCGGCGGGCCGGCAGGCGGTCGAAGAACGCGGCGCGCTCCTCGGGACCGCCGACGCGGAAGAGCACGAGGTCGAGGTCGGCGGCGCGCAGCGCGGCCTCGAGGCCCTCGATGAGCTCGCCGAAGAACCACCGTGACGGGTGCGGCACGAGGACCGCGACGCGCCCGGTCGGCCCGCCGGCGAGCCGCGCCGCCTCGGGGGACGCGACGTAGTCGAGCGCCTCGGCGGCCTCGCGGACGCGGGCGCGGGTGGCGGCGGCGACGTGCGGGTGCTCGCCGAGGGCCCGCGACGCGGTGGCGAGCGAGACGCCGGCGCGGCGCGCGACGTCGTCGAGGGTCACCGGGGAGGCGGGCGCGGCACGGCGCCAGCTCTGCGTGTCCCCGGTCACAACGTCAGCATGGCACCGGTCCGCAAGCGCTTCCAGAGCAGCAATGGCCCTCATCGACCGGACCGTGTCAGACGTCCTAGTGCGACCAGTTCGTCGCTCTTCGTGCTTGACTTGTGAGACCCGCATCACCACGCTCCACCCGCAAGCGCTTCCAGTTCTCGTGTGGGTGTCCGAAAGGAGAGCGATGCGCCACCAACGTCGGCGGCTCACCGCGGTGGCCCTCGCCGTCGCGGTGATCGCGGCCATGGCCGCGGCGTGCAGTTCGGCGCCGTCGGGCCCGCCGGTGCTCACCTGGTACATCAACCCGGACGACGGGGGCCAGGCCGAGATCGCGGCCCGCTGCACCGCCGCCGCCGGCGGCCGGTACACGATCGCGACGTCGACGCTGCCGCGTCAGGCCTCCGAGCAGCGCCAGCAGCTCGTCCGGCGCCTCGCGGCCAACGACTCGTCGATCGACATCATGAGCATCGACCCGCCCTACGTGCCCGAGTTCGCGCAGGCGGGCTTCCTGGCCCCGATGCCGCCGCAGGTCGCGGCGGCCGCGCGGGAGGACCGGGTCCCCAGCTCGATCGAGGCCTCGACCTGGCAGGGCCAGCTCGTCGTCGTCCCGTTCTGGGCCAACACCCAGCTGCTCTGGTACCGCAAGTCCGCGGTCGCGGCGATGGGGCTGGACATGAACCAGCCGGTGACCTGGGACCGGATCATCCAGGCGGCCGCGCAGAACCGCACCCAGATCGCCGCCCAGGGCGTGCGCGGCGAGTCGCTGACGGTGTGGGTCAACGCGCTCGTCGAGTCCGCCGGCGGCTCGATCATCACCAACGTCGGCGAGGAGAACCCGGACCTCGTCCAGCTGGGGCTCACCGCACCGCCCGGCATCGAGGCGGCCCGCGTCCTGCGCACCTACGGCGACGCCGGCGTCGCGCCGCCCGGGTTCCCGACGGCCGACGAGGACACCAACGCCGAGTCGTTCCAGTCCGGCGACGCCTCGTTCATGGTCAATTACCCGTTCATCTGGGGGAAGGCCAAGTCCGCGGTCGAGGAGGGCACGCTCCAGCAGTCCGTCCCCGACGACTACGGCTGGACGCTCTACCCGCGCGTGCTCCCGGACCGGCCGAGCGCGCCGCCGCTCGGCGGCATCAACCTCGGCGTGGGCGCGTTCAGCAACCACCCGGACCTGGCCTACGAGGCCACGACCTGCATCACCAGCCCGGAGAACTCCGCGTACTACTTCGTCTCGAACGGCAACCCGTCGTCGCGGCTCTCGGTCTTCGACGACCCGGAGGTGCTGGCGGAGTTCCCGATGGCGCCGACCATCCGTGAGTCGCTGACCCTGGCCGCGCCGCGGCCCCAGACCGCGTACTACGCGGAGGTCTCGGGCGGCATCCAGCGGACCTTCCACCCGCCGGGCTCGGTCACGCCGGGCGCCACCAACGAGGCCGCGACGGCCCTCATCACCGCGGTGCTGCGGAAGGAGGCGCTGCTGTGAGCGCCACACTCGATCGCCCGGTCAGTGCCGTCGACCCGAGCGGCGGTCGTGGCAACGACAAGTCGCGGGCCGAGCGCAAGCTCGGCTGGTACCTCGCCGGCCCCGCGTTCGTCGTGATGCTGCTGGTCACGGCGTACCCGATCGTCCAGGCGGTCTTCGACTCGCTGTTCGACTACCGCCTCACCGACCCGCAGAACTCCTCGTTCGTCGGGCTCGGCAACTACGGCGTGATCCTCACCGACTCGGTGTGGTGGACGTCGTTCGGCGTCACGACGTTCATCACCGTCGTCACCGTGGCGGTGGAGCTGGTCCTCGGGTTCGGGCTCGCCCTGGTCATGCTCAACGCCCTCAAGGCGCTGCGGCCGGTCCTGCGCACGGTCATCCTCATCCCCTACGCGGTGATCACCGTGGTCTCCGCGTTCGCGTGGCAGTTCGCGTTCAGCGTCGACTCGGGCTTCGTGAACTCCTGGTTCTCGTTCCTGGGCGCCACCCCGGAGACCGACTGGTTCGGCACCCAGGGCCTCTCGCTGTTCGTCATCTGCCTCGCGGAGATCTGGAAGACCACGCCGTTCATCTCGCTGCTGCTGCTCGCGGGCCTCGCCCAGGTGCCCGATGTGCTGCAGGAGGCGGCCAAGGTCGACGGCGCGTCGTGGTGGCAGCGGCTGCGGCGGGTGACGCTGCCGAACATGAAGGCGGCGATCATGGTCGCCGTCCTGTTCCGCACGCTGGACGCGTTCCGCGTCTTCGACTCCGTGTTCGTCATGACGGCCGGCGCGAACAACACGGAGACGGTGTCGTTCCTCGCCTACCGGCAGACGATCGAGCGCGTCGAGATCGGACTGGGGTCGGCGGTGTCGGTGCTGCTGTTCCTGTCGGTGGTGCTGATCAGCGCCCTGTTCATCAAGGGCTTCAAGGTCGACCTGTCCCAGGCGCGAGGGGAGTAGCCGGTGTCCACCCGCGAAAAGGTCGGCTGGGGTATCGGCGGCCTGCTGATCGTCGTCTACTGCCTGTTCCCGGTGGCGTGGATCATCTCGCTGTCGTTCAAGTCGTCGGACGACATCTCGAACGGCCAGTTCCTGCCCACCGTGTTCTCCGGTGCCAACTACGAGCAGATCCTCGTCGGCGACGCGGCGGGGCTCTTCCTGCCCGCGCTGGTCAACTCGTTCGGCATCTGCATCATCGCGACGTTCATCTCGTGCCTGCTCTCGATGTTCGCCGCGTACGCGATCGCCCGCCTGGACTTCCCGGGCAAGAAGCTCATCCTGTCCACCGCGCTCGCGGTGGCGATCTTCCCGGTGATCTCGATCGTCACGCCGCTGTTCAACCTGTGGCGCCAGATCGGGCTCTACAACACCTGGCCCGGCCTGATCATCCCCTACCTCTCGCTGACGCTGCCGATCTCGATCTGGACCCTGTCGGCCTTCTTCCGCGAGATCCCGTGGGAGATGGAGCAGGCCGCCCAGGTCGACGGGGCCACCCCGTGGCAGGCGTTCCGCAAGGTGATCGTGCCGCTGGCCGCGCCCGGGGTGTTCACCACGGCGATCATCGCGTTCTTCCTCGCCTGGAACGACTTCGTCTACGGCATCTCACTGACCTCGACCGAAGCGGCCCGTCCGGTGCCCGCGGCGCTCGGTCTGTTCTCGGGCGCCTCGCAGTTCGAGTCACCGAACGGCCCGATCGCGGCCGCCGCGGTGATCGTCACGATCCCGGTCGTGCTCCTCGTCCTGCTCTTCCAGCGGCGCATCGTCGCCGGTCTCACCAACGGCGCCGTGAAGGGCTGACTCTTCTCAAGAAAGGACAACGACTGGCCATGGCCTCGATCGAGATGAGCCACATCGTCAAGCAGTACGGCGACGGCTTCCCCGCCGTGAACGACGTGAGCCTCGACATCGCCGACGGCGAGTTCATGATCCTGGTCGGGCCGTCGGGCTGCGGGAAGTCGACGCTGCTCCGGATGATCGTGGGGCTCGAGGACATCACCTCGGGCGACATGGTCATCGGCGGCGACCGGGTCAACGACAAGGCGCCGCGCGACCGCAACCTGTCGATGGTGTTCCAGAACTACGCGCTCTACCCGCACCTGAGCGTGTTCGAGAACATCGCGTTCCCGCTGCGCCTGGCGAAGGTGCCCGACGGCGAGGTGAAGAAGCGCGTCGAGGAGGCCGCCGGCGTCCTCGAGCTCAAGGAGCACCTCGAGCGCAAGCCCGCCAACCTCTCCGGCGGCCAGCGCCAGCGCGTCGCGATGGGCCGGGCGATCGTGCGGTCCGCGGACGCGTTCCTCTTCGACGAGCCGCTGTCCAACCTCGACGCCAAGCTGCGCGGCCAGATGCGCACCGAGATCGCGCGCCTGCAGCGCCGCCTCGGCATCACCACCGTCTACGTCACCCACGACCAGACCGAGGCCATGACCCTCGGCGACCGCGTCTGCGTGCTGCGCAAGGGCGTCATCCAGCAGGTGGCGTCGCCGCGCGAGCTCTACGAGCAGCCCGTCAACCTGTTCGTCGCCGGGTTCATCGGCTCGCCGCCCATGAACTTCCTGCCGGCCAGCGTCGAGGGCACGAGCCTCTCGACGCCGTTCGGCACGGTCGAGCTGGGTGCGGAGCGCGCCGAGAAGGTCAAGGGCCACGACCTGCTGCTCGTCGGCATCCGCCCCGAGTACTTCGAGGACGCGAGCCTCGTCGACGAGGCCAAGAAGCCACACGGGACGACGTTCAGCGCCCGGGTGGACGTCACCGAGTGGCTCGGCGACGCGCAGTACGCCTACATCCCGTACGAGGCGCCCGCCGAGATCGCCGAGCAGCTCAAGGCGCTCTCGCGCGAGCTCGACTCCGACCAGCTGCGGACCCAGGCCGTGGTGTCGATCGACTCCACCAGCCGCATCCGCGAGGGGCGCGAGGCGGAGTTCTGGCTCGACACCCGCAAGGTCCACGTCTTCGACCCCAAGACCGGCGAGAACCTCACCCGCGACGCCGAGGCCGGCCGCAAGCTGACCGAGGAAGCGGCGGAGGACCGCATCGAGCAGGTGGAGCGGGCGAAGGTCTGACGGAGCTCGCCCGGGCCCGGTGCTCTACAGCCGGTGCCAGGCCTGGGCCAGCTGCGACGCGATCGGCGTGACGACGCGGCGGTCGTTCCAGTAGTACGGGTGGGCGAGCGGGGTCCAGCCGAGCCACCACGGGCCAACGCCGACGCGCCGGTCCTCGTGGACGGCGCCGGCCCAGGCGTCGCTGAGCGGGCGCAGGGGCGAGGCGATGACGTCGTCGGGGTCGTAGACGTTGACCCACTCCCCGCGCTGGCGGGGGTGCCGGCCCGCGAAGGCCGGGTGCGGCACGGTCAGCGGCTTGCCGAAGTCCGGGTGCCGCTGCGCCCACAGGGCCAGCGGGCTGCCGAGCGTGTAGAACCAGCCGAACGTCTCGCCTTGCTCGAGCGGGGTGTCCCCGAGGATGCGCGCCGCCGTCGGGGCGAGGGGAGCCCCGCCCTGCAGGTCGTAGAGGAAGTCGCTGGAGACGACGCTGCCGAGGCTGTGGCCGAGCACGGCCAGCGGCGCCTCGCCGCCCGCCTCCTCCGCGAGCTCGTGCAGCGCGCCGGCGAGCACGGCCTGGACCTGCTGGTAGTGCCCGGTGCCGTCGGCGCCCGACTGGTAGGCCACGGCGTCGCCGAGGTAGTGGACGATCAGCCACCGCAGCGTCGGGAAGTGGGCGTCGTCGAGGCCCGGCAGCCAGCGCAGGCCCGCCGTCGACGCCGCCGCGAGCAGGGCAGGCGTCGATCCCTGGCTGGCGCGGGCCGCGAGGGCGTCGAGGATCTCGACCAGCCAGCGGGCGCCGCGCCCGGTGATGCGGTCGCTGAGCTCCTCCTGCCCGCGCTCGAACACCGGCGCCCAGAACGCCGGCTTGATGACCAGGGCGTCGTCGGCGGGCACGCCGGCGATGCGGGTGAACTCCTCGCGCAGCAGCGCCGTGGCGCGGGCGGCGTACTGCTCGCCGGCGCTCTCGACGCCGTGCACCAGCATGACGGCGAGGCGGTCGCTCACTTGGCGTCGACGAGCTCGGCGTACGGGGTGCGCAGGCCGTCGCGCAGGAGCCGCACGAGGTCGTGGCGCTTGCGCAGGAACAGCACGATCGCCGCCCCGACGTAGACGCCGGAGAGGATCAGCAGCTCGAGCTCCTGCAGGGGCGCGGGCAGCGTCGCGGCGAGGACGAACTGGCCGACGAACAGCACCAGCAGGCTCAGCGCGCCGACCACGTTGATCGACAGCGTGACCAGCAGCGCCACCGCGAAGAGCGACTGCGCCGCGGTGATGAGGAGCTCCTCGCGCTGCATGGCGTCGACCGGCAGCCCGTTGAGCGAACCCGCGGACAGCGCGAACACGATCGGCAGCGTGCCGACGAGCAGCGACCACTGGTTGACCTTGGACGACACCAGCGTGGCGAGGGCGTCGGTGGTCTTCAGGCGCCAGGCGTAGAGGCCGGCGACGAGCAGCTCGGGCGCCTCGGAGGCGAGCGGCGCGAGCCACTGGACCAGGAAGAACTGGCTGATGCCGAGCTCGGTGCCCGTCTCGACGAGCGACTCCGCGAACGGCTCGGCGCACAGCACGATGATCACGGCGGCGACGACGAAGAGCCCGATGTAGCCGGTGCGCCGGCGCGGGGCCTCCATGCGCCCGACCCAGGCCGAGGGGCCGATGAGGTCGGGGTCCTCGGCTGGCGCCTTGGCGACGCGGATGCTGTAGAGCACGAAGATGCCGACGAGGACCACGGTGTCGACGAGCGTGATGCTGGTGCGCAGCGGCAGGGTCAGCGAGTAGACGGTGGCGAGGAGCAGGAAGACCAGCGGCACCGAGTCGGTGCGCAGCAGGGTGACGGTCGTCGGGCGTCCCGGCTGGTGCGACGTCCCCGCGCCTCCCGGCGCGCCCGCGTCGGCTCCGCCGCGGCGCAACCGGATCGCGGCGAGCAGCACGACGAGCGCCCACCCGACGCCGACGAGGATCCGGTTGGCGCCGGTCATGTTGGCCAGCGCCAGCCCGCAGGGCGACTGCTCCGTGGAACCCGGTGGCAGACACGTCGGCCCGTACTGCGCGTAGGCGTTGCCGCCCTGGATCGTGAAGACGAAGTCGACGGCGTACTCGGGCAGCACCGCGACGAGCGCGAGCAGCGCGATCGCCAGCCCGGCGGAGATGTCGACCTGGGCGGCCTCGGCGGCCCAGGAGAGCAGGAACGCCGCGCCGATGATCGCGACGCCGAACAGGAGCGCGTCGATCGGCGGCGAGAGGTGCAGCCCCCCGAGCCGCAGGACCAGGCCCGGCAGCGCCACCCCCACGGCCAGGGCGACCAGCAGGGGGGAACGGTCGCCGCGCCGGGTCGTGCCAGCGCTGGTGGTCGCCATGTCCGGTTGTCTACCCCTCATCCGAGTTTCACACCCACCCGACCCGACCCATCTCACCGTGTCCGTTCAGCGCGCGTGTACCCAGGCGGTTTGCGACGGGTCCGGATGATCGGGCACGGTGTCCGGCCGGTCGCCCACTCACCGCTCCCCCGCTCCCCGAGGTTGGTTGCCGTGCCGTTCTCCCCCGAATCCCTGACCCTCGACGCCCTGATCCACACCGGCATCGCCGTCGCCGTGATCGTGGTCGTCGCGGTGATCCTCCGGTTCGTGATCAACCGCGTCATCGGCCACGTGGCCAACGGCGCCGGCGTGCCGGGCCTGTTGTCGCTCCTGCGCAAGCGCCGCGGCGTGACCGACGCCGACCGCATCCAGGCCTTCGGGTCAGCGCGCCGCGCCCAGCGGGCGCGCACCGTCAGCTCGGTGATCCGCAACGCGGCCACCATCCTGATCTTCGGGACCGCGTTCATGATGGTCCTGGGGCAGTTCGGCGTGAACCTCGCGCCCGTCCTCGCCTCGGCCGGTGTCGTCGGGCTCGCCATCGGTTTCGGCGCCCAGAACCTCGTCAAGGACTTCCTCTCCGGGATCTTCATGCTCCTCGAGGACCAGTACGGCGTCGGCGACCACGTCGACCTCGGCGACGCCATCGGCACCATCGAGCGCGTCGGGCTGCGCACCACGACGGTCCGCGACGTGACCGGCATGGTCTGGTACGTCCGCAACGGCACGATCGAGCGCGTCGGCAACGGCTCGCAGGACCACGCCGTCGCCGTCCTCGACATCCCGCTGGCGCTCGACACCGACGTCACCCACGCCGCGACGATCGCCGAGGAGGCCGCCGTCGCGGCCATCGACGAGAACGGGCACGGCGGTGACGTCCTCGACAAGCCGCAGGTCCTCGGCGTCGAGTCGCTGTCCGCGTCCGGTATGACCCTCCGACTGACGGCTCGTACGAAGCCGGGTCGCCAGTGGGCCGTCCAGCGCTCCATGACCGAGCGTGTCGTCGCCGCGCTGCGCGCCGACGAGGTGATGCTGGCGGCGTGACCGCCGCTGTGACGTCGCCCGGAGAAGGGCATTCCGTCGCGCGGACCCCACACCGGCGGGCGGAGGATCACCGTGTGATCCTCCGTCGCGGCCGCCTCGCCGGCGCGCTCGTCGCGGCGGCGCTGGTGGCCGGGTGCGGTTCCGTGCCCGCGCCGGCGCCCGCGCCCCCACCGGTCGCGGCGCCCACGACGACGACACCGACGACCACAGCGCCGACCCCGCCCCCGTCCCGGGCCAAGGCGGCGGTGGACGCCACGGCGCCGGCGGCCGAGGAGCGCAGCGGCGTGACGCTCGGGGTGGCGGTGCTCGACCGGACCACCGGCCAGACCGTCGCCAACGGCGAGGGCGGCACCCCGCTGCGGGCGGCGTCGGTGGCGAAGCTCTTCACGATCGTCGACATCCTGACCCGGCGCGAGGCCGGCGAGGTGCAGACGTCGCAGGCCGACGAGCAGCGGTTCCGCCGCGCCCTCACCTTCAGCGACGACGAGGCGATGAACGCGCTGTGGTCGAGCTACGACGGCCCCGAGGGCATCCGCCGGGTGGCCTCGGCGCTCGGGCTCGGGTCGACCACCCCGCCCGACGACACCTCCCAGTGGGGCGAGGTGCGGACGTCGGCGCAGGACGTGGCCACGCTGTACGCCTACGTCAGCACGCGCCTGGCCCCCGCCGACCGCGACTTCGTCCTCCAGGCCCTCGCCGCGGCCCCGGCCACCGCGGCCGACGGGTTCGACCAGGGCTTCGGCCTGCTCGACCCCAGCCGGCGCGGCACGGCGGCCGCGAAGCAGGGGTGGCTGTGCTGCTTCGGGTCGAGCGTCGACCTGCACTCGACGGGCTTCCCGGACGCGGGCGGGCGCTACGTCGTCGTGCTCCTGTCGAACCAGCCGCGCGGGTACGACGCCGCCCGCACGCTGCTCGACGACGCGGCGTCGGCGGCCCGCGATGCACTCGCCGACTGACCCCTAGGGTCGCCGGGGTGCAGAGCCTCGCGCAGATCGACGACTGGCCCGTCGACCACGCCGCCGCCGGGGTGGTCGCCGCCGACGGCACGGTGCGCGGCACCCACGGGCCGGCCGACCGCCGCTTCCCGCTCGCGTCGGTGACCAAGCCGCTCGTGGCGACCGCGGCACTCGTGGCGGTCGAGGAGGAGGCCGTCACCCTCGACCAGCCCGCCGGGCCCGAGGGCTCCACCGTGCGCCACCTGCTCGCCCACACCTCGGGGCTGGCGTTCGACGAGCACCGTGTCGTCGCCGAGCCCGGCACCCGGCGGCTGTACTCGTCGGCGGGGTTCGAGGTGCTCGCCGCCACGATCGAGGAGGCCACCGGCATCGGGTTCGCCGACTACCTCCATGAGGCGGTCCTCGCGCCCCTCGGGATGACGGCGACGACCCTCGACGGCTCGCCGGGGCACGGCGCGACCTCCACCGTCGACGATCTCCTGCGCCTCGCGGCCGAGCTCCAGGCGCCGACGCTGCTGCACCCGTCGACGGTGGCCGAGGCGAGGACGGTGCAGTTCCCGGGGCTCAACGGCACGATCCCGGGCTTCGGGCACCAGAAGCCCAACGACTGGGGCCTGGGCTTCGAGCTGCGCGACGGCAAGTCGCCGCACTGGACGGGCGCGACCAACTCGGCGAGCACCTTCGGGCACTTCGGCCAGTCGGGGACCTTCCTGTGGGTGGACCCGGACGCCGGGCTCGCGCTCGTGGCCCTCGCCGACCGCGCCTTCGGCGACTGGGCCAAAGCCGCCTGGCCGCCCCTCGCCGACGCCGTCCTCGCGGAGGCCGGTACCTAGCCGGCTGTACCAGCGATGCGGCATCGCTGGCGTCTGACACCAGGATCGCCACATCCTCGCTCGCGCGACACGCCGAGTGGGGGCCGAGGCACCGGGGCTGTGTCAGCGTGGCGGCCACGCTGACGTCAGACGTCAGGAAAGTCACCACGATCTTGAACGGGTCGAGCTGGCGGAAATACTGACGTTGAACGTCAGCGTGGCCGCCACGCTGACACACCGGGAGACACGCCGAGGAGCGCTCAGCGCGGGACGACGAGGACGAGCGCGTGGTCGGAGGCCTGCTCGACGCGCAGGCCCGCGTCGCGCAGGAGCGCCAGCACCCCGCCCGCGTCCTTCGGGCGTCGCCGCGACGACGCGAGGAGCCGGGCGGCGTGGCCCTTGTGGGACTTGTTGGCGTGGCTGACGACGGTCCGCGAGCCGTCGGCCGCCTCGCTGTGCACGTCGAGCGTCACGGCGCCGCGCGCCGGACCCAGCGCCATGTACGGGCCGGAGCGCAGGTCGACGACGAGGTCGCCGGCGTCCTCGAGCAGCGGCGAGATCTCCGGGCGCCACGTGACCCGGAGCCCGTCACGCCCGGGGAGCGCGCTGCCGCCCGACAGCCGGTACGCCGGGATCGGGTCGGTGCCGCCGACGAGCCCGAACAGCGCCGAGCACACGACCAGCCGCTGCCGCGCCGCCGGGGTCAGCGACGCCGCGTCGAGCGCGTCGTAGAGGACGCCGGTGTAGCGGCGCAGCGCCGGCGCGGTCCGCGACGTCCACAGCGCGGCGTTGCGGGCGATCTCGTCGTCCTGGCGCTCGGAGATGTCCAGCGCCGCCCGTGAGGCGGGGAGGTCGGCGGCCAGCGCCACGACCTCGTCGACCAGCACCTTGCGCGTCGGGTTCAGCGACGGGAACGACAGCGCGTCCAGGTCGAGCGGGCGCCCGCGACCACCGGGCGCCTTGGTCTCCGACGGGGGCAGGACGACGAGCACGCCCGGCACGGTAGCCGGACACTGGCGCGCGATGACGACCCGCGGGACCGACGCCTGGCGCGACGAGGTGCTCGCGTGGGTCGCGGACGTCACCGGGCTCCACCCCACCGGCGAGGTCACCCAGCGCCACCGGGCCTGGTCGACGGTCCTGCGCGTGCCGACCGCCGACGGGCCGGTGTGGCTCAAGGAGCCCGCACCCGGGATGGCGTCCGAGGTCGGGCTGCACGCGCTGCTCGCCCGCCTCGCGCCCGACGCCGTCGCGACTCCGCTCGCCGTCGACGTCGAGCGCCACCGCCTGCTGCTGCCCGACACCGGCCCGAGCGTGCGTGACGACGACCCGGACCCGTCGGACGCGCTCACCGCCGCCCTGCCCCGCTACGCCGACCTCCAGCGCCGCGCAGCACCCCACCTCGCCGCGATGCGGGACCTCGGCGTGCCCGACGCCACCCCGCCGGCGCTCCCGGCCCGCTACGACGAGGCCCTGGCGACGATCGGTGGCCACGGCGACCGAGGCCGGGTACGACGCTGGTCGCACGAGCTCGACGGCACCGCCCCGAGCACCGTCGACCACCAGGACCTGCACGTCGGCAACGTCCTGCGCGACGGCCGCTTCGCCGACTGGGGCGACGCCGTGCTCGCCCACCCGTTCGCGAGCCTGCTCGTGGCCCTGGGCTCGCTGCGTCGGACGCTGCAGGTCAGCGCGACCCACCCCGCGATCACGCGACCCCGCGACGCCTACCTCGAGGTCTTCGGCGATCTCGGGACACGGGAGGAGCTCCGGGCCCGGGCCGAGACCGCCTGCCGCGCCGGCGTCATCGCCCGCGCGCTGACGTGGCAGCGCGGCGCCGCCGGCGACCCGCGGTTCACGGACACGCCTCGCGAGGTGCTGGACCTCGTCGGCGACCCCGACTGGTTGGCGGGCACCTAGACCCTGCTCCGTACCCTCCTCCGGGTGCCCGCAGACGATCAGGGAGACGACCAGCTGCGCTGGAAGCCCTCCCGCGCCGGCATCCTGAACGTCTACCAGTACCAGGACGAGGTGCTGGAGTTCGCCGGCGGACGCCTGCTCCTGCGGGGTGTCAACGGGTCGGGCAAGTCGACGGCGATGAACATGCTGCTGCCGTTCCTGCTCGAGGCGGACGTCCGCAAGATCGACGCCGCGGGCGAGCAGCGCGGGGTGCTGCGAAGCTGGATGCTGTCGGACCACGACGACACCCAACGCACCGGCTACCTGTGGATCGAGTTCGAGCGCGGCCAGCAGGACGGGCCGAGTGAGTACCGCACGGTCGGCTGCGGCATCCGCGCGAACCGCAGCACCGACCGCGTCGCCACCTGGTGGTTCTCCACCGACCGCCGGGTCCGCATCGACCTGCGGCTCACCGAGGCCGACGTCCCGTTCTCGATCGACGTGCTGCGCTCCGAGCTCGGCCACCGCGGGCAGGTCTTCACGTCGACCGCCGAGTACCGCGCCGAGATCGCGCGCCGCTTCTTCGGCGGCGTCGACCCGACGGCGTACTTCCGGCTGCTGCACCAGGTCCGCAACCCCCGCGTCGGCGACCGCATCGACACCGACCTGCCCCGCACCCTGCGCGAGGCGCTGCCGCCGGTGCCCGAGGACGCGGTGCACGACGCGGCCCAGCCGCTCGAGGACCTCGAGGACCACCGCCGCAACGTCACCGACCTCGCCCGGACCGCCGAGGCGCTGGACGGGGCGGTCGAGACGTACACCGACTACGCCCGACGGGTGCTGATGACCGAGGTCGAGTCGGCGGCCACGGCTGTGGACGTCGCCCGGACCGCCGCGAAGCGGGTGGACCGCGACAGGAGCGGGGTGGACAAGGCGACCGCGGCACAGGAGACCGCCGGCAGGAACGTCGGGGATCTCACCGACGAGCATGCCGAGGCCACGGCCGAGCGTGCCGGCCTCGCGGCGCTGCCCGAGTACACCGCGCACGCCGACCTGGTGCGCCGTCGCGATGAGGTCGCCCGCGCCGACGCCCACGTCGCCACTCTCGACGGCCACCGTGCCCGCGCCCGTGAGCGCGTCGTCGCCGCGGCCGCCACCGTCACCGCCGCGCGCGGTCAGCTCGACTCCGACCTCGCCGGGGTCGCCGAGGCGCTGCGCGCGGTCGCCGACGCCGCGCGGGCCGCCTCGGCGCCCGGGGTCGTCGACCGGCTCCCCGACCCGCCGGCGCCGGCCACCGAGCCCCGCCGCGACGAGGCCGGCGAGACGACGGTCGACGTGCCGGCCGACCCCGACGACGACCTCGGCGACCTCGAGCTGACGACCGTCGCCGACGCCCTGCGCGCCCACCGCACGACCGTGCGCGGGGTCGCCGAGCAGGCCCGCGGTGCCCGGCGCGCGACCGAGGCCGGCGACGCCGCCGAGTCCGCCGCCGGCGAGGCGCAGACCGCCCACGAGGCCGCCGCCGAGCAGGCCGCCGCCGCCCGCCGGGCCGCGCGCGCCACCGCCGACGAGCACGCCGAGGCGGTCGCGGGCTGGACCCGCCGGCTCGCCGGGCACGCCGCGGAGGCGCCGGTCGCCGAGCCCGGCGGGGCCACCGGGTGGCTCGTCGTGCCGTCGGGCGGGGACGTCGCGGACGGCGACGACCTCCGCCACGCCGCCGACGCCCGGCGCACCCGGGCCCGACGCGCCGCCGACGACGTCACGAGCGCCCTCGACCAGGCCCGGAGCCGGGCCGCGACGCGCGTCGAGGAGGTCGACGAGGAGCTCGCCGGCCTGCGCGCCGAGCACGACCGCGTGGCGTCCGCCGGCGAGCTGCCGCTGCCCCGGGCGCCGTGGCGCACCGACGACGACGTCGCCGACGGGGCCCTGCTGGCCTCGCTCGTCGACTTCCGCGAGCACCTCGGCGACGCCGAGCGCGCCGGGCTCGAGGCCGCGCTGGAGGCGTCGGGCCTGCTCAGCGCCCACGTCGACGGCTCCACCGGGACCCTCCGTGCGGGCGACCTCGTGGTCGGCGCGTCCACGCCCGTCGACGGCCCGGCGCTCGACACCCTGCTCGCGCCCGTGGACACGGGGGCGGTCTCTCCCGACGCCGTGGCATCCGTGCTCGCCGCCGTGGGGACGTCCTCGGGTGCGGTCCGCGTGACCACCGACGGCACCTTCGCCGCCGGCCCGCTGCGCGGTCGCCACGCCAAGGCGGCCGCCGAGCACGTCGGCGCGGGCGCGCGGGCCCAGGCCCGGGAGCGCCGCCTGGCGGAGCTCGCGGCGTCGATCACCGATGCCCAGGCCCGCCGGGACGCCGCCGGCACGATCGCCGACGCGCTGACGCAGCACGCCGAGGGCCTGCGCCGGCTGGCCGCCGAGCTGCCCGGCACCCGCGGGGTCGACGACGCGGTGGCCGCCGCGACCGGCGCCGTCCGCTACGCCGACGGCGCCGAGGCCCGGCACCGCGAGCTCACGACCGCCGCGACCGACGCCCGCCGCCGCGCCGACGAGGCCTGGGCCTCGCTGTCGCGCGCGGCCTCGGAGGCCGGCGTGCCCACCGACCCCGACCGTCTCGACGGCCTGCTCGAGGCCGTGGTCGACGCCGAGCGCGCGCTCGCCGCCGTCGACTCGGCCCGTGACCGGGTCGCCCGCACGGCCCGCTCGTGGCGCGAGGCGATCACGGCCTGGGAGCGCGACGCCGCCGACCACGCGACCGCCGTCGGCGAGCATCGCGACGCCAGCGGGCGGGCGGCCTCGGTGCGCACCGAGCTGACGACGATCGAGGAGTCGCTCGGCGAGGAACCGGCCAAGGTCGCCGCGCGCGTCGGGGAGCTCGACGAGCGGCTGCGGGCGATCGCGGGCCGCCTCGAGGAGGCCCGCGAGCAGCGGACCGCGGCCGCCGTGGCGCTGTCGAAGGCCGAGATGACGCTCGAGGAGACCCGCCGCGCGCTCGACGAGAAGCAGCGCGCGGCGCGCTCGGCGCGCGGACGGCTGGCCGAGGCCGCGGCGGTGCCGGGGCTGCTGCAGGCCGCGGAATCCGTCGAGGAGACCGACGACGAGGAGTCCGCCCCCGAGCCCCTGCCCTCGGTCGCCGACACCGTCGAAGGCGCCGAGGAGCTCGTCGCCGCGCTGCGCGAGCGGATCCCGGCGCCGCGGCGGTCGGTGAGCGAGGACGCGCTGGAGAAGGCCCTGCGCGCGGCGCGTGACGACCTGGCCAGCGGCTGGGACATCGAGAGCCGCCGCAGCGCCGACGGGATGCCGCTCGCGGTGCACGTCAGCGGGCCGTCGCGGGCGGTGCTCGCGCAGATGGTGCACCGGGTCGCGGTGCAGCGCCGCCGCGCGACCAGCCTGCTCTCGGCGCAGCAGGACCAGGCGCTGCGCAACCTGCTGCACGGCCGGATCGCCCGCGAGGTCGCCGACGCCCTGTTCTCGGCGCGCGAGCTCGTCGACCGGATGAACCGGATCCTCCAGGGCGTCACGTCCAGCCAGGGCATCGGCGTGCGGCTCGACTGGCGCCCCCGCGGCGACCTCGACCCCGAGACGGCGACCGCGCTGGAGCTGCTCGGCAAGCACCCGGACCTGCGCTCGCCCGAGGAGGACGACCAGGTCCGCGAGGCGGTGAAGTCGCTCGTGGAGGCGGCCCGCGTGCGCGACCCCGAGGCGTCCTATCGGACGGTCATCGCCGAGGTCCTCGACTACCGCACCTGGCACGAGATGCGCCTCTACCTGCGCCGACCCGGCCGCAGCGACGAGCTGCTCACCCGCCGGACCACGCTGTCGGAGGGCGAGAAGAAGCTGGTCACGGTGCTGCCGATGGCCGCGGCGGCCGCCGCCAGCGCCGCGGCGCACGACCCGCACGGCGTCGGCGCGCCGCGGCTCGTGCTGCTCGACGACGCGTTCGCCAAGGTCTCCGAGGACAACCACGCCAAGCTCTTCGGGCTGCTCGTGGACCTCGACGTCGACTTCGTCGTCACCTCCGAGCGGCTGTGGGGCACGCACCCGACGGTCCCGGCGCTGGCGATCACCGAGGTGCTGCGCGACCCGGAGCTGCGCGCGATCGCGCTCGTGCACTACAGGTGGGACGGTGCCGCGCTCGAGGTGCGCGCGTGAACGGTGTGCGGACCAGCGTCTTCGCCTACGTCACCGAGTCGCCGGAGTACCGGGAGATCCTCGCGGTCTTCGCCGGGACGTTCTTCGCGGAGCTGACGCCGGCCGAGGTGACGGCGCGGCTGGACTCGGACCTCGACGAGGCCACGGTGACCGCCCGGCTCGAGGCGCTGCGGACCTGGGGCAACCTCGAGGTGTCGGCGTCGGTCGGCCAGGTCGGCACGGTCGAGGACTACTACCGGCGCCGCAACCGCTACCTGATCACGCGCGTCGGCCAGGAGGTGCACGACCTCGTCGAGGGCGTGCTCGCGCAGGTCGACGACGTGCGGGACGTCTCGCTGGGGCGCCTGGACCAGGTGCGGGCGGGGCTCGAGGCGCTCGTCGCGCTCGACGCCGGGACCGCGCCCCCGGGCAAGCTCGCCGAGGCCGTCCGCGCGGTGTTCGACCCGCACGTCGCCTTCTCGGCGGAGATCACCCAGTTCTTCGCGGCGATCAACCAGTGGCAGTCGCGGTTCGACCTCGACGAGGACGAGTTCGCGTTCTTCTCCGAGGTGCTCGTCGGCTACGTCGGCGAGCGGCTCGAGGCCCTGCGTCGCCGCGCGCGTCCACTGGCGTCGCTGTTGGAGACGGTGCTGCCGCGGGTGCCGGTGATCGTGGAGCGCGCGGCGGACGGGCTGGCGGCACGGGTCGCGGCGGCGGGGCTGTCCTCGGTGCGCGTGCGTCGGGAGCCGGGGGCCGCGGTCGCCGACTGGGAGAACCTCGCGTCGTGGTTCGTCGGCGGGGTCGGGCGGCCGAGCCGGGTCCAGGTCCTCGAGCGCGACGCCGTCGACGCCGTCCGCACGCTGACCCAGAACCTCACCCGCCTCTCGCGCACCGGCACGGCCGGGGCGTCGCGGCGCGCCGACTACCTGCGGCTGGCGCTGTTCTTCGACCGTTCCGACCCGTCGGCGACCCACGAGCTGGCCGCGGCGGCCTTCGGACTCGCCGGCGCTCGGCACCTCGGCGGCGCCGGCGGCGACGACACCGACCCCGTCGACGCGTCGGTGTCGTGGTGGGAGGCGCCGACCGCGCAGGTGCCGATCAGCCTGCGCGAGCGCGGCGACGCCACCAGCCGCGGGCGCACCAGCCGGGTCCAGGACCGCAGCCAGGAACGGCGTCACCTGCTGGCCCGGCGCGCCGAGGCCGAGAAGCGCGCCGCGGCCGCCCGCGCCGAGCTGCTCGAGGTCGGCGGCGACGGCTTCACCGCCCGCCTGTCCGAGCCCGCCCTGCGCGAGCTGCAGCGCGTGCTCACCCGCGCGGTCGCCGACCTCGGCCCGGCGGCGACCTCGGGCACCGTGGCCCTCGACGGCGTGCGCTGCACCGTCGCCCGCGCGCCCGGGACGTCGACGACCGTCCCGACCCACGCCGGCGCCCTGCGCGTCCGCGACCTCACCCTGACCGTGGAGCCGGCGCCGTGAGGGCCGCGGTCGGTGTCGTGACGAACGAACGGCGCTCTCGCTGCTTCGGTAGCAGCGAACTCGCCGTTCGTGTCAGCGGGGTCGGCGTTCGGGCGCCCGCCAGGTGCCGCGTGTCCGGGAACGAACGGCGCTCTCGTCTCGCGAGTAGCAGCGAAAGCGCCGTTCGTTCGTCGGGCGGGGGCCCACGGTGACGGCCGCGCGGAGCGACCCGCAGCGCGACGGCGAGCTCGTCACCGCGACGCGGGCGCTACTGACGCGGCCCTGGCGCACGGTCGAGCAGGACCCGGAGATCGTCGCGCTGGTCCGCCGGCACGCCGACGCGCTCGACGCGTGGTTCACGCAGGAGCTGAACTACCGCCTCGTCGTCACCGCCGACACGGCGCGCCTGGTCAAGGTCGGGCACGTCCCCGTCGACCGGCCGCTGCGGACGATCTCGACGACGCCGCGCGCGTTCACGCCCGCCGAGTACACGGCGCTCGCGCTGGTGCTCGCGGCGACGACGTCGGGACCCGACCGCACGAGCCTGCGCGACCTCGTCAACGGCGTGCACTCCGCGGCCGCCGAGGCCGGGATCGTCATGGACACGGACACGGCGTCGCGCCGGGCGCTGGTCACGGCGCTGCGGTGGCTGATCGCGCACGGGATGGTCCGCGAGATCGACCGGGGCGTCGGGCTCTACGAGCACGACGCGGACGCCGACGCGCTGCTCGAGGTCCGCAACGACCGGATGGCGCTGCTGCCGACCGGCGCGGTCGCGGGCGCGGAGTCGGCCGGCGACCTGGTGGTCCGGGCGCGCGAGCGGGGGTCGGCGTCGACGGCGGCGCGGCGGCGGCTGGTCGAGGACCCCGTCGTCCTCGCCGACGACCTCGAGCCCGCCCGCTTCGCCGAGCTCCGCCGCCACGCCGGCGACGAGGCGCGGCGGATCGAGGCGCGCACGGGGCTCGTGGTCGAGGCGCGCGAGGAGGGCTTCGCCGCGCTCGACGTCGACGGCGGCTGCTCCGACCTCACCTTCCCCGGCAGCGGCACCGTGGCGCACGCGGCGTTGCTGCTGGTCAGCGAGCTGATCTACCAGTTCCGTCCCGCCGAGGACCCGGACCCGATCCCGTGGCCGTCGGTGCGCGAGGTGCTCGCGGAGCTGGTCGGCGAGTACGGGCGGTACTGGTCGAAGGCGGCGATCGCCGACGCCGAGCGGTTCGCCGCCGACGTGGTGGGGGTGCTCGAGGCGATGCGGCTCGTGGCGCGCGAGGCGGAGGGCTCCTTGCGCGTGTTGCCCGCCGCCGCGCGCTACGCCCCGGCGGTGACCGTCGCGGAGGGCGACGACGAGGACGAGCAGCCGACGCTCTTGTAACTTGTCGGTTAATGAAAGCTCTGGTTACATAGCGGGCGTGTTCCCCGCCGAAGCGCTCGCCGACCCGGTGCGCCGGGCGATCGTCGAGCGCCTCGCGGACGGCGAGGTCGGGGCGGGCGAGATCGCCGCCGACTTCCCGGTCAGCCGCCCCGCGATCAGCCGCCACCTGCGCGTGCTGCGCGAGGCGGGGCTCGTGACCTCGCGGGTCGCGGGCCAGCACCGCATCTACGCCCTCGACCGCCGCCCGCTGGCCGAGCTCGACGCCTGGCTGGAGCGGTTCCGGCCGCTGCCCGGGCTCGCTGCCTCCGGTCCCGCGAGCCGGCTCGACGCCCTCGACACCGAGATGCACCGCGGCCGCCGGGCCCGCCGTGCCGCCGACGAAGGAGACACCGATGACCACGCCGCCGGCTGAGGTCCGCACCGACCCCGAGGGCACCACGACCGCCGTCTGGCGCCGCGAGTACCCCGACCCCGTCGACGACGTCTGGGCCGCGATCACCGAGTCCGAGCGGCTCGGGCGCTGGATCGGCACGTGGACCGGCGAGCCGCGCGTCGGCGGCACGGTGTCGTTCACGCTGACCGGCGAGGTCGACGCGGGCGGCGAGGTCGACGAGCCCGCCGACGTGCTCATCGTCGCCTGCGACCCGCCCCGGCGCCTCGTCGTCGAGTTCCCCGCGCCCGACGACCAGGCGTGGCTCGTCGACCTGACCGTCGAGCCGCAGGGTGCGGGCGCCGTCCTCGTGTTCGCGCAGCGGCTCGTCCCCGGCATGAAGGTCGAGGACGTCGACGCCGGCTGGCGCTGGTACCTCGACCGCCTCGGCGCGAGCCTCGCCGGCACGCCGATGCCCGACTGGTCCGACTACGCGCCCGAGCCCGCGGGGTGAGTCAGCGTGGCGGCCACGCTGACACTCAACGTCAGGAAAGCCCCCACGATCACGTCACCGACGCCGGGCGTTCCTGATCCGTCGGCTCCCCGCGCAGTTCGCGGGCGAGCAGCGTCGCGGCGGCCGAGGCCGCGGGGATGGCGAGGACCGCGACGAACGGGATCGCCGCGAGCAGGTAGGTCGGGATGCCGACGCCCCAGGTCGCGAGGCGGCGGGTGCGCAGGAGCCGGCGGCGGGCGCCGAAGTCCAGGCCCCGGCGCTGCAGGGCCGGCGCGGTGAGCTCGATCATCAGCAGGCGCCCGCCGACCAGCGCCGCCGCGACGGGAGCGAGCACCGGACCGACGACGGGCACGAAGCCCAGCACGAACAGCGGGATCGCGGCGAGCAC
Organism: Actinomycetospora succinea; assembly: GCF_004363095.1. Lineage (GTDB taxonomy): Bacteria > Actinomycetota > Actinomycetes > Mycobacteriales > Pseudonocardiaceae > Actinomycetospora > Actinomycetospora succinea. The sequence continues at coordinate 641,628 of NZ_SNYO01000003.1, forward strand.
CGAGAGCCCGATGAGCAGCAGACCGTCGCGCACTCCGCGCGCCACCGAGCGCACCCACGACGGCTCGACCGCACCCGGCACGGGACTGATGCCCTCGTCGACGATCTCGGCGAGCTTCTCGTAGAACGGGCCGCCGACCGCCAGCGTCACGGCGACGAAGGTGACGACCGCGACCGCCGCGGCGGCGGCCACCACTGCCGCGCCCGCGGCGAGCCGCGCCCCGGTCCGCAGCGCCTCGGACCACCCGTCGGCGAACGGCGTCAGCGCCGCGGCGATGTCGGGCAGCCAGACGACCAGCGTGCCGAGCGCTCCGAAATACAGCACCGACACGATCAGCGCGGGGATCGCGCCGAGCAATAGCAGGCGCGGGGTGCGCAGCACCGTGACCGCGCCGCGCACGAACAGCCGGAGCCCCAGCACCAGGTCCACGGTCGGAGATTGTCCCGGTTCAGGCGATCCAGGCCCGGGCCCGGTCGAGCAGGGCGCGCGCTGCGGGGCTCAGCGGCGCGTCCCGCCGACGCGCGAGGTCGATCTGCGCGCGGACCTCCGGGACGAGCGGCACCGAGCGCAGGTCGTCGCGACCGGCAAGAGCCGGCGACGGGACCACGGCCACCCCGAGCCCCTGGAGGGCGAGGTCGACGAGCACCGGCGGCGAGCCCGCCTCCAGTGCCGGGTGCAGCGTCACCCCGCCGTCGGCGGCCGCCCGGTCCAGCGCCGCACGCACGCCGGCGCCGACGGGCAGGGCGATGACCGTGTGCTCGGCGAGCTCGGCCACCGTGACCGTCTCGCCGAGCGGCCCGCCCGGCGGGACCGCGGCGACGAGCGGGACGTCGAGGACCACGTCGACGTCGAGGTCGGCGGGCGGGTCGCCGTCGCGGCCGACCCACGCGAGGTCGAGGTCGTGGCTGCGCAGGCCCTCGAGCAGCGCGTCGGTGGCGGCCTCGACCAGCCGGATCTCGACGCCCGGGTGGTCGCGGTGGAAGTCGCCGAGCAGGCCCGGGAGGTCGATCACCCCGCCACCGCGCACCATCCCCACCGACACCCGCCCGCGGACGAGGCCGGCGAGCTCGTCGGCGGTGTCGCGGACGCCGGTGACCGCGGCGAGCGCCGCCCGGGCGTGGGGCAGGACCGCCTCGCCGGCGGGGGTGAGCCGGACCCCGCGCGCCGAGCGGTCGAACAACGTCTGCCCGAGCTCGCGCTCCAGGCGGGCGATCTGCGCGCTGATGCCGGGCTGGGCGACGTGCTCCCGCGCCGCCGCCCGCGTGAACCCGCCCTCCTCGGCCACCGCGACGAGGTAGCGCAGCTGGTGCAGCTCCATAAGCATCAGTTGTACCAGCGAGCCTCTCCAGCTCTTCGACTTTTGGCCGGGCGTCGGTCAGGGTCGACGTATGCGCACCCCCACCGAGACCATGACCGCCTACTTCGAGGGCTGGCAGCGCCACGACGCCGAGTCGCTGCGCGACGTCCTCGCCGACGACGTCGTGTTCGACGGCCCGATGGGCCACGTCGAGGGCGTCGACGACAACGTCAAGAGCCTGCACGGCCTGCTGAGCATCGTGACCGACGTAACGATCCGGCAGGTGTTCGCCGACGGCCCCGACGTGTGCACGATCTACGACCTGCACACCACCGAGACCGACGCCCCGATGCTCACCGTCAACTGGGCCCACGTCGTCGAGGGCCGCGCGCGGACCATCCGGGCGATCTTCGACCCGCGCCCGCTCGTGGGCTGACAGACTAGAAGCCGTCAGCTTGCTCGCGCGTTCGGACCGCCCGGGCTGATCTCGCGGCGGAGGGCGTCTTGATTCTCGGCCACGAATCCGAGTTCGGTTCGCAGATTGTCTACCTTGAGTTCGACGACATTCATCTGCGGTCGAACTCGAGCGAGCATCTCGTCTCGAAGAACCTTGTAGCACACCGCTGCCCCGGTGAGGGCGCCGAGCAAAATCCCGATGAGGAGAACGAGCCAGGCAACGAGGACCACGATCATCACCCCCGACGTGGCCGAACCCGCTGACCCCGGGTTCCGATGGCCCGTCACGGTTCGGCGTCAGTCTCGATGATGACGGTTCCTACTCCTCCGTCAAGTGGCATCGTGAAGCTGCGCTCCCCTGCAGACGCAGTTCAGCTTGATGCTCGGACGACGAATGATCGTCGCGATCGAGGGGGAGACGGCATGAGTCAAGTCGACCACCGCACGGTGAAGTTGGGTGAGGTGCTCGCATCGCTCATCGAGCGCCAGGGCTACAGCAGAAATCGACAGAAGATTCTCGATTCAGTGGGGATCAGTTCCTCGGCGCTCTCGCAGTACCTGCGGGAGCAGAGCAAGCCGAGCTTCGAGAAGCTCGTCGCCCTCGCAAGGTTCTTCGACGTCAGCCTGGACTACCTCGTGTTCGGGCAGCGGGCGGCGCCGTCGATGGACTCGGGTCCTGTGCCGGCGATGATCGAGCACGCCCTCGCGGACGCCCGCGCGCGCACCAGCCGCCATGCGGCGATCGTCCGCCGGATCACCCGCGTCCTCGCCGACCGCGTGGACGATGTCGCCCGCGAGCTATCGGAGACGCCGAACGCGTCTCGGGAGGGCTTGCTGCAGGACGATGAGCTCTTGCGGCTCGAGCGCTACGCCCGGAGCGTCGACGTGCTTAGTCCCGATCTGGACTTCGATGTCGTCACGTTGCCAGACGGTTCGACGGCACCGGGAGCCTTTCTGGAACAAGTCGTGAGCAACCTGGCGCGAAGCTGCACTTATCGCTTCCTCGCCTCGGCTGAGGAGGGTTCGAAGTCCGGGACAGCACTTCGACAGATGCTCGTCGCCCGAGCTGGCGGTGATGCCGTCGCCGCCGAGTGCGACTTCCGTGTCACCAGTCTTCCAGTCCTGGTGGGAATCTGCCTCGTTGAGATCGATATCACGCCGTTCTCAGCTGAAGAGCCGGCCTTGTACGAGCAACTCGAGACCTACATTAGCGCTGAAGGATGGATCGGATATGTGATTCGGCCTAACCGTGAGTCGAACGCTGATATGGTCATGAGTAAGGACCGCCGCGAGAGCGCCAGGCAGGGGTTCGACGCCGCTTGGCGCTCGGCGCAGCGGCGCACTGAGACGCCGGCAGGGTCGCTGCTGAGAGCTTGACCGATGGGTCTATATTCCGCCCATGGCGACGAGCCCCGTGGTCGGGCGAGTGCTGGCTGTGGAGCCGATCGACGGCGCTGAACAGGTACGTTCAGCGCGGGTTGACGCTGGCACTCGCACGCTGCAGGTCGTGTTCGGAGGGCCGCCTGTCGTCCAAGTCGGTTCCCTTGTTCCAGTAGCGCCACCGGGGACTCGCGTTGCTCGATGCGGCAAGGCGGTCTCCGTCAAGATGAGGACGCGACGGTACAGGGGGACTCTGTCCGAGGGCATGCTGTGTAGCTTGGCGGAGCTGGGCTGGGTCCACGAAGGTCCAGACGAGGTCGCTGTTCTCAAGAAGGGTGTGGCTGGCCAAGTCCTTCCATATGAGGGCGAACTCGCAGAGTGGCTGTCAGAGCTCTCTTATCAACGCCATATCGAGTTCTTCTTACCGCTTGGGGGGAACGTTCTCCCCCTCATCACGAATGAACCGATCTCCCCCCCGACGGCACCTTTGTCGGCGGCCGAACTTCGGGCGGCTTGCCACCCTCGGCGGCGTGGATTGCGCTCGCTCGTCGGCTGAATCCGAGTCGGACAGTCGGATCGGCCGCAACTAGGGTCGGGCGCGTGCGGATCGCGTCGCTGCTGCCCGCGGCCACGGAGATCGTCGGCGCGCTGGGGCTCGCCGACGACCTCGTGGCCGTCACCTTCGAGTGCGACCGGCCCGAGGGCATCCGCGCCACGCGCCCGGTCGTCGTCGACACCGCGCTGCCGGCCGGCCCCACGCCCGGGGAGATCGACGCGATCGTCCGCGACCGCGCCGCCCGGAACCTGCCCCAGTACGAGCTCGACCGCGACGCCCTGCGCGACGCCGCGCCCGACCTCGTGCTCACCCAGGACCTGTGCCGGGTGTGCGCGCTCCCGGAGTCGACGGTGACCGAGGCGCTCGCCGACCTCGACCTCGACGCCACCGTGCTGACCGTCGACCCGCACACTCTCGACGAGGTCCTCGACGCCGTCGCGGCCGTCGCCCGGGCCGCGGGGGCGCCGGACGCGGGGACGGACCTGGTCGCCGGCCTGCAGGAGAGGCTGACAGCGATCGATCAGGCGGTCGGAGGACGACCGAGACCCCGCGTCCTCGCCCTCGAATGGGTCGACCCGCCGTTCCTCCCCGGTCACTGGGTGCCGGCGATGGTGCGGCGCGCGGGCGGGGAGCCGCTCGCCGGGATCGACGGCGGCCGCAGCGTCGCCACGTCATGGGAGGAGGTGGCGGCTCAGGACCCCGACGTCGTCCTCGTCGCCCCCTGCGGCTTCGGTCTCGACGACGCGGTGGCCCAGGCCGAGGAAGTGCGCGAGCGCCTGCCAGGCGTTCCCATGGTCGCCGTCGACTCGGCGTCCTACGTCGTGCGCGCCGGCCCCCGGCTGGTCGACGGGATCGAGGCGATCGCGCACGCCCTGCACCCCGACGCCGTGCCCGCACCGCCGCCGGGGCGGATCACCCGGCTCAGCTGACCAGCTTGCGCGGACCCGGCCCGTCGGCGGCGAGCCGGTCGTGCGGGTTGGCGAGGCCGCAGCGGTCGAGCGACAGGCACCCGCAGCCGATGCAGCCGGTGAAGTCGTCGCGCAGCTGCTGGAGCCGGCGGATGCGGTCGTCGAGCTCCTCGCGCCACTGCGCGGACAGGCGCTCCCAGTCGTGGCGGTTGGGCGTCCGCCCGTCCGGGAGGCCGTCGAGCGAGGCGCGGATCTCCGCCAGCGGGATCCCGACGCGCTGGGCGATGCGGATGAACGACAGCCGGCGCAGCACCTCGCGGCGGAAGCGGCGCTGGTTGCCGGGGGTGCGGCGGCTGTGGATCAGGCCCTCGCGCTCGTAGAAGTGCAGGGCGGAGACCGCGACGCCGCTGCGCTCGGCGACCTCGCCGACCGAGAGCTCCTGGCCCGGGTAGGGGCGCGGGTGGTGGTCGTGGTGATCGGTCACGTCGGGCTCCCGGCGGCGTGCTCGAGGCGGGCGCGGCGCAGGGTCCGTGCCCACCAGGTCAGGGCGTCGAGCAGGACGGTCGCGGCGGCGCCGGCGACCTCCTCGCGAGGCCGTCCGGTGCTGTCGAAGGCCCCGGCGGCGCCGTGGAAGCTCACGGTGTCGCGCAGCCCGACGGCGTGCAGCTCGGCGAGCACGGGGCGCAGGTGCTCGACCGCGCGCAGCCCGCCGGACAGGCCGCCGTAGGCGACGAACCCGACCGGCTTGTCACGCCACTCGGCGCCGGTCGCGTCGATCGCGGTCTTCAACGGGCCGGGGAAGCTGTGGTTGTACTCGGGCGTCACGATCACGACGGCGTCCGCGGTCCCGATCCGCTCGGTGAAGCCGGCGTCCAGCCCGGTCTCGAGCAGGTCGACGACGTCCACGGAGAACTCGGGGCGTCGTCGTGCGCGCTCGGCGAACCAGGCGGCGACGACCGGGCCGAAGCGGCCCTCGCGGACGCTGCCGATCACGACGGCGAGCCGGACGGTGTTCTCGCTCATGGGAGGAACGTAGAACCTCGACTATTGTTCAGGTCAAGGACGCGAGGAGGCGGACGGTCGCGACCGCGGCCTCCTCGGTGCGCACCCCGGTGCGCTCCGCCCACCCCGACACGGTCTCACCGCCGGCCAGGGCGACGGCGAGCTCGTCAGAACCGGAGACCGCCACCTCCGCCGTCACGACGTCGCACGCCGCCAGGATCCGCTCCCGCCGCCGGGCCAGATGCTCGGCGAGCACGCGGCGCAGCTCGGTGAGCGCGCCCTCGTCGCCGCCGGCGAGGTCGGCCGCGGCGCGGCGGAGCAGCGCCTGCAGGGTCTCGGGCGGCAGGCCGGGGTCCTCGGGCTTCTTCGCATCCGCCGTGCGCCCCCGCTTGGCGTCGCGGCGACGCTGCTTCTCGGCACGTCGCTCGCGAGGGCCGGCCATGCCGACATCCTCGCCCCTACCGCTCGGCGAGCGCGTCGCGGCCCGGCGTGAGGCTGGCGGCGTCGGCGGCCGCGCGCCCGGCGGCCCACCCCTCGCCGTTGCCGACGCTGAAGCGCCGGCGGGTCAGGCGCGGGAAGAGCTCGCCGACCGTGCGCTCGACGACCTCGGCACGCGCCGCGAGCACCGGCAGCAGACCCTCGCCCAGCTCGGCGCGCGCGTGCGCCTGGGCCTCGTGCGCGGCGGCCTGGAGGCGCTCGCCGATGCGCGTCGCGTACGCGAGGAGGAAGGCGTGGCGGAACGACCGCGTCCGCGAGCGCGGCACCGAGCCGTCGTCGGCGACCAGCATCGCCCGGTCGGCCTGGACCAGCAGCGACGTGACCAGCAGCTCCACGGTCGCGAGGTCGGCCGCGTGCCCGATCACGGTGACCATGTCGAGCGCGGCGAGGCTCACCGCGCGGCACCGGTTGGCGCCCGCCACCTGGTGCACGAGGCTGGACTTGGCGCTCGCGTAGGGCGGGTCGATCCACAGCCGGCGGGCGGCGGCCCGGGGTGCGGCCTCGCCGGGACCCGCCACCACCGCCTGCTCGAGCGCGTGGCGCCCCATCAGCTCCTGGGCCTTGGCGGAGAGCGCCTCGGCCTCCTCGGGGAACTCGGTGGACTCGGCCTTCGCCAGCAGTCCCCGCACCCGCGCGAGCACCCGGGCGTCGACGCCCTCGGGCACGCGCTGCTCCTCGCCGAGCCACGGCAGCGTCGGCAGGGAGCGCAGCAGGCCGACGAGGGCGACGCTCGCCGACAGCGCGTCGTCGGGGTCGAGACCGCGCACCGAGCTCCACTGCGCCACCAGCGGCACGTCGCGTGCCGGCGGCGTGGCCCCCAGGTCGGCGAGGTCGGCGTCGAGCGCGGCGTCACCGCGCGGGCGGCGGGAGGCGGCCGCGCTCAGGACGTCGACCGCCAGCACCACCCGCCCCGCGGACAGCCGGCGGCGCACCACCTCGGTGACGTCGCGCGCACCCCACCCCCGCGCGTGCAGCGCGTCGGCCGCGTCGAGCAGCGCCAGCTCGGCGCCCGCCAGCAGCGTCCGCGACGTGCCGTACCGCGCCCGCAGCACGGCGGTGACCTGCTCGCCGCGCCCGCCGGCCGCCGCGAGGCCGGCGAGGAAGCGCGCGGCCTCCTCCGGGTCGTCCGATCCTGCTCTCGTCGCCATCCGCCCTCCTGCCCGGTCCGACGGCGGGTGCCGTCACGGGGTTCGACGGGCCCGGCCCCCGCACGGTTCCACAGAGTTCGAGAGCAGTTCCCCCGGACGGGTCCCCGTCGCACCCGGGCACGCGTGGTCGGCCCGGGGGCGGGATGCGATCGTGGTCCGTCGAGCAGGGACGACGGGGGAAGGGAGCGGGGTGGTGGGCGTGCCGCAGGAGCCGGTCGCGATCCCGACCGACGCGCCCCGGACCAACGGTGTCGCCGGCGCCCCCCACGCGACGCCCGAGCACGACCCCGCCCTGCGCGACCGGGTCCAGCGGTTCGTCGGCGTCCTGCGCCGCGTCGCCCTCGCCCGCGCCCGCCCGGTGCGACACACCCGCCACCACGTCGGCGAGCTGCCCCTGGTCGACGTCGCCGACCAGTCCGCGGTCCGCCGCCCCCGTGAGGCCGGCGACGAGATCCTCCGCGCGCCCGCCGACGGCCCGCTGCGGGCGACGTTCGACGCGCTGTTCGACCTCATGCGCGCGGCCGCCGACCAGCCCGAGGCGGTCGAGCTCGTCCTCGCCAGCGGGCTGCTGCACGCCCCCGACCAGGACGTCCGCGTGCACCTGCTCGCCCGCCCGGTGCGGATCGAGCACGACGGGGACGACATGGTCGTGACCCTCGCCGGCGAGGCCACCGCCTGGGAGGACGAGGAGCTCCTCGCGGGCACCGGGCTCGTCGACGACACCGTCCACGCCGGCGAGGCTGCCCCCGCCTCCCCGCTCGACCCCGACCTCGTCGACGTCCTCGCCGCCTGGGCAGACCGCCGCCTGCGGGTCGAGCACACGCGCGGCGACGACTGGATCGGCCCGACCGGCCCCGGCACCGCCCTCGTGCCCGCGCCGACCCTGATCGCCCGGCGCCGCGGGGCCGCGGCGCTGCGCACGTTCTACGACGCGATGGTCGCCGACCTGGCCGACACGTCCCGCCCGCTGCCCGTCGGCCTCGCCCAGCTCGTCGAGGCGATCGAGCCCGCCGACCGCGCCGCGTGGCTCGCCCGCACCGGCCACGACGACCCGCCCGTCACCGACCCGCTGTTCCCGCTGCCCGTGGGCGCCGCGCAGGGCCGCATCCTCGGGCGGCTGGGGCGCGACTCCGGCGTCGTCGTCGAGGGTCCGCCGGGCACCGGCAAGACGCACACGATCGCCAACCTGCTCTCCGCGCTGCTCGCCGAGGGCCGCCGCGTGCTCGTGACCAGCGAGAAGGCGCAGGCCCTGCGGGTGCTGCGCGACAAGCTGCCCTCCGAGATGCGCGACCTGTGCCTCTCGCTGGCGGAGGCGGACGACCACGAGCCGGGCATCGCCGGCCTCGCCGCGCGCAGCACCGAGTTCGACCCCGACGAGTCCGCGCAGGCCGTCGCGGACCTCGTCGAGCGCCGCGACGAGCTGCTGGCCGAGCGCGACGCCGCCCTCGACGCGCTGGTCGCCGAGCGCGCCGCCGAGACCACCGTCGCGCGCGACCTCGGCCCCGGCATGACGGGCACGCGCGCCGAGATCGCCCGGCGCCTGCGGACCGCCCACGAGCGCGACGGGTGGCTCGCCGACGTCGTCGGTACCGACGTCGAGCTGCCCGCCTCGCCGCCGCTCTCGACCGCCGAGTTCCGCACCCTGCGCACCCTGCTCGCGAGCGAGACCCCCGAGCGGCGCGAGCGGACCCGTCTCGTGCTGCCGCAGCCGGTCGAGCTGCCGCCCGAGGACCACGTCGCGGGGCTCGCCGCCGCCGTCCTGCGCGGCCTCGACGCCACGTCCGGGGACGTCGGCGACATCGTCGCCGCGCTGGGCGGGCTGCCCCCCGACGCCGCCGCGCACCTGCCCGAGGTGAGCCGCCGGGTCGCCGACGCGCTCGCCGAGCTGGGCGAGACCGGTGACGAGGCCGAGTGGGCGCACGGCGTCACCGACGCCGTGCTCTCGGGGCGCGCCGGGCACCTGTGGTCGCGCGCGACCGACGGGCTGCGCGCCGTCGACGCGATGCTCGAGCACGACCGCCGCGCCGGCCCGGCCCAGGTCCGCGTCGAGGACTCCGTCGACGTGGCCGCCGCCGCGCCGGTCTTCGAGCGCTTCGCGACGTTCCTCGCCGACGGCGGCACGACCCGCCGGATGTTCAAGCCCGACGAGCAGAAGGCCGTCGAGCCCTACCTCGTCGACATCCACCTGCACGGCGCCGACCCCGCGACCGTCTCCGGGGCGTCCGCGATCGCCCACCACCTGCGGATCCTCGAGATCACCGACCGGCTCTCCGAGGGCTTCGGCCCGCTCGGGCACCCGCTGCGCCGCGCCGAGCACCGCGCCCTGCTCGTCGAGCAGGTCCTCGCGCTGCGCGCGACGTGCCGGGCGGTGGGCCGGGTGCTGACGGCGGCGATGGGGGCCCGTCGCCTGCTCGCCGCACTGCCGCCCGCCGACCGGCCCCGCGTCGACTCGCTCGCCCGCCTGCGCGTGCTGACCACGCTGACCCTGGACGTCGACGACACCCGCGCGGCCGAGCTCGCGCGCGCCGAGCTCGACGAGGTGATCGAGCGGGTCCAGGCCGGCGTGCCGCCCGCGCGGCAGGCCCCGGAGCTCGTCGCGGTGCTCGACGCCCTGCGCCGCCGCGACCCCGAGGCGTACGCCGACGCCGTGCTCGCCGTCGAGACCGCGCACGCCGAGGCCCGCGACCAGCGCCGCGCCGACACCCTCGCCGACCGCCTGGACAAGGCCGCCCCGGGCGTCGCCGCGCTCCTGCGCGCCCACGCCGGCGAGCCGTGGCCCGACCGCGAGGAGCGCTTCGAGTCCGCGTGGGCGTACGCGCGGGCGGCCGCGCGGGTGCGGCAGTGGGCGGCCGCCGAGGACGCACCGGACCGGCTCGCCGACCTCGACGTCGAGCTCGCCGGTGCGACGGCCCGGCTGGCGGCGGCCAAGGCGTGGCGGGCGTCGCTGACCCGGATCACCGCCGAGCAGATGCGCGCGCTGCAGAGCCACCGGGCCTCGGTCGCCGCGGTCGGCAAGGGCACCGGGCGCCACGCCGACCGCTACCGGGCCGCCGCCCGCGAGGCCGTGGAGGTCGCCCGGGACGCGGTCCCGGCCTGGGTGATGCCGATCCGCGAGGTGCTCGCCGCCGTCCCACCGCGCCCCGACGCGTTCGACGTCGTGATCGTCGACGAGGCGAGCCAGGCCGACCTGACCAGCCTGTTCCTGCTCTGGCTCGCGCCGCGGGTGATCGTCGTCGGCGACGACCGGCAGTGCACCCCGGCCGACGTCGGCGTCGGCTCGCTCGAGCCCGCGTTCGCGCGGCTGGAGACCGACCTGCCCGAGGTGCCGTTCTACCTGCGCAGCCAGTTCACGCCACGCGCGAGCGTGTTCTCGGTCTTCCGCGCGACGTTCGGGCCGCCGATCCGGCTGCGCGAGCACTTCCGCTCGATGCCCGAGATCGTCGGCTGGTCGTCGCGGGAGTTCTACAGCGGGCCCGGCGAGGGGGACGCGCCGCTGGTGCCGCTGCGCCAGTTCGGCGCCGACCGGCTCCCGCCGCTGCGTGCGACGTTCGTGCCGGACGCGGCCGTGCGCGGTCAGGGGTCGTCGCTGGCCAACGACGCGGAGGCGTCCGCGCTCGTCGACGCCGTGGCGCGCTGCGCGGACGACCCGGCCTACGCCGGGGCGACGTTCGGCGTGGTCGTGCTGCAGGGCCACGGGCAGGTCGAAGTGATCGAGGGTCTGCTGCGGGAGCGCCTCGGTGTCGACCAGTGGGAGGCCCGGCGGCTGCGGGTCGGCGTCGCCGCGGACTTCCAGGGCGACGAGCGCGACGTCGTGTGGCTCTCGATGGTCGTCGCGCCCGGCCACCGTCTCGTGGCGCTGACGGCCGAGCGCTACCGCCAGGCGTTCAACGTGGCCGCCTCGCGCGCCCGCGACCAGCTGTGGCTCTTCCACTCGGTCGCCGTCGACGACCTCACCCCCGCCGACCTGCGCCGCAGGCTCCTCGAACACGTGACGGCGGTCGAACCCGTCGGGTCCGCGGGCGCGCCGGAGAACCGGCCGGCGCCCGCCGAGGTCGACCGCGAGCACCGCCACCCGGCATTCGGCAGCCTGTTCGCGCAGCGGGTCTTCGCCGACCTCTCCGAGCGGGGTTTCGCGGTCGTCCCGCAGGTCGAGGTGCACGGCCGCGTGCTCGACCTCGTCGTGACGGGCGCGACGGGCCGGCTCGCGGTGCTCTGCGACGGCGACGAGGCGCGCCGTCCCGCGACTCGCGCCGACGTCGAGGCCGAGCACGACCTGCGCCGGTGCGGCTGGCCGGTCGTGCGGGTGGTCGAGTCCCGCTACGTCGCCGACCCCGAGGGCGCCCTGACCCCGGTGCTCGACGCGGCCTCGGCCGCCGGGATCACGCCGCAGGCGCCGACCGGCCCCCTCGCCGTCGTCGAGTCCGCGCCCGGGGACGGGGTGGAGTACCGGCCCCGGCGCGGACGCTCGGGGCGCGCGGTCCTCGGGGGAGCGGTGCCCGAGACGCTCGACGACCTCGTGGCCGACCTCGCCGCCCAGGGCTTCCCGCCCCCGCGCCGCGACGCGCGCGTGCACGACCCCCGTGGTGGCGGCGTGCTCAGCGACGCCGCGGCGCTCTGGCCGACCGGGATCAGCCGGCGCGCCCTCGCCCCGCCGGTCGTCCTCGACCCCGACGTCGCCGACCCGGCCCGCGACCGCCTCCGGGAACTGGGCTACAAGGTGCTCACGTCCGTCGCCGACGTCCGCGCCCACCTCGCGGAGTCCTCGGAGCGCTGAGGCCCGGGGGAGTACCAGCGATGCGGCATCGCTGGCGTCTCATGCCAGGATCGCCACATTCTCGGCATCGCGACACGCCGATGCGGAGCGTTCTCTGAGGTACCGCGCCCGGTAGTGCCGCTCCGCGTCGTCGACGACGCGCGCCAGCAGCCGCGCCCCGAGGAACGCGCCGAGCGCCGCGTCGAGGACCGGCCCGGCGGCGGGCACGAAGCGCAGCAGCTCGGTCGGCCCGCGGTGCACCGAGAGCCGCATGACCACGAGCCCGGCGAGCTGTCGGCGGTCGTCCGCCTCCGCCGCGGCCGCTCCGCTCCGCTGCGTGCCGCAGGCCCCGTGGGCCGTCCCGCCCAGCGTCGTCGCGACGAGCGCGAGCACCTGGGTCCGGTCGTCGTCCGAGCGCACCGCGAAGCCGTAGCTCGCCCCGACGTGGGACACGGCGCGCACGCAGGTCGCCGTCGTGAGCAGGGTGTCGACGCCCAGCGCGCCGAGCACGCCCACCACCGGTGCCCACCGGCCCGCGCCCAGGACCCCGGTCAGCAGCCCGCTCGCCCCGGCCTGCACGGCGCCGACCGTCGCGTAGAGGCGCGTGAACGCCGGGCGGGCGTCGAGGACGTCGTCACCGACGGCGGGCTCGGGCGTCTCGCGCCCCAGGACGACCCGAGCGGGGTCGAGCGTCGCGTGACCGAGCCACTCCCCGGCGGTCCCCGCGAAGGACGCCAGGTCGCCCGGTCCCGGCAGGGCACGCAGCCAGCCGGTCAGCGTGGCGAGCACGTCGGAGACCCGGCTCGTCGGCGGGTCGACCGGCGGCGGGACCAGGCTCAGGGGCGCGAGGGCGGCGGTCATCCGGGCTGACGCTAGGTCGCCCGGACGGGAACCGGAGATCCGCGAGCTGCCCGATCGGTGGCCGCCCGGTGAACGCCGGGTGGACGCTGCGCCGAACGGGTCAGGCGCCCGCGAAGATCTCGTCGCCTTCGTCGTCCATGTCGTCGCCGCCGTCGTCGGGCTCGCCGTCGACGTAGGGCGCGTAGTGCGCGGGGTCGAACGGCAGCTCGACGCCGAAGGGCAGCTCGTACTTGTCGTGCAGGAAGCGCTCGCCGTACAGGTGGCGGGCGGTGTCGACGACCTTCGCCAGCAGCCGCGCCGACAGCACCGCCCCCACGCCCACTCCCAGCACCGGCACGAGCTGCGCGAGCTCGCGCTGCCCGATCTGGCCGAGCAGCCGCTGGTAGACGGCCTGGCCGAGGCGCTTGATCTGCACCTGCTGCTGCTTGCGCTTCTGGTTCTCCTCGGTCTTCGCCGTGATCAGCTCGGAGAGGTCCTGGTACGCCTGCGGGGAGTCCTCGTCGGACGACAGTCCGACGGCCAGGACGGCGAGCGCGATGATCTGCTCGGACCGCTTGGTGACGTCGTAGCCGTGATACGCGGCGACGTGCGCGACGGCGCGGGTGCACGACCCGACGGTGAGCAGCGTGTCGCCGGTGAGCGCCGCGGCCAGCACCGCGATGCCCGGCAGGCTGCCGAGGCCGGCACCGCCCGTGCCGCCGGCGGCGACCGTGACGCCCGTCGTGGTCAGGATGCCCGTGACGCCGCCCTGGACGCCGGCGAACACCGTGTAGCCGAGGTCGAGCCGCGGCATCGCCGCCTCGATCTGGGCGATGTCCAGGTCGCGGATGTCCTTGAAGTCGGTGACGTCGTGACCGTGCGCGCGGAAGTCGGCGAACACCGCGTCACGACGCAGGGTCGCCGCACCCGCCCCGGCGCCGGCCGCCGCGAGCTGGTGGAGCGCCGTCTGCACGCCGTCGTCGACCTGCGAGACACCCGGCACGCGACGCAGGAACGACGTGACCTCGGCGCGGACCCCGGCGATGCCGTTGAGCACCGGGCTGAGCATCCCGGAGGTGCTCTGGATCTCCCGGTCCTTCCACTGCACGACCTCGCGCCAGCGCTCCGCGTCGCTGGGGGAGACGTCCGGCGTCGTCTGTGCAGGATCGTCCGTCGTCGTGCTCACAGTCGGACGGTACCCACCGTGAGCACACACAGTCTCATCGGCGAGCCGACGAGACCTCCACGGACCCGTCCGCACGACGCCGGACGACGACGTCCGCGGCGCCCGGGAGGCCCTCCCGCTCGGCGAGCGCCTGCTCGGTGCGCCGCCACGCGTCACGGTGCGGGGCGTAGAGCGCCCAGTCCTCGCGGTCCCGCAGCCGCCCTTCCCGCTCCTGCGCGTCCGCGTCGACCCACACCGTCAGCGCCTCGTGCTCCCGCAGCAGGCGCGCCCCGGCTCCACAGCCCTCGAGGACGACGACGCGCGTGGTCACCGGCCGCGCCCGCTCCGGGCCCTCGGTGTCGTGCTCCCAGTCCCAGGCGCGCCAGCGCGGGACCTCGCCGCGCCGCAGCGGCTCCACGAGCCCCGCGACCGCCCGCGCCGGCGCGTCGCCCAGCCCGGCCCACCCGAGGTAGAACTCCTCGATCGACACGACGGTGATGTCCTCGCGCGCGCCGAGGTCGTCGGCCAGCGCCGTCTTCCCGGCCCCGGAGAACCCGTCGATCCCGACGAGCACCGTCGCGCCGACCGACGCGGGCAGCGAGGTCAGGTGCGCGGCGAAGGAGTCGAGGGACGTCACTTCTGGAGGGGTGGGAGGTCGGCGACGACGGTCTCGGCGACGCGCCGAGCGGTGTCGCACGGAGGTGCCGGCGCTGTGCCGAACTCCGTGGAGGTGACGTCGACGGCCTGACCGACCGCGATGCCGACCGTCACCGTGCAGGTCAGGGCCTCGACCGTGGTCTGCTGCGCCACGGCGGGAAGACCGCCGACGGTGATGGCATCGAACACCTGGTACGTCGAGCGAGTGCGGTAGGTGTCCACCAGGTAGTCCCGATCGACGATGACTGCGGCTGAGACCTCTCGGCTGAAGCCGGGGCCCTCCCATACACACGCCGGTGCACCGAGCGGGAGTTGCTGCAAGCGCCCCCTGGCTTGGAGCCCGAAGGACTGGAGCTCGCTCTCGGCGAGGAGGTTGCACGGACGATCCGACAGAGCAGTTCCGTCGAGCGAACGGGTCGGTACCGGAGCGCCGAACCGGTCGGGCGTCGGAGCTCGGGTCGGTGTGGGCGGGGGCGCGTCCGCTGTGCATCCGGCGATGAAGAGCACAGCGAGCATCGCGGTAGCAGCCACGAGGCGTATCACCGTTGCCTCAGGGCAGCCGCGTTCCGCGCATCGGTCCCGCTGTAGTCCGTCATCGCGGTCTGGAGGGCCGTGATCATGTTCTGGATCTGCAGGATTCCGCTGTCCAGCGCTGCGACGAACGAGCCGCTCCCACCCGCCGCCGCGGCGCCGAGCACATTCGCCGCGTCGCGGCTCACGAGGTCCGCAGCCGGCGGGTCGATCTTGCCGAGTCGCTCGGCCTCGCGACGGATCTCGCTCAGCTCTCGGGCTGCGTCCTCCAACTCCCGGATTGCCTGGGGCGCCTGGGCGAGGTCGACGGTGAACGTCCCACCCCCGACTTCCGGCGGCCGGTATCGCGGGACGGTGCTGCCGTCGGGCGGCGAGGCCGGGGAGTCCGCCTCCAGCGGTGGAGGCAGGGGATCGGTCATCTCGCCGTCCTTCCGCTCGCCGGTCCGTGTCGCGTGCCGACGCTAGCGAGATCTCCGCCGCCGTAGGGGCCGGACGGCAGGACTGGTCGACGTCGCCGGAGATGCTTCGGAAACCGAAGCGTTCGCACGAAAGCGACGACGCCCCGGCCCGCCGACGTGAGCCGGAAGGCTTCCCCAGAAACGCTTCGGAAACCGAAGCGTTCCCGTCAAAGCGAAGACACCCGCTCAGAACGGCCGCCGCCGACCGGCCGGACCACCCGCCGCCGGCCGCGCCTTCTCCCCACGCGCGCGCTGACCCGCCATCCGCATCGCCTCGACGATCAGGTCGCCGTTGGCACGCCCGGTCGCGGCGTCGATCCGCGGGTACACCAGCGGACTCGGGTGCGGCGCCCGCGCCACCGTCGCCTCGCGCAGTCCCTCCGGCAGCCCCGCACGCACCAGCCGCGTCCACGCCCGGGCGGCCGGCTTCCCGAGCAGCACGACCTCCGACGGCGCCGGGTCGAGCATCTCCAGGAGCGCGACGAGGTACGGCTGGGCCCGCACCGCCTCCTTCTCCAGCGACCGGACGGGCTTCGCCGGGTTCGCGACCCACCACGGCACCACGTTCCAGTGCAGCGCGATGTCCTGGTCGAGCTTGGCGCGGTCGGCCGCGATGTAGGTGTTGTGCGCGGTGGGGTCGTTGTTGTGCCTGCTGACGAACCCCGAGCCCTCCTCCGCCTCGCCCGACGGGTCCTGGAGCAGCACGAGCACGCGCGCTCCCTGACCGGCGCTCGCCGGGTCGAGGTAGGGGAGGTTCTCGTAGGTCGTGTCCCGGACGTGGTCGACCCAGCGGTTGAGCTCGCCGACCTGACCGTCGTAGCGCCGTGCCCAGCGCTCGGCGTGCACGTCGGGGGCGAGGTCGCGGCTGAGCAGCTCGCCCCGCTTGTGGGCGAGCTTGTTCCACACCGGGCGCGTCATCAGCGCCGTTCGAGCAGCACGACCGGGATCGTCCGGTCGGTCTTGGACTCGTAGTCGGCGAAGCCCGGGTAGTCCTTCTTCTGCTTCTCCCAGATCGGGTCGCGCTCCTCCGCGGGCAGGTCGCGGGCGTGGAGGGCGACGGTGTCGGTGCCGATCTCGGCGCTGACGTCCGGGTTCGCGAGCATGTTGTGGTACCAGGCGGGGTGGACGTCCGCCCCGGCGTAGGAGGCGAAGACCGCGTACCCGTCGTCGACGGCCTGGTACATCATCGGGGTCACGCGCTCGGTGCCCGACTTCCGCCCGGTGTGGTGCAGCAACAACAACGGCGCACCCTCGAACGGGCCGCCGACCCGCCCCTCGTTGGCGCGGAACTCCTCGATGATCTGCTGATTCCAGTCGCTCACGTCGACCATCCTGCCCCCGACGACGACGTGTCACGCGGTCGTCCACCCGAGATCGACCGACGGTGACGCGTCGCAGGCGAGCACGGTCCACGCGGTGCTGCTCCACCGGAAGACGGCGTCCTGCCCCCACGCGGCGCCGAGCGCGCACGCGGCGGGGTCGTCGAGCCCGACGACGAGCGCGCCCTCCTCGGCGTGCGCGCCGTCCTCGCCGCCCGCCACCGTCCGCCAGTGCCGCAAGCCCCGCGCATCGAGCTCCGCCTCGAGACGGGCCTGACGAGCCGCGTTCTCCGCGGCGCCCGGTCGCTCCCCGCCGGGGTTGTGGGCGGTGACGACGTGGACGGGCGCGTCGAACGGGAACGTGCCCGCGACCTGCCCCGCCGGCCGCGGTCGGAGGGTCAGGGCACGGCCGTCGAGGTCGGGGACGCGCAGGACGGCGTGCGTGTAGTCGTCGGTGCGCGCGGCTCTGTCCATCGGGGAGCGATTGTCCACAGGCCCCGAAACCGTCGGAACCGATCGCGTCTCCCGGCTCTCCAACCAGGAGAGAACCGAGGAGGCACACATGGCGAAACCCGCGCGGACGCGGCGGACCAGGGAACGGACGGTGGCCGGGCGCCACCACGAGGGCTCGGACGACTTCGTCCGGCGCACGCTCGGACGTCGAGCGCTGCGCGAGGAGCGGTGGGACGGCGAGGTGACGGTCCAGCTCCTGCCCCACCACCTCGCGGCCGGGGAGCTGTCGGCGATCGTCGTGGGGCGCGAGGTGGAGGTCGCGCCCGCGATCTACGCCGCCGGGCACCTGCCGGCGCTCTCGGAGAGCGAGACGTGGAAGGTCGACGAGTTCGGGTGCTTCGAGGGGCGTGGCGCGCTGATCACGGCGCCGCTCGAGTCGGACGGGTGCCGCTGCCACGTGGACGTCCTCGACGTCGACGGGCGGCTCTTCCCGCTCAACTGGGCGGCGTCGGAGCCGCGGAGGGACGGCTCTGGGTGGAGGGCGCGCTCTACCTCGACCCGGAGCTGGCGTCCGGCACCGAGCACGGGGAGGCCGTGGCGCTCTGCCGACGGCGCTACGTCGTGCGGGAGATCCGCCGGTACCGGCGTACGACCCACCGTCCGGCCGACGCGGTGCGGCTCGACGCGGTGCCCGCGCCGGACGAGGTCACCGACGAGGCGGTCTACGTGGCCGACCTGCGGCTCGTCGACGACGTGTCACCGCCCGCCCTCGCGGGAGAGGAGGTGGTCGACCGGAGTCCCGGATAGCGGCTCAGCGACCGCTGCCGCGCGGGCCGCCACGGTCGCCGCCACCGTTGCCCCGGTCGCCACCGCGGTCACCACGGTCGCCACTCCGGCCCTCGCCGCGGCCGCCACGCTCCCCACGGTCACCACCGCCTCGCCCCCCGCTCGAGGCGTTGGCGCGCGGGGGCGGGTCGTTGCGGGTCGGCCCGGCCGACGGCGAGCTCGGCGGGTTCGACGAGCTCGGCAGCGTGGACGAGGACGGCGTGGACGAGGACGGCGCGGACGAGGACGGTGCGGACGACGACGGCGCGGACGAGGAGGACGACGAGGACGGCGTCACCGGGCCGCTGCTGTGCGAGCCCCCACCACCACCGCCCGCGCTCCCGCCGACGGCCGGTCCGCCACCGCCGACGGCCGGACCACCGCCGCCAGGGGCGCCGCCCGGCACCACCCCGAGCCCCGCGGGGGCCGGCGCACTGGCCGCGGCGAGCGACGGAGGCACGGCGCCGCCCGCGTCGGAGGAGGCGCTCGGCAGCCCGAGGTCGTCGGTCCCGCCGGCCGCGGGGGCCTGGACCAGCGGGCCCGGGGCCGAGCCGGGCCCCGGGATCACCGCACCGAGCCCCGGGCCGGGCACGGTGCCGGCGGGCGGGCCCGTCGTGTCGCCGGAGAGCCCGCTGACGTCGAGACCGTTGGCCGTCGCGGCGGCGACACCGAGGGCCGCCATCGACGCGGCGGCGAGGCAGGCCGCGGCGATGGGCAGGCGCCGGTCGCGAGGCTCGTCGAGCGGGGGCGTCGTAGCCACACCGGACGGCGGGACGTCCGCACGCGGCGGCACCGGGTCGGACGTCGCGACCGGGGCAGGCGCCGCGGAAGCAGACGCCGGAAGGACCGCCGCCGCGACCCGAGCCGGTCCGGCGACACGAGCGCGCCCACCGGTCGCGGGCGGGAGCTCGGCCCGCGGCCCGAGCGCGGCGACCTCGCGGGCCGCGACGACACCCGGGCTCGTGACGCCGGCCGGGACGCCGAGGAGGTGGGAGAACGCGAGCGCGCCGTGGACGAGGCGGCGTTCGACGACGTCCAGCGCGACACCGTCGAGGGCGGCGATCTCGTGGGTCGCCATGCCGTGCGACCAGCGCAGGACCAGCGCGCGGCGCTGCACCGACGGCAGGCCCTCGAGCGCCCGCTGAGCGGGGGAGACGGACGTCGCCGCGTCCGCGACCGGCGCCATGACGACGGTGCGGTCGGTCGCCCGCGGCCGGGCGAACCCGCCCGTCCGCCCGGGCACGAACACCGTGCCGTACCCGGAGGGCGCCGCGGTCACGACGAACCGGCCTCGTCGATCCGCGCGCCGTGGTCGCCGTGCACCGGGTGGACCGCGGTGTTGGCGTCGGCGGCCGCCGCGGCGACGGCCAGGTGGCGCTGGCCGTCGCGGTTCGGGAGCTGACCGGAGAGCGACTCGAGCAGCCGGCCGAGGTCGGTGCGCACGCCGTCGTGCAGCCCCTTGAGGCGCTGGAGCTCGTTCTCGGCCTCGGTGTGCCGGCGGCGGATGATCGACTCGGTGTCCTCGCGGCGGCGCTGGGCCTCGGCCTCGGCCTCGCGGGTGATCTGCTCGGCGCCCATGCGGGCCTCGGCGAGCGTCTGCTCGGCTTCCTCGCGGGCGGCGGAGGCCTGCTCGTCGAGCTCGCGCTCGCGTTCGTCGAGGTCGGCGCGCCGTCGGGACGCCTCCTCGTCGAGGGCGGCGCGGCGCGCGGACAGGTTCTGCTCGATGTCCTGGCGGTGGGACTCCGCTTCCTTGCGCGTGCGCTCCATCAGCGCCGACGCCTCGCGCGCCGCGGTGGCACGGGCGTTCGAGGCCTCCTGCTCGGCGACGCGCAGCACGCGCTCGACGCGGTGGCCGAAGCCGTTCTGCACGGCGGCCTCGCCCTGGCCGTCACCCTCGGCCGGACGGTTCCGGACGCGCGTCAGCTCCGCCTCGGCCTCGTCGGCGCGCTGCTGTTCCTGCCGGTGGGCGTGTTCGAGCACCTCGACCCGCGACAGCAGTGCCTGGACGTGTCCGTCGACCTGGTTCGGGTTGTAGCCCCGCTTCGTCAGGTCGAACACGTTGGTCTGAGTGACATCACCCGACTGGCTCACACGGCGGACCATAACTCACCCGTTCGCGCGTCATCACCCCTGGTCCGAAACTCATCGGTGACCTTTCCGTGATGCAGGAGAACCACACGAACGTGGTTCGCCGCCCGTTCAGATGACGCCCGTGACGGGGAATCGCGCGGTTCCGGGGTCAGGGTGCGGACGGAGATCCCGCGATGAGCCCCGCGAGCAGGGCGACGCGCACCGGGAGGTCGCCGACCACGACGTGCTCGTGCTCCGCGTGCGCGCCGCCGCCGCTCGCCCCGAGACCGTCGAGCACCGGGAGCCCCGCGGCCGCGAGGATGTTGCCGTCGCTGGCGCCGCCGACCTCGCGCGGGTCGAACGCCACCCCGAGCGAGGCGACGAGAGCACGAGCACGTGCCACCAGCTCCGGCGCCGGCTCCGACCACGGCGGCCGGTTCCACCCGCCGGCGACCTCCACGCGCACCCGGTCGTCGTCCGGCCGCCAGGAGGTCAGCACCTCGCCGACCCGCGACGCCTCCGCCTCGGTCCGCGCCCGCACGTCGATCTCGAGCCGCGCGTGGTCGGCGACGACGTTCGGTCGCGTGCCGCCGGAGAAGACGCCGACGTTCACCGTCGTGCCGAGCGAAGGATGCGCCGACCCCACGAGGTGCGTCGTCAGCGCCGCGAGCGCGTGCACCGCCGACGCGCCGGCCTCCGGGTCCAGCCCGGCGTGGGCCGCGACGCCGGTCGCGGTCACCGTCCACAGCCCGACGCCCTTGCGCGCGGTCTTCACGGTGCCGGCGACGCCGCCGGGCTCCAGCACGAGCACCGCCGACGCCCCGGCCGCGGCCGACACCAGGAACGACCGCGACCCCAGACTCCCGACCTCCTCGTCGGCGTTGACCAGCAGCCGCACCGACGGCCGCGGCACCCCGAGCTCGTCGAGCGCCGCGACGGCGTGCACGCCCTGCACGAGCCCGGCCTTCATGTCGAACACCCCGGGCCCGCGGGCGATCCCGTCGCGCACCGAGAACGGCCGGCGCGCCAGCGTCCCGGCGTCGAACACCGTGTCGAGGTGCCCGAGCAGCACGACCGTCCCCGGCAGCGAGCCCGGCACGTCCACCTGGATCACCGCGCCCGGCCCGTCGCCGAGCGTCGTCGCGGACTCGCAGCGCCACCGCTCCTTCACCCACGGCACGAGCTCGGCCGCGCCCCGGGAGAGCAGCAGCGGATGGGTGCTCGGCGTCTCCGCGTCGACGAGCATCGCGAGGTCCTCGACCACGTCGTCGAGGCGCGAGGCGATCAGCGACCGGACCGCGGACATCAGACCCCCAGGGGAAGGCGCAGCACGATCCACACCACGAACAGCACGACCCAGACCACGAACATCGTCATCGCGATCGGCAGCGTCATCGACACGAGGGTCCCGATGCCCGCCGAGCGCCGGTACTGCTGCAGGAAGCCCAGCGTCACGGCGAAGTAGGGGCTCATCGGGGTCAGGACGTTGGCGATCGAGTCGCCGATCCGGAACGCGGCCTGGCTGGCGGCGGCGTCGATCCCGACGAGCAGCAGCATCGGCACCATCACCGGCGCGAGCAGCGACCACTGCGCCGACCCGCTCGTGATCACCAGACCGAGCAGGAAGATCAGCAGGATGCTGAGGACCAGCAGCACCGGCGCGGGCGCGCCGAGCGCACGCAACCCGTCCGCGCCGGTCACCGCGAGCCACTGGCCGATGCCGGTCCACGAGAACCACGCCAGGAACTGCGCGATGACGAAGAACAGCACGAGCAGCGGGGCGACCTCGCCCATCCCGTCGCGCATCATCGCCGGCACGTCGCCGGCGCGCGTGATGCTGCCCGTCGCCAGCCCGTAGGCGATGCCCACGGCGGTGAAGCCGATCAGCAGGATCACCGCGATGCTCGAGACGAACGGCGACTGGATGATCCCGCCGCCCTCGGGGTCGCGCAGCGGGGCGCCCGGCGGCAGCCACGCGAGGGCGCACACGCCGAGGAACACCACGAACGTCACCGCGGCGACCTTGAGGCCCCGCGTCTCGGTGGCCGACACGCTCAGGTCGGCGTCGTCCCCGTCCGCGGACGAGTCGGAGTCCACCGCGCCGAGACGGGGCTCCACCACCTTGTCCACGACCACCGCCGCGGCGAGCGCCACGACGATCGCCGAGGCGATCGAGAACCAGTAGTTCGACAGCGCCGTCAGCTCGACCGTCGGGTCGACGATGGCCGCCGCGCGGTTCGTGATGCCGGCGAGCAGCACGTCGGTGGCCGTCAGGAAGATGCTCGCGTCGTACCCGGCCCCGACCGCGATGAACGCGGCCACCGCACCCACGGCCGGGCTCCGGCCCAGCGTCCGGAAGACCATCGCGCCGAGCGGGATCAGCACCATGTAGGCGGCGTCGGACGCCACCGACCCGCTGACGCCGGTGAGCATCAGGGCCGGCGTCACGAGCCGCCGCGGCGCCCGTAGCACCGTCACCCGCAGCAGCGTCGGCAGCAGCCCCGAGCGGTCGGCGACGGCGATGCCGAGCAGCACCGCGATGATCGTCCCGAGCGGCGGGAACTCGACGAAGTTCTCGATCGCCGACCCCAGCGCGAACCGGAGCCCCTCGCCGGAGAGCAGGCTGCGGACCGGGGTCGGCGCGGCGGCCCCCGGCACCTGCGCCTCGAGACCCACCGCGGCCAGGATCGCCGAGAGCACCGCAAGCGCGGCCCCGAGCAGCACGAACAGCAGGACCGGGTCGGGCAGCCTGTTGCCGACCCGTTCGACGAACCCGAGGAACCCCGGCAGGCGTTCCGGCTCGGCCTCCGCCTCGGTCGCCATCGCCCGACCCTCCCCGACGACCCGAGGAGGATCAAGGCGAGGACCGGGAACGCGCTACGACCAGACCAGCTCCGCCGTCCGCACCACGGTCTCGAGCTTGCGACGTTGGTCCTCCGCGGAGAGCTCGTTGCCCTCCCACGTGCTGGCGAACCCGCACTGCGGGCTCAGCGCGAGCCGCTCGAGCGGCAGGACCGAGGCCGCCTCGTCGATCCGGCGGCGCAGGTCGTCGACGGACTCCAGCTCGGGGTGCTTGGTGGTGACGAGGCCGAGGACGGCGGTGCTCCCGGGCCGCACGTGGCGCAGCGCGTCCAACCCGCCGGCGCGGGCGTCGTCGTACTCGAGCAGCAGCCGGTCGTAGCGCGCCTCCGAGAACAGGACCTCGCCCATCTCGTCGTAGGGCACGGTGCTCTCGTACATGCTGCGGTAGTTGCCGCGGCAGATGTGGATGCCGGTGACGACGTCGTCGGGCAGCCCGTCGAACACGCGCCGGTCGGTCCGCACGTACGAGGCCAGCTGCTCCTGCCAGCGCTCGGGGTCGGGGAAGAGCCGCCGGTTGTCGAGGAACGTGTACTTCGGCGCGTCCAGCTGCAGGTACCGCACGCCGGCCTCGGCGAGGGCCAGCGCCTGCCGGTTCATGATCGCCACGAGGTCGTCGAGGAATTCGTGCGGGTCGGCGTACGCCCGGTCGGAGACGCCGTCGGTCCAGTAGCTCAGGAAGTTCGTCGGGACGGGCAGGGTCACCTTCACCGGGCGGTCGGCGTGCGCCAGCACGAAGCCCGCCTCGATGTCGACGAGGCTGCCGGTCGCGGTCAGCCGCGAGGCGACCACGGGCGAGGTGTGCGACGCGGTCCGCCCGTCCGGCGCCGTCCACGTGCGCGTGAAGCCCTCGGGGTCGAAGCCGTCGGTGACGTCGAGGACCGGGCCGTGCCAGATGCGCCGGCGCATCTCGCCGTCCCCGACGACGGGCAGGCCGACGGATCGCTGCAGCTCGAGGACGTCGAGCACCGCCCGGTCCTGGAGCTCCTGCAGGTCGGCCCGTCCGGCGGCCATCGCGTCGGACAGGGCGGAGGGCCGCAGGAACGAACCCACCGTCTCGGCCCTGATGGTCATGTCAGCCATCCCGGCGCACCCTCTCCGCGGCCTGGGCGGCGGCCGTCATCTTGGCGATCGCGAGGTTCCTCGGCACACGCCTCAGCCCGCAGTCGGTCGAGATCTCCAGCGCCTCGGGACTGCGGTACTTGAGGCACGTGCGCAGGCGTTCGACCAGGTCGTCGGGGGTCTCGGCGTAGTGCGTCTTGATGTCGACGAGACCCGCCGAGAGGATCCGGCCCGGGTCCCACTGCCCGACGAGGTCGATCTCGGCCATCTCGCGCCCGCCGAACTCCAGGCTGAAGCCGTGGACGTTCGCGTCGAGCAGCGTCGGGAAGAGCCAGCGGTAGGTCCGCTTGGCGTAGGGCAGGCGGCGGAACGAGCCGAAGCAGATGTGCACGGTGAAGGTGCAACCGTCGAAGCCGTCGACGACCTTGTTGATGACGTCGACCATCGCCTGGGGCGTCCGGTCGTCGTCCGCCACCGCCGGCGTGATCGGCTCCTCGAGCTGGATGTAGTCGCACCCGGCGTCGAGCAGCTCCTGGATGTGCCCGCGCAGCGCCGGGACCAGCGCCTCCGCGCACGCCTTGCGCGAGGGGTAGACGTCGCGGAAGTCCAGCTCGGTGGTCATCCCGTACGGCCCCGGCATGCCGACGCGCGGGCGCCGGTCGGTCGCGGCGCGCAGGAAGCGGTACTCGCCGACGAAGTCCCACATCCAGGCGAGCTCGTCGAGCGGCTGGGTGACCTTCCAGACATCGAGCATGTCGTAGCCCAGCGCGCCGAGACGCCGCGGCGCCGGCTGCAGGACGAGGCCGGGCAGCGCGGCGGTGATGTTCTCGATCCAGCCACGGCGGCGGTGCTCGCCGTCGGTGACGATGTCGAGCCCGCAGCGCTCCTGGTCGTCGATGGCCAGGCGGCAGTAGTCGTCGTAGAGCTCGCGCTCGTCGTCCGGCCCGAAGCGGCCCGCGGCCTCGGCCGGTTCGACGACGTCCCACCAGCCCGGGCGCGCCCAGCCGCCGGTCGTCGTCACCGCGATCTCGGTGTGGACGGTCATCAGCCCTCCTCGAAGCGCATGCCGGTGGCGGCGACGAGCTCGTCGTGCGCGCCGCCGTTGCTGGCGACGACGTCGTAGCGGGTGGACGCGTCGCGGGTCTGCCCGTCGAAGTCGGTGACGCGGCCGCCGGCCTCCTCGACGAGCAGCCGGCCACCGGCGACGTCCCACGGCGGCATGTCGCGCTCGACGTAGCCGCCGAGGTGGCCGGCGGCGATGTGGGCCATGACCAGCGCAGGAGCTCCCGGGAAGCGCACCCCGCCGGACACCGTGAGCATCGCCCGCATCAGCCGCGCGAACTCGGCGATGACCACCGGGTCCGACGACTGCGCCTGCACGACCACCACGACCTCGGCCGCGCGCGTGGCCGACGACACCTGCAGCCGACGCCCGTTGCACGTCGCCCCGCCTCCGCGGACGGCGGCGTAGAGCTCGTCGCGCAGCGGGTCGTAGACGGTGGCGACGACCGGGTCGCCGTCCAGCGTCACCGACACCGCCGTCGCGAACCACGGGAAGCCGTCGATGAACGCGCGGGTGCCGTCGAGCGGGTCGACCCACCAGCGCAGGCCCTCGGCCGGCGTGCTCGTGTCCGGCGCGTCCTCCTCGCCGAGCACGACGTCGTCGGGCCGTTCGGCCCGGATGGCCGCGATGACGGCCTCCTGCGCGGCGAGGTCGGCCGAGGAGCTGACGTCGACGCGGGCGTCCTTGAGCGTGACCTCGAGGATCTTGTCCTGGTGGTCGAGCAGGACGGCGCCGCCGGCGCGGGCGGCCCGCTCGGCGACACCGGCCAGTTCGTCGAGATTCACCCCAGCACCTCCACCACGCCGCGGTCGCCGTCGATCCGCACCCGGTCACCGGTCCTGATCGTCGAGGTCGCGACGCCCGTGCCGACGACGCACGGGAGGCCGTACTCGCGGGCGATGATCGCCGTGTGCGACAGGGTGCCGCCGGTGTCGGTCACGCACCCGCTGACCAGCCCGAACACCGGCGTCCACTCGGTGGTCGTGCCGCCGCAGACGAGGACGTCGCCGTCGCGGACCTGGTCGATGTCCTGCGCGGCGCGCACCACCCGCGCGGTGCCGACGACCGTGCCGCGCGACGCCGCGAACCCCGAGAGCGTCGCCGTGGCCTGTCGGCCCTTGATCGTCGCGAAGTAGTCCGGGGTGAGGCCGAAGAGCTCGGTCATGATCGGGTCGTTGACGGCGTCGGGCACGGTGCCGACGACGGGCGGCAGCTCGCCGCCCCGCGCCGACCAGTGGTCGTAGTAGTCGCGGCGCGCGGTGACCAGCGACCGGCAGTCGGCCGGCCCGCCGCCGGTGAGCAGGTCCAGCAGCTCGTGGCGGAACAGGAAGAACACGTCCTCGCGCGCGTCGAGCACCCCGTCGGCGACGAGGCGGTCGGCCACGGCGAGCGTGAGGCGCCGGATCGGCAGGTGGATGCGGCGGTCGATGAGGAAGTTGTGCTCCTCGTTCCACCAGACGAAGTTGGCGGCACGGTTGGACGCGAGGGCCTCGTCGAAGCGCCGGCGGTCCCCGTCGTCGGCGATCGCGGCGCGCGCGGAGTCGACGAGACGGTCGCGCTCGGCGAGCACCTCGCGGCGCGCCGCCGCGAAGTCGTGGCCCTCGGGGCGGGTGAGGAACTCGCGGATCGTGCCCAGCGGCGTCGCCGGGTGCTCGGCCCACGACGGCCGGTCCATCGTCGCGGTCTCGTCGGTGCGCTGGCCCCAGACCGCGAGGAACTCCTGGAGCTCGGCCCACCACTGCGCGCCGCCGGGGGTCGCCTCCAGCGCCGCCCGGGCCCCCTCGACGGTCGGCTCGGCCAGCGCCTCGGCGACCCCGAGCTCGCGGGCCCGCCCGGCGAGGCGCCAGAGCCCCTCGTCGGTCTGCAGGTAGGCGGTCTCCTCGCCGGCGAGCCACTTCGGGATCTGCCCGGTCTCGAGGCCGAGGTCGGCGGTGAGCTGGAACAGCGCGACGTAGTTGGCGGCGAGCAGGTACATGACCTCGAAGTGCACGCCCCAGCCGCGCCGGTGGAAGGCGATCGCGTCGACGAGCGCGGCGTGCAGCTCGGCGCGGTCCATCGTGTCGACGTCGAGGGCGTCGAAGTGCGTGTACGCGGCCTCGAGCTCGGCGCGGTAGCCCGCCCAGTAGGTGGCGAAGTCGGCGAGCCGCGGCCCGGCGAACGCCCCGAAGCGCTCGGCGCGCGCGCCCATCTGCCACAGCGAGGTGATCGGGCACTGCCCGAGGTAGACGTGCACGCCGGCGATCCGGTTGACCATGCCGGCGGTCGGCGGGATGCCGACGATCTCGGCGCCGTACTGCGTACCCCAGGTCTGGGCGTCCTCGAGCAGGGCCATGCTCGCCGGGGTGATGCCCTCGGCGAAGTGCTGCGAGTCGCGCATCCAGAAGCGGTCCTCGTCGGCGCGCGTGAACGGCGCGAGCGGCTCGGCGAGGAACGGCCGGGACTCCAGCCGCGGCTCGTAGCCGGGGTAGAAGTCACCGTCGGCGTACTCGCCGAGGGGGATGACCGTGCTGGTGTCCTCGATGGTGCTCACCGGCTCACGTCCTCGTGATGGGGCTGCGGTGCCGTCGGACGCTAGGAGCGGGTCGCGGGTGGCCGGTAGCCGCTTCCGGCGAGGCTGTCCGGTTCCGGCAGGCGGACTGTGGCCCTTGACACCCCCGACGGGTCCGGCCAGCGTCGAACGGGTTCCGAGGAGGTGGCGCCCGTGCTGCGTGGCGGCTTCCGCACGGCCGACCCCGACGACGCCCACGAGCGCACCGAGGCCCTCATGACCGGCCACCGGATGGCCGTCAGCCGCGACGGCGCCGCGTTCGGGGCCGACGTCCGGTGGGTCGCCGGCGAGGGCCTCGGGCTGCTGCGGTTCTCCTACGGCGCCGCGGTCGAGATCCGCTCGCATCCCCTCGACGCCTTCGCCACCGTGCACCTGCCCGTGCGCGGCGGCTTCCGCGCCGAGCACCGGGGGATGCGGGTGCGCGCCGACACCGCGTACGGGGCGGTGTTCTCGTCGTCCGGGCCGCTGACCATGCGGTGGGACGCGGGCCTGGACCTGCTCGTCCTCAAGATCGACCGCGCCGACCTGGAGCGCGAGCTCGCCTCCCTCCTCGGCCGCACCCCCGACGGTCCGCTGACCTTCGACCTCGAGATGCCCCGCGCTGGCGGCACCGTCAGCGGGGCCGCGGAGCTGGTGCGCAGCACGTGCGCGGCCGCCGGTCCCGAGGGGCCACCGCCGCGGGTCTGGGCGGCGCTGAAGAACGCGGCCGCGACGGCGCTGCTGCTCGGACACCCGCACTCGTTCACCGACGCGCTGCGCGCGCCTGCCCCGCCGGCGTCGTCGACGGTCGTGCGCCGGGTGCTCGACCGCGCCGCCGCCGACCCCGCCCGCCCCCCGACGGCGCCCGAGCTGGCGCGGCTGACGGGGGTCAGCGAGCGGACCCTGCGCACCGTCTTCCACGCGGAGTTCGGCGTGGGACCGGTGACCTACCTGCGACGACGGCGCCTCGACGCCGTGCACCGGGAGCTCACCGACCTCGACCCGGCCGGCGCCACGACCGTCGCCGACGTCGCCCACCGCCACGGCTTCGCGCACGCCGGACGCTTCGCCGCCGAGTACCGGGCCCGGTTCGGCGAGGCGCCGAGCACGACCTTGAGTCGCTGAGGTGCCTGCGGCATGTGAGCACTTTCGACGGCTATAGCCGTCGAAAGTGCTCACATGCGCGAAGCGCACACCCATACGATCCGGAGGCATGGGGGAGGCAGTACCGGTGGGGGAGGACGACGTCCCGGGGGCGGCCGCCGCGGCGGCGCGGGCGTTCGACGACGACGCCATGTTCATGTTCGTCTTCCCCGATCCGTCCGCGCGCCCGGCGAAGCTCGACCGCTTCTTCCGCGGCGCCGTCCGGTACGGCCGCCTCGCCGGGAAGGCGGTGACCACGCCCGAGCGCGCCGGCGTCGCGATCTGGCTCCCGCCCGGCAGCGTCGATATGTCGGTCGTCGGCATGGCCCGCGCCGGCATGCTCGCGTTCCCCGTGACGCTCGGGCCGGGCGCGTTCCGGCGCTTCGTCGCCTACACGGGCTGGCTCGACGGGCAGCGCAAGGCGCTCGTCCCCGACCCGCACTGGTTCCTGCTGGCCCTCGGCGTCGACCCCGTGTGGCAGCGCCGCGGGGTGGGCACCACGCTGCTGGCCGAGACGCTCGCCGACGCCGACCGTCGCGGCCTGCCCGCCTACCTCGAGACCACCGACGAGGGGAACATCGCCTACTACGCACGCTCCGGGTTCGCGGTCGTGCGCGACGCCGTCCCGGACAACGCCGGGCCCCGGACGTGGCTGATGCTGCGTGAGCCGGTGGGACGGTGACGCGGGAGGATCTCCGGGTGACGGTGGCCCTCGTCCCCGACGCGCTCGGACGCCTGCGCCGCCCGACGTTGCTGGTCCTGGCCCTCGCGGCGCCGGTCGTCCTGGTCGTCGGCGCGGTCCTCGCGCAGGCCGTGCAGCCGCCCGGCGAGTACGACCCGGTCGGCCAGACGATCAGCACGCTCGCCGGCCGCGGCGCCACCGACCGCTGGATCATGACGGCCGCCCTGGCCCTCATCGGCGTGCTCTACGTGCTCGTCGCGCTGGGGCTGCGCGGCATCCCGGCGCTCGCCCGCGGCATCCTCGCCGGCGGGGGATTCGCGGTGATCGTCGCCGCGCTCGCCGCCCAGCCCGCGCACGGCAGCTCCGCGATCCACATGACCTTCACGGTCGCCGCGGCCATCGCGTTCGCGCTCTGGCCGATCCCGCTGGTCGCCGACCGCTCCCTCACCGCCACGCTGCGCCGGGGCTCGGGCCTCGCCGTCCTGGCGATGCTCGGGCTGCTCGCCTGGTTGTGCGCCCAGGCCTGGACCGACGGGACCTGGCTCGGCGTCGCGGAGCGCACCCTGATCCTCGGCGAGACCGTCTGGCCGATCGTCGTCGTGGGGTGGGCCTTGCGATCTCCGCGCTGGTCGACGGCGGCGCTGGCCGTCCTCACCCCGGTCGTGTTCGTCGTCGGCCTGCTCTTCGCGCAGTCCGTCCAGCCCGGTCCCGACGCCGTCGACCAGTCGCTGAGCGCGCTCTCCGGGCTCGCCGCGACCGGCCGCTGGATCATGGCGACGACGCTCGCGCTGGTCGGCCTGCTCACGGTGCTCGTGGCGTACGGCCTGCGGCCCCGCGTCCCGCCGATGGCCTGGCGGGTGCTCGCGGCGGGCGGGATCCTGCTGGTGGTGGCGGGATTGAGCCCGCAGCCGGTGGGCGGCTACTCGGTGATCCACATGGTCGCCGGCGGCTTCGCCTGGGCCGCCTACACGCTCTGGCCGCTGGGCATCGCGTTCTCGTCGACCATGGACCGTCGGCTCCGGGTCGCCTCGGCCGCGGCGACGGTCCTCCTGTCCGTGCTCGTCGTCTGGTTCACCGTCCAGCTCGTCACCACCGGCACCTGGTACGGCCTCTCGCAGCGGATCGTCGTGCTCGCCCAGGCGGTGTGGCCGGTCGTGGTCGCCGCGACGGCTTCAGCGCGCGAAGATCGCTGACAGCGCCGGGGCGACATCCCGGTGGTCGCGCACGAGGCGGCAGCGTCCCCGCCCGGTGCGGGCGAGGTCGCGGCCCAGCTCGACGTCGCGCTCGCCGGACACGTCGAGCAGCACGTCGAGGCGCGGCAGCCGCCCGGCGATCCCGCGCGGGTCGGGGCCCGCGTTGTGCACGGCGTCGGAGAGCAGCAGCACGCGCGCGTCGCCCGACCCGGCGCCGGTGATCATCCGCGCGGCCGTGGTCAGGGCGAACGTGACGTTGGTGAGCCCGCGGGTCGGTACGCGCAGGAGCAGGTCGAGCACCGCCAGGGGTTCGACGCGCTCGCCGGGGCGCACGAGCACCGCGGCGTCCGACCAGAACGCGACCACCGCCAGCCGGTCCCGCCCCAGCTCGCCGGCCAGGGCGCCGACGGTCGCGGCCGCGGTCAGCGCGCGCTCGCCGGTCATCGACCCGGAGACGTCGACGACGAGCACCACCGTCCGCGCCGTCCGCTGCCGCTCGCGGACCGCCAGGTCCTCGTCCTCGGGCAGCGGGTTGGCGGCGAGCACCTCGAGCGTGGCGTCGAGATCGAGGTCGTCGCCCGCGCCGTGCCAGCGGGTGCTGACGAGGTCGCTCGCGACGCCGGTGTGCCGGTCCTCCGCGGTCGGCGGCCGCAGGCTCAGGCGCCGGGCGATCCGCCGGGACCGGGCGCGGGCGACGTCGTCCACCGTGCGGTCCCCCAACGACTCCAGCGCCACCACCTCGGCGGGCTCGTCGGACGCCCCCGGCGCCGTCGGGCCGCCGACCGACCGGTCCCCGCGCCGGCGTCGGCGCGTGCCCTCGGAGAGCACGAGCCCGCCACCCACGCCGCCGCGCTCGTAGAGCGCGGGCTCCTCCGAGAGCCGCTTGGGCTTGCGGCGCAGCGGGCGCGCCGACCGGTCGACGATCGGGCCGTCCGCCGAGACCTGCTTTCAACCCGGCTCGGCGCGCGCGGGGTCGAGCACGAAGTACGACTCCCAGATCGTCCGGAGCACCGTCTCGGGCGTCGCCTCCACGACCTCGTCGAGGTGGATGCGGCCGGAGAGCGCGAGCAGCATCCCGTCGAGGACGAGCCCGGTGTAGGCGGCGGGCAGGTCCCGCAGAGCCGTCTCGACAGGCACGGAAGCACCCCGCAACCGCGCCAACCGGTCCACCACCAGCGCCAGGTCGATCGCCCCGCGCACGCTGCTGCCCTGCCGGATCGCCTCGTGCTCGCGGGTCGCGCGGGTGAGGGCGACGGCGTCGGTGACGAGGCGGTCCGCGTCGAGGTCGGTGCGCGCCGCGACGATCGCCCGCTCGGCGTCGGCGTCCTGGTAGGTGACGGCGAGGCGGCAGAGCCGGTCGCTCACCGACGTCGACAGGCGCGTCGTGCCGATCGTGTCGTACGGGTTCATCGTCGCGATCACCCGGAACGACGGCGCCGCCTCCACGGTGCCCACGCGCGGAACGGCGATCCGCCGCTCCGCCATGGCCGTGAGCAGCGTGTTCAGGGTGTCCTCGGGCGCCCGGTTGAACTCCTCGACGTAGAGGAAGCCGCCGGAGCGCATCGCCTCGAGCAGCGGGCCGGGCACGAACGTGTCCGCCGAGTAGTCGTCGCGCAGCACCCGCGCCGGGCTGTGGTGGCCGACCAAGCGTGTCGGGGTCAGGTCGGCGTTGCCCTCGACGAACACCATCGGCACGCCCCACTCCGCGGTGATCGCGGCGAGGATCGTCGACTTCGACGTGCCGGGCGGGCCCTCGAGCAGGATGTCGCGCCCGGCCGCGACGGCGGCCAGGAGCAGGTCGAGCTCCCGCTCCCGGCCGACCACCCGCGCGGCGACCTTCTCCCGCACATCGGCGAGATCGTCCGTCACTTGGCGCTGAACCCCGCGTCGACCGGCAGCGTCACGCCGCTGACGTAGCGGCCCGCGTCGCTGACGAGGTAGAGGATCGCGTTGGAGATGTCGACGGCCTCGACCATCTCGACCGGCAGGAGGTTCGCCAGCGCGTCGCCCTTCTCCGGGTTCTCGTTCATCCACGCCTCGAGCTGCGGGTTCACGACCATCGGCGTGTTGACGCCGGTCGGGTGCACGGTGTTGACGCGGATGTTGTGCGGGGCGAGCCAGTGGGCGAACGACCGCATCAGCCCGACGACGCCGTGCTTCGCCGCGGCGTACCCGCTGTAGGCGCCGCCGCCGTCCCCGCCGCGCCCGGACAGGCCCTGGGTGGAGCTGGTCAGGACGATCGCGCCGCCGTCGCCCTGTTCGATCATGCGCGGTGCCGCGGCCTTCACCGTGTGGTAGACGCCGGTGAGGTTGATGTCGATGACGTCCTGCCAGCCGCGCTCCTCGTCGTCGGGCTCGCCGCCGACCTGGTTCGCGATGCCGGCGTTGGCCAGGACGATGTCGACGCGGCCGAGCTCGGCGATCCCGGCGTCGAACGCCGCCTGCAGCGCGCCGAGGTCACGGACGTCGGCCTGGCGGGTCACGATGCGGCGGTCGAGGTCCTCGACCAGCTTGGCGGTCTCCGCGAGGTCCTCGGGCGTCGACATCGCGTAGCGCACCGTGCCGACCTGCTCGCACAGGTCGACGCCGATGATGTCTGCGCCCTCCTGGGCCAGGCGCAGCGCGTGGCTGCGGCCCTGGCCGCGCGCCGCTCCGGTGATGAAGGCGACCTTCCCGTCCAGCTGACCCATGGTCCGACTCCTCGGCTCGACGTCGTTGTCCGAGCCCTCACGCTGTCGCACACGGTGTCGATCACGTAACGCCCAGACAGACCAATCGGACACTTAGTTTGGACACGGAACCATCACGGATGGCGCGCCGGTGATCGGTACGGCACGGTTCTCCACGTGATCGGGCGCCTGGTGGCGGTGGTGCTGCTCGCGGTCGTCGGCGTCTACGCCGTGATCCTGGAGGGGCCGCCCGACCCGGTGCCGGCGTCGGCGCCGCCGGGTGACTTCAGTGCCGAGCGGGCGGTCGCGACCGTGGACCAACTCGCCCGAGTTCCGCGGCCCATCGGCTCGCCCGCCTCGGATGCCGCCCGCGACGCGCTGGTCGGGCAGCTGGCCGCCGAGGGCCTGGCGTCGCGGGTCGAGGCGACGGCGTCGATCGCGGCCGAGGAGGGGCAGGCGCGAGCGGCGCGCGTGGAGAACGTCGTCGCCACCCTGCCGGGCACCGACCCCACGGGCCAGGTCGTGCTCATGGCGCACTACGACTCGGTGGCCGCCGGGCCGGGCGCCGCCGACGACATGTCCGGCGTCGCGACGATCCTCGAGACCGTGCGGGCCCTGCGTGCCGGCCCGCCGCTGCGCAACGACGTGACGGTCGTGCTCACCGACGGCGAGGAGGCGGGCCTGCACGGGGCGCGGGCGTGGGTGCGGGACCAGCTACCGCGCGACCGCCCGACCGTGGTCCTCAACTGGGAGGCGCGCGGCGTCTCCGGCCCGTCGATGCTGTTCCAGACCTCGCCGGGGAACGCCGGACTGGTCGACGCCTGGGCGCGCTCGGTGCCGGCGCCGCGCGGGGATTCGTCGCAGGTCGAGATCTACCGGTTCCTGCCCAACGACACCGACCTCTCGCCCGTGCTCGACGCGGGCCGACCGGGGATGAACTCGGCGTTCATCGGCGGCGCCGAGCAGTACCACACGCCCGGCGACGTGCCCCCGAACCTCAGCCCGGCCTCGGTGCAGAACCACGGCGGGAACGCGCTGGCGCTGACGCGGACGCTCGGGTCGTCCGACCTGGCGCCGCTGGACCCTGTCGCCTCGGGCGCGCCGGCCTCGGGCGACTCCACCTACTTCACCGTCCTCGGCCGCACCGTCACCTACGACAGCTGGTGGGCCTGGCCGGTCGCGGGGCTCGCGCTGCTGCTCGCTCTCGTCCTCGTGGTGGTGGCGCGGGTGCGGCGTCAGGCGACGATCTCCGGGGTCGTCGGCGGCTTCTTCGGCTACCTGCTCTCGCTGGTGCTCGGGCTCGCCGTGGGGATCGGGTTCTGGCAGGCGCTCGTGGCGATCCGCCCGTCGTACGCCGACACCGGCCCGTTCGTCGGCCGCCCGCTGATGTACGAGATCGCCGCAGGCCTCGCGGCGTTCGTCGTCGTGACCCTGATGGTCAGCCTGCTGCGGCGCCGGCCCGGCGGGATGGCGTTCGCGGCCGGGTCGCTGCTCGTGCTCGCGCTGCTGGCGATCGGGCTGGCGGTCGTCGCGCCGGGCTCGGTGTTCCTGCTGGCGTGGCCGGTCGTGGGGCTGGCTCTGGGGCTCACCGTCGTGGCGCTGGCGGGGGAGCGGCCGTGGCTCGCGGTGCCGTTCTTCGTGCTCGGCGCGGTGCCGGCGGTGGCGCTGCTGATCCCGTTCGCGGTGGCGTCCTACGGCGTCGCGGGGGTGTCCGACGGGCTGCCGGTCGCGCTGTTCGTGCTGGTGGGGGTGCCGATCGCCGCCGGGCTGTCCGCGTTGCCGCGGCCCGGTCAGGTGCGGGGGTACGCGCTGCCGATCATGGCCCTGGTCTGGGTGCTGATCCTCGCGGCCGGCGGGCTGTTCCTCGACCGCCCCGACGCCCGGACCCCGCAGGGCGCGAGCCTCGACTACGCGCTGGATGCGGACACGGGCGTCGCCCGCTGGGTCACCACCGACACCGCGCCGGCCGACTGGACGCGGTCGTACACGCCGGACGCGCCCGCTCAGCTCCCGGCGTTCGACGAACCCGTGAGCACCGGGCAGGCGCCTCCGTTGCCGGTGCCGGGCCCGGTCACCGTGGCGGCGCGGACCCCCGACGGCGTGCGCCTGCAGGTGTCGTCGCCCCGCGGCGCGCCGACGATCGCGGTGCGCTCCGACGTCCCGGCCTTTTCGGTCACGGTGTCCTACCCCGGGCGCCCACCGGTGTCGACGCCGCTCGCGGGTGGGCCGCTCCGGCTCCAGCTCGACGACGTGCCGCGCGAGGGGGCTCTCGTGGATCTGCAGCTGGCGGGCCCGGCGACCCTGCTCGTCGACGACCAGACCCTCGGGCTGGCCCAGGTCCCGACCTTCCGTCCCCGCCCGCCCGAGCTGCGCCAGGCGCGGGGCAACGAGAGCGACCGCGTCATCGTGACGCGGCGCGTCGACGTGCCCTGATCACCGCCGCTCCGGGCGCCCCTCGGCGTCGAAGCGGCGGCGGACGGTGAAGGCGCGCGACGTCGGTCCGTGGGCGCGCAGGTACGTCAGCCGCGCCAGTGCCTCGTCCGGCGTGGGCTCGTGTCCGTCGCGGACCCACCACAACGCCGTGGTCGGCCCCGTCGTGTGCCGGAACCACTCGCCGCGCCGGCGCACGAGCTGCCCGTGGGCGCTGCGGTAGACGAACCGGTGCAGCGACGGGTAGTCGGTCCAGACGCTCAGGTTCACGATCGTCTCGACGCGCGGCTGCACGTGCGCGTCGGGGTGACGCCACACGAAGCCGGGCGCTCGCTCCGCCAGCGTCCCGATCCGGTCGACCGCGGTCAGGAAGCCCGCGAGGCGCGCGTCGTCGAGCGGGAAGCGCAGCACGGCGGCGTTGACTTGGGCGAGCTGGGCCATGGGCTCATGGCACCCAGTGCGTGAGGTCGCGCCAGGTCAGGCGGGCCGGCTTGATCGCCCGCGGCTGGTCGGGCGCCGGGTGGCCGAGGCAGACGACCAGCTCCGCGACCCAGCCCTCGGGCAGGTCGAGCACGACGCCGACGGCCGCGCGGCTGAACGAGCTCACCGGCCCCGCGCCCAGCCCGACCGCCTGCGCGGCCAGCAGGAGCGTCGCCGTCGCGGTGCCGACGTCGATCCACGGGCCGTGGTTCTCCGGCGGGAAGCCGTACTCGGCGACGAGCGCGTGGTCGACGCAGACGGCGATCGCCGCCGTCGGCTTCGCGATCATGCCGGGGGAGACCATGCGCAGCACCCGCAGCGTGCCCGGGTCGGTCGTCGCGACGAAGCGCTGGAGATGGCGGTTGCCCGCGGTCGGCGCCCAGCGCACGGCGTCGAGGATCGTCTCGATCTGCTCGCGCGCCACCGGCTCGTCGGTCATCGCCCGTGTGACCCGCCGGCGGCGGATGGCAGCGAGAACAGGATCGAGCACGGGGTCGGTCACGGCGCGTACTTCGTCTTCAGGTGGGCGGCGACGGAGCGGCACACGCCGTCGAGCTGCTCGACGTACTGCTCGCGGTCTCCGCGGGGCACGGCGAGCAGGGGCATCTGGCTCAACGGACCGTCGAGGGCCTCGGCCGTTGCTTCCGTGGCCCGCGGCCCCATCGCCTCGGCCAGGCGGTGGGCCGCGGTGAGCAGGCGCATGGGCCCGTACTCGGCGGCCTCGTCGACCTGCGTGCGTGCGGCGGTGACCAGGTAGGCGAGCAGTTCGAGCGCGTCGTCCTCGTCGAGGACCCAGGGTGCGGACACCCCGCCATCCTGGCCTCAGGCGCGCTCGTCGGAGACGACCTCGTACCAACTCATCTCGCTCGGGCCCTCCTGCAGACCCTCCATGCGCTCGCGGGTCTCGAGGAACGCGTCGTCGGCGTGCCAGGCCTCCCAGGCCGCGCGGGTCGACCAGGTGCCGATCACCGTGCGCTCGTGCGGCGCGTCGAGCGGGATGACGAGCTGGTTGCCGATCCAGCCCTCCTTCCCGCGGGCGGTCTCGAGGCGGTCGCGCATCGCCGCGTCCCACTCCGGCTCGCGGCCAGGGGTGAGGGTGACGTGGGTGATGACGGTCATCATGGGCGCCCGGCTACCCCGGTGCGTCCGTGCTTCACGCCCTCGGGTGCGCCTTCTCCCCGACGGCGGCGCGCTCGGCGATCTGCGTGACGCGGTTGCGGCGCGTCGCCGGCCGCTTGGCCTCGACGACCCAGACGAGCATCGCGCGCCGCGCCGAGCGGGAGAACGCGTCCCAGTGCTCGCGGGCGCCGGGGTGGGCGTCGAAGGCCTCGGCGAGGTCGGGCGGGACGACCAGGTTCTCGACGTCGTCGAGCATCGTCCAGCTGCCGTCGGCCTTCGCGGCGTCGATCAGCGCGCGGCCGGGTGCGGCCATCAGGCCGGCGGCTTCCAAGCGCTCGATGCGCTGCTTGTTCGAGCGTGCCCAGCCGCTGCCGCGGCGGCGGGGGCTGAACCACATCGCGGTCCGCTCGTCGTCGAGCGAGCGCGTGGTGCTGTCGATCCAGCCGAAGCACAGGGCGTGCTCGACGGACTCCTCGTAGCCGACGGTCGGGCGCCCGGTGCGGGCCTTCCAGGTGACGAGCCAGACGCCCTCGCCGCGGTCGTGGTGCTCGGCGAGCCAGGCCCGCCAGGCGTCGACGTCGTCGGGGTGGACGTGCTCGGCGTTCATCGGGCCGTCCTCGCCTCGAGCCGGTCGGCGACCATGCTCAACGGGATCGCCAGCGCCCAGCTGATCCGCGCCCACGTCGGCGACACGAACGCGAGCGGGATCGACGGCAGGAAGCCGACGACCAGCGCGGCGGTGCCCCAGTACTTCCCGTGACCCCAGCGGCGGGCCCAGCCCAGCTTGAGCAGGCCGTCCTTCTCCGCGACCCGCCACAGCGCGAGCGAGGTCAGCGACGTGCCCATGATCGAGCCGGCGTAGATGATCGTCGCGGCGATGCTGTCGCCGTCGCCGAGCAGCGCGGTGGGGAACGGGAGCATCACCACGAAGAACAGGAAGACGAGGTTGGCCACCAGCAGCCGCCTGCTCGCGCCGGTCAGGGCCGTGAGGTCGTCGTGGTGCAGGACCCAGAAGCCGCCGATGACCGCGAAGCTCACCACGAGGGCGAGGAACTGGTGGCCCAGGGCGAGCAGGTCGGCGACGACCTGCCCGTCCCGGACCTGCACGTCGGTCAGCGGCAGGATCAGGATCGTGATCGCGATGGCGAAGATGCCGTCGCTGAACGCCGAGACGCGCTCGAGGGTGGGCAGCGGCCGCTCGTCGTCCCCCTCCACCGCCGCCCCCCGTGGTGCTCAGCCCTGGATCTCGTAGGTCGGGGTGATGATCGCGCGCCCGATGCTGTGGAAGAAGAGGTTGAAGCCGAGGAACGCCGGCGTGGCGTCGGCGCCGACCCCGAGGTCCTCGACGTCGACGGCGTGCACGACGAAGAAGTAGCGGTGCGCGCCGTGGCCGGGCGGCGGCGCGGCACCGATGTAGCGCTTGGCGCCGGCGTCGTTGGCCAGCGTGATCGCGCCCTGCGGCAGCAGGCCCTTCTCGGGGTCGCCGGCGTCGGCGGGCAGGCTGGTCGTGGAGGCGGGGATGCCGGTGACCGCCCAGTGCCAGAACCCGCTGGCCGTCGGCGCGTCGGGGTCGTAGCAGGTCACGGCGTAGCTCTTGGTGCCCTCGGGGGCGCCGGACCACTCCAGCTGCGGCGTGACGTCCTCGCCCCCGGCGCCCATGATCCCGCTGACCTGCGCATTCGGGAGCGTCTGCCCGTCGCGGACGTCGGTGCTGGTGACGGTGAACGACGCGACGTCGGGCAGGAACTCGTAGGGGTCGGGCGGCTGGTGGGACACGGGAAAGGCCTCCTTCTCGAGATGCGGTCTGCCGCGCCAGGTACCCCGCTGCGCGGTCAGGTCACGCCCACTGGACGAGGAGCAGGTCGACGCGCTGTTGATCCTCGAGGATGAGGTAGGTGACCAGCCCGCCCACGCCGAAGGCCCGGGTCCGCATCGGACCCGCCGGGTTCGCGGCGGCGTACGGGTCGCTGTCCCATGGGGACGTCTCGAGCGCGTGGCAGAGGCGCACGAAGTTCGGGCCCCGCCTCGGCCGGCAACGCTTGGATCTGATCCTGCACAGGCCCGCGGCGGTCGAGCGCGTACACGGTCGGCGGTCAGAGCCGGCGCTCGGACACGTCCGTGGGTTCGTCGTCGGGCGGTGCCTCGCCGGTCAGCTGCGTGACGGCGTCGCGCACAACGCGGCGGTGCTCGTCGCGATCGCGAGTGATCCACGCCCGACGCCGCCAGTACTCGACGGTCTGGTGCACGACGGTCAGGTCGAGGTCGCGCGCCGCCTCGTCGAGGGCAGCCCGGAACGCGTGGTCGAACTCCTCCCGGTGCTCCGGATGGAGCGCCTCGTGCACCGCGCGCGGTGTGGCGCCGGCACGGGGAAGCGGCGGGAGCTCCTCCCGCGGCGGTGCCTCCGGCCTCGCGCTACTCATGAATCGACGATAGCGGGAGGGGCCGACAGCGTCCGGTGGTTCGCGTTGTCGGGTCAGATCGTCAGACCGCCGTCCACCGCGACCGTCGCGCCGGTCATGTAGGCGCTGTCGTCCGAGGCCAGGTAGACGACCGTCTTCGCGATCTCCGCCGGCGTCGCGTGCCGGGCGAGCGGGACGAGCTCGTCGAACGCCGCGGCCGCCTCCTGCTGGCCGAGGCCGGTCGCGCGCATCTCGATCGAGTCCTGGAACGGCGTCGACGTCGGCCCGGGGTGCAGGGAGTTGACGCGGATCTTCCGCGGCGTCAGCTCCTTCGCGGCCGCCTTCATCATCCCGACCTGCGCGTGCTTCGCAGCCACGTAGCCGCTGATGCCCGCGAACCCCATCAGGCCGACGACGCTCGAGGTGATGATGATGCTCGCGCCGGCGTCGAGGTGCGGCGAGGTGTGCTTGATCATGTGGAAGGCGCCGAGCGCGTGGATCTGCAGCGTGCGGGCGAACTCGTCGGACGGGTAATCCTCGATCGGCGCGACGGCGCCGGTGTTGCCGGCGTTGCTGAAGACAACGTCGAGGTGCCCGAACCGCTCGATCGCCTCGGCGACGGCGCTACGGACGGCGTCCTCGTCGGTGACGTCGGCCTGGGTGGACGCGGCCTTGTCGTCGCCGAGCTCGGCGACCGCCCGCTTCAGCGCCTCGGCGTCGAGACCGATCAGGTGCACCTGCGCGCCCTCGTCGACCATCGCGCTCGCCGAGGCCCGCCCGATCCCGCTCTCGCCACCGGTGATGATGGCGACCTTGCCGTCCAACCTCGCCATGACTGCCCCCTCCGTCCCGTGCGTCCTCGGGGGAGCCTCGTCGCCTGGCGAGTGGCGTGGGTCACAGTCACGGCACGGACTGATCGCTGCTCGGAGTGGCGGCTCCGGTCCGTCGCCGGGCGGGCGCACGCGGTGATCCCTAGCGTGATCCAGGTGCGTCTCGTCGCGGTCGTCCCGCACCACACGATCGCCGACGGTGAGTACGACGACCTGACGGTCGGCCGGTTCTCCGCTCTCGGCTTCGCGCTGCAGGTGCGGTCGACGGCCGCCACCGACGCGCGGTCGGGCGTCTCTCAGGAGGGCGGTCCGGTGCCGGTCACGACGGTGACGGGCACCGTGGTGGTGCCCAGCGAGGAGGCGCCGCCGATCCTGGCCGCCGGCGCGGTCCAGCCGCTGCTGGCGAGCGCGGACGAGACGTGGCCTGCTGACGCGCAGCTCGCCGTGACGGGGCAGCTGGTCGTGGAGCCGTACCTGTGGGCGGCCGACGGCATGCTCTGGCCGCTCGTGCCCGACGGCGTGCGGATGTGGTCGGTCGACGGCATCCGCCGGATCGGCCTGGATGGGATCGAGGACCTCACGACCCTGTCCGGCCCGACGGATCTGGACCACGGCTCGACCTACGTGCTGGAGCTCGTGGACGTCTGACGCCTACCCCTCTCGGGCGAGCACCCCTGAACGATCGAGGACGAGTTCGGTCTGCCCGGGCTTCGCGGTCCGCACCCCCTCATCGAGGTGGACGAGGAACAGGCGCCACGCCGCCTCGAGCGGGCCGACGGCGGGGAAGAGGAGCGCGGCGCCTGGTGCCATTCCTCGCAGGTGCTCGTCGAAGGTCGTGGGCGTGACGTGGAGCCGGAGCGCCGTCGGCAACGGCCGGTGATCGAACTCCGTCAGGGGCACGACTCCCTGGTCCTGGTCCTCCGACACCGCACCCTCGGCTGCCAGATAGCCGACGAGTTGGTCGTAGAACCCGGTGTGGGCTGACTCCACCCCGTCCTCCTCAGGCCGGTTCGCGCGTCGGGACTGATGGAACCGATGGGACGGCGGCGGAGTCCAACCCCGTGATGATGGTCCGTACCGCGGACCGCTTCTGCTCAGATCGTCGACGTCGGTAGCGCGGTGCGTCGATGCGTTCGCTCGGCGACCTCGAGCTGCCGGTGCACCTCGGCCGGGAGGTCGCGCCCGGCGAGAACCTGACGGTGAATGGCAGCCACGTCCCCCACCGCCCAGACCCGTGCGACCCCGATGAGGTGATCCAACTCGACGCTGGTGACCTCGTCGTCCTCGAGCGCCCACGCCAGTGCGTCGGCGTAGGCCGTCTCGCCGGCCGATGCCCAGGTCCGTACAGACGGCTCGGGCCGCGACGCCGGCCGTGTCCGCGTCATCGAGCGTCCCGTCGGAGCGAGCGCCGGCCAGTCGACGGGGAGGTGGCGCGTGGAGATGCCCAGCTCGGGAAGATCGTCGGCGTCCAGGGTGATGAGCTGCGCGCGGAAGAGCGCCGCGGTGGCGAGCGCGTCCTCACGGGCGCTGTGGGCGTTCTCGAGTTCGACACCGTGCGCGCCGCATGCGTCGGCCAGCGAGCGTCCCGCGTGCGGAGCCGTGCGGTCCGCGAGGGCCATCGTGCAGAGGCTGGGCACCGGAGGCAGCGGATGACCTGCGCGGTCGAACTCGGCATGCAGGAAACCCATGTCGAAGGGTGCGTTGTGTGCGACTACGACGCGGCCCTCCAGGCGCACAGCCACGTCGCCGGCCACGTCTGCGAAGGAGGGCGCTCCGACCACGTCGGTCATGTCCAGGCCGTGGATCCAGGTCGGGCCAACGTCACGTCCGGGGTCGAGGAGCGTGTGCCAGAAGTCCTCGACACTCCCGTCGGGACGGCAGGCCACGATCGCGATCTCGACGACGCGATGACCACGTGCGGACGCGAGACCCGTGGTCTCGACGTCAACGATCGCGAACGGCGTCGTGCCGAGCTCGACGAGCGGACCGAGGGCGGCCGGAGAGGGGCTCGTGAGGACAGGCACATCGCTCGTCGACGACGGCCTCGCGAGCGAGCGCGTCCCCCGCGATCGCAACCAGCGCCACGCACCGTCGACGTCGAGCGCGCGGGCCGCATAGGCCTGGTCGAGCAGTGTCGGTGAGAGCACCTCGTCCCACTTCTCCTCGCGCTTGACGGGCACGGTCGCGGCGAGGTCGAGGGGATCGGGCGGCGCGGACGCTGCCAACCGCTCCAGGACGCGAGCAACGATCTCCTCCGGCGCTCGCGCGACGATCGCAGGCCCCTCGCGGTCGGTCTCGATGCCGGCGTGGTGCATGGCGACGCGGACGGTGTCGAGCACCCGGTCACCCCGCCAGGGAAAGATCATGCTGCGTCGGCCCCACCCGACGATGTCGCGCCGGTGGAGTTCGAGTTGGGCGAACATCGCTCGGGCTTCGGCGAGCATCGTTCGGGCGCCCTCGTCGAGATAGGTGGGCACCACATCGCCGAGGCAGAGGCGCTCCATCTCTTGGCGCACGCGGTCGTGGATCCGCGCGGCTCCGGTGGGCGGGAAGTCGGGTGCGACCCCAGCCGCGTCAGCGACGACCTCGACTTCGCCGGCACCGAGATGCACCGCGATCACGCGCCAGCGGCGTCCGGCGAGGACCAGGCCGGCTCCGGGGAGCAACGTGTCGTCGGCGTCGATGGAGCCGATCTCCTGGCCCTGCGCAAGGACTCGGAAGACGTCGGGTGATTCGAAGGCGGCGAGGAAGGACCAGTCCTCTATCTCCCGCTCGCCGCGTTGCGCGGGCAGGAGCAGACCGTCGGAGGAACTCATGAGCAGATCGGCGTCGTGCATTGCGGCGAGCAAGCGCGTGAACGTCGTCGGGTCCACGGCGAACGGGCCTCGGGAGCAGAGCACTGACTCGGCCTGCGACGGATACACGCCGCCGTGCTGCGCGGTGAGGGACAGCACCTGCTGGACGAGGGTCGAGAGGTGCAGCCCTCCGGTCTCGGGCGGCTCGCACCAGTCGTGCGTCAGGAAGAGTTCGGTCATCGCCACCGTCTGGACGAGCTCGGCGCGCAGGGCGTCTTGTGGCTCGGTACCTGGTCCGAGCTTTGGCTCGGTGACATAGGTCCGCAGGACCGATCGCTCGCCGGGAAGCCGTCCTGAGCGGCCCCACCGTTGCCGCAGAGCGGCCACCGATGGCGGGCACCGGACCTG
Source organism: Actinomycetospora succinea (assembly GCF_004363095.1). Lineage (GTDB taxonomy): Bacteria > Actinomycetota > Actinomycetes > Mycobacteriales > Pseudonocardiaceae > Actinomycetospora > Actinomycetospora succinea. The sequence goes on from NZ_SNYO01000003.1 coordinate 685,603, forward strand.
TGCGACCTCGCATACCTGACCGATGTCGATGCCCATTTCCAGGGTCGAGGTGCAGATCGCGGTGGCCGGCTCACTGCTCTTCAGCCGATCCTCGACGTCCTCCCGCTCGGCCTTCGCCAGGCTCCCGTGGTGCGCGAAGAACTCGTTGGGCACGCGGAGGCGGTCGCACTCCGCCCGGAGGCGGTCGGCGTAGGTCTCGACTTCCTTGCGGCGGTTCGCGAAGACGAGGTTCGTGTGGCCGCGCAGGGTGCGGAACAGCAAGTGCGACACCGCCGACGTCCCGCCGGCCTCTCGGTTGCTCAGGTGACCGCGCAGGACGGTCACTCGTTGCCTCGGCTGGTCGACGCCTTTGATCACCTTGACGCGCTCTCCGCGCCCGGGACGGAGGAACTCCGCGCCGATCGCGAGGTCCCCCACGGTGGCCGACAGCCCGATCCGTGGAACCCGTCGCCGGCACAGCAGGTCCAGGCGATGCAGGAGCGACGCGAGCTGAGCGCCGCGCGCCGAACCAGGGAAGGCGTGCAGCTCGTCCACCACGATGTAGCGCAGGGCGCCGAGCAGGCTCTTGACCGCATCACCGCGCAGGCACAGCAGACCCTCGACCGACTCCGGCGTGATGAACAGGACGCCGGCCCGATCCCGCCAGACACGCTTCTTGCGGCCGGCGGGGACGTCGCCGTGCCACGCGTGTACCGGGACGTCGATGTCGGCGCACATCTTCTCCAGGCGCTCGGTCTGGTCGTTGATCAGCGCCTTGAGCGGCGAGATCGCCAGGACCTCGACGCCGTCCGGCTTCTCGTTCCGATCACGGCTGTTCAAGAGGGCCGAGAGGATGGGCAAGAACGCGGCTTCGGTCTTGCCGCCGGCCGTCGACGCCGTGATGAGCACGTCGCTCGACGCGTCCATGATCGGCTCGACGGCGCGTGCCTGCGCGTCCTGCAGGCTCGTCCAACCCTTGCTGTGGACCCACTTCTGGACCGGACGCGCCAGGCGCTCGAACGCGCTGTCAGACAGAGACGAGGTCATCGTCGTCGTCCAGCGGCGCGAGGTCCGGGTTCTCCTCCGGCTGGACGGCGGTGTGGCCGAGCACCTCGCGCCAATCACGATCGGGGTGCTGCTCGAGCAGCGACAGCAGGTCGCAGAAGGCCTTGATCGTCGTACGCGGGGTGCGGAAGTACGCGTCCCCGATCTGTTGCCGGCAATGCGCCATGAACGCGTCGAGCGCCTCGTCGGGCACCAGGTACCTCGCTGAGTCGCCCGACGCGTAGACGTGCCGCAGGTTCTCGAGCAGCACGTGGAAATCCTCGGGCGTCAACTGGTCGAGACGCAGCACAGGGCCCGAGTAGTCGACGAGGCCGCCCGTGGCAAAGCGGTTCTCGGTGAGGCGGCTCGCGAGGGCGCCGTAGGAGTGGAGGCCGCGACGGGAGTCGGTGAGGAAGTCCGGGGTGCCGCCGAACAAGAAGCCGATGCCCTCTGCGCTGCCCTGGTGGCAGTCGTTGACGATCCGCAGAATCTGCTCGTAATTGGCCTCGCGGCTGCCCTTGTGGGCGATCTTGTAGAGGTTGACCATCTCGTCGAGGCAGATCAGGAGACCTTTGTAGCCTGCCAGTCGCACGAAGCGGGCGAGGAGCTTGAGCTGGTCGTAGAACGAGTCGTCGTCGACGATCGTCCGCACGCCGAGGTCGGCCCGCGCCTCGGTCTTCGTCGAGTACTCGCCGCGTAGCCAGCGCACGGCGTTCGCCTTGAGCGCGTCGTCGTCAGTGTCGTAGCCGCGCCAATACTTCTCGATGACGATCGCGAAGTCGTAGCCGCCGACGAGCTCCTGGAGGTCCTCGAGTCGTGTCTTGATCACACGGCTGGGGCTCGTGTCGTTCTTCTTCGCCTCATCCATGGCCTGAGTGACGAACCGCTCGACGACGCCGGCGAGTGCGCCTTCGGGCTTGGCCTGGGTGCCGGCGTTGCGCATCAGTTCGGTGTAGAGCCCGCGCGCCTGACCACCGCTGCTCGCCAGTCTCCGGCCGGGGTTGAGGTCGGCGTGCAGCGTCACGAGTTTGCGCTGCGCGGCGACCGCACGGATGAGGTTGAGGAAGAACGTCTTGCCCGAGCCGTAGTCGCCGATGATGAAGCGTGCGGCGGTCCCGCCCTCCGCGATGCGGTCGATGTCCCCGAGGAGCGCGTGGACCTCGTTGGCCCGGCCGACCTGGATCAAGTGCTGACCCGTCCGCGGCACCACCCCCGACCGCAAGGACTGGATCAGGGCGTTGCGTTCGCGAGGCTTGATCTTCGTCGTGCCTGCGGCGGTCATGCGCGCATCTCCTCGTAGATGTCCGAGTCGATGGTGACCGACTCGTCGTCGTGCACCTCGATCACGAGTTCGTCTGTGAGATCGAGGGCGGCTTCGTTGATCACGTCCAGAGCGCCGTCGGGGAGCACCCCGTGTCGGGCCGCGGCGCGCTCCAGCTCGGGTCGGGTCGTCTGGTCCCGGCTAGCGAGGTCGTGGAGCAGGGCGGAGTGGGCAGCGTCGAGGGTGGGGAGGGATGCGCCGGTGGGCGCGGCTTCGTCCTCGTGGACGTCATCGTCGGCGAAGATCGCGCCCAGCAGATCCTGCACCGCGCTGTTGGAGCGTTGAGTCTCGCGCAGGCGGCCTTCGTCGAGGTCGACGAGGCGGTCGGGTGCTTCCCCTGGCTGCTCGGGACTGAGGTCCGGTTGCGGCTCGGGCTCCGCGGTGGCCGGTGCGAAGACGAACAAGCTGTCGCTCGCGTGATCGCCGTCCTCGGCGGGCTGGAGTGTGAAGAGCTCCGTCGGGCCGCTGGGTGGCACGGTCAGGGTGGGGAGGGGGCCGAGCCGAGCGTCGACCTCTGCGACGTCGAGTCCGAGGAGGTCGTACACCGCCCGCACCGTGCGACGCTCCTCGTCGGTGACCACGCCGTCGACCTGCGCGACGTCGAGCAGGTACGACCCGACGCCGCGGCGCTGTTGCTCGGGCAGACCGACCACGCGGGACGCAATGTCGTCGAGGTCGAGCTCGCTGGTCGTGAGCATGAGCCGGTGCGCGTCGAGACGCACGCGTTCGGCGTCGGTCAACCCCTCGACCCGGCGGACCTGTTCGACGAGGAGCGCCTGCTCGACCTCGTCGACCGTGCCGTCGGCGGACGCGACAGCGGCACAGAGCTCGAGGGCGACGAGCGCAGCGGCGTAGGCCTCGGACGGGCTGGTGACGGGGACTCCGTCGTGGCGGAAGAGCACGGCCGGAGAGCGACGGCTGATGGGTCGGCCCCCGAAACGCACGTCCGGCTCGACCCCGAGGCCGTACCGGTCGAGAACCTGCGCGATCGCGACCGTGTCTCGGCGCTGTATGTCGTCCTGGCGCGCGGCGGTCTGCCACACCTCCAGGAGCGGGGCGCTGTCCGCGATCGCCGCCCGAGCTCCGGCGAGGACCGACGTCGCGTGGTCGATGAGTGCCTGCGCAGCGGCTTCCGGAGCCGAGCCGGCGAGCAGGGGCGCAGGGAGCACCGCGACCGCGTGCACCGAGCCGATCTCCTCGGGGTGGCTCGTCGCCCACCGCACGTACGGGGCCAGCTCCGACTCGACCTGGTCGCCGATCTCGGTGAACAGCCGCGCGGGCGCCGGCGTCAGGAAGACATCGGACGCGTCGTCGACGGTGAGCTCGAGCGGAGTCGGCAGGCTCGGGTTGGCAGGGACGTACTCGAGCGCGAGTCGGCGTCTGCGTGGCTTGGCGAGGAAGCCGTCGGGAAAGCGCTCGCCGAAGCGGTGGCGCCACAGCCGCGCGAACTCGTCGGGGGCGCGGCGCGCGGCCTCCCTCCGGGGCAGGTCCGGGTGGTACCACGCCCACGCCAGGGCCCACTCCGCGTCGATCGCCTCGGACGCGAGGGCGCGCCGGCCGAGCTCGACCTGGAGCGCTACGGGGACGGGCTGGTCGACGAGGGGCGGCGGGCTCGCGGGTCGACTGCGGTGGCCCAGCGCCTCCACGGTGCGGGCGACGTCCGGGTCGTCGCCGTAGACCTCGCCGAGCTCGACGGCCTCCCGTCGGAGCTCCGGATCGTCGTCCCCGTCGACCAGGATGCGGCGCTCGAGACCGTAGAGGTGAAGCAACGCCCACTCGGCCGGTGCCTGAGCCGCGCGGCGGCTCGTCCGGTGCCAGACCAGGAATGCGGCCCGCGCGGCCGGGGTCAGCTCGCCGTAATGGGGTGGCCGCGTGACCGACGATGCCTGCCAGTCGGGGGCGCGGAGATCAATGGGCAGACCGGGGTCGATGACCTCGGGCGTCGTGGCGGTGCCGGTGTAGACGCACTCGAGCGCCGCTCCGGCGACCATGACCGGCCCATTCACGCTGACCCACTCGCTCGCGGTCGCGCTGGCCGTCACACGCCCCCCTCAGCGGTCGCTTGGCTCTCCCGATCGTGAACCCCACGGTGCCTGATCACGATCGCCACCACCCGATCGGGTGGTGGTGGCGATCACGAGCGTGCTGCTCGCGGAGAGGTTCGGGGATCTCTGACGTTCCGTTACATGTCGCTGGTGACCGGATCGTCCACCTCTTGGCCTGACACAGGGCGCCGCAAGCGGATCTTCCGCTGCCATCATGGTGAGGTTGGAGCAGGGCAGCTGCCACCCCGTGGCTCGACGTGAGGAGGCGCATCAAGCACCGCGCTGCCACGTGTCACCACCCCGACGATGCCGCCACGAACGCGCTCGGGAAGATCGGTCTGTGGCGGTCCAGCGGCTGAGAGGTCACGTCAAGTGACGGATGAAGTCAGGCCCGGACTGTACGAGTCCGTACGCACGCGGGGGCTCGACCGACGACTCCACGGACTCGCCGCGAACACGCAGACCTTCGCAGACATCAGCTCGGCCGCAGCGCCCGATGTGTTGGCGCGACACGTCGGAGACGCCGTCCGGCGAGTGCTCGCCGACGAACGCGACCCAGGAACCCGTCAGACACTGGTCAACCGGATCGTCGATCTCCTTGGCTCCTCAGAGGACGAAGTCGTTGGACTCGAACAGCTGCTCGCCGTCTCGGTGTCGCCCGGGGTCCGCCGACTCGTGCGGCCGACGACGCCGCTCGCCGAGACCGCCTTACTGACCAACACGGCGGACGAACCCACCCTTGCCGCCGAGTTGCGCTCGGAACTCGCAACCGCCGACCACGTCGATCTGCTCTGCGCGTTCATCCGATGGCACGGAGTTCGCGTGCTCGTCGATGAGCTCACCCTCCTCAAGGAACGCGGGGTTCCCTTCCGCGTGATCACGACGACATACCGAGGAGCCACAGAACGGCGTGCGGTCGACGAACTAGTTCGACGCTTCGGTGCTGATGTCCGGATCTGTTTCGAGGATCAATCGACGAAGCTCCACGCCAAGGCCTGGCTCTTTCGTCGTGACAGTGGATTCGACACCGGATATGTAGGGAGTTCGAATCTCTCGAAGTCGGCCCTCGTGGACGGACTCGAGTGGAACGTGCGTATCTCCTCAGTCGCTACGCCGACTCTGGTGCGGAAATTCGAGGCCACCTTCGAGACGTACTGGAACAGTCGCGACTTCAGGGTCTACGACCCTGAACGTGATGCCGCGACGCTGGATGCTGCACTGAACGCCGAGTCCGGCTCGGGTTCGCCGACGATCATGCTCTCGGGGCTCGAGGTGCGCCCCCGGCCGCACCAAGAGCGCATTCTCGAGGCTCTGGACTCGGAGCGGCTCGTCCATGGTCGTTACCGCAACCTGGTGGTAGCCGCGACTGGGACAGGAAAGACCGTCGTCGCAGCGCTCGACTACCGCAGACTCGGCGGCTCCCTACTCTTCGTCGCGCATCGGCGCGAGATCCTGGAACAGGCGCTCCGGACCTACCGCGAGGTGCTGGGGGACGGAACGTTCGGTCAGCTCATGGTCGGAGGCGAGGTGCCGACCGACAGCAGGCACGTCTTCGCGTCCATCCAATCGCTGCGCGGCCTCGTCGACCTTCCCGCCTATGACGTTGTCGTGATCGACGAGTTCCATCACGCAGAGGCGGCGAGTTATCGCACCCTCCTGGCTCGGCTCGACGCGCGGGAGCTGCTCGGTTTGACCGCTACCCCGGAACGGGCCGACGGTGTCGATGTCCGCGAGGAGTTCTTCGACGGGCGGACAGCTGTCGAGTTGGGGCTCGTGGACTCGCTCGAGCAAGACTTGCTATGCCCTTTCCACTACTTCGGGGTCTCCGACAACACCGACCTCACGGAGTTGGAGTGGTCGCGAGGTGCTTACGATGCCTCTGGATTGTCCAATCTCTACACGGGGAACGACGCCCGCACGCTGCTGGTACTTCGCGCTCTCCGTGACCGCGTGACGGATGTCGGTCGCATGCGCGCTCTTGGATTCTGCGTGTCGGTCGAGCACGCCGAATACATGGCTCGCAAGTTCAGTGAGGCCAACATTCCTGCTCGAGTGGTTACGGGTGAGACTCGCCCCCACGAGCGTTCCGCTGCGGCGGCGGACCTGCGTACCGGGACCGTCAAGTGCTTGTTCACGGTCGACCTCTTCAACGAAGGCGTCGACCTACCGACCGTGGACACCCTCCTCCTGCTGCGCCCGACGCAAAGCGCGACGATCTTCCTTCAGCAACTCGGCAGGGGGCTGCGACGCGCCCCGGGGAAGGCCGTGCTGACTGTCCTCGACTTCATCGGCCAGCACCGTCGCGAGTACCGGTTCGACGCTCGTTACCGCGCCCTGACAGGATCTACTCGTCAGCAACTCCTCCGAGACATTGAGCAAGGGTTTCCCTACCTGCCTGCAGGTTCTCAACTGGTGTTGGACCGTGTCGCCCGAGAGGTCGTGCTCGCCAACGTCCGCCAGGGGCTGACTGGGCGCCATGCCGCGCTGGTCGCGGACGTGCGATCCCATGGCGACTTGACGCTGCGCGGTTACCTCAGTCGTTCCGGGCGTGAACTCTCCGAGGTCTACGCACGGGCCGGCTCGAGCTGGACCCGGGTACGGCGAGAAGCAGGCTTCGCCACCCTGCCCTCGGGTCCGGGTGAGGACGCACTGCTGAAGCGGATTCGCTCCTTCTCCCACGTTGACGATCCCGCTCGAGCCGAGCTCTACACGAGGTTGCTCGCGGCCGATGGCCCCGATTACGAGGAGCTCGCCGAGAGCGATCAGGTCTTCGCACGCATGCTCGTCTACAACGTATGGTCGAACCGAGTTGGCTTATCGTCCTTCCAGGACGGACTCGATGCGCTGCGATCCTGCCCTGCTGTCGGCGCGGAGCTGGCGGAGCTCATGGCGATCACAGCCGACCGCGCCCGTCACGTGCCCGTCCCAGTGGGGGTGGAAGGCGTCTCCTTGCTGTCCCACGCGTCGTATCGCCGCGAAGAGATTCTCACGGGGATCGGATGGTCGACATGGGACCGCAAGCCCCACGGGCAGGCGGGTGGCGTTGTCTACTCCGAGGCCACGAACGTCGATGCGCTCCTGGTGACATTGCGAAAGGAAGACCGGGACTTCGCACCATCGACACGCTACCGCGACTACCCGATCTCGGCCGATCTCTTTCACTGGGAGTCGCAGAACAGCACGACAGTCGATTCGGCGCCCGGCCAGCGCTACACACAGGGGACGAGCAGGGTCCTCCTCTTCGTGCGCGTCACGCGAGAAGACGAGCTCGGGTCGGCGCCCTATCTGTGCCTGGGCGAGGTGTTCCACGTGCAGCACCAGGGCGAGCGGCCGATCAGCATCACGTGGCGGTTGAACCGTCCGATGCCACAAGATCTCTTGAGTCAGGGTTCGGTCGAGGCGGGGTAGAGCTCGGTCGGCCCGGCATCGACGGTTGCGATGTCCCGCGACGACCTCGAAGAATTCCCCCGCAGGTCGTCGCCGACCGCCACCTCGCCGGGCGCCAGCACCGTGTACTTCGCGCCGAAGACGACGCCGTTGTCCGTGAGTCGGTAGCTCGCGAGGGTCTCGAGCGGTTCGGGGCCGGCGCGAGCTCCCGTCTGCTCGTCGACGGTCACGACGGCGCAGCGCACGGCCTGCTTCGAGAACGCCAGGTGCGCGGTGCCGAGCAGCACGCGGTCGAGGTCGTCCTCGGCGTGGGCGGCGCAGCTGGTGAGGACGACGTTGGCGCGGAAGCGTTCGAGGGGGATCGGCTCGCCGGTGCGTTCCGCGGCGCGGTCGGAGAGGTCGTCGGCGGCCGCGCGCGAGAGCAGGAGGAGTGAGCCGCTGTCGGCCCAGCCGGAGAGGCCGGGGACGAGGCCGTCGGTGGGGCGGTGGTGCTCGGGCGTGACGCCGACGAGGCGGGACTCGGTGCCGAGCACGTCGGAGAACCAGGCGGCGGCCTCGTCGCCCTGGTCGACAGCCGGGTGCGACTTGCTGAAGATCTCGACCTGGCGCCGCGGCCCGTCGTCGACCACATCAAGGGTGCAGGTCGAGCGGCCGTCGGCGGACAGCGTCAGGGTCGAGCCCTCGAGGTGCGGCTGCACCGTCGCCAGCAGGGGATGCCGTCGCTGCGTCTTGAACCGCCCGTCGGGCGCGACGACCATGAACCGCCGGTCGCCGGCGAGTCCGGTCGTCGTGACCTCGCGGCGTTCGACCGCCATCCCGGCACAGCCCTTGATCGGGAAGACGGTGAGGGACGCGACGCGTGCCACTGCCTCAGCCATGACGTCCAGCCTGGCACGCCACCGCTGTCGATCCCCTGCTCGCAGGCTGTTCCGGGGGCCGCCCGGCGGTACGCCTGGCCAAGCTCGTCGAGGACCTCGACCGGCGGGTGGTCACCCGCGAGGCCGACGTGCGCGACCTCGGCGCCCTGCAGGCGGCGGTCGAGGAGGGTGTCGCCGAGCTCGGGCACCTCGACGTCGTCTGCGCCAACGCGGGCATCGCGAGCTTCGCGCCCGGCTCGGAGCTCTCCGAGAGTCCTTCCAGGAGATGATCGACGTCAACCTCACCGGGGTGTGGAAGACGCTGCGGGCCACCGTGCCGACCATGATCGAGCAGGGGACCGGCGGGTCGATCGTGCTGACCAGCTCGATCGCCGGGCTGCGCGCGTTCCCGAACCTCGCGCACTACACCGCCGCCAAGCACGGCGTCACCGGGCTGATGCGCACGTTCGCCGTCGAGCTCGCGCCGTACGACATCCGCGTCAACTCGGTGCACCCGACGACGGTGAGCACCGACATGATCCACAACGAGTCGATCTACGAGCTCTTCCTCGGCGTGCAGGGCGCCACGTACGCGGACGCGCAGGTTGGCATGACCACGCTCAACGCGATGAAGGTCCCGTGGGTGGAGGCCGTCGACATCAGCAATGCCGTGCTCTGGCTCGCCTCCGACGAGGCCCGCTACGTCACCGGCACGACGCAGATCATCGACGCCGGCGCGCTGCAGCCGTTCAAGATCCCGCACGAGGCCTGACGGTCAGAGCTCCTGGAACGGGTCGACAGGTCGGCCGCGCCAGACGAGGTCGTCGTCCAGCTCACGGAGGAACGCCTGCGCCAGCTCGCACCAGCGCCGGGCGGGTACGGCCGTTGCCTCCTCGAGCTGGGCGCATGCCGACGTCAGGTCCCAGTCGTCGTCGCAGAGCTGCGGGACGAACGCGTCGCGCGACGGGGACCACCGCGCGATGCGGCTCCCGCGACGGGCGGCGCTGCGGCGCTGCGGCGCAGGATGTCGTCGAGCCGTGGGGTGCGGCGGACGGCGGGGTAGCGCGCGGCCCACGGCCACGGCTCGAGCGCGCGAAGCAGGGCGGTGTCGAGCGCCGCGGTGGCGCCGATCGCGTGGACGCCGGCGACGAGGCAGCCGACGGCGAGGCCCTCGCCGATCTCGGTCTCCTGCCGGGTTCTCGTCAGGGCCGCGGGCACCGAGCCATGATCTCGTAAGGTCAGGCGGGCACCTGATCGGCCGCGACGGCGCGCACGCCGCCGTCGACGAGCACGAGGTGGTCCTTGCCCGGCTCGCGGACGAGGATCGCCTCCTCGATCTGCGCGAGCAGCGACTGCAGCGAGGCGGCCTCGGCCTCGTCGAGCGCCTCGGGGTCGTCGTCGAGCGACGGGCGGGCGCTGGGGGCGACGCCGTGGTCGTCGCAGACGTGCTGCGCGAGCCGCTGCGGGCAGACGTGCAGGCGCACGGCGGGGTCGACGGGCTCGCCGTCGAGGTCGGTCAGGTCGACGGTGCCGCGGCCCTCTGACGGCGTGCCGTCCAGGTTGGCGCGGAAGCCGAGGGCGGAGAGGAAGCGGTCGTAGCGTTCCTGGTCATCCATCGCGTACCTCCGTTGGTCGGGTTCTCGATGGTGCGAGGAGTGTGCCCGGCCCTGCCAGATCGGAGAGGTGTGACCCTCGACCTATGGCGGGTGACGTCTGTCGCCGGGTGCACCTCCTCACCTACTGATGGGGGAGTCGTTCCCCGGCGGGCGCAAGATCGAACGCCCGGTGGGGCTCGGCCTGGTACCAGTACGCGACCGACGACCAGTCGTCGCTGCGCTTGTTCGCGTGGCCGTGCTCGATGCTCACGCGGATCGAGCGCTCGAAGACGACCGGGTCCTCGATGTGGAAGCGATACAGGCTCACCGGCCCGCGCCAGTTCTTCCCGCCCGCGAGCGTGACCCCGTGGTACGGCGCCGAGTAGCTCTGCGTCGGGCACCAGGCGGTGTTGACGTAGTCCTCGGTGCCGGTCCCGTGCAGGGTCGGCGGCCAGACGTCGCCGTCGATGAAGATCATGTCGTCGCCCTCGCCGTACCAGTTCCAGAGGCGGGTGCGGCGCCGGTTCTGGATGTTCAGGACACAGCCGACGTAGTGCCCGTGGCCCTCGGCCTCAAGGATCGTGTAGTTGTCAGTTCCTGTCAGGTTCGTGCCGTGGAACTGGTAGGCGGCGTTCGACGGGCCGGGCGTCACCCCCTGCGTCGGGTTCTGGCGGCGCCACTGCGCGTGGAAGCGGCCGATGTCGTCGTCGAGGGCGTCGAGCTCCTCGTAGTCGACGTAGAAGTAGACGAGCACGTCGGCGTCGTCGACCTCGCTGGAGATCTCCATCCGCGCCCCGGAGCCGAACGGCATCGCGAACCAGCAGTTGAACGCCTTGCCGTCCTCGGGGCTCATCTGCAGGGGCAGCGAGACGAAGTTGGTCGTGCGGCCGTGGCCGACACCGAAGAAGTCGCCCAGCGGCACGGCGACGCTGGGGTGCTCCTCGCCGTCCCACCAGGCCTTGAGCGTGAGGCGTCGGAGCAGGTCGTCGGCCTTGCCGCGGGGGTTCCGCAGGGTGCGTGACGTCGCGACGGTGACCCAGATGTGGGTGACGACGCCGGCACCCGCGACGTCGAGCAGCGTGGCGGTCTCGCCGGGGCCCAGGGTCTCGCGGTCGTCGTTGCCGCCCGTGCGGTCCCAGCTCGACGAGCGCCGGCGGCGGGTGTGTCGGAGGCGCGGGAGATCGCGCAGGCTCGAACCGTGGGGGCCGTAGGCGGCGGTCATGGGTCCAGCCTCCCCGCCGACTTCGCGCGAGGAGGGAACCGAATCGGGTCCGGCGCCATCAAACCCGGTATGACGACCTCTGACCTCTCCTCTTCCGACGCCGTCCAGCTCCTGTCGGACGGCACCCCGAGCGTCTACGACGACCTGCTGCGACACGCCCGCGCCGAGGACTGCGCCCCGGTCTGGCTCGCCGGTGCCGACTGCCGGCTCGGGGTCATGCCCGTGCCGGACGACCCGGTCGGCGCGATCGGCGCCTACGACCCCTACCGCGTGCTGGCGGAATGGTGGCCGGGCCCGTGCCCCGAGGGATGCACGTGCCTGGAGCCGTTCCTCGGTGAGCTGCCCGAGCTGACGCGCTCCGGCGAGGAGGACCGGTCGACCTCTCCGCGCACGTTCCGCGAGGCGGCCGCCATGGCCGAGCAGGCCGCGGCGTGGGGACACTTGGCGCTCGTGCGGGTCTCTCGCCCCGCCGACATCCCCGCAGTCGTGGGGTGGGGCGGGGCCTGCAACTACCCGCATCAGGACAACGTCCGCCTCAGCGCGGTGCTGCGCAGCTGGGAGGAGCGCTTCGGGGCCGTCCTCTCCGTGATGACGACGTCCACCCTCGAGCTGTCGGTGGCGTTCCCGCCGACGACCCAGGAGGAGGCCGAACTCGTGGCCTCCGAGCACTTCGCCTTCTGTCCCGACCAGGTCGACCCGCAGAACGGGGTCGTCTACACCCCGCGCAGCTACGGGGAGAAGATCCGCAGCGCTACTCGCTGGCGGTTCTGGTGGGACTGACCGTCAGGAGCTTCCGGTGATCCGGTCGAGCCACTCCCGCAGCATCCCGAGCTCGGCAGGGCTCAGGGCGTCGACGCCCGGGAGCGCCGCGCGGAGGGCCGCGGCGGCGGGGATCGGGCCCGGGTCGGGCAGGGCGGGCGCGTCGGTGGTGATCGCGGCGATGACGGCCTCGCGGGCGGATTCCGCGAGGTGCGGGTCGCGGCGGTCCTCCGGGGTGGCGATCAGCGTCAGCGTCGTCCCCTCGCCGACCGCGCGGACGAGTCCGACGGCGCGCTCCTCGGGCACGCGCAGGCGCCCGGCCTCGGCGATGCGGCCGATGCGCTTGGCGAGGACGTCGGCGGCGGCCTCGAGAGCCGGCGACCCGGGGCGGGCGCGCGCGTACATCAGCTCGTAGAGCGCGGGGTGGGCGAGGCCCATGGCGACGTGCTCGTCCCAGCTCGCGCGCAGGTCCTCCACCGGGTCGGGGTGGGGCTCGCCGGCGGTCTTGGCGGCGATGTACGACGTGAAGCCCTCGGTGGCGACGGCGTCGAGCAGGCCCTGCTTGTCGCCGAAGAGCCGGTAGATCGTCGGGGCCTGGACGCCGGCGGCGGCACTGACCGCGCGCGTCGACACGGCGTCGGGACCGCTCGCCTCGAGCAGGCGCAGGGCGGCCGCGACGATGCGCCCGCGCGGGCTTTCGTCGGTGTCCACGCTCACGACGATAGCGCTTCGTTGCTTCCACCGATAACAACGGTGCTAGCGTGAAGTCGTTATCAGTGGAACGGAGAAGCCATGATCGTCGTGACCGGAGCGAGCGGCCAGCTGGGCCGCGCCGTCCTCGAGCGGCTGCTCGACCGCGTGCCCGCCGGGCAGATCGGGGCGAGCGTCCGCGATCCGGAGAAGGTCCGGGACCTCGCCGAGCGCGGCGCGCGGGTCCGTCGGGGCGACTACACCGACCCGGCGAGCCTCGCCGAGGCCTTCGAGGGCGCGTCCCAGGTGCTGGTCGTCTCGGCCAACGTCCTCGGCGAGGAGGCCCTGCGCCAGCACCGCACCGCCATCGACGCCGCCGTCGCGGCCGGCGCCGGGCGCGTGCTCTACACGAGCCACCACGGTGCCGAGCCGACCTCACCGATGGCGCCGATGGCCGACCACGCCGCCACCGAGGAGATGCTGCGCGGGTGCGGCGTCGCGTGGACGTCGCTGCGCAACGGGTTCTACTCGTCGACCGTCCCGATGCTGCTGAGCGGCGCCTGGCACACCGGGGAGCTGCGCGTGCCCGAGGACGGGCCCGTCGCGTGGACCACCCACGGCGACCTCGCCGACGTCACCGCGCTCGCCCTGACCGGCGACGCGTTCGACGGCATCACCCCACCGCTCACCGGCCCCGAGACGCTGACGATGGAGGACGTCGCCGCGCTGGCGTCGGAGGCGGCCGGGCGGACGATCCGCCGCGTCGTGGTGAGCGACGAGGAGTACGTCGCCGACCTGGTGGGTCACGGGGTCCCCGAGGCGGCGGCGCGCATGCTGCCGACGATGTTCGCCGCGAGCCGCCGCGGTGACTTCGCCCCGGCCGACCCCACCCTGGCCCGCCTGCTCGGGCGGCCGGCGACGCCGCTGTCCGAGATCCTGGCGGTGCCGGCTCAGGCGTAGTCGTCGTTCGTGCGCCCGGTGAGCACGGACCGGTCGTCGTCGGGCAGGGCGGCGCCGGCGTCCTCGTCCCTGGTCTTGATCAGGAGCCAGTCGTCGCCGCCGGTGCGGATGAAGGCGTAGCCGCCGGAGAGCTTCTCGCCGTGCAGGACGACGGTGAGGTGGCCGTTCGCGAGGGCGTCGGCGGCCGTGCCTTCGGTGCGCAGGTCGTAGGTCCCGGTGTCCCAGACGATCACGGTGCCGGACCCGAGGCGGCCCTCGACGTCGATGTGGTCGAGGGCGTGGTCGTCGACGCGGCGGGCGAGGCGGCGCTGCGCGGGGTCGGTCGACGGGCCCTTGGGGACTGCCCACGACACGAGCACACCGTCGATCTCCAGGCGGACGTCGAAGTGCAGGCTCGTCGCGTCGTGACGCTGGACGACGAAGCGGTTCGTCACCTCGGCGCACCTCCTCCGTGCGGGAACTACGAACTGACTCTGCCCCGCGACGGGTCCAGCCTGACGCTCCGGGCGCGGACGGCGCGCCCCCGGAGCGAGGGAGCGACGCGATGTCGACCCAGCAGAACAAGGAGCTCGTGGCGCGGCAGTTCGACGAGATGTGGAACGGCGACAAGTGGGACTCGCTCGAGGAGATGTTCGCCCCGAGCTACGTCAACCACGACCCCTACAACGGTGACCAGGGCTCGGGCCCCGAGAGCTTCAAGGCGCGCGTGCAGGCCTACCGCGGGGTGCTCGCGGACTTCGACCTCCGCATCGCGATGCAGCTCGCCGAGGGCGACCTGGTCGAGACCTTCTGGACGTTGCGGGGCACGCACGCCGGCGAGATCGAGAACACGGCGCCGACCGGGCGGCCGGTCTACTTCGAGGGGCAGCTGCTCAGCAGGATCGAGGACGGCCGGTTCGTCGAGGAGTGGGTCAACTGGGACACCCTCGGCTTCCTGCGCGGGATCGGCGCGCTGCCGTCCTGACGGGTCACGGCCCGGGTCGGAGGTCGGCGACCAGCGGGCGGTGGTCGGACGACGTGACGTCCGGCGACTGCGGCGGGCCGGTCGGGGCGAGGCCGCGCAGGAAGATGTAGTCGATCTTCCCGTGCGCCGTCGTCTCGTACTGCCCGGTCGGGTCGACCTCGGTGAAGCCCTGGCGCAGCGGGGCGAGGTCGGGATCGGTCGGGTCGACGTTGAGGTCGCCGAGCACGATCGCCGGCCCGGACCCGGCCACGCCTTCCGCGAGGCGGCGTAACTGGTCCGCCTGCACCCCGTCGAGGCCGATGTGCGCGTTGGCGACGGCGATCGGGCCGGTCGGGGTGGTGACGTCGACCGCGAGGTAGCCGCGCTGCTCGTCACGGCGGTCGGGCGGGAAGGTGACGACGCGCGGCGGGCTCATCGGCAGCCGTGAGAGCACCGCGACGCCGTAGAGCACGTCGTTCGGGCCGGTGTCGCACGCCGGGCCGAGCGCGGCGTTGACCGGCGCGCTCGCCTCGGCCGGCGTCGGCGGGCGGATCGGGCCCCGCGCCACCTGGTAGTCGAGCCCGTGGTCGCGGCGCAGGAGCTCGGCGAGCTCCTCGGCGTCGCGGGTGCAGACCTCCTGGAGCGCGAGGACGTCCGGGTGCAGGTCGGCGACCACGGGCGCCCACTCCGTCGGGTCGTGCTCGCCGGTCTGGACGTTCCAGGTCACGACGCGCAGGCCGGGCGGCGGTGGCGGGGGCTCGCTGCACGCCGCGGCGAGCGCGAGCAGGGCGACGACCAGCCCGAGCAGTCGACGGCGCACGCCCCCATCGTCGTGCACCGAACCGCCCCGACGGCTCGGGCCCGCCGGGTGTTGGTCCAGAGTTCGCGGGCGCAAGCCGCACGGCCTGATGGCCGATCGACCGTTCGCGGGAGCGGCCTCACCCTGTGGTGGGCAGACCTGCGTGTGTGTCCGAGGGGGGCGACAGCCATGGCCGATGCGGCGGCGATCCGCGATCTGATCCAGCGTCTCGAGGACGCGATGAACTCGCGGGAACTGGACCTGCTCGACGACATCGTCGCCGAGGACTTCGTCCGGCACTGCGAGGCGACGCCCGACTTCGACGTCCGCAGCCGCGAGGACTTCAAGGAGTTCCTGCGGTCGAACACGGCGTCGTTCCCGGACAACGTCCAGACGTTCGTGCAGGTGGTGGTCGAGGGCGACCGGGCCGGCATCTGGACGACCTACGAGGGCACCCAGCAGGGGCCGCTCGGACCGATCCCGGCGACGGGCCGGAAGGTGTCGTTCGACTTCGGCGGCATCTTCCGCGTCGAGGACGGCAAGCTCGCCGAGCTCTGGGTCACGTGGGACAACATGACGATCCTCGGGCAGCTGGGCGCGCTGTCCGGCTGATCACCCGAAGCGCTCGGTGGTGATGGCGCCGGCCGGCACGCCGAGGCTGCCGAGCCCGTGGATCGCGGCGCCGACCAGCGGCGGGGGCCCGCAGACGAAGTACTGGTGACTCGGCGGCGGGCTGCCGGCCGGCATGACGGCGCGGAGCATCCCGGCGTCGAGGCGGCGGCCGCCGGTGCGCAGGACGGAGAGGTCGAGGCGCCGGGACAGCGCGAGGATCTCGGCGGCGAAGAGCGCCTCGCCCTCGCGTTCGGCGAGCAGCAGCGTGTGCGACCGGGGGTCGGCAGCGGCCGCGTGGGCCCGCAGGATGCTCATGATCGGCGTGACGCCGACCCCGCCGGCGATGAGCACCAGACCACCCGAGGCCTCGGCGGGCACAAAGGCGCCGTGCGGGCCGTCGAGCCAGACCGTGCGCCCCGGCTCGAGGTCGAGCAGGCCGCCGCTGAACGGGCCCTGGTCGCGGACGGTCAGCTCGAGCACGCCCGAGCGGGTCGAGGCGGCGATCGTGAACGGGTGCTCCTCGGCGACCGGCACGCGCGTCACCCGCACCCACACGAACTGGCCGGGCTCGGGCGGCGGGTCGAGCGCCGGACCCGCGGGCGCGAGGACGACCGTCGAGGTGTTGCCGGACTCCGGGCGCACGGCCGAGAGCAGGTACGCGCCGCGTCCGAGCGCGGGCCGGACGATCCAGCGCCGCAGCAGGATCACCAGCATCACGACGCCGAGGCCGGCCGCCGGGACGCCGATCAGCGGGTTCTTCGCGAGGCTGCCGAACAGCCACACGTGCGCGCCGGTCAGCAGGAGCACGAGGACGCCGAGCACCGCGTGCACGCGGGCGATCTGCCCGTACCGGCGCACCGACTTCAGCGGGAGCACCACGGCCCCGAGCAGCATGAGCACGGTGGCCGCGATGCCGGTCTTGAGCGGCCAGCCGACGGCGAGCGGGTCGAGCAGCGCGAGGCCGCGCGGCGAGTGCGCGACCGCGGCGATGACGTGCGCGAACGTGAAGCCGGCCGCCGCGACCCCGAGCCGGCGGTGGACGCGGTTGCTGATCTCGACGCCGAGCAGCCGCGTCAGCCCCCGCACGCGCGACACCAGCGCGACGATCAGCGCCATCAGCACGGCGCCGACCAGCCCGAACGCGCTGGCCCACGTGACGGTCTCGCCGAGGCGCGGCGACGCGACGGAGAGCAGGAGGGCCACGAGGGGCATGAGCAGGAGCATCGCCAGCCCCATGGCCCAGGCCCGTCCGCGCTCGGTCATGGGCGCGGACGCTAGGGATCTCGCTGATCAGGCTGGGGCCGTTCGGCGAGGCCGTGACCTTTTCGTGACCTGGGGAGGATGCCCTCATGGAGGCGATTGCTCGCGGGGTCGTGGTCCGCGATGGCCGGGTGCTGCTGATGCAGGAGGTCGCGGTGGGCTACTGGTTCTTCCCCGGTGGGCACGTCGAGGCGGGCGAGACGCCGGAGGTCGCGCTGGTCCGGGAGCTGCGCGAGGAGCTGGACGCCGGCGCGACGGTCGGGGAGCGGCTGGGGGAGCTGGAGAACGTCTGGGACGGGCACCACGAGATCAACCACGTCTTCACGGTGGTGATCGACGTCGAGGACCCGGTCAGCCAGGAACCGCACCTCGCGGCGGGGTGGCACCGCGTCGCGGACCTGGGCGTGACCGACGTCCGGCCGCGGGCGCTCGCCGACCTGGTGCAGTCGTTGCGGTGAGCGCGGCGTGTCGCCGGATCGAGGTGGTGGCGATCCTGACGTTGGGTGTCAGCGTGGCCGCCACGCTGGAACACGTCAGGCGCGCCGGAGGTAGCGGGGCGCGAGGTCGTCGGTGAGCCAGGTGTCGTCGTTGCCGCGGCGGAACACGGCGCCGTCGGCGGCCGCCGCCCGCGCGTCGACGATCAGGACCACCGGGCGTCCGTGGCGCGCCCCGACCTCGCGCGCGGTGGCCTCGGACGGGGAGAGGTGCACGTACTGCCGCCCGTCCGGGTGCAGGCCATCGCGCAGGATCGCGTCGACCGCGCCCGCGCCCGTCCCGTGGAAGAGCACCGCCGGCGGGTCGGCGGGCGCCATCTCGACGTGCCCGGGCAGCGAGTGCCCGTAGCGCGCACGGATGCGCCCGCCGGCGAGCTCGTAGCGCTGCTTCGACCCGTTCGCCACGACGTCCTCGACGTCGGCGACCGACACCCCGAGCGCCGCGCACAGCGCATCCAGCGAGGTCCACCCCGCCTCGTCGAGCACCAGCCCGACGCGCGCCGGGTCGTGACGCAGCGCGCGGGACATCCGCTTCGAGAGGCGCACCCGATCCACGGGTCCAGGGTTTGTCGCGCGGCCGTGGGAGGCAAACGCCCAGGTATGAGCAGCGGCGAGACGGTCGAGGGCGTCGACGCCACGCACCCCGACAAGGTGCTCCTGCCCGCGCGCGAGGGCGGCGACGACGTCACGAAGGCCGATCTCGCGCACTACTGGGAGGCGATCGCACCGACGGTCCTGCCGCACCTGGAGGGCCGCCCGCTGACCCTCCAGCGCTTCCCCGACGGCCTCGACGCCGGCGGGTTTGTGCAGCAGGACGCCGGGCAGCGGGCGCCGAAGGGCCTGCACACCGTCGACACGCCGCGCCGCGAGCACAAGAAGGGCGGCGACGACGTCGTCCACCACCCGCAGGTCGCGGAGGCCGCCGACCTCGTCCGGCTCGTGCAGTTCGGGACCGTGGCGCTGCACGGGTGGAACGCCGTCGCCGGGTCGCTCGAGCACCCCGACCGCCTGATCGTCGACATCGACCCCGGCGACGACATCGACCTCGCCGGCATCCGCGACGTCGCCCGCGCGGTGCGGGCGGCGGTCGAGGGACGGGGTCTCGTCGCGTTCCTGCAGTCCACGGGCAGTCGCGGCTACCACGTCGTCGCGCCCCTGGACGGCAGCGCGGGCCACGACGCCGTGAAGGACGCCGCCACCGAGATCGCCGACGCCGTCGCCGCCGACCACCCGGACGAGCTGACGACCGAGGTCCGCAAGGACGCCCGCCACGGCCGGACGTTCCTCGACGTCGGGCGCAACGCCTACGGCCAGACCGCGGTGATGCCGTACTCACCGCGCGCCCGTCCCGGCGGCCCGACCGCGACGCCGCTCGCCTGGGACGAGCTCTCCCGCGTCACGCCCGACCAGCACGACGTCCGGTCGATCCCGCGCCGGCTGGCTCGCAAGGCCGATCCGTGGGCGAGCCTGCGGGACCACGCGCGGGCGCTGCGCTGATCGAGCTGGTGGCGAAACTGACGTTGGGTGTCAGCGTGGCCCCCACGCTGGAACACCCCGGGCCTCGCTGAAGCACGGCGTGTCGCCGCAGCGAGCATGTGGCGATCCTGGCGTCACACGCCAGCGATGCCGCATCGCTCGCACCGGGGCCGTATGGGCAATCCGGAGGATCCGGTCAGGGGACGGGCGCGGGCCGACCGCGGGGAGCACCATCGGGGCATGGCCGAGCACTGGACGGGCGAGGTGGCCGCGCAGCGGGAGGGCTTCTCGCTGCTGCGGGAGATCGAGGCCCTGCGGGAGTCGGGGGAGACGGCGCAGGTCACGACGCCGTTCGGGCACCAGGCGACGATGGTCAGCCGGTACGCCGACGCCCGCGAGCTGCACGGCGACCCACAGCGCTTCCGGCTCGACGCGGTACCGCCACCGCCAGCGATGGTCGAGGCCGGGCGTGACAAGGCCGAGTGGCGTCGCCGCCAAGCAGGCAACCTGCTCGGCCAGGACCCGCCGGACCACACGCGGCTGCGCAAGATGCTCACCGGCGAGTTCACGGTCAAGCGGATGAAGCGGCTGGTCCCGCGCGTCGAGGAGATCGTCACCGAGCACCTCGACGCCATGGAGAAAGCGGGCCCACCCGCCGAGCTCGTCGACGACTTCGCGCTGCCGGTGCCGTCGATGGTGATCTGCGAGCTGCTCGGCGTCCCGTACGACGACCGCGCCGAGTTCACCGAGCGCAGCGCGCGCTCGCTCGACAGCACGATCTCCGCGCCCGAGCGGATGCGCCTCGCCGACGCGTCGCGGGCCTACATGTCCGACCTCGTCACCCGGCACCGCGCCGACCCCGGCGAGGACCTGCTCGGCATGCTCATCCGGGAGCACTCCGACGACGTCACCGACGACGAGCTCATCGGCATCGGCAACCTGCTGCTCGTCGCGGGGCACGAGACGACGTCGAACATGCTGTCCCTGGGCACGCTCGCCCTGCTCGAGCACCCCGACCAGCTCGCCCGCGTCCGGGACGACCCGGCGGCCGTCGACGGGGCGGTCGAGGAGCTGCTGCGGTGGCTGACGGTCGTGCACGGCGGCTTCCCGCGCGCGGCCACCGAGGACACGACGATCGGCGGGCACCCGGTCGCGGCCGGCGACCTCGTGATCGCGTCGCTGGCGGCCGCCAACGGGGACCCGGCGCTCATCGAGGACGGCACGACGCTGGACATCAGCCGCCCGCCGTCGCCGCACCTGGCGTTCGGTCACGGCATCCACCACTGTCTCGGCGCGCCCCTCGCGCGGATCGAGATGCGCGTGGCGTTGCCGGCGCTGCTCCAGCGGTTCCCGGGCCTGCGGCTGGCGGGCGAACCCGAGTTCCGCCACCGCACCCTGATCTACGGGCTGCACCGGCTGCCGCTCGCCTGGTGATGGCCTGCGGCCACGTGAGTGGTCCGGGTCGTCGGGACGACCCAGATCACTCACGTGTGCGGAGCGCCTCGTGATCGGGAACGAGCCCGAGTACGGGGTCGCGGAGAACTACCGGCGCTTCGGCGCCCACCAGGCCCGCGGCCGCAGCCCCCTCTACGAGGAGCTGGCCGCGGGGGTCGCCGACGACCCGGAGCTGGTCGCGTTCCTCGACGAGCTCCCGGCCGACCGGCGCCAGCCCACGCTGCTGTTCGCGACGGTCCGCTTCCTCGCCGGGCTCCCGTCCGGGTACGCGGCCTTCCGCGACGTCGTCCTCGGCCGCCGCGACGAGGTCGCGACGACGATGCTCGCGCGCCGCACCCAGACCAACGAGCCCGCCCGGTGCGCCACGCTGCTCCCGGCGCTCGCCGCGCTCGACGGTCCGCTGGCGCTGCTCGAGGTGGGCGCGAGCGCGGGGCTCTGCCTGCTCCCCGACCGCTACGGCTACTCCTACCGACGTGCCGGCGAGGAGGTCGCGCGCATCGAGGGGTCGCCGCTGCTGCCGTGTGACGTCCTCGGACCGGCGCCTCTGCCTGCGACGACGCCGTCGGTGGTCTGGCGCGCCGGGATCGACCTCGACCCGCTCGACGCCGCCGACCCCGACGACCTGCGCTGGCTCGCCTGCCTCGTCTGGCCGGGACAGCCTTCACGTGTCGAGCGGCTCGAGGCGGCCGCGGAGGTCGCTCGCGTCGATCCGCCCCGCGTCGTGCGCGGGGACCTGGTCGACGAGCTGCACGCCGTCGCCGCCGGGGCACCACGCGACGCGACGCTCGTGGTGTTCCACTCCGCGGTGCTGACCTACCTGCCGACCGAGCGGCGCTGGGCGTTCGCGGAGGCCGTCGGGGACTTGGACGCGGTGTGGCTCGCGAACGAGTCCGCGAGCGTGCTCGCCGACCTGCCCTCGCCGCCGCCGACCGACCTGCCGGACCCGCCGCCCGGCCCGGCCCCGTTCCTGCTCGCTCGCGACGGGCGCGAACCGCTCGCCTGGGTCGACGGGCACGGCGCGTGGTTGCAGTGGCTGGGCGGCTGAGGCCGTTCTTTCCACGGGCGACGCTTCGGTTCCCGAAGCGTCTTCCGTGAAGAGAGACGACGCCCTCGCCACCGCCCCTATCGTCGACAGCCGTGCCGCTCGTGCTCGGGATCGACATCGGGACGTCGTCGTCGAAGGGCGTCCTCGTCGACGCCGAGAGCGGTCACGTGGTCGCACGTGCCGACGTCGAGCACGCGACGTCGTTCCCGCACCCCGGGTGGGTCGAGCACGACGCCGAGGGCGTCTGGTGGGCAGACGTCGCGCACCTGACCCGGGAGCTCCTCGCCCACGGCACGCCGGACGCGGTCGGTGTCAGCGGCATCGGGCCGGTGCTGCTGCCCGCCGACGCCGACGGGCGGGCGCTGCGTCCGGCGATCCTCTACGGCGTCGACACCCGCGCGACGCGGGAGATCGCCGAGCTCACCGAGGAGATCGGCGCGGACGAGATCGTCGCGCGCGGGGGCACGCCGCTGTCGAGCCAGGCCGTCGGCCCCAAGTGGCGCTGGCTGCAGCGCCACGAGCCCGACGTCTGGGCGCGGACCGAGCGCTTCCTCATGGCGAGCTCGTATCTCGTGCACCGGCTGACCGGCGAGTACGTCCTCGACCACCACTCCGCGAGCCAGTGCGACCCGATGTACGACCTCGAGGCCGCCGACTGGGCGCCCGACCTGGCCGAGGTCGTCGCCCCGGGGCTCCCGCTGCCCCGGCTCCTGTGGCCCGGGGAGATCGCAGGGACGGTGACGCGAGCAGCGGCCGACGAGACCGGGCTGCGCGAGGGCACGCCCGTGACAGCCGGGACCATCGACGCCTGGGCCGAGGCGACGAGCGTCGGCGTGCAGACCGCGGGCGACACCATGGTCATGTACGGCACGACGATGTTCCTCGTGCAGGTCACGGACACGCCCGTGCGGCACCCGGCGCTCTGGGCGACGCGCGGGGTGCCGCCCGGCTCGTTCACCACCGCGGCCGGCATGGCGACCTCGGGCGCGGTCACCGCCTGGCTGCGCGACCTCGTCGGCGCCGACTACGCGACCCTCGTCGCCGAGGCCGCCGACGTCCCGCCCGGCGCGCGTGGCCTGCTCCTGCTGCCCTACTTCGCGGGCGAGCGGACCCCGATCCTCGACCCAGACGCCCGCGGCCTGGTCCTCGGACTGACCACGGGCCACGGGCGCGCCGAGCTCTACCGCGCCGCGCTCGAGGGCACCGCCCACGGCGTCCGGCACAACCTCGACGCCTTCCGCGACGCCGGCGGCCCCGAGCCCCGGCTCGTCGCGGTCGGCGGGGGCACGCGGGGCGGGCTCTGGATCCAGATCGTCAGCGACGTGACCGGCCGCGAGCAGGACGTCCCCGCCGACACCACCGGCGCGGCGCTGGGCGACGCCCTCCTCGCCGCGCAGGCGCTGGGTGCCGAAGCGGACGTCGCCGTCTGGAACCCGATCGTCGCCACCGTGACTCCCGACCCCGAGCGCACCGCCCGCTACGACGCCTTCCACGAGCACTACCGGGCGCTCTACCCCGCGACCGCCGACGCCGCGCACTTCCTCGCCGCGCAGCAGCGCTCAGGCGAGCAGTGACCGCAGCTCGCCCAGCACCGCCCGCAGGATGACGGGGAGCGGGCGCTCCTCGCCCTCCGCGATCCACGTCGCGAACCCCACGCGGAACACCGCGACGCCGCTCTCGGCGGCGAGGGCGGCGGGCGTCGGGTCGATGCCGCGCCGGCGTAGGGCGTCGGTCATCGCGCCGGCGAGCTTCGAGAGCTTGAGCAGCTCGCGCTCCTGCAGGCCGGGGTCGGCGTCGATGACCTCCTGCCGGGCCCGCGACCAGGCGCGCCGGTCCTCGGGGAAGAAGCCGGTCGCGCCCTCGAGGGCTGCCGCGACGACGGCTATCGGGTCGGTGCCGTCGGCGTCCTCGATCCCGGCGACGAACAGGCGCTCGAACTCGTCCTGACCGGCGAAGAGCACCTCGCGCTTGTCGGCGAAGTGCCGGAAGAAGGTCCGCTCGGTGAGGCCCGCGGTGGCGGCGATCTCGGCGACCGTCGTGCCGTCGAAGCCCTCCGCGGCGAAGCGCTCGAGGGCGGCGGCCTGCAGCCGTTCGCGTGCCCCGGGCTGCCAACGGACCATGGCGCCAGACTACTGATGACAGCGACTGACATCGCGGCGTAGGCTGATGTCAGCACCTGACATGAGTCTAGGGGAGGCCACGCGAGATGCGTGTTTTCGTCACCGGAGCCAGCGGCTGGATCGGCTCCGCCACCGTCGACGAGCTGCTCGCCGCCGGTCACGAGGTCGTCGGTCTCGCCCGGTCCGACGCGTCGGCGTCCGCGCTCGAGGCGAAGGGCGCGGTCGTCCTGCGGGGCGACCTCGACGACCTCGACGGGCTGCGCCGGGGTGCGGCCGACGCCGAGGGGGTCATCCACCTCGCCAACAAGCACGACTGGGCGAACATGGCGGAGTCGAACCGCGCCGAGCGTGCGGCCGTCGAGACCCTCGGCGAGGCGCTCGTCGGCACCGACAAGCCGCTCGTCGTCGCCGGCGGCGTGGCCGGGCTCGCCGCGGGGCGCCCCGGGACCGAGGCCGACCCGTCGCCCGCGATCGGCGCGGGGTCACCGCGCGGCGGCACCGAGAACCTGGCGCTGAGCTACGTCGACCGCGGGGTCCGTGCCGTCACCGCGCGGTTCGCGCCCACCACCCACGGGGACGGCGACCACGGCTTCATCGCCCTCATCGTCGCCGCCGCCCGTCGCCACGGCGCCTCCGCCTACGTCGGCGACGGCTCGACGGGCTGGTCGGCGGTGCACGTCAGCGACGCCGCGCGGCTCGTCCGGCTCGGGCTGGAGAAGGCGCCGGCCGGGGCGCGGCTGCACGCCGTCGCCGAGGAGGCGATCCCGTCCCGCGAGATCGCGCGGGCGATCGGCGACGTGCTCGGCGTCGGCGTGACGTCGGTGGCGCCCGGGGACGCCGTCGAGCACTTCGGGTTCATCGGGGGCTTCTTCGCGATGGACATGTCCGCGACCAGCGAGCACACCCGCGCGCTCCTCGACTGGACGCCGACCGGTCCCGGCCTGCTCGAGGACATCAAGGCGGGTGCCTACGGCACGTGAGTGGAATGGGTCGCCGGGGCGACCCATTCCACTCACGTGGGCGGAGCCCCTCACTCGAAGTCGACGTCCTTGGTCTCGGGGCCGGCGGCCGCACCGCCGGCCCCGAGCAGGCCGCCGAAGGCGAGCAGCACGAGCACCGCGGTCGCGTAGGGCATGAACCCGCCGAGGCCCTCGAGGAAGAACGCGTAGAACGACGGGATCACGACCGACACGCTGAACCCGAGCCCGAAGCCGGAGGCGCGCACGTCGGTGCGGAACCGCTCGGTGATGTAGGGCAGGACCACGCCCCACGGCGCCGTCACGACCACCGAGAACGCGCAGACCACGAGGATGATCAGCCCGAACGGCAGGCCCTTCCCGTGGACGAGCACGGCCATGAGGGCCACACCGACGGTGGCGATGAGCAGGCCCCCGATGACGAAGAACCGCTTGCGCCCGATGCGCTGACCGATCACCCCGGAGCCGATGTAGCTGCCGACGAGGCAGACGTAGGCGATCAGCAGCGTGAGGGTCAGCTGGGTGTTGGTGAGGCCGACGAGGTTGCGCAGCACGGTCGTCGGGAGGAAGAGCGTGACGAGGTTCTGGGTCAGCCAGAACCCGGTCATCATGAGGAAGACCTGCAGGAACGTCGGGCTGCGCAGCACGGCGAGCAGCGGGCGACCGGCTCCGCCCTGTGAGGTGCCCTCGGACTTCGCGGCCTCGGCGGCCTCCCAGATCTCCGACTCGGAGACGCTGCGGACGTAGTAGATCGCGAGGACGAACGCGAGCAGGGCGCCGAGCACGAACGGCACGCGCCAGCCCCACACCGCGTACGGCGAGTCCGGCCCGGCCAGCGGGAAGAGCGCGAAGCCGGCCAGGGCGACGAGGTTGATGACGATGTAGGCCAGCGGGAACGCCGACAGGATGATCCCGCCGAGCAGGCCGCGGCGGCTCTTCGTCGAGTACTCCATGGCCAGCGGCAGCGCGCCCGTGTAGCCGCCGCCGAGGCAGATCCCGTCGAGGAACCGCAGCACGATCAGCAGCCAGTACGACGCGATGCCGATCGTCGTGAAACCCGGGACCAGGGCGATGAGCAGCGTGATCACGCCGAACCCGGTCACCGAGATGATCGTGCTGCGCCGCCGCCCGACGCGGTCGGCGAGCGCCCCGAACACCGCCGCGCCGATCGGCCGCCCGACGAGCGTCGTGACGAACACCAGCGACGTGAAGATCGCCGCCGTGCCCGGGTCGAGCTGGGCGGGCTGGAAGTAGAGCAGCGCCGGGGTCAGCACCACGGTCGGCAGGTAGATGTCGAACATGTCGACGAACTCGGCGAAGAACGCCCCGCGGGTGGCCGACTTCCGCTTGGCCGCGCGCTCCGGGGTCTCCACGGGCGGGGCCGTCACCGGTGCGGCCTGCTCGGGACTCGTCATCGAGACCACTCCTCGCCTGTGGCGAAATCTCTGTCTGGCTGTCTGACAATCGAGAACGTAGGGTCACCCGCAGCGACACGTCAACCACACGAGGTCTCGACGAGGAGGCGCGATGGGGCTGGACCTGGACTCGCTGACCGACGATCTGCTCGCCGGGCTCCCACCCGGACCCGACTGGAGCCTGTTGCTGGAGATCGGGTCGACGCGCCACCTCGTGCGGGTCGTCGACGGCGCGCTGCGCCACGAGGGCGCGCCCGGCATCAACGCGACCTGGGACGTCGGCTTCGCCGTGACCGACGAGGAGTGGGCGGCGTTCTGCGCCGACCCGCCGCCGCGCGGCGCCACGTCCGCGCAGGCCCTCGTCGCGACCCGGGGCAGCGAGCGGATCACCGGCCGGCGCGAGGTCTGGGCCCGCGCGGCGCCGGCGATCGACCGCTTCCTCGCCGCCCTGCGCGGCACGACGACGCCGAAGCGCCCGGACCCGCCGAAGCCGCCTCCGGGTTTCGGGCCCACCGTCGGCCGCTACCTGCACCTCGACGACGGCCGGCGGATCTTCGTCGAGACCGCCGGCGAGGGCCCGCCGCTGCTCTGCCTGCACACCGCGGGCGCCGACTCCCGCCAGTTCCGCGGCCTCCTCGAGGACCCGCGCGTCACCGACCACCACCAGGTCATTGCCTTCGACATGCCCTGGCACGGGCGCTCCGACCCGCCCGACGACTGGCAGCACCGCCGCTACACGCTCGACACGGCGACCTACGCGTCGACGGTCCTCGCGGTCGCCGACGCCCTGGCGCTCGACCGCCCTGTGCTGCTCGGCTGCTCGATGGGCGGGGCGATCGCGCTCTACCTGGCCGCCGAGCACGGCGAGCGGTTCCGCGGCGTCTGCGCGCTCGAGGGCGGGCTCGGGAGCCCCGGGCGCTTCGTCGAGTGGACCCACCGCGCCGACGTCGACCACTCCGCCTTCCTCACCAGCTGGGTCGGCGGGCTGATCGCACCCGGCAGCCCCGAGGGACCCCGCGCACGGACGCTCTGGGGCTACGCGAGCAACGGCCCCGGCGTCTACCAGGGCGACACGGCCTTCTACTCGATCGACTTCCCGCCGATCGCCGCGCAGCTGGGCCGCGCGACCTGCCCGCTGCACGTCTTCAGCGGCGAGTACGACTACTCGGCCACCACCGAGATGAGCCGCCGCGCCGCCGAGCAGCTGGGCGGCGAGCTCGTCGTCATGACCGGGCGCGGCCACTTCCCGATGTCCGAGGACCCCGAGGGGCTCCTCGAGTACCTGCTGCCGGTCCTGGAGAAGCTCCGATGACGAACGACGTCCTCGCCGTCCGCTACGGCACCCGCACGACCACCCGCGCCGAGAGCTACCTCAACTGGCACGTCTACGGCGAGCCCGACGAGGCGTTCCCGATGGACTACTTCTTCTGGGTCGTCCGCAGCGGCGGGCGCACGACGGTCGTCGACTGCGGCTTCGACCCCGAGGTCGGACGACGACGGGGCCGCGAGGTGCTCGTCGACCCGGTCGAGGCCCTGCGCAGGCTGGACGTCGACCCCGCCGGCGTCGACCGGCTCGTGGTCAGCCACGCCCACTACGACCACATCGGCAACCTCTCGCACTTCCCGAACGCCGAGATCGTCATGACGGCCCGCGAGCTCGAGTTCTGGACGGGCCCGCACGCCGAGCGCGTCCAGTTCGCGCACTCGACCGAGAAGAACGAGATCGCCGAGCTCGCCCGCGCGGACGCCGACGGCCGGGTGACGACGTTCTCCGGGGTCTGCGAGGTGGGCGACGGGTTCTCGCTGGTCGAGGTCGGCGGGCACACGCCGGGCCAGCTCATCGGGCGGGTCGACGTCCCGGGCGGCGAGGTCGTGCTCGCGGCCGACGCGCTGCACTTCTACGACGAGCTCACCGAGGACCGGCCGTTCTTCGTCGTCGCCGACCTCGAGGCGATGTACGCGGGGTTCGACACGCTGCGCGACCTCACCGACGTCCCGGGCCGCGTGCTGGTCGCCGGGCACGACGTCGACGTGGGGCGCCGCTTCCCCGGGCGCCCGGAGGGCACCGGCATCGACGACCTGGTCATCCGTCTGGAGGTGCCGTGAGGGGGCTCGACGGCAAGGTCGCGCTGATCACCGGGGCCGCCGGCGGCCTCGGGTCGGCCACCGCGCGCCGGCTCGCCGACGAGGGCGTGCGGCTGGTGCTCACGGACGTCGACGCCGACCGGGTCACCGCGCTCGCACAGGAGCTGGACGCCGTCGCGAGCCCGGGGGACGTCGCCGAGGAGGCCGACGTCGTCGCCGCGGTCGCGGCCGGCGTCGAGGCGTACGGGCGCGTCGACCTGCACCACCTCAACGCCGGGATCAGCGGCAGCTTCGACCGCCTGCCCGACATGAGCGTCGCCGACTTCGACCGCGCCACCGCCGTGAACCTGCGCGGGTCGTTCCTCGGCCTGCGGGAGGCGTTCCGGCGGTACGCGCTCCAGGGGTCCACCGGGGCGATCGTGCTCACGGCGAGCATCGCCAGCCTGCGCGGCAGCGACGACCTGCTCGCCTACCAGGCCACCAAGCACGGCACGCTCGGCCTGCTGCGCGGCGCGGCGCTGTACGGCGGGCCGATCGGGGTGCGGGTCAACGCGGTCGCGCCGGGCATCGTCCCGACGGCCCTGTTCGCCGCGCACGCCACCGCCACCGGCGGCGCCGACGACATGGTGCGCCGGGCGTCGACCACCCCGCTGCGCCGCGCCGGGACCGGCGAGGAGATCGCGGGCGTCGTCGCGTTCCTGCTCTCCGACGACGCCGCGTACGTCACCGGCGAGGTCGTCTCCGCCGACGGCGGGGCCGCGGCCACCAGCATCGTGCGGCCGTCGGGCGGCGCCGGGGCGTGGGACCCCGGGCCGGTCGACCGCCGCGTGCACCCCGACCTCGAGGAGGCATTCCGATGACACCGGTCGGCATGATCGGGCTGGGCAACATGGGCGGGCGCATGGCGCGCCGGCTCGTCGACGCCGAGTGGGAGGTCGTGGGGTACGACCCGGTGGCGTCGTGCGACGGGGTGGAGGTCGCGGCGAGCCCGGCGGCGGTGGCCGAGAAGTGCCGCACCGTGCTGCTCTCGCTGCCCGACTCCACGGTCGTCGAGCCGGTGGTGCACGAGCTGCTGCCCGCCGCGAGCGCCGGCACGACCGTCGTCGACCTCTCGACGGCGTCGCCGGAGTCCACCGTCGCGCTCGCCCGCGACGCCGCCGGGCAGGGCGTCACGTACCTCGACGCCGGCATCTCCGGCGGCGCCGCGGCCGCCGAGAAGGGCACCCTCGTGATCATGGCGGGCGGGGACGCCGCGGCCGTCGACGCGATCCGGCCGGTGCTCGCGCCGCTGGCGAAGACCGTGCACCACCTCGGCCCGGTCGGCGCCGGGCACACCGCGAAGCTGCTCAACAACTTCCTCAACGCGGTCACGCTCGCCGCGACCGCGGAGGTCATGGTCGCCGGGCAGCGCGCCGGGCTCGACCTGCGCACCCTGCTCGCGGCGATCAACGGCGGCAGCGGGCAGTCGTTCGCGTCGTCGAACCGGTTCCCGCGCATCGTCGAGGGCGACTACCTCGAGGGCGGGCTCACCAGCCGCCTGATGACCAAGGACGTCACGCTCTACACCGAGCTGCTCGGGCGGCTCGGCGTGCCGTCGCTCAACGCCGCCGGGCCCGTCGCCTCGTTCGGGATGGCGTCCCACCTCGGCTACGGCGACGTCATCTCCAACCGCGTCGTCGACGCCCTCGGCGACCTCGCCGGCGGCGTCCGCATCCAGCAGCCGTCCACCGACGAGGAGGCCTCGTGAAGATCGTCCACGCCCGCGCCGACGGCGCGAGCGCCGAAGCCCGCAGCGCCACCTTCACCGGCACGGTGTGGGGCGACCCCGTCCTGCCGACCACCGACGGCACCACGATCAACTCGGTGACGTTCACGCCGGGCGCGCGCACCTTCTGGCACCACCACGAGGGCGGGCAGATCCTGCACGTCACCGCCGGGACCGGCTGGGTGTGCACGCACGGCGAGGCGCCGCAGCCGCTGCGGGCCGGCGACGTCGTGTGGGTCCCGCCGGGCGAGCAGCACTGGCACGGCGCGGGCCCCGGTTCGATCATGACGCACCTCGCGGTCTCGCTGGGCACGACGACCTGGCTGCACGAGGTGTCGGCCGACGAGTACGGGCAGGCCGGCCAGTGAGCGGGCGCAACGGCACCGACGACCGCTTCGAGCGCGGCCTCGCGGTGCGCAAGGAGGTCGTCGGCGAGGCCCACGTCGAGCGCTCGATGGCGAACGTCAGCGACTTCTCCCGGCCCATGCAGGACTGGGTGACGCGTGCCTGCTGGGGCGAGGTCTGGGACCGGCCGGGGCTCGACCGGCGCACGCGCAGCCTGCTCAACCTCGTCATGCTCACCGCGCTGGGGCGCTCGCACGAGCTCGCGGTGCACGTGCGCGGCGCGCTGACCAACGGGTGCACGACCGAGGAGATCCAGGAGGCCCTGCTGCAGGCGGCCGCGTACTGCGGCGCCCCGGCCGGGCTCGAGGCGTTCCGGGTGGCCGAGAAGGTGCTCGCCGAGGAGGGCCGGCTGTGAACACCGTCGGGTTCGTCGGCCTCGGGCACATGGGCACGCCGATGGTGTCGCGGCTGGTGGGCGCCGGGGTGACCGTCCGGGCGTACGACGCGTCCCCGCACGCCCGCTCGGCGTTCGCGGAGACTGTCCCGGGCGCCACGGTCGTGGACGACGCGGCCGCGACCGCCGACGGCACCGACGCGGTGCTGCTCTGCCTGCCGAACTCCGACGTCGTCGAGGCGGTGGTGGCCGAGCTCGACGCGGCGCGGGTGATCGTCGACATGAGCTCCTCGGAGCCCCTGCGGACGCGGGCCCTCGCGGCCCAGCTGGCCGACACCGGCCGCGTGCTGGTCGACGCCCCGGTCTCCGGCGGCGTCTCCGGGGCGCGGGCCGGGACGCTCGCGGTGATGGTCGGCGGGCCGGACGACGTCGTCGCCGACCTCGAGCCGGTGCTCGCCGCGATGGGCCGCCCGCGCCACGTCGGGCCGGTCGGGGCGGGGCACGCGCTCAAGGCGCTGAACAACCTCATGTCCGCCGCGCACCTCGTCGCGAGCTCCGAGGCGGTGCTCGTCGGCGAGGAGTTCGGGCTCGACCCGGCCGTGATGCTCGAGGTCGTCAACGGCTCGTCGGGGCGCAGCGGCTCGACCGAGAACAAGTGGCCGAACCACATCCTGCCCGGAACCTACGGGGCCGGCTTCGGGATCGGCCTCATGGTCAAGGACATCCACATCGCCCTCGACCTCGCCGGGAGCACGAGCGTCCCCACCCGGCACGCGGCGGCGACCGTCGCGCTCTGGGACGAGGCCCTCGCCGCGCTGGGGCCGACCGCGGACCACACCGAGATCGCCCGCTGGTTGCGGGAGAAGGCGGGAGAGTCATGACGCTGACCGACGAGCAGCAGGCCATCAAGGACGAGTTCGTCCGCGTCCGCGGGACCTGGGGCGAGCCCTGGGAGCGCATGCTCGAGCTCGACCCGGCGTTCGTGCGCGCCTACCTCGACTTCTCCGCGGTGCCGTGGCGCCGCTCGCCGGGAGCGCTGTCGCCGAAGGTCCGCGAGCTGCTCTACATCGCCGTCGACGCCGCCGCGACCCACCTCTACACGCCGGGCGTGCGCCAGCACGTGGCGGCCGCGCTCGACGCCGGGGCGACGCCGCAGGAGATCATGGAGGTCCTCGAGCTCACGAGCACGCTGGGCATCCACGCCGCCAACATCGGGGTGCCGCTGCTGGTCGAGGTGCTCACCGAGGAGGGCCTGCGCGACGGGCCGGCGCCGCTCGACGAGCGCCAGGAGCAGCTCAAGGCCGAGTTCACCAAGACCCGCGGCTACTGGCACACCTTCTGGGACGAGATCCTCGAGCTCGACCCGGACCTGTTCGAGGCCTACGTCGCGTTCTCCTCGGTGCCCTGGCACACCGGCACGCTCGAGCCGAAGGTCAAGGAGCTCGTCTACTGCGCCTTCGACGCCTCCGCGACCCACCTCTACGTGCCGGGCCTCAAGCTGCACCTGCGCAACGCGCTGGGCCACGGCGCGAGCGTCGCGGAGATCCTCGAGATGTTCGAGATCGCCAGCGTCGTCGGCATCCACGCGGCGACGACTGCGGCGCCGATCCTGGCCGAGCTGGCGGAGCAGCGGTCGTGACCGCCGCGCTGTCGGACGTCGAGACGACCGTCCCGGAGCCCGCCGACCAGGTCCTCTCGGTGCGCTACGCCGGGCGGACGGTGCGGCGCAGCGACGTCCTGCACGACTACGCCGCCTACGGCGAGCCCGACGGCGACCTCGAGATGGACTACAACTTCTACGTCGTCACCGGCCCGGATGGCATCACGCTGTTCGACACCGGCTACGACGTCGCCGCGCGCGACTGGCTCGGCGAGATCCCCGGGACGACCACCCCGGAGTGCCTGGACCTGCTCGGCATCGACCCGCGCGACGTCGTCCGCGTCGTCACCTCGCACTTCCACTACGACCACATCGGGCACCTGGCGCTCTTCGAGCGCGCCGAGGTCGTGGCCGCGCGCGAGGAGTACGACTACTGGTCGGGCAAGCGGGCCCGCGACGGGCTGGCCGGCGAGTTCGCGACCGACGCCGACCTCGACGCCGTCGAGCGCGCCCGCGCCGAGGGCCGCCTGACGCTGCTGGACGGGCCGACGCGCGTGGCGCCGCACCTGACCGTCGTGCCGGTCGGCGGGCACACGCCGGGGGAGTCGTTGCTGGTGGTGGGCACCCGGGAGCGTCCCCTGCTGCTCGCCGCGGACGCGGCGCACTTCGGGATCCAGGTCGAGAACGACTGGCCGTTCTTCGCGTTCACCGACCTCGACCGCATGCGCCGGGGGCTCGGGCGCATCCACGCCGTGGCCCACGCGCTCGGCGCCACGGTGGTGCCCGGCCACGACGGGCGCACCCGTCACGAGCACCCGGCGGCGCCCGGACCGGGTGGTCGCGTCGCCGTCGTGCTGGGCTGATCGGCCCGTCGCGGCGTGGGATCATCGAGCCGTGACGTCGTCGGTGTGGGGCTCCGAGCCGCTGCCGCGGGTCGCCGCGCCGCTGCGCGAGCAGGTCACCGACCGGGTCCGCGCGGCGATCCTCGACCTGCGGCTGAAGCCCGGCGAGCGGCTGATCGAGCGCGAGCTCACCGAGAACCTCGGGGTGTCGCGGGCGACGGTGCGTGAGGTCATCCGCCAGCTCGCCGCCGAGGGCCTGGTCACCGTCGTCCCCCAGCGCGGGGCCGAGGTCACCTCGCTCTCGGCGTCCGACGCCGCCGACATCTACGAGATGCGCGCGTCCCTCGAGGCCCTCGCCGTCCGCCGGTTCGTGCAGCGGGCGGGCGACGAGCAGGTCCGCGCGCTGCGCGAGGCCGTCGACGAGATCGCCCGCAGCGCCGGGGGCGCCGGGGACCACCTCGGCGCCAAGGACCGGTTCTACGAGGTGCTCATGGAGGGCTCGGCGAGCGGACCGCTGCAGCAGACCCTCGCCGGCCTGCAGGCCCGCGTGCGCCTGCTGCGCGCGACGTCGCTGTCCGTCCCCGGTCGGCCCGCGCGCGCCGCGGAGGAGCTGCGTGCCGTCGTCGACGCGATCGAGGCCCGCGACGCGGACGCCGCCGCCGACGCGTGCGTGCAGCACATCCGCAACGCCGCCGAGACGGCGGTGATGCGCCTCCGGCGCACGTGAGTGATCTGGGTCGTCAGGACGACCCAGATCACTCACGTGCGCCGAAGGCGCATCAGGCGGTCGACAGGTCCGGGGGCTCCGGGCGGGGGTTCGGGACCCCGCGGTCGCCGCCGCGCCGGGCGCGCTTGTCCGCGTACATCAGCGAGTCCGCCTCGGCGCACGCGCCGGGGAAGCCGCCGGCGACCGTGAACGGCGCGGCGCCGATCGAACAGGGGACGCCCGCGGAGTCGAGCGCGTCGCGCAGCCGCTCGACGAGCTTCTGCGTGTCCTCGACCCCGATCTGCGCGACCAGCGCGAACTCGTCGCCGCCGAGGCGCGCGAGCGGGTCGGTGCTGCGGATCGTCGAGCGCAGGACCGCGGCGCAGTGGCGCAGGTGGCGGTCGCCGGCGTCGTGGCCCTCGGTGTCGTTGACGACCTTGAGGTTGTCGAGGTCGAGCATCACCACCGAGGCCGGGTCGCCGAAGCGCCGGAACCGCTCGTCCTCGCGCGTGAGCCAGCGCTCCCAGCCGCGGCGGTTGAGCAGCCCGGTCAGGGGGTCGCTCTCGGCGTCGCTGACGGCGCGCTCGAGCGCGCGGGCCGAGTCCACCGCGGCCGTGTCGGCCTCGAGCACCGAGGACAGGAGGCTGGAGAGCAGGTCGAGCAGCGGCTCCTGGTCGACGGTCTCGGGGGCGACCGGTCGCCGGTTCATCCCGACGACCGTGCCCCACAGGCTCCCGTCGCCGCTGACGATCGGCGTGCCGACGTAGGTGCCGACCTCCATCCCGTGCGCCGCCGCCTCGGACGCGATGCGCGCGAGGTCGGGCACGGTGCGGGTGTCCGGGACGATCCGCGGCGCGGTCCCGGCGACCATGTACTGGCACATCGAGCTGGACCACAGCGCCGTCTGGCCGGGCGTGAGCCCGTAGTCGGAGTCGGTGGTGACCAGCATCGTCTGATGGCCGTCGGCGACCCGGGTCACGGCCCAGGCGTCGAGCGGGACCACGCGCGACAGGTAGTCGACCACCATGCGGCAGGCGGTGTCGAAGGCCCGCGGTGGCGCGAGCTCCGCAGCCACCCGCAGGTCCTGGGTGGACGTCACGATTCCTCCCCCCGGCAGGTACGGCCCTCCCGACCGCTGCCGTCGTCGTCCCAAGTGTGGCCACTTCGTGCGTACCCCGGTCGTCCAGGTCCCGCTCATCACCCGTCTTGGCGGATCTCGCACCGTCTCGGGTTCTCTAGCGTCATCGCGAGACGGCGGGATACACCCGGATGCGCGCGCGATCCTCGGGCTCTCTACGACTGTCTAGCGATCGGGCGAGACAGCGCTAGCGAGCGTCAGAGAACCGGACCCCGGAGCGCCAGACGGCGCGGACGTCGCGGGTCGCGGTGACGTCGGTGAGCGGGTCGCCCGCGACGAGCAGCAGGTCGGCGCGCTGCCCCGGGGCGATCCGGCCGCGGTCGGCGAGCCCGAAGACGTCGGCGGGCACCGACGTCGCGGCCCGCAGCACCTGGCGCGGGGACATCCCGGCGCGGGCGAGCAGGTCAAGCTCGAGGTGCATCGACGCGCCGTGGAGCACGGCCGCCGCGTGGCCCGGGACGTCGTTGGCGTCGGTGCCGACGAGGATCGTCGCGCCGCCCTCGGCGAGGCGCGCGAGGTTCTCGGCCGCGTGGTCGTAGGAGGTGCCGGGGCGGTCGCTGACCGGGAGGTGGCCCCGGTCGCCCGCCCGCAGCGCGTCGGCGACCTCGCGGTCGAGGCCGGCGAGCAGGCGCGGGTCGGCGAGCAGCTCGTCGGTGCTCCGGGCGTCGGCGCGGGCCCGCATCATCGCCAGGGTCGGGCAGACGACCAGGGCGGCGAGGTCGAGGTCGTCGTCGAGCGGACCGTCGAGCGGCAGGTGGGTGAGGACGTCGACACCCGCGTCGACCGCGGCGCGGAAGGCCCAGCGGGTCGGGGCGTGGGCGACGGTCAGCAGGCCGTGGGCGCGGGCCGCGGTGCACACGGCGGTCACCGTCTCCGGGCTGAGCACGGGGCGGTCGACGTCGGCGGGGTTCTCGACGAAGACCTTGATGTAGTCGGAGCCCTCGCGGGCGCGCTCGACGACGAACTGCTCGGCGTCCTCGGGGCGCGAGAGCCCGGGCATGTGCCAGCCGGAGGGGTCGGGCGGCACGATCACCGCGGGCCAGCCGTCGACGGCCCCGGCCATGAGCCCGGAGCTGCGCAGGTCCGCCTCGTCCGTGCGCGTCGCCGCGCGTCCCCGGAGCACCGCGGTGAACTGCGGCGGCGCCGAGAACATGTCGAGCACCGTGGTCACGCCGTACCGCAGGTCCTGGCCGATGTTGCCGGCGCCGCGCAGGTGCACGTGGGCGTCGATCAGCCCCGGGAGCAGCGTCATCCCGCGTCCGTCGACGTCGCCGTCGTGCTCCGAACCCGGCCGGACGGCGGTGATGACCCCGTCCTCGACGGTCACGCTCGCCGTGCCGAGCACGTCGGTCCCGTCGAACACCCGCGCACCGGAGATGGTCGTCATGCCGTGCCTCCCTGCGGACATGCCTCAGGGTGTCATGCGTCCTCAAGAGCTCCAGGCGTCGAGATCGAGCGTCACCGGTGCGCCGAGGTCGACGACCGTGTCGGCGGACAAGCGCTCTGCTCAGGCGAAGCAGGTCAGCGGGCCGCCGTGGTAGGTGACCATGTCGTCCAGTGCGCCGAACACGTCGATCTGCCCGCCGCGCTCCAGCCCGTCGAGCTCGGCGTAGGCGCGGTGGAGGTTGCCGACGATGCGCTCGGCGTCCGGCCAGTCGGTGAACCGGCCGAGGTCGGTGTCGCGGGCCGCCTGCAGCGGGGTGACGCCGGCGGCGCGGCCGCGTTCGGCGACGTCGAGGACGAAGCGCAGGTAGTCCAGCGTCGCGTCGAGCGGGGCGCGGTCGTGGAACACCGGACCGTGGCCGGGGACGACGGTCTGCGCGCCGAGCGGGGCGATGACGTTCTCGAGCACGTCGATCGCGCCCGCCACGGACCCCATGAGCAGGAACGGCGTGCCGCCGTTGAAGATCAGGTCGCCGCAGAAGAGCGTCGAGCGGTCCTCGAACCAGACGACCGAGTCGTTCGACGTGTGCGCCGGGGTGCCGACGTAGAGGACGTCGCCGCGCAGGTCGCCCGCGTGGATCGCGACGCGGTCGGTGTAGGTGACGAACGGCGGGTCGAGGGGCAGGTCGCCCCACTCCGGGTTGTGCCAGTACGGCAGCTCGCGCGCCGGCCCGAACGCGATCGCCTCGGAGCGTGTGCGCTCGTGGGCGATGATCGCGGCGTTGCCGAACAGCGCGTTGCCGAAGGTGTGGTCGCCGTGGTGGTGGGTGTTCACCAGCGTGCGCACCGGCCGGTCGGTGACCGACGCGATCGTGTCGAGGAACGCGCGGGTGCGGCGCTCGGTGGAGCACGCGTCGACCGCGATCACGCCCTGCGGGCCGACGACGAAGCCCGTGTTGTTGATCCACCACGTGCCGTCGGGCTGGACGTAGGCGTGGATGCCGTCGGAGACCTCCTCGCAGCGCGGGGGACCGGGCACGGTGATGTCGTCGGTGCGCGCGCTCATCACGCCTCCTTCAGGGGGATCGGGTCGGGGCCCGGGACGATCGAGGAGTCGATGGCGCCGAGCCCCTCGGCCTCGAGGTGGACGCGGTCGCCGGGCTGCAGCCACGGGTAGGCGTCGCTGCCGTGCACCCGGGAGAGCTCGAGCAGGCAGCCGGTGCCCACCGTGCCCGAGCCGATGAGGTCGCCCGGCACGACGCGGGTGCCGCGCGACGCGTAGGCGATCATCTGGGCGAAGCTCCAGTACAGGGCGTCGAGCCGCCCCGCGCTGCACGGCCGGCCGTTCACCGAGGCCGCCATGGCCGCGCTCGGCACGAGCTCGTCGGGCGTGACCATCCACGGTCCGCAGCTCGACGCGAAGTCCTTGCCCTTAGCGGGGCCGAGGTTGAGCTTCATCTCGGTGCCCTGCAGGTCGCGGGCGCTCCAGTCGCAGAACAGCACGTAGCCCGCGATGTGGTCGCCGGCGTCGGCCGGGGCGACGTCGCGCCCCTCCCGGCCGATCACCGCGGCGATCTCGAGCTCGTAGTCCAGCGCCTGGCTGCCGGGCGGGACGGGGATCTCGTCGTGCGGTCCGCGCAACGACGACGGGTTCGTGAAGTAGAAGCACGGCTGCTCGTACCAGAGCGGGTCGACGGTCAGCCCGATCGCCGCGCTCGCGGTGACGACGTGCTCCTCGAACGCCATGAAGTCGCGGATCGACGGCGGGCGGGGGATCGGCGGGAGGAGGACGACGGTGCCGGGGTCCACGCCCGGCTGCCCCGCCGCCTCCTCCGCGGCCGTCGCCAGCCGCTCGCGCGCGATCAGCTCGAGCAGTGACGACGTCCCCGGGACGGGATGGAGCCGGTCGCCCTGCCACAGGCCGACCTGCTCGTCTCCGTCCGTGGTCCGGTACGTGCTCCAGCGCACGGGGCCTCCTCGCCTGCGTGAATGGGTCAGCTGAACTCGGCCCGCAGCTGCTCGGCGGCCAGGGTCATCGACTGGAGCTTGGCCTTCGCGAGCGGACGCGGCAGGGAGAACATGCCGCAGTCCGTCGTCAGGTGCACGCGCTCGGCCGGGACGTGCTCGAGCGCCTTGCGGACGCCGGAGATGATGTGCTCCGGGGTCTCGACGACGAGGCGCTTGATGTCGATGACGCCGATCCCGATCCCCTTGTCGCTGGGGTAGCGCGACCAGAGCGCGAAGTCGTCGTCGGGGAACAGGGTCTCGGCGAACGCGTACTCGACGGCGTCGACCTGCAGCTCGTTCGCCACCAGCTCGTGGAAGCCGTGGTAGGGCGTGATGCCGATCTGGGCGCCGCTGCCGAGGTGGCAGATGTGGAAGACCCGCAGCGCGTCGACCCCGTCGAGGGCCCGGTTGAGGGTCTCGACGACCAGCGGGTAGTCCTCGGGCTGGTGCAGCGTGAAGCCGACGTCGTCGACCTGCAGCACCTCGACGCCCGCGGCCACGGCGTCCTTGAACTCGGCGTTGTAGGCGTCGGCGAGGTCGTTGTAGAGGGCCTTCTTGTCCCCGTAGTGGCGGTCGGTGAGCCAGCCGCCGAGGTTGGTCGGACCCATGCCGCTGCAGAACTTCACGGTCGTCGGGCTCACCTTGCGGGCCGTGCTCCACAGGTCGGCGAGGTGCATCGTGCCGCGCCCGACCGGGCCGTCGACGGCGACCTCGTTCCACGTGTTGGCGAACGCGGCGGTGCCCTCGCGCCCCAGCATCGAGGTCAGGTGGTTCTGCTCGGGCTCCACCGTGATGCCGTCGAGGTGGTAGGCGGGGTAGAGCAGGAACGAGGAGATGAAGCCCTCGTGGCGGTCGTACCAGAGGTGGCCGTCGGTGGGCAGGTCGAGACCGACCTCCACCTGGTCGCCGATCATCGCCCGCACGCCGTCGCTGTAGGCCTCGGCGAAGTCGCCGCGGCGCATCGCCACGCGGATGTCCTCGCCGCCGAGGTCGAAGGTGTTCCACTTGGGCCGCGGGTAGGAGCCCACCGCGGTGGTCGGGAACAGGTGGCCGAAGTGGTCGCTGAGCCGGCGGGCCATGGCGGGCCTCCACGTCGTCGGGGATCGTCGCGCTCACCGTGGCGCGGACCACGGCCCCCGATCACGTCCCGGTTCGGTTGCGATCCGGGCTTGACAGGGTCAGGTCGCGAGCAGGTCGGCGGCCTGGCGGAACGCGGTCGCGGTGCGCGAGTCGTCGTCGACCCGCGTCGCCACCGAGACCTGCGCGTCCTCGCCCGCCAGCGGCACGAAGCACACGTCGGGACGGGGGAAGAAGCGGCGGGCGAGCTCGCCGTGGACGCCGAGCATCCCGGAGGTCGCGACGGCCGCGGGGATCGCCGCGGGCGTGCGGACGACGGGGCTGCGGCGCGACGCTTGCCCGGTGACGCCCGCCCAGGCGCCGAGCCCCGGGTGCCGGCCGTTCACGGCCACCCACGCGTGGCCGTCGACGTCGTCCTCGGCGAGGCGGTCCGCGTCGGCGAGCGGGGAGGCGGCGGGGACGACGGCGACGCGCGGTGTGGTGAACAGGCGGTTCAGGCGCACGCCCTCCACCGGCCCGACGTCGTGGATCACGGCGACGTCGACCTCGCCGTCGCGGACGGCCTCGTACTGGGTGTCCCAGTCCAGCTCGATGTGCACGAGCGTGCGCCCGGGGAGCTGGGCGCGGACGAGTTCGCGCAGGTCGGGCCACCGGTCGGCCGCCCCGAACCCGAGGACGCCGACGCGGACCACGGTGTCGTCGGGCGCCGGCGGCGCGTCGCGGACGGCGGCGGCGAGGTCGTCGACGCGGGCCAGGACCTCGCGGGCCCGTTCGACCAGCCGCGCCCCGGCGGGCGTCACGTCGACGCGCCGGCTCGTGCGGTCGAACAGCCGCGCGCCGATCTCCTTCTCGAGGGCGCGGACATGCCGACCGAAGGCCTGCGGGGCGATGTAGTGACGCTCCGCCGCCTTCCGGAAGTGCCGCTCCTCCGCGAGCGTGACCACATAGCGGAGTTCTCGTATGTCCATGTCCGCCTCCGTGCTCGCCGACGCTACTGGGCGGCGGGGGCGGGAGGAACGGGTCTGGACTCAAGTACCGCGAGCGGCCTCGATGCGTTCCGCTACCTGATCGCCGGACGGGGTGTTCTGGAGCCAGCAGATGTTGCCGGGGTCCAGCTCACGCTCCGGGTCCCACCACTCCCGGCGGACCCTCTCGAGAGCCTTCTGGTTGTCCAGGGGCCACGGTCGGAACCGGACAGGTGGCGGGCGTCTGCGCTGCTCGTCGTCGGATCGTGAGTCGGTCGACGGGAGGGCCTCGAGGTCGCCCAGCTCCATCAGACCGTTGTCGACGAGATGGGCGATCGCGCGCAGACTCGCCTCCCTCAGCCCGACGGGCTCGCGTTTGAGGTAGGGGATGTCGTCGGGCTCGGCGAGACTGACCAGGAACCGGACCTCGGCGAGGCTCACGGCGTCGTAGAGACCGCGCAGCAGCACCTTCGCGGCCCCGTCGTCCTCGGTCAGCGGGGGATGTGCACTTTCCATTGCTCTCCGTTCGGAAGCTTGATGTCGATCGTGCTCCCGTGCTTGGTGCTCTGACGAAGTCCTATCTCCGTGCCGTCTTCGAGGCGCAAGGGCGGCACACCTCGATAACCGTTCCACTCGACCGGCGTGCCGCCGCCTTCCGTGAGTTCGTCGTAGAGGTTCTCGATCGCCTGCTCGTCGGGTAGCTCGCGAACCCTCTCCTGGCCGCCGGGAACGCCCACCGTGGTGAGGCGATCAGCTGGTGACAGTGGCGCGTCGTCCCCGGCGTCCGCGTCCGCGGCGACCCTGAACGGGGCGACCCGGTCGTCCGTGAGCGCGTGCTGGACGGTGTCGGCGGCCCCGAGACCCGCGATCGCTGCCCCGGTGGCGACACCGGTCGCGGAGAGCGCACCGAGCGGGGCGCCCACCGGGGCGCCGACACCGGTGGCCGTGACGCCGATAGAACCGGCGACACCGACGGCGCTGAGGCCGGCGAGCGCGCCGCCGCCGAGCATCGCCGCCACGTTCGCGGGGTGGTCGAGCAGGGCGTTCCCGAGCGACGCGCTCGCGTTGCCCAGCCCCGCCGCGACGGCCCCCGCGCCGTCGGCCAGCTCACCCCAGAACCCGGGCGCGGCGGGAGCCCCGGTGCATGCGGCCGTCACGACGCCCGCCGCCGCGTCGCCGGAGTCGCGGACGTGCTCGCGGGCCTGCGCGAGGATCGCCTGGGCGTCCGCGCGTGCGTCCTCGCCGGGGTCGACGAACGGAACGGGGGCGGCGCCCGCGGCCACCGTTTCGTCGTACCGGGCGCGGGCGGTGATCGACGTCGCCTGGGCCTCCTGCCAGCGCAGGATCGCCTCGCCGGCGCGGCCCCGCGCCCAGTCGATCGCGCCCGCGTGGTCACCCACGGCACGGGCGGCTTCGCCGAACGCGGCGGCCGCGTCCTGCCAGCGCTGGGGCTCGAGGGCGAAGGCGCTGCGGAAGCCGTCCGCCGCCGGGCCGGACCAGCCCTCGGGCGTCCCGATCCGACCGAGCCCGGTTGCGGCGT
Organism: Actinomycetospora succinea; assembly: GCF_004363095.1. Taxonomy (GTDB): domain Bacteria; phylum Actinomycetota; class Actinomycetes; order Mycobacteriales; family Pseudonocardiaceae; genus Actinomycetospora; species Actinomycetospora succinea. The sequence goes on from NZ_SNYO01000003.1 coordinate 727,905, forward strand.
CGCCGAGCATCTGCGCGTAGCGGCGGTAGGTCGCTCCGGCGGTCCGGAGGACCACGGGGTCGCCCGGGCCGAGCGCGGCTGGGTCCTCGGTGGCGCCGAGCTCAGCCATCATCCGCCACCCGGATCGGGCCCGGAGCCACGCACCAGTCCGTCGAGGCCACGCGCCGCGCCGGTGTCGGTGCGGCGATAGCCGGCCTCCGCGGCGTCCAGCCGGACGGCGACGGCGTGACCGTCCTCGGCGAGCGCCTCGACACCGCCCTGCCACCGCGTCGCGAACTCGACGAGGGCACCGTTGAGTCGCTCGTGTCCCGCAGCGGTGCCGACGCCGTCGAGCAGCCCCACCCCGACCTGGTCGATCGTCGCCCGCACCCCCTGGGCCGCCCGGTGCAGGGCGTCGAGGTCCACCGCGTACCCCTCGGCCATGCGGTCAGGCTGGCACGCACGGGCTGGCGTTGGGTGCGGTTCGGACGGATTGCTTGACCTCGACCTTTCTCCAGGTCGCACGGTCGAGACATGGACCAACTGCAGCCCACCGCCCTCGTCACCGGAGCCTCGCGCGGACTCGGGCGCGCGCTCACCGCCGACCTCGCGAACGACGGCTGGCGGGTGGTCGTCGACGCCCGGCACGGCGACGAGCTCGCCGCCGCGGTCGCCGGTCTGCCCGGCGTCATCACCGTGCCCGGCGACGTCGCCGACCCGTCGCACCGCACCGACCTCGCCGAGGCCGCCGAGGACCTCGGCGGCCTCGACCTCCTCGTCCTCAACGCGAGCCTGCTCGGGCCCAGCCCGCAGCCCGACCTCGCCGACCACCCGCTCGACGTGCTCGAGCAGGTCTACCGCGTCAACGTCCTCGCCCCGCTCGGCCTGGTCCAGGCGCTGCGGTCCCTGCTCCGGCCCGGCGCGCGGATCCTCGCCATCACGTCCGACGCGGGCGCCGAGGCGATGGCGGGCTGGGGCGGGTACGGCAGCTCGAAGGCCGCGCTCGAGCACCTCGGCGCCGTCCTGGCCGTCGAGAACCCGCAGTGGCGCGTGCACGTCGTCGACCCCGGCGACATGCGCACCGTCATGCACCAGGAGGCGTTCCCGGGCGAGGACATCAGCGATCGCCCGGAGCCCGAGACCGTCGTGCCCGCCCTGCGCGTGCTGATCGACGGCGACCACCCCAGCGGCCGCTTCCGGGCCGCGGATCTGGTGGTGACGGCATGACCGTCGTCCCGATGACCTCGTTCCTGCTCCCGCCCGGGGCCGAGGCCCACGAGCCGCCGGAGCACCGCGGGCTCGCCCGCGACGGGGTGCGCCTGCTCGTCGCGCGTCCCGGGCTCGTCGAGCACCGGCGCTTCGACGAGCTCGCCGACGTCCTCGACCCCGGTGACCTGCTCGTCGTCAACACGTCCGCGACGCTGCCGGCCGCGCTCGACGTCCGGCACCACGACGGGCGGGCGATGACCCTGCACGTGGCGACCGCGCTCGACGACGGCGACTGGGTCGTCGAGCCGCGGCGTCCGGACGGCCCCGAGACCGACGTCGCGCCCGGCGACCGGCTCGGCCCGCCCGGGCTCGTCCTCACGCTCGTCGCGCCCTACCCCGACGAGGATGCGCCGCGCCGGCTGTGGCGGGCGCGGCCGTGGCCGCCGGTCGGGCTCGCCGGCTACCTCGCGACCTACGGGCGCCCGATCGCGTACGGGCACCTCGCGGGCCGCTTCCCGTTGTCCGACCACCACACCGTCTACGCGGCCGTGCCGGGCAGCGCGGAGATGCCGAGCGCGGGCCGCCCGCTCTCGGAGCGGCTGCTCGTGCGGCTGATGGCCCGCGGGGTCACGGTGGCGCCGCTGGTGCTGCACGCCGGGGTGTCGAGCCCCGAGAAGCACGAGCCGCCGTCGCCCGAGCCCTTCGCAGTGCCGGCGGTGACGGCGCGGCTGGTCAACTCGGCGCGCGAGGCCGGGTCGCGGGTCGTGGCGGTCGGCACGACGGTCGTCCGCGCGCTCGAGACCGTCGCGGCACCCGATGGGACCGTGTCCCCGGGACACGGGTGGACCGACCTCGTCCTCGGCGCACACCGCCCCGCGCGCACGATCACCGGCCTGGTCTCCGGCCTGCACGAGCCCGAGGCGAGCCACCTCGCCCTGCTCGAGGCGGTGGCCGGGCCGGCGCTGGTCGGGGAGACGTACGAGGCGGCGGTCGCCGCCCGCTACCTGTGGCACGAGTTCGGCGACTCGACGTTGTTGCTGCCCTAGCCTTGACCCTCACGCGACGAGAGGCCTCACGGTGGCTCCATGACCGAGACGGCAGCGGGGACGAGCCGGTGGACGGTCGGCCAGACGGCCGAGCGTTCCGGGCTCACGGTCCGGACCCTGCACCACTACGACGAGATCGGGCTGCTGCGCCCGAGCCGTCGCAGTGCGGCGGGCTACCGGCTCTACACCCAGGACGACCTGCTGCGCCTGCAGCACGTCGTCGTCTACCGCCGGCTCGGGTTCTCGCTCGAGGAGGTCGCGGTCCTCCTCGACGACCCCGACGCCGACGTCGCCGCGCACCTGCGCCGGCAGCGGGCCGAGGTCATGTCCCGGCTGGACGAGCTCGCCGAGCTCGTCACGGCCATCGACCGAGCCCTGGAGGCAGAAGTGTCCGGAATCCAGCTCACGCCCGACGAGCAGCGGGAGCTGTTCGGTGAGGGCTTCAAGGAGGAGTACCAGCAGGAGGCGCAGGAGCGCTGGGGCGACACCGAGGCGTGGCGCCAGTCCCAGCAGCGCACGGCCCAGTACACGAAGGCTGACTGGGAGGCGCTCAAGGCGGAGATGGACAACGTCAACGCGCGCTTCATCGCCGCCCTGCGGGCCGGCGAGCCGGCGGACGGCGAGCCCGCGATGGACGTCGCGGAGGCCCATCGTCAGCACATGACGCGGTGGTTCTTCGACACGTCGCCGGAGTTCCACGCCTGCATCTCGGAGATGTACGTGTCCGACCCGCGGTTCACGAAGACGTACGAGGACCAGGCGACAGGTCTGGCGCAGTACGTGCACGACGCGATCCACGCGAACGCAGCGCGGTCGGCGGGAACATGACGGACCAGTAGCCGGCCCGTCGCAGCAGGACGTGGGTCGGGACCTGCAGCAGGACGATGCTGACGACGCCGAGCGCGGTGCCGAGTGCCGGGACCACCGGCACCGGAAGCGCGGACGCCATCAGCACGCGCACGGCGCTGTCGAGGAGCCCGACCCCGCCCCACGCCGCGGTGATCGACCGCCAGACCCGCCGGAACGCGGCGTCGGTCGTCCACAGGCCCTCCATCAGTTCCGCGCGGCGCGGGAGCAGGGTCAGGGTGACCGTGAAGCAGAAGGGGCGGCCCCGCAGCGTGAGGAGCATCCAGACGCCGAACGGCGCGCTGATCCACGCGTCACGGGCCAGGAGCTCGCGCGGGCTGCCGGCGACGAGTGCGGAGACGAGGCTCGCGACCAGGGCGATCAGCGCGAGGACGGCGATCGGGGGAAGGCGCCGGTCGCGCACGGCGGTCACGACGAGGTGCGCCAGGGGCGGGATGCCGCCGGCGGTCAGGGCGACGAGGTCGTCGACGCCGAGGGCGTGCAGGGCGTAGTACACGAGCAGCGGGCCGGCGATGTCGAGCACGACGGTGGCCTTCATGGCCGGGAGCGTCGCCCGACCCGCGGCGCCGTCGCGTCGGGCGCCGGGACGGGGTGTGTGGCCGTCGGTCGAGCCGGCGTGGACTTTCGTCCGATGTGCCGCTGGTTCGGCCGACCTAGTGTCCTGCCCCGTGGACGCGACCTGCCCGCCCGACCGGCACGCCGAGCGGTGGGCGGCGTGGACGACGGGGGCCGTGGTGCTGGTCCTCGGCGGACTCACCCTGGTCAGCCGGACGGACGTCCGGGCGTCGACCCTCGCCACGGCCGTCGACGCGGGCGCCACCCTGGTCGCCTGCGCGCTGGTGCCGTTGCTCATCAGGCGGCCGGTCACCGGGGCGCTGGCGATGGCCGTGCTGGCCGCGTTCTCGCCGGCGGCGACCCCGGCCGCGACGATCGGCGTGCTCCGCGTGGCGACCGTGCGCCCGCTCGCGACCGCGATCCTGGTCGGCGCGGTCAGCACGGGCGCGCACGCGGTGCAGGGCCTCGTCCGCCCGATCCCCGGGCTGCCCTACGGCTGGTTGCTGGTGATCGACGTCGTCACCCACGCCGCCCTGGTCGCGTGGGGTGCGCTGGTGCGGTTGCGGACCGCGGCCCGTGTCGAGCAGCAGCGGCGGGCCGAGGAGGAGCAGGCCGAAAGGATCGCCGCGGCACGGCGCCAGGAGCGGGCGACGATCGCCCGCGAGATGCACGACGTCCTCGGCCACCGGCTCTCGCTGGTCGCCGCGTCGGCCGGCGCGCTGGAGTACCGGCCCGACGCCCCCGCCGAGCAGATCGCACGCGCCGCCGGCGTCGTCCGGGCCGGTGCGCACCAGGCGCTGGAGGAGCTGCGGGAGGTGATCGGGGTGCTGCGCGCGGACGAGCTGATCTCCGGGGACGGGCCGCCCCAGCCGACGTCGGCGGACCTCCCGGCGCTGGTCGAGGAGTCACGAGAGGCGGGGGTGGCGGTCGCTCTCGACGACTCGACGGTCGGCGAGGTCCCGGAGACCCTCGGCCGCACCGCGTACCGGATCGTCCAGGAGGGCCTGACCAACGCGCGCCGGCACGCACCGGGCTGTCCGGTACGGGTGGTCGTGTCGGGGGCGGCGGGCGACGCGCTGCGGGTCGAGGTGCGCAACCGTCTGCCGGTCGATTCGTCGACGTCCGACGGGCGCGGCACCGGACTCGTGGGGCTCGGTGAACGCGCCGCGTCCGTGGGCGGCCGGCTCGAGCACGGGCTGAGCACCGACGGGGAATTCCGCCTGGTCGCGGAACTACCGTGGCCGGCGTGAGCTCCCCGGAGATCCGCGTTCTCGTCGTCGACGACGACGCTCTCGTGCGGAGCGCGCTGACGATGATGCTCGACGGCGCGGACGGCATCCGGGTGGCCGGCGAGGCGACCGACGGCGACGAGGTGCCGGCGCTCGTCGACGCGCACGCCCCGCACGTCGTGCTGATGGATCTGCGCATGCCCCGCGTCGGCGGCCTCGCGGCGACGAAGCGGCTGCGGGAGCGCCCCGACCCGCCCGAGGTCGTGGTGCTGACGACGTTCGACAGCGACGAGAACGTCCTGCACGCCCTGCGCGCCGGGGCCAGCGGCTTCCTGCTCAAGGACACGCCGCCCGCCCAGATCGTCGAGGCCGTGCACCGCGTGGCGGCGGGCGACCCGATGCTGTCGCCGACGGTCACTCGTCGGCTGATGGACCAGGCCGGCGCCGATTCGAGCGATCGCGAGCGGGCGCGCACGGCCCTGCGGTCGCTGTCCGAGCGCGAGTACGACGTCGCGGTCGCCATCGCCCGCGGGCGCTCGAACGCCGAGATCGCGGCCGAGGCGTACATGAGCCTGTCGACGGTCAAGGCGCACGTGTCGCACGTGCTCGCGAAACTGGATCTGGAGAACCGGACCCAGGTCGCGCTGCTGGTGCACGATGCGGAGAGGTGACGGTCCGCCGGACCGACCAGGGGAGCGGATCGTGGCCCGACGCGTGGTGGTCCCGGAGCGCGTGGACGCGATGGGGCTGCTGGACCGCGTGGACTACGGCGACGCCTTCGCCACCGACTGCCCGCCCGAGGTCCTCGCCCGCTTCACCCCGGAGGAACTCGCCGATCTGGCCGTGGGTCGCGCGCCGAGATGGCTGCGCCTGTTCGTGCGGTTCGCGCACCGACGGGTGCTGGGTCTGCGGCTGACCCACACCACCCCGCCCGTTCCCCTCGACTGGCACCTGGTGTCGAGCGGGCCCGACGAGGTCGTCTACGGGGTGGCCGGCGGACTGATCACCCCACGGCTCCTGGTCATGAAGGAGCCCGGCCGGGTCCTGGTCGTCTTCCTGATGCGCGTGGACCGCCCGGTGGCCGCGCCGATCGTCGCCGTCGTGAAGCCGATCCACCGGGCGATCGCCCGCTACCTGCTCGACCGCGGCGCGCGCCTCGCGGCCTCGGAATTGGCACCGCATCCGCCGAGATCATCGTCCGGGTGACGTTCGATGTCAGATCTGACAGCGATCGTCACCGAAGTCGCGATCTTCGCCGAACCGCACCCGCGATGCGGGGTCGATCGCTAGCGTGACCGGCGTCGGGCGACTGCGGGGAGGGGTGGCGGCGTGACACAACCGGTGCCCGTCGGTGGCGGATCGTTCACCGTCGACATCTCCCGCGCGCCCGACGCGATCCGCGAGTTGGAGCAGGCCAAGCTCGAGCTCGAGGGCATCAAGCGTGATGCCGTCTATCTGGGTCAGGTCGCTCCCCCGACGAACGACCTCGTCACGCTCGACGCCGCTCGCGTGCTCGGCGACAAGGCCGCGGTGGGGCCGACGTCGTTCATCAGCGCGTTGACTCAGGGCATCGAAGAGATCTCGCGAATGATCGAGGCCTTGCGGCTCGGTTTCGCGGAGTACGAGCGGACCGACGACGACGCTCGGACGGAACTGGCGTAAGCGTGCCGGTCGCTCGAGTCGTCGTTCTCCTCCTGCTCATCGGTGTTGCGGCGTGCGCTCCATCAGCTGGTCCTGGCGGCCCCACGTCCTCGAACAGTCGATACGGGGCACCGCTGCCGTCCGCTCCTCGTGACGTCAGCCCGTTGTCGGGCGACCCATGCGGGGCCCTCGAGCCAAGCCAACTTCGCGAGTTGGGGTTTACAGCGCAAGGCGAGGTGGTGGTCCTTCCGACCAACGAGAGATCGTGCGAGTGGCGGGGACCGGACGGTTCCCCGCACGTCAACCTCGGAATCGCCAGTGATCGGGACATCCTCGTCGACACATACAGGGTGCGTCAGCTCGCCGTGTTCCGACCGACGACGGTTGGTGGCCTGCCGGGCACTGTCGAGCAGACAGCGGATGGCTCGATCTCCTGCAACGTCACGGTGGGGACCGCGGAGGGGCAAGGCTTCCTCGTCATCTACGACGCCGAACTGGGGGTGGACGGTCAGCCTCTCGACCCCTGCGGTCGGGCCACCCGCATTGCGGAACAGACCGTCGCTGGCCTCGCTCCACCCTTCGGCAAGTAGGTCGAGCAACCCGTGTCCTCAGGACACGGGTTCGCCGCCCCTCACAGCACCAGCAACGTCTTCGCGATCGTTTCCCGCGCCGCGATCGCCGCGTGCGCGTCGGCCGCTCGGGCCAGCGGGAACGTCTGGCCGATCACCGGGCGATAGCGCCCTTCCGCCGCCTCGGCGAGGGTCCGCTCCACCGCCGCACGGCGCTGCGCGCGGTCCAGCCGCGGCAGGTCGGCGAGCGCACCAACGCCGTCTTCGCCGAGCCCCGCGCCGCCGCCACGACGTGCAGCCCGCGCGCCGCCAGCGACTGCACCAGCAGGACACCGGCGCCACCGGCGGCCGCGGCGACGAGCACCCGCGGGCCCGCCACGAACGGCAGCAGCGACTGCAACGTCGGTCCGTCGTGCAGGAAAGCCACGGCCTGGTGATCCGTGAGCCCCGAGGGCACCGGGACCAGCTCCGACTCCGCCACGACCGCTCGTGACGCGTAGCCGCCGACCGGGATCTCGGCGCCGCCCACGTCCTGCTTCGTGTCGGCGACGACACGTCCACCGGAAGAAGTACCGACCACCCCGCTGCCCGGGACGTACGGCGGCCGCACGGGGAAGAAGCCCTCGCCCCACCCCGAGCGCAGCAGCGTGTCCAGGAACATCACGTCGCTGGCCGTCACCTCGATCACCGCCTCGCCCGCGCCGGGCGAGGGGTCCGCCATCGACGCGGGCCGCATAACCTCCGGCCCGCCGAATCTCTCCACTCGCACGACATCCATGACCTCGAGGCTCGACGCTGAACAACGGTCGAGGTCAAGCGACACGGGTGCCCGGCGAGCAGCGTCGTCGGACTCCTCGTCTAGCGTCGGCGGCACCGGCAGAGGGGGAGGTGCGGGCGTGCTCCACGTGCACCGGGCCGAGCGGGCCGACCGGCTCGTCGAGGCCCTGGCCGACGTGCTCGCGGACCCGCTGGACGATCCTTTCGAGCCCGAGCTGGTCGCCGTGCCCACGCGCGGCATCGAGCGCTGGCTGGCCCAGCGCCTCGCCCACCGGCTGGGTGTCACGGGCGGCGACGACGGCGTGTGCGCCAACGTCGTCTTCCCCTCGCCCGCCGAGGTCGTGGCCCGGGTGCTCGCGATCCCCGACGACGATCCCTGGCGCCCCGAGCGGCTGGTGTGGCCGCTGCTCGAGACCATCGACGAGTGCGCCGAGGAGCCCTGGTGCGCCCCGCTCGGCACGTTCCTCGGCGTCGTCGGCGACACGACCGGTACGCGTCGCGGGCGACGGTTCGCGGCGGCCCGGCACCTCGCGCGCCTCTTCACCCGCTACGCCGACCACCGGCCCGCCCTCGTCCGGGCCTGGGCGGCGGGCGACGACGCCGGCACGCCCGACGACCTCCGCTGGCAGCCCGAGCTGTGGCGCAGGCTGCGGACACGCCTCGGCGCGAGCAGCCCCGCCGAGACCGTCGCGGACATCGCGCCGCCGACGGGGTTCCCGATGCGCCTGAGCCTCTTCGGTGCCACCCGCCTCTCCGACACCGAGCTCAGCGTCCTCGACGCCCTCGCCGCCGACCACGAGGTCCACCTCTGGCTGCCGCACCCCTCGCCGACGCTGTGGACGCAGCTCGACGGGCGTACCGCCGACCGGCGCGGCGACGACACGAGCGCCCAGGCCGTGGCCCACCCCCTGCTCGCGAGCCTCGGCCGCGACGTGCGCGAGCTGCAGCTGCGCCTCTCCCGCCTCGCGCACACCGACCACCACCACGCGCTCGACGCGCCCGGAAAGACCCTGCTCGCCCGCCTCCAGGACGACCTCCGCCACGACCGCGCGCCGACCGCGCAGCAGGCCACCGACGACGGCAGCATCCGCGTCCACCGCTGCCACGGGCCGGACCGCCAGGTCGAGGTGCTGCGCGAGACCATCCTCGGTCTGTTGCGCGCCGACCCGACGCTCGAGCCGCGCGACGTCATCGTCCTGTGCCCGGACATCGAGACGTTCGCGCCGCTCGTCACGGCGAGCTTCGGGCCCGGCGACGGCGAGGAGGGCGCGCACCCCGGCCACCGGCTGCGGGTCCGGCTCGCCGACCGCTCGCTGCGCGAGGTCAACCCGCTCTTCGGCACGCTCGCGACGCTGCTCGACCTCGCCGACGCGCGCGTCACCGCGTCCCAGCTGCTCGACCTCGCCGAGTCCGACCCGGTGCGCCGGCGCTTCCGCTTCGACGACGAGGACCTGCCGCGCCTGCGCGAGCTCGCGGAGAGCTCCGGGGTTCGCTGGGGGCTCGACGCGCCGCACCGCGCCGCGTTCTCCCTCGGCCGCTTCCCCGAGAACACCTGGTCACAGGGGCTCGACCGGCTCCTGGTCGGCGTTGCCATGTCCGCCGACGGCGGCGACTGGCTGGGCGACGCGCTGCCGCTGGACGAGGTCGACTCCGGCGACGTCGAGCGGGTCGGGCGCCTCGGCGAGCTGGCCGACAGGGTCGGCGCGGTGATCGAGGGCCTGCGCGGCGAGAAGCCCCTCACCGCGTGGATCGACGCGCTCCGCCTGGGCCTCGACGGCCTGACGGCGACGGTTCCCGCCGACGCCTGGCAGCTCGCGCAGGCCCGCGGCGAGCTCTCCGCGGTGCTCGAGAGCGCCCCGCACGACCCCGTCATGACGCTGCACGACGTCCGCGCGGTGCTCGCCGACCGCCTCGCCGGGCGCCCGACGCGCGCCAACTTCCGCACCGGCACGCTCACCGTCGCGACGCTCATGCCGATGCGCTCGGTGCCCCACCGCGTGGTGTGCCTGCTCGGCATGGACGACCAGGTCTTCCCCCGCGAGACCCGCGCGGACGGCGACGACGTCCTCGCCCGCGACCCGCGCGTCGGCGAGCGCGACCCCGCCGCCGAGGACCGTCAGCTGCTGCTCGACGCGATCGTCGCCGCCACCGACCACCTCGTCGTCGTCCACTCCGGCGCCGACGAGCGCACCGGGGCCGACCGGCCGCCCGCGGTCCCGATCGGCGAGCTGCTCGACACCCTCGACGCCAGCTTCGACTTCGGCGACGAGTTGCGCGCCCGCGACCACCTCACCCGGCGCAACCCGCTGCAGCCGTTCGACGAGGACGACTTCGACGCCGCCGCGCCGTTCTCCTTCGACGGCGCGGCGCTGGCGGGCACGCGCGCCCTGCGTCGCGAGCGGACCGCGCTCGACCCGTTCCTGCCCGGCCCGCTGCCCGCCCACCCGCGCGGGCTGCTCGACCTCGAGGACCTGACGCGGTTCGTCGAGCACCCGGTGCGCGCGTTCCTGCGCCAGCGCCTCGGGGTGTTCGCGCGCGGCGAGGAGGAGCAGGTCGTCGAGGCGGTGCCGGTCGAGCCCGACGGGCTGGCGCGCTGGGCGATCGGCGAGCGCGTCCTGCGCGACCGCCTGGCCGGCCGCGACGTCGCCGCCTGCATCGCGGGCGAGCGTCGCCGGGGCGACCTCCCGCCGGGTCCGCTGGGCGACAAGCTCGTCCGCGACATCGGCCGGCAGGTCGACCCGCTGGCGAAGGCCGTGGCCGAGCTCCGGCAGGTCGCCGCCGTCGACGTCGACATCACCACCGACGCCCTCGTCGGCTCGGTCGGCGGGGTGCACGACACGACGCTGGTGGCGGTGACGTACTCGCGGCTCGCGCCGAAGCACCGGCTCCGGGCGTGGGTCGGCCTGCTCGCGCTCACCGCCGCGCACCCCGACCGGCCGTGGCGCGCGGTCACCGTCGGGCGTGGCGGCCGGGACGACCCGGCGCTCGTGTCCACGCTCGGGCCGATCGAGCCCGAGGTCGCGCAGAAGGTCCTCGCCGATCTGCTCGCCCTGCACGCCGACGGGATGGTCGAACCGCTGCCGCTGATGTGCAGGACGTCGGAGGTCTACGCGCAGACGCGCGCCACGAAGGGCGAGATCGCCGCCATGAACCGCGCCCGCGACAAGTGGACCGACCGCTTCGGCGCCGAGCAGGACGACCCCGCGCATGTGCTGGTCTGGGGGCGCCGGCGTGCCCTCGACGACCTCGTCGGCGCCGCGACCGGCGACGCCCCGAGCCGTTTCGCGGGCCTCGCGACGCGGCTGTGGACGCCGGTCCGGGACGCGGAGGGCTTCCGGTGACCGCGACCGTCGACGCCCCCACGTCGTTCGACCTCTGCGGCCCGCTGCCCACCGGCACCACGGTGCTCGAGGCCAGCGCCGGCACCGGCAAGACGTTCACGATCGCCGCGCTCGCGGCCCGCTACGTCGCCGAGGGCCACGCGACGCTGCCCCAGGTCATGCTCGTGACCTTCGGCCGCGAGGCCACCCGTGAGCTGCGCGAACGCGTCCGCGAGCGCTTCGTCCGCACCGAGCGGGGGCTGGCCGACCCGGCGACGGCGCGGCGTGACGACGGCGACCCCGTCACGCAGCTCCTCGCCGACGCCGACGACGACGTGGTCGCCCTCCGCCGCGCCCGCCTGACCGCGGCGCTCGCCGGGTTCGACGCCGCGACGATCGCGACGACCCACCAGTTCTGCCAGGACATGCTCACCGGGCTCGGCATCGTCGGCGACACCGATCCCGACGGCACGTTCGTCGAGCGCATCGACGACGTGGTCACCGAGGTCGTCGACGACTTCTACCTGCGCAAGTACGCCGTGCCCGGCGCGCCCGCGCCCGACTTCGACCGGGCCGTCGCGCTCGAGATCGGGCGCTCCGTCGTCAACGACCCGTCGGCCGGGATCGCGCCGGAGAACGACATCCCGGGGCCCGCCGGGGCGCGCGCGTCGTTCGCCCGCGCGGTCCGCGCCGAGGTCGAGAAGCGCAAGCGCCGGCGGCGGCTGTTCACGTTCGACGACATGCTCACGCGGCTGCGCAACGCGCTCACCAACGCCCGGCTCGGCGAGGCGGCGTGCGCGCGGCTGCGCGAGCGCTTCTCGGTGGTGCTGGTCGACGAGTTCCAGGACACCGACCCCATCCAGTGGGAGATCCTGCGCGTCGCGTTCCACGGGCACAGCGCGCTGACCTTCATCGGCGACCCCAAGCAGGCGATCTACGCCTTCCGCGGCGCCGACGTCGTCAGCTACCTCCAGGCCGTCGACTCGGCGGGCACCAAGGCCGGGCTCGGGACCAACTGGCGCAGTGACGAGGCCCTGGTCCGCGCCCTCGACACGATCTTCAACGGCGCCGCGCTGGGCGATGAGAAGATCGTCGTGCCGCCGGTGGCATCCGCCCACCGGGAGCGCCGCCTGGTGGGGGCGCCGCGGCCGGCGCCGTTCCGGCTGCGGGTCATGCCCCGCGAGGGGCTGCGGAGCCGGTTCAGCAACAGCCTGCCGATCGTCGGCGGCGTGCGCGAGAAGGTCGCCACCGACCTCGCCGCCGACATCGCCGAGCTGGTCGCCGCCGACTCGCGCTGGGAGGAGGCCGGGCGCGCCGACCCGACCCTCGGGCCTGGCGACATCGCCGTGCTCGTGCGCACCAACGCCAACGCCAACCTCGTCCGCGAGGCCCTCACCGCGGTCGGCGTCCCGTCCGTCCTCGCGGGCGCCACCAGCGTGTTCACCACCGAGAGCGCCGAGGAGTGGCTGACGCTGCTCGAGGCCGTCGAGCAGCCCGGGCGCACGGCGCGCGTGCGGGCGGCCGCGCTCACCGTGTTCCTCGGGCACGCCGCCGCCGACCTCGACGCGCACGCCGACGCGGTGCTGCCCGAGGTCGGCGCGTCGCTGCGGCGCTGGGGCGCGGTGCTGCACGACCGCGGGGTGGCGGCGTTCCTCGAGGCGGTCGCGGCGGAGACGGGGCTCGCCGCGCGGGTCCTCGCGCGCGTCGACGGCGAGCGCCGCATCACCGACGTCCGCCACATCGGCCAGGTCCTGCACGCCGCGGCGGTCGAGTCCCGGCTCGGTGTCGTCGCGCTCGTCGAGTGGCTGCGGGCCCGCATGGCCGAGGCCGCCGCGGGCACCGGCGAGCTGCGGCCCGAGCGCAGCAGGCGCCTCGAATCCGACGCCAGCGCGGTCCAGGTGCTCACGATCCACAAGTGCAAGGGCCTCGAGTACCCGGTGGTCTACGTGCCGTTCGGGTGGGACCGGTGGGTCTCCGACGAGCCGAAGGTCGTCACCCACCACGACCAGGCCGGGAAGCGGGTGCGCGCGGTCGGCGGCGACACCGACCCCGCCTGGCGCGACCACGTCGCGGCCGCCCGCGAGGAGGACGACGGCGAGGACCTGCGGCTGCTCTACGTCGCGCTGACCCGCGCGCAGGGGCAGGTCGTGTGCTGGTGGGCGCCGTCGACCAACACCCGGCCCTCTGCGGTGCACCGCCTGTTCGTCGGCCGGCCCGCGCCCGGCACCAGCCCCGACGGGTCCTACCCGGTGTGGGAGGACGTGCGGGTCCTCGCCCACCTCGAGGCGCTCGCGGACAGCGCCGACGGGGACATCGCCGTCGAGCGGGTCGAGCCCCGCAGACCCGTCCCGTTCGTCCCGGCCGCGGCCGCCGCCCACGCTCTCGCCGCCGCTCCGTTCGACCGCCCCCTCGACCTCGCGTGGCGCCGCTCCTCGTACTCCTCGCTCACCGCCGGCGCCCACGGGCCGGGGCCGGTCGGCAGCGAGCCCGAGGAGCGCCGGCTCGCCGACGAGGCCGACCCCGAGGACGACGCGCCGCCGCCCCCCGCCGACGACGTGGCCCCGCTGCCCTCGCCGATGGCGGACCTCCCGGTCGGCGCGGCGTTCGGCACGCTCGTGCACTCCGTGCTCGAGACCGTCGACACCGGGAGCGGCGACGTCCACCGTGCGCTGCTCGAGGCCGCCGGAGCCGAGCTCGCCCACCGGCCGCACGCCGAGGTCGACGCCGTGACGCTCGCCGACGCGCTGCTCCCGGTCATGACGACGCCGCTGCCGGCCGGCGGGCCCGCCACGCTCGCCGCCGTCGCCCCGCGCGACCGGCTCGCCGAGCTCGACTTCGAGCTTCCCCTGGCCGGGGGCGACCGCACCCGCCCCGGCGCCGCGGCGGTGACGCTCGCCGACGTGGCCGCGCTGCTGCGCCGCCACCTGGCCGCCGACGACCCGCTCGTCGGCTACCCCGACGCCCTCGACCACCCCGGCGCCCACGGGCTGGGCGAGCAGGTCCTGCGCGGCTACCTCACGGGCAGCATCGACGGCGTGCTGCGCGGGCCCGACGGCCGCTTCGTCGTCGTCGACTACAAGACCAACTGGCTCGGGCCGATCGGGCCGACGGGACGGTCCCCGCTCACCGCCGCGCACTACGGGCCGACGGCGATGGCCACCGCGATGATCGCCGCGCACTATCCCCTGCAGGCGATCCTCTACGCGGTCGCGCTGCACCGCTTCCTGCGCTGGCGGCTGCGCGGCTACGACCCGCGGACCCACCTCGGCGGCGTGCTCTACCTGTTCCTGCGCGGCATGTGCGGCGCCGAGACCCCGGTCGTCGACGGCACGACGTGCGGCGTGTTCGCGTGGGACCCGCCGCCGGCGCTGGTCGTCGAGCTGTCCGCGCTGCTCGACGGGAGCACCCGGTGACGGCCGACCTGCTCGCCGAGGACGGCATCCGGTTCGCCACCCGTGCCACCGGGCTGCTCGCGGCGTTCAACGAGCGCGGCGTCCTGGCCGCCACCGACGTGCACGTCGCCCGCCGTCTCGGTCTGCTCGGCGGCGAGGGCGACGAGCAGGTCCTGCTGGCCGCCGCGCTGGTCGTCCGGGCCCTGCGTGCCGGGTCGGTGTGCCTCGACCTCGCCGCCGTCGACCGCACCGTGCTGGCCGAGGGCGACGAGGTCGTCGACACCTCCGACCTGCCCTGGCCCGATCCGGCGCCGTGGACCGCGGCGTGCGCGGCGTCCCCGCTCGTCGGCGGCGACGACCAGGCGGGGACCGGGCGCCCGCTGCGCCTCGTCGACGGCCTGCTCTACCTCGACCGCTACTGGCGCCAGGAGCAGCAGGTCCGCGACACGCTCGCCCGGCGCGCCGCCGCGCCCTCGCCGTCGGTCGACACCGACCGCCTGCGCGGCGCGCTCGACCGGCTCTACCCCGCGCACCCCGACGCGCCCGACGACGCCCAGCGCCGCGCGGTCGCGGTTTGCACGCTGCGCTGGACCAGCGTGCTCGCGGGCGGCCCGGGCACCGGCAAGACCACCACCGTCGCGACGCTGCTCGCGGTGCTGCGCGACCAGGACCCGAGCCTGCGGATCGCCCTCGCCGCGCCCACCGGCAAGGCGGCGGCCCGGATGCAGGAGGCGCTCGCCGAGGTCGACCTGCCCGACGCCGACCGCGCGCGCATCGCCGGGCTCTCGGCCTCCACCATCCACCGGCTGCTCGGGCCGATCCGCGGCTCCTCGCGGTTCCGCCACGACCGGCACCGGCACCTGCCCTTCGACGTGGTCGTCGTCGACGAGACCTCGATGGTGTCGCTGACGCTCATGGCGCGGCTGCTCGAGGCGGTCCGGCCCGACGCGCGCCTCGTGCTCGTCGGCGACCCGGACCAGCTCGCGTCGGTCGAGGCCGGCGCCGTCCTCGGCGACCTGGTCGCCGCCCCGGCCGACCCCGAGCCGGGGCTGGACCGGGCCCTCGAGCGCGTGGCTGCACCCGGGCCGCCGGTGCGCGGCGGGGTCACGGTGCTCGACCGGACCTGGCGCTTCCACGGCACGATCGCCCGGCTGGCGGGCGCGATCCGCGAGGGCGACGCCGACGAGGCCGTCGCGGCGCTGCGCGCCGGCGAGCACGACGTCGTGTTCGTCGAGGACAGCGACCTGACCACCCGCGACCCCGGCGGGCTGGCGGAGCTGCGCGAGGAGGTCGTCGGCAGCGCCGCGGAGACCGAGCTCGCCGCCCTCGACGGCGACGCGGCCCTCGCGCTGGCGCGCCTCGACGAGCACCGCCTGCTGTGCGCGCACCGGCGCGGGCCGTACGGCGTGACCCGGTGGGCCGCCGACGTCGAGCGCTGGCTCCTCGAGGCCGGGCCCGTCGCCGACCGCGACGAGGAGTGGTACCCCGGCCGCCCGCTGCTCGTCACCGCCAACGACCACGACCGCGGCATCTACAACGGCGACACCGGCGTGGTCATCGGGACGCCGCGCGGCCCACGGGCGGCGTTCGCGCGCGGCGGGGCGCCGGTGGAGATCGCGCCGAGCCTGCTGGACGGGATCGCCACCGTGTACGCGATGACCGTCCACCGGGCGCAGGGCAGCCAGTTCGCGCGGGTGTCGGTGGTCCTGCCGCCCGCCGAGTCACCGCTGCTGACCCGCGAGCTGCTCTACACCGCGGTCACCCGCGCGCGGGTCCGCGTCCGGCTCGTCGGCAGCGAGGAGGCCGTCCGCGCGGCGATCGCCCGGCCGATCGGTCGCGCCTCGGGGCTGCGGCGCGGTCTGTGACGTTCACGCCGGTTTGACGTAGCGCCACCCGTATGGGCGAATCGTCCCCCTCGCGGGCGGGGACGCCCGCCGGCGGGAGGTGCGCGCATGACGCCCGTGATCGTGTCGATCGTCGTGCTGGTGGCGATGTTCGTCATCGCGACGGTGCTGCCGGTGAACCTCGGCGCGCTCGGCTTCGTCGCCGCCGCCGGTGTGGGCGTGCTGCTCGCCGGGATGAGCCTCGACGACGTCCTCGCCGAGTTCCCGGGCGACCTGTTCCTCATCCTCGTCGGGCTGACCTACCTCTTCGCCGTCGCGCACCAGAACGGCACGGTCGACCTGCTCGTGCGCTGGTCGATGCGGCTCGTGCGCGGGCACCTCGTCGCCGCACCCTGGATCTTCTTCACGCTGTCCGCGGTGTTCTCGGCGATCGGGGCGCTGTTCGCGGTGGCGATCGTGGCGCCGCTGGCGATGCCGTTCGCCCGCCGCTACGGCGTGAACATGCTGCTCATGGGCATGATGGTGATCCACGGGTCGCTGGCGGGGGCGTTCTCGCCGATCAGCGTCTACGGGACCTTCGTGGCCGGCGTCGTCGTGCCGACCGGCATCCCGTTCAGCGCGACGACGCTGTTCCTCGCTCCGCTCGTGATCAACGTGGTGATCGCCGGCGTGATCTTCGTGGTGCTCGGCGGCCGGTCGCTGACGGGCGTGAAGGTCGTCCACGCGGCGCCGACGGGCGCGGGCCGGCCGTCGGCAGGGGGTGACGCGGCGGTCGAGTCCGAGGACGAGGACCAGGACGCGGACCAGGCGCCGGTCGTCGGCAAGGCGCAGATCCTGACGCTCATCGGCATCCTCACCCTCGCCGTCGGCACGGTCGCGTTCGGCCTCGACGTCGGCGTGCTGTCGCTGGCGATCGCCGTGACCCTCGGGATCCTCTGCCCGGCCGGGCACCGCGAGGCGGCCAAGGGCATCGCCTGGTCGACGGTCCTACTGGTCTGCGGCGTGATCACGTACGTCGGCGTGCTCCAGGAGGCCGGCACGGTGGACGTCGTCGGCAACGGGATCGTGGCGCTCGGCGTGCCCCTGATCGCCGCGCTGCTGCTCTGCTACCTCGGCGGCGTGCTGTCGGCGTTCGCGTCGTCGGCGGGCATCCTCGGCGTCGCGATCCCGCTGGCGCTGCCGTTCCTGCAGCAGGGGTCGGTGAGCGCGATCGGGATGGTCGCGGCGCTGGCCGTGGCGAGCACGATCGTCGACGTCAGCCCGTTCTCCACCAACGGCGCGCTCGTGCTGGCGTCGACCCCGGAGGACATCGACCGGGAGGCCTTCTACCGCCGGATGCTCGTCTACAGCGGGATCGTCGTCGCGACGGGGCCGCTGCTGGCGTGGGCGCTGCTCGTCCTGCCCGGCTGGCTGTAGGGGTTCGACCGGCGCGGGGAGCCGGGTAGTCCGGTCCCATGACCGAGGACAGCGCTGCCCGCCGGGCCCGCAACCCCGCCGCCGACCCGGACCACACGCCGGAGAAGCAGAGCGAGCTCAAGCTCAACGTCGGGATCGGCACGATCGGGACGATCCTCTCGATCGGCGTCGCCCTGATCTTCTTCCTGGTGCTCGACGACGTCCTGTTCGGGATCGTCTTCGTCGTCGTCGCGGTCGTCGCCGCGGCGATCACGCTCTACGCGGCGCAGCGCAAGCGGAAGGCGCGCTCGACCTAGTCGTACCCGCGGAACCCCTCCCACGCGAGGCGGCGCTCGCGGCGGGGGTCGGACTCGATGCGGTCGGTGCGGTCGAGGATCTTCGTCAGCCGGGTCTCCGGGTCGTACTGCGGCCAGTGCGACGCCGGGGCGCCCTCGCGCGCGAAGCGGATCCAGTCGGCCTGCACCCGCTCCTGCATCGCGCGCAGCGACCGGCGCCCGCCGAGGGCGGTGAGCCACTTCCCGGCGCTCGAGTCCGCGAGCCCGAAGACGGGGTAGAGCTCCATGCCGTGGGTGGCCCGCACGCCCATGAGGTTCAGGACCGGCGTGGTGAGGTCGTAGCGGTAGGCCCACACCGGCCCGCGGTGCGCCTGCATGATCCGCACCGACGGGTACCAGAACATGTAGTCGCCGCCGAGGTCCTTGCGGAACGGCTGGTCCTCGTAGGCGGCGAGCACCTGGTCGCGCAGCTCCGGTTGAGTCAGCGCGAACATCGTGTGCGCCCGCTCCTCGCTGACGAGCACGTCGAGGCGCATGCGGGGCAGCTCGAACAGGCGACCCTCGGTGTCGTTCGTGCCGATGATCAGCGGCACGTCCGCGGCGCGGCCGCCCTCGAACGCGTCGAGCGGTGACTCGGGCAGCAGGTCGCCGTCGACGACGGGCGCGGTCGGGATGGTGCCGGGCTGGTCGCCGAGGTGGTCGCGCAGGACCTGCGCGGCGCCCAGCAACTGGCGCGGGGTCGCGCCGGTCAGCCCGGCGAGCGGGTCGTCGTCCGCCCCGAGCGCGGTGACGAAGCCGGCGGCCCAGGCCCGGGCCCGCCGCTGGCCGAACACCATGCCCGGCGCGGAGCTCTCGGCGATCGCGCGGTGGAACAGCCCGTGCGCGGACGGCGTGGCCATCAGCGTCGTCACCGAGATCGCTCCGGCCGACTCGCCGAAGATCGTGACCTGGTCGGGGTCGCCGCCGAAGGCCGCGATGTTGTCGCGGACCCACTCGAGCGCGGCGATCTGGTCGCGCAGCCCGAGGTTCGACTCGATCGGCCGCTCCGGCGTCCCGTAGGCGGAGAAGTCGAGGTACCCGAGGGCGCCGAGGCGGTAGTTCACGCTGACGTAGACGACGTCGCCGCGGCGGGCGAAGTCGTAGCCGCGGTAGGTCGGCGCGGAGGACGCGCCGACGACGAAGGCCCCGCCGTAGAACCACACCATCACCGGGCGCGGCTCGTCGGACACGGTGGTCGGCGCGGTGACGTTGAGCGTCAGGCAGTCCTCGCCCATCGGCGTCTCCTTGCCGGCGCCGATGAACTCGCCGATGCGCTCCTGGACCGGCACGGGCCCGTAGCGCGAGCCGTCGCGCACGCCCTCCCAGGGCACCACCGGCTGCGGCGCGCGGAACCGGAGCTCCTCGACCGGCGGCGCCGCGTACGGGACGCCGCGCCAGGTGTGCACGCCGTGGGTGGTGATGCCGCGGACGACGCCGCCGGTGGTCTTGACCTCCGGACCCGGGACGGTGATCTGGTGCCGCGAACGCATACTCCGAGTCTGTGGGACGGGTGGCCGGCGCGCTGCCCGATGTGATCGATGGAGCGGAAAGGGGCCGATCGTCACCCGTCCCGGGCGTGTCGCGGCCGCTGGCGGAGGCCCTCGACGACAAGACGAGTGGGCGTGCTGCCACGCTCGGCGGTACGTCGTGCCACGCAGGGTCACACAACAGATGGATATTCGCCCTAACGGCCCAGCGTGTCGCGTTGCGAGTG
The DNA here is from genome assembly GCF_004363095.1 of Actinomycetospora succinea. GTDB lineage: Bacteria > Actinomycetota > Actinomycetes > Mycobacteriales > Pseudonocardiaceae > Actinomycetospora > Actinomycetospora succinea. The sequence continues at coordinate 747,777 of NZ_SNYO01000003.1, forward strand.
CCGAGGATCTGTCTCGATGGACGTGCAGACCGACGCGGGGGTGGACGCCGCGCTGTGGGGAGTGGAGGCCGCCTTCGTGGCGACCCCACCCCCGGACGTGCTGGCCGGGTGCCCCCACTGCCACGGCGAGGTGTGGGTGGCGAACGCCGACCCGCTGACGCTCGCGCTCGCCCTCGGCAACACCCTCGGCACCGCCGACGACCTGCGGGCGCTCACCCCGTGGCTCCTGCGCCGGGCGCTCACGGACGACCGCGTGGACCTGCGCACCGTCCTCACCCGGATCGCCGAGAACTGGGAGGGCTGGAGCGACCTCGAGCGCGACGCGGTCCGCGACGTCGTCGACGCGGTCTGGTCGGCGCTGCTCGACACCCACCCCGACGACCCGGAGGGCGCGACGGCGGTCGCGATGCTCGACAGCATCGGCGCGCTCGGGGAGCCGCCGGACCGGCTGCTCGCGATCTGGGAGTACAAGGAGATCGCGAGCGCGGACCACCACCTCGCCGAGCTCGTCGTCGACGCCTTCTACGGCGCTCGCATCGATGCCCGGGTCCTCACCTGGACGCGGGAGGACGTGCAGCGCGCCCGGCTCGAGCGCGCCCGGGACCGCGACCGCGGCCAGGCCTGGGTCGGCACCCTCACCGCCGCGTGCGACCTCGCCGGGTGAGCTGAGAGATCACGGGAGGCGCGACACTGGGAGCGTGCCTCTCCCCGACACCCTGGTCGACGAGCTCTGGCGGCGCGCGGTCGGCGGGATCGGCCCGTTCGCCGGGGCGGCGTCGGTGGCCGGCGACGCGCTCGCGGCCGTGGACGACGACGTCGAGGCCGCGGTGCGCCGGGTCGTCGGCTCGCACGTGCGGCTGGCGGCGAGCTCGGGCCTGCTGACGAGCCTCGGGGGCGCGGCGACGCTCGTCGTCACCGCCCCGGCCGGCACCACGGGGCTCTACCTGCTCGGTACGCGGCTGTCGGCGGCCGTGGCCCACCTGCGCGGCCGCGACCTCGACGACCCGGTCGTACGCACCGCCGCGCTGATCTGCGTGCTCGGCGGCGACGGTGTCGAGCTCGCGGAGCGCACCCGGATCGACCTGGTCAACGCCTCGCTGCTCCACGGGCTGCGCGGCCTGCCGCCGGAGGTCCGCGCGCAGCTCGACACGCGGATCGGCTTCCGGCTCACCTCGCGGTTCACGCGGCGCGGCGCCCTCAACGTCACCAAGCTCATCCCCGTCGTCGCCGGGCCGATCGGCGCCGGGGCGGACGCGATGGCGATGCGCACGGTGGCGATGTTCGCCCAGGCGCACCTGTGACCCGTATGACGCACCGCACCTAGATTGTCACGCAAAGTCACCCGACTGGGCGCCTTTGGCGCGTGGTGTGATGGATGGTGCTCGTGTGGGGGTCATGGTGGGCCCCGGCGGATCACGGGGATACCGCCGAGTGAGCGGGGGTGTGTGCGTGATGGCCGGGTCCGGGGCTCCGAGGAGGCGTGTGCGTCGTGCGGCGCGGGCGCGGATGGGCACGGTCGCGCTGACCGCGGCCGCGGTGCTCCTGCTGCCCGCCCCGGCGACGGCCCAGCCGGCGCCACCGGACCCCGGGGCCCCCGCGGTCCCGGCCGGCATCGACATGGCCGCGCCGGCGGGCGTGCGCCAGCTCGACCCCGCGCACGCCGTCATGCCCCCCGCCGCGCTGCCGCCCGCGGCCCCGGTGGCGTCGGGCGTGTCGTCGATGGGCTTCACGCCGGGCGCCCGGGACGCGACGGGGGCGCGCGAGGTCCGCGGGGACCAGCCGCTGCGCCTCGTCGCCGTGACGTGGACCGGCCCCGCGCCCGACTCGGTGGAGGTGCGCTCCACCGACGCCGCCGGGCAGTGGGGCACCTGGACCGGTCTCGACCCGGCCGGCAGCGAGAAGGACGCGCCGCCCGAGGGCGCGCCGCAGGCCGGCGGCACCGACCCGATCTGGGTGGGCGAGCGCACCGCGGTGCAGGTGCGCGCGCTGCGGGCCGGTGCGCCGGTCACCGACGAGGTGCAGGTCGTGCGCATCGACCCGGGGGTCGGCAGCAACGACCGGGCGATCGGCGCCCTGGGGTCCGCGCGCGGGCCGGCGGCGCCGCAGTACGTCAGCCGCTCGCAGTGGGGCGCCGACGAGACCAAGGCGACGTGGGGCCCCGAGACCACGCCGACCGTGCGCGCGGTGACCATCCACCACACCAGCGAGTCGAACGACTACAGCCCGGCCGACTCGCCGGCGATCGTCCGCGCGATCTTCGCGTACCACACGCAGAAGCAGGGCTGGGGCGACATCGGCTACAACGCCCTCGTCGACAAGTACGGAACGATCTTCGAGGGTCGTGCCGGCGGGATGGACAAGGCCGTCGTGGCGGCCCACGCGGGCGGGTTCAACCGCGAGACGTGGGGCATCGCGATGATGGGCAACTACATGACCGAGCCCCCGACGCCGGCCGCCCTGAACTCGGTCGCGGCGATCGCGGCGTGGAAGCTCGGCGGGCTCTACCGCGACCCGCGCGAGCAGGTCCAGCTCACCTCGGCGGGCGGCGGCACGTCGCGGTTCCCGAAGGGCAAGTCGACGACGGTGCCCGCGCTCTTCGCCCACCGCGACGTCGGGAACACCTCCTGCCCCGGGGACGCGGGCTACGCCCAGATGGACCCGCTGCGCGACCAGGTCCAACGGCTGATCACCGAGTCGGCGAGCGACGTGCGGACGGCCTGGTCGGCGCAGCGCGCGTCGCTCGGCGAGCCGACCCGCGTCGAGTCGCCGACGTCCGACGGGGCGGGGCGCGTCACGACCTTCGAGCACGGCACCGTGATCTGGTCGCCGAGCACCGGCGCGTGGCCGCTCACCGGCGCGATCGCCGAGCACTGGCGGCAGGCCGGTGCCGAGGGCTCGGCGCTCGGCTACCCCACGGGCGCCGAGCACGACGTCCCGGGCGGGCGCGCGCAGGCGTTCCAGCACGGCGCGCTGACCTGGGACCGGGCGGCCAACACGGTGCGTGACGGGGTCTGAGCAGCTCGTTCCCCCGGCGTTCTGCCGCCGTGCACGGCAGGATGCGCGGGGTGGACGACGACGCGGCCCGGCGCGCGGCCGTCGACGGCGCCGTGAAGCGGTTCCTGACGCTGGTGGGGACCGGCCGCCCCGACCTGCTCGAGGGCGTCCTGGAGATCGCCCGCGCGGCCGACCCGGACGCCGACGTCGACGGCGCCCGCGCCGAGCTCGACCGGCTGGCCTCCGGGGTGGGCGACTACGACGACCTGGTGCGCCGCCTGTACGTCGAGGAGGGCTTCCACGGCGACCGCGAGGACTACTACGACCCGCGCAACTCCTCGCTGACCCAGGTCCTCGCCCGCCGCGCCGGCATCCCGATCACCCTCGCGGTGGTGTGCATCGAGGTCGGGCGGCGCGCCGGTCTGGGGCTCGAGCCGGTCGGCATGCCGGGCCACTTCCTCGTGCACCCGACGGGCGCGCTCCAGCACCTCGACCCGTTCACCGGCGAGATGCTCGACCGCGAGCAGTGCATCCGGCGCTTCCGCGAGTCGACGGGGCTCGGGCCCGAGGTGCCGTTCGACGACGCCCTGCTCGCCCCGATCGGCGCCGAGGCGGTGCTCGTGCGCATGCTGACCAACCTGCGCGGCATCCACCGCTCGCGCGGGGACCTCGCCGAGCTGGGCTGGGTGCTGCGCATGCGCCTCGGCCTGCCCGGGGTCAGCGCGGTCGAGGTGGCCGAGCTGGCGGAGGTCCGTGGCCGTCGTGCGGCGTTCCGCGAGGCCGGCGAGCTGCTCGAGGAGTGGGCAGAGGTGCTGCCCGACGACGCCGCCGCCCTGCGCCGCCACGCCCGCGGCTGGCGGGCCCACCTGAACTGATGGGCTCCGCCCACGTGAGTGATATGGGTCGTCAGGACGACCCAGATCACTCACGTGGCCGCAGGCCATCCGGGAACCAGGACCCGTGGAAGCCCGAGGGGACGCCGCGGGGCAGGGTGACGGCGGCGACCGGGGCGCCCGCGACCTCGGTCGCGTCGAGCACCAGCAGCTGCGAGGCGGCGCCGTCGCGCGTCGTCGTGATCGTGATCAGCCAGCCGTCGTCCTCGGCCCGGCCGGCGTCTGCGGACGGCACGAACACCGCCTCGCCGGCCACGACGTCCGGCCCCAGCTCGTGCGCCGCGAGCGTCCCGTCGGCGTCGACCTTGACCACCGCGCCGGCCCGCTCGCCCCGCACGCCCCGGTCGGCGATCGCGTAGCGCCAGCGCGAGGGCCGCCCGACCAGCGACTCGTCGATCGTCGGGAACTCGACGCCCCGGTCCTCCAGCGCGGTCTCGGCGACCGAGCCGTCGCGCGGGTCGAGCGTCCAGCGGTGCATCCGCGCGGTGCCCGTGGCCGCGGCGAGCGCGGCCGGGTCGCCGGGCACCGGCGTGCCCCACATGAGCGCGACGTCCGCCGGGGCGTAGCGCGCCCCGTCGACCACCACCCGCCCGTCGGCGTCGGTGCACGCGCCGCCGACGTGGAACACGTAGCAGGGGTCGACGTCGAACCACGTCACCGCGCACGCCGGGGCGTCCTGGCGCATCACGCCGAGCCGCGCGCCGTAGGCGTCGTCCCACCCGAACGGCATGCCCGTCGCCATCCGCTCCCACTGGAACGTCAGCGGCAGGTCCAGCCACACGACGTGCTCGGCGGTGATCGCGAAGTCGTGCATCATCGTCGGCCCGGCGACGGCGACCTCGCGGCTCACGAGGTCCTGCCCGGCGGCGGAGAGCCGGTGGTAGGTCAGGTACGGCGGGAAGGGCGAGTAGCCGAAGAAGTGCAGATCGCCCGAGACCGGGTCGGTCTTGGGGTGCGCCGTCATGGCCGTCGTGAGCCGTCCGCCGAAGTCGCAGGGCCCGACCGTGGCGAGCTCGCCGTCGACCTCGTAGGGCAGACCGTTCTCGACCAGCGCGAACAGGCGTCCGCCGTGCTCGATCACGTGGGTGTTCGCGGGGACGGCGGTGAGGTCGACGCCGGCCTCGGAGAGGAACGGGCGGCCCTCGAGCGCGCCGGTGCGCACCCAGCGGTTGCGGTACCACTCCGCGCGCCCGTCGCGCAGCCGCACGCCGTGCAGCATCCCGTGGCCGGTGAACAGGTGCGTCGACTCCTCGCCCGGCAGCGGGTTCGGACCGTTGCGCACGTACCGTCCGGTCAGCTCCGGGGGCAACGTGCCCTCGACGGGGAGGTCGACGGCGTCGATCTCGTCGGGCACCGGCGTGAACCGCCCGCCCAGCTCCGGACGGCGGCCGAGCGACGAGGGCGTGGTGGTCATCGCGCCAGCGTCGCCCGCCGACGAGCGACCTGTCAACCTGGACATGTCCAGGTGGACTGGTAGCGTCCGGACCATGTCGCTGCGCCACGCCCTCCTGGGTCTGCTCGCCCACGGTCCGGCCAGCGGCTACGACCTCACCCGCGCCTTCGACGGCAGCATCGGTCGCTACGCCTGGCAGGCCGGCCACAGCCGCATCTACCCGGAGCTCGCGAAGATGTCGGAGGCCGGGCAGGTCGTCGTCGACGAGACGGGGCCGCGCGGGCGCAAGACCTACGCGCTCACCGACGACGGCCGCACCGAGCTGCGGCGCTGGATGCTGCACTGGCCCGAGCAGGCGAACGTCCGCGACGAGACGGTCCTGCGGATGTTCCTCGTGCAGTCGCTCGACGCCGAAGACGCCCGCCGCCTGCTCGAGGGCATCGCCGCACACTGCCTCGCCGAGATCGAGAACCTGCGCCCGATCATGGAGGCCGACGACGCCGAGCACGTCCCCGGCGACCCGCTGCCCTTCGGCCGGCTGGCCGGCGAGTACGGGCTGCGCCAGTACGAGGCCGTGCACGGCTGGGCGCTCTGGAGTCTGGAGCGGCTCGGGGCCGCGGCGCCCGCGGGCACCTAGGCGACGGCGGGACGCTCGCCGTCCTCCGACTCGTCCAGGTGCTCGGCCGCCCACGCCCTGGCCTTCGCGCCGGCGCGCCGGCCGTACCAGGCGTTCCAGATCGAGAGCCCGACGATCGTCGCGACCATCATCCCCGTGGACAGCCCGACCATGACGTCGATCGGGAGCAGGTAGATCAGCGGGATGCGCAGCGTGGCCTCGAGTAGCAGCCCGACGCCCCAGACCACGGCGCTGCGGCGGAACATCGTCCGGATGGGCGGGAGGGTCCGGTAGAGCTCCTCCATCTCCGCGGCGCCGCGCGGCTGCCACGTCTGGAACGCCGAGAGCGTCAGGGGCTTGCCGGCGAACAGGCTCGCGAGGAACACGATGCCGACGAATGCCGTGCCGAACGAGTCCTTGAGCAGCAGGAACCGCGGGTCGCCGCCGACGAACGCCAGCGCGAGGCCGAGGCCGAACACGCCGAGCATCACCGCGGCGAACCACGTCACCTGCCGGGCGCGGACCGCGACCCAGACCAGGCGGACGCCGGCCGCGAGGGTGGCGACGAGCAGGGCGACCCAGTCGGACGCGCCGAGGACGTGCAGCCCGTAGTAGCCGACGAGCGGGAGGCCGACGTCCCACAGGAGGCCGGAGAAGTGCCGCAGGACGCCGCCGCGCCCCTCCTGCTCACCGGTGTCGGTCTCTCGGTCCATGCCCGAGAGCATCCACCTGTCCGATGCGACATGTCAATCAGGACATGTCACTCGTCGACGTCCAGACCGCGCTCGATGGCATATCGCGTCAGCTCCACGCGGTTGGTGAGCTGCAGCTTGCGCAGGGAGTTCTGGACGTGGTTCTCCACCGTGCGGTGCGACAGCGTCAGCCGTGCCGCGATCGCCCGGGCCGTCAGTCCCTTGGCGACGAGGCGCAGCACCTCGGTCTCGCGCGGGGTCAGCTGCGGCTCGTCGGGGGCCTCGGTCTCGCGGCGCCGGTACTCGCCGAGCACCAGCCCGGCCAGCCCGGGCGAGAACACCGCCTGCCCCTCGGCGGTGCGCCCGATCGCGTCGACCAGCTCCTCCATCGCCGCCGACTTGGTCAGGTAGCCCGTCGCGCCGGCCCGTACCGCGCCCAGCACGTCGCCCTGCTCGGCGCTGGCCGACAGCACGAGCACCTGGGTGTCCGGGAGCGCCTCGCGGACCTGCGCGGTCGCCTCGGCGCCGGAGAGCTCCGGGAGCTGCAGGTCCATGAGGACGACGTCGGGGCGCACCGCCCGCGCGATCCGCACGGCCGCGGCGCCGTCGGGGGCCGTCGCGACGACCTCCACCCCGCGCTCCTCGAGATCGCGGGCGACGCCCTCGCGCCAGATCGGGTGGTCGTCGACGACCATCACGCGGACCACGACGATCTCCTCCTCCGGGGGACGACGATCTCCCACTCGGTGCCCTCACCGGGCGCGGTGTGCAGGTCGATGGTGCCGCCGAGGCCCTGCACGCGTCCGCGCATCGACCCGGCGACCCCCAGGTGGCCCTCGGCCGCCGCCTGCTCCAGGCGGCCCTCGGGGATGCCGACGCCGTCGTCGCGCAGGCTCACCGTGACCTGCGCGGGGTCGTCCTCGACGAGCACCCACAGCCCGGCGTCGGGCCCGGCGTGCGCGGCGGCGTTGGTGGCGGCCTCGCGCACGACGGCCGCGAGCTCGTCCACCACCGCGACGGGCAGCATCACCGGCTCCGCGGGGACGGCGAGCGACGCGTGCGCCGGGACGACGCCGGCGAGGCGTGAGGAGAGGTCGACGGTGCCGTCGGGGCCGGCGACGGGCGCGGAGGTGATCAGGCGACGCAGCGCCACCTCCTGCTCGCCGGCGAGGCGGGCGAGCTCGAGGGCGGGCGCTTCCTGGTCGACCCGCGCCAGTTCGGCGCCCCGGCGGCGCACGAGGGCGAGGACCTGCAGCACGCCGTCGTGGATGTCGCGGGCGAGGCGCTCGCGCTCCGCGGTGGCCGCCTCGAGCGCGGTGGCGGCGCGCAGCTTCTCGACCGAGCGGCGCATCGTGTCCGCGGCCAGCCCGACGGCGAGCCCGGCGACCAGGAGCAGCTGCGCGTCGAACAGCAGGTCGGCGTCGAGGGCCCGCCGCACGCCGAAGAGGACCGTGATCGTCACGAGCGCGCCGCCGAGCCCGCCGCGCCAGCCGAGCGCGATCGCCAGCGCCAGCACCGGCCCCGCCGACCAGACGGTGGTGATCACCGATCCGCCGGCGGCGACCCGTTCCGGGGTGTCGACGAGCAGCGTCGAGGCGGTGGCCAGGACCGTCAGCACGAGGTCGAGGCACGCGGTGAGCGGATCGCCGACGCGCAGGTAGCGCGCCGAGGAGACCGCGGTCCAGACGGCCATCGCGACGACGACCGCGATGCCGAGCGCCGGGTGCGCCCACGCGCCGCCGAAGCGCACCGCGTTCACGAGCACCGCGACCAGCGCGACCACCCGGTAGACCACGAGGCCACGCCAGAGCGGGACGAGGTGGGGGTGCGCCCGCGCGCGCAGGGAGACGTCGGCGGTCGTCACGTCACCTCCCCGGGCGCGAGGCGCGAGCGTATCCGGCACACCGGACAGCCTGGTGCGGGTCGCCCGTCGGTGGATGCGGGGAACTACGCAGAACGGCACCCACGGCAATCGCTGACGGGGCAGCATCGCCGGCGTGACCGAGGGATTCGGGGTCGACCCGGCGATGCTCGCGCGGACCGCGCAGGGCATCCGCGGCGTCGTCGACACCCTCGGCGAGGTGGGCCACGGCTACCTCGCCGAGTCGGGGCGCGGACTGTCGTTCCTCGCCCTCGGCGGCGAGGAGTCGGGGCACCCCCTGGTGGGCGAGTCCTTCGACGGCTTCCTCGAGCGCTGGGGGTGGGGCCTGCGGACGCTCGTGCAGGACGGGCAGGCGGTCGCCGGCGCGCTCGACGCGGCCGGCATCGAGTACGACGGCGTCGACACCTCGGTGTCGGGGGAGCTGCGGCGCCTGGTCGCGCTGGCCGCCGGCAACCCCGCGACCGATCTCGACGAGGCCCAGGACGCCACCTGGGGCGAGGTCGGCGCCGACCTGGCGCCCGACTTCTCCGGCGAGTCGGCGCAGGCGGCCGCCGAGGGCTCCGCCGACCAGTGGGGCGAGGTCGGCCGGGACCTCTGGGAGCAGTCGGCGCCGGGGCGCATCGGCCGCGCGCTCGACGGGGAGAACCCGTTCGCGGGCGACCTGGCGGACCTCGAGGGCCTCGGGGAGATCGTGGAGTGACCGAGGCCGCGCTCGGCGCCACCACCGACCCGCGGGAGCTGGTCGGCGGCGATCCCGCGGCGCTGACCGAGCGCGCCGGGCGGTTGCGCCGGTTCGCCGACCACCTCGGGGCGGCCGCCGACGGCCTCGAGCGCATCGACCTCCGCCAGTGGACGGGGCAGGCGGCCGAGCAGTTCCGGGCGCGGTTCGGGGAGACCCCGCGGGGCTGGCGCGACGCGGCCACGGCGTTCGACCGGGCCTCGCGCGCCCTCGGCGACTTCGCCGGCGCCGTCACCCTCGCCCAGCAGCGGGCGGGCGAGGCGATCGACGTGCACGCCCGCGCCCTCGCGGCGTCCGAGGCGGCCCGCGCCGACTACAGCCGTCGCGTCGACGTCCACAACGTGGCCGTCGCCGGTGGTCAGGCGCCGCCCGCGATGGAGCCGTTCGCCGACCCGGCCACCGGCGACCTCGCGCGTGCCGAGCAGCTCCTCGCCGACGCCCGCCGCGGCCGCGACGACGCCGCCGCGCGGGTCGCGGGCGAGGTGCGTGGGGCCGGCGAGCTCACCGCACCCCCGCCGTCGACGGTGGCCCAGCTGGGCGCGAACGTCGCCGACACGCTCGGCGTCGCGGGCACCGTCGAGGACCGCTTCCTCGCCGGGGTCGGCCGCGGCGCAGAGGGGCTCGTCCAGTTCGGGCGCACGATCAACCCGCTCGACCCCTACAACCTCACCCACCCCGCCCAGGCCGGCGCGAACCTGTCGTCGACCGGGGCCGGGCTGGTCCGGGCCGTCGCGCACCCCACCGAGCTGGTCAAGGGCGCCGTCGGCACGGGCTGGGGCAGCGACCCGGCGGGCGCGCTCGGCGAGCTCGTCCCGAACGCCGCGCTGACCGCCGCAACGGGCGGCGGCGGGGCCGCCGGACGGCTGGGGAAGCTGGCCCGGGCGGCGGGGCGCAGCGAGAACCGCCCGCTGGAACGGCTCGCGACGCGCGCCGATCCGGTCGACGTGGTCAGCGGCGCGCAGATCCTCACCCAGGTCGACCTGGCGATCGACGCGCCGCTGCCCCTCGTGCTGACGCGCACCCACGTGTCGAGCTGGGAACTCGGCCGCCACTTCGGGCCGCGCTGGGCCTCGACGCTCGACCAGCGCCTGGAGTTCGTGGGCGGCGCGGTGTGGTTCGTCCGCGAGGACGCGGTGGTCGTCGTGTACCCCGCGCCCGCAGCGGAGGAGGCCGTGCTCCCCGCCGCGCCCGACCACGCGCCGCGGTGGGCCCTGGCCCGCGACGGCCCGGGCTGGGTGCTGACCGACCCCGCGTCCGGCCTGGAGCACACGTTCGCGGCGAGCGGGGCGCTCACCGGGTGGTCGGTGCCCGGCGGCGACCACGTCGCCGTCGACCGCGACGACGCCGGGCGCCCGACCGCCGTGCGCCACTCGGGCGGGCACCACGTCGAGGTCGCCACCGACCCGGCGGGCCTGGTCACGGCGTTCCGCGTGGGCTCCCCGGTCGTCACCTTCGCCCACGTCGACGGGCAGCTCGCCGAGGTCGTCAACTCCTCGGGCCTCCCGCTGCGCTTCGGCTACGACGCGAGCGGGCGCATGACGTCGTGGACCGACCGCAACGGCGTCGTCTTCCGCTCGCGCTACGACGAGCGCGGGCGCTGCGTCGCCGGGTCGGCCGACGGTGGCGAGATGGCCTGGACGTTCCGCTACGGCCGCGGCGTCACCGCGTCGACCGACGCGCTCGGGCACACCGAGCGCTTCGAGCACGACGCGCGCGGCCGCATCGTGCGCACCGTCGACCAGCTCGGCGCCGTGACCCGCTCGGTGTGGGGCGACGGCGACCGTCTCCTCGCGCGCACCGACGCGCTCGGCGGCACCACCCGGTGGGTCCACGACGACACCGGGCGGGTGGTGCGCGTCCAGCACCCGGACGGGTCGGCCGAGCACGTCGAGCGCGACACGGTGGGCAACGTCCTCGCCGTCGTGGACGGGGCCGGCGCGACGACCCGGTGGGAGCGGGACGACGCCGCCCGGCTCGTCGCCGTCACCGACCCCACCGGGGCCACCACGCGCTGGGAGCGCGACGGCGCCGGGCACGTCGTCGCGGTCGTCGACCCGCTCGGGGCGCGGACCGTCGTCGAGAACGACGCGGCGGGCCGCCCGCTCGCGGTCACCGACCCGACCGGTGCGGTGACCCGCGTCGAGCGCGACGTGTTCGGGCGCGTCGTCGGGCGCACCGACCCGCTCGGCGCCCGCACGTCCTACGCCTGGACCGTCGAGGGCCTGCGCGCCGGCCGGACGGCCCCGGACGGCGCGACGTGGGCCCACGAGCACGACGGCGAGGGCAACGAGGTGTCCGTCCGCGACCCGGTGGGCGCCGAGACCCGGCGCGAGTACGGCGCGTTCGACGTGGTCACGGCCGTGGTCGCCGCCGACGGTGCGCGCACCGAGATCGTCCGGGACCCGCTGCGCCGCGTCGTCGGGGTCCGCGACGCCGGCGGCCGGACGTGGCGCACGACGTACGACCCGGCCGGCCGGGTCGTCGCCGAGACCGACTACGAGGGGCGCGCGGTCACCCTCGACCGCGACGCCCTCGGCCGCGTGGTCCGCCGGCGCAACGCGTCCGGGCAGGAGGTGCGCTACGAGTACGACGCCTGCGGGCGGGTGACGACACGGTGGCTCGACGGCGAGCCCGAGCGGTTCGGCTGGGACGCGGCCGGGCGCCTGGTCTCGGCGTCGTCACCCGGGGCCTCGTTGCGGATCGACCGGGACGCCGCGGGGCGCGTGGTCGCGGAGAGCGTCGACGGCCGGACGGTCGGTCTGGAGCGCGACGCCGCGGGTCGGGTGGTCGGACGCCGGGTGCCGTCGGGGGCGGCGAGCCGGTGGACCCTCGACGCCGTCGGCCGGCCCGCCGCGCTGGAGATCGGCGGGCAGCGCATGACCTTCGCCGTCGACGCCGCTGGCCGGGAGACCGCGCGGGCCGTCGGCGCGGCGTCGATCACCCGGAGCTTCGACGAGCGCGGTCGCCTCGTCGACCAGCGCCTCGGCGGCGGGCCCCGGCGCACGTGGACCTACCGCGCCGACGACCACCTCGTCGGCGTCGACGACCCCGACGGCTCCCGGCGCTACGAGCTCGACCCGGCCGGCCGCGTGACGGCCGTGGGCGACGAGCGCTACCGCTACGACCCCGCCGGCACCCTCGTCGCGTCCGGGATCGGCGAACCGCACGTCCTCGACGGCACGCGGGTCCGTCGCGCCGGCTCGCTGGTCGTGCGCCGCGACGCCGACGGCCGCGTGGTCCTGCGCCAGCGTCGCCGCCTCGGCGCACGGCCGCTGACCTGGCACTTCACGTGGGACGCCCTCGACCGCCTGATCGGCGTGACCACGCCCGACGGCGCCCGCTGGCGCTACCGCTACGACGTGCTCGGGCGCCGCGTGGCCAAGGAGCGGCTCGGCGACGACGGGCAGGTGCTCGAGCAGGTCCACGTCGCGTGGGACGGGACCGTCGTCGCCGAGGTCGCCGGCGCCGCGGGGACCACGGTGTGGGAGTGGGAGCCCGGCACGCACCGGCCGCTCGCCCAGCTCACCCGGACCCTCACCGACGACGAGGTCGACGAGCGCTTCCACGCGATCGTCACCGACATCGTCGGCACGCCCACCGAGCTCGTCGCGCCCGACGGCGAGGTCGTCGGTGCCGCCCGGGCCTCGCTGTGGGGCCGCACGGTGTGGACGGGCGCGTCGACGCCGCTGCGCTTCCCGGGCCAGTACCACGACGACGAGTCCGGTCTCGCCTACAACCTGCACCGCTACTACGACCCCGACACGGGTCAGTACGCGTCACCGGACCCGCTGGGCCTCGCCCCGTCGCCGCACCCGTACAACTACGTCCCCAACCCGACCGCGGAGATCGACCCGCTGGGGCTGCAGGGATGCGAGGGGAAGAAGCACACCTACCGGGGTCGATATCGAGAGGCGGGACCCGGGACGGAGGTCGGGTTGCCGGACGAGGGGCTCCGCTTCGTGCCGCACCGGGGATGGACGAGCGATCAGCCGTTCCGGCGAGGGCCGAGCAACGGGTACATCGACAGACACGGCAACGAGTGGGTGCCCGGCCCGTCCCGCACCGCGGGCGAACCCTTCGAATGGGATGTCCAGCTGAGCGCGATCGGCAGGGAACACTTCGGACACCTGTCGCCCGACGGGAGGCACCTGAACGTGTCGCTGCGAGGAAGGATCACGCACTAGATGGAGCCGCTGAAGTTCTACGAGGTCGTCCTGATCAAGGACAACCCGAGGACCCGACGTCTCGGCGTGGCTCGTCGCGTCAGCGCGGTGATCGGTCGGGCCGAGGAGGACGGGCGCTGGTACTACAGCGTCGACGACGGCGGGGAGACCGTCGGTCTGGAGAGCGAGGATCTCGAGGGCACCGGTCGCGTTCTCGACCGGTCCGCGTTCTATCCCGAGGATCCGGCCCAGGTCCGCGTCAGCTCGCGGGGTGAGCTCCTCGACCCCCCGACGGGCGTGGAGTCCCCCGTGTCCATCGACTTCCCCGCGGAGTACGCCGTCCGCGACGGTCGACCGTGGTTCGTGGGGGACGCATCGATCGGCACGGTGATCGAGTTCTACCTCGGGGTCGGCGCGACGGCGACCCGTCTGGAGGTCGGTGACGTCCTCGACGATGCAGACCTCCTGCGGCGCATCGAGGAGGAGGTCTCGTTGCCACCTGGGCCGCGGGTCTCCCCGGAACGGTCAGGCGGCATCGCTCGCGGCCCGGTGCTCGCCGTCGTCCAGGGCCTGGACACGCTCTGGCAGCGCGACACCCACTTGGCGGCCACGGTGCTCCTGACCATGGAGCTCCTGCCGGACGACGTCGCGACGATGGCGGGCCCGGAGCTCACCGTCGTGTTCGCCGGTCCCTGGCGTCAGACGGGCTGACGCTGCGGAGAACCCGCACGGAGCGGTCGCCGGCGGATCGACACCGCCGCCGTCCCGCCCCTCCGCGTCAGCGCGCCGGCATCTTCTCGTCACTACTGATCGGCGAACGGACTACCGCGAGGTATCGATCGTGGATCAAGATCCCGGGAAGGGCTAACGTGGCGCGACGCTGCGCCGAACAGACGAGTGTCGACACACTTGTTCGGGTGACGGGCGCGCACCGAAGGGGGAGACGTGGACCGGTGGACGATGGTGCTGGAAGCGGTGCCGGGATCGCTGCGGGCCGTCCGCGTCGACGACGATGACCACCGCCCGATCGACGTCGAGCTCGTCGACGGCGACGCCGGGACGCTGAGCGCGTCGCTCCTCAAGCTGGTCGAGGCCGAGGACGGCCGCCCGGACCACCTCGTGCTCGTCGTCCCCGGCGACCTCGACGAGGACCGCTTCACCGCGCTCTCCGAGGCGGTCCGGCTCGCGCGGTTCCCCGAGCCGTCGTGGTTGCCGGACGCCGTGTCGTGGGTCGGCGGACACCTCGCGCGGTGGGGCTCCGGGACGCCCGTGACCGTTGTCGACGCCCGCGGCGACGACCTTGCCGTGTGGCCGATCCGGACCTCGGACGACGGGGTCGAGATCGGCGAGGGCGCGCCGCGGGACCTCGGCGGTCGGCTCGACGCCCTGCTCACCGGGGTCGTCCACGCGAAGCTCGCCGTCGTGGCGCCCGGGATCGCCGAAGCCCTGCGCACGCGCACCGACGACGTCGGCCGGCGCGACGCCGCCCACCTCAGCCACGAGCTGCACGAGGCCCGCCGGCTGATGTGTGCGACCGACGGCGAGGAGCTCGTCGTCACCGCGGGCGACGCCGAGGTCTACGTGACCCGCGACGAGTTCACCGGCCTCGTCGGGCACGCCCTGCGCGACACCGTCGAGGGCACCGCTGCCGAGGACGCGGCCCACATCCTCGTGATCGCCCCCGAGGTCACGCCGATCGCGCAGCAGCTCGCCGCGACCCCGGCCGGCTCGGTCGTCACGGCACCCGTCGGGACGTCCTCGCTGGAGGGGGCGGCGGCGCTGGTCCTGCCGCGCCCGCACTTCGTCGACGACCCGACGCCGACCGACGGCATCCGCGTCCCCGGCCGCGAGGCCGTCCCGCCGCGCGAGTCGGCGGTGGTCCCCGTCCCGCGCGCGACGTCGGGGCGCGACCGCACGCCGATCTGGGCCGTGCCGGCGCTCGCGGGCCTCCTCCTGCTGAGCCTGGCGGGGGCGGGGACCGTGCTGGCCACCGCCCCCGACCCCGCCGTCGTGCCGGCCGCGGACGCGGGCACGCTCTCGCCCGTGGTGCCGGTCGGCTTCGACCGGCTCGGCGGGGAGGGCGGCCGCTGAGCTCCGTGCTCAGGAGGTGACGGCCTCCACGTACTTCTCGGGGTCCTTCTCCTCGAACGACAGCCCGCGGCCCTCGGCGTGCTCGACCTTGAACTGCTCGAACTTCGCCCCGAGCTCCTGGCGGAACGCCAGCGTCGTCTCCTTACGGAAGGGCGCGAGGTCGTCGCGCTCCTCCTCGGCCATGTGGTGGTTGTTCGCCTTGTCGGTCTCGTCGATGGCGTCCCACCACTCCTGGCTGCCGACCTCGGCGTTGCGCGCCTTCTCGGTGCCCTCGCGGATCTCGTCGTGGTCGCCGATCGCGTCCTCGGTGGCCGACGCGTCCTCGTCGTCGATGCGGCGGGCCATGGACGGGTAGAAGTGCTGCTCCTCGGCGGAGGCGTGGATCTCGAGCTGGACGGCCAGCGAGTTCCAGACCTTCTCGGCCTCCTCGGTCTGCTCCCGCAGGTCGGCGAGGTGCAGGAACTGGCGCCGGAACCAGTCGTGGTCGTCGAGGATCATCTCGGTGATGTCGGCGGACATGGATACCTCTCGTTCGCATGGTGGCGTGCTCGGTCGTACCCGGACCTCGCCCGGGACAACCGGCAGGCAAGCCTCACCTCGCGTGCACGGCCCCCGCCGGGTCGACGAACCAGACCTCGGCCCGCGCGCCGTCCAGCGATGCCGCGCGCTGCTCGGTGAGGCTGCGGTAGCGCCGGGTGTCGGGCAGCGCGATGACGATCCGCGCCCGCGGGTGGGCTCGCCGCCGCTCGGTGGCGGCGTGCTCGGCGGCGGAGAACCAGTCGCCGGCGATGGTCGTCGGGTGCGTCCGTGCCCCGTCCGACGGCCAGCCCGTGACCTCGACGTGGACGTCGTCGCCGTCGAGTGACGCGATGAGGTCCCGCGCCGGGCCGTTGCCGTCGGCCGACGCCCACCGCAGCGTCGCGCCCCGCCGCACGAGCCAGTCGGCCACGAGGGATTGCACGTTGACCACCCGCGACCACGCCTGCAGCGCGTCGTACGGCGGAGGGCCGAACGACGCCGAGCCCTCGACCGGCTCGTCCGCGACCGGCGCCGAGCCCTGACCGTTCGCGCTCACCCCGCCGTCGCTGCGCGCCGCCTCCTGCATGGTGACGGGCTCGACCGGCGCCGCCGGCCCGGTCTCGACGGATGCTTCGGCTTCCGAAGCGTCCTGTGGGGAGAGGACGGCCTCCGGTGCCGGGTCCGGTGTCGCCTCGGCCTTCTTGCGCGTACGGCGCTTCGGCGCCGCTCCGGGAGGGGGGTCGGTGGCGACGGATGCTTCGGTTTCCGAAGCGTCTTGCGGAGAGAGGACAGCCTCGGGTGCCGGCGGCGCCTCGGTCTTCGTGCGGGTCCGGCGCTTCGGCGGTGCGGCCGCCACGGGTGCCGGCTCGGTCTCGGCAGATGCTCCGGTTTCCGAAGCATCTGGTGGGGAGAGGACGACCTCCGGGGCCGGGTCCGTCTCCGTCTTCGTGCGCGTTCGGCGCTTCGGCGACGTCGCGGTCGCTCCGGACGTCGGCTCGGAGACGGCGGGCGCCGCCGTCCCGTTCTTCGACGACGCCGGACGA
This sequence comes from Actinomycetospora succinea, assembly GCF_004363095.1. Taxonomy (GTDB): domain Bacteria; phylum Actinomycetota; class Actinomycetes; order Mycobacteriales; family Pseudonocardiaceae; genus Actinomycetospora; species Actinomycetospora succinea. The sequence continues at coordinate 764,802 of NZ_SNYO01000003.1, forward strand.
CGTCCGCGGCGCGGCTTCGGGGCGGGGAGGCGGTTGAGGATCGGGCGGGTACCGACGCGTTCCAGCACGCCCTCGGCGACGAGGCGGCGGCAGAGCTGGTTGACGGTCTGGGGACGGACACCGTCACCGAGTTGCCCGGCGAGGGCGGCGTCGGTCAGCCCGTCTGGTGACTCCTCGAGCATTCGGAGCACCGCAGCGCGCCGATCGGTGGGATCAGGGCTCACCGGGAGGGCCATCCTGTCGTTCCCCTCCGTGTTCGGGCGTGGAGCTGGGGATTTCCGTCGCGTGACGGCTCGCGCATCCGCGTGCGTGACCAATCCGTGACCCGTATGGTAACGAGGCATGCTGGCACTGACGGAGACGGCGGCCGAGGCCATCTCGTCCATCCTCGAGTCCAACGAGATGCCCGAGGGGTCGGGTCTGCGCATCGCGGCCACCCCGAACATGGCGGAGGAGGGCCTCGAGCTCTCGGTGGCCCCGACGCCCGCCGCGGACGACACGGTGCTCGAGGGCGGCGGCGCCGTCATCTTCCTCGAGCCCCAGGCCGCGTCGGCTCTCGACGACAAGGTCCTCGACGTCGAGCGGGTGCCCGACGCCGAGCGCGGCGAAGGGGACGAGTTCCGCTTCGCGATCACGCCGCAGTCCGAGCTCCAGGACTGACCCGCCACGCGGCTCGGCGCGCGTCATCCCTGCGCCGGGTCGTGGGTGAGCGGCTGACCCTCGCTCTCCGAGCGCTCCCGCGGCACCCGGGCTCGCCACGCCCCGAGGTGCGGGTGCGTGGGCTCCAGCTCCTCCGCCTGTCGTAGCGCCAGCTCCACGGTCGCCCGGTGGTCGCGCGACAGCGCCCACGGTGGCGGTTCGGCCGACGTCGCCAGCGCCTCGGCCACCGCCGCCCTCGCCGTGACCGCCGACGGCTCGCCGTACCGGACGAGCGTCTCCTGCGCGCGCCGGTGATGTTCGGGCCGCGGCGGGATCGGCCGGCCTTCGACGGTCCGCGTCGGGTGGGGCAGGTGCAGCGTCGCCCCGGGCGCGCGGCCGGCCGGGATCGGGTCGGTGGCCGCGTGGGTCCGCCCGGCCGCGAGCAGACGCGGGAGCAGGTGGGTGTGCGGCCCGTCCGGGCTCGTCCCGTCGGGCGGCGGGATCGGCGTGAACACCTCGAGCCGCGCGACCGCCGTCCGGAACACCCGGTGCGGCCCGGCCTCGACGAGCAGGCCGGCCACCGCACCCGCCTCGGCGAGCGGGCGCCCCTCCACGGCGCGCAGCGATGCCAGCAATGCCGCATCGCTCGTCCGCACGCAGGCCGCCAGGTGCGGCGCGCCGACGCCGAGGTCGACGAGCACGGCGTCGCGGTCCTCGGGGCGCAGGGCGTCGACATCCGGGCCCAGCTCGGTGATCACCGAACGCCCGGCGCCGTCCGCGGGCATACACAGCGCGACGGCCTGGCTCCAGCTGTCGCCGGCGCGGCGCTCCCACGCCAGCGGCACGACGTCGCCGGTGGGGTGGACGTCGACGCCGCCGCGCGTGGTGACGACGGTCGCCCGCCCGGGCGTCCGCGAGACGGATGCCGGCTCGTCGGGATCCCGCAGGAACTCGGCGAGCGCCCCGAAGGTCCCGACGCTCCAGCCGGCGTCGGGGTCGGTGACCCACGCCAGGAGGTCGTCCACCGGCTCAGGCCGTCGGGCCGCCGACGGTGGTGACGAGCTCGCCGTCCGGTGACACGACCAGCTCCACGTCACGCACCCGGCCCGCCGCGCGCACGTCGGACAGGGCCTCGCGCAGCGCCTCGAGCGCGGCCGGTGCGGCCTGGACCGAGAGGCTCTCGACCTCGGTGCGGATCGAGAGCTTCTGCTCGGACTTCGCGCGGCGGATGCCGCCGATGACGTCCGAGGCGATGGTCAGGACCTGCGGGTCGACCTCGGCGGACGTCGCGAGCTCGTGGATGTCCGGCCAGGCGGCGCGGTGGACCGAGCCCTCCTGCCACCACGACCAGACCTCCTCGGCCACGAACGGCAGCACCGGCGCGAACAGCCGCTGCAGCACCCGCAGCGCGGCCGCGAGCGTCGCGCGGGCCGAGTCGCGCCCGGCCTCGTCGAACTCGCCGTAGGCGCGGGACTTGACCAGCTCGAGGTAGTCGTCGCAGAAGAACCAGAAGAACTGCTCGGTGATCTCGAGGGCGACCGCGTAGTCGTAGTTCTCGAGGGCCGCGGTGGCCTTCTCCACGACCTCGGTGAGGCGGGCCAGCAGCGCGCGGTCGATCGGTGTCGACACCGCGGACACGTCGGGCTCGCCGGCCGGGACCCCGACGCCGAGGATGAACTTCGAGGCGTTGAGCAGCTTCATCGCGAGCCGTCGGCCGACCTTCATCTGGCCGCGGTCGAACGCCGTGTCGACGCCCGGCCGCCCGCCGGCCGCCCAGTACCGGACCGCGTCCGAGCCGAACTCGACGAGCAGGTCCATGGGCGTCACGACGTTGCCCTTGGACTTGGACATCTTCTTGCGGTCCGGGTCGAGGATCCAGCCGGACAGGGCCGCGTGCGCCCACGGCAGGCTGTCGTGCTCGAGGTGGCTGCGCAGCACCGTCGAGAACAGCCAGGTGCGGATGATGTCGTGGCCCTGCGGGCGCAGGTCCATCGGGAAGACGCGCGCGAACAGGTCGTCGTCGACGCTCCACCGCCCCGCGATCTGCGGGGTCAGCGACGAGGTGGCCCAGGTGTCGAGGACGTCCGGGTCGCCGGTGAACCCGCCCGGGACGTCGCGCTGGTCGGCGGTGTACCCGGGCGGGACATCGGTGGTCGGGTCGATCGGCAGCGCCTCGTCGTCCGGGACGAGCGGCTTGTCGGGGACGACCTCGCCCTCGCCGTCGAGCGGGTACCAGACCGGCACCGGCACCCCGAAGAAGCGCTGGCGGCTGACGAGCCAGTCGCCGTTGAGGCCGCGCACCCAGTCCTCGTAGCGGTGGCGCATGTACTCGGGGTGCCACTGCAGCTCGCGACCGCGCTCGAGCATCTCCTCGCGGACACGGTCCTCGCGGCCGCCGTTGCGGATGTACCACTGGCGGCTGGAGACGATCTCGAGCGGCTTGTCGCCCTTCTCGTAGAACTTCACCGGGCGCGTGACGGGCCGGACGTCGCCGCTGAGCTCGCCGGTGTCGGTGAGCATGGCGACGATCCGCTCCTTGGCGGAGAACACCGTGGCGCCCGCGATCTCCTCGTAGCGGGCGCGGCCCTGCTCCGAGGTGATCCAGTCGGGGGTCTCGCGCAGCAGGCGGCCGTCGCGGTTGATCACCGTGCGGTTGGGCAGGTCGAGCTCGCGCCACCACTGGACGTCGGTGAGGTCGCCGAACGTGCAGCACATCGCGATGCCGGCGCCGCGGTCCATCTCGGCGGCCGGGTGCGCGAGCACCGGGACCTCGACGTCGAACAGCGGCGAGCGCACGGTCGTGCCGAACAGCGCCTGATAGCGCTCGTCGTCGGGGTGCGCGATCAGCGCGACGCACGCGGGGATCAGCTCAGGGCGCGTCGTCTCGATGAAGACGTCCTGGTCGGCGCCGTGGTACGCGATCCGGTGCCACGCGCCGGTGTGCTCGCGGTCCTCGAGCTCGGCCTGCGCGACCGCCGTGCGGAAGGTGACGTCCCACAGCGTCGGGGCCATCGACACGTACGCCTGGCCGCGCTCGACGTTCCGCAGGAAGGCGCGCTGGCTGATCGCGCGCGCCCGGGCATCGATGGTCTGGTAGCCGTGCGACCAGTCGACCGACAGGCCGTTGCGCCGCCAGAGCGCCTCGAAGGCCTTCTCGTCGTCGGCGGTCAGCGTCTCGCACAGCTGGACGAAGTTCTTGCGCGAGACCGGGATCTGCTGCTTGCCGGGCTTCTCGGGCGGGGTGAAGTCCGGGTCGTAGGGCAGGCTCGGCTCGCAGCGCACGCCGTAGAAGTTCTGCACGCGGCGCTCGGTCGGCAGCCCGTTGTCGTCCCAGCCCATGGGGTAGAAGACTTGCTTGCCGCGCATGCGCTGGAAGCGGGCGACGATGTCGGTGTGCGTGTAGCTGAACACGTGCCCGACGTGCAGGGACCCGGACACCGTCGGCGGCGGGGTGTCGACGGAGAACACCTGCTCGCGCGTCGCGGAGCGGTCGAACGCGTAGGTGCCCTCGTTCTCCCATACGTCCGCCCACCGGTCCTCGAGGCCATCGAGGGTCGGCTTCTCGGGCACGCGTGTGCCGGGGTCGGACTGCATCACTCCAGTTTACTAATCGACCTCACGCGACTTCCGGCCTGCTCAGGGTGTGCGCACGACGGGTCCGGGGCACGCCGGGGACATGCGCCGCATCACCCAGGACACGGCAGGCGGACCCGAGGTCCTGCACGTCACCGACGCCCCGGTCCCGGAGCCGATCCCGACCGAGATCCGGGTGCGCGTGACGGCCGCCGGCGTGAACCCGGTCGACACCAAGGTCCGCGCGGGCGGCGCCGGGCTCGGTGACGACATGACCGCGCCGCCCTTCACGGTCGGCTGGGACGTCGCCGGGGTGGTCGACGCCGTGGGCATGGGCGTGACGCGGTTCGCGGTCGGCGACCGGGTGTTCGGGATGCCGTGGTTCCCGCGCGAGGCCGGGGGCTACGGCGAGTACGTCACCGCGCCGTCCCGGCAGTTCGCGCACATCCCCGACGGCGTCGACGACGTCACCGCCGCGGCCACCCCGCTCGCCGCGCTGACCGCCTGGCAGATCGTCGTCGACACCGCCGACGTGCAGTGCGACCAGCGCGTCCTCGTGCACGCCGCGGGCGGGGGCGTCGGCCACCTCGCGGTGCAGATCGCGAAGACGCGCGGGGCATACGTCGTCGGGACGGCCTCGGCGTCCAAGCACGCCGAGCTCGCCGCGCTCGGTCTGGACGAGGCGATCGACCACCACACGCAGGACGTGGCCCGGGCGACCCGGGACATCGACGTCGCGGTCGACCTCACCGAGGTCAACGGCCCCTCCTCGCTCGCCGTGACGCGCCCCGGCGGGCTGCTCGTCTGCGTGCCCTCCGGCGTGCCCGAGGGCCTCACCGAGCAGGCGCACGCCGAGGGCAAGCGGGTCACCGACTTCCTGGTCGAGCCCGACGGCATCGCCCTCACCGGCATCGCCCGGCTCCTCGCCGAGGGCGCGCTGAGCGTGCGCGTCGCCGGCACGTTCCCCCTCGAGGAGGCGGCGTCGGCCCACCGCGAACTGGAGAAGGGATCCACGTTCGGCAAGCTCGTGCTCACGCTCTGAGATCTGTCGAAGAATCGTCCCGCGAATTCTGCGGAAATCGTGGACAGCGCCACCTCGCGCGCTCTAATGTCCTCCTCGTACACGGAGAGGAGGACCTGATGATGTTGACGACGACCGACGGATATCGCTTCGCGACCGTCATCGAGGTCCGACCCGTGTCCGCGGTCTGCTGAGGCCTCGCCCGCTCCGCGCACGCTTCTGAACGTCCGTCTCCGGACGTCCCTGCTGCTCATGGTCCCCGCTCCGCGGTCGGACGCGCATGTCTGCGCCATTCTCCCGGCAATTCTCTGCCGTCGTCGACGCCATTCTTCGCGCGTCGATCCTCTGCGCTCGAAAGGGGGCGACCATGAGTTGGATCTTCCGCACCGTGTCCATTCCTCTGATGCCGTCCTTCCGCGGTGGCGCCGCAGCGCGACGCCAGGAGGCGATCGCCCGGGCGTTCGAGTCCGAGGTGCGTCGCGAGTTCCGGGCCGCGGCCGAGTTCACGGGCGTGCGCACGAAGACCCACGTGGCGGCCGGCGTCACGATCACGACCCCGCGCATCGGCGGGGTGGTGATGGGTCCGCCGGTGACCTTCACCGTCGAGCTGATGCCGGGCATGGTCCCGTCGGACCTGCTCGCGCCGGCCCGTCGGGTGGCGGAGGCCGTGGGTGGCCGTGGCGTGCGGATCGAGCCCATCGCCGGGCGCTGGCTGCGCGTGGTGGTGCTGGAGGAGCCGGAGCCGGAGCCGGCTCCTCCGGCCCCGCGGCGCCTCCGGAGCCGGCCGCTCGTGACGCCGTGCACGGCCGAGACGGCGGAGGGCCCTCACTCGTTCCGGTGACGGGTGCTAACGGCCGGGGTCCCCCGACGACATGTGCGGCAAGACCGCCGAACGGCGGTCACCACACATCTCGTCGGGGGATACCAGCCATGACCGTCGTCCAGCCGCCCCGCCACCGCGCTCCCTCCGGAGCGCAGGGCTTCGGCCACGAGCCGCACCCGTCGGGACCGATCACGGTCACTCCGCGCCCGTCCCGCCGTGCCGCCGAGGCGTCGGTCGTCGACGCCCCGACCACGCCCATCCCGCGGGCCGCGCTCGACGCCGCCCGGATGCGGCCGGCGACGATGGCGCCGCAGGCCCCGATGGTCCCGGCGGGCCCGATGGTCCCGATGCCGGCCCCGCGCAACGGCCTCGGCATCACCGGCCTGGTGCTCGGCCTCTGCGGCCTGGTCGTCGGGATGATCCCGCTGCTCGGCTTCGGAGCGATCCTGCTGGGCCTGGTCGGGCTCGTGCTCGGCCTCGTCGGCGTCACCCGGGCCCGCAAGCGCGTCGCCACCAACATCAGGACCGCCGTCGCCGGCGTCATCGCGTGCGTGCTCGCGATCGCGCTCGGGATCACCGGCCTGGTGATCGTCGCGAACGCCGTGACCCAGCTGAACGAGGACCTGTCCTCGATCGGCGCCGGCACCCCGCCCGCCTCCGCGCCGGCCCCGGCGACCTCCGCCGTCGCCTTCGGTCAGACCTTCACCTACGCCGACGGCCTCGCCGTCACGGTGAGCGAGCCGACCTCCTACGACCCCTCGAGCTACGCCGCCGGGAACACCAACCCCTACGCGTACAGCGTCACCATCCGCGTCACGAACAACACCGGCGCCGCGTTCGACCCGGTGCTGCTCCACGCCGCGATGTCGACGGGCGGCGCGCCGGCCTCCCAGATCTTCGACGCCGAGACGGGCACGCCCCCCCAGAACCAGCTCCAGCCCGGCCGCAGCCTGACCTATGAGCTGGCGTTCTCCACGGCCGCGAACACCGGCGAGGCCCAGGTCGACGTCACCCCGTCGTTCAGCCACGACCCGGCCGTCTTCACCGGCAACCTGTAGCTAGACACCGCCGTGCTCGCGCCACAGCGTGAGCAGGTCCGGAGCCCCGAGGACGTCGACACCGGCGACCTCGGGGCTCTCGCGGTTCGTCAGCACGGTGAGCAGGGCCCGGGCGGGACCGCGCACGGCGGTGTCGCTCTTGCGGTGCGCGCGCTCGATCGTCGGGCCGTCCGCGCCGAGCGTCACGACCCACTCGCCCGCGTCGCCGAGCCCCTCGTCGGTGGCGTGCAGGTGCAGCGTCGCGCCGTCGGCGCGCAGCCCCTCGCGCCGCGACGCCCCCATGGCGACCATCGCGAGGTGCTCGTCGACGGCGTCCGCCGCGATCACCGGGTCGACGTCGGCGAGCAGCGGACGGCCCGCCGCGCGCTCGGCGTCGGCGCGGTGCACCAGCGTCTCGTGACACTGCCGCCGCGCCCAGAACGACACCGGCACCATGGTCCCGAAGCCGCCGACCAGCGTGTCCTCGCCGGCGTCGCGGATCGCCTGGGTCAGCGCGGCGGCGCCCTCGAGGAGCCAGAGCGAGACCTCGGCCTCGTCGTCGGGCATCGGCGGGGCCGTGGCCCCGCGTCGCTTCAGCTTCGTCCCCGGGTTGCCGACGGTCACCGTGCACCAGCGGTGCACGCCGCCGAGGTGGTCGGCGAGGTCGCGCACCGTCCAGTCCGGGCAGGACGGCACGGGCGTGGCGTGCCCGGCGGCACGCACGGCGTCCGAGAACGCCTTGGTGTGCCGGGTGATCTCGTCGAGGTACTGGGGCACCGGGGGCATGCGGGCATTCTCGGTCATCCCAGGCGGACCACCAGCTCACCGTCCTCCTCGGTCGCCCGGTAGGCCGCGACGTCGTCGGCGCCGGTGCGGCAGGTCCCGTCGGCGAGCGCGAACTGGTGGTGGTGGAGCGGGCACATGACCACCTCGCCGTCGGTGAGACCGTCCGCGAGCGGCCCGCCGCGGTGCGGGCAGATCGCCCGCAGCGCGTACAGCCCGCCGGAGCGCGGACGGAACACCGCCACCGGCTCGTCGCCGACGAGGAACGCGCGCCCCTCACCGAGGGGGATCTGGCCGACGGGCCCGAGCTTCGCCTCGACGCTCATCGCACGGGCACCTGCGGCAGCGGCACGAGCGGCAGCGCGTCGTGGAACTGGCCGGGCGTGCGTTCCTGCTGGTCGGCGGCCCACGGGTCGGAGTAGCGGTCGACCGTCTCCTGCATGCGCGCGTCGAGCTCGGCGGCGATGCCCTCGGTGTCGTCGACGATCACCGCCTGCAGGTACTCCAGGCCCATCCGCGGCACGAAGTCGTACGTGCGCTCCAGCCAGTTGGCGTGCTCCCGGTAGTACTGCAGGAACCGGCCCGTGAGCCGGATGGCCTCCTCGTGGGAGTCGACGGTGGCGAGGATGTCGCCCTTCCGGATCGTCGCCCCCGCGGCGCCACCCACGTAGATCTGCCACTCGCCGCCTTCGACGGCGACCAGCCCCACGTCCTTGACCATCGACTCCGCGCAGTTGCGCGGGCAGCCGGAGACCGCGAGCTTCATCTTCGCCGGGCCCTCGACGCCCTTGTAGCGCTCCTCGAGGTCGATGCCGAGCTGCGTGGAGTCGCCGAGACCGAAGCGGCAGAAGTCGGTGCCGACACAGGTCTTCACGGTGCGGAAGCTCTTGCCGTACGCCCAGCCCGACGGCATGTCGAGGTCGGCCCACACCTCCTGCAGCTTCTCCTTGGGCACGCCGAGCAGGTCGATGCGCTGGCCCCCGGTCAGCTTGACCATGGGGATCTCGTGCTTCTCGGCGACGTCGGCGATCCGCCGCAGCTGCTCCGGCGACGTGACGCCGCCCGACATCCGCGGGACGACGGAGAACGTCCCGTCGCGCTGGATGTTGGCGTGCACCCGGTCGTTGATGAACCGGCCGTCGCGCTCGTCGACGACGTCGTCCGGCCACATCATCCGCAGCAGCGCGGTCAGCCCCATCTTCGACCCGACGTGCTCGCGGCCCTCCGGGGCGAGCGCGGCGAACACCGCCGACACGCTCTTCAGCTCGCGGGCGCGGATCTCTCGCATCAGGGTCGGCTTGTCGAGCGGGATGCCCGGCACGTAGTACGAGTCGGCCGGGTCCTCGGCGCCGGCCCCGCCCAGTGCCGCCTCGACGACCTCCTTCACGAGGCCCTTGCACGACCCGCACCCCTTGCCGGCGCGCGTCTGCGCCGTGCACGCCGAGACCGACTCGGCGCCGTGCTCGACGCACGCGATCAGGTCGCCCTTGGAGACGCCGTTGCAGTTGCAGATCTGCGTGTCGTCGGGGAGGTCGGCGACCGCGGAGGAGTCGTCGGCGCTGCCGAGGTCGAAGAGCAGCTGGATCCGCTCCTCGGGCAGGGCCGAGCGGCTGTCGAACGCCTGGGTCAGCGCCGCGACCTTGCTGACGTCCCCGACCAGCGTCGCCCCGATCAGCGTGCCGTCGCGGATGACCACGGTCTGGTAGACGCCGCGCCCGGTCTCGGAGAACTGCACGAACTCGTCCGACGACCGCTCGGGGGTCTTGACGCCCATCTGCGCGACGTCGACGCCGGCGACCTTGAGCTTCGTCGCCAGCCGCGAGCCGTGGTACTCGGCGTCGGGGTCCGCGCCCGTCACCACGTCGGCGAGCACGGCCGCCTGCTCCCAGAGCGGCCCGACGACGCCGTAGACCTCGCCGCGGTGCTGGGCGCACTCGCCGACCACGTAGATGTCGTCGTCGTCGACCGAGCGCATCTTGTCGTCGACGACGATCGCGCGCTGGGTCTCGAGGCCCGAGACCATCGCGAGCCCGATGTTGGGGCGGATGCCGGCGGTCACGACGACCATGTCGCACGCGAGGTCGGAGCCGTCGGTGAAGCGGACGCCCGAGACACTGCCGTTCTCTGTCAGGATCTCGGACGTCTTCACCCCGAGGTGCATGTGCATGCCCCGGTCCTGCAGCTTCGAGCGCAGGACCTTGGACGCCTCGGCCTCGAGCTGCTGGTTCATCAGCACCTCGGTGGGGTGCACGACGTGCACCGCGACGCCGTGCGCCTGCAGGCCCGCGGCGGCCTCGAGCCCGAGCAGCCCGCCGCCGATGACCACCGCGGTCCGGTGGTCCTTGACGTGGGCCAGCATCGACGTCGCGTCGTCCAGCGAGCGGAAGCCGAAGACGCCGCGCGTGAGCGCCGTCCTCGACGCCCACATGCCCTCCATGGGCGGGAAGAACGAGCGGCTGCCGGTGGCGAGCACGAGCGTGTCGTAGGGCGTGACCGAGCCGTCGTCGCCGAGGACGACCTTGGCGTGCCGGTCGATGCGCACGATCCGCACGCCCGCGTGCAACGTGATCCCGTTGTCGGCGTACCAGTCGAGCGGGTTCAGGTAGATCTCGTCGTCGGCGTCCTCGTTGTCGACGACGCTTCCCGCGGCGTTGGCCAGCACCTCGGAGAGCAGGATGCGGTTGTAGTTGCCGTAGGGCTCGTCGCCGAAGACGGTGATCGCGAACCGGTCGCCGCCGCCGCGCGCGAGGATCTCCTCGAGGGCGCGGGCTCCCGACATGCCGTTGCCGACGACGACGAGCCGGCTGCGGGGTGGGGTGGTCTGCTCGGTCTCCGGACGCTCCGCGATCTGCGTCATCAGACCTCCACCAGGCCGCAGTCGACGACGAGCGTGCCGGTGGTGCCCGCCGGCGCGGTGTAGTGCACCTCGACGGTGGTCCCGGCGAGGAGGTCCTCGACGACGCGCAGGGAGACGTGCATGTCGGCCCTGGCGCCGACCGGCAACCAGCGGGCCGGGGCGCCGTCGAACACGAGGACGACCGAGGCCAGCTCGTCGGAGGAGTTGCCGGCGCGGACGTAGAGCACCTGGCCGGTCACGCCCTCGGGCACGGTGTAGGTCAGTGTGGGGTGCAGGGGAGCCGGCTTGTCGAGGCCCTGCCCCTCGAACGCGAACGCGCCCTGCAGGAACCGTGGCGTGGTCATCATGCGTCCTCCCGGGTCGTGGTGGGGACGGCCGTGAGCTCGACCGCGCAGACCTTGAACTCCGGCATCCGCGACGCCGGGTCCAGGGCGGGATTCGTGAGGTCGTTGATCGTCTGCTCGCCCGCCCAGTGGAAGGGCGCGAAGACGGTGTCGGGACGGATCGTGCTGGTCAGGCGCACCCGCAGGCGCGCGCTGCCGCGGCGGGTGCGCAGCAGGAGGTCACCGCCGTCGGCCACGCCGAGACGCGCGGCGAGGTCGGGATGGACCTCGACCGTGGGCTCCGGCTCGGCGTCGAGCAGCGCCTTGGTGCGCCGCGTCTGCGTGCCCGACTGGTAGTGCGCGCGGCTGCGCCCGGTGGTCAGGCGGTACGGGAACTCGTCGTCCGGCGTCTCGGCGGCGTCGCGGTGGTGCACGACGTGGAAGCGCGCCCGCCCGTCGGGCGTCGGGAAGCCGTCCCGGAACAGCCGTGGGGTGCCCTCGTGGTCCTCGGAGGGACACGGCCAGAACACCCCGCGCTCGGCCTCGATCCGCTCCCAGGTGATCCCGGCGTAGTCGGCCTTCCCGCCGGCGCTGGCGCGGCGCAGTTCGTCGAAGACGGTGCGGGGGTCGTCGTCGAAGTACTCGCCGCGTCCGAGGCGGCCGGCCAGGTCGGCGAGGACGGCGAGGTCGCTGCGGGCGCCCTCGGGCGCGTCCACCGCGCGCCGGCGGCGCAGTACGCGGCCCTCGACGTTGGTCATCGTGCCGTCCTCCTCGGCCCACTGGGTGGTGGGCAGGACGACGTCGGCGAGCTCGGCGGTCTCGGACAGGAAGATGTCGGAGACGGCGAGGAAGTCCAGGGCGCGCAGGCGCTCGCGCACGTGGGCGGCGTTCGGCGCGGACACGGCGACGTTGGACGCCATCACCACCAGGGCGCGGACACCGCCGTCGGTGCCGAGGCGGTCGAGCATCTCGTAGGCCGAGACGCCGGGCTGCGGGAGCTCGTCGGGGTCGACGCCCCAGACGCCCGCGACGTGCTCGCGGGCCGCGGGGTCGGCGAGCATCCGGTAGCCGGGCAGCTGGTCGGCCTTCTGCCCGTGCTCGCGCCCGCCCTGCCCGTTGCCCTGGCCGGTCATCGTCGCCCAGCCGGAGAAGGGGCGGCCGGGCAGCCCCAGGGCGAGCGCGAGGTTGATCCAGGCCAGCGCGGTGTCCGAGCCCTTGGCGTGCTGCTCGGCGCCGCGGCCGGACAGGATGATCGTGGCGCGGGACTCGGCGAGCACCCGCACCGCGCGCTCCATCACGCGCACCGGCACGCCGGTGATCCGCTCGACGCGGTCGGGCCAGTACTGGCGCACCGCGCGCTTGACGGCGGGCCAGCCGGTGGTGCGCTCGGCAATGTAGGCCGTGTCGACGAGGCGGTGCTTCACGGCGAGGTGCAGCAGGCCGTTGGCCAGCGCGAGGTCCGTCCCGGGCACGGGCTGCAGGTGGACGTCGGCCGCGGCGGCGGTGGCGGTGTAGCGGGGGTCGACGACGAGGTGCCGGGCACCGCGCTCGCGTCCGGCGGCGAACCAGCGCATGGCCGGGGGCATGACGTCGGCGGGGTTCGAGCCGACGAGCAGGACGGTGTCGGCGCGCGCGATGTCGGAGAGCGGGAAGGGCATCCCGCGGTCGACGCCGAAGGCCTTGGTCGCCGCCGCGGCGGCCGAGGACATGCAGAACCGGCCGTTGTAGTCGATCGAGGCGCTGCGCAGCGCGACGCGGACGAACTTGCCGGCCTGGTAGGCCTTCTCGTTCGTCATCCCGCCGCCGCCGAAGAGGCCCGCGGCGTCCGGCCCGAACCGCTCCTGGGCCACGGTCAGAGCGTCGGCGATCCGCTGCAGGGCCTCGTCCCAGCTCGCCGCGCGGAACGGCTCGTCGCGAGCGCCGGAACCGTCGCGGACCAGCGGGGTCGTCAGGCGGTCGGGGTGCGCGAGCAGCTCGGCCGAGGACTGACCTTTCTCGCACAGCCCGCCCCGGTTGGTCGGGAAGGGCGCGCCCGCCACCTCGAGGACTGGGCCCGCCCCGTGCTCGCGCGGGGTCAACGTCATCGCGCACTGCAGCGAGCAGTACGGACAGTGGGTGCTGACGCCCTGCTCGGGCGCCGATCCGGAGATCGGCAGGTGGGGCCCGGCCATGCCCCTACGCTGCGGGCGGGGCGTTTCCGGGCGGTTACACGGACGCTACGGCTGCCCGATCCGCCGTCGCGCCCGTCACGCCGAAGGCGTCGGCGATCAGCTCGTAGGAGCGGCGGCGCTCGGCGACGTCGTGGATCGGGCTGACGATCATGATCTCGTCGGCGTCCGCCTCCTGCGCGCGTCGCTCGAGGTCGGCGCGGACCTCGTCGGGGGTGCCGGCGGTCATCTTCGAGGCCATGCCCTGCTCGACCTGGAGCTCGATGGCGCTCCAGTCGTGGGCGACGGCCTCCTCGGGGCTGGGCAGCGGGCCCGGGTTGCCGGTGCGCAGGCGCGCCATCGACAGCGAGTGGGCGCGGCCCATCGCGCGGGCGCGCTCGGCGTCCTCGCTGCACATCACGGCGGCGGCGAGGATGACGTGCGGGTCCTGCGCGCCGGCGGCGTCACTGGGCCGGAACTGCTGGCGGTAGATGCGCGTCGCCTCGCCCGGGTCGGCGCCGCCGAAGTGCCCGGCGTAGGCGAAGCCCGTGCCGAACGCGGCCGCGGCCTGCCCGCCGTAGTAGCTCGACGCGAGGATCCACACCGGCGGCAGCGGCACGTCGTTCGGCATCGCCTCGATGCCGGCGAAGGGGTGGTCGGCGGGGAGGCCGTCGACGTAGCCGCGCAGCTCGGTGAACTGCTCGGGGAAGTCGTCGGCGGTGAGGGCCTCGCGGCTGCGGCGCAGCGCGATCGCGGTGCGCGGGTCGGTGCCCGGGGCGCGCCCGATCCCGAGGTCGATGCGATCCGGGTGCAGGCCCGCGAGGGCCCGGAACGTCTCGGCGACCTTCAGCGGCGAGTGGTTCGGCAGCATGATCCCGCCCGACCCGACGCGCAGGGTGCTCGTGGCCCCGGCGACGGCCTGGATCAGGATCTCCGGGCTGGAGCTCGCGACGCTCGGGATGCCGTGGTGCTCGGCCAGCCACATGCGGCGGTAGCCGGCGCGTTCGACGGTGCGACCGAGCTCGATGGTCTCGTGCAGGGCCGCCGACGTCGACGAGCCGGAGGGCACCGGCGAGAGGTCCAGGACCGAGAGCTCGAGATCGCGCATGTCCGGTGCAACGTCCCGGCGGCGCGGCCGTGTTCCGCCGGATGTTGCGGTGTGACGGTCGTCGGCGATGAACCACGGGAGGTCCGCGGTTGTGAGCGAGCCCGCACCCGGTCGTTTCCTGTGAGGAGACTAAGGTCACCCCTGACGGATGGTCGTGGGGGCGATGATCCGGTGAACATCCGGCGACGGCGCCGGTGGTGGGAAGTAGGGAGCACGACCGTGCGCATCGGTGTGCCCCGGGAGACCGGGGAGCACGAGACCCGGGTGGCCGCGACCCCGGCCACCGTGGTGGGTCTGACCAACCTGGGGGCGACGGTCGTCGTCGAGCCGGGGGCGGGGGAGCACGCGAGCTTCCCGGACGCGGACTACGTCGCCGCCGGCGCCGAGCTCGGTGACCCGTGGACGGCGGACGTGGTGCTCGCGCTCCGCACGCCCGACGCCGAGCGCCTCGACCGCATGGCCGCCGGGACCACGCTCGTCGCGATGGTCGGCCCCGCCCGCAACCCGGCGGTGCTCGAGGACCTCGCCGCCCGCGGGCTCACCGTGCTGGCCACCGACGCGGTGCCGCGCATCTCGCGCGCCCAGTCGCTCGACGTCCTCAGCTCCATGGCGAACATCGCGGGCTACCGCGCGGTCGTCGAGGCCGCCCACCGCTTCGGGCGCTTCTTCACCGGCCAGGTCACCGCCGCGGGCAAGGTCCCGCCGGCGACGGTGCTGGTCGCGGGCGCCGGCGTCGCCGGGCTCGCGGCCATCGGCGCGGCGTCGAGCCTCGGTGCCGTCGTGCGGGCCACCGACCCGCGCCCCGAGGTCGCCGAGCAGGTCCGCTCCCTGGGTGGCGAGTTCCTCGCCGTCGAGGTCGAGCAGGAGGCCAGCGCCGACGGGTACGCCCGCGCCACCTCCGAGGCCTACGACGCGCGCGCCGCGGAGATCTACAGCGAGCAGGCCGCCGACGTCGACGTCGTCGTCACCACCGCCCTCATCCCCGGGCGCGCGGCGCCGCGCCTGCTCACGGCCGCCGACGTCGCGAGCATGAAGCCCGGCAGCGTCATCGTCGACATGGCCGCGAGCCAGGGCGGCAACGTCGAGGGCTCGGTGGCCGACCAGGTCGTCGTCACCGAGAACGGCGTGACCATCGTCGGGCACACCGACCTCGCCGCCCGCCTGCCCACCCAGGCCTCGCAGCTCTACGGCACCAACCTGCTCAACCTCCTCAAGCTGCTCGTCCCCGAGAAGGACGGCCGGCTCGTCCTCGACCTCGAGGACGTGGTCATCCGCTCGATGACCGTGACCCACCACGGCGACGTGCTCTGGCCGCCGCCGCCCATCCCGGTCTCCGCCGCCCCAAGCGTGCCGGTCGAGCCGGTGGCCTCGACCCCCGTTGTCGAGCCGCAGCGCCCGGCGTCCCCCGCGCGCCGCTACGCGCTCGTGGCGGTGGCGTTCGCGCTGCTCTTCGTGGCGACGGCGTTCGCGCCCCCGGAGCTCGCCACCAACCTCACGGTGTTCGTGCTGGCCGTCGTCATCGGCTACTACGTCATCGGCAAGGTCCACCACGCCCTGCACACGCCGCTGATGTCGGTGACCAACGCGATCTCGGGGGTGGTCGTGGTCGGGGCGCTGCTGCAGTTCGGCCAGCACGGCGTCGTCGTCTCGGTGCTCGCGTTCGTCGCGGTGCTGCTGGCCAGCATCAACATCGTCGGCGGGTTCGCGGTGACGCGGCGGATGCTGGCCATGTTCACGAAGGGATCCGCCCAGTGAGCGCCGGAGCCGCCGCGACCGCGGCCTACGTCGTCGCCGCCCTGCTCACGGTGATGAGCCTCGCGGGCCTGTCCAAGCACGAGACGGCCCGGGCGGGCGTCGCCTACGGCATCGCCGGCATGGCGGTCGCCCTGGTCGCGACCGTGGTGATGGTGGCCGAGTCGATCCCGGCCGGTGCCGTCGCGCTGCTCGCCGTCGCGATGGTGGTCGGCGGCGGGATCGGGCTCTGGCGTGCCCGCGTCGTCGAGATGACCGGCATGCCCGAGCTCATCGCCCTGCTGCACAGCTTCGTCGGCCTCGCCGCGGTGCTCGTCGGGTGGAACGGCTACCTCGAGGTCGAGGCCCTCGGGCCGGCCCAGACCACCGTGGCGCCGGAGCTGCTCGGCATCCACTCCGTCGAGGTCGGCATCGGGGTGTTCATCGGTGCCGTGACGTTCACCGGCTCGATCGTCGCCTACGGGAAGCTGTCCGGGCGCATGAAGTCGCGCCCGCTGACGCTGCCGGGCAAGAACGCCCTCAACCTCGGCGCGCTGGTGGCCTTCGCCGCGCTGACCGTCGGGTTCACCGTGGCCCCCTCGCTCGGCCTGATGATCGCGATCACCGCGGTCGCGCTGGCGCTGGGCTGGCACCTGGTCGCCTCGATCGGCGGCGGCGACATGCCCGTCGTCGTCTCGATGCTCAACAGCTACTCGGGGTGGGCGGCGGCCGCGTCGGGCTTCCTGCTCGACAACACCCTGCTGATCGTCACCGGCGCGCTCGTCGGGTCGTCCGGTGCCTACCTGTCGTACGTGATGTGCCAGGCGATGAACCGCTCGTTCCTCTCGGTCATCGCCGGCGGGTTCGGGGTCGAGTCGGGGACGTCGGCGAGCACGGTCGAGGGCGAGCACCGCGAGGTCTCGGCCGACGACGTCGCCGCGATGCTCACCGACGCGTCGTCGGTCGTGATCGTGCCCGGCTACGGCATGGCGGTGGCCCAGGCGCAGTACCCGGTCGCCGACCTCACCCGCCGCCTCCAGGAGCGCGGCGTCGAGGTCCGCTTCGGCATCCACCCGGTGGCCGGGCGCCTGCCCGGGCACATGAACGTGCTGCTCGCCGAGGCCAAGGTCCCCTACGACATCGTGCTCGAGATGGACGAGATCAACGACGACCTGGCGTCCACCAGCGTCGTCCTCGTCATCGGCGCCAACGACACCGTCAACCCGGCGGCGATGGACGACCCGGCCAGCCCGATCGCGGGGATGCCGGTGCTGCGCGTGTGGGAGGCGAAGGACGTCGTCGTCTTCAAGCGCTCGATGGCCGTGGGCTACGCGGGCGTGCAGAACCCGCTGTTCTTCCGCGAGAACACCTCGATGATCTTCGGCGACGCGCGGGTGCGCGTGGAGGACATCATCAAGGCGATCTGAGTACCTCCAGCAGGTCCTCGCGGCCGAACATCCGCGCCGTCTCGATGGCGGTCGGGTGCCCGGCCTGCGGGTCGGCGCCGCCGGCGACCAGCGCGCGGACCACGGCGTCCTCGCCCTTGAACACGGCCCCGGCGAGCGGCGACTGCCCGCGGTCGTTGAGCCGGTCGACGTCGGCGCCGCGGGCGACGAGCGCGGTCACCGCGTCGGCGTGACCGTGGTACGCGGCGAGCATGACGAGCGTGTCGCCCTTCTCGTTCGTCAGGTTCGCGGGGACGCCGGCGTCGACGTAGGACGCCAGCGATGCCGCATCGCCCGCACGGGCGAGGTCGAACACCCGCGTCGCGAGCTCCCGTACGGCGTCGTCGGGCTCGCCCGGTTCGTCGCTCATCGGGCCCGAGTCTAGGAGCGCGCGAGCAGGAAGGGGACGTGCTGCTCGGCGTCGGTGAGCGAGCCGTGGTGCCCGACGAGCCCGGTCTCCATCGGCTCGATGCGCGAGCGCACCAATGTCCAGTTGCCCTGCGCGGCCGCCACGACGTCGCCGATGCGCCCGCGCGCGGTGTCCGCGACCTCGGGGCCGAACCAGCCCTCGGCGATCGCCTCGTCCCGGGTCCGCACCCACGCCGCCTCGCCGAGCTCCTCGCGCCACGCGGCGGTCACGTCGTCGAGGGCGCCGTCGGCGACGAACACGTGCCGGACCCGGGCCTCCCCGGCCAGGCGGCGCACCCCGCCGAGCAGGGCCGGGGTGGTGTCGATGTCGATGCGCCAGCCGGGGTCGGTGCCGATCATGCCGTGGTCGGCGACGACGGCCAGGACGGTGTCCGACGGCAGATCCTCGGCGATCGCGGCGACCAGGCGGTCGACGACCGCGAGCTGGAGGCGCCAGGGCCGGCTCCCCGGGCCGTGCGTGTGCCCGATCATGTCGAGGTCGCCATGGTAGGCGTAGCAGAAGGTGCGTTCCTCGGCGGCGTCCGTGGCCAGGGCGTCGAGCACCTCCGCGCCGAGGTCGCCCAGCGCCGACACCCCGTGGAACCGCCCGCCGCGCAGCGCCGCGCGCGTCAGCCCGGAGCGACGCTGGATCTCCGGGGCGACGGTGGTGACGGCGACGCCCGCCCGCGCCGCACGCTCCAGCACCGTCGGCGCGGCCTGCACCTGCTCGGGCGGGAGCTCGCGGCGCAGGTCGACCGGGTCGATGGCGCCGTGCGCGCACCAGCGCAGCGTGTTGAGGACGACGTCGGCAGGCGCCTCGGGGTCGTCGAGCGGCGGCACGCCCATGCTGTAGCCGACGATCCCGTGCTCGCCCGAGGACAGCCCGGTGCCGAGGCTCGTGACGCTGACCGCGGTGGTCGCCGGGAATCCGGCGACCAGCCGGCGGCCGCGCGCCGCGAGCTCGGCCAGGGCCGGCGCCCGGTCGGCGTGCGCGTCGAGCAGCTCGGCGCCCAGCCCGTCGACGAGCAGCAGCGCGACCCCGCGGGCCTCGCCGACGCCCAGGACGTCGTCGAACCCCTCGACCCCCAGGGCGGCGACCAGCGAGGGCGAGACGTCGGCGAGGGTTCCCGTCACGGGCCGGAGTATGGACCAGGCCTACGTGCTCGCCACCGCCTCCGGCTTCGTCTCCTCGGGCACGCGGGTCGCGTGGTAGTCCGCGGCGGTGGTGTGGTCCCGGCCCTCGGGCGTCCCCACCGCGCGCAGCACGAGCGTCACGACGGCGGCCACGACGAGGTTGAGGATCAGCGCCACGAACCCGACGTAGATCTGCACCTTCGACCCGTCCCAGGGCGCCCAGCCGAAGAACGACAGCTTGTCCAGCGCGAGCGCCGAGCCGCCGAAGTGCCGGCCGGTGTTCGGGTTGGTGATGCCGTAGAGCAGGTACATGCCCCACGCCAGGCCGGCGACCCACCCGGCCACGAGCGCCCAGCGGTGGAACCAGCGCGTGTAGAGCGCGATCGCCACCGACGGCAGCGTCATCAGGATGATCACGCCGCCGATGAGCTGGAGGTCGACCGAGAACTGCGGGTCGATGAGGACGATGAACAGCACCGCGCCGACCTTGACCACCAGCGACGCGAGCTTGGCCTGGCGGGCCTCCTCGCGCGGGGTCGCGTTGCGGTGGAGGAACTCCTTGTAGATGTTGCGGGTCCACAGGTTCGCCGCGGCGATCGACATGATCGCGGCGGGCACCAGCGCGCCGATGCCGATCGCCGCGAACGCGATGCCGGCGAACCACGACGGGAACTGGTTGTCGAAGAGCACGGGGACGATCGTGTTGGTGTCCGCGCGCCCGGTGGAGCCGTTGACGATCGGCTTCACCCCGGCCGCGATCGCGACGTACCCGAGCAGGGCGAGCAGGGCCAGCAGGAACGAGTAGGCCGGCAGCGCGGCCATGTTCCGCCGGATCGTGCCGCGGCTCTGGCTGGAGAGCACGCCGGTCACCGAGTGCGGGTAGAGGAACAGGGCGAGCGCGCTGCCCAGCGCCAGCGTGGCGTACTGCAGCTGGTTGTTCGCCGTGAGCAGGATCGAGCCCGCCGGCTGACCGGTGGTGGGCGACGGCTGCGAGAGCTTCGCCTGGCCCGCATCGAAGATCGCCGACCAGCCGCCGAGCTTGAGCGGCAGGTAGATGATCGCGACGAGGATGACGATGTAGATCAGGATGTCCTTGACCACCGCGATCAGCGCGGGCGCCCGCAGCCCCGACTGGTAGGTGTAGGCCGCGAGCACGACGAAGGCGACGAACAGCGGCGCGTGGCCCCAGAACCCGGTGCCGTTGAGCCCGATCGTGCGCAGCACGGCCTCGAGCCCGGCGAGCTGCAGGGCGATGTAGGGCATCGTCGCGACGATCCCGGTGATCGCGATGAGCAGCGCGAGGACCGGGGAGTCGTAGCGGCCGCGGACGAAGTCGGCCGGGGTGACGTAGCCGTGCACCCGCGAGACCGACCACAGGCGCAGCAGCGGCAGCATGACCAGCGGGAACGCGATGATCGTGTAGGGCACCGCGTAGAAGCCGAGCGCGCCCGAGGAGAACAGCAGCGCGGGGATCGCGACGAACGTGTAGGCGGTGTAGAGGTCGCCGCCGAGCAGGAACCACGTCACCCACGAGCCGAACTTGCGCCCGCCGAGGCCCCACTCGTCGAGGTGCTGGAGGTCGGTCGCCCGGCGCCACCGGCTCGCCATGAAGCCCATGACGGCGACACCGAGGAAGAGCAGCGTGAAGATGACCAGCTCGGTGGTCTGGGTGCCGCTCACTGCTCGCCCTCCTCGTCGACGTGGCGGGTCAGGCGGTGGACCGCGACCGTGCAGAGGATGCCGACCGGGATGACGAGCAGCTGGAACCAGTAGAAGAACGGCAGCCCCGCGAGCGTCGGCTCCTCGCTGTTGAACAGGAACGGCAGGATCGACACGAGCGGGATCAGCAGCAGCAGGTTGATCCACCGGAACCGGACGTCCGTCCAGCCCCGGGGCGGCGACTCCTCTGCGGTGCTCGAGGACTCCCCGGGCGGTGGGGCGGACGTCGTCATCGTCAGGCCTCCTCATCGACGTGCTCACGCAGAGCCGGGCGATGGTAAGCCGGATGTGACGCCGAGGTGAAGCGCTGATGCTGCGCTCTGTGCGCATTCGTGCGCCGAGTGTTCATGCGATCGGGTGTCCCGCGCCCCGGAGCGCCCGGCCGCCGGTACCCGCTGCGCCGGATGCGCGCAGCCCGGATGAACGAACGGCGCCGTCGCTGCTTCGGGAGCAGCGACGGCACCGTTCGTTCGTCGCGGAGCGGGCTAGCTCGCGTCGAGGCGCTGCTTGAGGGCCTCGAGCTCGTCGCGCATCGAGGTCGGCAGCTTCTCGCCGATCTTGGCGAACCACTCCTCGATGAGCGGCAGCTCCTCGCGCCACTCGTCGGCGTCGAAGTGCAGCGACGCCTCGATGTCCTCCATCGGCTCGGACAGGCCCTCGACGTCGATCTGGTCGGCGCTCGGCACGTGGCCGATCGGCGTCTCGGTGGCGGCGGCCTTGCCCTCGAGCCGCTCGATGATCCACTTGAGGACACGGCTGTTCTCGCCGAACCCGGGCCACAGGAAGCGGTTGTCCTCGCCCCGGCGGAACCAGTTGACGTAGAAGATCGACGGCAGCTTGGTGGCGTCCGCGCTCTTGCCCACGTCCACCCAGTGCTGGAAGTAGTCGCCGACGTTGTAGCCGAGGAAGGGCAGCATCGCCATCGGGTCGCGCCGGACCTGGCCCTTGCCGCCCTTGGCCGCGGCCGTCATCTCGCTCGACATCGTGGCGCCCATGAAGGTGCCGTGCTGCCAGTCGAACGACTCGGTGACCAGCGGGATCGTCGTCTTGCGGCGGCCGCCGAACAGGATCGCGGAGATCGGCACGCCCTGCGGGTCGTCCCACTCGGGCGCGACGACGGGGCACTGCGAGATCGGCACGGTGTAGCGCGAGTTCGGGTGCGCGGCCGGCTTCGCCGTACCGGGCGTCCAGTCGTCGCCCGTCCAGGCGGTGAGGTGCTCGGGGTCGCCCTCGAGGCCCTCCCACCAGACGTCGCCGTCGTCGGTGAGCGCGACGTTGGTGAACAGGGCGTTGCCGTGCTCGATGGTGCGCATCGCGTTCGGGTTGGTCTTCCAGTTCGTCCCGGGCGCCACGCCGAAGAAGCCGAACTCGGGGTTGACCGCGTAGAGGCGGCCGTCGGCGCCGAAGCGCATCCAGGCGATGTCGTCGCCGACGGTCTCGGCGCGCCAGCCCGGGATCGTGGGCTGGAGCATCGCGAGGTTCGTCTTGCCGCAGGCCGACGGGAAGGCGGCCGCGATGTAGTACGCCTTCTCCTCCGGGCTGATCAGCTTGAGGATGAGCATGTGCTCGGCGAGCCAGCCCTCGTCGCGCGCCATCGCCGAGGCGATGCGCAGCGAGTAGCACTTCTTGCCCAACAGCGCGTTGCCGCCGTACCCGGACCCGAAGCTCCAGATCTCACGGGTGTCGGGGAAGTGGCTGATGTACTTCGTGTCGTTGCACGGCCACTTCACGTCCTGCTGGCCGGGCTCGAGCGGCGCGCCGACCGAGTGCAGCGCCGGGACCCACTCCGTGTCGCCCTCGTCGAGGCGCTTCTGCACCTCGGGGCCCATGCGGGTCATGATGTGCATCGAGGTGACGACGTAGGCGCTGTCGGAGATCTCGACGCCCAGCTTGGGGTGCTCGGCGTTCACCGGGCCCATGCAGAACGGGATCACGTACATCGTGCGACCGGCCATGCACCCGCGGTACAGCTCGGTCATCACGGCCTTCATCTCGGCCGGGTCCATCCAGTTGTTGGTGACCCCCGCGTCGGCCTCGTTGACCGAGCAGATGAAGGTGCGCTCCTCGACGCGCGCGACGTCGTCGGGGTCGGAGGCGGCGTAGAACGAGTTCGGCTTCTTGTCCGGGTCGAGCTGCGTGTACGTGCCGGCCGCGACGAGCTCCTTGGTCAGCCGGTCCCACTCGTCCTGGGACCCGTCGCACCAGACGACCTGGTCCGGCGTGGTCAGCTCGGCGACCTCGGCCACCCAGTCGATCACCTCACGGCGTCGGATCGGCGGGTTGTCGAGTCCTCGGATGGTCGGAACAGCAGTCATGCGTCTCCTCGGTCGCTGGCTCGCTCGCCGGAACGCCGTGGACCGCGAAGCGGCCCCGGTCGCCTCGGGAACGGAGTCATCGCCGGGCACGGCGCCGTGCCCGGTCGAATACTCCGTCGGTGGTGCTCGACGTTAACGAGACTTCGTGAGAACGACACCGCCGGGCGCTGTCGGGGGCCTCACTTCCACGATCAAGCTGAACGATTCAGGCCCGATCGGGCAAACGCAGGGTGTCCAGAGCGGCCGGCAGGACCTCGCCCAGGGCACCGGTCAGCCGAACGGCCGCCACCCCGTCGGCACGGCTCGGACCGCTGGTCACGACCGCGACCGGCAGCCCACGACGCGTCGCGGCGTGCACGAAGCGCAGGCCCGACATCACGGTGAGCGACGATCCGAGGACCACCAGTGATCTTGCCCGCTCGACCATCGAGAAACAGAGGTCGACACGCGGCCGGGGCACCGACTCACCGAAGAAGACCACGTCCGGCTTCAACGGTCCGTCACCGCACCCGGGGCAGGCGGTCATCGTGAAGCGGTCGAGCTCCGCGTCGGGCAGTTCGGCGTCGCCGTCGGGGTTGATCGCGACCGCGCGGGCGTCGAAGCCGGGGTTCAGGGCCTCGAGGCGCCGCTGGATCTCCGTGCGGGCCGGCGTCGCACGGCACCCGAGGCAGACGACGCGGTCGAGCGCCCCGTGCAGCTCGACGACGTCGCGCGCGCCCGCCGCCTGGTGCAGCCCGTCGACGTTCTGGGTGATCACGCCGTTGACGAGGCCCGCGCGCTGGAGCGCCGCGACGGCCCGGTGCCCGTCGTTCGGGCGGGCGCCGGCCATCTGGGCCCAGCCGACGTGGCTGCGCGCCCAGTACCGGTGGCGCGCGACGGGATCGCCGACGAACGCCTCGTAGGTCATCGGGGCGTGGCGGCGCGCGGCGCTCGTCGGGCCGCGGTAGTCGGGGATGCCGGAGTCGGTGGAGATCCCGGCGCCGGTGAGCAGCAGCGCGCCGCCCTCGGCGAGCAGCGTCGCGAGCTCGGGCACGTCGCCGCGGACCGGGACGTCGGCCTCCCACGCCTCCTGCGGCGCGGTGTACCGCATCAGCGACCTGACCACGCCGTCCATGATGCGCCTCCGGCGCACGTGAGTGTTCCGGGTCGTCGGGGCGACCCGGAACACTCACGTGGGCGGAGCCCCTCAGCGGCCCGGGGACACCGAGGTCATGTGGTAGTCGGGGACGCGCAGCGGGGGCATGGCGGCGCGGGTGAACCAGTCCTTCCACTCGCGTGGCAGCGTCCGCTCGGTGGTGCCCGCCTCGGTGGCGCGGCGCAGGAGGTCGAGCGGCGACTCGTTGAAGCGGAAGTTGTTGACCTCCCCGACGATCTCGCCGCGCTCGACGAGGTACACGCCGTCGCGGGTCAGCCCCGTGAGCAGCAGCGTCGAGGGGTCGACCTCGCGGATGTACCAGAGGCAGGTCAGCAGCAGGCCGCGCTCGGTCGAGGCCACCATCTCCTCGAGCGTCGCGTCCTCGCCCCCGGTGAGCACGAGGTTGTCGGTGGGCGCGGCGAACGGGGCGTCGTACTCGGTCGCGGCGGCGCGCGGGTAGGCCAGCGTCGCCACCTCGCCGTCGCGGACCCACTCGACGCGTCCGGTGGTGGCCCCGTTGTCGAACACCGAGACCTCGTCGCCGGAGTACGTCGTCGCGAGCACCGGGGTGTAGGCCAGGTCGGGGAAGCCGGGCGCGGCCGGGTCGCCGGCGAGCGTCAGGGGCAGCGGGCCGAGGCGCTCGCCGACGCGGGTGCCGCCGGCCCGCGAGAACGCCGAGCGGCCCTCCTGCGCCGGGCGCCCGCCCATCGACCAGGCCATGTAGATCATCAGGTCGGACACCGCCGACGGCGGCAGGATCGTCTCGTAGCGGCCCGCGGGCAGGTCGATCCAGCGCCGGCCCCACGGCAGCCGGTCGCGCAGGCGCCCGACCAGCGCGGTGACGTCGACGTCCGCGACGTCGGTGGCGCCCTCGCCGCCCCACACCGACGTGCCGGTCGCGGGGTCCTTGAGGTTGATCTCGACGGATCCGCCGGGCTCGACCCAGCGCCGCCGCACCCCGGCCGACGTGCCCAGCCAGGTGGTGGTGACGCGGTGGTCGGCGAACCCGAACGACGCCTCGTCGGGCCGGAACGACGCCCCCAGCTCCTCGGCGAGCCGCCCGAACACCGCCATCGAGGTCTCGCCGGCGCCGTCGTGCCAGTCGCCCGGGTCGCCGTCCGTGGACGCCGGCAGCGGGGCGGCGTCGCGCGCGGGTCCGGCCCGGCGGGCGGCCTGCACCGCGCCGGCGACCGCCTCGCCGATCACTGCGTCGCCCTCGGGCCCGGCCGCGAGCGCGGTGGGCGCGGGCACGGTGGCCACGCCGGCGCCCGTGCCGCCGTCCAGCGGCACCAGCATGATCACCGAGAGGCGCCGCTCGACGGTCTGCCCGTTGGTCGTGAGCGTGGAGTTCGCCCAGCGCACGACCGCCTCGGACACCTCGCGGACCGTGGCGACCGCGCCGGCGTCGGGGGCCTGGCGTGCCGCGATCGCGAGCGTGCGCTCCACGAGGGCCGATCCGGGCGCGCTCACGATCCGCTCCCCGTGTTGAGGACGGTGACCTGCCGCAGCAGCGCCGACGGGCACCCGTGGCTCACGGGCGCGACCTGGCCGGGCTGGGCCTTGCCGCAGTTGAACGCCCCGCCCAGGCGCCACGTCGAGCGCCCGCCGACGGCCTCGAGCGAGCCCCAGAAGTCGGTGGTCGTCGCCTGGTAGCCGACGTCGCGGACCTGCCCGACGAGCTTGCCCCCGCGGATGCGGTGGAACCGCTGGCCGGTGAACTGGAAGTTGTAGCGCTGCATGTCGATCGACCAGGAGCGGTCGCCCACGACGTAGATGCCGTCCTCCACCCCGTCGATGAGCGCCGCGGTGGACCGGTCGGTGTCCGGGTCGGCGCGCAGCGACACGTTCGCCATCCGCTGCAGCGGGACGTGCTCCGCGGAGTCGGCGTAGGCGCAGCCGTTGGAGCGCTCCAGCCCGAGGCGCGGCGCGAACGAGCGGTCGACCTGGTAGCCGACGAGCACCCCGTCGCGGACGAGGTCGAACTCGCCGGTGGCCACCCCGTCGTCGTCCCAGCCGACGCTCGCGAGCCCGTGCGGCACGGTCCGGTCGCCGGTGACGGTGAGGACGTCGCTGCCGTAGCGCAGCGTCCCGAGCTTGTCCGGGGTGGCGAAGCTGGTCCCGGCGTACGCCGCCTCGTAGCCGATCGCGCGGTCGTACTCGGTGGCGTGCCCGATCGACTCGTGGATGACGAGCCACAGGTTGGTCGGGTCGATGACGAGGTCGGTCGGGCCCGCCTCGACGCTGGGCGCCGCCACCTTCTCGGCCAGCAGGTCGGGCAGCTCGGCGAGCTCGGCGTCCCAGTCCCAGCCCGTGCCGGTGAGGTACTCCCAGCCGCGCCCGGTCGGCGGGGCCAGGGTCCGCAGCGTCTCGAAGCCGCCGGCGGCCCGGTCGACGGTGGTGATCGTGACGTCGGGATCGACGCGGACGCGCTGCTGCGTGGTGGTCGTGCCGGCGGTGTCGGCGTAGAAGGTCTGCTCCTTGACCTGCACGCAGCTCGCGGCGACGTGGTCGACGCCGGGCGCGGCGAGCAGCGCCGTCGACCGGGCGGTCAGCAGGCCGATCTTGTCGGCGACGTCCACCGCCCACGGGTCGACGTCGTACGGCGAGACCCAGGTGACACCGGCGTGCACCGGCTCGTCGGCGAGGGTCACCCGCTCGGTGGCCAGGGCGGCGAGGGTGCCGGAGACCTCGAGGGCCCGGCGGGCCGTGGCCGCGGCCGTCTCGGGCGTGAGGTCGACGTGCGCGGCGAACCCCCACACCCCGTCGCGCAGCACCCGCACGGCGAGGCCGACGCTCTCCTGGTCGGCGGCGACCACCACCCGGCCGTCGCGCAGTTCGAGGTGCTGGCTGCGCAGCCGCTGCACGCGCAGGTCCGCGTGCTGGGCCCCGCCGCGGCGGGCGGCGTCGAGGGCGGCGTCGGCGAGCGCGGCACGGGGCAGGGCGAGGAAGTCCGCGTCCACCGCATGCGTCACGGGGCTCTGCACAGGCGCCGAACCTACCCGGATCGACCGCCCGACCGGCGCATTCAGCCGCCGCGGACCCACCCACCGGTGGCCGGATCGATGATCGGCGCCGGCGGGACCGGGCCCTCGTCCCAGTCGGGGACCTCGTGCGTCGTCGCCGTGCCGTCGTCGCCGATGCGGGTGAGCACGTCGACCCGCGCGTCACCGTCGACGTCGGTGCCCAGCACCAGCGCGTCGGGCTCGGGCACCACGGTGGTGTCGGGGCGGCCGTCGGCGTCGCTGTCGACGGTGGCGGCGCCGAGCACGTGGGCACCGTCGGGCGCGCCGACCAGCAGCTCGCCGGGCAGCGGATCGATGTGGACGTCGGGCACGTCGACCATGCCCCGGAGGCTAGGTCGCCGGCGCGGCCCGTGGGTGCGGTTCGGGCACATCCACCCTGTCCCGCAGCTCGGCGAGCCGGCGCAGCAGCGTCTCCGCCCGGTCGCGGCCCTCGCGCGCCTCGGCGGCGGTGCGCGCGGCGGCCCGGTCGGCCTCGGCACGGTCGGTGCCTGCGAGGCGCACGGCGGCGAGCGCGTCGTCGAGGTCGCGCGCCCGGTCCTCGAGCGCGGCGTCGAGGGCGAGCGTGACCTCCCGCTCGGTGGTGATCAGCGCGTCGGCGAGCACCCGCTCGAGGTCGCCGCGCACCTCGGCGAGCGCCTCGACCGACCACTGGCGCAGGTGCGCGCGGTCGGCGGCCAGCCGGCGGGCGCGCGCCACCCAGCCCGCCGCGCCCAGCCCGAGCCCCACCGACACGGGCACCAGCGCCGCGCCCAGCGCGGCCGGCGCGATCGGCACGGCGAGCAACGGCAGCAGCGCGAGGCGGGAGAGCCCGAGCCCGCCCGACGCGCCGGCGACCACGAGCAGCCGGTCCTCGGCCGGGCGGGTCCGCGGCGCGGGCACGAGCGCGGGCTCGCCGAGCTCCGCGACCCGCAACGACGGCAGCTCGCCGGCGGGCACGAGGTCGGCGAGCGTCGCCGCCACCAGCTCCCGCAGCCGCGCGCCGAGCCCGGTGACGACGTCGGCGGCGAGCGCCTCGACCTCGCCCGCGAGCTCCCGGGGCACGGCCGCGAGCCCTGCCCGGTCGGCATCGTCGATCCGGGCGCGCACCGCCACGCCGAGCGCGCGCACGCGGGCGGCGAGGTCGTCGGTCGCCGCGACCCGGGCGGCGGCGAGGTCCGAGCGCCAGCGGGTGTGGTGATCGCGGCGCAGCGAGGACCGGGCGGCGAGCAGCTCGTCGCGCCGGCGGGCGAGGTCCCCGCCGGCCGGGGCGCGCAGCGCCGACCGGGTCGCCTCGGCCCGCGCGGCGACCCCGTCGAGCGCGCCGGCGAGCAGGCGCAGCGCGTTGGCCTCGCCGAGCATCCGGCGGCGGCGCGCGACCAGCCGGTGCAGCTCGCGCTGCAGGGCGGCGAGACCGGAGCGCCGGCGCAGGGTCTCGGCGCCGCCCGGATCACGATCGTGAGCGCGTCGCGCCAGGGCGGCCGAGACCGGGAACCACGGCGCGTCAGCGAGGCGCGGCACGTGCCCGGCCACCAGCGCCCGGTCGGCCTCCAGCACGGTGCGCCAGCCCCGGTGCGCCTCGGTGTGGGTGAGGGCGAAGACCACGGTGTCGACCCGGTCGGCGGCGCGCGCGAGCGCCTCGAGCTCCTCGGTGCCCAGCGGCGCGGCGGCGTCCGCGAGCACCAGCGCGGCCGTCGCCCCGTCGACCGGCCACGTCCCCGGGTCGTCCCGGCGCGGCGGCAGGACGAGGTCGAGCTCCTCGAGCAGGGGCACACCCACGCGCTCGTGGGTGGCGCGGACCGCGCCGTCGGGGCCGCGCTCCGGCACCGCGTCGATCCCGAGCAGCGCCGCCAGCAGCTCCCCGCGGCCGCGGCCCGGGGCGCCGACGAGCGCCACGGTCGGCCGGGCCGGGGGTGCCGGCGCGGCGGCCCGGGCGGCGGCGTCGGGGTCGAGGCGGGCGAGCAGGGTGGTCAGCGCCTCGCGGGTCCGCGCGACCTCGGCGGGGACGTCTCGAGGGGAGCTCACGCCGTCAGCTCCCGCCACAGCCGCACGTAGGTGCGGTGCACGACGTGGGCGAGGTCGCCGATCCGTCGCGGCGCGCCCCAGGCCCCGTACGCCCGCCACCAGGCCGCCCGCCGGGCGGCGTGGCCGGCGAGCTCGACCGGGTGCGCGCCGGGGTGCGCCATCCGGACGTCGGGCGGGCCGGGCGCGGCGAGCCGGTCGACCTCGTCGCGCAGCTCCGCGGGCATGCCGAGCGCGCCGGCCCGCAGGCGGGCGCGGGCGGCGAGCAGCGCGCGGTCGGCGAAGGCCTCCCGGCGGGCGAGCGAGCCGGCGGCGTCGGCGATCCGCGTGCCCTCGCCGCCGGGTGCCTCGTCCGCGGCCTCCGCCCGGGCCCGGCGGTCGGCGAGCGCGCCGAGGTCGCGGAGACCCGCCCACGCGGCATGAAGGTCGGTGCGGGCGCGGACCTCGTCGTGCAGCCGCCCGACCAGGTTCGCGAGGCCGGACGCGGCGAGCAGCGCGTCGCAGAGCTCGCCGACCCCGGCCGACGCGTCGGCCCGCAGCAGGGCGAGCCCGAGCGCGAGACCGCGCAGGTCGAGCAGCTCGAGCAGCCGCACCCGGGCGTCGGCGGGCAGGGGCAGCTCGGCGGTGGTGAAGAGCTCCGCGTCGAGCAGCGCGACCTCGAGCACCGCCGGGTCGGCGCCGGCGAGCAGCCGCAGCGCACCGACGTCCTCGGTGCGCAGCGCGCCCGTCACCGCCGTCTCGGCGAGCAGCCCGATCACCGGCGTCACCGGCCCGACGCGGTCGCCGAGGCGGCGGCCGAGGTCGACGGCCAGTTCGCGGCCGTCGTCGGGGCCGACGGTGTCCGCCCGGCCCAGCACCGCCACCACCCCGGCGGGCCCGTGGGTGGCCGGACCGGGGAGGACGTCGAGGTCACCGGGGTGCGCCGTCGCGGGCAGCACCACGAGCGCGGCGTCCGCGTGCGCGCCGCCCGTGGGTCCGGCCGGGCGCCGCGCCGAGCCGGTGCCCGGGGTGTCGATCACCGTGAGCCCGTCGAGCGCGGCACTCGTCAGGGTGACCACCAGGTGGTCGACGTCCTCGGGGCGCACGCCCAGCCGGTCGCCGACCGCGGCCGGCACCCGCCCGCCGGCGGCCAGCGGCAGCGGCCGGCGGGTGCCGTCGACGAGGACGACGTCGAGCCGGTCGACCGGCCCGCGGACGTAGTGGGCCGTCAGGCCCGTGCACTCGCCCGCGCCGGTGGGCGCGACCCGTCGCCCGACCAGGGCGTTGACCAGCGTCGACTTCCCCGACGAGACCGGGCCGGCCACGACGAGCGAGGGCGTGGCGAGCATCCGGGCTGCGATCGCCTCGACCTCGTCGGCCGTGGGCAGCGCCACCCGCGGCGCCAGCGCACGGCATGTCGCGACGACAGCGCTGCGCAGAGGGCCCACAGTCGTCGCAGAGTAGGCGCCTCACCCGTCACACAGGGCCCGGTTGCGCAGGTCGCGAGGGTTTCGCGTGATCGCCCGTCAGGGGAGACTGCTCACGAACCGTCACTCGGGAGGGGAAGCGCTCGTGCTCGACACCGGCACGTACCTGGCGATCGTCGTCATCGGCGCGATCCTCACCCTGGTCGTGGGTCAGATCCTCATGCGGTCCGGGATCGGGTTCCTGCGCGACGTCTTCGACTCCGAGGAGGTCGCGGTCTCGACCAACCGCCTCCTCGGCGTCCTGTTCCACCTCATCGCGCTGGGCTTCCTCGCGCTGATCTCGACGTTCCGCCCGTTCGACGTCCAGGGCACGGTGCAGATCGTCGTCACCCAGCTCGGCGGCGTGATGCTCGTGCTCGGCATCCTCCACGGCCTCACGCTGCTGCTCCTCGCGCGCGTGCGCAGCCGTCGTCACGACGAGTCGGTCGAGTCGCAGATGACCCAGAAGTACGAGGACGCCCGACGCGCCCGGCAGGCCCCGCGCCAGCAGGTCATCGAGGGCGGTCCCCCGTCCGGCTCATCGTCGTCCTGATCGAGCCGTCCACCGAGGACGTCCGAGCACGTCCGATCCCCCGACCGGGCGATCCTTCGCTTCCCGGCTAACCCGCTCCGAGACCGGGGCGATGTGCGGGTGTGACCCTCGTCCCGTTGACCCGCCGCCCGGCGCGTGCAGCCGCCGAGCCGCTGACGATGCCGATGCCCCGGCTCGCCGACGTCGTGCACGCCGTGACGGCGACGTTCGGCTCCACCGGGTGGACGCTGCGGTTCGGCCCGGGCGGCCAGCAGGTCGTCGTCGACCGCCTCGCCGACGCGCACGCCGCCGCCCGCCGCCTCGTGGGCGCGGCACTCGGCATCCCCGCCGCGGCCGTCCGCATCCGGATCACCCCCGACCGCGCGACCCTGGTCCCGCTGCGCCGGCCGTCCAGCCGCTCCTGAGCCCGCCCCGATCCCGTGTGAAGATCGGGGGGTGGTGGGGCCCGAGCACGACACGCTGTCGACGTCCGACGGGGACGTCCGGCGACGCTCGATCCTGAGCTTCACCGACCGCGGCGGGCGGATGACCGCCGGCCAGCAGCGCGCCTGGGACCGGCTCTGGTCGCGCTACGGCGCCGTCGCCCCCGGCTTCGACCGCGGTGTCGACGGGCGGGGCGAGGGCCCGCCCCCGCCCGTGCGCGACGGCCTGCTCGACGCCCCCGCGTGGTTCGGCCGCGCGGCGCCGCTGCGCCTCGAGATCGGCTCGGGGATGGGCGAGACCACCGCGGCACTCGCCGCCGCCGAGCCCGACGCCGACCACGTCGCCGTCGAGGTCTACCCGCCCGGCCTCGGGCAGCTCCTCCTGCGCATCGAGGACCGGGAGCTCACCAACCTGCGCCTGCTGCGCGGCGACGCCCTGGTGGTGCTCGAGGAGCTCGTCGCCCCCGGTTCGCTCGCCGGCCTGCGCGTCTACTACCCGGACCCGTGGCCGAAGCGCCGCCACCACAAGCGCCGCATCGTCCAGCCCGCCACCGTCGCGCTGATGGCCTCCCGGCTCGCGCCCGGCGCGACGCTGCACCTCGCCACCGACATCGCCGACTACGCGGACTGGATGCTCGAGGTGACCGACGCCGAGCCGCTGCTGGAGAACCCCCACGGCGGTTTCGCGCCGCGGCCGGAGTGGCGTCCGCGCACCAAGTTCGAGTCCCGCGCGGAGCAGGAGGGACGCCCGAGCAGGGATCTCCTCCTGGCGCGGACGGCGCCGGAAGGGGGCTCCCCCTGAGCACGCGTCGCGTCCGGCGGCGGGCGGTTAGAGTTTGCCCCGTGTCGCCGTCCCCCTCACCCGCCGACCTGGCCACCCCGCCCACCGCGCTGACCGGCGGCGAGGTCGAGGAGACGAGCACCGAGCAGGGGTCCGTGGAGCCCCCGCCGAGCCGCACGCTGCTCGTCTGGGACGCCCCGAACATCGACATGAGCCTCGGCTCGCTGCTCGGCACGCGCCCGACGTCGGCGTTCCGCCCGCGGTTCGACGCGGTCGGGCGCTGGCTGCTCTCCGAGGCCGGCCCCGACGGGCTCGCCGAGGCGACGGTGTTCACCAACGTCGTCCCCGGCTCGACGGAGATCGTCCGGCCGTGGGTCGAGGCGCTGCGCAACGTCGGCTTCGCGGTGTTCGCGAAGCCCAAGGTCGCCGACGACTCGGACGTCGACGAGGACATGCTCGCCCACATCGAGGCGCGCCGCGTCGAGGGCGGCCTCACCCACGTCGTCGTGGCCTCCGGCGACGGGCGCGCGTTCCGCGAGCCGCTCGAGGACCTCGTCGCGGCCGGCGTCACGGTCACCGTGATCGGGTTCCGCGAGTACGCCGCGTTCGCGGTGGCCTCGGACATCGTCGACTTCCTCGACCTCGAGGACATCGAGGGCGTGTTCCGCGAGCCGCTGCCGCGCGTCAGCCTCGACACGCTGCCCGACACCGGCGCCTGGCTGCCGCCTCTGCGCTCCCTGCGTTCGCTGCTGGAGCGGTAGGACGCTCCCGGTCCACTGGGGCACGACGCCTGCTGAACGGGCGCGCCGCACCCCGGCCGATGCGCTCGTCGCCGCACCGCGGGCGCGCTGGACGCGCGGCGTCACGTCCGCGGCGTCGCCGGACGTCCTGTGGCGGTGGGTGTGCCAGCTGACCGTGGCGCCCTACAGCTACGACCTGATCGACAACCTCGGGAGACGCAGTCCCCGCACCCTCACGCCGGGTGCCGACGACGTCCACGTGGGCCAGCGGCTGCTCGTGCTGTTCGTCGTCGACTCGGTCGTCCCGGGCGAGCACCTGACGCTGCGGCGGGCGCGGCGTGGGCGGGGGCCGGTCGCGGAGTTCGCGGTCACCTACGCCGTCGCGGCGCACCCGGCGGGCTCCCGGCTCGTCGCGACGGTGGCCGTCGACGGCACGCGTCGCGGAGCGCTCCTGCGGTGGCTGCTGGCGTGGGGTGACCTGGTCATGATGCGACGCCAGCTCCGGACGCTGGCGTCACTCGCCGCGCGCTCCTGAAGAACGCGTTCGCCGCGGGCCGGAACATCAGGACGAGGGCGACGACGAGGGCCGCGAGGTGGAGCGCCCGCAGGACGGCGACGGCGAGCTGCCCGGCGGGGAGCTCCCCGGCCGCCAGCCAGGTGATCGGCTCGACGACCAGCACCGCGATGCCCAGCAGCCCGAACAGCACGGCGAGCGTCCACCGCACGATGTTGCGCCCCTCGGGCAGGGCGAGCACGAGGATGACCACCCCGGCGGAGACCACCGCGCGCTTGAGGAGCGCGGCCGGCCCGGGAGGGTCCGGCAGGGCGAGGTGGACGAGGGTCTCGGCGACCCCGGCGCCGACGGCGACCAGCCACACGACGACCGCGGCACGCACGGGACGGGGGACCGCGAGGTTCGACATGCGGGCCACACTCCGCCGTGCCCGACGGGGCGGACAGCGGGCAGGCGCCCGTCCGGGGTGGGGTCGTCCCTACCCCGACCAGGAGCACCGGGCGGTGTGAGACTGGGCCCGTGACGACCGCACGCCGCTTCCACGCCCCGATCGTCCTGCCCTGCGACGAGCCCACGACCGTCCTGCGCGACGCGGTGGTCGACGTCGGCGAGGACGGGCGGATCGCGTTCGTCGGGCCGAGCGCGGACGCGCCGGCGACCGAGGCGGTGATCCAGCAGGTGACTGGCCTCCTGATGCCGGGCCTGGTCAACACCCACGCCCACACCCCGCTGACCGTGCTGCGCGGCAAGGGCGGCGACCTGCCGCTGATGCGCTGGCTCACCGAGGTCGTCTGGCCCGCCGAGGCCAAGCTGGGGCCCGCGGACGTGCGCGACGGGATGCTCGCGGGCACCGCGGAGATGCTGCGCGGCGGCGTCACCACGTCGACCGAGATGTACTTCCAGAGCGAGAACCTGGTCGACGCGGTGCTCGAGATCGGGTCCCGGGTGGTGCTGACGCCGGGGATCATCACGGCGCCCGGCATGGAGCGTCTCGGCACCTGGGAGCAGATGCGCGACGCGATCACCCGGTGGATCGACGCGGACGGGCTGCGGTTCGGGCCGGGCGAGCGCGTCGAGCTGGGCTACGGCCCGCACTCGGCGTACACGCTGCCGACCGAGGCGATCGTCAGCACGGCCGCGCTCGCGAAGGAGCGCGGCGCGCTGATGCACCTGCACGTGGCCGAGGCGCCGGGCGAGGACGACGCGGTGCGCGCCGAGTTCGGGTCGGTGCCGGCGATGCTGGAGGCGACGGGGTCGTTGGGCGGACGGGTGCTCGCCGCGCACGCCATCCAGCTCTCCGACGACGACGTCGCGATCCTCGCCCGCCACGACGTCGCCGTGGCCCATTGCCCGGGGTCGAACGCCAAGCTCGCCGCCGGTGTCGCCCGGCTCGCCGACCTGCGCGCGGCGGGCATCCGGACGGGCCTGGGCACCGACTCGCCCGCCTCGAACGACGACCTCGACCTCTGGGAGGAGCAGCGCCTCGCCTCGCTGTTCGCCCGCCAGCGCGGCGCCGACGCGACCGCCCTGACCGCGGCCGGCGCGCTCGCGATGGCCACCCGCGAGGGCGCCCGCGCGCTGGGTCGCGACGACCTCGGCGTCCTCGCGCCGGGCGCCTGGGCGGACCTGGTGCACGTGCGCGTCGACGACCCGGCGTTCGTCGACCCGGACGACGACGACCAGCTGGTCTCGAACCTCGTGTGGGCCAGCGGGTCGCGGGGCGTGCGCGACGTGTGGGTGGCCGGCGAGCCGGTGCTCGCCGACGGCATCCCGACGCGCGTCGACCCCGGCGCCGTGCTCGCCGGGGCCCGGCGCGTGGCCGGCAAGGTCCGTATGTGAGTGGTTCCTGCCCCTATGGCGTGGACAACCGCTCACGTGGGAGGGCGAGGGCCACGACGAGGGCGGCCGCGAGGACGAGGACGCCGGCGACGAGATAGGCGGCGCGGAAGCCGCTCGCCGCCGCGACCGCCGCGAGCACCGCGATCCCGATCGCGCCGCCGACCTGCTGGCCGGTGTTCGCGAGCCCCGAGGTGAGGCCCGCCGTGTCGGCGTCGGCGTCGCTCATGACCACCGACGTCACCGAGGGCATGACCAGCCCGGCACCGAGGCCGAGCAGCAGGAGCGCCGGGAGGAGCTGGGTGACGTAGTCGGTGGCGGGCACGCCCACCAGCACCGCGAACCCCGCCAACAGCAGCCCCAGCCCCGCGAGCAGCACCCGGCGCGCCGTGAACCGGGCGATCACGGGACCCGCGAAGCGCAGCGCGACCACCCCGATCACCGCCGCCACCGGCAGCATCGCCAGGCCCGTCTCGCCCGGCGAGTAGCCGAGCACCTGCTGCAGGAACAGTGCGGTGGCGAACTGGAAGCCCATCATCGCGGCCACCGTGAGCACCTGCGCGAGGTTGCCGAACGACACCGACCGCGAGCGCAGCACCGCGGG
The DNA here is from genome assembly GCF_004363095.1 of Actinomycetospora succinea. GTDB lineage: Bacteria > Actinomycetota > Actinomycetes > Mycobacteriales > Pseudonocardiaceae > Actinomycetospora > Actinomycetospora succinea. The sequence continues at coordinate 800,916 of NZ_SNYO01000003.1, forward strand.
CGGCACCAGCGGCGCGGCGGCCCGGGCCTGGCGCAGTGCGAACCCGCCGAGCAGGGCGACCGCGGCCACGGCGGCGACCCAGGAGGTCTCCACGATCCCGAACACCAGCGACGCCAGCCCCAGCGTCACGAGGGCGGCGCCGAGCAGGTCGGGGCGTGTCCCGGGGACACGGGCGGGATCGGGAGCCAGCACCCGCAGCGCCAGGACCACGGCCACGACCCCGATCGGCACGTTGACCAGGAAGATCGCGCGCCAGCCCACGGCCTCGGTGAGCACGCCGCCCAGCAGCAGGCCGAGCGACGCCCCGGCGGCCCCGACGAACGCGTAGGCGCCGAGCGCCCGCGCGCGATCGGAGCCCTCGGGGAACAGCGCCACCACCATCCCCAGCACCACCGACGACGCCAGCGCCGCGGCGACACCCTGCCCGGCGCGGGCGGCGACGAGCATCGCCGGCCCGGTCGCGAGCCCGCACGCCAGCGACGCGAGCGTGAACAGGACGAGGCCCGCGACGAGCATCCGGCGGCGTCCGACGAGGTCGCCGAGGCGCCCCGCGAGCAGGAGCAGCCCGCCCAGCGGGACGAGGTAGGCGTTGACGGTCCACGACAGCCCGGTGGCGGAGAAGCCCAGGTCGTCGCGAAGGGCGGGCAGGGCGACGCTGACGATCGTCCCGTCCAAGATGATCATGAGCATGGACGTGCTGAGCACCGCGAGCGCGACCCAGGGGGACGCGGGGCGGGTGCGGTCGGCGAGCAGCATGGTCCGACCGTAGCAGAACGTCTATTTCAGAACTATCCCGAGACGACCGGTCACGTTCGGGACGACCGTCGCGGTGGCCGGACGTCCACGTCCCCGGCCAGCGGGCCCTCCACGAGGCGGGTCAGCCCGGCCACCACGGCGTCGCGGTCGGCCCCGAGCACGCCGAGCACCTCGTCGTAGAGCCCTTGGATCACGGTGGCGGCGCGTCCGACGAGCGCCTCCCCCTCGGCCGTGGTCTCCACGAGGCGGGCGCGCCGGTCGGTCGGCGACGGCACGCGCCGCGCGAGCCCCGCGCGTTCGAGACCGTCGAGCGTCGTGACCATGGTGGTCTTGTCGAGCAGGGCATCCTCGGCGATCTGGCCCTGGGTGCGGCCGCCCGTCGACGCCTTGTCGAGCACGCAGTACTGGCGCGCGGTGAGCCCGAGGTCGGCGAGCGCGGTGGTCATCCGGGCCGCGAGCGACTCGCTCGTCTTGTCCAGCAGGAAGCTCAGGTCCGGGGTCACGCGCGCCATGTCGTCAGGCTACGGAACTTTCCGCAACGGGACGATCGGTGAGACCGATCGGGCAGTGCGCGGGGTCCCGGCGCGTGGTTAGTGTCCGGGCCATGAGTGGCGAGTACCGGCAGGCATACGACCGGAGCATCAACGACCCCGACGGCTTCTGGCGCGAGGCCGCCGGCCTCATCGACTGGTACCGCGAGCCCGAGACGATCGTCGACGCGTCGCAGCTGCCGTTCTCTCAGTGGTTCGTCGGCGGCGAGCTGAACACCTGCCACAACGCCCTCGACCGCCACGTCGACGCCGGGCGCGGCGACCAGGTCGCCCTGATCCACGACTCGCCCGTCACCGACGACCGCCAGCGCTTCACCTACCGCGAGCTGCGCGACCGCGTCGCCGCCTTCGCGGGCGTGCTGCGCGCCCAGGGCGTCGGCAAGGGCGACCGCGTCATCATCTACATGCCGATGATCCCCGAGGCGGCCGTCGCGATGCTCGCCTGCGCGCGCCTCGGCGCGATCCACTCGGTGGTCTTCGGCGGGTTCGCCGCCCGCGAGCTGGCCGTGCGGATCGACGACGCGAAGCCGTCGGCGATCGTCAGCGCGTCGTGCGGCATCGAGGGCAAGCGCGTCATCGAGTACAAGCCGCTGCTCGACAAGGCCATCGACCTGGCCTCGCACGACCCCGGTCCCTCGATCGTCTTCCAGCGCCCGCAGTACGCGGCCGAGATGGGCGAGCGCGACGTCGACTGGGCGCAGGCCGTGCAGGACGCCGAGCCCACCGAGTGCGTGCCGGTGGCGGCCACCGACCCGCTCTACGTCCTCTACACCTCGGGCACCACCGGCAAGCCCAAGGGCGTCCAGCGCGACAACGGCGGCCACGCGGTCGCCCTGCGCTGGTCGATGGAGAACATCTACGACGTCGGGCCCGGCGAGGTCATGTTCACCGCCTCCGACGTCGGCTGGGTCGTCGGGCACTCCTACATCGTCTACGCGCCCCTGCTCACCGGGGCGACGACCGTGCTCTACGAGGGCAAGCCGATCGGCACGCCCGACGCCGGGCAGTTCTGGCGCGTGGTCCAGGAGCACGGCGTCAAGGCGCTCTTCACCGCGCCGACCGCGTTCCGCGGCATCAAGAAGGAGGACCCGGACGCGGTCCTCCTGCGCGACTACGACATCTCCAGCCTCCAGACGCTCTTCCTCGCCGGCGAGCGCCTCGACCCCGAGACGTGGACGTGGGCGTCGGAGAAGCTGGGTGTGCCGGTGGTCGACCACTGGTGGCAGACCGAGACGGGCTGGCCGATCGCCGCCAACCTGCGCGGGCTCGAGCCGATGGAGCTCAAGGCCGGCTCGCCGTCGGTGGTCGTGCCGGGATACCAGGTGGAGATCCTCGACGTCGACGGCACCGTGCTGCCGCACGGCGAGGAGGGCGCGATCACGATCAAGCTCCCGCTGCCGCCCGGCTGCCTGCAGACGCTGTGGCAGGACGACGAGCGCTTCCGCGAGTCGTACATGTCGCGCTACGAGGGCTACTACCTCACCGGCGACGGCGGCTACCTCGACGAGGACGGCTACCTCTACGTCATGGGCCGCACCGACGACGTCATCAACGTCGCCGGCCACCGCCTGTCGACCGGGTCGATGGAGGAGGTGCTCTCCGGGCACCAGGACGTCGCCGAGTGCGCCGTCATCGGCGTCCACGACGCGATGAAGGGTCAGGTCCCGCGCGGGTTCGTCGTGCTCAAGGCCGGCGTCGAGCGCGACGAGGCCGAGCTCTCGGCGGAGCTCGTGAAGATGGTCCGCGACGAGGTCGGCGCCGTCGCGTCGTTCAAGAACGTCGCCGTCGTCCCGGCCCTGCCCAAGACCCGCTCGGGCAAGGTGCTGCGCAAGACCATGCGCGGGATCGCCGACGGCAAGGACGAGGCCGTGCCGTCGACGATCGACGACGCGAGCGTGCTCGACACCCTGCGCCCGGTGCTGCAGAAGGGCCCGGACGTCTAGGGGTCTAGCTCGGCAGGTCGAGGAGGGTGAGGACGGCGATCCGGTAGCCGTCCTCACCCGCCACGAGCTGGTAGCAGAAGCGCTCGGCCGGGCCGTGCCCGTGGTCCCAGGTGACGTCCGCCCACACGCCGACCGGCCCCTCGCCCATCACGGTGATCGTGGGGTCGGAGGCGTCGGTGCCCTCGTACTGCGCCCACGACGACGCGAAGAACGCCGCGGTCTGCGCGGCGTCGGTGACCGCGATCGAGGTGCCGGGGAAGAGGACGAGCGCGGGCACGGCGTACAGGTCCGCGACGGCCTGCTCGTCGCGGGCGAGCAGGGCCGCGGCGTAGCGGGCGAAGAAGCTCTCGACGGTGTCGGTCATGGCGGCGACGGTAGGAACGGAACCGGACACGCCTGTGTCGTGTTCTGGCACGATCTCCGGTCGTGGACCTCGCCGCCGCGTCGCGTGACGGCCACCTGGCGCTGCGCCGGGTCGAGCGCCAGCAGACGGTCATCGAGCGCCTGCACGCCGCCCACGGCGCCCGGCTGCGGATCGCCGACCTCGCCCGTGACCTCGGCGTCTCGGCGCGCACCCTGGCCCGCGACGTCGAGCGCCTCCGCGACAGCGGCGTCCCGATCAGCGCGCATCCCGGGCGCGGCGGCGGGGTGAGCCTCGCCCGCGTCGCGGCCCCCGCGCCCGTCCGCTTCGATCTGCCCGAGGCGGCGGCGCTGCTCTCCAGCCTCGCCGTCCTCGGGCCCACGGTCACCCGGAGCGCGGCGTCGGCGATGCGCAAGCTCGCCGCGGCGATCGCCGGCTAGCGCTCGCCGGCCGGGAAGTCCGCGCCGACCGAGACGTCGCGCCACCGCGCGGCTTCGTCGATGCGGCCCTGCCAGAGCGTCGGGGCGAGGTCGGCGGCGAACTCGCCGAGCAGCAGGCGCCGCGGGGGGTCGTCCGAGGAGACGACGCGGATCATCGCCTCGCCGGCGCGGCGGGGGTCGCCGGGCTGCGTGAACGCCTGCGAGCCGTCCATCGCCTGCCGGCGGGGCCCGAGCACGTCGTCGTAGGCGTGCATCGGCGTCGCGCGGACCATGCTGCCGCCGTTCCAGTCGGTGCGGAACGGGCCCGGCTCGACGATCGTGACCTTGACGTCGAACGGCCCGACCTCCTGGGCCAGCGACTCCGCCATGCCCTCGAGGCCCCACTTGGTCGCGTGGTACAGCCCGGTGTTCGGGAAGGCGCCGACGCCGCCGATGCTCGAGATCGGCAGGATGTGGCCGCGGCGCTGGGCCCGCATCGTCGGGAGCACGGCCTGCATCGACCACAGCGCGCCGAAGAGGTTCACCTCGACCTGCCGGCGCGCCTCGTCCTCGGTGACCTCCTCGACGCCGCCCGCGAGGCCGTAGCCGGCGTTGGCGACGAGCACGTCGATCCGCCCGGTCTCGGCGGCGACCTGGTTGGTCACCGCGAACACCGCGTCCCGGTCGGTGACGTCGAGGTCGCGGGCGAGCAGGCGGTCGCCGTGCTCCGCGGTGAGGTCGTCGAGGCTGCCGGCGTCGCGCGCGGTGGCGACCACGCGGTCGCCCGCCTCCAGCACGGTCTCGGCGAGGGCGCGGCCGAGCCCGCGCGAGGCGCCGGTGATCAGCCAGGTTCGTTCGCTCATGTCACCGGCTTACCCGCGCCGGGACGGGTGCGCTCAGTCCGCCCGGCCGAGGCCGTCGTCGGGGATGGCCGCGCCGCCGTAGCCGATGTAGTTGCCCGAGGAATTGCGCAGGCCACCGGCCTCGACGTCGTCGATGCTGTGGTTGGCGATCATCGTGCGGACGCCGGCCGTGATGTTGGCGACCGGGTCGAAGATGCCGCGGTCCGCGAGCTCGGGGAGCACGGCGTTGCGGAACGTCGTGTCGATGAGCTGCATGAGCCCCTTCGACGGCGTGCCGGCCGAGGCGTTGGAGTCCCAGTCGTTGACCGCGTTCGCGCGGCCCGTCGACTCCCGCATGATGATCTTCTTGACGCCGGGCGCCAGTCGCTGCGGCAGGCCCATGAGCCCGAGCGCCTTGGCGATCTGGCCGTCGAGGGTCCGCTCGTTGCCTGCCTCGTAGGGCGTGCCGAACTTCAGCGGTCCGTTCTCGCGCGTGACGCTCATCGACTTGATCAGCGAGGTGACGTCGTTCTCGTCGCCGGCGCTGGGCTCGTCGTCGGAGCCGGACGTGCTCGCGGTGCGGGCGGTGGCCGCGGTCGCGGGCATCGAGATGGGGCTGACCGAGGCCACGCCGCCGAGGGCGGGGCGGGCGGGGGCGGCCTGGTGCTGCGCGGCGAGGGCGAGCGAGGCGGTCGCGGGGTCCGGGCCCGTCGGGGCCTCGGCGTCGGCGACGTGCGTGTCGAGCGTCTGGATCGCCGGGAGGACAGCACCGGCGGCGACCGCGGCGACCAGGATCGATCCCGTCCGGGACGAGGACCGGGTTGCGCGCCGCGTGGTCGGGGTACCGCTGAGGGAGAACGGGACGGTGTCGGGGTCACCTACTCCGTGACGGCTCACCATCACCTCCTCGTCGTCGGGACAGATGGCCGGCGGTACGAGGGGGAGCCGTCGCCGTGACCATTCCGTGATCGGACGGGTCGAAACATAGCGGGGTCCGCGACGGCCCCGGCACGCCCCTCCCCGTCCTCGAGGTCTCGATCGGGGCGGATTCGCGTGTCCGTGGCGCCGAGAGGTTCGCCGGGCGGCCCGGGGTTGCCGAGGCGTTCCGGGGCATGACCGTGGGCGGGCGTCCGGGGACGGCGAACGGTCGTCCGGGCGGCGGGCGGTCGGTCGTCCGGCGAGGTCGGCGGCCGTTCGGGGCCGGGAACCCTTCAGCGCACCGAGCGGTCGTCGGGCGGGTCGCGCGTGTCGGACGCCTCAGGCGGCCAGCAGCTCGGCCAGCGCGTCGAGGGCGCGGTCGCCCTCCGCCCGTGCCGCCGCCGACGCCGCGGCCAGCCCGAAGTACCCGTGCACCAGGTGCGCGCCCTCCGGCCGGCGGACGGCGACGCCCGCCGCCTCGAGCGCGTCCGCGTAGGCCCGGCCCTCGTCGCGCAGCGGGTCGAGCTCCGCGGTGGCGACGACGGCCGGGGCGACGCCGTCGAGGCCCTCGGGGTCGGTCAGCGGCGCGAGCGCCGGGTCGTCGCGCAGACCGGGCTCGGGCGCGTAGTGGCCCCAGAACCACGCCAGGTCGGCGCGGGTGAGGAACGGGCCGTCGGCGTTCCCGTCGATCGACGGCGAGCCCATCGCGGGGTCGAGACCGGGGTAGAGCAGCAGCTGGGCGTCGAGGCGCGGGCCCCAGTCGCGGGCCAGCAGGGCGGCGCCGGCCGCGAGCCCGGCGCCCGCGCTGTCGCCGCCGATCACGAGGCGGTCCGACGGCCGCAGCGTCGCCGCCCAGCGCAGCGCCGTGTGGGCGTCGGTGACGGGCGCGGGGTGCGGGTGCTCGGGGGCGAGGCGGTAGTCGACCGAGACGACCGTCGCCCCGAGGTGCGTGCACACGCGGCGGGCGGCGCCGTCGGCCGTGTCGAGGTCGCCGAGCACCCAGCCGCCGCCGTGCAGCCAGACCACCGTGATCGCCCGCTGCTCGCCGGCGGGCTCGTAGATCCGCACGGCGACGTCGGCGTCCGGCCCGGTCACCACGTCGTCGTGCACCGCGCCGACCGCCGCGGCGTCGCCGCGCCGGATCAGCGCCAGCTCGCGGTAGTTCCGCCGCGCCTCGGCCACGTCGTCGCGCCACAGGGGCAGCCAGCCGTCGGTCTCCAACCGGGAGATCGCCGCCGCCAGCTCGGGGTCGATCGTGGACGCGCCGTCGGTCATGTCGGCATCCTCGGTCCTCGCCGGGCCGTCCGCTCACTAGCGTGCGGTGCGTGACGTCCACCCCGGCCGAACGCCGCGCCGCCCGGTCGCAGGCCGCCCGGGAGGCCGCCCTGGCCGCCGCCCGCCGGTTCGGCCTGCCCGCGGACGACCCCGTCCTGCTCGGCGACGTGTTCTCGGTGGTGCTGCACCTGCGGCCCGCGCCGGTCGTCGTGCGCGTCCCGACGTGGACCACCGATCTGCGCGAGCCGGTCTCCCGGATCACGAGCGACCTCGCGGTCGGGGCGTGGCTCCACGAGCACGGCGTGCCGGTGGCCCCGCCCAGCGCCGAGGTCCCGCCGGGCCCGCACGCCCAGGACGGCCACCACCTCAGCTTCTGGACGTGGGTCGAGCCCGACCCAGGCGCCGACCCCGTCGCCCCCGCCGCGCAGGCGCGGATGCTGCGCGAGCTGCACGAGGGGCTCGCGGCGTTCCCGGACGCGCTGCCCGGGCTCGAGCCGGTCGCCGACGACATCACCGCCGGCCTCGACGCCCTGGCCCGCCACCCCGGCCTGCTCACGCCCGACGAGGAGGCGCGCCTGCGCGAGGCCGCCGACGAGCTGCTGCCGGAGGCCCGGTGCCCGGCGGCGCCGGTCCAGCCGCTGCACGGCGACGTGAACCCGGGCAACCTCGTCGTCGGGGCGGCCGGTCCGGTGTGGATCGACTTCGAGGAGGCCTGCCGGGGTCCGGTCGGCTGGGACCTCGGGATGTTCGGCTGGGACGACGACGGGCGGGCGGCGGTCGCGGCGGGCTACGGCGACGTCCCGGCCTTCGCGACGTACGCCCGGCTGCGCGCGCTGCACCTGACCGCCTTCCTCATCGGGCTGCGCGACCACTTCGGCGACACGGAGGCCTGGGACGACTCGACCCGCTGGTTCCTCTCACACGTCTAACTCAACCCAGGGGTTGAACAAGCGCGACGCCGCGGCTATCGTTCTCATCAACCGCAAGGTTGAGCAAGGAGTGAGTGAGCGTGGACGACCAGCTCTCCCGGGTGTTCTCGGCCCTCGCCGATCCCATCCGGCGCGACATGGTGGCGCGCCTGGCCGATGCCGACGCGGGCGTCAACGAGCTCGCCGAGCCGTACGACGTCAGCGTCCAGGCGGTGTCCAAGCACCTCAAGGTGCTGGAGGAGGCCGGGCTCGTCACCCGCACGCGCGAGGCGCAACGCCGGCCGGTCCACCTCGAGGCGGAGGTCTTCGACCTGATGACCAAGTGGATCGAGCGATACCGGCGCCAGGCGGAGGAGCGCTATCGCCGTCTCGACGACGTGCTCGCCGAGATGGACGCCGACCAGCAGTCCCCGACCGATCGTGAACGAGGAGCATCCTGATGAGCACCACGACCCGCGAGACCACGATCACCGCCGACCCCGCGGCGCCGACCGTCGTCATCACCCGCGAGTTCGACGCCCCGCGCGAGAACGTCTTCCGCGCCCACGTCGACCCCGACCTCGTCAAGCGCTGGCTCGGGCCGCGCGACCTGACGATGGAGATCGACACCTACGACGCCCGCACCGGCGGCTCGTACCGGTACACCCATCGGGACTCCGACGGCGAGTACACGTTCTTCGGCTCGTTCCACGAGGTCCGGCCGAGCGAGCGCATCGTCCAGACCTTCACCTACGAGGGCTTCCCCGACTCGGTGACCCTGGAGACGATGACCCTGACCGACCTCGGCGGCGGCCGGACGCGTCTCGAGGGACTGTCGCTGTTCGAGTCGATCGAGGCCCGCGACGGCATGATCGCCAGCGGCATGGAGATCGGCGTCAACGAGGGCTACGAGAAGCTGGACGAGCTGCTGGCGGAGTAGTCACGTCGCGGCAGGATGCGGACCCGTGGACACCAGCGACGTCACCACGTGGTTCGACGCCTACCTCGACCTGTTCGTCGCCCTCGGGCGCGGGGACCGCGACGACGTCGAGGCGATCCTCGACTTCTACGGCGTCCCGATGCTGCTGAGCGCCCCCGGGGCGAGCGGCTGGCTGCACGCGAGCGACCAGGTGGTCGGCGTGATCCGAGGCCAGGTCGAGGCGCTGCGCCACGCCGGGTTCGACCGCACCGTCGTCGAGGACGCCCAGACGGTGCTGCTCAACGACAGCTGTGCGCGCCACGAGGGGCGCTTCCTGCGCCTCACCGCGGACGCCACCGTGATCGCGGACTTCCGGGCGAGCTACCTCATCGCCGACGGGCCGGAGGGACCGCGCATCGCGGCTCTGGTGGTCGGGTCTCAGAGCCCGGCGAAGGGTGCGGCGTAGCGGAACGGGCCGCGCGGGGCGTCCGGCGTGAACGCGCGGGCCTGGAAGGACGGACCCCACGCCGGGTCGGGGGCGTCGACGCCGTGCTCGGCGGCCGGAACGAACCCGAAGCGTCCGTAGAACCCGGGCTCGCCGAGGAGCACGACGAGCTCCTCGTCCCGGCTCTCGGCCGCGCCCAGCAGCGCGTGCAGCAGCGCGGTGCCGACGCCGCGGCCCTGCCGGTCGGGGCGCACGGCGACCGGTCCGACCCCGAGGGCGGGCCGGTCGCCGGCCGCGCCGCGGGTGGCGACGACGTGCCCGACGACCTCGCCGTCCTGCTCGGCGACGAGCGAGAACCCCGGGATCCAGCCCACGTCCTCCCGCAGGCGGTCGAGCAGACCGACCTCGACGGGGATCATGTCCGCGCCGTCACCGCCGCCGTCACCGCCGCCGTCACCGCCGCCGTCACCCCCGCCGTCGAACGCGGCGGCGACCACGGCGCGCACCGCCGGGACGTCCTCGGGGCGTTCACGTCGCACGATCACGCGGGCAGCGTGGTGGCGGACCGGGCGAGGACGCAACGGACTTCCCGAACGACGACGGCCCGCCCCGAGTAATCGGTGAGCGGGCCGTTGACCTGCGAGAACAGGCGTGGAGCGAGTGACGGGAATCGAACCCGCGTATTCAGCTTGGGAAGCTGATGTTCTACCATTGAACTACACTCGCGCGTTGCCTCCGAAGCCTACACGGCGCCCGTCCGGACGGACGGAGGGGCTGGTCCGGGGTCGTTCGATCCGGCGCGGGGCGCAATCACACCGATGTGGTTCACCGCTCGATCACGGTGGGATCACAAGTCGAGTGCGGAAAGATCGCACGCTGCGTGACATCGCGTTAGGTCGACAGGGTAGATCCGCGAACTGCCACTCCTGCTGGGGCTGCCCGTCGTGTTGGCTGGTCAGCGACATGCCATCGGAGACCACCGGGGAGGAGGACGCCATGACTGCCCGTGAGCAGCACGAGCGCTCCCTTCCGGAGATGTTCGTCATCGTCGCGTCCACCGAGGACGCGAACGCCCTCGCCCCGCTCGGTGAGCGCGATCCCGAGGTGCGCCCCGTCCTCGTCGCCACCGGGCCCGACCCGATGGCGGTCGACGAGGTGCTCGACGACCTCGGCGCCCTCGCCGGGCGCGTGCTGCTCGTCGAGACGCCCGACGCCGGCCCCGTCGCGGAGGTCGCGGCGATGCTGCCGCGGCTCGACGCCCTCGTCGCCGACGACGTCCCGGCCGTCGTGCTCGTGCGCGGCGGGTCGTCCACCGCGCTCGCGGCCACCCAGGTGGCCGTGTGGCGCGGCGTGCCGGTGGTCGCGGTGCCCGTCGAGAACGGGTCCGCGCTGGAGGCCGCGAACCAGGCGGCCATCGCCGCGCTCGTCGCCACCCAGGACGCGCCCGAGGTCGAGCCGGAGCACGTGCGGGCCGCGGCGGCCGCGCACCGCCTCGTGCGGGAGCGTCCCGAGCCGGGCACCGGCCCCCGGGTCGTGCGCCTGCCGACGCACCGCACGCTGTCCGCCTGACGAAGGTCACCGACAGCGACGAGCCGGCCCATCATCATCACTCAGTGATGAGGAGGGCACGAAAAGTAGAGGTAATTACCCGCTCCCGGCTAACGTCATGCACCGCAAGCCTGATGGTCCTGGTGGACAGACGGCGCACCAGGAGGGCGGGGGTCGGTGAGGCGAGCACCGAGACTGATCCACGAGGTCCAGCGGCTGGGCCTCACGGTGTCGATTGCTGCCCTCCTCATCGTGCTGCTCGTCGTTTTCCGGCTGGTCTGGTCCGTGGCCGTGTCCGCCCCGGCGGACCAGCGGCTGCAGGACGGGCTCCTCGCGCTCGAGGACTCCCACCAGGCGATGCTCGACACCGACGCTTCGCTGCGGGGCTACCTCGCGACCGGTGACCAGTTCTTCGCCGACAGCGCGACCGACGCCGCCCCGCGCCTCGCGGCGGCCGACAGCCAGATGGTCAACCTCCTCGAGGAGCCGCAGCTCCGCCAGGACGTGCTGGCCCTCCTGCTCGCCCAGCAGCGCTGGCGCACCGAGTGGGCCGACCAGGCCCGTCGCCTGCCGCCGCCCGGGGGCGCCGAGACCTTCCTGAAACAGGGCACGGCGCTCTTCGACGACTACCGCGCCCGCAAGGACGCCACCCGCGTCGACGTCCTCGACGCCATCGAGACCGCCGACGCCGACGCCATCGCGGCGCAGTGGGTGATCGGCGTGCTCATCGCCCTGATCGGCGCCGGCACGCTCGTCGTCGCGCTCCGGGGCCGCTCGCGGCTGCAGAAGCACGTCGTCACGCCCGTCGACGGGCTGCTCGCCTCCGTGCGCGGCATCGGCGAGGGCCGGCTGACGCCCCCGGAGCCGGTGACGGGGTCCGCCGAGCTCGTGGCCCTGCGCGACGGCCTCGCGGACATGACCGTCGCGCTGCGCCGCCAGCGCGAGGAGGCCGCGGCCCAGGCTGAGCGCCTGCAGTCGCAGACCGACCGCCTGCGCACCATCCTGATCATGACCCGCGAGATCGCGGGCAGTCTCAACACCCGCTACGTCATCGACTCCACGGTCCAGGCCGCCGTCGCGGTCACCGACGGGCGCGTGCTGCTGTGGCTGCTCGAGGAGGACGGCAACGGCCTCGAGCTCGCCTACGACTCCGACCGCGGCGCGGTGTCCCCGATGGAGACCCACTGCAACCTGGGGGTCGGCGTGGTCGGGCGCTCGGCGCGCTACGGCCAGATCTCGCGCGGCGACCCCGACACCGGTGAGGACGCCGCCGTGGCGGTCCCGCTGGTCGTCGGTGCGCGGGTGATCGGCATCCTCGAGTGCTACGACTCGCCCGACGGCGAGGTCGACGGCCAGCGCCTGTCCGCGGTGGAGATGCTCGCGACGCTGTCCGGCTCCGCGATCGAGGCCAGCCGCCTGCACGCCGCCACCGAGCGCCTCTCGCAGTTCGACCCGCTCACGCAGCTCGCCAACCGCCGCCGGCTGGGCGCGGACTTAGATGCGGCGGTCGCGAACGCGAAGCGGCACTCGTCGCCGATGTCGGTGATCATGCTCGACCTCGACCACTTCAAGGAGCTCAACGACCGCTACGGCCACCAGCAGGGCGACGTCGTGCTCCAGGAGGTCGCCTCGACGCTGCGGACCGCGATGCGCGACGGCGAGACCGCCTACCGCTACGGCGGCGAGGAGTTCGCCATCCTCGTCACGCGCGGCGGGCCGGACGACGCGGCGAAGCTCGCCGAGCGCCTGCGCACGCGCGTCGAGGAGGACTTCCGGCGCGGCGACAAGCAGCTGGTGACGGCGTCGTTCGGCGTCGCCGGGCTCCCGGAGCACGCCGGCGACGGCGAGGCGCTGCTCAGCGAGGCCGACCGGGCGCTGTACTCGGCGAAGAACGCCGGCCGCAACCGCGTGCACCGCGCCGGCGGGCTCGTCGATTAGGGGCTTTCCGGGGGCAGGCCGCGGCGGAAGTTGACGTACGAGCGCGACGGCGTCGGGCCCCGCTGGTCCTGGTAGCGCGAGCCGTAGACCGGCGAGCCGTACGGGTGCTCGGCGGGCGACGAGAGCCGGAACAGGCACAGCTGCCCGACCTTCATGCCCGGCCAGAGCCGGATCGGCAGGTTCGCGACGTTCGACAGCTCGAGCGTCACGTGGCCGGAGAAGCCGGGGTCGATGAAGCCGGCGGTGGAATGGGTCAAGAGCCCCAAACGCCCCAAACTGCTCTTTCCTTCGAGGCGCCCGGCCACATCGTCGGGCAGCGTGATGACCTCGTACGTCGAGCCCAGCACGAACTCGCCGGGGTGCAGCACGAACGCCTCGTCCGGCGCCGGCTCGACCATGCGCGTCAGGTCGTCCTGCTGCAGTGACGGGTCGATGTGCGTGTAGGCGTGGTTGTTGAACGTCCGAAAGTGCCGGTCGAGGCGCAGGTCGACGCTCGAGGGCTGCAGCAGCGTGGCGTCGAACGGGTCGAGCCCGACGCGCCCGGCCGCGATCTCGGCGCGGATGTCGCCGTCGGAGAGCAGCACGAACGGACCCTATCGAGGCCACGAACGGGGAGTTCGCGCGCCTAGATGTCGTGACCCAGCACGTTGTCAGCTCGCGAGTCGGGTGATTGGTGGCCGGCCGCCGAGGGCGGAGTGGGCTCGGCGAGTGTTGTAGTTGGTAAC
>NZ_SNYO01000004.1:0-375807 GCF_004363095.1 Actinomycetospora succinea
CGTGGATCGAGTACTACAACACCCGACGTCCCCACACCGCCTGCCGCGGCCGAGCCCCGATCACCCGCCTGTCACCAACGTGATGGCCCAGTACAACTAGCTCACTCGAGGACCAGCCGCACGATCGCCACGAGCCCGACGACGACGATCACCGCGCGCAGGACCGTCGGCGAGAGCTTGCGTCCGACCCGCGCGCCGATCAGCCCGCCGATGGTCGAGCTCACCGCGAGGATCGCGACGACGGGCCAGCTGATCGGGGCGACGACGGCGTAGACGGCGCCGGCGACGACGTTCACCACCGCGGCGAGCACGTTCTTGTAGCCGTTGAGGCGCTGCAGCGGGTCGGTGAGCATCAGGCCCATGACCGCGACGAGCATGATCCCCTGCGCGGCGGTGAAGTACCCGCCGTAGACGCCGACGAGGAAGATCAGCGGGTAGAGCGGCCAGGTGCGCCGGGTGTGGGCGGGCTTGGCCTTGAGCCGCTTCGTCAGCAGCGGCTGGAGCACGACGAGCACCAGGGCGAGCCCGACGAGGAACGGCACGATCGTCTCGAACGCGTCCTCGGGCAGCGAGAGCAGCAGCGCCGTGCCGCCGATCGCCCCGAGCGCCGAGCACACCGACCACGACACGAGCTGCCGGCGTGCCCCGGTGATCTCGTGGCGGTAGCCCCAGGCCCCGGTGATCGACCCCGGGACGAGGCCGATCGCGTTCGACGTCGTCGCCGTCACCGGCGGGTAGCCGAGGGCGACGAGCACGGGGAACGTGACGAGCGTGCCGGAACCGACCACCGTGTTGATCGTCCCGGCCCACACGCCGGCGACGGCGATCAGCACCGCGTGCCAGAGCGTCACGCGGGGACCCTAGGACCGCCGCCACGGCCCGGCTCGGTGGAACGCGGGTCCAGCTTCTTCCATGATCGTGGCGCCGGCGACCGCGCCCGGTCGAACCTCGTTCCATGACGCAGAACTACGCAGAGACCCTCGCCCGCCAGGTGATCGCCCACTACGAGGCCGACGAGATCGACCGCATCGGCGAGCTCGTCACCGAGGACTTCGTCGACCACGGAGCCCCGCCCTGGATGCCACCGGGCAGAGAGGCCTACGTCGGCACCATGCGGTGGCTCAAGAACGTCCTGCGGATCCGGTACGAGGTGTGCCAGGTGGTCGCGCAGGGCGACTGGGTCGCCGCCCGCGCGATCGTGCACGGCGTCTCGACGTCGGACCACCTCGGCTTCCCGCCCACCGGCAAGCCGTTCGCGATGGAGACGATGCACCTCTACCGCGTCCGCGACGGGCTGCTCGCCGAGCACTGGGGCGTGCGCGACGAGCTGGGCGCGCTGTGGCAGTGCGGGGCGCTGCCGACCCCGGCGCCGCCCGCGGAGTTCCTGTCCGCAGGCGTCTGAGCAGGGCAAACTGACGTGGTGACCCGAGTCCCGGGCCGGGGGCGACCGTCGCCCCCGGCCCACGCACCGCGCGCCGAGCAGGTCCGCGAGACCCGCAGGCGCATCCTCGTCGCGGCCCGGGACATGTTCGTGCGGCGCGGCTACGCGGGCGCGACCGTCGACGCGATCGCCCACCGCGCCGGGGTGAGCCCGCAGACCGTCTACAACGCGGTCGGCGGCAAGGCCGAGGTCCTCAAGGCCGTCTACGACGTGGCGCTGGCCGGCGACGACGAGCCGGTGCCGGTGAACGACCGCCCGCACGCCGTCGCCATGCGCGCGGCGCCCGACGCGGCGACCGCGCTGCGCCTCTACGCGCAGATGGGGCGCCAGATGCTCGAGCGCGCGGGCCCGCTGCTCGTCACCGTCTACGTCGACGCGCCGCAGCAGGACGCGCAGGTCCGGGCCTTCGTCGAGGTCATCGAGGCCGAGCGGCGCGCCGGCACCGGCGCCGTCGCGGGGTGGATCGCCGAGCGCTTCGGGCTGCGCGACGGCGTGAGCGTCGCCGAGGCCCGCGACGTGCTGTGGACGCTGCTCGCCCCCGAGACCGCGCACCGCCTGGTCGACCTCTGTGGCTGGAGTCCGGCGCGCTGGGAGGTGTGGATCGCGCGGACCGCGACCGAGGCGCTCTGCGGGGCTTGACGCGCTACACCGTCGGACTAGTTTCCGGGGAAAGCTTCTCGACCGCTCGACGGGAGACTGCTCATGCCCATCCCCAATGACCACGAGATCTTCGAGCTCGGCGACGTCGTCCTCCAGCGCGGGGCGACGTTGCGGAACGCGAAGCTCGCGTACAAGACGTACGGCACGCTCAACGCGGACAAGAGCAACGCCGTCGTCTACCCGACCTGGTACTCGGGGCGGCACACCGACAACGAGTGGCTCATCGGCACCGACAAGGCGCTCAACCCCGACGAGCTGTTCATCATCGTCCCCAACATGCTCGGCAACGGGCTCTCGTCGTCACCCAGCAACACCCCGCCGCCCTACGACCGGGCGCGGTTCCCGCACGTCACCTTCTACGACCAGGTCGAGTGCCAGCACAAGCTCGTCACCGAGCACTTCGGGATCTCGACGTTGTCGCTGGTCACAGGCTGGTCGATGGGGGCGGGGCAGACCTACCAGTGGGCCGTCAGCCACCCGGAGATGGTGCAGCGCGCGGCCCCGTTCTGCGGGTCGAGCGTCACGAGCCCGCACAACCAGGTCTTCCTCGAGTCGATCACCGCGGCGCTGCGTGCCGACGCGGCGTTCGCCGAGGGCTGGTACCGCGACGACGCCTGGCCGGAGAAGGGGCTGCGCGCGTTCGCGCGGGTCTACGCCGGATGGGGGTTCTCGCAGGCGTTCTACTGGCAGGAGGAGTGGCGGCGCCTCGGCGCCTCGTCGCTGGAGGACTTCCTCGTGGACTTCTGGGAGGGCTTCTGGCTCGACGGCCGCGACCCGAACAACCTGCTCGCGATGGCGTGGACGTGGTTCCACGGCGACGTCGGCCAGACGCCCGGCTTCGACGGGGACACCGTCGCCGCGCTGAACTCGATCCGCTGCCCGGTGCTGTCGATGCCGGCCGAGAAGGACCTGTACTTCCCGCCCGAGGACGAGCAGTGGGCGTCGCAGCACATCGGGCGCGGCGAGGTGCGCGTCATCCCGGGCGTGTGGGGTCACTTCGCCGGGGGCGGCGACGTCCCGGAAGACACGGCGTTCATCGACCGGGGGCTGCGGGACCTGCTGGCGATGGCGCCCTGATCGTGTCCTGACCGCTCTCGTGGCCGCCGCACGGGGAGGATGGCGCCCCGTGAGCGACTGGCCCGTCGTGCGGATCGGACCGCTGGCACTCGACATCGAGATCGGCGTCGAGGGGACGGTCGTGCTGATGACCGTGCTGGTCGTCGCCCTCGACGACGGCATCGAGGACTTCCCCGCGGCCGGCCAGATGATCCTCGGGTCGCTCATCGCGACGTTCGCGGCGCACCTGTTCGCGACGTCGCTCGCGCGCCGGGCACGTCAGGACCTGCCACCGCCGACGCGCCCGGAGCGGCGGCGCCTGTGGCGCCACTCGTCGCAGTTCCTGCTGCTCGGGGTCGTGCCGATGGTGGTCGTCGTGCTGGGCGGCGTGACCGGGCTCTACACCCCCGAGACCGCGATCGACGCCGTCATCTGGCTGGGGCTGGCGTTCCTCGTGCTCATCGGCGGGGTCGGGGGCTGGCGGGGGCGGCGGCGGGTCACGGGGGCGTTGCGAGGTGCGTTCGGAGCCGGCGTGTTGGGGCTCCTGGTGCTTCTTCTGCGACTGGTGCTGGAGCACTGACGTGTTCCGGGTGACACCCCGGGGAACGATGGGTGGCCCGCGGACGTCTTCACTGCATGGTGTTCTCGACGCGGCGTCTCCTGCTGGCGGGCCTGCTCGTGGTCGCCGCGGTGATCTGGACGCGCATCAACAAGCCCATCGAGGGCGAGGTGCTGCTCGAGCTGACCCGCCGCCACGGCGTGACGACCGCCGACCTGCTCTCCGTGGTCATGGTCGCCATGGCCGCGGTCATCGTGTGGCCGTCGCGGCGTCAGGACCGGCCGGCGCCTCGCCGGGAGGCCGCGGGTCCGCCGCCCCGTCCGGGCGTGCCCGGAACCACCGCCCCGATCGCGTCCCCTCGAGCCGCTCCAGCCCCGCCGCGGGGAACCACGGGCGGGCCCTCTCGGCGGTGACGACCACCCACCGCCGGGCGACGGCGCGGGCCAGCGAGACCCACTCCGGCGTCAGGGGAGTGGAGACGGTGTGGTCGCGGGCGAGCGCGAAGCCGTGGTCGGAGGCGCGGGGGTCGGCGAACATGGGGTCGAGGAGGACGACGTCCGTTCTCTCGCCGCGCGCGGCCATGTCGGCGAGCACCTGACGGGAGTCGCCGTGGCGTACTTGGACGGCTGCTGACCCGGCCCTCGGAATGGCGCCGGCGAAACCCTCGGTGGCGAGGATCGCGAGGACGAGGTCGGCCTCGACGCCCCGGACCTCGCCGGTGGTGCCCACGGCCCACGCCGCGACGAGCGCGTCGCGGCCGAGGCCGAGCGTGGTGTCGAGGACGCGGTCGCCGGGGCGTAGCTCGGCGGCGCGCACGAGCGGGTCGGTCTGACCGTGGCGCAGGGCGCGCAGGCGCTTGGCCGCGGTGCCCTGGTGGAACGTCAGGCTCCCGCGCCCGGACTCGGCGACGAGGCCGTCGGCGGTGCGGACGAGGACGGTGTGGGCGTCACCGCGCGCGGCCGCGACCGAACCGCGGTGACGGTCGACGAGGCGCAGGCCCCACCTGTCGGCGAGGGCCTGCGCCTCGTTGCGGACGGCGTCGGACGGCGACTTGCTCGTCGTCACGACGACCTCGTGGTCCACACCGGGGATCGTGCCCGGGCACCGGCCCGGGAAACACGAGGGCCCCGGCCCCGTCGGGGAGCCGGGGCCCGGTGTCGGGTCCCTCGGATCAGAAGATGCTGAGGATCGGGTCGAGGAGGCCCGGGGCCGGCGCGGGCGCCGGCTCGGTCGGCGCGGCGACCGGCGGGATGATCGTGTTGACGATGTCGTTGACGGGCGTCGTCACCGGGGTGGTGGCGCCGCCGAGGAGGTTGTCGACGGCGCTGGTCGCCGGCTCGAGGACCCCGACGGTCTCGCCCGGGGGCACCGCCGGCGTGATGATCGCGTTGACGAGGTCGTCGACGACGTCGGTCACCGGAGTGGTGGCGCCGCCGAGGGCCTCGTCGACGACGCTGGTCAGGGGCTCGGTGACGCCGACCGGGGCGGCGCCCTCGGCAGGCTCCTCAGGCGTGGCCGGCGCCGGCGGGATGATCGTGTCGACGACCTCGTTCACCGGGGTGGTGACCGGCGCCGTGGCGTCGCCGGTGGCGTCGTCGACGATGTCGGTGACGGGCTCGAGGATGCCGATGGTGTCGACGGGCTCCTCGGGAGCGTCGGTGCCGTCGCCGTCGGTGCCGTCGCCGTCCGTGCCGTCGCCGTCGGTGGCGTCACCGTCGGTCGCGTCCCCGCCGGGGGTGACCACGTCGATGACCGGGTCGAGCAGGCCGCCGCCGGGAGCGTCGGCGTCGCCGGTACCCGCATCGCCGGTGTCGGTGTCGCCGCCGTCGGCGTCACCGGTGTCGCCCGCGTCGCCGGCACCGTCGGCGTCGCCGTCAGTCGCGTCGCCGGTCGTCGTGTCGCCGCCGCCGAGGATCGGGTCGAGCAGGCCGCCGTCGGCACCGTCGGCGCCGTTGTCGCCGTCGCCGTCCTGGATCGAGTCCTGGCCGTCGCCGTCGTCGCTGGTCGCGCCGTCGGACGAGTCGGAGCCGCCGCCGTTGTCGTCGGAGCGGCCGTGGTCGTCGCCGTGCTCGTCGCCGTGGTGCTCGGCCTCGTTGCAGTGCTCGTGCCCGTGGGACTCGGTGGCGTTGGCGATGCTGGCGCCGCCGCCGAGCAGCGCCAGCGCGGCGGCGGCCGTGAGCGCACCGCGGCCGGCGAGCCGGACGAGGAGGTCGTTGCGGAGGGTGTGGGGAGCGGTGTGAACGCCCATAGGGTGTTCCCCTTCTGCGTGCCGGTTCGTGTCGGGGACGCGCTAGGGGGAACCGGGCGTCCCCCTTACGCCAAATGGCCCAACGCCTCGTCCCAGGGGTAGGTAACGACGACGTCACGATGGTGTGAGGTCTCCGCCAGGAGGTTCGGTTGCCACCCACATGCGGGAACGAAGGTCGCCTTGCTCCCCTCGCAGGTCAGCGCCGCGTGAGGACGACGGAGATCCGGTGACGGCAAGGCCCGTGCACGTCGCCGCGGAGCGGGGCGTCCCGCGCGGCGTGGAGCACCTCCTCGCCCGGCGGTTCAGGACGTCGGAGGTCGTGCGGATGGGGTGAGGGCTGTCTCCGCCACCGTCGGCCCGACGCCGGGCAGACTCGACCTCGTCGGGGACGAGCAGCGGGAGGAGACGGCGATGTCGCCGCAGGACGGGGCCGGGCGGGTCTGGCTCATCACGGGGACGAGCACCGGGTTCGGACGGGCGATCGCCCGGGCCGCGCTGCGGCGTGGCGACCGGGTCGTCGCGACCGCGCGGCGGGTGGACGACACCGCCGACCTCGCGGCCGAGGCGCCGGACCGGGCGCGCGTCGCGACCCTCGACGTCACCGACGACGGGCAGGTCGCCGCCGCGGTCGACTACGCGGTCGCCGAGTTCGGGCGCATCGACGTCGTGGTCAACAACGCCGGCTACGGCAGCCGCGGGGCGTTCGAGGAGTTCACCGAGGAGCAGATCCGCGACCAGTTCGCGGTCAACGTGTTCGGTCCGTTCGCCGTGACGCGGGCGGTGCTGCCGGTGATGCGGGCGCAAGGGTCGGGCCACGTGATCCAGATGTCGTCGCTGGCCGGGGTGCGCTCGGCGCTCGGGGGGTCGATCTACTCGGCGACGAAGTTCGCGCTCGAGGGCATGTCCGAGGGGCTCGCGGCCGAGGTCAAGGGCTTCGGCATCAAGGTGACGATGATCGAGCCGGGCCCGTTCCGCACCGACTTCGCCGGCCGCTCGCCGGCGCGGCCGGACGCGATGCCGGAGTACGCGGCGGTGCTCGACGAGTCGCGCGAGAAGTTCCTCAAGCTCCACGGCACCCAGCCCGGCGACCCGGAACGCGCCGCGCAGGTCGTCGTCGACGTGGCGGACCTCGCCGACCCGCCCCTGCGCCTGCCGCTCGGCCCGAACGCGTTCGAGAACGTGCGCCAGACGTTCCGGGCGCGGCTCGAGGAGACCGACGCCGTCGAGGCGCTCGGGAGCGACACGGACTTCCCGGCGGCTGCGGGGACCTGAGCGGGCTCGCGGTCGGAGATCAGGGGCGACGTCACGTACGTCGTCCGCGCCGGCGGGTGCGTGCTGGCGCCCGTGATCTCCAGGCGGGAAGCCCCCGGTGGCGACGCCCCCGCACCCCTGCCACCGTGACCCGGTGATCGCGTCGGTGCGGGTCGTCGCCGGGCTGCTGCTCGCCCTGCTCGTCCTCGCCGGCTGCTCCTCCGAGTACACGGAGGGCACGTCCGGGCCCGCCGTGCGACCGGACACCTCGCTGGAGGCGGCGCGCACCAAGCTCCGGCTCGTCGAGCAGGACTCCTGCTACACGGCCGCGGACGTGGCGCGGCAGTGGCCGGTGTGCGGGCGGTGGGAGGAAGAGGTGCTCAACATCGGGAACGCCGCCGCGGGCGCGCGTCCCGAGGACCGGGAGATCACCGACCCGGCGGTCGCCGTGCGGGACGGGCACGAGCACTTCGTCCGCGCCGGCTGCGTCGCCGGCGCGACGGCTCCCGACCCGGCGCAGTGCGTCGCGGCGGTGGACGAGACGCGCGTCGGGGTGCGGCGGCTGGGCGAGGGGATCGCCTCGGTGCGGTGATCGTCGTCGGGCAGGCTGGTCGCGTGACCGAGGAGGAGCGCGCGAACGCGGCCCGGATCTACGACTACATGCTCGGCGGCGCCCACAACCTCGGCGCCGACCGGGAGGCCGCGCGAACCCTGCTCGCGAGCTTCCCGTGGCTGCAGCGCGTCGCGTGGGAGAACCGGGCGTTCCTCCGGCGCGCGGTGGAGTTCTGCGTCGGCGAGGGCGTCGAGCAGTTCCTCGACCTCGGCTCCGGGGTGCCCACCGTCGGCAACGTCCACGAGATCGCGCCCGGGACGCGCGTGGCGTACGTCGACATCGAGCCGGTCGCCGTGCAGGGCGCGCGGGACCTGCTCGCCGGAGTCCCGGACGTCACCGCCACCCGTGCCGACCTGCGCCGACCCGCCGACGTGCTGGCCGCCGAGGGCGTCGCGGGGTTGCTCGACTTCGGCCGCCCGGTCGCCGTGCTGCTCGTCGCCGCGCTGCACTTCGTGGCGCCGGACGACGACGTCGCCACCGTCCTCGCCGCCTACCGCGCGGCGCTGGTGCCGGGGAGCCTGCTGGTCGTGTCGCACGGGAGCGCCGACCAGGACGACCCCGAGATCGCCGAGGCCATGCGGACGATCACGGCGGTGATGGCGGCGAGCGAGACGCCCGCCTACTCCCGGTCCCGCGCGGAGATCACCCGGCTCTTCGCCGACGACCCGGGACTCGAGCTGCTCCCGCCGGCCCTCGTCGACGTCGCCGCCTGGCCCGAGCCCGACGACCGCCGTGCGCCGGTCGGCGTCTACGCGGCCGTCGCCCGGGTGGTCTGAACGGCGTATGTGAGCGAACTTCCGGGCCATGGCCCGGAAGTTCGCTCACATGGGTCAGGAGATCGTGGCCCGGCCGGCGAGGAGGGACTTGGCGACGACGGTGCGGAGGACGTCGTTGGTGCCCTCGCCGATCGACATCAACGGCGCGTCGCGATAGAGCCGCTCCACCTCGAACTCCGTCGAGTAGCCGTAGCCGCCGTGGATGCGCATCGCGTCGGCGGCGCAGGCCATCGCCTGGTCCGAGGCGAAGAGCTTCGCCATCCCCGACTCGGTGTCCATCCGGACGCCCTCGTCCATCCGCGAGGCCGCCCAGTAGGTCATCAGCCGGGCCGCCTGCAGCCGGACGGCGATCTCGGCCAGGCGCAGCTGGATCGCTTGGAAGTCACCGATCGGCTGCCCGAACGCCGTCCGCTCCCGGGCGTACGACAGCGACTCGTCGTAGGCCCGCTGGGCGACGCCGACCGAGCGGGCCGCGATGTTGATCCGCCCGGTCTCCAGGGCCGAGAGCGCCTGCTGCATGCCGCGGCCCTCGACGCCGCCCAGCAGTTGCGACGCCGGCACCCGCACGTCGGTGAGCACGACCTCGCACGACTCGGTGCCCTTGTAGCCGAGCTTGCCGATGTCCGCGGTCACCTCGAACCCGGGGGAGTCCGCGTGCACGAGCAGGATGCTCATCCCGCGGTGCGCCGGCGAGGCGGACGGGTCCGTCTTCACCAGCACCGGCAGGGGGTCCGCGTACCGCGCGTTCGTGATCCACATCTTGGTGCCGTTGACGACGTAGTCGTCCCCGTCCCGGCGGGCGGTGGTGCGGATGCCCTGCAGGTCCGTGCCCGCGCCGGGTTCCGTGAGCGCGATCCCCGTACGGCGCTCGCCGGTCGCCAGCGCGGGCAGGTACTGCTGCTTCTGCTCCTCGGTGCCGTGGCGGGCGAGCATGAAGCACGAGACCGAGTGGCTGCCGAGGATCCCGGCGACGCCCATCCAGCCCCGCGAGATCTCCTCGAACGCCAGCGCGAAGGACACCATGTCGGCGCCCAGGCCGCCGTACTCCTCGGGCACGGCCAGGCCGAACAGGCCGAGATCGCGCATGCCCGTCACGATCTCGGTCGGGTAGCGCCCGGACTGCTCCCAGTCCCGCGCAACCGGCACGATCTCCTTGTCGACGAAGGACCGCAGGGTGTCCCGGAAGAGGCGCTGCTCGTCGTTCAGGCGGAAGTCCATCGTTCCTCCCCGAGCGCCCCGGAACCCCGGAGCGCGGTGATCTGGTCGTCGTCGTAGCCGAGCTCGCGCAGGACCCGGTCGGTGTCCGCGCCCATCGCGGGCGCGCCGCGGGTCGGGGCGCGGTCGTGCCCCGGCGGTCCCACCCGCACGGCGCTGCGCAGCGTGCGGACCTGCCCGAACGCCGGGTGGTCGGTCTCGGCGACGAGGTCGCGGGCGACGGTGTGGTCGTCGGTCATGGCACCGGCGACGTCGTTGATGGGCGCGCACGGCACCCCCGCCGCGTAGAGCGGCTTCAGCCAGTCGGCCACCGTCCGCTCGCGGAACGCCTCCTCGAGCAGCGGGACGATGACGTCCCGGTGCCTCGCGCGGTCGGCGAACGTCGCGAATCGCGGGTCGTCGGCGAGGTCGGGACGGTCCATGACCGCGACGAGCCGCCGCCAGAACTTCTCCTTCGCGCACCCCACGACGAGCCAGCCGTCGGCCGCCTCGAACGCCTGGAACGGGATGAGCGAGGGGTGCGCCGAGTGGTGCGTGCGCGCCGGTTCGTAGCCCGCGGTTAGGTGCCACGTGCCCGGGTAGGTCAGCAGGCTGACCGCGGTGTCGTAGAGCGAGACGTCGCAGTCGGTGCCGACGCCGTCGCGACGGGCCGCGTGCACCGCCGCCAGCAGCGAGATCGCCGCGACGTACCCGCCGCTGTAGTCGACCAGCGAGATCCCGGTCTTCTGCGGCGGGCCGCCCGGCTCCCCGGTCAGCGACATCCAGCCGCCGAGGGCCTGCAGGACGTAGTCGTAGCCCGGCTCGTCCGAGCGTGGACCCGTCATCCCGAACCCGGTCAGCGAGCAGCAGACGATCTGCGGGTTGACGTCCTTGAGGTCGGAGTACCGGATCCCGAGCTTCGCGGGCACGTCGCCGCGCAGGTTCGAGTAGACGGCGTCGGCGGTGCGCACGAGGTCGTGGAAGACCGCCCGCCCTTCCGGCGTGCGGATGTCGAGCGTGATCGAGCTCTTGTCCCGGTTGAACGACTCGAAGAACAGCGAGTCGCCGTCGGCCGCGTAGGGCGGCACGGAGCGCCCGACGTCGCCGCCCGCGCCGGAGTCCTCGACCTTGATGATCTCGGCGCCGAGCTCGGCCAGGTGCATCGACCCGAACGGTCCCGCCCCGTACTGCTCGAGCGAGACGATCCGGATGTCCTCCAGCGGCCTCATTGCTCGTTCTCCAGGGACAAGGGTGTCGCCGCCTGCGGGAAGTGCGAGCGGGCCCCGTCGGCGCCGCGGCGGTGCACGTAGAACGTCCGCCGGAACGTCAGGACCTCGACCGCGTCCTGGTTGAGCGTGCGCGTGCGGATGGTGACGATCCCCGCCTGCGGGCGCGATCCCGACGACCGGGTCGCGAGCACGATCGACTCCGACCAGATCGTGTCGCCGGCGAACACGGGCGCGGTGAGCCGCAGGTCGTCGAGCCCGAGGTTCGCGAAGGCGTTCTGCGTGGTGTCGGTGACCGACTGCCCGATGGCGATCGAGATCGTCAGCGGCGAGACCACCAGCATCCGGCCGAACTCCGAGGCCTCGCCGACCTGCGCGTTGAAGTGCGCCTGGTTGGTGTTCATCGTCAGCAACGTGAACCAGGTGTTGTCGGTCTCGGTGATCGTCCGGCCGAGCGGGTGCTGGTAGACGTCGCCGACGGCGAAGTCCTCGAAGAACCGCCCCTGCCAGCCGGGCCTGACGTGCGTCTGCTCCTCGACGGCCGTCATGCGCCCTCCGCCCCGGACCGCAGCGGACGACCGGCCATCTCGCGGTAGCCGAGCACCGCGAACAGGCACAGCAACGACCCGAACGCGATGAGGTACGCCGGCATCATCGTCGTGCCGAAGGCCGCGCCGAGGAACGTCGCGAGCAGCGGCGTGCCGCCCCCGAAGATCGCCGCGGACACGTTGTGGCCGATCGAGAAGCCGCCGAAGCGCACGGTCGTGGCGAACAGCTCGGCGAACGCCGCGGCGACCGCACCGAGGTAGACGCCGTGCATGAGCCCGAGCAGGCCGAGCCCGACGAACGTTGCGGCGCCGCCCGAGGTGATCAGCAGGAAGATCGGGATCGTGAACACCACGAAGGCCGCGGAGGCGCCGAGCATCAGCGGCTTGCGCCCGATGCGGTCGGACAGGCGCCCGACGAACGGGATGACCGCGATGTCGACGACGACCACCGTGGTCGTCGCGAGGAACGCCATGACCGGCGAGAAGCCGAGCGTCTTGGTCAGGTAGGTCGGCATGTAGACCAGGGCGAGGAAGTAGCCCAGGTGCACGACGATGCCGATGCCGCCGGCCAGGACGATCTCGCGCCAGCCCTTGACGATCGTGTCGCGCAGCGGGTTGCGCTTGACCTCGCCCTTCTCGGCGAGCTCCTCGAACAGCGGGCTCTCCTTCAGGCGCAGCCGGATGTAGAGGCCGACGACGCCGAGCGGGCCGGCGATGAGGAACGGGATGCGCCAGGCGCCGCCCGCGATCTGCTCGGGCGTGAGCAGCACCGTCAGCAGCGTCGGCGCGGCGAGGCCGAGGAAGAAGCCCAGCGTCGCCGAGAACTGCACCCAGCTCGTGATCGCTCCGCGGCGTGGGGGCGGTGCGTACTCGGCGATGTAGGTGGTGGCGCCGGTGACCTCGCCGCCGGCGGTGAGGCCCTGGACGAGGCGCAGCAGCACGAGCAGCGCCGGGGCGAACACCCCGATCGCCGCGTAGGTGGGCAGCAGACCGACGCAGAACGTCGCCGCCGACATCGTGATGATGATCGTGCAGAGCACGCCGCGGCGGCCGATGCGGTCACCGAGCGGACCGAACACGAGCCCGCCCAGGGGCCGGACGATGAACGCCGCGCCGAACGCCGCGAACGAGAGCAGCAGCGAGGCCGTCGGGTCGGCGGTCGGGAAGAACAGCTGGCCCAGGAAGGCGGCCATGTAGCCGTAGACGGCGAAGTCGAACCACTCGAGGGTGTTGCCGATCGAGGTGGCGAGCACGGCGCGGCGCAGGTCGGCAGGGTCGCCGTCGCGTCCGGTGGTGGTGGTGGGTGTGGTGGACCCCGTGGTGGTCCCCGTGGTGTCAGGTCGCAGCGTCATCGCTGATCCTTCGGGTCGCTGTGGTGGGTGAGGGCTGTGAGCCCCGCGACGACGTCGTGCGCTTCCTGGTCGATGGCCACGTAGCTGCGCGGCGACGACGCGTCGCCGACGACGACCGGGCCGTCGGGGTGCTCGGCGGGCGCGGCCGGGCCGGCCGTGACGACCGTGCCGACGGGCCCGAGGACGCGCTCCTGGCCGCTGTAGACGTGACGGGCCACGAGCTCGCCGTCCTGCACGCGGACGGGCTCGAGCAGCGTGTGCGTGACGACGCCGGCTTCGTCGAGGCGGCGGAACGTGCCGATGCGGCTGACGTACGCGACGCGCCGGGCGGGCGCCTCGCGGCGGGTCAGCAGGACGACGTCGTCGCCGGCCTGCGCCCGGGCGGTGGCGAAGGCGTAGACGGGCTCGTCCTCGAGCTCGTCGACCACCACGAGGGGGCCGGCCAGCGCGTCGCCGCGCGCGACGGCGTCCTCGAGCGACACGGTGGTCGCGCCCGGCAGGTCGACCGGGAGCGGCGCGGCGCCGGTCGCGATGACCACCATGTCGTCGTCGGGCCAGGCCGCGACGTCGTCGTCGGTGACGGTCGCGCCGAGGTGCATCTTGGCGCCGGCCGAGCGGACCTCGTCCTCGAGCCACTCGACGGCGAGGCCCATGCGCTCGCGACCCGGGGTGAGCGCGTCACGGCGCAGCCGGCCACCGACGACGTCGTCGGCCTCGTAGAGGTGCACGCTGTGCCCGCGCAGCGCCGCGGTGCGCGCCGCCTCGAGCCCGGCGAGCCCGGCGCCGACGACGCGGACCGTGCCGCGCTGCGGATCGGGGAGCGGCGTCACGCGACCGTCGCGGGTCTTCTCGCGGCCGGCCTCCGGCGCGTACATGCAGGAGATGCGCCGTCCGGTGTGGATGAAGTCCCAGCAGATGTTGCAGTAGGTGCACGGACGCGGCCGGCGGCCCTCCTCGGCCTTGCGTACGAGGTCCGCGTCGGCGACCCACGGGCGCGCCATGCCCACGAGGTCGGCGACCTCGTCGGTCACCAGGCGCTCCGCCGCCGCGACGTCGGGGATCTTCGCCAGCGCCATGACGGGCACGTCGCCCGCCACCTCGCGCACGCCCGCGGCCAGGTGCACGAAGGGCATGTCGTCGAACGCGAGGTCGGGGACGTGGTACTCGAGGCTCGGGCTGAAGTTGGCCTGGCTGACGGCGAGGTAGTCCGGCGGCGCGGTCGAGCGCAGGACCTCGACGATGCGCTGGGCTTCGGCGAGGTCGATGCCGCCCTCGACGTACTCGTGGGCGCTGATCTTGAGGCCGACCGCGAAGTCGTCGCCGCATGCCTCGCGGATGCCGCGCACGACCGCGGCGACGAACGCGGTGCGCCGCGCGGTGTCTCCGCCCCACGCGTCGTCGCGGTGGTTGCTCCACGGGGACAGGAACTGGGTGATCAGGTATCCGTGCGCGCCGTGCAGCTCGACACCGTCGAAGCCCGCGGCGTGCAGGTTCACCGCGGAGGTGACGAAGCCGTCGACCACCTGGCGGACCTCGCCGTCGGTCATCGTGCGCGCGGTGACGCCGCTGTAGGGGTCGCGGCCGCCCGAGGGCGCCCACGGCTGCAGCGTCGGGTTCCACAGCGCCTGGCGACCGACGTGCCAGAGCTGCCCGAACGCCGCCGTCCCGTGCTCGTGGCAGGCGTCGGCGAGGCGGCGGAAGCCAGGGACGAGGGACGGGTCGTAGGCCAGGGGCACCGCGCCGTTCGGGATCGACGTGGGGTGCACCGACAGCCCCTCGGTGACCACCATGCCGGCGCCGCCGCGGGCGCGGGCGGCGTAGTAGGCGATCAGGTCGTCGGAGACCTCGGTGTTGCGGCTGAGGTTGGTGACGGTGGCGACGAACGCCATCCGGTTCTGGAGATCGAGACGGCCGGAGCGGAACGGTTCGAGCACGGTCGTGCTTGCGGGGGGCATGCGCACACCTCACCGCCACGCGACGGCGCGCGACGGTCGGGCCTCACCCGCTGGTCCGGCGGCCCGGTCCACCGGGCGAGGTGGGAGCCGTTCGGAGAGCTCGGCGCCCGCCAGGACCGGTCGGCCCACGGCGGAGTGGTCCGGAGCACAACAAACGGCCGGTTTCCTGTCAAGGCTCCGTGGGGAGAGCTCCCGACTCGCGCAGTCGGGACGCGAGGTCCCGGATCGCCCCGACGATCGCCTTGCGCCCGTTGCCGAAGTAGGCGCGCTCGACCGTCGTGACGATGTGCTCCTGGTCGCGCAACAGGTCGGCGCCGAAGAGCAGTTCGGCGACGAACGCGTCGGCCACGCGGGTGGCCAGCGTCGTGGAGGCGTCGACGACGAGGCCGGAGCGGGTGTCGATGCGGACGATGATCGTCAGGTGGCGCCACATCACGCCGGCGCCCGTGCTCTGGGGCAGCTGCGCGTAGCCCGCGACCAGCACGCTCCGGTCGGCGGGCGTCGGAGCGGGGTCGGGCCGCGGGTGGTGGGGCGGGTCCGGACTGGGGGAGGACGGGGAGCTGTCCACGGCGACACCCGACCACCGCGGTGGGCGGGTGTCCAGTCGACGACCGCCGCCGCCCCCGGATCGGTCAGGTCGGTCGACGGCGGGTGGCGCGCGAGCGGATAGTGGGGGACATGGCTGTGGTCGAGGTCGCCGGTGTGGGCCAGGAACAGGGGAGCGAGGACCCGGTGCTCCTGCTGCGTGAGCAGGGTGGGGGTCGGCGGTACCTCGCGATCTGGATCGGGGCGCCCGAGGCGACGGCGCTCGCGGCGGCGGAGGTCGCGGCGACGCTGCCGCGCCCGCTGACCCACCGGTTGCTGCTCGACGCCGTCGAGGCGTTCGGGGCGTCGCTCACGGGCGTGCGGCTGACGGCGCTGGTCGACGGGCAGTTCCACGCCGAGCTCGACCTGCTCACAGCCGACGGCGGGACGCGCGCGGTGTCGGCGCGCGCGAGCGACGCCGTCACGCTCGCCGTGCACCAGGGCTGCCCCATCGACGCGTCGGAGGACGTGCTCGCCGAGGCCGCGCTGCCCGCGAACGCGGTCGCGACCGTCGGGGGCACCGAGGACGAGCCCGACGAGGCCGACCCGACGTCGCCGGCCGCCGACGTCGAGGACGAGGTCGAGGCCCTGCGCCGCGCCCTGTCCGACGCGACGCCCGACGACTTCCGCACGGACAAGGACGACCCGGACGACAAGGACCAGTAGGAGCTTCTCGCCCGCGCAGACCAGGGGGGAACGATGCGGGCTCGTGTCGAGCAGGCGCGCGCGCCGACGCGGGGCCGGGGCGCGGTCGCCACGTCGGTGATCACCGCCGCGGTGGCGGCGGTGCCGGTGGTCGTCGTGCTGCTGCCGGCCCAGCTCGTCGTCATGGACGGCGGGCTGCACCTGTCGTCGTCGGTCGCGCTGCGCGGGATGCTCGGCGGGCAGTGGCCAGACCTGCTCGTGTGGCGCCCGGGCCTGCCCCCGAACCTGCTCGTCGAGCTGCTGCTCGGCGCGACCAGCGGGGTCCTCGACGCCGACGTCGTCGTCCGCGGAGCGGTCGTGCTCGCGCTCGTGGGCTTCGCGGTCGCGGCGGTCGTGGTCGTCCACGCGGCCGGGGCGCCGACCTGGACCGCGCTGCTCCTGCTGCCCGTGCAGATGAGCGCGTCGCTGCTGGTGGGCCTGCTCGGGTTCGTCATCGCGATCGTCCCGGCGCTGTTCGCCGTCGCGCTGGCGCTGCGCCGGGCTGCCGACCCGCCCGCGGCGGGTCTCGCCGCGCTGCTCGCGCTGAGCTGGCTCACGCACCTCGTGCCGACGCTGGCCGCGACGATCGCGGTCGTCGCCGTCGTGTTCTGCGCCGCCGCGGCCGAGCACCCGGTGGGCCGGGCGCTCGTCCTCACGGTGCGCCGGCTCGCGGTGCCGCTCGGGGTGCTCGCGGTGCTGCTGGTCGCGTTCGCCGCGAGTGGCGGCACCGGGAGCAACCAGGCCGTCGGGCTCTTCGACCGCGGCGGCGACGTCCTCGCCATGCGCACCCCGCTCGTCGCGCTCGCCCACCCCGAGTACCGGCTCGCCGCCGTGCTCGCGCTGACCCTCTACGGGGCGACGGCCGTGCTGGTCGTGGTGCGGGTGCGGTCGCGCCGCCGGGTCGTGGCCGCCGACGGGCTGCTCGTCGCCGCGGTGGTCCTCGGCCTCGCCGCGGCGGCGGCGCCGGACCGCTTCGGGACGGCGTCCTACATCGGCGGGCGGCTCTCGCTGTTCCTGCCGCTGTTCCTCGGCGCGTGGATCGGGGCGCAGTGGTCGGGGCCCAGGCTCACCCGGGGCGTGGTGGCGACGGCCGCGGTGCTGGCGGCGGTCGTCGCCGTCGCCCTGCCGGTGGCGCGCGCCGGCCCGCTGCTCTCGCTGGGTCGCGACCTCGCCGAGGTGCGCACCCTCGCCCCGTGCGCTCCGGCGGGCGCCACGATCGCCGACCTCAGCGTCGCCGGCGGCGACGACCGGGCCACCCGGATGACCCCGCTGATCGACCTCTCCGGCTACCTCGCCGCCGACCGCGACCTGCTCGACCTGCGCAACGCCGCCGGGTCGGTCGACTACTACGTCTGGACGCTCACCCCGGCCGCGCGGCCCGTGCCCCGGCTCGTCGCGTCCGACGCCGACCTCGACGAGGTGCCGCCGCCGGTGACGCTCGGGGCGGCGGTGGCCGCCGGCTATCCGTTGGAGACGGTGCTCGTGACGGGCCGGCGCGACGCCGAGGCAGCGGTCCTCGACGGCCCGGACTGGCGCCGCACGGAGGCCGACCTGCAGGCCTCGTACCGGCGCGTCGCCGTCACGGCGACGGGCTACGGCGAGCTGTGGGTCCGCAAGGACCGGCCGTCACCGTGCGGGTGAGGTCCTCGGCGGCGTGGCGCTGAGGGTCGGTGCGGAGATCAGGAGCGTGGTGTGCACCTCGCAGGCGCACCGAGGTGCATGGCGTCGCCCCTGATCTCCCGGAGCACCCGGCCGAGACAGCCGGGACCTCGAGCCCCGCGACCGCACGCCTTACTGGCTGGTATCGCTCGCTGAGCGAGAGATACCAGCCAGTAACCGTCGGTGGCGCGGGTCAGGAGCGCTGCGATGGGACGGCGACGCCGCTCCACGGCGGGCGCGCGGCGGCGAGCGCGTCGATCGACAGCGGTCCGCTGACCGACGACGGGTCGGCTGACCGGGGTGCCGGGACGCCGGACGCCGCGACCTGGCGGTTGCGCCGCTGCGCCCGGGCGATGCGGGCGGCGAGCGCGGCGCGGTCGGCCTCCTCGTGTCGCGCCGCCCGGCGCTCGCGGCGGCTCAGGCGCGCCGGCGGACCGGCCGGGGGGACCGGGGTGTCGGCCCGCGCGTCGGGCCGGGGCGTCGCGCCGAGAGCCGCGGGGGGGCCGAGCGGCCGGATCGTCAGCGTCGTGACGTCGAGGCCCGGCGGTGCTTGCGTCGGCGCCGGGATCGTGTGCCGGACGGCGAGCGCGATGCGTCGCGGGCGGTCCGGCGCGCCGGCGGCGTCGGGCTGGTCGGGGCGGGCGTGACGTCCCATGGAGCACCTCCGTGGCCCCAGCGCTCCTTCACGCTGAGCTGATCGGCGTAGGAGAGGGTTGCCACGGTGAGCGCGTTCACACCCGGGTGAACGTTCCGGGTGCTGACGGACGAACGCCCCGGGTCCAGGGACGGACCCGGGGCGATCCCCCGACGGGCTGGTGACCGGTGGTCAGAGGATGCCGGCGAGGATCCCCTGCGAGGTGGCCTCGGGGGCGTCGTCGGACTCCGCGGTGACGTCGGACGTGCTCTCGTCGGAGGTGTCGGCCTCGTCCATGGCCTCGGTCGTGTCCGCCTCGGTCGTGTCCGCCTCGTCGGTCGGCGAGGTCGGCAGCGCCGAGATCGGGCTCGAGTCGGCGGTGCTCTCCTCGGCCTCGGTCGACTCCTCGGTCGACTCCTCGTCGTCCGACGCCGAGCTGGTGGCGCTCGCGATCCGGTCCTGCACCTCGGCCGGGATCTGCTCCTGGACCTCGGCGGGGATCGGGAGGCTCGCGACGGAGGCGGCGCCGGGCAGGCTCGGCACACCGGGCAGGGCGGGCGCCGCGGGTACGGCGGGCACGGCCGGGACCGCGATCGGCAGCGAGCCGGCCAGGTCGGGCAGCGCCGGCACGGCGACGGGGAGCTCGGGGAGCTCCGGGCGCGCAGCGGCGCCCGGCAGGCCCGCCTCGTGCGCGCTCTCGACGCCGTGGCCGTGGTCGTCACCGTGAACCGCCGGCGCTGCGAACGCCATGCTGCTCCCGCCGCCGACGAGGGCGATCGCCGTCGCGGCGGTCAGGGCACCGCGACCGGCGATGCCGGCGACGCGGTCGCTCCGGAGCGTGCTCGGAGCCTTGTGTGCGCCCATCAGACGTCCTTCTTCCATGATCGGGTTCGGCGTGCAGGGCGCTACGGGTGAACGGCCATCACCCGATACGCCGATCAGGTAACGACGTTCGGCGGATCGAGGTAACGAAAACATCACGGACCAATCTCCGTGTGATGACGATCAGCAGGAGATCGCCCGGTCGATGGGCAGCCGAGAGCCGGCACCACTCCGTCGAGGACGTCCCGATCACGGAACGGCGGGTCCTCGGACCTCTCCGCCGCTCCGTGTCCACGCGACGCGCCGGGCAAACGGGTGACAACCAGGTTGGCGACTGGTTCTTCGGTGGACTTCTCATGACACTTCGGAGGTGGTGAGAGCACGTGAGGGGTCGTTCCGGGGACCGACGCCGATGGCGGAGGCGGGCCCGGAGCTCCTCGGGGTGCACGACGCCCAGGGCTCGGCGCCCTACCGTCCGCGCGCGGTCGACGACGCGCTCGAGGACGCGCTCGGCGCCGACCGCCCGCTCGTCGCCGTCACGGGCGACCGCCTCGCCGGCTCGTCGCGGGCCCTGCACCGCGCGCTGCGCCGCATGCAGGGCGACCGCCTGCTCCTGCCCGTCGCCGACCCCCACGCCGTCGACCTCCCGGCGGCGATCCGTGCCGCGCGGACGATCGCCGCCCGCTCCGGCCCCGTGGTGATCGCCGCCGACGACGCCCCGCCCGCGTTCCTCGACCAGGTCGACGACGCCGTCCTCGGCATGCTCGGCGGCGACGTCCGCCTCGTCCTCACGACCCGCCGGACGTTCCTCGGCGCCTACCTCGCCCCCGCGACGCGCGCCCGCCTCGAGGGCGCGCTGATCGAGATCCCGGCTGGGCTCGACGCGCGGCCCGTGGCCCGGGCCCGCGCGGTGCTCGACCCCGTCGGCTGGTCCTCGCGTGTCCCGCTGGCCCTGCTGCGCACCGCCGTCGACTGGGAGCGCCTCGGCGTCCCGCTCCCGCTCACGCCCGCCCTGCTCGCCGAGGTCGCGCCCCTGTCCCTGACCGCGCTCGGCGCGCCGCCGGCCGACCGGGGCGAGCTGCGCCGGGCCGTGCGCGACCTCCTGCGCGCCGACCACGGCGGCCTGCGCGTGCTGCACGCCCTCCCGACCGCGAAGGGCCGGACCCGGCTGGCCGCCGACCGGGTGTTCTCGTCGCTGGCGGACGGCGAGGCCGGCTGGGCCGTGCCCGAGGACCTCGCCCGCGACCTGTGGCACCGCCTCGCCCCCGAGGAGCGCGCCCGCGTCGCGCGCGTCGCCCTCGCCCGCGGGGAGGGGCAGGTCGCCCTGTGGCTCGCGACCCAGGTCCCGCCCGACGACTTCGAGCCCGAGGTGCTCTACCGCCTCGGCGTGGTGCTCGCCGAGCGCTCCGCCGCCCACACCCCCGAGCCGGGGCGCTGGGACGGCGGCGCGCTCCGCTGGCTGACCGCGGCCCTCGACCGCGCCGACGCCGACCTCGTCCCGCGGGCCCACCGCGCGATCCTGGCCGTGGAGTCGCGGCGCGAGCAGCGGGCCTCGCTGCCGACGGTCCGCCTGCCCGCCGACGACGCGCTGGAGGTCGCTCGCGCCTGACGGCGCGTCAGGTGGGCTCGGGCGTGTCCACGCGCTGCACGACGCGGGCGAGCGAGCGGTCCGCGAGCGTGAGCACGAGGAACACCACCGACGCCGCGAGCATGACCCACGCCAGCTCGTGCATGCCCGGCGTGGTGGCGCCGTCGCGGAACACGATGCCGTTGGTGGCCGACGCGATGATCGCGCCGAGGTAGAAGAACGTGCGCATCAGGCCGGCCGACGAGCCCATGCGCTCGGGGTCGGCCTGGTAGTAGACGGCGTTCTGGTTGGCGAGGTTGTTCAGCCCCTGGGGCAGGCCCGCGACGAGCGAGACAGCGAGGATCAGCCAGAGCGCGGTCCCGGCGCCGAGGGCGAGCAGCAGGCCGGCGGTGACGACCTGGCCGACCGCGCCCGCGACGAGCTTGCCGCGGATCTCGCGCCGCCGTCCCGTCACCGTCGAGACGAGGATCGCCGCGCCGAACACCGGCAGCAGGACTAGGCCGGTGACCTGCGGCGACAGCCCGCGCCCCTCCTCGAGCCACTGCGTGTAGCCGTAGAGGAACGCGTACGACGAGATCGCCGCCAGCAGCGAGCGGGCGTACGTCGCGAGCAGCGGGAGGTTGCCGCCGAGCAGGCGCAGGTCGAGGAACGGCAGGGGCGCGCGGAGCTCCCACCAGGCGAGCGCGGCACCGGCTGCGACCGAGAGAACGAGCAGCCACCACAGGTCCGCGTGCAGGTGGGTGAGGAAGAGCAGCAGGGACACGAGCGTCGCGACGAACAGGGCGATGCCGAGGGGGTCGACGGCGCGGGCGACGGCGCGCAGGCCCTGACGCGACGCGTGCGACCGCGGCAGATACAGCGCGCCGAGCACGAGGCAGGCGAGGGCCAGCGGGATGTTGACGGTGAACGTCACCCGCCACCCGCCGACGCCGATGAGGAAGCCGCCGAGCGTCGGGCCGATCACCGCGACCGTCTGTGTCGCCACCGCGAGCACCGTGAGGACGCCGGCCGGGCTGTCGCGGCCCGTGCGGTCGGCCTCGCCGCGGATCAGCGTCATCGCCGCCGGATAGCCCGCGCAGGTGCCCAGCCCGAGCAGCACCCGGGCGATGACGAGCACACCGATCGTCGGGGCGAGCGCGCCGAGCACGCCGCCGATCCCGATGAGCACCGCGCCCGCGAGGAAGAGCCGGCGCGCGCCGAACAGGTCGACCAGACGCCCGACGACCGGCTGGCCGATCGCCGTCGCGAGGTAGAGCCCGGAGACGAGCCAGGCGGTCTGCGACGGCGGGGCGCCGAGCGCGACGCCGATCGGGACCAGCGCGACCGCGATCATCGTCGAGTTGATCGGGTTGAGGATCGCGCCGAGGACCATCGGCGTGATGAGACGACGGTCGAAGCGGTCCTCGGGGGCGTCCGCCTTCGGACTGAGCCGCTGCAGCGCCGTCGTCACCGGTCGGTCACCCGGTCCAGCAGCTCCATGGCCGCGACGACGGTGGCGCGCTCGTCGTCGGTGAGGCGTTCCTGCAGCGCCACCGCCAGCCACTCCTCGCGGGCGGCGCGCGTGCTGTCGATCAGCTCCCGCCCGCGCGGCGAGATCGTCAGCAGCTGCCGGCGGCCGTCGTCGGGGTCGGGGCGGCGCGTCACCAGCCCGCGCTCCTCGAGCACGCCCGTCGACGTCGCCACCGACTGCGGGCGGATCCCCTCGGCGGCGGCGAGCTCGCTCGCGGTCCGCGCGCCCTCGCGCTCGAGACGGCTCAGGAGCGAGGTCTGCGTGAGCGTCAGGACCCCGGCCTGGTGCGACTCGCGCAGCCGGCGGCGCAGCCGCCCGACCACGACGCGCACCTCGTGCGCCGCCCGCACCGCGGACGCGCTGAGCTCCCGGGTCTCCGTCACGTTCTTCAGTCTAGACTGTTCAGTCTGACCTGACGAACGCCGCGGCTACCGTGATCGAGTGACGCTCCCCCTCCACGGCCTGCGCGTCCTCGACATGGCCTCGCTCGCCGCCGGCCCGCTCGCCGCGACGTACCTGGGCGAGTTCGGCGCCGACGTCGTCAAGCTCGAGCCGCCCGGGGTCGGCGACGCGATCCGCGGCTGGGGCGTGCAGCGCGACGGCGTGGGCGTGATGTGGAAGAGCGTGGCCCGCAACAAGCGCTCGGTGACCGTCGACCTGCGCACCCCCGACGGCCAGGACCTCGCGCGGCGTCTCGCCGCGAGCTGCGACGTCGTCATCGCCAACACGCGCCCGGCGACGCTGCGCCGCTGGGGTCTCGACCACGCGCGGCTGCACGCCGACAACCCGCGCCTGGTGATGCTGCACGTCACCGGCTTCGGGCTCGAGGGTCCGAAGGCGGAGCGCCCGGGGTTCGGCACCGTGGGGGAGGCGATGAGCGGGTTCGCGCACCTCACGGGCGAGTCCGGCGGTCCGCCGACCCTGCCGGCATTCATGCTCGCCGACGGGGTGGCGTCGCTGACCGCGGCGTACGCGGTGATGACGGCGCTCTACGAGCGGGACGCGCGTGGCGGCGAGGGCCGGCTGATCGACGTCAACCTCGTCGACCCGCTCGCCCGGCTCATCGAGCAGTCGCTGCTGACCTGGGACACGACCGGCGTCGTCCCGGGCCGGATGGGCAACCGCTGGGACATCTCCGCGCCGCGCAACACCTACCGCACCGCCGACGACCGCTGGATCGCCATGTCGGGCAGCGCGCCGACGGTGGCGCTGCGCGTGTTCCGGGCGATCGGGCGGCCCGACCTCGCCGAGGACCCCGACTTCGCCGACCCGCAGCGACGCCTCGCCCGGGCCGGCGAGGTCGACGCCGTGGTCTCCGAGTGGGTCGGGCGGCACACGCAGGACGAGGCGATGGCGGTGTTCGAGGCCGCCGAGATCGCCGCCGGCCCCGTCTACACGGTGGCCGACCTCGTCGCCGACGAGCAGATGGTCGCCCGCGAGGTGTTCCGGCGCGTCGACGACGAGGAGCTCGGGAGCCTGCTCGTGCAGATGCCGGTGCCGCGGCTGTCGGGGGTGGAGCCGCGCGTCGACCACCTCGGCCCGCCGCTCGGGGCGCACACCGACGAGGTGCTCGCCGAGATCGGGATCGACGACGCGGCGCGCGCCGACCTGCGGGCCCGCGGCGTGATCTGAGGTCTTGGAGGGACCTCCAACGCCGGGCGCGCGTCACATCGCCGCTCCGGGGGTGGCTCCCTAGCGTCGCGCACCATGGCCTGGGACTTCTCGACGGAGCCGGAGTTCGCGGCGGAGCTCGACTGGGCGCGCGCCTTCCTGGAGGAGGAGATCTATCCCCTGGAGGTGCTCGACCTGGACCACGCGGCGTTCCGCCGGCTCGCTGCGCCTCTGCAGGAGCGGGTCAAGGAGCGCGGCCTCTGGGCGGCGCACCTCGACCCCGAGCTCGGCGGGCAGGGCTTCGGCCAGCTCAAGCTCGGGCTGCTGCACGAGGTGCTGGGACGCAGCGAGCTCGCGCCGTTCGTCTTCGGCTGCCAGGCGCCGGACTCGGGCAACGCCGAGCTCATCGCGCTGGCCGGCACCGAGGAGCAGAAGCGGCGCTGGCTCGACCCGCTGCTCGACGGGCGCATCCTGTCGGCGTTCGCGATGACCGAGCAGGGCACCGGCTCCGACCCGCGCCAGTTCACCACCCGCGCCCAGCGCGACGGCGACGAGTGGGTCATCACCGGGCGGAAGTGGATGGTCGGCAACGCCTCGCGGGGCGACCTGCACATCGTCCTCGCCGTCACCGAGCCCGACGCCGACCCGCACCACCGCATGTCGATGCTGCTCGTGCCCGGCGACGCGCCCGGCATCCGGGTGCGCGACCTCGGGCTGATGAACGACCCCGGCGGCGAGAACCCCGTGTGGGCGCACGGCGAGGTCGTCTACGACGGCGTGCGCATCCCCGCCGACAACCTGCTCGGCAGGCGGGGCGAGGCGTTCACGCTCGCGCAGCGCCGTCTCGGCCCCGGGCGGATCCACCACTGCATGCGCTGGATCGGGGTCTGCCGGCGCGCGTTCGACATGCTCGCCGAGCGCGCGGTGTCGATCGCGGTGCACGGCGGCCCGCTGGCCGACAAGCAGACGGTGCAGAACTGGGTGGCCGACAGTGCCGCGGCGATCGAGTCGACGCGCCTGCTCACGCTGCACACGGCGTGGCGGATCGACCAGGTCGGCGCCCCGGCCGCCCGCACGGAGATCGCGATGATCAAGTACCACGGCGCGCAGGTGCTGCACGACGTCCTCGACCGCGCCGTGCAGATCCACGGCTCGCTCGGCTTCACCACCGACATGCCGCTCGAGCAGATGTACCGGTGGGCGCGCGCCGCCCGGATCTACGACGGTCCCGACGAGGTGCACCGCGTCAGCGTCGCCCGGCGCCTGCTGCGCGACTACACGCCGACCGAGGTCCCCACCGAGCACGTCCCGACGCGCCGCGCCGCCGCCCTGGCCCGGTTCGCCGACGAGCTGGAGCACCCGATGGTCGCGGCGCCTCTGTAGAGGTCCACAACGGGCACGCGGTCCGGAGGTCCCGCGGGCGACGGTCGGCTCGCCAGCATCGGGCGCATGGACAACCGCGAGGTGGCGTTCGGGCTCTGGTACGACTTCCGCAACCCCGTGCCGGACCGGCCGTTCAGCACGTTCTACCGCCAGACCCTCGACCAGATCGCCCAGGCCGAGGAGCTCGGGCTCGACTCGGTCTGGCTCACCGAGCACCACTTCTGCGACGACGGGTACACGCCGTCGCCGTTCACCCTCGCCGCCGCGATCGGCGAGCGGACCCGGCGGATGCGGATCGGCACGAACCTCATCGTGTCGCCGCTGCACGACCCGATCCGGCTCGCCGAGGACGCCGCGACCGTCTCGCTGCTCACCGGCGGGCGCTTCGACCTCGGGGTGGGCCAGGGCTACTGGGTGCGCGAGTTCGAGGCGTTCGGCAAGAACATCAAGAACCGTCCCAGCCTGCTCACCGAGGGCGTCGAGATCATCCGCCGCGCCTGGTCCGGGTCGAGCGAGCCCTACGAGGGCAAGCGCTACCGGTTCCCGGCGCTGCCCGTGACGCCGGTGCCCGAGCAGACCCCGCAGCTGCTGGTCGGCGCCATGGCCGACCCGGCGATCGAGCGCGTCGCGCGCATCGGGGACGGCTTCCTGTCCACGCAGAACCACCACCACGAGGTCTACCTCGACGCCCTGGAGCGCCAGGGCACGCCCCGCGAGAACGGCCGCATCTACGCCGGGCAGTGGGCGCTGATCGCCGAGGACCCGGAGCGCGAGTGGGCCGAGATCGGGCCGCTGGTGCTCGAGCAGCTCAACACCTACATCTCCTGGGGCGCGTTCGGGCCGCCGGACGCGACGCCCCGCTTCGCCGACCCCGACCAGATCGTCGCCGCCGGCGCGTTCACGCTCTGGGACCCCGCGACCGCGGTCGACGAGCTCACCGCGATGCTCACCGCGCGCCCCCAGATCCGCGACGTGCACTTCTGGGCGCAGCTGCCCGGCGAGTCCGTCGACCACGGGTCGCGGCGCGTCGAGCTGCTCGCGACGCAGGTGGCGCCGGCCGTGAAGCAGCGCCTGGCGAAGCCCGGAGCCATGGCGTGAGCCTGCTCGTCACCACGTTCCTCGACCGCGCCCGCGACCAGAGCCCCGACCGCGAGATCGTCGACTACGTCGACGGCACGTGCGTGCGCCACAGCACCTACCGCGAGTACGACGCGCGCGTGCGCCGCCTCGCGGGGGCGCTGCGCGAGCTCGGCGTCCGGCCGGGCGACCGCGTGGCGACGCTGGCGGGCAACCACCACCGCCACCTCGAGCTGTACCTCGCCGTGCCGCTGGCCGGCGCCGTGCTGCACACGGTGAACCTGCGCCTCGAGCCCGCCGAGATCGCCTACGTCGTCGACCACGCCGACGACACCCTGCTGTTCCTCGACGCGGCCCTGCGCCCCGCGGCCGCGCCCGCCCGCGCGGCCCGGCCGGGCATGCGCGTCGTCGCCCTCGACGGCGACCCGGAGCCGGGGGAGCTGCGCTACGAGGACCTCGTGGCCGGCGGCGACCCCGTGCACGACCCGCCGCCGCGCGGCGACGACGACCTCGCCGCCCTCTGCTACACGACCGGCACCACCGGCGCGCCCAAGGGCGTCGGCTACACCCACCAGGCGCTCTACCTGCACACGATGGCCGCGGGGCTCGCCGACGGGCACGCGATCAGCCGCCGCGACCGCGTCGTGCACCTCGTCGCGATGTTCCACGCCAACGCCTGGGGCGTCCCGTTCGCCGCGCTCATGGCCGGCGCCGACCAGATCCTGCCGGGGCCGTCCCCGCGCGTCGCCGACGTCGCGACGATCATCGAACGGGAGCGCGCGACCTACCTCGGCATGGTCCCGACCCTCGCCGTCGACCTCGTCGCGCACGCCCGCCGCACCGGCGCCGACCTGACCAGCCTGCGCGCCCTCGTGCTCGGCGGCTCGACCCCGAGCCGCGAGCTGATCCGCGCGATCGAGGAGGACCTCGGCGTCCCGGCGTTCCAGGGCTGGGGGATGACCGAGACCTCGCCGATGGCGACGTTCTCGCGCCCCGATCCCGACGCTCCGCCGGCCGAGCGGTACGCGCAGATCCAGATGCAGGGGCGCCTGCTGCCCGGCCTGCAGTGGCGCCTGGTCGACGAGGACGGCGCGACGGTGCCGCACGACGGCGTCTCCCGCGGGGAACTGCTCCTGCGCGGGCCGTGGGTCGCGAGCAGCTACTACCGCGGCGAGCGGCCGGAGGCGTTCGTCGACGGCTGGCTGCGCACCGGCGACGTCGCGACGATCGACGCCGAGGGGCGGCTGCGCGTGGTCGACCGGACCAAGGACCTCATCAAGAGCGGCGGCGAGTGGATCAGCTCGCTGGCCCTCGAGGCGGCCCTGCTCGAGGCGCCGGGCGTCGCGGACGTCGCCGTGGTCGCGGTGCCGCACGAGCGCTGGCAGGAGCGGCCGGTCGCGGTCGTGGTGGCCGACGGCGCCCTCGACCCCGACGCCGTCCTCGCCGCCCTCGACGGCCGCGTGCCGCGGTGGTGGCGCCCCGACCGCGTCGAGGTCGTCGACGCCCTGCCGCGCACGAGCGTCGGGAAGGTCGACAAGCGCGGGCTGCGCGAACGGCTCGCGGGTGGGGTTGGAGGAAGCCACAACGCCACCGCCGCCGACTCCTCCCCGGTGTCCCCGGCCCCTTCCTAGGTTCCACCGAGCACGAGCCCCATGTGAGCGGAATTCCCGGCTATCGCCGGGAATTCCGCTCACGTACGACCAGCAGCAGGAGGACGACGTGGCACACCTCGAGGTCGAGGACGGCCGGCGGATCTACTTCGAGCACCACGCCGGGGAGAAGCAGCCGGTGGTGCTCGTGCACGGCTGGGGTGTCACGGCGCGCGCGTGGGACACCATCGCGCCGGCGCTGCGGGCGGACGGGCACGAGGTCGTGCTGCTCGACTCGCGCACCCACGGGCGCTCCGACAACGACTTCGTCGACGTCTCGATCGCCGCGATGGGCTCCGACGTCGCGCGGCTCTGCGAGCACCTCGGGCTGCAGCGCCCGGTCGTCAACGGGTGGTCGCTGGGCGGCGCGGTGGCCGTCGACGCCGTCGCCCGGCTGGGCGCGAACGCGGGCGGGCTCGTCCTCACCGGCGGCGCGACGCCGCGCTACACCGCCGCGCCCGACTGGCCGCACGGCGGCACCGTCGACGACGTCGAGGCCGTGCTCGCGGGCGCCGCCGCGGACCGCGCGACGACCTTCAAGGGCGTCGCCCAGGCGGTGTGCGCGGTGCCGGTGAGCACCGAGGTGATCGACTGGATGTGGGGCATGTTCATGGAGATGGGGCCGCGCGGGGACGAGGCCATCCGCGACCTCGCCGGCCTCGACCAGCGCAAGACGATCAGCACGCTCGAGGTGCCCGTCCTGCTCCTGCACGGGCGCAACGACGGCTTCGTCGCCTTCTCGGGCGCCGAGGCCGCGGTCGACCTGTACCCGGACGCGCGCCTCGTCCCGTTCGACGCCAGCGGCCACGCCCCGCACCTCGAGGAACGCGACGCCTACCTCGCCGAGCTGCGGACCTTCCTGGCCTCGACGGGCCGGTGACCGTGACCCGGGGGTGGCTGGTCACCGGGGGGACCCGGGGCATCGGGCGGGCGGTCGTCGACCACGTCGCGAAGGCGGGCGGGGCGGTCGCCGTCCTCGCCCGCACGCCGGCCGACGAGCCGTACGCGTCCGACGACGTCCTGGAGATCCCCACGGACGTCACCGACGGCGCGGCGGTCGAGGACGCGCTCGCCCGGGCGCGCGAGCACCTCGGGGGCCTCGACGTCGTCGTCAACTGCGCGGGGGTGCACCGCGGCGGGCGCATCGCCGACCTCGCGCGGCGCCGCTGGGACGAGGTGCTCGCGACCAACCTCACCGGCGCCTACGAGGTCTGCCACGCCGCGGTGCCCCACCTCGCCGAGGGCGCCGCGATCGTCAACGTGGGCGCGGTCGTCGGGTTCCGGGGCTTCCCGGGCGACAGCGCCTACGCCTCGGCGAAGGCGGGCCTGGCGGGGCTGACGAAGTCGCTGGCGGTCGAGCTCG
Organism: Actinomycetospora succinea; assembly: GCF_004363095.1. GTDB lineage: Bacteria > Actinomycetota > Actinomycetes > Mycobacteriales > Pseudonocardiaceae > Actinomycetospora > Actinomycetospora succinea. Next base: position 29,445 of record NZ_SNYO01000004.1, read on the forward strand.
CGCCGGCGGGGGTGCGCGTCAACCTCGTCGTGCCGGGCTTCGTCGACACCGCGATGACCGCCGGCCTCTCGAGCGCGGCCCGGAGCCGGATCGTCGCCGCGATCCCCGCCGGGCGGACCGGCAGCGCCGAGGAGATCGCCGACGTCGTCGTGGCCGTGGCGGGCGCGAGTTACATGACCGGCGCCGTGGTGCCCGTCGACGGCGGGCTGATGGCGACGTTCGGCGGGACCGGATGAGCGCCCTTGTGCGGACCTCCAACGGTGACGAGGTCGTGACGTTCCGTCGCCCGGACGTCGTTCCTAGCGTCCGGGACATGAGCACCGCGACGCAGAGCAAGGAAGCCGCCAACAAGGCCGTCGTCACCGAGTTCATGGAGGTGTTCTCCCGGGGCGACGTCGACGCGATCCTCGCGTTCCTCACCGACGACGCGACGTGGTGGGTCGCGGGGACGATCGAGGGGATCTCGGGGGAGAAGGACAAGGCCGCGTTCGGCGAGATGCTCGCCGGCCTCTCGACGCTGTCGACGACCGGCGCGATCGGCCTGACCCCGAAGGCGCTGACGGCCGAGGGCGACCGGGTGGCCGCCGAGACCGAGTCGTACGCCGAGCTCACCAACGGCCGCGTCTACAACAACCACTACCACTTCGTCTTCGAGCTCTCCGACGGCCGCATCCGCCGCGTCAAGGAGTACCTCGACACCGAGCACACGCGCGCGATCTTCCTCGGCTGATCTTTCACCCGCACTCAGGAGGTACACCCATGGACGTCGGCGTCCTGCTCGTCTTCCAGAACTGGTTCGCAGACAAGACCGACGAGGAGGTGTTCCGCGGGGACGCCGAGCTCGGGGTGCTCGCCGAGCAGTACGGTTTCGACTCCGTGTGGTCGGCCGAGCACCACTTCGACGACTACTCGATGTGTCCCGACAACCTGCAGATCATGTCGTACCTGGCCGGGCGCACCGAGCGGGTCAAGCTCGGCACCGGCGCGGTGATCCTGCCGTGGAACGACCCGCTGCGGGTGATCGAGAAGGTGATCATGCTCGATCACCTGTCGAACGGGCGCGTGCTGTTCGGCATGGGCCGCGGCCTGGCGAAGATGGAGTACGAGGCCTTCCGCGTCGACATGGGGGAGGCCCGCGGGCGCTTCGACGAGGCCGCCCCGATGATCATCAAGGGGCTGCAGGACGGCATCGTCGAGCACGACGGGACCCACTACCACCAGCCGCGAACCGCCGTCCGGCCCGGGCCGAGCCGCTCGCTGGACGGGCGCCTGTTCGGCGTCGCGATGTCGCCCGACTCGATCCCGGCGATCGCGTCGCTGCCCGTGCAGATGATGACGTTCATGCAGTACGACATCGCCACGCACGCCCAGGCGATCGACCGGTGGCGCGGGCTGCACCGCGAGCACCACGGCACCGAGCCCGGCCCGCCGCTGCTCCAGGACTTCACCTACTGCCACGAGGACCCGGACGAGGCGAAGGCCGTCGCCCACGAGTACATCTCGCGGTACTTCCTGTCGGTGATCAAGCACTACGACTTCGCCGGCTCGCACTGGCGCGAGACCCCGGGCTACGAGGCGTACCAGGTCGGGGCGGACATGATCCGCGAGGCGGGCATGGAGACCGCGGCGAGCGCCTACGTCGACGCCAACGTCTACGGCACGCCGGAGCAGATCATCGGCAAGTACGAGGAGCGGCGCGACGCCGTCGGCGACTTCATGGCCAACCTCGCCTTCTCCTACGCCGGCCTGCCCTACGACAAGGTGCACGCGAGCATGAAGCTGTTCGGGGAGAAGGTCGTGCCCGAGCTGCACAAGATGCGGACGAAGACCCCGGCGGCTGTCTGACGCGCAGTGACCCCTCCCGTTCGGCGCGTCCCGCAGGGCACACTCGGCCTGCGGGCGCGTCGACGGGGAGGCGGTACCGGGATGGGTGGTCTCGCCGTCGCGCGCCCGGATCCGGACTCCGGCCCGCGCGAGCGCGAGGTCATCGCCGCCTTCGCCGACATCACCACCGAGGCCATCACCGCCACCCGCCTCGAGGACCTGCTCGCGCTCGTCGGGCAGAAGCTGTGCCACCTGCTCGGGGTCGGCCGGTGCTCGGTCTACATGCGCCAGGACGACGGCCGGTTCCGCGGCGCCGCGGGCTGGTGCGGCGACGACGGCAACATCAGCGCCGCCGTGCAGGCCCAGGAGGCCGGCATCCCGGGCGACGCCTTCAGCCGCGAGGTCATCCGCAGCGGCGCCCCGGTGCTGATCAGCGACGTCCGCAACGACCCCCGCCCGCACCGGCGCACGATGGAGCACTGGGGCGTGCGGGCGATGCTCGGCGTGCCGCTGGTGTTCGACGGCGACGTCATCGGGCTGATCTTCGTCGACAACGTCGCCCGCGAGCACGAGTACACCGACGACGAGGTCGCCCTCGGCGAGCTGTTCGGCGGCCTCGCCGCGCTCGTCGTCCGCCAGGCGCTGCAGGCCGCCCGGCTCGCCGCGCAGGCCGAGGAGCTCGACCGCCAGAAGCGCATGCTCGAGTTCCTCGCCGACGTGCACGCGAAGCTCACCGGCGCCGTCCTCGAGGGCGCCGACATCCGCGCCGTCGTCGAGCTGCTCTCCGACCTCGCGGGCGCCCCGGTCGCCCTGCTCGACGAGGACTTCGCGGTGATGACCTGGACCGCGCCGAGCGCGCTGCGCGCCGGCCCGCCGTCGGTCGGCGAGCGGGCCCGCGACCGTCCCGCGCTGCGCACGGCGCTGGCAGATCTCTCGGCGGCGCGGCCGAGCACGGTGCTCGAGCCGTCGTCGCTGACCGGGCTGGGCCGCCGCCACGTCGTCTGCCGGCTGATCGTGGAGGGGCGCCCGAGCGGCTACCTCGCCGTCGTCGAGGCCGGGCGGGCGCTCGGGGACCTCGACACCAAGCTCGCCGAGCGCGGCGCCACCGTCCTCGCGCTGCAGGTGCTCTCCGAGCGGCGACAGATCGAGGCCGAAGGCCAGGCGCGCGACGACTTCCTCTCCGACCTGCTCAACAACCACCGCGACGTCACCCAGCTCGCCCGCCGCGGCCTGCCGTTCGGCGTCGACCTCACCGAGCCGCACGTCCTCGTCCGGCTGACGGTGGAGAGCGGCGAGGGCCACCCGCACGCGTCGGTCGCGCGCCGGCTGGTCGTCAGCGACCTCGCGCTGCGCCTGGGCACCGACGAGCCGCCCGCGACGACGCTGCCCGGCGCGGTGGTCGTGCTCGTGCGGCTCGGGTCGGCGACGCCCGACGAGGTCCGCGCGCACGTCGCCGCCGTCGCCGACGCCCTGGTGCTGCGGGTGCGCATCCGCGGCGGGGTGGTGTCGGCGGTGTGCCGCGGGCCGGAGGAGTTCCCGCGCGCCCACCGGGAGCTGCGCGAGATCGAGGAGCTGGCGCGGTCGTTCGGCTGGTCGCGCCGCGTCGTCACCGTCGACGAGCTGGGCCTGTTCCGCGTCGTCGTGTCCAGCGGGCGGGTGAAGGAGGCCGTGCGGTTCGCCGACGAGCTGGTGCGGCCCGTGCGCGACCACGACGGCGCCGACGGGGCGCTGCTCCCGACTTGGCGGGCGTTCCTCGCCGCCGAGGCCCGGGTGCAGCGCGCGGCCGCCGACCTCGGCGTCCACGAGAACACCGTGCGCTACCGCCTCGGCCGCATCCGGGAGATCACCGGCAAGGACCCGGCGGCGCTGGACACGCTGCTCATCGCCCGCGTGGCGTTCCAGATCCTCGAGCTCGCCGGGTGGTTCCGCGAGGCGCCGTGAGGTTGTGGCGGTCTCCAACCGCCGCGTGGTCCGGTCCTGTCGGGGGAGGCGGGGGCGCGGGTCGACTGGGGTCGTCGTCCCCGTCCCCGGGAGGTAACCCGTGACCTCGGTCCCCGATCCCCGCACCGCGTCGCTCGCCGGCTCGGTCGCCCTCGTCACCGGCGCCGCGCAGGGCATCGGCCGCGCCACCGCCCTGCGCCTCGGCTCCGAGGGCGCGCACGTCGCCTGCGCCGACATCCAGGACACCGCCGACACCGTCAAGCAGATCGAGGCCGACGGGGGCACCGCCCGCGCCGTCTGGGTGGACGTTCGCCGTGGCGACGCCTGGACCGACGCCGTCGCCGACGTCGAGGGTGCGTTCGGGCGGGTCGACCTGCTCGCCAACGTGGCCGGCGTCGTCAACCTGCTGAGCGAGGACACCGTCACCGGGCTCACCGAGGAGGCCTGGGACGAGGTCATCGCGACCGACCTCAAGGGCCCGTGGCTCGGGATGCGCGCCGTGATCCCCGGGATGATCGAGCGCGGGGGCGGGCGGATCGTCAACATCTCGTCGCTCGCGGCGCTGCGCGGGCTGCCGAACCTGGCGTCCTACTCGGCGGCCAAGGGCGGCGTCGCGGCGCTGACCCGGCAGGCGGCGTTCGAGTACGCGGGCCGGAACGTGCTGATCAACGCCATCGCGCCGGGGACGATCGACACGCCGATCCTCGCCGACATCACGCCCGAGATGAAGCAGGCCAACGCCGACGCCCACCTGATCCGCCGCCTCGGGCGCCCGGAGGAGATCGCGTCGATGGTGGCCTACTTCTTCCGCGAGGGCGCGTTCCTCACCGGCCTGACCTACCCCGTCGACGGCGGGTGGTCGGTGAAGGGCAACTTCTAGCGCTGCTATCCCGTGCCGAGCTGGGCGGTCGGCCCGACCTGGCGCGCCCAGCGGTTCAGGGCCTCGACGAAGTAGTAGTCGCCGAACAGGATCCCGGAGTCCTGCTGGCCCTCGGGCAGGTTCTGCGTGCCGTGCAGCAGGATCGAGCGGAACGGGGTGTCGCGCGCCAGGTAGGCGGGCGACGACAGCGACGCCAGCATCCCGCGGGCGCCGTCGACGTCGGCGGACTTCCGACCCGGGTCGGCGTCCAGCTCGTTCATCGCGAGCAGCGCGCTCGCGGTGACGGCGGCCGCCGAGGTGTCGCGCGGCTCGGGCGGCGCCTGCGGGACGTCGAAGTCCCAGTAGGGGACGCGGTCGGGCGGCAGGTGGCCGAGGAACCAGTTGGCGGTGCGGTGCGCGGTGTCGAGATACGCCGGGTTCCGCGTGTAGCGGTAGGCCATGGCGAACCCGTAGGCGGCCCACGCCTGCCCGCGCGCCCACGTCGAGTCGTCGCGGAAGCCCTGCATCGTGTACGTGCGCTGCAGGGCGCCCGTGCGCTGGTCGTAGCCGCCGAACATCGACGTGCTGCCGTCGGGGCGCACGAGGTCGCGCATCGTGCGGTCCGCGTGGCGGTTCGCGATGTCGGCGTACTGCGGGCGCCCGTTCTGCGCGGCCCAGTACAGGAGCTCCAGGTTCATCATCGCGTCGATGTTGACCTGGTACTTCTCCTCGTCGTCGCGGTCGTCCCAGACGCGGATCATGCCGACGGTGGGGTTGAACCTCGCGGCCAGCGTGTCCGCCGCGGCGAGCGCGGTCTGCTTGGCGCCCTCGTCGCCGGTGAGCTGGTGGTCGACCGCGAACGTCATGAACATCTTGAAGCCGAGGTCGGTGTCGTCGTGCGTCGTCTCCGCGGCCAGCGGCGCCTGCCAGCGCTCGGCGCGCTCACGCCACGCAGGATCCTGGGTGCGCTCGTAGACCCGCCACAGGGCCGCGGGCAGGAAGCCGGCGGTCCAGTCGTCGGCCTCCTTGGTCAGCCACGTCCCGTCCGGGTTCGTGCGGACCGGGTAGGCCGGAGGCGCGAGCGTGTCGGCCGTCGCCGCCAGCTGGGCGTCGGCGAAGGTCGTCGGATCCGCCGTCGGACCTTCCGACGGTGCGGCGTCGCGGGCCTGCGCGGCCGGCACCGGCTGCGTCGGCTCCGGTGGAGCCGGCGGCGAGCTGCAGCCGGCCGCCACCGCGGCGGCGAGAACGAGGACGACCCACGTCCTGCGTGACGACATCGGCGAACCCCCCCGGATCGCTCCGACCGGTCTTCCCGGTCGGGCGCCGGACGCTACTCGGGCGTCGCGGGCGGGCTCGCGAGGGGCTCGGCGTGGTCGGCGTGCGCGGCTCGCGAGGGGCTCGGCGTGCTCAGCTCGCGAGGGGCGAGCGGCGCTGCGCCGGCGTGGCCGGCGCGTCGCTGTTCTGACGGCGCTGCATGGGGATGCTCGCGACGATCGCGCTGCGACGGCGGGCGCGCTGCACGGCGGCCGCGCGGTCGGCCTCCTCGCGCCACGCGGCGACGGTCTGCTGGTCGCGCGTCCCGCGGCGGGCCATGCCCACCAGCGGCGTGGCCACCCACGCAGCGGCACCGACACCGACAGCACCCACAGCAGCCAGAACGCTCATGTCATCCCCCGACGAATCCCCGACGCTCCCCCGATGGAACGTGATGCCTGGTCGTCGCGGGGGAGGGCCCCGTCGTTAACGGTCGTGCGCCACGCCACCCGAACGGTTGAAAGCTGGACCTCCGGGTGGCCGGAATCGGGTCGACGTGCCGGGGATCCTGGGGCCGTGACACTCCCTCCCGCGGTGCGTCCGCGGTCCGTCGACGACTCCGCCGCCCTCGACGAGATCGTCGGCGACGCGCCCCTCGTCGCGATCGGCGAGAACAACCACGGCGTCCGCGAGTTCGGCGAGCTCCGCGAGCGGCTCGTGCTGCACCTCGTGCGCGAGCGGGGGTTCGGGGTGGTGGCGATGGAGTCCGGGTTCGCCGAGGGCGCGCTGGTCGACGCGTGGGTGCAGGGTGCTGATGGGGCGTGGGACGACGTGGCGCGCGACGGCTTCACGTTCCGCGCGGGGGACCACGCCGAGATGCGCTCGCTGGTGCATGCGCTCCGGTCGTTCGCGGCCGGCGGCGGGTCCGTGCGCGTCGCCGGGCTGGACATCCCGGGGTCGGGCGGGTCGCCGGAGCCGGCGCTGCGGCGGTTGCGGGATCTCGTCCCGCCGGAGGTGGTCGACCGGGCGCTGGAGGCGACCGCGGCGTACGCGTCGGCGAACAACGGGCTCGCGCCCGGGCGGTGGTCGGGGCTCTCGGTCGCGGCGCAGGACGCGGCGACCGCGGCATCGGCGCGGCTGTTCCTGGCGGCCTCCGGCGACGACCTCGCCCGGCACCTCGCGCTCGGGGCGCTGCGCCTCGACGAGCAGCTGCGCGAGTTCGCGGTGCTCTTCGCGCCGGACCCGCCGGCGCGCGTGGTGTCGTCGCGCGACGCGTACATGGCCGAGACCGCGCGGTTCCTGCGCGCATCCGGGGAGAAGGTCGTGCTGCTGCTGCACAACGGGCACGCCCAGCGCGTCCCCTTCGCGTTCATGCCGGGGGTGAGCGCGCCGTCGGCGGGGACGCTGCTCGCCGAGGCCTACGGCGAGGACTACGTGGTCGTGGGGCTGACGGCGGTGGGCGGGTCGACGACCGGGCTCGCTCTCGACGAGACGGCGCGGCACGGGATCGTGCTGTCGTCCGAGCCGCTGGGGGAGCCGGCGTCCGGCAGTGTGGAAGAGGCGGTCGTGGACGCCGGGCTCGGCGCGGAGCCGGTAGTGCTGGACCTGCGCCCGGCGCGCGGTGCCCCCGGCCCGACCAGCATCCGGCACGCGACGACCCACATCCCGGTCGACGTCGCGGCGGGGTACGACGCGGTGGTCTGCCTGCCGACGCAGACGCGGTGAGCCTCTCGGTGCGGCTCGAGTGGGGACCGGTCGGCGCCGCGGCGGTCACCGCCGGGTGCGACGTCGCGGTCGTCGTCGACGTGCTCAGCTTCACCACCTGCCTGAGCGTCGCCGCCGACCGGGGGGTCGAGGTGTGGCCCTGGGCTCGCGTCGACGACCACGCCCGGGAGCTCGCCCGGTCCCGCGACGCCGTGCTCGCCGTCCGGCGGGCGGAGGCCGGGCCGGGGCAGGTGAGCCTGTCGCCGGCGACGATCCGGGCTGCCCCGGTGCTGCGCCGGCTCGTGCTGCCGTCACCGAACGGCTCGACGATCAGCGCGACGCTGGCCGAGCGTGGCGTGCCGGTCGTGGGTGCGAGCCTGCGCAACCGGGTCGCGGTCGCCCGGTGGCTGCGGGCCCTCGGGGGCGACCCGGTCGTCGCCGTGGTCGCGGCCGGCGAGCGGCGGTCGGACGGCAGCCTGCGTCCCGCTGTCGAGGACCTCTGGGGTGCTGGTGCGGTGATCAGCGGCCTCGTCGCCGGCGGAGACGTCACCCTGACGCCGGAGGCCCGGTCGGCAGCCGCCGCCTTCGACGACGTCGAGGGCGACCTCCCCGCGGCGCTCCACGCCTGTGCCAGCGGGCGGGAGCTCGACGACCTCGGGTTCCCGCACTACGTCGACGTCGCCGCGGAGATCGATCTCGGGACGGCCGTCCCGGTGCTCCGGGCGGGTGCGTTCGCGGCGAACTGAGACGGTCTCAGCGAACGGGACCGGCGTTGTCGGGGGTCGGCGCTATATTCGAACACATGAGCGAACGCCGGGTCGGGCAGGGCGAGCGCGACGCGCTCGACGGTGCTCGCACCGAGATGATCGCTCAACGCCGGGCCTACTTCCGCCGCCTCCAGAAGGTGGCCGAGATCGCCGATCTCGGGATCGCGGTGGACCACGGTTACCGGTCGACCGAGTCGCTGATCGCCGACCGGGACAACCTCGATTACCCCGATGCCAAGAGGCTCGTCGCGGAAGCGGCGGACCTGTGCGCCCGCTCCTCGTTGCTGGGGGAGCCGCTGCCGGCGCGGTTGCCGTGCACGGGTGCTGCGCTGGCTGCCGGGATGGTCGACCCGCAGCATGTGAAGATCATCCGGGAGACGATGGCCCACCTCGCGGGCCTGGCGTCCCCGCCGCCGCCGGATGAGCTGGCTGGGGTGGAGAAGGCCCTGGCGGGGCACGCGCAGGTGTTCGCGCCGCGGGTGCTGCGCCAGCTCGCCAAGGCGTTCATCGACGGCTACGACCCCGACGGCGCCGCCCCACCCGAGGGCGAGAACACCCGCGACGAACTGCGGTTCCTGCGCCGCAAGGACGGCTCGCTGGTGTTCAAGGGCACCTTGCACGACCCCCTGGACGCCGAAGCCGCGGTCGAGGTGTTCGGAGTCCTGTCCGAGCGAGCCGGGGCGGACGACGAACGCTCCCTGGAACGGCGCCAAGCCGATGCGTTCAAGGACCTCACCCAGGACGCCCGTGGCCCGAATGGTCTCGCCACCGACGCCCGCAAGGAACAGCACGACACCGACGCTGCCGCCGATGCGACCGACGAAGAGGACCGCTCCGCCGGCACCGACTCGAGCGACGCCCAGGCCAGCGAGGAAGCCGGCAACGGCGCGACGGACGACGGCGAGGCGGACGGCGGCGAGGCGGACGGCGGCGATGCACCGGGCGAGGCATCGGGCGAGGCGCCGTTGGCGTTGATCCCCGAACCCCGCCGCGCCACCACGGAGAAGGGCTGGACCGAGCGACCCGGCCGCGCGCTGCTCACGATCACCATCGACCACCGCTGGCTCTGCGAGGCACTGGAGGGCAAGGGCGGCTACGACGCGCTGGACTCCGGGCACCACGTCGACGCCGCCACGGTCCGACGGTGGGCCTGCGACGCCGAGATCATCCCCATGGTCCTCGGCGCGAAATCAGAACCCCTCGACGTCGGCCGCACACAACGCACCGCGCCCGATGCCATTCGCCGCGCCTTGAACCACCGCGACGGCGGCTGCGCCTTCCCCGGCTGCACCCGCAGACCACGACGCTGCGAAGCCCACCACGTCCGAGAATGGCTCCAGCACCGCGGCGCGACCGCATTGGACAACATGTGCCTGCTCTGCCGGCACCACCACCAGCTGCTCCACCACGGCCACTGGACCATCGAGATGATCAACGGTCGGCCGTGGTTCACCCCGCCCTGGATCATCGACACCGAGCGACGACCCCGTCCCGGCGGACGACCCCGGGTCCCGACCTGATCGCGGAACGCTTCGGAAACCGAAGCGTTCTGGTCGAGACGTCGACGCTGCCCGGGGTCGGACGCTCCGTGGCTCGCTGGCCGCGTCCTGGCATGGTCACGGGGCGCTCGCGGTCAGCTCACGCCAGGGCGATCGATCCGGCGGGCGAGGACGAGGACGTCGGAGCGTGTGTAGCCGAGTCGTCGGTAGAACCCGGCTGCGTCGGCGTTCTCGGTCCGCACCATGAGTTGCAGCTTCGGCACACGTCCGGTCAGCCACCGCTCGGCGCCGACCATGAGGGCCCGTCCGATGCCGCGGCGCCGCCGGCGCGGTGTCACGGCGAGGTAGTAGACCCAGCCGCGGTGTCCGTCGTGACCGACCATCACCGTGCCCAGGAGGGGCTCGTCGGGCGTGCGGTCGTCGTCCATGGCGGCGAGCACCGTCGACGACGGACCGTCGAGCGCCCGGGCGAGATCAGCGACCGGGTCGTTCCAGGGTCGGGTCAGACCCGCTGCGTGCCAGAGCGCGACAGCGTCGTCGCACCGGTCGATCGGCAACGTCTCGATTAGCACCGCGGCGACGCTACTGATGCTCGTGGATCGTCGGGCCACCGCGAGTGTGAACGAGCGACGTGGCGGGCACGCCGAGGGCGAGACAGGACAGCGCGATCACCGCGCTCCCCTCGGCCCGTCGAGATGGTGGCGGGACGTCATCACTTCCCGAGATCGCGACGATGGCCGAGGCCTCCCCACCGTGCCGGTGTGCACGGCTGCTCCCGGTCGTCTGCGCGCGATCTCCCCCGTTCGTGCCAGGAGAGATCTGCCATGACGTCCACGCTGCCTCCACCCCGGGAGGCGCCCGACACCACCACCGACACCCCGACCCGCACCGTCGGCCTGCTCGCCGACCCCGGCCTGCCGACCAAGCTCGCCGAGCAGGTCGCCGCCGACCTCCCCGAGCTGCTCGCCCACCACCTGCCCGGACGCGCCTGGCGGGTCGAGACGGCCGAGGGGCCGGTCGGCCTGGACTCCGAGGGTCTCGTGCCGATGTTCCGCACCGGCTGCGAGCACCAGCGCCGGCACGGCTGGGACGTCGTCGTCATCGTCACCGACCTGCCGCGGCGGGCGGGCACCGAGCCCCTCGTGTCCGACTTCGGGTCGGACGACGGGGTCGGCCTCGTCTCGGTCCCGGCGCTGGGCGCGGTCGCCCTGCGCCGTCGGCTGCGCGCCGCCGTCGTCGACCTGCTCGAGCACGGCCTGGCGGAGCCGTCGGCCGTCGCGAGCCCCGCGCGGCGGGGCCTGTTCGCGCCGCCGATCTGCCGGATCGCCTCGGAGCACGAGGGCATCGACAGCCACCTCGCGCTGCGCGGGACACGGGGGCGCCTGCGCCTGCTCGCCGGGATGGTGCGCAGCAACCGGCCGTGGCGCCTCGTGCCGAGCCTGTCCACGGCGCTCGCCGCCGCGGCGGCCGGTGCCGCGTTCGGGATCTTCTACTCGAACATCTGGGAGCTCGCGAACGCTGCGGGCCCGGGGCGGCTGGCGCTCATCGCGGTGCTCGCGGTCGCGGCGATGAGCAGCTGGCTGATCGCCGACAACAAGCTCTGGGAGCGCCCGCGGTCGCGCCGGCTGCGCGACGAAGTGCACCTCTACAACGCGGCGACGACGTCGACGATCGTGCTCGGCGTGGTCTGCTGCTACGCGCTGCTGCTGGCGCTGGCGGGGTCCGCGGCGGCGGTCGTCATCCCGCCGTCGTCACTGGCGGAGACGGTCGGGCACCCGGTCGGTCCTGCGGCGTACGTCGCGATCGCGTCGATGGCGACGTCGATGGGCATCGTCGCCGGCGCGGTCGGGTCGGGGCTCACGGCTCCCGAGGACGTGCGCGCCGCCGCCTACAGCACCCGCGAGCAGCAACGACGCGCCCGCCTCGACCACGAGGACGAGAGCGCGGCCGAGGACGAGACCGCGGCGCAGGACGAGAGCGTGCCGTCCGCCTGACGCCCGTCAGGCCGGCTGCGGCCGCCGGCGCCGGGCGGCGGCGCGGGGCGACGGTACGGCCGGGGCGAGGACGACGCCGAGCGCGGCGAGATCGTCGGCGAGCCAGCCCAGGCGGCCCCAGGCGTCGGCGAGCCGGAGCGTCTCGCGCGGGTGCTCGCGCCGACCCGGGGCCGCGGCGAGGGCGCGCAGGGCGCGGTCGAGGAAGTCCTCGGGCACGGCGAGCACGGCGGCCGGGGTGCGGCCCTCGGACAGCGCGGTGGCGACGGTCGCGTAGCCGTCGGCGAGGGCGCGGGCGTCGTCGCGCAGGCGGTCGACGAGGTCGGGCCAGCGGTCGGGGAGCCACGGGGCGGCGGGGTCGAGGTCGTCGAGGGACGTGCGCGCGGTCCGGACGGCGCGGTGCACGACGCCGAGCACGACGAACCAGTCGACGTCGCCCTCGTGGCGAGCGCGGCGCTCGGAGCGGTACTGCAGGAACGTCGCCTCGAAGAGCAGGAGCCAGTGCTCGGCGGGCTTGAGGTTCGTCGCCACGTCCTGGCGAGAGCCGGTCCCCGCGAGCCACGACGCCGACGCGGCGACGAGGGCGGCGGTCGCGCGCAGGCACCGGGCGGCGTCGCGACGCACCTCGCCGTGCCCGCCCGCGGGCCAGACCGCCGCGCCGACCCCGATCCCGATCACCGCGCCGACGGCCACGTCGACGAGCCGCACCCCCGCCAGCGACGGCGCCGCCGGGGCGAGCTGGGCGAACAGCACGGCGACGAGGACGGTGAAGCTCGCCTGCCCCGCGATCATCCCGAACACCTGGCCCGCGCCGACCGCGACCACGCACAGCACCGGGAACAGCACCGCGTAGACGACCGTCTCCGGGCCCGCGACCGCCAGCAGCCCCGCGGCGAGGAGCGCGCCCAGCGCCGTCCCGGCGATCGCGGGCAGGAGCGTGGCGCGCGTCGACGTCACCGACGTGCGCATGAGCGTCAGCGTCGCGAGCAGCACCCACAGCCCGTGGGACAGGTCGAGCCCGCCGGCGACGAGGCGGGCCAGCGCGAGCCCGACGCCGAGGCGCAGCGCGTTCTGCAGGTACACCGACCGCAGCGAGAGGTGGGCGTCGATCCGCCGCCACCACAGCGCCGGGGCCGGGGCGGTGGCCCACCAGGCGAGCTCCGCCGAGGTCGGGGCGCAGTGGCCGCGCGGGTTCACGACGATGTCCGCCGCCTGAACGGCCACGCGCACGGCGGAGAGCGTCTGGCCGACCACGACGGCGGCGCGCGCGTGGGCGGCCGTCATCTCGCCGTCGGCGAGCCCGGCGATCGAGTCGAGGCGGTGCTCGGTGTAGGCGAGGCGCTCGGCGTCGAGGTCGGCGTTGTCGGGCACGGTGCCCCGTCCCCGGAGCGCGTCGGCCGTGCGGCGCAGGGTCGTCGCGGTCGCGGTGAGCGCCGGCCCGGCGTCCACCGGGACCCGCGGCGTGCCCGCGCCCAGGAGCGCGTCGATGCGGCCCTGCACCCCGCGCAGAGCGGCGCCGAGGTGGGACAGGCCGCGGTCCTCGAGGCTCGGGCCGGTCGGGCGGACCTCCCAGGGCGTCCCCGAGAGCTTCAGCCGGTCGGTGGCGTGCGTGGCCGCGGCGCGGCGGGCCGGCAGCGCGGCGGTGTCCCCGGCCCCGACGGTCTCGAGCAGGTCGGCGAGCGCCCGGGCGGCGGCCGCCGCCCGGCAGCCGTAGGTCTCGACGGGCCGGGGCGGCCAGAGCGTGCGGTCGGCGAGCGCGAGCAGCGCCACCCCGAACACGAAGCCGAGCACGCGCGCGGGCAGCGTGTCGGGGGCGAAGGGCGGGAACGACGGCAGGATGTAGATCAGCTGCAGGCCGTTGGCGACGCCCGCGAGCCGCGGTCCGCCGATCGCGATGAACGCGACGACCACGCCGACGACGAGCATCCCGAGCGACGCCATGATCGTGCTGCCCGCGAGCAGCGTCCCGATGGCGAGCAGGACCGTCCCCACGAGGAGGCAGCCGACGAGCGTGCGTGTGCGCTGCCGCGGCGTCCCGACGACCTGCGAGAGCACGCCGAACCCGATCGCCCCGAACACCGCGTAGGTCGCCGCGGTCGGGCTGCCGAAGGCGTACCGGCAGACCATGAACACCACGGTGGCGACGAGGCCGACGCGCAGCGCGCGGCGGGACGCGCCCAGCCCCGGGTCACGACGCAGGAGCCAGCGCACCGCCCGGCGCCCCGTGCTGTGATCGGCCACCGGCCGAGTGTGCCGCTCCGCCCGCCGGACTCCCAGCCTCCGCACGGCCCGTGCCGGCGCGGGCACGCGCTGTCGAGGACGTCAGCGAGCGCGCTTCCGTGCGCCGGTGCCGCGCTTGATCACGCGCTCCGACGATGTCGACACCGGGGCCGGGGCCTCGACCGGGGCCGGGACCTCGACCGGGGCCGGAGCCGGCTCCACGGGCGCAGCGGGTGCGGGGACCTCCGCCCGTCCGCGGGGCAGGCAGCACTTCTTGTACTTGGTCCGCGACCCGCACCAGCACGGGTCGTTGCGGCCCGGTGGCCAGGCGAGGGCGAGGCCGACGGGGTCGGCGTCGCTCGTCTCGTCGAGCATCGCCGTGACCAGCGCGGATGTGGCGACCTCGACCACGAGGGCCTCGCCGTCGGCGTCCGCGGCCTGCAGCTCGCCCTCGACGAGCGCGCGGTGGGCGTCCCAGTCGCGCCCGTACTCGTCGGCGAGCTCCGGCTGCGCGGCGAGGAGCCGGGCGAGCTCGGTCTCCGGGAAGAACACCAGATCCGGGGCGGCGTCGATCTCGTCGGCCAGCGCGTCGTACTCGTCGGGCGGAAGCCCGAGGTCGGCGCGGACGGCTCGGCGCTGCCCGAGCAGCTCGTCGACCAGGTCCGCGGCGTCGAGCTGCCCCTCGGACCCGTCGGCGAGCCGCTCCTCGCGCTCGATCGCGGTGATCATCGCCGCGCTGAGCCACTGCTCGGCGATCTCGCCGTGGCCGTTCTCGGTGAGCGCCTCGCTGATCGGCCGCACCGCGCGGGGCTCGCGGAGCAACAGGGGGCGCAGCGTCGTGAGCGCGGCCATGCCCTCGTCCTCGCGCCCGAGGCGCAGCAGGCGCTCGGCGTGGCCGCCGTGGATCCAGTACGCGTCGAGCGTCCCCGCGCCGGCCGCGACCGAGCGGGCCGAGAGCTCGACGGCCTCGTCGTGGTCGCCGGCCTGCTCGCGGGCCTCGGCGGCCAGGCTCAGCGCGTAGCCCGCGTCCTCGGGGTCCGCGAGCCGCCCCTCGTCGACGGCGGACACCAGCTCGTCGGCGTACGGGCGCGGGTCCCGCGCGCGGACGGCGTCGGAGCCGAGCCCGTCGAGGTCCGTCGTCGTCAGGAGCGGGGCCACCGGGTCACGGTAGGCCCCGCTCCCGACGACGGGTCAGGCCGGCAGGTCGACCAGGTCGGCGAGCACGGTGCGGTGGTGGTCCGCCGACCCCAGCACGAGCGCGTCGGCACGCGCGCGCTTGAGGAACAGGTGCGCCGGGTGCTCCCACGTGAACCCGATGCCGCCGTGGAGCTGCAGGCCGTCCTCGGCGGCGAGCAGGGCCACCTCGGAGCAGTGCGTCTGCGCGACCGCCGCGGCGACCGGGAGGTCCGGCGACCCGTCGGCCGCGCAGCGCGCCGCGTACCGGGCCACCGCGCGGGCCTGGGTGATCGCGACCCAGAGGTCGGCCAGCCGGTGCTTGAGCGCCTGGTACGACGCGAGCTGGCGGCCGAACTGGTGGCGGTCGCGCAGGTAGGCGACGGTGTCGGCGAGGCAGCGCTCGGCGAGCCCGAGCTGTTCCGAGGCGAGGACCGCGGCGCCGACCTGGAGCGCGTGGTCGACGTCGGCGCCGGTCACGATCCGCGCGGGCGCCCCGTCGAACGTGACGTCGGTGAGGCGCCGGGTCATGTCCAGGGACTCCGACGTCGTGCGCGTGACCCCGTCCCCGCCCCCGTCAGCTCCGGCCTCGACGACCGCGATCTCGGTGGCGGAGACCGGCACCAGCAGCACGTCGGCCGTGACCGCATCGACGACGGCGGTGACCGTGCCGGCGAGGAGGTCCCCGGCGCCCTGCCGCTCGACCACCGGCACCGGGCGGCCCGCGCCGCGGGTGGCGCCGACGACCAGCACGGCGGTGCGCTCGCCCCCGGCGACCGACGCGAGCAGCTCGTCCTCGGCCGTCCCGAGCAGCAGCGCCGTCGCCACCGCGGTCCCGAGGAAGGGCACGGGGGCGACGGCGCGGCCGAGCTCCTCGGCGACGACCGCGACCTCGCGCCACGACGCCCCGGCGCCGCCGCGCTCCTCGGGCACGGCGAGGCCGGCGACGCCGATCTCCTGGGTGAGCCGCTTCCAGAGGTCGGTGTCGACGGCGTCGTCGGTGTCGGTGCGCCGCAGCACGGCGTCCCAGGGCGCCTGCTTCTCGACGAGCGCGCGGACGCTGGCGCGCAGGTCGTCCTCGACGTCGGAGTAGAGGAGGTCGCCGGTCTCGGGAGTAGCAGGGGCGCTCATCGCGGCAGGTCCTTCCACGGCACGTCCTTGTCGGCGCGGGCCTCGGCGGGCAGGCCGAGCACGCGCTCGGCGACGACGTTGCGGAGGATCTCGGTGGTGCCGCCCTCGATGGAGTTGGCGCGGAAGCGCAGGTAGCGCCAGCCGGCGTCGCGGCTGCCGTAGTCCTCGACCTCGGGGCGGCGCTCGGTGTAGTCGGGGTAGCGCAGGCCGTCCTCGCCACGCAGCTCGAGCTCGAGGCTCGAGCACTCCTGGTTGAGGCCGGCGTAGGTGATCTTCACGCCGGACCCCTCGGGCCCCGGCTGGCCGGCGGCCTGCTGCTGACCGAGTCGCTCGGCGGTCAGGCGCGCGGCCTCGGTACGGACCCAGAGCCGCAGCACGCGGTCGTGGAGCCCGGGCGTGCGGGCCTCGGGGTGCTCGCGCCACCGCGCGGCCAGGGCGCCGACGGCACCGCTCTCGCGGGGCAGCGTGCCGCCGCCGATGGCGACCCGCTCGTTCATCAGCGTGTACTGCGCGACGGCCCAGCCCTGCCCGACCTCGCCGAGGCGCTGGTCGTCGGGGACGCGGACGTCGGTCAGGAAGACCTCGTTGAACTCCGCCTCGCCGGTGATCTGCCGCAGGCCGCGCACCTCCACGCCGGGCGCGGTCATGTCGACGACGAAGTACGACAGGCCGCGGTGCTTGACCGCCTCGGGGTCGGTGCGGGCGAGGATGATGCCCCAGCGGGCGTGGTGGGCCATGGAGGTCCACACCTTCTGCCCGTTGAGCACCCACGCGTCGCCGTCCCACACCGCGCTGGTGCCGACGCCCGCGAGGTCCGACCCGGCGCCGGGCTCGCTGAAGAGCTGGCACCAGATGTCCTCGCCGGTCCACAGCGACGGCAGCCACCGCTGCTTCTGGGCGTCGTCGCCGAACCGCAGGATCGTCGGCGCGGCCATGCCGAGGCCGATGACGTTGAGGCGCGGCCGGTTCTCCGGCGCGCCCGCGCGCGCGAACGCGGCGTCGACGGCGGTCTGCAGGCCGTTCTCGGCGCCGAGACCGCCGAGGCCGGCCGGGTAGTGCACCCAGGCCAGGCCGGCGGCGAAGCGCGCGCGGAGGAAGTCGGCGGCGTCGGTGCCCGCGGGGTCGTGCTCGGCGAGGAACTCCTCGACCCGCCGCGCGAGGGCGGCGGCGTCCGGAGGGCTGTCGGAGACGGAGCGGAGCGGAGCTCGACCATCCTGCTCAGTAGTCGTCACCCCTGCACCCTGCGTCGCCGGCCCGCCCCTGTCGAGTCCTGCCGGGCCCCGGAGCTGATCACCCGCACGGGTGTTCCCCCGATCACCTCGGCGGGGCGCCGCCGGGGCCGCCGCGCGCCGCGGGCGATCACCGCCCCCATGACGGCGTTCCGGGGCCGACGACCCCATCGGGTGAAGAACCGGGCTTCTCGCGACACGTTCCCGGGGGTCGCGCGTCGGATCGGACCCGGACGGGGCGATGACGCCACATCGTGTCCGCGTGTCGCCGTTCTGTTACCCCGAACGGACCCAGAAGGAACGCACTCAGCGCTCGCAGTTACGACAACTGGCTGTAGCGCTCTCCCTCGATCGCCCGATGCGCCCTCCAGAAGGTCCGGGGTCGCCGACCACCGGCAGCGAGGGAGGGGTGTTGATGAGCAGCGAAGCGGAGGTCGTGCGGTCCGTCCCGGGACGGTCCGCGACGACTCCGGCGACCCCGGGGGGCTGGCCCGTCGCGGTCGCCGACCGCCCGGCGCGCCACCGCCACCGCGCGGTGCTGCGCCGCGCGGCGGTCGTCCTCGACGCCGTCACGGTCACCGGGGTCACCGGCGGCGCCCTCGCCGTCGCCGGCGCGACCCCGACGACCCTGACCCTGGCCGGCGCGACCGTCGTCGCCGAGCTCGGCGGCCTGGCGATCGCCCGCGCCTGGGACCCCTGCGCCATCGGGGCCGGCGGCGCCGAGTTCTCCCGCCTGGCCCGCGGCACGGTCACCGCGACCGTCGCCGTCGCCCTGCTCGCCCTCGTGCTGACCGCGAGCGGCGCGCCCGGCACCGTCGGCCAGGCCTGGGCGCTGCTCGCGGTCCCGGCCACCGGGGTCGCCGCCGCTCTCGGCCGCACGGTCCTGCGGCTCGCCGTCGCCCGGGCCCGCCGGCGGGGCCGCTTCACCGCCCGCGTGCTGGCCGTCGGCACCCCCGCCGCCGTCGCCGACCTCGCCGCCCGCACCCGCCGCGTCCCCGCCCACGGCTGGGAGGTCGTGGCCGCGTGCACGTCCACCGGGACGGGACGCGAGATCGCCGGCGTGCCCGTCGTCGGTGACCTGGACGCGGTCGCCGCCGAGGTCCACCGGACCGGCGCGGAGGTCGTCGCCGTCGCCCCGTCGCCGGGCTGGACCCCGCGGCGCCTGCACGAGCTGGCCTGGCGCCTCGAGGGCCTCGACGTCGACCTCGTCGTCGACCCGGGCCTCATGGAGATCGCCGGGCCGCGCCTGCACGTCGCGCCCGTCGACGGCCTGCCGCTGCTGCGCCTGCGCCCGCCGTCGTTCCGCGGCGGACCGCACGCGGTGAAGGCGGTGATCGACCGCGTCGTCGCGGCGCTCGCCGTCACCGTGCTCGCACCGGTGTTCCTCCTGCTCGCGGTGCTCGTGCGCCGCGACGGCGGGCCGGTGTTCTACCGCCAGGTCCGGATCGGTCGCGACGGCCGCCCGTTCGCGATGGTCAAGTTCCGCTCGATGGTCGTCGGCGCCGACCGGGTCCGCCCCGACGGCGAGCACGACGGCGCCGGGCCCCTGTTCAAGCTGCGCGCCGACCCGCGCGTCACGCCGATCGGCACCGTGCTGCGGCGCTGGTCGCTCGACGAGCTCCCGCAGCTGTTCAACGTCCTCGGCGGCTCGATGTCGCTGGTCGGGCCGCGCCCCCCGCTGCCCGAGGAGGTCGGCACCTACGCCGAGGACGCCCGCCGGCGGCTGCTCGTCCGGCCCGGGCTCACCGGGCTCTGGCAGGTCAGCGGCCGCTCGGACCTCTCCTGGGAGGACACCGTGCGCCTCGACCTGCGCTACGTCGAGAACTGGTCGCCCGCCCTCGACCTGCTGATCCTCGCCCGCACCGTCTCCGCCGTCGTCAGCGCCCGCGGCGCGTACTGAATCGCCTGAGGAGCACCCACCGTGTCCGCTGAAGCCCTCGAGCCGAGCGCCCCGCCGTCGCGCCGGCTCAACGTCCTGATCCTCGGCCTCAACCACGCCCCGGAGACCACGGGGATCGCCCCGTACACGACCGGCCTCGCGCAGATGCTCGCGGCGGACGGTCACGCGGTGCACGTCGTCACCGGGATGCCGCACTACCCGCAGTGGCGGGTGGCCGACGACTACCGCGGCGCGCGCCGCCCCCGCCGCGAGCGCGCCGGCTCGGTGCGCATCACCCGCGTGCCGCACCCGGTGCCCTCCCGCCCGACCGGTGCCTCGCGCATCGGCATGGAGGCGGTGTTCGCGCTGCGCGCGGCGATGGTGCGGGGCCCGCGCCCGGACGTCGTCCTCGCGGTCAGCCCGGCGCTGCTCTCCGTGGGCGCCGCCCGCTGGGTCGCCCGCACCTGGGGCCGCGGCTGCCCGGTGGGCGTCGTCGTCCAGGACCTCTACGGCGCCGCCGTCGCCGAGGCCGGCGCGCTCGGCGGCCGGGGCGCGGGGTCCGTCGCCCGCCTCGAGCACCGCCTGCTCGCCGGCGCGGACGGGGTCGTCGCCGTGCACGACGTGCTGCGCGACGCGCTGCTGCGCGCGGGCCTGCCGACCGAGCGCGTCACGACGATCCGCAACTGGACGCACCTCGACGAGCAGCCCGACACCGACATCGCCGCCGCCCGCCGCGAGCTCGGCTGGCCGCAGGGCGAGGCGGTGGTGCTGCACGCCGGCAACATCGGCGCCAAGCAGGGGCTCGACGGCGTCGTCGAGGCCGCGCGCCTGGCCGACGCCCGCGGGCTGCCGCTGCGGTTCGTGCTCCTCGGCGACGGCAACCAGCGCGCCCGGCTCGTCGAGGCCGCCCGGGGCGTCGAGCGCTTCACGGTCGTCGACCCGCTGCCCGCCGACGCCTTCCGCACCGCGCTCGCCGCCGCGGACGTGCTCCTGCTGCACGAGCGCCCCGAGGTCGCCGAGATGTGCGCGCCGAGCAAGCTGACCAGCTACTTCGCCGCCGGCCGCCCGGTGCTCGCCGCGACCAACGCGGCCAGCGCCGCCGCCCGCGAGGTCCGTGCCGCCGGCGCGGGCCCGATCGTCACGCCCGGCGACCCGGCCGCCCTCGTCGAGGGCGCGCTCGCGCTGGTCGCCGACCCCGAGGCCGGCGCCCGGCACGCCGCGTCGGCCCGCCGCTACGCCACCCGCTCCTACGGCGCCGACGCCGCGCACGCCCGCTACGGGGCGTGGGTCCGCGATCTCGCCGACGGCCGCACCACCGCCACCGACCAGCACGACGTCGCCGACGTCCTCACCCTCACCCCGCAGGAGATCTCGTGAAGACCGCCTTCATCACCGGCATCACCGGTCAGGACGGCTCGTACCTCGCCGAGCTGCTGCTCGCGAAGGGCTACGAGGTGCACGGCCTGCTGCGCCGCTCGTCGTCGTTCTCGACGGGCCGGCTCGACCACCTCTACGTCGACCCGCACGAGGCTGTCGAGAAGGGCGTCCGGCTGTTCCTGCACTACGGGGACCTGACGGACTCGTCGCGCCTGGTCACGCTGCTCTCGCGCATCCGGCCCGACGAGGTCTACCACCTGGGCGCCCAGTCCCACGTGCGCGTCAGCTTCGACGAGCCCGAGTTCACCGGCGACACCACGGGGCTGGGCACCATCCGCCTGCTCGAGGCGATCCGCATGATCGGGCTGGACACGCGCTACTACCAGGCGTCGAGCTCGGAGATGTTCGGCGCGACCCCGCCCCCGCAGAACGAGGACACCCCGTTCCACCCGCGCAGCCCGTACGGCGCGGCGAAGGTCTACGGCTACTGGGCCGCGCGCAACTACCGCGAGGCCTACGGCCTGTACGCGGTCAACGGGATCCTGTTCAACCACGAGTCCCCGCGCCGCGGCGAGACCTTCGTGACCCGCAAGATCGCCCGCGCCGCCGCCCGCATCGCGCTGGGCCACGAGCGCCTGCTGCACCTGGGCAACCTCGACGCCGTCCGCGACTGGGGCTTCGCGCCCGAGTACGTCGAGGGCATGTGGCGGATGCTCCAGGCCGACACCGCCGACGACTACGTGCTGGCCACCGGCACCGCGTACACCGTCGGCGACTTCGTCCGGCTGTCGTTCGAGCACGTCGGCCTGGACTGGCGCAACCACGTCCGCTTCGACGAGCGCTACCTGCGCCCCAGCGAGGTCGACGCCCTCATCGGCGACGCGTCGAAGGCGCGCGAGCGCCTCGGCTGGACGCCGCGGACGTTCACCCCGGAGCTGGCCCGCGTGATGGTCGACGCCGAGCTCGCCTCCCTCGAGGGCCCGACCGCCACCGTCACCCCGCTCCCGGTGCTCGGTTTCGACCGGCCCGTGCTCGCCAGCTGATCCCGACTCCCGAGAACAGGAACCCCGCCATGGCCGAGAACGGCGCCGGCACCTACGAGCAGATCCTCGCCGACCTCATGGACCGCGAGGTCATCCACCGCCACGACCGCGTCCTCGTGCAGTTCGCCGGGGAGTTCGACCGCGACGTCACCCGCCGCCTCGGGCTGACCCGCGTCACGTTCACCAACCTCGCGCCGACCTCGGTGTCGAGCCGCCTGCCCGAGGCCCGCACGGCCGACGCGCACGCGATGGACGTCCCGGATCGCGGCTACGACCACGTCATCGGGCACGCCGGGCTGCACCACTGCAGCCGGCCGCACGAGGCGCTGCACGAGATGTACCGGATCGCCGCCAGGACGGTCGTCGCCGTCGAGAACCAGGACTCGCCGCTCATGCGGGTCGCGCAGCGCCTCGGCCTCGCGAACTCCTACGAGCTCGAGGCCGTCGCCGACGGCGGCGGGGTCACCGGCGGCGTCGACGGCACCGGCGTGCCGAACCACGTCTACCGCTGGACCCGCCGCGAGGTCACCAAGACTATCGCGTCCTTCGACCCGGGCCGCGACGTGCCGCTCGAGTTCCACAGCCGCTGGCTCATCGGCACCGACCGGGCGCTGACGACGAGCATGCGCTCGCTGCTCGGGGACTCCGGGTCCGGCCGCGCCGCCCTGGTCGGCGCCGTCAACCTCGCCCTCAACGGCGTGGCCCGCCGCCAGGGCAACATCTTCGGGTTCACGATCCGCAAGGACCTGGCCTCGCCGCGTCCGTGGATGGTCAGTGGGACGTCGGCGGTGGCGGCATGAGGCTCCGGGGTCGCAAGCCACGCCTGATCGCGGCCGCCGCGTCGATGCTGCTGCCGCACGCCGCCCGCCGGTGGGTGCACACCCGCCTGCTCGGCGCCGAGATCCACCCGACCGCGCGCCTGGGACGCAGCCTCGTCGACGTCGACCGCCTCGTCCTGGGACCCAAGGCCGTCATCGCCAGCTGCTCGGTGATCCGCGGCTGCGAGGAGGTCGACCTCGCCCCCGAGGCCGTCATCGGTCCGCTGGTGTGGGTCAACGCCGTCCGCCGGGACAAGCACTACTTCGCCGACCAGCCGCTGCGCCGCCCGGTGCTGCGGCTCAAGCGCGCGGCGCTGATCAGCTGCCTGCACATGGTCGACTGCTGCGACCTCGTCGAGATCGGCCGCTACTCGGGCCTCGCGGGCTTCGGCTCGCAGGTCATGACGCACACGGTCGACATCGTGCGGGTCAAGCAGGTCGCCAAGCCGGTGATCATCGGCGACCACTCCATGATCTCGACGAGCTCGGTGCTGCTGCCCGGCGCGGTCGTCCCCGACAACGCCATCGTCTCGGCCGGCTCGGTCGTCAAGGGCCCGCTCGCCGAGGGCCACACGCTCTACGAGGGCGTGCCCGCCGTCGCCAAGCGCACCCTCTCGCCCCAGCTCGCCTTCTTCCGCCGCGACGTCGCGGACATCCGGTGAGCGCGGGGTCGGGGACCGCTGCTCGTCGTCGTCCCGTGCTGGGTGTGGCCGACCAGCTGCTCAGCTCGGGCACCAACTTCCTCACCGCGTTCGTGGCCTCGTGGGCGCTGGCGCCCGAGCAGTTCGCCACGTTCGTCGTCTCGTACGCCGTCGTCACCGTGGTGCTCGCCCTCGGGCGCGCGGTGATCGGGGAGGTCCTGCTGGCCTACCTGCCGACGGTGTCCCTCGCGGACCGGCCCGCCATCGTCCGGTCGTCCACGGGCGCCGCGCTCGTGCTCGGGATCGCCGGCTCGGTGGTCTGCGTCGCCGGCGGCGGGATCGGCCACCACACCCTCTCGGGCCTGCTCTGGCTCGCGCCGTGGGTGCCGATCGCGCTCATGCAGGACGCGCGCCGGTTCGTCTTCCTCAGCCAGGGCCGCCCGGGCCACGCGCTCGCCGCGGACGGAGCGTGGGCGGCCGCGCAGGTCGTCGTGCTCGGCGCCCTGGCGTTCGGCGGGCTCGGCTTCAGCGTCGCGGGGCTCGCGACGTCCTGGGGCGTCGGGGCCCTGACCGGGCTGCTCGTCGCGGCGGCGATCGGGGGCGGCTCGCTGCGCCCCTGCTGCCCGAAGGCCTGGGCGCGCCGGACCCGCTCGCTGTCGGGGTGGTTCGTGCTCACCTCGGTGCTCGGTCAGTGCGAGATCTACGCGGTGCTGGTGCTCGCCGGCACGCTGCTCGCCCCGACCGACGCTGCGGGCCTGCGGGCGGTGCAGCTGCTGGTCTTCCAGCCCACCGCGACGGTCGCGGCGGCGCTGCTCGTGCTCGTCACCCCGCTGGTCGCCGGCGCGGTGTCCCGCCGCGACGTCGAGGCCGCCCGCCACGCGCGGCGGTTCGCGACGATCGCGTCGGCGGGGCTGGCCGCGGCGGTGCTGGCGGTCATCCCGCTGCGCCACACGCTCCTGGACCTGCTGTTCCCGCAGTACACGGCGTACGCGGCGCTCGTCGTCCCGATCGCCCTGCAGTCGGCGCTCTACGTGCTGGGGGTGCCGTTCCACGCCCAGCTGCGCGGCTTCCACCGCGCCCGCACGCTGTTCGGCCTGCAGGTGCTCGGCTCGGCGGTCCTCGTAGGCGCCGCCACCGCCGGCATGGGCTTCGGCGGCGTCGTCGTCCTGGCCTGGGGCCTCGCCGGGGCGGCGCTGGTCGTGGACCTGGTCCTGCTGGTCACCACGCCGGGCCCCCACCGGGCCGGTGCGGGCCACCGCACGGCGGTCGGCCCGACGCCGGAGCCCGCCCTCGAGGTGGCCCGGTGACCACCTCGCGCCGCGCCCTCCTCGGTGGCACCGCCGCCCTGCTCCTGCTCGCCGCGTGCGGGCAGGGGCAGAGCAGCGGCGGCGCCACCGTCCCGCCCCCCGCCCCGCGGGTGCACACGGTGTGGCGCGAGCACCCCGACGGGCCGATCCCGGCCCGCGGGGACGAGGGCACGCCGTTCGTCCTGCGCGCCTCGGGCCCGGTCGGCGGGCCCGTCGTGCGCGGCGGCGGCCTGGACGCCGAGCTCGGCGACGCGCGCGCGGCGTCGTACGTCAACCAGGACCTCGGCACCGCGGTGCGCCGGGTCGGGGCGCGCTTCGGCTTCGTCCCCGGCCCGGGCACGTCGGACGACGGGTCGCTCTGCCTCGCCGCCTGGCGGGGCGCGCTGCCCCCGAACGACCCCGGCGTCACCGAGGCGCCCGTGCACCTCGTCGCGACGCCGCAGCGCTGGATCCTGTCGCTCGCGGTGGGCTCGCAGCTCGCCGAGATCGCCGGCGGGCGCTTCGACCCAGCCCTGCCGACCGACAGCACGCCGCTGGTCATGGACGTGGTGCTCGTCGACGACCGCGCGGAGGTCGCACTGCCGGACGGCACCACGACCGTCGCGCGCGACCCGCGCATCCCGACCCTGCCGGCGCCGGTCGCCTGCTGGGAGTTCTACCGCCACGCCCCCGGCGGCGCCGCCGTCCGGCTCTACGAGACCTGGGCCGCGTGAGCACCACATCCGCTCATACCGTCCACCCGAGAGAGGACCTCCCGTGATCGTCAGCCACCTCCACGCGATCCGCGCCCGCTGGTCGACCCTGGTGGCGTTCGCGCTGATCGGGGTCATCGTCGGCGTCGGCGTCGTGTTCCTCAGCCCGCCCGAGTACCGCTCGACCTCCACCCTCTACGTCGCCAGCGTCGGCTCGGCGGACGCGACCAACGCCTACCAGGGCAGCCTGCTCTCGCAGGAGCGCGTGAAGTCCTACCGCGAGATCCTCGCGAGCGACCGGGTCGCCGAGCAGGTCGCGACCCGTGTCGGCGGCGGCGCCACCGCGGACACGCTGAAGTCCGCCGTGAGCGTCACCAACCAGCCCGAGACGACGCTGCTCCTGGTCACCGCCACCGACGGCTCCCCGCAGCGCGCCGCGCTGATCGCCACGACCTACGGCGACGTCCTCGCCGACGTCGTCTCGGGAATGGAGCGCACGGCGAACTCGGGCGACCCCGCGACCGGCACGCCCGTCGTCTCGGTCCGCACCGCGCTGCCCGCCCAGCCCGACCTCACCCCGGTCTCGCCGCAGCCGGTCCTCGACATCGCGCTCGGGCTCGTCGTCGGCCTGCTGGTGGGGGCCGGCGTCGCCGTCGCCCGCGCGGCGATGGACACGACGATCGGCACCGCCGCCGCCCTCGCCGAGCTCGCCGGCGTCCCGGACATCGGGCAGGTCGAGCACGACCCGCAGGCCGGCACCTCGCCGCTCGCGGTGCGCGAGCGCCCGTCGTCGAGCGCGTCCGAGGCCTACCGCAAGCTGCGCAGCAACCTGCGCTTCGTCACCGTCGACCGCGAGGACGGCGCCGCCGTCGTCATGATCACCAGCGCGGTGCCCGGCGAGGGCAAGAGCACGACCGCCGCGAACGTCGCCCTGAGCCTCGCCGACCTCGGCAACCGCGTGCTGCTGCTCGAGGCCGACCTGCGCCGCCCGGTGCTCGCCGAGACGTTCGGGCTCGAGCCCGCGGTCGGTCTGACCACGGTGCTCGCGACCGGCGCCCCGCTCGCCCACGCGGTCCAGCGCGCCGGACGCCTCGACGTCGTCGTCGCCGGCCCGGTGCCGCCGAACCCGAGCGAGCTGCTCGAGTCCAAGCGCCTCGCCGCCACGCTGGACGAGCTGCGCGCCCGCTACGACTGGGTGATCGTCGACTCGGCGCCGCTGCTGCCGGTCACCGACGGCGCGGTGCTGTCCCACCGCTGCGACGGGGTCGTGCTGCTGGCCCGCCACGGCGCGACCTCGAGCGGCGCGGTGCGTCAGGCCGTCGCCACGCTGACCACGGCGGGCGCGAACCTCCTCGGCACCGTCATCACCCAGGTCCCGCGCTCCGGCGGCGAGGGCTACGGCTACGGGCGGTACGGCTCCTACGCCTCGCACCGGTCCGGGGGCTCCGGCTCGGGCACCGGCACGGGCGGCTCCCGCCGGCCCACCCCGCTCCCGGCGCCCGCCCCCGCGCCGGTCCGGACCCCGGCTCCCGCGCCGGTCCCGGTGCGCGTCGTGCCGACCCCGGTCGGGGCCAGCGCCACCACCACGGATCCTGCCGTGTCCGCGCGCCGCGCCGGTGGCGCCCACCGCAAGGAGTCGCGCGCCTGGCGGACCCGCGCGAACGACGTCCTGTCCGCCGTCCCGGACGCGATCACCCCGCCCCGCGCGGTGGAGACGTCGTGACCACGACCGCCCGCGGGGCGCTGTACGGCGCCGGGGTCCTCGTCACCGCGGCGCTGACCCTCGCCGCCGTGCACGCGGGGTCCGCGCTGATGTGGCTCGCGCTGCTCGGCGTCCCGCTCGCCGTCGCCGTCGTGGTGCGCCGCCGCTTCCTCGACGGGTGGGTGTCGCCGCTGCTGCTCGTCGCCCTGTCGCTGCTCGCGACCGCCGGGTTCGGCGCGGCCTTCGGGCGCAGCGTCGGGGCCGACGGCGGGGTCAGCGCGACCCTCGCGCTGAGCGACGCCGAGACGGTGCGGACCGCGCTGCTGCTCGCGGTCTCGGCGACGACGCTGCTGATCGGCGGGGCGGTCGCGCTGACGATGCTGGGCGCGCGGGACCGCCGCGACACGTCCCGCACCCTGCTGCCCGACTCCGGCGCGTTCGACGGCGACCCCGCGACGCGGCTGATCGTGCTCGGGGTCGCGGCGCTGCCGCTGCTGGCCACCGTGGTCGTGCAGGGCCCGGACCTCCTCGAGCGCAGCACCTACCTCATCGGCGAGGCGGGCTCCGCCGGCGGCATCGTGTCGATGCTCGGGCTCGCCGGGGCCGTCGGGTGCGGGCTCGTGCTCGGGTCCGAGCGCGGCGTGCGGCTCCTGCTGCCGATCACGCTCGCCGCCGGCTACCTCGTGCTGTTCTTCGCGCTCGGCAGCCGCCGCCTCGCGCTGCTGCCGCTGCTCATGGCCGTCGGCGCGCACGTCGCCCGCCCCTCGCGCGCCACCCGGATCGGGCTCGCTGCGGCCGTCGTCGCCGCGCTGGTGCTGCTGCCGATCCCGCTGTTCGTGCGCGGCGTCGGCGCCCACGGCCTGATCCCGTACGCCGAGGCCCTGCCGGGCATCCTCGAGCAGAACGACATCCTCGGCGGCGCCGCGGACAACCTGCTCATCTCGTTCCCGCTGGTCGGTGCCACGGCGTTCCAGGTGGCGCCGCTGCCGCTCGACTACTTCTTCCTGCAGGTCAACCCGCTGCCGGGCTCGATGATCGGCTGGTACGACATCTCCGACAGCTTGCGGATCAACCAGTACACGCCCTTCTCCGGCGCGGGCGAGCTCGCCAACTACGGCTGGGGCGTCGTCGTCGGGTTCTGGTTCGTCGTCGGGATGTTCCTCGGGACCCTCGACCACCGCATCGGCGTGCTGCTCGACGCCGGGCGCCGCGGCGTGGCGCTCGTGCTGACCGCGCTGCCGCTGGTCTTCACGATCCTCATGCTCCAGTACAACCTGCGCTCCGGCGTGCGGATGCTCGTCTACTCCGCGGCCGTGCTCCTCGCGCTCCGGGCCGTCGACGCCCTCACGGCCGTCTCCCAGCGGCTGCCGCACGCAGCGCAGCGGAGCTGCGGCCAATCAGCACCGACCCGTCCCGGAAAGGCCTGATCACCGTGCGCATCGCCGTCGTCCACAGCTTCTACTCCAGCCGCGTGCCGAGCGGGGAGAACCAGGTCGTGCTCGCGCAGGTCGAGGCGCTGCGCGCCGCGGGGCACGAGGTCGCGCTCGTCGCCCGCTACACCGACGAGCGCCTGCGCCGCGCGTCGTACCCCGTCGAGGCTGCGCTGACCACGGCCACCGGCGTCGGACCGGACCCGACCGCCGAGCTCGCGGCGTTCGCGCCCGACGTCGTCCACGTGCACAACCTCTTCCCGAACTTCGGCACCGGCTGGCTGCGCGACTGGCCCGGCCGCGTCGTCGCGACGCTGCACAACTTCCGGCCGATGTGCGCGAACGGCTACCTCTTCCGGGACGGCGCGCCCTGCACGGCGTGCCCGTCGGGGGACCGGTGGGCGGGCGTGCGGCACGGTTGCTTCCACGGCTCGCGGGTCGCCTCGCTGCCGCTGGCCTGGCGCGGGCGTCATGGCGCGCCGGCCGACCCGCTGCTCGCGCGCGCCGACGCCCTCGTCGTCCTGTCCGAGCGCGCCCGCCGCACCTACGCCGACGCCGGCGTGGAGCGACTCCACGTCGTGCCCAACTTCGTGTCGGTGACGCCGGCGGCGGCCGTGGCGCCCGGCGACCGCTGGCTCTGCGTCGCGCGGCTGACCCCCGAGAAGGGGGTGCTCGAGCTCGTCCGCTCCTGGCCGGCCGGGGTGGGCCTCGACATCGTGGGCGAGGGCGAGCTACGCCCGGCGATCGAGGCCGTGGCCCCCGCCGGCGTGCGCCTGCTCGGCGGCATGGACAACGCCGCCCTGCGCGCCGCGATGGGCGGCTACGCCGGGCTCGTCGTGCCGTCGCGGTGGTTCGAGGGCCTGCCGACGGTGTACCTCGAGGCGCTCGCCGCCGGGCTGCCGGTGCTCGCGGTCGACGGGAACAGCGCCGCCGACGACGTCGCCGCGCACGACCTGGGCGTCGTGGTCCCGACCTCGGCGGCCACGGAGGACCTGCGGGCGGCCCTCGCCGCGATCACCGGTCGCGGCGCCGAGCTGCGCCGGCGCGCCGGGGCGTCGTTCCGCGCCCGCTTCACGGCACCGACCTGGTGCGACGCGATCACCGGCGTCTACGACGGCACCGGCGTCCGGACGCGCGGCGAGGTGCCGCTGTCCGCGTGAGCGCGGGCGCCTGCCAGGGTGCTCGCCGTGACGGACGCCGACGTGACCCGCTGGCTGGCCGACCACGCTCGCCCCATCGCGGAGGTCGACGATGACCTCGACTCCGACGGCGTCGACGCCTGGGTGCGCGCGACCGCCGGGGCGCGGGTCGTCGCGATCGGTCCGGCGGTGGGCGGCACGCGCGAGCTCGCGCTGCTGGCCACCCGGCTGATCGAGGCCTCGGTGCGCGCCGGCGGGGTCGGCGCGCTGGCGCTGCAGGCGGGGGAGTCCGCCACCACGGTGCTCGACGACCACGTCCGGCACGGGACGGGCTCGCCGGGCGAGGCGCTCGAGCGCCTCGGCTCCTGGAGCTGGAACACCCGCGAGGTGCTCGACCTCGTCCGCACGCTCGCCGAGGACGCGGCGGTGCCGGTCGTCGGGATCGACCCCCGGCGGCCCGCGAACGCCGTCCGCGTCGTCGGCGCCTTCCTGCGGACCGCGGCCCCGGACGCCCTGCCGCCGGTGGCCGACGCGCTCGCCGACCTCGCGCTCGGGCACGGCGACGCGAGCACCCGCGCGGCCGTCGACCGGGTGCGCGAGCGGCTCGACCGCGACGTCCCCGCGCTGATCGCGGCGACCTCGCCGGCCCAGTACGAGGAGGCGGTGCGCCACGCCGAGTTCCTGGCGCGCGCCGCGGAGCTCGCCGCGACCCCGCCGGCGCGCGCCGACTCCGTCGCCGACCGCCTGATGGCCGACGCGGTGATCGACGCTGCGGGCGCCGACGGTCGCGTGGTGCTCTGGGCCCACGCCGACCACGTCGTCGTCCGCGGGGAGAGCCTCGGGCGCCACCTGCGCGACCGCTACGGCGACGGCTACCGCGCGCTGGTGCTGTCCGCGGGCTCCGGATCGACGCGCGCGCTGCGGCGCCGGCGGCTGTTCGGGGCGTCGCGCACCCCCAAGGTCCACCGCTTCCCGGCGGCACCCGCGGCGTCGCTGGAGGGCACGGTGCTCGCGGCGTGCCCGCGGGACTCGCTGGTGGACCTCTCGCAGGACGCGCCCCCGGCCGCCTGGACCGGCGCGGCGACGACGCGGCGCTCGGTCGGCGACGAGGTGTCGCCGGCGGCGCCCGCCCGCGCGTTCGTGCCGTGCGTGCCGGGGAGCGAGATCGACGGCGTCGCCGTGGTCTCCGCGGTGCGCCCGGGCTGGGTGCGCTAAGCCCGGGTGGCGAGCACCGCGCGACCGCGCGGCGAGAGCTCGTAGCCGACCGGCAGCGAGTGCGTCAGCCCCAGGGCCTTGAGCTTGCGGACGTCGATCTTGAACGGCGCGGTCTCGCGGCCGAACGACGCCGCGAGGTCCGGGGCGCGCACGCCCGGCCGCTCGGCGATCGCCGCGAGCGTCGCCCACGCCCAGGGACCGTGCGCGCTGCGCGCCTCCATCGCGTCGAGGCGCCGGCAGACGGCGTCGAGGTCGTCGGCGTCGGGCACGGAGGCGGCGAGCTCCGAGCGCGGGTCGGGCTCGTCGAGGAGGTGGAAGCGCACGCGGAACAGCTCGGCGTCGTCGGCGGCGTGCCGGTCGGCCTCGGCGAGCATCGCGGCCACCGACTCGAACCCGGCGCGCCGGGCGTCGTCGGGACCGAGGTCCTCGCGGCGCACGACGTCGACCTCGTCGACCTGCAGGCGCCCGACCGGCGTCCGGTAGGGCCGGCCGGGCTTCACCTGCGCGCGCTTCCAGCGCCGGAACGTCAGGTCGACCTCGCCGCGCGCGATCGGGTCGGCGAAGCGCAGGGCGAAGAGCACCCGGTCAGCTTCCCCCATAGGAGCCGGCCGACGGCGGCACGGTGCCGTCGGTGGCGACCGCGGCGCGGTGACGGTGCTCCTCCTCGTGCGCGACGAGACGGATGTCGCCGACGCGCCCACCGTGACCGCCGCCGCCGTGGTGGTCGACGACCGTCGCCCGCGCGGCCGGCTCGTGGCCCGGGGCGGCCTCGATGAGCGTGTACGCGCCGGTCGGGAGGTCGTCGATCCGGAAGCCGCCCTCGTCCGTCGTGCTCGTGCGTCCCGTCTGCGTGCCCCGGTGGTCGACGAGCGTGACGACGGCCCCGGGCAGCGGGGTGCCGTGGTGGTCGTGCACCCGGCCGAGCAGTACGCGCTCCGGGCCGGCCCCCGACGCGGCGGCGCCGGCGGGACCCGCCTCGTCCCCCTCGCCGTCCTCGTCACCGGCGTCGGCCTCGCCGGCGGCCGCGGCCCGCTTCCGCCACGCCGCGGCCCCGACCAGCAGGACCGCCGCGAGGAACCACAGCCCGATCACCAGCAGGTGGCCGCCGAGCCCGGCGCCGTCGAGGTAGAGCACGGCACGGACCGCGTCGACGAACCCGGCGCCGAGGTGCCACTCCGAGAGCCAGCCGAAGAACGGCGGCACGATCTCGGCGGGGTAGGCGGAGTTCGACGACGGGATGTTGAGGAAGACGAAGACCAGCATCCCGGGGAAGAGCGCCCACTTGCCGAGGAACGCGACGAGCGCGGTGGTCGCGAGCCCGACCGTGAACGACGTGACCGCGCCCAGGGCGATCACCGCGACGATCTGCCCGACGGTGCCCTGCAGGATCTGCAGCCAGGCGCCCATGAAGAGGAACAGCACGATCGGCGTGAGCACGGCGACACCGGCGCTGATCGCGACCCGGGTGCGCATCGGCAGGAAGTACGCGGCGTTGCCCAGGATGTTCGCCGTCATGAAGCCGACGATGCAGACGATCAGCATGAAGAACATCAGCCCGATGCCGTTGCCGTCGCCCGGGGCGAGCGGCGCGACGTCGACGGTCTGCACGGTGTTGCCGGCCTGCGCGGCGAAGGGCGCGAAGACGGTCGGGACCAGCTGGGTCATGACGCGCCCGTCGGCGCCGGCGACGAGCATGTGCGCCGACTGCCCGGGCGGCGCCGTCACGTAGGCGGCCTTGACCGTCTGCTGGAAGATCATGTCCGTCGCCTGCTGCGGGGTGTCGACGGGGACGAGCGTGAACTTCCCCGCCAGCGCCGGCGCGGCCGACGCGATGAACGCCGCCGCTCCGGCGCCCACCACGGCCACCGGCAGGTCGTGCGGGACCGGCAGGTGCAGCGCGGTGATGTAGCAGAGCGGGAACATGATCATGAAGAACAGGGGCAGCGTGAGCGCGAACCGCACGTTGCTGCGCTTCATCTCCGGGGACAGCTCGCCGGGGCCCGGGGCTGCCGGCCGGTCCTGGTCCTGCTCCTGGTCCTGGTCGTCGCTCATGGCTCCCGTTCCTGGGCGCGGTGGTGGGCCGGCCCCCGCGGGTCGGCCGGGCGGTGCGGTCGCTCGTCAGGGCGGCGGGGCGAGACCTGCGCGGACGAGGGCGACGACGCCGTCGAGGTGGTCGCGCGCGGCGGTCTCGGGCGACTCGGGGTGGTCGAGCCACAGGCCGACGGCGACGCGCAGGGCGGTCATCGCCGTCGCGGCGGTGGTGAGGACGTAGGGATCGGCGACCGTGCGGTCGGTGCGCCGGGCGATGCCCTCGGCGAGGGCGGCCTCGGTGGCCTTGGTGGCGGCGTGCATCCGCCCGAGCAGCTCGGGGTGCTCGCGCAGCAGCAGGAGCTGCTGGTGCCAGACGCCCGAGCCGGTGGCGGTGTCGAGGATGTCGGCGAGCACCCCGGCGGTCGCCGTGAGCGGGTCCTCGTCGGCGGGGCGGGCGACGACGGCGTCGGTGAGGTCGGTGGTGCCCTCGGGACCGGCGCCGAAGAACGCGTCGTCCTTGCTGGTGAAGTGGTTGAAGAAGGTGCGCGGGGAGACGTCGACCTCGGCGCAGATGGCCTCGACGGTCACGGCGTCCGGGCCGTGCTCCCGCCCGAGCCGGACGGCCACCTCGCGCAGCGCCGCGCGGGTCGCGGCCTTCTTGCGCTCACGCAGTCCGGGAGTCGGGGTGTCCCTCGCCGTCACCGCGTCCTCCCGTCACTCGCTGCGCCGACCGCAAGACTGCAGTCACTGAATACATAGCTACGGTAACCATCTCGGCACCGGCGCATGCGCGGCTGTGAACGGGACCTCAGAGGGAGCTGACCCCGACCACGAAGAAGAAGAGCCAGAAGAGGATCCAGCCGACGATCGGGATGTAGCCGAGCACCAGGCCGGCGATCGTCATCCCGTGGCCGGTGTTCTGCCCGCTGCTCGTCTCGCGCCAGGCGAGGTGCCCGCAGATGACGGCGGCGATCGACGCGACGCCGGCGGTGAAGAACCCGAGGATCCCGCACACCAGCGCCGCCACCGCCAGCCCGGACACCGCGGGACCGGTGGGGTAGGAGCTGTACGAGGCCGGCGTGTAGGGGCCCTGGGGGTACGGCGTGTACGACGCGGCCGGGTAGGCGCTGTACGGATCCTGGGCGTAGGGCTGGGCGTAGGGCTGGGCGTACTGGCCCGAGCCGTACGGGTCCTGGGGGTACGGCTGCGCGTAGGGCTGCTGCTGCTGGTGCGCGCGGTCGGCGGCGTACGGGTCGGCGTAGGGCTCGAGCGCGTAGGGGCTCGGGCCGTAGGGGTCCGAGGAGTAGGGCTCGGAGGGCTGTCCGGTCGTCTGGCCCGCGTCCGGGGACGGGGTCGATGACGACGACGGGGTCCCTCCGGGCGGGACGAAGGGCGCCGGGGTGTCGTGCCCCTCCCGGCTGTCGCGCTGCGGTTCCCACGGCGAGCTCACGCCCGGATCGTAGGACGACGTCCCGATCTCCGGGGTGTGCGCGACACACCCAGGGCCCGGCGGACCGGCCGCGAGAGGCACCGTCGGCAGGCGCCGGGTCTCGTCGATCATGCGGAAGGTGCCTCTCGCGGGGATTCAGAGCGCCGGGATGACGACGTCGGCGTAGGTGTCGCCGTCGGTGTCGGCGACCGCGACCGGGCCGTCCTCGCCGTACGGGGCGCCGTCGGTGATCGCGGCGTCGCCGTAGCCGTCGGCGTCGGTGTCGAGGACGACCTCGTCGACGCGGCCGTCGTGGTCGTGGTCGGAGACCGCGTACTCGTCGACGCCGTCGTGGTCGCGGTCCGCGGAGGCGGTCTCGGCGTAGCCGTCGCCGTCGGCGTCGGTGGCCGTCGACTCGTATTGGCCGTCGTGGTCGCCGTCGAACGACGTCATGGTCGGCGCACCGGCCGGGATCTGCAGGAGGCCGCCGTCGGCGCCGTAGGTGGTGCCGTCGCCGGTGGTGTACGTGCCGGAGGTGTCAGCAGTGCCGGGGTCGCTCATCGTGGGCTCCTCGCCGAGGGGATGACGTGGTCGACCCTCTGACGCTCGGAGCGCCGCCGAATGTTTCTGAGGAATCCCTGTCAGCGGCGCCGGCCGCTGCGGATCGGCTCGATGCGGCGCAGCAGCACGGCCGTAAGCAGCGCGAACAGCACGGTGAGGCCGACCAGCGCGCCGAAGTCGAGCAGCCAGGTGGCGGCGTCGTGGTCCCACAGCGGGTCGTGCTCGCGGTACGGCGTGGGCAGGCCGGGGCCGCTGGGGATGCCGATGGTCGAGGCGCCCATCGCGAAGCCCCACCGCGCCGGCACCAGCCACGACAGCTGCGCGAGGACGGGGCTCGACTGAATCTGCAGCAGGGCGCTCGAGAGGATGAACTGCAGCATCGCGAGCAGCACCAGCAGCGGCATCCCGCGGTCGGCGTTGGTGATCGCCGCGGAGACCGCGAGGCCGAGGGCCATGCTCGCCACCGTCACGCCGAGCAGGGCGACGACGATCTCCACGGCACCCGAGCCGAGCAGCACCGCCTCGTCCGGGGCCGGGCGCCCGATCATGCCGAGCACGCCGAGCAGGACCGCCTGGACGCCGGTGATCGCGAGCAGCACCGTCAGCTTCGACGCGAGGTAGGCGCCGCGGGACAGCCCGATCGCCCGTTCCCGGCGGTAGATCTCGCGTTCCTTGACGACCTCGCGGATCGCCGCCGCCGACCCCATCAGCGCTGCCCCGACGACGAACACGAGTAGCAGGCTGTTCGGGTTGCCCGGCGTGCCGCGGGCCTGCGCGGCCTGCGAGAGACCGGTGTCGCCGGGCAGGGCGTGGGTGAGCGCGGCGAGCAGCAGCGGCAGGGCCGCCATGAAGATCGTGTATTGGCGGTCGGCGAGCACGACCGCGAGGTAGCGCCGGCACAGCACCGCGAACTGCGTGAGCACGGGCTGCTGGCGCGGCGCGGGCGCGGTGGCGTGGACCCCGGGCCGCCGCTGCGCGTCGGGCGCGCCGACGTAGCGGGCCCACTGCGGCGAGCGCCGGTAGCGGTCGGCCCAGTCGACGTGCTTCTCGCGGTCGAGGAGCAGGAAGAGGTCGGCGAAGTCGGTGACACCGAAGTAGGTGAGCGCTTCCTGCGGGGGCCCGAAGTAGGCGACGGTGCCGCCGGGGGCGAGGAGGAGCAGGCGGTCGCAGACGTCGAGGTTGGCGACGTTGTGGGTGACGACGACGACGGTGCGGCCGTCGTCGGCGAGTCCGCGCAGGGTGTGCATGACTGACTTGTCGAGGCCGGGGTCGAGCCCGCTCGTGGGTTCGTCGAGGAAGAGCAGCGAGGGGCGGGTGAGGAGCTCGAGCGCGACCGAGGTGCGCTTGCGCTGGCCGCCCGACAGGCAGTCGATGCGCTGGTCGGCCTGGCCGGTGAGCCCGAGCTCGCCGATGACCTCCTCGATCCGGCGGTCACGGTCGGCGGCCGCGACGTCGGTGGGGAAGCGCAGCCGCGCCGCGTACGCCAGCGCCCGCCGGACGGTCAGCTGCGGGTGCAGGATGTCGTCCTGCGGCACGAGCCCGATGCGCTGGCGCAGCTCGTCGTAGTCGGTGTAGAGATCGCGACCCGCGTACTCGACGACACCCTCGTCGGCGGGACGGAAACCGGTCAGCGCGCGCAGCAGCGTCGACTTCCCGGCGCCCGACGGCCCGACCACCGCCAGCAGGCTCCGGCTGCCGAGCGAGAACCCGACGCCTGAGAGCAGCGTCTTGTCGCCCTCGCGGACGACGAGGCCGTCGGCGCGGAACCCGATGTCGCCCGTGTCCACGTGTTCGACGAGCCGGTCACCGTCCAGGTGGAACAGCGCGTGCCCGATCCCGACCACCGACGCCGGACCGACCGGCGCGCGCCGGACCCGGGCGCCGTCGACGAACGTGCCGTTGGGGCTGCCGAGGTCGACGATGTCCCAGCCGCCGTCGGGCCGTCGCACGAGGTCGGCGTGGTGGCGGGAGACGAGCAGGTCGTGGACGACGACGTCGTTGTCGTCGGCGCGCCCGATCCGCACGCGGGGGGTGACGGGCTCGGGGCCGCTGCGCGGCAGGTCGGCGGTGACGGCGAGGCGGTGCACCGCCGAGAGCCGGCCCTGCGCCGACGAGCGCGCCGCCGCGGGCACGGTGACGGTCGCCCGCTCCGGACCTGGTGGGGCCGGGCGCGGGGGCACCGCGACGGCGTGCAGCTCGGGTCCGGCGGCGTCGCCGAGCCGGACCGTCACGGGACCCGACACCGTGATCTCGCGGAACGGGCGGCCGCCGGCGAAGGAGCCGTTGCGGCTGCGGTCGACGATCTGCCAGCCGGCGGGCGTGGACCGGATCAGCAGGTGCTCGCGGGACACCCGCGGGCCGACGAGCTGGAGGTCGGACGCCTCGTCGCGCCCGACCACGAGGCTCTCACCGGGGTGCAGCGTCCGGTGCCGCCCGCCGGCGCGGATCTCCAGGGACGACGCGACGGGCGCGGCGCGCACCGGGTCGAACGCCATGCGCGCAACCTAGTGGGTGCGTGATCCTCAGGGGAGCCGGATGAACGCCATCCGGCCCTGGGCGTCGACGCCGACGAGGGCGCCGCCGGCGGCGGTGTAGCGGTACAGACCCGCGCGGCGCT
Organism: Actinomycetospora succinea; assembly: GCF_004363095.1. Taxonomy (GTDB): domain Bacteria; phylum Actinomycetota; class Actinomycetes; order Mycobacteriales; family Pseudonocardiaceae; genus Actinomycetospora; species Actinomycetospora succinea. The sequence goes on from NZ_SNYO01000004.1 coordinate 66,918, forward strand.
GTGGCGGCTCGCGCAGCGCGGCGAGGAGCGCGTCCCGGTTGGCGGGCTGGGAGAGCAGCGGCGCGACCTGCGACCACGGCGCGGCGTTGACGGCGGTCGACGGCTGGTAGCGCTGCTGGACGGCGGGGAGGTCGCCGGTCCCGATCGCGGTGTAGAGGCCCTGCACCCCGGTGGCCACGGCCGCGGGCAGGGCGCGCCCGGCGGTGTCGGTGACGGCGGGGGTGCCGGCCGGGACGGGTGCCGGGGTGGGCGCCGGCGCGGCGGCCGCGCTCGGGGCCGGGGCGGGCTGGGCCGGGGGTGCGGCCTCCGTCGTGCCCGCGGGGGAGATCGGCGTCGTGACGAGGGTGAGGACGGCCAGGGCCGCGGCGACGAGGATCGCGACGCCGAGGGCCGCGCTCGCGATCCAGGGCCCGCGTCCGGCGCCGACGCTCGCCGCGGGCGCGCTCATCGCCACGACGCCGTGAGGTGCTCGGCGATCCCGGTGCTGCTCATGTGCCCTCCTCGATCCGTCCCGCCGCAGTATCGGGACGATCACCCACCCGTGTTACCGCTGGTCGGGCAGTCTGCGTCACTCGGTCGTGGTTCGTACAGCCCGGGGGGACGGAGCGCAGCGGAGCTCGACCGATCGACATCGTCACGGCGGTGGCAGACGGGGGACGGCGACGGCGGCGAGGGCGACGGCGTCCGCGCAGAGCGCGTCGACCGGTCGGGCGCCGAGGACCGAGACCTCGAGCAGCTCGACCCGCTCACCGCCGCCGGGGACGGTCGACGAGCGCTGGGCGACCGCGGCGTCGCACGAGCTCGCGCGCGGCGTGACCGCGGCCGCGCGCCCGGCGATCTCCGTCGTCGGCGCGAACGCCCGCCGGCGCTCGACCCCGACGTCGACCACGGCGGATCCGGTGCCCCAGCGGCACGACCAGCCGCCGACGCCGGGGGCGACACGGGTCGCGTCGAGCCCGGGCACGGCACCGAGGTCGGCGGGGGAGAGCACGGCGCAGGTGTCGACCGTCGTGAGGGCGTTCGGCGGGTCGGCGACCGGGCGACGGGGCAGCGGCGTGCTGCGCTGGAGGGCGCGCACCGTCGTGTCGGTGGCGGCGTCGGCGGTCGCGCACGCGTCGGCGCGCGAGCCCGGGGCCACCAGGGCGTCGACCGCGACCTGGACGCCCTCGGTGGTCACCACCGTGCGCGTGCACAGCCCGGGCTGCGGGGGCGGGCGCCGGACGAGCAGGCCGCCGACCCGGTCCTCCGGGCCGGCGGTCACCGTGGTCGCGACGGGCTCGAGCGTGGCCACCACGGCGACGTCGCCGCCCGGCGCGCGGACGTCGACCGTGCACGACGCCGGGCTGCCGAGGTCGGGGACCACGCGCGCGGAGCCGGCGGGGGCCAGCGCGGCCGGGTCGACGAGGGAGCACGGCTCGACGGTGCCCGGGTCGCCGATCACCGCGGGCACGACGCGGTCGCCGGGCCCGGCCGCCGGCCCCGGGTCGCGGAGCAGCGCCACGCCCGCGACCGCCGCGACGAGCACGACCACCGCCGCGACGACCCCGGCGACGACGACCGACCGGCGGCGCGGGGAGCCGGGGCCGCCGGTGCTCGGGGGCGGGCCGACCGGGCGTGGGGGTGGAGGGAGCGGCGGTGTGGGGGCACCGGGCGGCCGCGACCCGGCGCGTGCCCCACCGGATCGGCGCGGTGCGGACGGGCGCGGCGGTGCCGGGAGCAGACCCACGGGCGCGGTCGGCCGGACGGCGTCCCCGGGCGGCTCGGTCACCGGGACCGTCGTGGCCCGGCTCGGCGACCACGCGTCGGCGGCCACCGGGGTCGTGATGACCTCGGTGAGGCGGGGGCCGGCGGGCTCGTCGTCGAGCGCGCGCAGGTCGCGCACGAACGCGGCGCCGAGCTCCCCGGGCGTCCCGCCGTGCTCGTGCGCCACGCGGGCGAGGAGCCTCCCGACGTCGCCGGCGTCCCCGTCGACCGGGACCGCGGCGAGGGTCGCGGCGAGCGCGCGGACGTCGTCGTCCTCGGCGGCGGGACGGTCGTCCGGGCGCCGGCCCGAGGGCGCGCCGAGCAGCCACACCCCCGCGGACTCCCCGACGAGCACGACGTCCGCGCCGATCCGCCCGTGCACCAGGCGCGCCGCGTGCGCCGCGGCGAGCGCCTCGGCCAGGACCCGCGCGATCTCGCGCAGTCGGCGCGCCGGCACGGCACCGACGGCGCCGAGCCCCCGGGCGCCGGCGGGGACGTCGTGGACGAGCCACAGCGCCCGGTCCCGCCCGGCCGCGACGTCGCGGGCCGGCGCGAGACCGGGGTGCGGGTGCCCGTCGCCGCGCCGGACGTCGCGTGCGACGCGGGTCAGGGCACCCGTCCCCTCGCCGTCGAGGGCCACGGCCACCACGTCGCGGTCGTCCCACTCGTCGTGCGCCGCGCGCACGGCCGCGGTGAGCGCGGCCCCGAGGCGGTAGTGGCCGCCCGAGAGCAGCTCACCGTCGTCGGTCACGGTCGTCCGATCCGGTCCGCAGGGGCCGGGTCAGCCGCCGAAGGTGGACTTGGCGCGGAACTGCACGCGCTGGAACACGGCGTTCGACTGGTCGAGCGTGCTGGTGCGGATCTCCCAGCTGTAGTTCAGGCCCGAGTAGATGCCCGTGGAGTAGACGGTGCCGTCGCGCTCCGCGGTGTAGAGCGGGCCCTGCTCGACGCCGCCCGCCCGCCACACGTCGAAGTTCTCGATGCGCGGGCCGAGGTTGGCCGTGTCCTGGTACCAGGCCTGCGCCCCGGCGGCGTCGGGCCAGCGGGCGAAGATCACCCGAGCGCCGGGGGCGGCGCTGGAGAAGTCGCAGACGTAGGCCTCGGTCGGGTTCACGCCGGTGCTGGTGGTGAGCCGGTCCTGCGAGGTGGTCGGCCGGCAGGTGGACGCCGTGACGTCGGGGAAGACCTGCGCCATGGTCGCCTGGCCGGCCGGGGCGCTGGTGCCGTTGCCCCCCGGGGTGCCGCCGCCACCGGTGTTGTCCGGCGTCTGCGTCGGGGTGGTGACCGGCGGGGCGGCGGGCGTGGACGTGTTCTGGTTGAGCAGGACAACCGCGCCGACCACGACGACCAGGAGCAGGACGGCGACGCCGGCGATGATCGCGACGACCTTGCCCTTGCCGCCCTTCGGGGGCGGCGGCTGGCCGTACCAGCCCTGCGGGCCGCTGCCGGGAGGCGGCGGGTACTGGCCGGTGCCGTAGCCCGGGCCGGTAGGGCCGTAGCCCTGCGGCGCGGTGCCGGGGTAGCCGGGCTGGCCGTAGCCCTGGGTGCCGCCGGGCTGGGTCGGTCCCCACGCGGCCGGCGCGGGCTGCGGGCCGGAGCCCTGCGGCGCGCCGAACGGCGACGGCCCCTGCGGCGCCTGCGGTGTCCAGGGCTGCGACTGCTGCGGGCCCGACGCCTGGCGCGGGCCGGGGACCTGGGTCGGGGTGGCGCTCTGCGGACCGGACGAACCCGCACCGGCGGCCGCGGCGCCCGCGACCGCGCCGGCCCCGAACGCACCGGCGCCCGCGGCGACGTTCCGGGCGGTGGCGTCGTCGGGGGAGCCGACGGGGGCGGTGCCCGAGACGCCGGGCTCGCCGCCGACCGCGCGCACGGCCGCGTCCGCGAAGTCGCCGGCGGTGGCGAAGCGCTGCGCCGGGTCCTTGGCCATCGCCTGCGCGAGCACCGCGTCGAGCGCGGGCGGCGACCCCGGGGCGACCTCGGAGAGGCGCGGCGGGGTCTCGTTGAGGTGGTCGTACATGAGGCCCGGGCCCTCGGAGACGAACGGCGGGCGGCCGGCGATCGCCTCGAACAGCAGGCAGCCCAGCGCGTAGACGTCGACGCGGCGGTCCATCTCGCGGCCCACGAACAGCTCGGGGGCCATGTAGGCGAGCGTGCCGATCGCGGAGCCGGTGCCGGTGAGCGAGCTCTTGGTGTCGCCGCCCATCGCGCGGACGATGCCGAAGTCGACGAGGTACACGAAGTCGCGCCCGCGGTGCTGGGTGAGCAGGACGTTCGAGGGCTTGACGTCGCGGTGGATCAGGCCGTCGTCGTGGGCGGCGTCGAGCGCGTCGGCGGTCTGGCGGACGATCTCGACGGCGCGGCGGGGCTCGAGGCGGCCGCCGCGCTCGATCTCCTCGGCGAGGTCGACACCGGAGACCAGGCGCATGTCGATGTAGAGGCGCCCGTCGATGGTGCCGAAGTCGTGGATCGGGATGACGTGCGGCGACGACAGGCGCGCGGCGGTGCGGGACTCGCGGCGGAAGCGCTCCTGGTAGTCGCCGTCGTCGGCGAGCCCACCGTGGAGGCGCTTGACGGCGACGGTGCGCTGGCGCGACGTGTCGAACGCGCGGAACACCTCGCCCATCCCGCCGCGGCCGATGCGCTCCTCGAGGCGGTACGGACCGAACGTCTCCGCCGGCTCGCCCGACGACGGCGGCGTCTGGCCCGGGGCCTCGGTGCTCATGCGGCGCTCTCCTGGATCGTGGCTCTGCGGGGGTGAACGTCGCCCCGGGTGAAAGTCACCGAGAGTATGCGCGATGGCCTCAGGGCAGGCCAGAGCCCTCACACATTTCGTAGAGTTCCCTTACTCCATGTGACAACTCTGAGGCCCCGGACGGTCACCGACCGGCCGGGAGCCGGCTGCTGTCCAGCAGGTGCACGGCGGGGAACATCCGGTTCGAGTCATCCAGCGAACGGGTGACGATGTCGAACGTGTACGGCCGACCGGAGTAGGCGGCGGTGGCGTAGACGGTGCCGTCGGGCGCAGTGCGCCGGTGCAGCGGGCCCTGGCGCTGGTCGACGCCGTGGCCCCAGACCGTCATGCCGTCGAGGTTCGGACCCCAGCTGCGCTGGTCGTCGTGCCACTGCTGGGCGTCGGCGGCCGTCGACCACTCCGTGTAGTAGACGAATCCGCCGGGCACCGCCGCTCCGTAGTCGCACAGCACGACCGCGACGGGGCGTGCGCCGGTCGACGTGACGTACTCGGCGGCACCCACGCGGTAGGGCGCGCAGCGGTCGCCGAGCGCGGTGACGTCGGGGAACGCCGCCGCGAGCGTGCCCGTCGGCACGGTGGCCGTGGGCCCGTCCGCGGCGACCGCGGACGCCGACGGGCCGGGGGCGGCGGGGTCGGGAGCGGTGGGCCAGCCGACGACGAGGAGCATCACCAGCACGCCGAGCAGCCCGACGGCCAGACCGCCGGCGGCCCAGAGGGTCAGGCTCCACGGCCGCGCGGGGGCGCCGGAGGGTGCGACAGCGGGCGCCACCGGGTGCGGGCCGGTCCCCGCGGGACGGGGACGGGGCGCCGGGCGCGGGCGGTCGACCCGGTCCTGCGGCGCCGGCCGCTGCGTGGGCACCGGGGTGGGGACGAAGGACTGGTCGACGGCGGGCTGCTCGCCGGGCTGCGCGTCCGGGACCGGGACGTAGCGCCCCGTCGCCGGGCCGGGCGAGAACACCGCGTGCTCGCCGGTGTCCGGGAGGGCGTGGGCGCCGCGGCGGCGGTCGGTCGAGGTGAGGGTCATCGTGTCCTCCCGGCTCGCGGGTCGAGGCGCCGCAGGAGCAGTGCGGTGACGACGACGAACAGCACGGTGACGCCGGCGAGGGCGCCGAGGTCGAACAGCCACGTCCCGGCGGTGTGGTCCCACAGCGGCTCGGCCTCGGTGTAGGGCGGCGGCACCCCCGGCCCGCTGCGCACGCCGATCGTCGAGGCGCCCATCGCGAAGCCCCACCGCGCCGGCACGAACCACGACAGCTGGGCGAGGACGGGGCTGTCCTGGATCTGCAGCAGGGCGCTGGAGAGGATGAACTGCAGCATCGCGAGCAGCACGAGCAGCGGCATCCCGCGGTCGGCGTTGTCGATCCACGCCGACACCGCGAGGCCCACGGCCATGCTGGCGATCGTGATGCCGGCGATCGCGACGAGGATCTCCAGCTGCGCGTTGCCGAGCACGACCGCCTCGTCGGGGCCCGGCCGACCGATCTGGCCGAGGACGCCGAGCACGATGCCCTGCAGGCCGGTGACCAGCCCGAGGACGACGACCTTGGAGAGCAGGTAGGCGTTCCGGGCCAGGCCGATCGCCCGTTCCCGGCGGTAGATCTCGCGTTCCTTGACCAGCTCGCGGATCGAGGCGGCCGACCCCATCAGCGCCGCGCCCACCACGAACACCATGAGCAGGCTCTGCGGCGCGCCGGGCACCCCGCGCATCTGCTCGGCGAGCGAGAGCCCGGTGTCCACCGGCAGCGCGTGCGACAGCGCCGCCAGCAGCAGCGGGAGCGCGACCATGAAGATCGTGTACTGGCGGTCGGCGGCGATCACCGCGAGGTAGCGCCGGCACAGCACGGCGAACTGGGCGATCGCCGACTGCTGGCGCGGCGGCGGCGTGGTCGCGACCGGCGTGGCGGCGCGGTCGACGGGACGCGACGGCGGCGGGGTGCCGATGTAGCGCTCGCCCTGCGCGGAGTTCCGGAACCGCTCCGCCCACTCCGCCCCGGACGACCGCTCGAGCAGGAGGAAGAGGTCGGCGAAGTCGGTGACGCCGAAGTAGGTGAGGGCTTCCTGCGGGGGCCCGAAGTAGGCGACGGTGCCGCCGGGGGCGAGCAGGAGCAGCCGGTCGCAGACGTCGAGGTTGGCGACGTTGTGGGTGACCACGACGACCGTGCGCCCGTCGTCGGCGAGTCCGCGCAGGGTGTGCATGACTGACTTGTCGAGGCCGGGGTCGAGCCCGCTGGTGGGTTCGTCGAGGAAGAGCAGCGAGGGGCGGGTGAGGAGCTCGAGCGCGACCGAGGTGCGCTTGCGCTGGCCGCCCGACAGCGAGTCGATGCGCTGGTCGGCCTGGCCGACGAGGCCGAGCTCGCCGATGACCTCCTCGATGCGCCGGTCGCGCTCGGTCTCGGTGGTGTCCGACGGGAACCGCAGGCGCGCGGCGTACGCGAGGGCGCGCCGGACGGTCAGCTGCGGGTGCAGGATGTCGTCCTGCGGCACGAGCCCGATGCGCTGGCGCAGCTCGTCGTAGTCGGCGTACAGGTCGCGGTCGGCGTAGGTGACCGTGCCCTCGTCGGCGGGGCGGAAGCCGGTCAGCGCCCGCAGCAGCGTCGACTTCCCGGCGCCCGAGGGCCCGACGACCGCGAGCAGGCTGTTCTCCTCGAGGGCGAAGCCGACCCGGTCGAGCAGGGTCCGGCCCTTCGCGGTGCGCACCACGAGGTCCTGGGCGCGGAACGCGATCGCGCCGGCGTCCTCGCGCTCGACGAGCCTGTCACCGTCGAGATGGAACAGCGCGTGCCCGATCCCGACGAGCATCCCGGGGCGCAGCGGCGCGCGGCGGATGCGCCGCCCGTCGACGTAGGTGCCGTTCGGGCTGCCGAGGTCGACGAGCTCCCAGCCGCCCGCGCCGTCGGCGACCAGCTCGGCGTGGTGGCGCGAGACGAGCAGGTCGTGGACGACGACGTCGTTGTCGGTCTCGCGGCCGATGCGGATGCGGCCTGCCGCCGGGGTGGGGGCGGCTGGCGTCGGCGGGGACGGCAGGCGGTGGACCGCCGAGAGGCGTCCCTGGCGGCTCGGTCCGTCGGGGGCGGGCTCGGGCTCCGGGGCGGGCGGACGGGCCGCGCGGGGCGGACGGGCCGGACGGGCCGCCGGCGGGACGAGCGGGGCGAGCATCGGCACCGGCGGCGCGCCCGGGTCGGCGCTCACCGCGCGCAGCGACAGCGTCACCTCGGGGCCGCCGACCCCGAGCGTGAGCGTCAGCCGGGGCGTCGCGCCGGGGGAGAGGCGCAGCTGCTGGAGGCGCTCGCCGGCGACGAACACCCCGTTCTGGCTGCGGTCGAGCAGCTCCCAGCCCGTCGGCAGCGGCCGCAGCTCGGCGTGCACCCGCGAGACCAGCGGGTGGACGACCTGGAACCCGGCGGCCTCGTCGCGGCCGATCGTGACCGGCTGCCCGGGCGGCACCACGACGTGGCGATCACCGTGGGTGAGCTCGAGCTGCGGGGCCGTGAGCGGCCGGCCGCGCGCCGCACGTCGGCCGGCGACCGGCCGGGGCACGGGCTCCACGGGATGCACCGGGTTCCTCCCTCGCGGCCGGGCCCCGCGGCCCGGCGACGTCACCTCCCCCGGAGCGTGCGCCCGAAGTGGTGACAGTCTGTGTTCGCGAGGGGGGACTCATCCAGAGGGTTCGCGATAATCGCGCCGATCTATCACTCCTGGTGACCGGCGGCGGCCGACCGGGTGGCTCCGCTCACGCCGGACGGGGCAGCGGGGCCGTGACCGAACGACGCGCCGGGGCCTGCTCGTCGGCCGCACCGGGCAGCGGCGTGCCGAACGGCGCCGCGAACGGACGCGTCAGCGGGTCGCGGCGGGCGGTGTCGTTGTCGATGGCGTGCACGTGGCCCGTGACCTGCACCGATCCGACCTCCGCGAGGCGGCGGTGCACCCGGTCCAGGCGGGCGCGCAGGGCCGCGGCGTCGTCGGCCTTGCGCTGGCGGGCGCGGCGGGTGTGGCGCGGGCCGACAACCGACGGCGTGCCCTCGGCGTCGGCGTCGGGGCCCTCGCCGGCGGGGGTCGCCAGGGCGAGCGCGGCGGGGCGGACGGAGCGGGTGGTGGTCGAGCGGCGGAACATCGTGGATCACGTCCCTCGGTGCGACGGGCCGTCGTGCGGTCACCCTCTGCATCGAGCGCCACGCGGCCGCTCTTGATCGGCCGACCGGTGGACTACAGATCCGGGCCACGTCAACCGAAGGGACGCGTCACCTCCCGCGGAGATGATCAGAAGAGGCCGTCGAAGAACCCGTCGTCGCCCGAGCCGTCGCCGGTGTCCCCGGTGTCGCTGCCGTCGCCGGTCCCGGACGTGCCCGCCGACCCGTCGCCGCCACCCTCGGTGGCCCCGCCCGAGCCGGAGCCGCCGTCACCCGAGCCGCTCGACGGCGCCCCCGAGGACGGTGACGAGCCCTCGCGGACGGCGGTCACGGTGACGGTGGTGCCGCGCGGGACCGCAGTGCCGACACCGGGCTGCACGGTGACGACGGTGCCGGGCGCGCCGCCGCTGTCGACCTCGCGGACCGAGACCTCCAGCCCGACGCCCTCGAGCGTGGCCTCGGCGGACGCCCGCGAGCGGCCGACGACGTCGGGCACCTGCAGCGTCGCGCGCCGCTGGCCGACGACGAGCTCGATCGCGTCGCCCGGGGGACGCAGCGAGCCGGGCACCGGGTCCTGGCCGATCACCTGGCCGACCTCGGTCGGGTCGCTGGTCTCGCGCAGGCGCGGCACGGGGGTGAGCACGAGGCCCGCGCCCTCCGCGGCGACCCGAGCGGCCTCCGGGCTGCGGCCGACGAGCAGCGGGACCTGCACGAGCCCCGGGCCGCGCCCGATCCGCAGGGTCACCGCCGACTCCTCGTCGACGCGCTGCCCGACGTCCGGGCTCGACCCCACGACGCGGTCGACCTGGTCGGGCGGGGACGGGGTGGGCACGAGGATCGGGGCGAGGCCGGCGTCGGCGAGCGCGCGCACGGCCTCGTCGCGGCTCAGCCCCACGAGGCGGGGCACCTCGCTGTCCGACGGGCCGAGCAGCCACCACCCGCCGCCGAGCAGCACGGCGAGCACCACGCCGATCAGCGCGAGCTTGCGTCGCGGCCGCGCCGGCGCCGCCGCGGCGTGCGCGCCGGTGCGCCCGGCGTCCCCGGCCCGCCGGCTCCCGGACCGCGCGATCTCCGGGGTCACGAGCGTCTCGACGGTGTCGCCGACGTCGTCCCGGCGCCGGCGGCGTCCCGGATCCGTCCACCGGCCGGTGTCCCAGCCCCGGCCGGTGTCGTCCCGGTCGGGCTCCCCGAGAACCGCGGGGGCGTCGGGACGCTCGCCGGCGAGCACGCGCAGCAGGTCGGCGCGCATGTCGGCGGCGGTGGGGTAGCGGTTGTCGGGGTTCTTGGCCATCGCGCGGCGCACGACGGCCTCGAGCTCGGAGGACACCACGACCCCGGGCGGCGTGAGCGTCGCGAGCAGCGGCGGGTCCTCCCGCACGTGCTGGTAGACGATCGCCACCGGGCTGTCGGCGGTGAACGGGGGCTCGCCGGTGAGCAGCTCGAAGAGCACGCAGCCCGCGGCGTAGACGTCGGCGCGGGCGTCGACCTCCTGGCCGAGCCCCTGCTCGGGCGACAGGTACTGGGCGGTGCCGATGACCATGTCGCCGGTCAGCGCCGGGCCGGTCTCGGTGAGCGCCCGGGCGATGCCGAAGTCCATCACCTTCACGACGTCGCCCGGCGTGATCATGATGTTGGCGGGCTTCACGTCGCGGTGCACGACGCCGCTGTCGTGGCTGTAGCCGAGCGCGGCGCAGACGTCGGCCATCACCGCGCAGGCGCGCTCCGGCGGCATCGGCCCGTGGACGCGCAGCAGGTCGCGCAGCGTCGACCCGCTGACGTACTCCATGACGATGAACGGCAGCCCGACGCCCTCGGCCGCCACCTCGCCGGTGTCGTAGACCGCGACGATCCCGGGGTGGTTGAGCCCGGCGACGTTCTGGGCCTCGCGCTCGAAGCGCAGCCGGAACGAGGGGTCGCGGGCGAGGTCGGAGCGCAGCACCTTGACCGCGACCTCACGACCCAGGCGCACGTCGAGCCCGGCGTGCACGTCGGCCATGCCGCCACGGCCCAGGCTCGGGCCGAGCTGGTACCGCCCGGCCACCAGCGTCGCCTGCGACATGCGCTCCTCGTGCCTCCGTTCACTGCTCGGTCTCGCCGGGTCCCGACGTCGGCGCCGCCCAGCATCACCCGGACGGGTCCAACGCCGCGGGAGCGGGTCGGCAACGGCGGGTCGCCGTTTCGGCGCGCGAGTTCCCCCGTTCGTCGGGGCCGATGCGGTCAGTCGCCGCAGCAGCACCCATCGCAACAGCAGCCGTCGCCCGAGCAGGCGTCGCAGCAGTCGCAGCCGCACGACGTGCAGTCACAGCAGCTCGCGCAGGGGTTGGGCCGCGGCTGCCCGCTCCACGGGCCGACGATCGGGTCGGTGCAGCAGAGCTGCCCGGTGCAGCACAGCCCGGCCGCCGCGGCACACCCGGCGAAGAACCCGCGGGGGTCCCGGGTCGGCCCGCCGTCGCCAGGATGCGGCGGCTGGTCGGTGGACGGCTGCTCCAGACGGACGCACGTGCGGTCGACCGCGCGCTCCGTCTCGTGGACCAGGAGACGGTGGGCGAGCCGGGCGTCGAGCGCGTGCTCCGACGGCAGCTCGACGACGGCCAGCGACGCGCCGAGGATCTCGACCTGGCGGCGGGCGAGGTCCCGGGTCGCCGCGACGCCCGCCCCGGTGGCGTCGACCGGGTTCCAGCGCCCGGCACGCCGGTCGTCGTCGAGGTCGTCGAGCGCGTCGAGCAGGTGCGCCAGCCGCCCGAAGGCCGCGCCGGCGGTCGCGAGCGGCGCCGCGTTGCCCGGGCGGCCGGCGAGCACGGCGGTGTGCGCGAAGGCGGCGGACACGGCGTCGGCGGTCGGGGCCGTGGCGTCGGAGAGGGTGACCGCGCCCGCCGCGTGCTCGACGGCGTGCTGGCGCGCCGGGACCGCGAGCAGCGCCGACGGGTCGAAGCCGCGGGGCGCGGTGGCGCGGGCGCGCGTGCTCCATCGCTCGGCGACCCGCCGCGTCAGCGCCGCCGCGGGTCGGTGGCGCAGGACGCCCTGGCCGTCGTCGACGTGGTCGGTGAGGTGCCCGGCGGCCAGGAGCAGCGCGGCGTGCGCTGCGAGCTGGGCGCCCTCGCCCGAGACCACGGTCGCCGTGCGCATCCCGCGCGCCGGGCAGGGGCCGGCGCGTCGGTCGGCGGCGTCGTCCCCGGCCGGGCTCTGGGCCGCGGTGAGCACCGAGACCAGCAGTGCGTCGACGTTGGTCGCCGTGCGGGCGAGCTGCCCGTGCCCGTCGCGCAGGGTCAGGCACGTCCCGCAGAGATGCGCCATCCATCGCCGGTGCAGCGCGGGGGAGAGGTGGTGGCGGCAGGGCCGCACGATGCCGAGCACCGGCAGGAATGTAGTGATCACGGCTGTCGATCACGACGGCCGTTCGGCAGGTTGTGCGCGGCCGTTCGTCGCAATCTCGTCCGGCATCTGTGTGTGCGCGTTCCGTGAGCAGGGAAGGGTTCCGGCGACCGCGTCGCGCGCCACGGGGGCCGCGCGACCGCGACGATTCGGAGGGGAAAGACCGTGATCTCCAGGAACAAGGCACGTCTGCTCGCGACGCCGGCGCTGGTCGGCGCGCTCGGTCTCGGTGTCCTCGCGGGCTGCTCGCAGGGGCAGGCGCCGGCGCCGCCGCAGGGCGCCGGGGCGCCGAGCGCCGCCGCGGGTCAGGGCGCTCCGGGGGCGCCGGGGGCGCCGGGTGCGCCGGGTGCTCCGGGTGCTCCGGGGGCGCCGGGTGCCGGCGCCGAGGGTCAGCCGGGCGCCGGCGGCGCGGCGGGTGCCGAGGGGCAGCCGGGCGCCGGGGGCACCGGCGCCGACGGTTCCGGTGCGGGTGGCTCGGGTGCCGACGGCTCCGGCAGCGGCTCGGGCTCGGGCAGCGGTTCCGGCGGCGGCGCGAGCCAGACCCCGTCGGGCGGCGTGGAGACCGGCGGCGGCTCGACGTCGGGAGTCGAGCACGCGGGCCTCATCGGCGCCGGCGCGCTCGCGCTGGCGGGTGCCGGCGCGCTGGGCGCCACGGCCGCGCGCCGTCGCCGCACCGACAGCTGATCGACTCCCGGCGACCCCGCACACCCGTCCGGTGTGCGGGGTCGTCGTCTGTGCGGGTGCTGTACAGATGGCGGGGACCGGTGATCGGGAACGGAGCGGGCGTGGGCGCGGCGGACGACGGGGGAGCGAGGGACTCCCCGCCTGCCTCGGAGGCAGCGAGCGACGCCCTCGCTCCACCACCCGAGGAGCCGCCGCCGGCGCGCCGCGATCCCGTCCGCCGGTCGCTGGTCGCCGGGGCCGTGGTGCTCGCGGTGCTCGGAGTCGTGCTGCTCGGGTGGGCGGTCACGCACCAGTCCGGGCCGCCGCCTGCCCCGGTGTCCGCCGGCCCGCCGCCCCCGTCGTCGCTGGTCGCGGCGCCGCCTGGCCGGGAGGTCGAGGCCGCCGAGCCGCTCGGGACGTCGTCCCCGCCGGCGACGCTGCGGGTGCCCGCGATCCGGGTGGACTCGCCGGTCGACCAGGTCGGCCTCAACCCCGATCGCACCATGGAGGTGCCCGCCGAGGGGTCGCCCGGCTACGACCACGCCGCCTGGTTCCGCTACTCGGTGACCCCGGGGCTCCAGGGCCCGTCGGTGATCATCGGCCACGTCGACTCCGCGGAGGCCGGGCCGTCGGTGTTCTACGAGCTCGGGCGCCTGCGCCCCGGCGACCGCGCCGAGGTCGTGCGCGCCGACGGGGCCACGGTGACGTTCGAGGTCACCGAGGTCGCCGTCTACCCCAAGGACGCCTTCCCGACCGACCGCGTCTACGGCCCCACCGCGGGCCCCGAGCTGCGCCTGATCACCTGCGGCGGCAGCTTCGACCGCGGCGCGGGCTCGTACCGCGACAACACCGTGGTGTTCGCGCGCGAGGTCTAGACCCCGATCCGCATCCGGAAGTGCATCGCGCGGTAGGGCCAGTTGTCGTTCGTGTGCCACTGGCTCACGACGAGGTGCATCTCGTCAGGCGTCGAGCCGGGCAGGATGTAGCCGCCGTAGCACTGCGCGACGCGACCGCAGCCGTGGTCCTCGTCGTCCCACCCGCAGCCGGCGATCACCGTGAGGCGCTCGGCGGTGGTGAGGTCGGTGGTCGGGCCCTGCGGCATCGGGATGAGGTCGACGCGGTAGTTGCCGGCGTCGAAGGCCGCGAGCCACCACGCGTCGCCGACGCGGCGCAGCGAGAGCTCGCCGAACGCCCCGGGCAGCACGGGCGTCGGGGCGTTGCCCCAGCCCCACGCACCGTCGGCGAAGCCCCAGCCCTCCCACGCCGCGGCGTCGAGCAGCCGGTCGGCGGGCACGCGGTGCAGCAGCAGGGGCTTGTCGCGCTGGAAGCCCGTGGTCAGCGCGTAGACGTAGCCGTCGGGGCCGAGCTCCCAGGTGAGCATCTGGAAGAGCCCGCCGAGGTGCCCGCCCGGCCAGCTCAGGCCCGTCGACTCCCACGTCTCGCCGTTGTCGCGGGAGCGGTGGATCTCGGTCCAGTGCACGTTCCCGAGGCCCTCGCAGGCCATGACGTGCAGGTACATCTGGTCGCCGATGGTGATCAGGTCGGTGGGGAGCTGGGTGGTGATCCGCGTGCCGCCGATCAGCCCGCCGAGGCGCCCGCCGATGCGCGCGTTGTGGCGGTAGGAGACGACCTGCTCGGCGTAGGGGTGCGAGCCGCCCGCGGAGCCGGTCCACCGGACACCGTCGTTGCCCCGCACCGACGCCGGGTCGCCGAAGAGGACCACCGGCGAGCGCCACCCCCGGCCGCCCGCCTCCTTGCTCTCGAACGTGTCGCCGAAGACCGCGACGAGCCGGCCGTCCGGGGCGAGTGCCGCCGCGCCGAGGTCGGTCCCGCCGATGCCGAAGTCGTCGGTCTGCCCGGGCCCGGTCAGGTCCCGGAGCTTGGTGACCTCGAGGGTGCGCATGCCGTGGTTGTACCGGACCGCAGGTGGGGCACCGTCAGGCCGGGATGCGCTCCGAGACGGGGGCGCGGCGCTGCGCGGGCACGACGGCGAGGCGCCGCGGCACGGGCGCGGTGCGCCACGCGGCGCGGGCGCGGTCGTCGACGGTGCCGTGGGCGACCATGGCCACCGTCGGCGCGGCCATCCACGCGGCGGCGAGGCCGCCGAGGGTGAGCGCGAGCGTCTTCATGCGAGTCCCCCCTGCCCCGACCGGAGTCGGGGTCGATCATCTGCTCCGACCAGTCGCCGGCGCCCTCGAACGGTAGAGCGGTGGTCGTGGGCTGCACTGAGCCGTACGGGTGACGAATGCTCAGGTTGCTCTCAGAGATATGTGATCCAGGCCACTCTGCCGATCGTCCGGCACGGAGGCAGACTCCCGTAACGGTCAGCGCTGACCGTCACGTGTCGCCCCGCTCCCGGGAGGTCGAGTGTCCGCACGCCCCGTCCGCATCGCCAACTGCGCCGGCTGGCTGTGGGACCGCTTCTCCGGGCTCCGGGACGCGCTCGCCGGACCGGTCGACGTCGTGACCGGCGACTACCTGGCCGAGCCGACCCTGCGCCAGCTCGCCCTGGAGCGCGCGAAGGACCCGTCGCTGGGCTACGCGCAGAGCTTCCTCGCCCAGTTCACCGACGCCGTCGGGCTGCTCGCCGAGCGCGGCGCCCGCCTCGTCGTGGACGCGGGCGGGCTCAACCCCGCGGGCCTGGCCGACGAGGTCCGCCGCGTGATCGCCGACGCCGGCCTCGACCTGGTCGTCGCGCACGTCGAGGGCGACGACCTGTCCGCGCGCCTGGACACCCTCGGCGCGCTCGAGCACCTCGACACCGGCGTCCCGCTCGCCGACTCCGGACTGGAACCGACCACCGCCAACGCCTACCTCGGCGGGTGGGGCATCGCCGCGGCGCTCGCGGACGGCGCCGACGTCGTCCTCTGCCCGCGGGTCACCGACGCCTCCCTGACGGTCGGGGCGGCGGCCTGGTGGCACCGCTGGGGCACCGAGGACTGGGGCGCGCTGGCCGGCGCGGTCGCCGCCGCGCACGTCATCGAGTGCGGGCCCCAGGCCACCGGCGGCAACTTCTCCGGCTTCACCGCGGTCCCGCGCGTCGACGACCTCGGCTACCCGATCGCCGAGATCGCCGCCGACGGCACCGCCGTGATCACCAAGCACGAGGTCGCGGGCGGCACCGTCACCACCGACACCGTCACCGCGCAGCTGCTCTACGAGATCCAGGGCCCGACCTACCTCAACCCCGACGTCACCGTGCACCTCGACGACGTCGCGCTCACCCGGGTCGCCCCGGACCGCGTCGAGATCACCGGCGTCACCGGCTCCCCGCCGCCGAGCACCACCAAGCTCGCCATGACCGCCCCCGGCGGCTACGAGTCCAGCGTCGCCTTCTACGCCACCGGGCTCGACCTCGAGGCCAAGGTCGCGCTCCTGCGCACGCACGTCGAGCGGATCACCGCGGAGCTCGACCTGAGCCTGCTGCGCGTCGACCGCATCGGCACGCCCGTCGAGGACCCGCCCGACCAGTGGGCGGCCGCGCAGCAGATCCTCGTGACGGCGCAGGCACGGTCGAAGAGCCAGGTCGACGCGCGGCGGTTCGTCGCCCCGATGACCGGCCTGTTCCTGCCCGGCTACCCCGGGCTCTACGTCAACCCGCTGAAGGTCTGCGCGCCGGTGGTCGAGTACTGGCCGGCGCTGGTGCCCGTCGACGTGCTCGACCACGTCGTCGTCGGCGCCGACGGGACCCGCACCCCGGTGAAGGACACCCCGGTCCGCGTCGGCGCGGCCGGTCAGCGCCACTCGGACGAGGCGCCGCCGGTCCCGGACCTCGGCGCGACCCGCCGCGCCCCGCTCGGGCTCGTCGCGCACGGGCGGTGCGGGGACAAGGGCGGCAACTCCAACATCGGGTTCTGGGCGCGGGAGGAGGCGTGGGACTGGCTGCGCGGGACGCTGTCGACCGAACGCCTGCGCGCGCTCTTCCCGGACGCCGCCGACGTCGTGGTCGAGCGCCACGAGTTCCCCGGCCTGCGCGCGGTGCACTTCGTCGTCCACGACGTGCTCGGCAAGGGCGCCTCGTCGAACGGGCGGCCCGACATCGCCGGCAAGGCCGTCGCCGAGTTCCTGCGTGCCCGCTTCGTGGAGGTCCCCGAGTGTCTGCTCTGACCAGCCGCCTCGAGGAGGCCTGGGCCAACCCGGTCACCGACGACGACGCGTTCGATCCGCTCCGCGAGCTCGACGACGTGCTCGCCCCGCTCGGGCTGTCGTCGGGAGACGCGGGCGGCGCGGTGACGCTCGCCGGCCGCGACCCCGTCGTGCCCAGCCCCGTGCGCATCGGGGCGGCGGCGAGCATCGGGCTGCTGGCGAAGTCGGTGGCCGCCGCCGCCCTGCACCGCGACCGCGGCGGGCCCGGCCAGGACGTCCACGTCGACCTGCGCGCCGCCCCGCACCGGCTGTGCCCGTTCTACGACCGCACGTGGGAGCGGCTCGGCGGCTACCCCGTCGCGTCGAGCGTGGAGCAGGGCAACGCGATGGGGTTCAGCTTCTTCCGCTGCGCCGACGGCCGCTTCGTGATGCCGCAGAACATGTACCCCAACCTGCGGGAACGGGCGCAGGGGCTGCTCGGGGTCCCGCTGACGAAGCCCGCGGTCACCGAGGCGATCGGGCGCTGGAAGGCCGACGAGCTCGAGGAGGCGGCGTCGGCGGCGGGTGTCGTCATGCCGGTGGTGCGCACGCTGCCCGAGATGCTCGCCGAGCGGCAGTACACCGACGTGCTCGCCGACCTGCCCCTGGTCGAGGTCACGAGGATCGGCGACGGCGATCCCGAGCCGCTGCCCCCGGCCGGCGAGGCGCCGTTCTCGGGGCTGCGAGCGCTCGGGATGGGGCACGTGATCGCCGGTGCCGGGTTCGGGCGCGCGTTCGCGCTGCACGGCGCGGACGTCCTCAACCTCTGGCGCGTCGGCGAGACCGAGCACGAGACGACCTACGCGTCCGCGAACGTCGGCATGCGCTCGTCGTGGCTCGACCCGCGCCGCGACCGCGCCGAGCTCTCCCGCCTGCTCGCCGGCGCCGACGTGTTCTTCCACAACCGGCGCCTGCCGTTCCTCGACGAGATCGGGCTGCGGCCCGAGCAGCTCGCGGCCGAGCGGCCGGGGATCGTGGCGGTGACGGTCTCGCTGCACGGTCTCGACGGCCCGTGGGCCGGGCGGCCGGGCTTCGACCAGACCGCCGGGTCGGTCAGCGGGATGATGCTGCTCGAGGGCGGCGGGCAGACGCCGCGCCTGCCCCCGATCCTCGTCGTCAACGACTACATCGTCCCGTGGCTCGCGCAGGCCGGCGCCGTGGCGGCGCTGCGGCGGCGGGCGGTCGAGGGCGGCTCGTACCACGTGCACGTGTCGCTGACCCGCGTCGCGCTGTGGATCCTCTCGCTCGGGCTCTTCGACCGGGAGTGGGCGCACGCGACGGCGAACAGCACCGAGGAGCACCGCTACCTCGACCCCGAGACGTTCACCGCGGACACCGGGCTCGGCGCCTACCAGGGCGTCACCGACCAGGTCGCGATGTCGGCGACGCCCGGGCGCTACGACCCGGTGCTCGTCGCCCGCGGGGCGTCGCCGCGGAGGTGGGCTCCGCCCAGGTGAGCAGTGTGGACGGCGATAGCCGTCCGAAGTGCTCACCTGCGCGCAGCGCACACTGATCACGTGCTGTACCGGGTGTTGATCGTCGGGACGCTGCTCGTGCTCGCCGGGTGCGGGTCGCCACCGCCCCCGCCGGCCCCGGCCCCGACTGCCGTGCCGATGGCCCGGGAGGCACCCCGGGAAGCGCCACGCGCCGCCGCGCCGGCCCCCGTCGTCGTCCTCGACCCCGGGCACAACGGCGGCAACGCCGACGCCACGGACGAGATCGCGCGCGAGGTCCCCGACGGCCGCGGCGGGACGAAGCCGTGCAACACCACCGGCACGGCCACCGCGGACGGGTACGCCGAGCACGCGTTCACGTGGGACGTTACGGCGCGGGTGACGCGGCTGCTCGCGGCGCGGGGGGTCGAGGTGCGCTCCACGCGTCCCGACGACACGGGTGTCGGGCCGTGCGTGGACCGGCGTGCGGAGATCGCCAACGAGGCCGGAGCCGCGCTCACGGTCTCGATCCACGCCGACGGCGCCGCGCGGGACGGGCGCGGGTTCCACGTCGCGCTCTCGGACCCGCCGCTCGCCGCATCGCAGCGCGAGCCGTCGGCGGCGCTGGGCCGGGCGCTCGTGGCGGGGCTGGAGGAGCAGGGGTTCACGCCCTCGACCTACCGCGGGGAGGGCGGGATCGACCGGCGCGCCGACCTCGCGGGGCTCAGCCTCGCGCGGGTGCCGTCGGCGCTGGTGGAGTGCGCGAACATGGCGAACCCGGCGGAGGCGCGCGTCGTCGCCGACCCGGCGGGGCGCCAGCGCTACGCCGAGGGGATCGCGGCGGGGATCCTGGTGACGCTGGGCCGGTGAGTCAGGCGGTGGTGACTCAGGCGGCGGTGTCGCCCGTGCGGTCCTGGTGCCAGCGCACGACCCGGACGACGACGTCGTCGAGGCCCTCGCGGTCGAGCGTGATGCGCATGTCGTCGGCGATCTCGACGGCGTCGAGGCCGGGGAACGGGCCGTGCGCGTCGACCTCGCCGGTCTGCGGGTCGACGGCGAGCACGACGTAGCCGTCGCACCGGTCGAGCTCGGTCTGCGCCTCGATCCAGTCGATCCGCGCGAGGTCCTCGATCTGCTCCGCGTGCCCGAGGGCGAGCCCGACGTCCTCGGGCGACACCGGCGCCGACCCACCGGGGGTCGCCGTCAGGGGGTCGGTCGCCGACGCCTCGGCCGGGTCGACACGTGCGCAGCACGGGGGATCGTGGTCCATCGGTTCCTCCTCCACGTCCGGCGCTGGGGTACCGCGCGCCGTCCCGGTCACCCACCGCGAGAACGACACCGTCGAGTGACGACGGGAGCGCCGCGGCGGGTTGCTGTCACGAGTGGTGACGCGAGGGTGCCCACACTCTGACTCAAGCTTTCAACTATTCACCCGTGCGGGTGTGCCGCTCGGCGACGGGCGCCACGGCGTGCGGTCGAGTTCGACGGGCCGTGTCGGTGTGCTCACTGCGTGTCGCCACCGGACGGGCCGGATCCGCGACCGGACCTCTCCGGTCCGGTGGTTCCCGGGGCGCGGTCCCGGTGCCTAGGGTCACCTCGACGCCCAGACCGCCACGGGAGGACGGCCATGAGCGACGACTCCACCCTGCACGTACCCGAGAGCCTCACCTGGTCCGCCGTGACCGGTCGTGTGCGCGACCTGGTCGGCGAGGCCTTCACCGAGGACGGGCCCGCGAACCTCATCGACGGCGAGTGGCGGGCGGTCGGCACGCCCTCCGAGCAGATCAGCCCCAACGACGGGTCGTCGCTGGGCACGATGCTCAAGCTGGACGCGGCGACGGCCACCGACGCGGTGCAGCGCGCCGCGCAGACCCACCGCGGCTGGGCGGGCACCGAGCTCGACGAGCGCCGCCGCAAGGTCTCCGCCTCGCTCGAGGCCATCGAGGGGGCCCGCGACGACCTCGCGCTGCTCCTGTCCTGGGAGATCGGCAAGCCCTGGAAGGCGGCGTGCTCCGACGTCGACCGCGCGATCTCCGGCGTGCGCTGGTACGTCGACGAGATCGAGGGGATGCTCGCGCGCGACGTCGAGGGCGCGCCGGCCAAGCGGGTGCCGCTCGAGGGCCCCGTCTCGAACATCGCGAGCTGGAACTACCCCATGAGCGTGCAGGTGCACGCCGAGCTCGTGCAGTTGCTCGCCGGCAACGGCGTCGTCGCCAAGACCCCCACCCAGGGCGGCTGGATGACGCTGACCGTCGCGCACGCCCTCATGGCGCGCGAGGGCCTGCCGGTGACGCTCGTGTCCGGCGACGGCTCGGAGCTCTCCGACGCCCTCATCCGCTCGCCCGAGATCGGCGCGCTCGCGTTCGTCGGCGGGCGCTCCAACGGCGGCAAGGTCGCCGCGCAGCTCGCCGACACCGGCAAGCGCCACATGCTCGAGCAGGAGGGCCTCAACACCTGGGGCATCTGGGAGTTCTCCGACTGGGAGTCGTTCTCGGAGATCCTCAAGAAGGGCTTCGAGTACGCCAAGCAGCGCTGCACCGCGTACCCGCGCTTCGTCGTGCAGCGCAAGCTCGTCGACCAGTTCCTGGCGACGTACCTGCCCGTGCTCGACGGGGTGCGCTTCGGGCACCCGCTGGCGGTGCCGCAGGGCTCGTCCGGGAGCACCGACGACCTCCCGGCGCTCGACTTCGGCCCGCTGATCTCGGCGTCGAAGGCCCAGGAGCTCGACGACAGCGTCGCCGAGGCCCTGCGTCACGGCGCGGTGCCGCTCTACCGCGGGAGCAAGGACCACGGCACCTTCCTGCCCGGCCAGGACACCTCGGCCTACCACGCGCCGGTGTCGATGCTCGCCCCGCCGGGGGCGTCGCGGCTGATGCACGAGGAGCCGTTCGGGCCCGTCGACTCGATCGTCGTCGTCGACACGGAGGCCGAGCTCCTCGCGCACATGAACGCCTCCAACGGCGCGCTCGTCGCGAGCATCGCCTCCGACGACACCGCCCACGCCGAGCGGCTCGCCGAGCAGGTGCAGGCGTTCAAGGTCGGGATCAACAAGCTGCGCTCCCGCGGCGACAAGGACGAGGCGTTCGGCGGGCGCGGCGAGTCGTGGAAGGGCGCGTTCGTCGGCGGCGAGTACCTCGTGCAGGCCGTCACCGAGGGCCCGCCCGGGGAGAACCTCTACGGCAACTTCCCCGGCTACCACCGGTACCCGGCGACCTGACCGTCCGCGCGGGTAACCTCCCCCCGGCGCGGCAGCGGGCCCGCCGAGTCGTCACGTCGGTGGGGAGGGCCCGGGCATGGTCCTGCGGAGCCGGGTGTCGCGCGACGTCCCGGGGGGCCCGGCGGCCGGGGCCACGGTCTTCATGCCGGAGGGCCGTGTCGGGCCGGTCGTCGCGCTGCTGCGGCGCCTGTTCCTCGCGCTCGGGGCGCTGACCGCCGCCGCGCTGATCGTCTACTTCCAGCGCGACGGCTACATCGACAACAACAACGACGACGGCATCGGCCTGATCGACGCGTTCTACTACGCGACGGTCTCGCTCTCGACCACCGGCTACGGCGACGTCGTGCCGGTGACCGAGTCGGCGCGGCTCTGGACGATCCTCGTCATCACGCCGCTGCGCCTGCTGTTCCTCATCGTCCTGGTCGGCACCACGGTCGAGCTGCTCACCGAACGGTCCCGCCAGGCGTTCCGCATCCGACGGTGGAGGTCGCGCGTGCGCAACCACGTGGTGGTCGTGGGCTACGGGACGAAGGGCCAGGCCGCGGTGACCACGCTGCGCGGGGACGGCCACGACGTCGAGCACATCGTCGTCGTCGACACCGACCGCGGGCGCCTCGACGCGGCGTCGGCGCTCGGGCTGGTCACGGTGCGCGGCGACGCCACCCAGTCGTCGGTGCTGCGCACCGCGGGCCTGCCGCACGCGACGGCGCTGGTCGTCGCCACCAACCGGGACGACACGGCCGTGATGGTCACGCTGACCGCCCGCGAGATGGCCCCGAAGATCACGATCACGGCGGCCGTGCGCGAGGCGGAGAACGTGCACCTGCTGCGCCAGTCCGGCGCCGACTCGGTCGTCGTGTCCGCGGAGACGGCGGGGCGCCTGCTCGGCATGGCGACCACGACGCCGGCCGTCGTCTCGGTCGTCGAGGACCTCATCTCGCCCGAGGCGGGCATGAGCATCGGCGAGCGCGTGGTCACCGAGGCCGAGGTCGGCGGGTCGCCGCGCCACCTGCGCGACATCGTCCTCGGCGTCGTGCGCGACGGGCACGTGCACGCGATCGACGCGCCCGAGGTCGACGCCCTCGAGCGCGGCGACCGCCTGCTCTGCGTGCGCCGGGCCGGCCCCGACGAGGGCTGACCTACGTGCGGGCTTCCAGGAGCCGGGCGGCGCCGTAGATCTGGGCGAGATCGGGGTCGAGCGGGCGACCGTAGTCCTCGGCGAGGTCGCTCGCGGTGCGCCCCGTGACGCTCCAGCCGAGATCATCGAGGCGCTCGGCGGCGTCGGGGCGGTCGTCGGCGAAGAACAGCTCGCGCACGTCGATCCCGAAGCGGCGCGACAGCGACGCGAGCCGGGAGTCCTCCTGGTCGAGGTGCGCGACGATGTCGCCGAAGTGCTCGACGGCGAGGTGGCTGCCCGGCGCCGAGAGCTCGGTGACGCGGTCGAAGAGGTCGATCTCGGCCTGCGCGGGCAGGTAGGGCAGCAGGCCCTCGGCGAGCCAGGCGGTCGGCGCCTGCGGATCGAAGCCGGCGTCGCGCAGCGCGCCCGGCCAGTCGTGGCGCAGGTCGACCCGCACCACGACGCGCCGGGCGCCGCCGCCGGCCTCGACGGCCTGCTGCCGGGCCAGCACGTCGTCCTTGAAGTCGAGCACGCCGTGCTGGTCGACCTCGAAGACGGTGGTGCCCGCGGGCCAGTCGAGACGCTGGGCGCGGGTGTCGAGGCCCGCGGCGAGCAGCACGACCTGGCGCACGCCGGCGTCGGCCGCGGCGGTCAGGGCGTCGTCGAAGAAGCGCGAGCGCACGCCGATGTACGCCGACTGCTCCTGCCAGTCGGCCTCGGTCGCGCCGCCGTCCTCGCCGCCGAGGTCCTTCGCGTCCTGCGGCCCGGCCGGCAGCCGGACCTCGTCGGCCGCGGCCTCGACGAACGCCTCCGCGTACGGGTCGTCCACCAGCCCGTCGGGGCGGTGGGTCTCCATCGCCCGCCCGCTGGCCACGCCCAGGGCGGTGACGCCCACGCTCTCGGTGATGCCCCACTGGTCGTTCTCGGTGCGCATGCCGACCGGGTTCCCCGATCGTTGCGCAAGCTAACGAAAAACAGTTCTCAGCGGTGGACGGACATGCGGCACCCGGGGCAGTCCGCCTGCTCCGCGCGGAGGCCGGGCACCACCTGCTCGACCGCCGCGCCGCAGCGGGCGCGCAGACCCGCCGGGTCGCCGAGCTCGCCGGTGGTGACGTCGACGACGTGCCTCCTGCGGTCGTCGCGGCCGGCGGCGACGAGGGTGAGCGTGCCGTCGGGGGACGGGTCGCCGGGCGTCGGCCGCGGCGGCTCGCCGGGGTCGGGTCGCGTGTCACCGAACGGTGGCGGCGGCACCGAGGAGGGCATCGGGTCGAGCCCGCTCGCCGGGCGTCCGCCGGGCCGCGCGTCGGGGTGGCCGGGATCGGGGACGGTCATCGCTCGCCTCCTGGTGGGCGTCGTTCGAGCGATGCGGCATCGCTGGCGTGTGAAGCCAGGATCGCCACATCCTCGCTCGCGCGATACGCCGGGACGTGCGCGCGGCTCCACGGTAGGTCGCGCGCGCCGCGCTGTCGGCCCGGGCGGCGTTCACCGCGCGCGAACGGGCGGCTGCCGGAGATCACGGGCGTCGCCACGCACCCAGATCTCGCGCGGAGGTGCACGCCGTCGCCCCTGATCACGGGGCGAGGGCGGGCGTCGCCGACCGTGGCGCGGCCGGCGGAGATCACGGGCGACGCGACGCACCTCGATGTCGCGCAGAGGTGCACACCGTCGCCCCTGATCACGGGGCGGGGGGCGGGCGTCGCCGACCGTGGCGCGGCCGGCGGAGGTCACGGGCGACGCCAGGCACCCGGACGGCCCGCGGAGGTGCACGCGGTCGCCCCTGATCACGGGGCGAGGGCGATCCGGCTGGGCTCAGGAACGCCGGCGCGGCAGCGGCATCGCGGGCGCGTCGCCGGTGGCGGCGGCGCGCCGCCCGGGACGCTCGGCGGGGAGGTCGCGCAGGCCGTCGAGCACGCGGGCGAGGACCTCCGGGCGCGGGGCGGGGACGTCGCCGACGGCGACCGCGGCGGCCTCGGTCACGACGTCGCTCGCAACCTCGTCGGCCCCCGGAGCGTCCATCACCGTGTCTCGATCGGGCGTCACCCGTCCGAGGCTAGGGCGGGACACACGTCCGAGGGGTCGTACGCCGGCCGACGGGCGGGGGACGGCAGGCTGGGCGCGACGACCGCGTGAGAACGAGGTGTGGGCGAGCTGTCACTCTGGGTCGACCAGAACGGGCTCACACCGCGCGGCGCGTAACGACCGCCGCTCGTCGTCCGAGACAACGCGAGTGAGGAGCCGGCCAGCGGAGGCCGGTCCCGCGGGAGCAGGGGTGGTCGGGGAATGAGCGTCGGCGGGATGATCGACCAGGACGGTCGGGGGCCGGACCCGGACGAGGAGCGCGGCCGGAAGCGTCGTGGCGTGCGGGCCCTCGTCTACGGGCTCATCGCGCTGCTGGTGCTCGTGCTGCTCGCCGCGGCCGGCGTCGTGATCGTCACCCAGCAGCTGGGCTCGCAGGTCGGCCGCTACCCGTCGGTGTTCGCGCCGATCGACCCGTCGTCGCGCCCCGCCGACTCGGGCGGGCAGACGTTCCTGCTGATCGGCACCGACTCCCGCTCGCCCGACCCCACCACCGGCACCGACGCCGCGCCCGACGCCGTCTTCGGCTCGCAGCGCAGTGACGTGATCATGGTGGCGACCATCGCCGAGGACGGGCAGAGCGCGAGCGTCGTCTCGATCCCGCGCGACTCCTACGTCGACATCCCCGGCCGCGGCAAGAACAAGGTCAACGCGGCGCTGGCGTTCGGCGGCCCGCCCCTGCTGATCCAGACCGTGGAGCAGCTCACGGCCGTGCACATCGACCACTACGCGGTCATCGACTTCGCGGGCTTCGCGCAGATGACCGACGCCGTCGGCGGCATCGACGTCAACGTCGGCCAGGAGTCCGAGCGCGACGGCGTCGTCGTCCCGGCCGGCGAGCAGCACCTCAACGGCGAGCAGGCCCTGGTCTACGTCCGCGAGCGCAAGAGCCTGCCCGGCGGCGACCTCGACCGCGTGCGGCGCCAGCAGGCCGCCCTGCGCGCGTTCCTGGAGAAGGCGCTCTCGTCCGGGACGCTGTCCAGCCCGACCGGCGCGTACTCGCTCGTCGACACCGTCACCCGCCACGTCGGCGTGGACGACTCGCTGTCGAACACCGGCCTCGCGCAGCTCGCGGTGAGCATGCGCGACCTACGGAACTCGAACGTCTCGTTCCTGACCGTGCCCGTCACCGGGACCGGGATGGAGGGCGACCAGTCGGTCGTCTACCTCAACCAGACCGCCGGGCGGGACCTGTGGTTCGCCGTCAACACCGACGCGGTGCCGCAGTACGTCGCCACCCGGCCGCAGGAGCAGCTGTCCGACACCCCGCGCTGAGAGCGGGTATGCCGGTCCCATGAGCTGGGACGTCGTCGTCGTCGGAGGGGGCTCGGCCGGCTGCGCGCTGGCCGGGCGCCTCTCCGAGGACCCGGGCCGGCGGGTCCTGCTGCTCGAGGCCGGGTCGGCGGTCACCGAGCCCGGCGCGTTCCCCACCGACGTCCGTGACGTCGCGTCCCTCGGCGCCTGCGACCCCGACGGCCCGCACACGTGGGACGTCGGGGTCGAGCTCACCCCGGGGCACCGCACGCGCGTCGGGCGGGGACGGCTGCTCGGCGGGTCGAGCGCGGTCAACGGCGCCAACCACATCCGCCCCACCCGCGCCGACCTCGACTCCTGGCCGGGCTGGTCGTTCGACGAGACGCTGCCGTACTACGTGCGCGGCGAGCGCGACCTCGACATGACCGGTCCGCTGCACGGCGACGCCGGGCCGGTGCCCGTGGTGCGCCCGGCGGGCGAGCTGCGCGCCGCGGTGACCGAGCGCTTCCTCGAGGCCGCCGTGCGGGTGGGGGTGCCCCTCGAGATCGACAAGAACGGCGACCAGCCGCCCGGGGCGGGCCTCATGCCGGCCAACGTGCGGCGCGGGGTGCGCGTGAACGCCGCGATCGCCTACGTCCTGCCGCACCTCGACCGCCCGAACCTCACGGTGCGGGGCGACGTGACGGTCGCCCGCGTGCTGCTCGACGGCGACCGCGCGGTGGGCGTAGAGGGGATCGACGGCGAGCGCATCGAGGCGGGCGAGGTCGTGCTGGCCGCCGGGTCGGTGTGCACGCCGCAGCTGCTGGCGCTCTCCGGGATCGGCCCGCCCGACGACCTGCGCGCCGCGGGGCTGCCCGTGCACCACGAGCGGCCCGGCGTCGGACGCGGCTACACCGACCACCCGAGCGTCTACCTGTCCTTCCCCGACACCTCGGGCGACGCCGTGCACCCCGAGGCACCGGGCGCGCAGGCCGCCGTCCACCTCGACGCCGGCGACGACCCCGCCGGCGACCTGGAGATCCTGCTGTTCGCGCGCCCGTTCGCGCCGGGCGGGTC
This sequence comes from Actinomycetospora succinea, assembly GCF_004363095.1. Classification (GTDB taxonomy): domain Bacteria; phylum Actinomycetota; class Actinomycetes; order Mycobacteriales; family Pseudonocardiaceae; genus Actinomycetospora; species Actinomycetospora succinea. Next base: position 93,853 of record NZ_SNYO01000004.1, read on the forward strand.
GTGCCACCTCATGTGCGCGCTGCAGGCGCCCGAGAGCCGCGGGGTGATGACGTTCGCGGCGGACCCGCGCACGCCGCCGCGCCTCGAGCACCGCTACCTCGCCTCCGGCCACGACCGCGCCCGGATGCGCCAGGTCGTGCGCCGCGCGGGGGAGCTGCTCGCGGCGGGCGGGATGGCGCTCGAGCCGACGGGGACCCCGGACGGCAGGACCCTCGACGACCGGGCGCTCGACGCCTGGATCGCCGCGCACCTCGGGACGTCGGCGCACCTGTGCGGCAGCGCCCGGCTCGGCACGGCCGACGACCCCGACGCCGTCGTCGACCCCGAGCTGCGCGTGCACGGGCTGCGCGGGCTACGCGTCGTGGACACCTCGGTGCTGCCGACCGTGCCTCGCCGCGGGCCCGCGGCGACGGCGCTGATGCTGGGGGAGCGGGCCGCGGACCTCATCGCCGGACGGGTCGCCGCCCCGCTGTGACCTGCTGCGACGTCCGTTTCGTCCCCCTTGGTGGCGCAGCGTCCGGTCGCCGTCACCGGACACGGTCACAGCTACGACACGATGGTGTGGATCGAGGTCACGTCCACGGTGATCGCGACGACACTCCTCGCGAGACCCGCTCGAGGTGATCGAGGAGAACCGATGTCGTTCCTGCGCCGCCGTGCCGACGCGCCCGTTGTCGCCGAGCCCGGCCGCACGCCCGACATGCCCGCGGAGGACGCCGTCGAGGACGCCGGGCCCCCGCGCCGCCTGACCCGTTCGGAGCGCAAGGCCCTCAAGGCCGAGCAGGCCGCCGCCGCCGAGCTCGCCGCCCGCGTCGCGCGGGCCCAGCGCCGCCTCGCCCAGGCCACCGGCCCGCTGCCCGTCGTGCCCCAGCGCCGCTCGTCGGAGAACGTCGTCCCGACGGAGTGACCGCGGCGCGCATGGAATCCTGCGCGGCGTGCCTGCCCGTCTGGTCGCCGTCGTCACGGCGATCACCGCCCTGCTGCTCGCTGCCTGCGGCGGGTCCCCCACCGGCGCTGCGCCGCCGCCGTCGTACGACCCGCCGACCGGCTTCGGCGCACCCACCGGCAACCTCTTCGGCGGCTCCGGGACGCGGGTGTTCGGGCGCGACGCGGCGTCGCTGCCCGCCGCGCTGATCGGGACCGCGATCTGGGGCACCGACGGCGGGCGCGTGCTGCGCACCGACTCCACCGGCGCCGAGGTGCCCGGCCCCGCCGCCCCGGCGGGCCGCTACGCCGCAGGCAAGCCGGTGGCGACGCCCGACGGCGCCGTGCTGGTGGGGGCGTCGAGCGTCGTGCCCGGCTCCGGCACCACCCCGCCCGGCCTGGCCGTCGACCTCCTCGCGTTCGACGCGCAGACCGGCGCCCTGCGCTGGAACGCCCCGACCCAGCTCCCGTGGGCCGACCGCCCGCCGGCGGTGGCGATGAAGGTCGCCGGCGTCGTCGCCGGGGTCGCCGTGCTGACCGCGAGCACCGACGCGCAGCGCACCGCGATCGGCGTCGACCTGACCTCGGGGCGCGTGCTGTGGACCGCGGACGGGGTCGCGGTCGACGCGGTGCTCGCCGACGGGCCCGCGGGCGGGACCGCGCTCGGTGTCGCGACCGCCCCCGGCGAGAGCCGCGCCTACGCCGACTCGACGATCGTCGGCCTCGACGCCGTCACCGGGCTGCGCCGGTCCGCGCCGCCCGACGTGCTGCGCGCCCCGCAGATCACGCCCGCGGGCCCGGGCCTCGCGGTGGTCAGCGGCCGGACGGGCGCGACGACCCTCGCCGCGCCGTCGGCGTCGCTGCGCTTCGTGGACGCGCGCGGCGCGACCGTGCGCACCGTCGACGTCGGGAACACCTACTCGCCCCCGCGCTGCGTCTGGGACGAGGCGGCCACGACGGTCTGCGGTGGCGACACCCGCGTCTTCGCGGTCGACGCGGGGACTGCGGCGCCGCTCTGGGAGCTCCCCGACCCGCGGGCCAACCGTGTCGCGCCGCGGATGACGACGGCGTGGCACGGCGCGGTCTACGGCACGACGGTCAACGGCCCCCTCGTCCTCGACGCCCGCACCGGCGCCGACCGCGAGACGCGGCCGGGCGCCGCTCCGGTGCTGGTCAACGCCTACCTCGGGCTCGGGGCGGAGACCTCCGGGGTGGCCGGGTTCGGCGGGGGCGCGACGATCACGCCGGCGGTCCGCTGAGACCGGCGGACCCGGGGTAGCCCCGGGCATGGGTGACTACGAGCACACGACCGATGTCCGCCGCCCGCCGGAGGAGGTCTTCGCCTACCTCGCCGACGTCGAGCACCTGCCCGAGTACTTCAGCGGGCTGGAGAAGGCGTGGAGCAACGGCGGCGAGGAGGTCGGCGTCGTCGCGAACGTCGAGGGGGAGCGCTACGAGGGCACGGCGTGGATGCACGCCGACCCGGACGCCAAGAGCCTGCGGTGGGGCGCGGAGCGCTCGAGCGGCTACCACGGCGAGCTGTTCGTGACGGGGATCGGCGACGAGGACTCGCGCGTCACCGTCACCCTGCACACCGAGCGCGCCGACGGCCCCGGCATCCGCGCCGGCCTCGAGCAGACGCTGGCCGACCTCAAGCGGATCCTCGACGGGTCGGGCACCGAGCGGGTCGGCTGATCCGGTGGGCTGAGCGGGTCGAGTGATCGCGGCGGCCGAACAGGGCGACTGAATCGTTCGACGTGGCGGCGATCACGTCGCTCTGGCATCGTGAGTGATTCGGACAGCCCACTGGACGGAGAATCCGTGCGCCTCCCGTTCGGCCGCCGCCGTTCCACCACCAGCAGTGCGGCCGGCGGCGCCACCGCGCCGCCACGGGCCACCACCACGGCTCGCCACGTGCCCGGTCCCGACGTCATGGTCGGCATGGAGTACCTCGACCTGCCCGCCCGCGAGCCGGTCCGCATCCCCGCCCCGGAGGTCGCCGTCTGCGGCATCGACCCGCAGGTCCCCGGCACGCCGGCGGTGCCGCGCCTGCACGTCGTCGTCGGTGACGACGGCCCGCGCCCCGACTCGGTCTCCGAGCTGCTCGAACGGGCCGGCGGGGCGGGCGGCGTCCGGGTCCGCCGGCTGACCGTCGACGTCCGCGGCCTGCGCGACGTGCTCGAGAGCCGCGGCGGCTGGAACCTGCTCGCCGCGCTCGTGCGCGAGCCGTCCGACCGGGTCACCAACGCGGTGTTCCGCGCGACGATGGCGGGCCCCGCGCCCGACGGCCCCGGGCCGGTCGGCGCGGTGCTCGAGGACGGCGACGTCGACGTCGAGGTCTGCGTGGTCGGCGAGGGCGACACGGTCGCCGGGCGCTGCCGGCGCGAGCTCGGTCGCGGGCGCCTGTCGCTGACGACCTTCCTCGCCGAGTCCGAGCGCCTCACGCGCCGGCTCGCCGAGGCCCTCGCTCGCCCGCGCGACCGCGGCACGCGGCGCTCGTTCGAGCAGGCGCTGGGTGACGTGCTCGCCGACGCGCCGCTGTCCGAGCTGCTCGGACGCCACCGCGAGGCGCCCTACTGCTCGGTGCCCGGCACGTGGGCGACGCCCCCGACGCCGGCCACCCCGGCGCCCCGGCGCAGCGACCTGTCCGAGCAGGTCGAGGCGTCGGCGACGCTCGAAGAGGCGGCCCGGTAGTCCTAGGTCGTGTGGACGATCAGCACGTCGGTCGGCGAGCGGCGCGAGACCTCCGCGGGCACCGAGCCGAGCAGGCGCCCGGCGAAGCTCGCGAGGCCCTTGTTGCCCACGACGACGAGGTCGGCGTGGTGCAGCTCGACCTTGTCGCAGATCGCCTGCACCGGCTCGCCCTCGACGGCGACGGTGTTGACCTCGTCGACGCCGGCGCGGCGGGCGACGTCACGGGCGTCGCGCAGCTTCTCCTCGGCCGGGTTCGACCCGATGATCTTGTACGCCTCGTCGCCCAGCGCGCGCTCCGCCTCGGCCCGGTCGCGGGTGTCGCTGCGGCCGCCGCGCTCGTACGCGCAGATGATGAGGAGCTTCGCCCCCGCGTCCGCGGCGATCGCCGCGGCCCGCGTGACGGCCGCGGTGGCCGAGGAGGAGCCGTCCGTGCCCACCGCCACCAGCTTGTAGTCGCTCACGGCGGCACCCTAGGTGGAGCCGCCGCGCCACGACGGTGTGGGGGCTCACCGGTGACCCGGGGTCGCCGCGCGGGGGGAGATCGGACAGACTGTGCGCGAGCGCCCGACCGGGCGGTGCCGTCGCGCTGCCGGTCCGCGGTGCCCGCGACGCAGGACGACGACCCGAACAGGCGGTGCAGCCGGCGATGACCCTGGCGAGTGGCTACTTCGTGCTCACCCCGATCTGGCACGAGATCGTGATCGGGCTGATCGCGTTCGGCGCGCTCTTCTTCGTCCTCTCCAAGGTCCTGCTGCCGCGTCTGGAGAAGGTCTACGCCGAGCGCCACGACCGGATCGAGGGTGGCTTCGAGCGTGCCGAGCAGGCCCGCGCCGAGGCCAAGCGCGTCCAGACGGAGTACCGCACCCGCATCGGCGAGGCCCGCGACGAGGCCGCGCGCATCCGCGACGCCGCCCGCGAGGAGGGTCAGCGCCGCCACGACGAGGTGCTGGCGAACGCCCGCGAGGAGTCGGCGGGCATGGTCAGCCAGGGCCGCGAGGAGCTGGCGACCCAGCGCTCCTCGGTCGCCTCGGACCTGCAGCCCGACGTCGCCCGCCTCTCGCGCCGGCTCGCCGGCCGGATGCTGGGCCGCGAGATCGGTGACGACGAGTACCGCCAGGTCGTCGACGAGTACCAGACGCAGCGGGTCTAGTCCCCGCCGCGAGAACCGGACTCCGCGGACATCACGTCCGCGTGAGGTCACGGCCAGATCACGATTGCTGCGTGTCGCGCACGACGAGGCCTCGCGTCGGTAACGACCTCGCCCGATTCCCGATGAGTGCCCGAGAACACACCGGGCGAACGGGGCAGGCGCATGGGCGAGCGGGCGGATGGGAGCGGCACGGCGAGCACGGTGCGTGGTCGCGGTGGGACCCGGCTCGTCGGCCGTCTCCTCGTGGTCGCGGCCCTCGCGGTCGGCGGCCTCCTCGGCAGCGCCGAGCTGCCCGACCCCGGTCCCGCCCTCGCCGCAGACCCGGTGCCGGCCCCGGCGCCCGTCCCCTACGGCGGGGCGCTGGACAACCCCGACCCGGGCGGCTCGTTCGACGACTCGCAGGTCCTCGAGGTCGCGATGCTCGGCCTCGGGGCGCTGAACGGCCTGGCGTTCGCCGCCGTCGTCATCGTCAGCCGGTTCCGCGGCAGCTCGGCCGCCGAGACCCGGCGCGCGCTCATGACGCGGACCACCGCCGGCGTGCCGTCCGGCCCGCGCCGCCGAGGCGCCCACTGACCGTCGGTCAGCGGCGCACCGACCACGTCCGTACCCTGCGTACCGCGCCGTCTACGTCCAGGCGGCCGATCCGGTGGCGCTCATCGGCGCTGATTCCTGCTGGTAACCGGCCTACCGGGTGAAGGAGATCCCCCGAACGGGCTGTTCCGTGAGCCGTCTGCAACGCGTCACGCTGGCAGGGACGATCCACCGGGTGACCCTGTGTCGCCGTTCCGACGCCCTCGGCGTCCCCGGTGGCGTCACGCCCCCGCCCGTGAAGGAGCGCCGTTGTCGACCGACGCCGCGACCCCCGAGACACCCGTGCCACCCGATCCCGACGGGGTGACCGACGGGTCAGCGGTCGACGGCTCCCCGTCGGACGACGCGCCGTCCGACGAGACCGCGACCAGCACCACCACGCCGGCCGGCACTCCCGCCACCCCGGCCGCACCGTCCGTGGAGGACGAGGAGAGCGCCGGGGACGCCGCCGAGGACGAGACCGACGCCGCCGACGACCCGGCCGCCGGCGACCCGGCCGACGACGACCCGGCCGCCGAGGAGCCCGAGCCTCCCGTCGTCGCGCACGTCCCGGCCCAGGCCGCGCCCGTGCACGAGACGACGCGCGGCACCGCCGGGCCCGGTCCCGTGCCCGACGACGCCGGCGGCCGGCTCACCGCCCGCCTGCGCGAGGCGCGTGCCCGGCTCCAGCCGGAGCAGACCGTGATCCCGGCGCCGCGCACGCCCGAGGGCGTCGTGCCGCCGGCCCCGTTCCGCCGGGCGGGACCGCCGCCGGCCGACCTCCTGCGCGCCGTCGACGAGCTCGCGGCGCAGCTCGTCGAGGTCGAGGACGCGGGCGGGCAGGACGCGTCCCCCGAGCGCCGGGCCCTGCTGCGCGCGCTCGACCGGTCCGCGGCCGGCGTGCCCGACGGCGGGTGGTCGGGCGAGGACCGTGTCGACGCCGAGGCGCTGGCCGGCGCGTCCGACCTCGCGGTGACCCTGCACGACGCGGCGGCCTCGCTGGTCGAGCGGCTCGACGCCGAGGAGCGCACCGGCTCCGCGGTCGAGGTGGACGCCGTGGCCACGGCGCTGCAGGTCGCGCGCATGGTGCTCGACCTGGAGGGGTTCGCCCGGCACGGCCGCTGATCCGCCGCGGTGCGAGCATCGCCGCCGTGGCGAGCGTCGCGGTGGTGGGTGCAGGGGCGATCGGGGGCGTGCTCGCGGCCCTGGCGGCCGACCGGGGCCACGAGGTCACGGTGTGCGTGCGCACGCCGTTCGACGTCCTGACGGTCACCACCGACGGCGTCGAGCGCACGGTGCCCGTCACCGTCGCCACCGACCCGGCCGGGGTGGCGCCCGCCGACTGGGTGCTGCTGGCCACGAAGGCGCAGGACACGGCGTCGGCGGCGGGGTGGCTGCGCGCGCTGACGGACCCGGGGGAGACGCCGCGGAGCGGAGCCCGACGTGTCGGGGGCAGCGTCGTCGTGGTGGCCCAGAACGGCATCGACCACGCCGCGCGCGTCGAGGGCCTCGTCGACCCGGCGGCGACGGTGCTCCCGGCGTCGGTGCGGCTCGGGGCGGAGGCAGTCGCGCCGGGGCGGATCGTGCACCACAGCTTCGCCCAGCTCACGGTCCCGGCCGGCGACGCGGCACGGGGCCTCGCGGACCTCTACGCGGACAGCGGCCTCGCCGTCGTCGCCGTCGACGACTTCACGACCGTGCTGTGGCGCAAGCTGCTGAGCAACGCCGTCGCCAACCCGATCACCGCGCTGACGGGCCGGCGCAACGCCGTGCTCGCGGAGCCGGCGACCCGCGCGCTGGTCGTCGACCTGGCGCGCGAGGTGACGGCCGTCGGGCGCTCGGTGGGCGCCGCGCTGACCGACGAGGACGTCGACGGCCTCGTCGCGCTCTACGACGGCATGGTCCCGGACCTCGGCACCTCGATGCTCTACGACCGCCTCGCCGGACGCCCGCTCGAGCACGAGTACCTCACCGGCGCGGTCGTCGCGACGGGGCGGCGCACCGGCGTGCCGACCCCCCTGAACGGCGCCGTCCTCGCCCTCCTTCGGGGGGTCCGCGGGCCGAACGAGCAGGTCACATGATCTGACGGCTCGCGGAGACGGCCGCCGACTGCGACGATCGGCCGTATGAACGGTCGGGGAGACGGGGCTCCGCGGCGCTTCCGGCTCCTGTTCGTCTGCACCGGGAACATCTGCCGGTCGCCGTTCGCGCGGTTCCACGCCCGCGCGCTGCTCGAGATGCGGCTCGGGCCGCGGTGGGCGTCGTGGTTCGACGTGGCCAGCGGCGGCACCGGCGCGGTCGTCGGCGCGGAGATGCACCCGCTGTCCCGCGCGCAGCTCGGCCCGCTGGCCGGCCACCCCGACGTGGCCGCGTTCCGGGCCCGCCAGCTCCCCGCCCGCGACGTCGAGCTCGCCGACCTCGTGCTCACCGTCAGCCGCTCGCACCGCTCGGCCGTGCTCGAGCTGGAGCCGCGCGCGCTGCGCAGCACGTTCACGATGCGCGAGTTCGCGCGCCTGCTCGAGGGTGTCGACCACGCCGCCCTGCCCGCCGACCCGCGGGAACGCGCGCACGCCCTCGTCGCCGCCGCCCTCGCCGAGCGAGGTCAGGGCGCGCCGGTGGAGGCGGAGGACGACGCCATCCCCGACCCCGTGCAGGGCGAGGTCGACGCCCATGTCGAGGCCGCCCAGAAGATGCACGCGGCGATCCGGCCGCTGGTCGACGCGATCGGCGCGGCGGTGCCGTGGCCGTCGCGGGCCCCTCGCCGGCCCGGGCCCCTGCCCGGACCGCCCGGACCGCGACCCGGGTTCCCGCCGCACGGGATGCCCCCGCACGGGATGCCCCCGCACGGCATGCCCGCGCGGGGCCCGGCGCCCGTCGGCGGCCCGCCGATGCCCCCGCCGCCCGGCGCGCCGCCCGGGCCCCCACCCGGACCGCCGTTCGGGCCCCCGATGCCGCCGGCGGGTCCTCCGGGACCGCCGCACGGCGCGCACCCCGCGGGACCCCCGCCGGGCGCCGCGCCCGGGGCGGCGCCGCTGCCCGCGCAGACCGGCGCGCGCCGCCCGTCGATCACCGCCGACCCGCTCTCGCCGCCGACCCCGGACGAGCGCGACGGGCTCGAGGCGCCCGCCGACGCCGAGCGGGACGGGACCCCGTCGCACGGCAACGGCAACGGGAACGGCCGGCGGCACGCGCGTCACGACGACGAGCTCCCGGACCGGGAACCGTCGGTGCCGCGCGCGGGGCGCTGAGCGGGAGTCCTAGTCCGACCAACCCGCCGCGTGCCGCGCGAGCGCGCGGCGCACCCGGGCGCCGGGGCGCGTGCCCGTGCCCTGGCCGGGAGCGAGCAGGGGCCGCCACACGGTCCAGGAGTCCATCTCGCCGGAGGTGACCGGCCGGCCGGCCGCGGCGCGCTCGACGAGGTCGCCGCACGGCGCGACGGCTCCGGAGGGCCGGACCACGCACACGCGGAGACGTTCGCCGCCCGCGGTGAGGCGCAGGCCCGAACGCGACGAGCGCGGGGCGTCGAGGTCCAGCTCGGCCGGCGTCCCCACGAACAGCACGCCGCGCGTGGACTCGAAGCTGAGCCGCCCGTCGTGCAGGCGCAGCACGCCCGGCACGTGGGTGATCTCGCGGACGATCCACGCGAGACCGGCGACGTCGGCGCCCGGGGCGTCGACGAGCGTGGTGCCGTGTGCGGTGGACGGAGAGCCTGTCGCGGCCCGTGGGGCGGGCACGGCGGCGATCGACGACGAGGTGGTCGGTGACAGAGCCATCGTGACCTCCTCCCGGATGTTGCGGTGTCGTGACCTGACCTACACCCAACGCGCGAGGTCCCTCGGGTGTCATGCTCCGGCCGGGCGAGGCACGGTGGGCAAAGGGGTGATCCCGCGCTCCCGGCGCTCCGACGGCGGAGCGTGCACGCGCCCATCGCTCCGACCGGGCGACGAGATCCCCCGGACGGCCGCCCGGAAGTGCCCCGCGTGACCGATCGCTGGCATGCTGCGCCGCGTCGGGCGCAGCGCCGCGGTCCACGGACGGATGGCGCTCGCCCGATGACCGTCCGGGCCACCTCTCCGCGCCGGTCGACCACTACCGTGTGCAGCCATCGGGGAGCGGAACGCTCTCGTCGACGACTTCGAAGGAACAGAGCGTGAGCAACCCCGACGGATACCAGCAGCAGTCAGGTTTCGGACCGACGCCGGGCGGTTATCAGCAGCAGTCCGGCTACGGGGAGCAGGCGGGCCCCCAGGGCCAGCAGCCCTACGGGCAGCAGCCGTACGGCCAGCCGGGCTACGGGCAGCAGCCGGGGTACGGCCAGCAGCCCGGCCACGGCCAGCCCTTCGCCCAGCCCGACGCCGGTTACGCCCAGCCCGGCCAGCAGCAGTACGGACAGCCCGGCCACGGCCAGCAGCCCGGCTACGGCCAGCAGTACGGGCAGCCGTACGGCCAGCCCGGCTACGGCCAGCAGTACGGGCAGCAGTACGGCCAGCAGCCCGGGTACGGGCAGCAGCCCGGCTACGGCGCGCCCGGCGGCGACTCCACCGACGTCGTCGGCTCCCGGGTCGGCCAATACATCCTCGACGCCCTGCTGACGACGGTGCCCGCGCTGGTCCTGCTGTTCGTCGTGATCGGGATCGGGAGCGCCGCCGCGTCGAGCAGCCCCGACACCGCCTTCACGATCATCGGGATCGGCTACTTCCTCATGCTGATCGTCTCGCTCGGCGGCGGGTTCTTCGTCTACGCGTACTGGCCATCGACGCACCAGGGGCAGACGCCCGGGATGGGCTGGCTGAACCTGCGGATCATCCGCGAGGAGGACGGCGGCGTCCCGACCCTCGGGCAGTGCGTCGTGCGCTGGCTGCTCTTCGTCGTCGACGGCATCTTCGCCGGCATCGTCGGCCTCATCGTCATGTCGACCTCGGCCCGTCACCAGCGCGTCGGTGACATGGCGGCGAAGACCCTCGTCGTCCGCGCGTGAGGCGCTTTCGCGGAGCGGACAACGACGTCGGTCCCCGTGTGGATCGTGCGGTCGTCGTCACTCCTCCGTGACCGCCGACTGGGCCGCACGAGCGAACCTGAACTCTTCTGGCCGTTCGGCGAAACGGACTCCGACCGCCGAGCGACTTCCGGGCCGTACCCCGGGTGCACCGATGCGCCCGACCACACGGACGACACGGCCGGCCCGGCCGGCACGTGGAAGAAGGCGGTTCGAACTGTGAGCACAGCATTCCTGCCCGACCAGGGGGGCCGGCGGTGAGCGCGCCGGCACGCGGCGGCTACGCGGCGTGGGTCAGTTGGCTGGAGGCGTTCCGCCGGGGCGAGGACCCGTCGACGGAGGGTCTGGGCCCGGTGCGGGGCGGGTTCGGCTCGTACGTGGAGGCACGGCTGCTCGAGCGGCTCTCGACGGCGTTCGCGGAGCGTGTGCGCCAGTGGCAGGCGGCGCTCGGCGACCGCATCGTCGCGCAGCCGCCCGACGGCCCGGTCGCGGCCGCGGCGCTCTTCCAGGACGCGGTGGTGCGCCTGGAGCCCCTGAGCAGGCTGGCCGACTCACCGCTGCTGCCCCGGGCGCTCGCGGTGTCGATGCACGACATGCTGCGCACGGTCCGCGAGGGCGCCCGCAGCGCGCTCGACGAGGCCTGGCGCCGCGGCCTGGAGGACGTGCACGCCCCGGGCATGCCGGCGCAGCGGCGCGTGGACCCGATGGTCCGCAGGCCCGGGGTCGTCACGGGTCGCTAGCCCCCGGGACCCAGCCCGATGCGCGCGAGGACGCCGCGGTGGTCGCTGCCCGGCACGTCGACGACGTCGACCTGCCGGGCGGCCGGCCCGCCGGAGACGAGCACGTGGTCGATCTGGACGCCGAACAGGCGCGGCGCCGCCGACGGCCAGGTGCCCACGAGGCCCTCGCCCACGTCGCTCGCGGCGTCCGTGCAGCCCGCGGTGGCGGCGCGGAGCTCGGCGTGGTCGAGGGTGGCGTTGAGGTCGCCCGCGACGACCGTCGGGCGGTCGCCCGTGCACCAGCGCGACAGCGCGGCGACGTCGCGGCGCCAGGCGTTGGTGTCGCCGGGCCGGGGCGACTGGGGGTGCGTCGCGACCACCCGCACGGCCTGCCCGTCGACGTCGGGCAGGTCGACGATCAGGGACGGGAACTCGGTGTCCCGGTCCGGCGTCACGGCCGGGCGCCCCACGCTGCGGCGGACGAACACGGTCATCGGGCTGTCGTCGCGCCGCGCGTCGGCGGCGAAGACGCGGTAGCCGCTCTGGCCCGCCTCGCCGCCCGACTCGTCGACGAGGGCCTGCTGGAGGCGGTCGCGCAGCGTGCCGCGGGCCTCGGGCAGCACGACGACGTCCGGGGTGCGGCTGGTGATCAGCGACGCGAGGGCCTCGGGGTCGGCGCGGCTGAGGTAGGCGCTGGCGGTGAGCACGGTCAGCTCGGGCCCGCCGGTGGCGCCGGTCTCCGACGAGCCGACCGCGCGCGGCAGCACCATCGCGAGGCCCAGGACCCCGACCAGCCCGAGGGCCAGCGCGGTCGGCCAGGCGCGCCGCGCGAGCAGCAGGACCAGCATCCCGAGCACGAGCAGCCCGGCCGCGAGCTGGGGCCGGAAGGCGATCGTCTGCACGAACGGCGTGCGGTCGTCGATGCCGAGCAGGTCGGAGAACGTCACGATCGCCGCGGGGAGCCCGAGCACGACCGCGGCCGCGATGGCGCCCGCTCCGGGGGCACGGAAGCGGGAGCGCAGCGACCGGCCCGTTGACTGGCGCGGTCGGCTCGGCGGCGGGTCCCGGCGCGGCACCGCTTCCGTGCGCTCCCCGGGCGGGGGCAGGTGACGCGTGGGAGGACCGGCCGGCGGGGCGGGACGCGACCAGCCACCCGGCGGTCCCGGCGGACCCGGCGGCCCGGGCGGCCCGGGCGGTCCCGGCGGCCGTGCCGAGCGGCCCGGCGGGCCCTGCGGTGGACCGGGCCGCCCGCCCGGGGTCCCGGGCGGGCGCGGGCGGTACCCGCCGGGCGTGTACCGCTCGGGCCCGGGCCGGTCGGTCACCCGCGGGTCACGCGCAGGATCGAGTCATCCGACCCGTTGTCGGTCGTGAGGTAGAGCGCGCCGTCGGGACCGAGGCGCGCGCCGCGCAGGCGCCCGAACTCGCCGTCGAGCTCGCGCGGCACCGTGACCTCGACGATCCGGTCCTCGTCGGCGCCCTGTCCCGGACGCATGAGGAAGAGCTTCTCGCCCTTCTGCGCAGACACCGCGAGCATCCCGGCCATGTCGCCCCACGCCGGGCCGTCGAGGAACGCGGCACCGCTGATCGCCTCGGTCGGGTCGCCGGAGCTCCAGGCCGCGGGGACGGCGTCGGGGTAGCGCCGCAGGTCGGTCATCGGCACGTCCTCGTCGTACCCGCCGGGCGACTCGCCGCCCTGCGCCGGGTCCCACCCGTAGTTGCGGCCGGGGATGACGACGTTGACCTCGTCGTCGATGTCCGGGCCGTGCTCGGCGCTCCAGGCGCGGCCGGTGCCGGGCTGGATCGCGACGGCCTGGACGTTGCGGTGCCCGTAGCCCGAGACCAGGCGCTCCGCCGCGCTGCCCGAGGAGGCGAAGGGGTTGCCGTCGGCGGGTCCGCCGGTGGCCGGGTCGACCCGCAGCACCTTGCCGCCGAGCGAGTTGCGGTCCTGCGGGATGGTCGCGCGGGCCGTGTCGCCGGTGCCGACGAGCAGCGTGCCGTCGGGGGCGAAGGTCGGCCGGCAGCCGGAGTGGCGGCCGGACGGGTTGATGGGCAGGCCGCCGACGAGGGGGTCGCGCACCCGCTCGGCGCTCGCGCCGTCGGGGGACAGGCGCCACGACACCACGCGGACGTCGACCGGCCGGCCGCCCTCCTGGTGGGTCTGGCAGGTGACGAACGAGCCGGAGGTCGCGACGTCCGGCGCCGGCGCGATCCCCATGAGCCCGCCCTCGCCGCGGGCGTAGACGTCGGCGAGGTCGGCGGTCACGGGCGTGGTCCGCGCGCCGGGTCCGAGGCCCGTGACCAGCGACAACGACCCGTCGCGCTGGGTGACGAGCAGGCGGTCGCCGCCGACGAACGCGACGTCCCAGGGGTTGGCGAAGCCGCCCGCGACCGTCTCGACGCGCAGGGCGGTGCCGGCGGGCGCGGTCGTGGTCGGCACGGACGGCGCCGCCGCGCCGGCGCCGCCGCCCTCGGACGGGGCCGCGGACGTCTGCGAGGTGCCCTCGCCGCACGCGGTGAGGGCCAGGGCCAGGAGCGCGGAGAGAGCGAGGAGCGCGCGCGCCGGGCGTGATCGGCTCGGGGTCACGGCGACGATGATGCCGCGTGCCCTGTCCGATCTCCGTGGGGCCCTCGTCGGGATCGGCCGATATGCAGGGATTCTCGCCCGGTGGTCCGGGTCCCGGACCTGGTGTTGTCGATGAACGGACCGCACGGTACTTTTTCTGCGGCGCCGAGAGAGCCCGTGCGGATGACCGGGGGGCACGCACGGTCGTCGCGGGGCCCGGGGGCGCCGGCGGTCCGCCACCGGCGCTCCCGACCCCCGCGACCCCGTCGATCCTCGCGCGAGACGCAGGGCACCGGAGCCGCGGCCCCGCTGTCGGGGTGCGCACGTACCCTGGAGGCATCCCCCCGCGCGACTCCCCGTCGCGCCCCGACGGTCCGTCGAAGGGTCCCTCCGCGTTGTCGCCCGCTGCGTCGCTCGCTGCTCCCGCTCCCGCTCCTGCCGCCGCACCCCTGGCGCCCCTGCTGCCCCCGGTGCTGGCCGACCCCGGCCTCCGCGAGATCGTCGCCGCCGCCGGGCGCGACGTGGCGGTCGAGGGGCCGACGGGCCTGCGTCCCTTCGTCTCCGCCGCGCTCGCGGCGCAGGACGACGCGGGCGGCGCCGGCGTCCCGCTGCTCGTGGTCACGGCCACCGAGCGGGAGGCCGAGGAGCTGGCGGGGGCGATCGGCGAGCTGCTGGGGTCCGACACCGTCGCCTTCCTCCCGAGCTGGGAGACGCTGCCCCACGAGCGGCTCTCCCCGCGTGCCGACACCGTCGGGCGCCGGGTCACGGTGTTCCGTCGGCTCGCCCACCCCGAGGCCGAGGACACCCCGGACGTCCCGCTGCGGGTGGTGGTCACGGCGACGCGCAGCCTCATCCAGCCCGTCGTGCCCGGGCTCGGCGACCTCGAGCCGGTGCGCCTCGCCGAGGGCACCGAGTACGAGCTCGAGGCGCTCACCGCCCGGCTGGTCGACCTCGCGTACGCGCGCGTGGAGATGGTCGAGAAGCGCGGCGAGTTCGCGGTGCGCGGCGGCATCGTCGACCTCTTCCCGCCGACGGCCCAGGCGCCGGTGCGCGTGGAGTTCTGGGGCGACGAGGTCTCGGAGCTGCGCTGCTTCTCCGTCGCCGACCAGCGCTCCCTGCCCGGCGACGGCCCCGACTCCCGGCCGGCGGAGGTCGTCGCGCCGCCGTGTCGCGAGCTGCTGCTCACCGAGCCGGTGCGCGCCCGCGCCGCCGAGCTCGCCGCCGAGCACACCGGCCAGAAGGCGCTGGGCGAGCTGCTCAGCCGCGTCGCCGAGGGCATCCCGTCCGAGGGCATGGAGTCGCTGATCCCGGCGCTGCTCGGCGCCGGGGGTGAGACCCCGGAGCTCGCGCTGCTGCCCGAGCTGCTGCCGGCCGGCGGGCACGTGCTCGTCTGCCACCCCGAGCGCGTGCTCACCCGCGCCGCCGACCTCGTGCGCACCGGCCAGGAGTTCCTCGAGGCCTCGTGGCTCGCGGCGGCCGACGGCGCCGACGGGCGTGCCCCGATCGACCTGGGCGCCTCCGCGTACCGCGACCTCGGCGACGTGCGCGCCGTCGCGGCCAAGGCCGGTCGCCCCTGGTGGACGCTCTCCTCGCTGGCGACGGACCCCGACGTCGAGGACGACTCGCACACCCGCGACGGGGCGCGCGTGCTGCGCCCGGGCTTCACGGCCGTCGAGGCCTACCGCGGCGACATCCCCCGCGCCGCCGCCGATCTGCGCGCCCTGGCCGCGGCCGGCGGCACCGGTGTCCTCGTCGTGCCCGCCGCGGGCACCGCCCAGCGCGCCGCGGAGCAGCTGCGCGAGCACGAGGTCCCCGTGCAGCTCGCCGACGAGGGCCTGGTCGCGGCGCCGGAGCCCGGCGTCGTCACGATCACCCGCGGCGGGCTCGCGGACGGCGTCACCGCGGGCGCGACGGCCCTGGTGATCGTCACCGAGGCCGACCTCACCGGCACCCGCCCGGGCACCGAGGGCACCGTCAAGCGCGCCCCGGTCAAGCGGCGCAACGCCGTCGACCCGCTGACGCTGCAGCCCGGCGACTTCGTCGTCCACGCCCAGCACGGCATCGGCAAGTTCGTCGAGATGACCCAGCGGACCACCGGCACCGGCAAGGCCGCGACCACTCGCGAGTACCTGGTGCTCGAGTACTCGTCGTCGAAGCGCGGCCAGGCCTCCGACCGGCTGTTCGTGCCGACCGACCAGCTCGACCAGGTCAGCCGCTACGTCGGCGGCGAGCTGCCGACGCTGAACAAGCTCGGCGGCTCCGACTGGTCGAAGACCAAGTCGAAGGCGCGCAAGGCGGTCCGCGACATCGCGGCCTCGCTGGTGCAGCTCTACGCCGCGCGCCAGTCCGCGCCCGGGCACGCGTTCGCCCAGGACACCCCGTGGCAGCGCGAGATGGAGGACGCGTTCCCCTACACCGAGACGCCCGACCAGGCGTCGGCGATCGACGAGGTCAAGGCCGACATGGAGAAGGCGGTCCCGATGGACCGCGTCATCTCCGGCGACGTCGGCTACGGCAAGACCGAGATCGCGGTGCGGGCGGCGTTCAAGGCCGTGCAGGACGGCAAGCAGGTCGCGGTGCTGGTGCCGACGACGCTGCTCGCCCAGCAGCACCTGCAGACGTTCACCGACCGCATGCACAACTTCCCGATCACGGTGAAGGGCCTGTCGCGCTTCACCTCGCCGAAGGAGGCCGACAGGACCATCCGCGGCCTCGCTGACGGGAGCGTCGACGTCGTCGTCGGCACCCACCGCCTGCTCCAGACCGGCGTGTCGTGGAAGGACCTCGGTCTGGTGATCATCGACGAGGAGCAGCGCTTCGGCGTCGAGCACAAGGAGCACATCACCGGGCTGCGCGCCCACGTCGACATGCTGTCGATGTCGGCGACGCCGATCCCGCGCACGCTGGAGATGAGCCTCGCCGGCATCCGCGAGATGTCGACGATCCTCACCCCGCCCGAGGAGCGGCACCCGACGCTGACCTACGTCGGCGCCTACGAGGAGAAGCAGGTCGCCGCCGCGATCCGGCGCGAGCTGCTGCGCGACGGCCAGGTCTTCTACATCCACAACCGCGTGCAGTCGATCGACGACGCGGCCGCCCGGCTGCGCAGGCTGGTGCCCGAGGCGCGCATCGCCACCGCCCATGGGCAGATGGCCGAGGAGCGCCTCGAGCGCACGGTCAACGAGTTCTGGGAGCGCGAGCACGACGTGCTCGTGTGCACGACGATCGTCGAGAACGGCCTGGACATCTCCAACGCCAACACCCTGATCGTCGAGCGCGCCGACACCCTCGGGCTCTCCCAGCTCCACCAGCTGCGCGGGCGCGTCGGACGCGGGCGCGAGCGGGGCTACGCGTACTTCCTCTACCCGGCCGACCAGCCGCTCACCGAGACCGCGCACGACCGCCTCGCCACCGTCGCCCAGCACTCCGAGCTCGGCGCGGGCACGGCCGTGGCGATGAAGGACCTCGAGATCCGCGGCGCGGGCAACATCCTCGGCGCCGAGCAGTCCGGCCACATCGCGGGCGTCGGCTTCGACCTCTACGTCCGCCTCGTCGGCGAGGCCGTCGAGGCGTTCAAGGCGCACACCGACGCCGGCGGCGGCGACGAGCCGCTCGCCGAGGTGCGCGTCGACCTCCCGATCGACGCCCACGTGCCGCACGACTACGTCGACACCGAGCGCCTGCGCCTCGACGTCTACCGCAAGATCGCCGAGGCGGGCGACGCCGCGGCGATCGACGCGGTGCGCGAGGAGCTCGTCGACCGCTACGGCGAGCCGCCGACACCCGTGACCAACCTGCTCGCCGTCGCCGCGTTCCGGCAGGCGTGCCGGCGCCACGGGATCACCGAGGTCGCGGGCCAGGGCAACCTCATCCGCTTCGCGCCGGTGGACCTGCCGGAGTCGATGCAGATGCGGCTCAAGCGCCTGCACCCGCGCGCGCAGTACAAGGCGGCGTCCCGGACGCTGTCGCTGCCCCGGCCCGTCGAGGGTTCCGACGGGAAGGGCCCGGTGCGGATGGGCGCGGCGCCCCTGCGCGACCTGGCGCTCCTGGCGTGGTGCGAGCAACTGTTCGGGCAGCTCTTCCCGGAACCGGCGGCCGCGACCACCTGATCGCCCCTCCCCGGTGATCGGGGGCGTCCTCGTGCACCTGGTGACGCCCGCGAGGTGCGTGACGTCGCCCCTGATCACCGCATTTGCCCCGGGCGGCGTGCGGGCGCGCACGGCGCAGGTGAGAAGGTGACGACGTGCGTCGCCTGTTGCCGCTGGTCGCCACGGTCGTCGTGGGTCTCCTCGTCCTCGCCGGGTGCGGCACGGGCCCGCAGCGGGCGGGCGCGGCCGCGATCGTCGGGAACACCGTCATCCCGATCGACGAGATCCAGAACAATCTCAGGACCGCCGTCCCCGACCTGCGCATCGCCGTCGACCAGCAGGCCGCGCAGCAGGGCATCGCGCCCGGGGCGCCGATCCCGCCGCAGCTGCTCGCGCAGGAGTCGCGGCGCCTGGTCACGGTCCGGGTGCTGCACGAGCTGATCGCCGAGCAGTCGCGCCGCGACGGGATCGTCGTCGCGCCGCAGCGGGTCGACGCCGCGCTGGCCCGGGCCGGCGGGGCCGAGGCCGCCGCGGCGGGCAGCGGGTTCGACCCGGCGACGATCCGCGGGCTCGTCGCCGACCAGCTCGCCGCCGGCGACATCGGCCGGGAGGTCTTCGACCGCCTCTCGGTCACCATCGACTACGCCACCGCCCCCGACCGCGCGTCGGCCGAGGCGCTCGCCCGGCAGGTGGCGGCCGACCCGTCACGCGCGTCCCAGCTGTTCGGCCAGGGCCGGCAGGGCGCCAACGGGCTGACGCTGCGCCCGGGCCAGGACCAGGGCGGGGGCATCCGCTCGTCGGCGTCGTCGCTGCTGTTCGGCCTGCCCGCCGGCACTGTGACGATCACGCCGGGTGGGTCCTCGCAGGCCGGCGGCGGGCAGGACCCGGCGGCGGGCCCGTGGTCGGTGATCCACGTCCGCGAGCGCACCCTGGACGCGCCGCCGCCCGGGCCGGGCATCACGCCGGCGTCCGCGGTCGACGACGACACCATGTTCGGCTTCGGCCTGCGCCAGCTCCAGCCGCTGGCGCTCGAGCAGGGCGTGACGGTCAGCCCGCGCTACGGCGCGTGGGACCCGACCCAGCTCGACGTGGTCGACAACCCGGGGGCGGTCGGCGTCGTCACCCCGGTGCGCACCCCGGCCCCGTGAGCGACCGGGAGACGATCGCCGTCGACCCCCGCCTCGGCGCGGTGCTGCCCGCCGGCGCGGTCCGCGCGGTCGCGGCGGCCGACCAGGTCCGGCTGCACCCCGACCTCCCTGCCGACGTCGCCGACGCCTTCGCGCGCGAGCTGGGGGCGGTCGGCCCGGAGACCCCCGAGGTCGACGGCACCGTCGTCGAGCTCGTCCCCGGCGGGCACGGTCCGCCCGGCGCCGAGCTCCTCGAGGCCGTGCGGGTGATGGACCGCCTGCGCTCGCCCGGCGGCTGCCCGTGGGACGCCGCGCAGACGCCGGCCTCGCTGCTGCGCTACCTCGTCGAGGAGACCTACGAGCTCTACGACGCCGTCGCCGACGACGACCGGGTCGCGGTGCGCGAGGAGCTCGGCGACGTCCTGCTCCAGGTGCTCTTCCACGCCCGGATCGCCGAGGAGGACACGGGAGACCCGTTCGGGATCGACGCCGTGGCGGGCGAGCTCGTCGCCAAGCTCGTCAGCCGCCACCCGCACGTGTTCGGCGACGGCGAGACGATCACCGGCGCGGCCGAGCAGCAGGTCCGCTGGGAGGAGCTCAAGGCCGTCGAGAAGCGCCGTGACTCGGCGCTCGACGGCGTCGCGCAGGCCCAGCCGGGGGCGGCGCTCGTCGCGAAGTACCTCTCGCGGTCCCGCCGCGCCGGGGTGCCCGACGACCTCCTCGCCGCCGCGTCCGCCGACCCGCTGTACGCGGCGGCGGCGCAGCACCCCGACCCCGAGGGCGACCTCCGGGCGGCCGCGTCCGAGCTGGCGAAGCGGGTGCGCGGGGCCGAGGCGGCCGCCCGCGCGGCGGGCGCCGACCCGACGTCCCTCGACGCCGAGGGATGGCGTCGGCACTGGCCGGCGTGAGGTCCGCGTCAGGAAACGGACATTTCGGTCACCTTCTGTGACCGCGCTTTCGGTGTCTTCCCTCGTCCGACGCAGCCAGGCTAGCCTCACCTCACTGCAGGTGAGCATCACCTGACGAGGCCGAGAGGACGCCATGCTGGGGAACGCCCTGATCGGGCTGCGCGAGGGGCTGGAGGCCTCCCTCGTCGTCAGCATCCTCGTGGCGTTCCTGGTCCGGACCGACCGGCGGCGCGAGCTGCCGAAGGTCTGGTTCGGCGTCGGCGTGGCGATCGCGGTGAGCGTCGGCGTCACCCTCGCCCTGACGCTGTCCCAGCAGGCGCTGACGTTCGAGGCCCAGGAGGCGCTCGGCGGCTCGCTCTCGATCATCGCGGTCGGCTTCGTCACCTGGATGATCTTCTGGATGCGCCGGGTCGGGCGCACCATCGCCACCGAGCTCGAGGGCGGCCTGGAGAAGGCGATCGCGATGGGATCCGTCGCCGTCGTCGTCATGGCCGCCCTGGCCGTCGGGCGTGAGGGCCTCGAGACGGCGGTGTTCTTCTTCGCGGCGGCGCAGGCCGCGGGGGAGACCACGGGCCCGCTGATCGGCTTCCTGCTCGGCATCGCCGTGGCCGTCGTGCTCGCGTACCTGATCTACCGCGGCGCGGTGAAGCTGAACCTCGGGAAGTTCTTCACGGTCACCGGCATCCTGCTGATCTTCGTCGCGGCGGGCATCCTCGCCTACGGCGTCCACGACCTGCAGGAGGCCGGCATCCTGCCCGGCCTGAACACGCTCGCGTTCGACGTCAGCGCCGTGATCCCGGCCGACTCCTGGTACGGGACGCTGCTCAAGGGCGTCTTCAACTTCTCCCCGCAGACCACGGTCCTCGAGGCCGTGGTGTGGGTGCTCTACGTGGCGATCGTGCTGACGCTGTTCGTACGCAAGCCGCGACGCCGCGAGGCGCCGTCCCCGGGCGGCAGCGCCACCGGCAGCTCCACCGACGCCGCCGACACGAGGGCCTGAACCCGCCGTCCCCCGACGGTCCCCGAGATCCGAGAAGAAGCCGGCGTGCACCGCCGCGCGCCCCCCTGGAGGAGAACGATGGCCCGCAGGATCCTCGCCGCCCGAGACGGAGCGAAGCGCAGCTCGACCGTCGTGCTCGGAGCGGCCCTGGCGATGCTCGCGCTCGCCGCGTGCACGAGCACCGCACCACCGCCCCCGGGCGCGGGCGGTCAGGGCGGGCCCATCCAGGTCCAGGCCTCCGACACTGCCTGCCAGGTCTCGGCGACCGAGGCGCCCGCCGGCAACATCTCGTTCGCCGTGCAGAACACCGGCACCAAGGTGACCGAGTTCTACGTCTACGGCGCCGGCGACCGGATCGTCGGCGAGGTCGAGAACATCGGCCCCGGCCTGTCGCGCCAGCTGATCGTCGAGGTCCCGCAGGGCGGCCAGTACACGACGGCCTGCAAGCCCGGCATGGTCGGCGACGGCATCCGCGCGCCGTTCACCGTCACCGGCAACACCGCGGGCTCGACCTCGCAGGACGCGCTGCTCGCCTCGGCCGTCGCGGGCTACCAGCGATACACCAACTCCCAGATCGAGGCCGGCATCGCGCGGACCCAGGAGTTCGTCGATGCGGTCAAGGCCGGGAACGTCGAGCAGGCCAAGGCGCTCTTCCCCGTCTCGCGCACCTACTGGGAGCGCGTCGAGCCGGTGGCCGAGTCGTTCGGCGACATCGACCCGCGCGTCGACGGCCGCGAGGACGACGAGCGCGACCCGGGCGTGGCGTGGACCGGCTACCACCGCCTGGAGAAGGACCTGTGGGTCACGGGCCTGCAGCCCGACTCGGCCGCGATCGGCGACCAGCTGATGGCCGACCTGCGCGACCTGCAGACGCGCGCCGCCACCGTCCAGCTCACCCCAGTGCAGCTGGCCAACGGCGCCAAGGAGCTGCTCGACGAGGTCGCCACCGGCAAGATCACCGGTGAGGAGGACCGCTACTCGCACACCGACCTGTGGGACTTCCGCGCCAACGTCGACGGCTCGCAGGCGGCGGTCGCGGCGCTGCGCCCCGCCATCGACCAGCGCGACCCGGCGCTGGGCCCGACACTGGACCAGCGCTTCGCGGACGTCGACGCCGTGCTCGAGCAGTACCGATCGGGCGACGGGTACGTCCTCTACACCCAACTGACCGAGCAGGACAAGCAGCGCATGACCCAGGCCGTCGACGCCCTCGGCGAGCCCGTCAGCCAGGTCGCCGGCCTGGTGGCCGCATGACGAGAAGGACCGCATGACCCGCTCCGGACTGCGTGGTGTGTCCCGGCGCCGGCTCCTCGGATGGACCGGCGCCGGGGCCGCCCTGGCCGGGGCCGGCGCGGTCGCCGGCTTCGCCGCCGGCGAGTCGGCCGTGGACGCGCCACCCGACCCCTCGGGCGGCGTCGTCCCGTTCCGCGGCCCGCACCAGGCCGGGATCGTCACCCCGGCCCAGGACCGGCTGCACTTCGTCGCCCTGGACCTGACGACGACCGACCGCCGGGCCGTGACCAGCCTCCTGCAGCGGTGGACGACCGCCGCGGAACGGATGGCCGCCGGCGCCGAGGCGGCGCCCGGCGGGGCGGTCAACCGCAACCCGGAGGCCCCGCCGAGCGACACGGGCGAGGCGCTGGGCCTGCCCGCGTCGGCGCTGACGATCACGTTCGGGGTCGGCGGGAGCCTGCTCGACAAGCTCGGCATCCCGCGCCCGCCCGAGCTCGCCGACCTGCCCCCGTTCCAGCAGGACCAGCTCGACCCCGCGTTCTCCGGCGGCGACCTGTGCCTGCAGGCGTGCGCCAACGACCCCCAGGTCGCGGTGCACGCCGTCCGCAACCTCGTCCGCATGGGATTCGGGACGACGTCGGTGCGCTGGTCGCAGCTCGGGTTCGGGCGGACGTCGTCGACGTCGACCGCCCAGCAGACCCACCGCAACCTCTTCGGCTTCAAGGACGGCACCAACAACCTCAAGGCCGAGGAGGGCGCGCTGCTCGACGAGCACGTCTGGGTGCCGCCGCAGCAGGGTCCGGCGTGGCTGACGGGCGGCACGTACCTCGTGGCGCGCCGGATCTCGATGCACGTGGAGACCTGGGACCGCACGTCGCTGGCCGAGCAGGAGTCGCTGACCGGGCGCACGAAGGGCGAGGGCGCGCCGATCGGGCAGGCGCAGGAGTTCGACCTCCCGAACCTGGGGCCGGGCTCGCCGATCGGGGCCGACGCGCACATCCGCCTCGCGTCGGCGCAGAACAACGGCGGCGCGAAGATCCTGCGTCGCGGCTACAACTTCGTCGACGGCTCCGACGGGCTCGGGCACCTCAACGCCGGCCTGTTCTTCGTCGCCTTCATGCGCGACCCGCACCGGCAGTTCGTGCCCATGCAGAGCCAGCTGGCCCGCTACGACAAGATGATGGAGTACATCGACCACACGGGGTCGGCGGTGTTCGCGGTCCCGCCGGGGCTCGCCGACGGCGCCTTCTGGGGGCAGTCGCTGCTGGGGTGACGACCCTGGCGAGGGCGGGATCCACCGCCCCGTAATCTCCCTCTCGATGAGCGCGCCCACCGATCGGGACCCGGGTTCCCGCGACCGCCTGCCGTCGCCGCGCCGGTCGACGGTGCGCAGCGGCACCGAGGGGGAGCAGGCCCCGCCCCCGCGGCGCCGGCTCGCGGTGCTGGGCCGCCTCGGGCTCGTCGTCGTCCTGCTCCTCGCGGTGGTCGCGACGGTCGTGCTGGTCAACCACCAGGGCGAGTTCGGGCGCGAGGACGCGGGCGCCGAGGAGATCCCCGCACTCGAGGTCGAGCCGGCGCCCGTCGCGCTGGGCACCGTCGCCCAGCCGGGCGCGCTGGCCGTGCCGACGCTCGGGGGCGGCGCCGCGACCGGGGCCGCGCCGACGAGCGGCTCGCTCGCGAGCTGGTCGGAGGGCATCGCGAGCCGCGCCGACGTCCCCGCCCGCGCGCTGCGGGCCTACGGCGCCGCCGACCAGGCCGTGAAGCGCGAGGAGCCCGACTGCAACCTGTCGTGGGTCACGATCGCCGGCCTCGCGCGCATCGAGTCCAACCACGGCCGGTACCGGGGCGCCTCGATCGCCGACAACGGTGACGTCACCCCGCGGGTGATCGGCGTCCCCCTCGACGGCACGGGCGGCAACCGGACCATCGGCGACACCGACCGCGGCGTCCTCGACGGCGACGCGACGCTCGACCGCGCCGTCGGCCCGCTGCAGTTCATCCCGTCGACGTGGGCGAAGTGGCGCTCGGACGGCAACGGCGACGGCGTCGCCGACCCGAACAACATCGACGACGCGGCCCTCGCGGCCGGGCGCTACCTCTGCGCGGGCGGGCGCGACCTCGCGACCGGCCCGGGCTGGCGCTCCGCGGTGCTGTCGTACAACAACTCCGACGAGTACGGCCGCCGCGTCTACGCCGCCGCCGACCAGTACGCCCGCGCCAGCCAGGGGTAGGTCACGCTCCGCGGTCCGCGCGCACGGCGATGTTGGCGCTGACCTCGCCCAGCGCCTCCTGGTACTCCGGGCGCGGGTCCATCGCCGCCGCCATCCGCAGCTGCGTGCGCGCCTCGACCAGCCGGCTCTGGCGCTGCAGCGTGCGGCCCAGCGCGAAGCGCGCGTAGTGGTCGGACGGGTCGAGCTCCAGCACGCGCAGGAAGCCCTCCTCGGCGCGCCGGAACTGCGCCGACGCGAGGTAGGCGCGCGCGGCGAGCAGGTGCACGGACGCGGCGGCCTGCTCGGTCTCCAGCAGCGGCGCGAGGGCCTTCAGCGCGTCGAGCGGGCGCCGGCGTTCGAGGAGATCCTCGGCGCGACGGAACTCGGCCACTGCCCCCCTCGGGTCCAGCTCCGCTCCGCTCCGTGTTCCGGGGCTGTCCGATTCGGCGGGGTCGTGCTGCGCGGCGGACATCTAGGTCACCGTAGGCGGAGTCACGGAACGGCGCGAGGCCCGCCGTCTCCCGTGCACGGGTCGAGCTCCGCAGGCTCCGTCTCCCAGAGCGTGGCTCACCGATCGGGTCAGGGGCGGCGTCTACGATGCGGGCGACGTGCCGTGCCCCGGGGCGCGGCGAGACGATCCATCGTTCGGAGGCATGGTCCGTGGCGGTCATCGAGCAGGTCGGCGCGCGGGAGATCCTCGACTCGCGGGGCACACCCACGGTCGAGGTCGAGGTGGCGCTCGACGACGGCACGCTGACCCGCGCCGCGGTGCCCTCCGGGGCGTCGACGGGCGAGCACGAGGCCGTCGAGCTGCGTGACGGCGACGACTCCCGCTACCTCGGCAAGGGCGTCGAGCGCGCCGTGGCCGGCGTCCTCGACGAGATCGGCCCCGGCCTCGTCGGCATCGACGCCGCCGAGCAGCGCGTCGTCGACCAGAAGCTCATCGACCTCGACGGCACGCCGGACAAGTCGCGCCTGGGCGCCAACGCGCTGCTCGGCGTGTCGCTGGCCGTGGCCCGCGCCGCCGCGGAGTCCGCCGAGCTCGACCTCTTCCGCTACGTCGGCGGCCCGAACGCCCACGTGCTGCCGGTGCCGATGATGAACATCCTCAACGGCGGCGCCCACGCCGACTCGGGCGTCGACGTCCAGGAGTTCATGATCGCGCCGATCGGCGCGGAGTCGTTCCGCGAGGCCCTGCGCTGGGGCGCGGAGGTCTACCAGTCGCTGAAGAAGGTGCTGAAGAAGCAGGGCCTGTCGACGGGCCTGGGCGACGAGGGCGGCTTCGCGCCGTCGCTGCCCAACAACCGCGAGGCGCTCGACCTCATCGTCGCCGCGATCCGCGACGCCGGGTACACGCCGGGCCGGGACATCGTGCTGGCCCTCGACGTCGCCGCGAGCGAGTTCTTCAAGAACGGCGTCTACACCTTCGAGGGCGAGACCCGCAGCGCCGCCCAGATGAGCTCGTACTACGGCGAGCTGCTCGACGCGTACCCACTGGTCAGCATCGAGGACCCGCTCTCCGAGGACGACTGGGAGGGCTGGACGAAGCTCACCGGCGACATCGGCGACCGCATCCAGATCGTCGGCGACGACCTGTTCGTCACCAACATCGAGCGCCTCGAGGAGGGCATCGAGCGCCGCGCGGCGAACGCCCTGCTCGTCAAGGTCAACCAGATCGGCACGCTCTCGGAGACGCTCGACGCGGTCAGCCTCGCCCAGCAGTACGGCTACCGCTGCATGATGAGCCACCGCTCCGGCGAGACCGAGGACACGACGATCGCCGACCTCGCCGTCGCCACCAACTGCGGGCAGATCAAGACCGGCGCGACGGCCCGCTCCGAGCGCGTCGCGAAGTACAACCAGCTCCTGCGCATCGAGGAGGCCCTCGGCGACGCCGCGCGCTACGCCGGCGACCTGGCCTTCCCGCGCTTCGACCCGGACGCCTGAGCGGCGTGCCCGCCGACCGCAGCACCTCCGACGGCGAGGGCCCGGCCGACCGTTCGTCGGGTCGGTCCGGGACGTCGCGCGGACGCGGTCGGCGGGGCGCGACGCCGGCGAAGCGCACCACGGGCGCGTCGTCGCCGACGCGCTCGCGCACCCGCGCCCGCCAGGGACCCCGGCGCGACCCGCAGCGCGTCGTGCGGCGGCGTCCGCTGCGCGTCCCCACCGGCACGGCCGCCGCGGCCGCGCGCGCCCGTCGCGCCGCCCAGGCCACCGGGGGCGCGCTCGGGCTCTCGACGGCACGCCGCGCCGCGGTGCTCGCCGTCGTCGTGTGCGCGGTGGCGCTGACGGTCGCGGTGCCGCTGCGCAACTACGTCACCCAGCGCCACGAGCTGGCCGCCGTCGCCGCCGAGCAGGAGCGCCTCGCCGGCGACGTCCGCACGCTGACCGACGAGCGCGCCGCCCTGCGCGACCCCGCCCACGTCGAGGCCCTGGCCCGCGAGCGCCTCGGCTACGCGCGGCCGGGCGAGGTCCCGTACCGCGTGCAGCTGCCGGGCGACGCCGGCCGGCCCCGCGACCCCCGCGACACCGACCCACGTGCCGGGCTCCCGCCCGCCGAGGCCGAGCTGCCCTGGTACGCCCGCGTCGCGCGGACGACCCTGGGCACCACCCCGTGAGCGAGCCGGGCGACCTGCCGACCGACGCCGACCGCGACGCCGTCGCCGCGCAGATCGGCCGGCGTCCCCGCGGGCTGCGCCGCGTCGCGCACCGCTGTCCGTGCGGGCTGCCCGACGTCGTCGAGACCGCGCCGCGCCTCGAGGACGGCACCCCGTTCCCGACGCTCTACTACGCGACGTGCCCGCGCCTGACCTCGCGGATCGGCACGCTCGAGGCCGACGGGCTCATGCGCGAGCAGACCGAGCGGCTCGCCACCGACGCCGACTTCGCCGCCCGCTACGCGAAGGCGCACGCCGACTACCTCGCCGAGCGCGACGCGATCGAGTCGCTGGGCACCGACGTCAGCGCCGGCGGCATGCCCGAGCGGGTGAAGTGCCTGCACGTCCACGTCGCCCACACGCTGGCCCGCGGTTCCGGCGTGAACCCCGCGGGCGACGAGGCGCTCGACGCGCTCGACGCCTGGTGGCAGGCCGGGCCGTGCGTCGGCCCCGGATCCGACGCAGCACGCGCCGACCCCTCGGGCTGACGTCCGCAGCCCCACACGGCGACGCCGGGGCCGGGGCGGGAGGCACGCACCGTGGCGAGCGCGCCACGGAACGGTGGCGCTGCCCCCTGGCCCGGTCACGACCCCCGTCCCAGATTGATCGTGGCCGTCCGGCAGACCAGACTGGAGGAGCCGGTTCCCCCGACCGGCGCAGCGTGACGGTGCGGACGGCCCGCCGCGCGACCGGGCGACGACCCGCCGCATGGCGCCCTCTCGAGGCTGCCCGACGGGTGGTTCGCCCGCGGACCGGTCGCCGGACGGCCCCTCCCGCCGGGGGCGTCCGGCGACCGGTCCGACACGCCGCGTCACCGGGTGCCCCCCGCGCACGGCACGGACCCGGGGACGTCAGTAGCGTCGTCTCCAGCCCGGTCCACCGGGGAGGCGTCTGGTGCAGGGAGCGCCCATGCCACGGGTCGCGGCCGTCGACTGCGGGACCAACTCGATCCGCCTGCTGGTGGCCGACGTGACGGTCCGCGAGGACGGCTCGGCATGGTTGCGCGACGTCCACCGGGAGATGCGCATCAACCGCCTCGGCCAGGGCGTCGACGCCACCGGCCGCCTCGCCCCGGAGTCGCTCGCACGGACGCGCGAGGCCATGAACGCGTACGCCGAGATGCTGCGCCGCCACGGCGTCGCGGTCGGCCCCGACACGGTGCGGGTCTGCGCGACCTCGGCGACGCGCGACGCGGAGAACCGCGAGGAGTTCTTCGGCGCGGTCCGGGAGGTGATCGGGGTCGACGCCGAGGTGATCACCGGTGACGAGGAGGCGCGGCTGTCGTTCGCCGGCGCCGTCGCCGACCTCGACCCCGACGAGGGCCCGTTCGTCGTCGCCGACGTCGGCGGCGGCTCCACCGAGCTCGTCACCGGGACCTGGGACGCCGTGAACGCCGAGATCACCGGGGCCCGCTCCACCGACGTGGGCTGCGTGCGGCTGACCGAGAAGTTCCTGCACGACGACCCGCCGAGCGCCGCACAGACCGCCGAGGCCGAGGAGTTCACGCGCGCCACGCTCGCGCCGGCGTTCACCGAGGTCGCGGTCGGCGACGTCCAGACCTGGGTGGCCGTCGCGGGCACGGCGACCACGCTCGCCGCCGTCGCGATGGACCTGCGCACCTACGACCCCGAGCGCATCCACCTCTCGCGCCTCGGCCTCGACGACGTGCGGGCCACCGCCCGGCGCCTCGAGGGGATGCCGCGCGACGAGCGGGCCGCGCTCGGGCCGATGCACCCGGGCCGCGTCGACGTCATCGGCGGCGGGTCGCTGGTGATGCGGGTGCTCGCCGACGAGCTGGCCGAGCGCGCCGACATCACGGAGCTGGTGATCTCCGAGCACGACATCCTCGACGGGATCGCGCGGGCGCTCGCCGCCCGCTGGTGACGGCCTGATGACGGCCCAGCCCGCGTACCCGCCCGGGGCGGGGGTGCTGCCGCTCGCGGCGCTGGTGCTGGCCCGGCGCGTGCGGGCGCTGGTGGCCGTCACCGTCGTCAACACGACGGTCCTGGCGGTCGCCGCCTGGCTGATCGGGAACGGTCCGACGCTGCCGAGCGTGGCCGCCTTCGCCGCGCACCTCGCGATCTCGCTCGGCGCCGCGCTGCCGGTGCGCTGGCAGTTCGCGGGCGACCCGGCGCGCCGCGAGCACCGCGCCGTGCGCGCGATGACCGTGTCGTTCGTGATCCTCGCGGTGTACAGCGCGGTCGACGCCGTCGTGGACGCGCTCGCGCCGGCCCGGCCGGGGGAGACGCTCGTCGGCGGCGTCCTCGGCCTCCTCGCGGCCGTCGCGCTGCCGGTGCTGGTGGCGCTGGACGCGCGGACCTCGCGCGCGGAGGGCGCGGACCGCGACCCGAGGGTCCGCCCCGCCGCCCCGCCGGTGCTGGTGGTGGCGCTGTGCGCGGTCCTGGTCGCGGCCTCCGGCGTCGACCTGCTCGCGAGCACCGTCGTCGCCCCGTCGATCGCGGCGCCCGCGGTGTCGGCGGTCGTGGCGGTGCTCGCCGCACGGGAGGCCTGGGGTGCCTGGTACCGCTGACACCGACCCGGCCACCGTGCCCGACCTGGCCGCCCTCGACACCGCCGTCGCCGACTGCCGCGCCTGCCCGCGGCTCGTCGCGTGGCGCGAGGAGGTCGCGGCGACCAAGCGCGCCGCGTTCCGCGACGAGACCTACTGGGGTCGCCCGGTGCCGGGCTTCGGCGCGACCGACGCCCGGCTGCTGATCGTGGGCCTGGCGCCGGCGGCGCACGGGGCGAACCGGACCGGGCGGATGTTCACCGGCGACCGCAGCGGCGACGTCCTCTACGCGGCCCTGCACGCGGTGGGGCTGGCGTCGCAGCCGACGTCGGTCGCGATCGGCGACGGCCTGGAGCTCTTCGGGACCCGCATCACCGCCCCGGTGCGCTGCGCCCCGCCCGAGAACAAGCCGACGCCCGCCGAGCGCGACACCTGCCGGCCGTGGCTCGCCCGCGAGCTCGCGCTGCTGCGCGACACCGTGCGCGCCGTCGTCGTGCTCGGCGGCTTCGGGTGGCAGGCCCTGCTGCCCGTGCTGGCGACGCCGGACCCGGCGGGCGGGCACCCCGGCTGGGTGGTCCCCAGGCCGCGCCCGGCCTTCGGCCACGCCGCGCACGTGACGCTCGCGCCGGCCGACCCGGCGGCCGCGGCCCCGCTCGAGCTCTTCGGCTGCTACCACGTGAGCCAGCAGAACACCTTCACCGGACGCCTCACCCCGGCGATGCTCGAGGACGTCCTCGCGGCCGCCGCCACGTCCGCCGGCCTGGATCCCCGCCCTCCCCGAGACGACCACAGCTAGGCTGCCCAGCGGTTCCGGCAGCCGCCACGGTGTCGGGACCACTGGACGCGGCGCCGCAGGCCTGCAGGTCGGGCGACGAAGGAGTCCGAGCTGCCGGTTCGGCTTGCCGCGACTCCTGGCCCCTGTAGCCCAATCGGCAGAGGCAGGCGACTTAAAATCGCCGCAGTGTGGGTTCGAACCCCACCGGGGGCACTGGTCGTCGCCGGTCAGCGGCCGGCTGCCGGCGGCGGGCGAGGAGCAGGATCTCGCGTGCGCCCATGGCGAGGGCGAAGCCGGCGAACGCGACGCCGAGGACGACGCCGTCGAGCGCCAGGGCGAGGAGTGCTCCGCCGGCGGCTCCGGGGACGGCTCCGAGGCCGACGTAGCCGCTGATGCGCGGTGAAGCGGTGCCCCGGCGTAGGTGGACGACGGCTCCGACGACCGAGTTGGGGACGAACAGCAGCAGGGACGTCCCGGCGGCGGTGTGCAGGTCGGCGCCGAAGAGCACGACGAGCGCGGGGACGGCGAGCAGTCCGCCGCCGAGACCGAGAGCCGCGGCCCAGGCCCCGATGACGATCCCGGCGACCACGGTGACCGGGACGACGAACCAGAGGCTCGCCAGCAGCGCGGGAGAGACCGCGGCCCGGCCGGCGAGCGGGTCGAGGCCGGCGGCGTCGAGGGAGAGCTTGGCCGCGGTCACGAGGACGACGACGATGAACAGCAGCCGCAGGACGCGATCGGGCAATCGGGAGACGATGTCGGCGCCGAAGAACCCGCCGATGATGCCACCGATGATCAGCCCGGTTCCGGCTCGGAGGTCGACCGCCCCGCCGGCGAGGGCGTAGACCGCGGCTCCGATCACGCAGACGGCGATGTTGGCGGTGGTCGCGGTGCCGTGCGCCACCGCGCGGGGTAGGCGCGCGAAGCGGTCGAGGCGGGGACGAAGAGCACGCCGCTGCCTCCGCCGAACAGTCCACTGACCGCACCGCCGACGAGTCCGATGCTCGCGGCCCCCACGGTTCCCAGGGGGCTGTCGGTGGCGTGCTCGCCGCTGGCGTCCATGGGTCCTCCTCGCCGACTCTGTAACCATCACCCGCGTTGTCGAGATTACACAGCTGGTAACCTGCCCGCAGCTCGGGCCGGTTACAGTGGGACCCGTGACCGCCGTGCCTCATGTGCCCACCTCCTGGCTGGTGGAGCTGGTGAACGGGTACGGCAGCCGGCCCCGTGCGGCCGCCGCCAGGACCGACGAGCCGTATCCCGACCTCGGCCCCCTGGTCGACCTGCCCGGGGCGACCACGCTCGGCGAGCGGGGGCTGGTCGACCTCGCCGACCGCCTGTGGCTCCTCTTCGCCTCGACGGACCCGTCCGAGAGGGCGACGGTCATGAACGACCTCCTGGTCCGTTCGCGACTCACCCCGTACCTCGATCACGAGGCCCGGACCTGCTGGTCGACATCAGTGACCGCGCCCGACGAGCTCCTGGCCGCCGGCTGCGCGACGACCCTGATGGAGGTCCTCGCCCACGGGGGCTGGCGCCGTCTCGGGACCTGTGAGGGCGAGGACTGCCAGGACGCCCACCTCGACCTGCCCGGACGCAGCCGCCGGTACTGCTCCACCACGTGTCTCAACCGCGCCCGCGTCCGCGCCTACCGGGCACGCCGGCGCTGAGGCGGACCCGACCTCTCTGGCCACCTCGCGCCGGAGCCCGCGCGACGGGGCTACGCACCCCGCCGGAGCAACACCGCGCGCGAGGTCCCCCGTCCACCCCGGGTGGTCGTCGCAGAGTCACCGTCGGCACACCGGCAGGACGCCCCTTCGTCACCCGCCCGTCGCAGTGGTCGTGCGGAGAACGGTTCCCCACGCGGGCCGGGACGGAGCTCCGCCGGGAGTCCTGACCGCTCGGGCACCCCGGACGGACCGCTCGACGCCGACCCCGCGGAGCTGCTCCGAACGGGCGAGAAGATCAGCGACACTTTCCTCGAGGGAGGTGAGCGTCGTGGCTGACCAGGTGGACCTGTCGGGTCGGATCCCCGCTCCCGGGGACGCCCGCCCACCGTGGCGCGAGCTCGAGGGGCTGCGCCCGCTGACGTTGCGCGCGTGCCGGCGGCTCGTCGTCGTCGCCCCGCACCCGCGCGACGAGATCCGCGCGGCCGGCGGGCTGCTGCGCCGTCTCGCCGCGCGGCACGCCTCGGTCGACGTCCTCGCGCTCACCGACGGTCCCGGTCGCACGTGCACGCCGCCGGAGGGCCTGGCGCTGCCCGCCGCCGAGCCCGACCGTCCGCTCGGCGATCTCGTGGTGCGCCCCGACGACCTCGCGGACCCGGACACGCTGGCCTCGGTGCTGGCGCGTCTCGACGAGGCCGCGGACGACGACCCGGTCGCGGAGTCGCCGGGCGACGCCGAGGAGGCCGCCCTCGACGAGGCGTACGAGGCGCTGGGCGTCGCGGAGGTCCGCCGGCACCGCCTCGGGCTGCCCGACGCGGGCCTCGCCGGGCGCGAGGCCGACGTCGTCGCCGCCCTGAGCGAGATCGTCGGCTTCGTCGAGGACCCGCACGGGCTGTGCGTGCTGGCGCCGTGGTCCGGCGACGGCGACGACGACCACGAGGCCGCCGGGCGCGCCGCGGAGATCGTGTGCGCCGCGTACCGCGTCCGCCTCGTCCGGTGGCTCGACCAGGCCTGGAGCTGGGCCGGTCCGGAGTCCGCGGAGGTGCCGTGGCGGCGGGCGCGCCAGCTCGCGCTGTCGGAGACGGTGCAAGCTCGTAAACTGGCGGCCAGCGCAGCGTTCGGTGGCCGTCCCGGACGCGACCGCGAACTGCCCGACGGCTCGGCCCCTGGTCCCCGCGAGGTCTTCCTGGTGTGAGCACGTCTCCCGTCGCCCGTCCGGGTGTCTCCCTACCCTCTGTTTCGCCCGCCCGGTCGGCGCGTCGCGACGACGTGCCCTCGTCCGGGCGTCACACCCGGACCGGTCACCGGGTGGGGCCGATAGGCTCCGTCACGTGACGGGCTGGACGAACGGCGACCACGGCGAGGTGGCGACGGACCTCTCCGGGCCGGCCCCCGACCTGGGTGCCGACTACGCGGCGGAGGCGCAGCGCGTCCGTGACGCCGTGGCCCCGCCGAGCGGGCTGAACCAGACGGACCTGCCGCAGGTCCTGCACACCGCGCCGGCGGCCGTCGCGCTCATCGACCTCGGTCAGGGTCTCGTCACCTACGCCAACGACTCCGCGTCCGGGCTCACCGGGGGCCGCGCCACCCTCCCGCTCGACATCGACGCGTGGAGCGAGGCGGCGGGGCTCACCGACCTGTCCGGGCGCCCGATGCGCGACACGGCGTCCCCGCTCTCGCGCGTCGCGCAGGGCATCCCGGTCTCCGGCGAGCCCGTCGCGGTGTCCGACGCCGCCCGCCGCGGCTCCTACGCCTCCGAGGAGGAGCGCGAGGAGGCCGAGGGGCGGCTGCTGTGGGTCACCGGCTTCCCGCTCTCGGAGGCGGTGAACGCCGACCAGCGCCGCCTCGCCCTGGTGGTGTTCCTGCAGCTCTCGGGCGCGGGCGCGCAGCGTCACCTCGAGATGGTGCGCGACCGCGCGGTGGTGGCCACCGAGCTGTCGTTCACGATCTCCGACCCGGCGCGCGAGCAGAACCCGCTGGTGTGGGTCAACCCGGCGTTCACCCGCCTCACCGGCTACGAGCTCGACGAGGTGATGGGCCGCAACTGCCGCTTCCTGCAGGGCCCGAACACCGACCCCGCCTCGATCTCGCGCATCCGCACGGCGCTCGACGAGGAGCGCGCGATCACCGAGGTGCTCCTCAACTACCGCCGCGACGGCACCGCCTTCTGGAACCAGGTGTCGATCACGCCGGTGCTCGACGGCGGCGGACGCGTCGTCAACTTCGTCGGCGTCCAGTCCGACGTCACCGAGCGCGTGATGGTCGAGAACGAGCGCCGCGCGGCGCTCGCCGCCGCCGAGGAGACCCGTGAGCAGCTGCGGCTGCTCACCGAGTCGACGCAGGCGATGTCGGCGAGCCTCGACACCACCGGCGTCGCGGAGGCGCTCGCCGGCATCGTCGTGCCCGCCATGGCCGACTTCTGCTGCGTCGACCTGCTCGAGGAGTCCGACGGGACGTCCTCGGTGCGTCGCGCGGCGGTCAACCACCGCGACGAGTCGAAGACCGACGAGGTGCGCGAGCTCGGCCGCTGGGTCAGCCCCACCGACGACGGCCGCGACCCGATCGGCGAGGCCCTCTCGACCGGCACCCCGTCGCTGCTGGCCGAGCTGCCTGTGCGCCCGGCGGGCATCGCCGACCAGCCCGACCTGCTGCGGCGCTACGAGGCGCTGCGGCCCCGGTCGGCGATCGTCGTCCCGCTGCGGGCCCGCGGCCAGGTCCTCGGGTCGCTGACGCTGGGCACCGAGCTGCCCTACGGCCGCCGCTACGCGCAGCGCGACCTCTACCTCGCCGCCGACCTCGCCGCGCGCGCCGGCCTCGCCCTCGACAACGCGCGGCTCTACGCCCGCGAGCACGGGGCGGCCGAGACGCTGCAGCGCAGCCTGCTGCCCGCCGTGCCCGAGATGCCGGGCATGTCGATCGCCTCGCGCTACCTGGCCGCCACCGACGGCGCCCAGGTCGGCGGCGACTGGTACGACATGCTCGCCCTGCCCGACGGCGCCGTGGGCCTCGCCGTCGGCGACGTCGTCGGCCACGACCTGCGCGCCGCCGCCGCGATGGGCGAGCTGCGCGGGGTGCTGCGCTCCTACGCGTGGGAGGGCCTCGGTCCCGCCACCGTCGTCGACCGCTGCGACGACGTCGTCCAGGGTCTCGGGATGGCCGCGATGGCCACCGCCGTCTACGCGCGCTTCGAGCGTGGTGAGGGCGGCGGCTGGCTGCTGCGCTACTCCAACGCCGGGCACCCCCCGCCGCTGCTGCGCCGCGCGGACGGCACGGTCGAGCTGCTCACGGGCAACCTGTCGCCGCTGATCGGGGCGACCCGGGCGATCACCCGCGAGGAGACCTCGGTGCGCTGCGGGAAGGGCGACCTGCTCGTCCTGCACACCGACGGCCTCATCGAGGCGCCCGGCGCCGACCCGGACGACCGAACGCAGCTCATCGCCGACACCCTCGCCGCCCAGGCGGCCGACATGCCCGTCGAGGAGCTGTGCGACCGGCTGCTCGGCATGCTCGGCGTCGACGGGCTCCGCGACGACGCGGTGCTGCTCGCGATCCGCATCGAGGGCGAGGACGGGCCGGCGCCGGTCTAGCCGCCCCGGGACGCACGACGGCCCGGCCCCGCGGGGCGGGACCGGGCCGTGCTGTCGTGCTCTGTCGTGCTCTGTCGTGCCGGGCCTCAGGGGCGCGGGGGCTCCTCGCCCGGCGGGGGCGGCGGGGGCGCCTGGCCCTCCTGGCCCTCCTGTCCGCCGTGCAGGAACTCCTTGGCCTTCTCCCCGGCCTGGTCGACCTGCTCCTCGTGGCCGAAGCGCTGCCCGACGAAGTCGGCGCCCTTGTCCACGAAGCCGTCGGCCTTCTCGGGGTTCTCCCCGGCCCAGTCCTTGGCCTGGTCCGCCATCTTGCCGAAGTCCACCATCGACACCCCTCCTCGTCGCTGGTTGCGAGGTTGCGTCCGCAGCATGCCCCGTCCCGTCGCGGGCCGACACCTCCGACCCGGGCGGGTGCCTCCGATCGGGCGGATAGACTTCCTGACGGACCCCAGGACGGGGCGAAGCGGACACGCTGCGTTCACGACCCATCCGGTAAAGTTCTGTTTACCGAGACGGGAACCGATTCACCCGGCCCATCGTTGGACCGGGTGGACGAACACAGTCCGCGGCCGACCCGGCCGATGACGACCCGCCATCGGTGCCGGCTCCGCGTTGGAGGAGGACCAGAGGTGCGCACCAGCAGCAACCCGGCGTTCCGCAACCTGCCCACCTCTCCGGGTGGGTATGCGCGGTTCGGCGACGCCCCGGCCGGCATGGCCGGCGCCGGCGGCATGTTCGGCGGGGGCGGCAGCCCCATGCCGACCGCGGCGGCGGACGACCGTCCGCTCACCGTGGACGACGTGGTCCAGAAGACCGCGCTCAACGTGGTGCTCGCCCTCGCGGTCGGCGTGGCCACCGCGTGGAGCGGCATCTACGCGCTCGGGCTCCTCGGCTTCGTGGTCGGGCTGGTCCTCGCGCTGATCATCATCTTCAAGCAGAGCACCAACAAGTGGCTGGTGCTCGGCTACTCGGCCTTCGAGGGCATGGCGCTCGGTGCGATCACCGGCGTCTTCCAGAACATGGCGACCTCGCCCAGCGGGTCGAGCTTCGCCGGCATCGGCGTGCAGGCCGTCCTCGGCACGCTCGGCGTGTTCATCGGCATGCTCGTCGTCTACAAGACCGGCGCGATCCGCGTCACCCCGCGCCTCACCAAGATGGTCATCGGTGCGGCGATCGGCGTGATCGTGCTGATGCTGGCCAACCTCGTCGGGAGCTTCTTCGTCCCCGGCGGTCTGGGCCTGCGCGACGGCGGCGCCCTCGCGATCATCTTCAGCCTGGTCTGCATCGCCATCGGCGCCTTCATGCTGATGCTCGACTTCGACCAGGCCGACCAGGCGGTCAAGGCCGGCGTCCCCGCGCGCTTCGCGTGGTACCTCGCCTTCGGCTTCATGACCACGCTGGTCTGGCTCTACATCGAGATCCTGCGCCTGCTGAGCTACTTCCGACAGTAGTGGCCCACGAGTAGGGCGCTGCCCGAGACGACGGCCCCTTCCGGGAACGATCCGGGAGGGGCCGCCGCACGTCCGGGGTCAGTTCAGGCGCTCGAGCACCATCGCCATGCCCTGCCCGCCGCCGACGCACATGGTCTCGAGGCCCAGGGTGGCGTCGCGAGTGCGCAGGCCGTTGATCAGCGTTGTGGCGATGCGCGCGCCGGTCATGCCGAACGGGTGCCCGACGGCGATCGAGCCGCCGTGCACGTTCAGCTTCGCCTCCATGTCCTCGTCGCTCATCCCGAGGCCGCGGGCGGACGGGATGACCTGGGCGGCGAAGGCCTCGTTGATCTCGACGAGGTCGACGTCGGCGATGCCGAGACCCGCGCGGGCCAGCGCGCGGGCCGAGGCCTCGATCGGCCCGAGGCCCATGATCTCGGGGGACAGCGCGCTGACGGCCGTCGACACGATCCGCGCCAGCGGGGCGATGCCCAGGGCGTCGGCGCGCTCCCGGGACATGACCACGAGCGCGGCGGCCCCGTCGTTGAGCGGGCACGCGTTGCCCGCGGTGATGCGGCCGTCGGGGCGGAAGACGGGCTTGAGGTCGGCGAGCGCCTCGTACGTGGTGCTCGGGCGCGGGCTGTCGTCGTGCTCCATGACCGAGCCGTCGGCCAGGCGCACCGGCGTGATCTCGCGCGCCCAGAACCCCGACTCCTGCGCCCGCGCCGCGTTCAGCTGGCTGCGCAGCGCGAAGCGGTCCATCTCCTCGCGGGTGACGCCCTCGGCGAGCGCGACGTTCTCGGCGGTCTGCCCCATCGCGATGTAGGGGTCGGGGTAGAGGCCGTCGGCGCGGGGGTCGTGCCACTCGGTGGCGCCGGCCGCGGCGACGTCGGCCGTGCGCTGCTCGGCGTCGGCGAACAGCGGGTTGTGGGTGTCGGGCCAGGAGTCGGAGTTGCCCTTCTCGAACCGCGACACCGTCTCGACGCCCGCGGCGAGGAAGACGTCGCCCTCCCCGGCGCGGATGGCGTGGGCGGCCATGCGCGCGGTCTGCAGCGACGACGAGCAGTAGCGGGTGATCGTCGCACCCGGCAGCGTGTCGAGGCCGAGCTCGACGGCCACGATCCGCGCGAGGTTGAAGCCCTGCTCGCCGCCGGGCAGGCCGCAGCCGAGCAGGAGGTCCTCGATCTCGGCGGGGTCCAGCGCCGGGACGGCGTCCAGGGCGGCGCGCACCACCTGCGCGGTGAGGTCGTCCGGGCGCGTCGCGGCCAGCGAGCCCTTGCGGGCGCGGCCGATGGGCGAGCGGACGGCGGACACGATGACGGCCTCGCGGGCTGGGTCGACCATGCCGCCGACCCTACGACCGCGCGGCGGGCCCGTCGTCGGGGCGAGTCGGCGCGCATCGACCCGGTGATCCGCCGCACGTCCGCGGGGGCGAGCGGCGAACGAGGCCGTCAGCCCGGAAGATGGTGGTATGCGCTACGTCGAGCACGTCGCCGACCTCGTCGGGAACACCCCGCTGGTCCGTCTCAACCACGTGGTGCCGACGGGCCCGGACGCGCCCCTGGTGCTCGCCAAGGTCGAGTACTTCAACCCCGGCGGCAGCGTGAAGGACCGCATCGCCGAGAAGATGATCGACGCGGCCGAGGCGTCCGGCGAGCTCAAGCCCGGCGGCACGATCGTGGAGCCGACGTCGGGCAACACCGGCATCGGGCTGGCGATCATCGCCCAGCAGCGCGGCTACCACTGCATCTTCGTGGTGCCCGACAAGGTCAGCGTCGCGAAGCAGGACGCGCTGCGGGCCTACGGCGCCGAGGTCGTCGTGTGCCCCGCGGCCGTCGAGCCGGAGAGCCCCGAGTCGTACTACTCGGTCTCCGACCGGCTCGCCCGCGAGACCGAGGGCGGCTGGAAGCCCAACCAGTACCAGAACCCCGCGAACCCGGCCTCGCACGTCGCCAGCACCGGCCCGGAGATCTGGGAGCAGACCGAGGGCCGCATCACCCACTTCGTCGCCGGCGTCGGCACCGGCGGCACGATCTCGGGCACCGGGCACTTCCTCAAGGACATCTCGGACGGCCGGGTGAAGATCGTCGGCGCCGACCCCGTCGGCTCGGTCTACTCCGGCGGCGACGGCCGGCCCTACCTCGTCGAGGGCGTCGGCGAGGACTTCTGGCCCTCGACCTACGACCGCGACATCTGCGACGAGATCGTCGCGGTGCCCGACGGCGAGTCCTTCCACATGACCCGGCGGCTCGCGCGCGAGGAGGCGCTGCTGGTCGGCGGCTCGTGCGGGATGGCGGTGTGCGCGGCGGCGGAGGTGGCCGCGTCCGCCGGGCCGGACGACGTCATCGTCGTCCTGCTGCCCGACGGCGGCCGGGGCTACCTGTCCACGGTCTTCAACGACCAGTGGATGTCCTCGTACGGCTTCCTCGCCATGGACACCGGCGAGTGGACCGTCGGCGACGTCCTGCGCCGCAAGGACGGCTCGATCCCCGACCTCGTGCACGGCCACCCCAGCGAGACCGTCGCCGACGCCGTGTCGATCATGCGCGAGTTCGGCGTCTCGCAGATGCCGATCGTGCGCGCGGAACCGCCGGTCATGGCCGCGGAGGTCCGGGGCGCGGTGACCGTGCGCGACCTGCTGGACAAGGTCTTCAACAACGAGGCCTCGCTCACCGACCCCGTCGAGCGCCACCTCTCGAAGCCGCTGCCGAGCCTCGGCAGCGCCGAGCCGATCTCGAAGGCGGTCGAGGCGCTGCGCGGCGGCGACGGCGCGCTGGTGGTCGTCGACGGGCGCCCCGCGGGCATCGTGACCCGCGCCGACATCCTCGCGTTCCTGGCCACCGGCAGCCGCTACGACGTCGGTGGACCGGCGTGACGACGGTGTGCCTAGGGTGGACGGGGTGAACGGCTTCTCCACCCGCGCCCTGCACGACGGTCAGGAGCCCGACCCGACGACGGGCTCGGTCGTCGTGCCCATCTTCGCGACGTCGACCTTCGCCCAGGACGGCGTCGGCGGCCTGCGCTCCGGCTACGAGTACGCGCGCACCGGCAACCCCTCCCGGACCTCGCTGGAGACGACGCTCGCGTCGCTCGAGGGCGCGCGCCACGCCCGCGCGTTCGCGTCCGGCATGGCCGCCGAGGACGCCCTGCTGCGCGCCGTCCTGCGCCCCGGCGACCACGTCCTCATCCCGCTGGACGCCTACGGCGGCACCTACCGGCTGATCTCCACGGTCTACGCCGACTGGGGCGTCGAGTTCACCGCGGTCGACACCGCCGACCTCGAGGCGGTCCGGGCGGCGATCCGGCCGAACACGAAGATCCTGTGGTGCGAGACGCCGACCAACCCGCTGCTCGGCGTCGCCGACATCGCGGCGCTCGGCGCGCTGGCCCGCGAGCGCGAGCTCATGCTCGTCGTCGACAACACGTTCGCCTCGCCGTACCTGCAGACCCCGATCGCGCTCGGGGCGCACGCCGTCGTGCACTCGACGACGAAGTATCTGGGCGGGCACTCCGACGTCGTCGGCGGCGCGCTCGTCACCGACGACGACGGGCTGCACGAGAAGCTCGGCAAGATGCAGAACGGCATGGGCGCCGTGCCCTCGCCGTTCGACTGCTTCCTCACCCAGCGCGGCATCAAGACGCTCGCGGTGCGCATGGAGCGCCACAGCGACAACGCCGAGCGGGTCGCCGACGTGCTGGCCGCGCACCCCGCGATCACGGCGGTGCTCTACCCGGGGCGCGCCGACCACCCCGGCCACGAGGTCGCCGCCAAGCAGATGCGGCGCTTCGGCGGGATGGTCTCGGTGCGCGTCGCGGGGGGCGAGCAGGCCGCCCGCGCCCTGTGCGCCGCGACCCGCGTGTTCACCCTCGCCGAGTCGCTCGGCGGGGTGGAGTCGCTCATCGAGCACCCCGGCGCCATGACCCACGCGTCGACGGCCGGCTCGCTGCTCGAGGTGCCCGACGACCTCGTGCGCCTGTCGGTGGGCCTGGAGGACGCCGACGACCTCGTCGACGACCTCCGCCAGGCCCTCGACACGCTGGCCTGACCAGCGAGGACTAGCCCCGGACGCTGTCCCCGTAGATCCGATCCACGAGCATGACCATCAGCACGCGGCGGTCGGCCACCATCGTCGCGCGGTACTCGTCCCAGTCGGGGTGCTCGCCCGCCGCCGTGCGGTAGTACTCGACGAGCGCGTCGACCTCGGGGGAGTGCGGGTCGGTGCCGGGGCCGGTCAGCGTCACGGGGCCCTCGGCGGTCGCCCACGCCCACCCGTCGGCGGCGGTGACCTCGAGCGCCGCGCGCGGGTCGCGCCGGAGGTTCGCGGTCTTGGCGCGGCCCTCGGTCATCGAGACCGACACCGTGCCCGCCACGGGGTCGTAGAACGGCTGGACGGGGGAGAGCTGGGGCAGCCCGCTGGCCTTGATGGTGGCGAGCACGCCGAGGCGGCTCTCGGCGAGCAGGGCGACGGGGTCGAACGAGGGGGCGGTCACCCCCCGATGATGCGCCTACCCGCGCCGCGACATGGGGTCGTGATCGCTCGCGTCGCCGACCAGCGGGTCGATGTCGGCGGGCTTGAGGCAGCCGCCCTGCAGCGAGATGCCGTCCGGGGTGCTGACGTACCGGGCGGGGTCGTCGCAGCCCGCGGAGCCGACCGTGCCGACGGCCGCGAGCGCGAGCAGCGCGGCGAGGAGCAGCGGGAGGGCCCGGGCGAGGCGCGTCACG
This sequence comes from Actinomycetospora succinea, assembly GCF_004363095.1. Classification (GTDB taxonomy): domain Bacteria; phylum Actinomycetota; class Actinomycetes; order Mycobacteriales; family Pseudonocardiaceae; genus Actinomycetospora; species Actinomycetospora succinea. The sequence goes on from NZ_SNYO01000004.1 coordinate 135,380, forward strand.
CGCGCGTCGGGAGGCGACATCGTGCCCACGGTGCCCACCCCCCCTCCGATCGCCGCCGGCGGAGCCTCACGCCGATACCACAAGGCTACCGGCGCTCCGCGAGTGCGAGCCCGACGCGCACGATCGGGCGACCGGCGACGGCGGAGGCGCGACGACCGGTCGTGCCGGACGGCCTCACAGCGCCCTCACCGCTCACCGTCCGCTCGTCCTGAGCGGGACCTGAGGAGGGCCTGAGCGGGCCCCGAGCGAAGCGCGCGGGCGTGGCTGCCAGGATCGGCGGCGTGGAGCTCGTCCGTCCTGCCGACGTCCGGGCGGCGCGGGAGGCGCTGGCCGGGGTCGTCCGCGAGACCCCCGTGACGCCCTCGCGGGCCCTCGACGCCGTGACACGGGGCCCCGTCCTCCTCAAGTGCGAGAACCTCCAGCGGACCGGCAGCTTCAAGATCCGTGGGGCCTACCGCCGCATCCAGCGCCTCGCCCCCGGCGAGCGCGCCGCCGGGGTGGTGGCCGCGAGCGCCGGCAACCACGCCCAGGGCGTCGCGCTCGCCGCACAGCTGCTCGGCACCCGGGCGACGGTGTTCATGCCGGCCGGGGCGCCGCTGCCCAAGATCGAGGCCACCCGCGAGTACGGGGCCGACGTCGAGCTCGTCGACACGCTCGACGACACGTTCACCGCGGCCGCCGCGTTCGCCGAGCGGACCGGGGCGGTGCTCATCCACCCCTTCGACCACCCCGACATCGTCGCGGGCCAGGGCACGGTCGGGCTGGAGATCCTCGAGCAGGTCCCGGACGTCGCGACGATCGTCGTCTGCACGGGCGGGGGCGGGCTGCTCTCCGGCATCGCCGCGGCGTGCGCGCCGGCCGGCGTCCGGGTCGTCGGCGCCCAGGCCGCGGGGCTCGCCGCCTGGCCGCCGTCGCTGGCGGCGGGCGCCCCGACGAGCGTGGCCGGCGCGACCATCGCCGACGGCATCGCGGTCTCGCGCCCCGGTGAGGTGACGTTCGCGCACGTCCGGGCCCTGGTCGACGAGATCGTCACCGTCGACGAGGAGGCCATCGCCCGCGGGGTGCTGCGCTGCCTGGAGCGCGAGAAGCTGCTCGTCGAGCCCGCCGGCGCCGCGGCCGTGGCGGCGGTCGCGGAGTACCCGCAGCGCTGGCCCGCGCCGGTGGTCGCGGTGCTCTCCGGCGGCAACGTCGACCCGATGCTGCTGGTCGACATCGTCCGCCGGGGCCTCGTCGCCGCCGGGCGCTACGCCGCGCTGCGCGTGCGCCTCACCGACCGCCCGGGCTACCTCGCGGACGTCCTGCGCCGCGTGGGGCAGGCCGGCGGCAACGTCGTGGACGTCGAGCACCGCAGGCTCACCGGGTCGGGTGCGGCCCCGGGGACCGTGGACGTGGCCCTCACGCTCGAGGCGCGGGGCCACGACCACCGGGAGGCGATCCTCGCCGACCTCGCGGGTGCCGGCTACGAGGTGGCGGCGGAGTGAGCGTCAGGCGCTGTACGGCTCGGCCGACACCAGCGTGACCTCCATCGACCCGCCGTCGGGCAGGTCGTAGCTCACGGTGTCGCCGGCCTTGTGGCCCAGCAGGGCCGACCCGAGCGGGGAGTTCGGCGAGTAGACCTCGAGGTCGCCGTGGGCGCCCTCCTCGCGGGACCCGAGCAGGAACGTCTCGGTGTCGTCGTCGCCCTCGAAGCGGACCTTCAGCACGGTGCCGGGCACCGCGGTGCCGCTCTCGGTGGGCGTCTCGCCGACCTTGGCGGTGTGCAGCAGCTCCTGGAGGTGGCGGATGCGGGCCTCCATGACGCCCTGCTCCTCGCGGGCGGCGTGGTAGCCGCCGTTCTCCTTGAGGTCGCCCTCCTCGCGCGCGGCGTTGATCTTCTGCGCGATCACGGGACGCTGGCCGACGAGGTCGTCGAGCTCGGCCTTCAGCCGGTCGTGAGCATCCTGGGTCAGCCAGGTCACCTGCGTCTGCGTCTCGGTCACGTCGATCAACTCCTCGGAGGTCCGTTCCCGCGCTGCGCGGGTCGGCGGCCTGTTCTCCTCGCGGGCACTTCTGACACCACGCCGGCGTGCGTGGCGCCGGCGGCCCGGGGGCCACAGACGGAAAAACACGGCCCGCGGCATGCGGGCCGTGTCGCCCTACGGTAACACGCCCGAGCCGGTGCGAAACCCGTTCGAGGGTGCCGCCGGGAGGATCGGGTGGGCGTGAAGGGCCTTGACCACCTGCACTTTTCCTGATCCACGGACGGCCGCAGCCGCCTCGTGGAGATCCCCGCGGGCGTGCTCGTCCATGATCGGGCACGGCCCCGGAGAGGGTTGGCGGCGGGGCTGTCGGGGGTGCCCGGGATGATGGAGGCACGCGGGGGCGTTGTTCCCCGGTGGCCACCAGTTCGACGCACGAGGACGGCTCCGGACAGACGATGAGCGCACTCCCTTCCGATCAGCCCCTGCGGCTGATGTCGGTCCACGCCCACCCCGACGACGAGTCCAGCAAGGGCGCCGCGTCCTGCGCGCGCTACGTCGCGGACGGCGTCGAGGTCATGGTCGTGACGTGCACCGGCGGCGAGGCCGGCAGCATCCTCAACCCCGCGATGGACACCCCCGAGGTCCACGCCGACATGGTCGGCACGCGCCGCGCGGAGATGGACAAGGCGGCGGCGATCCTCGGGGTGCAGCACCGCTGGCTCGGGTTCGTCGACTCGGGGCTCCCCGAGGGCGACCCGAAGCCCCCGCTCCCGCAGGGCTGCTTCGCCCTCGAGCCGCTCGAGGTGCCCACCGAGGCCCTGGTGGGCCTCATGCGCGAGTTCCGCCCGCACGTCGTCGTCACCTACGACGAGAACGGCGGCTACCCGCACCCGGACCACATCCGCACCCACGAGGTGTCGATGGCGGCGTTCGACGCCGCGGGCGACCCGGACCGGTTCCCGCTGGCCGGCGAGCCGTGGCAGCCGCTCAAGGTCTACTACTCGCACGGGTTCTCCAAGGCCCGCATCCAGGCGTTCCACCAGGCCCTGCTCGACGCCGGCATGGAGTCGCCGTGGGCGGAGTGGCTCGAGAAGTGGGACGACTCGCGCCAGGACCCGGGCACGCGCATCACCACCCGCATCACCTGCGCGGAGTACTTCCCGGTCCGGGACGACGCGCTGCGGGCCCACGCCACGCAGATCGATCCCAACGGCCGCTGGTTCCAGATGCCGATGGAGATGCAGCAGCGGGTGTGGCCCACCGAGGACTACGAGCTCGCGCGCTCCCTGGTCGACACCGACGAGACCAACGAGAACCCCGGTGACGACCTCTTCGCCGGCGTGCGGGAGCGGGTCGAGGCATGACCCGCCTGGCCGTGTGGTGGACGCTGCTCCCGACGGCGGTGCCCGCGCCGCCGCCCGGGGGTGCGCCCGGCAGCGAGCGCGGCGAGGAGTTCGGCAAGACCTCGCCGATCGCGCTCGTCGTCATCCTGCTGCTCGGCGTGGCCACGGCCCTGCTCATCCGGTCGATGACCAAGCACCTGCGCAAGGTGCCGGCGTCGTTCGACGCGGCGGAGGAGGACGGGTCCGGCCGTCCGGACGCCGAGGCTGCTCCGGACGACGAGGACCGCTCGGCGCCGGCGCACAACGGCACGGACCGGACGGACCGGCCGCCCGGCGCCGGCTCGCCCTGAACTCGCTCTGACGGGCCCCGGCTGAGACCATCTCCCGTCATGCCCAACCGGCTCGCCGGCTCCACCAGCCCCTACCTGCGACAGCACGCCGACAACCCGATCGACTGGCAGCCCTGGTCGTCGGAGGCGTTCGCGGAGGCGCGGCGGCGTGAGGTCCCGGTGCTGCTGTCGGTGGGCTACGCGGCCTGCCACTGGTGCCACGTGATGGCGCACGAGTCGTTCTCCGACCCCGGGGTCGCCGCCCTCGTCAACGAGCACTTCGTGGCCGTCAAGGTCGACCGCGAGGAGCGCCCGGACGTCGACGCGGTCTACATGGAGGCCACGCAGGCGATCACGGGCCAGGGCGGCTGGCCGATGACCTGCTTCCTCACCGCCGACGGCGACCCGTTCCACTGCGGGACGTACTACCCGGCGCGCCCGTACGGCGGGATGCCGTCGTTCACCCAGCTGCTCGGCGCGGTCGTGACGGCGTGGACCGAGGACGGCGAGCGGGTGCGCACCGCCGCCCGGTCGATCACCGAGCGGCTCGAGTCCGTGTCGCGGTCGCTGCCCGCGGCCGGGGTCGACGAGGAGACGCTCGCGGGTGCCGTCGCGGCGCTGACCGAGGACTTCGACGAGCACCGCGGCGGTTTCGGCGGCGCGCCCAAGTTCCCGCCGTCGGCCGTGCTCGAGTTCCTGCTGCGCCACCACGAGCGCACCGGCGGCTCCGACGCGCTGGCGATGACCGAGATCACCGCCGAGGCGATGGCCCGCGGCGGCCTGTTCGACCAGCTCGCGGGCGGGTTCGCGCGGTACTCGGTCGACGCGTCGTGGACCGTGCCGCACTTCGAGAAGATGCTCTACGACAACGCGCAGCTGCTGCGCGTCTACGCCCACCTCGCCCGCCTCACCGGCTCCGAGCTCGCGGCGCGCACCACCGACATGACGGCCGCGTTCCTCCTGCGCGACCTGCGCACGCCCGAGGGCGGGTTCGCGTCCGCGCTCGACGCCGACGCCGCGGGCGAGGAGGGCTCGACGTACGTGTGGAGCCCGGCCGAGCTCGCCGAGGTCCTGGGGCCCGAGGACGGCGCGTGGACGGCGGCGCTGCTCGGGGTGACCGACCAGGGCACGTTCGAGCACGGACGCTCGACGCTGCAGATGCCCGCCGACCCCGACGACGCCGGCCGCTGGCAGGCCGTCCGCAAGTCCCTGCTCGCCGCCCGGGGCCGCCGCCCGCAGCCCGAGCGCGACGACAAGGTCGTGGCCGCGTGGAACGGGCTCGCGGCCACCGCGCTCATCGAGGCGTCCGCGGCGCTGGGGCGCAGCGAGTGGCTGGCGGCGGCCCGGCGCGCGCTCGCCCTGCTGCTGCGCGTGCACGTCGTCGACGGGCGCCTGCGCCGGACGTCGCGGGACGGCCAGGTCGGCGACGCCCCCGCCGTGCTCGAGGACCACGCGGCGCTCGTCGACGGCCTGCTCGCCCTGCACCAGGCCACCGGCGAGGCCCGCTGGCTCACCGAGGCCCGCGCGCTGCTCGACACCACGCTCGACCACTTCGCCGAGATCGGCGAGGACGGCGCGTTCACGGGCCGGTTCTGGGACACCGCCGACGACGCCGAGTCCCTCGTCACCCGCCCGCGCGAGGTCACCGACGGCGCCTCGCCCTGCGGGTCGTCGCTGCTGGCGGGCGCCCTGCTCACGGCGTCGCTGCTCGTCGAGCCCGAGTCGTCGTCGCGCTACCGCGAGCTCGCCGACGCCGCGGTCGCCGCGGTCGGCGGGCTGCTCACCCGGCACGCGCGCTTCGCCGGCGGCTGGCTGGGCGTCGCCGAGGCCGCCGCGCAGGGCCCGTTGCAGGTCGCCGTGGTGGCCGTGGACGACGCCCCGGGACGCGACCGCCTCGCCGACACCGCCCGCCGCCACGCCCCCGGCGGCTCGGTCGTCGTGGCCGGCGAGCCCGACGCCGACGGCGTGCCGCTCCTCGCCGAGCGCCCCCTCGTCGACGGCGCCCCCGCGGCGTACGTGTGCCGCGGCTTCGTCTGCGACCGCCCCCGCACGGCCACCGACGACCTCGCGGCGGCCCTGTCCCGCTGACGCCCGTCCGGGGGGCAGCGAACGGGCGCTTCGCTGCTTCTCCGCGTCCGACGTCCCCGTCGATCACCGGCCGTGCCGCTTCGCGCCCGGCGAACACCGACACAGGTGTTTCCGTGTAATGCTGTAAGCGTTGCAGGAGCTCGGAGGGAGTGGGCGATGATGGTGGGACGCGGAGGACACCGGGGACGGCCCGGGCGAGGCGGCCCGGGGCGTCGCGGCGGCGGACGGGTCCCGACCGACCTGCCCGCGACCGACGACCTCGTCGGCTGGCTCGCCGGCCGCCTGCCCGACGGCTGGTTCACGGGCACGCCGGCGGTCACGGTCGACCGCGAGGAGATCCTGGTGGTCGGTGACCTGCCGGCCCCGACCCTCGACGACGGCGCCGACGAGGCCGCGCGCTCGGCCGCGGCGCGCGGGCGCATCGAGCGCTTCCGCGAGGAGACCCGCGGCGAGCGCATGGAGGTGGCGCGCCAGGCCGAGCACCGCTACGGGCGCAAGGTCGCCTGGGGCGCGCGGATCGGCGACGTCGAGGAGCTGTTCACGACGCTGTCGGTGCCGGTGATGACGCGGCTGCGCCAGCCCGAGCGCCTGGTGCTGGACACGCTGGTCGACGCGGGCGTCGCGCGGTCGCGGTCGGACGCGCTGGCGTGGGCCGTGGCGCTGGTCGGCGAGCACGCCGGCACGTGGCTCGAGGACCTGCGCGGCGCGATGAGCGCGGTCGACGAGCTGCGGACGAAGGGCCCGGTGCTCGACGACGACACCTCGGGCGACGCCGGGGGCGTCGACGACCGGCCGGACCCCGGTGACGGGGGCGGCGGCGACCCGGTCCCGCCGCAGGGCTGAGCAGCACGCCGGACCGAGAGACGCCCTCGCTGCGCAGGACGCAGCGGGGGCGTCCCTCGCTGCGCGTCCGGGACGCGCTCAGCCGGCGTAGAGCACCAGCCAGATCGCGATGTAGTGGCAGGCCGCCGCGATGACCGTCGCGGCGTGGAAGAACTCGTGGAAGCCGAAGGTGTCCGGCCAGCCGACCGGGCGTCGCAGGGCGTAGAAGACCGCGCCCAGGCTGTAGAACGCCCCGCCGACGATGAGCAGGACGAGCGCCGCGACGCCGCCGCGGTGGAGCAGGTCGGGGATGACGAACACCGCGACCCAGCCCAGCGCCAGGTAGAACGGCACCCCGACCCAGCGCGGGGCGTGCGGCCACACCAGCTTGAGCACCACGCCGCCCAGCGCGCCCGCCCAGACCACGGCGAGCACGATCAGCCCGGTGCGCTCCGGGAGGGCGAGCACGGCGAACGGCGTGTACGTGCCGGCGATGAAGACGAAGATCATCGCGTGGTCCAGGCGCTTCATGACGCCCCGGGCGCGCGGGGAGACCCACGTCCGCCGGTGGTAGAGCGCGCTGATGCCGAAGACGCCGCAGACCGTCAGCGAGTAGACCGCGACCGCGAAGGCCGCCTCGGCGGAGACGGTGGCACCGGCCAGCGACACCAGCGTGATCCCGGCCGCCACGGCGACCACGAACGACCACAGGTGCAGCCAGCCCCGCATCCGCGGCTTGACCGGAGCCGGTTCGGCGAGGGGGTCGATGAGGGTCACGCCGTCAGGGTAGGTGGCGGACCCGTGCGGGCCCCGCCCGTTGTGGCGAGCCCGGCACCGTCACCACCCCGTCACGGGGATCCCCGGCCCGGGAGGCACCGTCTAGCGTGGTGGCCCGTGACACTGCGGGACGATCTGCGCCGGGTCGCCTACTCGCTCTACGAACGGCGACTGCGCCGTCGCGGGGCGACGAGTGAGCCGCCACGCCACATCGGGGTGATCCTCGACGGCAACCGGCGCTGGGCGCGGGAGGCCGGGCTCGCCGACCCCAGCGAGGGGCACCGCGCGGGCGCGGCCAAGATCGTCGACCTGCTCGACTGGAGCCAGGAGGCCGGCGTCGAGCTGGTCACCCTGTTCCTGCTCTCGACCGACAACCTCGACCGGCCCGCCGCCGAGCTCGACCAGCTCCTCGAGATCATCGCGTCGGCGGTGGAGGGGCTCGCGGCGCCGGACCGGCGCTGGCGGCTGCGGGTCGTCGGCAACCCGGACGCCCTGCCCGGCCCGATCGCGGAGCGCATCGAGGCCGCCGCGAACAGCACGGCGGGCCGCGACGGCATGCAGGTCAACGTCGCGATCGGCTACGGCGGGCGTCAGGAGATCGCCGACGCCGTGCGCAAGCTGCTGCTGCGCCACGCCGAGGCGGGCACGTCGATCGAGGAGCTCGCCGAGGTGCTCGACGTCGACCACATCGCCGAGCACCTGTACACGTCCGGTCAGCCCGACCCGGACCTCGTCATCCGGACGTCGGGTGAGCAGCGGCTGTCGGGGTTCCTCATGTGGCAGTCCGTGTACTCGGAGTTCTATTTCACCGAGGCGATGTGGCCGCAGTTCCGCCACATCGATTTCCTCCGCGCGCTGCGCGACTATTCGCGACGGAATCGTCGGCTCGGACAATAGTCCTCCGTACGCGGAACGGCCCCGGGAGCGATGCTCCCGGGGCCGTTCCTCACCCGTGTGTTTCTCACCCGGTTCTGTCCGGCGGCCGTGTCATCCCCCGATAAACACGGACGCCGGGTCGGGTCGGGGGGTCAGTCGTCCGAGCTGAGGACGTTGATGTCGCGGATGTCGGCGTTCGCGAGGAGGTTGTCCGCGCTGATCAGCCGGTCGCCGTTGGAGAACGCGACCTTGCGGTCGCCGCCGCCGTCGCGGTCGCGGTCACCGTGGTGCCCGTGACGGCCGTGGCCGCGGTCGCCGTCGCAGTCGTTGCCGCGGTCACGGTCCCGCGACAGGACGTCGACGTCGGAGATGGTGGCGTTCGAGGCGACGTTGTCGAGGCTGATCAGTCGGTCCCCGTTGGAACCCGCGAGCTTGCTGCAGTCGCCGCGGCCGCCGTGGCCACGGTCGCCGTCGTGGTCGTGACCCGCGTGGTGGCCGTGGTGGTCCCCACCGCCGTGCTGGGGGGCCTCGCCGGCGCTGGCCAGCGGGGCCAGGGAGAGCATGCCCGCCGTCGCACCGAGGACGACCATTCCCGCCTTCTTCAGCATCCAGAACTCCAGTTTCGTTCGTGGTACCGGAGGGAATTCGGGGTTCCCGCCGGATGGCTCCAGCCCCACGGACGGTGCGGCTGATGGGTTAAAAGCTAGCCGCCGTCGAGCAGGCATTTCCAGCCAGCCACCCCCATCGAGTGATTGACAATTCCCGCTGCAACTGTAGTGGGATATCCGGGTGATCCACGGCGCTCTCTCGCCGCGGATCCCACGGCCGGCGGCGCATTCAGTGTCCCTGCGTCGCCGACCTCGACACCCGGGTGTCGTATCAAGGGGCGGTCGCCGTCGGACGAGGCCTCGCGGGGCCACGCGGCGTAGCCTCGTCCGGTGGTTGCCGACCCGGGCCTCGACGGGCTCGCGCGGGCCTACGTCGGCCTCGCGCTGCGCCTGGATCGCGTGCTGCCCGGGGTGCTCGACGCCCACCTCGGTGCCCCCGAGGACGCCGCGCGCGTGGCGGCCGAGCCGGCGCCCGATCCCGGGGCCCTGGCCCGCGAGGCCGACCGGCTGCGCGGCGAGCTCGCCGGGCACGCCACCACGCCCCGCGCCGCGTTCCTCGACGCCCAGCTGCGGGCCTGCCGGGTCCTCGCGGAGCGGGCCGCAGGCCGCGAGGTGGGGTTCGTGGACGAGGTCGAGCGCTGCTTCGGCGTGCGCACCGCGTCGGGCGACCCCGACCGCTACCGCGAGGCCCACCGCACGCTGGGCGCGCTGCTCGGCGGCGGGGGCCAGGGCGGGGACGACCTCGCGGACCGCCTCGCCGCCTTCCGCGACCGCGACCGGCTCGCCCCCGAGCACCTGACGACGGGCCTGCGGGCGGCGCTGCGGGCCCTGCGGGAGCGCACGGCGGCGACCGTCGGGCTGCCGCCCGGGGAGGACGTCGCGCTCGAGGTCGTCGACGCCGCGCCCTGGAGCGGGTTCAGCCGCTGGATCGGGCCGCGGCGCTCGGCGGTGACCGTCAACGCCGGCATCGGGCACCGCGTGACGCACCTGCCGCTGCTCGTGGCGCACGAGGCCTACCCGGGCCACCACACCGAGCACTGCCGCCTCGCCGCCGACCCCGAGGGCCTGCGCGCGCGCCCGGAGCGGCAGGTCTTCCTCGCCCGGACCCCGCAGAGCCTCGTCGCCGAGGGGGCCGCCGAGCTCGGGCTCGAGGCGGTCGTGGGGCCGGGGTGGGGGCGGTGGAACGCCGAGGTGCTGGCCGCCGCCGGCGTCCCCGCCGACCCGGAGCGGGGCGCCCTGGGCGAGGCCGTCGAGACGGTGATGGCCCGCCTCGCCCCGGTGCGCCAGGACGCGGCGCTGATGCTGCACGACGAGCACCGCGACGCCGACGAGGTCGTCGCCCACCTGCGCCGCTGGCTGCTGGTCGACGAGCCCCGCGCGCGGCGGATGCTCGAGTTCCTGGCCCACCCGCGCTGGCGGACCCACACCACGACCTACGTCGAGGGCGCGCGCCTGCTGCGGCCCTGGCTGCTCGGCGCCGAGGACGACACGCCGGCCCGCGAGGTGGTCACGGCGCGTCTCCGCCGCGTGCTCGACGACCCGCCCACGCCGGCGGAGCTGGGCGCCGGTCCGCCCGCCGCGGCGCCGCGCCCGGTACCCGCCCGAGCCGTCCGGACGCCGTGGCTGCGACGAACGGTCGGTGTCGACGGGGCGTCTCCCGGAAATCGGTGAGCCACGTCACCAAGTCGTCACGCTCGGCGCGCGACAACGACCGGCTACCGGCGGTAGCGTCCGCGCCGACGGACCCGCACCGGATGCGGGGCGTCCGGGGAGGCCGGTAGTGGCAGATCGGAGCGGGACGGGGACGTCCACCGCTCGCGGCGCAGGTGCCTCGGCACCCGTGTCCGTGGCCGGCGCGACGCGACCGCCCTGGTCCGGTCCCGGGGGAGGGCCGGCACCCGGTCCTGCCCCGCGATGGCGCAGGACGGCCCCCGGGCCGCGCCACCGCGCCGTCGAGCCGCCGGACTAGTCGACCCGTTCCGACGAGGAACACAGTGGTCGCGGGTGCCGTGGCCGCTCGAGGGAGTAGTCGTGAGCGCAGCACCAGCCGAGCGTCCCGCTTCCGTGAGCCCCCACAGCACCGCCGTCCCCTCCGGGGCCGCCGACGGCGCACGCTGTTACGTCCTCGACACCTCGGTACTGCTGTCGGACCCGTGGGCGACCACGCGGTTCGCCGAGCACGAGGTGGTCCTCCCGCTCGTCGTCATCAGCGAGCTCGAGGGCAAGCGTCACCACTCCGAGCTGGGGTGGTTCGCGCGTGAGGCGCTCCGGCTGCTCGACGATCTCCGCATCCGTCACGGCCGCCTCGACCAGCCGCTGCCCATGACCCCCGAGGGCGGCACGCTCCGCGTCGAGCTGAACCACTCCGACCCGTCGGTGCTGCCGGCAGGCTTCCGGACCGCGGAGAACGACAGCCGCATCCTCGCCTGCGCGCTGAACCTCGCGGCCGAAGGTCACCAGGTCACCCTCGTCACCAAGGACATGCCGCTGCGCGTCAAGGCGGCGTCGGTCGGCCTGCCCGCCGACGAGTACCACGGCCAGGACGTCACGACGACGGGCTGGACGGGCACCGAGGAGGTCGCCGCCACCCCGGACGAGGTGTCGGCGCTCTTCGCCGACGGGCTCGCCGACGTCGAGGCCGCCCGGGAGCTGCCCTGCCACACCGGGCTGCGCCTGCTCGGCGGCGGTTCCTCGGCGCTCGGGCGCGTCACGCCCGACAAGCAGGTCCGCCTCGTGCGCGGCGACCGCGACGTCTTCGGCCTGCACGGCCGCTCGGCGGAGCAGCGCATCGCGATCGACCTGCTCACCGACCCCGAGGTCGGCATCGTCTCCCTCGGCGGCCGCGCCGGCACCGGCAAGTCGGCGCTCGCGCTCTGCGCCGGCCTCGAGGCGGTCCTCGAGCGCCAGCAGCACCGCAAGGTCGTCGTGTTCCGCCCCGTCTACGCGGTGGGCGGGCAGGACCTCGGCTACCTGCCCGGCGGCGAGAACGAGAAGATGGCGCCCTGGGCGCAGGCGGTGTTCGACACCCTCGGCGCGCTGGTCTCGTCGAACGTGGTCGAGGAGGTCATCGAGCGCGGGATGCTCGAGGTCCTGCCGCTGACCCACATCCGCGGGCGCTCGCTGCACGACGCGTTCGTCATCGTCGACGAGGCCCAGTCGCTGGAGCGCAACGTCCTGCTCACGGTGCTCTCGCGCCTCGGCACCAACTCGCGCGTCGTGCTCACCCACGACGTGGCCCAGCGCGACAACCTGCGCGTCGGGCGCCACGACGGCGTCGCCGCCGTGATCGAGAAGCTCAAGGGCCACCCGCTGTTCGCCCACGTCACGCTGACCCGCTCGGAGCGCTCGCCGATCGCCGCGCTGGTCACCGAGATGCTGGAGGGCGAGCGGCTCTAGCGCTCGCCACCGGACGAACGAACGGCGCTCTCGCTGCTACCGAAGCAGCGAGAGCGCCGTTCGTTCCCCGGAGCGGGGCGCACGCGGACGCGTGCACTCCGCCGAGCGGCTCACCAGCCGGCGGGCAGGGGGCGGCCCTCCGCGAAGCCGGACGCCGACTGCACGCCGAGCGTCGCGCGCGCGTGGAACTCCTCGAGCGACGCGGCGCCGGCGTAGGTACAGGCCGAGCGCACGCCGGCGCAGATGCTGTCGAGCAGGTCCTCGACGCCGGGGCGCTGCGGGTCCAGGCGCATGCGCGAAGAGGAGATGCCCTCCTCGAACAGGCCCTTGCGCGCCCGGTCGAAGGCGCCGTCGCCGCGGGTGCGGGCGGTGACGGCGCGCTTGGACGCCATGCCGAACGACTCCTTGTACGCCGCGCCGTGCTCGTCGCGCAGCAGGTCGCCCGGCGACTCGTAGGTGCCGGCGAACCACGATCCGACCATCACCGCGGACGCGCCGGCGGCGAGGGCCAGCGCGACGTCGCGGGGGTGGCGCACCCCGCCGTCGGCCCAGACGTGGGCGCCGACCTCGCGCGCCGCGGCCGCGCACTCGGCGACCGCCGAGAACTGCGGGCGCCCGACGCCGGTCGCCATCCGCGTCGTGCACATGGCGCCGGGGCCGACGCCGACCTTGACGACGTCCGCGCCCGCGGCCACGAGGTCGCGGGTCCCGTCGGCGGTGACGACGTTGCCGGCGACGATCACGGCGTCCGGCGCGGCCTCGCGGGCGGCGGCCAGCGCGGTGAGCATCTTCTGCTGGTGGCCGTGCGCGGTGTCGACGACGAGCACGTCGACGCCGGCGGCGCCCAGCTCCTTGACCCGGGTCGCCACGTCGCCGTTGACGCCCAGCGCCGCGGCGATCCGCATCCGCCCGTCGGCGTCGAGCGCGGGCCGGTAGACCTCGGCGCGCAGGGCGCCGGTGCGCGTGAGGATGCCGGCGAGGCGGCCGTCGTCGTCGATCCCGAGCGCCGGGGCGCCGGCGTGCGCCGGGTCCTGCAGCGCGTCGAACACCGCGCGCGGGGCCGTGGTGACCGGCAGCGTCACGGCGGGGGAGAGGACGTCGGCGAGCCGGGTGAAGCGGTCGACGCCGGTGCACGCCGACTCGTTGACCACCCCGACCGGGCGCCCGGCCCCGTCGACGACCACCACCGCGCCGTGCGCCCGCTTGTTGACGAGGTTCAGCGCGTCGGCCACCGCGTCGCCCGCGTGCAGCACGACCGGCGTGTCCCACACGGTGTGGCGGGACTTCACGCCGGCGACGATGTCGGCGACGGCCTCGGCGTCCACGTCCTGGGGGATGACGGCGAGCCCGCCGCGTCGCGCGAGGGTCTCGGCCATGCGACGCCCGCTGACCGCGGTCATGTTCGCCGCGACGATCGGGATCGTGGCGCCGGAGGGGTCCGCCACGCCGAGGTCGACGTCGAAGCGCGAGGCCACGTCCGACCGGGTCGGGACGAGGAAGACGTCGTCGTAGGTCAGGTCGTGGGGCGGGCGCTGCCCGTCGAGGAACTGCACGTGTGACGAGGCTACGCGGGACGTGAGGATCGCGGCTCCGGCAGGCAGAGTGGTCTCGTGTCGACGATCATCGCCGGGTCCCGCGCCGCCGCCCTCGCCCGCGTGTTCCGCGTGGTCGCGATCGCCGAGGCCTGCTCCTGGATCGGGCTGCTGGTCGGGATGGCGTTCAAGTACCTCGTCGTGTTCGAGGACGTCGGCGTGCGCGTGTTCGGGCCGATCCACGGGGCGCTGTTCGTGGCCTACGTCGTGGTCGCGCTGGTCACGGCCCGGGTGTTCCGGTGGAGCGCGACGACGACGCTGCTGGCCCTGGCCGCGAGCATCCCGCCGGCGGCGACGATCTGGTTCGAGCGCCGCGCCGTGCGCCGCGGCGAGCTCGGATCCGCCGCAGCCTAGAGACGGAGCGCCCGGACCGTCTCGATCGTGTCCGCCTCGGCGGCGGTCTTGTCGTCGCGGTAGCGCACGACGCGCGCGAAGCGCAGGGCCACGCCGCCGGGGTAGCGGGTGGAGGTCTGCACGCCGTCGAGCTCGATCTCCACGACGATCTCGGGGCGCAGGTACACCGCCCACGAGTCCCGGTGGGTCTCGTACCGCGGGAACGTCTCGGTCTGCCAGGTCAGCGTCGCGTCGGTCATGCCCTTGAAGGTCTTGCCGATCATGACGAAGTCGCCCGTCGCGGGGTCGCGCGCGCCGAGGTGGATGTTCGACAGCCACCCGCGCCGCCGCCCCGAGCCCCACTCGCAGGCCAGGACGACGAGGTCGAGCGTGTGCGACGGCTTGACCTTCTGCCACGCGCGACCTCGGCGCCCGGCCGAGTAGGTCGAGTCGAGCGCCTTGACCATCGAGCCCTCCTGCCCGGCGGCCAGCGCGTCGGCGACGGCCTGCTCGGCCTCCGCGGCGCTCGGGCGCACGACGCCGGGGATCAGGCGGTCGCCGACGACCTCGGCGAGCACCTCCCGGCGCACGGCGAGGGGCTCGTCGAGCAGGTCGACGCCGTCGCGGTGCAGGCAGTCGAAGAACCACGGCTGCATGGCGCCGCTGCCCAGGCCCTGCATCGACTCCTGGAACGGGCGCGGGCGCCCGTCCTCGGCGACGGCGAGCGTCTCGCCGTCGAGGACGACGGTCTCGACGGGCAGCGCCCGGGTCAGCGCGACGATCTCGGGGACGGCGCCGGTGATCTCCTTCAGGGTCCGCGACCACACCCGGACCTCGTCACCGCTGCGGTGCACCTGGATGCGGGCGCCGTCCAGCTTGTGCTCGACGACGACGCCCGGCTCGCCGTCGGGCGGGCCCAGCTCGGCGAGGGCCGCGTCCAGCGAGTCGCCGGGCGAGGCGAGCATCGGGCGGACCGGGCGCATCACCTCGAGCCCGAACGCCGCCAAGTCCCCGCCGGTCAGCGCCGTGTGCGCGGTGGTCGGCAGGCGCCCCGAGAGCATGAAGGCACGCCGGACGGCCTCGCCGGGCACCTCCGCGGCGGCCGCCACCGCCTCGATCATGATCCCTTCCAGCGCGCCCTGGCGGAGCTCGCCGCCGAGCAGGCGCACGAGGAAGCGGCCCTCGTCCTCGGTGGCCGCGTCCAGCAGGGCGCCGAGCTCCGCGGCCCGCCGCGCGCCGACACCGGTGCCCGAGCCGGCCATGGCGGCGAGCCGGTCGAGCGCGGCGTCGACGTCGCCGACGGTCAGGGTCGAGGTCTCCGCGGGCGAGGGCGACACCGCCTGCAGCGTCCGCCACCCGATCCCCGTGCGGCCCTGGAGCATCTCCCCGGCGAGCCACGCCGTCGCGGGCCGGATCTCGTCGGGCTCGAGGCGGGCCAGCAGCGTCGCGAGCGTCGTGGTCTTGGCCTTGCGCGAGCGGGTCGCCGCCACCTCGCCGGAGGCGGCGACGACCTCGCCGAGCAGGGTCACGCCTTGTCCATGGGTCGAGCTCCGCTCCGCTCCGTCTCCCTAGCTGTCGACCCGGGTCATCGCCAGCACGTCGAGCGCCGTGTCGAGCTGCTCCTGGGTGAGGCGCCCGTCCTGCACGTAGCCCTCGGCCTCGATGACCTCGCGGATCGTCTTGCGCTCCTTCATCGCCTGCTTGGCGATCTTCGCCGCCTCCTCGTAGCCGATGAGGCGGTTGAGCGGGGTGACGATCGCCGACGACGACTCGGCGTAGCGGCGGCACGCCTCCTCGTCGGGCTGGGTGTTCTCGAGGACGCGGTCGGCGAGCAGGCGCGCCGCGGCGGCCAGCAGGCGGCACGACTCGAGGACGTTGTAGCCCATCACCGGCATCATGACGTTGAGCTCGAGGTTGCCCTGGCTGCCGGAGAACGCGACGGTCGCGTCGTTGCCCATGACCTGGGCGGCGACCATCATCGCCGCCTCACAGATCACCGGGTTGACCTTGCCGGGCATGATCGAGCTGCCCGGCTGCAGGTCCGGGATGCGGATCTCGGCGAGGCCGGTCGACGGGCCGGACGACAGCCAGCGCACGTCGTTGGCGATCTTGTAGACGCTCACCGCGACGGCCCGCAGCGCGCCCGAGGCCTCGACGAGCCCGTCGCGGGCGCCCTGCGCCTCGATGTGGTTGCGAGCCTCGGCGAGCTCGGGGATGCCGGTCGACTGCCGCAGCTGCTCGACGACCTTGCCGCCGAAGCCCTCCGGGGTGTTGATGCCGGTGCCGACCGCGGTGCCGCCGATGGGCAGCTCGGCGAGGCGGGGCAGGACGGAGCGCAGACGCTCGACGCTGTGCTCGGCCTGGCTCGCCCAGCCGCCGGCCTCCTGGCCGAGGGTGATCGGCACGGCGTCCATGAGGTGGGTGCGGCCGGCCTTGACGACGTGGCGCCACTCGTGGGACTTGCGGCCCAGCACCTCGCCGAGGTGCTCGAGCGCGGGCACGGTGTCGCGCACGATCGCCTCGGCCGCGGCGACGTGGATGGTCGTCGGGAACACGTCGTTGGAGCTCTGCGAGGCGTTGACGTGGTCGTTCGGGTGGATCTTCTGCCCGGAGGCCTTCGACGCCAGGGTCGCGATGACCTCGTTGGCGTTCATGTTCGAGCTGGTGCCCGAGCCGGTCTGGAAGACGTCGATCGGGAACTCGGCGTCGTGCGCCCCCGACGCCACCTCGTCGGCCGCGGCGGCGATCGCGTCGGCGTGGGCGGCGTCGAGCACGCCGAGGTCCTTGTTGACCCGCGCGCAGGCGCCCTTGACCAGGCCGAGCGCCCGGATCTGGGCGGGCTCGATCGGACGGCCGGAGATCGGGAAGTTCTCGACGGCGCGCTGGGTCTGCGCGGCCCACAGCGCGGCGGCCGGCACCCGGACCTCGCCCATGGTGTCGTGCTCGGTCCGGTACTCCTCCTGGATGGGTCGAGCTCCGCTTCGCTGCGTCTCCTGCTCCTCGGTCATGCCGCCCAGTCTTTCACCGGACCTAGGACACCACCTGCACGGTGTCGCCCGGCGAGAGGTTCGCGAAGAAGCGCTTCGACGCCGTCTTGCCGAGGTGGATGCAGCCGTGCGAGCGCTGCGACAGGCTGCCCGTGTGGAACGCGATGGCCGGCGCGAAGAACACCGAGAACGGCATGTCGGCGTCGTAGAGGTTGCTGACGTGGTCGGCGTCCTTGTAGTCGACCGAGAAGGTGCCGGTCGGCGTCGGGTACTTCTTCGTGCCGCCGAGCGCGCCCACCGGGCCGTAGGTGACGTTGCCCTGCCCGTCGGTGAGCCAGGCCTGCTGCGAGGAGAGGTCGACGCAGGCGTCGGCGGACGCGTCGCACGGCGTCCCCGCGGTGAGCGCCACGGCGGGCGCGGGGGCCGCGACCGGGGCCGGGGCGGCGGCCGGCGGGGCCGCGGCGGGGGCGGGTGCCGCCCCGGCGGTCCCGGCGCCGACGAGCAGCGCCGTCACGGCGCCGAGGATCACGGTGACGAGGGCGAGCGGGGTGCACCGACGCGCGTGAGAGGACACGAGAACCTCCGAGGAAGATCTGGTCACATCGGATTACCCCGAGTGGCGCGGGATCATCCCAGACGCGTGGTAGCCCGACAGAGCGACCCGCCGGTCCCTACAGCGTCGAGTGGTCCGGCCCCCACACCGGGCCGTCCGGGTCGACGTGGTCGTCGTCGACGCCCAGGTCGATCGCGGAGTACTCCCGGAGCTTCCGCAGCCGGTGCCAGGCGTCGATCATCCGGACCGTGCCGGACTTCGAGCGCATCACGATCGACTGGGTGGACGCCCCACCCGCGCGGTAGTGCACGCCGCGCAGCAGGTCGCCGTTGGTGACCCCCGTGGCGCAGAAGAAGATGTTCTCGCCGCGCACGAGGTCGCCGGTGCGCAGCACGCGGTCGAGGTCGTGGCCCGCGGCGAGCGCCTTCTCGCGCTCGGCGTCGTCCTTGGGCCAGAGCTTGGCCTGCAGCTCGCCGCCCATGCAGGCCAGCGCGGCCGCGGTGATGATCCCCTCGGGCGTGCCGCCGATCCCCAGCAGGATGTCGACGCCGCTGTCCGGGCGGGCCGCGGCGATCGCGCCGGCGACGTCGCCGTCGGAGATGAAGCGGATGCGCGCGCCGGCGTCGCGGATGTCCTGCACCAGCTGGTCGTGGCGCGGGCGGTCGAGCACGACCACCGAGACGTCGGCGACGTTGATGCCCTTGGCCCGGGCGACCGCGCGCAGGTTGTCGCGCACGGGGGCGTCGATGTCGACGACGTCGGCGCAGTCGGGGCCGACGGCGAGCTTCGACATGTAGAAGACCGCGGACGGGTCGAACATCGCGCCGCGCTCGGCGACGGCGAGCACGGCCAGCGCGTTCGGCATGCCCTTGGCCATGAGGGTCGTGCCGTCCACGGGGTCGACGGCGACGTCGACGTGGGGCCCGTCGCCGTTGCCGACCTCCTCGCCGTTGTAGAGCATCGGGGCCTCGTCCTTCTCGCCCTCCCCGATGACGACCGTGCCCCGCATCGACACCGAGCCGATGAGCTTGCGCATCGCGTCCACCGCAGCGCCGTCGCCGCCGTTCTTGTCGCCGCGGCCGACGAAGCGGCCGGCGGCCATGGCGGCGGCCTCGGTGACCCGGACGAGCTCGAGCGCGAGATTGCGGTCGGGCCGCTCGGGGGACCGGACGGTTTCCTGCGAGCTCACCGGCTGCACCTCCGTGGGGCGGCGTGGGGGCGGGTCGTGCGGGCCGCCCATCCTCGCAGAATCCGGCGCCCGGGGCCGTCGTGCGGATCCGCTTCACACGACCTCCTCGCGGGCCGGGTGGTGCGTTCGTTGCGAGGATGTCGCCGTGGCCACCCCCTCGCCCGGTCCCGGCGCCCGCGATCCCGAGCCGCAGCGCGGCCCCGCGGCCCTGCTGCGGAGCTTCCTGGTGGTCGGGGTCGCGGTGCTCGTGGTGGCGGGGCTGCTGCGGGCCTGCTCGTTCGCGCCGGGCGCGCCGCAGGTCGACCGGGAGAGTGTGCCGCGCATCGACCCGGCCGCCGAGCTGCTCGGGGACGCGCCGACGATGCGCATCCCGCTGCGGGTGCCGGCGCTGCCGGCCGACTGGATCCCGCAGTCGTCGGACGTCGTGCTGGTCGCCGGGACCCGCGCCGCCCGCGTGGGCTGGGTGACGCCGGACGACGAGTTCGCGCGCCTCGTGCAGTCCGACGCCGACGAGGCCGCCCTGGTCGTGTCCGAGGCCGGTGACCCGACCGCCACCGGCACCGTGCAGGCCGGCGGACGGACGTGGGTGACCCACACCGGGCGGCGCGGCGAGCCGATCTGGGTGGCCGACGTCGACGGCGTGCGGCTGCTCGTCACGGGCAGCGCGACGCCGGAACGCCTCACCCAGCTCGCGGAGGCGGCGCTCGTGGCGCCGTTCGTCGTGCCCCGCTAGGAACTCACCACCGGTCGCGCGGCGGCGGTCCCCAGCCCTCGTCGGCCTCGCGACGGCGTGGCTCCCGGCGGACGGTCACGCGCTCGTCCCGGTCGTCGTGCTCCTCGTGCTCGGCGCCGCGCCGTGGGGTGCTCCAGCCGCCGGTGTCGGTGCCGGCGGGCCGGTAGGGCCCCGACGTGGGGAGCGCGTCGGGGGCCTCGTCCGGGTAGTGAGGTTGCTGCTGGGGCTGGGGCTGGGGCTGGGGCTGCGGGTGCTCGCGCGGCGGCGCCGGCCGCTCGGGGTGGTGGGTCTCCGGCTGCGGGAACGGGCCCGACGCGGGGGACTGGGCGGCGGGGGCGCCGAGGTGCGTGGCCGCCGCGACGCCCTCCCGCGAGAGCGAGTGCACGCTCTCGCGCAGCGCGCGGGTCGCCGCCGCCCGCAGCTCCGCGGAGAAGCGCGGCGCCGGGGCGAAGCGGCCGAACGTGTCGCGCAGGAAGTGCGCGAGCAGCGTCGCGGTGGAGCGCGAGCGCCACATCGTCCAGCCGACGTAGAGGTCGCGGCCGTAGGGCTGGACGAGCAGCATCGCCCGCTCGCTGTACTGGCGGAACAGCAGCACCGGCACGCCGGCGACGGTCGAGGGCGCCACCTCGGCGGGGCTCTGGCGGGCCTCGGCGGCGGCGCGGACGTACTCGAACGCGCTGGTCGCGACGTCGCCGCGGTTCTCCAGGAGCCGGGAGTGCTCGGCGATCGGCTCCTTGGCGGGCGCGAAGAACGACGCGATCCCGGCGATGTAGAGCACGACGACGACCAGCCCCAGCAGCGTCGAGACGATGTCCGTGACGTCGTCCGGGGTGGACATCGACGCGAGGTAGTCGAGGACGACCTTGAGCAGGAGCAGCACGGTCGGCGTCACGAGGAACAGCAGCGTGCGCATGAGGTGCGGCGCGAGCATGCGGTAGGTGACGACGTCGTCGACCAGCCCGTCCGGCTCGACGTGCTGCTGGATCTCGCGGTGGTAGTCGGCGTGCGCGCCGGTGACCGCCCGGTCGACGTCGCCTCCGCCGTACGGACTGCTCATGGCCGTCGAGTCTGGGGCATCACAGCGTGACGACGGGTGTGCCTCGCCGGGCGTCACCCGCGCGCGGGATCGTCCCCACCCTCCGCGTCCTGCAGGACCGCCTCCACCCGCTCGCGTGCCCCGGCCAGGTGACGCTCGCAGATCCGGGCGAGCGTCTCGCCCCGCTCCCACAGCGCCAGCGAGTCCTCGAGGCTCAGGCCGCCGGCCTCCAGACGCCCGACGACCTTCTCGAGCTCCTCGCGCGCCTCCTCGTAGCCGGGTTCGTCGCCCGGCCCGTCACTCGCCGTCATGCGTGCATCCTCCCCCGGAGTCACTCGTCGTCCTGGGCGACCACGGCGTGCACGGCGCCGTCGGCCAGGCGCACGCGCAGGGCGTCGCCGGGCGAGGGCGTCTCCGCCGACCGCAGGACGGGCGCGTCCACGGCGCCACCGTGCTGCACGATCGCGTAGCCGCGGGCCAGCGTCGCCGCCGGGCCGAGGGCGGTGAGCGACGCGCGCAGGTGGCGGACGTCGGCCTCGCGGGCCACGAGCCCGGCCTCGAGCACCTGGCGGGCGCGGGCGCGCCGGGTCGCGACGGCGTCCTCGCGCGCGCTGACCGGGCCGAGCGGGTCGGCGAGCACCGGGCGCCGGCGCAGCGCGGCGATCCGGGCGTCCTCGCGCTCCACCCACGCGTGCAGGGCGCGATGGGCGCGGCGGCGCAGCTGGGCGAGGTGGGCGGTCTCCTCGGAGAGGTCGGGGACGATCCGCTTCGCGGCGTCGGTCGGGGTGGCGGCGCGGACGTCGGCGACGTGGTCGACGAGCGGGGTGTCCGGCTCGTGCCCGATCGCCGAGACCACCGGCGTCCGGCACGCCGCCACGCCCCGGCAGAGCGCCTCGTCGGAGAACGGCAGCAGGTCCTCGACGCTGCCGCCGCCGCGCGCCAGGACGATCACGTCGACGTCCGGGTCGCGGTCCAGCGCGCCGAGTGCGTCGAGGATCTCGGGCACCGCCTGCGTCCCCTGCGTCGGCGTGTTGACCGTCCGGAAGCGCACGGCGGGCCAGCGGGACGTGGCGACGGTGACGACGTCGTGCTCGGCGGCGCTCGCCCGCGACGTGATGAGCCCGACGCAGCGCGGCAGCCGCGGCGGGCGGCGCTTGCGGCCCGGGTCGAACAGGCCCTCGGCGCCCAGCAGCGCGCGCAGCCGCTCGATGCGCGCGAGCAGCTCGCCGACCCCGACCGGGCGGATCTCGTCGACGCGCAGCGAGAGCGTGCCGCGGCCGAAGAAGTACGACGGCTTGCCGTGCACGACCACGCGCGCGCCCTCGGTCAGCGGCGGGACCGTGCCGCGCACCATGGACGTCGGCGCGGTCAGGCCCAGCGACACGTCGGCGGCGGGGTCGCGCAGCACGAGGAACGCCGTCTGCGAGCCCGGGCGGGCGGTGACCTGCGTGAGCTGCCCCTCGACCCACACCGCGCCGAGCCGGTCGATCCAGGCCTGGATCTTGCGCGCGACCGTGCGGACCGGCCAGGGCTCCTCGGCGCTGGTGGGCGGGGGCGTGCTCACCTACTGGGCGTTGAGGGTCGCGATCCGGTTGGTCAGCATCGTGACGAACGGCGGCCGGTTGGCGTGGGACTCCTCGAACGCGAGGAGGTCGGCCACCTCGTCCACCGACAGCGAGCGCAGCTTGCCGCGCAGCTGGGCGATCGTCATCGACTCGTAGCCGGGCAGCGTCGCCGGGCTCTGCTCGGCCGCGCGCGGCTTCGTGTGGCCGTTGACGCGGGGCGTGCTCGCGAGGTCGGTGTACTCGAGCGACGTGTCGTCGAGCTCGGGACGCTCCCAGGTGCCGGGGCGGGCCGGCGGCAGGGTGTCCGGCAGGTCGTCGTCGAAGCGGGCCCACGAGGGCGCCTCCTCGACCGGCCGCGCCCCGTCGAGCGCGCTGTCGCCCTTGATCGCCAGCTCGGTAACGACCTGCTGCGCCCGCATCGACAGCTGCAGCACCCGGCTGACGGCGGTGATGGGGAGACCGGCGACGGTGCGGGGGAGGTCCCGGGCCTCCTCCACGGCGGTGACGACCAGACCGGCGGCGACACGCACCGGGAACGGGAGCGAACTCATGGGACACAGGGTGCCAGCAGCAGGCCGGTGATGTGTGGACGGCCACGACGGAGGGAGACGAAGCGCAGAGAGGGGAGCACGCCGATAGGGGAGCTCGACCCGTGATGCGGGCCGCACGCCCGGACCGTGACGCTCGTCGCCCGTAGGCTGGAGGTATGTCCACTGAGCACCCCGGCGAGCAGACCGCCGCGCAGACCGATGGCCTGCGCGTGCTGCTCGCGAAGCCCCGTGGCTACTGCGCCGGTGTCGACCGTGCCGTCGTGGCCGTCGAGAAGGCGCTCGAGACCTACGGCGCGCCGGTGTACGTCCGCAAGGAGATCGTGCACAACCGCCACGTCGTGAACACCCTCGCCGAGCGCGGCGCCGTGTTCGTCGAGGAGACCGACCAGGTGCCCGAGGGCGCCACCGTCGTGTTCTCGGCGCACGGGGTCTCCCCGGCGGTGCACGCCGAGGCCGCGTCGCGCGAGCTGCGCACCGTCGACGCCACGTGCCCGCTGGTCACGAAGGTGCACCAGGAGGCCAAGCGCTTCGCGCGCGACGACTTCGACATCCTGCTCATCGGCCACGAGGGCCACGAGGAGGTCGAGGGCACCGCCGGCGAGGCGCCCGACCACGTGCAGCTCGTCGACGGGCCGTCCGCGGTGCCGAACGTCACCGTCCGCGACCCCGAGAAGGTCATCTGGCTCTCCCAGACGACGCTCTCGGTCGACGAGACCCTCGAGACCGTGCGCGCCCTGCGCGAGCGCTTCCCGTCGCTGGCCGACCCGCCGTCCGACGACATCTGCTACGCCACCCAGAACCGCCAGGTCGCGGTGAAGCAGATGGCGCCCGAGTGCGACCTCGTGCTCGTCGTCGGCTCGCGCAACTCCTCCAACTCGGTGCGCCTCGTCGAGGTCGCGCTGCAGGCCGGCGCCAAGGACTCTCACCTCGTCGACCACGCCGGCGAGATCGACGAGGCGTGGCTCGAGGGCGTGCGCACCGTCGGCGTCACCAGCGGCGCCTCGGTGCCCGAGATCCTCGTCGGCGACGTCCTGCACTGGCTCGCCGAGCGCGGCTGGGGCGACGTCGAGGAGATCACCACCGCCAACGAGAAGCTGACCTTCTCGCTGCCCCGCGAGCTCAAGCGCGACATGAAGCCGCAGGCGGTCCGCTAGCGCTGTCCTCGGCCGGGCGTTGTCCTCGGCGCGCGGGCGCCGCACAGTGTCCCCGTGCTGCTGGCCCTGACCCTGCTCACCGGGGGTGCGCTGCTCACCCTGGTGCTCGGGGTGGCCGGTGGCGACCCGGTGGCGGTCCTCCCGCTCGGCGTCGCGTTCGCGCTGCTGGCGACGCTCGGGTTCCGCTGGGTGCTCGCCCGCGGGCAGCGGTGGTGGTCGGCAGCCCACGTCCTCGTCGGGCTGGTGCTCGCGTCGGTGGTGTTCGCGCTCGCGCCCGGCGTCGGCGGGACGCTCTTCCTCGTCGTGCTGGTCAGCGAGTGCGTGCTGCTCCTACCGCTGCCCGTCACCGTCGTCGTGATCGCGATGGTGCCGATGGTGCACACCGGGATGCCGCTGGTCGACGGCCTGCGTGAGGGCCTCGGCACGCTCGTCGCGGTGGTGTTCGCGGCCGTCGTCACCGAGCTGCTGCGCCGCGAGCAGGCGATGCGCCGCGAGCTCACGGCCGCGCAGGAGCAGGTCGAGCGCCTCGCCGCGGCGCAGGAGCGCAACCGGCTCGCCCGCGACATCCACGACGGCCTCGGGCACTCGCTCACCGTCATCGGGATGCAGCTCCAGGCGGCACGCGCGCTGGTGGAGAGCGGGTCGGGCGACGTCGACGAGGTCCTCGCGAAGGCCCAGCACCAGTCGCGGGAGGCGCTCGCCGAGGTCCGGCGCTCGATCGGGACCCTGCGCGAGCCCCGCGAGACGCCGCCGCTGGCCACGGCGCTGCAGGATCTCGCGGCCGAGAGCTCGGCGGCGGGGGTGCCGACGCGCCTGACCGTCGAGGGCGACGAGCGCCCCCTGTCCGCGGCCGCCCGCGAGGCGCTGTTCCGGACCGCGCAGGAGGGCCTGACCAACGTGCGCAAGCACGCCGGCGCGAGTCGCGCCGAGGTCGTCCTCGACTACGCGGCCGGCGCGGTGCGGGTGGAGGTCCGCGACGACGGGCGGGGTGCCCTCGCCGGCGGCTCCGGGGGTGACGGCGTCGGTCTGCTGGGTCTGCGCGAACGCGCGGAGGAGCTGGGCGGCACCCTCTCGCTCGGGCCGGGCGCCGACGGTGGCTGCGCGCTGCGGGTGGAGGTGCCGGCGTGACGTCCTCTCCCGTCCGCGTGCTCCTCGTCGACGACCAGGCCCTGTTCCGCGAGGCCCTCGCGACGCTGCTGGGGGTGCGCGACGACGTCGTCGTGGTCGGCGAGGCGGGCGACGGCGAGGAGGCGCTGCGCCGGGTCGCGGAGCTCGCTCCCGAGGTGGTGCTCATGGACCTGCGCATGCCGGTGCTCGACGGGGTCGGGGCGACGCGGCGCCTGCACGTCGAGCACCCCGGGGTGCGGGTCATCGCGCTGACCACGTTCGACGACGACGAGGACGTCTTCGCCGCCCTGCGCGCCGGCGCGGTCGGCTACCTGCTCAAGGACGTCCCCTCCGCCCGCCTGGTGGAGGCCGTGCTCACCGCGGCGGCCGGGGGCTCGGTGCTCGACCCGTCGGTGGCCGCCAAGGTGGTCGCCCGCGTGGCGCGCCTGCCCGCCGACGAGCCGGTGCCGCGGGCCCAGCCGCTGGTCGTGCCGCTCTCCGAGCGCGAGGCCGACGTGCTGCGCCTGCTCGCCGACGGCCGCAGCAACCGCGAGATCGCGCGCACCCTGCACCTCGCCGAGGGCACGGTGAAGAACCACGTGACGAACGTGCTCGGCAAGCTCGGGGCCCGCGACCGCACGCAGGCCGCGCTGCGCGCCCGGGCGCTCGACCTGCTCTGAGGTCGTGACCCCGGGCATGACCTTCGGCACGTCAGCGCCGGGGCGTCCCTCGCGATGCTCGTCCACGTCGCCATCCCGGCCTCGTGGAAGGACCCACCATGACCGCGCTCACCGCCCCTCCCCGTCCGCTCCGCCGCCGCGCGCTGCGCTTCGCCGGCCACTACCTCGAGATGGTGGCGGCGATGGTCGTCGGCATGATGCTGCTCGCCCCGCTCTGGCCGGAGGCCTGGACCGCGCGCCCGGACGTCGGCGCCCTGGTCATGGCGGCGGACATGACCATCGGCATGGCGCTCTGGATGGCCGTCCGCCGGCACACCGCCCGCCAGATCACGGAGATGTCGGCGGCGATGTGCGCGCCGTTCGTCCTGGGCCTCGTGCCCTACTGGCTCGGGCTGATCACCGGCGAGACGCTCATGATCGCCGGTCACGTCCTGATGTTCGTGACCATGCTCGCCGCGATGCTGTGGCGCCGCGACGAGTACGCGCACTGAGGTCCGGGGCCCGGGCGTCAGCGGGGGCCGTCGGGCCCGTCGACGCGGCGGGGGACGCGGCGGACGCCGGGCCCGAACTCGTCGTCCGGGTCGTCGGGACGCACCGGTCGGCCGCGCTCCTCGGCGGGCCGCCGTCGCTCGTCGCGCGCCGGCCGGGCCTCGATGGACACGCGACGCGGCTTGTCGCGGTCACGGGGGACGCGGTCGCGGGGGTCGCGGTCGCGCGGGTCCCGGTCGCGGGGGTCCCGGTCGCGGGGGTCCCGGTCGCGCGGGTCCCGGTCGCGCGGGTCCCGGTCGCGCGGGTCCCGGTCGCGCGGGTCCCGGTCGCGGGGGTCGCGGTCACGGGGCGGCCGGTCGCGGTCGCGAGGGTCCCGGTCGCGGGGGTCGCGGTCGCGGGGGTCGCGGTCGCGCGGCGGCCGGTCGCGGGGGTCGCGCTCCTTCGGCGGGCGGTCGCGGGGGTCGCGGTCCTTCGGCGGCCGGTCCCGGGGCCCGCGGTCGCGCGGCGGGCGCTCCCGCAGGGGTCGGTCGCGGGGATCGGGGCGGCCGTCGGGGTCGAGGTCGTCGTCCGCGCGCCGCCAGGGCTCGACGCGCGAGCGGATGAACCCGAGCGCGAGGCAGATCGCCGTGGTCACCGCGAGCGTGGGGAAGGCGTTGACCAGCGGGCCGCCGACGGCGAGCAGGGTCGACGCGAGGCCGCCGGAGCGGGGCAGCGACCCGGTCGCCGCGACCACGGCGGGCACACCCACCGCCAGCAGCAGCGGCGGCTGCACGAGCGGGACGAACAGCGAGTCGCGCCGGGCCCAGGCCGTCGCGAGGATGCAGCCGCCGGCGAAGCAGGCGGTGAACACGACACCGAGCTCACCGGAGGCGAGCATGTCGATGACCAGGCCGGCGCCGGACAGGACCCCGGCGAGCAGCAGCGATCCCCACCACCGCAGCCCGCGCAGTGACCGCACGACGGAGCGCTCGCCGGGGCCGACGGCCCCGACGCCTGCGGCGTCCTCCCGTGTACTGGTCACCCCTCAACGCTAGCGGTCGGCTGATCGCCGACCGTCCAGCCGCCACCGACCCCGGCGATCTCCGTGACGTGGACCACCCGATCGGCGCTGGGCACCGTTCGGTGGAGTGCGGAACGACAGCACGGCCGTGGCCGGGCGTCCGCGACCGCACGCAGGCGGGCGACTCCTCGGTGAGGATGGTTCGGTTTCCGAAAAGCTTCCGCCAGAGCGAGGACGTGCCCGGCGAGCGCGAGGTTCTCGGCTCGTCGCTGCGACCTCCCCGAATCGACGACGAGACATAGACCCAAGATCGCATCGAGACCGACCGTCCGACTCGACGCGATCATGCGCATAGGTCGGCCGGGACCCTCGTTCCGAGACCCGGGCGAGAGTGGTCCTGCCACGAGCTCGTGTCCTTGCCGTCCTACGGCCTCGACCCGTCGGACACGCTCTAGGCGTCCTCCGCCGCGTCGTGCGCGGGCGAGCGGGGCCGGCGTTCGATCTGGTCCGGGCTCTCCAGGTCGGCGGTGGTGACCGAGAGGTCGGTGAACCGGCGGGCGCTGACCAGCACCCGCGACTCCAGCGAGCTCACCGTCTCGTTGAACGAGCGCACGCTGCCGTCGAGGGACCGCCCGAGGCGGGCGAGGTGACCCGCGAGCGTCGCGATGCGCCCGTGCAGCTCCCGCCCGAGCGCGTGCACCTCGGCGGCGTTGCGGGCCAGCGCCTCCTGCCGCCACGCGTAGGCGACCGTGCGCAGCAGGGCCATGAGCGTCGTCGGGGTGGCGATGACGACGTCGCTGCCGAACGCGTGCTCGAGCAGCGTGGGGTCGGCCTCGAGCGCGGCGGACAGGAACACCTCGCCCGGCACGAACATCACGACGAACTCGGGCGTCGGGTCGAAGCGCCGCCAGTAGGCCTTGGCCCCGAGCGTGTCGACGTGGGCGCGGACCTGCTTGGCGTGCGCCGCGACCCGCTCGCGCCGCGCGGTGTCGTCGCGGGCCTCGGTGGACTCGAGGTAGGCGGTGAACGGGACCTTCGCGTCGACGACGACCTGCTTGCCGCCCGCGAGGTGCACCACGAGGTCGGGCCGCTGCGCGCCGTCGTCGCCCCCACGGGCGTGGGCCTGGCGGGTGAAGTCGCAGTGCTCGACCATGCCCGCGAGGTCGACGACCCGCTCCAGCTGCAGCTCGCCCCACCGCCCCCGCACGTGCGGGGCGCGCAGGGCGCCGACCAGCGCGCGCGTCTCGCCCGCCACGCCCTGCGCGCTCGCCGCGACCGCCCCGACCTGCTCGCGCAGCGAGGCGAACGCCGCCTCCCGCTCGCGCTCGGCGCCGGCCATCTGGCGCTCCATGCGCCCGAGCGCCGTCGACACCGGCTCGAGCACGCGGTCGAGCGCGTCGGTGGAGGCGGCCGTCGCCGCCGGGACCAGCGCCCGCTCGCGGTCGCCGGCCCCGCGCCGCTCGGCGTGGAGCTCGGCCCGGGCGGCCGCCACCTCCGCTCCCGCCCGCCGGACGGCCTCGGACACCGCGGCGTCGCGCCACGCCCGGGCGAGGCGCAGCGCCACCCACGCCCCGATCACCGCGCCCAGCACGAGGCCCACGAGCAGCCCGGCCAGCACCCCGTCGATGGTCATGGCCGTGAGGATGGATCACACCCCCGACACCGCTGTCTCCTCGGGCAGCCACGACTTCTCCATCATGAGCAGCCGGTCCTTGATCTCGAGCCCCCAGCGGTAGCCGCCCAGCCCGCCGCCGCGGCGCAGCACCCGGTGGCAGGGCACGAAGAGCGTCGCCGCGTTGTGCACGCACGCCCGCGCGGCCAGCCGGTGTCCCCGCGGGTGGCCCGCCGCGGCCGCGAGCTCGCCGTAGGTCGTCGGGTGACCCGCCGGGACGAGCCGCAGCCGGTCCCAGATCGCCGTCGTCGCCGGCCCGCTGATCTGGCGAACCGGGACCGCCGCGGCGGGCGCCGGGTCCCCGTCGTGGAACGCCGTCACCGCCGCCGTCACCGGGCCGAGGTCGGCGCGGCGCGCGGGATCGGTCGGGCGGATGTCGGCGTGGACGAGGGCGAGGAGGGCGTCGACGTCGTCGGTCCAGCCGGACGCGAGCACGACGCCGTCGTCGTCGACGACTGCGGTGAACGGGCCGAGCGTGGTGGGGATCGTGGCGTGAGCGGGCACGGGAGCCTCCGGGGTGAGAACGCTGTCACCCTGGTTGGACGCCGCCGGGGCCCGTCCGGATCCCTCGCTGGCAGACTGGGATCCCGTGAGCTTGACCCTCGGCATCGTCGGCCTCCCCAACGTGGGCAAGTCGACGATGTTCAACGCCCTGACCCGCAACGACGTCCTGGCCGCGAACTACCCGTTCGCCACCATCGAGCCGAACGTCGGCGTCGTGCCGCTGCGCGACCCCCGGCTCGACACGCTCGCCACGATGTTCGCCTCCGAGAAGATCGTTCCCGCGACGGTGTCGTTCGTCGACATCGCGGGCATCGTCGCGGGCGCCAGCGAGGGCGCGGGGCTCGGCAACAAGTTCCTCGCCAACATCCGCGAGGCCGACGCGATCTGCCAGGTCGTGCGGGTGTTCGCCGACGACGACGTCGTGCACGTCGACGGCCGCGTCGACCCGGCGGCCGACATCGAGACGATCGCAACCGAGCTCGTCCTCGCCGACCTGCAGACCATCGAGAAGGCCCTCCCGCGCCTCGAGAAGGAGGCGCGGGTCAAGAAGGAGACCAAGGCCGCGGTCGACGAGATCCAGCACGCGCAGGCGGTGCTCAACGAGGGCCGCACCCTGTTCCAGGCCGGGCTCGACTCGCCGCGGCTGCGCGAGCTGAACCTCATGACGGTCAAGCCGTTCCTCTACGTCTTCAACGCCGACGAGCCGGTGCTCACCGACGACGCGCGCCGCAAGGAGCTCGCCGAGCTGGTCGCGCCGGCCGAGAGCGTGTTCCTCGACGCGAAGGTCGAGCAGGAGCTCCTCGAGCTCGACGACGAGTCGGCCCTGGAGCTGCTCGAGTCGATCGGCCAGCCCGAGCCGGGCCTCGACGCCCTGGCCCGCGCCGGGTTCCGCACCCTGGGCCTGCAGACCTACCTGACCGCCGGCCCCAAGGAGTCCCGGGCCTGGACGATCCGGATCGGCGCCACCGCCCCCGAGGCGGCCGGCGTGATCCACACCGACTTCCAGAAGGGCTTCATCAAGGCCGAGATCGTCTCCTACGACGACCTCGTCGCCGCGGGCTCGATGAACGCGGCGAAGACCGCGGGCAAGGTCCGCATGGAGGGCAAGGACTACGTCATGGCCGACGGCGACGTGGTGGAGTTCCGCTTCAACGTCTAGGCCGGCTCCCGGAGCTCAGAACGGCGGGCGCTCGGCGGACACCTCGAACAGGCTCACCTTGGTCGCGAGGACGGCGTCGCCCACGTCGGGGGCGTGGGCGATCGAGCGCCAGTGGTCGAGGTCGGCCTGCGACGCCCACCGCTCGAGGACGTCGATGCGCCCCGGATCGACGGAGTCGGCGGTGATCGCCGCGTCGAGGCAGCCCGGCGCCTCCCGCGCGCGCCGCACGAGGTCGGCGAACTCCGCGACCAGCGCGTCCCGGCGCTCGGGTGCGACCCGGCTGTGGCCCGCGATGATGAGCATGGCGGTCGATCCTAGAAGAGGACCAGTCGATCCTGTCAAGGATCTGCTGTCGGCGCATGATCGGCGGTTGTAGGTTCCGGAGCACCGTCGACCATCGCTGCGGAGGCCACCGATGCTCTTCCACCTCGACTTCCACGTGGAGTACGGCGCCACGATGAGCCAGCAGGACCTCTTCGCCACGTGGTCCCGCGAGGCCGAGGCCGCACTCGGTGCGAAGAAGGCGGGCGTCGTCGTCGACCTCTGGAAGGTCGCCGGCGAGCGGCGCGTGATCGCGATCGTCGACGTCGACAGCCACGACACCCTCGACGAGATCTCGCTGACGCTCCCGATCATGATCGAGATGGGGCAGCACGTGACGATCAACGTCTCGGCGCTGCGCCGCTACGAGGACTTCGCCGGCACCGTCAACAAGTTGCTCGAGAGCTGACCCGGCTGACTCAGCGCCAGCCCAGCTCCGGGGCGAGGTGGGTGAGCACGGCCTCGACGACGTGGGCGTTGTAGTCGACGCCGAGCTGGTTGGGGACGGTGAGCAGCAGCGTGTCCGCGGCCGCGATCGCCTCGTCCTCGGCCAGCTCGGCGATCAGCTTGTCCGGCTCGCCGGCGTAGGTCCTGCCGAAGCGGGCGTCGCCGCCCTCGAGGTGGCCGACCTGGTCGGTGGAGTGCCGCTCGCGCCAGAAGAGCTGGCGGTCGAGGTCGGACACGATCGGGAAGATGCTGCGGCTGACCGACACGCGCGGCTCGCGCTCGTGCCCGGCGGCGGTCCAGGCGTCGCGGAAGCGCTGGATCTGCTCGGCCTGCAGGCGGTGGAACGGCACGCCGGTGTCCTCGGTGAGCAGCGTCGAGCTCATGAGGTTGAGGCCCTGCGTCCCCGCCCACTCGGCGGTCGCGCGGCTGCCGGCACCCCACCAGATCCGCTCGCGCAGGCCCTCGGAGTACGGCTCGAGGCGCAGCAGGCCGGGCGGGTTGGCGAACATCGGGCGCGGGTTGGGCTGCGCGAACCCCTCGCCCTTCAGCACGTCGAGGAAGAGCTGGGTGTGGTTGCGCGCCATCTCGGCGTCGGTCGAGCCGTCCTGCGGGGCGTAGCCGAAGTAGCGGTAGCCCTCGATGACCTGCTCGGGGGAGCCGCGGCTGATGCCCAGCTGCAGGCGCCCGCCGGAGATCAGGTCGGCGGCGCCGGCGTCCTCGGCCATGTAGAGCGGGTTCTCGTAGCGCATGTCGATCACGCCGGTGCCGAGCTCGATCCGGCTCGTCTTCGCCGCGGCCGCGGACAGCAGCGGGAACGGCGAGGCGAGCTGGCGGGCGAAGTGGTGGACGCGGAAGTACGCGCCGTCGGCGCCCGCCTCCTCGGCGGCCACGGCCAGGTCGATCGACTGAAGCAGCGCGTCCTGGGCGGAGCGCACCATCGACTGCGACGACGGCGACCAGTGCCCGAAGGACAGGAACCCAATCTTCTTCACGGTTCAACCAACGGTCGGGCGCCGGGCGGCATTCCGCGTCAGCGCCCCGCCACGGTGCGGACCGCGCCGATGACGGCGTCAGGGCGCTGGATCTGGATGTAGTGGCTGGTGTCCGGGACGGTGACCAGCTGCGCGCCCGGGATGTCGGCGGCGAGGCGGGCGAAGGCCTCGGGGCGCACGCGCTCGATCGCCGCGACGGCGTCGGCCGACGGGTCGCCCGGGGGGACCGCGTCCACGTTCTGCGCCACGAGGATCGTCGCGGGCACCCGCGGCGACGGGGGAGCGTCGCGGACCTGGTCCATGCTCGCGCCGAGCTCGTAGGCCTCGACGGTGTAGCCGGGGATCGGGCTCGGCGGCGCCGCGACCGTGCCGGCGAACGTCTCCCACTGCGCCGGCGTGACGAGGTCCCGCAACGCCGGGGGCGTCGGGTCCACGAGCACGATCCCGGCGACCTCGTCCGGGAAGGTCCGGGCGTAGAGCTGGGTGAACGGCCCGCCGAGCGAGTGCCCGACGAGCAGGTACGGGCCGGGAACGCCCGCCGTCGTCAGCAGGGCGTGCAGCTCGCCGACCACGTCCGCCGCGGTGCGGGGCATGGGCGCCGGCTGGCTGCGCGCGGGGAGCGGCGTCTCGGAGATCTGCCCGTCATCGGTCGACACCCGCGTCGAGCCCGGCCGGTCGTAGGCGCAGACGCGGGTGAACCCGGCGACGCCCTCCATCACCGCCGGCGGCCGCTCCGCCCCGACCGACCAGATGTCGGCCGCGTTCCCGAACCCGGATTGCAGGACGACGGTCGGGCCCCCGCTGCCGTGGCACTCGAGGTAGAGCTGCCGGCCGTCGACGGTGACGAGCCCGGCGAAGTCGCCCGGACCCGCGGCCGGCGGCGGACTCTCCCCGCGCGCCGTCGAGCACGCGACGAGCATCGCCAGACCGGCCGCCAGGACCGCCACCCCCACCATCGGCCGCCGCACGGGAGTCACGATCACCCCCGGCGGGCGGTGGCGCAGTCACCGTCGTGACCGGCGATCAGCCCTGGTCCATGTGGAACAGCTCGAGCTGGACGTTGTCCGGGTCGCGGAAGACGAGCGCCGAGTAGGGAGCCGGGTCCGTGGCGTCGACGACCCCGGAGTGCGCGATGCCGAGGGAGTCGAGCCACGACGCCCAGGAGTCCATGGCGTCGCGCGAGACCATCGCGAAGGCGATGTGGTCGACCCCGCAGCGGAGCTCGTCCGCGGGCACGCCGTCGTTGTCGGGGTGGTGCTCGACGGCGAGGCACATGCCCGTCTCCGGCTCGACGAGCACGGTCGCGTAGCCCTTGGCGTCGGGGCCGTGGTGGGGGAAGCGCGGCGGCAGCCGGTCCATCCCGAAGACCCGCTGGTACCAGGCGACGCTGGTCTCGACGTCGCTGGCGGTGACCGCGACGTGGTGGAAGCCGCCGAAGGCGGGGCGACTGTCGGTGCTGGTCATGGCGCTCCTCGGAGAGATCGGGAGACACGCAGTGTCCGGCCCGCGCGGGCGCCGCGGGATTCGCAGTTCCCGGGGGTTGACACGCCGCCCGAAACCCCTCGATCTTGCTCGGACCATCGTGGCTCGAGGAGGAGTGCCGTGGCGCAGCAGGACTTCGACGTGGTGTCCGACGGGTGGTCGTACCTGGAGTGCCCGCGGTGGCACGAGGGCCGGCTCTGGGTCTCGGACTTCTACACCGAGCGCGTGGTCGCGATCGATCCCGACGGCGGCCACGAGGTGATCGCCGAGGTGCCCCAGCAGCCGTCCGGTCTCGGGTTCCTGCCCGACGGGCGCCTGCTGATCGTCTCGATGCGCGACCACCGCATCCTGCGCCGCGAGGACGACGGGTCGCTGGTCGAGCACGCCGACCTGTCGGGGCTGGTCGGCCACCACCTCAACGACATGCTCGTCGACGCCCGCGGCGGCGCGTACGTCGGGAACTTCGGCTTCGACCTCATGAGCGGCGCGCCGATCGCCCGCACGTCCCTGACCTACGTCGCCCCCGACGGCACGGCGCGCGCCATCGCCGACGACCTGCTCTTCCCCAACGGCATGGTGCTGTTCGACCGCGTCCTCGTCGTCGCCGAGACCTTCGGCGCGCGGCTGACCGCGTTCGACGTCGCCGACGACGGCGGGCTCGCGCGGCGCCGCGACTGGGCGCGGTTCTCCCCGCCGCCCGTCACCGACGACGTCGGCGAGGCCCTCGGCGGCCTGGCCGTCGCGCCCGACGGGATGGGCGGCGATGCCGAGGGCGCGATCTGGGTGGCCGACGCCCTGCACCAGCGGGTCATCCGCGTCGCCGAGGGCGGCACGATCCTCGAGGAGCGCCCGACCGGGGGCCTCGGCGTCTACGCCTGCATGCTCGGCGGCGACGACGGACAGACGCTGTACGCCTGCGCGGCGCCGTCGTTCGCCGAGCACGAGCGCCGCCCGGTGCGCGAGGCCGTCCTGCTCGCGACCCGCGTGGACGTGCCGCACGGGGGGATGCCGTAGGCACGTGAGTGATCCGGGTCGCCGGGGCGACCCGGATCACTCACGTGGCCGCAGGCCATGGACGGGCAGGGCGGCGAGCCTGCTGCCCTCGACGCCGCCGGGGTCGACGCGGCGCAGGTCGGCGGCGGGGACGGCGAGGCGCGCGTGCGGGAAGTCGGCGACGAGGACCTCGACGGCGGCGGCGAGCTCGGCGCGGGCGAGGTGGATGCCCGCGCAGACGTGCGGCCCGGCCCCGAACGCGAGCCCGCTGCCCGCCGCGGCGCCGGGGTCGTCCGCGAGCCCGGCGAGGTCGACGAGCACGGGGGTGCGGGGCGCGAGCACGACGCCCGCGAGCTCGACCTCCTCGGTGGTGAAGCGCCACAGCGTGAACGGGGCCGGCGGGTCGCGGCGCAGGACGTCGTCCACGAGCGCGGGCATGTCGGCCGGCGGGCCGCCTGTCCGGGTCGAGCTCCGCTGCGCCCCGTCTCTCGCGACCAGCACGCGGGCGAGCAGGAAGCCCAGCGCGATGTCGGTGGTCAGCTGGCCCGCGAAGATCAGCGCGAAGAGCAGGTAGTGCACCTCGTCGTCGGTCACCGACGCCGGGAGGCGCCCGCGCAGCTCGCGGGCGAGGCCGTCGTGCTGCAGTGCGGCGGCGCCGAGGCGGGCGAAGGCCCCCATCGCCGCCGCGCCGTCCGCGGCGTCGCCGAACATCCGCCGGCAGGCGTCGACCGCGTCGTCGATCATCGTGCGCGGGAGGCCGAGCAGGTCGCCGACGACGGTGAGCGGGTAGCGGGTGGTGAAGTCGGCGGTGAGGTCCGCGGCGTCGCCGAGCCCGGCGAGCAGCTCGCGGGCGGTGTCGCGCATCAGCGGCTGCCGGGCGCGCATCCGGCGCGGCGAGAGCATCGGGGCGTGGGCCCGGCGCAGGGCGGCGTGGGCCTCGCCCTCGGCCGTGGTGAGTGACAGGGCGTCGGCCGCGGCGGGCTCGAGGCCGGCCGCGCGGGGCTCCCAGTCGGGCGGCGCGAGGGCGGTGTCCTTGACGATCCGCGGGTCGCCGAGCACCGCCCGGGCGAGCGCCGCCGTCGTCACGACCGCGACCGGGCCGCCGGCCGGGGCCTCGGTGACGACGACCGGCCCCGCGGCCCGCAGCGCCTCCCGGCCCGGATAGGGCTCGTCCGGGCGGCGGGTCCCGCCCGCGAAGGGACAGGCGCCGTGCGATGATTGCTGCGTCACGCAGACACTGTGACACACATTCGCTGTGTTGTGCAGCAACATCGGAGGTGGCGGTGGAGCCGGAGGAGGTCGTGGCCGCGCTGGCCGCGTGGAGCGTGCGCCTCGTGCAGTTCAACGGGCTCGTCGCCGACCGGCTCGGGGTCGGGACCACGGAGCTGCAGTGCCTCTACGAGCTCGCGCAGCACGGCCCGGCCACGCCCGGCGCGCTCGCGGCGCGGCTGAACCTGACGACGGGGTCGGCGTCGCGGATGGTCGAGCGCCTGCACGCCGGCGGGCACGTGCGCCGCGTGCCGGACCCGGCCGACCGCCGCCGGGTGCTCGTCGAGCCCGAGCCGGCGTCGCTCGCGCGGATCGGGGCGGTCTACGAGCCGCTCAACGCCCGCCTGGCCGCCCTGCTGACCGACGTCGACGAGGCCTGGCTCGACCGCATGGGCGCGTTCCTCGTGGCCGCGGAGGAGCGCACCGACGACCTCATCCGGGAGCTGTGAGCGTGGTGTCCGCCGGCAGCGTCTCCGGCAGGCCGGCGCGGACCAGGTGCTCGGGGCCGATGAACGCCGTGACCTCGGCGATCCGCCCGTCGGGGGCGAGCGTGAGGACGTCGAGCACCATGCCGCGCCACCGCGTCGTCTCGTCGTCCCAGGTGTAGCAGCCGACGGCGAGCTGGCCGTTGGCGCGCGCGGGCACGTGGCGCCAGGGGGTGATCAGCGGACCGGCGTGCAGGAACGCGGTGACGGCCGGCAGCCCGCGGTACCAGGCGGCGCTCGGCGGCATCGCCCAGGTGACGTCGGCGGTGAGCAGGCCGACCAGCGCGTCGGCGTCGCCCGCCTCGAGCGCGGCCGTGTAGCGCGCGACGGTGGCGGAGAGCTGCACGTCGGACAGGGCGCGCAGGGTGCGCTGCTGGCTGGGGCCGTCGACCTTGCTGGCCAGCGTCGCCCGGGCGCGCTGCACGGCGCTGTTCACCGACGCGGTGGTCGTCGCCATCATCTCCGCGACCTCGGCGGCCGAGAAGCCGAGCACTTCCATGAGCAGCAGCGCCGCGCGCTGGTTGCCCGGCAGGTGCTGCAGGGCGGCGACGAAGGCGAGCTCGACGGTCTCGCGCTCCTCGACCGTCGCGTCCGGGTCGTCGGGGTAGGGCCCGAGCCAGGCCACCTCGGTGCGCGGCGGGTCGTCGGCGAGCCCCTCGCTCGACGGGCCGAGGTCCATCGGCAGCGCGCGCCTCCCGCGCCGGCCCGCCGTGTCGAGGCTGGTGTTGGTGGCGACCGTGTAGAGCCACGATCGCAGCGCGCCGGGGCGTCCGGGCCGGTCCTCGAAGCGGTCGATCGCCCGCCAGGCCCGCAGCAGCGCGTCCTGCAGTGCGTCGTCGGCGTCGTGGACCGAGCCGAGCATGCGGTAGCAGTGGGCGTGGAGCTCGCGGCGCAGCGGCCCGACGAGGCGCGCGAAGGCCTCGTCGTCGCCGGCCCGCGCGCGCTCGAGATCCGGGTCCGGGGCCGGCTCCACGGGGATCGTGCTCATGCCCGGGAGTCTGCCGCGTGGGTCCGACATCGCCGACCCCGATCCGGAGGTCACGGGACGCCGTGTCACTCGCCGCAACGCCTCTCGGGCCGCTCGGCCGACGCGCCTGCCCCGGCCGGACGCACCGTTCGACGCGGTGTGCCGTCATCCGGGGACTGCTGACTCGGGTGGGGGACGTCCGTGCCTAGTCTGTCTCCGTGCGCTCGGAGCGGTGGTCGTCCCGGACCGCGGACCTGACGCTCCCCGAGCGGGTGGCGTGGGTCCTCGGCGACGACGACGGCCGCCCGCTGTCCACGCTCACCGAGCCCGCGGGGCTGCTGGTGGCCGCCGCGATGGTCGAGCTGCTGCTCGACGCCTCCCTGCTCGACGCGGGCACGGCCTACCGCCGGGGGCCGGTCGAGGTCACCGATCCGCTGCTGCGGTGGGTGGGCGAGGGCCTCGTCGCCCACGGCGGCGCGAAGGCCGACCTGCAGCACGCCGTCACGGGCCCGCGCGGCGCGCAGATGATCCGCCGGACCATGGACCGCCTCGTCGAGCGCGGCCTCGCGGCCCGCGAGCCGCGGCGGGTGTTCGGCTACCTCACGATGCCGGTGTTCGGGTCCGCGCTGCGCGTCCACGACGTCGACGCCCTGCACCACGACCGTACGGCCGTCCGCGCCGTCCTCGAGGGCGACGAGGACCCCGACGAGGCCGTCGCGATGCTCGTCGTGCTGCTGCACCACGGGCGGCGCGTGCGCGAGCTGAGCCCGTCCGACCCGGCGCTCGCGGCCCGGCGCGCGCGGGCCGTCGCCGACGGCCGGCACGTGTCGCTCGGGGTCGCCCAGGACATCCGCCGGCTCGTCTCCCCGACCGTCGGGGCCGTCCTGGCCGCCCTCACCGCGACCACGGTGATCGGTTCGGACCACTGATCGCGTCCGGGTGGCTGCACTCGGCCGATTCCCTCGTCCGGACCCTCTGTGGTGGGGCTGTGGCGGGGCGCGAAACGGATTACGGTAGGGCATCCGTCCGGGCGCGAGGGCCCGGGACTGGGGGAGGGGAGCTTCCCATGACGTCCACCAGCCCTCCTGAGGGCCTGCCCGTCCTCGAGGCCGGCGCGCACCGGGACGCCGAGGCCGGCAGCTGTCTCATGGAGTACGTCTCCGTGCTCGCCGGTGAACGGTTCACCGACCGTCCACGCTGCACCCATCCCGCGCTCGCGGCGGTGGCGTGGCAGGTCAACGACGCCGTGTCGTCGACGGCCCGCCAGCAGCTGGGCACCCGCGCGGTGACGCTCATCGGTCTCGGCCGCGACACCGGCGTCGACGTCCGGCCGCTCGTGCTCGCGACGATCGCGCGCGCCGGGCTCGCGATCGATCCGGCCAACCGCTTCTTCCCCCGCCTGCAGCGCAAGCTGGAGCGGCGCGCGGAGCTCCGGCCCCGTCGCCGGGCCCGGGGCGAGGAGGGCGACGGCGGGCGCCTGGCGACCCTGCTGCACGTCGGCCCGGTCAACCACGCCTGCGCCCACCTGCTCGTGGCCGCCCGCGTGGCCGATCTCGACGCCGACGCGCGCGACCGGATGCTCATCGGGCTGCTCGACGACACCATCGCCGCGGTGCGCGACGCCGAGCGCGAGCGCCGGGCCGGGCGCGAGGTGCGGACGGCCGTCGCGACGGGCTGAGGCGTGCCCCTGCTGAGGGCAGCGGGACCTCTCACCGGGCTGACCGGCGGGACATAGGTGCAAGATCGCATCGAGACCGACCGTCGGACTCGACGCGATCGTGCGCCTAGCCGACCCCGACGCAGATCAGCGGCTTGACGCAGACGTCCAGGCCGCCGCCTCCCGACGACCCGCCGGCGTCGCGGTCGGGCTCGTGCTGCGGGCTGCCGCCGGACGACCCGGAGCCGGAGCCCGACCCGGAGCCCGCGCTCGTGCCGGACCCGGAGCTCGACCCGGATCCGCCGGCGGAGCTCGAGCCGCCGGACGACCCCGATCCGGCCGAGGACCCGCGCTCCGGGTCCGCGCGCTCGCGCGACGGGCTCCCCGTCCGGGGCGCGTCGGCGTCCCGCGGCACCGGGGTCGCGGCACCGACCGGGCTCGGCGCCGCCGGCCCCGACGGCGTGACGGCGACGGGCGCCGTCCCGCCCGGCGGCGGCGCCGGGGTCACCGAGCTCGACACCGCGGGCGCCGGCGCCGGGTCCGGGGCCGCGACGTCGGAGAGCGTGCTCGGGGCGAGGTAGCCCGCCTGCGCGGAGCCCAGCATCACCACCGCGCCGAACAGCGCCGCGAACAGCACCTTCTTCACCACGCCGACCTCCGACGCCGACCTCCGACCCGCGTCCCGGGCAGCCGGACATCGCGGGCGACACCGGGCGCGTGACCTGCGACGACAGGGTCTCGCCCGATCGCGGCGGCGGATCACCCGACAGGACGCGCGTGATCGACCCCCCGGCGTCACCGGCGTCCGGACGGGCGATCGGAGAGTCGCTGGATCGTGATGCCCGCGAGGGGCACGTCCGGCGGGCCGGCGAGCCCGTCGTCAGGCGGAACGTGCCCCTCGCGACGGGCGAGGGCTGCTGGCGAGGGGCGCCCCTCGCCGGTCTATTCGAGCGAAGGTGCCCTTCGCTCGGAACCGCGCGAGCCCCGGGCCCCGCGGCTCCAGAGCACCACGGGCGCCGCGGCGAGGCCGGCGAGGGCCGCGACGACGAACGCCGCGGAGCCGCCCGCCGCGCCGAACACCGCCGACAGCGCCGCCGCGCCGAGGCCGGTGCCGGCGTCGTAGGCGGTGTTCCACCAGGTGCTCGCGGCGCCCGAGCGGGTGGGACCGGCGCGGGCGAAGAGGGCGAGCAGCGTGTCGCTCTGCACGGCACCGAAGCCCAGGCCGACGAGCGTGGCGCCGGCGAGCACGGCCAGGCCGGCGGACGACCCGCCCACCGCCACCACCGCGGCGCCGAGGGCGACGACGGCGAGCCCGGCGAGCGTCGGGACGGGGGTGCGCAGGCGCGCGCCGGGCCGGTCGGCGAGCTCGCCGGCGAGCCCGCGCCCCGCGAGCTGGCCCGCGGTGAGGACGGCGAGCGCGATCGCGGCGGTGCCGGTGCCGCCGGCGAGGCCCGACGGCGCCCACAGCGGCAGCACCGTGATCACCCCGCCGGCGGCGGCCGCCGACACGACCATCGCCGTCCACGGCGGCATCGCCACCGTGGCGGGCAGGGAGCCGGTGCGGTCGCGGGGCGCTGCGCGGGTGGTGGGCAGGCGCGCGCAGCACACGGCCGCGACCAGCGGCATCACGGCCCCGGCGAGCAGCACCACGGTCGGGTCGAGCACCTCGTAGGCCCACACGCCGCCGCTGAGCAGGACGAGCTGCGGGAGGCCGAGCGCCACGCCGTAGAGCCCGATCGCGCGCCCGCGCCGCGACGGCGGGGCGAGGTCGGCGACGAGCGCGGCCCCGGTCACCGTCACCAGCCCGAAGCCGATGCCGCGCACGACGGCCACCGCGAACAGCACGGGCAGCGCGGCGGTCCCCGCGAGCAGCGCGGCCGGCACGCCGAGCGCCACGGCGCCGAGGATCAGCGCCGCCCGCGGGCCGGTGCGCCGCAGGACCGTGGGCACCGTGAGCTGGGTGGCGACGGTGGCCGCCATGAACACGCCGGTCGTCGCGCCCGCCGCGGCCGGGCTCGCCCCGCCCGCGGCGGCGTGCACGGGCACGAGCGGCAGCAGCAGCGCGTAGCCGCCGAAGGCGAGCACCGTCGCGACGAGGACCGCGACGAACGGGGCGGTCCAGAGGCCCGCCGGGCGGGGGTCGGTCAGGAGGCGCCGCGCGCGTCGAGCTCCGAGGAGATCTTCGCGGCGAGGTCGGTGTCCTTGGCGGTGAGGCCGCCCTCGGAGTGCGTCGACAGCTTGAACTTCAGGCTGTTGTAGCGGATGTCCATGTCGGGGTGGTGGTTGTCGGCCTCGGCGAGCTCGGCCACCGCGTCGATCGCGGCGATCGCCTCGGGGAAGCTCGGCAGCTTCGCGAACCGCACGATCGTGGCGTCGTCCTCGCGCTGCCAGCCGGGCAGGCCCTGCAGGGCGTCGGCGATCGCGTCCTCGGTCAGGAGTTCAGCCATGCCCGGATCCTGACACGTCCGGCCGGGCGCCACACTGATCACGTGCGCAGGGTCGTGGTCGGCGCCGCCCTCGTGCGCGACGGGCGGGTGCTCGCCGCGCGCCGGACCCGGCCCGCGGCCGCCGCCGGGCGCTGGGAGCTGCCGGGCGGCGCGGTCGAGCCGGGCGAGGACGAGGCGACCGCGCTCGCCCGCGAGCTGCGCGAGGAGCTGGCGCTCGACGACGTCGGCGTCGGCGAGCGCGTGGGGCCGGAGGTGGCGCTGCCCGGCGAGCGCGTGCTGCGCATCCGCGTCTGCCGCGCGGCGGGGGAGCCGACGGCGCTCGAGCACGACGCGCTGCGCTGGCTGGGTCCCGACGAGCTCGACGGGATCGACTGGCTGGACGCGGACCGGGCCGTGCTGCCCGCCCTCGCGGCCGTCCTCAGGCCGCCCGGGCCTTCTTCAGCGCCTTCTTGAGGTCCTTGCCCGTCACCCCGGCCTCGGTGAGGCGGGCGGCGCGCATGAGCAGGACCGGACAGCCCTTGCAGCGCGGCGTCGACCGGCAGCACTTCTTCTTGATCTTCTTGGCGCCGGTGAGCGGGGCGGCGTCGGCGTAGGCGACGAGGTGCAGCGGCACCTTCGGGCCCTTGGCCTTCTTGGGGGGTTTGGGCTCCTTCGGATCCTTGGGCTCCTTGCCCTTCTTCTTGCCGCCCTTGCCCATGAGGTGAGGCTAACCTCTGCCCCGTCGCGAGGACCAGGGGTGAGCGCGGACCGACCCGTCGGTCCCCACCCGCGGTGACCGTGTCACGATGACGATTCCCGGTACGGCCGGTGCCAGCTGCGCTGTCGACCGCCGACCGGGGCACGGAGCGGTCTCCCGA
Source organism: Actinomycetospora succinea (assembly GCF_004363095.1). GTDB lineage: Bacteria > Actinomycetota > Actinomycetes > Mycobacteriales > Pseudonocardiaceae > Actinomycetospora > Actinomycetospora succinea. The sequence goes on from NZ_SNYO01000004.1 coordinate 177,801, forward strand.
GGAGAAGGGCCGGACGACGGCGTGAGTGGTCCCCGACGTGCTGTCGGTGTGCTCCGTCTCCTCCGTGTCCTCCCCGCCCTGGCGCTCGTCCTCGCGGTCCTCGGGGCGTGCTCCGGCGCGCCCCCGCCCGTGGTCGGCCAGGTGCCCGTGCCGGCGCCCGCCCCCACCCCCCAGCTCGAGCCCGACCCCACCGAGCTGCGCATCGGCGTCGACGACCTCGGGGTCGGCTTCAACCCGCACCGGGTCGCCGACGACACCCCCCTCTCGCGCGCGATGGCCGCGCTGGTCCTCCCGTCGGCGTTCCGCCCCGGCCCCGACGGCGAGCCGCGGCTCGACACGTCGGTGGTCACCTCGGCGCGCGTCACCTCGACCGAGCCGTTCACCGTCTCCTACGAGATCGCCCCGGCGGCGAGCTGGTCGGACAACGCGCCGGTGGCCGCCGAGGACTTCGTCTACCTCTGGCAGCAGATGCGCAGCCAGCCCGGGGTGGTCGGCGCCGCCGGCTACCGGGCGATCACCGACGTCCGCTCCCGGGCGGGCGGCAAGGCCGTCGACGTGGTGTTCGACCGGCCCTACCCGGCGTGGCAGACGCTCTTCGACCACATGCTGCCCGCCCACCTGCTCAAGGACGCCCCGGGCTCCTGGGGCGGCGGGCTGACCGACAGCATCCCGGTGTCGGCGGGCCCCTTCACGGTGCGCGTCGTCGACCGCATCCGCGGGCAGGTCACGCTCGCCCGCAACGACCGCTTCTGGGGCACCCCGGCGGTGCCCGACGAGGTCGTCTTCCAGGCCGCCGAGGCCCCGTCGCTGATCGACAGGGTCCGCTCCGGCGACGTCCAGGCCACCCAGTTCCGCGCCGACGCCGAGGACCTCGCCGCCCTGCGCGCCGTCGGCTCCTCGCTGTCGGTCCGCACGCTGCCCGAGCCCGCGCTCGTCCAGCTGGCCCTGCGCAGCGACGACGGACCGCTCGCCGACGTCCGCGTGCGGCGCGCCGTGGCGTCGGCGATGGACCGCTCCGCGCTCCGGTCGGTCGGCACGAACGGCGGGCCGTCGGCGCAGCTGCCCGCCGACTCGTTCGGCCGCGCGCCGTCCGAGGAGGACTACCGCTCGACGCTGCCCGCGGACTCGCCCGCGGCGCGCCAGGACCTGGCCGAGACGTTCCGGCTGCTCGCCGACGCCGGGTACACGCGCGGCGCGGACGGCACGTGGGAGCGCGGCGGGCAGCCGCTGATCCTGCGCCTCGCCGCCCCGCCGCAGGTCGCCCCGTACGGGCGCCTCATCGCCACCCTCGGCACGCAGCTGCGGGCGGCCGGGATCGCCTCGGTCGTCGTCGCCGACGGCGGCATGTCGGGCTTCGCGCCCGGGCGCGGGCCGGCCACGACGACCACCCCGGGGTCGCCGAGCCCGGTCCCCGCCCCGCCCCCGACCGGCACCAGCCCGTCCGGCGGCGCCCTGCTCGCGACCACGCCCACCCCGACCCCGGGCGGCGGGACGAGCAGCACGCCGCGGTCCGGGCCGACCAGCAGCTCGAGCACCACGACGACCACGGTCCCGCCGACGCCGAACTCCTCGTCGGACCTCGCGGTGGCCGACATCGCCGTGGAGTCCCTGCCCATCGGCGGCGACCCGATCGCCGACCTGGCGTCGGTCGTCGGCTGCCCCGGCGGGCGCGCGCCGGCCACCTCGGGCCGCACGGGCACCGACCCGGGCGTCGCGCTGGCCGCCGCCGACGTCGCGCCGACGTCCCCGAACGCCCCGGGCGCGCCCGTCCCGAACGAGGCAGCCCCGAGCTCGGCCGCCGGGCCCACCAGCACGTCCCCGCCGACGAGCGCCGCCCCGCCCGCGTCGACCACCGGCGCGGCGCCGACGTCCACCGACGCCGCCGGGCCCTCCACGGCCGCGACCACCCCGGACGCGGACGAGCTCGACGAGCTCACCGAGGACCTCGCCGACCCCCAGGCCTCGGAGGCGCTGACGCCCACCGGCTTCTGCGACCCGGCCCTGCAGTCGCTGCTCGACGCCGCGTCGGCCGGCACCGTCTCGCCGGACACCGCGCTCGCGCTCGCGGAGCCGTCGCTGTGGTCGTTGCTGCCGGTGATCCCGCTCTTCCAGGCGGCATCGGTGCTGGTCAGCCCCACCGAGCGCACCGACGTGGTGGTCGGCCCGCTCACCGAGAGCCCGTTCGCCGGCGCCGACCGGTGGACGCCGCCCCCGGCGACCCAGCGCGGCGACGACGGCATCAACTGACCGACCCGGTCTCGCTGGGACTGTTCACGTGAACGTTCCCGGAACTCTTGCCGCTTTCTTCGGAAACCCTTAGGTTCCGAGCGGTCGAGTCACGCGCGGTGATCGATCAGTTGCCCCGCGCGAGGGACCCGGCGGTGCTACCACCATGAGGAGGAACGTTGCCGTTGCGTCGGTTGGCCACGGTCGTGGCCGCAACGCTCGCCGTGGCGCTGGTCGCCACCGCGTGCGGCGGGGGAGGGGGCGGCAACGACCAGGCCGCCCAGACCGTGAGCCTCGACTGGGGCGAGCCGGAGAACGCGCTGATCCCGGGCAACAACACCGAGCAGAACGGCGGTGACGTCCTCGACGCCCTGTTCGCCGGGCTCGTCAAGTACGACGTGAACACCGCGGCGCCCTCCAACGAGGCGGCGGAGTCGATCACGTCGGCGGACAACAGGGTCTGGACGATCAAGCTCAAGCCGGGCTGGACGTTCCACGACGGCACGCCGGTGACCGCGCAGAACTACGTCGACGCGTGGAACTGGGTCGCCTACGGCCCGAACGCCGCGCAGGCCCAGTCGTTCATGGAGAAGATCGACGGGTACGACGAGGTCTCGGGCGAGGCGCCGACCGCGCCGGCGATGCGCGGCCTGCGCGTGGTCGACCCGCAGACCTTCGAGGTGACCCTCAAGGCGCCGTTCGTCATCTTCCCGACGACGCTCGGGTACTCGGCGTACTACCCGCTGCCGCAGAAGTTCTTCACCGACCGCGCGGGCTTCGAGGCCGCACCGGTGGGCAACGGCGAGTACAAGTTCGAGTCCCGCACGCCGAACCAGAACATGACGCTGGTCCGCAACGACCAGTACGCCGGCTCGGACAAGCCGCAGGTCCCGCGCCTGGAGTTCCGGGTCTACGCCGACATCCAGACCGCCTACGACGACGTGGTCTCCGGCAACCTCGACCACGTCAAGGCGATCCCGCCGGCCGCGCTGACCGGCGGCCGCTGGCGCCAGGACCTCGGCGCCGGCGCGCACGCCAAGGACGGCCTGCAGACCACGGCGCTGGGCTTCCCGCTCTACGACCCGCGGTTCCAGAACCCGCAGGTGCGCCAGGCGATGTCGATGGCGATCGACCGCCAGGCGATCGTCGACCAGATCTTCGGCGGCACCTACAAGCCCGCCGACGGTCTCGCGACGCCGGCCGCGCAGGGCTACCTGCCCAACCAGTGCGGCGCGAACTGCCAGTTCAACCCGCAGCGGGCGCGTGAGCTGCTCGCCCAGGCCGGCGGCTTCCAGGGTCCGCTGACCCTCACGGCCAACGCCGACGGCGGGCACAGCGAGTGGATGCAGGCGGTCACCAACCAGCTGCGCCAGAACCTCGGCATCGACGCGCAGTACACCCCGCTGCCCTCGTTCTCCGAGGTCCGCCAGCAGGCCAACGCGTTCCAGTTCCAGGGGCTGTTCCGCGCCGCGTGGATCGGCGACTACCCGAACCTGGAGACGTTCCTGACGCAGCTCTACCGCACCGACGCGTCGTCGAACGACTTCAAGTACTCCAACCCGGCGGTCGACCAGGCGCTCGACCGGGCGGACCAGGCGCCGAACGAGCAGGCGGCCGAGGCGGGGTACCAGGAGGCCGAGCGGCTGATCCTCGCGGACATGCCGTCGATCCCGCTGTTCACACGGCAGATCATCTACGGGGACTCGTCGCGGCTCGCCTCCGGTGACCGCAACCCGCTGGACCGTCTCGTCACGACGTCCTTCCAGCTCAACCCGCAGAACTGACCCCGGACACCGACCACCACCACCGTCCGTGCGGGGCCGGGCACTCCCTGTTCTCATAGGGGAGCCCGCGTCCCGCACGGCGGGTCGGAACGACCGAGGAGTCCTCCCGTGGGTCGCTACACCCTGCGGCGCCTGCTGCAGCTGATCCCCGTCTTCCTGGGGACCACCTTCATCGTCTACGCGCTCGTCTGGGGCCTGCGCGACGACCCGTTCGCCGGCAAGTGCGGGCAGCGCGAGTGCTCGCCGGCCTTCAAGGCCGCCATCACGGAGCGCTACAACCTCGACGACCCGCTGATCGTCCAGTACCTGAAGTACCTGGGGAACGTGCTCACCGGCGACTTCGGGCAGACGTTCTCGGGCACCGAGGTCTCGACGCTGATCGCCGACGCCTACCCGATCACCGTGAAGCTCGCGCTCATCGCGCTGGTCATCGAGGCGGTCATCGGCATCATCGCGGGCGTCGTCTCCGGCCTGCGCGGGCGCGGGTTCGTCGACTCGCTGGTGCTGGTCTCGACGCTCTTCCTCATCGCGCTGCCGGTGTTCGTCACCGGCCTCGTGCTGCGCCAGGTCCTCGGGGTCGAGCTCGGCATCATCCGCACGTCGGTGTCGGGCGACCCGTCGATCGGCGAGCTGATCGTGCCCGGCTTCGTGCTCGCGAGCCTCTCGATGGCCTACGTCGCGCGCCTGACCCGCACGAGCCTCATGGAGAACACCCGCGCCGACTTCGTGCGCACCGCCGTCGCCAAGGGGCTGCCCCGGCGCCGCGTCGTCGGGGTGCACATGCTGCGCAACTCGCTGATCCCCGTGGTCACGTTCCTCGGCACCGACATCGGCGCGCTCATGGGCGGCGCGATCGTCACCGAGGGCGTGTTCAACATCCGCGGCATCGGCGGTCTGGTCTACCGCGGCCTCCAGCAGCAGGACACCGCGACCGTCGTCGGCATCGTCGCGCTGCTGGTGATCGTCTACCTGATCGCGAACCTCGTCGTGGACCTGCTCTACGCCGTGCTCGACCCGAGGATCCGCTATGACTGAGCCGCTGACCACGGCCCCATCACCCGGCGTCGACGACGGGGTCGTCCCCGACAACGGCCCCGGGCAGGCCACCCGCGGCCTGTGGGCCGACGCCTGGACCGAGCTGCGCGGGCGGCCGCGCTTCTGGATCGCCGCCGCGCTCATCGTCCTGTTGCTGCTCATGGCGCTCGCGCCGTCGCTGTTCACGTCCGTCGACCCCACGGTCGGGCTGCTCGAGCGGTCCCGGGAGCCCCCGGGGCCGGACGCGGTCTTCGGCTACGACCTGCAGGGCCGCGACGTCTACGCGCGCACCATCTACGGGGCGGCGCCGTCGCTGGCGGTCGGGTTCCTGGCGACGTTCGGCACCGTGGTCGTCGGCTCGCTCGCCGGGCTGCTCGCCGGCTACTCGCAGGGCTGGCCGGACTCGCTGCTCTCGCGCATCGGCGAGATCTTCGCGGGCCTGCCGTTCGTGCTCGGCGGCATCGTCATCCTGACCTCGTTCAACAAGCCGGGCCAGATCGTCGGCGCCGGTCAGCTGGTGTTCCAGGTGGTGCTGACGATCGTCGTGCTGACCTGGCCGGTGGCCATGCGCATCATGCGCGCGGCGGCGATCGAGACCTCGCAGCAGGACTACGTCAAGGCGGCCAAGGCGCTGGGCGCGGGCCCGTTCCGGGTGGTGCTGCGGCACATCCTGCCCAACACGCTGGCACCGGTCCTGGTCTACGGCGCCATCCAGTTCGGGGTGTTCATCGGCGCCGAGGCGACGCTGTCGTTCCTCGGCATCGGCCTGCGCGACCCCGTCGTCTCGTGGGGCGTGATGATCTCCGAGGCGCGCGACCGCGTGCAGGACATCCCCTGGGCCCTGTTCTTCCCGGCCGGCTTCCTGGTGATCACGGTGCTGGCCTTCGTCATGATGGGCGACGCCGTGCGCGACGCCCTCGACCCGAGAGGGCGGTGACCGTGGCTCCTCTCCTCGAGGTCGACGACCTCCGCGTCGAGTTCGGCCGCGGCCGCGAGACGGCGTCGGTGCTCAACGGCGTGAGCTACCACGTCGACGAGGGCGAGACCCTCGCGGTGCTCGGCGAGTCCGGCTCCGGCAAGAGCGTCACCGCGCAGACGGTGATGGGCATCCTCGACACCCCGCCCGGGCGGATCACCGGCGGCTCGGTGCGCTTCCGCGGCGAGGAGCTGCTCGGCGCCGACCCCGAGCGCCGCCGCCTGCTGCGCGGCGAGTCGATGGCGATGATCTTCCAGGACGCGCTGTCGGCCCTGAACCCCGTCTACTCGGTGGGCTTCCAGATCGCCGAGCAGTTCCGGTTCCGGCGCGGGATGTCGCGCAAGGACGCGATGGTGAAGGCCGCCGAGATGCTGGACCTCGTCAAGATCCCCAACGCGAAGCAGCGCGTGAAGGAGTACCCGCACCAGTTCTCCGGCGGCATGCGCCAGCGCGCCATGATCGCGATGTCGCTGGCCCTGGACCCGGAGCTGCTCATCGCCGACGAGCCGACCACCGCGCTCGACGTCACGGTGCAGGCGCAGATCATGGAGCTGCTCGACGAGCTGCGCCGCGAGCGGGGGATGGGCCTGATCCTCATCACCCACGACCTCGGCGTGGTCGCCGAGGTCGCCGACCGGATCGCGGTGATGTACGCGGGACGGATCGTGGAGCACACCGACGCCGCCTCGCTCTACGCGCACCCGGCGCACCCGTACACGCGCGGGCTGATGGACTCGGTGCCGCGCGTCGACGACGTCGCGGGCGCTCCGCTGCGCCCCATCCCGGGCCTGCCGCCGAGCCTGTCGGCGATCCCGGACGGCTGCCCGTTCCACCCGCGCTGCGCGCACGCCGTGGACGTGTGCACCGACGAGGTGCCGGCGCTGCGCGAGCTGGGGTCCGGCCACCAGGCCGCCTGCCACTTCGCCGAGCGCTTCGTCGCCGAGGGGCCCGACCGTCCGACGACGCACGAGGTGGTGTCCCGGTGAGCCAACCGATCCTGTCGGTCCGCGACCTGGTCAAGCACTTCCCGGTGACCCGTGGCGTGCTGTTCCGCAAGACCGTCGGGCACGTGCGCGCCGTCGACGGCGTCTCGCTCGACCTGCACCCGGGCGAGACGCTCGGGGTCGTCGGGGAGTCGGGCTGCGGCAAGTCGACGCTCGCGCAGGTGCTGATGCGCCTGACCCCGCCGACCAGCGGCACCGCGACGTTCGAGGGCGAGGACCTCTTCGCCAAGCGGGGCGCCGCGCTCACCGCGTGGCGCCGGGACATGCAGATCGTCCTGCAGGACCCGTACACGTCGCTGAACCCGCGCAAGACCGTCGGCGACATCGTCGGCGAGCCCTTCGACATCCACCCAGAGGTGGCGCCGAAGGGCGACCGGCGGCGGCGCGTGCAGGAGCTGCTCGAGGTGGTCGGGCTCAACCCCGAGCACATCCGCCGCTACCCGCACCAGTTCTCCGGCGGGCAGCGCCAGCGCGTCGGCATCGCCCGCGCGCTGGCCCTGCGCCCCAAGGTGATCGTCTGCGACGAGCCGGTGTCGGCGCTCGACGTGTCGATCCAGGCGCAGGTGCTCAACCTGCTCTCGGACCTGCAGCGCGAGTTCGGGCTGGCGTACCTGTTCATCGCCCACGACCTCGGCGTCGTGCGCCACCTGTGCGACCGGGTCGCGGTGATGTACCTCGGGTCGATCGTGGAGACGGGGACCGCGGAGGAGATCTACGGCCGCGCGAGCCACCCGTACACCCAGGCGCTGCTCTCGTCGGTGCCGGTGCCGGACCCGTCGCTGCGCGGGCGCCGCGCGGCGATCCGGCTCGAGGGCGACGTCCCGAGCCCGGCGGACCCGCCCTCGGGGTGCCGGTTCCGCACGCGCTGCCCGAAGGCGGCGGCGATCTGCGCGCAGGACCCGCCGGCGCTCGAGGTCCGCCCGTCGACCGACCACCCCGCCGCCTGCCACTTCGCCGAGCCCCCGCACCTCGTCCGGGCGGACTAGACGAGCTGCCCGTCGCGCACGAGCACGGTCGCCTCGGGCCAGGCCGCCGGCGGGCGGGCCGCGGCGAGCACCATCGCCGGGTCGGTGTCGGTGCGGTTCCGGTGGTGCGTGTCGATCAGGCGCGTCGTGACGCCGGGCAGGCGGGTCCAGCCCGCGGCGCGGTAGAAGCCCTCGACGGCGGGCCCGCAGGACAGGAACCCGAACGGGACGCCGAGGTCGACGAGCGCGTCCGCCACGCGGGCCATCAGCGCCCGCCCGACGCCCCGGCCCTGCCGGGCGGGGTCGACCGCGACGAGCCCGACGTCGCCGACCAGCACCTCGCCGCCGTCGGGGAGCGCCCGCAGGAACCGGCGGACGATCCCGGCGTGGGCCACCGGGGCACCGGCGTCGTGGGCCACGATCCGCCGCTCGGGACGCGCGCCGGCCCAGCTCCGCCCGTCGGCGAACCGGTCGGGCCGGTCGTACGCCCGCGCCAGGAGGCGGGCCAGCGGACCGTGCGCCGCGTCGTCGAGGTCGGTCTCCCACGACACCGACCAGGTCAGGTCCGTCACGGGAGTGAGTCTCGCCCCACCCCGCCCGGTCGCGTGCCCCCGGACGGCCTACCGTGCCCCGGGTGAGCCCCGGACCGCTGCTGCTCGTCCACGCCCACCCGGACGACGAGACGATCACCTGCGGCGGCGTGATGGCCCTGGCCACCGGCGCGGGCATCCCGGTCACCCTCGTGACCTGCAACCGTGGTGAGGCGGGCGAGGTGATCCCGCCCGGCCTGCGGCACCTGTCCGGCGATGCGCTCGGCGAGTACCGCGAGGGCGAGCTCGCCCGGGCCTGCGCGGCCCTCGGCGTCACCGACCACCGCTGGCTCGGCGAGGTCGGGGCGTGGCGGGACTCGGGGATGGTCCGGGTCGGCGAGGGCATCCTCGCGGCGGCCCCGGAGTCGGTCGACGACGACGCCCTCGCCACCCCGCGCGGCTTCGAGGCGCAGGTCAAGGCCCTGGTCGAGGTGATGCGCGAGGTGGAGCCGCGCGTGGTGGTGACCTACGACGAGCGCGGCGGCTACGGCCACCCCGACCACGTGCGCGCGCACGACATCACGCTCGCGGCGGTCGACATCGTCGACCCCGACGCCACGGTGATCACCGTCGTCGCCACCGCCGCCGCGCACGACGAGGTCGACGCCGGCCTCGCCGTCCTGCGCCGGCGGTCGTGGCTGCCGGTCCCGGTCCCGCCCGTCGAGGACCTGCCGACGGTGCCCGACGCGACGATCACCACCCGGGTCCCGCTCGGCGCCGCCCGCGTCGCCAAGCTGGCCGCGCTGCGCGCCCACGCCACCCAGATCACCGTCCACGACGACGGCAGCGAGCCCCCGGCCTACGCGCTGTCCAACGACCTCGCCCAGCCCGTCCTGCCCGCCGAGTGCTTCGTGCACCTCCGCGGCCCCGCGAGCGCCCCCGACGACCTGTTCCCGCCGTCGTGAGCGAGGGCGTCCCCGACTGCGTGGCAGGCAGCGAGGGTGACCCTCGCTCGACGGAGGAGCCCACCCCGACGCCGCGCCGCACCCTGCTCCCCCTCGCCGTGGTCGCCCTGCTCGCGCTCGACGCGGTGCTGCTCGCGTGGACCGAGATGGCGTGGCTGACCCTGCGCACCGCCGCCGACGGGGTCCCGCTGCCCCTCGCGGCGGCCGTCGCGCTGGTCACCGTCCCGGTGCTCGTGCTCGCCGCCGACACCGCCTGGCCCGCGAGCCACGCCCCGTTCGTGCCGCTCGCGGCGTGGACGCTGACGATCCTCGGCGCGGGGCTGTGGAGCCCCGCCGGCGCCGGGGTCCTGCCGCCGGACTGGCGGGCGGTCCTCCTGCTCGCGGCCGGGGTGCTGCCCGGCGCGCTGGCGCTGTCGTGGACCTCGGCGAAGCGGCGGGTGCTCACCCGGGCCCCGTCCGACGGTTGAGCAGCGCGCCGGTCGGGAAACGAGCCGCCATGCCCGCCATCCCCGACGAGCACGTCGTCCGCGTCCTGCGACCCTTCGTGGCCGCCACCGGCCCGGTGCTGCGCGGACTGCGTGACGCCGACCCGTTCCGTCTCGGCCGCCTCGCCGAGCGCCGCGCGATCGAGCTGCACGAGAACGGGGGCAAGGCCCTCCCGGCCCCGACGACGAAGCGCGGCAAGGTCGGTCGGGCCGTGCGCACCGGGCGTGCGCGCGCCCTCGACCGGCTCGCCACCTCGAAGCTCCCCGGCACGCCGCGCTGGCAGGCGATGAGCCCCGAGGAGCGCGACCAGTGGTGGGTGTCACGCGTCGGCCGCTTCACCTCGGTCGTCGCGTCGATCCCCGGCATCGGCGGTGCCCTGGCGCGCCGGCTGCCGGTCTCGGACATCCTCGGGCTGGGCGCCCAGGGCCTCGTGGTGTGCGCGATCGCGAGCGAGCACGGGATGGACGGCCGCGACGAGCAGGTCCGCCTGCTCGCGTCGGTGCTCTTCGGGCGCGAGGTCGACCCGCGCCGCCACGGCGACGCGCACGGCCCCGAGGTGGAGCGCGAGGCCGGCGAGCTGGCCGGCGAGGTCGGCGAGGGGCACACTGACGGCCGCCTCGCGGCGCTGGCCCGGGCCGTGTGGCGCATGGGCAAGACGCTCTGGGGCCTGCAGGGCGAGCTCGATCGGCGCCCGCAGGGCCGCCGGGCCTGGCGCCTGCTGGCGAACCTGCCGGTCGTCGGGGCGGTCGGCAGCTACCGCAACGAGCGCTCGGCGCTGAAGCGCGCCGCCCGCGCGGCCGCGAAGTGGGTCGCCCGGAACGGCGCGGTGTGACGGCCGCCATCGTCATCCGGGGCAATCAGGTCGCCCCCGCGCAAGCGTGACGGGGCGACGACCGGAATACTCGCCGCAGGCGTGCCCCGAGGCCGCGTGACACCACCACGCGAGGGTCCGGGCCGTCGGACGACGTGAGTGAGGAGCAGGAGCAGACGTGACGTACGTGATCGCCGAACCGTGTGTCGACGTGCTCGACAAGGCGTGCATCGAAGAATGCCCTGTCGACTGCATCTACGAAGGGGGCCGGATGATGTACATCCACCCCGACGAGTGCGTCGACTGCGGGGCGTGCGAGCCGGTCTGCCCGGTCGAGGCCATCTACTACGAGGACGACGTGCCGGACCAGTGGTCCGTGTACACGCAGGCGAACGTCGACTTCTTCGACGAGCTGGGTTCGCCCGGCGGCGCCTCGAAGGTCGGCAAGGTCGAGCGTGACGCCGGCCCCGTCCCGGACCTGCCGCCGCAGGGGGAGTGACCACCACGGGTCGGGTCGGGGTGCACTTCCCCGCCCTGCCGGACTTCCCGTGGGACAGCCTCGCCGGGGCCGCCGCGGTCGCCCGCGGCCACCCCGACGGGGTGGTCGACCTGTCGGTCGGCACGCCCGTGGACCCGGTCCCCGCGGCGGTCGGCGAGGCGCTGCGCGCCGCGTGGGACTCCCCGGGCTACCCGCAGACGTGGGGCACCCCCGCGCTGCGGGAGGCCGCGGTGGACGCGCTGGCACGCCGCCACGGGGCCGGGCGCTCGTCGGACGAGGGCCTGGACCCGGACGCCGTGCTGCCCACCATCGGCTCGAAGGAGCTGGTGGCGTGGCTGCCGACGCTGCTCGGGCTGGGCCGCGACGACGTCGTGGCCTTCCCCGACCTCGCGTACCCGACCTACGAGGTGGGGGCGCAGCTCGCGGGCGCGACGCCCGCGCGGGTGCGTGACGACGAGCCGCTGCCCGCCGGCACCCGCCTGGCCTGGCTGAACTCGCCGTCGAACCCGACCGGCCGCGTCCTGGACGCCGCCGCGCTCGCCGCGCGGGTCGCCGAGGCCCGCGAGCTGGGCGCGGTCGTCGCCGCCGACGAGTGCTACCTCGCCCTGCCCGGACCGGGGGTGCTGACGACCTCGGTGCTCGACCCCGTGGTGCACGGCGGCAGCGTCGAGGGCCTGCTCGCGGTGCACTCGCTGTCGAAGACCTCGAACCTCGCGGGCTACCGCGCCGGCCTCGTCGCCGGCGACCCGGTGCTGGTCGCCGGGCTGCTCCAGGTCCGCAAGCACGCCGGGATGATCGTCCCGCGCCCCGTGCAGGAGGCCATGACCGTCGCCCTGCGCGACGACGTCCACGTCGCCGAGACCCGCGCGCGCTACGACGACCGCCGCCGCGTCCTGCGGCCCGCGCTCGAGGCCGCCGGCCTGCGCGTCGAGCACTCCGAGGCGGGCCTCTACCTCTGGGCCACGGCCGACGAGCCGTGCCGCACCACGGTCGACCGCCTCGCCGCGCGCGGCATCCTCGTCGCCCCCGGCGAGTTCTACGGCCCCGCCGGCGGCGCCCACGTCCGCGTCGCCCTCACCGCCTCCGACGAGCGCATCGCCGCGGCGGCGGAGCGCCTGGCGGAGTGACCACCACCGGCACCCGGGTGCGCCCGGCCGTCGTGCTCCTGGCGGTCCTGGCCCTCGCCGTGAACCTGCGGGCCGCGCTCTCGGCCTACCCGCCGCTGCTCGAGACGATCCGCGCCGACCTCGGCCTCTCGGCGGCGTTCGCCGGGCTCGTACAGGCCGCCACCATCCTCATGATGGGCGCGGGCTCGTTCGCCGCACCGGCGCTCGCGCGCCGCACCGGGCGCGAGCGGGCCGCGGCGCTGGGCGTCGCGGCGATCGCGCTGGGCTCCCTCACCCACGGGCTGCCCACTGCCGTGGCGCTGGTGGTCGGGAGCCTCGCCATCGGCCTGGGCATCGGGGTGGTCGGCGTGGCGATCACCGGCGTCATCCGCGACCACCTGCCCGAGCGGGCCGGCACGGCCACCGGGCTCTACACCGTGGCGATGATGGGCGGGGCGACCGTCGCGTCGCTGACGGCGCTGCTGCTCCAGGACGCGCTCGGCGGGTGGTGGTGGGCCCTCGCGGCGTGGACGCTGCCCGCCGTCCTCGCCCTCGTCGTCTGGTGGCCCGCGACGCGGCAGCTGCACGACCTCCCGGGCGCGGCCCCCGTGCGCCTGCCGTGGCGCAACCGCTTCGCCCGGCTCGCCGTGCTGTTCCAGGCGATGTCGTCGGTGCAGTTCTACGGCTGGCTGACCTGGCTCGCCCCGTTCTACGAGGCGCAGGGCTTCTCGACGGAGCGGGCGGCCGTGGCGCTGTCGGTGTGGAACGTCGTGCAGATCCCCGCCGCGCTGCTGATCCCCCTGGCCGCCGAGCGGCGCCGCGCCTGGGCGCCCTGGGCGGCGTTCTGCGTGCTCTGCGCGACCGCCGGCGTCGCCGGCGTCCTCGTCGCGCCCGTGCTGCCGGTGGTCGGTCCGTGGCCGTGGATCGTCCTGGCGTCGGTCGCCGTGGGCGCCGGGTTCCCCCTGGGGCTCGCCGTGGTCGCCTGGCGGACCCCGGACGGGGCGACGGCGGCGTCGGTGTCGGCGCTGACCCTCGGGTCGGCCTACTTCCTCGCCGCGCTGGCGCCGCCGGTGATGGGCGTGCTCATCGACCTCGCGGGCTTCCGCGCGGCGCTCGTCGTGATCCTCGTGGCGGCGCTCGTGCAGGGCGTCGCGGTCGTGCGACTGGGGCCACGCCGGGTGACCTACGACCCCGAGACCGACCCCGTCCCCTAGGACCGGACCCGGTCCGACCGCGGTCGACGAACTCGCGTGGCTGCTCACCGCCGTCGGGTTCGCCGCGGCTGCACGCGTGTGGGCCGATCGGACGGTCGGCACCCACGTCGCGTGACACGGCTCACCGCGGCGAGCACCGTGGTCCCCGGACGGACGAGCGAAGGGGACCGTGATGGCCACGATCGGTGTGGACGAGGCGTCGTACCGCAGCGGTGACACCTCGGCGCCGCTGTCCGAGCAGACGATCGGGGACGCGCTGCGGGAGGCGGCGGCCGCGGCTCCCGACCGTCGCGCCGTCGTCGAGGGCGCGCCCGGCCCCGGGCCGCTGCGGACGCTGACCTACGGCGAGCTGCTGGGGCGCGCCGAAGCCGTCGCCCGCGCCCTGCTGGGCCGGTTCCGGCCGGGCGAGCACGTGGCCGTGTGGTCGGGCAACTCGCTGGAGTGGATCGAGCTCGAGTACGGGGCGGCGCTCGCCGGGCTGGTGCTCGTCACCGCCAACCCGGCCTACCAGGCCGGCGAGATCGCCTACGTGCTGCGCCAGTCGCGCAGCGCTGGCCTGTTCCACGTCGCGAGCCACCGCGGCAACCCGATGGCCGACATCGTCGCCGAGGTCCGCGACGACCTGCCCGACCTGCGCGAGGTCGTCGACCTGGCCGACTTCGACGCGTTCGTGGCTGGCGGCGACCCGGAGCAGGAGCTGCCCTCGGTGCGCCCCGACGACCGGGTCCAGATCCAGTACACGTCGGGCACCACCGGGTTCCCCAAGGGCGTGCTGCTGCGCCACCACGCGATGCTCGAGAACGCCCGCCTGACCCTGCAGCGGATGAGCGTCGGCCCGGGCGACGTGTGCGTGTGGCCGATGCCGCTGTTCCACACCGCGGGCTGCGGGATGGGGGTGCTCGGCACGCTCACGACGGGCGCGACGATCGTCTACCTCACGGTGTTCGACCCGGCGCTGCAGCTGGCGCTGATCGAGTCGCAGCGTGCCACGATCTCCGGCGGCGTCCCGACGATGCTCATCGCCCTGCTCGCCCACCCCGACCTCGCGACCCGCGACACCTCCTCGCTGCGCTGCCTGTTCGCCGGCGGGTCGCCGGTGCCGCCGGAGGTGGGCCGCGAGGTCGAGGCGCGGATCGGCGGCCGGATGTCGATCGTCTTCGGCACCACCGAGACCGCCCCGATCGTCACCGCCACCGCGCCCGACGACTCTGACGACGTCCGCCTCGGCACGCTCGGGTCGCCGCTCCCGCACACCGAGGTCAAGATCGCCGACCCGGTCGGCGGCGAGGCCGTGCCCGTCGGCACCGTCGGCGAGCTCTGCGTGCGCGGCTACCTCGTCATGGAGGGCTACTACGCCCGCCCCGAGGCGACCGCCGCCGTGCTCGACGCGGCCGGCTGGTACCACACCGGCGACCTCGCCTCGATGGACCGGGCGGGCACGCTGCGCGTCGAGGGCCGGATCAAGGACATGATCATCCGGGGCGGCGAGAACATCTACCCCCGCGAGATCGAGGAGCTGCTCCAGGGCCACCCCGCCGTCGCCGAGGTCGCGGTCGTCGGGTGCCCCGACCCGCACTGGGGCGAGACGGTCGCCGCGTTCGTGCGCCCCGCGGCCGACGCCGTCCCGACCGGCGAGGAGCTGCACGCCTGGTGCCGGGCGCACCTCGCCGCGTTCAAGACGCCCGCGAGCTGGCACCTCGTCGACGTCATGCCCGTGACCGCGTCCGGGAAGATCCGCAAGAACGTGCTGCGCGACCGGCTGGTCACGAGGGAGACGGACGCAGCCGACGCGTGACCGCCGCGTGCACCGGTTCGACGACGCGCGCGGCGACCGGGCCCAGGACGGCCATGAGCAGCACGTACGTCGTCGCCAGCGGAGCGAGGCCGGGGTCGACGGACCCGGTGGTCAGCGCGAGCCCCGCGATGACGATCGAGAACTCCCCGCGCGCGACGAGCACCGCGCCCGCGCGCCACCGTCCCAGGCGCCCGACCCCGATCTGGCGCGCCGCGAACCAGCCGGCGGCGACCTTCGTGGCCGTCGACACGATCGCCAGTGCGATCGCCGCCGGCAGCACGGCGGGGATCTGCGCGGGGTCGGTGTTGAGCCCGAACACCACGAAGAACACGGCGGCGAACAGGTCGCGCAGCGGGGCGAGCACGCGCGTGGCGCTCTCGGCGGTGTCCTCGGAGATCGCGATCCCGAGCAGGAACGCGCCGACGCCCGCGGAGACCTGCAGCTGCGAGGCGATGCCGGCGACCAGCAGCGCGATGCCGAACACCCGCAGCAGGAACACCTCGGAGGTCGGCGACTCGACGACCGCCGACACCACCCGGCCGAACCGCAGCGCCACCACGAGCACGACGACGAGCAGCGCCAGCGCGATCGCGACCGTGCGCAGGCCGGCGACGAAGCCGAGCGCGGCGAGGGCGGCCGTGGTGATCGGCAGGTAGAGGGCCATCGCGAGGTCCTCCATGACGAGGACCGAGAGCACGGCGGGCGTCTCGCGGTTGCCGAGGCGCCCCAGCTCCTCGAGCAGCTTCGCGACGATCCCGGACGACGACACCCACGTCACGCCGGCCATCGCGAGCGCGCCGAGCGGGCCCCACCCGAGGATCAGCGCGGTGACCGCGCCCGGCGCGGCGTTGAGCACCATGTCGACGACCCCGGCGAGCCACGACCGGCGCAGGCCGCCGACCAGGTCGGACGCCGAGTACTCGAGCCCGAGGAGCAGGAGCAGCAGCACCACCCCGACCTCGCTCGCGAGGCCCGTGAACGGCTCGATGCCCTCGAGCGGCAGCAGCCCGCCCGAGCCGAACGCCAGCCCGCCGAGCAGGTAGAGCGGGACCGGCGAGATGCCCAGGCGCCCGGCGAGCCGCCCGAGCACGCCGAGACCGAAGAACAGCGCGCCCAGCTCGATCAGCGAGAGGGCGGTGGTGTGCAGGTCAGCCGTCCTCGAGGATCGACGCGGCCTGCCCCAGCCCCTCGCCGGTGCCGACCACGACGACGAGGTCGCCGGCGCGGAACACGAACTCCGGGCCCGGCGAGGGCGACACGACGTGGTCGCGCACGACGGCGACGATCGAGGTGCTGGTGCGCGTGCGCATCGCGGTGTCGCCCAGCGTGCGCCCGTCGTAGGGCGACCCGGCGCCGACCGGGAACTGCGCGGTGCTGATGCCCTCGACCTCGCGCTGCTGGTCCTGCAGCTGCGCGACGAGGTTCGGCGCGCCCAGCAGCGTGCCCAGGGCCTGGCCCTCCGCGTCGGACAGGGCCACCGACGCGCTGCAGGCGTCCGGGTCCTCCCGCGCGGAGACGAGCAGCTCGCGGTGACCGTCGCGGTGGGTCAGGACCCCGATCCGCCGTCCGGACGCGGTGTCGAACTCCTGCTTCGTGCCGATGCCGGGCAGACGAGTGATCTCGACGTCCACACGCCCACCCTACGAGTCAGGGTCGCGGGGCGCCGTGCGCAGGGGTGGTCCCGGCGATCTCCGTGAGGGCCCGGCCGAGGACGTCGGAGGGGCGGGTGACCCCGAGCGTGAACTCGCTCGCGAGGACGTCGTGCGGTCGGCCCGACCCGCCCCGAAGGAGAGGCCCGAGCGGATCGTTACCGTTCCGTGACCTGCTGTGGGGCTTTGTCCTGGGGTTTCTCGGGCGGCGTTGTCGGGGGTCGGTCCTAGCGTTCTTCCCGTGAGCGTGGAGCAGGATCAGCGGCCCGGGCTGGTGGCCCGGTTGGCTGGTCGTGCTCCCGACGCCGATCTTCATGCGCTGTTGGACACGGTCGATCCGAGCACCTTGGACGGCCCGGAGCTGGCGGCGTTCGTGCGGGCCCGGTTCGCGGTGCACAACCGCGCCGAGGCCCAGCTGCTGGCCGGGCTGCGGGAGCTGGGGATGGCCACCGAGGACGCCGAGGGGCGCCCGCGGCGGTTGCCGAGCTCGGACGAGTTCTCCGGCGACGAGGTCGCCGCCGTGCTGGGGTGTGCGCGCACCACCGCGTCGCGGCGCCTGGAGCTGGCCGAGGACCTGTTCTGCCGGTTGCCGGTGCTGGGTGAGGCGTTGTGGTCGGGCACGCTCGACGAGCCGAAGGTCCGCGCGATCAGCGAGGGCGTGGCCGACCTGTCCGAGGACCACGCCCGGCTCGCGGTGGCCGAGGTGCTGCCCGAGGCGGCCGGCATGCCGGTGATGGCGCTGCGGGAGCGGCTCAGCGAGGTCGTGGTGGCGATCGACCCGGACTGGGCGGAGCGGCGACGGAAGCGGGCGGAGGCGCGGGGGCGGGTGGGGTTGGTGTGCAACCCGTCAGGGACGGAGACGTTGTCGCTGGCCGATGCGCCCGCGGCGGACGGGATCGCGTCGATGGCGCGGGTGGAGGCCCTGGCCGCGCAGGTGCGCGGGCAGGGAGTGCTGATCCCGATCAACCAGCTGCGCCTGCAGGTCGGCACTCGTCTGCTCGACGGCTCCACCGCCGGGATGACCGACGACGACCTCGTGGCCCTGCTCGCCGCCGAGTACCACGCCCTCCAGCGCCCCGACGACCCCGACGACCCCGACGACCCCGACGACGGCGGGCCCGATCACGGACCTGACGACCGGCCGGACAACGGGCCGGACGGTGGCGGGCCGGACGACGGCGGGCCGGTTGATGGACCGCACGAGAGTGGCCCCGAGGACGACAGCGCTGACGACGAGGCTGACGACGAGGCTGACGGCGAGGCTGACGGCGAGGCGGACGACGAGGCCGGCCACGAGACCGGGAGCGGTCGTCACGACCTCGAGCTGTCGGTGCCGGCGCCGGGCTCACCCGACGCCCAGGGCGCCGTGGACCTCCCTGGCCTGCCCGGCGTGCCCGGCCTGTCCGGCGAGCCGGAGCAGGAGCCGGAGCGGCGGGACGGGCGGTTGCGGCACGGCACCGTCGAGGTCCGGCTCCGCCTGTCCACCGCGCTCGGGCTCGACGAGCATCCCGCCAGCGTGCCCGGCTACGGCGCGGTCACTGCCGCCGTGGCGCGCGACCTCGTCCACGCCCGTCACCACGGCGAATGGCGCGTCGTGCTCGTCGACGGCGACGGGCACCTCCACCACGTCCTGCTCGCCCGCAGCCGACCAGCCGGCCCCCGCACGCGGGGGCGAGCACCGGGCGCGACCCGGACCGGCGCGATCGTCGAACTCCAGGTTCCGACGACGCTGCTCGCCGCCCTGAACCCGTACGACCACCCTCCCTGGGCGCCGCTGCTCGCCGAGCTCCGGCAGCGCGTTGCCGCGCTGCAGCGCGACGGCGCGCTGGGGACGCCTCCGGACGCGGGCAGCGGGCCCGATCAGTGGCGACGCCGCCGGCCCGGCGCCGAAGCCGACCGCTGGACCCGCGCCCGCGACCGGCACTGCGTCGTGCCGTGGTGCCGTCGCGCCGCCCACCGCGCCGAGATCGACCACACCCGCGACCACGGGCGCGGCGGCCCCACCGTGACCTGGAACCTCGGCGCCTGGTGCACCCACGATCACCGCGTCAAGCACCTCGCCGGCTGGCACGTGCGCCAGCCGATCCCGGGCTGGTTCGTCATCCGGACCCGCGCCGGGCTCATCTACACGACCGGGCCCCCGCGCATCCTGCGGTCGCTCCCCGCCCCGAGCCCTGCGGATCGACCGCGACCGCTGCCCGACGACGGCTGGCCCGACCACGCCACCGACAGCGAGCACCTGGACGACTGGCGACGGCGCTTCACCGCCACCGTCGGTGGGAGGACGACCCGACCCGCGTCGACGCCGCCGGTCGACCACGCCCTCGGTGACCCACCCCCGTTCTGAGGGGATCAGTCGTTCGCGTGCAGCGCCGCGTTGAGCTCGACCTTCGCGCCCTCGGTGCGCGGCAGGGCGTGCACGGTGCCGCTGACGGAGTCGCGGCGCAGCAGGAGCCCGGAGCGCCCGGAGAGCTCGGCGGCCTTGACGACGCTCCCGTCGTCCAGCGTCACGCGGGTGCCCGCGGTGACGTAGAGGCCGGCCTCGACGACGCAGTCGTCGCCGAGGGAGATCCCGATGCCGGCGTTGGCCCCGAGCAGGCAGCGCTCGCCGATCGAGATGACCTCCTTGCCGCCGCCGGAGAGCGTCCCCATGATCGACGCGCCGCCGCCGACGTCGGAGCCGTCGCCGACCACGACGCCGCCGGAGATACGCCCCTCGACCATCGAGGTGCCGAGCGTGCCGGCGTTGAAGTTGACGAAGCCCTCGTGCATCACGGTGGTGCCGCTGGCCAGGTGCGCGCCGAGGCGCACGCGGTCGGCGTCGCCGATCCGCACGCCCGTGGGGATCACGTAGTCGACCATGCGCGGGAACTTGTCGACCGAGTACACGGTGACCGGACCGCGGGCCCGCAGCCGGGCGCGGACGCGCTCGAACTCCGGCACCGGGCAGGGGCCGTGGTTGGTCCACACGACGTTGGCGAGGTGGCCGAAGATGCCGGTGAGGTCGACGCCGTGGGGCCGGACCAGGCGGTGCGAGATGAGGTGCAGCCGCAGGTAGGCGTCGTAGGCCGACGCGGGCGGGCCGGTGAGGTCGGCGACGGTGCGCACGGCGACGACCTCGACGCCGCGGGCCTCGTCGGTGCCGAGCGCCTCGACCAGGGAGGGCTCGAGCTCGCCGGCCGGCACGACGACGGTGCCCGGCTCCTCGGCCATGCCGTCCGCCGCGTCCGAGAGCTCGGGCAGCGGATACCAGGTGTCGAGGACGGTGCCGTCGAGGGCCACGGTGGCGAGGCCGACGCCGACGGCGCGGGAGGAACGCGGGGCAGCGGGAGTGCTCATCGTGCGCCAGGCTATCGGCCGCCCACTCCTGGAGGTCAGGTGACCGAGCGCGCCGCGTCGCGGGTCGCGACCGCGTCGACGCTGCTCGCGGCGGCGTCCGGCGTCGTCGACCTGTGGGCCGTGACGAGCCTCGGCGGGCCGTTCGCCGGCGTCGTGACCGGCAACCTCGTCACCGTCGGCGGCGCGGCCGGCCGCGGGGACGCGACCGCGGTGTGGCCGCCGCTGGTGGCCGTGCTCGGGTTCGCGGCCGGGGTGGCGGTCTGGTCGTTCGCCTGGCGGCGCCGATCCGAGGCCGTCGGTGCCCCGCTGGTCGTCGAGCTGGTCGTCCTGGGGGTGCTGGCGGGGGCCTGGGCCGTGCCGGGGGTGCCGACGCTGGTGCTGCTGGCGGTGGCCGCCGCCGCGATGGGTGGGCAGAGCAGCACCGCGCTGCGGCTGGGGGAGTCCACGACCTACCTGACGGGCACGCTGACCGGGGCGATGGCGGCGCTCGTCGCCGGCGGCCCGCGGGGGCGGATCGTCGCGCTCAAGCAGCTGGCGGCGGTGCTGGTCGGCGCGGCGGTGGCGGCGCTGGTGCTCGGGGTGCTCCCGTGGGCGGTGCCCGTGCTCGCCGTGGTGCTCGTGGCGGGCGCGCTCGTCGTGCTCGGACGCCGTCCCGCCGCTCGATGAGACGAGCCCTCACTCCAGCAGACCGACCACCCGGTTAGCCTCGGGCGGCGTGAGCGCTCCTCCCGTCACCCTCGACCTGCTGGCCGACCCCGTGTCGCTGACCGCGGCACTGGTCGACGTGCCGAGCGTGTCCGGGAACGAGGAGGCGCTCGCCGACGCCGTGCAGGCCGCGCTGGCGAGCCAGGCGCCGCACCTGGAGCTGCTGCGCTCGGGGCAGGCCGTCCTCGCCCGCACCCGCCTGGGACGCCCGCGCCGGGTGCTGCTCGCCGGGCACCTGGACACGGTGCCGATCGCCGACAACGTCCCCTCGCGCCGCGACGGCGGCACCCTCTACGGCTGCGGGACGAGCGACATGAAGTCCGGGGTGGCGGTGATGACCCACCTCGCCGCCGCGGTCACCGAGCCCGCCCACGACGTCACGCTCGTGCTCTACGACTGCGAGGAGATCGAGTCGGCGCGCAACGGCCTCGGGCGCCTCGAGCGTGAGCACCGCGACTGGCTCGACGCCGACCTCGCGCTGCTCGGCGAGCCGACGTCCGGGCAGGTCGAGGCGGGGTGCCAGGGGACGCTCCGCGTGGTGGTGGGCACGGGGGGCCGGCGGGCGCACTCGGCGCGCTCGTGGCTCGGCGAGAACGCGATCCACGCCGCGGCGCCGGTGCTGGCGCGGCTGGCGGCGTACGAGGCGCGCGAGGTCGACATCGACGGCTGCCGCTACCGCGAGGGCCTGCAGGCCGTGAGGATCGCGGGCGGCGTGGCCGGCAACGTCGTGCCCGACGCCTGCGAGGTGACCGTCAACTTCCGCTTCGCGCCCGACCGCACCCTCGACGACGCCCGCGCGCACGTTGCCGACGTCTTCGCGGGCTTCGCGCTCACCGAGACCGACGCGGCCCCGGGCGCGCTGCCGGGGCTGGCGGCGCCGGCGGCGGCCGGCTTCGTCGCGGCGACCGGCACCGTGCCCGTCGCCAAGTACGGGTGGACCGACGTCGCCCGCTTCGCCGCGCTCGGCATCCCGGCCCTGAACTTCGGCCCCGGCGACCCGAACCTCGCCCACACCCGCGAGGAGTCGGTGCCGGTCGGCGCGATCTCCGAGGCGTGCGACGTCCTGCGCACCTACCTCACGCGCGCCTGAGCCCGTCCCGTTCCGAGCGAAGGGCACCTTCGCTCGGATAGATCGAGCGAAGGTGCCCTTCGGTCAGGACCGGGCGAGCCTCAGATCGCGGCGACCTCGGCACGGCCGGCGACGAGCTGGCGCGTCACCGTCGCGATGCGCTGGCCGGCGTACTGCGTGGCCTGGCGCGTCTCCTCGGAGATCGGGATGGAGCCCTGGCCGTCGACGTGCGACGGGCCGTAGGGGTTGCCGACCTGGAACTGGATCGGGTCGGTGTAGCCCGGGGTCACGGTCACGCCGCCGAAGTGGTGGAACGTGTTGTAGAGCGCGAGCAGCGTCGACTCCTGCCCGCCGTGGGCGGTCGAGGTCGAGGTGAACCCCGAGTAGACCTTGTCGGCGAGCTGGCCCTGCGCCCACTGCGGGCCGAGGGTGTCGATGAACTGCTTGAGCTGCGCGGCCACGTTGCCGTAGCGGGTGGGCGTGCCGAACACGACGGCGTCGGCCCACAGCACGTCGTCCGCGGTGGCCTCGGGGACGTCCGCGGTGGCCTCGGCGTGGGCGGCCCACGCCTCGTTCGACGCGATGGCCTCCGGCGGCGCCAGCTCGTGCACCTTGCGCAGGCGCACCTCGGCGCCCGCACCCTCCAGGCCCTTCGCGTACTCCAAGGCCAGCGAGTGGATGGTGCCGGTCGAGCTGTAGTAGATGATCGCGACCTTGGGCGTGACCGCCACGGTGGTGCCTCCTGAGGAGAAGTTCGTCTTTCAACCAGGGCGTGCCACGCCCCGCGACGTCGCAAACCGTGAACCGCTGTGAACCCCGTGGTCCGGCCCCGTTCGGGTCGGGCTCCTACGCTCGACGGCATGCTCCACGACGACCCGGCGGGCCAGGACGCGACGGCGCCCCGCCCGACGACCATCGACCGCCGTCGCCCGGAGCACCGCGACCCGGCCCGGCTGAGCTCGACCACCGACCAGCGCCTGCTCGACTCGCGCGGCCCGATCGACTGGGTGCACTCCGACGCGTGGCGCCTGCAGCGCATCCAGGCGGAGTTCGTCGAGGGCTTCAGCGTCCTCGCCGAGATCCCGCGCGCGGTCACCGTGTTCGGGTCGGCCCGCACGCCCCGCGAGCACCCCGACTACGCCCTCGGCATGGAGCTGGGCGGGGCGCTGGTCCGTGCCGGCTACGCCGTCATCACCGGCGGCGGCCCGGGCGCGATGGAGGCCGCCAACCGCGGCGCATCCGAGGCCGGCGGGCTCTCGGTGGGCCTGGGCATCGAGCTGCCGTTCGAGCAGGGGCTCAACCCCTGGGTCGACCTCGGCGTCGGGTTCCGCTACTTCTTCGCCCGCAAGACGATGTTCGTCAAGTACGCCCAGGCGTTCGTATGCCTGCCCGGCGGCTTCGGGACGCTCGACGAGCTGTTCGAGGCGCTGGTGCTCGTGCAGACCGGCAAGGTCACCCGATTCCCCGTGGTCCTGCTCGGCACCGCCTACTGGAGCGGTCTGCTCGAGTGGCTGAAGGGGCCCGCCGTCGAGGCCGGGACGATCAGCCCGCGCGACGTCGACCTCATCCACCTCACCGACGACATCGACGAGGTCGTGAAGATCGTCGAGGAGGGCTTCCGCGAGGTCGTCGGTTCATGAGGCCGCTCGCGGTCTGCGTGTTCTGTGCGTCGGGGCCCGTCCCCGAGCCCGCGATCGCGCTGGCCGGCGAGGTCGGCGCGGCGATCGCGGCGCGCGGCTGGAGCCTCGTCTCCGGCGGCGGGCGCGTGTCGATGATGGGCGCCGTCGCCCGGGCCGCGCGCGAGGGCGGGGCACGGACGGTCGGCGTCATCCCCGAGGCGCTGGTGGAGCGTGAGGTCGCCGACGACCAGGCCGACGAGCTCGTCGTCGTCGCCGACATGCGCACCCGCAAGGGCGAGATGGACGCGCGCAGCGACGCGATGCTCGCCCTGCCCGGCGGGCTCGGCACGCTCGAGGAGCTGTTCGAGGCCTGGACGTCGGGGTACCTGCGCATGCACGACAAGCCCGTCGTCGTGCTCGATCCCGACGGGTTCTACGACCCGCTGTTCACCTGGCTGGAGAGCCTCGTCGGGACCGGGTTCGTGTCCGCCCGCGGGATGGCGGGCGTCGTGCGCGCCACCACGGTCGACGGGGCCCTGGACGCCCTAGCGTCGCCGGAGGTAGCGCACCAGCAGCGTGCCGTCGTCGACCAGCAGTGACCCGACGTCGAACGCGGCGGGCGGGCTGAGCGCCTCGTCGGTGCGCGCCATCCGTGCGGCCTGCCCGGCGACGGCGAACGGCGCGTAGCTCAGCCGGATCTCGTCGACGAGGTCGCGCGCGAGCAGCGTCCCGACGATCCCGGGCCCGCCCTCGCAGTCGATCCGGCGCAGCCCCCGCGCGGCGAGCTGCGCGACCGCGTCGGCGAGGTCGACGTCCTCGTCACCGGCGACGAGCAACTCGGCGCCCGCGTCCTCCCACGCCTGCCGCTTCGCCGCGCCGGCCGCCGACGTGACCACGATCGACGGGACCGCGACGTCGACGAGGCTCGTGGCGTCGGGCGGCAGCGACCCGGACGTGACCAGCGCCAGCGGGGCCACCGGCGCGAGGCCGTGGCGGGCGCGGCGCGCGGCGGTCGCGGTGTCCGGGCGCAGGCCGGGGTAGTCCTCGGCGACCGCGGTCCCGGCGCCGAGCAGCACGACGTCGGCGAGGTCGTGGGCCAGCGCGAACACCCGCCGGTCGGCCGGCGTCGAGAGCCCCCTCGACCGGCCCTCGACCTCGATGCCGCCGTCGAGGGAGCTGACAAAGTTCACCGCGAGCCAGGAGTCCCGGACCGAAGAACCAGCGGGGTAGGTGTAGAGCTCCTCGAGCCCGGCGTCGTCGAGCACTGGGTCGACTCCGGGGGCCGGCAGCGGCCAGACCCGGTGCATCACGTCCAGCGTTCCGCGCGCGACGGGGGCCGGTCGCCGAGCACGCTCGCGACCATCTCCAGGGTCTGGCGGGTCTCCTCGACCTGGTGGGCGCGCACCATCGTCACCCCGGCCGCCGCGGCCAGCGCCGTCGCGGCGAGCGTGCCCGTCAGGCGCCCGTGCAGCGGCACGTCGAGGGTCTCGCCGACGACGCCCTTGTTGGACATCGCGAGCAGCACCGGCGTCCCCGTCGCCACGAGGCGCGGCAGGCCGCGGAGCACCTCGAGGCTCTGCCGGGTGTTCTTGCCGAAGTCGATGGTGGGGTCGAGCAGGAGGCCCTCGCGCGGCACGCCGGCGGCCACGGCGCGCTCGGCCAGCGCGGTGGTGACCGCGACCACGTCGCCGACGACGTCGTCGTAGACCGGCCGAACCGGGTCGGTGCGCGGGGTGAGCCCGCCGGTGTGCGCGCAGACGTAGCCCGCCCCGTAGCGCGCGGTGACCGGCAGGATGTCCGGGTCCCAGCCCGCCCAGCTGTCGTTGACGAGGTCGGCGCCCGCGGCGAGGCAGGCCTGGGCGACCTCGGCGCGGTAGGTGTCGACGCTGATCGCGAGGTCGGGGTGCTGCTCGCGGGTCCAGGTCAGGGTGGGCAGGAGCCGGTCGAGCTCCTCGGCGACCGACACCTCGGGACCCGGGCTCGCGGGTACTCCGCCGAGGTCGACCACGTCGGCGCCGGCCGCGACCGCGTCGTCGATCGCCTTGCGGGCGTCCTCGGGCGCCCACGTGCTGCCCTGGTCGTAGAACGAGTCGGGCGTGCGGTTGACGATCGCCATGATGAGGGCGCGGTCACGGCGGAGGTGCCGACCGCGGAGCACGATGTGCGTGAGGGCGTCCTCGGCCGCGGCGCTCGCCATGCCGTCTTGATACACGATCTCCAGGGTCCCGAGACGAGGAGCAGAACGCAGCGTGAGGGCAGGCACCGAGGACTGGTTCGCCCGCCGGACGTGGGCCCGGCCGCCCTGGACCGCCGCCGGTCTGACCGTCGCGAAGGCCGGTCGCACGGTGTCGGTGGTGCTGCCGGCGCTCGACGAGGAGGCCACCGTCGGGGGCGTGGTGGCCGCCGTGCGTCCGCTGCTCGGGACGCTGGTCGACGAGCTCCTCGTCGTCGACTCGGGGTCCACCGACGCCACCGTCGCCCGGGCGCGGGAGGCCGGGGCGCGGGTGGTGGCGCGCGACGCGGTGCTGCCCGGGGTGCCGGTGCGCCCGGGCAAGGGCGAGGTGCTCTGGCGCTCGCTGGCCGCGACGTCGGGCGACCTCGTCGTCTTCCTCGACTCCGACCTCGTCGACCTCGGCCCCGACTTCGTCGTCAACCTGCTCGGACCGCTGCTCACCGTCGACGGCGTCGCGCTGGTCAAGGGCTTCTACCACCGGCCGTTGAGGCTTCCGTCTTCCGGGATGGCGGACGCCGACGCGGCGCTGACCGGCGGCGGGCGCGTCACCGAGCTCACCGCACGCCCGGCGCTCGCCGCCCTGCGCCCCGAGCTCGCCGGGGTCGTGCAGCCGCTCGGCGGCGAGTACGCCGCGACCCGCGAGCTGCTCGAGTCGCTGCCGTTCGCCGCGGGCTACGGCGTCGAGATCGGGCTGCTGCTCGACACCCACCGCGAGCGCGGGCTCGACGCCATCGCCCAGGTCGACCTCGGCGTCCGCAAGCACCGCCACCGCACCCTGCGCGCGCTGGGCGCCACGGCCGCGGAGGTGCTCGACGCCGTCGTGCGCCGCTGCGTGCCCGGGCACCCCGGCGCGGACCCGCTCACGCAGTTCGTGCCCGTCGACGGCGACTGGCTTCCCGACGAGCAGATCGTCGCCACCACCGACCGCCCGCCGCTCGCGACACTGCGCGCCACCGGGAGCTGACAGGGACCTGTCGATGGGTCGAGCTCCGCTCCGCTTCGTCTCCCTGTCGGGGTCTCCACCTACCATCGGGGCCCATGGGGAGCGCGCTGGTGTACGTGATCGTGGTCGGCCTCGTGGCCGCCGCGGTCTACCTGCTGGCGGCGTTCGTCTTCGGCCGCGGCGAGGAGCTGGCCCCGATGCCGCCCGGCGCCACGCCGACGCGGCTGCCCGCGCGCGACCTCACCGGCGGCGACGTGCGCGACCTGCGCTTCCAGCAGACCCTGCGCGGCTACAAGTGCAGCGAGGTCGACTGGGCGCTCGAGCGTCTGGCCGCCGAGGTCGACGCGCTGCGGGCGCGCGTCGACGCGATGGAGGGCGGGGAGCCCGCCCGCCCGGCCGTCGAGCCCGCCGCGGTCCTGCGGACCAACGGCACCGGGCTCGCCGACCCGACGCCCACCGACCCGACGCCCCCGGCGGGTTCGGCCGAGCGCACGTACGGACACTCAGCGTCGGCGGAACCCCTCCGCTGACGAGCAGAGGAGAGGCATGGCGCGACGAGAGATCACGCTGTCCGTGGACGTCGACGCGCCCGTCGAGACGGTCTGGCGGCAGGTCACCGACTGGGAGGCCCAGGGCGAGTGGATGCTCGGCACGTCGGTGCGGGTCACGCGCGGGGACGGCGTCAGCGTCGGCTCCGAGCTGGCCGCGACCACGGGTGTGGGGCCGCTGGGCGTCACCGACACCATGGAGATCGTCGGTTGGGACCCGCCGCACCGCGCGACCGTGCGCCACACCGGGGCCGTCGTGCGCGGCAGCGGCGTGTTCAGCGTGCTGGAGCGCCGGGGTGACGACGGGCGCGAGGCCTCGACGTTCGTGTGGAGCGAGCAGCTCGACCTGCCGCTCGGCCCCCTCGGCGCGCTGGGCTGGCCGCTGGTGAAGCCGGCGTTCGCGTGGGGCGTGCAGCGCTCGCTCGACACGTTCGCCCGGCGGTGCGAGAGCGCCCGATGACCTCCCCGGTGAGTGCGGCCGTGGTCGGTCCCGACGGGGTCGGCCGTTGCCCCTGGGGCGCCGGGGACGGGCTGCTCGCGGACTACCACGACACCGAGTGGGGCCGTGAGCTGCGCGGACGCGACGCGCTGTACGAGCGGATCAGCCTCGAGGCATTCCAGTCGGGGCTCTCGTGGCTGGTCGTGCTGCGCAAGCGCCCGGCGTTCCGGGCCGCGTTCGCCGACTTCGACCCGGAGGCGGTGGCCCGCTTCGGCGACGACGACGTCGAGCGCCTGCTCGCCGACGCCGGGATCGTCCGCAACCGCGCCAAGATCGAGGCGACGATCGCCAACGCCCGTGCCGTGCTCGGGCTCGCCGAGCGCGGCGAGGACCTCGACACGCTGCTCTGGTCGTTCGCCCCGCCCGCGCGGGAGGCGCCGCCGGTGGGCTTCGAGGACGTCCCCGCCACCACGCCGGAGTCGACCGCGATGGCCAAGGCCCTACGCGCCCGCGGCTTCCGGTTCGTGGGGCCGACGACGTGCTACGCGATGATGCAGGCCACCGGGATGGTCGACGACCACGTCGCCGGTTGCTTCCGCGCCGTGACGCCGTCGGGTGCCCCTGCGGCCGGTCGGGCGGGCGCCTGACCGGGGCGGACACGCCCGGGTGATCGCTCCGGTGTCGTGCCTGTCGGGTCCATAGGGAAGAATCGTCGCTTGTCACACGGCGCTCGCTCCCCGGCCGCCCTCTCGGGCGACACGGGGGACGAAGACGACCAGCTCGTGGAGGGAGCACGCTATGGCGGCCATGAAGCCCCGGACCGGTGACGGTCCCCTCGAGGTCACCAAGGAGGGGCGCGGCATCGTGATGCGCGTGCCTCTCGAGGGTGGGGGGCGCCTCGTCGTCGAGATGACGGCGGACGAGGCGGGCGACCTGCGAGAGGCTCTGCAGGGCGTGGTCGGCTGAGCACCCCGACCTCCGCGGGGCGGGACGGCGCCGGCCCCGCGGTCGCTGCGCAGGACGTCGCTGCGCAGTACGCGGCACCGGCGCTGCCCACCCCGCTCGCCGTCCTCACCACCGACGTCCCTCCCGGTGACGGCGCCGAGAGTGCCGCCACCGTGCGCTGGCGGCGGCGTGACGAGCGCGCCGACGACGGCGAGACCGCGGACGACACCTCCGACGACACCTCCGACGACGCCGGTGACGGTGCCGTCGAGGGGGCCGTCGAGGGTGCCCCGCCGGGCTGGCGGCCCTCGGCGGGCTCGGTCGCCGCGCTGCCCGGTGCTGGTCCCTCGGCCCCGGCGAGCTGGCTGGTCGGCGTGGGGGAGGGCCGCGCGCGGGACTGGCGCTCCGCCGGCGCCGCCGCGGTCCGCGCCGTCCGCGACGCCCCGGCGAGCGCCCTGGGCACCGGCGACGAGCGCGTCGCCGTCCTGCGCCCCGACCGTCCCGAGGACGCGCCGACCTCGGCCGACGACTGGGCCGCGCTGGCGCTCGGCGTCGTCCTCGGCTCCCACCGGTTCGCCGTGAAGTCCGACGGCACCCCGCTGCGCCTGCGGGTGCACGTCGGCGTCCCCGGCGAGCACCGCGGCGCGGTCGAGCGAGCCGTCGAGCTCGCCACGGCCACGGCCCGCGCCCGCGACCTGGCCGACACGCCCTCGGGCGCCAAGTCGCCGGCCTGGTTCGCGGACACCGCGTCCGCGCTGGTCGCCGACGCCGAGGGCCTCCGGGTCACCGTCCGCGACGAGCACTGGCTCGCCGCGGAGGGCTTCGGCGGCGTCCTCGCCGTCGGCGGCGGCTCGTCGCGCCCGCCCCGGTTCCTCGAGCTGGCGTGGACCCCGGAGGGCGCAACCGACCACGTCGTCCTCGTCGGCAAGGGCATCACCTTCGACACCGGCGGCATCTCGATCAAGCCGAACGCCGGCATGGCGGACATGCGCACCGACTGCGCGGGCGGCGCCGCCGTCGTCGCCGCGCTCCGGGCGGTCGCGCGGCTGGGCGTGCCGGTGCGGGTCACCGGGCTGGTCCCGCTCGCCGAGAACCACGTCTCCGGGTCGGCGTACCGCCCGGGTGACATCGTGCGCCACCGCGGCGGCACCACCACCGAGGTCACCAACACCGACGCCGAGGGCCGCATGGTGCTCGCCGACGCGATCGCCTACGCCCTCGAGGAACTGGCGCCCGACGTGGTCGTCGACGTCGCCACGCTCACCGGGGCGATGAAGGTCGCCCTCGGCGTGCGCACCGGCGGGGTCTTCGCCAGCGACCCGGCCCTGCGCGCGGCGATCGTCGCGGCCGGCGAGGGCACCGGCGAGGCGTGGTGGCCGATGCCGCTGACCGCCGACCTCGACCCCGACGTCGACTCCCGCATCGCCGACGTCCGCCAGGCCCCCGGCGGGCCGGGCGCCATCGCGGCGGCCCTGTTCCTGCGCCGCTTCACCGACGGGCGGCCGTGGGCGCACCTCGACATCGCCGGGCCCGCGCGCTGCGACAGCCCGCACGAGGAGGTCGCCAAGGGCGCGACGGGCTTCGCCGCCCGGACGCTCGTGGAGTTCTGCGCGTCACGCGCCTGACGGCTCGCGCAGGGCCGCGCAGAGCAGGCCGTCGGCGATCGGCAGCACCAGCGGCACGAGGCGCTCGTCCTCCCGGACGACCCGCACGGTCTCGCGCAGCGCGCCCGCGACGGCCTCGCGGCGCACCGGGTCGGCGAGCCGACCCGCCCAGAGCACGTCGTCGACGACCACCACGCCGCCCGGGCGCAGCAGGCGCAGCGACGCCTCGAGGTCGCGGGGCATCTCGGTGGTCACGCCGTCGACGACGACGAGGTCGTAGCCGGCGTCCGAGAGCTTCGGCAGCACCTGCCGCGACGTCCCCTTGATCATCCGGACGCGCCCGGGCGGGAACCCCGCCTCGGCGCACGCCGCGCGCGCCCGGCCCTGGCGCTCGCCGTCGGGGTCGATGCTGGTCAGCAGCCCGTCGGCGGGCATCCCGCGCAGGAGCGCGACGGTGCCGATCCCCAGGCCCGTGCCGATCTCGACGACGGCGCGCGCCCGCGTCGAGGCGGCGAGGAAGGTCAGCGCGGCCGCGGTCGCCGGGGAGACGGCGACGACGCCCGCCTCCGCCGAGCGCGCGCGCAGCCCGGCGAGCAGCTCGTCCTCGACGAGGAACGCCTCCGCCCGCTCGGCGACGCGGGTCCGGGCACGGGCGGCGACCTCGGCCTCGTCGGGACCGGGGGCGTCGGTGGCGACCGGGGCGCTCGCCTCCGGCCTGCGGACGGCACGCAGGGGCCGGGACGGGCCGCGCGCGCTCCCACCGCCGCGCCCGCCCGGGCGTCCCGTCGCCATGGGAGCAGGCTAGATCGCGTCGCGGCCGGGACCGGCGTGCCGCGCCGACACGCCGCCGACACGGTCGGGGTGAGGGCGGGATCACGTCCACCTGCGGAAACTCAGGGCCCTCTCAGCTCGACCTCACCCCTGTGACATGACGGCCCGCCAGAGTGGTGCCCACGTCGCCGGCACCCCGACCGGCCGCCGTCAGCCGAGCCGAGGAGCACGCACCCCGATGCCCGACCGACCCGCCCCCGCCGCCGCCGTCTCCCCCTCGGGCGCGCCGTCCTCGGGCGGGACGGCTCTCCTCGAGCGTCCCGAGCACGCCCCCGCGGCCATGGACGACGTCTTCGACGAGACCGGGACGTGGGTGCCGCCGACCTGGGACGACGTCGTGCGCCAGCACGCCGACCGGGTCTACCGCCTCGCCTACCGCCTCACCGGCGACGCCCACGACGCCGAGGACCTCACGCAGGAGACCTTCATCCGCGTGTTCCGGTCGCTCTCCGGCTACAAGCCCGGCACGTTCGAGGGCTGGCTGCACCGGATCACCACCAACCTCTTCCTCGACATGGTCCGCCGCCGCGCCCGGCTGCGGATGGAGGGCCTCCCCGAGGACACCGACCGCCTGCCCGGCGGCGGCCCCGACCCCGAGCAGGTCTGGTCCGAGGCCCACCTCGACCCCGACCTGCAGGCCGCCCTCGACGCGCTCGCGCCCGAGTTCCGCGCCGCCGTCGTGCTCTGCGACGTGGAAGGTCTCTCGTACGAGGAGATCGCGGCGACCCTCGGTGTCAAACTGGGGACCGTGCGAAGCCGCATCCACCGCGGGCGTCAGGCCCTGCGCGCAGCGCTCGAGTCCCGCGACCCCTCCTCACGGAGCTCGGCATGATCTCCGGACGCTCCGGGGGCTCGGGCTGGTCGCGGCGGTTCACCGAGGCCGGCCATCTCGCGCTCGACGCTGTCGTGGCGTTCGTCGACGACGAGCTGCCGCCCGGTCCGGCCCACCGCGCGGCCGCGCACGTCGACCGCTGCCTGTCCTGCGCCGCCGAGGTCGCCGCCCAGCGGCAGGCCCGGCGCCGGGTCCGCGCGGCCGGCGGTCCCGCCGTCCCCAGCTCGCTCATCAGCGCCCTGTGCTCCATCCCCGACGCGGCGCCCGTCCCGCAGGCCCCCGCGGGCCTCGCGGTCGGTCCCGACGGCGAGATCGTCGTCGCCGCCGACCCGGACCACGACGAGCCCGGCCACCGCGCCCGCCGCTGGCCCCGCCGCCGCGCCCTCGGGGTGCCGGTGGCCCTCAGCTCCGGGGTGGTCGTCGGCGCGGCCGCCCTCGCCGCGTTCGCCGGGCCGGCCATCGTGTCCGGCACCGCGCCGTCCTCGGCGGCCACGCGCGCCCCCGCTCTGCAGACCGTGGCGCCGAGCGTCACGCCCACCGCCGCGGCCGCCGACCTCGCGGTCCGCGACCGCACCGCCGCCTCGCGATCCGGCGCGCTGCCGGGCCCCGGCGCTCCCTGAGTGCCCGTCCGCTGACCGGCCCTTCACCGCTGCGGTCGCACGCTGTGACGGTGTCGACGCGTGGCGCGCCCCGAGGCTCTACGGTGGTGGGGCGATGAGCACCACCCTTCTGCGGCCTGCCCGCCCGCGCACCCGCCGGGACACGCGATGACCGGACCCACCGACCCGCAGGGGTCCACGCCCGACGCCGCCGACACCGCTACCCCGGGCGAGCACGCCGACGGCGCGACCAACGGCCACGGTCCGGCGCAGACCAACGGGCAGACCAACGGGCAGACCAACGGGCAGTCCAACGGGCACGGCGCGAACGGGCACGGCGCCGCGAACGGGCACACGAACGGCCACACGAACGGGCACGGCAACGGCCACCACGCCGACGAGCGCGAGCTCGCCGCCGTCTTCGGCCGCCCCGCGGGCGTCGAGGGCGGCTTCGGCGAGCGCGACACCGGTCGAGCGCGCCCGCCCGGCCGGGGCGAGGCCCCCGCGCCGGCGCTGGTCGCCGCGTTCGGCCGCCCCGAGGGCCCGGACGCGACCTCGCTGCAGCGCCCCGAGCGCCCCGCGGACGACGACCGGGGCCCCGACGACTTCTGGGAGAACGACACCGCCACCAGCGACCCCTGGCGCGACCCCGACGCGGGCGCCGAGCTGGGCGGTCCGGCGCTGCGGGAGTCGCGCTCCGGTGAGGCCGCGCGCCCGGTGGGCCCGCGACTCTCGGCCCGCGAGCTCGTCCTCGGGCGCCGTGTCCAGCCCACCGCGCTCGCCCTGCTGGCCGTGATGGCGCTGCTGCTCGGCGCGGTCGGCGGCGTGGTCGGCTGGGCCGTCGCGGGCGGTGCCGACAGCCTCGTCGACCCGGGCGCGACGCTCACCCCGGTCGAGGCGGGGCGCGAGCGCCCGCCGGGCTCGGTCGCCGACGTCGCCGGGCGCGTCGCCCCGGCGGTCGTCTCGCTCGAGCTGCAGGCCGGCAGCAGCGGGGGCACCGGCTCGGGCGTCGTGCTCACCCCGGACGGCTACATCGTCACCAACAACCACGTCGTCGAGCTGGCGGCCAACGACCCGCGCGCGAGCCTCGAGGCCGTCTTCGCCTCCGGGATGCGGGCGCCCGCCCGGGTCGTCGGGCGCGACCCGAACACCGACGTCGCGGTCGTCAAGGTCGACGTCGCGAACCCGGTGGTCGCCCAGCTCGGGCGCTCGGCGGACCTGCGCGTCGGCGACGGCGTGATCGCGATCGGCTCGCCGCTCGGCCTGGCCGGCACGGTCACCGAGGGCATCGTCAGCTCCGTCGACCGCCCGGTGCGCCTCGACGCCGAGTCGGCCGAGGCCAACCCCGTCATCGACGCCATCCAGACCGACGCGGCGATCAACCCCGGCAACTCCGGCGGCGCGCTCGTCGACACGTCCGGGGCCGTCGTCGGGATCAACACCGCGATCCGCACCCTTGGCGGCGGCGAGGGCGGCTCGATCGGGCTGGGCTTCGCCATCCCGATCGACGACGTCCGCACCATCGCCCAGTCGATCATCCGGACCGGCGGCTACGCCCACAGCGACCTCGGGGTGAACGCCAAGTCGGTCACCGACGGCACCGCGGACGGCGCGCAGATCCTCAACGTCCGCCAGGGCGGGCCCGCCTCGCGCGCGGGCGTGCAGGAGGGCGACGTGGTCCTGCGCGTCGACGACCGCCCGATCGCGTCGGCCGACGAGCTCGTCGTGGCCGTGCGCGAGCACCTGCCCGGCCAGACCGTCAGCCTCGGCGTCGTGCGCGAGGGCCGTCCGCTGACGCTGCAGGTCACGCTCTAGGGGGCAGGGTGTTCGACAACGTCGGCTGGCCCGAGCTGCTGGTGCTCGCCCTCGTCGGGCTGTTCGTGCTGGGCCCGGAGCGCCTGCCCGCCGCCGCGTCCTGGGTCGCGAGCACCGTGCGCACGATCCGCGACTACGCCACCGGCGCGCGCGACCAGCTGCGCCAGGAGCTCGGCCCCGAGTTCGACGAGCTGCGCAAGCCCCTCGAGGACCTGCGCTCGGTCCGCGACCTCGACCCGCGCCGCGCCGTGCGCCAGAACCTGTTCAGCGAGCCGCCCGCCGACGGCACGTGGAGCGGCTCGGCGACGCCCGGCACCGCGGCCCCCGCCACGCCCGCCACACCGCCGGCCACGCCGCCGACCAACGGGACGTCCCCGACCCCACCGCCGCGGACCCCCAGCCGGCCCCTGGGCGCCGGGGAGATCGCCCCCGTGGACCCGGACGCCACCTGACCCGTCAGGTCACTCCTCAGTTGACCTGGCGCCCGCGGCCCTCCCAGTACTGCTCGCGCAGCTTGAACTTCTGCAGCTTCCCGGTGGCCGTCCGCGCGAGCTCCTCGCGGAACTCGATCGACGTCGGCGCCTTGTAGCGCGCGAGGTGGGCCTTGCAGTGCTCGATGAGCTCGGCCTCGCCGACCTGCTGCCCCGGGACGAGCACCACCAGCGCCTTGATCGTCTCGCCCCACTTCTCGTCGGGCACGCCGATGACCGCGACCTCGGCGACCGCGGGGTGGTTGAACAGCGTGTCCTCGACCTCGATGGAGGACACGTTCTCCCCACCGCTGATGATCACGTCCTTGCGGCGGTCGCTGATCGTCACGTACCCGTCCTCGTCGACGCTGCCGCCGTCACCGGTGTGGAACCAGCCGTCCTGCAGCACCTTCTCGGTCTCGTCGGGGCGCTCCCAGTAGCTCTTGAGGACGACGTTGGACCGGGCGAGGACCTCGCCGTCGTCGGAGATCCGCACCTTCACGCCCAGGGCGGGGGCGCCGGCGCGCCCGAGCCGGGACGCCCGCTCCTCGGTGGGCTGGTCGTCCCACTCGGCGCGCGTGCGGTTGAACGTCAGCAGCGGCGAGGTCTCGGTGAGGCCGTAGATCTGGATGAACTCCCAGCCCAGCACCTCCTCGACCTGCGCGATCGTCCGCGTGGGCGGGGGTGCGCCCGCCCCGACGATGCGGACCCGTCCGCGGCCGGGGATCTCGCCCTCCCAGTCGGCGGCGGCGGTGAGCACGGCGCTGATCACCGCCGGGGCGGCGCACAGCACGGTGACGTCGTGGGCCGCGACCCGGCGCAGGATCTCCGCGCCGTCGACCTTGCGCAGGACCACGTGCTTCGCGCCGAGCCCGGTCACGGCGAACGGCATGCCCCAGCCGTTGGCGTGGAACATCGGCAGCGTGTGCAGGTAGACGTCGCGGTCGCTCACACCGAGGTGCATCCCGAAGGTCGTCGCGTTGACCCACAGGTTGCGGTGGGTCAGCTCCACGCCCTTCGGGCGGGCGGTCGTGCCGCTCGTGTAGTTGATCGTCGCGGTGGCGTCCTCGTCCGGCTCCCACGGCACGGGCGCGACGCCGAAGCGGTAGATCTCCTCGTCGCCCTGCTCGCCGAGCACCACCGTGCGCGCGCACGGGACGCCCTTGAGCGCCTCCTCGAGCTCCGGGTCGACGAGCAGCAGGCTCGCCCCGGACTGCTCGACGATGTAGGTGACCTCGTCGACCGAGAGCCGGAAGTTCACTGGCACCAGCACGCGCCCGTGGCCCGCCACCCCGAAGAACGCCACGAGCAGGCGCGCGCTGTTGTGCGAGACGATCGCGACGCGCTCACCGAACCCGACGCCCATGGCGTCCAGGGCCGCCGCCTGCGCGCGGGCGAGCTCGGCGACCCGTGCGTAGGTGAGGTCGGTCAGCGGCGCGGCCGGCTGGTCGGGCTCGTCGACGATCCCGGTCCGGTCGCCGTACACGATCTCGGCGCGGTCGAGGAAGTCCTGGATCTCGAACGGGACCTGCATCATCAACTCCCGGAGGACGGTCGGTGTCCCGCACGGTCTACACGTCGACGAGGACGTTCGGCGAGAGGTCGCTCACGACCGGCCTCCGCAGCTCGAAGACCGTCCGGGCTGACTGTTACTTTCGGTCACGTGCTTGCGCATCAGCGTGAGCCGGTCCGACAGCGCGTCCTCGGGGCGGCCCACCGGCTCGACAGCGACCCGCGCCTGCTCGCGGCGCTCGAGTGGGCGCGCTCGCGGCTGCCCGGCGACGCCGCGTACGGCGACCCGCTCTCGACCGGCGACGACGCCGTCGGCCGCGTCGCCGCCCAGCTCGCGCCCCTTGCGGCGACCCGCCCGAGCGTGCTGCGCGAGGTCGGGCTCACCGCGCTGCAGCTGTGGCAGGCCCACGCCGGGCTCGAGGAGCGCCCCAGCGACGAGCAGGTCGTCGTGCTCTTCACCGACCTCGCCGGCTTCTCCGACTGGACGCTCGAGGTGGGCGACGACGTCGCGGTGTGCGCGCTGCGCCGCGTCGGCGCAGCGGTGGAGCCGCTCGTGCGCCGCCGCGGCCGCGTCGTGAAGCGCCTCGGCGACGGGCTGATGGCCGTGCACCCGAGCGCCGAGGACGCCGTCGAGGTGGCGCTGGCCGCCCGCGACGCCGTCGCCGCGCTCGACGTCGACGGGCACCGCCTGTCCCTGCGGGCGGGCGTGCACGTCGGCACCCCGCAGCCGCTCGGCGGCGACTACTACGGGCGCGACGTCAACATCGCCGCCCGGATCACCGACGCGGCCGGTCCCGGTGAGGTCTGCGTCTCGAGCCCGACCCGCGCGCTGCTCGACGGCGGGGAGTTCGCGACGTTCCCGCTGAGCAGGCGCCGCGGCAAGGGCGTGCCGCCCGACATCACCCCGTGGCGGGTCGGTCGCCGGCCTCCGGGCTGAGCCTGTTCAGCGGGTTGGCGCGCAGGCCGCCCGACGGGTCGAGGCGGCCCAGGATCGCCGCGGTGACGCAGGCCAGGGATTCGACGCCCGTGTCGTCGAGCACGTCGAAGATCAGCCGGCGGACCTCGGCGGCGTGGCCCGGGGCGGTCTGCCGAACCTTCTCCAGGCCCGCGTCGGTGAGGCGGGCGACGGTGACGCGGCCGCTCTCGGGCGAGGGCTCGCGCGTCACCCAGCCCTGCTGCTCGAGGCGCGCCACGACGTGCGAGAGGCGGGAGAGCGAGGAGTTGACGGTGGCCGCGAGCGCGCTCATCGGCAGCGTGCGCCCGGGCGTCTCGGAGAGCATGGCCAGCGTCAGGTAGGAGAACTGGGTCAGCCCGGCGTCGCGCTGCAGTTGCGCGTCGAGCGCCGCGGGGAGGAGCGTCATCACCGCCGCGGTGCGCCGCCACGCGCGCTGCTCGTCGTCGTCCAGCCAGGGCTCCTCGTGCATGGGTCCCACATTACTTGATGCTTCAACTCTTCGCAGGTAGTGTCCGGAGTTGAAGCATCAACTTGTCACTCCAGGGAGACACCATGGACCCGTTCGCCACCGCCCACCCGGGAGCGGCGTTCGACGCCTACGAGCCGGCCGCGCGCGAGCGCGCCGCCCTGCGCACGCCCTGGACACCGGAGGACGGCCCGCTGCCCGCGCTCTACGTCAGCCACGGGGCGCCGCCGCTGTTCGACGACGCGGAGTGGATGACGCGCCTGGGGGAGTGGGCCGACCGGCTGCCGACCCCGGAGGCGATCCTCATCGTCTCGGCGCACTGGGAGTCCGCGCCGCTGACGCTCTCGAGCGCGGAGGCCGGCACCCCGCTGGTGTACGACTTCGGCGGCTTCGCCGAGCGCTTCTACCGGATGACCTACGCGACCCCCGACGCCACGGCGCTCGCGGCCCGGATCGCGGCGACGCTGCCCGACGGCCAGCCGGTGCACACCTCCCGCCGCGGTCTCGACCACGGCGCCTGGGTGCCGCTGAAGGTCATGTACCCGCTCGGCGACGTGCCCGTCCTGCAGATGAGCCTGCCGACCGAGGACCCGGACCGCCTGCTCGCCATCGGCACCCGCCTGCGGGAGCTGCGCAGCGAGGGCGTGCTCGTCATCGGCTCGGGCTTCATGACCCACGGCCTGCCGTTCCTGTCGCGCGAGATGCTCGCCGGCCAGGAGACCCCGGGCTGGACGGGCGACTTCGACGCCTGGGCCGCCGAGGCCCTCGACCGCAGCGACCTCGAGACCCTGCACCGCTTCCGCGACGCCCCGGGCATGCCGTACGCCCACCCGACGGCCGAGCACTTCGTGCCGCTGTTCGTCACCCTCGGCGCGGCCACCGACCCCGAGGGCCCGGTGACCACGACGATCGACGGCACCATGTGGGGCCTCTCCCGGCGCTCACTGCAGGTCGCTTGACAGTCGGGCCTGTGACGAACGAACGGCGCTCTCGCTGCTTCCGAAGCAGCGAAAGCGCCGTTCGTTTCTCGGGGTCCTTGGCGAGCGACGGTACGGGCTCGCCCGGGTGGCGCAGGCGGGATGAAAACGCTGGCGCACGGCACGAGCGCCGGGGCATCCTGCCCAGGATCGGGGCGAATGTCCCCGGGAACGACTTCGAGGAGTGAACGCCATGGCCGCCCTCTGCGGGCGCCAGGTGAGGCGCCGTCACGCCATCTCTCGGTGACGCCGGCTGTGTGACTGCGCGGCGTCCTGCTCGAAGGGTCGTACCCCGCAGTGTTCACTTCTTCTCCGCACGACTCCGTCCTCGCCTCCTACGGCTGGGACGGCTCCTGGGAGCAGCTCGCTTCCACCTCCGACGCCTCCGGTGTGCCCGGCCGCGTCGCCCGTGTCGACCGCGGCCGCGTCGACGTCCTGACCGCCGACGGCCGCGTCCACGCGTCGTCGCGCGGGCACTGCGCCGTCGGCGACTGGGTGCTGGTGGCGGACGGCGCCGTCGCCGCCGTCCTGCCCCGCCGCACCACCCTCGCCCGCGCCGCGACCTCGGGACGTTCCGAGGCCCAGGTGCTGGCGGCCAACGTCGACACCGTCCTCGTCACCGTGCCCGCCGAGTCGGCGGCGCGCACCGGGCGCGTCGAGCGCCTCGTCGCCCTGGCGTGGGAGAGCGGGGCGACGCCGGTGCTGGTCGTCACCAAGATCGACCGCACCGACGACCTCGCCGGCGTGCTGTCCGAGCTCGCGCTCTCCGCACCCGGTGTGGAGGTCGTGGGCGTCAGCGCCGTGACGGGCGAGGGCGTCGAGGACGTGGCCGCGGCGGCCCGGGGCACCACGGTGCTCGTCGGGCCGTCCGGTGCCGGCAAGTCGACGCTCGCCAACGCCCTGCTCGGCGCCGACGTGCTGGCGGTCGGGGCGGTCCGCGCCGTCGACGGCAAGGGCCGGCACACCACCGTGCACCGGGAGCTCCTGCCGCTCCCTGGTGGCGGTGTCCTCGTGGACACGCCGGGCCTGCGCGCCGTGGGCATCCGCGACGCCGCCGAGGGCATCGAGCGCGCCTTCGCCGACGTCGTCGACCTCGCCGACGGCTGCCGGTTCTCCGACTGCGCCCACGAGCACGAGCCCGGGTGCGCGGTGCGGGCGGCGGTGCACGACGACGAGCTCCCGGAACGCCGCTTCGAGGCCTACCGCAAGCTCCGGCGCGAGGACGAGTGGGCGGCGGCGCGCACCGACGCCCGCCTGGCCTCGGAACGGCGCGCACGGTGGAAGCAGGTCACGAAGGACCAGCGCGCCCGCTACCGGGCTCGCGGGCGCTGACCGCCCTGCCCTCTGGACGAACGAACGGCGCTTTCGCTGCTACGGAAGCACCGAGAGCCCTATCGGCGTGCTCAGCTGGACGTTCGTTTCGCGAAGGCGCGCGCGGACGGGCGAGCGACTACCGCCCGGCGGGCGAGATGTTCAGCGACATCCCCGCGAGGCCGCGGGACCGCACGGAGAGCTTCTCGGCGACGGCGCGCAGGGCGGCGCCGGCGGCGGAGGCCGGCTCGCTGAGCACCAGCGGCACGCCGGCGTCGCCGCCCTCGCGCAGGCGGGTGTCGATCGGGATCTGGCCCAGGAGCGGGACGTTGCCGCCGACGGACTTGGCCAGCGAGTCGGCGACGACCTGCCCGCCGCCGGAGCCGAAGAGGTCGAGCTTCGAGCCGTCGGGCATGTCCATCCACGACATGTTCTCGATGACCCCGGCCAGGCGCTGGCGGGTCTGCAGCGAGATCGCGCCCGCGCGCTCGGCGACCTCCGAGGCCGCCTGCTGCGGCGTGGTGACCACGAGCAGCTCGGCGTTCGGGATGAGCTGCGCGACGGAGATGGCGATGTCGCCGGTGCCCGGGGGCAGGTCGAGCAGCAGGATGTCGAGGTCGCCCCAGAACACGTCGGCGAGGAACTGCTGCAGCGCGCGGTGCAGCATCGGGCCGCGCCAGACCACGGGCGTGTTGCCCGGGGTGAACATGCCGATCGAGATCAGCTTCACGCCGTGGGCCTGCGGCGGCATGATCATGTCGTCGACCTTGGTCGGCTTCTCCTCGGTGCCGAGCATGCGCGGCACCGAGTGGCCGTAGATGTCGGCGTCGACCACACCGACCGAGAGGCCCTTGTCGGCCATCGCGGCGGCGAGGTTGACCGTCACCGACGACTTGCCGACGCCGCCCTTGCCCGAGGCGACCGCGTAGACGCGGGTCATCGAGCCGGGCTGGGCGAACGGGATGACGGGCTCGTCGGAGTCGCCGCGGACCGTCTTGCGCAGCTCGCGGCGCTGCTCGTCGTTCATGACGTCGAGCTCGACCGACACGGCCGTGACGCCGGAGACCGCGGACACCGCGGTGGTCACCCGCTGGGTGATGGTGTCCTTCATCGGGCAGCCGGCGACGGTCAGGTAGACGGCCACCTCCACCTTGCCGTGGTCGAGGACGTTGATGTCCTTGACCATCCCCAGCTCGGTGATGGGCTTGTGGATCTCGGGATCCTCGACGCCGGCCAGGGCGGACCGGATCGCGTCGACGGATGGTGCTGCGGCCATCGGACCCTTCTCGGACTCGGCGTAGGGCGGTCCCGGGGGCGGAGCCCCGCACGGGTACCGGCGGACGAGCACTCGGGGGCCCGTCAACTGGTCCCCATGCTACGTGCCGCCTCCCGCGCACCGCCGGGCACGCGGAGCGTCGCCCGTCACCCCGCGGTCACACGCCTTTCACGCGGCGTGCACGGACGCGGTGCCGGCAGGCGGTCAGTGCCCGTTGCGGTGCAGGTCGCCGTCCGACGGAGCGGTGTGCCCCGCCTGGTCCAGCGCGCGGGCCAGCGCCTGCTCGAGGTTACGGGCCACCGCCCGGTCGACGGCCCGCGCGACGGCCTTCTCCAGCGCCTTGTCGGTCCGCCCGTCGGCGTCGCGGGTGCCGTCGCGCACGCCGCGGACCTGCTCGAGCTCGCCGCGCAGGTAGTCGCGGGTGACGACCTCGCCGAGCTGCAGGCGCATCGACGCCAGCTCGCGGGCGAGGTACTCGGTCTCCGCGGAGAGGCGCGAGGCGCGCGTGCGGTCCTCCTCGAGGGACACGCGGTCACGGTCGTCCTGGCGGTTCTGCGCGAGCAGGATCAGCGGCGCGGCGTAGGCGGCCTGGGTGGAGAACGCCAGGTTGAGCAGGATGAAGGGGTACGGATCCCACTGCAGGCTGATCGCGAAGACGTTCAGCGCGATCCACGTCGCCACGATCACCGACTGCCACAGCAGGAACGTGCCGGTGCCGAGGAAGCGCGCGAGGCTCTCGGCGACGCGCGCGAACCACTCCGTGTCGACGGTGAGA
The DNA here is from genome assembly GCF_004363095.1 of Actinomycetospora succinea. Lineage (GTDB taxonomy): Bacteria > Actinomycetota > Actinomycetes > Mycobacteriales > Pseudonocardiaceae > Actinomycetospora > Actinomycetospora succinea. The sequence goes on from NZ_SNYO01000004.1 coordinate 220,109, forward strand.
CGGATGCGGCGGGTCCCGGCGGGCTGGTCGAGACGCCGCCGGGCGCTGGCCTCAGGCACGGCTCGCTCCGGGGACGGGCGCCGGCGGGGTGGCCGGCGGTGCGGGTTCGGGGTCGGGGTGCGAGCGCCAGTCCTCGGGGAGCAGGTGGTCGAGGACGTCGTCGACCGTCACCGCCCCCACCAGGTGCCCGGCCTCGTCGATGACCGGCCCGCAGACGAGGTTGTAGGTCGCGAAGTAGCGGGTGACCTCGGCGAGCGTCGCGTCCGGCCCGATCCGGGTGAGCTCGGAGTCGAGGACGCCCGCGACCAGGTCGGACGGCGCCTCGCGCAGCAGCCGCTGGGAGTGCACGCAGCCCAGGTAGCGCCCGGTCGGCGTGGCCGTGGGCGGGCGGCAGACGAACACCATCGACGCCAGCGCCGGGGTGATGTCGGGGTTGCGGACGTGCGCGAGCGCCTCGGCGATCGTCGCGCCGGGCTGGAGCACGATCGGCTCGGGCGTCATGAGCCCGCCCGCGGTGTTCGACGAGTACGACAGCAGGCGCCGGACCGGCTCCGACTCCTCGGGCTCCATCAGCCCGAGCAGCTCCTCGGACTCGGCGCCGGGGAGGTCGGCGAGCAGGTCGGCGGCGTCGTCGGGGTCCATCTCCTCGAGGACGTCGGCGGCGCGCTCGGTCGAGAGGTGGCGCAGGAGATCCTGCTGCTCGGAGGACGGGAGCTCCTCGAGCACGTCGGCCAGGCGGTCGTCGCCCAGGCCGTCGGCGACGTCGTGGCGCCGGCGCTGGGGCAGGTCCATCAGCGCGTGCGCGATGTCGGCGGGGCGCATGTCCTCGAACGTCGAGAGCAGCTGCTCGGTGCCCTGCCCGGTCTCGTCGAGCGAGAGCCCGGAGATGGCCGCCCACGGCAGCACCTGGATCGGACCTCGCCGGCCGAGCCGCCCGACGAGCTCGCGGACCGCCACCCGCGTCACCAGCCAGTCGCGGCTGCGCTGGTGCTCCATGAGCACGTCGGCCACCTGCGCGTCGGCGTCGTGGTCGACGACCCGCACGCGGGCGTCGAGCATCTCGCCGACGACGAGCACCTCGTTGGGACGCTGGGCGAACGCGCGCAGGTTGACCTGGCCGGTGGCGAGCGTCACCGCGGCGGCGTCGACCGCCGTCACGCGCAGCATCGGCACGAAGATGCGCCGGCGCGAACCCACCATGACGACGAGACCGAGCACGCGGGGCGGCCGCGGGCCGACCGACACCGCGCACACGGCGTCGCGCACGCGCCCGATCCGCTCCCCGTCCGGTCCGAGGACCGGGAGCCCGACCATGCGGGCCACGAACACCCTGGCCATGGCGGTAGTCACGCCAGAAGGCTAACCGCCATCGGGTGTCGAGCTGGATCGAGTCACCTCTGAGAGGGTCGCCACCTCGGCCGATGCGTCGCGGGAGCGCGTGTCAGCATCGGCCGCCGGTCACGTGCATATGGAGGTCAGCTACTCGTGAGTGTCGAGAACCGCCCCCGCCGGTCGTGTCTGGCGGTGCCCGGGTCGAGCCAGAAGTTCATCGACAAGGCCCGGACCCTGCCCGCCGACCAGATCTTCCTGGACCTCGAGGACGCCTGCGCACCGCTGGTCAAGCCCGAGGCCCGCAAGACGATCGTGGCGGCGCTCAACGAGGGCGGCTGGGAGGGCAAGACGCGCGTCGTGCGCGTCAACGACTGGACCACCGAGTGGACCTACCGCGACGTCACCGAGGTCGTGGAGGGCGCCGGGGCCAACCTCGACGCGATCATGCTGCCGAAGGTGCAGACGCCCGAGCAGGTCCACGCGCTGGACTTCCTGCTCACCCAGATCGAGAAGACGATGGGCCTGGAGGTCGGGCGCATCGGCGTCGAGGCCCAGATCGAGAACGCGCGCGGCCTGAACAACGTCGTCGCGATCGCCGAGTCGTCGCCGCGCCTGGAGACCATCGTCTTCGGCCCCGCCGACTTCATGGCCTCGATCAACATGAAGTCGCTGGTCGTCGGCGAGCAGCCCCCCGGCTACACCGAGGGCGACGCCTACCACTACATCCTCATGCAGATCCTCATGGCCGCGCGGGCCAACGACCTGCAGGCCATCGACGGCCCCTACCTGCAGATCCGCGACGTCGACGGCTTCCGCCGCGTGGCGAACCGGGCGGCGGCGCTGGGCTACGACGGCAAGTGGGTGCTGCACCCCGGCCAGATCGACGCCGCGAACGAGACGTTCTCGCCGTCGCAGGAGGACTACGACCACGCCGAGAACATCCTCGACGCCTACGAGTGGTTCACCTCGGAGGCCGGCGGCGCCAAGGGCTCCGCGATGCTCGGCGACGAGATGATCGACGAGGCCTCGCGCAAGATGGCGCTGGTCATCGCGGGCAAGGGCCGCGCGGCGGGCATGACCCGCGGCGAGCGCTGGACGCCGCCGGAGAGCTGACCAATACTCGTCGGTAACTTCTAGGACAGCAGGAGCACCACGCATGGCACGCCTCGCCCAGACCGCCGGACTGACCGATGTGCAGCAGGAGATCCTGTCCACGGTCCGCGACTTCGTGGACAAGGAGATCATCCCGCACGCACAGCAGCTCGAGCACGACGACGTCTACCCGCAGGACATCGTCGACGGGATGAAGGAGATGGGCCTGTTCGGGCTCATGATCCCGGAGGAGTTCGACGGTCTGGGCGAGTCGCTGCTGACCTACGCGCTGGTGGTCGAGCAGATCGCCCGCGGGTGGATGAGCGTCTCGGGCGTCATCAACACCCACTTCATCGTCGCCTACATGCTGCGCCAGCACGGCACGCCGGAGCAGAAGGCGCACTACCTGCCGAAGATGGCGACCGGTGAGATCACCGGGTCGTTCTCGATGTCCGAGCCCGACCTCGGCTCCGACGTCGCCGCCATCAAGACCAGCGCGAAGGTCGACGGCGACGACTACGTCGTCAACGGCGCCAAGATGTGGCTGACCAACGGCGGGTCGTCGAACCTGTCGGCCGTGCTGGTCAAGACCGACGAGGGCGCCGAGAAGCCGTACCAGAACCTGACGACGATCCTCGTCGACAAGGAGCGCGGCTTCGGCAAGGTCGCCGAGGGCCTCTCGATCCCCGGCAAGATCGACAAGATGGGCTACAAGGGCGTCGACACCACCGAGATGGTGTTCGACGGCTTCCGCATCCCGCAGTCGCAGGTGCTCGGCGCGGCCCCCGGCAAGGGCTTCGCGCAGATGATGGACGGCGTCGAGGTCGGCCGCGTCAACGTCGCCGCCCGCGCCTGCGGCATCGCGATCCGGGCATTCGAGCTGGGCATCGAGTACGCCCAGCAGCGCTCCACGTTCGGCAAGCCGATCGCGCAGCACCAGGCGATCTCGTTCAAGCTCGCCGAGATGGCCACCAAGGTCGAGGCCGCGCACCACATGATGGTCAACGCCGCCCGCCTCAAGGACCGCGGCGAGCGCAACGACGTCGAGGCCGGGATGGCCAAGATGATCGCCTCCGAGTACTGCAAGGAGGTCACCGAGGAGTCGTTCCGCATCCACGGCGGCTACGGCTACTCGAAGGAGTACGAGATCGAGCGCCTCATGCGCGAGGCCCCGTTCCTGCTCATCGGCGAGGGCACCTCGGAGATCCAGAAGACGATCATCAGCCGTGGTCTCCTCAAGGACTACAAGCTGCGCTGATCAGCGGTACTGTCCTCCGTCACACTGGCTCCCCGCCCGGGCACTACCGGGCGGGGTTCGCCGTTGTACGGGACGAGATCGTCGAGAGGACAGCGAGGGATCGTCGTGACTGCGCCGTTCACCGGGCGCCCCGGTACCCAGCCCGGGCTGCCGAACCTCCCCGAGCCGCCGTCCGGCTGGCCGGTGGGCTCCTACGCCAAGTACGAGGAGGCCCAGCGCGCCGTCGACCACCTCGCCGACAACGAGTTCCCCGTCGCCGACGTCACCATCGTCGGCGTCGACCTCATGCTCGTCGAGCGGGTCATCGGCCGCCTGACCTGGGGCCGCGTCATCGCCACCGGCGCCGCGTCCGGTGCCTGGCTGGGCCTGTTCGTGGGTCTCGTGCTCTCGCTGCTCTCGCCCGCGGGCGGGATCGGCGGCCTCGGCGCGATCCTCACGGGCCTCGTCATCGGCATCGTGTTCGGCATCGTCTCCGGCGCGATCACCTACGGCGCCTCCCGCGGCCGGCGCGACTTCACCTCGCAGAGCCAGATCGTGGCCGGGCGCTACGACGTGCTGTGCCAGCCCCGCAACGCCGAGAAGGCACGCGACATGCTCGGCAAGCTGGCGATGGGCACCGACGGCTGAGTCCCGGTACCAGCGATGCGGCATCGCTGGCACTCAAGGCCAGGATCGCCACATCCTCGCCGGCGCGACACGCCGGGGGAGACGTGAACTGGCAGGCCCCCGGACCTTGATCGCGATCCCGGTGACGAACCCCCGCGGATCTGCGTGGTTTCGTCACCCGGACGCCGATCATGACGACGGTCAGGCCCCGCCGACGCCCGTCGCGCGGACCACGGACAGCGGCGTGGCGATGTCCTCGAGCGACTTGCCCTCCGCCGCCACGCCCAGGACCGCGGCGACGATGCCACCGATGATCATGATGACGGCGCCGAGGATGTAGGCCCAGAACAGGCCCGACGTGCTCGGGTTGTCCTCGCTGCCGATCATGAACGCGTAGAGCAGCGGGGCCACGGAGCCGAAGATCTGGGCGATCGCGAAGAACACCGCGATGGCCTTCGCCCGGACCTCCATCGGGAAGATCTCGCTGACCGTCAGGTACGCCGCGCTGGCGCCCGCGGAGGCGAAGAAGAAGATGATGCACCAGGCGATCGTCTGGGTCAGCGCGTTGAGCACGCCGGCCTGGAAGAGGAACGCCGTGATGATCAGCAGGACGCCGGCCAGCAGGTACGTGCCGGCGATCATCTGCCGGCGCCCGACGGTGTCGAACAGCCGCCCCAGCAGGAGTGGGCCGAGGAAGTTCCCGATCGCGAACGGGATGTAGTAGATCGACGTGTCCGCGTCCGGCCCCAGGTAGAAGTGGGTCAGCACGATCGCGTACGAGAAGAAGATCGCGTTGTAGAGGAACGACTGCGTGATCATCAGGACCGCGCCGAGCGTGGAGCGGCCCGGGTAGGTCCGGAACAGGATCCGCAGCAGCGTGAGGTAGCCCGCCGAGGGCGTCGGGCGGATCTCGATGGCCTTCTGCTCGTCGACGGGGTCGACGTGCTTGCCGGTGGTCGTCTCGACCTCGTGCTCGATGAAGCGGATCGACTCCTCGGCCTCCGCGCCGCGCCCGTGCATGATCTGCCAGCGCGGGCTCTCGGGCACCGAGCGGCGCAGGAAGATGATCACGATCGCCAGCACCGGGCCGATGAGGAAGGCCAGCCGCCAGTCCCACGCGGGGGAGATGGCGCCGGAGAGCAGCGGGATCTGGATGACGGCCGCGATCGCCGCGCCCGCCCAGTAGGTGCCGTTGACGATGATGTCGGTGCGGCCGCGGTACGGCGCGGGGATCAGCTCGTCGATCGCGGAGTTGATCGCCGCGTACTCGCCGCCGATGCCGGCGCCCGCGATGAACCTCGTCAGGTAGAGGAACGTGATCGACGCGGCGCCCGTGCCGAGGGTGAACGCGGTCAGCGCGCTGCCGCCGAAGTAGATCGCCAGCGTGATGAAGAAGAGCTTGCGGCGCCCGAGGCGGTCGGAGATCTGGCCGAACACCAGGGCGCCGACCACCTGGCCGATGAGGTACACGGTGGCGAGCAGGCCGACCGCCGTGGTCGAGATGCCGAGCCGGTCGGCGCCCGAGAGCTTCTCGCCGACGTTGCTCGCGATGGTGATCTCGAGGCCGTCGAGGATCCAGCAGGACCCGAGGGCCAGCACCATTCTCGTATGGAAGGGAGACCACGGGAGTCTGTCGATGCGGGCCGGGATGAGGCTCCGGACCGATTCCTGGGCAGGCGATGGGTATTGCGTCGTCATGGCACCTCCCGTGTCACCGAGTGTTCACAACGAGAACGACTCTAGTCACACGCTCAGCGCTCTGGCCTGCCGAAATACCTCTGAGTGCTCGATTGACTACAACACGAATTCACCGAGTGTGACGACGAATTCCGGTAGTTTCGGGATGCAACGACCGCGAACGGGACAAATGCCACCGACGATTCCGACGGTTCTGTCCGGTTCCCGATTACAGCCAGCGGTTGCGGCGGAAGGTCCGCCACAGCACCGTGCAGATCAGCAGGATCGCCAGGATCACGGCGGGGTAGCCGAACTCCCAGTGCAGCTCGGGCATGAAGTCGAAGTTCATGCCGTAGATGCCGGCGAGCATGGTCGGCACGGCGAGCAGCGCGGCGTAGGCGGTGATCTTGCGCATGTCGTTGTTCTGGCGCAGCGTGATCTTGGCCAGGACCGCGTCGACCAGCGTCGTCAGCAGCTCGTCGAACGAGGCGACGCGCTCGGCCACGGTCGCGAGGTGGTCGTCGACGTCGCGGAAGTAGCTGCGGACCTCGGACGGCACGAGCGGCGAGTAGCCCTCGGTCAGGCGGCGCATCGGCGTCACGAGCGGGGTCACCGCCCGCCGCAGCTCGAGGACCTCGCGCTTCATCATATAGATCTGCTCGGCGCCGACCTCGGTGTACGGGGCGAAGACCTCGGTCTCCATCGTGTCGATGTCGCCCTCCACGCCCTGGGAGACGTCGAGGTAGGCGTCGACGATGTGGTCGGCCACCGCGTGCAGGACGACCGCCGGGCCCTGCGCGAGGTGCTCGGGGTCGGCCTCGAGGTTGTGGCGGACGCGGCGCAGGCCGGAGTGCTGGCCGTGGCGGACCGTGACGACGAAGTCCTTGCCGAGGAAGACCATGAGCTCGCCGGACTCGACGATCTCGTTCGCGGTGGTCGGCGACGCGTGCGCGACGTAGCGCATGGTCTTGAACACCGAGAACAGCATGTCGTCGTAGCGCTCGATCTTCGGGCGCTGGTGGGCGTGCACCGCGTCCTCGACGGCCAGCGGGTGCAGCCCGAACACCTCGGCGATGTCCTGGATCTGCTCGGCGTCCGGCTCGTGCAGCCCGATCCAGACGAAGCCCTCCTCGCGGCGGCGGACCTCGTCGATCGCGTCGCGGTGGGTCCAGCGGCCCTCGAGGCGCTTGCCGTCGATGTAGACCGCGCAGTCGACGACGAACGCCGCGAGCGGCACGTGGGGGACCCGCGGATCCTGCGTGCGCGGGCGGCCCGGGCGGATCACGCGGGCTCCGGCGTTGCGCAGCGTGGGCAGGGAAGGCATGACGACCTCCGGGGACCGGACGGTGTGACGGGGGCTCGAGGCGGTTCAGCCACCGCGTCCCTCCCGGAGTACCCAGCGGGCGCTCAGCGCCCGGTCGTCACCGGGAAGGGGACGCGGCCCGTACTCGGGGGCAGGGCGTCGGCCCTGGTGTAGGAGTCGTCCACGTCTCACCTCCCTGGTCTCGCGCGACACGACCTCGGACGATCCGCCATCCTAACGGCCGCCGTCGGCGCTGTCGGTCCCCGGCGTCACACGTCCCGGGCTCGGCGCCGACAAGACCACAGACGTTCAGGAGGCGGATCCGTGCAGTTCGGTCGGTACTTCGAGGAGTTCGAGGTCGGAGCGACGTACAAGCACTGGCCGGGCAAGACGGTCACCGAGTACGACGACCACCTCTTCTGCCTGATCACGATGAACCACCACCCGCTGCACCTCGACGCCCACTACGCCGAGGGCAGCCAGCAGGGGCGCAACGTCGTCGTCGGCAACTACGTGTACTCGCTGCTGCTCGGGATGTCGGTGCCCGACGTGTCGGGCAAGGCGATCGCGAACCTCGAGGTCGAGTCGCTGCGGCACGTCAAGCCGGTCTTCCACGGCGACACGATCTACGGCGAGTCGACGGTGCTGGACAAGAAGGAGTCGTCGTCGAAGAACGACCGGGGCGTCGTCCAGGTCGAGACGATCGGCTACAACCAGGACGGCGTCGTCGTGTGCATCTACCGGCGCAAGGTGATGGTGCCCAAGCGTCCGGCGGCCGAGGGCACGGATGAGGCCTTCACCGCCGAGCAGCCCCGCCGTCCTGTGCCCCAGAAGGACTAGGGAGACAGTCCCACCCGCGCAGCGCCACGGTGAGCCCGGAGACGAGCTCGCCGGCGGCGTCGAGCGCGGCGTAGGCGGCGCCGTCGACCCACCGGGCGTCGGCGGCGTCGTCACCGGCCCGGGGTGCGGCGGCGGGATCGAGCGGGCGGCAGCGGAAGTCGTGGATCGCGAACACCCGTCCGTCCGGCGCTGGCCGGCGCACGTGCCCGACCTCCTCGCCGACGGCGACCTCGAGGCCGGTCTCCTCGGCGACTTCACGGGCGGTCGCCGCGCGCACGGACTCGCCCGGCTCGACCTTCCCGCCCGGCAGCGACCAGCGTCCGGCCTCGGGGTCGTGGGCGCGGCGGATCAGCAGGAGTCGGCCATCCGGGTCGGTGACGATCCCCCCGACGCACGGGATGTCCCCGGACGTGTCCGGCGACGCGCCGCGACGCGCCCCAGGGTCACCCATCGTCACACGAGATCACACTAGTATCACCCGGGTCGCCCGCTGCCCGTCTCGGCACGGACGACCCATACTGCTCACGACCACGGCGACGACCACCGCGAGGGACACCTGGTGAACGCGAAGAAGATCGGCATCATCGCGGGCGTCGCGTTCGCGCTCTTCTTCGTCATCTCCCAACCCCAGGGTTCGGCCGATCTGGTGCTGAGCATCCTCACGATCCTGGGCGATGCGGCAGCATCGGTGGTGCAATTCATCCGCGCGCTGTTCTAGGTCCGGAGGCCCGACGTGCTGGCACCCCGCGAGGTCGACGAGTACGTCCTGCCCACCGAGCGGCGGGTGATCCGCTTCCGGCGCCACTGGGCGGTCATCGTCAGCGAGGTGCTGCAGGCCGTCATCCTGTTCGTCCTGCTCGCGCTCGGGGCGGCGTTCCTGCCGCAGAACGTCGTGCTGGACAACCTGTTCTGGTACGGCGCGCTGCTCGTGCTGCTCAAGACCAGCTACAAGGTCAGCGAGTGGTGGGTCGAGAAGGTCGTCGTCACCGACAAGCGCGTGATGCTGACCAAGGGGATCTTCACCCACCAGGTCGGCATGATGCCGCTGACCAAGGTCACCGACCTGACGTTCGAGCGCACGCTCAACGGCCGCATGCTCGGCTACGGGACGATGGTCATCGAGTCGGCCGGTCAGATCCAGGCGCTCAACCGCATCGACTTCCTCCCCGACCCCGAAGAGGTCTACGAGGCCATCTCCGAGCTGGTGTTCGGCGACAAGCGCCAGACCCGCTCGTACACGCTGCCGGGCTCGGGCTTCGGCGGCGCGCGCGCCCGCCGGCGCTGATACTCGCCGGGTGATCGACCTCCACACGCACTCGTCCGTCTCCGACGGCACCGAGAGCCCGACCGAGCTCGTGGCGACGGCCGCCGGCGCGGGCGTCACCGTGCTCGCGCTGACCGACCACGACACGACGGCGGGCTGGGCGGAGGCGGCCGCGGCGCGGCCACCGGCGTTGACGCTGGTCCGCGGCGCCGAGTTCTCCACCGAGAGCCCGGACGGCCGGGGCGGCACGGTCACCGCGCACCTCCTGGGCTACATCTTCGACCCGTCCGACCCCGCGATCGTCGCCGAGCAGGAGCGGGTGCGGGGCTCGCGGCGGGAGCGGGTGCGCGCGATGGGGGACCGCATGGCCGCGGGCGGGCTGCCGGTCGACGGCGAGGCGCTGCTGGCGCGGCTGCCCCGCGACTCGCCCGCCGGCCGTCCCCACATCGGACAGGCGCTCGTCGACGCGGGCGTCGTCGGGAGCGTCCCGGAGGCGTTCGAGGAGCTCCTGCGCAAGGACGGCCCCTACTACGTCGAGAAGTACAACACTCCGATCGCGACGGCGATCGCGCTGATCCGGGACGCGGGCGGGGTGGCGGTGTTCGCGCACCCGTTCGCGCGTCGGCGGGGCCCGTGCGTCGACGCGTCGGTGATCCGCGACCTCGCCGGGAAGGGCCTCGACGGGGTCGAGATCGACCACCCGGACCACGCCCCCGAGGACCGCGCGGCCCTGCGGGAGATCGCCGCGGGGACGGGGCTGCTGGTCACCGGCTCGAGCGATTACCACGGCACGAACAAGGCGACCGGGATCGCCGTGGAGACGACCGCGGCGGGGGAGCTCGAGAAGATCGTGGGGCGCGCGACGGGCGCCGAGGTGCTCGCGGGCTGAGCCCCCGCACCCGCCTAGGGTGGGGGGCGATGAGCATGCAGCTGGGTCTGGACGGCATGCCCGCCCGCCTGGTCCGCGTGACGCCGTCGCGTCTCGCCACGTGGCAGGACTGCCGGCGGCGGTACCGCCTGACCTACCTCGACCGCCCGGCGCCGCCGCGCGGCGGTCCGCGCGCCGCGAGCACGCTCGGGGCGGTGGTGCACAACGCGCTGCACGCGGTGTTCGGCGAGCCGTCCGCGCGGCGCACCGCGGCCCGCGCCGCCCTCGAGGTCGACCGCCACTGGTCCTCGGAGGGGTTCCGCGACGACGCCCAGGTCGCCACCTACCGCGAGCGCGCCCGGACCTGGGTCGCCGACTACGCCCTGCGCCACGCCGTCGACGGCGCACCGGAGCCGACGGGCGAGGTGGTGGGGCTCGAGCGCTGGCTGTCCGCGCCGGTGGGCGCCATGGTCGCCGAGGGCCGCGCCGACCGCCTCGACCAGCGCGACGGCTCCGCCGGACCCGAGGTCGTCGTCGTCGACTACAAGACCGGGCGCCACGTCCCCGACGCCGACGACGCCCGCCGCTCGCCCGCGCTGGCCCTCTACGTGCTCGCGGCCCGGCGCACCCTGCGGCGCCCGTGCCACCGCGTCGAGCTGCACCACCTGCCCAGCGCGACGATCGCCACCGCCGACCACGACGACGCGAGCCTCGCCGCCCACCGCGAGAGCGCGGAGGCCGCCGCCGTGGCGCTCGGCGCCGCCGCGGACGAGCTGGAGGCGGACCCGCGGCGCGCCGAGGACCTCTTCCCGCCCGCCCCCGGGCCCCGCTGCGGCGCCTGCGACGTCCGGCGGCACTGCCCCGAGGGCCGCGCCGCCGCCCCGGCCGACGCGGCGTGGGCGGGGCTCGCGCCGTGAGCTCGGCCGAGCGCGACCCGGGCCCGACGCCGCCCCACTCCTGGTCGCCCCACGCACCGACGCCGCCCCACGGCGACGAACAGCCCGGCGTGACCTCGACCGGCTCGTTCGTCCCGCCCGGGCGCTGGACCTCGCCGGCGGGCGTGCCCCGCGCCGCGACGCGCCGGGAGCGCTCGCGCGGCGCCGGGCGCCCGACCCCGCCCGGCGGGTTCGCGACGGGCTCGTTCCCCCGCCGACCCGAGCGCCCGGAGCGCCTCGTCGGCACCCGGCGCCGGCTCGTGGCCCTGGCGCGGGTGCTCGCGGGCGGGCTCGTGGTGCTCGCGGTGGTCGTCGTCGTGGCGCCGTGGTTCCTCGGCGGGCCGGGTCCGGGCGCGGACACGGTGATCGGGCACCTGGTCGGGGCCGCCGCCGCGGTCGCCGCGACCGCCGTCGCCGCCCACCGCCGCACCTCGCCCGTCGTGGCCGTCGTCGCCGCGGCGTCGGTGCCGGTGATCCTCTTCCTGGTCCTCGCGATCGTGTGGTGGCGGTAGCGGGGGTCGCTCAGGGCACGGCGACCGCGCGTTCGCGGGCCAGGGCGTCGCGGGCGATCGGGCCGTGGCGCCAGTGCTCGGGCAGGGCGAGGACGGCGGTGCGCAGGGCGCGCAGGGTCAGGGTGGCGCCGAGGTCGGTGGTCGGCACGGCCGGGACACCGTGCAGGCGGCGCGCCCAGCGGGGCTGGAGCGCGAAGCCGAGCGCGGCGACCGCGGTCCACGCCGGGCGGGCGGGGGTGGTCAGCGTGGTGCGCAGCGACATCGGCGGCACGAGCAGGCGCAGCACCGCAGCCCGGCTGACGGGGGAGGCGCGCAGGTCCCGCCGGACGTCGGCGACGTAGTCGGCGACCTCGGCGCTGCTCGCCGGGACGTCGCCCGCCCCGAGCAGCCGCGCGGCGACGACCTGCTCGGCGTAGAACGCGTCGGCCTCGGCGTCGCTGATCGACGCTCCGGCGCGGCGCACCGCCCCGAGGAACGAGCTGACCTCGGTGACGTGCACCCAGCGCAGCAGCTCCTCGTCGCCCGCGGCGTAGGGACGGCCGGTGACGGGGTCGGTGCCGCGCACGAACTCGTGGGCCCGGCGCACGCGCGCGGCGGCGGCGTCGACGCGCTCGCGGTCGGCGTAGGTCACCGTCATGACGTACTCGGCGGTGCGCTGCAGGCGCGGCCAGAAGGCGGTGTCGAAGTCCGAGTGCTCCGAGACCCCCGCCATCGCGAGCGGGTGCAGGGCCTGCAGGAAGAGCGCGGACACCCCGCCGACGCCGGCCGCCGGGTCGGCGAGCACCCGCCAGGTCATGCTGCCCGGACCGAAGTAGCCGTCGGCGGGGTCGGGCGGGAGCATCACCCGAGGATGTCGTCCCGCAGCCACGTCCGCCACGTCGGCACGAGGACGTCGAGCAGCGCCGCCGGGTTCTCGACGTTCGGGGCGTGCGCCGCGTGGGGGACGGCGGCGAACTCGGCCTCGAGCCGGTCGGCCATCGTGCGCTGCATGCTCACCGGCCACGCGTCGTCGTCGGTGCCGCACACGACGAGGCACGGCACGCGCCGCGACCGCACGGCGGCGACGAGCTCGGCGGTGCGGTCGTCCTCGGAGCGCAGCGCGTCGCCCATCCCGAGCAGGCCCGGGAGGGCGGAGCGCCGCAGCCGCTCGCGCAGCAGCTCGACGACGTGCGGGTGGGTCGACGACCAGTGCCCGCCGGCGTCGCGCAGCGCGATGACGGCGTCGACGCCGCGGCGGCGCAGCACGGGTTCGAGCACGTCGAGGTCGGTGCGCCGCCGGCCCATCGGCAGCTCGCCGGGCCCCGAGTCCATCAGCGTCAGCCCGCGCACCGGCGCCCCGACCAGGACGGCGGCGCGGGCGACGAGGCCGCCGTACGAGTGCCCGAGCAGCAGCACCCGCCGCCCCGCCTCGGACTCCTCGGCGACCACCCCGGCGATCACCGGACCGAGCGACGCCGGCCGGTACTCGTGCTCGGTGGCCGGGCCGGGCGACTCGTACTGGCCGGGCAGGTCGAGCGCGAGCACCCCGATCCCGGCCGCCGCGATCGGGTCGATCAGCGGCGCGAAGTCCTCCTTCGACCCGGAGTAGCCGGGCAGCAGGAGCGCGACCGCCGGCGGCCCGCCGACCGAGGCCGACTCGTCGGGGTCGGCGCGCAGTGCCGCGAGCGGCCCGAGCGACGACGCGACGGTGACGGGTCGGGCACCGTGGGGGTGGCGCTGGGCCTCCCCGGGGCCCGCGGACACCGTGACGGGCGTGGCGTCGGGCGGCGCGGTCGTGGCGGGCCGGGCGGCGCCCGACGACCCGGTGCCGTGGTCGGCGGGAGTCTCGGGGCGGCCCACCTCGGTGAGTCTGCCCCATCGGCGCCGGTCCGGGGGTGTGCGCGGTCAGCCCGGCGGCCGCAGCGCCACGACCGTCGAGCCGCGCAGCTCCACGAGCGTGGTGCCCGTCGCGGCGAGGGCGACCGGGGTGCCGGGCGCGAGGTCGCGCCGCACCGGGATGGTCGCGCCGCGCGGGGTGCCGGTGGCCGCGTCCAGCACCGCGAGCCCGTTCGGGACGGGCACGAACGCGACGGTGGCGGGCGCGCTCCCGGGCCACGCGGCGCCGGCCCCGAGCGTCCCGGGCAGCGTCCAGCGCGGCCGCAGGTCGCCGGCGTCGAGCCCGACGGTCGCCGTGCCCGTCCACCACAGCAGCACCGGTCCGACGGGGCGGACCGTGGCCGCGAGGTCGGGCGGGTCGGTGGTGGGGCCGGCCGCGGGGCCGAGGGGGAACACGGTCTCGGGGACGAGCGTCTCCGCGTCGGCCGAGGTGCCGACGACGTGCAGGGTCCCGTCCGGCGCCGCCCAGGCCGCCCGCTGGTCGGTCAGCGCGACGAGCCGGGCGCCGCGCACGCCGAGCAGCGTGCTGGAGCGCTCCTCGGGCTTCTCCGAGCTCTGCGGGTCGGCGTCGAGGACCGTGAGGCGGTCGGAGTCGTCGCCGGGGCAGCGCTGGATCATCCCGATGTTCCCGCCGCCGACGGCGATCGAGCCGTTGGTGCACGCGGCCCGCGGCTGCGCGTCGGGCGGCTGCACGGGCGTGGGGATGCGGCCGGCCTCGGTGGTGAGCACGAGGTCGGAGCGCCAGGCCTCGACGTGGTCGGCGCCGGTGCCGGTGACGTGGTCGCGGTCGGCGAGCAGCCGCGTGCCCTCGCGCAGGTCGGCGTTGCGCGACGGGCCGCGCGCGCCGGTGTCGGGCTCGAGGGCGGCCACGTCGGAGCACCAGGTGCCCAGCGCGCCGTCCGTGCGGTACACCGCGAGGACGTCGCCGAAGCCGGACCCGACGGTGCACGGCGCCTCGGGGCGGGCGTAGCGCCACGCCTCGCGGCCGGTCACCGGGTCGTGGCCGACGACCCCGTCCGGGCCGCCGGTGACGACGGCCGGGCCCACGGCCAGCGGCGCCGGCGTGGCCGGGCTCTCCGCCCGCCACGCCTCGGCGAGCGCCGTCGGCACCGGGCCGTCGGGCATCGGCTGCAACGGCGGGCCGTCGGACTGCAGCTCGGTGTCCTGCGCGTCCCCGGAGGCGAGGACGAGCAGGGTGCCCACCACCGCGGCGACCGCGAGCATCGCGATCGCCACGAGGTCGCCGCGGGTGCGGCGCTCGGGACGCGGCAGGCGGCGGCGTGACGGCCCGTCGTCCCCCGGGTCCGTGGACCCGGGAGACGGGCGGGCCGACGTCGGCGAGCTCACCGGCGGGGTGCTACTCGGTCGTCGATGCCGCGGGCGACGCCTCGACGGGCGTGTCCTTCGGGGCCTCGGCGCCGTCGGACCCGCGCGACGCGCCGGACCCGCGCCCGCCGCGGCGGCGACGACGGCGACGGCCGCCGTTCTCGCCGGCCTCGCCGTTCCCGGTCGACTCCTCGTGGCGCTCGGCGCCGGCGTCGGTGCTCTCGGCGGTGTCGGCCGAGTCGGTCGCGGCGTCGGTCGCGGTGTCCCCGGCGGCACCGTCCTCCGACCCGGAGACGACCTCGCCGTTGCGGCGCCGGGTGCGCGAGCGCGAGCGGCGCTTGCGGCCGCCGCCCTCGCCGCCCTCGTCGTCGGTGGCCTCGGAGGCGGACTCCGTGGCGGCCTCACCGTCGCCGCGGCCGCCCCGCGAGCGCCCGCGCGACCGGTCCCGGCCGCCGCTCTCGCGCTTCGGGCCGTCCTCGGCCTCCTCCTCGGCCGGCCGCCGGCGCCGCGCGACGCGGCCGGTGGCGCCCTCGGGGATGCCGAGGTCGGCGAAGAGGTGCGGCGAGCTGGAGTAGGTCTCCGGCGGCTCCGGGGCGCCGAGGCCCAGGTCGTCGGAGATCATCTTCCACTTGGGGAGATCGTCCCAGTCGACCAGCGTGACCGCGATGCCGGTGAGCCCCGCGCGGCCGGTGCGGCCGATGCGGTGGATGTAGGTCTTGGCGTCGTCCGGGCACTGGTAGTTGATGACGTGCGTGACGCCGGTGACGTCGATGCCGCGGGCGGCGACGTCGGTGCAGACCAGCACGTCGATGCGGCCGTCCCGGAAGGCCTTGAGCGCGTGCTCGCGGGCGCCCTGGCCGAGGTCGCCGTGGACGGCGCCGACGGCGAAGCCGCGCTCGGCGAGCTCCTCGGAGACCTTGCTCGCGGTGCGCTTGGTGCGCGTGAACACCATGGTCGGGCCGCGGTCGGTGGCCTGCAGGGTGCGGGCGAGCAGCTCGACCTTGTCCAGCGCGTGGGCGCGGTAGACGAACTGCGCGGTCTTCTCGCCGATCGCGCTGGCGTCGACCTGCTCGGCGCGGATGTGCGTCGGCTGCGTGAGGAACGTGCGGGCCAGCGTGATGATCGGCCCCGGCATGGTGGCCGAGAACAGCATCGTCTGGCGGCGCTCGGGCAGCATGCCGAGGATGCGCTCGACGTCGGGCAGGAAGCCCAGGTCGAGCATCTCGTCGGCCTCGTCGAGCACCAGCCCGCCGACCTTGGCGAGCACGAGGTGGCCCTGCTGGGCCAGGTCGAGCAGCCGGCCGGGCGTGCCGACGACGAAGTCGACGCCGCGCTGCAGCGCCGCGATCTGGCCCTCGTAGGGGCGTCCGCCGTAGATCGAGACGACGCGCGTGCCGAGGTTGGCCGAGGCGCCCTCGATGTCCTTCGCGACCTGGACGCAGAGCTCGCGGGTCGGGACCACGACGAGCGCCTTCGGCGTGCCGTCGCCCGGCGCGCCGAGGCGCTGCAGCAGCGGAACGCCGAAGCCCAGGGTCTTGCCGGTGCCCGTGCGGGCCTGGCCGATGACGTCCTCGCCGGCGAGCGCCAGCGGCAGGGTCAGCTCCTGGATCGCGAACGTGCGCTCGATCCCGGCCGTGGCCAGCGCGCTGACGATCGCGGGGTCGACGCCGAGCTCGGCGAAGGTGGGGGAGTCCTCGGTGACGGGGGCACCGGCCTTGAGCGGCTCGGCGACCGGTTCCTCGTCGGTGGGGTTGTCGGGAGTGATGGTGGTCAGGGGTCTGCCTCTCTCGCGTCTCGCGCGCGAGGCTTGACAGCTGCTCGACCACGTCCGGGGTCGGCGACGATGCACGGTTGGAGCCGGAGCCCGCTCCTTCGTCGGAGCGCTGCCCACCGTCACCGGACGCGGGAGAGCCGGCAGAGGCGCCCGCACGCTCGGGTGCGTCTCGCGGCGCACGACGGCGACCAGGCCGGTCGGCGACGGTGCATGCCACCGCGGGACACCGTGATGATACCGGGCGACCCTTCACCGCCGCGTCACCGCCGGGTGCCTGGGGTGCCCCTAGGGTGAGCGCCCGTGACCGAGCACGACAGCGGCCGCCCCGCCCCCACCGCGCCGACGGCCGCGCAGGACCCGCCCGTCGACCTGCTCGGAGCGGTCGCCTACGGCGCGCTGACCGCCTTCACCAGGCTCGCCGCGGACGCCGCGCTCGCCCCCGACCTCACCGGCCGCGCCGAGATGGCCGCGCTCGCCGCGGTCGAGATGGCGCACGTCGAGCGCATCCGCGAGCACCTCGACTCCCGTGGTGTGGACCTCGTCACGTCGATGGCGCCGTTCGCCCCCGTGCTCGACTCCTTCGCGGCCCGCACGGCGTCCCGCGACTGGGGCGAGGCGCTCGTCGGCGCCTACGTCGGGCGCACGCTCGCCGTCGACCTGGTGGCGGCCACCGGCGCCGCCGACGCCCCGGGCGGCGAGCTCCTGCGCGGCCCCGACGCGGGCCGGGAGGCCGGCGGCGAGAGCGGGTTCGACGCGTTCGCCGAGCGGGCGGTCCGCGAGGTCGCGGTCGACGACCAGACCCGCGGGCGGCTCGCGATGTGGGGCCGGCGGCTGCTGGGCGAGACCCTGGCCGCGGCCGCCGAGGTGCTCGACGAGCACCCGCAGGCCGCCGCGGCGCTGCTCGGCGGGACGGGGCGCGCGGTGGTGTTCAAGGCGCTGAAGTCCCGCCACACCAAGCGGCTCGCGGCGCTCGGGCTGTGACGGCGACCCTCGGCCGCCCGGTGGACTAACCTCGCGCGGGCACAGAGCACCGGTCCGAGCGGAGGAACGCGTGGAGGTCAAGATCGGCGTGGCGGAGAGCCCACGCGAGCTGGTGGTCGCGAGCGACCAGACGCCCGACGAGGTGCAGGGGCTCGTCGACACGGCGCTGGCCTCGAGCGGCGGCACCCTCGTGCTCTCCGACGACAAGGGCCGCCGGTACGTCGTCCCCGCCGCCCGCATCGCCTACGTGGAGATCGCGCCCTCCGAGGGCCGCCGCGTGGGGTTCGGGGTCGGGAGCTAGGGACACGGTCGGGCGCCGGGGCTGCTGGAACGACAGGGCCCCGGCGCTCACTCCTGGCGGGGAAAGCCGCCGATGCCGCGCCAGGCCAGCTGGGACATCAGGGTGATCGCGTCCTCGCGCGGCGGCGTGAGGCCCGCGTCGAGCCAGTAGCGCGCGGCGGTCGTCGACAGGCCGACGAGACCCACCGCGAGCAGGCGCGCCCGCTCGGGCTCGAGACCCGCGTCGGTGGTGACGGCCTCGGTGACGGCGTCGATGCAGTCCGACGTGGCGCGGTCGACGAGCCCGGCGATCTCCGGCGTCGCGCGCGTGTCGGTCTCGAACACCAGGCGCATCGCGCCGTCGCGGGACGACACGACGTCGAAGTAGGCCTGGATGGTGGCCTGGACGCGCGCCTTGTTGTCGGTGGTCGAGCGGATGGCCGCGCGCACCGTGCGGACCATGTCGTCCGCCGCGCCCTGCACGAGCGCCCGGTAGAGGTCGAGCTTGCCGGGGAAGTGCTGGTAGAGCACCGGCTTGCTGACGCCCGCCCGCTCGGCGATCTCGTCCATGGCCGCGGCGTGGTACCCGCGGGACCCGAACACCTCGCGGGCGGCCTCGAGCAGCTGCGCCCGGCGCGCGGACCGGGTCATGCGCGGCCGGCCCGCGGCGACGCCCGGGCTGTCCGGAAGGCGCGCCTGCCCGCTCAATGCCCCCGCCCCCAAGTCCGCATCACGTGGCGGCACCGGTCTCGGCCGCCTCGAACGCACGACCCTACCCATCGGGTGACATCCGTGCGGGTCGGCCACGCCGGATCTCTCCCGCCGCGGGGCCCGCGTCCGCCGCCACGGGTCCGGTGACGCCCGTCGTTCACCGGGGGGACACCGTGACGTCGTCCGCAGGACACCGCATCATGGACCGGTGATCGTCCGCCGCCCCGTGCCGTCCACCGGAGTGTTCCGGCCCGTCCGCCCCGACGACACCCGCACGTCGCCCGAGCCCCCGCTCGCGGACGTCACGGCGCTGGGCCCGACGGGTGACGCGAGTGCCCCGACGCCGTACTGGCCGGGGCGCGAGGTGGCGGTCGGTGACACCACCCTCCACGTCCGCGAGACCCCCGGGCCCGCCGGTGAGACGGCGGTCTACGTCCACGGTCTCGGCGGCTCGTCGAACAACTGGACCGAGCTCGCGGGCGCCCTGTCGGCGCGCTGCCGCGGGCTCGCCGTCGACCTGCCCGGCTTCGGGCGCACGCCGCCGCCGGCGTCCGGCGACTACCGGCCCGCGGCCCACGCCGCGACGCTCACCGCCTACCTCGAGGACCTGCGGCGCCGGGGCAGCGGGCCCGTGCACCTGCTCGGCAACTCGCTCGGCGGGGCGGTGTCGCTGCTGGCGGCCGCGCAGCGCCCCGACCTCGTGCGCACGCTCACCCTCGTCAGTCCGGCGATGCCCGACTTCCGCCCGCTGCCCTCGCGTCTCGGCGGGCGGCGCGCGGCGCTGGCCCTGCTGCCGCTGCTGGGCGCCGGTGCCCGTGCCGAGCAGGACGCCCGCACGCCCCGCGAGCGCCTCGCCCGCACGATGGCGCTCTGCCACGCCGACCCGAGGCGCGTCGGCGACCGCGCCTTCGCCATGGCCGCGGAGGAGGCCGAGGAGCGCGCCGGGCTCGCCTGGGCCCCCGAGGCCCTGCACCACTCGTTCCTGGGGCTCCTGGGGACCTGGCTCACGCCCCGGTCCGGCTCGCCCCGGTCGCTCTGGACGGCCGCCGCGCGGGTCACCGTCCCGACGCTGGTCGTGTGGGGCGAGCTCGACCGCCTCGTCGGCGTGTACCGCGCCGCCCAGACCGCGGCCGCGCTGCCCGCCGGACGTCTGCTGCGGCTGCCCGACGTGGGCCACGTCGCCCAGATCGAGCGCCCGCAGACCGTCGCCCGCGCGGTGCTGGGCCTCCTCGACGCGGCCGCCGACGGGTCGTGGCCCGCGGCCGAGCCCGCGGTCCGGACGATCACCGCGGACCGCGCCCGCGCCTGGACACACCGCCTGCCGCTGGGCGTGGTCCGGCCCGGGGCGTATGGCACAGTGCCCGTGTGACCCGGCCGGCCAGGCGCCCCGCCGACGGGGAGGAGGCACCGGCCGACTCCTCCTCCGACGCGTCGCCGGCGGGCGGCGAGGGTCGGGCGAAACGTCCCGGACGTCCCGATTCGACGACGGCGCTCCGGGACCGGCCCCGGTCCTCCTCCCGCAGCGGCCCGACGCGGGCGCGCAGCGCGCCCGGGCCCGGGTGGGGCCGGTCGCGGCCCCCGGGCGGGCGCGGTCCCGGCTCGTCGGTGCTGCGGTCGTGGCGCACGTGGGTGATCCCGGCGCTCGTCGTGCTCACCGTGCTCGCCGTCGTCGAGGCGGTCTCGCCCGACGGTGACGCGGGCTCGGCCTCGCCCCTGCTCGCGCCCCCGTCCGCGAGCCCCTCGCCGGTCGTCACCGAGGCCCCGCGCGGCGCCGGGCAGAACGTCGACATCCCGTCGGCGGAGCTGCCCGCGGGCGGCGCCTTCCCGGTGACCGGCAGCGGCTCCTGGCACGTCGTCCCGGGCACGACGCCGCAGGCCGGGACGGGGCGCGTCTACACGTACACCGTCGAGGTCGAGGACGGGATCGTCGTCCCCGAGGGCGAGCAGGCCTACGCCACCGCCGTCGACGCGACCCTGACCGACCCGCGCAGCTGGATCGGGTCGGGGCAGATCGCGGTCCGGCGCATCGACGCCGGCGTCCCCGACTTCCGCGTCAGCCTCTCGGCCCAGCTGACCATCCGCGGGCAGTGCGGCTACTCGCTGCGCTACGAGGCCTCGTGCTGGAAGTCCGACATCGGGCGTGTGCTCATCAACGGGTCGCGCTGGGTGCGCGGCGCCGCGGCGTTCGAGGGCCAGCTCGGCCTGTACCGCCAGTACGCCATCAACCACGAGGTCGGGCACGTCTTCGACAACCCGCACGTGCCGTGCCCCGAGACCGGCGGCCTCGCGCCGATCATGATGCAGCAGAGCTTCGGGACGGCGAACGACTACCTCGCGCAGCTCACCGAGGAGAACCCGCAGGGCACCCAGATCCCGCGCGACGGCAAGGTCTGCCGGCCGAACGCGTGGCCCTATCCACAGGGTGCCGTGACGCCCGCCGGCTGACGCGCGCGTCACCGGCAGGGAACATGGTGGGTGCCGCGGCGGTTGCACGTCGTGAGGACCCGACGAACGAAGTGATAGGGAGTTGAGTGCCGTCATGGCATCCCTGCCGCCCCTGGTGGAGCCGGCCGCGGAGCTGACCAAGGACGAGGTCGCCCGCTACAGCCGCCACCTGATCATCCCCGACGTCGGTGTCGACGGGCAGAAGCGCCTGAAGAACGCCAAGGTGCTCGTCGTCGGCGCGGGCGGACTCGGCAGCCCGGCGCTGCTGTACCTGGCCGCCGCCGGCGTGGGCACCCTCGGGGTCGTCGACTTCGACGTCGTCGACGAGTCGAACCTGCAGCGCCAGGTCATCCACGGCCAGTCGGACGTCGGGAAGTCGAAGGCGCAGTCGGCCAAGGAGTCGGTCGCCGAGATCAACCCGTTCGTCACGGTGAACCTGCACGAGACGCCGCTGGACTCGTCGAACGCGCTGGACATCTTCCGCGACTACGACCTGATCCTCGACGGCACCGACAACTTCGCCACGCGCTACCTCGTCA
Source organism: Actinomycetospora succinea (assembly GCF_004363095.1). Taxonomy (GTDB): domain Bacteria; phylum Actinomycetota; class Actinomycetes; order Mycobacteriales; family Pseudonocardiaceae; genus Actinomycetospora; species Actinomycetospora succinea. The sequence continues at coordinate 241,726 of NZ_SNYO01000004.1, forward strand.
ACGACGCGGCCGTGCTGCTGGGCAAGCCGTACGTCTGGGGTTCGATCTTCCGGTTCGAGGGCCAGGTGTCGGTGTTCTGGGAGGACGCCCCGAACGGGCAGGGCCTGAACTACCGGCACCTCTACCCCGAGCCCCCGCCGCCGGGCATGGTCCCGTCGTGCGCCGAGGGCGGCGTGCTGGGCGTGCTGTGCGCGTCGATCGGTTCGATCATGGTCACCGAGGCCATCAAGCTCATCTGCGGCATCGGCGACACGCTGCTGGGCCGCCTCAAGGTCTACGACGCCCTCGACATGGAGTACCGCGAGGTCAAGATCCGGCGCGACCCGAACGCCGCCGAGATCACCGAGCTGATCGACTACGAGGCCTTCTGCGGCACCGTGTCCGACGAGGCCCACTCCGCCGCGGCCGGTCACACCATCACGGCGGTGGAGCTCAAGGAGAAGATCGACGCGGGCGACAAGTTCGAGCTCATCGACGTCCGCGAGCCGCACGAGTGGGAGATCGTCCGGATCCCCGGCGCCAAGCTGATCCCCAAGGACAAGATCCTCTCGGGCGAGGCGTTCGCCGAGATCCCGCAGGACCGCCAGACGATCCTGTACTGCAAGTCGGGCGTGCGCTCGGCCGAGGCGCTCTCGGCGCTGCACAACGCCGGGTTCTCGAACGCGGTCCACGTCGGTGGCGGTGTCACCGGCTGGGCGCAGCAGGTCGACACCACGCTGCCGACCTACTGAGCGACCCCCGCACGGAACGAACGCGCCGTTCGCTGCGCTAGAAGCAGCGAACGGCGCGTTCGTTCGTTCCGGGGCGGGTGCCTAGTGCGCGCCGGCCGTGGCCGGGGTGCGGTCGGCCGAGGTGTCGTCCTCCTCGTCGTCCCCGCGGTGGGTCTCCTGCTCGATCGCGTCGCGGACGAGCGACGGGTCGTCGAGCGCCGCGTGGAAGCGCTCGTCGTCGCGCTCGCCGCACCAGCCCGCGACGACCATCGTCGCCACGGAGTTGCCGATGACGTTGGTCAGCGCGCGGCCCTCGCTCATGATGCGGTCGATGCCGGCGATGATCGCGATGCCGATGGCGATCGACTCCGTCGTGTAGAACTCGCCGCCGAACGCCTGCAGCGAGGCGGCGAGGGTGACGAGCCCGGCGCCGGACACGCCCGCCGCGCCCTTCGACGTGAGCAGCATCAGCGCCACGAGGCCGAGCTGGACCCCCCAGGGCAGGTCCTGCCCGCCGGCCTGGGCGATGAACAGCGCCGCCATCGTCAGGTAGATGCAGGTGCCGTCGAGGTTGAACGAGTACCCGGTGGGCAGCACCATGCTGACCGTGGAGCGGGACGCGCCCGCCGACTCGAGCTTGGCCAGCAGCCGCGGCAGGACGGTCTCCGACGAGGACGTGCCCACGATGATGAGGATCTCGTCCTTGATCATCCGGATCAGCTTGAACACGTTGAACCCGGAGAGCGCGCAGACGGCGCCGAGCACCACCACCACGAACAGCGCGCACGTGCCCCAGAACGTCAGCATCAGCGCCAGCAGGTTGCCGAGGCTCTCGCCGCCGAGGGCGCCGACCGTGTACGCGATGCCGCCGAACGCCGCGATCGGCGCGAGGAACATGATCAGGCGGATCATGCCGAAGATGACCTTGGCGAACAGGTCGATGCCGCCGACGACGCGCTTGCGCAGCGCCGGGGCCAGCATCGACGTCGCCGCGGCCACGAGGATCGCCAGCACGAGCACGCGCAGGATCTCGTTCTCGACGAACGGGCCGACGAAGCTGTCGGGCAGCAGGGTGTTCTCGATGAACTCGAGCGCGCCCCCGCCCTGGGAGCCGCTGGCGACGTCCGCCTGGGCCTCGGCGAGCGTCTCCGGGTCGGGCGGGATCGGCGGGAAGCCGGCACCCGGCTTGACGATGTTGACCACGATCAGCCCGAGGCCGAGCGCGACCAGCGTCATCAGCAGGAAGTACGCCAGCGCGCGGGCCGCGATGCCGCCGGCGGCCGCGAGGCTCCCGATCGAGGCGATCCCGACGATCACGGTGCAGAAGATGACCGGCGCCGTGATCATCTTGATGAGCTGGATGAAGATGTCGGGCAGGAACTTGAGCTCGGAGGCGAAGTCGGGGGCGGCGAGCCCGACCACGACGCCCGCGGCGATCCCGATCACCACCCAGAACCACAGCTGGGTCCACACCGCGCTCCGCTTCGGTGCGGCACCGCCGCCCCCGGGTGGGGGAGCGGTCGCTTCCTGGGTCGACATCGATGTCTCCTTCCGGCCCGCGGTTCCCCGCCATGGGGTGGCGTGGGTCTCACCTGGGCGGTGAGGTTAAGCGCGCATCACCCTCCGTGCGAGATCGATGGCGGGGAGTTGGGGATGACTTGAGGAAAGGAGGGACGGCGTGAAGGTGGTCCTCGTCGAGGACAGCGAGGCGGTGCGCGACGCGCTGGGCGCGGCGCTGCGCGCGGCGGGCTACCGCGTCACCCCCGTCGGGACCGGCGCCGCCGCCCTGGAGGCCGTCACGGGTCCCGACGCCGTCGCCGACCCGCCGGACATCGTGCTGCTCGACCTCGGGCTGCCCGACCTCGACGGCGTCGAGGTGTGCCGTCGCCTGCGGGCCCGCTCGACGGTGCCGATCATCGCCGTCACCGCGCGCGGCCACCAGCAGGCCCGGGTGCTCGGCCTGCGCAGCGGCGCCGACGACTACGTCGTCAAGCCCTTCGCGATCGACGAGCTGACCGCCCGCATCGAGGCCGTGCTGCGCCGCAGCGCCGGGCACGTCGTCGCCCCGGTGGTCGAGGTCGGCCCGCTGCGCATCGACCTGTCGCGCCGCGTCGTCGAGGTCTCCGGGCGCGAGGTGGGCCTGCGGCGCAAGGAGTTCGACCTGCTCGCCGCGCTGGCCCGCCGCGACGGTGCCGTCGTCTCGCGCGCCGACCTCCTCGACGACGTCTGGGGGCTCGCGCCCGACGACCCCGGGCTCGACGCGGGGCTGCACTCGCTCGAGGTCCACGTCGCCGCCCTGCGCAGCAAGCTCGACGCGCCCGGCGCGGTGGTCACCGTGCGCGGGGTGGGCTACCGGCTGGCGAGCGCTGATCCTCCGGGGACGGGACCGGCGGCAGCGTCACCGTGAACACGGTCCCGCGGCCCTCGGCGCCCGGGACGACCTCGACGGTGCCCCCTCGCCGGTCGACCACGCGGCGCACGAGCGCCAGCCCGAGCCCCCGCTCGCCCGACCCGCGGGCCTTCGTCGACCAGCCGGGCTCGAACGCCGCGTCCGGGTCCGCGAGCCCGGGACCGTCGTCGGCGACCCGGATGACCTCGGCCCCCGCGACGGCGTGCACGTCGAGCTCCGCCACCCCGCCCCGACCCGCGTGCGCGCTCTCCAGGGCGGCGTCGAGGGCGTTGTCGACGAGGTTGCCGACGACCGTGACGCGGTCGGTCGAGGCCTGCTCGTCGCCGACCTCGGCCTCGGTGAGCGCCGTGCCCTCGCCGACGCGCAGCTCGAGGCCCCGGTCGCGGGCGTCCGCGGCCTTGTCGAGCACGAGCGCCGCGAGCGCGGGGTCGGCGAGCCGGTCGCGCAGCTCGTCGTCGCCGGTGGCGAGCAGATCGCGGGTCCAGCGCTGGGCGAGCTCGCGGGCATCGTCCTGGGCGCCGAGCTCGATGAGCGTCGACACCGCCTGCAGGTGGTTCGCGTGCTCGTGCGCGGCGAACCGCAGCGCGCGGGTGACCGAGCGGGCGTCGTCGAGCTCGCGGGTCATCGCCTCGAGCTCGGTGCGGTCGCGCAGGGTCAGGACGATGTCGGGGGCGGGTCCCTCCAGCTCCGTCCTGTTGAGCAGCAGCAGGCGCTCGCCGACGAGCATCGTCTCGTCGGTGACGGGGGAGCGGTCGGCGAGGCGCTCGCGCAGGGCGGGGTCGACGCCGAGCTCGTCGAGGGTCGGTCCGGCGGCGCGCGACGGCTCCAGGGCCGCGGGCAGGCCGAGCAGCCGTGCGGCCTCGGCGTTGAGCACGACGACCCGCCCCGAGTCGGCGTCGAGCACCAGCAGGCCCTCGCGCATCGCGGCCATGACGGCCTGGTGGTGGCGGTGCAGCGCGGTGATCTCGCGCGGCTCGAGGCCCAGGGTGTCACGCTTGACCCGGTTGGCGGCCACCATCGCGAGCCCCACCCCGAGCGCGATCGCCACGGCGGCCGCGAGCGCGAGGATGCCGAGCTCGCGGGCGATCCGGTCGGCGACCTGCACCCGCAGCTGCCCGGCGGCGACCATGCCGACGACGGTCCCGCCCGCGTCCCGGACCGGCACGATCGCGCGCACCGAGAGCCCGAGGGTGCCCGGGAACGTCTCGACCAGCGTCTCGCCGGCGGCCGCGGGCAGGAAGGTGCCCTGGTAGGTCTCGCCGATCCGCGCGGGCTCGGGGTGGCTCAGCCGCGTGCCGGCCGGGTCCATGACCGTCACGAACGAGACCGCGGTGCCGGCCCGCGTGGTCTCGGCCGCCGCCTGGACGCGCGGGACGTCGCGCGTGGCCACCGCGTCGGCGAGACCGGGCGACGACGCCAGCGTCACGGCCACCGCGACCATCTTGTCGGCGGCGTCGTGCTCGATCGTCTCGCGCGTGTTCCAGGCGCTCACCCCGCCCGCGATCACCGCGGCGAGGACCACCGTCGCGATCTCCAGCGCGAGCAGCCTGCGCACGAGGGACGAGCCGCGGCGGGTCCCGGGCAGCGGAGAGCTCACCCGCTGACCGTCGCGTCCGCGGTCGCGGGGCGCAAGCGAGCCCTCGATCCGGTCGCGGAGCGCGACGATCCCTGCTGATCACGCTCCGCCACCGTCGAGAGGGCGCGGAGAGCGCTCCTCGGCGGGCCGCGACCGCTCCCGGACGGCGTGTCGCGGGGCGGCTCCCGGAGCCTCCACCGCGGCGGACGCCCGGGCGGCGTGGGGCACCGGTGTGGTCATCGCCTCCCTGCTCAGGGTCCGTACGACGCAGGGGTGGCGGAGGAGCCGGGGACGAACCGGACACCGCGGGACGAGGCGGCACGGAAGGGCCTGCCCGAGGGCGGTGACGGGGGTCGCGAGGTACCCACGGCGCGTGACCAGAAGGGCGCCGGAGATATCGTCTGACACACGACGAGGTGACGGCCAGGACACGGTCGCACCGCCGTGGGTGGGGAGGGGGCAACGCACGGTGACGACTACGGGCACGTCGGCGAGCACGCGGACGAGTCGGCCGCCCCGCCGCTGGGGCATCTGGACGATGACCGTCGTCCTCGCGGTCATGGTGCTGACGGTGCTCACCGTGTCGGGCCTCGTGAACTCCGGCATCGGCAACGACGCGCACGCCCGCCCGCCCGAGGGGCACGACGGCGTGCCGGCGGCGATCAGCGCCGGCGGCCCGATCATCGACGCGCGCACCGACCCCGTGCGCTCGGCGCGGCTCCCGGACCGCACGGTCGCCCTCACGTTCGACGACGGCCCCGACCCGACGTGGACCCCCGAGGTCCTCGAGGTCCTCGCGCGCCACCGCGTGCCGGGCACGTTCTTCGTCGTCGGCTCGATGGTCGCCCGGCACCCTGACATGGCGCAGCGCGTCGTCGCGGCGGGCTCCGAGATCGGCGTCCACACGTTCACCCACCCCGACCTCGCCGGCGTCTCGCAGTGGCGCCGCGACCGCGAGATCGCCGACACCGAGCTGGCGATCGCCGGCGCGACCGGCATCTCGACCCACCTCGTGCGCCCGCCGTTCTCGTCCACCTCCGACGCCCTCGACGACCCGGGCTACGGCACCGTCGTGGCCGCGGGCCGCGCCGGCTACGTCACGGTGCTCACCGACGTCGACGGCGAGGACTGGCAGCGCCCCGGCGTCGACGCGATCGTGCGCAACGCGACCCCGCAGAACGGCGCCGGCGCGACCGTCCTGCTGCACGACGCCGGCGGTGACCGCGCCCAGACCGTCGCCGCGCTCGACAAGCTGATCCCGCAGCTCCAGGCCCAGGGCTACCGGTTCACGACCGTCAGCGACGCCGCGGGCCTCGGCCCCCACGGCCAGCCCGCGCCCCCGCGCGACCGCATGGTCGGGCAGGCGCTGCTCGCGACCGTCGGTGTCGCCCAGGGCCTCGTGACCCTCATGCAGATCGCGCTGATCGGCGTCGGCGGGCTGGTCATCCTCCGCCTGATCGTCATGGTCGTCGTGGCCCGCCGCCACGCCCGGCGACGCCAGGACCCGGCGTTCTCGTGGGGCAGGCCGGTGACCGAGCCGGTGTCGGTGGTCGTGCCCGCCTACAACGAGGCCGAGAACATCGAGGCGACCGTGCGGTCGATCCTCGCCAACGACCACCCGCTCGAGGTCGTGGTCGTCGACGACGGCTCCACCGACGGCACCGCCGACCTGCTCGAGGACCTCGCCCTGCCGCGGGTGCGCGTCGTCCGGCAGGCCAACGCGGGCAAGTCGGCGGCGCTCAACCGCGGCGTCGCGGCGGCGAAGAACGACCTCATCGTCATGATCGACGGTGACACGATCTTCCAGCCCGACACCGTCGCGCAGCTGGTCGCGCCGTTCGCCGACCCGGACACCGGCGCCGTCGCCGGCAACGTGAAGATCGCCAACCGCGACCGGCTGATCCCGCGGATGCAGCACCTCGAGTACGTGGTCGGCTTCAACGTCGACCGGCGCGTGCAGGACTCGTGGGGCTCGATCTCGACGATCCCCGGCGCCGCGGGCGCGTTCCGCCGCGAGGCCGTGCAGGAGGTCGGCGGGCTGTCGTCGGACACCCTCGCCGAGGACACCGACCTCACCATCGCGCTCGGCCGCGCGGGCTGGCGCGTCGTCTACAACGAGCGCGCGCTCGCGTGGACCGAGGCGCCGGTGAGCGCCGGGCAGCTCTGGCGCCAGCGGTTCCGGTGGAGCTACGGGACGATGCAGGCGCTCTGGAAGCACCGCCGCGCCCTGCGCGAGCGCGGCGCGTCCGGGCGCATGGGGCGCCTCGGCCTGGCCCACATCGGCGTCTTCCACGTCGCCCTGCCGCTGGCCGCGCCCCTGGTCGACCTGCTGTTCGTCTACGGCCTGCTCTTCGGCGACCCCGCGGTGGCGCTGATGCTGTGGGGCTCGATGCTGCTGCTCCAGCTGATCGCGGGCGTGCTCGCGTTCCGGATGGACGGCGAGCCGCTCGCCCCGCTCTGGGCGCTGCCGGTGCAGCAGCTGATGTACCGCCAGCTCATGTACGTCGTGCTCGTGCAGGCGGTGATCAGCGCGCTGACCGGTGCCGGCGTGCGCTGGCAGAAGCTGCAGCGCGTCGGGGCCGTGGCCGAGCACCTCCAGGCCCCGAAGGCCGACGGCCGCTCCCGCCCGGCCGCCGACCGGCTGCCCGCACCCGCGGTGACGCGCGGCCCGGCGCCCGACGACGCCCCGTCGTCCGAGATCCCGGTCGCTCCCGTGGCCGAGTCCGAGAAACCGAAGGGCGGCGGCCGCGAGCGCTGGCTCGACCTCCTGCGGGCGATCGCCCTGCTGCGCGTCGTCACCTACCACGCGTTCGGCGGCGGCTGGATGAGCATGGTGTTCCCGTCGATGGGCGTGATGTTCGCGCTCGGCGGGTCGCTCATGGTCCAGTCGCTGCGCCGCGGCGAGGCCCTCGACGTGATCGGGCACCGCCTGCGCCGCCTGCTGCCGCCGCTGTGGTTCTTCGGGCTGCTGGCCGTGCCGGTGATGCTCTGGCACGGGTGGGCCGGGCAGGACGCCGACGGGACGGTCGCGTCGCCGCTGGTGTGGTCGGACCTCCTGTACTGGCTCTTCCCGCTGGTCGATCCGCCGGGCAGCGACTGGGGCGCCGACGCCGTCGTCGGCCTCTGGTACATCCGCGCCTACCTGTGGTTCGTGCTGCTCACCCCGGTGATGCTGTGGGCGTTCCGTCGCCGTCCGGCGGTGGCGCTGGCGGTGCCGCTGGTGGTCGTCGGTCTCGACGCCTTCCTCGGGTCGCCGCTGGGCGAGTGGGGCGCGATCGGCCCGGTCCTCGTCGACGGCGCGACGTTCGCGGCGTGCTGGATGCTCGGCTTCGCCCACCGCGACGGCACGCTGCGCCGCATCCCGGTGCTCGCGGCGTGGGGCGCGGCGGCGGTGCTCGTCGCGGGCGGCCTGTACTGGGCGTTCAGCCACCCCGCCGGCGACGACGGCGTCGACCTCAACGACATCCCGTTCGCCCAGGCGCTCGTGTCGTTCGGCGCGGTGCTGCTCGTGCTGCGCCTGAACCCGCAGGTCGCGTGGCTGGAACGGGTGCCGCTGCTCGGGCGCCTCGTGACCGTGGTCAACGCGCGGGCGATCACGATCTACCTCTGGCACAACGTGGCGATCGCGTTCGCGCCGTCGATCGGTGACATGTTCGGCTGGGACTCCGAGGGCCAGCACTTCCTCATCGCCGTCTGGCTGATCATCGTGGCGGTGCTCGCGTTCGGCTGGGTCGAGGACCTGGCCGCGGGCCGCTCGCTCTCGCTGCTGCCCGACGGCCGCGGCAAGGCCCGTCCGGCCAAGCGGGTCGTCGAGGGCCCGAAGCCGCCGGTGATCCCCACCGACGTCGAGAACGGCGAGACCTCGGCGCTCTCGCAGGGCTCGCTGCGCGCGCGGTTCGCCCGCTTCACCGGCCAGGCGCCGGTGCCCGGTCCGGCGCGCGACCGCGTCGCGGCCGTGGTCCCGCCGCGCCCGACGCCGACCGGCGGCGTGCCCCGCAGCCGGCCACCGATGCCGACCTCGCCGCCGGCCGGGGTGCCGGTGGCCCCCGGCACCGGCCGCTACTCGCGCGTCCCGGCCGGCGCCGCGCCCGGGGGGCGTCCGGGTGGACCCGCCGGTGGCCCGGCCCGGGGGTCGGCGACCGGTCCGGCGACCGGGACCTGGGCCGGGCGACCGGCGCCGTCGTCCGGTCCCGCGCCGGTCCCCGCGCCGCCGCCCCCGCTGCCCTCACCCACCCCGACGCCGCCGCGCCCGGCCCGGTCCGCGCAGCAGGCCCGGCCGCCGGCGCCGCCGCGGCCACCGGACGAGCCCGTCCTGTCGTTCGCCGAGGGTCCCTCGCGGCCGACCGGCCGCCACCACCGCGCGGGCGACGACCGGCGCTGACGCCGTCGACGCGCCTCGTCTTGTACACAAGAATCGGCCGACCACGCCGACTTCTTGCGCTTCGGCCTTGTTCGTCCGGTTCCCCTTGCCTACTTTGTGCACAGGCGAGGGAGGTGCCCGGTGTCACAGACGGCGACGCGCGTGTACGACGAGCTGCGGGGAGAGATCCTCGGCGGCCGCTGCACCCCCGGCGCCCGCCTGCGCGAGGAGGAGCTCGCCGAGCGCTTCGGCGTCAGCCGGACGCCGGTCCGTGAGGCCCTGCGGCGCCTGGAGGCCGACGGGCTGGCCGTCGTCACCCCGCGGCGCGGCGCCGAGGTCGTGCGCTGGCGGGACGAGGACATCGCCGAGCTCGTCGAGCTGCGGGCGCTGCTCGAGGGGCAGGCGGCGCGACGCGCCGCGACCGGCGGCGGGGTCGACCTCGTCGCGCTGACCGAGCTGTGCGACCGCATGGAGGAGCACGCCGGCGCCGAGGGTCGGGCGGCCGACGAGATCACCCGTCTGAACCTGGAGCTGCACCGCGCCGTGCACCGGGCCTCCGGGCGCCTCCTGCCCGACCTGCTCGTGCGGCTCATCGACGTCCCCGTCGTGCGCCGCACCTTCCACGCCTACTCCGAGACCGAGCTGCGCCGCAGCTTCGCCCAGCACCGCGAGCTCATCGAGGCCATCGCCACCGGTGACGGCGACTGGGCGGCGGCGGTCATGCACGCCCACATCCGGGCGGCCGGGGCCACCCTGCGCGCGGGGCGCGAGCCCGACCCGCGCTGACCGCCGCCCGGCAGAACCACCGCACGACGGGAGCACCGATGGACCAGCGACGATCCGACGAACCCGGGACCGCCGAGGTGCCGCCGGCGGGCGCGCGCCTGCGCGAACCGATCCGCACCCCGTGGCTCTGGGTCGCCATCGGCGTCGTCGTCCTCGTCGGCGTCCCCTGGTACCTGCCGACGGGGGCCATCGAGCCGCTGGTCGGCGGGATCCCGTTCTGGCTGCTCATCAGCGTCGGCGCCACGCTCGCGTTCAGCGCCCTCACGTGCTGGGCCTGCCTGCGCGACTGGAACCTCGCCGAGCCCGCCGAGGAGGCGGCCCGCGAGCGGGACGTGGAGGTGCCGTCGTGAACACGCTGACGTTCTCCGGGGTGAGCGGGGTGCTGGTCCTCGCCGCCTACGCAGTGATCATGCTGGCGATCGGGTGGTGGGCCGGGCGCGGCACGACGTCGACCTCCGCGCGCAGCTACTACCTGTCCGGCAGCGGGCTGGGCTTCGTCGCCCTGTTCTTCACGCTCTACGCCACGCAGTACAGCGGCAACTCGATCGTCGGCTACGCGCCGGAGGCGTACCGGTCGGGCTTCAGCTGGTGGCAGTCGGTGCCGTTCATGGTCGCGGTGATCGCCGCGTACCTGCTGTTCGCGCCGCGGCTCTACGTGGTCGCGAAGCGGGAGGGGTTCATCACGCCGACCGACTGGGTCCGGCACCGCTTCGGCTCCGGGAAGCTGACGATCCTCGTCGCCGTGCTGATGCTCTGGGGCCTGGCGAACTACCTGCTCGAGCAGCTCGTCGCCATGGGGCAGGGCATCGCCGGGCTCACCGGCACGACGGTGCCCTACGAGATCGGCGTCATCGCGTTCGTGCTCGTCATGCTCGCGTACTCGTGGTCCGGCGGGATGCGCGCGGTCGCGCTCACCGACGTCATGCAGGGCATCGCCCTGCTCGTCGGCATCGCCGTGCTGCTCTTCGGCGCGCTGTACCTTGTCGGCGGCGACGTCACCGGCGTCACGACGGCCCTCGCCGAGACCGACCCGGAGAAGGTCGCCGTCCCGGAGGCCGCGACGTCGGTCGAGTGGCTCTCGATGATCGTGATGATCGGTCTCGGCGCGGCCGTGTACCCCCACGCGATCCAGCGGATCTACGCGGCGCGCAGCGAGCGGACGCTCAAGCGCTCGCTCGCCGTGATGGCGTGGATGCCGCTGCTGACCACCGCCGTCGTGTTCGTGGTCGGCATCGTCGGCACCCAGCTCTTCCCGGGGCTCTCCGAGGACGACTCCGAACAGCTGGTCGGGATGATCGCCAACCAGGTCGCGGGCATCAACGTCGTCTTCTACCTCATGATGATCCTGCTGTTCGGGGGTGTCGTCGCGGCGATCGTCTCGACCGCCGACTCGGCCCTGCTGGCGTTCTCGTCCGTCGTGTCCCGGGACATCTATGGGCGCCACGTCAACCCGGACGCCCCGGAGAAGCGCCAGGTGCTCGTCGGGAAGATCGCCGGCGTGGTCGCCGTCGCGATCCTGCTCGTCCTCGCGTGGAACCCGCCCGGCACGCTCTACGAGATCTTCGTCCTGAAGTTCGAGCTGATCGTGCAGCTCGCGCCGGTGTTCATGCTCGGGCTCTACTGGCGGCGGATGGCCTCGGGGCCGGCGTTCTGGGGGATGCTGGCGGGCGCCCTGATCGCCGGCGGTCTCACGGTCGTGGGCCTCGACGACTTCGGCGGCGTGCCCGGCGGCCTGCTCGGCCTGGCGGTGAACGTGGCGATCTGCGTGTTCGGGTCGCTCCTCGTCGGGCGTCCCGACGACGGTCCGGACGAGGACCCGATGTCGCCGGAACCGGCGGCGGCCGGGGCCGGCAGGTCGAGCTGAGGGTCACGCCTGCCGGGGCGTCGCCGTCTCGGTGAGCATCGTGCGCACGAGGTCGTGGTCGATCTGCTCGACGCGCCGGTACCGGATGCACGACCGGCCGACGTCCAGGTGGGCGAGCTCGTCGCGGTGGCGGTCGAGCACGTCCTCGCGCTGGACGTAGAGCGAGAGGTGCTGCTTCTGGCTCGCGAAGGACAGCTCCGGCTCGCCGTCGCGGACGTAGGTCGGCATGCCGTGGCGGATCTCCTCGGTGAACCCGGGCAGGAGGTCGAGGCAGTCCCGGCGGATCGCCCGCAGGGCCTCCTGGCGGCCCGGGGCCGCGGCGGCGATGTAGGCGTCGACGTCCTCGTGCGTGGCCACGGCGGTGGTCATACCAGGGCTCTGAAGAGATCAGTAGTACCAGGGGAACGGGCTCCAGTCGGGGGCGCGCTTCTGCAGGAAGGCGTCCTTGCCCTCGACGGCCTCGTCGGTCATGTAGGCCAGCCGGGTCGTCTCGCCGGCGAAGAGCTGCTGGCCCACCAGACCGTCGTCGGGGAGGTTGAACGCGTACTTCAGCATCCGCTGCGCCTGCGGCGACTTCCCGAGGATCTCGCGCGCCCACTGGATCGCGGTGGTCTCGAGCTCGGCGTGCGGGACGGCCTCGTTCACCGCGCCCATGTGGTGCATCTGCTCGGCGGTGTAGGTCCGGCCCAGGAAGAAGATCTCGCGCGCGAACTTCTGGCCGACCGCCCGGGCGAGGTACGCCGAGCCGAACGCGGCGTCGAAGCTCCCGACGTCGGCGTCGGTCTGCTTGAAGCGGGCGTGCTCGGCGCTCGCGAGGGTCAGGTCGGCCACCGCGTGCAGGGAGTGCCCGCCGCCCGCCGCCCAGCCGTTGACCACGGCGATGACGACCTTCGGCATGAACCGGATCAGCCGCTGGCACTCGAGGATGTGCAGGCGCCCCGCGCGCCCCTTCTCGTCGGCCGACACCTCGGTCTCCGACTCCGCGTACTGGTAGCCCGTGCGCCCGCGGATGCGCTGGTCGCCGCCGGAGCAGAACGCGTGCCCGCCGTCCTTCGCCGACGGACCGTTGCCCGTGAGGAGCACGACGCCGACGTCGGCGCTGGTCCGGGCGTGCTCGAGCGCGGTGGCGAGCTCGTCGACGGTGTGCGGCCGGAAGGCGTTGCGGACCTCGGGGCGGTCGAACGCGATCCGCACGCAGCCGAGCTCGACGTGGCGGTGGTAGGTGATGTCGGTGAACGCGAAGCCGCTCACCTCCTGCCACGCGGACGGATCGAACAGCGGGGCGTCGGCGTCGACCATGCTCGGCACCTTAAGAGGATGCCGGTCGCGGAGTTTGCTGAGGCGGTATCAGTGAAGCGGCCCGGCGTTGTCGGGGGTCGGGTCTACATTCGAACACATGAGCGAAGACGTGGTAGGGGCGGCGGAGCGCGACGCGCTCGGCCGTGCCTCGGCCAGCGTGCTCGCACAACGGCGTGCCTACTTCGAGCGCCTCGAGAGCATCGCCGCGCTCGCCGATCTCGGGATCGCGGTGTCGGTGGGGTATCGGTCCACCGAGTCGCTGCTCGCCGACCGGGACAACCTCGACCACCCCGACGCGAAACGCCTCGTCGCCGAAGCCGCCGACCTGTGTGCCCGCCCGTCGTTGCTGGGCGAGAAGCTCTCGGCCCGGCTGCCGTGCACCGGCGAGGCGCTGTCGGCCGGACTCATCGACCCGGCACACGTGAAGATCATCCGGGAGACGATGGCCCACCTGTCCGGGCTGAAGGTCCCGCCGCCGCCCGATGAGTGGGCCGGGGTGGAGAAGGCCCTCGCCGAGTATGCGCAGGGGTTCCCGCCGCGGGTGCTGCGCCGGCTCGCGAAGGCGTTCATCGACGGCTACGACCCCGACGGCGCCGCCCCACCCGACGGGGAGGCGTGCCGGGATGAGATGCATCTGCTGCGGCGCAGGGACGGGTCGCTGGTGTTCAAGGGCACCCTGCACGACCCGCTGGATGCCGAAGCCGCGGTCGAGGTGTTCGGGGTCCTGTCCGAGCGGGCCGGCGCCGACGACGAACGCACGCTCGAGCGCCGCCAGGCCGACGCGTTCAAAGACCTCACCCAGGACGCCCGCGGCCCGCGAGGCCTGGCCACCGACGCCCGCAAAGAACAAGACCACACCGACGCTGCCGACGACTCCGCGGAGGCCGGCAGCGGCGCGGCCGGCAGCGGCGAGGCGGAAGACGGCCCGGCGGACGGTGTTGATCGGCCCGGCGCCGAGCCGGGCAACGGCGAGGCACCGGGCCAGGCGCCGCTGGCGTTGATCCCCGAACCCCGCCGCGCCACCACCGGGAGGAACGGCTGGACCGAGCGCCCCGGCCGCGCCCTGCTCACCATCACCATCGACCACCGCTGGCTCTGCGAGGCGCTGAAGGGCAAGGGCGGCTACGGCACGCTGGACTCCGGACACAAGGTCGACGCCGCCACCGTCCGCCGGTGGGCCTGCGACGCCGAGATCATCCCGATGGTCCTCGGCGCCAAGTCCGAACCTCTCGACGTCGGCCGCGCCCAGCGCACCGCGCCCGACGCGATCCGACGGGCCCTCAACCACCGTGACGGAGGCTGCGCATTCCCCGGCTGCACCCGACGACCACGACGTTGCGAAGCCCACCACGTCGAAGAGTGGCTCCAGCACCGCGGCGCGACCGCGCTCGACAACATGTGCCTGCTCTGCCGCCACCACCACCAGCTGCTCCACCACGGCCACTGGACCATCCAGATGATCAACGGGCGGCCGTGGTTCACCCCGCCCTGGTTCATCGACACCGAACAACGACCCCGACCCGGCGGACGACCACGCGCGCCGACCTGACCGGCGCAGATGCTTCGGAAACCGAAGCGTTCCCACGAAAGAGCTCGCGACCGAGCGAGCCCGGGCGTCCGACCGACGCCGACCCGGCCTTCGCTCGTACGTCGGTCGCCCGCGCGACGAGCATCGGGGACCCGCCGACACCCGGGACGGCGACCGCCGGGCGACGGTGCGCGGCCCGCGCGGACCGGTCCTTCCGATCGCCCACCTCCGCGACACCTGACCGCGACATACTCCTGACGTGCCCTACGACGAGGAGCTGGCCGAGCGTCTGCGGGAGACCCTGGACGGGCGCGACGGGATCACCGAGAAGCGCATGTTCGGCGGGCTCGCATTCCTGCTGCACGGCAACATGGCTGTCTGCGCCGGCAGCGGCGGTCAGCTGATGGTCCGCATCGACCCGTTGCGGGCGGACACGTTGCTGGCGCAGGACGGCGTCGAGCGCATGGTGATGCGCGGGCGCCCGATGAAGGGCTGGCTGCTCGTCGACCGCGCCGTCCTGGACGACGACAGCCTGCCCGGCTGGGTCGAGGAGGGCCTGTCGTTCGTCGAGTCGCTCCCGGTCGAGTAGGCGGCTCGGTCAGGACGCGCGGAGCCGCGCAGCCGCGGCACGTCCCGCCGCGGGCGCGTCGTAGCCGTAGACCCAGGACAGGTCCTCGGTCGGCGCGCTGTCGTCCCCGGACGTGAGGTCGCGGGCGCGGGAGAAGCGTTCGCCGTTGCGGCGGGACTGCCGCTGGATCCGGTCGGTGCGCGGCTTGCGCGTGGCCTCGTAGGTGGCGAGGCGCTCGGTCACGTCGGCGGCCCCTTCGGCCTCGGCGAGCAGGGCCGCGAGGATCGCGCCGTCCTCGATCGCCTGGTTGGCGCCCTGTCCCATGTGGGGCAGCATCGGGTGCGCGGCGTCGCCGAGCAGGACCACACCGGCCCGGGTCCAGGGCGCGAAGGGATCCCGGTCGGCGAGGTCGTAGCGGTACACCTCGCTCGCCCTGTCGAGGATCGCTCCGGCGTCGTCGTCCCACCCCGCGTACGCGTCGCGCACCACCTCGGGGTCGACGCGGAACGACCACTCGTCGGCGCTCCCGGCGGGCCGAGGGACGAACGCGGCGAAGTTCAGCGTCCCGTGCCGGTCGACGGGATAGCAGAGCAGGTGGCGGTCGGGGCCCAGCCAGGCATTCTGGCCGGTGGCCAGGTGCTCGGGCAGGCCGTCGGCGCTGACGAAGCCGCGCAGCGCCGACGTCCCCGCGGGGCGCAACGCCGGCGGTGCCGCGACGACCGGCGCGCACCGGGAGCGGAGACCGTCGGCGACCACGACGACGTCGGCCGCCGCGCAGGACCCGTCCCCGAACCGGACGACGGGCGGACCGGTGTCGACCTCCACGGCGACGCACTCCCGGCCGTGGTGCACCACGCTCGGCCCGACGCCGTCGAGGACGATGCGGATCAGGTCCGCCCGGCGCATCCCGAGCAGGCGGCCGGTGTCGTAGTGCGCGACCTCGGTGCCGTCCGCGCTGAGCATGCGCATCGTCGCGAGGGGCGCACCCGTGCCGTCGAGAGCGGGCCCGAGTCCGAGGTCTTCCAGGACCCGGTAGCCGTTGCCGGCGAGGCCGAGTCCTGAGCCCACCGGCGGCACGGAGTCCCGCCGCTCGTACACCGCGACGTCGACGCCGTGGCGCTCGAGCGCGAGGGCGACGGTGGCGCCGCCGATCCCGCCGCCGACGACGGCCACGCGCAACCCTGTCACGACGTCGCCCGGTCGGAGGCGGTCGGCCCGTCGGCGAGCAGGGCGCGCACCGCGGCGCGGTCCGGCTTGCCGATCCCGCGCAGCGGCAGCGCGTCGAGCACCGTGACGGCGCGCGGCGCGGCCCGCCCGAGACCGGGCGCCACGGCCGCCCGCAGCGCCTCGGCGTCGAGACCGTCGCCGACCACCGCCGCGACGACCCGCGCGCCCCACTCGGGGTCGGGCACTCCGACGACACACGCCTCCCGCACGCCGGAGAGAGCCAGCAGCGCCCGCTCGACCGTCGCCGGCGCGACCTTCTCCCCGCCGGTGACGATGACGTCGTCGGCGCGGCCGAGCACCTCGAGGCGCCCGTCGGCGCTCCAGGCGCCGAGGTCGTTGGTCCGGAACCCGTCCGGGAGGAAGGCCGCCGTGTCGGCCGCCGACACCGCCCCTCGGTACCCCGCCGCCACCGTCGCCCCGCCGAGCCGGATGCGCCCGTCGTCCTCGAGCGTCACCGTGACCCCGTCGAGCGGGCGGCCGTCGTAGACGCAGCCGCCGCAGGTCTCGCTCATGCCGTACGTCGTCACCACCGGCACGCCCTCTGCCGCCGCGCGGGCCAGCAGCGAGGCGTCGGCCGCGGCGCCACCGAGCAGCACGGCCGTGACGCCGCGCAGGGCGTCGAGCGCCGCGCCGCCCGCGTCGAGCAGGCGCACGAGCTGGGTGGGGACGAGCGAGGTGTAGGCGACGCCGGGCGCGAGAGCCGCGAACGCGTCGGGACGAAAACCCGAGCGCAGATCCATCACCACCGCCGGCGACCCCGCCCGCGCCGAGCGCAGCAGCACCTGCAGTCCCGCGATGTGGTGGGCGGGCAGCGCGAGCAGCCAGCGCCCCGGCGGTCCGAGGCGCGCGTACGTCGCGTCGGCGGAGGCGATCAGCGCCGCGGCCGGCAGCAGGACCGCCTTCGGCGCGCCGGTCGAGCCGGTCGTCGTGACCACCGCGGCGACGTCGTCGTCGACCGGCGCGAGCAGGTCCGGGCCCGGCGCCGGATCGCCCGGCCCGATCGGCAGGACGGCGGGCCCGCGACCCTCGAGCGCCGCCAGCGCCGCGTCGCCCAGCGCGGTCGCCGCCGCGGGGCTCCCGTCGGTCGGGACCGTCCGTACTCCGCGCACCCGATCTAGGCTAGGCGCGATGGCTGACGTGTCGGTCGTGGCGCTGCCCCTGCGCACCCGTTTCCGCGGCATCACCGTGCGCGAGACCGCGCTGGTGGAGGGCCCGGCCGGGTGGGGGGAGTTCTGCCCGTTCCCCGAGTACGACGACGCCGAGGCGCTCGCGTGGTGGCGCTGTGCCCGCGAGGCCGCCCACGACGGGTGGCCCGCGCCGGTGCGCGACCGCGTCGAGGTCAACGTCACGGTCCCGGCCGTCGACCCGGTGCACGCGCACCGCATCGTCACCGACTCCGCGGCGCGCACCGCGAAGGTCAAGGTCGCCGAGAAGGGCCGGGACCCGGGCGAGGACCTCGCGCGTCTCGAGGCGGTCCGCGACGCGCTCGGGCCGACCGGGCGGGTGCGCGTCGACGCCAACGGCGGCTGGGACGTCGACGGCGCCGTCGCCGCGATCGGCGCGCTGGCCCGGGCCGCCGGCGGGCTGGAGTACGTCGAGCAGCCGTGCGCCTCGGTCGAGGAGCTCGCCGCGGTGCGCCGCCGCGTCGACGTGCCGATCGCCGCCGACGAGTCGATCCGCCGCGCCGGGGACCCGTTGCGCGTCGTGCGCGCCGAGGCCGCCGACGTCGCGGTGCTCAAGGTGGCGCCGCTGGGCGGGGTCCGCGCGGCGCTGCGCATCGCGGAGGCGATCGGCCTGCCGTGCGTGGTGTCGTCGGCGGTCGAGAGCTCGGTCGGCCTGGCCGCGGGGCTGGCGCTCGCCGCCACGCTGCCGGAGCTGCCGTACGCCTGCGGGCTCGGCACCGCGGACCTGCTCGCCGCCGACGTCGTCGCCGCGCCGCTGCACCCCGTCGCCGGGTTCCTCGACGTGCCCCGTCACGCTCCGCGCCCGGACCGCGCGCTGCTCGAGCGGTACGCGGCGGAGCCCGCGACCCGCGACTGGTGGACCGCGCGCCTGGCCTGGGTACAGGGCCTGGCATGAGCGACAAGGACGACCGCCTCGAAGCCGGACGCGAGATCGTGCGCGCCAAGGAGGCCCACGGCGTCACGTGGGCCGAGCTCGCGAAGGCCCTCGACCGTTCCCTGGTGTGGACGACGTCGGCCCTGCTCGGCCAGCAGCCGCTGGACGCCGAGCAGGCCGGGACGGTCGGGTCGCTGCTCGACCTCGACGAGGAGACCGTCGAGGCGCTGACGTTCCCGCCGGTCCGCGGCGACGCCGCCCTCGACCCGACCGAGCCGGTCACGTACCGCCTGCAGGAGGCCCTGCAGGTCTACGGCTCGAGCCTCCACGAGCTCATCCGCGAGGAGTTCGGCGACGGCATCATGAGCGCCATCGACTTCACGCTGGACTTCGAGCGCGTCGAGGACCCGAAGGGCGACCGGGTGAAGCTGACCTTCAACGGCAAGTTCCTGCCGTACAAGGTGTGGTGACAGGACGCGGAGCGCAGCGGAGCCGGACCGTGTGGAACGCGAGACACGCCGGTCGCGGCTGAGGGGGTCGCTCCCTGCGCGCGAGTAGCGTGCGCAGCGTGACCGCCGCGCCCACGCAGAAGACGGCGCCCTCGCCCGATCCGTCGGCCGAGGACGCTGTGGCAGGCGCGGAGTCGGCCGGCCCGGACCCCCGCCTCGAGCACGGTCCGCCCGAGCACGTCCGCACGGCGTTCGGCGTCCGCGAGTCGGTGCCGCGCCCGCGCCCCGACCTCCCCGGCCCCGCCTGGCGCTGCGACGGGCTCGTGCTGCGCCCGGTCGCCGACACCGTGCTCGCCGCGTGGTCGGCCGGCGCGATCGAGGAGCTCGCGACCATCGGCGTCGACGGCCTGCGCCTCGCGCGGCCGGTGCGCGCCAGCGACGGCCGCCGCGTGGTGGCCGGCTGGGCCGCGAGCCACGACGTCGCCGGCCGCGTCGAGCCTCGTCACGACGACGTCGTCGCCGCGTCGCTGCGGCTGCACCGCGCGACGGCCCGCCTGGAGCGCCCGCGCCTCGTCGACGACCGCGACGACCTGCTCGCCCGCGCCGACCGGGCCGCGTTCGGCGAGCGCACGGTCGCGCTCGACGCCGAGACCGGCGGGACCCTGTTCACCGAGCTCGCGCGCCGTCGCCGCCCGCTGGAGCGGCCGTCGCAGCTCGTGCACGGCGACCTGTTCGGCACCGTGCTGTTCGACCCGTCCGACCCCTCCGCGGCGCCGGCCGTGCTCGACCTCGTGCCGTTCTGGCGGCCCGTCGAGTGGGGTGCGGCGGTCGTCGTCATCGACGCGCTGGCCTGGGGCGGCGCGGACCCCGGCATCATCACGCGGTGGGCGCACCTCGCGGCGTGGCCGCAGATGCTGCTGCACGCCCTGCTGTTCCGCCTCGCCGTGCACGCGCAGCACCCGTCGTGCACGCGCGAGTCGCTGCAGGGCCTCGAGCACGCCGCGCGGCTCGTCGGCAGCCTGCTGCCCGCGTACTGATCCGCGGGCGCGGAGCGTGACGCGTCCCGCACCCACGGTTCGCGTCCCCGCAACACGCGGTCATCCGGGCGTAACACACGGTTCCTAACGTCCGCCGCGTGCGCGGACACTGGATCGACGACTGGCGCCCCGAGGACGAGTCCTTCTGGCGAAGCACGGGCAAGAAGATCGCCAACCGCAACCTGTGGTTCTCGGTGTTCTCCGAGCACATCGGGTTCTCGATCTGGACACTGTTCTCGGTCCTCGTGCTGTTCATGGGGCCCGCGTACAACATCGACGCGGCCGGCAAGTTCCTGCTGGTCTCGGTGGCGACGCTCGTCGGGGCGGCGCTGCGCCTGCCCTACAGCCTCGCCGTCGCGGTGGTCGGCGGGCGGAACTGGACCATCGTCAGCGCCGGCCTGCTGCTCGTGCCGACGGTGCTGCTCGCCGTGTTCATGGAGCCCGGGACGTCGTTCACGACGTTCGTCGTCCTCTCGGCGCTCGTCGGCGTCGGCGGCGGCAACTTCGCGTCGTCGATGACGAACATCAATGCCTTCTTCCCGGACCGCTACAAGGGCGCCGCGCTGGGCATCAACGCCGGCGGCGGCAACCTGGGCGTGGCGGTCATCCAGCTGGTCGGCCTGCTCATCATCGCGACGGCGGGGCCGGGCTCGCCGCGCATCCTGCTCGCGGTCTACATCCCGCTCATCGTGCTGTCCCTGCTGGGCGCCGCCCTGTTCATGGACAACATCTCCTCGGTGCGCAACGACGCCGGCGCCCTCAAGGAGGCCGCCCGCGACGCGCAGACGTGGGTGATGTCGTTCCTCTACATCGGGACCTTCGGGTCGTTCATCGGCTACAGCTTCGCCTTCGGGCTCGTGCTGCAGAACCAGTTCGGCCGCACGCCGCTGCAGGCCGCCGCCGTGACGTTCATCGGCCCGCTGCTCGGCTCGCTGATCCGCCCGGTGGGCGGGTGGCTCTCCGACCGGGTCGGGGGCGTCAAGGTCACCTTCTGGAACTTCGCCGGGATGGCCGTCGCCACCCTGGTCTGCATCGGCGCCTCGGCCATCGACTCGCTGGCGCTCTTCACGGCCGGGTTCGTGCTGCTGTTCATCACCTCGGGGATCGGCAACGGCTCGACCTACAAGATGATCCCGTCGATCTTCCGGACGAAGGCGCTCGCCGCGCAGGCGGAGCGCGGGTGGGGCCGCGACGAGGCGCTGCTCTGGGCCCGCCGCATCTCGGGGGCGGCGATCGGGATCACCGCGGCCGTCGGCGCCTTCGGCGGCCTGCTGATCAACCTCGCCTTCCGGTCCTCGTTCCAGGCCACCGGGTCCGGCGCGCCGGCGTTCTGGGCGTTCCTCGCGTTCTACGCCGCGTGCATGGCCGTGACCGCCGGCGTCTACATGCGCCGCACGAAGGCCCCCACCGATCCGGCGACGGGCACCCGGCTCTCGTACGCGGAGGTGTGACGTGCGGACCGTCGTCGTGGTCGGCCACGGGATGGTTGGCCACCGGTTCGTCGAGAGCCTGCGCCGGCGTGACGACGTCGGTGACTGGCGCGTCGTCGTGCTCGCCGAGGAGTCCCGGCCCGCCTACGACCGGGTGGCGCTCTCGTCGTACCTGAGCACGGCCTCCGCGGCCGACCTGGCGCTCGCCGACGAGGAGTTCCTCGCCGACGACCTCGTCGACCTGCACCTCGACGACCGCGCCGTCGCCCTCGACCGCGACGCCCGGGTCGTGACGACGGCGGGCGGGCGGCGCGTGTCGTACGACGAGCTCGTGCTCGCCACCGGCTCGGTGCCGTTCGTGCCGCCGGTGCCCGGGCACGACCTCGA
This sequence comes from Actinomycetospora succinea, assembly GCF_004363095.1. Taxonomy (GTDB): domain Bacteria; phylum Actinomycetota; class Actinomycetes; order Mycobacteriales; family Pseudonocardiaceae; genus Actinomycetospora; species Actinomycetospora succinea. The sequence continues at coordinate 263,415 of NZ_SNYO01000004.1, forward strand.
CGACGTCTTCGTCTACCGGACCCTCGACGACCTCGACGCCCTGCGCGAGGCCGCCGGGCACGCGACCGCCCGGGCGGGGGCCGGGCGGCGCGCGGGCGTCGTCGTCGGCGGCGGGCTGCTCGGGCTGGAGGCGGCCGACGCGCTGCGCACGCTCGGGCTCGTGCCGCACGTGGTGGAGATGGCGCCGCGGCTGATGCCCGTGCAGGTCGACGAGGGCGGGGGAGCGCTGCTGCGCCGGCTCGTCGGCGAGCTCGGGCTGCGCGTGCACACCGGCGTCTCGACGTCCTCGATCGCGCGGGACCACCGCGGCGGGCTCACCGTCACGCTCTCCGACGGCAGCGAGCTCGACGCGTCGGTCGTCGTGTTCTCCGCGGGCATCCGGCCCGCCGACGGGCTGGCCCGCGAGATCGGGCTCCCGGTGGCCGAGCGCGGCGGGGTGCTCGTCGATGGCCGGTGCCGGACGCAGGACGAGCACATCTGGGCGATCGGGGAGGTCGCGGCCGTGGAGGGCCGCACCTACGGGCTCGTGGCGCCCGGGTACGCGATGGCCGAGGTCGTCGCCGACCGCCTGACCGGCGGTGACGCCCGGTTCACCGAGGCCGACATGTCGACCAAGCTCAAGCTGCTCGGCGTCGACGTGGCGTCGTTCGGGGACGCGCACGCCGTCAGTGCCGGTGCCCTGGAGGTCCGCCTCGACGACCCGGTGGCGGGCGCGTACTCGAAGCTCGTCGTCACCGACGACGGACGGACGCTGCTCGGCGGCGTGCTCGTCGGCGACGCGTCGGGCTACGAGATCCTGCGCGGGTTCCTCGGCGAGACGCTGCCCGGCGACCCGATGGCGCTCATCGCGCCGGCCGGGGACGGGGTCGCGGCCGTCGGGATCGAGGCGCTGCCCGACTCCGCGCAGATCTGCTCGTGCAACGCGGTGACCAAGGGCGTGCTCGTCGAGGCGATCCGCTCCGGCGAGGCGTCGACGGTGCCCGAGCTCAAGGCCTGCACGCGGGCCGGGGCGACGTGTGGGTCGTGCGTGCCGACGCTGGGCAAGGTGCTCACGGCGTGCGGGGTGGAGGTCTCGACGGCCCTGTGCGAGCACTTCGCCCAGTCGCGCGCCGAGCTCTACGAGATCGTCATGGCGACGGGCCTGCGGACGTTCTCCGCGATCGTCGAGTCGTACGGGCGCGGCCGCGGGTGCGACGTCTGCAAGCCCGCCGTCGCCTCGATGCTGGCGACGCTGGCCGGCGGGCACGTCCTGGACGGCGAGCAGGCCACGCTGCAGGACACCAACGACCACTTCCTCGCGAATCTGCAGCGCAACGGCACGTACTCGGTCGTGCCGCGACTGCCCGGGGGCGAGGTCAGCGGCGAGGGCCTCATCGTCATCGGCGAGATCGCGCGCGACTTCGGGCTCTACACGAAGATCACCGGCGGGCAGCGGATCGACATGTTCGGCGCGCGCGTCGAGCAGCTCCCGGCGATCTGGCGCCGGCTCGTCGACGCCGGCTTCGAGTCGGGGCACGCGTACGGGAAGTCGCTGCGCACGGTGAAGTCGTGCGTCGGGACCGACTGGTGCCGCTATGGCGTGCAGGACTCGGTGTCGCTCGCGGTGGCGCTGGAGCTCCGGTACCGGGGTCTGCGGTCGCCGCACAAGCTCAAGAGCGGGGTCTCCGGCTGCGCCCGGGAGTGCGCCGAGGCCCGGTCGAAGGACTTCGGGGTGATCGCCACCGAGACCGGCTGGAACCTCTACGTCGGCGGCAACGGGGGCTTCACCCCGCGGCACGCCGAGCTGCTCGCGTCCGACCTCGACACCGTGACGCTGGTGCGCACGATCGACCGGTTCCTCATGTTCTACGTGCGCACCGCCGACCGGCTGCAGCGCACGGCGCCGTGGGTCGAGTCGCTCGAGGGCGGCCTCGACCACCTCCGCGAGGTGATCATGGAGGACTCGCTGGGCATCTGCGCCTCGCTCGACGAGCAGATGGCGCGGCACGTCGCCGACTACGCCGACGAGTGGGCCGCGGTGCTCGAGGACCCGGCGAAGCTGGAGCGCTTCACCTCGTTCGTCAACGCGCCCGGCGCCCCGGACCCGAGCGTCGAGTTCGTCGACCACCGCGGCCACCGCGTCCCGGCCGGGATGAAGGACGGCCAGCCGACGTCCGTGGCGGAGCTGGGCTTCGGGCCGCGGATCCCCCTCCGATCCGAGCTGGAGGTGGGCGTGTGACCGAGCTGGCCGACCGGACCTGGACCGCCGTGTGCCCGCTGGAGCGCATCCAGCGCGAGCGGCCCGTCGGGGCGCTGGTGGCGGGGGAGCCCGTCGCCGTCGTCCGCACGCACGACGACCGGGTGTTCGCGCTGCACAACGTCGACCCGTTCTCGGGGGCGTCGGTGCTCGCCCGCGGGATCGTCGGTGACGTCGGCGGACGGCCCGTGATCGCGTCGCCGCTGTTCAAGCAGCACTTCGCGCTGGAGGACGGGCGCTGTCTCGAGGACGCCGACGTCGCCGTGGCGACCTATCCTGTGCGGGTGGTGGACGGCGTCGTACAGATCGGGTCGCAGTGACCGCCCCTCTGGCGGGGTGGCGGATCGGGGTGACCGCCGACCGGCGCGCCGACGACCAGGTCGACCTGCTGCGGCGCAAGGGCGCCGAGGTGGTGCACGGCCCCACGATGCGGATCGTGCCGCTGGAGGACGACGCGCAGCTCGCCGAGATCACCCGCGGGCTGCTCGCCGACCCGCCCGCGGTCGTCGTCGCCACCACCGGGCAGGGCTTCCGGGGGTGGCTGGAGGTGGCGGCGTCGTGGGGGCTGGCTGCTGAGCTGCACGAGGTGCTCGGTGCCGCCACGCTGCTGGCGCGCGGGCCCAAGGCGCGCGGGGCGATCCGCGGCGCGGGGCTGCGCGAGGCGTGGTCGGCCGACGAGACCGAGTCGTCGCCGGAGGTGCTGGCGCACCTGCTGGCGTCGGGCGTCGACGGCGTGCGGATCGCGGTCCAGCTGCACGGCGACCCGATGACCGACTTCCTCGGCGCGCTGCGGGGCGCGGGCGCCGACGTCGTCACGGTGCCCGTCTACCGGTGGGAGCCGCCGCCGGACCTGCCCGCGGTCGACGCGCTGATCGACGCGATCGTCGAGCGCGACGTCGACACCGTGACCTTCACCAGCGCGCCCTCGGTCGAGGGGCTCGTGCATCGGGCGGCGGCGCGGGGGCTGCGCGAGGAGGTCGTGGAGGCGTTGCGCTCGGGCGACGTGCTGGCGTGCTGCGTGGGGCCGGTGACCGCGGCGCCGCTCGAGCGCCTCGGCGTCGTCGGGATCGCGCCGGAGCGCTTCCGGCTCGGGGCGATGGTGCGCCGGCTCGAGGAGCACGCTCGCTCGCTGGCGGGCGCGTGAGCGTTCCGGCCCTGGTGCTGCTCGCGCACGGCACGAACGACGCCGCGGGGTGGGCGACGATCTCGCGGCTGCACGCCGCGGTCGCCCGCGCGCTGCCCGCGGTGGACGTGCGGCTCGGGTACGCGGGGGTCGTGGGGCCCTCGCTGGCCGAGGTGCTGGCCGCGCTCCCGGGCCCCGTGGTGGTCGTCCCCGCGTTCCTGGCGTCCGGGTACCACGTGCGCGTCGACGTGCCCGAGCAGATCGCGGCGGTCGGGCGGTCCGACGTCGTCGTCGCCGAGCCGCTGGGACCGGCCCCGGAGCTGATCTCGGCGCTGGTCGACCGGCTCGCCGAGGCCGGCTCGGAGCCGGGGGACACGGTGGTGCTCGCCGCGGCCGGCTCCACCGACCCGGCGGCCCAGGCGGACCTGCGCACCGCCGCCGCGCTGCTGACCGCGCGGGTCGGGCACGAGGTGCCGGTCGGCTACATCGCGGGCGGCGAGCCGCGCGTGGCGTCGGTGGTGGCGTCGACGTCGGCGCGCGGGCCCCGGGTGGTGCTCGCGACCTGGCTCCTCGCGCCCGGCGCGTTCCACCGGTGGCTCGCCGACGCGGGGGCGTCCGTCGTCGCCGAGCCGCTGGGTGACCACCCGGACGTCGTCGCCGTCGTCGTCGAGCGGTACCTGGCGGCGGCGTGAGCGTGCCCGCGGGGATGGCGGTCCACCTCTACGCGTCCGACGGGCGGTGGATCGCCTGGTATAGGCCGGGGCTGCCGTACCTGTGGAGCACGCGCGACCGCTGGATCGGCTGGTTCCCGTGGTCCCGCGAGCCGACGCCGGAACCGCGCGACGACGTCCTCGATCCTTCCGATGCGTACCTGGGCACGGTCGTCGGCGACCGTCTGCTCGCCCGCGTGGTGCGTCTCCCGCGGGCGTTCTCGGCGCGGGTCCCGGAGCCGCAGCGACCGGTGGGTCCGCCGGACGTAGACCGTGCGCAGGCAGTCGCTGCCCCGATCGGGTTCGTCGACGTCGATGCAGCACGGCTGTTCAGCGACTGAGCGCCACCCCGGTGTTTACCACGCGTCACAACAGGGTGATGCTGTCACCATGCTCGCCCGCGTGATCGGCACGATCGTGATCATCCTTGTGCTGTTCGCGATCATCTCGAACCCCCAGCAGTCCGCTGCGACCACCCGCAACGGTGTGGAGACGCTCGGCGACGTCGGCACCTCGATCACGGTGTTCCTGACGAGCGTGGTGAACAACCTCGCTGTGAGCACGGGCTCGCGTCCGGTGGGGACGACGTACACGACCACGCCGACCGGCGGTGTGGAGACGGGCGACGGCTCGACCCCGACCGTCCGCTGACCTTCCCCTCGGCGTGTTCCCGGGCGGGGCGAGCGCACGGGGTGTGTCAGCGTGGCGGCCACGCTGACGTTGAACGTCAGGAAATCCCCCATCTCGATCCCGGTTGGTCTTGGCTCATCTGAGGAGCCGCGTACAGCGCCCGTGCCGGTGGGAGCGCCGCGGCGACCGCCAGCCCGTCACGGACGTCCTGGAGGACGCCGTCCGGGTCGTCACGTCGCTGGGACGGCCGCGTGCTCACGAGGTGCAGACCGACGGCGCGCAGCGCTCGCGCCCGCCGTGCCGTGGCCTCGACCTGGGCGGGCGTCGCGAAGTGCTGCTCGACGGAGTCGATCTCCCAGGCGAACCCCAGCTCCTCGACGAGGACGTCGACGATGCCGATCGGTCGGCCCGACAGGTCGAACACGCGGACGTTGAAGCGTGCGGGCGGCAGGTTCGGCTGGGCGAGCCACCACGCGCGAGCGTCGAACTCCGCGCCCGACCACACGCCGTCCAGCAGGGCACGGAGCACGGCCCGTGGCGCGGCGGTGCCCTTCCGGCAGCCGGCGTCGAGCTCCTCGAGCAGCTCCTGCGGGGTGACCAGGTAACGGCGCACGGCCTCTGCGAACAGTTCGGCGATCGCCGTCGGGTCGGTCATGAGCCGGGCCTCGTCCGTGAGCGTGCGGGTCAGCGGCGCGACCGGTAGTCCGCAGCGCTCCTCGGGATGCGGCATGCGTGACGTCCGCTCGACGTGGAAGGGCCCCCAACTGCGGACCTGGCGGGAGTGGGCGACGAGCAGGTGGACCTGCTCGGGCTCCGGGCCGCTCCGCATGCCGTGGAGCCGCAGTGCCGCCCGGCCCGTGATCATCGAGTAGTCGCCGGCGTGGAGCAGCCCGGCGATCATCGTCTGGCGCCAGGTCGGCTCGCCGTTGTGCAGGGCGATGATGCCCGGACCGAGCCGCTGCCACGGCTCGCCGTCGCGGCAGCGGCGATAGGCGGTGCCCTCGGGGACGCCGAGGAGCTCGAGCTCCCTGACCGCGATCACGCCCTCGCGGCTCGCCGCCCACAACAGCTCCGGCGCGACCGCCCACTCACCCCTGCGCATGTCGCCACGGTGCGCGACGTCGAGCCGGGAGCGTGAATCGTCGCCCCGAACCCTGTGGACGCATTCGGAGGATGTGGACAACCCCTGTTCCTACGAGCTGGTGGATTTCCTGACGTTGAACGTCAGCGTGGCCGCCACGCTGGAACACCCCGGGCCTCGAGAGCGAGTCACGGCGGCGCAACACGGGGCGGAGGACGACCCGCCGTCGTAGTCACGAGGAAACACTTCGGAAATCGGTGGTTGGTGTGCTCAACACCAGCGCGAGGTCGGCGAGGACCCCGCTGCTTCCCCCGCATCCCGGCCGTCGCGCCGGTCGCCGCCATCGATGACGAACAGCACTCGAGGAGATCCAGCATGACGAGCACCGAGCTCTCCGACGTCGAGAAGAAGAGCCTCGAGGAGATCCCGCACCCCTCGCTGCCCGAGGGCTCGAGCATCTACGGCGGGACGAAGGTCTTCCCCGACCTGCAGGCCGAGAACGGCGAGTCCTACTTCACGCTCGTGCACGGCATCGCGCACGAGTCGTCGGTCAGCTTCGTCGCCGTCCTCCAGGCCACGCGCGCCCTGCGCAAGGGCTTCGAGTCGGCGATGTACTTCTACGGCCCCGGCTCGCTGAACTGCCTGGCCACGCGCGGCTTCCCCACCACGGGCACCTCGGCGTTCCCCGGCGAGCACAACATCAACGACCAGCTCAAGACGTTCATGGGCGAGGGCGGCAAGGTCTACTGCTGCCGCTTCGGCCTCTCGCTGCACGGTGCGCGCGAGGAGGACCTCATCGAGGGCGTCATCCCCACGCACCCGCTCGACGTCCAGGACGCGCTCATCCACTACGCCCGCAAGGGCGCGATCATCAACTCGACCTACCAGCTCTGACGTGCCGCGGCCGGCGCGGGGCGACCCGCGCCGGGCCGTGTCCCCTCATGTCGAGAGCTCTGGAGGTCCGCACGTGTCGTCCGATCCCGGGCTGTCCGCCCGCTCCGAACTGGCCGTCCGCGGCGTCGCGGTCGACCTCGGCCCCTCCATCCCGCTGCGCCGCCCCGGCGGCGCCGGCCCGTCCGCCGACGGCCACGTCCTCGTCGACGGACTCAAGACCACGATCCCGATCAATCCGGCGAGCCCCTACCGCCTGAAGGACGGGCGCCTGGTCCGCACCGGCCCCGACGGCGGCGTCACCGACCTCGGCGTCGACGTCGACACCGTCGCCCGCCCCGCGTTCTACGACCTCACCACCGCCGACGGCGTGCCCTACGAGAAGATCGCCCGCCTGCACGGCAACGACGTGCTCGCGACGACCGTCGTGCAGACCTGTGTCCGCTACGACGAGCCGGACCGCTGCCGCTTTTGCGCCATCGAGCAGTCGCTGCGCACCGGCGCGACCACGGCGGTGAAGACGCCCGAGCAGCTCGCGGAGGTCGCCGAGGCCGCGGTCCGCCTCGACGGCGTCAGGCAGATGGTGCTGACGACGGGCACGTCGAACGGCCGTGACCGCGGCGCCCGCCACCTCGCCCGCTGCGTGCGGGCGATCAAGGCCGCGGTGCCCGGCCTGCCCATTCAGGTCCAGTGCGAGCCGCCCGCCCCGTCGGACCTCGGGGCCATCGCCGACCTCCACGACGCCGGCGCCGACGCGATCGGCATCCACGTCGAGTCCCTCGACGACGCCGTCCGCGCACGCTGGATGCCCGGCAAGGCGAGCGTCCCGCTCTCCCAGTACTGGCTCGCCTGGGACGAGAGCGTGCGCCTGTTCGGCCCGAACGCCGTGTCGACCTACCTCATCGTCGGCCTCGGTGAGGACCCCGACGAGCTCGTCGCCGGCGCCGCCCAGCTCGTCGACCGCGGCGTCTACCCCTTCGTCGTCCCCTACCGCCCGATCCCCGGCACGCTCGCGTTCGCCGACGGCGACCCCGCGCCCGACCCGGAGCTGCTCGCCGAGGTCACCGCGCGCGTCGCCAAGGTCCTGGTGGCCGCCGGCATGCGCGGCGCCGACCAGGCCGCCGGGTGCGCGGCGTGCGGCGCGTGCTCGGCGCTGTCCGCGGCGGGGGGCTGAGGACGATGTCGATCCTCGACGACCTGGGCGCCGCCGACGAGATCCTCGGCGGACGGACTCGCCGGCCCGCCCGGGACATCACGATCGCCGAGGCGCCCGCGATCGACGGGCGCCACCCCGACGTCGTCGCCCACCGCGCCCTGCGCCGCGCGGTCTTCGTCGACGAGCAGGGCCTGTTCCGCGACGACGTCACCGGCGACCTCGACGAGCACGACCACGACCCGCGCGCCGTCGTCCTCGTCGCCCGCGACGGCGCCGGCGAGGTGCTCGGCGGCGTCCGGCTCGCACCCGCCGACCCGGACGCCGCGCGCCCCGACCTCGGCTGGTGGACGGGCAGCCGGCTCGTCGTCGCCCCGACGGCCCGGCGTCGCACCGGCGCCCGGGTGGGCGCGGCACTGATCCGCGCCGCCTGCGCCCGCGCCGAGGCCGCCGGCGTCCTGCGGTTCGAGGCCGACGTGCAGGCCGCCAACGAGACCCTCTTCCGGCGTCTCGGCTGGCAGCGGGTCCGCGACACGACGATCAAGGGCCGCCCGCACGTGCACATGCGGTGGCCGGTCGGGCGCTTCGCCGACCTCGTCGCCGCGACCAAGGCCCCGCTCGGCGAGCTCGTCGCCGGGCTGGCCGGGTCGGGGCTCCACGTCGGCGACGACGGGGCGCCGGTGCCGGGCAGCGATGTCGTCGCGGCCTGCGACGCGATCCTCCCGGCGATGGTCGAGCGCGATCCGGAGTGGGCCGGGTGGTGCGGGGTGCTCGTCAACGTCAACGACCTCGCGGCCATGGGTGCCGCGCCGACCGCGCTGCTCGACGCCGTCGGCGCGCGCGACGCCTCGTTCGCCCACCGCGTGCTCACCGGCCTGCGCGCTGCCGCCGCCGCGTACGGCGTCCCGGTGATCGGCGGGCACACCCAGCTCGAGGTGCCCGCCTCGCTCGCCGTCACGGCGCTGGGCCGCACGTCCTCGCCCGTCCCCGCCGCGGGCGGGCGGGCGGGCATGGCGGTGCGGCTCACCGCCGACCTCGGCGGCACCTGGCGACCCGGCTACACCGGCCGGCAGTGGGACTCGACGTCGACGCGCGCGCCCGCCGACCTGCGGGCGATGGTCGCGGCGCTCGGGCCCGACGCGCCCCACCGCCCGGCGGCGGCCAAGGACGTCTCGATGGCCGGGGTCGTCGGCACGCTCGGGATGCTCGCCGAGGCGTCGGGCACCGGCGCGGTGCTCGACGTCGCCGCCGTGCCCCGTCCGGCCGGCGCGACCGTCGCCGACTGGCTGACCTGCTTCCCCGGCTTCGCGCTGCTCACCGCCGACGACTCGGGCGCCCCCGCCCCGGCCGCGGGACCGGCGACGAGCGCCGTGTGCGGGGAGCTGACCGAGAGCCCCGGGGTGGCCCTGCGCTGGCCCGACGGCGAGCTGACCGAGGCCGTCGCGGGCGGCGTCACGGGACTGGGCCGGGCCGCGACCGACGAAGGGAACCACCCATGACCGTCAGGACGTTCGCGGCCGCGGCCGCCGGCTTCGGCCGCGACCTCGACGAGGACTTCGCGACGATCGCCACGCTGCTCGGGCAGGCGCGGGCCGCGGGCGCCGACCTGCTCGCGCTGCCCGAGGCCGCGCTCGGCGGGTACCTGTCCTCGTTGCACGACTCGGGCGGGCGGGGTGAACCCGTGGACGTCCCCCCGGAGCTGGAGGTCGACGGCCCCGAGGTGCGGCGGCTGATCGCGCTGGCCGGCGACACCGTCGTCACCGCGGGCTTCTGCGAGCGCGGCGACGAGGCGTCGGGCGGGCGGCCGTACAACAGCTGCGTCGCGGTGACCGGCGACGGCGTGCTCGGGCACCACCGCAAGGTCCACCAGCCGCTGAACGAGAACACCTCGTACGCCGCCGGTGACCGCTTCGCCGCCTTCGACACGCCGATCGGGCGGCTCGGCATGATGATCTGTTACGACAAGGCGTTCCCCGAGGCGGCCCGGGCGCTGGCGGTCGACGGGGCGCGGGTCGTGGTGTGCATGTCGGCGTGGCCGGCAGCGCGGACCGACCCGGCGCCGGTGCTCGCCGACGACCGCTGGACCCGGCGCTTCGACCTCTTCGACCGCGCGCGGGCGTTGGAGAACCAGATCGTCTGGGTCTCGGCGAACCAGGCCGGGACGTTCGGCGACATGCGGCTGGTGGCGAGCGCGAAGATCGTCGACCCCGGCGGGGAGGTGCTCGACACCACGGGCACCGAGGCCGGTCTGGCCGTCGCGTCGGTCGACGTCGACGACGCCGTGGACGCCGCGCGGCGCTTCATGGGGCACCTGCGGGACCGTCGCCCGCGGTCGTACTCGCGGCCGTCGACGCCCCTCGTCCCGGCGCGGGCCGGCTAGGCCGGAGGGTGGTCCGCCTCGCCGCTGCCGCGGCCCACTTCACGCGCGACGTCGGGTTCGACCTCGACCGCATCAAGATGATCGTCTCGCACGCGCGGGACGCCGGGGTGGCGCTGCTCGCGCTGCCCGACGGGGCGCTCGGCGGGTACCTCACCGACCTGCGCCGTCCCGACGAGGAGTGCCTGCCGCCGCTGCTCGAGCCGAACGGCGACGAGGTGCGGTCGGTGATCGACATCGCGGGCGAGATGGTGGTGTGCCTGGGGTACAGCGAGCTGGGCTCCGACGAGGGTGCTGCTCCGGTGCGCTACGACGCGGCCGTGTGCCTGTCGGGCGACGGCATCCTCGGCCGGCACCGCAAGGTGCACATCCCGGCCGGTGTGGCGCCGCTGTTCCAGCCCGGCGACGGGTTCGCGGCGTTCGACACCCCGCTCGGGCGGATGGGCCTGCTCATCGACCACGACAAGACGTTCCCGGAGGCGGCGCGGACGCTCGCGGTCGACGGCGCCGAGACCATCGCCTGCCTGTCCGCGTGGCCGACGTCGCTGACGAACCGGGCGCCGCGGATGGCGCAGGACCGCCAGGCGCGGCTGTTCGACCTCTACGACCAGGCGCGGGCGGCGGAGAACCAGGTGGTCTGGCTGTCGTCGAACCAGAGCGGGCGGCACGGGGCGCTGCACTTCCTGGGGCGCGCGAAGATCGTCGGGCCGGGCGGGGAGATCCTCGCGCGGACGTGGTCGAAGGGCGGGCTGGCGGTGGCGGAGGTGGACCTGCCGGGCATCGTCGGCGCGGCGCGCTCGGTGCTGCACCACCTGTCGGAGCGCCGGCCTTCCACCTACGGGCCGTGGTGACGTGCGGATCGCCCTGCTGACGTACTCGACGAAGCCGCGCGGGGGCGTGGTGCACACGCTCGCGCTGGCCGAGGCGTTCGCGCGGGCGGGGCACTCGGTGACGGTCTGGGCGTTGGCCCGGGGTGGCGACACCGGGTTCTTCCGGTCGGTGTCCGACGGGGTGAGCGTGCGGCTGGTGCCGGTGCCGGAGATCGACGGCGAGTCGGTGGGGGAGCGGATCCTGCGGTCGATCGCGCTGCTGGCTTCCGAGTTCTCCGGGGAGTACGACGTCGTGCACGCGCAGGACTGCCTGACGGCGAACGCGGTGGGTCGTGCCCGGGGCTACGGCTCGCTGTGGCGCACGGTGCACCACCTGGACCAGTTCACGACGCCGGAGCTCGCGGCGTGCCACGAGCGGGCCCTCGTGGAGCCGGCCTCGCTGGTGTGCGTGTCGGAGGCGGTGGCGGGCGAGGTGCGCGCCGGGTGGGGGAGGGCGCCGGCGGTGATCGGGAACGGGGTGGACTCCGCGCGGTTCGCGTCGGCGGCGTCCTCGGGTGCGGGCGAGCCGTGGCGGGCGCGGTACGGGCGCTACGTGCTCGCCGTCGGGGGGATCGAGCCGCGCAAGGGGACGGTGGAGCTGGTGTCGGCGATGGCGCGGCTTCCCGGTGCACCGCTGGTGATCGCGGGCGGGGACACGCTGTTCGACTACCGGTCCTACCGCGAGGAGGTCTTCGCGCGGGCGGCGGAGCTGGGCGTGGAGCCGGTGGTGCTGGGGCCGGTGCCCGACGAGGAGCTCCCAGGGCTCGTCGCGGGCGCGGCGGTGTTCGCGTTCCCGTCGACGAAGGAGGGCTTCGGGCTCGCGGCGATGGAGGCGCTGGCGGCCGGGGTCCCGCTCGTGACGCGCGATCTCCCGGTGCTGAGCGAGGTGTTCGCGGGCGCGGCGCGCTTCGCCGACGGGCCGGAGGGCTTCGCGCGCGAGATCGCCGCGGTGCTCGAGGGGTCGGACGTCGACGCGGCCCACGCGACCGTCGGCCGCGCCCTCGCCGCGGCGCACACGTGGGACGCGGCGGCCGACGCGCACCTGGCCCTCTACCGCCGTGGTGCTCCGAGCGACTGAAACGGCCGAGGCCCGGTGCGAGCGATGCGGCTTTGCTGGCGTCTGACGCCAGGATCGCCACATGCTCGCTCGCGCGACACGCCGGGGAGCGCGCCGAGGCCCGGGGTGTGTCAGCGTGGCGGCCACCCGCGGCACGAAGCGAAGCGGAGCTGCCGCGCCGGAGGCGGAACACGGCCGCTGAACGTCAGAAAATCCACCCGCTCGCGACGCGATGGTTCGCGAGGACGACGCGACCGTCGCGGATCTCGACACCTTCGGCGCGCAGGCGGGCGTGCTGCTCGTCGAGGATCTGCGGGGCGCTGGACCCGTTGGCGCGCAGGACGCGGTGCCACGGCAGGTCCGAGCCGTCCTCGCTCAGCACGCGGCCGACCAGGCGCGCCGACGCCTCGCCCACCTCGGCAGCGACGTCGCCGTACGTCGCCACGCACCCCTCGGGGATCGCGGCCACCGCCGCGCGGATCCGCTCGTGCCGGTCCTCGTCCACGCCGCTGAGTCCAGCACGAGCGACACCCGGTCCGGGAGCCGGGAGCGCGGTGATCGTGGCGGCTTTTCTGACGTTCAACGTCAGCATGGCCGCCACGCTGAAACACCCTCGGCTCGCTCCACGGCGTGTCGCGCGAGCGAGGATGTGGCGATTCTGGTTCCAGACGCCAGCGATGCCGCATCGCTCGCACACCCCGTGTGCGCCGCCGCCACCCACCTCCACGCCCTTGTCGGGGGGACGTGGTGGAGTGGTGAGCGTGACCGCCTCGCCGAGTGCCGACCGCGCGCCCGAGCTCCGCCGCGCCGCGGCGTGGGTGCCGGGCGAGCTGGTGCTCGACGACGCCGCGCGGCGGGTCCTCGAGCACGACGCGGGCTTCCTGCGCGTGCTCGGCGGGCCCGGCACCGGCAAGACGACGCTGCTCGCCGAGCGGGTCGCGCGCCTGCTCCACGCCCAGCCCGACGCCCGTCCCCTCGTGCTCGTCGGCGACCGGCGCGCGGCCGCCGCCCTCCGCGAGCGGATCGCCGCGCGGCGACGGGCCCTCGACGACGCCGACCGGCCGGCGGGCGCGGTCGCCGAGCCCCTGGTGCGCAGCGTCCACTCGTACGCGTTCGCGGTCCTGCGCCGCCACGCCGAGCGCCGGGGCGAGGCGCCGCCGCGCCTGCTGCCCGGTGCCCAGCAGGACGCGATGGTGCGCGAGCTGCTCGGCGGCGAGGTCGCGGGCGCCGGCGTCCCGTCGGGCTGGCCTCTGCGCATGCAGCCCGCCCTGGAGGCGCCCGCGTTCGCCGGCGAGGTGCGCGACCTGCTCCTGCGCGCCGCCGAGCGCGGCCTCGGGCCCAAGGAGCTCGCCGACCTCGGCAAGCGCCACGGCGTGCCCGCCTGGATCGCGGCCGGGCGCTTCTACCGCACGTACGAGGAGGTCACGCTGCTGCGCGCGGCCGCGGGCTCCGCCAACCCCCTCGCGAGCGCCCCGCCTCTCGACGCGGCCGAGCTCGTCGCCGCCGTCCTCGACGCCTTCGTCACCGACCCCGACCTCCTCGAGGCCGAGCGCGCCGCGGTCCGCCACCTCGTCGTCGACGACGTCCAGGACATGGACCCCCAGCAGATCGAGCTCGCCCGCGCGCTCGGTGCCGCCGCCGACGACTGGGTGCTCGCCGGCGACCCCGACTCGTCGGTCCTCGGCTTCCGCGGCGCCGACCCGGCCCTGCTGCGCGACGCCGACCCCGGCGGCCTCGCCACCGTCGTCCTGCCCGTCGACCACCGCAGCCGCCCCGCGCTGCGCGACGCCGTCGCCCGCGTCGTCGCCGCGCTGCCCGGCGCCGGCCCGGGACGCACCCGGCGCGCCCCGCAGGAGGAGGACGACGAGGACGGCCGCGTCACCGTCGACGTGTACGCCACCGCCGGGCGCCAGGCGGCCGCGGTCGCCGACCGACTGCGCCGCGCCCACCTCACCGACGGCGTGCCCTGGTCGCGCATGGCTGTCCTCGTGCGCAGCGTGTCGCTGTCCCTGCCGCCGCTGCGCCGCGCGCTGCTCGCCGCCGGCGTCCCGCTCGCCGTGCCGGCCGACGACACCCCGCTCGCCGCGCTGCCCGCCGTCGCCCCGCTGCTCACCGTTCTGCGCTGCGCCGCCGACCCCCAGCGCCTCGACGCCGACACCGCGCTCACCCTGCTCGCCTCCCCGCTCGGCGGGGCCGACCCGCTGGCCGTGCGCCGGCTGCGCCGCGGGCTGCTGCGCCGCCACGAGGCCGGCGGCGGCGCGGCCGACACCCCGAGCGATGCGCTCATCGTCGACGCCCTGCTCGACCACGTGCACCGGGAGAAGAACCCCCTCGCGCTGCTCAGCCCGTCGGAGGCCGCGCCGCTGGGCCGGGTCGGCGAGCTCCTCACGGCCGCCGCGACGGCCATCGACGCCGGCGCCTCGGTGCCCGACGTGCTCTGGGCGGTGTGGGAGCGCAGCGGCCTGCAACGGCGCTGGGTGGCGGCCAGCGAGCGCGGCGGGGTCACCGGCGCGCAGGCCGACCGCGACCTCGACGCCGTCGTCGCCCTCGTCGAGCGCGCCGCCCGGTTCGTCGAGGACCTGCCCGGCGGCACCGTCGCCGGCTTCGTCGCGCAGGCCGACGACCAGCGGATCCGCGCCGACACGCTCGCCCCCCGCGCCCCCGACGGCGAGGCCGTCGCGGTGCTCACCGCCCACGCCGCGCGCGGGCGCGAGTGGGACGTGGTCGTCGTCCCCGACGTGCAGGAGGGCACCTGGCCCGACCTGCGACGCCGCGGCACGCTGCTCGGGGTCGAGCGGCTCGTCGACGTCCTCGCCGGCGTCCCCGACGACCCGGCCGTCTCCGCGCAGGCGCCCCTGCTCGCCGAGGAGCGCCGGCTCTTCGCGGTGGCGCTCTCGCGGGCGCGGCGCGCGGTGCACGTCAGCGCCGTCGAGGCCGAGGACATCACGCCGTCGCGCTTCCTCGACGACGTCGACGGCGGGCCCGCCACCGACGACCCGGCGGAGGCCAACCGCCCGCGCAGCCGCCCCGGGCGCGCGCTGGTGCTCGCCGAGCTGGTCGGCGAGCTGCGCCGGGCCGTCACCGATCCCGACGCCGACCCCGCGCAGCGCGAGCGCGCCGCCGACGGCCTCGCCCGCCTCGCCGACGCCGGCGTCCCGGGCGCCGATCCCGACGAGTGGTACGGCCTGCTCGCGCCGTCCACCGAAGCGCCGCTGCGCCCGCCGGGTCCGGTCGCGGTCAGCCCCAGCGCCGTCGAGACGATCCTGACCTGCCCGCTGCGCTGGGCGCTGCAGACCCATGGCGGCGACGACACCGACTCGCTGGCCTCGGTCACCGGCTCGCTCGTCCACGCCCTGGTCCAGCGCGCCGCCGAGGGCGCCGAGGCCCGCGAGCTCGAGGAGGCGCTCGACGTCGCGTGGGCGTCGGTCGACGCGGGCGCCCCGTGGTTCTCGCGCCGCGAGCTCGCCAACACCCGCCGCATGCTGGGCAGCTTCCTGACCTGGCGGGAGCAGACGCGCGCCCAGCTCACCGAGGCCGCGGTCGAGCGCGCCCTGGAGGTCGACGTGGCCGAGGGCGTCCGCGTGCGCGGGCGGGTCGACCGGCTCGAGATCGACACCCGCGGCCGCCCGGTCATCATCGACGTGAAGACGGGCAAGACCCCGATCTCCAAGGCCGACGCCGAGGCCCACCCGCAGCTCGCGGTCTACCAGCTCGCCACCGCCCTCGGCGCGTTCGCCGAGACCCTCGCCGGTCCCGACCACACCGCGGCGCGCACCGCGCCGGGCGGCGCACGGCTCGTCTACCTCTCCCGCGCCGGCACCGCGGCCAAGGAGCGCGCCCAGGAACCGCTCGACGACGAGGGCCTGGCCGAGTGGCGCGACCACGTCCGCGCCGCCGCCCGCGCCACCGAGGGCCCGCTGTTCGTCGGCCGCGAGAACGACGCCTGCCCGCGCTGCCCGGTGCGCACCGCCTGCCCGGTGCACGTCTCGGGGAGGCAGGTCCCGTGACGATCGTGGCGCCCCCGGAGCTCATCGACCCCGTCGAGCTCGCCGAACGCCTCGGCCTGCGCCGACCCACTGAGGAGCAGGCCGCCGTGATCGGCGCGCGGTGGGAGCCCGCGCTGGTCACCGCCGGGGCCGGGTCCGGCAAGACCGAGACGATGGCCGCGCGCGTGGTGTGGCTGGTGGCCAACGGCCTGGTGCGCCCCGAGCAGGTCCTGGGCCTGACCTTCACCCGCAAGGCCGCCGGGCAGCTCGCCGACCGGGTGCGGCGCCGGTTGCGCGTGCTCGGCGCGTCCACGCTGCTCGACGAGCTCGACCCCTCCGGCGACCGGCGCCTCGCCGCCCGCGCCGGCGAGCCCACGATCTCGACCTACCACGCCTACGCGGGCCGCCTGCTCACCGAGCACGGGCTGCGCCTGCCCGTCGACCCCGGCGCGCGCCTGCTCTCGCCCACCGCGTCCTGGCAGCTCGCCCACCGCATCGTGTCCACCTGGGCCGCCGACCTCGACACCGACCGCGTGCCCGCCACCGTCACGGCGCTGGTCCAGGCCCTGGCCGGCGAGCTCGGCGAGCACCTCGCCGACGCCGAGGTCCTGCGGGTCCACGCCGAGCGCTTCGCCCGCGCGGTCGAGGACGCGCCCCGCGCGAAAGGCCAGAAGGCGGCGCTCCCCCAGACCCTCGTCACCAAGGTCGCCGCCCAGCGCTTCCGGGCGGCGCTGCTGCCGCTGGTCGAGGAGCTGGCCGCGCGCAAGCGCGCCGAGCGCTGCCTCGACTTCGCCGACCAGATGGCCGCGGCCGCGCGCCTCGCCGAGGGACACGAGGAGGTCGGGGCCGCCGAGCGCGAGGCGTTCCGCGCGGTGCTGCTCGACGAGTACCAGGACACCGGGCACGCCCAGCGGGTCCTGCTGCGCTCGCTGTTCGCGGGCGAGGAGGACACCACGGTCACCGCGGTCGGCGACCCCTTCCAGTCGATCTACGGCTGGCGCGGGGCGAGCGCGGCCAACCTCCCGCGCTTCGTCACCGACTTCCCCCGCGTGGACGGGAGCGGCGACTGGGTGGCCGCCGCCCGCCACGGCCTGCTGACCAGCTTTCGCAACCCACCCGAGGTGCTCGCGCTGGCCAACGGGATCGCCGAGCCGCTGCGCGCGACCGGTGTCCCGGTCGACGAGCTGCGGCCCCGGCCCGGCGCGCCCGCGGGCGACGTCCGGGTCGCGCTGCACCCCGACGTCGAGGTCGAGCGCGCGTGGATCGCCGACGCCGTCGCCGACCGCTGGCGCGCCGCCGCCGACGCGGGCGTCGAGCCGCCCACCTCCGCGGTGCTGGTCCGCCGCCGCGCCGACATGAGCGCGCTCGCCGCCGCGCTGCGCGCCCGCGACCTGCCCGTCGAGGTCGTCGGGCTGGGCGGGCTGCTCGACGAGCCCGAGGTCCGCGACGTGGTGTCGGCGCTGCGCCTGGTGGTCGACCCGCTGGCCGGCGGGGCGGCGATCCGCCTGCTCACGGGCGCGCGCTGGCGCATCGGCGGCGCCGACCTCGCCGCGCTGTGGCGCCGGGCGCGCGAACTGGCCGCCCCCGCCGAGCACCCCGCGACCGTCAGCGACGCCGTGCCCGACCCGGTCGCCGCCGCCCTGCCCGGCGAGCACGCCGAGCGGGCGGGCCTGGTCGACGCGCTCGACGACCCCGGCCCGGCCGCGCGCTACTCGGCCGCCGGCTTCGAGCGCCTCCAGCACCTCGCGCGCGAGCTCGCGATGCTGCGGCGCCGGGTCACCGCGCCGCTGGTCGACCTCGTCGCCGACGTGGAGCGCGTGCTCCTGCTCGACGTCGAGACCGCGGCGCGCCCCGGGCCGACCGGGCGCGCGCACCTCGACGCGTTCGCCGAGGTCGTCGCCGACTTCTCCTCCGGCGCCGCGGCATCCGGCGGCGGGACGGCGACGGCCGCCCTGCTCGCCTACCTCGACGCGGCCGAGGACGCCGAGGACGGCCTGACGCCCGGCGAGGTCGACGTCGCCGACCCGGCGACCGGCGGCACCCGCGTGCAGGTGCTCACCGTCCACGCCGCCAAGGGCCTCGAGTGGGAGCTCGTGGCGCTGCCGCACGTCGTCGACAAGGTGTTCCCGGCGTCCAAGCGCTCGGGGTCGTGGCTGACGTCGGTCGCGTCGCTGCCCGTCCACCTGCGCGGCGACCGGCCCGACCTCCCCGAGCTCGACCTCGACGGCGCCGCCGACCGCAAGGAGATCCAGGAGCGCCTCGACGGCCACGAGCGCGCGTTCGACGACCGCCGACTCGTCGAGGAACGCCGCCTGTTCTACGTGGCGCTGACCCGTTCCGAGCGCACGCTGCTGGTCTCCGGGCACTGGTGGGGCGACACCGGCGACACCCCGCGCGGCCCGTCCGAGCTGCTCACGGAGGTGGGCGAGCTGGTCGCGGCGGGACGCGGCGGGGTCGTCGACGTCTGGACCGAGCCGCCCGAGGAGGGCGAGGCCAACCCGATGGCCGCCGCCGTCCACGAGGCGGCCTGGCCGATCGACCCGCTCGGCCACCGGCGCGCGGCGGTCGACGACGGCGCGGCGCTGGTGCGCGCCGCGCGGCGGAGACGGCACGCCGAGCCGGCCGAGACCGCCGCGCCGGCAGAGACCGCGACATCGGCCGGGACAGAGGACACCGCCGAGACCGCCGACCCCGAGGGCTGGGCCGCCGACATCGAGGTCCTGCTCGCCGAGCGCGCCGCGGCCCGCGACCGGCACGCGCGCGTGCTGCTGCCCCCGCAGCTCTCGGTCAGCCAGCTCGTCGACCTCGCCGCCGACCCGGCCGCGCTGGCCCGCCGCCTGCGCCGGCCGGTGCCCCGCGCGCCCGATCCTCGCGCCCGGCGCGGCACCGAGTTCCACGCCTGGCTGGAGCGCTGGTTCTCGGCCACCGAGCTGCTGGAGTTCGACGAGCTGCCCGGCGCCGCCGACGAGGACGCCGACGCCGCGGCCGACCCCGCCGGCGCGGCGGACGCCGCCGAGCTGCGCGAACGGTTCACCGCGAGCCGCTGGGCGAACCGCACGCCGGTCGCGGTCGAGGTGCCGTTCGAGACCGAGGTCGCGGGCACGCTCGTCCGCGGCCGCATCGACGCCGTCTTCGCCGACCCCGACGGGGGCGCCACCGTCGTCGACTGGAAGACCGGCGGGCTGCCGCGCGACGAGGCGCTCCCGGCGCTCGCGGTGCAGCTCGCGGCCTACCGGCTGGCGTGGTCGTCGCTGTCCGGGATCCCGATCGAGAAGGTCCGGGCGGCGCTGCACTACGTCCGGTTCGACGAGACGAAGGCCCCGGCCGACCTGCTCGACGCCGCCGGCCTGCGCGCCCTCGTCGCCGCCGTGCCCGAGGAGGAGCGGGTGCCCGAGGGCGACCCGGAGCCGCCGCCGCTCGGCGCCTCCCCGGACGACGACGACGTCGATCCCGACCGCGACGACGGCCCGCCCCCGGACGTCGACCTCGACCCGCGGTGAGCAGGCGCAGAATCGAGGAGTGAGCAACACGGAGACGGCGCCGCGCGAGGTCGCCTGCACGCCCGGCGGCACCGACACCGCCGTCGAGGTCCTGACGCCGCGCGAGGTGCCGCTCGGCGGCCCGCGGGCGATGACCGTGCGCCGCACGCTGCCGCAGCGCCGGCGCTCGCTGATCGGCGCCTGGTGCTTCGTCGACCACTACGGCCCCGACGACACGGTCGCCTCGGGCGGGATGGACGTCCCGCCGCACCCGCACACGGGGCTCGCCACGGTGAGCTGGCTGTTCACCGGCGAGGTCGAGCACCGCGACAGCCTCGGGGTGCACGCGCGGGTGCGCCCCGGCGAGCTCAACCTCATGACGGCGGGCCGCGGCATCGCGCACTCCGAGGTCAGCACCCCGGACACCACCGTCCTGCACGGGGTGCAGCTCTGGGTCGCGCTGCCCGAGGACGCCCGCGACGGGCCGCGCGACTTCGCCCACCACGCCCCCGAGCCGGTGACGATCGACGGCGGCGGCACGGCCCGCGTCTTCCTCGGCACGCTCGCCGGGTCGACGTCCCCGGTGGCCACGGCGACGCCGCTGCTCGGGGCGGAGATCCTGCTCGAGCCCGGCGCGCGGGTGGCGCTCGCCGTCGACCAGGCCTTCGAGCACGGCCTGCTCGTCGACCGGGGGCGGGTGACCCTGCAGGGCCAGGAGCTCGAGCCCGGCGAGCTGGGGTGCCTCCCGCCGGGCCCGACGACGATCGAGATCACCGCCGGTGCCGAGCCCGCCCGCCTCGTCCTGCTGGGCGGCCCGCCGTTCGGCGAGCAGATCGTCATGTGGTGGAACTTCGTCGGCCGCACCCACGACGAGATCGCCGCGTTCCGCGCCGCGTGGGAGGCCCGCAGCGAGCAGTTCGGCGAGGTCGGCGGCTACGTGGGCCGCGAGGGCCGGACCGGCGCGGACGCCCGCCTGCCGGCGCCGGCCCTGCCGCAGGCGACCATCCGGCCCCGCGGCAACCCGACTTAAGTGCACCGAGAGTGACGATCCGACCACGTGAGTCGCTCTTGTTGCACTCTCGGTAGCTGGCTACCGTCGAAGCAAGCCACGCGGCCAGGGGTGCCGGGACGCGGGGGGCTGGGGGGAGTCGGGGTGGGTGCCCGCGGGGCCGGCGTTCAGCCGGCCTCGCGGTGCACCTGGAGCGCCTGCGCGATCATCGGCGCCTGCAGGGGCAGGCGCCCGAAGGCCACCGCGCGCCACGGCCAGGCGCGCCGCCGCCAGTCCCAGGCCATCTGCACGTTCGCCGGGAACACCGCGACGAACAATCCCGCGGCGGCCAGCGCCCCGAGGCGCCGGGTCTTCGGCACCGCGACCGCCGCGCCGACC
Organism: Actinomycetospora succinea; assembly: GCF_004363095.1. Lineage (GTDB taxonomy): Bacteria > Actinomycetota > Actinomycetes > Mycobacteriales > Pseudonocardiaceae > Actinomycetospora > Actinomycetospora succinea. Next base: position 284,394 of record NZ_SNYO01000004.1, read on the forward strand.
GCGAGCTCGGCGACGCCGCTCGCGTAGGTCCAGAACCGCGCCGACCCCGGCAGCCACGGCGGGACGATCGTGTCGAACGGCGCCGGCGCGACGCCGTGCAGCACGCCCATGGTCACCAGGCCACCCGCCAGCACGGCCGGACGCGTAGGGATCATGGTCCGCACCCTGACAGAGCAGCGTGATCACCGCCGGGCCGGGTCACCGCCCGACCGCGTACCCCTGGATCCCCCGCGGGTTCGCCGCGGCCCACCGCAGACCGCGGGTCCGATCGATGCCGACCGCCGACAGCCGCCCGAGCGACCACGGCCCGCTGCGGGTCACGCGGTGGCCGCGACGCTCCAGCGCGTCGATCACGTCGGCGGGCATCCGGTCCTCGACCACGGCGCCCGCGGGTTCGCGGCCGCGCGGCCAGAACGAGCTGGGCGACGACGTCGTGTGCAGGGCCGGCGCGTCGATGGCCTGCTGCGGGTCGTAGCCGCCGACGAGCGTGCGCAGCAGGTAGAGCAGCTGCCACTGGTCCTGCTGGTCGCCGCCGGGCGTGCCGAGCGCGGCGACGGGGCCGTCGTCGTCGAGCACGAGCGTCGGCGTCAGCGTGGTGCGCGGCTTGCGGCCGGGCGTCAGCGTCGACGGCAGGCCCTCCTGCAGCCAGGTCATCTGCAGCCGCGTGCCGAGCGCGAACCCCAGCTCGGGGATCGCCGGGGACGACTGCAGCCACCCGCCGGACGGGGTCGCCGAGACGATGTTGCCGGCGCGGTCGACGACGTCGAGGTGGCAGGTGTCGCCCTTCGTCTCGCCGGCGAGGGTGACGGTGGGCTCGCCGATGGTGCCGTCGGCGGTGGCGGCCGCGCCCGCCCCGGACAGCGCGAGCTCCGCCAGCACGGGGTCGCGGCCGCCGAGGCGCCCGGGGCGCAGGTCGGGCGAGGCGGCGTCGGAGATGAGGGCACGGCGGCCGGCGACGTAGTCGGGGGCGAGGAGGTCGGCGACGTCGAGGAGGTCCGCCGACTCGCCGAACCACGCCTCCCGGTCGGCGTGCGCGAGCTTGACCGCCTCGAGCACGAGGTGCGCGCCCGGGTCGCCGGCGGGGTCGAGGTCGGCGTCGTCGAACCCCTCGAGCACCGCGAGCGCCGCGAGCAGCCCCGGGCCCTGACCCCACGCCGGGGTCTTGGCGACACGCCACCCGCGGAACGAGCCGACGACCGCGTCGCACGTCCGCGCCCGGTAGCCCGCCGTGTCGGCGACGGTGAGCACGCCCGCGTGGTCGGTGCCCGACGAGTGCCGGTGCGGCGTGCGGACGGCGGCGGCCGCGGCCTGCGCCACGAACCCCTCGCCCCAGACGGTGCGCACGGCGTCGACGCGGGCCCCGCGGTCGGGTCCCTGCGCGGCCGCGGCCAGTCGCTCGAGGGTGTCGGCCCAGGCCGGGTTGCGGACGACGTCGCCGGGGCGCGGCGGCCGCCCGCCCGGCAGCCACAGCGCCGCGGAGGTCGGCCAGTGCTCACGGAAGAGGTCGGCGACGGCGGCGACGGTCGAGGCCAGACGGGGCACGGCGGGCACGCCGTCGCGGGCGTAGCCGATCGCCGGGGCGAGGACGTCGCCGACCTCCCACGTCCCGTGGTCGCGCAGCAGCAGGAACCAGGCGTCCACGGCGCCCGGGATCGCCGCCGCCAGCGCGCCGGAGCCCGGCACCCGGTCCAGCCCCTCGGCCCGGTAGGCGGCCGCGGACGCGCCGGCCGGGGCCGGGCCCTGCCCGTCGAGCACCCGCGGCGTCGGGTCGTCGGCGGTCGCGAAGATCGCGGTCATGTCGCCGCCCGGGCCGTTGAGGTGCGGCTCGGTGACGTGCAGGACGAACGCGGCCGCCACGGCGCCGTCGAACGCGGTGCCGCCGCGCTCCAGGACGCCCATCGCCGTGGCCGCGGCCGCCCAGTGCGTCGCCGCCGCCATCCCGACGGTGCCCTCGAGCACCGGGCGCGTCGTGAACTCCGGAGGGGCGGTCCAGCCTGCGGGCGTCACCACCGCAGCGAAGCCGACCGCTCACGGTCGGTGCAAGTACGAGACAGCAACGAGAAAGTATTGACGTAGGACTATGACTCCGCCAGGCTTCTCCTCGATACCCCGAGCCAGGAGGACCCGATGACCGCCCAGCTGACCGCTCCGTCCCGCACCCGCCCCGCCACGGTCGCCCTGTGGACGCTGCAGGTCCTGCTCGGGCTGATGTTCATCGTCGGGTCCGGGGCGCCGAAGCTGTTCGGCGAGGCCTACGCGGTGCAGATCTTCTCGGACCTGGGGACCGGTCAGTGGCTGCGCGTCGTCGTCGGCGTGCTCGAGGTCGCCGGCGGCATCGGCCTGCTGGTGCCCCGCCTCGCCGGGCTCGCGGCGTCGTGCCTCGTGGCCCTCATGGTCGGCGCCACCGGCGCGCAGCTGTTCTTCCTCTCCGAGGGCTTCTGGTACACGCCGGTGATCCTCGGCATCCTGCTCGGCGTCGTGGCGTGGGTGCGGCGCGGGGAGATCGTCCCCCGCCGGTAGCCAAGACTTCCCGCCCCGTCACCGTCCACGGTGGCGGGGCGGTGTGGTGTCCGCCTCCGGGCTAGCGTGCAGACCGTGACCAGCACCGAAGCCAGCTCCGAGAACGCCGCCGTGAGCGCCCGCGCCGACGCGTTCGTCGCCGATCTCCAGGAGTGGCTGCGCATCCCGTCGATCTCGGCCGACCCCGGCCACCACGACGACGTGGCGCGCTCGGCGGCGTGGCTCGCGGAGCGGCTGCGCGCCGAGGGCTGGCCGCAGGTCGAGGTCTGGGACGACACCGACGCCCTGCCCGCGGTGTTCGCCTCGTGGCCCGCCGCCGATCCGGCCGCTCCGACGGTGCTCGTCTACGGCCACCACGACGTCCAGCCCGCCGACCTCGCCGACGGCTGGTCGTTCGCGCCGTTCGAGCCCGAGGTCGTCGGCGAGGAGCTGCGCGGGCGCGGCGCCTCGGACGACAAGGGCCACCTCGCGATGGTCCGCCTCGGCGTCGCCGCACACCTGGCCGCCACCGGCGCCGACGGGCCCGCCGTGCACCTCAAGCTGCTCGCCGAGGGCGAGGAGGAGTCCGGCTCGGCGCACCTCGGGTCGCTGCTCGCCGCCCACCGCGACGCGCTGGCCTGCGACGCGATCGTCGTCACCGACACCGGGATGGTCGACCGCGACGCGCCGACCGTCTGCACGGGGATGCGCGGCATGGTCGACACCGAGATCGTCTTCCGCGGCGCGTCGGTGGACCTGCACTCCGGGCAGTTCGGCGGCGCCGTGCCCAACCCCGCCACCGAGCTCGCCCGCCTCGTCGCCGCGCTGCACGACGACCAGGGCCGCGTGCAGGTGCCCGGGTTCTACGACGACGTCCGCCTCCCGGCCGACGCCGAGCGCGCCGCCTGGGCCGCGCTGCCGTTCGACGAGCCCGCGTGGCTCGCGAAGTCCGCGGCGGGCGCGCAGGCCACCGCCGGCGAGGCCGGCTGGAGCACCTACGAGCGGCTCTGGGCGCGCCCGACCGCCGAGGTCAACGGCCTGCACGGCGGCTACGGCGGCCCCGGGCACAAGACGATCGTCCCGCACTCGGCGACGGCCAAGCTGACGTTCCGCCTGGTCGCCGACCAGGACCCGGCCCGCGTCCTCGACGGCATCCGCGCCTTCGTCGACGCGCACACCCCGCCCGGCATCACCGCCGAGCTCATCGCCGGCGGCCCGGGCGTGCCGCCGCTGATCTGCGACGTCGACTCCACCCTCGTGACGACGATCCGCGAGGCCATGGGCGCCGCGCTGGGCGCCGAGGTGCTCCCCGCCCGTGAGGGCGGCAGCGGCCCCGAGGCCCTGCTGTCCACCGAGCTCGCCGCCCCGCTCGCGTTCCTCGGCGTCATGCTGCCCTCGGACCGCATCCACGCCCCCGACGAGCGCGCCGTCCTGCCCCTGCTGCTCGCGGGCGCCGAGGCCACCGCGCACCTGTGGCGCCTGCTGGGCGAGCGCGGTGTCTGAGGGTCGAGCTCCGCTCCGCTTCGTCTCCCGTTTGACTGAGAGCGCGCTCCAGCTCCTAGCGTCGACGCGTGATCGCACAGCAGCACCCCATCGGCTCCGGCTTCGGCAAGGACACCACCGCCACCGAGGTCCTCGACGGCATCGACCTCACCGGCCGCCTCGCGGTCGTCACCGGCGGCTACTCCGGTCTCGGGCTCGAGGCGACGCGCGCGCTGTCGGCCGCCGGCGCGCACGTGGTCGTCCCCGCCCGGCGCCCGGACGCCGCGAAGGAAGCGCTCGACGGCGTGGACCGCGTCGAGACCGACGCCCTCGACCTCGGCGACCTCGACAGCGTCGCCGCCTTCGCCGACCGCTTCCTCGCCTCCGGCCGCGCGATCGACTTGATGATCGACAACGCCGGGATCATGGCGACGCCCGAGACCCGCATCGGACCTGGATGGGAGGCGCAGTTCGCCACCAACCACCTCGGGCACTTCGCGCTGGTCAACCGCCTCTGGCCGGCGATCGCGCGCGGGCGCGACGCGCGGGTCGTGTCGGTGTCCTCGCGCGGGCACCACCGCTCGCCGGTGCGCTTCGACGACCTCGACTGGCGCGCCGAGCCCTACGACAAGTGGCGCGCCTACGGTCAGGCGAAGACCGCCAACGTCCTGTTCGCCGTGCAGCTCGACGCCCTCGGCGCCGCCCACGGTGTCCGCGCGTTCGCGCTGCACCCGGGCGGGATCCTGACGCCGCTGCAGCGCCATCTCCCGCGCGAGGAGATGGTCGGCCTGGGCTGGATCGACGAGGACGGCAACCCGACTCCCCAGGCGGCGGCGAGCTTCAAGACCCCGGAGGCCGGCGCGGCCACCGAGGTCTGGGCGGCGACCTCGCCGCAGCTCGCCGGGCGCGGCGGGCTCTACCTCGAGGACTGCGAGGTGGCCGAGGTGACCGCCCGCGACGCGGGGAACGGCGTCCGCGACCACGCGATCGACCCCGACGCGGCCGCGCGTCTCTGGGCCGTCTCGGCGGAGCGGACGGGCGTGGACGCTTTCGCCTGATCGTGTGACGGACAGGGCGGCGTGTCGGGCCGTCGAGCAAGATCACCCGCTCGGCGGCCTCAAGGTGATCGGGCCGTCGCTCTCCGGTGCCGCCGGGCGTCCTCCGACCGCGACGCCCGGTGCTCCGAGGCCCACGGAACGCCTAGCAGACGCCGGATCGTGGGTGTGGTGGATACCTCGATCGTGCGACGGCGCGAGGTGTTTGAATCCCGCCCGTGTCGTTCACGGGAACCGCGGCGAAGACGGATCTGGATCGTTCCCACCTGGTCCGGGGTGGTCACCGTCCGGTGCGCCGGTCACCGCGTCGGCGGCCCGTCCTCGGCGTGCTCCTCGCGCTCGCGATCGGGGCCGGCGTCGCCCTCTGGCTGATCCTCGCCGCGTTCCCGGTCGGCGCCCGCGGGGGCGGCGCCGACGGCGGGTCCGACGCCACGCCCGCGGCCGTCGAGACCGTCGGACCGGCCACGGTCGTCGCCACCGCCTCGTGCGTCGGCGAGGACCCGCACGACACGATCGCCGTCGACGGCCCGGGCGGGCGGCGCCTCATGCCGCTCGACGGCTGCGGCACGCCCACCGGCACGCACCTGACCGTCCGGACGGCGTTCGTCGGCACCGAGCCCGCCGAGGGCACCCCGGCCCGCGTGCTCGGCACCGGGTCGTCGGCCGCGCTGGCCGACACCGAGGCCGCCGAGTCCCCGCTCACGGGCCGGCTCGCGATCATGCTCACCGGCGTCGCCGGGCTCGGGATGGCCGCGCTGCTCGTCGCCGTCGTGCGCGAGCGCTCCCGCCGTCCCGTCCCCGCGGCCCCGCGCCGGCCCGCCCGCACCGTGACGACCACGGCCGCGCCGCGCCCCGCCGCGGCCCGTCGCACCACCCACCGCCCGGCCTCCCGCCCCGGGCGCTCCGCACGCGCCGGACGCCCCGCCGCCCTCGAGGTCGGACGCCGTCAGCACGGGGCCACCGCGGCCCGCGGGGGGCGCTCCCGGAGCCGCGGCACGGCCGCCGGGCCGCGCCGCCCGGCCGCCGGTCCGCACCGCGATTAGGTTGGACCATGTGACCTCCAGCGTGACCGCCCCGGGCAGGGCTGACAGCGGCCTGCACCGCCGCGTGCTCGACAACGGCCTGCGGGTGCTCCTCGTGCCCGACCCGGCGGCCCCCGTCGTCGGCGTCGCCGTCCACGTGGACGTCGGGTTCCGCTCCGAGCCCGAGGGCCGGACGGGGTTCGCGCACCTCTTCGAGCACCTCATGTTCCAGGGCTCGGAGAGCCTCGAGAAGCTCGCCCACTTCCGGCACGTCCAGTCGTCCGGCGGGGTCTTCAACGGCTCGACGCACCAGGACTACACGAACTACTTCGAGGTCCTGCCCTCCGCGGCGCTCGAGCGCGCGCTCTTCCTCGAGGCCGACCGCCTGCGCGCGCCGCGCCTGACGCAGGAGAACCTGCGCAACCAGGTCGACGTGGTCAAGGAGGAGATCCGCCTCAACGTCCTCAACCGGCCCTACGGCGGTTTCCCCTGGATCCTGCTGCCGCCGGTGCTCTACGACACCTACCCGAACGCCCACAACGGCTACGGCGACTTCACCGACCTCGAGCAGGCCGACCTCGACGACGCCGCCGCGTTCTTCGACGCCTACTACGCGCCGGGCAACGCCGTGCTCACCGTCGTCGGCGACCTCGACCCCGACGAGGCGGCCACGCTCGTCGAGAAGCACTTCGCCGACATCCCCGCCCGCGCCGTGCCCGCGCGGCCGAGCTTCGCCGAACCACCGCCCGACGGGGTGCGGCGCGAGGACGTCGTCGACGCGAACGCCCCGCTGCCCGCGCTCGCGCTCGGCCACCGCCTGCCCGACCCGGACGCCGACCTCGACGCCTACCTGGCCCACGCGGTGCTCGCGAGCCTGCTCACCGACGGCGAGGCCGCCCGGCTGACCCAGCGGCTGGTGTACGGCGACGCGCTGGTCACCGACATCTCGGCGTCCTGCGGGCTCATGGGCGCGCCGCTCGACGCCCGCGACCCCGACACGTTCACGGTCACCGCGGTGCACCCGGCCTCGGTCGAGCCGGACCGCATCGTCGACGCCGTCGACGACGAGCTCGCGACGCTCGCCGCCGACGGCCCCGACGCCGAGGAGCTGCGCCGCGTCACCGCGCGCTGGGCCTCCTCGCTGCACCGGGAGCACGACCGGCTGATGAGCCGCATGCTCGCCCTCGGGGCGGCCGAGCTGGTCCAGGGCCGCGCCGAGCTCGCCGACGAGCTGCCCGGGAAGATCGCCGCCGTCACGCCCGCCGCCGTCGCCGCGGCCGCCGGGTCGCTGCGCCCCGACAGCCGCGCGATCCTGACGATCACCCCGGGAGGGGACGCATGAGCGCGCCCACGCGCCGCAGCGCCGAGGAGATCGGCAGCACGCCCGCCGGGCCGCGCGCCCTGCCGCCTCTGCGCCCGCAGCGCGCCGTCCCCGCACCCGACGAGGTCGACACGGTCCTCGACTCCGGCCTGCGGGTGATCGCGGTGCGCCGGGCCGAGGTGCCGATGGTCGAGATGCGCCTGCGGGTGCCGTTCGCCGACGTCAGCGGCGTCGAGAATTCGGACCACCCCGCGGTCGCCGAGCTGCTCGCCACGACGATCCTGTCGGGCACGCAGCGCCGCAGCCGCGTCGGCATCGACGACGACCTGGCCGGGGTCGGCGGCGAGATCGGGTTCGCGGTCGACCCGGAGCGCCTCGCCGTCTCCGGGCACGCGCTCGCCGAGGGCCTCGACACGCTGCTCGAGGTCCTCGCCGACCTCCTGCTGCACGCCACCCACCCCGACGACGAGCTGGCCCGCGAGCGCGAGCGGCTCGTCGAGCGCATCGAGATGGCGTCCGCCCAGCCCTCGATCATCGCCCGGCGCGCGCTGCAGGAGCGCCGCTACGGCACCCACCCGGTGACCCAGGAGATGCCGCTGCCGGAGGACGTCACCGCGGTCACCGCCGACGCGGTGCGCGCGCTGCAGGCCGCGGCGCTGCGCCCGGGCGGCGCGGTGCTCGTCCTCGTCGGCGACCTCGACCCGTCGGACGCGGTCCGCCGTGTGGAGGCCGCGCTCGCCGACTGGACCGGCGGCGAGGCGGCGGGGATGCCGGCGCTGCCCGCGCTCACGGCCCGCGACCTGCTGCTGGTGGACCGGCCGGGCTCGGTGCAGTCGCAGCTGCGCCTGTCCGCGCCCGCGATCGGGCGCACCGACCCGCGCTACGCCGCGCTGCAGCTGGCGAACCTGTCGCTCGGCGGCTACTTCTCGTCGCGCCTGGTGGAGAACCTGCGCGAGGACAAGGGCTACACCTACCACGCGTCGTCGAGCCTGGAGCTCGACCCGCACGGCGCCGCCCTGCTCGTCGAGACCGACGTGGCCTCCGAGGTCACCGCGCCCGCGCTGCTCGAGGCGCGCTACGAGCTCGGGCGCCTCGCGGTGGTGCCGCCGACGGCCGACGAGGTCGAGTCGGCGCGACGCTACCTCGTCGGCTCGCTGCTGATCTCGATGACGACGCAGGCGGGCTACGCGTCCACCGTCGCCTCGCTCGCCGCGCACGGCCTGTCCGCGGCGTGGATCCGCGAGCACCCCGCGCGGGTCGAGGCGGTCACCGTCGACGAGGTCGCGGCCGCGGCGGCGGAGTTCTTCGCGCCGATCCACTTCACCGGGGTGGTCGTCGCCGACGCCGCCCGGTGCGCCGACGGGCTGCGCGCGCTCGGCGGGGTGGAGGTCCCGTGACGGGCACCGCCGGCCCCGACCTGCGCGCGGCGTTCCACCTGGACGCCGACCCCTCGCTCTCGCGCTCCACGGTCGACCGCCGCGAGCAGCTGCGCGTCGACCCGGACCACGCCCGCGCGCTGTGGCCCGACGCGCGGGTGGTCCTCGTCGACCCGCACGGCCGCACGCCGGTCGAGCGCGGCGCCGACGGGACGACGACGCTGGCGTTCGCGCCGACCTCGCTGCTCGGCGACGACATCCCGCCCGGCGCGGTCGTGCTCGGCGAGGAGCGCGGCACCGCCTTCTGGGCCGTGCGCGTGCCCGACCCGGCCGAGGCGGAGTCGAACGACGCCGGCTCGGGGTTCATGACCGCCGACCAGTGGGCGCGGGCGGGCGGCAGCGCCGACCACGAGAACTGGACGGACCTGCGCAGCTCCGGCGCCGACCTCGACGCCCGCAGCGCCGGGCTCCTGACCACCGCGGTCTCGCTGCTGAACTGGCACGACCGCGCCCGGTTCTGCGCCCGCGACGGCTCGGAGATGGACGCGATCAAGTCGGGCTGGGCGCAGCTGTGCCGGGCGCACGGGCACGAGGAGTACCCGCGTACCGACGCCTCGATGATCTGCCTGGTGCACGACGGCAGGGAGGGGGACCACGCCCAGGTGCTGCTCGCGCGCCAGCCGATCTGGCCCGAGGGGCGCTACTCGGTGCTCGCCGGGTTCGTCGAGGCGGGCGAGTCGCTCGAGGCGTGCGTGGCCCGCGAGTGCGCCGAGGAGGTGGGCGTCGACGTCCACACGATCTCGTACCTCGGGTCGCAGCCGTGGCCGTTCCCGCGGTCACTGATGATCGGGTTCTCGGCCGTCGCCGACCCCGCCCAGCCGCTGAAGCTGCAGGAGGGCGAGATCGAGGGCGCCCGCTGGGTGACCCGTGCCCAGCTCAAGGACGCGCTCGACGCGGGCGCGTGGTCGCACCGGGACGGGGCACCGCGGGGCGCCGCCGGCGTCGGAGGGACGAACTTCGAGGCCGGCAGCGTACGCGACCTCATCCTGCCCGGCGGCGTGTCCATCGCCCGCGCGATGCTCGAGGCGTGGGCCGCCGCGGGTTAGGAGGCGGCCTCCACGCGCGCCAGGGTCTCCTTGACCTCGGCGAAGCTCGGGTTGGTCGCCGCGCTGCCGTCGGGGTAGACGATCGTCGGCACGGTCCGGTTGCCACCGTTGACCTTGGTGACGATCTCGGCGGCGTCGGGCTCGCGCTCGATGTCCACCTCGGTGTAGCCGATGCCCTCGCGGTCGAGCTGCGTCTTGAGTCGACGGCAGAAGCCGCACCAGCTGGTCGTGTACATCGTCATCTGTGCCACGACCGGTGCAACACCGCGAGATCGCTCAGGCTTCCACGTGGCCGAACCGGTGACGGGTCACACTGACCGCCTGCTCGCGCAGCACGGTGAGCATCTCCCGGCGCCCGTCGGCCACCACCGGCGCGTCGACCAGCGACGCGCCCGTCGCCGCGGCTTCCCGGCGCAGGTCGTCCGGCGGGGTCCCGACGACCCGGAGCCGCTCGCCGGGCTCGGGTGAGCCGGAGTCCTCGGCGACCGGCACCCCGGCGCAGGCCGCCGCGAGCCTCACCCGCAGCACCTCGCGCTCGGGGGCGTCGGGGGCGACGACGAGCCGGAGCGCGGGCAGCGGCCGGTACCGGAAGATGTTCGCCTCCGCCCGCAGGCCGGTCGGGTCGTGCTCGACGGAGAACTCGTCGCGCCAGGCGGCGGCGTCCGAGCCGGCCGCGGCGCGCAGCCAGGCGAGGTCCTCGGGGTCGAGGCGGGGGGCGGCGGACGCCAGCAGGGCCGCGACGGCGGGGTCGAGCGGCGCCGACGGCAGCCGGTCGAGGGGTCCGTCGTGCCACGTCCCGAACTGCGCGACGTAGTTGGGCCCGCCGGGCTTGGCGCCCGGTCCCACGACCGAGCCCTTCCAGCCCCCGAACGACTGGCGCTGCACGATCGCCCCGGTGATGTGCCGGTTGACGTAGGCGTTGCCGACCTCGACCCGTTCCGTCCAGTGAGCGATCTCGTCCTGGTCGAGGGCGTGCAGGCCCCCGGTCAGCCCGTACCCGGTCGCGTTCTGCAGCGCGATCGCCTCGTCGAGGTCCGCGGCGTGCATCAGCCCGAGCACCGGCCCGAAGCACTCCGTGAGGTGGAACCACGACCCGGGCGCGACCGGCTCCTTCACCCCGGGGGTCCACAGTGCCTCCCCGAGCCTGCGCGGCGCCACGAGCCAGCGCTCGCCCGCGTCGAGGCGGGTCAACGCCCGCTCGAGCTTCTCGTCCGGCGGGCCGATCAGCGGACCCATCGTCGTCGACGGGTCGCTCCCGTGCCCGACGCGCAGCGTGCGGACGGCGTCGGCGAGCTGGCGGTGGAAGCGCGCCCCGGCCGCCGTGTCCGTCGAGCGCATCGACCCGACGAGGATCGCCAGCGACGCCGCCGAGCACTTCTGCCCGGCGTGCCCGAACGCGGAGCGGACGAGGTCGGCGACGGCGAGGTCCGGGTCGGCGCTCGGCGTGATCACCAGCGCGTTCTTGCCGCTGGTCTCCGCGACGAGGCGCAGGTCGGGGCGCCACGACCGGAACAGCGCCGCGGTCTGCGACGCCCCGGTGAGCACGACGTGGTCGACGGCGGGGTGCGTGACCAGCCGCCGCCCGGCGGAACCCTCGTCGGTGTGCACGAGCTGCAGCGCGTCGGCGGGGATGCCGCCGCGGTGCAGGGCGGCGACGCCGACCTCCGCGCACGCCCGCACCTGCGGCGCCGGCTTGATCACCACCGAGGCGCCGGCCGCGAGCGCCGCGACGCAGCCGCCGAGCGGGATGGCGATGGGGAAGTTCCAGGGCGGGGTGACGACGACGACGCGGTCGGGCGTGAACGGGGCGCCCTCGAGCTCGAGGGCCCGGTCGGCGTAGTACGCGGCGAAGTCGACCGCCTCGGAGATCTCGGGGTCGGCCTCGGCAATCGTCTTGCCGGCCTCGCCGACCATGACGGTCAGCAGGTCCCCGCGGGCCGCGGCCAGGGCCGTCGCGGCCCCGCGGAGGACGGCCGCGCGGTCGGCGGGGGAGCGGTCGCCCCAGGACGAGGCGGCGGCCCGGTCGACGACGGCGTCGACGGCCGCCGGGTCGGTGAGCTCGGGCTCGTGGACCCGGGGCGCGGCGGTGGTGACGGCCTTCAGCGCCCAGGCGCGGTTCGCGGCCAGCGAGGGGTCGGTGTCGGGCTCGTTGCGGAAGGAGCGGGACACGGAGCGCAGCGGAGCTGGACCATCGGACTCCGGGAGCGACGGGGTCTCGTCCGCCCGGTCCTGCGTGCGCCGCGGTGTCGCCCGCACCGCGTCGCGGTCGCGCACCGACGCCCGGAACCGGTCGGTGTACGACGCGGGCCCGGCGTCGGAGAACAGCGCGTACAGGTAGTTCTCCGGCGAGGCGTTCTCCTCGAGCCGGCGCACGAGGTACGAGACGGCGGCGTCGAAGTCGCCGCTGTGCACGACCGGCGTGTAGAGCACCATCCGCTCGCTGATGTCGCGCGCGACGACGCGCGCCTGGGCGGGCGCCATGCCCTGCAGCATCTCGACGTCGATCTGGCGCTCGGCCCCGCGCGCCGCGGCGAGCTCGACGGCCAGGGCCACGTGGTGCAGGTGGTGGCTCGCGACGCCGAGGCGCAGCGCGTCGACCAGGTCGCCGCCGATCGCCCGGTCGAGCAGGCGCACGTAGTTGGCGTCGACCTCGGCCTTCGTCGTGTACGGCGCCTGCGGCCAGTCGTGCAGGGCGGCGTCGACCTGCTCCATCGCGAGGTTCGCGCCCTTGACCAGCCGCACCTTGATCGGCGCACCGCCCGCCGCGACCCGGCGGCGCGCGAAGGCCGCGAGCTCGGTGAGCGCGCCCAGCGCGTCCGGGAGGTAGGCCTGCAGCACGATCCCGGCCGGGAGGTCCGCGAACCCGGGCCGGTCGAGCAGCGCGACGAACACGGCGACCGTGAGGTCGAGGTCCTTGTACTCCTCCATGTCGAGGTTCACGAACGAGCCGGTGTCGCGCGCGAGCTCGAAGAGCGGGGTGAGGCGCTCGACGAGGCGGTCGCGGCTGCCCTCGAGGTCCCAGGGCACCAGCTGGCTCGCCACCGACGACGCCTTGACCGACACGTAGTCGACGTCGTCGCGGCGCAGCAGGTCCATGGTGCGCGCGAGGCGCCGGTCGGCCTCGTCCTCGCCGAGCACGGCCTCGCCGAGCAGGTTGAGGTTGAGCCGGAACCCCTCCTGGCGGGCCTCGGCGAGACGACGGGACAGGGCGCGCCCGTCCGCGTCGACGATGAGGTGCCCGACCATCGCCTTCAGCCGCCGGCGCGCCAGCGGCACCACGACCTTCGGCAGCCGCGGTCCCGCCAGCGCCCCGGCGCGCAGCAGCGCCGCGTCGCGGCGGCCGATGAACGCCGGCAGCGGCGAGCGGCGCCCCGCGAGCCGGGCCAGCTCGCGGGCGGCGACGTCGTCGTCGGCGGGCCGCGCGACGCGGTCGACGAAGCGCAGCGTGAAGTCGATGCCGGCCGGGTCGTGCATCAGCGCGGCGAGCTGCGCCGACGGTCCCTCCGCCGCGCCGGTCGACCCGGCCCGGGCCCACTGGTCGGCGCGGATCACCGCGCGCTCGACGAGGTCGTCGGGGATCCCGCCGGCCTCGAGCACGGTGGGCACGAGCTGCTCGGTCATGGCTCCATGGTGGCCCTCGCGAGCCCCTCGTGCGTCAGGTCCGCGTGCGCAGCGCCCACACCGCGAGCGGCCCGAACACCGCGGCGAACGCGACGCCCCACAGCAGCGTCGCGATCGCGTTGGCCGCGACCGGCCCGCCGACCAGCAGGCCGCGCAGCGCGTCGGCCATCCGCGTCACCGGGTTGATCGACACCCAGGCCTGCAGCCAGCCGGGCATCGTCTCGGTGGGCGCGAAGGCGTTGCTCGCGAACGTCAGCGGGAAGAGCACCGTGAACCCGTAGATCTGTACCTTCTCCGGGTCGCGCGCGAGCACCCCGAGCAGCACCGACGTCCACGAGAACGCCAGCGTGAACGCCACCAGCAGGCCGAACGCGGCGAGCACCGCGACCGGGCTCGTCGTGATGCGGAAGCCCAGCAGCACGCCGACCGCGAGCAGCACGACCAGCGACCAGAGCTGGCGCAGGACGTCGCCGAGGATCCGGCCCGACAGCGGCGCGGAGCGGGCGATGGGCAGGCTGCGGAACCGGTCGAACGTGCCCTTCTGCAGGTCGGTCGCGAGCCCGGTCGCCGTGTAGATCGTGAGGAACAGCGCGTTCTGCGCGATGAGCCCGCCCAGGGAGAACTGCAGGTACGCGTCGGTCGACCCGCCGATCGCGCCGCCGAACACGAACGTGAACAGCAGCACGAACATGATCGGCTGGATGGACAGGTCGAGCAGCTCGGAGGGGTTGTGCTTGATCTGGACGATGCTGCGCCAGGCCATCGTCAGCGACTGGCTCGCCCACTGGGTGGGCGAGACGCGTCGCGACGGCGCCGGGACTCCCGGATCGGTGGTGACGGCGGGCCGCGCGGGGGCCGTGCGGTCGAGGGTCACGCGCTCTCCTGGAGGTCGTCGGTGGGGTCGGCCTCGATCGCGCGGTGCCCGGTGAGCGCGAGGAAGACCTCGTCGAGGGTGGCGCGCCGCAGCGTCAGCTCGGCGAGGCTGACCCCGACGTCGTCGAGCCGGCGGACCACCGCCGGCATGAGCGCGTCGTCGGCCGCGGGCACCGAGACGGTGCCCTGCTCGACGGTCGGCTCCGCGCCCGCCAGCTCGGCGGCCACGGCGCGCACCGCCTCGAGCTGCTCGGGCTGCGTCGGGCGCATCTGCAGCACCGCGGCGCCGGCGCGGGACTTGAGGTCGAGCGGCGTGCCCCGCGCGACGACCGTGCCGCGGTCGATGACGACGATGTCGTCGGCGAGCTGGTCGGCCTCCTCGAGGTACTGCGTGGTGAGCAGCACGGTGACGCCGTCGTCGGTGAGCCCGCGGACCATGTCCCAGAGCTCGTTGCGGCTCGCCGGGTCGAGCCCCGTGGTGGGCTCGTCGAGGAAGAGGATGCGCGGGCGCCCGACCAGCGACGCCGCGAGGTCCAGCCGGCGGCGCATGCCCCCGGAGTAGGTGCGCGCGGCGCGGCCCGCGGCGTCGGTGAGCCCGAACTGGGCCAGCAGCTCGGCGGCGCGCATCTTCGCCGCGGCCCGGCGCTGGCCGAGCAGGCGCGCGATGAGGACGAGGTTCTCGGTGCCGGTGAGCGCCTCGTCGACCCCGGCGTACTGGCCGGTGAGCCCGATCAGCGTGCGCACCCGGTGGGGCTCGGTGACGACGTCGAACCCGCCGACCAGCCCCCGGCCCTCGTCCGGCGCGAGCAGGGTGGCGAGGACCCGCGTCGCCGTGGTCTTGCCGGCGCCGTTGGGCCCGAGCACGCCGAGGACCGTGCCCTCGGTGGCGGAGAAGCTGGCGCCCGCGAGCGCCGTGGTGGCGCCGAAGCGCTTGACGAGACCGTCGGCCTCGATGGCAGGTGGCACCCCACCAACATGGCACGGGGTCCGACAGCGGTCATGAAGTTTTCGGACCGTCCCGCCCGTGGCTGTCGGCGCGGGTTGAGAACATGGGTCCGTGGGTGCCAGCGGCGGGGACAGCGCGACATCAGGGCTCGATCCCGAGCAGTCCCAGGCGGTCCTCGCTCCCCGTGGCCCGGTCTGCGTCCTCGCGGGTGCGGGCACCGGCAAGACCCGCACGATCACGCGCCGCATCGCCCACCTCGTCTCCGCCGGTCACGTCCAGTCCGGCCAGGTCCTCGCCGTGACGTTCACCGCGCGCGCGGCGGGGGAGATGCGCACGCGGCTGCGGGACCTCGGCGTCGGCGGCGGGCCCGGGCAGCCGCCGGTGCAGGCGCGCACGTTCCACGCCGCGGCCCTGCGCCAGCTGCGCTACTTCTGGCCGCGGGTGGTCGGCGGGGCGCCGTGGGAGGTGCTCGAGGGCAAGCTGCGCCTCGTCGGGCAGGCTGCCCAGCGCGCCGGGGCGCCGACCACGCGGGAGTCGTTGCGCGACCTCGCGAGCGAGATCGAGTGGGCGAAGGCGTCGCTCGTCCCGGCGTCGGACTACGCGGCCGCGGCGGGCAAGGCCGCCCGGGACGTCCCCGCGCCGGTCGAGCAGATCACCGCGGTGTACGAGACCTACGAGGCGCTCAAGAACCGCGCGGAGATGCTCGACTTCGACGACCTCCTGCTGCACACCGCGGCGGCGCTCGAGGAGCACCCCGAGGTCGCGCACGAGTTCCACGAGCGCTACCGCTGCTTCGTCGTCGACGAGTTCCAGGACGTCACCCCGGCCCAGCACCGCCTGCTGCGGGCCTGGACGGGCGGGCGCGACGACCTCACCGTCGTCGGCGACGCCAACCAGACGATCTATTCGTTCGCCGGCGCCAGCCCGTCGTACCTGCTCGACTTCCCGCGCGTGTTCCCCGAGGCCACCGTCGTGCGCCTGGTGCGCGACTACCGCTCCACGCCGCAGGTCGTCTCGGCCGCCAACACGGTGATCGGCGCGGCCCGCGGGCGTGCCGCCGGGTCGCGGCTGCGCCTCGAGGGCCAGCGCCCGCCCGGCCCGGACCCCGACTTCGCCGAGCACGACGACGAGCCCGCCGAGGCCACGGCCGTGGCGACGGCGATCCGCGAGCTGGTCGACGACGGCGTGCCGCCCGCCGAGATCGCGGTGCTCTACCGCGTCAACGCGCAGTCGGAGGTCTACGAGACCGCGCTCGGCGACGCCGGCATCGCCTACCAGGTGCGCGGCGGCGAGCGCTTCTTCCAGCGCACCGAGGTCCGCAACGCCGTCGCCGCCCTGCGCACCGCGGCCACCCGCGCGCCCGAGGACGCGCGCGGCGAGGGGATGGTCACGCTGGTGCGGGCGGTGCTGGGCGAGCAGGGGCTGACCGACGCCCCGCCGGCCGGCGCCGCGGGGCAGGGGGCCGCGCGCCAGCGGTGGGAGTCGCTGCGGGCGCTGGCCGAGCTCGCCGAGGAGCTCGTCGCCGCCGTCCCCGACGCCGACCTCGCCGCGTTCCTCGCCGAGCTGCAGACCCGCGCGCAGGCCCAGCACCCGCCGACCGTCCAGGGCGTCACGCTCTCGTCGCTGCACGCCGCGAAGGGCCTCGAGTGGGACGCGGTGTTCCTCGTCGGCCTCACCGACGGCACGCTGCCCATCCAGCACGCCGACGGCGACGACGACGCGATCGAGGAGGAGCGGCGCCTGTTCTACGTCGGCGTCACCCGCGCGCGCGTGCACCTGCGGCTGTCGTGGGCGCTGTCGCGCAGCGCGGGCGGGCGCCGTTCCCGGCGCCGCAGCCGCTTCCTCTACGGCCTCGTCCCCGACGAGCACCCCGCCGCCCGCCAGCCGACCGGCCGCGACAACGGCTCGTCCCGCGGAAAGCCGGTGTGCCGGGTGTGCGGGAAGCCGCTCGCCGACCCGGGGTCGGCGAAGCTGGGCCGCTGCAGCACCCACCCGTCCGACATCGACGAGTCGCTGCTCGAGGCGCTCAAGGCGTGGCGCTCGGCGGAGGCCAAGTCGCGCTCGGTGCCGGCGTACGTCGTGTTCACCGACGCGACCCTCATCGCCCTCGCCGAGCAGCGCCCGCACGACCCCTCGGGCCTCGTCGCGATCCCGGGCATCGGGTCGTCGAAGCTCGAACGCTACGGCGACGACGTCCTGTCCCTGGTGCGCGAGCACGCGTCGTAGGACGGCCGCGCCCCGGATGATCAGGGGCGTCGTGGTGCACCTCGGGGGCGCGCGGAGGTACGTGGCGACGCCCGTGATCATCCCGGACCTCGGCCCACGCTCGGAGGCCCGGCACCCGCACCGTGATCAGGAGCGTCGTGGTGCACCTCGAGCGCGCGCGGAGGTACGTGGCGACGCCCGTGATCACCACGCCCGGCGCTCGTCCGTGTCCGAAGCAAAGATCTTCGAAGAACTTCCCGAAAATGCGTTGCCCGGGTTGCGGGGCCGCCCTACGGTCGATCACACACCGGCGCACGAGGCTGCCGGTCGGGCGGCTCGCCGCCGCGTGGTGACCCAGGAAGGGGGCTCGTGACGATGGACATCGTGACTCTCGCGGGCACCGGTCGCCACGTCGCGAGCTGGCGCTCCGTCACGGGCACGGCGTCGTTGAACGACGCCGTCGTCGCGTGCGAGCCGCAGGGGATGCCGAAGACGCAGCGCCCCCGCAATCGCCAGCGCGATCTGAACCCGACCTTCGTCCCGCAGCGACCGTCCGCAGCCTCGCGGTGGAGAGCCTGAGCCCAGGACCCCACCGACACGACCCACGAGGCCGCGGACCCGCATCCAGGGACCGCGGCCTTCGTCGTCTCTCACGACACGAGACATGACACGAGACCTCGCGGTCCCGGCCCACGCCGACCCGCCCACCGGAGGTAGACCGTGTCCCCCGCCGGACTCGCTGTTCGCCCGACCGCCCCCGAGACCGGACCCGAGACCCCTGACATCGACCTGTTCGACGCCCTGACCATCGTCGACGACCTCCCGTGCCGGATCTCCGGTGAGGACCTCTGGTTCTCCGACCAGCCCGCGGACCTCGAGCGGGCGAAGGCCCTCTGCGGGGACTGCCCCATCCGGCGCACCTGCCTGGCCGGTGCGATGGAGCGGCGGGAGTACTGCGGCGTGTGGGGCGGCGAGATCTTCGACCGGGGCGCCGTCATCGCCCGGAAGCGGCCCCGGGGCCGGCCCTCCAAGGCCGACCTCGCCCGCGACGCGGAGCTCGCGGCGGCCCGGACCGCCGCCGGGGTCGCCTGAGGAGACCCGGCACGCCGGGTCGGTGGGGTGAGCGAGGGTCACCCTCGCTGCGTCGGACGCAGCGGGGGAGTCCCTCGCTCACCCACCCCGAGGCCCCCTCGAGCAGGGGGAGAAGGGGGCCCGGCGCGCACCGGACGCGCGCCGGGCCCCGGAGGGCGGCGTCAGGCCTGGAAGCCGGGCTGCCACTCCTCGAAGACGCCGCGGAGCGGGATCTCCGCGTCGAGCTGGCAGAGCACCGCCACCGATGCGAGCGTCACGCGGTGCACGAGCAGGTACTGCGGGGGCAGGTTCAGCCCGCGCCCGGTGGTGAACTCCGGCCGGCGCAGGTCGCCGAGCCGGTCCGCCTGCCCCCGCAGCCACGCGCGCGTGAAGTGGAACTTCTCGGTGCGCAGCGGGTCGGTCAGCGGCCCCAGGTAGGCGATCGCCTCCTCGGGCCCCATGTCCACGCCGGGCAGCACGAAGTTCAGCTCGCGCAGGAGCTCCAGGAGCTCGTCGGAGCGGTCTTCGACCGCCAGCCGCAGCATGACTCCGAGCTCGCGCGGCAGGCCGTCGGGCAGGCGCGCGATCGCCCCGAAGTCGATCACGCACAGGCGCCCGTCGGGCAGGATCTGGAAGTTGCCCGGGTGCGGGTCGGCGTGCAGCAGCCCCACCCGCGCGGGCGACGAGAAGTGGAACTTCGAGAGCAGCAGCCCGACGCGGTCGCGCTCCTCGGGCTCGCCGGACCGGATGATCGCCGACAGCGGCGTGCCCGTGACCCACTCCGAGACCATCGCCTTGGGTGCCGACGCCACCACCCGCGGGACGACGACGTCCGGGTCGCCCTCGTACGCCGCCGCGAACGCGCGCTGGGCGTCGGCCTCGTCGCGGTAGTCGAGCTCCTCGGCCATGCGGTCGCGCAGCTCGGAGAGCAGGGGCTTGATCTCCATGCCCGGCACGAGCGGCTGCACCATGCGGCTGAAGCGCTGCAGCTGGCGCAGGTCGGCCATCACGGCCTCCTGGGCGCCGGGGTACTGCACCTTGACGGCCACGTCGCGCCCGTCGTGCCACACCGCGCGGTGCACCTGCCCGATGCTCGCCGCGGCGGCCGGGGTGTCGTCGAACTCGAGGAACCGGTCGCGCCAGCCACGCCCGAACTGCTCGGCGAGGACGCGGTGGGTGCGGGCGGCCGGCATCGGCGGCGCGGCGGTCTGCAGGCGGGTGAGCGCCTCGCGGTAGGGCTCGGCGAGCTCGTCGGGCACCGCCGCCTCGAACACGGAGAGGGCCTGGCCGAACTTCATCGCGCCGCCCTTGAGCTCCCCGAGCACGGCGAAGAGCTGCTCGGCACCACGGCGGGCGACGTCGGCGGAGATCTGACCCTGGTCGCCCCCGGCGAGCCGGCGGCCCCAGCCCGCTGCCGTGCGGGACGCGAAGCCCAGCGGCAGGGAGGCCAGCCGTGCCGACCGCTGGACTGACCGGCGGGGGATGTCATCGGTCACGGCACCGATTCTCCCCCGTGCCGAGCGTGACGGCGCGATCAGGTCAGGCTGCTCCGGCCGTCGTGGGGCCCGGCGTTCCCGTGACCAGGAGGGTCGCGGCCGGGGTGACCTCGACCCCACCCGTCGCCCGCGCCCGCCGCCCGGCGAGGCCCGCACAGCCGCACTCCGGGTGGCGCCGGACGGGCCGGACCCGGCGGACGCCGTCGGGCGCGAGCGTGAGCACGGCGCCCCGGGAGGCGGGCGGGCCGTCGTCGAGGAACCCGAGGACCTCGCCGACCGCGAGTGCGGCCGTCGACGCCGCGAGCGCCACCGGCGCGGGGTCGCGCCGCCCGACCAGCTCGGCCGCCACCCGGGGCCACGCGTCGTCGGCGTCGGCGCGCCCGAGGTCGTCGCAGCGCAGGCACGGCGTCGCACCCGGCACCACGAGCGGCCCGACCGTCCCGGCGCCGTCCACGGCCGCGACGGGCAGGTGCGCGCGGCCGTCGAGGACGAGGCGCTGCGCGCTCAACGGGTCGGGCCGGGCGCCGTCGGCGAGCACCACCAGGTCGGCCCGCGCGGAGAGCCACCGCCGCGCCGCCGGCGGGCCGGGCGCCGACGCGCCGGCCCGGGCGACGGCCTCCTCGGCGGCCCGCTCGGCGGGCCGACCGACGTCGTCGGCGACCAGCCCGGTGCCCAGGTCGTCGCGCGACACCGTGCCCGCGGCCTCGACGAGCACCCGCCCGACCCCGGCGGTCGCGAGCAGGCACGCGACCGACACCGCGACCCGGCCGGCGCCCCGGACCACCACACGGCGCCCGAGTGGCGGGACCGCCGGGTCGGCGAGCAGCCCGGCGGCGTCGAGGTGGTCGAGCAGGGCGCGCGCCGCGCCGGGGGAGGCGCCTGCGGCCACGGCGTCGGCCAGCACCCGCGCGAGCGGCCGGGTGCCGTCGAGGGCCTCGACCATGCGCACGAGCGGGGGCGTCAGGCCGTCGACGACGAGCGCGTCGGACGGGCCGGCGCCGAACTGCAGGACGTCGGCGGACCGGTGCAGCGCGGGGAGGCGGAGACGGGGACGGGCGGGGAGGGGAACAGCGTCGGTGAGGAGCACACCTGGTTCGACGCAGCGGAGGGCCTGTCGGATCCGCCTTCTACGCTCGGGATGTGGCCGATCCGCGACCCGAGGTGGAGGTGCGCCGCAGCCGGCGCCGCAAGCGCACCGTCGACGCGCACCGCGAGGGGTCGACGGTGGTGGTCAACATCCCGGCGTCCATGTCCCGCGCCCAGGAGCAGCACTGGGTCGAGGAGATGCTGCGCCGCCTCGAGCGCGCCGACGCCCGCCGCCGCCCCGGCCGCCGGGCGGGCGACGCGGATCTCGCCGCGCGCGCCGACGCGCTGGCGGCCGCGCACCTCGACCCGATCGCGCCCGACGGGGCGTGGCCGCGCCCGGCGCTGGTGCGGTGGACGAAGCCGATGCGCACGCGGTGGGCGTCGTGCACGCCCGCGGACGCCACGATCCGGCTCAGCGAGCGGCTCCGGGACGTCCCGGGGTGGGTGCTCGACCACGTCCTCGTGCACGAGCTCGTCCACCTGCGCGAGCCCCACCACGGCCCGGCGTTCCGGGCCGCCGAGGCGGCCTACCCGCGCAGCGAGCGCGCGATCGGCTACCTCGAGGGCCTCGCCGCGGGCGCCGGCCTCCCGATCACCGACACCGACGGCGGGGACGCCGACGAGGACGACGACTAGCTGCTCTTGTCGTCGCCCGGCTCGTCCGGCTTCTCCTCCGAGGACCCGCGAGCCTCCTGCTCGGCCTTCATCTCGGCCTCGAGGCGGGCCAGCGGGTCGTCGAGGTCGGTGAAGCTCTCGCCGCTCTTCGGGGCGGCGCCCTCCTCCGAGGGCGCGACCGACCGGCGCTCGCCGACGAAGGACGACGGGTCGTCGAGGTCGTCGGCGGTCGGCATGAGGTCCGGGTGCGCCCAGACCGCGTCGCGGCCCTCGATGCCGCGCTCGTCGGTGAGCCGGCGCCACAGGGCCGCCGCGTCGCGCAGGCGCCGCGGCCGCAGCTCGAGCCCGACCAGCGTCGCGAACGTCTGCTCGGCGGGGCCGCCGGAGGCGCGGCGGCGGCGCAGCGTCTCGCCGAGCGCGACGGCACCGGGCAGGCGGTCGCCGACGGCCTCGCCGACGACGACGTCGACCCAGCCCTCGACCAGCGCGAGCAGCGTCTCGAGACGCCGCAGCGCGGCCTTCTGCGACTCGGTGGTCTGCGGCTCGAACATTCCGGAGCTCATGAGCTCCTGGAGCGAGGCGGGGTTGGTGGGGTCGACCTCGCGGGCGAGCTCCTCCATGCGGGAGGTGTCGATCGAGATGCCGTGCGCGAACTCCTCGACCGTCGCCAGCAGGCGCTGGCGCAGCCACGGGACGTGCCCGAACAGGCGCTGGTGGGCGGCCTCGCGCGCGGCGAGGAAGACGAGCACCTCGCCGGCGGGACGGTCGAGGCCCTCGGTGAACGTCGCGATGGCGCCGGGCAGGAGCGCCGCGGTGCCCTCGGGGCCGAGCGGCAGGCCGACGTCGCTGGAGGTCAGCACCTCCTTGGCGAGCTGCGCGAGGCCCTGACCGAGCTGCGAGCCGAAGGCCATGCCGCCGACCTGCGAGATCATGCCGAGCATCGGGCCCGCCATCTGGCGCGCCTCCTCGGGCAGGCCCTCGACCCAGGCGCCGGCGACGCGCTGCGCCACCGGGTCGCACAGCCGCTGCCACGTCGGCATCGTCGTGTCGATCCACTGCGCGGGCGACCACACGACGACCTGCGAGGCGCCCGACGGCAGCGTCGTCGCGTCCTCGAGCCACAGCTCGGCGAGGCGCACGGACTCCTCGGCGGCGCGCTGCTGCTCGCTCGTCGGCGCCTTCTTGCCGTCCTCGCCGAGCTGCTGGTGGGCCATCTGAGCGGCGAGCTTGTAGTTCACGGGGCCCTCGGCGCCCGGCCCGGACGACTGGGACAGCATCTGCCCGAGCTGGGTGAGCATCTGGCCGAGCTGCCCCATGTCGAAGCCGCCGGCGCCACCCGCACCCCCGGGCAGCCCCATCCCGGGACCGAAGCCGAAGCCGCCGGCCCCGCCCTGGCCACCCTGACCGCCGCCACCGGAACCGGAGCGGCGGGACTCGTCGTCGTCGGACGGCCCGAAACCGAAGGGCAGGTCACTCATGGTGTCGACGGTACGCGGCCCTGCTGCTGATCGGGGGGCTGAGCACCCTGTCGCGCCACGCTCACGGCGAACGCCCAGCAACCTCCCAGGAAGTGCGCAGGAATCGGACACCGGACGTCCCCGCACGGCGGCCACACCCTGCATCACTACCCTGTCCGGCCGTGACCCGGTTGCGCGCGACCTTGGCGCTCGGACTCGTGCTGGCCGGGGTGCTGGGCCTCCTGGGCGCGACCGTGCGCGTGCCGTTCGTGGCGCTCGGTGACGGCCCGACGTTCGACGTCCTCGGCACCGGGCAGGACGGCCGGACCGTCGTCGACATCTCCGGGCCGGCGCCGGTCTACCCGACGTCCGGGCAGCTGCGGATGACCACCGTCGCGGTGACGACGCAGGTCACGCTGTTCGGGGCGATGGCGATGTGGGCCTCGGGCAACGAGCAGGTGCTCCCGCGCGAGTCGGTCTACCCGCCGGGTCGCTCGAGCGAGCAGGTCGACCAGGAGAACACCCGCCAGTTCGCGCAGTCCGAGACCGACGCCGAGGCCGCGGCCCTGCG
Organism: Actinomycetospora succinea; assembly: GCF_004363095.1. Classification (GTDB taxonomy): domain Bacteria; phylum Actinomycetota; class Actinomycetes; order Mycobacteriales; family Pseudonocardiaceae; genus Actinomycetospora; species Actinomycetospora succinea. Next base: position 308,196 of record NZ_SNYO01000004.1, read on the forward strand.
CTACCTCGGCTACCCGACGGCCGTGCAGGTCGGCTCGGTGCTGGACAACTCGCCGTCGGCGGGCCTGCTCGCGCCCGGCGACCGGATCGTCAGCGTCAACGGGCGCGCGGTGACGACGCCGCAGGAGGTCGTCGACGCCCTGGCGCCCACGCGGCCGGGGCAGGCGGTCACCGTCACGATCCAGCGCGGCCCGCTCGGCGCCCCCGGACCGCGCACCGACGTCACCGTGGTCGCGGCGGCGCGGCCGGACGGCGACCCGCGCGGCTTCCTCGGGGTGACGCCGACCAACATCGTCGACTCGCCGGTCGACGTCCGCATCAGCCTCGGCGACATCGGCGGGCCCTCGGCCGGCCTGGTGTTCGCCTCGGCGATCGTCGACAAGCTGACGCCGGGCGACATCACCGGCGGCCACGTCGTCGCCGGCACCGGGACGATCGACGCCCTCGGCCGCGTCGGCGACATCGGCGGGATCCGCTTCAAGATGGACGCCGCCCGCCACGACGGCGCCGAGGTGTTCCTCGTACCGGCGGGCAACTGCGCCGAGGCCGTCGCCGACGCCCCGGAGGGGCTCGTGCTCGCCCGCGTCGGGACGCTCGGCGAGGGGATCACGGCGCTGCAGGCGGTCCGCGAGGGCCGGACGCCGGCGCCGTGCTGAGACAGGAACCGGACCGGGCCCTGGACCGTTGACGTCGCTGGTGAGCGCTGACCCGAGGGTCGAGCTCCGCTCCGCTCCGTCTCCGAGCAGGGCGTGAGGCGATCCGGACATGCCGGGCCACGTCAACCCCACACCGTGTTCGTAGAGTGGCCACCGCACGCCCGGGTCCGCCCGTGCGTGACAGCCCCGCTGATCCAGGAGTGTGACCCCGTGGCCAACCGGCCCCCGACGGCGACCCCCCAGCTGTCGCGACGCACGAAGACGCTGCTGATCGTCGGCGTGGTGGCGCTCGTCGTGCTGCTCGGCGGGGCCCGCCTGGTCGACGTCTACGTCGACTGGGCCTGGTTCGGCGAGGTCGGGTTCCGCGGCGTCTTCACGACCATCCTGTGGACCCGCGTGCTGCAGTTCGTCGTCGCCGCCGTCCTGATGGGCGGCCTGCTCGCGCTGAACCTCGTCATCGCCTACCGGGTGCGCCCGGTGTTCGTGCCCGTCGCGGCCGCCGGTGCGGCCGAGGACCCGGTGGCCCGCTACCGCACCGTGGTGCTGGCCCGTCCGCTGTGGTTCGCGGTCGGCATCCCCGCGGTCGTCGCGCTCATCGCCGGTCTCTCGGCGCAGGCCGACTGGCAGACCGTGCAGCTGTTCATCAACTCCACGCCGTTCGGCGTGGCGGACCCGGTGTTCGGCCACGACGTCTCGTTCTACGTCTTCGAGCTGCCGTTCTACCGCTGGCTGCTGAGCTGGCTGTTCGTCGCGATCGCGGTCAGCTTCATCGCCGCGCTGATCGCCCACTACCTCTTCGGCGGCATCCGCCTGGCCGGGCGCAACGGCGCCGTCGCGCCGCCCGCCCGCGCGCACCTGGCCGTGCTCGCCGGCTCGTTCGTGCTGCTCAAGGCCGTCGCGTACTTCTTCGACCGCTACGAGCTGCTGTTCTCCGACCGCAAGGCGGCCGAGGGCGGCGCCAACTTCTTCGGCGCCACCTACACCGACCTCAACGCCGCCATGCCGGCGAAGCTCATCCTGCTGATCATCGCGGTGATCTGCGCCGCGGCGTTCTTCTCCGCGGTCGTGCTGCGCAACCTCCAGATCCCGGCGATCGCGCTGGCGCTGCTGGTGCTCTCGAGCGTGCTCGTCGGCGCCGCGTGGCCAGCGGTGCTCGAGCAGGTCTCGGTGCGCCCGAACGCCATCGACCGCGAGGCCCAGTCGATCTCCTGGAACATCGCGGCGACGCGCCAGGCCTTCGGTCTCACCGACGTCGGCGTCATCCCGTACGCCCCGCAGGTCGCGTCCGCCGCGGGGAGCGCCGCGGTGCCGCCGCAGGACGTCGCCAACAGCCAGGCGACGCTCGACAACATCCGCATCCAGGACCCGTCGCGGCTCAACCGCACGTTCGCGGTGCAGCAGCAGCTGACGAACTTCTACAGCTTCTCGCCCGACCTCGACATCGACCGCTACACGGTCAACGGGCAGCGCCAGGACTACGTGCTCGCCGCGCGCGAGATCAACCCGGACGCCCTCATCGGCAACCAGCAGGACTGGATCAACCGCCACCTCGTCTACACCCACGGCCAGGGCCTGGTGTCGGCGCCGGCGGACCGCGTCAACGCCCCGGCGAACGCCGAGGCGAGCCAGGGCGGCCTGCCCCAGTTCGAGGTCAGCGACTCGTCCAACCCCGGGCCGTTCGGCCTGAGCCCCGACGGTGCGCGCATCTACTACGGCGAGTTCCTCGGCGGCACCGACGACTACGCGATCGTCGGCGGCAACCCGGGCTCGGCGCCGCGGGAGTTCGACGGCCCCGGCCGCCCGGCCACCGCGTACACCGGCCCCGGCGGCGTGCCGCTGGGCAACTGGGCGCAGCGCCTGATCTTCGCCGCGGCCTACGGCGAGCGGAACATCCTGTTCAACGGCTCGATCGGGTCGGACTCGCGCATCCTCTACAACCGCACGCCGATCGAGCGGGTCCAGAAGGTCGCGCCGTGGCTGCGCACCGACGTCGACCCGTACCCGGCGGTCGTCGACGGCCGGATGCAGTGGGTCGTCGACGGCTACACGACGCTGCCGCGCTACCCGTACGCGCAGCAGGTCGGGCTCGCCGACGCCACCGCCGACTCGCTGCGGCCCTCGGGCTCGCCCGGTTCGGTCGGCTACATGCGCAACTCGGTGAAGGCCACCGTCGACGCCTACAGCGGCCAGGTGAACCTCTACCAGGTCGACGACCAGGACCCCGTGCTGAAGACGTGGATGGGCGCCTTCCCGGGCGTCGTCAAGCCGTCGTCGGAGGTCCCGGACGCCCTGCGGGCGCACTTCCGGTACCCGGAGGACATCTTCAAGGTCCAGCGCGACCTGCTGACGCGCTACCACGTCGAGAACCCGCGCGACTTCTTCTCGACGCAGAACTTCTGGACCATCCCCGAGGACCCGACGCGCGAGAGCAACGCGTCGATCCCGCCGTACTACCTGCTCGCCGGTGACCCCCGGCCCGGGGCGGCACCGGACACCCAGTTCCAGATGACGAGCACGCTGCTCGCCCTCTCGCGCCCGAACCTCTCGGCGTACATGTCGGTGAGCTCGGAGCCCGAGAACTACGGACGCATCACCGTGCTCGAGCTCCCGGCGCAGCTCACCGGCGACCAACGCGGTCCGCAGGGTCCGCAGCAGGTCCAGGCCGAGCTGCTGACCAGCCAGTCGGTCAACGGCGGGCTGTTCACCCTGCGCCAGTCGGGCACGCCCGTGCAGGTGCAGTACGGCAACCTGCTGACCCTGCCCGTCGCGGGCGGTCTGCTCTACGTCGAGCCGATCTACGTCGAGCGCAACGCGCAGACGTCGTTCCCGCAGCTGTTCGGCGTGATCGCCCGGTTCAACAACGGCGACATCGGCTACGCGCCGACGCTGCAGGGCGCGCTGCAGGCAGCGTTCCAGGGGGTCCCGCTGCCGCCGGGGCTCAACGTCCCGGGGCTGGGCACGACCTCGCAGTCGCCGACGCCGGCGCCGGGCGCCAACGTCGGCTCCGGCCCGCTCCCGGCCGGGGCGCCGGGGCAGGCGCTGAGCCCGCAGCTCACGCAGGCCGTGACGGCGATGAACGACGCCCTCGACCGCCTCTCCCAGGCGCAGGCCGCCCGGGACTTCCGGGGCATCGGGGACGCGGAGGCGGCGCTCGACGCCGCGATCGCGCAGTTCCGCTCGGCCAGCGGGGCGGCGTCGACGGCGCCCGCGGGCGCCGGGGGCTAGTGGTCCCGGCGCCCACCCCCCTGCGAGGGACGGGGTGGGCGCCGGTGTACCGTTACGGACACAACGCAGCGCGGGGTGGAGCAGCTCGGTAGCTCGCTGGGCTCATAACCCAGAGGTCACAGGTTCGAATCCTGTCCCCGCTACGACACCGGCGTCGGAGTCCTCTCCGGCCGCCGGGATCCCCTGGCCCAGGGCGACGGGCACCCGACGCGGGGTGGAGCAGCTCGGTAGCTCGCTGGGCTCATAACCCAGAGGTCACAGGTTCGAATCCTGTCCCCGCTACGCGCGACACGGCCCCCGACCGCTCCGGTCGGGGGCCGTCGTCGTTCGTGCGGCGGGCGAGGATGGTCGCCCGGATTCTGGCGAGGGGCGCCCCTCGCCGATCTGTTCGAGCGGGGGGACCCCTCGCTCAGAACCGCAGCGGCGCCGCGCGCGCCGGCCTTCTGGCGAGGGGCGCCCCTCGCCGGTCTATCCGAGCGAAGGTGCCCTTCGCTCAGAACCTCAGGTCGGGCGAGCGACCGCCGGCGGCGGGCGGAACGAGCCGTCGGGTTCCGGCACCAGGTCGTGCACCGCCACGACGGCGCCGAGGTCCAGCGGGCCGTAGACGTGCGGGAACCACGGGCCGCGCGGGTCCTCGTCACCGGCGTGGCCCACGCCCGGCTCCCAGCGCACCGGGGCGTCGAGCAGTGCCGGGTCGACGACCAGCACCACGACGTCCGTCCGGCCCGCGAAGAGCCGCGAGGCGGGCAGGTGCACCGTGCCGGGGTCGGAGCAGTGCACGAACCCCACGTCGTCGAGCGACGGCGGGCGTCGGGCACCGGAGACGCGCGCCTCCTCGAGCTCGTGCCGCGTGCAGACGTGCAGGATCACGGACTCGACCCGTTCGCGCGGGTCGGGCGGTGGGCCTCCCAGCGCCACACCTTGACCCGTCGCGCCCCGCCCGGCCCCGACTCGTCGCGGCGCCGGGACTGCACCCGCACGAGCCCGTTGGCGGTCAGCACGCTGGCCGCGGGCGCCCGCTCGGGCAGGGTGTGGGCGACGATCGTCTGGACCGCCGGGTCGGAGAACGCGCGCGCGACCAGGGCCCGTGTCATCGCCGTCGCCCAGCCCCGGCCCTCGAAGGGCGGGAAGGTCCAGAACGCGATCTCGAGCCGGCCGCCGCGCAGGGGCCCGCTGAAGCCGCAGGTGCCGACGACCTGGTGGTCGCGGGGGTCGACGGCCAGGAACGTGCGCGGGTGCATCGTCGCCGGGATGCCGTACGCCGGGGTGTCGCAGGCGGCCGGCGCGCCGAACGAGGCGCCGTCGCCGCTCTCGCTGCGCAGCACGGCGTCCACGAGGGGCTCGACGCCGACCGTGCGCAGCTCGGCGAGGCCGGGTGCGCCGGGGCCCGTGAGCCGCTCGTCGACGGGCACCAGGACGACCACCGAACCTCCACCCGTGCACGTGACGACGACCGACAGCGACGCTCGACCGTAGCCAATACGGGTGGTCGCGCGGGAGCGGACCCACGGCTCCGGACGGCCGCGACCCGACCCGTGACCGGCGACCCGGACGGATCAGGCACTCTGGAGGGCATGGAGCTCGCCCGCATGCTGGTGTACTACGCGCTGTTCGTGCTGTGGCTGTTCATCGTGGGCCGGCTCGTGGTCGAGATCGTCCGCAGCTTCGCGCGCGACTGGCACCCCGCGGGCGGCACCGCGGCGGGCCTCGAGGTGCTCTTCATGGTGACCGACCCGCCGGTCAAGCTCCTGCGCCGCCTCATCCCCGCGGTGCGCATCGGCAACATCAGCCTGGACCTGTCGATCATGATCCTGCTGCTGGTGACGTTCATCCTCATGCGGGTCGTCGACCCCCGCTGAATACTCGGTGGGGCCCGCTGCACCCCTCGGCGGCCGCCGCCCACCCCCGCACGTCCTCGAGCGGGCGCCCCACCACCGGAGCTGCCACTGTGTCCCCCGTGAGCCCCGTGCGCGACCTCGTCACGTTCATCTCCTCGGCCGTGCGCTCGCCGGCCGTCATCGGCGCCGTCGCGCCCAGCGGGCGCGCCCTCTCCGACCTGCTCGCCTCGGTGGCGCCGGCCGAGGGCCAGCCGGTCGTCGTCGAGCTCGGCCCCGGCACCGGCGTGGTCAGCGCCGCCCTGCGCCGGCGCCTCCCCGAGGGCGCGCGCCACATCGCGGTCGAGATCGACCCGGGCATGGTCGAGCACCTGCGGCGCACGCGCCCGTGGCTCGAGGTCATCCAGGGCGACGCGGCGGACCTGCAGAAGCTGCTGGCCGACACCGGGGTCGACCGCGTCGACGCCGCGGTCAGCGGGCTGCCGTGGACGCTGTTCCCGGAGTCGGCGCAGCGGGGGATCATCGAGCAGGTCACGCGGGTGCTCGCGCCGGGCGCGGCGTTCACCACGTTCGCCTACAGCCACGTCACGCGCTTCCCCACCCAGCGCCGCTTCCGCGGGGTGCTCGAGGAGGCGTTCAGCGAGGTGACCGTCACGCCGACCGTGTGGCGCAACCTGCCGCCGGCGCTGGCCTACCAGTGCCGCCACCCGCGGGCCTGACGGCTACCCCTGGGCCGCCACCCGCGGCCCGATGCCCGCCACCGAGAGGTCGGCGGGCTCCGCAGCGTCGCAGAACTCGGTGAGCAGCGCCGCGAAGCGGTGAGGCTCGTCGCAGTGCGGGAAGTGCCCGGCGCCCCCGAAGAGCTCGAGGCGGGCGTGGGGGACGAGCGTCGCCGCCCGGCGCGCGTGCCCGACGGGGATCACGGGGTCGCGGTCACCCCAGACGATCATGGTCGGCAGCCCCTCGGTGAGGTAGAGCCGCTCGGTGCTGCTGACCCGCTGCCCGCCGGGCCCGATCACCGCGCGGACGGTGTCGACGAACGCGTCGAGGTGGGCCCGCTCGGTGAGCGACGCGGCGTGGCGGGCGGTCTCGCGCAGCGACACGGCCTCGGCGCCGAACGAGGGCAGCGCGGCGGCGAGCCGCAGGCCGCGCACACCGAGGTCGAGCACCCCCGTCGAGGCGAGCACGGGCAGCACGTACTCCGCGCCGGGCAGCGCGGCGAGGCGCAGCAGCGGGCTGACCCCGCGCCCGAGGCCGCCGGAGGAGACGAGCACGAGCCGCGAGCACATCTCCGGGAACTGGTAGGCGAACTGCATCGCCACCCCGCCGCCCAGGGAGTGCCCGACGACGGTGACGCGCCGGTGCCCGAGCACCGCGAGCAGGTCGCGCAGCCCGTTGGCGTAGGCGCCCATCGAGAAGTCGCCGCCCACCCCCGCGGACTCGCCGTGGCCCAGCAGTTCGGGGGCGAGCAGCAGCCGGTCGCAGCCCGTGCGCTCGAAGGCCTCGAGCACCGGCGTCCACGTCTCGGCGCTGCCGGCGATGCCGTGCACCAGCACGACGACCTCCGGATCGTCGTCACCGACGACCTCCGGGCAGGCCTCGACGTACGACATCTGCTGGCCGTGCAGCGTGCGGGTCCGGCGCGTGGCGGTCATCGGTGATCATCCTGTCCTGCTCGGGCCCGACGGGCAGCAAGGTGCCCGATGGCGTTCCGGCACAATCCCGGCACGATGTCCGGAGCCCGCCCCGTCCTCACCGCCGTCCTCGCGGCGCTCGCGCTGGCGATCACCGCGTGCGGTGGGCAGCCCGCCGCCCCGCCGGCGCCCGCCCCCGCGGACACCCCGAGCGCCCGGTCCGCCGCCCCCGCGCCGACCCCCGTCGACCCGGCCGCCACCTGCGTCCAGCAGACCCTCGACGGCCTCGACACCCGCGGGCGCGCCGCGCAGCTGATCATGGCCGGTGTCCCCGCCGACGGGCTGACCGGCGCCGGACGCGCCGCGCTGGCCGAGGGCGCGGGCGGGGTGATCCTCACCGACGCCGCGGGCGGCGAGGCCTCGGCGGCCCAGGTCGCGGCCACGACGCGCGCGGTGCAGCAGGCGGCCCGCCTCCCCGTGACGATTGCGACCGACCAGGAGGGCGGGAAGGTCCAGGACCTCAAGGGCGCCGGGTTCACGCGCATCCCGTCGGCGACGGCGCAGGGCCGCGACGTCGCCGGGCTGCGCGGCGACGCGGAGGGCTGGGGCCGCGAGATGTCCGAGGCCGGGGTGACGCTCGACCTCGCGCCCGTCGCCGACGTCGTCGACCCCGCCCTCGGCGAGGCGAACGAACCGGTGGGCGCCCTCGACCGCGGCTTCGGCACCGATCCGCGCCGGGTCGGTCAGGCGGTCACGGCGTTCGTCCAGGGCCTGGACGCGGGTGGCGTCGACGCCACCCTCAAGCACTTCCCGGGCCTGGGCCGGGTGCGCGAGAACACCGACTTCGCGGGCGCCGCCGACAGCCGCACGAGCGTCGACGACCCGGGTCTCGCGTCGTTCCGCGCCGGCATCGCCGCGGGCGCGCCGGTCGTGATGATGTCCTCGGCGGTCTACGAGCGCATCGACCCGGACAACCGCGCGCTGTTCTCCCGCGAGGTCGTCACCGACCTGCTGCGCGAGCGGCTCGGGTTCACCGGCGTCGTCACCACCGACGACGTGGGCGCCGCGCGGGCGGTCGCCGACGTGCCGGTCGGGCAGCGGGCCGTGAAGTTCGTCGAGGCCGGCGGGGACCAGGTGCTGACGATCGAGCCGGGCGACGTCGAGCCGATGGTGGACGCGCTGGTCGCGGCGGCCGACGACCGGGCGTTCGCCGACCGCGTCACCGAGAGCGCGCGCCGGATCCTGGCGCTCAAGGCCGATCGCGGGGTCCTGCGCTGCGGTGGAGCGCCTACCGGCGGGTAGCCGGACCTGCGGCGGTCGGGGCCCCGTGCCAGAGTGGCGCCCGTGGACCTGAGCTACACCGCGGACGAGGAGCAGTTCCGCACCGAGCTGCGCGACTGGCTCGCGGCGAACATCCCGGTCGAGTGGGCCGAGGCCGGCTTCTGGCGCTCGCTGGACGACGCCGAGTCGTTCCGCCTGCGCCGGGAGTGGGAGGCGTCGAAGACCGCCGCCGGCTTCTCCGGCATCCAGTGGCCGACCGAGTACGGCGGCCGCGGCGGGACGCCCGGCATGAAGGCCATCTACGACGAGGAGATGGTCCGCGCCCACGCGCCGCAAACCGTCAACACCCTCGGGCTGACCTTCCTCGCGCCGACCGTGATGGCCATCGGCACCCCGGAGCAGAAGGCCGAGATCATCGGGCCGATGCTGCGCAACGAGGTGATCTGGTGCCAGGGCTTCTCCGAGCCCGGCGCCGGCTCCGACCTCGCCGCGGTGGCGACCCGCGGGGTCCGCGACGGCGACGACTACGTCGTCAACGGCCAGAAGATCTGGACCACCAACGCCATGCACGGCGACAAGATCTTCACGATCGTGCGGACCGAGCAGGGCTCCGAGCGGCACAAGGGCCTGTCGATGATGCTCATCGACATGAACCAGCCGGGCGTCGAGGCCCGCCCGCTCAAGCAGATGAGCGGGGCCAGCGAGTTCGGCGAGGTGTTCTTCACCGACGCCCGCGTCCCGGTCAAGGACTGTCTCGGCGAGATCGGCCAGGGCTGGCGCACCGCGATGCTGCTGCTCTCCTTCGAGCGCGGCGCGTCGGGCGTGGGCCAGTACACCGAGTTCCGCCGCCAGTACGACGAGATCGTCGAGCAGATGCGGCGCTTCGGGCGCTCCGACGACCCGGTGGCCCGCCAGAAGCTCGCGCACTGCCTCGTCGAGCTCGAGTGCCTGCGCTACCACGCGATGCACATCCTCACCCAGGTCGAGCAGGGCCGTGACCTGGGCTCGGAGTCGTCGATGACCAAGCTGCAGTGGTCGGAGACCTTCCAGGACCTCTGGGAGGCCTTCGACGACGTCCTCGGCCCCGAGGCCTCCCTGGAGCGCCCGCGTCCCGACGTCGACCTCGCGCCGTTCCAGGCGCAGGCCATGTGGTCGCGGTCGGTCACCATCTGGGGCGGCTCGTCCCAGGTCCAGCGCAACATCGTCGCCGAGCGCGTGCTCGGCCTGCCACGGTAGAGACGGTAGAGGAGCCCCAGCCCGTGTTCTTCGCGCTGACCGACGAGCAGCAGGCGTTCGCGGAGACGGTCCGCGACTTCGTCGCCGACCGCTTCGACCTCGACGCCGTGCGCGCCGTCGTCGAGGACCCGGACGGCGACGGCCACCCGCTGACGCTGTGGAAGGGGCTCGCCGACCAGGGCGCGCTCGCCGTCCTCGTGCCCGAGGAGCACGACGGGCTGGGCCTCGGGCTGCTCGACGCCCAGGTCATCGCCCGCGAGCTCGGGCGCGCGGTCGCGCCGGGCCCGTGGACGACGTCCGTGCTCGCCGCCGAGGCGCTGCGCCTCGCCGGCTCGCCCGCGCAGCAGGCCGCCTGGCTGCCGGGCCTGGCCGCCGGCGAGACCGTCGGCACCGTCGCCCTGCGCGGCGAGGCCGGGTCGTGGGACGGCCGCGGCATCACGGTCGACGCCTCGGGCGAGCGGCTCTCCGGCACCGCGTCGCCGGTGGACTACCCCGCGGTCGCGGGCCTGTTCGTCGTCGCCGCGACCGACGCGGAGGGCGCGCCCGGGCTGTATCTGGTCGAGGCCGGCGCGCAGGGGCTCGCGATCCGCGACCAGCGGACCTACGACGGCACCGCGCGCGTCGGGGCGGTCGAGCTCGCCGACACCCCGGCCGAGCTCCTCACGGGCGGGACGCTCTCCGGCGGCGACGCCGTGGCCGCGCTGATGGCGCGGGGCGCGGTGCTCACCGCCGCGGACCTCGTCGGCGGCGCCCGCGAGGCGCTGACCCGGACCATCGACTACGACCGCGACCGCAAGCAGTTCGGCGTCCCGGTCGGGTCGTTCCAGGCCATCAAGCACACGATGGCCGATCTCCACGTCGGCGTGACGATGGCCGAGCACGCGGTGCTCTTCGCCGCCCATGCGCTCGACACCGACGACCCGGGCGCCGACATCGCCGTCGCGGTCGCCAAGGCCAAGGCGGCCGAGGCCGCGTGGAACGCGACCGGCGCGATGATCCAGTTCTTCGGCGGCATCGGCTTCACCTGGGAGCACGAGGCGCACTTCTTCTACAAGCGCGCCCGCCGCCGGGCGCCGCTGTTCGGGTCCGCGGACGAGCACCGGGAGCGACTCGCGGTCCTGACCATGGACTGACCCCTTGTCGTGATCTCGGTCACTCCGGTGGACTGAGGGTGTCGACGCGATGACGCGTCGGGACACGCGAGGTGGTCGCCATGAGTGGATCGAAGGCGGGCGACGGCGCCCGGAGAGGACGCAACGGGCGGGCGGGGAGCGAGCTGGCTCCCGACGACCCGGCCGCCCTGCGCTCGGTCGCGATCGTCGGCCCCATGGCCGCGGGCAAGACGACGCTGGTCGAGGAGCTGCTCGCCGCCGCGGGGGCGATCACCCGCGCCGGTTCGGTCGCCGCCGGCACCACCGTCACCGACCACGACCCGGACGCCCGCCGCCAGCAGCGGTCGGTGGCGCCGGCGGTCGCGTCGCTGACCCACCGCGACGTGAAGATCAACCTCGTCGACACCCCGGGGTGCCCCGACTTCCTCGCCGAGGTCCGCGCCGGTCTGCGCGCGGCGGACGCGGTGCTGTTCGTCGTCGGGACCGCGGACGCCGCCGACGGTGTCGCCGCGCCGACCTCCGCGCTGCTCGCCGAGTGCCGGCGCGCGGGGCTGCCCGCGATGCTCGTGCTCAGCCGCCTCGACCACGCGCGCGCCGACGAGGCCGCCGCGCTGGCGACGTGCCGCGAGGTCGCGGCCGGGTCGGGCGAGGTGCTCGTCCCGGTGACCCGCACCGAGCGCGGCGCCGACGGCACGATCACCGTGCGCCCGTTGCTCGCCGGCGACGACCCCACGGCCGACGACCCCGACGGTGTCGATCCGGATGGGCTGCGCCGCGAGCTCGTCGAGACCCTCATCGAGCAGAGCGAGGACGAGGCGCTGCTCGAGTCCTGGATCGGCGGCGAGCCGGTCGCGCTGGACGCCCTGCGCGCCGACCTCGCGACGGCCGTGGCGCGCCGCTCCCTCATCCCCGTGGCCGGGGTGTGCGCCCCGGACGGGGCCGGCATGGAGAGCCTGCTCGACCTCGTCGTCGACGCCGTCCCGCCGCCCACGGCCCACCAGCCCCTGCCGGCCCACACCCCCGACGGCGCCGGGCACGCGCCCGTCGACCCCGACCCCGACGGGCCGCTGGTCGCCGAGGTCGTGCACACCGGCACCGACGCCCAGGGCAGCCGGGTCTCGCTGGTGCGGGTGTTCTCCGGTCGGCTGCGCCCCGACACCGCCCTGACCGCGTGCTGCGACCCGCTGCGCATCCCGGCCCCGCGCGACGGCTCCCACGACAACGACCCGACCGGTGCGGAGGCGCGGGGGAGCGAGACCGTGCGCGTCAACCGCGTCTACGCGCCGCTGGGGGCGACCCTGCGCGAGGTGCCGTGGTGCGTCGCGGGCGACGTGTGCGCGCTGACCCGGCTCGGCGCGGTGACGACCGGCGACACCCTGTGCGCCGCCGAGGACCCCGTGGGGCTCGACGGCTGGGAGCTGCCCGAGGCGCTGCTGCCCGTCGCGGTGACCGCCGCCGACCGGTCGGCCCAGGACGCGATGGCCCGCGGGCTCGCGCGCCTCGCCGCCACCGAGACCACGCTGCGCGTCGAGCGCAACGAGGACACCCACCAGATCGTGCTGTGGTGCACGGGGGAGGCGCACGCCGACGTCGTGCTCGCCCGCCTGCGGGCCTCGGGCGCGAGCGTCGAGGTCACCGACGTCGCCGTGCCCGAGCGGGAGACGGTCGCCGGGCCGGCCACCGGGCTCGGGCGGCACGTCAAGCAGTCCGGCGGGCACGGCCAGTTCGCCGTGTGCCGCATCGAGATCGAGCCGCTGCCACGCGGGTCGGGGGTCGAGTTCGTCGACAAGATCGTCGGCGGCGTGATCCCGCGGGCCTACATCCCCGGCGTCGAGAAGGGCGTGCGCGCCCAGCTCGAGGCCGGGGTCACGCCGGGCCGACCCGTGGTCGACGTGCGCGTGACGCTGGTGGACGGCAAGGCCCACAGCGTCGACTCCTCGGACCAGGCGTTCCAGACCGCGGGCTCGCTCGCGATCAAGGAGGCCGTCGCCACCGCGGGCACGGTCGTCATGGAGCGGCTCTACGAGGTCGAGGTCGAGGTGGACGACGCCCAGCTCGGCGCCGTGCTCGGCGACCTCGCGTCCCGCCACGGGCGGGTCCTGGGCACCGAGCCGGGGGAGAGCGGCCACACCCGGGTGCGCGCGGAGGTGCCGGAGCAGGCCCTGCTGCGCTACCCCGTGGACCTGCGCGCCCTGACCTCGGGGACGGCGAGCTTCACGCGGCGGTTCAGCCGGTACGAGCCGGTGGCGAGCGGCTGACCCCTTCCCCGATGCGTGGGCGTCTGGCTACCGTCCGCGCATGACGCAGACCCCACCCACCGCGTCCACGACCGACCCCGCGGCCGTCCGGCGGGTGGCGGTCGCGAGCCTCGTCGGCACCACGGTCGAGTGGTACGACTTCTTCATCTACGCCAGCGCGGCGGGGCTGGTGTTCAGCCAGCTGTTCTTCACCGCGCTCGACCCGACCACCGCGCTGCTGGCCTCGTTCGCGACGATCGGGGTCAGCTTCGTGGCGCGCCCGCTCGGCGGGGTGATCGCGGGCCACCTCGGCGACCGGCTCGGGCGCAAGGGGATGCTCGTCGCCACCCTGCTGATCATGGGCCTGGCGACGACGGGCGTCGGCCTGCTGCCCACCTATGCCTCGATCGGCGTCGCCGCGCCGATCCTGCTGCTCGTGCTGCGCCTGCTGCAGGGCCTGTCCGCGGGCGGCGAGTGGGGCGGCGCGGCGCTGATGGCCGTCGAGCACGCCCCGCCCGGCCGGCGCGGCTTCTTCGGCACGTACCCGCAGGTCGGCGTGCCGATCGGGCTGATCCTCGCCAACCTCGTGTTCCTCACGGTGTCCACGTCGACCACCAAGGAGCAGTTCCTGTCCTGGGGCTGGCGGATCCCGTTCCTGCTCTCGATCGTGCTGGTCGGCGTGGGGTTCTTCGTGCGCCTCAAGGTCGACGAGAGCCCGGTGTTCGAGCATCTGCGCGACCAGCGGGCCCGCCGGTCGTCGCCGATGCTCGCCGTGCTGCGCGACCAGCCGCGGGCGCTGATCGTCGCGATCGGGCTGTTCATCGCCAACAACATGATCGGCTACCTGCTGATCGCCTTCATCACGTCGTACGGCACGCGGGTCCTCGGGCTGTCGAGCGCGACGATGCTCGCGGTCGGGATCGCCGGCGCCGTGGTGTGGGGCGTCGCGATCATGTGGAGCGGGGCCTGGTCCGACCGCGTCGGCCGGCGCCGCGTCTACCTCGTGGGCACGATCCTGCTGCTCGTCTGGTCGTTCCCGTTCTTCCTGCTGCTGGACACCGCGTCGCTGCCGTGGATGCTGCTCGCCGTCGTCGTGCTCGGCGTCGGTCTTGGCCTGACGTACGGTCCGCAGGCCGCGGCGTACGCCGAGCTCTTCCCGGCCGCCGTGCGCTACAGCGGCGCCTCGTTCGCCTACGCGGTCGGCGCGGTGCTCGGCGGCGGGTTCGCGCCGCTGGTGGCGCAGGCGCTGATCGGCGCCACGGGCACCTCGCTGTCGGTGTCGGTGTACATGGTGATCGTCTGCCTGATCACGCTCGCCGCCGTCCTCGCGATGCGCGAGGGGACGGCGGCGGAGCGGGAGGCGTTCGTCGTCGGCGCTTAGGCGGCGGCCGCGAACGCGGACGCGTGGTCGCGCGCGAAGTCCACGAGGTCGATCGCCGGGCGGCCGGTGACCTGCTCGACCGCGGGGTCGACCGTCGCCGCCTCGCCCCGCGCGTAGTGGGCGTAGTCCTCGACGAGGCCCGCGAGCTGCCACGGCGGCAGGTACGCGGCCAGCGCCTCGGCGAACGCGGCGGGCGCGACGTCGTCGAACGCCACGGGGCGCCCGGTCGCAGCGCCCAGCGCCTCGGCGATCTCGGTGTGGGTCACGGCGCGCGGGCCGGTCAGCGTGTAGGTCGCGTCCGCGTGGCCCGGCTCGACGAGCGTGGCGGCGGCGACCGCGGCGATGTCACGCACGTCGACGGCGCTGACCGCGGCGTCGCCGATGGGAGCGCCGAGCCGGCCGGTGTGCGCGATCGGCCCGGCGAACGCGAGCAGGCCCTGGAGGAACAGGTTGGGCCGCAGCACCACGGACTCGATCGGCAGCGTCGTCAGGTGCGCCTCCACCGCGGCGTGCCAGCGCAGGAAGCGCACCGGTGAGTCGGGGCGGGCGGCGTACTGGGAGAGCACGACGAGGCGCCGCACGCCGGCGGCGACGGCCGCGTCGGCGAAGCGGATCTGGCGCTCGGCGGCCCGCTCCGACGACGGCGTGACGAGGTAGGCGGCGTCGACCCCGTCGAGGGCGCCGTCCAGGGGACCGTCGAAGTCCGCCACCGCGGTCCGGTGCCCGGGGAAGCGCTCGGCCTGCGCCGCCTCGCGGACCATGACGCGCGGCGTCGTCCCCCGCGCGGCGAGGGCCGTCAGCAGGGCCGCGCCGGTGGCGCCCGTCGCGCCGGTGACCAGGATGTCCGTGCTCATCGTGTGCCTCCTCGGGTCGTGCGAGAGCACTGCTCTCGAAAGCGAGGATGGCACCGGCCTGCCCGCGTGGCAAGAGCAGTGCTCTCGTCAGGGTCGCGGGCCGCCCCGCACCGGGCGATTACGCTGGGGGAGTGGACGACACGACCGCGACCGAGCTGAAGGACCTCGCCGCCTCCCTGGACAGCGTCGAGGCGGCGATGGACCTCGAGGGTCTGCGGCGTGAGGTGGCCGAGCTCGAGCAGCAGGTCGCCGCCCCCGACCTCTGGGACGACGTCGAGACCGCCCAGAAGCTCACCAGCGACTTCACGCACAAGCAGGCCGACCTGCGACGTGCCGAGTCCCTGCGCTCGCGCCTCGACGACCTCGGCACGCTCTACGAGATGGCCGACGAGTCCGAGGGCTCCGACGCGACCGAGCTGCGCGCCGAGGCCGACGGCGAGCGCGAGTCGCTCAAGACGGACGTCGACGCCTTCGAGGTCCGCACGCTGCTCTCCGGCGAGTACGACGAGCGCGACGCGCTGGTCACCGTCCGCGCCGAGGCCGGTGGCGTCGACGCCGCCGACTTCGCCGAGATGCTCATGCGGATGTACCTGCGCTGGGCGGAGCGCCACGGCTACCCCACCGAGGTCTACGACACGTCGTACGCCGAGGAGGCGGGCATCAAGTCGGCCACCTTCAAGGTGTCGGCGCCCTACGCCTACGGCACGCTGAGCGTGGAGCAGGGCACCCACCGGCTGGTGCGCATCTCGCCGTTCGACAACCAGGGCCGGCGCCAGACGAGCTTCGCCGGCGTCGAGGTCGCGCCCGTCGTCGAGTCGACCGACCACGTCGAGATCGACGAGAAGGACCTGCGCGTCGACGTCTACCGCTCGAGCGGCCCCGGCGGGCAGGGCGTCAACACCACCGACTCGGCGGTCCGCCTGACCCACCTGCCCACCGGCATCGTCGTCTCCTGTCAGAACGAGCGCTCGCAGCTGCAGAACAAGGCGTCGGCCATGGCGGTGCTCGCGGCGAAGCTGCTCGCGCGCCGCCGCGAGGAGGAGCAGGCGCTTCTCGACTCGCTCAAGGACTCCGGCTCGAGCTGGGGCAACCAGATGCGGTCCTACGTCCTGCACCCGTACCAGATGGTCAAGGACCTGCGGACCAACCACGAGACGTCGCAGACCACGCAGGTGCTCGACGGCTTCATCGACGGGTTCCTCGACGCCGGCATCCGCTGGCGCAAGCAGTCCGACGCCGCGTAACGAACCCCGCCCGGGGAGATCACAGCGCGTCAGTAGCATCACGGGCCGTGATCCGGCTGGAGAACGTCTCGAAGGTCTACCCGACCTCCACGCGGCCGGCGCTCGACGACGTCACGATGGGCGTCGAGCGGGGCGAGTTCGTCTTCCTCATCGGGCCGTCCGGATCGGGCAAGTCGACGCTGCTGCGCCTGCTGCTGCGCGAGGACGTCCCGTCGGGCGGCACGGTCTGGGTCGCCAACTGGAACGTCGGGCGGCTCGCGCGCCGGCGGGTGCCGCGCCTGCGCCAGCGGATGGGCTGCGTGTTCCAGGACTTCCGGCTGCTGCCGAACAAGACGGTCGGCGAGAACGTGGCGTTCGCCCTCGAGGTGATCGGCAAGCCGCGGCACACCATCCGCACGGTGGTCCCCGAGGTGCTCGACATGGTCGACCTCGGCGGCAAGGCCGACCGGATGCCCTCGGAGCTCTCCGGCGGCGAGGCGCAGCGGGTCGCGATCGCCCGCGCCTTCGTCAACCGGCCCCTGGTGCTGCTCGCCGACGAGCCCACCGGCAACCTCGACCCCGAGACGGCCGGCGGGATCATGACGCTGCTCGAGCGGATCAACCGCACCGGCACGACGGTGCTGATGGCCACCCACGACCGCCAGATCGTCGACAGCATGCGGCGCCGGGTCGTCGAGCTCTCCAGCGGCAAGCTCGCGCGCGACGACGACCGCGGCGTGTACGGGACGGTGCGCTGACCGTGCTGTTCGTCTGGAGGGAAGCCCTCGCCGGGCTGCGGCGGAACCTGACGATGTCGATCGCCATGGTCATCACGACCGCGATCTCGCTCGGGCTGCTCGGCGCCGGCCTGCTCGCGGTGCGCACGATCGACCGCACCGAGGACCTCTACTACTCGCTGATCGCGGTCCAGGTCTCCCTCGACGAGCCGACCAGCGCCGAGGACCCGGACTGCTCGACCCCGGTGTGCCGCGACCTGCGCGCGCAGCTCGAGGGCAACCCGCTGGTCTCGTCGGTGGAGTACGAGAGCCGCGACGCCGCGTTCGCGCGCTTCCAGCGGATCTACGCGGGCCAGTCGATCCTGCAGCTCGTGCGCCCGCAGAGCCTGCCCGCGACGCTGCGCGTGACGATGAACGACCCGCTGCGCGGCACCGAGATCGTCGACCAGTTCACCGGCAGGCCGGGCGTGCGCATCGTCGTCGACCAGCGCAGCACCGTCGCCGACCTCTTCTCGTTCCTCGGCAGCGTGCGCAACCTGACGTTCGGGCTCGCGATCGTGCAGACCCTCGCCGCGCTGCTGCTGATCTCCAACACCATCCAGCTCTCGGCGTTCACCCGGCGCACCGAGGTCGGGATCATGCGGCTCGTCGGCGCCACGCGCTGGTACACGCAGGTCCCGTTCCTCATCGAGGCGGTGGTCACCGGCGTCGTCGGGGCCGTGCTCGCGACGGGCGGGCTCGTCGCGGCGAAGGCGTTCTTCCTCGACCGCGTGCTGTCCGGGCGGCTGCTCGCCAACACGATCCCGCCGATCGGGATGAGCGACGTGCTCGGTTACGTTGGACCGGTACTGGTGGTGGTCGGCGCGGTGATCGCCACCGCCACGGGGTACGTGACCCTGAGGCTGTACGTCAGGACCTGATCGGCAGGAGGTGGACGCTGTGGCGAAGACGAAGACGTTGCCGAACAAGGCCAGCAGCAACCGCCCCGAGGAGCGGCGCAAGGTCGTCGCCACCAACCGCAAGGCCCGCTACGACTACACGATCCTCGACGTCTACGAGGCGGGGATCGCGCTGCAGGGCACCGAGGTCAAGAGCCTGCGCGCCGGGCACGTGTCGCTGAACGACGCGTACGGCGAGGTGCGCGACGGCGAGGTGTGGCTGCGCGGCCTGCACATCCAGGAGTACGACTTCGGCTCCTGGACCAACCACGAGCCCCGGCGCGTGCGGAAGCTGCTGCTGCACAAGTCCGAGATCGCCCGGCTGGTCGGCAAGACGCGCGAGACCGGGCACACCCTGGTGCCGCTCTCGCTGTACTTCAGCGGAGGGCTCTGCAAGGTCGAGCTCGCGCTGGCCCGCGGCAAGGCGAAGCACGACAAGCGCGAGGCGATGGCCGAGCGCGACGCCAAGCGCGAGGCGGAGCAGATCGTGGGGCGGCGGATCAAGGGGTGGTGAGCCCGGCCCGCGATCCGTTGACCACCCCTCCGGTGGACGACGCCGACATCCCGGCCTGGGTGGCCGCGACGGGCGTCGACGGGCTGGTCGACATCCACGTGCACTTCCTGCCCGACCGCATGCTGCAGAAGGTGTGGGCGTTCTTCGACCAGGCCGAGAAGAACTACGGCATGGCGTGGCCGATCCACTACCGCGAGCCCGAGCAGACCCGCATCGACCTGCTGCGCGGGTTCGGGGTGCGGACGTTCGCGCCGCTGGTCTACCCGCACAAGCCGGACATGGCGGCGTGGCTCACGTCGTGGGCGCTGGAGTGGGCGGCCGAGGTGCCCGAGGCGGTCCCGACCGCGACGCTCTTCCCCGAGGACTCCGTCACGACCTACCTCGGCGACGCGCTGTCGGCCGGGGCGCGGGCGGTGAAGGTGCACGTCCAGGTCGGCGACTTCGACCCGCGCGACCCGCGGCTCGACCGGGCGTGGGGCCTGGTCGCCGACGCGGGCGTGCCGGCGATCGTGCACTGCGGCGACGGCCCGCGGCAGGGCACGTACACGGGGATGGACGTGTTCGTCGAGGTGCTCGAGCGCCACCCGCGGCTCACCGCGGTGATCGCGCACGCCGGGCTGCCGGAGTACGACAGGACACTGAAGCTGCTCGACCGGTTCCCGAACGTCCACATCGACACGACGATGGTCGGGACGCCCTACACCGAGGAGTTCGCGCCGGTCCCCGCCGACTGGCCCGCGCGGCTCGCCGACGTCGCCGACCGCGTGGTGCTGGGCACCGACTTCCCGAACATCCCCTACGGCTACCACGAGCAGCTCGCCGCGATCGCGGGCTGGGCGGGCGCCGACGACCGCCTCGGCGCGGAGTTCCTGCGTTCGGTGCTGCACGACGCGCCGGCCCGGCTGCTCGGCGTGGCCTGAGCCCGGGGCGGGATGAACCGGGCGGCGCCCCGCGTTATGATCGATGGCCCGCACCGTGCGGGACCGAGGGGGTGACTGGTTTCGACTCCGAGTGGTTCACCAGGAGAAGCGTGCCGAGGAAGGCGACGATGATCTCGTTAACCATCCGTCGCAAAGATATAAGCGCCGATTCCAATCAGCGCGACTTCGCCCTCGCTGCCTAAGTAGCGAGAGCGGGTCTGTCGGCCCGGGTTCGTCACCGCCCCGGGTACCGGCATCAGCTAGGTGACTCACCGTCGGGCCCGGTCGCGGGGCCCGTCCGGGACATCTCACAGCGACTGGGATCGTCACACCGGCCCGTCCGCAGGACCGGTGGATCCGAGTAGAGACGACGCGGACTGCGCACGGAGAAGTCCTGGTTGCTGATCGGAGGACCCGGGTTCGATTCCCGGCACCTCCACCACCCGAGGTGACCGACGGGCCGGAGAGCACACGCTCTCCGGCCCGTCGTCGTTGGTCCGGGTGACCTCGTGCTTTCGGCCGGTCGGCTCTGTCCGATAGGCCGGTCGACTCAGCGTGAGATCAGGCGCTACCGTAGGCGCCCGGTGCTCACTCGTCCGGAGGAGCACAGCCCGGTGAGGGGGTGCGCGGTGGCCACGGAGCCCGACGACCACCCTGGCGCGTCCCCGGACGGCGGACCCCCGCCGGTGGCGTGGCCCGGCGCGGTCGACGCGGCGACCCGCGGTCTGGACGCCGTCCTGGGCCGCGAGGTCGCGATGGTGACGCTGCCGCCGGCCCGCGGTGACGACCTCGTGGTGCGCACCGAGCAGGTCCGCCGCCTCGCCGGGCTGCACCACGCCCACCTCGTCGAGGTGTTCGACGTCGACGGCCTCACCGAGGGCTCCGAGAGCACGCTGGTGCTCCAGAGCGTCGCCGGCCGGGTCCTCGAGCCGTCGGCCGACCTCGGTCGCTGGGCGCCGATCGCGGTCGCCGAGGTCGGCGCGCAGCTCGCGGCCGGGCTGGCGCACGCCCACGGGCGCGGCGTGGTCCACGGCGGCATCGGTCCCGCGAGCCTGGTCCTCGGCGGCACCCCGGGCGCCCCCTACGCCTGGCTCACCGGCTTCACCGCCGCCCTGCACCCGGCGCCGGTGGTGACGCCCGAGGGCAGCGAAGGTCCCGGGGACGTCGAGACCGCGGAGCCGCGCGTGCCCGCCCCGGGCCGGCCCGACGACGACGTCGCCGACCTCGGGCGCGCGCTCGCCGCGGTCCTCGACCCCAGCGCGCCCGCGGCGCCGGCCCTCCAGCAGGCGCTCGGCGACATGGTGCACGCCCGCGTCGGTGCCCGCGGCGCCGCCGAGTCCCTGGCCCGCGTCGCCGAGGTCCTCCGCCACGTCGACGAGGACGCGACGAGCTTCGTCCCGGTCGCGCCGCCGGCGCCGGCGGCGGAACCGGCCGGGGCGACCGAGGTCGTCGCCGCGCCCCGGCCCGCTCCCGAGCCGGTGGCGGTCGTGGCGCCCCCGGGCCGTCCCGGCCGCCGTCGCCGCCTCGCCGGGCGCGGGGTGCAGTTCGCGGCCCTCGGCGGCGCGGCGATCGCGCTCGCCGCCGCGTCGGGGTTCGTGCTGTGGTCCGGTGAGGACCCGGGCACGCCCCGGGAGGCCGGCGTGTCCGACCTCACCCCCCCGGCCGGACCGAACACCGCTCCGGTCGCCGTGTCCCCACCCGGGTCGTCGAGCACCACGGACGGCTCCGACGAGACCGTCTCCCGCGACGACGACGAGGACGACGACACCCCGACGCGCGGGACCACGACGCGCAGCCCGATCACCAGCGACGTCACCACGGCGCCGGGCCCGGTCCTCCCGCCGGTGCCGCCGACGGTCCCGCCGACCACCGTCGCGCCGACGACGGCGCCGACCGGCCCGACCACGGGACCCACCACCGGGCCGACCGAGCCGACCGGCCCGACGACGACCACCTCCGCACGCCCCGGTGGGGCGCGCGGGGCCACGCTCGCCGCTCCCTGAGCACCTGACGTCGGGCCCCTACCGGGCGACCCGGACGGTGGGGGAGCAGACTGCTCGTGGCCGCCGAACCCGAGCGCGAAGGAGCGTCCGAGAAGGCGATGGGTGCCGCACCGCAGCGGGATCGTCCCCCCGAGTGCCCGCCCGGCGACTCGGCACGCGCGACCCTTCCGTGGGAGGTCTGGGCGCTGCTCGCGGGCAGCTTCCTCGTCGCCGCCGGGTACGGGATCGTGGCGCCCGCGCTGCCGGTCTTCGCGCGCAGCTTCGGGGTCGGGGTCACGGCCGCGTCCGCGGTGGTCAGCGCGCTGCCGGTGATGCGGCTGCTGTTCGCGCCGGTGTCGGGCCGGCTCGTGGCGCGCACGGGCGAGCGGACGATGTACCTGACGGGCCTGCTGGTCGTCGCCGCGTCCACCGGCGCGTGCGCGCTCGCGACCAGCTACACCCAGCTGCTCGTGTTCCGCGGGCTCGGCGGCATCGGGTCGACGATGTTCACCGTCTCGGCGTTCTCGCTGATGTTCCGGCTGGCCCCCGAGGGGCGTCGCGGCCAGGCGAGCGGGCTGTTCACCGGCGCGTTCCTGCTCGGCGGCGTCACCGGGCCCGCGTTCGGCGGCCTGCTCGTCGCCGTCGACCTGCGCGCCCCGTTCGTCGTGTACGCCGTGGCCCTGGTGCTGGCGACGATCGTGGTCGGGGCGCTGCTCGCGCGCTCGCGGCAGGTCGGCGCGCGGCGTGACGGCACGCAGGAGACGCCGCTGACGATCGGTGCCGCGCTGCGGGTGCCGATGTACCGCGCGGCGCTGGTGTCGAGCCTCGCCACCGGCTGGGCGGTGCAGGGCGTGCGCGTGGCGCTGGTGCCGCTGTTCGTGGCCGTCGCGCTCGGCCGGGAGCCGCTGTGGGCGGGCATCGCGCTGACGGTGTTCGCGGTCGGGGACGGCCTCGTGCTCCTCGCGACGAGCGGGCTCTCCGACCGGCGCGGGCGCCGTCCCGTCGTCATGGCCGGGCTCGGGCTCGTCACCCTCGGCACCGCGTCGATCGCGCTGGCCCAGGTGCCGGGCGCCCTGGGGCTCGTGGTGCTGCTCGGCGCCTCGGCCATCGCCGGGGCGGGCGCCGGGCTCCTGCAGCCCGCGCAGGGCGCCGCCGTCGCCGACCTCGTGGGCTCGCGGCGCAGCGGCGGGCCCGCGCTCTCGGGGTTCCAGATGGCCGCCGACGTCGGGGCGATCATCGGCCCGATCGCCGCCGGGGCGCTCGCCGAGAACGCCTCGTTCCCCGTCGCCTTCGGCCTCAGCGCCGTGATCGCGCTGGTCGCCCTGGTCGCGTGGCAGCGCCTGCCCGCCGGTTCACCCCCCGGGGAGGCGGGAACCCGCCGCGCATGAGCGTTCCCTTCGGCGTCGAGGACACCTACACCGAGAGCGTCGATGCCGCGCTGGAGGAGGCGGGCGCCGACCCGGACGCGCCGCTGTGGCTCTTCGGCGACCAGCTCGGCCCGGCCGTGCACGCGCTGCCGCAGCACGCGGAGCGCGACGTGGTGCTCGTCGAGTCCGCCGCTGTCCTGCGCCGGCGCCGCTACCACCGCCAGAAGCTGCACCTCGTGCTCTCGGGCATGCGCCACCTCGACGCCGAGCTCGGCGACCGCGCGACGTACCACCGCACCGAGACCTACCGCGAGGCGCTGGAGAAGGTCGGGCGGCCGGTCGTCGTGCACCAGCCGACGTCGCACACGGCCGTGGAGTTCGTGGAGCGGCTGCGGAAGGAGGGGCTCGTGGCGGCCGTGCTGCCGCCGACGACGTTCGCGCGCCCCCGTGCCGAGTTCGAGTCCTGGGCGGGAGGCGGCACGCAGCGCAGCGGAGCTGACGCGCCGAAGGCCGGATACAGCGAATCGTTCACGATGGAGAACTTCTACCGCAACCAGCGCCGGCGCTTCGACGTGCTGATGGAGGGCGACCGGCCCGTCGGGGGCAAGTGGAACCTCGACCACGACAACCGGGAGCCCCCGCCGAAGAAGCAGACGACGCTCGGGGTGCCGGACCCGTGGTGGCCCACCGAGGACGAGATCGACGAGCAGGTCCGCCGCGACCTCGACGCGATGGACCTCCCGACCGTCGGCGAGGACGGACCGCGCCTGTTCGCCGTCACGCCCGACGAGGCGCGGAAGGCCCTGCAGCGGTTCGTCGAGCACCGCCTCGACCCGTTCGGGCCGCACGAGGACGCGATCCTCGAAGACGACCCGTGGATGGCGCACTCGCTGCTCTCCGTGCCCCAGAACCTGGGCGTCCTGCACCCGCTCGAGGCCGTGCACGCCGCCGAGCAGGCCTACCACGACGGCACCGCCCGCCTGAACTCCGTCGAGGGCTTCGTGCGCCAGGTCCTCGGCTGGCGCGAGTACATCTGGCACCTGTACTGGCACTTCGGGAAGGGCTACTCGCGGCGCAACGAGATGGACCACCGCACGAAGCTGCCGGACTGGTGGACCGAGCTCGACGCCGACCGCGTCACCGCGGCGTGCCTGTCGTCGGCCCTGCGCGGGGTCCGCGACCGCGGATGGGTGCACCACATCCCGCGGCTGATGGTGCTGGGCAACCACGCGCTGCAGCGCGAGTACCGCCCGAGCGCGCTGTCCGAGTGGTTCACCACGTCGTTCGTCGACGGGTTCGCGTGGGTGATGCCGCCCAACGTCGTCGGGATGAGCCAGCACGCCGACGGCGGGCAGCTCGCGACCAAGCCGTACTCCTCGGGCGGGGCCTACATCAACAAGATGTCCGACCACTGCGGCGGCTGCGCCTTCGACCCGAAGGTCCGCGTGGGCGACAAGGCGTGCCCGTTCACGGCGGGCTACTGGCAGTTCGTGCACCGCCACCGCGGACGCCTCGAGGGCAACCAGCGCACGGCCCGCGCGGTGGCGACGATGGACCGCCTGAAGGATCTCGACGCGGTGCTCGAACAGGAGCACGGGAGGCGCGACTTCTGACGGGGTGGGCGGGGGACCCCCGGCGTCGATCGGCGTCCATCGCCGTGTAACGTTGCGTCGCGTTGGGGCTGTGGCGCAGCTGGTAGCGCATCACACTGGCAGTGTGAGGGTCAGGGGTTCGAGTCCCCTCAGCTCCACCCACCACGCGAGGACCGTCGCCCACCGGGCGGCGGTCCTTCGTCGTTCCGGGCTGTGCCGATCCCCTGCCGGTCCCGGAGCCCCTGACCAGGAGCGATCTCCGCGGGCCGGAACGATCTACGACCGTTCGTCGTTGGACGCCTCACCCGCCGCGCCACGGGTCCGCATGGCGGTTACGATCCCTCCCGTCCGCACGAGCGGCCGACGACGGCCGCCGGGGTGGAGGAGACACACCGTGAGCAGGAGGCCCTCGTGACCGCCGTGGCACCCAAGCCGATCGCGACCACGCCGTACCCGGCGCGGGACTCGAAGCGCGGGTCGTTCGTCGGGCGGATGCTCAAGACGACGGACCCCAAGGACATCGCGATCCTGTACCTGGTCACGTCGTTCGGGTTCTTCCTGATCGGCGGACTGATGGCGCTGCTGATGCGCGCCGAGCTGGCCCAGCCGGGTCTGCAGATCCTGTCGGTGGACCAGTACAACCAGCTGTTCACCATGCACGGCACGATCATGCTGCTGCTGTACGCGACGCCGATCCTCTTCGGCTTCGCGAACTACATCGTCCCGCTGCAGATCGGTGCGCCGGACGTCGCGTTCCCGCGGCTGAACGCCTTCTCGTACTGGCTGTTCCTGTTCGGCGGCATCATCGTCGTGTCCGGGTTCTTCACCCCGGACGGCGCGGCCGCCTTCGGCTGGTTCGCCTACACGCCGCTCTCGGACGTCGTGCACTCGCCGGGCCTCGGCGCCGACGTCTGGATCGTCGGCCTGGTCGTCTCCGGTCTCGGCACCATCCTCGGCGGCGTCAACTTCGTGACGACGATCGTCTGCATGCGCGCCCCGGGCATGACCATGTTCCGGATGCCGATCTTCACCTGGAACATCCTGGTGACGGTCGTCCTGGTGCTCCTGGCGTTCCCGATCCTCACCGCGGCGCTGCTGGCCCTGGCCGCCGACCGCCACCTCGACGCCCAGATCTTCGCGCCCGAGCACGGCGGCGTGATCCTCTGGCAGCACCTGTTCTGGTTCTTCGGGCACCCCGAGGTCTACATCGTCGCGCTGCCGTTCTTCGGCATCGTCTCCGAGATCTTCCCGGTCTTCAGCCGCAAGCCGATCTTCGGCTACAAGACGCTGATCTACGCGACGCTGTCGATCGCGGCCCTGTCGGTCGCCGTGTGGGCCCACCACATGTACGCCACCGGCGCGGTGCTGCTGCCGTTCTTCTCGTTCACGACGTTCCTCATCGCCGTGCCGACCGGCATCAAGTTCTTCAACTGGATCGGCACCATGTGGCGCGGCCAGCTGACGTTCGAGACACCGATGCTGTTCTCGGTCGGCTTCCTCGTGACGTTCCTCTTCGGCGGCCTCA
Organism: Actinomycetospora succinea; assembly: GCF_004363095.1. Lineage (GTDB taxonomy): Bacteria > Actinomycetota > Actinomycetes > Mycobacteriales > Pseudonocardiaceae > Actinomycetospora > Actinomycetospora succinea. The sequence continues at coordinate 334,444 of NZ_SNYO01000004.1, forward strand.
CCGGCGTCCTGCTGGCCAGCCCGCCGCTGGACTTCCACGTGTCCGACTCGTACTTCGTGGTGGCGCACTTCCACTACGTGCTGTTCGGCACGATCGTGTTCGCCACCTACGCCGGCATCTACTTCTGGTTCCCGAAGATGACCGGCCGGATGATGGACGAGCGCATCGGCAAGTTCCACTTCTGGCTGACCTTCATCGGGTTCCACATGACGTTCCTGGTGCAGCACTGGGTGGGCAACGAGGGCATGCCACGCCGGTACGCGGACTACGCCCCCACCGACGGGTTCACGACGCTCAACACGATCTCGACGATCGGGGCGTTCATCCTCGGGGCCTCGACGCTGCCGTTCCTGTGGAACGCGTTCCACAGCTGGCGCTACGGGCGCCCGGTGGAGGTCGACGACCCCTGGGGCCACGGCAACTCGCTCGAGTGGGCCACGTCCTGCCCGCCGCCGCGGCACAACTTCACCGAGCTGCCCCGGATCCGCTCCGAGCGCCCGGCGTTCGAGCTGCACTACCCGCACCTCACCGAGCGCATCCGGCTCGAGGCCCACGTGGGCGGCGGGCACGCGTCCATCGGTGAGGCCGCGGCGGGGCAGACCGGCCAGGAGCACATCCCCGGCTCCGACCCCCGGAACAAGTGAGCCGCGCGGTTCCCGACGACCCCGACGAGTTCCCGGAGCCCGCGACGGTGCTCGCGGACCCGGTCTCGCCCGACGCGGATCCCGGGCCGGACCCGGTGCCGGTCCTCGTGACCGTCACCGGTCCGGACTTCCCGGGCGTCAACGCGGCGCTGTTCGCGGTGCTGGCCGAGCACGAGGCGGCCATGCTCGACGTGCAGCAGGCGACGATCCACCGCCGGATCACCCTCAGCGCGCTGGTCACGCTGCCCGGTGACCCTGCCCGCCTCGAGGCGGCGCTGGAGCTGACGATGCCGTCGCTGGGGCTGTCGGTCAGCGTCGAGACCGGCGGCGACGCGTCGGCCGTGCACCCGTTCTCGACCCACGTCGTGCTCGTGCTCGGGCGCCCGATCACCGCCGCGAACTTCGCCGAGGTCGCGCGCGGCCTCGCGACGCTGCGGGTCAACATCGACCGGGTGCGGCGGATCGCCGACTACCCCGTGACCGGGCTCGAGCTGCGCGTCTCGATGCCGGCCGTCGACCCGCCCGACGACACGGCGCTGCGCCAGGCGCTCGCCGCCGCCGGCCGCCGTGCCCGGTGCGACATCGCCGTCCAGCGCGTGGGGATCGCGCAGCGGACCAAGCGCCTCATCGTCTTCGACGTCGACTCGACGCTGATCCAGGGCGAGGTCATCGAGATGCTCGCGGCCCGCGCGGGCTGCGAGGACGAGGTCCGCGCGATCACCGAGGCGGCGATGCGCGGCGAGATCGAGTTCGCCGAGTCGCTGCACAAGCGCGTCCAGACCCTCGCCGGCCTGCCCGTCGGTGCGCTGGACGAGGTCGCCGACGAGCTCGAGCTGACGCCGGGCGCGCGGACGACGGTGCGCACGCTCAAGCGCCTGGGCTACCGCTGCGGCGTGGTGTCGGGCGGCTTCTCGACGATCATCGACCGCCTGGTCGAGGACCTGTCGCTCGACTTCTCCGCCGCCAACGAGCTCGAGATCGTCGACGGCCGGCTGACCGGGCGGGTGATCGGCGACGTGATCGACCGTGCCGGCAAGGCGGTCGCGCTGGAGCGCTTCGCCGCCGAGGCCGGGGTCCCGCTCGACCAGACCGTGGCGGTCGGCGACGGCGCCAACGACTTGGACATGCTGGCGGCCGCGGGCCTCGGCGTGGCGTTCAACGCCAAGCCGGTCGTCGCGGCGGCTGCGGACACGGCGCTGTCGTACCCGTACCTCGACGCCGTGCTGTTCATCCTCGGTGTGACCCGCGACGAGATCGAGGTGGCCGACGCGGCGGAAGGGCTGCTGCGCCGGGTCCCGCTGTGACCTCGCTGGCTCCTGACCTGACGGCGCTGGCGCCGCTGGCGGCGCGGGTGTGTCCGTGGTTGGTCGACGCGGCGGCCCCCGACCGGGACGAGCCCGAGGACGGCGTCGTCCGGGCGATGACGCTGATCCTGCGCCTGGAGCGGGAGGGCCCGACGCGCACCGCGGTCCTCGAGGCGGCCGCGTCCGCCGCGCTCGCGCTCTGCCTCGACGAGCGCGCCGCCCCCGAGGGGGAGTGGTTCGACGCCGTCGCGACATGGGCGGGCGCCGGGCGCATCCGCAAGCTGTCGCGGCGGGCGCGCACGGCGCACTGGCGCGCGGTGCAGGAGGTGCCGGGCGTGACGGTCGGCGAGCTGGTGCGCGCGCTCGTGCCGGGTCCGGTCGACGACGTGCCCCACGAGGTGCGCCGGCTGCAGATCGGCGGCACCGACCTCCCCGCCGACGAGCCCGGGCCGCCGGCCGCGGGCCGCCCGGTGATCTGGTTGAGCCCCGAGGTCGAGCAGACCGTCGGCAAGGCGGCCGCGCAGGTCGGGCACGCCAGCATGATCCTCGCGACCGTGCTGGCGGCGTCGGGCGACGACCCCGCCGTGGCGCTCGAGGCGTCGGTGCGTCCGGCGTCGAGGGAGGACTGGGCCCGCTGGACCGCCGTCCTCGACGCCGACCCCACGGGTCAGGCCGCGTGGGAGGGCGACGGCGTCGTCCCGGTGCGCGACGCGGGGTTCACCGAGGTCGCGCCCGGGACCGTCACGTGCGTGGCCGCGCGATGACGCGGGTCCTGGTGGCGGGCTCGCGGGTGCGCAGCGAGCGCTCGGACGCCGAGACCCGCCCGCTCGTCGCGGCGCTGCAGGCCCGCGGGGTCGACGCGGACGACGCCCCGTGGGACGACGACACGGCCGGGTGGACCGGCGCCGACCTCGTCGCCGTGCGCACGACGTGGGACTACACCGAGCGCCGCGACGACTTCCTGGCGTGGGCGACGAAGGTCGAGGCGGCGACGCGGCTCGTGAACCCGCTGGCCGTGCTGACCTGGAACAGCCACAAGCGCTACCTCGTCGAGCTGGCCTCCGCCGGCGTGCCCACCGTGCCCACCACCCTGCTCGAGCACGGCTCCGTGGTGCCCGACGACCTCGGCCGCGGCCCCGCGGTCGTCAAGCCCGCGGTGTCCGCCGGCGGCCGCGGGACCCACCTCGGGCACCCCGACGACCTGCGCGACACCGTCGCCGACCTCCTCGGCGTCGGCGACGTCCTCGTGCAGCCGGCGGTCGAGAGCATCGGGCGCGACGGCGAGGTGTCGCTGATCCGCCTCGGGGATACGTGGTCGCACGCGGTCCGCAAGCTCCCCGCGGCCGGCGGCTTCCTCGTGCACGAGAAGCACGGCGGGCGCCTCGAGGACCACACCCCGACCACTCGCGAGGTCGCGGTCGCCGAGTCCGCGCTGGCCCGGGCGCCCGGCGACGTCGCCGCCGCGCGCGTCGACCTGGTCCGCGTCGACGGCGAGCCGGTGGTCATGGAGCTCGAGCTCATCGAGCCCGAGCTCTTCCTCCGCCGCGCCGGCGGGGCGCCCGACCGCCTCGCCGACGCCCTCCTCGCCCGCCTGTCCTGAGTACGAGCGATGCGGCATCGCTGGCGTGTGACACCAGGATCGCCACATGCTCGCTCGCGCGACACGCCGGGTCCGCGCGCGGCACCGAGGTGTTGCAGCGTGGCGGCCACGCTCGCGTTCAACGTGAGGAAAGGCGCCACGATCACCGCGGTGCGATGTGGAGGTGCGCCCGGTGCCGATCCCACGTCAGCCGCAGGTGCCGTCGAGGGCGTGATCGGGCAGAGATCAGGGTCCGGGTGACGAAACCCCGCAGATCTACGGGGTTTCGTCACCCGGACCGCGATCATCGTCCGGGAGGCCCGCCCCGAGCGACGCGTTCGCGGGGTGCCGGGCGCGGGCTGATGTCCGGGCGCGCGGTCCGGCCTCGGCGCCGAGCAGATCGCGACCGCCAGGTGACGCCGTGGGCGTCGTCGGCCCGGCGCAGCAGACCTACCTCCTCGGCCCGCGCGACACCGACGACCCCGCCCGCTGGCGCACCGAGATCGGCCGGCCGGTGTTCCGGACGGCCTGACTCAGGCGCCCCGCAGCCGCTCCAGCGCCCCGCGCACGACCGCCGGGTCCTGGGTCGTCCAGAACGGCGGCAGCGAGCCCCGCAGGAACCCGCCGTACTGCTTGGTGGCGACGCGCGAGTCGAGCAGCGCGACGACGCCGCGGTCGCCCGTGCCGCGCAGCAGGCGCCCCGCGCCCTGGGCGAGCAGCAGCGCGGCGTGCGTCGCCGACACCGTCAGGAACCCGTTGCCGCCGCGCGCGTCGACCGCGCGCTGACGGGCGGAGACGAGCGGGTCGTCCGGGCGCGGGAACGGGATGCGGTCGATCATCACGAGCTGCAGCGACTCGCCGGGCACGTCGACGCCCTGCCACAGCGACAGGGTCCCGAACAGCACGCTCTCCACGTCGGCGGCGAACCTCGTCACGAGGGTGCCGGTGCTGTCGTCACCCTGGCAGAGCACCGTGCCGTCCCAGCGCCCGCGCAGGTCCTCGGCCGCCTGCTTGGCCGCGCGCATCGACGAGAACAGCCCGAGCGCCCGCCCGCCGGCCGCCCGCACGAGCGCCTCGATCTCGTCGAGCATCGCGGGGGAGAGCCCGTCGCGCCCGGGCGGGGGCAGGTGGCGGGCGACGTAGAGGATGCCGGCCTTCGCGTGGGCGAACGGCGAGCCGACGTCGAGGCCGTGCCAGACGAGGTGGGTGGCCGGGTCGTTGCCGTGCCCGGACCCGTCGTCGGGGATCGGCTCGGTGACCTCCCGCGAGCCGCCCGCCGGGAGCCCCCACTGCCGCGCGAGGGCGTCGAACGAGCCGCCGAGCGCGAGCGTCGCCGAGGTCAGCACCACCGTCGAGCGCCCGAACAGCCGCGACGCGAGCAGCCCGGCCACCGACAGCGGCGCGACGTGCAGGGCCCGGACGGTCGACGAGCCCACCTCGCGATCGCTGCACCACACCACGTCCGGGCGGGTCGCCGGGTCCTCGCGGTCGAAGGCGGTGAGCAGGCGCCCGGCGACGTCGTGCACCTCCTCGACCAGCGCCAGCGCGAACTTCCGCGAGGTCGCGTCGTCGTCCCTGCCGCCCTTCTCCCGGTCCGGCCCGAGCGCCTGGCGGCACGCCCACGCCCGGTCGCGGATCGCCGAGAGCATCCGCCCGACGCCCTCGGGCATCCGCTCCCAGCGGCCCGGCACGGCGTCGGCGAGCACGGTGTCGAGACCCTCGCCGGCGTCGAGCAGCCCGTCGGAGATCGCCTGGTCGACGAGCTTGCCGCACCGGCGCGCCGCCGCCGTCACCGTCGCCGCGGTGAGCTCGCCGGTGGCCACCGACGTCACGCGGTCGACGAGGTTGTGCGCCTCGTCGACGACGACGACGTCGTGGTCGGGCAGCACCGCGCGGCCCTCGATGGCGTCGATCGCGAGCATCGCGTGGTTGGTGACGACGATGTCGGCGGCGCCGGCCTGGTGGCGTGCGTGCTCGGAGAAGCAGTCCTCGGCGACCGGGCAGCGCGCAGCCCCGAGGCACTCCCGCGCCGTGACCGACACCTGCCGCCACGCGCGGTCGGGGACGCCGGGGACGAGCTCGTCGCGGTCGCCGGTCGTCGTCTTCTCGGCCCACTCGTGCAGCCGCGTGACCTGCCGCCCGAGCGCCGAGACCTGGAAGGGGTCGAAGAGCTGCTCGTCGACCGGGTCCTCGGCCTGGGCGCTGCTCTCGATCTTGTGGCGGCACAGGTAGTTGGCGCGGCCCTTGAGGATCGCGAACGTCGGCTCCCGGCCGAGCTCGGGCTCGAGGGCCTTGCTCAGGCGCGGGAGGTCGCGGTCGACGAGCTGGGTCTGCAGCGCGATCGTGGCCGTCGCGACTATGACGGCCTGCTCGCCCTCGAGCGCGTGGCGCACCGCCGGGATCAGGTAGGCCAGCGACTTGCCCGTCCCCGTGCCGGCCTGCACGGCCAGGTGCTCGCCGGTCCGCAGCGCGCGCTCCACCGCGGCGGCCATCTGCTGCTGGCCCTCGCGCTCGCTGCCGCCCAGCGCGGAGACCGCCGCCGCGAGCAGCTCGGCCACCGGAGGGGTCCCGGTGACCGTGTCCGTGCTCGCTTCTCCCACGACGGTTCAGACTACGAGCCGGGCCGATCGGTTCCATCGGGAACCGTGGTCAGCGCGGCGAGCCCGTCAGCGTGATGCCGGCGCCGGCCATCTCGTCGGTGGCGCGGGCCGTGGTCTCGGGCAGGACGCCGGCGGTGAGGTCGAGGAGCACCGTGGTCGCGAAGCCGGCGCGCGCGGCGTCGAGGGCGGTGGCGCGCACGCAGTGGTCGGTGGCGATGCCGACGATCTCCACGGCGTCGACGCCGCGGTCGCGCAGCCACGGGGTGAGCGCGTGGCCGTCGGTCGCGTGGCCCTCGAAGGCGGAGTAGGCGGCCTCGAAGCGGCCCTTGGTGAAGACCTCCTCGAGGCGGTGGACGTCGAGGTCGGGGTGGAACGCGGCGCCCGGGTGCCCGAGGCGGCAGTGCGGGGGCCAGGAGTCGACGAAGTCGGGCGTCGACGAGAAGTGGTCGCCCGGGTCCTCGTGGTAGTCGCGGCTGGCGACGACGTGCGCGTACCGGCCGGCCGAACGCCCCAGGTAGGCGCTGATCGCCGACGCCGTCGCGGCGCCGCCGTCGACGCCCATCGAGCCGCCCTCGCAGAAGTCGAGCTGCACGTCCACGACGATGAGTGCGGTCGTCATGGTCCGAGCCTACGAGTGATCGTGGGGGCTTTCCTGACGTTGGTTGTCAGCGTGGCCGCCAGGCTGAAACACACGCCAGCCGGAGACGAGCGGTCGGCGTCAACCGCGACACGCCACTCGATCGTCGGCTGACCGTTCGTCGTACCGCTGTGATTCCTCGGCGCGAACGGCCGCCACCAATGGTGGACGACCGTTCTCCTCACTCACACAGCCCCCATAACGTCACGCAGCGCTACAACACGCCACGGTGCGTGTCGGAACGGTGCGGGGGGCAGTGTGCGCGGGTCGGGGTCCGAGCAGCAGGTACGACGGCGGGGTCGGTCGCTGGGGGAGAAGATCCTCCGGATCGTCCTCGTCGTCGCGACGACCGTCGCGGGGGTGTCGCTCCCGGCGCTCGTGCCCGCGGCGGCGCCGGCGGCCGAGGCCGCGGTGCAGAGCCCGTTCGGCGCGGTCTACAGCTCCGAGCAGAACGGCGCGATCGCGCTCGTCGGCAACAGCTCGATGGACTGCGCCGCGTCGGTCTCGAACTGCACGGCCGCCCGCGCGGGCACGGCCAGCGGCACCGCGCTGAACAACAACACCTACGCCATGCAGTTCACCGACGTCGACGGGGACGCGTCCACGTCGAACTCCTCGACGAGCACGCTCTCGATGCCCGCCGGCTCCGAGGTGCTCTACGCGCGGCTGGTCTGGGGCGGGCGCACCACCGCGGGCAACAGTGGCGTCGCCGCGACCGGCAACACCGCGGCCGTGAAGTTCAAAGCGCCGGGTCAGACCGCCTACACCGGGCTGACAGGCACCACGAAGGGCTTCTCGGCGACGACGCCGACCGCGTCGGACGGCGCGCCGTACCAGGGCTCGATCGACGTCACCGACACCGTCCGGACCGCCGGCAACGGCGTCTACTCGGTCGGCGACATCTCCGCGGCCACCGGCTTCGACCGCTACGCCGGCTGGTCGCTGGTCGTCGCGTACCGGAACTCCTCGCTGCCGTTGCGCAACCTGACGGTGTTCGAGGGCTTCGCCGACGTCACCACGACCTCCACGGCCAACTCGACCGTCGACATCCCGATCTCGGGCTTCCTCACCCCGGCGTCCGGCGCCGTCAACGCCTCGGTCGGCGTCGTCGCCTGGGAGGGCGACCAGGGCACCGCCGGGGACGCGCTGGCGCTGAACGGCACCGCGCTGTCCGACGACACCCGCGCCACGAACAACTTCTTCGACTCCAAGATCAGCGACTCGGGGACGGATCTGCCCGGACGCTCGCCGGGCTACCCGAACAACTTCGGGGTGGACGTGGGCCGGGTGTCGGCCAACAACGTCATCCCGAACGGGGCGACGTCGACGTCTCTGCGTCTGACGACCTCGGGCGACTACTACTACCCGGGCATCGTGACCTCGCAGATCGACCTGTTCACGCCCTCGTTCAACGGGGTCAGCAAGACCGCCGTCGACGTCAACGGCAACAGCCCCGCCCAGCCCGGGGACACCGTCGAGTACACGGTCACGATGACCAACACCGGCGCGGACTCGGCCGACAACGCGATCGTCCGCGACGTCCTGCCGCCGAACATGACCTACGTGCCGGGCAGCCTCGTCCGCACGGCCAATCCCGGGCAGAGCGGCAGCCTCGCGGTGAGCGACGCGGCCGGGGACGACGTCGGCGAGTACACGGCTGCGGACAGAACCGTCCGGACGCGGATGGGGTCCGGGTCCACGGCCACCGCGGGCGGCACGATCGCCCCGAACCAGACCGCGACGTTCAAGTTCCGGGTCACGCTCGACCGTGCCGCCGCCGGCACGGCACCGGCCAACACGCCGCTGCTCGACTACCGCGCGCGGACCATCGGCCGGAACTACACCTACTCCGGCAACACCGTCACCACGCCGGTCACCGCGCTCGCCGACCTGCGGGCGACCAAGACCGGGACCCCGACCGCGCAGGCCGCCGGCGGCACCGTCACCTACATCATCGGCGCCACCAACAACGGGCCGAACGCGACCGGCACCACGACCCTCACCGACACGCTGCCGGCCGGTGTCACCTTCGTCTCGGCGGCCGCGCCCGCCGGGACGACCTGCCAGGCGTCCGGGCAGACGGTCGCCTGCACCGGTGGGTCGACGGGGGTGGGCCAGTCGCTGACGGTGCCGATCACGGCGCGCGTCGCCCCGGGCACGGCGACCGGCGCGGTGACCAACTCGGTGCAGGTCGCCTCGGACACCGCCGACGACGTCACCACCAACAACGTCGCGACGGCCGCCACGCAGGTCTCCCGCAACGCCGACCTGGGCGTCGCCACCGCGATCACGCCGGCGTCGGGCACCGCGGTGCAGGCCGGCCGGAACGCGACCATCGCCGCCACGATCACCAACAACGGCCCCTCGACGGCCGAGGGCGTGGTGCTCTCCACCCCGCTGCCGGCCGGGACCACGTTCGTCTCGGCGTCGATCCCCGGCGGCACGTGCGCCCCGAACGGCGGCACGGTGAGCTGCACGCTGTCCGCGCCGCTCGCGCCCGGGGCCTCGGCCGCCGCGTCCCTCGTGGTCGCCGTCGCCTCGAGCACCACGGCGACGACGCTCGCCGCGACGTCCACGGTCTCCTCGGCGACGCCGGACGCCGTGACCACCAACAACGCGGCGACCGCGTCGGTGCCGCTGACCCAGCTCGCCGACCTGCAGGTCACCGCCACGGGCCCGGCGACGATCAACGCCGGCGGCCGCGTGACCTACACGGTCACCGTCACCAACGCCGGGCCGTCCGACGCCCGCGACGTCACCCTCACCGACACGACCCTCACCCGGCTGACCCCGGTGGACGTCGACACCACGTCGGGTCGCTGCTCGCTGACCTCCAACCCGCCGGGCTGTCAGCTCGGCACCCTGCCGGCGGGCGCGAGCACGCAGATCACCGCCGTCGCCGACGCCCCGTCGTCGCTGCCCGCCGGGCAGCAGGTCGCGAGCGCGCGGGCCGCGACGTCGACGCCGGAGTCGAGCACCGCGAACAACTCGGCCTCGGTGACCAGCACGGTGCGGCGCGTGTCGGACCTGTCGGTCACGCTGACCGGGGGCGCCGCCACCGCGGGCACGTCGACCTCCTACGTCGTCGACGCCCGCAACGCCGGCCCGTCGGACGCGGCGCGCACCGTCGTCACCTCGACCCTGCCCGAGGGCGTCGTGCCGCAGTCGGCCACGTTCGCCGGGGGCACCTGCTCGGTCGCCGGCCAGGTCGTGACGTGCCCGGTGGGGACGCTGACCCTCAACCAGGACGTGCCGATCACGGTGACCGCCCAGGTGGCGCCGACCCGCCCGCCGGGCCCGGCCACGGTCGCCGCCCAGATCACGAGCGACAGCACCGACCCGAACACGGGCAACAACGCCGCGACGTCCACGCTCGGCGTCGAGGTGGCCGCGGACCTCGCGATCAGCGCCGCCGTCGACCAGGCGACCGTCGTCGCGGGCACCGAGGCCGCCTTCACGCTGACCGCGCGCAACAACGGCCCGTCCGTCGGGCTCGGCGCGACCGTCACCGACACGCTGCCCGAGGGCGTGACCGTCCTCGGCGCCACGGGCGGCTCCTGCTCGGTCTCCGGGCGCGTGGTGACGTGCGGGGTCGGCGACCTCGCCCCCGACGCCACGGCCACCGTCACCGTGCGGGTGCGCGTCGACGCCTCCCGGCCGGCGGGCCCGCTCACCGACGCGGCCGCGATCTCCTCGAGCGCGCTGCCCGACCCGAGCCCGTCGAACAACCGGGCGTCGGCGGCCACCGCCGTCGTGACCCGCGCCGACCTGAAGGCCGCGCTGGTCTCCGCGCCGGCCACCACGGTCGCCGGCGGCGAGCCCGGCACGTACACGTTCCGGGTCACCAACACCGGCCCCTCCGACGCCGGCGCCGTCCTCGTCGTCGACGACCTGCCCGCCGGGCTCGTCCCGGTGTCGGCGACGGTCGGCGGCACCGCCTGCACGGTCACCGCCTCGCGCGTGACCTGCCCCGTCGGCACGCTCGCGCCCGGGGCGTCCGCGGACGTCGTGCTCGTCGCGCGCGCCGGCGCCGACACCCCGCCCGGCCCGCTGACCGTCGCGATCACCGCGACCTCCCCGGTGCCCGACCCGACGCCCGGCGACGCCCGCACGACCGCGACCGTCACCGTGACGCAGGCCGCCGACCTCGCCACCGCGGTGGCGGCCGACCCGGCTTCGCTGGGCAACGGCGCGCTCGTCGCCGGCTCGCGGGCGACCTACCGCGTCACGACCAGCAACAACGGCCCCTCGGACGCCGGCGCGGTCGGCTCCACGATCACCCTGCCGGCCGGCGTGACCCCGGTGTCCGCCGCGCCCTCGGTCGGCACGTGCCGGATCACCGGGCAGCAGGTTCAGTGCACCCAGGACGTGCTGCCCGGCGGCTCGTCGGCGACGGTCACGCTGACCGTCGACGTCGCCGCCAACGCGACCGGGCCGCTGGACGTCGCGGCCACGGTGGCCTCGCCGGTGACCGACCCCGTGCCCGGCAACAACCCGTCGACCTCGAGTCTCCCGGTGACGACCGCCGCGGACCTGCGGCTCGCGCTCACCGGCGTGCCCGACCCGGTCCGGGCGGGCACCGCGGAGACCTACACCGCGCTCGTCACCAACAACGGCCCGTCCGACGCGGCCGGCGTCACCTTCGCGATGCCGCTGCCGCCCGGGTTCACGGTGGTGCCCGGCGGGATCTCCTCGCCGCCCGGGACGACGTGCACCGTCGACCCGGCCGGCAGCCCCGTGACCTGCACCCTGAACACCGTCGCGGCCGGCACCACGGTGCCCGTGGTGATCAAGGCGCTGGTGCCGGCGAACCTGCCCGCCGGCGACGTGGCCGTCAGCGCGACCGTCGACTCGCCCACCGCCGACCGGACCCCGGCCGACCGCGCCGCGAGCACCACCACGCGCGTCACCACGTCCGCCGACCTCGGCGTGACGCTGGCCCCGCAGCGCGACAACCCCGAGGCCGGGCAGCCCGCGGGCTACGTGGTCTCGGTGGTCAACAACGGCCCGTCCGACGCGGTCGACGCGGTGTCGCTGACGCCGGTCCCGGCGGGCACCACGGTGACCGAGGCGGTCGCCAGCACCGGGACCTGCGCGGTCACGGGCGGCGAGGTCGTCTGCCCGCTCGGGCGCCTCGCCCCCGGCGCGGTCGCCACCGTGCAGCTCACGCTCGGCCTCGACCCGGCCCAGACCGGGCCGCTCGCCGTGTCCACCGCGGCCGCGAGCGGGACCGCCGACCCGGACCCGGCGAACGACACGGCCGCGGTGACCCAGCCGGTGACCTCGCGCGCCGACATCGCCACGACCGTCGCGCTGACCGGCGGGCCGCCCGTGGCCGGGCAGAACGCCACCTACCGGGTCACGACCACCAACAACGGCCCGGCCGTCGCCACCGGCGTGTCCACGTCCAGCCGCCTGCCGGCGGGCACGACGCTCGTGTCCACGACACCGTCGACCGGCACGTGCACGCCGGGGCAGGGCGCCATCGCCTGCACCTACGGCACGCTCGCGGTCGGCGCCTCGGCGACGGTCGACATCACGGTGGCCGTACCCGCGGACGCCGTCGGCACCCCGCTCGCGATCAGCGGCACCTCGGGCAGCCGCCTGCCCGACCCGGACGCCGCGAACGACTCGGCCACCGCGAGCGTCCCGGTGACCGCGCAGGCCGACCTCGCCGTCGCCGTCACCGGCGTCGCCGGCACCCCGTCGGCGGGCCAGGAGGTCCGCTGGCAGGTCACGGTGGTCAACAACGGGCCCTCGCGCGCCACCGGCGTCACGCTGACCGACCGCTCGCCCGCGGGCGTCCGGATCACCGGCGCCGAGCTCGCCGCGGGGCAGGGCACGTGCCGCCCGGCGGGTGACGCCGCGAGCACGGGGGTCGACTGCACCCTCGCTGACCTCGCGGCCGGTGCGAAGACCGTCGTCACCGTGATCGGCACGGTCGACCCGGGGCTGTCGACGGGCGAGGTGTCCACCTCGGCGACCGTCGCCACCAGCGGCGCCACCGACCCGGTGGGAGCCAACAACACCGCGAGCAGCAGCACGACCACCGGCACCAGCGCCGACCTGCGGGTCACCAGCGCCGTCGGGCCCGACCCGCTCGTCCCGGGCCGCCCGGCGACCTGGACGCTGCAGGCCGACAACCTCGGTCCGTCGACGGCCCGCGGGGTCGTCGTCACCGACACGCTCCCGGACGGCGTCGTCGTCACCCGCGCGAGCGCGGCCGGCCGCGACTGCACGGTCACCGGGCAGCGGGTCGAGTGCGCCGTCGGCGACCTCGACCCGAACGGCGGCGCGACCGTGACCGTCGAGGGCACGGTCGACCCCGGCGTGCTCGGGCCGACGCTGGCCGACCGGGCCGGCGTGCGCTCGAGCACCCCCGACCCCGACACCGCGAACAACGCCGCCAGCGGTGAGGGCCGGGTCGGCCCCAGTGCGGGTGTCGGCGTCGCCGTGGCCGCCCCGCCGGGGCTCACGGCCGGCGCGCCGGCGACCTGGACGGTGACCGCGACCAACGCGGGCCCGTCGGCCGCGAGCGGCGTCGTCGCGACCGTCGCCCTGCCCCCGTCGCTGCAGAAGCCCACCGCGACCGTCGACGGCCGGACCTGCGACATCGCGAACGGGACGGTCACCTGCCCGCTGGGGACGATCGCGCCGGGCGGCCGCGTCGACATCACGATCACCGGCGTCGTCGACCCCGCGTCGACCGCGCCGGACGGCACCCTGACCGCGTCGGTGGTCACGGCCACGCCCGACCCGGACCCGGCCGACGACACGGCCACGGCGACGACCCCGCAGACGGCGAGCGCCGACCTCGGCGTGACGACGACCGTGGCGCCGGAGCCCGCGGTGCCGGGCCGCCCGGTCACGTGGACGACGACCGTCCGCAACCAGGGACCCTCCACCGCGCTCGCCGCGTCGCTGGCCGACACCGTGCCCGAGGGTCTGCGCGACGTCGTGGCGACCAGCTCGGCCGGGCCGTGCACGCTCGACGGCACGATCGCGACGTGCGGCCTGGGCGACCTCGCGCCCGGCGCGACGGCGGTCATCACGGTGACCGGCCTGCTCGACCCGGCCTCCACCGGCGGCCCGCTCGCGCACACCGCGGCGGTCACGTCGACCACGCCGGACCCGCAGCCCGCCGACGACACGGCGACGACGAGCACGGCGGTGACCCCGCTCGGCGACCTCAAGGTCGCGACCGCGGTGACCTCGGGTGCGCCGACGGCCGGCGCGCCGGTCGAGCTCGCCGTCGACGTCACCAACGCCGGCCCGTCGGGCGCCGAGAACGGCGTGCTGGAGCTGACGGTCCCCGACACGATCGTCGCGGACAGCGGCTCGGTGACCACCTCGCAGGGCACCTGCACGCTGACCGGGCGCGTCGTGCGCTGCGAGCTCGGCACGGTGCCCGCCGGAACCACGGTCACGGTCACCGCGCGGGGCACGCTGCGCTCCGACGCCACCACGGTCGCGGTGACCGCCGCGGCGACCAGCTCGACCCCCGACGCCGACCCGGCCGACAACGCCTCGACCGCGTCGTCGACCGTCGGCGACACCGCGGACCTCGCGCTGACGGTGACGCCGCCCGCCGAGGTCGTCGCCGGGGCGCCGGTGTCGTTCCCGCTCGTGCTGGTGAACAACGGGCCCTCGGACGCCCGGGAGGCCGTGGTCCGGGCGGACGTGCCGCCGGGCCTGCTCGACATCGCCGTCAGCGGTGCTCCGTGCTCCGTGACGGGGGCGCAGCTCGTCTGCGCCCTCGGCACGGTGCCCGCGGGCACCCGCATCGAGGCCACGGTCACCGGCCGGGTCGACCCGGCCGCGGCACCCGGGCCGCGCGCCTACGACGTCACGGCGTCGACGGCGTCGAGCGACCCGGACCTGCGCAACAACACCGCGGCGGCGACCACGACCGTCCGGTCGAGCGCGGACCTGGGCGTCACGGCGGCGGTGGCGCCCTCGCCGCTGGTGCCGGGGCGTCCCGCGACGGCGACCGTCACGGTCACCAACGCAGGCCCCTCGGCCGCGGGGGGCACGGTGACCGTGACGCTGCCGGACGGGGTGGAGCTGACCGCGCCGCCGACGGTGAACGGCGTGCCCTGCCGTGTCGTCGGGCGCACCGTCTCGTGCGACGTGCCGGCGGTGGCCCCGGGCGGGTCCCTGCCGATCGAGCTGCCGCTCGCGGTGTCCGCGGCGCTGCCCGGGCCGTCGGTGCCGATCACCGCGGCGCTCGTGTCCCCGGTCGGGGACCCCGACCCGGCGAACGGCACGGTGACCCTGGACGCGCCCGTCGCGGCGCAGGCGGACCTGGCCCTCGCGCTGACCGGGCCGCCGACCGTCGTCGCGGGCACCCCGCTGCAGTACACGGCGACCGCCACGAACAACGGGCCCTCCGAGGCCGCCGACGTGGTGATCACCCAGGAGCTGCCGGCGGGCCTCGAGGGGGTCACGGCGACCGCCTCGCAGGGCACCTGCACGGTCACCGGGACGACCCTGACCTGCCGGATCGGCATTGTGGGGCCCGGCGCCGCGGTGCGGGTGACGATCACCGCCGCGGGCACGCTGACCGCGGACGCGACGGGTCCGATCACCTCGTCGGCGACGCTCGCCTCGCCGACGCCCGGGGACGCCGGCGGCCGCACCGCGACCGTGAGCACCCCGGTGACGACGTCGTCCGACCTCGCGGTGTCGGTGGCGGGACCGGCCGACCCGGTGCCCGGCACCCCGGTGACCTACACCGTCGGGCTGCGCAACGACGGCCCGTCCACGGCCCGCGACACGGCGCTGCGCCTCGACCTGCCCGCCGGTCTGACCGACGTGCGGATCACCGCACCGCCGGGGGTGACGTGTGACGCGGCGGCGCTGACCTGCACCGTCGGCGACCTGCGGCCCGGCGTGGACGGTGCCGTGACGGTCACCGTCACCGGCACCCTGCCGCCGGGGGCCGCGGGCGCGGTCGCCGCGTCCGCGACGGCCACGACCGCCACCCCGGACCCCGACCCCGGCAACAACACGGCCACGGCGGGCGGCACCGCCGTCGCGGGCGCCGACCTCGCCGTCGCCCAGACGGTCGGGCCGGACCCGCTGGTCGCCGGCGGCCCGGTGACGTGGACCGTGCGCGTCGGCAACCTCGGCCCGTCGACCGCGACCGACGTCGTCGTCGACGACCTGGTGCCCGACGGCGTCACCGACGTGGTGTTCCGCGGGCCCGCCGGGGTGACGTGCGACGGGACGCGCTGCACGATCCCGTCGCTGGCCCCGGGCTCGCTCGAGCTCACGCTCAGCGGCACCCTGGCGCCCGGCGCGACCGGGCAGGTCGAGAACGCCGTCTCGGTGGCGTCCGCGACCACCGACCCGGTCGCCGACAACGACCGCAGCGTGCTGGCCACGCCCGTCACGGGCGCGGCCGACCTGAGCACCCGGATCGTCGGCCCGAGCGGCCCGGTCACGGCGGGCAGCCCGTTCACCTACCAGGTGTCGGTCGGCACGAGGGGCCCGTCGACGGCCGGCGACGTGGTGGTCAGCCTGCCCAACCCGCCCGGCGTGCTGATCCAGGGTGCGCGCGCGTCGCAGGGCACGTGCGCGGTGGAGGCCGGCACGCTGGTCTGCCGCCTCGGTGACGTCGCGCCGGGGGTGACGCCGACGATCACGATCGACGCGGTCGCCGACCCGGCGGGTCCCGGTGGCGCCAGCCCGGCGACGGTGACGGTGACGTCCTCGACGCCGGACCCGACGCCCGGGGACGCGACGGCGACGGCCACGGCGACGATCGAGCGGTCGGCGGACGTGGCGATCACGAGTGCGATCTCGCCCGCACCGGTGGTGCCGGGGCAGGCGGCGGTGCACACGCTGACCGTCACCAACAACGGCCCGTCGACCGCCACCGACGTCGCCGTCACCGACCGGCTCCCGGCCGGGCTGCGCGGCAAGCAGCCGATCACCGCGGTGGGGACGTGCACGCTCGACGGCGACCTCGCGCGGTGCGCGCTCGGCACGCTCGCGCCGGGGCAGACGGTGACCGTCGAGGTGCCGGTGACGGTCGACCCGGCGGCGTCGCCGGACGCGCTCACCACCAGCGCCACGGTCACGTCGACGACCCCGGACCCGGACTCCGCGAACAACGCGACGACCCTGCCGGGCGCGGCCGCGCCGGTCGCCGACCTCGGCGTCACGACGGTGGCGACCACGCCGTCGGCGGTGCCCGGGCAGGAGGCGTCGTGGACGGCCACCGTGACCAACCGCGGCCCGTCCGCGGCGGTCGGCGGGTACGTCGACCTCGTCGTGCCGCCGGACCTCACCGGCGTCGTCGTCGACGCTCCGGCCGGGGTGACCTGCGGGCCGGTGCAGAACGGCCGCATCACCTGCGACCTGGGCGCAGTCCCGCCGGACGCGACCATCCCGATCACGGTGCGCGGCACGCTCGCGCCGACCGCGACGACCGCGCCGGTGCTCGGCGTGGCCGTCGGGGCGGGTGGCTCGACCGACCCGGACCCGACGAACAACGGCTCCTCGACCGGCGTGGAGGTCCGGGCGCAGGCCGACCTGGCGCTGACCAAGCGGGCGGTGACCCCGGTCGTCGCCGGCGACGACGTGACCTGGGAGCTGACGGTCCGCAACGCGGGCCCGGCGACCGCCGTGGCGCCGCTGCTGACCGACCGGCTGCCGGCCGGGGTGACCACGGTCCGGACCGGCGACGTCTCCTGCGACACCACCGGCGGCGCGGTGCGCTGCCCGCTGGCGGACCTGCCGGCCGGCCAGGAGCGGACCGTGCGGATCACGGCGCGCGTCGACCCCGGGCCGTCGGCGACGCCGCTGGCCAACGGGGCGACGGTCACGGCGACGAGCCCGGAGCCGAACCCCGCGGACAACGCCGCAGAGACGTCCGACCCGATCGCGCGCCGGACCGCGCTGGCGGTGACCAAGACCGCCGACCGGGACGACGTGCCGGTCGGGGAGGCGATCACCTGGACCGTCACGGCGCGCAACGACGGGCCGTCGGTGGCCACGGGCGTCACGGTCGTCGACGACCTGCCCGGTCGCGGCGTGCAGGACCCGGACGACCCCGAGGCCACCGTCGCGGTGGTCGGCGCGGACAGCCCGGCCTTCGACGCCCGCCGCGGCGTCTGGACCGTGGGGACGCTCGCGGTGGGGGAGACCCGCACCCTGGTGCTCACCGCCCGCGTCGTGTCGCCGGGCGACCTCACCAACCGCGTGTCGATCGGGCCCGACGGCGACCAGGTGTCGGCGCCGGGGACCGGGACGCTGCCGCCGTGCCCGCCGGGGCAGGCGTTCGGGCCGTGCCAGCCCGGGGGTCCGGGCGGACCGGGCGGACCGGGCGGACCGGGCGGACCGGGCGGACCCGGGGGCCCGGGCGGACCGGGCGGACCGGGCGGACCGGGCGGTCCTGGTGATCCCGGGGGGCCGGGTGACGGACCAGGTCAGGGCCCCGGCTCCGGCGACATGCCGATCCCCGGCGGCTCGGGGACCACGAACACCGGCGGCAGCGCGTCGGCCGGCTCCTCGAGCGACGCCTCGAACAGCACCACCGCCGCGGCCGGCGCGACCGCCCCGTCGCCCGACATCACCCCACCGGGGGGCTGGCTGGCCTACACCGGCGTCTGGGTTCTGCCGATCTTCATCGCGGGGCTGCTGTTCGTGGGCGGCGGGATCGGGCTGCTGCTGGTCGCGCGTCGCCGTCGTCGGGTGCACGGGGGGATGCAGGGATGAGCGAGCAGACGACACGCGATCTCCGCGACGACGAGGTCGCGCCCCTCCCGCCGGCGCCCGACCGGACCGACCGCCGGCTCCGGTGGGCGGGGGAGATCCTCGTGACGATCGGCGTGGTCCTGGTGCTGTTCGTGGTCTACGAGGTGTGGGTCACGAACTGGATGACCGCCGACCGCCAGCAGACCGCGTCCGAGGAGCTCGCGCGGTCCTGGGTGGGCGCGCCGACCGCGGCCGCACCCGTCGCGACGGCCGCCCCGGAGGAGGGCACGCCGACGGCGCGCCTGACGATCCCGTCGCTCGGCGCGGGGCACTCGTGGGTGGTGGTCGAGGGCACGTCGCAGGACGACCTGCGCACGGGCCCCGGTCACTACACCGGGTCGGCGCAGCCCGGGCTGCCCGGCAACTTCGCCGTCGCCGGGCACCGGGTCGGGCGGGGCGCGCCGTTCAACGACCTCGGCGAGCTGGAGTCCTGCGCGCCGCTGGTCGTCGAGACCGCGCAGGGCTGGGCGGTGTACCGGGTGCTGCCGCACGCGGACGAGGCCGCCACGTGGGCGACGGGACGTGGGCGGGCGCCGCAGTGCCGGGGACTCGCGCCGATCGACGGGGTGCCGGGCGAGGAGATCGTCACCCCGCGCGACGTCGGCGTCATCGCTGCGGTGCCGAACCGCCCCGGCGCCGCCCCGGCCGGGTCGCTGATCACGCTCACGACCTGCCACCCCAAGTTCTCGGCCCGCCAGCGGCTGGTCGTGCACGGGGTGCTCGACCGGTTCGTGCCCCGCGTGCCGGGCGGCGGGGCGCCCGCCGAGCTGGCGAACTGAGGAGGAGGACGCCGTGTACGAGAAGCTCTGGACGCTGCTGCCCGGGCCGCCGGCGCTGCGGGTCGCCCTCGCGGTGCTCGCGGCCGCCGCCGTGGTCCTGCTGCTGATGACCGTCGTGTTCCCGGCCGTGGAGACGCTCCTCGTGCCGGGCGACGTCGCCTTCGGCTGAGGGCACCGTGACGACGACCTGGCGGCCCCTCCCGGAGGAGCTCGACCGTCCTCCCGAGGAGCTCGACCTCACCGACCCGCCGGTGCCCGAGCGGCGCCGGACGGCGCTGCTCGCGGCCAGCGTGCTCGCGATCCCGGTGCTGGCCGCCGCCGTGTCGTTCGGCCTGCCCGGGACCGAGGCGGTGCCGCACCCGTCGGCGCAGATCGCGCCGGCCCCGATCGACGTCGGTGCCCTCGGGGCGACCGGCGTCGCGCCGGGGGCGTGGACCCCGCCTCCCACGCCCCCGGCCCCGATCCCCGCGGCCGCCGGTCCCGTCGACGCCACCGGCATCCCCGGCCGCGTGCTGCAGGCCTACCGCGGGGCCGAGAGCGCCCTCGGCACCTCCGCGCCGTCCTGCCGGCTGCCGTGGACGCTGGTCGCGGCGATCGGGCGCGTCGAGTCCGACCACGCCGGCGGAGGGGCGGTCAGCGTCGACGGGCGCACGCTCGCCCCGATCCGCGGCCCGCGCCTCGACGGCACCGGCGGGCACCCGTTCCTCGTCGACACCGACGCCGGGCGCCTCGACGGCGACCCCGGCGTCGACCTCGCGGCCGGCCCGATGCAGTTCCTGCCGTCGAGCTGGCAGACCTACGGCGCCGACGGCGACGGTGACGGTGCGGCGGACGTCGACGACGTCGACGACGCGGCCGTCGGCAGCGGGCGGCACCTCTGCGCCGGCGGCCCGGACCTCTCCGACCCGGGGCAGCGCGCCGCGGCGGTCTTCGCCTACAACCGCTCCGACGCCTACGTGGCGCAGGTCCTCGCGATCGAGGCGGCGTACGCCGCGGGCGCCCCGGCGCCGGAGCTGCCCGCGCCCGTCTCCTCCGCTGTCCCCGGTGTGCCGACCGAACCGGGCCCCGACGCCCTGGCGATCGCGCCGGCGAGCCCGCCCGCGACCCCGGCACCCGCCCCGTCGGTCGCGCGACCGGCACCCACGACGGCTCCGACGACCACGACCCCCGCCACCACCGAGCCCACGCCACCGGTCACGACCGCCCCGACCCCCGAGGACGCCGACCCGTCACCCCTGTTCGGCGCGCCCTGACCCGCCTGAGCGTGGAGCGAGGGTCACGTTCGCTGCCCGGGACGCAGCGAGGGAGTCCCTCGCTCCGCAGAGCCGGCGCGCGGTCAGAGGACGAAGGTCGTCGGGATGGCGGGTTCGCCGCGCGAGAGCTTGAGCCCCTCCCAGGGCACGGCGACGAGGCCGCGGCGCAGGTGCTCGCGGGACTCGTCGAGGCTCGGGAGCTCCCCGGCCGGCTCGCCCTTGCGCAGCAGGGGGACGGGGACGACGCGGTCGTGCTCGCCGACCTCGACGTCGGCGTCGAGCCGGTGCACGACTTCCTCGACGGCGGTCCCGGTCGGCTTGTGCCGGCGCAGCGCCGACTTCGCCCCGCCCCGCGACTCCTTCGACGAGCTCCGCTTCGCGACCGGGCGTCCCTCGACCTCGACGAGCTTGTAGACCATGCCGGCGGTCGGGGCGCCGGACCCGGTGACGACGGACGTGCCGACCCCGTAGGCGTCGACGGGCTCGGCGCGCAGCGAGGCGATCGAGTGCTCGTCGAGGTCGCCGGAGATCACCACGCGGGTGTTCGTGGCCCCCAGCCCGTCGAGCTGGGCGCGGGCGCGCTGGGCCATCACCCCGAGGTCGCCGGAGTCGATCCGCACGGCGCCGAGCTCGGGGCCCGCGACCTCGATCGCGGTGGCGATGCCCTGGGTGATGTCGTAGGTGTCGACGAGCAGGGTCGTCCCGACGCCGAGCGCCTCGATCTGCGCGCGGAACGCGTCGGCCTCGGTGTCGTGGAGCAGGGTGAACGCGTGGGCGCTGGTGCCCGTGGTCGGCACCCCGAAGCGGCGGTGGGCCTCGAGGTTCGACGTCGCCTGGAACCCGGCGAGGTAGGCCGCGCGCGCCGAGGCCACCGCGGCCTCCTCGTGGGTGCGCCGCGAGCCCATCTCGATCAGCGGGCGGCTGTTCGCGGCCGTGGTCATGCGGGCCGCGGCGGAGGCGATCGCGCAGTCGTGGTTGAGCACCGAGAGCGCGAGCGTCTCGAGCAGCACGCACTCCGCGAACGTCCCGCTGACCGAGAGCACCGGCGAGCCCGGGAAGTACAGCTCGCCCTCGGGATAGCCGCTGACGTCGCCGGCGAAGCGGTGCCCGTCGAGGAACTCCGCCGCCCGCTCGCTGACCGCGCCCGCGCCGCGCAGCACGGCCACCTCGGCCTCGTCGAACGTGAACCGGGCGATCGCGTCGAGCAGACGCGGCACGCCCGCGACCACGCCATAGCGCCGCCCGTGGGGCAGGCTGCGCGCGAAGACCTCGAACGTGCAGCGCCGCGTCGCCGTGCCGTCGGCGAGGGCGGCGTCGAGCATCGTGAGCTCGTACTGGTCGGTCAGGAGCGCTGTGCTCGGCCCCGGGAAGGTCACGGCGACCACCCTAGGTGGCACCATGGAGCGCATGGAGGTCGTTCTGTCCGCCCCGGCCGAACCGGACATCGACGAACGGACCGAGGAGTCCGTCGACGAGGCGACCCTGGCCGACACCCCGTGGCAGACCATCGTCTGGAACGACCCCGTCAACCTCATGTCGTACGTGACCTACGTGTTCCAGAAGCTCTTCGGCTACGACAAGGCCAAGGCCACCGCGCTGATGATGGACGTCCACCAGAAGGGCCGGGCGACGGTCTCGTCGGGCAGCCGCGAGAAGGTCGAGGGCGACGTCTCGCGCCTGCACGCGGCCGGGCTCTGGGCCACGATGCAGCGGGCGAGCTAGCCGCGTTGAAGGCCTGGAAGAGGCAGGGGCGCGGCGACCGCGTCCGCTACGTCGCGGTGCTCGAGCGCCCCGAGGCGTCGGTGCTGCGCGGCCTGATGGGCCAGGTCGAGCAGATGCTCACCGGCCGCAACGAGGCGGCGCCCGAGGACGAGCTCGCGGCCATCACCGGCATCCGCACGGGCCCGTCGACGCCGCCCGACGACCCGGTGCTGGCGCGCCTGCTGCCCGACTTCGCCTCGTCGGGCGAGGAGGACGCCGGCGAGCTGTCCGCGGCCCTGCGCTCGGTCAACGAGCCCGAGCTCATCGAGGCCAAGCTGGACGCGATCGCCACCGTCCTCGCGACCTGCCCCGCCGGTGGCGGCCGCGTCGAGCTGGCACCGTCGCAGGCCGAGGAGTGGCTGGCCGCGGTCAACGACGTGCGCCTCGCGCTCGGCGTGGCCCTCGAGGTGACCGAGGACATGCCCGAGCAGCTCCCCGCCGACGACCCTCGCGCCGACCACCTGCCCGTCTACCACTGGTTGACGTGGCTGCAGGACTCGCTGGTGTCGACGCTGATGGCGTGACGGCGGCGTGACGATGCTGACGGGCTGAGCGACGTCGTTCCCCGTATCCTCGATGTCGTGCTGGTGATCCGGGCCGACCTCGTCGAGCAGATGGTCGCGCACGCCCGTCGGGACCACCCCGACGAGGCCTGCGGCATCCTCGCCGGCCCCGACGACGGCTCCGACCGTCCGGAGCGCTTCGTCCCGATGGAGAACGCCGAGCGCTCGCCGACCTTCTACCGCTTCGACTCGATGGAGCAGCTGAAGGTCTACAAGGAGATGGACACGAACGACGAGATCCCCGTCGTCGTCTACCACTCCCACACCGCGACCGAGCCCTATCCGTCGCGCACCGACATCTCGCTCGCCCAGGAGCCGTTCGCGCACTACGTGCTGGTGGGCACCCGCGATCCCGAGCAGCACGAGCTGCGCTCGTACCGCATCGTCGACGGCGAGGTCACCGAGGAGGAGGTGCAGGTCGTGGAGAACTACATGTTCGCCCACACCGGTACCGACGACGTCCCGGACCACGCCGGCTCCTGAGGCATGCGCGACCCGTCGTCGACGGGTCACGGAATGCCGTGCCCCCGTGGCACGCTGTTCGTTCAACCACGTCCGCTCGTCATGCACCCGGAGGGAATCCGTGTCCGCCACCGTCTCGATCCCGACCATCCTGCGCACCCACACCGGCGGTGAGAAGCAGGTCAAGGCCGAGGGCTCGACGCTCCAGGACGTCATCACCGACCTCGAGGCCAACCACCCCGGCATCAAGGACCGGCTGGTCACCGACGGCGCGCTGCACCGGTTCGTCAACGTGTACGTGAACGACGAGGACGTGCGCTTCAGCGGCGGCCTCGACGCGCAGGTCCCCGACGGCGGCACCGTCACCATCCTGCCCGCGGTCGCGGGCGGGGCTCGCTGACCAGCGCACCACCGCGCTCCAGGAGAGGCCCATGGCCCGGTACGACTCCCTGATCGACGCCCTGGGCGACACGCCCATGGTCGGCCTGCCGTCCTTCTCGCCGGCGCCGCACGTGCGTCTCTGGGCGAAGCTGGAGGACCGCAACCCGACGGGCTCGATCAAGGACCGGCCGGCGCTGCGGATGATCGAGGCCGCCGAGGCCGACGGCCGGCTCACCCCCGGCTGCACCATCCTCGAGCCGACGTCGGGCAACACCGGCATCTCGCTCGCGATGGCGGCCAAGCTCAAGGGCTACGAGCTGGTCTGCGTCATGCCCGAGAACACCTCGGCCGAGCGGCGCCAGCTGCTCGAGATGTACGGCGCGCGGATCATCTTCTCGCCGGCCGCCGGGGGGTCGAACCAGGCCGTGGCCACGGCCAAGGAGATCGCCGCCCAGCACGCCGACTGGGTGATGCTCTACCAGTACGGCAACCCGGCCAACGCGCTCGCGCACTACGAGGGCACCGGGCCGGAGATCCTGCGGGACATGCCGACGATCACCCATTTCGTCGCGGGCCTCGGCACCACCGGCACGCTCGTCGGCACCGGCCGCTACCTGCGCGAGCACAAGCCCGACGTGCAGATCATCGCCGCCGAGCCCCGCTACGGCGAGCTCGTCTACGGCCTGCGCAACATCGCCGAGGGCTTCGTGCCCGAGCTCTACGACCCCGACGTGCTCACCGGCCGGTACTCCGTCGGGGCCTACGACGCCCTGCGCCGCACCCGCCAGCTCGTCGAGCAGGAGGGCATCTTCGCGGGCATCTCCACCGGCGGGATCCTGCACGCCGCCCTCGCCCAGGCCGAGAAGGCCGCAGGCGCGGACGATGAGGCGGACATCGTCATGGTGGTGTGCGACGGCGGGTGGAAGTACCTGTCCACCGGGGCCTACAGCGGCACGCTCGAGGAGGCCGCCGAGGCGCTCGAGGGCCAGCTCTGGGCCTAGCCTCGCGGCAAGCCGGTTCGACACCCCACGCTCCTCCGTCGCGTGGTGTGTCGACGTGCGGCGCCGCGTCCAGGGGCTGAGTCCCCGGGAAACCTCGGGGTCGGAACCCACAGGGATCCGGCGCGGGTCGTCGTACTGTCGAGGGCGTGACGAGCCCGGCGCGCCCCTCGCCTCGCATCCTGCCCGCGCAGCCGCTGCGGGCGGCGATCCTCATGGTCGGGATCGTGGCGCTGCTCTGGCTCATCGAGCTCGCCGACCGCACGGTGTTCGTCGCGCTCGACCCGCCGCAGGGCCTCGACGACGACGGGATCGTGCCGCGCAGCCTCGAGGGGCTCGGCGGCATCCTCTGGGCGCCGATGCTGCACGGCGGCTTCGAGCACCTGGCCAGCAACACCGTGCCGTTGCTGGTGTTCGGGTTCCTCGTGCTCGCGGGCGGGCTCGGCCAGTTCATCGCGGTCACCGCCGTGATCTGGATCGTCAGCGGCGTCGGCACCTGGCTCATCGGCAGCCCCGGCTCCACCATCGGCGCGTCCGGCATCATCTTCGGCTGGTTCGCGTTCCTGCTGGTCCGCGGCTTCTTCGCGCGCTCGGCGGCCCAGATCGTCGTGGCCGTCGTCCTCTTCCTGATCTACGGCGGCCTCCTCCTCGGCGTGTTCCCGAGCAATCCCGGCATCTCCTGGCAGGCGCACCTCTGCGGCGCGATCGGCGGGGTGCTCGCCGCCCGGATGACGGTCGCCGCCGACCGCAGGCGGACCGGGCCGTCGGACACGCCCGCCGTGCCCTGACCCGCGGGGACCGTGCTCGATCCGTGACCTGCGGGGTCGCGCCGGGCCTGTGCGTTCGGGTAGGTCCGGCCCGTAGGGTGCGCGCGTGGAACTGATCGTCCTGGGATGCTCCGGCAGCGGTGCCGGCCCGCACTCCCCGGCCTCGGGCTATCTCGTGCGCGCGGGCGACACGTCCCTGGTGCTCGACCTCGGCAACGGCGCGTTCGGTGCCCTCCAGCGCCACATGGACCCGTTCGACCTGGACGCCCTGGTCCTCTCGCACCTCCACCCGGACCACTGCGCCGACGTCTCCGGGCTGATCGTCCACCAGCGCTACCACCCCGACGGCCCCGGCAAGGTCGTCCCGCTGCACGGGCCCACGGAGACCGAGGTCCGCCTGGCCGTGGCCTACGCCCCGTCGTCCGACGAGCGCGTGGCCACCGACCTCAGCGACGTCTTCACCTACCGCCCCTTCGCCCAGGGCCCGGGCGCGATCGGCCCCGTCGCCCTCACCAGCGCGCCGGTCGACCACCCCTGCGAGGCCTACGGCATCCGCCTGGAGCACGAGGGCCGCTCGCTCGTCTACTCCGGCGACACCGGCCCCTGCCGCGAGCTGGTCGAGCTCGCGCGCGGCGCGGACGTCCTGCTCTGCGAGTCGACGTGGAGCGACGGCCCCGAGCGCCCGCCCGGCGTGCACCTGTCCGGGCGCCAGGCCGGCCGCACGGCCCGCGAGGCCGGGGTGGAGCGCCTGCTGCTGACGCACGTGCCGGCGTGGGCCGACGGCCCGGCCCTGCTCGCCGAGGCCCGCGAGGAGTTCTCCGGCCCCACCGAGCTGGTCGTCCCCGACGGGCACTACACGATCTAGGGGAGTGCGAGCGATGCGGCATCGCTGGTACTCATCACCAGGATCGCCACACGCTCGCTGCGCGACACGCCGACGCTAGACGCGCGCCGGTTCCTGGTCGGCGGCGCGGCTCGGCGCCGGCACGAACAGCGCCACGACGACCGCCGCCGCGACGACGACCGCCGACACGGCGAACGCGCGCGTCGTCCCCGCCGTCTGCGCCACCGGCGCCGCCGTCCCCGCGGCCACCAGCGACGCGGTGTGCGCCGCCGCGAGCGTCGAGAGCACCGAGAGCCCGACCGCGCCGCCGATCTGCCGCGACGTCGTCACGAGCCCGCTGACCAGGCCCGCGAGCCCGCCGTCGACGCCGGTCGTCGCGGCCGTCGTCACCGCCGGGAAGACGAGGCCGATCCCGAGGGTCACCGCGATGCCGGGTCCGAGGATGCCGGCGGCCCAGCTCTCGGTCGGGGTGAGGAAGGCGAACCAGGCGAAGCCCGCCGCGGTCAGGGTGCCGCCCCCGACGAGCACCGCCCGCGGACCGACGCGCGGCAGCAGCCGCGACGAGATCTGCGAGCCGATGACCACCGAGAACGACTGCGGCAGGAACGCCAGGCCCGCGGTCAGCGCGTCGAGGCCCAGCACGTCCTGCATGTGCAGCGAGACGAAGAACCACATCGAGAACATGGCCGACGTGATGAGCAGGATGACGACGTTGGCGGTCGACACCGAGCGCAGGCGGAACACCGACAGCGGCACGAGCGGGTGGCTGCTGCGCCGCTGGGACACCACGAACGCGATGAGCAGGACGACGGCCAGCGCCATCGCGCCGAGGACCTGCGGCGACACCCACGGCTCCGACTCGAGCGACACCACCCCGTACACGAGCGCGACCAGCCCCGACGTCACCAGCACGGCCCCCGTGACGTCGAGTCCCGGGCGGCTCTCGTCGCGGGTCTCGCGGACCACGGCGAGGGTCAGCACCGCGGTCAGGACCACCACCGGCACGTTGACGAAGAAGATCCAGCGCCAGCTCAGCAGCCCGACGAGCAGGCCGCCGGCGAGCCCGCCCGCGGCGCCGCCGACCCCGCCCATCGCCGCCCACCACCCGAACGCCCGCGAGCGGGACGCGCCCTCGGGGTAGGTCGTCTGCAGGATCGCGAGCGAGGCGGGGGAGAGGACCGCCCCGCCCAGCCCCTGCACGGCGCGGGCCGCGAGCAGCAGCGCGGGGTGGTTCGCCATCCCGCCGATGAGGCTCGCCAGACCGAAGAGCCCGAGCCCGACGAGGAACACGCGCCGGCGTCCGAAGAGATCCGCGGCACGGCCCCCGAGCAGCAGGAACCCGGCGAACGCCAGCGTGTAGGCGTTGATCACCCAGGCGAGGCCCTCGGCGTCGAACCCGAGGGCGTCGCGCATCGACGGCAGCGCGACGTTCACGATCGAGACGTCGAGCACGACCATGAACTGCGCCAGGCAGCTCGCGAACAGCACGAGCCCGGTCCGGCCCTCGGTACGCACGACCGTCCAAGCTAGCCCGACCGACCCCGGGGTGCCGGGTGGCTCCTAGGGTGGTCGCCCGTGGCACGCAGCGACGGCAGGGCGGACGACGAGCTCCGCGAGATCACGATCCAGCGCGGCTTCCAGCAGCACCCGGCCGGGTCGGTGCTCGTCTCGTTCGGGCAGACCACGGTCCTCTGCGCGGCCAGCGTCACCGAGGGCGTCCCGCGCTGGCGCCAGGGCAGCGGGCTCGGCTGGCTCACCGCGGAGTACGCGATGCTGCCGTCGGCGACGCACACCCGCAGCGACCGCGAGTCGGTGAAGGGCCGCGTCGGCGGGCGCACCCACGAGATCAGCCGCCTCGTCGGTCGCGCGCTGCGGGCCGCGATCGACCTGCGCGCGCTCGGCGAGAACACCATCCAGCTCGACTGCGACGTGCTTCAGGCCGACGGCGGCACCCGCACGGCGGCGATCACCGGCGCCTACGTGGCGCTCGCCGACGCCGTGACCTGGCTGCGCCACCACAAGCGCCTCGCCGACCCCCAGCCGCTGTCGTGCTCGATCGCCGCGGTCTCCGTCGGCGTCGTCGACGGCCGCGTGCGCCTCGACCTCCCGTACGAGGAGGACTCGCGCGCCGAGGTCGACATGAACGTCGTGGCCACCGACACCGGCACGCTCGTCGAGGTCCAGGGCACCGGCGAGGGCGCCACCTACACCCGCGCCACCCTCGACGCGATGCTCGACTCGGCGCTCGCCGGCTGCGCCCGGCTCACCGAGCTGCAGACCGCCGCGCTCGCCGAGCCGTACCCGGGGGAGCTGCCGTGAAGGTGCTGCTGGCCACCCGCAACGACGCCAAGCTCGCGGAGCTGCGCCGGCTGACGTCGGGCCTCGAGGTGGTCGGCCTCGACGACGTCCCCGCGTTCGACGAGGCGCCCGAGACCGGCGCGACGTTCGAGGAGAACGCGCTGGCCAAGGCCCGCGACGCCGCGCGGGCGACGGGGCTGGTCGCCGTCGCCGACGACTCCGGGCTGGCCGTCGACGCGCTGAACGGGATGCCGGGCGTGCTGTCGGCGCGCTGGTCGGGCCGCGGGGGCGCGCGGGTCGAACGGGACGCCGCGAACCTCGCGCTCGTCCTCGACCAGATGGCCGACGTCCCGGAGGACCGGCGCGGCGCCGCCTTCGTGTGCGCCGCGGCCGCCGCGCACCCCGACGGCCGCGAGATCGTCGTCGTCGAGCGCTGGCCCGGGAGCCTCATCCGCCTCCCGCGTGGCACGAACGGCTTCGGGTACGACCCGGCGTTCGTCCCCGAGGGCGAGTCCCGCACCTCGGCGGAGATGGCCCCCGACGAGAAGGACGCGGTCTCGCACCGCTCGCGCGCACTGCGGGGCCTGATCCCACGGTTGTCCGAGGTCTCGTGACCGACCAGTACTTCTCCGAGCAGCCGACCTCGCCGTCCGACCCGGTCCCGTTCCGGCTCGAGATCGGCGGGGTCGCGCTCGACCTCACCACCGACTCCGGCGTGTTCTCCCGCGGGCGGCTCGACAAGGGCACCCGGGTGCTGCTCGAGAACGCCCCCGACCCCGTCGAGTCCGGCGACGTGCTCGACCTCGGGTCCGGCTACGGCCCGATCGCGCTCTGGATCGCCGCGCAGCGTCCCGCCGTGACGGTCTGGGCGGTGGACGTCAACGACCGCGCGCTGGACCTCGTGCGGGCCAACGCGGCCGCCGCGCGCCTGACGAACGTGCGCGCCTGCCGGCCCGACGAGGTGCCCGACGACGTCCGCTTCGCCGAGCTCTGGTCGAACCCGCCGATCCGATCGGGCAAGGCCGCGCTGCACGAGCTGCTGCTGCGCTGGCTGCCGCGCGTCGACGGGTCGTCGTACCTGGTCGTGAGCAAGAACCTCGGGTCGGACTCGCTCGCGCGCTGGCTCGGCGAGCAGGGCCACATGGCACGACGACTGTCGTCGCACGCGGGATTCCGGGTACTCGGCATCACGTGATCTCGTACGCCCACGAGGGCGCCGGCGTCCCGGTGGTCTGCCTGCACGGCTGGCCCGGCGCCGCGTCCGACTACCGCGCCCTGCTGCCGCTGCTCGAGCGCGACGCCCAGGTCGTCGTCCCCGACCTGCTCGGCTTCGGCGCCTCGTTCGGCCCGGCCGACGTCGAGCGCCCGGCCACCGACTTCGGTCGCGACGCCCAGGGTGCCGCGGTGCTCGAGCTGATGGACCACCTGGGCTTCGAGTCCGCCGTGCTCGTGGGCTACGACGTGGGGTCGACGACGGCCGCCCACCTCGCCCGGACCGCGCCCGAGCGGGTCCGGGCGCTCGTGCTGGGCAACGCGATCCACCCGGGGTCGGCGGCGGCGTCGCTGGACGACGACCACCGCGCCGAGTTCTGGTACCAGGACTTCCACCAGCTCGAGCTCGCCTCGCGGCTGGTGGACGGTTCGGCGGAGGCGGTGCGCACCTACCTGGAGCACTTCTGGTCGCACTGGGGCGCCCGCGGGATCGCGGCGGTCACCGACGAGCTCGTGGAGGCCTACGCGCGCCCGGGGGCGTTCACGGTGTCGGTGAACTGGTACCGCTCGGGGTCGGCGACCCTGCGCACGGCGCTGGCGATGCGCGACCAGGACCCGCCGCCCCCGGTCACCGTGCCGACCACCGTGCTCTGGGGCGACCAGGACCCGCTCTTCCCGCCCCGGCTGGCCGACGGGCTGGACCGCGCGTTCACCGACCTGCGCGGGGTGCACCACCTCGAGGACGTCGGGCACTTCGTGCCCCTGGAAGCGGCGAACGAGGTCGCGGCGGCGGTCCGGGCGTTCCTGTAGGAGTTCCGCGGAACGACCCCTGCTCGAACACGTGTTCGACGAGAATGGGGTCATGCCGCGAGCACGATCCTGGACCGACGAGCAGCTCCGCGAGGCCGTCGCCGCCAGTACGACCCTGCGCCAGGTGCACCTCGCGTTGGGCATCACCCCCGGCGGCTACCGCGTCCTCCTCGCGCACATCCGCCGACTCGGCCTCGACACGTCGCATCTCGACCTGTCGCCCCGGACTCGTCGCCGAGGGGAGTGGACGGACGAGGACCTCGTCGGCGTGGTCGCCCGCGTGTCGACGTACTCGGACGTCCTCCGGGAGCTCGGCTACACGCCCAGCGGTGGCATGCACCGCTACATCAGGGCCCGGATCGCCCATCTCGGCCTCGACACGTCGCACTTCACCGGACGGGCGTCGATGAAGGGTCGGAAGATGCCCTTCCGTCCGAGGACGACGCTCGAAGAGCTGCTGGTGGAGCGATCCACGGCGAGCTCGGCGACGGTCCGGCGCCGACTCGTCCGCGCAGGGCTGAAGGAGGCGCGCTGCGAGCTGTGTGGCCTCAGCGATTGGCGAGGGGAGCAGCTGCCCCTCCAACTCGATCACGTCAACGGCGACCACACCGACAACCGCCTCGAGAACCTCCGTATCCTCTGCGGCAACTGTCACTCGCAGACCGAGACGTGGTGCTCCCGCGGCCGGAAGAGGTAGACCAAATGGCAGAGCCGGCGTAGCCCAACGGCAGGAGGCACGCGGCCTAGGACCGCGACAGTGTGGGTTCGAATCCCTCCGCCGGCACCTACAGCTTCAGATCGCGCAGCAACCGGCCCACGTGGCCGGTGGCCTTCACGCCGTACTGCGCCTCCTCGATCTTCCCCTCGGCGTCGACGAGGAAGGTCGACCGGATCACACCGGTCGTCGTCTTCCCGTACATCGTCTTCTCGCCGAACGCGCCCCACGCCTGCATGACCGACCGGTCGGGGTCGGAGAGCAGCGGGAAGGTCAGGCCCTCCTTCTCGCGGAACTTCGCGAGCTTCTCCGGCTTGTCCGGCGAGATCCCCAGCACCGTGACGTCCGCGTCGTCGAACGTCGCCAGGTTGTCGCGGAAGTCGCAGGCCTCCTTGGTGCACCCCGGGGTCATCGCGGCGGGGTAGAAGTACACGAGGACGCGGTGCCCGCGGTGGTCCGCGAGGGACACCGTGGCCCCCTGATCGGAGGTCAGCGAGAAGTCCGGTGCGGGTTGACCGGGGGCCAGGCGGGTATCGGCGGTCACGGGCGGGCAGGATAGCCGCCGACCACCGGCCGGTCGCGAACAGAGCGACGGTCAGCGCGACCGACGACCACAGGGGAGGTGCCGTGGCACGGGACACGGACGCCATCGAGAAGGAGATCCAGCAGGCGCGTGAGGCGCTCGCCGGCGCCCTCGACGAGCTGTCGGAGCGGGCCAACCCGCAGCGGCTCTCGGAGCAGGGCAAGGAGATGGCCGCGCAGAAGTGGGCCGACCCCAAGGTGAAGTACGCCGTCTACGCCGCCGGCGCGCTCGTGGGGCTGATCATTCTGCGGAAGCTGTTCAAGTAGCGGGGACCTCGTCCCACGGGTCGGGCTCACGCTGCGCTCCGTCTCCCTGCGCCGGTGGCGAGGTGGTAGAACCGCCTCGCCACCGGCGTCACGTAGGAGGTCACCGCAGTGCCCGAGCTCAGCAAGTCCGCGACGGAGTTCCGACGGGCGCGGGACGAGCTGCTCGAACGACGCACCGACTACGACGCGGCCCTGCGTGACTTCCGCTGGCCGCAGCTCGACGAGTTCAACTGGGCCCTCGAGCACTTCGACGCCATCGGCGCCGACCCCGGCTCCGCCCAGCGCCCCGCGCTGTGGATCGTCGAGGAGGACGGCCGGGAGACCACGTACTCCTTCGCCGACATGAGCGAGCGCTCGAACCGGGTCGCCAACTGGCTGCGCGCCCAGGGGGTGCGCCGCGGCGACCGGATCATCCTGATGCTCGCCAACCAGGTGGAGCTCTGGGAGTCGATCCTCGGCGCGATGAAGCTCGGGGCGATCCTCATCCCGTCGACGCCGATGCTGGGCGCCGCCGACCTGCGCGACCGCATCGACCGCGGCAACGCCCGCCACGTGATCGTCCGGGACGCCGACGTCGACAAGTTCGACGACGTTCCCGGCGAGTACACCAGGATCGCCGTCGGGGACCGGATCACCGAGCCCTGGCTCGACTTCGCCGCCGCCTACGACGCCCCGGCCGAGTTCACGCCGGACGGCCCCACCAAGGGCAGCGACACGCTGCTGCTGTACTTCACCAGCGGCACCACGTCCAAGCCGAAGCTCGTCGAGCACACGCACACGAGCTACCCCGTCGGGCACCTGTCGACGATGTACTGGATCGGCCTGCAGCCCGGCGACGTGCACCTCAACGTCGCCTCGCCGGGCTGGGCCAAGCACGCGTGGTCGAACGTCTTCGCGCCGTGGATCGCCGAGGCGACGATCTTCATCTACAACTACACGAAGTTCGACGCCGACAAGCTGCTCGACGTCCTGGTCGAGAAGGGCGTCAGCACGTTCTGCGCGCCGCCCACGGTGTGGCGGATGCTCATCCAGGCCGACCTGACCCGCGTGCAGATCCCGGTCCGCGAGCTCGTCGGCGCCGGGGAGCCGCTGAACCCCGAGGTCATCGAGCAGGTCCGCGAGTCCTGGGGCATGACGATCCGCGACGGCTTCGGGCAGACCGAGTCGACGCTGCAGATCGGCAACCCGCCCGGCCAGCCCGTGAAGGACGGCTCGATGGGCCGCCCGCTGCCCGGCTACCCGATCGTGCTGGTCGACCCGGTGACCGGCGAGCGCGCCGACGAGGGCGAGATCTGCATCGACCTCACCGACCGCCCGCTCGGGCTCATGGTCGGTTACAAGGACGACGACGAGCGCAACGACGAGGTCTTCGCCGGCGGCGTCTACCACACCGGCGACGTCGGCTCCCGCGACGCGGACGGCTACATCACCTACGTCGGCCGCTCCGACGACGTGTTCAAGGCGTCCGACTACCGGATCAGCCCCTTCGAGCTCGAGAGCGTGCTGATCGAGCACGAGGCGGTCGCCGAGGCCGCGGTCGTCCCGTCGCCCGACCCGCTGCGCCTGGCCGTGCCGAAGGCGTACGTCGTCCTCTCGTCGCGCTTCGAGCCCTCGCGCGACACGGCGCTGGCGATCCTGCGTCACGCGCGCGAGAACCTGCCCGCCTACAAGCGGGTGCGGCGCCTCGAGTTCTACGAGCTGCCCAAGACGATCTCGGGCAAGATCCGGCGGGTCGAGCTGCGGGGCCGCGAGAACGAGCGGCGTCCCGGCACGTCGGCCGACGCCGCGCCCGACGGCGAGTTCCGCGACGAGGACTTCCCGGAGCTGCGCCAGTGACTTCGGGAGACGGAGCGGAGCGGAGCTCGACCCCATGACGTATGCGTTCCCCGTCGTCCCGCGCTACGCGGAGATCGACCAGCAGGGCGTCGTGTTCAACGGGCACTACCTGACCTGGTTCGACGAGGCCTTCACGGGCTTCCTCGACCACGTCGGGCTGGCCTACCCCGACCTCATCGCGTCCGGCGTCGACGTCATGGTCGTGCACTCGGAGCTCGACTACGGCGGCTCGGTCCGGTGGCGCGACGACGCGCGCGTCGAGGTGGCGTGCGAGCGGCAGGGCACGACGAGCTTCACGCTCGGGTTCACCGTGTACCGCTCGGCGGACGAGGTCGCGGTCGTCGGCCGCAACGTCTACGTCGTGGTGGTGCAGGACCCGGAGACGAAGGCGTGGTCCAAGGCGCCGGGCATTCCGGAGAAGCTCGCGGCGGCCCTGTCAGGGACCTGACCGGGGCCGTCTCGCGATCCGGATGCCGACCCGCATCACGAGGTAGCCGACCGGCAGGGCGGCGACCGACGCGAGCGGCAGCCAGGTCCACGGGCCCTCGGCGACCAGCGCGCCGACCACCGTCACCGGGATCGACAGCCACCCGAGGAACGCCATCACCCAGCCCGGGCGGAACCCCGGCGGCGGGTCGCCGACGGCGGCGAACGCGACGAGGACCCCCGGCGACGTCAGGAGCCACAGCGCGCCCAGCACCCACCAGGCGACGGCCTGCGCTGCGCTCACGACTGTGATCATCCGTTACGGGGGAGAGGGCGCGCACGACGTACCTTGCGGCGTACAACCAGTGCGTGATCACACCGAGGTAGGCATGACCGAGTTGCAGGAGATGCACGGAATCGCGTGGGTCGCGGCCCTCGGCCAGCACCTCGCCGCTGTCGTGACGCCGCTTCTCCCGGGGGATCGCGAGCTCGTCGCCACCGGCTCCGAACTCGCGGTGATGGTCCGGCGTGACGGGGCGCCGTTGCGGGTCGCCACGAGCTATCGGTTGCCGACGCCGAGTGCGCGGTCGGTGCTGGACGCCGGGGCCGTGGACGAAATCCTCCGCGACCTGCAGGACGACATCGCCGTGCACCTCGGGTGCGCGTGGCCGACCGCTGCCTCGGGCACCACGCTGTCCGCGGTGGCGCGGGACGCCGACGGCGTGATCGAGATCGCTTTCGAGCCACGGCGCGGCGACCCGGCTGAGGCGATCGTCCTCGAGCCCTTCGTCCCGCCGCCACCGCCCGACGAGGCGCGCGTGGCGGGCTGACCGGGGAGTCAGGACACCGCGGTCCGGAGCGCGAACGGCAGGACCGCGCCGCGGCGCAGGGCGTCGGCGTCGATCGAGGTCAGCGTCGGGAAGCGGTCGAGGCGCGAGATCGCGAGCCTGGCCGGGTCGTCCACCGGGTCGACGCGGCCCGTCAGGTACGCCCACTCGTGCTCGTCGGAGCAGTAGGGCAGCACGCTCGCGAAGACGTCGTCGAAGCGCCGGGTCATGCGCCCGAGCGTGTCGTTGCGCCACAGCGTCGGACAGCCCGCCTGCGAGCACACGACGCCGCCGGGCGCGAGGACCTCGGCACACCGCCGCAGGAACTCCTCGCCGTAGAGGCGGGCGTGCTGGGCGGGGTCGGTGATCTCGACGGGCTCGTCGGGCAGGTCGACGATCACGACGTCCCACCGGTCGCCGCGAGCGGCGGCGTCGACGAGGAACTGCCAGCCGTCGGCGTAGTGCATCCGCACGGGCCCGCGGCCGGCCTCGGCGTCGGCGAGCTCGTCGGGCGTGTAGCCGTAGGGGAGGAGCTCGGCGCAGCGGCGGACGCACTCGGTGTCGATGTCGACGTGGTCGACGCGCGTGGCGCCGGCGGCGACCGCGAGCTGGGAGACGACGCCTTCCGACGAGCCGACGACCAGCACCGAGTCCAGGCGGTCGGCCAGCAGCATCGGGGGGACGGCGAGGGCCTCGTGGTAGACGAGCTGGGTCTGCTCGGTCGACTGCCGCTCACCGTCGCAGAACAGCGAGATCCCCTGGGCGGTGCGGGCGACCATCATGTCCTGCCACTCCGTGCGGCCACGCCACAGCACCTCGTCGAGCCGCCAGCGTCGCCGCATGCCCTCGGCGAGGGGCTCGTCGACCTCGCGGCCCCCTGCGGCCGGGGCGAGCCCGGCGCCGCGGGCGACGACCTGGGCGCGCACCTCGGTGGCGCCGAGCTCGCGGCCGAGGGTGTCGACGACGAGCTCGGGGTCGGCCTGGATGCCGCAGGTGAACACGTCCACGAACGCCGCCGACGCCTCGGGGTAGGCGTGGACCGACGCGTGCGACTCGGCGAGCAGCGCGAGGACCGTCGTGCCCTGCGGCTCGAACCGGTGCGCGACGACGTCGAGGACGGTCGCGCCGCCGGCGTCGAGCGCGCGGCGCAGACCGTCGGCGACCTGCTGCTCGTCGCCGAGGACGGCGGGATCGACGCCGCGGAGCTCGGCGAGGACGTGGCGCCCGGCGAACGTGGCGGGCTCAGTGCTGGCGGGTGTGGTGGTCAATTCCACCTTCCTCCGGGATCTCGATGACGGTCGTGGGCAGGGGCGGCAGGCCGTTGAAGCCCACCGAGGCGTAGCTGGACGTGTAGGCGCCGGCGCCGAGGAACTCGACGACGTCACCGGGTGCGAGGTCGAGCGGGAGCCGGACCTCGGCGTGCCGGTAGAGGACGTCGTCGCCGTCGCAGGTCGGCCCGGCGAGCACGACCGGACCGGTTTCCCCGCCGCGCCCGGGCGTACGCAGGCGGTACACGATCATCTCGCCCTCGGTCTCGGCGAGGCCCTGGTAGCGGCCCACGTCGAGGTAGACCCAGCGGCGCCCGGCGCGCTCGGCGACGAGGACGACCTCGGCACGCAGCACGCCCGCGTCGGCGACGAGCACCCGGCCGGGCTCGGCGAAGGGGCGCGGACGCCACCACGCGGCGTGCGCGGCGAGGGCGTCGCGGATCGCGGCGGCGCAAGTGTCGATGTCGGGGGTGGCGCCGCCGGCGTGGAGGGTCGGGAACCCGCCGCCGAGGTTCAGCTCGCGCGGCTGGTGCTCGCCGAGGCGCGCGGCGACCCGGGCGGCGGCGTCGATCGCGCGCACCCACGCCTCGGGGTCGCGCTGCTGGGAGCCGACGTGGAACCCGATGCCCGCGGCGTCGAGGCCCCCGGTCCGCGCCTGTTCGAGGAGGGCGACGGCCTCGTCCTCGGTGGCGCCGAACTTGCCGGCGAACGGGGTCGCGGATCCGTCGTCGCCGACGGCGAGCCGGACCCCGACGGTGGCGCCGGGGGCCTCGCGCGCGAGGAGGTCGACGTCGGCGGGGGCGTCGGTGGTGAAGCGGGTGACGCCCGCCGCGCGGGCGGCGCGCACGTCGGTGACCTTCTTCACCGGGTTGCCCCAGGAGAGGCGCTCGGGGCAGGCGCCGGCGAGCAGGCAGAGGTCGAGCTCGCCGACGCTCGCGAGGTCGAACGAGGCCCCGTCGGCGGCGAGGAGGGCGAGGACGTCGGGGTGCGGGTTGGCCTTGACCGCATAGCAGAGCTCGATGCCGGGCAGGGCGTTGCGCATCGTGCGATAGGCGTGGCGCACGGCGGACAGGTCGAGCTCGAGGTGGGGGGACACCCGGTCCGCGGTCACGGGACGCGCGTCCGCACCGACACCCACGCACCCCATGGTGCCTGTCCAATTCTTCGCGGACACCACGAAACGGCTGACCCGGGGCACGGCACCGGCGTACCGTACGGATCTCCGGAGCCGTCGGAGCTCCGGGCCGCTGTCGGGGGCGGGCATGTTTCGAAGGGGGTTGCATGCCGTCCACCTCGTCCCGAGGCTGGAACCCGGCACCGCGTCCGCGACCGTGGCCGTTCCGCACACCACGCAACATCGTGATCACGAGCATGTTCACGGTGGCGCTGGTGGCGGCGCTGTTCGGGGTCGGGACGGCGGTCGTGCCGGGTGG
This sequence comes from Actinomycetospora succinea, assembly GCF_004363095.1. Classification (GTDB taxonomy): domain Bacteria; phylum Actinomycetota; class Actinomycetes; order Mycobacteriales; family Pseudonocardiaceae; genus Actinomycetospora; species Actinomycetospora succinea. Next base: position 372,453 of record NZ_SNYO01000004.1, read on the forward strand.
CCCCCGGGACGATGCCACCGGACTGACCGGCAACGCGACCGACGCGCCGACCACGTCCGAGACGGTCGACGACTCCTCCGACGGGTCCCTCGGCTCGGGCCGATCCACGGCGTCCGACGACGGCGGCCCGCAGGCGCTCCCCGACGCACCCCGCACCGACGCCGCCGCTCCGGGCGACTCCCTGCCCGACGAGGCCCTGCCCGACGACGTGGCGCCGCCGCTCACCCCGATCCCGCTGCCCGGCTCGCGGGAGCTCGGCCCGCCGGCGTCCTCGCCCGGCGAGCCCGCGTACCCCGGCTCCGAGCAGCCGGCGACGCCGCCGCCGGGCTTCGACGAGCTCGTCCCGAGCGTCCTGCCCCCGCAGCTGCCCGGCGCCGACGGGTCACCCGCGCCGGCCCCGGAGGCCGAGCCGGCGATCCCGCGCGACACCGGCGCCGCGTCGCGCCCACCCCGGACCGCGACCACCGACGACGACCCGGGCCCCGTGCTCGACCTCCCGCTGCTGCCCGACCCCACGCGCGACGAGCCCACGGGGTCGCCGGGCGGGCGGGGCAACGGCGGCGGCAACGGCGGCGGGAACGCGGCCGCGCGGGACGACGACGGGCCGGGAAGCGGCGGCAACGGCGGCGGTCTGCTGCCCGATCTCCTGCCGGGCAACGGCGGGGGCAACGGTGGCGCCGGGCGCGGTGGTGACGCCGGTCAGGGCGGAGCCGGCCAGGGTGGCGGTGGCCGCGGTGGTGACGCGGGCAACGCGGGCGGCAACGCGCCGGGCAACGGTGGCGGCGACGCCGCCGGTCGAGGTGGCGGGAACGCCGCCGGCAACGGTGGTGGCTACGGCGGCGGGAACAGCGGCGCCGACAGCGGCGGCGGCGAGAACGGGCGCGGCGGCAACGGCGGCGGGCGTGACGGCGAGGGCCGGGGCGGCGGGCTGCTGCCCGACCTCGCGCCCGACACCGCCGACCGGACGCCCGCGCGGCGCACCGACGAGGCGACGCGGAGCGCGCCGCCGTCGACCGCCGGCCGTCCGACGCTCGACCTTCCGACCGGGCGCCAGGCGCCGTCGACGACGCCCGAGGGCTGGCCGACCTACGGCGAGCCCGGTGGCCCGGGCGACGTGGCCGGCGCCGACGAGGCCGCGCCGGACACCGCGGAGCGGCGCAGCCAGCCCCGCACCACGCCCGAGGGGTGGCCGCTGCCGACCGACGCGACGGAGGTGTCCGACGAGGACCGCCGCGCGGCGCCGCGGACCACCACCGACCCGTCGACCGGGGTCACCACCACGATCGACGACGAGGCCGGCACGACCACCACGGTCGACCCCACCACCGGGGCGTCGCTGACCACCCGCAACCGCACCACGGCCGCCGACGCCCCCGAGCGGACCGGCGACCGCAGCGCCGGCCGCACCACGGGCAGCTCCGGTGGCTCGGCGCGCTCGACCTCGCCGCCCGACGAGGACACCACCGCTCGCTCGACGCGGGCCCGGACCACGACCGGTTCCCCGGACGACGACGAGACGACGGCGGCGAGGCGGACGCGGACGTCGGCGACCTCCGAGTCGTCGTCGGACTCCTCGTCCGACCCGAGCACGCGGCCGAGCGCCCGGTCCAGCTCGTCGAGCAGCGACGACGAGTCCTCCGACCCGACCACGCGACGGTCGACGTCCCGCTCGACGGCGAGCGGCGACGCGGACTCGTCCGACTCGTCCAGCAGTTCCGGGCCGACCTCGCGGCGCACCACGTCGTCCGGCGGCTCGGACGACTCGAACGTCGTCGGCGAGAGCAGGAGCAACGGGCAGGGCAGCAACCGGACCGTGGCGTACACGGTGGAGCCGCAGATGGCGATCCCGACGACGTCGCCGATGGACCCGCGGTTCTGGGCGTGGATCGCCACCACCGTGACGCGCACCCCCACGCCGGGCGGGTGATCACCCCGCGGGGCACGATCGCCGGATGACCCCGACGCCGACCGTCACGCCGACCGATCTGCGCGCTCGCGGCGAGGAGTTCGCGCAGTTCTGGCGGGACTACCGCGTCAGCGTGATCACCACGCTGCGCCGGGACGGGTCGCCGCACGTCGTGCCGGTGAACTGCACCCTGGACCTCGACACGGCCATCGCCCGCGTCCTCACCTCGGGGCACAGCGCCAAGGCCCGCCACGTGCGCCTGGGCGGCGACGAGGGCGCCCGCGTGGCGCTCACCCAGGTCGACGGGCGGCGGTGGTCGACGATCGAGGGGCTCGCGGTGGTGCGCGACGACCCGGCGTCGGTGGAGGACGGCGAGCGCCGCTACACCGAGCGGTACCACCCGCCGCGCGTCAATCCGGCCCGCGTGGTCCTCGAGATCGCGCTGACGCGGGTGCTCGCCAGCCGAGGGCTGTGACCTGGGGATCGTCACCAATCTGTGATCTGGTGTTCGAGCCTGAGAGGCCCGTCGTTGTCGGGGGTCGGTTCTAGCGTCGGTCTCGTGAGCATCGACCACGACCTGGGGTGCGGCCTGGCCGCGCTGGGTGGTCGTGAGCCGGATGCGGGTCTGGTGGCCGAGCTCGACGGGATCGACCCGACTTTGTTGACCGGGGAGGACCTGGCGGCCTACGTGCGGGCGCGGTGGCGGGTGCACAACCGGGCCGAGGCGCAGCTGCTGGCCGGGCTGCGCGAGCTGGGGACCGCGCAGGACGGGCACACCGGGCGGCTGGCGAGCTCGGATGAGTTCTCCGGTGACGAGGTCGCCGCGGTGCTGGGCTGCTCGCGCACCGCCGCCTCGCAGCGCCTGGACCTGGCCGACGACCTGGCGGTGCGGCTGCCGGCGCTCGGTCGGGCGTTGTGGGACGGGCGGCTCGACGAGCCGAAGGTCCGCGCGATCAGCGAGCTGACCCGCGACCTGGCCGACGATCACGCCCGCGAAGCGGTGGCGGTGGTGCTGCCCGAGGCGGCGGGGTTGGCGGTGATGGCGTTGCGGGAGCGGGTCGCCGAGGTGGTGCTCGACATCGACCCCGAGTGGGCGGAGCGGCGTCGTCGGCGGGCGGAGGCGCGGGGCCGGGTGGATCTGACGATGAACCCCTCGGGGACCGCGACGCTGGCGGTGGTGGACGCTCCCGCGGCGGAGGGGATCGCGTCGATGTCGCGGATCGAGGCGCTGGCCGCGGTGGTGCGCGGGCTCGGGGTGCTGACCCCGATCACGCTGCTGCGCCGCCAGGTCGGCACCCGGCTGCTCGACGGCTCCACCGCGGGCATGACCGACACCGAGGTCGCCGAACTCCTCGCCGCCGAGTACCACGCCGAGATCACCCCACCCGACCCCGACGACCCCGACGGTGGTGACGACTCCGACGACCGGGGTCCCGACGGCGAGTCGGA
>NZ_SNYO01000004.1:375904-601637 GCF_004363095.1 Actinomycetospora succinea
GGACGACGGCGGGCCGGACGACGGCGGGCCGGACGACGGCGGGCCGGACGACGGCGGGCCGGACGACGGCGGGCCGGACGACGGCGGGCCGGACGACGGCGGGCCGGACGACGGCGGGCCGGACGACGGCGGGCCGGACGACAGCGGGCCGGACGACAGCGGGCCGGACGACAGCGGGCCGAACGACAGCGGGCCGGACGACAGCGGGCCGAACGACAGCGGGCCGAACGACAGCGGACCGAACGACAGCGGACCGAACGACAGCGGACCGGACGACAGCGGGCCGAACGACAGCGGGCCGAACGACAGCAGGCCGGACGACGAGGAGCCCGACGACGAGGGTCCCGGCGACGGGTCGTGTGCCGGCGAGGTCGGGCCGTCGCTGCCGGCACCTCGGTCGCCGGCCGAGCAGGGCGCCCTCGACCTGCTCGGCCTCCCCAGCCTCCCCAGCCTCTCCGACGTGCCGCTGCCGGCGCTCGAGCCCCAGGCGAGGGACGGGCGGCTACGCCACGGCACCGTCGAGGTCCGGCTCCGGCTGTCGACCGCGCTCGGCCTGGACCAGCATCCCGGCACCGTCCCCGGCTACGGCGCGGTCTCCGCGCTCGTGGCCCGCCAACTGATCGCCGCCCGCCACCACGGCGAGTGGCGCGTCGTGCTCGTCGACCCCGGCGGGCATCTGCACCACGTCCTGCTCGCCCGCCGCCGACCCGACCGACCACCCAGCCCCCGCGGCCGACATCGGGCGCGGGGGCGGGCACCGGGCGCGACCCGGACCGGCGCGATCGTCGAACTCCAGGTTCCGACGACACTGCTCGCCGCCCTCGACCCCACCGACCACCCCGGATGGGCGCCGTTGCTGGTCGAGCTCCAGCAACGCCTCACCCAGCTCACCGCCGACGGGACCCTCGGGCGCCCACCCGACGCCGATCACGGCCCGGACCAGTGGACCCGGCGCCGCGCCGGCGCCGAGACCGAACGCTGGATCCGGGCCCGCGACCGGGCCTGTGTCGCGCCCTGGTGCCGTAGCCGCGCGCACCGCGCCGAGATCGACCACACCCGCGAGCACGCCTACGGCGGGCCCTCGCTGTCGTGGAACCTCGGGACCTGGTGCACCCATGACCACCGCGCCAAACACCTCGCCGGCTGGCGGGTGCGCCAACCCCTGCCCGGCTGGTTCGTCATCCGCACCCGCGCCGGGGTCACCCACACCACCAGCCCGCCGCAGATCCTCCGACCACTGCCCGGACCCCGACCCGCCCCCGGACCCCGACCCCTGCCCCACGACGGCCGACCCGACACCGCACCCGGCGACGACGACCCCGACGAACCCGGCTGGCGCGAGAAGTTCGCCGCCGCGTTCGCCGCCAAGTTCGGCACCCGCCGCACCGCGCCGGCCGTGACACCGGCACCGGCATCGTCTTTCGACCCGGACGACCCGCCGCCCTTCTGAGACCGATCAGCTCTCGAGCGGGACGAGGTGCTCGGCGAACTCGTCGAGGAACCCAGGCCACGACGCCGGCGCCACGGCCGGGCGCACGACGAACTTCGTGATCCCCTCGTCCACGAACCGCCGCACCCGCTCGCGGGCGTCGTCCCAGCCGTCGGCGACGAGGTCGGGGGTGTCGAGGTCGGGGCGCCGGTGGGCCGAGGACGCCCGGGCGCGCTCCTTGTCCTCGTCCGAGGTGCCGGGCGGCAGGACGAGGAGGTTGGTGCCGTAGTGGTCCTCCTCGACCTCGCGGCCGGCCTCGTCGGCCGCGGCGGCGATCGTGGCGCGGGCGGCGCCGGCCTCGGCGGGGGTGACGAACGAGGCGAGCCAGCCGTCGGCGAGCCGCCCCACCCGGCGCAGCGCCGCCGGCACCAGCCCGCCGAGCCAGAGGTCGAGCGGGCGCTGCGGCCGCGGCTCGACGACGGCGTCGTCGAGGGTGAAGAACGCGCCGTGGAAGGTCACCGACTCCTCGGTGAGCAGGCGCCGCACCACCGTCAGGGCCTCCTCGAAGACCTCCGCCCGCGGGCCCGGCACGGGGTAGGCGGTGCGCTCCGCCGCCGTGGCGGGCCGCAGCCCGAACACCGGCAGGATGCGCTTCGGGGCGAGCGCCGCCAGCGAGGCGAGCTGCGCCGCGACGACCGCCGGGTTGCGCCCGGGCAGGACGATCACGCCGCTGCCGACCTTGAGCGACGACGTTCGCCCGACGGCCCAGCCCATCGCCACCAGCGGCTCGACGGCGGGCGCGGCGATGCGGTCGGGGAACCACACCGAGTCGATCCCGCGGGCCTCGCAGCCGTCGACGAGCTCCAGGGTCGCCGCCGCCGGATCGTGTCGCGACGGGCCGGCGCCGATCCCGATGCGGACCTTCATGGGGTCTGCCGTCACCGCACCATGACATCGCGGACGAGGCCGGCGCGCTCGGCGAACGCGTCGAAGAGCACCCAGCTCGCCGCCCGGGACTCCTCGGCGCGCTCGGCGGTCTCGGCGCGCAGCGCGTCCTGGTCGACGCCGACCTCTGGCAGCCGGGCCTCCAGCGGCGTGCCCGTCCAGCGGGCGATCCACGTCTCGAGCTCGGCGGGCGTGATCTCGGGGTGGAACTGCACCCCGAGGTGCGCGCCGAGCCGGAACGCCTGGGTGCAGCGCTCGGAGGTCGCGAGCACCTCGGCCTGCGGCGGCGGCGTGAACGTGTCGAAGTGGAACTCCATCCACGGACCCGGCGAGACGATCTCGGGCGCTGCCGTGGTGATCTCGCGCCAGCCGTTCTCGTGGCGGCCGTCGGCGGCGTGGGCCACCCCGCCGAGCACCCGAGCCAGCAGCTGCCCGCCGAAGCAGAACCCGAGCAGCGGCACGCCCGCGTCGACCGCCCCGTGCAGGTAGGCGATCTCGTCGGCGAGCCACGGCACGTCGTCGTCCCACGCGCCCTGTGCCGAGCCGAGCACGGCGACGGCGTCCAGCGTCTCCGGAGCGGGCAGCCCCTCCCCGGCGACGCCCGGCACGATCTCGACCCCGTGCTCGGCCGCCCAGCCCACCAGCGTCCCGGCCTGCACGAGCGCGGTCTCGAGGGAGACGTCGTGGCCGATCACCAGCATCCTCGGTGCACCCATGTCCGTTCCAACGCACGGCCCTCGCCGATGCGTCCCGCGGGCCGTGACACGCTCCGTGCGTGCCCCCGCGCAAGACCAAGCCCTGCGCCTTCTGCGCGGTGATCGCCGGCGACGGTCCGGCCGACGTCGTGCACGACGGCCCGTCGACGATGGCCTTCCTCGACACGTCCCCGGTGTTCCACGGGCACGTGCTCCTCGTCCCGCGCACCCACGTGACGACACTGGCCGACCTGCCGGCCGACGAGCTGCCCGGGTTCTTCGCGCTCGCCCAGCGCCTCGAGCGGGCGGTCGAGACGGCGATGGAGGCGCCCGGCTCGCTCATCATGATCAACAACGTGATCAGTCAGTCGGTGCCCCACCTGCACCTGCACGTCATCCCGCGGCGACCGAAGGACGGCCTGCGCTTCTTCCTCGGACCCCGCCACCCGTACGGCTCTCCGGACGAGTCGGCTGCGGTCGCCGGGCGTATCGCCGCTGCGCTGGACGCTACCTGAGAAGGCGTTCAGTCGAGCCCCTGGATGTGCGGCGAACGGAGTATGGCTCGCGACGAACGGCGGTTGTGCGCCCGTCGGTGGTCGGTGTGGCGCGCCGAGTGGTCGAACTCGCGACGTCCGATCGAGTGAGAGCGATCCCGCCGCTCCGTCCGAGATGTCATCCTCAGGGCAACGCACGCGGTGGGCTCCCGGGCACGCTCGGTCACCGCGCCCGCTCCCCGACGACGGAGGTGCTCGTGCCGGTCCTCATGTGGGTCGCTGTGCTGGTGGTCGGCTGGTGCGTCGCGTCGGTCGTCACCGCGCTGGCGCTGGGGACCTGGCTGCGGCGCCGCGCGGAGGCCACCGACCCCGAGGGCGCGCTGCGGCCCCTCGACACCGGCCCGCTACGGCTGTGGCTCGGCGACCTGCCCGAGGTCCCGGAGACCCCGGACGAGCTGGGTCGCCGGGCCGGCTGGGACACCGTGGTCGAGGGGCTGCCGGCGCAGCGTCAGCACGCCGGCGACCGGGCGACGAGCTCCCGCTAGACCTCGACGCCCACCGCGCGCCGCACCCCGCGCAGCGTCCGCGCGGCCTGCTCGCGGGCGATCTCCCCGCCGCGGGCGAGGATCGCGTCCAGCTCGCTGCCGGGCGCGACGAGCTCCTCGTAGCGGGCGCGCAGCGGACCCAGCTGGGTCTCGAGCACGTCGGCGAGCTGGTTCTTCAGGTCGCCCCAGCCCACGCCGCCGGCCTCGAGCCGCTTGCGGGTGTCGGCCACGACGTCCGGCTCGGCGAACTGCGCGAGGATCTGGAACACCGCCGACGAGTCCGGGTCCTTCGGGGCCTCGACCGGCGTCGAGTCCGTCGGGATGCGGCGGACCAGCTTCTTGAGCTTCGGCGCGGGCAGGAAGAGCGGGATGTAGTTGTCGTACGACTTGCTCATCTTGCGGCCGTCGAGCCCCGGCAGCGTGTGGCCGGTCGTCTCGGGCGGCACGACGGCCTCGGGGATGCGCAGGCGGTAGCCCTCGCCGTAGCGGTGGTTGAAGCTGCCCGCGACGTCGGCGGCGATCTCGACGTGCTGCAGCTGGTCGCGGCCCACCGGCACGAGGTCGGACTCCATGATCAGGATGTCCGCGGCCATGAGCACCGGGTACTCGTAGAGCCCCATGTTGACGCCGGCGTCCGGGTCCTCACCGGCGGCGACGTTGCGGTCGCGGGCCGCCTTGTAGGCGTGGGCGCGGTTCATGAGGCCCTTGCCGGTGACGCAGGAGAGGATCCACGTCAGCTCGAACGTCTCGGGCACGTCGGACTGCTTGTAGAAGACGGTGCGCTCGGTGTCGAGGCCGGCGGCGATCCACGTCGCGGCGACCGAGCGGGTCCAGGCCGCGATGTCGCCGGCCGCGGGCGTGCCCGTCAGCGCGTGCTGGTCGGCGATGAAGTACCGCGACTCGAACTCCGCCGTCCGCGCGAGCTCGAGCGCGGGCCGGATCGCGCCCACGAAGTTGCCCAGGTGCGGTTCGCCGCTGGGCTTGATCCCGGTCAAGGCGATCTTGCGTCGCTCCGTCTCCACCACATGCCGAGCCTATCCGCCGCGGTCCAGCGTCTTCTCTCGTCCGGCACACTGCCGCCGTGTCGAGTTTCCCCCGCCGCCAGGCCGCCACCCGCCGGTTCACCCTCGGCGCACCGCGGCGACCGACGGTCTCGCCGGACGGCGCCCGGGTCGTCCTGCTGCGCAGCCGCGCGGGCGACGACCCGGTCACCTGCCTGTGGCTGCTCGACGTCGCGAGCGGGGAGGAGCACCTGCTCGTCGACCCCCTCACGCTCGACGTCCCCGGCGAGGAGGACCTGCCGCCCGAGGAGCGCGCCCGCCGCGAGCGGGTGCGCGAGCAGTCCGGCGGGGTCGTCGAGTACGCCCTCGACGCGGCGGCCCGGCTCGCGGTGTTCGTGCTGTCCGGGCGCGCGTTCACCGTCGATCTCGTCCCCGGTGCGCAGCCCGCGCCGCTGCCGGTGGACGGCCCGGTCGTCGACCCGCGGCCCGACCCGACCGGCGCCCGCGTCGCGTTCGTCCGCGACGGCACCCTGCACGTCCACGAGCTGTCGACGGGCACGACGCACGTGCTCGCCGGTCCGGACGACGACGACGGGCCGGGCGTGACCTGGGGGCTCGCCGAGTTCGTCGCCGCCGAGGAGATGAACCGCTACCGCGGGTACTGGTGGTCGCCCGACGGCTCGCAGCTCGCCGTCGCCCGCGTCGACGACGCCCCGGTGACGCGCTGGTGGATCGCCGACCCGGCGCACCCCGACCGCACCCCTGTCGAGACCGCCTACCCGGCCGCCGGCACCGCGAACGCCGACGTGACGCTCTGGCTGGTCGACCTCGACGGCACCCGCGTCCCCGTCGACCTCGGCGAGGGCACCGAGTACCTCACCGCCGTCGCCTGGGACACCCACGACCTGCTGGTCACCGTGTCCTCGCGAGACCAGCGCCGGGTGGACCACCGCCGTACCGACCCGGACACCGGCGGGTCCGAGGTGCTGGTCAGCGACGTCGACGACGTGTGGGTCGACCTCGTCCCCGGCGTGCCCGCCCACCTCGGCGACGGCGCGCTGGTGCGCTGCGCCGACCGCGACGACACGCGCCGGCTGCTGGTCGGCGACGAGGTCGTCACCCCGCTGGGCCTGCAGGTGCGCTCGGTGGCCGACGTCGACGGCGACACCGTGCTGTTCACCGCGTCCGAACGACCCGAGGACGTGACCCTGTGGGCCTGGTCGCGCCACGGGGGAGCCTCGCGCCTCGGCCCGCAGTACGGGGTGTGGGCGGGACGGCGCGCGGGCGGGGTGACGGTGCTCGCCGGCGGCGACCTCGACAACGACGGCGTGCGCACCTGGGTGCTCCGCGGCGACGGTCGGACTGTCGGCGTGACCTCCCACGCGGAGTCCCCGGGGCTGCAGCCCGCGGTCCGACGGGTCGCGACCGACCGGGGCGGACCGTCGGTCGCCGTGGTGCTCCCGACCGGGCACGTGCCGGGCTCGCGCCGGCTCCCGGTCCTGCTCGACCCCTACGGCGGCCCGCACGCGCAGCGGGTCCTCGGGACGCGGGCGATGTTCCTGACCTCGCAGTGGTTCGCCGACCAGGGCTTCGCGGTCGTCGTCGCCGACGGCCGCGGTACGCCGGGCAAGGGGCCGGCGTACGAGCGGGCGGTGTGGGGCGACCTGGCCGGGCCGGTGCTCGACGACCAGGTCGCGGCCCTGCACGCCGCCGCGGAGCAGGTCGGCGACCTGGACCTGGACCGCGTCGGCATCCGCGGCTGGTCGTTCGGCGGCTACCTCGCGGCGCTCGCGGTGCTGCGCCGCCCCGACGTCTTCCACGCCGCGGTGGCGGGCGCGCCGGTGACCGACTGGCGCCTCTACGACACCCACTACACCGAGCGCTACCTCGGCCACCCCGACGCGTACCCGGAGGCGTACGCGCGCTCGTCGATCACCGAGGACCCGGGTGCACAGGCACCGGCCCGGCCGCTGATGCTCGTGCACGGCCTCGCCGACGACAACGTCGTCGCCGCCCACACCCTCCGGCTCTCGTCGTCCCTGCTCGCGGCGGGCCACCCGCACACCGTCCTGCCGCTCTCGGGCGTCACGCACATGACCCCGCAGGAGGTCGTCGCCGAGAACCTCCTGCTCCTGCAGGTGGCCTTCCTGCGCGACGCCCTGGGGTAGCTCGGCGGGGCCCGGGGTGTGCCAGCGATGCGGCTTCGCTGGCACTCAAGGCCAGGATCGCCACATCCTCGATCGCGCGACACGCCGGGCGCGTTTGCGATCGGGAAGAGTTCGACGGGTTCTCGCAAACCGCACCCACGCCGCCCGGCGCTCGCCGAAGCTGGCGCGGCGAGGGCGACCCGCGCCGAGTTCCCGAGACCCGGCCGGGCCCGCCCCGCCCCGGTCACGGCCGGGCCCGGCGGTGGAGGGCGAGGGATGGGTCGGTCGGTGCGGGGCGGGGGCGTGTGAGCGCCACGGAGCGGGTGGTCGACCGGTTCGGTCGGTCGGTGCCCGCGTCGCCCGTGGTGCGCCTGCGGGTCGACCGCACGCCCGGGCGCGTGCCGTTGCACGTCGACGGTGCCGCGGTCGCGATCGGGCGCGGCGTCGACCCCCATCGCGAGGGCCTGGCCTACGCCGCGAGCCGCGCGGCGCGGCTCGGGCGGCCGGTGCGCGTCGAGATGGCGAGCCCCTGGAGCACGTGGCCGCTCGTCGTCCATCCCGACGGCGAGGTCGACGACGGCCGGGCGCCACGCGCGTCCAGCGGCTGGGAGAAGCCGGCACGGCGCCGCTCGCGACGGGCTCCGGTGCTGGCCGGCGTCGCGGAGCGGCCCCGCCGCCGCCCGATCGGGCTCCTCGCCTTCACGGCCGCGGTGGCCGCGACGCTGATGGTCGGCGCCGTGGGCACGGGCGTCGTGACGGTGGCGGCCCCGGACGACACGGCGCCCGCCGAGTGCCGCGACGTCACCCTGTTCTCCGTCAACGGCAGCGGCGCGGGCGGCGGCGAGACCCTCGGCGCGCTCACCGACCCCCTGGTCCAGCGGGTCGGGCAGCGGCTCGCGGTCGTCGCGGTGCCCGGACCCGAGGTCGGTGCCGGCGAGCAGCAGGCCGTCACCGCGCTCACCGAGCAGGTCGGCACGCAGCTCGCCGGGTGCCCCGGCAGCCGGGTCATGCTGTTCGGCTACTCCCAGGGCGCGCAGGTCGCCGGTGACGCCGCCGCCCGCATCGGCGCTGGTCAGGAGGCCGGCGTCCCCGCCGACCGCGTCCTCGCCGTGGGCCTCTTCGGCGACCCCGCCCGCGACCCGGACGTCCGCACGGTCCCCGACGGGGTCACCGGCCGCGGCGTCCTGCCGGTGCGCCAGGGCGGGTTCGGCTCGCTCGCGTCGCGCACCATCCAGGTCTGCGCCCCCGACGACCCCGTGTGCGCCACTGCGCCGGGCGCCACGCCGCCCGCGCTCGAGGAGGCCGTCGCCTCCCCGGCCCACGCGGGGTACGACCAGCTCGAGGTCGCCCCGAACACCCCGGCCACGCGCTGGGCGTCCGAGTCCCTCGGCCGTCTGATCACCTCGCTCCCGGCGGCGTCCACCGGACCCGCCGCGAACCCCGCCGGCGCGCCCGCGACCTCGTCGGCGGCGCCGGAGACGGCGGCGCCGGGCGGGTCGGGGTACGAGACCGCCGCGCCGGACGGCGGCACCACCACCGGCGGCGCTGCCCCGGGGACGACGGCGCCCGGGACTGCCGCGCCGGAGGCGTCGGTGCCGGGTGGGTCGGAGTACGAGACGACGGCGCCGGACGGCGGCACCGCCGGCGGCGCTGCCCCGGCGACGACGACGCCCGGGACCGCCGCGCCGGAGGCATCGGTGCCGGGTGGGTCGGAGTACGAGACGACCGCGCCGGACGCATCCGGGTACGAGACGGCCGCGCCGGGTGGCGCCGCACCGCGCACGACGGCTCCCGAAAGGTCCGCCCCGGGCGGGTCGGAGCTCCCGGGCAGCACTCAGCTACCCGGCTCGGGCACGGGCACCGGCCAGAACCCGCCGGGCGGCGAGTACCCCGACGAGCCCGGCGCCTCGACCGGGACCGGGAGCACCGGCTCGGAGGACGAACCCGGAGCGGCGACACCACCGGGCAGCTCCGGCACCGGCGCGCCGGCGACCACGACCGCGCCCGGCTCCGGCGGCTCGACCGGGACCGGCGGCACCGGCTCCGGGTACGGGACGCGCGCGACGACACCACCGAACGGCGACGCCGACACCGAGTCGGGGTCGCAGCCACGCTCGACGACACCACCTTCCGGTGGGTCCGGAACGGGGTCGCAGCCACGCTCGACGACGCCGCCGGAGACGGGGTCGGGGACAGGGTCGGGTTCGCAGCCACGCTCGACGACGCCGCCGGACACGGGTGCGGGTTCGCAGCCACGCTCGACGACACCGCCGGACGCGAGCTCGGGCACCGGCTCCGGCTCCCGACCCCGCTCCACGACGCCGCCGACCGGCGACTCGGACACCGGCACCACCTGCACGCCCGGTGACACCGGGAGCGCCGGCGGCTCCGGGTCGCGGACGACGACCACAGCCCCGTCCACCGGCGGCAGCACCTACGGCATAGAGAATCCCAGCAGCCCCGCCTGCGCCGACGACACCAGCACCACGGTCCCGCGCACCAGCGCCGACGAGGACACCGGCACGAGCACCGGCACCACCTCCACCGGCCGCGACACCGGCGCCCTCTGGGCGCTGACGTCCGGGCTCACCGGCTTCCAGGACTCCACCGGCGGCAACGTCGAGGGCGGCGGGCGAAACCCCGAGGAGGTCGAGAGCCCGAACGTGCCCGGGCGCCAGGTGGTCAAGCTCGAGGTGCCCGGGGGCGCCAAGCGCTCCGAGGTGCGCCCGGAGGAGGCCCAGAACATCCGCGAGGGCCAGCGCCTGTACTTCGGCTACAGCGCCTTCCTCCCCGAAGACTTCCCGGTCGACACGCGGGACTGGCAGGTCATCTGGCAGCTCCACGACGGCGGCAGCAACACCTCGCCGCCGGTGGCGCTCGAGGTCGTCGAGGGTCGCCTCTGGCTGGCCAACGTCGGCGACCGCGTCCGCGACCTCGGCCCCGTCCGGGCCGGGCAGAACCTGGCGGTGCAGATGGACATCGCGTTCGAGATCGGCGGCGGCTCGGTCAGCGTGTACCGCGACGGCCAGCAGGTCCTGCAGGACTTCCGCCCACCGCGCGGCACGATGATCGACTCGTTCGACTACCTGAAGACCGGCATCTACCGACACACCGACGGCCCCGCCGAGCCGGCGACGCTCTTCCTCAACGACCTCAAGATCGGTGACTCCCTCGAGTCGGTGTCCGACCTGGCCGGCGCCGGGCAGGTCAGCGCCACCGCCGAGAACACGGGAGCGCCGCGTGGTCTGACCGGCGGCGGCACCGACGCCTCCAACACCGGCGGCGGCATCGGGACCAGCACGCGCGTCCGGCAACGCTGACGCAGGACCTGGTCCGACGAGGAACGTGAGCCGCCCGTGATGTCCGAAACCGTCCTCCCGAGCCGTCCGGGGTGTGCCCGACCGCCCTCATGGGCATCAGACCCTGGTCACACGGCGCGCCGATCTCGAGGAGTGGGACCGACACATGAGGGCGAGCGACCTGTTCCTGCGGTGTCTCGAGGCGGAAGGCGTCCAGTACGTCTTCGGGGTCCCGGGTGAGGAGAACGCCGACCTCCTCATGTCGATGCGCGAGTCGTCGGTGCGCTTCGTCCCCACCCACCACGAGGCGGGCGCGGCGTTCATGGCCGACGTCTACGGGCGGCTCACCGGCACGCCGGGCGTGTGCCTGTCGACGCTCGGGCCGGGCGCGGCGAACCTCGTCACCGGCGTCGCCAACGCGAACATGGACAACTCCCCGGTCGTGGCGATCACCGGGCAGGGCGCGACGACGCGCCTGCACAAGGAGTCGCACCAGGCGATGAACGTGGTCAACATGTTCTCGCCGATCACGAAGTGGACGACCTCGCTGCGCGACGAGTCGACGATCCCCGAGGTCCTGCGCAAGGCGTTCAAGCTGGCCGTGGCGGAGAAGCCGGGCGCGACGCACGTCGAGCTGCCCGAGGACATCGCCAAGCACGAGGTCGAGGCCGCGCCGATCGTGCCGCCGGAGAAGGTGCGCCGCCCGGTCCCCGACGAGAAGTCCATCGAGGCGGCCCTCGACCTCATCGCCCGCGCCGAGCGCCCGGTCCTGCTCGTGGGCCAGGGCTGCGTGCGCACGCGCGTCAGCCGCCAGCTGCAGCGCTTCGTCGAGTCCACCGGCATCTACGCCGGCATGACGTTCATGGGCAAGGGCGCGCTGTCCGACCGCCACGAGCGCAGCCTCTACGCCGTGGGCCTGGGCTCGCGCGACTACGTCACCGAGGTCTTCGAGGCCGCCGACCTCGTCATCGCCGTCGGCTACGACATGGTCGAGTGGCCGCCCGCGCGCTGGAACATCGGCCGCACCAAGCGCCTGCTGCACATCGACTTCGACCCGGCCGAGGTCGACGACGCCTACCGGCCCACCGTCGAGATCGTCGGCGACGTCGCGGCCGCCCTCTGGGCGATCAACGAGGGCCTCACCGAGGAGCACCACTACGAGGACGTCCACCTGCACCACCGGGTGCGCGAGTCGCTCACCGAGGAGATCACCGAGGCGGGCGCGTCGGCGGAGTCCGAGACCGGCGACTTCCCGATGAAGCCGCAGCGCATCCTCGCCGAGCTGCGCGCCGAGATGGACGACGAGGACATCCTCATCAGCGACGTCGGGGCCCACAAGATGTGGGTCGCGCGCCACTACCCGACGTACTCGCCGAACTCCTGCATCATCTCCAACGGCTTCTGCTCGATGGGGATCGCCGTCCCCGGCGGCGTCTCCGCCGCGCTGGTGGAGCCCGAGCGCCGCGTCGTGGCGCTCTCCGGCGACGGCGGCTTCATGATGAACATGGCCGAGCTCGCCACCGCCACGCGCCTGGGCGTCGCCCCGGTGAACGTGGTCTGGGAGGACAACGACTACGGCCTCATCTCCTGGAAGCAGGAGGTCGAGTTCGGGCACCACTTCGGCACCGAGTTCACGACGCCCGACCTGGTCGCGGTGTCCCAGGGCCTCGGCTGCCACGCCCGGCGCATCGAGTCGGCCGACGAGTTCCGCCCCGCCCTCAAGGAGGCGTTCGACCGGCGCGACAAGCCCTCGGTCATCGTGGTGCCCGTCGACTACCGCGAGAACGTCAAGCTGACGAAGCGTCTGGGGCAGCTGATCGCCCGATGAGCGCAGCGGGGTGTGACGCACCCCGCGATCCCCTGCTCGACGCGGCCCTGCACGTAACGCACCTCGGCGGGTCACGGATAATCCCTCGCGGGTCCTGTCCCTGACGCGAAGGTGCACCACGATGACCGTCGGCAGCACGTCGGAGAGCGGCGAGATCGACGGCGGGGTCGCCGACGCCTTCGTCGCCCTCGCCGATGCGCTGTTCAGCGTGCCCCAGGAGCGCGGGGTGGTGGGGGTCGTCGAGCGCGTCATCGAGGCCGCCCGCGCGATCGTGCCGGGTGCCGACGTCGTCTCCGTCGTGCTGCGCAACCCCGACGGCCGCCTCGACACGGTGGCCGCGAGCCACCCCGTCGCGCAGAAGGCCGACGCCCTGCAGGACGAGGTGGGCGACGGCCCGAGCCACACCGCCATGCACCGCACCGGCGTCGGGGCGGCCATGGACCGCCTCACCGGCCCGGACACGACGTGGCCGACGTTCGGCGCCCGCGCCGCCGCGGACCTCGAGCTCGGCGCGGTGCTCGCCACCGGCATGTTCCCGGGCGGCGAGCCGCCCCGCTTCGGCGCCCTGAACTTCTACTCGTGGTCGTCCGACGGGCTCGACGCCGTCGACCGCGACCTCGCGCTCGTCCTCGCCGCCCACGCCGCGACGGCGATCAACGCGGTCCAGGCGACCACGGCGTCCGAGCTGCGTGAGTCGCAGCTGCTCGACGCGCTGCGGAGCCGCGACGTCATCGGCCAGGCCAAGGGTGTGCTCATGGAGCGCCGTGGCCTGACCGCCGACGAGGCGTTCGACGTCCTGCGGCGGACCTCGCAGGACCTCAACGTCAAGCTCCGCGACGTGGCCGTGACGCTGGTGACCCGCCGCGAGGAGCTCTAGCCGGACACCCGCACCGGGAGCGTGTCCAGCCCGCCGGTGAGGCGCTCGGTGTGCAGGGTCAGCGAGGCGGGGTCGACCGCGAGCGCCAGGTCCGGCAGCCGCGTGAACAGCGTCGTCAGGCCGATCCGCAGCTCGGTGCGGGCGAGGCTCGCCCCGATGCAGAAGTGCGGCCCGTGGCCGAAGGACAGGTGCGGGTTCGGGGTGCGGTCGGGGTCGAACGCGCCGGCCGCGTCGAAGGCGCCCTCGTCGCGGTTGGCCGCGCTGGTGACGATGACGACGCCGTCGCCGCGGGCGATGGTGACCTCCTCGGCGCCCTCCCCGACGACGACGTCCTCGTGCGCGTACCGCAGCAGGCCCATCCCGCCGGGCTCGGCGAGGCGCAGGACCTCCTCGACGACCGCGTCGACCGAGCCCGCCGGGTCGGCGACGAGCCGGTCGCGCACCTCCGGGTTGACCAGGAGCAGCACGACGCCCAGCGAGAGCCGGTTGACCGTCGTCTCGTGGCCGGCGAACAGCAGGCCGACCGTCAGCTCCGCGAGCCGCGCGTCGGTGAGGCGCGGGTCGTGCTCCTGGGCGGCGACGAGGTCGGAGATGACGTCCTCGCCGGGCTCGGCGCGCTTGGCCTCGGCGAGACCGGCGGTGTAGCGCTCGAACTCCTCGCGCGCGACGGCCGGGTCGTCGCCGGTCAGCGTGGCCATGCGCTCGGAGAGGTCCTTGAAGTAGACGCGGTCCTCCACCGGCACCCCGAGCAGCTCGCAGATCACGAAGATCGGCAGCGGCACGGAGAACCCGGCGTGCAGGTCGACGACACCGTGCTCGTCGGGGGAGAGGCCGTCGACCAGGCCCTCGGCGAGCTCGGCGACCCGGTCGTGCAGGCGGCGCATCCGCTTCGCCGAGAAGGCGGGCGTGAGCAGGCGCCGCATGCTCGAGTGGTCGGCGTCCTCGTGCTCGTGGTCGCCGCTCGGCCCGGCCATCACGCCGGCGTCCGAGACCCGCGCGGCCTCCTCCGGCTTCGGGTGGGAGCGGCCGAGGCGGCGGTCGGCGAAGAGCGCCTTGGCCTCCTCGTAGCGCGTCACCAGCCACACCACGTCACCGGCGGGGGTCCGCACGCGGGTGATCGGCCCGGCCGCGCGCAGGCGGTCGTAGAGCGGGGAGATCGCCAGCACGCCCTCGC
Source organism: Actinomycetospora succinea (assembly GCF_004363095.1). Classification (GTDB taxonomy): domain Bacteria; phylum Actinomycetota; class Actinomycetes; order Mycobacteriales; family Pseudonocardiaceae; genus Actinomycetospora; species Actinomycetospora succinea. Next base: position 390,339 of record NZ_SNYO01000004.1, read on the forward strand.
GCGGGAACGGCAGCTGCGGCAGGTCCGGGGCGTCGTCGTGCGCGGTCGAGCTCGTGATGGTGGTGGTCACGTCGTCTCCTCGCTCGGGCCTTCGGTGGTGGGGCTGTCGATGGGGCTGTCGGTGGGGTCGTCGGTGCGCGCGGCGAGCCGGTCGAGCCAGCCCTGCTCCTCGCGGATGCGCCGCAGGACCTCGTCGAGGACGAGGGCGGCCCAGGGGTCGTGGGGTGCCTCGGGAGTGCTGGGCGCGGCCGCCTCGGCCAGCCCCGCGAGCCGCGTGCGCCGCTCCGCGAGCACCCGGCCGCGGGCCGCGAGGACGCCGCGGCGCTCGTCGGGCGAGAGCCGCCCGAAACCGGCGAGGCGGGCCAGGAACTCGGCCTCGTCGCCCGCGAGCTCCTCGGGGAGGTCGGCCAGCTGGTCGTGGAGCAGCTCGCGGCCGACGTCGGTGAGCGTGTAGACGTGCCGTGGCGGGCGGCCCTCCTGCGGCTCGAGCGTGCGGGTGACCGCGCCGGCCTCCCCGAAGCGCCGCAGCGCCGGGTAGAGCGAGTTGTTGTGCAGCTTGATGCCCGTGGCCGCCTCGACGCGCCGCCGCAGCTCGTAGCCGTGCGACGGCTGCCGGGCGAGCTGGCTCAGCAGAAGCACGTCCACCCACACATAGGTCAGCGTGACCTAGGTACACGTGTCTCGCCACCCGAGGTGACCTTCTCGACACCACGGGTGACGACGAGGCGCGTGGGTAGCCGGACGTGTCCAGACATCTGAGGAGGTCACGTGGCCGAGGGTCGCTCGCAGGGCAAGGTCGTGATCGTCACCGGCGGCGGGTCGGGCATCGGCGCCGCCACCGCCCACCGGTTCGGCGCCGAGGGCGCCACCGTCGTGATCACGGGACGCACGCAGGAGAAGCTCGACAAGGTCGTCGCCGACGCGCCCGCGGGCGCCACGCTGATCGCCCGCGTCGCCGACACGTCGGACGAGCAGGCGGTGTCACAGCTGGTCACCGAGGTGGTCGACGAGCACGGCCGGCTCGACACGCTGGTCAACAACGCCGCGGTCGCCGAGCCGGGCACCGTCGAGGACCTCGACGCCGACGCGTGGCGCCGCGTCATGGCGACCGACGTCGACGGCGTCTTCTTCGCCTCGCGAGCGGCCATGCCCGCCCTGCGCGAGGCCGGCGGCAGCATCGTCAACGTCGGTTCGGTCTCCGGGCTCGGCGGCGACTGGTCGATGGCGGCCTACAACGCCGCGAAGGGCGCGGTCACCAACCTGACCAACGCCATGGCGCTCGACCACGGCGGCGAGGGTGTGCGCGTCAACGCCGTGCACCCGAGCCTCACCGTCACCGAGATGTCGGAGGGCCCGCGCTCGGACGACGACACCATGGCCTCGTTCCGCCAGCGCATCCCGATGGGGCGGCCGGCCGAGCCCGCCGAGGTCGCCGACGTCATCGCGTTCCTCGCGAGCCACGACGCGCGCTTCGTCAACGGCGCGCACATCCCCGTCGACGGGGGTCTCGGCGCCTCGAACGGTCAGCCGAACATGAGCTGACCAGGGGCGATCAGGCGTCGAGCAGGGTGCGCCAGACGCGTCCGGCGCCGCGGCCCTGGAGCACCGTGTGCACGGTGACCCCGGAGCTGCGCTCGACGCCCGGCTCGGAGCGCGAGGCGTCGAGCAGGCGCGTCGCCGGGAACGCGGCCCCCTTCGGGCGGGTCAGCGTGACCCGGTGGCGGCGCCCGCCGACGGTGATCCGCAGCCCGCTCGCCCCGTGGTACCAGGGGAAGGCCAGGCGCTCGACCGCCCCGAGCGGCGCGTCGAACACGACGCCCGCGCTGGTCGTCAGCCGCAGCCGCCCCGCGTAGAGGCTGAGCACGCCGGGCTCGTTGGTGAGACCCCGCAGCAGCCAGGCCGGCGTCGCGTAGGACGGCGCGAGATGGGTGGGGCTGGCGGGCGTCAAGCGGGTGGTCACGGCGACCTCGGGGGCAGGGCAGGGCTGGTGACCCGATTCACTGTAGGTGAAGCGGCAACCCCTCCGCTGGTACGGATGGGTGATTCGTCACGGAACGACCGTCACCGGCCACTTCCCGGCGCGCACGAGTCGGCCCGCCAGCGATCCGACGATGCGGTGACCGGCGCTGGTCGAGGCGCCGACCACGACGAGGTCGACCCGGCGCTCGTCGGCCAGGCGCACGATCTCGGTGTAGGGGTCGCCCGCGACCCGCACGAGCTCGCCGGTCAGCGCGAGGTCCTCCAGGTACCGCTTGGCCTCGCCCTGCACCTCGGCGGCGAGCTGCTGGGCGGTGTCGCTGAGCACCGCGAGCGCGCCGGGGGCCATCGCCGCGAGCGAGGACGTCGTCGCGACCGTCGCCACCAGCAGGTGGGCGTGCTGGCGGCGTGCGACCCCCGCGGCCCACGCGCCCGCGCGCAGCGACGTGATCGACCCGTCGACCCCGACCAGGATGGTGCCGGGGCCGTCGGTCCCGAGCTCGAAGCCCGTCATGACCCCGATCGTGCGCCTGCGGCGATCAGCCCGCGAACTGCACGGCCGTGCGCTGCCCCACACGGTGCGCGATCTGCTCGTCGATGATCCGCCGGTGCTCGGGGTCGTCGCGGTACACGGCGTAGGCGTCGACGTCGTCGAACACGGCGACGACCGCGAAGTCGGCGTTGTTGCCCGTCAGCCCCGCGTCGCGCCCGCACGACCACGACCGCAGACCCGGCAGGTCGGCGTCGGCGATCCAGCGGCGCAGGCTCTCGGCGATCCCGTCGACGACGGCGGGGTCGTCCGCCGCGTCGCCGGTCCAGGTGAACGTGACGACGTGGGTGAAGGTCATGGGGCCATCCTGATCGGGTTGGGCAGGTCGACGTAGACCGGGTCCTCCCCGCGGCTGGCCGCCCAGCTGCGCAGGTGCGCCTTGGCGGGCAGCGTCGGGCTGGTCAGCAGGTCCCCGGCCCAGGGACCGCCGAGCCCCGCCAGGACGTCCGCGACCGTCGCCCACAACGCCTCCTCGCCGACGGTGTGGCGCCCGAGGACGGCGACGAGCAGGGCGACGTGGTTGACCACGACGTGGTAGCGCAGGCGCTGCCACGCCTCCGCGGGGGAGTAGACCAGCGGCGAGTCCTGGGCGAGGCCCTCGGGGACGCGGTCGCGGCGGACGTGGGCGCCCTCGAGGTCGCGCACCCAGCAGGCCACCGGCCAGCCGTCGGCGTCGGTGGCCACCAGCGTGTTCTGCGGATGGGCCTCGAACCCCAGGCCCGCGGTCTCGTACACCTGCAGCATCGGCACCAGCGACACCGCGAGCCAGCGGCGCAGCCACGCGTGGACGTCGCCGGCGGACCGCACCTCGGCCACCAGCGGCGGCTCCTCGCCATGCGGCCCGTCCTCGAGCAGGGCCGCCAGCACGCGGGGCCCGCCGGGCGGGAACGGCGAGCGGGAGATGACGGTCAGGTCGGCGGCCAGGCGCTCGCCCCCGACCGCCGGGTCGAGCGTCACGAACCCGCGGTCCGCGATCACCCCGAAGCCCGGCGGCAGTGTGCCGATCCCGGCCACGACGGTGGCCGCGTCGATCGCCCGGCGGGCGTGCTCGACCGGCGTCGTGCGCACGAAGTGGGTGAGACGGGCGCGCAGCGGGAGCTTCCCCATCGCGCCGGTGACGGTGTCGACGACCGTGCGCACCGACGACGTCGGCCACACCGGGTCGCCGAGCGGGCCGAGCCACCGGATGCCGCCCTCGGCCTCGAGCAGCGCGAGCGTGGGGTCGCGGGCGAGCACCCCGGCCTGGAACGGGTGCACGGGCAGCGCGGTCCAGCCCTCGGGCAGGCGCGCGGCGACCGCGGGCGGCGGCTCCGGCGGCGCCCCGCCGGCGAGGACCAGGTCGGGCCGCACCGCGAGGTGGTGCAGGACGAAGCTCGCGCCCAGCTCGGGCATCCAGGCGGCGAGGTCGGCGTCGTCGATGCCCTCGGCGCTCTTCGGGGTGGGGTGGAACGGGTGCCCGAGGAGCAGCGACTGCTCGGCGTCGCGGGTCGGGTCGCCGGTGCCGCGCGGCGGCGCGTCCAGGTAGCGGGTCGTGCGGTCGACGCTGTTGGCGACCAGCGCGGCGAGGTGTCCCGGCGGCTCGCCCCCGGAGACGGTCTCGAGCACCGCGGCGACGACCTCGTCGTGCGTCGCGGGCCGCCCGTCGAGGGTGACCTCGCCGGTCAGACGGTGGTGCCCCGTCGGCGACCAGGACGCGACGCCCACGGCGAGCTCACCGGCCGGGAGCGTCAGCACCAGGGTGTCGCCGACGCGGACCGCGGGCGGGTGGAGCTCGCGCAGCAGCGACGCCACGAGCCGTTCCCGCGCCGCGCTCTCGGCGCGGGCCCGTGCGCCGGGGGTGCTCATCGGGGGCCAGTCTGCCTGGTGCACCTCGTCGAGGGCGGCGTCGGCGGCGTCACCGAGCAGCTGCTCACCCTGCCCCGCTGACGGCGTCGCTCGAGTCGCGCCGGAAGCGGCGCTTGTACCGGCGCCAGTCGAAGTGCTCGAGGAACTCGGCGGCCTGCGCGTAGCCGCTGTCGTAGAGCGCGCGGGCGCGCTCCGGGCTGATCCCGAAGTCGAGCAGGCCCACGGCGCCGGCGTCGACGTGGATGGTGCGCGCGGCGACCCACGGCTGGTTCATGACGGCCTGGTCCCGGCCCAGCAGCATCGTGGTGATCAGCTGCTCGAGCAGCCGCAGCGGCGCCGGCTGCGGGATGTCGAACCACCGCGAGTGGAACAGCGCGACGCGGTCGCCGATGCCGGGCTTGGGCGCGGTCGTGATCGTGACCCCGAACGTCGGCCAGCCGGGCTCGCGGCCGTCGGTGCGGTCGAGCGAGTCGATGGGGAAGTTGGACAGCAGCCCGCCGTCGACGAGCGTGGAGGTCAGGCCCGTGCGCGGGTTGGTCAGCGTGGTCGGCTTGAACAGGAACGGGATGGCCATCGACGCGCGGACGGCGTCGGCCACCGGCTGCGTGTCGGGGTCGAGCCCGTACACCGCGCGATAGTCCCAGGGCAGGCGCACGAGCTGGCCGAGCGTGAGGTCCGAGCACGTCACGACCAGCCGGTAGCGCTGGTCGCGCGGCAGGGAGTCGTCGTCGATGCGCAGGTCGCCGAAGGTGTGGACGCCGAGCGCGGCGAGCTCCTCGGCGACCCAGGTGTGCAGCCATTCGCCCTGGTAGAGGCCCTGCCCGCCGAGGAACGCGAGCGCCGGACCGGCCAGCGGCAGGCGCCCGATCCCGCTGCGGTCGGCGACCTCGCGGAAGTTCAGCCGCGCCGTGATGTCCCCGAGCTGCTCGCCGGCGGCGCCCGCGGCGGCCATCGCCCCGACGAGCGCGCCCGCCGAGGTGCCCGAGATGCGGTGCGGCGTCCAGCCCCGGTCGGTCATCGCCGCGACGGCGCCGGCGAGCCCGATGCCCTTGACCCCGCCGCCCTCCAGGACGAGGTCGGCCGGCCGGGTGCGCGGGCGGCGGCCGGGGGTGGTCCGGCCGGAGGCGGCGGTGGCCGTGGTCGTGGTGGCCATGGACGTCATGTTCCCCCCGACGCGCAGCGTCACCGTCACCGTGGTGGGGTGAACGCGTGAGCGCGCCCACGGCCGTGACCGCCCTCGGCGACGCGGACTTCCTGTCCCTGACGACCTACCGCCGCACCGGCGAGCCGGTGCCGACCGCGGTGTGGGCGGCCCGCGACGGCGACTCGCTCGTCGTCATCACGTCCGCGACCAGCGGGAAGGTCAAGCGCATCCGCCGCGACCCGCGCGTCCTCCTGCGTCCGTGCGACCAGCGCGGCACGGTGGCGCCCGACGCGCCGAGCGCGCAGGGCCGCGCGGAGGTCGTCGCGGACCGGGCGGCGCAGGAGGGGCCGCGGCGGGCACTCGCGGCCAAGTACGGGTGGAAGTTCCGGGCGATCGACCTCATGGCGCTCGCCGGCCGCGTCGCGGCGCTGCTCGGACGCGCGCCCGGCGAGCGGATCATCCTGCGGCTGCGGGACTGAGCCGGCGTCAGTCGTCGGCGCGCAGGCGGTCCAGGTCGTCGTGCGCCTGCGCGAGGTCGGCGCGGGCCTCGTCGCGTTCGGAGCGGGCCTCGTCGCGCTCGGCGCGGGCGGTGCGCAGGTCGCGCTGGGCGTCGGCGAGGTCTCCGCGCAGGGTGAGGATCGACGCCGCGCCGGCGATGGTGTTGCCCTCGTCGGAGAGCTCGCGGACGCGCGCGGCGAAGTCGACCTGGCGGCGTGAGTAGCGCCGCTGCCCACCCTCGGAGCGGTGGGGGTGCAGCAGGTCGGCGGCGTCGAGGCTGCGCAGGAAGGCGGGCGCGACGCCGATGAGCTCCGCCGCCTGACCGATGGTCAGCGACGGGTAGTCGTGGTCGTCGAGGCGTTCGACGCCCATGGGTCCTCCTCTCGTGGGTCGGGAAGCTCGTGGTCGGGAAGCACGCGTGAGCACCCGCCGGGGCCGGCCCGGCGGGTGCTCACGTCTCGGTGATGGTCGTGGGGTCGTGCGTGACGGGGGTCAGGACGTCGGCGCCTCCTCGATGCTGGTCGTGCTGGACGCGTGCTCGATCTCGACGCGCCGGGGCTTCGCCTTCTCTGCCACCGGGATCGTCAGGGTCAGCACGCCGTCGGTGTACGACGCGTGCAGGTGATCGGTGTCGAGATCGCGTCCGAGCATGAGCTGGCGGCTGTAGCGACCGCGCGGACGCTCGGCCACCAGGTAGTCGCCGTCGCCGCTGGGTGCGGTGCGCGCCGCGGTGACGGTCAGGGCGTTGCCCTCCACGGACACGTCGATCGAGCCGGGGTCGACGCCGGGGAGGTCGAACGAGGCGACGAAGTGCTCGCCCGCTCGGTACACGTCCATCGGCATGCCGCTCACCGCCTGGTGGCGAGAGGTGCCGGTGAGACGCTCGAGAGCACGGAACGTGTCGAAGGGGTCGTAGTTCAGCAGCACGATCGGTCAGCTCCTTCCGTTCGGCGCACTGCGTTCTTGCTGGCTCCGGTGCACATAGTTATAGCTAGAGCTACAGGTTCCTGCAAGGGGTGGCTCGAGGAATTCCCGGACGTCGGCCAGGCATGCGAACGTGTGTTCGTGTCCGGCGAGCCGACGATCCTGCACGCGGATCTCGACGCCTTCTACGCCTCGGTCGAGCAGCGCGACGACCCGGCGCTGCGCGGGCGACCCGTGATCGTCGGCGGCGGCGTGGTGCTCGCCTGCAGCTACGAGGCCAAGGCCCGCGGGGTGCGCACGGCGATGGGCGGGCGGATGGCCCGCGCCCTGTGCCCGGACGCGATCGTCGTGTCCCCGCGCATGGAGGCCTACAGCGGCGCCAGCCGCGCGGTCTTCTCGGTGTTCGGCTCGGTGACCCCGCTGGTCGAGCCGATCTCGATCGACGAGGCGTTCCTCGACGTCGGGGGCCTGCGGCGCATCGCCGGCCCGCCCGCGGAGATCGCGGCGCGGCTGCGGCGCGAGGTCGCCGACGACGTCGGGCTGCCGATCACCGTCGGGGTGGCGGGCACCAAGTTCCTGGCCAAGGTCGCGAGCCGCGTCGCCAAGCCGGACGGGCTGCTCGTCGTCGAGCCCGGCGGTGAGCTGGAGTTCCTGCACCCGCTGCCGGTCGAGGTGCTGTGGGGCGTCGGCGAGGTGACCTCCCGCAAGCTGCACGCGCAGGGCATCCGGACGGTCGGCGACCTCGCGGCGATGGGCGCGCCCGGCCTCGAGTCGCTGCTCGGGAAGGCCGCCGGGCGCCACCTCGACGCCCTGGCCCACGGGCGCGATCCCCGCCGCGTGCAGGTCGGGCGCCGCCGGCGCTCGATCGGCGCCCAGCGCGCGGTGGGCAACCGGCCGATCCCGCCCGAGCGCGTCGACGCGGTGCTCATGGGCCTGGTCGACCGCGTCGCCCGCCGGATGCGCCGGGCCGGGCGCACCGGGCGGACGGTGACGCTGCGGCTGCGCTTCGGCGACTTCAGCCGGGCCACCCGCTCGCACACGCTCGCCCGGGCGACCGCCGAGACCGACGCGATCATGGCGGCGATCCGGATGCTGGCCGAGGCGGCCGCGCCGCTGATGTACGAGCGCGGGCTGACGATGCTCGGCGTCAACGTCGGCAACCTCGACGACGCGGGCGGCAGCCAGCTCGAGCTGCCGTTCGCCGGCGAGACCCACCCGATCCAGCTCGACACCGCCGTCGACGAGGTCCGCGAGCGCTACGGCCTCTCCGCGGTCACCCGCGCGACGCTGCTGGGGCGCGACCAGGGGCTGGAGATGCCGATGTTGCCGGATTGAGGACCGTTGCTGTCCGCGTCACCGCGCATTCTGGGCGCATGGACGTCCTCTCCGGTACCGACCTCCCGCCCGGCTACGGCTCGGTGAACCCCTTCGTCGCCGTCCGCGGGGCGGAGGGCTTCCTGCGGTTCGTCACCGACGTCCTCGGCGGCCGAGAGACCCGCGCGGGCCACACCGTCGACGCCGACGGCCTGCTCATCCACGCCGAGATCCGCGTCGGGTCGTCGACGATCATGCTGTGCGACGCCAAGCCGCACTGGGCGCCGACGCCGGCCCTGCTCCAGGTCTACGTCGGCGACGTGGAGGCGGTGGTGGCGCGGGCCCGGGCCGCCGGTGCCGAGGTCGTCACGGAGCCGACGCCGTTCCACGGCGGCCAGCGACTCGCGCGCCTGCGCGACCCGTGGGGCGGCCTGTGGTGGCTGTTCGAGTACGGGCCCGCGAGCACGGCCCCGTCGGAGGCGCCCGATGCGTTTCCGTCCTAGCGCCCCGACCCCGACACCCCGCCGAGCTATGTGCACCGCACGATCGACGAGGCCATGACCGCGCCTATTCGTGGATGACCAGGGCGCGAGAATAGGGGAACTGACTCTGCGGGGTGTTCGGTCCGAGTTCCCAGGTGCCGCTGAGCGCCGTGAGCGAGACGACCTCGCGACCGGTGCCGAGTCGTTGGTTGACGGAATTGAGATTGGTCGAGGCGGTGTCCGCGAACCACACCACGCTGGCTTCCTGGGTCTTGTGGTGGTTCCCGTCGTCCAGGGCGAGAACGGCGCGCGAGTACGGGAAGAGGCTGCCCGGGGTGTTGTCCCCGAGCTCGCCCGTCCCGCTCATCGCCGACACCTTCGCCACCGACCATCCGCTGCTCAGGAGGGTGTTGAGGGTGCCGAGGTTCGTGTCGGCGTCCTCGGCGAAATAGAGTACGAACACCTGCTGGGACAACGGGAGCTCCTCGACGTCGTGTTCATCGATCGGATGCATCGGACGCTACTGACGCGAATCGCGCCGAGACAGCGGCATCCGGATGAACGCCGTCGATCACTATTCGGAGCGCCGTTCTCACTGTCCGGCGTCGTCGCTGGTCGGGAGTGAAAGCGCCGAGAAAGCGCCGGGTCCCGACGCGTTCTCGAAAGCCGGTCGGCTACTTCTTCTCCCGCCAGGCCCGCTCGAACGGCAGGCGCCAGGCGTTGGGCGCGATGAGCTGGTGGATCGCGTTCGGGCCCCAGGATCCGACCGGGTAGGGCTTGACCGGCGGCGGGTCGGCCAGCAGCGGGATCGAGCGCTCCCACAGCGACTCGATGCCCTCCGAGGTGGTGAAGAGCGTGTGGTCGCCGCGCATCGCGTCGAGGATCAGGCGCTCGTAGGCCTCGAGGACGTCGGACGCCTCGCCGGTCTCCTGGGTGGAGAACTGCATCGAGAGCTTCTGCAGGCGCATGCCCGGGCCGGGGCGCTTGCCGTAGAACGACAGCGAGACGCGCGACGAGTCGGCGAGGTCGAACGTCAGGTGGTCCGGGCCCTGGGTGCCGACGCCGGAGCCCTGCGGGAACATCGTGCGGGGCGCCTCCTTGAAGGCGATCGAGATGATCCGCTGGCCCTCCGCGAGGCGCTTGCCGGTCCGCAGGTAGAACGGGACGCCCGCCCAGCGCCAGTTGTCGAGCCCGACGCGCAGCGCGATGAACGTCTCGGTGTCCGAATCGCCGGCGACGTCCGGGTGGTCGCGGTAGCCGCCGAACTGTCCCCGCACGACGTCGCCGGGGTGGATCGGCAGCATCGAGCGGAAGACCTTGTTCTTCTCCTCGCTGATCGACCGGGGCTCGAGCGCCGTCGGCGGTTCCATGGCCACGAACGCCATCACCTGCATGAGGTGGGTGACGACCATGTCCTTGTAGGCGCCCGTCGCCTCGTAGAAGGAGGCGCGCGTGTCCAGCCCCAGCTCCTCGGGGATGTCGATCTGGATGTGGTCGATGAAGTTCCGGTTCCAGATCGGCTCGAAGAGGCCGTTCGCGAAGCGGAACGCGAGGATGTTCTGCGCCGCCTCCTTGCCCAGGAAGTGGTCGATGCGGAAGACCTGCGACTCGTCGAAGACCTGGTGGACGAAGTCGTTCAGCTTCACCGCGCTCTCGAAGTCGTGGCCGAACGGCTTCTCCATGATCACCCGGGCGCCCCGGGTGAGGTCGGCGTCCCGCAGCATCTCCACCACCGCCTGCGCGGCCTTCGGCGGCACGGAGAGGTAGTGCAGCAGCCGGGTGCCGTCGCCGAGCTGCGACTGCGCCTCCTTCACCGCCGAGGTCAGGCCCTCGGGGCCGGCGCCCTGCGGCACGTAGGACAGGCGGGCGGCGAAGTCCTGCCAGTCGTCCTCGGCGAGGCGGTGCATCCCGTAGTTCTGGACCGCGTCGTGGGCGATCTCGCGGAAGGCCTCGGTGTCGAGGTCCTCCATCGCGGTGCCGACGATCCGGATCTGCGGGGCGAGCTCCGACTCGGCGAGGTAGGCGAGCCCCGGGAGGAGCTTGCGCTTCGCGAGGTCGCCCGTGCACCCGAAAAGCACGATGACGTGCGGGGCGATCGGGTCGAGGTCGCGCCGGAAGGGGCGCGATCCAGGTCCGGGATAGGCGACGGACTCCACCTCGCGCTCGGTCATGTGAAGGGACCGTAGTCCCCGGAAGTGACGCGCGTGGGTCGGCGATCAGGCGTTCTCGAGGATGCGCCGCAGCGTCTCGAGGTCCTTCGCGACGGCGGCGGCGTCGCCGGCGAAGTCGTCGTCGCTCATGCCGGCGCGGCGCCGCACGTGGAACACCACCTCCGCCCCGTCGCCGAGCGGGACGACGCGCAGCGGGTTGGGGACCTCGGTCCCGTCGGGCATGAGCACCACGTGGTCGAGCACGCCGAACTCGTTGTCCGGCGCGAAGGTCACCTCGGAGCGCCCGAACGGCGCGTCGACGATCCAGACCCCGGGACGGTCGGGGGCGGGCTCGACCTGTGCACTCGCCAGGCCGGCCGCCCAGTCGACGAGGTGGCGGGGATCGGACGCGTACGCGTAGACGTCCTTCCACGGCCGCGCGATCACGGTGCTCAGCAGGCGGGTCTCGGAGGGCATGCCGACGATCCTGACGTGCCGCGCCGAGACGGTCGTGGACGCATCGGACAGCGTTATCGTCACCGGTCCATGGAGCTCCGGACCTCCGCCGGCACCGCGCGCGGCGTCGACCGCGACGGCCTCGGGGTGTTCCTCGGTCTGCCCTACGCGCACGCGCCGGCGGGGGAGCGGCGGTTCGCCCCGCCCGACCCGGTGTCGCGCTGGGAGGGCGTCCGCGACGCGACACGGTTCGGCCCGGCGGTCCCGCAGGGGCCGCCCGCGCCCGGCGCGCCGTCGCCGTGGCGCCCCGAGGACGGGCTCGGCGAGCTGACCCTCAACGTGTTCACCCCGGACCCCGGCGGCGCGGGGCTGCCGGTGATCGTGTGGCTGCACGGCGGCGCCTGGGTGCGCGGGTCGCCCCGCATGCCGCTGCACGACGGGGGCGCGCTCGCCGCGGCGGGCGCGGTCGTCGTCACCGTCGGGTTCCGGATCGGCGCCGAGGGCTTCCTCGCCCTCCCCGGCGCGCCCGACGACCGCGGCCTGCGCGACCAGGTCGCCGCGCTGACCTGGGTGCACGAGCACATCGCCTCGTTCGGCGGCGACCCCGGACGCGTCACCGTCGCCGGGCAGTCCGGCGGCGCGGCGTCGGTCGCGGTGCTGCTGGCGTCGCCGGCCACCGAGGGCCTGCTGCACCGGGCGATCGCCCAGAGCGTCCACGGCGGCTTCCGCTCGCCCGCCGAGGCGGCCGGGGTGACGGCGCGGCTCGCGGCGGCGCTGGGGGTCGCGCCGACGCTCGAGGGGTTCGGCGCGCTGCCGCCGGAGACGATCGTCGAAGCGGTCGGGCGGGACGACGGGCCCACGCCGCTCGGGCCGGTGATCGACGGCGACGTCGTCGTCGGGCAGCCGTGGGAGGGGATCGCGGCGCGCCCGCGGCCCGACGTGCCGCTGCTCGCGACGTGGACGGCGGAGGAGGCGCGGGCGTATCCCTTGCCGCCGGCCGGCACCGACCCCGCCGACGTCGCGGCGGCGTTCGGGCTCGACCGCGCGGCGGGGGCGGCGTACACGGCGCCGGCCGGGGACGACGCCGTCGTGACGCTGATGTCGGACGCGCTGCACCGGCTGCCGACGCGGTGGACGGCGCGGGCGCACGCGGGCGCGACCTGGACCGCCGAGCTCGCCTGGCGCAGCCCGCTCCTCGGTGCTTGCCACGGGCTCGACGTCCCGCTGCTCCTCGGCACGCTCGACACCCGTCCCGCGGCGCGGATGCTCGGCGCGCCGCCGCCCCCGGAGGCGGCGGTGGTGGGCGCCGCGATGCGCCGCGCGTGGGTCGACTTCGCCGCGACCGGCGACCCCGGCTGGCCGCGCTACGACGCCGGCGGCACGACGCGGCGCCTCGACGCCGCCCCGTCCGACGTCGACGACCCGCTCGCGGTGTCGGACGCGATCTGGGCTCAGGCCGGCGAGCGCGGCGTGTCGTAGGTGCCGACGAACGCGCCGTCGCGCATCTCCATGCCGGTGAAGCCGGTCGTCGGACCCGTGTAGTGGTAGAAGCGCAGCACGGTGCCGTCGGGGTCGGGGACGTCGAGGTACGACCCGTCGGGCGTGCCCCGGATCCCCGAGTGACCCACGCCGAGCTCGTCGCACCGGGCGACGAGCTGCTCGAGGGCGGCGAACGACCGTGGGCGCAGGGCCACGACGTCGAAGCCGCGCAGGTCGGGCCCGCTGATGGTCGCCCGGCGGTCGCGCAGGGCGAGGGTGAAGCCGGCCTCGTCGTCGATCAGTCCCGCCCCGCAGAGCTCGCCGTCCTCGACGAACTCCATCCACAGACGCAGGCCGAGCACCGCGCAGTACCAGGGCACGCTGCGCGAGAGATCGGTGACGGGCAGCTTGACCTGCAGGATGCCGTCGACCTGGGCGGACATCGGCGCCTCCTCCGCGTCACCCCGAGGGATGCGACCAGCCTGGTCAGGGGGTGCCGGCGGGTCAATCGGCGGGAGCATGATCGAGGGGGAGCGGGGAGGCGACGTGGCGCGATGGCTGGGGTTCGCGGCGGGGGCGACGGCGGCGGCCGCGCTGCTCGTCCCCGAGATCAGGGGCCGTGAGCGCCGGGCGCCGTGGCCGATCGTGCTCGCCGCCCGGCCGGCGCTCGCGGGCGCGGTGGGTGCCGTGGCCGCGGGGGCCGCGACGGCCCGACCGCTCCGGCCGCTCGCCCTCGGCGCCGCCACCGTCGCCGCGGCCGTGCTCGCCGACCCCCGCCGCCGGTCCCGCGGCACCACCGGCCCGACCCGTCTCACCGTGCTGGTCGCGAACGTGTGGCAGGGCCGCGCCGACGCCGCCGCGCTCGCCGCGATCCTGCGCGCCGAGCGCCCCGACCTCGTCGTGCTCCCCGAGGCCGGCGAGCGGTTCCTGGCGCGGCTCAAGGAGGACGTCACCGATCTCGAGTACCGCGCCTGGTCCGCGCCCCCGCCCCACCCGCACCACCGCGTGCCCGACGACCCCGACGGGCCGTGGACCTCGGTGCTCGCCGCTCCCCGCCTCGGCGACGTCCACGTCGCACCCGCCCGTGCCGGCGGGCTCTACGGCTGGCTCGAGGTCTCCGGCGGCGGGCTCGACGGGGTGCGGGTGCTCGCGGCACACCCGGTGGCCCCGACCCCCGGCCTGGTCCAGCGCTGGTCCGACGAGATCGACGCGCTCGCGGCCTGGCGCGCCGCGGCCGGCGCGCCGACGGTGATCGCGGGCGACCTCAACAGCACCACCGAGCACCGCGCGCTCGCCCCGCTCGGCGACGCGCGGGCACCCGGCCGACCGCCGACCTGGCCGTCGCACTGGCACCGCCGCATCGGCTTCCGGATCGACCACGTGCTGGCCGGCGGCGGGATCGCCGTGCGCTCCACGCGCGTGATCGACCTGCCCGGCAGCGACCACCGCGCGGTGCTCGCGCACCTCGGCTGAGCCACAGCGTCAGGTCACGGGGAAGGTCGCCCCGCTCCCCATCCCCGTGATCCACTCCGGCACCGGCTCGTAGCTCGTCCACCGCAGCGGCGCGGCCACGGCGGCGAGGCCGATGAGCCACGTCCGGATCTCGTGCCCCCCGGTGCCCGCCTCCTTCTCGAGGCCCTCGTGGCCGAGCTCGGTGATCGCGTCGAGGTCGCCGGCGCGCAGGCGCTCGAGGAACCAGCGGTCCCAGGCGTCGTTGACCCGCGCCTCCGGGTCGCCGCCCATCGCCCGCACCTTCGGCTCGCGGGCGGCGGCGAACGCCTGCGCGTCCTGGCGCCCGTGGATGAGCGAGTCGCGCTTCGCGCCGACCACCGACGGGTCGCGCGGGTCGTTCGACGGCAGCCAGTGCGACAGCCCGCCGCTGGCCACGAGCAGGACCCGCCCGGGCGGACCCGCGGCCAGCGCGGCGCCGAGCGCCCGGCCCAGCGCGACGCACCGGGCCAGCGTGGGCAGCGGCGGCGCCGCGGTGTTCACGACCAGCGGGACCAGCGGGAGCGTCGTCCCGCCGGTGACCATCTCGTAGCCCTGCACGATGCCGTGGTCGACGGTCAGCGAGTACGACAGCGCGAGGTCGAAGCCGGCGTGGGTGAGCCCCTCGTGCACCGACCAGGCCAGCTCGCCGGCGACCGGCAGCGGCCCGGACGTGCTGCCGAAGTCGCCGAAGCCGACGGCCTCCTCGACACCGAGGACGAACGGCGGCATGACGTCGTAGAAGTTGCCGTGGAAGTGGTCGGGACCCACGACGACGACGGCGTCGGGCGCCAGGCGCGCCACCGCGTCGCGCACGCGGGCGGCGTCGGCGAGGAAGGGCGCGCCCGGCGCGTCCGGCCCGGCCGGCGGCAGCAGGGTGGCGAAGGGGGAGTGCGACATCCCCACGAAGCCGACGATCTCGCTCACGCGCGCACCGCCGTGACGGGCGTGTGCACCGTCAACAGGAACGTCTCGTGCTGCTCGACGAACTCGCCCGGCTTCTCCCACTGCGGCCAGTGCCCGGCGGCGGTGATCACGTGCAGGCGCGCGTCGGGGAGCCAGTCCAGCAGCATCTGCGCCTCGTCGAGCCCTCCGGTCGGGTCGTGGTCGGTCCAGAGCAGCAGCGTCGGCGCGGCGATCCGCCCGACCCAGGACGGGGCCCAGCTGAAGCGCGCGCGGGTCACCGGGTCCTGCAGGACGAGGATGTTGTCGACCGCGCGCCGGAAGCCCGGGCGGGTGTAGACGGCGCGGCGCAGGTCCACCAGCTCGTCGGTGACCATGTCCTTGTCGTGGAAGAGCCACGCGACGCGGGCGCGCACCGTCGCGTCGGACGGGTCCTCGACCGCGGCCGTCGTGCTCGCGACCAGCCGCGACATGACCTCGGGCTTGTTCGCGATGTTGCCCGGGGTGTTGAGGACGATCCGCTCCACGCGCTCGGGGTGGTGCGCGGCCGTCCACGCGACGACCCAGCCGCCGAGCGACTCGCCCGACAGGTGCGCCGATGCGATGCCGAGCGCGTCCATCAGCCCGAGCAGGTGGTCGGAGAGGACGTCGACGGTGAACGGCACGTCGGGCAGGTCGCTCCAGCCGTGGCCGACCATGTCGTAGGCGGTGACCCGGAAGTTCCGCGCGAGCCCGGCGATGTCCCGGGCGTAGGCCTCGAGGTGCCCGCCGGTCCCGTGCAGGAGGACGAGGTCGGGGCCCGAGCCGGCCCGGAGGACCCGGGTGCGGACGCCGCCCCCATCTCCGAGCGACACTGTGACGTGGCGCAGCTCGTGGTCGACGTCGGCGAGCTCGCCCCAGATGCTGATGTGGTCGCTCATGACTCGTCCCCCTTGAACATGGCTCGCGCCTCGGCGACGGTGACCAGCCCCGCGCTCTGGCGCCGGTTGACGCCCAGCGCGCCGAGCAGTCGCGAGTTCTCGATCGTCAGGAACTCGACCGGGTGCTCGGTCGAGGCGTTGTAGTGGCGGTGCCAGGTCCACGGCGGCGTGTAGACGAAGCTGCCCGTCGCCCACTCGACGGTCTCGTCCTCGATCTCGCTGTAGCCCTCGCCGCTGATGACGAAGTGGACCGTCTCGTGGTGGTGGCGCTGCATGTCCGAGCTCTGCGACGCCGGGATCGTCTGGCGGAAGAGCTCGAACGTCGCGGTCGGGAGGTTCCCGACGACCGAGAGCGAGGTCGGGTTGTGCACCTCGCCCGCGGGCAGCGGCTGCAGCTCCTCGGCGTGCACGACCAGCGGGCGCGCGCCGCTCGGCGGCACCTCGGGGTTGAGTCCGGCCAGGAAGGCCGCCATGTCGAATCCGCTCACCAGGTGGTCTCCGTCCGTCCGCCGTCCACGGTCAGCACCGTGCCGGTCACGTAGCCCGCGCCGGGCGAGGCGAGGAAGGCGATCGCCGCGGCGATCTCGTCGGGGTCGCCGGCCCGGCCCGCCGGCACGACCGCGAGGTCGTCGGCGTCCGCCTGGTCGGCACTGCCCCCCGTCGCCTCGGCGCGGTGCGCGAGGATGCGCGCCCGCCGCTCGGTCGCGATCGGGCCGGGCGCCACGCAGTTGACGGTGACCCCGTCGGCGGCGACCTCGCCCGCGAGCAGCTTCGCCGCCGCCGTCATCGCCGAGCGCAGCACCGTCGAGAGGGCCAGCTCGGGCATCGGCTGGCGGACCGCGGTCGAGGTGACGACCACGACCCGCCCGAAGCCCCGCTCCCGCATGCCGGCGACGACGGTGCGGGCCACGGACATCGGGCCGACGAGCAGGAGGTCGGCGCCGTCGCGCCAGTCGTCGGCGTCCAGGTCGAGGACGCGGGCGGGACGCGGCCCGCCGGTGTTGAGCACCAGCACGGCGACGTCGCCGAAGCGGTCCTCGACGTCGGCGACCAGGTCGTCGGCGCCGTCCGGGTCGCCGAGGTCGGCGACCACGTGGTGCACCGCCCGCCCGGACGACGCCGTCAGGTCCGCCGCCGCCGCGCGCAGGGTCTCCTCGGTGCGCCCGGCCAGGACGACGTCCCACCCGTCGTGGGCGAGCCGCTCGGCGGTCGCGCGCCCGATCCCGCTCGCGCCGCCGCCGACCAGCGCCGTGGTTGCCTTGATGACGCCCTCCCTGGATGCTCCCGACGAGACGCGAGCGTTGCGGCCCGGGGAGGAGACGGCGATGGCCAGTCCCACTGATTGGGACCGCAGGGTGCACGGCAGCACGGAGGTCGCCGGCGGCCTGGACCGGGCGGCGGCGATCCTCGACGCCTTCGACGCGACCCACCGCGAGCTGACGCTGGCCTCGCTCGTGCACCGCTGCGGGCTCCCGCGCTCGACGACCCACCGCACCGCCGACCGGATGCTGCGCCTGGGCTGGCTGGACAAGCCCGGCGAGCGCTACCGCATCGGCCAGCGGCTCTTCGAGCTCTCCGGCCTGGTCCCGATCCGCCACGAGCTGCGCGAGGCCGTGCTGCCGTTCCTCCACGACCTGCACGCCGCCGTGAAGGTCGCCGTGCAGCTCGGCGTGCTGCACGGCACCGAGGTCCTCGTGGTCGAGAAGATCACCGGGCACCGCCCGATGCCGATGCTCTCGCAGGTGGGCGGCACGATCCCCGCGTACTGCTCGGCGCTGGGCCGGGCGATCATGGCCTGGTCGCCGCCCGAGGCGGTCGAGGCCGCGCTCGCGGGGCACCTCCCGGCGCGGACGCCGCGCACGCTGACGGACCCCGACGCCGTGCGCCGCGAGCTCGCCGCGATCCCCGACCGCGGCTGGGCCGTGGAGCGCGAGGAGGGCAACATCGGCGTCTCCTGCGTCGCCGCGCCGATCTTCGGTCCGCTGGGCGAGGTCGTCGCCGCGCTGTCGGTGACGGGCCCGTCGGCGGCGGTCCGCTCGGAGCGCGCGGGGCCGCCGGTGCAGCTCGCGGCCGCCGCGGCGTCACGGGCGTACTCGGCACGGCGCTGACCGGCGATCCCACTCACCGGGACGGGATGTTGGGCCGTCGGCGGTGGATCCGGACTCTGTGACCCCAGGCACACCACTCGGTTCCACTGGAGGCGCAGATGTCACTGGGCGGCGGTTACATGCTCCCGTCCCGGGAGGGTCGGCAGATCCCGGCGATCGGGATCGGCATCACGGCGAAGGCCACCGGCGAGAACACTCGGGACGCCTACTCGCTGTTCGAGTACGCGGTCCCCGGCGGGGTCAACGGGCCGCCGCCGCACGTGCACACCCGCGAGGACGAGTCGTTCATCTGCCTCGCCGGGAAGCTCGACGTGATGCTGGGCGGGGAGGACGTCACGCTCGGCGCGGGCGACTACCTGCTGCTGCCCCGCGACGTCGTGCACACCTTCCGCAACCCGTACGACGACGAGGCGCGCGTGATCTCCGTGGTGTCGCCGGCGGGGCTCGAGGCCTACTACCAGGCGCTCGCCGACCTGCCGCCGGGCAAGAAGGACCTCTCGGTGATGCAGGCGATCATGGCCGACTTCGGCATCGAGCTGCGCCTGCCCGCGGGGAGTCCCTCGTGAGGATCGGCATCGTCGGCGCCGGCGTCGCCGGGCTCGTCACCGCGAAGGTCCTCACCGAGGTCGGCCACGACGTCGTCGTCTACGACCGCACGCCCGACGTCGGCGGCGTCTGGAGCGCGACCCGGCGCTACCCGGGCCTGTGCACGCAGAGCCCGCGCGACACCTACGCGTTCTCCGACTTCCCGATGCCCCGCGACCTGCCCGAATGGCCGTCCGGCGAGCAGGTGCAGGCCTATCTCGAGGCCTACGCCGCGCACACGGGCGTCGACCGCCTGCTGCGCCTGGAGACCGAGGTGACCTCGGCGGTGCCGGGTGACACCGGATGGGTGCTGGAGACCTCGGCGGGGACCGACACCGTCGACCACCTCGTCGTCGCCAACGGCGTGTTCTGCGAGCCGTCGGTGCCGACCTTCCCGGGCGTCGAGGAGTTCACCGCCGCCGGCGGCCAGGTCGTCCCGGCCACCGCGCTGCACAACGCCGAGCAGGTCCGTGACCGGCACGTCGTCGTCCTGGGCTACGGCAAGACCGCGTGCGACGTGGCGGTCGCGGTGGGGCCGACCGCCGCGTCGACGACGGTCGTGGCGCGCCAGCTCGTGTGGAAGGTGCCGCGCTTCGTCGGCGGGTTCCTCAACTTCAAGCACCTGCTGCTCACCCGCCTCGGCGAGTCGCTGTTCCGCTACCGCTACCTGCGCGGGATCGAGAAGTTCCTGCACGGGCCGGCGAACGGGCTCCGCAGCCGGATCCTCGACTCGCTGGGCCCGGTGTCGGCGCGCCAGTTCGGGCTGAAGGACCTCGACCTCGTGCCGCGCGGCTGCTTCGAGGACATCGTCCGCGGCGCCATCGGCCTGACCACCGACGGCTTCTACGAGGCCGTGCGCGCTGGGGAGATCGCGGTGCGCCGCGACCGGACGATCGTGCGGCTCCTCGAGAAGGACGGCGCCCCGCACCTCGAGCTCGACGACGGCACGGTGCTGCGCGCCGACACGCTCGTCTGCGCCACCGGGTTCCGCCAGGGCGTGCCGTTCCTGCCCGACGACGTCGTCGCGCGCCTGCACGACGAGCGCGGCAACTTCCTGCTCTACCGCCAGATCCTGCCGACCGACGTCGCGGACGTGACCTTCGCGGGCTACAACTCCTCGTTCTTCAGTCCGCTCAACGCCGAGATGGCGGCGGCCTGGGTCGCCGCGCACCTCGCCGGGCGGGTCGACCTGCCCTCGCCGGCGGCGATGCGCCTCGCCGTCGACGAGCAGATCGCCTTCATGGACGGCGCGACCGACGGCCACCACGCGCACGGCACCAAGATCATCCCGTTCTCGCTGCACAACGTCGACGAGGTGCTCGGCGACCTCGACCTCGACATCTCCCGCGGCGCCCGGGTCAAGCAGTACCTCAACCCCGTCGACCCGTCGGCCTACGCGGGCGTGGCGCCGCGGCTGAAGGAGCGGCTGGCGGCTCCGGAACCGGCGCAGGAGTCGCTGGCCCAGGCCTGAAGATCGCCGTCTCGGTGACGATCGCCGTCAGATCCGACAGCGATCGTCACCGAATCAGCGATCTTGCGGGAAGACGCGTGGATCCGGGGGGCGCCCGGCTGCGTCGAACCGGGCATGAGCACCCCGTCGTCCGACGCCGCGATCCGGCGTCTCGTCCGCGCCCAGCACGGCGTGGTGAGCCTGGAGCAGGCGCGCACGGCCGGCCTGAGCGACGAGACCGTCCGTCGCCGGGTCGGGACACGCGCGTGGCTGCCGGCCGGGCCGCGCGTGTTCCTGGTGGCCGAACACGAGGAGACGCCCGCGTCGCGCACGGTCGCGGCGATGCTGTCGGTCGGCGAGGGCGCGGTGCTCGTGGGTCTGTCGGCGGCGTGGTGGTGGGACCTGTACGAGCGTCCGCCGGCGCTGATCGACATCGCGGTAGGGCGTCAGGTGCGGCCGCGTGACGGTGTGCGGCTGCGGCGCCGCGACATCCCGCCCGCCGACCGGACGCGGTGTCGCCGGCTGGCGGTGACGTGCCGCCCGGCAACGGTCCTGGACGCCGGGGTGGCCCTGGGGCTGCAGGGTGGCGCGCGGCTGATGGACAACGCCCTGCTCCGCCGTCGCGTCACGTTGCCGGCCCTGCGCGAGGCGCATCACCGCGGTCTGGGACGGCAGGGCGCGACGCTGGCCGGGAAGCTCCTGGTCCTGGCCGGCGACGGTGCCCGATCGGAGGCCGAGCGGCGCGCGCACCGGTTGATGCGCCGTGCCGGGATCGGGGGCTGGAGCGCGAACACCGAGATCGTCCTGCCGGGGTTCGGCCGCGCGCTGGGCGACGTGGTGTTCGCCGAGGAGAAGGTCGTGCTCGAGATCGACGGGTGGGCCTACCACCGGGGCCTGCGCGCCTTCCTGCTCGACGGGCCCCGACAGTCGGCGCTGGCGGCCGCCGGCTGGGTCGTGGTGCGGACCCACTGGCACGAGCTGACCGGTGACCCGGACACCTTCCTCGCGACCCTGCGCCGGACGCTGGCCGCGAGATCGCGGTCTCGGTGACGTTCCCTGTCAGATCCGACGGCGATCGTCACCGAGACGGCGATCATGGAGCAGCGCCCGGGACCAGGTGAGCTCCCGGGACTCGACGGCGAGCGCGGCGGCCACGACGGGTCCTCCTCGAGGAGAACGATGACGCCTTGTCACGGTCTTCCTGGCGACACCGTTCGTCGAGCACTAGCGTTCCCGTCGTGACGCCGAGCGATCCGCCCGTGGGCAGCGCGTTCCTGCTCACCCAGCTGGGCACCCACGCCGCGCAGGCCTTCGCGCGGCGGATCGGCGAGCTCGACCTGACCCCGCCGCAGACCGGTCTCCTGCGGGCGATCGCGGGCGCGCCCGGCAGCAGCCAGCAGGCGCTCGCGGAGCTGCTGGGCACGCCCGCCACCCGGCTCGTCGCGCTCGTCGACGGGCTCGAGCAGCGGGGACTCGTCGAGCGCCGCCGCAACCCGAACGACCGGCGCCTGCACGCCGTGCACCTCACCGACGCGGGCACGGCGCTCATGGCCGACATCGGGCGGGTCGCCCGCGCGCACGACGACGCCGTCCTCGCCGCCCTCGACCCCGACGAGCGGACGCGGCTGCGCGAGCTGCTCGGGAAGGTCGCCGCCGACCAGGGCCTCACGCCCGGCGTGCACCCGGGCTACAAGACCCTGCGCTGAACCGGTGTGCGGCCCGGGCGGCGCCGGGCACCACGCCTCATGTCACCCACCGGGCGCTCCGTCCTCGCCGGCGTCCTCATCGGGGTGGGCGTGGCGGCCTTCCTCGACGAGACCGTGTTCCACCAGCTGCTGCACTGGCACCACTTCTACGACGGCTCGACGCTCGAGGCCGGCCTGGTCTCCGACGGCATCTTCCACGCGGGCGGCTGGATCGCGATCGTCGTCGGGCTGTTCCTGTTCGCCGACCTGCAGCGCCGGCGTCTCACCGTCCCGAAGCGCGTGTGGGCCGGCGGCCTGCTCGGGTGGGGCGTCTTCCAGGTCTACGACGGGCTCTTCCAGCACAAGGTGCTCGGCCTGCACCAGATCCGCTACGAGGTCGACCTCCTGCCCTACGACCTCGCCTGGAACATCAGCGGCGCGCTCGGCATCGTCCTCGGCGTCGTCCTGCTGACCGGCCGGGCGCGCCGGGTGGAGGCGGCGTGACCGGCATGCACCACGGCGGCGGGGGCACCGGCGCGTGGCCCGCCCTCGCGGTGCTCGTGATCGCGCTGCCCTACCTCGCGGCCGGCCGGCGGCTGCACCGGCGCGGCGACCGCTGGCCCGCGGCGCGCTGGGCCGCCGCCGCGGGCGGAGTGGGCGCGCTGGCCACGGCCCTGGCGCTGCCCACCGCCCCGTTCGCCGTGCACGTCGCCGGCCACCTGCTGCTGGCGATGCTCGGGCCGCTGCTCCTCGCGCTCGCCGCGCCGGTGACCCTCGCGCTGCGCGCCCTGCCCCCGACCGGCCGCCGGCGCCTGCTGCGTGTCCTGCACAGCCGGCCCGCACGCGTGATCGTCACCCCGCCCGTGGTGCTCGCCGCAGAGCTCGGCGGGATGGCGGCCTTCTACCTCACCGACCTCTTCACGCTCGCGCACGCGCACCCGCTCGTCATGGCCCTGGTCGACCTCCACATGGTGCTCGCGGGCCTGCTGCTCGCCGTGGTCCTCGTCGGCGCCGACCCGCTCCCGCGGCGGCCCCGCCTCGTCGTCTCCCTGCTCACGCTGCTGGTCGCGGCGGCGGGCCACGACGTGCTCGCCAAGCTGATGTACGCCCTCGTCCTGCCGGCGCACGGCGGCACCCCGGACGAGATCCGGCTCGGCGCGCAGGTCATGTACTACGGCGGCAGCGCGGTGGAGATCGCGATCGCCGTCGTGCTCATGGCCGGCTGGTACGCCCGCGGCGGGCGGGAGCTGCGGCGCGCGGCCGCCCGGCGGACCGCTAGTGCGACCCCAGCACGCGGGTGAGCGCGGCGAGCAGGTCCGGGACGTCGTCGCGCGGGACCACGGCCTGCACGAGGGTCACCCGCTCGGGGTTCGCGGTGGCGCCCGCGAAGGCCTCGCGCAGCTCGCCGACGGTCGTGGCGCGCGTGGCCACCAGGTGGTCGCCGCCGCCGAGGGCGCGGGCGAGCGCCGGCCAGTCCCACGGCGTGATGTCGTTGTACGACTCCGCGGGCCCGTGGATCGCGCGCTCCACGGTGTAGCCGTCGTTGTCGACGACGACGATCACCGCGGGGATGCGCTCGCGCAGCACGGTGGCGAGCTCGGTCGCCGTCATCTGCGCGGCGCCGTCGCCGATGAGCAGCACGCCGCGGTGCCCGGGGTGCGCGGTGCAGGTCCCCAGCAGCGCCGGCATCGTGTAGCCGATCGACGCCCACAGCGGCTGGCCGACGAACGTGACGCCGGCGGGCAGCCGGTGCGGCGCCATCCCGTAGAAGCTCGTGCCCTGGTCGGCGAGCACGATGTCGCCGCTGCGCAGGAAGCCGCTGACCTCCGCCCACAGGGTGTCCTGGCTCAGGGCGTCGCCGTCCGGTGCGGCGCCCGCGGCCGGGGTGGGCTCCGCGATCGGCTCCGAGGGCGCGGGGCCGCTGCGGCGGGCGGCGACCTCGGCGACCAGCGGTTCGAGCGCCGCCAGCGCCGTCGGCAGCTCGACCGGGGAGAACGTGGCCGCGCCGACCGCGGCGGACCGCGGGCCGAGGTCGATGGTGCGGCTGCGCGTGATCTGCTGGGTGAACATGCCGCTGTTGAGGTCGGTGAACACGACCCCCGCGACGACGAGCACCGCGGCGTCCTCGACCGCCGCGCGCGTCACCGGCGGGCTCGTGGCGCCGGTGTAGGTGCCGGCGAAGCGGGGCGCGCTCTCGTCGACCAGGCTCTTCGCCCACGGCGTCACCGCGTGCGGCAGCGGCCCGGCGGCGAGCAGGCGGGCCAGCGTCTCGCCCGCCCCGAGCCGGTGGACGGTCAGGCCGGCGAGCAGCGTGACGTCGTCGGGCGTCGAGGCGGTCTCGAACAGGCGCCGCGCGGCGTCGACGAAGCCCGCGAGCGCCTCCGGGTCGGTGGTGTCGACGGTCGCCGGGAGCGCCGCCCGAGTCCGCTCGGCGGGGCCGGCGGCGACGTCGGCGGGGATGACGAGGTAGCCGGGCAGGCGCCGGTCGCGGACTTCCCGCAGCACCCGGTCGATCTCGTCGACGGCGTTCTCGTGGGTCAGCGACGCCCGCGCGCACGTGATGTCGGCGTGCATCGCGGTGAAGTGGCCGAAGCGCCCGTCGCCGAGGGTGTGGTGCACCGGACGGTGCTGCGCCTGCGCGGTCAGGGCCGGCGCGCCGACGATGTGCACCACCGGCACGTGCTCGGCGAACGCCCCGGCGATCGCGTTGATCGCGGACAGCTCGCCCACCCCGAACGTCGTGCACAGCGCCGCGATCCCGCGCAGGCGCCCGTAGCCGTCGGCGGCGTAGCCGGCGTTGAGCTCGTTGGTGCACCCGGTCCAGCGCACCGTCGGGTGGTGCGTGACGTGGTCGAGCATCGCGAGGCTGTAGTCGCCGGGGACCCCGAAGACGCGGTCCACCCCCAGCTCCGCCAGCCGGTCGACGAGGTGGTCGGCGACGGTGTATCCGCTCACGCGGGGGAGACTCCCATCAGCTCGGGGCGTGGGCCAGGATCGCGGCCCGGTCGGGCTTGCCCTGCTCGGTGAGCGGGACGTCGTCGACCGGCACGACCACGAGGCTCGCGGCCACGGCCTCGCCGTGCTCGCCGGCGACCGCGTCGCGGCAGGTCTGCGGGTCGATCCCGGCGCCGTCCCACGCCTGCACCGCCACGACGCGCCGGTCGCCGTCGACCACGCACACCGCGTACCGCACGGCGTCGGTCCGCATCAGCGTGTCCTCGACGCCGGTCGGCGTCACGAGCCGCCCGTCGACGACCGCGCAGTCGGCGGCGCGCCCGAGGATGTGCAGGTACCCCTCGGCGTCGAGGCGGCCGAGGTCGCCGGTGCGGTACCAGCCGTCGACGAAGTGCTCGGCCTGCTCGCCGGGCCGGTTGCGGTAGCCGTGGGCCATGGCGGGCGAGCGCACCTCGATGGTGCCGAACTCCGGGTCGAGCGCGCCGTCGGTCCCGGATGCCGCGGAGCGGCGGAACCGCACCTCCACGCCGGGCAGGACGCGCCCGGCGCTGGTGGCGCGTCCGGGGTCGTCGGGGTCGTACTCGGCGGGCCGCAGCGCGCTGACGATCCCCATCTCGCTGGCGCCGTAGGTGTGCGCGACGACGGGGCCCAGCCGCGCGCGGGCGCGACGGCGCAGCGTGGGCGGCGCCGACGCCCCGATGTGCGTGAGGGTCCGCAGCGTCGAGAGGTCGCGGCGGGCGAGGTCGGGGTGGTCCATGAGCGCGACCAGCTGGGGCTCGACGAGGAACAGGTCGGTGATGCCCTCGGCCTCGATCTGCTCGAGCAGCGCCGCGGGCTCGGAGTCGTCGCGCAGCACCACCGTGCCGCCGCCGATGATCGTCTGGGCGACGAGGATCTGCGTCAGGTACGCCTCCGCGCCGGAGGCGAGCTGGCGGCGCTCCGGGCGGTGCGGGGTCGCGACCGCCGCGGCCCAGGCGGCGACGTCGCGCACGCTGCTCTTCGGGATGCCGGTGGTCCCGCCCGACGACAGCACGGTGCCGAGGTCCGACAGGTGCGACCGTGACGCGAACGGCTCGGACGACTGCGCGGCGGCGAGCTCGTCGAGACGGCGCGGGACGCCCTCGACCGGGCCGACCGCGACGACCGGGGCCGCCGTCGCCGGCAACCAGTGCGCGGTCTGCGGGAACACGACGACCAGCGCCGGGTCGATCTGCTCGAGCTGGCGGGCCCGCCGGTCCGCCCCCGGCGGCGCCGACAGGTACACCGCGCCGGCGTCGATCAGGTGCGTCGCGTAGCGGACCGCGAGCGCGTCGGGGCGGTTCGGCCCGTACTGGGCGACGATGTCGCCGGGCCCGATGTCGAGGCTCGCCAGCGCCCGGGCGTAGCGGTGGACGAGCGCCAGCAGCTCGCCCCCGGTGGTCTCGCCGTCGGGGTGGCGCAGGACGACGCGGTCACCGGCGTCGCGCAGGGCGCCGACGATCTGCTCGACCGAGGGGTGGACGCCGGGGGCGGTGGGAGAGGCGGTGGGAGAGGCTGTCGTCCGGATCGTCCCCGCCGTGTTCGTCACGTTCCGTACCGTTCCGGGCGGGGTCCTCATGATCCAGCGGCCGAACGGGTGAGGGGGAGTCGCCGATGTCGGTGGTCGTGTCGGACGAGGTGCGCGCCGCGGTCGACGCCGGGCGGCCCGTCGTCGCCCTCGAGACGACGATCGTGACCCACGGCCTGCCGCGGCCCCGGAACCTCGAGGTCGCGCGCGAGGCCGAGGCGCTGCTGCGGGAGGCGGGCGTGGTGCCCGCGACCGTCGGCGTCGTCGCCGGGCGGCCCGTGGTCGGGCTGGGAGACGACCAGATCGCGCACCTCGCCGAGGGCGACGGCGTCGAGAAGCTCAGCGTCCGCGACCTGCCGGTGGCCGTGGCCCGCGGTGTCGACGGGGGCACGACGGTCGCCGCGACGGCGCTGCTCGCCCACCGCGCGGGCGTGCCGGTGTTCGCGACGGGCGGGCTCGGCGGCGTGCACCGCGGGGCGGCGACGACCTTCGACGAGTCCGCCGACCTGGTCGCGCTCGCCGCGGTGCCGATCCTCGTGGTGTCGGCCGGGGTCAAGTCGATCCTCGACGTCCCGGCGACCCTCGAACGGCTCGAGACCCTCAACGTCACCGTGCTCGGCTACCGGACCGACGCGTTCCCGGGCTTCTACACCCACGACGCCGAGGTGCCCGTGCCGGCGCGGGTCGAGGATCCGGGGGAGGCGGCGGCGGTCGTGCGCGCCCGCGACGCGCTCGGCCTGACCGGGGCGGTGCTGCTCGCCAACCCGGTGGCGGCCGAGGCGCAGCTCGACGTCGAGGAGCACCGGGCGGTGCTGGACGCGGCGCTGGCGGAGGCCGCCGCGCGCGGGATCGCCGGCCACGACACCACGCCGTTCCTGCTCGACCACGTCCACCGCGCCACCGAGGGGCGCAGCCTCGACGTCAACGTGGCGGTCTACCGCGGGAACGTGGCGCTCGCGGGCCGCGTCGCGACCGCGCTGCGGGTGGTGTAGGCGACGGGGGACTCGGGTACGCGCCGGGCGCCCGTTGCGGGCACGATGAGGACGACGGCAGCCGATCGGGGCGAGGGGAGATGCTGTGACCAGCCAGAGCAGTGAGGTCGACTGGGACGCCGAGCGGTCGGCGTTCGTGGCCGAGGACGCCACCCTGCGCGCCCAGGGCCACGACGACTACCCCCGCAACGGGACGGTGCCGTCCGGCGGCCCGAGCATCGGGCTGCTCTCCCACGCGGTCGGCGACCTCACGCGCGAGCTGCTCGCGACCCCCGGGACGGTGGCGATGGACGCGCTCCTGGGGCGGGTCGTCGACCTCAGCGCCCGGGTCGTCGCCGGCGCCGACGTGGTCAGCGTGACCCTGCGCCGCGGCGGCAGCGACGGCTACTCGACGCCGGCGTACTCCGACGAGCTCGCGGTCCGGCTGGACGCGCTGCAGTACGAGTACGAGGAGGGGCCCTGCGTCCGCGCGCTCGAGGCCGGCGGGCTCGGCGTCACGGGCAGCGAGGACCTCGCTCACGACGCCGCCTTCCCCCGCTTCGGTCCGGCCGCCGCGGAGATCGGGGCGAACAGCGTGTTCGCGGTCGGGCTCTTCCCGGTCGGCGAGAAGCGGCCGCTGCGGGGCGCGCTGAACTTCTACCGCCGCCGCACCGGGGGCTTCGGGCAGGCCGAGCGGGAGGCCGCGCTGCTGCTCGCCGCGAACGTGTCGACGGCGCTGGCGTACGTGACGGTGACCGAGAGCGCCGAGCTGCACGACATCCAGTTCCAGACCGCGCTCGACTCCCGGGACGTGATCGGGCAGGCCAAGGGCATCCTCATGGAGCGCCGTGGCCTCGACGCCGCGGCGGCGTTTGACGTGCTGCGCCGGGCGTCCCAGGACCTCAACGTCAAGCTGCGCGACGTCGCGGCCACGCTCGCGGAGCGCCGCGCCGACCTCTGAGCGGCGCCCCGATCGGCGCGTGGGTGAGGATCACCGCATGGCCGACGAGGACGAAGCCGGGAGTCGTGTCCAGCGGACCCGCGAGGCGCTGGGCCGGGCGGGACGGCGGATGCGCGAGCTCGACCGCTCCGACGGGCTGCGCACGGCCGTGCAGCGCGTGCGCCGCGCCCTGCCCGGCGACGCGCACTTCGGCGACCCGCTCTCGCTCGGCGGCGCCCGGCACGCGGAGTTCGCGGGACGCGCGGTCGTCGGGCTCACCGGTGACCGGCCGGGCGTGACGCGCGAGGTCGGGCTCGGCGGGCTGCAGCTGTGGCAGGCGGTGCTCGAGCGCTTCGGCGGCGGGGTCGGGGAGCGCGAGGTCGTGCTGGTCTTCACCGACCTCGTCGAGTTCTCGCGCTGGGCGCTGGAGGCCGGCGACGACGAGGTGCAGCGCGTGCTGCGCGCGGTGAGCGAGGCGTGGGAGAAGCCGGTGACCGACCGGGCGGGCGCGGTGGTCAAGCGCCTCGGCGACGGGATGATGGCCGCGCTCGCCGACCCGGCCGCCGCCGTGGAGGCCGTCTTCGAGGCCCGGGACCGGCTCGCCGGGGTGCAGGTCGCCGGCTGGACCCCGCGGATGCGGGCGGGCCTGCACCTCGGGCGCCCGCGCCGGGTGGGCGGGGACTACCTCGGCGTCGCCGTCAACACCGCTGCCCGCCTCGGCGACCGGGCGGGGACGGGCGAGGTGCTCGTCAGCGGCGACCTGCTGTCGCGTCTCGACGAGTCGACGCTGACGGTGCGCCGCAAGCGCTGGCACACCAAGCTCAAGGGCACCCCGGACGACCTGCAGATCTTCGCGATCGACCGGCCCTGAACACGCCGATGTGAGCGGTTTCTGCCCCTATAGGGGCGGAAACCGCTCACGTGGGCCGGAGGGATCAGGCGAAGCCGTCGGGGTCGGTGCGGACGGTCTCGTAGGTGCCGTCGGCGTCGGTGTCGATGGCGGCGCTGTCGAAGTCGCCGTCGTTGTCGGTGTCGACCAGGATCGTCTCGCCGTAGCCGTCGGCGTTGGTGTCCACGACGCCGGTCTCGAAGGTGCCGTTGTGGTCGGTGTCGGCGACGACGGTGTCGACGCGGCCGTCGCCGTCCTCGTCGGTGGAGGTGGACTCGAGGTGGCCGTGCTCGTCGAGCTGGTAGGTGCCGACCACGCTGCCGTCGGCCTCGTAGATGTTGCCGTCGGCGGCGAAGTGGCGGTCTCCGGCGGTGGTGTCGGCGCTCATGATCGGTGCTCGCTCTCTGTCAGTGCTCGGTGCCCTCGTGGTGGGCGTTCGGCACTGTGACGGTGCGAGCGGGCGGGGATGTTCCTGCCGGAGCAGGGAATTCTTTCCGCGAGGCGGCGACTACGCAGCGTCAGTGGCGCAGCGTCGCGCTCGGCGAGCGGCCGTAGGCCTCGCGGTAGATCACCGAGAACCGGCCCGGGTGGCCGAAGCCCCAGCGCGCGGCGATGGCCTCGACGCGGTCGCCGCGCGTGGGGTCACCGGCGAGCAGGTCGCGGTGGGCGCTCTCGAGGCGCACGCGGCGCAGGTACTCGAGCGGCGTGATGTCCCGGTGGCGCCGGAACGCCAGCTGCAGCGACCGGGCCCCGATGCGGGCCGCGTCGGCGATCTCGGTCAGCCCGATGTCGTCGCCGGCGTGCGAGTCCATGAACTCCACCGCGCGGCGCACCGTCGCCGGCTCGGCGTGCCCCGCGGAGCCCGTGGCCGGGTCGATGAGCACCTCGAGGGCGGTGTTCGGGAACGTCGAGATCAGCGTCGTCGCGAGGTGGCGCATCGTGTTCGCCCGGACCAGCGGCGCGCCCATGAGGGCGTCGGCGCTCAGCACGTCGTCGTGCACGTGGGTGCACAGCCGGGACCAGTGGTCGGCGAGGGCGAGCGACACCGGCGCCGCGGAGGTGAACGTGACGGCCTCGGGCTCCAGCCCCGACAGCTCCGCCCCGATCCGGCTGACCTCGTCGTGGTCGAGCACCGCGGTCTGCACGGTGACGTCCTGCCAGCCCGTGTCGTAGTCCGACCAGGTCGGCGTGAGCTTGAGCGTCCCGCCGACGAAGCCCGAGCCGTCGTCGACGTGGTGGGGCCCGCCCGCGAGGTTCTGCACGACCACCAGCGCCGACGGCGGGGCGCAGCGGGCCCGGACCGGCCCGGAGTGACGCAGCCGGCCGATGCCGAACAGGTCGGTCGTCGCGACCTCGGTCCAGAACGTGAACCCGGCGGCGTCGGTCTTCTCCGGCCGGAAGTCGGTGTAGGTGTCCCGGAGGTACTGGTTGGCGGCCTCGGGGTCGGTGCTCGCCCACTGGTACCGCGTGACCGGTTCCGGTCGGCTCCCGCCCGCCATCCTCACGCTCCCTATCCGATCGTGCGCGATCGATTATGTCCGACCGATCTCGTTCGGGCGACAGATCCGTGACCGTCGTCTTCCCACGTCGGCGCGGCGTCAGACGAGGACGTGACGAACGTCGGATACGGGGCGGATCCGCGTGAGATCCGCATGAGGTCCGCGTCAGCTCCGGGCGGTGACGTCGGCGACGCCGGTGGCCACCGGGGGAGCCTCGCACGTAGAATCCTGGGCAGACGACCTAATTGTTGGGAGGGACGGCCGTGGCGTACCTGCTCCTCGCTCTGGCGATCGCGACGGAGGTCGTCGCGACGATCTCGCTGAAGCTGTCCGAGGGCTTCACGCGGCTCGTGCCCTCGATCGTCGTGGTCGTCGGCTACCTCGCGGCGTTCGCGCTGCTCTCCCAGGCGCTGGCCCGCGGCCTCGGCGTCAGCGTCGCCTACGGCATCTGGGCGGCCGCCGGCGTCGCGCTCGTCGCCGTGGCCGGAGCGGTCTTCCTCGGCGAGTCGCTGACCTGGGTCCAGGCCGGCGGCATCGCGCTGGTCATCGGCGGGGTGCTCGCCCTCGAGCTCGGCGCCCACCACCCGGCGGCGTAGCACGATGAGGGCCGTGGTCGACGAGACCGACGGACGGCGACGCAAGGGCGAGGAGCGCCGCCGGCTGCTGCGCGAGGCGACGATGCGCGTCATCGGCCGGGGCGGGGTGGCCGCGGTGACCCAGCGCGCCGTCGCCGCCGAGGCCGGGATGACGCCGAGCCTCGTCAGCTACCACTTCCCGACCGTCGACGGGCTCCTCTCGGCCACCCTCGCCGCGGTCAACGACGACTGGGTCGCGGCGCTCGAGCGGTGCGCGGAGCACGACGACCCGCTGCCCGCGCTCGCGGCCCTCGTCGCGGACGGCGCCGTCGACCCGAACCGGACCGTCGACGCCGAGTACGAGCTCTTCCTGCAGGCGGGCCGGCGTCCCGCCCTGCGCGGCGAGTGGGTCCGCTGGACCCGCGCGCTCGACGCCGTGCTCGTCCCCGTCGTGCCCGACCCGCACCTCCGCGCGGCCGCCGCGGCCGCCGTCGACGGGCTGTTCCTGCGCTGCTGGTGCGACCCCGCCGAGTGGTCCGCCGCCGACGTCGAGGAGGTCCTGCGGGCGCTGGTGCCGGGCCGGTAGATCCCGCTACGGTCAGTGTTCACCGGTGGCCCGTCCGGGCGACCCCCGAACACCGCGGATGCGACGATGAAGAAGCTCGCCGAGCTCCTGGTCTGTTTCCTGCACCCCGTGGCCGTGGTGCTCGTGTGGCTCAACCTCGTGGTGCGCCCGGAGCTCAGCGGTACGGCGAAGATCGTGTGGGCGGTGCTCGCCCTGGTGCCGATCGTGCCGTTCGTCTACGTGCTCACCGGCGGCGAGCTGTGGGAGAGCTCGAAGAAGTCGGCGATCCGGTAGCCACCCCCGGGGTCGCCCGATGGTGTGGCGGGTGTGGGCAGGATCTCCTACGGTCGTGGCGACCGCGGTCGAGAAGCCCGCCGCGACGCCCCTCGACCGCCGACGACGACCTGGTTCGTGGCAGGAGCGCGCATGCTCGAGTGGTCCGACGTGTCGTCGGGCACCGACCTCGCGGCCGCCCTCGGGTTCCCACCCCCGGAGGACGTCGCCTGGGCCCGGGTGGTCGACGGCGACGCCGAGAGCGTCGAGCTGAAGGTCCTGCTCACACCCCGGCCCGGGTCGACGGTGCACCTGGTCGGCCGCCACGGACGCGTCCGGACACGCCGGCTGCACCTGCTCGACACGCCCGACCTCGGGCTCGCGCACCGCGGCGTCCACGTGCGTCTGCGCGACCGGGGACGCGGCCGCTGGGACCTCACGGTCCGCGTGCGCGGCGAGGACCCGGTGCCCGGCGGCGCGCCGCCCGCCGCCTCGCGCATCGAGCTCGACATGCTGCCCGGCCTCGTCCACCGCAGCACCGAGATCCGCGCGGCCCTCGACGTCGAGCGCGCCCTGGACGTCCGCGATGAGCGCGTCCCCGTGCAGAAGGTCCTCACCGACGACCAGGAGGCGCTCCTGCAGGGCGCCGCGGGCGACCTCGGGAGCGAGGAGCTCGGGGTGTTCGGGCCGCTGGTCATCGAGCGGGCCTCGGTGCCGCGCTCGCTCTGCGGGATCGCCCACGCCCGGCACGAGCGCTTCCGCTTCCCCGGCGGCCGTGTGCTGGAGGAGTTCTCCGCGCGCTGCGCGCCCGCCGACGCCTGCCGCACCGCCGAGGACGTGGCGGTCTTCCTCGCCACGCACGGGCTGGTGCCCGCCCCGCCGCACCGGTCGAAGACCACGATGTGGACCGAGCAGCTGCGCCGGGCCCCTCGGCGGTAGGCCGATCCGCGGCAGGGCGCCTAGCCTCGGAGGCGTGAGCACCGTTCTCCAGCACTGGGCCGGCGGCGCGGTCCTCGAGTCCACCGGCGAGCGCGCCGGCGACGTCACCGACCCCGCGACCGGCGAGGTGACCCGGCGGGTCGCGATGGCCACCGAGGCGGACGTCGAGGCCGTCGTCGGGGCGGCCCGCGAGGCGTTCACGGGCTGGCGTGACACGTCGCTGGCGCGGCGTACGCAGATCCTGTTCGCGTTCCGCGAGCTGCTCAATGCCCGCGCCGGCGAGCTCGCGGCGATCATCACCGCCGAGCACGGCAAGGTGCTCTCCGACGCCGCCGGCGAGGTGGCCCGCGGCCAGGAGGTCGTGGAGTTCGCCTGCGGGATCTCGCACCTGCTCAAGGGCTCGGCCACCGAGAACGCCTCGACCGGGATCGACGTGCACTCGATCCGCCAGCCCCTCGGCGTCGTCGGGATCATCAGCCCGTTCAACTTCCCTGCCATGGTGCCGATGTGGTTCTTCCCGATCGCGATCGCCGCGGGCAACACCGTCGTGCTCAAGCCGAGCGAGAAGGTCCCGTCGGCGGCGCAGTGGATGGCCGAGCTGTGGCGCGAGGCGGGGCTCCCGGACGGGGTCTTCAACGTGCTGCACGGCGACGGGACGGCCGTGGACGGGCTGCTGACCCACCCCGACGTCAAGAGCGTCAGCTTCGTCGGGTCGACGCCGATCGCGCGCCACGTCTACGAGACCGGCACCGCCCACGGCAAGCGCGTCCAGGCCCTCGGCGGGGCGAAGAACCACGCCGTCGTGCTGCCCGACGCCGACCTGGACATGGCCGCCGACCAGGCGGTCAACGCCGGGTTCGGGTCGGCGGGCGAGCGCTGCATGGCGATCTCCGCGGTGGTGGCCGTGGGGTCGGCCGGCGACCCGCTGGTGAAGAGGATCGCCGACCGGGCCCGGGGCCTGGTCACCGGCGACGGCCGGCGCGGCGCGGACATGGGCCCGCTCGTCACGCGCGCGGCGCAGGAGCGGGTGTCGTCCTACGTCGACGCCGGCGAGGCGGCCGGGGCGACGCTGGTGGTCGACGGGCGCGAGGTGTCGCCCGACGCCGAGGGCGCGGGGTTCTTCGTCGGCCCGACGCTGTTCGACCACGTCACCACCGACATGTCGATCTACACCGACGAGATCTTCGGGCCGGTGCTGTCGGTGGTCCGCGTCGACACCTACGACGAGGCCGTCGCGCTGATCAACGCCAACCCGTACGGCAACGGCACCGCCATCTTCACCCACGACGGCGGCGCCGCGCGCCGCTTCCAGCGCGAGGTGGAGGTCGGCATGATCGGGATCAACGTGCCGGTCCCGGTGCCGACGGCGTACTACAGCTTCGGCGGCTGGGGGAGCTCGCTGTTCGGGGACACCCACGCCCACGGCACCGAGGGCGTGCACTTCTTCACCCGCGGCAAGGTCGTCACGAGCCGCTGGATCGACCCCGCCCTTCGTGGTGGGCCCGGCGAGCTCGACCTCGGGTTCCCCCGCAACGTCTGAGGACGGCTCACCGCGCCGGGTGCCACCGCCGGATCGCCTCGTAGACGAGCGCGCCGCCCGCG
Source organism: Actinomycetospora succinea (assembly GCF_004363095.1). Lineage (GTDB taxonomy): Bacteria > Actinomycetota > Actinomycetes > Mycobacteriales > Pseudonocardiaceae > Actinomycetospora > Actinomycetospora succinea. Next base: position 425,051 of record NZ_SNYO01000004.1, read on the forward strand.
GCGACGGGGAGGTCGACGACGCCGAGGACGAGCAGGGCCGCGCCGCCGAGGTAGACCGGCGTGCGGTGGGGGAGCACGCGGCGCACCACCCCGGCGGCGTCCGACGCGACCTCGACGACGGAGTCGGTGACCCCGCGCGACGGGGCAGGTGCGGCGGGGCGCGCGACGCGCTCCGGCGGACCGGCCGGGGGCACGCTGCCGTTGTCGTTGATCGGCGCGTCCGGGGCCGTCAGCGCGGTCGCCACCGGGTCCTCGGGGGGCTTCTTGTCCTTCTGGTCCTCGGCCATCGATCGACGCTACGCCGCTCGGGACGGGGTGGGCAGCGGTCTCACGCCTCGACCGCCCGGGCCCACCGGTCCGGCGCCGCGACCGGCCGGCCGTGCAGGGCGACGACGAGTGCCGGGCGCAGGGCGGCCAGACGGCGGCGCGACGCAGCGGCCTGCTCCGGGTCGTCGTGCAGGCCCCGGGGCAGGGGCAGCCACCGCGGCGAGCGCGGGTCGCCGGACACGTTCACCGGGCCGTCGCCGACCACCAGCACGCGGTCCTCGGCGCGCCACAGCGCCAGGGTGCCGGGGCTGTGGCCGGGCACGGCGAGCACCGCGAAGCCGGCGACGCGGTCGCCCTCGACGAGCCGGCGGTCCACCGGGCGCCGCTCGCGGGCCAGCGGGGCGAGCACGGCCCGGCCGAGCGCGCCGGAGTGCGTGTCGAGCCGTCCCTCCTCGAACCGGCCCGCGTCGGCCTCGCCCATCGCCAGCGGTGCGCCGGTCTGCCGGCACAGCCAGGCCGAGGAGCCGACGTGGTCGCCGTGCGCGTGGGTCACGGCGTGCTCGGCGACGTGCCGGCCCCGCAGCATCACCGCGAGCCGCCGCGCCGACCAGGGGAACCCCGCGTCGACGACGACGTCGCCGTCGGGCCCCTCGATCAGCACGGTGTTCAGGAGGGCGGCGGGCGCGAGGGCGCCGAGGTGCACGCCGTCGGCGACCTCACGGAGCTGCGGAGCCACGTCGGGAGCCTGTCAGGTCCCGAACGTCGCCACCACGAATCCGTCCCGCTCGGCCGTGCCCGTGACCGGCGCGTCCACCGGGTGCCGGAACCCGGGCCCGTCGGTGACCACCGTGTGGAACTCGCCGTTCTCCCCGCACGGGTCGACGCCCGCGGGGAGGTCGTCCACGAGGTCGTGCCACGCGCGGCCGACCCACGCCGCGGGCACGCGCGCCGGGTCGACGCAGACGACCGTCGCGCGCACACCGCCGTCGATCATCGCCCGGGCCAGCGGCCCGGTCGCCCGCTCCCAGAGCGGGAAGCGCGCGGCGAGCCCGGTGCCGGCGAGGGCCTGCTCGCGGTAGGCGCGGATGTCGGCGAGGAAGAGGTCGCCGTAGAGGATCTCGGTCGCCCCCAACCGGACCCACGACGCGCGCGTCCGCTCCTCGTAGACGTCGTTCGGGCACGGGGAGGGCAGCTCGACGGTCTCGAGGGGCAGGCCGAGCGCCGCGGCCTGGGCGCGCACGAGGGCGAGCGGGACGTGGCTCGCGACGACCAGGCCGTCGGCGCCGACCGTCGTGTGCAGGCCGGCGACCTCGGTGTCCTCCCGCGCCACGGCGAGCGCGTACGCCGAGTCCTTGCCGCCCGACCAGCTCATCCAGGCGGCGGGCATCAGGCCGGCGCCGCGTCCCGCAGCCGCCGCTTGAGGACCTTGCCCTGCGGGTCGACCGGCAGCTCGTCGACGAGGTGCACCGCCTTCGGCACCTTGAAGGTCGCGAGCACGGCCTTGCAGTGCGCCACCAGCTCGTCGCCGGTCAGCTCGTGGCCGGGGCGGACCACGACGAACACCGTGACGGCCTCGGACCAATAGGGGTCGGGCATGCCGACGACCGCCGCGCGCTCGACCGCCGGGTGGCCGTGGACGACGCGCTCGACCTCCTGCGAGGACACGTTCATCCCGCCCGACTTGATCATGTCCTTGACGCGGTCGTGGAAGAACAGGTTGCCCTCGGCGTCGATGCGGACCATGTCACCGGTGCGCACCCACCCGCCGCGGAACGCCTGCTCGGTGCGCTCCGGGTCGTCGAGGTAGCCGAGCATCGCCGACGGCGAGCGGCAGATCAGCTCGCCGACCTCGGCGTCCCGGTCGTCGGCGTCCACCACGCGGATCTCGAGGTGGGTGACCGGCTTGCCGATCCACGTCGGGTCGCCGCCGGGGACGTCGTCGAGCGTGCGGAAGAACCCGACGGTGCCGAGCTGCGAGAGCTCCGACTGGCCCCAGTAGGTGCCCCACAGCACGTCCGGCGCGGCCGCGGACCAGGCGTCGATGACGTGCGGCGGGATCTGCCCGCCGTAGGTCATGCACCGGCGGACCTGCCCGACCGTCGCCGTCCCGAACGCCTCCTGGGCGGCGAGGGCGATGTAGAAGGTGGGGGTCTGGGCGATGACCGTGACCCGCTCGCGCCCGATGACCTGCACGGCGGTGGCCGGGTCGGCCGTCGCCGGCAGGACGAGGGTGGCGCCCATCAGCGTCAGGCTGGTCATCGACCCGAGCCCGGCGATGGTGTGGAACGGCATGACGAACAGCCAGGTGTCCGCCGGCCCGGTCTGCAGGCCCCAGCCCCAGGCGGGGGCGGTGGAGGCGAGGTAGTTGCGGTGCGGGATGAGCACGCCCTTGGGGGCGGCCTCCGTGCCCGAGGTGTAGACGATGAGGGCGACGTCGTTCTCGTCGAGGTCGACGTCCGGCTCGTCGGCGGGCTGCTCGGCCAGCAGCCCGTCGAGCTCGGGGCCGTACTCGAGGCGTGCCACACCGTCGGGCAGCACGGCGGCGAAGGCGCCGTCGACGAGCACGAGCCCGGCGCGGCTGTGCCCGAGCTGGTGGGCGACCTCCGCCTCGCGGTAGAGCGGGTTGATCCCCGTGAACGCGGCCCCGATCTTCAGGGCGCCGTAGTAGGCGGCGACGACGTCCACGCTGTTGCGCGCCATCGACGCGATCCGTCCGCCGCGCCCGATGCCGCGGGCGGTGAAGAGCTGCGCGTACCGGTTGGCGCGCTCGTCGAGCGCCCCGTACGTCGTCTCCGTGCGCGTGCCGTCGGCCGTGTAGGCGATGAACGCGACCTTGTCCGGCTGGGTGCGGGCGTGGCGGCGCAGCTGGTCGCCGATGGTGGCGCGGCCGAGCAGCGTGCGGTGGTGCGGGGCGAGGTCGGGCACGGTGTCAGACCCCGGCCCCGGCGAAGTAGGGCGCGCCGTAGGTCTCGGCGGAGACGATCTCCTCGACCGCGGACCGGGTGAGCTTGCGCGGGAAGCCCTTGGCCGGGTAGCCGATCGCGACGTGCGCCGCGGTGATGACGCCGTCGGGGAGCTCGAGCAGCTCGCGGACCTGCGGCTCGTGGTGGCACAGCAGGGTCGTGACGGCGGAGCCGACGCCCTGGTCGCGCAGCGCGAGGCAGAAGTTCTGGACCGTGGGGTAGATCGACGCCCCGCCGACGACGGAGAACCGGTCGAGCTCGAGGTCCGTCGGGTGCAGCCCGTCGATCTCGGCGCACACGACGACGATGGCCGGCGCCTGCGCCAGGTGCTCGGCGAAGTGGTCGGCGTCCTGGACGGTCTTCGGCAGCGCGCCGACGTTGACCGAGCCGTCGCCGATCGCGCCGAGGTAGGACTTCCACAGCGGCAGGTAGAGGTCGGCGAGGGCCTGCTTGCGGTCCGCGTCGCGCACCACGACCCAGCGCACCGGCTGGCGGTTCCCGCCCTGCGGCCCGAAGCGCGCCGCGTCGAACGCCCGGTAGAGCACGTCGTCGGGGACCGCGTCGCCCGTGAAGTACCGGCAGGTCCCCACGGTGCGCATCGCGTCGGTCAGCTCCATCGCCGCCACCTGCCTATCCGCAGTTAGGTTCGTTGAGCAGAATCGTGCTGTGGGCCACTCAGGCTGTCAAGGATCGCGGCCATGGACGGCGACGGCCGCGGATCGCTAACCTAACCGCCGACAGGGAAGGAGCACGGATGACTGCCGACCCCACCCTCGCCCGCGCGCTCGATCACGCCAACCTGCCCTCGCTGCTGCCGGTGCTCGTCCAGCTCACCGGCGACCGCCGCTGGTTCGAGGAGCCCTACCGGCCCACGCGCAGCCGCGGCATGGAGAACAACGACGGCGGCGGCTTCCCCGACGAGGTCGCCGACGAGATCCGGGCCGCCGTGCTCGACGCCGTCCTCGCCCACGAGGCGGGCGCCCCGGTCGCGATCCCCGCGCCCACCGGCGAGCTGCTGACCGAGCTGCTGACCCTGGCCAACGGCGAGCCCACGCCGCCGGAGTACGCCGACATGCTCGCCGAGGACCTCGGCTTCGTCCCCGAGCCCGCGCCGACCGTGCCCGCCGGCGCCGACATCGACGTCGTGGTCATCGGGGCCGGCGTCTCCGGCGTGCTCGCCGCGATCAAGCTGCGCGAGGCAGGCGTCGAGCACGTCGTCCTGGAGAAGAACACCGAGGTCGGCGGCGGCTGGTGGGAGAACACCTACCCGGGCGCCGGCGTCGACACCCCGAGCCACCTGTACTCGTACTCGTTCGCCCCCCGCGACTGGAGCACCCACTTCGGCAAGCGCGACGAGGTCGAGCAGTACCTGCGCGAGGTCGCCGACGCCCACGACGTGCGCCGCGCGATCCGGTTCGGCACCGAGGTCGTCGGCGCCGCGTACGACGAGGCCACCGCCACCTGGCGCGTGCGCACCGCCGACGGCGAGGTCGTCACCGCGCGCGTGCTCATCAGCGCGACCGGGGCGCTGAACCGCCCGAAGCTCCCCGCGATCCCGGGCCTCGAGACGTTCACCGGGCGCCTCTTCCACACCGCCGAGTGGCCCGACGACCTCGACCTCACCGGGCGGCACGTCGCCGTCGTCGGCGCCGGGGCCAGCGCCATGCAGGTCGTGCCCGCGATCGCCGGCACGCCGGACAAGGTCACCGTCTACCAGCGCTCGCCGCAGTGGGTGGCCCCCAACGACGTCTACTTCACGCCCATCGAGGACGCCGTGCACCACCTCATGGGGCGGGTGCCGTTCTACCGCGCCTGGTACCGGGCGCGGCTGGCGTGGAACTTCAACGACCGCGTCCACCCCACGCTGCAGGTCGACCCCGAGTGGGAGCACCCCGAGCGCTCGGTCAACGCGGTCAACGACGCGCACCGCCGCGTGTTCACCCGCTACCTGGAGGCCGAGCTCGACGGCCGCCCCGACCTGGTCGCCAAGGCGCTGCCCGACTACCCGCCCTTCGGCAAGCGGATGCTGCTCGACAACGGCTGGTACCGGGCGCTGCGCCGCGACGACGTCGAGCTGGTGACCGAGGGCGTCGCCGAGGTCACGCCCACCGGGCTGCGCGGCGACGGCGGCACCGAGACCGCCGCCGACGTGGTCGTCATGGCCACGGGGTTCCACACCCACCGCTACCTGTGGCCGATCGACATCCGGGGACGCGACGGCGTCGGGCTCGCCGACGTATGGGGGCCCGAGGACGCGCGCGCCCACCTCGGGATCACCGTGCCGGGCTTCCCGAACCTGTTCATCACCTGCGGGCCCGGCACCGTGCTCGGCCACGGCGGCAGCTACATCACGATCGCCGAGTGCCAGGTGCGCTACATCGTCGACCTGCTCGCGACGATGGCCCGCGAGGACCTGCGCGCGGTGGAGGTGCGCCCGGAGGTGGAGCGCGAGTACACCCGCCGCCACGACGACGCGCACGCGCGGATGCTCTGGACCCACCCGGGCATGACCAACTGGTACCGCAACGCCGCCGGCCGCGTCGTGTCGACGATGCCCTGGCGGATCGTCGACTACTGGCGCATGACCCACGAGGCGGACCTCGCCGAGTACGCGGTCGAGAAGCGATGACCACCGCCCGCAAACCCACCGGCGAACGGCGGACCGAGATCGTCACCGCCGCGGCCCGGATCTTCGCCGACCACGGGTACGCGGCCGTCGGCATGCGCGACATCGCCGACGCCATCGGTATCCGCGGCGCCAGCCTCTACCACCACTTCTCCGCCAAGGAGGAGATCCTCTACGCGATCTGCCTGACGGTCACCCAGGAGCCCGTCGAGCAGAACCTGCCGCTGCTCGACGCCGCGGGCACGCCGACCGACCGGCTGACCGCGCTGGTCGGCGCCCACATCCGCCACCTGCTGCACCGGCGCGTCGAGTACGTCGTCGGCCGGCACGAGCGGCCCGCCCTCACACCCGAGCACCGCGCCGACATCGAGGGCTACCTGCACTACTACAACCGCCGCGTGCGCGACGTCCTCGTCGCCGGCATGCGCAGCGGCGAGTTCCGCACGCTCGACCCGGGCCTCGCCGCGCTCGGCATCCTCGACATGCTCAACGGCGTCAGCGGCTGGATCCGGGGCAGCGCCGATGCCGACGCGGACGACGTCGTCGCCAGTCACACCGCGCTGCTGCTCGGCGGCCTGCGGAGCCGGGAGGCTCAGGTCGGGGAGGCCTCCTCCTCGTCGTAGGGCTCCGGGTGCTCGTTCCTCCGGGCCACGGCCTCGCCGACGACGCCGGCGGCCTCCTCGACCCTGTCGTCGTCCGTGCCCCCGTCCCTGCCCTCGTCCTCGAGCCGGCCGTGCTGGGGCGTCTGCGGTCCTGTCATGGGGCCGGGCTACCCGCGGCCCCCCGCGACGTCACGCGGGCAGGTGCGCGGCGAGGAAGTCGGTCATCACGGCGCCGACGAGCCCGCGGGCCATCGGCTCGCAATGCCGGTTCGCGCCCTGCTCCGCGGTGAACCGGACGATCTCCTTCGTGCCGGGCAGCGCGTCGTGGAGCTCGCGGGACTGCCCGCCGAAGAAGTCCTCGTCGTCCGGGTCCGTGATCAGCAGCGGCGTGGTGATCCTGTCGGTCAGGCCCTCGAGGGTGAAGCGCTGCGCGGCCGCGAAGACATCGTACGGCGTGTCGCCGCCGTACGGCTTGGCGCGGAACGCGAACGTGCGCGCCCGCACCGGGTCGGCCGGGCCCGAGGCGATCGCCGTGTTGAAGCCGTCCCTGTCGCCGGCGCGGAGCAGGTCGAGGAGCTGCGCCGGGATGGTCCGGTTCCAGCTGCGGGCGACGTCGACGACCCCGCCGTCGACGACGGCCGCGGCGAACCGGTGCTCGAAGGCCAGCGCGCGCGGCAGCCAGTAGCCGCCCTGGCTGATGCCGTAGCCGACCAGGGCGCGCGCATCGACGTCGGGGCGGGCCACCAGGGTGTCGACGACGGGGGTCAGCACGGCCTCCCAGTCGTGCCGGAACGGGATGTCGCGCTCGAACAGCAGCGACTGCTGACCCGGGCCGTCGAACACGACGGCGTTCCACCCGCGGTCGAGCGCGGGACGGATCGCGGTGGCCCACAGCCCGGAGAGCGCGCCGTCGCTGCCGTTGGTGACCACGAGGGTCGCACGCGCGGCGCCGCTCGCGTCGGGACGGAACAGGTAGCCGGGCATCGCCACGCCCTCGGAGGCGAGGTCGATCGGCAGGTGGCGCCCGTCCGAGCACGCGACGAAGGCGTCCCAGGCGGCGCGGTGCGCGCGGAACGCCGGCAGCAGGAGCGAGGTGTCCTCCATGCCGTCGACGAACGCGAACGACTCGTCGTGGAAGGCCGACGACGCCAGGTAGAGGTGCGCCGCGGTGCCGAGGCGCCCGGCCGCGCGGGCCGCGTCGGCGGCGCGGGAGAGCTCGTCGGCGCGGCCGTGCCAGGCGTCGTACCAGGACGTGGCGTCGCCGTCGGTCGTGTCGGCGATGGCCTCGAGGACCATGCCGACGTCGCCGACGCCCATGCCCGCGTGCCCGAGGGCGGTGCGGGCGGAGAAGTCGAAGGCGTGGTCGGTGAAGAGCGGCTTCATGGGCATGGCTCGACCGTGCCGCCGCCGGCCGGTCCGGGACATCCGCCATTCCGCCCCCGTGCGGGGCGCGGTCCGGCGATCACCCAGGGTCAGCGCCGGCGCAGCACCATCGCGGTCGTGATCAGCAGGACGATCGTGCCGACGGTCTCGACGACGAGCGTGGTCGGCGCCAGCTCGTAGTCGAGGCTCGACTCGATCCCGAACAGGCCCACCGTCAGCGCGAGGACCAGCGCGGCGAGCGTGCCGGCGAGGAACAGCAGGCCGAGCACCGTCGAGATCACGAGCAGCTGGCCGCGCGTGATGACCACGGCGATCGCGAGGACCAGCCCGCCGAGGGCGTTGAGGATGAAGAGGTTCCCGAGGAGCCCGCCGGTGCCGCCCCACATCGCCAGGTAGAGGTGGATGCCGCCCATCGCCAGCAGCGCGACGGCGCTGAGCACCTGCCAGAGCATGGTCGAGCGGCGCTCGCCGCGCGCGATCCGGACCGTGGGCGTCTCACCCTGACCGAGGGGTCCGCCCGCCGCGTGTGCCATGCCCGCCACCCCGTCCCTGCCCGACCGTGTTGGAGGGCGATCGTCCTCCGACGGGACCCCCGGGTCGAGAGGGCGACGACACCGGCGACCCGCTACGGCGTCACTTCTCGTCCCGGCCGTCACTCGCGTCACGGCGGGAGCTCGCGAAGAGCGCGCCGCCGAGGGGGATGAGCAGGAAGAAGACCCAGGCGTTCGGGATCGGGACGGTGAAGAACAGGACGAGCGCGATGATCGGTAGCGCCCCGCTGATCACCGGCCCGTAGCGGGCGAGGACCCCGGGCTCGCGGCGGGCCGGGGTGGCGGCCGCCGGGGTGGCGGTGGCGGGGAGCGGCGCCTCGCCGGGCAGCGGCGGGTGGGGCGGGGGGAGGTCGGCGAAGAGCGGCCGGAGGTCCTCGACCGTGCGCGCCTCGGCGGCGCGGGCGCTGCGCTCGCCGTACTCCTCGGGGTCGAGCCGCCCGGCCTCGAGGTGCTGGTCGAGGGCCGCCATCGCCGCGTCACGGTCGGCGGTGCCGATGCGGGGCGAGGGAAGCGGCTCGCTCATGGTCGTCAGCATGCCACCCGGGGCCCGGGGCGGTCGGCCCTCGTCAGTGCACGGTGACCGTGGCGCCGACCCGGAGCTCGCCACCCTGCGTGACCTGCGCGTACGCGCCGGCACAGGGCAGGACCCCGAAGCCGGTGACCTCGACGCGGTTGGCGCGCATCGGCTCGCGGACCGCGTGCGGGGAGCGCGGCAGCGTGCCGTGCTCGAGCGTCGGCACCGAGCACCGCGGCGTCGGGAGCGACACCTCGAGGGTCACGGTCGTCCCGTCGGGCCCGGTGAGGTGCAGCTCGCGCCCGAGCCAGGTGTTCTCGACGTAGGGCGGGGTGCCCTCGGGCGTCGCGATGACGAGGTTCGGCCGGTAGCGCACGTACTCGACGCCGATCTCGTCCAGCGTCGCGGTGGTGATCAGGTGGACCGGGGAGTGGTCGACGAACGACGTCCCCGTCGTGCCCTGCGCGATCTCCAGGGTCGGTGTCTCGACCTCCGCCTCGACGCCCTGGTCCAGCACGTGCTCCGGGTCGGGCCGCTCGACCGCCGCGGCGTCCGGCCGGTCCGCGGCCACCCGCACGCGGCGGCCGAGCTCGTCGGCCAGCGTGTCGGTCACCCACGGGTCGAGGGCGTCGCGCGTCCAGCCCGCCGGCGAGGTGATCCGGACGCGGCCGTCCTCCGCCACCGCGGAGTAGCGCAGCAGGTCACGCCAGCGGCGCGGGTGCTTGGCCGTCGCCACGTTGCCGGTGTCCTCGTCGATCAGCGCGAGGGCGCGGTCGCCCTCGAGCCCGCCGTGGTCCACCCGCGAGCCCTCCAGGGGCTCGCCGAGCATGGACTTCACCGGGTACCGCCACAGCGCCGTGATCTGCATTCGCCGTCCCTGGTCGCTCTCCCACCCCCCGTACCCCGCGACCGTATCCGGCCGCGGGGGTCACCGGTGGCGTCAGCCGCGCTGCGAGATGCCCGTCATGCACCAGCTGCCGTCGGTCACGCCGAGCACGATGTCGGCGGGCAGGGTCTGCGTCTGGCCCTGGGCGCTCAGGGTCAGGTTGACGGGCGCGCGGGCCTGGGTGTCGAGCTCGAGGGTCGGCGGGCCCGCCGGCTGGGCCTGCTGGATCAGGCCGAGCGCGTCCGGCGGGAACGGGTTGGTCGGCGTGCCCTGCTGGTTGCGGCAGGACACGGCGTCGAGCTGTCCCGCGTCCTTCGCGGCGAGGGCGGACGTCGCCTGCTCGGCCACGCCGTCCGGGGAGCCGGGGTTGATCGCCCACCCCGGGAACAGGAACGCCGTCACGGCGAGCGCGACCACCGCGACGACGGCCACGGTGGTGGCGGCGATGAGCGCCCACGGGCGGGCCGGCTCGTCGTCGTCCTCGTCGTCCTCGTCGAGGAAGTCGTCGTCCTCGTCGACGTCGAGGGTGTCGTCGGTGCCGGTGGCCGCGGTGGGCTCGACGTCGACATCGGTGTCGTCCGCGGTCTCGTCGTCGGCCTCGGTCGCCGTGTCCTCGACCTTGTCCTCGACCTTGTCCTCGACCTTGTCCTCGGCCGGGGCCTCGGTGTCGGTCTCGGTCTCGGTCGGCGTCCCGGTCGCGGTGTCCGTGGCGTCGGTGTCGTCCGTACCGTCGAGCGCGTCGGCGCGCTCGTCGGTCAGGGTCTCGCTCCGGCCGGAGTCGGCCATCGTCAGTCCTCTCGCGGTGCTCCGACGGGCTACGACGGGCGCCGGGTGGGGTGCCGTGTCAACCCCGCACCGTGCCTCATCCCGGCCGGGGCGCCCGCACCCGGGGGCACGGGCTCCGGCGATCAGCCCCTGCTCGTCCCCGATGTCCGCCTCGCGTCAGACCGCCTCCGCCGCCGCCGTGAGGCGCCCGAGGATCTCCTCCCAGCCGCGCACGAACGCGCCGCCCAGGTAGCCGCCGGGGCGCGCGCAGTCCTCGCCGAGCTGGGCGTCGGACAGGGCCTCCCAGCCGCGGTGCTCCACGGCGACGCGGGTCAGCGCCGGGCCGAGGACGGTGAACGTCAGCTCCACCTCGGTCGGCACGGGCGTCATGTTCCAGGTCATCACCAGGCGCTCGGGCGGCTCCCAGGCGAGCAGGTGCCCCCAGTCGCACTCGGTGCCGTCGTCCCACTGCTCGTAGACGCGGCCCTGCACACGGGGTTCGACGTGCACCGAGCGCACCCGGTCCTTGCCGGCGGAGTAGGGCTGCAGCGGCCACCACTGCCCGATCGTCGCGACGAAGACCTCGAACGTGTGCTCGCGGCTGCTGCGCACCATCGTCGACTGCCGGATGGGCGGGCGGCGCAGTGTGGTGACCTCTGCGCCGGTGACCTCAGCCCGCGGCGTGGTGCTCGTCATCGGCGATCCCCCTGTCGTGCTCCACCAGCCGGCGGGCCGTGTCCAGCGACGACGCCCACATGTCCTCGAGGAACTCCCGCAGCCCGTCGAGCCCCTCGGGGCGGGCGCGGTAGAGCCGCCGCGTGCCCTCGCGGCGCTCGGTGAGCAGCCCGGCGTCCTTGAGCACCGTGAGGTGCTGGCTGACCGCGGGCCGCGTGACCTCGAACGCCGCGGCGATCTCGCCGGCGGAGAGCTCGTCGTGGGCCACCAGGCGCAGGATCGAGCGGCGCCGGGGCTCGACGAGCGCGCGCAGTGTCACGGTCTCCGGGTCGTCGTCCACGCGCGCCTCCTTCCGTCAGCAACGACGAACGTTAGCGCACGTGGACGGTCGTGTCACTTGACGAGCGTCAGCACCTCGCGGAACGCCGCGTTGTCGCTCGAGCCCAGCCACTCGAACACGACCATCTCGGTGGTGACGACGTCGACGCCGTGCGCGCGCATCCGCTCGAGGGCGCGGTCGCGGTTGGCCTCGCGGCGGCTGCCCACCGCGTCGGCGACCACCGCGACGTCCCGGCCCTGCGCCCGCAGCGCGAGCACGGTCTGCAGCACGCACACGTGGGCCTCGCACCCGACGGCGACGATCGTCCCCGGACCGGGGTCGATCCCCGCGGCGAAGCTCGTCTTCGCGATCGCGGGCTCCGGCAGCAGGGCCGCGGTCGCCGGCACGGTCGGGCCCAGGCCCGCCGGGTTCTGCTCGGTCGCGGTTACCCCGATCCCGAGACGCGTCGCCGCCCGCACGAGGCGCCCGGCGTTCTCGACCACCTCGTCGGCGCCCGCGATCACGGGCATCAGGCGTTCCTGCAGGTCGACGACGAGCAGCGTCGAGTCCGCCGCGGAGATCAGGGGCACGGGACGACCGTAGGCGCTGCCCGCGGTTGACGGGACCGTCCCGGCGCCGTAGGGCATGGCACGTGACCACAGCGTCCTCCTCAGAACCCGGCCGTACCGACCGCGTCACCGACTACACCGAGCGCTTCGCCGCCTTCCTCGACGCGGAGGTCGCGCCGCTGGAGGACGAGCTCGCCGCGCAGGACGTCGGGACGGCGTTCAACCCCCGCCTCGACGACGCCGGCCGCATGCACGCCGCGGTGTGGGAGGCGCGCCGGGAGGTGCAGCGGCGCTCCGCGGCCGCCGGGCTCTACAACCCGCACATCGCCGCCTCGGTCGGTGGCGGCGGGTTCTCGCGCACCGAGATGCAGCACGTCGAGGAGTTCGTCTACCGGCGCTCCGGGCTCGGGCTGGGGCTCGCCGCGCTCGGCTGGACCGAGGGCGCGAACCCGGCGATCGAGCACTGCTCGGACACCGCGCGCAAGGAGTGGCTCGAGCCGCTGATGGCCGGCGAGATCACCGCGGCGTTCGCCAACACCGAGATCCACGTCGGCACCGACGTGCTCGCCATGGAGACCACGGCCCGCCGCGACGGCGGCGACTGGATCCTCGACGGCACCAAGGCCTGGATCACCAACGCGCACTTCGCCGACGTCGTCCAGGTCGTCGCCGTCACCGAGCCCGGTGCGGGCACCCGGTCGCTGTCGATGTTCCTCGTCGACGCGACCAGCCCCGGGTTCACCCGCGGCCGCGACATCCCGACGATGCTGAACGACGGGCTCACCGGCGAGCTGCACCTCGACGGCGTGCGGGTGCCGCCCGAGAACGTGGTGGGGGAGGTCGGCGACGGCTTCGCGCTGGCGATGGCGTGGATCAACTGGCGGCGTCTGTGCCGCGGCGGGATGTGCGCGGGCTGGGGCACCTGGCTGCTCGAGCGGGCGCTGGACCGGGCGCAGCACCGGACCTCGGGCGGCGCGCCGATCGCCGAACTGCAGGCGGTGCAGCACATGCTCGCCGACATGGACGCCGACGTGTACGCGGCGCGCGCGGCGTCCCTGCAGGCCCAGGCGGAGCTCGAGGCGCTGCCCGGCGGCCCCTTCGGCATGCCGCTGCACCCGGACGCGCCGCGGCTCATGAGCCTGGTCAAGGTGATCAACGACGAGGCGTTCTTCCGCGTCGCCGACCGCGCGGTGCAGGTCCACGGCGGCACCGGCCTGCGTCTCGGCTCCCCCGAGGAGAAGCTGTTCCGCCTCGCCCGCAACCTGCGGATCCCCGCCGGCACGGTGGAGATCCAGCGCAACGCGATCGCGCGCGGGCTCCTGCGCGGCCGGCGATGACGCTCGCGGCGGTGACCGGGCGCTTCCAGCCGGTGCACGACCAGCACCTCGAGCTGTTCGCGCTCGCCCTCGCCGCGCACGACCACCTCGTCGTCGCGGTCACCAACCCCGACACGGGCGCCCGCCACGTCGCGTCCACCTCGACCCACCGCCACACCGACGAGGCCAACCCGTTCACCTACTTCGAGCGGACCCGGCTGCTCACGGCCGCGCTCGCCGGCGCCGGGATGGCCGACCGCGCCACCGTCGTCCCCTTCGACCTCACCCGCCCCGCGCTCTGGCCGGAGTACGTGCCGCGCCACGCCGTGCAGTACGTGCGGACGTTCTCGGCGTGGGAGACCGACAAGGCCGGTCGGCTCGCCGACGGCGGCTACGAGGTGGTGGTCGTCGACGGTGATCCCGCGACCAAGCTCGACGCGGCGGCGATCCGGGCGGCGTTCCGCGACGACAGCTGGCCCTCGCTCGTCCCGCCCGCCACGGTCCCGGTGCTGCGCGACCTGCTGGGTGATCGGGTCTCCCGGTGAGGCCAGGGAGACGGAGCGAAGCGGAGCTCGACCCATGAGGCAGCCCGGGTACGGCGAGAACCAGCCGCGGCTCGACGACGACCGGCTGCCCGTGGTGCTCGTCGTCCTCGACGGCCTGGGTGACCGGCCGGTGCCCGAGCTCGGCGACCGCACGCCCGCCGAGGCCGCGCGCACGCCGGTGCTCGACGCCCTCGCCGCGCGCGGGTCGTCGGGCTGGCACCTCCCGTTCGGCTGGGGCCGCGCGCCGTCCTCGGAGCTCGCGCACTGGGCGATGTTCGGGTACGCCGACGTACCGTTCCCCGGGCGCGCGGTGCTCGAGGCGCTGGGCGCGGGGATCGAGGTGCCCGCCGACACCGCCGTCACGCACGCGGCGCTGCGCACGTCGTCGGTGGGTCCCGACGGCCGCGTGTGGATCACGGGCCGCGCCGCGGGGTGGGACGGCGACGACGCGTCCGCGCTGCTCGAGGCCCTCGTGCCGGTGGCGGAGGCGCACGGCGCGCGGATCGAGGTGCTCGGCGGGCGGGGCGAGGCGCTGCTCGTGCTCAGCGGCCACGACACCGGCGCCGTCACCGATTCCGACCCGTTCTTCGAGGACCGCCACCCCTGGCTGCGCGTGCTGGCCTGCGAGGACGCGGCCGCACCGACCGCCGAGGCCCTGACCGCCCTACTGCTCGAGGCGCGCGCGGTCCTCGTCGAGCACCCCGTCAACGCCGCCCGCCGCGACCGCGACCGGCCGCCGCTGGACGTGCTGACGACGAAGTGGTCGGGGGCGCGGGGCGCGGTGCCGCGCTTCGCCGACCACGTCGGCATCCCGGGAGCGGCCGTCACGAGCACCCGGCTCTACCGCGGGCTCGGCGCCCTGCTCGGGATGCGGACCCGCCACCTGCCGCCCTACCTGAACCCCCGCCAGGACCTCGGCACCGAGCTCGAGGACCGCCTCACCGCCGCCCAGGAGCTCCTCGACGAGGGCGCCGCCTTCGTCCACGTGCACACCAAGGCCACCGACGACGCCGGGCACACCAAGGAGCCGCGCGCGAAGCTCGAGGTGCTCGAGGCCGCCGACCCCGGCCTGGCCGGGCTGCACGAGCTCGCCCACCGCGCGATCGTCGCGGTCACCGGCGACCACGCGACGCCCTCGACCGGCGGCGTCCTGCACACCGGCGACCCGACACCGCTGGTCGTCGCGGGCCCGACGGTGCGCACGGACGCGGTCGAGGCGTTCGGCGAGGGCCCGGCGGCGGCCGGCTGGTACGGCGCGCTGCAGGCCCGCGAGCTGCTGCCGCTGCTGCTCGGGCACGCCAACCGCGCGGCGTTCCTGGGCCACCGCGCGACCCCGCACCCCACCGCGGCGCTGCCCGACGCCCCGGAGGCGATGGTGCTCCCGCCGACGCTGCGGGCACGCCGCACGAGCTGAAGCGGAGATCAGGGGCGACGCCACGCACGTCGCGGGCGGTCCGAGGTGCGTCACGACGCTCCTGATCTCCGGACGCGCGGCCGCGACACGCGTGCCGCAGGCCGGCGATGCACCACGATCGGCTCCATGCCGCCCGAGCACAGCCGCACCCCCTTCGCGGGCAGCGGCCTCGACGCCGCCGTCGTCCCCACGTTCACCGCCGAGCCGGGCGTGATGCCGGACCACCGGCTGCCCGAGCACGAGCTCGCGCCGGACGTCGCGCACCAGCTCGTGCGCGACGAGCTGATGCTCGACGGCAACGCGCGGCTCAACCTCGCCACGTTCGTCACGACGTGGATGGAGCCCCACGCGGCGACGCTGCTGGCCGAGTGCGCCGACAAGAACATGATCGACAAGGACGAGTACCCGCGCACCGCCGAGCTCGAGCAGCGGTGCGTGCGGATGCTCGCCGACCTCTGGCACGCGCCGCACCCGCGGACGGCGCCGGGCGCGTCGACGGCGGGGTCGAGCGAGGCGTGCATGCTCGCCGGGCTCGCGCTCAAGCGCCGCTGGGCCGCGCGGGGGAGGACGGGCCGCCCCAACATCGTCATGGGCGGCAACGTGCAGATCTGCTGGGAGAAGTTCGCGAACTACTTCGAGGTCGAGGCCCGCCTCGTACCGATGAGCGGCGAGCGCTTCCACCTCGACGCCGAGCACGCCCTGGCGCAGGTCGACGAGGACACGATCGGCGTCGTGGCCGTGCTCGGCTCGACCTTCGACGGCAGCTACGAGCCGGTCGCCGACATCTGCGCCGCCCTCGACGACCTCGCCGCCCGCGGCGGACCGGACGTGCCCGTGCACGTCGACGGTGCCTCCGGCGCCATGGTCGCCCCGTTCCTCGACCCGGACCTGGTGTGGGACTTCCGCCTGCCGCGGGTCGCCTCGATCAACACGAGCGGCCACAAGTACGGCCTCGTCTACCCGGGGCTGGGCTGGGTGGCCTGGCGCGACGCCGCCGCGCTGCCCGAGGAGCTGGTCTACCGCGTGAACTACCTCGGTTCCGAGATGGCCACGTTCACGCTCAACTTCTCCCGCCCGGGCGCGCCGGTCGCCGCGCAGTACTACCAGTTCCTGCGCCTGGGCCGGGACGGCTACACGCGCGTGCAGCGGCACTGCCGCGAGGTCGCGACGAAACTGGCCCTCGGCCTCGAGCGCCTGGGCCCGTTCCGCCTGCTCACCCGCGGCGACGAGCTGCCCGTGTTCGCGGCGACGCTGCAGCCCGACGTCACGGCGTATTCGGTCTTCGACGTCTCCGCCGGCCTGCGCGAGCACGGCTGGCAGGTCCCGGCCTACACGTTCCCGGCCGACCGCACCGACCTCGCGGTGCTGCGGTTCGTGGTGCGCAACGGCATGACGCACAGCCTCGCCGACCTCCTGCTCGACGACGTCCGCCGCGTGCTCGACCGGCTCGGGCGTCAGGACCGGCCCCAGCGCGACGCCGCCCACGACTCGTCGTTCAGCCACACCGGCGCGCCGGCGCGCCCCTGAATCCGGTCGGTCTCGGACAAGCCGACGAGCCCCACGGGATGAGACAGTCGGGGGAGACCGCGACCGGAGGGGAGGTCTCTCGATGACCGTCCCGTCCGTCACGCCCTGTCGCGGCAGCACGTACGCGCCGGGCACGACCGTCGCCGACGCGATGCTGCGCCGGCCGAAGGTGTGCGAGCCGTCGACCACCGTCGGGCAGGCGCGCGCGATGTTCGCCGACGACCACGTCCACGCCGTGCTCGTCGTCGCCGACGACGTGCTGCTCGCCGTCGTCGAGCGTGCGGACCTCGAGGGCGCGCCGGACCACGCGCCGGCGGGGGAGCGGGGGCGGCTGCTCGGCCGCGTCGTGGGCCCGGACGCCGACCTGCACGAGACCTGGCACGCGATGACCGGCCGGCGCCTCGCCGTGGTCGACACCCAGGGCCGGCTGCTCGGACTGCTCTGCCTCAAGCGCCACGGCCGCGGGTTCTGCTCGCTGGAGGACGTCGCGGCGCGCGAGCGGGAACGGCGCCTGGCCGGCTGAGGCGTGTCGGCCGGGGCCGCGCCCCGTAGCTTGACGCCCGTGGACTTCCGCGAACCCGAGGACCACCGGCTCGTCCGCGAGGCCGTCCGCGACCTCTGCGCGCGCTTCGACGACGACTACTGGGCGGAGTGCGAGCGCACCCACACGTTTCCGTGGGCGTTCTACGACGCCATGGCCGCGGGGGGCTGGGTCGGCATCGCGATCCCCGAGCAGTACGGGGGCGGCGGGCAGGGCATCGCGGTCGCCGCGATCGTGCTCGAGGAGGTCGCCGCGTCGGGCGCGTGCATGAACGGCGCGAGCGCGATCCACATGTCGATCTTCGGGATGCATCCCGTCGTGCTGCACGGCAGCGAGGAGATGCGCGAGCGCTACCTGCCGCGCGTCGCGATCGGCGACCTGCACGTCGCGTTCGGCGTCACCGAGCCCGACGCGGGCCTCGACACCACCGCGATCACGACGCGCGCGGTGCGCGACGGAGACGGCTTCCGCGTCTACGGCCGCAAGGTGTGGACGTCGAAGGCGCTCGAGTCGGAGAAGGTGCTCCTGCTGGTGCGCACGACGGCGCTCGGCGAGGTCGCGAAGCGCACCGACGGCCTGAGCCTGCTGCTCGCCGACCTCCGCGACCCGGCGGTGACGATCACCCCGATCCCCAAGATGGGGCGCAACGCCGTCGCGTCGTGCGAGGTGGCCTACGACGGGCTCGCCGTGTCGGGCGACGACCTCGTCGGCGAGGAGGGCCGCGGGTTCCGCTACCTGCTCGACGGCCTCAACGCCGAGCGCGTGCTCATCGCCGCCGAGGCGCTGGGCACCGGGCGGGCGGCGCTGCGCCGCGCGGTCGCCTACGCGAAGGAGCGCCGCGTCTTCGGGCGCAGCATCGGCGCCAACCAGGCCGTCGCCCACCCGCTGGCCGAGGCGCACGCGCGGCTGCACGCCGCGTCGCTCGTCGTCGCGGAGGCCGCGTGGACCGTCGATCGCGGCGACCCGGCGGGCGAGGCGGCGAACAGCGCCAAGTTCGTCGCCGCCGAGGCCGGGTTCTTCGCCGCCGACACCGCGGTGCAGACGCACGGCGGCTTCGGCTACGCCGAGGAGTTCCACGTGGAGCGCTACTTCCGCGAGGCCCGCCTGCAGCGCCTCGCCCCGCTGCCCCAGGCGATGGCGCTGAACTACCTGGCGCAGTCGGTGCTCGGGCTCGAGCGTTCCTATTGATGGACCTCGGCCGGTACCTGGATCCCGGCGACGGCGTCTGGTGGGGCCAGGCCGGCGCGGAGGCGACGCCGCTGGTGGACGCGCTGCTGGAGACGCTGCCGGATGGGGGTGTGCCGGTGCGCGCGTTCTGCGGGCTGACGGTCAACCCGCGCCTGCGCACGCCGCCCGCCGGGCTCGCGCTCCGCTCGTACGGCGCGCTGGGCGAGCTGCGCGCGTCGCCGGGACTCGACGTCGTCCCGGCGCACTACTCCGCCCTGCCACGCCTGTTCGCCGAGGGCCTGCTGCCCACCGACGTCGGCCTGGTGCAGGTGTCCCCGCCCGCCCCCGACGGCACGTGCTCGCTCGGGATCGGCGCCGACTACGCCGCCGACGCCGTGCCCCACACCCGCGTGCTGCTCGGCGAGGTCAACCACCGGATGCCGCGCACCGCGGGTACGCCCGGCATCCCGCTCGAGCGGTTCGCGGCGACGGTGGAGACCGACCGGCCGCTCGCCCCGGTGCCCGACCGCGCGCCGGACGCCGTCGACGCGGCCATCGCCGGGCACGTCGCGGGCCTCGTCGAGGACGGCGACACCGTGCAGATCGGCGTCGGCGCCCTGCCCACCGCGATCCTCGCCGGCCTCGCCGGGCACTCCGACCTCGGCTTCCACGCCGGCATGCTCACCACGGGCGTGCTCCGCCTCGTCGCGCAGGGCGTCATCACCGGCGCGCGCAAGGAGATCGACCCCGGACTGCTGGTCACCGGCACCGCGATCGGCGGCGAGGAGCTCTACGCGCGAGTCCCGGACCTGCCCGTGCTCTTCCGCCCCGCGAGCTACACCCACGACCCCGGCGTCCTCGCGCGGCTGCGCCGCCTCGTCGCGATCAACTCGGCGCTCGAGGTCGACCTCACCGGACAGGTCGGCGCGGAGTCGGTCGGCGGGCGCCGTCTCGGCGCCATCGGGGGACAGGCCGACTTCTCCGGCGCCGCCGCCCGCACCGGCGCGCGCTCGATCATCGCCGTCCGCGCGGTCGTCGGCGGGCGCTCGACGATCGTGGCGTCCCTGTCGGGCCCGGTGACCACCGCGCGAGGCGACGTCGACGCCGTCGTCACCGAGCACGGCGTCGCCCACCTGCGCGGATGCCCCGAGAGCGAGCGCGCGCGCCGGCTGCGGGCGATCGCCGCGCCGGAGCACCGCGAGGATCTCTAGCGCCCGGGGAACACCGGCGCGCGCTTCGCGAGGAACGCCGACACGCCCTCGACGCGGTCCTCGCTGTCGATCACTTGGGCGACCGCGGCGTCGGTGTCGGCCCACCCCTGCGCGTCGGCGTCGCGCAGCGCGGCGTCGAGGGCGGCGAGGGTGGCCCGCACGGCCACGGGGGATCGGGCGGCGACCCGCTCGGCGAGCTCGAGGGCGCGCTCCTGCGCCTCGCCGGGCTCGACGAGGTCGGTGACGAGCCCCAGCTCGTACGCCCGCTCGGCGGAGATCGGGTCGCCGGTGAGCAGCATCCGGCGCGCCACGGTGGGGGGCAGGGCGCGCGGCCCCCGGAAGAGCGCCCCGCAGTTCGCGACCAGCCCGAGCCCCACCTCCGGGAGCCCGAACCGCGCGGTGCGCGACGCGACGACGACGTCGCACGCGAGCACGATCTCGAACCCGCCGCCGAACGCGATCCCCTCGACGGCGGCGACCAGCGGCGTCGTGCGCTGCCGGGCGACCACCCCGTAGTTGCCGCCCCGCGGCGTCGGCGCGCCGGGACCCACCGCGATGTCGGTGCCCGCGCAGAAGACGTCCGGTCCACCGGTGAGCACGCCGCAGCGCAGCTCGGGGTCGTCGTCGAGGGAGTCCAGCGCGCGGTCGAGGGCGGTCGTCATCGGCAGGTCGATGGCGTTGCGCTTGTCGGCGCGTGTCATGGACACCGCGAGGACGTGCCCCCGGCGCTCGGTCCGGACGCGGGCGGCGATCTCGTCCTCGGTGGGCGCCGGCGGGTCCGGCCACAGACGAACGGGTTGCTGGGCGGTCATGTCTCAATCCTGGACGGTTCACGAAACCGACGTCCGCCCGTGCCTAGTGTTCGGCGCGAACCGACGGAGGGAGTTGCCAGTGTCGACAGCGGTGGCGAACGATCGGGCGGCGCTCGCGCGCTACGTCGTCGAGCGGTACGCGGCGGGCGCGAGCCTCATGCGTCTGGCCGAGGACACCGGCCGCAGCTTCGGCCACGTCCGTCGTCTGCTGCTCGACGCGGGCGTCACCCTGCGGCCCCGCGGCGGGAGCCGTCCCCGGACGACCTGAGCACCACCAGCGAGCGCAGCACGATCACGACCGCGCCGACGAGCACCGCGGCCATCGGCAGCTCGAGCAGCACCGCCGACAGCGCGCTGACCACCACGTCGGAGCGCTGCGCGGTCGTCGTGTCGAACCACGCGTCGCACACCAGCAGGGTCGCCGTGACCAGCGCGGGGAACACCAGGGCCGGGCGGGCGCGCCACGCCATCCAGGCGGTGGCGGCCAGCCCGACCACGAGCGCGACGTCGAACCCGACCCACGCGAGCGTCCAGTGCCGCGCCTCGTAGCGGTGGGGCAGCGTCGCGGCGAGGATCCCGATCCACGGTACGAGCACCAGCGACCCGACCGCCGCGACGAGCAGGAAGCGGCGACGTCGTCGCCCGGCCGGGAGCACCGGCGGCGAGATGCCGGTCGCGACGAGGCGCCGGACGAGGTCCTCGCGCTCCTCGGGCGACAGGCGTGCGAGCTCGTCGTCGGTCCAGCGCGGCACCGTGCCCCCGTCCATCGCGGCAGTCTGCCGCGTGGTGGGTCACCGCGGCCATGGCCGAGGGAGTCGGCCGAGAAGGACTGAACCGATCGATTCCCCGGTCCGTGTCAGGGGGTGACGCCGACCGGGAGGACGCCACCATGACCTCGTATGCCGCCCACGCCACAACCCCGACCGCCACCACCGGCCCGCGGCGCGCGGTGCAGGTTACCGGGGTGCTCGCGGTGCTCGTCCTGCTCTGGCAGTTCGTGACCGCCGGGATGCTGCTGCCGCGCGGCGGCCCGCTCGACCTGCACGCCGCCGGGGCGATCGC
Organism: Actinomycetospora succinea; assembly: GCF_004363095.1. Classification (GTDB taxonomy): domain Bacteria; phylum Actinomycetota; class Actinomycetes; order Mycobacteriales; family Pseudonocardiaceae; genus Actinomycetospora; species Actinomycetospora succinea. Next base: position 446,766 of record NZ_SNYO01000004.1, read on the forward strand.
GCTGCACGTCGCGTCCGGTCTGCTCGCGATCGCCGCGGTCTTCTACGCCCGCGCCGCGCGGGGCCCGTGGTGGCCGGCGGTCGTCGCGGCGGTCGTGTTCGTGCTGGGCTTCGTGCAGGCGTACGCCGGCGAGGTCGGCAACCTGGCCCTGCACGTGCCGTGCGCCGTCGTCCTCACGATCGGCACGGTGTGGGTGGCAGCCTGGTCGTTCACCGTCGGTCGTTCCTGACGGCTCGGCGCGGGGGAGGCGGGGTGACGTCGGACGCGGACCTCATCCGCCTGCTGCACGAGCGCCACGGCGCCTTGCTCTGGGCCGTCGCGATGCGGACGACGGCCGACCCGGGGCGGGCGCAGGACGCCGTGCAGGAGACGCTGGTGCGCGCGTGGCGGCATGTCGACGCGCTCGACGAGAGCCGCGGCGACCCGCGCCCCTGGCTGTTGCGGACCCTGCGCAACGTGCTGATCGACGAGTGGCGGGCGCGCTCGGTGCGCCCGGAGGTGCTCGTCGACGACGTCGGCGAGCCCGACCTCGCCGTCGCCGACCACGCCGACGCCGCCGCCCAGGCCTGGGTCGTCGACGCCGCGCTCGCGCGCCTGTCCCCGGAGCACCGCGCGGTCCTGGCGGAGTGCTACTACCGGGGTCGGTCGGTGCGCGAGGCCGCGGCGGTGCTGGGGGTGCCGCCGGGCACGGTCAAGTCGCGCACCCACTACGCGCTGCGGGCGCTGCGCCTGGTGCTGGAGGAGATGGGGATCGGGGTATGAGCTGCCCGCACCGCTTCGACGTCGGCGTCTACGTCCTCGGCGCGCTCGAGCCGGCCGAGCGCGAGGCCTTCGAGGCCCACCTGGCCGGTTGCGACGCCTGCGCGCGCTCCCTCAACGAGGTCGCGGGCCTGCCCGGGCTGCTGGCACGGGCGCCGGAGCCGTCGCTCGAGACGGCGGAACCCTCGGCGCCACCGCCGGACCTGCTCGACGGCGGTCTGCGCCGCGTCCGCCGGCGCCGCTGGGCCGGACGCGCGGTCGCGGCGGTCGCCGTGGTGCTGGCGCTGCTCGGCGGGCTCGGGATCGCGGCGTGGTCGGGGGCGTCCGCGCCCTCGACGTCACGCGAGCTGGCCCTGCCGCCGGTCGCCGACTCCGAGTCCTCGGGCCTCGCCGGCCTCACCGCCCGGCCGTGGGGCACCCAGATCGCGCTGACCTGCCGTTACGTGGGCGAGCCGCACCCCGCGCCGCCGCCCGACACCCCGCGTACCACCTACGTCCTCGTCGTCCGCTCGCCCGACGGCGGCGAGCAGGAGATCGCGCGCTGGAGCCCCCCGCCGGGCCAGGACGTCACGGTCACCGCGGCCACCGACCTCCCGCCGGACCGCGTGCGCGGGCTGGAGGTGCGCACGGCGACCGGCCAGGCGGTCATGCGCTCCTGATCACGGCGACGGCAGGACCGCGCCGTCGAGCAGGTCGTCGAGGCCCGTGAGCGCGAGTACGCGGCCCGAGACGCTCGCGCCCGCCGCGTGCAGGCGCAGGCCGGGGAGGTCGCGGCGCAGCTCGTGCACGGTCTGCACTGCGGCGCTGGAGAACACCGAGACGCCGTGGAGGTCGACGGTCAGCTCCCGCGCCCCGCCGCGGGCGACCTCGAGCACGCGGTGGCGGAAGCGCTCGACCGTGCCGGTGTCGAGCGGGCCGCTCACCGCGAGCACGTCGGGCCCGCGCTGCTCGGTCGCCAGGTCCTCGGCGACGCCGTGACCGGGCCCGGTCACGGCGTCGTCGTACGAGCCGACGAGGACGTCGCGGCGCACCGGCGCCGCCAGCGTCACCGTGGTGCCGGCGGGCCCGGTGACGACGTCGACCCGGTCGACCAGGCCGCGCATCATCATCAGCCCCCGGCCGCGCGGGCCCGGGTCGTCGGCGGCGGGGCGCCAGGTCCCGGAGTCGGCGACGGTGACGGTCACGCGGCCGTCGTCGTCGAGCGCCGCGGCGACACGGGCGCCGACGCCGTCCGCGGGCGGCTCGGGGTGAGCGTGCTCGAGCGCGTTGGTCGCGGCCTCGCCGGCCGCGTGCGTCAGCGCCAGCGCGTCGTCCTCCCCGACCCCGGTCGCGTCGAGCCACGCGTCGAGCGCTCGGCGCAGCGTGCGCAGACCGCGCGGGTCGGCCGGGATCTCGAGCGCGAAGGGTTCCGGGGGCTCGGCGGTGCGCTTGACGGCGAGCAGGGTCGCGTCGTCGGCGTGGCCGCCGCCCGTCCAGCCCATGCGCTCCACGGTGAGCGCGGCGATCCGGTCGACCTGCGCGGTCGGGACCGTCGCGTCGTCCTCGACGTGCTCGTGGCCGGCGGCGACGGCGGTGCGCGCGAGTGCCTCGAGGCCCTCGTCGAGCGGGTGCCCGGGCCGTTCGACGAGGCCGTCGGTGTAGAGCACGAGCACGTCGCCGGGGTCGAGCCGGTCGACGGTCGGCGTGGGGGTGGCGGGCGCCCCGGTGCCCAGGGGCGGGCCGGCGGCGACGTCGATCCACCGCGCCGTGCCGTCGGCGGTGACCACGAACGGCGGCGGGTGCGCGGCGGCCGCCACCTCCAGCTCCCCGGTGCGCGGGTCGAGGACGGCGACGCACACGGTCGCGGCGCGGGTCGCCCGCTCGCGCGCGGCGAAGCGGTCGAGCTCGGCGAGGGTCCCCGCGACGCCCCGGTCGGCCTCGAGCGCGTTCCCGCCGATCGCCCGCAGCCGCCCCATCGCCGCGGACGCGGACGCGCCGTGGCCGACGACGTCGCCGACCGCGACCGCCACCCGGCCGTCGGCGAGCGGCACCGCGTCGAACCAGTCGCCGCCGGCGGCCAGCTCCTGCCCGGCCACGACGTAGCGCGCGGCGAGACGCGCTCGTGGCAGCACCGGCAGCCCGGTCGGCAGCATCGAGCGCTGCAGCGTGAGCACGACGTCCTGCGCGGCCTGCCGGCGCCGTTCCGACTCGGCGGCCGAGGTCTCGGCCTCGCGCCGGCGCAGCACGTCCTCGGTGACCCGGCCAATGTGCACCGTCATGCCGCGCATCGAGCCGTCGGCGTGGTGGGTGGGGACGAAGGTGTAGGAGTACCAGTCCTCCTCGAGGCGGCCGTCGCCGTCGCGGTCGACGAGGATGCGCCGCTCGTCGCCGATCACCGGCTCGCCGCGGGTCCAGACCTCGTCGAGCGTCTCGAACACCTGCTGGCCCTCGAGCTCCGGCGCGACCTCCCGGATGGGACGCCCGACGATGCCGGGCCGGAAGCCCATGCTCGCCCGGGCGGCGCGGTTGGCGGCGACGACGCGGTGCTCGGGGCCCTCGAACGCCCAGAGCACCGCGGGGATGTCCTCGAAGGCGGCGACGACGTCCGTGGGGATTCCCGCCGGCGCCTCGTCGGCAGCGTCTGCGGCCATGGCCCCAGCGTGTCCCGGGCGGACGGATCCCACACGTGCGGAGCGGCGGGCGGGCCGATGAGGACCGTGGCCGGGTTACCGGAACAGCGCGTAGCCCGACGCGTAGCCCAGGTCGACGAGCGCCGTGCCCGGCGCCGCGCGGTCGATCGCGGCGCGGACCGGCGCCGTGTCGATCGCCCGCGAGAAGCCGGGCAGCCAGTCGTCGTGGTGGCACGGCACGACCGTCCGCGCGCCGAGCGCCGCGGTCTGCTCGGTGACGAAGTCCGCGGTGGTGCCCTGCACGGGCTCGCCGTCGCGGTTGCCGCGTCCCGCGACGGCGAGGATGGCGACGTCCGGCGCCTGCTGACCGAGCACCCCGCTCCAGCTGCCGATGCTGTCCTGGAACAGCAGGCTGCCCTCCGAGGTCTCGACGACGAACACGAGCGCGCCGCCGTCACCGCGTTCGCCCTGGTCGGCGGCCTTCATGTGGGCGCGCACGTCCTCGCCCATCGCGCCGAACCCCGCCCACAGCGCCCGCATCCGCTCGGTCCGGTCCTGCAGCGTCAGCCCCGTCTCGCCGAGGCAGACCTCGTCGGCGGGCGGCATCGGCTGCGACGACCACACGCACGAGTGCAGGCTCGGCAGCACCCGCACCGACGTGCTCGCGTCCAGGGCGACCCGCTCGCCGCCGGCGACCGCGAGCAGCTGCTCCTCGGGCACGCCGGCGGCGGCGAGGACGCGCACCGACTCGTAGGAGCCGACGACCGTCGCGCCCGTGCGGACCGCGATCCGCTCGGCGCCCCACAGGTGGTCGAAGTGGCTGTGCCCGACGAGGATCCAGTCGGCGGCGGTGACGTCGTCGACGCCGACCCCGCTCTGCTCGGCGTCCGGGACGCGGTCCAGGTACGCGTCGAGCCACACCGTGAGGCCTTCCGCGGTGCGCAGGCGGAACGTCGCGCAGCCGTACCAGTCGAGGGTGGCGGTCACGAGCCCACTCTGGCAGCGGGCGCCACCTCCGTCAGCCCGGTCAGCACCGCCGGCAGCGGCTCGCGGTGCAGGACGCCCAGGCGCTGGGTGGCGCGGGTGAGAGCGACGTAGAGGTCGGCGGCGCCCTGCGGCCCCTCGGCGAGGATCCGCTCGGGCTCGACGACCAGCACCGCGTCGAACTCGAGGCCCTTGGTCTCCGACGGGGGCACGACGCCCGGGACCCCGGCCGGCCCGATCACCACGCTCGTCCCCTCCCGCGGCGCCTCGGCGAGCACGAACTCCTCGATCGCCGCGGGCAGCTCGTCGGCCGTGACCTCCCGCGACCACGGCGCCACGCCGCTCGCGCGCACCGACTCCGGCGGCTCGACGTCCGGCGCGAACTCCGCGAGCAGCGCCGCCGCGACGGCCATGATCTCCGCGGGCGTGCGGTAGTTGACCGTCAGCGACCGGTACACCCACCGGTCGGCGACGTAGCGGTCGAGCATCGCGCCCCACGACGTCGCGCCGGCGGGCGAGCGGCGCTGGGCGAGGTCGCCGACGACCGTGAACGCGCGGGCCGGGCAGCGGCGCATGAGCACCCGCCAGTCCATCGCCGAGAGCTCCTGGGCCTCGTCGACCACGACGTGCCGGTAGGTCCAGTCCCGGTCCGCGGCGGCCCGCTCGGCGAGCTCCCGGGTGTCCTCCTCGACGAAGCGGTCGGCGAGGACCCCGGCGTGCGTGAGGTCCTCGACCGTGAACCCGAGGTCCTCGTCCAGCTCCTCGCGGTCCAGCGTCAGGATCTCCATGACCCCGGCCGCGTACTCCGCCTGGGCTGCCTGCTCGGCGACCTCGGCGCGGTCCTCGGCGCGCGCGGCCGCCGGGTCGCGGCCGAGCATGTCGACGAGCTCGTCGAGCAGCGGCACGTCCGACACCGTCCAGGCGGTGCCGTCGGCCCGCCACCACGCGGGGTCCGCGCCCGCCGCGCGCAGCCGCTCCGGGGACTCGTACAGCGGCGCGAGCAGGTCCTCGGGCGTCAGGACCGGCCAGAGCAGCTCGAGCGCGGCGGCGAACCCCTCGAGCTCGGCGAGCTCGTCGACGAGCTCGGTGCGCATCTGCTCCCACGCCGCCGTGTCGTCGCGGGTCAGCCAGCCCTTCCCGATCCGGCCGATCGCGCGCTCGGTGAGCACGTAGACGACGATCTCCCGGAACGTCGCCCGGGCTTCGTTGTGCGGCAGGCCGGTCGCCCGCGCCTCGTCGCGGGCCCACTCGGCGGTCGCGGCGTCGATCCGCACGGTGAGGTCCTGGAGCTCGATCGCGACGGGCTCCTCGGGCAGGCGCTGGCGGTCGGCGATCGCCGCGGCGAGCACGTCGAGCACCGCGAGCGATCCCTTGGACCGCGCCGCCTGCGGGCCGTCCTCGACGGTGACGTGCCGGCCCGGGACGAGGTCGCCGGGCGTCATGAACACGACGTCCGACTCGCCCAGCGACGGCAGCACCTGGCCGATGTGGTCGAGGAACGCCGGGTTCGGGCCGACCACCAGCACGCCGTGGCGCTCGATGCGCTCGCGCTGGGTGTAGAGCAGGTACGCGACGCGGTGCAGTGCGACCACGGTCTTCCCGGTGCCCGGGCCGCCCTCGATGACGGTCACGCCCGGGTGCTCGAGGCGGATGATCTCGTCCTGCTCGGCCTGGATCGTGGCGACGATGTCGCGCATGCCCTCGCCGCGCGGCGCGTTCACCGCGGCCAGGAGAGCGGCGTCCGCGTCGTTGCCGTCGTCGTGGCCGCCGTCCTTCCCCGGACGCCCCAGCACCTCGTCGGTGAAATCGACGATCCGGCGCCCCCGGGTGTGGAACTGGCGGCGCCGGCGCATGTTCTCCGGATTCGCGCCGGTCGCGGTGTAGAACGGTCGCGCGGCCGGCGCGCGCCAATCCATCAGCAACGGCTCGAAGTCGTTCTCCTCGTCGAGGATCCCGATCCGGCCGATGTAGGAACGGTCGCCGTCCAGGTCGTCGAGCCGGCCGAAGCACAGCCCGTTGTCGGCGACGTCCAGCCTCCTGACCTGCGCCGCGGTGGCCCGGACCCGCACGTCCCGGTCCATCGGCGACTCGCCGTCGCCCCGCAGCGCCCTGCGGTGGTCCCGACGCGCCTGCGCCCGCGCGGCGTCGAGACGGTCGTACAGCCCGGCCACGTGGCGCCGTTCGTCCCGCAATTCCTCGTCGTGCTCGTGCTCCGACACAGGCCTCCTCGCGATGTCGACCGGGGAAGTGTGCGGAACGACCCGGGTCTTGCGGCAAGTCCCCCGGCCCGCTATACGTTGGATACGGCGGAAGTGGCGCGTCAGGCGTCCAGGCCGAACATCGTGCGCGCGGTGCGGTGCGCGACGGCCTCCCGGTCCTCCGGGCCGAGCTCGCCGAGGAAGCTCTCGATCTCCGCCGCCGTGGGCTGCTGGAACGGGTAGTCGGTGGAGAACACCAGCCGGTCGGCGGTCGTCACCGACAGCGCGTGGCGCAGCAGCGCCGGGGTGAACATGCCCGAGCTGGTGACGACGACGTTGCTCCGGACGTAGTCCGAGATCGACCGCTCGAGGCCGCGGACCCGCGCGAGGCCGTCGGCGCGGTCGAGCCAGAACAGCAGCAGCTCGCCCCAGTGACCGAGCACGATCTGCAGGTCGGGGTGCCGGTCGAACGTCCCGCGCAGGATCAGCCGCAGCGCCGCGGTGGCGGCCTCCACGTGCCAGCCCCAGCCGAACGTCGCGAGCCCGAGGTCGGTGACCGGGTCGAAGCCGCGGTAGACGGCGTCGCGCACGCCGTCGGCCGGGATCTGGGGGTGGATGAAGATCGGCAGGTTCCGCGCAGAGGCCACGGTGAACACGTGGTCGAAGACGGGGTCGTCGAGCAGGAGGTCGCGGGCGCGGCCGTGCACCATCGCGCCGACGTGCCCGAGGCCGGCGGCGCGCTCCAGCTCCGCGGCGGCCGCGTCCGGCGCCGTGAGGGGCAGCGTCGCCATGGCCCGCAGCCGCGTCGGGTGCCGGTCGACGGCCTCGGCGACGGCGTCGTTCGCGTCGCGGGCGAGCGGGACGGCGTCGCCCGCGGGCAGCGCCTGGGTGCCCGGCGGGGCGTGGGACACGATCGCGAGGTCGATGCCCTGCGCGTCCATCGCCCGCAGGCGCAGCTCACCGAGGTCAGCCAGGCGCTCGAGGGTGTCGCCGCGGTCGTTGAGGGCGAGGCTCTCGTCGGCCTCACCCGGCGGGAGGGCCTCGAGCGCAGCGATGACGCCCGGCGAGGTCCAGTGCTCTTCGACGGCGATCAGCGGCACGGCGAGCAGTGTTCCCGCCGGCGCGCGGCGGGGTCCATCGCCGGGGCGAGCGGGATGGCGCGACGGCCCGGGGCCCGGCGAGGCGCAGGAACGACACGCGGGCCACCGGCCTCCGCGCGCCGGGCCGCGAGCGACCACAGGGTGCCCATCCGCAGCCCCGGGAGCCGGGCCTCGACGTGGCCGGCGACGGCCCGGAACGCGTCGCGGTGCCGGTGCTGCTCGCGGACCCCGAACGTCGTCGCGATGCCGCCGTCGGCCGCGAGCAGGGCGAGCACGGGCGTCCTCGGTGCGCAGGTCCCGGCCGCCGAGCACGGCGCCGCGCACCCGATCCCGCAGCGCCGCCGCCGGCGCCGGGTCGGCGAGGTAGGCGCGGCGGACGGGGAACAGGTTCCACGTCCGTGAGCGGGAGGTGCGCAGCGTCTCGGCCGCCGCGAGCGCGTCGAGCACCGCGTCCTCGGCCCCGTCGTGGTCCTCGTCCACCACGTCGAACCAGGCCCGCGGCCGGTGGGGCGGGACGGCGCGCAGGACGGTGGCGAGGAAGGGGTCGGCGGGCGTGGCGCCGGCGGCCCGCTCGACCCGCCCGTCGACCGGGCGGAGGTGACCGCGCAGGGCCAGCTCGGCGACGGCCGCCGCGCGCAGGAGCGGTCCGCGGACCAGGGCGCTCGTGACGTCGAGCCGGTCGCGGGCGGGGTCGTGGGAGAGCAGGAGCAGCTGCTGGGGCAGGTCCACGGGAAGGAGCCGACACCGTGCCGCGGCGGCAGGGTCAAGCGTGCTCCGGATCACTTCGCCGCGGGTCTTGAGTGTGCCGCGACGGCCGGGTGTTCCGTCGATCCCATGACCGCGCCGATGGAGCTGACCGACGCCGACTACGCCCGCGCCGAGGCGATGCTGGGCCCGTACCGCGCGCGCCGCGTGCCCGGCGCCGCCGTGACCCCGCAGTGGTTCGCGGACGGCACGCGCTTCTGGTACCGGATCGGCTCGCGCTTCCTCGTCGTCGACCCCGGAGAGGGCACGCGCCGCGACGCGTTCGACCACGACCGGCTCGCCGCCGCGCTGTCGGTGGCGGCCGGGACGGCCGTGGCCGCCGACGACCTCCCGTTCACCGCGATCGACCCCGAGGTCCCCGGGTCCGAGCCGGACGTCGTCCGGTTCTCTGCGCTCGACGCGACCTGGGAGTGGTCGGACCGCGCCGGGACCTGTGTCCGCGTCGACGAGCCCCAGCCCGGGATCTCCGAGGTCCCCTCGCCGGACCGGGCGTGGATCGCGTTCCGCCGCGACGGCGACATCTGGGTCCGCTCGCGCGACGGCGAGCAGGAGTTCGCGCTGACCGACGACGCCGCGCCGCACCACGGCTACGGCTTCCTCCCGGAGCCGCTGAACTCCGGGATGATGATGCGCGCGCTCGGCGTGGACCCGCTGATCGTGCACTGGTCGCCGGACTCCACCCGGCTGCTCGTGCCGAAGATCGATCAGCGCGACCTGCCCGAGCAGGTGCTCGTCGAGTCCGCGCCCGCCGGCGGCGGCCGCCCGGTGGCGCACCACATCCGCTACCCGATGCCCGGCGACGAGGCCCAGTCGACGCTGACCTGGGTCGTGCTGGACGTGGCCGCCCGCAGCGTCGTCACCCAGCAGGACGACCCCGAGCCCCTCCTGCACCCCGGCGCCCTCATGACCGCCTGGTGGTTCGGCGAGAAGGGCGACGCAGTCCACCTGGTGCACCGCTCGCGCGACGTCCGCACCCTCGAGCTGCGTCGCCTCGACCCGTCCACCGGCGAGATCACGACGCTGATCAGCGAGACGGGGGAGACCCGCGTCGACCCGACCCCGGAGCTCGGCGAGACGCCGATGGTGCACGTCCTCGAGACCGGCGAGGTGCTCTGGTGGTCGCAGCGCGACGGCTGGGGCCACCTCTACCTGTACTCGCCGGACGGGGTCGCCGAGCAGGTCACGCGCGGCCAGTGGCTGGTCCGCCGGGTCCTCTGGGTCGACGAGGAGCGCCGGCAGGTCTGGTTCCTCGCGAACGGGCTCGTCGACGACGACCCGTACGTGCGCCAGATCTGCCGGGTCGGCCTCGACGGCAGCGGGTTCACGCGCCTCACCGACGACGCGCTCGACCACGACGCGGTCAGCCCGCCCGAGGGCGGCTACCTCGTCGACCGCGCCTCCGACGTCGCCACGCCGCCGCAGTCGGTGGTGCGCGGTGGCGACGGCCAGGTCGTCGTGGAGCTCGAGGCGCCCGACACGGGCGCGCTGGAGGCGCTGGGGTGGGCGCCGCCCGAGCGCTTCCGCACCACGGCCGCCGACGGGCGGACGCCGATCTACGGGCTGCTCTGGAAGCCGCACGGGTTCGACCCCGCCCGCCGCTACCCGGTGATCGACTGCATCTACCCCGGCCCGCAGATCCACCGCTCCTCGCCGGCGTTCGACACCGTCATCCCCGGCGAGGCCGAGGCGTTCGCCGCGCTCGGTTTCGCCGTCGTCACCGTCGACGGCCGCGGGACGCCGGGGCGCAGCAAGGCCTTCCACGACGCGTCGTGGGGCGCGCTCGACGACGCCGGGGCGCTGGTCGACCACGTCGCGGCGATCCGGGAGCTGGGCCTGCGCCACCCGTGGCTCGACACCGAGCGGGTCGGGATCACCGGGCACTCCGGGGGCGGGTTCGCCACCGGGCGGGCGATGGTCGCGCACCCGGAGACCTACAAGGTCGGAGTCGCGTCGGCCGGCAACCACGACATCGGCTGGTACGTCCCGATGTGGATCGAGTGGTACCACGGCACGGTCGACGACGAGGCCCGCAGAGCTCTGTCGACGCCGGCGCTGGCGGCGAACCTGCAGGGCAAGCTGCTCCTCATCCAGGGCGAGCTCGACGACAACGTGCTCCCGTTCCACGCGCTGCGCCTGGTCGACGCGCTGATCGAGGCGGACAAGGACGTCGACCTGCTGATCATCCCCGGCGTCGAGCACGCGCTGCTGGGGCGGCGGCACTACGCGACGCGCCGGACCTGGGACTACTTCGTGCGCCACCTGCACGGCAGCGAGCCGCCGTCGCACCGGCTCGCGCCGTTCCCGCCGCCGAGCCTGGGCGGCTAGAACACCTTGCGCCCGCGCAGGTGCGCCAGGTCCTCGCGGACGTCGGAGGGCAGCAGCTCGGCGAGCTGCTCGCGGCGCAGCGGGAGGTCGAGCAGGCTGAGCTTGATGCGGCTGCGCTGGGCGTGGCGGTCCGGGTCGATGCGCACGACCTGGGCCGCCTCCGGGCGCAGCCGCGCCGTCGCGACCGCCCCCGGCGGGAACGGGGTCGTCGCGACGCCGTCGACCCGCACCAGCGCCTGGTCCTGCGCGCGGGCCTGGCGCAGCCGGACGGTGTCGCCCGCCGGCAGGACGATCGAGTGGCTGACGCCGGACATCGGCGCCACCGGGGTGAGCGCCAGGACGTCGGCCGCGGGGGAGATCACCGGCCCGCCGGCGGCGTAGTTGTAGGCGGTCGAGCCGGTCGGGGTCGCGAGCACCAGGGCGTCGCAGCGGTAGTAGCCGAACTGCGTGCCCTCGACCTCGAGGTCCAGCTCGACCGAGCCGCCGGGCACGTCGGCGCCGACCACCACGTCGTTGAACGCCGTCACCGTGCCGGCGTCGTGCTCGAACTCGATGGCGGCGTGGGGCTCGACGACGAAGCGGTGCTCGGCGAGCCGGTCCAGGGCGCCCTCGAGGTCGGGCGGGCTGACCTCCACGAGGAAGCCGACGTTGCCGTGGTTGACGCCGAGCACCGGCACCGGGCGCCCGATCGTCAAGCGCATCGCGCCGAGCATCGTGCCGTCGCCCCCCAGGCTCACGACGGCGTCGACGCGGGCCAGGAAGTCGGGTTCGGCGAGCACCGTGACGCCGGCGGGCACCCGCGCGGCCTCGGCCTCGCGGGCGACGACCTCGACGCCGTGCCCCGCGGCCCAGTCGCGCAGCGTCGTGAGCGAGGCGTCGACGTCCTTCGTGGGGTGGACGACGACACCGACACACGCGACCTCTCCCATGCCGTCGATCGTGCCCTACTCCTGGGGCGGGACCGTCGCGCCGAGCCTGCCGATCGCCGCGAGGTCCGCCCGGAGCGCGCGTGATCGCTCGGGCCCGACCAGGGCGACGATCTCCGCCTCGATCTCGGGCACGAGCCGCTGGGCGATGCCGACCACCTCGCGGCCGGCGGGCGTGAGCAGCACGCGCTTGGCGCGCCGGTCGTCGGGGTCCGGTTCGCGGGTGACGTAGCCGTGGACCTCGAGGTGGCGCACCAGCTCGGCCATGCCCTGCTTGGTCATCTGGGCGCGCTCGGCGAGCGTGCTCACGGTGGTGCCGGTGTCGTCGAGGAACTCGAACACCGCGCTGTGCGCCGGCCGCACCGCCCCGTGCCCCTCCTCGGCGAGCCGGACGAGGACCCGGTTGTTGAGGACCGTGAACCCGTCGCGCATGAGCACGGCGAGGTTGACGGGGCGGTCGCGCCCGTCGGTCACGGGACGCGGTGGCCTTGACATTCGACAAGCCTCCTGTCTAACTCGGTACATGGACAAGCTACCTGTCGACATTGCCACCTGCGAGTGCCTGCGTCTGGGCACCGACGAAATCGTCGTCCTCATGGGCGCCGAGCAGAGCGGCGGCGCGCTGCTCGCCGTGCAGCTCCGGATGCCGCCGGGAGGTGGACCGCCCGTGATGCACCGGCACGCGCCGAGCGAGATCTACTCGGTGATCTCGGGGGAACTCGTGTTCTACGTGGGCGACGATCCGGTCGAGCGCGTCGTGGCCGGGCCCGGGGACGTCGTCCCGCTCGCCGGGTGGACGCCCCACACCATCCGCAACGAGTCCGACGTCGACGCCGTCGCATTCGGCGTCCACGCCCCGGCCGGGCCGATGGAGGCCTTCACCCGCGAGGCGCACGCGCTCGCCGCCGGGGGCGAGCCGCGGATGGAGGACGTCCTCGCGATCGCCGTGAAGCACGGCATCGAGATGCTCGGTCCGGTGCCCACGACGGTGTGAGGGGTCGGGCGGGTTCACCTGCCGTTCGCCCGGGTGCGCCATCGTCAGGTATGACCGACGAGCCCTTCCACGTCCCCGGCCACGTGCACCCCGACGAGATCGCCGCCGCCGACCCGGGCCTGGGCGCGCCCGGCGAGGCTCCCGGCTTCGGGGAGCACCACGAGCCCGACGTCTTCCCGGACGCCGACCCCGAGGGCGACACCCTCGACGACGAGCTGCGCGGGCGCCCGGCGCCGCCGTTCCGCACGCCGCACCCCGAGCACTGATCACGCGCCGGCGGCCGCCCGGTGGTCCCGGATCGCCGGCATGTGCTCCTCGGCCCACTCCCGCAGTGCGGCGAGCGGTTCCTCGAGGGAGAGGCCGAGCTCGGTGAGCCGGTAGTGCACGCGCGGCGGCACCGTGTCCTCCACGCGGCGTGCGGCGAGGCCGTCGAGGACGAGGCTCTGCAGCGTCGCGGACAGCATCTTCTGGGACACCCCCGGCGTCCGCCGGCGCAGCTCGGTGAAGCGCAGCTCGCCGTCGCGGGCGAGCACCTTGACGACCATCGACGTCCACTTCGTGCCGAGGCGGTCGAGCAGCAGGCGGGTCGGGCAGTCGGGGGAGAAGAGGTCACCGCGCGCCCCGGTGGTCACCCCCACGTCACCACCGGCGCTGCGGGTGCCGTCTTCCGTCTCCATGGTCGGAGAGCTTAGGTGAGCTGGTCACCGATGGATACCGGCGTGGAGGTGCAGGGATGGCGACGGTCGCGGTCAACGGCGTCGAGCTCGCGGTCCGGACGGCGGGCAGCGGGCCGACCCTCGTCCTCGTGCACGGGTTCCCGCACACGGGCGCGATCTGGTCCGACGTCGCCGCGGCGATGAGCGTCGACCACCGCGTCGTCGTGCCCGACCTGCGCGGCTTCGGCGCCAGCACCCGCACCGCCGACGGGCTCGACGCCGACACCGTGTCCCGCGACCTGGAGGAGCTGATCGGGGCCGGCCCCGCGACCCTCGTCGCGATCGATGCCGGCGTGCCGCCGGCGTTCCTGCTCGGGCTGCGCCGCCCGGACCTCCTGACCCGACTGGTCCTCGTCGAGGCGACGCTGGGGTCCCTGCCGGGCGCCGAGGAGTTCGTCGCCGGCGGGGCACCGTGGTGGTTCGGCTTCCACCGCGTGCCGGGGCTGGCCGAGCGGGTGCTGCGCGGGAACGAGGCCGAGTACGTCGGCTGGTTCTACGACCAGGGCACCCGTGGTCGCGGGGTCCGGCCCGAGCTGCGTGCGGAGCTCGGGGAGGCGTTCGCGCAGCGCGGCGCGCTCGCCTGCGCCCTCGCGTACTACCGCGCGCTGCCGACCTCGGACCGGCAGATCCACGACGCCGTCGCCCGCGGACGCCTCACCGTCCCGACCACCGCCGTCGGCGCCGCGCCGGTCGGCCGGGCGCTCGAGAAGCAGCTCAGCGGTGTCGCCGACGACCTGACCGGCCACGTCATCGAGGAATGCGGGCACATCGTTCCCGTCGACCGTCCCGACGAGCTGGTCAGGCTGCTGCGGGAGTGACCTCGGTTCAGGGGTGGGCCGCCGCCTCCGCCGCCCGGCCCGAGCCGTACGGGCTCCAGTCGAACCCCGCGCCCGGCGCGCCCCAGACGACGACGAACTCGGCGGGCTCGGTGCCGTCGTTGCGCACGCCGTGGTCGACGCCCGCCGGCGCCAGCAGCGCGTCGCCGGCCACCATCTCGATGCGCTCCTCGCCGAGGGTCATCGTCGCCCGGCCCGTGACGAGCAGGTAGAGCTCGTCGAGAGGGTGGTCGTGCCCGTGGACGTGGTTGCCCTCGGTCGCGCCGGGCGGGAACACCCAGCGGTGCACGGCGACCGGCAGCCGCGTCTGCTCGCGGAAGTACCACTGCATCCGCACGGGCGCCTCGCCCTCGTGCAGGAGGTACGGGAAGGCGCCCTCGTCGGCGCGCTCGATGCTCGTCTCGCTCATCGCCCCAGCGTGCGACGTACGTAGTTGCCGCCTCTACCCCACGACGTCGGGATCGCCCTGCACTGTCGGGAACCGTACGAGGAAGGGGCCCGGAGATGCAGGCGATCGATCACTCGGCACTGCCGGTCGCGCTGGAGGGCGAGGGGGTGGAGGTGCGCGCCGCGGAGACCGGGGAACTGACGGCCGGCTGGTTCACGTTCGCCGCCGGGACCGACCTTCGCCCGGCCCTCGCGGGCCTCCCCGACGATCTCTGTCAGTGCCCGCACTGGGGCTACATGATCAAGGGCCACCTGCGGATGCACACCCCCGACGGCCCGCGCGACTACACCGCCGGCCAGGCGTTCTACTGGTCGCCCGGCCACGCCCCCGAGGCCGTCACGGACTGCGAGTACGTCGACTTCTCGCCGTCGGCCGAGCTGGCGAAGGTGGTCGCGCACATCCAGGGCTGACCGTGGGGCCCGCGTCCGTGGGTCCTTGACCGTGCCGCGACGGCATGCCCTTCGATGTCGGGAGTTGCCACCGACCCGACAGAGGAGTGACGCATGAGCGGCGGCGAGGCCACCGAGAAGCCGGCCCCCACCAGCGGCGGAGCGACCCACGAGCCGCCGGAGGGCGCCTCGACGACCGTCACCTGGAACGGCGTCGAGTACGCGGCGACCGCGCGGTGGCTGGTGCTGCGCAAGGAGGAGAAGCCCACCGCGGAGATCTTCTCCGTCGCCTACGTCGGGGGCTCCGACCGCGATCGTCCGGTCACCTTCGTCTTCAACGGCGGCCCGGGGGCGTCGTCGGCGTACCTGCACGTCGGCGCCGTCGGTCCGCAGCGCATCGACGTCCCGGGCGACGGGACGATGCCGGCCCCGCCGCCGCGGCTGGTCGAGAACGAGGACTCGTGGCTGGCGTTCACCGACCTCGTGTTCGTCGACCCCGTGGGCACCGGGTTCAGCCGGATGATCGAGAAGGAGGGCACCGAGGGCGAGGCGTCGAAGGACGCCGACCCGAACGCCTACTTCGGCACCGACCGGGACCTCGCCGCCATGTCCGAGTTCATCGGGCGGTGGCTGTCCGAGAACGGGCGCTGGAGCTCGCCGGTGTTCCTCGCCGGCGAGAGCTACGGCGGCTACCGCGTCGGGCGCCTGACCCGCGTGCTGCAGGAGAGCTCGGGGATCGGGATCGCCGGGTCGATCCTCATCTCGCCGGCCCTCGAGTTCGCCGGGCTCGCCGTCGGCGCACTCGGCGGTGGCGACTACGACGTCGTGCCGTGGGTCGACGTGCTGCCGACCATGGTGCTCGCCGCCCACCACCACGGGCGCTCGCGGGCGTTCGCGCCCGGGACCCCGCTGGCCGAGGTCCGCCGCGCCGCGGAGGAGTTCGCGACCGGGGACTACGCGGTGTTCCTCACCCGCGGCGCGTCGATGGACGTCGAGGAGCGCGAGCGCGTGATGGTGCGCCTCGCGGACCTGCTCGGCCTCGCTCTGTCCTTCGTCACCCGCATGGCCGGCCGGGTGCGCGTCGCCCCGTTCACCCGCGAGCTCCTCCGCGACGAGGGCAAGGTGATCGGCCGCTACGACGCGACCGTGACGACCACCGACCCGTTCCCGGACCGCGACGTGTTCACCGGCGGCGACCCGACCCTGACCGGCATCGGCCCGGTGTTCACCGCCGGCGTGAACCGCATCCTGCGCTCGGAGATCGGCGTCGACACCGACCGCGAGTACAAGCTGCTCAACACCGACGTGGTCATGAACTGGAAGAACGACGCCGCGAGCATCTACCTGCAGCCGATCCCGGGCGCGACCGACGACTTCCGCTACGGGATGGCGCTGAACCCGCACACCCGCGCGTTCATCACCCACGGCCGCCACGACCTGCAGACGCCGTACTTCGCGACCGACCGCCTCTGCAACCTCATGCGCCTCGACCCCGGCACCGCCGAGCGCCTCACCGTGCACCACTTCGAGGGCGGCCACATGTTCTACGCCTGGACCGAGAGCCGCCGGGAGTTCACCGCCGCGATCGCCCGGTTCGTCACGGAGGCGATCTCGCGGTGACGGGTACTTTCGATCCGGTGACCACCGACGGATCCTGGCCCTCGCTGCGCGTCGCCGACTGGGAGGACACGCGCGACACGCTCCACATGTGGACGCAGGTGATCGGCAAGATCCGCCTCGCCGCCGCACCCATGGTCAACCACTGGTGGCAGGTGCCGCTCTACGTCTCGCCGCGCGGCCTGACGACGTCGTCGGTGCCGTGGGGCCGGCGCGTGTTCGACGCCGAGTTCGACTTCGTCGAGCACCGCCTGCGCCTGCGCGTGAGCAGCGGCGAGGAGCGCACCGTCGCGCTGGAGCCGAAGCCGGTGTCCGCGTTCTGGGAGGAGACCCGGCGGGCCCTCGACGACCTCGGCCTCGACATCCCGATCTCCACGCGACCGGTCGAGGTCGTGCGGGCGATCCCGTTCGAGTCCGACTCCGAGCACGCGAGCTACGACGCCGACGCCGTGCACCGTTTCTGGGGCCAGCTCGTGGCCACCGACCGCGTGCTCTCGACGTTCCGGTCGCGCTTCGTCGGCAAGGTCAGCCCCGTCCACTTCTTCTGGGGCAGCTTCGACATGGCCGTCACGCGCTTCTCGGGCCGGACGGCCCCGGAGCATCCCGGCGGCGCCCCGAACTGCGGGGACTGGGTGATGGTCGAGGGCTACTCGCACGAGCTGTCCAGCGCCGGGTTCTGGCCGGGTGGCGGCGAGGAGGGCGCGTTCTACGCGTACGCCTACCCGGAGCCGACGGGGTTCAAGGAGCACCCCGTCCGCCCCTCGAACGCGTACTACTACGAGGCCGGCGGCCAGTTCCTGCTGCCCTACGAGGCCGTGCGCACCAGCGCCGACCCGGAGGGCACGCTGCTCGACTTCCTCCAGGACACCTACGAGGCGGCCGCCGACCGCGGCTCCTGGGACCGGGCGGCGCTGGAGCGGTAGGCGCTCAGAGCACCTGGTGGCCGTACATCTCGCCGAGCGGGTCGGCGATGAGCTCGATGCGCGCACCGTCGGGGTCGCGGAAGTAGACCGAGACCCCGCTGTGCACCTCGTGCTCGACGCCGGCCGCGTCCAGGCGCTCGACGAGCTCCTGCCAGCGGGCGGGCTCGACGCTGATCGCCAGGTGGTGCAGCCCGCCCAGGACCTCGGCGTACGGGCCGACGTCGAGGCCGGGGAAGTCGAAGAAGGCGATGAGGTTGCCGTTGCCGATGTCGAAGAAGAAGTGCGACGAACCCTCGTAGTCGCGGTTCTCGATCAGCTCGGTCAGCGGGAAGCCGAGCACCCCCTGGTAGAAGCGCACGGTCGTCTCGACGTCGCTCGACACGAGCGCCGTGTGGTGCAGCCCGCGGGCGGTCGACGCCGGGCGCTCGCCGAGGGGCTTCAGGTAGGTGTCGCGGATGCGGTCACGGGTCGCGGAGGTCGTTGACATGTCACCTATCTTACTCGCACTTCGGTGACGCGTCAACTATGCTGGTGCCGTGGCTGAACCCCGGTGGCTCGACGAGCGCCAGCAGCGTGCGTGGCGCGGTCATCTCGCCCTGCAGGCGCGGCTGCACGCGCAGCTCAACCGCCGGCTCCAGGCCGACTCGGGGCTGTCCCTGGCCGACTTCGACGTGCTCGTCGCGCTGAGCGAGAGCGACGGACCGATGCGTGTGCAGGAGCTCGCCGACCACCTCCAGTGGGAGAAGAGTCGGCTGTCCCACCAGCTCTCGCGGATGGAGCGCCGCGCTCTCCTCGAGCGCCAGGACTGCCCCGACGACGCCCGTGGGGCCTTCGTGGTGCTCAGCGCGGCGGGGCGTAGGGCCATCGAGGCGGCCGCGCCGGCGCACGTCGAGGCGGTGCAGTCGCTGGTGTTCGACGGTCTCGACGACGCGCAGGTCGAGACCTGGGCGGAGATCGCCGACGCGGTGCTGGCGCGCGTGGACGCCCGCGGCTGAGCCTTCCGCCGGTCCGTGCCGGGGTCGACACTCGGTGGCCCGCCCCGGACGAAGGTGGTCCGCCATGACCGATCGCGACGTGGTCCTCGCCGAGATCCTCGACCGGCACCTCGTCGCGATGGACGCCTTCCACTCCGGCGACCCCGACCCGTCGCGCGCCCTGTGGTCGGACGACGAACCGGTGACGCTCTTCGCGCCGGGGCGGCCGATGGCGATCGGGCGGGGCGAGGTCGTCCGGACCTTCGAGCGCGCGGCGGCGAGGCTCTCCGACGGTCGGGACGGGCGGTTCGAGGTGCACCACGTCGAGGTGGCCGGTGACCTCGGCGTGCTCGCCGGCGTGGAGCACTCGGTGTTCTCGGTGGAGGGCGGTCCGCCGCAGGCGCAGTCGTTGCGCGTCACGCTCGTCTACCGCCGCGAGGACGGCGCGTGGCGGCTGGCGCACCGTCACGCCGGCGTCGAGCCGTAGGGGTCGATCGCGGAGCCGAAGGTCTGTGCTCCCGCGACCCGGACGTCGGCGAGGCGGTGCGGCCGCCAGGCCTCCGGAGTGAGGGCGTGGTGCACCTCGCCGGGCGGGACGAGCGCCAGCTCGCCGTGCACGATCCGCACCCCGAACTGCGGGTAGCGGTCGGCGATCGTGGCGGCGTCCACCTCGCGATTTCGGTGGTCGCGAGGTCCTCGGCGTCCAGAATCTCGCGGCAATTCTCCGAGGCGGTCCCCGCGAACTGGCCCGGCGTTGTCGGGGGTGCGCTCTAGTATCGAACACATGAGCGAACGGGTGCTCGGGTCGGTGGAGCGGGACGCGATCGAGCGCGCCCGCCTCGGCGAGATCGCCCGCCGCCGGGCGGACTACCAGCGTCTCGAGCAGGTCGCCGCGTTGGAGGAGCTGCAGGTCGCGGAGGTGACCGGGGACCGTTCGACTGGGCGGTTGCTCGAGGAGCTGTGGCGGATCGGTGCGGTCGAGGCGAAGCGGCTGGTGGCCGAGGCCGCGGACCTGTGCCCGCGTCGCTCGCTGATCGGGGAGGCGCTGCCGGCGCGGTTGCCGGCCACCGCCGCGGCGGCGAAGGGCGGGCAGCTCGGCCCGGCGCACATCGCGATCATCCGCACGACCATGCGCCGCCTCGACCGCGTCGAGGGCCTGCCGCTCGAGGAATGGATCGAGGCCGAGCGCCGCCTGGCCGACGACGCGACCCGGCTCGGACCCAAGGGGTTGCAGGCCGTCGCCGACCGGTTGTTGGCCCATCTCGACCCGGACGGTGAGGAGCCGCCCGAAGAGAACGCGGGCTGCGACGACGAGTTGTTGTTCACCCGCCGCAGGAACGGGGTGCTGCACTTCCGCGGCCGGATGTCGGACCCGGTCGACGCCGAGGCGTTCCAAACCGTCATCGACGACCTCGCCGCCCCGTGCGGTCCCGACGACACCCGCGAGCTCGCCCTGCGCCGCATCGAGGGCCTCAAGGACCTCGTCGGTGCGGCACGCCGCCCCGGCGGTGTCGCCGCCGACACCGACCGACCCGCCGACACCGACCGACCCGCCGACGAGCACGGCGCGGCGGACGAGTCCGACGAGGCGGACGGGTCGGAGGCGCTGATCCCTGCTCCGCGTCAGTCCGAGCCCACCTCGACGGGCCGGCGGGTCGAGCGCCCGGGGCGGGCGTTGCTGACCATCACCATCGATCACCGCTGGCTGCGTGGGGCGCTCACCGAGAGGGGCGGCTACGGGGTGCTGGAGTCCGGGGTGCGGGTGCATCCGGGCACGGTGCGCCGGTGGGCGTGCGACGCCGAGATCGTGCCGGTGGTGCTCGGGTCGAAGTCCGAGCCCCTGGACGTCGGTCGGTTGCAGCGCACCGCGCCGGACGCGATCCGCCGGGCGCTCAATCTGCGCGACGGGGGCTGCGCGTTCCCCGGCTGCACCCGCCCACCGCGGCGCTGCCAGGCCCACCACGTGCAGGAATGGCTCGACCACGGCGACACGGCCCTCGAGAACATGTGCCTGCTGTGCCGATATCACCACCAGGTGATCCACCACGGGCACTGGACCATCCAGATGATCAATGGGCTGCCCTGGTTCACCCCACCGTGGATCATCGACCCCGAACGACAACCCCGACCCGGCGGACGACCACGGGTCCCGACCTGACCGCAGAACGCTTCGACAATCGAAGCGTTCTCCTCGCAGAGCTCGCCAGCGCGGCAGGACGTCGGCGGCGATGTCGCCGACGACGTGCTGCGACCCGGCGACCGGGCCCTGCTCGCGCGGCGACGGTGCGACGACGTCGGTGAAGCCGAGATCCGGCCCGGCCCGGCCGAAGTCCCCGAAGCAATCCGCGGAGGCGATGCTCGAGGTCGGCGCGCCGTCGGTCCGCAGGAACCGGCGGAACTCCGCTCGCGTGCCGGCAGAAGCGAGCACCTCCGACATCCGCGCGCTCGCGTCACGGACCGCCGCCCACCACGCCTCCACGGTGTCGGCGGCCGCGCCCGTCGTGACCCACCCGTCGCCCACGGTGTCGGCGAGGCGCATAGCCCGCGGACCGTTCGCGGCGACGAGGTACGGCGTCCGGCCGTTGGCCACAGCCCCGGACGGTGCGCGCGTCGACCGCCGAAGTACGTCCGCTCGACCGTCATGTGGTCCTTGCGCAACAGGCGGTCGAGCAGCGTCGTGGACTCCTCGAACCGCCCGGCCCGGCTCGCGGGCGCCGCGGCGCCCAGCACCGCCGTGGTCGACGAGCGAGCGCCAGCCGAGGTGGTCAAACGTCCATCCGTGATCGAACCCGAGCTCCTCCAGCGCGGCCCAGCGCCGCCGGGTCTCGGCGACGGGGTGCTCCGGCAGGATCGTCAGCCCGATAGGGGGACGATCCTGCCGGCGACCCGCTCAGAAGGTGATCAGCGGCTTCACGATCCCGTCGCGCTTCTCGCTCATCATCGCGAAGCCCTCCTCGACCTGGTCGATGCCCATCCGGTGCGTGGTCATCGGGGTGGGGTCGACCTTGCCGTTGGCCAGCAGCCGCATGAGCCGTTCCATGCGCAGCCGGCCGCCGGGGCAGAGGTCGGTGACGATCTTCTTGCTCGCCATGCCGAGGCCCCAGGCGTCGAGCGGCATCGTCACCGTCGGGCCCGACTCCCCGTGGTAGCCGACGTTGGACAGCGTCCCGCCGGGCCGGGTGGCGTAGAGCGCGCCCTCGAAGGTCACCTGGTTGCCCAGCGCCTCCACCGTGGAGTCCGCGCCGCCGTCGGTGAGCTCGACGATCTGCTCGGCGACGTTGCCGGACGCCGGGTCGATGACGACGTCCGCCCCGAAGCGCCGCGAGAGCTCCTGCCGGCCCGGGATGCCCTCGACGGCGATGACGAGCCCGGCGCCGCGGAGCTTCGCGCCGATCGTGGCCGAGAGGCCGACCGCGCCCTGGGCGAAGATCGCGACCGTGCCGCCGATCGGGATGTTCGCGTTCTCCGAGCCGATGATGCCGGTCGAGAGCATGTCGCAGGCGTAGACCGCGACCTCGTCGGCGAGCCCCTCCGGGATCGGGGCGAGGTTGTAGTCGGCGTCGTTGACGTGGAAGTACTCGGCCATGTTGCCGTCCTTCTGGACGGTGAACCGGTAGCCGCCGAGCGGACCGCCGCACTGCGAGCTGTAGCCCGCCTGGCAGTTGTCGCAGGTCCCGTCGGGGGTGACGGCGTTGACCGCGACGCGGTCGCCGACCTTCATCGACGTGACGCCCTCGCCGACCTCGTGCACGACGCCGACGCTCTCGTGCCCGAGGAGCCTGCCCTCGGGCACCGGCAGCAGGCCGGCGACGGTGTGGACGTCGGACGTGCAGATCAGCGAGGCGGTGGTCTTCACGATCGCGTCGCCGGGGCCGGCGTGCGGGATCTCCCGCTCGACGAGCCCGACCTTGCCGGCCCCCAGGAACGCCAGGGCCTTCATGGTGTCGCTCATGGTCGTTCCTCTCAGACGGGGGTCTCCAGGAGCTCCCGGAGGTGGCTGTCGATCTGGGGCATGAACTCGGGGTTCACGGCGAAGAGCCCGAGGTGACCGAGGACGTCGTCGACGACCCGCAGCTCCGAGCCCTTGACCAGCGACTGCTCGGCGACGCAGTCGCGCACCGGGAAGAACATGTCCTCGCTGATCGGCATGACGAACGTCATCGCGGTGATCCGCCCGAGCGCCGCGGCGAGGTCGCCGCCGGTGTGCCGGGCGACGTCGCCTCGCTGCCACTTCCACGCCATCGCGAGCAGGTCGTTCGGGTCCATGGCCGTGAAGTAGGGCTGCAGGAACCCGGCGAGGAACGCGTCCATGTCCTCGAAGCCCAGCGCGGTGTAGACGCGCTGCTTCCAGAACTCCGTCGAGAACCCCATCACGCCCCACATCCGGGCGTGGCGCTCGAGTCCCGCGGCCACCTCGGCGTTCGACGCGTACTCGCCCCCGGCGAACCCGGGGTCCGAGGTGATGGCGTCGGTCAGCGTGCGCGTGAACAGGAAGTCGTGGTCGGTGTTCTGCGCCGTGCCGGCGATCGGCGCGGCCCGCTTCACCTTGTCCGGGAACCGCACCGCCCACTCGTAGGTCTGCTGGGCGCCCATCGACCCGCCGACGACCAGCTCGAGGGCCTTGATCCCGAAGTGCTCGCGCAGCAGCCGCTCCTGGGCGACCACGTCGTCGCCGATGCGCACCTTCGGGAACGCCGACATCGCGATGCCCTCGTTGGCGCCGGACGCGTTGTGCGGTGAGGTCGACAGCCCGTTGCCGATCTGGTCGATCACGACGATGAAGTACCGGGACGGGTCGAGCGCACGGCCCTCGCCGATGTACTGCTCGCGGAAGATCTGGTGCGTGCCCGAGTACCAGGTGGTCACGAGGATCGCCGGGTCGCCCGGCGTCCCGAACGTCGCCACGGCGAGGTGGCAGTCGGGGATCGTGCCGCCGTCCTCGAGGTCGAGCCGGCCGATGCCGACCACCTCGTACTCGCCGTGGAACTCGGGGGAGTAGTAGGGATTCGTGATCGGACCCATCAAGCCACCGCCCAGGTGTAGACGTGTTCGCCGGCAGGAACGGCCTCACCGTCGACGGCGAAGCCCTCCCACCCGTTCTCGGCGATCTGGTCGCACTTCGCCCTATACGGACCGACGAAGTCGAGGTTCGGCAGGAACTGCCGCGGTTTGCCGGGGATGTTGGCGCCCATGTACCAGGTGTCCGCGGTCGGGAAGAGCGTCGCGTTCGCGATCTCCTGGTTGTAGGCGCACCACCCGTCCTCGGCGTCCTTCGTCGGTTCGATCCGCGCGGCCCCTCGGGCGCGCAGGTCGTCGATGATCCGGCCGATGTAGTCGACGTGCTGCTCGATCGAGACCGGCATGTTCGAGAGCACCGACGGGCTCTGCGGGCCGGTGACGGTGAACAGGTTCGGGAAGCCGTGGCTCATCAGGCCGAGGTAGGTCCGCGGGCCCTCCGCCCACTTCTCGCGCAGCAGCTGCCCGTGACGCCCGCGGAAGTCGATGCGGTTGAGCGGGCCGGTCATGGCGTCGAAGCCGGTCGCGAACACGAGGGTGTCGAACGCGTGCTCGGTGCCGTCGGCGAGGCGCAGCCCGGTCTCGGTGATCGCCGAGATGGGGTTGGACTTCACGTCGACGAGGTGGACGTGGGGCTCGTTGAAGGTCTCGAAGTACCCGGAGTCCAGCGGGTTGCGCTTGCAGCCGAAGGGATAGCCCTTCGGGACGAGCAGTTCCGCGGTCTCGGGGTCGTCGACCTTCTCGCGGATTTTGCGGTCGAGGAACTTCCGGACCAGGTCGTTGGCCTCGGTGGAGAAGAACATGTCGGCGTAGCCGCCGAGCCAGATGTGGAAGCCGCCACGGTTCCAGAAGTCCTCGAGCAGCGCCTCGCGCTCGTCGTCGGAGACCTCGGCGGCGCCCTTGTCCTGGAGGTAGAGCTCGAAGCCGAAGTTCGAGTTCTGGATCCGCTCGCGGATCCCCGCCCAGTCCTTCAGCCGCTCCGCCTTGACCGCCGGGTCCACCGGTCCGTTGTTGGCCGGGACGATGTAGTTCGCGGTCCGCTGGAACACCGTCAGCTCGGCGGCCTGCGCCGCGATCAGCGGGGTCGCCTGCACCGCGCTGGCGCCGGAGCCGATCATCCCGACCCGCTGGCCGCGGAAGTCCACGCCCTCGTGGGGCCAGTGCCCGGTGTGGAAGGTCGGGCCACGGAACGTGTCGGCGCCCTCGAACGGCGGGGTGTTCGACGCCGAGAGCGCGCCCACCGCCGAGATCACGTAGGTGGCGACGACCGTCTCACCGCCGTCGGTGGTCACCGTCCAGTGCGCCCGCTCGTCGTCCCAGGTCGCCGACACCACCCGCGTGCCGAACGTGATGTCCTTGGCCAGGTCGAAGCGGTCGGCCACGTGCTCGAGATAGCTGCGGATCTCGTGGGACTCCGGGTAGCGCTCGCTCCACTCCCACTCCTCCCAGAGGCCGCGGTCGAACGTGTAGCCGTAGATGTACGAGTCGGAGTCCGAGCGCGCGCCGGGGTAGCGGTTCCAGTACCAGGTGCCGCCGACGCCGTGGCCGGTCTCGAACACCCGGGCGTGCAGCCCCATCTCGTCGCGCAGCTTGTGCAGCATGTAGAGCCCCGAGAAGCCGGCCCCGATGATCACGGCGTCGACGGTGTCGACGCCGGTCCCGGGTGGGCTCTCCGCTGTGGTGGACATCGTGTGCGCTCCTCGTCCCGCGGGGGTGTCGGGAGCACGGTGGGGCCGGGGGAGGGGCCCGGGCTTGGACGATCGGCCCCGGCCGTGGGACGGGCTTGCGGCCTCGATCGCGGAGGACCGGCGTCGTCGCAGCTCAGCGGGGCTGTGCACCCACCGGGAGGGACGTTGGACGTCCGTGTCGGTGCGTTGGACGGGCTTGCTGCACGTCTGGCCAAGTGAGGCAGGTCACGCCTACCGTGGTCGCACAGGCACGAACGGTGAGGGGGTCGACCCATGGGCGAGGAGCTCATCGTTCCCGACCAGCTCCCGGTCTGGGTGCCGGGCGACCTCACGGTCAGCAGCCCGGACGACAGCTGGCGCGGCGTCTCGGTGCGGGGGTACCGCTACGAGGACTCGGACGTCGAGGTCCCGGCGATGCGCGACTTCATGATCGTCGCCTACCGGCGCGGCGTCACCGACATGCGCCGCAGGATCGACAGCACCTGGCACCGCGAGCAGCTGCGCCCCGGGGACGTGTCGCTGCTGACGCGCGCCGCGGAGTCGCACTGGACCTGGGACGCGCCGATCGAGGTCGTGCACGTCTACCTCACCCACGAGCAGCTCGCCGCCACGTGCCGCGCGATGTACGACCGCGAGGTCGAGGACGTCGAGCTGCACGACACGATCAAGGCCGACGATCCCGCCATCCACCGGACCGCGATGATGATCGCCCAGGAGGCGGCGCAGGGCGGGGTCGGCAGCGAGCTGCTGGTCGACTCGCTGACCACCCAGCTGTCGGTGACGATCCTGCGCAGGCACGCGAACATCCTCTTCCGCAGCCCCGACACCCCCGAGTGCCTGACCTTCCGCCAGGAGCACCTCGTCCGCGACTACATCCAGACCCACCTCCACGAGCGCCTCACGCTCGACGATCTCGCGTCCTCGGTGGGCCTGTCGAAGTTCCACTTCGCGCGCCAGTTCCGCGGCTCGACCGGGACCACGCCGCACGAGTTCGTCCTGCGCCGCCGCCTCGACCGCGCGCGCCTGATGCTGCAGCGCACGAACACCCCGCTGCCCGAGGTCGCCCAGACCTGCGGCTTCGCCGACCAGAGCCACATGAACCGGGTCGTCAAGAAGCGCCTCGGGTCGACGCCGGGGACGATCCGCAACCAGCGTTAGACGACACCGCTAGACCACGTGCTCCTCGCGCGTCGAGGCCGGGAACAGCTCGTCGGGCGACAGGGGCCGTGACGTCAGGCCCTGCTCGTGGGCGTAGCGCAGGAACGTGGTCAGCACGTGCCGGTTGGCCTCGAGGCCGTAGGGCCAGAAGTCGTGCCCGAGCAGGCCGCGCACGCGCGCGACGTCGTCGTAGAGCCAGGGCATCATCGTCGGGTTCGCCGCGACCTCGTCGAGCCGCTCCTCGGTGACGGCCTTGGCGCGGGTGAACGCGTCCGTCAGCGAGCGCGCGAGCCACGGCAGGCGCGCGTGGACGTCGGCACGCAGCACGACGACGTGCATGACCGGGAAGATCCCGGTCGCCGCGGCGTAGCGCTCCTCGGCGGCGCGGGGGTCGGCGAAGAGGCGGGCGACGGCCGGGTTCCCCTCGCGCAGCGGGCGCGGGGTGCGCGGCGCGTAGAGCGCGTCGATCTCCCCGGTGACGAGCATGTCCGCGAGCGTGCGGTCGGCCGGGATCGGCGCGACCTCGATGCCCGGCGGGAGGGCGAGCGCCTGCTTCTCGACGCGGCCGGGAGCGTGCATCCCGCCCGTGCGGTACCGGACCGAGGCGACCGGCACCTCGTGGTGGTCGGCGAGGATCCCGCGGATCCAGACGCACGCCGTCAGCTGGTACTCGGGCACGCCGACGACGCGTCCGGCCAGGTCGGCGGGCTCGCGGATGCCGGCGCCGGTGTGGACGTAGATCCCGTGGTGGCGGAAGGCGCGGGACGGGAAGACGGGGATCGCGACGAACGGGCACTCACCCGCGGCAAGCTTCGTCACGTACGACGCCAGCGACATCTCCGCCGCGTCGAACTCGCCGTGGCGCAGCATCCGGAAGAACGTCTCCTCGACCGGGAGGCGCAGGTAGGTGAGGTCGACGCCGTCGACGGTGACCGTGCCGTCCTCGAGCGCGCGGGTGCGGTCGTAGTCCCAGCAGGCGAGCGTGATCGGGACGCGGCTCATCGCCCGCCCCTCATCGCGCTGCCGGCGGGACGAGGCCGGGCGGCAGCCCGTACATCGGGTCCTGGATGACGTCGACGACCGCGGGCAGGTCCTGGGCGAGCGCGGCGCCGAGGGCCGGGGCGAGCTCCTCGTCGCGCTCGACGCGCACCCCGAACCCGCCGAGCGACCGCGCGAACGCGGCGAGGTCGGCGTTGCCGTAGAACACCCCGAGGTAGCGCTCCCCGTGCGCGAGCCGCTGGCGGTCGCGGGTGTTGCCGTAGGCGTTGTTGTTCATGACGACGTTGATCACCGGCAGGCCCTCGCGCACGCAGGTCTCGAGGTCCTGGGCGACCATCCAGAAGCTGCCGTCGCCGCTGACGCACACCGCGCGGCGCGCGGGGTCGGCGAGCGTCAGGCCCATCGCGGCCGGCAGGCCCCAGGCCATCGCGCCGCCGGCGGAGCCGTGGAACCGCCCGGGCTCGGGGAGCCGCAGGTAGCGGTGGGTCCAGGGTCCGAAGCTCGGCGCGTCCTGGACGAGACGGACGTCGTCGCGCGTCGTCAACGGCTGCAGGGCTGCCACCGCGGCGCGGCTGCTCACCCCGCCGCGCGGGTCGTCGGCGTCGAGCACCGGCGAGTCCGGGGACGACGCCTGCTCGTACTCGACCCGCAGGCGTTTCCGCCGGTCGAGGCGCCCGGACGGCGGGGGCGGGAGCGCGGCCGTCAGGGCCCGGGCGGTGGTCGCGGCGTCGGCGACGAGCCCGACCTCGGGCACGTAGACGCGGCCCAGCTCGACGGGGTCGACGTCGACGTGGACGAGCCGGACGTCGTCGGCGAGCAGCGTCCAGCGCCGGGTGCTGAACTCGGAGAACCGGCAGCCGAGCGCCACGACGACGTCGGCCTCGGACGCGGCCTGCCAGGTGACGTCGTGGACGCCGTAGCCGAGCGACCCGAGGAAGCCGGGGTGGTCGTGGGACACGGCGCCCTGCCGCAGCCAGGTGGTGACGATCGGCGCGCCGACCCGGTCGGCGAGCGCGGTCATGGCCCCCGGCGCGCCCGCGGCCCCGCCGCCGACGACGACGACGGGTCGCTCGGCGTCCGCGATCACGGCGGCCGCCGCCGCGACGCCGTCCGGGTCGGGCGCGGGCGGGTGCGCGCGCCACCGGCGGGCGGGCGCGACGCCCTCGACCGTGTCCTGCAGGACGTCGAGGGGGAGCGAGACCACCACCGGCCCGGGCCGCCCGGTGACCGCCGTGCGGACCGCGCGCTGGAGCAGCTCGGGGATCCGGTCGGCGCGCCGGACCTCGACCGCCCACTTGCTCATCGGCCGGAAGGTGGCGACGACGTCGGCCTCCTCGAACGCCCGGCGCTCGACGATCCGGTCCGCGACCTGGCCGACGAGCAGCAGCATCGGCACCGACTCGTCGTAGGCGTTCTGCACGGCGATCGCCGCGTTCGCCGCGCCGGGCCCGCGGGACACGAGGCAGGCGCCCAGCCCGCCGCCGCGCGAGAGCCCGTCGGCGAGGAAGCCCGCGACCTGCTCGTGGCGCGTGGCCAGGTAGCGGACGGTGTCGTGGCGGGCGATCGCGTCGATCACCTCCATCACCGTCGTGCCGGGGACGCCGGCCACGACGTCGACGCCCTCGGCGGCGAGACAGGCGACGACGAGGTCGGCGCCCGAGCACCGGGTGGTCGGAGCGCTGCGCCCTGTGACGGTTGACACGGCGCGAGCCTGCCAGACACTCTTCTTCACCGCAGAGAGTCCTTCTGCTGAACGGGAGTGATCACCGTGTCCGTCCACGTCATCGGGATCCTCGGACTCGTCCTGGTCTTCGTGATCGGCACGCTGCGGCCGGTCAACATCGGCGTCCTCGCCCTCATCGCCACGTTCCTCGTCGGGACGCTGGTGGCGCACGAGGGCGTCGACGACCTGCTGTCCGGCTTCCCGCCCGACCTGTTCGTGCTGCTGGTCGGCGTGACCTACCTGTTCGGGCTGGTCACGGTGAACGGGACGCTCGGCTGGCTGCTCGACCGCGCCTGCGGGCTGCTGGGCGACCGGCCCGCGCTCGTGCCCTGGCTGATCTTCCTGTTCGCGGCGATCCCGACGATGGCCGGCGCGCTGGGACCCGCCGGCGTGGCCATGCTCGCCCCGCTGTGCATGGGCCTGGGCGAGCGCTACGGCATCGACCGCCGGCTCTCCGCGCTCATGGTCATCCACGGCTCCTCGGCCGGGAACTTCTCGCCGCTCAACGGGCTCGCGGTGATCGTCAACCGGGCCGCCGGGGCGGCCGGGCTCGACGTCGCCCCGGCCCAGCTGTTCTTCGGCAACCTCGTCACCAACCTGGTGCTCGGCGCCGTCGCGTACGCGCTGTTCGGCGGCGTGCGCCTGTGGCGCGAACGCCGCACGGTGGTGCCGGAGGGCTCCGTGGAGGACACCGTCGCCGCGGCGGGATCGGGGCCCGGTGCCGCGCCGGCGCCGCCGCGTCCGGACGGGTCGGTCGCCACGGCGACGGCCGGCTCCACCGCCACGGGCACCACCACGGAGGACCGCACCGCCCTGCGGGTCGACCAGTGGATCTCGCTGGCCGTGGTCGTCGCCGTCGCGGTCGGCGCGCTGGTGTTCGGCGCGGAGATCGGGTTCCTCGCGCTGCTCGGTGCCGCGCTGCTGCACCTCGCCTTTCCGGAGCGGGTGAAGGGCGCCGACAAGCGCATCGTGTGGAGCGTCGTGCTCCTGATCTGCGGCGTCGTGACCTACATGGAGGCCCTCGAGCGCTACGGCACCATCGACGCGGTCGGGCGCGGCATCTCGGGGCTCGGCGTGCCGCTGCTCATCGCGTTCCTGCTCTGCCTGGTCGGCGCGGCCACCTCGGCGTTCGCGTCCAGCGCCGGCCTGCTCGGCGTGCTCATCCCGCTCGCGGCGCCGTTCCTGCTCAGCGGGCAGATCGGGGCGGCCGGCGTGATCGTCGCGCTCGCGATCTCGGCGACCGTCGTCGACTCGACGCCCTTCAGCTCGGTCGGCGCGCTGACGCTCGCGAACGCGCCGGAGGAGGGCAGGCCACAGGTGTTCCGGACGCTCCTGGCGTGGGGGCTGACGCTCATCGTGGTGGCGCCGGTGGTGTGCTGGGTGGCGTTCATCCTGCCCGCGGCCTGACACCACCCGGCCGGATCGTCTTCTGCACAGCAGACAGTCCGTAGGCTCGCCGCATGGACCGCGCCGCGCCGGCACCCGAGTTCGGGTCGACGCCGCAGTACCCGATCGACTCGGTGGACAACGCCCTCAAGGTGCTGCTGCTGATGGGGAACCAGCCCCGGTTGCGGCTGACCGACGTCAGCCAGTACCTCGGGGTCGCCACCTCGACCGCCCATCGGCTGCTCGCGATGCTGCAGTACCGCGGGTTCGTGCGGCAGGACGCGGCCACGCGCAGCTACGTGCCCGGCCCGTCGCTCGACGACGTCGCGCTCGGCATCCTGCGCCGCCTCGACGTGCGCACCCAGGCGCGCCCGGTCCTCGAGAAGCTCAACGCCACCCTCGAGGAGACCGTGCACCTCGGGCGCCTCGAGGGCGACCACGTGCACTTCATCGACTCGCTGGAGAGCAGCCGGGCGCTGCGGGTCGGCGGGCGTCTGGGCCGGTCGGTGCCGGCGCACTGCACGTCGAACGGCAAGGCGATGCTGGCGACGCTCACCGACGACGAGGTGCGCGCGCTCTACCCGTCCGAGGAGCTCGAGCGCATGACTGAGCACTCCATCGGCACGCGCACCGAGCTGCTCGAGCACCTCGAGGCGATCCGCCGCGCCGGCTACGCCACCAGCCAGGAGGAGAGCGAGGACGGGGTCGGCTCGATCGCCGTCGCGCTCGCCGCCGCCCGGACCCCGCGGCACGCCGTGAACGCCTCGGGGCCGGTCAGCCGCCTCGGCGAGCCGCGCTGGTCGGCGATGCTCGAGGCCGTCCGCGACGCGGCCCGGGAGATCGACGCGCTGCTGGTCTGAGCCCGGCCCGTGCCTTGACGCGTCCACCTCCGGTCCCTCAACCTCTACTCAGAGGAGAGGCTATCTGCTGAGCAGAAACGGAGCTCCGGATGCGGGACCAGGCGAGCGTCCTCGAGGACGTCCGGCAGGGGATGATCCCCGCGCACATCTACAACGACGACGAGATCTTCGCTCTCGAGAAGGAGCGGGTCTTCGGGCGCGCCTGGATGTTCCTGGCGCACGAGTCGGAGATCCCGCACGCGGGCGACTACGTCGTGCGCCGCGTCGTCGACGACTCGTTCATCGTCAGCAGGGACGAGTCCGGCGCGGTGCGCGCGATGTTCAACATGTGCCTGCACCGCGGCATGCAGGTGTGCCGGGCCGAGATGGGCAACGCGTCGCACTTCCGCTGCCCGTACCACGGCTGGTCGTACAAGAACGACGGCCGCCTCGTCGGGCTGCCGTTCCACGGCGAGGCCTACGGCGGCGAGGAGGGGTTCCGCAAGAAGGGCCAGACCCTGCTGCCCGCCCCGTCGCTCGACACGTACAACGGGCTGATCTTCGTCAGCCTCGACCCGGCGGCGCCGCCGTTGCGGGAGTACCTCGGCGACTTCGCGTTCTACCTGGACTTCTACACCCAGCAGAGCGCCGAGGGCATCGAGCTCGTCGGCCCGCAGCGCTGGCGGGTGAAGGCGAACTGGAAGATCGGCGCGGAGAACTTCGCCGGCGACAGCTACCACACGCCGCACACGCACTCGAGCGTCGTGGAGATCGGGCTGTTCCGGGAGCCGAAGGCGTCGAAGCGCAAGGAGGGCGCGCTCTACTGGGCGGGTCGTGGCGGCGGGACCACGTACAAGCTGCCGCCCGGCACCCTCGACGAGCGCCTGCGCTACGTCGGCTACCCCGACGAGATGATCGCCCGGATGCGCGCGACGTGGAGCGACGCGCACCTGGCGATGGTCGGCGACGACGGCTTCATGGTCTCGGCGGCGTCGGCGTTCCCGAACCTGTCGCTGGTGCACAACTGGCCCAAGGTCGAGGACACGGAGTCCGACGACGTCACGCCGTTCATCTCGCTGCGCCAGTGGCAGCCGGTGTCGGCCGACGAGACCGAGGTGCTCTCCTGGTTCGCGGTCGACCGCAACGCCCCGCAGCGCTTCAAGGAGCTCTCGTACAAGGCGTACCTGATGTGCTTCGGGTCGACCGGGATGTTCGAGCAGGACGACGTCGAGAACTGGGTGTCGATCACGTCGACGGCCGCGGGCTCGATGGCGCGGCGCCTGCGCCTCAACAGCCGGATGGGCCTGCTCGCCGACGACAAGCCCGTGTCGCCGCCGCTCGCGCACTTCTCCGGGCCGGGCGTCGCGTACGTCGGGTTCGGCGAGTACAACCAGCGCGCCATGCTGCGGCACTGGGCCGACGCGCTCGAGGCGCCCCCTCCGGAGGAGGGCACCGTGGACCTCGGGGGGACGTCGTGACCGCCCCGGCTTCCCGGACGATCGCCCGCTGCCTCCCGTTCGGCGACCCCCGCCACCTCGAGGCGCACCAGTTCCTCGTCGACGAGGCCGCCCTGCTCGACACCCAGGACTACGACACCTGGATGTCCCTGCTCACCGCCGACATCCGCTACGTCATGCCGGTGCGGGTCTCGACGGCGCGCGGCGCGGGGTTCGACACCGCGCCGGGCATGGCGCACTTCGACGAGGACCACTACTCGCTCTCGCGGCGCGTGGCCCGCTTCGCCACCGAGCACGCGTGGACCGAGGACCCGCCCTCGCGCCTGCGCCACCACGTGTCGAACGTGCGGACGTTCCCGCTCGACCACACCGACGACGAGGTGGTCGTCGAGTCCGCGGTGCTGCTCTTCCGCAGCCGCGGCGACGTGCGCGAGCCCTCGCTGATCTCGGCCGGCCGCGAGGACGTGCTGCGCCGCGACCCCACGCGCGGCGCGCCGTCGGCGGGGCACTGGATGCTCGCCCGCCGCACGGTGTCCGTCGACGAGTCCGTGCTGCGGACCCAGAACCTGGCGATCTTCCTGTGAGCGCCGACGACATCGTCCTGGGCAACGAGTTCGCCGAGGTCCGCGTGCGCAAGGTGGAGACGCGCAACGGGGCGCGGCTGCTCATCGAGTCGCCGCGGTCGGGACAGTGGGTGTCGCTGTGCCCGCTGGAGCTCGAGGCGCTGACCTGGCAGTCCGACGACGTGTTCTCGGCGATGATCGGCCACCCGTACGGGCCCTTGTTCACCGACGACGATGACTGACTGGCTCGCCGGGCGCCGCGCGCTGGTGGTCGGCGCGGGGTCGGGCATCGGGCGCGCCGTGGTCGACGCGTTCCATGCCGAGGGCGCCCGGGTCGCGGCGCTGGAGAAGGACGCCGCCAAGGCGGAGGCGCTGCGGGGCACCGGTGTCCCCGTCGTCACCGGCGACGCCACGACCCGCGCCGACAACGAGCGCGCCGTCGCCGCGACCGTCGCCGCGTTCGGTGGGCTGGACCTCTTCGTCAGCTGCGTCGGGATCTTCGACTTCTACCGGGGCCTCGCCGAGATCGAGCCGGACGTCCTCGACGCGGCGTTCGACGAAGTCTTCGCGGTCAACGTCAAGAGCCACCTGCACGGGGTCCGCGCGGCGCTCGACCAGCTGCGCACCCACCGCGGCGCCGTCGTGCTGACGGCCTCGACGTCGTCGTTCTACCCGGGCCGCGGCGGCGTGCTCTACGTCGGCTCGAAGTTCGCGGTCCGCGGGCTGGTCACCGCGCTCGCGCACGAGCTCGCGCCCGAGGTGCGGGTCAACGCCGTCGCGCCGGGCGGCACGGTGCACACCGACCTGCGCGGCGCCGCCAGCCTCGGCCAGGCCGACCGGCGCCTCGCCGACACCCCGGACCGCGCCGCCGAGCTCGCCGCCCGCGTGCCGCTCGGGGTGGCGCTGACCGCCGAGGACCACGCCTGGAGCTACGTCGCGCTCGCCTCGGAGCGCTCGCGGGGGATCACCGGCGACGTCGTGCACCCCGACGGGGGGATCGGGGTGAAGGGGTGAGCAGCCTCGACGACCGGCGCGCGCTGATCGCCACCGCCTGCCGCGTGCTGGCCCACCGCGGGCTCGCGCCGGGCGTGCTCGGGCACGTCAGCCTGCGCATCGACGAGGAGCACTGCCTCGTGCGCTGCCGCGGCCCGCGGGAGCGCGGGCTGGCGTTCACCGAGCCCGCCGACGTGCGGCTGGTGACCCTCGACGGGGAGATCGTCGACGGCGCGGACGGGTACGCCGTGCCGAACGAGCTGCCGCTGCACACCGAGGTGCTGCGCGCCCGGCCCGACGTCGCCGCCGTCGTCCACGCCCACCCGCCCGACACCGTCGCCGCCGACCTCGCCGGGCTCGCCGTGCGCCCGATCGTCGGCGCCTTCGACATCCCCGGCGCGCACCTGGCCGCCGGCGGGGTCCCGGTGTACCCGCGCGCGGTGCTCGTGCGGAACCGGGCGCTCGCGGGCGAGATGGTCGCCGCGCTCGGCGACCGGCCCGTCGTGATCCTGCGCGGCCACGGCCTCACGGCCACCGGGGCCTCGGTCGCCGAGGCCGTGCTGCGCGCCCGCAGCGTCGACACCCTCGCGGCGATGACGCTCGCCGTCGCCCGCGCCGGCGGCATCCCGCGCGACCTGCCGCCCGAGGACCTCGCCGAGCTGCCCGACCTCGGCGGCGGCTTCACCCACGACACCGCCTGGCGCCACGAGGTCGCGAGCCTGCCGTCCCCGTGACGTGGCCGGGCGATGATCGGCGTCTCGGTGACGAACCCCCGCAGATCCGCGGGGGTTCGTCACCGAGACCGCGATCAGTGCTGCGCAGCGCTTGACCTGGGAGCCGACTTCCGGGTCTAGCGTCGCGGGCGTGGACGGGTTGACGGTGTCGCAGCTGGCCGGGCGGACCGGTGTGCCGGCCTCGACGGTGCGCTTCTACGAGCAGGAGGGTCTGCTGCCCGCGCGGCGCTCATTGGCGGGTTACCGCCTCTACGACGACGTCGCGGTCGAGCGGCTCGCGTTCATCGGCACCGCGAAGGGCCTGGGACTGCCGCTGCCGGAGATCCGCGACCTGCTCGAGCCGTGGCAGCACGCGCAGTGCGCCGACGTGCAGGAGGAGCTGATCCCCCGTCTCGCAGGGCGACTCGCCGAGACCCGGGAGCGGATGGGCTCGCTGGCGGCCCTGCAGGAGCGGCTGACCCGCGCCCGCGCGCAGCTCGACGCGCTCGACGGTGACGGGCCGTGCGACCCGTCGTGCGCGCTGCTGGGTCTGCCGGAGGAGGACGCGGCCATCGCCTGCACCCTCGATGCCGCCGACCGCGACACCCGTCTCGCGCAGTGGCGCGACCTCCTGGCGAGCATCACCGCGCGGGCCGCCGTCCCCGGCGGGGTGCGACTCACCTTCGGCCCCGAGGTGCGCCCGGGCCCGCTCGCCGAGCTGGCCGCCGCGGAGGTCGACTGCTGCCGGTTCTTCGCGCTCACCCTGCACCTCGGCCCGCCCCTGGTCCTCGAGGCGACGGCGCCGGAGGACGCCCTGGGTCTGGTGCACGAGCTGTTCGGCGCGCCGGCGTAGACCTCAGGCGCCGGTCCCGCTCCACCGCTGCCGGCGCACGGCATCGAGGGTGCGCATCTCGTGCAGCATCGTCGCGAGGTTGTCCTCGAGGTGCTCGCGCACCGCGTCGCCCACGCGCCGCGGGTCGCGCGAGCGGGCGGCGTCGACGATCGCGTCGTGGGCGTGCGCCCGGTGCTCCGCGAACGACTCGGGAGCCTCGACGGGGTCGAAGACGAGGCGGGTGTAGCGCTCGGAGGCGTCCCAGAGCGGGGCGAGCATCCGCCGGTCCCAGTCGCTCGCGGCCGGCTCGATCATCGCGGCGTGGAAGCTGCGGTGCGGTGCCCAGAACGCCTCCTGGAGCACCTCGCCGAACGTCTCGCGCACCAGGGCGTCGAGGCCGGCGATCTCGTCGTCGGTGCGGTCCTTCGCCGAGAGCGCGGCCAGTTCGGGCTCGACGGTGATGCGCAGCCGGTAGATCGCGCGCAGGTCGTCGGGGTCGAGCGGGGTGACCATCGCGCTGCGCGACGGGCTCAGCGTGATCAGACCCTGGGCCTCGAGCTGCCGGAGCGCCTCGCGCACCGGCACGTGGCTCACCCCGAGCTGCTCCGTCAGTGCCGGGACCGTGAACGGGCGCCCCGGCGGGAGCTCCCCGGACAGGATCGAGCGGCGGATCTCGTGCAGCACGAGGTCCACCGCCGACGCCTTGCGGGACGCGACCGAGCGCACGCCACCGTCCACCGCCACCCCCTCCAGGTCCGGCACGCGACGCATCGTAGCGTGCGTTGACATCTTATAACTTAGCGCTCTAGCGTCCAGTCGTGGGCCAGGTCACGTCGAGGTGGCCGGCGATGCGGAGGTGCAGCCCATGACCAGTTCGGCGATGTCCGACTACTCGCTCGACCGCCCCGGCACGTCCGACGCCGCCCGCGCCCTGCGGGCCGACCTCGTCGGACGGGCCCGCGAGATCGTCCCGGTGCTCGCGCGCCACGCCGCCCGCACCGAGGAGGACCGCCGGGTCGCGGACGAGAACATCGCGCTGATCGACGAGGCCGGCCTCTTCTCGATCATGAAGCCGCGGCGCCTCGGCGGCCTCGAGACCGACATGCGCACCAAGCTCGAGGTGTCCCGCGAGCTCGCCCGGGGCTGTGGGTCGACGTCCTGGGTCACGACCCTGATGAACGTCTGCTCGTTCTTCGCCGGCCTCTTCCCCGACCAGGCCCAGCGCGACGTCTGGGAGAGCACGCCCGAGGCGCGCATCGCCGGCGTGCTCGCCCCGTCGGCGGAGGCGACGAAGGTCGACGGCGGCTACCGGGTGACCGGGAAGTGGGGCTGGGCGTCGGGCTGCCTGCACTCCCGGTGGGCCGTGGTCGGCTTCCCGGTGCCCGACGAGCGCGGCGAGGTCGTCGACCAGGGGCTCGCGCTGGTGCCCATGAGCGACCTGACGATCGAGGACACCTGGTTCGTCGCCGGCATGCGCGGCACCGGGTCGAACACGCTGGTCGCGCGCGACGTCCTGATCCCCTCCCACCGGGTGCTGTCGATCCCCGCCGCGATCGGCGGGCGCTACGGCACCGAGCACGACGACGAGGCGCTCTACCGCTCGGCGTTCGTCCCGGTCGCCGCGCTCGTGCTCGCCGGCCCGCAGCTGGGCCTCGCCCAGGCCGCGGTGGACCTCGTCATCGAGAAGGCGCCGAAGCGCTCGGTCTCCTACACGTTCTACGACGTCCAGACCGACGCGCCGACCTTCCAGCTCGCCGTGGCGAAGGCCGCCTCGCTGGTCGACGCCGCGCACCTGTTCGCCTACCGCGCCGCCGCCGACATCGACCAGGCGGCCGCCGACGGCGTCTACCCCGACTACGCCGCCCGGGCCCGCGTCCGGATGGACACCGGCGCCGCGATCGAGAACGCGCGCGAGGCCATCCGCACGCTGGTCTCGGCCCACGGCGCCGGCTCGTTCGCCGAGACGAGCCCCCTGCAGCGGATCTGGCGCGACTCCGAGGTCGCCTCGCGCCACGCGGTCATCAGCCCGGCGATCTCCACCGAGGTGTACGGGCGGGCCCTGCTGGGCCTGACCGACGGCGTCACCGCTCTCGTCTGAGGAAGGACACACGTGCGCATCGCCAATCACGCGGGACGGCTCGCCCTGGTCGAGCCCGACCCGGAGTCGGCCGGCGGGCTCCGCGGCCTGGACGTGGAGCGCGCCAGCGACGGCCGCTTCGCCGCCGACCCGCAGGCCGTCTACGACCGGTGGGACGAGTTCCGCGACTGGGCCGCGTCGGCGGACCTCGCCGCGGCCGTCCCGCTGGGCGCGGGTGCCCTCGGCCCCGTCGCTGCCCGGCCGCCGCAGGTCTTCGCGGTGGGCCTGAACTACCGCGACCACGCCGCCGAGTCGGGCATGGAGCTGCCGACGACGCCGCTGGTGTTCACCAAGTACGCGTCGAGCTTCGCGGGCCCGGCGGGCGACATCCGGCTCTCGCCCGGGAACGTCGACTGGGAGGTCGAGCTCGTCGCCGTGATCGGCACCGGGGGTCACCGGATCCCGGCGGCGCAGGGGTGGGACCACGTCGCCGGCCTGACCGTCGGCCAGGACCTCTCCGACCGCGTCACCCAGTTCGCCGCCCCGCCCCCGCAGTTCGGGATGGGCAAGTCCTACCCCGGCTTCTCGCCGATGGGCCCGGCCCTCGTCAGCGTCGACGAGCTCCGGGCGGCGGGCCTCGACCCCGACGACCTCGAACTGGGCTGCCTCGTCAACGGCGAGAGCGTCCAGAAGGGCCGCACCGGGGCGATGATCTTCTCGGTGCCGGACCTGGTCGCCGAGCTCTCGGCGATCGTGACGCTGCTGCCCGGCGACGTGGTCTTCACCGGGACCCCGGCCGGCATCGGCGCGGGCCGCACCCCGCCGCGCTTCCTCGGCGAGGGCGACGAGCTGGTCACCTGGTGCGCCGGGATCGGCCAGATGCAGCACAGGTTCGTCTCGTGACCGCGCCCCTCGAGGCCGCCGACCGCGGCGACACCTTCGTCTCCCACGCGTTCGACGAGCACCTCGTCGACCTCGGCGAGATCCGCATGAACTACGCGACGGCCGGCGACCCGTCCTCGCCCCCGCTGCTGCTGATCCCCGGCCAGTCCGAGTCGTGGTGGGGCTACGCGGGCGCGATGCCGCTGCTCGCCGAGCACTTCCACGTCCACGCCGTCGACCTGCGCGGGCAGGGACGCTCCACGTGGACGCCGGGCCGGTACACGATCGACATCTTCGGCCACGACCTCGAGCGGTTCATCGACCTGGTGATCGGGCGCCCGACGCTGGTCAGCGGCATGTCGTCGGGCGGGGTGCTCTCGGCGTGGCTCTCGGCGTTCGCCAAGCCCGGGCAGATCCGGGCGGCGGTGTGGGAGGACCCGCCGGTGTTCGCGTGCCAGACCGCGCCGGCGGTCGGGCCGGGCATCCGCCAGGCCATCGGGCCCGTCTTCGAGGCGTGGAACACGTGGCTCGGCGACCAGTGGAAGGTGGGCGACTGGGACGGGCTGATGCGCGCGATGCCCACCGCGCTGCCCCCGGAGATCCTGGGGGCGATGGCGTCGATGATCCCGCCGCCGGCCCCCGACGCCTACCCGCCCGCCGGGCAGAACCTGCGGGAGTACGACCCCGAGTGGGGCCGCGCGTTCACCAGCGGCGCCGCGACGGCGTCCTGCGACCACGTGACGATGCTCCGCGCGGTCCGCGTGCCGGTGCTGTTCACGCACCACTTCCGCACCGTCGACGAGCAGACCGGGCGCCTCGTCGGGGCGTCCACCGACCAGCAGGCCCGCCGCGCCTGCGAGCTCGTGGCCGAGGCCGGGCAGCGGATCGACTACCGCTCGTTCCCGGAGATGCCGCACTCGATGCACGAGCACGCCCCGAAGCAGTACGTCGAGACCGTCCTGGACTGGGTCGCGACGCTCGAGGAAGAGGAGTCCCGATGAACGAGCACAAGCAGGCCCCGATCATCCCGCCGAAGCTGCACCACGCGACCTTCCTGACCCTGAAGCTGGACGAGATGGTCCGCTGGTACGGGCTCGTGTGCGGGCTCTACCCGGTGCACTACGCCGAGAGCGCGGCGTGGCTGACGAACGACGAGGCCAACCACCGGATCGCGCTGATCAAGCATCCCGCCGTGCACGCGCCCGTGAACAAGCCGACGAGCGCGGGCCTGCACCACACGGCGTTCGAGTACGACGGCTTCGGCCAGTGGCTCGACAACTACGAGCGCCTGCGCGACCACGGCATCACCCCGTTCATGTGCCTCGACCACGGCATCACGATGTCGATGTACTACGCCGACCCCGAGGGCAACGGCGTCGAGATCCAGTTCGACGCGTTCGGCGACTGGGCCGTGTCCAAGGAGTGGATCTGGGCGTCCCGCGAGTTCGCCGAGAACCCGATCGGCGAGTGGTTCGACCCCGACCAGCTCGTCGAGGCCCGCGCGCAGGGCGTCTCGCCGGAGGAGATCCACGAGGGCGCCCGGGCCGGCAAGTACAAGCCGGAGAACCCGCCTGCCGACCTGCTGCTGCCCGAGGTCTACTGACCCCGTGCTTCCCGAGCGCACACAGGTCCTCGTCGCCGGTGGCGGGCCGGTCGGGCTCGCCACCGCCGTCGAGCTCGGCCGGCGCGGCGTCGAGTGCGTCGTCGTCGAACCCCGCACCGAGGTGTCCCACAGCCGCCCGCGCTGCAAGACCGTCAACGTCCGCACGATGGAGCACCTGCGGCGCTGGGGGATCGCCGACCGGCTCCGGGAGCGGGCCCCGCTGCCGGTGGCGTGGTCGCAGGACGTCGTCTTCTGCACGTCGCTCTCGGGGCACGAGCTCTCCCGCTTCACCGGGGTGCTCGGCCTCGCGCCGGAGCCGGGGCGCTGCGCCGAGCCCGGGCAGCAGGCGCCGCAGTACGTGCTCGAGGAGCTGCTGCGCGAGGTCGTCGGCGAGCTCGCGCCGTGCACCCTGGCGACCGGTCACCGGGTCGTCGGCCTCGCGCAGGACGACGACGCGGTGCGGGTCGAGGTCGCCGACGGGGCGGGGGAGTGCCGGACGATCACGGCCGCCTACGTCGTCGGGTGCGACGGGCCGCGCAGCGTGGTGCGCGACCAGATCGGCGCCGATTACGAGGGCGAGCACGCGCTGCGGCCGAACTTCGGGATGGTCGTGCGCGCGCCGGGCCTGTGGTCGCACGTGCGCCACGGCCCCGCGGTGCAGTACTGGACGGTCAACCCGGCGGCGCCGAGCCTGATGGGTCCGCTCGACCGGGACGGGACCTGGTGGGTCATCGCGTTCGGCGTCGAGCGCGAGGCCGGGCACGCCCGGGCCCGCGAGATCGTCGACGCCGTAGCGGGCGTGCCGGTCGCGTCCGAGGTCCTGTCGACCGACCCGTGGACCGCGCGCATGCAGCTCGTCGACC
This sequence comes from Actinomycetospora succinea, assembly GCF_004363095.1. Lineage (GTDB taxonomy): Bacteria > Actinomycetota > Actinomycetes > Mycobacteriales > Pseudonocardiaceae > Actinomycetospora > Actinomycetospora succinea. The sequence continues at coordinate 488,121 of NZ_SNYO01000004.1, forward strand.
GGGCCCGGGACCGGCGGGTGTTCCTCGCCGGGGACGCCGCGCACCTCAACCCGCCCTTCGGTGGGCACGGGCTCAACACCGGCGTCGGCGACGCGGTCGACCTGGGCTGGAAGCTCGCGGCGGTCCTGCGGGGCTGGGGCGGTCCCGAGCTGCTCGCGAGCTACGAGGCCGAGCGCCGTCCCGTGCAGGAGCGGGTGGTCCGCGCGGCCGAGGACAACATGAGGACGCTCTCGACCGACCTGCTCGACGACGACCTCGACCGCGACGACGCCGCGGGCTCCGCCGCTCGGGACGCCGCCCACCGCCGGATCCAGGAGACCAAGGCGGCCGAGTTCCACGCGCTCGACCTCGTCCTCGACGTCGTCCACGACCGCTCGCCGGTGATCGCCGCGGGGGCCGGCGACCGCCTCCCGCACGCCTGGGTCGCGCCGGGGCACTCGCGCTACGACGACCTGGGCCCGGAGCTGACGCTGCTCGGGCCCGGCGGCGCGGCGACCGAGGCGTTCACGGCCGCGGCCCGCACGCGCGGCGTCGACCTGCGGATCCTCGAGGCGCCCGGACCGGAGCTCCTGCTCGTGCGTCCCGACCAGCACGTCGCCTGGCGGGGCGACGCGGCGACGGCCGACGCGGACGCCGTCGTCGCGCGGGCCTGCGGGGGACGCGCCTACCGCCCCAGCGTCTCCGCGGGCGAGCACCCGTAGACCCGGCGGTAGGTCGCCGAGAAACGGCCCGGGTTCGAGAAGCCCCACCGGAAGGCGATGGCGGCGACGGTGAGGCCGCCCGCGGGGTCGGCGGCCTCCAGGTCGCGGTGGGCGCGCTCGAGGCGCACCTGGCGCAGGTAGGCCAGGGGCGTCTCGCCGCGATGGCGGCGGAAGGCCGCCTGCAGCCCGCGCGGGCCCATCCGGGCGGCCTCGGCGACCTCGGTGACCGTGACGTCCTCGTCGGCGTGGGCGTCGATGTACGCCATCGCCCGGCGGACCGTGGCCGGCTCGCCGGAGTCGCGGCCGTGGGCCTCGTGGTCGAGCGTGCTGTTCGGGAACACCGTGAGCGCCGCGCGGGCGAGCCGCTGCAGGGCCTCCCGGCGCAGCAGCGGCAGCGCCATCAGGTCGTCGTGGGCGAGCAGGTCGTCCTCGACGTGGGAGACGAGTGTCGTCCACCAGCGGGCGTGGGCCGGCGAGATCGCGGTCATCGTGCCGAACGCGACCTCGTCCGGGGCGAGGCCGGAGACCTCGGCGCCGACGCGGGCGACCTCGTCGAGGTCGAGGGTGGTCATCCGCAGGTGGCCCGCCCAGCGCGAGGCGTACGGCGACCAGGTCGGCGCGAGCACCAGGTCGGTGGCGGCCTGGTGGCCGCGGGCGTCGCGGACGTCGACCTCGCCGTCGACGACCTCGACGGCGGTGAGGGCGGGGGTCGGTTCGGCCTGCGCCTCGATGCGCGCGGCATGGCGCATGTGGGTCACGCCGAACGTCTCGACGGACGCCGTGACCAGCGAGAACTCGAACCCGTGGCGCTCGATCGGCCCGGCGCGGAAACGTGCGTACGCCTGCTGGTGGGCGACGGCCTCGTCCGGGTCGGTGGTGTGCACCCGGCGGCGCAGCACGGCGCCGTCGAGGTCGTTCATCGCGGGACCTTCCGCTGACGGTGGACGATCACCGTAACGCCGTCACCCGTTCGCGGCATGGGCACCTTCGCTCACCGTCCACCGAATGCGTCGAGCCCCGGGCGGAGCGCAGCGGCGAAGCGCTCGGGGTCGCCGAGCAGCGCGAGGTGGCGGGCGCCGGGCAGCTCCGTGACGAGGTCGGTGCGCAGGCGGGCCGCCATGGCCGTCGCCTCGGGGCGGCCGAAGCTCCCGTCCTCGCTGCTGTAGACGATCGCGGTGGGCACGGCCACGGTGCTCTCCTGCGCGTCGGTGAGGCCGATGAGGGGGCTGCGCAGGACGGTGACCATCGCGTCCACGCCGCCCGGCAGGAGGAACGGCGCGCGCCACCGGTCGATCGCCGCGTCGTCGGTCGGGCAGCCGGGGCCGCACTGCGCGGCGACGATCGAGCGGATCGGGGCGCGGTGCCGCACGACGGCGGTGACCGCGGCCGGGGCGATCGGGTCGACGAGGACCCAGCGGGCCCCACCGCCCGCGCTCGTGCGATCGGCGCCGAAGTACGGGGTGCCGTCGCCGTTCGCGGCGATCACGCCGCTGATCGAGGCGGGCGCCCGCAGCGCCCAGGACAGCGCGATCGCGACCCCGGACGAGTGCCCGACGACGACCGGCCGCTCCAGGTGCAGCGCGGCGAGGACGCCGCCGAGCTGGTCGGTGTCGGCGGCGAGGTCGTAGGGCGGCACGCGGTCGGTGAACCCGAACCCGCGCACGTCGTAGGCGTAGACGTCCCGGTCGGCGGCGAGCAGCGGCGCGACCCGCGACCAGACGTACGTCGACTCCGCGAACCCGTGGACCAGCACCAGCGGCGGCCGCCCGGACGGCTGCGCGGCCGGCCAGTGCTCGACGTGGGTGCGCACGCCCGCGGCGTCGACGTCGAACCCCGGTGCGGCGACGTCGAGGCGGACCGGGCGGAGCCGGTCCCAGCCGAGGTAGGCCCCCGAGGCGGCGAACAGCAGCACGACGAGCACGAGGAGGGTCAGCCCGATCCGCCGCGCCCACCGCCCGAGTCCCCGCCGCACGGGATCATCTTCGCCGACCGGGCGGTCAGTGCGGCCCTGCCGGGTCCGGCTCGGCCAGCCGGGCGACGAGCCGGGTGGTGTGGGGCGGGACGTCGAGGCGGGCGAGCACCGACCGGGCGGCTCCGGTGCCCTCGCCCTCGACCAGCGCGGCGAGCAGGCGCCGGCGCAGCACGCTGCGGGCGCGGGGATCGGTGCTGCGGTCGGGACGCACCCAGCCGTCGAACCGCGTGTCGCCGGCCGCGTCGTCGCGCAGCGCGCGCAGGGCGTGGTCCGCGCCGTCGCTCAGGCGCAGCTGGTCGGTCGTCGGCAGGAGACCGGGCCGGGCGCCGATGCCGGCGCGCACCGGGGGGCCGATGTCGCGCTGCACGACGGAGAAGTCGATCCCGGCGTCGTGCGCCAGGCGCCGCGCGACGGGGTCGAGCAGGCTCGCGAGCAGCAGGTGCTCGGTGCCCACGCGCACCGACCCGAGCCGTTCGGCCTCCTGCAGCGCGCCCAGCCCGCGCGCCCAGGCGACCAGCTCGGGGTCGTCGGGACTGCCGCCCTCGAGGGGCGCCGCGTCACCTGCCCCGGACAGCACGGCGCCAGCCTGCCAGCCTGCGGCCGGGAGGGGTACGCCCCGCGCAGCTCGTGGTGATCACGGAGGCCGGGCGGCGCCCTCGGAGACGGACTCGGTGACGGTCTCCGTCTCGGTGTCCTCGCCGTTCTCCGTCTCCGTCTCGGTCACCGAGAACTCCGTCCGCGCCGGGCGCGGCCGGGAGACGATGACCTGCGCGATGCCGACCGCGAGCACCCCGATCGTCAGCAGGCGCTCGACGGGCGGGAGCGGGACGTACCAGCCGTAGACCTGGGTGGCGAGAGCGACCAGTTGGGCGCCGAGGGGCAGGGCGATCGCCGGGAAGCCGGTGATCTCCCGCGGCGGGCGCCGCCCCGCGGGCGGTCGGCAGGCGCCGACCGCGAAGGCGAGCGCGCCCGCGCTCCAGAGGAAGTCGTACGGCCCGTCGTGGGACACCACGTCGGCGGCGGTGAGGCTGTACGCGGAGTCGGCGACCGTGAAGCAGAGCAGGCCGAGGCCGACCCAGGGCCAGCTGCCCACGAGCCGCCAGGAGATCAGCGGCAGGGTGCCCAGCAGCCCCCCGAACAGCAGGATGTCGCCGAGCGGGTAGGCGACGGTGATGATCTGGCCGAGGGGATCGAGCGGGGCGGTCGCCGCCACCGGCACGATCACCAGCAGCACGCCCGGCGTCGCCACGACGAGCACGAGGACGAAGCCGTCGAGCCAGCGGTGCCACGGGACGTCGGTCACCCGGGCGCGCACCATGAACACGAGCCCCGCCAGGAACAGCGGGTAGGTCGCGAGGTACAGCGGGTCGGTCGGGTTCGGGGTCGGGACGTCGCCGCTGCCCGAGTAGAGGACGACCCACAGGATGTCGGCGAGGGCGAAGACGAGCAGCGCCGTGGTGAAGCAGAACCAGGCCCGTCGCGCCGGTCCCCCCGCGGGCCGCAGGAAGGCACCCCACAAGCAGATCCCGGCGGAGGCGAGGATCAGCGTGGAGTGCAGCCAGTTGTCGACGATCGGCAGGTCGGTGGTGTGGGGCCCCCGGGTCCGGAGCTGGTGGGTCGCCTCGACGACGAGCCCGAGGCCCAGCACGGCCGCGACGGCGCGGGGTCTCGTCCACGGGTTCCGCACGATCCGCCCCCCATGGCTCGCGGCTGCCCGTCGGCACGCCGGTACCGGTCTGCTTCTACCGGTCCGGCGGCGCCGAGGCCAAGGCCCTGCGCGACAAGCGGGCGACTATCCCCCGGACACCAGCGGCGGGACCTGCTCGTGGAACGCCGTGCGCGTCTGGAACGCCGCCGCCGCGCGCAGCAGCGTCGCCTCCTCGAACGGCCGCCCGATGAGCTGCAGGCCGACGGGGAGCCCGTCCGGGTCGAACCCGCAGGGCACGCTGATCGCCGGGAGCCCGGTCAGGGACGGCAGGCCCGTGAACTGCATGATCGCCGACAGCATGTCCTCCGGGACGCCCGGATCGATCTCCACGGTGACCTCGCCGAGCGGGGTGGCCGTGAAGGGCAGCGTCGGGCACAGGAGCACGTCGGCGTGGGCGAGCGCCGCCAGCGTCTGCCGGCGCAGGAGCGCGCGGTAGCGCTGGGCCTGGAGGTACTGCGTGGCGAGCAGCAGCTCGCCGGCCTCGAGGAGCAGGCGCACGTCCTCGCCGTAGTCGTCGGGCCGCTCGCGCAGCCAGCGCTGGTGGTACGTGCTCGGCTCGGCCGCCTCCACCGTGAGCTGCGCGGAGATGTTGCCCTCGATGTCGGCGATCGCGACGTCGACGGGGTGCGCGCCGAGGGAGGCGAGGACGCCGAGCGCGTCACGGACCGCCTTGTCCACCGCCGGCTGGAGGTGGTGCAGCGAGTAGCCCTCGATGATGCCGACGCGCAGCCCGTCGGCGCCGCGGTCGAGCTCGCCGACGTAGTCGGCGACGGGGTGCTCGACCGAGCCCGCGTCGTCGGGGTCGAACCCGGCCAGCGCGCCGAACAGCAGCGCACAGTCGGCGGCCGTCCGCGCCATCGGGCCGACGGTGTCCATGCTCCAGGCCAGCGGCACGACGCCGGCGTTGCTGACCCGCCCGATGGTCGGCCGCAGCCCGGTGACGCCGTTGAGCGCCGAGGGCAGCCGCACCGAGCCGCCGGTGTCGGTGCCGAGCGCGCCGGCGCAGGCCCGGGTCGCGACCGCGACGCCGGAGCCGCCGCTCGAGCCGCCGGGCATCCGCGTGGTGTCCCAGGGGTTGGTGACGAAGCCGTAGTGCGGGTTCGCCGAGGTCCCGCCCCACGCGAACTCGTGCATGTTCGTCTTGCCGACGATGATCGCGCCGGCCGCGCGCAGCCGGCGGACCACGGCGGCGTCGGCCGCGGGACGGTGGTCGGCGAGCACCTTGCTGCCCGCCGTCGTGACCTCTCCGGCGACGTCGATGTTGTCCTTGAGCGCGATCGGGATCCCGTGCAGCGGTCCGAGCCGGTGGCCGGCGTTGATCATCGTCTCGCTGGCCCGCGCGACCTCGCGGGCCTGCTCGCCGGCGACGGAGATGTAGGCGTTGGTCCCCTCGATCGCCGCGATGCGTTCGAGCGTCGCGTCCACCAGCTCGACCGGCGAGAGCTCGCGCGCCGCGACGAGCCGGGCGGACTCCGTCAGTGTGCGGTCGAGCAGCTCGCTCACGGCTCCACCTGCCCGAACACCGTCGCCGGCGCCACGTCGCGCACCGACTCCGCCTGCATCCGCGTGCTCAGGGCGTTCGCCGCCGGCACCCAGGCGCCGAGCAGGGCGGCGATCGCGGCGGCGTGGTCCTCGTCGAGCGGGAGCCCGGCGAGGGCCGCGGCGGCGACGACCCCGTCGGGGGAGACGGCGCTCATGCGCCCGGCACCACGGCGACCGGCTCCCGCACGGCGTGGTGGTGGTCGGTCGTCGGCGGCTGGTCGAGGATCTCCTGCGTGCGGGAGTCGAGCTCGGCGCCCGTGAGCCAGCCCTTGCCCTGCGCCAGCTCACCGAGCGCCGCGAGCCAGCGCTCGTAGTAGCTCCACCCCGCGAGGTCCGTCTGCGCCGCCTCCCACCGCTGGATCGCCGCGATGAGCTCGGACTGGAACTCCTCCCACGGGAAGCCCAGCTCCTCGTGCAGCGCGACGGTCATCGCGAACGCGCGGATCTCCCACGCCTGGTCGAAGGCCATCTCGCCGTCGTGGCGGGGGATGCGGTCGGAGAACGGCAGCACGTCGACCAGGGAGTCGACGCGGGGCTTGGTCTCGGGCGCGGGACGTTCGTTCATCGTCTGCACGCTCAGACCCCCGGCCTGGTCACGTCACCCACGCCGATGAGCGCGTCCCGGGTGACCAGCTCGGCGAGCTGCTCCTCGGTCCAGCCGTCGGTGCCCGCGGGGCGCATGGGGAGCACCCAGTAGCGCAGCTCGGCGCTGGAGTCCCAGACCCGCACCTCGACGCTGTCGGGCAGGTCGAGGCCGAACTCCTCCATGACCCCGCGGGGGTCGCGGACGGCACGGGACCGGTAGGCCGGGTACTTGTACCAGTTCGGCGGCAGCCCGAGGACCGGCCACGGGTAGCAGGAGCACAGGGTGCAGACGACGAGGTGGTGGACGTCCGGGGTGTTCTCGAGGACGGTCATCTCCTCGCCCTGCATGCCGCCGAAGCCCAGCTCCTGGCAGGCCTTCGTGGCGTCGGCGAGCAGGCGCTCCTTGAACTCCGGGTCGGTCCACGCCTTCGCGACGATCGAGGCGCCGATCTGCGGGCCGACCTCGTTCTCGTAGACCGAGGACATGTAGTCGATCGCGTCGGACCCGATGAGGCCCTTCTCGACGAGGATCGCCTCCATGGCCTTGGCGCGGGCGGCGAGCTCCGCGTCGCTGTGCATGCTCAGACCCTCGACGGGCTGGATCTTCTGGTCGACCGACATGGCCGCTTGTCTCCTCTCGGGGGCGTGCTGGTCAGGCGGTGGTGAGGTAGGGCTCCCACAGGTCGATGTGGACGACCGTGTTCGCGCTGCCGGCCTCGGCGCCCCACAGCTCCTCGGCCGTGAACCGCACGGTGTAGAGGTGCTCGGGGTTCTCGCCCTCGCCGGTCGCGTGGGTGTCGGGGTAGACGTAGGCGCCGTGGGCATGGGTGACCACGCCGACGTGCCCGCGGACGTAGCCGGCGCGGCGGGTGTGCGTGGTCGAGGCGTCGGCCAGGACGCGCACCGTGTCGCCGACCGCGTACCGCGGTGCGGCGTCGACCTCGCGGCGGTAGTCGTCGCCGTGCGCGATGAGGCCCGCCAGCGCCTCCACCTGCTCGGGCTTGGACGCCTTGGGTGCCTCCTCCTCGGGGTGCTCGAGGTAGTGCCGCGTGCGCGCCGCCAGGTCCTCGCGGTCGAAGATCCCCGCGGCCGTCCCGTGGAGCACCATCGAGTGCATCCAGTGCTCGTAGTAGCGCGAGGTCAGGTACTCCGCGGCCGGTATCTGCTCCATGCCCGAGCGGAACGCGTCGAGGTTGAAGGCCCCGGCCATGGCCATCGCCGGGAACATGGTGAGCACCGAGCGCTCCCAGTCCGACCCGAACACCGGCTCGGAGGGCGGGTGGACGACGGGGCCGTGCCCGTGCTTGCCGCCGAGGTCGTGGATGCCGTCCATGGACGTCCTTTCGGGTGGAGGGGCACGCAGACCGTAGGAACCTCCCCGAAAACACGTCAATACTCAGCGACGTATCCACGTGTTTCGGTCCCGTGACGACGGGACGTCGGTCAGCGCCCGCCGGCGACCGCGTCGACGATCTCCAGCCCGCCCGGCCCCGCCTCGGCGACGTAGAGGCGCGGGGCGACGAGGTCGCGCGCGCCGATCGTGTCGTCGCGCCGGGTCGGACGCCGCGCCGCGAGCGCGACGCCGTGCGCGGCCGTGGTGCCGTCGGGGTCGACGTGCAGCACGCGGGCATAGCGGTGGATCGCCTCGTAGACCGTCTCCGAGAGCGCGGTCACCGGCGGCGCCCAGGAGCCGTAGGCCTCGCGGTAGCGCGCGAGCAGGCCGTCGTTGCCGGGCAGCGGGTTGTCCTGGAAGTAGCCCAGGGCGGTCTGCAGCCCGGTGCCCGCGCGCGGGCCGATGTGGGCGAGCGTCGACTCCTCGAGCGTGAGCGACACGGTGCGCGTCGAGCGTCGGAGCCCGGCGGCCTCGCTCTGGCGCTCGAACGCGACCTCGTCGGCCCCGACGAGGGTGCTGAGCACGAGGTCGGCGCCGGAGTGCGCGATGCGCTCGATGGTGTCGCCGAAGTCGGTGGTGCCGAGCGGGGCCAGCTCCTCGCCCGCCACCTGACCGCCGGCGTGCGCCACCGCCCGGTACGCGGCCGCGTGCGCGCCGTGGGACCACACGTAGCTCTGGCCCACGAAGAACCAGCGGCGGGCGTCGGCGCGGCGCATCGCGGGCGCGACGAGGGCGTCGAGCTGCGCGGACGGCCGCTCCCCGAAGCGCACGGCGGTGGGGGAGTCGCCGCCGCCCTCGTTGATGACGGTGTGCACGACCAGCACGCCGCGCCCCTCGAGCACCCGGCGCACGGCGTCGAAGCTCGCCGAGGTGGCGTTGACGAACACCGCCCGGCACCCGAGCCGCGCCATCCGCTCCGCCTCGAGGGCCGCCTGCTCCGCGTCGGTGGCGTCGTCGGCGGTGAGCAGCTGGACCCGGCGGCCCGCGACGCCGCCGTCGTCGTTGATCTCGTCGACGGCGAGCCGGGCCATGAGCTCGGCCGACATGGAGTACACCGCGCCGGGCCCGGACGCCGTGGTGATCGCCCCGAGGCGCACGGCCCCGTCGTCCGGCGGCTCGGGCAGCGGGACGCCGCGGCGGTGCAGCAGCCACTCCACGCCCTCGGGCGGGACGCTCGCGCGCACCTGGACGCGGGTGCCGCGCGACCCGGCGGGGGCGAAGCGCAGGCTCAGGCGCCCGCGCCAGGGCTGGGTGTGCTCGATCTCGACGGCGGCCGCCGGGGCCACGCGGGTGATGCGGCCCAGGACGTCGACGCCGCCGGTGCCGCCGCGCTCGTCGAGCGGCAGCCGCATCGACACGATCGCCCCGGCCGCCACGGCGTCGCAGCGGGCCCCGAACAGCCATCCCTCGCTGCCGGCCGTCCCGAACAGCGCGAACACCTCGGGCGGGGCGAGCGCCACCGTCCGCTCCGCCGCGACGGTCGTGTGCATCGGGTCCCCGGCTCCGCGTCCTAGCCGGTGCCGCGCTCGCGGTCGGGGTCCACCGCGGCCGGGGCCGGCGGGGAGTCGTCGATCTCGTCGACCGCCTGCCGCAGGATCGACTGCAGGTAGGTGAAGGCCTCGCGCACCGCGCCCTCGGTGTCGAGCGAGTAGTAGCGGTTCCGGCCCTCGCGGCGCTCCCGCACGATCCCCGAGGTGCGCAGGAGACGCAGGTGGCTCGACACGGTGGTGCGACCGACCGTGCCCACGCGCTCGGCGAGCGCGTTCACCGGGAGCTCGCCCTCCTCCCCGAGCACGGACAGGATGCGCCGCCGCACCCGGTCGGACAGGGCGTCGAACGCGAGGTCCTCCTTCGGGTCCACCTCCGGAACGTAGCACCGGTCGACGGGTGTCGACCCTTGCGCGCACCGGCCCGGTCGTCCAGGGGACAGTCGGCTCAGGCCGCGGCGAGCACGAGCGTCGCCGCGGTCAGGAGCCACATCACGACCGCCGCGGCGAGGACGAGCAGGAGCGCCGTCGGGCGTCCCGCGCGGCCCGGTCCCGAGGACAGCTCGTGCAGGACGCCGTCGACCAGGTCGACCGGGGACTCCGTCCCGTCCGCCGCCGCCCGCACCGCGTCCCGCAGGGCGTCCGCCCGGTCGCGGCGCTCCGAGAGCCCGGCGGCCAGGGCCCGCAGCGACGTCGCGGACCGGCGCACGGGCACGCCGTAGCGGGCGGCCAGCCGCGTGCACGTCGCCTCGTCGACGTCCGGACCGGCCAGGAGCAGGCGGGGGACGCCGCGCGAGGCGCGCCACCCCTGGGTGCCCTCCAGGAGATCCCCGTACAGCGCGACGCAGCCGAGGACCGCGCCCGGCCCGTCGTGCCCGACCACCCCCAGCGGGTCGGCCACCGCGTACAGCCCGCACCGACAGCCCTCGGCCGGGACCGCGCCGGGGTCGTGCCGCCCGCTCGTGCACCGGGCGTGCGTCGCCCGACCCGGCGACCAGCGCGTCCCCTGCACCGGCGCGACCAGCTCGGGCCCGCCGGGCCGCTGGACGACGCGCCAGGCGCGCCACCCGACGACGACGCCGGCCAGGTCCGGGACCGCGAGCGCATCCGTCGCCATGGTTCTCCCCCCACCCGGGTCCAGGGTCGCGCTCGCCGGGGCCGGGGACAAGGCACGGGTGTCGATCTCCGTGCCCTCGATCACCGGGCCGCTATCGTGGGGCCGCCGACCGACCCACGACGCGTGATGAGGGATCCGACTGATGGCCGTCTCGAGGACCGGTGACGGTCGCGCCCCCGCGGACGTCGACACGAGCGTGGCGAGCATCGCCCGCGTGTACGACTACGCGCTCGGCGGCAAGGACCACTACGAGGCCGACCGGCAGACGATCGAGCAGGTCCGCAAGGTCGCGCCCGAGGTCCCGCTCCTGGCCGTCGACAACCGGGCCTTCCTCATCCGCGCGCTGCGCTTCCTCGCCACCCAGACCGACGTCACCCAGTTCCTCGACCTCGGCTCCGGGCTCCCGACGGCGGAGAACACCCACCAGGTGGTGCAGCGGCTGCGGCCCGAGGCCCGCGTGGTGTACGTCGACAACGACCCGTCGGTGGTCGCGCACGGGCGGGCGCTGCTCGAGGACAACGAGTTCACGATGTTCAGCGCGGCGGACATCTTCGACCCGCGCGGCGTCCTCGACGACCCCGCGATCCGCAGTTTCCTGGACTTCGACCAGCCGATCGCGCTGATCCAGAACGGCACCCTGCACCACCACGACGACCCGGCGCGCTCCCCGCAGAGCATCATGGGCGAGTACGTGGACGCCCTGGCGTCGGGCTCGTTCGTGGTGCTGGCGCACTTCTTCGACCCCGAGGACGGCGACAGCACCCTCGCCCGCCGCATGGAGGACGTCTTCGTGCACAGCCCGATGGGCAGCGGCGTGTTCCGGACGCGGGCCGACATCCAGGCGATGTTCCCCGGCCTGGAGATGGTCGAGCCCGGGCTCGTGATCTGCGCGAGCTGGTGGCCGGACGGCCCGCTGCTCAAGCCCCTCGACCCCGTGCAGCGCTGCATCGTCGGCGGCGTGGGGCGCAAGCCCTGACGGTCTAGCGTCGCTGGGGCCGCGGCCCGGCCTCGGCCCGCTTGCTCCTTGCCTCGCCGACGAGCCACGTCGCGACGTCCACGAGCTTGACGTTCGTCTCCTGCGAGGAGTCGACCAGCATCTGGAACGCCTCGTCGTCGTCGACGGTGAAGCGCTCCATGAGGATGCCCTTGGCCTGCCCGATGACGTCCCGGCTCGCGAGCGCCTGGCCGAGGTCGGCGGCGTGCTCGGCGCCGTGCAGCAGCGTCGCCGCCTGGACGCCGAACAGGCCGGCGGTCAGTTCCGCGGAGGCATCGAAGACGTCCGGGGTGCGGCTGTAGAGGTTCAGCGCGGAGCGCCGACGCCCGTGCAGGGACAGCTGCACCGACATCATCGCCCGGAAGCCGGCCTCCACGCAGCGGGGGGCGAAGACCGGCCACCGCTCCCCGTCCGCCCCGGCGAGGTCCTGGGCGACCACGATGCCGGCCTCGGGCGGGTCGTCGGCGGCGGTGATGCACGGGCCCTGTCCGAGATCGGACTGCAGCCGGTCCAGGTCGTAGACCGCCGGGTCGGTGGCGTGGCTGGAGCGCACCGTGCCTTCCTCGGTGCGCGAGATGCCCCCGCCCTCGACGCCGGGGATCGTGTCCACCGCGGCGTGCACCAGCTTGGTGACCGTCGCCTCGAAATCGCGGATGCTGCGGTTCTCGGTGAGCTGCTCGGCGGCGGAGCGCAGCGACTTCACCAGTCGTTCGTGCTCGGGGTCGTCCATGACCGCGTCCTCGGGTCGGGGTCGACCGGACCGCGGGCTCGTCCGGATGGCGGGCCCTGGTGTCGACCCATCGCCGACCGTACAAGATGTGCGTCTACTGTCTATCGAACACCGTTGCCGAGGTCGAACGGGAGCCCGGTCTCCCGGTACGCGGCGTCCCGGACGCGACCGGCGATCTCCACCATCCCGAGCCCGGTGTCGTCCGAGACCCGCACGAGCGCGTCGAGGGCGGCCTCGACCTCGACGCCGGTCCGGCCGGCGAGGATGCCGACGGCCTGGGCGATGAGGTCCCGGCCGGTCGGGGAGGGGCGGGCGGTGTCCGTGCCGGTGCGTGCGTCCACATCCGTGGCGGCCGCGCCGTGGACCAGCGTGGCCGCGCGCGCCGCGAAGAACCTGGCGACCTCCCGGGCCGGGGCGTCGAAGACGTTCGGGCGGGTCGCGTAGAGGTTGAGGGCTCCGGCCCTCCCGCGCGCGGAACCGAGCCCGACCGAGAGGATCGAGTGGAAGCCCGCGTCGAGGGCGTAGCGGGCGAAGCCCGGCCAGCGGACGGCGTCGAGGCCGTCGAGGTCGTCGGCGAGGACGTAGCCGACGGGCGGCGGGTGGTCGGCGGCGCTGATGCAGGGGCCCTCGTACCAGTCGCCCTGCAGGCGGTCGAGCGTGCGGACGGCGGCCGTCGTGGGGACGTGCGAGCCCACGTGGCCGTCCCGGGTCACCGTGACGCCCGCGGCCTCGGTCCCCGGGATCGACCGCACGGCGGCGCGGACGAGCGCGGCCAGCGTCTGCTCGTCGTCGGGGTCCGGTGCGGGCCCGCGCGGGTCGTCGCCGACGTCGTCGATCTCGATGGCGCGCCCCCTCGCGGGTCGGCGTGGCGTGCCGGTCTGCGCGGTCGGGCACGCCTCGTGGTCGCGGCGGGGGGTCCGGGGCAGCCGTGAGGGGTCGACAGCTCGCTCGCTGTCGTGACACTAGCGCTCGCTGTCCGTCCGGGGTCGCCCCCGTGGGTCAGGACGGCGTCGACCGGCCGGTCCCGGTCTCGTCGACGAGCCATCGCGCCACGTCGTTGAGCTTGACGTTGGTGTCCTGGGAGGACTTCACGAGCAGCGCGAAGGCCTCGTCGCCGTCGAGGGCGAAACGCTCCATGAGGATGCCCTTCGCCTGCCCGATGACGTCCCGGGTCGCGAGCGCGACGCCGAGGTCGTGGGCGTGGTCGGCGCCGTAGAGCAGCGCGGACGCGTGGCTGGCGAAGAGCCCGGCCGTGACGATCGCGGTGGAGTCGAACGCGTCCGGGGTCGCGGCGTACAGGTTGAGCGCCGCGCGGGTGCCGTCGCGCGGACCGGTCAGCGAGACCGAGAGCATCGAGCGGAACCCGGCCTCGACGGCGCGCGGCGCGAACCGCGGCCACCGCGCCGCGTCGTCGCCCGCGAGGTCGCGGGCGAGCATGACGCCGTTCTCGGGCGGGCGCTCGGCGGCCTCGACGCACGGGCCCTCGTCGAGCTCGTTCTGCAGCAGGTCGAGCTCGTCGACGGCGCCGGTCGTCGCATGGCTGGTGTGCACGTCGCCGTCCGAGGTCCGGGAGAGCCCGCCGCCGACGGCGGGCGGGACGAGGCTGACCGCGGACGCGACCAGTTGCGAGAGGAGGGCCTCGCGGTCGCGGATGCTGCGCTTGCCGATCAGGTCGCGGGAGACCGTCCGCAGTGTCACCAGGAGGTCGTTCTCCCGGGCCGCCAGGCCGTCCGACGTCATGGGCAGCGTCCTTCGAGAAGGTCCGGCGGTGGGGAGACCCGGCCGCGCCAGCCGACAAGAGGGACGACTGGTTGACCCGACGTCAGCGTACAAGGTGCTCGCTGAACGTCTCAACGCGGCGCCGGACGTGTGCCCTCCGCGTGTCGCGCGGCCTTGACGGGCTCGGGCGTCGCCCGGTTGTCGACCGCCTGCTGCTGCGTGGCGTCGTCGCCGCCGACCACGTGGTCCTCGCCCGCGAACAGCGCGTCGATGCCCTGGCGCGCGACGAGGGTCCGGTCGTTCTTCCAGCTGTTGTCGCCGTAGACGGTGTCGCCCATCCCGGCGTTGTGGTGGAACGCCGAGTCGGTCGCGCCGGGCAGCAGCGCGGTCACGCCGACGCCGTGCTCGCGCAGCTCCTCGCGCAGCGACTCGGCGAACGAGAACCCGAAGGCCTTCGTGGGCCCGTAGACGGTCTCGTAGGGCGTGGGGGTGGTGGCCGAGACCGACGAGACGACGAGGATGCGCCGCTCGCCCCGCTCCGGGCCCTGGGCGAGCATCGCGCGGGTGACGCGCTTGGCCAGGTGGACCAGGCCGGTGCAGTTGATCGCGATCATGCGCAGCTCGTCGTCGAGGTCGGTGTCGGCGAACGCGCCGCCGATGCCGATCCCCACGTTGAGGCACGCGACGTTCAGCGGCCGGTCGAGGTCGGCGACGAACCGCCAGAACCCCTCGACGCCGTCGAAGGTCGCGGCGTCGGCCCGGTACGGGTACGCGGTGACGCCGTGCTCCTGCTCGAGCTGCCGGGCGCTGTCGTGGACGCGGTCGCTCTGTCCCGAGATCGCGACGTCGTGGCCGCGCCCGGCGAGCTCGCGGGCCAGCTCGAGGCCGATGCCGGACGAGCCGCCGGTGACGAGGGCGAGGGGGCGTGCAGGTGCCATGACCCCGCCCTACCCACGGGCGGGGTGGCCCCGAACCTGCGTCAGCGCGGCTGGATCTCGCCCATCGGACCGAAGCCGTCGTGCGGCGTGTCGATGTAGAGGATCTGCGGCTGCGCCGAGACCAGGTCGGGCATGCGCTCGAAGAAGTTCTTCACGTACGGCTGCTGGACGTGGACCGCGCCGGCGTCGGAGTCCCGGAATCCCTCGATGCAGACGTACTCGTTCTCGTCGGTGAGGCTGCGCGAGAACTTGAAGTACAGGCAGCCCTCCTCGGCGTTGACGTCCTTGGCGTACGAGTCGGCCAGGGCCAGCCAGTCGTCCGTCCTCTCCGGGCGGATGGGGATCACGATGTTGATGACGATCATGCGGGCGCTCCCTGGGACGTCGACGTCGGCGCCGTCATCGTCGTGACGGGCCGGGCGACGGTCAAGATCGCGGCGCGACGTGCAGAAGGTCGTCGGCGTGCCGCGTCACACCGCCGTGGCGTGCAGCAGCACCGTCACCACGTCGCCGCGCTCCATCACCCGGCCCAGGACGTCCTCCTGGTCGTGGGCCTGGCGCCACTGCGGGTGGTCGCCGTGGTCGCGGCGCACCACGGCGTCGACGGCGTCGGCGCGGGCGACCCAGTCCTGCGGCGCGCCGGGCAGCGCCGCGCCGTCGACCTGGTCGTCGACGCGGAAGCCGGTCGCCTCGAGGTCGGCGTGCAGCGAGGACCGGGTCGGGAAGTCGTTGCCCTCGGGGCTCTCGGTGAGCTCGCGGTCGGCCACGAGCACCAGGAGGCCGAGCTTGCCGCCCGGGCGCAGGACGCGGTGCAGCTCGGCGAGGACGTCCCGCTTGTCGGGCGTCGTGCACAGCACCCCGAGCAGCCAGGCCGCGGCCATCGAGCCGTCGGGCAGGGGGAGGTCCTGGGACCAGGCGGCCACGCCGGGCAGGCCGAAGAGCCGCCGGGACGCCGCGGCGGCGTGGGTCATGGGCTCGGCGAGCAGCGCGGTCCCGCGCCAGCGGTCGTGGAGATACCCGGTGAGCCACGCGGCGGGACCGCCGAGACCCGCGCCGGCGTCGAGGAACGGCGCGTCGCCCTCGAGGCCGAGGCCCTCGGCGAGCCAGGCCAGCTCCGGCGGCGACCCGCTCCCGCGGCACGCCGCGGGGATCGCGTGGCCCGGCCCGAGCTCGGCGATCGCCTCCTCGGTCCACGCGGCGACGGTGTCGAACTCCGCCTCCATCGGGGTGGCTTCGCTCATCGTTCGACCTTCCGTACGCGGCGGGCGATCTCGGCCTGGATCTCGGCGGCCTCGACGTGACCTGCCGAGGAGGCCCGCCCGGAGAGGTTGACGCCGACGACCCCGGGCACGGCGAGCAGCGCCTCGGCCTCGTCGACGGCCGCGTCGATGCCGGCCGCCACCGGGTCCGGGGCGTCGAGGACGGCGGCGACCTTCGCGGGGTCCATCGCGAGCCCCGGGAACGCGAGCAGCGAGTCGGCGGCGGGCTCGTCGGTGAACACCGCGACCGCACCGAGGACGGGCAGGTCGACGCCGAGGCGGCGGGCGGCGCGCAGGAAGTCGTCCAGCTCGGCGGGGTCGGCGACGTGGTTGGACACGGCCAGCGAGGCGCCGGCGCGCTGCTTCTCGGCGAGCACCCGCACGCGCGCCTCCCGGGGCGGGGCGGACGGGGTGATCGCCACGGTCGCGGCGAGCCCGGTGCTCGCGGCGAGGTGGGCCAGGCGGGTCGCGTCCAGGTCGAAGACCTGGGTGACGCCCGGGCGGACGTCGGGACCCCGGATGTCGCCGGTGACGCACAGGACCCCTTCGACGCCGAGCGCGGCCAGACCGGCCAGCTCCTGCTCGAGGACCACGCGGTTGCGGTCGCGGCAGGTCAGGGTCATCCACGGGTGCCCGCCGACGGCCCGCAGCTCCGCCGCGACGAACGTCGGGGGGAAGGTCGGCTGGTGGTGGATGTCGCCGGAGAGCACCGCGTCCGACACCGGGGCCACGATCTGCGCGGCGGTGCGCAGGGCCGGCAGGTCGAACGAGGGCACGCTGAGGTCGGTGAGCACGACCGGCGACTCCCGCGCCCGGGCGAGCATGCCGTCGGGGAGGGTGCCCGCCCGCGCACCGACCGCCGGACCGGGCCACGGCGGCACCCGCTCGTCGCCGTCGACCCAGGGGCAGGGGAGCGCGGCGTCGAGCTCGCACCCGCCGTCGTGGCGGACCCCGCCGCAGGGTCCGAACACCATGCGCTTGGGACAGCCCTCTCGGGGGGCGGCGGCCGCGGTGGTGGAGCCGTCGTTCACCGTCGCGCGATGCCCGATCCGGGGCACGCGTCAAACGAGGTGTGGCACGCGCTGCGAGTCGCGGTGGCACGCCGCGTCAGTCCCGGGCGGCGTTCCTCGGCCACGCTCGGGCGACCCGGAGCTGCCGGAGGACAGGAGGACCCCATGGCCCACGTGGTGCGCGCGGCGGCGGTGCAGGCCGAGCCGCGGTGGCTGGATCTCGACGCCGGCGTCGAGCACATGATCGGCTACATCGCCGACGCGGCCGCGCGGGGCGCGCAGCTCGTCGCGTTCCCGGAGACCTTCATCCCCGGCTACCCGTGGTGGATCTGGCTGGACACGCCGGCCGCGGGCATGGCGTTCGTGCCCCGCTACGCCGAGAGCTCCATGACCCGCGACGGGCAGGAGATGCGCCGGCTCGCCGCCGCGGCGGCCGAGCACCGCATCCACGTCGTGTTCGGGTTCAGCGAGCGCGCGGGCGGCAGCCTGTACATGTCGCAGGCGTTCCTGTCCGACACCGGCGCCGTCATCAGCGTCCGGCGCAAGCTCAAGCCGACCCACGTCGAGCGGTCGGTGTTCGGCGAGGGCGACGGCAGCGACATCCAGGTCCACGACACCGCGCTGGGCCGGGTCGGCGCGCTGAACTGCTGGGAGCACTTCCAGCCGCTGACGAAGTACGCCATGTACTCGCTCGGCGAGCAGATCCACGTCGGCGCCTGGCCCAGCTTCTCGGTCTACCGGGGCGGCGCGCGGGCGCTCGGGCCCGAGGTCAACAACGCCGCCAGCCTCGTCTACGCCGTCGAGGGCCAGACGTTCGTCGTCGCCCCGTGCGCGGTGGTGGGGCAGGCCGGGCACGACGTCTTCTGCGACACCGAGCACAAGCGACAGCTCCTGCTGCAGGGCGGCGGGTTCGCGCGGATCTTCGGCCCCGAGGGCAGCCCGCTGGGCGAGGACCTGGCCGAGACCGACGAGGGCCTGGTCGTCGCCGACCTGGACTTCTCGATGATCGCCATCGCGAAGTCCGCCGCCGACCCGGTGGGCCACTACTCGCGCCCGGACGTGCTGCGCCTGCTCATCAACCGCGCGCCGACGCCGGTGGTCGTCGAGCGCGAGACGCCGATGCCCGGCTTCGTCGACGCCGACCGGCTCAGCCCCGCGGAGTAGGGCAATCTCCGTCGGGTGAGGTCACGGGAGCGGGGCTCGACCGCGGGGATCGCGACCATCGGCGTGGTCGGCGGCGCCGTCGGCGGGCTGATCGGCGGGGGCGCCGGGGTGCTGTACGTCCCGGCGCTCGACCGCTTCACGTCGATGAGCCGGGCGCGCGTGCACGGCACCTCGACGATCGCGCAGATCGGCCTCTGCGTGGCCGGTGTCCTCGCGTACGCCGTCGGCGGCGGCGCGATCGACCTGCGCGTCGGGATCCCGATGATGATCGGCGGGACGCTCGGCGGGTTCCTCGGGCCGTGGCTGCTGGCCCGCTCGTCGGAGACGGTGCTGCGCGTGCTGCTGATCGCGATCCTGGTGCTCACCGCGCTCAAGTTCGCGATCGACGCCTTCGGCCCGCCGCTGTTCACCCACGCGCTGGTGTCGCCCGGCCTGCTCGCGAACCCGTGGTTCTTCCTGCCGACGGCCGTCCTCGTCGGGGTCGTGGTCGGGGCGTGGGCGGGGGCGATGGGTCTCGGCGGCGGCCTGCTCGCCGTGCCGGCGATGGTGCTGCTGTTCGGTGTCGAGCTGCACGTCGCGGCCGGGACGTCGCTGCTGATGTTCATCCCGAACTCGGTGGTCGGCTCCTGGGTGCACGTCCGGCAGGGCACGGCCTCGGCGCGCTGGGGCTGGCTCCTCGGGCTGGCCTCCGTGCCGGGCGTGATCGCCGGCGCCCTGCTGGGGCTCGCCCTCGACACCGAGGTGCTCGGCCTCGTCTTCGGCACGTTCGCGCTGCTGATGGCCGTCCGGGAGATCGTCGCGCTGGCCCGCCGGCGACCGGGGACGTAGAAACGACCCCGTGCACTTCGCGGCGATCGGGGACAGCTTCACCGAGGGTGTGGGCGACGAGCAGGCGGACGGCTCCACCCGGGGCTGGGCCGACCTCGTGGCGGCCGGTCTGGCGCGGACGCGGGGCGAGCCCGTCGGGTACGCGAATCTGGCCGTGCGGGGCCGCCTGCTCGCGCCGATCGTCACCGACCAGCTCGACGCCGCCCTGGCGCTCGACCCGCCGCCGACGCTGCTGACCCTCAACGGGGGCGGCAACGACATGCTGCGCCGACACATCCAGGTCGCCGACCTGGTCGCGCTCACCGAGCAGGCGGTCCGGCGCTGCCGCGACGCCGGGGTGCGCGTCGTGCTCATCGCGGGGGCGGACCCGTCCGCGCGACTCCCGCTCGGCGGCGTCGTGCGCCGGCGCGGCGAGGCGCTCACCGCGGGCGTCGCCGAGCTCGCCGCGCGGTACGGGACCGACTTCGTCGACGTCTTCCACGACGCCGAGATCCGCCACCGCCCCGGGTACTGGTCGGCCGACCGGCTGCACCTCGGCCCCGCCGGGCACCGCCGCGTCGCCGGGCTGATCCTCGCGGCGCTGGGCGAGGACCCGGCGCCGATCGACCCCGTCGCCGACGGGCCGGCGCGCCACCCGCTCGCCGAGCTGCGGTACTACCGCGAGCACGTCGTCCCGTGGGTGGCGCGGCGGCTGCGCGGCCACTCCTCGGGCGACGGCCGCGACGGCAAGCACGTGTCGTGGGTGTCGGTGGCGCCGCAGGAGACGCGCGCCCGGTGAGCCAGCTCCTCCTGCCCGCCGGCACGTTCGCGATGGGCGACCACCACGGCGACGGCGATCCCGGCGACGGCGAGCGCCCGGTGCACCGCGTCGCCGTCTCGGCGTTCGCGATGGACGCCACCGCGGTCACCAACGCGTCCTTCGCGCGCTTCGCCAAGGACACCGGGTACGTCACCGACGCCGAGCGCTGGGGGTCGTCGGGCGTCTTCCACCTGGCGTTCTCCGGCGACCGCACCGACGTCCTGACCAGCGTCGACGGTGCCCCGTGGTGGCTCGCGGTGCGCGGGGCGTGCTGGAAGCACCCCGAGGGCCCGGGGTCGTCGATCGGCGACCGCGCGCAGCACCCCGTCGTGCACGTGTCGTGGAACGACGCCACCGCGTACTGCGCGTGGGCGGGCAAGCGGCTCCCGACCGAGGCGGAGTGGGAGTACGCCGCCCGCGGCGGGCTCGAGGGCGCGCGCTTCCCGTGGGGCGACATCATCGGGAAGAGGTGGCCGCTGAACATCTGGCAGGGCCGCTTCCCGACCGAGAACACCCGCGACGACGGCTACCTGACCACGGCGCCGGTCAAGACCTACCGGCCCAACGGGCTCGGGCTCTGGCAGGCCGTCGGCAACGTCTGGGAGTGGTGCGCCGACCGGTTCGCCGCCGACTGGTACGCCCGGTCCCCGGAGCAGGACCCCGTCGGCCCGGAGGAGGGCGACGCGCGGGTCATGCGGGGCGGCTCCTACCTGTGCCACGACTCGTACTGCAACCGCTACCGGGTCGCGGCGCGCACCTCGAACACGCCGGAGTCGAGCTCGGGGAAC
This sequence comes from Actinomycetospora succinea, assembly GCF_004363095.1. GTDB lineage: Bacteria > Actinomycetota > Actinomycetes > Mycobacteriales > Pseudonocardiaceae > Actinomycetospora > Actinomycetospora succinea. The sequence continues at coordinate 508,855 of NZ_SNYO01000004.1, forward strand.
CTGGGGTTCCGGTGCGCCGGGGTCGTCTCGTGACGACTCAGTGTGAGGCCATGACCCGGTGGCGCAGACCGGCCTCGTCCTGCTCCCGGTCCGCGCCCGTGAGGTCCACGCGCACCGTGTGCACGCGGCCGGTGAACGCGTTGTCGCCCGCCGGGTAGTCGTCGGTGACCGGGGTGCCGAGGTCGACGCCCACGTCGAAGGTCTCGTCGAAGGAGAAGTAGTACGGGATCGTCGCGTCGACCCGCACGGTGCCGACCTCGTGCCCGTCGACCCGCAGCGTCGCGACGCCGCCCTTCCCGACGCCGCCGCCGTCGTAGGTGAAGTCCATCCGCACCTCGTGGCGTCCGGGGCCCATCGCGTGCTCGGCGCGGATCGTGTGCCGGCGCATCGCGAAGTGGTTGTAGACGTAGCAGGCGCGCCCGTCGAGGACGTAGAGCGCCCAGCCGCCGAAGCGCCCGCCCTGGGACACGAGGACGCCCGTCCCGCCGGAGCCGGGCGCCTCGATGTCCGCGACCACCGCGTGCGAGCGGTTCTTGACGTTGGGGGTGGTCTCCTCGATGAGGCGGCGGGTCGATCCCCGGTAGGTGACCGACGCGCGGTCGCCGACGAGGTCGAGACGGCCCGCGAGCTGCGGGTTCTCCCGTTCGGTGACACGGTCGTCGAGCGGGAACACCTGGTACTTGGCGGCCTCGACGAGGAACAGGTCGCGCAGCCGCGCGAGGGTCTCGGGGTGCTCGGCGGCGACGTCGTGGGCCTGGCTCGGGTCGGCGGTGGTGTCGTAGAGCTCCCAGACGTCCTCGCGGAACGCGCCGCTGCGCGTCGGCACCATCTCCCACGGGATGCCGTGACGGGTCACCGCCGTCCAGCCCTCGTGGTAGATGCCGCGGTTGCCGCACATCTCGAAGTACTGCGTGCGGCGGCGGTCCGGGGCCTGCGGGTCGCCGAACGAGTAGCGCATGCTCGTGCCCTCGATCGGCTGCTGCGCGACGCCGTCCACGCTGGTCGGCTGCGGGATGCCCGCGCACTCCAGGATCGTCGGCAGCACGTCGCTGACGTGGTGGAACTGGTGGCGCAGGCCGCCGCCGTCGGTGATGCCCCGCGGCCAGTGCACGACGAGCCCGTCGCGGGTGCCGCCGAAGTGGGAGGCCACCTGCTTGGTCCACTGGTAGGGCGTGTTCATCGCGAGCGCCCACCCCACCGGGGCGATGGGGTAGCTCGCCGGCCCGCCGATCTCGTCGAGGTGGCCGATCATGTCGGCGGGGTCGTCGACGAGGCCGTGCCCGAGGCGGTGCTCGACGTGCGTGCCCTCGATGCCGCCCTCGCCCGAGGCGCCGTTGTCGCCGAGCAGGTACACGAACACCGTGTCGTCCAGCTCGCCGAGCGCCTCGAGCTCGGCGACGAACCGCCCGAGCTGGGTGTCGGCGTGCTCGGTGAACCCGGCGAACGTCTCCATGAACCGCGCGCCGAGACGTCGCCGGTCGGCGTCGAGGTCGTCCCAGTGCGGCACGCCGTCCGGCCACGGCGAGAGCTCGGCGTGCGGGGGCACCACGCCCAGCGCCCGCTGCCGTGCCAGCGTCGTCTCGCGGAGCTCGTCCCAGCCACCGTCGAACTCGCCGCGGTAGCGCTCCCGCCACCCGGGCGCCACGTGCAGCGGCGCGTGCGAGGCGCCGAAGGCGAGGTAGGTGAAGAACGGGCGGTCGGGCGTCATGGTCCGCTGCGTGTGCACCCAGTCGACGGCGCGGTCGACCAGGTCCTCCGAGAGGTGGTAGCCGTCCTCGGGCCGCCGCGAGGGCTCGACGGGCGTCGTGCCCTCGTAGAGCAGCGGGTACCAGTGGTTCATCTCGCAGGCCATGAAGCCGTAGAAGTGGTCGAACCCCTCGCCGGTGGGCCAGCGGTCGAACGGGCCGACGGGGCTGATCTCGGCCGGCGGGGTCTGGTGCCACTTGCCGAACGCCGCGGTGCTGTAGCCGTTGCCCTGCAGCGTGCGCGCGAGCGTGGCCGCGCTGCGCGGGCGGAAGCCGGTGTAGCCGGGCGCGGAGGTCGCCATCTCGGTGGTGGCGCCCATGCCGACGGAGTGGTGGTTGCGCCCGGTCATGAGCGACTGGCGGGTCGGCGAGCACAGCGCGGTGACGTGGAAGCGCGTGTAGCGCAGGCCGTCGGCGGCGAGGCGGTCGGCGGTCGGCATCCGGCAGGGGCCGCCGAAGGCGCTGGAGCTGCCGAACCCGAGGTCGTCGAGCACCACGAGCACGACGTTGGGGGCGCCCTCCGGGGCGGCGGTGGGGCGCACCGGCTCGAACGCGCCCTCCTGCTCGTCGATCCCGAGGGCCGTCACCACGTCCTGCCGCACGTCGGGCTGGGGCAGGACACGGCGATCGTTCGGGATGCTCACGGGTCCAGCTTCCGTCCCGCGATCATTCGTGTCCACTGGACGTTTGCGCACGACGGTGTTCAGCTGTGACGCATGGAGCTCTCGCTGCGCCGGCTGCGGACGCTGCGCGAGGTCGCCCGGCGCGGCGGGGTCAACGCGGCCGCCGCGTCGCTGCACTACTCGCCGTCCGCGGTGTCCCAGCAGCTGGAGGCGCTGGCGGCCGAGGTCGGCGCGCCGGTGCTCGAGCGGCGGGGCCGGGGCGTGCGGCTGACCCCGGTCGGGCGCGTGCTCACCGAGCACGCCGACATCCTGCTCGCCGCCGAGCAGCGGGCGTGCGCGGCGGTCGAGGGCGCCCGGCAGACGCTGACCGCGCGCCTCGAGGTCGGGGTGTTCGCCGCGGCCGCCGCGTCGCTGCTGCCCGCCGTGATGGCCGACCTGGACGCCCACCAGCCCGGCATCACCCTCGACAGCTTCGAGATCGACACCGACGACGCCGTCACCGACCTGCGCCACGGCCAGCTCGACCTCGCACTCCTGCTCGACTACCCCGACGCCCCCGAGCCCTGGTCCGGCGACCTCGCCGTCGTCCCGCTCGGCCTCGACCGCATCCACCTCGCCGCCCCGGCCGACAGCACCTACGAGGCCGGCGTCGACCTCGCCGAGCTGGCGCACGAGAACTGGATCATCTCGGGCCCGCGGACCTACTACGGCCGCGCCGTGCGCAGCGCCTGCCGCCGCGCCGGCTTCGACCCGGTGGTCCGCCACCACGTCGACGGCCTGGCCACCGCGCTGGCCATGGTCGCCGCCGGCCTCGGCGTCACGCTCGCCAGCGACCTCGGCCGCGTCTTCGCCCCGCCCGACGGCGTGCGCATCGTGCCGTTCGAGCAGCCGCTGCGCCGCGCGATCGTCGTCGCCCACCTCCCGCACGCCGACGACCGCCCCACCGTCCGCGCGGTCATCGACGCCCTCACCCGCGCCGCCGCGGCCCAGGGCCTCGGCCCCGTCGACGCGGCGTGACACGAGCACTACCGAGTACGAGCGATGCGGCATCGCTGGCATGTGACGCCAGGATCGCCACATCCTCGCTGCGCGACACGCCGGAGTTCGCGTGGGCCCGAGCGGCGCAGGAGATCACGGGCGAACTCATGCACCTCGGCAGGCCGGCGGGGTGCACCACGTCGCCCTTGATCTTCGGAGGTCGGCGAACCTCATGTCGCCAACCTCAGGGCTGCGGCGCGACGTACGTCCGGACGGCGTACCCGAACCACTGGTCGCGGAAGGCCCGCGCCGCGACGCTGACGGCCGCCTTGGGCACGATCGCGTCGAACCCGTGGTACGCGCCGGGGAACAGGCGGAACTCCACGGGCACGCCGGCCGCGCGCAGGTCCTCCACGTACCGCACGGTCTCGTCGCGGAACGCCTCGATGTCGCCGACGTAGGTCAGGGTCGGCGGGAGCCCGGCGAGGTCGGTCGCGCGGGCCGGCGCCGCGTAGGCGGGGACGTCGTCGGTGCCGGCGAGGTCGCCGAGGTACATCCGCCAGGCCGAGCGGTTGGTGACGGCGTCCCAGATCGGGGCGTCGTTGTCACGGGTCGACTCGTTGTCCCCGCGGTCGTCGATCATCGGGTAGATCGGCATCTGGAACGCGACGCCCACCTCGCCCCGGTCGCGGGCGTAGAGCGTCGTCGCCGCGGTCAGCCCGCCGCCCGCGCTGGCGCCGGCCACGGCGATCTGGTCGCTCCGCACGCCGAGCCGCGCGGCGTTGTCGCGCAGCCAGAGCAGGGCGGCGTAGCAGTCGTCGAGCGCCGCGGGGTACGGCGCCTCGGTGCTCAGCCGGTACGCCGGGGTGACGACGACCGCCCCGCTGCCGCTGATCAGGGGGCGGAGGCCGGCCGCCTCGTACTCGGGGGCGCCGGACGCGTAGCCGCCGCCGTGGATCCAGAGCAGGCCGGGGGCGGCGTCGGGGCGCGCCGTCGCCGACCGGTACACGAACAGCCGCAGGGTCGACCCGTCCGGCCGGGTCACGTGTTCCTCGGTGCGCGTCAGGCCGCGGGGCACGCGGGCGCGCAGCCAGGTGTCGACGGCGCCGGGCACGGACATGCCCCGGCGCAGCTGCTCCTCGGACCGCGCGGCGAGCACCCGGCCCAGCAGCGCGCCACGCCGACGCAGCTCCGGGTCGATCATGTCGCGACGAACCTGCATGCTGCTCCCTCATGAGTGCGACGTGGGCCGACCACGCGATCTGGTGGCAGGTCTACCCCCTGGGCTTCGTGGGCGCCGAACGCGAGGCGCTGCCGCCCGGCGAGCGCCCGGCACACCGTCTCGGGAAGCTCGAGGCCTGGCTGGACTACCTGCTCGAGCTCGGGTGCTCCGGCCTCGCGCTGGGCCCGGTGTTCGCGTCCGGCTCCCACGGCTACGACACCACCGACTTCTTCCGCATCGACCCGCGCCTCGGCGACGACGCGGACTTCGACGCGTTGGTGAGCGCCTGCCACGACCGTGGCATCCGGGTGCTGCTCGACGGCGTGTTCAACCACGTCGGCCGGGGCTTCGAGGTCTTCCGCCGCGCCGAGCAGGGCGACCCGGAGGCGCGGCGCTGGTTCCGGTGGCACGGGGAGAACCCCGAGTCCTTCGAGGGTCACGACCTCCTCGTCGCCCTGGACCACGACGAACCCGCTGTCCAGGAGCACGTCGGCGCGGTCCTGCGCCACTGGCTCGGGCGCGGCGCCGACGGGTGGCGCCTCGACGCGGCGTACCAGGTGCCGCACTCCTTCTGGCGCGCCGTCCTGCCGGGCGTGCGCGCCGAGCACCCGGAGGCGTGGTTCGTCGGCGAGGTGATCCACGGCGACTACGCCGCGTTCGTCACCGAGGCGGGCCTCGACTCGGTGACCCAGTACGAGCTCTGGAAGGCGATCTGGAGCGCGCTCAACGACCGCAACTTCTTCGAGCTCGCGCACGCCGTCGAGCGGCACTCGGCGATGGTCGACACCTTCGCCCCGCTGACCTTCCTCGGCAACCACGACGTCACGCGCATCGCGAGCAGGCTCGAGCACCCCGACCACCTCGGGCACGCGCTCGCGGTGCTGCTGGGCGTGGGCGGCATCCCGACGATCTACGCGGGCGACGAGCAGGCGTTCACCGGGGTCAAGGAGGAGCACGAGTTCGGCGACGACGCCGTGCGCCCGCCGTTCCCCGACGACCCCACCGGGCTCGCCCCGTTCGGCGCGCCGACCCGCGAGCTGCACCAGCGCCTCATCGGCCTGCGCCGCCGCCACCCCTGGCTGACCCACGCCCGCACGAGCGTCGAGCACCTCTCCAACACGACCCTCGCGCTGCGCAGCACCGGCGCTGAAGTCGATTCCGGCGAGTCGGTCCTCGTCCTGCTCTCCACCGACGACGGGCCCCAGCGCTTCCCGGACCTGCCGCACGGCGAGGTCCTGACCGGCGCGGACGGCGACGACCCCCTCCTGCTCCCGCCGCACGGCTGGCGCGTCCTCAGGGGATGAGCGCGATCTTCCCCGTGACCGCGCGCTCGGCGAAGCGCGCCAGCACCGCGCCGGCCTCCTCCAGCGGGTGGCGAGCCGGCGACGGCGGGTGCAGCTCGCCCCGGTCGGTGCGGGCGAGCAGGTCGGAGACGAGCGCGGTCGCCGCGGCCGGCGAGGTGCGCGCCCAGTCGCCCCAGTCGACCCCGACCACCGTGCGGTTGCCGATCAGCACCCGGTTGGCGGGCAGACGCGGGATCTCGCCGGCGGTGAAGCCGAGCACCGCGTAGCGGCCGAAGGGGCGCAGCGCGCGCAGGGCCTGCTCGGCGGCGTCGCCCCCGACGGGGTCGATCACGATGTCGGCGCCGCCGTCGGTGTGCGCGCGGATCCCGTCCTTGAGCCCGTCATACCCGATGGCGTGCTCCGCGCCGGCCTCCCGGGCGGCGCGCCGCTTGTCCTCGCTGGACGCCACGGCGAGGACCCGCGCGCCGAGGCCGTGGGCGACGTCGACCGCCGCCAGCCCGATCCCGCCACCGGCGCCGAGGACCACCACGCGCTCGCCCGCCGTGATCGGCACCCGGTGGGTGGTCGCGAACAGCAGGGTGCTGTAGCTCTCGAGCGCGGTCGCGGCGAGGGCGGCGTCGACGTCCTCCGACAGCGGGGCGACGTCCTCGGCGGGCACCACGACGTGCGACGCGTACGCGCCGAACCCCATCATCAGCGCCGCCACCCGGCAGCCGCCGAAGCGCTTGTCCACGCCCTCGCCGACCGCGGCGATCCGCCCGGCCACCGCCGTCCCGGGCGTGAACGGCAGCTCCGGTCGCAGCTGGTAGCCCCCGCGCACGATGAGGGCGTCGACGAAGCTGGCGCCGGCCGCCTCGACGGCCACGACCACCTGGCCCGGTCCGGGCACGGGGTCGGGCTCCTCGACGAGCTCGAGGCGATCGGTCGGGCCGAACTCGCGGCACAGGACACGGCGCACCGTGGCACCGTGCCAGGGAGATCGTCCCCACGACCAGCGCCACCCCGGGAGTCTGCGATGCCGTCCCTCACCCTCGTCCCCGCCGCGACCATCGCGGGCGAGCTCGCGGCCGGCGGCGTCCGGGAGGACGCCGACAGCGGCCGGCCCGCGATGCACATCCACGGGGTGATGACCGAGTCGTCGGCGAACGTCGGCGTCTGGGAGTGCGAGCCCGGGGGCTGGCCGGTCGTGGAGCGCTCGGGCACCGAGTTCTGCTACGTCGTGTCCGGGAGCGCGGTGATCACCGCCGCGGACACCGGCCGGCGGCACGACCTCGGCGCCGGCGACACGCTCGTGCTCCCACCGGGCTGGAGCGGGCGGTGGGACGTCACCCGCCGGATGCGGCTGGTCTACGTGGTGTTCTGAGCCTTCTCCAGCGGAGGAGCCAGCGGCTCGGCGGGCGCGTCGGCCAGCTCCTTCATCAGCCCCCGGCGGACCTTCGGCTGCTGCGAGAGCGCCACCGCGACGATCGTGAGCAGCACCCACATCGTGATGCTGCTGAGCACGACGAAGATCGCGGGCAGGATGATGATGCCGGACCGCTGCGCCCACTCCTGCGCGGCGAAGATGCGGACGATCAGCATCAGGTTGACGACGTAGCCGAGCACGTAGGACACCGCGAAGACGATCGCGAACTGCTTGAGCGTGCCGTCCTTGCGCCGGCGCCAGATCGGCTCGTCGCGGATCGGCACGATCACCGAGGCGATGTTGCCGACGCCGAGCCACAGCACGATGAACGAGATCATCAGGGCGCACGCCCGCAGGAACGCCTCCCAGCTCCCGGCCCGCCAGGACAGCAGCGCGCTGATGACGAACCCGATGGGCGCCACCAGGCAGATCAGCGCCAGGTTCTTGGTGATCAGCAGGTGCCAGAGCCGGGCGCCGCTCTCCAGCGCGGCGCGCACCCGCATGCCGTCGAAGCTCATCGCGTTGAGGCAGACCGCGCCACCCATGACCACCGAGACGGTCCACAGCCCCAGGTAGGGCAGGTAATGCGCCTTCGTGTCCCACTGGAACAGACGGATGACGCCGAGGTAGAGCAGCCCGAGCGCCAGGCTGATCGCGAGGCTCTGGAGCAGCGTGCGCGGCTTGCGGGTGAGCATGTAGCCGATCTCGCCGCGCAGGCCGTGGGCGAGCGCCGGGCCGTGACGCCCGACCGCGGTGCGCCCGGACAGCACGGCGTGGCCGTCGATCGAGGCGGCCCCGGGCTCGGACTCGCCGGCGTCCAGACGTGCGAGGCGGGCGTCGAGCACGGCCAGGTGCGCCTCGATCAGGGCGAGCCGGGCCACGGTGACGGCGGCCGCGGCGTCGCCCTCCGCCCGCGCGGCCTCGGCGTGGGTGACGGGCGAGTCCGGTGCGGCGTCGACGGTGTCCTCGAGCAGCGCCGAGCGCACCCGGATCCGCCGCTCGTCGCTGCCCGGGCCGAGGGGCTCGCGGCGCTCCGCGGCCCGCTGGTCGTCGAGGGCGCGCCGGACGTGGCGCCGCAGGTTCTCGACGTCCCCGCGGTCCTTCCACTTCGAGGCCAGCGCCTCGCGCTCGGCCGCGCCGGCGCGCTCGACGAGTTCGGTGAGGTCATCGACGGCGGACACGGTGCCGACCATCGCAGGCCGGGACCCGCGCGCACATCATCCCGAGCGGGTGAAGGTCGGTCAGGTGCCGAGCTCGGCGCGCAGCTCCTGCCCGACGCGGCGCAGGTGGTGCTCGCCGGCCACGACGCGGCGTCGCGCGAACGGGCCGGGGCAGAACGGCTCGTCGTCGCGCAGCAGCTGGGCGGCCCGCTCGGCGAGCCACGGCGGCTCGAGCAGCTCCAGCGACCCGGTCACCGCCTCGCCCCACACCAGGCCGAGGCGTTCCGCCGACGCCGCGGCCAGGCGGTCGCGGTGGTCGGGGAACAGGTCGGAGTCGGCGCGGGCCTGCAGCAGGTCGAGGTCGATCGGGGCTCGGCGCCCGTCGGCGAGGGCGACCGCGGTGCCGCCGACGTAGACGTGCAGGTGCGGGCGGACGCCGTTGACGCGGGGCACGCGCTCCTCGACGACGTGGGCGAGGGCCAGCCGCGCAGGCTCCGGGCCGTCGGGCCCGTCGACGAACCCGACGGTCGCCTGGACCGCCTGCGCCGTGGTCGAGGCCTCGTTCTGGTGCAGCTTCCGGAGCACCGCGACGTCACCCGCGTGGCCGGTCGACTCGAGCATCGTCATGTAGATCGCGAGCGAGAGCGGGACCGGCACCACCAGGTCGATGGCGTCCTCGGGCGGGAAGCCCGTGACCAGGTCGAACAGCCGGTCGGGACGCACCGGTGCGTCGGACGTCGACACCATGTGCGGACCACCCCCGACCGTGACCGCCATCACGGTACGGGGACTCCGGCGATCCGGCCTGTTGAACGGTTGCCCACGGCCGGCTGCTACAGCTCCTTCTCCCCGAAGAACACGGCGATGTGGTTGCCGTTGTACGGCGGGATCGGGCGGTACCCGGCGTCGGCGAACAGTGCCCGGCTGTGCCGTTGCTCGGCACCGGCGTCGAGCCGGACACGCCGGTAGCCCAGCGAGCGCGCGGCGTCCTCGAGCGCGGCGAGCAGCGCGCGCCCGACGCCGCGGGAGCGGGCGTGCGGGACGACGTACATCCGCTTGATCTCGCACACGCCGTCGTCCAGGGGCCGCAGCCCGCCGATCGCCACTGGCCGTCCCGCGGAGTAGCCCACCAGGAACCGCCCCCGCGGCGGCGCCATCTCCTCGGGCGTCGTCACCGACCCCGGGCGCGCGGCGCGCCCGGGGTACTGGGTGTCGAGGAGCGCGTTGAGCTCGGCCAGCAGCTCCCGGCCGGGCGAGGCGTCGGCGCGCTCGGTGGTGAACACGAGGGTCAGGGTCAGGAGACCCCCAGCCGTTCCGCGGCCATCCGCGTCCCCGCGACCCGGTTGGTGATCTTCTGGAACGCCACCTCGCGGGCGAAGTCCGGCGAGCCGTGGTTGGGCTTCTCGTCGATCGAGAAGGGCGAGAACCCGCAGTCGTCGGTGGACCCGATCTGCTGACGGTCGATGAAGTCCGCCGCCCGCACGAGCCGGTCGGCGACCTCGGCGGCGCTCTCGACCCGCGGGTTGCCCGGGTTGATCACGCCCAGGTAGGCCATCTGCGTCACGCCGTCCGCGTCGGTGCGCAGGTGCCGGCCGATGGATTCGTAGACCGGGTCCTTCTCCCGCTCGCTGGCGAGCTGGATGAGGAAGTAACCGGCGTTGATCTTGAACATCTCGGGCAGCAGGTTGTTGTAGGGCACGTCCGCCGAGTGCACCGAGTCGCGGTCGCCGCCGGGGCAGGTGTGGATGCCGATCCGGGTGCGCTCCTCCGCGGTGAACCGGGCCATCACGCCGTTGATCAGCTCGATGAAGTGGGGCAGCAGGCCGGCGCCGGTCCAGGGGTTGCGGGGGTCCTCGCGGGTCGCGAGCCGGCCCTCGGTGAAGTCCACCGACACCCGCGCGGCGCCGGCGTCGAACGCGAGGCGGATGTCCTTCTCGCACTCGTCGATCAGCTTCGCCTCGAAGTCCTCGCGGCTGTAGCCGTCTACCGGGTCCCTGAGGGGGTAGAGCAGGGCGAGCATCGACGGCGCGATGACCGCCTGCTTCATCGGCGTGGTCGCCTTGGGGATCGACTTCTTCAGCGAGTCGGCCGCGTAGTTGACGTACTCGAACGGGCCCTTCACGAGCTTCGGCAGCTGGCGCCCGTGCCCGTCGGCGAAGATCGCGAAGAACTGGCCGCCCGGCCCGAGCGATGGCGCGAGGCCGGTGCCGGCGAGGGTGTCGGTGATCGGGTAGGTCGCGAACGACGACCACCGCTGCTCGCCGTCGGAGATGATCGGCGCGCCCGTCGCCTCGTAGCGGGCGAGGGTGTCGTCGACGGCGGCCTCCTGCTCGACCTCGAGCGCCGCCTTGTCGATCTTCCCCTCGTCGTACGCGGCGTAGGCCTGCTGCAGCTTCTCGGGTCTCGGCATCGATCCCACCGGTTCGGTCGGGATCCCGGTGGCGGTACGCGGGTCGTAGGTGGTCACGGCGGTGCTCCAGTGGTCGACGACGCGGGGAGCCGTCGCCGAACCTAGGATGTGACCCCGATCACGTCAACGAGCCCGGCTCATCCTCGACGGGTGGGGACCCGGAGCGCGCCGGTGGCTAGAACCGACGCGTGTGCCTGCTCATCCTGCTGCTGATCCTCGGGCCCCGCGCCGTCATCGTCGTCTGGTGGCTGCTCGCTCCCGTCACGTGGAGCGTGGCGTTCGGCGGGACGCTGCTGCTGCCGATCCTCGGCTTCCTGATCCTGCCGTGGACGACGTTGATGTACGTGCTCGTGGCGCCGGGCGGCGTCGTCGGGGTCGACTTCCTGTGGCTCGCGCTGGCGCTGTTCGCCGACATCGCGAGCCACGCCGGCGGCAACGTCTACCGTCGCCGCCGGGCGTGACCCGCGGACCGGTCACTTCCCGCTGCGCTGCTTGACCTCGCCGGCGGCCATGTCCTTCTTGCCGCTGTACTCGAGCTTCTTGTTGCCCGTGGCCTGCCCGGTGACCTCCTTGGCCTTCCCCTTCACCTGCTGCGTCCGGTTCTTGGCGGTCTTGTCGACACTCATGTGATCGAGATTCCCCGGTCGTGCACGACCAGTCGTCCGCAACCGGTAAAGGGGCCGGTTGCGCTGCGAGAAGACTCCGTCCGGACGCGGTCAGGACTCCGGGCGCCGGGACGTGTCCCACGCGGCGACGTGCACCTCGGCCACCTCGTTCGGGCCGACCTTCCAGCTGGGGTGGCGGGCGAACAGGAGCGTGTCGTGCCCCGGGACGATGCGGTCGAGGTCGCCGCCGAGGTGGCGGTGGATCTCGCCGTAGGTCATGAGCATCGAGTACGTGTTGCCGTTGGTGTAGCCGCTCGGCCACATCTCCTCGACGTTCGAGTACCACATCACCGCGTCGCCGGCGACGACGTAGCGCCCGCCCGAGGTGTCCACCGAGATCCACTGCGTGCCGAACGTGTGGCCGTCCTTCGACAGGTGCCCGCGGATGCCGGGAGCGAGCTCCTCGTCGTCGCCGACGAACAGCAGGCGGTGGTCGCGGGCGAGCTCGCCGAAGACGCGGGCGTCGTCGCGGTCGAACGACGAGGTGATCCAGCTCTCCTCGCCGAGCGGCGTGTAGAGGTCGGGCAGGGCCAGGGCCTTGAGCCAGCCCTGGTACTCGTCCCACTGCACGTGGACCTCGGCGTTCGGGAACGCCCCGACGTTGTTGGCGTGGTCGAAGTGCATGTGCGTCAGGAAGATCTTCTCGATCTCCGCGGGGCGCACGCCGACCTTGCCCAGCACCGTCTCCGGCGGCTCCCAGTCGTAGAAGCCGAACCGGTGGATCCACTTGTCGGCGTGGAACCCGGCGTCGACCAGGTAGTGGTGGACGGTGCCGCCGTCGACCCGCCCGCTGACCAGCACGTAGATCATCGGCGACGCGGACACGCCCTCGCCGCTGTGGATCGGGACGCCGCCGAAGAACTCGCGCGGCAGGTCGACGTGCGAGAAGCACAGCGGGCGGATCGAGTAGTCGGGCAGTGACTCGGACATGGGGCGGCCTCCAACGACGCGGACGCCCCCCGTCCCGGTCCGGATCGCAGCGCGCACCGGTGTCGACGGTCCAGAGCGGTGTCCGACGGTGCTGGACACCGGGACCGGCTCACGCCGCGACGGTCGGCTCCCGGTCCGGGGCGCGGCGCGAGAGCAGGTAGCCCACCCCGGCGGCGAGCGGGAACATGATCACGCCGTAGACCGCCGCCGGCACCGCGAGCCGCTCGTCGCCGAGCACGGTCAGCGCCACCGCGATCGCGAGCGTGCTGTTGTGGATGCCGATCTCGAAAGCCGACGCCACCGACTGCCGGTGACCGACGCGGAACAGGCGCGGCACGAGGAACCCGGCGCCCAGGCTGACGAGGCAGAACAGCGTGGTGACCAGGCCGACGTCGGCCAGGTACGTCCCGAGGTTCTCGCGCTCGGCGAGCAGCGCGCCGGCGATCACGAGGACGAGGACGACCGCGGAGAGGATGCGTACCGGGCGCTCGGCGCGCTCCGCCCACGCCGGCGCCAGGCGCCGCACGAGCATGCCGAGCGCGACCGGCACCAGGACGATCGCGAACACCTGAAGGATCTTGTCGAACTGCAGGCCGACGGACGCGTCGACCGGCGGCGCGAACCACCCGACGGCCAGCGTGACGACCAGCGGCAGCGTCACCACGGCGAGCACCGAGTTCACGGCCGTGAGCGTGATGTTCAGGGCGACGTCGCCGCGGAAGAGGTGGCTGAACAGGTTCGCCGTGGTGCCGCCGGGGGAGGCGGCCAGCAGCATCATGCCGACCGCGAGGACCGGGCTGAGGCCGAAGGCCACGACCAGCGCGAAGCAGATCGCCGGGAGCAGCAGGATCTGCGTCGCGAGCGCGACCCCGACGGCCCGGGGCTCCTTCGCGATCCGCCCGAAGTCGCCGACGGTCAGCGAGAGCCCGAGCCCGAACATCACGACAGCCAGGGCGAGGGGCAGGCCGACGGTGGTCAACGCGGTGTCCATCGGCCCTCCCCGGGCGCCGGCGGCGGATGTGGTCATGGTCGGACAGAATCGACCATCCGGACAAGCCTCGCCGGGAGCGGACGCCTACGTGGTCGGCGGACCCGCCGGCACCGGGGACGACAGCGAGAGCCCGGTGAGCTCCTCGGAGACCTCCCACACGCGGCGGGCCTCCTCGGCGCTGCGCAGCGGGGCGTACAGCTTCTGCTCGGCCGGCGGGCCGCCGAGGTTCCCGAGACCGCCCGGCCCGTAGAACCGCCCGCCCCGGGCGTCCGGGCTGGTCGCGGCGTAGAGGGCGGGCAGCCCCGCGGACTCGGCCGTCCCGACCAGGACGCCGCGCGCGGCCATCGCGCCGATTATGCGCCGGCCCAGGGTGGGCTGCTCGCGGCCGAGCTCGGCGCGGGCGGAGAGCAGGTTCGTCGGGGCGACGCCCGGGTGGGAGATGTTGCTGGTGATGCCCCAGCCGCCGGCCTGGCTGCGCCGCTCGAGCTCGAGACCGAAGAGCCCGAACGCGATCTTCGACTGGGCGTAGGCGCGCATGCCGTCGTAGGAGCGCTCCCAGCCCAGGTCGTCCCAGTGGATGGTGCCGCTGCGCGCGGCGATGCTGACCTGGGACGTCACGCGGGCGCGGCCGGCGCGCAGCAGCGGCATCAGGTGGGCCACCAGGGCGACGTGGCCGAGGTGGTTGGTGCCGAACTGCACCTCGAACCCGTCGGCGGTCGTCTGCCGGTCCGGCGGGGTCATGACGCCGGCGTTATTGACCAGGATGTGGATCGGCCGGTTCTCCTCGCGCAGGGTCGCGCCGAGCGCGGCGACGGACGCCAGCGAGGACAGGTCGAGCGCGCGGAGCGACACGGTCGCCTGCGGGGCGCGCTCGCGGATCCACGCGAGCGCGGCCTGGCCCTTCTGCGGGTTGCGCACCGGCAGGACGACCTCCGCGCCGGCCTGCGCGAGCCTCGTCGCGATGCCGAGTCCGATGCCGTCGCTCGCTCCGGTGACGACGGCGCGCTGCGGCGCCAGACCGGGGATCGTGATGTCGGGACGGGTGCGGGGCATGTCGGTGGTCCTCTCGTGACCGGGGTGCGTGTCACCAAGCGTCGGCCGTCGCGGGGACGCCAACCACGGCCTGCCGATCCGTGGCTCACGGGTCCGTGACGGGGGGATCGACGGGCCGTGGTTACGGGGCGGGGTCGCCGGTAGGAACGGGGTCGGCACCGAGGAGAGGGCGTGGCGATGATCGACCGAGCCGGGCTGGCGGGGTTCCTGCGGCGTCGCCGGGAGTCGCTGCAACCGGACGACGTCGGGCTCCCGCGCGGGCAGCGCCGCCGGACCGCGGGGCTGCGCCGGGAGGAGGTCGCGGCGCTGTGCCACATGTCGACCGACTACTACTCCCGCCTCGAGCGTGAGCGCGGGCCGCAGCCGTCGGAGCAGATGATCGCCGCGATCGCGCAGGGGCTGCACCTGTCGCTCGACGAGCGCGACCACCTGTTCCGGCTCGCCGGGCACCACCCGCCCCTGCGCGGCGGGGTCGCCGAGCACGTCAGCCCCGGCATGCTCCGGGTGCTCGACCGCCTCGACGACACCCCCGCCGAGATCGTCACCGAGCTCGGCGAGACGCTGCGCCAGACCCGGCTCGGCGTCGCCCTGACCGGCGACACGACCAGCTTCACCGGGCCGTTCCGCAGCATCAGCTACCGGTGGTTCGCCGACCCCTCGTCCCGTGCGCTCTACGCGCCCGAGGACCACGACTTCCTGTCGCGGATGTGGGCGTCGGGACTGCGCGAGGTGCTCGGACGACGGGGCCGGGACTCCCGCGCGGCGTACCTCGCGGACCTCCTGCTCGCCGACAGCGAGGAGTTCCGCGCCGTCTGGGACGAGCACGAGGTCGGCCTCCGCCCGCAGGGCGTCAAGCACTTCGTCCACCCCGAGCTCGGGCGCCTGGACCTGACCTGCCAGACGCTGCTCGACCCGGAGCAGTCGCACGCGCTGCTGGTCTACACGGCCGCGCCGGGCAGCGAGAGCCACGAGAAGCTCCAGCTGCTGTCGGTGATCGGCGCGCAGGCGCTGACCTGAGGTCCGGGGCTCGCCCGTCGCGGGAGGCGAGCTCTTTCACGGGAACGCTTCGGTTTCCGAAGCGTTCCGCTCAGGTCGGGACCCGGGGTCGTCCGCCGGGTCGGGGTCGTCGCTCGGTGTCGATGATCCAGGGCGGGGTGAACCAGGGCCGGCCGTTGATCATCTCGATGGTCCAGTGCCCGTGGTGCATCAGTTGGTGGTGGTAGCGACACAAGAGGCACATGTTGTCGAGCGCGGTCGCGCCGCGGTGCTGCAGCCATTCCTGGACGTGGTGGGCCTCGCAACGTCGTGGTCGTCGGGTGCAGCCGGGGAACGCGCAGCCGCCGTCGCGGTGGTTCAAGGCCCGCCGGATGGCATCGGGCGCGGTGCGCTGGCTGCGTCCGACGTCGAGGGGTTCGGACCTGGCGCCGAGGATCATGGGGATGATCTCGGCGTCGCAGGCCCACCGGCGGACCGTGGCGGCGTCGACGTGGTGCCCGGAGTCGAGCGTGCCGTAGCCGCCCTTGCCTTTGAGCGCCTCGCCGCCCGCCTCGTCGTCCGCCTCGTCGTCCGCCTCCGTCGGCGCGTCGGCCTCGACGCCCGCCGGATCAGGGTTGTCGTGCTCTTTGCGGGCGTCGGTGGCCAGACCTCGCGGGCCGCAGGCGTCCTGCGTGAGATCCTTGAACGCATCCGCCTGCCGCCGCGGCAGCGTGCGCTCGTCGTCGGCGCCGCACTGGGCGGCGAGCACCCCGAACACCTCGACCGCCGCCTCGGCATCCAACGGGTCGTGCAGCGTCCCCTTGAACACCAGCGACCCGTCCTTGCACCGCAACAGGTGCATCTCGTCACGGCTCGCCTCGCCGTCGGGCGGAGCGGCGCCATCGGGGTCGTAGAAATCGATGAACCCCTTCGCCAACTGCCGCAACATCCGCGGCGGCAGCACCTGCGCCTTCTCCGCGAGGGTCTCCTCCACCCCGGGCAGCTCGTCCGGCGGCGGCGGGGACGCCAACCCCGACAGGTGAGCCATCGTCTCCCGGATGATCTTCACGTGCGCCGGGTCGATCAGCCCCGCCGACAGCGCCTCACCGGTGCGCGGCAGCCGCGCCGGCAGCTTCTCGCCCAGCAACGACGACCGCGCGCACAAGTCCGCCGCCTCCATGACGAGCCGCTTGGCGTCGGCGAGGTCGAGGTTGTCCCGGTCGGCGATCAGCGACTCGGTCGAGCGGTACCCCGCCGACACCGCTGTGCCCAGATCAGCGAGCGCGGCGATGCTCTCGAGACGCTGGAAGTAGGCCCGCCGTTGAGCGAGCACGCTGGCCGAGGCGCGGCCCAGCGCGTCGCGCTCCGCCGCGCCCACCACGTATTCGCTCATGTGTTCGAACGTAGACCCGACCCCCGACAGCGCCGGGCCCGTTCGCCGGGACCGCCTCAACAACTTCCGCGCCGTTCCGGCGACGGCCACCCCTCGAGCGAAGGTGCCCTTCGCTCGGAACCAGATCCGGGCTGCGGTACGACTGACGCGTGGGGAGGGCGCGCACGCTCGCGGAGCGGTACCGGCGCTACGGCGAGGTGGACATGGCCGGGATGTCGCCGGTCCACGAGCGCGTCGCGATCGCGCTGAGCGAGTCCCCCGACGCCTTGCGGGCCATCGAGACGGCGCCGGCGCGCCGGCGGGCGCCCGCGCTGGTCCTCGCCGCGCTGCACGACCTCGCCCTCGCCGGGCGCGCCCCGGCGCTCGCAGCCGCCTACGCCACGAACGACGACGAGGCCGCCGCAGAAGCCGCCCTCGACACCCTCCGCGAGACGCCCGACGCCGTCGTCGCACGGCGACCGGTGCGCACCCCGATCGGCCACGCCCCCGTCCTCCGTCCCCTCGTCGCCGAGGCCGCGCACCGCGTCGGCGCCACCGCGATCGGGCTCGTCGACGTCGGCTGCGACGCCGG
Source organism: Actinomycetospora succinea (assembly GCF_004363095.1). Taxonomy (GTDB): domain Bacteria; phylum Actinomycetota; class Actinomycetes; order Mycobacteriales; family Pseudonocardiaceae; genus Actinomycetospora; species Actinomycetospora succinea. The sequence goes on from NZ_SNYO01000004.1 coordinate 526,280, forward strand.
GTTCGACCTCACCGTCGACCGCGTCGGCGTCACCTACGCCGCCGGATCGAGCGACCCCGCGTCGCCGGTGCAGCAGTGGGCGTCGGTCGTGGGTGATCGCCCCGTCCCGACCCGGGCGATCCCCGACGTTGTCGCACGCATCGGCATCGACCTCGACCCGGTCGACGTCGCCGACCCCGACGAGGCCCGCTGGCTGCGCGCCTGCCGGCCCCCGGACGAGGACCGGACGCTGCTCGCCGCGCAGATCGCCCTGGCCGCCACGACGGCGCGGACCCTGCTGCGCGGCGACGCCGTCGACCTGCTCCCGGACGCGCTCGACCGCGTACCCGGCGACGCCCTGCCCGTCGTCACCACGACGTGGACGCTGTCGGCCCTGCCGCTCGAGCGCCGCCTGCGGTTCCTGCAGTGCCTCGACGCGGCCGCGACCGACCGGCCGGTGGCGTGGGTGTCGGTCGAGGGCGTCGGGGTCGCGCCGGCCGTGCCGACGATGGGCGACCGCCCCGCCTCCGGGCACAGCATCCTCGGCCTGGTGATCTTCACCCACGCGGAGACGCACGCCCGGGCGCTCGGTCGGTGCTGGTCCCGCGGCCGCCTGCTGTCCTGGCTGGTCGATCCCTAGAGCCCATCGGCAGGTTCGGGATGGCCCCGACGTGGGCGGTCACCGCACATCGATCAGGGCGTGACGATCGCGAAGCCGGGGTCGGGGGGATCGAGGACGCCGAGCGTCGTCGTGACGACGTCGCCCGCGCCCTCGACGCTCCACCGGCCGGACGCGGCGAGGTCGTCGGGCGTCGCGGCGCCCGCCAGGACGGCGAGGAGGTCGGCGCGCCCGACCGTGATCCGCGCGTCGGAGCCGCCGCGCACGGTGCCCTCGCCGTGAGTGAGGACGCCGTGGGCGAGCCGGGTCCAGTACGCCGTGCCGTCGATCGTCCAGTCGGCGGCCAGAGTCAGATCCCAGGCCTTGGGTCCGTCGATCTGGATGGCGATGCTGTCGAAGAGCTGCGCGAGCGTGAGCTGGGCGATCATGTCGGGCGACGCCGTGGTGGTCGGGGTCCCCGCGGTGACGCCGCGGAGCTCGGCGGCACCGGTGAGGAAGAAGTTGCGCCAGGTGCCGTTCTCGGCGCCGAAGCCGAGCTGCTCGAGGGCGGCGGCCTCGAGCTCACGGGCGTCGGTGTTGCCCGGGTCGGCGAACACGAGGTGGCCGACCAGCTCGGCGACCCAGCGGAAGTCGCCGGCGTCGAAGGCGCGGCGGCCGGCGGCGAGGACCGCGTCCGGACCGCCGATGACCTCGACGTAGCGGCGTCCGGCGGGCTGCGGCGGGTGGCGCCAGAGGTTGGCGGGGTTGCCGTCGAACCAGCCCATGTAGCGCTGGTAGACGGCCTTGACGTTGTGGCTGACCGAGCCGTAGTAGCCGTGGGTGTTCCAGGCGGCCTCGAGGGAGGGCGGGACCTCGAGCATCTCGGCGATCTCGGCGCCGACGAAGCCCTTGTTCAGCAGCCGCAGGGTCTGGTCGTGCTGGTAGGCGTAGAGGTCGCGCTGCTCGGAGAGCAGTCGCTCGATCCGCTCGCTGCCCCAGGTGGGCCAGTGGTGCGAGGCGAATTCGACGTCGGTGTCGTCGGCGAACAGCTCGATCGCCTCGGTGAGGTAGGCGGCCCACGCGCGCGGGTCGCGGACCAGGGCGCCGCGCAGGGTCAGCAGGTTGTGCAGGGTGTGGGTGGCGTTCTCGGCCATGCACAGCGCCCGCCGGTCCGGGAAGTGGAAGTTCATCTCCGCGGGCGCCTCGGTGCCCGGGGTGACCTGGAAGACGATCCGGACGCCGTCGAGGGTCTCTTCCTGGCCGGTGTGGGTGATGTCGAGGGTGGGCGGGATGAGGGTGACGGTGCCGGTCGAGGTGGTCATCCCGAGCCCGGCGCCCATCTGCCCGGTCGGGCCCGGGGGCAGTCCGGCGCCGTACATGTAGGCCGCGCGGCGGCTCATCGCGGCGCCGGCGTAGACGTTCTCGGCGACGGCGTGCTCGGTGAACCCGTGCGGGGCGAGGACCGGGACGCGGCCGGCGGCCACGTCGTCACCGGAGACGACGCCGCGCACGCCGCCGAAGTGGTCGACGTGGCTGTGGGTGTAGATCACGGCCGTGACGGGGCGGTCGCCGCGGTGCTCCCGGTAGAGACGGAGCCCGGCGGCCGCGGTCTCCGTGGAGATGAGCGGGTCGATGACGATGACCCCGCGGTCGCCCTCGATGATCGTCATGTTCGACAGGTCGAGCCCGCGCACCTGGTAGATGCCGTCGGTGACCTCGAAGAGCCCGTGGAGGGCGACGAGCTGTCCCTGCCGCCACAGGCTCGGGTTGACGGTGTCGGGCCGCGGGCCGGACAGGGCGGGGGTCCAGGTCTCGGCGTTCCAGACCACCCGACCGTCGTCGGCGTGCACGAGACCGTCCGGGATCGTGCCCAAGTAGCCGCGGCGGGCGTCGTCGAACGCCGTGTCGTCGGCGAAGGGGAAGCGGGCGGTCAGCGCGGACACCGCCGCCACGATCTCGGGGCGGGCGGTGGGGGAGGTGTCGGCCACGGACCCGACAGTCCCGGCGGACAGCCGCCGGCGCCTCATCCGTGGCGGGTGGATCCTGCGACGCGGTCGGGCTCGGGCGCGTCGATGTCGACGCCGCGGCGCAGCAGCTTGAGCGTGTAGATCGTCTTGTGGGAGACGAGGTGGCTCAGCCCGGTCGCGAGGACGACGGCGATCATCAGGGGCAGGATCACGTCGTAGTCGCCGGTCAGCTCGAACACGATGAGCACCGCGGTGATCGGCGCGTGGGCGGCGCCGGCGAACACCGCGGCCATCCCGACCAGCCCGAAGGCGCCGGGCGCGAGGTGCAGGCCCGGGAACAGCGCGGCGGCGAGCATCCCGAACGCGGTGCCGGCCATCCCGCCGATGAACAGCGACGGCGCGAACACGCCGCCGGAGCCCCCGATGCCGATGGTCAGGCTCGTGGCGAGCATCTTCCCGACGAGGAGCAGCAGCAGGAACCCGACCGCGTACTGCCCGGCCAGCCCGTCCTCGAGCACCGGGTAGCCGACGCCGTAGAGCTGCGGCAGCGCCAGCAGCACCGCGCCCAGCACGACGCCGCCGACGGCCGGGCGCAGCCACTCGGGGCCGCGCCAGAGCACGTCGCAGAGGTCCTCGACGCCGTAGAGCACCCGCGCGAACCCCCACCCGAGCAACCCGGCGAGCAGCCCGAGCCCGGCGTAGAGGAGCAGCTCGGTGGACGAGCCCAGCGTGTAGTGGGGGAGGTGCAGGATCGTGTCGTCGCCGACGAGCAGGCGGGCGACGACGTTCGCGGTCACCGACGAGATCACCAGGACGCCGAACGCCTCCGCGGCGAAGGCCCGCAGGATGATCTCCAGGCCGAACACCACGCCGGCCATCGGGGCGTTGAACGTCGCCGAGATCCCGCCGGCGGCGCCGCAGGCGACCATGAGCACGAGCCGGCCGGCGGGCACCCGCAGCGCCTGGCCGATCGAGCTGCCCAGCGCCGACCCGATCTGCACGATCGGGCCCTCGCGGCCCACCGAGCCGCCGGTGCCGATGCACAGAGCCGACGCCAGCGCCTTGACCCCGGCCACGCGCGCCGGGATCCGGCCCTCGTTCCGGGCCACGGCGACCATCACCTCGGGCACCCCGTGACCGCGTGCCTGCGGCGCGAACCGCGTGACCAGCGGCCCGTAGAGCAGGCCGCCGAGGACGGGCGCGAGCAGGAGGAACCACGGCCCGAGGGCGGGCAGGTGGGTGCTCGCGACGCGGCCGGCGTCGGAGAAGTCCTCCCGCCCGGTGACGAGCCAGGTGATGCCCAGGATGAGGTACCGGAACGCCACGGCGCCCAGGCCCGCGCCGACCCCGATGATCAGCGCGAGCCCGACGAGCCCGGGCCGCGACGCGGTCAGCCAGCGGTGCAGCGTCCGCGCCGCGCGCGCCGGACGGCCCGGTGCCGGGGTCTCCTCGTCGACGGACGCGGTCACGGGGCCACCACGCTGTCCGTCCAGTCCCGCTCGGGCACCTCGTCCGCGGCGTCGGCGAGGGAGCGCAGGCCCTCCACGACGGCCGCACGGCGCCCGGTGGGCACGCCCGCGAGCAGCGTGCGCAGCTCGTCGCGCCGGCGGCGGCTGACGTCGTCGACCAGCGCCCGCCCGGCCGGCGACAGGGACACCGCGACGGCCCGGCGGTCGTCGGCGGGGCGCTCGCGGACCACGAGGCCCTTGCCCTCGAGCCGCCCGCACATCCGGGTGCAGGTCGGCGGCGTCACGGCCAGGGCCGCCGCGAGCTCCGCCGACCGCATCCCGCCGCGCTGACCGAGCACGACGAGCGCCCGGTACTGCGGCAGCGTCACGTCCTCGTCGACGGCCGCGAGCGAGCGCACCACCACCGCCAGCAGCGCCCTGCTCGCCGTCATCACCGCGTCGACGAGCTCATCGCCCGGCTCCTCCAGTCGTTGCACAGGCTAATTGTTGCCCTGGGCAACGCTGTCGGCAAGTTCAGTGCCGGACGAGCCGGCCGTCCCGCCCCATCGCGCCCCGGGTCACCGCGGCGAGGTAGACGTCGGCGATCTGTCCCGCGAGCACGTCGAGGTCGTGGGCCCGCGCGAGCCGCGGCCCCCGGACGGCGGCGGCATCCCGGCGCTCCCGGTCGGCGTGCACCGCCAGCAGGGCCTCGGCGATCGTCGCGGGGTCGGGCCGGTCGGGCACCAGGATGCCGACCGCCGCCGGCACGACCTCGCGCAGAGCCGGCGTGTCCGGGCCGAGCACCGGGGTGCCGACGGCGAGCGCCTCGAGCGCGACGGCCCGCGCCGCCTTCTCCGGGGCGCCCGGCGGCACCACCGCGAGGCGCGCCGCCGCCACGCGCGCGTGCCGGGCGTCGCCGTCGGGCTCGGCGGCGAACTCCACCTGCTCGCCCAGGCCCAGCTGCACCGCGCACTGCCGCAGGACGGCCTCGTGGGCGCCGCAACCGATGAGCACGAGCCGGCCGGTGATCGCCGGGCCCGTGCGCGCCCAGGCGTAGAGCAGCGGGCGCACCACGTCCGGGCCGGCGCCGAGGCGCCCGACGCGCACGACGACGTCGTCGCCGCGCCGGCGGGGCGCGGTCCAGAGCGCCGCCGGGTCGATCCCCTCGCCGACGACCGCCACGTGGGCGCGGGAGCGCGCGGCGGCGAGGGCGTCGGCCGCGGCGGGGGAGCGGACGACGACCGAGCGGTGGCTGCGGATCGCCCACCAGCGCAGGCGCAGCAGCGAGGCCGACCGGTCCGCCGGCTCCGGGTCGGGCAGCCATGTCGCGAGCGCCACCACCGGGCGCGTCGTCCAGCGCGGGAGCGCCAGCGGGCCGGGCGAGGCGACGAGCTCCTCGACGACGACGTCGGCGCGGGTGTCGCGGGCCGCGAGGATCGCCGCCGCGACGTAGCCCAGCATCCGCCCGGGCCGGGTCCAGCCGCGGCGCACGGGGTGGGTCCAGCGCACCATGCCGGCGCCGTGCGCCTCGATGCGGTCGTGGGCGCCGGGGAACCGGGGGCTCAGGACCGTGACCTCGTGCCCGGCGGCGCCGAGACGGCGGTGGAGCTCGGCGGAGGCCTCCGGCTCGGCGCCGGCGAGGTGCAGGACCCGCAGGGTGGGTCCCCAGGCGGCGGGGACCGGCGGGGGTGGGTCCACCTCGATCGTCGCGTACGGGTCGTCGGACCCGGGGGTCGCGAGGTCGCCGGGCGGGCGCACCACGGGGTCGACGGCCAGGGCGGCCCGCGGCGTCCCGGCGCGGACGTGGGCCACGAGCAGCGGCAGGCCGGCCAGGACGACGGCGATGACGCCGACCGCGACGAGCCACGCCGGCACCGACGTCCGCGCCACCGCGAGCACCAGGAGCACCAGGCCCGCACCGACCAGCGGCCCGCGCACGCTGCGCGGGGCCGGCACGCCGGCGAGCGACCGGTGCCGCCACCGCACGATCACGCCGAGCAGTCCCGCGCCCGCGATCGCGCCGCCGGCGGCGCCCACCACCGGCCCGGCCCACCCGGCGGGCGCGATCTCCCGGCCGATGGCGAGGCCCTCGCCGAGCAGGACCCCGGCGCCGACGAGGCCCGTGCCCGCGGCGACCCGCGTCCCGAGGGCGAGGAGGCGCCACACCCCGACCGCCGTCAGCCCCACCCCGGCCAGCACCACGGCCCCGCCGGCGAGCACCAGCTCCGGCGGCGAGGCCGCGGGGACGGCCGGGCCGATCAGCGCCGGCGGCACGGTGCCCACCACGGCGACGACGGGCAGCAGCACCCGCAGCACCGCGTCCGGCCGGTCCTGCGGACCCACCGCGATCCCCACCGACATGCACGCCCTCCCGGGACGGTCCACCCCACCGGTGACCGAGCGTCCCTCGGTCACGCCCCGTGCAGGGCGGGGGTCCGGAGAGTCCAACGAGGCGATCTCGGAAGGGTGTCGCCCGGGTCGGGAGCCGGGCCTCAGGCGGCGACCGCCTCCCGTTCCCGGGTCGAGGCCTTGTACGGGTCGGGGGAGAACAGGGCCGCGACGATCGTGATCAGCACCATCGCGGACATGTAGACCGCGATCCAGCCCCAGCCGCCGGTCGCGTCGAGCAGCGCGGTGGCGATCACCGGCGCCAGCCCGCCGGCGAACACGCTCGCGCCCTGCGCCCCGATCGACGCCCCGCTGTAGCGCACCTCCGGCTCGAAGAGCTCGGAGAACCAGGCCGGCTGCGGCGCGTAGACCGCCGAGTTGCCCACGTTCACCGCGATGACGGTGGCCAGGATGATCCAGGGCAGCTCACGCGTGTCGAGCGCCCAGAAGTACGGCCAGCTCATGAGCAGCAGCACCAGCGAGCCCCACAGCACCACCGGGCGCCGCCCGAACCGGTCGGCGGCCCAGCCGTAGAACGGGATGCTGAGCAGCCCGAGCGCCGAGGACACGATCACCGCGAGCAGCAGGTCGCTGCGCGCGAGCCCGAGCACCACGGTGCCGTAGGTCAGCACGAACGTGGTGTGGATGTAGAACGTGCTGTTCTCGGCGAACCGCAGGCCCGCCGCCCGCAGCACGTTCAGCGGCTGGCGGCGCAGCACCGCGACGATCGGCTGCCGCTCGATCTTCCCCGCCGACTTCGCCTGCTCGAAGACCGGCGACTCGGCCACGCGCAGCCGGATCACGATGCCGACGGCGACCAGGACGATCGAGGCCAGGAACGGCACGCGCCAGCCCCAGGCCAGGAACGCCTCGTCCGACATCAGCGCGGACATGATCAGCAGCGACAGGTTCGCGGTGAGCATGCCGGCCGGCACCCCGGTCTGCGGGAAGCTCCCGAAGAACCCGCGCCGCTTCGGGGGCGCGTACTCGACCGCCATCACCGCGGCGGCGCCCCACTCGCCGCCGAGCCCGATGCCCTGCACGATCCGCAGGAGCACGAGCAGGATCGGCGCCGCGATCCCGATCGTCGCGTAGGTCGGCAACAGCCCGACGACGAACGTGCCGCCGCCCATCATCACCACCGACAGGACCAGCATCGACTTGCGGCCGATCCGGTCGCCGAAGTGCGCGAAGATCACGCCGCCGAGCGGCCGGGCCACGAAGCCGACGCCGAAGGTGGCGAGCGCGAGCAGCGTGCCCGTGAGCGGGTCCGCCGAGGGGAAGAAGAGCTTCCCGAACACCAGCGCGGCCGCGGCGCCGTAGACGAAGAAGTCGAACCACTCGATGGACGTGCCGATCAGCGTCGCCGCCGCCACGCGGCGGGTCTCCTTCGCCGTCGGGGTGTGCGGTGCGCTCGGAGCGGGATGCATCGGTGAACCCCTGTCCGCCGTGGGAGTCGGTCGCCGTGTGTGACGGACACCATACGGAGCGCTTCGCCAAATCACCAGGAGGTGCGCCCTCCGGACGATCGAGACAGCTTTCGGCGACGTCCACCTCGCCCTACCGTGAAGGAGGTCACACTTCCGGGATCGCGGGGGAGTCGTCGTGGAACCACCGTTGCTGCGCCCGGCCGCGAGCTACGACGAGCTCTGGCGCCAGGTCGACTTCGCCACTCTGCCGATCCCGGAGCGGTTCAACCTGGGCGTGGCGTTCGCCGACCGGCAGGACCCCGACGCGCGGGCGCTCACGGTCGTCGAGGTCGACCGGACCTCGCGCGACCACACGTTCGGCGAGGTCACCACGGCGTCGAACCGGCTCGCGAACGCCCTCGCGGCCCTCGGCGTCGGGCGCGGCGACGTCGTCGGGCTCGTCAGCCCGGCGTCGTTCGAGACCGGCGTCGGCTTCGTCGCGATGTTCCGCATGGGTGCGATCGCGCTGCCCCTGTCGTCGCTGTTCGGGCCGGACGCCCTGCGCTTCCGCCTGCGGAACGCCGGGGCGAAGGCCGTCGTGACGGCGGCGGCGAACGCGGACCGCGTGCGCGAGGCCCTCGACGACGGCGGCGAGCAGATCCCGCTGCTGGTGATCGGGAGCCAAGAAATCGGACTGAGCGGCCCGGAGTCGTTCGAGGACGCCCTCGCCGCGGCGTCGCCGGAGTTCACGCCGGTGGACACGGCGGCCGAGGACCCGGCCTTCCTCATCTACACCTCGGGCACCACCGGCGACCCCAAGGGCGCGCTGCACGCCCATCGGATCGTCTACGGGCACCTGCCGGCCTTCGAGGCGGTCTACGAGTTCTTCCCGCAGGCGCACGACGTGATCTGGTCGCCCGCCGACTGGGCGTGGATCGCCGGGATCATGGACATCCTCGCGCCCGCCTGGTTCCACGGGCTGCCCGTCGTCGTCGACCGCGAGCCCGCGTTCACCGCGGAGCGCGCGGTGTGGCTGATGCGCGAGTTCGGGATCACGCTGACCCTGCTGCCCGCCACCGCACTGCGGGTGATCCGCGCGTCGGGCCTGGAGGGCGGCGGGTTCGCGTTCCGCTCGATCTGCTCCGGCGGCGAGGCCCTGGGCGCCGACCTGCTGAAGTGGAGCGAGGAGTTCTTCGGCGCGACCGTGAACGAGGGCTACGGGCAGACCGAGCTCAACGCCTGCATCGGCAACTGCGCCTCGGTCTATCCCATTCGCCCCGGCTCGCTGGGCAAGGGGCTGCCGGGCTTCACGCCGGTGGTGCTGGACGAGGACGGCGAGCCGGTGATCGACACGGTCGGCGAGCTCGCCCTCGACCGGCGGACCCCGTCCACGATGCTCGAGTACTGGCGCAACCCGGAGGCGACCGCCGAGAAGTACCGCGGCGAGTGGCTGCTCACCGGCGACCTCGCCCGCCAGGACGCCGACGGCTACGTCTGGTTCGAGTCCCGTAAGGACGACGTCATCAACTCGGCGGGCTACCGGATCGGGCCCGGCGAGATCGAGCAGAGCCTCGGCGGGCACGACGCCGTCGCGATGGCCGCGGTGGTCGGCGTGCCGGACGAGCGGCGCGGCCAGGTGCCGAAGGCGTTCGTGGTGCTGAGGCCGGGGGTCACCGCGTCCCCCGAGCTGGCCGGCGAGCTGCGCGCCCACGTCCGGGCACGCCTGGCCGCCCACGAGGTGCCCGCGCACATCGAGTTCCTCGACGAGCTGCCCCGCACGACCACGGGCAAGATCCTCCGACGGGCGCTGCGGGACTAGGCGGCCACACCCCGCTGCCCGACCGCGCCGCGCAGGCCGACGCAGCCGACGCACCCCACGCAGTCGACACAGTCGACGCACCCGATGCAGCCCACGCAGCGCGTGCAGTCGACGCAGGCCAGCGTGGCCACGCACAGCCGCAGCCGCGCCCCGAGCACCGTGAGCAGGCTGCCCAGGATGGCGACGCTGCCGGCCGTGCCGGCGCTGCCGGCCACCGCGACGCTTCCGGCCGTGGCCGCGCTGCCCGCGACCGCGACGCTGCCGGCCGTCGCGGCGCTGCCCGCCACGGCGATGCTGCCGGCCGTGCCCGCGCTGCGCGCCACGCCGACGCTGCCGACGGTCGAGGTGCTCCCGGCGACCGCGACGCTGTGGGAGGTGTCGACGCTCGCCGCGACCGCGACGCTGTCGTCCGTGCCGGTGCTCGCGACGGTGCTCCCGGGGTCCTGGTCCTCGGCCATGGTCGAGAGGTTGCCCGGGCCGCGGGACGCCGTCCAGCGTTCAGCGGCGGCGCATCCGGAGCACCGACCCGACGCCGCCGACCACCACCATCACGGCGACGACGGCGCACAGGCCGACGGCCACCGAGGCCAGGCCCCAGAGGTCGACCGCGACGCCCGCGAGCAGGCTCGCGACGGCGGCGGCCAGGTAGCAGTACAGGTAGATCGCGGCGAGGGTGCCGGCGTGCGTGCCCTCCGGGCTCCGGTCGAGCAGGGTGCGCATGGCCCCGGCGAACGCGACGCCGAAGCCGGCGCCGGCCACGACCGCCGCGACGAGGTAGGCGGCGAAGCTCCCGACGGCGATCGCCGCGATGTAGCCCCCGATCCCGACGACCAGGCCGGCCGCCCCGCCGGCGAGCGCCCGCGCGGCGCTCAGCCGGTTGGCGGCGAGCCCGGCCACCGGCCCGACGAGGTGGTAGACGGCGACCGCCAGGGCGCCGCTGAGCGGGCCGGCGAAGCCGGTACTGCCGTCGAGCACCGACACCACCAGCGACGGGGCCAGCGCCTGGGTGAAGCCACCGAGGACGTAGGTCCCCGCGACCAGCAGGCACACCGGCGGGAACACCCGCCGCGCCGTCGGCGGGACCCGCACGACCGGGCGCAGCGACCGCACCGCGCCGGGTGCCCGCACGACCGTCTCCGGCAGGAACACCACGGCCACCGCGGCGGCGGTGAGCACCGACGCCGTCACCACGAACGACAGGACCGGGGCGCTCGCGGGCACGACCTGGAGCGCGATCCCCGAGGTCAGCGCGCCGAGGGCGATGCCGCCGGGCGGCGCCCCGCTGGTCACCGCGCCGGCGAGCCCGGGGCGCGAGGGCGGGACCAGGTCGACGACGAAGGCCCCGAGCGCGCTGAGCGCGAGCCCCACCGAGAGCCCCTGCACCGCGCGCCCGACGAGCAGCGGCGCCGCGGAGTCCACGGTCGCGAGCACCACCGAGCCCGCCGCGCCCGCGAGCAGCGCCGGCACGGCCACCCGGCGGCGTCCGAGGTGGTCGGACAGGGCGCCGCAGCACAGCAGGGCGGCGAGCAGCGGCAGGATGTAGATCGCGAACGCGCCGGTGAGCACGACCGTCGAGAGGCCGTAGGTCTGCTGGTAGACGACGTAGAGCGGCGCCGGGACGCCGGCCGCGGCGCACGCGGCCACGAACGCGACCGACGCCGTGGTGAAGGTCGTCGCGGAGCGGCGGGATCGGGTGTGCAGCACCGTCAGACCACCCCGGCGCGCAGCATCACCGGGTCAGGGTAGTTGGCCCGGGGCAACGACCGTGAGGACGGACGTCACCACCGGGGAGCGGAGATCAGGGCAGCGAGATCATCTGGGCGCCGGCGGCGACGAGGTGGTCGTGGTGGGCCCGGCCGTGGTGTCCGCAGAACGCGAGCTCGCCACCGCGGGGGAGGATCGCGAGGGACAGGGCGCGCACCCCGCATCGGTCGCAGTCCAGCCGGGCAGCCTGCTCGGGTGCCGTGGCGATGGCGGTCATGGTGCTCGCCTCCTCGGAGAGCTCGGGTGATGGCACGAGACTGCTCCGCGCCCGCGAGCCCGGACAGGGTGCGCGCCCGTGGACCCCGGGGGGTCAACCCGACTCGTGGGCGCGCACGAGGCGCTGAGGCCTCACGAGGTCGCGGCGACGGCCTTCGACTGCTCGACGGCGAGACGGTCGACGAGGTCGTTCATCTCGTCGCCCGAGTGGCCCTTGGTCCAGCGGAAGGACACGTCGCCGCGGTCGTTGACCAGGGTGATCAGCGGTTCCCAGAGGTCGCGGCTGACCACCGGCTTCTTCGCGCTGGTCGTCCAGCCCCGCGCGATCCAGCCCTTCCACCAGCCGTCGCGGAAGCAGTTCACGACGTAGGTCGAGTCGCTGACGACGACGAGCGGGCCGTCGAGCGCCCGCACGGCCTCGAGGGCGGCGCGGATCTCCATGCGCTGGTTGGTGGTGCCGGGCTCGCCGCCGCTGTCCTGCCGGCCCTCACGGGTGGCCCAGGCCCAGCCGCCGGGGCCGGGGTTGCCGGAGCACGCGCCGTCGGTCCACACCTCGAGCGCGCCCTCGGCGGCCGGCATGTCGGGGCGCGGGGGCTTCGTGGCCTTCGTGGCCTTCGCGGACCTCGTCCGAGCGGCGCCCGATCCCGCCGAGCCGGCGCAGGCCGCGTGCGCCCAGCGCTCCCCGGAGCGCGCGATCTCCTCGCCGGGGGAGACGGCGGAGGCGCAGACCCCGCACGTCGTGGCGTACTTGGCGGTCATCGGCACGCCGTCAGGCTAACCAGCGGCCGGCGCGGTCCTCGGCACCGCCGGGGCAGGCGTCCAGTCGGCCATGGCGGACGCGAGCCGGTACCGGGCACGGGCGAGCCGTCCGCGCACCGTCGCCTCCGACACCCCGGTCACGGCCGCCGCCTGGCGGTAGGACATCCCTTCGAGCTGGACCAGCACGAGGGGCACGCGCAGCTCGTCGGGGAGCGCGGCGACGGCCCGCAGGCCGGCGGCGACCTCCGCGGCGGTCACCACCGCGTGCTCGGGTCCGCGGCTGCGGGGGTGGGCGCTCTCGGTGATCTCGCTGGTGGGGCGGTGGGCGCGCCGGTGGTTCAGGCACCGGTTGACGACGACCCGGTGCAGCCAGGTCGTGAACGCGGCGGTGCCGTCGAACCGCTCCAGGGCGGTCGCGAGGTGGATGACCACGTCCTGCGCGACGTCGTCGGCGTCCGCGGGACAGCCCAGCACCTGCAGGGCGACCCGGTAGACGCGGTCGCGGTGGCGGTGGACGAGCGCGGCGTAGGCCTCGCGGTCGCCGACGCGCGCCCGGTCGACCAGGAACGTGTCGGTCGGGACGAGCGTGACGTCGGCCGCGCCGGCCGCAGGGGGAGTCGACAACATCGTGGTGGCTCCTCGCGCATGACCCCGACCCGACCCCGCGTCGACCGACGGTCGCGCGGGTGTCCCGGCGACGGTGCCGCGACACCGTCCTCGTACCCCGGCTGGTTGTTCACCATTCAATCGCGCACGACGAATCTCCTGAGGCGTGCGCCACGGGCAGACGGGTACGCCGTCACCCGTCACGACGATCCAGGAGGAGGCCCGCATGACCGCTCCCGACGAGCAGGACGACACCTTCGACCCCTACGCCGACGCGACCGCCGTGGCCGTCGCGGCGAGCACCGTCCCGGGCGAGTTCCTCGTCCCCGACCTCGTGGAGACGTTCACCGCCGAGCACCCCGAGGCCGTCGTCGACACCGTCGTCACCGACTCCGAGGGCGTGTTCACCGCCCTGCGCGACGGCAACGCGGAGGTCGGGTTCGCGGGCGCCGAGCCCGACGGCGACGACCTCGACGCCGAGGTCCTCACGGCCGAGGAGATCGTGCTCGCGGTGCCGCGCGGCCACGCGCTGGACACCGCCGAGCCGGTGACCGTCGCCCAGCTCGCCGCGACGCCGCTGGTCGAGCGCGAGGAGGGGTCGGGGACGCGGCGCTCGTTCACCGACGCCCTCGCCACACGCGGCACCCCGCTGATCTCCGACCAGCGGTGGACGATCCGGGACAGCAACCAGGGCGTGATCGACGCGGTCGCCGCGGGCGACGGGGTCGGCGTCGTCAGCTCGTGGGCCCTCGCACGCCACGCGCACCACGGCGTCCGCGAGGTCCGGCTCGAGGGCGACCCGATCGAACGCTGCCTCTACCTCGTGCTCCGGCGCGACGACGACCTCGGCCCGGCGGCGACGAGCTTCGTGACCCTGGCGCGCGAGCAGGCCCAGGTCTGACGCCGCGCCGCGAGGATCAGTGTCCGGGGGCGCGGCGGCGAGCGCGCACCGCCCAGACGAGGCTCGCGAGGGCCACGAGGACGAGCAGGACCGGTGCCGACCACAGGTTGGCCGGCGCGGGCAGCAGGGTGCTGAGGACCGCGAACACCGAGCTCGCCAGCAGGACGAGCACGACCGTGCGCCACCGCAAGGCCGCCGGCGAGGGACGCCCCGTCCGCGCGCGGCGGCGGGCGGTGCGGCGGTAGTCGGCGATGATGCGCTCGAACTCGCGCGTCTCGTGAGCGTCGAGCGGGCGCTCGTCCTCCTCGCCGGGGCGCGGAGACGATGGGGACATGCCCGTGGTTCGCACCGGGGCACGCCCCGGATCGGTCGGTGCGGACCGTTATCGTCGGGACGATGACGGCGACCTACTCGATCGACGACGAGCCAGCCGGCGGGCATCCCCTGCGCCAGGGTGCGTCCCCCGCCGCGATCCACGCGGCGCTGCCGCCCGAGGACCGGGCGGACTTCGACGCCGACTACGCGAAGGCGCTCGACCGCGCGGGCACGACCCGCGACCTCACGGAGCTGTTCACCGTGCTCGAGCACTGGCGGCGGCTGGCGGTGCTGCAGTCGGAACCGGAGATCTTCCGGCGGGTGGCGGAGCGGGCGGCGGAGCTGCGCACCGACGAGCCGGCCACCGAGGACCCGGCCGCGGAGGCGCAGGCCGACCCCGGCCGCTGAGCCCCCTCACCCACGGCGGGTGAGCCGTACCGGGCGCCGGTCGCCCTAGCGTCCGGCGGGTGACGCGCGCGCTGCCGTTCGGCCCCGTGACCGAGGACGACCTCGACCGCGTCACCGGCAAGCTCTTCCTGACCGATCGCACCGGCCTCTCCGCGTTCTGGGTGCTGCTCACGCTGGCCGCGGTCATCGCGAGCACCGGGGTCGTGGCCGACTCGACCGCCACCGTGATCGGGGCGATGATCGTCGCCCCGCTGATGACCCCGATCCTCGGTACCGCGCTCGCCCTGGTGCTGGCCGACCGGCGGGCGATGCTCGCGAGCGTCGCGCTCGTCGTCGGGGGCGCGGTCCTGGTGGTGGGGATCGGGTACCTGTCCGGCCTGCTCAGTCCGGTGCCCGAGGTCGCCGCGACCAACTCGCAGGTCGCCTCGCGGGTGGCGCCGAAGCTGGTCGACCTCGTCTCGGCGCTCGCGACGGGCGCGGTCGGGGCCTTCGCGCTCGTGCGCTCCGACGTCTCGGACACCCTGCCCGGCGTCGCGATCGCGATCTCGCTGGTGCCGCCGCTGGCCGTCGTGGGCCTGACGCTGGAGTCCGGGGCGCCCGACCAGGCGGGCGGGGCGCTCCTGCTGTTCCTCACCAACGTCACCGCGATCATCGCGACGGGCACGGTGGTGCTGCTGGCCTACCGGGTGCGCGCCACCGCGGTCAGTACGGGACGGGAGGTGGGCCGCCTGCGGCCCCGCACGGTCGTCGTCGTGGTCGCGCTGCTCGTGGCCGTCGCCGTCCCGCTCGGTGTCGGGAGCTACCAGACCTTCCGCGGCCAGAGGATCCTCACCGCCGCGCAGCCGGTGGTGGCGCAGTGGGCGCAGGCCCGGTCGTGGCAGGTCGTCGACGTGACCTGGAGCCAGGGCGTGCTGCAGGTCGTCGCGGCCGGTCCGCCGCCGGCCGCCGACCCGGCCTCGCTGCGTGGCGCCCTCGATGGCGCGGGGCTGACCGCGGTGCCGGCGCGGCTCTCCGAGGTCCTCGGGGGGACGACGGAGCTGCCGGTGAGCCCGTCCCCGTGAGGGCGCTACCCGGCGGTCATCGCCAGCACCATCCAGCGGGCCGTGGCGACGATCGTGGCGAGGTCGTCGTCCGGCGCGGCGGCCAGGGCCGCGCAGGTGAACGCCTCGAACAGCAGGCGGACCTGGAGCCGGTCGACGGGGTCGGCGGGGTCGGCGAAGTCGTCGACGAGCGCCGTGAGCGCCGTGAGCGCCCCGTCCCCGGCGAGCGCGGGGTGGACGGCCCGGGCGAGGCGCAGCCCGTCGAGCCGGTCCTGGCCGGCGCTCTCCACCCAGCGCAGCGCCGTCTCGCGGAGCAGGCCCGGATGGTTCTCCTGGGCCCGCGACCAGGCGACCAGGGCGTCGATCTCGTCGCGGTGGGGCTGCGCGAGCGCCGCGAGGATCGCGTCCTTCGCGGGGAAGTGGTAGTAGAGCGCCGCGGTGGTCAGGCCGACCTCGGCGGCGATGTCGCGCATCGACGTGCCGTCGTACCCGCGGTCGGTGAACAGGCGGCGCGCGGCCGCGAGCACGGCCTCCCGCGTCGTCGGTCCGGCGTTCGGTCCGGGACGTTTGGGCACGTCACGAGCTTACCGATCGTCCGGTATCAGGTCTTCTCCTCGGCTTTCTCGGACTGGAGGAGCGCCTGCTTGACGGGCACGCCGAAGATGTAGCGCCCGACGTCCCCGTGGCTGGGCACGACGCGGTGGCACGGGATGAGCAGCGGCACCGGGTTGGTGGCCAGCGCGGTGCCCGCGGCGCGGACCGCGCGGGGCCGTCCGATCTCGGCGGCCACCCAGGCGTACGACCGGGTCTCGCCGGCCGGGATCGTGCGCGTGGCCGCGAGGACGTCGCGCTGGAAGTCGGTGAGCGCCAGCAGGTCCAGGCGCGGGCGGGCGCCGGCGTCGCCGTCCAGGGCGGCCTCGAGGTCGTCGGGCACCGACCGTGCCGGGCGCAGCGGGCGCCCGAAGCGGTCGCGGTAGGCGGCGCGGAAGCCCTCGTCGTCGAGGTCGGCGGCGCGGCGCAGGAAGCTGACGCCGTCGCGCGTCGACGCGACCCGTACCGGGCCGATGCGGCTCGGGACCGCGAGCCAGCCGTCGAAGACGCGGTCGGTGAGGTCCGGGGCGTCCGACGGCGCGAGGGCGGCGAGCCCCGCGAGCAGGGCGTCCCCGTGGTCCGGTGTGGTCATCGTCGTCATCCTCGCTCCGCCGGGCGTGCGGTCCCGGCTCCGTTCTCGATACACGCCCGCAGCCGGGTGAGGCCACGGGAGACGTGGGACTTGGCGGTGCCGACCGGGCACCCGAGCACCTCGGCGACCTCGCCGATCGGCAGGTCGGCGACGTGGCGCAGCACCACGGCGTGGCGCTGGGTGTCGGTGAGCTGGGCGAGGGAGGCGGCGAGGTGCTCGCCGGTCTCGCGGTGCTCGGCGTGCTCCTCGACGGTGGGGCCGGGGACCGGCCGCTCGGGCACCTCGCCGTCGGCGCCCCGCGGGCGCCGGGCGGCGTCGCGGACCTGGTTGCGGCGGGTGTTGAGCACGATCGTCAGCAGCCACGGCCGCGGGGAGAGCGCCCGGATCCGGCGGGCGTCGTACCCGGACAGCGCCCGGTAGGCGCGCAGGAGGCTCTCGGCGGCGAGGTCCTCGGCGTCGGCGCGGTGCCCGGTCGTGCGCAGCGCCACCGCGAACACGACGCCGTGGTAGGCGCGGTAGAGCTCGGCGAACCCCACGTCGAGACCCTCGGCGAGGGCCGCCGAGACGCGGCCGGCGTCCGGGTCGGACGGTGCCGCCCGCTCGCCGGCCACCGTCTCGGCGACCCCCGCGCCGGTCACCGCGCGGCGACGAGACCGAGCTGCCGGAGCGCGGTCACCCCGTCGTCGAGCCCGATCTCCTCGGTGATCAGGCCGTTCTCGACGCGCAGCACCGTCACGCCGGTGAAGCGCATCTGCTTGCCGGAGCCGGCGGGGACGCTCCCGATCGGCAGGTCGTCGAACGCCGGCCCGGTGTGCGTCCCGCCGCCCTCCCACCGGCCCACCACGTGGTCGCCCTCGGCGATCAGGTCGGCGGTACCCCAGAAGTGCAGGTCGGGGAAGGCGGCGCGGAAGGTCTCGGCGAACGCGCGGACCTGGTCGCGGCCGCGGCACGGGTCGTGCATGGAGTACTCGAAGCGGATGTCGGGTGCGGCGAGCTCGTCGACGACCGCGGGGTTGAAGTCCTTGCCCCAGAACTCGGTGAACCAGCGGGCGACGACGGCCTTGTTGTCCTCGGTGCTCATGTCCCCCGGAACCCCGGGGGTGGGGCGGAGGTTGCAGCCGTCAGCTCCCCGGCACGTACCCGGCCTGCTTGTCGACGACGTTGTCCGGCGCCACGCCGGCCTCGTCCTGCGCGAGGAGCCGCAGGAACTGGCGGCACAGATCGTCCTCGAAGCCCTCGTAGTCGCCCGACATGTGCGGCGTGAGGATCACGCCGGGCAGCGTCCACAGCGGGCTGTCGGCCGGCAGCGGTTCCTCCGCGACCACGTCCAGTGCGGCGCCCGCGATCCGGCCGTCCCGCAGCGCCTCGACGAGGTCCCGCTCGACGACCGTGCTGCCGCGCCCGACGTTGACGAACCGCGCCGTGGGCTTCATGGCGCCGAACTCGTCGGCGCCGAACCATCCCTCGGTGCCGGGGGTGTCGGGCATGACGGCGACGACCCAGTCGGCCCGCCCGAGAAGCGTGACGCGGTCGTCGCGGCCGTGCACGCGACCGAACACGGTGTCGGTCTCGCGGGCGGTCCGGCCGATGCCGTGCACGGTGACGCCGGCGGCGGCGAGGAGCTCCCCGACGCGCCGGCCGATGGCGCCGACGCCGACCACGACGGCGGTGGTGCCCTCGAGCCGCTCGGAGTGCCGGTAGGTCCACCGCCGGTGGCGCTGCTCCTCGAGCGCGGCGGGCAGGCGCAGGGCGAAGGCCAGGATCGTGCCCAGGACGTACTCGGCCATCGCCCGGTCGAAGACGCCCCGGGCGTTGGTGAGGACGACGTCGCTCGCGACGAGGTCGCCGAACAGGGCCGGCCGCACGCCCGCCCCGCACCAGTGCACCCAGCGCAGGCGGCGCGCGAGGGGCCAGTGCCGCTCGAGGCCCGAGCCGCGGAAGGTCCAGCTGACGAAGACCTCCGCGGTCGGGAGGTGCTCGGCGAGCGCCGCGTCGTCCGGCGCGAACGCGACGTCGTGGCGGTCGGCGAGCTCCCGGAGCACGGGGACGTCGTCGAACCCGGCGGCGCCCCCGATCACGATCCGCACGGCGTCCTCCCGGTCGGCGTCGGCGCGGCCGAGGCTAGCCGGGCCCACCGGGGGAATGCGGCGCGCCCGGGGCCGGTTGGCCCGGTGTGTCCCCGAGCATCGACGTCGGTCTCACGGTCACGCTCAACAACGGCGTGCGCATGCCCCAGCTCGGCTTCGGGGTGTCCGAGGCGCGCGACGCCGAGGCCTCGGTGACCGAGGCGCTCGCGCAGGGCTACCGCAGCATCGACACCGCCGCGGTGTACGGCAACGAGGACGGCGTCGGACGCGCGATCGCTGCCTCGGGCGTCCCCCGCGAGGACCTCTTCGTCACCACCAAGGTCTGGAACGGCCACCAGGGCTGCCAGCACGCGCTGGACTGCCAGGCGCGCAGCCTCGAGCGGCTCGGCCTCGACTTCGTGGACCTGTACCTCGTGCACTGGCCCACCGACGCGTTCGCCGAGTGCGTGCAGACGTGGTCGGCGATGGAGCAGCTCTCCGAGGAGGGCCGGGCGCGCGCGGTCGGGGTGTCGAACTTCCGCGCGGGTCACCTGCAGCGGATCCTGGTGCTCGGCGGTACGGTGCCGGCCGTCAACCAGATCGAGCTGCACCCGCACCTGCAGCAGCACGAGATGCGCGCGCTGCACGACGCGCACGGCATCCGCACCGAGGCGTGGAGCCCGCTGGGGCGCGGCTCGGTGCTCGCCGAGCCCGTGCTGGAGCGCATCGCCGAGCGCCTCGGCGCGACCCCGGCGCAGGTGGTGCTGCGCTGGCACCTGCAGCAGGGGCACATCGTCATCCCGAAGTCCGACACCCCGCAGCGCATCGCGGAGAACCGCGCCGCCGCCGACCTCGAGCTCACCGACGACGACCTCGCGGCCATCGCCGGCCTCGACGTGGCCGACGGCGCGGGCCGCATCGGTCCGGTGCCGGACGACCCCGCCGTCACGCCCTGACCGTGCCGCCGTTCTCGGAGCCCCACCGCGTCGCGGCGGCCGAGCTGGCGGCGCGGGACGAGACGATCGCGCGGCTGGCCGACCGGTTCGGGCTGCCGACGTTCCCGCCGCCGACCGAGTCCGCCTTCGCCGCCCTCGTCCGCGCGATCACCCACCAGCAGCTCTCGAACCGGTCCGCCGAGGCCATCCGGGGTCGGTTGCTGGTCGCGCTCGGCGGCGACATCACGGCCGCCGGGCTGCTCGCGCTGCCGGAGACCGGCCTGCGCGAGGTCGGGATGTCCCAGGCGAAGATCCTGTCGTTGCGCGACCTGGCCCGGCGGGTCGAGGAGGGCGCGCTGGTCCTCGACCGCGCGGCGCTGGTCGAGCAGGACGACGAGACGGTGACCGCGGCGCTGACCGCGGTCCGCGGCGTCGGCCGGTGGACCGCGGAGATGTTCCTGCTGTTCCAGCTCTCGCGGCTCGACGTCTGGCCGACCGGCGACCTCTCGATCCGGAAGGGCTACGCCGCCGGCTGGGACGTCGCGGTGCCGACCGCGACGGAGCTGGACGTGCTGGGGGAGGCGTACCGGCCGTATCGTAGCGTCGCGGCCTGGTACTGCTGGGCCGTCCTCGGGCAGGCTCCGGGGGCGTGACCGGCATGCTGATGGACCCCGCGACGACGACGAAGCGGATCCCCGGTCCCGAGCGCCTGCGCGAGCGC
Source organism: Actinomycetospora succinea (assembly GCF_004363095.1). Taxonomy (GTDB): domain Bacteria; phylum Actinomycetota; class Actinomycetes; order Mycobacteriales; family Pseudonocardiaceae; genus Actinomycetospora; species Actinomycetospora succinea. Next base: position 546,802 of record NZ_SNYO01000004.1, read on the forward strand.
GTCACCGACGTCGACGACGTCTACCTGATCGGCCACTTCGGCGTCGCCCACGTTCACCCCGGGAGCTGGCGGCTGCGGGTCGGCGGGGACGTCGCGACCCCGCTCGACCTGGACCTGCCCGCGCTGCGCGCCATGCCCTCGGTCGACGTGCCGGCCGTGCTGGAGTGCTTCGGGAATCCGCTCGTGCCGGGCGAGTTCGTGCGCCGGGCCGCGAACGTGGTGTGGCACGGCGTCCCGGTCGCGGCGCTGCTCGAGGCCGCGGGCGCCGCGCCGGCCTCGGCGCTGTGGGCGACCGGGTCCGACTCCGGGGTGTTCGACGACGTCGCGTGCACGGAGTACCGCAAGGACGTGCCGCTGGCGGTCGCCCGCGAGCGCGCGATCGTGGCGCTCGGCATGAACGGCGCGCCGCTGACCGACGAGCACGGGGCACCTGCCCGGTTCGTCGTGCCCGGGTACTTCGGCACCAACAACGTCAAGTGGCTCCGCGAGCTGACCATCGCCGAGGAGCGCCCCGAGCACCTGTTCACGACCCGCCTCTACCAGCGCCGCCTGCCCGGCGACCCCACGCTGCGGCCGGTGCGCGACCTCGACGTCACCAGCGTGGTCACGACCCCGCTCGACGGCGACCGGACCGGCGGCGACGTCGCGGTCTCGGGGTGGGCGTGGGGCGCGTTCCCGGTGGCGACGGTCGAGGTCGGGGTGGACGGGCACTGGCGACCGGCGGTCCTCGAGCCGCGCGGCGAGCACCGCACGTGGCAGCGCTTCGCCCTCGGCGTCGCGCTGCCGCCCGGCGACCACGTGCTCGCGGCGCGGGCCACCGACGCCGAGGGTCGCGTCCAGCCGGCCGCGGGAGCGCGCAACGCGGTGCACGAGGTGCGGGTCGTCGTCGGCACGTAGTGGCCTGCTCGACTGGTCGGGAAGTGGCCCTCGCAGCAGGCCACTCTGAGGGCGACAGTCGTGGCATGTACGTACCGGCGCACTTCGAGCCCGACGACGAGGCGGTCCACCGGCTGCTCTCCGAGCACGGGGCCGTCGAGCTGATCACCGCCACCACCGACGGGCTCATGGCCACGACCCTGCCGATGAGCTACGACCGGGAGGCCGGTGTCCTGCGCGGGCACCTCGCGCGGCAGAACGACCAGTGGCGTGCCGAGGTGCTCGGCGACGCCCTGGTCATCGCGCGCGGGCCGGACTCCTACATCTCGCCGTCCTGGTACGCGTCGAAGGCCGAGCACGGCAAGGTCGTCCCGACCTGGAACTACCTCACCGTGCACGTCCACGGCCCGCTGACCGTCCACGACGACTCGGGCTGGCTCGCCGCCCAGGTCGCGGCGCTGACCGACCACCACGAGGCCGGACGGGCGCACCCCTGGAGCGTCGCCGACGCGCCCGAGCGGTTCGTCGCCGGACAGCTGCGCGCGATCGTCGGCGTCGAGGTGCGCGTCGACCGCCTCGAGGCCAAGTTCAAGCTGAGCCAGAACCGGCCGAGCGCGGACATCGACGGCGTCGTCGCGGGCCTGACGTCCGTGGGCGATCACGTCGGCGCGGCGCTCGTGAGCGCACACCGGGGAGTGAAGTAGCTCGAGGCTCGCTCTCGAGGTCTGTCCCGGCCGATCAGAACGGCGGTGGGTCGTTCGGGTCGTGGACAGCGGGGACGGTGGCGGTCCTGCTGCTCGTGGTGGTCGTGCGCGCCTTGCTGGTGGTGGTGGCGCCGGTGGTGCGGCGCAGGAACTGGTGTCGCCACTGGGCGTCCGCGGCGGCGTCGGCGTCGGCGTCGGCCTCGTTGTAGGGGTGGGTGCGCCAGCCGTCGTCGGGCAGGGGTCGGGGCCGGTGCGCGGGGCGGGGTTCGGGGAGCTTGTCGAGGATCTTCTTCGGGGTGGTGTGGAGTCGTTGTCCGGCGCGGGTGCGGATGGCGAAGTGGCCGGGGGCGGGTTGCTGGATCTGCCAGTGGGCGTGGTGTTTGGCGCGGTGGTGGTGTGTGTCGAGCACGCCGAGGTTCCAGTGCGCCGAGGGGCCGTGGTGGGCCCAGTCGTGGGTGTGGTCGAGCTCGGCGCGGTGGGCGGGGCGGTGGCAGCAGGGGATGATGCAGCACCGGTCGGCGGACCCGGGTCCAGCGTTCGGTCTCGGCGCTGAGGCGGCGCCGCAGCTGGTCGGCGAGGCTCGCACGGGGCGGGCCCGGCGCGTCGAGCTCTGTGAGGTCGCTGAGTCGGGTTTGGAGTTCGCGCAGCAGGGCGGTCCAGGTGGGGTGGGCGTCGGGGTCGAGGGCGGCGAGCAGTGTCGTCGGAACCTGGAGTTCGACGATGGCTCGGTGTTGCCCTGGCCCCCGCGGCTGGTGGTCGCTGCGGGGGCGGGCTGGTCGTCGGCGGGCGAGCAGGACGTGCTGGAGGTGGCCGTCGGGGGTGGTGAGCACGATGCGCCATTCGCCGTGGTGGGCGGCGGTGAGCAGGGTGCGGGCGTGGTGGGCCAGCACGGTGCCGTAGCCGGGGACGGTGGCGGGGTACTGGTCGAGTCCGAGCGCGGTGGTCAGGCGTAGGCGCAGTTCGCTGGTGCCGGTGCGGACGCGTCCGGGTCCGGGGTCGGGCCCGTCGATCTCGGGCGGGAACTCCGGCACCGGCGGCTCAACGGGTTCGTCGGGCTCCTCCGGCTGGTCGGGGTCGGATAGCTCGGGGTCGGGTAGACCGGGTTCGGGTAGACCGGGCAGGTCGAGTACGCCCTGACCGGCTGACTCGCCCTCGGCGTGCTCACCAGCCTCGGCGTCGTCAACAGCGGCGGTGCCCTCACCAGCGGCGGGGCCCTCGTCGTGCGGATCTCCATCGCCGGGTTGTCCGGCGTCGTCGGGCGTCTCGCGCCGGTCGTCGGTCGGTGCCCCGCCAGCCGGCCCGTTGTCGGGTCCGCGGTCGTCGGGTCCGTCATCGCGCGGCCCGTCGGGGCCGTCGCCGTCCGGCTCGTCGCCGTCCGGCTCGTCGCCGTCCGGCTCGTCGCCGTCCGGCTCGTCACCGTCCGGCTCGTCACCGGGTTCGTCGTCGGGTTCGGGTGGTTGGCCGGCGGCGTGGTATTCGGCGGCGAGGATGCAGATGATCTGGTGGTCGGTGAGTCCGGCGCTGGAGCCGTCGAGCAGGCGGGCGGCGACCTCGCCGCGCAGGTCCCCGACCGGGAGCCGCACCCCGAGCGCGCGGACCGCGGCGGCGATCGCGTCGCAGCGGTCGCGCATGGCCAGCCCGCGCGGCGCGGTGGTGTCGCAGACCGCGAAGGTGGCGGTGCCCGAGGGGTTCGCGGTCAGCGTCACCCGCAGGTTCTTCGCCGCGCGGGCTTCGCGGCGCGCGGCCCAGTCGGGGTCAATCGCGGTGGCGATCTGCTCGATGCGCCGGATCAGCTCCCCGACCGGCAACGACGGCGCCTCGGGCAGCAGGACCTGGGTGACGTGGCGGGCGTGGTCGTCGCACAGGTCGCGGGTCCACTCGCACAGCCGGGTGGCCTTGGGTTCGTCGAGCCAGCCGTCCCAGAGCGCCTCACCGACCGCGGGCAGGCGGGCGGCGAGGTCGTCGGCGAGGTCGAGCTTGCGGCACGCCATCGACCGCGACCAGCCGAGGGCGACCGCGACCTCGTCACCGGAGTACTCGTCGAGTACCTGGCGGCGGTCGCGGCGCCCGTGCTGGGCGCGCCCGAGGTGGTGCATCGCGTCCAGCAACCGCGCGGTGCCGTGGTTGGTCAGCCGCGCGCACGCCCGCACGTAGGCGGCCAGCTCGTCTCCGGTCAACGTGTCCGGGGAGAGGTCGTCGAGGACCGCGAGCAGCTCCGGCCCCGCCGACAGGGCATCCAGGTCGGCCACCGGGCCGCCTCGCACACCCTGTTCGCTCATGTGTTCGAATGTAGCCACGACCCCCGACAGCGACGGCCCCGAGAACACCCGCCGCTACATCACAGAACGGTCACGAACTCAGAGCCGCTTCTCGGCGAGCCGGGCCCCCTGCACCAGGGCCTCGAGCTTCGCCCACTGGACGCTCGGGTGGACGCGGCGCACCAGCGGGCCCTGCGCGAAGCCGCAGTCGCTGCTCGCCACCACCCGCTCCGGCCCGACGAGCTTCGCGAGGCGGACGATGCGCTCGGCGACCAGTTCGGGGTGCTCGACGACGTTGGTTGCGTGGCTGACCAGGCCCGGCATCAGCACCTTGTCGTCGGGCAGCGTGACGTCCTCCCAGACCCGCCACTCGTGCTCGTGGCGCGGGTTGGCCTGCTCGAGCGAGTAGGTGCGCACGGGCACCCGCAGGATCAGGTCGACGATGTCGCGCAGGGGCACGTCGCCGACGTGCGGCGCGTTCCAGCTGCCCCAGCAGACGTGGTACCGCGCGCGCTCGGCCGGGATGCCGTCGAGGGCCCGGACCAGCGCCTCGGTGCGCAGTTCGGCCCACGGCCGGTAGGCGGCGAGGTCCCCGCGCATCGTGTCGTAGGCGATCGCGAAGTGCGCGTCGTCGATCTGCACGACGAGACCCGCGTCCACCACGGCGCGGTACTCCTCGTTGAGCGCGTCGGCGACCGCGAACAGCAGCTCCTCGTCCGAGGCGTAGTGGTCGTGCGTGGGGCGGGGGACCGCGCTCGCCGGCGCGACGACGGGCAGGAAGCCCTCGACACCACCGTGCAGCGCCACCGTCAGGTTCGCGATGTCGCGCCCGACCGCCGCGGCACCCGTGTAGTGCACCGGGCCCGTCGCGCGCCACTCGCCGCCGCCCCCGACGAACCCCTGCCCCGCCTCGTACTCGGCGTAGAACTCGCCGAAGAGGTGCTTGTCGGTCCCCGGCGGCACGTTCGAGCGGCCCGCCTCCGGTGCGGCCGCCGTCGCGGTGAACCCACCCAGGCGCTCGCGGATGTAGCGCGACCAGCTGTCGGACTTGCCGTACTCGCCGTCGCTGACCACGTCGAGACCGATCTCGACCTGGCGCCGCACGACGTCGGCGACCGCCGCGGTGAGCACCTCGGCGTGCCGGTCGGGGTCGACGGGCTCGCCGTACTCGCGCGCCCGCATGATCTCGACCAGCTCGGGCGTGCGGACGAGGCTGCCCACGTGGGTCGTCCGGATGCGCGTCACGGTCCACTCCTGTCCTCGGTGGGGTCCCAGGGTGGCGCGGTGATCGCGGCCGCGGGGGGTGCGTTTCCGTCTCGCGAACGCGATCTCGACCCCTACGGTGTGCCCGTGACCTCCACCGGGGACGTGTCCGAGCACCCGCCGGTGGCGGTGCTCGCCGAGCGGCTCAAGGAGCGCATCTACGCCGAGCTGACCGTGGTCGCGGTCGTGCTCGGGCTCGCCGCGGGCGGGGCCGAGAGCGCGGGCGCGGCGGCGCTGTCGGTCGCGGGCACGGTGCTGGGCCTCTGGCTCGCGACCATCGCCGCCGACCACCAGGCCCACCTCGCCGCGTACGGGCACCGGCCCCGCGGCCACGAGCTGCGCCGGATGCTGTTCGTGTCGAGCGCGCTGCTGATCGCCGCGGTCGGGCCGCTGCTCCTCATCGCCCTGTCCGCCCTGGGCGCCCTCGAGCTGACCGCCGCGCTCTACGTGTCCGCGGGGATCTCCCTGGCGATCATGTTCGCGTGGGGGCTGGGGATCGGGCGCCGGATGGGCGCCGGGCTCGTCGCGGCGCTCGTGTCGGGCGCGGTCAACGTCGCCATCGGCGGGCTCGTCGTCGCGGTCAAGCTCCTGGCCGGGCACTAGGGCATCCGGTCAGCCGCCGGGCGGCCCGTCGATCAGCGTCGGGACGTACTCGAGCAGCTGGAGGCGCCCGTCGAACGTCCGGCTCTCGACCAGGTCGAGAGCGATGTCGGGGTAGCCGTCGAAGATCCGCTCCCGCCCCGTGACGCCCGTGATCACCGGGAAGACGACGACCCGGAAGCGGTCCACGATGCCGGCGCGCAGCAGCGCCCGGGTGAGGGTCAGGCTGCCGACGGTGTGCAGCGGGCGGGGGTGGTCGCTCTTCAGGGCGCGGAGCGCGTCGACGGGGTCGGTGGTGACCAGTTCGGTGTTCGCCCAGGTCAGCGGCTCCTCGAGGGTCGAGGAGAACACGATCTTGGGCTGGGCGGTCATGGGGGCGAACTCGGCGGGCATCTCGGCGGCGAACCCGGACATCAACCGATAGGTCCTCGCCCCGAACAGGGCCGTGTGCTCCGGGTGGTCCTCGAGCCAGCCGAGGTACTCCGGTCCCTCCAGGCCCCAGAAGCCCGGCCAGCCCTCGCCGTGGCCGTAGCCGTCGAGCGAGATGATGAAGTCGACCATGAGGGTCTGCATCGGGTCGTCCTTCCTCGGAGTTGGTCCTAGAATCGTACTCAACTGATGAGTTGAATGGCAAGTCGCCGGGTGATCCGCGATCATCGCGGCCGTGAAGTACGGGGTCGTGCTGTTCGCCACCGACGAGACCATCGCTCCGGCCGTGCTGGGGCCCGCGCTCGAGGAGCGGGGGTTCGACGCGCTGTTCGTCCCCGAGCACTCCCACATCCCGGCGAGCCGCGAGAGTCCCGCGCCCGACGGCGGCGACCTGCCCCGGCACTTCCACCGCACGATCGACGTCTTCGTGACGCTCGCAGTCGTCGCCGCGACGACCTCGCGACTCGGGCTCGGCACCGGCGTGGCCCTTCCCGCCGAGCGCGACGTGATCCACACGGCCAAGCAGGTCGCCAGCCTCGACCTGGTCAGCGGCGGGCGGGCGCTGTTCGGCGTCGGCGTCGGGTGGAACCGCGAGGAGGCCGCCGACCACGGCGTCGACCCGCGCCGGCGCGGCAAGGTGCTCGACGAGAAGCTGGCCGCGATGGTCCGGATCTGGACCGAGGAGCAGGCCGAGTTCCACGGCGAGCACGTCGAGTTCGGGCCGATGTGGTGCTGGCCCAAGCCGGTGCAGACCCCGTACCCGCCGATCTACGTCGGCGGGGAGAGCGATGCCGCGCTGCGGCGCCTGCGCGACCACGGCGACGCCTGGCTGCGCGATCGGTTCGACCTCGAGACCTTCCGGCGCGTGCGGTCGTGGCTCGCCGACGAGGGCCGGCCCGACGTCCCGTTCACGGCGTTCGGCGCCGACCCCGACACGCTCGACCCCACCGGTTTCGACGACGTCGGCGTGGACCGCGTCGCGTTCTGGGTGGACCCGGTGTCCGAGCGCGACGTGCTGCGGCGTCTCGACGCGATCGCGGAGCGCTGGATTCGCTAGGAGCCGCCCCTGCGGCGGCGCGACGTCGCGGAGCGCGGTGGCGTCGAGCGCATGTGGTCGCGGACCGGCGTGAGCAGGCGGGCGAGGGTGCGGGCGTCGTCCTGGGAGAGCGGCTCGAAGAGCATGCCGCTGACGACCTCCTCGTGCCCCGGCAGCACCCGCGCGATCAGCGCCCGGCCGGCGTCGGTGATCGTCGCCGTGGTGCTCCGCTCGTCGTCCGGGCTGGGGGAGCGCGTGATCAGGCCCGCCTCCTCGAGCCGGCCGGCCTGGTAGGTCAACCCGCTGCGGCTGTAGACGACGGCGTCGGCGAGGTCGGTCATGCGGTGGCTGCCCGTCGGCGACTGCCCGAGGCGCATCAGGACCTGGAACTGCACGAACGTCAGGTCGCCGGCCTCGCGCAACTGCTGCTCGATCGCGTGCCGGAGCAGGCCGGACACCTCGATCAGGGCGAAGTAGGCGCCGAGCTGGACCGGGTCGACGTGGTGCTCGGGCATGACGGGAGTCTACTTGCTTCGAATTCGAAGCAGGTCTAGCGTCGGCGCCAGGTGCTTCGAGTTCGAAGCACATCGGACGAGAGCGAGGCTCCCCATGAAGGCCGTGCGGTTCCACGAGTTCGGCGACGCCGAGGTCCTGCGCTACGAGGACGTGGAGACGCCCGTCCCCGGTGCCGGCGAGGTGCGGCTCCGGGTCGCCGCGACCACGTTCAACCTGGTCGACGACGGCATCCGCGGCGGCTATCTGCAGGGACCGTTCCCGGTGACGCTGCCGCACATCCCCGGCATCGAGGTGGCCGGCACCGTCGACGCGCTGGGTGATGGGGTGGACGGCCTCGCGGTCGGGGACGCGGTCGTCGGCTTCCTGCCGATGGTGCCCGACGGCGCCGCTGCGGAGTACGCGATCGCGCCGGCCGAGGTCCTGACGGCGGCCCCGCGCAGCATCCCCCTGGCCGACGCCGCCGCCCTGCCGATGGTGGGCCTCACCGCGTGGCAGGCGCTGCTCGACGACGCGAAGCTGACGGCCGGGCAGCGCGTGCTGGTCAACGGCGCGGGCGGCGCGGTCGGCGGGTACGCCGTGCAGCTCGCGAAGCACGCCGGGGCGTACGTGATCGCCACCGGCACCCCGCGCAGCAGCGCCCGGCTGACCTCGGTCGGCGCCGACGAGGTCGTCGACCACACCGCCACCGACGTCGTGTCCGCGGTGACGGAGCCGGTCGACGTCCTGCTCAACCTCGCCTCGATCGAGCCGGAGCAGCTGAGCGCGCTCGTCACCCTCGTCCGGGACGGCGGCGTCGTCGTCAACACGGTGCCGCGGACGCCCGCGCCCGCCGACGAGGCGCGCGGCGTGCGCGCCGTCGACGTCTTCGTCCGCAACGACGCCGACCTGCTCGCCCGCCTGGTGGCGATGGTCGACCGCGGAGAGCTGCGCGTCGACGTCGAGCGGCGGGTGTCGCTGCCCGAGCTCGCGGAGGTCCACGCCGAGGCGACCGCCGGGACGCTGCGGGGCAAGGTGGTCGTCGTGCCGGCGCAGGCCTGACGCCCAGGCGACCAGTGCGAGGAGCTGCCGCGTGTGTCCGGGGAGCTCGACGTCCTGAGGCCCCCGGTTGTCGTCGGTGGTGGGCGCGCCCGCCGTCACGGCGGCGATGGCGTGCAGCGTCGTTGCACATCGAGGAGGACGTCGCCACTCTTCAGTTGCACATCATGGGGGAGGCGCCTCGGTCAGGACCTGCGCGAGCGGGCGGCGCGGCGTCGGGACCAGCGGCGCGCTGCGCGGCTCCGGCCAGCCGAGGCGCAGCACGCACACGGGCGGCCGGTGCATCCCGACGACGAGGTGACGCACCCGCTCCCGCGTCTCCGACACCTCCAGGACCTGGGTGATCGGCGTCGTCCCCAGCCCCTGCGCGGTGGCCTCGAGCAGGACGGCACTGAGGGCCTCGCCGGCGCGCAGCACCGAGACGGGGCTGTCGTCGACCGCGGTGAGCACGGCCAGCACCGACGCGTCCCGCTCGTCGGCGCCGGCCCGCGGCTGACGCAGCGTCCCGCGGGGGAACCACCGCAGCACGAGGTCGCGGTAGGACGGCGGGGGACCGTCGAGGCGGGCGCTCGCCGGGATGCCGTCGTGCCCGCCGGCGTAGCGGTGGGTCCAGTGGTCGAGCTCGGCGGCGTAGCCCTCCTGGAGGGGCTGTCGTTCCGCCGCCTCGCGCATGGCGTCCGCGACCACCGCGCGGTGGCCGCCGTACGCGAGGTGGAGCACGCCGCCGAAGGGCCGGGCCGCGTCGTCGAGCTCCTGCAGGACGGTGGTGGGGACCGAGCGTCCCGAGAACCGGCGACGGTCGGTGTGTCGCTGGTCGATCGCGGCAGCGTGCCGGCGCGCCCACGGGTCCGCCTCGGTCGCCGGCCGGATGCGGACCCGGGCGAGCGGGCGTCGCCCCTCGCGGTCCTCGGGCTGGTGGCGGACGTCGGTGTGCCAGCCCCGGTCGCCGAGCGCGACCCGCAGGTGGTGCAGGGCGGCCCCGCAGCCGAGCAGCACGCCGTGGCCCCGCTCGTCGGTGAAGCGCAGCCGGCGCGTCGGGTCGACGTGGAGGTCGAGGTGGTCGGTGCCGAGGACCCACCGCCAGGGCTGCGCGTTGTGCTCCGACGGAGCCCGCAGCGCCCGTGCCACCGCGTCGCGCAGCGCGGCCTGCTCGGTGCCGACGGTCGGGGTGCTCATCGCTCGTCCCTCCAGGGTCGCTCTCCGGGGTCCGAGTCCAGCCCTTCCGACGGGGCGGGTCGAGGTCCGCTGGTCACCTCCTCCGCCGCCGGACGTCCCTCGTCCGCCCGGGACCCGCCGGGGCCGCGCCGGGACCCTCCGGCCCTGCCGCCGGGCTCCTCGGTCCGGCACCGTCGTCGGTGGTGGGGCCCGGACGACGGAGGGGGACCAGATGACGACGGACGTGACGGAGACGGCGGCGCTCCCGCCGGCCACCCGGTACGCGGAGCGCTCGGTGGCGCCGACGGCCCGCGACGTCACCGGGGTCCGGCTGACCACGCGCGGCGAGATCCGTCTCGGGCGCGGGTGGTGGCCGTTCCGGGCCCACGAGGTGACGGTGCCGGGGCACGGCTACTTCCGCGAGCTGCGGGCGGCCGGCGTCGTGCGGATCGTGGACGCGTGGGTCGCGGGCACCGCGCGGCGGGAGACCACGGTCCTCGGCCGGCGTCTCCACCCGGCCGTCGTCGGCCCCGACCTCGCCCGGGCGGCCCGCGCCCACGCCACGATGAGCGCGATCTTCGTGCCGTCCGTGCTGGCGCCGTGCGACGCGGTCCGGTGGACCGAGGAGGACCGCGACACCGCCACCGTCGCGTTCGCCGTCGCCGGCTCCCCGGTGGCGCTGCGCCTGACCCTGCACCGCGGCGGGCTGCCGCGCCGCGTCACCACCACGCGGTGGGGCGACCCCGGGCACACCGGCTTCTTCCGCGACGAGCCGTTCGGCGCCGAGATCCTCGAGCACCGCACCTTCGGCGGCCTCACCGTGCCCGCCACGGGGGTCCTCGGCTGGCGCGTCGAAGGTGAGGGGCCGGCGCGGGAGGTCCTGCGCTTCCAGGTGACCGCGCTCGAGCCGCTGCACGGCGAGGGCCCGGCCGAGATCGCCGGCGACGCGCTGTCGCCGGACGCGGGCGAAGGAGAGAACCGGTGACCGCGGCGGTCGTCGTCGGGGTCCCCCTGCACGGCCAGGGTGAGCCGGCCGTGCGGTGGGCCGCGGCCGAGGCGCGCGACCGCGGGGTCGCCCTGCGGCTGGTGCACGCGATGGTCTCCCCGGTCGGGAGCTACCCGGGGCGGTCGGTGGTGGGGGTCGACGCCCGCCGGGGCCTGCACGACCTGGCCCGACACGCGCTGGACGAGATGGCCGAGGTGGCCCGGACGGCGGCCCCCGGACTCGCGGTCGAGGAGTCCGTCGTCGAGGGCGACGTGGTCGCCGTGCTGCGCGCGCAGGCAGCGTCGGCGTCGCTGCTCGTCGTCGGCTCGGACGGGTTCGGGCTGATCGGCGAGCTCGCCCTCGGAGGCGTCGCCCGCGGCCTCGCCGGACACGTCGAGGTGCCGGTGGTCGTGGTCCCACCGGAGACGGCGGGCCGCGGCGACGTCGTCGTGGTCGGCGACGACGGTACCCCGGGCTGTCGCGGTGCCCTGCGCTTCGCGGCGCGCCGGGCGGCCGAGCGCGCGGTCCCGCTCGTCGTGGTGCGTGCCGGTCCGGACGCCCGCCTCCTGCCCGACGACCTGCCGGAGCTCGGCGACGCGCGCCCGTCCACGCTGCAGGTCGTGCTGGCCGAGGACCGGGCGGACCGGGTGCTCGCCGACCAGGCGCGCGCGGCCGAGCTCGTCGTGCTGGGGGTGGGCGAGCACGGCTGGCGGCACCCCCGCCACAGCACCCGTCGCGGCCTCGTCGGCCACGTCCAGTGCCCGGTGGTCGTCGTGCCGCCGGACCACGCGGCGCCGCGCAACGCGGTCGGGGCTACCCGGCGGGGATGACGGGCACGAGCAGGTGCGAGGCGTGCTCGCCGCCGACGTGGACGGTCACCCCGGTGGCGGGGCGGCGGAGGTCGGCGCGGTCGTGCGCCATCATCCCCATGTCGGAGTCCTCGGTGAGCAGCTCCAGGCGCAGCCGCTCGCCGGGCGCGAGCGTGATGCTCGTCGGCCAGATCTCGACCTCGAGGAGCGTCGGCTCGCCCGGGGTCAGCGGGACCGCGCGGTCGTGGGGGTGCCACGGCCGGTACGGCAGGGAGAGCTCGGGGTCGGTCTCGCGGTGCGAGGCGCGCAGCCAGCCCATCGCCATCGGGACGTCCCCGCCGAGCGGGCCGATCGCGGGGATCGGTGAGCCGTCGGCGTCGAGGTGCTGCAGCCGGGCGAAGACGTCGAAATCCTGGTCGGCCGACACCCACAGGCGCAGCGCGACGGGGCCGGTCAGCTCGAGGGGCTCGGTCACCGGGGCGGTGTCGAGCGTCGCCGGGTAGCCGACGGTGGCCGGCTCCGGTGCCGTCCAGGAGAGGTCCTTCTCGCCCAGGTGGAGCTCGCGCCACTGCGTGCCCGGGAGCGGGAGGTCGGTGGTGTCGCGCCAGACGACCTCACGTCCGTGGCGGACGGCCAGCTGCACCGGGGGCACGCCGTCCATGCGCTCCGGCTGGTCCTTCAGGAAGCGGTCCAGGAAGCGCAGCTGCAGGTCGACGGCCCAGTCGGCGTAGTAGGGGTCGATGTGGGTGCCGGTGTGCACCACGAGCCACTTGTCCGGCGACGCGGCCCGGCGCCAGCCCTCGAGGTTGCCGCGCAGGTGGAGGTGCAGCGCGCCCCAGTTGCCCGCGGAGAGCAGCGGCACGGTGACGCGGTCGAGGTCGGTGACGCGCGCGCGGTGGAAGTCGTCGAGCAGGGGGTGCTGCGGGAGCACCTCGCGCCAGTCGTCGCCGTCGGTGCCGTGGCGCTGCGGCTCGATCTGGCGTGCCCACCAGAACTCCATGAACCCGTGGGCGTAGAGGCCGCCCTGGAACGCCGCCTCCCGGTAGAGGTCGGTCGCGCCCTCCCAGGCGATCACTGCGGCGAGGTGCGGCGGCTGGAGCGCGGCGACGCGCCAGCCCATCATCGCGAGCCACGAGATGCCGCTGGACGCGACCTTCCCGGTGCTCCAGGGCTGCACGCCGGCCCACTCGACGACGTCGTGGAAGTCCTCGGCGTCCTGCGGGCCGTACAGGTCCATGCGGCCCGGCGACTTGCCGGTGCCCCGGGTGTCGGCCCGCAGGAGGGCGTAGCCGCGCGCGGTCCACCACTCGGGATCCGGGGTCTCCCAGACCATGTGGTCGTTGTGGGGCACGTGCTCGTAGTGCGGGTAGCGCTCGGGCCAGTGCACGTCCTTGCCGTACGGGCTGATGGACGCGATCACCGGGAACGGTCCGTGGCCGTCGGGCCGGAAGACGTCCACGACGATCGGGGATCCGTCGCGGGTCGGGACCGCCACGTCGCGATCGATCTGCATCGCTCCTCCTTTAAGTCCAGTCGACTTGCGTCAGCAGTGTGGGCCGGGTCCGGCGCGAAAAGCAAGCGGAGTTGCGTTAGGGTGCCGCGGGTGAGCGAGACGGAGGTGAAGCGGCGCCCCGGCGGCCGGTCGGCCCGGGTGCGGGCCGCGGTCCTGGAGGCGACGGTCGAGCTCCTGGGCGTCCAGGGGCTCGCGGGGCTGCGGATCGCCGAGGTCGCCGAGCGGGCCGGGGTGCACGAGACGTCGATCTACCGGCGCTGGGGCACCCGCGAGAACCTGCTGCTCGACGCGCTGCTCGAGGTGTCCGAGCAGCTCCGGGTGCCCGACACCGGCGTCGTGCGCGACGACCTGATCGCCTACGCCCGCGACCTCGCGGCCTTCCTCGCCACCCCGCTGGGCTACGCACTGGAGCACGCGCTCGCCGCCGCCGGCGACGACCCCGACGCCCGGTGCGCCCGCGACCGCTACTGGGAGACCCGCGCCTCGCGGTCGCGACAGATCGTGGTCCGCGGCATCGAGCGCGGCGAGCTCCCCGACACCGTCGACCCCCGGCTCGTCATCGAGATGCTCGTGAGCCCCGTGCACTTCCGCGTCGTCCTGACCCGCGAGGCGATCGAGCCCGAGATGCCGGCGCGGATCGTCGACGCGCTGCTGGGCGGCGTCGCCGGCCGGTGAGGGCCCGGCCCGGGCTGATCGTCTCCGTATCGTGGGGATCATGGCCCGTGGCGCCCTGCTCCTCCCCGTCGCGCTCGCCGGCGCCGCGCTCGCGACGCACGTCCGCCGGAACATGGGAGCGTCGCGCGCGGAGCTGCGGCGGGCGGCGGCGCGGTCGCCGCACGCGAGCGGCGGGACGTTCGCCAACCGGGAACCGGGCCTCCCGCGCCCGGACCTCACGGTGCGGCAGCTCGCGACGATGGTGCTCGGGCGCACGCCGCGCGGGCGGCCGGGCGGCCCGATCCCGCTGGTGACGTCCGGCTCGCACGACGGGCGCGCCGAGCTCGCCGTCACGTGGTTCGGGCACGCGAGCGTCCTGCTCGAGGTGGACGGGCGGCGGGTGCTCGTCGACCCCGTGTGGTCGGAGCGCACCTCGCCCGTGCCGCGCTCCGGACCCCGGCGCCTGCACCCGGCGCCGGTCCCGCTGGCGGCGCTCGGCGAGGTCGACGTCGTCCTCCTCAGTCACGACCACTACGACCACCTCGACCGCCCGACGATCACCGCGCTGGCCCGGGACACCGCGGCGGTCTTCGTCGCCCCGGTCGGGGTCGGCGCGCACCTGCGGGCGTGGGGCGTCGCGCTGCACCGCATCGTCGAGGGCGACTGGGACGACGTCCTCGAGGTCGCCGGCCTGACGCTGACGTGCCTGGAGTGCCGGCACTTCTCGGGCCGCACCTTCCGCCGGAACACGACGCAGTGGGCCGCGTGGAAGGTGGCCGGCCCGGCGCACGCGGTCTACGTCGCCGGGGACACCGGACCGAGCGAGGCGCACGCGCGCACCGGCGCCGCCCACGGCCCCTTCGACCTGACCCTCATGCCCGTCGGGGCGTACGCGGACCTCTGGCCCGACATCCACACCACGCCCGAACAGGCGGTCGCGGCGCACCTCGACGTCAAGGGCGGCGTCATGCTGCCGATCCACTGGGCGACCTTCGTGCTGGGGTTCCACCCGTGGGACGAGCCCGCGGAGCGGACCCTGCGCGCGGCCGAGGAGCACGACGTCCCGCTCGTCCTCCCCACCCCCGGCGGTCGCGTCGACCTCTCGATCACGGACCGGGCGACGTCGCCGTGGTGGCGGGGGATCGGGACGCCCGTCAGCTAGCCGGGGCCGAGGTCGCGCGTGAGGTGCGCAGGATCGCCCAGCCCACGAGTACCGCGGACACGGCGGTGAGCACGAGGCCCGCGACGGTGACGGCGTCGGCGAACTGCCCGCTCTGCGCCGGCGTCCAGGGCGTCGCGGTGATGGTGCCGGTGACCAGGGCCGCGAGGATGGTGCCGGCGACGGCGATGCCGATCGCGGAGGTGACCTCGGAGGCGGTGTCGACGAGCGCGGCGCCGATCGAGGTGCGGTTCTCGGGCAGTCCGTCGAGCACGGAGAAGCCGGCCACGACGCCGACGACGCGCATCCCGGCGGCGACGAGCACCAGCGACACGGCGACCCAGGCGTACCCGAGGTCGCCGAGCAGGCTGTAGACGGCGAGCCCGACCACGACGGTGGCGGCGCTGACCGACGCCGCCCGGCCCACGCCGACCCGCTCCACGAACCCGTTCACGAACGGTCCGCCGGCGACGAGGACCACGACCTGCGGCAGCATGCCGACGGCGGCCATCGCCGGCGACCAGCCCCAGGCCAGCTGGAGCTGCAGGGTCACCAGATAGCCGAGGCCGGCGATCGCGAGGCCGGCCGCGGCCTTGAACGCCAGCCCGCTCGACACCAGCGGGCGGGCGACGAGCGCGAGGTCCAGCAGGGGGTGGCGCGCCGAGCGCTCGCGCAGGACGAACAGGGCCGCCCCGACGACGGTCGCCGCGGTCGCCGCCCACGGCGCCCACGAGCCGGGGCCGTCGTCGACGAAGAGCGTGGGCGCGACGAGGGCGACCACCACGGTGCCGGTGCCCAGCAGGCCGCCGAGCACGTCGGCGGGGGTGCGGTGCAGCCCGGCCGGGTCGTCGGCGGGGATGCCGGCGCGGATGCCGAGGAACGCGAGCGCGGCGATCGGCACGTTGACCAGCAGCAGGACCTGCCACGGGGCGATCGCGAGCACGAGACCGCCCGCCGTCGGGCCGACGGCGAGCCCGACCAGGCCGACGGTCGAGACCAGCGTGATCGCGCGGATCCTCGGGCCCTCCTCGGTGAACAGGCGGAAGGCGAGCGCGATCGAGCCGGGCGTGGTCATCGCGGCCGCCACGCCCATCACGGCGCGGACCAGGATGAGCTCCTCCGCGGTCGTCACGAACGCGGTCGCCGCGCTGGCCGCGGCGAGCAGGACGAGGCCGACGAGCATGACGCGGCGGCGGCCGAAGCGGTCGGCCACGGCGCCCAGCACCAGCATCAGCCCGCCGAAGACGACCGCGTACACGTTGGTCACCCACTGCAGCGCGACGGTCGAGGCCGCCAGCTCGCGGCCGATCGTCGGCAGGGCGACGTTGAGGATCGAGTTGTCGAGCATCTCGAACAGGAAGACCGCCGAGAGCCCGGTCAGGGCCACCCACGCCTCGCGCAGCGACCTGGGAGCGTCCAGTGTTCGTGGCACGAACACTGTTCTAAACGCGACCGATGTTCGTGTCAACTGCTAGGCTCGGTCCATGCCGGAGCGAGCCCCCGTGACGCGTGACCAGTGGGCGGCCCGGATCGCGGCGCTCGACGCCCCGCGGCGCGCCACGCGGGCCCGCAAGCCGCCGATCACGGTCGAGCGGATCGTCGAGGCCGCGTTCGGGCTCGTCGCGGCCGAGGGGTACGACGCGCTGACCATGCGCCGGGTCGCCACCGCGCTGGAGACCGGCCCGGCCTCGCTGTACGCCCACGTCCGCGACAAGGCGGAGCTCGACGACCTGCTGATCGGCGAGCTGTGCGCGCAGGTGACGCTGCCCGAGGCCGACCCCGTCCGGTGGCGCGAGCAGTTCCTCGACGTCTGCCGCCAGCTGCGCGACCAGTACTTGCGCTACCCGGGCATCTCGGGTGCCGCGCTGTCCACCGCCCCCCACGGCCTCGACGCGCTCCGGCTCAACGAGGGCCTGCTCGCGATCCTGCTGGCCGGCGGGGTGGCGCCCCGGAGCGCCGCCTGGGCGATCGACGCCGCGTTCCTCTACGTCGGCGCCTACAGCCTCGAGGCGTCGCTGCGCCGGCACGCCGACGCGAGCACCGACCAGCGGCTCCTCGACCGCGACGAGGTCGTCGCCCGCTTCCGGATGCTGCCCGCCGACCGCTTCCCGAACGTCGTCGCTCACGCCGACGAGCTGGCCGCGGGCGAGGGGCACGAGCGGTTCGACTTCACGCTCGAGCTGCTCCTCGCCGGGCTCGACCGCTGAGCGACCGGGTGCTCACGCCCGCGGGTCGACCGGGCCGTCCGGGCCGCGCCCGGCCCACGTCCACGCGTAGCGGCCGTCGTCGGCGGCCAGGCCGCCCTCGCCGAGCTCCAGCGGACGGAACGTGTCGACCATGACGGCGAGCTCGTCGACCTCCTGCACCCCGAGCGACCGCTCGACCGCGCCCGGCTGAGGCCCGTGGGAGTGCCCGCCGGGGTGGAGGCTGACCGAGCCCTGGCCGATGCCCGAGCCCTTGCGGGCCGCGTAGCTGCCGCCGCAGTAGAACATGACCTCGTCGGAGTCGACGTTGGAGTGGTAGTAGGGCACCGGCACCGAGAGCGGGTGGTAGTCGACCTTCCGCGGGACGAAGTTGCAGATCACGAGGTTGTCCGCCTCGAACACCTGGTGCACGGGCGGCGGCTGGTGCACCCGTCCCGTGATCGGCTCGAAGTCCGCGACGGCGAACGTGTACGGGTAGAGGCAGCCGTCCCACCCGACGACGTCGAACGGGTGGGTGGGCACGACGTAGCGGGTGCCGCCGATGCCGCCGCGCGAGTCGCGGTGCTTGACCAGCACCTCGACGTCCGTGTCCTCGACGACGAGCGGGTCGCCCGGACCGCGCAGGTCGCGCTCGCAGTAGGGCGCCTGCTCGAGGAACTGGCCGTACCGCGACAGGTACCGCGCGGGCGGGCGGATGTGCGAGTTCGCCTCGATGACGTAGCACCGCAGCGGCTCGTCCCCGCCGGGCACCCAGCGGTGCGTCGTCGCCCGCGGGAGGACCACGTACTCGCCGCCCGCGACCGGGAGCGTGCCGAACACGGTCTCGACCTCGCCCTGCCCCGATTCCACGTAGACGCACTCGTCGCCGACCGCGTTGCGGTACAGCGGTGACGTCTCGCCCGCGACGACGTAGGAGATGCGCACGTCGGCGTTGCCCAGCACGAGCCGCCGGCCCGTGACGGGGTCGACGGCCTTCCACTCCTGCTCCTCGAACAGGGTGTGCAGGGCGAGGTGGCGCGGCAGCAGCGGCCGGTTCATCGCGGTGGTCAGGTCGCCCGGGGTCCACGGGCTCGCGTCGACCACCGCCGACGGCAGCCCGACGTGATAGAGCAGCGACGAGTCGGAGCTGAACCCCTCCTCGCCCATGAGCTCCTCGGCGTAGAGCGCGCCCGCGGCGTCGCGGTGCTGCGTGTGTCGCTTGCGGGGCACGTCCCCGACCCGGCGGTAGTACGGCACGGTGCTCGTCCCTCCCGTCACCAGCGCAACGGCAGGTGGGTCACGCCGTTGATGAAGTTCGAGGTCAGACGCCGAGGTTCCCCGTCCAGCTCGACCTGTGGCAACACCTCGGTGAACGCGGCGAGGAACGCCCGCATCTGCATCCGCGCGAACTGTGCGCCGAGGCAGAGGTGCGGGCCCTGGCCGAACGCGAGGTGGTCGCACGGCGTGCGCGTCACGTCGAAGCGGAACGGGTCGGCGAAGTGGCGCTCGTCGTGGTGCGCGGACACGTGGTAGACGACGACCTTGTCGCCGGCGGCGATCGCGGTGCCGGCGAGGACGGTGTCGCGGGCGGCCGTCCGGCGGAAGGTCAGCACGGGCGGGTGCCGGCGCAGCATCTCCTCGACCGCGCCCGCCGCGAGGTCCGGGCGCTCGCGCACGAGGCGGTACTGCTCGGGGTGCTCGACGAGCGCGAGCACCCCGCCGGGCAGCGCCGAGCGCACCGTGTCGTTCCCCGCGACCGTGAGCAGGAAGAAGAACATCTGCAGCTCGGTGTCGTCGAGGGACTCCCCGTCGACCCGGGCCTGCACGAGCGCGGTCATGACGTCGTCGGCGGGGTGCCGGCGCTTGTGGTCGGCGAGCTCACCGGCGTAGGCGAACATCTCGGCCAGCATCGCCGGCGAGCGCGGGTTCACGGGCTTGCCGTGCTCGTCGCGCACGACGTGCGCGTGCTCGGGGTCCTGGTAGCCGATGACCCGGTTCGTCCACTCGAGCAGCAGGTGCCGGTCGGACTCCGGAACGCCCATGAGGTCGGCGAGGTTGGTCAGCGGGAAGTCGTCGGTGACCTGGCGGGGGAGGTCGCACCGGCCGTCGCCGGCGACGTCGGTGAGCAGGCGCCGGGCGCGCTCGGCGACCGTGTCGGCGAAGCGCTCCAGGCGCCGCCGGGTGAACGCCGCGGTCACGAGCTTGCGGACCCGCCCGTGCTCCGGCGGGTCCATGTTGAGGATCATCCGGCGGATGAACGGGAGGTCCTCGGGCTCGGGGTCGCGGATCTGCGTGGCGCCCAGCGAGGAGCTGAACACCTCGGGCGTGCGGAGGACCGCGCGCACGTCGTCGTAGCGCGTGACCGCCCAGAACCCCGGCCCGGCCGGCCATTCCCCGACCGCGTGCTCGTCCTGCCACGCCACCGGCGCCTCGTCGCGCAGGCGCGCCAGCGCCTCGTGCGGCACGCCCTTCGCGAAGACGGCGGGATCGAAGACGTCGACGTCGACCATCGCGGCACCTCCGGGGCGGGCGGTTCCCGCCCACCGTGCCACGGCGGCCGCCGGTGCCGAACGGTCCCGGCGCCGCCGGTGGCGGAGTCGGCTCAGAAGTACGTCCGGCGTCGTCCCACGGGCCGGCCGACGGCGCCGAGCACGGTGAGGACCAGGCCCACGATCAGCAGGATCCAGCCGATGGTGCCGACGAACGCGGGGACGGGCGCCAGATAGGCGAGGACGATGAGAATGATCCCGAGAATGATCAAGTGAATTCTCCGTGGTGGGGGGAGCGGCTCTCGCGCATCAACGACGGCGCCGAGGACGGGGGTGCGGCCCGGAGCGGAATGGGGCCGTTCGGCGGCACCCCGAGCTGCGGAAACCGTCCCGTCGAGAGACAGGGACTTTCGATGTGTCTCCGTTCTCGGTGCGCTCCGCCGAATTCGGAAATCACCCGCACGATCGCCGGGATGGCCGCCTCGGACCTTCGCCCGAACAGATCGCGTCCCCGGCCGTCCGGCCGAATCTCGGGGCGGAGGCGTAACGGCCGCGTGAGCCGTGCCGACCCCACCGTCCAACAGCCACCGGGGCCGGACGACCCCGGGCGGAACCGGCCGGGAGGAAGCACATCGTGGGTTCGAGATCGACCTCTCCCCGGCGCCACCGGACGCGCTACCTCGCCGCGCTGTCCGGTGCCGCCGTGGTGGCGCTGACGGTCCTGTCGATCACGTCGGCCCCGGTGGCCGGCGCCGACGCCGGGCCGGACCGGGCGGCCAAGCCGCGGCCGACGACGACCACGACCACCGCTCCGCCGACGACCACGACCACCGCTCCGCCGACGACCACGACCACCGCTCCGCCGAGCGGGGGACGCGACCCGCTCCGTCAGCCGTTCGCGTCGAGCAGCATCTGGAACATGCCGATCGGGAGCGGCGCGGTCTACGTCCCGGCGAACCTGCCCGCGATCCCGGGCAACGACACCGGCTCCCGGGTGCCCCAGATCGACGACGAGCCCATCGTGCTCAGCCCGGGCGCCCCGCTGACGCAGGTCCTGGCCAGCTCCGGCGGCTGGGGCGGGAACCGCTGCAAGACCCAGAAGACGGTGCTCGCCACCGTGCCGATCCCGGCGAACTACGTCCTGCCGAGCGACAACAAGAACCAGAGCGCCTCGTTCCTGGCGGCCGACGGCCGCACCGTGGTCTCCACCCAGCCGCTGGCGCGGTGTGCGGCGGGCGGGCCGGCCACGAGCTACGTCCGGTACCCCGACCAGGACATCTACGGCCCGGGCATCCAGGGCTCCCACGGCGGGTCCGGGATGAGCGGGCTCGGCGGCTCGATCCGGGTCGGCGAGCTGCGTCCCGGCGAGCAGGGGCCGCGGCACGCGCTGAAGATCAACCTCTACGCCCGCGGCGAGCTGGCGCAGTGCGCCACCCGCAGCGAGTGCTTCCGCTGGCCCGCGGTGAAGTCCGACAGCTACGCGGTCGGCTGGTACGGCGCCGCGACGGGGAACACGAACACGGCGATGCGGATGGGGTCGCTGCTCGCGATCCCGCCCGACGTCGACCTGGCCTCGCTCGGCCTGCAGACCGAGCCGGCCCGGCAGATCGCGTGGACGCTGCAGAACTACGGCGCCTACGTCGTCGACGACACCTACGGCCCCTCGTTCGCGCTCAACGCCGAGCACGGGCCCGGCGGCAACACGCGGACCCAGTTCCGCAACGACTACGGCCTCGACTTCGAGGTCTACGCCTCCGCGCCGAACGCGTGGAGCCGGGACCTGCAGCGCCTCCGGACCGCGCTCGCCGCCGTCGACAACAACTCGCCGACGAGCGTCGGTGGCGGGGGCACCCCGCGCCAGCCGCTCCTGCCCGAGCTGACGCCGCCGGCGTCCGCCCCGGGCGCGCGGACGCAGGCCACCGAGCCGGCGACCGCCGAGACCCGCGCGCCCGGACCGGTCACCTCGACCCCGGCGGTCCCGGCCCGCTGAGGGCCGGGTCGGGTCGGCTCACGCGCGCCGCCCAGGGTCGGAGGTCCCTGGTCCGCGGGCCGCTCGCACCCGATGCTGGGAGCAGCGAGGAACCGGCCGGGGAGGTGCGGCGTGCAAGCGCAGGTGGGGAACTGGTTGATCGTGGAGGGGCTCACGGACGCGTCGTCCCGGCGGCAGGGGCGGATCGTCGCGGTCGACCACGTCGACGGCAGCCCGCCGTACTGGGTGCAGTGGGTCGGTGACGAGCACCGCAGCCTCGTCTTCCCCGGCCCCGACGCGCGCGTCGCCAAGCACCCGCGGACGCCCTAGCGGCACTTCGGTGGACATGCTTCGGTTTCCGAAGCGTTTCCGTCAGAGCGAGGACGCCCCTGGTCAGCGCGACGTAGGCCCGAGATCGCGTCGAGGCCGACCGTCCGGCTCGACGCGATCATGCGCCTATGTCGGGTGGAGTCGCTCAGTCGGCCTCGAGGAGAGCGGTCGGGACGTCGACGAGGCGGCTGCGGACGTACTCGCCGAGGCCCTTGGCCTGCGGGTCCGGGCGCACCGACGACGCCACGCCGTCGCCGAGGATCCCGTGCACGACGACGTTGAGGGCGCGCAGGTTCGGCAGCGCGTGGATGTCGATCGCGAGGTCCGCCGCTTCGGGGCCGAGGAGCTCGCGGGCGCGCTCGACGGTCAGGAACGCGCGCAGCCAGGCGTACGACGCGTCGGTCCGCGTCCAGAGCCCGATGTTGGCGTCGCCGCCCTTGTCGCCCGAGCGCGCGCCGACGACGCGACCCAGCGGGACGCGCGCCGCGGGGCCCTCCGGCGGGGCGGCGGGCTCGGACACCGCCGACACCGCCCCGTCGGACGTCGTCGCCGGGTCGGCGACCGTCCGGCGGGTGCCGTCGGGCAGGACCACGGTGTGGGTCACCGCGGTGCGCGGCACGGCGGCGGGGCGGTAGACGCCGAACGCCGACTCGCTGCTGGGCGGGGTCGTGGTGTGGAAGCCGGCGTACCCGCCCAGCGCGAGCTCCATCGTCGCGTTGGAGAACGAGCGCCCGACGACGCGCGGATCCGGGTCCTTCACGGTGACGCGCAGGTGCGCGGTGGCCTCGGCGTTGCTCGCGGCGTCGGGGTGGTCGAAGCGCAGGAGGCGCACGTCGACCTCGGCGAAGCGGTCGCGGCCGCCGAGCACGTCGAAGAGCAGCGACTCGGCGAGCTCCGCCTTCGCCTCGATGTCGAGGCCGGTCAGGACGAGGGTCATCGTGTTGCGGTAGCCGCCCGCGTCGTTGAGCGCGACCTTGAGCGTCGGCGGCGGCGCCGACCCGCGCACACCGCTGATGCGCACGCGGTGCTCGCCGTCCTCGGACAGCGCGACGGTGTCGAAGTGGGTCGTGCAGTCGGGGCCGAGGTAGGCGGGCGCGGCGATCTCGTAGAGCAGCTGGGCGGTGACGGTGCCGACCGAGACCAGCCCGCCGGTGCCGGGGTGCTTGGTGATCACCGACGACCCGTCGGCCTCCACCTCGGCGATCGGGAACCCGGGGTAGCGCCGGTCGGTGATCTCGTCGAGGAAGGCGTAGTTGCCGCCGGTGGCCTGCGGGCCGCACTCGATGACGTGGCCCGCGACGACGGCGCCCGCCAGGGCATCGAAGTCCGAACGGTCCCAGCCGTGCCACCACGCCGCCGGGCCGACGACGAGCGACGCGTCCGTCACGCGCCCCGTGACGACGACGTCCGCCCCCGCGGCCAGGGCCTCGGCGATGCCCCAGCCACCGAGGTACGCGTTGGCCGACACCGGCTTGCCCGCGACAGGGGGCGTGATCTCCTCCAGCGCGCCGCGCAGGTCGTCGCCCTCGACGTACGCGACCTTCGCGCCGGTCCCGAGCTCCTCGACGGCCGCCGCGAGCCCGGCCGGGTTGAGCCCGCCCGCGTTGGCGACGACCTTGACCCCGCGGGCGACGCAGTCGCCGAGGACGTCGCGCATCTGGGTCAGGAACGTCTTCGCGTACCCGGCCTCGGGGTCCTTGGCCTGCGCCTTCGCCAGGATGAGCATGGTCAGCTCGGCGAGGTAGTCCCCGCAGAGCACGTCGAGCTCTGTTCCACCGTCCCGGCCGCCGTCGAGCATCTCCCGCGCCGCGTTCAACCGGTCGCCGTAGAAGCCCGAGATGTTCCCGATCCGCACAGCGCGCCTCACCGTGCTCACAGCGGCTTCCTCCCCGTCCCCGCCGTGCCAGCGAACGCCTGCCCGATCTCGGTCCACTCCCGGGCCGCGTCGCCCACCACCGTCAGCGCGAGGTCGTCGCGGTGCCGGCGCTGCGTGATGAGCAGCGCGAAGTCCAGCGCCGACCCGCTGATCCGGTCGGCGGCGTCCTCCGGCCCCCACGCCCACGACGACCCGTCCGGCGCGACCAGCTCGACGCGGACCGGGACCGACGGCATCTCCCGCCCGTTCGCGAGGTAGCTGTAGGCGCGCGCCCCGACCCCGATGTGCGCGACGTGGCGCAGGCGGGGCGACGGCTCGGGGACAACGCCGACCGTGTCGTACACGTCCTGCCCGTGCGCCCAGGTCTCCATGATCCGCGCGGTCAGCGACGACGCCGCGCTCATCGCGGGCCCGAACCACGGCACGCGCAGCGACGGGTCCAGGCCGCGGAACCCGGCGACCAGGCGGGCGCGGGCGTCGTCGAACCACGCCAGCATCTCCGCCCCCGACAGGTCGCGGAACCGCGCGCAGACGGTGTCCGGGTCGACCCCGCCGTCGGCGTCCATCTCCGCCTTCTCGGCGGCGAACGCCTCGGGGTCGGTCGCCGAGCGCAGGGTGACGTCGTCGAAGTACGCGAGGTGCGAGACCTGGTCGGCGATCGTCCACCCGACCGCCGGGGTGGGCAGCCGCCACTGCTCCTCGGAGAGCCCGGCCAGCACCGCGCGCAGCTCGGCGGACTCGGCCGCCAGGTCGTCGCACAGCGCCGCCATCGACACCGGCATCGCGCTACCTCCCCGTCCAGACCGGCGTGCGCTTGTCGCGGAACGCCGCCGGCCCCTCCTGGGCGTCGGCCGACCGGTACACCGGCGCCCAGATCTCCTCCGCCCGGGCGTAGGCCTCGTCGCGATCGTGCTCGGCCGACAGGTACGCCGTGCGCTTGGCCGCCCGCACCGACAGCGGCGCGTTGGCCGCGATGCGCGCGGCCAGCTCCTGGGTGCGCGCGCGCAGCTCGGCGGCCGGCACGACGTGGTTGACCAGCCCCACCTCGCGGGCCCGGGCCGCGTCGACCGGGTCGCCGGTCAGCAGGATCTCCAGCGCCACCCGCGGCGGCACCAGCCACGACAGCGGCGCCGCCCACGGGGAGCCCCGTCCGACCTTCACCTCCGACACCGCGAACCGCGCGTGCTCGGCGGCGACGACGAGGTCGCACTGCTGGGCGAGCAGGAAGCCGCCGGCGTAGGCGACGCCGTTGACGGCGGCGATCGTCGGCTTCTCGATCTCGATGTTGCGCCCGAACTGCGGCAGGAAGTCCGGCGGCGGGACCTCCAGCGAGGTCTCGGCCATCTCCTTGAGGTCGCCGCCCGCGCAGAACGCCTTGTCGCCGGCGCCGGTGAGGACGAGGACCGCGGCGGAGTCGTCGGCGGCGAACCGGCGCGCGCCCTCCCAGAGGCCGTCGCGCACCTCCTTGCTCAGCGCGTTGCGGGCCTCCGGGCGGTCGATCGTCAGCCAGGCGACGCCGTCGACGACGTCGTACGTCACGCTCACGGGAAGATCCTCCGCAGCTCGGGCCGGTTGAGCTTGCCGCTGCCGGTGCGGGGCAGGGCCTCGACGATCTCGATCCGACGGGGGCGGTGCATCCCGCGCAGGTCCGGGTGCACCCGGCACCACTCGTCCAGCGCCGCCACCGTCACCCCGGGCCGGCTGGGCACCACGACCGCGGTCACCTGCTCGACCCAGCGCTCGTGCGCCGTGCCGATCACGGCCACCTCGGCGAGGTCGGGGTGGCCCGCCAGGTGCTCCTCGACCATCTGCGGGAACACGTTCTCGCCGCCGGAGACGATCATGTCGTCGATGCGGTCGACGTAGTAGAGATAGCCGTCGGCGTCGCGGGAGATCAGGTCGCCGGTGCGGAACCAAAGGCGCCCCTCGTCGTCGACGGCCCACTTCTCGGCTGCCTCGAGGTGCCAGTAGCCCGGCGTCACCGCGTCGCCGTGCACACACAGCTCGCCGACGCCGGGGTCGCCGGGCACCAGGTCGGGGGATCCGTCGACGGGCACCAGCCGCGTCGCCACGATGTGGTCGAGCGGGCGCCCCATCGAGTCCGGCCGCCGGGGCTCGCCGGGGTGGTAGGTGACGACGAGGCCGTTCTGCTCGGTCTGCCCGTAGATCTCCGTGCCGGGGATGCCGGTGCCGTTCTCGAGCCGCTCGATGGCCGCGGTCGGGGTGCGGGAGCCGCCGAACATGCAGAACCGGAAGGAGTCCAGCCGCACCGGCTCGCGGGCCGTGCGGTTGCCGACGTCGATCATCATCGTCGAGATCAGCCCGCCGATCGTCGGGCGGAGGCGCTGGGCGATGTCGAGCCACACCTCGACGTCCCACCGGGGCATCAGCGTGATCTGCCCGCCGCGCAGCAGCAGCGGCACCGACGCGAGCTGCAGGCCGCCGACGTGGAACATCGGCATGCAGTTGAGGACGTGGTCGTCGCCCGTGATGCCGTAGAACTCGATGGTGCCCTCGGCCTCGGCGAGCACGTTGCGGTGCGTCTGCCGCACGCCCTTGGGCACGCCGGTCGAGCCCGAGGTGTACATGATCAGCGCGTCGTCGCCGTCGAGGCGGGGGACGACCGCCTCGGTCGGGTCGTGGGCCGCGAGGGCCTCCGCGAAGTCGGCACCCGTCGTCAGCAGCTGCGGCGTCGCGCCCTCGAGCACCGTCTCGAGGCGCTCGACGTCGCCGGGCGGGAGCACGAGGACCCGCGCGCCGGAGTCGGTGACGGCGTGGCGCAGCGGCGCGTCGGGGAAGAGATAGTTCAGGGGCACCCCGACGGCGCCGGCCTGCCACGCCCCGAGCAGCCCGACGACGTACTCGACGACGTTGGGCAGGAAGAAGCCGACCCGCTCGCCGGGCGCGATGCCCGCGGCCCGCAGGTACGCGGCGAACCGCCCGGCCCGCTCGGTGAGCTCGGCGTGGGTGAGCTCGAGGTCGTCGAGGCGGACCGCGACGTCGTCGGCGTGGTCGGCGGCCGCGCGGCGCAGCAGCACGGAGATGTTCACGACGCCTCCTCGGCGGTGGACTCGGAGGCGGCTTCCTCGACCACGGCGAGGACCTGGCGCGTCTCGACCTGGTCGCCCGGCACCACGTGCATCTCGCCGACGACGCCGTCGACGGGCGCCGCGACCGTGTGCTCCATCTTCATCGCCTCGAGCACGACGAGCGCCGCGCCGGCGCTCACCGCGTCGCCGGTGCTCGCGAGCACCCGCACCACCGTCCCCGGCATCGGCGCGAGCAGCGAGCCGGCGTGCGCGACGGCGTTGGGGTCGGCGAAGCGGGGGACGTCGGTGAAGGCGCTGGAGCCGTCGGGCCCGTCGACGAACGTGGCGCCCGCGACCCGGTGCACCCGGTAGGTGCGGCGCACGCCGTCCTGCACCAGCGTCACCTGCCCCGGCGACGCCGACACCAGCGCGACGGGGACCGGCTCGCCGGACACCGTCACGTCGAGCCGGGACCGCCGCGACGCGTAGGCCACCTCGAGCGTGCGGTCGCCCGCGGTGTACGCGACCGACTGCGGTGACCCGCCGACGTTGCGCCAGCCCGACGGCAGGCCGCGCAGGACGGGGGCGTCGGCGCGGTGCTCGGCCTGCAGGGCGAGCGCGGCCGCCACCGCCCGCACGGCGTCGCCGTCGTCCGGGTCCGGGCGCTCGAGGGCGGGGTGGCGGGGCAGGTAGCCGGTGTCGGTGCCGCCGGCGAGGAACTCCTCGTCGCGCAGGATGCCGACGAGCAGGTCGCGGTTGGTGGTGACGCCGTGGATCTCGGCGCGGGCGAGCGCGCGCGCCAGCGTCCGGGCCGCCTCCGCCCGCGTGGTGCCGTGGGCGATGACCTTGGCGAGCATGGGGTCGTAGTGCGGTCCGACGACGGAGCCGTCCGTCACCCCGGAGTCCACCCGCACCCCGGGCAGCGCCGGGACCGCGAACCGGTGCAGCGTCCCCGTCGCGGGCAGGTACCCGGCGGGCACGTCCTCGGCGTAGAGCCGGACCTCGATCGCGTGCCCGCCGATCCGCGCGCCGGTGACCTCGGGCGGCAGCGGGTGCCCCTCGGCGACCCGCAGCTGGAGCGCGACGAGGTCCAGGCCCGTGACCAGCTCCGTCACCGGGTGCTCGACCTGCAGCCGGGTGTTGACCTCGAGGAAGAAGAACGCCCCGTCGCGGTCCAGCACGAACTCGACCGTGCCCGCGCCGGTGTAGCCGATCGCCTTGCCGGCGGCCACGGCGGCCGCGCCGAGCTGCGCGCGCAGCGCCTCGTCGACCGCCGGCGAGGGGCTCTCCTCGACGATCTTCTGGTAGCGGCGCTGGATGGAGCACTCGCGCTCGAAGAGGTGGACGACCTCGCCGGCCGTGTCGCCGACGATCTGCACCTCGACGTGGCGCGGGTCCTCCACGAAGCGCTCGAGGAACACCGTCCCGTCGCCGAACGCCGACGCGGCCTCGCGGCGGGCCCCGTCGACGGCGTCCGCGAGCTCGTCGGACGACCGCACGATGCGCATCCCGCGCCCGCCGCCGCCGAACGCGGCCTTGACCAGCACCGGGAAGTCGAGGTCGGTGGGCAGCGGGGCACCCTCGGGCAGCGTGGCGCCCGGCAGCACCGGCACCCCGGCGGCGTCCATCAGCGCCTTCGCCTCGAGCTTCGAGCCCATCGAGGCGATCGCGTCCGGGCTCGGCCCCACGAACACCAGCCCCGCCGCCGCGCAGTCCCGCGCGAACCCGGCGTTCTCGGAGAGGAACCCGTACCCCGGGTGCACCGCGTCGGCGCCGGTGGCCCGGGCCGCCGCGATCACCAGGTCCGCGCGCAGGTAGGTCTCGGACGGCGACGCGCCGGGCAGGCGCACCGCCTCGTCGGCGAGCGCGACGAACGGGGCGTCGGCGTCCGGGTCGGAGTGGACCGCGACGGTGGCGATGCCCAGCGCGTGGGCGGTGCGCATGACGCGGGTGGCGATCTCGCCGCGGTTGGCGACCAGAAGCTTCTCGATCATGCTCACATCCGGAAGACGCCGAAGCCGCGACGGCCCTCGACGGGGTTGGAGTGCACGGCCGAGAGCGACATGCCGAGCACGGTGCGGGTGTCGCGGGGGTCGACGATGCCGTCGTCGTAGAGCCGCCCGGAGACGAAGAAGCTGTGCGACTCCGCCTCGATCTGCGCCTCGATCTCCCGGGTGCGCGCGGCGTCGGCCTCCTCGTCGAACGGCTTGCCCTGCGACGACGCCGACGCCCGGCCGACGATCGACATGACGCCCGCGAGCTGCGCGGCGCCCATCACCGCGAGCTTCGCGCCGGGCCAGGCGAACATCAGCCGCGGGTCGTACGCGCGCCCCGACATGCCGTAGTTGCCGGCGCCGAACGACGACGCCATGTTGATCGTCAGGTGCGGGACGGCGCTGTTGGTCACCGCGTTGATCATCTTGGCGCCGTCCTTGATGATCCCGCCCTGCTCGTAGTCGGTGCCGACCATGTAGCCGGTGGTGTTCTGCAGGAAGACCAGCGGGGTGTCGGTCTGGTTGGCGAGCAGGATGAACTCGCTGGCCTTCTTGGCCTCCTCGCTGAACAGCACGCCGCGGTGGTTGGCGAGGACGCCGACCGGAAAGCCGTGGATGCTCGCCCACCCCGTGACCAGCGACGTCCCGTAGAGCGGCTTGTACTCGTCGAACTCCGAGCCGTCGACGGTGCGGGCCAGCACCTCGCGCGGGTCGAACGGCACCTTCGGGTCCGGCGGGACGAGGCCGAGGATCTCCTCGGGGTCGTAGAGCGGCTCCGGGGCGTGCGGTGACGGGGCCGGGCCGAGCTTGTGCCAGTGGAACCGGGCGACGATCTCGCGGCCGAGCCGGATGGCGTCGCGCTCGTCGGTGGCGAAGTGGTCCGAGAGCCCCGAGACGCGGGAATGCATCTCGGCGCCGCCGAGGGACTCGTCGTCGGCGGTCTCGCCGGTCGCCATCTTCACCAGCGGCGGCCCGCCGAGGAACACCTTGGCCTGGCGGTCGACGAGGACGGCGTAGTCGCACATGCCGGGGACGTAGGCGCCGCCGGCGGTGCTGTTGCCGAAGACCAGCGCGATCGTCGGGATCGCCATCGAGGAGAGCTCGGTGAGCTCGTGGAAGATGCGCCCGGCGGGGACGAACAGGTCGGCCTGGGTCGGGAGGTCGGCGCCGCCGGACTCCACGAGGTTGATCACGGGCAGGCGGTTGGTCCGCGCGATCTCGAGGGCCCGCAGCGTCTTGCGCAGCGAGTACGGGTTCATCGCCCCGCCGCGCACCGTCGGGTCGTGGCCGATGATCAGGCACTCGACCCCGCTGACCACCCCGATCCCCGTCAGCACCGAGGCGCCGACGGTGAAGTCGGTGCCCCACGCCGCGAGCGGGGAGAGCTCGAGGAACGGCGAGTCCGGGTCGAGCAGCAGCGCGAGGCGCTCGCGGACGGGGAGCTTGCCGCGGTCGCGGTGGCGCGCGACGTAGCGCTCGCCCCCGCCGGCGACGACGAGCTCGAGCTGCTCGTCGAGCGCGGCGACGAGCTCGAGCTGGGTCTTGCGGTTGCTGACGTAGGTCTCGGAGGTGGTGTCGAGCATGGAGCGCAGGACGGCCATCGGGTCAGCGACCTCCGTAGTGGTCGGTGTGCTGGTCGCGGACGACGTTCTTCTGGATCTTCCCGGTGGAGGTGCGGGGGAACTCGTCGACGACGATCACGGCCTTCGGCACCTTGTAGCCGTCGAGGCGGTCCTTGAGCGCGGCGATCAGCTTGTCCGGCTCGAGGACGGTGCCCTCCTTGGCCACGACGACGGCGGTGATCGCCTCGCTCCACCGCGCGTGCGGCAGGCCGACCACGACGACCTCGGCGACGTCGGGCTCGGCGTCGTACACGGCCCGCTCGACCTCGAGCGACGCGACGTTCTCGCCACCGGTCTTGATGACGTCCTTGGTGCGGTCGGCGAACCAGAGCACGCCGTCGTCGCCGAAGAGCCCGACGTCGCCGGAGTGGAACCAGCCGTGGGCGAACGCGGTGTCGGTGGCGGCCTCGTCGTGCAGGTACTCCTGCATCGTCGACGGCCCGCGGTAGACGATCTCGCCCTGCTGCCCGGGCGGGAGCAATTGCCCGTCGGGGTCCATGATCCCGACCTGCACCCCGGTGAGCGGCGTGCCGACCGACCCGACGTGGGTGAGCTGGTGCTCGGGACGGAAGAGCGTGGTGATCGGCGACATCTCGGTCTGGCCGAACAGCAGCGCGAAGTCGCACCCGTACCCGTCGAGGCAGGCCTGGATCTGCGCTTCCGGCATGGGCGCCATGGCGTAGACGGCGCGTCGCAGGCTCGACAGGTCGCGGCTCGCGAACGACGGGTGGTCCAGCGCCGCCCGGTACATCATCGGCAGCCCGAAGACCTGCGTGATCCGCTCCCGCTCGATCGTCTCGAGGAACCGCGCCGGGTCGAACCCGCGGTGCACGTGGATCGTCGCGCCGACGATCACCGCGGGCGTGCAGAACGCGTTGAGCTGCGCGGTGTGGAACATCGGCATCATCGCGACGAACCGGTCCTGCGCGTTCCACCCGGAGTCGAGTGCGGCGGACATGGACTCGAGGTGGATCGCGAGGTGGGTCCCGACGACGCCCTTGGGGAACGACGTGGTGCCCGACGTGTAGAGGTAGGACAGCGCCGCGCGGTCGTCGATCGCGACCTCGGGCGGGGTGTCGTCGCTGCTGGTCAGCTCGTCGAGGGTGACGGCGCCGGCCACCGCGTCCCCGGTGCCGGGGGCGACGACGACCTCGGCGACACCGGGCGCCTCGGCCAGCGCTTCGTTGATCGTCGCGACGAGCTGGGTCTCGACGACGAACCCGCGCGCCTCGGAGTGCCGCAGCACGTAGGCGATCTCGTGGGGCCGCCAGCCGAGGTTGATCGGCACGCAGACCACGCCGGTCTTCGCGCAGGCGTAGTAGACGGCGAGGAACTCGGCGCTGTTGCCCGCGGCGAGGGCGAGCGCGTCGCCGACGGCGTAGCCGCGGGCGAGCAGGCCGTGGGCGAGACGGTTCACCCACGCGTCGAACTGGGCGTAGGTCAGCCGACGGTCACCGTCGACGACCGCCGGGTGCTCGGGCCGGGCGGCCGCCGAGCGCGTCAGGGCGTCGCCGACGTTGATCCGCTGGGCCAGGTTGCGCTGCAGGTCCATCGCGGGCTCCTCCCGATACCGATCGTCAGTAGGACCGCGGCAGGCCCAGGCCGTGCTGGGCGACGAAGTTGAGGATCATCTCCCGGTTCACGGGGGCGATCCGGAGCAGCCGCGCGAGGCCCCAGTAGGGCAGCAGACCGAACTCGCTGGCCACCCCGTTGCCGCCGTGGGTCTGCATCGCGGCGTCGACGGCGGCGAGCGCGGCCTCGGCGGCCGCGTACTTCGCCATGTTCGACTCCTCGCCGGCCGGCAGCCCCCGGTCGTGCAGCCAGGCGGCCTTGCGCGTCATGAGCGCGGCGAGCTCGGTCTCGACACGGGCCTTGGCCAGCGGGTGCGCGACGCCCTGGTGGGCACCGATCGGCTGGCCCCAGACCTCGCGCTCGTTCGCGTAGCGCGCCGCGCGGGCCAGGGCGTAGCGGGCGATGCCGACGCAGAGCGCGGCCCCGGTGATGCGCTCGGGGTTGAGGCCGTGGAAGACCTGGCGGAACCCCGCGTTCTCGTCGCCGACCAGCGCCGTCGCGGGCAGCCGGACCTCGTCGAAGCGCAGCGTGAACTGCTTCTCGGGGAGCATGACGTCGACCGGCAGCGGGACCTGCTGCAGGCCGGGGGCGTCGGTGGGGACGAGGAAGAGCGAGAGCCGGGCGTTGCCGCGCTCGTCCGTGCCGGTGCGCGCGACCAGGAGGATCGCCTCGGCCTCGTCGACCCCGGAGATGTAGTACTTCTCGCCGCGCACCACCCACTCGTCGCCCTCGCGGCGGGCGGTGGTGGCGAGCTGGTGGGTGTTGGAGCCGGCGCCGGGCTCGGTGATCGCGAAGACCACCTTCTCGCGGCCGGTCGCGAGGCCGGGCAGCCACTCCTTGCGCTGCTCCTCGGTGCCGTACTCGGCGATCACCGCCGCCGAGATCGCGTGCGTGACCAGGAGCAGGAGCATCGGGGCGCCCTGCGCGGCGGTCTCCTCGCAGACCAGGGCCAGCTCGACGAGCCCGCCGCCCCCGCCGCCGTAGGGCTCCGGGACCGACACCCCGACGAAGCCGGCGTCGCCCAGCGCGTGCCAGAGCTCGGTGCACTCCGCGCCGCGGCGGGCGTGGTCGACGTAGTAGTCACCGCCGAACGGCGCGGCGATGCTCGCCACGGCCGCCCGCAGGTCGCGGTGCTCGTCGGTCTCCACGAAGTCCACGCCGACTCCCTCTACGTGATTCGTCGTTCACTAGACGGCGACCGTAGCCGCTCCGTAGGGTCTTGAGAAGAGGCGCCGGACCGCGTCCGGGGAGGAGCACGGCGTGAGCGCAGCAGAGGGCGGGGTCGTGCTGACGGAGGTCACCGCCGAGGTCACCGCGGAGGGCGGTGTCGACGGCACGGAGTCCCCGCGTCCCCGCCGGCGCCGCGACCCGGCGCGCAAGGACCGCATCCTGGCCGCGGCCGCCGAGCTCGTCGCCCGCCACGGCTACCACGCGGTCGGGATGGCCGACATCGGCGCGGCGGCGGGCATCGTGGGCTCGGGCATCTACCGGCACTTCGACAGCAAGGCCGCGCTGCTCTCGGCGCTGCTCGAGCAGCTCATGGACGAGATGGAGCGCTCGGCGGCGCAGGCGGTGGCCAGCGCGGACGGCGATCGCGAGGCCATCGGCCGGCTCGTCGCGGTGCACGTCCGCTTCGCGATCGAGGAGCGGCGCCTGCTGCAGGTCTACTACCGCGAGGCGCACCACCTGCCCGAGGACGACCTGCGCCGGCTCCGGCGGGCCCAGCGGCACTACGTCGAGGAGTGGGTGATCGCGCTGGCCCCGCTGCGCAAGGACCTCTCCGACGCCGAGCTGCGCGTGGTCGTGCACGCCGCGCTCGGCACCACCCAGGCGGTGCTCTTCCACCACAGCGGCCTCGCTGCCGACCGGCTCGCCGAGATGCTCGAGGGCATGGCCCGCGGGTGCCTCGGCCTGGACGCTGCGGTCCCGGAGTGAATCGCCAGTGACTGACCTCTTGCGCTGAGACCGGTCACCTGGGAATGCTCCAGGTCACACCGGACGGCTGGGAGGCACGGGTGGACAGTGCGCAGATCGACGGGGCGGGTACCACGACCTTCGACGTCACCACCCTGCGCGGGCGCCGGGCGGTGCAGCGCTGGGAGCGCACGTCGATCGGCGACGTCTTCGAGCGGCTCACGTGGAGCTATCCCGAGAAGACCGCGATCGTCGGGCGTCCCGGCGCCTTCGCCGACGAGCGCTTCCGGTCGCTGACCTACCGCGAGGCCGACCGCGTCGCGAACCAGGTGGCCCACGCCCTGGCCGCCCGCGGCCTGCAGCCCGGCGACCGCGTGCTCCTGTTCTGCGAGAACTCGGTCGAGGCGTTCGTGACCAAGATCGGGATCGCGAAGGCGGGCATGGTGGTGATGCCGCTGAACCCCAACCTGGCCGAGGACGTGGTCGAGTACCTGATCGGGCACGCCGAGCCGGCCCTCGCGATCGTCGACGCCGAGCTCTGGCCCCGCGCCGCCGCGGCGTTCGAGCGCGCCGGCCTCGCCGTCGGCGCCACGATCACCCTGGGCGGCGACCCGGTCGCGGGCAGCCCGTCGTTCCCGGCGTTCCTCGAGGGGCAGCCGGAGCATGAGCCCGACGTGGAGATCCACGGCGACGACATCTGGGAGATGCTGTTCACGTCCGGCACCACGGCCATGCCCAAGGGCGTGATGACCTCGCACGGGTCCAGCTACCTGGCCGCCATGAACTTCGCGCTGTCGCTGACCCGCGGCGTGCGCCTCGAGGGCGACCTGCGCGTGGGCACGTTCCTGCCGATGATCTACCACGTCGGCGACCTGCTCTTCACGCTCTCGGCGTTCCTGTCCGGCGGCACGCTCGTCCTCGGGCGCCGTCCGGTGCCCGACCAGGTGGCCGAGGCCGTCGCCGAGGAGCGGATCACCGCCCTCTGGGCCGGGTCGCCGCAGTTCGTCGCCGCGCTGGACCGGGAGATCGAGACCGCCGGCCACGACGTCACCAGCCTGGGCGTGCTCGTCTACGGCTGGGGCGCGCTGGCGCCCAAGACCTACCGCGCGCTGCTGGACAAGGCCGGCGAGGACCTCGTGGTGCTCGGCATCTTCGGGCAGACCGAGGCCATCGCGTGCCACCGCTTCTGGCCCGCGAAGTGGCCTGACACCTACGAGCGCACCGCGCCCGCGGTCAACTACGTCGGCCTGCCGAGCCCGCTGCTCGCCTCCGACGTGGTCGACGAGGTGGGGGAGTCGCTGCGCGACCAGCCGGGTGTGGCGGGCGAGGCGGTGTACCGCAGCCCGATCATCACCGCCGGCTACTACAAGAACGAGGAGGCCACCCGCGAGGCGTTCCGCGGCGGCTGGTTCCACTCGGGCGACAGCGCCGCGGTCGACGAGGACGGCCTGCGGATCGCCGTCGACCGGATCAAGGACATCGTGAAGTCCGGCGGCGAGAACGTCTCCAGCCTGCGCGTCGAGGCCGTGCTCTACGAGCACTCCGGGGTCCAGCGTGCCGCGGTCGTCGGCCTGCCGCACGACCGGTGGGGCGAGGCCGTCACGGCCGTCGTCGTGCCCGCGCCGGACGCGGAGGTCACCGCGGACGACCTCGTCGCCCACTGCCGCGCCCGCCTCGGCGGCTACGAGACGCCCAAGGCCGTCGTCTTCGCCGACGAGCTGCCCGAGACCGTCGGCGGGAAGATCCTCAAGTACAAGCTGCGGGCCCGCTTCGCGGACCTGTACGCGGGCTGAGCGGCATGCGGGTCGGGGTCAACGTCGGGCACTTCACCGGGACGCCGCCGCCGGACCTCGCCGGGCGCCTGCGCGCGCTGGACGAGGCCGGCTTCGCGTCGGTGTGGTTCGCCGAGGCCTACGGCTCCGACGTGTTCACGCCGCTCGCGTACGCCGCGGCGCACACCCGCCGCGTGCGCCTGGGCACGGCCGTCGCCCAGATCCCCGCCCGCACCCCGGCCGCCACGGCGATGGCGGCCACGACCCTCGACCACCTCAGCGGCGGGCGGGTCGTGCTCGGGCTCGGGGCGTCGGGCCCGCAGGTCTCCGAGGGCTGGCACGGCGTGCCCTACGCCCGCCCGCTGGCGCGCACCCGCGAGTACGTCGAGGTCGTCCGGCGGGTCCTGGCCCGGCGCGAGCCGGTGAGCTACGCGGGCGAATTCCAGCGCCTGCCCGCCGAGGGCACCGGGCTGGGCAAGCCGCTGAAGTCGTCGCTGCACCCGTACCGCGCCGACCTCCCGGTCCACCTCGGCGCCGAGGGCCCCCGCAACGTGGCGCTCGCCGCGGAGATCGCCGACGGCTGGCACGCCATGTTCTTCGCCCCGTCGTTCGACGGCTTCTACCGCGACGCGCTCGCCGAGGGCTTCGCCCGCCGCCCGGGCGGGCGCCCCGAGGACTTCGAGGTCGTCGCCACGGTCCCGGTGGTGCTCGACGACGACGTCGAGCGTGCCGCCGACCGCGTGCGCCCGGAGCTCGCCCTCTACATCGGCGGCATGGGCGCCCGAGGCGCGAACTTCCACCACGACGTCTTCGTGCGCATGGGTCACGGCGACGCGGCGCAGCGGGTGCAGGAGCACTACCTGGCCGGGCGGAAGGCCGAGGCGGCCGCGGCGATCCCCACCGAGGTGGTGGAGCAGGTCGCGCTCGTCGGACCGGTGAGCAAGGTCCGGCGCGACCTCGACGCCTGGGCGGCGACCGTCGTCGACGAGATCGCCGTGCAGGGCCTGCCCGAGGACCTCGACGCCGTGGCGTCGGCCCTGCTGTAGACGATCAGCGCGCCGCGCGCCCGTCCACGAGGTCCACCGAGCTCACCACGAGGTCGGGGCTCTGCCACTGGATGTAGTGGGCGTCGCCGTTCGCGATGGTCTGCGGGGTGCCGGGGCGCAGCGCGACGTAGTCGGCCTGGGCGTCCTCGTAGAGCTGGTTGAGCTCCTCGACGGTGAGCCCGGGCGGCGGCGGCAGTGTCGTCTGGAACGGCTCGGTCTTGGTCAGGACGTCGATCGGCACGGGCGGGAAGGCCGGGCCGGTGCGCACCTGGGCGACGCTCGCGTCGACGTCGATCCGCTCGGAGGCGGGGTCGGCGAGCGGCGTGCCGGGCGGGACGGCGTTGAGGTAGGAGTCGCGGTAGAGCGCCCACTTCGCCGGCCCGAACGTGTCGGGCACCGACGGCGCGAAGGCGTCGACGAACACCACGCCCGCGACCTGCTCCGGGTGGGTCTGCGCGTAGAGCCGGGCGAAGAGCCCACCCATCGAGTGCCCGGTGAGGACGTAGGGCCCGGGCACCCCCGCCGTGGTGAGCACGGCGTGCAGCTCGGCGACGACGTCGGCCGCGGTGCGCGGCTGCGGTACCGGGGTGCTGCGCTCGGTGAGCGGGGCGCCGGGGAGGGTGACCCGCAGGGTGCCGGGCCGGTCGTAGGAGCAGACCCGGTGGTCGCGGGCGAGCGCGACCGGGACCGCGGGGCCGACCGCCGGCGGCTGGATGATCTCGTCGATGCCCCAGGAGTCCGCGGAGTCGTGGTAGCCGGGGACCAGGACGACGGTGTGGCGTCCCGGCGCGTTCGCGCCGTGGCACTCCAGGTAGACGCTGCGCCCGCCGATGTCGACGCCCTGTGCGAAGTCGCCCGACCCACCCGTCGGCGGCGCGGGCGTCGCCCCGGCCGGGCCGGCGCAGGCGGACACCGCCGCCGCCAGGACGGCGACGATCGCGGCCCACCGGAGAGCTCTCCCCCGCGGCACCCGCCGGCCGGCGACGATCATCGGTCCTCCGTGTCCCACGAGCGATCTCCGGAGTGAATCTAGGGACGGGCACCGGAGGGGGCTGTCACGTCTGTGACAGGTCGTGCGGGTGGCGGGGTCAGCCGCGCCGGACCGTCCCGATGCCGGAGACGGTCTGGGTGACGGCCGGGTTGCCGAGGTAGACGATGTCGCCGACCCCGGTGACCCGGGCCTCGAGCGTGCGGGCGGCGTTCACCGTCGCGGTCCCGGCGCCACCCACCGACACGTCGGCGGCCTGGGCGACGAGGCCGCCGGCGTCGATCGCGCCGATCCCGATGAGGTCCGCGTTGAGCGACTCGGTGCGCCCCGAGACGGTCAGGGAGCCCGCGCCGCTGTTTGGCGAGCGAGAGGTCCTGGCCGTCGATCCCGGTGGCGTTCACGGTGCCGGCCCCGGAGAGCACGATGCCGCCGAGCTGCCGGACGGTGATCCGGTAGTTGATGGTCGCCCGCCCGAGGTTCGTGTCCGGCCGCGCGCCGAGCTTCAGCGTGGTGCCCTCCACCTCGCTGGTGAGCAGCGGCTGGACGTTGTCGTCGGCCTCGACCCGCAGCGAGTCCGTCCCGGTCTGCTCGATCGTCACGGTGCCCGCGGAGGAGAAGTCGATCGAGGTGAACGGCGCGACGGGCCGGTCCTGGGTCACGACGGTGCCCGACCCCTGCGTGCCCCCGCCCCCCGAGGAGCACCCGGCGGAGACCAGCGCGAGCAGGACGACGGCGACGGCGGCGAACGATGCGCGCACAGGGACCCCCGGGTGACGAGTGAGGGACGACGTGTAGCGGCTCGCACCGTCCGGGCGCCAGACGCCGGACGCGGATGTGACAGCCGGACCCGTCAGGCCGCCAGTGCCCGGGCCAGCCGGTCGAGGCCCGCGTCGACGTCGAACCGGGGCCGGTAGCCGAGGTCGCGGCGGGCCGCGGAGATGTCGAACCAGTGCGTGGTCGCCAGCTGGCGCGCCAGGAACCGCGTCATCGGGGGCTCGCCGAGATCGGTGAACCCGCCCAGCACCCGCCACGTCGCCTCGACGGCGGCCCCGGCGGCGACGGCGACGGGCCGGGGCACCGTGCCGCGGACCGGCGGGAGGCCGCCGGCGGCGAGGATGCCGTCCACGAGCTCGCGCACCGGGCGGGGGTCGCCGGAGGTCACGAAGTACGCGCGTCCGGCGCACGCGGCCCCGGGGTGCAGGTGGTCGACGGCGTCGAGGTGCGCGGCCGCGGCGTCGTCGACGAAGGTCGTGTCGATCAGCGCGGTGCCGTCGCCGACGAGGCGCAGGGTGCCGGCGCGGGCCCGGGCGAGGATGCGGGGGACGAGCTGGGTGTCGCCCGGCCCCCAGATCAGGTGGGGGCGCAGGGCGGTCGTCGCGAGGTCGGGGGAGTCGGCGCCGAGGACGAGGCGCTCGGCCTCGGCCTTGGTGCGCGGGTAGGCCGAGTCGTACCGGTCGGCGTAGGGCAGCGACTCGTCCCCGCCGTCGATGTCGCCGCCCGCGTGCACGACGCTCGGCGTGCTGGTGAAGACGAACCGCCCCACGCCCGCGGCCCGGCAGGCGTCGAGCAGCACGCGGGTGCCCTCGACGTTGCTGCGGTGGAAGTCGGCGTCGCGCCCCCACAGGCCGGCCTTCGCCGCGACGTGGACGACGACGTCCTGACCGGTGACGGCGTCGCGCGCGGCGTCCGGGTCCGCGAGGTCGCCGCGCCGCACGCGCACGCCCTTCGCGGCGAGGTCGGGGTAGTCGCCGCGGGCCAGGCTCGTGACGTCGTCGCCGCGCGCGAGCAGGGCGTCGACGACCGCGCCGCCGAGGAAGCCGCCGCCCCCGGTGACCAGGGCCTTCACGACGTCCGCCCGGTCACCCAGCGGGCCAGCGCCTCGCGGTCGATCTTCGAGTTGTGGCGGGGATCGACCGGCAGCGCGGGGTGGAACACGACGTCGGCGACCGCGCGCGTGCGGTGGTCCGCGCCGGCGACGCCGAGCAGCCGCGCGCGCAGGTCGTCGGTGGGGGCCGTGCCGCGGGCGGGCTCGACGACCAGGACGGGCCGCCGGACCGCCCCGGCGCCATTGCCGTCGCCGTCGCCGTCGCCGACGCCGACGAGCGCGCACCGCCGCACCGCGGGGTCGCGGTTGAGCACCTCCTCGCACGGCACGCTGTAGAGCGGGCCGTCGGCGGTGGGGACGACGTGCGACACGCGCCCGGCGAACCACAGCCGCCCGTCGGCGTCCCAGGAGGCGAGGTCGCCCATCCGGTGCGCCGGCGCCCCGTCCCACGCGACCGTCGTCGCCGCGGTCGCGTCGGGCCGGTCGGCATAGCGGCGGCTCACGACCGGCCCGCGCACCACCACCTCGCCGACCTCGCCGGCGGGCACCTCGAGCTCCGGGGTCAGCGCGGCGACCGGCCCGTCGACGACGCGCATCAGGGTGACCTCGACCCCGGGCACCGGGCGGCCCACGCAGATGCCGTCGTCGGGCAGGTCGAGCAGCTCGCGGCTGCCGATCGTCGCGACGGGCAGCGCCTCGGTCGCGCCGTACGGGGTGTGGACCTGCGCGCCGGCCCCGAGCAGGGCGAGCACCCGGCGCTGGACGTCGCGGGGCACCGGCGCGCCCGCCGAGATCACCGTGCGCAGCGTCGGCAGGATCGTGCCGGGCGGGGCGTCGCGGCCGAGGCGGTCGAGCACCGCGGGCGACCCGAACATGACCGTCGCGCCCGTGCGCCGCGCCGTGCGGACGAGGCGCCGGGCCCGCACGCGCGCCGGGCGGGTCGGGTCCATCCGCGGCACGACGGTGGTCATCCCCAGCGCCGGGCCGAACAGCGCGAACGGCGGGAAGGTCGCCAGGCTCACGTCGCCCGGGCCCAGCCCGTACAGGTCGCGGACGAGCGCGGCCTGGGCGACGAGGCCGGCGTCGTCGTGCTCGACGCCCTTGGGCGGCCCGGTGCTGCCGCTGGTGAAGACGATCGCGGCGGGGGAGCCGGCGGGGCGCGCGGCGTCGACCGGGCCCTCGTCGCTCTCGAGCTCCCGGACCGGCGTCGTGCCCGGCACGGGGACCCCGCCGGCCGTGATCGCCAGGCGGGCGTCGGGGCACCACCCCAGGGCGCGGCGCGCGAGGTGCGCCTTCGGGACGCCGGCGAACGCGTCGGGGGCGGCCTCGTTCAGGCAGCTCCGGACACGCTTCAGCCCGATCCCCGGGTCGACGACGACCGGCACGGCCCGCGCGCGCATGAGCGCGTAGGCGAGGACGAAGAAGTCGACGATCGGCGGGACGAGCAGCGCCACCCGCGCGCCGGGTTCCACTCCGGCGGCGTGCAGCCCGGCGGCGACGCGCTCGACGCGACGGTCCAGCTCGCCGAAGGTCACGGTGCGGGTCGCGGGGACGACGGGGTCGAGCAGCGCGCCCCCCGGCGCGGGCAGGACCAGGGCCGCGCGCCCCGGGTGCTCCCGCGCCCGGTCGGCCAGCATGGTGTCGAGCGTGGCCAGCGTCGTCCCGGTCATCGCCGGTCCAGGAACGCGTCGACCCGCGCGCCGATGGCCTCCGCCTCGTCCTCGAGGACGTAGTGGCCCGCGTCGGGGTAGCGGAACACCTCGGCGTGGGGCAGCCCGCGCTCCACCCGGGCGAGGATGTCGGCGTCGAAGACCGGGTCCTTCATCCCCCAGTGCACCTGGACGGGCCGGGCGTCGAGCAGGGGGAGCCGTTCCTCGAGGCGCGCGAGCACCGGGTGGGCCGGGTCGTCGGGCCCGAGCGGGATGTCCTGCACGAAGGCGTGCACGGCGACCCGGTGCTCCGGGCGGTCGTAGGGCGCAAGCAGTCCCCGGCGCGCCTCGGCGGGCAGCCACGCCTGCCCGGTCCCGAGCACGAGCGCGCCGGCCGAGAACGCGTTGAGGCGCCGCACGAGCACGTCGCTCACGACGGGCAGGCGCGCCGCCCGCAGCATCCAGGGCAGCCCGTGGTCGGCCGGCAGCGGGAAGGCGCCGGTGTTCATGACGACGATGTCGGCGACCCGGTCGAGGTGCTCCGCGGCCCACGCCAGCCCGATCGGCCCGCCCCAGTCGTGGACCACGAGGGACAGGGGCTCCGCGAGGTCGAGGCCGTCGACGAACGCGGTGAGGTCGGCGACCCGGCGGGCGAGCGTGTGCGGGTAGTCCCGCCGCGACGGCGTGTCCGACAGGCCCATCCCGATGTGGTCGGGGGCGAGGACGCGCCGGCCGCGGGCGGGCAGCGAGCGCAGCAGCGTGCGCCAGTAGAACGACCAGGTCGGGTTGCCGTGCACGAGCAGGACCGGCGGCGCGTCGCGGTCGCCCTCGTCGACGTAGGACATCCGGTGGCCGCCGATGTCGACCCCGCGCGGCACGAAGGGGTAGCCCGCGAGCCCGGCCGTGGTGGCCGTGGCGCTCACCAGCGCACCTCGGCGGCCGCCGCGTTGATGCCGCTGCCGACGCCCATGAGCATCACGCGCGACCCGTCGGTGACGGTGCCGTCGGCCACCGCCTTGCTCAGCACGGTCGGCACGCCGGCGGGGCCGATGTTGCCGAAGAGCGGGTAGAGCGACGGGAAACGGTCGGCGTCGAGCCCGAGCTGGTCGACCACGGCGGCCGTGTGGACCTTGCTGACCTGGTGCAGGCAGTAGGTGTCGTAGCCGGCGGCGTCCCAGTCGAACGTCGCGACGGCCTCCTTCCACACGCGTCCGGCGAGCTCCATCCCCGCCTCGAGGAGCCCCTTGCTGTCGGTGCGCATCTCGTCGCCCTGGCCGACGCACAGGCCGGCGTTGCCCGTCGTGCTGGCGCGCCCGAGGCCGCCGAGGAACCGGTGCCCCCCGGGGCCGTCGGCGCGGGACAGGACCATCGCGACCGCGCCGGAGCCGACGGTCAGCGTCGCGAACTGCTCGTGGAACATCCGCCGGGTCGCGTCCTCGCCGGCGAGCCGGGCGAGCGTGCCCTCCATGGCGAACCGGCTGGTCTCGCCGGCCACCACCAGACCGTGCTCGATCTCACCGGCCTCGATCATCGTCGACACCAGGTTCATGCCGTCGAGGAATCCGAGACAGGCGTTGCCGACGTCGAAGTTGACGGCCTCGGGCGGCAGTTCCATGAGGCCGTGCACGATGCTCGCGGTCGACGGTTCGAGGTGGTCCCTGCTCACCGAGGTGTTGATCAGCGCGCCGATCTCGTCCCGGCACACGCCGCTGTCCGCCAGCGCCCGCTCGCCCGCGCGGGCCGCGACCTCGCTCGGCGCCGTGCCCTCGTCCCAGAGGCGCCGTTCCCGGATGCCCGACAGCCGTTCGAGCAGGCCGGGGCCGATG
Source organism: Actinomycetospora succinea (assembly GCF_004363095.1). Classification (GTDB taxonomy): domain Bacteria; phylum Actinomycetota; class Actinomycetes; order Mycobacteriales; family Pseudonocardiaceae; genus Actinomycetospora; species Actinomycetospora succinea. The sequence continues at coordinate 589,878 of NZ_SNYO01000004.1, forward strand.
CGCAGGCGGTCGAACGTGCCCGCGAGCTGCTCCTCGAGGTGGGCGGAGGTGACGACGTGCGGGGCGTCGAGGTGCGCCAGCCCGGCGATCACCACGTCGTCATAGCGCCGCGCGGATCTCATGCTCCTACCGTGCGGCACGGCGCAGGGATGCGCAGGAATGCGAGGAGGGCGTGGATTCGGCTACCGTGAGTCCTACGAATCCCGGTAACAGGCACACGCTGTCCGGAACTGCGCCACCCGGCAGAACGCCATTCCTGCCGATGTCCCAGTGCGGCCCGCGGAATCGTTGATCGACGACGATACGCCCTCGTTCGCGGGAACCGTCGAGCTCGCCCTGCGATCCACCCGACAATCGCCGTGCGGTCGTTCGGGTGCCCGTCCTCACGCGAGGGTCACGCGAGTGTCACGGGAGGCGGCGCCCAGGTGCCGTCGAGCACCGCCGGCCCCGGCGCGTAGAGGCGCAGCATGATCCGCAGTGGGCCGGCGGGGGCCGGGAGCCAGTTCGCGGTCCGCTCGCCGCCGGGGTCGGTCGGCCCGTAGTACAGGTCGATCGACCCGTCGGGGTTGCGGTGCAGCGGGTCGCGGTCGCCGAGGGCGAAGCGGTCCAGCGGGTTCGGCGCCTGGAAGCTGTCGGCGTCGTACATCGTCACCGACCAGAACGCCTTGACCGGCGGGAGCTGGTCGGCGGCGAAGTGCTGCACGTAGTCCTTCTCGCCGACGATCGGCGCGCCGTCGGCGTCGCTGAGCGCCAGGGGGTAGACCGCGTCCTCGGGGGCGTTCGCGCCCAGCCCGACCATCGCGACGATCGCGCGCTTGAGGTAGTCGTTGCCGTAGACGCCCATGACCTCGGTGTTGATCGTCCAGCCGTTCGCGAACCGGCCCGTCCGGGCGATGCCGGCGTGCAGGAGCTCGAGCGCCGCCTTCGCGCCCTCCTCCAGCGCCGCGACACGGTCCGGGTCGAGCCCCGCGGCGTCGAACTCCTGACCCCCGACGATGCCGATCGCCGCCAGGCGGGCGAGGACCGAGAAGTCCGTCGCGTGCGGCGGGTGCGCGGCCAAGAGCCGGGACGCGTAGGCGAAGAACTCGACGGCACCGAGGCCGTTCACGATCGCCAGGGGTTCCCGGGCGAGGTCGAGGCCGGCCGGGGCCAGGGACGGCCGGACCCCGGTCGGCGGCGCGCCGCCGTCGAGGGTCGTCAGGACGAGGCCGTCCTGGAAGGCGTTCACCGCGGCGTAGTCGGCGGGCCCGTTGGTCTGGGTGCGGCCGATCATCCAGGCCAGCGACGTGGTCGCGCGGAGCACCTGTGCGTCCGCGGGCGCCTCCCCGGTCCACCCGGGCGGGGCGATGACGAAGCGGGACGCCGCCGTCCCCGTGGTGCGCCACCCGGGGGCGGCGAACACGTCGGTCCACATGTCCAGCATCGGCAGGAGGTAGTAGCGCCCGCCGCTGTCGGGGACCTCGAGCAGCAGCGGTCCGTCCGCGAGGTCGAGCCAGGCGCTGGAGTAGAGCGTGTCGAAGTTGGGCGCGACCACCGAGCGGAACTCCGCGTCGGGGAACTCCCGCAGGTGCGTGAGCGTGTTCGGGGCGGCGTGGCCCACGGCGTCGACCGAGGTGTCGGTGAGCTGCAGCCGCGTGACGTCCATGGTGACCAGCGGGTAGAGGTACGCGTAGGCCTCCGCCGCCACGTTCCGGACCTCGTCCACGGACAGTTCGATCATGCAGCTCAGCTCCTCGGGCGCGGCGTCTCCGAGGTGACGATCTCCGCCGCGCGCCGCGACGACCTCACCTGCGGAGGGTGACGCCGTCGCGGGGCCGCGCGCGGTCCGTCAGCGCGGCGCGACCCGGCGGACGCGCTCCTGGGCGGCGGCGGTGCCGCGGGAGGCGCCGACGCCGACCAGGTGCAGGCCGCCCGCGGCGACCGCGCCGAGGACGCGCCCGGTGATCCGCACGGGGTTGAGGGCCCGGGCCAGCTGGTCGAGCGGCGCGGCCGCGGCCTCGGTGTAGGCGTGAATCTGCCGGCCGACGCGGTCGGCGGCGTCCTCGGCCTGCTCGCCGACACCCGCGCCGATCGTCGCGGCGCGGTCCGCGCCCGCCACGGCGCGCTCCCCGGCCTCGCGGGCGGTCGCGTCCGCCCGGGCGGCGGCGCGGCGCCCGGCGGCCCGGGCCTCGCCGGCGACCTGGCGGCCGGTGCGGTCGGCCTGCTTGGCCACCTGGTCGCCGGTCGTCTGCGCGATGCTCGCCGCGTCCTTCGCGGCGGCCTCGAGGTCCTTGTCGCCGCGGCGCGCGGCGTCGACCTCGTCGCCGATGCCGGAGGCGGCCGCCGCGGCCGTGGCGCCGGCGCGCTCGGCGCCCGTGCGGGTGTGGCCGGCCACCTTCTTCGCGGTCACCGCGGCGTCGTCGGCGACGTCGTCGGCGGCGTCGGACACCTCGGCCGCGGCGGCCTCGGCCGTGACGCGGGCCCCGGTGCCGGCGGCGCTCGTCGCGAGCGAGGCGGCGATGCGGTCGGTGTCCTCGGCGTCGGAGCCGACGGTGCGGGTCTCGCGGACCGCGCCGTCGGTGCCGTGCACGACGACGTCACCGCCGCCGTCGTTGGCGACGATCTCCACGGCGCGCTTGATCGCCTCGGCCTGGGTCGGGGTCTTGGCGCTGGGCCGCTGGGCGTCGGGCTTCTCGACGGCCCAGCCGTTGTCGGTGGGGGTGACGTGGCGGTCGGACATGCGTGCTCCTCCAGGGTGGGCTGACCCCAGACTGTCCTCGCCGCGCGTGGCCCACCCGTGTCCGTCACGCGGATCACGGATGACGGGTGCCGACCGACGACGGCTCGGGCGGGGTCGGGCGGATCAGCGGACGCGGGCCGCGGCGGTGGAGGCCGTGTCGTCGTCGCCGTCGGTGTCGTCGCCGGGGACGTGGAGGTCGACGACGTTGACGTTGACCTCGACGACCTCGAGCCCGGTCATCTGCTGCACCGCGGTGATGACGTTGCGACGGATGGCGCGGGCGAGGTCGGCGATGGCGACGCCGTAGTCGACGACGATCGTCAGGTCGACCGCGGCCTGGCGCTCCCCGACCTCGACCGAGACGCCCTGCGTGGTGGACGAGCGGCCGCCGGGGATGCGCTCGGTGATGGCGCCGAAGGCGCGGGCGGCGCTGGTGCCGAAGCCGTGCACGCCGTCGACCTGACGGGCGGCCAGGCCGGCGACCTTCGCGACGACGCCGTCGCCGATGGTCGTGCGGCCCCGGGTGCTCTCCAGCGGCGAGCCGCCCGCCGTGGTGGGGCTGGTCGCGGGGGTGGTGGCGGGGCTCGTGGTGGCGGGGCTCGGGGTGGCGGTCCGCGGGGTGGGGCTCGGGGTGCTCATCGTCGGGTCCTCCCTGTCGTCGGCTCGACCGGTGGTGTCCGTCGAGCTCACTCGGTTGGACACGACCGATCGACGATCCTCACGCTGCGCGGCTCGTGACGGCCCTCACCGTGGGCGCTCCGGGGCGCCGTACGAGGGCTCCCAGCGGGTGCGGCGGATCGCCGCGCGCAGCTCGTCGTCCGACGCCGCCGGGGCCACGCCCTCGGCCACGGCCTGGCGCGCGACGGCGAGGGCGATGTCGTCGGCGACGTCGCGCACGTCGGCCCAGCGCGGCAACAGCGGCGCGCGCGGATCGGACAGGGCCGGCGAGGCGTCGCCGAGCGCGCCCGCGGCGGCGCGCATCATCCCGTCGGTCACCCGCGTGGCCCGTGCGGCCGTCACCGCGAGGCCGACGGCCGGGAAGATGTAGACGTTGTTGCACTGGGCCACCGGGACGTCGTTCCCGTCGTCGCGGTGCAGCGGCGGGAACGGCGACCCGGTCGCGATCAGCGCGCGGCCGTCGGTCCACGCGTCGAGGTCGGCGGGGCGGGCCTCGGCGTTCTCGGTGGGGTTGGACAGCGGGAAGACGATCGGGCGCTCGACCCGTCCCGCCATCGTCCGCACGATGCCCTCGGTGAAGGCGCCCTGCGCGGTGGAGAGCCCGACGAGGACGCCCACCGCCACGTGCGTCACCACGTCCGCCAGCCCCGGCAGGCCCTCGACGCCCCACCCGGCGACCTCGGCCGGGTCGTGGGCGAAGGCCCGCTGGGCGTCGGAGAGGTCGTCGCGGTCGGTGGTGAGCAGCCCGCGGACGTCCACGACCCAGCAGCGCGCGCGGGCCTCGTCGGCGGTCAGGCCCTGGTCGACCATCTCCTGGCGCACCATCTCCAGCACGCCGATGCCCGCCGAGCCCGCGCCCAGCATCACCACCTGCTGGTCGCGCAGCGGCACGCCCGCCACCTCGGTCGCCCCGCGCAGCGCGCCGAGCGCCACCGCCGCGGTGCCCTGGATGTCGTCGTTGAAGGTCAGCAGGCGGTCGCGGTAGCGCTCGAGGATCGGGTGGGCGTGCGGCGTCGCGAAGTCCTCCCACTGCAGCAGCACGTCCGGCAGCTCCGAGCGCACCGCCGCGACGAAGGCGTCGACGAACTCGAGGTAGGCGTCGTCGTCGACGCGGTGGTGGCGCCAGCCCAGGTAGAACGGGTCGTCGAGCAGCGTCGGGTTGTCGGTGCCGACGTCGAGCAGGATCGGCAGCGTGCGCGCCGGGTCGATGCCGCCGATGAGCGTGTAGAGCGAGAGCTTGCCGACGGGGATCCCCATGCCGCCCACGCCCTGGTCGCCGATGCCGAGGATGCGCTGGCCGTCGGTCACGACGATGACGTCGACCTCGCGCTGGCGGCGGTTGCGCAGCGCCTCGACGAGGTGGTCGCGGTCGGGCCAGGACAGGTACAGCCCGCGTGGGCGGCGCCAGATCTCGGAGAACCGGCGGCAGCCCTCGGCGACCGTCGGGGTGTAGACGAGCGGCAGCGCGGTGGGCACGTCGGCCGCGAGCACGGCGTAGAAGAGGCGCTCGTTCCGGTCCTGCAGGGCGCGCAGGTAGATGTAGCGGTCGAGGTCGGTGGCCTGGCGGCGGACCTCGCCCCACGACCGCCGGACCTGCTCGTCCAGCGTCGTCACCGCGTGGGGCAGCAGGCCCAGGAGGCCGAGCTCGCGGCGCTCCTCGTGGGTGAACGACGTGCCCTTGGTGCGCAGCGGGTCGTCCAGTGCGTGCCCGGCGTCCTCGTCCATCGCGGCCCCCCTCGCCGGGGACCCTACGGCGCCGACAGGGCGTTCGTCGCCGATGATCGACCCCTTCGTGTGGAATCGTCCACAACCGGTTGCCGGGTCGCCGTTCGGGCAGTCGGCGTAATGGATCCGTGATCTGTCGAAAATAGTCACGAGATTCGTGCTGTGGGCTTTCCCGCGAGGGCGGACGCGGGGAGGGTGGCCTCGCCGTACGACCGGGGGAGGTGCGGCGGGATGACTGTCCACCATGGTCGGCACGAGATGCCGGGCTGGCGCGGCTACCTCCCGGAGAGCGTCGACCGCTCCCGACGCAGGAGCGCGGGTGCTGGCATCCTGCCCCCGGGGCCGCGCCGGGTGGTGGCCCTCGGTGCCCTCGCGGCGTGCGCCGTCGCGGCGGGCGCCGCGATCGGGACGCGACCGGATGGACCGCCCGGCCCGCCGTCCGGGACCACGGACGACGCCGCCTCCGTCCTGGCGCGGACCTCGGCCTGGACCCGCGAGGCCACGCCCGTGCTGGCGTCGATCGAGACCGAGCTCCACCGCACCGACGAGATCCGCCGACGGTGGGACGGCTCGTCCCTCGCCCGCCGCGAGCCGTCGCCGCCGGGTGCCGTGGTCGCGCTGGTGGACCGGCAGGTCGAGCTGGCGCACCACCGCGACGGCCTGCGCGCCGCGCTGACCGCCGTCCGCGCCACGCCGGGCTCGGAGTCCGCGCTGGCGGTCGCGTGGCCGCGGCTGCGGGCGGCGCAGGAGCTGCTGCGGTCGCTGGCCTCGGAGCGCACCGGGCTCGGCGACCCGGTGGAGGCGGCGGTGCTGCGCCTCGTCGCCGACGAGACGGTGCCTGGCGGGGCCGGCGGGGAGCCGGCGCCGAGCCGTGGCACGCGGACGCCGGCGCCGACCGTGGACGCCGTCCGGGTCGCGCTGGCGACGACGGCGTCGGTCGTCGAGCAACCGGCGGCTTCCGTCGTGTCTCTCGCGTCCACGTCGTCGACCCGGGCCGCGGAGAACGAGGCCCCGGAGAGCGACGACCCGGAGACCGTCGAGGTGCCGAGCGCACCGACGCCCGACGTCCCTCCCGGGGACCCCGTCGTCCGCCCCGCGGCCGTCGCACCGGAGGAGGCCGAGACCGAGACCGAGACCGAGACTCCGCAGCCCGCCGTCGACGACGAGGCGCCGGAGCCCTCGATGCTGAGCTTCGACCGGTCCGCGGCCGGCACGCCCGATCCGTCGCCCGATCCGTCGCCCGATTCGTCGCCCGATTCGTCGCCCGATCCGGAGGAACAGGAGGAGGCCACCTCGTCCGGGATCGAGCCGACCGTGCCCGACGAGACCGACCCCGCCCAGGAGCGGACGTGACCCCGGGTCAGGCCGTGTCCACGACCTGGAAGGCCTCGACGTACTCGACGCCGTCGGCCGCGAGCGCCGCGTACCGCTCGCGGTTGCGGGCGAGCAGGCTCTTGATCAGCGTCTCGAGGTCGTCGCGGTGGGCGGTCTGGGAGCGGTGCGCGCGCAGGGCGGCGAACTTCGCCGACAGGGTGGGCCCGACGTCGACGACGTGGTTGACCCGCTCCGGAGGGCAGCCCGCCACCCAGGTCTCCGGCACCGCCCAGGCCTCGAGGCCCTCGTCGGCGAGCAGCTCCGGGTAGGCGAACGGGTTCCGCGCGTCGGGGTAGACGGCGGCGAGGGTCGCCTCGCCGGTCGCGCGGTGGTCGGGGTGGGAGACGCCGATGCGCTCCCAGAACATCTCGGGCGACTGGGTGAGCACCCGGTGCGGGCGCACCCGGCGCACGACGCGGCTGATGTCGCGACGCAGCGCGAGGCTGGGCGTCACCTCGCCGTCGGGGTAGCGCAGGAAGGTCAGGTCGGTGACGCCGAGCTCCGCGGCGGCGGCGCGCTGCTCGGCCTCGCGCAGGCCGGCCATCTCGGAGCGCGGGGTGTCGTCGAACCCGCCGGCGTCGCCGGAGGTCACCAGGCAGTACGACACCGCGATCCCGGCGGCGGTCCAGGAGGCGACGGTGCCCGCGGCACCGAAGTCGACGTCGTCGGGGTGCGCGACCACGACGAGCGCGCGGGTGACGGGCTCGGACACGAGTCGGAGCCTAGATCAACGCTCCCGCTCGAGGGGCGCCTGCACGACGTCGCCTGCCTCGTCGAGCGCACCCCGCTCGCGGGCCTTGGCCAGCATGGCGTCGAAGTCGGCGTCCCAGCCCTCGGGGACCTTCCCGGCCGCCAGCCGCCGCAGGGTCGCCACCGGGATCCGGACGCTCTGGCGGTCCTCGGTGAGTTCCCCCGCGTCGTGCTCGGCGAGCAGCTTGGTGATGTGGTCCGGCCCGAGGCGCTCCCAGTAGGACGCGTAGAGGTCGGTGGTGTGCTCGGGCATGCGGAGCTCGACGCCGTCGGTGGCGATCGCGAGGTACACGGTGTTCCTCCGGGGGCGGGGGTCGGCCGACGATATCGGCGCGGCGCCGGATCAGCCCGCGAAGTCGGCGGCGGACATGCCCGCGCCGTGGCCCGCCGGCCACTGAACCAGCTCGATCCGGTGGCCGTCCGGGTCGGTGACCCAGGTCGTGCGGAAGTCCGGGGACCCGTCGGGCGAGCCCGGCGCCTCGGCGTCGACGCCGCGCGCGGAGAGCCGTGCTGTGGCCGCGTCCATGTCCTCGACGTGGACGACGAAGTGGCTGGGGCCGGCACCGGGCGCGGTGTCGGGATCGTGGACGAGCTCGACGGTGACGAACTCGTCGTCCGGGAGCTTCAGCATCACCAGGTGACCCAGCGGGGTCTCGGGGACGGCGCCGACGACCTCGTAGCCGAGCGCGGCGTAGAACGCGAGCGACCGTTCGAGGTCGGCGACCCGCAGCCCGAAGTGCAACGTCCTCATGGGGTCAGTGTCCCGGCGACGGCCCGACCGGCGCGCGCACCGCCTCGAGGGCCTCGCGGGCGAGGGCGGATCGCACGGCCGGACCCCCGTCCCACACCTCCTGGAGGAACTGCGCCTGGGCCTCCGGGTTGACGTCGCGCCACCGGGTGCGGCCGCGCCGGACCTCGGCGCGCCAGTCGTAGGCACCCCCGACCGGGCGCGTGCCGTACCGGGCCTGCGCCCACAGCGCCTCCGTCGCGTACCGCGCGCCCCGGGTCCGGTACTGCCACACGTGCACGGCCTCGTGCACCAGCAGGCCCGGGTCCCGCCGGCCCTTGAGGTAGATCGTGGTGCCGAGCGTGAAAGGGTGCGGCACGACGTCGAACAGGCCCGCGCGGCCCTCGACGACCCGGACATCGTCGAGCGACCCGTGGAAGACGCGCCGCAGGACCTCCTGCTCCGCCGTCGTCAGGGGGCGCTCGCGGTCCTGGAGGGCCGCGAAACGCTGCACGGCCGCCACCAGCCGCCCCAGCCCGAGGACCGCAGCGCCGGCGGCGCTCATCGCGACGTCGCGCCAGGTCATGTCCGCGTCTCCCTCGGTGTGCGGCCGGTGAACGGGGAGTGATCGGTGGCCGGCGCCCGATGATCCGCTTGATCACCGGGGTACAAGTGCTACGTGTCGAACACCGTCTCCGCGTCCACCCTGGTCCTCGCCGCGATCCGTGAGCGGGTGGCCGCCCTCCACGCTGCCATCGAGCCCGACACGGCGCCCGACACGGCGCCCGACACGGCGCCCGACACCGCGCCCGCGGTCGACGACGCCGCCGCCTCCGACACCGGGGACGAGGCCGCCCCCGGGTTCGGCGCCGACGGCGGCTCGTCGGTGACGGTGCCGGCCGCCGAGGACGAGACGCCCGACGACGACACCGACCTCGGCACGGGGGACACGGCCGAGGGCCCGGACGTGGAGCGCCTCGCCGAGGCGCTGGCCGACCTCGAGGCCGTGGTCACCGGGTTCGCGTCGCTCATCGAGGGCGGCGAGCTCCCCGCGCTGCGGGCGGAGCTGGCCTGGGCGCGGTCGACCGTGGACGAGGCCCGGGCGCTCGACGGCACAGTCGACGTGCTCGAGGACCTCCTCGAGGACCTCGACCCGGCGCTGCGCCAGGGTCCGGTCGAGGCGCGGGTCGGCATCGTCGTCGCCGCGCGCACCACCGAGCGCCGCGACGCCGTCACCGCGATGCTCGCCCAGCCCGAGTGGACGAGCCTGGTCGCTCACGCCGACCAGCTCGTGCTCACCGCGCCGATCAGCGGCCGCAAGCCGAAGAACGCCGTGCGCGTCCTTGGCCGCGCCCTCGCCGACGCCGACGCCGCGGCGCGCGAGGCCGCCGACGCCGTCGTCGCGGAGACCGACGGTCCCGGGGCTCAGCTCGGCCCGCTCGCGACGGCGGCCCACACCGTCGCGACGACCGCCCGGGTCGGCCGCGGGGTGCTGGGCAAGCAGGCCCGCAAGCTCGGTGACGCCGCCGACGCGCTGGCCACCACCGTCGAGGAGCGCCGTCGCAGCGAGTCGGTGACCCACTGGCTGGTCGACCTCGCCGACCTGGCCCACCGCGCCGGCGAGCCGAGCTTCACCTACGGCGTGCTGCACGCCGAGGCCGGCGCGCGCCGCGCCGCCGCCGACGAGGCCCTGGGCCTCGCCGTCTCGGCCTACAGCCGCCCCAAGCTGCACAAGTGGCTGGCCGACGCCTCCTAGAATTCGGTGGGCGTCACGGCGGCCGGTGCCTAGCGTTCGTGGTCGACCCGTCGCGTCCACCCGAGGCTCCACCATGACCGGCACGACCCTGCACACCCCGCTGTTCTGCGACACCGCGCTCGCCGCCCGGATCGAGAGGGCGGAGGTCGACCTCATCAGCGCGGTGAGCCGTGCCTCGGTCGCCCGGTCCGGGGTCGCGGGGTTCGTCACGCCGCTGGCCCGGGGAGCGGCGAGCTTCGCGGGCACCGACTCGCCCTACACCAAGGTCGTCGGGCTGGGGTTCGGCGGCGTCCCGACGTCCGCCGAGCTCGCCGCGGTCGAGGAGGCCTACGCCGCGCACGGCGCGCCCACCTCGGTCGAGCTCGCCCACCTCGGCGACCCGGACCTCGCCGCGCTGCTCAGCGACCGGGGCTACCGGCTCGAGGGGTTCGAGAACGTCCTCGGTCTCGACCTGACCGTCCCGGACGAGCCCGTGGCCCCCGCGGGCATCGAGGTCCGCCGCAGCGGCGACGACGAGTTCGAGGCGTGGCTGCCGGTGGTCGTCGAGGCGTCCACCCACCCCGACACCCAGGGCGTGCCCTGGCACGACGACTTCTCCGCCGAGGCCATCGAGACCGCCCAGCGGGACTCGGCGGCCGCCGGCCTCACCCGCTACGCCGCCTTCCGCGACGGCGTCCTCGCCGGCGGCGCCGAGTTCCGCACCGTCGACGGCGTCGCCCAGCTCGCCGGTGCGGGCACGGCCCCGGCGCACCGCCGCCACGGTATCCAGTCCGCCCTGCTCGCGGCCCGCCTCACCGACGCCCGGGCCGCGGGCTGCGACGTCGCGGTGATCGTCACCCAGCCCGGCTCGAGGTCCCACCAGAACGCCCAGCGCCGCGGCTTCGACCTGCTCTACACCCGCGCGACCCTGGTCAAGCACCCGTGACCGAGCCGGTGATCGCCCTGCACCCCGGCTCCCGCGCCGGCCTGCGCCCCCTGTTCGCGCTCGCCGCGTTCGTGCCCGCCCACCGGGACCGCGTGTGGCTCGACCTCGACCTCCGCGCGTGTTCGAACAGAGCATAGATCGCAGAGCAGGGGATCGTGACCGTTTCGTGATCTGGCGTTCGAACCTCTGACGGGCTTCGTTGTCGGGGGTCGGGGCTAGCGTTCCTCGTGTGAGCACCACCCACGACACGCGCCCCGGCCCTGCCGGTCTGGCGGCCGCTGTCGCTGGGCGTGCTCCTGACTCCGAGCTCGCCGTGCTGCTCGACGCGGTGGACCCGGCCGAGCTGACTGGGGAGGATCTGGCGGCCTACGTTCGCGCCCGGTTCCGGCTCCACAACCGCGCCGAGGGGCAGTTGTTGGCGGCGCTGCGGGAGCTGGGGACCGCGCAGGACGGCCGCACCGCACGTCGCGCGAACTCGGACGAGTTCTCCGGCGACGAGGTCGCCCTCCTGCTCGGTCATTCCCGCACCATGACCTCCCGGCGTCTGGACCTGGCCGACGACCTGTTCGAGCGGCTACCGCTGCTGGGGGCGGCGTTGTGGCAGGGCTGGCTCGACGAACCGAAGGTCCGCGCGATCAGCGAGACGCTCACCGACGTGTGTGTCGATCATGCCCGGCACGCGGTCGAGGTCGTGCTGCCCGAGGCGGCCGAGCTGCCGGTGATGGCGCTCCGGGAGCGGGTCGCCGAGATCGTGCTCGACATCGACCCGGACTGGGCCGAGCGCCGCCGGAGGCGGGCCGAGGCTCGCGGTCACGTGCTGCTGCGGGCGAACCCCTCAGGGACCGCGACGTTGTCGTTCGTGGACGCCCCGTCGCCGGAGGGGATCGATTCGGAGGCGCGGATCGATGCGGTGGCGGCGGCGGTGCGGCACCTTGGGGTGCGAACGCCCATCGGTCAGTTGCGCCTGCACGTGGGGATGCGGCTGCTCAATGGCTCCACCGAGGGGATGACCGATCGCGACGTCGTGCTGATGCTGGCTGCGGAATACCACGCCGCCGACCACCCCGACGACCCCGGACCCGGCACCGCGGCGCTCGACGACGACG
>NZ_SNYO01000004.1:601735-707355 GCF_004363095.1 Actinomycetospora succinea
CGGCCCGGATGACGACGGCCCGGATGACGACGGCCCGGATGACGACGGCCCGGATGACGACGGCCCGGATGACGACGGCCCGGATGACGACGGCCCGGATGACGACGGCCCCGACGACCCGGGCCCCGTGGACCCGGGCCCCGTGGACCCGGGCCCCGACGACGGCCCCGACGACACGAGCCCCGTGGACCCGGGCCCCGTGGACCCGGGCCCCGACGACGGCTCTGGCGACGGTCCCGGCGGCGGCGAGCCGCGCGACGACGGCCCGGGCGACCCCGGACCCTCGGTGGACGAGCGGCGGGCGGGGCGGCTGCGCCGGGGCACCGTGGAGGTGCGTCTGCGTCTCACCACCGCCCTGGGCCTCGACGAGCATCCTGCGACCGTGCCCGGCTTCGGCACGGTCACGGCCTCCACCGCGCGGCGCCTCGTCGGCGAGCGGCAGCACGGTGAGTGGCGGGTGGTGCTCACCGACCCCGGCGGGTATCTGCAGCACGTCCTCCTCGCGCGCCGCCGTCCGGCCCGCTCCCGCGGCCGACATCCGACGCGAGGGCGGACGGCACCGGGTGCTACCCGGACCAGGGCGATCGTCGAGCTCCAGGTGCCGACGACGCTGCTCGCGGCCCTCGACCCCGACGACCACCCGCCCTGGGCCGGGCTGATCACCGAGCTGCAGCAGCGCCTCCACGACCTCCGGGTCGACGGGGGGCTCGGGCGTGCCCCGGACGCCGACGCCGGTCCCGAGGAGTGGCGACGACGCCGGGCGCGGGCGGAGGCCGAGCGGTGGGTGCGGGTCCGCGACCGCTGTTGCGTCGTGCCGGGGTGCCGGCGACCCGCTCATCTAGCCGAGATCGACCACACCCGCGACCACATCCTGGGCGGGCCCACGGTGTCCTGGAACCTCGGACCCTGGTGCACGCACCACCACCGGGCGAAACACCTGGCCCGCTGGCGGGTGCGACAGCCGTGGCCCGGTCGGTTCGTCATCCGGACCCGCGCCGGGGTCACCCACACCACCTGGCCGAAGAAGGTCCTCAAACCGCTGCCGGGGCCCTGCTACGCCGCAGCCCCGCGGGCGCTGCCCGACGACGGCTGGCCGGATCGTCCTGCGGACGAGCCCGACCGCGGTCCCGACCGGCGCGATCGCCTCGGCGCCGAGTTCGTCGGCGGCACGAAGGAGAAGCCGGCACCGACGCCCGCGGCGTCCTACGACCCGGATGACCCACCGCCGTTCTGACGCCCGGCGGGCTCGTCGCGTCGACGCGACTGGTAGACCGGCGGGCGTGATCGACGAGGTCGACCTCGACCTGCCGGTGCGCGCGGCGCTGCCGGAGCTCGGGGCGGCGCTGGACGAGCGCGGGGCGGCGGTCCTCGTCGCTTCGCCCGGCACCGGCAAGACGACGCTCGTGCCGCTCGCGCTCGCCGGGGCGGTCGGTGGCCAGGTCGTCGTCGCCGAACCGCGCCGTGTCGCCGTCCGTGCCGCGGCCCAGCGGATGGCGTGGCTGCTCGGCGAACCGGTGGGCGGGCGGGTCGGCTACGCGATCCGCGGCGAGCGGCGGACGGGCCCGGAGACGCGGGTCGAGGTCGTCACCACGGGCCTGCTCGTGGCAAGGCTGCAGCGCGACCCGGAGCTCGCCGGGGTCGACGCCGTCGTCCTCGACGAGTGCCACGAGCGCCACCTCGACACCGACCTCGCGCTGGCCTTCGCCGTCGACGCGCGCGGCGCCCTCCGCCCCGACCTGCGCCTGCTCGCGACGTCCGCGACGGCCGCCGCGGACGACCTCGCCGCCGCCCTCGAGGGCCCCGTCGTCACCGCGCCCGACCCGATGCACCCCGTCGACGTCGTCTGGAACCCGCCGGCGCGCCCCGTCCCGCCGCCGCGTGGGATGCGGGTCGAGCCCGCCTTCCTCGACCACGTCGCCGCGACGGTGCGGCGCGCCCTGGCCGAGGCGCCCGGCGACGTGCTCGTGTTCCTGCCCGGCCGCCGCGAGATCGACGACGTCGCGCGGCGCCTCGGCCGCGTCGATGCCGAGGTGCTCACGCTGCACGGCGGGCAGGACGCCGCGCAGCAGGACGCGGTCCTGGGCGGCACCGGGGAGGGCGGCCGGGTCGTGCTCGCGACGTCGATCGCCGAGACGAGCCTGACGGTGCCCGGGATGCGGGTCGTCGTCGACGCCGGGCTCTCCCGGCGGCCGTGGACCGACCACGCGCGCGGCCTCGACGCCCTGGTCACCGTGCTCGCGTCGCAGGCCGCGGCGACGCAGCGCGCCGGGCGCGCGGGCCGGGAGGCGCCGGGCGCGGTGTTCCGCTGCTGGTCCGAGGCCGAGCACGCCCACCGCGACCGGCACGACGCCCCCGAGGTGGCCCAGGCCGACCTCGCCGGGTTCGCGCTGCAGCTCGCGCGGTGGGGCACCCCGGACGGTGCGGGGCTCGCGCTGCTCGACCCGCCGCCGCCCACCGCGTTCGAGGCCGCGCGCGAGGTGCTCCGGGGACTCGGCCTCAGCGGGGACGGCGGAGACATCACCGAGCGCGGCCGCGCGGTCGCGACGGCCGGCGTGCACCCCCGGCTGGGGCGCGCGCTGATCGACGGCGCGCAGGCCGTCGGGGCGGACACCGCGACCGAGGTGGTCGCGCTGCTCGCCGCCGACGTGCCGGGCGACACCGACGACCTCGACGAGCGCCTGCGCACGGCCAGGGACGACCCCCGGTGGCGGGCGGAGGTGCGCAGGCTCCGCCAGGTCGACGGTCTCCCGCGACGGGGCTCCGGGGCCCGGGGCGCCGCCGCGGTCGTCGCCCTCGCCTACCCCGACCGGCTCGCCCGGGCCCGTGCCGACGACGCGCGCGGGTACCTGACGACCGGGGGCACCGGGGTCGAGCTCACCGCCGGGTCGCGGCTGCGCGGCTGCCCGTGGCTCGCGGTCGCCGACGCCGTGCGCGGCCCGGGGGACCGGGTGGCGCGGGTGCGGCTCGCGGTGCCGGTCGACGAGGACCTCGCCCGCGAGGCGGCCGCGGGCTGGTGGCACGACGACGCGGTGGTGGCCTGGGAGGACGGCGACGTCGTGGCCGAGCGCCGCGAGCGCCTCGGCGCGATCGTGCTGGCCCGCCGGCCCCTCACCGACCCCGACCCGGCGGCCGTGGCGGCGGCGGTCCGCGACGGCCTGGCCGCCGAGGGCCTCGACCTGCTGCGCTGGGACGACGCGGCGACCGCGCTGCGCGCCCGGCTGGCGTTCCTCCACGCCGCGCTCGGTGAGCCCTGGCCCGCCGTCGACGACGAGTCCCTGCTGGCCCGCCTCGACGAGTGGCTCGACCTCACCCGGGTCCGTCGCCGCGCCGACCTCGCGCGGGTGAAGGTCGCGCCCGCCCTGCGCCACCTCGTGCCGTGGTCGCAGGTGGGCAGGCTCGACGAGCTCGCGCCGGAGCGCGTCACCACCCCGTCCGGGCGCAGCGTCCGCGTCGACTACACCGACCCCGCGGCACCCGTCGTGGCCCTCACGGTCCAGCAGGCGTTCGGCTGGGAGCGGGCGCCCGTGCTGGCCGGCGTGCCCGTCGTCGTCCACCTGCTCTCGCCGGCGGGACGCCCGACGGCGGTGACCGCCGACCTGGCGTCGTTCTGGGACTCCGGCTACCCGCAGGTGCGCGCGGAACTGCGGGGCCGCTACCCCAAGCACGCGTGGCCGGAGGACCCTCGCACGCCCGGCCAGGCGCGATGAGCACCACCACGGCGGACACTCACGGGGTGAGCCGGACGCTGTGGATCGACCCGTCGGCCGGGGTCGCCGGGGACATGCTGCTGGCGGCCCTGCTCGACCTCGGGGCCTCGCTCGAGGCCGTCCGCGCCGCGGTCGACGCCGTGATTCCCGGCGAGGTCGCGATCGCCGTCGACGAGGTCAGCCGCGCGGGGCTGCGGGCGCGTCATGTGGAGGTCACCGGCACGGCCGCGGACCCGACGCACCGCGCGTGGCCCGAGGTCCGGACGCTCCTGCGGAGCGAGCCGCCGGCGGCGCTCATGGTGTTCGAGCGGCTCGCGGTCGCCGAGGCCGCCGTGCACGGGGTCGCGGTCGAGGACGTGCACTTCCACGAGGTCGGGGCGTGGGACGCGATCGCCGACGTGGTCGGGGTCTGCGCCGCACTCGAGGACCTCGGGGTCACCGCGGTGACGTCCGGCCCGGTGGCGCTCGGGTCCGGGCACGTCGAGACCGCCCACGGCCGCCTGCCCGTGCCGGCGCCCGCGGTGCTCGAGCTCGCCCGGGGCCGCGACGTCCTGCCCGGCGGGCCGGGGGAGCGCGCGACGCCCACCGGGATGGCCCTGCTCGCCGCGCTGGCGGACCCCGGCCCGATGCCGGCGATGCGCGTCGAGGCCACCGGCGTCGGCGCCGGCACACGCGACACCCCGGGGCAGGCCAACGTCGTGCGCGCCGTCCTCGGGACGACCGGCTCGTCACCCACGGAGACGCTGTGGCTGCTCGAGACCAACGTCGACGACCTCGACCCGCGGGTCTGGTCCGGGGTCCTCGAGGCCCTGCTCGCCGCGGGCGCGGCCGACGCGTGGCTGACACCGATCGTCATGAAGAAGGGCCGCCCCGCCCACACGCTGTCGGTCCTGGCCCCCGAGCAGGCGCGGGACACGCTGCGCGCGGCGGTGTTCGACCTGACCCCGACCCTCGGCGTGCGCGAGTCGCCGGTCGCCCGCACGGCGCTGGAGCGCGCGTGGCGCACCGTCCCGGTCGACGGGGGGTCCGTGCGCATCAAGGTCGGGCTGCGCGGGGGCCGGGTCGTGTCCGCGACGCCGGAGTTCGACGACGCGGACGCGCTCGCGCGGGCCCGCGCCGTCCCCGTGCGCCGCGTGCTGGACGAGGCGACGGCCGCCGCCCGCGCGGCGGGCCTCTACCCGACGGCCCCCTGGATCCCTGACGATCAGGACGTCCCGGCGCAGGGAGGACCGTCGTCATGACCGAGCAGGCGCTGGCCCGTGTCCTCGCGACCTGCCGGCCCGCCGCGGTGGCGCTCTCCGGCGGGGTCGACAGCATGACGCTGGCCCACGTCGCCCACCGCGTGCTCGGCGGCGACGTCACGATGTTCCACGCGGCCTCCGCGGCGGTGCCCGCCGACGCCGGTGGACGCATCGCCGAGCACGCCGCGCGCCACGGCTGGCGGCTGCGGGTCGTCGACGCCGGGGAGCTCGCCGACGAGCGCTACCTGGCCAACCCCGCGAACCGCTGCTTCTTCTGCAAGACGAACCTCTACGGCACGCTCGGCGGCCTCACGACCGCCCGCCTGCTCTCCGGCACCAACCTCGACGACCTCGGCGACTGGCGCCCCGGGCTGCGCGCCGCCGACGACCACGGGGTCCGGCACCCGTTCGTCGAGGCCGGGATGACCAAGGCCGACGTCCGCGCCGTGGCCCGGGACCTCGGGCTGCACGACCTCGCCGAGCTGCCCGCCGCGCCCTGCCTGGCCAGCCGCGTCGAGACCGGCATCCGCATCCTGCCCGGCTCGCTGCGCGCGATCGACGCCGTCGAGTCCCTCCTGCGCGACACCCTCCGGCCCGCGACCGTGCGCTGCCGCCAGCGGGCCGAGGGGCTCGTCGTCGAGCTCGACCCCGCGACCCTCGCGCGGCTCGACGGGCCGCGGCGCGCCGCCCTCGCGCGCACCATCGACGACGACCTCGGGCTGACCGTGGACCGGTTCACCGCCTACGAGCGCGGCAGCGCCTTCCTGCGGGAGCCCGCGGATGGCTGAGCCCCCGACGACCGGACCCGAGGTGCGCCTCGATCTCGGCCGCCCCGAGCGGATCGGGGTCGAGGAGGCGATCCTGTGCGCCGGCAAGTCGGACGCCCAGCTCGTGGCGATCCTCGACGAGCTCGCCGCCCGCGCCGCGAGCGCGCTGCTGACACGGCTGGACGCCGCGGTGCTCGACCGCCTCCCGGAGCACCACCGCGCACGCATCGACCACGACGCGGTCTCCCGGACCGCGTACTTCGACCGGACCCCGCGCCCCGACGGGCTGCCGAGCGTCGCCGTGGTGGCCGCCGGCAGCTCGGACATGCCCCAGGTCGGCGAGGTCGTGCGCACCCTGACCTACGCCGACGTGGCGACCGAGACGGTCGTCGACGTCGGGGTGGCCGGCCTCTGGCGGCTGCTCGAGCACGTCGAGCGCCTGCGGGAGTTCCCCGTCGTGGTCGTCGTCGCGGGCATGGACGGGGCGCTGCCCAGCGTGCTCGGCGGGCTGGTCCCCGGCGCGATCGTCTGCCTGCCCACCTCGACCGGCTACGGCGTGGCCCGCGACGGCGAGACCGCCCTGCACGCCGCGCTGGCCTCGTGCGCGCCGGGCCTGACGGTGGTCAACATCGACAACGGCTACGGCGCGGCGTGCGCAGCTCTCCGGATCATCCGCGCGGTGCAGCGTGCAGGGGTGCCGGGAACGCCGGATGGGCGGCCAGCTCGGTGACCTCGACGTCGGTGTAGGGGAAGACCGGCAACGACTCGAGGTGCGCGGTCAGGGCCTCGGTGCTTTCGGCGTCCCAGACGGTGACGCTGGTGTCGGTGTCGGGGAGCCGCCACATCCAGACGATCACGCCCCCGGAGATGAGGGCGGTGGCGACCTCGCGCTCGCGCGCCATCAGCGCGTCGCGGTCGTCGGCGGGCAGGTCGAGCAGCCGCCCGGTGGGCGTTCCGGTCACGAGGTAGTTCACGGCGTTCTCCGTCCGCTGATGTCAGTCACTGACATGAGCGTACGCCGGGACGCGGTGCTGCTGTGCGGATCAGCGCCCGTAGCGCTCGCGGGACCGCTCCCGCGCCTTGTGCGCCTCGACCTCGCGGTCCTTCGGCGGGGCGGTGGTGACCAGCTCGTCGAGCAGCGAGCGGGTGCTCGCCGTGATCTCGGCGACGGCCCGGGCAAAGGCCTCCTCGTTGGCCTTCGAGGGCCTCGCGGCACCGCTGATCTTGCGCACGTACTGCAGGGCGGCCTCGTGCACCTCGCCGTCGGTGGCGGGGGGCTCGAAGTTGTGCAGGACCCGGATGTTGCGGCACATGCTCCCGATCGTGCCTCACCGAGGTGTCTCAGTCGTAGATGACGGCGAGCCCGCGGCGCCGGAGGTCGGCGAGGACGTCCGCCATCTCCCGGAGCTGCTCGGGGGAGTGGCCCGTCCACCCCTCGAGCTCGCCGACGATGCGGACGGGGTCCGGGGTCCGGTAGGAGCGGGTGGGGTTGCCCGGCATCTTCTTGTCGGTGACGTTGGGGTCGTCCTCGAGGGTGCCGGTGGGCTCCACGACGTAGATGCGCCCCGGGCAGTCACCGGCGGCCAGTTCGGCGCCCCAGGTCGCGGCGTCGAGCGTCTCGGTCACGTAGACGTGGTTCATGATCCGGCCCTCCTCGAAGTTCGAGATGCGGCCGGGGACCAGGAGGTCGCCGACCGCGAGGTCCGCCTTCGTCCCGTGGAGCAGGACCCCGTCCTCGTGGACCTCGAAGGGTGTCGGCGCGGCCATCGTGTCCGTCCTCTCACGCAGGATGCGAGCGGTGATCCTGCGCCCCGGGGGAGGTCTTGCCGCAAGCCCCGTGGGCCGCTATACGTTGAGGACGGCGGGGATCACCAGGGCGGCAGGCGCGGCAGCTCGCCCTCGTACCGCAGGCCCTCCTCGACCTGCTCGCGCGCCAGGAACGGCAGCAGCGCCTCGTACCAGCCCTCGATCCGGTGCGCGCCGTCGCCGACCGTCCACTCCTCGCCCTCGCGGGCGACGACGTGCAGGCCCGGCGCCTCGGGGTGCGCCCGCAGCCGGTGCACGCAGATCTCGATGGCGTCGACGACCGCGTCGGGGTCGGCCTCGTGCCACTCCCACGTGGTGTCGAGGTCGTCGTGGTGGACGACCAGCTCCGTCGTGCGCCGGGCCGGGAGCGAGAACACGTCGACCTCGCCGTCGAGCAGCGTCGGCAGCGTCGGCACCTGCACCCCGTCCTTCAGCCTTGCCAGGGCGTCCTGGAGGCGGGCTTGCGCGCGCCGCAGGGTGGCGGTCAGCTCGACCGCGGACAGGCCCGCGGCGGCCTCGATCGCGGCGCCCCGCTCCTCCCGCGACGCATGGTCCGGCGTCTCCTCACCGGTGATCGCCCAGGTGGCGAGGTTCGTCATCGCGTCCGCCCCGGTGGCGAGGTGGGCGATGACGTGCGCGCGGGTCCACCCCGCGCAGCGGGTCGGCCTCGTCAGCTCGGCGTCGGTGAGGCTGGCGATGGTCGCCATCGCCATGCCCGCCTCGCGCTGCAGCACGCCGATGTCGCTGGTCAGGGTCCGGGGGTTCTTCGTCGTGCCGGTCATGGCTTCTCCCGGTGGAGCCCCGCGAGCTCGGCGCGCGAGCGCACGCCGAGCTTCGTGAAGATCCGGGTGAGGTGGTACTGGACGGTCTTGGGCGAGACGTGCAGCTCGGCCGCGGCGTCCTTGTTGGACAGGCCGCGGGCGACGAGGTCCGCGACGGCGGCCTCCTGGGCGGTGAGGTCCTGCGCGCCGCGCTCGGGACGGCTCTGGTGCACGCCGCCGGCGCGCAGCTCGCGGTCGCAGCGGGCGACGTAGCTGCTCGCGCCGAGGGCGAGGAAGAGCTCGCGCGCCGTGGAGAGGACGGTGTCGGCCTCGCGGCGCTGGGACAGCCGGCGCAGCGACTGCCCGTACGCGAAGTGCGCGCGGGCCCGGTCCCAGCGCAAGGGCTGGCCGTCCAGGGACGCGATCGCGGACTCGAACGCGTCCCGCGCCGCGTCGAGGTCGCCGCGGGCGGTGTGCAGGCGGCCCCGCGCCCAACCGAGCCGCGCGAGCTCGGCGTGGTTCTGCTGCTCCTGCGCGCGCTGCTCGTGGTCGGTGAGGAACGCGTCGGCGTCCTCGAGGTGGCCCTCGAGGACGAGCGCGTTGGCGTAGACGTCGCGCCACGGCCACCAGCCGGGCTGGGAGACGGCGGTGCGCTCCTCCGCGGCGAGGGGCGCGAGGGCCCGGACGACGGCGCCGTAGTCGGCGCGCAGCTCGGCCATCGAGGCGCGCGCGAGGCGGCGGGGCACGGCCATGATCTCGTAGTCGTCGGCGCCGCTGTCGGCCTCGCGCAGCACCCGCTCGGCGCGCTCGTGGTCGCCGCGCAGGCCGTGGACCTGGGCCGCGGTCCAGGCGAGCAGCGGGGTGACGATGACGATGCCGGTGCGCTCGGCCCGGCGCAGCCCCTGGGCGACGGTGCGCAGCGCGAGGTCCCAGTCGCCGGCGAGGAAGTGCACGCGGGCCAGCCAGCCCGACGCCCACAGCGAGATCCGGGACGACCCGCCGAGCGTGGTGGTCGGGATGGCGCTCTCGAGCTCGGCGCGCGCCTCGTCCAGCTCGCCGAGCACCAGGTGGAGCCAGCCGTGGCCCATCGTGACCCGCTGGAGCTGCGCGCCCCCGCCCACGCGGCCGACGGCGGCGCGGTACTCGGCGAGCGCGTCGCGGGGACGCCCGGCGGCGGCGGTGCCCAGCCCGCGCATCGCCAGGGACTCGACCGCCGCCGGGTGCCCGGAGCCGACGAGGTCGACGGCCCGGTCGGCCCAGGCGACGAGGTCCGGCCCGTCGCCGCGCAGCAGGGCGTCCAGGACGCGGCGCTGGCAGACCCACGCCGCGGTGTCCGGGTCGGTGTCGGGGACGCAGAGCTCCCAGGCGCGGCGCAGGGCCCGGTCGGCCTGGTCGGTGCGGCCGAGCTGGACGGCGAGGTAGCCGAGCACGGAGTTGCGGATCGCGGTGTCGAGCAGGTTCTCGATCGCGGGGATCATCGCCTCGGCCTCGAACACCGCGCCGGCGCCGATCATCGCGTCGACGGCGCGGATGAGCAGCAGCTCGCGGTCGGCGTGCCGGTCGGTGAGCCGGCTCGCCTCGAGCAGCGCGTCGGCGGCGTCGGACCAGGCGCCGTCGCCGGCCCTGGTGCGGGCCAGCTCGGCGAGCTCGTCCGCGAGGGCGACGTCCGGCCCCGGCGTCGCGGCCGCGCGCAGCGCCAAGCGACGGTGCGGGTCGGCGACGACGTCGGCCGCGCGCCGGCGGATCGCCGCCGCCTCGTGCGGGCCGACCAGGTCGAGCACCGCGGCGCGCACCATCGGGTCGCTGGGTCCCACGACCGGCAGCGACCGCCCGCCGAACCGCTTCACCAGCCCCTGGCGCGCGGCCTCGCTGAGCGGGCGCAGGACGTCCTCGACGCCGGCGGTGCGGCCGACCTCGTCGAGGCTCGCCGGCTCGCCGAAGCACGCGATCGTCTCGACCAGCGCCCGAGCCTCGGGGTCGAGGGCCAGGCACGCCTCCCCGACCCGGACCGCGACGTCCTCCGGGGCGGGCAGCCGCAGGTCGGGCACGTCCCACATCTCGGCGGGGAGCTCGTCGAGCAGCGCGAGGACGTGGCGCGGGTTGCCCTGGGTGTGGCGCCGGAGCCGTTCGGTGAGCCACGGGGGCAGCGGGCGGCCGCGGTCGGCGCAGAGCTCCTCGAGGTCACGCGACGAGAGCGGCCCGAGCGTCACGGTCGTGTCGGCGGTGCGGCGCAGCAGCTCCGCGGTCGCCGACGACCCCGCGCCGGGCGTCGCGGCGAGCAGGACCACCGCGGGGACGTCGCGGTGGTGCCGACCGAGCGTCGACAGCGCCCGCAGCGACGCCTCGTCGCCCCAGTGGGCGTCGTCGACCACGAGCAGGACCGGGTCGCCGCCCGCCCGGTCGGCCAGACGGCGGGCGGCGGCGAACGGGTCGTCGTCGGCGAGGGTGCCGACGTCCTCGCCGAGCAGCTGCGCGACGACCGCGGCCGGGCAGCCGGCCTCCCAGTCGACGGCCGACGCCGTCAGCACCCGCCCCGGCGCCGCCGCGGACGCCTGCGCGAGCAGCCGTGACTTCCCGGTGCCGGTCTGCCCGGTGACCAGGACCGTCCCGTGTCCCTGCGCGACCACCTCGAGGAGGGCGCGGCGGATCTCCGCGCGCTCGTGCGGGCCGCGGGGCAGGTCGTCGAGGGCGTGCGTGCCCCCGGACGCGGGCGGGCGCTCCGCCTCGCCCGCGTCCGGTGCCGTCCCCATGTGCCGTGCCCCGATCAGCCGAGGTCCCCGCCGGCGACCGGGAGGACCGAGCCGGTGATGTACGAGGCCTCCGGTGACGCCACGAAGGCGAGCGCCGAGGCCTGCTCGTCGAGCGTGCCGTAGCGCTTCATCAGCGACGACTCCACGGTCTGGTCGACGATGCCCTGGTACCACTCCCGCTCCTGGTCGGAGGCGGATGCGGGGCCGCGAGGGGTCTTGCGCTCGGGCGCGTCGGTGCCGCCCGGGGCGGTGGCCGCGACCCGGATGCCGTGCGGGGCCAGCTCGAGCGCCAGCGCCGAGGTGATCGCGTTGACGCCGCCCTTGACCGCCGCGTACGGCACGCGGTGGATGCCGCGCGTCGCCACCGACGAGACGTTGACGATCGTGCCCTGCCCACGGGAGACCATGTGCGGCGCGACGGCGCGGCAGCACCAGAGGGTGGGCCACAGCGAGCGCCGGATCTCCGCCTCGATCTCCTCGGGCGGGTACTCGGCGAACGGCTTCGCCCAGATCGTGCCGCCGACGGTGTGCACGGCGACGTCGATGCGCCCGAACTGCTCGATCGCGGCGTCGACCACCGCCTGCGCGCCCGCGAAGGTCTCCAGGTCGGCGAGCACCGCGACCGCGTCGCCGACCCCGGGCGAGAGGTCCTCCGCGAGCTCCGCGGCGACCTCCTTGACCGTGTCGGCGCGGTCGGCGAGCACGACGAGCCCGCCCTCGGCGTGGATGCGCCGCGCGGTGGCCTCGCCGATGCCCTGGCCCGCCCCGGTGATCACCACGACGTGGTCGGCGAACCGGCCCGGCGTGACGAACTTCGGCCGGCGGGCGGTGCGCCGCTCGTCCATCGCGCGCCGCGTGGTCGCCTTGGACCGCTCGGCGTGCTCGGAGATGAGCCGGCGCGCCTCGTCCCGGTCGCCCGACTCGACGGCGTCGACGATGTCGAGGTGGTCCTGCGCGCAGCGCGGGTCGCACCAGGTCGCCGAGCGCAGCGACTCCTCCATGTGCCCCTTCACGCCGAGGTCCTGGTAGGCGTGCAGGAGGTGGGTGTTGCCCGTCAGGGTGAAGAGGTAGTCGTGGAAGGCGGCGTTGGACTCGGTGTAGGCGGCCGCGTCGGTGAACCGCTCGTTCTCCACGTCGACGTAGGGCACGGTCGACTCGGCGAGCACCCGGTAGCCCGCCACCTGCTGGGTGGTGATGCGGCCGATGGTGAGCTCGAGGGCGCCGAGCTCGAGGGCCCGCCGTGCGTCGAAGATCGCGTCGGACACCTGGATCGAGGGGTGCTGCTGGCCGATCTCGTAGCCGTCGGTCGTGACGGTCCCCGGGACGGAGGCGGGTTCCGGTGCCGGGCCCGTGACCAGCGGCTCGACCGTGCTCGCGGGGAACACGTCGACCCCGAGCATGCCGCGTGCCTCGTCGGCGACGAGGAGCTCGTCGTCCTCGGTGACCCGCGCGTCGCCCGCGCCGTGCTCGCCCCCCGGCAGCACGACCCGGCCCAGCATCCGCCGCGGCAGGTCCTCGACCGGCGCCCGCTGCTCGGTGCGCTCCTCGGTCCCCTCGACCGTGCCGACGTCCGGCGTCTCCGCGTCGGCTTCGGGCTGGGCGCCCTCCTGCTCACCGTCGGGCCTGGCGGCCAGCGCGAATTTCTCGTAGTAGAAGCCCGCGGGCTCGAAGCCCTGCTCGGAGAAGTGCGAGCGCACGGCGTCGACCATCGGCGGCGGGCCGCACAGGTACACCGACGCGTCGCCGTCGTGGAGGTGCGCGGGCTCGGTGTGCGCGGTGACGTAGCCCTGGCGCTCCGCCGCGGTGTCCTCGTCGGCGACCGTGTAGGCCCAGGTGAACGTGTCCATCTCGTCGTCGAGGGCGGCGAGGGTGTCGAGCTCGACCACGTCGTCGTCGGTGGTGGCGCCGTAGATCAGGTGGACCGGCCGGGCACTGCCCGAAGCCTTGAGGCGCCGCAGGATCGACAGGATGGGGGCGAGCCCGGTCCCGCCGGCCAGCAGCAGCAGGGGCGCCTCGGACTCCCGGAGGAAGAAGCTGCCGTGCGGGCCGGTGAACTGCACCGCGTCGCCGACCGACGCCCAGTTCTCCAGCCAGTCCGACATGACGCCGCCCGGCGAGAGCTTGATCAGGAAGGTCAGCTGCTCGCCGTCGGGGGCGCTGGAGAACGAGTACGACCGCGTCTGGTCGGTGCCGGGCACGGCGATGTTGACGTACTGGCCGGGCAGGAACACGAGCTTCTCGCGGTCGTCGCAGTCCAGCGTCAGCGACATCGTCGTCGACGAGAGCCGCTCCACCCCGGCGACCGTCGCCGTGAAGCTGCCCGCGCTGGTCCTCGCGACCGCCGAGGTCGTCGGGATCTGCAGCACGAGGTCCGACTTCGGCGACATGCTGCAGGTCAGCACGTACCCCGCGGACTCCTCGTCCGGCGACAGCGCGTCGGAGACGTAGTCGCTCATCGCGAACTCGCCGGACTCGCAGTACGACTTGCAGGTCCCGCAGGCCCCGTCGCTGCAATCGACCGGGATATTGATCTTCGACCGGTACGAGGCGTCCATGACGGTCTGGTCCTCGCGGCACCGGACGAAGCGGGTGACGCCGTCCTCGAAGGAGAGCGCGACGTCGAAGCTCGTCGTCATGACCCCTCCTCAGAAGTGGTAGATGTCCACGACGTGGTGGATGTAGTCGTTCTTGAGCACCACGGTCTTGCGGCGGATCAACGGCGACGGGCCGGAGAAGTCGATCGTGTAGAACGACGTCCCGTAGTAGGGGTCGACCGTCTTGTACCGGAAGTACATGGTGTGCCAGTTGAAGCGCACGTCCACCAGGTCGCCACGGCGCTCGATGACCTCGACGTTGCTGATGTTGTGGCTGGTGCGCGGCTCGGGGATCGAGGTCGCGCTCGAGCGCTCGGTGCGGATGCGGAACACCCGGTCCTCGAGGCCGCCCTTGGTCGGGTAGTAGATCAGCGAGATCTCGCGCTGGGGGTCCTGGGTGAGCGTGTCGTGGTCGTCCCAGCACGGCATCCAGTAGACGACGTCGTCGGCGTAGCACTCGAGCCAGCGCTCGAACTCGCGGTCGTCGAGGTAGCGCGCCTCGCGGTAGAGGAACTGCTCGATCATGTTCTGGGTGATGAGGGTGCTGGTGCGCTCGGTGGTGGTCATGATCAGGCCTCCTTCGCGGGCTTCTCGGCCTCGAGCGCCGCCCGCATGGTCTCCAGCCAGTAGCCGTGCTGGACGGGGTAGAGGCCCTCGTCCTCGTTCTTCGCGCCCGAGGAGATGACGCCGTCCATACCGAGCGACCGCGCGACCTCGTCCGGGCCGTCGATCCAGTGCTGGACACCGCGGCTCATGTCGTTCCACGGCGCGGTGGTGGCCTGGAACGTCAGCTGGCAGGCACGGAACTCCTCGAGGTCGTCGGGCGTGGCCATGCCGGAGGCGTTGAAGAAGTCCTCGTACTGGCGGATGCGGTTCGCGCGGGCCTCGTCGCTCTCGCCCTTGGGGGCGATGCAGTAGATGGTGACCTCGGTCCGGTTCGGCGCGATCGGGCGGAAGTGCCGGATCTGCGTCGAGAACTGGTCCATCAGGTAGACGTTCGGGTAGAGGCACAGATTGCGGGAGCCGCGGACCATGAAGTCGCCGGTGGCCTCGCCGAACTGCTCCTTGAGCGTGTCGATCTCGCTGTAGAGCGGCTGGTCCTGCGGGTTGGCCTTCCAGGTCCACAGGCACAGGTGGCCGTGCGGGAACGACCAGTAGCCGCCGCCGGACTTGCCCCAGCCGCCGGCGTCGAGGGCCTTGGTCTCGTTCTTCGACTCGCCGCTCTCACGGCGCGAGGTGGTCGCGGCGTAGTTCCAGTGCAGCGCGGTGACGTGGTAGCCGTCGGCGCCGTTCTCGGCCTGCACCTTCCAGTTGCCGTCGAAGGTGTAGGTCGAGGACCCGCGCAGCACCTCGAGGCCCTCGGGGGACTGGTCGACGAGCATGTCGATGATCTCGGTGGTGTCGCCGAGGTGCTCCTCCAGCGACACGACGTCGGGGTTGAGGCTGCCGAACAGGAAGCCCCGGTAGCTCTCGAACACCGGCACCTTGACCAGGTCGTGCGACCCGTCGGTGTCGAAGTTCTCGGGGTAGCCCGCGCCCTCCGGGTCCTTGACCTTGAGCAGCGTGCCGTCGTTGCGGTAGGTCCAGCCGTGGAACGGGCAGGTCAGCGTCTTGCGGTTGTCCCGCTTCTTGCGGCAGAGCATCGCCCCGCGGTGCGCGCAGGCGTTGATCAGGCAGTGCAGCCCGCCGTCCTTGTCGCGCGTGATCATGATCGGCTGGCGGCCGATGGAGGTCGTGACGTAGTCGCCCGGCTCCGCCACCTGGCTCTCGTGCGCGAGGTAGACCCAGTTGCCCTCGAAGATGTGCTTCATCTCGAGCTCGAAGATCTCTTCGTCGGTGAAGATCCGGCGGTTCGCCTTCACCACGCCCGACTCGCGGTCGTCGACGACGGCGTCGGACAGCACCTTCTCCACGCTGTCGCCGACTCGGTCGAGGCTCTGCGTCATCGCACCCTCCCAGGTGGTGGGAGTCCGGAGGCGCCGGACCCGGGGAAGCTCGTGCCACGACGGTCCCGGGCGGTGGGCACCGGCACACCAGGCATGTGCCTAGTCCTGACCTGGGCACCACCCCGGCCCGCGACGTCGACCCCGACGTTCCGCCGGTCCCGACCTCGGGTGTGCTACAGCAGCTCCTCCAGGTCGTCGGCGATCTGCTCGGGCAGCACCGGCGGCTCGTAGCGCCGCACGACGCGGCCGTCGCGGTCGACGAGGAACTTGGTGAAGTTCCACTTGACCTCGTCGGCGCCGGCGTCGGGCCGGATGCGGGTGATCGCGTCGTAGAACCCGCCGTAGGCGGGGCCGAAGTCGCCGGGGGCCTCGGTGCGCAGGTGACCGAACAGCGGCGCGGCGTCGGGGCCGTTGACGTCGACCTTGGCCAGCACCGGGAACGTGACGTCGTACGCGGTGCGGCAGAACTCCTGGATCTCCGCGTCGGTGCCCGGCTCCTGCTCCATGAACTGGTTGCTCGGGAAGCCCAGGATCGTCAGGCCGCGCTCGTGGAACCGGCGGTGCAGGGCCTCGAGGCCCTCGTACTGCGGGGTGAGCCCGCACTTGCTCGCCACGTTCACGATGAGCAGGACCCGGCCGGCGTACTGTCCGAGCGGGGTCGCGCCGCCGTCGGCGTCGGACACGGTGAAGTCGTGGACGGTGGTCATGGTCCCGTTCTACGCCTCGGCCCCTCCGACATGCCGGAGCCGGCCCCGAGGGGCCGGCTCCGCGGGAGTGGTGGTGGTCAGGCGATCGTCAGGGTCGTCGGGCGGAAGCCCTTGACGGTCAGCCACACGCCCAGCGACAGCTCCCACAGGGCGGTCGGCAGCGCGCACAGGCTGCCGGCGACCGACACCTGGTCCCAGCCGCCGAGCATCGTCACGGTCGCCGACATGATGATCAGCGGGGCACCGGCCAGGCCGACGATCGGGATGACGCGGGGGACCAGCCGCGACCGGTACATCACGTAGCCGAGGAACAGGGCGTTGACGCCGGGGATCAGGCCGGGACCCACGAGGAACGACCACTGCCGGACCTCGACGAGCGCCTGGCCGACGACACCGAGGGCGTCCGCCTGGGCGCCGACGACCCCGGCGAGGTCGGCGCGCAGGGCGACGACGCTGAGCACGCACAGGACGCCGACGAGGATCATCGCCGCCTCGACGACGCGCGAGGTGACGAAGCCGAGCGCGGCGATGCGGCTGACGCGCCGGGTCACCGGATACAGCGCGAGGGCCGTGCCGATGCCCGAGAGCGCTGTGATCACCTCGAGCCACGAGCCCCACAGCACGGCGGTGTCGCTGCCGGGGGTCAGGACGAAGCCCGCGGGGTCGGCGACGAGGTCGGCGAACAGCGCCAGCTGGGGGATCGAGGCGGCGAACGTGACGAGGTAGAGCAGGCCGCCGGCGAGGGCGATCCTGCGCAGGGGGTCCGGCCGGCCGGCCGTCGGGGTGGCCGGGGCGGTGTGGACGTCGGTGGTCATGGCGGTCTCCTTCAGGAGGGTGTGGGCTCGTCGGTCGCGGCGACCGAGACGAGGGGCAGGCCGAGGTCGCTGATCGTGCGGAGCAGGCCGTGGAGCGCGGACTGGTCGGCGACGGGACCGTCGATGACCGTGGTGCCGTCGTCCTGCGGGACGAGGGCCATGCCGTCGAACCACGGGGCCCACCGCGGCGCGAGACGTCCTCGCACCCGGATCACGTAGTGCTGGGGCCCGCTGCTGCTCATGGCGGGAACCATCGGCGCGGACGTGGTGAGCGGTCCTCACCACGTGTGGTGAGTGACGGTCAGCGACGGCGCGGGAACACGCCGAGCTCGTGGGCCCGGCGTACGGCGGCCCGGCGGCTGGTGACGCCGAGCTTCGCGTAGATGGCCTTGGTGTGGGTCCGCATGGTGTTCAGCGAGACCGACAGCTCGCGGGCGATGTCGGGCCCGTCGAGCTCCGAGCCGAGCAGGCGCAGGACGTCGAGCTCGCGGTCGCTCAGCGGGTCGACCAGCGCCCCTGCCGGCGAGGAGGGCCCGGCAGCGAGGAGCCGGCGTGCGTAGGCGTGCGCCGGGTCGTGCTTCGGCAGGGCCCGCAGCAGCCCCGCGATCGGCGGCCCCTCGTCGACGATCACGCGGACGGCGCCCGTGGCCTCGGCGAGCGCGACGGCGCGGCGCAGGGCGTCGAGCGCGGCCGGGACGTCGCCGCGGGCCTGGGCGGCAAGTGCGGTCAGCACGAGGATCTCGAGGGCGCTGCCGTCGCGCCCGCCCTCCTCGGCGGCCGCGCGCAGACGTTCGAGGAGCCTGGTGGCCGCGTCGTCCCGCCGGGCGAGGAGGAGCCGGGCGAGCGTGACGTGCTCGTACTCGCGCAGGTAGGTCGGCTCGTCGTCGGGGGACAGGTGCCGTGCTCGGGCCCAGCTCTCGGCCTCGTGGAGCTCGCCGCGCTTGATGCGCAGCCGCGCGCGCACCGCGGGGACGGGCGCCACCTCGGGAGAGTAGTCGCCGTCGTGGACACGCTCGGCCTCGTCGAGCAGGGCGAGCGCGGCGTCGAGGTCGCCCCGCGCCTCGAGGAGCCGCGCCTGCGCCACCCGCGAGCGGTACGGGTTCTGGGGCAGGCCGCGGTGCTCGCCGAGTCCTCGCGCCGTGTCGAGGTGCTCGGCGGCGGCGGCGAGGTCGTCGCGCTCGAGCAGGGCCCCGGCCAGCGCGACGTGCATGTCCGCGGTGCCCCGCAGCGGCGCCGCGGGGTCGGACAGCTCGAGGGCCCACCGGTACAGGCGCTCCGCGTCGCCCGGGCGCCCGAGCGTGCGGCGGATGTCGCCGAGGGCGATGCAGCAGCCCAGGACGTCGGCGACGAAGCCCGCCCGGTGCAGCCCGGCGACCGCCTCGACGTACGCGGCCTCGGCGCCGACGAGGTCGCCGCGCGCCCACGAGGCGAGCCCGCCGAGGGCGCCGGCGGCCGCCCGGGTGAGGTCGTCGCCGTCCGGGGTCAGCGCGAGCCCCTCGCGCGCGTGCCCGGCGGCGCCGTCGAGGTCGCCCCGGCGGAGGGCGAGCGCCGCCCGGTACACCGCGACGCCGGCGGGCACCGAGCGGTAGCCCTCGTCGTCGACGACCACCAGACCCTCCGGGACCTCGGTCGGCCACGCGCCGCCGTCCGGGCGCAGCGAGCGTTCGACGTCGGCCAGGCGCTGCGCGACCGTGTCGAACTGCGAGACCTGGGTGAGCGCGCCGACGAAGGCCAGGGCGAGCACCGGGCGCACGGCCACGACCCCGTCCGGCACCGCGCGCACCCACCGCATCAGCTCGGCCTCCCGCCGCTCCCGGCGCATGGTCGGCATCGCCCGTTCCATGAGGTCGGCGGCGCGCTCGACGTGGCCGCCGGCGAGGGCGTGGTCGACGGCGGCGGGGATGTCGCCACGCTCGGCGAACCAGTCGCTCGCCCGGCGGTGCAGCTCGGGGACGTCGTCGGCGCGCTCGTCGGCGAGGTGCGCGCGCAGGACGTCGGCGAACAGGTGGTGGTAGCGGTACCACTGCCGCCGGTCGTCGAGCGGCACCAGGAACAGGTTGGCGCGCTCGAGGGCCACGAGCGTCGCGCGGCCCCCGTCGCGGCCGGTCACGGCGTCGCACAGCGGGCCGGTGAGCCGCTCCAGGACCGACGTCGCGAGAAGGAAGTCCCGCACGTCGTCCGGCTGGCGGGCCAGGACCTCGTCGGCCAGGTAGTCCACGACGTGGCGGTCGTCGCCGGCGAACCCCGCGATGAACGCGCCGACGTCGTCGCGACCGCGCATCGACAGCGCCGCGAGCTGCAGCGCGGCGATCCAGCCCTCCGCGCGCCCGTCGAGCGCCGCGACGTCGTGGGCGGACAGCGCCAGGCCCATCGGGCCGTTGAGGTAGGCCGCGGCCTCCTGTTCGGTGAAGCGCAGGTCGGCGGCCCGGACCTCGAGCAGCTCGCCCCGCGCCCGCCTCCGCGACAGGGGCAGCGGCGGGTCGACCCGGGTGGCGAGCACCAGGTGGAGCTGCGGCGGCCGGTGCTCGAGCAGGAACGCGATCCCGTCGTGGACCCCGGGCGCGGTCACGAGGTGCAGGTCGTCGAGGACGAGCACCAGGTCGCGCGGCATCCCGCCGACGTCGTTGAGCAGCGCCACGAGCGCGGACTCGACCGACGACGGCGCCGCGTCCAGCAGCTCCAGCGCGCCGGCGCCGACGTCCGCGGCGGCGTGCACGGCGGTGAGGGCGTAGGTCCAGAAGCGCGCGGGGTCGTCGTCGCCCTCGTCCAGCGAGACGAAGGCGACCGCGGCCGTGCGGGCGGGCACCGCGGCGAGCCACTCGGCGAGCAGCGTCGACTTCCCGAACCCCGCGGGTGCCGACACCACCGTCAGCGCCGTGCGGAGCGTGCCCCCGAGCGTCTCGAGCAGGCGCGGCCGGGTGACCGTGCCGGGGCGGCGAGCCGGGGCGCGGTACTTGCCCTCGAGCAGCGGCCCCACCACCTCGCCGGGTCTACACCAGGCATACCCCGCCCGTCACCGAGTTCCGGCGGATGTCGAAATCGCGTCGGGTCCGTTCGTCGCCTGGGTGAGAGCACGGAACCGATCACCCGACGGAGGACACCATGACCGCCACCTACACCTTCGACGTCTTCTCCAGCCTCGACGGCTACGGCTCCTACGGGGGCGACGGCGACTGGGGCGGCTACTGGGGCAAGCAGGGCCCCGAGCTGCTCGACCACCGCCTCGCCTCGTTCGACACGCCGCACCGGATGGTCTTCGGGGCCACCACGTTCCGGCAGTTCGTGGAGATGCTGGCCGCGAGCGACGAGGGCGACGACGTGCGCGACCCGTGGGTGAGCCGGATGCGGAGCATGCCGATGACCGTGGTGTCGTCCACGCTGACCGGGCCGCTCGACTGGCCGGACGCCACCGTCGTGGGCGGCGACGCCGTGGACATCGTCACCCGGCTCAAGGAGGAGTCGGACGTGCCGCTGCGCTCGCACGGCAGCCTGTCGCTGAACTGGGCGCTGATGGCGGCGGGCCTCGTCGACCGTCTCCAGGTGACCGTGTTCCCCGTGGTCACCGGCCGGACCGGCGAGGGCGCGATCTTCGGGGGAGCGGGCGACTTCGACCTCGAGCTCCTCGAGCACCGGACCCTGGACCGCGACATCCAGGAGCTCGTCTACCGGCCGACGGTGCACCCTCGCCCCTCGTCCTGACCACCGGGCGCGCTCGTCCCGGACCTCCTGTTCCCCGGGTCACGGGGCAGGGCAGGATGGCCGCATGACCGAGCCCGAGCGGCCGGGCCAGGGCCCGCTCGACGACGAGCCCGAGGGCTCGGTGTCCGTGGACCAGGTGCCCGAGGGCGTCGTGCTCGCCGTGGCCGGCCCGCTGGACCTCGCGCTCGCGGCGTCGCTGCGCCGGTCGGTCGAGCGAGCCACGCGCCTGCGGCCGGGGCTGCTCGTCATCGACCTGTCCGGGGTGACGTTCCTGGCCTCGGTGGGCATGGCGGAGCTCGTCCGCGCCAACCGGCAGGCGGGCGAGACCACGGTCCGGGTCGTCGCGTCGGGGCGCATCGTCCTGCGCCCGCTCGAGCTGACCCGGCTCACCGACGAGCTCGCGATCCACGCCACCCTCGCCGACGCCCTCGCGGCCCGCTGAGCCCGCGATGACCCTGACGGCGCGGAACCCCGGGGACCAGGACCCGGAGACCGACGCCGTGCTGGACGCGCTGGCGTCGGCCTTCACGGGGCCGGACGGGCGGCCGGTGCCGGTGGAGCGCCGGCTGCTCTCCGCGGACCGGATCGCCGGCCTGCGCGGCGACGGCGACGGGGTCCTGGTCGTCGACGACGCGGCGCTGGCGGCGCAGTTCCCGGGGGCGACGGCGGCCCTCGTCGTGCTCGACCGGGAGCACCAGCGCGGCACCGCCCTGATCACGCACGACCCGGTGGGCCGGACCCACGTCGTCGCCGCGGAGGCGGTCGGTGCCGCGACCGGGGGCCTGCGCCGCGCCGTCGCCGCGCTCACCGCCGAGGCCGCCGTCATCGACGCCCTGCAGTCGGTGGGACGGCAGCTGACCGCGCAGCTCGACATCGACACCCTGGTGCAGGACGCCACCGACGCGGCGACGACGGCCGTGGGCGCGGCGTTCGGCGCGTTCTTCTACAACCTGATCAACCAGTTCGGCGAGTCGTACACCCTCTACACCCTGTCCGGCGTGCCGCGGGAGGCGTTCTCCCGCTTCCCGATGCCCCGCAACACGGAGGTCTTCGCGCCCACCTTCGACGGCACCGGCACCCTGCGCAGCGACGACATCACCGCCGACCGGCGCTTCGGCCACAACGCGCCGTACCACGGCATGCCCGAGGGGCACCTGCCCGTCCGCAGCTACCTCGCGGTGTCGGTGATCAGCCCGAGCAACGGCGAGGTGCTCGGCGGCTTCTTCTTCGGCCACCCCGAGCGCAGCCGGTTCACCGCCCGGCACGAGGGCCTGGCCGAGGGCATCGCCGGCTACTCCGCCATCGCCCTGGACAACGCGCGGCTCTACGAGCGCGAGCGCAACTTCACCCGCGAGCTGTCCCGCAACATGCTGCCCGAGGCGCCGCCGGTGCCCGGCCTGGACCTGGTGACCCGCTACCTGCCCGCCGCCCGCGGGCCGAACATCGGCGGCGACTGGTTCGACGTCATCCGCCTCGACGGCGGCGCGACCGCCTTCGTCATCGGCGACGTGGTGGGCCACGGCGTGCCCGCCGCCACGATCATGGGCCAGGTCCGCACCGCGGTCCGCTCCTACGCCCTGCTCGGCCTCGCGCCGTCCGAGGTGCTGCGCCGCGTCGCGGCACTGCTCGACGGCTTCATCGACTCGACCTTCGTCACCTGCTTCTACGCCGTGCACGCCCCGGGCGACGAGCTGGTCTTCGCCAACGCCGGCCACCTCCCCGCGCTGCTCCGGCACGCCGACGGGACCACCGAGCAGCTCGGCGACGCGATCGCCCAGCCGCTCGGCGTCGGCACCGAGTTCCCCGAGCGCACGGCCGCGTTCCCCCCGGGCACCGACCTCCTGCTCTACACCGACGGGCTGGTCGAGAGCCGCAGCCGCGACGTCACCCAGGGCATGGAATGGCTACGGACCGCGTTCGCCGACCTGCCGCGCCCGCTGACCTCCGACGCCTGCGACGGCCTCGTCGCGGCCCTCACCGGGGCGTCCACGACGACGATGTCGCGCTCGTCTACGTGCACCGCGCGGGCGGGGGGACGACGTGAGACCCGCGCCGAGGGGGACCGACTTCCACGCCGAGATGTGGGCGACGGCGGAGCGGCTGATCGGCCTGCGCCAGGCCCTGGTGCAGTGGGTCGGCGGCACCCCGCTCTCGCAGGATCGGCAGGAGGACGCCGTGCTCGCGGCCTACGAGGCCATGGCCAACGCCGTCGAGCACGCCTACCCCGGTGGGGGCGGAGGACCGCTGGAGGTCACCGTGCTCTGCGAGGACGACGAGCTGACGGTGATCGTCGCGGACCAGGGCCGGTGGAAGACGCCGGACCCGACCGAGACGATGCGCGGGCGCGGCCGGACGATGATCGACGTCCTGTCCGACGACAGCGCGACCCTGCACCGCGAGGACGGCACGACGGTCACGATGCGTTTCGGGCTCGGGTCGTCGTGACTGGACGGTGACCTGCGCGGGTACGGGAGCGTATGGACCTCGCGAACGGCAGCGGGTCACGAGCCCGGTCGTCCTACCGCGTGCGTGCTCCCGCTGACCGGCACGACACGGTCGGCGTGACCCCGCCCGGGGTGCGCCTCGCCGGCGCCCGCCGGGGTCACGCGCGGCCGCGCAGCCGGGTGCTGGCGGTCGCCCGGGGCACCGCCGCCGCCCTGCTCGTGTTCCTGCTGGCGCTGCTGATGGTCACGGGGATCGAGGTCGTCGCCGGGCAGCCGCTCTCGGGCGGGCACGCCGGGCAGACCAGCCTCGGGCAGGTGCTCCACCCGACGCGCTGACCGTCCTCAGGGTGAGGGCGTCCGGAAGCCCTCGGCGGCTGCGCCCGTCACGTGCTCGGGGAGCCGTCCGGGTGCGCCGGTGATGGTGTCGCGGGCGACCGAGGGCAGCAGCCGCTCGTGGCCGGTGGTCGACCAGTCGAGCATGAGCAGGGTGGCGTCGTCCTGGAGCACGCCGCCCTGGTGCTCGAGCACCGTGGCGGCCAGGCGCCGGAGGGTCTCGGGCGCGGAGACCTCGTCGAGCTCGGCGCGCTCGCTGAGGTCGACCAGGCGGCGCTCACCGAAGAAGTGCCCGTCGGCGTCACGCGCCTCGGTGATCCCGTCGGAGTAGAACACCACCCGGTCGTCGGGCTCGAGCCACTCGACCGCCACCGGGGTGTCCCTGGGGTGCTCGGACGTGACGCCGAGCGGGAAGCGCGGCGCCGCCCCGAACGCCTCGACGAGGTGCCCGTGCCGCAGCAGCAGCGGGGGCGGGTGGCCGGCGACGAGATAGCGCAGCTCGCCGGTGCCGAGGTCCAGCCGGGCCAGGACGGCGGTGACGAAGCGCGGCCAGGTGCCGGCCGCCTGCATCTGCACGTCGGCCTCGGCGGCGAGCTCGGCGAGGTCCTCCACGCCCCGGCGGCGGGCGTTGCGGATGGCGCTGACGGCCAGGGAGGTGGCGCTCCCGGCGGCGAGGTCGTGCCCGACGCCGTCGAAGACCGCGACGTAGGCGGTCCCCGCGTCGACGACGTAGTCGTAGGCGTCGCCCGCGACCTGGTCGTAGGGCTCGAGCAGGGCCGTGACCACCACGTTCTCGGTGGCGAAGGTCCGGGGCGGCACCAGCTGCCAGAGCAGTTCGGCGGCCACCGAGAGCGGGCGGGGCGCGCGGATGCGGCGGATGCGGTCGCTGTAGGGCAGCTTGCCGATCGCGATGTGCCCCATCACCCCGGACAGCGTCCAGCAGCGGCGGCGCAGCTCCAGGTCGTCGACGACGTCGTCGTCGAGGTCGAGGCGCACCACCCCGGCCCGCTCGGTGCCGTCGAGCATCGGCACCCACAGGACCCGCTGCCCCTGGTCGGAGAAGCCGGCGACGAACTCGCCGTGCTGGAACGCCCGCCCGGCGAGCGTGCCCTCCACCGCCACCGGTGGCGGGGGATCGGCGCGCACCGAGGTCAGCACCTCCTGGCCCAGGTCCACGAGCATCACGTCGGCGCGCAGGCCGCGCGGCGAGACGACCTCGTCGACCATCGCCGACAGGTCCTCGCCGACGACCAGGTGCGACCGGTCGGTCAGCGCGGTGAGGACGTCGCCCCACGCCTGCTCGTCGGTCGCCACGTCCCGACCCTACGACCGCTCCGGTCTCCCGCTCCCGACCCCTGGCGCCGCGTGGCCGCAGCGATCGGCCCCTGTGGGATCGGCGATCCGGTGCCACGATGACGTGCCGGTCCCGGACGCCGTTCCTCCCCCCGGGACGAAGTCCGGGGCCGGCCCTGTGCCCCGTCACCGGTCGGGCGTCAGCCGGACGTGGCCCGCGCCGGTGGTCGCGCCACGGCCCGCGCGGCGGCCTGCGACAGCGCCTCGACGAGCTGGATGCCGGTGGTCTTGTCGGGCTGGTGCTCGGTCAGGGCCGCGAGCAGCACCGTGTCGCCGCCGACGGTGACCGACCCGACGGACCCGACGACCCAGCGGCCGTCGGCGGCGGCGTCGGGCGTCCACCCGTTCTTCAGCGCGGTGCTCGTGCCGGGGTCGGCGGCGGCGCTCACGCCCCATCGCTGGTCGTCGGCGACGCGGGTCATGAGGTCGCGGGCGTAGGCGCGGGAGGCCGGGTCGAGCGGTGAGGGGCCGGCCAGGGCCGTGAGCAGGGCGAGCTGGTCGGACGCCGGGGTCGTGGTGCTGCCCCAGTGGTCGTCGAGGTGGGTGTCGCGGGGACCGAGGCGGTCGTTGGCGGCGTCGATCGCCGGGATGCCGCCGACGTCCTCCCACAGGCTGGAGGCGGCGTCGTTGTCGCTCTGGGTGATCATCAGCTCGGCCAGCTCCCGCGCGCCGGTCGAGGGCTGCCGACCGGCGTCCTGGCTCTGCAGGAGGAGGGTCTGCAGGATGTTCAGCTTGACGACGCTCGCGGTCGCGATCGGGGTGTCGGGCGCGTAGCCGAAGCTCTGCCCGGTGGTGAGGTTGCGCGCGGCCACCGAGACGTGGCCGACCGAGTCACCGGTGACGAGGCGGTCGATCGCGGCGGTCGCCTCGCGGGCGGCGGCGGCCGGGTCGACCTCGCGGACCGCCGGCGACGGCGCGGGCGCGGCGATCGGCGGGGGAGCGGGTGTCGCCGGGCGACCGAGGTCGCCGGACGCGGCGACGGCGATCAGGCCGAGGAGCAGCACGAGGACCCCGGCGTGTCGTGCGGGGCGGCGTCGCGGCCGTGGCGGCTCGTCGACGCCCGGGGGACGGAGGCCGACCAGGGGCACGGTCGGCGGGTCGTCGTCGATCCGGCGTCGGCCGGGCACGGTTCGGCGGGGCACGACGGTCACCCCGCCCGGACCGCACCAGTCGTCGCCGTCCACGCCGCCCCCTCCGCCGCTCTGCGCAACGTAGTGACTGGTGAGGTGGGTGGGTCAAGAGAGGCGCGTGTGACTGATGGGGCGACCGGCAGAACGGGTGAACGGGTTCACCCCGTGGTGGCGTGGTCGCTCGTCCGGGTCGAGGGCCCGGCGTGGATCTAGGTGATCCCGAGGGAGGCGGCGGCCGCGGCGGCTTCGCGGCGGCCGGTGACGCCGAGCTTCTGCAGGACCGCGGAGACGTGGTGGTCGACGGTCCGGACCGAGACGACGAGCTCCCGGGCGATCTCGGCGTTGGTGTGCCCCAGGGCGAGGCGGCGCAGGATCGTCATCTGGCGATCGGTGAGCCCGTGCGGGTTCGCCCGGGTGGCGGGTGCGGGTCCGCGGGGGATGGTGCCGGCGCCCAGCGACCGCAGCCGGTGTCGCGCGCGGTCGGTCGCGGGCCTGGCGCCGAGGCCGTCGAGGAGCGCGAAGGCGTCGCGGACCGTCTCCTCGTCGGGGGCGTCGAGAAGGTCGAGGGCCTGTTCGTAGGGAGCGCCGAGCGCGGCCCAGCCCTGGGCGGCGGCGCGCCACTCGCCCCGGACGCCG
This sequence comes from Actinomycetospora succinea, assembly GCF_004363095.1. Lineage (GTDB taxonomy): Bacteria > Actinomycetota > Actinomycetes > Mycobacteriales > Pseudonocardiaceae > Actinomycetospora > Actinomycetospora succinea. The sequence goes on from NZ_SNYO01000004.1 coordinate 628,425, forward strand.
GACGCGAACGGCTCGGGGCACCCGGCCGGGGGCTGTGTGGCCTCGCCGAACCGGCGTCGCCAGCGCACGACCTCGGCGCGCTGGCGTGCGGGTCCCGGGCCGGCGGTGCGTTCCGTGAGCTCGACGAGCACGGCGGCGGCCCGGTCGGGGCGGTCGTGCACCCAGCAGTGTTCGACGAGGGCGAGCAGGGCGGGGACCAGCTCGTAGCGGCTGTCGGTGCGGCGGGCGTAGTCGACGGCCCACGCGAGCACGTCCTCGGCGTCGTCGGCGCCCCGCCGGACCAGGAGCCGGGCCAGCCCCGGCAGGCTGACGCGGGTCACCGCGGACTCCTCGCCGGGCCGTCCGACCAGGGCGCGCAGGCCCTCCTCCGCCGCCTCCCAGGCGCCGTGCACGCCCTCGACGAGGTGACGGTGCACCCGGAGGTGGTCGGCGTAGAGGTCGACCTCCCGGCCGTGCGCCCGGTCGAGGCCCTCCGCGGCGAGCCGGTCCGCCTCCTCGTACCGACCGAGCTCGAAGAGCTCCTGCACCTCGAGGACGTAGGTGTGGACGACGAGCACGTGGTGGTGCGCAGCGGCCGCCCGGCGGCGGGCGTCCGCCATCTCCTCGCGACCCCCGGCGTCGCCCAGGAGCATCCGGCACCGGGCCCGCAGCATCCGGCCGAGCGCGTCCAGTCCGGGCGTGCCGAGACGCTCCGCCACGTCCACCTGCTCGTCGGCCACGGCGATGGCCTCCTCGAACCGGTCGGCGGCCGAGAGGAGCAGGCCCCGGTACCCCAGCGCGACCGCCAGCGACGGCCCCTCGTGGTCGCGGAGCAGGCGGACGGCCCGCTCGGCGGTGGCGTCGGCCTCGTCGCCGCGGGCCAGCGCCCAGTAGACGGGACCGAGCGGCGTGAGCGCCTCGCCCAGGCGCTGCGGGTCGCCCAGCTCCTCGCGCACCGCGACCGCGGCCTCGCCGGTCTCGAGGGCCTCCTCCGGCCGGTCGAGGGTGAACAGCGCGGCGGTGCAGGCCTGCAGCGCCGCGGCCCGGTCGGCCGCGTCCAGCAGGTCGCCGCGGGCGAGGACGTGGCGGTAGAGCGCGACCTCCTGGGCGAACGCGCCGCCCCGCGCGGCCTGGGCGGCCGCGTCCGGCCCGAGCTCCACGACGGCGAGGTCGTCGCCGGCCCCGAGGGCGTGGTGGACCAGGCGGGCCCGGTCGGGGTCCGGCCGGCCCCGCAGTGCCTCGAGCACGCGGGCGTTGAGCCCGAGCCGCCGGCTGGTCGGCACCGCGTCCTCCACCGCGCGGCGCGTGAGCTCGTGTCGGAACGCCACCGCCTGCGGGCCGACCTCGAGGAGGCCCCGTTCCTCGGCGGGCGCGAGCACGGCGAGGTCGCCGACCAGCTGCCGCGCGAGGTCGATCTCGACCGGCGAGGGCACGACCGCGAGCTGCTCGAGCGCGACCCGGACCGCGGCGTCGAGGCCGTGCACCCGCGCCAGGACCGCGTCCGCCACCGTCGCCGGGACGCCGGCGAGGTCCTGTGCGACGGGGGCGCCGCGTGTCGCCGCCAGGATCTCCGAGACGAAGAAGGGGTTGCCGCCGGTGAGGGCGTAGAGCGGGGCGGAGGTCGCGTTGGTGGCCTCGGCCCACCGGGCGACCGCGGCACGCGAGAGCCGGCGGAGCGCCAGACGGTGGACGGCCGGACCGCCGACGGCGCCGAGCACGCGGCGCAGGCCGTCGCCGACCTCCTCCTCGCGGAAGGTCATCACCAGGACGGCCGGCAGGTCCTCGGTCCGCCGGGCCAGGAAGCGCAGCACGTCGAGCGTCGCGTCGTCCGCCCAGTGCACGTCCTCGACCACCAGCACCGTCGGCTCCGCCGCCAGCTCGTCCAGGACCGCGGGCAGCACCGCGGCCCGGTCGCCGTCGAGCAGGGCGCGGCCGAGGTCGCTCTGCGGGTCGCGGACGACGTCGCGGAACGGCCCGAACGTCCGCGGCGTCACCAGGTCGTCGCACGCGCCGGCCAGCACCCGCGTCCCGCGGTCCGCACGCGCGACGGCGTGGACGAGGCTGGTCTTGCCCACTCCCGCCTCGCCGGAGACCAGGACCACCGACCCGCTGCCGTGACGGGCCCGGTCCAGCGCGGCGGCCAGCACCTCGAGCTCGCTGTCCCGCTCCAGGAGCTCGACCACCCCGGCCACCCCCGCCATCTCGGCCCGCCTCCCGGACAGTAGGGAGGAACGGACCGGCGGTCCATCACGGCCGCGGACGGCGACGGGCCGGTGACGGGCGGTCAGTGCAGGAGCGTGAGCAGGCCCTCCAGGCCGCGCCGGAACGCCGCGCCGACGGCCTCGGCGCCGTCGAGGCCCGCGCCGGTCATGGCGCCGTCGCGCATCATGACGAAGTGCGCCGCGGCGTCCTCCGGCCGGCCGCGCCGGGGTGAGTCGCCGAAGACCTCACCGAACAGCTCGGTCAGGGTGCCCACGTACCAGGCCCGGTGCTCGAGGATCAGCCGGCGGACCGGGTCGGCGGGGTCGGGGTACTCGGCGGCGGCGTTGAGGAAGGCGCAGCCGCGGAACGCCGGGTCGGCCAGGTCGTCGGTGACGGCGGCGCCGATGGCCCGCAGCGCGTCGTCCGGCGACGGGGAGGTCTCGACGGCGGCCTGCACGACGGCGCGGGTGCGGTCGTCGACCCCGTGCAGGTAGGCGAGGACGAGGTCCTCCTTCGACGGGAAGTGCCGGTAGAACGTCGCCCGCGTCGACGGTGCCTCACCGAGGATGCGCTCGACCCCGACCGCGCGGATCCCCTCGCGGTAGAACAGCGCGCTCGCCGTGGTCAGCAGGCGTTCCCGGGCGGTCGTCGTCACGCGTCGACGCTAGCAGAAAGAACGGTCGGTCTTGCGGCGGCGGTGCGCCTGTGCCAACCTCGACGACAGCCAAGAGAGAACGGTCTTTCTACCTCCCGAGAGGGCTACTCATGACCACCGCTACCGCCCCGGCCCCTGCCGCCCCGACGCTCCGGCCGCTCTATCTCGCGCGGTTCGTCTTCGCCCTCGTCTGGGCGGTCCTGCTCTTCCTCGGCGCGTCGAGCGTCGGTGTCCTGACCGCGGCGCTGCTCGTGCTCTACCCCGTGGTCGACGCGGCGGCGGCGGTGGTCGACGCCCGCACCTCCCGCGCGGACGCGGCCCCGCTCGCCGTCAACGTCGCCATCAGCGCCCTCGCCGCCGTCGGGCTCGCGCTCGCCGTCGGCTCCGGCGTCCCGGCCGTCCTGCGGGTGTGGGGCGCGTGGGCCGTCGTGGCCGGCGTCGTGCAGCTCGTCGTGGCCGTCCGCCGGCGCCGCGTCGGGGGCCAGGGGGCGATGGTCCTCAGCGGCGGGCTCTCCGTGCTGGCCGGTGCGGCGTTCGTCGCCATGGCGTCCGGCCCCGGGCCGTCCCTGGCCGCCGTGGCGGGCTACGCCCTGCTCGGCGGCGTGTTCTTCCTGGTCTTGGCGCTGCGCCTGGGCCGGGGGAGGAGCTGAGGCGGGCGACCAGCTCCCCGTCACTCCTCGCCGGCCTCCCCGAGCACGTCCTCGAGGCGGCTCAGGGCCGTGACCGCCGTGGGCCAGCCGGCGTAGAACGCGAGGTGGGTGATGGCCTCGACGAGCTCCTCGCGGGTCAGCCCGTTCTCCATGGCCCGGCCGAGGTGGAACGGCAGCTGCTCGACGCGGTAGAGCGAGACCAGGGAGGCGACGGTGACGAGGCTGCGGTCGCGCTGCGAGAGTCCGGGGCGCTCCCACACGTCGCCGAAGAGGACCTCGCTGGTGAGCTCGGCGAGCTTCGGGGACAGGGCGATCGGGTTCTTGGCCATGATCGATTCCTCTCAGGATGTCGGGGCGCGGCCGCGGACGGCCAGCGCGAGCAGAGCACACGCGAGCGACACGACGGTGGTGACGACGACGGCGGAGTCCCAGCCGGCGAGGGTCGCGGCCGGTCCGCTGCCGGCGCCGGCGACGACGACCGCGCAGACGGTGATGCCGAGCGCGGAGCCGACGTAGCGGGCGGTGTTGTTCGCCCCGGAGCCCATCGCGGTGCGCTCGGGCGGGACGCTGGCCACGGCCTGGCGGCCGAGCGCGGCGTTGAGCACGCCGTTGGCGGCCCCGGCGACCAGCAGTCCGGGCACGAGCCGCCACGGGGAGCTGTCGACGGCGAGGCCGAGCAGGGCGACCTGGCCGGCCGCGACGCCGACGAGACCGCCGACCAGCAGCGCCCGCGGGGTGAGCGCCTCGGGGAGCCAGCGGGCGGCGTAGGCCGTGACCGCGCTCGTGGCCGACCAGGCGAGCAGCACCACCGTCGCGAGGACGGCGCTCGTGCCGAGTCCGCGTTCCAGCACGGTCGGCACGAAGTTCGACAGCGAGAGCACGCCCGCCCCGGCGCCGACCGCGGCGATCGTCGCGGCGGTGAAGTCGGGGCACCGGAACAGGGTGAGGTCCAGCATCGGCGCGCGGCTGCGACGCTCGACGGCGACGAAGCCGGCCAGCAGGAGCACCGCGGCGACGAGCAGCACGACGGTGGCGGGCACGCCCCCGTCGCTGCGGCCCTGCACGAGCCCGGCCAGCAGCGCCGCGATCCCGGCCGGCAGGAGCAGCGTGCCGGGCACGTCGAGCGGGCGGGGGTGCGCGGCGCGGGACTCGACCAGCAGCGCGCGTCCCGCGACCGCCAGGGCGAGCGCGGCGGCCGCGATCACCAGGTAGGGCAGGCGCCAGCCGCCGAGGGCGGCCAGCCCGGCAGCGGTCACCGGGCCGACGGCGACCCCGGCGCCCAGCGCCGCGCCCCATGCTCCGGTCGCCCGCGCGCGGGGACGGCCGGTGGGGAACGCCTGCCCGATCAGGCCCAGTCCGCAGGCCATCACCCCCGCGCCGCCGAGGCCCTGCCCGATCCGCAGGACGACGAGCCAGACCGGGCCCGGCGCGAGCCCGGCCAGCAGCGAGGTCAGCGCCAGCACGGCGCCGCCGGCGACGAACACCCGGCGGCGACCGCGTTCGTCGCCGATCGCCCCCGCGGCCATGAGCCCGGCCGCGCAGCCCAGGCTCATCGCCGCGAGGATCCAGGCCTGCGCACCGGTCCCCGCGCCGAGCCCGGCCGCGGTGCCGGCCAGCGTCGCCAGTGGCGTGGTGAACGCGACCAGGGTCAGCAGCACCCCGGCCGACGCCACCACGACCGTCGCACGCCCCGCGGTCACGGGCGGACGAGGACCTTGAGCGCCTCGCGATCGGCCATCGCGCGGTAGCCGTCGGGGACGCCGTCGAGCCCCACGGTGCGGTCGAAGACCTTGCCGGGCTCGATCGAGCCGTCGAGCACCTTCGGCAGCAGGGTGTCGATGTAGGCGCGGGTCGGGGCGGGCCCGCCGGTGAGGGTGACGTTGCCGCCGAACAGGCTGGCGAACCCGACCGGGGCCTCCTCGTACTGCGGGACGCCGACGCGGCTGATCGTGCCGCCGGGGCGCACGACGCCGTAGGACTGGTCGTAGGCCGGGCGGGCGCCGACGGCCTCGAGCACGACGTGGGCGCCCTCGCCGCGGGTGAGCTCGCGGACCTTCGCCACACCCTCCTCGCCGCGCTCGGCGACGACGTCGGTGGCGCCGAACTCGCGGCCCAGGTCGGTGCGGTCCTTGTGCCGGCCCATGAGGATGATCTGCTCGGCGCCCAGCAGCGTGGCCGACAGCACGGCGAGCAGGCCGACGGCGCCGTCACCGACGACCGCGACGGTCCTGCCCGGAGCGACGCCACCGCGCACGGCGGCGTGGTAGCCGGTGCCGAACACGTCCGACAGCGTCAGCAGCGACGGCGCGAGCGCGGCGTCGGTCTCGGGGAGCTTGGCGAGCGTGCCGTCGGCGAGCGGGACGCGGATGGCCTCGGCCTGCCCGCCCTGCTGGCCGGGCTCGTCCCAGAACCCGCCGTGGACGCACGAGGTGTGGAGGCCCTCACGGCAGAACGCGCAGGTGCCGTCGGAGTAGGCGAACGGGGCGACGACGTGGTCGCCGGCCTGCAGCCCCGACACGTCGGAGCCGACGTCGGTGACCACCCCGAGGAACTCGTGACCCATCCGCGCCGGGTTCCCGGCGGGCATGGAGCCGTAGGGCCACAGGTCGCTGCCGCAGATGCAGGAGGTGGTGATGCGCACGAGCGCGTCGGTGGGCTGCTGGATCACGGGGTCGGGGACGTCCTCGACGCGGACGTCGCCGGCGGAGTACATGACGGTGGCCTTCATGACGTCGAGGGAACGCGCCGTCCGGCCGTCCTGACAGGCGGAGCCCGGAGGGGTGCCACGAGGGGGGTGCCGGCAGCACCCCCGTGCGCAGCACCCCGCGGAGCGCGCCCGCCGGTCCTACCGTGGAGGCATGACCGGAGGCAACGACCGTGCCGAGCTCGGGGAGTTCCTGGCCTCCCGACGGGCCCGGATCACCCCCGACCAGGTCGGCCTGCCGGTCTACGACGCCGGCAAGCGCCGCGTGCCCGGCCTGCGCCGCGGCGAGGTCGCGACCCTGGCCGGGCTGTCGGTGGACTACTACACCCAGCTCGAGCGCGGGAAGGCCGCCGGCGTGTCCGAGTCGGTGCTCGACGCGATCGCGCGGGCCCTGCAGCTCGACGAGGCCGAGCGCTCCCACCTCGCCGACCTGCACCGCAGCGTCACCACCAGCCCGCAACGGCGTGCCCGCCCGAAGCGGGCCACCGCGGTCCGCCCGATGCTGCGGCGGCTGCTCGACGGCCTGACGCTGCCGGCGATGATCGGCAACGCGCGTCAGGACCTCGTCGCCGCCAATCCCCTGGGCTACGCCTTCTACGCGCCGCTCTACCCCGACCCGCAGCACCCCGACCCGGCCGTGCCGGTGAACTTCGCGCGGTTCTGCTTCCTCGACACGGCCGCGTCCGAGTTCTATCCCGACTGGGACTTCATGGCCGACGTCGCCGTCAACAACCTGCGCACCGAGGCCGGCCGCGACCCCTACGACCGCGACCTCTCCGACCTCGTCGGCGAGCTCTCCACCCGCAGCGAGGAGTTCCGCGTCCGCTGGGCCAAGCACAACGTGCGCCTGCACCGCACGGGCACCAAGCGCTTCCACCACCCCGTCGTCGGCGAGATGGAGGTCGGCTACGAGACGATCCCGCTGCCCGCCGACCCCGGCCTGCGGCTGACCGTCTACAGCCCCGAACCCGCCTCGCCGTCGGCCGATGCCCTGACCCTGCTCGCCACCTGGGCCGCCACGACCGCGCAGAGCACGTCCACCGTCTCCCCGACACCACCCACGAACACGAGGACCACACCGTGAAGACCGCGACGCTGAACGATCTCCAGGTCGGACGCCTGGGCCTGGGCGCCATGGGCATGTCCCACGGCTACACCGGCGCCGGCAGCGACGACGACGAGTCGATCCGCACCATCCACCGCGCCCTCGACCTCGGCGTCACGCTCGTCGACACCGCCGAGGTCTACGGGCCCTACGTCAACGAGGAGCTCGTCGGCCGGGCGATCAAGGGCCGCCGCGACGAGGTCGTGCTCGCCACCAAGTTCGGGCTGATCTCCCACACGGGCCGCGAGGGCGCCGACTCCAGCCCGGAGAACGTCCGGGCGGCCGTCGACGGGTCGCTGCGCCGCCTCGGCGTCGACCACATCGACCTCTACTACCAGCACCGGGTCGACCCGAGCACGCCGATCGAGGAGACCGTCGGGGCGATGGCCGAGCTGGTGGCGGCCGGCAAGGTCCGCCACCTCGGGCTCTCGGAGGCGTGGACCGACACGATCCGCCGGGCCCACGCGACCCACCCGATCACGGCGCTGCAGTCGGAGTACTCGCTGTTCACCCGCGACCAGGAGGAGATCCTGCCGCTGCTGCGCGAGCTCGGGATCGGGCTGGTGCCCTACTCCCCGCTGGGCCGCGGCTTCCTCACCGGGCAGATCCGGACGGTCGAGGACTTCGCCGACGACGACTTCCGCAAGGACAACCCGCGGTTCGTGGGGGAGGCGTTCCGGCGCAACCTGGCCCTCGCCGACGAGGTCGGGGCCGTGGCGGGCGAGGTCGGCGCCACCCCGGCGCAGGTCGCGCTGGCCTGGCTGCTGTCCAAGGGCGGCGACATCGCCCCGATCCCGGGCACCAAGCGCGTGTCCCGGCTCGAGGAGAACGTCGCGGCCGACGGCGTCGAGCTCAGCGCCGAGCAGCTGCGCCGCCTCGACGAGCTGCCCCCGGCCGAGGGCGGGCACCACAGCGAGTCGCAGATGGCGCTCATCGAGCGCTGAGCGCGCTCACCGGGTCCTGATCGCCGCCGGGCCGGTGACTCAGAGGGTGTCGTGGATCCAGTCGGCGATGAAGCCGGTGGCGGCGGGCATGTTGTCGGCGCTGACGTGCTCGACACCGCCCTCCCGCGCGGTGAACCACTTGAGCTCGCGCCTGGGGCTGTTGACCGCCGTCTCGTACTGGGCGATCGCGTACTCGCGGGGGATCTGCCGGTCGTTCGCGCCGTGGGTGACGAGGAACGGCACGGTGATCCTCTCGGTGACGCCGACCAGGCTCATGGACGGCGCGAACGCCATGAACTCGTCGAGGGTGTCCTTCCCGAACACCCACTGGACGTGGTCCCAGTAGTGCGGCACCGGGCGGTCGCCCTCGCGGGCCAGGCGACGCTTCTGCAGCTCGCCCCAGTCGTAGTTGGCGCCCCAGGCCACGCAGATCCGGAAGCGCTCCTCGAACGCGGCGGCGCGCGGGGCGTAGTAGCCCCCGAGGGACCAGCCGATGACGCCGACGCGCTCGCCGTCGACGTCGTCGCGGGTCTCGAGCCAGTCCACGCACGGACCCGCCCAGTGCTCGCTGTCGTGCCGCCCGGTCAGTCCCCGCAGCCGGAGCGCCTCCCCGCTGCCGGGGTGGTCCACGATCAGCGACGACACGCCCCGCCGCGCGAGCTCCTGGGCGATCCCCGAGCCGTGGACCATCTCCTTCGTGCTGTCCAGCCCGTTGGTGAACACCATGCAGGGCGCCGGCCCGTCGACGCCCCGGGCGGCGACGAACAGCGCGGGCAGGCTCGTGTCGCCGTAGGGGATCTCCACGCGGGTGGTGTCGTGCCGGTCGAGCGCGAGGGCCTTCCCGAAGGCGTCGAGCATCGCCCGGTAGGCGTCCTGCCGCGGCGCGTAGTGCCTGCTCTGCAGGCGCTCCGCGGTGAGGTAGTGCACCGCCGCGCGGTAGTAGCGGGCGCCGGCCGAGAGGGGATGGCCCGCGGCCTCGTCCTCCCGCGCGAGCTCCGCGAGCCGGTCGGCCACCGCCGTCCAGGAGCGGAAGAACAGCTCGGTGCCCGCGTCCTCGCCGTCACGGGCGGCGTCGAGGACGGGCGCGCACGCCTCGTCGACCTCGCTGATGTGGGCGCCGGTGTTCAGCGCGATGTTGACCGACAGGTTCCACACGTAGTTGCCCGGGAACACCTCGAACACGGCGGGTCCTCTCACCAGTGGGTCGGTGGCAGCCCGGGGACGGGCGCGGGGAAGCTGGGCAGCGTGGTCCCGCGCAGGCTGCCGAGGTAGACGTGGTCGAGGTGCGGGCCGCCGAAGGTGACGCTGGCGAGCCAGGGCGCGAGGGTGCCGCCGGTCGCCGACAGGGTCTCGAAGCCGACGGCCTGCCCGGCGGCGAACTCCGCCTCGAAGCGCGCGGTGGCCTCGGGGTCGCCGTCGCAGAACAGCTCGAGGAGCTCGCCCTCGGGCGTCAGGGCGACCAGGCGGTCGGCGAAGATCATCGTCGCCCAGAGGTTGCCGTGGCTGTCGAAGGTGATGCCGTCGACGAGGCCGTCGCCCATCGAGCTCGGCCCGAAGACCTCGCGCTCGAGCACGGAGGCGTCGTCGGCGATGCGCAGGCGCGTGACGCGCTTGCCGGTCGTCTCGGCGACGTAGAGCCACTGCTCGTCGGCGTCGAACCGGATCTCGTTGGTGAAGGCGAAGCCGTCCGCGACGACGCGCAGGCCGCGGTCGTCGAGGACGGCGACGTACCCGTCGGCCACGTGCCGGCCGATCGCGTCGCTCCACGGGTTGACCATGGTCGACACCGTGATCCAGGTCCGGCCGCGCCGGTCCCGGAGGACGAAGTTGACCTTGCCCAGCGGCTGCCCGTCGATCGTGTCGTACAGGGTGCGGACGGTGCCGCCCCGGTCCATGACCTCGAGGGCGTCGGTGCCGAAGTTGGCGATCAGGAAGTCGCCGCCCTCGGTGAAGGCGAGGCCGTTGGGCAGCGTGCCGGTGAGCAGGCTCCCCGCCATGTCCCGCTCGGTGTCGAAGTGCCCCGACGGGCGCGCCGCGACGAGGTCCTGCGTGCCGTCCGGGCCGATCCGGACGACGCCGCCCCGCGCGTCCGCGGTCCAGAGCGTGCCGTCGCGCTCGGCGAGGATGCACTCGGGCCGCTGGAGGTCCCGCCCGACCGTGCGGACGGCGGCCGGGTCGAACTCCCAGGTCAGGAGAGGGTTCGGCATCAGAACGGCTGGGCGATCTGGGCGAAGGCCTGGCCCATCAACCCGGCGTGGTCCGCGCCGGGCGTGCCCGGGTGCGTCTCCCAGAAGCTGATCTGCGCCGAGGTCTCCACGACGTACCGGCACCGGTCGAACCGGCGCTTGCCGAACGTGCGCAGGCCGTCGTCGACGCCCGCGCCGGCCCCGAGCTCCTCGCCGAGGGCGACCGCGTCCTCCAGGCACATCGCGGCGCCCGCGGCGAGGTGCGGGGTCGTGGCGTGCGCGGCGTCGCCCAGCACGAGGACGCGGTCGCGGTGCCACGGCTCGCCGACGAGGAGGTTCTCGAAGCTCGTGTAGTTGATCGGCGTCGTGGCCCTGACCTCCGCGCGCGCCGTCGCGGCGAACCCGCCGAACGGCGCGAGGCGCTCGCGCACCGCCGCCGGCGCGTCCGGGCCCGGGCGGAAGCTCGTGTCGATCGGGAAGAGCACGTACATGTACATGCTGTCCGGCCCGGTGGGCGTGAAGCCGATCGTGGTGTCCTCGCCGCCGACGATCTGGCACTCGGTGGTCAGCTCGGCGGGCCGCGACAGCACGACCCGGTAGATGCCCTGCCCCAGGAACCGGATCTCGACGTCGCCGTGGACGAGCCGGCGCACGGTGGAGCGCAGGCCGTCCGCGCCGACGACCAGGTCGTAGCGCGAGCGCTCACCGCCCGCGAGCGTCACGGTCGCCGATCCGCCGTGGTGCTCGATGCCGGTGACCTCGGCGCCGGTGCGCACCGTGACCCCGGCCCGCTGCGCGCGGGCGAGCAGGATGCGGTGCAGCTCGGGGCGCATCATCCCGACCATGCCGGGGTGGTCCGTCCCGACCGCCTTCGGCAGCGGGAAGCGCGTGATCTGGTGGCCCGCCGGGTCGAACAGCTCGAAGTCGTCCATGGCGTAGCCGTGGGCGAGGCAGTCCTCGTAGACCCCGAGCCGGTCCAGCGCCCGGAGGGCGGCCCCGACGAGGGTGATGCCGCTGCCGAGCGCGTGGATCTCCGACTCGCGCTCGACGAGCTCGACGTCGATGTCCCGGGAGGCGAGGGCGGTGGCGGCGGCGAGCCCACCGATCCCGCCCCCGACGACCAGTGCCCGTGTCATGGCGCTCCTCCCTCGGGGCTGTGCCGACGACGCTAGGGGCGTTTCGTCGGGGGGAGATAGCGACGCGTGTCGATGCGAGCCATCGGCCCCATCGATGACCGGCGTCTAGGGATCCATGGCCGCCGCGGCGCGCCGGACGCGGTCGCGCAGCCAGCGGTGCGCCGGGTCCGCGTCGGTGCGGGGGGACCAGAACATCGCCTCGGTCATCGGCGGGACGTCGAACGGCGGCTCGAGCAGCCGGATCGGCAGGTGGGACGCGAAGGCGACGGCGAGACGCTCGTGCAGCAACGCCATGAGGCGCGTGCCCGGCAGCATCAACGGCTGGATGACGAAACTCTGGGTGTGCACGTCGACGTGCCGGTCGATGCCGAGGCGACGGAGCCGGAGCTCGCTGATCGTCATCCCCGGGGCGCCGTCGTAGGCGAGGTAGGGGAGCGTGCGGAACTGGTCGGCGGTGATCTGCTCCCCGACGTCGGGGTGGTCGCGGTCGACGGCGACCACGAACCGCTCGGAGAACAGCGGCGCGGAGCGCACCTCGGCGCCCCGGGCCGCGAGCTCCGTCGGGAGGATGAGCAGGTCCAGCTCGGAGCGGACGAGACGCTCGACCGCGTCGGAGGTGGCCGGCCGGACGTTGAGGCGCAGCTTCGGCGCCTCCGCCTCGAGCGCGGCCAGGAGCGGGCGCAGCAGCACCAGGAGCACGTAGTCGCTGGCCATCAGCGCGAAGGTCCGCTGGTCGGTCCGCGGGTCGAACTCGCGGGTCGCGCGCACCGTCGACTCGATTGTGTCGAGCGCGTCGCGGATGGGCCCGACGAGCTCGAGCGCCGTCGGGGTCGGGGTCAGCGACCGCCCCTCGCGCACCAGGAGCGGGTCGCCGAAGAACTTCCGCAGCCGCGCCAGCGACGCGCTCATCGCCGGCTGCCCCACCGACAGCCGCTCCGCCGCCCGCGTCACGTTGCACTCGGTGATCAGGACGTCGAACGCGACGAGCAGGTTCAGGTCCAGCTGCGGCAGCAGCGAGTCGCGGTCCATCGTCGGCGCCCTCCTCCGAGGGACGTCACGCTACCGCGATCACGGCCCGGTCATCGACGTGATCGATGTCGGACAGTCAGCGGCAGGCTGTCGAACCCGCGGAGCATGCGGTTCGGCTTGCGGACGAACGGTCCGGCGAGGTGGACCCCCGCGGCGTTCGCGACGAGCTCCTCGAGCACGACCCTCCCGATCATCCGGGCCACCGGCGCGCCCAGGCAGAAGTGGACACCGCGCCCGAAGGCGAGGTGGTCGTTGGGGCTCCGATCGACGAGGAACCGGTCCGGGTCCGCGAACCGGCGCGGGTCCCGGTTGGCGCTGCCGAAGGCCGCCATCACCCGCGAGCCCGCGGGCAGGGTGACCCCGGCGACCGTGGTCTCGGCCGTGGTGACGCGGAAGAACCCCGGCTGGACCGGCGACTCGTACCGGAGGGCCTCCTCGATCGCCGCCGGCACGAGGTCGGGGCGTTCGACCAGCAGGGCCCACTGGTCGGGGTGCGTCGCGAGGGCGTGCGCGAGGTTGCCCAGCATGTTCACCGTCGTGTCCATGGCCGCGACCAGGATCCCGCCGAGCAGGGAGACGACCTCGCCCTGACCGAGCTCGCCCCGCCCGCCGGCCTGCACGATGCGGTCGGCCCACCCGTCGGCGACGTACTCGCCGTCCGCGGCGATCTGGGCGACGAAGCCGAACAGCCCGCCGGTGGCCTCCGCGAGGGCGGGCGTCTCGCCGCCGGCCGGGCAGCCCATCGAGTCGAAGATCGTCGACGCTCACCGGCAGTACTCCTGGCGGTGGCGGTCGGGGTAGCCCATCAGCTCGGCCATCACCGTCGTCGGCACGGGCTGCGCGACCTGGTCGATCCAGTCGACCTGCCCCTCGGCCAGGGCGACCTCGAGCGCCCGGCCCACGAGCTCCCGCACGCGGGGCTCCAGCGCGCCGATGGCCTTCGGGGTGAAGTCCCGGGCGACGGCGCGGCGGACACGGGTGTGGTCGGGCGGGTCGGTGGAGAGGATGACGCCGCCCTCCTCCGGTGTGGCGACGGGTTCGAGACCCGCCCCCGTCGCGGACGAGAACGTCTCCCAGTCGCGCAGCACCGCCGCGACGTCGTCGTACCGCGAGATCAGCCAGACGCCGTAGCGGTCGAGGTGGGCGCACGGCGCCTCGTCGCGCAGGACGGCGTAGGCGGGGTAGGGGTCGTCGCGGTGCTCGGCGCCGAACGGGTCGAACGCACTCGCCGCCGCGGGTCCCGAGATCGCGGTCATCGCACGGCCCACGGGTTGGTGAGGTCCTCGTGCAGCTGCGGCGACACCCCGTCCTCGGTGCCCGCCATCCCGGCCGCCGTCGGGAAGGCGTCCATCATCGAGTCGGGCATGTGCCAGTTGCGGAAGAAGTCGTTCGACCCCTGCGAGGGCCGCCACGTCCGGGCGCGCCAATCGGGCACGTAATTGCGGTAACCGCCCGAGTTGAGCTCGACCCGCAGGCTACTCGGTTCCCGGAAGTAGAGGAAGTTCTGTTCCCCGATGCCGTGGACCGACGGCCCGTACTCGATGGGCGTCCCGTTCTCGATGAGGATGTCGGCCGCGCGGTTCAGGTCCTCGGGGTGGTCCGCCCAGAAGGCGATGTGGTGGACGCGCCCGGCCGTCGCGGACGTGTCGATGACGATCCCGAGATCGTGCGACTTCTCGTTGGTGGTCAGGACCGAGAAGACGGTGACGGGCGCGTCCTCGAGGTCGGTGAAGGCCATGACGCGGAACCCGAGGACGTCGGAGTACCACTGCGCGAAGCCGCGCACGTCCGAGGCCGCGATGGTCACGTGGTCGAGGAAGCGCGGCGCCGCGCCGTGGCTGCTGCGCCGCTCCGGGCGGTCCGGGTACGTGGACTCGTAGCCCGCCTCGGCGACGAACGGCGGGACGTCCCAGACCAGGCTCATCCGGTGCCCGAACGGGCCGACGAAGGTGAAGGTGCGGCCCTGGGCGGGCAGGTCGTCGCGCCACACGCCCTGGATGCCCGCGGCCTCCACGCGCCCGACGAGCTCGTCGAGCGCGGCCTCGCTGTCCGCCCGCCACGTCATGTCCGCGAGCCCGGCGTCCGGGCCAGGGGCGACGACGACGCTGTGGCGGTAGTGGTCGCCCCAGCAGCGCAGGTACACCTTCCCGTCGGCGCGGTCGACGACCCGCAGGCCGAAGCGCTCCACGTAGAACGCGACCGACGACTCGACGTCCGGGGTCGTGATCTCGAGGGAGATCAGGTGGCTCAGCAGCCTCGTCATGCCGGAAACGCTATTTCGGCGCTCAGATCGCCGGAAACAATTGTTGTCGATTCCTGTCATCGCGCGGATCGATGTGTTCGCGACGAGCGGGACCGCCGGGCGCGGTTTCGCGTCGTGAACAGGCCTCCGGCCGAGGGGTCGACGGCGAGAGAGGGCAGCGTCGATCGGAGTGCCGGTCGGCCCGGGTCGTAGGCTCGACGGCCCGCGTCACCGACGGAGGAGCAACGATGGCGGCGCCCGACGACACGCTCATGCCGGCCGCGTTCCTCGGCCACGGCAACCCGATGAACGCGCTGGCGGACAACCGCTACACCGCCGCGTGGCACTCGCTCGGGACGTCGGTCCCGCGCCCCCGCGCGATCCTCGTGATCAGCGCGCACTGGTACATCAACGCGACGGCCGTCACCGTGATGCCGCGGCCGCGCACCATCCACGACTTCTACGGCTTCCCCCGCGAGCTGTTCGCCGTCGACTACCCGGCGCCGGGGCTGCCCGAGCTCGCCGACGAGGTCAGCGAGGTCGTGCACCCGACCTGGGTGGGGGCGGACGTCGACAGCTGGGGGATCGACCACGGGACCTGGTCGGTCCTGCTGCACGCGTTCCCGGACGCGTCGATCCCGGTGGTCCAGCTGTCGATCAACGCCGAGAAGCCCCTCGACTACCACCTCGAGCTCGGCGCGCGGCTCGCTCCGCTGCGCCGGCGGGGCGTCCTGATCATCGGCAGCGGCAACGTCGTGCACAACCTCGGGGCGATGAGCTGGGAGCTCGCCGACGACGGCTACGACTGGGCCCGGCGCTTCAGCGACGTCTCGCGCGAGCGGATGCTCACCGCGCCCACGGAGTTCGCCGCGCTGGACGCCCACGCCGACTTCCGCACGGCCGTGCCGACCCCGGACCACTTCATCCCGGCCCTCTACTTCGCCGGGCTGGCCGGTGCGGAGGCGACCTCCGGGGTCGACGTCCTCGTGGACGGCTACGCCTACGGGTCCCTGTCCATGACCGCCTACACGCTCGACGCGTCGTGCCCGGCGGCCCCGGACGGAGCCGGGGCCCCGCGGCCGCCCGCCGACCTGCCGCCCGACGCGTCGAACATCTGACGCCCACACCTGCTCACGGCGTCACTTTCGGGTCAACTCCACACCACCCGCGATCACTCTCGTGAAGAGTCCGGGCCACCAGCGATCACCGGCTCGACACCACGAGGCGCCCACCATGACCGCCACCAGCACCCGACCGACGTCGTCACCCCCGTGGACCGTCACGGCCTCGCGGCTCTGGCACCTGCTGATCGCCGCCGTCGTCGGCGCCGCCCTGGTCATCCAGGTGGGGCTCATCGTTACCGGCGGCCCCGACCCCAACAGCGGCGAGGCCGTCGGCTCGCTCGGGATCGGCACCCGGGTGATCCAGACGCTGAGCTACTTCACCATCCAGAGCAACATCCTCGTGCTGATCGTCGCGGTCTCCCTGGTGATCGATCCCGTGCGGGACGGACGGGTCTGGCGCGTCCTGCGGCTCGACGCCCTGCTGGGCATCACCATCACCGGCCTGGTCTACGACCTGGTCCTCGTCGACTACGTCCACCCCAGCGGATGGCAGCTCGTCGCCACCATCGGCTTCCACTACATCTCGCCCTGGGCGACCCTGCTCGGCTGGCTGCTCTTCGGGCCCCGCCCTCGCATCGACCGCAGCACCGTGGCCTGGGCGTTCGTGTGGCCGCTCGCCTGGATCGCCTACACGTTCGTCCGCGGCGCGCTGGTCGGCTGGTATCCCTACCCGTTCCTGGACGTCGACCGGATCGGGTACGCGAGGTCGATCGTCAGCACGGCGGTCGTCTTCGCGGTGGCCCTCGTCCTGGTGGCGATCTTCGCGGGGATCGACCGGTTCCGCACCGTCGGCGCGACACCCGCTCCGAGCCCGCGGAGTGTGCGCGCCGTCGACGATCGGGAGGAAGCGCCCCAGGCCTGACCCCGGCGGTGGACGGGTGCTCCCGGGCGCGCGCGGTCGGGGTGCCGCTACTGGGGTCGGCGTGCGGACACCTGGTGCATGCGGGCCTGGAAGAACACGGTGTCGGGACGCTGCGCGCCGGCGGCGACCGCGGCCCGGATGGTGTCCAGTCGGTCGGGTGTCGCCGTGCCGGCCGAGGCGACGGCGTCCCGCATGTTGTCGAGCAGCTCGGCCAGGAACATCTTCTGCGTCGCGGTGGTCATCGGGTTCTCGACGGTCTCCTCGTGGACGTCGACCAGCCCGGCGGCGGTGAGGTGGGCGGCGAGACGGGGGCCGATGGTCGGATCGCCGCCGTGGAAGCGGACCGTTGCGGCGTAGACGTCGGCGAGATCGTCCAGCGCCGGCACGGGCGGCTCGGAGCGCAGGGTCGGGGTGAAGATGTCCTCGACCGCGACGACCCCGCCCGGGCGCACCGCCGAGGCCATCGCCCGGACCACGGCCATCGGGTCGACCAGGTGACTCAGCACCAGCCGGGCGAACGCGAGGTCGGCACCGGTGTCGGGGAGGCCGTCGCGTCCGGCGTCGGCGTGGAGGAAGGACGCCGGGACGCCGGCGTCGTCCGCCGCTCGACGGGCGATCTCCAGGGCGCCGTCGTCGAGGTCGACACCGGTCACCCGTCCCGTCGTCCCGACGGCGCGGGCCATCGCGATCGTGGTCTGGCCGTCACCGCAGCCGACGTCGAGGCAGGAGTCGCCCCCGCGCAGTCCCGCTCGCTCGAGGAAGCGGAGGGTCGAGGACGCCATGACCGTCGCCTGACGGGCGAGCCGGTCGGCGTCGGTCGCTCCGCCGGCGATGGTGTACGTCGCTCGCTCCACCCGATCCTCCTGATCAGCGCGGGTACCACGGTGCCGTTCGATCGGCGCGGTCACCTCGAGGTGCGGTCGGGCACGCGGCCGCGGGTCGGCACCACGCCGACGACGACCACCACGACAGCCTCTGTCGTGTCCGACGGGGAGTCGGGCGGACCGGTGCCGATCGTGCCGACCCCGACGTCGCGAGAGAAGCGTCAGGCGGCACCGCCCTCACACGACGGGGTGTGCGCGCCGTAGACGATCGGGAGGAAGCACACCAGGCTCGACCCCGGCAACGGTTGACCCGGGAGGCGCGATGGGGTGGGCGCGAGCGGTGGTCGCCGTGGTGCTGATCGCGCCGTTGACGCTCAGCGCCTGCACGACGGGGCGCGCGCCGACGCCGCCGCGCGAGGAGTCCGCGCCCGTGGGGGACCGGACGCTGGCCGAGAACCTCGCCGCGACGGCGACCGGGTCCGCGGCCTTCGTCCACCTGCAGGCCCTCCAGGACATCGCCGCCCGCAACGGCGGCACGCGGGCTACGGGGACGCCCGGCTACGACCAGAGCGTCGACTACGTCGCCGACACCCTGCGCCGCGCGGGCTTCGACGTGCAGACGCCGACGGTCGCGCTCGGGGGCGACGGCGACGACGAAGACCAGGGCGGGGACGCGGCGACGTCGGGCACCACGCGGAACGTCGTCGCGCAGACCCGGAGCGGTCGGACCGACGAGGTGGTGCTCAGCGGCGTGCACCTCGACAGCGTCCCCGAGGGGCCGGGCATCGACGACGACGGCAGCGGTGTGGCCGCGCAGCTCGAGATCGCGGCGCGGCTCGGCGCCGACGCCCCGGTGACGAACGCGGTGCGCTTCGTCTTCTTCGGCGCGGAGGAGGAGGGCCTGGTGGGCTCGCAGGCCTACGTCCGCGGGCTCTCGGAGGACGCGCAGCGGGACATCGCCCTCATGCTCAACTCCGACGTGATTGCCGCGCCGAACGGCGGCTACTTCGTCTACGACGGCGACGGCTCCGACGGCGCGAACACCGACGCCGCGGCACCCGGCTCGACGGCGATCGAGCGAGTGCTCACCGATCGGCTCGTGTCCCGGGGCGTCCCGGCGCGCGGGACCCCGTTCGTCGACGACTCCGACTACGGCCCCTTCGTCGCGGCCCGCATCGCCACCGGGGGCGTCTTCTCCGGGGACGCGGGCACGAAGACCGACGAGCAGGCCCGCCTGTGGGGCGGCCGGGCCGGCGCCCCGTTCGACCCCTGCTACCACCGGGCGTGCGACGACATCGGCAACATCGACCGCCCTCTGTTCGATCGCATGGTCGACACCGTGGCGTACGGGATCGGGGCGTTCGCGGTGGACCTCAACGGCGTCCCGCCCCGGAGCGAACGCGCGGCGCAGTGACGGGGACTCAGGTGGCCGTCGGGACCAGGTAGGAGCCGAGGAAGGCGTCGAGGGCGGCGAGCCCGGCCGCGTCGGCGGGGGTGGCGCGGTAGCCGACGTGGCCGTCCGGCCGCACCAGCAGCGCGCTCGACGAGGTCGGGGAGTCGCCCGGACGGCGGACGACCTCGACGAGCCCGTGCCAGCGGCTGCCCAGGCGCTCGACGCCGGCGGCGTCCGCGGAGTCGTCGACGAGGAGGTGGTGCGCCGTGCCGGTCAGGCTCGTGCGGCCGGGGAAGCGCTCGCCGGGGGCGGGCGGAGCGGGCGGCGCCGCGCCGACGCCGAGGTGCTCGCCGACGACGGGGCTGCCGGCGTAGGTGACGTCGAGCAGGCACCGCGCCCGGATCATCGCCCCCCGTTGGGCGGGGGTCGCCGGGCTCGGCCGGACGCCCGTGCGTGCGGCCTCCACCGCCGCCCGGGCCGTCGCGTCGATGCGGCGGGAGACGTCGAGCACCTGGTGGTCGGCGGCGAGGCGCTCGACCTCGAAGCTCTCCAGCAGGGCGGGCCGCGCGTGCCCGCGTGCCGTGAGCGCCAGCTTCCACGCGAGTCCCTGGGCGTCGTGGAGACCGGCGTTCAGACCCTCGCCGCCGAACGGGCTCGACAGGTGCCCGGCGTCGCCGAGCAGGAACCGACGGCCCTCGGCCAGCCGGGGCACCACGCGCTGGTGCATTTGGAACGACGTCGCCCAGCCGACGTCCTGCACCGTGACGGCGGCGGGGATGCGCCGACCGATCCCGGCCGCGACGACCTCGGCCGGGTCCGCGTCGGCCAGCCGTGCCGTCTCGTCGTCGTCGAGGTCGCCGACGAAGGTGAGCCAGCGCTCGTGCGGCAGCGGCACGAGCAGGACGAAGCCCCCGGGAGTGGCGACCAGGTTCGAGGCGTCGCGCGGCAGGTCGCACCGGACGCCGACGTCGGCCGCCAGGACCGTTCCCGGGTAGGTGTAGCCCTCCAGGGTCTCCGCCATCGACTTCCGCATCACGCTGTGGGCACCGCCGGCGCCGACGACCCAGCCCGCCTCGACCGTCGTCGCGCTCCCGTCGGCCTGCTCCAGCCGGATCCGCACACCGTCGTCGCGCTCCTCCACCGACGAGACGGCGACGCCGCGCTCGACCGCACCGCCGAGCTGCGCGAGCCGCTCGGTGAGGATCTGCTCCGTGCGCCACTGGGGCAGGCTGCACTGGAACGTCCAGGGGCAGTCGATGTCGGCGTACGACATCTCGCCGACCGGCTTCAGGTCGGCGTCGACCACCCGGGCGGACGTGACGTGGACCGACGACGCCAGGACCTCGTCGACCATCCCGGCGCCGGCGAGGAGCTCGAGCGTCCCCGGCTGGACCGCGGTGGCGCGGGTCTGGTGATGGGGTTCGGGCAGGCGGTCCAGGAGCCGCACTGCCACACCGCGGCGCGCCAGCTCGACCGCGGCGAACAGGCCCGACGGGCCGGCGCCGATGATCACCACCTCGGCGTCGGAAGTGCGCGACGTCTGCATGTGTCGACCCCCGATTCGTCCCAGGTGGGTCGTCATTGTCGCCCGAGAATGCGCTGATCGGGTACGCCACAGTTCATCGACACCTTGTGCATGGTCATCGTCACCGTGTGCAGCAGCCGAAATCGCGGATCGTCCAGTTCGAGCGAATCGACGGATGCGCGTGCGCGGACTCCTACCGATTTTTGACTACGTCTCTCCCGTGCGTTCTCCGGAGGTGCCACCTTCGGATTCCCATTCCGGCGCCGGCCTGATCCGCGCGGCGGATTCCTACCGGTGCTTCGGCGTCTCCACCGCGACCATCGTCGACTTGACGACCGCGACGGCGAGGTCGCCGGGTTTGAGGTCCAGGTCCTCGACGGCCTCGGTGCTCATCAGGGACACGATGCGCGCCGACCCGCACTGCAGTTCCACCTGGGACATCACCTTGTCGGACTCGATCGACGTCACCAGCCCGACGAACCGGTTCCGGGCGGAGCGCCCCACGTCCGACGGGTCGTTGACGGGGTTGGCGCGCTGCTTCGCGAGCTTCGCCAGGTCCGCGCCGTCGATGACCCGTCGCCCGGAACCGTCCTGGGCGACGATGCCCTCGGCGTCGACGAGGCGGCGCATGGTGTCGTCGCTGACCCCGAGCAGGTTCGCGGCCTCGGCCATCCGGTACGTCGGCACGCGTGGAGGCTAGCGCCGGCTGCGGCATCATCGGACACCTCCGTACCGTCCGCCGCCCGAGCGCCAGGAGATCCGCATGGCCGACATCGACACCGGCTCCAACCCTTTCCTGCGACGCTCGTACGAGCTCGCCGGCGCCGAGGACGCGGCGGTGCTGTACGACGAGTGGGCGGAGACCTACGACGCCGACATCGTCGAGTCGATGGGCTACGTGGGTCCCGCGGTGGCCGCGGCACGGCTCGCCGAGCTGGCCCCGTCCGGGGTCGTGCTCGACGCGGGCGCCGGCACCGGGCTGGTCGGCGTCGAACTGGCCGCGCGCGGCAGCTACACCGTGGACGGGGTCGACGCCTCCCCGGTGATGCTCGAGAAGGCGATGGCCACCGGGTGCTACCGCCGGGTCGAGGTCGCCGACCTGACGGTCCGCCTGCCGATCGACGACGCCGCGTACGACGCGGTCACCTGCGTGGGCACGCTCACCGAGGGGCACGTCGGCCCGGAGGCGCTCGCGGAGTTCGTGCGGGTGACGCGCTCCGGTGGGCACGTGGTCGCGACCATCCTCGACCCGATCTGGGAGCCGAAGGGCTACCAGGCCGCCGTCGACGCCCTCGTCGAGGACGGGCAGGTCGCCCTCCGCGAGGCCGACGAGCACCCGTACCGGACCCTGCAGGACGTCACCTGCCGGCTGGTCGTGCTCGACGTCCGCTGACGCCGCTACCCGGTGCCCGCGGCGATCGACGCGGCGACGTCCGTGATCGACGTCAGCGCGTGCCCGATGACGGGCTGCGCGGCGGCGCCCGCCCGGGTCACGGCCACGATGCGACGCACGGGGGCCGCTGGTCCACCCAGGCGCAGGCGCACCACGTCGGTGCCGGGGTGCACCGGGGCCAGCCGGGGGAGCATGAAGATCCCGAAGCCGTGGGCGACGAGCGCCGTGCCGGTCTCCCACTCGTCGGCGTAGTGGGCGACGGTCGGGGTGAAGCCGGCCGCCTGGCACGCGGCGAGGGTGAGGCGGTGGTAGGCGCTCTCGGGGCGGCAGGTGATCCACAGCTCGGACGCGGCGTCGCGCAGCGTCACCTCGGACCGGGCGGTGAGGGGGTGCCCGACCGGGACGGCGAGGTCGATCGGGTCGTCGAGCACGGCGTGCTGCTCGAAGCGCTTGTCGGTCTCGGGCGGGACGCGGTCGTCGACCACGAGCAGCGCGAGGTCGCAGTCACCGGCCAGCAACAGGTCGATGCCGCGTGCCGGTTCGGCGTCCATCACCTGGATCGCCAGGTCGGGGAACCGTTCGCGCAACGCGGCGGCCGTCGGGACGAGGAGCCGCGACGCCGCGGTGGAGAACCCGCACAGGCCGATCCGGCCCGGTGAGTCCTCCGCGCCGGCGAGCTCCGCGCGGGCGACCTCGGCGCGGGCGTGCAGCGCCTCGGCGTGGCGCAGCAGGACGTGCCCGGCCGCCGTGGGCTCCATGCGACGCCCGACCTGGCGCATCAGCGCCACCCCGAGATCGTCGGAGAGCCCGCGCAGCTGCTGGGACACCGCGGACGAGGTGAAGTGCAACGCCTTGGCCGCCGCCGTCACCGACCCGTGGTGGGCCACGAGCTGGAGCGTCCGCAGCCGCGGGTCGATCATGTAGCGATGCTACGTGCTCGATGAAGAAGCGTGCGCTGGTGCTGAATGGTCCCTCCGCGCATGGTCCACTCCATGAGCGTTTCCGCGTCCTCGTCGGTGACGGCACGAGCGCCGGTCGGTCCGTCGCGGACCGCGCGGGGGTGGGCGCTCGCGCTGCTCGCCCTGGCGGCCGCCGGCGCCGGGATCCCGAGCCCCCTCTACCCCGCCTACCAGGCGCAGCTCGGCTTCAGCGACCTGACGCTGACCGCCGTCTACGCGATCTACCCCCTGATCAGCGTGCCCGCGGTCTTCCTGCTGGGCCCTCTCGGGGACCGGTTCTCCCCGCGCCGGGTCATGCGTTGCGGGGTGGTCATCGCCGCCGCGGGCTCCCTCGCGCTCGCCCTCGCGACGAGCACCGGCTGGCTGGTCCTCGGCCGTGTCGCCTACGGCATCGCGCTCGCCGTGATCACCGGCGCCGGCGTCGCGGTGGCGACCAGCGGCGCGGAGAAGGTTCGTGCGGGCCGGGTGTCGGCCGTGGTGTTCATCCTCGGCACGGGTGCGGGGCCCGTCCTCGGGGGCGCGCTCACCCGGTACGGGCCGACTCCCGGACTCCTGCCGTTCGGCGTGGACCTGGTGCTGCTCGGGGTCGTGTTCGTCGGGCTCGGCAGCGTGCGGGACCCCGAGTCAGGGCCGTCGACGGAGGCCGGGGCCGACCCCGGTGGCGCGCCGGCCCCCACCGCACGGCGGGCCCTCGTCGTCGCCGCCGTGAACGGTCTCCTCGGCTGGGCGGTGGTCGGTCTCTTCCTCGGGCTGATCTCCTCGGTCGCCGAGCGTTTTCCTCGGCATCGGCGACCCGCTCGTGGCCGGAGGCCTCGCCGGCGCACTCCTGGTGTGGTCGACGCTGACGGTGCCGGCGGTCGGTCGGCTGGGAGCCCGTCGTGCGCAGCTCGTGGGCCTGGTCGCCCTGGCGGTGTCGCTCGTGGTCCTCGCGCTCGGCGTGGGCTCGCTCGTCGCGATCGTGACGGCCTGCGTCGTCGCGGGCCTCGCCAACGGCCTGCTCTACGGCGGGGCGACCACCATCGTCAGCACGACGACCCCACCGCACCGGGCCAGCCGCACCGCCGCTGCCGTCTACTCCGCCTTCTACCTCGGCGCCGGACTCCCGGCCCTGCTCGTCGGCCTGCTCACGGCCGCGCTTCCCCTTGACGCGGCGCTGTCGACCATCGCCGTCGCGACGCTCGCCCTCACCGTGCTCATGACGGTTGTCTCGGCCCTCGGCCCTCGGTCCATCGACCACGGCGATGGTTCGCATCGATTCGGTTCGCTAACCGGCTGCGGGCAGCTGCGGTTAACGTCGCGGCCACAGCGAAGCGCACCATCGGCGGACCGTTCTCCGTGTCGGCCGGAGCACTTCCGTCCTCGAATCCGCGCGCCGTCCGCTGTCCACGACTCCCCGAAGGAGCACCGGCATGACCAGGGCGCTGATCGTCGGCGGTGGGATCAGCGGACTCGCGACCGCGATCGCCCTGGCCGGACGCGGTGTCGAGGTCGAGCTGGTGGATCGGGACTCGCGCATCCACGCGCTCGGCAGTGGCATCGGCCTGATCAGTCCGGCCTTGCGGGCGCTGGACCGGCTCGGCCTGTACGAGCTCTGTGCCGGGAGCGGCTACGTCATGGACGACTTCGAGCTGTACGACCCCGAAGGCCGACAGCTCACCCGGTTCCCGCTGCCCCGCGCGGTCGGCGCCGATCTCCCGGGGATGATGGGCATGATGCGCCCCGAGCTGCACCGCATCCTCCTCGACCGCGCCACAGCGCTCGGCGTCGACGTCCGCACCGGGACCTCGATCGCGTCGATCGAGCACGCCACGAGTTCCGCGACGGTCACCTTCGACGGTGCCCGCGAGCCCGCGACGTTCGATCTGGTGGTGGGCGCCGACGGTCTCCGGTCGACGGTGCGAGGACTCGTCGTCGGCGACGTCGAGATGCGCTTCCTGGGACAGGGCATCTTCCGCGTCGTCCTACCCCGGCCCGCCGAGCTCACCACGAAATGCCAGATCGTCGGTGGCGAGGAGATCACCATCGGTTTCACCCCGACCGGGGCCGACTCGATGTACATGTACGTCCTGTTCCCGATCGAGGCGTCGTTCCGGCCGGCGGCCGCGGACATGCCCGAGCTGGTCCGGAAGCGGATCGAGCCCTTCGGGGGCTTCGCGGCCCAGGTCCGGGACCGGATCGGCGACACGACGCCCATCAACTACACGCGCTTCGAGAACCTGGTCGTGCCCCGCCCGTGGTACCGCGGCCGGGTCGTGGTGCTCGGGGACGCAGCCCACGCGACGACGCCGCACCTCGCCGCCGGCGCCGCGATGTGCCTCGAGGACGTCGTCGCGCTGGGCGAGGAACTGGACGCCGCCGGGGACCTCGACGCCGGCCTGGACCAGTTCACCGAGCGGAGGTTCGACCGCGCCCGGTACGTCGTCGAGACCTCGGCGCAGATCAGCCACTGGGAGACGCACCCGGACACGCCCGGCGCCGACCACGCCGGGCTGATGAGCGAGGCCTTCGCGCGGCTCGCCCAGCCCTTCTGATCGGCGGGCGAGGACCGTTCTCCACGCCGGCGTCGTCCCCGTGGTGCCCGCCTGATGACGCCGGTCCTCACGGGCGTTCTCCGTCGGGCGGCGCGAGGCGGGTCCAGAGGTCGGTGAACTCGAGGGTGTCGAAGAAGGCGACGGCCTCGACGATCTCCCCGGCGACCAGCCGCAGGTACCAGGTGTAGGTGTTGCGGTACGGCCGCCC
This sequence comes from Actinomycetospora succinea, assembly GCF_004363095.1. Lineage (GTDB taxonomy): Bacteria > Actinomycetota > Actinomycetes > Mycobacteriales > Pseudonocardiaceae > Actinomycetospora > Actinomycetospora succinea. The sequence goes on from NZ_SNYO01000004.1 coordinate 654,076, forward strand.
GTCGCGGGCGATGGCCGACGCGTCGAACAGGGCGATCACCCAGTCGCCGTCGGCGTAGAGCCCCCGGACCGCGGGCACGAGCGGCGTGGACATCCGCGCGTTGAACGGGTCGATGACGACGTCGAGGAACTCCTGGCGGCTCTCGTAGGTCCTCGACACCGGGCTGTTCCCGGTGATCGTCCACCGGGCGTCGTCGGCGAGCAGGGCGAACGGGCCGCCGCGACCGTCCGCCCAGTCGGCGAAGGCCGTGGCGACGTTCTGCTTGCGGGCGTCCTCGGCGGCGAGGTCCCTGGCGGTCACGTCAGATCCGCTGGGAGAGCTCGAACATGTTGCCCCAGGGGTCGCGGAAGAACGCGAGCCGGGCGCTGATCTCGTCGAGCTCGAAGGGCTCGTTGACGACGTCGACGCCGCGCGCGCGGAGCTCGGCGAGCGTGTCGTCGACGCTGTCGACCTCGATGCAGACGTGGTTGAGCCCTGTGACCCCGAGGCTCTCGTCGACGTCGGCGAATTCGGGCTGGGGGGTGGCGCCGGGGCCGGCGAGGATCTCGAGGTGGAAGTCGTCCTGGTCGGGTGGCATGACGTAGGCCAGCGTCAGGTCGCCGTAGGGCCAGGTCTGCAGCACCCGCCAGTCCATCTTGTCGACCCAGAAGGAGCGGGCGTCCTCGAAGTCGGGGTAGCGGATGCCGGTGTGGTGGGCGCGCATCGAGGCGAAGGGCGAGTCGGGGTTGCGGGCGGGGTTCGCGGGTAGCGGCATGTCCTCGACGCTAGGAAGCGGGACGCGACGGGTCTTCGTTCCCGGCCACATGTCTCGGCCCCCTCGTTCGTCCCCGCCGACGACTCCTACACGGTGCGCGCGCTGATGCCGAGGGCGAAGCTGACCTCGACGATGGTCTCGGTCGAGTCCAGCGAGCAGCCGGTCAGTTCCTCGAAGCGCCGCAGCCGGTACCGCAGCGTGTTGGGGTGTACGGGGAGGGCGCGGGCGGCGCGGGGCACGCTGCGGTCCTCGGCGAGGTAGACCGCGACGGCCTCGCGTACCAGCGCCCCGAACTCACCCTGATCGTCCAGCGGTGCCAGGTACCGCTCGCGCAGCAGGCCGTTGAGCTCACCGGCGTGGGCCGCGGCCATCCGCCAGCTCAGGTCCTCCAGCGCGAGGACACCGTCCAGCCCGAGGGTGGTGGACGCGGTCAGGACGGCCTGCGCCGTGCGGAACGAGCGGTCGAGCCGGTCGAGGCGGACGGCTGGTCCGAGAGCGATCAGGGACTGGTCGGCCACCGCCTCCGGACGGAAAGGGACGACGCCGACGACGTGGGCGCCGATCGCCGCCACCACGGCCACGCCCGGGTGCCGTGCGACCTGGCGCTGCAGCTCCTGCAGCATCGGGCCGGGGTCCGCGCTCGCCGGCTGCGCGCGCAGAGCCCGGTACGGCGTGTCCGGGTCGAGCAACAGGGCCGTGCCGGCGAGCGTGAGGGCGGCGCCCTCGAGCGTGCCGTCGAGGAGCCCGAGCAGGAACTGCTGCGACCGGCGCGCCTGGTCCAGCGCGTTCTCGATGTCCGACTGCCGGTAGACCGCCACGACGTTGGCCGTGTAGGCGTCGCTGTAGGACCACAGGAGGGTCAGCAGGTCGACGGTGTCCGCCGCGTCGAGACCGACCTCCTCCGCGAGGGCCGCGACCGCGTCCCGCACGGCTCCCATCGAGAACCGGAACGCGTGCATGATGTCGTGGATCGGGACGCCCTGTTTGGCCCGCGCCCGCGACGACTCCTCCGCCTGCACGATCAGCGGCGGAGCGGGCACCGCGCCGGCGCGGATCACGCCACCCACATCGTGCACGATCTGCACCACGGAGGCCTGGACCTCCGCGCGGGGAACGCGGTCGTAGGTGGGGATGTCCGCCGCGATCCCGGCGTGGACACGGCGCGCGATCTCGTCGGCGCGGGTCGCGAGCGCCTCGGCGAGCAGCTCGGCAGGACCCGTGGTCACCCTCGCGATGCTAGTCCGGTCGGCCGGTGCAGCGCGGGCGCCGGCGGGCTCCGTCGTGCGGGCGCGCGAGGGACCACAGCGGCGCCTCCCGTGCCACAGTGGGTCCGTGCTCGACGCAGAGCAGGTCGCGCAGGCCTACGCCGGATGGATCGCGCACGGTCGGCGCGAGTTCCAGGCGATGATGCGGCCCGACCTGCACGACCACGTCAGCGAGCGACGTGGACCGGAGACCTGGGACATGGTCTGGGGCTGGATCGAGTCGAGCTTCGCGGAGCGGCGGGCGGAGCTGCACGGCTGGGGCACGCTCGACGACGGACGGATCACCGTGTGGGTGACGCTGCACGGACGGCACGTCGGCTGCGGGATCCCGTGGCTGGGGGACCGCCCGCCCAGCGGCGCGCAGATCGCCTGGCAGCAGCTCCACGTCTTCGCCGCCGACGGCGAGCACCTCACCGACCACTGGGCGGTCCGCGACGACCTCCGCGTGATCGAGGCCGTGGACGCCGCGAACGGCTGACCGACCGTGGGCTGTTCACCGTTTCGGCGGTCAGGAGGCGGCCCGTCTGCTACCTAGAGTCACGTCATGGTCGTGACCTTGGTCGTGGTGGCGCTGTGCGCCTGCGTCGTCGCGCTCGTCGTCTTCGGAGTGCGACAGGGGAGGGTGCACCGCCGGGCCGAGGAGACCGCGTGGCTGCAGGGGTCGCCGCACGACAAGGCCGGAGGGGAGCCGGTGACGGTCGAGGTCTGGTGGGCGGCGAAGGACGCCGGCGTCGTGTGGGACGGCCAGGACGTCGGCGTCTGGACCCCGAGCGTCGAGCGCCCGAGCAACTCGCCGCGCCTGCGCCCCGTGCGCGGTGGGCTCGCCACGTCCCCGGAGCCCATGTCGATCGAGCGTGGCGCCCTGCTGGCGACGCGCGACCGGGTCACGGTCGGCGGGCGGCGCTACCTGCTGCTCGAGAGCGAGCTCGTCGACGCTCGCGGCCGGCACTGGGCGGTCCCGACCACCGTCTACGGCCACGCCGGCGACGTCCGGCGGTTCTCGGTGCCCCGCGACCTCGGGCCGGTCGGCGCCCTGCTCGTGCTCGACCGGCTCGCCCTGCGCGCCGTCGTCGCCGCCTCGTCCGGGGGCTGATCTCCACCCGCGGTGGTCGTCGGATCAGAGGCCGACGGCCCCGCGCACGACGGCGACGAGCTGGAAGTGCTGGATCGCCCAGATCCCGACGACGACCGCGACGATGCCGCCGACCGTGATGGCGGTGGAACTGATCGGATGGCGCTTGGCGTGGTCCCAGGCCTGCCGACCCTTGACCTTGAAGCGTTCGAAGAGCCGCTGGGCCCACCCGAACTCGGTCGACCACACCCACAGCCCGAGCAGGACCGGCGGGATGGTCAGCGGGCCGGGCAGCACCGAGAGCGCGAAGCCGGCGGCGATGCAGAGCAGGCCCACCGTGAAGACGACCACGCGGTAGACCTGACGCGTGCTGGGGTTGGTGCGCAGCCGATGGCGCAGACCCCCGCGCGGGACGGCGGCGGGCTCGCCCAGCGCGTCGTCGTCGATGTCGGCGGCCGTCGTCTCCGGGTCTGTCACATCGTCGTCGTCGGTGTCCACGCGCACCATGTCGTCCTCTCCCAGGTCAGAGACAGAGCGTCTGCCCGGTGGGAGGACCGCTCGATGTCGCTCGGGGATGCACCACTCGGCCGTCGGCTACACGTCAGCGACGGCGCGCCGCGCGGCGCTTCGTCCGTCCCCTCGACGCGGGGGAGGGGGCGCTCGGCGGCGGGCCGCCCGGACGGGGGGTGCGGGAGCTGTTGGCCGTGCGTCCGCGGACGACGCCGATGAACTCCTCCATCAGCTCGGTGTTCTCCGCGTCCGGCCAGGTGAGGACGACGCCGGACTGCGGCGCGTCGGTCACCGGTCGGTGGGCGAGGTCCCGGCGGTGGTGCAGGCGCGCCAACGACAGGGGGAGCACCAGCACGCCGACGCCCGCGGCGACGAGCTCGATCGCCTCGGCCGTCGTCGGGGAGTCGAACGCCGGCGACCGGCCCGGAAGCGCGCCGGGCCAGGGCAGGGTGTCGTCGTGCGGACGGAGGACGATCTCGTCGGACAGGTCCTCGAGCCCCGCCTCGTCGACCGCCGTGAGCACGTGGTCCTTCGGTACGACGGCCACGGTGACCTCGGTGTAGAGGGGGATCGCGTGCAGCCCCGCCCGGTCGATCGGCAGCCGGACCACACCCGCGTCCAGCGCGCCGGCCCGGACCTGGTCCACCACCTCGTCCGTGGTCGCGCCGACGAGCTCGAAGGGGACGTCGGGACGACGCTCGGCCCATATCCGTGCCCACTTGCCCGGTGTGGCACCCGGGACGTAGCCGAGCCGGAAGGACGCGGTCTCGTCGGGCTCGGTCACGGGCTCAGGCTATCGGCCGGTCGGGCCCGATAACCTGGGCCGATGGCACGGCAGAGGGCGACGCAGACGATGAAGCCCGCGACGGCGGCGAAGAAGCTGGGCGTGCACCTCGACGCCACGCCCGCCGAGTTCCGCGAGGGCGTGGTGTCCCGCGAGGAGCTGGACGCCCTGCAGGCCGACCCGCCCGCCTGGCTGCGCGAGCTGCGGCGCGACGGCCCGCACCCGCGCCCCGTCGTCGCGGACCGGCTCGGGGTGTCGATCTCCGGTCTGGCCCGTGCCGAGATCACCGAGCCGCTGACCACCGCCCAGATCACGGCGTTGAAGGAGGAACAGCCGGAGTGGCTGCGCCGCGAGCGCAACCTCCGCGCCGAGGTGCAGCGCGAGGAGGCCCGACTGCGGGCCGAGCGCTCGGGCGGCGGGGGCACCCGGTAGTCGACCGTTCGCGGGCCTCGCTCTCCGCGACGACGTCGTCCGGTGGACCGCCTCGTCCCCGGGGTGTCGATTCGTCCCGATCGGCGCCACGATGGGCGGGTGCCCGAACCGGACCGAACGGCGACCGGCGATGCCGACCGAGGGACAGGTGCGGACGAGTGCCCGGCCCGGTCGGTGTGGGAGGACGTGGCGCTGTCCGACGGGACCACGGTGCTGGTCCGCAGCGTCGAGCCCGGCGACGCGGAGGAGCTGGCGGCCGGCTACGAGCTGTTGAGCGAGACCAGCGCCTACCAGCGGTTCTTCACCATCCTGCCGCACCTGTCGCCCCAGCAGGTGCGCTTCTTCACCCAGGTCGACCACCGCGACCACGAGGCCCTCGGTGCCGTCGTGCCCGACACCGGTCACGGGGTGGGCATCGCCCGCTTCATCCGCAGCGACACCGACCCGGCGAGCGCCGAGCTCGCCATCGTCGTCGCCGACGACTGGCAGAGGCGCGGCGTCGGGTTCCAGCTCCTCCGTCGGCTCCTGTCCCGGGCCCGCGAGGAGAACGTCACGACGATCAGCGCCGAGGTCCTCAGCGACAACTCCGCGCAGCTCGGGCTCCTGCGCCACTTCGGGACGGTGGACACCGAGGTGTCCGGGACCACCACCACCGCCACGCTGCGGCTGCCCTCGAACCCCGACGACGAGCGCTGAACCCGCCGGGCCTCCCCGGTCATCCCGTCCGCGGGGCCCGCGCGTTCTCGACGGCCCGGCGGGTGGCGATGACCGCGCGGTCGCGTTCGGCGACGAGGTCGGCGAACGACCGCGTCCCCGCCTCCTCGCCGGTGCCCTTCACCATCGCGTCCCGCAGCTCGTCGGTGAGCTCGGGGGCGTCGAGCCGGGTCCACGGCGCGAGCAGCGAGGGGCCGAAGTGGTCGAGCATGTGCGCCATGCCGCCCTCCCCGCCGGCGAGGTGGAACGTCAGGCACGGTCCGTGCACCGGCCACCGCAGCCCGGGGCCCTCGGTGATCGACGCGTCGATCTGCTCCACGGTCGCGTCGCCGTTCGCGACCATGTGCAGCGCCTCGCGCCACAGCGCCTCCTGCAGCCGGTTGGCGACGAAGCCGGGGACCTCGCGGTCCATCTCGATCACCGACTTACCGATCGACCGGTAGAAGTCGGCCGCGTGGGCCACGACATCGGGGTCGGTCGCCGTGCCGCCGACCACCTCGACGAGCGGGATCAGGTAGGGCGGGTTGAAGGGGTGCCCGACGACCAGCCGGCTCGGGTCCAGCGCCTCGGTGGCCATGTCCGACATCGGGAACCCCGAGGTGGAGGACGCGATCACCACGTCGTCCGCGGTCGCGTCGACGAGTTCGGCGAGCAGGCGGCGCTTGAGCTCGAGATCCTCGGGTGCGCTCTCCTGGACGAACGCGGCGTCCGCGCAGGCCTCCGCGAGCGAGCCCGCGACGCTCAGCCGGGACCGGTCGGCCCCCTCGTCGAGCCCCAGCTCGGTCAGCGCCGGCCAGGCGGCGTCGACGACCCGACGCAGGCGGGCCTCGGCGTCGGGCGCCGGGTCCCAGGCGACCACGTCGAAGCCGCGCGCGAGGAAGTACGCGGCCCACCCGCCGCCGATGACGCCGGCCCCGACGCAGGCGACCCTCACCGGGCGCCCAGTCCGAAGATCTCACGGGCCTGGTCGGGGGTCGCGACCTCGGCGCCGAGGGACTCGACGATCGTCACGGCGCGCTCGACGAGCTGGGCGTTGGTGGCCTTGACCCCGCGGGAGAGGTAGAGGTTGTCCTCGAGCCCGACGCGGGCGTGCCCGCCGAGCAGCACCGACTGCGCCACCCACGGCAGCTGGTCCCGCCCCAGCGCGAACGAGGTGAACTGCGCGTCGGCGGGCAGCAGGTTGACCATCGCCTGCAGGACCCCCACGTCGGCCGGCGCACCGTAGGGCACCCCCATGCACAACTGCACCAGCGCGGGGTCGTCGACGAGGCCCTCGTCGTGCAGCACCTTGGCGAACCACAGCTGGCCGGTGTCGAACACCTCCAGCTCGGGCTTCACGCCCAGCTCCTGGAACCGCTTCGCGCCCTCGCGCAGCATCGCGGTGGTGGAGACGTAGAGGGCCTGGCCGTCACCGAAGTTGTAGGACCCGCAGTCCAGCGTGGCGATGTCGGGCCGGAGCTCCTCGACGTGCGGCATCCGGTCGTGCTGGCTGACCAGGTCGGTGCCGTCGACGGGCTTGAGGGGGTCCTCGTCGTCGACGACGAGGTCGCCGCCCATCCCGGCGGTGAGGTTGAGGACCACGTCGACGTCGCTGGCCCGGATCAGGCCCGCGGCCTCGCGGTAGAGGGCGACGTCGCGGGACCGGATGCCGGTCTCCGGGTGGCGGACGTGGACGTGCACGACCGCCGCTCCGGCCCGTGCGGCCGCGATCGCGTCGTCGGCGATCTGCTGCGGGGTCACGGGCACGTGGGGGCTCTTGGCGGGGCTGTCGGCGGCGCCGGTCAGGGCCGCGGTGATCACGACGCGGCGGTTCATGGGTCGCACGGGAGGTCCTTCCGCAGGCTGTGGTCGACGAGGTTGTGGTCGATGAAGTCGTGGAGGGCGGCGCGCATGTCCGCCGGGGTCGAGGCGCCGGTCATCACGCCGACCCCGAGGCCGTCGACGAGCGCGGTGAGCTGGCGGGCCCGCAGGGTCTGGTCGCCGGACCGGAACACCCCGGTCTCGGCGCCGGCCTCCAGGGTCATGAGCACGGTGCGGAACCAGCGGTCCTGGCCGCGGGCGTAGAGGTCGCGACGGCCCGGGTCGACGACGGCCTCGCTCCACACCTGCATCCAGATCGACCACTCGGGCTCGAGCACCGGGCCTTCGGGCATCTGCAGCTCGAGCAGGCGCAGGAGCCGTTCGCGAGGGTCGCTGATGGCCGCCAGCGTCGTCGCCTGGCGGTCGTGGGCCAGCTCGACGTTGTGACGCAGGGCCTGGTCGAGCAGGGCGTCCCTGTCGTCGAAGTGGTAGTGCACGGCGGCGCTGCTCGTCCCGGCGGCCTCCGCCACATCGGCGATCCGCACGCGGTGGTACCCGCGGGTCGCGATCAACGTCCAGGCGGCGTCGAGGATGCGCTTGCGGGCGTCGTCGGGCTCGGGGCGCGGGTCCTCGATGAGGTCGGTCGCCGCGGTGACCGGGGCGTCCCCCTCGCCACGCAGCAGCCACGTCAGCTCGACGTCCGCGAGCTCGGCGACCGCGGCGAGCTCCTCGGCGGTGAAGCGCCGGCGCCCGGCGAGCGACTTCGACAGCTTGGTCTCGTCGATCCCGATCGCGGCCGCGACCTCGCGACGGGTCCGGCCCGCCGCGTCGACCGCGCGGCGCACCCGCTCACGCACCTCGTGCTCGGCCACGGCGACGACCGTAGACGCGGTCCTGCCCGAATCGCAAGGCTGACTGTCGTGACAGTCAGGAAGCGGCCGATCTTGCGATGAGGGTCAGGCTGTCGCCATGGCGCCGGCCCAGCACAGCCGCACGGCCGTTCCCGTCTCGGAGCTCTCGATGCTGCTGCGGTGCGCGAGCTCGCGCATCAGCTGGACGCCCCGGCCCCGGTAACCGGGTTCGGTGGGCTCGACCCACACCCCGTTGTCGGTGACGAGCACGGCGAAACCGTCCCCGCAGGCCCGGGGTCCCGCCACGAGTTCGACGTGGCAGTCCCAGTCGGGGCACGCGTGCTCGACGGCGTTGGTGACGGCCTCGTCGACGATGAGGACGACCGACTCCGCCAGCTCCTCGTCCAGTCCGGACGCCTCGACCCAGGTCCGCATCCGCCCGCGCAGCCGTCGCACCGCCAGGGGGCCCGCCGGCAGGCGCTCGTGGAGCCACCCGGGGTCGCCCGGCTCGCCCGCCGGCCAGCAGACACAGGCCAGGCGCTCGGCCTGGTCGGCGGCGCGGCGGTCGACGCGGTCGTCGCCGTGCGGGCAGCTGGACGGGGTCATGGTGTCGGCTACCCGAATCGTGCCCGGTTGATCGACGCCGCGGAGGTCTCAGGCCTCCGCGCGGCGGGCCATCGCCCGGGTGAGGCGGTCCAGCAGATCCCGGGCGACGTCCCGCTCCGAGGCCGAGAGCGACCGGCTGACCTCGTCGATCTCCTCGATCGCGGGCAGCCAGGCCGCCAGTGTCGCCGCGCGTCCGGCCGGGGTGTCCGTGATCCGGACGCGGCGGCGGTCGAGGGTGTCGCGGACCCGCGCGACGTGTCCGGCCTTCTCCAGCCGGTCGACCAGCACGGACGTCGCGGGTGACGACACCCCCAGCCGCCGGGCGAGCTCCGCGACGCCCATCGGTCCGTGCTCGCTGAGCTGCATGATCGCGGTCATGTCGCTGACGTTCATCGCCAGGCGACGGGCCGTGCGGACCGTCAGGTCCTGCGAGGCGCTGATGAGGCGACGGACCGCCAGCGTCGTGTCGTCCAGCGCCGCCAGGGCCGGCTCCTCGCGGATCGCGTCGTCGCTCACGCCGTGCATCCCATCATCCCGAAGTCGTTAACTTGTTTACCGACCGGGGTAGCCGCCCGTGTGGGCACACCGAGCATCCTGGTCTCCGGCGCGAGCATCGCCGGCCCCGCCGCGGCGTGGTGGCTGGCCGCCGCCGGCTGGGACGTCACCGTCGTCGAACGCTTCGCCGGCCTGCGCGACGAGGGGCAGAACGTCGACGTTCGCGGCACCGGCCGCGAGGTGCTGCGCCGGGCGGGACTCGAGGACGCCGCCCGCGCCCACCACACCAGCGAGACCGGGCTCGCCTTCGTCGACGCCGACGGCCGCGCCTTCGCGTCGTTCCCCGCGGGCGCTGACGACGCCGACAGCAGCCCGACCGCCGAGCTGGAGATCCTGCGCGGTCAGCTCGCCCGCCTGCTGTACGACCGGTCCGCCGGCGCGGCCGGGTACGTCTTCGGCGACGAGATCACCGCGCTGCACGACGACGGTCGTGGCGTCGAGGTCGAGTTCGCGCGCGGTCCCGCCCGCCGGTTCGACGCCGTGGTGATCGCCGAGGGCTCCCGGTCACGCACCCGCGACCTCGTCTTCCCCGACGCGCGCGTCGACGAGCTCGGGCTCCTCGCGGCCTACCTGACGATCCCGCGCACCGCGGACGACGACCGGCAGTGGCGCATCTTCTTCGGTGGCCGTGGACGCCTGGTCCACCTGCGTCCCGACAACGTCGGCACCACCCGCGCCATGCTGAGCCTCTCCAGCGACGTGCGCGGGCTCGACCGCCTCGACCGTGAGGGCGTCGTGGCCGTGCTGCGCGCGACCTACGGCGACCTCGGGTGGGAGACGCCGCGCGTGCTGGCCGGGCTCGACGACGACTCGCTGCACGTCGACCAGATCGCCCAGGTCCGCCTCCCCACCTGGCACCGCGGCCGGGTCGCGCTGCTCGGCGACGCCGCCTGGTGCGCCGGCCCGTTCGGCACCGGCACCACCAGCGCGCTCGCCGGGGCGTACGTGCTGGCCGGCGAGCTGGGTGCGACCCCGGACGACGTGCCCGCGGCGTTCGCCCGCTACGAGGGCATCCTGCGACCCCAGGTGGACCGTGCGCAGGACTTCGTCCCGCGCCACGGGCACCCGCGCGTCGAGTGGCGTCGCCGGCTCCTGCGCGCCGGGCTCCGCGTCGCCGGGGGTCCGCTCGGGAGCGCCCTCGCCCGGGTCGGCCTGTTCGACCCGTCGCTGCCCGTCGACGTCGTCACGCTGCCCGACTATCCGGTGCGGGCCTCCTCGGCCGTCTGACCCGGTGATCCGAGGCCCGGGGTCACCCCGGAGAGCGGTCGCGGGTCCGGCGGGCGAGCACGACACCGACGATCACGACGGCGACCGCGATGATCGCGGTCATGGCCAGGTCGAACCGCGACCCCTCCCGGGTGCCCATGTAGACCAGCACCGCGGGGATCGCGACGATCACCGCCCAGGTCAGTACCGGGTAGGCCCACATCCGGACCGGCATCTCGGAGCCCTCGCGCTCGAGTATCCGGCGCATCCGCAGCTGGGACACCGCGATCACGAGGTAGACCAGCAGCGCGACGGCGCCGGACGTCGCGAGGAGGGTGGAGAACACCTGCTCGGGGAAGGCGTAGTTCGCGATCACCGCGAGGAAGCCGATGAGCGTCGAGCCGAGCACCGCGAACCGCGGCACACCCTGCCCGGTCGTGCGGTTGACCACGGCGGGCGCCTGCCCGCGCCGGCCGAGCGAGTACAGCATCCGCGAGGCCGTGTAGAGCGCCGAGTTCAGGCAGCTCGCCACGGCGACGAGCACGACGACGTCGACGATCGCCTTCGCCCCCGGGACGCCGAGGACCTCGAGCGCGGCCTGGTACGACCCGGACTCGGGCAGGCGAGGGTCCTGCCAGGGCACGATCGCCACGACCAGCAGGATCGACGCCAGGTAGAACACCGCGATCCGCCAGATCACCGACCGGGTGGCCCGTCCGATGCCGCGGGCCGGGTCGCTGGACTCGGCGGCGGCGATCGTGACGATCTCCGTGCCCATGAAGCTGAACATCGTGATCAGGACCGCCGCGACGACGGCGCCGAACCCGTTCGGCACGAAACCGCCGTTCGACACCAGGCGTGACAGGCCGCTGACGTCGCCCGCGGCCCCGGGCAGCAGCCCGAGCACGGCCAGCGCGCCGAACACGATGAACGCGATGATCGCGATCACCTTGAGGAGCGCGAACCAGAACTCGAACTCGCCGTAGTTCGACACCGCGAACAGGTTGGTCACGGTGAGGACGACGGTGACGGCGAGGGCCCAGCCCCACTGCGGGACGCCGGGCAGCCACGAGTTGAGGATGACGGCGGCGGCCGTGGCCTCGACGGGGATCACGAGGACCCAGAACCACCAGTACAGCCAGCCGACGGTGAAGCCCGCCCAGGGCCCGATGGCGCGGTCGGCGTAGGTGGAGAACGAGCCGGGGTCCGGCCGGGCGGCGGCCATCTCGCCCAGCATCCGCATGACCAGCACGACGAGCGTGCCCGCGAACAGGTAGGAGATCAGCACCGCCGGGCCCGCGGTGGCGATGGCCTCGCCGGAGCCGATGAACAGACCGGCGCCGATCACGCCGGCGATGCTGATCATCGTGACGTGCCGCTGCCGCAGGCCGGCGCGCAGCTCGCCGTCGTCCCGCGCGTCGGTGCGGACGGCCGTGCCGCCGCTCTCGTGGCTCTCGTCGGCGCTGTCGGGTGATCCGGCCATCACGACCCCTCCGTGGCGTGGGCGGTGGACGGGCCCCAGCTGACGCGCCGGGCGACGGGTGCGTCAACGCCTGGCCGACCTTGCTGTGTCCGTGGTCACCGAGTTACGTTCCGTGGCGGTCGGGGGGCCGACGGGCACGGGGTGGGTTCGATGTTCATCAAGAATCCCGCGCGACAGCTGGACTCCGGATACCTCGACCGGACGCCGATCTTCCAGTTCGTCATCCTGTCGCTGCTGTTCCCGATGTGGGGCGCCGCCGCCGGGCTGAACGACATCCTGATCACCCAGTTCAAGCACGTCTTCACGCTGTCCGACGCGGCGACGGCGTTCGTCCAGTCGGCGTTCTACGGCGGCTACTTCCTGATCGCCATCCCGGCGTCGCGCATCGTGCGACGGACGTCGTACAAGGTCGGCATCCTGATCGGCCTGTCCGTCTACATCATTGGTTGCGGGCTGTTCTTCCCGGCCAGCACGCTCGCGACCTACGGGATGTTCCTGTTCTGCATCTTCGCCGTGGCCATCGGGCTGAGCTTCCTGGAGACCAGCGCGAACACGTACTCGTCGATGCTCGGCCCGCGCCGGACCTCGACGCTGCGGTTGAACATCTCGCAGACCTTCACGCCGATCGGCAACCTCCTGGGCGTGGTCCTCGGCAAGTACCTGATCTTCACGACCGGGGACTCGATCGAGGCGCAGCTGGACGCGGCGCCGACGCCCGAGGCGAAGCTCGCGCTCGGCCACGACCTGCTGCAGAACACCCTGCTGCCCTACAAGTACATCCTCGTCGTGCTCGTCGTCCTGCTCGTGCTCTTCCTGGTCACCGAGTTCCCGCGGGGCAAGCCGGCCGGGGAGGCGTCCGAGCGGCACGCCGGGCTGGCCGAGACGTTGCGGGTGCTCGTGCGCACCGCGCAGTACCGCAAGGGCATCGTCGCCCAGTTCCTCTACGTCGGCCTCCAGACCGCGGTGTGGTCGTTCACGATCCGCGTGGCCCTCGAGCTCTACCCCGGGATGAACGAGCGCGAGGCGACCAACTACATGATCGCCGGGTTCTCGTGCTTCCTGGTCGGCAAGTTCGTGGCGAACGGCCTCATCGCGCGGTACTCCGCGGCGCGGGTGCTGGTCGTCTACTGCGGCATCGGGGCGGCGCTGCTCGCGCTCGCGGCGTTCGGTCCGGCGGCGTCCGCGATCTGGCTGGTCATCGCGTCCAACCTCGTGATGGGCCCGTGCTGGCCGACGATCTTCGGTCAGACCCTGGACACCATCCGGGACAAGCGCTACCAGGAGACCGGCGGCGCGATCCTGGTCATGGCCATCGTCGGGGGAGCGGTGGTCCCGGTGGTGCAGGGCGCGGTGTCGGACGTGGTCGGCTCGCTCCAGATGTCGTTCGTGGTGTCGGCCCTGTGCTTCCTCGGGATCCTTCTCTACTTCCGCAGCAACCTGCGCCACGAGGTGACCGACGAGCCGGACGAGCCCGACGAGCGGGCGACCGCGGGCACCGGGGAGAGCGCGACCGCCTGATCCCCGCGGACCGGATCGTCTCCCTCGAGACGGTAGACATCTGATGTCCGGCCCTGGCACGGTGCTAGATGGCGGGTGATTCACCGCACACCCGCCCGTGTGACCGCCGAGAGGTCAGAGGAGTCGGCATGGACGGGGCCATCGTCGACGTGGAGACCGTGGATCTCCGCTTCCCCACGTCGCGAGCGCTCGACGGGTCCGACGCCGTGAACGAGGCGCCGGACTACTCGGCGGCCTACGTCGTGCTGCGCACCGACGGCGGGCTCGAGGGCCACGGCTTCACCTTCACCATCGGGCGGGGCAACGAGCTCGCGGTCGCGGCCGCCGAGGTGATCGGCCGGCGGGCGCGGGGCTGGCCGGTCGCCGAGCTCGTCGCCGATCCGGGCGGCTTCGCCCGTCACCTCCAGGCCGACAGCCAGCTGCGCTGGCTCGGGCCGGCGAAGGGGACGATCCAGCTCGGGCTCGCCGCCGTGGTCAACGCCGCCTGGGACCTGATCGGCAAGGCCGTCGGCGCGCCGGTGTGGAAGGTCCTCGCGGACATGAGCCCGCGGCAGCTGGTCGACCTCGTCGACTGGCGCTACCTGCGGGACACGCTCACCCCCGAGGCCGCCCTCGAGATGCTCGAGAAGCAGGTCCCGGGGCGCGAGGAGCGCGAGGCCCGGCTGCGGGCCGAGGGCTACCCGGCGTACACCACCAGCGCCGGGTGGCTGGGCTACGACGACGACAAGCTCGTGCGGCTGTGCCGGGAGGCGGTCGCGACGGGCTGGGACGCGGTCAAGCTGAAGGTCGGCGGGGACCTCGCCGACGACGTGCGCCGCTGCGCGCTCGCCCGGGAGGTCCTCGGTCCCGGGCGTCGCCTGATGATCGACGCCAACCAGAACCTCGGGGCCGCGGACGCGGTGCGGTGGGCCGAGGCGCTCGCGCCCTCCGACATCTGGTGGTTCGAGGAACCCACCAGCCCCGACGACGTCCTCGCCCACGCCGCCATCGCCCGCGCCATCGCCCCGATCCGTGTGGCCACCGGCGAGCACGCCCACAACGCCGTGATGTTCAAGCAGTTCCTGGCCGCCGGCGCGATGGGTGTCTGCCAGCTCGACGCGGCCCGCCCCGGGGGCGTCGACGAGGCCGTCGCGGTCCTGCTCCTCGCCGCGGCGCACGACGTCCCCGTCTGCCCGCACGCCGGCGGGGTCGGCCTGTGCGAGCTCGTCCAGCACCTGTCGATGTTCGACTACGTCGCCGTCAGCGGCTCCCGCGAGGACCGGATGATCGAGTACGTCGACCACCTCCACGAGCACTTCGCCGACCCGGTCCGCCTCCGCGGCCCGTCCTACCTGCCGCCGACCCGGCCGGGCTACAGCGCGGAGATCCTCGCGGAGTCGCGGGCCGCGTACGCCTTCCCCGGCGGCTCGGTCTGGACGGGGTGAGGGTGTGGCCACCGACGGGACCGCGAGCGTCGTCGACCGGGTGATCGGGATCCTCGTCGCCCGCGTGGAGAACGGGGAGTTCGCGCCGGGGGAGCGCCTCCCGCCGGAGGCGGACCTGGCGGCGGGACTGGACGTCTCGCGCCTGTCGCTGCGCGAGGCGGTGCGGGCGCTCGCCGGGGCGGGCGTGCTCGAGGTGCGCCGGGGCGACGGCACGTTCGTCACCGACCTGCGTCCCGACCGGCTGGTGCGGGCCACCGGCACGTTCCTCGACCTGGTCGACGAGCAGGGCGTCGCGGAGCTGTTCGAGTGCCGCCGCGTGCTCGAGCCCGGGGCCACCGCCCTGGCCGCGGTCCGCATCGACGCGACCGCTCTGGAGGACCTCCAGGAGCGGCTCGAGCGCATGCAGGCGCTCACCGAGCCCGAGCGCCTGGTCGCCGAGGACCTCGACTTCCACGCCGCGATCGCGCGGGCCGCCGGCAACGCCACGCTCGCCTCGCTGGCCGGGGTCGTCGCGGGGCGCACGGCGCGCGTGCGCATCTGGCGGGCGATCGTCGAGCACGACGTCCTGTCGTGGACCCACGACCAGCACCTGGCGATCCTGCGCGCGCTGCGCAGCCGGGACGCGCTCGCCGCCTGGACCGCGGCCACCACGCACGTCGTCGAGGTCGAGGAGTGGGTCCGTGCCCACCTCGGGACCGCGGGAGGTGGGCGATGAGCGGGCGCAGCACGGCCTGGTTCGGGGCCGAGGGCCGATCGGGGATGATCCACCGCTCCTGGATGCGCAACCAGGGCGTCACCGACGAGGTGTTCGACGGGCGCCCGGTCATCGGGATCGCCACGACGTGGTCGGAGCTGGTGCCCTGCAACGCCCATCTCCACCGGGTCGCCGAGGCGGTCAAGCGGGGCGTGTGGCAGTCCGGCGGGTTCCCGCGGGAGTTCCCGTGCACCGGCCTCGGCGAGACGCTGCTGCGGCCCACGGCCATGCTCTACCGCAACCTCCTCGCGATGGAGGCCGAGGAGCTGATGCGGGCCAACCCGCTCGACGGGCTCGTCCTGCTCTCGGGCTGCGACAAGACCACGCCCGGGCTGCTCATGGCCGCGTCCAGCGTCGACCTCCCCTCGGTGATGGTCACCGGCGGGCCCATGCTCAGCGGCCGCTACCAGGGCCGGCAGTTGGGCTCGGGCACCCAGGTGTGGCGCTTCGAGGAGGAGCTGGCCGCGGGCACGATCACGCAGGCCGAGTGCGCCGTGGCCGAGGGCGCGATGGCCCGCTCGCCCGGGCACTGCATGACGATGGGCACCGCGTCGACGATGGCCTGCCTGGCCGAGGCCCTGGGGATGCAGCTGCCGTACTCGGCGACCTGGCCCGCGGTCGACGCCCGCCGCGACGAGACCGCGCAGCGGGCGGGGCAGCGCATCGTCGAGCTCGTCCGGTCCGACGTCCGGCCGTCGACGATCATGACGCGGCAGGCCTTCGAGGACGTCGTCCGCGTCAACGCGGCCATCGGCGGGTCGACCAACGCCGTCATCCACCTCGCCGCGATCGCCGGCCGGCTCGGCGTGCCGTTCACGCTGGACGACGTCGACGCCCTGGGCCGCGACGTGCCGACGCTGGTCGACCTGGAGCCCTCGGGCCGGTTCCTCATGGAGGACCTCTGCTACGCCGGGGGGCTGCCAGCGGTGATGGCCGAGATCGCGGAGCTGCTCCACCTCGAGCGACCGACGGTGGCCGGCGGCACGGTCCGCGACGCGATCGCCGACGCCGCCTGCTGGAACCGCGAGGTCATCCGCCCGTTCGGGCAGCCGCTGGCGCCGCCGGGCAGCGGGACCGCCGTGCTGCGGGGCAACCTCGCCCCCGACGGCGCGGTGATCAAGCAGTCGGCGGCGTCGCCCTCGCTGCGCCGTCACCGCGGTACCGCGCTGGTCTTCGACTCGCCCGAGGAGTACCGCGCCGTCAGTGACGAGCTCGACGTGGACCCCGCCACGATCCTGGTCCTGCGCCACTGCGGCCCGCGCGGCTATCCCGGCATGCCCGAGGTGGCCAACGTCGGGCTGCCGCGCAAGCTGCTCGAACGCGGCGTGCGCGACATGGTGCGTATCTCCGACGGGCGGATGTCGGGCACCGCGTACGGCACGGTCGTGCTGCACGTCGCGCCGGAGGCCGCCGTCGGCGGGCCGCTCGCCCTCGTCGAGACCGGGGACGAGATCGAGCTCGACGTGCCGGGCCGGCGCCTGCACCTGCACGTCGACGACGACGAGCTGACCGCGCGGCGGGCCCGGTGGCGCCCGCCGGCGGCGCCGGCCGACCGCGGTTGGGCCCGGCTCTACACCGAGCACGTGCTGCAGGCCGACCGCGGCGCCGACCTCGACTTCCTGGTCGGCCGGAGCGGTGCCGAGGTGCCGCGCGAATCCCACTGATGCCTCCGGAGGAGGAACCGAGATGGATCCCGTCTTCACCGGCGTCGGCGTCGCCCTCGTGACGCTCTTCGACGCCCGACGGCAGCTCGACGCCGACGCGACGGCCGACCTGGCCGCCCGGCTGGTCGAGCTCGGCGCCGACGCGATCGTGGTGGCCGGCACGACCGGCGAGGCCGACGCGCTCGACGACGACGAACGTCTGCGGCTGTTCGACGCCGTGCGCGCCGCGGTCGGGGACGCCGTGGTCATCGGCGGCACCGGCGCCGCGTCGACCCACCAGGCCGCGCGGCTCACGGCGCGCGCCACCGACACCGGCGTGGACGCGGTGATCGCCCGGACCCCGCGCGGGCTCGTCGACCCGAGCGGCTACTACCGGGAGCTGGCCGACGCCGCGGGCTCGACGCCGGTACTCGCCTACCACTTCCCGGCGGTGTCCCCGCCCGGCATCCCGGTGGAGATGCTGCCCTCGCTGCCCGTCGCCGGCGTCAAGGACTCCTCGGGCGACGCGACTCGCCTGCTGGCCACCGTCGACTCCTACGCCGGACCGGTCTGGACCGGGCAGCCGGGGCTGATCCACTTGGCCGGGGCGCTCGGCTGCGCGGGCGGCATCCTGGCGCTCGCCAACGTCGCTCCCGAGCTCTGCGCCGCGGCGTTCGCCGGCGACGCCGACGCCCTGCGGAAGGTCACCCCGACCCACCTCGCCTGCGAGCGCGACTTCCCCCGCGGGGTCAAGCAGCTCGTCGCGGAGCGGTTCGGCACCTCCGACACCGTCCGGATGGGGTGAGGGCGATGGCCACCTCCGAGACGGGACGGGCCGTGGGCCCCGTGCTCCGGCTGCCCGAGGCGCCGGCGGCGTTGCGCAAGCGGCGGGTGGGGGTGGCGACCGCGCTGCGCTACTTCGGCCCCGGCGCGATCATCGCGTCGCTGACGATCGGCAGCGGCGAGTCGATCCTCGCGTCCCGCGAGGGCGCCGTCTTCGGCTACGCCGTGCTCTGGGCCGTGGTGGTGGGCTGCCTGGCCAAGGGCGGCCTGGTCTACGCCTCGAACCGCTACATCACCCTCACCGGTGAACACCCGATGCGCCGCTTCGCGCGGGCCATGCCGGGCCCGCGCGGATGGTTCCCGATCGTGCTGGCCGTCATCTGCTTCGCCTCCTTCCCGGGCTGGGCCAGCGGTGTCGCGACCGCCCTCGGCGACTACCTGGAGGCCCTCGGCGCCGGCGACGCCACCCTGTGGGCCGTCGGCGTGCTGGTGCTCGCGGCGATCCTGTCCTTCGTGGGCGGCTACGCCGTGCTGGAGAAGGTGCAGGTGGCGATCGCCGGCCTCATGGTCGTGCTGGTCCTGATCGCGGTGTTCGTGTCGAACCCGGACTGGCTCGCCGCCCTCCGCGGGCTGCTGCCGGTCCTCCCCGACTACGCGCCGTTCGTGGGGCAGCGCTACCCCGACGTCGTGGAGACCTCGGTGTGGGTCGAGCTCGCGGTGTTCATGGGCGGCCTCGGCGGCGGCATGTACGACTACATCGGCTACACGGGCATGCTGCGCGAGAAGAAGTGGGGGATGCTCGGCCACCGCGACGCCGACCGGATCGAGCAGGACTACGCGGCCGACGACGACCGCGCGCCGATCCCGCTGTCGACCGAGCCCGAGGACGTCGCGAACGCCCGCGCGTGGAGCCGGGCCCCGCTGTTCGACATGCTCGCGGCGTTCCTCGCCCTGGGTGTCATCGCCACGGCGTTCATGATGAACGGGGCGACGATCCTCGGCGCGCAGCAGCAGGTGCCCGAGGAGAACGACGTCCTGACCTACCAGTCGCAGTTCTTCGGCGTCGTGGCGCCGGTGTTCGAGTACTTCTACATCGTCGCGATCGTCATGGTCCTCTTCGGCACGGTCTACGCGCTCTGGGAGGCCTACTCGTGGACGGCGTACGAGAGCCTCGCCGCGGTCTCGGAGAAGGTGCGGGCCCGCGGGCAGCGGGGCATCCGGCCGCTCGTCTACGGCTGGACCGGCGCGATCGCGCTCGTCGCGATCCTCTCCGACCTGAGCTTCACCGACCTGGTGACGCCGGCGTCGATCCTCGGCGGCGTCTTCGCCTGCGGCATCTACGGTGCCGGGCTCCTCTACATCGACAGGGTCAACCTGCCCGAGCCCTACCGGATGCGCCGGACGCTGCGCGTGCTCGTCGTCCTCGGGTCGGTGTTCCTCACCGTCTGCGGGATCGTCGCGATCCTCGAGCTGGTGGGGGTGATCGGATGACCGCCGCGGTGTCGTGGCGCCACGTCGTGCTCGGCGTGGGCTTCCTGGCCCTGGCCGGCGTGCGGGCGGCCCAGGGGGCGCCCGTGTGGGCGGTGGTCTTCGCCTTCGCGGGCGCGGCCAACGCGTGGCTCGCGTTCCGGGACGACGGGGCCGGCGGGACGTCGGTCCCGCCGACGAGCGCCGATCCCTGGGAGGTCGCCGAGGAGCAGGCACGGTGCCTCGCCGCCCTGCGCCGCTGGCAGGTCCTCGCCCTGGGCGGCGTGCTGGTCGCCGCCGGGGTCCTGCTGCTCGAGCCGCCCCTGGCGGTGCTCGCCGGCGCCGCAGCGCTGTTCGCGGTCGTCCGCGCCCGGCGGGTGCGTCGCTACGCGCTGACGCTCGGGCGGATGCCCTCGGGCGACGGCGTCGTCGGCGCCCCGACGACGTCGGTGGCGTAGCCGTCGGCAGAAGCGCAGGAAACACTGGGCCGCTCCGTCGGGGTTGGCGGCCAGGATGCCGGTGTGGGGCACGAAGCCTCCTCCGTGTCGGCGCGTCGCACGGTCGAGGAGCACGTGGTCGTGCTCCTCGACCGTGGTCGTCGCGGGGTGCGGGTCAGACGTACTGGGCGTACTTGCCGGGGAACTGCTCGTTGATCTTCCTCATCCACTGCACCTCGGCGTCGTGGACGGGCTCGGGCAGCACCATCCCGGCCTCCATCAGCCAGCCGCTGGGGGTGTCGCTGACGATGAGGACGACCTGGTCGGCGGGCAGGTCCACGACCTCCTGGATGACCTCGTAGAGCTTGTCCATCAGCTCGTGGCGGGTCTGCTCGGAGCGTCCCGCGCGGCACGCGGCGTTCAGGATGAACGACGGCTCGACGCGGCCCGCGGTGTACATCAGGCCCAGCGGCATCGGCTGGAACACGACCCGGACGAAGGGATCGGGCGCGCCGGTGGTCTCGTGGTGGGTGCGGGTGAACCGGGTGGCGAGCGCCTCGCGCTGCTCCTCGGTGAGCTCGATTCCGCTGGTCACGACCTGGTAGACGGGCATCGGACGTCCTTCCCCTCGGGAGCGGTCCCCACGAGCGGGTTCCGCGATGAGGACGACGATGACCGGGTGGCCTCCAACGGCCCGCCACGTCGGCTCCAAGTCCGAGCCAAACGCCCGGCGTCCGTCAACCGCGCGCCGGTCCTGCGGAGCGGCCGGCCGGCCGGTCGTCGATGACGACGGGCGCCCGGAAGTCCGCGACGGTCAGCCGCGCGGCGCCGCGCGCGATCCGTTCCGCGACGTCCGGGGGGATCGCGGCGCGCGTGCGGTCGAGGAGGGCCTCGGTGCCGACCGCGGTGGGCCAGGGCAGGCCGGCGCGGTCGACCTGGGCCTGTGCGGCGACGTAGACGCGCAGGGCCTCGTCGTGACGATCCAGCAGGGCCAGCGTGTTGGCCCGCAGTTCCAGCTGCAGCGGGGCCTGCTGCCGGCCGGTGCGGTCGACGACGGCCAGGCAGGTGTCCGACCACGCCAGTGCCGTCGTCGGGTCCCCGGCGGCGAGGGCGGCCGTGTGCGCGATCGCGCTCGCGATCCAGGCGCCGAACCAGTTGTCGACGGTCACGGCGTCGCGGTACGCCTCCGCGAGGGTGACGAGGACACCGGCGGGGTCGCCGCGGCCCAGCTCGGCCATGCGGGCCCGGACCCGACTGACGAGCGTGAGCGTCGGGTCCGCGGTGCGCGCCACGATGTCGGCGGCAGCCCCGAGCGCGGCCGCCGCCCGCTCCGGTGCCCCGGAGAACCCGAGGGCGGTCGACAGGACGACGAGGGCGTCCCCGGTGAGCAGCTCCTGCTCGGCGTCGAGGTGGGCGCCGGCGAGGTCCTGGAGCGCTTGGTCGCACAGTGGTGCGGCGCGGTCGAGACCTCCCGCGAACGCCCGCGCGGTCGCCGCGGCGACGGCCACCTGGAGCGCCGTGACCCCGGCGACCCCGCCCGGGCGCCCGGTGCACAGCGCGTGGGCGATCTCGATCCACCGGGAGCCCTCGAGCGTCGCGTCGTGCTGGAACCAGAACAGCGCGCCCAGCCCGGCCATGATCTCCGCGCCCCGCAGCGACGGAATCTCGATCAGCGTGTGCTGCAGCGTGCTCCGCAACGCCGCGGCGTCGTCGGCGAGTGCTCGTGACCGCGCGAGGTCCTCGGGCGTACCCAGCCGGGGCCTGCCCTCGGCGGCGAGGCGCGCGATCCAGGCGTCCCGCCGGTCCTGTGCGGCCGCGGTCTCCTCCGCGTCGGCCAGGGCACGGGCGGCGTGGGCCCGCACGATGGTCAGCTGGGAGAACCTCGACGGGCGCCCCGGTCCGGCCGGGCCGCGGGCGACGACCATCGAGCGATGGGTCAGGTCGGCCAGGAGGTCCGCCGCGACGACGGGCGTCACTTCGGCGACCGCGGCCGCCGTCGCGGCGGTGAAGGGTCCGGGCAGCACCGCGAGGCGCCGGTGCAGGAGCCGCGCGTCGTCGTCGAGCAACCGGTGGCTGCGCTCCACCGCGCCGTACACGGTGGGCTGGGCCCCACGCCGGCGGCGCCCGAGCGCGGAGAGGGTGCTCGGGTCCCGTTCGGTCTGCTCGGCGATCTCGGCGAGGGTGAAGGTGCCGGCGCGTGCGGCGGCGAGCTCGAGGGCGAGGGGCACGCCCTCCACCGCCTCGCAGACGCGGCGGGCGGCGACGAGGTCGTCCGGGTCCGTGGGCCCGGTGACCGCCTCCCAGCGGTCCAGGAACAGGTCGAGCGCCGTGCCCCCGGGGCGATCGTCGTCGGTGACCGCCAGGGGCGGCACGTCCACCAGGGTCTCGCCCGCGAGGTCGAGCCGCTCGCGGCTGGTGACGATCAGCCCGAGCCGCGGGGCGGCACGGCACAGGGGTTCGACGAGTGCGGCCACCTCGCCCAGGACGTGCTCACAGTCGTCGAGCAGCAGCAGACCGCTCCGGTCGCGGAGGAAGGCGTGCACGGCGCCGAGCGGCGAGCCGGTCGCGGGCGCGGCGAGCGATAGGGCCGTGGTGATCGCGTCGAGGACCTGGTCGCCGTCGCGAGCCCCGGTCAGGTCGACGAACCACACGCCGTCGGGGAAGTTGTCGGCGACCTGGTGGGCGGCTTCGACCGCCAGCCTCGTCTTGCCCACCCCGGCCGAGCCGTGGACCGTGACCAGCGACGATCGGCCGAGCAGCGACGTCAGCCGCTCGAGCTCGCGCTCCCGCCCCACCAGCCGGCTCGACCACCGGGGCAGGTCGGGGTCCGGTGTGCGCCGCGCGGCAGGTCCGGCCGTCACCGCTCGCAACGACGGGTCGTCCGCCAGCACCCGTCGGTGCAGGTCGCGGAGCTCGTCGGTGGGCTCGGTGCCGAGCTCGGCGACGAGCAGCGAACGGGCCCGGTGGTAGGTGGCCAGGGCGTCGTCGGTCCGGCCGGCGCGGTACGCCGCCAGCATGCGCCGCGCCCAGAGGTGCTCGCGCAGAGGATGGTCACCGAGGGCCGACTCGAGCTCGAGCAGCGCCTGCTCGGGGCGTCCCAGATCGAGCAGTGCGTCGACGTGTCGCTCCGCGAGCTGGGCGCGCAGCTCCTCCAGCCGCGCGACCGTGGGCGTCGCCCACGGTCGGTCGGCCAGCGACGCGAGAGGGCGGCCCCGCCAGAGGGCGCCCGCCGACTCGCATCGCTCCAGCGCCGGACCGGCCTCTCCTCGGCCGAGCAGGGTCCCGGCCTCCTCGACGAGGACGGCGAACCGCAGCGAGTCCACCTGCTCCGTTGCCACACGCAGCCGGTAGCCGCCGGGCTCGGTGACCAGGAGCGACCACGGCTCCCCGGGCCTGCGTCCGGGCTCGAGCACCTGACGCAGACGCCACAGGTGCGATTCGAGGGTCGACACGGACCGCGGCCGGCCGTCGTCCCAGACCGCGTCGCTCAGCGCGTCGACGGACACCGCGCGGTTGGAGTGGACCAGCAGGACCGCGAGGGCGGCGGCCGGGCGACGACCGCCGGGAGCGCGGACCTCCCCGTCGACCTCGACCATCAGGTCCCCGAGGTCCAGGAAGCGCACCGACCCGCTGTCCGCCGCCCTCCCCATCACCCCATCGTGCCGCACCGGCGACGGAGAGGGCCCGGATCAGCGATGGCCCGGTCGTCCGTGGCGGACCTGCTGGCGCTCGCCGCGGAGGCCGTCGCGGCCCGTCAGCCGGCGTAGGAGATGGTCACGGTGCCGTCACCGGTGGTGGTGTCGTCGGTGGCGCTGCCACCGACGGGGGCGAGGTTGGTGCCGCCACCCCCGCCGCCGGCGCCGCCCGTCGTGGCGGAGCCGGTGGTGCGACCGCCGCCGCCACCGATCAGTCCGCCGCCCCCACCGCCGCCGCCGCCACCACGCCCGAAGGCGAACTGGCCGTCGGCCCCGTCGGAGGTCACCGCGGAGCCGGACACGCCGCCCGCGGATCCGTTCGGGCCAGCGGTCCCGTTCGCGCTGGACGCACCCCCGGCACCGCCCGAGCCGGGGCTGAAGGGGAGGGCCGTACCGCCGCCGCCGCCCGCACCCGCACCGGCGACGGCCAGGGGGACCGCCGCCGCGGTGATGGCCGAGGCGCCACCTCCGCCGCCGCCCTGGGCGAAGGTGTCGTCGCCGCGGGAGCCGCCGGCGCCACCGGTGCCCAGGCCGAACCCGCCGTTGTCCTCGACGGTTCCGGAGCCCCCGGCGCCGCCCTCTCCGCCGACGTAGACGGTCAGAGGTACCCCGGTCAGGCCGGTCACGGTGCCGGTGACGGTGGCGCCGCGGCCGCCCGCACCGCCTTCGTTGGCGTCGGGGAAGTCACCACCGGCGCCGCCGCTCGCGCCGGTCAGACGGACCGTGAGCGCAGTCACCCCGGCGGGCGGAGTGAAGGTCTGCGGCTCGCCGGTGAAGTCGAAGGTGCAGGTCACCCGCCCGTCGGCCCGCACGCACCCGGGCGGCAGCGGCGGCGGCTCCGGGCCGTCCCCGCAGTCCTTGGTGCCGCACGCGAGCGCGGGCACCGCCATCGTTCCCACGAGCAGCAGCGAACCCGCCGCCACGACGAGGGCGCGGCCGACCCCGCGCCGACGCCGAGCCCGGCCCGGCTCGTCGTCGCTCGGCAGGACCTCGTTGCTGCGCATCGCGTGTTCTCCCCCCGGTCAGGACACTCGGACGGACCAACGCGTGAGTTGGACATGAGGTGCGTCCGGAGACGGAATCGCGCTGACTGCCGTCATCGCTGTCCGGAGTAGGCGTGCGCAGCAACGATCTTCAGTCACTCGGAGAGTGCTCTGTAGTGCGCCGATCAGCCGAGAGAGTGCGCCGTCAGGGACTCGAACCCCGAACCGCAGTGATTCCTGTGAGGGAGTCACTCTCGACAGCGGTGCCGATGATCCACGAGCGTCACGTTCTGCGATGGGCGAAGAGCAGCGCCTGCGGGAACTTCCCATCCGGGTCGAGAAGCATCTGAGCTTCGATCTCGAAGCCGGCGTGTGCGAGCCATGCGGTCATCTGTTCGGGCGTACGCCGGTAGACGCGGACGTTCATCAGGTGTCCGCCGTAGCCCTCGGTCTTCAGCCAGGAGTCTTCCCCAGCGTGGAACAGGAGTTGGAGCAGGCCCCCTGGTCGCAACGCTCGATGGAAGCGCCCGAGGACGGCAGGCACGACGTCGTCCGGGATGTGGATCAACGACTGCCACGCGAGTAGCCCCGCGACCGGCTCGGGAGGAAGGTGGAGGTCTGTCATCGAGGCGACCTCGAAGGGCAGGCCGGGGTGGTCGCGCCGGGCAACGTCGATCATCCCGGGGGACAGGTCGATACCGAGGGCGTCCACGCCGAGTTCGTGCAGGTGGGCCGTTACGTGCCCGGGGCCGCATCCGACGTCGACGACGCGCCCTCCGCCGGCAGCCTGTACCTGGTCGGCGAGCAGGGTCAGGGCCGCGAGCAAGTACGGCTGTTGCGGCAGAGCCTCGCGAACCAAGTCGGCGTAGCTACGGGCGACCGTGTCGTACGAAGCCTCGGTCTCGGCCAGCCGGGCGTCGGGGGTCACGCTCGCGACGGTAGTAGGCGCCGAAGGCCTGACTGCTCGGATTGCAGGAGCCGTCGCTTCTCAGTCGTGCGACGGCTGGTCGACCACGGCGCGGGGCGGTGCAGCCCGAGGTCTGCTCACCTCATGGTCGGACCTCGGGCGCGGCGGTCGCCGTGGTTCACCGACTCGGCTCAATGAAGCTGACCTGGACGATCGCACCGGCACGGTCGTTCACCACGTCCTCGAACGGGATCGGCGGGTCGCAAGTGGCGTTCTCAGCTGAAGTTGGCCCCCGGGGTGACAGTCCTCGTCGGCTCCCGGGGCGGAGGTGCTCGTGGTGCTGGGTGACGAGCCCGGCCGCTGTGCGGGAGTGGCTTGATCTTGACGGTCGTTGCCCGTCCAGCCACTAGAGTTCGCGGAAGGTGATCGTCGACGGTGGGTCGCCCGGCGCGCGAGAGCGTGCGTCGGCTCGCGGCTCGGGCCGCGGGCAAGCGTTGCTGGAAGGAGCGTGTTCTCGATGCCGACGGGAGCCCCGGTCGATGGGTTCACCCTGAGCTTCGACCGTCTGGGATCGGTTGGTCGGCCGCCGGTGGTCCTGCTTCATGGTTGGCCCGGGGACCGCACAGACATGGCATCCGTCGCCGAGAGGCTGGGGGACGAGTTCGACGTCGTCGTGCCGGACCTGCGCGGTTTCGGCGCCTCGGACAAGCACCTCCGCGACCCCGGCGACCACTACAGCCTCGTGGCCCAGGCCCGCAGTGTCACGGGACTGATCGAAGAGCTGGGGCTCTCCCACGTCGTGCTGGGCGGTTACGACATCGGCAGCAGGGTCGGTCAGCAGCTCGCCAAGGACAGGCCCGACCTGCTCAGCGCCATCGTCATCACGCCACCAGCTCCAGGCGTCGGGTCACGGATCCTCAGCGAAGCTCCGTTTCGCGAGTTCTGGTATCAGTCCTTCCATCATCTCGACCTGGCCGAGAAGCTCCTCGACGGGAAACCGGACGCGGTGCGGGACTATCTGGAGTACTTCTGGACGCACTGGTCCGGCCCTGACTTCATCATGGACGCCGCCCGGCTCGAGCACCTGACGTCGGCGTATGGCCCCGCCGGCGCGTTCGTTGCTTCGATCGGGTACTACCGGGCGGCCGGAAACGTCGTGGCGCGCTACCTGGGCGAGACGGTCCCCGACGAGAAGATCACGGTCCCCACGACGTTCCTGTGGGCCGAGCACGACCCCCTGTTCCTGCCCGCCTGGTCCGACCGCGTCGGAGAGTTCTTCGCGCAGGTCACCGTGCAGCCCGTGGACGGGGTCGGCCACTTCGTCCCGGTCGAGGCGCCCGACACCTTCGCCGGCGCCATCAGGCAAGCAAGCCCCTGACGGGCCGGTAGCGGCCGTGGACGGGCACGCCTTCGCCGGCGGGCTGGTCACCGCCGCGGCGTGCGACCGCCGCGTGGCCGTCGACGTCGGCGCCCGCTTCGCCCTCAACGAGGTGTCCATCAGCATCCCCATGCCCGCGGCCTACGTGCGGATGATGGCCTACGCCTGGGGCGAGAAGGTCGCCGCGCAGCTCTCCCTGTTCGGCGACCAGTTCGACCCCGACCGGGCGGTGCAGCTCGGGGTCGTCGACGAGCTCGCGCCCGCCGACCAGGTCCTCGAGCGCGCCGTCGCGATCGCCGAGGCCGTGCCCGACGACTGCCTCGAGCACTACGCCTTCACCAAGCGCGCCGCCCAGGCCGCCGCCCTGCGCGACATCGCCGACCTCGCCGACCCCCTCGACGAGGAACTGCCCACCTGGTTCACCTCGCCGGACGCCCAGCACGCCCACCGCCGCTACTGGCGCCAGCTGAAGGGCAGCGAACCGACGTTCTGACGTCCGGGCGTCGTCGAGGACCGGGACCACTGGGTCAGCGCGGAATGCCGTCGGCGATGACGGAGGTCGGCCATGGCCTCGTCGGCTCCGTCGGGTCCTCGCCCCGTCGCCGTCCCTCCCACCACGACGCCTCCGAGGGCCGGGCTGAGCCACGCTCGGGTGGCGGGCACCCCCGTCCGTCGTCGGGCAGGTCACCCAGGAGATCGCGCAGGTTGCCGAGCAAGCTCATCGAGCCCTCCGTCGTCGTGTTCGTCCTCCACGGGAGCACCGGCCGCGTGAAGTCGGCCGAGGACGTGCCTTGCGGCGGCCTGACGTCGGGTCCGCCTCGGTCACTCGGGGCGGTCGGCGCCCTCCTCGCCGACACGGAGGATGCGCCCGGTCGACGGGACGCCGCGGTCGTCGACGAGGAAGAGCATGTAGAAGCCGGTGGGCACGGTCCGGATCGAGGCAGGGACGTCGAGGTCCACCACCCGGTTGTCGCGACGCAGGTCCAGGGCCACCGAGCGCTGGTCGACGCTCGTGACGTGGGTGGAGCTCGCGAGCCGCACCAGCCGGGCGCGATCGATGCGGGACGGGTCCGGGGTGGCGACGGTCAGCGTCCCGCCGCGCTCCGCGGTGTCCGGAGCCTCGGTGATCTCCGGGCGCGGCCCGCGGAAGAGGTAGGGCGGTGAGTAGATCTCGACGCGCTGCTCGAAGGTGCCCGGCACGGTGTTCTTCTCGTCGTCGAACAGCGGGTCGGAGCCCGCGGTGAGGACCCGGCCGTCGGGGAGCAGGAGGCCTTCGGTGTGGTAGTTGCGCCCGACCACCGGGTCCGCCGCGACCGAGAGCGTGCCGCCCTCAGGTCCCGGGTGGTAGAGCCGGGCGAGCAGGTGATCCGAGGCGCCCTTGCCGCGGTAGTCCTCCGACCCGTTGCTGATCAGCATCGAGTCGTCGGGCAGCGTGACGAGGTTCGGGTAGCGGGTCGGCTCGGGCAGGGTGGGTCCGGAGGTGAAGCGCGGTGCCGGCTCGTCCAGGTCGACGACGTCGATGCGGGCGGTGGAGCGCGGGCTCTCGCCGACCCCGCCTCCGCCCACGACGGCCATCCGCTGGTCCTGCACCGGCCCGACCCACGCGGCGCCGGAGGTCTCGAGCAGGTCGGGGTCGCGCAGGACGGGGACCGGCGTGAAGGAGTTGTCGTCGAGGTCCCAGAGTCCGGGGACGCGCCCCTGGTCGGCGGGCCCGTAGCCCGCCGTGGTGCCCGCGTAGAACATCTCGTCCTCGCGGGCGGTCGTGAACAGGCCCGGGTACGTGGGGAAGTAGTGGGTGAGGTCCTTGCGCTCGGTCCAGGTGTTCGTCGCCGGGTCGAAGACCTCGGTCTGGCCGTTGAGGACCTCGCCGACGCCGTCGAGCCCGGACGTCGCGAGGACGCGCCCGTCCACCATCGGCGTCAACGTGGGATACCAGCGGGCGAAGACCATGTCCCCGACCGGCGACCAGGTCTCGGTGACCGGGTCGAACGTGAAGGCCTTGTCCGTGCCCTGGTAGTCCTGCTTGTCCAGCGTCATCGGCGCGCCGAGCCCGTACAGGTTCCGCGCCTGCTCGGGCTGCAGCCCCGCGATCGCGTACTGCGCGCGGTCGGGGTTCACCGCCACGGGGCCGGGTGTCACGGCCTCGACGAACGTCGTGACCTCGCTCGCGGTCACCGTCGCGCCGGAGCCCGTGGTGGTCTTGGCGGCCGGCGGGACGACCGCGTCGCGCACGCTGCGGTAGCGCCGCCCGTCGGGGGCGACGAACTCGCTGCCCGCCGGCACGGTGGGGGCGATGTCGGGGTTCTCGTTCTTCACGCGCATCGCGCCCGCGGCGTAGGTGACGGCGCCGGCGAGCTTCTCGTAGCGGGCCGTGCCGCCGGCGACGAGCAGCCGGCCGTCCGGGAGCAGCGTCTGGCCGCCGCAGAACATGTCGTCGGGTACCGGGATCATCCGCGTCGAGCCGTCCCGCGGGTCGTAGAGCAGGCTCTTGAGCGCCTTCGTCGCGAACAGGTCCTCCTTGTTGCCCGAGCCGGCGATGAGCAGGACCTTGCCGCTGGGCAGCAGGGCAGCGTGGATGGCGTTGACCCGGTCCTGGGGCGGGACCCCGATGACGTCCCAGCGCCCGTGCTGCTGCAGGTAGGGCAGGCTGGTGATCAGTCGTTGGTGACGCCAGGACTGCACGTAGGCCAGCGCCGGGGGCAGGTTCACCGCGAGCAGCACGGCGGCGGCGAGCACGCCCAGGAGGATCGAGGGGCCCTTGCGGCGGGCGAGAGCCGGCATGTCTACGACACCCCCGTGACCTCGCGGGGACGGTCGGGCTCGCTGTCGTCCATCCTTCGATCTCCCTCTCCACGTGGGGTGGTGCGAGGGCCGTGCGCGGCCGCCCCCTCGACGACCGCGCACAGCCCCTCAGGAAGAAACGACGCCGGGGCGCCGCGTGTGAGCCGATGACGCCTTGCGATCAGCTGACGTCCCGCCCGGGGCGTTCACCCACCGCCCCCTGCCGTGGTGGTGTCGCGGACGGTTCCTTGCCGAGCACGGAGGATGGCCGATGGATGCACCCCACGACCCCGACGGCCGCGGCGCCGCGCACGAGCCCGTCGTTCCCTTCGGCGAGGCCCGGGACGTCCCGCCGGGGTATCGCCCGGGCTCGGTGGCGTTCGGGACGCGACGCCGGCTCCCGTGGCCGTTCCGCGCTCGCCGTTGCCGACCGGCCTCGGGACGCTGAGCCCGCCGCGGCCTCGGCGGGTCGCACCCCTGTCGACCCAGCACAGGAGCTCCGCGGATCAGTCGTCGTCGCCGCGGGCGTCGCCGCTGCGGTGCAGCGGGCTCATGAGGTCGAACCAGGTCTCGGCCGGGACGGATCCCCCGGTGAGGTCGCCCTCGGAACAGGTGCTGACCGGGCTGGTGCACACCGGCTCCGCTCCGTCGGTGGAGAACGTCATCACCGCACCGGCGTAGCGGTCGGTCGCGCCGAGGAACGCGGCCGACGCGGAGCGCTGGGTGGTGCCGGTCTTGGCGATCATCGTGCGGTCCCACCCCGCGTCGTCGGCGGCGCGGGACGCGGTGCCGTCCTCCACGTCCTCCGACAGCGCGGTCCGCAGCTCCCGGGCGGCGACGGGGTCGACCGCCTGCTCACAGGGGGCGACCGCCGGGATCATGTCGTGGCCGTCGCGGTCGGTCACCGCGTCCACGAGCGTCGGCGGGCACCACTTGCCGCCGGACACGACGGTCGCGGCGACGTTGGCGAGGTCGAGCGGGCTGGTGGGGTCCGGGCCGAGGGTGAACGACGCCTGCGCCGCCCCGATCCGTTCGGCGAGCGGCCGCCCGTCGGGGCCGGGGGCGGCGAGGGTCGTGCGCAGGCCCAGCCGGCGGGCGACGTCGACGATCGGGGCGACCGACCCGATCCGGTCGACGAGCTCGACGAAGGTCGTGTTCGGCGAGGTGGCGAGTGCCTGCCGCAGGGTCAGCTCGTCGGGGTGGGAGCCGAGGTTCTCCACGGTGTAGTCCTCGGCGAGCTCGGAGCGGTACTCGTCCGGGACG
This sequence comes from Actinomycetospora succinea, assembly GCF_004363095.1. Classification (GTDB taxonomy): domain Bacteria; phylum Actinomycetota; class Actinomycetes; order Mycobacteriales; family Pseudonocardiaceae; genus Actinomycetospora; species Actinomycetospora succinea. The sequence goes on from NZ_SNYO01000004.1 coordinate 685,141, forward strand.
TCGAGTGTCGTCCGCGGGGACACCAGCCCCTTCTCCAGGGCGGTAGCGGCTGTGAAGATCTTGTAGATCGAGCCGGCGCCGCGCAGGGGAGCGGTGGGCAGCGGCAACACGCTCTGGGCGGCCTCCGCGTCCGGGCCATAGGTCCGGTTGGCGGCGAGCGCGAGCACCGGGCGGCGGCCGGGCCGGGGGGCCACCACGGCGGTGACGTCCGCGACGTCGGCGTCGGGGTCGACGGCGGCGCGGGTCGCGTCGCGAGCGGCGGCGGTCACCCGGGGGTCCAGGGTCGTCCGGACCGTGTAGCCGCCGGTGGCGAGGTCGAGGCCGGTGGCCGTGAGGCGCTCGACGACCTCGCGGCAGAAGAAGCCGGTACCCGGACGGGCCCCGGCACAGCCGTTCGGCGCCGGGACCGGCTCGGACACGACCCCGAGCGGCGCGGCGCGGGCCGCGGTGGCCTGCGCGCGGGTCAGCGAGCCCACGTCGGCCATCGCGTCGAGCACCTGGTCCCGCCGTGCACGTGCCGCGCCCGGGTGGTCGACGGGGTCGTAGGCCGACGGAGCGCGCACGAGGCCCGCCAGCAGCGCGGCCTGCGGCACGGTGAGGGCGTCGGCGTCGTTACCGAACCACGTCCGCGCGGCGGCCTCGACGCCGTAGGCCCCCCGACCGAAGTAGACGAGGTCGAGGTACCTAGCCAGGATCTCGTCCTTGTCCAGCTGGTCCTCGACGCGACGGGCGAGCCGCACCTCCGTGAGCTTGCGGGCCACGGTGTCGGCGGTCGCCGTCCGGCGTTCCTCGTCGGTGTCGGCGAGCGTGTAGAGCCGCTGGTTCTTGACGTACTGCATGGTGATCGTCGACCCGCCCTGGCCCTCGAACGGGGTCCCGGCCACCGCGTTGGTGGCGGCGGCACGGGTCAGGCCCTGCGCGTCGATCCCGTCGTGGTCGTAGAACCGGCGGTCCTCGATCGCGACGATCGCCGCCTTCATGGTGTCGGCGATGCCCGTGGGTCCCACCGGGAGCCGGTAGCGGTCGTACACGGTCGCCATCGGCGCGCCGGTCACGTCGGTGATCACCGTGGCCGCGTCGGGCTCGCGGTCCAGCAGGCCGGCGGTGGTCGAGGAGACGCTGGCCGAGGCACGGGCGAGCAGCGTTCCCGCGCCGACGGCGGCGGGTGCCAGCAACCCCGCGAGGAGCAGGCCCGCGACCGCGACGGCGGTCGCCGCCCGCAGGGCGAGCAGAGGGCGATCGCCGCTCTCGTCGTCCTCGTCCCGGTGGGCGCCCCTCATGCCTCCAGCCGATCACGATCCGCCGGTCGGGAGCGGCGCTCGGCGCTGTCGATCTCCTGACGATGGCCGCCGCGGTGCGATCGTCAGCGTTCCGCAAGGTCGCGAACCCGCGGGACGGCGGTCCTGGTTGAGAGGGTCCCGGGGTGACCGAGCCGCCCCGGGTGCACCGTCACCGCCCGGCGTGCAGCCGACCACCGGATCGTGGGAAGAGCTCCGGGGAGGGCCGGTCGCGTGCCGCGCGAGTGCCGCCGGTGCCTCGGGATGTCTCCCTCCTGACACGGGCGAACGCTCCGCTCCACCCGCCGGTACCGACCCGTTCCCGTCGCGGTGGGGTCGCGTTCACGGGGGCCGCCGTCGCCGCCGTGCTGGTCGGCCTCCTGCTCGGTGCACTGGCCGCCCGAATCCCGTGGACGACGACGGAGGCGCGCCCGGCTGCCGGGGTAGGGACCGCGGCTCCGCCCGAGGTGCTCTTCGAGGTGACCGGCGGGGCCGCGCGGGTGCTCGTGACGTGGGGCTCGGAAGACCAGCTCACCAGACAGAACGGTGTCGTCCTGCCGTGGAGCGCCACCGGGCGGAGCCGGGAGCGTGCCACCTACGTCCTCACCGCGCAGGGGGCGTCCGACGTCGGTGACCGCATCACCTGCCGCGTCACGGTGCAGGGCGTCGTGGTCGCGGAGCAGACGTCGTCGGAAGAATCGACGAACGTGGCGTGCGTCGGCGCCGTGGACGACTCGTGACGGCCCTTCTCCCGGCCGGCTCGCTTCCGGAGCGGGATCGCCCGTCGTCGGCGCCCGGTGGCTTGCGATTCCCTGACAACGCCCTGTCGAGCTGGCGGAGACGGGGTTCCCGGCGGTGGACTCGGCTCCGACAGCAGGGAGGAGGCGCGGATGCGGACCGCGGAACCGGCACGCCGGGCGTTCTCGCGTGCCCTCGTCCGGGCGCCGGTGCTCGTCTATCGGTGCGGCCTCGGGTGGGTCTTCGGACGGCGCCTGGTGCTGCTGACCCACATCGGTCGCCGGAGCGGGCGGCCGCGCCACGTGGCGCTCGAGGTCGTGGGCCGCGGCGAGGCACGCGACTCCTACGTCGTGGCCTCCGGCTACGGGGCGCGGGCCCAGTGGTTCCGCAACGTGCTCGCCCATCCGGAGGTCAGCTACCAGGTCGGGCGACGCCGTCGTGACGGCTGGGCCTACGCGCTCCCGTCCGCCGAGTCGGGCCGCCGCCTCGCCGAGTACGCCACGCGCCACCCCCGAGCCGCCGCCGCTCTCATGCGCATGCTCGACCACGACGTCGACGGCTCGCCCGGCGCCTACGAGCGCCTGGGGGCCGACGCGGAACACGGCGTGCCCCTCGTCCTGCTCAGCCCGACCCCGTTGCCGAGGCCGGCGCCCGCCACACCCCGGCCGCCCCAGGAGGAACCTCCCCCGTGATCCGCTCCCTCCGCGAGCACACCAGCCCGCCGGTGTTCATCTCCTCGGCGGTCCTCGCGATCGCCCTCGTGCTCTGGGGCGTGCTCGCGCCGTCCTCGCTGTCGTCGGCGGCGAGCGCGGTGAACTCGTTCATCGTCACGAACTTCGGCTGGCTCTACATCTTCAGCGCCAGCGGTTTCCTGATCTTCGTCATCGTGCTCATGGCGTCGCGCTACGGCCGCATCCGCCTCGGCCCGGCCGACTCGCAGCCCGAGTACGGGACGATGTCGTGGTTCGCGATGCTGTTCACCGCGGGCATGGGCATCGGGCTCGTCTACTACGCGGTCAGTGAGCCGGTGAGCTACCTGCAGGAGCCGCCGGTGGGCCCGGGCGGGACGTCCGAGGCGGCCCAGAACGCGATGTTCCTGACCTTCTTCCACTGGGGTCTGCACCCGTGGGCGATCTACATCGTGCTGGGCCTCGCGCTGGGCTACTTCGCCTTCCGCAAGGGGCTCCCGCTACGTCCGGCCTCGGCCCTCTACCCGCTGCTCGGTGAGCGCATCAACCGGTGGCCAGGCTTCGTCGTCGACGTGCTCGCGGTGTTCGGGACCCTGTTCGGCCTCGCGACCTCGCTGGGCCTCGGCGCCCAGCAGGTCGGCGCCGGCCTGGAGACGCTGTTCGGCATCACCAACACCACGCCGCTGCAGGTCGTCCTGATCCTCGGCATCACCGCGATCGCCGTGGTCTCGGTGATGCTCGGGATCGACAAGGGCATCCGGAACCTGTCGCTGATCAACCTGTGGCTGGCGTTCGCGCTGATGGTGTTCGTGTTCGCGTTCGGACCGACGCGCGACCTGCTCAACACCACGGTCACCAACATCGGCTACTACCTGCAGAACCTGCCCGCGCAGAGCTTCCAGACCTACCCCGGCAACCCCGCCGCGCAGGAGTGGCAAGCCAGCTGGACGCTCTTCTACTGGGGCTGGTGGATCTCCTGGTCCCCGTTCGTCGGTATGTTCCTCGCCCGCATCTCCTACGGGCGCACGATCCGCTCGTTCGTCGCCGGAGCGCTCTTCGCGCCGGTCGGTGCGTCGATGGTGTGGCTCACGGTTTTCGGCGACAGCGCGTTGGCCGCGCTGCTGTCCAACCCCACCAACCCGTTGGCCGAGGCCACCACCGAGACCGGGATGTTCGTGCTGCTCCAGCAGCTGCCGGTCGCGGGGATCGTGTCCCTGCTCGCCTCGGCCGTCGCGATCATCGTCGTGGTGCTGTTCTTCGCGACCTCGTCGGACTCGGGGTCCCTCGTCGTCGACATCCTCACCAACGGCGGTGACCCGAACCCGCGCTGGCAGCAGCGCCTGTTCTGGGCGGTGATGGAGGGTGTCATCGCGGCGGTCCTCCTGGCGGCCGGTGCCGCCAGCGGGGCGGATGCCCTGAGCGCGCTGCAGACCGCGTCGATCCTCGCCGGCCTGCCGTTCTGCCTCGTGCTGATCGCCATGGCCGTGGGCCTGGTGAAGGGGATGTCGACCGAGCGGTTCGTGGTGCGGATGCCATCGGAGGCCTCGCCGATGCCGGGGCTCCGGGCCGCTGCCCGGCCGGCGGGCGCTGTGCTCACCACCGCCGGCAACGGACGGCACAGCGCCGAGGATGACGGGTCCGAGCACGGCGAACCGGCCGACGGCTCGGGGCTCGACGGGGACGACCACGTCGACCCGTCGCTGGGGGAGACCACCGTCGCCGAGCTCTCCCACGTCGCGCCCTCCACCGAGGGGCGTGAGAACTGATCACGGCGACCACGCTCGAGGAGGAGCGATGGCACAGGAGAACCGGCGCGCCGCGCAGCGCGCCCACGACAACGTCGGACTGCCCGACGAGTACTACGACGACGAGGGCCGCCCGGCGGCCGCCCGGGCACGCGACGCCGATCCCCCGGCGGCGCAGGAGCGCCGCTCCCGTCCCGACGACGAGGACGCGGCGGACGGCTGAGAGCGCCGGCTGCGCCGGCGAGGTCGTCAGCCGACCGCACGGCCGGGAACCCGCCACCGGGGCCGTGCCGGTCGAGAAGGTCCGGTGACGAACAGGCCGCCGGCCCGGCGGACGAACCCCGCGGTCCCGGGACCGGCCCCGACCGTCGAGTTCTCGCTCGGCGGCGCGACCGACGGGTCGGCAGGTGGACGGCGGGTCGGTTCTCCCGAGCACCGACGCGCAGGCGGCGTTCCGCCGGTTCCGCGGGATGTCTCGCTCCTGTCGGCGCCGACGACGCCGCCGCACCGACCTGTACGCCGACCACTCCCCGCCGGTCCGGGTCGAGGACTCCTGTTCGCGTCGATGGCCGCCCTCGCTCTCGCCGTCGGCTTCGTGCTCGGTGTGCTCGCCGCCTGGCTGACGGGTACCGGTCCGGCCGACCCCGCCGACGGGACGGCTGGTCCGGCGCCGGTCGGGGTCGTCCGGAGCTGACAGGTAACGGCCGCTGTGCTTCACGTCGGCTCCTCGATCCCGTCTGCAGCGGCCCTCGGATCAGGCGGGGGAGCGCAGCGGCGCGTCATCGCCGGTGCCGCCGCCGCGCAGCTTCCGCACCGAGGTAGAGCGACAGGGTGAGCAGGTAGAGCCACACGAGCAGGATCAGCCCACCCCCGAGGGCGCCGAGGCCGCTCCCGACGCGCGCGACGACCGACACGTAGAGCGGGAACACCGCGCTCGCGGCCACCCAGGCCCCCACGGCACCCGACGCGGCGACGAAGGTGACCCGCAAGGTGCCGCGGCCCGTGCGCATCCCGACCCGCAGCACCAGCACCGCCCACCCGACGAGGGCGAGGACGACGACCGGCCACCGTAGGAGACGCCACACGAGGTCGCCAGCCGGGGCGTCGAGCACCAGCAGCGGGTCCTGCACCGCCGCGGCGGTGACGGTGGCGCCGCCGACGAGCAGCATGACCCCGAGGGCGGTGGCCGCGCGCCAGGTCCGGGGCGGGCGTCCGGCGATCGTGGCCAGGGCGTGCAGCACCGAGCGCAGGGCCCGGACCAGCAGCACCAGCGCGGCCACGGTGCCGACGGTCAGCAGACCGGTGGTGCTGGTGGTCAGCAGGGTCGCGGCGGCGTCGGCGGCGGCGCTGCCCCGTGTCGTGAGCACCACGCGCAGCAGCCGGGTCATGCCGCCGACGGCGGCCACGTCGGCGTCGGCGCCCAGCGCCGGTCCCGCCGTGCGGAGGATCGCGACCACGGTGAGCAGGGCGGGGAACACAGCGAGCGCGGCGAAGAACGCCGACTCCGCCGCCAGCGCCGGGACCCGGTGCCGCGAGGCCGCGGCCACGACCCAGCCGACGCGCGTCCGTGCCGGTCGACGGCGGAGCAGGCTCACGGTCGGTGTGGCGGGGGAGGGGTCGTCGGGCTCGACGGTGTCGGGGCGGGCTCCTGGGTCACCGAGGGCGGCATCACGACCGGGGCGGTCGGGGGCAGCGGCTCGGGCTCGCTCTCCGGCCGGACCCCGCATCCGGCGGCCAGCCCCGCCGCGAGGCCCAGCACGGCGAGCGCCCGTCCGCGCCTGGTCACGAGGCCACCTCCGGTAGCGCGACGACGAACCGGGCGCCTTCACCCGGTCGGTCCTCCACCCACACCCGCCCGCCGAGGCCGTGGACGTGCTGGGCGACGAGAGCGAGCCCGAGTCCGGTGCCCCCGCTGTAGGCCCTGTTGCGCCCGGACCGCGTGCCGCGGGTGAAGCGTTCGAAGATCCGGTCTCGCAGTTCCGCCGGCACTCCCGGGCCGGCGTCGTCGACCTCGATCGCCGCCTCCCCGTCGCGGCGGACGACACCGAGGCGCACCACGCCGCCCCCGTGGTGCCGGGCGTTGTCGCAGAGGTTCGCCACGACCTGGTCGAGGCGACGGCGGTCGGCCGTGACCAGCGGCGACGGCTCCGGGACGTCGATGACCGCGCCGGGGACCAGCGACGCGGGCACGTTCCGGACGACGATGCCGAGGTCCACCGGGGCGAGGTCGTGTCGGTCGGGGACCTGGATGCCGCGCGAGATCTCCAGGAGATCCTCCACCATCCGGTGGAACCGCTCCACGTCGGCGCCGAGCAGGTCCACGGCGCGCCCGGCGGTCTCGGGGAGGTCCCCGCGCCGCCGGCGGAGCACCTCGACCGCGTTGATCATGGTGGTCAGCGGTGTCCTCAGCTCGTGGCTGACGTCGCCGGCGAACCGCGCGTCTCGCTGCACCCGCTCCTCCAGGGCGTCGGCGGTGTCGTTGAACCGCGTGGCCAGCGGGGCGAGGTCGGCCTCCCGGCGCACCGGCAGGCGCGCGCCGAGGTCGCCCTCGGCCATGCGCCCCGCGGCGTCGGTGAGCTCGGTCAGGGGTGCGAGGGCCCGCCGGGCGGTCCACCAGCCCAGCAGGACCCCGAGCAGGCCGGCCAGGACCGTACCGGCGACGAGGACGATCGACACGAAGCGCAGCGTCCGGTCGAGCTCGGTGAGGGGCACGAGCCGGACGAACAGGTCGCCTTCGGGGGTCACCGGCAGCGCGACCGCGAGGACCGGCGCTCGGTCGAGCTCCAGCCGCTGGCGAGCCGGTGTCCCCGAGGTCGCGAGGGCGAGCAGGAGGGTGGGGACGCTGTCGACGTCGACCTGACGTCCGGCGGTGGTCCAGCGCCCGTCGGACCGCAACAGCACGGCGGTCTCGGGCTCGCCGGTGAGCCCGACGAGCAGTGTCGGCAGATCGTCCGATCCCCGCCGGAGGCTGTCGGCGACGAGGCGCGCGTCGACCACGGCCTGGTTGGTCGCTCCCCGTTCCCGCTGCTCGAGCATGTAGCTCGACGCCAGCTGCCAGGTGGTCGCCGACAGGAGTCCCGCCACCGCCGTGGTGACCAGCCCGAAGGCGAGGGCCACCCGCCAGCGCAGCGACACCGACGCGAAGCGCCGGCGCAGGCCGTTCACTGTCCGACGCGGTACCCCGAGCCGCGCACGGTCAGCACCAGCGTCGGGTCGTCGGGGTCGGGCTCGATCTTGCGGCGCAGCCGGCGGACGTGGACGTCGAGCAGGCGGGTGTCGCCGAAGTAGTCGTAGCCCCAGACCCGCTGGAGCAGCTGCTCGCGGGTGACGACGTCGCCCCGCGCGGACACGAGCTCGATCAGCAGGCGGAACTCGGTGTGGGTCAGGTGCAGCCGGTGCCCGTCGCGCTCGACCTCCTCGCGACCGGTGCTGATGACCAGGTCGCCCACGCGCAGCTCCGACGAGCCCGGCGCGTCCTCCGATCCCGAAGGGCGGCGGCGCCGCAGGAGCGCCTTGATCCGGGCCGCCAGCTCCCCGGCGATCAGCGGCTTGGTGACGTAGTCGTCGGCGCCGGCCTCCAGTCCGGCGATGACGTCGGCGGTGTCCGAACGCGCGGTGGCGATGATGATCGGCAGGTCGCCACGGGAGCGCAGCGTCGAGCACACCTCGATGCCGTCGATGCCCGGCAGCATCAGGTCGAGCAGGACGACGTCGAGGTCGGGGTCGACGACCTCGAGCGCCTCCTCGCCCGTGGCCGTCTCGACGACGTCGTAGCCCTCGTCGGCCAGCGCGAGCCCGAGGGCCTGGCGGATGCGCTCGTCGTCCTCGACGAGCAGGACGCGCGTCCCCATCTGGTGGTCCTCCCGCAGAGCCGGTTCGACGACGCTACCCGTCGCCGTGTCCCGCCGAGCACACGTCGCGGGGCCGCGACGCCGTCGTCAGCCGATCGTCAGGTTCGCGCGGCGCTGAAGGACGCGCCGGTCGTCTCGGCCGAGGCGAGTGGTGTGGCGGTCATCGGGCCACCCAGGGCACCGGCACCCACGGCCGAGGCCTGCGCCGGCTTCGTCGGGGAATGAGACCCGGTCCGGGCGGGATCACTCCGACTGCTCCGCGCGGTCGAGTGCCCGCATCGCGAGCGCCGCCTGGAATGCGAAGTCGTCCGAGAGCAACGTCGCGCGATGGGTCTCGCCGGCCTGGTGCGGGGCGTCGAACCCGGGGGTCGGGTCGCCGCCGCAGGACAGTTCCGCGGCGAGCAGACCGGTGAGGACGCGCACGTCCTCGATCATGGCCGCGCGTCGCTCCCGCAACCCGAGCTCGGGGAGGGCCGTGACCTCGCCGCCGAGGTGGTCGCGGGCGACGAGAGCCCGCACCGCCGCCTCGCGCGCGGTCACCCCGGTCTCCGGGCAGATGACGGCCGAGAAGTCCATCCGTGCTCCCGCCCGATCCGTGCGCGTCGTCCTGCCGCCTCGACGGTAGGTGCGGACCGCGGGTGGGGACGGGCCGCGGGTCTGTTCGTCAGACGTTCGTCAGGTCGTCGCCCGCGGCGGGGCCGTCACAGCATCCCTCGCCGCATCGCCCAGATGGCGACGCACGTCGGGCCGAGCATGACGATGGCGACGACCAGCCCAGCCAGCCAGGCGCTCGGCATCAGCGCTACGGCCAGCACGGCGACCACGACGACCTGGATCACGAGGTCCCGGGGGCGAGGGCCGGTTCGACGCCGCGCGGGCACCGTCCCGTCGGGACCACGGTCCGGCGGGTCCTCGTCGCGCAGGGACGCCTCGAGCCGGGCGAACGCGTCCTTCTCCTGCTCGCTCAGGGGCCGGGCAGGTTGGGGTGGTGTGGGTCGGTCGGGATCGCTCGCCATCGTCGCCGTCCTCGGGTCGCACGCCACTGCACCGCCGACCAGGCTTCCCGGCTCACCGATGTCCACTCTGCCCGATTCACTGCGCCGAGGCCACGGCTCGGCCCAACGGTGAGGCGATGGGCGCAGCGCGCTGCTCTCCGTGTGCATCGCACTCGCCCGTTGGGTGATCGGAGTGCTGCGCAGTCGACTTCTGACGTGAGAAGCTTGTCCGGTTCTCACGGAGTGTCATGACGCCGCGACGACTGGAGGCGCAGATGACCGATGTACAGCCGCAGGCGGCGCCGACCGAGCCCGCACCCGAGTCCGGTGCCCGGATCAAGCCCGCGGTGTTCTACGGATCCGCCGCGGTCACCGTGGCCATCGCGCTCTGGGCGATCATCGCGCCGACCTCGGCCTCGGACACCATCGGCGCGGTGGTCGGCTGGACGTCGGAGTGGTTCGGCTGGTTCTACATCCTGCTGACCACCTTGGTTCTGGTGTTCGTCATCGTCGTCGGCGCGTCGCGTCTCGGGCGGGTGCGCCTCGGCCCGGAGCACTCACGACCGGAGTTCAGCACGTTCGCCTGGGCGTCGATGCTCTTCGCCGCGGGCATCGGTACCGACCTGATGTTCTTCGCGGTCGTGGAGCCGGTGACCCAGTACCTGACCCCGCCGCGCGGCGAGGGCGGCACGCTGCTGGCCGCCGAGGACGCCACGGTCTGGACGCTGTTCCACTACGGGATCAGTGGGTGGGGCCTCTACGCGCTGATGGGCATGGCGCTGGCCTACTTCGCCTACCGGCGCAATCTCCCGCTCGCCATACGGTCCGCCCTCTACCCGATCTTCGGCAAGCGGATTCACGGCGGCCTGGGGACGGCGGTCGACCTCGCCGCGGTGCTCGGCACCATCTTCGGCGTCGCCGCTTCCCTGGGCATCGGGGTCGTGCTGCTGAACTACGGGCTGTTCTTCCTCTTCGGAGTCCCGGAGGGGACGGCCGCCCAGGTCGGGCTGGTGATCGTGGCGGTCGGCATGGCGACGGTCTCGGCCGTGACCGGCGTGGACCGCGGGATCAAGCTGCTCAGCCAGCTCAACGTCCTGCTCGCGATCGGGCTCGCGCTGTTCCTGCTGGTCGCCGGCGACACCGTCTTCCTGCTCAACGGCCTGGTCCAGAACGTCGGCGACTTCGTCAGCTCGTTCCCGAGCCTGACCCTGGAGACGTTCGCCTTCGACCGGCCCGTCGACTGGCTCAACGCCTGGACGCTGTTCTTCTGGGCGTGGTGGATCGCCTGGGCCTCGTTCGTCGGGCTGTTCCTGGCCCGCATCTCCCGGGGCCGCACCATCCGGCAGTTCGTCGCCGGCACGCTGATCATCCCGTTCACCTACATCGTCATGTGGATCTCGATCTTCGGGAACAGCGCGATCGACGTCATCCGTGACGGGAACGTCGCTTTCGGGGCCAACACGATGGAGAACAACGCGCAGGGCTTCTACGAGCTGCTCGCGCAGTACCCGGCGGTCCCGTTCATCGCCGGACTGGCGACGTTCGTCGGCCTGCTCTTCTACGTGACCTCGGCCGACTCCGCCGCCCTGGTGATGGCCAACCTGACCTCGCACCTGGCGACACCGCAGTCGGACGGGCGGCCGGCGGTGCGCATCTTCTGGGCGGTGGCGACGGGTCTGCTCACGATCGGGATGCTGCTGGTCGGCGGGGTCACCGCGCTGCAGAACGCCACCATCATCATGGGTCTGCCGTTCGCGTTCGTGCTGGCCCTGGTCGCCTACGGTCTGTGGAAGGCGTTGCGGGTGGAGGCCCTGCACGCCGAGAGCCAGCGCTACGCGCTGCGCTCGTCGATCTCCGGCCGCAGTCCCGGCGACGGGCACCGCTCCGGTGTGCCCGGGTGGCGGCAGCGCCTCGACCGTGCGTTGTCCTTCCCCGACTCCGCGCGGGCGCAGGAGTTCCTCGACGAGGTGGCTCACCCCGCGGTCGAGGAGGTGGCGTCGCACCTGCGCGAGCGGGGCGTGACGGCGGAGGCCCGGGAGGACGGCGAGGGCGGCACGAGGGCCGTCGAGCTGGTCGCCGATCTGGGGGAGGAGCGCCAGTTCCTCTACCGCGTCGAGCCGCGCGAGGTCCCGATCCCCGTCTACGGCCACGCCGTGCCGAAGGGCACCGACACCTACTGCCGCCTCGAGGTGCACCTGCGTGAGGGCGGCCAGGGCTACGACGTCATGGGCTACACCTACGGGCAGCTCACCGACGACATCCTCGACCAGTACGAACGGGACCTCGAGTTCGTGCGCATCCAGGAGGTCCGGGGCTGACCACCCCTACCGGTCGAGACGCAGACGGTCCCACGCCAGGGCCGTAAGCGCGCCGAAGGCGAGGGGGACCAGCGCGACGAGGGCGAGCTGGTGCGGTGCGACCTCGCCGAGGCGCAGCGCCCGCAGGGCGGGCGCGGCGAGCGGGAACCAGCCCGCCCGGTCCGGGGCAGCGACCACGGCGACCTGGACGGCGACGATCAGGCCGATCGTGGCGGCGACGCCGGGCAGCAGGCCACACCCGAGCGTCGCCGCTCAGGCGGCCGGGACCGCGAGGAGCCCGGTGAGCAGGCCGAGGGGGAGCAGTCGACCGAGCTGACCGAGCACCGGACCGTCGAGCGGCCCCAGGTGGAGCGGACGCTACTCCGCCGGCCGCGCGCGGAGTAGCGTCCACCATGGCGTGCCGGAAGTCTGGTCGGCGATCTGTGTCCGCGTTCCCGGATCGATCGGCGGCTCCCGTGCGCGTCCTCGTCACCAGCTTCGGCACCCGCGGCGACATCCAGCCCTACCTCGCCCTGGGCGGCGCGCTGCGAGCACGTGGTCACGACGTGGTGCTCGCCGTCCCGGAGGCATTCCGGGACGAGGCCGACCGCGTCGGGGTCAGGCTCGAGCCCGCGGGGTCGCGGATGCTCACCATGCTGCGGGAGGTCATGCCGGAGCTCCGCGGCGCCCGGGACGCGCTGCGGACCCTCGGGGTGATGCGCGAGGCGATGCGCGAACACCTCGACGAGCAGTGGGCCGCGGCGCGGGCGGCCGACCCGGAGGTGATCGTCCACCACCCCAAGTGCCTGGCGGGGCCGCACCTCGCCGAGGCGCTCGGGGTGCCCGGGGTGCTGTCGATCCCGCTGCCCTTCTACAGCCCGACACGGGCGTTCCCGATCCCGTTCCTGGGCGGCATGTCGCTGCCCGGCCGGATCAACCGCGCCACGTACGCGTTCACGCGGATGGCCACGGTCCTCTACGGCGGGATGATCAACGACTTCCGCCGCCGGCTCGGCCTGGGACGCGTCGGCCGGTTCGCGGACCCGCTGCGCAACCCGGACGGCTCGCCGGTGGACGTGCTGTACCCCTTCAGCCGCCACGTCGTCCCGGTCCCGGCCGACTACCCGCCCTCGGCGCACGTCACCGGCTACTGGTTCCTGCCGCCCGACCCCGCGTGGCACCCGGACGCCCGGCTCGTCGACTTCCTCGCCGCCGGCGAGGCTCCCGTCTACGTCGGGTTCGGGTCGATGGGCTTCGGCAAGGGCGCCGACGAGCGGCGCGACGCCGTGCTCGGAGCGCTCGTCGCGAACCGGCTCCGCGGCGTCGTCGCCACGGGCTGGGGCGGGCTGACCGCCGGTGACGCACCGTCCGACGACGTGCTCGTGGTCGACGCGGTACCCCACGACTGGCTCTTCGACCGTGTCGCCGCGGTCGTGCACCACGGCGGCGCCGGCTCGACCGCCGCCGGGCTGCGCGCCGGGAAGCCGACGCTGGTCTGCCCCTTCCTCGGCGACCAGCCCTTCTGGGCCGCGCGTGTGCACGCACTGGGAGCGGGCCCCGCGCCCCTCCCGGCGGGGAAGCTCGCCGCCGGGCTCGCCGATCGCCTCGGTGACCTCGTCGGTCGTGACGACTACCGGGAGAGGGCCGCCGAGATCGGGCAGCAGGTTCGCGCCGAGAACGGGCTCGACCACGGCGTCAGGATTCTCGAGGACCTGGTCGGTCAGTGAGTCGACGAGAAGCTCGGGCGGTAGCGCCTCGATCGAGGCTGCAACGTCCTCGCCGCCAGGCTCGACGACGTACACGTGCTAGAGCGACGCCGAGCCTCTCGCCAGGAGGTCTGCTCCCGGCGAGAGGCTCGGCGTCCCGTGCCGGACCGGCACGTTCCTAGCAGCTGTCGGGGACCGGTCGAGGCAGGAGCCGGCGAACGTCGTCGCAAAGTTCCTGGATCTCGTCGACGGGCGCGGCGCTGAGCAGACCCAGGAAGTGTGACCAGCGGGCCCCGTCGACGGACACCGGCAGTCCGTCCAGGCCGGCGCGGCGGCAGTCGGTGACAGCGTTCATCTCCAGGTGCAGCTCGGTCAGGCCGCTGCGCTGGAGCTGTTCGCAGTAGTTGACGAGACTCGTCATCTCGGAGGTGCCGATGGGGCCAGCCAGGATGATGGTGCGCGGCGTGGGGGAGAGCACCGGCGACCCCCGCTCGGGTTGAATGACCGTCAGCCTCCTCCCCGCGGGGGATCCGCGGCAAGTGAGCGGCTGGCCACGGTTCGGGGCGGCTTCACGCGGCCGTGTCGGTCGCGGTCCCGCCCGGCAGCGACATCCGGGCGATGGTGGCGAGGACCCCGGCGTACTGGCGCGGTAGTGAGCCACTGGTGTACGGGAGCCCGTACCGCGTGCAGATGTCACGCACCGCCGGTGCGACCTGCGCGTAGCGGCGCGAGGGCATGTCCGGGAAGAGGTGGTGCTCGATCTGGTGGGAAAGGTTGCCGGTCATCAGGTGCAGCAGCGGGGGGCCGTCGAGGTTGGCCGAGCCGAGCAGCTGGCGCAGGTACCACTGGCCGCGGGTCTCCCCGTCGAGCTGGTCCTCGCCGAAGACCTCGGCGCCGGCCGGGAAGTGGCCGCAGAAGATCACGGCGTGCGTCCAGACGTTGCGCGCGATGTTGGCGGTGAGGTTGGCCGCGAGGGTCGTCGGGGCCGCCAGGCCGGAGAGCAGCGGCCACCGGATGTAGTCCTTGGCGAGCTGGCCGCGGATCTTGCGCCACAGGCCGCCCAGCTCGGTGCGTGCCTTTGCCCACGGCTTGCGGCCCGCGGCGACCTCCTCGAGCTCGATGTCGTAGACGGCGATGCCGTACTCGAAGCCGAGGGCGAGCGCGGTGTTGGTGCCGAGCTGGACGAGGTGGTGCGGGCGCCACGGCTGTTCGGGGCTGACGCGCAGCACGGCGTACCCGACGTCGCGGTCCTTGCCGAGGACGTTGGTGTAGGTGTGGTGCACGAAGTTGTGGGTGTACTTCCACCCCTCGGCGGACGAGGCCGAGTCCCACTCCCAGGTGCTCGAATGGATCTCGGGGTCGTTCATCCAGTCCCACTGGCCGTGCAGGACGTTGTGGCCGATCTCCATGTTCTCGAGGATCTTGGCCACCGACAGGGCCGCGGTCCCGGCGAGCCACGCCGGCGGCAGTGGCGAGACCAGCAACAACGCACGGCCGCCGGCCTCGAGCCCTCGTTGGACCGCGACGACCCGCCGGATGTAGGCGGCGTCCTCGTCGCCGAGATCGCTCATCACGCTCTGGCGCAGCGCGTCCAGCTCGACCCCCAGGGCCTCGACGTCGGCATCCGAGAGGTGCGCGGTCGTGCTCGACGTCGACGTCGTCGGTGGACGGACCGCGGTGGCGGCGCGGTCGTCGTCGGCGTGGGTGGTGGTCGGTGCAGGCAGGACAACCGTCATGGGGCCTCCGGGTCTCGCGGACGTGGGGCGACGAGATCGCGGGTCCGGGCGAACACATCGGAGGGCCGCCGGCGCGTGGCCGTGCGGGCTCTGACGCAGGGTGCTCGCAGTGTCGCCGTCGCACACCCGGAGGAGCGCAGGCCCACACCTCGGTGTGGTGGGTCTCCCTACGGGCCGGGCCGGAGGGACGCCACGTCGACCGTGCGCTCGACGACGGCGCGGGCGAGGTCGGTGAGCCGCAGTCCGTGCCGGCGGGCGTGGGTCCGCAACCTGCCGAACGCCTCCTCCGGGCCGAGCTCGCTCTGCCCGGCGACGACGCCCTTGGCCTGCTCGATGATGACCCTGCTGTTGAGGGCGCCCTGGAGCTGTTCCTGCACGGTCTCGGCGTAGCGCACCGCCCGCTCGTGGAGCAGGCCGATGGTCGCCGCGTCGGCCAGCGCCTGACCGAGCCGGACGTCGTCGTCGACGAGTATGTGCGGGTCGGTGTGGAGCAGGGTCAGCACCCCGATCACCTCGTCCCGCAGGCGCATCGGGAGGGCATGGGTGGACCGGAACCCGGCGTCGGTGGCCTGGGACGCGTAGCGGGGCCACCGGTCACCGGCGCCGGGCGCGGTGAGGTCCTCGCTGCTCACCGGGCGGCCGCTGCGCACGCAGTCCACGCACGGGCCGGCGTCGATGGCGACGGCGAACACCTCCAACAGACGGGTCCGCTCCGTGGACGCGGCGGCCACCGACAGGCCGCCCTGCCCGTCGGTCAGGATGACCCCCGCCGCGTCGACGTCGAGGAGCTCGACGCAGCGTTCCGAGAGCATCGTCAGCATGTCCAGGGCGTCGAAGTCGTGGACGAGGGTGTCGGTCAGGCCCAGGAACGTGTCGATGACCTGGGGTTCGCGGCCGTTGCTCATGGGTCTTCGCCCTCCGGGTCCGGGGCTGGGGTCTCTGGAGATGGTTCGTGCCCGTCCTCGGGAGGAGGTCCCGGTTCGGGCGTCCCCGACCGGTCGAGCACCAGGTCGCGGGCGATGATCCGCCGTGCGACGTCGTGAATCGGTTCGCTGTGGGAGAAGGCGTGGGCCCGCACCCGCAGCAGGGCGGTGGCGACGTCGACGCCGGCACGGGCCGAGACCATGCCGGCGGCGATGTGCACGTCGGCGTGCACGTCGGGCAGCCATCCCGTCAGGGACGCCGCCGCGTCCTGGACGTCGCCGTCGTCCTCCTGGGCGGCACCGTTGCCGGAGTCGGTGAGGTCGAGCAGGGCCTCGGTGGCGAGCGCGGCGAGGGCGAGGGCGTCGGCGAGCTGCTCGCGCGTGAGTGGGCCCGTGGTGAGGCGGTGCAGATCGAGGGTGCCCAGCCGGACCGCGCCGACCTGCAGTGGCAGCGAGAACAGCGCCGCCACCCCGGCCCGGACCGCCTCGGGGCCGAACCCCAGCCAGCGCGCCGGCTCGGCAGCGATGTCGCCGGCCAGGACCGGGAGGCCGCCGCGGTAGGCGTCGAGGCACGGGCCCTCACCGGTCGTGAGCTGCAGGTCCTCGAGCTGCTGGGTCAATCGGCCGGTGGCGGCGATCTGGTCCCGCGCGCCGCCCACCCCCGCCTCGAGGCTGCCCATCACCGTCACCCCGGCACCATCGACCCGGACCTCCGACACCGCCACCGTGCACACCCTGCCGAGCCGGGACAACAAGGCCGGCGCGTCGGCGGTGCCCCGGCCGCCCCCGGCCGCCGCGCCTGCCGACCCCTCGCCGTCGACGAGCGCCAGCAGCCGGTGACGCCGCAGAGCGTCCTCGGCGCCATCCTGGGCGCTCACGCTGTGTCCCTCCCGACCCGCGCAGCGACGGCTGCGTCCTCGTCGGCCGGGGTCCGGGGCCTGCGACGCGCTGGTGGCGCGACGTCTCGAAGACCACCGCACGGTAGAGCATCGAGGCCCGGCGGGCTTCCCGCCTCTCGCGGCTCCGGTCCGGTGACGCACCGTGTAGCGTTCCGGCCGTTGCCGTCTTGTTGTCCTCGCGTCGAGCGCCGGATCACGTGACACCGATCTCGTGCGCACACCCGGGGAAGCCCCGGATGGCAGGAGTTCCGGGCAACGCCGATCGGCAGGTCCCTGCCGCGGCCGCGCAGAAGAGATGAGGAACTCCGTGACCGACGGAACCGTGAAGTGGTTCAACGCCGAGAAGGGCTTCGGTTTCATCGCGCCCGATGACGGGAGCAAGGACGTCTTCGTCCACTTCTCCGCCATCGAGTCGTCGGGCTACAAGTCGCTCGAGGAGAACCAGCGGGTGACCTTCACCGCCTCGCAGGGCCAGAAGGGGATGCAGGCCGACTCGGTCCGTCCTCTCTGAGACCACGGCGGGCCGGCGACCGGCGAGCGTCCTCACGACGCTCCCGGCGCCGGCGTGCCGATCGACCCCGTCCGGCCTGCACCTCCACGAAAGCAGGGCAACCATCAGGTCACCCGTTTCTCCCGCGCACGCTCCCGGGCACGTCGACCACCCCTGCTACGAGCGCCACGCGGACGCCTCGTGATCCCCGCCGGCCGTGTCGCCGTGAATCTGCTCGATCTCGTCGGCGAGGGGGTCGGCGCGCTGGTCGTCTCCTCGATCGCACTGGTCGCCGCCGTGCGGGGCCCGGGGTTGCCGACCGGGTCGGCGCCGTCACCGATCCCCGATCCCCGCACTCCCCCCCCTGATCACCGCTCGCCGCGCAGGGGTGCGCCGGCCTCGTGCAGGTGACGCAGGGTGCGGGCGTACGAGTCGAGGAGCCCCGTCTCGGTGTAGGAGATGCCCTGCTGCGCGCAGAACGCTTCGACGAGAGGCCGGGCGCGCCGCAGGTTCGGTCGTGGCATGCGGGCGAACAGGTGGTGTTCGATCTGGTGGTTCAGGCCGCCCATGGCGTGGTCGACGAGGACGTTGCCGCGGATGTTCCGCGAGGTGAGGACCTGCTTGCGCACGGGGTCGAGCCGGTCCGCCGCGGACACCATCGGCATGCCCTTGTGGTTCGGCGCGAACACCGCCCCGAGGTAGAGCCCGAAGAGCCCCTGCTGGACGATCACGAAGACGATCGCGGGGCCCGGAGAGAGCACGAGGAACACCGCACCGAGGTAGACCGCGGCGTGCACGGCGAGCAGGGACGCCTCCAGGCGTGGTTTGGCGACCTCGCCCTCGAGGAGGGCCCGGACACTCCCGACGTGCATGCTCAGCGCCTCGAGCAGAAGCAGAGGGAAGAACAGCGCAGCCTGGTGGCGGGCGACGAACCCGAGCGGACCGCGACGCCCGGTGGCCTGCTCCGCGCTGAAGGCGAGCACCGGGATCTGGACGTCGGGGTCGCGTGTCTCGTGGTTGGGGTTGGCGTGGTGTGCGTTGTGCTCGGCCACCCACCGGGCGTAGCCCAGCCCGATGGTGAGGTTGCCGGCCAGGTAGCCGACGGCGTCGTTGGCCCGCGAGCTGTCGAAAATCTGGCGGTGCCCGGCATCGTGACCGATGAACCCGTACTGTCCGGCCACAACGGCGAACACCGGAGCCAGTGCCACAGCCCACCACGAGTCGCCGATCGCGGCGAAGGCGGCGACGGTCGCGCCGAGGAGCGTGGTCGTGGCGACGATCAGGGCCGTGTACCAGCCACGGCGCCGCTCGAGCAGCCCGGCCCCGCGCAGCTCTTGTGTCAGCACGGCGAACTCCGTGCGCCGCGGCACCGGTCGGACGGCCTCGCCCACGGTCATGGCTGCTCCTGATGTGGTGTGTCGACGGTCCATGGGGGTCAGGCCGGATGCGGACGGGTGGGGGAGCGCGGGCGCCCGAAGACCTCGGGGAACGCCGACACCTCGGGGTCGGTGACCAGTCGGCGGCGCAGCCCCACGACGTGCAGCCGGCCGCCGGCGTGCGAGAGCCGGTGCCAGGTGGCGGCGAGGACCTCGAGGACATCGACGTCACGACCTTGGAGACGGGTCAGATCGACGGTGATGTGGAGGCCGTGGGCCCGCATGATCAGGTTGAGCGCACGGTCGAGGCGTTCGACCGCGTCGCCGTCGGCATGGCCGTCCACCGTGACCTGGGCGTGGTGGCGGATGGTCCACATGACGATCAGGCGGGCGCTGGGTTGCCGGGGGTCGACCACCTGCCGACCGCACTCGCGACCGCCGGCCAGGACGGTCCCGACCTGCTCGGGCTCCACCTGTCGCGGCCGGGAGAGGACAAGTCCGTCCGCGGACGTATCAGTCACGATCTGAGCCGGCTCGAGCAGTCGACCGCGGATTCGCGACGGGAGGGCGTCACGACGTCGTCCCCTGGCCACGGTTCTTCGGGAGGTCGGGGATCGGCCCCGTCGGAGGGCGCCGCGACGTGCCGTGTCCGGGCAGACGGTGGCGGCCCGGAGGAGATACTCGTCATCGGGTCGGTCAGCCCTCTCGGTCGATCCGGTATCCGCGACAGGGCTCGCGGGCATGCGACAGGACCGGGTCTGGGGGCCGCCAGTGGTCGACACCAGGACGTCCGCGCCGTCGGCGGTGCGGGACCGGTGTCGTGCCGGACTCAGCTTGCGGCCGAGACCGGTCGTGCGCAACACCAGCCCTGACACGGCGACAGCGCGTCGCGCCAGGTCCTGACCTGTCGGGGTCGCCTCCGCCCCGCCGAGCCGCGGACGACGCTCTACGGGCTCGGGTCGGGTCGAACCGCCGGGTCCGCCCGACCGTCCACCCCGCCGCCCATCGGTCGGCTCACGGTCAGCGGGATGCCCGGGCGCGGGCGCTCACCGAGTCGTAGTGGATCCAGGCGGTCGTGGTGTCGTCGGCGATGGCCTGACCCAGGGCACGCTGGTCGGCATCGAAGCTGCGGGTGCGGATGTCGAACAGGTACAGCGCGCCGACGACGCGGCGGCCGCTGCGCAGCGGGAGAGCCTGCGCCGAGCGGAAGCCGGCGCGGCGTGCGGCGGCGCCGTAACCAGGCCAGGCCACGGTGTCGCGGTCGATGTGCGGGCTGCTGACCTGTGCGCCGGTCCGGAGGGCCTCGACGCCGGGGCCGGTCTCGGTGGCCGAGGCGAACGACGCGAGGGCGTGAGAGCCCGGCGACGTCGCCGCGGTGACACGCACCGGCTCACCGGGCGAGACCAGCAACACCGCCGCAGCGGAGACGTCGAACACCGCGACGCAGCGTCGCGCGAGCTGGACGAGCAGCTCGCTCGAGCCGGATTCGGGCACGAAGGATTCCCTCTCGCTGGTGCGGCCGGAGCAGGCGGTACGCGTCCGGGCGTCGCCGGAACCGATGCGGCGGGGCGCAGCGACGGGGACGCCGGTCGTCGGCGACGGGTGGGATCCGATCCGGCAGTCCCGTGACTCTCGGGCTGTCTTCTCCCGCTTCCCTCCAGCCCCGTCCACGGGGTGTGGTCGGACGATGCGACATCACGTCGACCGGGTCTGGGGAGGACGGCCGGGCTCGCACGCGAGGCCCGACGCCCTGAACGTACCTCGCTCGGGGAGGTCACCAAACTCGTCCGGACGACGTTGCGACGGACAGCCCAGTCCGGCGGAGCTCCCGACGAGAGACCGCTTGCGCTCCATCGACCCCGCTCGCATCCCGGGTCCGGACTGGGAAGCTCGGCATCCTCGCCCGGCGAGGTCGCCTGTCCGTCGACGTCGCGACGACACTGCTTCGCGGCTACGCCGCGCATCGCGGGATCGAACTGCCGGATCTCGTCGGGGATGTCGTCGCGGGCCGTCTCGACCCCGCGACCGTGATCGCCTCCCACCGCGCGGTGGAGTCCGACACGGACGGAGGCCCGCGGTGCCAGGATTCCGCCGATTGCCGGTGAGCCTCGCCGCGTCCGTCAGGGCTCGAACCCGTGGAGGGCCGACCGCAGGGTCGCCATGGCGGCGAAGGTGCGGGACTTGACGGTTCCGAGCGGGATCCCGAGCGACGTTGCGATCTCGGACTGGGTACAGCCGCGGTAGTACGCCAGCGCCAGCACGTGACGCTGCGCCGGCGGGAGGGCCGCGAGCGCCGCCCGCACGTTCGCGCCCACCATCGAACCGATCGCGGCCTGGTCCGCTCCCGGGGCGGCGGGGACCTCCCGCTCGTCCTCACCGGCCGAGAGGGTGCGCCGTCGGATGGCCGCCTCGCGGCGGACAGCGTCGACGGCGATGTGGTGGGCGAGCGTGAAGATCCACGTGCGGACCGTTCCGCGCGCGGGATCGAAACGACCTGCCTGGCGCCAGACGGCGAGGAAGAGCTCCTGGGTGGCCTCCTCGGCGATGTGGTCGTCGCGACAGATGCGCCGGGCCAGCGAGTACACCTGCCGGCCGAACCGGTCGTAGAGCTCGCCGAGGGCGCGCGTATCCCGCCGGGCGACTCGGGCCAGCACGGCCGCGTCGACCTCGGACTCGCCGGTCTGCCTCCGTCGTCCGGCGACGACCGACCCCGGGTGCCCGTGCGCAGGGGGCTCGGGCACCTCGGCCGAGCCAGTCACTGCGCTCATTCCGCTCCCGCCGCGCGCGCCTGTTCTGGTGCACGGTGCGCCGGGTCCGGGACGTCACCTGTGGTCCGTCCAGTCCAATCCTAGAGGCCCGGACGAAGCGTGCGGACCGTCCGGGAAGCACCGCGCGTCGCCGGAGCCCTCGGGCCCCCGCTGACGAGCGGCCCGGGATCAGTGCTGGTAGCGCGGAGCGACCTCGGAGCTGCCCTGGTTCTCGGGGTCGACGTCGACCGCGGAGGCGCGACGACCCGGTGAATACCGTGATCAACGTCCAGAAGGCAGACCGTGACCGACGTGGCGGCCGGAAGAACAGCACGTTGGTGATGCCGTTCCCGGTCGACCTGCTGCGCTTCTTCGAGCACGCCGGGGCCGCGTCGCGCGGAACGGCCGTGCCGCACGAGCCGGCGCTCCGCTCCGCGCCCGTCTCCGGTGACGCCACGCCCGAACACGACCCCGCGCGGCCCGCGGCGACGTCGCGATCCAACGGCGCCGGACGGCCCGACGGCGGAGGGACGCTGCCGCCCGCGGGGGGATGAGAGGGCGCTCCGGCGCGGAACCGTCGCGGAGGGCTCCGTGGATCCGGCCGGCACGTCGACATCTCGCCGGCCGGGGGACCACGGATCACGCACTAGCTGTACTGACCGGACACGTTGGTTGAGCGCGTGTGACGACACGGTCTGAATGATCTTGAGGGGAGGACCTCTCGGGAGTGCTGTGGAGCTGTCTGA
>NZ_SNYO01000005.1 GCF_004363095.1 Actinomycetospora succinea
CAAACTCTCCAACAAAAAACATTGGAACAAACAGTCCCAGCAAAAACACCCAACCCCCACTGGCATGAAAGGTCAGGCGACTCAAAGAAACCCCATCACAAACAACACCCAAAGGCACTGTTCGCCGACGAGGACAAACACACCAAACATTCAGCACACTGTTGAGTTCTCAAAGGACAACCACACCACCGTACCAACCCACTCACCGAGTGGACCTTTCGGAGGGCGAAGCTCCTAACTTAGTTGTCCGCCAGGCCCGGGGCAACCCCTTGCTTGGCGATGACGTGAACTCTACACACGCCGGAAACCCGCCCTGCACGGGGGGGTCGATCAGCGCATCGGCGCTGGTCACGGAAGGTTCCCGCCCCGTACGCAGGCGAAACGCCCACCGACCCGATCAGGTGCCCGCGAGCTCCACCCCGGCGGCGTTGCGCTTGCCCCGGCGCAGGACCAGCCAGCGGCCGTGCAGGAGGTCGGCGTCGGCCGGCTCCCACTCCTCCGACTCGATCTTCGCGTTGTTCACGTACGCGCCACCCTCGGCGATCGTCCGGCGCGCGGCGCCCCGGCCCGTGGAGAGACCGCTCCCCACGAGCAGGTCGACGATCGTCGGCCGCTCCGAGCGCTCTGCGGTGTACGACGGGATCTCGGCGATCGCCGCGGAGAGCGTGGCCGCGTCGAGCTCGCCGAGCTCCCCGCGCCCGAAGAGGGCCCGGCTCGCCGCCTCCGCCCGGGCGACCTCCTCCTCGCCGTGCACCAGCGCCGTCACCGCCCGGGCCAGCGCCCGCTGCGCCTCCCGCGCCTGGGGCTTCTCCTCGGTGAGCCGCTCGAGCTCGGTGATCTCCTCGTGGGAGAGCCAGGTGAACGCGCGCAGGTAGGTGCCCACCATCGCGTCCTCGGCCTGGATCCAGAACTGGTAGAAGGCGTACGGGCTGGTCAGCTCGCGGTCCAGCCACACGGTGCCGGACTCCGTCTTGCCGAACTTGGTCCCGTCGGCCTTCGTGATCAGCGGGGTGCCGAGCGCGTGCAGCGACCGGCCCTCGACGCGGTGGACGAGGTCGGTGCCCGCGGTGAGGTTGCCCCACTGGTCGCTGCCGCCGGTCTGCAGCGTGCAGCCGTAGCGGCGGTAGAGCTCGAGGAAGTCGTAGGACTGCAGCAGCTGGTAGGAGAACTCGGCGTAGCTGATGCCCTCGTCGGACTCCATCCGCCTGCTCACGGCCTCCTTGGCGAGCATCCGGCCCACCCGGAAGTGCTTGCCGACGTCGCGCAGGAAGTCCAGCGTCGAGAGGCCCTCGGTCCAGTCGAGGTTGTTGACCAGCAGCGCGGCGTTCGGCACGTCGTCGGAGAAGTCGAGGAACGGCCGCAGCTGGGCCCCGAGCTTGTCCACCCAGCCGGCGACCACGTCGCGGTCGTTGAGCGTGCGCTCCGACGTGGGCTTCGGGTCGCCGATGAGACCGGTGGCGCCGCCGACCAGCGCGATCGGACGGTGGCCCGCCTGCTGGAAGCGGGCGAGCGTGAGCCACTGGAGCAGGTGTCCGATGTGCGCGCTCGGCGCGGTCGGGTCGATGCCGGAATAGAGGGTGACCATCCCCGCGTCGAGATCCCGGCGCAGCGCGTCGAGGTCGGTGCTCTGGGCGATGAGGCCCCGCCAGGCGAGGTCGTCGAGGAGGTGCGGTGCGGTCACGCGTCCAGTCTGCCGAACCCCGTCACCAGTCCGGACCGTCGGCCCGCGCGCGACCCGCCTTGTACGGCGTGACGGCGCGCGACCCGGCCACCCAGAAGCGCCACGGTCGCTCCTGGCCCGCCGCGACGCCGACCCGCGGCCCGGTCCGGATGTCGGCGTCGGGCACCGGGGTCCCGGCCTCCAGACGCACCGGGGACGACGGGGCGAGCACGTCGAGGCCGTTGGCCTCCCGATCGAGCCCGAGCAGGGCGCACAGTCGCGCCGGCCCCTTCGCGAGCTCGGCGTCGCGGCCCTTCGCGGTCGGCCGGCGGGCGTGCGCGGCGCCGAGGTCGGAGAGCACCTCCCCCGCGCGCAGCAGGACGGCGCCGGCGACCCCGTCCTGCAGGCACACCACGTTCGCGCAGAAGTGCATGCCGTAGACGAAGTAGACGTACAGGTGGCCCGCCGGGCCCCACATGACCGCGTTGCGCGCGGTCCGGCCGCGGTAGCAGTGCGAGCCGGGGTCGTCGGCGCCGCGGTAGGCCTCGACCTCCACCAGGCGGACCCGCATCTCGCCCTGCGGGGTGTCGGCGGCGAGCTCGCACCCGAGCAGGCGGCGGGCGGCCGGGAGCACGTCGTCGGCGAGGGCCGACCGGTCGAGCAGCATCGGCGGTGATCCTGCCCTGGCGGGCGCGCCGGTCAGCGCGCGAGGTAGTCGACGGCCCGGACCGCCTGCGCCTCGTCGTAGCCGACGGGCAGGTGCACGCGGCCGGCCGTGGTGCGGAAGTAGACCTCCCAGGCGTGGAAGCCCAGGTAGGCGCGCTCGTCGGCCTGCATCACCGCGGCGTAGGCGCGCACCGCGCGGACGTAGCGGTCGTCGTTGTTGTAGCGCTTCAGGGCGCGGTCGAGGCCGGCGTCGGTGGCGCCGCCGTTGGCGCGCAGGTAGTTGGCCGCGCCGAGGATCGCGTCGTGCGGGTCGGTGACGTCGCCGCCCAGCCCGTAGCCCGCCCAGGTGCTCGGCATGAACTGCATCGGCCCCCGCGCCCCGGCCTCGGAGTGCGAGGCGATGCGGCCCATGCGGCTCTCGACGAGGTTGACGGCCGCGAGCACCGTCCACGGCACGCCGAACCGGCCCTCGGCCTCACCGAAGGCGGCACGCAGCTCCCCGGGCGGGAGCGGCGCGGCGATGCGCCAGGCCGGGAGCATCTCCCCCGGTCCGCGCTTCGCCATGGAGAGCAGGTCGCGTCCGGCGCCGACGATGCGCTCGGTGCTCTCTCGAACGCGGGGCGACAGGGCGGCGAGGACGGGCGCCAGGCGCTCCGGGCGGAAGGCGAGCTCCTCGTAGGCGACCTGCGCGGTCCGGCCCGCGGACGCGACGTCGTCGGGTGGGCGGGCAGGGTCGGCGATCGTGGCCTGGGTGTCCTCGAGGACGCGGGCCAGGGCGACGGGCTCGTCCGGCACGGTGGGCCCGTGCGGGCCGACGACGTCGGAGGAGTCGTCGGTGGCGAGGACCGCCGCCGGCGTCGGGACCGCCGGTGCCGCCGGGGCCTCCGCACAGCCGGCCCCGACCGCGAGCACGCCCCGACCGCGAGCACGGCGAGGGCGGCCACCAGCCACCGACCCGCCACCGCACGCACGCGTTCCACGCTACGGCCCGGTGCGCGACCCGTTCGAGATCAGCGGCGCTCGATCGGGCGTCCGGCCCAGGCGTGGGCCTCGATGGCGGCGGCGAAGACGCGGTCGAGCTGCTCGGAGACCCGCTTCGGGGCGGTGCCGCCGTGCGCGTCGCGCGAGGCGATCGACCCCGCGACGGTGAGCACCGCGCGCACGTCCGGGGTCAGGGCCGGGTCGCACGTCGCGAGCTCGTCGTCGGTGAGCTCGTCGAGCCCGACGCCGCGCTCCTCGGCCGCCCGGACGCACGCGCCCGCCGCGGCGTGGGCCCGCCGGAACGGGACGCCCTGGCGGACCAGCCACTCGGCGAGGTCGGTGGCCAGGGTGAAGCCGGCCGGGGCGAGCTCGGCGAGGCGGTCGGTGTGGAAGGTCAGCGTCTTGATCATGCCGGCCATCGCCGGGAGCACCATCGCGAGCTGGGCCGCCGAGTCGAACAGCGGCTCCTTGTCCTCCTGCAGGTCGCGGTTGTACGCGAGCGGGAGCGCCTTGAGCGTCGTCATCAGCCCGGACAGGTTGCCGACGAGCCGCCCCGCCTTGCCGCGGGCGAGCTCGGCGACGTCGGGGTTCTTCTTCTGCGGCATGATCGACGACCCGGTCGACCAGGCGTCCGCGAGCGTCACGTACCCGAACTCCGCGGTCGCCCAGAGGATGACCTCCTCGGCGATCCGCGAGAGGTCCACCGCGATCTGGGCCAGCACGTAGGCGCCCTCGGCGGCGAGGTCGCGCGACGCGGTGCCGTCGATGGAGTTGTCGACGGCGTCGACGAACCCGAGGTCGTGCGCCACCGCGGCCGGGTCCAGGCCCAGCGACGTCCCGGCCAGCGCGCCCGACCCGTAGGGCGAGTACGCCAGGCGCCGGTCCAGGTCGCGGCACCGGCCGACGTCGCGCAGCAGGGCCTGGGCGTGCGCCCCGAGGTGGTGGGCGAGCAGCACCGGCTGGGCGTGCTGCAGGTGCGTGCGGCCCGGCATGGCGGCGTCCGGATGCGCCCGCGCCTGGATGAGCAGCGCGTCGACCACGCCCGCGACGCCCCGCACCACCGCGCGCAGCTCGTCGCGCAGCCACATCCGCAGCTGCGTGGCGATCTGGTCGTTGCGCGAGCGCCCGGCGCGCAGGCGCCCGCCGACGTCCTCCCCCGCCCGCTCGATGAGGCCGCGCTCGAGGGCGGTGTGCACGTCCTCGTCGTCCTCGGTGGGCAGGAACGCCCCGGACTCCACGTCGTCGGCGAGGCGTCGCAGCCCGTCGAGCATCGCCTCGAGCTGCTCGTCGGTGAGCAGCCCGGCGCCGTGCAGCACCCGCGCGTGCGCGCGGGAGCCGGCGATGTCGTAGGGCGCGAGCACCCAGTCGAACTGCGTCGACTTCGACAGCGCCGCCATCACGGCGTCCGGGCCGGACGCGAACCGCCCGCCCCAGAGGGCGGAGCCTTCCGGCATCAGCCCAGATCCCGCTTGGCGGCGATCTTGGACGGAAGGCCCCAGAGCTGGACGAAGCCCTTGGCCAGCGACTGGTCGAACAGGTCGCCCTCGTCGTAGGTGGCGAGGTTGAAGTCGTAGAGCGATTGAGCGCTGCGCCGGCCCGTGGGCACCGCGCGGCCGCCGTGCAGGGTCATCCGGATCTCGCCGGTGACGTGCTCCTGGGTGGTGTCGACGAAGGCGTCGAGGCTGCGGCGCAGCGGCGAGAACCACAGGCCGTCGTAGACGAGCTCGCCCCAGCGCTGCTCGACCTGGCGCTTGAACCGAGCCTGCTCGCGCTCGAGCGTGACGTTCTCGAGCTCCTGGTGCGCGGTGATCAGCGCGATCGCGCCGGGCGCCTCGTAGACCTCGCGGCTCTTGATGCCGACGAGGCGGTCCTCGACCATGTCGAGCCGCCCGATCCCCTGGCCGCCGGCGCGCTGGTTGAGCTGCTCGATGGCCTGCAGCACCGAGACCTTCTGCCCGTCGAGGGTCACCGGCACGCCGGCCTCGAAGCCGACGACGACCTCGTCGGGCTCGCGGGGCTCGGCGGGGTTCGCGGTGTAGGAGTACACGTCCTCGATCGGCCCGTTCCAGATGTCCTCGAGGAAGCCGGTCTCGACCGCGCGGCCCCAGACGTTCTGGTCGATCGAGTACGGCGAGCGCTTGTTGACGTCGATAGGCAGCGAGCGCTCCTCGGCCCACGCGATCGCCTTCTCGCGGGTCCACGCGAAGTCGCGGACCGGCGCGATGACGTCGAGGTCGGGGGCGAGCGCGCCCACGCCGACCTCGAAGCGGACCTGGTCGTTGCCCTTGCCGGTGCAGCCGTGCGCGACCGTCGAGGCGCCGTGGGCGCGGGCGGCCTCGGCGAGGTGCTTGACGATCAGCGGGCGCGACAGCGCCGAGACCAGCGGGTAGCGGTCCATGTAGAGCGCGTTGGCGCGCAGCGCCGGCAGGCAGAAGCCCTCGGCGAACTCGTCGCGCGCGTCGGCGACGGCCGCCTCGACCGCGCCGCAGTCCAGGGCCCGCTTGCGGATGACCTCGAGGTCCTCTCCGCCCTGCCCCACGTCGACGGCGACCGCGACGACCTCGCGCCCGGTCTCCTCGGCGATCCAGCCGATGGCGACCGAGGTGTCGAGACCCCCGGAGTACGCCAGCACGATCCGCTCGCTCACTGCTCTCCCTCTTCCTGCTCGTTCATGTCTCGGGTGGACGACCGCGCCGTCGTCCTGGTGCTCAGGGTCCGCAGCCGGGCTGCGAGGTCGGCCCCGTCGAGGGGCTCCCGGGCGACGACGAACACCGTGTCGTCGCCGGCGATGCACCCGACCACCTCGGCCAGCGCCGCACGGTCCAGCGCGCTGGCCAGGTAGTGCGCGGCTCCGGGCGGGGTGCGCAGCACCGCGAGGTTGCCGGAGTGGTCGGTGGAGACCAGCAGCTCGCCGAGCAGCCTGGTCAGTCTGTCGGTGCCGCCGACGACCCCGCGCACGGGGCTCCCGTCGTCGGGCACGACGTAGCGCCCCACACCGCCGTCGACGCCGCGCAGCTTGACCGCGCCCAGCTCGTCGAGGTCGCGCGACAGCGTCGCCTGGGTGACCTCGACGCCCTCGGACGCGAGGAGCGCCGCCAGCTCGGCCTGGCTGTGCACCTCGCGGTCGGTGAGCAGGGCGACGATGCGCGCCTGGCGCGCCGCCCTGCTCGTCACGCCCCGGGTCTCGGTCATCGCGAGCGCTCCAGGAGCCACGTCAGCACGGCCTTCTGGGCGTGCAGCCGGTTCTCGGCCTCGTCCCACACCGCCGACGCGGGTCCGTCGATGACCTCGGCGGTGATCTCGTCGCCCCGGTGGGCGGGCAGGCAGTGCAGGACCGTGACGTCCGGGCGCGCGCGGGCGACCGCCGCCGCGTCCAGCCGGAACGGGGCGAGCACCGCGCGGTCGCGGCCGTCGGACTCCTGGCCCATCGAGGTCCAGGTGTCGGTGACGAGCACGTCGGCGCCCTCGGACGCCGCCGGGTCATCGGTGACCGTGACCGACCCGCCCGTCTCGGCGGCCCGCGCCCGGGCGGCGTCGACCACCGCCGCGTCGGGGGTGAAGCCCGTCGGTGCGGCCACCCGCACGTGCATGCCGGCGGTGGCCCCGCCGAGCAGCAGCGAGTGGGCCATGTTGTTGGCGCCGTCGCCGAGGTAGGTCAGCGTCCGGCCCGCGGTGCCGCCCTGGCGCTCGGCGATCGTCTGCAGGTCGGCGAGGACCTGGCAGGGGTGGAAGCCGTCGGTCAGCGCGTTGACCACCGGCACGGTCGCGTGCGCGGCCATCTCCTGGATGCGCTCCTCGCTGCCGGTGCGCCAGACGATCGCGTCGACGTAGCGCGAGAGCACCCGCGCGGTGTCGCCGATCGTCTCGCCGCGCCCGAGCTGCGCGTCCCGTCCGTCGATCATGACCGGGGTGCCGCCGAGCGCGGCGATGCCGACCTCGAACGACACCCGTGTGCGGGTCGAGCTCTTGTCGAAGACCACCGCGACGGCGCGCGGCCCCGCGAGGGGTCGCCGGCCGAACGGGTCGGCCTTCATCGTCGCGGCGAGCTCGAGCACCTCGGCCTGCTCGGCCGGGGCCAGGTCGTCGTCGCGCAGGAGGTGCCGGACCGTCGTGCCCACGGTCGCGGTCACGAGCCCGCCGCCTCGGCCGCCGCGGCGCCCTGGTCGAGCACCTCGGGCAGCGCGGCGACGAAGCCGTCGAGCTGCTCGTCGGTGACGACGACCGGCGGCGCGAGCCGCACGCGCTCCGGGACGGCGTTGTTGATCAGGTAACCGGCCTCGCGACCGGCCGCGGCGACCTGGGTGGAGATCGGCTCGTCGAGCGCGATCCCGATGAGGATGCCGACGGCGTCCACGTGGTCGACGACGCCGTGGCCCAGCCCCTCGATGCGTGCCGCGAGGTCGCGGCCCAGCGACGTCGCGCGGTCGAGGTAGCCCTCCGCGGCGATCGTGTCGAGGACGGCCAGTGCCGCGGCGCAGCAGACGGGGTTGCCGCCGAAGGTCGTGCCGTGCTGGCCGGGGCCGAGCAGGTCGCCGGCCGCGCCGACGCCGAGGCAGGCGCCGATGGGCAGCCCGCCGCCGAGGCCCTTGGCCAGCGTGACCACATCGGGCACGACGTCCGTGCGCTGGTGGGCGAACCACAGCCCGGTCCGCCCGACACCGGTCTGGACCTCGTCGAGCACGAGCAGCGCCCCGCGCTGCGTGGTGATGTCGCGGGCCGCGCGCAGGTAGCCGTCGGCCGGGACGATGACGCCGGCCTCGCCCTGCATGGGCTCGAGGAACACCGCCGCGGTGTCGTCGTCGACGGCCGCGCGCAGCGCCTCGACGTCGCCGTACGGCACGAACTCCACGCCGGGCACGAGCGGCTCGAACGGCGTGCGCTTGGCCGGCTGCCCGGTCAGCGACAGCGCGCCCATGGTCCGGCCGTGGAAGGCGTTCTCCGCGGCCACGACCTTGGTCCGTCCGGTCCGCCGCGCGATCTTGAAGGCGGCCTCGTTGGCCTCGGCGCCGGAGTTGCAGAACAGCACCCGGCCCGGGTGGCCCAGGAGCTCCAGCAGGCGCTCGGCCAGCTCGACGGTCAGGGGGTTGATGACGAGGTTCGAGGTGTGGCCCAGCGTCGCGACCTGGCGGGAGACCGCCTCGACGACCGCCGGGTGGGCGTGGCCCAGGAGGTTCACCGCGATGCCGCCGAGCAGGTCGAGGTACTCGCGGCCGTCGGCGTCCCACACCCGGGCGCCCTCGCCGCGCACCAGGCTGATCGGCGGGGTGCCGTAGTTGTCCATGAGGGAGGCGCCCCACCGGCGACGGAGGTCCTCACCCGAGATCGTGGTCGTCATCCGCTACGCCTCCTTCCCGTCGGCCGGCAGGACCATCGTCCCGACCCCGGCGCTGGTGAACACCTCGAGCAGCACGGAGTGCGCCACCCGCCCGTCGATGACGTGGGCGCGCGGGACGCCCCCGCGCACGGCCCGCAGGCAGGCCTCCATCTTCGGGATCATGCCGCTGGCCAGGGACGGCAACAGCGTCTCGAGCTCGGCGTCGTCGATCTGCGAGCGCAGGCTCGAGCGGTCCGGCCAGTCGGTGTAGAGCCCCTCGACGTCGGTGAGGACGACGAGCTTGCGCGCGCCGAGCGCCTCGGCGAGGGCGGCGGCCGCGGTGTCGGCGTTGACGTTGTGGACGACTCCGTCGGCGTCGGGGGCCACGGTCGACACGACGGGGATGCGCCCGCCGGCGACGAGGTCGAGCACCGCGGCCGGGTTGACCTCGACGACGTCGCCGACCAGGCCCACGTCGACCTGCTCGCCCTCGACCGTCGCGGTGCGCCGCGCGGCGGTGAACAGGCGCGCGTCCTCGCCGGAGAGCCCGACGGCGTAGGGGCCGTGGGCGTTGATCAGCCCGACGAGCTCGCGCCCGACCTGGCCCACGAGCACCATCCGGACGACGTCCATCGTCTCGGGGGTGGTGACGCGCAGCCCGCCGCGGAACTCGCCCTCCATGCCGAGGCGGCCGAGCATGCTCGTGATCTGCGGGCCGCCGCCGTGGACGACGACCGGGCGGATGCCGGCGAGGCGCAGGAACACCATGTCCTCGGCGAACGCGCGGCGCAGGGCGTCGTCGGTCATGGCGTTACCGCCGTACTTGACGACGACCACGGCGCCCTGGAAGCGCTGCAGCCAGGGCAGGGCCTCGGCGAGCACGCCGGCCTTGGCGGCGGCCTCGTGGTAGCGGTCGGGGACGTCGGCGGGGACGGGGATGCTGGTCAGCGCCTGGTCGATGTCGATGTCTGTCATGACGAGTACGCGCTGTTCTCCTCGACGTAGGCGTGCGACAGGTCCGTGGTGAGGACCGTCGCCCGCCCGTCGCCCAGGCCCAGGCCGACCTCGACGGTGATCTCGGGGCCGGACAGGTCGGCCCGGTGGCGGTCGCCGACCGCGGCCGCGGCCTCGCAGAGCAGGACGCCGTTGACTGTGACCGAGAGCGTCTCGGGCTCGACCGTCGCCTCGCTCGCGCCGACGGACGCGGCGATCCGGCCCCAGTTCGGGTCGGAGCCGAAGAGCGCGGTCTTGACCAGGCTGTCGCGGGCGACGGTGCGCGCGGCGACGAGGGCGTCGTGGTCGTCGCGGGCGCCGGTGACGGTGACCGCGATCCGCTTGGTGACGCCCTCGGCGTCGGCCTGCAGGCCCTGCGCGAGCTCCGCGCAGACCTCGGTGACGACCTCGGTGAACGCGTCGGCGTCGGCCTCGACGCCCGAGGCGCCGGACGCGAGCAGCAGCACCGTGTCGTTGGTGCTCATGGAGCCGTCGATGTCGAGGCGGTCGAACGTCTGGGCGGTGGCGGCGCGCAGGGCGGCGTCGGCGATGGTTGCGTCCACCACCGCGTCCGTGGTGACCACGACCAGCATCGTCGCGAGGCTCGGCGCCATCATCCCGGCACCCTTGGCGAACCCGCCGACCGTCCACCCGTGGCGGCTGACGGCGGACTGCTTGTCGACGGTGTCGGTGGTGAGCACCGCGGTGGCGGCGCGGGTGCCCGCGTCCTCGCCGTCGGCGAGGTCGCCCGCGGCGGCCTCGACACCCTTGAGCAGGTGGTCGAGGGGCAGGCGCTCGCCGATGAGGCCGGTGGAGCAGACGGCGACCTCGATGGCCCCGCAGCCGAGGACGTCGGCGACCTTCTCGGCGGTGCGGTGGGTGTCGCCGAACCCGTCGGGGCCGGTGCAGGCGTTGGCCCCGCCGGCGTTGAGGACGACCGCGCGCAGGTTCTGCTCGACCAGCACCTGCTGGGACCAGAGCACCGGCGCGGCCTTGACCTGGTTGCGGGTGAACACGCCCGCCGCGACCTGCTGGGGACCGTCGTTCACGACGAGGGCGACGTCCGGCCGTTCACCGTGGGCCCGGATGCCGGCGCGGACGCCGGACGCCCGGAAGCCCTGCGGGGCGGTGACGCTCACGGGCTGACTCCGGTGGTCGGGAGACCGAGGGTCTCGTCGAGGCCGAGGGCGAGGTTGACCGACTGGAACGCGCCGCCGGCCGTGCCCTTGGTGAGGTTGTCGATGACGGCGGTGACGACGAGGCGGCCGGCGTCCGGGTCGATCGCGACCTGGATCTGCGCGGTGTTCGACCCGACCACCGACTTCGTGGCGGGCTGGACGCCGGCGGGCAGCAGGTGCACGAACGGCTCGGCGGCGAAGGCCTTGGCGTAGACCTCGCGGGCCTGGTCCTCGGTGACGCCGTCGTCGGCGAGCGGGGCGCTGGCGACCGCGAGGATGCCGCGCGGCATCGGGGCGAGCACGGGGGTGAACGAGACCCGGACCGGCTCGGGGCTGACCGTCGCGAGGTTCTGGACGATCTCCGGGGTGTGGCGGTGGCCGCCGCCGACGCCGTACGCGGTCGCCGAGCCCATGACCTCGGAGCCGAGCAGGTGGGGCTTCGCGGCCTTGCCGGCGCCGGACGTCCCGGAGAACGCGACGATGCTGACCTCGGGCTGCACCAGGCCCGCGGCGACCGCCGGGAAGGACGCGAGCGTGCTCGCCGTGGGGTAGCAGCCGGGGACGGCGATGCGCGTGCTGTTGCGGAGCTGCTCGCGGGCGCCGGGCAGCTCGGGCAGCCCGTAGGGCCACGACCCGGCGTGCTCGCCGCCGTACCAGCGCGCCCAGGCCTTCGGGTCGGTGAGCCGGTGGTCGGCGCCGCAGTCGACGACGAGCGTGTCGGCCGGCAGCTGCGCGGCGAGCTCCGCCGAGCGCCCGTGCGGCAGCGCGAGGAACACGACGTCGTGCCCCGCGAGCTGCTCGGGCGTCGTCTCGGCGATGGTCCGGTCGGCGAGCGTGGGCAGGTGGGGCTGGTGGGCACCGAGGGCGCTGCCCGCGGACTCGCCCGCCGTCACCGCCCCGATCTCGACCTCGGGGTGGGCCAGGGCGAGGCGCAGGACCTCACCCCCGACGTACCCGCTGGCTCCGGCGACCGCGACCTTCATGCGTATGAGTATGCGCGCGCTCGGAAATCCATGCAACCGAGGTGATCAACGCCGCCACGTGTACGGGATCGTCTCCTCCGGGCCGAGGCGCCGCCAGCGGTCGCGCAGCGCGCGCAGATCCTCGACGGCCGTCGTGGCCTGCGCGGTCGTGAACGGGCTCGGCGTGCTCTGCGTGATGCCCCAGGCGGCGTCGAGCGCCTTCCTGGTCGCCCCGCCGTCCCGGTCGACACTCTGCTGCAGCACGCCGACGACGGTCTCGGCGAGCCCCAGCCACCTCGCGTTGACCTTGCGGACGGCGTCGGAGCGCTGCCGGCGGTCGTGGCGCAACCGGCCGCCGACGACCTCGATGCTCTCGAACAGCGCGCCCGCCCGGATCGAGCCCCAGAGCCCCTCGGTGATGCCCAGGGCGCGCTCGCCGAGGAAGTGGACGGCGTCGTGCGGGACGTCGCCGGTGCGCTCGTAGGACCGCAGGCGGAGCGTCACGCCGTCGCCGCGGTCGATCAGTGCGAGCGACCCGCCGTCCGGACGCTTCGAGAACTCGACGTGCACGGGGTCATGCGATCACGCGGGTCGAGCGATTACTGGCTGGTATCGCTCGCGCAGCGAGAGATACCAGCCAGTAATCGTCTCAGTTGGCGCGGTGATCGGTCCGCAGGGAGTGGCGCGGGCGGCTCGTCGACGGGTACGGCGCGCGGGGCCCGCTGTCCTGGGTCTCGTCGCTCGGGGTCGACGGGAACGACGGGTGCGGCTCGCGGAAGGACCCGGTGTCGGACGGCGCGCCGAAGGACAGCGACGGCGTGAGGTCGCGGAAGGTCGCTTCCGAGGACAGGTCCGACGAGAACGACCCCGCCGGGAACGGCTCGGCGAACGGCTCCCGGAACGGCGGGAACGACGGGTGCGGCTCGCGCACCGCCGGGATGCCGCCGGACTGGCTCGCGGCGATCTGCATCGCCGGGATGCCCTGGGAGTCGGTCGCGCTCCCCGCGGCCGGGGTCGGGGTGGCCGCGCGGTGCCCGACCGGCTGGGACCCGGTCGCGGCCGGGTCCGCGCCCCAGGTCGGGGCCGGCGCCGGGACCGGCCCTGAGATCGGGGCTGCCCCGGTCGGCGGGTCGGCGGGCGTCTGGGGCCCGGCGACCGGCTCCTCCACCTCGGCGGGCGGCACGACCGTGGGCGGGGCGTCGGTGTCGGGCAGCGGGGCGGCGTCGCGGCGCCCGACGGCGACGAGGTCGCGGCCCAGCAGCCCGGACACCAGCCAGTCGAGGGCGATGCGGACGGTGCGGTCCGCGGTCGGCATGGCCCACAGGTGGTAGGCGCGGTGCAGCATGAACGCCGGCCAGCCCGTCATCCGCAGCGGGCCGATCTGGGCCGCACCGCGCCGGCGGCCCAGACCGGCCACGGCCCCCGAGTTCTTGTGGCGGTAGCCGCGCAGCAGCCGCCCGGCGAGGAACGCGTCGATGTTGCGGGCGAGCAGGCGCGCCTGGCGCACCGCGTGCTGGGCCGTCGGCGCGGTGGTGATCGGCTCGCCGTCGCGCGGGGCGGGCACGGTCACGTCGGGGACCGCGGCGCAGTCGCCGGCGGTGAAGACGTGGGCGCGGTCGCGGACCTGCAGGGTCGTCGCGCAGCGCACCCGGCCCCGCGAGTCCAGGGGCAGGTCGGTGCGCTCGAGCAGCGGGTTCGGCACGGAGCCGGCGGCGACGACGATCGTGTCGGTGGCGAAGGTCGGCCCACCGGCGAGGACGACGGTCCCGCCGTGCGCCGACGTGATCTTGGCGCCGACCCGGACCTCGATCCCGCGGCGCAGCAGCTGGGCGTGCACGCGGGCGGCGAGCGCCGGGCTGACCTCGGGCATGATCCGCCCGGCGGCCTCGAGGAGCACCCACTGGATCTCCTCGGCGACGTAGCCGGGCTGGTGCTTCGCGGCGCGCCGCGTCATGTCCTCGAGCTCGCCGAGCACCTCGAGGCCCGCGAACCCGCCGCCGATCACGGTGAAGGTCAGCAGGCGGCGGCGCTCGGCCGGGTCGGTCGTCGACGCCGCGGCGTCCAGCCGGGACAGGACGTGCTCGCGCAGGGCGAGGGCGTCGGTCACCGACCGGAACGGGAGCGCGCGGTCCTCGAGACCGGGGATGGGCAGGCGCCGGGGCGCCGTGCCGGGCGCGACGACGAGGACGTCGTAGCCGATCTCGCGGGTGCCGCCGTCGGGGAGGCTGACCACCGCGCGGCGCGAGGCGTCGTCGACCGCCGCGACCGACCCGGTGATCACGTCGCAGCGGCGCAGGGCGCGGCGCAGCGGGACGGTGAGGTGCCGCGGCTCGATCGCGCCGGCCGACGCCTCGGGCAGGAACGGCTGGTAGGTCATGTGCGCCTGCGGGTCGACCACCGTGATGCCCGCGATGCCGGTCGTGGCGGCGCCGGGACCGAGGTGGCGCCCGCCCCGCGTGCCGCCGGGCAGGCGGGCCTGCAGCGCGCGCGCCGCGACGAGTCCGGCGTAGCCGCCGCCGACGACGAGCACCCGGGCACCCTCGGCGCCCTCGCCCGTCTCGCGGGACCGCAGCCGGGCGAGGAAGACGACCGCCACGACGCACAGGAAGCCACCGAGCGCCGCGGCGCCCCAGTTGGGCAGGGCGCCGAACACCCAGAACAGCGCGACGATGATGGGGCCGATGACGAGCAGCACGCCGCGGCCGACCACGAAGTCCGCGGTGGCCCAGGCGCCACCGGAGCTGTCGGGAGCCTCGGGGAGGGGCGGCTCGTCGGGCGCGCTGGACATGCAGGTGCTCCTCGCTGATCGGGGTCGAGGCGGCCGGCCCGGGCGAGGGGGAGCCCCCGGGTCACGGCCAGGTCACGCTAGGGGGACGGATCATGGCGGGGGGCGCACCTGAGAACACGACGCGCCACGACCCGGTCACCACCCGCCATCGCGCGGTCACCGGTCGGGTGATCGCCCGAACGGTGGAAGAACGGACCGCTGGGCTCTCAGGAACGGCGACGAACGGTCCTCAGGGAAGACGGGCGTGCGCGCGGGTGACCGCCGCCTCGGTCCGCTCGTCGAGGGTCCCGAACGGCGAGACCTCCAGGCGCTTCCGGGGCGCCGCCCACGTCCCCACGATCCGGCCGCGGTGGACGACCGTGGCGCGGAAGACCCCGTTGCCCCCGGGGACGATTCGCTCGAAGTGCTCGGCGTCGAGGACGTCGTCGCGCCGGCCGTAACCGAGGACGAACTCGTCGAAGCCCGGGAGCAGGTGCACGCCGAGGGCCTGGCGGCGGTGCGCCGCGAGGACGTCGGGCACCGCCGGGTCCAGGAGGTACTCGGTGCCGTCCACGTCCAGGCTCGCGAGCTCCGGGCGCGCGATCGCGAGACCGGTGTCGACGTCGGCGGCCGGCATGGTGGTCCAGCGCAGGAAGTCGTTCCGCGTGGCCGGCCCGTGCGAGCGGAAGTAGCGCCGCGCCCACTCCCCCAGCGCCTCGTCGCGCTCGAGGCGCCGGGGCGCGGGGATCCAGCGCGCCACGTCGACGATGACCGGTTCCCCCTCGCGGAAGGGCCCGAAGCACAGCAGTCCTCGCGACGCCAGCGTGCCGAGCAGGTGGTAGCCCCGGCCCTTCACGGGCTCGAGGCCCGCCTGCTCCCAGACCGCGAACAGCGCCTCGCGCGTGGCCGGGACGGCACCGAGGGCCAGCTCGCCGGCGCGCTCGACGTCGGCCTCGGTCAGGCCCAGCTCGACACGACGGCGCGCCGCCTGGACCTGCGGGCGCGGCGTGCCCAGCGGGAGCATCCAGCCGAGGTCCTCGGCGGGGACGAGGTGCAGCGTCCCGCGCATCGGCCAGCTGCGGACGACCTGCCCGGCGTCGCACGCCGCCACGACGGCCTCACGCGACCGGCTCGCCGTCCGCAGCGCCAGGGACGTCAGCGCGCCCGGGAGGTCCTGGGCCTGCACGGCGCCGAGGTGGCGGACCACCTCGGCGACGTCGTCCGTCCTCGATCCGACGATCCCGAGAGCGACCAACCGCAGCAGCCCGACCTCCGAGACCCGCCGCGCGCTCATGCGCCCAGATGCTGCCGGAACCACGCGACGGCGTGCGCGTCGACCTCCGCGGCGTGCGGCGTCTGCGGCGCCGGCTCGAGGCCCGGCTCCTCGGCCAGCGCGTGACCCATGCCGTCGATGACGACGAGGTCCGCCGGCCCGTCCGCGCCGGCCACGAGGTCCCGCGCGGGCTCGAGAAACGCCGTCGGCTCGTCCTCGGCCCCGACGACGAGCAGCGTCGGCGTCGTCCCGAGCTTGCCCACGCGCGCGACGTAGTCCATCCGGTCGGCGACGGCGTCGGACTCCGGCCCCCACCGGTAGTCGACGCCGAAGAGCTTCCCGAGCGTCGCGACCACCGGCCGCAGCTGGATCAGCGGGCTGACGCCGACGAGCGCGGTGACGTCGTCGCGCCGCGTCGTGACCTCGAGCGCCACACCGGCCCCCGCCGACCCGCCGAACAGGCCCAGCGGCCCGCCGATCCCG
The DNA here is from genome assembly GCF_004363095.1 of Actinomycetospora succinea. Lineage (GTDB taxonomy): Bacteria > Actinomycetota > Actinomycetes > Mycobacteriales > Pseudonocardiaceae > Actinomycetospora > Actinomycetospora succinea. The sequence continues at coordinate 16,278 of NZ_SNYO01000005.1, forward strand.
AAGCGCTCGCGCAGCGCGCCCAGCGCCGCGTCGAACTCGCCGGCGGCCTCGTCGTTGACCGGTCCGTGCATGAGCATGACCGCGTCCTCGTAGCCGAGGGCCATGAGCTCGTCCATGCCGCCCGCGGGCAGCCGCGCGCCCATCTTCGGCAGGCCCAGGTAGATCCGCCACGCGTCGAGGCCCGCGAGCGGGAGCGCCGCCGCGAACGCCGCCTCGCTGCGCGGCGCGTCCATGAGGTGCCAGCCGACGACGACCGGGGCGTCGTCTCGCGGCCCGCTGTCCGGCGCGACGGCGATGAAGGGCACTCCGGCTGCGGTTCCGGTCTCGACCACGATGAGCTCCTCGAATGCGTCGAACTGTACGGTGTCCAGCATACTGGACGGTGTACAGTTCGTCCATGCCCAGGACCCCGGGTCAGCGTGCCGGACTCAGCCACGAGGCCGTGCTCACCGCCGCGAAGAGGGTGTTCGCCGAGCGCGGACTGCCCGGGCTCTCGATGCGCTCGGTCGCCGGGGAGCTCGGCGTCGCCCCCAACGCGCTCTACAGCCACGTCGCCGACAAGGACGCGCTGGTCGACGCGCTCCTCGACGACCTGCTCGGCGCGCTCGATCCCCCGCCCCCGGACGCCGAGCCGGTCGCCGGGCTCCGCGAGGTCATGCTCGCGACGTTCGACCTGCTCGCGCGCCACGCCGACCTGGTGCCGCTCTACCTCGCGCGCCAGGGCGCCCGCGGCCCGCAGGCCCGCGCGCTCGGCGCGGCGATGACGGTCCTGCTCGCCCGCCTCGGCGTCGACGACGCGGCGGCGGGCCGGGTGGTGCGCGCGCTGATCGTCAGCACGCTGGGCTACGCCGCGCTCGCCACCGCCGACGACGCCAACCTGAACCCGCCGGAGCTGCGCGCGGACCTCGAGGTCACCCTCGACTGGATCGTCCGCGGCGCCACCGCCTAACGCAGGCGCGCCCCGACCCGCTCGGACGCCGTCTCGACGGCCGCGTCGCGGCGGGCGGACGCCTCCTCCAGGGTCAGCGTCCGGTCGGGGGCGCGCAGGCGCAGGGCGAAGGCGAGCGAGCGCTTGCCCTCCCCCACCTGCGGGCCGGCGTAGACGTCGAACAGGCGCACGTCCTCCACGAGGTCGCCGCCGCCGTCGCGCAGCGCCGAGACGACCGTCGCGGCCGGCACGGCCTCGTCGAGCACGAGGGCCACGTCGAGCAGCACCGGCGGGAACGACGACACGGCGGGCACCGGGCGGTCCTCGGCGAGCGGGAGCCGGTCGAGCTCGACCTCCATCGCGCAGGTCCGGGCGGGCAGGCCGAGGGCCTCGAGGACCTTCGGGTGCAGCTCGCCGGCGTGCCCGACGAGCACGTCGCCGAACCACAGCGCCGCGCAGCGGCCGGGGTGCCAGGGCGCGTGCACGTCGGAGGCCACCGTCAGCTCCGCGCCGTACACGCGGCCCACGAGACGGGCGGCCTCGATCGCGTCCGCCCAGTCGGCGGCACGACCCGGCCCCCACCAGCCCGCGCGCTCCCACGCCCCGGCGAGCACCGCGCCGACGCGCAGCGGCTGGGCGGGCAGGCCCTCGAGCACCGACGCGATCGCCGCGGCGTTCGGACGGTGGTCGACGGGCAGCACCGGCGCGGCCGGCGGGTCACCGGGACCGGGACGCACGACCTGGCCGACCTGGTAGAGCGCGAGGTCGCGCAGGCCACGGGAGACGTTGCGGACCACGGCGTCGAGCAGGCCCGGCAGCAGCGTCGTGGCCATCAGCGAGCGGTCGGCGTCGAGCGGGTTGGCCAGCCGCAGGGCGTTCCGGCGGTCGTCGTCGGCGTCGAGGCCGAAGGCGTCGAACACGGCGGGCGCGACGAACGGCGAGGGCAGGACCTCGTCGTACCCCGCGTCGGCCAGCGCCCGCGACACCTGGCGGCGGCGGCGCTGGCCCAGCGTGAGGCCGGTGCCGGGCTGCGCGGCGGGCAGCTCGGACGGGATGCCGGCGTAGCCCTCGAGGCGCAGGACCTCCTCGACGAGGTCGGCCGGGCGCGTCAGGTCGGGGCGCCACGTCGGGGGCACCGCACGCAGGCCCGCGCCGCCGCTGTCGCCCGGGTCGGCGGCGGCGACCTCGACCGCGCAGCCGATCTGGTTCAGCCGGCGCACCACGGCGCCGCGCTCGTAGCGCGTGCCGGCGACGCGGTCGGGCAGGTCGAGGGCCATGACGACGGGTTCCGGGGCCGGCACGCCGCCCTCGTCGGTGACGCCGGCGGTGACGGTCGCGCTCCCGTAGTGCGCGAGCAGCCAGGCCGCCCGGTCGGTGGCGGCGCGCGCGACGCCCGGGTCGACCTCGCGCTCGAAGCGGCGGGCGGCCTCGCTGGGCAGCCGGTGGCGCCGCGCCGCGCGGGCCACCGACGGCGCGTCCCAGCAGGCGGCCTCGAGCAGGACGTCCGAGGTCCCGGTGCCGACCTCGGTGCTCGCGCCGCCCATGACGCCCGCGAGGCCGATCGGCCCGGAGTCGTCGGTGACGACGACGTCGTCGACGTCGAGCGCCCGCTGCGCGTCGTCCAGCGTGGTGATCTTCTCGTCGGCCGCGGCCCGCCGGACGACGACGTCGCCTGTCACCGTGGCCGCGTCGTAGGCGTGCATCGGCTGGCCCAGCTCGAGCATCACGTAGTTGGTGACGTCGACGGCCAGCGAGATCGGGCGGACCCCGCACAGCAGCAGGCGCCGGCGCATCCACCACGGCGACGGCGCGGTCGGGTCGAGGTCGGTGACGCGGCGGGCGACGAAGCGCCGGCAGCCGGACGCGGGGTCGAGGCGGACGGGCCACGCCTCGCCGTCCTCGGCGGGCAGGCCGTGCCCGAGCGCCGCGGGGTCGCCGTACGGCGCGTCGAGGGCGCACGCGAGCTCACGGGCCAGGCCTCGGACCGAGAGGCAGTAGCCGCGGTCGGGCGTCACGGCGATGTCGAGCACCGCGTCGCCGAGGCCGAGCAGCTCCGCGGCGTCGTCGCCGGGGTCGGCCGTGCCGGGCGGGAGCACGAGGATGCCGCTGTGGTCGTCGCCGAGGCCGAGCTCGTCCAGGGCGCAGATCATGCCGTCGGAGACGTGGCCGTAGGTCTTCCGCGCCGCGATCGCGAAGTCGCCGGGCAGCACGACGCCGGGCAGGGCCACCACGACGAGGTCGCCCTCGGCGAAGTTGGTCGCGCCGCAGACGATCCCGCGGGTGCCCGCGTGGTCCCCGTCGGCCTCGTTGTGCTCCGGGCCCACGTCGACCCGGCAGTACCGGATCGGCTTCTTGAACTCGGTGAGCTCCTCGATCGACGCGACGCGGCCGACGACGAGCGGGCCGGTGGTCGTCGGGACCGGGACGACGTCCTCGACCTCGAGGCCGACCCGGATGAGCGCCTCGCCGACGGCGTCGGCCGAGAGCTCGGGTCCCTCCTGGGAGGACAGGTCGACGTGCTCGAGGAGCCACGAGACGGGGACGCGCACGGCTTACCGGGCCTTTCTGGTGCTGGGAGGCGGAGGGCGGCGGCTCAGGGTTCGACCGCGAACGCCGAGGTGAACCGCACGTCGCCCTCGACCATGTCGCGCATGTCGGGCAGGCCGTTGCGGAACATCAGCGTGCGCTCGAGGCCCATTCCGAACGCGAAGCCGGAGTAGACGTCGGGGTCGACGCCGCAGGCGCGCAGGACGTTCGGGTCGACCATGCCGCAGCCGCCCCACTCGACCCAGCCGGCGCCGCCCTTCTTCTGCGGGAACCAGACGTCGGGCTCGGCCGAGGGCTCGGTGAACGGGAAGTACGACGGCCGCAGGCGGATCGTCGACTCCTCGCCGAACATGGCGCGCGCGAACGCGTCGAGCGTGCCCTTGAGGTGGGCCATGGTGAGGCCCTTGTCGATCGCCAGGCCCTCGATCTGGTGGAAGACCGGGGTGTGGGTCGCGTCGAGCTCGTCGGTGCGGAACGTCCGCCCGGGGCACACGACGTAGACGGGCAGGTCGCGCTCGAGCAGGGCGCGGATCTGCACCGGCGAGGTGTGGGTGCGCAGCACCTGGCGGGCCTCGGCGGGCTCGACGTGGAAAGTGTCCTGCATCGTGCGCGCCGGGTGGTCGGGCAGGAAGTTCAGGGCGTCGAAGTTGAACCACTCCGACTCGACCTCGGGGCCCTCGGCCACCTCGTAGCCCATCGCCACGAAGATGTCCGCGATCCGCTCGGAGAGCTGCGTGAGCGGGTGGCGGCTGCCGCGCGGGTGGCGGTCGCCGGGCAGCGTGACGTCGACGGCCTCCTCGGCCAGCATCCGCTCGTCGCGCTCCGCGGAGAGCACCTCGTGGCGCTCGTCGTACGCGGTCTGGATGGCCACGCGGACCTCGTTGACCCGCTTGCCCGACTCCGAGCGCGCCTGCGGCGGCAGCGCCCCGATCTCGCGGCGCGCCGTCAGCACCGGCGAGCGGTCGCCGAGGTGGGCGGGCTTGAGGGCGGTGAGCGCCTCGAGCGTGCCCGCGCCCGCGAACGCCGCCGAGGCGTCCGCCCGGGCGGCGTCGAGCGTCTCGGGGTCGAGCGCCGCGACCTGCTTGGGGTCGTAGAGGTCGTTGGTGCCGGACATCGAGGTCGTCTCGCTCCTGAGGCTCGGGTGCCCGCCGATGGTATCGGAGCAGGTCGAACGCGGTCGGTCAGTGGTGCGCGCGCGCCGACGCGTAGAGGCACACGGCCGCCGCGGTCGCCAGGTTGAGGCTCTCGGCGCGGCCGTGGATCGGGACGCGGACGCGGTGGTCGGCGAGCGCCGCGGTCCGGTCGTCGAGGCCGTGCGCCTCGCTGCCCAGCAGCCACGCCGTCGGCTCCGCGAGCAGGGCGTCGGCGGAGGCGTCGAGGACGGTCTCGCCGTCGCCGGCGGCCGCGAGCAGGGTCAGGCCGCGCTCCCGCAGCGCCGTGACGACCGCGTCCACGTCGCGGGACACCGCGAGCGGGAGGTGGAACAGGCTGCCCATCGTCGAGCGCACGCACTTGCCGTTGTGCGGGTCGACGGCGTCACCCGCGAGGACCACGGCGTCGGCGCCCGCCGCGTCGCTGGTGCGGATGACGGTGCCGGCGTTGCCGGGGTCGGCGACGCCGACGAGCACGGTGACCAGGCGCGGCGTGCCGGCCAGGGCCGCGTCGAGCCCGACGGCGACCGTGGAGCAGACGGCGACGACGCCCTGGGGGCTCACGGTGTCCGAGAGACCGGCCGCGGCCTTCTCGGTGACACGGGCGACGCGGACGCCGAGGGCCGTCGCCCGGTCCTCCAGCGTGGGGTCCCGGTCGGCGACGGCGTCGGTGAGGAAGAGGTCGTGCACGCGCCCGGGCTGCTCGTCGGCCCAGGTCAGCGCTTCGTGCACCGGGCGGACGCCCTCGACGAGGAAGCGCCCGGCCTCGACACGCGCCGCGCGCCGCAGCAGCTTGCGGGCTGCGGCGACGCGCGGCGTGCGTTCGGTGAGGGTGCCGGTCAGGCGGCGTCCTCGTTCTTCGCGTTCTTGTCCCCGGCGTTCTTGTCGGCGGGAACGGCCGCACGGGCGACCTCGACGAGCGCGGTGAACGCCGCCGGGTCGGACACGGCGATCTCCGCGAGGTTCTTGCGGTCGACCTCGACGCCCGCGAGCTTGAGGCCCTGCATGAACCGGTTGTAGGTCATGTCGTTGGAGCGCGCCGCGGCGTTGATGCGGGTGATCCAGAGCTGCCGGAAGTCGCCCTTGCGCTGCTTGCGGTCGCGGTAGGCGTACGTCAGCGAGTGGAGCGTCTGCTCCTTGGCCTTGCGGTAGAGCCGGGAGCGCTGGCCGCGGTAGCCGCTGGCCATCTCCAGGGTGGTGCGCCGCTTCTTCTGCGCGTTGACCGCGCGCTTCACGCGTGCCACGTGGTCCTGCCTTCGATCGAATCAGGGGCGGAGGGTGTTCCGCCCGAGCGGGTTCGGCGAGTTCGGGGGGTGGTTCAGAGCCCGCCGAGCAGGCGCTTGACGCGACCGGTGTCCTGGGGCGCGACGGCCTCGTTGCCGGAGAGCTGGCGCGTCTTGTGGCTGGACTTCTTCTCCAGCAGGTGGCGCTTGCCCGCCTTCTCGCGCAGCAGCTTGCCGCTGCCGGTCACCTTGATGCGCTTCTTGGTGCCGCTGTGCGACTTGTTCTTCGGCATGGATCCTGTCCTGCTCTTCTGGTTCGACGTCCGCTCCGGCCCCTCGGGGAGGACGGTACGGGCGCCCGGATACCCGGCCGCGCCCACCCCGGGGGGTGGGTGCGGCCGGTCGTACGCGGTGTCAGCCGGCCGGCTCGGGAGCCGGCTCCTGCTGCACTTCCTGCTGCGCGTCGGACCCGGCGCGCGGGGCCTTCTGCGGCTTCTTGTTCGGCGCCAGGACCATGGTCATGTTCCGGCCGTCCTGCTTCGGCGTCGCCTCGACGTAGCCGAGCTCACCGACGTCCTCGGCGAGGCGCTGCAGGAGGCGGAAGCCCAGCTCCGGGCGCGACTGCTCGCGGCCGCGGAACATGATGGTGACCTTGACCTTGTGACCCTGCCCGAGGAAGCGGGTCACGTGACCCTTCTTCGTCTCGTAGTCGTGAGGGTCGATCTTCGGTCGGAGCTTCTGCTCCTTGATCACCGTCTGCTGCTGGTTGCGCCGCGACTCGCGGGCCTTCTGCGCGCTCTCGTACTTGAACTTGCCGTAGTCCATGAGCTTGCAGACCGGCGGGCGGGCCTGGGCGGCCACCTCGACCAGGTCGAGGTCGGCCTCACGGGCCAGGCGCAGGGCGTCCTCGATGCGGACGATCCCGACCTGCTCCCCGTTGGGGCCGACCAGTCGCACCTCGGGAACGCGGATGCGTTCGTTGATGCGGGTCTCTGTGCTGATGAGCTCTCCTCGGGTCCGTGACACTGTCTCTGCGACCCGGCACGAGCAGCCCCGATGAACGTCGGGCCCCGCGCCACGGGAGGTGGCGGCAGGGCCCACGGTCGACCGATCCACGTCTCCCATCGGGAGACGGCGTGGTCGGGGCACTGGCGCGCCTCGACCACCGGACCGGAACCCGCTCGCCTGGACGGCGGACGGGTGGGAGCCGGGGCTCCACTTGCCGCTCGATGGACGCGAAAACACCCACCGAGCTGGTCGCTCACCTCACAACGTACCAGGGCGCTGCGGTGTTCCCCCGCGGCGGGTCAGCCGGCCTTCTTGGCGCGGCTGCGCCGGACCGGCGTCGTCTCGGGCTCGATGAGCTTCGAGAGGAACTGGCCCGTGTAGCTCTCGGGCACCCCCGCGACCTGCTCCGGCGTGCCCTGGGCGACGACGGTGCCGCCGTTGTTGCCGCCCTCCGGGCCCATGTCCACGACCCAGTCGGACACCTTGATGACGTCGAGGTTGTGCTCGATGACGAGGACCGTGTTGCCCTTGTCGACCAGCCCGTTGATGACGCCGAGCAGCTTGCGGATGTCCTCGAAGTGCAGGCCCGTCGTGGGCTCGTCGAGGATGTAGATCGTGCGGCCCATGGAGCGCTTCTGCAGCTCCGAGGCCAGCTTGACGCGCTGCGCCTCGCCGCCCGAGAGCGTCGGCGCCGGCTGGCCGAGGCGCACGTAGCCCAGGCCGACCTCGGTGAGCGTCTGCAGGTGCCGGTGGATCGCACCGATCGGCTTGAAGAACTCGGCGGCCTCCTCGATCGGCATGTCGAGGACCTCGGCCACGTTCTTGCCCTTGTAGTGCACCTCGAGGGTCTCGCGGTTGTACCGCGCGCCCTTGCAGACCTCGCACGGCACGTACACGTCCGGCAGGAAGTTCATCTCGATCTTGATCGTGCCGTCGCCCGCGCACGCCTCGCAGCGCCCGCCCTTGACGTTGAACGAGAACCGGCCGGGCCCGTAGCCGCGCACCTTGGCCTCGTTGGTGGACGCGAAGAGCTTGCGCATGTGGTCCCACACGCCGGTGTAGGTCGCCGGGTTGGACCGCGGCGTGCGCCCGATCGGCGACTGGTCGACCCGGACCAGCTTGTCGAGGTGCTCGATGCCGGTGACGCGGGTGTGCCGGCCGGGGACCTGGCGCGCCTTGTTCAGCTTGTTGGCCAGCACCGTGGCGAGGATGTCGTTGACCAGCGTCGACTTGCCCGACCCGGACACCCCGGTGATCGACACGAGGCAGCCGAGCGGGAACGCGACGTCGACGTCGTGCAGGTTGTGCTCGCGGGCGCCGACGACGCCGACCTGGCGCTTCTTGTCGATCGGCCGGCGGATCTGCGGCACCGGGATCTGCTCCCGGCCCGCCAGGTAGGCCCCGGTGAGCGACTCCTCGCTCTTCTCGAGGCCCTCGACCGGCCCGGAGTAGACGACGCGCCCGCCGTGCTCGCCGGCGCCGGGGCCGATGTCGACGACCCAGTCGGACGCGCGGACCGTGTCCTCGTCGTGCTCGACGACGATCAGCGTGTTGCCGAGGTCGCGCAGCCGCGACAGCGTGTCGATCAGCCGGCGGTTGTCGCGCTGGTGCAGCCCGATCGAGGGCTCGTCGAGGACGTAGAGCACGCCGACCAGGCCGGACCCGATCTGCGTCGCGAGCCGGATGCGCTGGGCCTCGCCGCCGGACAGCGTCGCCGCGGCCCGGGCCAGCGACAGGTAGTCGAGCCCGACGTCGAGCAGGAAGCCCAGCCGGGCGCCGATCTCCTTGAGCACCGCGCCGGCGATGACCTGCTCGCGGTGGCCGAGGACGAGGCCGGTCATGAACTCGGCGCAGTCGGCCACCGAGAGCGCGCAGACGTCGGCGATCGAGCGGTCGCCGAGCGTCTCGTGGCGCAGCGTCACGGCCAGGATCTCGGGCTTGAGGCGCGTTCCGCCGCACGCCGGGCACGGCACGTCGCGCATGTAGCCCTCGTAGCGCTCGCGGGCGCTCTCGGACTCCGCCTGGTCGAGCCGGCGCTCGAGGAACGGCACGACGCCCTCGAACGACGCGTAGTACGAGCGCTCGCGGCCGTAGCGGTTGCGGTAGCGCACGTGCACCTGGTCCTCGGAGCCGTGCAGCACGGCTTTCTGGACCCGCGCCGGCAGCTTGCGCCACGGGGCGTCCATCCGGAACCCGACCTGCTCGGACAGCGCCGTGAGCAGGCGGGTGAAGTACTCCGCGGACTGGCCGATCGCCCACGGCGCGATGGCCCCGTCGGCGAGCGAGAGCTCGTCGTCGGGCACCAGCAGCTCGGGGTCGACCTCCTTCTTGATGCCCAGGCCGGCGCACGTGGGGCAGGCGCCGTAGGGCGAGTTGAAGGAGAAGGCGCGCGGCTCGAGGTCGTCCACCTGCAGCTGGTGGCCGTTGGGGCACGCCATGCGCTCGGAGAAGCGGCGCTCGCGGTCCGGGTCGTCGTCGGGGAGGTCGACGAAGTCGAGCACGAGGATGCCCTCGGCCAGGCGCAGCGCGGTCTCGACCGAGTCGGTGAGCCGCTGCTTGGCGCTCGACTTCACCGACAGGCGGTCGACCACCACCGCGATGTCGTGCTTCTCCTGCTTCTTCAGCGTCGGCGGCTCGGCGAGGGGATACACCGTGCCGTCGACCAGCACGCGGGAGTAGCCCTGGCCCTGGAGCTGGCTGAACAGGTCGACGTACTCGCCCTTGCGGCCGCGGATGACCGGCGCGAGGACCTGGAACCGGCGGCCCGGCTCCATCTCGAGCACCTGGTCGACGATCTGCTGCGGCGTCTGCTTCGAGATCACCTCGCCGCACGTCGGGCAGTGCGGCGTGCCGGCGCGCGCGTAGAGGAGCCGCAGGTAGTCGTAGACCTCGGTGATGGTGCCGACCGTGGACCGCGGGTTGCGGCTCGTGGACTTCTGGTCGATCGACACCGCGGGCGAGAGGCCCTCGATGAAGTCGACGTCGGGCTTGTCCATCTGGCCGAGGAACTGGCGCGCGTACGCCGACAGCGACTCGACGTACCGGCGCTGGCCCTCGGCGAAGATCGTGTCGAACGCCAGGCTCGACTTGCCGGAGCCCGACAGGCCGGTGAAGACGACCAGGCTGTCGCGGGGCAGGTCGAGATCGACGCCCGTGAGGTTGTGCTCACGGGCGCCCTGGACGACGAGACGATCGACCACGTGCGGGGCCTCCAGGCTCGGGGCGAGACGTGCCGGGGTGACAACACGCCGCACTGTGTGTCTCTTCCCCCGGTCCCCTCCATGCTAGGAGCGACCCCCGACAACGGCCGTCCGGCCTCCGTCCCGCGCGACCGGTCGGGCCTCCGGGGCGACGACCGGTTGGGCCGTCAGTGTGGTCAGCAGCGTCATCGGTCGGGCGGGTAGCGCCGGGCGTACCAGGTGGGCGGTTCACCGAACAGGTCCGCGAAGTCGCGCGAGAGGTGCGCCTGGTCGGCGTAGCCGAGCGTCGCGGCCAGGTCCGCCCAGTCCACCCGTCCCCCGGCCTCGAGGCGCCCGACGACCTCCTCCAGCCGGTAGCGCCGGATGACCCACTTGGGGCCCAGTCCGACGTGCTCGGCGAACAGCCGCTGGAGCGTGCGCATGCCCAGCCCGGCGGACGCCGCGAGCCGGTCGACGCGCGCGATCGTCGGGTCGGCGGCGACCTGCGCGACGAGCTCGCCGGCCTGCTGCGCGGCGCGGGGCGGCTCGCCGTCGGGCAGGTGGGCGCGCAGCCAGGCGGCGAGGTCGCCGTCGAAGGGCGGGCGGCCCGCGAGGGCGGGGAGCTCCGCGGCGTCGAGCTCGCGGTCGGCCAGGGCGCCGACCGGCTGCCCGGCCACCGACCGGAACACCCCGGGCCGGAACGCCGCCCCGACCACGGAGCTGCGTCCGACGAGCTCGCGCACCATGTGCCGGCTCCGGGGCCCGACGACACGGGGCGTGCCCCCGCCGATGACCGACACGTGCACCTGCGGCAGGGGGACCATCTTCTGGCGGTAGGGCTCGGCGTAGTCCCACGACGCGGTCCAGATCCGCTGCACCCACGGGGCGAGGCGCTCGTCGGGCTCGTGCACGGCGATCCGCTGGGCGGTGCGCCAGTGCCCGCCCAGCTCGCGCGGATCGCGGTCCTGCACCTGTCGCGTTCCTCCATGACCCGGGCCGGCGGTGTCGCTAGCGTCCTGCCTCGTGTTCCCCGACTTCACGCCCCGGCCGCACCTCGTCGTCGCCGCCGCGGCCCCGCACGAGAAGCTCGTCGCCCGCGCCGCCGAGCGCCTGGGCGCCCCCGTCCCCTGCGAGGAGTGGACCGTCCGCGACCTCGCCGAGCACATGATGACCTGGACGCCCGTGCTCGCGGGCTCCGGCCGCAGGACCCCGCCCGCGGCCGGAACGCCGAAGGCCGAGGGCGACTGGGTCGCCACCCTCGACGCCGGGCGCGACGACATGGTCGCCGTCTGGAGCGACCCGTCCGCGTGGGAAGGGACGACGACGATGACGGCGTCCGAGCTGCCGGCGTCGATGGTGGGCACGATGGTGCTCTGCGAGCTCGTGCTCCACGCCTGGGACCTGTCCCGCGGTCTCGGCGAGAAGGTGACCTGGGACGACGCCGTCCTCGCCGAGATGCTCGAGGCCATGCAGCAGATGGCGCCGCTCGGACGCGGGTCGGCGTTCGGCGACGAGGTCCCCGTCCCCGACGACGCCGCGCTGCTCGACCGCGTCGTGGCCGTCGCGGGCCGCGACCCGGCCTGGCGTCCCTGAGGCAGCATGGAGCGATGAGCGAGATCGACCCGGCGGACCTGGCCCGGCTGCGGTCGCGGAGGGGCTGGAGCGGGGACGCGGGCGCCGCGTGCCGGCACCGCGCCGTGGTGATGAGCGAGGACGAGGTGCCGCACTGCGAGGACTGCGGCGAGACGCTGAGCCCCGACGCCCTGCGGAAGGCGGGCCACAAGCCCGTCCGGCGCTAGGCTCCCGCGCGTGGACCTCCTCGACCAGTACACCGGCCATGTCGAGCCCGGCGGCCCCGCCGCGCGGCGCGACCTGCAGGACGTCTCGATCACCAAGGTGTCGGTCGGGCCGATGGACAACAACGCCTACGTGCTCGTGGACCACGGGTCCGGCGAGGCGCTGCTCATCGACGCCGCCAACGAGATCGACCGCCTGCTCGACACCGTCGACACCGTCGCCGACCGCGGCAAGCTGACGCAGCTGGCGACCACGCACAAGCACTGGGACCACGTGCAGTCCCTCGAGGACGCCGTGAAGGCCCTCTCCCCCACCACCTACGCCGGCGAGGCCGACGCGCCCGAGCTGCCCGTTGCGCCCGACCGGACGGTGGGCGACGGCGACGCTGTCGAGTTCGGCGGCTCGCGGGTGGAGATCATCCACCTCGACGGCCACACCCCCGGCTCGATCGCGCTGCTCTACCGCGACCCCGCGGGCCACGGGCACCTCTTCACCGGCGACTCGCTCTTCCCCGGCGGCCCGGGCAAGACGGCCGGCCCCGCGGAGTTCGCGTCGCTGATGGACGACCTCGAGGGCAAGGTCTTCGGGCAGCTCGACGACGACACGCACGTCTACCCCGGCCACGGCGACGACACGACCCTCGGCGCCGAGCGTCCGAAGATCGGGGAATGGCGCGAGCGGGGCTGGTGAAAAAGGACGAAGGGTCGGCGCTCATTGACCGTCTCGACCCAGTACGCCCGTAGAGCCTCCCCCACTACCGACCGCCTGCTCAACGGTTGCTGTAAGTTGACTTGTCAAGGGCAAGCCCTCTTGCACTGAGTGCAGAACCGAGGACGCCACGATGAGAAGCGTGGCCCCATAGGTTGCAATCCATCGAGTATCGCGAAGTCGGAGGAGATCCGCCAGCTCCCATCTTTCTCGGTCGATCTTCCTCAGAGTGACGACGTCCATGACGAGACCGACCGTGGCGAGAAACCCAAAGACGAGGACCGGGAAGGTTGTGAAGTCAATGAAGGGCGCCTGACCCACTGCCCAGCTTACGGCCGCGTCGCTTCCACTCGCGGCGAGCACAACCACTCCGAGCGCCAAGCCTTTCAGGAAGCCTCGGCGGCCTGGCACCCGCGACCAAAGCGCGCCCAGCGCGAACGCTCCCGCCAACCAGGTCGTGAGCTCTCCCGCGGCGGACTGCAGCAGGTCGAACAATCCAGAACGTGACGTGAGCGCACCAGCAAACACTCCGTTCTGATATAGCCGATAGGCATCGTAGGCAACCACCGGAGCAGCAACAACCGCGCCGATCTTGGTTGCGTAGAGCGCGTTCTCCCACCAATGCACCCTAGGTCCGACAGCGACAGCGATCTCTAGCTGAGATCGCCCCGATTCTCGTTGGCCGGCTGCCGTCGCTGGTGGGACCCGGTCAAACTGGCGCACCAATGGATGAACGGCGCGCTCGAAGAGAAAGCCGACCGACGAGATTGCACCCTTCTGGTAGCGCTTCTCCAGGTCGTCACCTCTCTGATTGTGCATCGTCGCGGCGCTACTCTGTCGCAATTGCTCGACTTGGAACTCCTCGAGACGCTCCGGGAGCACGGCGAGCGGATCGGACTTAACGACCTCGCTTGCGAGACGCGGCTCCGCCAGGACAAACCTTAGAGATAGGATACCGACAATGAAGGCAATCGGCGCTTGGACTCCCCGGTAGGAGCCGTAAATGCCGATCAACCCTGCCGAGAAGATGATCATAAGAAGGAAAGCCTCAACGCCACGGGGCTCCAAGGAGCTTGATCCGCCGGGCGCGCTCCGCCTCCGCACCACAAGCAGTACTCCGGCAAGTAAGAGACTGAGGTAGATTGAGGCGAGGGGCAGCCAGCGGAGCAGGAAGTCCACAAACCACGGCATCTGCCCGAGTAGCACATCACGAATTTCTCGCGGCGTGGCGCCGATCTCCGGCACGAGAATGCGGTGCTCCCACTGCATGTAGGCGACACGGAGCCACTGGACTGCGACCGCAATACCGGTGAGTAGACCGAGAACTATACGGAATGAGCGCCCTCTCAACAGAGTATCGAGCCTACTCTCCGACTGGGCGATAATCGACAAGCACCGCGCTATCGTTCCGCAGAGCGCGAAGATCACCACGCCTACGACTAGCGCGCCGAGCACCATATTCCCGATATAGCCAGTGGTCTTCCAAAAGCCGAGATATTCGTGGCGGGCTAGATCCGTCTGGCCGGTCTCGAGTGCTGTCACCTCGGGTCCGAAGTATGCGACTATACACAAGACTAGAACGAGGCCGACTGCGGCGTAAGCGACCCTCCGCTGCTGCCAACTGACAACCCCGAGTAACGCCACCAGAACCAAGGTCGTCACGGCAGAAGATCGAGCAAACTCGGAGTGCGGCCCCTTATCAATGGACAACGCATATGCGATATCTGTAGCAACGATAACAGAACATGCGGATAATCCTAGCGACCCCCACCACAGGCCCGTACGGCTCATCGACGCCGTACGATCGTCGAGAAAGGCGGCGCCTCCGGAACGACGAATCGCCACCAACCCGACTAGAAGCAGTATAAAGAACAACGAGAAATTGCTCATGGATATCGCTGCTCTCGCAACTCCGCCACCAGCGCTGCTAGAAACGAAATGTGCGACGGGCGGAGGGAGCCGAACATTGAGCCAGAAAGACTGACCAGCCGCTATAGAAGTAGGCCGCCAGGAAGCAGACGCGCCGGGTGAGAATTCGACCGGAGTCTCTGAGGATTCAGACACAGAGGCACCGGTCAAGTTCACGTGCACTAGCCAGCGTGCGTCGCGTACAGGCCCAGCCATAGGGCAGACCTCTAGGAGCAGCTCCGTCGCTGCGACCGCGGTAGGCCCGCCCGGCAGACACCGAGAAGGCGTTCGAGTCAGATCGGCGATCTTCCAAAGATCAAGCTCACTCGGCACAGTGGTCGAGTCCTCCGCATTCGCGGCGACTACGTCGCGAATGGTGACCTCGTCACCGACGAGGGAGCGGCCGAGCGCAACCGAATCTTCTCCGTCTGCCACGGTCACAGTCGGCGCGTCCTCGTGATATGAGGAGGTGTTGACGGGTAGAAAACAACCAACCGCTTGAACGAAAGCAGGAGAACCGGCTGCATGCGTGAGAGAGGCCGTACCGGACCACTCGCGTGGCGCAACGATTGTCGTGTCGCTGACAATGTGCGGCTTCTCAGAGTCTGTCGTGATCGTCAGGGTCGTCTCGATAGAAGCTTGCGCAAGCAATGGGTCTTGACAGAGATCGACGGGCGCTCTCGAGGACCCGACCAATAGGGCCGCAGCGAGCACGAAGTCGATCACCGAACCATCACGCGTCGACCATCGGCTCAACCCTCTGAGTTGTTACGGCCTGAGTATCGTCAGCTGGTGCAGGTCGGTGAGCTCGACCAGAGCAGCCCAGCCTAGAACGGATGGGCGGACCTGCCGAGACCCAGACTGACACGTGGGTCAGGCCCTAGATGGTCTAGTTCGGGGCTGTGCTCCGCCTGGTCCCCCGAGGACGAGACGGTAGAACCTGAGCCCCTCCCGTGGCCTTGAGGGCGGGTCGAACTGGTCGCATTGCGGTCCGAGCCGGGCGTGTCCAGGTCGTGATCCCGTTGCGGGTATCCCTGCCGAAGGTCGTAGAGCACGCTTGGGCGTCGTCGGAATCGACGACGACGGGAGCGCACTGATGCGCGAGGACATCTCTTTCGACGCCGAGGGCGCGACACTGCGCGGGTGGTTCTACGCACCCGACGGTGACGCGAACGGCGGGCACCCCTGTGTGGTCATGGCCCACGGTTTCTCGGCGGTCAAGGAGCAGCACCTCGACGACTACGCCGAGGTCTTCGCGGCCGCGGGGCTGGCGTGCGTGGTGTTCGACAACCGCGGCTTCGGCGCCTCGGACGCCGCGCCGGGCAAGCCGCGCCAGGAGATCGACCCCTGGGAGCAGATCCGCGACTACCAGCACGCGATCACGTACGCGCAGAGCCGCGACGACGTCGACGCCGACCGCATCGGCGCCTGGGGCTCGAGCTACTCGGGCGGGCACGTGTACGTGCTGGGCGCGATCGACCGGCGCGTCAAGGCCGTCTCGGGCCAGGCACCGCTGGTGTCGGGACGCCGTGGGTTCGAGTCGCTCGTCCGCATCGACGCCTGGGGCCCGACGTGGGAGGCGTTCGCCGCCGACCGCCTCGAGCGGGCCCGCGGGGGCGAGCCGGCGATGATGCCGGTGGTCACCGAGGACCCGACACAGCCGGCGGCGCTCCCGACCCCGGACTCGTACGAGTGGTTCACCCGCACGGCCCGCGACCGGGCGCCGTCGTGGCGCAACGAGGTGACGCTGCGGTCGGTCGAGCTGCTCCAGGGCTACGAGCCGCGGGCGTTCCTGCCGCTGATCTCACCGACGCCCGTGCAGATGGTCGTGACGCCGAACGACCGCCTCATCGCCGGCGAGCTCGCGGCCGCCGCCTACGAGACCGCGGTGCACCCGAAGAAGATCGTGATCGCGCCGGGCGGCCACTTCGACGCCTACCAGGGACCGGGGTTCGAGATCACCTCGGCGGCCGCCCGCGACTGGTTCGTCGAGCACCTGCAGGCCGGCAAGCACTAGGACCAGGACCAGCCCGTCCAGCGCGTCACCTCGACGGTGAACGCCGGACCCTGCGGCGGCTCCGCGCGGTGCTGGGGGTAGCGCTCCCCCAGCGCCGCGCGGGCCCGGGCGAGGTCGGCCTCGTCGTCGGACACCGTCGCGACGCCGTCCGCGCGCACCCACCAGAGGGCGCTCCAGTCGTCGTCGTAGCGGTCGGCGAGCAGCGACACGGCGGGGTTGTCGTCCATGTTGCGCAGGCGCTTGAGCCCGCGGTGACGCTTGGGCTTCTGGTCGACGGCCATGAGGACGCGGTCCCCCTCCACCGCGAACACCACGGGCACGAGGTGCGGCTGCCCGTCCGCCGAGACCGTCGCGAGCCGCGCGACGCGCGCCGCGGCGAACCGGCGGCGCGCGTCGTCGACGTCGAGGGTCGGCATGCTCAGCCGATGACCTTCGCCAGCTCGTCCAGCTCCTTCAGCACGGTGTCGCGGTCGGCGGAGCTGACCCCGTGGATCGCGCGCTCGAGGCCGATGCGGCGGTAGCCGTCGAGCGCCTCGGCCGAGCTCTCGGCGCCGAAGAGCGACATCGGGATCGGGCCGCGACCCGCGTCGGCGGCGCGCTGCTGCAGGGCGTTCGCGCGCTGCTCGAACTCGCCGATGTTGTCGGGCCCGACGCGCTGGGGCAGCCAGGCGTCGCCGTAGTCGAGGATGCGGTCCTCGACGCCCGGTCCCATGCCGCCGACGTAGACCGGCGGGTGCGGCTGCTGGATCGGCTTCGGCCAGGCCCAGCTCGGCGCGAAGTCGACGAACTCGCCGTGGAACTCGGCCTCGTCCTGCGTCCACAGTTCCTTCATCGCCTTGACCTGCTCGCCCATCAGGCGCATCCGCGTCTTCGGGTTCGCGCCGTGGTGGGCCATCTCCTCGCGGTTCCAGCCGGCGCCGATGCCGAACAGGAAGCGTCCGCCCGAGAGGCGGTCGAGGCTCGCGACCTGCTTGGCCGTGTGGATCGGGTCGCGCTGGATGACCAGGCAGATGCCGGTGGCGACCTTGAGCGACGTCGTCGCGGCCGCCGCGGCGGTGAGGGCGACGAACGGGTCGTAGGTGTGGATGTACATCTTCGGCAGGTCGCCCCCGCCCGGGTAGGGCGACTCGCGCTTCGTCGGGATGTGGCTGTGCTCGGGGAACCAGAGCGAGTCGAAGCCCCGGTCCTCCACCTCCTTGGCCAGCTCGGCCGGGTCGATGGCGTAGTCGGTCGGGAACATCATGATGCCGTGGTCCACGCGGGAGTCTTATCCCGTCGCGCAGGACGGCACACTGGACCGCGATGGAGTCGGCCAAGCAGTCAACGCGCGTCGATCGCTGGCTGTGGGCGGTGCGGCTCACCAAGACCCGCGCCGACGCGGCCGACGCCTGCCGTGGCGGCCACGTGCGGGTCAACGACACCCCGGCCAAGCCCGCGACGCCGGTCAAGCCGGGCGACACCGTCCGCACCCGGGTCTACGAGATCGCGCGGACCGTCGAGGTCACCAAGGTCATCGAGAAGCGTGTCGGCGCGCCCGTGGCCGTGACCTGCTACGTCGACCACACCCCGCCGCCCCCGCCGCCGGAGGAGCGGCCGGCCCCGGTCGCGGTGCGCGACCGGGGCGCGGGCCGTCCGACGAAGCGGGACCGCCGACTCATCGACGCGCTGCGCGAGCGCCCCGTCGACGAGACCTGATCAGGGCGCCGGGGCGGGGGTCCCGATGTCGGCGGAGAAGGACCGCGTCGCCAGCCCCCGTCCGCCGATCCACGGCTCGAAACCGGCCTGCACGCTCGTCATCCACCACTCGGGCTTCGCGACGCCGCGCTGCTGGGCGTCGGCGACGAACGCGTCGAGCGGCAGGTCCTTCACCTCGAGGGTCGGCTCCTGGCGCACGTAGCTGATGGTCGGCAGGTCGATCGCGCCGAGCCAGACGTCCCACGTGGTGCCGCCGATCTCGACCTCGGCCTTCTTCTCGCCGATCGGCTGGACGCGCGGGGTGTTCTTCAGCCAGACCATCAGCTCGAGGCCGGTCGGACGGCCGGTGCGCCGGGGTGTCGGGTCCATCCAGAGGTCGTAGGACACGTTGTAGTCGCCGGTCGGCGGCACCTCGACCGTCCACGACGAACGCAGCCCGGCGAGCTCGGAGACCTTCTTGGGGAACGGGGTGTCCTTGGTGCAGTTGCCGTAGTTGCAGCCCCAGACCATCGACGGGTACGAGGCCGGCCCGTCCTCGTTGCGGTGGTCGGCGGGGTCGACGACGAACCCGGTGTCGAAGGCCGTGATGCACTGCGGCGTGTCCGCGCCCCAGAGGTTGTTCTGGGCCTCGTAGCGCCCGCCCGCCACCGGCGTGGACTCGGTCTTGCCGCACACCCGCGTGCCCCCGTCACCGCGGGGCGTCCCGAGGGCGGGGTTGACGCCCACCAGCATCGCGAGCACGGCGGCGATCGCCACCATCAGCCCACTCGTCGCCCGCTTCCGACCGTTCATCCGCCGCCGCCCTCGTCGCTCGACCGTTCGTCGCGCTGAAACGTACGGTGAGCGTGTGGGTGACGCGAGGCTGTCTCCCTCGTTCGGGAGGATCAGATCCCGTTCCGGGTGAGGGAGAAGGCGTCCGTCGACAGGCCACCGCCGCCGATCCAGGGCTCGAAGCCCGCCTGAATGTTGGTGAGGAACCAGCCCGGCTTCACCACGCCGCGGCGGGTCGCGTCGCCGACGAACTCGCTGATCGGGAGGTCGATGACCCTGTCGGTCGACTCCTCGCGGACGTAGGAGATCACCGGCGTGCCGTGGTTCTCGCCGGTCCACACCTCCCAGCGCGCGCCGGCGATCTCGACGGTCGCGCGCTCCGAGCCGATCGGCTGGACGCGGTCGGTGCGGTCGAGCCAGATCATCAGCTCGGCGCCGGTGTTGGCGCCCTCGCGGCGCGGGGTCGGGTCGAGCCAGACGTCGTAGGCGACGTTGAAGTCGCCGCGGCGGGGCACGGTCACCGCCCAGCTCGAGCGGATGTCGCCCATCTCCGCGAGGGGCAGCGGGTACGGCGAGTCGCGGGTGCAGGTGCCGTAGTTGCAGCCGACGACGATCGACGGGTACGCGGCCGGCCCGGAGTCCTTGGCGTGGGTGGCCTCGACGCTGAACCCGGTGTCGAAGGCCGTGGTGCACTGCGGGGTGTTCGCGCCCCAGGCGTTGTTCTGCACCTCGTAGCGCCCGCCCGCGACCGGCACCGACTCCGTCTTCCCGCAGATCCGCGGCCCCTCGCGCGAGCCCTGCGGGGGCAGGGGCGCGAGGACGCCCAGGGCGGGATCGCCGGTGCCGGCGGGCGGGCCCGGGGCGGCGGCCGTCGCCGGCGGCGCCGGGTCGTCGCCCGTCGAGCACCCGGCGAGAGTGAGCGCGAGCCCGGTCAGGAGCACGGCGATCACGCGCCGCACCCGTCGAGTGTCCCCCATACGGGCGAGGCTAGCGGGGCGTCGGCGAGGCCCCGACGCGGGTGGCGAGGACGGCGTCGAGGGTCGTGCCCTCGTCCTCCAGGGCCGCCAGGACGTCGGCGGGCGGGGCATCGCCGCGGATCACGGTGGCGGCGAGCGCGGCCGCGGCCGGCGCGGTCTCGATGCCCGAGCCGCCCTGGCCGGCGAAGAGGTGCAGGCCGGGATGGTCGGGGCGGTCGCCGATCACCAGGGAGCGGTCCGGGGCGAAGGTGCGCAGGCCCGTCCAGCTCGTCACGACCGAGCGCAGGCCCAGGGTGGTGACGGCGTTGACGTGCTCGAGCGCGCGGGCGATGTCCAGCTCGTCGGGGCGCGGGTCGCCGGGCTCGGCCGGGGTCTCCTCGGACGGGGACACGAGCAGGTGCTCGCCCTCGGGCTTGGCGTACCAGCGCTCACCGGCGGAGACGACGAACGGGTCGTCGCGGCGCACCGGCGCGCCGTCGGGGACGCGCACGATCGCGATGGTGCGGCGCAGCGGGCGCAGGCCCACCGGCTCGACGCCGGCGAGGGCGAGCAGGCGATCGGTCCAGGCGCCGGCGGCGAGGACGACGGTGTCGGCGTCGAGGTGGTCTGCCGGCGTCCGCACGCGCCAGGACGCTCCGTGCCGTTCGAGGGCGGTCACCGGGGTGCCCGTCCGGATCTCCCCGCCGCGGGCGCGCAGGGTGCGGCGGTAGTGCTGGTGCAGGCCGAGCGGGTCGGCGTCCTGGGCGTCCTCGACGACGGCGGCGGCGCGCAGGACGTCGCGGCGCAGCGCGGGCCAGCGGGCGACCGCCTCGTCGGGGCTCAGCTCGCGGACGGCGTCGAGGGGCAGCACCTCGTCGCGCAGGATCCGCTCCTCGTGCTCGTCGTGGGCGACGTGCAGGACGGGGCGCGGGCGCAGGAACGGGTGCCCGGCCTCGTCGGCGAGGTCGTCGAACCGTCGCTTCGAGGCGGCCACGAGCGCGCGGGCGGGCGGCGGACCGTGCCCGGGGATGTAGCTCGCGGCCGAGCGCCCGGTGGTGTGCTTCGCGAGCTCGGCCTCGCCCTCGAGCAGCACCACGGGACCGCTGCGCGCGAGCTCCGCGGCCACCGACATCCCGGCGATGCCGCCGCCCACCACGACCGTCTGTGAGCTCTTTCCCGCGCTATCGGGCCGGAAAGTACTCACGGACGGAGGTCGAGGCCCAGGTCCAGGACCGGGGCGGAGTGGGTGAGCGCGCCGACGGCGAGGAAGTCGACCCCGGCCGCCGCGTGGGCGGCGGCGAGGTCGAGCGTCAGGCCGCCGGAGACCTCGAGCCCGGTGCCGGGCGCGCGGGCGTCGCGGCGGACGACGGCCTCGGCCGCCTGGTCGGGCGTGACGTTGTCCAGCAGCACCAGCTCGACGCCGAGCTCGATCACCTCGTCGAACTGGGCCAGCGAGTCGACCTCGACCTCGCAGTGCAGGTCCGGCGCGGAGGCCCGGGCGGCCGCGAGCGCGGCGGTCACCGAGCCGGCCGCGGCGACGTGGTTGTCCTTGATCAGGATCGCGTCGCCCAGCGACATCCGGTGGTTCACCCCGCCGCCGCAGCGCACCGCGTACTTCTGCAGCGCGCGCAGCCCGGGGACCGTCTTGCGGGTGTCGCGGATGCGGGTGCGGGTGCCGCCGACGGCGTCGACCCAGGCCGACGTGGCCGTCGCGACCCCGGAGAGCTGACCGAGCAGGTTGAGCGCCGTCCGCTCGGCGGTCAGCAGGGTGCGCAGCGGCGCGCGGACGGCGAGGGCGACGTCGCCGGGGGCGAGGCGGTCGCCGTCGGCCCGGGCCGCGAGGATCTCCAGGTCGGGCCCGCAGACCCGCTCGAGCACGCGGACCGCGACGCCGAGCCCGGCGAGCGTCCCGGCCGGGCGGGTGCGGAACTCGCCGACCGCGATCGCGCCCTCCGGCACGCACGCGACGGTGGTGGCGTCGGGGCCGTCGCGCAGGTCCTCGTCGAGGGCGCGGGTGACGACGGCGTCGACCTCGGCGGGGTCGAGGGTCTCGGGAAGGACCGCGGTCATGCCGCACCTCCGTGGCGGGCGTCGGTGGTGCCGACGTGCAGCCGGTCGCCGGCGAGCACCACGGTCGCCGAGGCGCGCTGCCAGTGGTCGTCGGTGCGCGGGTGGTCGGTGCGGACGTGGCAGCCCCGGGTCTCGGTGCGCGACCCCGCCGCGGCGAGCAGGGCGTGCGCGGCGAGGGTCAGGGCGGCGTCCTCGACGTCGGCGCGGGTGGCCGGGACGCGCTCGGTGCTCGCGGCCTCGACGGCGTCCGAGGCGGCGGCGAGCCCGGCGGCGTCGCGCCCGATCGCCGCGCCGCGGGTCATGGCGGCCTGCAGGAGGGCGCGGTCGGCGATCGTCGTCGGCGCCGGCTCCGGGTCGCCCGGCTCAGCGAGGCGCCGCGGGCCGGCCAGGGTGGCGACGACGTCCTCGGCGGCGCGCCGGCCCATGACCAGGCCCTCGAGCAGGCTGTTCGAGGCCAGCCGGTTGGCGCCGTGCAGCCCGGTGCGCGCCACCTCGCCGGCGGCCCAGAGCCCGGCGACGCCGGTGCGCCCGCGGCTGTCGGTGACGACGCCACCGCAGGAGTAGTGCGCGGCGGGGCGGACCGGGACGGGGTCGCGGGCGAGGTCGACGCCGATCGCGGCGCAGGACGCGGCGACCGTCGGGAAGCGGGCGACGACGTCCGGGATGCCGGTGGCGTCGAGCCAGACGTGCTCGGCGCCCAGCTCGCCGATGCGGCGGGTGATCGCCGCGGCGACGACGTCGCGGGGCGCGAGGTCGCCGAGCGGGTGCACGCCGGCGGTCACCGACGCCCAGGTCGTGTCGCGCAGCACCGCCCCCTCGCCGCGCAGGGCCTCGGTGACGAGCGGCGCCCGCCCCCGCGACCGCGGGCCCGTGTACAGCGCCGTCGGGTGGAACTGCACGAACTCCACGTCGGCGAGCGCCGCCCCGGCGCGCAGCGCGAGCGCCCAGCCGTCGGCGGTCGCGACGGTCGGGTTGGTCGTCGTCTCGTAGAGCCCGCCGACGCCGCCGGTCGCGAGCAGGACGGCGGGCGCGGCGAGCAGGCCGGCGCGACCTTCGTCGTCGCGGACCTCGAGGCCCTCGACGCCGCCGTCCGGGCCGCTCAGGACGGTCGCCGCGGCGTGGCCGGCCAGCACGGTGAGCTCCTCGCGGCGCGAGGCGGCGAGCAGGGCGCGCTCGACCTCGGCGCCGGTGGCGTCGCCGCCGGCGTGCACGACGCGCAGCGCCGCGTGCCCGCCCTCGCGGGTGCGGGCGAGGCGGTCGGGGTGGCCGTCGAACACCGCGCCCTCGCCGCGCAGGGCGGCGACGGCGGCCGGCCCTTCACGCAGGATCCGGCCCGCTGCGACCTCGTCGACGAGACCGCCGCCCGCGGCGACGGTGTCGGCGAGGTGGGTCGCGACCGAGTCGCCGGGGATGTCGCCGAGCACCACGGCGATGCCGCCCTGGGCCCAGCGCGTGCTCCCGGCGTCCGGGGTGTCCTTGGTGACGACGACGACGCGCAGGCCGGCGCGCTGGGCGGTGAGGGCCGCGGTGAGGCCGGCGACCCCGGAGCCGACGACGACCAGGTCGGCCGCGGTCTCCCAGTCGGCGCGGGTCACTCCCCACCCCCGGGCTGCCCGATCTCGATCATCCGCTGGACGGCGCCGCGGGCCTTCCGTGCCGTCGCCGCGTCCACGTGCACCTCGTCGCGGCCCTCGCGCAGCGCCCGGGTCAGCGCGCCCGGCGTGATCATCTTCATGTACCCGCAGGCGGCGCGGTCGTTGACCGCCCGGAAGTCGACGTCGGGGTTGGCGCGGCGCAGCTGGTGGAGCATGCCGACCTCGGTGGCGACGAGCACGCTGCGCTTGGTCGTGTTCTTGGCGGCGTCGAGCATCCCGCCGGTCGAGAGGATGTGGACCTGGTCGGCGGGCACCGCGCCGGCGCCCGCGAGGTAGAGCGCGCTCGTCGCGCAGCCGCACTCGGGGTGCACGAACAGGTCGGCCTCGGGGTCGGCCTGGGCCTGCGCGGTGAGCTCGGCACCGTTGATGCCGGCGTGGACGTGGCACTCGCCCGCCCAGACGTGCAGGTTCTCCCGGCCCGTGACGCGCTTGACGTGCGCGCCGAGGAACTGGTCGGGCAGGAAGAGGACCTCGCGGTCGGCGGGGATCGACTCGACCACCTCGACGGCGTTCGAGGACGTGCAGCACACGTCGGTCTCCGCCTTCACCGCGGCGGTGGTGTTCACGTAGCTGACGACCACGGCCCCCGGGTGCTCGGCCTTCCAGGCGCGCAGCTCGTCGGCGGTGATCGAGTCGGCGAGGCTGCAGCCGGCGCGCGCGTCCGGGATGAGGACGGTCTTCTCCGGCGCGAGGATCTTCGCGGTCTCGGCCATGAAGTGCACGCCGCAGAAGACGATCGTGCTCGCGTCGCTCGCCGCGGCGATCCGGGAGAGCGCGAGCGAGTCGCCGGTGTGGTCGGCGACGTCCTGGATCTCCGGGCGCTGGTAGTTGTGCGCGAGCACCACGGCGTCGTGCTCCCGGGCGAGCCGGCGGACCTCCTCGGCCCATCCGGGACCCGCGGTGAGCGGCTCGACGAGATCCGTGGCAGCGGTGACGGTCATCGCCGTCTCCTCCCCCGGCGGCCCCTCGTCGTCGAGGGCGGCCGGTCTCGGTAGTTTTCGCCTCGTGGTCGAAAACGTGGCCGACGGTACCGCCCCGCCCCGAGCTCGCGCCAGCCTCCCGTCACGCGGAGTGGCGTGGACCACCTCCACGGCCGCGAGATGGCGGCTTTCCTGACGATGGACGCGAGCGTGGCCGCCAGGCTGACACGGCCTACGATCACGCTCCGTGGAGGGCGAGCCGGGGACGTACGCGCACGACGTGCTCGCCGTCGTCCTGCGGATCACCGGTTCCGTGCCCAGCGTCCTGCTCTGGCAGCGCGCCCGGGAGCCGCACGCCGGGCGCTGGGCCCTGCCGGGCGGGCGGCTGGGCCCCGACGAGGACGTCGAGGCGTCGGTGCGCCGCCACCTCGCCGAGAAGGTCGACCTCGGCGAGGTCGCGCACGTCGAGCAGCTCGGCGTCTTCTCCGACCCCCACCGCGGCCCGCCCCCGCGCCGCATCGCCACCGCGTTCCTCGGGCTCGTGCCCACCGACGCCGACCCGGCCGTCCCCGACGACACCGCCTGGCACCGCGTCGACCGCCTCCCGGTGACCGCCTTCGACCACGGCGCCATCACCCGGGACGGCCTGGACCGGCTGCGCGCGAAGCTCTCGTACACCAACATCGGCTTCGCGCTGGCACCGAATGCGTTCACGGTCTCCGAGCTCAGGGACCTCTACGCCGCCGCGCTCGGGCACCGGGTCTCGGCGACCAACCTGCAGCGGGTCCTGACCCGCCGCGGCGTCCTCGTCCCCACCGGCGAGACCGCTGCTCCGGGCCCCGCCGGGGGTCGCCCGGCCGCCGTCTTCCGGTTCTCGGAGCACGGACTGCGCGTGACCGACCCGTTCGCCGCCCTGCGCCCACCGGGCGACGCGGGCTGAGTCCCGCGCCCGTCGTCACCCGGCGGCGAGCCGCGCGTGGTCGTAGCGTGGGCGTCGTGGTCGAGACGCTGCCTCTGTTCCCGCTGGGGACCGTGCTGCTCCCGGGCGCCTCGCTGCCACTGCACATCTTCGAGCCGCGCTACCGCCAGCTGACGATCGACCTGGTCACCGGGACGCTGCCCGGCAAGCAGTTCGGGGTGGTCGCGGTCCGCGAGGGCTGGAGCCCCGACGACGGCCGCGACGGCCTGCACGACGTCGGCTGCACGGCGACGCTGCGCGAGGTCCGCCGGCTGCCCGACGGCCGCTTCGACCTCCAGACCACCGGCGACCGGCGCTTCCGCCTCGTCGACGTCGACGACTCGACCGCGCCGTACCTCGTCGCGAACGTCGAGTGGCTGCCCGACGACGAGGACGAGCACGCGCGCGACCTCGCGCCGCTGGCGATGGCCGCCCGCGCCGCGCACCGCCGCTACTGCACCACGGCCTGGCGTCAGCAGGGCGGCGGCGACGGCGAGCTGCCCGCGGAGCTCGCGGAGGAACCGGCGCCCGACGTCGCCGACCCCGAGCTCGCCCACATCCTCGCCGGCGACTGCCTGCTGCCCCTCGCCGACCGCCAGGAGCTGCTCGAGCAGACCTGCCCGATCAAGCGTCTGCAGCTCGTGCGCCAGTCGATGACCCGCGAGGCCGTGCTGCTCGACGAGCTGCGCGCCGTGTGGGCGCCGACCGCGAAGTTCGCGGTCGACCACAGCCTGAACTAGGTGAGCTCGGCCAAGACCCGCCGGTAGGCCTCCGCGGCCGGGTCGATCTGGCCCGCCGGCGCCCACTCGTCGGTGACGTGGCACTGCTCGGGCTCGCCGGGGCCGCAGACGATCGTGTCGGCGCCGCCGAGGGCGCCGGCGAGCACGCTCGCGTCGGTGAAGTACGTGGCGTAGAGGTGCTCCCCGCCGCCGAGCAGCTCGACGACCCGCGCCACGCGCGCGGGGTCGGTGTCGATGAGCGGGAGCTCGACGAGGCGCTCGGTCTCCACCCCGACACCGGCCAGGTCGACGACCGTGGCCTCCGCGGCGTCGGCGGTGTCGCCGGGCACCAGGCGCAGGTCGACGGTGAGCGCGGCGCGGTCGGGGACGACGTTGGGCTGGACGCCCGCGCGCATCATCCCGACGTTGGCGGTCGTCCGGCCGTGCGTCGCACTGCCCGGCCAGCCGTCGTGCTCGTGGATGCGCACGGCGGCGCGGGCGAGGTCGACGAGCGCGTTGTGGCCGAGGTCGGGCCGCGACCCGTGCGCCGGCACGCCGCGCGCCACCAGCTCGAGCCACAGCACACCCTTGTGGCCGAGGACGACGCGGTTGTTGGTCGGCTCGGCGACCAGCAGCAGGCCGGACGGGAGCATCGCGCCGGCCGGGATCTCGCGGGCGCCCTCGCAGCCGGTCTCCTCGCCGAAGGTGAGCACGACCTGCACGCCGGTGCCGCCGGCGCGGACGTGCTCCTCGGCGGCGACGACGGCGGCGGCGACGCCGGCCTTCATGTCGCTCGCCCCGCGCCCGCGCAGACGCCCGTCGACGACGTCGCCGGCGAGCGGGTCGAACGACCACACCGCCGGGTCGGCGGGCACGGTGTCGAGGTGCCCGGTCAGCGTCACCGGCGTCGTGTCGCCGTGGCGCGCGACGACGTTCGCGCGGCCCGGCCGGGTCTCGTGGATCGCCACGTCGAGCCCGGCGTCCTCGAGGCGGCCGGCGAGCAGGTCGGCGGCGACCCGCTCCCCGGCCCCGCGGGTGTCGAGGCGGACGAGCTCGCACGCCAGGTCGAGCGCCGTCGCCGGAGTGCTCATGCGGCGTCCCTCCCCATGTCCTCGTGCCCGTCGACGATCGCGGCGAGCACGTAGGTCAGCGCCGCGCCGAGCCCGGCGATCAGCGCGATCCACCACGGCCCGGGCGACGCCGGCAGGCCCGTCAGCACCGCGGGCACGGGCGCGCCCGGCGCCCCGGACGTGCCGATCGCGGAGGGGTCGACGAGCACCGGCACCGGCGAGGACGCCCAGGCCAGCAGCGCCCCGACCCGCCCGGCCAGCCAGGCGCCGACCAGGGACCCGGCGACGACCCCGACGAGCA
The DNA here is from genome assembly GCF_004363095.1 of Actinomycetospora succinea. Lineage (GTDB taxonomy): Bacteria > Actinomycetota > Actinomycetes > Mycobacteriales > Pseudonocardiaceae > Actinomycetospora > Actinomycetospora succinea. The sequence continues at coordinate 43,859 of NZ_SNYO01000005.1, forward strand.
CGACCGGCCCGCGACGGTGCCGGCGGCGCCAGGCCACGGCTCCGGCGACCACCCCGAACGCCGCGATCATGAGCAGGTGGATCGCCACCGCGTCGAACGCGTGGTCCGCCTCGCCCGCCGGGGAACCGGTGCCGCCACCGGGCAGGGTCACGACGTACACGTCCGGCGCGAGCAGGGCCCACAGCGCGCCGAGCGGGAGCCCCGCCACCGCGAGGATCGCCCCGAGGCGCAGGGCCGCGGGGACGTCGCCGCGCAGCTCGCCGCGCTCGAGGCGCCCCTCCGGCTCGCCGGGCAGGAAGTCGTCGTCGACCACGGACGTCATGGGTCGAGCTCCCCTATCGGCGTGCTCCCTTGACTGCTTCGTCTCCCGGCCACCGTCATCCGCCGAACCCGTTCTCCCCCGCCGACTCGCCGTGCCGGCTGCAGCGCGCGGTCCAGCCCACCGGATCGACCTGCACCACCATCCGCCGGGCGCAGGACGGGCAGTGCCGGGGCGGGTCGACGGAGGCGAGTCGCCGGTCGCAGGCGGTGTGGTCGCCCGCCGCCCGCTCGCCGCCGCACCAGGCGCAGTACGGCCGTTCCACGGTGTCCGCGGGCGGCTCCACGACGGCGCTCACAACGTGTCGTTCAGGGCCTTGATCGGCATCTTGAGGGTCTCGAGCATGTCGAGGTCCTGCTCGGCCGGGCGCCCGAGGTTGGTCAGGTAGTTGCCGACGATGATCGCGTTGACCCCGCCGAGCATGCCCTGCTCGGCACCGAGGTCGCCGAGGGTGAGCTCGCGCCCGCCCGCGAAGCGCAGCACCGTGCGCGGGAGCGCGAGCCGGAACGCGGCCACGGTCATCAGCGCGTCGGCGCCCTGGGGCACCTCGAGGTGCGCGAACGGGGTGCCCGGGTTCGGGATGAGGAAGTTCAGCGGCACCTCGTCGGGCTCCAGCCCCGCGAGCTGCACCGCGAACTCGGCGCGCTGCTCGAGGCTCTCCCCCATGCCGACGATGCCGCCGCAGCACACCTCCATGCCCGCCGCGCGCACCATCTGCAGGGTCTCCCAGCGCTCCTCCCAGGAGTGCGTGGTGACGACCTCGGGGAAGTGCGACCGGGCGGTCTCGAGGTTGTGGTTGTAGCGGTGCACGCCCATCGCGGCGAGCTCGTCGACCTGCTCCTGGGTCAGCATCCCCAGCGAGCACGCCACGTTGATGTCGACCTCGGCGCGGATCGCGGCGATCCCGGCGCGCACCTGCTCCATGAGCTTCGCATCCGGCCCGCGCACCGCGGCGACGATGCAGAACTCCGTCGCCCCGGTCTTCGCGGTCTGCTTGGCCGCCTCGACGAGCCGGTCGACGTCCAGCCACGCCGCGCGCACCGGGGACTCGAACAGCCCCGACTGCGAGCAGAAGTGGCAGTCCTCCGGGCAGCCGCCCGTCTTGAGCGACACGATGCCCTCGACCTCGACCTCCGGGCCGCAGTGGCGCATCCGGACCTCGTGCGCGAGCGCCAGCGCCTCGGACAGGCGGTCGCTCGGGAGCTGCAGGACGGCCAGGACCTGCTCCTGGGAGAGGCCCTCCCCGCGCTCGAGCACCTGCTCACGGGCCACGGCGAGGATGTCGCCGCCGGCGTCCGGGGCAGCGTCCTCGGCGGTGGTGCTGGGATCGACGGCCGTCACGCACGGCTCCCTTCGTCGGGCTCTGTTCGTCGGGCTCGGTCGTGCTGGGTCGGGCTCGCCGCAGTGTGCCTCACCCTGGGCGATCAGGGGACCACCGACCGCCGAGGACGGGACTCATGCCACACCTCGCGGCCTCGAGGAGACGCTCCGGCGTCGCGTCCCCGAGCCCGGCGGGCAGCACGCCGAGCAGCGGGGCCCCGGTGACGGCGGGCAGGTCGTCGAGGTTGGTCCGCTCGGCGAGGTCGGGGTGCTCCGGGTAGGCGCCGACGACGGTGCCGGCGAGCGTCACCCCGCGCCGGGCCAGCGCCTCGGCGGTGAGCGCGGCGGTGTTGAGCACGCCGAGCCCGGCGCTCGCGACCAGGACCGCCGGCGCGGCGAGGGCCGCGGCGACGTCGGCCACCGTCTCGCCGAGGTCGTTGAGCCGCACCAGCAGCCCGCCGGCGCCCTCGACGACCACGAGGTCGGTGTCCAGCGCCCGGACGGCGTCGACCACCTGTGCCGCCATCACCGGCATCGCCCCGGCGCGGCGGGCCGCCGTCGCGGGCGCGAGCGGTTCGGGGAAGCGGGCGAGCTCGAGGGTGTCGATCTCCCCGGTGAGACGCTCCACCACGGCGAGGTCGCCGTCCTCGGCGGGGCCGACGCCGGTCTGCGCCGGCTTGACCACGGTGACGCGCTCGCCCACGGCCCGCGCCAGGGCGGCCAGCGCGGCGACCACCACCGTCTTGCCGACGTCGGTCCCGGTGCCGGTGACGATCAGGGTCCGCACGGACCGGACGGTAACCCGGGCTCAGACGCTGCTGAGCACCCGGACCGCGCGGCGCTCGGGCTCCTCGTGCACGACCGCCCGCGCGCAGAACGGCCGCAGGTGGGCGAGCGGGTCGCCGGACGGGCCCTGCTGGACCGGGATGCCGTGCGGCCCGGTGAGCTCGGAGAACAGCGTCTGCCCCGGCAGCGCGCGGACCTCGAGGGTGAGGTGCGCGTGGTCCGGCTCGCCGCGGCGCACGGCGTGCACCGCGGCCTCGTGGACCGCGAGCACCGCGGCGCGCACCGCGTCGCCCTCGAGCCCGGCGCGCGCGGCGACCTCGGCGACGCAGCGGCGCAGGCGGCCGAGGTCGGCGAGGCCGTGCACGCCGACGCGACCGGCGACCGCGCCCCACAGCGCCGCCGGCGTCGGGCTCGTCGTGGCCGGGGCGCGGTAGTCGGGGTTGGCCGTGACGCCGATCGCCGTGGCCAGCTGGGGGTGGGTGCGCCGGAGCGCGGCGAGCAGCTCCGGGTCGAGGTCGCGGCGGCAGCAGCAGATCAGCGTCAGGGGCAGGTCGCCGAGGACGACGCCGAGCGCGTCCTCGCCGAACCCGCAGGCACGCGCGGACATCGTCGGCAGGTACTGCCCGAGCACCGTCGTCCGCCGGTCGGGCCGGGCCCAGCGGCGCACCGTCGTGAGGAAGTCGGGCTCCGACGGCCGGACCAGCGACGCCGGCGGCGGGAAGGCGATCCGCTCCGCGTCGGGGCCGAGCGCCTCGCGCAGGTTCCGGACGGTGCCGCGGTCGGCGGCCACCACGACCTCGTCGCCGCCGTCGAGCGCGCGGCGCAGCGTCGGCGCGGCGCTGGCGGCCAGGTCCTCGGGACCGTCGAAGACGAGCCCGAGGTGGACGAGGCCGCCGGTCACGGCTGCTCGCTCTCGACCACCGACGCCGGACGTCCCACCGCGTCGAACAGCCGCCGCAGGAAGCGCGGCCCGCCGTGGAGCACCACGTGCTGGTCGGCCGGCGCGGAGCGGGCCGCGAGCATGAGGATCTCGGCGCAGGCGACGTCCATGAAGTCGATGCCGGAGAGGTCGAGGTGCAGGTCGGGGCCGTGCTCGCCCGCGCGGGCCGTGCGCAGCGCGCCGTGCACGGCGGCCCCGAAGCGGCGCGCGACGTGGGCGTCGAGGTCGCCGCGCGGCTGCCAGTGCCCGTCGTCGGCGGTGGCCGACCAGAACCCGTCGACGAGGTCGCGGTGGTGCACCGCGACGGTCTCCCAGACCGCCCGCTCGCTCTCCGAGGCCACGCAGAGCTGGCAGAGCATGCGGACCGGCCACCGGTGGGTGAGGTCGTCGAACCCCGCCTCCCAGGTGGCGTACTCCGCGACGAGGTCGGCGTCGTCGGTCATCGGGAGCTCGGGGCTCTCCTGGGTCATGGCGACCGTGGGCCACAGGTCGTCGAGGGCCCGCTCGACCTCGCCGCGGTACACCGCGAGCACGCCGTCGGCGGTCGCCCCGGAGCGCTCGACGAGCGTCGGGAAGTCGAGGAACTCGAGCTGCCCGGTGCCCAGCGCGTCACGAGCGCCGCGCGGACCGGCCGGCCCGGTGATCCAGTGCTGGTCGGCGCGCTGACCCTCGGGGAGCCAGCCCTTGTAGTAGACCTTCGACCCGAGCGAGAGCTCCTGCTCGACCCACGAGGCCGCTCCCCGCCGGCCGCGGTCGACGGCGTCGGCCACGAGCAGGGTGTGGTGCGACAGCCCCGCGTCGTGGTCGGGGCGCGCGGGCAGCAGTGAGGTCACGCATCCCTCCCCGGTCGCGCGGTGGTCGCCACCCGGCTCAGTACCCGAACGGTACCGCAGTGACACGTTGCGTGATCGCATCGTCGACGCTGGGTGATTCGGCGCAGCGACCCGCGCCCGCTCGGAGCAGGTCAGCCCGCGATCGGGCCGAGCACCTTGTGCAGCACCTGGTCGACGAGCGCGAGGTCGCCGGCGCTGAGGTCGGCGCGGGCGGTGAGCCGCAGGCGTGACGTGCCCGGCGGCACCGACGGCGGGCGGAAGCACCCGGCGCGCAGGCCGTGCTCGGCGCACGCCGCGGCCGCGGCGACCGCGAGCTCCGGGTCGCCGAGCACCACGGGCACCATCGCCGCGGTCGGCGCCGGGACGTCGATCCCGGGGGCGGCGGCGCGCGCCGAGGCCGCGACCGTCGCCGCCGCGGTGTGCAGCGCGGCCACCCGCTCGGGCTCGGCGCGCACGATCTCCAGCGCGGCCAGCGCCGCGCCGGCGGCGGCCGGGGCGAGCCCGGTGTCGAAGATGAAGGGCCGGGCGGTGTCGACGAGGTGCTCGACGACGGCGCGGTCGGCGAGCACCACGCCGCCCTGGGCGCCGAGCGACTTCGACAGCGTGGCGGTGAGCACGACGTCCGGCGCGCCCGCGAGCCCCGCCTCGGCGAGCGTCCCGCGCCCGCCGGGTCCGCGGACACCGAGACCGTGCGCGTCGTCGACGACGAGGACGGCGTCGCGGGCCCGGCAGACGGCGTGCAGCTCGGCGAGCGGCGCGATCCGCCCGTCGACGCTGTCCACCCCGTCGACGACGACCACGGCGCGCGGCTCCTCGCGGGCGGCGAGCACCCGGTCGACGGCGTCGGGGTCGGCGCAGCGGGCGACCTCGACCCGGGCGCGCGAGAGCCGGGCGGCGTCGACGAGCGAGGCGTGCGCGGCGACGTCGGAGACCACGAGCGCGCCGCGGCCCGTCAGCGCGGTGACCGCGCCGAGGTTCGCGGTGTAGCCCGAGGAGAACACCAGGGCCGCGGGGCTGCCGGTGAAGTCGGCGAGGGCGTCCTCGAGCTCGCCGTGCAGCCGCGTCGAGCCCGTGACCAGGCGCGATCCGGTGGACCCGGCGCCCCAGGTGCGGACGGCGTCGGCACCGGCCTCGACGACGCGGGGGTCGCGGGCGAGGCCGAGGTAGTCGTTGGAGGCGAGGTCGACCACGGGGTCGGACGCCTCGCGGGGCCGCAGGGTCCGTCGCAGCCCCGCCTGCGCGCGCGCCGTCGCCGTCTCCTCCAGCCACGCACCCAGCCAGCCCACGGCGGCCACCCTACGGTGACCGCATGCGCCTCGAGACGCTCCTGCCGCTGGGCAAGGTCGACCCGGGCCTGCGGACGCCGGACACGCCGCTGGACATCCACGCCGTCGCCGCGAACGCCGCGCTGCTCGAGGAGATCGGCTACGGCGGCATGGCGGTCGAGGAGACCAAGGACGACCCGTTCGCGGTCCTCACGCTCGCGGCGGCGGCCACGACGTCGCTGCGACTGGGCACCGCCGTGGCGATCGCGTTCCCGCGCAGCCCCACGGTGATGGCGTTGCAGGCCTGGACCCTGCAGAAGCTCTCGGGCGGGCGGTTCACGCTCGGGATGGGCACGCAGGTGCGCGGGCACATCCGCCGGCGCTACGGGATGACGTGGTCACCGCCCGCGCCGTGGATGCGGGAGTACGTGCAGGCGGTGCGCGCGGTCTGGGCGACCTGGCAGACCGGCGCGCCGCTGGCGCACCACGGCGAGCACTACCACCTCGACCTCATGGTGCCGCTGTTCGACGCCGGGCCGATCGAGCACCCGGACATCCCGGTGCACCTCGCCGCGGTCAACACGAACATGTGCGCCGTGGCCGGCGAGGTCGCCGACGGCGTGCGCCCGCACCCGGTGTGCACGCCGTCCTACATCCGCGAGGTCATGCTGCCCGCGGTCCGGCGCGGCGCCGCCCGCAGCGGGCGCACGCTCGACGGGTTCCGCGTGGCGATGAAGCCGCTGGTGGCGTCGGCGCGCACGGAGTCCGAGCTCGAGGTCAAGGTCCGCGACGCCCGCGCCCGCATCGCCTTCTACGCCTCGACGCCGGGGTACCGGGCGGCGTTCGACCACCTCGGCCTGGGTGACCTCGCGAGCGAGGCGAAGGAGCTGTCGAAGGCCCAGCGCTGGGAGGAGCTCCCGGAGATGATCGACGACGAGACCCTCGACCGGTTCGCGGTGATCGGCACGTACGACACGATCGGCGAGCGGCTCCTCGAGCGCTTCGGCGACGTGGTCACCGACGTCGAGTTCTCGATCGCCGTCCGCGACGACGCCGACCGGCAGACGCTGGCCGGGCTCGCCGCGACCCTCCAGTCCGCCGACGACGGAGCAGCCCGCGCGACCATCCGGGGTATGTGAGCGAAATTCCCGGCTATAGCCGGGAATTTCGCTCACATGGGCCGGTCGGCCTACGTGCGTGATCTTCTGAGCTATAGCTCAGAAGATCACGCCCGTCGGCGTCAGACCGGGTCGACCGCCGGGATCGGGATGGCGGAGGTCGCCGGGTCGCCGGGGGTGGCCGACGCGCCAGCGCCGAGGCGGTCGCTCGAGGCGGGGACGAAGCGCTCGCCGTCCCTGCCCGAATCGTCCAGTACCGACATCCGCGCCGTCGCGATGTCGAAGAACAGCCCCACGAGGCGTACCCGTCCCTCCTCGAGCGCCCGGGCGACCGCCGGGTGGCGGGACAGGCGCTCCAGCTGCACGGCGACGTTGACCATCGCCAGCTGGTCGACGTCCGACGCGCCCCGCGCCGCGGCGTCCAGGGCCACCGGGTGCCCCTCGCGCCACCGCGCGACGCTGTCGCCGGCGCCGTCGAGCCAGCGCCCGAGGACGCCGTCGCCGCCCGTGCCCCGCAGCGCCGCGGTCATCGCGCCGCAACCGGAGTGCCCGCAGACCACGAGCGTCGGGACCTCGAGCGCGTCGAGCGCGTACTCCACCGACGCGCCGACCGAGTCGTCGGCGCCCCCGACGGGCGCGAGGTTGCCGACGTTCCGGACGGTGAACAGGTCGCCCGGGCCGCTCGAGGTGAGCACGTTCGGGACGACCCGCGAGTCCGAGCAGGTCAGGAAGAACGCGTGCGGCGACTGGCCGTCGGCGAGGTCGGACAGGTACGGCGCGACCAGCCCGGCGGCGCGGCGGTGGTACTCGCGCAGCCCGGTGAGGATCGGGTCGTCCTCCGACGAGTGACCGTGACCGGCGCCGACGCCGTAGCGCTGGTCGTGGCCGTTCTCGATGGTCCAGCTGCGCTGCGCTTCGTGTCCGGCCTGCCACACCGACCACGGCGACAGGAACCGCGGCACCGGCCCGGGACGACGCGCGCCGGGCCCGCCGTTCGCGGCCGCGCGCCGGTCGAGCAGGCCCATCGTGCCGACCTCGTCGACGCGGACGTGCCCGCCGCCCTGCTCGTGGCGCTCGATCCACTCCGAGAGGTGGTCGTACGCGGCGTGGTCGAGGTAGTCGGTGACCAGGTCGACCACCACCGGCGCACCGGCCGGCACGTGGGAGAGGCGCCGGGCCAGGCGCGGGATCGACGGGAAGCACAGCGCGCCCTCGACGACGACGTGCCAGGGCGCCCCGCCGGTCGACGCAGCGGCGGGTGCCTGCACCTCGATCGACGCCCACACCACGCGCCGCAGCACCAGCAACAGGGCGAGCACGAGGCCCGCGATGACGCCGGTCAGCAGGTCGGTGAACACGACCCCGAGGATCGTCACGACGTACACCGGCAGCTCGCCGTGGCGGTGCAGCTCGCGCATGTGGGCGAGCTTCACCAGCCGCGCACCGATCACGACGAGCAGCCCGGCGAGCACGGCCATCGGGATCTGCTGCACGAGGCCCAGCAGGGCCACCGAGAACACGACGATCCACACGCCGTGCAGGACGGCCGACGCGCGGCTCTTGGCGCCCGCGGCGACGTTGGTCGAGCTGCGCACGATGACGCCGGTGATCGGCAGGCCGCCGAGCAGGCCGGAGAGCGTGTTGCCGGCGCCCTGCCCGATGAGCTCGCGGTCGAGGTCCGACTTCTGGCCACCGTGCATCCGGTCGACGGCCACCGCCGAGAGCAGGCTCTCGACGCTGGCGATGATCGCGATGGTCAGCACGCCGACCGCGAACGCGCCCCACTGCCCCTCGGGCAGCACGGGCGGGGTGACGGCCTCGAGCAGGGATCCGCCGATCTCGACCCGCTCGACGGGCAGCGCGAACGCCGCGGCGACCGCGGTGACCAGCGCGACGGCGAGCAGCGGGGCCGGGATGCCGCGGACCCAGCCGGGGAGGCTCCGCGGCAGCCGCGGCCAGGCGAGCAGGATCGCGATGACGGCGAGCCCGAGCGCGGTCGCCGGGCCGTGCAGCGAGAGCAGCTGTCCGGGCAGGGCGAGGACGTTGGCGAGGGCGTCCTCCTGCTGCTCGCCGCCGAGGACGACGTGCAGCTGGCCGAGCACGATCGTGACGCCGATGCCGGCGAGCATCCCGTGCACGACGGCCGGCGAGATCGCGAGGGCGGCGCGCCCGGTCCTCGTGAGGCCGAACAGCACCTGGAGCACGCCGGCCGCCACGGTGATCGCGCAGGTGACGCCCCAGCCGAAGCGGCCGACGAGGTCGGCGACGACGACGGTGAGGCCGGCGGCGGGCCCGCTGACCTGCAGCGGGGAACCGCCGAGGGCGCCGGCGACGAGGCCCCCGACCGCGGCGGCGATGAGCCCGGCGGTGAGCGGGGCGTCGGAGGCCACCGCGATCCCCAGCGAGAGGGGGACGGCGACGAGGAAGACGACGAGTGAGGCGGGGACGTCGGCGCGCAGCTTCTCGCGCCAGGTCGGTGAGTCCCGGTCGGGTGCCGGGACAGCGGTCGCTCCGGTGGTCATGGGTCCTCCGTCGGGGGGCCGTGGACCGGCCCGGCGGGGGTGATCAGCAGTGATCACCGGGTGCACGTGGGCGCTCCGGACCCGGCACGCGGCGGGGTCACCGGCGGGCGACATCGCCGCGGGCCGGAGGCGCTGTGATCACTCTGCATCACCGTCGGAGGACCGTCGCCCGGTCCCGAAGTTGATCGTGACGCTCCGTTCGGATCAGGTCCGGTCACGCGGTACCCGCGGTCCCACATCCGGGTGTGACGTGGCGCCGAGGTGCGCGTCCGTACCGGAACGGGCACGCGCGATCCGTACTGATCGGTAGCGCGACTGCTCCACCCGAGTGAACTCGTACGAATCGGGCGATCGGGACAGACAGCTCACAACGGCTCATGCCGGTCTCATGGCGCTCTCACGCGACCGTCACACAGCGTTCACGCAACGCGAGCCGCAGCGACCATCGCCTCGCCGATGCGGAGGACGTCCTCGGCCGGCGTCACGTAGGGCGGCATCGCGTAGACGAGGTCGCGGAAGGGCCGCAGCCACACCCCGTGCGCCTCGGCGGCCGCCTGCGCCGCGGGCACGTCGACGGGGTGGTCGAGCTGCACGACGCCGATGCCGCCGAGGACGCGGACGTCGGCGACCCCCGGGACCGCGCGGGCCGGCGCGAGCGCCTCCCGCAGTGCCTCGCCCAGCGCGGCGACCTCGCCCGCCCAGTCGCGGCGCAGCAGCTCGTCGATGCTCGCCGCCGCCACGGTGGCGGCGAGCGGGTTGGCCATGAACGTCGGCCCGTGCATGAGCCCGCCGGCCTCGCCCTCGCTGATGGCCGTCGCGACGCCGCGGGTGCACAGGGCCGCGGCCGCGGTGAGGTAGCCGCCGGTCAGGGCCTTGCCGAGGCACATCACGTCCGGCGACACCCCGGCCTGCTCGGCGGCGAACAGCGTCCCGGTGCGCCCGAACCCGGTGGCGATCTCGTCGAACACGAGCACGAGGTCGTGGGCGTCGGCGATCTCCCGCAGCGTGCGCAGGTGGCGCGGGTCGTGGAAGCGCATCCCGCCCGCGCCCTGCACGACGGGCTCGACGACGATGCCGGCGACCTCGTCCGCGTGCGCCTCGGCCACCGCGCGCAGGTGGTCGTCGTACGCGGGGTCGAACGCCATCGGCGGGCGGTCGGCGAACACCTGCTGCGGCAGGAAGCCGGTCCACGCGCTGTGCATCCCGCCGTCCGGGTCGCACACGCTCATCGCCCCGAAGGTGTCGCCGTGGTAGCCGCCGCGCCAGGTCATCATCCGCGTGCGCCCCGGCCGGCCCCGGGCGCGCTGGTACTGCAGGCACATCTTCAGCGCGACCTCGATCGACACCGACCCGGAGTCGGCGAGGAACACGTGCTCGAGCGGCTCGGGGGTGATCGCGACGAGCCGCTCGGCGAGCGCCACCGCCGGGTCGTGGGTCAGCCCGCCGAACATCACGTGGCTCATCGAGCCGGTCGCGCGCGCGACGGCGTCGTCGAGCGCGGGGTGGCGGTAGCCGTGCACGGCCGCCCACCACGACGACATGCCGTCCACGAGCTCGCGGCCGTCGTCGAGGGTGAGCCGGACCCCCTGCGCCGACCGGACGACCAGCGGGTCGGTCCGCCCGGGCATGGGCCCGTAGGGGTGCCAGACGTGGGCCCGGTCGACGTCCTGGAGAGCACGGCTGGTCGTCACCCGCGCACCGTAACGGCGCAGGTCGAGGCGGGCCCTAGGATCACCGGTGATGTCCACCGCCGACGAGACCGCCAGCGACGCGCGGCCGGACCCGTTCTCGCGGCGCCGCGAGGTCGCGGCGACGAGCGCGCGGTCGCTGCTCGTCACCGTGCTCGGCGAGGTCGTGCTGCCCGGCGGCGAGCCGGTGTGGACCCAGACGGTGGTCGACGTGCTCGGGCTCGTCGGCGTCGAGGAGAAGTCGGCGCGCCAGGCGCTGGCCCGCACCGCCGCCGACGGCATGCTCGTCTCCGAGCGGGTCGGGCGGCGCGTGCGCTGGGACCTCACGCCGTGGGGCCGCGACCTGCTCACCGTCGGCGCGGCGCGCATCTACGCGCACGGCCGCACGCAGGCGGCGTGGGACGGGCGCTGGCTCGTCGTCGTCGCCAGCGTTCCCGAGCAGCAGCGCGCCCGGCGCCACCGGCTGCGCACCCGGCTGGCCTGGGCCGGGCTCGGCTCCCCCGCGGCCGGCATGTGGGTCTCCCCCGACACCGGGCGCCTCGACGAGGTCCGCGAGGTCCTCGCCGAGAACGGTCCCACCGACGCCCACGTCGTCACCGGCGAGTACCACGGCGGGCTCACCGCGGTCGAACTGGCGGCCCGGGCCTGGGACCTCGGCGACCTCGAGGCGCGGTACGAGGAGTTCGTCGCCGCCTTCGCCGGCCTCGCGCCCCCCGACGACGCGGCCACGCTCGCGGCGCAGATCCGCCTCGTCGACGCCTGGCGGCGCTTCCCGTTCCTCGACCCGGGGCTGCCCGACGCGCTGCTGCCCGCACCGTGGATCGGGCACCGCGCCGCGGAGGTGTTCCACGGCCGGCACACCGCCTGGGTGGAGGCGACGCGCCGGGCCGCCGCCGGGCTCGGTCTCTAGATCACTGGATCCAGATCGTCTTCGCGTTGACGAACGACTGCGGCCCGAAGCTCGCGAGCTCGCGGCCGTAGCCGGAGTTCTTCGCCCCGCCGAACGGCACCTCGGGCGTCGACTCGGTGATCTTGTTGATGTAGACCATGCCGGACTCGACCTGCGTCGCGAACTTGATCTTCTCGTCCTCGTCGCTGGTCCAGGCGCTGCCGCCCAGGCCGAAGTCCGAGTCGTTGGCGATGCGGATCGCGTCGTCGGCGTCGCTCGCCCGGAACACGAGCGCGACCGGCCCGAACAGCTCCTCGCGGTACGCGCGTGCCTCCTTCGGGATGTCCGCCAGCACCGTCGCCGGGTACCAGTTGCCCGGTCCGCCCGCGGGCTTGCCGCCGGTGAGGAGCCTGGCGCCCGCGCCGACGCTGTCCTGGACCTGCGAGTCGAGGTCCTCGACGCCCTGCGCCTGCGACATCGGCCCGAGGTCGGTGTTCTCGTCCATGGGGTCGCCCATCGTCAGCGACTCCATCTTCGCGACCAGCTTCTGCGTGAACTCGTCGGCGATCTGCTCGTGGACGATGAACCGCTTCGCGTTGATGCACGACTGGCCGTTGTTGAGCATCCGGCTCGACACCGCCGCTGTGACGACCTCGTCCAGGTCCTCCACCGAGGGCATGACGATGAACGGGTCGCTGCCGCCGAGCTCGAGCACGCTGGTCTTGACGTTCTGGCCGGCGCGGGCGCCGACCTCGCGGCCCGCGGGCTCGCTGCCGGTCAGCGTCACGGCGCGGACGCGGTCGTCGTCGATGACCCCCTCGATCACCGAGGAGCCCACGAGCAGCGTCTGGAACGCGCCGTCGGGGAAGCCGGCCCGCGTGAGGACGTCCTCGATGGCCAGGGCGACCTGCGGGACGTTCGAGGCGTGCTTGAGCAGCCCGACGTTGCCGGCCATCAGCGCCGGCGCGGCGAAGCGCAGCACCTGCCAGAACGGGAAGTTCCAGGGCATGACGGCGAGCACGGGCCCGAGCGGCTGGTAGCGGGTGAAGATGCGCGCGTTCTCGGGCGCCGACTTCGGCTTCGGCCACTCGACGTCGGCGAGGTCCTCGGCGGCGTGGTCGGCGTACCAGCGGCAGCCCAGGGCGCACTTCGTGACCTCGGCCTTGGCCGCCGCGAAGGTCTTGCCCATCTCGAGCGTCGCGAGCTCGGCCAGGCGCTCGTTCTCCGCGTCGAAGATGTCCGCGGCCGCGCGCAGCCAGCCCGCGCGCTGCTCGAACGTCGTGTCGCGGTAGCTCTGGAAGGCGTCCCAGGCGCGCTGGAGCTTCTCCTCCAGCTGCTCGGAGGTGAGAGCGTCGAACTCCTGGACGGTCTCCCCGGTCGCGGGGTTCGTCGTTGCGATGGCCATGGGAGATGTCTACCCCGCCCGACCGGCCGGGCAATCCGCCGCGGGCTCGGGCTCCGGGACGGCCCGTGCCGCCACCCGCTCCGCCCGGGCCAGCGCGACCGCGAACGCCGCCGCGACGACGCCGGCCAGCGCCAGCACCACCCACCCCGTCCGCAGCAGGCCGAGCTCCTCGGGCCGGCCGGTGGTGTCCGTGCCGATCACCGAGACGAGCAGCGCGACCCCGAGCACCGACCCGACCTGCCGGGCCGTCGTGATCAGCGAGGAGCCGGTGCCCCACCGGTGCGCCGGGAGCGCCACGCCGACCACCGACGACAGCGCGGGCAGGATCAGGCCGACCCCGAGGCCCGTCGCGATCTGCCCCGGCAGCATGCCGACGGCGTAGTCGGGGGCGGCGGTGAGCCACAGCGCCCACCACGTCGGCCCCGCGGCGAACACCAGCCCGCCCACGACGACGACCCGCCCGATCCCGAACCGCCCCGTGAGGCGGCCCGACAGACGCGCGACCCCGACGACCACGGCGGGTCCGACCGCGAGCGCGATCCCCGCGAGCGGCGGCGACCAGCCCCAGGTCCCGGTCAGGAACAGCACGTTGGCGACGAGCATGCCCGCGAAGCCGGTGGTGAACGCGATCATCGCCAGCGCCGCGAACCCGACCACCGGCGTGCGGACCACGGCCAGGTCCAGCGCCGGGACGGGGTGGCGCCGCGACCGCAGGACCACCCCGGCGAGCCCGAGCGCCGCGACCGCCAGACCGGCGAGCACCGGCACCGAGCCCCATCCGAGGTCGGGCGCGCGGACCAGCGCGAAGGCGAGCGCGCCCACCCCGACGACCAGGCCCACGGCGCCGAGCACGTCCGGGAACCCGGTGTTGCGCAGCGGCGGCCCGGCCGGCAGCACCCGCAGGCCCGCGACCAGCGCGACCACGCCGACCGGCACGTTGACGAGGAACACCCAGTGCCACGACGCCTCGACCAGCAGCCCACCCAGCGGCGGACCGAGCGCCGCCGCGACCGCGCCGATCGAGGCCCAGACCCCGACCGCGTGGGACCGGCGCTCGGCGGGGAACGCCGCGAGCAGCAGGGACAGCGAGGTCGGCGTCAGGAGCGCCGCGCCGAGGGCCTGCACCGCGCGGGCGGCGACGAGCAGCCCGACCGACGGGGCCACCGCACAGGCCGCGGACGCGAGCGTGAACACCGCGAGCCCGGTGAGGAACACGCGGCGGTGGCCGACGCGGTCGGCGAGGCGCCCGGCGAGCGCCAGGAACGCCGCGAACACCACGGTGTAGCCGTTGAGCACCCAGGAGATCGCGCCGAGGTCGCTGCCCGGGAAGTCGGCGCGGATCGCGGGGAAGGCCAGGTTGACGATGAAGAGGTCGAGGCTCGCGAGGAACGCCGCGGCCGAGGTGACGAGCAGGACCTGGCGCGGGCTCGGGGCGCTGCTCACGAGGCGCGCTCGTCGACGAGCCGGCGGGCCAGGTCCACGGCGGCCTCGCCGGCCACGTGGGCGTCGAACCGGTCGCGGTACGCGGCCTGCAGGTAGAGCCCGTCCACGATCAGCCAGAGCTCCTCGGTGAGGCGGTCGGGGTCGGCGACGCCCAGGGCCGCGACGAGGCCGGCGAGGTCGCGGTGGGTCGCGTCGAGCACGTCGCGCGCGACGCCCGCCGGCGTGGGCGTCCCGGCGTCGCCGAAGTCGGCGTCGTCGGGGAACTCCGCGAGGTAGTTGCGGAACGCGCAGCCGCGGAAGTCGGGGCGCGCGGTCGTCGTCGCGACCTCCTCGACGAGGGCGAGCAGCTGGGCCCGCGGGTCGTCGGCGGCTCCCTCCCGCGCGCGGCGGGCCCGCGCGGAGCGGATCTCGCGGGCGCGGTCGAGGTAGGCCGCGACGAGGTCGGTCTTCGTCGGGAAGTGCGAGTAGAGGAGGTTCTTGCCGGTTCCCGCCTCGCTGATGACCTGGTTCATGCCCACGGCACGGACCCCGTGCTCGTAGAACAGGCGCGTCGCGGTCGTCAGGATGCGATCCCGGGTGCCGGGTGCGGGCGTCCGTGCCACCACGGCTCCCTTCGTGCCGGAGTCGGACCATGCGGTCCCGGACCGATCGGTCCCCCCAGCCACACTACCCCGGCGCGCGGCCCCGCGGCGAGGGCTACGTCCGCGACGGTGGATCGACCAGCCCGGGGTAGACCTGCAGGGCGTGGCCGCCGAGCAGCCCGTCGGTGAGCTCGTCACCGAGCCCGAGCTCCCGGACCGCGGCGATGTTGCGGGCGGGGTCGGCGGACGGCGCGTCGGTGCCGAAGACCGACTTCGTCGCCACGCGCTCGAACCCGAACCGCTCGTAGTAGACGGGCAGCTTGTGCGGCGGCAGGCCGGCGAGGTCGAGCCAGACGTCCTCGCGGGTCAGGGCCAGCGAGGCGGCCGCCTCGTAGCTCCACCCGCGCCCGCCGTGGGCCAGCACGAGGGTCAGCCCCGGGAAGTCGCGCAGGACGTCGTCGAGCATCACCGGGTCGCCGTACTTGCCGGACGCGCCCGGGAACACCGACGGCCCGGTGTGCACGATCACCGGGACCCCGCGCTCGAGGCATCGCGCGTACGCCGGGTAGAGCTGGGCGTCGTTGGGCGCGATGCCGGCGTGCACGGGGTGCACCTTGAGCGCCACGGCGCCGAGGTCGAGCTGGCGGTCGACCTCGGCGGCCACCGGGTGGTGCACGTGCGGGTTGACGTTGGCGACGATGCGGAAGCGCTCGGCGTCCGCGTCGACCAGCGGCAGCATGTCCTCGATCGTCTGCCACCCGGTGGCCTTCGGGCTGTACTCGCAGAACAGCAGGACGCGGTCGACCCCGGCGCCGGCGAACAGCGCCGAGACCTTCTCGGGGATCGCGGCGCCGTCGCTGTCGTAGCAGGCCGACCACGCCTCACCGGTCCCGGCCGGCCCGATCCACTGCTCCCACGGCACCTTGAGGCGGGCGAGGTGGGCGACGTGGACGTGGGCGTCGACGATCACCGGGTCATCTTCGCCCGCGCGGGCTAGTCGAACAGATCCGGGTCGGTCCGGACGACCTCGTCCCACAGCGGCTGGTAGGAGAACCAGCCGGCGTAGGGCGTCCCGGTCTGCTCGGCGGTGAACTTGGCGTTCTGGTGGTCGATCTGCGTCGGCGTGCCGGCCGCCTCGGCGAGCAGCGCCGCCTGGCAGTTGCGCTCGGTGTTGATGAACCACCACGCGGCCTCGGCCACCGTGTCGCCGACCGCGAAGATGCCGTGGTTCTGGTGGAACACCATCCGGCGTCCGGTCAGCCCCGTGGCGAGCGCGCGCCCGACCTCGGGGTCGAGCACGACGGCGCCGCGTCCCTCGGTCACCACGCCGTGGTTCTCGTAGAGGGTGCAGGCGTCCTGGGTGATCGGGTCGAGCGGGCGGGCCAGCGACGACCACGCCTTGCCGTACACCGAGTGGGCGTGCGCAGCGGCGACGACGTCGGGGTGGGCGTGGTGCACCGCGGAGTGGATGACGAACCCGGCCTGGTTGACGGGCCGGTTGCCGTGCACGATGTCGCCCTCGTGGTTCACGGCGATCAGATCCGAGACACGGATGTGCCGGAAGCTCATCCCGAACGGGTTGACCCAGAACATGTGCGGGTCCTCGGGGTCGCGCACCGTGATGTGGCCGGCGATCCCCTCGCCGAACCCGAAGCGCCCGAAGATCCGGAACGCGCCCGCGAGCTGCTGCTTGCGGTGCAGGCGCTCCTCCGCGCTCGTCGCGAACGTCGGCGGCTGCGGCATCACGATGCCCTCCTGGGAGGGCCGGAACGCCGGCATCTGGTCGTCGGAGCTGCGGGTGTCCTGCGTGGGGGCGGCCATGACTCGACCGTGCGCCCGGTCACGGGCCCGGGTCAAGGCCTCGCTGCACGCGGCTTCCGCGGCGGCGCCGGCGAGGCCAGGCTCGACGGATGGGTGCTGCCCCGTCGTCCGGGCGACCGTCGGTGTTCGACGCCGTCGGTGGCGAGCAGGCGTTCCTCGCCCTCGCGCGGGCGCACCACCGTCGCTGCCTGGCCGACCCCGAGCTCGAGCACCCCTTCTCGAAGCTCGACCAGCACCCGCAGCACGTCGAGCGGCTGGCCGCGTACTGGGCCGAGGTGATGGGCGGTCCGCCGCGCTACTCCCGGAGCGGTGCCGACCAGTCCCACGTGCTGTGGCTGCACAGCGGCAACGGCGAGATCGACGACCTCGGCCGGCGCTTCCTCGCGTGCTTCCTCGCCGCGCTCGACGACGCCGGCGTCCCCGCCGACCCGGAGCTGCGCGCCTGCCTGCGGGCCTACATGGAGTGGGCCGTCGCCGACGTCCTCGCGTACTCGCCGACCGACGCCGTCGTCCCGGACGCCGCGCCGATGCCGCGGTGGGGCTGGGAGGGGCTCGTGCGCTGAGCTACAGGTGCTTGGCGACGAGGGTGGCGACCGCCGCCATGCCCGCCGCGGTCGGGTGGAACGCGCGCAGGCCCCCGAGCCCCGGCAGGCCCATCGCCAGGCCGCCGACCCACGGGTCGGGCGCGCCCACCCCGTGGTCCTCGCTCGCCGCGGACACCGCGACGAGGTCCGCGCCGGCGTCGGTCGCGCTGGCCGCGAAGCTCGCGGCGAGACCCGCGGCGACCTGCCGGCCCCCGGCGATCTGGTCGGCGGTCAGCGGCACGGTCCCGGGCGTCGCGTGCGTGCCGAGGACGGTGAGGTAGTCGACGAGGACGACGCGGGCGCTCGGGGCCCGCCGGCGGACGTCGTCCACCAGCGCCGTCAGCGACGCCCGGACCTCGGCGAACGCCTCGGGCGGGGGCACCTCGACGGTGTAGCCCAGGCGCCGCCGGACCGGGACCGGCAACCACGGCAGCCGCGCGGTGAGGGTGCCGCGCACGCCCGCCGAGATGAGCATGCCGAGGTAGCCGACGTCGTTGCCGCCCGCCGTGACCGTGACCAGCGTGGTCTCCGGGGTCACCGCCTCGATCTGCGGCGGGACCGGACCGGCGAGCGTCGGCTGCCGGTCGTGGCGCAGCTGCGCGGTCGTCGCCCCGGAGCACGAGACGTCGACCAGCGGCAGCCCGATCTCCTCGGCGAGCAGGCTCGGGTAGTTGCGTCCGGAGCGCAGCGCCCCCCGGTCGACCTGGGGCGGGATCCCCGGGCCCGCGGCGAACGAGCTGCCGAGCGCGACGTAGATCCCGTCAGCGATCCCGTCGGCGATCCCGTCAGCCACCCGCGGTCTGCCACAGGCCGATGACGTTGCCCTCCGGGTCGTGGAAGTAGGCGGCGAAGCCCATCTCGCCGACGGGCATCTTCGGCGCGGCGACCTTCCCGCCCTGCTCGGCGACCTGGGCGAGCGCGGCGTCGATGTCGTCGACGTCGACGACGAGGACCGGGCTGCGCGGCTCGTCGCTCCCCCGCTGGAACATGCCGCCGTTGATGTAGGCGTTCCCGGTGGGCATGCCGTCGTCGCCGACCGGGCCCGTGACGGCGATCGTGTAGTCCATGCCCGGCATCTCCTGCAGGTGCCAGCCGAACACCCGCGAGTAGAACGCCCGGGCGCGGTCGCCGTCGTCGAACGGGACCTCGAAGTGCACGACACGACCGGTCATGATCGGCTCCTCACGCCGACGACGGGGTTCACCCCAGACAGCGTGGACCCAGGAGGGCCTTGAGGTCACCCATCAGCGCGCCCGAGTTGGTGACCTTGAGCCCGTCGTCGAGCCGCAGCACGTGGCTCGCCCCGTTGGCCGCGAGCAGCGTCAGGTGGACCTCGCTGGGGCCCGGGTGGGCGACGAGGACCTCCTTGAGCTTGCCGACCCGCTCGGGCGTGCACCGCGCGCTCTCGATGACGACCTTCACCGGCGCGCCGCCGACGCCCCCGGAGAGGTCGGGCACCGCCAGGTCCTCGACGAACAGGCTCACCCGGTCGTCCCGCTTGTTGACCTTGCCCTTGACCAGCACGATCGCGTCCTCGGCGACGTCGATCGACACCGCGGCGTAGGTGCGCGGGAAGAACAGCACCTCGATGCCGCCGGCGAGGTCCTCGATCTGCGCCGACGCCCAGGGCTCGCCCTTCTTGTTCACGCGCCGCGTGACGCTCGCGAGGATGCCGCCGACCGTGACCTGGGCGCCCTCGGCGACGTCGCCCTCGAGAATCTTCGTGATCTGGGTGTCGGCCCGGCTGGCGAGGACCTGCTCGATGCCGTTGAGCGGGTGGCCCGAGACGTAGAGGCCGAGCATCTCCCGCTCGAGCGCGAGGCGGTGCTTGGACTCCCACTCCCCCTCGGGCACCTTGACGTCGAACATGCCCGTGGTGTCGGCGGAGTCCTCGTCCGGCCCGTCGAAGCTCCCGAACAGATCGAACTGCCCGTCCGCCTCGGCCTTCTTCGTGGTCATCACCGCGTCGACGGCCTCGGCGTGCACCAGCGCGAGGCCCTTGCGGGGGTGGCCCAGCGAGTCGAACGCGCCGGCCTTGATGAGCGACTCGACCGTCTTCTTGTTGCAGACCTGCTGGGGCACCTTGCGCAGGAAGTCCGAGAAGTCGGTGAACCCGCCCTTCTCGCGCCGGGTCGCGACGATCGCGTCGACCACGTTCGTACCGACGTTCCGGATGGCGCCGAGGCCGAAGCGGATGTCGTCGCCGACCGGGGCGAAGTTGAGCACCGACTCGTTGACGTCCGGCGGCAGCACCGTGATCCCCATGCGCCGGCACTCGGCGAGGTAGATCGCGGCCTTGTCCTTGTCGTCACGGACGCTCGTGAGCACCGCGGCCATGTACTCGGCGGGGTAGTTCGCCTTGAGGTACGCGGTCCAGTAGGAGACGACGCCGTAGGCCGCGGAGTGCGCGCGGTTGAACGCGTAGTCGGAGAACGGCAGCAGGATGTCCCACAGCGTCTTGATCGCCGCGGCCGAGTAGCCGTTGTCCTTCATGCCCTGGGCGAAACCCTCGTACTCCTTGTCGAGGATCTCCTTCTTCTTCTTGCCCATGGCGCGCCGGAGAAGGTCGGCCTTGCCCAGCGAGTAGCCCGCGAGCACCTGGGCGATCGCCATGACCTGTTCCTGGTAGACGATCAGGCCGTACGTCTCGCCGAGGACCTCCTTGAGGGGCTCCTCGAGCTCGGGGTGGATCGGCGTGACCTCTTGGCGCTTGTTCTTCCGGTCGGCGTAGTCGTTGTGGGCGTTGGCGCCCATCGGACCCGGCCGGTAGAGCGCGCCGACGGCGGAGATGTCGTCGAACTCGGTGGGCGCCATGCGCCGCAGCAGGTCGCGCATCGGACCGCCGTCGAGCTGGAACACCCCGAGCGTCTCACCGCGCGACAGCAGCTCGTAGGTCGCCCTGTCGTCGAGCCCGAGGTTGTCGAGGTCGAGCGGCTCCTTGCCGTTGAGCGGGATGTTGTTGAGCGCGTCGTCGATGATCGTGAGGTTGCGCAGGCCCAGGAAGTCCATCTTGAGCAGCCCGAGGGTCTCGCAGACCCCCATGTCGAACTGCGTGATGATGGCGCCGTCGGCCTCGCGCCGCTGGATCGGGATGACGTCGATCAGCGGTTCCTTGGACATGATCACGCCGGCGGCGTGCACGCCCCACTGCCGCTTGAGGCCCTCGAGGTCCTTGGCGGTGTCGACGATCTCCTTGACCTGCGCGTCGGACTCGTAGAGCGCCCGCATCTCGGCGGCCTCGGAGTAGCGCTTGTGGCTGGGGTCGAACACGCCCGAGAGCGGGATGTCCTTGCCCATGACGGCGGGCGGCATCGACTTGGTGATGCGGTCGGCCACCGCGTAGCCCGGCTGCCCGTAGAGGACGCGCGCGGAGTCCTTGATCGCGGCCTTCGCCTTGATCGTGGAGTAGGTGATGATCTGCGCGATCTTCTCTTCGCCGTACTTCTCGGTGACGTAGCGGATCATCTCGCCGCGCCGGCGCTCGTCGAAGTCCATGTCGATGTCGGGCATGGAGACGCGCTCGGGGTTGAGGAACCGCTCGAAGATCAGCTTGTGGTGGATCGGGTCGAGGTCGGTGATGCCCAGGACGTAGGCCACGAGGCTGCCCGCCGCGGACCCGCGACCCGGGCCGACGCGCAGGTTGACCGAGCGCGCGTAGTTCAGCAGGTCGGCCGTCACCAGGAAGTAGCCCGGATAGCCCATCTGCATGATGACCGACACCTCGTAGTCGGCCTGCTTGCGGTACTTCTCGGAGAAGCCGTTCGGGAAGCGCCAGTGCAGCCCCCGCTCGACCTCTTTGACCAGCCAGCTGCCCTCGGTCTCGCCCTCCGGCACCGGCGCCACCGGCTGGAGGTCGCGGCCCTCGGTGAACTCGACGTTCACCCGCTCGGCGATCGCGAGGGTGTTGTCGCAGGCCTCGGGGAAGACGCCGTCCCACTGGGCGCGCATCTCCTGCGCGCTCTTGAGGTAGAAGTCCTGCGCGTCGAACCGGAAGCGGTTCGGGTCGTTCATCGTCTTGCCGGTCTGCACGCACAGCAGGACCTCGTGCGGCTTGGCGTCCTTCGCGTACGTGTAGTGCAGGTCGTTGGTGGCGAGACCGGGCAGGTCGAGCTTCTTCTTGAGGTCGTAGAGGTCGTCGCGGACCCGGCGCTCGATCTCGATGCCGTGGTCCATCAGCTCGCAGAAGAAGTTGTCCGCGCCGAAGATGTCCCGGTAGTCGCTGGCGGCCTGGCAGGCGCCGTCGAAGTCGTCCTGCTGCAGGTAGCGCGCGACCTCGCCGGACGGGCACCCGGTGGTCGCGATGATGCCCTTGCCGTAGGTCTCGAGCAGCTCGCGGTCCATGCGGGGCTTGTAGTAGTAGCCCTCGAGGCTCGCGAGGCTGGAGAGCCGGAAGAGGTTGTGCATCCCCTCCGTGTTCTCGGCCAGCAGCGTCATGTGGGTGTACATCTGGCCCGGGTTGTCGTCGCTGATGACCTGGCCGCCGAGCGTCGCGCGCTTGCGCTCGTGGCGGCTGCCGGGCGCGAGGTAGCCCTCCATGCCGATGATCGGCTTGACCCCGTGGGCCTTCGACTTCTTCCAGAACTCGTAGGCGCCGAACGTGTTGCCGTGGTCGGTCATCGCCAGGGCCGGCATGCCCATCCGCGCGGCCTCGGCGAACAGGTCGTCCAGCCGCGCGGCACCGTCGAGCATCGAGAACTCGGTGTGCGTGTGCAGGTGGACGAACGAGTCGCCGGTCACGTCGCGGGACATCCCTTCCAGGGCCGGGATCGGGGTGCCGTCGACCCGCCCCGGCGGCGCGGGACGTGGTCGGCGTGCAGGTACACGGTAGCCGCGCCCCCCGACAGCGCGGCCCCTCCCCGAGGGCCTCGTCCGTCGTCGCTGCTCACCTCCGGCGACCCGGCGTGTCGCCCGGATCCGGGCTCGTCACAGGAGTCACGGGCGTCCCTTCCGTAGCGTGAGGACGGGGCGTCGGAGCAGGAAGATCACCGTTTCGGTGACGATCCCCCACGGATCTGCGGGGGATCGTCACCGAGATCGTGATCATGGTCAGCGGTGGTCGTCGGCGAGCAGCAGGTCGACGACGGCGTCGTCGGTGCTCGGCGCGATCACCGCGGCGAGCAGCCAGATGCGGGCGATCGAGACGTCGTCGGGCACCCGGAGGAAGTGCTCGCGCAGCGCCGCCGGCGCTTCTGGCCCGAGCAGGCGCGCCGCGTCCTGCACCGCCTGCCCGGCCTCGCCGAGGTGCGCGGCGACCCACGCGACGGCCTGGCTCGGCAGGGCACGCTGCGGGAAGCGTCGCCGCGCCTTCGCGAGCCAGGCGCCGACGACGACGTCGACGAGCACGCGCTCGCGCCAGCCGACGGCCGCGCGCGCGATCTCCGGGTCCCGCTGCTCGACCGTGGCCACGACGATCTCGCGGATGCGCTCCCGGAGCTCGTCGAGGGCGGCGTCGTCCTCCTCGTCGTCGTCCTCCTCCTCGTCCCAGAGGTCGAGCTCGTCGTCCCAGTCGTCGTCGAACGCGTGGGGGAACTGCTCGATGAGCTCGCAGTCGCTCAGCAGCGGGGCCGTGACCCGCGACTCCGCTCCCCGCGTCGCCCGGGTGTGCGGCGGGCGTGTCCGCCGCAGCCGCCGTGCCTCGACCTTCGCCGCCCGTCGCTGCCCGTCGCGCCTGCGCCTGCCCATGACTCCTCCTCGGGTCGTCCCGCCGAGGAGCATGCAACGGACCCCCGACAACGCCGGGGCGCGCGGAGATCAGGAGCGCATCCACGCACCCCGCCGGCGCCACGACGTGCACCACGTCGCCCCTGATCACGGGACGAGCGCCGGCGACCGGCGTCAGAGCAGCCCGGCGCCCGCGAGCGCCGAGCGGACGACGTCGCGCTCGTGCTCGTCGGCCTCGAGGAGCGGGAGGCGCAGGCCGCCGACGGGGTGGCCGAGCAGGTCGAGGGCCGCCTTGATCGGGATCGGGTTCGTCGTCACCCCGAGGGCGTCGAAGACCGGCTTGAGCGACGCCTCGATCTCGGCGCGCTGGTCGGGCTCGTCGACCATGCGGCGCATCTCGTTCCCGACGACGTGGCTCGCGACGAGGATGCCGCCGCAGCCGCCCATCTCGAGGACCGAGCCGAAGAGGTCGTCGTTGCCGGCGTAGATCCCGAGGCCGTCGACGGGCGCGAGGTTGGCGTTGTTGGCCTGCTTGACGTAGTCGATCCGCTCGATCTGGGCGAGCTCGGCGAGCAGCTCGTTCGGCAGGTCGACGACGCAGCGCGAGGGGATGTTGTAGAGGACGACGGGCTTGTCGGTGGCCCGCGCGACCGCGCCGAAGTGCGCGAGCATGCCGCGCCGGTTCGGCTTGTTGTAGTACGGGGTCACCGACAGGATCGCGTCGGCGCCCAGCTCGGTGGCCCGCTCGGTCATCTCGCACGCGTGACGGGTGTCGTTCGACCCCGTGGACGCGACGACCGTCTTCCCCGCCGGCTTGTGCTCGACGGCCAGCTCGACGAGGCGCAGGTGCTCGTCGGTCGACAGCGTCGACGCCTCGCCGGTGGTCCCGCACACCACGAGCCCGTCGGAGCCGTTCGCGTACAGCCGGGCCATGAGGTCGACGAAGGCCTTCTCGTCGACCGCACCGTCGGGGGCGAACGGGGTCACGATGGCGGTGAGAACGGCTCCGAGCGTCATGACCTCAGGTTGCCCCACCGGCACCGGAAAGGTCTACGCCGGGTCCGGCCCGTCGACGTTGACCGTCGGCGGGCCCTCGCCGGCACGCCCGATGACGGCCGTGGACCGCTCACCGGTGGGGTTGGACTCGCGGTGCACGGTGTGCGGCGGGACCCGCAGGAAGTCGCCGGGGCCGGCCTCGACGACGTCCCCGCCGCCGGGGCCGAACTCCAGCCGCATCGCCCCGCGCACCACGTACAGGCTCGTCTCGTGCTCGCCGTGGTGGTGCCACCCGGAGGCGGCGCCGGGCTCGGTGTGGACGAGGCCCGCCCACAGCGCGTCCGACGAGAACGCCACCTGGCGCCGCATCCCGGGCGTCGGGTCGCCCTCGGCCAGGGCGTCGCCGGGGAAGACCTCGACCGGTTCGCTGCTCACGGCGAGGAGACTGTCAGACCCCCCGGGATCAGACGAGGCCCAGCTTCTGCACCGCATCGCGCTCCTCGGCGAGCTCGTTCACCGAGGCGTCGATGCGCTCGCGGGAGAAGTCGCTGATCTCCAGGCCCTGGACGATCTCGAACCTGCCGTTGGCGGCGGTGACCGGGAACGAGGAGACCAGGCCCTCCGGCACGCCGTACGAGCCGTCGGACACGATCGCCGCCGACGTCCAGTCGTTCGGCTTGGTGCCGTTGACCCAGGTGTGGACGTGGTCGATGGCCGCCGCGGCCGCCGACGCCGCCGACGACGCGCCGCGCGCCTCGATGATCTCCGCGCCGCGCTTGGCGACCCGCGGGATGAACTCGTCGGTGAGCCAGCTCTGCTCGACCTGGTCGGCGATCGGCTTGCCGTCGACCTCGGCGTAGGTGACGTCGGGGTACTGGGTGGCGGAGTGGTTGCCCCAGATCGTGAGCTTGGAGACCGAACCGACGCGCACGCCGAACTTGGTGGCGAGCTGCCCGACGGCGCGGTTGTGGTCCAGGCGCGTCATGGCGGTGAAGCGGTCGGCGGGCACGTCGGAGTTCGAGCGCGCGATGAGGGCGTTGGTGTTCGCCGGGTTGCCGACGACGAGGACCTTGACGTCGTCCGCGGCACCGTTGAGCGCCTCGCCCTGCGGCTTGAAGATGCCGCCGTTGGCCTCGAGCAGGTCGCCGCGCTCCATGCCCTTGGTGCGGGGCCGGGCGCCGACGAGCAGGCCGACGTTGGTGCCCTCGAAGGCCTTGGTGGCGTCGTCGTAGACGTCGATGCCGTCGAGCAGCTCGAACGCGCCGTCGGTGAGCTCCAGCGCGGTGCCCTCCGCGGCCTTCACGGCCTGCGGGATCTCCAGCAGCCGCAGCCGGACCGGCACGCCCTCCCCCAGCAGGTCGCCGGCGGCGATGCGGAAGAGCAGCGCGTAGCCGATCTGTCCGGCCGCGCCGGTGACGGTGACGTTGACGGGGGTGGGCGCCATGCCTTCGCTCCTGCAGTCGTCGAGGGAGATTCGGTCGGGGAGCCTTGCACGTCGTGACCGGGCACGCGTAGCCAGGCCGCCCCGTCCGGGGTGTGATGTCAGTCGTCGCCGACGACCATGACCCCGCGCCGCTGCGCGAGGTACCGGAACGCCAGCCCGAGCGACACCATGATCCGGTTGCGGTTGCCCAGCAGCGCGAAGATGTGCACGAACATCCACGTCAGCCAGGCCAGGACGCCGACGAGCTTCGGGCCGTGCGCGATGTCGGCGACGGCCGAGAGGCGCCCGATGGTCGCCATCGTGCCCTTGTCCTTGTAGCGGAACCGCTCGGTCGGCTCCCCCGCGATGAGGCGCGCGATCGTCCGGCCGGCGTGCCGCCCCGTCTGGAGCGCGGGCTGCGCGAGCTGGGGCAGCGCGTCGTCGTCGATCACGCCGATGTCGCCGGCCGCGAGGATCTCCGGGTGCTCGGGGACCCGCAGGTCGCCGCCGACCACGATGCGTCCGCCCTTGCCCTGGGGCAGGCCCCAGCTCTTGACCCGGTCGTGCGCGGCGACGCCGGTCGCCCACACCGTCATCTGCGCCGGGAGCTCGGTGCCGTCGGCGAGCAGCACCGAGTCGGGCCGCACCTCCTTGACCGCGGCCTCGAGGCGCAGCTCCACGCCGCGGGCGCGCAGCTGCTCGGCGGCGTACTCGCGCAGCCGGGGCGCGAAGGGCGGCAGGACCTTGTCGGTCATCTCGACGAGCACGACGTGGACCTCGCTCGGGTCCAGGTCGGGGTAGCGGCTGGGCAGCACGGTGTTGCGCAGCTCGGCGAGCGTGCCCGCCATCTCCACGCCGGTGGCGCCGCCGCCGACCACGACGACCGACGCGCCGCGGGCCTCGCCGGTGGCGGAGATGTGGTCGAGGTAGCCGGTCATGCGGTCGCGCACGGCCAGGGCCTCGGCGCGGGTGTAGATCGGGAAGGCGTGCTCGGCCGCGCCCGGGACACCGAAGTAGTTGGTGGTGACGCCGTTGGCGACGACCAGGTAGTCGTAGTGCAGGTCGGGGCCGACGTCGAGCGAGACCGTGCGGGTCTCGGGGTCGACCGTGGTGACCTCGCCCTTGCGGAAGAACGCGCCGGTGTGGGCGGCGAACCCGCGGGCGCCGTAGGTGATGTCGCCGGGGTTCAGCGCACCCGTCGCGACCTGGTAGAGCAGCGGCTGGAACGTGCTGTAGCTGTGGCGGTCGACGAGGGTGACCCGCACCGGGGCCTTGCGCAGGGCGCGCACGGCCGAGAGGCCGGCGAAACCGGCGCCGAGGACGACGACGTGCGGCCGCGGGTCGGCATCCGTGATCGACGTGCCCGTGGGCTCGTCGCGGGACGACGCGTCGGCGGTCATGGGGCCCGCACTCCTCTCGCGTTGACCCGTCGGTGCTGGCCGTGACGATTCAGGGCCGGGCCGGCGGGCGGTTCTTCATCGCTCTACCCGCCATCGTCCTCCGTCACGCGGGCCCTGGGGAGCCGACCCCGGTGCGTGACCTGTCGGCTCCGTCACGAGCGATCTACGGCGGGGGCACCGGCCCGTCGTCCGGCACGGGCCCGACGGTGTCCGTCTGCTCGGGCAGCAGCGGCGACACCGCGAGCGCCCCGATCCGGGCCCCGGCGGGCGCCACCTCCACCGCGCGCACCCCGGGCCGGGCCGCCAGCGCGGGGGCGAGCGCCGGGTCGACCTCCACGACGACCGCGAGCGTGCACGCGCACCCCGCGGCGAGGCGCGCCGACTCGGTGGCGGCGATCGTCGCGGCGCGTCCCGTCGAGGTCCGGGCCTGCTCGCCCGCCCGGTTCGCGGCCTGCGCCTCGGCGAGGCGCAGCGCGTCCGCCGGGGCGGCCGTCCCGAGCGTGACCTGGCGCAGCGCGGTCTGCACCCGCGGCAGCGGCACCCGGAACACCGCCTCACGGGGGGTCGCGCCGTCGACGAGCCGGGCCGCGGAGGCGACGTCCTGCTCGGCGGCGAAGGTGACCAGCGCCGGACGGGGGCCCGGCGGCCCGGGCGGCACGGCGCGGACGCGGTCGAGGTAACCGGCAACGGTCTCCCCCGCCGCGGGCCCGAGACGCGTCGCGTCGGTGCTCCCGGGGACGCCGCCCGACGGCCCCGACGCCCCGGACCCGGCCACCCACGCCGTCACCAGCGCGACCACGAGGACGACGGCGAGGACGATCGCGGCGGTCGGCCAGCGCAGGCGGGGCCCCTCGTCGTCCGGGTCCTCGTCCGGCGTGCTCAGCTCGCCGCCCGCAGCGTCTCGAGCGCCTGCGCGAGGTCGGCCGGCGGCTCGCTGACGAACTCCACCCAGCGCCCGTCGGCGGGGTGGTGGAAGCCCAGGCGGTGGGCGTGCAGCCACTGCCGGGTGAGCCCGAGCGTGCGCGCGAGCACCGGGTCGGCGCCGTAGGTGATGTCGCCGACGCAGGGGTGACGGACCGCGGAGAAGTGCACGCGGATCTGGTGGGTGCGCCCGGTCTCGAGCTCCACCTCGAGCAGCGACGCGGCCCGGAACGCCTCGAGCGTGCGGTAGTGGGTGACGCTCGGGCGCCCGTCGCGCATCACCGCGAAGCGCCAGTCGTGCTTGGGGTGACGGTCGATGGGCGCGTCGATCGTGCCCTCGCTCGGGTCGGGGTGGCCCTGCACGGTCGCGAGGTAGACCTTCGACACCGTGCGCTCGCGGAAGGCGTCCTTGAGCACCGAGTACGCGCGCTCCGACTTCGCGACCACCATGACCCCGGTGGTGCCGGCGTCGAGGCGGTGCACGATGCCCTGGCGCTCGGCGGCGCCGCTGGTGGCGATGCGGATGCCGAGTGCGGCGAGCCCGGCGACGACCGTCGGGCCCGACCAGCCGGGGCTCGGGTGGACGGCGACGCCGACCGGCTTGTCGACGACGACGATCTCCTCGTCCTCGTGCAGCACGACCAGGCCCTCGACGGCCTCGGCGGTGACCACCAGCGTCGGCTCGGCGGGCTCGGGCAGCTCGACCTCGAGCCAGGCGCCGGCGACGAGCCGGTCGGACTTGCCCGCCGTCGACCCGTCGACGCGGACCGCGCCGTCGGCGGCGAGCTCGGCCACGACCGTGCGCGACAGGCCCAGCATCCGGGCGAGCCCGGCGTCCAGGCGCATCCCGTCGAGCCCGTCGGGGACGGGCAGGGTGCGGAGGCTCATGCGGCGTCCTCGGCCTTCGAGGGGGCCCGCGTGCCGTCGAGGTCGCGGCCGAGCAGGGCCAGCAGCACGAGCAGCACGCCGCCGACCGTGATCGCCGAGTCGGCCACGTTGAACACCGGGAACCAGCCGACCGACACGAAGTCGACGACGTGGCCCTGCATCGGGCCCGGCCCCCGGAAGAAGCGGTCGACGAGGTTGCCGAGCGCCCCGCCGAGCACGAGGCCCAGCGCGAGCGCCCAGCCCTTGGAGCGCAGCCGCCGGGCGAAGCGCGCGATCCCGACGACCACGGCGACCGCGACGAGGGTCAGCACCCAGGTCATGCCGGTGGCGAAGGAGAAGGCCGCGCCCGGGTTGCGGACGAGGGTGAACGACACGAGGTCGCCGATCAGCGGCACCCGCTCGCCGTCGGCCAGCCAGGACACCATCACGATCTTGGTGGCGAGGTCGAGGAGCACGATCGTCACCGTGATCGCCACCAGCATCCCGATGCGCTTGGGTGGCCGGTCCGCCTCGGGCGGACTGTCGGTCGGTGCGCTGCTCACCGTCCCATCGTCCCAGGGCCGCCGCCGTCCCTCGGCGGGGTGCCACGCTCACCCGAGCGCAGGTTCGGTGTGCCACCGGTGTCGCCGCGCCACCGGGCCAGGCGCCCGGAGCGGTCGACGGAGCGCAGGCGCTCCTCGGCGGCGTCGCGGGCGGTCTCGGTGGTGACGAC
This sequence comes from Actinomycetospora succinea, assembly GCF_004363095.1. GTDB lineage: Bacteria > Actinomycetota > Actinomycetes > Mycobacteriales > Pseudonocardiaceae > Actinomycetospora > Actinomycetospora succinea. Next base: position 73,374 of record NZ_SNYO01000005.1, read on the forward strand.
GAGCAGCTGGTCGCCCTCCTGGATGCGGCTCTCCCCCTGCGGCGTGAAGCTCGTCCCGTTGCGGACCACGAGGCTCAGGCCGGAGCCCTCGGGCAGGCGCAGCTCGCGGACGTAGACGCCGTGCATCCGCGAACCGATCGGCACGGTCATCTGCAGGAGGTCCGCGCGCAGGGTGTCCAGGGGCGCGGCGTCGACCTCGATCTCCTCGACCCGCGAGTCACCCGCGAGCCCGAGCTTGCGCGCGACGAACGGCAGCGTCGTGCCCTGGACCAGCACGAGCACCACGACCAGCACGAACACCGCGTCGACGAGCGCCCGCGCACCGGGCAGCCCGGAGGTGAGCGGGACGAGGGCGAGCACGATCGGCACGGCGCCGCGCAGCCCCGCCCACGACAGGAAGATCTGCTCGCGCCAGGGCACCCGGAACCCGATCGACGCCGCGGCGACCGACAGCGGGCGGGCGGCGAAGAGCAGGACGGCGCCGGCGATGAGGGCGGGCACCACGGAGTCGGTGAGGCGCTCGGGCGACACGTACAGCCCGAGGAGCACGAAGAGCCCGATCTGGGCGAGCCAGCCGAGCCCCTCGGCGAACGACCGGGAGCCCTCGCGGTGGGGCAGCGTGGAGTTGCCGAGCACCAGGGCGGCGACGTAGGTCGCGAGCAGGCCCGACGCGTGCAGCAGCTGGCCGGAGGCGAAGGCGAGGATGCAGACCGCGAGCGTCGCGAGCGGGTAGAGGCCCGTGGCGGGCAGGGCGGCCCGGCGCAGGCCGAGCGCGCCGACCCGCCCGAGCGCGGCCCCGAGCAGGCCGCCGACGAGCAGCTCGTAGACGACGAGCAGCGGGTCCGTCCAGCTCAGGGCCGTCGTCGACGACAGGAGCACGACGGCGAGGAACACCGGGGCGTCGTTGAGCCCGGACTCGAGCTCGAGCGAGCCGACGAGCCGCCCGCTGAGACCGAGGTTGCGCAGGACGCTGAACACGGCGGCGGCGTCGGTGGACGACAGCACGGCGCCCCAGAGGAACGCGACGCGCAGGTCGAGGCCGAGCAGCGCCCAGAGCGCGAGACCGGTGACGCCGATGCTCACGGCCACCGCGACGGTCGAGAGCGCGATCCCGAGTCCCAGCGCGGGCCGCACGGTGTTCCAGCGGGTGGAGAGCCCGCCGTCGGCGAGGATGAGGACCAGGGCGGCCACGCCGAGCGCCTGGGTGAGGCCGGCGTCGTCGAAGCGGATGCCGAGCCCCGACTCCCCCAGCAGCACGCCGATCCCGAGGTAGATCAGCAGCGAGGGCAGCCCGACCCGTGTGGAGACCCGCACGGCGAGCACGGAGACGAGCACGACGGCCGCGCCGATCCCGAGCAGGAAGGGCAAGTCGTCCATGCGTCGTCCCCCCTCCCCTGGTGGAGGGGACGACCCTAGCGAGCAGGAACGCCCGGAATGGCCCGGGATCTCCGGTCGGTGAGGCGGTTCACCGCCGGCGGTCCGGGCGTCAGCGGCGGCTGTCGGCGCTCTGCGCGCCGGTGAGCGCCGCGACCGGCGTGCACCAGGAGCAGCCCGTGAACCCGAGGTCGACGGCCTCGCCGACCGGCAGCGGGATCACCTCGCGGCCGTACAGGTAGCTGCACCGCCCGAGGTGGAACAGCGGCTCCTCGTCGATGACGAGGACCTCGTCGTCGAGGCCGGTGACCGCCTGGCGGGTGGCGTCGTCGACGACCTCCTCCTCCGGCTGCGCGGCCGGCGGCGGGGGCGGCGGGGCGCCGGGGGGCGGTCCACCCGGGCCGCCCGGTCCACCTGGGCCACCCGGAGGACGACCGCCGGGAGCCTGGCCCGGCGGGACCTGGCCGAACGGCGGCGCACCCGGCGGGGGCTGCCCGGGCGCGCCCTGCGGCGGCCGGCCGGGGCCGCCGTTGGCCGGCGCGCCGTTGGCCACCGCGCCGTCGGCGGGCCCCTGGCGCCTCCGGGAGATCTCGCTCATGTCGATGCGGGTGGTCGCCGCGTCGTCGCCGGCCTCGCCGCCCGGTGTCCTGGTGACGGGCGGGGCCCCGGCCGGCGTCCCGCCGAGGCGGGCCTCCGCGGGCGTCCCCGGCATCGGCAGCATCCCGAGGATGCGCGAGCCCTGCGGGGCCCCGGACACGCGGGAGGGTTCGTTGCCCGGACGGGCCGTGGCGGTGGCCCACCGGGCGCTCTGCGGGGCGCCCGGTCCCTGGGGCGGAGCCGGGGGCGGCCCCTGGGGTGCGGACGACCGGGACGCGGCACCGGCCGCCAGACCGGCGGCGCCGAGCGCGGCGGCACCGCCCGCCACGGCCGCTGCGCCCGGACGACCACCGTTGCGGTCGCCGGCCGGCCCCTGGGACGGCGAGCCGTCGCCGTCGGGGCCGTGCTGTCCGTCGACGCCGGCGCCGTCGCGCGAGGCGTCCGCCGGAGCGCTCTGGGGCGCCCCGACCGGCGTGCCCTGCTGGCCCGGACCCTGCGGCCCGGGGTGCTGGGGGCCCTGCTGGCCGGGCGTCTGACCGGGTGCCTGACCCGGTCCGCCCGCGGGTGGCGCCGATCCCGCGGGAGCCGGCGTCGACGTCGCCTCCGGGGAGCCCTGTCCCGGGCCCGAGGAGTGCAGGCCCGGGGCGATCCCGGAAGACGAACTCGACGCGATCGGCCCGGAGGACCCGGACGCCGCCGGTGCGGCGGCCTGGCTGCGGGCGTCGCGCTCACGCCGGCGTCGACGGACGACGTCGGCGACGAGCAGCCCGGCGGCCAGCAGGCTGGCCACCACCGAGCCCCAGGCCCACGTGGCCACCGACGTGACCACGGCGACGGCCAGGAGCCCGAAGGCGATCAGCACGCAGAGCAGGACGAGGAGCAGCAACGGTCGGACCCCCGATCAGGGCCACGAGCCCGCCCCGCACATGGCGGGGGCGGGCTGCGCGGCGTCCGTCAGCTGCCGGCTTCGGCGCGCGAGCCGTAGCCGCTGGTGGCGTACCCGCCGGTGCCGTTGCGGCCGTTGTCCGGCGCGGCCGAGCCCCGGCCGTCGAGGTCGCGGAGCTGCGACTCGAGGTAGGTCTTGAGCCGTGTCCGGTACTCGCGCTCGAAGGTGCGCAGCTCGTCGATCTTCTTCTCGAGCCCGCCCTTCTGCTGCTCGATGAGGCTGATCGTCTCGTTGTGCTTGCGCTGCGCGTCGCGCTCGAGGGTCGAGGCCTTGTCACGGGCCTGCCGCTCGAGGGTCTCGGCGCGGGTGCGCGCGTCGTTCAGCATCGTCTCGGCGCGGGTGCGCGCCTCGTTGACCATGCTGTCGGACTTGGTGCGCGCCTCGGAGAGGAGCTGCTCGGACTTGGTGCGCGCGTCGGCGAGCATCCCGTCCGCCTCGGACTTGGCCTCGGCGGTGAGCCGGTCGGCCATCTCCTGGGCGAGCCCGAGGACCTTGGCGGCCTGGACGTGATGGTCGCCACCGCCCGCGGCGCCCCCGCCCTGCTCCGACATCCCGAACGGCGGCGGCACGACGGCCTGCTGCGTCTGGGGGGGCATCGGGGGCTGCTGCGGCTGCTGCGGCGGCATCGGCTGCTGCACGGTGCGCGGCGCGTCCTCGACGGGCCGGCTCGGCGGCGGGGCCGAGACCTGCGTCTGCGGGCCCGAGTTGGCACCCGCGCCCTGCGCCGCGCCGGCCTTGCTGCGCGCGTCGTCGAGGTCGGCGTGCGCCGACGAGAGCTGCTGCTCGAGCTGCTCGACCTGCTCGCGGAGGTCGTTGTTCTCTTCCAGCAACCGACCCAGCTCGGCCTCGACGAGGTCGAGGAACGCGTCGACCTCGTCCTCGTTGTAGCCCCGTTTCCCGATCGGTGGCTTGCTGAACGCGACGTTGTGAACGTCGGCGGGGGTCAGCGGCATCGGATCTCCTCAAGCACTCCTCGGCTGCGGAACCCCAGGTACATCGGGCTCTTCGAGCTCCGCCACCCGCAGAGTATGACCTCTGCGAGCGACAGAACCATAATGGACGGGTCCAGTGACGCGCTGCCCTCGCCGCCCAAATGGTGACGCAGCGCCACGAGCGGGGTCGCGGAAACCCACAGACCTACCGATTTCCGGAGCCCGCGGCGATCCGCCGGTCGGGTCGTGACGCTTCGTGACCCTCTACGTGCGGTGACAGGAGCGAATCCTGGGCCCGCCGGGCTCCGGGTAGCCGGAACGGCACGCTCGGCGCACAGGAGAGGCCATCCGGCGCGCCATGTCGATCGTCGCCCGTTCGGCCGCGTGGCGCGGCATCCGTGCGGAGCACCGGCGCCCCTGCGACGCCTCGTGATCTCCATCGCTCCCCGGCCCGCGGATGTGAGCCGGTTCCGACGATGAGACGTGCAACGTAGCGGCTGCTCCGGAAACGAAGTCGCCCGGGTCGGCGCCGAGGGTCAGGACGTGGAGGCGTAGTTGGTCTCCGCGAGCTTCCGGCGCTCGGTCGCCGAGACCTCGACGTTCGGCGGTGAGAGCAGGAACACGCGGTTGGTGACCTTCTCGATCGACCCGCGCAGCGCGAAGGCCAGGCCGGCGGCGAAGTCGACGAGACGCTTGGCCGCGACGTCGTCCATCTCCGTCAGGTTCATGATCACCGGGATGCCGTCGCGGTAGCGCTCGCCGATCACGCGCGCCTCGTTGTAGCTCTTCGGCTGCAGCGAGGTGATCTCGGCGGGCGAGCTCGGCGGATCCGCGTCCGCCGGGGTGCTCTTCGCGGCCGTGGCCGGGGCGGACGGGGCCGCCGCCGCGCTCGTCGAGGAGGAGCCCCCCGAGGACGAGGAGGACGCCGACGACAGCGACGGCGGGGTGCGCGGCGTGGTCGGGCGCACCGAGGTGTGCCCGGGACCGCCGGCGGCGGCCCAGCTGCGCCCGCGGCCGGCGCGCGACAGCGCGTCGGTCGCGTCCTCGTCGCGCCGGATCTCGGTGACCTCCGGGTCGCGCGGGCGCGGCGTGCGGCGCTCCCGGGAGTCCTCGTAGCGGTCGTAGCGGTCGTACCGGGACTCGCGCGCCTCGCGGGCGTCGCGCACGTCCCGGACGTCCTCGGCGGCCCGGCCGCGGCCGTAGTAGCCGCCGTCGTAGCCGTCGCGGGCCTCGCGACCCTCGTACCGGTCCTCGAAGCGCTCGTCGTACCGGTCGGCGCCGTAGCGGTGCCGGTCCCCCGAGTGCCGCTCGGCCGGCAGCCGGTCGCGGTCGTAGCGCTCGTCGTCGTAGCCGTCGTAGTCGTCCAGCTCGTCGGCCGGGACCATGCCGAAGTACGCCTTCACGCGGTGCAGAGTGGTCATGGCCGTCTCCCCTGTCCGACGGGGACCCCGCGCGCCACACGCGGTGAGTCACATCCGTGTCGTTCACTCACACGGAACGCTAGCTACCGACGGCCGAGCAGCGCCGTTCCGACACGCACGCACGTTGACCCGTACGCGACCGCGGTCTCGAGATCCCCCGACATCCCCGCCGACAGCGTGACGGCGCGCGGGTGCGCCGCGCGTACCCGCTGCGCCAGCTCCCACACCGTGGCGAAGGCCTCCTCCGGCGCGACGTCCTGCGGGGCGACGGCCATGACGCCGCCGAGGTGCAGGTGCTCGCACGCGGCCACCCGGTCGGCCAGCTCCTCGACGTCGTCGACGGGCGCGCCGCCGCGGCCGGGGTCGGCGTCGACGCTGATCTGGACGAGGACCTCGAGCGGCTCGACGCGCTCGCCGGCGTCGAGGGCCTTGCCCGCGGCGGACTCGAGGGCGTCGACGAGCCGGGGCGAGTCGACCGACTCCACGACGTGGGCCCACCGCACGAGGCTGCGCGCCTTGTTGCGCTGCAGCCGGCCCACGACGTGCCAGCGCGGTGCGGCGTCGGGGCGCAGGTCGGCGAGCTCGGCGGCCTTGACCGCCCCTTCCTGCTCCTTGTTCTCCCCGAACGCCGCGAGCCCGAGGTCGGTGAGCAGCGCGACGTCCGACGCGGGCCAGGTCTTGGTCACCGCGAGCAGGCCGACCTCGCCGGGGTCGCGGTCGGCGGCCCGGGCGGCGTCGGCCACGCGCCCGCGCACGGCGGCGAGGGCGTCGGCGAGCTCGCCGCGGCGCTCCTCCTGGTCCGTCACGGCCGGGCGTACTCCCACCACGTCACCGCGGCGAGCCGTCCCGTGGGCTGGGCGCGCCGGTGGCTGAAGAGCTGGTCGTCCTCGAAGGTGCAGCGGCCGTCGGTGTCGACGCGGGTGACGCCGAGGTCGGCGAGACGGCGGCGCAGGCCGGCGCGCAGGTCGAGCGACGGCGTCCCGATCCGCGTCTGCGACGCGCTGCCCGGGAGCACCGCGTCGACCTCGTCGCGCATCGCGGCGGGCACCTCGTAGTCCTCGCCGCAGATCGCCGGGCCGAGCAGCACCTCGACCCGTCCGGTCTCGGCGCCCAGCTCCGTCATGGCCTCGAGGGTGCGCTCGAGGATCCCGTCGGCGGCCCCCCGGCGCCCGGCGTGCGCGGCCGCGACCACGCCGGCACCCGGGTCGGCGAGGAGCACCGGCACGCAGTCGGCGACGACGACGGCCAGCGCCAGGCGCGGGCGGTCGGTGACGAGCGCGTCCGCGGTCGGCGTCTCGCCGCCCGCGTCCGTGACCACGGCGACGTCCGTGCCGTGGACCTGGTTCATCCACGCCACGCGCTCCGGGCCCAGCCCGATGCCCTCGCCGAGGCGGCGGCGGTTGGCGGCGACGGCGTACGGGTCGTCGCCGACGTGGTCGCCGAGGTTGAACCGGTCGTACGGCGGCGCGGAGCGGCCCCCGGCGCGGGTGGTCAGGACACGCCGGACACGGACCGACGGGGCGGGACCGCCGCCGTCGGCGCCGTGTGCGGTCGCGGATCGGGAGCCGGCAGCCACGACCTCAGCGTCTCATGAACGACGGGACGTCCACGTCGTCCTCGTCCGCGCTGCGGACGGCCGGCGTCTCGGTGGTCGGGGCGGTCGCCGACGCCGCGGACGTCTCGGACGCGGCCGCGGCCGTCGAGGTCTCCGGGGGCTTCGACGCCGCCGCGGCGCCCGCGGGGTCGCTCGGGGCGGGCGCGCCCGAGCCGGCGCCGTTGGTGCTCGCGCCGTTCGTGGTGCCGCCGGCCGGCCTGTCGAGCGTGCTGCGGTCGACGGCCGGCGCCGCCGGCACCGTGGGGGCCGAGGACGGGGACGGGTTGCCCGCGGTGACCGGGGGCCGCTGGACCTGCCCGGCCTGCGCGGAGGCCGTGGCGGTCGAGGAGCCGTTCGGGGTCGCCGACGCGAGCGCCTGCGGCTCGAGCTTCTTGTGGGTCGGCGAGCCGGAGTCGAAACCGGCGGCGATCACGGTGACCCGGACCTCGTCGCCGAGCGAGTCGTCGATGACCGTCCCGAAGATGATGTTCGCCTCGGGGTGCGCGGCCTCCTGGACCAGCGAGGCGGCCTCGTTGATCTCGAAGAGTCCGAGGTCCGACCCGCCGGCGATGGAGAGCAGCACCCCGTACGCGCCGTCCATGCTCGCCTCGAGCAGGGGCGAGTTGATCGCCTTGCCCGCGGCCTCCACGGAGCGGCTCTCGCCCCGCGCGGCCCCGATGCCCATCAACGCGCTGCCCGCCCCGGACATGACGCTCTTGACGTCGGCGAAGTCGAGGTTGATCAGACCCGGCGTGGTGATGAGGTCGGTGATGCCCTGGACACCGGAGAGGAGCACCTCGTCCGCGCTGCGGAAGGCGTCCATGAGCGAGAGGCCCACGTCGCCGAGCTGCAGGAGGCGGTCGTTGGGGATCACGATGAGCGTGTCGCACTCGTTGCGCAGCTCGGTGATGCCGTTCTCGGCCTGGGTCGCGCGGCGCTTGCCCTCGAAGTTGAAGGGCCGGGTGACGACGCCGATGGTCAGCGCGCCGAGCTTGCGGGCGATGCTCGCAACGACCGGCGCGCCGCCGGTGCCGGTGCCGCCGCCCTCGCCCGCGGTCACGAAGACCATGTCGGCCCCCTTGAGGACCTCCTCGATCTCCTCGCGGTGGTCCTCGGCGGCGCGGCGACCCACGTCGGGCGCCGCGCCCGCGCCGAGCCCGCGGGTGAGCTCACGGCCGACGTCGAGCTTGACGTCGGCGTCGGACATCAGCAGCGCCTGCGCGTCGGTGTTCACCGCGATGAACTCGACGCCCTTGAGGCCGACCTCGATCATGCGGTTGACGGCGTTGACGCCGCCGCCACCGATGCCGACCACCTTGATCACGGCCAGGTAGTTGTGCGGGGGCGTCATGTGTTCGCCTTTCGAGCTGGGTCTGGCGACGGTCCTCGTCGTCGGGTCCGGCGTGTCGCCAACCCTCGACCTCGAGTCGAAGTTTAAGGTGAGGGTCCCTGGCGACATGCGCACGGTAGGCAGGCGGAGCAGCGCATTTCCACGAGGCGCGCCGGGCGTGTCCCCACCTCATGGCACCCGTTCGCCGGGTGGTCGTCACGCGTTCGCGAACTCTCGACCACCCCTCGATGGTTCGCGTGCTGTCGCGAGTAGCGCCCAGGGATTCCGAGCGAAGGGCGGGGTCAGCGGACGACGGCGAGGTCCGGGGTCGAGACGTCGTACACCGAGCCGGGGCGGGTGAGCAGGGCGGCGAGGACCGCGGCCTTGCGCTCGTTGTCCGCGTCGGCGCCCCAGCGGACCTCGCGGTCGCCGGTGAGGACGAACGCGACGTCGTAGGGACCGTTCGCCCGCACCTCGACGAGGTCCGCGCGCAGCGACGCCGGGAGCGCGACGACGACGTCCGCGGCCGCGCGGGTGCCGGGCTCGTCGGGCGACGGGAGCATCCCGGGCGGCAGGGTCAGCGCCGGGACGCCCGCCGGCCGGTCGGGCATCGTGCGGTAGCCGAAGCCCGTGGCGTCGACCAGCACCACCCCGCCGCCGGGAGCGGGCGCGGCGAGCACCGGCTCGCGCTCGGCCACGGTGACGACGAGGGTGCCGGGCCAGTCGCGCGACACGTCGACCGTCGCGACGCGGGGCAGGCCGCGCACGCTCTCGGCCACGCCGTCGGCGTCGAGCCACAGCAGCGACGTGCCGGGCTCGACCGCCGCCGCGCCGCGCACCGCCTCGACCTGGTCGGGCGCGGCCCCGACGACCTGCACCTCGCGGACGTCGAGCAGCGGCGACCAGACGGTGAGGTACACGAGCGCGGCGACGACCAGGAGCCCGACCGCGAGGCCGATCCACACCCCCCGGCGGCGCCGGGCCTGCCCGGTGACCGCGGGACGGGGTCGGCGCGCGCGTCCCGGTGAGCCGGCCGCGGCCCCCTCGGGGCGGGCGCCGGCACCGCCGGAGCGCCGGTCGGTGCGCTCCGCCTTCTCCGGGCGCGCGCCCCGTTCCGTGCGGCCCGCCCGCCCCGACCGGCCCGCCCGGCCGGTGCGGCCGGGTCGTCCGGTGGGTCGGGCTGGGCCGGTCACGCGGGGCCGCTCACTCGGGAGCGGCCTCTGCGTGGGCGGCCCGCCGCTCGATCTCCGAGAGCACCTCGGGCCCGAGGACGGTGATGTCGCCCGCACCCATCGTCACGACGAGGTCGCCGGGCCGGGCGAGGTCGGCGAGCAGCGCCGGGACCTGGCCCCACGAGGGCTCGTAGTGCACGTGCTCGCGGGGCAGCGTGAGCTGGCGGGCGATCAGCTCGCCGTTGACGCCGGGCTCGGGCTGCTCGCGGGCGCCGTAGACGTCGAGCACCACGACCTCGTCGGCCAGCGAGAGCGCGGCGCCGAACTCGGCGGCGAAGTCCCGCGTGCGCGAGTACAGGTGCGGCTGGAACGCGACGATGAGGCGCCCGCTCTCCCCGAGCACCGGGCGGGCGGCGCGCAGCTGGGCGGCGACCTTGGTGGGCGCGTGGGCGTAGTCGTCGTACACCCGCACCCCGGACGCGGTGCCCCGGTACTCGAAGCGGCGGCGCACCCCGTCGAACCCGGCGAGCCCGCCGAGCAGGCCGTCGATCGGCGCGCCGAGGTCGAGGCCCGCGAGCAGGGCGGCGCAGGCGTTGAGCGCCTGGTGCTCCCCCGGCACGCCGAGGCGCAGCTCGTGCTCCTGGCCGGCGAGACGGATCCGCAGGATCCCGGCGGAGCCCTCGGCGCGGTAGTCGAGGACCTGCACGTCGTCGGGGCCCGTCGCCGCGCGACCGTAGCGGCGCACGCGCACCCCGGCCTCGGCGGCGCGGTCGCCGAGGGTCGCCGAGCCGCCGTCGTCGGCGCAGACCACGAGCGCGCCGCCGGGCTCGATGCGCGCCGCGAACGCGTCGAACACGGCCATGTACGCCTCGGCGGTGCCGTGGTGGTCGAGGTGGTCGGGCTCCACGTTGGTCACGATCGCGACGGCCGGGGAGTACGCGAGGAACGAGCCGTCGCTCTCGTCGGCCTCCGCGACGAAGACGTCGCCCAGGCCGTGGTGGGCGCTCGAGCCCGAGGCGAGCAGGTCGCCGCCGATCATGAACGACGGGTCCTCGCCGCAGGCCTGCAGCGCGACCACGAGCATCGAGGTCGTCGAGGTCTTGCCGGCGCTGCCCGAGACGCAGGCGGCGCGGTGGTCGGCCATGAGCTCGGCGAGCACCGCCGAGCGGTGCAGCACCGGGATGCCGCGCGCGGCGGCCTCGAGCAGCTCGGGGTTGTCCGGGTCGGCCTGGTGCACGGCCTTCGTGGTGACGAGGCACGTCGGGCCGCCCGGCAGCAGGTCCAGGTTGTGGGCGTCGTGGCCGACGGTGACCTCGGCGCCGAGCGTGCGCAGGGCGAGCACGGCGCGGGAGTCCTTGGCGTCCGAGCCGGACACCATCGCGCCGCGCGCCAGGAGGATCCGCGCGATGCCGCTCATCGCCGCCCCGCCCGCGCCGATGAAGTGCACGCGCGAGAGCAGGTTCGGCAACGGGGGCACCCCGGAGTCGGTCCCGACCTGCCGCTCGACCTCGGTGGGGCTCATGCCTACGTCCTCCCCGTCGCGCTCGCGCCCACGTGACCCGCCACGTCGAGCACCGTCCGCGCCAGTGTCTCGTCCGCCCCCGCGTGGCCCGAACGCCGGGCCGCCTCCGCGGTCGCGGCGAGGCGCGCGGGGTCCTCGACGAGCCCGGTGACGAGCTCGGCGACCTTCTCCCCGGTGAGCTCGGCGTCCGGCACGATGACGCCGCCACCGGCGTCGACCACCGGCTTCGCGTTGAGCTCCTGCTCGCCGTTGCCGTGCGGGAGCGGGACGTAGACCGCGGGCAGCCCGACCGTCGAGACCTCGGCGACGGTCATCGCGCCCGACCGGCACAGGGCGACGTCCGCGGCGGCGTAGGCGAGGTCCATCCGCTCGAGGTAGGGCACCGGGACGTAGCCGGGCGCCTCGACCGTGGGCTCGTTCTTCGGCCCGTGCGCGTGCAGCACCCACACCCCGGCGGCGGTCAGCGCGGGCACGGCCGCCGACACGGCCTCGTTCAGCGAGCGCGCGCCCTGCGAGCCGCCGAACACCAGCAGGACGGGCGCCTGCGGGTCGAGCCCGAAGTGCTCGCGGGCCTGCGCGCGCAGGCCGGCGCGGTCGAGGTCGGTGATGGCGCGGCGCAGCGGGATGCCGATGACGCGCGCGCCGGCGAGCCCGCTGCCGGGCACGGCGGCGAGGACCTCGCGCGCGAACCGGGCGCCGACCTTGTTGGCGATGCCGGCGCGGGCGTTGGCCTCGTGCACGACGATCGGGAGGCGCATCGAGGCGGCGGCGAGGTAGGCGGGCAGCGCGACGTAGCCGCCGAAGCCGACGACGACGTCGGCGCCGACCTCGCGCAGCACCTCCCGGGTCCGGCGCACCGAGCGCACGACCCGGTAGGGCAGCCGGGCGAGGTCGGCGTTGGGCTTGCGGGGCAGCGGCACCGGCGGGATCAGCTCGAGCGGGTAGCCGCGCGCCGGGATCAGGCGGGTGTCGAGGCCCTTCTCGGTGCCGAGGGCCGTGACCCGCGCGTCCGGGCGCAGCCTGCGCACCGCGTCGGCGGTGGCGAGGGCGGGCTCGACGTGCCCCGCGCTGCCGCCGCCGGCCACGACCACCGAGAGGTTGTCCATCCCCCCATGGTCCGGATCGCCCGCGGCGCCCGTCACCGGCCCCCTCCCCGCGGCCCGGTGCGCGGCGTCGGGCGCGAGGCGACCTCGGGCTCGGGCAGGCGCAGGGCCCGGGCGAGCCGGCCCTGGCCGTGGGCGCGCAGCACCCGCGCCGCCTCCGGCTCGTGGCGCGCGAAGTTCGCGAGCAGGCCGCCGGAGAGCAGGGCGAGCGCGAGCGACGTGCCGCCCGAGGACACCAGCGGCAGCGGGATGCCGGTGACCGGGAGCAGCCCGACGACGTAGCCGATGTTGATGCAGGCCTGCGCGACCAGCCAGACCGTGAGCGTCGAGGCGACGACGCGGATCCACGGGTCCGCGCTGCGCACCGCGATCCGCAGGCCCACGTAGGCGAGCGTCGCGAACAGGGCGATGACGGCCGCCGCCCCGACGAACCCGAGCTCCTCGCCGATGATCGCGAAGATGAAGTCGTTGTCGGCGTTGGGCAGGTAGTCCCACTTCGCGCGGCCCTGGCCCAGCCCGGCGCCGAACAGGCCGCCGTCGGCGAGCGAGTACAGCGCCTGTCGGGCCTGGTAGGCGGGGCCGAGCGGGTCGGCCGCCTCCGGGTTGAGGAACGCGGTGATGCGGCTCTGCCGGTAGGTGGCGACGATCCCGAGCACCACCGAGGCGACGACGCCGCTGGACACGATGAACGCCATCAGACCGAGCGGCGCGCACGCGAACCAGAGCAGCGCGAACACGATGATCATCAGCGAGATCGTCGTGCCGAGGTCGGGCTGCGCGAGCACGAGGCCGAGCACCGCCAGCGACACCGGGAGCAGCGGCATCAGCGCGGCCCGCCAGGTCCGCGGGTGCGGGCGGTGGCGCACGAGGACGTGCGCGCCCCACAGCGCCAGCGCGATCTTCGTCAGCTCCGAGGGCTGCAGCGAGAGCCCGGCGACGCGGAACCAGCTGCGCGACCCGTTGACGACCGCGCCCAGCCCCGGGACGAGCACGAGCACGAGCAGCACCAGGCAGCCGGCGAGGAGCCAGGGGCTCGCGGCGCGCAGCTTGCGCGGCGGCACGCGCAGGCCGAGCCAGAACAGCGCGAGGCCGATCAGCGCGAACACGGCCTGGCGGAAGAACACCCCGTACGACGAGCCGCCCGCCGCGTACGACGACACCGCCGACGCCGAGAGCACCATGACCAGGCCGAGCGCGGTGAGCAGCCCGAACACCGCGAGCACGAGGTGCAGCGAGGTCAGCGGGCGCTCGAGCCACTGGTGCAGCGTCGTGCGGGCGGCGGCGAGGACGCCGGGACGGGACGGACCCCGCCCCGCGCGACCCTGCCGGCCCGGACCGCGGGCCGGCGCGCTCACGTCTGCGGGAGGGTCTCGACGTCGGGGGTGGTCGCCGCCCCGTGGGGGCCGACGCCGCCCGCGACCGTGCGCGCCGCCGCGGCGAACGCGTCACCGCGCGCTGCGTAGTCGCGGAACATGTCCATCGACGCCGCGGCGGGGGCGAGCAGCACCGTGTCGCCGGGCCGCGCCAGGGTGGCGGCGGCCCGCGCGGCGCGCAGCATGCCGTCGGTGCCGTGCTCGGGTTCGCTCACCGCGCCATCGTCACCCCCGCCCACGTCCAGGACGGGGACCTCGGGGGCGTGTCGCGCCAGCGCGGCGGCCACGACCGCCCGGTCGCGGCCCAGGACGACGGCCCCGGCGAGGCGCCCGCGGTGGGCCACGACGACGTCGGTGACGTCCGCGCCCTTGAGCAGCCCGCCCGCCACCCAGACGACGCCGGGGTGCGCGGCGAGCGAGGCCGCGGCCGCGTGGGGGTTGGTGGCCTTCGAGTCGTCGACCCAGCGGATCCCGCCGGCCTCGGCCACGACGGCCCCGCGGTGCGGGCCCGGCGCGACCGCGCGCAGCCCGGCGGCCACCGCCTCCGGGGACACGCCGTGGGCGCGGGCGAGCGCCGCCGCGGCCAGCGCGTTCGCCTCGCCGGGCGGTCCGGGCGGGGCGACGTCGGTGATCTCCGCCAGCGTGACCCGGTCCCCGAACGCCCGGTCCACCAGGTGACCGTCGACGATCCCCAGCTCGCCGGGCGCCGGCTCGCCGCGGGTGAACCCGACGTGGCGCGGGGCGGGCGACGCGAGCAGCAGCGCCGCCGCCTCACGGTCGTCGAGGCCCCCGACGGCGACCTCCCCGCGCAGCACCCGGGCCTTCGCCGCGCCGTAGGCGGCCATCGAGCCGTGCCAGTCGAGGTGGTCCTCGGCGAGGTTGAGCACCGCGCCCGCGAACGGGCGCACCGACGGCGACCACTCGAGCTGGAAGCTGGAGAGCTCCACGGCGAGCACCCGGTGCCCGGCGCGCAGCGCGTCGACGATCGGCAGCCCGATGTTGCCGCAGGCGACGGTGTCCTCCCCCGCCGCGCGCAGGATCGCCTCGAGCATCGTCGTCGTCGTGGTCTTGCCGTTCGTGCCGGTGACGGCGAGCCAGCGCGGCGGGCCGTCCGGGCACACCGCCGGGTCCTCCCCCAGCCACCAGGCCAGCTCGGGCTCGCCGACCATCGGCACGTCGGCGGCCCGCGCGGCCAGCGCCAGCGGGGAGTCGGTGCGGAAGCCGGGGCTGGTGACGACGAGGTCGCAGCCCTCCGGCAGGGCGCTCAGCTCGCGGGTCCTGGCCACCGGCCGGTCGCCCAGCGTGTCGAGCTGGGCCGGGTCGCCGTCGGCGACGGTCACGCGCGCGCCGAGGTGCAGCAGCACGTCCACGGCGGAGAGCCCGGTGCGCCGCGCCCCGGCGACGAGGACGTGCCGCTCGGGCCAGGCCTGCTCAACCACCCGACGCCGCCAGCCATTCGCTGTAGAACAGCCCCAGCCCCAGCGCGCAGCAGATCGCCGCGAGCAGCCAGAACCGGATGATGACCGTGGTCTCCGCCCAGCCCGCCAGCTCGAAGTGGTGGTGGAACGGCGCCATCCGGAACGGCCGCCGTCGCGTGGTCCGGAAGACCGCGACCTGGATGACCACCGACAGCGCCTCGACCACGAACACGCCGCCGAGCACCACGAGCAGCAGCTCGGTGCGCGTCACCATGGCCAGGCCGGCGAAGAGCCCGCCGAGCGCGAGCGACCCGGTGTCGCCCATGAAGATCCGTGCCGGGGCCGCGTTCCACCACAGGAACCCGATGCACGCCCCCATCGCCGCGGCCGCGACGAGCGTGATGTCGAGCGGATCTCTGACCTGGTAGCAGCCCGCCTCGATCTGCACGCCGCAGGCGTTGCGGAACTGCCAGAACGACACGATCAGATAGGTCGCCAGCACCATCGCCGAGGTGCCCGCGGCGAGGCCGTCGAGCCCGTCGGTCAGGTTCACCGCGTTCGAGGCCGCCGTGACGATCAGGTAGCAGAACAGCACGAACCCGACCGCGCCGAAGCCGACCACCGCGATGTCGCGCACGAACGAGAGGTTCGTGGACACGGGTCGCAGGCCCTGTTCGTCGGGGAACTGCAGTGCCAGCACCGCGAACACCACGGCGCTGACGAACTGGCCGACGAGCTTCGCCGTCTTGTTCAGGCCCAGGTTGCGCTGCCGCCGGATCTTGATGAAGTCGTCGAGGAACCCGACGACCCCCAGCGCCGTCATCAGCATCAGCACCAGCAGCGCCGACGCCGAGATCGCGACGTCGCCGACGAGGTGCGCGGCGAGGTAGCCGACCCAGACCGCCGCGAGGATCGCGACACCGCCCATGGTCGGCGTGCCCCGCTTGCCGCGGTGGCTCTGCGGACCCTCCTCGCGGATCTCCTGCCCGAACCCCTGCTTGATGAACAGGCGGATCACGTACGGGGTCAGGAGGATCGACACGGCCAGCGCGACCCCTGCCGCCACCAGCACGCCCCTCATCGGGCTCCTCCCTCGATGGTCCGGCTCCGCTTCGCTGCGCGTCCCGCGTCGACCAGGACCTCGGCCACCTTCTCCAGCCCCGCGGACCGCGACGCCTTGATCAGCACGACGTCGCCGGGGGCCACGCCGGCGGTCACGAGCTCGGCGGCCGCCGCGGCGTCGGGCACCAGACGGGAGTCGACGCCCTCCGACGCCGCCGCCTCGTGCAGCGGCCGGGCCGCGTCCCCCACGACGATCAGGCGCTCCACCCCGGTGCGGGCGACCTCGCGCCCGATCTCGGTGTGGGCGAGGGGGCCGTCGTCGCCGAGCTCGGCCATGGCGCCGAGCACCGCGGTGTGGCGCCCGCCCATGGCCCCGAGCGTCGCGAGCGCGGCCCGCATCGACTCGGGGTTCGCGTTGTACGCGTCGTTGAGCACCCGCACGCCGTCGGCGCGCTCGGTGAGCTCCATCCGCCAGCGCGACCGCGGCGCGGCAGCGGCGAGGCGCTCGGCGATCTGCGCGACGCCCAGGCCCGCCTCGAGGGCGACCGCGGCGGCGGCGAGGGCGTTGTCGACGTGGTGGGCGCCGTGCAGCGCGAGCCGGACCGGGGCCTCGCCGACCGGGGTGACCAGGCGGAACGCGGCGCGCCCGGCGTCGTCGAGCGTCACGTCGACCGCCCGGACCGACGCCTGCGGCGCCCGCCCGGCGTGCACGACGCGCGCGGCGGTGCGGCGCTCCATCACCGCGACCACCGGGTCGTCGGCGCCGAGGACGGCGACACCGTCGCTCGGGAGGGCCTCCACCAGCTCGCCCTTGGCCTGCGCGATCGCCTCGCGGGAGCCGAACTCGCCGAGGTGCGCCGACCCGACGTTGAGCACCACGCCGATCCGCGGCGGCGCCACCCGGCACAGCGCGGCGACGTGGCCGGGCCCGCGCGCGGAGAGCTCGAGGACGAGGTGGCGGGTGCTCGTCGTGGCCCGCAGCGCGGTCCACGGGTGGCCGAGCTCGTTGTTGAACGACCCGGGCGGCGCGACGGTCTCGCCGAGCCCTTCCAGGAGGTGCGCGGTGAGGTCCTTGGTGGAGGTCTTGCCCGACGAGCCGGTGATCCCGACGACGAGCAGCCCGTCGGCGGTGAGGACGTCGACGACGTGGCGCGCCAGCAGGGCCAGCGCCGCGAGCACCCCGGCGCCCGCGCCGCCCGCGTCGGCGGCGAGGACGTACGGGCTCGAGACGGTCTCCACCGGCGGCACGATCACCGCCGGCGCGTCGACCTCGCGGGCGGCGAGCACCCCGGCGGCGCCGGCCGTCATGGCGGCGCCCACGAAGTCGTGCCCGTCGACGCGCTCGCCGGGCAGGGCGACGAACAGGCCGCCGGGCGTGACGGCGCGGCTGTCGAACTCGACGGAGCCGGTGACCCGCTCCTCCCCCGTGGCGGCGTGCAGCCGTCCCCCGGTGGCGCGGGCGACGTCGGCGAGGGTCAGCTCGATCACGGGCGACCCCCCGTGACGAGCGCGCGCTCCAGCTCCTCGACGTCGGAGAACGGGAGCTTCTCGTCGCCGACCTGCTGGCCGGTCTCGTGGCCCTTGCCGGCCACGACGACGACGTCGCCCGGGCGGGCCTCGGCGACCGCGGCCGCGATGGCGGCGCGCCGGTCGCCGATCTCGTCGACGACGGCGCCCGCGACGTCGCGGGCACCGGCGAGCACCTCGGCGCGGATCGCGGCCGGGTCCTCGGAGCGAGGGTTGTCGTCGGTGACCCAGAGGTGGTCGGAGAGCTGGGCGCCGAGGCGGCCCATGACGGGGCGCTTGGCGCGGTCACGGTCGCCGCCGCAGCCCAGGACGGTGAGCAGGCGCCCGTCCGTCCCGGCACGCAGCGTCTCGAGCAGCGCCTCGACGGCCGCCGGCTTGTGGGCGTAGTCGACGACCGCGAGGAACGGCTGGCCCGCCTCGACGCGCTGCATCCGGCCCGGCACCCGGACCTCGGCGAGGCCGCGGGCGAGCACGGCCGGGTCGTACCCGGTGGCGGCGCCGCAGGCCAGCGCGAGCAGGGCGTTGGTGACGTTGAAGGCGCCGGGCAGGCGCACGGCCACCGGCAGCACGAGCCCGTCGGGGCCGTGGACGGTGAAGCGCTGGGTTCCGTCGGGCAGGGCGACGACGTCCTCGGCGCGCCAGTCGGCGTCGGGGGCCCCGACCGTGACGGTGCGGTCCGTCACCAGCCGCCGGCCCCAGGGACCGTCGACGCAGACGATCTCGCGCTGCGAGCGCCCGTCGAACAGGCGCGCCTTGGCGGCGAAGTAGTCCTCCATGTCGGCGTGGAAGTCGAGGTGCTCGGCCGAGAGGTTGGTGAAGGCGCCGACCGCGAACCGTGTCCCCGCGACACGGCCCAGCGCGAGGGCGTGGCTGGAGACCTCCATGGCGACGTGGGTCGCGCCGTCGTCGGCCATCCGGGCGAGCAGGGCCTGCAGGTCGGGGGCCTCGGGCGTCGTGAAGGCGCTGGGCAGGCGCCGCCCGCCGAGCCGCGTCTCCACGGTGCCGATGAGGCCCGTGGTGGCGCCGGCCGCCGCGAGCGCCGCCTCGAGCAGGTAGACGGTGGTGGTCTTGCCGCTGGTGCCGGTGACGCCGAGGACGTCGACGCGCGTCGAGGGGTCGCCGTAGACCAAGGCGGACGCCGGGCCGATCGCGGCGCGCGGGTCCGCGTGGACGAGGACGGGAACGCCGGCGTCCTTGACCGCGGCGCGCTCGGCGCCTGCCGTGTCGGTCAGCACCGCCACCGCGCCGCGCTCCAGCGCCTGGCCCGCGAAGTCCGCGCCGTGGGCCCGGGCGCCGGGCAGCGCGGCGAACAGGTCGCCGGGCCGGACCTCGTGGGCCCGCAGCGTGGCCCCGGTGACGCGTGCGCCGGCGTCGCCGACGATCTCCACCGGCCCGTCGTCCGGGCGGGCGGAGCGGATGCGCTCGGCCAGGGCAGTGATCACGACGGGCTCCGTCCGACGGGGCCGCAACGGGCCCGTGTCGGTCTCCTCGGGGACGCCCCCGCTGTCGCCCCCGGAGGCATCACCGCCGACCCGCCCCCGGGCGGGCCCGGCGGCGTCGTCGAAGGTCCTCGGCGGTGCGGCGGGCACGATCGCGCAGGCTACTCACCGTCTCCGCGGCCGCTCCGCGGGCCCTGTGGCCTGCGGGGCGGCTGAGACCCGTGGGTCAGGGGAGAGTGAGCGGCACCTCGCGCGGCGGGGCGGTCGACACCGGCACGGCCCCGTGCTGGGCGAGGTAGCTGCCGATCTCGTGGAACAGCGGCGCCGCGGAGTCGCCGCCCGGCGGGCGGTCGAGCATCAGCGCGACGATGTAGCGCGGGTCCTGCGCGGGGAACATGCCCGCGAAGGTGATCCAGTAGTTCGACTGCGAGTAGCAGCCGCAGCCCGGGTCGACCTGCTGGGCGGTCCCGGTCTTGCCGGCCACCGGGTACCCGGGCATCGCCGCCGCGGGCCCGGTGCCCCGGTTGCCGCCACGGCCGTCCTGGGTCACCGACTGCAGCATGTCGCGCATCGTCCGGGCCGTCTCCGGGCTCATCGCCCGCACGCCCTCGGGCGCCGGCGACGGGATGCGCACCCCGTCCCCGCCGACCTCGGCCTCGACCACTCGCGGCGGCACGCGGACGCCGTCGTTGGCGACCGCCTGGTACATGCTCGCCATCTGCAGGGTCGTCATCGACAGGCCCTGACCGATCGGCAGGTTGCCGAACGTCGAGCCCGACCAGTCCTCGCGGGCCGGCACCGACCCGGGGCTCTCGCCGGGCAGCTCGATGCCCGTGCGCTGCCCGATCCCGAGCGCGCGCAGCATCGCGTTGAAGCGATCCGGTCCGAGGCGCTGCGCCGTCATCAGCGTGCCGACGTTCGACGAGCGGCCGAGGACGCCGTTGAGCGTGAGGTTGATCGTCCCGTGCGACCAGGCGTCGCTGATCGTCCGGTCGGCGACCCGGATGCTGCCCGGGACCTGCAGGACGTCCTCGGGTCGGGCGACGCCGTTCTCGATCGCGGCGGCCATCGTCACGAGCTTGTTGACCGAGCCCGGCTCGAACGGCGAGGTCACCGACGGGTTGCTCAGCTGCGCACCCGCCGCGCCCGGCGCCGCCGGGTTGAAGCCCCCCGAGTTGGCCATCGAGAGCACCTGGCCGGTGTGCGCGTCGAGGACGACGGCGCTGCCGTTGCGCGCCCCGACCCGCGCGGTGTAGTCGCGCAGGCGCTGCTCGACGGCGTACTGCAGGTCGGTGTCGAGGGTGAGGACGACGTCGCGGCCCGCCTGCGCGGGCTGCTCGGCGCGCGTGGTGCCCGGGATGACGGCGTCGCTGCCCTCGGCGGTGTCGACGACCCGGAACCCGTCGGTGCCGGCGAGCGTCGTGTCGAGCGCGCTCTCCAGGCCGATCGAGCCACGGATCTTCTGGCGGTCCATGTTCCAGGAGGCGCTGCCGACGACGGTCGACGCGACGTCGCCCGCCGGGTACTGGCGCGACTCGCGGTCCTCCTCGGCGATCTCCGGGAACGCCTCGCGCACCTGGCGGGCCGCGCCCGGGTCGACCAGCGGGGCGAGCACGACGTAGGCGCGGTCGGAGGTCAGCGACGCGAAGATCGGGCCGGGGTCGAGGCCGAGGATGCGGCCCATGCCGACGGCGATCGCCGACTTGCGCTGGTCCGGCGTCGGCGCGCCCGGCTGGGAGCGCACGGCCGGGTCGTTCCAGTCGTCCGTGATCCGCCGCGGGTTCGCGACGAGCGCCTTGGCCTCGACGCTGAACGCCAGCGGCGTGCCGTAGCGGTCGAGGATCGCGCCGCGCTCGGCCGGCACGTTGAGCCGCGTGGTGCGCTGCTGCGCCGCGTCCGCGGACAGCTCGCCGGCGCGGATGCCCTGGACCTCGACCAGCTTCAGCGTGCACAGCAGCAGCACGGCCACCAGCAGCACCCGGCCGACGCGCAGCCGGCGCCGCGGGTCCGGCGGGCGCGACGCGGGGCGGCGGGCGGGGCGGCGCGGCGGCGGGGGCGGCGGCGAGGGCCGGCGCCCGCTCGGGGCGCGGCCACCGGGCGCGCGGGCCGGCGGCCGGCTCAGGGTCGGCGCGCTGCGCGCCATCACTGCCCGACCGGGGTGGCGGCGGTGTCGTCCCGGGGCTGGTCGTCCCGGGGCCGGTCGTTCTGGGCCTGGTCGTTCTGGGGCTGGTCGTTGCTCGGGACCGCGGCGAGGTGGTCCTCGGCCGCCGCGGCGCCGGCGGGGGCCGGGGCCGGCTGCCCGTCGGTCGCTGCCTGGGCGCCGTTGGCGTTCGGCGCGGGCTGGGCCGGCGCGGCGGGCGTGGGCGGCGGGGCGGCCGCCTGTGCGGGCCGGGCGTCGCCGATCACCTGCGAGGTCCCGTCCGGCGCGACCAGCAGCACCGCGGGCTCGCCGGCGGGGACCATGCCCTGCGCGCGGGCGGCGGCAGCCAGTGCGGGCGCGGACTGCGCGGCCGCGACGTCGCGGTGCAGGCGCTCGGTCTGCTCGGAGAGGTCGCGGGCGACCTGGCGGGCCTCGTCGAGGCGGTAGGAGTCGGCGGCCGCGGCGGTCGAGAGCCACAGGGTCGCGACCAGGCCGCCGGTGAGCAGCACCATGATCAGGAGCACGAACGGCGCGGTGCCCCCGGAGCGGGCGTCGGCCGGGGCGGTCGTCGCGGCGGGGCGGGTCGACGCGGCCGGGCGCGTCGACGTGCCGCTGCGGCGCGCGGCGTCCCGCCCGGTGTCCCGGCGGGGTTCGGTGCGCGTGGTCGTGCGCGTGCTCGTCCCCGTGCGGGGCTCGGTCAGGGTCGCGCTGCTCATGCTGCGGCCTCCCGCACTCGCTCGGCGGCACGCAGCCGCACCGACGCCGCTCGGGGGTTGGCGGCGATCTCGTCGTCGTCGGCCTTCTCCGCGCCGCGGGTCAGCAGGCGCAGTTCGGGCTCGTCCTCGGGGCGCACCACCGGCATGTCCGGTGGAGCCTTCGAGCGGCTGTGCTCGGCGAGCACCCGCTTGACGATGCGGTCCTCCAGGGACTGGTAGGACATGACGACCACCCGGCCGCCCACCGCGAGCGCGCGGACCGCGTCCGGGACGGCCGTGGTCACCGCGTCGAGCTCGCCGTTGACCTCCACCCGCAGCGCCTGGAACGTCCGCTTCGCGGGGTTGCCGCCGGTGCGGCGCGCCGCGGCCGGGATGGCGCTCTCGAGGAGGGCGACGAGCTCCGCGCTGGTCCGCAACGGAGCCCGCCGCCGGGCACGCACGACGGCCTCGACGATGCGCCGGGCCGCACGCTCCTCGCCGTAGTCGTGGAGCACCCGGATCAGGTCGCCGGGTGCGTAGGTGTTGAGGACGTCCGCGGCGGTCGGGCCGGTCGTCGGGTCCATCCGCATGTCCAGGGGCGCGTCGCGGGAGTAGGAGAAGCCGCGCTCGTCCTCGTCGAGCTGCATGGAGGAGACGCCGAGGTCGAACAGCACGCCCTGGACGGCGTCGTAGCCGAGGTCGTCGAGCACCTCGGGCAGCGCGTCGAAGACGGCGTGGACGAAGTGGGTCCGATCGGCGTAGGGCGCGAGTCGCGTTCGGGCAAGCCGCAGCGCCGATTCATCTCTATCAACACCCACAAGAGTGAGTCTCGAGTGCTGAGAAAGGAGCGCGGCGGAGTGGCCGCCGGCCCCCAGGGTGGCGTCGACGAGGACGGCGTCGCGATCGGCGAGGGCGGGGTCGAACAGGGAGACGATGCGGTCGAGCAGGACCGGGACGTGGCGCTCGCCCGCGCCGCCCGGGGCCGCCCCCGGGGGCTCCTCCGCCCCGTGCTCGTCCACCGCACGCCCTCCACCGACTCGTCGCCCACCGTGTGCAGGGACCACGGGCCGAGTCGGCCCGTGGTCCCGGGGGCCCGATGTCGTCACGTCCCGGTCCGCAGATCGACGGACCTGGCGCCGGGGAAGGTGCGCCAGGGCCGTCGCCCTGCGGGCCGGGGCCTCACGGCACCGGACCGTGCGCCCCGCGCGGGGCGCCGCCTGTTCGCTTGTCGTCGGTGCGGTCGGCGTCAGAAGACGCCGGGCAGCACTTCCTGCTGAGCCTGGGCGTAGCCGGCCTCGTGCTCGTCCTGGTAGCGGCTCCACGCGGCGCTGTCCCAGATCTCGAGGCGGCTGACCGCACCGATCACGGTGCAGTCCCGCTCGAGCCCGGCGTAGCGACGCAGTTCGGCCGCGATCGGGATGCGGCCCTGGGAGTCGGGGCGCTGCTCGTCGGTGCCGGCGAACAGGTAGCGCTGGTACGCGCGCACCCGCTCGTCGGTGAACGGCGCCTCGGCCACCTTGCGGGCCATCTGCTCGAACTCGTCACGGGGGAACACGTAGAGACAGTGGTCCTGGCCCTTCGTGATCATCAGCCCCCCTGCGAGCTCGTCGCGGAACTTCGCGGGCAAGGTCAACCTGCCCTTGTCGTCCAACCTCGGGGTATGGGTGCCGAGGAACACGGCCCCCACCTCCCCGGTGAGGCCCCGTTCGCCCCACTGCTCACCACCATACCCCACCTGGCCCCACAACCAAACCATCCTGCGAGCGTGGTGATCCCCGATCGAGGGAGTTCTCGCTGGTCAGCGACGGTGGGGAGCGGTGGGGGAACCGCGCGTGACCCTGACGGCTCCGGGCCCCGCGAGTCCACCGACACGCCGTTCCGGGGCCGTTTCCCGCCGCTGAGCAGGGCGGATGGCGCGCGGTGGGGGGAGGTGGGGGGCGTGCGACGCCCTCGGTGGGGCGACGTGGGGGCGCGGGTGGGTGGGAGTGGAGCGCGGGGTGGGGCGGGGTGGGGAGCCCGGGCCCGTGCCGGAGATCAGGAGCGCGCTGTGCACCGCTGAGGCGCGTCGGAGGTCCATCTCGCGCTCGTGATCACGGTGCCGGCTCACTCGGCTCGCCCGCCCGCCCCGCGACCGGGGACTTCCGACGCGTCGAGGCAGCGAACACCACGTTCGCTCCCGACCCCGAGACCCGCGGAAACGACGACGCGCCGCCGACCACGAGGGTCGACGGCGCGTCGGGGGAAACCGGGGAGCGGAGCGATCTACTCCTGCTCGAAACGGCGGCGGAAGCGTTCCTCCATGCGGGAGGTGAAGCGGCTGCGCTCCTTCTCGGTGGCGGCGCCCTGCGCGGCGTCGCCCTCGGCGGCTGCCTCTTTCTTGCGGGCGCCGAACGAGGTGATCGCCAGGACGGCACCGCCGAACATGGCGAGGAAGCCCACCACGCTGACGATGATGCCCGCCGTGGAGGTACTGAACAGCACGACGCCGAGCACCAGCATCACGACGCCGATCACGAAGAGCGCGACGCCCTGGATGCGGCGGCGACGTGACGGGCGTCGGAGCTTGCCTCCCCGAACCGTGGACGCGAACTTCGGGTCCTCGTCGTAGAGAGCGCGCTCGATCTGCTCGAGCAGACGCTGCTCGTGCTCGGAGAGCGGCATGATTCTCCTCCGGCACCGGAATGGAAAATTCGCCCGACCCGTCAGGGTCTGGCGGGCATCGTCCTGATGACCCAGCACCATCCTACGAGTCCGTCGGCAGTCCGACTACCCGGACCGGCGTGTTGCCGTCACTGATCATCCGTTCGGCGCCGGTCCGTCGTCGCAGGGGAACCAGCCGGATGCGGTCGGTGACGGTTCCGGTCGGGGTCCGCGGCCTCCCGCGGAGATCGCGCACGCTCCGGGTCCGGACCGCCGAGCAGGCTCGCCGGGCGGATCGCCGCAACGCCGAAGCGGGATCGCGCCAGGTCAGCGGCGCGCTCGGCGTCGGACCACCCGTGCTCGGGCTCGCCGAGGACGATCTGTTCGGGCGCGCGGTCGGCCGGCACGAGACCTTCACCACGCACGCCGAGCAGCCGGACCGGGGCGATGGGGCCCAGCGCGTCGAGGAGGTCGACCGCGGTGGCGTGGAGGTCGCGGGCGAGATCGGTGGGCGCCGGGAGCGTCCGCGCCCGTGTGATCGTCGTGAAGTCGTCGAAGCGGACCTTGAGCGCGACCGTCCGCGCGCGCATCCCGCGCTGCCGCAGCATCCGGGCGGCGCGGTCCGCGAGGCGCAGCAGTTCGCGGCGCCGGAGGGCCGGGTCGACGAGGTCGTGGGCGAAGGTCTCCTCGGCGCCGGCGGACTTCTCGCGACCGTGCGGGTCGACGCGGCGCTCGTCGACGCCGTGCGCCAGGGAGATCAGGTGCGCGGCGTGCGCCTCCCCCACCGCGCGTCGCATCGTCGTCGGCCCGGCCGCGGCGACGTCGGCGACCGTGGTGATCCCGTGGCGGCCGAGCACCTCCTCGGTCCGCGCGCCCACACCCCACAGGGCACCCACCGGCAGCGGGTCGAGGAACGCGCGCACGCCGTCGGCGGGGACGAGGTGCACCCCGTCGGGCTTCGCGACCCGGGAGGCGAGCTTGGCGACGAACATCGTCGAGGCGACGCCCACCGAGCACGTGATCCCCTGGCTCGCCTCGACCTCCGCGCGGATCGCGGCGGCGACGCCGAGCGGCGTGGTGCCGAGGCGGCGCAGCGCGCCGGACACGTCGAGGAACGCCTCGTCGAGGCTCAGCGGCTGCACGAGCGGGGTCACCGAGCGGAACACGGCCATGACCGCGCGGGACACCTCGGCGTACGCGGCGAAGTCGGGCGGGAGGAACACGGCCTGCGGGCAGAGCCGGTGCGCCCGGGCCGAGGGCATCGCCGACCGGACGCCGAAGGCGCGCGCCTCGTAGGTCGCCGAGAGCACCACCCCGCGCTCGGGCCCTCCCCCGACGACGACCGGGCGCCCCCTCAGCTCCGGGCGCGACCGGACCTCGACCGCCGCGTAGAAGGCGTCCATGTCGACGTGCAGGACACCGCACCCGGCGTCGGCGCCCGCGGGCGCGGATGCGCTCAGCCCGGCCGCCGGGCGAGGACGTGCAGGCGGGCGGCCATGTCGCGCAGCGGCGGGGTGCCGGCGGCGATGTCCTCGAGCTCGGCGAGCGGGTCGGACGGGCCGGACTCGAGCACCCCGTCGGGGACGAGGTCGGCGAGCACCCGGTGGCCCTGCACCCGCTCGACCGCGAGCTGCCCGCCGGCCTCGACCAGCGTGCGGATCTCCTCGACGTCCATGCGCCGACGCAGCGGGTCGCCCGGGCCCCAGCGTCCGGTGGGGTCGACGAGCACCTGGCGCGCCTCGACCAGCCGGCCGGCGACGACCCGCGAGAGCACGGCCGCGAAGCGCCCGGCGACGAGCAGCGAGACCGCCCCGCCCGGGGCCGCGGCGCCGGCGAGCGCGCGGCACGCCTCGGCGGGGTCGTCGACGTACTCGAGCAGCCCGTGACCGAGGACGAGGTCGGCCTCGCCCTCGCCCACCGACTCGGCCAGCGCGTCGACGTCACCCTGGATCGCGCGCACCCCCGACGCGACCCCGGACTCGCGGGCACGGCTCTGGAGCACGGCGAGGGCGTTGGCGCTGGAGTCGACCACGGTGACCTCGCAGCCGTCCGCGGCCAGCGGCACCGCCCAGGTACCGCTGCCCCCGCCGACGTCGAGCACGCGCGGCGCGGCGCCGTCGCGCCGGGAGCGTGCCGCGGTGAGCTCGACGCGCAGGGTGCGCGCGACGACGTCGACCGGGGCGAACGACGCGGCACGGGTCACCGCGACACCGTAGAACGTGTGACGGGTGCTCGGCGCCACAGGATCAGCGGTCCGGCTCCGGCAGGCTCCGCGTCCGGCCGGTACGTTCACCGCGTGCACGTCACGGCGGTCCTGAGTCTCAAGGGCGGTGTCGGCAAGACGACCGTCGTCCTGGGCCTGGCCGGGGCGGCGCTCCGGGCCGGTCTGCGCACCCTGGTGGTCGATCTCGACCCCCAGGGCAACGCGACGACGGCGCTCGAGCCCGAGGGCACCGAGACCACGATCGCGCAGGCGATGGAGCGGCCCTCGGCGGCCGTGCTCGCGTCCTCGATCGGCGTCAGCGCGTGGGGCGACGAGGTCGACGTCCTCGTCGGCTCGGAAGAGGTCGAGCGGCACAACCACCCCGACCCGAACTCGCAGCGCCTCGGGCGGCTCGCGCGCCTGCTGTCCGCCATCCCCCGCAACGGCGACGAGCCGGACACGGGCGTCCCCGCGTACGACCTGGTGCTCATCGACTGCCCGCCCTCGCTGGGCCAGCTGACCCGGTCCGCGCTGGTCGCGGTGGACCGCGCCGTGCTGGTGACCGAGCCGACGATCTTCGCGGTGTCGGGGGTCCAGCGGGCGTTCGAGGCAGTGCAGGCCGAGCGCGAGCACAATCCGGACCTGCAGCCGCTGGGTGTGCTGGTGAACAAGTACCGCTCGCGGTCGTCGGAGCACGAGTTCCGCGTCGGCGAGCTCCGGGAGCTCTTCGGCCCGCTGGTGCTCTCCGGCGTGCTGCCCGACCGCAGCGCCGTGCAGCAGGCCCAGGGCGCCGGGGTGCCGATCCAGCGCTGGGACACCCCGGGCGCCCGGGAGATCTCCAGCCAGTTCGACGGCCTGCTCGGCCGGATCGTCCGGTCGCGCTCGGGCCGCTCGCACCGGGCCCGGGCCCGCCAGGCCCCGGACGCCTGAGCGCCCCTCAGTGCCTCCGGCCCGCCACGGTGCGGGTGACGAGGGCGAGGAACAGGTCGGCCTGGCGGACCATGTCGTCGGCGTCACGCTGTGACACGCGACCCCGCACGCCGGCCTCGACCGCCGAGCGCGTGGCCGAGTGCGCCGCGAAGAACGCCGCCCACTCGCCGTACTCCGGGGCCACCGAGGCGAGCAGCGTCCAGGCGTCGGTGGGGCGCGAGGCGCGCTTGGACCGGGCCCGTAGCGCGAGCACGGCCGCCGCGGCGCGCAGGGCCCCGAGGTGGGCCGAGCGGAACCGCTCGGCGGGCTCGTCCTCGGCCTGGGCCGCCCGCAGCTCGTCGCGCGCCGCCCCGAGCAGCTGCACGACCGTCTTCGAGGGCGGTGGCGGCGGCGGGGCGGCGGGCCCCGGGAACGACTCCGTGGACCGGCCGGTGGCCCCGCGCGTGGCGGAGCGCACCGGGCGGCCCTCGCGTCCCGGGGCGGGGGTCGGGACGGTCGGCGGGGTGGACGTGGGGCCGGACTGCCGGTCGCCCGGGGTGGTGTCGAACAGTCCGGGCATCGCGAGGGCGCTGGTCACGGTCGGTCTCCTCCGGGACGGGACGGGCAGGGACGGGGCGGGCGGGAACGGGGCGGGCAGGGGTCAGGCATCGGCCCAGCGCAGGTCCCACACGCCGGGCCCGGAGCGCATGCGCAGCACGAACTCGCCGGGCGGCAGGTGCGGCTCGTCGGACCGGGAGGCGAGCACCCGCCAGCACCGGCACCGGTCGCCCCCGACGGGCATGGCCGAGAGGAACGGCCACCGGGACTCCTCGATCCAGCGGTCACGGACCTCGGTGACCAGGTAGTGGCTGTCGCGCCGGTTCGGGCGGCGATGGAACTCGACGGGGTCGCCGTCCGCGCAGCGGACCTGGACCGGCGAGGGACTGCGAACCACGATGCGTCCTCCACGGCGGGCTCGTGCTCCCCGGCCCGTGGCTCGGGCCGGGTGGGTGCCTGCCACCGTGGGGAGCCGGCGGCACTCCCGGGCGACGGGGCGCTTCCCCCGCCCCGCCGCCCGAGTCATCGAACATGTGTTCGATGCGGACCAGTGAACCCGCTCGGTCCGACGCCGTCAAGTCGCCTCGAGGGGGTGTCGGACGGGTCGCGAACGGGTGGCCCCGCGGGCCGCATCGCGGTGTGCGGTCGTGGTGAGATGGCGGGGTGCCGCACCCCGCCGCGTCAGGTCCCGGGGCAGGTCCGGGAGCCGGCCGGTGACCGCCGCCCCGGCCCGGGCGTCCGTCGTCGACCTGACGCCCGACGATCTCGCGGCGCGGCTCGACGAGGCGCTCACCGTCTACGTCCGCGCGATGGGCTATCCGGCCGGCACCGTGCGCCAGCGCCGCCCGATGTGGGTGGAGCACTCCCGCCGCGCGGGCTGGCACGCGGCGGCCGCGATCGGGCCCGACCGCTCGCTGTGGGGCATCGCGTACGGCTACCCCGGCGCCCGCGGGCAGTGGTGGTACGAGGAGGTGCGGCGGGGCCTGCTGGCCTCCGGCGCCGCCGGCCGTGAGCTGGCCGAGACCGTCCTGGGCGACTACTTCGAGCTCACCGAGCTGCACGTGCGCCCGGACGTCCAGGGCGGGGGCGTCGGCGAGGCGCTGGCCCGCCGGCTGCTCGCCCACCCCGCCGACCGGCACGTCCTGCTCTCCACCCCGGAGGCCGACAACCCGACCCGGGCGTGGTCGCTCTACCGGCGCCTCGGCTTCCGCGACGTCCTGCGCCACCACCGCTTCACCAGCGACCCCCGCCCGTTCGCGGTGCTCGGGCGCCCCCTGCCGCTCGACCCGCCGGAGACGCCGGGCACCCGGGACGCTCCCCCGGGCCGCGCCTGAACGGCACCGTCGGGGGCGCCTGGCACCATGCGCGGGTGCCCGACACCGCTCCCCTCCCGACCGCCGAGCCCGTGAGGACGGTCGGGCCCCGCCGCCGCGCCCTGGTCCTGCTGGCGGTCGTCCTCGCGCTCGTGGGCACGCTGGGCGCCGGGTGCGTGCGGGTGCGCGCCGGCATGGCCGTCTCCCCCGACGACCGCGTCTCGGGCGTGGTCGACATCGCGACGCCCGACGGGGCGCCGGGCGGGTCGGGCCCGCCGCTGCAGGTGCCCGACGAGCTCAGCGGCGACGTGTCCGTCGAGCGCTACGAGCAGGACGGCTACATCGGCTCCCGGCTGCGCTTCGACGACCTGACGTTCGACGACGTCACCCGGGTGCTGCCGGCCATCAGCCCGTCGACGGGCCAGGCGATCCGCGTGCAGATGCGCCGCTCCGGCGACCGCGTGGTGGTCACCGGCCAGGTCGACCTGACGCGCGTGTCGCCGGAGAGCTCCGACGTCCAGCTCAAGATCGCGTTCCCCGGCGAGATCCGCCAGACCGACGGCACCGCCGCGGGCGGCGTGATCAGCTGGACGTTCAACCCCGGCACGGTCACCGACGTCAACGCGGTCGTCGACTACCCGGACCCCGACGCGCCGTCCTGGGTCCTCTGGGCGCTGCTGCTGCTCGCGGTCGTCGCGGTCGCCGTGGCCATCGTGTTCCTGCTGGCCAACTCGTCGCGCACCCAGGTGCACACGCGCGCCCGCCGCTGACCCCGCCCCGGGAGGACGGGGTCAGCGGGGACCGTCAGACGCTCGGCCGCGCCGCGATGCCGAGCCGCTCGACGACGTCCACGACGGCGGGCGAGCGGTTCATGCTGATGTAGTGGATGTTGGTGACGCCCTCGTCGAACATCCGCTGGGACAGCTCGACGCAGAGGTCGATCCCCGCGTCGCGGTAGCCGGCCTTGTCGTCCTTCAGCGGGTCGAGCCGCTCGCTCATCACCGACGGCAGCGGCGCGCCCGCGAAGTCCGCACCCCGCTCGGCCGACTTCGGCGTGGTCACCGGCATGAGCCCCGGCATGATCGGGATGTCGCAGCCCGCGGCGGCGATCCGGTCGCGCATCCGCAGGAACTGGTCGGCGTCGTAGAACATCTGGGTGATCGCGAACTCCGCCCCCGCCTTCACCTTCTGGATGAAGAAGCGGGTGTCGGAGTCCTCGTCGACCGACCGCGGGTGCAGGTAGGGGAAGGCCGCGACACCGCAGCAGAAGTCGCCGAGGCGGCGCACCATGTGCACCAGCTCCTCGGTGTAGCTCAGACCGGCGGGGTGGGGCACCCAGTCGGCGTCCTTGTCCCCGGGAGGGTCGCCCCGGATCGCGAGCACGTTGCTGATCCCGGCGGCGGCGTAGGAGCCGATCACCTGACGGAGGTCGTCGAGGGAGGCGTCCACGGCCGTGAGGTGGGCCATCGCCGTCAGCGTGGTGTCGGTGGCGATGCGCCCCGTGGTCCGCACGGTGCGGTCGCGGCTGGAACCGCCCGCCCCGTAGGTGACCGACACGAAGGCCGGGTCCAGGGGCTCGAGGTCACGGATGGTCCGCCAGAGGGTGGCCTCACCCTCGTCGTCCTTGGGCGGGAAGAACTCCGCCGAGAACGTCGGCACCCCGCGCTGGATGCGCTCCGTCACAGTAGCCATCCGGCGACCCTACGGTGACAGGGCGTTCACGCGGGGGGTGCTTGTGACCGGGACCGCCCGATCAGCCGGTTCCGCCGGACGCCCCTACGCTCGTTCCCATACACGGCGGACGTCCTGAGGGGAAGAGCGCGTATGACGGTGGGCGGAGCCTCGACGACGATCGGGCACGGGCCCGCGGACCCGTTCGACACCGACGGCCGGTACGACCTCGCCTCCCTCGAACGCGACCTGCCCGCGGCCGTGACGGCCGAGCTCGCCGACTACCTGGCCGGGCGCCGGCAGGACACGCTCGACGTGGCCGAGGAGTTCGCCGAGGCCACCGACGACCTGACGCGGTTCGTCCTCGCGGGCGGCAAGCGCCTGCGCCCGACGTTCGCGTGGTGGGGCTGGCGGGCCGCGGGCGGGCTGGACGACCCCGGGACCGTGCTGCGGGCCGTGAGCGCCCTGGAGCTGATCCAGGGCTGCGCGCTCGTGCACGACGACCTCATCGACGACTCGGCCACCCGCCGCGGCCAGCCGACCGTGCACGCACGGTGGTCGTCGCGGCACACCGGCGCGGGCTGGGCGGGCGACCCGACCCGGTTCGGCGCGGCGGTCGCGATCCTGCTCGGTGACGTGGCGCTGGCCTGGGCCGACGACATGCTCCACGACGCCGGCCTCGATCCCACGGCGATCCGGCGCGCCCGCCCCGTGTGGCAGGCCATGCGCACCGAGGTCCTCGGCGGGCAGTTCCTCGACGTCAGCGGGCACGCCTCGTCGGACTCGCGGCCCGAGACCGCGCTGCGGATCAGCCGCTACAAGACGGCGGCCTACACGATCGAGCGGCCGCTGCACCTCGGGGCGGCGATCGCCGGGGCCGACGACGCCACCGTGCGCGCCCTGCGCCACTACGGCCGCGACCTCGGCATCGCCTTCCAGCTGCGCGACGACGTGCTCGGCGTGTTCGGCGACCCGGCCGTCACCGGCAAGCCCGCGGGCGACGACCTGCGCGAGGGCAAGCTCACCCTGCTCGTCGCCCTCACCCGCAACCACCCCGACCGCGCCACGGCCGCCGTCGTCGAGCGCACCCTCGGCAAGCCCGACCTCACGGCCGACGACGTCGCCGCCGCGCGCGAGGCGATGCAGACCCTGGGTGTCGTCGACGACGTCGAGGCGCGCATCGCCGACCTCACCGCCTCGGCGCTCGACGCCGTGCGGGGCACCGACGCCCCGGCCCTCGTGCCGCCGGCCCCGGAACGGCTCGCCGACCTGGCCGTCGCGGCGACCCGGCGCGCCCGGTGAGCCGGACCGTCCGGTCCCCCACCGACCACGTCGTCGTCGTGGGCGCGGGCCTCGCCGGGCTGGCGACGGCGCTGCACCTGCTCGGCGCGGGCCGTCGCGTCACCGTCGTCGAGCGCGACCCCACCCCGGGCGGCCGGGCAGGCCGGCTCGACCTCGACGGATTCCGCCTCGACACCGGCCCGACCGTCATCACGATGCCCGAGCTCATCGAGGAGGCCCTCGGCGCCGTCGGGGAGAAGCTCGGCGACCGCCTCGAGATGGTCGACCTCCACCCCGCCTACCACGCGCGGTTCGCCGACGGGTCCGCGATCGACGTGCACACCGAGCCCGGCGCGATGGAGCAGGAGATCCGCGAGAAGGTCTCCGCCGCCGACGCCGAGGGCTACCGGCGGCTGCGGGCCTGGCTCACCGAGCTCTACCGGGTGCAGATGGCGACGTTCATCGACGCCAACTTCGACTCCCCGCTCGACGTCCTCTCCCCCGACCTCGCCCGCCTGGGCGCGATGGGCGGCTTCGGGCGCCTCGGGCCGCGGATCGGGAAGTACCTCGCCGACGAGCGGCTGCGGCGGATCTTCTCCTTCCAGGCGCTCTACGCGGGCGTCCCGCCGGCCCGCGCCCTCGCCGCCTACGCCGTGATCGCCTACATGGACACGGTCGCCGGCGTCTCCTTCCCGAAGGGCGGGGTCCGCGCGCTGCCGCAGGCCCTGGCCGACGCCGCCGCCGACGCGGGGGCCGAGTTCCGCTACGGCACGACGGTGACCGGGCTGGAGCGCTCGGCGGGCCGCGTGCGGGCGCTGCGGACGGTCCCGACCGGCGAGCCGGGGGCCGACGGCGACCGCCTCGCCGCCGACGCCGTCGTGCTGACCTGCGACCTGCCCGTCGCCTACGGCCTGCTCGGGCGCACCCCGCGGCGGGTGGTGCCGACGCGCTGGTCGCCCTCGGCGTACGTCTGGCACGCGGGGGTCCCGGCCGGTACAGGCCTGGGCCACCACACCATCTCGTTCGGCGACGCCTGGGCGAGCACGTTCGACGAGATCATCACCGACGGGCGGCTGATGTCCGACCCGTCGTTGCTGGTCACCCACCCCACGGCGACCGACCCGTCGCTCGCGCCCGCGGGCCACGAGCTGGTCAGCGTGCTGGCCCCCGCCCCGAACACCGACCTCGCCCCGCTCGACTGGGAACGGATCGGGCCGCGCTACCGCGACGAGCTGCGCGGGGTCCTCGCTGGCCGCGGGATCGAGCTCGGCGAGCCGGTCGCGGAGCACATGATCACCCCCGACGACTGGGGCCGCCTGGGCCTCGCCGCGGGCACGCCGTTCTCGGCCGCGCACACGTTCGCCCAGACCGGCCCGTTCCGCGCCGGCAACCTCGTGCGCGGCGAGGGCAACGTGGTCCTCGCGGGGTCGGGGACCACGCCGGGCGTCGGCGTCCCGACGGTGCTGGTGTCCGGGAAGCTCGCCGCGGCGCGGATCACGGGATGAGCCGGTCGTGAGCACCGCCGAGCTCGACGCCGCCGGGATCGCCGACCCCGCGCTCCGCGACGCCTACACCCGCTGCCGCGGGCTCAACGCCGCCCACGGGCGCACGTACTTCCTGGCCACGCGCCTGCTCGCCCCGGCCCAGCGGCCCGCGATCCACGCGCTCTACGGGTTCGCGCGGATGGCCGACGACGTCGTCGACGACCCCGAGGCGGACGCCTCGCCCGCCGCCGTCGCCGCCCGGCTGGAGGAGGTGCGGGCGCGCATGCGCCGCGGGCTCGCGGGCACCGACCCGCGCGCGCTCGTGGCCGAGGGCGAGCCGGTGGTCGCGGCGCTGGCGGACACCGTCGCCCGCTACGGCATCGAGCACCGCCACCTCGAGGACTTCATGGACTCGATGGCCATGGACCTCACCGTCACCGACTACCCGACCTTCGACGACCTCGCCCGCTACGTGCACGGGTCGGCGGCGGTGATCGGGCTGCAGGTGCTGCCCGTGCTCGGCACGGTGGTGCCCCGCGAGGAGGCCGCGCCGTTCGCCGCCGACCTCGGCGTGGCGTTCCAGGTCACCAACTTCCTGCGCGACGTCGGCGAGGACCTCGACCGCGGGCGGGTGTACCTGCCCCGCGACGAGCTCGCCGCGTTCGGCGTCGACCGCGAGCTGCTCGCGCACGGCCGCGCGACCGGGCGCACCGACCCGCGGGTGCGCCGGGCGCTGGCCCACCTCGTCGCCCGGACGCGCGCCGTCTACCGGCGCGCCGAGCGCGGCATCGCCCTGCTCCACCCGGTGTCGCGGCCGTGCGTGCGGACCGCGCACGTGCTCTACGGCGGGATCCTCGACGAGATCGTCGCCGCCGACTACGACGTCCTCGCCCGGCGCGTCGCCGTCGGGAACGGGCGGCGGGCCGCCGTCGCCCTCCCCCGCCTCGCGCACGCCGTCGGCACGCGCTGGCGGCACCGGGTGACGGCGTGAGCGAGCTCGTGCTCGCGTTCGACGCGGCGTGCACGCGCTGCCGGGCCGTCGCGGCCGCGGTGGCGGACACCGTCGGGCCCGACCTCGACGTGCTCCCGCTCGCCGACTACCGCGTGGCCCTGTGGCGGGCCGAGGCCGGCGTGGAGCGCGACGGGCCGACGCTCATCGAGATCACGGCGACCGACGGCGACGACCGGGTCCGCGCGTGGACCGGGCCGGCGCTGGGGCCCGCACTCGTCCGCCGGCTCGGCGCCGGGCGCACGATGCGTCTGCTGCGGGCGCTGCGCGCCCACGGCGTCCTGGGGGACGCGACCCGCGGGATGCTCAGAACGCCATCGCCTGGGCGCGGCGCTTGACCTCGCGCCCGCGGTCGGAGCGCAGGGCGTCGATGGGCATGCCGGGCAGCGACTCGTCGTCCGCGAAGAGCCAGCGCAGGATCTCGGCGTCGGCGTAGCCGCCGTCGCGGAGCACCTGGATGGTGCCGGGCAGCCCCTTGACCACCCCGTCGGTGGTGAGGAACGCGGCGGGCACCACCCACCGGTCGTCCTCGCGGACCCCCAGCAGCTGGCCCTGCTTGATCATCTGACTGACGCGTGTGCGCGGCACACCGAGACGCTCGGCGACCTGGGCGAGCGTCTCGACCTCGATGTCGTGCCCCACGATGGCGGCGACGGCGGCGGACTCGGACACGCGGTCACTGTGCCAGAGCAGCGGCGCTTTCGGACCCCGTACGCGCCGGGCTCAGAGCGCGTTGATCAGCGCCTCGGCGAGACCGTCCGGGTTGGCCAGCGCCAGCAGGTGCCCGCCCGGGATCACCACCGGCTCGACCCCGGCGCGCTCGCGGGCCAGGCGGACCTGGAAGTCGGCGGGGAAGAACCGGTCGTCCCGACCGACGACGACCGTCACCGGCACGTCGGGCCACGCCGGCAGCGACCAGCCGTCGCGGAACGGGCCGTCGGTCTGCTCGCGCTGGTGCTCGGCGCCGGCCGCGGCGACGTCGGCCGGGACGTCGTGCAGGAACTCCCAGGCCTCGTCGAACCCGGCGTCCTCGCGCCCCGCGGCGCGGATCGCGGCCTCCTTGGCCTCCTCGTGTCCCGACGCCGTCCACCAGTCCCCCGGGTTCTCCCCGACGGCCGGGATCATCGCGTTCGTCAGCACGAGCCGGCGCACGGGCCTCGTGCGGGCGATCTCGGTGGCGGTGGGCCCGCCCAGCGACTGGCCGACGACCACCACGTCGCGCCGGTCGCCCAGGGCGGCGAGCGCGACCTCGACGTAGCGCGGGACGCCCGCCGCCGGGTCGTCGGCCGGCAGGTCGGGCGCGACCACCTCGTCGCCGCGGGCGTGCAGCCGCTCCGCCACCAGGTGCCAGTACCACCCCGCGCCGCCCGCGCCGGGGATCATCAACCACGTCGTCACGCCGGTCACCCTAGGGCCGTCACCCGACAGGGCCGGGCGCGTCGCGCGCGAGGATCCCCGCAGGTCATCACCCTCCTCGTAGCATCGCGCGCATGGCCGCTCCCACCGCGCACCCCGAGGGGACGGTGCTGGAGGGCCGCTACCGGGTGGACGGGGTGCTCGCACGCGGCGGGATGTCGGTGGTGCACCGGGGCGTCGACCTGCGCCTGGAGCGCCCGGTGGCGATCAAGATCCTGGACCGCTCGCTGGCCTCGGACCCCGCCTTCGTCCGGCGGTTCGAGCGTGAGGCCCGGGCGGCCGCCCGCCTCGCGCACCCGGGGATCGTCGCCGTCCACGACCAGGGCCGCGACCCCGACGGCACCGTCTTCCTCGTCCTGGAGCTCGTCGAGGGCGGCACCCTGCGCGACGTCCTGCGCGACCAGGGGCGTCTGCACCCCGCGGCGGCGCTGACGGTCGCCGAGCAGATCGTGACGGCGCTGCAGGTCGCCCACGACCGCGGGCTGGTGCACCGCGACGTGAAGCCGGAGAACGTGCTGATCGGACGCGACGGGTCGGTCAAGGTCGCCGACTTCGGGCTGGTCGCGGCCGCGTGGGAGACCGACCCCGACGACTCCGGCGAGATGGTGCTGGGCACCGTCGCCTACCTCGCGCCCGAGCAGGTCACCGACGGCCGCGCCGACGCGCGCAGCGACGTCTACGCCACCGGGATCGTCCTGTTCGAGCTGCTCACGGGCGTCCCGCCGCACGGTGGCGGAGACGCGGTGTCGGTCGCGCGCCGTCACGTGCAGAACGACGTCCCGCCGCCGTCGTCCGTGGTCGGCGGCGTCCCGCGGGCGCTGGACCGGCTCGTGATCGCCGCGACGCACCGCGACCCGGAGACCCGCCTCGCCGACACCGCCGCGTTCCTCGCCGCCGCCCGCGGCGTGCGGATCGACGCCGACCTGCCCTTCCACCCGGTGCCGCTGCCGCCGCGCCGCGCGAGCACCGGTGGCTCGCGGCCGCTGCGGGGCACGCGGCTGCTCGACCTCGACGGGGACCAGGTCTCCGACGTCACCGACCGGTCGCGGACCCGCCGCCCGCCGCGGGAGGAGCCCGAGGAGCCCGACGACGACACCTGGGAGGGCGAGGCCTGGGAGGAACTCCCGGACGAGCCCGACGACGAGGACGACGTCGACGTCGACGACCTCGAGCACGACGACGACCAGCCCGCCCGCCGCCGCACCGACACGGTCGACGACATCGACGTCGCCATCGAGCAGATCGAGCGCCGGCGCGCGCGGTCCCGCTCGCGCCGGCTGCTCGCCGCCTGGCTCCTGCTCGAGGCGATCGCGACCGTGGCGGCCGGGGCCGCCGGGTGGGGCCTCGGCCTCCCGGGTTAGCCGCCCTCGTGCCGGAGACGCAGAGCGGCGCGACGCAGGAGCGCCGACCTGCGCCTCCTCGGCGCGGTCAGCCTCTGAGCATCTCCGCCACCAGGAACGCCAGCTCCAGCGACTGCTGGGTGTTCAGGCGCGGGTCGCAGGCCGTCTCGTAGCGGCCGGCGAGGTCGGTGTCGGAGATGTCCTGCGCGCCGCCGAGGCACTCGGTGACGTTCTCGCCGGTGAGCTCGACGTGGATGCCGCCGGGGTGGGTGCCGAGGCGCTGGTGGACCTCGAAGAAGCCCTGGACCTCGTCGACGACCTGGTCGAAGTGCCGGGTCTTGTAGCCGGTGGACGCCTCGACGGTGTTGCCGTGCATGGGGTCGCACTGCCAGATGACCTGGTGGCCCGACGCCGTGACCTTCTCGACGATCGCCGGGAGCACGTCGCGCACCTTGCCCGCGCCCATGCGGGAGATCAGGGTGAGGCGGCCGGCCTGCCGGTGGGGGTCGAGGCGCTCGACGTACTCCACGGCCTGCTCCGGGGTGGTGCCCGGCCCGATCTTGAGACCGATCGGGTTGGCGAGCAGCTCGGCGAACGCGATGTGCGCGCCGTCGAGGGCGCGGGTGCGCTCGCCGATCCAGAGGAAGTGGGCGCCGAGGGAGAACAGGCGCGCGTCCTCGCGGCTGGTGGCCTCGACCCGCGAGTCGAGGCGCAGCAGGGCCCGCTCGTAGTCGAGGACGAGGGCCTCGTGGCTGGCAAAGATCTCGGTGCCGTGCAGCGAGTGGTCGGTGACCCCGGCCGCGGACATGAACCGCAGCGCCCGGTCGATCTCCGCCGCGACGGCCTCGTAGCGCTCGCCCGCCGCGCTGGTGCGGACGAACTCGCGGTTCCACTCGTGGACCTCGTGCAGGTCGGCCATGCCGCCGGAGGTCAGCGCGCGCACCAGGTTCATGGCGGCGCCGGCGTTGGCGTACGCGCGGATCATGCGGCCCGGGTCGGGGATGCGGCGCTCCGCGTGCGCGGCCAGCGAGTTGACCATGTCGCCGCGGTAGCTCGGCAGGCCGAGCGCGTCGGTGGCCGACGAGCGGGGCTTGGCGTACTGCCCGGCGATCCGCCCGATCTTCACCACGGGCAGCGACGCCCCGTAGGTGAGCACCACGGCCATCTGCAGCAGCGTGCGGATGTTGCCGCGCAGGTGCGGCTCGGTGTTGTCGGCGAAGGTCTCGGCGCAGTCGCCGCCCTGGAGCAGGAACGCCTCGCCGCGCGCGACGGCGGCCAGCTGCGTCTGCAGCCGGTCGACCTCGGCGGGCACGGTGATCGGCGGGACGTGCTCGAGCACCGTGCGCACGTCCGTCACCGCCTGCGCGTCGGGCCACTCCGGCTGCTGCAGCGCCGGGCGCGACAACGCGTCGTCCAGGCGGTCACGCAGGTGGGAGGGCAGCGGGGGCAGGCCGGGAAGAGCATCCACGGGAAGGTCGACGGACCACACGACACATCAGCGTAATGGTGCGGTCCGAGGCGCCGGCTGTGTTCC
Organism: Actinomycetospora succinea; assembly: GCF_004363095.1. Classification (GTDB taxonomy): domain Bacteria; phylum Actinomycetota; class Actinomycetes; order Mycobacteriales; family Pseudonocardiaceae; genus Actinomycetospora; species Actinomycetospora succinea. The sequence continues at coordinate 112,377 of NZ_SNYO01000005.1, forward strand.
CCGTGACGACCTCCTCGCGAGGCGTGTCGCCTACTCCGGGACGCCGCTGCCGACGCGGCGCTGCCAGGCGGCGTCGATCACCTGCCAGCGCGCGAGGTTGTGCCGCGCGTCGGCGAGGGCGTCGTGCGCGTCGGCGGGGGCGGGCGGCAGCTCCGGCCTACCGACGTCGTCCCAGCGCTGGCGCAGGTCGCGGGTGAAGCGCGGCAGGGCGCGCGGCAGGTCGGGCATCGCGCCCCACAGCTGGGCGATCGCGACGTGGTCGTAGGCGGCGTACCAGGCCCAGAGCTCGACGGGGCCCTCGCCGGCGGTCACGAACTCGTAGAACGCCTCGCGGATCGCGAGCCTGCTCTTCCAGGCGGGGTCCGACATCGAGGGCAGCTTGTCGAGCACGTTCTTCCGGACCCACGGCCCGGCGCGCATCGGGTCGAACTGGCGGGAGATCGCGTAGAACTCGTGGCCCTGCTCGTCGACCGCGCCCACGGAGACCAGCTCGATCGTGGTCCCGTCCTCGATGAACTCGCAGTCGTAGAAGTACCGGGCCACTCCCCCATTGTCGCGGGCGGCCCGTCAGGCCGCCTGCGGGGTGCCCTGGTCCTTGACGGTGCTGGCGTAGACGTCGACGTACTCCTGCTCCGAGAGCACCCGCACGGCGTCCATGATCTCGTCGGTCATCGCCCGCTCGACCTGGCGGTCGTCGGTGATGCCGGCGTAGCGCGAGAAGTCCAGCGGCGGCCCGATGCGGATGCCGATCCGGCACGGACGCCAGAAGCGCGATCCGACGGGGTTGGCCCGGTCGGTGTCGATCATCGCGACCGGGACGACGGGCACGCCGGCCTCGAGCGCCATCCGGGCGACGCCCGTGCGGCCCTTGTAGAGCCGCCCGTCGGGCGAGCGGGTGCCCTCGGGGTAGATGCCGAACAGCCGGCCCTCGCGCAGCACGCCGATGCCGGTGTCGAGGGCCGCGCGCGCCGCGCGCCCGTTGCCGCGCTCGATCGGCACCTGGCCCATGCCGGTGAAGAACCAGCGCTTGAGCGTGCCGACGAGGCCGGGCTGGGTGAAGTACTCGGCCTTGGCGGGGAACGCCATGCGCCGGGGCACCATCAGCGGCAGGACGAACGAGTCGATCACCGCGAGGTGGTTGGACGCGACCAGGGCCCCGCCGTGGCGCGGGAGGTTCCCGGCGCCCACGACCCGCGGCCGGAACGCCACGCGCATCAGCGGCCCGAGCAGGGCGTACTTCATGATCCAGTAGAGCACCGGGCCTCCGTTCGTCCGCCCCCGCCGGCGGCGACGAGCCTAGGGCGTGGGGCCCGGGGACGGCACCGCCGCGCGACGGGGTCACACCCCCTGGTGACCCCGGGAACCGGACACGGGGCACCCGGTTCGCCGCAGGCGGGGACCGTCCGGCGCGACACGGGCACCGGCGCGTGACCCGACCGTGTGGGACGTGCCACGATAGGGATCCCGAACCGCTCCCCGCCCCCGTGGCGGCCTGACGCCGCGCCGTCCGGCGCTCGGAGGACCCCGTGCCGCTGTTGCCCGGAGCCGAGCCTTTCGCCTCCGACCCCGGCGACGGGACGCGCGAGATCGGGGTCGTGCTCAGCCACGGGCTCACCGGGACGCCGCAGAGCATGCGGGCATGGGGCGAGCACCTCGCCGCGGAGGGCATCGGCGTCCGCGGTCCCCGCCTGCCCGGGCACGGCACGCGCTGGCAGGACCTCAACCGCACCCGCTGGCCCGACTGGTACGCCGAGGTCGAGCGCGCCGTCGACGACCTGCGGCGCGAGTACCGCTCGGTGTTCGTGTTCGGCCAGTCGATGGGCGGCACGCTCACGCTGCGCCTCGCCGAGGAGCGCGGGGACGACCTGGCCGGGATCGCGCTGGTCAACCCCTCGGTCACCACGCTGCGCAAGGACGCGTCGATCGCGCCGTACATCCAGTGGGTCGTGCCCTGGGTGCCCGGCGTCGCCAACGACATCAAGAAGCCGGGCGCCACCGAGCTGGCCTACGACCGCCTGCCCACCCGCGCGGCGGTGTCGCTCACGGCCTTGTGGCGGCTCGTGCGCCCCGACCTCGGGCGGGTCCGCTGCCCCGTCCTGCTGTTCCGGTCGCCCACCGACCACGTGGTCGAGCCGATCAACAGCACGCTCGTTCTCGACGGCGTCGCGTCCGAGGACGTCACCGACGTCGTCCTGCACGACAGCCACCACGTCGCCACGCTCGACAACGACGCCCCCCGCATCTTCACCGACAGCGTGGCGTTCGTCCGCCGCGTGCACGCCGCCCGGCACTCGGTGACGGACCCCGCCGGCTCCACCTCAGGGACCACCGCATGACCGCGCCCGACCCCGACGCCACCGGACCCGACGGGCTGCGCCCCGACCCGGCCGGCCGGCGCCCCGACCTCCCCGAGGACGTCGACGCCGCCTTCGCCTCGATCGTCGCCGACTGGGCCGCCGACGGCGCCCCGCGCTGGCCCGACGAGGAGTCCGGCCCCGTCGCGCCGGAGGCCCGCTCCGACGACGGGCCGCCCGCCGGCACCGGGACGGTGACGCCGCCGCAGGGTCAGCGCGCGCCGTCGTCCGACGCGCCCGTCTCCCGCCCGCGCGCCCACCCCGCCGAGGGCCACCGCCGCCACGTCCCGCCGACACCCCCCGAGGACGAGCACTACGTCCCGCCGGAGCCGCCGCCGCTCCCGCGTCTGGGTCTGAGCAGCCTGCTCGGCCTGGCGCTGCTCGTCGTCGGCGTGGTCCTGCTCGCGGTGCCCGGGCTGCTCGGCGGGCCGGTCGGGCTGGGCATCGTGCCCGGCCTCCTCGCGATGACCGCGGGCCTGGGCTGGCTCGTGTTCGGGCTGCGCCGCCACCGGGAGCCCGAGGACGGCCCGGACGACGGGGCGATCCTCTAGATCACGTTCGCTGGGCGCGCTCGCGCGCGTCCAGGGCGGCGCCGATCACGCCGGCGCGCCCGCCCAGCATCGCCGGGCGGACCTCGGCCAGGCGGCGGTGCCCGGTGCCGGTGACCTCGTCGGCGTAGCGCCGCCGGGCCCGGTCCAGGTACAGGGGTGCCGACGCCGACACCTCCCCGCCGATCACCACGACGTCCGGGTCGAACACGTCCGCGACCAGGGCGAGCGCCTGGCCCAGCCACTCCCCGAACTCGTCGACCACCCGGCGGGCCAGCGCGTCGCCCGCCTCGGCCGCGCGCGCGACGTCGCGCCCGGTGACCGGCTCGGCGCGCTCCCACGTCGCCCGGAGCACCGAGAAGTCCTCCGAGGCGGCGATCAGCTCCTCCGCCGAGCGGCCCAGCGCGGTGCCGCTGCAGTAGCGCTCCAGGCAGCCGTGCTTGCCGCACGGGCAGGGGCGCCCGCCCCGGACGACGGTGAGGTGCCCGAGCTCCGGCGCGACGCCGTACGCGCCGCGGTACACGGCGCCGTCGACGAGCAGGGCCGCCCCGATCCCGGTGCCCAGGGCCACGAGGACGGCCACCGTGGCGCCGGCCGCCGCGCCGACCCGGTGCTCGGCGAGGCCCGCGGCGTTCGCGTCGTGCTCGAGGACCACGGGCAGGCCGAGGCGCTCGGTGAGGCGGTCGACCACGGCGTCGTCGCGCCACGGCAGGTGCGCGCCGAACGCCACGCTGCGCCGGTCGGGGTCGACGAACCCGGCGACCGCCAGCCCGACCGCGCCGACGGACCGCCCGGCGGCCAGGTCGCCGACGAGCTCGGCGACCGTGTCGTCCAGCTCCCCGGCGGACTCGGGGGTGGCGGCGGACGCCTCGGCGAGGACCGTCCCGTCGGGCTCGACGACGGCGGCGCGCACCGACGTGCCGCCGATGTCGACGCCGACGGTCAGCACGACGCCTGGCCGCCGGGCGGACCCTGCTCGGGACGGGTGCCGCGGCGGCCCGGGCGCTCGGGGCGGCGGATCGCGATGCGCTGCACCGAGGGTCGCGCAGAGGCGGCGGTCGGCGGAGCCGCGGGCGGCGTGCCGGTCGTCGACGAGGCCGTCGTGGCGGTCGTCGGCGGCGCTGTCGTGGCGGTGGTCGGCGGGGCTGTCGTGGACGCCGTCGTGGACGCCGTCGTCGCTCGCCGCGGTGCGGGGCGGGGGGCGCCGCCGGTGCCCCGGGCGGCGGAGCGCGGGGCCGACGCGCGCGGGTCGTCCGCGGCCGTCCCGGCCTGCTCGGCGGTGGCGTTGGCGGTGGTGTCGCCGGCGGTCGTGTCGCCTTCGGTCGTGCCGTGCGCGGTGGTCGCGGCCGTCGCGGCCCGACCGGCGGTGGTGTCGCCGGTCGCAGTGGTGTCGCCGACGGTCGTGTCGCCTTCGGTCGTACCGTGCGCCGTGGTCGCGGCCGTCGCGGCCCGGCCGGCGGTGGTGTCGCCGGTCGCGGGGCCGTCGGCGGATGCCGCGTACTCGGCCGTCGCGGGCGCGGTGTCGCGGAACGCGGCGGAGCGGGGCGAGGCGCGACGGATCGGCACCTGGCGTCCCGCGGGTCCGCTCGCGGCGGTCCGGCGGGTGCGCGGCGTCGGCCGCGGGGCCGCCGTCGGCGGCTCCGCAGCGGACGGCGTCCCGACCGGGTCGTCCCCCTCGTCGCCGGCGCCGGCCTCCGGCGCACCCGCACCCCAGCCGTCCCACGCGCCCCACTCGGCGGGCCAGCCGGCCGGGGGCGCGTCGCTCGTCGGGGCCTGCGTGTGGTGGGCGTGGCCGTGCGACGGGTCCTGGTGCGCCTGCACCATGAGCCGCACCAGCGCCATCAGCCCCGACGCCTGCTCGGCGAGCTTGGCGGTGAGCTCCGGCTGCTCGCCGCGCAGGGCCGCGACGAGCGCGCAGACCGGGCACCACGAGCACGGGCCGGGACTCTGCGGCGGGCGCATCCCGAGCCGCGAGCGTCCGCTCCGCGTCGGTCCCGGGGTCGTCCCGTGCGTCCCGGCCGCCGACGCCTCGACGCGCGCGCCCAGCCAGTCGATCAGGGCCGACGCCGTCGCGCGGGCCTCCTCGGTCAGGCGCTCCTGCGCGGCGCGACCGGCGTCGCCCGCCCCTCCCCCCGGCGCGCTCACCGCATCCACACCGCGGGGTCCGGGCGGAAGACCACCGAGAGCAGGTCGTCGTCCAGGTCGGCGCCCGTGACCTCGCAGCGCCGCAGCACCGGGGGCAGCGCGACCGCGCGGCGGCGGCCGTCGACGGTGACGGCGAGCTCGTCGCCGATGCGGGCGAGGTCGACCTCGGCCTCGCCGATGCCGGAGACGTGCAGGTCGAGCACGAACTCGCTGTCGGGCTCGGTGCCCGTGCCCGCGGTGCGGCGCACGGCGACGAGCGCGCGGCCGACCGGGCCGTCGAGCGGGTCGTCGTCGCCGTAGAGGGTCTCGGCCAGCGTCGCGAGGGCCTCGACGCCGACGGGCTCGCCGGCGTGGTGGGGCACGCGGCGGACCGGGACGTCGCCGCCGGCACCGGAGAGGTCGGCGAGCACGGCCTCCTGCTCGGCGCGCCGGGCGCGGACCCAGGTCGCGGCCTCGCCGCGGCCCTTGCCGGCGTCGGGCACGAGCCGGTTGGCGACCATCCCGTCGACGTGCAGCCCGTGCAGCGCCAGCGCGGTCAGCGTGCGCCGGGTCTCCGCCGCGACGACCCGCTCCGGGGTCAGGACCAGGCGGATCGTCGTCGTGCGGTGGTCGGCGAGGAGGTCGCGCAGGCCCGCGAGCTGCTCGGCGAGCCGGGAGAGCGACGCCGCGGCGGCGTCCCACTTCGCGACGGTCGCGCTGCTGCCCGCGAGCCCGGCCAGCACGCCGCGCACGGCGCGGCGGTGGGTCGGGAAGAGCCGCTCGAGGTAGGAGCCGAGCGCCTCGGGCAGGGCCAGGAGGCGCAGCGTCTCGGCGGTCGGCCCGCAGTCGACGACGACGACCTCCCACGGCCCGTCGATCGTGGCGCGGCGCACGTCCTCGAGGGCGAGCAGCTCCTCGACGCCGGGCAGGACGGTCAGCTCGTCGGCGACCATCTCGTCCACACCCGCGCCCGCGAGCAGCGTGCGGAGCTGGGTGCGCAGCGGCTCCCACGCCTCGTCGACGAGCGCGCGGGTCTCGATGTGGGCGGCGAAGAGCCCGGGGTAGAGCTCGGGGGCGATCTCGCGGGGCGTGCCGTCGAGGCGGGCGGCGAGCGCGTCACCCAGCGAGTGCGCGGGGTCGGCCGAGAGGGCGAGCACCTTGCGCCCGCCGCGCGCGAGCGCCACGGCCGTCGCGGCCGCCGTGGTCGTCTTCCCGACCCCGCCCTTGCCGGTGAACAGCAGGACCCGCACTCAGCCCTCCACGCGACGCTTCAGCCCGGTCAGCGCTTGGTCCATGATCCGCTTCTCGGCCCGGCGCTTGAGCAGGCCGGGCAGCGGCACGGCGAGGTCCACCGAGAGGGTGTACGTGACCTCGGTGCTGTCGCCGCCGTCGGCGACGCGGTAGCGGCCGCGCTGGGAGCGCTGCATCTGCCCGGACACGAGGTCCCAGGTGACGCCGTCGTCCACCCAATCGTAGGCCAGCACGTAGTTGTCCTTGATCGGGCCGGCGTCCAGGTTGAACCGGACCTGCTCGGGACGACCTTCGTCGTCGTGGGTGAGCACCGTGGCCGACGTGATCGAGTCCGCCCACTCGGGGTAGGCCTCGAAGTCGGCGATGACCCCGAGCACGTCGGAGGCCGGCGCCGCGATCGTGATGGATTGGGTCGACTCGTCGGCCATGGCGCGAGAGGTTACCGCCGCCGCCCGCGACGGGGGCACGCCCGGTGCGACCCCGGCCGACGGGGCGTGATCAGGCCCTCATCGGGCGACGCCGACGTGAGCGGGCCCTCAGCTCCGCGGGTGCTCGGCCGGCGGCACGCCCGGCGGACGGCCCGCCTCGAGCCGGTCCTTGAGCCCGAACGCCAGCGCCTTGGCCGCCCGCTGGCGCCGGACGGCCTCCTTCGTGGCGGCGCGCGCGGACATCGGCTCGCCGACGGGGTCGACGCGCAGGAAGTAGTGCAGCACGGTGCCGTCGCCGACGGCCTCGAGCCAGACCTCCATGCTCCCCCGCCACGCGTCGCCGACGACGCTCCAGCGCACGCCCTTCTCGCCGCGGTCGGTGAACACGCGCAGCGCGAGGTCGGGCCAGAGCCGGCGCCACGCCGCCGGGTCGGCGAACTCGGTGGCCAGCCGCCCGGGCGGCACGGCGAGGAACGTCTCGTCCACCACGTCCACGGTCGCCACGGGGCCCAGCTTCTCAGGCCCGCCCGGGAACCGTTCCGCCGCCGCCGTTGGGCGGATTGTCCGGCTACCCGGAAGTAGTCCCCCGCGACTAGGGTCACAGCCGACGCAGAGCGGCGCGGTCAGGAGTGGTGGCAGATGCAGCAGTACACGGAGCCGGCGGTCGGCAAGGTCGCCGACGACGACAACCTCACGTCCGCGCCGTGGGCCAACGCCGACGCGCACGGCGGCGACGTCGCCTACCGGCGCCTGGTCGACGACACGTGGCACGACGTCACGTTCGCGACGTTCCGCGACGAGGTCGCCGCCGTGGCCAAGGGGTTCATCGCCGCGGGCCTGCAGCCCGGCGACCGTGTGGGGCTGATCTCGAAGACCCGCTACGAGTGGACCCTCGTCGACTACGCGCTCTGGGCCGCGGGCGCGGTCACGCTGCCGATCTACGAGACCTCCTCGTCGGACCAGGTCGAGTGGTGCCTCTCCGACTCGGCCGCGCGGGGCGTCGTCGTCGAGTCCGACGAGCACCGCGGAATCGTCGACGCGCTGCGCGAGAAGCTCCCCGAGCTCGGGCACGTGTGGCAGATCGACGCCGACGCGGTGGGCACGCTGCGCGAGGCCGGCGCCGGCGTCGACGACGCGACGCTCGAGGCGCGCCGCACCGCCGTCCACGCCGACGACCTCGCCACGCTGATCTACACCTCGGGCACCACCGGGCGCCCCAAGGGCTGCGAGATCACCCACCGCAACCTGCTGTTCGAGGTCCGCGCCGTGGCCGACACCTTCGGCGACCTCATGCAGCCCGGCAACAGCACGCTGCTGTTCCTCCCGCTGGCGCACATCTTCGCGCGCGTCATCCAGTGCGCGGCCCAGGAGTACCGCTACACCGTCGGCCACTTCGCCGACACGAAGAAGCTGACCAGCGAGCTCCCCCGGTTCCGGCCGGACTTCCTGCTCTCGGTGCCCCGGGTGTTCGAGAAGGTCTACAACGGCGCGAAGGCCAAGGCCCACGGCGACGGCAAGGGCCGGATCTTCGACATGGCCGAGGCCACCGCGGTCAGCTACAGCAAGGCCCTCGACAGCGGCGGCCCCGGCATCGCCCTGCGGCTGCAGCACACGCTGTTCGACAAGCTCGTCTACGGGAAGCTCCGCGCCGCGCTCGGCGGGAAGGTGATCGGCGCGGTCTCCGGCGGCTCGGCGCTCGGCGCCCGCATCGGCCACTTCTTCCGCGGCATCGGCGTCCCGATCCACGAGGGCTACGGCCTCACCGAGACCAGCGCCGCGATCACCGCGAACCCCAACGGCGCGATCAAGGTCGGCACCGTCGGCAAGCCGATCCCCGGCGTCACGATCGCGATCGCCGAGGACGGCGAGGTGCTCGCCAAGGGCGACGTCGTGTTCCGCGGCTACTGGAACAACGCGGAGGCGACGTCCTCGACGATCGTCGACGGCTGGTTCCACACCGGCGACCTCGGCGGCCTCGACGACGACGGCTACCTGTCGATCACCGGCCGCAAGAAGGAGCTGATCGTCACGGCCGGCGGCAAGAACGTCGCCCCCGCGGTGCTCGAGGACCGGGTGCGCGCCCACCGCCTCGTCAGCCAGGCCCTCGTCGTCGGCGACAACCGCCCCTACGTCGGCGCGCTGATCACCCTCGACCCCGAGGCCCTGCCGGGCTGGAGCACCGAGCACGGCAAGGACTCGTCCGACCCGGCCGCCCTCGCCGACGACCCGGACATCCGCACGGAGATCTCCGCGGCCATCGACGACGCCAACCGCGCGGTCTCCAAGGCCGAGGCGATCAAGCAGTGGCGCATCCTGACCAGCGACTTCACCGAGGAGAGCGGCGAGCTCACCCCGACGATGAAGCTCAAGCGCAACATCATCGCCGAGAAGCGCGCCGACGACATCGAGGCGGTCTACGAGCAGCGCTGAGCCTCGCGCGCGCCCCGACCTGACGAACGAACGGCGCTTTCGCTGCTTCAGTAGCAGCGAGAGCGCCGTTCGTTCCCCGGGGCGGCGCGCAGGCGGAGCAGCGGCGTGCGCCGGGCGGGTCAGCCGGCGGCGAGAGTGCGCAGGCGCGCGGCGCGGGCGTCCCACGTCCAGTCGGCGCGCATCCACCGGCGCCCCGCCTCCCCCATCGCGCGAGCGGCGTCGGGGTCGGCGAGGACCTCGGCGAGGACGGCGGCGACGTCCGCTGCGCTGCGCCCGTCGACGAGGCGCCCGGTCTCGCCGGGCCGCACCGTCTCCGGCGCGCCGCCCGACCGACCCGCGACGACGGGCACCCCGCACGCCTGGGCCTCGAGCAGCACGATGCCGAGGCCCTCGACGTCGAGGCCCCCGCCCAGGGTCCGGCACGGCAGCGCCGAGACGTCGGCGGCGGCGTGGTGCGCCGGGACCTCGTCGGGGGACATGGGGCCGGTGAACACGACGTGGTCGGCGACGTCGTGGTGGCGGGCGAGGCGACGCAGGCGGTCGCGGTCGGGCCCGTCGCCCGCGATCAGCAGCGCGGCGCCCGGGACGGCCCGGCGCAGGGCCGGCAGCGCCGTGATCAGCACGTCCTGGCCCTTGCGGCGCACGAGCCGCGACACGCACCCGACGACCGGCCGCTCCCCCAGCCCGTAGCGACGCCGGATGTCCTCGCGCGCGCCGGGATCGGGCCGGAACCGGGAGGTGTCGATGCCCGAGGGCAGCGGCTCGAGGGCGGCGTCGGGCCCGAGCGCCGCGGCGATCCGTCCGCGCGTGTACCTGCTGACGGTGGTCACGACGTCGCTGTCGCGCCCGATCCGCGCGAGGAGCTGGCGGCTTCCCGGCAGCATCGACCAGCCGACCTCGTGCCCGTGGGTGCTCGCGAGCACCCGCCCGGCGCCGGCCCGCCGCAGCGCCGGCGCCATGAGGCCCAGCGGGGCCGCAGCGCCGAACCACACCGTGCGCGCCCCGTGCGCCCGCACCAGCTCCGCCGCCCGCCGGGTCGCCCCCGGGGTCGGCAGCATCATCGCCGTGGGCAGGCGGTGGACCTCGAACGGCTGCTCGGCGTCGAAGCGCCGGCACGCCTCGCGGGCCTCGTCGGTGCGCTTCCAGGTGGAGGCGAGGACGACGAGCTCGCCCGGCGGCAGGTGGGTGGCGAGCGCGTGCAGGTAGGACTGGATGCCGCCGGGGCGGGGCGGGAAGTCGTTGGTGACCAGCAGGGTGCGCGCCACGGCCGGAGCTTCGCACGGGCGCGCCGGCCCGTCGGCACCGACCGTGACGGCTACGCCCAGCGGCCGATGAACTCCACGACGGCCCTGTCGACGACCTCCGGGTGCGAGGCGCTGAGGAAGTGCCGGCCGCCCTCGACGACCTGCAGATCGGCCTGCGGGGAGCGGGTGAAGCGCCCGATCTCGTCCTGCGCGTTGGCGACCGAGTACACGGGGTCCGCGGTGCCGTGCAGCCACAGGACCGGGCAGCGGACCTCGTCGAGGCGGCCGTGCAGCCCGTCGCGGTCCCGCAGGTTGATCGAGCTGGTCCGCAGCCGGCGGCGTCCGGCGTCCCCGGTGTAGTTCTGCTGGTGGGTGGCGTGCCAGAACGCGCGGGTCTCGTCGTCCACCTCGCCGAACCCCTCTGCCAGGACGGCGTCGACCAGGTCGGTGGGGATCACCCAGCCGTCGCCGACCGGCTCGGCGAGGGCGTCGATCGCCGGGCTGAGGAACGCGATGCCGTCCCAGCAGCCCAGCTCGCGGCTGCGCGGGCTCTCGAAGTCCATCGAGGTGCCGAGCGGGACGACGCCCTGGACGACGTCCGGGGCGAGCAGGGCCATCCGCACCGCGATCCAGCCGCCCTGCGAGGTGCCGAGGGCGAACGCGCGCTCGATGCCGAGGGCGTCGAGGACCTGGAGCGCGGCGACGGCGGTGTCCCAGTAGGTGTAGTCGGCGTAGCCGGCGCGGGTGCTGCCGTGGCCGTACGGCTCGATCGCGAGCAGGTTCGCGGTGCGCCCGAGCTCCTCGTCGTCGAACTGCGGGCGGTACAGGTCCACGGACGTGGTGAACGAGTTGACCATGACCAGCGTCGGGAGCGACTCGTCGAAGGGCTCGCTGAGCGCGTAGCCGACGTGCGAGGAGCCGAGGTGGGGCACGGTGATCGTGCGAGCGGCGCTCATGGAGCGGAGCGTGTGGCGTGGACCACCAGCGTGTCAATCAGCCTCCCGACCGCTCAGAGCACGATGCGCCGCACCCCGGTGAGGCTCGAGCGGACCTGGGAGACCTTGACGACGTCGCCGGACTGCGGGGCTTCGAGGAACTTGCCGTCGCCGACGTAGAACCCGACGTGGGTGACGGGGTCGTTGAAGAACAGCAGGTCGCCGGGGCGGGCGTCGGCCATCGACACCGGCACCCCGACCAGGGCCTGCTGGCGCGACACCCGTGGCAGCCCGACCCCGACCTGGCGGTAGGCCCACTGCACCAGCCCCGAGCAGTCGAAGGTGCTCGGTCCGGTGGCGCCCCACAGGTAGGGCTTGCCCTGCTGGGTCAGCGCCGCGCGCAGCGCCTCGATCGCGATCCCGGAGCCGGGGATGTTCGTCGGGAAAGCCGTGGTGCCCCCGCGGCGCAGCGCGGCCAGCGTGGCCGGGGAGGCGTCGTCGAGCGCTTGCTCGGCGGCGGCGACCTCGCGGTCGGCGTCGGCCTGGCGGCGTGCGGCGTCGTCGGCGGTGCGCTGGGCGTCGGAGGCGGAGCGGTCGGCGTCCAGCGCGCGGGCGGCCGCGTCGCGCTCGGCGGTCTCGGCGGCGGCGGTGGCGTCGAGGAAGCGCTGGACGAAGGCGCGGTTCTCGGTGGTGATCGTGTCGAGCAGGCTGGTGCGCTCGAGGTAGGCCTGCGGGGACTCCGACCCGAGCACCGCGGCCAGCGCGTCGAGCTGCCCGCCCTGGTAGGCGGCCCGAGAGATCTGGTCGACGTCGGCGAAGGCCCGGTCGCGCTCGCCGCGGGCCGCGTCGGCGGTCTTCTGGGCGGCGCGGGCGTCGCGGCGGGTGCGGTCGGCCTCCGCGCGGCGCACGCGCAGCTGTTCGGCCGCGTCCAGCGACGCCTCGGTGGCGTCGGCCGCGCGCCCGTTGGCCTGCGCGAGCGCGGTCACGGCGTCCGACGCCCCCGGCGGCACGATCGGGTCGGCCGTCGCGGGCGGGGCGGACGACAGCCCGGAGGCGAGCAGGGCCACCACGACACCCGCACCCAGGACATGGGCGATGCGGCGGGACGACACCACGTTCTCGTCGGGTCCTCTCTGCACCGACCGGCAGCGCCGTGCCCCCGGCCCCGTGGGAGGACCTCGCGGACCGCCCTCGCGCCGGACGCCTCGGCCCCGACGGCCACGATCCGGAGCCCGCGTCGGCGCCCCCGACACCTCGCGAGTGAGCGAACCTTACCGACGCGTAGTCCGCCCCTTGCACCGACCGGTGGGCGCCCGGGCGGCGGCCGGCCCGGCGTGCTGCCGGCGGCGGGCGCTCACCCAGCGTCTCGGGCCCGACGCGCGGCCGGGCGCCCGCGTGGCGCCGGCTCCGGTGTCGGCGGCACCAGCCGCAGCCGCGGGATCAGCCCGTGGTCGGCGAGGACCTCGAGCGCCCGCTGCTCGACGGGCCCGAACTCCAGCGGCAGCGGGCCGCCGGGCGCGGCGTCGGACGGGCGGACCGTCCCCTCGCGGGCCGAGGGGACCGAGGGCGTGCCGAGGAGCACGCCGACCACGCAGTCGTGGCAGGCCACATCGCGGACGGTGCAGGTGTCGCAGTCGATCAGCACGGGAGCCTCCGAGGACTCGCTCCCCGGCCGGTCCGGGGTGTTGGTGGGCACGCTAGGAGCGACCCCCGACAACGCCGCGTCTCCGCAGGTCAGATGCGGGACAGCCGCGCGAGCAGCACGCTCGACGGCACCGGGTGGGCGCCCTGGCGGCGCACCGAGTCGACGACCGCGCGGTCCGAGGTCACCACGACCAGCGGGCGGCCCTCCGGCTCGGCGCCTACCAGCGAGCGGATGAGGTCGTCCGCGATCACCCCGGGCTCGCTGAAGAGCACCCGCACCCCGCGCACCGAGTGCGTCGGCACCCCCGTGATCCCGGCCCCGTCGAACACGAGGGTCGTCTCGGCGCCCGTCCGCGCGGTGAGCGGGGCGAGCGCCGCCACGAGCCGCTCGCGCTGCGCGGCCAGCGACAGCTCGGGCCACCCGGTCTTCGTGACGTTGTAGCCGTCGACCATCAGGTGGACCTCGGGGAGGGCGAGCAGGCGGTCGAGCGCGGCGGGGTCGGTGACGCGGGCCTTGGGCGTCGTCCCGGAGCCGGCGCCGACCAGCTCGGCGGGCCGCGAGCCGGTGTCCCCCACCCGCAGGCCGAGCTCCTGGCGCAGGCCCTCGGCGGCGCCCGCGACGGTGTCGACGAGCAGCGCGAGCCGCGCGTCGTCGGCACGCCGGGCCTCGACCGACGCGCGCCGGGCGTGCGCGAGGTCGTCCGCGGCGCGCCGGGCACGGTCGTCGGCGGCGGCCGCGAGCTCGCGCTGGCGGTCCCGGTCGCGGCGCAGCTCCTCCAGCTCGGCACGCAGCCCGCCGTCGCCGGCCTCGCGGGCGGCGCGCAGCTCGGCGGCCTCGTCCTCGGCGCGCCGGACGCGGGTGCCCTGCTCACGCAGCCGCGCGCGGAGCTTCGCGATCTCGTCCTGGTTCGCCTCGGCGGCCGCGTCGACGGCGGCGCGGGCCCGGTCGCGCTCGGCGGTGAGGCGGCGCACCTCGGCCTCGAGGCGCTCGGCCTTCGCCAGCGCGGCGTCCCGCTTCGCCCGCGCGCGCCCGGCGTCGGCGCGCTCCCCGAGGTCGCGGACGAGCCCCGAGCCCTCCTCGCGCCCCTCCAGCACCGCGACGGCCGCGGCGTGCACCGGGTCGGGCGCCGGGGGCCGCCAGTCGGCCGGGCGCTCCTCGGTCCACCAGTCGACGACGAGCGTCGCGAACCCCTGGGCGCTGCCCAGCGCCCCGAGCAGCGGCCCGGCCCCCGCGCGGGCGCGTTTGGCCGGCGCGAACCGGGCGACCGGACGGACCGGCGGCGGGAGCTCGGTGACCGGCAGGTTCCCGACGGCCACCGCGACCAGCTCGGCGACCTTCGCGCGCACCGTGTCCGGGGCGGCCTCGAGCAGCCGGAGACGCACGGCGGACCGGGCGGCGGCGTCGTCCTCCTCGGTGCCCTCGGCAGGCGAACAGGTGGGCGCGCCGTCCCCCGCCGCGGCGTCGCCCTCCTCCATGACCGGTCAGGCTAGACCCGACCGACCGTCATCACCCGGGGCTGTCGGGGGTCGCCTCTAGCGTCCGCCGGCGATGGACGCCCCCGCTCGTCCGGTCACCGGGCCGGACCCCCAGCTCTCGTTCGGCGAGCTCGGCACGCCGCTCTCGGCGGTCACGTTCGTCGTGCTCGACCTGGAGACGACGGGCGGGCCGCCCGACTCGGACGCGATCACCGAGATCGGGGCGGTGAAGGTGCGCGGCGGCGAGGTGGTCGGCGAGTTCGCCACGCTCGTCGACCCGGGCGTCGCGGTGCCCCCGCAGATCGTCTCGCTCACCGGCATCACGACAGCGATGGTGCGCGACGCCCCGCGCCTGCCCGCCGTGCTCGGCGCGTTCCTGGAGTTCTGCGCGGGCGCCGTGCTCGTCGCCCACAACGCCCCGTTCGACATCGGCCACCTCCGCGCGGCCTGCCGTCGCCACGGGCCGTCGTGGGCGCGTCCCGCCGTCGTGTGCACCGCGCGGCTGGGCCGGCGCGTGCTCACCCGCGACGAGGCCCCGTCGTGCCGCCTCTCGGCGCTGGCGACCCTCTTCCACGCGCGGACCCGCCCGATCCACCGCGCCCTCGACGACGCCAAGGCCACCGTCGACGTGCTCCACGGCCTGCTCGAACGGGTGGGCGGGCGCGGGGTCTCGACGCTCGAGGACCTCCTGGCGCTCCAGGTCGAGGTCAGCCCCGTCCAGCGGGCCAAGCGCCACCTCGCCGACGCCGTCCCCGAGGAGCCCGGCGTGTACCTCTTCCGCGGGCCCGGCGACGAGGTGCTCTACGTCGGCACCAGCGGCGACCTGCGACGACGCGTGCGCTCCTACTTCACCGGCGGCGACAAGCGGGCGCGCATGAAGGAGATGATCGGGCTCGCCGAGCGGGTCGACTGGGTCGTCTGCTCGAACGCGCTCGAGGCCGAGGTCCGCGAGCTGCGCCTGCTCGCCGGGCACGCGCCGCGCTACAACCGCCGCTCGCGCTTCCCCCACCGCGGCTGGTGGGTCGCGCTCACCGACGAGCCCTTCCCCCGTCTCTCGGTGGTCCGCACGCCCCGCGCCGACGCGATCGGTCCGTTCGGGCGCCGCCCGGACGCCGTCAGCGCCGTCCAGGCGCTCCAGGACGCGGTGCCCCTGCGCCCGTGCACCCAGCGCATCCCGGCCCGCGGGGCGTCGGGCACGCCGTGCGCGCTGCACGAGATGGGCCGCTGCGGCGCGCCGTGCGCCGGGCACCTCGACGTCGACGCCTACCGACCGGTGGTCGCCGACGCCCGGGCGCTCGTCCGCGGCGCCGACGACGCCGGGCTGCGGCGGCTCTCGGCGACGGTCGGCGCGCTCGCGGAGGCCGAGCGCTTCGAGGACGCCGCCGCCCACCGCGACCGTCTCGCCGACCTCGCCACCGCGCTCGGCCGGGTCCAGCGCCTGTCGTCGGTCGCCGGCGCACCCGAGATGATCGCCGCGCGCCCCGACGGCGCCCGCGGCTGGGACCTCGCGGTCGTGCGCCACGGGCGCCTGGCCAACGCCGGACGGGCGCGGCGCGGGACGCCGCCGATGCCGGTCGTCGAGGCCCTCGTCGCCTCCGCCGAGACGGTGGTCCCCGGCGACGGCCCGCTGCGCGGCGCGCCGCCCGAGGAGGTCGCCGTGGTCACGCGCTGGCTCGAGCGGCCGGGGACACGCATGGTGCGCACCACGACCCCGTGGGCGATGCCGGCGGCGGGCGCCGGGGCGTGGGCCGGGTGGGTCGGGCGCGCCCGCGACGCGCGCCGTGATCCCGCCGGGGCGCCCGGCGAACCGCCCTAGACTCCCCCGGGCCACCCCGCCCGAGCACCCGAGCCACCGAGGAGCGCCCGTGATCACGGCCTTCGTGCTGGTCCACGCCGACGCCGACCGCATCCCCGAGACCGCACAGGCCATCGCGGACCTCGAGGGCGTCGCGGAGGTCTACTCCTGCGCCGGCGACGTCGACCTCGTCGCCGTGGTGCGCGTCCGCGAGCACGAGCAGCTCGCCGACGCCATCGCCGGCGGCCTGTCCAAGGTCGAGGGCGTGCAGAGCACGACCACCCACATCGCGTTCCGCTCGTACTCCTCGCGCGACGACGCGTCGGCGTTCTCGGTGGGGCTCGACTAGCCGCCCGTCTGGTCCCGCACCGCCCGGGCCACCGCCGACCAGCGCTCCAGCAGCGCGGTCGCCGCTCCCGAGTCGACGGCCTCGGCCGCCCGGCGCTGCCCTGCGGCCACGCCCTCGTGCAGGTCAGTCATCGCCGTCCCGGTGACGGCCTCCTCGTAGGCGGCGAGCGCCGCCCCGGCGTTGAGCACCACCGCATCGCGGACGGGGCCGGGCTCGCCGGCGAAGACCGCCCGGGCCACCGCCGCGTTGTGGGCGGCGTCGCCGCCGCGCAGGTCGCCCGGCCCGGAGGTCGGCACGCCGAGGGCCGTCGGGTCCAGGGTCTCGACGCGCACGCCGCCGGGACCCGCGTGCCAGACGGTGGTGGTCGTCGCGGTGGTGACCTCGTCGAGCCCGTCGTCGCCCCGCACCACCACCGCGCGGTCGCCGCGCGCGGCGAGGACCTCGGCGAGGATCGGCGCGAAGCGCACGTCGGCGCACCCGATCAGCGCCGCGCCCGGCCGCGCGGGGTTGGTCAGCGGGCCGAGCAGGTTGAACGCGGTGGGCACGCCGAGCTGTCCGCGCACGGGGCCGGCGTGACGCATCGCCGGGTGGAACACCTGGGCGAAGCAGAACCCGATCCCCACCTCGGCCACGCAGCGCGCCACGGCGTCGGGACCGAGGTCGACCGGCACCCCGAGCGCCTCGAGCACGTCCACCGACCCGCTCTGCGACGACGCGGCGCGCCCGCCGTGCTTGACCACCCGGGCGCCCGCCGCGGCCATCACCACGGCGGACATGGTGGAGATGTTGACCGTGTGCGCCCCGTCGCCGCCGGTGCCGACGATGTCGACGACCGGGCCCGGGACCTCGACCGACCGCGCGTGGGCGAGCATCGCCGTGGCGAGCCCGGCGATCTCGGGGGCCGTCTCGCCCTTGGCGCGCAGCGCGACGACGAACCCCGCCACCTGCGCGGGCGACGCCTCCCCGGCCATCACCTGGTCCATCGCCCACTCGGTGTCGTCCGCGGCCAGGTCCTGGCGCGCGAGCAGGCGGCCGATGAGCGCGGGCCAGCCGGGAGCGCCCACGGGGGCCGTCACCCGCGGACGGCCGGGAGGGTGCGCTCGCGCAGGACGGTGGCCACGGTCTCGGCCGCGGTCACCGGATCCAGCGGCTGCACCAGGACGGCGTCGGCCTGCGACCACGTCGCGAGCCAGTGGTCGTCGCGGCGGCGCACGACGACGATCACCGGCGGCGGGTCGTCGCTCTCGTTCTTGAGCTGGCGGCAGACACCCATCCCGCCGGTGGGCTGCGCCTCGCCGTCGAGCACGGCGAGGTCGATCTCGCCGGCGTCGGCCGCGCCGAGCACGTCCGCGACGTGGGCGGCCTCCACGAAGCGCAGACGCGGGAGGTCGGGCGCCGGCCGGCGTCCGACGGCCCCGGCGATCGCCTCGCGGACCTCCGGTCGGTGGCTCATCACGACGACCGTGAGCGTCGGTGTCGGTGTCGTCATCGGATGCTGCGCTCCCTGTCCCGCATGCGCCGGATGCTAGCGGGCGGCACGCACCGTCACGACCACCTGCCGACGACCCGCGGGATCGGTACGACGGTCCGACGTACGACGACGGGTAGGAGAACACGCAGGTGAGAGGCGGTGCAGGTCGGCGCGGGTCCCGACCCCCTCACGGGAGCGGCCGCGGAGCGACACGTCCGGGCCTCGCCCCGACGGGCTGGTGTCGGCCGGAGGTGTCATCATGTCGCCCGTGACGACCGCCCAGGGTGCGCCGGCGCCTTCCTTCAGCGCGAGGATTCACTCCCTCAACCGGCCCAACGTCGTGAGCGTGGGGACCATCATCTGGCTCTCCAGCGAGCTGATGTTCTTCGCCGGGCTGTTCGCCATGTACTTCGTTGCACGGGCGAACGCCGTCGAGGGCTGGCCACCGGAGCCCACCGAGCTCGACGTGCCGTACGCGCTGGTCAACACGATCATCCTCGTGGCCTCGTCGTTCACCTGCCAGTACGGCGTGTTCGCGGCCGAGCGCGGGGACGTGTTCGGGCTGCGGCGCTGGTACGCGATCACGTTCACGATGGGCCTGATCTTCGTGCTCGGGCAGGTGTTCGAGTACCACACGCTGGTCACCGAGCACGCGACGACGATCTCGAGCAGCTCGTACGGCTCGGTCTTCTACATCACGACCGGCTTCCACGCGCTGCACGTGACCGGCGGGCTGATCGCGTTCATCCTGTTGATAGCGCGCACGTTCCTCAGCCGGTTCACGCCGGCGCAGGCGACCGCCGCGATCGTCGTCTCCTACTACTGGCACTTCGTGGACGTCGTCTGGATCGGGCTGTTCGCCGTCATCTACTTCATCCGCTGACCGATGGCCGCGACCCCGCAGGACGACACCCCGCACGACCGCCAGGACCACCACCCACGGCGAGGAGAGCTCGAGGTTGGGCACCCGATGAGTGACGAGAAGACCCGCCCGCGGGCCCAGGACACGGGTCGAGCTCCGCTGCGCTCCGTCTCCCGGCGCGGGTCGAAGATGCGCCGGCGCCTGTCCGGGCTGCTCGCCCTGGGCGTGGCCCTGGTCGCCGTCGGCGGCCTCTACACGGTGTTCACCCCGGAGCCGGACCAGGCGATCGCGGCGGACCCGGCGATCGTCCGCGAGGGTCAGCAGATCTACGACAACTCCTGCATCACCTGCCACGGCAGCAACCTGCAGGGCGTCGGGGGCCGTGGCCCCAGCCTCGTCGGCGTCGGCGAGGCCTCGGTCTACTACCAGGTCTCCACCGGCCGGATGCCGCTCGCGGCCCAGGGTGCGGCCGCGGAGCGCAAGCCCCCGCGCTACGACGAGCGCCAGATCGACGCGCTCGGCGCCTTCATCCAGGCCAACGGCGGCGGCCCCGTGCTGCCCGCCGAGAGGGGCGAGGCGCTGCGCGGCGAGGAGCTCGGCCGCGGTGGCGAGCTGTTCCGCCTGAACTGCGCCTCGTGCCACAACTTCACCGGCCGCGGCGGCGCCCTCTCGCAGGGCAAGTTCGCGCCGAACCTCGACCCCGCGAACGAGTCGCAGATCTACGCCGCGATGCTCTCGGGCCCGGCGAACATGCCCACGTTCGCGGACTCGCAGCTCTCCCCCGAGGAGAAGCGCGACATCATCGGCTACATCAAGTCGGTGTCGAGCAACAACACCGGCGCGAACCCGGGCGGCAACGGCCTCGGCGGGTTCGGCCCGGTGCCCGAGGGCATCGTGGCGTTCTTCGTCGGCCTCGCCGCCCTGATCGGTATCTCCCTCTGGATCGGAAGCCGCCAGTGAGCACGCGTCCCGCCGAGTCGCAGTCCCAGCAGTCGGGCCACCAATCGGACGGCTCGCCGCGCATCCCGTCGGACGAAGAGCTCGCGCAGATGAGCACCGACGACCTCGTCGACCTGGGCAACCGGATCGACGACATCGAGGTCGTCTCGTCCCGCGAGCGCTTCCCGGTGCCCGGGACGCGGGCCGAGAAGCGCGCCGAGCGCCAGGTCGCCGGGTGGTTCATCCTCGCGGCGATCTCCGCGATCGTCTTCATCGTCGCGTTCATCGCGTGGCCGTGGGAGTACCGCTCGCCCACCGAGGAGGGCGCGTGGATCTACGCGCTCTACACGCCGATCATCGGCGTCACCTTCGGCCTGGCCGTCTTCGCCGTGGGCATGGGCGTCATCGCCTACTCGAAGAAGCTGCTGCCTGAGGACCTGACGATCCAGCAGCGCCACGACGGGCGCTCGCCGGAGATCGACCGTCGCACCGCGGCGGCGCGCCTGGTCCAGACCGGCCAGCAGAGCGGTCTGTCCCGCCGCAAGCTGATCTACCGCTCCATGGGTGCGGCCGGCGGCGTCCTGGGCCTCGGGGTCCTCGTCGCGGCGTTCGGCGGCCTGGTCAAGAACCCGTGGAAGGAGGGGCCGAACTCGCCGCTCCTCGTCACGGACTGGAAGTCGAAGGGCGGCGAGCGGGTCTACGTCCGCAAGTTCAACGGCAACGCCCGCGACATCGTCCTGGTGCGCGCCGGCGACCTCGAGCCCGGCGCCATGGAGACGGTCTTCCCGTTCCACGCGAGCGAGGTCAAGAACCCGGCCGTGTTCGAGGAGTTCCTGGTGGCCGGCGCCACCGGCGGCCAGGCCGTCCTCAACGAGGAGGACCTCGTCGACCCGGAGCACGTCGCCGAGACCGTCCGCTCCTCCGACTCGCCGGTCATGCTCATCCGCCTCCGGCCGAACGTCGCGGTCATCAAGCGGGCGGGCCAGGAGGACTTCAACTACGGCACGCTGTTCGCCTACTCGAAGATCTGCAGCCACATGGGGTGCCCCACGTCGCTGTACGAGGACCAGACGAACCGCATCCTCTGCCCCTGCCACCAGTCGCAGTTCCAGGCGAACGAGTACGCGAAGCCGGTCTTCGGGCCCGCGACCCGTCCACTGGCGCAACTGCCGATCGCGGTGGACGATCTGGGGTATCTGTACGCACGCAGTGACTTCATCGAACCGGTGGGTCCGGCGTTCTGGGAGCGCAACTCATGAGCTCGATCACCACACCCACGCGTAAGGGTGGCGGCCTGGCGATGAAGCTCGCCGGCACCGCCGCCGACGAGGTCGACAGCCGCGTCCACCCCGCGGGCGGCATCCGTCGTCAGATCAACAAGGTCTTCCCGACGCACTGGTCCTTCATGCTCGGCGAAGTCGCGATGTACAGCTTCATCGTGCTGCTGATCTCGGGCACCTGGCTGGCGGTCTTCTACGACCCGTCGATGGCCGAGACCACGTACGAGGGCAGCTACGCCGGCCTCCGTGGCGTCACGGTGTCCATGGCCTACGAGTCCACCGTGAACATCTCGATGGACGTGCGCGGCGGCCTGTTCATCCGCCAGGTCCACCACTGGGCGGCGCTGCTGTTCGTCGCCGCGATGATCGCGCACATGATGCGGACGTTCTTCACCGGAGCGTTCCGCCGCCCGCGCGAGACCAACTGGGTGCTCGGCGTCGTGCTGCTGCTCACGGGCATGATCGAGGGCTTCCTCGGCTACTCGCTGCCGGACGACCTGCTCTCCGGCACGGGCCTGCGCACCGGCCTCTCGGCGATCGTCCTGTCGATCCCGGTCATCGGCACCTGGCTGCACTGGGCGATCCTCGGCGGCGAGTTCCCCGGGACGATCATCATCCCGCGCCTCTACATCGTCCACGTGTTCCTGCTGCCCGGGATCATCACCGCGGTCATCGCGGTCCACGTGGCGCTCGTGTGGTTCCAGAAGCACACGCAGTTCCCCGGTCCCGGTCGCACCGAGCGCAACGTCGTCGGCGTCCGCATCCTGCCGACGTTCGCCACCAAGGCCGGCGGCTTCATGGTCGTCTCGGTCGGCGCGATGGCGATGATGTCGGGCATGTTCCAGATCAACCCGATCTGGAAGCTCGGCCCGTACGACCCGACGCAGGTCTCGGCCGGCTCGCAGCCCGACTGGTACATGGCGGTGTTCGACGGCGCGGTCCGGCTCTGGCCGTCGTGGGAGATGTACCTGTTCGGCCGGTACACGATCCCGGCGATCTTCTTCCCGGCCGTGATCGGGATGGGCATCCTCACCACCCTGCTGGCGCTCTATCCGTTGATCGAGCGCAAGCTGACCGGCGACGACGCCCACCACAACCTGCTGCAGCGTCCGCGCGACGTCCCGGTCCGCACGGCGACCGGGATGATGGCCATGACGTTCTACTTCTGGCTCGTCCTGGCCTGCGGCAACGACATCTTCGCCTACACGTTCGACATCTCCCTGAACGTGATGACGTGGATCGGGCGCATCGGCCTGCTCATCCTGCCGCCGTTCGTGTACTTCGCGACCTACCGCATCTGCCTGGGCCTCCAGCGCAGCGACCGCGAGGTGCTCGAGCACGGCATCGAGACCGGGCACATCAAGCGGCTGCCGCACGGCGAGTTCATCGAGGTGCACCAGCCCCTCGGCGGCGTCGACGAGCACGGGCACGCCATCCCGCTCGAGTACCAGGGCGCCAAGGTGCCCAAGCGGATGAACGACCTCGGCTCCGCCGGCACGCCGCTCAAGGGCGGCTGGTTCCGCCCCGACCCGCCCGAGGAGCAGGACGCCCTCGGCGGCGGCGGCGGCAAGGACCCGCTGCAGGTCGAGCCGGGCGGCGACCGCGAGCTCGCCGGTCGCCCGGACGCCGGTCGTCCGCGCGACATCCAGGAGTAGGCACCGAGCACGACCCTCGACGGGCCGGGAGCGTCACCGACGCTCCCGGCCCGTCGTCGTTCGTTCGGGGGTGCGCGTGTCCCGGTGCGAGCGATGCGGCATCGCTGACGTGTGACGCCAGGATCGCCACATGCTCACTCGCGCGACACGCCGCGAGGAGCGCCTAACGCACGGGGTGGTGTCAGCGTGGCGGCCACGCTGACGTTCAACGTCAGGGAATCCGCCGGCTCGATCGGCGCACGAGGGCCTCGAGGACACGCGCTCCCCCGTGACGTGGGGCCCGACAGCCATGATCAGGGGCGTCCTGGTGCACATGTCGCGGCGCGCGAGGTCGATGGCGTCGCCCTTGATCTCCGGCAGACTGGTCGCTCGTCCCTCGTCGCGCCCACGAGCATCGCGTCACCCAGGCCCCAGCCAGTGGAGCGAACGCGCCGTTCGCTGCTTCTCGGCGAGCGAACGGCGCGTTCGCTCCCACCCGGCATCCGCGAAGCCTCGCCAGCACCGAGGGGCAAAACCGACACCCCGCGAGCCCCGCCGGCCCCGCAGAACGCATCTCAGGCCCCCGGACGACGCCCCCGGACACACGACGGCCCCGCTCCGACGGGCGGAGCGGGGCCGGGCGTCAGGAACGACCGAGGCTCAGTGCGCCTCGGGCCCCGCGTGGTACTCGAAGACGAGGCCGCAGATGGCGATGATCAGGCCGATGCCGGCGAGGACAATCAGCCACCACTGCCACAGGGCGATGCCGAGGCCCGTCATGGCGGTGCCGCCGGCGACGGCGATGGGCCAGTAGCTGCCGGGGCTGAAGAAGCCCAGGTCGCCGGCGCCGTCGGAGACCTCGGCCTCCGGGTTGTCCTCGGGGCGCTCCTCGAGGCGGCGCGCCACGAAGCGGAAGTACGTCCCGATGATCAGGGTGAGGCCGCCGGTGAGCGTCAGGGCGACGATGCCGACCTCCTCGCCCGAGAGGATGCCGTAGACGATCGCGCAGACGAAGCAGAAGACGGTGAGGATCTCGAAGATGCGGGATTCGACTCTCATCGGGTCCTCACTTGACGGCGATCTGCGACGTGGGGCTCTGGTCGAACGTCGGCGTCGTGATGGCCTGCGGGGCGCACAGCTCGCCGCAGTTCATCGCCGCCAGGGCGTCCGGGGTGGTGTAGCCCTGCCCGGTCTGCGGGTTGACCTGGCCGCGCAGCCGCAGGAACTGGTCGAACTGTGCCGGCGGCAGGGCGCGGACCTCGAAGTTCATCATCGAGTGGTACGCGCCGCAGAACTCGGCGCACCGGCCGACGAAGGCACCGGGGCGTTCGATCCGGTCGATCACCCAGGTGTTCTTCTGGTCGTTCTCCTCCGGGTTCGGCATGACGTCGCGCTTGAACAGGAACTCCGGCACCCAGAACGAGTGGATGACGTCCTGCGAGTGCTGCGTGAACGCGATCGGCCGGTCGGTCGGCAGCACGAGCAGCGGCACCTGGGTGGTGGAGCCGACCACGGAGGCCGGTTCCCCGTTCGGGGCCGGGGTCTCGGGGTAGGCGAACTCCCAGTTCCACTGGAACCCGATGACGTCGATCTTCAGCTCGTCGCCCGACGCCTCCCGGTCGACCACGTTCTGGACGACGACCGTGAAGTAGAAGAGCACCGCGACGATGACCAGCGGGACGACCGTGAGCACCAGCTCGAGCGGCAGGTTGTACTGGAACTGCCGCGGGAGGTCGGACTCGCCGGCCTTCTTGCGGTGGAACGCGACGGTCCAGGCCGTCGCCCCCCAGACGAGGACGCCGACGATGAGCGCGGCGACCGCGGCCCAGGTCCACAGGGTGCGCATCTGCGTGGCCTCGGGCGTCACGCCGACGGGCCAGCCGAAGCGCAGGACCTCGTCGACGGAGCAGCCGGAGGTGGTCAGGGCAACGGCCACGGCCGCCACGGCGAGGCCCACGGCCCGGCGCGCGCGGCCGGTGCTGCTCCGGACCGGCGTCCCATCTCGGCGCACTGCTGGCTGCCTTCCTTCTCGGGCGGTGCCCCCACGTCCGCGCTGGTCGTACAGCCCGGCGTCGGCGTGGTGAGCGGCCCGGCGGACCCGGGCCCCGACGTCGGTGCGGAGACTAGCCGAGCCAGCCACTACGCGCTGTCGGAGGGGCGCGGCGCGTCCCCCCGCAGGGCGTCACCGGAGCGATCACGCGGGGTCGTCATACTGGCCCGGGCCCGGCCCGTCCGGGTGCCAGGGCGACCCCGGAACCGGAGGTGTCAGCGGACGCGTGTGCGGCCTGATGGGATTGATCACGTCCGACGGTGAGGCGCCGGCCCGCGCGGAGGCGGTGCGGGAGAGCCTCACGTGCATGCGCCACCGCGGCCCGGACGAGTCCGGCGAGTGGCACGACGGCGACGTGGTGCTCGGCTTCAACCGGCTGTCCATCATCGACGTCGAGGGCTCGCACCAGCCCCTGACGTACGCGAGCGACCGCTACCGCATCGTCTTCAACGGCGAGATCTACAACTACCTCGAGCTGCGCGAGGAGCTCGCCCGCGACCACGGCGCCCGGTTCGTCACCGACGGGGACACCGAGGCCATCGTCGCCGCGTACCACGTGTGGGGCGCCGACGCGGTCCGCCGGCTGCGCGGCATGTTCGCGTTCCTCATCTGGGACACCCAGGAGCGCGTCCTGTTCGGCGCCCGCGACCCGTTCGGCATCAAGCCCCTCTTCGTCGCCGCCGGCCCGCACGGGGTCGCGTTCGCGAGCGAGAAGAAGAGCCTCCTCGAGCTGGCGACGGCGCTCGGCGAGCCCACGACGGCGCCGGACCCGACCGCCCTGCAGCACTACCTGCAGCTCCAGTACGTCCCCGAGCCCCTTACGCTGCACCGCACGATCCGGCGCGTCGAGTCCGGGACGAGCTTCACGGTCTCCCCCGGCGAGCCGATGACCGCCGAGCGCTACTTCGTCCCGCAGTTCGACGAGAAGCCCGTCGACGACGAGACGCGCCTGCACCACGAGATCACCGAGGTCCTCCGCGACTCGGTGGCCAAGCACATGCGCGCCGACGTCACGGTCGGCGCGTTCCTCTCCGGCGGCGTCGACTCGACGGCCATCGCGGCGCTCGCCCGCGAGCACAACCCGGACCTCATCACCTTCACCACCGGCTTCGCGCGCGAGGGCTACTCCGAGGTCGACGTCGCGCGCGAGTCCGCCGAGGCGATCGGGGTGCGGCACGTCGTCCGGGAGGTCACCGCCCAGGAGATGATGGACGCGCTGCCGCTCATCGTCTGGTACCTGGACGACCCGGTGGCCGACCCCGCGCTGGTCCCCCTGTGGTTCGTGGCCCGCGAGGCCCGCAAGCACGTCAAGGTCGTGCTCTCCGGCGAGGGCGCCGACGAGCTCTTCGGCGGCTACACCATCTACAAGGAGCCGATCTCCCTCGCGCCGTTCGAGAAGCTGCCCGGGGCGGTGCGCAAGCTCGCCGGCGCGCTCTCGTCCCGGCTGCCCGACGGCATGCGCGGCAAGGACCTGCTGCGCCGCGGCGCGCTCCCCCTCGAGGAGCGCTACTACGGCAACGCGCGGATCTTCCGCAAGGACCAGCTCGCGGCCGTCCTGCGCGGCCACGACCCGGGCCTGTCCCACGTCGACGTCACCGCCCCGCTCTACGCCGACTCGGGCACCTGGGACCCGGTGGCGCGGATGCAGCACGTCGACCTGTTCACGTGGCTGCGCGGCGACATCCTCGTCAAGGCCGACAAGATGACGATGGCCAACTCGCTCGAGCTGCGCGTGCCGTTCCTCGACCGCGAGGTGTTCGAGGTCGCGTCGCACCTGCCCACCGAGCAGAAGGTCGCGCACGGCACCACGAAGTACGCGCTGCGCCGGGCGATCGACGGCATCGTGCCCCCGCACGTGCTGAACCGGCGGAAGCTCGGGTTCCCGGTGCCGATCCGCTACTGGCTCGCGAACGACATGCTCGACTGGGCGCGCCAGATCGTCCGCGACTCGCAGACCGACGCGATCCTCGACAAGGCGGCCGTCCTGCGGCTCATCGACGAGCACCGCGCCGGCCCCGTCGACCACTCGCGCCGCATCTGGACGCTGCTGGTGTTCATGCTCTGGCACGGCATCTTCGTCGAGCAGCGCATCCGCCCGGAGATCCCGGAGCCCAACTACCCGGTGTATGCGTGAACGTGCGCCACGCAACGGTCCGGTCCCGGTCGCGCTGAGTTTCACCTAGGGTCGCAGGTTGGTCCGAAGGACGTAGTGCGATTCGAGAGGTAGGCATGGACGTACTGGGGATCGGCAACGCCATCGTGGACGTGCTGTTCCGCACGGACGACGACACCATCCGTGCGCACGAGCTGCCCAAGGGCGGCATGACGCTCATCGACGAGGCCCAGGCCGAGAAGCTCTACACCGAGGCCGGCGACACGACGGAGCGTTCGGGCGGCAGCGTCGCCAACACCATCGCCATCGCCGCTGCCCTGGGCGCGGACACCGGCTACGTCGGCAAGGTCTCGGACGACCGTCTCGGCACCTCGTTCACCGAGTCCATCCGCTCGCACGGGGTCAAGTTCACGACCCCCGCGCTGTCCGGGAGCCCCGCCACCGCGCGGTGCCTGGTGATGGTGACGGGCGACGGCGAGCGCACCATGAGCACGTTCCTGGGCGCCTGCACCGCGCTCGGCCCGGACGACATCGAGCAGGACGACGTCGCCGGCAGCAGGGTCAGCCTCATCGAGGGCTACCTCGCCGACACCGAGCAGGCCCGCAGGACCATCGGCAAGATCGTGGACGCCGCGTCGAAGAGCGAGGCCCGCGTCGGCCTCACGCTGTCCGACGCGGGCTGCGTGGACCGTCACCGCGAGTACTTCCGCGAGCTGACCCGCGAGAACGTCGAGATCCTCATCGCCGACGAGGACGAGGTCGCGGCGCTGGTCGGGGACGACCCCGTCACCTCGCTGCTGCGCGGCCACGGCGGCAACTGCGAGGTCGTCGTCGTCACCCACGGGCCGAAGGGCTCGACGGTGTACGACGCGGACGGCAGCGTCGAGCAGGTCGGGGTCCGCGACGCCGACGAGCTCGTCGACACCACCGGCGCGGGCGACGCCTACGCCGGCGGGTTCCTGTACGGCTGGAGCCGCGGGCTCGACCACGCGACGTCCGGGCGCATCGGCGCCGTCGCGGCGTCGCACGTCGTGGCCCAGCTCGGCGCCCAGCCCCCGGAGGGCCTGCGCGACAAGGTCGCCGCCGAGGTGCCCGGCATCTGACGCCCTGCACACACCACGGCCCCGGACCTCTGCGAGGTCCGGGGCCGCGTGTCGTTCAGGGGGCGATCAGTTGAAGCTGTCGCCGCAGGCGCACGACCCACCCGCGTTGGGGTTGTCGATGGTGAAGCCCTGCTTCTCGATGGTGTCGACGAAGTCGATGACCGCACCCTGGAGGTACGGCGCGCTCATGCGGTCGACCGACACGGTCAGGCCGTTGAAGTCGACCTGGAGGTCGCCGTCCAGGCTGCGGTCGTCGAAGAACAGCTGGTAGCGCAGGCCCGCGCAGCCACCGGGCTGCACGGCGATCCGCAGCGACATGTCGTTGCGGCCCTCCTGGTCGAGCAGGGCCTTCGCCTTCCCTGCCGCGGAGTCGGTCAGCTCCACGCCGTGCGGCTTGGTCTCGGCCTCGGTCGGCGCGGCGGGGTTCTCGACGGTCATGGTTCTCCCTTGAGCTCCCGGGACGGACGTTGTGCACTCGCTCGACGGGCACAACCCGGTCGCGGTGCCGTGTGTTCCCTCGGGGTCCGGATACCCGGCCCCGCGGCCTGATCCCATCGTCGCACACCGTGGGCGGTGCTTCATGCGAGCGCGCTCACGCACCGTCTCTCGGGGTCGAGCTCACGCTTCGCTTCGTCTCCCGTCACCCGGGGGTCTGTTCCCCCACTTCCGCGCGACACCCGCCGCCAGGTCGGCCAGCCGCGCGGCGGGTTCCTCCAGCGCTGCCTCCACCGATCCCGCGTCGGCAGCCACCGAATAGGCGCCCTCGAGCCCGGCCTCGAGCGCCTGGTTGCCACCGATGTGCACCTGACCGGCCAGCGCGATGCACGGCACGCTCCGCTCGCGGGCGCGGGCGGCGACGACCGAGACGAGCTTGCCGTGCAGCGACTGCTCGTCGAGGGCGCCCTCGCCGGTGACGACGAGGTCGGCGCGGTCGAGCTCCGCGTCCAGCCCGGCGACGTCGCGGACCAGCTCCCCGCCCGGCACGCGGGTCGCCCCCAGCGCCGCGAGGGCGGCGCCCAGCCCGCCGGCCGCGCCCGCGCCGGGCTGCGTCGCGAGCCCCGGGAGCCCGCACTCCTCCCCCAGCACGCCGCCCCACGTCGTCAACGCCGCGTCGAGGGCCGCGACGGTGTCCTCGTCGGCGCCCTTCTGCGGCCCGAACACGGCCGCGGCGCCCTGGGGCCCGGTCAGCGCGTGGTCGACGTCGGCCGCGACGACCAGCTCGACGCCGGCGAGGCGCTCGCGGACCCCGGGCAGCCCGACCAGGCGCGCGACCGCCGCCAGTGCGCCCCCGCCGTCGGGCAGCGGGTCGCCGCGGCCGTCGAGGGGCACCGCGCCGAGCGCGGCGAGCATCCCGGCGCCGCCGTCGGTGCAGGCCGAGCCGCCGAGACCGACGACGACCCGCGCGGGCCCCGCCGCGACCGCGGCCCGGACCAGCTCGCCCACGCCCCGGCTCGTCGCGTCCGCGGCCGTCCGCGGGGTGCGCTCGGGCACCAGGTGCAGGCCGCACGCCGACGCCGACTCCACGTACGCGGTCCTGATGGTCGAGCTCCGCTGCGCTTCGTCTCCAGGCCCGACGAGCTCCAGCCACGTCGCCGTCGTCGGCTCCCCCAAGGGGCCGGTGACCTCGACGTCGTGCCGGGTGCCGCCACGCGCGGTGTGCAGGACCTCCACGAAGCCCGTGCCGCCGTCGGCGAGCGGCAGCAGCACGGTCCGGTCGTCGGGGTGCGCGCGCGCCCAGCCCTCCGCCATCGCGGTCGCGGCCTCGGCGGCGGTGAGGCTGCCGCCGAAGGAGTCGGGGGCGAGCAGAACGCGCATGCCGATCACGGTAGGGGGTACGCCGCATGTCCTATCCTGGACGGCGTGAAGTTCCTCCGCCGCGGCACCGCCTCCTCCGAGTCCACCGACGCCTCCGTGTCGGACGCGACCGAGGAGCGTGAGTCCGTGGTGGTGGGCGAGCGCGTGCGCTCGCAGACGGCCGGCAAGGGCCGTCCGACGCCGTCGCGCCGCGACGCGGAGGGCAAGAAGCGCGGCCCCGTGGCGCCCGCGCCGAAGACCCAGCGCGAGGCGATCAAGCGCGCCAAGTCGCTGCGCGGCAGCAAGGAGGAGCGCCGCAACGCCTCCGCCGACCGCCGCAAGCGGATGATGGCCGGCGACGACGCGGTGCTCATGCCCCGCGACCGCGGGCCCGCCCGGGCCTACGCGCGCGATCTCGTCGACGGCCGCCGCAACCTCATGGGCCTGTTCATGCCGCTCGCGGTGGTCATCTTCGCCACCGTGATCATCCCGGTGCCCGCCGTGCAGACCGCGGGCAGCCTGATCTGCCTGATCATGCTCGTGATGATGGCGCTCGAGGGCGTCCTGCTCGGCCGGCACGTGGTCTCGAAGGTGCGGGCGAAGTTCCCGGACGAGCAGGTCGGCGGGCTGTCGTACGGCTGGTACGCGTTCACCCGCGCCACCCAGATCCGCAAGCTGCGGATGCCGGCGCCGCGGGTCGCCCGCGGGACACAGGTGGCCTGATCCCCCGGATCCTGGTCCTCGGCGGGACGCGCTCGGGCAAGTCCGCGTACGCCGAGGGGATGCTCGACGCCGACGCGCCGGGCCTCTACGTGGCGACGGCCCGCGGCGTCGACCCGGCGGTCGACCCCGAGTGGGCCGACCGCGTCGAGGTCCACCGCGCCCGCCGCCCCCGGCACTGGCGCACCGCCGAGGACGTCGACCTCCCCGCCCTGCTGGCCGGCGCGCCGTCCGAGCCGGTCCTCGTCGACGACCTCGCCACCTGGGTCACCGGCCTGCTCGACGACGCCGCCTGGGAGCGCGACGCGCCGTCCGTGGCGGCCGCGCGGGTCGACCTCGTCGCCGCCGTCGGCGGGTTCGCCGGGACGCTCGTGCTGGTGTCGGCCGAGGTCGGGCTCGGGGTCGTGCCCTCGACGAGCGCCGGGCGCCGCTTCCGCGACGAGCTGGGCGCGCTCAACCAGGAGCTCGCGGCCGTCTGTGACGAGGTCTGGCTGCTCGTGGCCGGGGTGCCCCTCCGGCTGCGGTGAGCCCGCTGGATACCGTCGACGGCGTGCAGCCCGCGACCTCGACCGCCTCGTCGAGCACCGTGGCGCCCCCGGACGAGACCGCCCGGCGCGAGGCGCTCGCGGCGCTGGCCGACGGGACCTACGGGCGCCTCGAGGAGCTCGCCGCCTGGCTCGCCGCCTGCCAGGGCCGTGCGCCGGCCCGCGCGCCGCGCCGGGTGCGGGCGGTGCTGTTCGCGGCCGACCACGGGATCGCCGCCGCCGGGGTGTCCGCCCACGCGCCGTCCGAGACCGCGGCCCGGGTCGCCGCCGTGCGTGACGGGTCGGCGCCGGTCTGCCGCTTCGCCGAGACGGCGGGGGCCGGGCTGCGGGTCGTCGACGTGGGCCTCGCCGCACCCGCCGCCGGGGACGCCCGCGACGACCGGGCCGTCGTGCGGGGCGGCGGTCGCCTCGACGTCGAGGACGTGCTGACCGAGGAGCAGGCCGCCGCCGCGGTCCGGGCCGGCCGCGAGGTGGCCGACGAGGAGGTCGACGAGGGCGCCGACCTGCTCGTCGTCGGCGAGCTGGCCGTCGGCGTCAGCACCCCGACCGCCGTGCTCGCCGCGTCGATGACCGGCCGCGAGCCGGTGGCCGCGGTGGGGCGCGGCAGCGGGATCGACGACCGGGTCTGGATGGTGAAGGCCGCCGCGGTGCGCGACGGCCTGTGGCGCGCCCGCTCCGTGCGGCGCGACCCGCAGGGCCTCCTGCGCGTGACCGGCGGGGCGGACCTCGCGGCGCTCGTCGGCTTCCTCGCCCAGGCCGCGCGCCGGCGCACTCCCGTGGTGCTCGACGGCGCCGCGACGTCCGTGGCCGCGCTGCTCGCCGACACCGAGGCACCCGGCGCCCGCGCCTGGTGGGTCGCGGGATCGCGGTGCACCGAGCCCGCGCAGGCGCTCGCGCTCGACGTCCTGGGCCTCGACCCGCTGCTCGACCTGCAGATGCGGGCCGGTCAGGGCACGGGCGCGCTCACGGCGGTCGGTCTGGTGCGCGCGGCCGTCTCCGTGTGAGCACCGTCCGCGCCGGTCTGGCGCTCGCGGTCGCCATGTTCACGGTCGTCCCGGCGCGCGAGTCGCGGATCGACCGGCCGGCGGCGGGCGTCGCGCTGGCCGTGGTGCCGCTGGTCGGCGTGGTGCTGGGCGCGCTGCTCGGGGCGGCGGCGACCGGGCTCGTCGTCCTCGGGGCACCGGGCCTGCTCGGGGGCCTCGTGGCCGTGGGGCTGGGCGCGCTGGCCACCCGCGGCCTGCACCTCGACGGGCTCGCCGACCTCGCCGACGGCCTCGGCAGCCACGGCGACGCCGCCCGCACGCTGGCGGTGATGCGCGACCCGGGCACCGGGGCGTTCGCGGTGGTGTGGCTGGTGATCGTGCTCGGCGTGCAGGCGACCGCGGTCGGCGCGCTGGCGGAGCGGGGCCTGCCTGCCGCGGTCGTGGGCGGCGCGCTCGCCCTGGGTCTCGGGCGCGCGGCGTTCGCGTGGATCGCGCGCCGCGGCGTGCCGGCGGCGTCGCCCGACGGCCTCGGCGCGCTCGTCGCGGGGACCCAGCCGGCGTGGGTGGCGCCGGCGTGGACCGTGGTGCTGGCGGCGGCCGCGTTCCCGGTGCTGGGCTGGCGCGCGCCGGTCGCGGCCCTGCTCGCCGCCGTCGTCGTCGTCCTCGTGACGGCCCACGCGCGCCGGCGCCTCGGCGGCGTGTCCGGCGACGTGTTCGGCGCGTGCGCGGAGCTCGCCGCGACGGCCGCGCTGATCGTCCTGGCGACCGACTGAACGGGGTTACTGGCTGGTATGCCTCGCTGACCGAGAGATACCAGCCAGTAACCGGCCTTGACGGTCAGGCGAGCTTCGTCATCCACCCGCGCGGGTCGGGAGCCGCGCCGCGCTGGATGGCGGTGAGGCGGTCGCGCAGGCGGTGGGTCATCGGGCCGGGCGTGCCGTCGCCGATGTCGTAGCCGCCGCCCTCGTGCTTCACCGTGCCGACCGGCGTGATCACCGCGGCCGTGCCGCACGCGAACACCTCGGTGAGCGTGCCGGCGGCGACCTCCTTCTCCACCTCCTCGGTGGAGATGCGGCGCTCGGAGACCGTGGCGCCCTCCTCGGCGGCCAGCTCGAGCAGCGAGCGGCGGGTGACGCCGGGCAGCAGCGAGCCGGTGAGCTCCGGGGTCACGACCTCGACCGCGCCCGACGAGTCGGTGAACACGAAGAAGAGGTTCATGCCCCCCATCTCCTCGATCCACCGGTGCTCGAGCGCGTCGAGCCACACGACCTGGTCGCAGCCCTGCGCCGACGCCTGGGCCTGCGCGGCGAGCGAGGCCGCGTAGTTGCCGCCGCACTTCGCCTCGCCGGTGCCGCCGGGCACCGCGCGCACGTAGTCGGTGGACAGCCACACGGTGACCGGGGCCAGGCCGCGCGGGAAGTAGGCGCCCGCGGGCGAGGCGATGAGCAGGTAGAGGTACTCCTCGCTGGGCCGCACGCCGAGACCCGTCGACGAGCCGATCATGAACGGCCGCAGGTACAGCGCGTCCTCGCCGCCCGCCTCCGGGACCCAGCGGTGGTCGACCGCGATGAGCTCCTCCAGCGAGCCGAGGAACAGGTCCTCGGGCAGCGGGGGCATCGCGAGGCGCTCGGCCGACCGGGCCATCCGCTGCGCGTTGGCCGCCGGGCGGAAGGCGTGCACCGAGTCGTCGGCCCAGCGGTACGCCTTCAGGCCCTCGAAGATCGTCTGGCTGTAGTGCAGCACGACCGCGGCGGGGTCCATGGACAGCGGGGCGTACGGCCCGACGGTGGCGTCGTGCCAGCCGCGGGCGGCGTCCCAGGAGATCGTGACCATGTGGTCGGTGAAGAACTTCCCGAACCCGGGCGCGGCCAGTACCTCCGCCACACGCTCCGCGGACGCCGGGGCGGGGTGCGGGGTGTGGGCGAAGGTCGTACTCATGCGCTCAGCGTAGACGTTCGGGGAAGGCCGAGGGCCGCGCGTGTCAGGAGACCGGTCACCCGCCCGTCACGCACCACCCAGGCCGCCTCGGAGTCCCCGACGATCGCGCGCGCGGCCTCGATCCCCTCCCCCGCGCCGACGCTCGGCGCCACCGGGCGGACGTGGTCGGCGACGGCGTCGTCGGCGGGCAGACCCTCGAGGTCACGGGCCGTGAGCGCGCCGAGGATCTCCGACGGCGCGGCGGCGCCGGCGTCGCGGTCGTGGGACACCGGCACCGGGCCGGGGACGCCGTCGAGAACCTCGCGGGCGCGCGCCACCGTCCACGACGCGCGCAGCACCGGCAGGTCGACCGCCAGCTCGCCGACCGACCCCGGCTCCTCCTCGGTGAACCCGAGCCGGCGCAGCCACCCGTCGTCGAAGTACTTCGAGAGGTAGGCCCGCCCGGAGTCCGGCGCGATGACCACGACGACGTCGTCGGGACCGAGGTCGCGGGCGACCTGCAGCGCCCCGGCCACGGCCGTCGCCGACGACCCGCCCAGCAGCAGGCCCTCCTCGCGGGCCAGGCGGCGGGCGGTGACCATGGTCGTGCGGTCGTCCACGCGCACGATCTCGTCGGCGACCGAGCGTTCCCAGTTGGCGGGCCACGGGTCGTCGACGGTGGCGGGGTGGCGGTAGTGCCCGATCGCCTCGACGTAGTACGGGCTGCCGTCCCCGCCGCCGTAGGCCGAGGTCGCGGGGTCGACGCCGACCACCCGCACCGGGCCGCGTTCCTTGAGCGCCGACCCCGTGCCCGAGATCGTGCCGCCGGTGCCGATGCCGGCGACGAGGTGGGTGACCGCCCCGCCGGTCTGCTCCCAGATCTCGGGTGCGGTGGTGTCGCGGTGGGCCTGCGGGTTGGCGGCGTTGCCGTACTGGTCGGCGAGCCAGCCGCCGGGGATCTCCGCGGCGACGGTCGCGGCCAGGTTGATCACGTGCCGCGGGTCGTCGCGCGGGAGCCCGCCCGGGGTCAGGCGCACCTCGGCCCCGTAGGCCCGCAGGGCGGCGATCTTCTCGGCGGCGGTGGTGTCCGGGACGACGATCACCGTCCGGTACCCGAGCACCCCGCCGACCAGCGCGAGCCCGATCCCGGTGTTGCCCGACGTCCCCTCGACGATCACCCCGCCCGGCGCCAGCGCCCCGGACCGCTCGGCCGCGCGCACCATCGCCAGCGCCGCGCGGTCCTTCACGCTGCCGCCGGCGTTCTGCCACTCGGCCTTGAGGTAGATGCGCGGGGCCAGCCCGTCGCTCACCCGCCGCAGGCGGATCAGCGGGGTCGCCCCGATCGCGTCGAGCACCGACTCGTGCACCGCACCGGACACGAGTCGTGTCTACACGTCAGGATGGCGTCGTGACGTTCCCGGGCTTCGGCGAGGCGGTCGTCGACTTCTACGAGGGCCTCGAGGCCGACAACACGAAGGCGTACTGGACCGACAACAAGGCGGTCTACGACGAGCAGGTGCGCGCACCGATGGTCGCGCTGCTCGCCGACCTCGAGCCGGAGTTCGGCGCGGGCAAGGTGTTCCGCCCCTACCGCGACGTGCGGTTCGCGGCCGACAAGACGCCGTACAAGGTGCAGTGCGGGGCCACGGCGGGCCCGCACTACGTCCAGGTCTCCGCCGACGGGCTGATGGCGGCCGGCGGCTACTACCGGATGACCTCGGCGCAGGTCGCGCGCTACCGGGCGGCCGTGGACGACGACCGGCACGGCCCGGCGCTCGAGGAGATCGTCGAGGGCCTGCGCTCCGAGGGGTTCACGGTCGGCGGCGAGCAGCTCAAGTCCCGCCCGCGCGGCGTCGACCCCGACCACCCGCGCCTCGGGCTCCTGCGCCACAAGAGCCTCTTCGCCTGGTGCTCCTGGCCGCCGTCGGACGAGCTGCACGAGCCCGGGCTCGCCGACCGCGTCGCGACGACCTGGCGCCGCCTCGCGCCGCTCGGGCAGTGGCTCGACGACCACGTCGGCGTCGACCTCGACGACGCCGCCGAGCGCCCGGGCGGCCGGCGCCGCTGACTCACCGTCACCACGCCCCGGCGCGCCTAGCCTGATCTCCGTGCAGGCGAGGACCCGGGTGGCCGTCGGGACGGGCGTGCTGCTGGTCCTCGCGCTGCTCGCCGGGGTCCTCTGGTGGGCGGCGTCGGAACGCGTGCCCCGCGCGCTGTGGGAGGTCGTCGACCCACCGCCACCGGAGCCGTGCAGCGAGAGCGACCCGACGACGTCCGGCTGCCTGACCCCGACGGCCCTGCGCGTGCACGACGCGGCCGTCGCCCGCTTCGGCGCCCCGGGCCGCGACGCCCCGATCCGCTCGATCACGTGCTGGTCCGAGCACGCCTGGAACCCCTCGAGCGACCACCCGCACGGACGCGCCTGCGACTTCTTCCCCGCCCGGTCCGGGCAGTTCCCGCAGGGTGACGACCTCGCCGCCGGGTGGGCCGTGGCGCACTGGCTGCGGGCGGACGCCCAGCAGCTCGACGTCCGCTACGTCATCTGGCAGGGCCGCATCTGGTACCGCGGGAGCTCCGACGCGGCCGACGGCTGGGGCCGGCCCTACCGGGGCGGTGGCGTGTACGACCCGGAGGACGCCACCGGCGGGCACTACGACCACGTGCACGTCAGCGTGGGGCGCTCATGACGGGATCGGGCCGCTCTCCCAGTCGCGCAGGTTGACCTGGTCGCACTCGAGGGCGAACTCGTCGATCTCCTCCGGCGACGCGCCGCGGGCGAAGCGTTCGGCGAGGCCCCGGAAGTAGTGCTCGCGCGGGTACCGGGAGGCGGGCGACCCGGGCACGAAGAGGATGAGGAACCGGGCCCGCTCGTCGCCGACCGCCGTGAACGCGTGCACGCCGTTGACCGGCACGTGGGCGAAGTCGCCGCTGCCCAGCACCTGCCACTCCCGCCCGCTCATCACGCCGAGGCGCCCGGAGATCACCCAGAACGCCTCGCTGAACCCGGTGTGGAAGTGCGGGACGGCGCCCATCCGCCCGGGTTCCGCGGCGCTCTCGAACAGCCCGTAGCCGCCGCCCGTGACGTCGCCGGGCGCCAGGAAGATCGCCGGGCCGGCCTGCTCGGCCTCGGAACGGAAGCGGAAGACGCCGGGGTCGGAGGCGGGGATCCCGGGACTCTCCGTGGGGAAGCTCACCCCCGCATCCTCACCGCACGTGCGAGGCCACGAAAGGCGGCTTCACGATCTCGCACTCGAGCGCCCGGCCGCGCACGTCGATCGCCACGACGTCGCCCTCGTCGAGGCCCGCGGCGGTGTCGAGCAGGGCGAGCGCGATGCCGGTCTTCAGCGTCGGCGAGAAGGTGCCGGAGGTGGTCTCCCCGACGACGTCGTCGCCACGACGGACGGTCATGTGCCCACGCGGCACCCCGCGCCCGGTGGCCCGCAGGCCCCACGACCGGCGCCGCGGCCCGGCCTCGCGCTCGGCGGCCAGCGCCTCGCGGCCCCAGAACGCGTCCTTCTTCCAGCCGATCGCGAACCCGCACCGCGCCTGGAGCGGCGTGATGTCCGGGCCCAGGTCCTGGCCGTGCAGCGGGAGGCCGGCCTCGGTGCGCAGCGTGTCGCGCGCGCCGAGCCCGGCGGGCAGGCCGCCCTGCTCGCCGACCGCCGCGGCCAGCGCGTCCCACAGCTCCCCGGCGCCGTCGGCCGGGGCGATCAGCTCGTAGCCCCGCTCGCCGGTGTAGCCCGTGCGGCAGACGCGCACCGGGCGACCGGACCACTCCGCGTCGACGAAGGACATGTAGTCCTGGTCCACCGGGAGACCCACGGCCGTGAGGACCTCCGGCGACCGCGGCCCCTGCACCGCCAGCACCACGTGCGCCTCGTGCTCGTCGGCGACCGTGATCCCGTCCGGCGCGACCGCGGTGAGCTGCCGGCCGACGCCCGCCGAGTTGGCGGCGTTCGGGACGGCGAACACCTCGTCGGCGCCGACGAGGTAGAGGATGAGGTCGTCGACGACGCCGCCGTCCTCCGCGCAGCACAGCGTGTACTGCGCCTGGCCCGGGCCGATGCGCGAGAGGTCGTTGGTGAGGCACCGGTCGACGAACGCCGCCGCGGCCGGGCCGCTGATGCGCACCTTGCCGAGGTGGCTCACGTCGAACAGGCCGACGGCCTCCCGGGTGGCCGTGTGCTCGGCCACCGTCCCCGAGTACTGGACGGGCATCTCCCACCCGCCGAAGGGCGCGAAGGAGGCGCCGAGGGCGACGTGGTGATCGTGCAGCGGGCTGCGCCTGGAGTCGGTCACGGTGTCGGACACCCGCGGCACGGTAACCGAGCGCGTCCGGTCCTAGCATGTGATCGACACCGCCGACCTGGGGAGAGACCGCACGTGAGCAGCACCCCCGCCCTCGAGCTCCTCGGCGCCGCGCCGGGTGCCGACGCCCTCTCCGACGCCGACGCGCTCGTCGTCGGCGTCCGTCCCGGGGAGGGTGGTGCGGACCCCGTCGTGGCCGGCGACACGGCCGTCCTCGGCGACCTGGCGGGCGAGCTGCCCGCGCTCGTCGCCCTCCTCGGCGGCACCGGGAAGGCCGAGGAGGTCGTCCGGGTGCCGACGCGCGGGGCGATCGGGACGCCGCTGGTGCTCGCCGTGGGGCTGGGCAAGGAGGCCGCCACGGCGTCCGCCGGCGAGACCCCGGACGTCGCCGAGCAGGTCCGCCGCGCCGCCGGCGCCGCCGCGCGCGCCCTGCACGGGCACGCCGCGCACGTCGTCACCACGCTCTCGACGCTCGACCTCGCCGCGACGATCGAGGGCACGCTGCTCGGCGACTACGCCTTCACCGACTACAAGAAGGCGCCCGAGACGGCGCCGACCGAGCTCGCCCGCGTCGGCCTCGTCGGCGACGGCGACGAGGCGGCGGTCACCCGCGCGGCGACGATCGCCCGGGCCGTCCGGAACGCCCGGGACCTCGTCAACACCCCGCCCAACGACCTCTACCCCGACGCCTTCGCGCAGCGGGCGAAGAGCCTCGCCGAGGCGGCCGGCGTCACCGTCGAGATCCTCGACGAGTCGCAGCTCGCCGAGGGCGGGTTCGGCGGCGTGCTCGGCGTCGGCGGCGGGTCCTCGCGGCCGCCGCGGCTGGTCCGGCTGACCTACAGCCCGGCGAACGCCCGGAAGAAGGTCGCGCTCGTCGGCAAGGGCATCACGTTCGACACCGGCGGCATCTCGATCAAGCCGGCGGCGAACATGGACCACATGACCTCGGACATGTCCGGGGCCGCCGGCGTCGTCGCCGCGACGTGCCTGGCCGCCGAGCTGGGGCTGGACGTCGAGGTCGTCGCCACCGTCCCGATGGCCGAGAACATGCCCTCGGGCACCGCCTACCGCCCGGGCGACGTGCTCACGATGTACGGCGGCACGACCGTCGAGGTCCTCAACACCGACGCCGAGGGCCGCCTCGTCCTCGGGGACGCGATCGCCCGCGCCTGCGAGGACTCCCCCGACTACCTGCTCGAGACCTCCACGCTCACCGGCGCCCAGACCGTCGCCCTCGGCGCGTGGACCCCGGGCGTCATGGGCACCGACGAGTTCCGCGACCGGGTCGCCGGGCACGCGGTGGCCGCCGGCGACGGCGGCTGGGCGATGCCGCTGCCCGAGGAGCTGCGCGGCGACCTCGACTCGCGCGTCGCCGACCTGGCCAACGTCACCAACCACCGCTTCGGCGGGATGCTCGTCGGCGGGATCTTCCTGCGCGAGTTCGTCGCCGACGGCGTGCCGTGGGTGCACCTCGACATCGCCGGCCCGGCCTTCAACACCGGCGGCCCGCACGGGTACACCCCCAAGGGCGGCACCGGAGTGCCCGTCCGGACGATCGCGGCGGTGCTGGATGACATCGCGCACCACGGCTGATCGGCGCCGACGGGGTACAGGGCGAGGTGGAAGGATGAAGCCGGACATCGCCTCCCCGGTGCCACAGCCATCACGAGTGGCGGGCCGGGCCGGGGCCGCCGCACGCCACACGCCGACGCGGGAGAAGCAGCAGTGAGCGACACGTACGACGTCATCATCCTGGGAGCGGGGTCGGGCGGGTACGCCTGCGCGTTCCGGGCCGCGGAGCTCGGCCTCTCGGTCGCGCTGGTGGAGAAGGACAAGGTCGGCGGCACCTGCCTGCACCGCGGCTGCATCCCCACCAAGGCCCTCCTGCACGCCGCCGAGGTCGCCGACTCGGCGCGCGAGGGTGAGCAGTTCGGGGTGAAGAGCTCGCTGTCGGGCATCGATATGAGCGGCGTGAACTCCTACAAGGACAACGTCGTCGCCCGCCTCTACAAGGGCCTGCAGGGCCTGGTGAAGGCCAACAAGGTCACGCTGATCGAGGGCGCCGGCAAGCTCGTCGGGCAGGACACCGTCGAGGTCGACGGGCAGCGCTACCAGGGCCGCAACATCGTCCTGGCCTCCGGCTCGTACTCGAAGACGCTGCCCGGCCTCGAGCTCGGCGGCCGCGTGCTGACCTCCACCGAGGCGATCAACCTCGACTACGTGCCCGAGCGGGTCGTCGTCCTCGGTGGCGGCGTGATCGGCGTCGAGTTCGCCAGCGTGTGGAAGAGCTTCGGCGCCGAGGTCACCATCGTCGAGGCGCTGCCGAACCTGGTGCCCAACGAGGACGAGTTCCTCTCCAAGCAGCTCGAGCGCCAGTTCCGCAAGCGCAAGATCGCGTTCAAGACCGGCACCAAGTTCACGGGCGTCTCGCAGACGTCGGACTCGGTGACGATCTCGCTGGAGACCGGCGAGCAGATCGAGGCCGACCTCCTGCTCGTCGCCGTCGGCCGCGGCCCCAACACCGCCGACCTCGGCTACGAGGAGAACGGCGTCACGCTCGACCGTGGCTTCGTCCCGACCAACGACCGGCTGCACACCGGCGTCGGCAACATCTACGCCGTCGGCGACATCGTCCCCGGCCTCCAGCTGGCCCACCGCGGTTTCCAGCAGGGCATCTTCGTCGCCGAGGAGATCGCCGGGCTGAAGCCGCCGGTGATCGACGAGAAGGGCATCCCGCGGGTCACGTACTGCGAGCCCGAGGTCGCGTCGGTCGGGCTCACCGAGGCGCAGGCCAAGGAGCTCTACGGCGACGTGGCGACGCAGGTCTACGACCTCGCCGGCAACGGCAAGTCGCAGATCCTCAAGACCGCCGGGGCGATCAAGCTCGTCAAGGGCGGCACGGCCGCGGACGCCCCGGTGGTGGGCGTCCACATGATCGGCACGCGGATGGGCGAGCAGGTCGGCGAGGCGCAGCTGATCTACAACTGGGAGGCGCTGCCCGACGACGTCGCCACCCTCATCCACGCCCACCCCACGCAGAACGAGGCCCTCGGGGAGGCGCACCTCGCGCTCGCCGGCAAGCCCCTGCACAGCCACTCCTGACCCCGAGATCTCAGCGAGGAGTTCGAGCACGATGGCCCACTCCGTCCAGATGCCTGCTCTCGGGGAGAGCGTCACCGAGGGCACCATCACCCGGTGGCTCAAGCAGCAGGGTGACCACGTCGACGTCGACGAGCCCCTGCTCGAGGTGTCCACCGACAAGGTCGACACCGAGATCCCGTCGCCCGTCGCCGGCACCGTCCTGGAGCTCAAGGCTGGCGAGGACGACACCGTCGAGGTCGGCGGCGAGCTCGCCGTCATCGGCGAGGAGGGTGAGTCGACCGGCGGCGGTGCCGCGGCGCCGGCGCCGGAGCCCCAGGCGCAGCCCGAGCCGGAGCCTGCGCCGTCGCAGCCAGAGCCCGAGCCGGCGCCGTCCCAGCCCGCCGAGCCCGCCCAGCCCGCGCCCGCCGCGGCGTCGTCCGGGGGCTCCTCCGGCGGCACGACCGTCGAGATGCCCGCGCTCG
The DNA here is from genome assembly GCF_004363095.1 of Actinomycetospora succinea. Lineage (GTDB taxonomy): Bacteria > Actinomycetota > Actinomycetes > Mycobacteriales > Pseudonocardiaceae > Actinomycetospora > Actinomycetospora succinea. Next base: position 154,237 of record NZ_SNYO01000005.1, read on the forward strand.
GCGAGTCGGTCACCGAGGGCACGGTGACGCGCTGGCTCAAGGCCGTCGGCGACACGGTCGACGTCGACGAGCCGCTGCTCGAGGTGTCCACCGACAAGGTCGACACCGAGATCCCGTCGCCCGTCGCCGGCACCGTGCTGGAGCTCAAGGCCGGCGAGGACGACACGGTCGAGGTCGGCGGCGCGCTCGCCGTCATCGGCGACGCGTCCCAGGCCTCCGGCGGCGCCTCGGCCGCGCCGGCGGCGCAGCCGTCGCCGGAGCCCGCGCCGGAGCCCGCACCGGAGCCGGCCCAGCCCGCGCAGCCGGCTCAGCCCGCCGAGCCCGTCGCGGCGTCCGGTGCCGACGACTACGTCTCGCACGAGACCGAGCAGCCCACCACCGCGAGCGGCCCGGCCAACGCCGGCGCGCTCGAGCCGCGTGGTGGGGGCAACGGCACGTCCGCCGCGGCCGACACGGAGGGCTCGGGCAGCACCCCGTCGGGCTCGCCGTACGTCACGCCGCTGGTCCGCAAGCTCGCGGCCGAGCGCGGCGTCGACCTCTCGTCGCTGACCGGCACGGGCGTCGGCGGGCGGATCCGCAAGCAGGACGTCGTCAAGGCGGCCGACGAGCAGGACCAGCAGCAGGCGGCCCCGGCCGGCGACGCCCCGGCCCAGGCCGCCCCGTCGGGCGGGTCCGGCGGCGGCACCGTGCACGGCGGCGAGGTGCAGAAGCCGGCCGCCGCGGGTGCGCGCGGCTCGGCGGGCGCCCCCGCCCCGGACACCTCCGGGCTGCGCGGCACCACGCAGAAGATGTCGCGGCGCCGGCAGACCATCGCCAAGCGCATGGTCGAGTCGCTGCAGGTCTCGGCGCAGCTCACCACCGTCGTCGAGGCCGACGTCACGCGGATCGCGCGGCTGCGCGACCGCGTGAAGGGCGAGTTCCAGAAGCGCGAGGGCGTGAAGCTCTCGTTCCTGCCGTTCATGGCGCTGGCCACCGTCGAGGCGCTCAAGGCCCACCCCGGCGTGAACGCCTCGATCGACACCGAGAAGAGCGAGGTCACCTACCACGGTGCCGAGCACCTCGGCATCGCCGTGGACTCGCCGGCCGGGCTGATCGTGCCGGTCATCCACGACGCCGGGGACCTCAACCTGGCCGGGCTCGCCCGCAAGATCACGGACGTGGCGGACCGCACCCGCGCGAACAAGATCACCCCGGACGAGCTCGCCGGCGGCACGTTCACGATCACCAACACCGGCTCGCGCGGCGCGCTGATCGACACGCCGATCATCAACCAGCCCCAGGTCGCCATCCTGGGCACGGGCGCCGTCGTCAAGAAGCCGGTCGTGCTCCAGGACGACTCCGGCGGCGACGTCATCGCGGTGCGCTCGATGGCGTACCTGTGCCTGTCGTACGACCACCGGATCGTCGACGGCGCCGACGCGGCCCGGTTCCTGGGCACCGTGAAGGACCGCCTCGAGGGCGGCGCGTTCGAGGGCGAGCTGGGCCTGTAGTCCCCCCGGGGCAGGCGGCTGGACCGGTCGCTGCGCTCCACGGAGAACGAACGGCGCTCCCGCTGCTTCGCAAGCAGCGAGAGCGCCGTTCGTTCGTTCCCGGCGTTCCGACCCTCGCGCACCACCCCGGGTCGCGGCGGGCCGGACACTCCGCGACGATCACCCCATGCGCGTCGTCATCGCCGGGTCCTCCGGGCTCATCGGCTCCGCCCTGGTCCCCCGCCTGCGGGAGACGGGCCACGAGGTGGTCCGCCTGGTGCGCCGGACCCCGCAGGCCCCCGACGAGCGGGGCTGGGACCCCGCCGCCGGCCACCTCGCGCCCGGTGCCCTAGAGGGTGCCGACGCCGTGGTCAACCTGTGCGGCGCGGGCATCGGGGACAAGCGCTGGACCGGGGCGCGCAAGCAGGAGCTCCGGGACAGCCGCATGATCCCCACCGACGTGCTCGCGCGCGCCGTCGCCGAGCACGGCATCCCGACGATGGTCAGCGGGTCGGCGGTCGGCTGGTACGGCGACACCGGCGCGATGGCCGTCGACGAGACCGCCCGCCGGGGCCAGGGGTTCCTCGCCGACCTGTGCCGCGACTGGGAGGCGGCCACCGCGCCGGCCGCCGAGGCCGGCGCCCGCGTCGTGCTCGTGCGCACCGGTCTCGTGCTCTCGCCGTCGGGCGGGCTGATGGGGCGGATCAAGCCGCTGTTCCAGTTCGGGCTCGGCGGGAAGCTGGGGTCCGGCTCGCAGTTCTGGCCGTGGATCTCCCTCGACGACGAGGTCGGCGCGATCGTCCACGCGCTCGAGCACGACACCGTCGCCGGCCCGATGAACGCCACCGGCCCCGACCCCGTCACCAACGACGAGTTCACCCGCGTACTGGCCGCGCAGATGCACCGCCCCGCGCCGTGGCTCGTGCCCGGGTTCGCGATGCGCGCGGCGCTGGGCGAGTTCGCCGACGAGGGCGTGCTGGTCAGCCAGCGCGTCATGCCCGGCGTGCTGGAGCGGGAGGGGTTCGCGTTCCGGCACGCCACGCTCACCGAGGCGCTGTCCGCCGTCCTCGACGGATCATGAGCGGGGACCCGGACGCGGAGCGCAGCGGAGCCGGACCGTCGACACTGCCCGACGCCGTCGACGTCGTCGTGGTCGGCGCCGGGCTCGCGGGCCTGCGCGCGGCGCAGACGGTGGCGCGCGCCGGGCGCTCGGTGGTCGTGTGCGAGGCGGGCGACGGGGTCGGCGGGCGGGTGCGCACCGACGTGGTCGACGGCTTCCTCGTCGACCGTGGGTTCCAGATCCTCAACACCTCGTACCCGGCGCTGCGCGCGGCCGTCGACCTCGACGCCCTCGACCTGCGCCGCTTCGTGCCCGGCGCGGCGGTCCGGGACGGCGACGGTCGCCTGCACCGCCTCGCCGACCCCCGCCGCGTGCCGACCTGGGCCCCGCGGACCGCGCTCGACGGGCTGCTCGGACCCGGCGACAAGGCCCGGATCGGCGCGCTGACCCTGCGCGCGCTCACGGTCCCGCCGAAGCGCCAGGCCCGGGCGCCGGAGCGCTCGACCGCCGACGAGCTGGCGCGCTGGGGCCTCGGGGGCGCGCCGACCGAGACGTTCCTGCGCCCGTTCCTCGCCGGCGTGCTGGGCGACCGGGACCTGGGGACGTCCTCGCGCGTCTTCTCGCTGTTCTGGCGGAGCTTCGCCCGCGGCGACCTGACGCTGCCCTCGCGCGGCATCGGCGCCGTCACCGCCCAGCTCGCGGCGCGCCTGCCCACCGGGACCGTCCTGCTCGACACCCCCGCCGAGCAGGTGACCCCCGGCGCCGTCCGGACCCCGCGCGGCACCGTGCGGGCCGGCGCGGTGATCGTCGCGACCGAGGGCACGTCCGCGGCGTCGCTGCTCGCGGGGCGGGTGCCGCCGCCGCGCACGTTCGCGCTGACCACGCACTTCCACGTCACCGCCGACCCGCCGACGCGCCAGGCGCTGCTGCACCTCGACGGGACGGGTGGGCCCGTGGTCAACACCATGGTGCTGACGGCCGCCGCGCCGTCCTACTCCCCCGACCACCGCCATCTCGTCGCCAGCACCGTCCTCGGCGCCGAGCCGCTGCGCGACGTGGCGCTGCGGGCCGAGCTGACGCGGATCTGGGGCACGCCGGTCGGGGCGTGGGACGAGCTGACCACGGTGCGCGTGCCGCACGCCCTGCCCGCCGCGGTGCCGCCGACCCCGGCGGGCCTGCGCCGCGCCGTCGACGTCGGCGACGGCCTGTTCGTCGCCGGCGACCACCGCGACACCCCGTCGGTGCAGGGCGCGCTGGTCAGCGGGCGGCGTACGGCACAGGAGGCGCTGCGGTACCTCGATGCGGGGGTAGCGTCGCGGGCGTGAGTCGCTCCAGTCGCGCCGCCGGCGAGCCCGTCGAGGTCCACGAGCTCGGCACCGTCGACTACCTCGAGGCCTGGGAGCGCCAGCGCGCCCACGCCGACGCGCGGGTCGCGGGCACCGGCCCGGACGTCCTGATGCTGCTCGAGCACCCGTCGGTGTACACGGCCGGGCGCCGCACGCTGCCCGAGGAGAAGCCGCTCGACGGCACGCCGGTGATCGACGTCGACCGCGGCGGCAAGATCACCTGGCACGGACCGGGGCAGCTCGTCGGCTATCCGATCATCCGGCTCGCCGAGCCCGTCGACGTCGTCGAGCACGTCCGGCGCCTCGAGCAGGCGCTCATCGCCGTCTGCGACGGCTACGGCCTGACCGTCGGGCGGATCGACGGCCGCAGCGGCGTGTGGCTGCCCGCCGACGACCGCGGGCCCGCCCGCAAGATCGCCGCGATCGGCGTGCGCGTGGCCCGCGGGACCACGCTGCACGGCTTCGCGCTCAACGCCGACCCGGACCTCGCCGCGTTCGGCGCGATCGTGCCGTGCGGGATCCGCGACGCCGGGGTCACCAGCCTCACCGCGGAGCTCGGGCGCCATGTCGGCGTCGACGAGGTCCGCGACGACACGCGAGAGGCGGTCCTGGCGGCGCTCGACGGCACGCTGGAGATCACCGACCGCACGCTCCCGACGCCCGCCGACGAGGCGCACGACGTCACCGTCGGCGGCCTGACCGTCCGCGTGGGCGCCGCGCGCTGATCAGGGCGTCGGCGGATCGGCCTCACGGATCGAGCAGGAGCCGGGTGAGGCTGTCGGCGAGCCAGGTCTGGAAGTCGTCCGCGCTCCAGCCGTGGTCGACGGTCAGCAGGGCGAACGTGCTCGGATTGGCCAGGGCCGAGTAGGTCGCCGCCGCCCGCTCGGCGGTGAGGTCCGCACGCAACGGGCCGTTGACCAGCAGCATGTCGATGTAGACGGCCTGGACCTCGCGCCGCCGGTCGCGGTCCCGGCGCTCCAGCTCGGCCGCGCCGGTGTCGACCGCGGCGGCGAGCGCGAGGATGTGCTGCACCGGAGCAGCACGTTCGAGCAGGGTCCTGGAGAACTCCGCGAGCAGCCGGACCTGTTCGCGCTGGTCCGAGCGAGCGCGGATGGCGGCGATCGCGGGCAGCTCGAGGATGTCGAGGCCCTGGTCGTTGCCGACCACCGCGGGTTCGAGCACCGCGTTCAGGACGCCCGCCTTGTTCCGGAAGCGGGAGTAGACCGTCTCGACCGCCACGTCGGCCCGATCGGCGATGGCGGTGATGGTGGTGGCGGCGTATCCCGGATCGCCGAACAACTCGGTCGCGGCGCCGACGATCCGGTTCCTGGTCTCCGCGGCCTGCTGCTCCCTCCGGGTGCGCGGCGGACGCTGCCCCTTGACCGACGATGCCATCTCACTACAGTAGCACTGCATTGAAACAGTAACGCTGTACGGGACACCGCCACCGCTGCTCAAGCGGTCGACATCGCCGCCGACAGCGCCGGACTCCTCCTGGAGGCACCCATGTCCGACCTCATCCCGCCGCAGAGTGAGCTCGTGATCGACCCCGCTCGCACGGCAGTGATCAACGTGGACATGCAGCGCTGCTTCGTGGAGAACACACCGCTGGCCGCTCCCGACGGGCCGGAGGTGCTCCGGCGGATCAACAGGCTCGTCGGCGCCTGTCGCGCGGCGGGTGCTCTCGTCGTGCACACCCGCGGCTGGATGCGCCCGGACCGGACCAACGTCGGGGCGGTCATGGACCGGCTCGTCCCACCGTTCATCGTCGCGCTCTACACCGCCGGGACCGACACTGCCGAGCTGCACCCGGATCTCGACGTCGACGAGCGGGACATCGTGCTCGACAAGCCCCGCTACGGCGCCTTCCACGCCACCGAGCTCGAACTGGTGCTGCGCCAACGCGGCATCGACACAGTGATCATCACCGGGATCGCCACCTCGATCTGCTGTGAGACCACGGCCCGAGAGGCCGCCGTCCGCGACTTCCACGTCCTCTTCGCCGACGACGCCACGGGCACCCAGGACATGGCCGGGGTCGACGCCGCCACACTGCACCGGGCGACGTGCGCGAGCCTGAGCATGGTCTTTGCGCGCATCGTCTCCACCGACGAGGTCATCCGGACCGTGACCGACGAGGCCGCGGCGCTCCTCGCTCGGTAGCCCGCCCCCTGGACAGGGTGCTCTGCGACGTCTTGACACGGTCAGCGCAGCGACGCGACGGTGCCCGCGATCACACCGTCGTGAGGAGACCGCCGTGGACGTGTCCGTCGCCTTCCCGACCGCGCTGAGCTCGCCCGACGACATCGCCCTCGCCGACGAGCTGGGCTACGCGCGGGCCTGGGTCTACGACACGCCGCAGCAGAGTCCCGACGTCTGGATGACCCTCGCGCTCGCGGCCGAGCGCACGGAGCGGATCGGGCTCGGGCCCGGTGTCCTCGTGCCGACCCTGCGCCACCCGATGACCAACGCGGCCGCCACCGCGACCCTCGCGGCGCTCGCCCCGGGGCGCGTCGCCGTCGCCTTCGGCACCGGCTTCACCGGCCGTCGCGCGATGGGCTACCGGGCGATCCCGTGGTCGTTCATGGACGCCTACATCCGCACCTACCGGGCCCTGCTGCGCGGCGAGGTCGTCGAGTGGGAGGGCGCGCAGATGCAGATGCTCCACCCCGACGGCCACGCCCCGGCGCGGCCCGTCGAGGTCCCGATCCTCGTCGGGGCGCTCGGGCCGAAGGGCGAGGCGGTGGCGCGCGAGCTCGGCGACGGGCTGTACGTCACCCTCGCGCAGCCCGAGTTCATGTCCGCGTACTCGTGGGTGCCGTACCTGGCGTGGGGCACCGTGCTCGACGACGACGAGGCGCAGGACTCCGACCACGCGAAGGCCACCGCGGGCCCGGGGTGGGCGCTCGCCTACCACGGCGCCTACGAGTTCGGCGGGCCCGACGCCGTGCGCGAGCTGGTCGGGGGCGACGCGTGGATGGACACGGTCGAGAAGGCCTCCGACGGCCGCCGGCACCTCGCCGTGCACGTCGGGCACTGCGTGGACCTCAACGACGCCGACCGCGCGGCCTGGGACGCCGGCGGGCACGCGATGCTGCGCGACGCCACGCTGTCCGGGACCCGCAGCGAGGTCCGCGACCGTCTCGACGAGCTCGCCGGGAACGGCGTCACCGAGATCGTCTTCCAGCCCTGCGGACCCGACACCCGCCGCGAGCTCGAGCGCTTCCACGACGCCGCGACGTCACGCTAGGACCTGCGCTGGTCCCGGAGCTGCGGGGCCACCTCGGCGGCGACGAGGTCGAGGTGGTCGAGGTCCGAGAGGTCGAGGACCTGTAGGTACACCCGCTCCACGCCCGCGCGCTCCCGGAGGCTCCCGAGCTTGTCGACGAGCTCGGCCGGCGTGCCCGCGATCCCGCTGGCGCGCAGCTCGGCCGGGTCGCGGCCGATGGCGGCGGCGCGCCGGGCGACCTCGGCGTCGTCGCGGCCCGCGCAGAGCACCTGGGCGGTCGAGCGGCCCAGGGTCGCGGGGTCGCGGCCGATCTCGCGGCAGGCCGCGTCGGCGCGCTCCTGCCCCGCGACGAGGTCGTCGAGCCCGGCGAACGGCATGTTGAACTCGGTCGCGTAAGTAGCCGCGAGCGCCGGGGTCCGCGCCGGCCCGTTGCCGCCGACGATGATCGGCGGGTGCGGGGTCTGGGCGGGCTTGGGCAGGCCGGGGCTGTCGTCGAACGTGTAGTGCTCGCCGTGGTGGGTGAACTTGACGCCGACCGGCGTGCGCCACGACCCCGTGAGGATCTCCAGCTGCTCGGTGAGCATGCCGAACCGCTCCCTCAGCGAGGGGAACGGGATGCCGTAGGCGCGGTGCTCGGCCTCGTACCACCCGGTGCCGATGCCGAGCTCGACGCGCCCGCCCGACATCTGGTCGACCTGCGCGACCGCGATCCCCAGCGGGCCGGGCATCCGGAACGTCACCGCCGTCATCAGCGTCCCGAGGCGGATGGTGCGCGTCTCACGGGCGAGTGCGGCGAGCGTCACCCAGGCGTCGGTCGGCCCGGGCAGGCCGTTGGCCTCGCCCATGGCGAGGTAGTGGTCCGAGCGGAAGAAGGCGTCGAAGCCGGCGTCCTCCGAAGCCCGGGCGACGCGGAGCAGGTCATCATAGGACGCGCCCTGCTGCGGCTCGGTGAAGATCCGGAGGTCCACACGATCAGGGTAGTCATCCCGTCACCGTCCGAACCGTCCCCCCGGGGGTCGCGTGCGACGACCGCGTGCGCCGTGCGGCGTAGGGTCGACGGCGTGACGGTCGCTCCCGAAGGTCGGAAGATGTTGCGGCTCGAGGTCCGCAACGCCCAGACGCCCATCGAGCGCAAGCCGGAGTGGATCCGGACGCGCGTGGCCACCGGACCCAACTTCACCGAGCTCAAGGGCCTGGTGAAGGGCTCCGGTCTCGCCACCGTGTGCGAGGAAGCCGGCTGCCCGAACATCTTCGAGTGCTGGGAGGACCGCGAGGCCACCTTCCTCATCGGCGGCGAGCAGTGCACCCGTCGGTGCGACTTCTGCCAGATCGACACCGGCAAGCCTTCCCCGCTCGACACGCTCGAGCCGCGCAAGGTCGCCGACTCGGTCCGCCAGATGGGCCTGCGCTACTCCACGATCACCGGCGTCGCGCGCGACGACCTCGACGACGGCGGCTCCTGGCTCTACGCCGAGACCGTGCGCCAGGTGCACGACCTCAACCCGGGCACCGGCGTCGAGCTGCTCATCCCCGACTTCGACGGGCGCGCCGACCAGCTCGGCCCGGTCTTCGACGCCGCCCCCGAGGTGCTCGCGCACAACCTCGAGACCGTCCCGCGCATCTTCCGGCGCATCCGGCCGGGCTTCCGCTACGAGCGCTCCCTCGACGTCATCCGCCAGGCGCGCGACGCCGGGCTGGTGACCAAGTCGAACCTCATCCTCGGTATGGGCGAGACCCCCGAGGAGGTCACCGCCGCCATGCGGGACCTCGTCGACGCCGGCTGCGAGCTGCTCACGCTCACCCAGTACCTGCGCCCCAGCGTGCGCCACCACCCCGTGGAGCGGTGGGTCAAGCCCGAGGAGTTCGTCGAGCACCGCGACGCGGCGATCGCGATGGGCTTCCCCGGCGTCATGGCCGGCCCGCTGGTGCGCTCGTCGTACCGGGCGGGACGCCTGTACGCGCAGGCCAAGCTCGCCCGCGGCGAGGAGCTGCCCGAGGGCATGGCCGAGCTCGCCGAGGAGGGACCGGCCCGTCAGGAGGTCGGCGAGGTCCTGGCGCGCACCAGGAGCTGAACGTCCGGCGACGAACCGTGAGGCCCCCGTAGGGCAGAATGGGCCGCATGGCGAAGCAGGGCTCCGGCGCGGCGAGCAAGGAAGAGAAGAAGGCCGCGAAGCAGGCCGCGAAGGCGGCGCGCCGCGAGCGCTTCAGCCAGATCTGGCAGGCGTTCCAGATGCAGCGCCGCGAGGACAAGCTGCTGCTCCCGCTCATGATCGGCGCGGTCGTCGTCACCGCGCTGGTCCTGTTCGGCATCGGCCTGCTCATCGGCCAGCAGTGGTTCCTGCTGCCCACCGGCGTGCTGCTCGGCATCCTCCTGGCGGTGATCATCTTCGGTCGCCGGGTGCAGAAGAACGTCTACGCGAAGGCCACCGGCCAGCCCGGTGCCGCCGGCTGGGCGCTCGACAACATGCGCGGCCAGTGGCGCGTCACCCAGGCCGTCGCGGGCACCACCCAGCTCGACGCCGTGCACCGCGTCATCGGGCGGCCGGGCGTCGTCCTCGTCGCCGAGGGCGTCCCGCACCGCACGAAGAGCCTGGTCGCCCAGGAGAAGAAGCGGGTCTCGCGCATCATCGGGCAGGTGCCGATCTACGAGGTCCTGGTCGGCGAGGAGGAGGGCCAGGTCCCGCTCTCCAAGCTCCAGCGGCACATGACGAAGCTGCCGCGCAACATCGACAAGAACCAGATGGAGACCGTCGAGAAGCGCCTCGCCGCGCTGGCCAACCGCTCCGGGCCGGCCATGCCCAAGGGCCCGATGCCGCGCAACGCCCAGCAGCTCAAGGGCATGCAGCGCACCGCGCGCCGGCGCTAGCCCGTCACCGCGACCTCACCACGACCGTGCGGCTCGCGCGGTCCTGGATGCCGCGCGAGTCGTGGTCGACGATCAGCGCGGGGATGACGAAGAACACGGACGCCGTGCGCACGAGCGCCCACAGCGGGCCGACGCCCGGCCGCTCGGGGCGGTCGAGGCGCACCACGCGCATGCCCAGCAGCACCATCGCGGGCGTCGCGCCGACCACGGCTACCGGCACGACCATGAGGATCGCCCAGGTCAGCAGGCTCCAGTTCTGCGGCAGCGCCGGGTAGGTGAACAGGGCCGCGAGCACGCCCGCGAGCACGGCGTCGAGCAGGAACTGGGCACCGCGCCGACCCAGCGTGGCCACCGAGCCGGGCCCCTCCTCGGGCAGCCCGAAGCGCTGACCGGGGTAACCCTCCTCGGTGATCTCGGGAGGCGGTGTGCGCTGCGTCTCGGCCGCCTCCGGCGTGGCCGCCGTCGTCCGCCCCTCGCCGCCCGAGCCCTCGAGCCATTCCCGAAACCACGCCACCGTGACAGGCTACGGCGGCCGGGAGCAGGGGCGGTGGGTCGCCGTCCGACCACCCAGCGCTCGTTAACTGCTGTGAAACATGCCGGTGACGACCGAGCAACAGCACCGACCTAGCGTCGGGTTCACCAGGATCGGTCACGGTCGACACCCCCGATCAGTGGGTACTGTGCGGCCCGCTGACGACTCGACCCCCGTCGTCCCCGGCAAGTGTGTGAAGGAGCCACCGAGGGTGTTCAACAACCAGGACGAGGTCTTCAAGTACATCTCCGACGAGGGGGTGAAGTACGTCGACGTCCGTTTCTGCGACCTGCCGGGGCAGATGCAGCACTTCACCGTGCCGGCGTCGGAGTTCGACGAGGACGTGTTCACCACCGGCCTCGCCTTCGACGGCTCGTCGATCACGGGCTTCCAGAGCATCAACGAGTCGGACATGACGCTGCTGCCCGACGTGGCGACGTCGCGGATCGACCCGTTCCGGGCGCAGAAGACGCTGAACGTCAACTTCTTCGTCCACGACCCGCTCACGCTCGAGGCCTACAGCCGCGACCCGCGCAACGTCGCCCGCAAGGCCGAGAAGTTCCTCTCGACCGTCGACGTGGCCGACACCTGCTTCTTCGGCCCCGAGGCCGAGTTCTACATCTTCGACTCGGTCCGCTACGAGTCGAAGGCGAACGGCACGTTCTACGAGGTCGACTCGATCGAGGGCCACTGGAACACCGGCCGCGACGAGCTCGGCGGCAACAAGGGCAACAAGGTCAGCATGAAGGGCGGGTACTTCCCCGTCGAGCCGACCGACCAGAGCTCCGACCTGCGCGCCGCCATCGGCACCAACCTCATGAACTCCGGCTTCGAGCTCGAGAAGCTGCACCACGAGGTCGGCACCGGCGGCCAGGCCGAGATCAACTACAAGTTCAACACCCTGCTGCACGCCGCGGACGACCTGCAGCTGTTCAAGTACATCGTCAAGAACACGGCGTGGCAGGCCGGCAAGTCGGTCACCTTCATGCCGAAGCCGCTCGCCGGCGACAACGGCTCGGGCATGCACTGCCACCAGTCGCTGTTCAAGGGCGGCGAGCCGCTGTTCTACGACGCCAACGGCTACGCGGGCCTGTCGGACCTGGGCCGCCACTACATCGGCGGCATCCTGCACCACGCCCCGAGCCTGGTGGCCTTCACCAACCCGACGGCGAACTCGTACCACCGCCTGGTGCCCGGCTTCGAGGCCCCGATCAACCTGGTCTACTCGAACCGCAACCGCTCGGCGTGCGTGCGCATCCCGATCACCGGTGACAACCCGAAGGCCAAGCGCCTCGAGTTCCGCTGCCCCGACTCCTCGGGCAACCCGTACCTGGCCTTCGCCGCCATGATGATGGCGGGCCTCGACGGCATCCGGAACAAGATCGAGCCGCCGACGCCGGTCGACAAGGACCTCTACGAGCTGCCCCCGGAGGAGGCCGCCGAGATCGCGCAGGTCCCGGCCAGCCTCGACGCCGCGATCAACAACCTCGAGGCCGACCACGACTACCTGCTCGAGGGCGGCGTGTTCACCTCGGACCTCATCGAGAAGTGGGTCGAGCTCAAGCGCGACGACGTGACGGGCCTGCGGCTGCGTCCGCACCCGTACGAGTTCGAGCTGTACTACAACTGCTGACCCGACCAGCGCCGATCGGCCCGGTCACCCTCGTGGGTGGCCGGGCCGTCGTGCGTCTCAGCTCGTCTGCTTGCGGACGCGCAGCACCGCGAGGGTGACGAGGACGATCCCCACGACGCCGACGGCGAAGAGCACGATCCCGGGCACGGGGTTCGGCGTGAACGTGAAGACGAGGCCGGCGACCAGCAGCACGGCGCTGATCACCCAGCCGATCACACAGCCGCGCATCGTGGTGAGACCGAGAGCCGAGAACATGCCCGCCATGCTGGCACGAACCCCGTCACCTCCTCGGTGGTCCGTCGTGTGATCTCTTGTCCGGCACGTCCTCGCGCGGGGACAGGGCGGCCGCGACGACGTACTGGTAGACGTAGCGGATCTCCTCGCCGCGCCGCACCGGCAGGCACACCCAGCCGACCCACTCCCCCGTCGTCGTGCGCCGCCAGGCCAGGAGCTCGCCGGGGACGCGGCTCTGGAGGTCGACGCCCTCGGGCATCGGGCGCACGGGCCGCTCCTGCGGCCGCGGGTAGGCGATCGCGAGGTCGACCCAGACGCGCTTGACCTCGTCGCGCTGCAACGCCCCGGAACGGTCGTTGCGGCGCTGCGCCGGCCCCCGGTCATCGAACACGTGTTCGATCGTCGGTCATCAGCGCCCGACACGCCACCCACACGACCGCGTGTCTCCGGAGATGGCGGTACAGCTCACGGCGCCGGGAAAATTCTCCGGCGGTGGTGTCGAAAGACGTCGTGCGAGTTCGTCGCGTCAGTGAGGGACCGGCACGGAGCCGGTCACCAGACACCCGGAGGCCACGATGTCCGTCACCACCGACACCCCCACCGTCACCACCACCACCGCGCCCGCCGGCCGCGCCCTGCCCCTGGTCCGCGACGGACTGGCGGCCACCGCCGTCGCCGCCGTGGCGACCGCGGCCGTCGCCGCCGCCGGCGAGATCGCGGGGATCGGCGCCGTCGTCGGCGGCGCGCCGATCCCCGCGACCGGGTTCGCCGTGCTCACCGCCGTCTTCTCCGTGGTGGGCGTGCTGCTCGCCCTGGGGATGTCCCGCTGGGCCCGCCGGCCGCGCACGACGTTCGTCCGCACGACGATCGTGCTCACCGTGCTGTCGCTGGTGCCCGACGTGCTCGCCGACGCCTCGGTCACCACGAAGGTCCTGCTGATGCTGACCCACGTCGTCGCCGCTGCCATCGTGATCCCGGCCGTTGCGCGCCGGCTGTCCTGACCGACCGTTCCGCCAGACGAGAGGGGTGCGCCGTGCACTACCTGATGGGTGTCCGGATCGACGAGAGCGAGCTCCCGTACTCCGACGAGGAGATGGAGGCGTCGTTCGCCCGGGTCGGGGCCGTCAACGACGAGATGAAGGCGGCCGGGGTCTGGGTGTTCGGCGGCGGGCTGCGGCCCTCCGACAGCGCCACCGTCGTGCGCGTCGAGAACGGCCGGACGGCCATGACGGACGGCCCGTTCGCCGAGACGAAGGAGCAGCTCGGCGGGTTCTACGTGATCGAGGTCGACGACCTCGACGCCGCGCTGGCCTGGTCGGAGAAGGTCGCGGAGGCCTGCCGCGTGCCGATCGAGGTGCGCCCCTTCGACGGCATCGCCTGAGCTGATCCGATGGTCGAGCTCCGCTCCGCCGCGTCTCCCGACCCGATGGATCTCACGGAGGTCTACCGCGCCGAGTACGGCCGCTGCGTCGCCACCCTGACCCGCCTCCTCGGCGACATCGGGCTCGCCGAGGAGGCCGTCCAGGACGCCTTCGCGGTGGCGATGGAGAAGTGGGACTCGTCCGCCGACGGGCCGCCGCGCAACCCGGGCGCCTGGATCGTCACCACCGCCCGCCACCGGGCCCTCGACCGCTTGCGCCGCGAGTCGACCCGCGAGGCCCGCCACACCCAGGCGCTGTTGCTGCAGACCCCCGACGAGACCGAGGAGGTGGGGCCGGTGCGCGACGACCAGCTCCGCCTGATCTTCACCTGCTGCCACCCGGCGCTCTCGCCGCTCGCGCAGACGGCCCTGACCCTGCGCCTGCTCGGCGGGCTGGAGGTCCCCGAGATCGCGCGGGCCTACGTGGTGCCCGAGGCCACGATCTCCCAACGGATCGTGCGGGCGAAGAAGAAGATCCGCGACGCCGGCATCCCCTACCGCGTGCCCGGGGCCGCCGAGCTCCCCGACCGCCTGGCGCCGGTGCTCACCGTGCTCTACCTCGTGTTCAACGAGGGCTACACGGCCACCTCGGGCGAGCTGGTGCGCACCGACCTCTGCCGCGAGGCCGTCCGGCTGGCGCGGGCGCTCGCCGAGCTGATGCCCGACGAGCCGGAGGTCCTCGGGCTGCTGGCGCTGCTGCTGCTCACCGAGGCCCGCCGACCGGCCCGGGTCGGCCCGTCGGGCGAGCTGGTGGTGCTCGCGGAGCAGGACCGCACGCTCTGGGACCGGGACCTGATCGCCGAGGGCCACGCGCTGGTGCGGCGGTGCCTGCGCCGCGGACAGCCGGGGCCCTACCAGCTGCAGGCCGCCGTCAACGCCGTGCACACCGACGGGCCGGCGACCGACTGGACGCAGGTGCTGGCCCTCTACGACCAGCTGCTCGCGCACACGCCGACCCCGATCGTCGCGCTCAACCGCGCCGTCGCCGTCGCCGAGGTGCACGGACCGGAGGCGGCGCTCGCCGCGGTCGAGGCGCTCGACATCCCGGGCTACCACCTGCTGCCCGCCACCCGCGCCGACCTGCTCGCCCGCCTCGGGCGCACCGCGGACGCCGTCGCCGCCTACGACGAAGCCATCGCCCTGGCCACGAACGACACCGAGCGCGGGTTCCTCACGACGCGACGGGCCGCGCTCGTCCCCTGAGGAAACCCCTGCTCCCACCGGGTATCTCTACGCATACCGGACACGGCTGCGCTTCGTAGTTTCGGTGTCACCGCAGGTCAGACCGCGGACGACACCCAGAGAAGCGAGCCCCCATGACCCGACCGTGGACCCGATCCTGGAACACCGTGCTCGCCGGCGCCGTCGCCGGCACCGCCCTCCTCCTCAGCGCCGGCCCGGCGCACGCCGCCGAGCCGTCCCGGCCCCGCGAGCGCGTCGTCGCCGAGGTGCTGCCGGCCGTCACCTACCTCGAGACCCGGAGCGAGGCCGTCGTGCGCGAGCGCGGCACCGGCCGCGAGATCGGCACCGTGGCGGTCACCGGCAGCTGCTCGGGGGTGGTCGTCTCGAACGACGGGCACATCGCCACCGCCGGCCACTGCGTGCATCCCGACGACATCCGCAACACCATGGCCCGCGACCTCGCCACCCGGCTCGAGGCCCGCGGCGTCGGGCCCCGCGACCGGCTCTACGCCTTCATCCTCATCCGCTACGAGTTCCAGGGGCGCACCCCCGGCACCCCGATCGACCGGACGGTCACCGCGATCCGCGCCGACGGCGGCACGGGGACGCGGATGCCCGCGCGCATCGTCGACGCCGAGCCGAACCGCCGCGGCGACGTCGCCCTGCTCGACGTCGACGGCACCGACCTCCCCGCGGCCACCCTCGCGCCGGCGGGCGAGCTGACGCCGGGCACGCCCGTCACCAGCGTCGGCTACCCCGCCGAGCGCGACCGCGCGCTGGACCCGAGCCGGGACCCGAGCTGGAAGGACGGAACGGTCAGCTCCGTGCAGACGCGCGGCGGGATCCCGTTCGTCGAGGTCAGCGCCGCGATGGCACCGGGGATGAGCGGCGGACCGGCCGTCGACGGCGAGGGGCGCGTGATCGGGCTGAACAGCATGGGCATCGGCGACTCCGGCTCGTTCAACGTCGTCGCGCCCACCTCGACGCTGCGCACGATGCTCGACCGTCACGGGGTGCGGACCGAGCCGGGTCCGGTGGACCTCGCCTACCGCGCCGGGCTCGACCACCGCGTGACCGGCGAGAACGCCGACGCCGTCGCCGCCTTCCGCGAGACCCTGCGCCTGCGTCCGGACCACGGCAGCGCGCAGGACCAGCTGCGGCGGGCCGAGGCCGCGTACGCCGCCGACGGTGACGTCAGCGAGCAGCGGGCGATGGTGTGGGGCATCTCCGGCGGGGCGCTCCTGCTGCTCCTCGTCGTCGGCGCGGCCGTCGCGGTGATCGTGGTGCGGCGCCGGCGTCCGACGGTGCCGGTGGATCCGCCGACCGGCCCGATCCCCCCGCTGACGTGGCCGCACGGGCCCGCTCCGACGCCGCCGGTCGTCTCGCCCTTCGGCACCGCGCCGACCGCCCCGGCCCCGCGGCCGTCGTCGCCCGAGGTGCCGCCGTCGAAGGCCGACACCGTCTGCTGAGCGCGCCCCGGGGGACACGAACGGCGCTCTCGCTGCTTCGCCAGCAGCGAGAGCGCCGTTCGTTCGTCTGCGGGGCGGACGATCGGCGGAGGGCGCCCCGAGTTGGCCGACGCTGTCGGGGGTCGGTGGGACGGTGCGACCATCGCCGCAGCGAGCACCCGGGAGGAGGAGCCGTGGCCGCACCCGAGCCCCAGATCGATCCTTTCGCCCACGACGGTCCGTGGACGGAGGCGGACGTGCTCGCACTCCCCGTCGATCGGCACGTGGAGCTGCTCGACGGGAGCCTCCTCGTCAGTCCGACGAGCTCGAACAGGCACCAGTGGCTCTCCAGCCGCCTGTGGGTCGCCCTCAACGAGGCAGCTCCACCGGACATGCGCGCACTCGAGGCCGTCAACATCCGAGTCGGTACGGACCGACTGCTGATCCCGGACCTGGCGGTCATCCGGCAACCGGACATGTCCGCGCTCGTCACCGACGCCCTCGCCGTGCGCCTCGTCCTCGAGATCGTGAGTCCGAGCAACGCCTTCATGGATCGCGCCGTGAAGCCGCAGCTGTACGCGCAGGCGGGCATCCCCGTCCACGTGCGCGTGGAGCTGGGCACCGACGAGCCGGTCGGCCACGTCCTCGCCCTCGACGAGACGGGCGCCTACCGCGAGACCACGAGCGGGACGACGATCACGCTCGACCGGCCCTACCCGGTGACGATCGACCTCGCGGCTCTCGCCCGATGACTCAGTCGACCAGGTAGAAGATCCGGTCGACGACGGCGCGGGCGCGGCGGGTGAGGCGGCGGTACTCGTCGAGGAACTCGCCGGGGTCGTCGTCCGGGTCGCGGCCGAGCGCCGAGGCGACGGCGACGAGGTCGCGGCCGGAGTGCGGGACCTCGTCGGTGGGTCGGCCGCGCACGAGGGTCGCCGCGCCGCGGGCGTGGGTGGCCATCGTCCAGCCGGCGGCGAGCTCGTCGGCGTCGCCGGGCTCGACCAGCCCCGCCTTGGCCGCGGCGGCGAGCGCCTCGAGCGTCGAGGGCGTGCGCAGCGACGGGACCGCGCCGGCGTGCTGGAGCTGGATCAGCTGCACGGTCCACTCGACGTCGGAGAGCCCGCCGGTGCCGAGCTTGGTGTGCAGGGCCTTGTCGGCACGCCGCGGCATCCGCTCGTTGTCGACGCGCGCCTTGATCCGCCGGATCTCGCGGGCCTTCTCGTCGGGCAGGCCGTCGGCGGGGTACCGGTAGGGGTCGATGACCTCGACGAACGCGGCGCCGAGGGCCTCGTCGCCCGCGACCGGCCGCGCGCGCAGCAGCGCCTGGAACTCCCAGGTGTCGGCGAGCTTGGCGTAGTACTGCCGGTACGAGTCGAGGGTCCGCACGAGCGGGCCGCTCTTGCCCTCCGGACGCAGCTTGGTGTCGACCTCGAGCGGCGGGTCCGGGCTCGGCGCCCCGAGCGCGGACACGGTCGCCTCGGCGACGGCCTTCGCGTACCGGACGGCCTCCGCGTCGTCGACGCCCTCGGCCGGCTCGCAGACGAACAGCACGTCGGCGTCCGACGAGTAGCCCAGCTCGGCGCCGCCGAGGCGCCCCATCCCGATCACGGCGATCGTGGCGGGCGCCGCACCGTCCCCGACCTGCCCGCGCGCGGCGGCGTCCAGGGCGGCCTGCAGCACCGCGACCCAGATGCTCGACAGCGCCGCGCACACCGCCGACACGTCGAGCAGCCCGAGCAGGTCGGCGCACGCGATGCGCACCAGCTCGATGCGGCGCATGGAACGCCCGACCTGGCCCGCCGAATCGGGGTCGGTGTGCCGGGCGACGGCGCGGCGCAGCGAGGCCGCGACGTCCTCGGGGCGGCGGGCGACGAGCTCGGCGTTCGGCCCGTCGCCGGCGAGCAGCCGCAGCACCTCGGGGGTCCGCGGCATCATCTCGGCGACCCAGCGCGAGGTGCCCAGCACCCGCATGAGGCGCTCGGCGGCCACGCCCTCGTCGCGCAGGAAGCCCAGGAACCACGGCGTCTCGGCGAGCGCCTCGGACACCTTGCGGTAGCCGAGCAGCCCGTGGTCGGGGTCGGCGGAGTGCCCGAGCTCGTCGAGCAGCACCGGCAGCAGCGCCCGCTGGATGCGGCTGGCGCGGCTGACCCCGCTGGTCAGGGCCTGCAGGTGCCCGAGCGCGCCCTGCGGCGAGGTCCAGCCCAGCGCCTTGAGCCGCCGCATGGCCGACTCGGAGGTGAGCACCAGGTCCTCGCCCGGGACGCGGGCCACCGACTCGAGCAGCGGGCGGTAGAAGAGCTTCTCGTGCAGGCGGCGCACGCGCACCGTGTGCCGCGAGCGCTCGTGCTGCAGCACGCCCACCGCGTCGCGCGAGCCGTCGGCGCGCAGCTTCGCGGCGCGGGCGAGCCAGCGCAGGCCCGCCGTGTCGTCGTCGGGTGGGAAGAGGTGGGTGCGGCGCATCTTCTGCAGCTGCACGCGGTGCTCGAGCAGGCGCAGGAAGCGGTAGGACGCGGCGAGGTTGGCGGCGTCGTCGCGCCCGACGTAGCCGCCGTCGGCGAGGGCGGCCAGCGCCTCGAGAGTGTTCTGGCTGCGGATCGTCTCGTCGCCGCGGCCGTGGACCATCTGCAGCAGCTGCACGGCGAACTCGACGTCGCGCAGACCGCCCTTGCCGAGCTTGAGCTCGCGGTCGGCGTGCTCGACGCGGATGTGGTCGACGACCCGGCGGCGCATCGCCCGGACGTCGGCGACGAAGTCGTCGCGGTCGGCGGCGCTCCACACCATGGGCGCGAGCGCCTCGCAGTACTCGCGGGCCAGGTCCTCGTCGCCGGCCACCGGGCGGGCCTTGAGCAGCGCCTGGAACTCCCAGGTCTTCGCCCAGCGCTCGTAGTAGGAGACGTGCCCGTCGAGCGTGCGGACGAGCGCGCCCTGCCGGCCCTCGGGCCGCAGGTTGGCGTCGACCTCGAGGAACGCCTCGGTGGCGACCCGCATCATCGTCGAGGCGAGCCGGGTCGCGATGTCGGTCGGGCCCTCGGCCACGAAGATGACGTCGATGTCGCTGACGTAGTTGAGCTCGCGGCCGCCGCACTTGCCCATGCCGATCACCGCGAGCCGGCACGGCAGCGGGTCGTCGGGCTCGCGCCCGTCCTTGGTGCCCAGCGCGTCCGCGATCGTCGCGTCCGCGACGGCGAGCGAGGCCCGCAGACCGGCCGCGGCCAGGTCGGCGAGCTGCGCGGCGACGACCTCGACGGGGACGACGGGCAGGTCGGGCTCGCACACCGACTGCAGGTCCGACGCCGCGACCAGGAGCACCTCGTCGCGGTAGGCCAGGCGCAGCACCCCGATCCCGGCCGGCTCGAGCACCGTGGCCCGCGGGTGGTCGGTCGTCGCCCCGACGGCCTCGAGCAGCGTGCGCGTCCGGTCGTCGAGGTCGGGCAGCTCGGAGGCGTCGTACGTGCGGCCCGGCGTGCTCTGGCTGCGCAGCGTGCGCCAGCGCTCGGGGTGGGCGACGAGGTGGTCGCCGAGCGCGGTCGAGCCCCCGAGGACGCCGAACAGGCGCCCGCGCAGGCCCTGGTCGGTGCGCAGGGCCTCGACGAGCGCGGGCCACTCGTCCTCGCCGAGCGCCTCGCGCAGCCGCTCGATCGCCAGCAGCGCGAGGTCCGGGTCGGGGCTGCGCGCCAGCGCCCAGACGGTCAGCTCGGCGTCGCGCACCGGGGCGTCGCCGTCCCAGAACCCGAGCGCGGCCATCCGGGGGCCGGCGTCGGGGTCGGTGAGCCCGAGCCGCGCCGGCGCGCGTCCCGTCCGGTCGCGCCGTGGGCTCCCCGTCGCCGACTCGGTCATGCCCCGAGGATTCCAGCTCGCCGGTCGTCCGGCGCGCCCGCTGGCAGGATCGGGGACATGCAGCAGCGCTTCGAGTACAAGGTCGTGCAGCTCCGCGAGAGCCTCATGGGCGGCAAGCTCTCCGACGCCAAGCTCGAGAAGGTCCTCAACGGCGAGGCCGCCGACGGCTGGCAGCTCCGGACGATCACGTCCGCCGACGTCAAGGGCCGCGTGGGCCCGGGCGGCGTCGACGGCCTGCTGGTCACGTTCGAGCGGCCGGTCTAGAGGGTCGGCAGGTACGTCGCCAGCTCGTAGGGGGTGACGTTGCGGCGGTACGCGTCCCACTCCGCGCGCTTGTTGCGCAGGAAGAAGTCGAAGACGTGCTCGCCGAGGATCTCGGCCATGAGCTCCGAGCGCTCCATCGCCGCGAGCGCGCCGTCGAGGTTCTGGGGCAGCGCCTCGTAGCCCATCGCGCGGCGCTCGTTCTCCGAGAGCATCCAGACGTTGTCCTCGGCGGCCGGCGGCAGCTCGTAGCCCTCGGCGACGCCCTGCAGGCCGGCGCCGAGGATCACCGCGTAGGCCAGGTACGGGTTGGCCGCGGTGTCGATGGTGCGCACCTCGACGCGGCGCGATGCCGCCTTGCCCGGCGAGTACATCGGCACGCGGACCAGCGCCGAGCGGTTGGCGTGGCCCCAGCACACGGTGGTCGGGGCCTCGCCGCCGACGATGAGGCGCTTGTAGGAGTTGACGAACTGGTTCGTCACCGCGGAGATCTCGCGGGCGTGGCGCAGGATGCCCGCCACGAACGCCTTGCCGGTCTTCGAGAGCTCGTAGGGCTCGGCGGCGTCGTGGAAGGCGTTCTGGTCGCCCTCGAACAGGCTGATGTGGGTGTGCATCGCCGAGCCCGCGTGCTCGGTGAACGGCTTGGGCATGAAGGAGGCGCGCACCCCCTGGGTGATCGCGACCTCCTTGACGATGTAGCGGAAGGTCATGATGTTGTCCGCCATCGTCAGGGCGTCGGCGTAGCGCAGGTCGATCTCCTGCTGGCCGGGGCCGCCCTCGTGGTGGCTGAACTCCACCGAGATGCCCATCGCCTCGAGCGACTCGATCGCCCGGCGCCGGAAGTGCGGCGCGGCGTCGTGGCTGGCCTGGTCGAAGTAGCCGCCGGTGTCGGCGGGCATCGGCGGCGTGCCGTCGCCCGGCAGGTCGCGCAGCAGGTAGAACTCGATCTCCGGGTGCACGTAGCAGGTGAACCCCGCCTCGGCGGCCCGCGAGAGCCCGCGGCGCAGCACGTGGCGCGGGTCGGCCCACGACGGCGAGCCGTCGGGCATCGTGATGTCGCAGAACATCCGCGCCGAGTAGTGCCCGCCGCCCGCGGTCTCCCAGGGCAGCACCTGGAACGTCGACGGGTCGGGCTTGGCGACCATGTCCGACTCGTACACGCGGGCGAAGCCCTCGATCGCCGACCCGTCGAACCCGATGCCCTCGGCGAACGCGCCCTCGAGCTCCGCGGGCGCGACCGCCACCGACTTCAGGTAACCGAGCACGTCGGTGAACCACAGCCGCACGAAGCGGATGTCGCGTTCCTCCAGCGTGCGCAGGACGAACTCCTGCTGGCGATCCATGGCCCGACCCTAAGCGCGCCGTGTGACGCCCGGAAGACGGGGACCTGTCACACGATCACTCACGTCGCCGGGCACGTCGCGTTCGGCGGGGCCGGGGTCCCGTCGACGAGGTAGCGGGTCGCGATGTCGTCGACGCACTGCGAGTTCTGGAACACCGCGGTGTGCTCGTCGCCGACCTTGGTCAGCAGCGAGCCGTTCAGCGCGCGGGCCAGCTCGACGCCCGCCTGGTAGGGCGTGGCGGGGTCGCCGGTCGTCGAGACGACCAGCGGCGGCGCGAGGCCCGGGACCTGCGGGATGTGGGGCTGGCTGGTCGGCGGCACCGGCCAGAACGCGCAGCTGTCGCGGGCCGAGGACACGCCGCGCCCGCTGTCGAGGAACGGCGCCGCCTGGTTGTAGGCCTGGGCGCGGGCGAGCGACTCGGCCGGGTCGGTCACGCGCGGGTCGTCGACGCAGCGGATGGCCTCGAAGGCGTCCTGCGAGGAGGCGTAGGTGCCGTCCGGGTTCCGCTCGTAGTACTCGTCGGCCAGCGTCATCAGCTGGGCGCCCTGGCCCGCGCGCAGGTCGGCGAGCGCGCGGCTCAGGCGCGGCCAGTAGGCCTCGACGTAGAGCGCGTTGATCGTGCCCTGCTGGGCGTCGGCGTACGAGAGCACGCGCCCGCCGGCCAGCGGGAGGGGCGCGTCGATCAGGGGGCGCGTCAGCTGCTGGTACGCGGCCGTGGTCTGCGCCGGGTCCTGGCCCAGCGGGCAGTTCGGGCGGGTGGTGCAGTCGCGGGCGAAGGCGTCGAACGCGCCCTGGAAGCCGCGGCCCTGCTCGACCAGCTCGGTCGTCGGGTCCTGGTCCGGGTCGAGCGCGCCGTCGAGGATCATCGCCCGCACGTTGCGCGGGAACTCCTCGGCGTACGTCGAGCCGATCCGGGTGCCGTAGGAGTAGCCGAGATAGCTCAGCTGCGCGTCGCCGAGCGTCGCGCGCAGCACGTCCATGTCGCGGGCGACGTCGCGGGTGCCGACGTTCGCGAGCACGTCGACGCCGGTGCGCTGGGCACAGCGATCGACGGTCTGCCGCTCCTCGGCCTCGGTCTGCGCGACCCCGGCCGGCGACGCGTCGGTGTCGTCGTCGCGGCGGTCGGCGTCGCGCTCGGGCCCCTCGAGGCAGCGGATCGCGGGCTCGCTCGCCCCGACGCCGCGGGGGTCGAAGCCGACGACGTCGAAGCGGCGCCCGACCTCGGTCTGGGCGAGCGACGTCGACAGGTACGCGGCGGTCTGGATGCCCGAGGCACCCGGACCACCCGGGTTGATCACCAGCGACCCGATCCGCTGCGGCGACGCCGGCGCCGCGTGGCGCAGCACCGCGATCGTGCCCGTGCGCCCGTCGGGCTGCGCGTAGTCGAGCGGGACCTCCATCCGCGCGCACTGCAGCGCGGGGTCCGCGTAGATCTGGCGGTCCTCGGGGGTGGCCGCGAACGGCGCGCACGGTCCCCAGGCCAGCTGCTGGCCGTAGAAGCGCTCGAGCCCCGGCGGGGCGCTGGCGGCCGGGTCGGGCACCGCGACCCCCGGCACGACCTGCGCGCACGCCCCGAGCACGACGGCCGCCGCCCCGAGAGCGGCGGCGATCAGGGTGGTGCTGCGACGGCGTCGGAGGAGAGTGGCGCGCACGGCGGCCACCTTCCCACGGGCGTCGTGATCGTCCGGTGACGGGCTCGTGGGTCCAGGCGCGACGGACCGCGTCGCTCGTCGCCGTGACGATCGCTGTGAGGCTGGTCCCAGCGGGCGGCCGTCGCCCTCGCGCGGTGACACCGTTGGCGCATCCACCCCGACGACCCGGGGACCCGCCGCTCTCGGTGGGCCTCGAGGCAAGGACGGACGACGATGACGTCACCCCAGGGCACCCCGGCACGCCCGAAGCGCACCCGCGTGCACCACCTCCAGGAGATGAAGGCCCGCGGCGAGCGCTGGGCCATGCTCACCGCGTACGACGTGAACACCGCGCGGATCTTCGACGAGGCGGGGGTCCCCGTCCTCCTCGTCGGCGACTCGGCCGGCAACACCGTGCTCGGCTACGACACGACGGTGCCGGTGACCACCGAGGAGCTGCTGATCCTCACCCGCGCCGTGGTCCGCGGCGCCCCGCACGCCCTCGTGGTCGCCGACCTCCCGTTCGGGAGCTACCAGGTCTCGGTCGAGCAGGCCGTCGGCACCGCCGTCGAGTTCATGAAGGCTGGCGGCGCCCACGCGGTGAAGCTGGAGGGCGGCGCGCACTACGCCGACCGCATCAGGGCGATCGTCGACGCCGGCATCCCGGTGATGGCGCACCTGGGCTTCACCCCGCAGAGCGAGCACGCCCTCGGCGGCTACCGGGTGCAGGGCCGCGGCGAGGACGCCGCCGAGAAGCTCCTCGCCGACGCCCGCGCCGTCACCGAGGCCGGGGCCTTCGCGGTCGTGCTGGAGATGGTCCCGGCGCACGTGGCCAAGCGGGTCACCGCGGACATCGCCGTCCCGACCGTCGGGATCGGCGCGGGCCCGGAGTGCGACGCCCAGGTGCTGGTGTGGACGGACATGGTCGGGCTCTCCGACCCGGCCCGGCGCACCCCGAAGTTCGTCAAGCGCTACGCCGACATGGGCTCGGTCCTCGCGGACGCAGCGGGCAGCTACGTCCGCGAGGTGCGCGACGGCGTCTTCCCGGGGCCCGAGCACAGCTTCGACTGATGGCCTCCGGCCACGTGAGTGATCTGGGTCGCCGGAGCGACCCAGGACACTCACATGGCGGCAGCCACCAGCCGCGCCACGGCGGCCGGGTCCTCGAGCGTCATGGCGTGCCCGACGCCGGGCAGGGCGACCAGCTCGGCGCCGGGGATCCACGCGGCGAGCGCCGTCGTGGTCTCCTCGTGCGCCTTGGTGGCGGGGCTGTCCCCGTAGACCAGCGTCGTCGGGGCCGTGACGCGCACGGCGATCGTCTCGTCGATCGGCCACTCCATCGCGGCGACGACCTCGTCGGTGAGGAAGAAGCGCGAGTCGTGGAACAGCCGGTCCAACGCGTCGCCGCCGAGCCGCTCCCGGACGAGGTCCGCCCAGTGCGGGCCGCAGACGCCGGCCATGAACGTCTCGGTCGCGCCCCGGATGTCCCCGGCCTGGGCCGCGCCGACGGCCGGTCCGACCGCCGTGCGCACGAGCTCCTCCGCCGACGGCCCGGCCGGGCTGGGCGCCGGCTCGAGCAGCACGAGACGTTCGACGGCCTCGGGCGCGTCGATCGCGCCCTGCAGCGCCATGCTGGCGCTCGACGAGTGCCCGACCCAGGTGGCCCGGTCGATCCCGATCTCGCGGAGCAGGGTGCGGGCGTGCCGGGCGTGGTCGGCGAAGGTCACGTGGCCCTCGGGCGTCGAGCTCCCGCCGTAGCCGGCGCGCTGGATCTCGACGAGGCGCACCCCGTCGAGGGCGGGTTCGTGGAACACCGGGGAGAACCACTCCCCGAAGCCCCCGGCGTGCATGAGCAGGACCGGCGCGCCGGTGCCCCGCTCGCGGTAGCTCAGTCGGACGTCGCCGACGTCGACGGTGCCCGTGGTGATGTTCTCGGTGGTGGTCATGTCCGGAACGGTGCCGTGCGGACGGCGTGACCGACTCCGTGCGGCACACGGATCCAGCCGGCTCAGCCCGGGAGCCGTCTCCGCAAGTCACCCCGGCTCGCCGCGCCGGTCTTGGCGAGCAGGTTGCCGACGTGGGTCTCGACGGTGCGCCGGGACAGGACCAGGCGGGCGGCGATCTCCGGGTTCGCGAGGCCTTCGCCGACCAGACGCAGCACCTCCATCTCGCGCCCGGTGACGCCGAGCGCGCGCAGGTCCGGCGGGACGTCCGTGGTGTCCCGCTGCGGGCGCGGGACCACCGCCCCGAGCGCGCGCAGGCGCTCGCGGCACCACCCCGAGAACCGCACCTCGTCCGTGCCGGCCGCCCAGGCCAGCGCCTCGTGCAGGACGGGGACGGGGTCGCCGAGGACGCTGTGCTCGAGCAGATAGCAGCGCAGCAGGTGCCGGAAGAACGGCCGGTGGCGCAGCAGCGCGTCCCCGGCGGCGAGGTCCGGGCCGGGGTCCCCGCCCTCCTCCGCGGCGGCGATCGCGTCGCAGAAGTGCAGCGCCGCGCGGTTGAGGCTCTGGACCAGCACGTCGGAGCCCCGCAGCTCCTCGCGGGGACCGGCGTCGTGGGGCGCGGTGGCCGTCCGCAGCAGCGCCCGCTCGCCCCACGACGGCGTCGGGTTCGCGCCCTCCGCGCGGCGCAGGACGTCGATGGCCTCGTCGTAGGCCGGCAGGGCACCGGGGGTGTCGCCGGCGAGCCACCGGTCGTGGGCCCGGGCGAGGGCGCCGGCGCTCTCGACGTGCACGGGGTTCGCCGAGAGCGCCGTCGCCTCCGCCAGGAGCCCCTCGACCTCGTCGACGCGGCCCTCGAACACCCGTCCGCGGGCCACGAAGCCCAGCGCGTGCCCCTGCGGACCGCGCAGCCCGAGACGGCGGGCCCGCTCCGCGCACCGCTCGCCCTGCACCGCGCCCGCGACCGGCCCCACGCGCCCGTTGTCGACCGCCACCAGCTGCAGCTCGAGCATCACCGCGGTGCCGACCATGCCCGCCTCCATCGCGAGCTCCCGGGCCCGGCGCAGGGACCCGCCGTCACCGGTGCCGAACAGGTCGGCCACGCCGAGCTCGGAGAGCGCGCGGATGCGCCACGCCGTCAGGCCCTCCTGCTCGGCGATCTGCGCGGCGCGGCGGAACGCGGCGGCCGACCGCTCCGGGTCCGCGCGGCGCCGGGCCCGCCCGACGACCTCCAGGGCCTCGCAGGCGGCCTCCGGGTGGTCCGTGGTCTCGACCGCGGGCTCGGCGAGCCGCAGCGCCTCGGTGACCTCGCCCAGGCCGAGCGCGACGTGCGCGGCGAGCGCGAGCACGCGCGGGTCGGCGTCGTCGCCGGCGCGGGCGAGGAAGCCGCGGGCCTCGTCGAACCGTTCGGCCGCCACGCACGCGCGGGCCAGGGCCGTGGCGAGCGGGATGCGCCACGGCCCCGCGGCGCCGAGCAGCGGCTCGCCCACCGCCAGCGCCTCGTCGGTACGCGCCGCGAGGGCGAGCACCTCGACGCGCTCGAGCGCGACCGGCACGCGGTGGGCGTCGCCCGCGAGCGCCGTGGCCTGCTCGAGGACGGCGAGGGCGGCGGCGGGCGCGCCGGCCGCCCGGTGCTCGCGGGCGTGCCGCAGCAGGAGGGCGGCCGCGCGGTCGGGGTCGCCGCCGCGGGCGTGCAGCTCGGCGACCCGGGCGAGCGACGGGCCGGCGAGGTCGGGGCGGTCGAGCGCCTGCGCGGCCCGGGCGGCGAGCACCGCGCGCTCCGGGCCGGTGAGCCCGGCGAGGACCGCGTCCTGGGTCAGCGCGTGGCGCCAGCGCAGGGCGCCGTCGGCCCCGGCGACGAGCAGGCGCGCGTCGACGGCGCGCCGCAACGCCCCCGCGGCCGTGGCGGCGTCGACCGCCGCGGCGGTGGGCAGCAGGTCCCACGGCAGGTCGCGGCCGAGCAGGGCCGCCACCCGCACGACGTCCCGGTCGGCGGGCTCGAGGGCGGCGACGCGGTCGGCGACGGCGTCCGCGAACGCCTCGGGCACCTCGGTCGGCAGCGGGCCCGCCGGCTCCCAGTGACCGTCCCGCCACGCGATCGCGCCCGACTCCGCGAGGCGGGCGGCCAGCTCCTCCACGAGCAGCGGCAGGCCCTCGGCCGCGCCGACGACGTGCTCGCGGACCGCGGGCGCCATCGCGTCGCCGACGACCGCCTCCGCCAGGCGCGCGGCGGCGTCGTCGGCGAGGCGGCCCAGCTCGACCGCCGCGACCCCCTTCGCCCGGCGCAGCGGCGCGAGCCCCGCGGGCGGGTGCTCGTCGGAGCGCATCGAGCCGAGCACCCGGACCCCGGTGCCGTCGAGGCGGCCGGCGAGGTACTCGAGGACGGCGAGGGTGTCGCGGTCGGCCCAGTGCAGGTCGTCGAGCACCACGACCGCGCGGCCCTCCCCCGCGATCACCCCCAGGAGCTCGCCGACCGCCTCGCCGAGGACCAGGACGGGGTCGACGAGATGGGGCCCGGCGCCGGGCGTGCCCGCGGTCCACGCCGGCAGGAGGCGGGCGAGCACGGGAGCGAAGGCCGCGACGCGCTCGTCGCGCGCGAGCGCCGGGTCGGCGGCCGGGGCGAGCGCCTCCGCGAGCGGACGGAAGGCGCCGCCGCCGGGGACGGCGTGGCCGCGCAGGACGCGTGCGCCGGACCGTCCGGCCCGGTCGGCGACCTCGTCGAGCAACCGGGTCTTCCCGCTGCCGGCCTCCCCGGCGAGCAGCGTGACCCCGCCGCCGTCCGCCAGCGCCGCGGCCACCAGCGCGCCGAGCTCGTCGTCGCGCCCGACGAGTGGTGCGCTCCCCGGACCTGCCTGCACCGGGTCAGCGTGGGTAACCGGCCCCATGGCCGACAAGAGCACCGATCAGATCCGCTCCGAGTTCGACGACGTCGTCAACATGGGCTCGAAGGAGCTGGAGGACTGGCTGGGCACCGACGAGTCGCGGTCGGTGGGGCAGTCGTCGGGCGAAGGCGAGGAGTCGACCGGCCACTACATGGGCCGGCGCATCGTCGAGATCCTGGAGAAGAACAAGGGCGACCTCGACGACGACGACCTCGCCGCCATGAAGAAGGTCCACGGCTACGTCGAGCGGCACCTCCAGCAGAAGCCCTCGAAGGAGGAGCTGAAGACCTCGACGTGGCGCTACTCGCTCATGAACTGGGGCCACGACCCCCTGAAGTGAGGGCCTGCGGCCTCGTGAGTGATCTGGGTCGCCGTGACGACCCGGATCACTCACATGGCGTCAGCCATCCAGGTCGGTGATCTTGATGCCGGCGTGCACCTTGTAGCGGCGGTTGATCGCGATGAGGTTCGCGGTCAGGCATTCCACCTGGTAGGCGTTGCGCAGCCGCCCGCCGTAGACGCCGCGGACGCCGGGGATGACGTCGGCGAGGGCGCGCACGACGTCGGTGGCCTCGCGGTCGTCGCCGAGCACGAGCACGTCGCAGTCGACCTGCGGCTGCTCGAGGTCGGCGAGCAGGACCGCCGAGACGTTGTGGAACGCCGCGGTCACCCGGGTCTCGGGCAGGAGCTGCTCGGCCTGCTGCGCGACGCTGCCCTCCTCGACGGGCAGCGGGTACGGGCCCTTCTTGTCGAACCCGATCGGGTTGACGCAGTCGATCAGGATCTTGCCCTTGAGCGGCTCGGCGAGGGCCGTGAGCGTCTCGGCGTGCGACTCCCACGGGATCGCGGCGAGCACGATGTCGGCCTCGGCCGCGCAGGTGGCGTTGTCGGTGCCGCGGACGTGGTCGACGCCGGTGGCGCTGCAGTACTCCTGCGCGGAGTTCTCGGCGCGCTCGGCGGCGCGCGAGCCGATGATCACCTTGATGCCGGCGGCGGCCCAGCGCAGCGCCAGCCCCTTGCCCTGGTTGCCGGTGCCGCCCAGGACCCCGACCGTCCACGCGGTCGGGTCGATGGGCTGTTCCGACGAGGACGGTGCACTCACGGGGTCGCTCCCTGGCGCGGACGGTCAGATCGGACCGGTTCCTACCACGGTCAGCGGGCGATCAGCTCGGCGAGCTCGGCGTGCAGCGCGCTCACCGCGGCGTCGGCGGCGGGCACCGCGGCGGTGAACGCGTAGAACCCGTGCACCAGCGCCGGGTGCTCCCGCCGGCGAGCGTCCACCTCGGCGGCGACGAGGGCGTCGGCGAACGCGTGCCCCGCGTCACGCAGGGGGTCGTAGCCGGCCGTGGCCACGATCGTCGGCGGGAACCCGGCCAGCGACGGCGCCCGCAGCGGCGAGAGCCGGACGTCGCCGCGCGGGTCGTGGCCCGCGAGGTAGTGCTTCGAGCAGGCCTTCACGTCGGCGGCCGTGAGCCAGTGGCCCTCGGCGTTCTCGGCCACCGAGGGGTAGCGGCCCTCGAAGTCCGGCGGCGGGTAGACGAGCAGGCTGGCGGCCGGCGGTCGTCCCTCGTCGCGCAGGGTCAGGGCGGTGACGGCCGCGAGGTTGGCGCCGGCGCTGTCGCCGACGAGGGCGTACCGGGCGCCGTCCGCGGTGAGCGCCCGCACGGCGGCGAGCGTGTCCTCGAGCGGCCCCGGGAACGGGTGCTCGGGCGCGGGCCGGTAGTCGACGGCGGTGACGACGGCGCCGAGGTCGTCGGCGAGCCGGGCGGCCACCGTGTCGTAGGCGTCGCCGTCCCCGAGCACCCAGCCGCCCCCGTGGACGAACACGACGACGGCGTCGGTCGCCGGGGCCGACGGGCGGTGCACCCGGACCGGGACCCCGCCGGCCTCGCCCAGCTCCGGCGCGCGGGGCGGGAGGCCCGCGGCGTCGATCATCTGGGCGGCGAAGCGGGCGCGCGCCGCGGCGACGCCGTCGGTCGTCCCGGGCGTCGTGCCGGCGAACATCGCGGGCTCCTCGGCCCACCGGTCGAGCAGCGCGCGCACGTCCGCATCGAGGGGTGCGCGGAGCGTGTCCGCGTCGTCGCCGTCGGGTACGCCGTTCATCGTTGTCACCCTAGGATGCGGCCGAGGTTCACCTACTCAGGGCACTGCCGCCATCCGGGTGACGCGAGGATGATGGAAGGCGACGACGGGGACCCGCCGTTGCCGAATCGATACACAACGGCGGGGAACCTTCCGGGCCGCACAGGCGTCATCCCGGTGTCGATCCCCGCGACGCCTCCGGAGCTCTCCGGCCCACCCGGCCGCGAGCCCCGGCGCGGCTCCCCGACGCGCCCCGCTGGACCCTCACGACCCCGAAGGACCGACGCTCGCGATGGCTCTCCCCTGGCCGAACACCGCCCCGACCCTCCCCCGCCCCGTCCCCACGGCGCCGCGCCCGGCGCCCGCCGGCGTCGTGGGCCGCGTCAGCTCCGCCGCGCGCCGGAGCCCGCGCCTCGCCCGCCTCGGCGCGTTCGCGACGAACCCGCTGACGGCGCTCGTCGTGATGCTCCTCGGCCTCGCGCTGCTGTTCGTCGTGCCGCTGGTCGGGCTGCCCTTCGTGGCCGTCGTCGTGCTGCCGGCGGTCATCTACCACCTGCGCCCCGAGCACCGCACCGCGCTGCGTCGCCCCCTGGGCTGACCGGCACACACGGGTCCCGCACCGACGGCCCCGCCCCCCGCGAGGGGAGCGGGGCCGTCGGCCATTCTTGGGGAGCCGCCGGGGAGCCCGCCGGGGAGCCGCCGGAGAGCTCGGGCTCAGCCGCCGCCGGACGGGGTCGTGGTCCCGCCCGTCGGCTCGGGCGACGACGAGGACGGCGACTCGCTCGGGGGTTCGGGCGACGACGAGGGCGACTCGCTCGGGGTCTCGCTCGGGGTCTCGCTCGGAGTCCCGGACGACGTCGGGGTGCTCGACGGCGTGGACGCGGGGGGCGAGCTCGTGCCGGACGACCCGGTCGAGGTGGTCGGGCGTCCGGTCGAGGTCCCCGGCGAGGCCGGCCGGCCGGCCCCGCGGGCCGGGGGCGCCGCGCGCGGGCCGGGGTCGGGAGCGACGGCGACCAGCCCAGGTGCCGGACCGGTCGGCGCCGGACCCGTCGGCGCCGGACCCCCGGGCGCCGGGGCGGCGGCGGGCGACGGCAACGGCTGCTGGTCCGCGCGCAGGGCGAGGTCGGCGACGGTCGGGGCGATCGTCGTGGAGGACGGGAGCGCGGGCCCGGCCGCCGCCGGCGCGACGGCCCAGGGCAGCGGGGTGTCCCGCTCGGCGACCGCGCCGGGCATCCCGAGAGCGGTCGAGGCCTGGGTGGTCGTCTGGTACACCGCCGTCGTCAGCGAGGCCGCGCCCATGATCCCGACGCCCAGGCCGGCCGCGACCCGAAAGAGCCGGGCCCGACGCTCGGCCCGCGGGAGCGGCGGCGGGTCGCAGGGGGTCTCGGGGACGGGCTGCGGGGCCTGCGCGGTCTCCCCGGTCACGGCCGAGGTGGGCTCCCACAGGCTCACGGCGCGTTCTCTCCTCGTCCTCGGCGACCTCGACGTGCTGCACCCCCCACCACGGGCCGGGGGTGCGCCACGCCGCCCCGGGCGAAGATCCCGGGGCGGCGCCACCCGGTCCAACGCGCCGGTCGTGTGACGGTGGTTCTGACGATCGGGCGGACCCGTCGCGGCCCGGACGGCGCAACGGGCTGCGCCCCGGATCGAGGCCGGAGCTGCGGGAACGCCGTCGGACACCCGATCCGGGAGTCACCCGGAGTGAGGATGCGTCACGACGCGTGAGTGACGGCGTGGCGTCGCGGCGGCTCGGACGGCCCTAACATCGGCGCGTGACCGCCGAGCCGCAGCCCGAGGACGAGCCCCGCGGCGCGCTGCCCACCCTGGCCGGGCTCGCCGGCGTGCCCGCCCACACCGCCGCCCGGGCGTGGGGCAACGTGCGGGACTGGGCGACCCACGGCCACCTCGCCGACACCACCCGCATGCCCCGGCTGCCGGTCCACCACGGCGACGGCTACACGGTGCACCGCTACGAGCCGACCGCGCCGGTCGATCCCGACCTCGCGCCGCTGCTGCTCGTCCCGCCGCTCGGGGCGCCGGACTTCGCCTTCGACCTGCGCCGCGGGGCGAGCCTCGTCGAGGACCTCCTCGCCACGGGTCGCGAGATCTTCATCGTCACCTACGACGCCTCGGGCCGGGCGGCGGGCCGGCGGGGCCTCGAGCTGTGGGTCGACGAGATCGTCCCGGCGGCCCTGTACGCGATCGCCGACCGGCACGGGGACAGCCCCGTACACCTCGCCGGCTGGAGCCTGGGCGGGCTGTTCACGCTGCTCGCGGCGGCGAGCCACATCTCGGGGGCGCCGATCCGCTCGGTGACGGCGTTCGCCTCGCCCGTCGACGTCTCCGCGGTCCCGTTGGTGGCGCCGTTCCGGTCGGTCGCCGAGTACACGGGCGGGCGGGTCTTCTCGGCCGCGTACCGGACGCTCGGCTCGTTCCCCGCGACCGCGGTGAAGTGGGCGTTCCAGCTGACCAGCGTGGAGCGCTACCTGACCAAACCGGTGACCCTGGCGACGCACCTCGACGACCGCGAGCTGCTCGAGCAGATCGAGGCCGTCGACCTGCTCATGGCCAACATGACCGCCTACCCCGGGCGGGCGTTCGGGCAGATCTACCACCACGTGGTCCGCTCCAACGACCTCGCGGAGGACCGCCTGCGCCTCGCCGGGCGACCCGTGCGGCTGGCCGACGTGGACGTCCCGGTGCTCCTGGTCGCCGGCGCCGACGACGTCATCGCGCCCGTCGCCGCCGTCGAGCGCGCGACCGCCCTGCTCACGTCCTGCCCCGACCTGCGCTTCGTCGTCCGGCCCGGCGGGCACCTCGGCGTCCTGGCCGGGCGCCGGGCCCGCGAGAACTCCTGGCACGACCTCCAGGAGTTCATGCGCGCCCACGACGACGCCTGAACCACACGCGTGTCGTTCACCCTCCCCTGCCGGAGATCCCGCCCCGGGGCTCCCGTACGGTCGGCGCCGCTCCCCTGCTCCCCGAGGAAGGACACCGATGGCTGAGACGCTCAAGGCTCGCCTTCTCGACTCCGACCGTCGCAGCGCCGTCGTCGACGACCTGCAGGGCCTCGTCGACTCCGAGGTCGCGAACAAGAGCGGCCTGTCCGGCGGCGTGGTGAAGACCGGCTACGCCGGCGTGAAGAAGGTCAAGCCGGGCATCATCCGCGAGGCGCTCGACAAGATGCTCGACGAGTTCGTCGAGCAGCTCGAGCCCTTCTGGGCCACCTACACCACCGAGGCCGCCGGCGACTTCGGCACCTTCCTCGGCACCCGCCCGCAGGAGGCCTCCGAGGCCCTCCTCGCGGTCACCGACCGCCGCGCCGAGCGCAGCAGCCGCGCCGCGATCACCTCGATCTACAGCAAGCTGCGCCCCAAGGCGCAGGACAACGTCATCGAGGCCCTGCCCGGCCTCGGCGCCGTGATCGAGAAGCACGCGCGCGCCTGAGCCCTTCCCGCTCCCCCACACGCCGGCCCCGGCGCCACGGACTGTGCGAACAGACCGTGGCTCCGGGGCCGTCGTTCGTGATGGGGTGACCTGATGCACATCGTCACGGTCCTCTACGGCCACCCGACCGACCCCGCCGCGTTCGACGAGTACTACGAGAAGACCCACGCCCCGCTCGCCGCCCCCATCCCCGGCGTCCGGAGCTTCACCTACCGGCACTGCGCGTCGCTCGACGGGAACCCGCCGCCGTACTACCTCATCGCCGAGCTGTCCTTCGACTCGATGGAGTCCCTGCAGGACGGGATGGGCTCCGCGGAGGGCCAGGCGGCCGCGGCCGACGTGCCGAACTTCGCCAGCGGCGGCGCGACGATGTTCGTCGCACACGACTGACCTGGCCCTTGACCTCGACCGAGGTCGAGGGCGGAGGCTCGTGACAGCGACGATCACGAGCCTCCGGAGGTCCTCATGGCCACCCCCGCACCGTCCCGCTTCCAGGACGCCTACCTCACCGGCGAGCCCCCGTGGATCATCGGTGAGCCCCAACCCGCCGTGCGCGCCGCCGAGGCCGAGGGCCTGATCCGGGGCCGCGTGCTCGACCTCGGCTGCGGCACCGGCGAGCACACCGTGCTGCTCGCCGAGCGCGGCTACGACGTCGTCGGTGCCGACTCCGCCCCGGCCGCCCTCGAGCGCGCCCGCGCCGTCGCCGCGGCCCACGGTGTCGACGCGAGCTTCGTCGTCGCCGACGCGATGGACCCCGCGGACCTGCGCGGGTTCGACACCGTCCTCGACAGCGCCCTGTTCCACATCTTCGACGGCGACGACCAGGCCCGGTACGCCGACGCCCTGCGCGACGTCGTCGTGGACGGCGGCCGCGTCGTCCTGCTCGGCCTGGCCCCCGGTCCCGCGTTCGGTCCCGAGGTCAGCGACGACGAGATGCGCGCGGCGTTCACCCGGCCCGGGTGGGCGCTGGACGAGCTGCGCGAGAGCACCTACCGCGGGCGGGTGCCCGACGAGGAGCAGGCCGAGAAGCTCCGGGTGCCCGTCGGCGGGCACGTGGACCTGCCGGCGTGGCTCGCGGTGGCCCGCCGGGTGTCGTGACTCAGGCCGCGAGGTGCTCCGGCGGCACCGTGTCCGCCAGCTCGTGGAGCATCGCGATGTTCAGCTCGAAGGCGTGGCACGCCTCGTCGGCGATCCGGGCGCGCTCGACCTCGTCCCACGGGGCGGCGTCGAGCAGCCCCCGGTAGCGGGCCCGGAACGGCGGGACCGGGCCGAGAGCGGCGAAGTCGTAGAACCGCGCGCCGTCGCCGGTGACGCCGTAGGTGCGCTCGAGCAGCACCCGCACGACCTGGCCGCCGGCGATGTCGCCGAGGTAGCGCGTGTAGTGGTGCGCGACCCAGCCGCCGGGCCAGTCGTCGACGGTCTCGCGGATCCGCGCGACGTAGGCGGCCGTCGTGGGCAGGGGTTCGACGTCGCCGGCCCGGTCGCCGCCGCGGAGGAACGCGAGGTCGGCGGCGATCGCGTCGCGCCGGCGCAGGGCGTCGACCGCGAACCCGCCGACCACCGGGTGGTCCGCGAGCCGGTCGGCGCCGTCCTCGAGCGCGCTGTAGATGTGCCAGTACTGGACCACGAGCGTCGCGTAGTCCTCGAGCGCGAGGCGCCCGCCCAGCAGGGCGTCCATGTACGCCGAATGATGCGCCCGCTCGTGGGCCGCCGCGGTGGCCCGGCGCAGGGACTGGGAGAAGGGCAGGTGCTCGCTCACGGTCACGGGTCCGCCTCCGGGTGCTGCCGGGTGTCGCCGGTCTCCGGGACGACAGTAGGGTCCGTGCGCCGGTAAGGCTACCCTCAGTTCGATCGCGCAGCGTGTCTGCGGGGCGGCGGCCGAGCCGCCGGCGGTGACGGTCGACCCGGCCCGGGCGCGCGACGATCAACCGGATCGTGCGCGACACCTAGTCCTGATATCGTATCGCTGACTTCAACCGAAGGAGCGAATCGTGGTCATCGTCGCCGGGCACCTGCAGGTCGATCCCGCCGAGCGTGAGCGCTACCTGGCCGGATGCGTCGCCGTCGTCGAGCAGGCCCGCGCCGCGGAGGGCTGTCTCGACTTCGCGATCAGCGCCGACCTCCTCGACGCCGGCCGGATCAACGTCTTCGAGCGCTGGGCGTCACAGGAGGCCGTCGAGGCCTTCCGTGGCAGCGGGCCGAGCGACGAGCAGGGCGCGGCGATGCTGTCGGCGGACGTCGCCGAGTTCGACGTCGCCGACGTGCGCAGCCTGACCTGAGGACGGTGCGGCAGGGCGTGTCGGACGAAACCGAGACCGCGGATCGCGACCCGGTCGAGGCGGGCAACTCTTCGGTGAGGATGCGTCGATTTCTGAAGCGTTTCCGCGGGAGCGAGGACGCCCCTGCGGAGCGCGACCGACGCGGGCCATCGCTGACGCTTCCACCGAGTCGACCGACGAGACATAGGCCGAAGATCGCGTCGAGACCGACCGTCCGACTCGACGCGATCATGCCCGTAGGTCGGCCGGGACCCTCGGCTGCGGAGTCGGCGCACGCCCCTAGCGTGCCGCCCCGTCGAGCGATCCGTAGGCGCGCGCGAAGCCCTCGGCCCCGAGCAGCAGGGCCTCGCGCTCCTCACGACCCATGGCCTCGGTGACGCGCTCCAGCGCGCGGGCGCGGGCGTCGGCGAGACCGGACAGGACCGCGCGGCCGGCCGCGGTGAGGTCGAGCCACGTCGCGCGCCGGTTGTCCGGAGCGACCTCCCGCGTGATCAGGCCCGCGGCGGTGAGACGGTCGCTGATCCGGCTCGCCGTGGAGGGCGGCACGCCGAGCGCCTCCCCCAGCGCGGTCACCTTGGCGCCCCCGAGGTGATCGAGCGACTGCAGCGCCCGCAGGTCGGACGGCGAGACGTCCTCCTCCATGGCGCTGAGGACGCCGACGCTCAGCTCGAGCAGGCCGCGCAGCGCGAGCTCCAGGCGATCGGCGAAGGGCTCCGCGGGCTCACCCATGGCGCACATGGTCGCACCCCGCGCTCCCCGGACCGGTGCAGATCGCGGTGTCGCGGGCGCCCCGGCAGCGCTATGCTGCGCGAAGCACGTCGTGCACAACGCACGAACTGTGCTCGAGTACAGGAGCGTGGGGATCATGCGTTCCACGAAGGCGCATGCTGCGACCGCCGTCCCGACCGTGCCCGCCGCGATGCAGGCACTGCTGCACGAACGGCTCCGCGAGGCCACCGAACCCGCCGACCGCCGCCGCGAGAACATGCCCGCGGCGCTGCAGGCCCGCGACAACCTCCGGCGGCGGTTCGACGACGAGGGCTGAGACGGCCCGGATTGTCAGGGGTCGCCTCTACGGTCCGGTCCATGGCTCTCTGGACCGACTTCGCCGCCGCCGCGCCCCGGATCGCCGAGGTCTTCACCCGCCGCCACGCCGTCACGGGCAACCTCTGCATGCTCGGGACGCTGCGCCCCGACGGCTTCCCGCGCATCAGCCCGATGGAGCCGCGGTTCCTCGAGGGCGACCTGTGGCTGGTGGGCATGCCGAGCACCGCGAAGTTCGAGGACCTGCGGGCCGACCCGCGATTCGCGCTGCACACCGCGACGGTCGACACCCAGGTCTCCGACGGAGACGCCAAGCTCTGGGGCCGGGTCGAGGACGTCCGCGACGAGGCGCTGCACCAGCGCTTCGCCGAGGCGGTGTTCGAGGACATCGGGCTCGACCTGCGGGGCCAGGAGTTCGAGCAGTTCTACCGGGCGGACATCGTCGGGGCGGCCTCGGTGGCCGTCGGCGACGAGCACATGGACGTCACCACCTGGCGCGAGGGCGCCGCGGAGAAGGTCGTCCGCAAGCACTGACCTCAGCTCGGGAAGACGAACTGGTAGCCCTGCTCCTGGAGCCACGGCAGGAGCTCGCGCACGGCGGCGACCGTCTGGTCACGCGGGCCGCCCCCGTCGTGGAAGAGCACGATCGCGCCGGGGTGCAGGCCCTGCTTGACGCTGTTCACGATCGCGGCGGACCCGGGCTGGGTCCAGTCCAGGGTGTCCACCGACCAGCCCAGGGGCCGCATGCCGGTCTGGGCCGCGACCTGGTCGAGCGCCGGGGTCCACGCCCCCTCGGGAGCGCGGAAGTAGTCGATCGTGGCCGGCGGGTGCACGGCGTTGGCGATCGTGGTCCTGCTGGTGTCGAGCTGACGGCTCATGAGGTCGTGAGGGTTCTGCCCGACGGTCGCGTCGTGGGTCATCGTGTGATCGCAGAGGCGGTGGCCCTCGGCGATGATCCGCTGCATCAGCTCGGGGTGGGCGACCGACTGGTTCCCGATCGTGCAGAACGTGGCCTTGACGTTGTACTCGGCGAGGAGGTCGAGCACCTGCGGCGTGTACTGCGGGGTCGGCCCGTCGTCGAAGGTCAGCGCGACGGCGGGGCGGTCGACGCTGGTGTCGGTGACGGTCAGCAGCGACGAGGTGATCGCCGGCCGCGCCATGCCGGGCATGCCGAGCGCAGGGGCGTCGGCCGCCGACCGCACCGGCTTGCCGGCCGGACCCGTGGCCACCACCGGCGCGGGTCCGGTGGCCAGGACCTGGCGGGACCCCACGTCACTGAGCACCACGAACGTCACGCCGGTCATCAGCGCGATCGTCGTGAGGAGCCCGGCCCACCGATAGATGTACGGCGGGCTGACGATCTGGCGCAGGATGACGCGCTGCCGAGGGGTGAGCATCAGTCTCATTCATCCCATCCGTCACAGGAACCACACGCGTCACAGCGTTGGTCACCATAGAGGGTCGGTTCAGTGACTCGCGATAGACCCTCTACCTCTGATCGAGTGATTGTGGCTGCGGGCCGCCACCGAGCGAGCACGCACCGGGAGCATCACC
This sequence comes from Actinomycetospora succinea, assembly GCF_004363095.1. Taxonomy (GTDB): domain Bacteria; phylum Actinomycetota; class Actinomycetes; order Mycobacteriales; family Pseudonocardiaceae; genus Actinomycetospora; species Actinomycetospora succinea. The sequence continues at coordinate 192,956 of NZ_SNYO01000005.1, forward strand.
GACGCCGGCAACGCGATCGCCACCTCGCAGGTCGCCCTGCCCGAGGACACCTGCCGGGCGGTGTACGCGCAGCCGGGGTACGAGCAGTCGGTCGCGAACCTCGCGGACGTGAGCCTGGCGAGCGACAGCGTCTTCGGCGACGACCGCGGCGCGAGCCAGCTCGCGACCGTCACCGGCGACGTCGCCCGCGGCTACACGGTCGCGCTGCCCGTGCGCATCGACCCGGCGACGGCCTCTGCGGCCGGTGGCCCCGGTAGCGGCGACGGTGCCCCGCCCGGCGCCCCGCCCGGCGGCCGTCCGCCCGGCTGAGCTATTGACCATCGATAGATATCGGTCGACCATCGACACATGAGTCCGGTCGTCATCGTCACGTTGCGCCTGCTGGTCGTGCTGATCGGGATCGGCGCCGTCGGCGGCCAGGTCGCCATCCTGGTGCCGCTGGTCATGGAGCTCGCCACGGCCGGGGTCCCGGCCTTCCTCGTGGTCTACGCCGTGCTCGGCGTCGCCGCGCTCGGCGCGCTGGAGGTCGGGCTGGTCGCCCTGTGGGTGCTGCTCGGGATGGTGCGCCGGGAGGCGATCTTCGACGACGGCGCGTTCCGCTGGGTCCGCGTCGTCACCGGCGCCGGCTTCGCCGCCGCGCTCCCCGTCGCGGCCGTGTGCGTGCACTACGGCGAGATCGACGATGCTCCCGGGCTCATCCTCATCGGCGGGGCGATCGGGGTCGGCGGCGCCGCCTACGTCCTGCTCATGCTCGTCATGCGCGGCCTGCTGGCGAACGCGACGGTGCTGCGCCGCGAGCTCGACGAGGTCGTCTGATGATCGTCGTCGACATCGACGTCATGCTCGCGCGCCGCAAGATGTCGGTCGCCGAGTTCGCCGACGCGGTGGGCATCACGCCGGCCAACGTCGCCGTGCTCAAGAACGGGCGCGCCAAGGCCGTCCGCTTCACCACCCTCGACGCCGTCTGCCGCGTGCTCGACTGCCAGCCCGGCGACGTCCTGCGCTTCGTCCCGGACGAGGAGACGAGCCCGGCCGCGCAGCCGGTCTCCTCCTAGCGACCGGGTCCGACGACGGCCTCGAGACCGCTCCCCCGGTCGGTCCCCGTGTCGAGGCGCAGCTGCACGACGTCGCCCCGGTACTCGACGCGGGCGACCTCGAACGGCCGGTCGCCCGACGCGGTCGACCGGTACTCCGTGCACAGCACCAGGAACACCGGCGTCCGGTGCGGGACGCCGAAGCGGTCGGCCTCGAACTGCCCGCACTGGCTGGTCTCGATGGACATCTGCGAGCGACCGAGGACGACGCCGTGGTCGGCGAGCGAGAGCCCCTCGGGCAGGTGGCGGCCGACGTGCAGGCGCTCCTCCAGCCAGCTCGCGTCCGTCCGGCGGAAGAACGAGTACGCGATCGCCAGGACCGTCTGCTCCAGCGTCACCAACGAGGTCACCCGCAGGACGTCCTCCTTGTCGGCGGCGTCCAGGCGCTCGCGGATGCTGCGCTCCACCGCCGGCACGCAGACGTCGAGGATGAGCACCGTCTCCGACGACCCGAGGCGGCGCGACAGACCACCGGCCCGCGACGCCCGCTTGGGCGGCGCGACGAACGTGCCGCGTCCGCGGACGCGCCGGATCTGGCGGTCGTCCTCGAGGATCGCGAGCGCCTGGCGGACGACGACACGGCTGACGCCGAAGTGCCGGGCGAACTCCGGCTCGGACGGCAGGGCGTCCCCGGGGCGCCAGGTCCCGGACTCGATGTGCTGCTTGAGCAGCTCCTGCAGTTGGTAGTACAGGGGCACGAAGCTCGTCCGGTCAAGCGCGCCCGCACCGCCCGGGATCTGCCCGCTCGACCTCGCCATCCTCGACTCCCCGCGGATCTCGGCTGATAGGACAACCTGACAAGAAGCTACCGGACAACCCATCCCTCAGACAGAGGTCAGGATGAGCATCTGTGCAGCTCACGGGCTTGAGGGAGCCTTGACACCCCCGTCGGACACCCCTCTACTGACGGCCCCACTTGTTCTAGCAACCGGACAGGACGGGCCATGGACGAGGCCACGACGCCGACCCGGCAGGGCACGACCTCGCACGCCGAGGACGACCGCCTGCTGAACGAGTTCGGCTACCGCCAGGAGCTCCCGCGCGTCCTGCGCTTCTGGACGAACTGGGCGCTCGGGTTCGCCTTCATCTCCCCGATCGTCGGCCTCTACACCGTCGTCGCCCTCGGCGCGCAGACGGCGGGGCCCGCCTGGGTGTGGGTGCTGCCGATCGTCCTGGTCGGCCAGCTCTTCGTCGCCCTGGTCTACGCCCACCTGGCGAGCCGGTGGCCGCTGGCCGGCGGCATCTACCAGTGGTCGCGTCGCCTGATCGGCCCCGCGTACGGGTGGTGGGCCGGCTGGATCTACATGTGGGCGCTCGTGCTCACGCTGTCCACCGTCGCCTACGGCGGCGGGTTCTTCCTCGGCCAGCTGCTCGGCTGGGAGGAGCCGACCACGGCGCAGAGCGTGCTGCTCGGCCTCATCGTCATGGCGATCTTCACCTCCGTGAACGCGGCGGGCCTGCACCTGCTGCGCTGGGTGGTCAACATCGGGATCGCCTGCGAGCTGGTGGCGAGCATCGGGATCGGCGTGGTCCTGATCTCGCTGTTCCGGGTGGAGCCGGTGAGCGTCCTCGTCGACACCTCCCTGACGCCCGACGGGGTCCCGTTCCTGCCCGCCTTCATCGCGGCGCTGGCCATCGGCGGCTGGGTGATCCTCGGGTTCGACGCCTGCGGCAGCGTCGCCGAGGAGACCCGCGAGCCGCGCCGTCAGGTGCCGCGCGCGATCGTCGTCTCGCTGATCACCGTCGGCGCGGTGGACATGCTCGCGGCCTGCGCACTGGTGCTCGCCCACCCCGACATCGGCGCCGTCATCAGCGGCGCGTCCGCCGACCCCGTCTCCGACGCGGTGGTGGCCGGCCTCGGCGAGTGGGCGGCCAAGCCCTTCCTGGTCGTCGTGGTGATCGCGTTCATCGCCTGCGGGATCGCCGTGCAGGCCACCGGCGTCCGGGTCGTCTGGTCCTACTCCCGCGACGGGATGCTGCCGCTCTCGCGGGTGTGGCGGCGGGTCTCCACCCGCAACCAGACGCCCCTCTACGCCGTCGCGCTGGTCGCCGTCCTCTCGGCGCTCGCCTTCGTCTACGCCAACGCCCTGACGGTGCTCGTCGCCTTCGCCACCGGCGCCTACTACGTCGGGTTCCTCGCCCCGGTGGTCGCCCTGCTCTACCTGCGCCTGCGCGGCCGGTGGCGGGGCGCGAAGGGCGAGCGCGGCGTCGGTACCGCCGGCCTGGTGATCAACATCGTCGCGGTGCTCTGGCTGACCTTCGAGCTGATCAACATCGCGTGGCCCCGCGATCTCGGGCTGCCGTGGTGGCAGACCTACGCGTTCCTCCTGGGGCTCGCGTGCTTCGGCGCGGTCGGGCTGGCGTACTTCCTCGTCAGCCGCCCCGACCGCCGGTTCGTCCAGGAGAGCGAGTCGATGGGACAGGTCGTCCCGGAGAGCACGACCGACGCGGGAAGGCCCCAGGATGACGGACAGCTCTGAGCAGACCCACGGCTTCGACCGCTCGACCCTGCAGGGGATGCAGGGGCTGCGGCGCCTCGCGCAGATCCCGGCGACGGCCCAGCACCGCGCCGTGCAGCAGGGTCTCGAGTACGGGCTCGAGGCCGCGGAGTCGGTCCAGGACCGGCGCATCAGCACGTTCTCGCGCGGCGCGCAGCCCGCGTTCGCCGGCATCAACACGTTCCTCAAGGCGCCCTACTGCGAGGACATCCGCGAGGTCGGCCGTTACGACGCCGCGGTCGTCGGGGTGCCGTTCGACATGGGCACGACCTACCGCTCGGGCTGCCGGTTCGGCCCGCAGGCGGTCCGCCGGATCTCCGCGGTCTACGACTCGTACAGCCTCGACCTCGGCGTCGACCTCGACGAGGAGCTCGCGCTCTGCGACGCCGGCGACGTCTTCGTCATCCCGTCCAACATCGAGAAGACGTTCGACCAGATCGACCGCGCGATCTCGCACGTCGTGTCCGAGGGCGTCTTCCCGGTGATCATCGGCGGCGACCACTCCATCGGCTACCCCGACGTGCGCGCCATCTCGAAGTACGTCGACGGCAACGTCGGGATCATCCACTTCGACCGGCACATCGACATCCAAGAGCGCGACATGGACGAGCGCATGCACACCACGCACTGGTTCCACGCGACGAACATCCCGAACGTGCCGCCGGAGAACCTCGTCCAGATCGGGATCGGGGGCTGGTACGGCTCGCGGCCCGGCCTCTCGGTCGCCTACGAGCGCGACACCACGGTGATGACCATCGGTGACGTGGAGAAGCTCGGCATCGACAAGGCCGTGGAGATCGCGCTCGAGGTGGCCTGGAAGGACGCCGCGGCGGTGTTCCTGTCCTTCGACATCGACTCCGTCGACGGCGGCATCGCGCCGGGCACCGGTTCCCCGGAGCCCGGCGGCCTGCTGCCGCGGGAGGCGCTGCGCGCGCTGCGCACGATCGCCAAGGAGGGTATCTGCGGGATGGAGGTCATCGAGATCTCCCCGCCCTACGACACCGCCGACTCGACCGCCCAGCTCGGCTGCCGCGCGATCATGGACGTGCTCGGCGTCCTCGTCGCCGAGGGAAAGCTGGGCACGCGGGCGCCGTGACGCCGGCTCAGGTGATGACCTTGAGCCCGACGACCCCGCCGACGATCGCGAGCAGGAACGCGACCTTCAGCGGGCTCACGGACTCCCCGCCGGTGGTCATCGCGTAGGCGACGGTCAGCACCGCGCCGATCCCGACCCACACCGCGTACGCCGTACCGGTGGGCAGGGAGCGCATCGCGACGGCGAGGCCGACCATGCTCAGCACCAGGCCGGCGACGAAGACGATCAGCGGGGCGGGACGGGAGAACCCGTCGACCTTCCCGAGCGCGGTCGCCCAGACCGCTTCGAGCACCCCGGAGACGACGAGCACGATCCACGCCATGACGGACCTCGCAAGGCTGCCGTCTTGTCGCGTTCTGGGTACGGCGCCGCTCGTCCAGGAACCCCGGTCGGCCGGGGCTCGTCACCATGATCGCAACGCGGGACGGGCCGGGCCAGGCGAGGGGATGGTGAGGCTGGTCTCCGGCTACTCCCGGTGCTGGAGGATGTTGAGCACGTTGCCGTCCGGGGCCCGGACGAAGAAGCGGCGCACACCCCAGGGCTCGGTGGTCAGCGGGTGCACGATCTCGAATCCGCGGCGGCGGGCCTCCTCGTAGGCCGCCTCCACGTCGTCGACCGCGATCGACGCCACCGGGTCCTCGGGGGCCGTCGCGTCGCGGGTGACGAGCTGGAGGTTCGCGCCGGACTCCGGCGACGACAGGCGGGTCACCCAGTCCATGCCGATGCTCTCGTCGCTCAGGCCGAGGTAGCCGGCGTAGAACTCCCGGGCCGCCGCGATGTCGGGCACGCGCAGGTCGGTGTGGATGCGGGTGACGCGCACGGCCCCAGTCTCGCGGCTCGCCGGCCGCCATGGCCAGCGCGAGGACGTGCGGGTGCCGGGCTGAGCTCCCTCAGGCCTCGGCCTGCACGGCGTAGACGTCGACCGACTCGAGGGCGATCGGGTCGTCGGCGCCGGGACCGGTGGACGAGATGTCCGCGGCGGCCTGCTCGGCGAGCTCCCGGGAGCTGTAGGTGAGCAGCGCGAAGCCCTGCGACTCGCCGTCGCCGTACCAGGTGCCCTTGACGAACCCGGGCCGCTGCTTGCTCATCGGCACGATGTGGTCGGTGAGGCTGCGGAGCGCCTCGTCGGCGCGGCCCGGCTTCAGGCTCACGGCAATGTGGATCACGTACATCGGTCACCCCCGAGGTCGACCCGGACGCCCCTGTGCGGCCCGGCGTCGTCACGGTCGCAGGCCCACGGCTCCGTCCTCCGCCTCCTGGCGGGAAGTACGTACGCTGCGTTGATGGCGGACCCGCCCTTCGACGCCGCCGAGCGGGCACGGCTCTGCGACCTCCTCGACGAGCTCGGCCCGGACGCGCCGACCATGCTCGGCGCTTGGACGACCCGCGACCTCGCCGCCCATCTCGTCCTGCGCGAGCACGACCTCCCGGCCGGCCCCGGCCTCGTCGTGCCCGGCGCGTGGGGCCGCTACGCGGAACGCCGGCGGGCGGCCCTGACCCGGCAGGACTTCGCCGCTCTCGTCGCGACGATCCGGTCCGGGCCGCCACCGGGCTTCTTCCGGCTCGGCTGGGTGCGCCGCTACCCGAACCTCAACGAGTTCTTCGTCCACCACGAGGACGTCCGCCGGGCGCGTGCCGACGACCCACGGGACCTCGGCGGCGCCCTGGACGACGCTCTGTGGCGCAACCTCGGGCAGGCACCGTGGGTCCTCGCGCGCCGCCTGCGCGGTGTCGGCCTGGTGCTCGAACGGGCGGGGACGGGACAGCGCCTCCGGGCTCGGCGGGGCGAGCCGTCGGTGCTGCTCCACGGGCCGCCCGGCGAGCTGCTGCTCTACCTGTTCGGCCGTCAGGACGCCGCGCACGTCGACGTGCACGGGCCCGCCGGCGCGATCGACGCCCTCCGGCGGACCCGTCTCGGGATGTAGGGGCCTACGCGCGGGAGTCCGGCACCCCGGCGTAGTCGGGCAGGTCGATGCCGTTGATCGCGCGCTCGATCACCGCCATGTCCCACTGGGAGGGATCCACGGTCGCCCCGGGGATCCGGCTCTCGGCGTTCCACCGGCCGATCGTCTGGTTCGCCTCGACGAACGAGCGCATGCGGTCCTCGTAGGCGGCGAAGCCGACCTTCGGGTCCCAGTCGGCGGCGGCCAGCTCCCCGGCCAGCAGGTACGCGGCGACCAGGGCCAGCCCGGTGCCCTGGCCCGACATCGGCGACGAGCTGAACGCCGCGTCCCCGATCAGCCCCACCCGTCCTGTCGACCAGTGGTCCATCGTCACCTGGGCGACCTGGTCGAGGTAGAAGTCCGGGGTGTCGTCGAGGTGGGCGAGGATCCGCGGGGCCCACCAGCCCATCCCGTCCATCCGCTCGCGCAGGAGGCGCTTCTGCGCCGCGACGTCGCGGTGGTCGAAGCCGACGTCGGGCGAGGGGAACGAGAACATCGCCATCGCCCGCGTCGCGTCGTGGATGGGCCGCAGGCCGGCCGAGCGCCCGGTGCCGGGCTCCTGGCAGTCGATCAGCCAGTCGTCCAGCTCGAACTCGTTGGGCACGCTGTAGAAGGCCAGCACGTGCCCGAGGTGGCGGACGAACTCCTCGTGCGGCCCGAAGACCATGGCCCGCAGGCCCGAGTGCAGCCCGTCCGCTCCGATCACCAGGTCGACGCGCCGGCGGTCGCCGCCCGCGAGGACGACGTCGACCCCGTCCGCGTCCTGGCTGATCTCGGCGATGCGGTCGCCGAAGACGTACTCGACGCCGTCGCGGGTGTCGTCGTGCAGGACCTGGGACAGGTCCCCGCGCAGGATCTCGATGTCCGAGATGAATCCGTCGCCACCGTCGTCCTCCGCGCGGAAGGTCTCGAGCACGTGCCCGTCGACGTCGACGGTGTACGCGCCGGCGGTCGGGGTGCGGGCCGCGCGCACCGGCGCGTCGAGGCCCATCCGGACGATGACGTCCTTGGCCACCCCGCGCGCGTCCACGGCCTGCCCGCCGGGCCGCAGCCCGGGGGCCCGCTCCACCACGGTCACCTCGGCCCCGCGCCGGTGCAGCCAGTGGGCCAGCGCCGGCCCCGCGATGCTTGCCCCCGCCACCAACACCCTGGTCCCGCTCACCGTGCCCCCTCGCCGTCGGACCACGGGATCGTAGGCGCGGAACCGGTCAGCGGGCCGTCTCCGTCACGCCAGGAGCGTGCCCGGCGCCGGACGGTAGGGCTGGAAGAAGTCGTTGGCGCCCGCCCCGTCGAGGGTGAGCACCAGCGCCGGCACCGCGACCCCGTCGATCTGCTCGCGCACGATGTCGGCGTGCCCCGCGTGCCGGGCGAACTCCTCGAGCAGGTGCACCAGGTAGTACCGCCGGTGGATCGGCCGGGCCTCGAAGACGCCGTGCCACGGCGCGGGCGGCGCCATGGCGTCGCCGGCCGGATCGGACGCGGCCACCGCGGTCAGCAGCTCGGCCCGCGACCGGTCGAAATCCTCGAGGATCGCGGCCACCGTCTCGTCGTCGCGCACGACGAAGCCGTCGGCGTACGCGGCGTAGGCCGCCTCGTCGATCGACTGCTCGGTGACGTCGGTGCGCACCTTCTCCAGGGCACCGCGCATGCCCTGGGCGGTGTGCTTGATGATCCCCCCGACCGACAGCCCGCTGCGGCACGGCGTCGCGCGCGCCTGCTCCTCGGTCAGACCGAACGCGGCGGCGCGGATGGCCGCGAGCTGCTGGTCGATGTAGTGGACCAGGCCGGTGGCCTCGTCGTGCTGAGCGGGTGCGTACATCGTGTGCCTCCCTGGCGACCGGATGACACGATCTTGCTGACCGAGGCGGTCAACTCCTGTCCGCCATCGAACAGGCGTCGCCACCCGATGCGAGGCCGAGGCCTACGATCGATCGCCGTGCCGTCGCTCCAGCTCGATGCCCCGCGCCGCTACGACGTCGCGACCAAGCAACTGTTGGCACAGTGCATGGGGCAGGTGTACGCGCGGATCATGCAGGTCCAGCCGCACATCATCACGGTGGCGATCCATGATCTCGGCGAGGGCGGGGTCTGGCGGTGCACCGGTGATCAGCCGCAGGAAGCGGCGCTCCTGATGTGCGACGTCCGCGCGGGTCGATCGAGCGAGACCCGCGCCGAGCTGGCTGAGGCCTTGATCGCCGTGTGCGGTGACGTCGGAGGCCTCGACCAGGACTCGGTGAAGGTCGAGTTCACCCAGCACCCGGGCGAGGACATGTACCACCGGCACCTCGGGGGCTTCAACCGCGACTGGACCGGCGACGAGACGACGCCCTGAGAACCGGATCCTCCCTCGAGGAGGTCACGGGGTGCGGGGCGGACGAGTCGGCCTGTAAGCCGGATCCTGTGCCCACGTCCCTCGCGGGAGCGTGGGTGGCGACCATCCATCTCGGCCCACCGTTGCCGGCGGGCTCCAGCGGTCTACCCGCAGGTCTCGGGCGGGCAGCCCTCGGACGACCTGCGCAGTGCCCCGCGAGCGGGGCACCTTCTTGACCTTGCTCCGGGTGGGGTTTACCGAGCCGTCCTGGTCGCCCAGGACGCTGGTGGTCTCTTACACCACCGTTTCACCCTGACCACCGAGCGGACCCGGTGGCGGTCTGTTCTCTGTGGCACTGTCCCGCGGGTCACCCCGGGTTGCTGTTGGCAACCACCCTGCCCTGTGGAGTCCGGACTTTCCTCGACGACCCTGGTGGGGCCGCCGCGGTCGCCCGGCCGACTCGTCCGCGCCGGCGAGCCTACCGGGGCCCGGACCGTTAGCGTCGCGCACCGTGTCGGACCCGTCGGTGCTCCAGATCGTGCTGCTCGCCGCCCTCGGGCTGCTGGCGGGCGCGGTCAACGCCGTCGCGGGCGGCGGGTCGCTGATCGTCTTCCCCGCCCTGCTCGCCGTGGGGATGCCGCCCCTGCCGGCGAACGTGACGAACTCCGTCGCGCAGTGGCCGGGCTACGCGGGCTCGACGGTCAACGCGCGCAACGAGCTGCGGGGCCAGCGCAGGCGCCTGATCTCCACAAGCATCGTCGCTGCGCTGGGCTCGGCGCTGGGCTGCGGGCTGCTGCTGATCCTCCCCCAGTCGGTGTTCGACGCCGTCGTGCCCGTGCTGGTGCTGCTCGCGAGCCTCACGCTCGGCGCGCAGCCCTGGATCAAGAAGTGGACGGGGCGCAGCGAGCGCACCGCCGACAACCCGAAGGTGCTGCTCCCGACGATCTTCGTCGCCGCGGTGTACGGCGGCTACTTCGGCGGCGCGCTGGGCGTCGTCCTCATCGCCGTGCTCTCGCTGCTCGCCCACGACACCCTGCAGCGGCTCAACGCCGTCAAGGTCCTGCTCTCGCTGGTCACGAGCACGGTCACCGTCATCCTCTTCGCGCTCTTCGCCCCCGTCGACTGGCTCGCCGTGCTCCTGCTCGCGCCGACCACGCTGATCGGCGGCTTCCTCGGCATGGCCGTCGCCAAGAAGATGCCCGACGGGGTGCTGCGCTGGAGCGTCGTCGTGCTCGGCGTCGCGGTGGCGATCTACCTGTTCCTGCGGTGACCGTCCTCGCGGTCGCGCTGCTCGCGGCTGTCCTCGTCGTCGCCGTCACCCGCCCGCGCGCGCTGCCCGAGGCGTCGGCCGCCGTGCCGGCGGCGGCCGTCGTGCTCCTGACCGGGCTGCTCGGGGTCCAGCAGGCCTGGGACGAGGTGCGGGAGCTCGGGCCGACGGTCGGCTTCCTCGCCGCGGTCCTGGTCCTCGCGCACCTCGCCGACGCCGAGGGCGTGTTCCGCTGGGCCGGCGGCCTGCTCGCCCACCACTCGCAGCACCGGCCGCGGCGCCTGTTCGTGCTGGTCGTCGTCGCCGCGCTGCTGACGACGACGGTCCTGAGCCTCGACGCGACCGTGGTGCTGCTGACCCCGGTCGTGCTCGACACCGCCCGGCGCCTCGGCGCGCGCCCGGCCCCGCACGCCTTCGCGTGCGCGCACCTGGCCAACAGCGGGTCGCTGCTGCTGCCCGTCGCCAACCTGACCAACCTGTTGGCCCTGCAGGCGAGCGGGCTGACGTTCCTCGGCTTCGCCGGGCTGATGCTGCTGCCGCAGCTCGCGGTGCTCGTCGTCGAGTACGCGGGGCTGCGGCTGACGTTCCGGCGTGACCTCGCCGTCCCCGCCGACCCCCGCGGCCCGGACGAGGAGGCACCGGTCCCCCGCGTCGCGCTCGCGGTCCTGGGCGCGACGCTGCTCGGGTTCGCGGTCGTGTCGCCGCTGGGCGTCGAGCCGGTGTGGGTGGCCGTGGCCGGTGCGGCCGTCCTGGCGGTCCGCACGCTCGTCACCCGCCGCACCCGCGTCCGCGACGTCGTCGGCGCGGCCTCCCCGTTGTTCTGCCTGTTCGTCCTGGCCCTCGGCGTGGTGGTCGCTGCGGTGACCCAGCAGGGGCTCGGCGACCTGGTCGCGGGCCTGCTCCCGGCGGGCACCTCGTTCGCCGCCCTGCTCGGGCTCGCCGTGATCGGGGCCGTGCTCGCGAACGTCGTCAACAACCTGCCGGCGACGCTGGTCCTGCTGGCCGCCCTCGGGCCGGCCCCGGCAGTCGGTGCCGTGCTCGCCGTGCTGATCGGCGTGAACGTCGGGCCGAACCTCACCCCGGTCGGCTCGCTCGCGACCCTGCTCTGGCGGCGCGTGCTCGCCGCCCGCGGCGTGCCCGCCCCGCTCGGGACGTTCACGGTCGCGGGGCTCGCGACGGTCCCGGCCTGCCTGCTCGCCGGGACCGGGGCGCTCGCCGTGGTGCTCTCGTGGTGAGGATCGGAGTCAGCGCGCGGCGGCGTTGAGCTGCTCGGAGTCGACGAACTGCTCCATGCGCTGGACCTGGCCCTCACGCACCTCCCAGACGTGGACCACACGCGCCGCCATGGCCCGGCTCGTGGCGCGGTAGGTCCCGCGGTAGGTGCAGATCCCCACGACGGTGTCGCCGTCGGCGAGCACGCGCTCCACGTCGCAGACGAACCCGTCCCAGTCGGTGCCGACGCGCGCGAAGATCCCCTCGAGCACGGCCTGCGGGCCCTCGTAGACACCGCCGTACGGCCCGCCCTGGGTCTCGATCCAGAGCACCTCGGGGGCGAGGGCATCGATGACGGCGGGGATGTCGCCCCGTCCGAAGGCCTCGTAGGCGCTGCGGATGAGGGCGACGTTGTCGGTGACGACGGTGCTCATGGCGGTTCCCTGGTCGGAGTGGGCTCGTAGAGCGAGCTTGCGCCGACCCGGGAGGTTCCGGCAGTTCGTAGACATACGTATCGACAGTCAGCGGCCGGCTCGCTGGCGACTCTGCTCTGGCGCGCTCGCCCTGGTGCTGTCGTGGTGAGACGACTCAGCTCAGCGCGGCGTTGAACGACTCGGTGTCCGCGATCTGCTCGAAGCGCACCGCGCGGCCGTCCCGCAGCTCCCACACGTGGGCGAAGCGCGACGTCATCGCCTTGCCGGTGGCGCGGCAGGTGGCCCGGTAGGTGCCGACGGCCACGACGACGTCCCCCTCGGAGACGAGGCGCTCGGTGTCGACGGTGAAGCCCTCCCACTCCTCACTGATCGGCACGAACACGCCGTCGAGGACGCCCTGCGGACCGCGGTACGTGCCGCGGATGCGCCCGGTGGACTCGTACCACTCGATCTCGGGGTCGAAGGCCCCGAGGACGGCGGGGACGTCGCCCCGGCCGAAGGCGTCGTAGATCCCGCGGACGACGGTCGCGGTGTCGGTGGTGGTGGTCATCCGGGGCTCCCCGTGCTCGATCCAGGCTCAGGAGAAGCCTGGAACCGTCCGGGGGCGGCGGACAGGGCGCGAACTACGTACTGGCGGTGGTCATCGCCTGTGTGCCCACCGTCGCGAGCAGGTCGAGGCGGCCGCGCGCGTCGGAGCCGGGCGCCGGGGTGAAGACGAGCAGGCGCAGGTCGTCCTCGGCGGTGGTCAGGGTGTCGCAGTCGACGACGACGTCGCCGACCTCGGGGTGCACGACCGTCTTGCGGCTCTGGTGGTGACCGGCGACGACACCGGAGTCCCACAGCGCGGCGAACTCCTCGCTCGCGGCGTAGAGGTCGCGGATCAGCGTCGCGAGGTCCGCGTCGTCGGGGTAGCGGCTGGTGCTGCCGCGCAGGTCCGCGACCATCGAGCGGACCAGCACCCCGCGCTCCTGCGCCGAGTGCTGCACGCGGGCGTTCGTGTGCCCCTCGGTGAACTGCTTCCACAGCGCGTTGCGCCCGCGGTCGGTCAGCCCGCTCGGGTCGCCCATGAGCGCGGCGTAGAGCGGGTTCCAGGAGATCAGCGTCCAGGTCGCGTCGAGGACGGCGACGGGGTGGTCGTGCAGCGCCTCGACGATGCGGCGCACGCCCGCGGGGACCCGGCGGGAGATGCGCCCGCGGTCGGGGGCGTGCCCGGCGAGGCGGAACAGGTGCGCCTGTTCGTGGTCGGACAGGCGCAGGGCGCGGGCGAGCGCGGCGCACACCTGCGCCGACGGCGTGCGGGTGCGGCCCTGCTCGAGGCGCACGACGTAGTCGATGGAGATGCCGGCGAGCAGCGCCAGCTCCTCGCGGCGCAGGCCCGGCGCACGCCGCGGCGCGTTGACGGCCATCCCGACGTCGGCGGGGTCGGTGCGGTCCCGCCAGGTCCGCAGCGCTGCCGCCAGCTCACCCGTGCTCACGGGTCCGATCATCCGCTCGCCCGGCCCTCGGTGGGGGGTACGGGATGTACCAGGACGATCCTTCGCTCCCCCGGGCGTCGCGGGCGGGTAACCCTGGGTCCATGACCACCTCCGAGCTGACCGACCGCCTCGCCCTGGCCGACGACCTCGTCCTGACCCGCATGGGCTACGGCACCATGCAGCTCGCCGGCCCCCACGTCATGGGGCCGCCCCGCGACCGCGACGAGGCCGTCGCCGTCCTGCGCGAGGCCGTCGACCGCGGCGTCACGCACATCGACACGTCCGACTACTACGGCCCCTTCATCGTCAACGAGATCCTCCGCGAGGCCCTGCACCCCTACCCGGCGGACGTCCGGATCGTCACCAAGGTCGGCTGCCGCCGCGGCGAGGACGGGTCGTGGAACCTCGACACCTCGCCCGACGAGCTCGTCCGCGAGGTGCACGAGAACCTCGGGCGGCTCGACGTCGAGGGCCTCGACGTCGTCAACCTGCGCGTCTCCGACGACCACTCCGAGTCCCTCGGGGAGGCCTTCCGCACGCTCGCCGACCTGCGCGAGCAGGGCCTGATCCGCCACCTCGGGGTCAGCAACGTCTCCCCCGAACAGCTCGCCGAGGCCCGCGCGATCGCGCCGGTGGTGTGCGTGCAGAACCATTACAACCTGGTGCACCGCACCGACGACGACCTCGTCGACCACTGCGCCGCCGAGGGCATCGCCTACACCTCGTTCTTCCCGCTCGGCGGGTTCTCGCCGCTGCAGTCCGACACGCTCGCCCGCGTCGCCGAGCGCGTGGGCGCGACGCCCCAGCAGACCGCCCTGGCGTGGCTGCTGCAGCGCTCGCCGACGATGCTGCTCATCCCCGGCACGTCGTCGCGCGCCCACCTGCGCGAGAACCTCGCGGCGGCCGACCTGGAGCTGCCCGCCGAGGCGGTCGCCGAGCTCGACACCATCTGAGTCGCCCGGGCCGGCCGCGTTGCGCGGCCGGCCCGCCGCTCGGCAAGCTCGCCTCCGTGACGGTTGCCGACGTGGAGACGCGCGCCCGGGTGCGCGAGCAGGCCCAGGGAGTCGCGGCGGGCTGGTCGGGCCCGGACACGCCCCCGAGCTGGGCGCTCACCGCCGAGCTCTTCCGCTCGATCGCCGACGAGCCCGACCTGCTCGAGCTCGCCGCGGCGATCCCGCTCGACCGCCTGCCGCCGCTGCTGCTCAGCGCTGCCCTGCGCGCCCTCGTCACGCGCCTCGCGCCCGCACCGCTCGCGGGGTACTTCCCGGTGCCGGGGTCCGGGCAGCCGCCGCTCGACGAAGGGTTCCGCCCCGCGCTGGTCGCCTTCGCCCGCGAGAACGCCGACGAGCTCGCCCGGCTGTGCGCCGAGCACCGGTACCAGATGAACGAGGTCGCCCGGAGCGCCGACGTCGTCGCCGTCCTGTCCCGCCTCGACCCGGACCGCCCGATCGCGCTCGTCGACCTCGGTACCGGCGCGGGGCTGGGGCTGCACCTCGACCGCTACCGCTACGACTTCGGCGGCCGCACCCTCGGTACGCCGGACGCCGCGCTCACCCTCGCCCCGGAGCTGCGCGGACGCCCCGCCCCCCTGCCGGCGCGGATGCCGGAGATCGCCGCTCGGCTCGGGGTCGACGTCGAGCCGCTCGACCTCGACGACGAGCGCGTGCGCGCCTGGCTCGCCGCCTGCATCCCCCCGGAGACCTCCGCCGTCGACCGCTTCGCCGCGGCGTCGGAGATCGCGCGGACGCACCCGGCGACGACGGTGCGCGCCGACCTCGTCGACGACCTGCCCGCGCTGTGCGCGCGGATGCCCGAGGACGCGCTGCTGGTGGTCGTCGACACCTACGTCACCGTCTTCCTCACCGACGAGCAGCGCGCCGGGTTCCGGCGCTCGCTGCTGGAGCTCGGCCGCGACGTCGAGTGGATCTCCGTGGACCCGCTCGTGCCGCTGGGCGCGGAGGGCCGCGAGAGCACGCAGTACCTGCGCGTCCCGCCCCGCGCGCTGGAGGCGACGCGGGGCGGGGTCACCGGTGTCATCGGGCACCTGTCGGTGCGTCGGGACGGGACGTCGTCCGGAGAAGTGCTGGGTCTGGCCCATCCGGGCGGGGCGTGGCTGGAGTGGCTCTGACGTCCAGCGCCCGGAACGCCGGCGCGACGAGCGCCAGCACCGCCGCGACGCCGACGAAGCCAGCGAGGACCAGCCCCGCGACCGGCAGCCCGGCGCCGGCCGCGACCGCCGCGAGCGGGGCGTTCGTCATCGCCGGCGCGGCGAGCGTGACCGTGTTCTGCGCGCCGAGAACGCGCCCGCGCATGACGTCGGGCGTGGCCTCCACGATGACCACGCCGAGGAGCGCCCCCGCCGGGGCGTAGGTGAGCCCGACGACCACCGCGCCGGCGAGCACCACCCACGGCGCGGCCATGCTGCCGACCGCGCCGAACCCGGCGAGCGTGCCGAGCATCCCGACGACGAACCACGTCCGCCGCGCCAGCCGCCCGGCGACGGCGGCGTAGAGCGCCGAGCCGGCGATGCTGCCGCCCGCGATCGCCGACAGCGTCAGCCCGGTGAGACCCGCGAGGCCCTCGCCCGTGAAGTAGGCGGGCATCAGGGTGCTCTGCAGGGCCCCGAGGACGGCGGCGAGCACCGACGTCAGCAGCGTCGCGCCCAGCACCAGGCGCTGGCGGGCGAGGAAGCGCCAGGCGTCGACGAGGTCGACCACGGCGCGCCGGACCGACGAGCCCGCCTGCCGCTCCCGGGCGGGCACCGCACCGGCGCGCGGGTCGATGACCAGCGCCGTCAGCGCGGCGAGCAGGCTCGTCGTGGCCGTCGCGAGCATGACCATCGGCGTCAGCCCGAGCACGGCGACGAGCAGCCCGCCGAGGCCGGGACCGGCGAGGATGAGCACGTTGCCGACCGTCTCGCGGGTGGCGACGAGCCTGTCCAGGGAGTCCGGCCCGAGGCGCGCGAGGGCCGGCAGCAGCGTCTCGCGCGCCGTCATGCCCGGCACGCGGATCACCGCGCCGAGCACGCCGAGCACCAGGAACCAGCCCATGGTGAGCCCGACGAGGGCGTCGACGACCGGCAGCGCGGCCACCGTGCCGGCGGCGAGCAGGTCGCCGGCGATCGAGACCCACCGGCGGTCGACGCGGTCGACGAGCAGCCCGGAGACGAGGCCGGCGATCGCGGCAGCGGTCGTCGTCGCCGTCGCGAGGACGCCGGCGGCGAGGACGTCGCCGGTCCGCGCGAGCACGATCAGCGGCAGCACGACCGACGCGATCCCCTGGCCGAGCAGCGAGAGCCCGTAGGAGACGAAGAAGATCGTGCTGCTGGCGCGGGTCCGGTCGCCCGTCATCTCGTTCCTCCCGTCGAGCCGTGACGGGACACAGCACGCACCCGGCCGTCGGGGCACACTCAAGATCGAGGGGACGTGACGCAGACCACTCTTGACCATGCCGTAGCGGCACGGTCTGCACTGTGCGGGTACGCCGCCGCGATCAGGAGGACGGACCCATGGGGTGGAGCACCCGCCAGCTCGCCGAGCTCACCGGGACGACGCTGCGGGCGGTGCGGCACTACCACGAGGTGGGGCTGCTGGAGGAGCCCGAGCGGCGCGCCAACGGCTACAAGCAGTACGGCGTGGCGCACCTCGTGCGGGTGCTGCGGATCAAGCGCCTGACCGACCTCGGGTTCTCGCTCGCGCAGATCCAGGAGATGGGCGACGCCGACGACCACCCCGAGCAGGCGCTGCGCACCCTCGACGCCGAGCTCGCCGAGACGATCGAGCGGCTGCAGCGCGCGCGGGTGGAGCTCGGCCTGATCCTCAACCAGGCGGTGCCGACCGACCTGCCGCCCGAGCTCGCCGCGGCCGCGAAGAACGTCAAGCTCTCCGACGCCGACCGGTCCTTCTCGGTGGTCATGAGCCGCGTGCTCGGGTCGCAGGGCCTGGAGGCGTACGCGGAGCTGCTCCAGGACAGTCCCCAGGACCCGTCGTTCCAGGAGTTCGACGACCTGCCCGTCGACGCCGACGAGGCCGCGCGCCAGGACCTCGCCGAGCGGATGGCCGGGCCCACCCGCGCGGTCCGCGTCGCCCACCCCGTGCCCGACATCGCGACCGACGGCCCGCTCGGGCGCAAGCGGGCCGGCGAGACCATCGGCACGGCGATGCGCGAGCTCTACTCCCGCGCGCAGATCGACGTCCTGGTCCGCCTGGAGGCCGAGATCAAGAAGCTCGAGGCGGCGGAGTCGGGGTCAGGCCAGGTATGACGTGTCGTTCACCAGCCGCACCGAGGCGCCGCCGTCGGGCCAGAACTCGACGACCGACAGGCACGCCAGGTCGAGGTGCAGCCGGTAGAGCAGCTGCGGGCCGGCGTCCAGGGCGCGGCGCAGGATCAGCTTGATCGGCGTGACGTGGCTGACGATCACCACGGTCTGCCCGGGGAAGCGGCCCAGGACGTCGTCGAGGGCGGCGTCCACGCGGCCGGCGACGAGGTCGAAGCTCTCGCCCCCGGGTGGGCTGACGGCGCTGTCGCCGAGCCAGGCGCGGTGGACCTCGGGGTCCTGCGCGGCGGCCTCGGAGAAGGTCAGGCCCTCCCAGGTGCCGAAGTCGGTCTCGGTGAGGCGCTCGTCGACGGTGACGCCGAGGCCGAGGACGCCCGCGACGGGCTCGGCGGTCTGACGGGCCCGCAGGAGCGGCGAGCTGATCACCGCTCGGATGTGGCTGTCGGCGGCGACGTGGCGGGCGGCGAGCGCGGTGGCCGCGGCCGCCGCCTGCTCGAGCCCCTCGCGGGTCAGCTCGGGGTTGCCGCGCCCCGAGTAGCGGCGCTCCACCGACAGCGGGCTCTGCCCGTGGCGCAGCAGCAGGACCCGCGTCGGTGCGGTGCTCCCGCGCCCGGTCCAGGAGCCGGCGGTGGTCATGCGGTCGCTCCCTTGGCCGTCCGGACCACGATCGCCCCGCACTGCTCGCAGCGCACCACGTCGTCGGGCGCCGCCGCGCCGACGTCGCGCAGCTCGCTGCGGTCCATCTCCAGGCGGCAGGCGCCGCAGCGGTTGCCGACCAGCTCCCCGGCCCCGGTGCCCGAGCGGGCCCGGAGCTGGTCGTAGAGCCCGACGAGGTCCGCGGGCAGGTCCTTGGCGAGCTCGGTCCGCTCGGCGCCCCGGCGCTCCTCGAGGACGTCGAGGTCGCCGAGCACGCCGTCGCGGCGCTCGACGGCGTCGGTCAGGGAGGTCTCGGCGGTGTCGAGCTCGGTCTGCTCGTGGGCGAGGTCGGTCTCGGCGGCGTCGAGGCGCTCCATGACCTCGAGCTGCTCGTCCTCCAGCACCCCGCGGCGGCGGGCGAGGGTGTCGAGCTCGTGGGAGAGGTCGGTCATCTGCTTGGCCGAGACGCTGCCGGAGTCCATGAGCCCGCGGTCGCGCTCCTCGCGCGTGCGGACCTGGTTGACCTCCTGCTCGAGCTTGGCGACCTCGCGGCCGAGGTCGCTGACCGACGTCTTCGCGCGCACGACCGCGTCGCGGTGGGCCCGCACCGTCGTCTCGGCCTCCTCCACCGCCGTCTGCTCGGGCAGCGTGCGCCGGCGGTGCTGGGCGCGGGCGAGCTCGGCGTCGAGCGCGGCCAGGTCGAGCAGGCGGCGCTGGGCGGTGGGGTCGGCCTTCATGGGATCAGGGCTCCTGACGGGGCACCGACGGTCCACGCGTCGGTGCGGATGGTCGACACGGTGATGTCCAGGTCGGGCGCGGCCCGGGCGAGCACGGCCGCGGCCTGCGCGCACCAGGGGTGCTCGGAGGCCCAGTGCGCGACGTCGACGAGGGCGGGGGCGCCGGGCTCGGCGAGGTGGTCGGTGGCGGGGTGGTGGCGCAGGTCGGCGGTGACGTAGACGTCGACCCCGGCCGCGCGGGCGAGGTGGAGCATCGAGTCGCCGGCGCCGCCGGAGAGGGCGACCCTGCTGATCATCGTCGCCGGGTCGCCGGCGGCGCGCACGCCCCACGCGGTCGCGGGGAGGGCGTGGGCGACCCTCGTCGCGAAGGCGTCCAGCGTCTCGGGCTGCTCCAGGGTGCCGATCCGTCCGATGCCGACCGTGCCGTCGTCCTCGGGCGCGAGGGGGCGCTCGACGGTGACGCCGAGCGCGTCGGCGAGGGCGTCGGACACCCCGGGGTTCGCGGCGTCGGCGTTGGTGTGCGCGGTGAACAGGGCCACGCCGCCGCGGATGAGCCGGTGGATCGCGGAGCCCTTCGGCGCCGTGGTGGCGACGGCGTGCACGCCGCGCAGCAGCAGGGGGTGGTGGGTGACGAGGAGATCCGTGCCGGTCTCCAGGGCCTCGTCGATGACCGCCGGCAGCGGGTCCACGGCGATCAGCACCCGGCGCACCGGCGCGGCCGGATCGCCGACCGAGAGCCCCACCGCGTCCCAGTCGTGCGCCAGCGCCGGCGGGTACGCGGCCTCGAGCGCGGCGACGGCGTCGGCGACGGTCGTCGTGGGGGCGGTGATCATGACCGCCCATTCTGCCCACCGGCGCGGTGGTGTCCCGGTGCGGGCGCGCGGGGTGCTGCAGCGAACGTGGCATTCGCTGCTTCTATGCGTTCGAAGTCCCCGTTCGCGGCGTCGGCGGGGCGTACCCCCGGTCGATCCGAGGGCGTACCCCTCGGCAGCGGGGGCATGCCCCCTCGTGGCCCGGACGACGCCGGATCAGCCTCGTGAGCAGGGGGAACACGCCGCCGTCGACGAGGGGGAACCATGACCACCACAGCACCCGACACGATCGTGACGAGGAGCCGGCGGGCGCTCGGTGTCGCGGCCGAACGCTGGTGGGCTCCGCTGCGCCGCGGCCCCGGTGCCGTGAGGCACTCCGTGGCCGGTCAGCGGCGCCACGCCATCCACGCGCGCTGGCGCGACGCCGTCGCGGAGATCGGCCTGTCGGAGCGGATGTACCTCTCCGGCCGCGTCCACCGCGTCGAACCGCGCATCACCCAGGTGGTCCTCGGCCGGTCGGAGCGCTTCACGATCCGGCTCGGGGCCGGCCAGACGTTCGACGACGTCGCGACCCACGGGAAGGCCATCGCGCGGGCGTTCGAGGTGCCCCGCATCCGCCTGACGGAGCTCGCCGACGACCTCCTCGAGATCGAGCTGCTGCCCTCCGCCGCCTCCGTGCCGGCACGCCCGACGGCGGCGATGCTGCGCCGGCCCGCGGTGGCCGCCTGACCGCAGCGAGGGACTCCCTCGCTGCGTCAGAGGCAGCGAGGGCGCCCCTCGCTCGTCGCGCGCCGCACCGGGATCATGGCGTCCGTGCACGTCGTCTTCGTCTGTTCGGGCAACATCTGCCGCTCGCCGGTCGCGGAGAAGGTGTTCCGCGCGCGGCTGGCCGACGCCGGTCTGACCGACGCGGTGACGGTCAGCAGCGCCGGGACCGGGGACTGGCACGTCGGCGAGCCGATGGACCGGCGCGCGGCGGCCACGTTGCGGGACCGGGGCTACGAGACGCGGCACCGCGCGCGTCAGATCGACCCCGACCTGCTCGCCGCGGACCTGCTCGTCGCCGCCACGCGGGACCACGCCCGCGACCTCGTCTCGGCGGGCGCCGACCCCGAGCGCGTCGTGCTGCTGCGCGCCTTCGACCCCGAGGCACCCGAGGGCGCCGAGGTGCCCGACCCGTACTACGGCGGCCCCGGCGGGTTCGACGAGGTGATGGACATGGTCGAGGCGGCGATGCCGGGGCTGGTCGCGCGGGTCGCGCCGTGACGTCGGTCGGGTCGCTGCTCGCCGGGACCGGCGGCGGCGTGCAGATGGCCACGCTCGACGACGGGACCGAGGTCGTCGTCAAGTCCGCGGAGCCGTCCGCGATCGCCGCCGAGGCCGCCGGGCTGCGCTGGCTCGCCGATCCCGGCACCGTGGGCGTGCCGGAGGTGCTCGGGGAGACCGAGGGCCGGATGGTGTCGACGCGCGTGCCGTCGGGTCGCGCCGACCGCGACGCCGCCGAGACGTTCGGGCGCGGGCTCGCCGCGCTGCACGCCGCCGGCGCATCCGCCTTCGGCGCACCACCGCCCGGCGGGCCGGTGCACGCGTGGATCGGCGAGGCGCGGATGGTCAACGAGACCGGCGAGCACTGGCCGTCGTGGTACGCCGAGCACCGCGTCCTCCCCCACGCCCGCCGGGCGCTGCGCGGCGACGACCTCGCCCTCGTCGAACGGGCCTGCGCGCGCTTCGACGACGTCGCCGGGCCGTCCGAGCCGCCGGCGCGCCTGCACGGGGACCTGTGGACGGGGAACGTGCTGTGGTCCGGCGGGCGGGGATGGGTGATCGACCCGGCCGCGCACGGCGGGCACCGCGAGACCGACCTCGCCATGCTCGCGCTCTTCGGCGCGCCCGAGCTGGAGACGATCCTCGCCGCGTACGACGAAGCCGCGCCGCTGGCCGACGGCTGGCGGGACCGCGTCGGGCTGCACCAGCTCTGGCCGCTGCTCGTGCACGCGGAGCTCTTCGGGGGCGGGTACGGCGACCGGGCGCTCACCGTCTGTTCGCGGATCGCGTCGTAACCTGGGCCCGTGCGGTTCCTGCTGAAACCCGGGTGGATCGCACTGACGCTCGTCGTGGCCGCGTTCGCCTTCGCCTGCTACTACCTGCTCGCGCCGTGGCAGTTCCACCGCAGCGACGAGCGCGACGGCGACAACGCCGCGCTGACCAGGGCGGTCGCGACGGCGCCGGTGCCGCGCGGCGAGCTCGTCGCCCCCGGCGCGGCACCCGGCGCGGACGTGGCGTGGCGCCAGGTCACCGTCGCCGGCACGTACCGCCCGGAGGGCCAGGTGCTCGTGCGCCTGCGCAGCATCGAGGGGCACCCGGCGAGCGAGGTCATGACCCCGCTGGTCACCAGCACCGGCGAGACCGTGCTCGTCGACCGCGGGTACGTGCGCACCGACGGGCAGGGCGCGCTGCCGCCGATCCCCGCGCCGCCCGGCGGGACCGTGACGGTCGCGGGCTACCAGCGCCTCGACGAGGGCGCGCCGACCCGTCCCGCGGTCGTCGCCGACGGGCAGCGCCAGGTGTACTCGGCGGACGCCGCCACGGTCGGTGCGGCGGGCGGGATCGCGACGAGCCCGGGCTACGTGCAGCTGCTCCCCGGCCAACCCGGGGTGATCACCGCCGTCCCGCTCCCCCCGCCGGACCCGAACCCGTCGTACTCGTACGCCTGGCAGTGGCTGATCTTCGGGCTGATGGCGATCGGGGCGTGGATCTACTTCGCGCGCCTGGAGTACCGCCGCGAGCACGGGCTCGAACCGCGGCCTCGCGACCGCCAGGACCCGCGCGACGCCGCCGACGGCACGCACTGGGACGCGCAGGCGCCGTCGCCGACCGAGGAGAAGCTGGCGGACCGCTACGGCCGACGGTAGAAGATCGAGGGGGATTTGACCCTGTCGGCGTGCGGCATTGGATTGTCAGCGTGGCTGCCACGCTGACACAGCCACGGCCAGGAGAGCCGTCGCGAGACCGACGGCGCGGGAGAGGCGGACGGCGCGCGGGAGGTCGGCGACCGCGGGCGGGCGGCCGTCGCCGAGCACCGGGCGGTCCTGGACGCCGTAGGGGTAGACGGTGCGCCCGCCGACTCGCAGGCCGAGCGCGCCCGCGAACGACGCCTCCACGGGGCCGGCGTTGGGGCTGGGGTGCGCGGGGGCGTCGCGGCGCCACGCCCGCCACGCGTCGCCGGGGCGCCCGCCGACCAGCGGCGCGCACGCGGCCGTGACCAGCGCCGACACGCGCGCCGGGACGACGCCCGCGACGTCGTCGGCGCGTGCCGAGGCCCAGCCGAAGTGCTCGTACCGCGCCGACCGGTGGCCCACCATCGCGTCCAGCGTGTTCACCGCCCGGTGTCCCAGCAGGCCCGGCACCCCGGCCACCGCGCCCCACACGAGCGGCGCGACGACGGCGTCGGCGGTGTTCTCGGCGATCGACTCGAGCGCCGCGCGCGCCAGCCCGTCGGGGTCGAGGGCCGAGGGGTCGCGCCCGCACAGGTGCGGCAGCCGCGCCCGGGCGGCGTCGACGTCGCCCGCCTGCAGGGACGTCGCCATCGCCGTGCCCTCGCCGGCCAGCGACGTCCCGCCGAGCACGGTCCACGTCGCCGCGGCGGTCAGCGCGGTGCGGGCGACGGGGTGCCTGACGCGCTCGGCGAGCACCCCCGCGCCCACCGCCCCGCCGACGAGCACCGCGGCGTACGCCAGGCCGGGCCCGCGCCGGTCGGCCCACCAGCGCCGCTCCAGCGCGCCTGCCACGGCGCCGAACGCCGCGACGGGGTGGCCGCGGCGGGGGTCGCCGAGCACGGCGTCGGCGAGCACGCCGAGCGCGAGCCCCGCGGCCCGGGCGAGCGGCCCGTTTCGGCGAGGGGCGCCCCTCGCCCGTCTCTCCGAGCGAAGGTGCCCTTCGCTCGGAACCCCGGAGGCCGCCAGCACCCCGCGATGATCTCACTGCGACATCGGATCGGGCCGTGACAGGGTGCTCGCGTGGGTTTCAGCGACGAGCTCTGGGACGCGGGCGCCGGGATCTACGACGCGGTGCGCGCGCACCCGTTCCTCACCGGCCTGTCCGACGGCACGCTGCCGCACGCGGCGTTCCGGCACTTCGTCGTGCAGGACGCCCACTACCTGCGCGGCTACGCGCGAGCCCTGGCGGTCCTCGCGGCGCGGGCGCCCACCGAGGCCGACACGGTGATGTTCGCCCAGCACGCCGCCGGCGCGATCGCCGCCGAGCAGGAGATGCACGCCGAGCTCGCCGACGCGCTCGGTACCGCGAGCGACGCCGACGTCCCCGTCGCCCCGACCACCACCGCGTACACCAGCTACCTGCTCGCCACGTGCCACGGCGGCTCGTTCGCCGAAGGGCTCGGGGCGGTCCTGCCCTGCTACTGGATCTACGCGCGGGTCGGCGAGGCGCTCCTCGCGGACTCCTCCCCCGACCCGCTCTACGCCCGCTGGATCGCGATGTACGGCGGCGACGAGTTCCAGGCGGTCGTCGATGCGGTGCTGGCCGTGACCGACCGCGTCGGGCCGACCCTCGGCGACAGCGAGCACGAGCGCGTCCGCGAGCACTACGTGACGACGTGCCGCTACGAGTGGATGTTCTGGGACGCCGCGTGGCGCCAGGAGCAGTGGCCGGTCTAGGCGGGTCGCCGCAGCACGAACCGCGTCTCCACGACGTGCGGCGCCGTCCCCGGCGCACGCCCGGGTGCGCTCGGGACGAGGGCACCCTGCGGGCCGGCGAGCGCGACGAGCTCCCAGCCCTGCTGACCGAGCCTGTTGAGCTGCTCGGCGTACACGCGCGCCCAGGCGACGCGGTAGGGCCGGTACTCCTCGAGGATCAGCTCGTCGGACGGCCCGATCGCGTAGATCTGCCACTCGGCGCCGGCCTCGCCCGCCGCGTCCTCGGACAGGCCGACCGCGGAGATCTCCAGCGTCGCGTACTCCCAGGCGCCGGCCACGTGCCGAGACTAGCCCGCCACCGGGGAGCTCAGGACGCGGTGCGCCGGTGCGTCGCGGCGCCCTCGCAGGCGACGCGTGCGGCCTCGCTGGCACGGGCGGTGCGCGCCGTGCGGGCCCGACGCAGCGCCGAGGTGCGTCCGGCCGTCGGCCCGCTGCGGGGGCGCTCGGCGCCCGCGGTGCCGAGGGTCGTCACGGTGCGCCCGGAGCCGCTCGGCGGCGCGTCGCCGGTGAGCAGGAACCCGGCGACCTTGGCCAGCAGCCCGCCCGCGATCAGCGCCGGTCCGAGCACCCAGCGGCCGGGCACCTCGAGCGCGATGACGGCGATCCCGGCCCCGATGAGGACCAGGCCGCCGAGGAGGAGGAGAGCGGACCGCACGAGGATGACTTTACGTGGTCGTCCGGGCCCCAACGGTCGGCCGATCGGGGCAATCAGGTCCGCATGGTGGCGGTGACGACCGCGGGCCGGGGTCGTAGGGTGTGCCGATCTCGCCAGGGAGGGCACATGGAGTTCGCTGTCCGGTACGTCAACGGTCCGCTGCAGGGCGTCGGGTCGATCACGCAGCCCGACAGCGCGGGCGAGGAGCCCCCGCTGCTCCAGCGCATCCCGCTGCCCAGCGAGGACCACGGCCTGCGTCGCACGGTCTCGGACATGGCCGGGGGCGGGCCGACCGCCATCTACGAGCGCACCGGCTACAACGAGCCCGCGGGCGAGTGGGAGTTCACGCTGCTGCGCGTGGAGTAGGTCGGACGGTCGTGGCGGGCCGGGGTGATGGTCCAGAATCGGGTGCGTGACCACGGATCCCGCCACCACCACCGGTGTGCTCCGTCCCGCCGCCGCGCAGGACGCGGAGCGGGTCGCGGCGATCTTCGCCGGCTACGTCCTGCAGTCGATCGCCACGTTCGTCGAGGAACCGCCCTCCGACGACCTCTGGCGCGAGCGCATCGTCGCCGCGGGCCCCACGCTGCCCTTCCTCGTCGCCGAGGTGGACGGTGAGATCGAGGGCTTCGCGTACGCCGCACGGTTCCGGCCGCACGCCGCGTACCGGTACACCGTCGAGGACTCGGTCTACATCGCCCCGGAGGCCGCCGGGCGCGGCCTGGGCTCGCTGCTGCTCGCGGGCCTGCTCGACGCGCTGCGCGGCACCGAGGTCCGCCAGGTCGTCGCCGTGATCGCCGCCCTCGCCGGCTCCCGCCACGACACCCCGTCGATCGTGCTGCACCGCCGTCAGGGCTTCGTCGAGGTCGGCCGGATGCCGTCGGTGGGCTACAAGAACGGGCAGTGGGCCGACACCGTGCTCATGCAGGCCGACCTGCGCCCCGACGGCTGAGCACGACCCCCGGGAACGACGACGGGCCGCCCCGCAGACGCGGGACGGCCCGTACGTGAGAGATCGGGGCTCAGGCCTCCACGGCCGCCGGACGGGCGACCCAGTGGCGCTGCGCGTGCCGGACGAGGGTGGCAGCCACCCCGACGCCCGCTCCCGCACTCACGATCATGCCCATGAACACTGCCGCCATGACGGCTCCTCCTCACCACGTGCACGCGCCGAGGCCGGCGACCGGGTCCGGATGACCCGACCGGTCCGCGTGCGCTTGCGAACCGTGGGCGCTGTCTGCGCCCACAGCGAGAGACGCATCGGGCCGGGGTGATGTTCCGTCGCGCCCCGGCCGCACGGCATGACTCCACTCACAGCAACCGCGCGCGTTCACCCTGTGTCCCCCGTCCGACTTCAGTAGTGTCCGACAAGCAAGCAGATGTAAACGGGCGTTAACGACTTTCGGGTCGTTTCCGTCAAATCGGACTCAACGCGATCCCGTCGGGGGCGAGGGGAGAACGACATGACGCAGACGGAAGCGGGTGACGGAGGCGGAGTGCCCGACGGCGTCACCGTCACCGACACCGCGACGATGAAGCGCGCCGTGGGCGCGGCGGCGGTCGGCAACATCACCGAGTGGTTCGACTTCGGCGTCTACGCCTACCTGGCGACGACGATCGAGGAGAACTTCTTCCCGCCGGACAACCCCACGCTCGCGCAGGTCGGCGTGTTCGCCGGGTTCGCGGTGTCGTTCCTCGTGCGGCCGCTCGGCGGGCTGTTCTTCGGTCCGCTCGGCGACCGGATCGGCCGGACCAAGGTCCTGTCGATCACGGTCATCATGATGGCGATCGGGACGTTCCTGCTCGGCTTCATCCCGCCCTACGAATCGATCGGCATCTGGGCGCCCATTCTCCTCGTGCTCTGCCGCGTCGTGCAGGGCTTCTCCACCGGCGGTGAGTACGCGGGCGCGATGACGTTCATCGCCGAGTACTCCCCCGACCGGCGCCGCGGTTTCTTCGGCAGTTTCCTGGAATGCGGGACGTTCATCGGCTACGCGCTCGGCGCGACCGTCGCGACCGTCATCCCGCTGGTCTCCACCGAGGAGTTCGCGTCGACCTGGGCCTGGCGCATCCCGTTCTTCATCGCCCTGCCGCTGGGCATCGTCGGTGTCTACCTGCGCGTGAAGCTCGAGGAGACCCCGTCGTTCCAGACGCTGCTCTCCGAGTCCGAGGAACGCGAGGGCCAACAGGCCTCGGCCGGGCTCAAGGAACTGTTCGGGACCTACTGGCCCGCGATGCTCGCCGCGGGCGGACTCGTCGTGGCCTGGAACATCCCGAACTACATGCTCACCAGCTACATGCCGACCTACCTCGAGGACAACGTCCAGGTCGTCGGCGGCACCGCGATCGACAGCACGACGTCGCAGTGGCTGCAGATCGCCGTCCTGTGGGTCGCGGTGTTCGTCATCCCGTTCCTGGGCCGCCTGTCGGACCGTGTCGGCCGCAAGCCGGTCCTGTGGGTCGGCTCGATCGGCACGGTCGTGCTCGCGTTCCCGATGATCCTGGTGCTCAAGAGCGGCTCGGTGCCGCTCGTCGGCATCGGCCTCGCCGTCATGGGCCTGCTGCTGATCCTCTTCTCGGCGACCTGCCCGTCGACGCTGCCGGCGCTGTTCCCGACCGAGATCCGCTACGGCGGGCTCGCGATCTCGTTCAACATCTTCGTGTCGGCCTTCGCCGGGACGACGTCGCTGATCATGACCGCGGTCGTGCTCGGGACGGGCTGGGCGTACTGGCCGGCGGTGTACCTGATCTTCGCCGGGGTCGTCGGCGCCGTCGTCCTCCTGTCGCTGCGGGAGACCGCGGGCAAGCCGCTGCCGGGTTCCAACCCGTCGGTGTCCACCGAGCAGGAGGCGCGCGAGCTGGTGGCCTCGCGTCGCTGAGCCACGACGGTGGGTCTCCGGGTGTCGGCCCCCACGGATGACGGGCACGATGCGCTGGTGCCCGAGTCATCAGAGGCCACACCCGGCCCCACCGTCTTCGTCCTGTTCGGCGCCACCGGCGACCTGGCCAAGCGCCTCGTGCTGCCGTCGTTCTTCCGGCTCGTGCAGGAGAAGCTCCTGCCCGACGACTGGCGCCTGATCGGCAACGGGCGCCGCACCAAGACCGACGACGAGTTCCGCGACGAGGTCCGCGAGGCCCTGGAGCAGTTCGGCGGCCTGACGCCCGAGGACGGGCCCTGGGACGAGTTCGCCGCGGGGCTGCGCTTCGCCGGCGGCGGGTTCACGGCCGACGACCCCGGCGAGCTGCTCGACCGGATCGCGGAGGCCCGCGGCGAGATCGGGCAGGACGCCCAGCTCGTCCACTACCTCGGGCTGCCGCCCACGACGTTCGGCGACTACACGCGCGCCCTCGGGGCGCAGGGCCTGGCCGAGGGCTCCCGGGTCGTCTACGAGAAGCCCTTCGGCACCTCGCTGGAGAGCTTCCGCGAGCTCGACCGGGTCGTGCACGAGGTCCTCGACGAGTCGCAGGTCTTCCGGATCGATCACTTCCTCGGCAAGGAGGCCACCCAGGAGCTGCGGGCCCTGCGCTTCGCCAACGGGCTCTTCGGCAGCTCCTGGGACCGCCACCACGTCGCCGCGGTGGAGATCGACGTCCCGGAGACCCTCGACGTCGCCGACCGCGCCGAGTTCTACGACGCCACCGGCGCCGTGCTCGACATGCTCGTCACGCACCTGTTCCAGGTGGCCGCCGAGGTCGCGATGGACCCGCCCCCGACCTTCCGCGCCGACGACGTCGCCGCCGCCCGCGACGAGGCCGTGCGGCACTTCCGCCCGCTGCAGCGCGACGAGGTGGTGCGCGGGCAGTTCGAGGGCTACCGCGACCTCGACCACGTCGCCGACGACTCCACCACCGAGACCTTCGTGGCCGCGCGGCTGTGGATCGACACCGACCGCTGGCGCGGCGTGCCGTTCCTGCTGCGCACCGGCAAGCGGATGGCCGAGAGCCACCAGAAGGTCAACCTGATCTTCCGGGACCCCCAGGACGGGCCGGTCGACGAGCGCGACCTGCCGACGCGCGGCAACGTGCTGTGCTTCGACCTCGCCGGCGACGGCGCGCTCGCCCTGTCGATGAACGTGAAGACTCCCGGGGCGTCGTCCGACCTCGGCACCACGTGGACCCAGATCCCGCTCGACACGCTGTCCGGCGGCGACCCGCTGCCGCCGTACGTGCGCCTGATCCACGACGTGCTCAGCGGCGACCGCGCGCTGTTCACTCGCCCCGACGGCCTCGAGGACGTCTGGATCGCCGCCGCCGAGGTGCTCGACGACCACCGGGCCCCCGAGCCCTACGCGCCGGGCTCCTGGGGCCCCGAGGCGGCCCTGCGCCTCGCCGACCCCGTCGGCTGGGTCCTCCCCGGCTGACCCCACGTGCGTGATCTTCTGAGCGATAGCTCAGAAGATCACGCACGTCAGGGGCGGACCTGCAGCAACAGGTCGGGGTCGATCGCGAAGTAGCCGGCGAACGGGGCCGCCTGGGCGCAGAGCAGCGTCAGGGCGAGCGCCATCGCCGTCGCGAGCAGCGCGAGGGACACCGCCGCGCGGCGCAGCCGGTCCGCGTGGATGCAGCCCATCGCCGCGAGCGTCGTGAGCGCGACGAGGTAGAGCGCCGTCAGCCGCAGCGGGTCGATCGCCGACCCGCTGAGCACGAGGCGGGTGCGCCGCGACTCCAGGGCCTGGTCGACCGCGGTCACGAGGCGGTCCTGGGCCACCCGCTGGCCCTCGGTCTGCACCGGCAGCGCCAGGACGATCGACTGCACGGCGACGAGCCGGGCGGGCGCGACCGTCAGCGTGGCGTCGCCGTCGGCCATCTCGGGCCACTCGTCGGCCACGTACTGGTCGATCTGCTCGGCCAGCAGCCGCTGCACGTCGGCGTGCTGGGCCGGGAACGCCCCCATCAGCAGATCCACGTCGCGCAGCGCGCTGGCCTCCCGGCTCACGGCCGCCGCGGCGTCGTCGCGGTCGGCCCACACGTCGGCGACGAGGAACCCGACGAGCAGGCCGAAGATCAGGCCCATCGGCGAGAGCAGGCCCGGGCTCAGCGGACCCAGGGACTCGCCATGGCCCGACCGGCGCGCGAGCCAGAGCCCGGCGAGGACCAGCGCCGCGGCCAGGTAGACCGCGGCGAAGACCGTCACCACCAACAGCGGCAGCGGGGCGTGCCCCAACCACGCGACCATCGCCGCAGACTATGTGAGCGGAATTCCCGGTCATAGCCGGGAATTCCGCTCACATGTCGGTCAGTGCTGCGGGCCCGGCTCGCCCGCGTACTCGGGGCCGGCGGACGGGCGGTTGGCCGGGTCGCCGCCCGCGGCGCCCTGGATCGCCCGCCACACCGTCTCCGGGGTCAGCGGCATGTCGACGTGCTTGACGCCGAGGTGCGACAGCGCGTCGACGACGGCGTTGTGCACGGCCGGCGTCGAGCCGATCGTCCCGGACTCGCCGATGCCCTTGGCGCCGAGCGGGTTGAGCGGGGTCGGCGTCTCGGTGTTGGTGGCCTCGTAGGAGATGAGGTCCGCGGCCGAGGGGATGACGTACGAGGCGAGGTTGCCGGAGGTCGGGTTGCCGTCCTCGTCGTAGGTGACGCGCTCGTAGAGGGCCTGCGAGATGCCCTGCGCGATGCCGCCGTGCTGCTGCCCGGTGACGAGCATCGGGTTGAGGATGCGGCCGCAGTCGTCGACGGCGATGTGGCGGCGCAGCTTCACCATGCCGGTGTCGAGGTCGACGTCGACGACCGAGATGTGCGAGCCGAACGGGAAGCTCGACTGGCCCTGGGTGAAGTCGAGCTCCTCGAGCAGCTGCTTGCCACCGACACCGGGGTCGTAGCCCGTGCCGTCCTCGGACGCCGTCGCCACCTGCGCCCAGGTGACCTGGGTGTCGGCGATGCCCTTGACGCCGAAGCCGCCGGAGACGTGCTCGATGTCGTCGGGCGAGGCCTCCAGCATGTGGGCGGCGATCTCGCGGGCCCGCGACACGAGCTGCTCGGAGGCCGTCCAGATCGCGCTGCCGCCGGTCTGCAGCGACCGCGAGCCCGCGGTGCCCGCCCCGCGGGCCACCAGCTCGGTGTCGGACTGGACGAGGCGGACCTTGTCCATCGGCACGTCGAGGATCTGCGAGGCGATGTGGGTGAAGGCCGTCTCGTGGCCCTGGCCGTGGGCGCTGGTGCCGGCCTTGACGGTGAACGTGCCGTCCGGGTGGGCCTGCGCGGAGCCGAACTCCACGTCGAGGCCCAGCGGCGCGGTGACCTCGACGTAGGACGCCACGCCGATGCCCATCGCGGTCCGCGAGCCCGCGGCGCGCTTCTCCTTCTGCTCGGCGAGCAGGGCGTCGTAGCCCGCCGCCTGGCGGGCCGTGTCGAGCGCCTTGGCGTGCTCGGCGTTGTCGTACTGGGCGCCGGTGATGCTGGTCATCGGGAACTGGTCCGGCGTCAGGAAGTTCTTGCGCCGCATCTCCAGCGGGTCGACGCCGATCTCGTCGGCGGCGATGTCGATGATCCGCTCGAGCATCTGGGTGGCCTCGGGTCGCCCGGCGCCGCGGTAGGCGCCGATCTGCGTGGTGTTGGTGGCGACGGCCTTCCACGTGAAGTCGATCGCCGGGATCCGGTAGACGCCCTGGGCCATGAGCTGGGTCAGGCTCGGCAGGATCGTGCCGAGGACCGGGTAGGCGCCGGCGTCGCCGATCGCGGTGGCGCGCAGGCCGACGATCGTGCCGTCGGACTTCACGCCCATCTCGACGTACTGGACCTGGGCTCGCCCGTGGACCATCGAGAGCATGTTCTCGGAGCGGGTCTCGGTCCAGCGGACCGCGTGCCCGAGAGCGCGCGCGGCGGCGCCGACGATGCCCCACTCCTGGTAGGCGTGCATCTTCGGCCCGAAGCCGCCGCCGACGCGCGGGGCGATGACGTGGACGTTCGCGCCGTCGACGCCGAGGTCGCCCGCGAGGGCGTCCCGGGCGCCGTGCGGGCCCTGGCTCGACACGTACATCTTGATCTTGTCGCCGTCGCCGGGGATCGCCACGCAGGCGTTCGGCTCCATCGGCACGCCGGCGAGCTTCTGGTTGTAGAAGGTGTGCTTCACGACCGTGTCGGCGCTGTCGAAGATGCCCTCGACGGCCCCGGTGCCGTCGCCGGCGACCAGGTTCGATCCGAGGTCGTCGAACAGCTTCGGGGCGTCGTCGGCGAGCGCGGCCTCGATGTCGGTGACGGCGGGCAGCGGCTCGATGTCGGCGAAGACGGTCTCGGAGGCGTCCAGCGCCTGGCCGGCGGTCTCGGCGACGACGACCGCGACGATGTCGCCGACGAAGCGCACCTTGCCCCGCGCGAGGGCCGGGCGGTTCATCGCGTCCGGCACGACGCCGGGCAGGCCGGGACGGTCGTTGACGTTCAGCTCGCCGTCGACGTACACCGCGACGACGCCGGGCATCGAGCGCGCCTCGTCGGCGTCGATGCCGGTGATCGTCCCGTGCGCGATGGGCGAGCGGACGAAGACCGCGTGGTACGAGCCCTCGATCGGCAGGTCGCCGGTGTAGTCCTCGGCGCCCCGGATCAGGCCGTCGTCCTCGGTGCGCTTGACCGAGTTGCCGAAGATCGAGGTGGAACGGGTGGGGGTGATGGTCATTGCGAGGGTCCTCCAGTGGTGCCCGTGCCGGGAGGGTCAGAAGATCAGACCGTCGCCCGCGCGTCGAGTCGGCATTCGGCCCACCGGAACCCTTCCGTCAACCTGGACGTGAGCCCGGTCACCGGCAACGATTGTGCACCATGGACTTCGACGAGGCCCGTTCTGTGTTCTGCCGACCACGGACGGCGCCGGTCGTCGACCCCCGCACCGAGGCCACGCCCGCCCGCCGCCTCCGGGACGCGGTCGAACCGCTCGCGATGGTGACGGTGTGGAGCGACGCGGCCGCGAAGGAGAGCGGCGACGCCGGCCTCGACTTCCTGGGCGGTTACGTCGGCGGGCGCGCGTCGGTGCTCGGGGACGTCGAGGGGACGGTCGTCGCCGCGGCGTTCGCGGTGTTCGAGCCCGGCCTCGTCGGCGGGCTGTGGGACCAGGCGCGGGCGGCGTGCCCGGTCGCCGACCTGCGCGGGATGCGTGAGCGCGCCGGCACCGCCGCCCTGCGCGCGGTGCTCGCCGACGTCCGCGAGGCCGAGGTCGACGCCGTCGTCGAGCCGCTGCGGGTCGCGCTCGACCCCGTCGACGTCATGGGGCGCCCGCTCTCCGCGGGGATGAGCGCGCTGCCCTGGCCGCGGGACGCGTACGGGCGCCTGTGGCACGCGACCACGCTGCTGCGCGAGCACCGCGGCGACTCCCACGTCGCCGCCTGCGTCGCCGCGGGCCTCGACGGCATCGAGTCGAACGTGCTCACCGAGCTGTGGGTCGGCTTCGACCTGCTGGAGTACACCTCGACGCGCGGCTGGTCGCCCGAGGCCATGGACGCCGCGCTCGCCCGCCTGCGCGCGCGGGGTCTGGTGGACGGCGACGCCCTGTCCGCCGAGGGCGCCCGCTTCCGCGACGGGGTCGAGGCGGCCACCGACCTCGCCCAGCAGCCCCTCGTCGACGCCCTGGGCGACGACGTCGACCGCCTCGTCGACACCCTCGGCTCCTGGTCCGAGGCCGTCGTGGCCCGCGGCTGGTTCCCGCCCGACCCGTACAAGCGCGCGGCGGGGTAGGTCAGGACTCCGGGACGCAGCGCTCGATCTCGTCGAGCCAGATCGTCGCCGACGAGTCCGACGGCGCGCGCCAGTCGCCGCGCGGCGAGAGCGACCCGCCGGCGACGACCTTCGGCCCGTTCGGCATCGCCGAGCGCTTGAACTGCGCGAACCCGAAGAACCGCTGGGCGAAGACCTGGAGCCAGCGCCGGATCTCGGCGAGGTCGTAGGCGCGGCGGTCGTCCTCGGGGTAGCCGGGCGGCCACACGCCGGCCTCGAGGTCGCGCCACGCGTGCCACGACAGGAACGCGATCCGCGACGGCGTGAAGCCGTGGCGCAGGAACCAGTACAGGTTGAAGTCCTGCAGGTCGTACGGCCCGATCTTCTGCTCGCTGGACTGGATCTCCTGGTCCGGGTCGGCGGGCACGAGCTCGGGGCTGATCTCCGTGTCGAGCACGTCGGCCAGCACGGTGCCGACCTCGTCCTCGAACTGCTGCGAGCTGATCACCCAGCGGATGAGGTGCTGGATCAGCGTCTTCGGCACGCCGGTGTTGACCGTGTAGTGCGACATCTGGTCGCCGACGCCGTACGTCGACCACCCCAGCGCCGCCTCGGAGAGGTCGCCGGTGCCGAGCACGATGCCGCCGCGCTGGTTGGCGGCGCGGAAGAGGTAGTCGGTGCGCAGGCCCGCCTGGACGTTCTCGAACGTGACGTCGTACTGCGGCTCGCCCTGCGAGAACGGGTGCCCGAGGTTCGCCAGCATGAGCCGCGCGGTCTCGGTGATGTCGATCGTCTCGAACGTGACGCCCAGGGCCTCGGACAGGCGCTCGGCGTTGGACTTGGTCCGCTCGCCGGTGGCGAAGCCGGGCAGCGTGAACGCGAGGATGTCCGAGCGCGGGCGCCCGGCCCGGTCCATGGCGCGGGCCGCGACGATCAGCGCGTGGGTGGAGTCGAGCCCGCCCGAGACGCCGATGACGACCTTGGCGTCACCGATGGCGCGCAGGCGCTGGAGCAGGCCCGCGACCTGGATGTTGTAGGCCTCGAAGCAGTCCTGCTCGAGGCGCGCCGGGTCGGCGGGCACGAACGGGAAGCGCTCGACTTCCCGGCGGAACCCGATGTCGCCCGCCGGCGGGTCGAGGGTGAAGTCGACCGTGCGGAACGACAGCTCGTGGCGCCGGCGGTTGTCGTCGAACGTGCCCATCCGCAGCCGCTCGGAGCGGAGCAGGCGCAGGTCGACGTCCGCGAGCGCGTGCTGCTCCCCCGCCGGGAAGCGCTCGGTCTCGGCGAGCAGCGTGCCGTTCTCGTGGATGCTCGTCTGGCCGTCCCACGAGACCTCCGTGGTCGACTCGCCGTCGCCCGCCGCGGCGTAGACGTACGCGGCCGAGCAGCGCGCCGACGCCGACTTCGCGAGCAGCTGGCGGTCGTCGGCGCGCCCGACGGTGATCGGGCTGCCGGAGAGGTTCGCCAGCACCGTCGCCCCGGCCAGCGCCGCCCCGGCGCTCGGCGGGATCGGGACGAACATGTCCTCGCAGACCTCGACGTGCAGCACGAGGCCCTCGACGTCGGTCGCGGCGAAGAGCAGGTCCGAGCCGAACGGGACGTCCTCGCCGAGCAGGCGGGTGGTGCCGCCCTCCTCGCCGGCGCCGGCCGCGAGCTGGCGGGGCTCGTAGAACTCGCGGTAGTTCGGCAGGTAGGTCTTGGGGACGACGCCGAGGACGCGCCCGCGGTGCACGACGACCGCGCAGTTGTACGCGCGGTTCCGGTGGCGCAGCGGGGCGCCGACCACGAGCACCGGGGTCAGGTCCGCCGACGCGCCGACCACCTCGCCCAGGGCGTCGACGACGCTGTCGAGCAGCGTGTCCTGCAGGAGCAGGTCCTCGATCGAGTACCCGGACAGCGTCAGCTCGGGGAACACGACGAGGCCGGCGCCGTCGTCGTGGCACTCGCGGGCCACGGCCAGGAGCGAGGCCGCGTTGGCCGACGGGTCGGCGATCGTCGTGCGGATCGTGGCGGCCGCCACGCGCACGAAGCCCTGGTGGTACACCGACGTGAAGGGCGGGGTGGGCATCTGCTGGCTTCCTCCGGGGCGGGACGACGCGGGCGAGCGTAGATCGCCCGCCCGCCCGCCGCGGAGGTCACACGGTGCTCGCGGGCGGGTCCTGCGGCACGCCCGGCGTCGGCGTGCGGTCGGACCCCTCCTCGGGCACCAGCGCCCAGGCGGCCAGGTAGGCGATCAGACCCACGAGGTGCCCGAACACGGCCAGGAGTACCGCGAGGACGCGGACGAGGGTGACGTCGAGGCCCGTCCGGGCGGCGATGCCACCGCAGACGCCGGCGATCCAGCGGTCCTCGACGCTGCGCCGGAAGCCGAACGACAGGCGCGAGGACAGCGGGGCGGCGGGGGTGGGGCTGTTCTCCGGTGTGGTCATACCGCAAGAGCCTGCCGCCGCGCGCCGACCCCGCCCTACGGGTCGGCCCCGGGTTCGACCCTGGTCCGCACCCCGAGACCGGGCAGGGCCGGTACGGCCGGGGTCCCTGTGACGGAACGTCACTTCTCGCTCCTTCGCTTCGGCTTAGTCATTCTTTCGGACTAGTCATTACCGGCTGTGATGACTTAATGTGACCGCCACCACTGGAGTTCCGGTGGACCACCACGAAGTGCGGGAGCTCCGGCTGGTCCGGCCGGTCCCGCGGGAAGGGGTCGGCCGTGCGTACGACCTATCGGGTTCTGGCCTGGATCCTCGCCGTCGAGGTGGTCGTCCAGGCCGCGGCGATCGCGTGGGCCCTCTTCGGCCTGACCACCTGGATCGAGAGCGGCGGCGTGCTCGACGCGGCCGCCATCCAGGCGGAGCCCCAGTTCGACGGGGTCGTCGGCTTCATGGTCCACGGCATGAACGGCACGATCATCGTGCCGGCCGTGGCGCTCCTGCTGCTCATCGTCTCGTTCTTCGCGAAGCTCACCCGCGGCGTGGCGTTCGCGGCGGCCCTGTTCCTCATGGTCGTGGCGCAGGTCCTGCTCGGGATGTTCGCGCACGCGATCCCGTCGCTCGGCATGCTCCACGGCGCGCTCGCCCTCGCCATCCTCGTCACCGCCGTGATGTCGGCGCGGCTCACCTCGGCCCCGCGGGCCGTCGAGCAGCCCACCACCACCGCGGCCGTCTGATGCTGCGGGCGCGGCGACGGACCTGGCGCACGAAGGGCACCGGCGCGCGGCGCCGGACCCTGGTCGCCGTCGTCGCCGCGCTCGTGGTGCTCGTCCCGATCGCCTGGATGTGGACCGACAGCCTCGTGCCCTCGACGTACTCGGTCGAGGAGATGGGCACGCCCGACGTCGGCGGCGGCCCGGTCGGGATGGACCACGCCGGCCACGCGGGCATGCCGATGGGCCCCTCGGTCGACCAGCTCCGCGAGCCCCCGGGCCCCGCGGACGTCGACCTCACCCTCGTCGCCCGCGCCGGGCGCGTGACGCTGCCGTCGGGCCGGGTGGTCGACGGCTTCACGCTCAACGGCACGACGCCCGGGCCGGAGATCCGCGCGGTGCAGGGCCAGATGGTGGCGGTGCGCCTCGTCAACGAGAACGTCGCCGAGGGCGTCACCCTGCACTGGCACGGTTACGACGTCCCCGCGGGCGACGACGGCGTGGCCGGCGTGACCCAGGACGCCGTGGGCGTCGGCGGGTCCTTCGTCTACCGGTTCCGCGCCGACCAGGCGGGCACGTTCTGGTACCACTCGCACCAGGTCGCGGACCCGCAGGTCAAGGGCGGGCTCTTCGGCGCGCTCGTGGTCACGCCGCGCGCCGGGCTCGGCGACACGGCCGACCTCACGGCGCTGACCCACCTGTACGCGGGCCGGCGCACGGTCAACGGGCTCGAGGGCGACGTCCCGGCCGTCGGCGCCCCGGGCCAGCGGGTGCGAGTCCGGGTCGTCAACACCGACAACGGGCCGGTCCAGGTCTGGGTCGGCGGGGCGCCGTACCGCCTGGTCGCCATCGACGGCGACGACGTCGACGGGCCCACGCCGTCGACCGACTCGCTCTCGGTCACCGCCGGCGGGCGCGCCGACCTGGAGATCGACCTCCCCGCGGACGGCGCGGGCGTGCGGGTCGAGCTGGGCGGCGCCTCGGCCGTCACCTACGGGAGGCCGCTGCCCCCGACCCCGCGGCCGGCCGCCGAGCTCGACCCGCTGCACTACGGCACCCCCGCGGCCCTGCCCTTCGACCCGGCCGCGGCGGACCGGACCTTCGACTACGTCATCGGCCGGCGCCTCGGGTTCCTCGACGGCACGCCCGGGCTGTGGTGGACCGTCAACGGCCACCTGTGGCCCGACGTGCCGATGTACGTGGTCCGCGAGGGCGACGTCGTCCGGATGCACATCGACAACGCGAGCGGCGAGCTGCACCCGATGCACCTGCACGGGCACCACGCGGTGGTGCTCGCCCGTGACGGCGTCCCGTCCACCGGCAGCCCCTGGTGGACCGACAGCATCGACGTGCAGGACGGGCACACCGTCGACATCGCGTTCGTGGCCGACAACCCCGGGCTGTGGATGGACCACTGCCACAACCTCGCCCATCCCGGCGAGGGCCTCGTCGCCCACCTCATGTACGAGGGCGTGACGACGCCCTACCGCGTGGGTGGCGACCCCCACAACACCCCGGAGTGACCGCACCCTCCGCGCGCGGGGATACTCGTCGGTAACCGATGCGGCCCGTCGTGGGCCGCCGGAGGTGACCCCCGATGACCGCGCCGACCGCGCCGACAGCCCCCACCGCTCCCCTGGCTCCCTGGCTGCTCTCCCACGCGACCGCGTGCGCGGAGGCCGTCGCCACGGCGCTCGACCTGCTCGACGCCGACGAGGTCGAGACGATCCCCCACGCGGGCGACGACGGCTTCACGCTGCGGGTCCTGGCCGACCCGCCGCGTGCCGTGCGGGCGCTGCGCTGGTCGGCGGTCGAGGGGTGGGCCGTCACGGCGGACGCGGGACTGCGCCGGACGCCGCGCTGGCGCCCGCTCGGGCTGCCCGCCGACGCCGAGCCCGTGGTGCTCTGCGAGGTGCTGCGCGGCGGCTCCTGACCGCACGGGCCCACGCCGGTGCGGGCCCCTCGTCCGCACCGGCGGTCCCCTCCTCGGAACGTACCGGGCGGTCCGGTCGTCGTGAAGGTCGACACCGCACGTCGCGGGTGGACGTACGCACAATGACGTACAGCGCTCGCCCGGTGTCCGGTCGTAACCTCGGCGCTCGACGTCCCCGCCACCGGGGACGCCCGGGGGAGGCGTCATGCGCGACCGCACGGACGATCGGCTGATCCAGGAACCGCGCATCCGGCGCATCGTGCGCCCGCGTCCGAGCACTCCACCGTCCGACGACCGCGCCGTGCCGACGCCCCGGGTGCCCGCGCGCGACGAGCGTCCGGAGGACTGATCCGGCGACCGGTCAGCGGTCGTGGCCGCGGGCGCGCCCCCTGCCGTGCCCGTTGCCGTTGCCCCGGTCGTCGTCCCCGCCGCCGGCGCGGGCCTGGGCGGCCCGCCAGCGCTCGAAGAACTTCTCCCACTGCGCCGCGCGCTCCGCGGAGGCGTCGCGCGAGCGTCGCGTGGACGTCGACCGGGTCGACGACGCGACCTCCTCGACGTCGTCCGCCGAGGCCGAGCGCGTCGCGCGCGCGGGCGTGGTGGTCGACGGGATGACCGGCGGCCCGGCGACCGGGACCGGCATCGGCGCGGGGGGCGCCGCGGTGCCCGGCGAGGCGACCGGCGTCGGGTCGGACGTGCCGGTCGACGCGGCCACGATCCCGGCCGCGCCGAGCACGCCGACGAGACCGGCGCCGACGGCCGCGACCCGCCGCGTGGGGCGCCCGAGCCGCGTCGCGCGCGCCGGCCGGCCCGCGCCCGTGTCGACGGGCGTCACGGCCCGGGTCGCACCCCGCGCGCGGCCGTGGGGGGCCGCGGCGCTCGCGCTCGTCCGGCCGGGGAGCAGGAGCGGGCCGGTGCGGGCCTCGTCCGCGTCGGGATCCGGAGCACCGGGGTCGGGCGTGGGCGGACCCACCGCGAGCAGGTCGGACCCGACGGCCGCGGTCGCCGCGGGCGCCGGCGTCGCAGCGCGGACCTCGTAGCCCGGGTCGTGGCCCGCGAGCATCCGGGCGGCGCGGGCCGCGTCGGGCCGGCGGGCGGGGTCGTGGTCGAGCAGGGCCCGCAGCACCGGGGTCAGGTCGCCCGCGCGCCGGGCCGGCGCGACGACGCCCGTGGCGACGCGCGAGAGCACCTCGAGCGCGTTGCCCCCGTCGCCGGCGGGCGGGGCGCCCTCGAGCGCGGCGTAGAGCGTGGCGCCGAGGGAGAACACGTCGGCGGCCGCGGTCGCCGGGCCGCCGCGGGCGAGCTCGGGCGCCATGTAGTGCGGCGTGCCGGCGACGAGCTGGTCGGCGGTGGCGGGGTCGGTGTCGACGACCGCGATGCCGAAGTCGGTGACGGTCACCGTGTCGCCGGCGCCGATCATGACGTTGGCGGGCTTGACGTCGCGGTGGACGATCCCGCGCTCGTGCATCGCGGCGAGGCCCTCGGCGATCTGGGCCCCGATGGCGGCGACGCGCACCGGCGGCAGCGAGCCCTCGCGGTCGAGGAGGTCGGCCAGCGACGGGGCCGCGACGTACTCCATGACCAGGCAGACCTCGCCGTCGAGGTCTGTCATGTCGAAGATCGCGGCGAGGCGCGGGTGGTGCAGGCGCGCGGCCACACGGCCCTCGCGGTGGGCGCGGTCGCGGATCTGGCGGGCGCGCTGGGCGTCGAGGGCCCGCGCCCCGTGCAGCCGCTTGATCGCGACGTCGCGGTCGAGCAGCTCGTCGTGGGCCCGCCAGACGGACCCCGAGCCACCGCGCCCGACGGGCGCGACGAGGAGGTAGCGCCCGGCCACGAGGCGTCCGGGCTCGATGGTGGCCCGAGCGTCGCCGAGGGCGTTCGGCACCGAGGTCGGCGTCGACATACCCCTCCCTTCTGCTCCGTGACCGCCTATCGCGGGCCGTGACCATTCCGTTACCGAATTCTGCACGGCGTCGTCCGGACCCCCCGATCGGGTGGCACGCATCCTCACCCGGCCCCGCTCGGTGCCCGCACCCGACCCGCCTGACGGGTGGTGTGACGGGCGCCATCGCGCGCCCGGTGCCCAGCACCACACCGGTCACGGGGTCCGTTCGCGGCTCGTGCTCGGTACCGTCGGTACCGCGTAC
Organism: Actinomycetospora succinea; assembly: GCF_004363095.1. Taxonomy (GTDB): domain Bacteria; phylum Actinomycetota; class Actinomycetes; order Mycobacteriales; family Pseudonocardiaceae; genus Actinomycetospora; species Actinomycetospora succinea. The sequence continues at coordinate 233,970 of NZ_SNYO01000005.1, forward strand.
TTCAGGTACCGACCGACTCCCCCCGACGCGGAAAGGAACCCCGTCATGGCCATCTCGGACATCAAGGAGTTCACGCACCTGAGCGAGGCCGACGTCGCGGCCATCGGGCGTGAGTTCGACGCGATCCGCCGCGAGGTCGAGGCCTCGCGCGGCGAGGACGACGCCGCCTACATCCGGGGCGTGGTGCGCCTGCAGCGCCGCCTCGAGATCGGCGGGCGCGTCGCGCTCGTCGGCAGCGTCCTGCCGCCGCTCTGGATCGCCGGCACCGCCGCCCTGGCCGCCTCCAAGATCATCGAGAACATGGAGATCGGCCACAACGTCATGCACGGCCAGTGGGACTGGATGAACGACCCCGAGATCCACTCGGCCCAGTGGGAGTGGGACAACGTCTGCCCGGCCGAGCAGTGGAAGCACTCCCACAACTACCTGCACCACACCTATACGAACGTGATCGGCAAGGACAAGGACGTCGGGTACGAGATCCTGCGGGTCTCCTCCGACCAGCCGTGGCACCCCTACTACCTGGGCCAGCCGCTCTACAACGCGCTGCTGATGTTCCTGTTCCAGTGGGGCGTCGCGCTGCACGACCTCGACATCGAGGGCGCGGCGAAGATGGACGCCGACCCCGAGGAGATGAAGGCCAAGCTGCGCCAGATCGGGCGCAAGGCCGGCAAGCAGGCGCTCAAGGACTACGTGTTCTTCCCGGCGCTGTCCGGTCCGTTCTTCCCGGCGACGATCGCCGCGAACGCGACGGCCAACCTCATCCGCAACGTGTGGTCCTACGCGATCATCTTCTGCGGCCACTTCCCGGACGGCGCCGAGGTGTTCACCGAGGAGGAGCTCGAGGGCGAGACCTGGGGCGAGTGGTACCTGCGCCAGCTGCTCGGCTCGGCGAACTTCTCCGGCGGGAAGCTCATGCACCTCATGAGCGGCAACCTCGGCTACCAGATCGAGCACCACCTCTTCCCCGACCTGCCGTCGAACCGCTACCCGGAGATCGCGGAGAAGGTGCGCGACATCTGCGAGCGCTGGGACCTGCCGTACACGACCGGCCCGTTCCCGCGGCAGTTCTGGCAGTCGACGCGCTCCATCTGGAAGCTCTCGCTGCCGGTGGCGGGCGAGCTCAAGCGCTTCGTGGACCGCCTCGTCGGGCGCGAGAAGCCGGCGCCGGTGGCCGACGTCCCGGCTCCCCGCGCGGAGACCCGCGCCGAGGAGCCGGTCGCGGCGTGACCCGTCAGGCGGCCGGGTCCACGACGAGGAAGTCGTCGGGGACCCGGCGTCCGTCGAGGTGGGCGTCGAGCATCTCCCGGACACCCTCGGCGATCCGGTCCTGCGCCTCGAGCGTCATGCCCGAGCAGTGGATGGTCATGGCCTCGGAGCCCTCGGGCAGCGAGCGCCAGGGGTGGTCGGCCGGCGCGGGCTGGGGGTACCAGGTGTCGCCGGCGTAGCCCGCGAGGTGCCCCGACCCGAGTGCCTCGACCAGCGCGTCCCGGTCGACGATCGCCCCGCGGGCGGTGTTGACCAGCCACGACCCCGGCTTCATCGCCGCGAGTCGCTCAGGGCCGAACAGGGCCTGGCTACCCTCCATGAGCGGCAGCGCCAGGCAGACCACGTCGGATTCGCGCACGAGCGTGTCGAGCCGGGCGTAGCGCACGCCGAGGGTCTCCTCGTCGGCCGGCGAACGCCGGTGGTTGGCGTAGTAGAGCATCCGGACGTCGAAGCCCTTGAGCCGCAGCGCGGTCCGGGCGCCGATGGCGCCGAGCCCGACGATGCCGACGGTCTTGCCCTCGAGGTCGTGCGACGCCCCGGCGACCCCGGCGACGTCCCACCCGCCCTCGCGGGCGTCCGTGTGGGCCGGCACGAAGTTCCGCACCAGCGCGAGGATCTGGAGCACGTTGTGCTCGGCGACGCTGACGACGTTGCTGCCGGTCACCTCGGCGACCGTGACGCCGTGCTGCTTCGCGGTCTCGGGGTCGGTGTGGTCGGAGCCGACGCCCGCGGTGATCACCAGCTCGAGGTTCGACGCCTTCGACAGCCGATCGGCGTCGAGGTAGACCGGCCAGAAGGGCGTCGTGATCAGCACCTCGGCGTCGGAGAGCTCCTCGTCGAGACCCGCACCGGTGTCGGTGGTGGTGACGAGCTCGTGGCCGCGCTCGGTGAGGAACTCCTGCAGCCCGAGGGCGTTGTCGGCACTGGCCGGGACGTCGCGGCCGGCGGCGTCGGACGGCGGGTAGGACACGTAGACGACCTTCATCCGGTCGGCTACCCGGCCCCCGCCGCCGCGGACACCGGGTGTGACGTCAGCCGGGAGCCGGCCCCCGTCAGCGCAGGGCCCGGATCCTGTCCAGCACCGTCTTGCGGTTCTTGGTCCGCCGCTCGTAGGCGTCGACCTTGCCGAGGTCGGTGGCCGAGAGACCGTCGAGCTTCGCGACCACGTCACCGACGTTGAGGTCGTCGTAACCCTCGATCGGCAGGTCGTCCTCGACCGACACCGCGCCCTTGGCCTCGCCCTCGGCCGCGGCGACGCCGGGCACGTCGCGCGCCCGGTCCGCGGCGGCGCCCGCCGCGCCCCCGAGCCCCGAGCCGAGCCGCTGCAGCAGCGCCGGGAACGCCTCCGCCAGCTCGCGGGTGAACTGCGCCTGGGCGCGGGCGAACGCCTGGACCCACTCGGCGGTGCGGTTGCCCGCCGCCTCCTCGGCCTGGGCGACGTTCTCGAGGAGCTCCTTGTAGGCGCGCAGCGACTCCTCGCCGCCCTCGCGCGCCCGGCTCACGATCTGCTCGTTCAGGCTCCGGACCTGCTCCACCACCTGCTCGACCCGCGGGTTGCCCGCCATGGCTCCTCCTCGATGAGTGTGTGTCTCCCGTTACCCGCAACCCCGCGCCGCCGAACAGGGGTACGGACAGGACCTTCCGGACGCCGCACCACAGCTCAGGAAACTTTGTTTCCCACGGCGAAATCCCGGTGTGACGTCTCTCCCAACGGCACCTACGATGGTGACGACGGCGACACCCCGTCGGGTTGGGAGTAGCGGAGATGCCACGTCGCAAGCCACGTCACGTCCGTCTGACCGAGCCGCTGGTCCGTGAGAACGGTGAGCTCCGGCCGGCGAGCTGGGACGAGGCGCTCGAACGCGCCGCCGCGGGCCTGCGCGGCGTGCCGTCCGACGCGTTCGGCATGTTCAGCTGCTCGAAGGCCACCAACGAGATGAACTACACCGCGCAGAAGTTCTCGCGGGTGGTGATGGGCAGCAACAACGTCGACAGCTGCAACCGCACTTGACACGCTCCCAGTGTCGTCGGTCTGACGACGGTGTTCGGTGCCGGCGGCGGCACCTCCGCCTACGTGGAGGCGGAACACGCCGACCTGCTCGTGCTGTGGGGCTCCAACGCGCGTGAGACCCACCCGATCTTCTTCCACCACGTGCTGCAGGGCCTGCGCAACGGCGCCCGGATGTACTCGGTCGACCCGCGGCACACCTCGACCGCCCACTGGGCGGACTCGTGGCTCGGCCTCGACGTCGGCACGGACATCGCGCTGGCCAACGCGATCGGCCGCGAGATCATCCACGCGGGGCTGGTGAACCACGCGTTCGTCGACCGGTCGACCACCGGCTTCGACGACTACGTCGCGGCCGTCGAGCCCTACACGCTCGAGCACGCCGAGCAGATCACCGGCGTGCCGGCCGCGTCGATCAAGGAGCTGGCGCACGCCTACGCGCGGGCCGACCGCGCGCAGATCTGCTGGACGCTCGGCATCACCGAGCACCACAACGCCGCCGACTACGTGTTCGCGCTGATCAACCTCGCGCTGCTCACCGGGCACGTCGGCCGCTACGGCTCGGGCCTGGTGCCGCTGCGCGGGCAGAACAACGTGCAGGGCGGCGGCGACATGGGCTCGATCCCGGCCAAGCTGCCCGGCGGCTACGACCTCGGTGACGAGGAGGCCCGCCACCGCTTCGAGACGGCCTGGTCGACGCCCGAGCACCCGGTGACGGTGAACCCCGAGCCGGGCATGCACCTCTCGCAGATGTTCGAGGCGATGGAGCGTGGCGAGCTGCGCGCGCTGTACTGCATCGGCGAGAACCCCGCCGAGTCCGAGGCCAACGCCCTGCACGCGCGGCACATGCTCGAGAGCCTCGACTGCCTGATCGTGCAGGACATCTTCCGCACGGCCACCGCCGAGCTCGCCGACGTGGTGTTCCCGGCGACGGCCGACTGGTGCGAGTACGAGGGCACGGTCACCAACTCCGAGCGGCGCGTCCAGCGCGTCCGCAAGGCGATCGACCCGCCGGGGCAGGCGCGCCCGGACACCCACATCATCAGCGCCCTGGCCACGGCGCTCGGTCACGACTGGGGCGAGCCCACGGCCGAGGAGGTCTGGGACGAGCTGCGCTCGGTCTCGCTGAACTGGCACGCGGGCATGAGCTACGCGCGCCTCGACGCGCTCGGCGGCCTCCAGTGGCCGTGCCCGTCGGAGGACCACCCGGGCACGCCGCTGATGCACGCCCGGCTGTGGGCCGACGACCCCGCCGACCGGGGCCGTCCGGCGCCGTTCATGCCGGTCGAGCACGTCGCGCCCGTCGACGTCCTCGACGAGGACTTCCCCATCCGCCTGACCACCGTGCGGGTGCTCGACGCCTACAACTCCGGGGTGCAGACCGGCGGGTACTCCTCGCCGATGCGCCGCCGCGAGTCGCTGCGCATCGACGCCGACGACGCCGCCCGCCTCGGCATCGCCGACGGCGAGCGGGTCCGCGTGGTCTCGCGGCGCGGTGCCGTCGAGGCGCCGATCGCCGTGGATCCGTCATTGCGCCCGGGGCTGGCGTCGTTCACGCCCCACTTCACCGAGGAGGTGGACGTCAACGTGCTGACCAACGACGCCTGGGACCCGAAATCGGGGACCTCGGAGTTCAAGGCCACCGCGATCCGGGTCGAGAAGCTGGACGTCCCGGCGACCGCCGAGACCGCCGCGCACCGCGTCCCGGTGGCGGGCAGCTGACGGATGGATCTGCACCTCTCGAAGGCCGAACCCAGCACGCTCGAGCAGGAGACGATCGACGCGGCGTTCGGCGACCTGGTCGGCCCGTCGAGCCGGGAGGACCGGCCGACGCGCTCGCACCACGCGGGCCACGACGCCCGCGCCCGCCGTCACCTGCTGCTGCCGGTGCTGCACGCCGTCCACGACGCCGTCGGCTGGATCTCCGAGGGCGCGCTCAACCACGTGGCGCGCACGCTCTCGGTGCCCCCGGCGGAGATCTACGGTGTCGCGACCTTCTACGCGATGTTCTCCGTCGAGCCCCGCGCGCCGCGCGTCGTGCACGTCTGCGACGACGTGGCCTGCGGACCGTACGGCGGCGAGGAGATCATCACCGAGCTCACCGACGCGCTGGGCCCGGAGGGCGTCGCCGACGCCGACACCGGCGAGGCCTGCTGGGTGCGCAGCCCCTGCCTCGGCCTGTGCGAGCGGGCGCCCGCGGTGCTCCACCAGCGCACCGGCGAGCCCGACCTCAGCCAGGCGCCGGCGACGCCGGACGCGGTGCTCGCGGCGGCGCGCTCGGTCGACCCGGGCACCGCCGACGCCGCCGACGAGGTCTTCGCCGACACCCGGGTCAGCGTCCCGCAGTCCGGCCGGGGCGCCCGCCTGCCCGGCGGGGAGCCGCTGCGGCTCCTGCGCCGCATCGGCGTCGTCGACCCCGAGAGCATCGACGACTACCGCGCCCACGGCGGCTACGGCGCGCTGCGCCGGGCCATCGAGTTCGGCCCGACGCGGGTGATCACCGAGCTCGAGGACTCCTCGCTCATGGGCCGCGGCGGCGCCGCGTTCCCGACGGGCGTGAAGTGGAAGGGCGTCGCCGGCGCGCCGGAGCACCCGCACTACCTCGTGTGCAACGCCGACGAGTCCGAGCCCGGCACGTTCAAGGACCGGGTGCTCATGGAGAGCGACCCGTTCGGGCTGATCGAGGCCATGACGATCGCCGGGTACGTGACGGGGTCGCGCACCGGCTACCTCTACATCCGCGGCGAGTACCCGCTGGCGACGCGCCGGCTGCTCGGCGCCGTCGAGTCCGCCCGCGCCCGCGGCTACCTCGGCGAGGACGTCATGGGCGAGGGCTTCGCCTTCGACATCGAGCTGCGCCGCGGCGCCGGGGCCTACATCTGCGGCGAGGAGACCGCGCTGCTCGAGTCGATCGAGGGCTTCCGCGGCGAGCCGCGCAACAAGCCGCCGTTCCCGAGCGTCAAGGGCCTGTTCGGCAAGCCGACTGCGATCAACAACGTCGAGACGCTCTACAACGTGCTCGGGGTCCTCGACATCGGCGGCCAGGCGTTCGCCGAGATCGGCGGCGGGCGCTCCACGGGCACCAAGCTGTTCTGCGTGGCCGGTGCCGTCGGCGCCCCCGGCGTGTACGAGGTCGAGTTCGGGACGACGCTGCGCCAGCTGCTCGACCTCGCGGGCGGCACCCGCGGCGACCTGCGCACCGTGCTGCTCGGCGGCGCCGCGGGCGGGTTCGTCATGCCCGAGAACCTCGACGTGCCGCTCACCCTCGAGGGCACGCGCGAGATCGGGGCGACGCTCGGGTCGGGCGTCGTGCTCGTGTTCGACTCCCACGCCGACCTCACCGGCACGCTCCGGCGGATCGCCGCGTTCTTCCGCGACGAGTCGTGCGGCCAGTGCGTGCCGTGCCGCGTCGGCACCGTGCGCCAGGAGGAGGTGCTCGCGCGCCTCGAGCGCGACGCCCCGCTCGGGTCCCGCGAGACCGAGCTCGCCCTGCTCGACGACCTGGCGCGCGTGATGCGGGACGCGTCGATCTGCGGTCTCGGCCAGACCGCGCCCGCGGCGATCACGTCCGCCCTCGACCTCGGGCTGCTCGATCGGCCCAGCCGGTCCCGGGAAAACGGACAGCACGCCGATAGGGGAAAGGTGCCCAGCGCATGACCACCACGGGCAAGGGACCGGTCGGGCCGGAGGGCGGCTCGACGGCCCCCGCGGACGAGCCGGTCGACGGGCCGACCGAGGCGTCGGGCGGCGCCGCCGTTGCCACGACGACGGAGGCGGGGCCGCCGCCGGGCGAGGGCCCCGACGGGGACACCGACGTCGCGGCGCCGGTCGGCCCCACCGTCGTCGACCCGGTGGCGACGGCCCGCGGCCCCGAGGAGCGCCTCGGGTCGGGCCCGGTGATGCTCGGGACGATCAAGCGCCGGGTGACGGTGAGCCTCGACGGCCGCGAGGTCCGCGTGCCCGAGGGCACGACGATCCTCGGGGCCCTGCACGAGGAGGGGACGCCGGAGCAGGCCGACACCCCGACGCTGTGCTGGGCGCCGAACATGGACCCGATCAACGCGTGCCGGGTCTGCGTGGTCGAGGTCGAGGGCTCGCGCACGCTGGTGCCGTCCTGCGCCCGCGCGTGCGAGGACGGCATGCAGGTCCGCACCGACTCCGACAAGGTCCGCCACAGCCGGCGGATGGTGCTCGAGCTGCTCGGGTCGTCGGTCGCGATGGACCGCGCGAGCGCCGACGTGCAGCGCTGGATGGACGAGTACGGCGTCGACACCGAGCGCTACGGGCCGTTCGCCGAGCCCGCCGCCGCGGGCGAGCGCGACCGCCGCCACGCGGGGCACCACCACGCCTCGGACGGAGCCACGGCGGCCACCGTCGCCCAGCCCGTCAAGGTCGACAACGACCTCTACGTGCGGGACTACTCGCGATGCATCATGTGCTACAAGTGCGTCAACGCCTGTGGCAGCGACGCGCAGTTCACGTTCGCGATCGCCGCGGCCGGGCGCGGGTTCGACGCCCGCATCGCCACCGAGTTCGACGCCCCGCTGCCCGAGTCGGCGTGCGTCTACTGCGGCAACTGCATCGGCGTGTGCCCGACCGGGGCGCTGGTGTCGCGGCGCGAGTACGAGCTGCGCGAGGCCGGCGACTGGCACCCCGAGGAGGAGACCGTCACGACGACGATCTGCTCGTTCTGCGGCGTCGGCTGCAACCTCGAGCTGCACGTCCAGCAGAACGAGATCGTCAACGTCACGAGCCCCGCGGACCACTCGGTGACCCACGGACACCTCTGCATCAAGGGGCGCTTCGGTTTCCAGCACGTGCAGAACTTCTGAGCCGTCCGGCCCCGTCACCCAGAGCGTCCGGCCGAACACGCGCGGCCATCGGTAGCCAAGGCCGTGGCGGACCTTCTGGATGGGGAACACGGCTGATGAGGTGTGCGCAACCGAGCGCACCCCGACGACGAGAGGAGTCCGCCGTGGCTGTGTCGCAGAACAAGAAGGACCGGACGGACGAGGTGGTGGCGGGCCTGCACCAGCTCGTCGCGGCCGGGCGGATCGAGGACGTCGAGGCGGTGCTGACCACGCTCGTCGAGAGCGAGCCGGCGGACGAGCCGTCCGTCGAGGAGCGCGAGACCCGTTCCTACGCCGAGGGCATGCGCGACGGTCTCGCGCTCGCCCGGCGGGCGCAGGAGCAGGCGTGACCACTGCGGCCACCGCCCCCGCCACCGCCCCCACCACGGCGGCCCCCGCGGCCGCGTCACAGCACGTCCCCACGAACGGCGAACGGCTCCAACGGATCGCGGTCGCCCTCATCGACCGGCTCGCCGCGGCGGCGGTCGACAAGGTCGACGAGCTCGCGGACCGTCTCCAGGACTTCGCACAGAACCCCGGCGGCATCGGGATGACCGCGATGGTGCAGGCCGGGCTGGCGAAGATGCAGGGCAAGAACCCGGTCTGGGCGGCCATCAAGGGCGCGGTGTCGGCGATGAGCACCACGACGAAGATCCTGCTCGGGCTGTTGCTGATCCTGGTGGCGGTGCTCTCTCCCGTCGCGATCCTCGTGCTCGCGATCGTGCTGATCATCGCCGGGATCGTCGGGGCGGTCAGCGGCTGATCAGGTGCCCTCGGTGGCCCCGGTCGACGCCGCCACCTGGGCCGGCTCGCCCGTCGGCTCCGGGGGCGAGCCCTGCGCGCCGGCCCCGGACTCGGTGACCTCGCCGGCCTGGTCGTGGGCGTGCTGCCGCGGGCGCACCGGCGGGCGCAGGCCCTCGTAGACGGCGGGCTGGATGTCCCAGGTGTTCCAGTAGTCGGCGCCGGGCAGGTCGGTGTAGCAGACGGTGACCTGGAAGTCCTCGCCGTCGAGGCCGTTCTTGCGCAGGAAGGTCATCTGGTCGTCGAGGTCGTCCCAGAAGCACGTGATGCGGGCGCCCGGCGAGAGCGACGTCAGGCCGATGGTGAACACCGGCAGCCCGGAGATCTCGACGCCGTCGGAACTCTCGATCGGTCGGGAGAACGTGAAGCTGATGTTCTTGGCCGGGCCCTGGCCGACGTTCTCGACGGCGAGGCTCAGCGCGCGGCTGGCGTGGTCGAACTCGTCGTGCACCGCGACGACGGGGCGGCCGCCGGCGAGGAACTCCTGGCGCACCTCGCGCACCGACTCGCGCGCGGCCCGCAGCTGGAACCAGATGACCACGATGAAGGCGGCGTAGAGCAGGGGCGAGAGCGTCTGCGCGACGCTGGCGATCACCTGGAGGGCGGACACGGTGCCTCCTGACGACACACGCCCGCGGGCCGCCGGCGCACCGGACGACCCGCGGGGCGTGGGGGGACGATCCGCTCAGCGGATGCCGACGAGCTCCTGGGCCAGCGCGGCGTGGCGCGTCTGGGCCGCGGAGACGACACCCGAGCGGTTCTTGTTCGCCTCTTCGTAGACGATGACCTTGTTCAGGTCTTCGATGTCGCTGAGCTGCTTGATCTTCGCGACGGCGTCGTTGACGCCGAGCGCATCGTAGTCGGTGATCGGCAGCTCGGAGGCGTGCAGCGCGCCGAGGCGCGTGCGGGCCTCGTGGAGGACCTGCGCCGCGTCGGTGGCGCCCTCACGGCGGCTGACGGTCTCGGCGCGGTCGAGCGCGGCGTCGCGGCCGGTGACCACGACGTCCCGGGCGTCCTCGCCGAACCGGACCGCACGCCCGGCGGTGTCGGTGACGACCGCACGGACCTGGTCACCGCCCTGCTGCAGGCGCGCCGCCCAGCGGCTGACCTGCTCACGGGCGAAGTTCACGGGCAGGCGGACGGCGCGCGTGGCACCGCCGACCACCATCTGGACCGGCGTCGGCTTCAGCGCCGGCGGGCCGCCCAGCGCGTGCTCGGCGAGCACGGTGGTCAGCCACTCGATGGTGGCGCTGTGGGCCTGCTCGAGCCGGTCGGCGAGCCTGCGGACACCGTTGTCCTTGGCCGCCTCGGCGAGCCCGCGCAGGTAGACCGCGCGGTCCCGCAGCTGGTGCTCGAGCGTGAGGTCGCCGAGCAGCGCCTCGTCGACCGGGCCGGCCTGCTCGACGGTGCTCTTCACGACGGCCCCGACGCGTCCCACCAGCGGCGAGACGATGTCGGCGACTCCGCCGAGGCGTTGCAGCTCGCGGGTGATCTCCTGCGTGCGGCGCTCGGCGTTCTGCGCGTTCTCGGTCAGCTCCTTGCGGACGGCCTCGGTCCGCGCCTGGGTGATGCGGATACGCGCGACCTGGGCCTCGGTCTGGGTCAGCTGCGCCATCGCGCGGAGCTGGGCGATCATGTGGGCCTGGGTGCTCACAGTTCTCCTCGTCGTCGAGTCGGAGACGAAGTACAGAGTGCGGGTCCGTGCCGGGTCACGACACGCCCATGACTGACATGCGGCGTCTCGGCAGGTCGCTCATGGGCTACCCGGGGGTAGGCGCCCACTATTCGTGCCGTCTCCGGATCGATCCGTGCGCTGCGACGTCGCCGGCGGCGGTTCCCCGACCACGCCGGATCGGGCACCCCCGACGCCATGACGCAGCCGACGAACCGCCACGGGGAACCACCGAACCCCGACACCACGGACACGCCCCGTCAGCACGACCAGGAGGGGCGCGCCCCGGGCCCGTACGCGCCGGCCGGCCGGGACGAGCAGGGCGACCCCGTCCCGTCGGTGCCCCACGAGGGACTGCTCGGCCGGATCGGCACGGCGCTCGTCGGCGGCGAGGCGGTGGTGCTGGCCGTCGTCGGGGTGGCGGGGCTGGTCACCAGCTGGGGCGCGGGCTTCACCGAGCAGGTCCCGGACACGGTGCTCGCCCTGCGCCTCAACCCCGCGCACAGCGTCCTGCTGCTGGTCACGGCCCTGCTGGGAGCGCTGAGCCTCACGAGCCGCACGCGCCTGCGGTTCTTCGCGGGCGGGCAGGCCGTCGTCTACCTGCTGCTGTTCGTCTTCGGGACGGCGTACGCCGTGAACACCGGCACCGCGACGTTCCTCGCGCTGAACACCCCCGACCACGTCCTCCACGGGGTCCTCGCGGTCCTCGGGTTCGTCGTCGTCATGATCACGAGCGCGCGGATCGTCGAGCCGCCGCCCGGGTCGCTGCCCTACCCCGGCGCGATCCCGCGCGACGACGGCCGGTACCCGGAGGAGGGCCCGACCCCGGCGTCGCCGGAGCCGAGCCGCGACTCGGGGCGCAACGCGGGCCGCACCGGGCCGCACCCGGACGAGCGCTGACGGTCAGGCGAGCGGGCGGCGATGCCCGTGGTGCAGGCGGTCCTTCACCAGCACGACGGCGCCGCCCAGGACGAGGACGAGCCCCATGTCGGCGGCCGTGCGCTGCAGGCCCTCGAGGGCGAGGGTCCCGTCGCCGGTGAGGATCCCGACGCCGAACAACGCCGCGGCCGGCACGAGCGCCAGCGCGATGAGGGCGCCCGCGAGGACGGCCTCGCGGAACGACGTGACGATGACGAGCCCGGCGAGCGCCCCGCCGGCCCCGACGAGCCAGTCGGCGGCCGTCGGGTCGACGACCATGTGCACGCCCTCGCTCGTGGCCAGCATCTCCGGCGTGCCCATGCCCAGCGCGCGCAGCAGGAGGAACGCGACGCCGCCCGACGCCGCCAGCACCAGGTAACCGACGACCACGGACACCAGGGCGCGGCGGATGCGGTGCAGGCTGCCGCGCAGGGCGGCGACGGCCAGCTTGGCGACCGGCTCGAACGCCGGGGCGACGATCGCCGACGCCGCCAGCGCGAGGGCCTGCGGCACGGGCGGCGAGACCAGGCCGGCGACCGCGATCGCGCCGCCGAGGGCCATGAGGGCGAGGTAGTTCGTGCTCATGCGGCCGTGGTGGCGCAGGGTGCGCTCGAACTCCTCCCACGGCGACTCGTCGGCGTCGTCCTCGACGGCGTCCTGCATACCGGTGGCCACGACGCTCTCGGTGCGCACGGTCGCGACGGTGATCGGCCCGTGCTCGCGGGCGCGCCCGACGCTCCCGAGCACGTCGTCGACGGAGCGGTTGAGCACGTGCAGGCTGAGGACGTCCCCGGGCGGCTTCACCGAGCCGTCCCGCTGGTGGGTCAGCGCGAGGACGCCGTCGTGGTGCTCGAGCTCCGCGACGAGGTCGTCGGCGGCCGCCGCGGGGACGGTGACGTCGATCTGGTGGTGCACGCCCGCCCCTCAGCCCGCGGCCGGACGCACGGCGCGCACGACGACGAGCTCCTCGGTGCGCTGGCCCGGGGTCGCGAGGCCCCGCCGGCAGAGCAGCTCGCTGCGGGCGGTCAGCACCGGGCCGTACGGGTGCTCGTGACGGGCGACGACCTCGGCGGACAGCCCGCGCGCCTGCAGCCGGCGCACGGTCAGGGCGGGGTCGTTGAACGCGGAGTGCACGACGAGCAGGCGCCCGCCGTCGGTGAGGACGTCGGGGGCCTCGTCGCACACGCGGTCGAGCACCGCGCGGCCGTCGCGGCCGCCGTCGAAGGCGCGGGCGAGCCCGTGCACCGGCAGGTCGTCGGTCGCGGCCGGCACGTAGGGCGGGTTGGACACGACGACGTCGAACCGCTCCCCCGCCACCGGCGCGGTGAGGTCACCGCGGCGCGTCCGGACCCGGCGGCCGTGCCGGGCGGCGTTGATGCGGGTCGACAGCAGGGCGCGCCGGGAGAGGTCGACGGCGGTGACCTCGGTGCACGGCACCCCCGCGGCGACGACCGACAGCGCGCCGGCGCCCGCGCCGAGCTCGAGGACCCGGCACGGCCTCTCGGCGCCGCAGCCGTGGTCGGTGAGCTCGGCGCGCAGCACGTCGGCGAGCAGCCAGGTGTCGCGCTGCACGGGGTAGACGCCGGGGACCCGGAACACGCGGTGGTGCGGGCGGATGTCGGGGCTCGTGCCCGGCGCGGTGGTCTGGTCCTGCGGCTCCGGCGCGACGGTCGTCATGCGGCTCCTCGGCTCGGCTCGGTGGTGGCGAGACGGGTCGCGGGCGCCGGCACTGTTCTCGACCTCGGCGTCGACCCAGGAGCAGGCGTTACCCGCCCGTCGCCGCTCCCGAGCCCGCCGCGCGGGGTCGCGGATCTCACGTGCGGGAGCGGCCGGATCGGGCGACCCGATCGGGTACCACCACGGCTTCCACCGGTCCCGTCCGTCCCGTCCACCCATCCAGCCCACCCAGCGAGGAGCGATCCGTGCCCGTCATGCCCCACGCCCGCGGCCCGATCTCGACCGCCGTGCTCGACGTCCTCGCCGGGCGTCGCGCCGCGGCCGACCTGCCGCACCGGCCCGACGGGGACCCGCTGGGCGACGACCTCCAGCTCGCCCTCTACTGCTGCTACGAGCTGCACTACCGCTCGTTCGACGGGGTCGCCGACGACCTCGAGTGGGACCCCGACCTGCTGCGCCTGCGCGGGCACCTCGAGGACCGGTTCCTCGCCGCGGTCCGGGCGGAGGTGCCGGGCGGCGACGACGTCGAGGCCGCGGTGGACGCGCTGCTCGTCGAGCCGACCGAGGGCACCGGACCGTCGTGGCACCTCGCCCGCGACGGCGAGCGCTGGCAGCTCGACGAGTACGTCGCGCACCGCTCGATCTACCACCTCAAGGAGGCCGACCCGCAGGCGTGGGTGATCCCGCGCCTCGACGGGGTGGCGGGGCGCGCGAAGGCGTCGCTGATGACGGTCGAGCACGACGAGTACGGCGCCGGGCGCCCCGAGCGGGTGCACGCGCGGATCTACAGCGAGATGATGGCGGGCCTCGGTCTCGACACCGGCTACGGCGCCTACCTGGACGTCGCGCCCGCGGCGACCCTCGCCACCGTCAACATCATGTCGCTGTTCGGCCTGCACCGGCGGTGGCGCGGCGCGTCGGTGGGCCAGTTCGCGCTCATCGAGATCACCTCACCGCCCGGGGCGGCCCGGCTGGTGTCGGCGATCGAGCGGCTCGGGCTGCCGAGCGAGGTCACCGCGTTCTACGCCGAGCACGTCGAGGCCGACGCCGTGCACGAGCAGCTGGTGCGCCGCGAGCTCATCGCGGGGCTGCTCGAGCGCGAGCCGGAGCTCGCCGCGGACGTCGTCCTGGGGATCCAGGCCTCGACGATGCTCGAGGACCGGCTCGCCGATCAGCTCGTGGCGGCCTGGTCGGCCGGGGAGTCGTCGCTGCTCACGGCCGCCCTGTCCCCCGCGGCTTGACTCCGGGCCGGGCGCTCCTTGCGCCGGTGGCTCGTGTCGCAGAACGGGTACCGCTTGGTCCGCCGGCACGCGCACAGCGCGACCACCGGGCGTTCGCTCGTCACCGTGGTGCCGTCGGGCAGTTCGAGCTCGACGGGTCCCTCGACGAGGAACGGTCCGCCCTCGGTCATCGTGACGCGGGTGGGGCGTGCGGGCTCGGCCATGGAGCGCGTCTACCCCGTCGACGCGTCCCGGCACACGCGGCGGGCGAGCGTCACGACGTGCCGGGCGAGCGCGGCGGGGTGGGTCAGCGGGACGTTGTGCGCCCCGTGGGGCACGGTCGCGACCTCGATGCCGGGCCGCGTCGCGGCCAGGGCGGCGAGCCAGCCGGACGGGGCGAGGTGGTCGCGCGGGCCGCGGACGATCAGCACCGGCACCGCGGTCGCCGCGAGCGTGGCGCGCAGGTCGCGGCGCCGGGCCGCGCGCAGGCCGCGGGCGAAGCCGGACAGCCGCGTCGTCGCGTAGGCGCGCAGCATCCCCGGCACCCGGCGCGGGTCCTCCCACACCACGGTGCGCAGCCAGCGCGCGACCAGGCGGCGGCGCGGTGACATGCGCGGGTCGGCGGTCGGCCCGACGAGGACCAGGCCGCGCACCGCGTGCGGGTGGCGCCGGCCGAGCTCCGCGACGACCTGGCAGCTCGCCGAGTGCCCGACCAGGACCAGCGGGCCGTCGGCGAGCAGGCCGTGCTCGGTCAGGCGGCGGGCGAGGTCGTCGGCGAGCGACTCCGGGTCGAGGGTGTCGCCGGGCGCCGCGCCGAGCCCGAGGGCCGGGAGGGCCACGACGGCCGTGGGCAGGGCGGCGCCCAGCTCGTCGACGAGGCCCCGGTACGACGAGGCGGTGAGGCCCAGGCCGGGCACGACCACCGTCTCGGTGCGGCCGGCGGCGGGCAGGACGACGGGCTGCGGGGGCATCAACGCGGCGTACCCGCCGCGGCGCCGGGCGGTCCCGTCGTGAGACCGAGCGCTCACCCCGAGCGGCGCACCACCAGCGTCGCGGGCAGGAGGCGGTCCTCGGGGCCCGGGGTGGCGCCGGTGTCGTCGCGCCGGGCCTTGATGACGCCGTCCAGGGTCTCGACGAGCGTGCGCCCCAGCTCGTACTTGTCGGTGTGCACCGTGGTCAGGGGCGGGTCGAGGTCGGCGGCGAGGGTCAGGTCGTCGTAGCCGACGACGGCGCAGTCGTCCGGGACGCGCCGGCCCCGCTCGCGCAGCGCGCGGATCGCGCCGACGGCCATGAGGTCGTTGAACGCGAAGAGCGCCGTGACCTCCGGGTGCTCGCCGAGCAGCTGGGCGGCCGCGGCGGCACCGCCGGTGATCGTCGGCGGGCCGGTGACGATCGGCGACCCGGGCGCGGCGGCGGCCGTGAAGGCGTGGCGGCGGACGTGGTCGACGCCGACGGCGCCGTCGAGCATGCCGAGGTGCCGGTGGCCCCGCGCGTGGAGGTGCTCGACGGCGAGGCGGGTGCCGGTGGCGAAGTCGGAGGACACGCTCGCGACCGTCGGGGCGGGCGCGCGCCGGTCGGCGACGACGAGGGGCAGGCGCCGGTGCAGCGCCACGAGCTCCTCGTCGCCGAGCGCCTCGAAGAACCCGATGACGCCCTCGGCGCCCCGCTCGAGGATCTCCCGCGAGGCGGCGGACTCCCGCCCGGCGTGGGCGTCGGTGTTGTGCACGACCACCGAGAACCCGTGGGCCGCGGCGGCGTCGAAGACCCCGCGCGCCACGGCCGGGAAGAAGGGGTTGGCGATGTCGGAGAGGATCAGCCCGAGCGTCCCCGCCCGCTGGGTGCGCATGCCGCGGGCGAACACGCTGGGGCGGTAGTCGAGCTCCTCGATGGTCGCGAGCACCCGGCGCCGGGTGCCCGCACTGATCTCGCCCTTGCCGTTCATCGCCCGCGACACGGTCTGGCGCGAGACGCCGGCGGCGCGGGCGACGTCGTCGATGGTCACCCGGACCGTCGGCTCCCCTTCCACCGCGTCGACCCTAGTGCCGCCCGGCCGGTGCCCACGCCTCACGACGCGCACCTCCGGCGGGGTGGACCTCGCGGATCACCGGCTCGGGGTGGCCGTCGTCGGCGGCGCGACGCACCACGGCCTCGCCGATCTCCTCGGCCGCCGTGCTCGGCGCGAGCACGAGCGCGCTGCCGCCGAACCCGCCGCCGACCAGGCGCGCGCCGAGCGCCCCGTGCTCCAGCGCGGTCCCGACGACCGCGTCGAGCGCGGGCACCGAGACCTCGAAGTCGTCGCGCAGCGAGGCGTGCGAGGCGGTCAGCTCCGGGCCGACCTCGGCGGGCCTGTGGCCGGTCAGCAGCTCGACCACCCGGTGCACGCGGGCCTGCTCGGTGACGACGTGGCGGGCTCTTCGCAGCATCGGGCCGTCCAGCTGCCCGAGCATGTCCGGTGTCGCGTCGCGCAGGGCCGGCACCCCGAGGGCCTCGGCCGCCGCGACGCAGGCGGCGCGGCGGTCGGCGTACCCGCCGTCGGCGAGGTCGTGGCGCACGCGGGTGTCGACGACGAGCGTGACCAGCCCGACCTCGTCGAGCCCGAGCACCACGTCCTGCCCCTCGAGCGTGCGGCAGTCGAGCAGCAGCGCCGCCCCGTCGCGGCACAGCAGGGACGCCGCCTGGTCCATGATCCCGACGGGCGCGCCGACGACGTCGTTCTCGGCGCGGCGCCCGGCGCGCGCCAGGGTGTGGCGGTCGAGGTCGCTGCCGGTCAGCTCGGCGACGGCCAGGGCGACGGCGCACTCCAGCGCCGCCGACGACGAGAGCCCCGAGCCGAGCGGGACGTCGCCGGCGACGACGAGGTCCCAGCCGTCGTCCCCGGGCAGTCCGGCCTCGCGCAGCGCCCACAGCGTGCCGAGGGCGTAGGCCGACCAGCCCCGGGCCCCGGGCAGCGCGTCGAGCGTCGTGGTGACCGCGTCGCCGGGCTCCTGCGCCGACCGCACCGTGACGACGTCGTCCGCGCGGCGCGCGGCGGCGACCCGGCAGTGGCGGTCGATGGCGAAGGGCAGCACGTGCCCCTCGTTGTGGTCGGTGTGCTCGCCGATGAGGTTCACGCGGCCCGGCGCCGAGAACACGCCCTCCGGGTCGTGGCCGACGGCGTCGCGGAAGGTCGCGGCGATGTCCTCGACGGGGCTCACGCCGGCACCTCCACGTCCGCGCAGGCCTCGCGGAGGCGCTGCGCCGCCAGCTCGGGGGCGACGTCGGTGAGGAACGCCCCGCCGAAGGTCTCCGACCCGGCCAGGTACTTGAGCTTGCCCCCGCCGCGGTGGGGCGGGCAGATCTCGAGGTGCAGGTGGGACACGTCGCGATCATGGCCGTCGGTGGGCGCGGCGTGGATGCCCAGCAGGTACGAGGTGCTGAAGCCGAAGAACCGGTCGTAGCCGGCGAGCACGCGGGCCAGGACACGGGCGAGGTCGGCCCTCGCTGCGGTGCTGGTCTCGGGCAGCGACGGGACGTGCTCGCGCGCCCAGACGTCGACCTCGTAGGGGAAGCGCGCCCAGGGCGGCACGCCGGCCACGAAGTGGTCGCCGGCGACGACCTCGCGGGGGCCGCCCGCCTCGGCCGCGACGACGTCGCAGAACACGCAGCGCCCGGTCGCGTCGTGGTGGCGGCGGCCGGCGGCGAGCTCGCGCGCGGGGCGCGGGGGCACGTCGGGGTAGGCGTAGATCTGCCCGTGGGGGTGGTGCAGCGTGACGCCGACCGCCTCGCCCTTGTTCTCGAACGGGAGCACGTAGCGCACGCGGGGGTCTCGGGCGAGGTCGGCGACCCGGCGGGCCCAGGTCTCGACGAGCAGGTGCACCCGCGCGACACCGACGTCGGCGAGCGTCGCGTCGTGGTCCTCGGTGAACACCACGACCTCGCAGTGCCCGTAGGCCGGCTCGACGGGCACGAGGTCGGTGCCGGCGATCTCCGGCTCGGGCGGGTCGGTCGACAGCGACGGGAAGCGGTTGTCGAACACGGCGACGTCGAAGTGCTCGCGCGGGATCTCGGTCGGCTCGTGACCGGGTCGCGTCGGGCACAGGGGGCAGGCCGCGGCCGACGGCTTGTACGTCCGGTCCTGGCGGTGCGTCGCGAACGTGACCCACTCGCCGTGGGTGGGGTCGTAGCGGCGCTCGCTCACGCGCTCTCCTCCCCCGCCGCCGCCCAGCGGAGGAAGCGGATCGTCCGGCCGTCGGCGAGCTGCTCGGTCTCCTCCTCGACGACCCTCTCGACCGTCGCGTCCTCGTGCGCGTTCGACGCTCCGTGCTCGCTCAACTACGCCTCCCCCTTGACGGCGGCCTCACGCCGGTATCAATCTCGTGAACCATCACGTTAACGTTCACGGCCGAGAAGTGACAGGGAGACGCAATGCTGCGGCTCGACTTGGGATGGCTGGACTACACGCTGCTGGCGGTCTACTTCGTGGTCGTCCTGGGCATCGGCGTCGTCGCACGACGCGCCGTCGGCACGAGCGCGGACTTCCTGCTCGCCGGCCGGTCGCTGCCCGCGTGGGTGACGGGCCTGGCGTTCGTCGCGGCCAACCTCGGCGCCACCGAGATCATCGGCATGGCGGCCAACGGCGCCCAGTACGGCGTCGCGACCGTGCACTACTACTGGATCGGCGCCATCCCGGCGATGGTCTTCCTGGGCATCGTGATGATGCCGTTCTACTACCGTTCGAAGGTCCGCTCGGTCCCCGAGTTCCTCAAGCTGCGCTACAACAACCAGACCCACGTGCTCAACGCGGTGGTGTTCGCGGTGGCCAGCGTGCTGATCGCCGGCGTCAACCTCTACGCCCTCGCGATCGTGCTCCAGGCCCTGCTCGGCTGGCCGTTGTGGGCGGGCATCCTCGCGTCCGCCGCGGTCGTGCTGATCTACATCGGCGCCGGCGGCCTCGGCAGCGCGATCTACGGCGAGGTCCTGCAGTTCTTCATCATCCTGGCCGGGCTGATCCCGCTCGCGATCGTCGCCGTCCGCTCGGTCGGCGGGTTCGCCGAGCTCGGGCGCCGGGTCGAGGCGTCGGCGCTCGGCCCGAACGGCCTGCACGCCTGGCAGGGCACGGGCGTCGGCGACGTCTCCAACCCCATCGGCGCGAACTGGATCGGGATCGTCCTGGGCCTCGGCTTCGTGCTCTCGTTCGGCTACTGGACGACGAACTTCGCCGAGATCCAGCGCGCCCTCTCGGCCAAGGACCGGTCGGCGTCGCAGCGCACGCCGCTGATCGCCGCCTTCCCGAAGATCTTCATCCCGGCCGTCACGATCATCCCGGGTCTCGTCGCGCTCGTCGCCATCCCGAACTTCGGCAACGACGACACCGGCGGGCTCGAGTACAACGACGCCATCCCCGCCCTCATGGGCCAGCTGCTGCCGCAGGGCGTGCTCGGCGTCGCGGTGACCGGCCTGTTCGCCTCGTTCATGGCCGGCGTCGCGGCCAACGTCAGCTCGCTGAACACCGTCGTCACCTACGACCTCGTCCAGCCCTACCTGGCCCGCGGTCGCTCCGACGCGTACTACCTGACGATGGGCCGGGCGGTCACCGCGGGCGGCGTGATCATCGCGGTGGGCACCGCGTTCCTCGCGGCCGGCTTCAACAACATCATGACCTACCTGCAGTCGCTCTTCGGGATCTTCAACGCCCCGATCTTCGCGACCTTCATCCTCGGCATGTTCTGGAAGCGGACCACCGGCTGGGGCGGCTTCTGGGGCCTGCTCTCCGGCGTCGTCGCCGGGACCGCGGTGTTCGTGCTGTCCAAGGCCGGCGTGCTGACCTTCGGCTCGGACATCGAGGTGACCTTCTACCAGGCCGGCGCCGCGTTCTTCGTCGACGCGGTCGTCACCGTCCTGGTCTCGATGTTCGGCCGCGCGCCGGCCCGGTCGCAGCTCGCCGGGATCGTCTACGGCGTCGCGGGCGCCGACGGCGTCGTGCCCACGCTGAAGCAGCCGCGCGAGGCCGTGTGGTGGCGGCGCCCGGTCCTGCTGGGCGGGATCGCGCTGGCCCTGACCGTCGTCCTCAACATCCTGTTCGCCTGAGGGAGTCCCGATGAGCACTGAAGGTGGCCCCGCCGTCACGAGCCGGATGGCGCGCCTGTTCGACGTCCGCTACGTCATCGGGGGCCTGCTGGGGTTCTACGGCGTCGTGCTGGTGATCCGCGGGCTCCTCGACGGCGCCGAGCAGCTCGCCCAGGCCGCGGGCTTCGCGGTGAACCTGTGGACCGGGATCGCGCTGGTCGTCGTCGCCGTCGCGTTCCTGGCGTGGGCGTCGCTGCGGCCGCTGGGGATCGAGGTCGACGAGGAGGAGCTCGCGGGTCCGTCGGCGTGAACTACTCGCCCGGCTCGAGGAACTCGAGCCGGTTGCCGAAGGGGTCGTGCGCGTAGAAGCGGCGGAAGCCCGGGAAGTCGCGGTCGCGGGTGACGTCCTGGCCGGCGTGTTCCAGCCGCCCGGCCAGGGCGTCGAGGTCGTCGACCATGATGCCGGGGTGCGCCTTGCGCGCGGGACGGAAGTCGTCCTCGACGCCGAGGTGCAGCTCCAGCCCGCCGGCGCGGAACCACGCCCCGCCGCGCGCGGCGAGCACCGGCGGCTTCTCGATCTCGGTCATCCCCAGGACGCCGACGAAGAACGCGCGCGCCCGGTCCTCCTGCCCGACGGGCATGGCGAGCTGCACGTGGTGGAGGCCGGTGAACACGGAGCCAGTGTGCGCGAGGGGCACGTTCCGCAGCTCGCGAGTCGCGCTGATCATGCGGAACGTGCCTGTCGAGTGCTCACGGGGGTCGCGGTGGAGATCACGGGCGTCGTGGTGCACCTCGTCGCCGCAACGAGGTGGATGACGTCGCCCCTGATGTCCGTGCCGACGCCCGGGCTCGCGTGGTGGGCGGTGCGGGTCCGTCGACCGGTGATCGCTCCGGGCGCTCCGCGGACCACGTGATACGGGGCGCACGGAGCACCTGAACGGATCATGCCGCCGGGGGCGGTCGCCGACCTGATCGTCGCGACCATCGCCTCCACGTCGGCCTCCGAGGCGCGCCGATGTGTGGCGCGCGGATCCAGGGCACGCCGATCCGGGCCGCGCCGGCGCTCGACGTCCTGGCGAGGGGCGCCCCTCGCCCGTCTATCCGCGCGAAGGTGCCCTTCGCTCAGCACGGGGGGCGGCCTCCTGGCTGCCGTCGGCCTCGCCACCGTCGGCGAGACGGTGCAGCGAGGTCGCGAAGGCGTCGGCGGCGCGGCGGCGGGCGGTCAGGGAGCGCGTGCCGACCTCGGTGAGTCGGTAGCGGCGGGGATCCCGGCTCGAGCGGACGACGAGGCGGTTGCGGGCGAGCCGGTGCAGCGTCGGCACGACCCGGGAGTACGGGAAGTCGAGGACGTCGCCGACCTGCCGACGGACGACGTCGGAGACCTCTTCCTGCCGCAGCGGCCTCTCGGCGAGGGCGGCGAGGACGAGCGCGTCCACCTGGCCGCGGTCGCGGATGCGGGCGCGCGGGGCGGAGGGGCGGCGGGGAGCCGTCGTGGTCATGACCAGCAGGGTTACCGACGACCCACCCTCCTGACACTCCTCCGTGGGGCCGAGCGCGTTCGCCCCGGCGGGGTACTCCCCCGCCGTGATCACCTGCGTCGTGCACTACGTCATCGATCCCGCGAAGACCGCCGACTTCGAGCGCTTCGCCACCCGCTGGATGGACCTCGTGGCGCGCCACGGCGGCGTCCACCACGGCTACTTCCTGCCCGCCGAGGGCGCCAGCGACGCCGCGCTCGCCCTCTTCAGCTTCCCCAGCCTCGCCGACTACGAGACCTACCGCGCCCGCTTCGGCGACGACCCTGAGTTCGTGGAGGCCGACCGCATCCGCGACGAGAGCGGGTGCGTCGTGCGGTACGACCGCACGTTCATGCGGCCGCTGCTGCCGTGATCGCTAACCTGCCCGCTCGTGACGACGGGCAGGGAAGCGGTGCGGCGCGCACTCGAGGACGCCGGCGCGCCACGGGAGATCCAGGTGTTCGAGACACCGGTCCCCTCGGCCGCGGCGGCCGCCGAGCAGCTGGGCTGCGAGGTCGGCGCCATCGCCAACAGCCTCGTCTTCACCGCCGGCGACGGGGTCGTGCTCGTGCTGGCGTCGGGCGCGCACCGCGTCGACCTCGGCCGGGTCGCCGCGCACCTCGACGTCGCCAAGCGCCGCGTCAAGCGCGCCGACCCCGACACCGTCGAGCGCGCGACGGGCCAGCGGGTGGGCGGCGTGGCGCCGGTCGGTCACCCGGCGCCGCTGACCTGCGTCGTCGACGTCGCGCTCACCGCCTTCCCGACGGTGTGGGCGGGCGCGGGTGACGAGCACTCGATGTTCCCGACGACCGCCGCCGAGCTCGTCGACCTGACCGGCGGGACCCTGCTCGAGGTCGCCGCCGGCTGACCCGGCGCCTCAGCCCCGCGCCGTCGCCTCGTGCGCCCCGTTCGCGTGCGCCTGCTGTTCCGCCTTCGCGCCGGCCTGCGCCTTCTGCGTGAAGGCCACCGCAGCCCAGATCAGCAGGCCCGGCACGACCCAGTTGAACACCAGGTCGACCGGGCGGCTCAGCACGCCGCCCCCGGAGCCCGGCGTGTCCAGCGCGCCCGCGACGACGTGGCTGACCGCCATGACGGCGATGGCGGCACCCCACACCGCGCTGATCCGGCGGTTGATCGCGCGGAAGCGGGGGCTGGTCCAGAACTCGCGGGGCACGCTCTCGCGGGCGTACTGCTCGGTGAACGGCATCACCGGCAGCGTCGCGAAGATCGTCACCGCCAGGATCACCGCCGCGAGCGCGCGCCCGTAGCCGGCCAGGAAGGCGTCCGACGCGGGCACGGCGAACGCGACGACGCCCAGCACGAGGAACACGACCGCGGCGACGACCTCGAGCAGCTTGGGCGACTCCCCGTGGCGTACCGACCGGATGATCAGGCCGACGGCGACCACCAGCGCCAGCAGGCACGCCACCCCGACCGCGCCCGCCCCGAGGCGGCTCGCCGCCAGGGTGAAGACGATCCACGGCACGAAGCCCGTCAGCACCTTGAGAAATGACATACAGTGATCATCGCCCGCCTTCGACGCCCCGATCATCGGCCGTTCGGGTGGCGGAAGGTCACGTTCTTCAGCGGGCAGTGAGCGTCAGCCGGAGGTCGTGGGCGCGGTCGTCGCCGTCGCGCACCTCGACCCGGCGGGCCTGGGGCGTGTGGCCGGGGGCGCTGACGATCACGAGCCACGTGCCGGCCCCGGGCACCGGGAGGCGGTAGCGGCCGTCGGTGGTCCCCGCGCGCCCGTGCTGGCGCCCGTCGGTGTCGACGAGCGTCACCACGGCCTCGGCCGGACCCTCGACGGTCCCGGCCACGACCGGACGGTCGTCGGTCGGCTCGACCGCGGGCTCGGGGACGGCCTCGGTGACCGCCTCGGTGACCGCCTCGGACGAGGCGGCCCCCCGGGAGCGCCCCCGCACGAACAGCGACGCCACGAGCGCCAGCACACCGAGACAGCCCGCGACGACGAACGCCGAGCGGATGCCCGCGGCGTCGGGGGCGCCGGCGGCGTTCGCGGCGCCGAGCGCGGCCACCGTGACGAAGACGGCGGTGCCGAAGGCACCCGCGACCTGCTGCAGCGTCGAGAGGATCGCGCTGCCGTGGGAGTAGAGCTTGTCCGGGAGGCTGCCGAGCGCCTCGGTCATCAAGGGCGTCATCATCAGGCCGAGGCCGGCCATGAGCAGGACGTGGATGCCGATCACCGCGGCGATCGACGAGCCGGCGCCGAGCGAGGCGAACAGCCACAGCGAGGTCGCCATCGCCACCGCGCCGGGGATCACGAGCGGCCGCGCGCCGTACCGGTCGAACAGCGCGCCGACCGGACGTCCGAGCGCACCGAGGACGAGCCCGCCGGGCAGTACCGCGAGCCCGCTGACGAACGTGCTCGTCCCCAGCACCGTCTGCAGGTACAGGGGCAGCAGGACCGCGGCGGCGCCGATGAGGCTCATGAACAGCGGGACGGACAGCAGGATCGCGACCGAGAACGCGCGCCGGGTGAACGGCCGCAGGTCGAGCAGCGCGCGGTCCCGGCGCTGCAGGCGCAGCTGGCGCCACACGAACACGACCAGGGCGACGACGCCGACGACGATCGGCACCCACGGCGGGACGGGGTGCTCGCCGCCGCCGGACTCCCCGATCGACGAGAGCCCGTAGAGCAGGCCGGCGAAGCCGACCGCGGACAGCAGCACCGAGAGCACGTCGAGCGGCACGCGCCGGGTCGCGGTCGGCAGGTGCATCCACCGGGCGCCGACGAGCAGCGCGGCCACCGACAGCGGCAGCACCAGCCAGAACATCCAGCGCCAGCCGAGGTACTCGAGGACCGCCCCGCCGATCGTCGGCCCGACCGCGGGCGCGACGGCGATGACGATCGTGATCGTGCCCATGGTGGCGCCGCGGCGTTCCGGCGGGACGAGGCGCATCACCGTCGTCATGAGCATCGGGATCATCACCGCGGTGCCGGCGGCCTGGACGACGCGGCCGACGAGCAGTACGGCGAATCCCGGGGCGAGCGCGCCGATCAGCGTGCCGAGGCTGAACAGGCTCAGCGAGATCAGGAAGATCGTGCGGGGCGTGAAGCGCTCGAGCAGGTAGCCGGTGGTCGGGATGACCACGGCCATCGTCAGCAGGAACCCGCTGGTCAGCCACTGGACGGTGGTGGTCGAGACGCCGAGGTCGACGGTCAGGTCCCGCAGCGCGACCGACAGGATCGTCTCGTTGAGGATCATGACGAACGCCGAGCCGACGAGGACCGCGAGCAGCAGACCACTACGCGGCGGTGCCTCCCGGGGCGCGGGCGGCGCGCTCGCGGGCGCGGCGGTGTCGGTCACGGGTCCTCCCCTGTCGGCGAACTTTCCTGTCACTCAGTGCCAAGTTACCCAGCCGATCCGGACATCCCGCTGAGACGTCGATCTCCGTCGACCCGGGAACTCGCTCGCGACCACCCGGGACGATGGGCGCGTGGACGACGCCCTCCCGCCGTCGCCGGCGACGATCCGTGCCCTGATCGACGAGCAGTTCCCGCACTGGGCCGGCCTGCCCCTCGACCCCGCCCCGATGGAGGGCGGCTCCGACAATCTCCTGTACCGCCTCGGTGACGACCTGGTGGTGCGGGTGCCGCGGCACCCGAACCCCCACGGCACGCGGGAGGACCACTGGCTGCGTCTGCTCGGCCGGGTCCTGCCGGTGCCGATCCCCGTCCCGCTCGTCGGCGGGACCTGCGGGCCGAACCGCCTCTCGTTCTGGACGATCAGCCGCCTCCTGCCCGGGGAGGACGCGACGACGGCGCCGATCCCCGACCACCACGCCGTCGCCCGCGACCTCGCCGCCGTCGTGCTCGCCCTGCGGTCGCTGCCGTGGCCCGGCCCCGAACCCGGACCGGAGAACGGCGGTCGCGGCGCCCCGCTCGCCACCCGCGACGAGGAGGTGCGCAATGCCCTCGCCGCCCTGCGTGCCGACCCCGAACCGGGGATCGACCTCGCGGGCGCCGCAGCGGTCTGGCGCGACGCCCTCGCGGCCCCGCCGCACGACGGCGCGCCGGTCTGGCTGCACGGCGACCTGCTGCCCGGCAACCTCCTCGTCCGCGACGGCCGCCTGAGTGCGGTGATCGACTGGGGCTGCCTCGCCGTCGGCGACCCGGCCGTCGATCTCCTCCCCGCCTGGACCCTCCTGTCCCCCGCCGCCCGTGCGACGTTCCGCGCGGCCCTCGACGTCGACGACGCGACCTGGCGCCGGGGTCGCGGCTGGGCCGTCTCGTTCGGCCTCGTCGCCCTGCCGTACCACCGGACCCGCACCCCGGGCCTGGCCCGCGTCGCGCACCGGGCGATCGTGACGGCGGTCTCCGACCTCTGACACCTCCACATATGGACGTAACGTTCTTTTCGTGCTTCTCTATGTGTACACAGCGTTCACATCGAGCACCCGGAGGGAACGATGAGCACGACCCCGGACACCCGCGCCGCCCTCGTCACCGGAGGGTCCGGCGGCATCGGCCGGGCGGTGGCGGAACGTCTCGCCGCCGACGGCACGGCGGTCGGCGTGCACTACGCGGGCAACAAGGCCCGCGCCGAGGAGGTCGTCGCTACGATCGACGCGGCCGGCGGGCGGGCGATCGCCGTCGGCGGCGACGTGGCGGAGCCCGCGGAGATGGCGGCCGCGTTCGACGCCGTGGAGGAGGCCTTCGGCGGCGTCGACGTCGTCGTCCACACCGCCGGGATCATGACCCTGGCCCCGATCGCCGAGCTCGACCTCGACGACCTCGACCGCATGCACCGCACCAACATCCGCGGCACCGTGGTGGTGGCCCAGCAGGCCGCCCGCCGCGTCCGGGCCGGCGGGGCGATCATCGCGTTCTCGACGTCGGTGACGCGGCTGTCGTTCCCGACCTACGGCGGCTACGTCGCCAGCAAGGGCGCCGTCGAGGCCCTCGTGCCGGTGCTCGCCCGCGAGATGCGCGGCCGCGACGTCACCGTCAACGCCGTCGCGCCCGGGCCGACGGCCACCCCGCTCTTCCTCGACGGCAAGAGCGACGAGCAGGTCGCCGGCCTGGCCAAGGCCGCCCCGCTCGAGCGCCTCGGGCAGCCCGAGGACATCGCCGAGGCCGTCGCGTTCCTCGCCGGGCCCGCCCGATGGGTGAACGGCCAGACCCTGTTCGCCAACGGCGGGCTGGCGTGACCGGACAGGACGGCCCGCGTCGCGGGCGGGGGCGGCGCCCGGCCGACGAGGTCCGCGGCGAGGTCCTCGCCGCCGCCGGGGACCTGCTGCTCGCCGAGGGCATGGCCGGCTTCACCTTCGAGCGGGTCTCCGCGATCTCGGGCGCGAGCCGGACCACGCTGCACAAGTGGTGGCCGTCGCGGGGCGCGCTCGCGCTCGAGGCGTACTTCCGCACCGTCGAGAGCACGCTCGCGTTCCCCGACACCGGCGACATCGCCGCCGACCTCACCGAGCAGGTGCGGGCGTTCGTCCGGCTGATGACGGAGACGCCGGCCGGGCGGGTGATCGCCGAGCTCATCGGCTCCGCCCAGACCGACCCGGAGCTGGCGGCGGCGTACCGCGAGAACTACTCGGCGCCGCGCCGGGCGCTGGCCGTCACGGCGGTCGAGGCAGCCCGTGATCGCGGCCAGGTCCGCGACGACGTGGACGCCGAGGCCGTGGTCGACCAGCTCTGGGGTGCCTGCTACCACCGACTGCTCATCCCCGACCAGCCGCTCACCGAGGACTTCGCGGGCACGCTGGTCGACCAGCTCGTGCACGGGATCGGACGCCGCTGAGACCCGATCGGGGCTCGGCGGCGGCCTGGTGACACCACTCGTTGACCCAGGCGTAGCATCGGTGGTGCGTCACTGGATCGATCCCGAACTCCTCGGACGGACCGGCCCGGCGACGTTCCCCGAACCACCCGCGACCCGAAGAAGGTTCGCCGTGACCGCCAGCACGACCCCGGAGTCCGAGGCCGACAGCGCCCTCGACACCGAGATCGCCGAGCTCCGCCAGATCCTCGACCGCCTCGACGGGCTGACCCACCAGGCCCGCACCCGGCTGCGCCGGATCGAGCAGCACCGCAACGGTGTCGACGCCCGGTGGATCGACCGCTCCCTGCGATAGACCCCGCACACCCGAGGCCCGCCCCGATCCGATCGGGGCGGGCCTTTTCGTGTCCGGGATCAGGCGGCCAGCGCCGCGTACCGCCCCTCGCGGTCGACGAGCTCGGCGTGGCTCCCGGTCTCGACGACGTGCCCGTGGTCGAGCACCGCGATGCGGTCGGCGTGGCGCACCGTCGAGAGCCGGTGGGCGATCGTCAGCGTCGTGCGGTGGCGCGCGAGGTCGTCGAGCGCGAGCTGCACGGCCCGCTCGGTCTCGGTGTCCAGGGCGCTGGTGGCCTCGTCGAGGACGAGGACGCGCGGGTCGCGCAGCAGCGTGCGGGCGATCGCGAGGCGCTGCTTCTCGCCGCCGGAGAACCGGTGGCCGCGGGCGCCGACGACGGTGTCGTAGCCGTCGGGCAGGGCGACGAGCATGTCGTGGATGCGCGCGGCGCGGGCTGCCGCCTCGATCTCCGCGTCGGTGGCCTCGGGCTTCGCGACCCGCAGGTTCTCGCGCACGGTGGTGTGCAGCAGGTAGGTCTCCTGGCTGACGACGCCGACGACGCGCGCGAGGTCGGCGAGGCGCATGTCGCGCAGGTCGACGCCGTCGATGGTGATCCGCCCGGCGTCGGGGTCGTGGAGGCGGGCGACCAGCGCGCCGAGCGTGGTCTTGCCCGACCCGGTCTCCCCCACCAGCGCGAGGGTCGTCCCGGCGGGGATCGTGAGGTCGACGCCGTCGACGGCGGGGCGGTCGCCGCCGGGGTGCGTGAAGGTGACGTCCTCGATCCGGACGTCGCCGCGGACGTCGCCCAGCTCGACGGGCTCCGCGGGGTCGGCGATGTCGACGGTCAGGTCCTGGTACTCGAAGATCCGTGAGAACAGGGCCAGCGAGCTGGCCACCTGCACGCCGACGTCGAGCAGACCCGACAGCGGCCGGAACACGCCCGCCTGCAGCGAGGTGAAGGCGACGAGCGTGCCGATCGAGAGCTGTCCGAGGGTCCACGGCAGCCCGGCGCCGAGGTAGATGAGGGCCGGGATCGCGGCGAAGACCACGCTCATCGTGGCCATGCGCCAGCGCCCGGCGAGCTGGGAGCGGATCTCGAGGTCGGTGAGGCGCGCCGAGGAGGCGGTGAAGCGGTCGACGAGGGCGGGGCCGGTGCCGAGCGTGCGGTGCAGCGCGGCGGCGTCGACCGAGAGGCCCTCCTCGATGGTGACGTTGAGGTCGGCGAGCTCGTTCTGCCGCTTCGCGGTCAGCTCGCGGCGCATCCGCGCGACCCGCCGGCTGATCAGCACGGCCGGCGGCAGGACGACGAGCGTGACGAGCGAGAGCTGCCAGGACAGCGCGACCATGGCGACGGCGGTCGCCACGACGGTGGTGAGGTTGGCGGCGATCGAGGTGGCGGTGGACGTGACCACGGTCTGCATCCCGCCGATGTCGTTGGTGATGCGCGACTGCACCTCGCCGGTGCGGGTGCGCGTGAAGAAGCCCAGCGACTGGCGCTGCAGGTGGGCGAAGACGTCGGTGCGCAGCCGGTGCATGACGCGCTGCCCGACGCCGGTGGAGATCCAGGTCTGGACGACGCCGAGCACCGAGGTGACGGCGGCGACGCCGATCATCCCGCCGGCCAGCCAGGCGAGCAGGGGCAGGTCACGCTGCGGGAGCGCGTCGTCGATGACGGCGCGCAGGAGGAAGGGCGACGCCATCGCGACGATCGACGACGCCACGATGACGGCGACGACGACCGCGAGCGGGCCGCGGTGGGGACGGAACAGGCGCGCGATGCGCCGCAGCGAGACGTGGCGGGCCTGCTCGGCCTCGAGCGCGCGCGTCTCGGGGGAGGGTGGTGGCGTGGGGCGGGGCAAGGGGCGCCTCCTGGCGGGGAGCGGGTGTCCGATTTGCTGAGGTATCCTCAACATGAGGCTACAACAGCAAGCGCCCTACGGTATTCCCCGTGGAGGAGGACGGCTCACTGGCCGACGCGTTCTGGCTGGTCGCGCGCCGGCTGCGTCACCAGTCGCGCGAGGCCCTCGCCCCGTGGGGCGTCTCGCTCTCCCAGCTGCGCGCGCTCGAGGTGCTGCTGCGCCACGGCCCGACGCGCTCGGGCGCGCTCGCCGAGCACCTGCGCATCGCGCCGCGCTCGGCCACCGAGGTCGTCGACGCCCTCGCCGAGCGCGGCCTCGTCGAGCGCCGGCCCGACCCCGCCGACCGCCGCGCCACCCAGGTCGCCGCCACCGACGCCGGCGCCGAGCTCGGCGCGGCGGTGCGGGCGACCCGCGCGGCGGAGGCCGACCGGGTGTTCGCCGCCCTCGACGACGACGAGCGCGCCGAGCTCGGGCGCCTGCTGCGCCGCCTGGTCGAGGAGTGACTCAGCCGCCGTCCAGGACCTCGCGCAGCTTCGCCGCGAACTCGTCGGGCTTGCCCGGCCAGCCGAACTCGCCGTCGAGGAACCCGCCGTGGTGGCCCGGGAAGATCGTGGCCTCCTGCCCGAGGGCCTTGGCGGTGCCGTGTCCGGTGCGCGCGGTGTAGGTGTCGCCGGTCTCCTCGCCCACCGCGACGACGACGCGCGTCGGCGCGGCGGTCAGGGCGTCGACG
The DNA here is from genome assembly GCF_004363095.1 of Actinomycetospora succinea. GTDB lineage: Bacteria > Actinomycetota > Actinomycetes > Mycobacteriales > Pseudonocardiaceae > Actinomycetospora > Actinomycetospora succinea. The sequence continues at coordinate 264,620 of NZ_SNYO01000005.1, forward strand.
TCGAGCTCGTAGTCGATGACGGCCAGCGAGCTGTCGGAGAGCAGCGGGTCGTCGCGGGAGCCGTCGTCCTCGGTCGGCATCCCGAACATCGCGGGGTCCGGGGCCGGCTGCGTGAAGTACTCGTCGGTGAACTCGCCCTGCCACGACCCGAGCGCCATGAAGCCCGCCATCCCGTGCCCCCAGCCCTTCGCCTGGTAGGCCTCGCGGAACTGCTTGCTGGCGCGGTCGGCGGCCGCGGCGTCGGGCAGAACGCCGTTGATCGGCGGCTCGTGCGCCACGAGCGTGACGACGTCCTCGGGGTGGGCGGTCACGAGCTGCAGGCCGGTCACCGCTCCCCCGCTGCTGCCGAAGGCGTCGACCGGGCCGGTGCCGAGCGCGGTGATCAGCGCGTGCAGGTCCTCGGCCTGGGTCTGCGGCGTGTTGTCGGTGCGCCCGTCGCTGCGCGTGCTGCGCCCGAGCCCGCGCGGGTCGTAGGCGACGACCGTGCGGTCCGGGAACCGCGCCGCCAGGGCGCGGAAGCCGGAGGCGTCCATCGGCTGGCCGAACATCAGGATCACCGGACGCCCGTCGGCGGGCGGCAACGGGCCGTAGACGTCGTAGGCGATCTCGGCGCCGTCCACGGGGAGAACCTTCGTCTCGGCCACGACCCACTCCTTAGTACGAGAAGACAACCAACCAGTTGCAGTGTTGTTCTCAACCGAGAAGTTGTCAAGCACGACCCTGGGCTCGCCGGGCCGCACCGATGATCTCGGTGAGCGAGCCGTGCAGCGCCCGCAGCTCGGGCAGGTCCATGGCGAGGCGCTCGACGATCGCCGGCGGGATGCGCTCGGCCTCCTCGCGCAGCGCCACCCCGGCCGGCGTCAGCCGCACGGCCAGCGAGCGCTCGTCGCCGCGGTCGCGCCCGCGGGTGACGTAGCCGGCGGCCTCGAGGCGCTTGAGCAGCGGCGACAGCGTGCCGGGGTCGAGCTCGAGGCGGCGACCCAGCTCGCTGACCGACAACGGCGCCTCCTGCCAGAGCGCGAGCATGACGAGGTACTGCGGGTGGGTGAGGTTCATCGGCTCGAGCAGCGGCTTGTACACCGAGATCACCGTGCGCGCGGCGACCGCGAGCGCGAAGCACACCTGGTTCTCGAGGGCCAGCGGGTCGAGCTCCGCGAGGTCCACCGCGGCGGTGTCGTCCATCCCACGTCTCCTGTCGGCCGGGTCGACCCCATACTATTGGTGTGCAAACCATTGGCGCACCAAGCATGGAGGCTCGCGTGCGACGGCCGAACCCCCTGCAGTGGCTCTGGTACGCCTTCGGCGGCGGCCTGCCCGCGCGGTACGCGCCGTGGGTGCTGCACGACACGACCTGCCGTACCTGGTGGCTGCGCCATGTCCTGCGCGCCGTCGTGCAGATCGCCCCGTTCGCGATCGCCATCATCGTGTTCGTGCCGGGGCCGCTGTGGCTGCGGATGATGTGCGCGCTCGGCGGCGCGATCATGGGCCTGATCTTCTCGGTCAGCTACCTGCACGAGACCGCCGAGCACCGCCTGGTCAAGGCCGGCTACCCCCTCGGCACGGGCCCCGCGACCCGCGCGGCGCGCACGGCCGACAAGGACGCCGCCGCGGCCGAGCGCTACGCCGCCCGCTACCGGACGCCGCCGGCCTGAGGGGCCGGGCTCGGGGCGACCGGCACGGCGTCGTGCACCGGGAGCGAGACCGTGGTGGCCGCTGCCGCCGCGGCGAGCTGCACCGGGGTCGGCTTCGGCTTGCGTCCGGCCCGGCGGGCGAGCGGGATGCCGAGGGCGCTGACGACGACGAGCGCGATACAGGCCCGTGAGAACGCCGTGGCGAGCGAGTCGGAGGGCGTCGCGCCGGCGGCGGTCTGCGCGGTGTCCACCGACGTGTACAGCCCGGCGACGATCGCCGTGACCACCGCACCGCCGACGTAGCGCGCCATGTTCGAGATGCCGGAGGCGGCGCCGACCTGCGCGGGCGGGACCGACTCCGTCGCGGCGGAGGACGCCGGACCGTTGGACAGGCTCAGCCCCAGGGCGACGGCGAGCAGGCCCGGCAGGAACATGAGGTAGGTCCACCCGGCGCCGACGAAGGTCAGCAGGACGAAGCCGCCGGTGAGCAGGAGGAAGCCGAGGACCACCACGGGGCGGCCGCCGAACCGGTGGGCCAGCGGCGCCACGGCGGGCGCCGCGAGGACGACGACCAGCGCCACCGGGAGACACGCGAGCCCTGCCTCGAGGCTGCTCATCCCGAACGCCGCGGGGCTCTGGAAGTAGAGGCTGATCAGGAACGAGATCCCCGCGATCGCCCCCGCCCCGATGAGGATGGCGACCGTCGACACGACGAGCAGCAGGTTGCGCAGGAGCGCGAGGTCGATCAGGGGGGCGGTGACCCGCCGCTCGACGAGGACGAAGCCGACGACGGCGAGCACGGACACGGCGAGGCACCCGAGCGTCGCGGGCGAGGCCCAGCCCCACGTGCTGCCCTCGGTCACCGCGAAGATCAGCGGCGCGAGGATCGCCGCCACGAGGACGGTGCCGGCGAGGTCCACCGAGCGTGGGCGGTCCGGGTCGCGGGACTCCGGCACGGCGGCCATCACCCACGGGATGCACACCGCGGCGATGGCGGCGTCGAGCCAGAACAGGCCCTGCCATCCGGCCACCTCGTTGAGCACGCCGCCGAGGACCGGGCCCGCCGCGGCGCCCGCCGCCGACGCGGCCCCCCACAGCGTGACGGCCCGCATCCGCGCCGGCCCGTCGGTGGCGACCGACAGCAGGCTGAGCCCGGTCGCCAGGATCGCGGCGCCGGACGCCCCCTGGATCACGCGGCCGAGGACCACCATCTCGCCCGTCGGGGCGAGCGCGATCAGCGCGCAGGACGCGACGAACAGCGCGAGCCCGGACAGGAACAGCAGGCGCCGGCCGAAGACGTCGCCCAGCACGCCCGAGGTGACGATGGTGGCCGCGCCGACCAGCAGGTAGCCGGTGACGGCCCACTGCAGCAGGTCGATCGGGGCACCGAGGTCGGCGCTGATCGACGGCAGCAGGATGCTGACGGCCGAGGTGTTGGCGTTGACGACGAACGTCGACAGGCAGCTCGTCGCGAGCACGCTCCCCGCCCCGCGCGCCGCCGCCTTCGTGTCGGTCATGGGGCGAGCCTGCGCCCGAGCCCGGGCGTCGCGCCTCATCCACGGCGGGTGAGCAGGACTCATCCGGCTCGGGTGAGGTCCGCGGACGCCGGGAGCGGGAGCGTCCGTCATCACCGTTCGCCACGTGTCTGGAGGAGACCATGACCGAACAGCAGATCCCGTCACCGGTCTCGGGGTCGCCGATCACCCCGTCCCGGGCCAACGGGACATCCGCCCCGCCCCGCTCCGGCGCCTGGATGGGCTGGGTCCGTTTCGGCGGGGTGGTGATGACGATCATCGGCGGGTTCGCCGTGGTCGAGGGGTTCTTCGCGCTGTTCTCGCCGACCTACGTCACCCTGACCGGGGAAGCCGTCCTGCTGTTCGACCTGACCGCGTGGGGCTGGATCCACATCCTGCTGGGCGTGCTCGTGCTCGCGACCGGCCTCGGGCTGCTGAGCGGCGCCGGGGCGAGCTGGGCCCGGGGCGTCGGCATCGTCCTGCTCGCCCTCAACACGATCGTGCAGCTCGCGTTCCTGCCTGCCTACCCGCTCTGGTCGATCATCCTCATCATCCTCGACATCGTCGTCATCTACGCGCTGATGGTGACGTGGGGCGAGGAGTCCGAGTACTGACGCCGCGCGAGAGGTGCGCGGACGAGGCCCGCCCGGCCGACGGGCGGGCCTCGTTCGTGCCGGAGGGAGCCAGGGTGGCCACGGAGATCGACATGCCGTCGACACGACGGGTGGTCCTGGTCCTGGGCCGCTCGGTGGTCACGATCGCGCTGCTCGTGGTCGTGTACTTCCTCGCGCCGCTGGACCCCACCCAGGACACCTCGACGCTGATCCTGTTCCTTCTCGGCCTCGCCGCGCTCGTGGCGATGATCGTCTACCAGCTGCGCGCGATCGTGACGGCGCGCTACCCGGGCCTGCGGGCCGTCGAGGCGTTCGCCAGCGCGATCCCGCTGTTCCTCCTGCTGTTCGCCGCGACCTACACGGCGGTCTCGGCCGCCCGGCCCGACAACTTCAGCGAGGCCCTGACCCGGATCGACGCGCTCTACTTCACCGTGACCGTCTTCGCGACCGTCGGCTTCGGCGACATCACGCCGCTCAGCCAGGGGGCCCGGGTGCTGGTGACCATCCAGATGGTGGCCAACCTGCTCGTCCTCGGCCTGCTCGTGAACTCGATCCTCGAGGCGGTCCGGCGGGGCAAGTCGCGCAGGAACTCGGCCCCGGACCCCACCGCACCACCGACCGGCGAGGAGCCGTCATGACCGCCCCACCCGCGACGCCCCCGGACCCGACGACACCGGGGACGACGCCACCGGAGCAGCAGGCTCCTGGGAAGCCCGCGACCGGCTGGCACGTCGACGTGCCCCTCCTCGGCCCCGTGGGCTGGCCGCCGACCGGCAGCCTGGCGTTCGTCGTCGTCCTCGGCGGGCTCGCCGCCGTGGACGTCCTCGCCTGGCCCGTGGCGCTGGCCGTCGGCCTCGGCCACGTGCTCGCCCGCGACCACGACCACCGCCTGATCGCGGAGGTCGGCGAGGGTCTCGAGATCGCCTGAGCGCGCTCAGCTCTCCGGCGCCGCGGGGAGCGGGTGGGCGGACACGACCGTGAGCCCGAGCAGGCGCAGCTGCTCGAGGATGCCGTGCAGGTGCGCGTCGTCGATCACCGCGCCGCGCAGGACCGCGCCGGGACGGATCTCCCGGACCTCCATGTCGCAGAACGCCTCGCGGGCCTGCGCGGGCAGGCTCCCGTCGACACGGAACTCGTAGAACCGGTCCGTCATCAGAGGCCTCCCGGGGTCGTCGTCCCCAGCCTGCGGGCCGGACCGCATCCCGCCCTCACCCGCCGAGGGTGGCCCGGGGCCCGTTCATCCGGCCGGGGTGAGCCGGTGCGGCCGGTCGCGCACGACCGTCGGCGCCATGAGCGCACCCGACCGTCACGCCCGCGCGATGCTGCCCATCCCGGACCGGCCGGCGCCCGGGCTCACGACGTACGACGCCAAGGACCCCGACACCTCGTTCGCCCCGATCGAGCCGCTGCTGCCGCCGGCCGGTGCGCCGAACGTCGTCGTGGTCCTGCTCGACGACGTGGGCTTCGGGGCGTCCTCGACGTTCGGCGGCCCGTGCCGCACCCCCACCGCGGACCGGCTGGCCGCGCGCGGCCTGCGCTACCGGCGCTTCCACAGCACCGCCCTGTGTGCGCCCACCCGCCAGGCCCTGCTGACCGGCCGCAACCACCACTCGGTCGGCATGGGCAGCATCACCGAGACGGCCACCTCGGCCCCGGGCAACAGCTCGGTGCGGCCGAACACCAAGGCCCCGCTGGCGCTGACGCTCAAGCTCAACGGCTACTCGACCGCGCAGTTCGGCAAGTGCCACGAGGTGCCGGTGTGCCAGTCCTCGCCGATGGGCCCGTTCGACGCCTGGCCCTCCGGGGGCGGCGGGTTCGAGACGTTCTACGGGTTCATCGGCGGCGAGAACAACCAGTGGGAGCCCGCGCTCTACGACGGCACGACACCGGTCGAGCCGCCGGCGACGCCCGAGGAGGGCTACCACCTCACCGAGGACCTCGCCGACCGCGCCACCAGCTGGATGCGCCAGCAGAAGGCGCTCATGCCGCAGCGCCCGTTCTTCGTCTACTTCGCGCCAGGCGCGACCCACGCACCGCACCACGTGCCGCGGGAGTGGGCCGAGCGTTATCGCGGCGAGTTCGACGACGGGTGGGACGCGGCGCGCGAGCGCACGTTCGCGCGCCAGAAGGAGGCCGGGATCATCCCGCCGGAGGCCGGGCTGACCGCGCGGCACGACGAGATCCCGGCCTGGGACGACATGCCCGACGAGCTCAAGCCCGTGCTGGCGCGCCAGATGGAGGTCTACGCGGGCTTCCTCGAGCACACCGACCACCAGGTCGGACGCCTCGTCGACACCCTCGAGGACATGGGGATCCTCGACGACACGCTGATCTATTACATGATCGGCGACAACGGGGCGTCGTCGGAGGGCACCACGCAGGGCGCGTTCAACGAGATGGCCAACTTCAACGGGATGGCCGGTCTCGAGACCCCCGAGTTCCTGCTCGGCAAGATGGACGAGTTCGGGTCGCCCGAGTCGTACAACCACTACGCGGTGGGCTGGGCCTGGGCGATGAACACACCCTTCCAGTGGACCAAGCAGGTCGCCTCCCACTGGGGCGGCACCCGCAACGGCACGATCGTCCACTGGCCCCGCGGCACCTCGGACCCCGGCGGTCTGCGCTCGCAGTTCACCCACGTCATCGACGTGGCCCCGACGATCCTCGAGGCCGCCGGCATCCCCGAGCCCACGATGGTCAACGGCGTGCAGCAGTCGCCCATGGAGGGCACGAGCATGCTCTACACGTTCGGCGAGCCGGACGCGCCCGAACGCCACGAGCTGCAGTACTTCGAGATGTTCGGCAACCGCGGCATCTACCACAAGGGCTGGAGCGCGGTGACCAAGCACCGCACGCCCTGGCTGATGACGGGCCACGAGCCGCCGCCGTTCGACGAGGATGTCTGGGAGCTCTACGACGGCCACAGCGACTACAGCCAGGCCCGCGACCTCGCCGCCGACAAGCCCGAGGTCCTCGCGCGCCTGCAGCGGCTGTGGCTCATCGAGGCCACGAAGTACGGGGTGCTCCCGCTGGACGACCGCACCGCGGAGCGCATCGACCCGGCGATGGCGGGGCGGCCGACCCTCATCCAAGGGACTTCGCAGCTGTTCTTCCCCGGCATGGGCCGGCTCTCCGAGAACAGCGTCCTGTCGATCAAGAACCGGTCGTTCACGGTGACCGCTGAGGTCGACGTCCCCGTCGGCGGTGGGCGGGGCGTCGTCATCGCCCAGGGCGGGCGCTTCGGGGGCTGGGCGGTCTACCTGCACGAGGGCCGGTTGACCTTCTGCTACAACGTGCTCGGCATCCAGATCTTCACCGTCCGCGGTGACGAGCCGGTGGCGGGCGGGGTGCACCAGGTGCGGGCCGAGTTCGCCTACGACGGCGGCGGCCTCGCGAAGGGCGGGGACGTGACGCTCTGGGTCGACGGCGCCGCCGCCGGCTCCGGGCGCGTGGCGATGACCCAGCCGATGGTCTTCTCCGCCGACGAGACCACCGACATCGGGCGCGAGGAGGGCACGCCGGTCAGCCCCGACTACACCGGGCCGACCAGCCGCTTCACCGGCCGCATCCACTGGGTGCAGCTCGACGTCGGCGAGGACGACCACGACCACTACCTCGACCCCGAGGAACGGCTGCGGGTGGCGATCGCGCGGCAGTAGCGCACGATCCGTCGCGTCCAACCGGACCGGCCGTGACCAGCCGTTTCCGTCCCGTCGCCGATTACGCCGAACGACGGTGCGCCTGCCACCGCAGGCGCACCCGATCGAGGAGGTTGCCTGATTCCGGGAGGGGTCGAGAGATCCTATGGTGACGGTGGCCGCCGCCCTCCGCGACGGCGTGTGCAGCCACCCGAGGTCAAACACATGGCCCACGTCGCCCGGTCGAGGACCGGGCCCCCCGAGCTCCCGCCCGGCCACGTCCGGCGCGGGGCGCTGGAGGACGTCCTCGACCGGGGTGCCGACCGCGCCCTCGTGCTGCTCTCGGCGCCCCCGGGCTTCGGCAAGACCTCGCTGCTCGCCTCGTGGATCGGCGCCGACCACGGGCGCGCGACGGCCTGGGTGAGCCTGGAGCCCGAGGACCGCGATCCGCGCCGGCTGTGGAGCGCGGTCCTCGAGGCGCTGACGTCGCTGTCCGCGGTGCCGCCGTCCAGCAGGCTCCACCGCCTGGTGGTGTCCCGGTCGACGGTGGCGCCGGAGTTCCTCACCGAGCTCACCGAGGCGCTCGCGGCCCTGCCCACGCCGGTCCGGCTCGTGCTCGACGACGTCCAGCACCTCGCCGACCCGCTCTCGCGACAGGGGCTGGCGATGCTGCTGCGCGACGCCGGGCCGCTGTTCCGGCTCGTGCTCGCGGGGCGGCGGGACCCGCCGCTGCCGCTGCCGCGCCTGCGGATGGACGAGCGGGTCACCGAGCTGCGCGCCGGGCACCTGCAGTTCGCGCCCGACGAGTCGGCGGCGCTGCTGCACGCCTGCGGCCTGCACCTCGACGACGCGCAGGTCGCGGAGCTGCACGAGCGCACCGGGGGCTGGGTGGCCGGCCTGCGGCTCGCGGCGCTGTCGCTGCGCGACCACCCGCACCCCGAGCGCTTCCTCGAGGGGTTCTCGGGCGACGAACGACCGGTCGCCGACTACCTCGTCGACGAGGTCCTCGCCGGGCTCGCCGAGCCCCACCGCGAGGTGCTGCGCCGGATCAGCGTCGCCGCGCGGGTCCCGGCCGCGCTCGCCCCGCGGCTGACCGGGCGCACCGACGCCACCGAGGTGCTCGACGAGCTGGCCCGCGACACCGGTCTGGTCACGGGCAGCGGCGCGCCGGGCGACCCCTACCGGCTGCCCGAGCTGCTGCGCTCGCACCTCGTCGCCGACCTCGGCCGCCGCGGACCGGACCTCGTGGCCGGGCTCGACACGGTCGCGGCCGCCTGGTGGTCCGAGCAGGGCGAGCCGGTCGAGGCGCTCCGGCACGCCGCCCGCGCGGGCGACGGGGAGCTGCTCGCCGCGCTCGTCGGGCGCTGGGGGCCGTGGCTCGCCGGGCGGGGCGAGCACGCGGCGCTGGGGCGCGCGGTGAGCGCGGCGGACCGCGACGGGGCGCGCCCGGACGCCCGCCTCGCGACGGCCGCCGTCCACGGGCACCTCGCGCGCGGGGAGAGCGACGCGGCGCGGGACGCGCTGCGGCGGGCCCGGCGCGACCGCACCCCGGACCCCGACACCCGGGCCTTCCGCGCCGCGACCGAGCGGGTGCTGGGCCGCCGCCCGCCCGTCGACGACGAGCCCGTCCCCGCCGAGCCCGCCCTCGGGGCGCACGTGCGGGTCGGGCGCGGCGCGGCCGCCCTGCTCGCCGGCGAGGCGTCCCGCGCCCGCACCGAGCTCGGGGCCGGCCTCGCGCTGGCGCACCGGGCCGGCCTCGACGTCGTCGCGCACCGCGGCCGCGCCCTGCTCGCCGCCGCGCTGTGGGTCGCCGGCGACGTGCCGCGGGCCCTCGAGGCCGCCGAGCGCGTCGTCGGCGAGCCCGACGCCGACGGGCCGGGCGCGGCGCCGTGGACCGCGATCGCCGGGGCCGTCGCCGCCCATGCGGCCCTGCTGCGCGCCGACCCCGCGGCCGCCCGCGACACCACCGAGGACGCCCCGCCGACCACCCCGGCGGTGCGGTTCGCGCGGCGCAGCGCCCACGGCGGGGCCGTGTTCGACCTCGGCGAGGGCCCGGCGGGCCTGCTCGCGCTGCAGGCGGCCCGGACCGAGCTCGGCGACGCCGACGTGCCGGGCGCCCTCGCCGCCGCCGCGGCCCTCCTCGAGCACCGCGCGGCCCTCGAGCTCGGCCACACCACCGCGGCCGGCGCCGTCGCCGCCTGGCTCGCCGGGCGCCGGCCCGCGAGCCCCGCCCTCGCGCTGATGCGCGGGTGGGGCGCGGTGGCGGCCGGCGACCCCGCCGCGGCCCGCGAGGCGATCGCCCCCCTGCTCGCCCGGCGCCCGCGCCCGAGCCCGGACGCGCTCGACGTCGAGGCCTGGCTGCTGGAGAGCGCCGGGCGCCTCGCGCGCGACGACCGTCCCGGCGCCCGGGCCGCGGCCCGCCACGCGGTGGGCCTCGCCGAGCCGCTCGGGGCGCTGCGGCCCTTCGCCCACGCCGACGGCGGGGTGCGCGCGCTGCTGGTGGACGAGCTCGCGACCGGCGCGCCGCGCGCTGCGTTCGTCGCCCGGGCCCTGGCGGCAGGGGCGACCTCGCCGGGGGGCATCGCGCTGAGCGTCCGCGAGCACGACGTCCTCACCCGCCTGCCCTCGCTGGAGAGCCTCGACGAGATCGCGAGCGAGCTCGACGTCTCCATCAACACGATCAAGACCCACGTCCGCGCCCTCTACGGCAAGCTCGGCGTCACGACGCGCCGGGACGCGGTGCTCGTCGCGCACGAGCAGGGCCTGCTGGGATGAGCGCGCCTTCGCCCCGTGCCGTCCTCGCGCTGCTCACGGGCCTGATGCTCGTCGACTTCGCCGACCGGCAGGTCCTCGTGGCCGCGTTCCCGTACCTGCGCGCGGAGTGGGGGCTCGCCGACACCACGCTCGGCGCACTGGTCTCCGTCGTGACCCTGACCGTGGCGCTCGGCGCGCTGCCCGCCGCCTCGCTGGTGGACCGGTGGAGCCGGACGCGGGCCATCGCCCTCATGGGCACGGTCTGGAGCGCGGCGGCGGCCGCCTCGGCGTTCGCGCCCGGACCGGGGACGCTGCTCGCCGCCCGGATCGGGGTCGGCGCCGGCGAGGCGGGCTACGGACCGGCCGGTGGCGCGCTGCTCGCCACCCTGTTCCCGGCGCAGCGCCGGGCCGCCGTGCTCGGCGTGTTCCAGGCCGCCGGGCCGCTCGGGACCGTCGTGGGCATGCTGCTCGGCAGCGCGGTCGCGGCGCAGTGGGGCTGGCGGTGGGCCGTCGCCGTCATGGTCGTGCCGGGGCTGCTGCTCGCGCTCGCCGTGCTGCGGGTCCGCGACTACCCGACGGTGCGCACGGTCCCCCGCGGGCCCCGCGCCGTCGCCGGCGTCCTGCGCACGCGCACCGTCGTCGCGGCGGTCACCGGCATGGTGCTGCTGCTCGTCGTCGCGTCGTCGCTGTACACGTGGCTGCCGACCCACTTCGAGCGCGACCTCCACCTCGCCCCGGCGCAGGCCGGCGGGCTGGCCGCGGTCGTGATGCTCGCCGGCGTGGCCGGCACCGCGGGCGCCGGGCTGCTCACCGACCGCGCCGCCCGCCGCGACCCCGGCGCCCGGCTGCGGACGCCGGTCCTCGCGGGCCTCGCGACCACCGCCCTGCTCGTGCCGGCGTTCACGCTCGTGCCCGCCGGGCCGGGCCAGGTCGCCCTGGTGCTGCTCGGCGCGGCGGCCGTCACGGCGGCCGTCGGGCCCGCGGCGGCGGTCGTCGTGGACGTGACCCACCCCGGCGTGCGGGCCACCGCGTTCTCCGTGCTCGTCGTGGCCCAGAACCTCCTCGGGCTCACCGTCGGCCCGGTCCTCACCGGCGCCCTCGCCGACACCATCGGCCTCACCACCGCGTTCGCGCTCCTCGCCGCCCTCGGCGTCGTCGCGGCCGGCGCGTTCCTGGTGGCGGCGCGCGCGTACCCCGGCGACCGCGCGGCGGTCCTCGGTCCGGACGCCGTCCCCGCCGATCTCCGTCCGACGGGCGGGGGGTAGCGCCGTGGCCACCCGTCGCGCCACCTCGTCGGGCCCCGTCGTCGCGGGGCCGTGGCCCGCTGCCTCCACGGGGTCGACGGCCCCGGCCGCCCCTCCCCCGGCCGCGCCCCGTGCCGACGCCGAGCACGCCGTCCCGGTGGCCACGCACGTCGTCGGGCGCCCGCGGCTGCACGCCCAGCTCGACCGGGCCGTCGCCGACGCGGCGATGACCCTGGTCGTGGGGCCGGCCGGCTGGGGCAAGACGCTCCTCGTGAGCTCCTGGCTGGCCGCGGGCGCCGGGGGCCGCGAGGCCGCCTGGGTGACGCTCGGCGCCGGCCACGACGAGCCGCGGGCGTTCTGGGCCGCGCTCGCCCGCGCCGTCGGGTCGGCGGCGGGCCCGGCCACGGCCGCGGCGCTGCGCGGGCTCGACGGCCGCCTCGGCGGCGGCGCCGACCCGGACGAGCTGCCCGGCGCGTTCGCGCACGCGCTGCGCCAGGCGGAGCGGCCCGTGGTCCTCGTCCTCGACGACCTCCACGAGGTGTCCTCGCCCGCGGTGCACCGGGGGCTGCAGAGCCTGGTCGAGCGCCCCGTGCCCTCGCTCGCGCTCGTCGCCACCACGCGGCACGACCCGCCGTGGCCGCGGACCCGCCTGCTCATGGCCGGGCTGGTCGCGGAGGTCCGGCCCGACGACCTCGCCTTCCGCGACGACGAGGCCTCGGCGCTGTTCGCCCAGCTCGGGGTGGCCGCGCAGGGCGAGCACGTCCGGGAGATGGTGGCGCGGACCGGGGGCTGGGCGGCGGGCATGCGCCTCGCCGCGCTGGACCTCGCCACGCGCCCGGACGTCGACGCCGCGGTCGCCGCGTTCTCCGGCGACGCGCACAGCGTCTCGGGGTACCTGCTCGACGAGGTCCTCGGCCGCCAGCCCCCCGAGCTCGTGGCGTTCCTCGAGCGGATCAGCGTCGTCGACCTCGTGTGCGCCGACCTCGCCGACGCGATCACCGGGGGCGGCGACGGCGAGGCCCGCCTCGCCGAGCTCTCCGCGGCCCACCTGTTCGTCCAGGCGCTCGACCACCCCGGGCGCTGGTACCGGCTGCACCGCCTCGTGCTCGACGTCCTGCGCGCGCGCCCGGCGTCCCGTCGCGACCGCCGCGAGCGCCACCGCCGGGCCGCCGACTGGTTCCGGCACCGCGGGATGCCGCTCGAGGCGCTGCGCTCGGCGGTGCAGGGCGAGCTGTGGGCCCTCGCCGCCGAGGTCGTCGCCGCGCACCTCGCCGCGCTCGTCCTGCGCGGGTCCGCCGACGGGGTCATCCGGGTCCTCGGCGACATCCCGGAACCGGTCCTGCTCGAGCGCCCGGAGCTCGCGACCGCGCTCGCCGGCGCCCGCGTGGCCCTCGGCGACACGACCCAGGTCCCGGCCCTGCTCGCCGCCGCCCGGCGGGGCGCCGGCGCGCTCGGCGAGCGCCGCCGGCAGCGCCTCGAGGTCCACCACGCCCTCATCGAGGCCGCGCACGCCCGCGCCCGCGGCGACCTCGACGCCGTGGCGCTCGCCTACCGCCCGGTCACCCTCGACGTGGCCGCCCTCGACCGCTACGGCGTGCTCGACGCGGCGATCGTGCCGGCGGTCGTGCTGGCCAACCTCGGCACCGCGGAGCTGTGGACGGGGGACCTCGCCGCCGCCGACGGCCACCTGCGCGAGACCGCCGACGGCGCCGGCCCGGCGACGCTCCCCCGCGTCAACGCCGCCGCGCACCTCGCCCTGCTCTCCTGCGAGCGCGGCGAGCTGGACGCCGCGGAGCAGCGGGCCCGCGCGGTGATCGGGACCGCCGAGGAGGCGGGGTGGGCGCGCATGCCGCAGGTCGCCACCGCCTACCTGGCGATGGCCCGGGTGGCGATCGACCGCGGCGAGCCCGGTGCCGCCGAGCGCTGGCTCTCCCTGCTCGCCGAGGTCGAGGAGGTCGCGCCGGAGCCCCAGGTCCAGCTCGCCCGCGCGCTGACGCTCGCCGACCGCCAGGACGCCGCCGGCCACACGGAGGACGCCCTCGCCCGGCTACGGTCGGCGGACACCCGGGCGGGGTCGTGGACGCCGCCCCGCCCGCTGGCCGAGCAGTGGCGCCTGGGCGAGGCCGACCTCCTGGCGCGCTCCGGCAACCCCGACGCCGCGCGGGCGGTGGCCGGCCGCCTCGGCACGCCGCGCACCGACGGCGGCCGGGTCGCCGCCGCCCGACTGCTCGGCCACCTCGGGGACGACGGCGTCGAGGAGGCCCTGGGCGACACGGCGGCGAGCGCGCTCCCCCGGGTCCGGACGGGCGCCGGCGTGGTCGCGGCGCTCGCCGCCGAGCGCGCCGGCGCCCCGGAGCGCGCGGCGGCGCTGCTCGAGGACGCCCTGCTGACCGCCGCGCCCCACGCGCTGCGCCGCCCGTTCCTCGCCGAGCCGGCGCTCGCCGACGTCCTGCGGCGTCGGGTCGACCGGGGCAGCGGCGCCGTGGGCTTCGCGGTGGACCTCCTCGAGCGCCTCACCGGCACGCCCGCCGACCACGGCGCGCCCCGCCCGCCACTCGCCGAGCCCCTCACCGAGCGTGAGGCGACGATGCTGCGCTACCTCGCCAGCACCCTGTCGAACCCCGAGATCGCCGCCGAGCTCTACGTCTCGGTCAACACCGTGAAGTCCCACCAACGGGCCGTGTACCGCAAGCTCGGGGCGTCCGGTCGGCGGGAGGCGGTCCGCCGAGCGCGCGCCCTCGGATTGCTGTGAGTGGCCATGCTCGCGACCCGCTCACCCTCATCCGCCTCATCCTCGGCGAAGGACGCCGCCTCACCCGGGCACGCGCCACTCTCCGTGGTCATGGTCCGCATTCCCGCGAGCAGGACGGCCGTCCCGGCGCTGCCCGCCTGGCTGGTCCGGCGCCCGGCGCTGTGGCGGCGCCTCGAGTCCGCCCGGCCCGGCCAGCTGGTCGCGGTGATCGCGCCCGCCGGGTCGGGCAAGACCGTCCTGCTCGCCGAGTGGGCCCGCCACGGCGGGGGCCCGCCGACGGCGTGGGCCGGTCTCGACCGCGACGACGCCGACCCCGACCGGTTCTGGTCGGTGGTGCTCGCGGCCGTGCTCGCCACCGGCGCCGTCCCCGCCGGCAGCCCGCTGCACGAGCTGGCCGAGCGGGGCGCGACGGGTGAGGACCTCGCGGATGCCCTGCTCGAGGGGCTGGGCACGCTGCGTCCCGCGATCCGCCTCGTCCTCGACGACGTCCACGTCCTCACCGAGCGCCAGGCCGGGGTGCGCGCGCTGGCCCGGCTGGTGCGCCACCGGCCCGCGGGGGTGCACCTGGTGCTCGCGGCGCGCTCCGACCCCGCCGTCGGCCTGCCCCGGCTCCGCCTCGAGGACGGGCTGCGCGAGCTGCGCGCCGACGGCCTGCGGTTCTCCCTCGACGCCACCGCCGCGCTCGCCGAGGCCAGCGGGGTCGCGCTCGACGCCGACGACGTCGTCACCCTGCACCGGCGCACGGAGGGCTGGGCCGCCGGCCTGCGCCTCGCGGTGCTCGCGCTGCGCGGCGGCGAGGGGTCCGGGGAGTCGTTCCTCGCCCGCTTCTCCGGGGACGACCGGTCGGTCGCCGACTACCTCGGCGGCGAGCTCCTCGACGGCCTCGCCCCCGACGACCGCGAGCTGCTCGCCGACCTCAGCGTCTGCCGACGCCTCCCGGACGCCCTCGCGGTCACGTTGACCGGGCGCGCCGACGTCGCCCGGCGGCTGGAGGAGGTCGCGCACGGGATCGGCATGGTCGAGCGCGTCGGGCCCGACGAGCACCACGTCCACGCCCTCCTGCGCTCCCACCTGGTCGCCGACCTGGCCCGGCGGCGGCCCGAGCACTGCCGCCGCCAGCACGCCGCGGCCGCCCGGTGGTGGGCCGAGCACGACGAGCCCGCCCACGCCCTGCGCCACGCCGAGCGCGCCGAGGACCCAGCCCTGACCGCGGAGCTCCTGGGCCGGCTCGCCGTCCCGCTGCTGCTGCGCGGGGAGCTCCCCGCGCTGCGCCGGGCGCTGGGCACGGTCGGCCTTAGCGCCGTCGGCGCCGACCCGGGCCTCGCGCTCGCCGCCGCGCTCGTCCACCTCGAGGCGCGCGAGCTCCCGGCCGCCATGGCGCGGCTGCGCCTCGCGGCCCGGGCGTGGCCCGCGGCGCCCGCGCCGGACCTCGCCGCCCTGCGCGCGGCGGCCGAGCTGCTCGCCGGGACCGAGCCGGCGCACCCCGTCACGGCGCCCGAGGACCCGGGGCTCGCCGGCCTGCTGCACCTCGCCCGCGGCACCGCCCTGCTCGCGGCCTCCCCGGCCGACACCGCCACCGCCCGCGCCGAGCTGCACCGCGCGCTGGCCCCGGCCCGCGCCGGGCGGCTCGTCCGGCTCGAGGTCGCCACCTTCGCCGAGCTCGCCCTCGCCGCCGTCGTCGAGGGCGACCCGGGCGGGGTGACGGGGCCCGCCGAGGCCGCCCTGGAGACCGCGGGCCGCCCGGCGTGGACCGCGCGGACCGCGGCGCTGCTCGCCTGGTCGGACCTGCTGCGCGGCGACCCCGGCCGCGCCGCCGACCGGTGCGCGGGCGTCCTGGAGCTCCCCGACCGGCTCGCCCCCGCGGACCGCTACGCCCTGCGCGCGGTGCACGGCGCCGCCGTCGGCGACCTCGGCCGCCGCGGCGCCGGGCTCACCGAGGCCCGCGAGGCGCGGGTCGCGCTCGGCGACGCGCTGCTCCCGGCGCCGCTGGTCGGCGCGCTGGCGCTGCTCGAGCACCGCGCCGCGCTGCTGCTCGGCAACCTGCGCGTCGCGGGCGAGGTCACCGCCTGGCTGGCCGGGCGCGTCGGCGACACCGACGAGGGTGCCCTGATGCGGGCGTGCACCGAGGCCGCCACGGGCCGGTGGGAGGCCGCGCGCGCGGGCGTCGCCGCGCTGCGCCGCTCCGGCCGGGCGCCGGCGACGGTGCTCGTCGAGGCCGGGCTCCTCGACGCCGAGGCCGCGCTGCGCGCCGACGACACCGCCCGCGGCCGGGCCGCGCTCGACGCCGCCCTCACCGCCGCGCGCGACCGCGACCTCGTGCGCCCGTTCGCGCTCGCCGGCCCCCGGACCCGGGCGCTGCTGCGCGAGCACCCCGCGACGTCCGCCCGGGTCGCCGCCGCCTGCGCCGCGGTCACCGACGAGCCCGCGCCGCCGCTCAGCGAGCGCGAGCTGGTCATCCTCGCCCTGCTCCCGTCGCTGCTCGACGCCCCGACGATGGCCGACGAGCTCGTGGTCTCGGTCAACACCGTCAAGACCCAGATCCGCTCGATCTACGCGAAGCTCGGGGTGTCGTCCCGGCGGGGCGCGGTCACCGAGGCCCAGGAGCGCGGGCTGCTCGTCTGACGTTCCGGTGCCGTTCACCTGCCCGGGATGAGGCGGCCCGACCGCCCCGCGGACGACGATCGTCGGCGAACGAGCAGACGAGCGAGGAGACGGCCGTGTCGGGACGCTTCGAGATCCGTGTCAGCGGTCGCCTCTCCGACCGGGCGCGGGCCGCCTTCCCCGACATGGCCGTCGTCGAGGTGCCCGCGGAGACCGTGCTGTCGGGCGTCTCGCAGGACGACGACGAGGTGCACGGCATCCTCGACCGCATCCAGGCGCTCGGCCTCGAGCTGGTCTCGCTGCGGCAGGTGCGGGAGACCGACGAGTCCTGAACGTGCGACGACCCGCCGGCGGAAGACGCCGGCGGGTCGTCGGGGGCGGTACTGGTCAGCGCGGGACGCTCAGACCTGGACCGGTGCGTCGTCGTCGACGTCGGAGAACACCTCGCGCAGCTGGTTCTCCTGGTCGGCGGACAGGTTGGTGTGCAGCAGCTCGGCCTGGCTGCCGCGGAACGCGTCGGCGACCTTGTCCTGCACCGCGTTCGCGGTCAGGGCGAACAGGGCCGACGTCCCCGGGGTCACCTTGGTGCGCACCTCGTCGATGAACTCGTCGTCGATCCCGACGTCGGAGAGCGAGCCCGCCATCGCGCCGGCGGCCGCGCCGACGACCATGCCGAGCAGCGGGACGAAGAAGATCAGCCCGAACAGCAGGCCCCAGAAGCTCCCGCCGAGGGCTCCGCCGCCCGTGAGGTTGTGCAGCTGGCGCGTCTTCGGCCGCTTCTTGTCGGCCGGCCAGGTCACGACCGCCGCGTCGAGGACCTGGATCAGCTCCTCCTTCTGGAGCCGTTCGAGCGTCGCGAGGGCCTGCTCCGCGCCCTCCGGTGTCGGGAACTTCCATGCCGTCAAGGTCGCCATCGGTCATCCTCCTCGGTGCCACGAACCGCCCTCCGCCACCGGCGCGGCCGGTGCGGAGGGCTCGTCGGGACTCTCGTCCGCCGCGGCGCCGCCGGCCTCATCCCCGCGGGGTGACAGGAGGCGCGACCCGAGCAGGCCGACGGCGACGAGGTGGCCGACGAGGGCCCCGCCGAGCATCACGACGCCGAACGCGACGAACCACGAGAGGATCACGAACACGATCCCCAGCGGCCCGAACTGCCGGTACTGCGCGGTGATCTGGGTCGAGAGCACCAGCGGGGCGGCGATCCGCAGGCCCGCCAGGCCGATGCCGACGACGACCGCGCCGGGCAGCAGGCGCATCCAGGGCACCCGCCCGCCGAGCAGGAGGTACTGGGTCCACCACGCCCACGCCATCGCGCACGGGGTGCCCAGCAGCAGCACCAGGCCGCCGTCCACCGGACCGACGAGGACCACGACGCCGACGAGCGCGAGGAAGCCGCCGAGCCACGCGAGGGGCCGCCACAGCGTCCGGATCCCCCGGTGCGGCAGGTTCCAGACGAGCTCGTAGGCGCGCTGGAGCGCGAGCGGCCACCGGACGGTGAGGACGACCGTCAGCAGGACGCTGAACCACGTCGACGCGCTCGACACCGTGGTCGTCGTGGGGAAGAGCTGCTGGAGGTCCGACGTGGCCTGCGGCGTCAGCCCGACCCGCGTCGCGAAGGCGGTCACGGCGCCGCCGGGTCGCCCGAGCGGCACGACGGCCGCCAGGGTCACCAGGGCCGGGATGACGAGCGTGAACGCGAGGGCGGCGAGGATCAGGGCCTGCTTGGTGAGCTGGGTGTCGACGACCCGCCGCTGCAGGTGGCCGAGCCCGCTCTCGTCGAACCGTGCCCGCGTGTCCCGCAGCCGGTCCCGCCAGGGCGGCGGGCCGTCGGGCTCCGGTGCGGGGGTCATCGCGCGCCCCGTCAGTGCAGCGCGGCCTTGAGCAGCACGATCGACGCGCCGACCAGCAGCGACGCGATCGCCCACGCCACCTGCACCGCGGGCCGGCGCCGCGCCGCGCGGCCGCCGAGCACGCTCAGCACGGCGAGCGCGGCCACGCCGACCCACAGGGTGATGTCGATGCGCAGCGCGACGTCCAGGCCCGTCAGCGCCATCACGCCCAGGAGCACGCCGGCGAGGATGCCGGGCAGCGCCGTCCCGGTGCTCTCGGCGACCACCGACCGGATCACGCGCGGCCCCGACCGCGGCGGCCCGGTGAGGGTGCCGGCGAGCACGCCGCCGTAGGTCTCGGCGAGGAAGATGGCGACGCCGGTCCCCGCGACGGTCAGCGCGGCGACCCCGGGCCCGGGGTCGTGGTCGCCGAGGTAGGCGAGCACCGACATCGCCATGAGCGTCCCGTAGACCGACGCCCTGAGGCGGTGCCGGCGCAGCACCACCGGGGTTTGGTGCGCCGAGCTCTCCTGCGCGTCCGGCGAGGTGGTCACGCCCGTCGACGCTAGGCAGCGCGGGCCGTCCGGGGCTCCCCCGCGCCGGGTGATGGCGGGTGCTCACCCGTCGCGGGTGAGCCGCGACACGCGCCGCGTTCCTACCGTCCGTGGCATGACGACTCCCACCGCGACACCCGACGCCGGCCCAGGGTCCGGAGGGTTCGGGGTCCCGCGCGCCCTGATGCTCATGCTCGGCGCGGCGTGCGTCGTCATCGTCATCGCCGGTCTCCAGGCCGGCGCCTGGCTGATCGCGCCGATCCTGCTCGCGCTGGTGATCGTGATCGCGGTCAGCCCGGTCCAGTCGTGGCTGCGGCGGATCGGGGTGCCCGGCTGGCTGACGGTGCTCTCGATGGTCCTGGTGATCTTCGCCGTGGTGGTCGGGCTGGTCGTGCTGCTGGTGGCGTCGGTCGGTCAGCTCGTGGCGCTCGTGCCGCAGTACGCCGACCGCACGCAGAACATCACGAACCAGGTGACGAACCTGCTCCACCGGGTCGGGTTCGACCCGGGCCACGCGCAGGCGACGGCGTCGTCGGCCGACATCGGGAAGATCGCCGGCGCGGTCGGGGGCCTGCTCTCGAGCGTCAGCGGGGCCCTGACCAGCCTCGTGTTCATCCTCGCGCTGCTGCTCTTCCTCATCGCCGAGGCCGGCGGCGCGAGCCGGCGCCTGGACGCCATCGGCGCCGACCGGCCGCACATGGTCGAGGCGATGCAGAGCTTCGCCCACGGCACGCGCCAGTACCTCGTCGTCACGGCGATCTTCGGGCTGATCGTGGCCGTGCTGGACTCGGTCGCCCTCGCGATCATGGGCATCCCGCTGGTGGTCCTCTGGGGCCTGCTGTCGTTCATCACCAACTTCATCCCGAACGTCGGCTTCATCATCGGGGTCATCCCGCCCGCGCTCGTCGGGCTCCTCGTCGGCGGGTGGCAGCTCGGGCTCGCGGTGCTGATCGTCTACTGCGTCCTCAACGCGATCGTGCAGTCGCTGATCCAGCCGCACTTCACCGGCGACGCCGTCGGGCTCTCGACGACGATCACGTTCGTCGCCCTGCTCTTCTGGGCCTGGGTCCTCGGCCCGCTCGGCGCCCTGCTGGCGATCCCCGCCACGCTGCTGATCAAGGCGGTCCTCGTCGACTGCGACCCGAGCGCCCGCTGGGTCGAGGCCCTCATCGGCGCCAACAGCCCGCCGAAGAAGGACAAGAAGAAGCACCAGAAGGGGGCCGAGGCCGCCGAGCCGGCCGGGAGGGACGCCGACGGTGACGCCGCGGACACCGAGGGCGAACCCCCGGTCGCGGCGCCCGCGCCCCGCGCGGCACCGGCCACCTGAGGCCCACCACAGCGCCGGCCGAGCAGGGCACACTGGGCCCGTGACCACGCCCGACACCCCCGACGTCACCAGCGGCGACGACCCCGACAGCGCCGACGACACCGTCTTCGAGCAGCTCGACGAGGCCGAGTCCCTCGACGACCCGGACCTCGCCGACCAGCTCGACGAGGGCGTCTCCCCCAACGAGCAGCCCTGGGGCGTCGACGCCTGGGGCATCACGCCCGAGGAGGAGCGCGAGGGCCAGCCCCTGGCCGGCCGCCTGCGCCGCGAGCTCCCGGACGACGACGAGGACTCCGACGACGACGGCGACGGGCTCGGCGACGCCAGCGACACCGACGGCGAGCTCTGGGACGACGAGGTCGGCGAGCGACGCTCCGGGCGCCTCGTGCTGCGCGAGGACGGCGAGGACTTCTTCGCCGACGACGCCGGCATCGACGGCGCCGGCGCGAGCGCCGAGGAGGCCGCGATCCACCTGGTCGACGACGACCGCTGAGCCCGGGCCCGGCGACTCAGCCGACCAGCGCGACCACCTCGTCCGCCACGCCCCACGAGACGGTGACGCCCACGCCGCCGTGCCCGTAGGCGTGCACGACGTCGCCCTCGCGCTCGACCCGCGGCGCCGGGCGCACGGGGCGCCACCCGACCTCGCAGCCCAGCACCCGCGCGCCGGCGAGCCGCGGCTCGACGGCGACCGCGCGCTCGAGGACCGCCGCGGCGACCTCGTCGTCCGGGGTCGTGTCGTCCTCGGGCAGCGCCACCCCGCCGACCACGGTGCGCCCGGCGTGCGGGAAGACGTTGGTCCAGCGGGGCGCGGCGACGACCTCCATGCGGAACTCCTCGACGGGCGCACCCTCGAGCACGACGTGGACGCCGCGCACGGGCGTGAGTGACGGGTCGCCGGCGAGCTCGCGGGCGCCGCTGCCGGCCGCGTCCACGACCACCCCGTCCGCCGGGAGCGTGTCGACGTGGCGCTGCTCGACCGTGACGCCGAGGTCCGCGGCGCGTCGCGCCAGGTACGCGAGGTAGGTGGGCATGTCCGCGAAGGGCAGCGTCACCGCCATACCGGTCCGGAAGCCGCCGCGCTCGGCCTCGTCCAGCGGGCGGACGTCGGGGAGCTCGAACGCCCACGGCGGCAGCTCGTCGGCGACGTCGACGTGGATGCGGCCGTGGCGGCGGCGCACGCCGGTCGCGGGGTCGTCGGCGAGCGCGGTGAAGACGGGCGTCGAGCGCTCGGTCCAGCGGGTCAGCGGGTCGTCGGGACCGGCGCCGCTGATCCCGAGCATGGCGCCGGCCGCGCCGGACGTCGTCGCCCCCACCGGGCGGTCGGTGCGCACGTGGACGCGGTGGCCCGCCTCGGCGAGGCGGATCGCGCTGCTCAGGCCGATCACGCCGGCCCCGATCACCAGGACGTCGGTCATGGGCTCATGGTGCCGGGCGGCTGCTCCGCGCTCTTGGAGGAATCGGAGCTAGCCGTCCGCCAGGGTCGAGAGCGTGACCGCGTCCAGGCCGCGGGCGGCGGTGCGGGCGAGCAGGGCGTCGAGGGTGGCGGGCACGGCGGCACGGCCGGGGCCCTCGTGCAGGACGAGCACCCCGCCGCGGGCGATCACGGCGTCGAGGGACCGGGCGGTGCCCGCGGTCCCGGCGCCCGCCCCGCTGATCGCCACGGCGCTGCCGAGCGCACACCGCAGCCCGGCGGCCTCGGTGACGTCGAGGTGGCGGGCGGTCGGCCAGCCGGAGCCGGGCCGGAACCACCGCACGAGGCCGTGCTCCTCGAGGACGCGCCGGGTGTCGGCGAGCTTCGCCGCGAACTCGTCGACGGGCAGGCGCCAGGTCGGTTCGTCGCGCCAGGTGTGGTTGCCGAGCTCGTGGCCCTCGGCGGCGATCCGGGCGACGAGGTCGGGGTGCGCCGCCGCCCGCTCGCCGAGGAGGAAGAAGGTGGCGCGGGCGCCGTGGCGGGCGAGCACGTCGAGTACGGCGGGCGTCGTCGCCGGGTCGGGGCCGTCGTCGAGCGTCACCGCGAACCGCGGGGCACGGGTGGGGACGGCGAACAGCACGCGGCCCCGCAGGATCGGTCCGACGGCGTCGACGATCGGGGTCACGATCACCATCATCCGTGTCGGGGCCCGGTGCTAGCTTCGCGCCCGTGGCCGACGTGCACGACGTCCGCCGGCTCGCACTCGGTCTCGACGACGTCGAGGAGATCGACTGCGCCGGCTTCGACTTCCGCGTGCGCGGGCGCGGGTTCGTCTGGTCGTACCCCGACCGCAGCAGCGGGCGCCGCGTCCTGCGCACCGACATCGCCGTGCTGTTCGTCGGCGACGAGGCCGAGCGGCAGGCCCTGCTGCTCGGCGAGCCGGACCTGTTCTTCTCCACCCCGAGCTACGAGGGCCTGCCGTTCGTGCTGCTGCGCCTCGACGAGGTCGACGTGCCGCGCCTGACCGAGCTGCTCACCGACGCGTGGCGGATGCGCGTCGAGGGGTGATCACTCGCCCCGGAACGTCGCCTTGCCGTGCCCCTCCTCGACGAACGAGCGCATCGCCCCCGCCAGGTCCTCGGTCGCGAAGAGCGCGCCCGCGGCGTCCGGGGTGACGGCGTTCGCGGCCTCGAGCCCGCCCTCGGTGAGGTGGCGCAGGATCTCCTTCGTCGCCGCGTGCGCCCGGGTCGGCCCGGCGGCGAGCTGCGCGGCGAACGCGCGGGCCGCGTCGTCGAAGCCGTCCTCGGGGATCAGCCGGTCGACGACGCCCCAGCGCTCCATCTCCTCGGCGCCGAACCGGCCGGCGGTCATCACGAAGTACCGCGCCCGCCCGATCCCGGCGCGCTCGGCGAGGCGCTGTGTGCCGCCCATCGCCGGCGTGAGCCCGACCGTGGCCTCGATCAGCCCGAACGACGCCCGCGGCGTCGCGACGATGAGGTCGCAGGCCAGCGCCACCTCGAACGCCCAGGTCAGCGTCAGCCCGTGCGCCGCGAACACCGTCGGGCAGGGCAGGTGGTGCAGGCGGCGCCCGAGCTCGACCAGCTCGGCGAAGTAGGCGGTGCCGCCCGCGACGTCCCCGGCCTGCGCCAGCGGCTGGAAGGTCTGCTTGACGTCGACGCCCCCGCTCACGAGCTTGCCCTCGGCGCGCACCAGCACCGCCCGCGGCCGGGCCCGCTCGAGCTCGGCGACGGCGTCGCGCAGCGCCTCGTGCAGGGCCTGGTCGTAGAGGTTCAGCGGCGGGTGGTCGATGGTCATCACGGCGAGGCCGGCGTCGTCGACCGCGACCGTCACGGGGAGCGTCGTCATGAGTCCGAACCTGCCCGACGCGGCGCCGGCGCGCCCGGCGGGTCGAGACGATCACAGGGCACCGGCGCGGCCGGCGGCTCGAGCGGCGTCATCTGGACCTGCCGTCCGAGCCGCGCCAGCAGCACGTCGCGGGGCTCGTCGCTGCTCGGCGCGACGGGCGGACGCCACAGGCCCTGCCCGGTGAGCATGACCGGGTCGCGGCGGAGGTAGGTCAGCGCGCGGTCGACGCCGACGGGGTCGAGCTCCTCGTCGAGCCCTGCCCCGCGGGCGAGGTCCCACTCGTGCACGGTCAGGTCGAGGAGCATCTGCTCGGCGTACTCCTCGACCGGGATCCACCCGAAGATCGTGTGCACGCGCGCGGCGTGCGTGTCGGTCGCCGCCCACGTCGGCCGCGACCGGGCGACGGCGCGGTCCCAGGCACCGGGCGGGTCGCCGTGGAGCAGGTCGCCGTCGTAGCGGTCGCCCACCACGCCCATCGACGTGCCCGCGAGGACGTGCGGCGCCCAGAGGTGCTCGAAGCACAGGTGGGCGACGAGGTCGCGCACGGCCCACTCGGTGCACGGGGTCGGGGCGCGCCAGATGCCGGCGCCCACGGCACGGACCCGGGCGGTGACGCGGTCCATGGCGCCGGGGACCAGCGCGCGGGCGTCGGCGGTGTCGCTCACGGGCGGCACCCTGCTCCCCCGCCGCCCCGCCGTCGAGTACCCACGGTGGGCGATCAGGCGGGCGCGGCGACGAGCACGCCGACCGGTGTGGCCGTCGGGACGATCCGCTCGATCCGCAGGTCGGCGCGCTCGAGCAGGGCGGCGTACTCCCGCTCGGTGCGCTCGCGGCCGCCGACGAGGGCGAGCATGAGGACGTCGAGGAGCTTGCCCATGTGCGGCTCGTCGCCCTCGGGCAGCACGGTCTCGAGGACGAGCAGCCGCCCGGCCGGGTCCATCGCGGCGCGCACGGTGCGCAGGATCGTCACGGCGTCGTCGTCCTCCCAGTCGTGCAGCACGCTGGAGAGCACGTAGCAGTCGGCGCCGGGCGGCACCGACGTGAAGAAGTCGCCGCCGACCGCCTCGGCGCGCTCGCCGACGACCTCGGGGGCGCCGGCCACGACGTCCGGGCGGTCGTACACGACCGCGTGGATGCCCGGGTAGCGGTCGACGACGGCGGCGACGAGGTGGCCCTGCCCGCCCCCGACGTCGACGAGGCGCCGCACCCCGGACAGGTCGCAGGCCGCGACCGCGGCGGCCCCGATCTGGCGCGCCCGGTTGCCCATCGCGCGGTCGAAGACCTGCGCCCGCCGCGGGTGGGCGCCGAGGTAGGACCACCAGTCGACGCCGTGGTGGGTGTCGAACGACGGCCGCCCGGTCCGCAGGGTGCCGCCGAGCCCGACGATGGTGTGCAGGTACTCCGACGAGCCCCAGTTGCGGGCGTGGTCGCGCATCGAGCCCGGCACGTCGCGGCGCAGCGTGGCGGCCAGCTCGGTGAGCGCGAAGGTCCGCGGCGCCACCTCGCTGAACACGCCGGCCCCGGCCAGCGCGCGCAGCATCCGGTGGAGCGTGTCCGGGTCGGCGTCGACGGCGGCGGCGAGGTCGTCGACATCGCGGGGGCCGTCGGCGCACAGGTCGGCGACCCCGAACTCGGCGACGACCGACACCAGCCGCCCCACGATCGAGCCGTAGAGCAGCGCCATCATGCGTATCGAGGGCGAGTCCCCCGCCCCCGTCTCCCCCGCCATCCTGGGATGGTCGCGCCGCCCGGGCGGCGTGACCGTCACGATTCGGTGCCACCCGCGGCGCGGACGTCGTGCCTGGTCCGGGTGCCCGCCGGCCTTCCCCCGACCGCGCCACCCGAGCACACTGCGCGCCATGGGGGACGACGTGCTGCGGGTCGGTGCGGCCCTGCCCGACCCGCCGTTCGAGCTGGCGGGCGACGCCGGCGACACGGTCGGGTTCGACCCGGCGGTGATGCGGGAGGTCGCGACGCGCCTCGGACGCACGTACGTGCTGGTCCGCTACGCGGCCGACGACTTCGACGGCATCTTCGCGGGACTCGACCGCGGCGACTACGACGTCGTCGCCTCCGGCGCGACGATCACCGACCACCGTCGCACGCTCGCGCGCTTCTGCCGGCCGTACGTGCGCTCCGGGCAGAGCCTGGTGGTCGACCCGCAGCGCGGTCCCGACGTCACGGGCGTCGACGACATGACCGGGATGACGATCGGCGTGCAGCACGGCAACACCTCCGAGCCCGTCGCCGACGCGCTCGCCCGCGACGGGCGGATCGCCGCGGTCCGGCGCTACGCCTACCGCGACATCCTCACCGCCCTCGACGACCTCGCCGCCGGGACGATCGACGGGTTCATGAAGCTCGAGCCCGTGATGCGCGCGCTGACCCGCGACCGGCCGACGCTGACGGTCGTGCAGACCGGGATCACGCAGGAGGACCTCGGCGTGGCCGTGCAGCGCGACGCCGGCAACCTGGCGGCGAAGATCGACGGCGCCCTCGACGCGCTGCGCGCCGACGGGACGCTGGCACGCCTGGGGCGGGAGTGGCTCGGCACCGACGTCCCGGGCACCACGACCTCGGTGGTCCCGTGAGCCGCCTCGTGCGCCTCTGGACCGAGGACGGCGAATCGCGGTTCCGCGAGGAGACCGGCCTGCCTCCCACCGAGGACGCACGCCGCGTCCACGCCGAGGAGTCGCCGCCGGGCAGCGCGCTGCCCTGGCACGACGCCCCGTGCCGGCAGTACGTGATCACGTTGACCGGCACGCTGCGCTTCACCACGCGCGACGGCGCGACCTTCCTCCTCGCCCCCGGGGACGTCCTGCTCGCCGAGGACACCGCCGGCGGCGGGCACCGCTGGGAGCTGGTCGACGACCAGCCCTGGCGGCGGGTCTACGTCGAGCTGTGAGCCCGCGACTCAGCGGCGCCCCTTGCTCTGCCAGTAGCCCGGGCCGGGGGTGTCGACCGTGTGCTTGCGGCTCTTCGCGTTCCACGACCAGCGTCCGGCGCCGAGTCCCCAGCTGACGCCGTCCGGACCGGCGTGCAGGCGCAACGGCCCGAGACGGAACGTGCGGCGCAGGTGGTGGCGCGGATGGACGTGGGGCAGCAGACGGAATCCCATGAGCTCCTCCTTCGTCGTGACCGGACAACGGGTGCCCGGCGCGAGGAGTTCCCGAACGGGACGAATCAGGCAGCGCCCACCGACGCCGCGGCCGGGATCTCGTCCGGCGAGAACCACACCGGCAGACCCCGCTCGCGGGCGATCGCGACGTCCTGGTCGGCGCCCTGCGACGCGCCGGGGAGGCGCAGCACGCCGTCGCAGTGCTCGAGGAGGCGGTGGGCCGTCGGGTACATGACCTGCTCGGCGAGGGGGTCGGCGATCCCGTCGGCGCCGGCGCTGGACAGCACGGGCAGCGCCACCCACTCGCCGATCATCGGCACGTGCCCCTTGGCGAAGATCGGCCACGCCGCCTCCTCGAGGCGGCGCAGGTTGCGGTCGAGCAGGACGGGATCGTCGCCGGTGCCCGAGCGGTAGGGGCCGGCGATGAGGACGAGGAGACTGTTCACGAACGAGGACACTAGTATGGATAAACACGCACAATCAAGGAGAAACACGTGCTGAGTGCGCAGCGTCGCGATCTGTTGATGGAGCGGCTCCGCCGCGACGGCCGCCTCGTCGGCCGCGACGTCGCCGCCGAGCTGGGCGTCAGCGACGACATGGTCCGCCGCGACCTGCGCGAGCTGGCCGCCGCCGGGCTCGTGCAGCGCGTCTACGGCGGGGCCCTCCCGGTCTCGCCCGCGGTCGCCGACTACGCGTCGCGCCGCTCGGTCGCCGAGGACAGCAAGCGCCGCGTCGCCGCCGCCGCGGCCGGGCTCGTGACGCCGGGCGCCGTGGTCGTCCTCGACGGCGGGACCACGGCGCTCGCCGTCGTCGAGGCCCTTCCCCGCGACCTGCGCGCCACCGTCGTCACCCACAGCCCGACCATCGCGGTGGCGCTCGTCGACCACCCGGAGATCGACGTCGAGATCCTCGGCGGGCGGCTGTTCCGGCACTCGCTGGTGGCGTGCGGGGCCGCCGCGGTGGAGGCGGCCGCGGGGGTGCGCGCCGACCTGTTCCTGCTCGGCGTCACCGGCGTCCACGCCGAGGCGGGCCTGACCACCGGCGACCGCGACGAGGCGGCGATGAAGCGCGCGCTCGCGGCCCGGGCCGGCGACACCTGGGTGCTCGCGAGCTCGGAGAAGATCGGCGCGGCCTCACCGTTCGAGGTGCTCCCGCTGGACGCCGTCGCCGGGGTCGTCACCGACGCCGACGACGGGCCCGCGCTCGCCGCGCTCACCGACGCCGGGGTGTCCGTGGTGCGCGCCTGACCGCGACAGCCCGGACCGCAACAACTCCGCCGCCTGCGCCCGCAGGTGCACGAACACCTCCGACTCGCGGGTGGCGATCTGGTCCCGCTCGCGCGGCAGGCCCACCGCGAGGTCCGCGACGACGGCGGCCGGGCGCGGCGAGAGCACGACGACGCGGTCGGCGAGGTAGATGCTCTCGTCGATGTCGTGGGTCACGAGCACCACGGTCATCGCGTACTCGCGGCGCACGCGCACCAGGAGGTCCTCGAGGTCGGCGCGCGTCAGGGCGTCGACCGAGGCGAACGGCTCGTCCATCAGCAGCAGGTCGGGGCGCCGGGCGAGGGCGCGCGCGATCGCGACGCGCTGCTGCATGCCGCCCGAGAGCTGCCCGGGCCGGCGCCCGGCGGCGTCTGCGAGCCCGACCGCCTCGAGGGCCTCCTCGGTGCGCGCCCGCCGGGTCGACCGGTCCAGGTCGGCGGCGAGGCCGAACTCGACGTTGCGGGCCACCGTCGACCACGGCAGCAGCGAGCGCCCGTAGTCCTGGAACACCACGCCGAGCCCGTCGGGCACCCCGCGCACGGGCTCGCCGCGCAGCCGCACCTCACCGCGGTCGGGCGCCCGCAGGCCCGCGAGGCAGCGCAGCAGCGTCGACTTGCCGCACCCCGACGGCCCGAGCAGGCACACCACCTCGTCCCGCTCGACGTGCAGGGACAGCCCGTCGAGCACCGTCGTCGTGCTCCGGCCGTCGCGGAAGGCCACGGCGACGTCGTCCACCTCGACCATCGACCCCACGAGGTCCCCCCTCATCCCGTGCTCCGGCCCAGCGCGCGGCGCTCGACACCCAGCAGCGCCGCGTTCAGCGCGTAGCCGACGACCCCGAGCAGGACGATCGCCGCCCACATCGCCGGGAAGTCGAACCCCCGCTGCGCGACGACGAGCTGGTGGCCCAGACCGCTCGTCGACGCCATCAGCTCCGAGACCACCATGAGGATCAGCGCGAGCGACAGGCTCACCCGCAGGCCCGCGACAATCCGTGGCGCGGCCGCCGGCAGGATCACCCGCCGCAGCCGGCGGAACCCGGTGACGCGGTAGACCTCGGCGGTGTCCATCGTGACCGGGTCGACCCCGCGGGCGCCGTCGGCGGTGTTGAGCAGGACCGGCCACACCGTGCCGAACACGATCACCGCGAGCTGCATCGGCGTGCCCGCCGCGAACAGGATCACGAAGACCGGGATCAGCACCGGCGGCGGGAGCGCCCGGGCGAACGCCAGCAGCGGGGCGAGGTACTCGCCCGCCCGCCGGGAGCGGCCCAGCAGCAGGCCCACGGCGATCCCGATCACCGCCGAGAGCCCCCATCCCACGACGACACGCAGCACGCTGGGCACCACATCCGCCCACGCCGCCTCGGTGAGGACCGCGGGCCCGGAGAACCACGTGCGCCACCCGACCTGCGCGATCGCGGTCGGCGGCGGGAAGAACGCGCTGCCCGCGGCCCGCGCGACGAGCTCCCACACGACCACGACGAGGGCGAAGACGCCCCAGCGCACGAGCGGGCGGGTCACGAGGCCGCCGCCGACTCGGGGCTCCACGACAGCCACCGGCGCCCCACCGCCGTGAGCGCGGCGTTGGCGGCGAGCCCGACGAGCCCCGCCACGATCGCCGCCGCGAGCACCAGGTCCGTCCGCCCGCCGCCCGTGCCGGACTGCGCGATGTACTCCCCGATCCCGCGCCCGCCGCCGACGAGGAGCTCGGTGGAGACGATGAGGATCAGCGCCACCGCCGCGGCGAGCCGGACCCCCGTCAGCACGAAGGGCGCCATCGACGGCAGCACGATCCGCGCCAGGGTCCGGCGGCGCCCGACCCGGAACGCCGCCGCGGTCTCGCGCAGCAGCGGGTCGACCTCGGTGACGGCGTGGACCGTGTTGAACAGGATCGGCCAGACGGCCGCGTAGACGGCCAGCGCGATCTTGCTCGCGGGTCCCTGCCCGATGAGGACGACCGCCAGCGGGATCAGCGCGACCGACGGGATCGGGCGCAGGAACTCGACCAGCGCCCGGGTGCCGGCACGGATGCCCGGCACGCTGCCCAGCAGGACCCCGGCCGGCACCGCGATCCCGACGGCGACCCCCAGCCCGATCAGCCAGGCGAGGACCGTCGCGACGACGTCGGCCCGGAACGCCGGGTCGCCCGCGATCTCGACGAGGCCCGCGAGCACCGCCGACGTCGGCGGCAGGAGCTCCGGCGGGACCAGCCCGATCCGCCCGACGACCTCCCCGATCGCGAGGAACACGCCGACGCCGACGAGACCGCGCAGAACAGCACGGCTCACTGCGGCGCGAGCAGCGGCGCGACGTCGAACCGGCCCGGCACCAGCGCGAACTGCTGCATGAGGTCGGCGACGCGCTGGAGCCGGGTGCCGTCCAGCGACTGCGGGTAGGTCCCGAGGTTGATCAGCGTGGCGGTGGCCCGGTCGATGCGGATGTAGGTCGGGAGCACCTGCTCGACGTTGGCCCGGTCGGCGGCGGCCTGCTGCCCCCGCAGCATCGCGCGCTGGAAGGCCGCCACCGTCCGCGGGTTCTGCTCGGCGAAGGCCTCGGTGGTGCCGTAGCCGCCGAGCGGGATGTCGGCGGTCGGCCCCGACGCGGTGTCGAGGACCGGGACGGCGCCCGAGCTCCGCTCCGCCGCGGTGATGAACGGTTCGACCATGGCGGCCGCGTCGACCCTGCCCGCGGCCAGTGCCGCCGCCATGTCCGGGAACGGCACCTCCACGAACTGCACCGTGTTCGGATCGACGCCGTTCGTCTGCAGCGCCGAGCGCGCATTCAGCTCGACGATGTTGCGGAACGTGTTCACCGCGACCCGGCGTCCCGCGAGATCGCGCGGCGCGCGCACCGTGCCGTCGGGTCGGGCGACCAGTACGAACGTGTTCGGACCGGCCTGATATCCGTCCGAGATCAAACGGAATTTCCCGACGCCCTGGCTCTCGGCGAGGAAGAACGACACGTAGTTGCCGAACGTGACGTCGAGGCTCCCGCCGACCACGGCGGGTATCGACGCTGCGCCGCCCTGCGCGACGACCGGTTCGACGGTCAGCCCCTCGTCGCGGAAGAATCCCCGCTCCTGGGCGAGGTAGAACGACGCGGTGTCGACGATGTTGAGCATCCCGACGCGTAGCGTGGGCTTCTCCGGCCCCTGGCCGTCCCCGCCCTGGCCCCCGGAGCTCGACCCGCCGAGCGCGCTGCACCCGGCCAGGACGAGGACGGCGAGAATCGTCAGTAATCGGACGGCGATCTGTCGACCGCGACCGACGCCCCGTTCACTACTCCACTTGCGCACAATTGCCCCCTTGTGGACCACGAATTGTTCGATCAAATCGACGCGGCGTGGTGCGTCCGCGTGAAGAACTGTCTCGATCGGGTGTCGTGTTCGCCACGGGGAAGCTACCGTGGCTTTCGTCATCGTCACAGATAGTTGTTGTACGAGGTTCTTGTCCGTCGAACGCACGGCGTTCCGCGAGGACCCGAGAACACGATCCGTGCCGAGCCTGGCGAACCGGGGGATCGTCCGTGGCCGAGAGCACCGAGAGCACCATGCCCGCGTCGGGGGGAGCAGCCGAGCAGCCGACCGCACCGCGGTGGGCCACCCGCTGGAACCCGGGCCACTGGCGTGTGCGCACCAAGGTCGTCGCCGTGGCGGCGGTCCCGATCCTGCTGGTGCTGGTGCTGGCCGGGCTGACGATCCAGACGCAGCTCGCCGAGCGCAGCGCCCTGGCGCAGGTGGCCACCGGCACGCGGCTGACGGCGACGGTGTCCGACCTGATCGACCAGGTGCAGGTCGAACGCAGCGTGACCGCCGCGTGGGTCGCCGCCGGCCGGACCCCGGACCGTTCCGGGCTCGACGCCGTCGCGGACCGCACCGACACCGCCGTCGAGGCCCTCCGCGACGCGGGCGGGGCGGCGGCCGGGCTCGACCCCGGCGTCCGCGACCGCTACGCGACGGCCCTCGCGCGCCTCGACGCCCTGCCGGCCCTGCGGGCGACGGCGGTGGCCACCCGCTACCCGGCCACCAGCGTCGTCACCGGCTACACGGGACTGGTCGACCCCCTGCTGGCGCTGTCCCGCGACGTCGCCGGCGCGGTGGGCGAGCCGTCGGTCGTCCGCCCGGCGACGAGCCTCGCCGCCCTCGGCCGGGCCAAGGAGCAGGCCGAGGTCCAGCACGCGCTGCTGCTGGTCGGGGCGATCAACCGCACGCTGCCGGTCGGCGCGGGGGACGCCCTGCGCGGGTCGGTCGCCGAGCAGGAGGCCGCGACCGCGGAGTTCGAGGCGGGCTCGAGCCCGGCGCAGGTCCAGCGCTTCGACGACACCGTCGCGGGGCCCGAGGTCGACCAGCGGGTCCGCACGCTGCAGACCGCGCTCCTCCAGGACGGGACGGCGCTCGCCGTCGACCCGGTCGCCTGGGACCGCGCCGCGAGCGCCACCCGCGAGCGGATGCGCACCCTCGAGACCGGTCTGCAGGACGAGCTGCGGGGCACCGCGGACGGGCTCGTCGCGCGGGCCACCACCACGGCCGTCGTCGTCATCGCCCTGGTGCTGCTCGGCGTGCTCGCGGCGATCGCGCTCGCCGTCGTCATCGCCCGCTCGCTGATCACCCCGCTGCGGCGTCTGCGCTGGTCCGCGCTGGACGTGGCGGACCGCCGCCTCCCCGAGGCGGTCCGGCACCTCGAGGACGAGGGCGTGGGCAGCGATCCCCCGGAGGACGCCGTCGAGCCGGTCCCGATCCACACCGAGGAGGAGGTCGGCGAGGTCGCCCGCGCCTTCGACAGCGTGCACCGCGAGGCCGTCCGCCTCGCCGGCGAGCAGGCCCGCCTGCGCACCAACCTCAACGCGCTGTTCGTGAACCTGTCCCGCCGCTCCCAAGGGCTCGTCGAGCGGCAGATCCTGCTCATCGACACCCTCGAGAGCCGGGAGGAGGACCCGGACGTCCTCGCCGACCTGTTCCGGCTCGACCACCTCGCCACGCGCATGCGCCGCAACGGCGAGAACCTGCTGGTCCTGGGCGGCGCGACGCCGACCCGCGGGCCCACCGAGCCCCTGCTGCTCGCCGACGTCGTGCGGGCGGCCGTCGGCGAGGTCGAGCACTACCAGCGCGTCGAGGTCGGGGCGGTGCCCGGGCTGCGGGTGCAGGGCACGCCCGCCGACGACCTCACCCACCTGCTCGCCGAGCTGCTCGACAACGCCACGAGCTACTCGCCGCCCGACAGCCCGGTCACGGTCAGCGCCTCCCGCGCCCCCGACGGCGGCGCGATCGTCGAGGTCGCCGACGCGGGGCTCGGCATGGACACCGAGGACCTCGACGACGCCAACGCCCGCCTCGACCAGCCCGTGCTCCTCGACTCCACGGTGCCCCGGCAGATGGGCCTGTTCGTGGTGGGCGCGCTGGCCCGCCGGCACGGGATCACCGCCCGGCTGCTGCCCGGCAGCGACGACGGCACGACGGCGAGCGTCCACGTGCCCGCCGACCTCCTGGTCGCCCACGAGCGGCCCCGGGCCACGCCCGACGCCCCGCCGGGCGCCACGCCCGACGTCGCGGCCGAGGAGCACACCGACGACCCGCTGACCGACGAGGTCCCCGTCGCCGCGCCCCCGGACGAGCCGATCTTCCAGGCGATGTGCTCGGCGTGGTTCTCCGACGACGGCGCCGCGGTGCCGGCACCCCGCAACGGGGAGGCCTCGCTGTGGGACTCCGGCGCCGACGAGGGCTGGCGCGCCGTCGCCGCCCGCGCCGCCGAGCCGGAGCCCGCCGAGCACACCGCGGGCGGCCTGCCCCGGCGCCGCCGGGGTGCCGGTCTCGTCCCCGGTGGCGCGCCCGCGGCGGAGCCGGGTCCCGACGAGGTCCCCGCGCCCCGGCAGGGCGTCGACGCCGACGCCCTGCGCGCCCGCATGAGCCAGTTCCAGCAGGGCACCACCCGCGGCCGCGAGCAGATCGACACCGACGGCTTCGAGGTCCCGGCCCGGGACGACGACACCATCGAGACCGTCTCGGGAGGCCCGCGATGACCACCGGGACCACGTCCTTCGAGCGCTTCGCGTGGCTGGTCGACGACTTCGTGACGCGCGTGCCCGGCGTCGCCCACGCCGTCGTCATCTCCGCCGACGGGCTGCTGCTCACGCACTCGAGCCGCCTGCCCGACGAGCGCGCCGACCAGCTGGCCGCGGTCGCCGCCGGGCTGGTCAGCCTGGCCGGCGGGGCGGCGCGGTGCTTCGACGCCGGCGAGGTCGTCCAGACCGTCGTGGAGATGGCCCAGGGCCTGGTGCTGACGATGGCGATCCGCGACGGCTCGTGCCTCGTCGTGCTCGCGACGGCCGACTGCGACCGGGGGCTCGTCGGCTACGAGATGACCCTCATGACCGCCCGGGTGGGCAAGGCGCTGACCCCCGAGGTGCGCCAGGAGCTGCGCGAGGCCCAGAGCACATGACCGCCGACGAGATGGCTCCCGAGGAGGCGGTGCCGACGGGTGGGGGGACCCGCGCGCCCCGCGTCCGCCCGTACACGATCACCGGCGGCCGCACCCGGACGCGGACCACCCTGGCCGTCGAGACGCTGGTCCAGACCGCCTCGGCGCTCGACATCCCCACCGCGGGCATCCCGGAGGAGCAGCGGACGATCTGCCGGCTCTGCGTCATGCCGATCTCGGTGGCCGAGGTGTCCGCGCGGGTCGACCTGCCGCTCGGCGTCACGCGCGTGGTGCTCGACGACATGGCCCGCGGCGGCCTGGTCGTGCTCCACCTCCAGGCGTCGTCGGACGACCGCCCGAGCCGCGAGCTCCTCGAGAGGGTCCTCGATGGACTCCAGCGTCTCTGAGGCCCCGCGCACCGCGCCGTCGTCGGCCGTGCAGTCCGCGAAGATCGTCGTCGCCGGCGGGTTCGGCGCGGGCAAGACGACCTTCGTCGGCGCCGTGTCCGAGATCGAGCCGCTCGTCACCGAGGCCGTCATGACCGAGGCCGCCCGCGAGCTCGACGCGGCCCCGCTCGCCGACAAGACGACCACCACCGTCGCCATGGACTTCGGGCGGATCTCGCTGCCGTCGGAGCTCGTCCTGTACCTGTTCGGGACGCCCGGCCAGCAGCGGTTCTGGTTCATGTGGGACGACCTGTTCCGCGGGGCGGTCGGCGCCGTGGTCATCGCCGACACGGCGCGGCTCGAGGCGAGCTTCGCGGCCACCGACTTCCTCGAGGCCCGCGGCATCCCGCACGTCGTCGCGGTGAACCTGTTCGACGGCGTGCGCCGCCACGACGCCGACGAGGTCCGCGAGGCGATGGACCTGCCGCCCGGGACCCCGCTCCTGACCTGTGACGCCCGACGACGCGAGTCGGCGCGGGACGTGCTCGTCGCCCTGGTGCGGCACGCCCTCGTGCTCGACCGGCGATGACGGGAGGCCTCGCCGTGCGCGTGAACCGCCATGCCTCGCGTCGCCGTTCCCCGTGGGTGACGCGGGTGCTGATCGCCCTCGACGCCGTCGTGGTCGTCGTGGGCTGGCTCGCCTGGTCGACGACGCCCCCGCGTCCCCCGCCGCTGCAGCTCCCCGCCCCGACTCTCCACCAGCCCGACACCGGAGCCCGCGATCCGGAGCTGCCGCCGCCCACGGACGGAGGAGGCCGTGCACGTTGAGCGCGCCGAACTCGAACTCGAATCACTGATCGCCCGGATGGAACGCCGGGAGCTCCATCCCCGCGGTGACACGTCCGGCCCCGGCGGGTGGGACGAGGAGCGCCAGCAGCGCTTCATGGACACCATCCTGCGCGAGTGGTGCGTCCCGGAGATCCACATCGCCGCCGATCCCGCCGACCCGGACGTCGGCGAGGTCGTGCTCGACGGGGGCCAGCGGCTGCTCACGCTGCAGCGCTTCTTCCACGACGAGCTGCCGTGCTCCGGGGAGCAGGCGCCCGACCACGACGCGGTGCGCCACGACGAGGTGCGACGGCTCGACGGGCTGCGCTACAGCGAGCTGCCCGAGGACGTCCGGCGCCGCGTGCGCCGCTTCCGGATGACCGTGGTGGTGCTCTCCGACTACCGCCCCGCCGAGCTGCGGGAGCTGCTCGACCGGCTGCGCCCGGCGGACGAGCCGGACATCCCGGTGCCGCGGCCCCGGGCCCCCACCCACCGGTCCCCGGTCTCGCCCGAACCGATCTACGACCAGGTCTCGGCGTGGTTCGCCGACCTCTCGGAGTTCCGGGCGCTCTCCGAGTCGCAGGGTGACGGCGCCTGGGCCTCGCCCGCCGACGAGGGCCGGGCGGCCGCCGCGGCCGCGGTCGAGCCGGAGCCCACCGACCTCGCGGGGGTCACGGCGGCAGGCCTGCCGCAGCGCGAGCCCCGGGCCCTGCTCGTCCCCGGCGCGGTCCCGCCGCCGCCGGCGAGCGCGCTCTCCTTCGGCGGCGGGCCGCGCCCCGACGAGGTCGCCGAGAGCCTCGCGAGCTACCGCGACGGCGTGGTCGAGGGCGGCGGCGGGGAGCAGCGCACCGACGCCCCGCCGCACCCGATGTTCGACGACGCCGGGAGCTGAGGACGTCAGGCCGAGGCCGTAACACCTTCCCGCGCGCGTCCCTGCGCCGCCGCGCGGTGGCGCACCAGCATGCGCCGCCCCACGAGCACCCCTCCCCCGGCGACGAGCATCGCGACCGCGGCGACCACCCAGGCCGTCGCGAACGACATCCCGGTCGCGAGGAGACCGAAGCCGACCGGCCCGAGGCACCCGCCCGCGTAGACCCCGACCTGCACGATCGAGGTCGCCGCGGCCGGCGCGGTCGGGTTGAGGCGCACGACGGCGAACTGCAGCAGCCCCGGCCACGACCAGCCGAGCCCGAAGCCGAGGACGGTGCCGACGACGAGGGCCACCGAGCCCGGCACCGCGAGCAGCACGACGCCGGCGGCACCCAGGATCAGGCAGCCCGCGACGACCGCGACGTGGCCGCCGGTGCGGCGGTCGGCGAGCCACCCGTGGAGCATCCGCATCAGGACGGCGACGACGCTGCCCAGCGTCAGCACGAGGCCCGCGAGCCCCGGGGCGACGCCCCCGTCGACCGCCGACGCGACGAGGAAGATGCTCAGGCCCGTCGAGCTCGCCGCGCCCAGCCCGGCGGCGACCCCGATGACGGCCAGCGCGCCGGTCGCGCGCTCGGCGGTGCTGTCGGCGGAGCGCTCGCCGCGCCCCGAGCCGCGCGGCGCCACGAGCAGGGCCGCCAGGGCGAGGCCGGCGCCGATGACGTACGCCCAGCGCCAGCCGATCGTCAGCCCGACGGCGGGGACGGCGAGGCCCGCGAGCAGCGTGGCCAGCGGCACGCACGCCTGCTTGACCCCGAACGACAGCCCGAGGCGTTCCGCCGGCATCGCGCGGGCGAGGGTGAGGTTGGTGGCGAGCTGGCCCATGACGTTCGTCCACGCCCCGACGAGCACCAGCACCACGACCGCGGTGAAGCTCTGCCCGAGGACGGCGGTCAGCAGCATCGCGATCGAGGCGCCGACGAGGCCGATGCGGCTGGTCAGGCGCGAGCCGAGCCGCTCGACCAGCTTGCCGACCGGCAGCGACACCAGCGCCGACACCCCGAAGTAGGCGGAGACGACGAGGCCCAGCGCGGCCGGGTCGAAGCCGAGGTCGTCGCCGATCTGCACCGACAGCGCGCCCAGGAGGAACACCGGGAGCACGGTGGCGGTGGTGATCGCGACGGCTCCCGCCCCGGTCCGCAGCGCCGTTTGCTCGCTCATCGTTGCCAACGCTAACCGAGTTCTCCGGGCGGAGGGGACGTTCGTGACGCGCGCTCCTCCAGATAGCGCTTCTCGGCCTGGTTGAGGGCGGCGCGGGCGGCGCGCAGGTAGTGCTCCCGGGCGGCGGCGCGCTCGCCCAGGCGGTCGAGCAGGTGCGCGCGGACGGCGTCGGGGCGGTGGCTGCGGCGCAGGCGGGGGTCGTCGGCGACGGTGTCGAGGACCTCGAGACCGTCGCGCGGCCCGCGCGCCATGCCGACCGCGACGGCACGGTTGAGCGTGACGACGGGGTTGTCCGACCGCGCCTCGAGCAGGTCGTACAGGACGACGATCTGGGCCCAGTCGGTGTCGGCGTCGGTGGCGGCCTCCGCGTGCACGGCGGCGATCGCGGCCTGGAGCTGGTAGGGCCCGAGGGGGCCGGTGGCGAGGGTGCGCTCGAGCAGCGCGGTCGCCTCCGCGATCGCGGCGTGGTCCCACCGGGCGCGGTCCTGCTCGGCGGTGGTCAGCATCCGCCCGTCCGGGTCGACGCGGGCGTCGCGGCGGGCGTCGGTGAGCAGCATGAGCGCGAGCAGCCCGGCGATCTCGGCGTCGCCGGGGAGCAGGCGGTGCAGCCGGCGCACCAGCCGGATCGCCTCGGCGGTGAGGTCCACGCGGGTCAGCGACGGGCCCGCGGTGGCCGTGTAGCCCTCGTCGAAGACCACGTAGAGGACGTGCAGGGCGGTGGCCAGGCGCTCGTCGCGGTCGGCCCCGGCGCCCTCGAAGCCGGCGTCGGCGATCGTCGCCTTCGCCCGGCTGATGCGCTGGGCCATCGTCGGCTCGGGGACGAGGAACGCGCGGGCGATCTCGCCGGTCCGCAGGCCGCCGACCGCGCGCAGGGTGAGCGCGATCCGGCTGGGCTCCGACAGCGCGGGATGGGCGCAGAGCAGCAGCAGCTCGAGGGTGTCGTCCGCCGGATCGGCGTCCGTGACCGGCGGCGCGTCACCACGGTCCCGCGCCGCGAGCGCGTCCTCGCGCCGGCGGCGGGCGTGCTCGGTGCGCTGGAGGTCGGTGAGCCGGCGCCCGGCCACGGTGACCAGCCAGCCGACCGGCTCGGCCGGGACGCCGTCGCGCGGCCAGGCCGTCGCGGCGGCGAGCAGCGCCTCCTGGACCGCGTCCTCGCAGAGGGCGAACCGGCCGTGGCGGCGGACCAGCGCGCCGAGGACCTGCGGCGCGCTGCTGCGCAGCAGGTCCTCGACGACGCGGTCGGCGGTCACGGGGTGTCCGGCTCCCCGAGCCCGTAGCCGCCCGTGAAGATCACGGGCCGGACCTCGACCGGCAGGTGGTCGGTGCCCGGGATCATCGCCGCGAGCTCGTGGGCGCGCTCGCGGCTCTCGCAGTCGACGACGTAGAAGCCGCCCATGTACTCCTTGGCCTCCAGGAACGGGCCGTCGGTGACGGTGACCGCGCCCGGCCGGCCGCGGACCACGGCGCTCTGGGACGGGTCGGCCAGCGCGTGGGTCCCGACCATCTCCCCCGTCGCGGTGATCGCCTCCATGAACCCCTCCTGGCCGCCGGCGATCTCGGCGCGCTCGGCCTCGGAGAGCGACTCCCAGACCTCGGGGTTCATCTGGATGATCAGCAGGTACTTCATGGCTCCTCCTGTCGTGCGGTGGGTCGGTCGGGAGCAGGTCGGAGCGGGGCACCGGTCCCACGACATCCTCGCGATGTGACCGTCGTCACTTCGGGCGGGTGTCGAGGTGCCCGGGGCGGCTCCGACTCGTGGCCATGACCGTCTCCGCGACCGACCCCGCGACCACCCGGCGCTCCCCGTGGTGGGGCCTGGCGGTGCTCGCCCTGCCCACCCTGCTGAGCGCCGTCGACATCAACGTGCTCTTCCTGGCCCTCCCCGCCCTCACCCGCGACCTCGGGGCGTCGGCGGTCGAGCAGCTCTGGATCACCGACGTCTACGGCTTCCTGGTGGCCGGGCTGGTGATCACCATGGGCACGCTCGGCGACCGCGTCGGGCACCGGCGGCTGCTGTTCACCGGCGCGGCCGTGTTCGCGGTGACCTCGGTGGCCGCGGCCTGCGCGCCCGACCCGACGGTGCTCATCGGCCTGCGCGCCCTGCTCGGGGTCGCCGGCGCCACGCTGATGCCCGCGACCCTCGCCCTGATCACCGCCCTGTTCGGGGACCGGGAGCAGCGCGGCGTGGCCATCGCGATCTGGGCGACGTGCCAGTTCGCGGGCGCCGCGCTCGGCCCGGTGGTCGGCGGGGTGCTGCTCGGGCACTTCTGGTGGGGCAGCGTGTTCCTGCTGGCCGTGCCCGTGATGGTCGTGCTGCTCGTCGCCGGGCCGTTCGTGCTGCCCGCCGGCACCGGCGACGGCTCCGGGCGGCTCGACCTCGCGAGCGTCGCCCTCTCGCTGCTCGCGGTGCTCCCGGTGGTCTGGGGCGTGAAGGTGCTGGCGACGGGTACCGCGCCCGTGGCCCTCGCCGTCGCGGCGGTCGTCGCCGGCCTCGCGATCGGCGTCGTGTTCGTGCGCCGCCAGCTGCACCTCGACCGCCCGCTGCTCGACCTCGCCCTGTTCCGGGTCCGGCGCGTCACGGTCCTGCTCGCCGCCCTGGTCGGCGCCGGGGTCGCGATGGCCGGCACCGGCATGCTCGTCACGCAGTACCTGCAGACGGTGCTCGGGTACTCGCCCGTCGCGTCGGCACTGTGGTTCGCGCCGATGGGGCTGGGCGTGGCGGCCGGGACCCTGCTCACGCCGGTGATCGTGCGGTGGGTCCGCCCGCACGTCGCGGTCTCGGGCGGGCTGGTGCTCGCGGCCCTCGGCGCCCTGCTGCTGGTGCTCACGCCCGCGGAGGGCGGCGCGCCGGTCGCCGTCGGGGCGGTCACGGTGCTCGCGCTCGGCACCGGCCCGCTGTTCGCGCGGGGCATCGGTGCCGTCGTGGGCGCGGTCCCGTCGACGCGGGCCGGGGCGGCGGCGTCCCTCGCGGAGACCGGCAACTATCTCGGCGGCGCGCTCGGGCTCGCGCTGCTCGGGACCCTCGCCGCGGCGTCCTACCGCGCGGCGATGAGCGGCGCGGACGGGGTGGCGCGCGAGACGGTGAGCGGGGCGGCCACGGTCGCGGCGGCGCTGCCCGCGCCGCAGGCCGGCGAGCTGCTGGCGGCCGCGCACGCGGCGTTCACCGGCGGGCTGCACCTCGTCGGGGTCGTCGCCGCGGCGCTGTTCGTGGCGCTCGCCGTGGCGACGTCGCGGATCACGCTCGAGGCGTGACCCCGGGGTCGGGGGGGGGGGGGGGGGGGGGGGGGGGCGCCCCCCCCCCCCCCCCCGGGGGGGGGGGGGGGGGGGGGCCCCCCCCCCCGGGGGCCCCCCCCCCCCCCCCCCCACGACCGGGTCGAGCAGGGGCTCAGAGAGCCTGGACCGAGTCCGCCTGCGGGCCCTTCTGGCCCTGGCTCCACTCGAAGGTCACGCGCTGGTTCTCCTCGAGGGAGCGGAAGCCGCCACCCTGGATGGCGGAGTAGTGGACGAAGATGTCCTTGCCCCCGTCGTCGGGGGCGATGAAGCCGAACCCCTTCTCGGAGTTGAACCACTTGACGGTGCCGTCGGCCATGAATCCTCTTTCCGTGGGTGCATCTGTGCGAGCGGGCATCGACTGATCCACGAGGCACGAGCACAGCGAGGAAAAGAAGACAGCAACGCGCGGGTCACGCTAACAGAGGCCGTTCGGCCGCCTGCCGCCTCACACCGCGGCGGTACCGATGAGGCCCTTGCGGGTGACGAGCCCGGCGAGCTCCTCCTCCGAGCGCCCCTCCGTGTCCTCGGGCCGCCGGGGCAGCACCAGGTAGCGTGACTCCGCGCTCGCGTCCCACACCGTGATCCGCGTCGACGCGGGCAGCTCGAGCCCGAACTCCCGCAGCACCGCGCGGGGCTCGCGCACCACCCGCGACCGGTAGGCCTCGCTCTTGTACCAGCCGGGCGACGGGCCGAGCAGCGCGATCGGGTAGCAGGAGCAGAGCGTGCAGACGACCACGTGGTGCTCGTCGGCGTCGTTCGCCATGACGGTCAGCTTCTGCTCCTGCAGCGCGCCGCCCATCGAGAACCCGAGCTCGGCGATGGCGGCGTTGCCGTCGGCGAGCAGGCGCTCCCGGAACGCCGGGTCGACCCACGCCCGCGCGACGAGCGCCGCGCCGTTCGCCGGCGTCCCGCCCGCGGCGAGGGCGTCGATCCGCTCGTCGATCTCGTGCGGATCGAGCAGCCCGCGCTCCTCGAGCAGGGCCTCGACGTGCCGCACCTGCGCGGCGACCGGCGAGCTCGCGTGGTTGCCGCTCACGATGGGCTCCCGTCGGGTTCGAGGTAGTCCTCCCAGAGCTCGACGACCACCGCGTGGTCGCCGGCACCGAAGAGGTCGCTCGCGGCGAACCGCACGTGGTAGACGGCGCGCGGGTCGGACGCGAGGCCGCGGGCGCGCTCGTCGGCGAGCGGGTGGTGCCCGGCCGTCGAGACGACCTCGCCCCGCGCGCCGCGGGCGTAGCGGGGCAGGCGGGTGTGGTGGGTCGGGTCGGCGATGCGGGTGCGGACCCGGTCGCCGGGCGCGAAGCGGTCAGTCACCGGCGAGCTCCTCGGGGCGGGCGACGCCCTTCTCGGCGAGCAGCGTCGTGATCGCGCGGAACCACTTCTCGTAGTACGAGGCGGCGAGGTACTCCCCCGGCGGGATCCGCTCGATCGCGTCCCGGAACTCGTCGAGGTTGTAGACGCCCCGGCGCAGCAGCGCCCCGTTGAGCGCGACGACGTGGGCCTCCCAGTCGGCGTGGAACCGCGGCTCGTCGGGCTCCTCGACGATCGGCGGGAAACCGACCATGCCGCCCACGTCGTTGATCCGGCTCACGAGGTGTTCCTACCGCTGCGGGCCGGGTCGGGGCCAGGGTCGCGTGCTCTCGCCGTGTTCCGAGCGAAGGGCACCTTCGCTCGGATAGATGGGCGAGGGGCGCCCGCCGCCGGAACGGTGCGGGCGCCCTCTCGCCGTTCCCTGTGATCACGGGCGACGCCATCCACCCCACCGGGCGGCGAGCGTGCACCACGACGCTCCTGATCTCCGGCGGGGAGCGGGGCCGGGGAGCGGCACGTCCACGAACCCTTGACGCCGCGCCCCGCCGGGTCCTACGAGTGGACCCATGACGACGGGGTCGATCACCGGTCGGGGCATGACCCTCAGCGACATCGCGGCCCGGTGGGCGCGGGTGACGCCGGAGGCCGAGTTCCTCGTCGACGCCGGCACCGGCGAGC
The DNA here is from genome assembly GCF_004363095.1 of Actinomycetospora succinea. GTDB lineage: Bacteria > Actinomycetota > Actinomycetes > Mycobacteriales > Pseudonocardiaceae > Actinomycetospora > Actinomycetospora succinea. Next base: position 307,723 of record NZ_SNYO01000005.1, read on the forward strand.
GGCGGACCTACGCCCGCTCCGACGACCGGATCACGCGGCTGGCGAACGCGCTGGTCGCCGAGGGCGTCGAGCCCGGTGACCGGGTCGCGGTGCTCGGGCTCAACTCCGCCGACCTGCTCGAGGCCTACGTCGCCGTGCTGCGCGCCGGCGCGATCTGCGTGCCCGTGAACTTCCGGCTGGTCGCCAAGGAGGTCGCCTACGCGCTGACCGACTCCGGCGCGGTGGTCGCGATCGCCGACACCGCGACGGCGGCCCTGCTCCGCGACGCCCTGCCCGACGCCCCCGGCGTGCGGCGGACGATCACCATCGGCGACGACCTCGAGGAGGTCCTGGAGACCGCCGACCCCACCTACCGCGAGCTGGCGATCCCGGACGAGGCCACCGCGTTCATCATGTACACGTCGGGGACGACGGGGGCGCCGAAGGGCGCGATGCTCACCCACCGCAACCTGTTCCTGCACGCGTTCTCGTCGACGATGCACATGGGCGGGCCCGGCGGCCCGGGCGTGTGGCTCTCGGGCACCCCCCTCTTCCACATCGCGGGCGTCGCCGGATTCCTGCCGTCGCTGTTCGCCGGCGGCACCACGGTGATCCCGCCGTCGACCGGCTTCGACCCCGACGCGACGCTCGCGGTCCTCGAGCGCGAGAAGGTCACCGCCTGCTTCTTCGTCCCCGCGCAGTGGGCGGCGCTCTGCACCCGGGTCGGCGCCCGGGAGCGGGATCTCTCGGCGCTGCGCAAAGCGTCCTGGGGCGCCGCGCCCGCGTCGGACACCCTGCTCCGGACGATGATCGAGACGTTCCCCGACGCCGAGATCGTCACCTCGTTCGGCCAGACCGAGTGCAGCCCCGTGACGACGACGCTGCGCGGCGAGGACGCGGTCCGCAAGATCGGGTCGGTCGGCACACCGATGATCAACGTCGAGGTCCGGATCGTCGACGACGACATGAAGGACGTCGCCCCGGGCGAGGTCGGCGAGATCGTGTACCGCGGGCCGCTGGTGATGTCGGGCTACTGGAACAAGCCCGACGAGACCGCGGAGGCGTTCCGCGGCGGCTGGTTCCACTCGGGCGACCTCGTCCGCGAGGACCCGGACGGCTACTACTACGTCGTCGACCGCAAGAAGGACATGATCATCTCGGGCGGCGAGAACATCTACTGCGCCGAGGTCGAGAACGTCCTCGCCGGCCACCCGCAGGTCGCCGACGTGGCTCTCATCGGCGTCCCGGACGAGCGGTGGGGCGAGACCCCGCTCGCCGTCATCGTCCCGACGGACCCGGCCGACCCGCCGACCGCGGAGGCGATCGACGAGCACTGCCGCGAGCACCTCGCGCGCTACAAGCGGCCCCGGCGCATCACGATCGTCGACGCCCTGCCCCGCAACGCCACGGGCAAGGTGCAGAAGACCGTGCTGCGCGAGCGGGCGTCCGCCGCGGGCTGAGGGGGCGCTCAGCCCTGGTGCTTGCCCGTCGTCTCGTCGATCAGCCACTGGGCCACGTCCACCAGCTTGATGTTGGTGTCCTGCGAGCTGCGCACGAGGCGCTGGAAGGCCTCGTCGTCGCCGATCCCGAAGCGCTCGATGAGGATGCCCTTGGCCATCCCGATGATGCCGCGCGACGCGACCGCCCGGTCGAGGTGGGCGACGCGCTGGGCGCCGCGCAGCGCGAGGCCCGCCTGGTTGGCGAACAGCGAGCCGAGCACGCGGTCGTCCTCGTCGAACGCGTAGGGGCGGTGGCTGAAGAGGTTCAGCGACCCGGCGTTCTTGCCCTCGCTGTAGAGCTGGAAGGACAGGGAGCTGTGGACGTCGCGGTCGAGGGCCCGCCGCGCGAAGTTCGGCCAGCGCTCGAGCTCCTTCGCGAAGTCCTCGACGACGACGAGCTCGTGGTCGTAGATCGACTCCACGCAGGGACCCTCGACGTACTGCGCCTGCACCTGGTCCAGCTCGTTGACCACCTCGTCGGTGGTGGCCGGCGAGGTGATCTTGTCGCGCCCCTCGAGCAGCAGCACGCCGGCGAGGTCGGTGGCCGGTGAGCTGTCGACCGCCGACGTGAGGATCAGCTGCAGCGTCTCCTCGACGCTCGTGGTGGTCGCGAAGCGCCGTCCGGTGGCCAGGAAGTCGCGGAGCCGTTCGTCATGCTCGGTGAACACGGCATCGGGCGTACCCGGCAGTGGTACCGGCGTACGCCCGCCCTACCCGCCCGCTCGCGGCAGGTGCATCGTCATCCGCACGGTCGTGCCGGCGGTCGGGTCGCTGTGGACCTGCACGAGGTCACAGAGCTGGTGGACCAGCCGCAGGCCGTAGCCCCGCCCCTCGGCGGGCCCGCCGGGGTGACGCCCGACGAGGGCGTCGGCGATCCACCCGCTGTCCTGCACCTCGACGACGACCGCGGCCGGCTCGCGACCGCCGTCCGGCCGCGTCCACAGCGTCAGCAGCCCGGGACGGCCGGTGTGCACGACGGTGTTGACCGCGATCTCGTAGGCGGCCAGGCAGAGGTCCGCCACCCGGTCCTCCGGGAGCCCGGCGCGCAGGGCGTGCTCGGCCACCGCGAGACGGACCGTGCGCGGGCCGGTCGGCGCGTCGACCACGAGCGTCTCGCCGAGGTCGGCGTCCTCGTCGTCGTCGCCCAGCGGACCGCTCATGAACTGCGCAAACCCGGCGGGGTCGGCGTAGCACGCGCTGGACGTCGTCACGCCGCCCTCGACGAGCACGGGGTGGGTCCGGTGGGCGTCGGCGATGACGGCCGGGGCGAGCGCGCTCGTGTCGTACGGGCACAGGACCGTGGCCGGACGGTCGCCGAGCGCGGTGTTGATGAGCGCCTCGTGCTGCACCGCCGCGGCGTACTCGGCCGGGCTGCGCCCCGCCCAGATCGGCTCGCCGATGATGCGGACGCGGCCGGCCCCGGCGTGCTCGTCGACGAACGCGCGCAGCACGCCGCCGATGATCCGGCCCGGGTTGCGGCCGGCGACGGTCATGTCGTGCAGCGCGACGTCCGACGCGGCGGGCCCCAGGGCGTCGGCCACCAGGTCGAGCCGCGACGGCGGCGCCGCCATCATGACCGGCTCGCCGGCGTCGAGCCCTTCCCGCAGGAACGGCACCGTCCCGGCGACGTAGGACGCGTCGTCGGCGTAGAAGAGAGCGGGGTGGACGAGCCCGCCGACGTCGCTCACGGCCGTCAGAACTGTCACCTCCGCGCGATCGCTGTCCGTTCGGCGAGGACATGATGCCGACACGGGCGCGGAGATGCTGCACTCCGGCGGGACGAACCGGTGAGCGGTACCGCCGATCGGTCCAGGTGGTGCTCCTGACGTCCTAGGTGTACTGACCGGACAGGTTGGTCAAGCGGGTGATCGGGGGTCGCCGCTCGGTGGCGCTGTGGGGCCGGTGGTGGTTGTACTCGTGCAGCCAGCCC
>NZ_SNYO01000006.1 GCF_004363095.1 Actinomycetospora succinea
GTGCGGGCGGATGCTTCAGACACACCCACCCCGCCCCGGAGGCCCTCCTCGATCAACCCGACACGCCGCCGCACACAACGTCTCGGGTCACGACACCTAGAGCCCTAAACCCAAGGAGATCACAGCCACCGGTAAAGCTGGCCGGGTTGGGTCAGTCTAGCTCCCGGGAGGCACCACCGGCGTCGCCTCTAATCAAGTGGCGAGCCGTAAGTCTCGCGCGAATAATGCGTACGCACGAAAAGACACCTCCAAGGTCCGAGCGCATTCCACCAAGGGCTAATTCTCCTCCATGACCGGACCGGTCAACCCCTACTCGTTCTCCTTGCGCCCCTCCGCACCTTCCTCTGCATCCGCTCCATCCGGACCCTCGCCCGATTCCTCATTCTCGACAGCCCCAGCAGACTCTTCTTCTTTCTTTCCGGCCGCGTCCCCGGCGCTCGCCAACGCCTGAGCTAGAACCTCGGCGATCTTGCTGGCCAAGGCGAGAGAATCGACCTTCTCGGACAGCTTGCTACTCACTGCGGTCGGCTGTCCGCCCGTCTCGTGCGAGGCACCGTTCAGGCTCCCGATACTCGACGCAAGAGCCGCAGGTGCGGCTGGGAGGTAGGGCTCAGGCCACCCAAGTGAACCATCTTTCGCAGGCAGCGAAGAAGCCGCTTGATTGTCGACCGGAAGGCCCACTTGACCTTGCATGAGCTCAACGAATGTGGAACCAGATGGAGTCGAGATGAAGGCACGGTCGTAATCGGCGGCCGGCGTTATCCCGTCGTCGGCAGTAAAGAAGGCAAGATGGGCGCCCGCGACGCCTACAGGATTCATGTCGCTGGGGCGCTCGACCCATCCGGGCACTCTTGCGTGCACGTCAATATACCGACTTACAGCGTCCTGCTGTAAATCTAGGGCAAGACGATAGAAGTGTCGGTTGTGGTTTAGATGCGTCAAAATTCGAACTACTGCCGAGTCAAACGAGCGCCGAATCGATGTAGTTAGCGGAACCCTGAAGTTGTTGCCAATAAAGCGTTCTTCATTTCTAGGAAGTTCGAGATCTACGATGTCCATTAGAAGGAACCGTTCGTCAGAAGCAGCGACGACTTCGACGCGAAGGCGCGATACCTTTGCCGGCCCCGCAACAGCGATTCCGGGATTGTCGTAAACTAGCTCAACTCCGCGGAACTGGCGAAGTGGCCGATCTACTTCAATTTGGAACCAGCGACTTGTGCCACTGTCTGTTTGTTCGAAGACTCGCAGTAGTGCGGGATCGCCGCTAGGCCCGTCCTCGAACACTGGTCGGAGTCTAACGGTTGACCCCAATCCGCTTGCTTCTGCCCCGAAGTAGATTGTCCCTGACAGATACTTTGCCACCACGTCCAACGGCGGCTCCGAAGGTGGTGTGTGCCCAAAAGAGCTCGCCACCGACTCGAGATCATCTGACAGTAACGGATCAAGAAGGATGCCCGAAAGCGTGTCGCGGTGAACGAAAACGTCCAGCTCAGAGAAGGGTCGATCGCGATCGCGGATTGGAGCCAGAACGACCGTTCGCTCGCGCGCCACGGCTGTTGTAACCAACCACTGCCTTGAGACAGAGAATACGGCGAGGTTGAGTGCTCTTCCCGTCGACGGGTTCCGGAATATTCGAAGTCGACGAGTATCTGAAAGGCCTGTAACAGTTTTAGCGGAGCGACTTGCCTGAGATGACCTCAGCTGGCCGGTGGCTTGCCGCAGACTTGACTGTAGGGCGGTGCGTAGACTGCCCGAAGTTTGAGAATCAGCCGTTGCTTCGGCGCTAGAGAAGCCAAGTTGAACAGCCCCAGTGACAGCCTGAACCAGGCTCGACACCGGATCAAGCGCGATTGTCGGGCCGCTACGGGCTGCAGGCTTCAAGCCGATTTGCACTCCCCGACTCGTGCCGATCGTGTTCGACATGAGGCTCATCACTTCGTCAGTCGTCGCGCCATCGCTCCTGACTTGCGAACGCTCGTCCAACAATGTGTTGCGGTCTTCAGCCGTCTGATCAGCCGAAGAGGAGAAGAGGGACTCGCTTGTTGCAGTTTCCTCTCCGGGAGAGAGGGCAAGGGTATCGATCCAATCGTCCAACGCCCAACCGATCGGCTCGAATGTAATTTCGAACTCGATAAGGCGGCCCTTGCCCCAATCGATTGGAGATAGGCCCGTCGCGCCAGCCGCGTCTAGTGTCAGATAGCGCGCAGTGTGACGATACCCAACTTCGTTGACTGGGATTTTGTCGCCGGGACGTCCCGCGACGTGTCCCTCTGCAGTAGGAACGTCCTCTGTTGATTGCCGACCCGGATAAGTGTGCGCACGCGGGCGTTCGCGAAGAACGTCAACAGCCCGGTTAAGAATCCTTATGTCGCTATAGTTGGTATAGTTCGCCAAAGGCTCGAGTCGGATACTCGCGCTGGTTGGGCTCTGTCCAAGCTCGAACGCACATCCGATTCGATGCGAGTTCCCCGCAATCAACTTAGAGTCGGCACTCCAACTGTCGGGGACGGGAACCCGAACGATCTCCCCCTCCAATTGCGGCGAGACCGCCTGGATAATGCGATCGCCCTCGACGGCGACTACGAATACTCGTTCATCGCTATCTCCACCGTCTTCTAACCGGAGCTCAATTTCTGAAGCCACTTGTCCCCCCGGACCGTGCGGTCGCGCAGACATGCCCTGCCTGCTGGGCTGAAGGTATCAACCTCCGCCTACCCGCGACAGAGCCAAGAGTGCATGCAAGTCGGACATAACGCGTCAAGCCAGGAGCAGGCGTACTGTCTAAGTACCCTTGTGTGACCGGTCAGCCACTCCGAGTCGCCCCCACCACCTCGTTGGCACGAGTAGGACGGACGAGCTTCTCGGCCGCGCCCTACAGTGCATTGCGACGGCCTTGGTCGCCTCAACCGTTGTCGACTTCGTATATCCGTTCGCGCGAATCTTAGGTCAAACTCTAGAATCTGCGTTTAGCTTCGCCGAACCTATCCGGCGCGGGTCTCAGATGGAATGATCTTGTCCTGTCGGATGTGGGTCTAGCTTCACCAAGCTATGCGACATCACCGGGCCACCTCACGACCCTCCGGCGGCAGTTCGGCCTGGCAAACGAGCAGTTTCGCGAGGGCGGGTTTCGGGCGTGTTCTGGGTGGCGGCGCCGCGGCACGGCGCGCCCCAGACGCCGCGTTCCGCGAGGCGGGCGCGGACCTGGGCGGCGCGGATCGGGGGCATGGCAGCCGGGGCCGCGTCGGCGGGGTAGGCGCGGGCGATGCCGGCCTCGGCCGCGAGGACGCCGTAGTCGCCGCCGCCGTCGAGGGTGACCGCGGCGAGGCGGCGGTCGAAGCGGTCGGTCGCCGGGCCGGTCCCGCCGACGAGCCGGACGGCGCGGCGGTCGAGCACCCGCGAGGCGAACGACGTCGCCTGCTCGCCGTAGCAGGCGCCGGGCGGCTGCACGCCCAGCGCGCGCACCCGCACGATCGGGCCGCCGTCGGGCAGGCGGGCGTCGAAGGTGACCGCGTCGACCACGCGCTCCACGACGACCCGCTCCCCCTCGGGGGGCGCGTCCAGCCCGGCGAGGGCGGCGGCCGGGTCGGGCGCGGGCGCCGGGGCCTCGGTGGGGACGTGCCCGGTCGCGATCGTCAGCACGGCGCCGGCCGCGCAGACGGCGACGGCGGCACCGAGGACGAAGCGGGCGAGCACGACGCGGGACACGCCCCACATAGTGACTGATCGTGATGGGTAATCGACGCTCGGTCACTGGGGTCGGCGGTCACCCGTTCAGGTCGCGACCACCGGCAGGCGGCGCGTGCCGAGCACACGACCCGTGTACGGCCGCTGCTCCCCCTCGCCCACGGTCAGCCCAGCGTAGCGAGCGGTCATCTCCTCGAGCGCCACGCGCGCCTCGAGGCGGGCCAGCGGCGCGCCGAGGCAGAAGTGGATCCCGTGGCCGAACGCCGTCTGGGCACCGCCGCCGATGCCGGTGCGCGTGGGGTCGAAGCGCTCGGGCTCCGGGTGTGCGTCGGGGTCGTGGGTGGCCGAGAGCAGCCAGGTCATGACCACCGAGCGCGCCGGCACCGTGGTGCCCGCGATGTCGACGTCGCGCGTCGTGGCCCGGGCGGTCAGCGGGAACGGCGGGCGCAGCCGCAGGACCTCCTCGATCGTCCCCGGGATCGCCGACGGGTCGGCCCGCAGCGTCTCCCACGCCCCCGGGTGCGCGTCGAGCACGCGCACGGCGTTGCCCAGCAGCAGCGTCGTCGTGATGTGCCCGGCGAACAGCAGCAGCATCGAGAAGTTGGCGGCCTCCTCGTCGTCGAGGACCCGACCGTCGACCTCGGTGGTGACCAGCGCGGAGATGAGGTCGTCGGTCGGCGCGGCCCGCCGCGTGCGGCACCAGTCGCCGAGATAGCCGGTGATCTCCCCCATCGCGTCGCGGATCGTGGGGTCGTTCATCGCCTCCTTCGGGTCGTCGACCTGCATCGAGAAGAGCCCGTCGGCCCACTGTCGGAAGCGCCCGCGGTCGGCGGCGGGCAGCCCGAGCATCTCGGCGATGACGGTGACCGGCAGCGGGAACGCCAGGGCGTCGACGAGGTCGAAGGACGCGGGGGCCGGGGGCAGCATCGACCGGGTCAGCTCCCGGATCCGCGGCTCGAGCCCGGCGACCCGCTTCGGGGTGAAGGACCTGCTCACGAGGTGACGCAGCGCGCCGTGCTCCGGCGGGTCGAGGCGCGTGAGCATGCCCTTGCTCATCTGCCGGGCCTCCGGCATCACCGCCGAGAAGTCCGAGCTGAACGTCGCGGTGTCGCGCAGGACGAGCTCGACGTCGGCGGCGCGGGTGACGTGGTGCATGCCGTAGCGGTCGCGCCAGACGGGCGCGTCGGCGCGCAGGAGGGCGAGCCAGTCGAGGAGGGCGGGCAGGTCGGCGACGTCGGGAGGGAGATCGCGATCGAGGGCGGTGGTCATGGCTCCTCCGGGAGGGCCGCGGTGAGGTGGTCGACGGTGCGCTCGTAGAGCGCGGCGAGCCCGGTGGCGACGGCCGCGAGGGCGGCCGGGTCGGGCTCGCCGGGCGGGGTGAAGCCCGCCCGGACGACGGCGGCGAGGGCGTCCGCCCGGGCCGTCGCGTCCATCCCGGCGGCGGCCGGGACGAGGTGGTCGAGGAAGAAGCCGATGCACGCGGCACCGAGGCGGTAGCGCAGGTCGGGCGTCGTCGCGGGGTCGTCGGCGAGCAGGCCGTGCCGGTGGAGCAGCGCGAAGTGCTCGCGGGCGAACTCGGTCTTGTCGGTGACGATCTCGAGCCCGGTCTTGGTGTCGGTGGCGATCGCCCCGAGCTGCTCGACGTCGCCGGCGAACAGCGCCCGGGTCAGCGGCCGGCGCTGCACCGCGAGGTACGACGTGCGCATCGTCGCGTCGAGCGCGGCCTGCGCCGGGTCGGCCCGCAGCGCGGCGAGCAGCTCCTCGGTGATGCCGACGGACTCGCGGACCAGCACCCCGGCGAAGAGCTCGAGCTTGCTCGCGAAGTGCAGGTACACGGTGCCCTTGCCGACGCCGGCACGGCGCGCGACGTCGTCGACGGTGACGCGGCGGTACCCGTGGGCGAGCAGGAGGTCCCCCGCCGCGTCCAGCATCTGCGCCACCCGACCCACGACGTCCTCCTCCTGACCCGTGACCGGAATCGAAATCCGGTCACGGGCCACGGTAGACCCGCCGTCCCCGCGGCGACACCCCTCGCGCGGTGATCGTCGAGAGGGCAGGCTCTGCGCCCATGACGAGGACGGTGCGGTTCTCCGAGCTCGGCGAGCCCGACGTGCTGCGGATCGAGGAGGACCCCGACCCGCAGCCCGGGCCCGGCGAGGTCGTGGTGGACGTCGCCGCGATCGGGCTCAACCGCGCGGAGTCGATGTTCCGGCGCGGCACCTACATCGAGACGACGCACCTGCCCGCGCGGCTGGGCTACGAGTGCTCCGGCACGGTGGCCCTGCTCGGCGAGGGCGTGACGCGCTGGTCGGTGGGCGAGCGCGTCAGCGTCGTCCCCGCGTTCTCGATGAACGACTACGGCGTCTACGCCGACCGCGCCGTCGTCCCGGCGCGGGCGCTCGTCCCGCTGCCGGACGCGACGAGCTGGGTCGACGGCGCCGCGGTGTGGATGCCGTTCCTCGTGGGCTACGGCGGGCTCGTCGAGACCGGCGGCCTGAAGGCCGGCGACCACGTCCTCGTCACCGCGGCCACCTCGAGCGTCGGGCTGGCCTCGCTCGCCGTCGCCCGGCGCGTCGGGGCGATCCCGATCGCCACCAGCCGGTCGAGCAGCAAGGCCGCCGCGCTGGAGGAGGCGGGCGCCGCGCACGTCGTCGCGACCGGCGAGGAGGACCTCGTCGAGCGCGTGCTGGAGATCACCGACGGACGCGGCTGCGAGCACGTCTTCGACGCCGTCGCCGGTCCCGGCGTCGCCGACCTCGCGCGCGCCACCGCGAAGGGCGGCGTGCTGACGATCCACGGGCTGCTCTCGGGGCAGCCGACGCCGTTCCCGGCCGAGACGCTGCCCGATCTGTGGATGCGGGCCTATACGTTGTTCGCGATGACACACGACGAGCAGCGGCTGCGCCGCGCGGGCGCCTTCGTGGGCGCGGGTCTGCGGGACGGCGCCTTCACCCCGCAGGTGGACCGGGTGTTCGACGGCCTCGACCAGGTGGTCGACGCCCACCGGCACCTCGAGTCCAACACCCAGGTCGGCAAGATCGTCCTGCTCCCGGGCGGTGCGCGATGAGCGACGAGCAGATCCCCGAGGCCGTCGTCACCTGGTTCCGGGCGCACGTGGAGGAGGTCGAGGGCGCGCTGGACTTCGACCGCATCGCGGGCGGGCGCTCCAACCTCACCTTCCGCGTCACCGACGAGGGCGGGCACGCGTGGGCCCTGCGCCGCCCGCCGCTGGGCGGCGTCCTCGAGACCGCCCACGACATGGGCCGCGAGTGGCGGTTCCTCTCGGCGCTGAACGCCACCGAGGTGCCGGTCCCGACGCCGCGCGCCTTCTGCGACGACCACGACATCTGGGGCGCCGACCTCTACGTCATGGACTTCGCGCCCGGCAAGGTGCTCAACGACCGGGAGTCCGGCGAGAAGGTGCCCGACGCCGCCCGCCGGAACGTCGGCACCTCGACGATCGACGTGCTCGCCGCGCTGCACCACGTCGAGCCGGCGGCGGTCGGGCTCGACGACCTGGCCCGGCCCGGCAACTTCGTCGCCCGCCAGCTCAAGCGCTGGCACCGGCAGGCGCACTCGTCGGCGATGGAGGACCTGTCTGCCATCGACGCCACCCACGACGCGCTCGCCGCGCGGATCCCCGAGGGCGAGGTCGGGATCGTGCACGGCGACTTCCGCCCCGGGAACATCTCCTACGACGCCGACGGGCAGGCGGTGGCCGTCTTCGACTGGGAGCTCGCCACCATCGGCGACCCGCTCTGCGACCTCGGACACCTGCTCGTGTCGTGGAGCCAGCCCGGCGACACGGTGCCCGAGGCGCTGTCCAGCCCCACGCCGGCGGGCGGCTACCCGACCCGCGACGAGCTCGTCGCGCGCTACACGAAGGCGCGCGACCTCGGCGACGTCGACATCGCCTACTACCTGGCGTTCGCCCGGTGGCGCGCGGCGTGCATCCACGCCGGCGTGTGGACCCGCTACCGCGCGGGCGACATGGGCGCCGACGCCGACCCGGACGAGGTCACCGGCCCCGAGATGATCAACCTCCAGGCCGAGACCGCGCTGGCGGACCTGGAGCGCTGACCTCCATGTGAGCGGTTTCTGCCCCTATAGGGACGGAAACCGCTCACATGGTCGGGGCACGTCACACGGTGGGGGCGGTCACGGAACGGGATCGCGCGGGCACGTCCGGGCACCACACTGGGAGCGGCCTCGCGCTCGACGCCGGCGGGCGGGGACCGCTCCCCTGTGTGCCGACGTGCCCCGGAGTCCCGATGATCACTGGCGAGTGCTGGTACTGCGAGTCCGTGCGCGTGTGGAAGCTCTACCCCATGCGCCACGAGGACGGCTGCCCCACCGGTGGGCGCCGCCCGCAGCGACTGAGCCCGAACGAGGCCGCGCTCTTCGCCCACCCCGACCTGGCGGACCTCGACCTCGAGATCAGCGCCTGGTACCCGCAGCTGGCGACGGCGGCCTGAGCGCGTCGGCCAGCTGCGAGCGCGCCGTGATGCCGAGCTTGCGGTAGACGCTCCCGAGGTGCGTCTCCACCGTCTTCTCGGAGACGAACAGCGCCTGGGCGACCGCGCGGCTCGTCGACCCCTGCGCGGCGAGGTCGGCCACGCGACGCTCCGTCGGGGTCAGCGCCTCGGTCCCCGACCGGCGCAGCCGCCGCGGCCGGGCCCCGGTGGCCACGAGCTCGTCCCGCGCCCGCCGGGCCAGTCCTTCGGCGCCCCGGTCGAGGGCCAGGTCGAGGCCCTCGCGCAGGGGCTCACGGGCCGCGACGCGGTCGCCGTGCCGGCGGTGCGCCGCCCCCAGGTCGACGAGTGCCCGGGCCCGGGCGAGCGGGGCGCCGTCGGCCGCCGCCACCGCCTCCTCGAGCAGCGTGAGCGACGGCGTCGCCAGTCCCGCGACACGCAACGCCTCGGCCAGCGCCGCCGGCTCGCCCCACCGCCGGGCCGCCTCGACCGCGGCCGCGCCCTCCTCCCGCGCGGCCTCCTCGTCGCCGCGGGCCAGGAGCGCGAGGGTCAGCGAGGCGCGCCACGCGCACGGGGCGGGATCGCGCGCGCCCCAGGCGTCGAGCCGCGCGCCGACCGCGCGGAGGTCGGCGACGGCCTCGTCGGCGTGTCCCCGGGCGAGGTTCATGCGGCCGCGGGCGGCGAGCAGGTAGTTCGCCGCGTAGAGCGGCTGGTCGACGAGGCCGTCCGCGCGGGCGGACGTCGCGGCCGCCCCGTCCAGGTCCCCGGCGTCGACCAGCGCCTCCACGAGCCAGGCGCTGGCGTACGCCCGCATCATGAGGTTGTCGAGCTCGGCGGCGAGGTCCAGACCGAGTGAGAGGTCGGCGACGGCGCGGGCGACGTCCCCGGCGAGATGGGCCGCGTGGCCACGGAAGGACGCGGCGCCGGCGACACCGAAGCGGTTGCCGCGAGCGCGGCGTCGGTCGACGACAGTGTCCCAGATCCGCCGCGCCCGCTCCGGCTGACCGCAGATGGCCAGGGTGAGCAGCGCGCTCGGCAACGTGACCAGCGTGCGGTCGTCGACCAGGTACCCACCGGCGAGCGAGTCCTCGGCGAGGGCCAGGGCACGCTCCCGGGAGCGCGTCAGCAGCATCTCCTCGGTCGCGATGCTCGCCGTCAGCATGCACTCGGTCGGGCCGATCGGAGCGGGGTCCTCCGCGCGTGCCGCCTGCCGCCGTCGGGCGATCGCGCGCGTCCGGTGGTCCTGGATCGCCGCCGTGAGGAGCTGGGCCTCCAGCTCGCGGGCCAGGTCGGGCGTCGTGTCCCCGAGCTCCGCGATCCCCTGCTCACACGCGGCGACCGCGTCGAGGATGCGGCCGTACTCGAAGAGGAGCCGGGCTCGGAACAGCCGCGCCCGTGCCCGGTCGGTGACGTCGTCGGCCTCCTCGGCCGCTCTCGTGAGCACGTCGAGCGCCTCCGGGTCGCCCGCCCACATGGCCGCCACGCCGAGGTCGAACAGGACGGCCGAACGCTCCGACGGTGCCGGCGGCTCCGCGAGCGCGCGCCGCAGGTAGCGCACGGCCACGTCCGGGGCGCCGCGGCCCGTCGCGCGGGCGGCGGCGTCGCGCAGGGCCCGGACGACGTCGGCGTCGCCGCGCGGCCGGTCGGCGAGCAGGTGCGGGACGAGCACGTCGCCGCGCTCCCCGTCGTCGGCGAGGACCACCGCGGCCCGCCGGTGCAGGGCCGCGAGCTCGGCCGGTCCCAGGGTCGCGGTGACCGCGGAGCGGACCAGCGGGTGGCGGAACGTCACGCGCGACGCGTGCTCCACGAGCCGGCCGCGCACGAGCGCGTCGGCGGCCGCGACGACCTCGTCCGCCCCGAGGCCCGCCACCGCCGCCGCCCGGCGCAGCTCCACCCCGTCGCCGAGCACCGCCGCGGCCCGCGCCAGCCCGGTCGCGTCGTCGCCGAGGCGGGCGAGACGCAGGCCGACCGCGCGCTCGACCTCCCGGGGGACGGTGGCGGCGATCCGCGGCACGGCGTCGGCCCGCGGCGCGACCCCGCGCAGGCCCAGCTCGGCGAGCAGCTCGCACACCAGGAACGGGTTGCCGCCGGACACCGCGCACAGCTGCGTCACGAAGCCCCGGTCGGGCTCCCCCAGCGCGTCGACCACGAGCGCCCGCACGGCGTCCGCGCCCAGGGGCTCGGGCCGCAGGGCACCGGTCGTCGACTCCGCGGCCAGCGCCGCCAGGAGCGCGGACCGGGCCGGGTCGGTGTCCGGACGCGTCGCCACCAGCAGCGACACCGGCATGTCCCCGAGCCGGTGCGCCAGGTAGGCGAGGAAGCGCAGCGACGGCGGGTCGCACCAGTGCGCGTCGTCGACGACGAGGAGCAGCGGGGCGAGGTCGCTGACCTCGGCGACCAGCCAGTAGAGCCCGTGCAGGGTCGCGAAGAGGTCCTGGTCCGCCTCGGCCCCGCTGAGCACGGGCCCGGCGAGGGCGGCCGCGCCCGGCCAGGAGCGGTCGGCCGCGACCCGCTCGAGCAGGCTGCGCACCACCCCGAACGCGAGCTCGCCCTCCAGCTCCGCGCCGCGCGCGGCGAGCACCCGGACGCCGTGCGCGCCGGCCAGGGCCTCGGCCTCGCGCACGAGCCCGGTCTTGCCGATCCCGGCGTCGCCCTCGACGACCAACAGCGCACCCCGCCCGCCCAGCGTCCCGTCGACCAGACGGCACAGCAGGGCCCGCTCGCGGTCGCGTTCCAGGAGCCGGCCCATGGTGTCCGTTTCTCGGGGTGTTCCTCGGGGTCGCGTCCGGAGGCCCCCGGCACCCGGCCGTCCCTAGCGTCGTGCGCACGGGACGTACCGGACAAGAGCTGGGGGGTCGGCAGATGGAGGACACCGAGGTACCGGATGCCGAACGCTTCCGGCTCGGCACGGACCGTGAGTGGACGACCGTGCGGGGCCAGGTGTCGGGCCTGCTGCTCGCCCTGCGGGCGGAGGAGGTCGACACCGAGGTCCTGCTGCCGGTCCCGCTGACCCGCGGCATGGCGCTGGACGCCTGGGCCGCCGCACGGCGGGACCCGGACTGGCAGGCCCTCGACCTCCTCGGCTGGGCGGCCCGCACGCTCGGGCGCTCGCTGTGCCGCTGGCGGGCGACCGGCGTCCGCGACCCGATCGTCGACGTCCTCGAGCGCGAGGCCGCGGTGCACGGGTGCGAGCCGGAACGGCTGGTCGCCCAGGTGGCCCGCGCCCACGGCGCCCTGAGCGCGCCCGACCCCGCCTCCGCCGCCCTCGTCTGGCACGCGCTCGACGACCCGGCACCCGCCGACCTCTGAGGGGATCCCCGTGGACTACTGGACCATGCGCGGCCTGTTCTTCGCGCCGCCCGACCGGCCCCGTCCCGCCGACCCGCCCGCGCGGCGCGACCCGTCGCCGGCCCGCGCCCTGCGGGACGCGATCGAGGCGGTCGCGTGCCTGTCGATCTGGTCGCCCGAGGCGGCCGAGGGCTACGCCGCCGTCGGCCTCGACGACTACTTCGCCGCCTACGTCCGGGAACGCACCGCGCCGCTCGGGACCCCGCCGACCGCGGTCGCCGTCGAGGCGCTCGGGGTGTTCGCGCCCGGCCTCATCGGCCCGCAGTACGAGGCCGGCGTGGCGGCGGCGTCGCTCGCGGACGTCGTGCGGGTCCGCATCGACGCGCCCGGCGCGACGCTGCGCCGGCTGCTCGGGGACGTCGACGCGGAGGCGGCGGGCGTGGTCCGCGCCCTGCGCCGGGGCATCGACGCGGCCGACCGCACCGCCCGCCTCCTGTTCACGGGCCTGACCGCCGAGCCGTGGCCGTCCGACCCGCTTGCCGGCCTCGTCCACGCCTGTCACGTGCTGCGCGAGCACCGCGGTGACTCGCACCTCGCGGTGTGCGCGGTGGACGGGCTCGACCCGGTGCAGATGAACGTGCTCACCGAGCTGTGGTGCGGCTACCCCCTCGGCGCCTACACGCCGTCGCGCGGCTGGAGTCCGGAGCAGATCGACGCGGCGGTCGGGGGCCTGCGCGTACGGGGCCTGCTCGACGGCGACGCGCTCAGCGACGCCGGTCTGCGGCACCGCGCCGACCTCGAGGGGCGGACGGACGCGATGCAGCAGTCGGTCGTCGACGCGATCGGCGACGACCTGCCCGCCGTCACGAAACAGCTCGGCGAGTGGTCCGACGCCCTCGTCGACCTCGACGCCGCCCCGCCCGACCCGGCGAAGCGGCTGGCCGGCTGACCTCCGTGAGCACTTTCCGGCGCTATAGGGCCGGAAAGTGCTCACATGGCGGTCACTCCGACGGCTCGGGCTCCGTGCCGTCGATCGGTTCCTCGTGGTCGGAGCCCAGCACGGCGCCGGGGACGTCGCCGCCCGGCTCGACCTCGGGCGTGTAGGGCGGCTCGCCGTGCCTGGGCGGCTGGTCGGCGGTGGCCAGCGGGTCGGTCTGCTCGCTGCGCTCGCCGGCCATCAGAGTGCCGCCTCGAGCGTCGGGGACCCCGCCGCGACCACCTGCGCGGCGACCTCGCGCAGCCGGAAGCGCTGCACCTTGCCCGTCGCCGTGCGCGGGACCTCCTCGATCGCGATCACGTGCCGCGGCCGCTTGAACGACGCCAGGCCCTCGCGGCACCAGGCCACGAGCGACTCCGGGTCGACCGTGTGGCCCTCGCGCGGCACGACGCAGGCGACGGGCACGTCGAGCCCGTCGGCGTCGGGCACCGCGACCACCACGACCTCGGCCACCGACGGGTGCGCGACGAGGCGCTCCTCGACCTCGGCCGGCGTCACCCAGATGCCGCCGACCTTGAGGACGTCGTCGGTGCGACCCAGGCAGGTGTAGGTGCCGTCGGCGTTGCGGACGTACGTGTCGCCGGTGCGCAGCCACTCCCCCTCGAACACGAGGCGGTTGGTCGCCGTGCGGCACCAGTACCCGGTGCAGATCGAGTCGCCGCGCACGTAGAGCGTGCCGGTCTCGCCGTCGGGCACCGGGCGCCCGTCCGTGCCCCGGATCTCCACGTCGTAGCCCGGCACCGGGACGCCCGACGTGCCGGGTACGACCTCGCCGGGCTTGTTGGAGAGGTAGATGTGCAGTGCCTCGGTGGACCCGATGCCGTCGAGCACCTCGATGCCGTAGACGTCGCGCATCCCGTGGACCATCCGCGCCGGCAGCGCCTCACCGGCCGACGCGCCGCGGCGCACGGTCGCGAACGCCGCCGGGTCGACCTGCCCGGACTCCGCGGCGGCGAGCAGCGGGCCGTACGAGCTCGGCGTCCCGAAGAACATGGTCACGCGGTGCCGGGACGCGAGCTCGGCGAGCAGCGCCGGCGTCGGGCGCGACGGCTCGAGCACCGCCGCGGCACCCACCGAGAGCGGGAAGAACATCGAGTTGCCGATGCCGTAGGCGAAGAACAGCTTCGCGACCGACAGGCACAGGTCGTCGGGCCGGATGCCGAGCACCTGCTGGCCGTACGTCTCGCAGACCGTGCGGATATCGACGTGACGGTGCATCGCCGCCTTGGGCTTGCCCGTCGTCCCCGACGTGTAGAGCCACAGGGCCTGCGACTCGTCCCAGGTGTCGTACACCGGCGCCGCCCCGAGCGCCTCGCCGCCCGCGAGCATCTCCGCCCACGTCCGCGCGGTGACGTCGGTGCCGAAGCCCGACGCGTCGTCGCCGGTGACGACGACCTCGGAGACGTCGCCCCCACGCTCGCGCGCGCCGAGCACCGCGGCGCGCGAGGTGTCGGCGAACGTCTCCGAGCACAGCAGCAGGCGGCTGCGCGAGTCCGCGACCAGCACCGCGAGCTCCGGCCCGCGCAGCATCGTCGACACCGGCACGGCGATCGCGCCGAGCCGCATCGTCGCGAGGATGCCGGTGAACAGCTCGACCTCGTCGACCATGCACAGCACGACCCGCTGCTCGGGCTGCACGCCCAGCGCCGCGAGGCCCGCCGCCACCCGGCCGATCTCCGCGTCGAGCTCCGCGTAGGTCAGCGACCGGGACGGGGCCCGCACCGCCTCCCGGTCGCCGTCGCCCGCCGCCAGCCGGCGGCCGACGAGGTAGTCCGCGGCATTGAACGACTCCGCCATGCGCTGCCCGTCCTCGTGGTGGTGGTCAGTGGCCCGATCGTGGCGCGCACCGCGGCCGGGCGGAAGACGTGCGTGCTGTCAGTTGAAGTGCACGTACTCGAAGTCGACGGGCTTGTCGTTGATCCCGTTGGACGGCGGGGCGATCCAGCTCGCGATCTTCCCGGGCTCGAGGACCGGGTGCATGAGCCCGCGGACGTGGGTCTTGTCGACGTCCGTGGGCAGCCAGTCGCCCTCGTTCGCCGTCCACTCCGCCTCGGGGATCATCTTGCCCTCGGGCGAGATGCGTTGGCCCGCGAACGCCCCGACCTGGCGGTTGAAGCCGACGTGCGGCAGGTAGAGGCGCGCGTCGATGCCGTGCTTCTCGAGGATGCGGTTCCAGCGCTTGAGGCCGTTGGAGCAGTCGCCCATGTACTCGCTGCGCAGGTCCTGGTTGAGCGCGAGCAGCGCCGGCACCTCGGTGCTCGTGATCTTCCCGTCGCGCACGGCGTCGACGGCGCCCGCGTCGTCGGTGAGCACGTGGTCGTCCTTGCGCCGCTCCTCCTGCCAGCGGCCCTTGAGGCCCGCGGTGAAGTAGTTGGCGGCGTTGGTGGACGACTCGTTGCCGAAGAGGTCCAGCGAGACCGTGTAGTGGAAGTTGATGTACTTCTGGATCATGTCGAGCGGGATGCCGCCGGCGCCGGCGACCTCCTCCGAGTCGTGCTCGTTCATCAGCTCGGCGGTGCGGGCGACGACGCGGTCGATGCCGGTGGTGCCCACGAACATGTGGTGGGCCTCCTCCTTGAGCATGAACTCGCAGGTCCGGCTCAGCGGGTCGAAGCCCGACTCCTTCAGCGTCCCGAGCTGGTACTTGCCGTCCCGGTCGGTGAAGTACGTGAACATGTAGAACGACAGCCAGTCCGGGGTCTCCTCGTTGAAGGCCCCGAGGATGCGCGGCGAGTCGTCCGAGCCGGAGTTGCGGGCCAGCAGCTGGTCGGCCTCCTCGCGGCCCGCGCGCCCGAAGTAGGCGTGCAGCAGGTAGACCATCGCCCAGAGGTGACGGCCCTCCTCGACGTTGACCTGGAACAGGTTGCGCATGTCGTAGAGCGACGGCGCCGTCGCGCCGAGGAAGCGCTGCTGCTCGACCGACGCGGGCTCGGTGTCGCCCTGGATGACGATGAGGCGCTGCAGGTCGGCGCGGTACTCGCCGGGCACCTCCTGCCAGACCGGCTCGCCCTTGTGCTCGCCGAACGCGATCTTGCGGTCCGGGTCGTGCTCGGAGAGGAAGACGCCCCAGCGGTACTCGTTCATCGGGACGTGGTCGAAGTGCGCCCAGCCGTCACGGCCGACGTCGACGGCCGTGCGCAGGTAGACGTCCTTGGTGTCGACGGCGGGGCCCATGTCGCCCCACCAGTCGAGGAAGTTCGGCTGCCAGCGCTCGAGGGCACGCTGGAGCTTGCGGTCCGACGCGAGGTCGACGTTGTTCGGGATCTTGGCGTCGAAGTCGATCTTCGGGCGGGCGGAGGTCATGGCGTCGTCACATCTCCCAAGAATCAGACACGCTGTTTGTCGAAATCGGCCTTGCGTCCGGTGCCGTAGCGGCGCAGCGCGCCCTCGGACCCCGAGGCGTTCGGTCTGATGAAGATCCAGTTCTGCCAGGCGGTCAGGCGACCGAAGATCCGCGTCTCCATGGTCTCCGGGCCGACGAACCGGTGGTTCGCCTCCATGCCGGTCAGCGCGTCCGGCGACAGGGAGGCCCGCTCCTCGAGCAGGATGCGGATCTCGTCCTCCCAGTCGATGTCGTCCGGGGCGTCGGTGACCAGCCCGGCCTCCTCGGCCTGCGCGCCGGTCATCCGCTCGTCGGTCCGGCCGTGCAGCTCGGTGACCGTGTCGTCGTCGCCGTAGAACCGGGACTGCAGCCGGGTCAGCCCGTTGCCCATGGGGAACGCGCCGAAGTTCGACGCGGTGAGCACGATCTGTGCCGGCTCCTGCTCCTCGTCGGCGTCCTCGAAGATGCCCTCGAGCATGTACTGGCGGTCGCACGCCAGGGCCAACTCGAGCAGCGCGCCGGCGAAGCAGCTGCCGGGCTCGATCAGCGCGATCAGCGTGCGGCTGGTGACGTCGAGGCGCTTGAGCGTGCGCTTGAAGTAGTGGCGGATCTCGTTGACGAGCCAGTCCGAGCCGGAGTGCTCGGCGATGACCCGCTCGAACGCGAGCGCGCCCTCGATCGAGCCCTGGGTGCGGACGAGCCAGGTGCCGATCTCGAGCTCGTTGGTGCGCAGCCGCAGGATGAGGTCGTCGAGCTCGCGGGTCATCGCGAGCGGCCAGAAGTCGGCGCCGAGCGCGCAAATGCGGTCGAGCGACTCGGGCACCGTGCCGGGCTCGGGGCCGAGGACCGTGATCGTCGCGGTGCGGGCGTCGCGGTCGAGCTCGCAGCGGACGTGGGGATAGGTGATGGCGTCGTCGGTGATCTCGCGGCGGAGGGGAGGCAGCGAGACCCCGGTGGCGTCGGTCGGCCGGCTCGAGCCCTCGGCGGCCTCGGCGGCGCGCGCCCGCACCGTGGAGTCCCACTGCTTGCGCGAGACCGTCTCATCGACGAGCTTCCACTCGACGGCCTTCGGGCCCTGGAAGCCCTCGGACTTGGTGGCGAAGATGTCGGCGCGGTCCTTGCGCACGTGGCGCTTGTCGGTGACGCGGGTCAGTCCGCCGGTGCCGGGGAGGACGCCGAGCAGCGGGACTTCGGGGAGCGCCACCGCGCTCGACCGGTCGTTGACCAGCAGGATCGTCTCGCAGGCCAGGGCCATCTCGTAGCCGCCGCCGGCCGCGGTGCCGTTGAGCGCCGCCACCCAGGTCTGGCCCGAGTTGGCGGTCATGTCCTCGATGCCGTTGCGCGTCTCGTTGGTGAACTTGCAGAAGTTCACCTTCCACGGGTGGCTCGACTGGGCGAGCATCCGGATGTTCGCGCCCGCGCAGAAGTTGGAGTCCTTGCCGCTGGTCAGCACCACACTGCGCACCTCGGGGTGCTCGAAGCGCAGGCGCTGGGTGAGGTCGTAGAGCTCGATGTCCACGCCCAGGTCGTACGAGTTCAGCTTGAGCTCGTAGCCGGGCACGAGCCCGCCGTCCTCGGCGACGTCGAGGTAGACCCAGGCCGTCTCCCCGTCGATCTCGAACCGCCAGTGGCGGTACTGCGCGGGGTCGGTGTCGAAGTCGACCTGGGGAACGGCTTCAGGGGCTTGCGCGGCCGCAGGCGCATCGTCGAGAACGGTCACGGTGGTGGTCCCTCCTTGTCGTGCGGGCCACACTCTACGAGAATCCGACGCTGGTGCATAGAGCTGTAGAACGTTGGAGGACACACGATGACGTGGCAGTGGATCGCCGAGCAGGACCCGCGCTGGGACCAGGACAAGGCCGCGGCGCTGGGTGACCTGCCGCCGACGCTCTTCGGCCTCGGCCACCCCGAGGTGGGCCGCCCGCTCGGCGACGCGTGGTGGCGCGTGGAGGACGGCGACGGCGCGCCCGTCGGCTACGGCCGCCTCGACGACACGTGGGGCGACGCCGAGATCCTGATCATCGCGGCGCCGGGTGTGCGGGGGACGGGCGTCGGCGTGTTCGTGCTGGAGAACCTCGAGCGGGAGGCCGCGGCGCGCCAGCTCAACTACGTCTACAACGTCGTCCCCACCCGCCACCCGTACGGCGAGTCCGTCCGCTCCTGGCTGACGTCGCGCGGCTTCTCGGCGACCGAGGTCGGCGAGCTGCGCAAGAAGGTCGCGTCGGGGGCGGCGCCGGGCGGGGCCTGAACGACGCGCGGGCGTCAGGCCGTCGGATCGATCTGGATCATCCAGAGGTGCCCGTCCGGGTCGGCGAGGGTGCTCTGGTGGCCCCAGCCGGGGTCGCCGGGCTCGACCTTCACCGACGCGCCGGTGCGGCGCGCCTGCTCGGTGACGCGGTCGACGTCCTCGGCGGTCGGGACGAGGAGGGAGAGGATGCACTCGCTCCGTCCCGCCTCGACGACGTCGTTCCCGGCCGCCACCCAGCCGAAGCCGCCGCGGGGCACGAGGACCAGGACGACGCCCGGGGCGAGGACGAACTGCAGGGGCTCGGGCAGGCCGTCGTCACCGAGCTCGCCGACCGTCTCCAGCCCGAACGCCGCGCGGTAGAAGTCGTGGGCGATCCGCCGATCGGCGACGGGCAGGGCGACGGCGAAGGACACGCCGGCGACCGTAGCGCCGGACCGCTATCGGTGGCCGGCCACGTCGCGCGGCTCGTAGCGCTCCTCGAGACCCGCGATCTCGTCGTCGTCGAGGTGCAGGTCGACGGCCGCGATCGCGTCGGCGAGGTGGTGCTCCTTCGTCGCACCGACGATCGGCGAGTCGACGACCGGGTTGGCCAGCACCCAGGCCAGCGCGACCTGGGCCCGCGAGACGCCGCGCTTCTCGGCGACCTCCGCGACCTTCTCGACGATGTGCCGGTCGGTGTCGCGGTAGAGCGTCTTGCCGAACTCGTCGGTGTCGCCGCGCGTGGTCGAGGAGTCCCAGTCACGGGTCAGCTTGCCGCGGGCCAGCGGGCTCCACGGGATCGACCCGACGCCCTCGTCGGCGCACAGCGGGAGCATCTCCCGCTCCTCCTCGCGGTAGAGCAGGTTGTAGTGGTCCTGCATCGTGATGAACCGGATCCACCCGTTCACGTCCTGCAGGTGCAGCGCCTTCGCGAACTGCCACGCCCACATCGAGGACGCCCCGATGTAGCGCGCCTTGCCCGCCTTGACGACGTCGTGGAGCGCCTCGAGCGTCTCCTCGATGGGCGTCTCGTAGTCCCAGCGGTGGATCTGGTAGAGGTCCACGTAGTCCATGCCGAGCCGGCGAAGCGAGGCGTCGATGCCGGTCATGATCGCCTTGCGCGAGAGGCCCGCACCGTTGGGGCCCTTCCGCATCCGGTTGAAGATCTTGGTGGCGACGACGATCTCGTCGCGGTCGGCCATCTGGTTCAGCCAGTGCCCGGTGATCTCCTCGGACGTGCCGGCGGAGTAGACGTCGGCCGTGTCGAAGAAGTTGATGCCCGCGTCGAGCGCCTGGCGGAAGAAGGGCTCCGCCTGGTCGTCCGTCAGCGCCCACGGCCAGCGGTCGTTCGGCTCGCCGTAGCTCATGGCACCCAGACAGATCCGTGAGACGTCGAGCCCCGTCATGCCGAGCTTCGTGTACTCCATGACGGCAGCGTGCCCCGCCGACCGCCCGTCGATTCCGCATACGTCGCGGGAATCGACTGGACCTCGACCGCGCTCGAGGTCATAGCGTCGAGAGAAAGCCCCGCCGGACGGCCGGGCATTTCTCCTCAATCCCGACAGAATGGTCGTGACTTTGTGACCAGCACCGCTCCCGTCGCGCCCGGCGGACGCCGCTGGGCCATCCTCGCGGTGATCGCTGTGGCGCAGCTCATGGTCGTGCTCGACAACACGATCGTGAACATCGCGCTCCCCTCGGCGCAGGTCGACCTTGGCTTCGACGACGCCCAGCGCCAGTGGGTCATCACGGCCTACGCGCTGGCGTTCGGCAGCCTCCTGCTGCTCGGCGGCCGCATGTCCGACCTCTTCGGCCGCAAG
Source organism: Actinomycetospora succinea (assembly GCF_004363095.1). GTDB lineage: Bacteria > Actinomycetota > Actinomycetes > Mycobacteriales > Pseudonocardiaceae > Actinomycetospora > Actinomycetospora succinea. The sequence continues at coordinate 19,811 of NZ_SNYO01000006.1, forward strand.
CGCGCCTTCGTGACCGGGCTCATCGGCTTCGCCGTGGCCTCGATGGTCGGCGGCGCCGCGACCGACCTCGTCATGCTCGTGACCGCCCGCGCGGCCCAGGGCGTCTTCGGCGCCCTCCTCGCGCCGGCCGCGCTCTCGCTGCTGACGACGACGTTCCCGGGCGGGCGCGAGCGCGCGCGGGCGTTCGGCATCTTCAGCGCCATCGTCGGCGCCGGCGCGGCCATCGGGCTGCTGCTCGGCGGCGTGCTCACCGAGTACGTCGACTGGCGCTGGTGCATGTACGTCAACGCGGTGTTCGCCGTCGTGGCGCTCGTCGGCGGGCTGATCCTGCTGCCGAGCATGCAGCGCCGGGGCCGTCCGCAGCTCGACGTCGGCGGCACGCTCGCGGCGTCGGCCGGTCTGTTCGGGCTGGTCTTCGGCCTCGCGAGCGCGGAGACCGACGGGTGGAGCTCGCCGGTCGTGTGGGCCTTCCTGGCCGCCGGCGTGGTGCTCCTCGGCGTCTTCGTGCTGATCCAGCGCCGGGTGTCCGCGCCGCTGCTGCCGCTGCGCGTCATCCTCGACCGCACCCGCGGCGGTGCCTACCTGACGGTGCTGGTGCTCGCGTCCGGGATGTTCGGGGTCTCGCTGTTCCTGACCTTCTACCTGCAGCGCAACCTCGGCTTCTCCCCCGTCCTCACCGGCGTGGCCTTCCTGCCCATGGTGGCCTCGATCGTCACCGCCTCGACGACGGTGCCGAACGCGCTGCTCCCCCGGCTCGGCCCGAAGCCGCTGGTGATCACCGGCCTCGTGCTGGGCACCTCGGCGATGCTGTGGTTCTCGCAGCTCACGGTCGACAGCACCTACGTCGTCGGCGTCCTGCCCGGCCTGGTCCTCATGGGCCTCGGCATGGGCACCGCGATGTCGACGGGGATCAACACCGCGACGCTCGGCGTGCAGCCCGCCGACGCCGGGGTGGCGTCGGCGACGGTCAACACGATGCAGCAGGTCGGCGGGTCCGTCGGGACGGCGCTGCTCTCGAGCATCGCGGGTACGGCCACGGCGGCCGCGCTCACCACCGCCCCCGGCGACCCGGGCGCCGCGACGGTCAGCGGCTACTCGGCGGCCTTCACCGCGGCGGCGATCCTCTTCGCGGTCGGCGCGGTGGTCTGCGGCCTGCTGGTCCGCGGCGGGCGTCCGCAGAGCGCGACGACGACGGAGACCACGGCGACGACGGAGGCCACGGCGAGCACCGACAGCACCGGCCTCGTCGGCGCCGTCCGCGACGCCGGGGGCGGCGCCGTGGCCGGCGCGACCCTGACGCTCGTCGACCCCGCGGGTCGCGAGTCGGGACGGGCGGTCAGCGACGCCGAGGGCGACTTCGACCTGCGCGCCGCGGGTCCCGGCGACCACCTCCTGGTCACCGGCGCGCCCGGGCTCGCCCCGAGCGCGCAGCGGATCGTCCTCGCCGACGGCCGGACCACCCGCGGCGACGTGGTCCTCGACCTCGTCGAGGAGCCCGCCCGCACCTGATCGGACCAGGCGCGCCCGCCGACCGCGCGCCTCCCGGAAAAACGAACGGCGCTTTCGCTGCATCGGAAGCAGCGAAAGCGCCGTTCGTTCGTCAGGCGGGCGACCCTCAGGAGGTGTGGTGCGACTCCTGGCGCCCGTGGATCGGCGTCGGGATGCCGACCGAGCGCGCCTTGAGCTGCAGGGCGAGGTAGAGCGAGTAGAAGCGCGACTGGTGCAGGTTGCCGCCGTGGAACCACAGGTTGTCCTGCTGGGTCGGCTTCCACATGTTGCGCTGCTCGCCCTCCCAGGGACCGGGGTCCTTGGTGGTGTCCGAGCCCAGGCCCCAGACCTTGCCGACCCTGTCGGCCATCTCCTGGCCGATGATGTCGGCGGCGAGCCCGTTCATGGACCGGTAGCCGGTGGCCCAGACGACGAGGTCGGCCTCGAGGCGCGTGCCGTTGTCGAGCACGACCTCCTTCTCGGTCAGCTCGACGATCTGGCCCTTGGCGAGCTTGACCTTGCCGTCGGCGACGAGCTCGGCGGCGCCCACGTCGATGTAGTAGCCCGAGCCGCGGCGCAGGTACTTCATGAACAGGCCCGAGTCGTCGTCGCCGAAGTCCAGGTCGAACCCGGCCTCCTCCAGGCGCCGGTAGAAGTCCGCGTCGACCTCGCGGGCCTTGTCGTAGGCCGGCTTCTGGAAGTTGTGCATGATCCGGTACGGCAGCGACGCGAAGATCATGTCCGCCGTGTACGTGTCGACCCCGTTGCGCACGGCCTCCTCGGAGTACAGGTCCCCGAGGGCGTAGGTCATCAGCGTCTCGGAGCGGATGATGTGGGTCGAGGAGCGCTGCACCATCGTGACGTCGGCGCCCACCTCCCAGAGCGAGCCGCAGATGTCGAACGCCGAGTTGTTCGACCCGATGACCACGACCTTCTTGCCCTTGTAGGCGTCCGGGCCGGGGTGCTGCGAGGAGTGCTGGATCTCGCCCTGGAAGACGTCCTCGCCGGGCACGCTGGGGATGTTCGGCTTGCCCGAGACCCCGAGCGCGAAGACGAGCTGCTTCGGGTGCAGCGTGAGCTCCTCGCCGGCGCGGTCGACGACCACCGACCACTCCCCGGAGGCCTCGTCGAACGAGGCGCTCTTCGCCGTCGTGGAGCCCCAGTAGTTCAGCTCCATGACCTTGGCGTACATCTCGAGCCAGTCGCCGATCTTGTCCTTCGGCGAGAAGACCGGCCAGTTGTCCGGGAACTTCAGGTAGGGCAGGTGGTCGTACCAGACCGGGTCGTGCAGGGCGAGGCTCTTGTAGCGCTTGCGCCACGAGTCGCCGGGCTTCTCGTTGCGCTCGACGATGATCGCCTCGATGCCCAGCTGACGCAGCCGCGCGCCCAGCGCGATACCGCCCTGCCCGCCGCCGATCACGACGACCTCGGGCTGGCGGGTGTAGCCCAGCTCCGCGGCCTCGGCCTCGCGCTGCTCGGCCCAGGTGACGCGGTCGGGGTTGGCGCCGTGCTCGGTGCCGAACGGACGGTCCGCGTTCGGGCTCGCCGGCTCCTCGTGGCCCTTGAGCTCGTCGAGCGTGGTCAGCAGCGTCCACGCCTTGCCCTCGGCGTCCAGGCGCAGGTGCCCGGTGCCCCGCCCGATCGCGGTCTCGAACTTCAGCCAGGCCTCGGTCACCCCGTCGGCCTCGGTCGGCTCGCCGCTGACCTCGAAGGTCACCGGCGTCACCTGCCGGGCGGCGTCGGAGCGCACGACCTCGGCGACCCCCGCCGGGCCCTCGACGGTGATCAGGTTCCAGGTGAACGACACCAGGTCGCGCCAGTAGGACTCCGCGGCGAACAGGCCCGCCGCACGGTCGCCGTCCCCGGCTCCGAGCGCGTCCGCGAACGCGCCGAGCCAGGAGTCCACCCGCGCCCCGGCCTCGCTGCGGGTGCTCTCCACCGTCTGGGTCACTGCTACCTCCACGCGGGCGAGTCCGGCCGACCGTGGGCTCTCGCCCGCCCCTGCCCACGGTCGTGTGGCACGGGAGACAGTGAAGCCGATCACGCGCGCCAGGGGCAGAGGTTGCACCCAGGTTGCGTGCGGCGGTTCAGCCCAGCACGAGCGGCCGGTAGCCCAGGACGCTCGCGGCGCCGTCGAGGTAGGCGCGGCGGTGGGCCCGCGGCACCCAGGCCTCGACGGGGTGCACGGTGAGCATGCCGGCGCCGGCGATGCGCCAGCGCTCCTCCTCGGCCACCGCCGCCGACGCGTCCTGCTCGCCCTGGGCCCGTGCGTCGTCCGCCGTCACGGGTCCAGGGTGCCGCACGTCAGAAGATCGAGTAAGCCCCGTCGACGACGATCTCGTCGCCGGTCTGGAACCCGCCGGCGCCGCCCGCGAGGTACACGGCCAGGCGCGCGAAGTCGTCCGGCCCGCCCCAGCGCCGCTGCGGCATCCGCGGCATCACCGCGCGCTCGAAGCGCTCGTCGTGCAGCACACCCGAGGCCATCGGCGTCTCGGTCCAGCCGGCGACGATCGAGTGCGCGTTGATCCCGTGGCGCGCGAGCTCGACGGCCAGGCCCTTGATGATCGCGGTCAGCCCGGCCTTGCTCGCCGCGTAGGCCTCGTTGCGCGGGGCGCCGTGGATGGTCGAGACGCTGGAGGTGCCGACGAGCACCCCGCCGCCCCCGCGCTCGACCATGTGCCGGGCCGCCGCGCGCAGCGTCAGGAACGCGCCGTCGAGGTTGATCCGGGTGACCGCCCGGAAGTCCTCCAGCGTCGTGTCGACGAACCGCGCCCCGGTCCCGCCGCGGCCGGCGTTGGCGAAGCACGAGTCGACGCGGCCGAAGTGCTCGAGCACGCCCGCGAACGCCGCCTCGACCGCCGCCTCGTCGCCGACGTCGCAGCGCCAGGCCCGCGCCGACGCCCCGAGACCCTCGAGCTCGGCGACCGCCGCCGCGTTGCGCTCCTCGTTCGTGCCCCAGAGCGCGACGTCGGCGCCGCACCGCGCGAGCCCGCGGGCCATGCCGAGGCCGATCCCCGAGTTGCCACCGGTGACCAGGGCGACGTGCCCGGAGAGGTCGAAGAGGCTCACTTGACCGCCCACTGGCCGGTGAACGTCGGCTCCCGCTTGTCGCGGAAGGCGGCGAACGCCTCGGGGGCGTCCTCGGTCGCGAAGTTGACGGCCTGGGTCCGGGCCTCGGTGGCGAGCGCGTCGCGCAGGGTCCGGTCGGCGTTCTCGTGCAGCAGCGCCTTCGACTGCGCGACGGCCACCGGGGCTCCTGCGACGAGCCGGGCGGTCAGGTCGGCGACGAAGTCCTCGATCTCCTCGGGGGCGACCAGCCACGTCACGAGGCCCAGACGGTGGGCCTCCTCGGCGTCGATCATCTCGGCGAGCAGCGCCAGGCGCTTGGCCTGCTGCATCCCGACCAGGCGCGGCAGCAGCCACGACCCGCCGAAGTCCAGCGACAGCCCGCGCTTGGCGAAGATCTGCGAGAAGCGCGAGGTGGGCGTCGCGACGACGAGGTCGCAGCCCAGCGCGAGGTTCCAGCCGGCCCCGACCGCGACGCCGTCCACCTGCGCCACCGACGGCTTCGGCAGCTCGTGCAGCAGCAGCGCGACCTCGTTGATGAACCGCATCCGGTCCAGCGGGTGGCCTTCGCGGGGCCCGGAGAGGTCGGCGCCCGCGCAGAACGCCCCGCCCGCCCCGGTGATCACCACGGCGCGCACCGCGTCGTCGTCGCGCGCCGCCGAGAGCTGCGCGTGCAGCGCCTGCCACGAGGCCATGTCCAGCGCGTTCCGTCGCTGCGGCCGGTTGAGCGTCAGGGTCAGCACGCCCGCGTCGCGGCGGGTGAGCAGGACGTCGGCGGGATCAGTGGGGTCCATGGATGCGGCTCCGTCCCCGGACAGCAGATACGCCCGGAACCTATCGATCGATCGTTCACCCGGCCACTACGCTGTCGCGATGACCACCGCCGCCGTCCCGCGCGGTGGCGGGCGGGAGGCGATCACCCGCGCCGCGCGCGAGAGCTTCGCCGAGCGCGGCTACCACGGCAGCTCGATCCGCGACATCGCCGCGCGCGCGGGCCTGTCGCTCTCGGCGCTCTACCACTGGCACTCCGGCAAGCAGGACCTGCTCGCGGCGCTGATCGAGGAGAGCACCGAGGAGTACTTCCGGCGCTGCGACGAGGCGCTGCGCGACGCCGGCGACGACCCCGCGGCGCGGCTCGGGGCGCTCGTGCGCGCGACCGTCGAGTACCGGATCAGCCGGCAGGTCGAGAGCACGATCGCGGCGTCGGAGTGGCGCAACCTCGACCCCGCCCACCGCGAGCGCCTCGACGGCATGCGCGCCGCCGCGACCCGCCTGTGGGCGGACCTCGTCGAGGACGGCGTCGCGCGCGGGGCGTTCCGCTGCGAGCACCCGGGCGACGCGCGCCGCGCCGTCGTGGCCGCCTGCAACGCCATCGCGCACTGGTACGAGCCCGACCGCGGGCTCGCCGTGCCCGATCTCGTGGACCGGTACACGGCGATCGCCCTGCGGGTCGTCGACTGTCGTTAGAGCTTGGTGAGCACGACCTCGGCGGTGGACTTCTCGTGGTCCGGCGGCGCGTCCTCGACGTCGATCCAGGTCAGCGTGCCGTCCTCGATCACCGCCGCGTAGCGCTGCGAGCGGATCCCGAGCCCGAAGTCGGTGCCGTCCATGTCGGTGCCCATCGCCTTCGCGAACAGCGCCGACCCGTCGGCGAGCATGACCACGCCGTGGACCTGCTGGTCCTTCGCCCAGGCGCCCATGACGAACGGGTCGTTGACCGAGACGCACACGATCCGGTCGACGCCCTTGGCCGAGATCTCGGAGGCCCGGGCGACGAAGCCCGGGAGGTGCGCGTCGCTGCAGGTCGGGCTGAAGGCGGCGGGCACGCCGAACAGGACGCTCCGCCCGCTGCCGAAGAGCTCGCCGGAGCGCACGGACTCGGTGTTCCCCTCGGCGTCGACGGTCGTCAACGGCACATCGGGGATCTTCTCTCCCACAGCGATCATCGCCGGGTTTCTCCTTCGGGGTGTGGAGCGGTCATCCGGTTGCCGCCAACTAGTAGCCCCCCACGGCGGCTGCGTCCAGCAGGTGGGCGAACTTCCGGCGCGCCTCCTCCCGGCGCGTCGGCACGTGCTCGGTCGGGACGTCGCGGGGCTCGTAGCCACGCAGCACCCGGCGGGCGACGGTGACCTTGTGGACCTCGTCGGGTCCGTCGTAGATGCGCGCGGCCCGGGCGTGGCGGTACATGCCCTCCAGCGGCAGGTCGGTGGTGAACCCGAGCGAGCCGTGCACCTGGATCGCGCGGTCGATCACGTTGTAGAGCACCGTGGCGCCGTAGAACTTGATCATCGCGATGTCGGTGAGCGCCGCCTCGGTGCCGCCCTGGTCCATCTTCCAGGCGGCCTGCAGCGTCATCAGCCGCGCGGCGGTCATCTCGGCGGTCGAGGTCGCGATCCAGTCCTGCACCATCTGCTTCTCCGACAGCACCGAGCCGTGCGTGTACCGCGAGACGGCGCGCTCGCAGAGCATGTCGAAGGCGCGCTGCGACTGCCCCAGCCAGCGCATGCAGTGGTGGATGCGCCCGGGGCCGAGCCGCTTCTGGGCCAGCAGGAAGCCGTCCCCCTCGGCGCCGATGAGGTTCTCGACGGGCACGCGCACGTCGCGGTAGAGCACCTCGGCGTGCCCGCCCGGCCGCGGCTCCTGCTCCTCGGGGTGCTCCATCGTCGGGATGTCGCGCAGGACCTCGACGCCGGGGGTGTCGGTCGGGACGACGAACATCGACGCCCGCCGCCGCGGCGCCGCGTCCGGATCGGTGACGGCCATGAGGATGAGGAAGTCGGCGACCGACCCGTTCGACGTGAACCACTTGTGCCCGTTGACGACGTACTCGTCGCCGACGCGCTCGGCGCGGGTCGTCAGCAGCGTCGGGTCGGCGCCGGCGTTCGGCTCGGTCATCGAGAACGCGCTGCGCAGCTCGCCGTCGAGCAGCGGCTCCATCCAGCGCTTCTTCTGGTCGTCGTTCGCCCCGAGGGCGAGCAGCTCGGCGTTGCCCGAGTCGGGGGCGTTGTTGCCGAACACCGACGGGGCGTACGCGCAGCGCCCGAGGATCTCGTGCATCAGACCCAGCTTGACCTGCCCGAACCCGCCCCCGCCCAGCTCCGGGGGCAGGTGCGCGGCCCACAGCCCGCGCGCCTTGACCTCCTCCTGCAGGGGGGCCGTCGCCCGCTTCAGCGTCGGCCCGTCCAGGTCGAGCGTCTCGAGCGGCTCGATCTCGTCGCGGACGAACGTCCGCATCCACGCGAGCTGCTCCTCGAACTCGGGCTCGGTGGAGAAGTCCCAGGCCATGCGCTCTCTCCTTATGCCGTGAACGCCAGGTCGAGACCCTCGGTGTCCCACTCCAGCGCGTAGAGGATGCCGCGTCCGGACGACGTGACCCAGGCGGTCCGCGACCCGCCGCCCGCGAAGCAGATGTTGGTGACGTACGGGTCGTGCTCGGGGACCGGGACCTGGCGCAGCAGCGTGCCGTCGGGGGCGATCACGCTGATCGCGCCGGTCATCAGCGTCGCGACGCAGACGTTGCCCGCGCCGTCGACCGCGAGCGAGTCGAACATCTGGTAGCCGCCGAGGCCGTGCAGGAGCGCGGCGCCGCGGGGGCCCACCGGCTCCGCGGCGCGGGCGAGGCGGCCGGGCCCGGCGACGTCCCAGGACCACACCCGGCCCGTGACGGTCTCGGCGACGTGCAGCCGGGAGCCGTCGGGCGAGAGGCCGACCCCGTTGGGCTGGGTCAGCGGGTGCACGACCTCGGTGATCGACGACCCGTCGGGGCGCGCGTAGTACAGCGCGCCGGTGTCGCGCTCGCGCTCGCGGCTCTTGCCGATGTCGGTGAACCAGAACCCGCCGTCGGCGTCGAAGACGATGTCGTTGGGTCCGCGCAGCGGGCGGCCGTCGCAGGCCGTGTAGAGGTCGGTGACCTCGCCCGTGTCGAGCGCGACGCGCTGGATGCTGCCGCCGGCGTAGTCGTCGGGCTGGTGGCCGGGCGCGGTGATGCCGTCGCGGTCGTGCCAGGTGAAGCCGCCGTTGTTGCAGACGTAGACCGCGCCGTCCGGGCCGATCGCCGCCCCGTTGGGACCGCCGCCGAGCTCGGCGACGACGGTGGTGGTGCCGTCGGGCGCGACGCGCGTCAGCGTGCCCCGGCGGATCTCCACGACGAGGACGTCGCCTCCTCCCAGCGCGATCGGGCCCTCCGGGAAACCCAGTCCGGTCGCCACGGTGCGCATCGGTCCTCCGTCGGTCATCCGGGCAGGGTCAGGTAGCGGGGGTTGGCGACGGCGAGCCGGTCGGTCACCGCCGCGCGCACGACGGCGAGCAGCGCGGGGTCGGTGTCGTCGATCTCCCCGGCGCGGATGGCGGCGGCGAGGCCAGCCTGGTCGCCGTAGCCCAGCGACGCCAGTCGTGCCCGGTGGCGGCGCTCGTGCTCGGGACCCAGCCGCAGCTCGCGGCCGACGCCGCCGAGGACGTTCGCGGCGACGCGGGCGAGGTAGGCGAGGCGCTCGTCGTCGGAGGCCATGACGTCCTCGCGCAGGAACGCGGTCACGGCGTCGACGAGGTCGGGCGCGCTCGGGCGGCCGTAGAGGTCGGAGGGCGGCGACTCGGCCGCGGCGTCCTCGTGTGCCGGGTGGCCGAGCAGGAGCAGCAGGTCGTGCTCGTTCTCGGCGACCCGGCGCCCGATCGCGGCGAGCTCCACCGACGGCGTCACCCCGGACAGGTGCCGTTGCGCCATCTCCCGGCACGCCAGCGCCCACCACGTCGTGCGGTGGACCTGCCACCACCGGACGGCCTCCTCGTCCGGTCGCTCCCCGGCCACCTCGGCGTAGCCGTCGAGCAGCTCGTCGACCGTCCCGAGACCGGCGACGGGCAGCGGCGAACCGAACCGCCAGCACTTCACGCACAGCCAGCCGAGGTCCTCGCGGGGATCGCCCCGGTGCACCAGCTCCCAATCGAGCACGGCGGCCAGCCCGGACTCGTCGACGATGAGGTTGCCGAGCCGGAAGTCGCCGTGGACGAGCGCGTCGGCGACCGGGGCGGGACGGTGCCGGTCGAGCCAGCGCAGGGCGATCTCGACGGTCGGCAGGGGCTCGTCGAGGGAGTCGTAGGTCGTGCGGAGCTCCTCGACGGGGTCGGCGTGCGGGAGGCCCGGCACGGCGTCGAGCGGGATCGCGTGGATCCTCGCCAGCGTGCGGCCCAGCTCCGCGGCGAGCCCGTCACGGGCGGTGGCGTACCGCTCCTCGCGCAGGATGCGCGGGCCGAGCGTCTCGCCGGCGACGTGCGCGGTGACCAGGTAGGGCGAGCCGACCGTCGCGGGGTCGGTGCCGCTGTCGACCAGCGGCGGGACACGGACGCCGGCCCCTGCGGCGGCCGCGATCGACGCCGCCTCGAGCGCCATGCCGTCGGGCCGGTCGGCGCCGGGCGGGTCGCGGCGCAGCACGAGGTCGCGACGCCCGGCGGCTCCCGCTGCCGTGAACGACCACGTCTCGCGGCTCGCGCCGGCGGTGAGGCGGCGCAGGTGCTCGACGGTGACGTCGGTGCCGGCGATCTCCGTGAGGCGCTTTTCCAGTCGGGCGCCTAGCTCTGCCACATCTCCTGGGGCGCTCACCGCGTGGTCGGTCCCGCGAAGCCGGAGAGGTAGCCCGCGACCTTGCGCATCTGGATCTCCTCGGAGCCCTCGGTGATCCGGTAGCGGCGGTGGTGGCGGTAGATGTGCTCGAACGGGGTGTGCCGTGAGTAGCCGAGCCCGCCGTGGACCTGCATCGCCCGGTCGGCGGCGTCGCAGACGAAGCGGTTGGCGCGGTAGTTGCACATCGAGACGCGGTCGCTGATCTCCATGTGGGGGCGGCGGTCGAGCTCCCACGCGGTCTTGCGCACCAGGCCACGCAGCATCTCGGCCTCGGTCTGCAGCTCGACCAGGGGCCACTGGATCGCCTGACGGGTCGCGAGCGGGGCGCCGAACGTGTGCCGTTCGCGGGCGTAGTCGACGCTGCGGTCGATGCAGAACTGGCCGGCGCCGACGCCCGAGGCGGCCTGGCGGATGCGGTTCTCGTGGACGAAGGTCTGGGCGACGCCCAGGCCCTCACCTTCGGAGCCGAAGATCGCGTCGTCGGGCACGCGGACGTCGCGCAGGCTCACCTCGGCGTGGTCGGTGGGCATGTTCAGCGTCCACCAGTGGAAGTCGACCGAGAAGCCGGGCGTGTCCGTCGGCACGAAGAACGCGGTGATGCCGCGGGCGGCGCCGTCCGCGCCGGACGTCCGGGCGAAGACCACGTCGTGGGTCGCCGAGTGCATCCCGGAGTTCCAGCGCTTCGCCCCGTTGATCACCCAGTCGCCGCCGTCGCGGACCGCGCGGGTCTCCATCCACGTGGCGTCGCTGCCGTGGTCGGGCTCGGAGAGGCCGAAACCGAGGCGCGCGGTGCGCGTCAGCATCGGCTCGAGGAACTCCTCGCGCTGCGCCGGGCTGCCGAACTCCAGGAGCATGTGCGCGAACGGGAAGTTGCCGACCACCGACGACTCGTTCTGCAGGTCGTTGTGCAGGCCGAGCCCGCGGTGCGCGAGGTGCTCGCGGATCACCGCCATGTCGAGGTTGGTGCCGTCGGACCCGCCGACGTCCGCCGGCAGCCCGTAGCGCAGCCACCCCGCGGCGTCGGCCCGGCGGAACATCTCGCCGAGCAGCTCCTCCCACTCCGCGCGCGGGACGCCGCCGTTCTCGAAGTCGGTGCGCGCGTACTCGCGCCGGTGGTCGAAGAACCGCTGGTTGTCGTCCTGCTCCTCGAGGGGCCGGATCTCCCGCTCGATGAACTCGTCGAGCGCGGCGAGGCGCTGGGTCAGCTCCGCCGGGAGCGCGAAGTCCACACCGACCTCCTCCTGAACGACCGTTCAGCGAGCATGCCAGCGGCGGCGCGGCGGACGGAAGGGCGCCGGGGGCCGCGCTCCGGTGATCAAGGGCGACGTCACGCACCTCGCGGCGCCTTCGAGGTGCACCAGGTCGCCCCTGATCACCACCCGGGCACCCCGCGCCGGCATGTGAGGCGCGGATTCGGTGATCAAGGGCGACGTCACGCACCTCGCGGCGCATCTCAGGTGCGCCAGAACGCCCCTGATCTCCGACCCGGGCTGCCGGGCGCGGGGAGGTACCGCCACCGAGGATCGGCCCGGCGTGTCGCGCCGGCGAGCATGTGGCGATCCTGGCGTCACATGCCAGCGATGCCGCATCGCTGGTAGACCCCGTGCCATGAGCAGCGACGAGCAGCGCGTGCGGGTCGAGGTCGTCGACGGGGTCGCCGACGTGCGGTTGTCGCGGCCGGAGAAGCGCAACGCGCTGGACCCGGCGATGTTCGAGGGCCTGGTGAGCACCGGGGAGGCGCTGCGGAAGGACCCGTCGGTGCGGGTCGTCGTCCTCTCCGGCGAGGGTCCCGACTTCTGCGCCGGCCTCGACTTCGGGTCCTTCCGGGCGATGGCGAACGGCGAGCGCCTCTCGGCGTCGGCGCAGCTCCCGCCGTCGGACGGCCCGGCGCGGGCCACGGGGCAACGGGCGGCGTGGGTGTGGGCGGAGCTCGAGGTCCCGGTGATCGCCGCGATCCGGGGCAACGCGCTGGGCGGCGGCCTGCAGATCGCGCTCGGTGCCGACATCCGGATCGTCGCCCCGGACGCGAAGCTCTCGGTCATGGAGGTCAAGTGGGGCCTGATCCCCGACATGACCGGGACCCAGGTGCTCCCCGAGCTCGTCGGCCGGGACGTCGCCAAGGAGCTGACACTGACCGCGCGCGTCGTCAGCGGCACCGAGGCCGCGCAGCTCGGGCTCTGCACGCGCACCGCCGACGATCCGCTGACCGACGCCCTGGCCCTCGCCCGCGAGATCGCCGGCCGCAGCCCGCACGCCGTCCGCGCGGCCAAGCGCCTGCTGGACACCGCGGGTCGGGTCGACCTCGCCACCGGCTTCGCCGCCGAGCAGACCGAGATCGGCGCGCTGATCGGGAGCCCCAACCAGGTCGAGGCGGTGACGGCGGGCTTCGAGAAGCGCGCCCCGGAGTTCCGGGACGCCTGACGCGGGTCGTCCCGGTGAGCGGGACCGGACCGGGACGGGCGGCCCGGGCACTCGCGACGCTGTGATCCCCCTCACCGTGGAGCGACCCGATGACGACCCCGCCGGATGCCCTGACCCTCGTGATGCCCCTGCGCAAGAAGGAGGGGATGACCGTCGCCGACTTCCGCCAGTACTGGCTCGACGTGCACGTCACCCTCCCCGCCCGCTACCCCGGCCTGCGCAGCGTGTTCCTGCACCTCGTGTCGTTCCCGGGCTCGCGCTGGCCCGCCGTGGACGGGGTGTCGGCCGCGCCGGCGGAGGCGGACGAGTTCCACGGCGTGCCCGAGGCGACCTTCGCGTCCATGGAGGACCTGGAGACGTTCCAGGCGGCGTCGCACTTCCAGATGCTCGACGGGATCAACTTCCTCAGCGAGATGCTCGCCTATCCCAGCCTCGGGGACGCCTCGGCGACGCTCGTCGACACCACCGACCCCGCCCCGGACGGGAACGACGGGCTGCTGCGCCACCTGCTGTTCCTGCGCCGCCGCCCCGACGTCGACGTCGCGACCTTCCGGGCCTGGGTCGCCGACGAGCTCGCCCCGGCGCTGGCCGCGGACGCGCGCAAGGTGCGCCGGCACCTGCTGGAGGAGATCGAGGTGGCCCTCGACCACCCCGGCACCGTGATGTCCAAGCCGCTCGACCGCCAGTACCAGGCGTGCGTGGAGGTGGTCCGCGACGGCGAGGCCGGGCTCGCCGAGCTCGTCGCGGGCGTCGCCGACGGGGTGCGCGCCCACTGCGCCGCGGTGCACGCGCCGCTCGTGGAGCGCTGCATCGCGAGCCGCCACGACGGGCGGATCACCCTCGCCGGGCTGCGCGGCGTCACCGTCGCCGACCTGATCACGCGGCTGCACGCGGAGAACCAGGTCGACCCGGCCGTCTCGCGGATCTTCGTGCAGGACGAGGCGCTGCTGACGGCGTAGGACCCGCTCAGCCCCCGTCGAGGAGCCCGAGCAGCACGGTCGCGACGTCGTCCCCGAGCTCGGTCGCCGTCCGCGGGCCGGAGGGGTCGAACCACTTGTAGGTCCAGTTCGCGGCGCCCAGACAGGTGCTGACGTAGGTCCCGACCGACATCGGCAGGGTCCGCCCGGTCGCGGCGAGGTGGGCCTCGACGGCGTCGCGCACCACGCGCTCGAACTCGCGCCGGCGCTCGAGGATCGGCTCGGCGAGCTCGGCGGGCAGCGCCGACTCCTCGTGGAAGCAGATGGTCAGCAGGTCGCGGTGCTCGCAGGTGTAGCGGACGCGCTCGACGATCAGGCGGCGCACCGCCTCCCGCGTCGACGGTGCCTCGGCGACGATCCGCCGCGCGCTGCGCAGGCTCTCGTCGAGGACCTCCTCGTAGACCGCGACGAGCAGGTCCTCCTTGGTGCGCACGTAGTGGTAGAGCGTCGGCTTGGAGAGCCCGACCGACGCGGCGACGTCGTTCATCGACACCGCGCGGTACCCGCTGCGGCTGAACAGGCTGACGGCGCCGGCGAGGATCCGTTGCCGCTGCTCGTCGGCGCGGCTGCCCCCGCCGCTCCTCCCCCCGTCGGTCCCCCGCAGTGCCATCGCGTCCCCGGTTCCTCTCGCACGCCTTGACCGAACGTGTGTGATGTGGGGTACTTTCGCCCGACCGGTCGGTCGAAGCAAGGAGCAACGTGGGTCACGAGCTCGGCGAGGTGCACGAGGACTTCCGGGCGACGTGCCGGGCCTTCACCGACCAGCGCGTCCGCCCCGTCGTCGCGGAGGCCGAGCGCGAGGGTCGTCCGCCGGAGCGCCTGTGGAAGGAGCTCGGCGACGCGGGCCTGCTCGGCCTGCTCACCCCCGAGGAGTTCGGCGGGTCCGCGGGCGGGGGCGGCGAGGCGACGGCGGTCGCCGTGCTCTCCGAGGAGCTCTCCCGGGCCTGCGGCGGCATCGCGGTCAGCGCGCTGGTCAGCGCGTACATGGCCGCCCCGCACATCGTCCGTCACGGCACCCCCGACCAGCGCGAACGCTGGGTCGCCGCGCTCGCCGCGGGCGAGGCGATCGCCGCCATCGCCGTCACCGAGCCCGGCGCCGGGTCCGACGTCGCCGGCATCACCACGCGCGCCCGGCGCACCGACGAGGGCTGGGTGCTCGACGGCCAGAAGATGTACATCACCAACGCGGGCCTCGCCGACGTCCTCGTCGTCGGCGCCAAGACCGACCCCGACGGCGGCCACCGCGGCATCACGACGTTCGTCGTGCCCGCCGGGACGCCCGGGCTGTCGATGGGCACGCCGCTGGCGAAGATGGGCTGGCACTCCTCGGACACCCGCGAGGTCGTGCTCGACGGCGTCGAGCTGGGCGAGGACGCCGTGCTCGGCGTCGAGGGCCGCGGGTTCCACCAGATCATGAGCGCGTTCCAGCTCGAGCGGGTCGCGCTCGCCGCGATGGGCCTCGGCCACGCCGCCGAGGCGCTCGACACGGTCACCCAGTACGTCCGCGGGCGCGAGGTCGCGGGCGAGCCGCTGACCGCCCGCCAGGCGATCCGCCACCGCCTCGCCGCGATGGAGATCGAGCTCGAGGCCGCGCGCGTCATGACCTACAAGGCCGCCGACCGGCTCGACAGCGGCCACCCGGAGGCCGACCGCTCGGTGGCGGCGGCCAAGTACTTCGCGGCCAAGGCCGCGGCGTGGATCGTCGACGAGGCCGTCCAGCTCTACGGCGGCGCCGGCTACCTCGAGGAGACGCCGGTCGCGCGCCACCACCGCGACGTGCGCATCCTGCGCATCGGCGGCGGCACCGACGAGATCCAGCTCGAGATCCTCGCGAAGCGGCTCGTGCCGTGACAGGGACTGCCAACGGCGTGCCTCCCGCGTGGGAGGTGTCGGCGCTCCATCCCCCCGGAGCGCCGGCACCTCCCTCGGGGGAGGACGTGCTCGTCGCCGCGGAGCGGGCCCGCCGCGGCGGGGACACGAGCCGGTGGCCGGACAAGCTCCCGGTGCGCGAGCGGCTCGACGTGCTGCTCGACCCGGGCAGCTTCGTCGAGGACGGCGTGCTGGCCTCGACGAACTCCCCCGGGATGCCGGCCGACGGCGTCGTCACCGGGGTGGGCACCGTCGAGGGCCGCCCGGTCGCGGTGATCGCCCACGACTTCGGCGTCAAGGCCGGCTCGTGGGGCGAGCGCACCTGCGAGAAGCAGATCCGCATCCTCGAGCGCGCCGACCGCGACCTGCTCCCCGTCTTCTACCTCGTCGACTCGGCGGGCGGGCGGCTCACCGAGCAGATGGGCTTCTTCCCGGGCCGCCGCGGCGCCTCGAAGATCTTCCACATGCAGGTGGCGCTGTCCGGGCGCGTCCCCCAGATCTGCTGCCTGCACGGGCCCTCGGCCGCCGGCGGGGCCTACATGCCGGCGTTCACCGACTGGGTCGGCATGGTCGACGGGGCCGCGTCGATGTACCTCGCGTCGCCGCGCGTGGCCGAGAAGGTCACCGGCGAGCGCACCACCGCCGAGGAGATGGGCGGCGCGCGGATGCACGCCGAGGTCTCCGGATGCGGCGACGCCGTGTTCGACGAGGACTGGCAGGCGATCGCCGCCGCGCGGCTGCTGTTCACCTACCTCCCCGGCCACTTCGAGGACGCCCCGCCGACCGCGGAGCCGCGCGAGCCCGAGGCCAGCGGCTGGGACGGCCTCGTCCCCGAGGACCCGACCGTCGGCTACGACGTCACCGCCGTGATCGACCGGCTCGTCGACGGCGGCTCGTTCTTCGAGGTCAAGCCCGACTGGGCGCCCGAGATCGTCGTGGGGTTCGCCCGGCTGGAGGGGCGGGTCGTCGGGCTCGTCGCCAACCAGCCGCGCGTGCGCAGCGGCGCGATCCACGTCGACTCCGCCGACAAGGCCGCCCGGTTCATCAGCCTCTGCGACGCGTTCAACGTGCCGCTGCTGTTCCTGCAGGACGTGCCCGGCTTCATGGTCGGCGTCGCCGTCGAGCGCCAGGGGATCATCCGCCACGGCGCCAAGATGATCACCGCGATGTCGTCGGCCGAGGTCCCGAAGTTCACGATCGTCCTGCGCAAGGCCTACGCGGCCGGCTTCTACGCCATGTGCGCGCCCGGGTTCGAGCCGCGGGCGACCCTCGCGCTGCCCAGCGCGTTCATCGGCGCGATGGGCCCCGAGGCGTCGGTCAACGCGGTCTACGCGGGCAAGATCGCGGAGATCGCCGACGAGGACGAGCGCGAGGCCTTCGTCGCCGCCCGCGTCGAGGAGCACCGCGCCGAGGTCAACCTCCTGCGCATGGGCGACGAGCTCGTCGTCGACGCCGTCGTGCCCGGCGAGGAACTGCGCGGCGAGCTGGTCGCGCGCCTGCGGCACGCCGACGGCTGGACCCGCACCCGCGGGCGCCGTCACCACCCCGTCAGCCCCGTGTGATCCCTGGAGGAGAACCGGCCATGGACGACCGCGACACCCTCGCTGCCCTGATCTCCGCGCCGCTGCAGTCCCTCGACGAGCGGTGGCGCTCCCCCGAGCGCGCCGCCGAGCTCGCCGAGGCCCGCGCGCTGCACGACCGCGACCCCGACGACTACTGGGCCTGGGTCGCCGGGAAGCACCGCTGGCTCACGCCGTGGCGGAGCGTGCGCTCCGGCGAGCTGGGCGACTTCCACTACTTCGAGGGCGGGCGCATCAACGTCGCCGACAACTGCGTCGACCGCTGGGCGGAGTCGACCCCGGACCGCCTCGCGGTGGTGTGGGAGGGCGAGCCGGGCGACTCGCGCACGCTGACCTACGCCGAGCTCGCCGACGAGGTGAACCGGCTCGCCGGCGGCCTGCGCTCGCTGGGGATCGGGCACGGCGACGTCGTCGCGGTCTACATGCCCAACCTCGTCGAGGCGTTCACCGCGATCCACGCCTGCAACAAGATCGGCGCGATCTACACGGTGCTGTTCTCCGGGTTCGGGCGCGACGCCGTCGCCTCGCGGCTCGCGGCGGCACGCGCGAAGGCCGTGGTCGTCGCCGACGCGATCTACCGGCGCGGCAAACCCGTCGAGCTGCTCGAGACCCTGCGCGCCGCGCTCCCGGACGCGCCGAGCGTCGAGAGCGTCGTGGTCGTCGACCGCACCCAGCGCGGCGTCGAGCTGGCGCCGGGCGAGGTCTCCTACGCCGCGCTGCTCGCCGAGCACCCCGAGGGCGCGCCCACCGTGGCCCTCGACCCCGACGAGCCCGCCTTCCTGATCTTCACGAGCGGCACCGAGTCCCGCCCGAAGGGCGTCGTGCACTCGGTCGGCGGGTTCCTGCTCGGGACCTGGGCGAACGTGCACTGGCAGGCCGGGCCCGTCGAGGGCGACGTGTACTGGGTGGCCGCGGACGTCGGCTGGCTGACGTTCCCGATCCAGGCCGTGATCGGCGGGCTGGCGCACGGCTCGACGATCGCCTGCTACGAGGGCGCGCTGGACACCCCCGGGCCGTCGCGCTTCTACGACGTCTGCGCCAAGCACGGCGTCACCCAGGTGCTGTGCGCGCCGACCGTGCTGCGGATGCTGCGCAAGTTCGGCGACGACCTCGCCGCCTCCCATCCGCTCCCGCGCCTCGCGCTGATCACCGTGCAGGGCGAGCCGCTCGACGGCGAGACCTTCACCTGGGCCACCGAGACCTACGGCGTCCCGATCGTCAACGCCTACGGGCAGACCGAGACCGGGTCCACCTGGACCTATCCGGTGACCGGCGTCGACGACCTCAAGGCGGGCTCGGCGGGCACCCCGGTGCCCGGCCACGCCTTCGCCGTCGTCGACGAGGAGGGCCGCGAGGTGCCGGCGGGGGTCAAGGGCAACCTCGTCATGACCCGCCCGTTCCCGACGCTCGCGCGCACCGTGTGGGACGACCACGAGCGCTACCTGAGCACCTACTTCGGGCGCTTCCCCGGCCGCTACGCCACCAACGACGAGGCGGTCGTCGACGCCGACGGCCACCTCTGGGTGCTCGGGCGCGCCGACGACGTCATCAACGTCGCCGCGCACCGGCTCTCGACCATGGAGATCGAGGCCGTCGTGACCACCCACCCGCGCGTGGTGGAGGCCGCCGTCGTCGGGATCCCCGACGCGACCAAGGGCACGGTGCCGATCGCGTTCGTGACCGTCACCGGCGGCAGCGCCGACGAGGTCCCCGACGAGGTGCGCGCGCTCGTCGCCGACACCATCGGCGGCATCGCCCGGCCCGACCGCGTGATCGTCACCGCGGCGATGCCGAAGACCCGCACCGGCAAGATCATGCGGCGGCTGATGCGCGAGGTCCTCCTGCACGGCGAGGCGCGCAGCGACACCAGCGCGCTGGAGGACCCGGGCAGCCTGGACACGCTGTCGGCGGCGGTCCGGGCATGATCAGCGCATGAGCGGACTGTGGTTCGAGGACCTCACCGAGGGCCTCGTCGTCGAGCACGCGACACGGCGCACGGTCACCGAGACCGACAACGTGCTGTTCACCACGATGACCATGAACCCGGCGCCGCTGCACCTCGACCACGCGTACGCCGAGACCACCGAGTTCGGGCGTCCGCTGGTCAACAGCATGTTCACGCTCGCCCTGGTGGTCGGGCTCTCGGTGCCGGAGCTGACGCTCGGCACGATCGTCGCCCAGCTCGGGCTCGACGAGGTGGCGTTCCCGGCGCCGGTGTTCCACGGTGACACCGTGCGGGTGGAGACGGAGATCGTGTCGGCGCGCGAGTCGAGGAAGCGCCCGGAGGCCGGGATCGTGGTGTTCGCCCACCGGGCCCGCAACCAGCGCGACGAGGTGGTGTGCACCTGCCGGCGCACCGGCCTGATGCACCGGAGGCCGGCGGCATGAGGGTTCCCCGCAGCCTGCTGTTCGTGCCCGGCGCGCGGCCCGACATGGTCGCCAAGGTGCCGCGCTGGGCGCCCGACGCGGTGGCCGTCGACCTCGAGGACGCCGTCGCCGCGGCCGACAAGGAGACGGCGCGCGAGGCCACCGTCAAGGCGGTCGCGGAGCTGCCCGCCGGCTCCGGTGCGCTGGTCTTCGTCCGCGTCAACGGACCCACCACGCCCTGGTACGCCGACGACGTCGCGGCGGTCGCGGGGTCCGCGGCGCACGGGGTCGTGCTGCCCAAGCTCGAGTCGCCCGAGCAGCTCGCCGACCTGCGCTCGCGCCTCGACCTCCCGGTGATCGGCGGGCTGGAGAGCGCCAAGGGCATCGCCCGGTGCCGCGAGCTGACGAGCGGGCTGCTCGCCGCGTACTTCGGCGCCGAGGACTACATCGCCTCGGTGGGCGGGCGGCGCACGCCGGGGAGCCTCGAGGTGCTGCACGCGCGCAGCGAGGTGGTGCTCGCGGGCGCGCTGCACGGGGTCGGCCTGCTCGACCAGGCCGTCGTCGCCGCGCACGACGCGGACGCGTTCCGCGCCGACGCCGCCGCCGGCCGGGACCTCGGCTACGACGGCAAGATCTGCATCCACCCCTCGCAGGTCGCGCTCGCCCACGAGGCGTTCACGCCGACCGACGACGAGATCGCCCACGCCCGGCTCGTGATCGAGGCCGGGCAGTCGGGGGTCGGGGTGGTCGACGGCGAGATGGTCGACGACGTGCACCTGCGGATGGCGGCGGCGGTGCTCTCGCGGGCGGGGCTCGACGCGTGAGGGTCGGCCTGATGATGCCGCCCACCATGGAGCCGGGCGAGGCACAGCGGGCCGAGGAGCAGGGCTTCGACATCGTCGCCGCCGGCGAGCACGTGCTCTTCGGCAGCCCGACGGCGAACGCCTTCGTCACCCTGGCCGCGGCGGCGTCGGTGACGAGCCGGGTGCGCCTGCTCAGCGCGGTCACCCTGCTGCCGCTCTACCCGGCGCCGCTGGCCGCGAAGATGGCGACGACGCTGGACCGCGTCTCGGGCGGGCGCTTCGAGCTCGGGATCGGCGTGGGCGGCGAGAACCCGGTGGAGTTCGCGGCGTGCGGCGTCCCGGTGCGCGAGCGCGGGCGTCGCACCGACGAGGGTCTCGACGTGCTCGGGCGCCTGTTCGCGGGCGAGGCGATCGACGTCGACGGCACCCCGGCGACCCTCGACCCGCTGCCCGTGCAGCGTCCCCGCCCGCCGGTGTGGGTCGGCGGGCGCTCGGAGGCGTCGATGCGCCGCGCCGGGCGGGCCGGCGACATCTGGATGCCCTACCTCGGCAGCCCCGACCGCGTCGCCCGCGGCCTGCGCACGGCCCGCGAGGAGGCCGAGCGCCACGGTCGCGACCCCGCCGAGGTCACCGGCGCCTACTTCGCCTGGAGCTGCGTCGACACCGACCCCGCGCTCGCCCGGCGCCGCGCGCTCGACGCCCTCGCCGCGACCTACGGGCAGGACATGGAGCGGATCGTCGACGCCTGCGTCCCCCACGGCACGCCCGAGCAGGTCGCCGCCCGCCTCGCCGAGTACCGCGACGCGGGCGCCGAGTCGGTCGTCGTGGCCCTGGCCACCGATCCTGGCGGCCGCGAGCGGATGCTCGACCTCCTCGCCGGCGACGTGCTCCCCCGCCTGCGGTGATCCGCTGGACGGAAGGGCCGGTGACGGCGGGGCCGCGGTGACGCATGCTCCCGCTCGACCGAGAAGGAGCCTCCATGACCGCGGAGTTCGTCAGGCCGGGCGAGTCGCCCCGCAGCACGTTGCCGGGGCGCCCGTCGCCGTTCGTGCTCGCCGCCGGCGAGGGCGAGCGCGCCCACCTGTTCGACCAGCTCTTCACCGTGCTGCTCTCCGGCGACGAGACCGACTGCCAGTTCGGCGTGTTCACCATGGAGGCGCCGCGCGGGCGGGCGATCCCCGTGCACGCCCACGACGACGTCCACGAGATCTTCTACGTGCTCGACGGGCAGGTGCGCGTGGCGATCGAGGACGCCGACGGCGAGGTCCTCGACCGCGTGCTGACCACCGGCGACTTCGGCTACGTGCCGGCCGGGCGCAAGCACACGTTCCGCGTGGAGTCGCTGCGCGCCCGGACCCTCGGCGTGAGCACCGGCGGCTTCGAGCGCTTCTTCGCCGCCGCCGGCGAGCGCACCGAGGCCACGGCGCCGCCCGCGGTCCCAGTGATCCCGTCGGCGGAGCAGCTCGGCGACGCCGCCCGCCGCTTCCGCAACGAGTTCCACCACGATGTCCGGCTCATCGACTGAGCCCCCCTCGACGGCACACGAGTACGCCGTCGTCCCCGGCTACCGGCCGCTGCTGCTCGACCTGCACCGGCCCTCCGGCTCCCCGGCGCCGCTGATCGTCTTCCTGCACGGCGGCGGCTGGCGGGCGGGCACCCGGGCGTCGTTCGGGCCGATGTACGCGGACTGGTCGCCGTCGCCGTTCGCCCGGCTCACCGCGGCGGGGTTCGCCGTGGCGTCGCTGGACTACCGCCTGTCGGGCGAGGCCCTCTTCCCCGCCCAGCTCGAGGACGTCACGGCGGGGCTGGCCTGGTTTGCGATCCAATGGCGAGGCCCTCGGTGTCGACGCGTCGCGGGTGGCGCTGTGGGGCGAGTCGGCGGGCGGGCACCTCGCCGCCCTGCTCGGGCTCGCCGACCCCGATGTGCGCGCCGTCGTCGACTGGTACGGCCCCGCCGACCTGACGACGTTCGTCGACGACGCCGCGGCCGGCGGGATCAGCGCCGTCGAGCCCGCGGCCCCGGACTCGCGCGAGGCGCTGCTGCTGGGCGCCACGGCGGCGGCGGACCCGGAGCGCGCCCGGAGCGCGAGCCCTGTCGCCCACGTCCACGGAGGCGCGCCGCCGTTCCTCCTGCGGCACGGGACGGCCGACCGCCTGGTGCCCACCCGCCAGTCCGAGCGCCTCGCCGCGGCGCTCGAGTCCGCCGGCGCCGACGTCCGCCTCGACCTCGTGCCCGGCGCCGACCACCTCTGGCGCGGCGACCCCGAGGCCGCGCGCACCGCGTTCGACGACGCCGTCGCGTTCCTGCGCCCTCACCTCGGGCTCTGAACGAGCGCCGGCCACCCTCCCGCGGTTCTGAGAGAAGGGCACCCTCGCTCGGATAGATCGGCGAGGGGCGCCCCTCGCCGAAACGCCGACCTTCGACCAGCGCCTCGAACGTTCTGAGCGAAGGGCACCTTCGCTCAGGTAGAGCGGCGAGGGGCGCCCCTCGCCGGAACGCCGGCCGTCGCGCCGGCAGCCCTGACGACACTCTCGGGAGATCAGGATGGCGAGCGCCGGAGATACACGACCAGCGCCAGGGTGAACGACGCCGTCACCCCGGCCTGGGTGAGGAACGCCCGGACGAAGTCGGCGGACGTCGCCGCCGCGCCGAGCACCACCGCGAGGGCGGCGACGGCAAGCGCGCTCGACACGTGCGTCGTCGTCTCGAAGACCCCGTACGCCGCGCCGCGCTCGCCGTCGGTGCTGTCGAGACCCGCGGCGACGTTGAGCGTCACCACCGCGAGGGCGAGTGCGGCACCGAGGACGGTCAGCACGGGCAGCACGACCGCGAGGTACGGCGCGTCCGGCACCAGCCCGAGGACCGCGAGCGCGCCGGCCGAGACGAGCAGGCCGGCGACCGCCCCGCCCCTCCAGCCGATCCGCGCCAGGACCACCATCGCGAGCCTGCTGCCCGCGATCGCACCCACCCCGACCGGCGCGAACGCCAGCCCCGCCGCCCATGGCGACAGGCCCCGGGCGGCCTGGAACCACAGCAGGCCGACGTAGACGATCCCGTTGTAGGCGACGACCTGGCCCGGCATCCCCAGCAGCGCGCCGCGCAGGCTGCGCTGCGCGAGGACCCCGCGCGGGAGCAACGGATCACGGCGCCGCCGCTCGGTGACGACGAACCCGGCCAGCGCCACGACGGCCACGCCGGCCGCGGGCCACGAGCCGGCGCTGATCGTCAGCACCGTGGCGGCGGCCGCCGCAACGAACCAGGCGCTCGAGGTCCACGGCAGGGACACCCCGCGATCCCGGCCCTCGCCGGGCAGCATCGTCCACAGCACCGCCGCGGTGACCACCGCGACCGGCACCGGGACGAGGAAGACCGACCGCCAGCCGAGACCGTCGACGAGCAGGCCGCCGATCACCGCCGCGACGGCGCTGCCGCTGCTCCCCGCCACGGCGCTCGCGGCGAACACGGCGCGCCGGCGGCCGGGCGCCGGGATCGCGCTGGCCAGCGCGAACGTGTTCGGCAGCGCGAGCCCCGCGCCCAGGCCCTGCAGCACCCGGCCCGCCAGCAGCACGGGGACCGTGCCGGCGAGCCCCGAGGCGAGCAGCCCGAGCGCGAACAGCACCAGACCGCCGGCGAAGCACGGCCGGGGCCCGATGCGGTCACCGAGTCGGCCGGCGAGCAGGAGGGTCCCGCCCAGCGGCACTGCGAAGGCCGTGATCACCCACGACGTCGCCGAGCTCGTCGTCCCCAGCGCGTCCTGGATCGCGGGCAGGGCGACGGTGACGACGAGCCCGTCGAAGACCACGAGGAGGTTCAGCGTCGACAGGGCCGCCGCGACCACCACGAACGCGCGCGCCGACATCGTCGCCACGGCCCGCCCGGAGACGCTGCGAGGCATCACGGGGGCTACCCGTGATCGTCCGGCGTAGCCTTCGGAGGTGAGCCTGTTCCAGAACGTGGCGGCCGCCGTGAACACCGTCGTCCGGCCGCTGGTCACCTCGCCACGCTGGGGCTCGCTGGTCTCCGGCTGGATGACCGTCGTGACCTACACCGGCCGTCGCTCGGGCCGTCGCTTCACCCTCCCGGTCGGCTACCGGCGCCACGGCGACGAGGTCACCATCGGCGTCGAGTTCCCCGACCGGAAGTCCTGGTGGCGCAACTTCACCGGCACCGGCGCCCCGCTCGCGGTCCGTCTGGACGGCGTCGACCGCCCGGGCCACGGGGTGGCCCGCCGGACCGGGGACGGCCGCGTGACGATCGACGTGCACCTCGATCCGGTGGCTTGATCAGCCGCGGCCGAGCAGGCTCTCCGAGAACGTCCACAACCGGGCCGCGTTGTCCGGGTCGAGGGCGAACGGGGCGACGCCGTGGCGGCCGTCGGACTCCGACCGGTTGGTGATCACCGTGGCCTCGTGGCAGTCCTCGAAGTACCGGCCGGAGATGCCCTCGACCAGCGGCGAGGCCGCCAGCAGCACCGACGTCGACGCGCCCTGCTCGGTGGTCTTGAGGACGTCGGACGCCCCCGCGGAGCGTCGGGCGGCGAGCAGCGCCTCCATGTCGACGTGGCGCTGCAGGCCCGTGGAGATCCCGCCGGGCATGAGGGCGTTGACGGCGATGCCGTCGTCGGCCCAGCGCCGGGTGCCCTCGACCGCGAAGAGCACGTTGGCCGTCTTCGACTGGCCGTAGGCGAGGAACGGGTCGTAGGGGACGAACGCGAACGACGGGTCGTCGAAGAGCACGGGGCAGCGCAGGTGCGCCGAGGACGACACCGACACGACGCGGGCGCCGTCGGCCGCGGCGAGGGCGCGGCGCAGGCCGGTGGCCAGCGCGAAGTGGCCGAGGTGATTGGTCGCGAACTGGGCCTCCAGACCGTCGACCAGGGTCAGCTCGGGCAGCGCCATGACGCCGGCGTTGTTGACGAGCAGGTCCAGCGGGCCCTCCCACGCGTCGACGAACGCGGCGATCGAGGACCGGTCGCCCAGCTCGAGCGGGCGGACGTCGACGCGGGCGTCGGGCGCGCCGACGCGGATGTCGGCGGCAACGTCCTCGCCCGTGGCGGTGTTGCGCACGGCCAGCGTGACCTGCGCGCCGTGCGACGCGAGCGTGCGGGCCGTCTCGACCCCGATGCCCGAGGAGGCGCCGGTGACGACGGCGCGGCGGCCGGTCAGGTCGACGCCCTCGGCGACCTCGTCGGCGGTGGAGAACTCGCCGAAGGGGGTGGTGATCAGCGTGGCGGTCATGCGGTCTCCCGTGAGACGAAGAAACGTAGGGTTCCTACGCTTACGTCTCCACCGTACACCTCAAGCGTAGGACGCCTACGCTTGTTCCGTGCCCCAGCGAGCCGACGCACGCGCGAACAGGTCCGCCCTGCTCGCCAGCGCGGCGCGCCTGTTCACCGAGCAGGGCCCTGACGTCGCGCTCGAGGCCGTCGCCCGCGACGCCGGGGTCAGCATCGCGACGCTGTACCGGCACTTCCCGGGCCGCGAGGACCTCGTCGCCGCGGCCTACGCCGCCGAGCTGACCGCCCTCGGGGAGATCGATCTCGAGGACGGCACCGCCGCCGACGCCCTGGCACGCTGGCTCGCGCGGTTCGTCGAGTACGCCCGCACCAAGCGCGCGCTCGGCGACCTGCTCCACTCGCTGCCCGAGGGCTCGCACCCGCCGGCACGCGAGGCCATCGTCGGCGCCCTCGAGCAGCTCCTCGCCGCCGGCGCCCGCGACGGCAGCCTGCGCGCCGACCGCGACGCCGAGGACGTCCTCGCCCTGCTCGCCGGCCTGTGGACACTGCCGGACGGCCCGGAGTGGCCCGCACGCGCCGAGCGCCTCGCGGGCTTCGTGCTCGACGGCCTCGCTCCGCAGCCCGGCGGTGTGCGCTCCGCCCGGTGACGCTCGGTCGGGGTCGTGCGGGGCGCCCACACCTTTGACGCTTCCTTGGTGAGTCCTTGACCTGAACCGGTCACGGACCGTTCCATGTCGGTCACCCGACGACAGGATCCCGCCATGGCCAGCGCCTCCCTGCGCGTCCCCCGCCGCGTCGCCGCCGCGAGCCTGGTGGGGACGACGATCGAGTGGTTCGACTTCTTCATCTACGGGACCGCCGCGGCGCTGGTCTTCAACAAGGTGTTCTTCCCGTCGGTCGACCCGGCGGTCGGCACGATCGCCGCGCTCGGCACGTTCGCGACGGGCTTCATCGCCCGGCCGATCGGCGGGGCGGTGTTCGCGCACTTCGGCGACCGGGTCGGCCGCAAGCCGATGCTGGTGTACTCGCTGCTGCTGATGGGGGCCGCGACCGTCGGGATCGGCCTGCTGCCCGGGTACGCGGCGATCGGCGTCCTCGCCCCGCTCCTGCTGATCGTCCTGCGGTTCGCGCAGGGCTTCGGCGTCGGGGGCGAGTGGGGCGGCGCCGCGCTGATGGCCGTCGAGAACGCCCCGGACGGCCGGCGCGGCTTCTACGGCAGCTGGCCCCAGGTCGGCGTCCCGCTCGGCCTGGTCCTGGGCACCGGCTCGTTCCTGGTGCTCGACCTGACCGTGTCCGAGGCGGCCTTCATGTCCTGGGGCTGGCGCATCCCATTCCTCGCGAGCGCGGTCCTCATCGCCGTCGGGATGTGGATCCGGCTCACCGTCGCCGAGAGCCCGGTGTTCCAGCGCGACCAGGAGAAGCGCGAGGCGAGCCGGATGCCCGTGCTGCAGGTGCTCCGCGAGCACCCGAAGCTGATCTTCCTGGCGGCCGGCTCGTTCGTCGCCACCAACGCGACCTTCTACATCAGCTCGGTCTGGCTCGTGTCCTACGCGACGACCCAGCTCGACTACGAGCGCAGCACGATCCTCGGGGCGAACACGCTGCTCTCGGCGTCGGACATCCCGATGATCCTGCTGCTCGGCCTGCTCTCCGACAAGGTCGGCCGGCGCCCGCTGTTCCTCGCCGGGATGGCCCTGCTGGCGCTGTTCTCGATCCCGTACTTCCTGCTCGTGCAGACCGGCGTGATCGGGTTGTTCATCCTCGGCGGGCTCGTCGTGCAGGTGTGCCGCAGCTCGGTGTACGGGCCGCAGTCGGCGTACTTCGCGGAGCTCTTCCCGACCCACCTGCGCTACAGCGGCGCCTCGCTCTCCTACCAGATCGCCTCGATCGTCGGCGGCGTCGCGCCCGCGATCTGCGGGCTGCTGGTGCTCTGGACGGGCAGCCTCATGGCGGTCGCCGGCTTCACCGTCCTGCTCGCGCTGATCTCGCTGGCCAGCAGCTGGGGCATGACCGAGACCCTGACCCGGGGCCTCGACGGGCCCACCGAGACCTCGAGGGTCACCGCGCAGGCCTGACCTCGGCGAACCGCTCGACGACGAAGGCGGCGAAGCGCTCGGCGACGGGCGGCAGCTCGCGGTCGCGCACCCACGCCAGCCCGATGCGCCGGTGCGCGGCCTCGTCGGTGAGCGGGAGGTAGCGCACGCCGGGCTCGGCGCGGTGGGGCCGGGGCGCCGGCACGATCGCCACCCCCAGCCCGGCGGCCACGAAGCCCTCCATGGTGCCGATCTCGCTGCTCTCGAACGCCACGCGCGGCGTGATCCCCGCCCGGGCGCACAGCTCGTCGGTGAGCCGGCGCAGCCCGATCGGCTCGCGCAGGGTCACGAACGGCTCGTCGCCGGCGTCGGCGAGCGCGAGGCGATCGCCCGCCGCGAGGGGGTGCCCGGACGGCAGGGCGAGGCAGAGCTGCTCGAGGGAGAGGTCGGTCCAGGCGAGGTCGTCCTCGCCGGCCCAGTACGACGTGAGCCCGAGGTCGGCGCGCCCCGCCCGGAGGTGCGCGACGATCTCGTGGCCGAGCAGCTGGCTCAGCTCGAAGGTCACCTCGGGGGCGTGCGCCCGGTGGGCGCGCAGGACCTCCGGGGTCAGGCCGGCCGCCGTGGAGTGCAGGAACGCCAGCCGGACCGTCCCGCGGGCGGGGTCGCGCAGCGCGCCGATCCGCTCCTGCGCGGCCGCCAGCTCGGCGAGGCCGCGCCGGGCGTGCTCGAGCAGGATCGCGCCGAAGGGGTTGAGCCGCAGGCGCCGGTGCGTCCGGTCGAACAGCGGCGCCCCGACGCGGCGCTCGAGGCGCTGCAGCGCCCGCGACAGGGTCGGCTGGGTGACCGAGAGCCGCTCGGCGGCCCGGCTCATGTGCTCGGTCTCGGCGAGGACGACGAACCACTCCAGCTCGTCGAGCGTCGTCACCCGCGGTCGAGCCCGCCGCGCTTGACCAGCTGGGAGGCGATGACGTTGCGCTGGATCTCGTTGGTGCCCTCGCCGACGATCATGAGCGGGGCGTCGCGGAAGTAGCGCTCGACGTCGTACTCGGTGGAGTAGCCGTAGCCGCCGTGGACGCGCACGGCGTTGAGCGCGACCTCCATGGCGGTCTCGGAGGCGAACAGCTTCGCCATGCCGGCCTCCATGTCGGCACGCTGCCCGGCGTCGTACTTCTCGGCGGCGTGCAGGATCAGCTGGCGGGTGGCGGTGACCTTGGTGCCCATGTCGGCGAGGTAGTTGCCGATCGACTGGTGCTGCCAGATCGGCTTGCCGAACGCCTCGCGCTCCTGGGCGTAGCGCAGCGCGTCCTCGAACGCGGCCGTGGCGACGCCGAGCGCGCGGGCGGCGACCTGGATCCGGCCGGTCTCGAGGCCCTTCATCATCTGCGCGAAGCCCCGGCCCTCCTCGCCTCCCAGCAGCGCGTCGGCGGGCACCCGCATGTCGGTGAACGTCAGCTCGCAGGCCTCGACGCCCTTGTAGCCGAGCTTCGAGAGGTCCTTCGAGACCTCGAGCCCCGGCCCGTGCTCGACGAGCAGGATCGACACGCCCTTGTGCTTGGGCTCGGCGGCCGGGTCGGTCTTGCACATCAGCGCGATCAGCCCGGAGCGGCGCGCGTTGGAGATCCAGGTCTTGGAGCCGTTGACGACGTATCCGTCCCCGTCGCCGCGGGCCACCGTCGTCATCGCCTGCAGGTCGGAGCCGCCGCCGGGCTCGGTGAGCGCCATTGTGGCCCGCAGCTCCCCGGTCGCCATGCGCGGCAGGTAGCGGTCCTGCTGCTCGCGGGTGCCGAACTCGACCAGCAGCTTCGCGACCACCGTGTGCCCGCCCATCGCCCCGGCGAGGCTCATCCAGCCGCGGGCGAGCTCGGCGGTGACCAGCGCGTAGCAGGGCATCGACACCGGCGCCTCGCCCCACGGTTCGGGGATCGCCAGCCCGTAGATCCCCATCTCCTTCATCTGCTCGATGAACTTCTCGGGGTAGGCGTTGGCGTGCTCGAGCTCGTTGACCTGGGGCTTGACCTCCTTGTCGACGAACTCGCGGACCGTGTCGACGACGGCCTGCTCCTCGGTGTCCAGCGTGGCCACGACGGGCCTCCTTCATCGGGTCGGTGGGTCAGCGGAACCGGGTGGTGGCGGTCAGGGACGGCGCCGCGCCCTGCGCGGCCACCGCGATCGTGACCGTGTCCCGGTCGCGTCGCCCGGCGGCGACGAGCGGCGAGGGCACGAAGGCCGGCCGGGCGAGCCGGTACTCGACCTCGGCGAGGGCCTCGCCCGGCGCGTACCGCCGGGGCAGTTCGAGCGCGAGCAGGGCCATCAGGGGGCCGTGGACCACGAGGTCCGGGTAGCCCTCGACCTCGGTCACGTACGGGCGGTCGTAGTGGATGCGGTGCCCGTTGTAGGTCAGCGCGGAGAAGCGCGAGAGCAGCACCGGGTCGGTGGGCAGGTCGAGCCGCCACTCCCCCGCCGGCTCTGGCTCGCCGCCGTCGGGGCGGGGCGTCACCCGCCGCTCGGCGCCCTCGGGCTCCGAGCGGTAGACGACGTCCTGCTCCTCGACCGCGACGACGGCCGGGTCGTCGTCGACGGTGAGCTCGTGGCGGACGGTCACGAACAGCATCGCGCCGCTGCGCCCGGACTTCGGGGTCACGTCGGCGACCCGCGAGCGGCTGTGCAGCGTCGCGCCGACCGGGACGTCGCGAGTCATCCGGAGGCGGCCGCCGGCGATCATGCGCCGGCGCCCGGGCACCGGCGGCAGGAACGGCCCGTCGGCGGGGTGCCCGTCTTCGCCCACCGCCGCGGTGCGGGGGTGGTCGAGCAGCGTGAACCAGTGCCACAGCGGGGGCAGGGCGTCATCGGTGGGACCCGGGGCGTCGATCAGGTCGGCGAACGCCGCCACCGTCCACGGGTCGACCCGGCGGCTCGTCGCCACGACCGGGGGCTCCCAGTCGCGGGCGACCGCGGCGAGCACCGCCGCGGGGTCGTCGGGCATGCCGCCTCCTCGTTCGTCGTCCGGCCCGACGAGTGTCGACCCTCGACGGTCGATGTGTGAAATAGCGATGCTGCGCCTGGTTGATGCGCGCAGTGCATCACAGCTCTCGCTTGATCGTCTTCATCGTCAGGTGCGAGTCGATCTTCGCGAGCCCGGTGGCCCGCCCGAGCCGGTCGGTCATGAACGCCTCGTAGGCCTCGAGGTCCCGGCAGGCGACGCGCATGAAGTAGTCGGGCAGGCCGAACATGCGGCGCAGCTCGATCACCTCGTCGAACGCCGCGACCTGCTCCTCGAAGGCCAGGAAGACGTCGCGGTGCTTGCTGACGAGGTCGACGTTGACGAGGACCTCGAACGCGCGGCCGTCGAGCGCCGGGTCGATCGCGGCGCGGTAGCCGGTGATCACGCCCTCGTCCTCGAGCCGGCGCACCCGGCGCAGGCACGGCGCGGGCGTGAGCCCGACGCGGTCGGCGAGGTCGACGTTCGCGATGCGGGCGTCGACACGCAGCACGGCGAGGATTGCGCGGTCGATCTCATCCACGCACACATGATGCGCCGCGGACCGCTCGGCGTGCCGGATTCGCCATCGGGTGGCGCGCTCACCGACCTACGGTTGCGGGGTGGCGACGACGACCTCCGACCTCCGGGACGCCGCACGCGACGTCGGCCCCGTCGCGGCCGGCATGTTCCTGCTCGGCACCAGCTTCGGGCTGCTGGTCGTCGGGTCGGGGCTGGCGTGGTGGTGGGCGCCGGTCTTCAGCGGCATCGTCTTCGCGGGCTCGGCGGAGTTCCTGCTCGTGGCGCTCGCGGTCGCCGGCACCCCGCTCGCGGCCGTCGCCGTGACCACCCTCCTCGTCAACGGCCGGCACGCGTTCTACGGCCTGTCCTTCCCGCTGCACCGGGTCCAGGGCCGGCTCGCCCGCGGGTACGCCGTGTTCGCGCTCATCGACGAGGCCTACGCGCTGGCGACCTCGCGGCCGTCGGAGGGGCTGACCGGGCGCCGGATCGTCGCGGGCCAGGCGTTCATGCAGGTGGCGTGGGTCGGCGGCGGGCTCGTCGGCGCCCTGGCCGGCGCCCGGTTCGCGCTGCACGTCCCGGCCCTGGACTTCGTGTTCACCGCGCTGTTCGTCGTGCTCGCCACCGAGGCTGTCCGCGCCGGGCGCGAGGCCACCGGGCCGCTGCTGGCCGTCGCGTGCGCCCTCGTCGCCCGCCTCGTCGCGCCCGGCGAGATGCTGCTGGTGGCCATGGGGCTCTTCGTCGGCGTGCTGCTCGTCCGCCACGCCCTCACCGGACGGGAGGAGCCCGACCATGCCCAGCACTAGCTACCTCGCCGCCGTCGTCGCCGTCGGCGCGGCCGTCACGTTCGCCCTGCGCGCCGCGCCGTTCGCGGTGATGCGCACCCTGCGGTCGTCGCCGCTCGTGGCCTACCTCGGCCGCCACCTCCCAGCCGGCGTGATGCTCGTGCTCGTCGTCTACCTGCTGCGCGACCTGCCCGTCGACCGCCCGCTGCTCACGCTGCGCGAGCTCGTACCCGTGGCGGTGACCGCGGGCGTGCACCTCTGGCGGCGCAACGCGCTGCTCAGCATGGCCGCCGGGACGGCCGTGTACGCGCTCGCGCTCGCCGTCGTCCCCTGACCTACGCGGGCACCGGCCCGGGCAGCACCGGCGCGTCGAAGGCGTCGCGGGCGAACGACGGGTCGCCCCAGCCGCTCTCGTCGCTCTTCGCGGTCCACGACGCGTACTCGTACATCGAGGCGATCAGGCCGTCGCGCACCTCGAAGACGAACACGAAGTGGTTGGCGACGTCCTCGCCGCCGAGGTTGCCCTCCACCCGGGCCTCGACCACCACGAGCGGGCCGTTCGCGGCGACCCGGTGACCTTCGAGGCGCGCGCCCCGCACCTGCTCCTCGTGGTGGCTGCCGAACATCGCCTCGGCCGTGGCCTTCCCGCGCAGCACGCCCTCCGGCGCGCCCGGCTCGGTCGACGGCACGGGGATCATGATGCGGACGTCGTCGGCGAGGAGCGCCACGAAGTCGCCCCACTCGCCGGTCGCGGCGCCGCGCTGCAGTCCGGCGAACGCGGCCTGCGCGACCTCCAGCGCCCGCGCGTCCGGCGGCAGGACCTCGAGTCGCGTCACGGCGCCCTCCTCGGGCCGGGGGACGTCCGGCGGTGACGTCCCGGAGACCGGCACCGTGGCACGGCTCCCGCACCGGTCCGCCGCGTCGGTCCCGCTCAGTGGGATGGCGTCGTCAGGCCGGAGCCGCGCCGTCGGCGAGTCGCGGCAGCACGTGCTGCCGGAAGAACCGGCCGTCGGCCGGGTTCGACAGCGTGTCCGCGACCGACTCCGGGGCGACCCAGCGAGCTTCGGGGTTGGCCGGGTCGCGGGGTCGCAGCTCGGCCTCGGGGCTCCGGAACAGGAACACCGTGATCGTCTTGCGCTCGGGCAGGCCGTGGCGGAAGCCCAGCCGCGTGAACGACCCGAGCTCGGCCACCAGCTCCAGCTCGGTGAGCCCGCACTCCTCGTCGATCTCCCGCCGCGCCGCCGTGAGCACGTCCTCGCCCGCCTCCACGTGCCCCTTCGGCAACGACCAGGTCCGGGCCCGCTGACGGACGACGGCCACCCGCCCGCGGGGATCGACGACCACCCCACCGGCGGCAGCACTGCGCAGCACGCGGGCAGTGTGCCCGTTCGGGGCGGACGACGACGTAGTAGACGAATCCCGAGCCCTCCCCGGTCGCGAGGAGGGAGAGGCGGGTCTGACCCGACGGGTTCGCCCAGTGGGCCGGCTGCCCGCTCCAGGGAGCACGCGCCTGGGTCGTCCGCAGTTCCTCGAAGGCAGCCCGCGCCCGCGGCGGGAGATCAGCCACCTGGTCGTCGACGTCGGAGCTGACCTCGTACACGGCTACAACTGGGCCTTGGCCCTCGTGACCTCGAGCGGCTCGTCGTCGGGGCTCGGCTCGCCGGTCAGGAGCTGCGCCGCCCGCCGAGCCACTCGCCTGAACCGCTCCCGGTCGGCGTGCAGTGCCGCGATCCCCCGCCAGTGCTCCAGGGTCCGGAAGAGCCCGGTGAGGTCCAGCGACGCGCGCGTCTCCGCGAGCGCGGACGCGAACGCCTCATCGAATTGCTCTCGGTCCGCGGGCAGCAGCGCGGTACGGATCGCCCGCGGCGAGGCGCCGGGGCGCAGCGGGGAGTCGTCGCCGCCCTGGTCCTCGTCCACCGAGTACGTCGCCGCCACGAGGACACGGTAGCGAGGATCGACCGCCGGGAGGGCGGCTTCGCCGACAGGCACCCGTCTCCCGCCGCACGGCGAGCGGATTCCTCTACGCGACGGCGTCCCGCGCCGCGAGCACGGCGGGCAGCCGGACCACCTGCGCCGCGAACGTCAGCCCGGCGCCGAACCCCATGAGCAGCGCGCCGTCGCCGGGCTCGGCGCGACCGGCGGCGAGCAGGCCCTCCATCGCCAGCGGCACCGAGGCCGCCGAGGTGTTGCCGGTGTCGACGACGTTGTCGGCCACCACCACGTGCTCCGGGAGCGCCAGGGCGCGGGCGAGCGCGTCGGTGATGCGGGCGTTGGCCTGGTGCGGGACGAACGCCGCGAGCTGCTCGACCTTGACCCCGGCCAGGTCCATGGCCTCCTGGGCGAGGGGCACCATCCGGCTCGTCGCCCACCGGAACACGGCCGGCCCCTGCATGCGCAAGCCCGGGAACTCGTCGGACGACGCCGCGTCGCGCCACGTCGGCTGCTGGACGATGAGGTCAGCCTGGGACCCGTCGGCGCCCCACGCCACCGGGCCGATGCCCGGCTCGTCGGAGCGTCCCACGACGACCGCGCCCGCGCCGTCGCCGAAGATGAAGGCGGTCGAGCGGTCGGCCGGATCGACGATGTCGCTCATGCGCTCGACCCCGACCACCAGCACGTGGTCGGCGGTGCCCGACGCGATGAGCGAGGCGGCGAGCTCGAGGCAGTAGCAGAAGCCCGCGCACGCCGCGCCGACGTCCATCGCGGGGCCGTTGACGGCGCCGAGCGCGTGCGCGACCTGCGTCGCCACCTGCGGCGAGGTCTGCGTGTGGGACATGGTCGCCACGAGCGTCACGTCGACCGACGCCGCGTCGACCTCCGCGGCGGCGAGGGCGTCGCGGCCGGCCGCGGCCGACATCTCCACCAACGACTCGTCCTCGCCCGCGAACCGGCGCGAGCGGATGCCCGAGCGCGCGACCACCCAGTCCGGGTCGACGTCGAGCAGACGGCAGACCTCGGCGTTGCCGACCTCCCGCCGTGGCCGGTACGCGCCGAGCCCGAGCATGCGAGCGCCGCGGACCGTGTTCCGGGAGATCATCGGCAGGTGTTCCTCCGAGACATCGAGGTCATCACGACCACGGTGACCCGGATGTTCGGTTACTCGGAAGTCCTACTATTCGGTACGGACGTGTGACCCCTCACAGTGCCGCTGCCTCCTCCCTGAGACGGAGGCCGCCGGGCGGGATCCTCCCCGGGGCCGACGCGCCGGGACGGGCGGGAGCGCGACCGTGTTCTCCGGGAGGACGGCTTGACCGTGCCGCAGCGGCATGGTGTCGACTGCTCCTCGGACATCGCCGGACGACGGGTGGAGCAGGAGAGATGACTGGCGCAGGCACCGGGACCGACCGGGACGACCTCACCGGACCGGCGGACGAACCGACCCCCGCAGAGGGCACACCGACCGTGGCGGCGCCCGCGCCGGAGGAGAACGAGGCCCCGGCCGCACCGAAGAAGCGCTTCCGCTGGCGGACCAAGGACTACTCGCCGGAGGAGATCGAGGAGGCGCGCGAGGCGCTGCGCAAGGCCAAGCCGTGGGACGGCCCGATGACGCGGGGCGACAAGTTCATCGTCTTCGCGACGCTCGGGATCATCGCGTTCAACCTCGCGTCGATGCCGTTCCGGCCGTTCCTGCTGGCCTCGCACCCGATCGGCCTCGCCGCCGTCACCGGCAGCCTCTCGGCCGTCGGGGCGGGCGCCGCGTTCGCCGCGATCGGCCAGGGCCAGCTGTGGCTGGTGATCCTTGCCGGGGTCGTCGGCATGATCAAGTTCGACTGGCTGTTCTGGCTCGCCGGGCGCCGGTGGGGCGCGAAGATCGTCGAGATGTTCGCTCCGGGCGACGTCGCCCAACGGTTCGTGGGCTGGGTCCGCTCCGCCCCGCCGTGGGTGATGGGGCTGGCCGTCGTCCTCTCCGCGCTGCCGGGCGTCCCCGCGCCGGCCGTGTTCGCGCTGGCCGGCATGGGCCGGATGCGGCTGATCCCGTTCCTGGTGCTCGACGCGATCGGCGCCGCGCTCATCGCGGGGCTGGTCGCCGGGCTGGGGTACGGGATCGGGCAGCACGCGGTCGACGTCGTCCTGATGATCGACCAGTACGCGCTCTGGATCACGCTGAGCCTCGTGGTCGTGGTGTCGGTCCGCGCGAGCATCAAGGCGCAGAAGGAGCAGAAGGCGAAGAAGGCCGCCGCCTCCTGACGACTCATGCCGCGCGGGTGAGGCGGCCCGGGACCCACCGGTCGACGCTCGGGCACGGCGGACTGGACACCACCGGGCCGCACCCCGGGGAGGTGAGCCGGCCGTGCTCGACGATCGCGAACGAGGACAGCTCGAGGAGATCGAACGGGCGCTGCTCGAGGACCCGGGACTGCAGCGGCGGCTGCGGGCACCCGGGGCGCGGCTGCGGAGCAGGCTCGCGACGCCGTCGCTGGTGGCGTTCTGCGTGTTCCTCGCGGTGGTGGCGGTCGCGGTGCTGAGCCTCGGCCTGCCGCTGCAGGCGATGGCCGTCGTGGCCGTGGGGCTGTGGCCGTGGTCGGCGCTGCGCCGGCGTCTGCGGGCGCGGCGCCGCGGCCCGCTCACGCCGTAGCCGCGAGCAGCTCCCCCGCGCTCGTGACGTGGTGGTCGAAGCGGTCCTGCGCCGTCGGCGCGTCGGCACCGGGGCGGTCGAGGAACGCCGTGCGCATCCCCGCCGCCTGCGCGCCCCGCAGGTCCCAGG
Organism: Actinomycetospora succinea; assembly: GCF_004363095.1. Taxonomy (GTDB): domain Bacteria; phylum Actinomycetota; class Actinomycetes; order Mycobacteriales; family Pseudonocardiaceae; genus Actinomycetospora; species Actinomycetospora succinea. Next base: position 56,252 of record NZ_SNYO01000006.1, read on the forward strand.
CGTGGGCGGCCACCATGAGGATCCGTGCGGGCGGGCGGGCCACGCGCTCGATCGCCAGCCGGTAGACCGCCGGGTCGGGCTTGTAGCTGCGCACCGCCTCGGTGGAGAGCGCGGCGTGCCAGCGCAGTCCGGCGTGGGCGTCGAGGCGCAGCAGCGTCGCGTGGTCGGCGTTGGAGAGCGCGACGACCTCGTGGGTCGCGGCGAGGCGCTCGAGGATCTCGGCGGTGTCCGGCCAGGCGTCCAGGCGCGCGGTGACGTCGGCCAGGTCGTCGGCGCGCTCACCGACGACGTGCTCCGCCGCCTCACGGTCGAGCACGTCGGCCGGGACGTACGGGCGCTCGCCCGCGACGACGCGCCGGTGCTCGCCGGCGATGTAGCGCTGCCAGCGCGCGACGGCGTCGGCGACGTCCGGCACCCGGCCGGCGAGCGCCTCCCGCAGCCCGCCCTCCTGGTCCACGAGCGTGCCGAGGACGTCGAAGACGACGGTGTCGACGGGCATCGCCGGGCCTCCTGGTGATTCGTCACCGGTTCAGGAGGTGATGGTGGACGACGCTCGCGTCACCGGTCAAGATGGTGACGTGGAGTTCGCGATGGTGAGCGGCAACCTCGCGCTCGACCTCGCGGGGACGCTGCGATGGCGGCGCACCGCGCGCGAGGAGCAGCTGGTCGACCCGGACGCGCTCGCGTCGTGGCTGGTGGCGTCGGGCGCGGCGCCCGCGCCGGTGCCCGTCGACGCGGCGACGCTCGCGCGGGGGCTCGCGCTCCGTGAGGCGATCTACCGCCTGGCCTGCGACCACCTCGAGGGTCGGGCGTTCGACCCGGACGGCCTGGCGACCGTCAACGCGGCGGCGGCCGGCCCGGCGACGACGATCGCGCTGACCGCCGACGGGCTCGTGCGGCGCGGGGACGTCGACGCGGCCCTCGGCGACGTGGCGCGCTCACTGATCACGGTGCTGACCGACCCGTCCGCGCCGCCGCTCAAGGAGTGCGGACGGGAGGCGTGCACCCGGCTCTACCTCGACCGCTCCCGCGGCGCGCGCCGGACCTGGTGCGGCATGGAGGAGTGCGGCAACCGCGTCAAGGCCGCGGCGTACCGGGCCCGTCGCCGGTCGGCGGGGGGCGCACCGAACTGAGCGCCATGGCGATGAAGTCCTCGCCCAGGTCCTGCAGCGTCCGCGCGCCGTCGGGCCGGTACCACCGGTGCATCCAGTTGAACATCCCGATGATGCCCAGCACCGCCACGGCGGGGTCGATGTCGGCGCGGAAGACGCCCTCCTGCACCCCCGAGCGGATGATCTCGGCGAAGGCGCGGCCCGAGCGATCGGCGTTGTCGCGGATGCGGTCGGCCTCCGGGCCGGACATCACCTCGTGCACGTTCTCGGCGAGGAACACGAACAGCTCGGGCAGCTCGGCCATCGTGCGCACGTACTCGCGCAGCGACGACTCGAGGCGCTGCGGGGCGGGCTCGGGCAGCGCGGCCACCTCGTCGACGCGCTCGCGCAGCGTCTCGAGCGGGCGGTACAGGAGGCCGACGAGCAGCTCCTCCTTGGTGCCGACGTAGTAGTAGAGCGTCGCGCGGTTGACGCCGACCTCGACGGCCACGTCCTCGAGGGTCGCCGGGCTGTAGCCCAGCCGCTGGAAGACCCGGGCCGCGCCCGCGAGGATCTCGGCCCAGCGCTCGTCGGAGCGGCGACCGCTCGCCTGCCGGCGCTCCAGCCGGCGTCGCGCGATGTCACTGTCCGGGGCGTCCGGCGCGGTGCGGCGCCGGCGTGACGCGGACACGGGTGATCGCACTCCCTCGGCATCGGGCGGCCCCGGGAGCGGCCGGGGCCTCGCGCGCGTCACCCTAGCTCTCGGCCCCGCCCGGACGAGCCGACCGGCGCGCCGACCGATCCGGCGTGCAGCGGGAGCGGGTCGACGCCGAGGTCGAAGGCCACCAGCCGGCCGGTCAGCGCCTCGGTGACGAAGAGCCGGCCGTCGCCGCCGACACAGCAGTTGGTCGGCTGGGTCCCCTCTCCCGTCGCGAGCGTGTCGACGAGCTCGCCGCCGGCGAACACGAAGACCGCGTGCCCGACGCTGCCGCAGACGTAGAGGCGCCCGGCGGCGTCGAAGCAGAGGCCGTCGGGCATCCCGTCCGGGAGTTTCACCAGCCGCTCCGGCGTCCCGAACACGCCGCCCTCGACGTCCACGACGAGGACCCGGCGCGTCAGCGACTGCGCCAGGTACAGGCGCCCGTCCGGGCCGAACGCGAGCCCGTTGGGCATCGCGGGGACCTCGAGCGCGCCGAGCACCTCCCCGTCCGCCCCGAGCGCGACGACCCGGCCGGGACCGACGTCGGGGAGGTCCTCCCAGTTGGCGCTGTCGGTGACGTAGAGCGTGCCGTCCGGCCCGAAGCACAGGTCGTTGGGCCGGTGCGGCGCCGGCCCCGGCAGGTCGGCGCTCACCGTCGTCACGGTCCCGTCGACGTCGACGCGCTGCACGCACCCGGGCAGCTGGCGCGGCGCGCGCCAGAACCCGCGGCCCGCCGCGGACAGCCCACCGTTGTTCGCGACGTAGAGCTCCCCGCCGGCGCCGAGCACGCTGCCGTTGGGTGCCCCGCCGCAGTCGCCGAGCACGCGGACGTCCCCGCCCGGCGAGACCGCGGCGACCGCCTCGCCCTGCATCTCGGCGACGGCAACCGAGCCGTCGGCCCGCCAGGTCGGCCCTTCCGGGAAGCGCAGACCCTCGGCGACGATCGATGCTCCGCTCATGTCGCCCGACGCTAGGACTTCCGAGCAGCGAGCGTCAACGTTTATGCTGACGACAGCCACCCACCTCGACGACAGGGGTCAGGCCATGACCGACGGCACCGCCGCCGATCCGCCGCCGGAGCTGGACGGTCCGGACGGCGCCGCGCTCGCGCGCGAGCTGATGCGGCGCATGCAGCGCGTCCGCCTCTTCGAGGAGGCGACGATCGCGCTGTTCCACGCGGGCGAGCTGCCGGCCATGGTGCACCTCTCGATCGGCCAGGAGGCCGCCGTCGTCGGCGCCTGCCTGGCCACCCGGACCTCGGACTACATGACCGGCAACCACCGCTCCCACGGCCACCCCATCGCCAAGGGCGCGCGGCTCGACGCCCTCATGGCCGAGCTGCTGGGCAAGGCGACCGGGGTCTGCGGCGGCAAGGGCGGCAGCATGCACCTCGCCGACTTCTCGGTCGGCAGCCTCGGCGAGTCGGGCATCGTCGGCTCCGCCATCCCGGTCGCCACCGGCGCCGGGTTGGCCGCGCAGGTCCGCGGGACCGGGCAGGTCGCGCTGTGCTTCTTCGGCGACGGCGCCGCCAGCGAGGGCGTGCTGCACGAGTCGATGAACATGGCCGGTCTCTGGGACCTGCCCGTCGTCTACTTCTGCGAGAACAACGGCTTCGCCGTCAGCGTCACCACCGAGGAGTCGCTGTCGGTGCCCGACGTGGCGATGCGCGCCGCGGGCTACGGGATGCCGGGCGTCACCGTCGACGGGCAGGACGTGCTCGCGGTGTACTGCGCGACCCGCGAGGCGGTCGAGCGCGCACGGCGCGGTGAGGGCCCGAGCCTGGTCGAGGCGAAGACCTACCGGTTCCACGAGCACGCCTACGGGCTGGTCCTGCCCCGGCCCTACCGCGACCAGGCCGTGGTCGACAGCTGGTTCGACACCGTCGACCCGATCACCCTGTTCCACGACCGGCTGCTCGCGGAGCGCGTGCTCACCGCCGGGGAATTGCAGGCGCTGCGCGACGAGGTCGGCGCCGAGGTCGAGGCCGCCGTCGAGTTCGCGCGCCGCTCGCCCTACCCGCCGCCGGAGGCCGCGTGGACCGACGTCTACGCGCCCGGCCACGACCCGCAGGAGGTGTCCGCGTGAGCGCGCCCGCCGCCCGCCGCAAGCCCGCCCGCGCGCAGCAGCTCGGCTTCCTGCAGGCGATCAACCGGGCCCAGCACGAGGAGATGACGCGCGACGGGAGCGTCGTGCTGATGGGCCAGGACCTGCGGGCCAACGTCTTCGGCGCCGCCGCCGGCGCGCTCGAGGCCTTCGGGCCGAGCCGCGTGCGGGACCTGCCGCTCGCCGAGGCCGGGTCGATCGGCGTTGCCGCGGGTGCGGCAATGGCGGGCCTGCGCCCGATCGTCGACCTGACCGTCGCGAGCTTCGTGTTCGGCGCGATGGACCAGTTCGTCTCGCAGCTGGCGAAGGCGCGGTACATGTTCGGCGGTCAGGCCACGCTGCCGGTGGTGGTGCGCGCGGCGCTCTACTACCAGGGCGGCACGGCGGGTCACCACGCCGACCGCCCGTACCCGATGTTCATGAACGTGCCCGGGTTGAAGATCATCGTCCCGTCCACCGCCCCGGACCTGCTCGGCCTGCTCAAGTCCGCGATCCGCGACGACAACCCGGTGCTCTGCTTCGAGGACGCGAACCTGTGGGGCCGCAAGGGGCGCGGGCCCGCGATGCCCGAGGACGTCGAGCACCTGGTGCCGCTGGGCTCCGCCGCCGTCCGGCGGCCGGGCTCGGACGTGACGATCGTCGGGATCGGACTCGGCAGCTGGCTGGCGCAGCAGGCCGCCGAGGAGCTCGCGGCCGACGGCGTCGACGCCGAGGTGATCGACCCGCGCACGCTGGTGCCGATGGACTGGCCGACGATCCTCGCCTCGGTGCGCCGCACCGGGCGCTGCGTCGTCGTCGACCCCGCGAACCGGACCTGCAGCGCGGCGAGCGAGATCGCCGCGCGCGTGGTGGAGGACTGCTTCGACGCCCTGCGCGGGCCGGTCGTGCGCGTCACCACCGACGACACCCACGTGCCCTTCAGCCCGGCGCTGGAGAAGCAGATCTACCCGACGCAGGCCAAGGTCGTCGCCGCCGTGCGGCGCGCGCTGGCCTGACACTCCGAGGAGACGCAGGACCCATGACGCGGCACGAGGTACGGCTCCCCCAGCTCTCCATGGGGATGAGCGACGCCGAGATCATCGACTGGTACGTCGAGGACGGCGAGGAGGTGGCCGCGGACGCCGACCTGGTCGAGATCGAGGCCGAGAAGGCCCGCCAGATGATCGTCGCCCCGCACGCGGGCGTCGTCCGCGACCTGCAGGGCGACAGCGGCGACGTGGTGGACGTCCGCGGGCTGCTCTGCGTGATCGAGAGCTAGGAGGACTCCCGCAGCACCCGCTTGAGCACCTTGCCGCTCGCGTTGCGGGGCAGGTCGTCGTGCACCACGAACAGCGCGGGGACCTTGTAGCCGGCCAGGTGCGCCCGGCAGTGCTCGCGCACGGCGGCCTCGTCGAGGTCCGCGCCGGGCTCGAGCACCACGTGGGCCCGGACCGTCTCGCCCCAGTGCGCGTCCGGGGCCCCCACCACGGCGGCGTCCCGGACCGCGCGGTGGGCGACGAGGACGTCCTCGATCTCCACGGGGTAGATGTTCTCGCCGCCCCGGATGATCATGTCCTTCTTGCGGCCCTCCAGGTAGAGGTAGCCCTCCCCGTCGCGGCGGGCCATGTCCCCGGAACGGAACCACCCGTCGCGCAGGACCTCCGCGGTCGCCTCCGGCGCGTCGAGGTAGCCGTCCATCACGGCGTCGGCGCGGGTGGTGATCTCGCCGACCTCGCCGTCCGGCACGGCCCGCCACTCGTCGCAGAGCCGCAGGTCGACGCCGAACGCGGGCTTCCCGATCGAGCCGAGCAGGTGCTCGTGCCCGGCGGCCGCCCGCCGGTGGTCCTCGGGGCCGAGGATCGTCTGGATGCCCGCCTCGGTGCCGGCGCCGAAGGCGTTGACGAAGTCGCACCCGAAGCGGTCCATGGCCCGCCGCAGCAGCGCCGGCGACATCGGGGAGCCGCCGTAGACGATGGTCCGCAGGTCCGGGAACTCCGACGCCGCCACGAGCGGGTCGGCGAGCAAGGTGTCGATCATGGTCGGCACCAGGAACACCTGCGTGAGCCCGCCGGAGGCCATCCACCGCGCGACCGTCGGCGGGTCGAACTGCGGGAGCACCAGCGAGGTGTAGCCGCGGGCGATGCCGCTGAGCAGCCAGTACATGCCCGCGATGTGGAAGTACGGCGCGGCGGAGTAGTGGAACGTCTCGCGCGTCAGGCCGGCCGCGACCACCGTGGTCGCGGCGAGGTGCTTGCCGAACCGCTGCGAGTGCACCGCCGCCTTGGGCGTCCCGGTCGTCCCGCTGGTGAAGGCGAGGCAGACGGGGTCGGCGTCGTCGACGGCGACGTCGGGGTCGACGTCGTCGCCCTGCTCGACGAGCTCCTCGTAGGACACGTCCCCGGCACCCGCGTCGTAGCCGACGGTGGGGAGGCCGGGGAGGTCGACCAGGTCCGCGTACCGACCGCCGAGGAAGAGGACCTTCGGCGCGGCCCGACGCAGCACGGCCGCCAGCTCCGGCGCCGCGAGGCGGAAGTTCAGCGGCACGAACACCGCGCCGAGCTTCAGGCAGGCGAGCAGCGTCTCGACGTACTCGGGCGAGTCGGTGGCGAACAGCGCCACGCGGTCGCCCTTCGCCACGCCCCGGCGCGCCAGCTGCGTCGCCACCCGGTTCACCCGCGCGTCGACCTCGGCGAAGGTCCGGTGCCCGGTCCCGGTGACGAAGCACCGCGCGTGCGGGACGTCCCGGGCCTGGACGCGGATCCAGTCCGCCATCCGCAGGTTCGCCGGCATGCGGGTCAGGCCGGGGTGACGTCGGGGTCGGCGACCGCCGGCGCCGGGATCGGCTCGGCGGCGGTCGTCGTGTCCCGCATCGTCGCGGCGATCGCCACCCCGACCGCAGCGACGACGAGCAGCAGCACCGCCGGGGCGAAGCGGCTCCCCGTCACCTCCGCGCTCAGCGCGGACAGGTAGGGCCCGAACCCGGCGCCGAGGGCCCCGCCGAGGCCGTAGCCGAGCGCCGCGCCGGTGTAGCGCACGCGGGTCGGGAACGAGGCGGTGAAGGACGCGAAGGCCGGGACCGCGACCGCCCCGCCGATGCAGACGAAGGCGATGAAGCCGATCACGCCGAGCGCGCCCGCGCCGCCCTCCGCGCCGACCGCGGACATCATCGGGAACACCACGGCGGCGGCCAGCACGAGCAGCACGATCTGCACCCGCTGTCGGCCCCAGCGGTCGACGAGCTTGCCGGTGAGCAGCATGCAGGGCATGGCGCTGAGCATGCCCACCGAGGCGAAGCGCGCGGCCTCCCCCGGGGCCAGCCCGCCCGCGGTCTGCAGGTAGATCGGCAGGTAGGCGGACGCGAAGTAGCCGATGAAGAGCACCGACGCGGCGAGCACCACGACCCGGCCGAGGGCGAGCGGGTGCTGCCGGGCGATGTCGCGGACCGGGGTCTTCGACGACGTCTCCTCCCGCGCGGCGTTGCGCTTGAACTCCGGCGAGTCGTCGAGCCGGGTGCGCAGCACGAGCACCAGCACCGTGAGCGGCAGCGAGAGCAGCAGCGGGATGCGCCAGCCCCAGGCGCCCATGACGTCGTCGGCGATGACGAGCGTGACGACCCCGACGACGGCCGGGGCCAGCGCCGCGCCGAGGGCGTTGCCCAGCGGCGTGATGGAGGCGAGGAAGCCGTAGTTGCGCCGGGTGCCGTGCTCCGTCACGAACGTCGCCGAGCCCATCAGCTCGCCGCCCGCCGAGAACCCCTGCAGGAGGCGCAGGAGGACCAGCAGGACGGGTGCGAGCACGCCGATGGTCGCGTAGGTCGGCAGCAGGCCGATGACGAACGTCGCCGTCCCCATCGTCACGACCGTGGCGATGAGGGTGAAGCGACGCCCGCGCCGGTCGCCGAGGCGCCCGAAGAACAGCCCGCCCACCGGCCGCGCGAGGAAGCCCGCGCCGAGGGCCAGCAGCGCGGCCAGCACGCCGGTCGCCGGGTTGTCGGCCGGGAAGAACAACGGCGCCGTGAACACCACCAGGTAGGTGTAGATGGCGAAGTCGTACGCCTCGATCATCGTCCCGAGCATCCCGGCGGTCCCCGCCCGGCGCGCTGACTGGTGGCTCTGCGGAGCCGGTGCCTCGGCAGTCGACATGGCGCTCTTCTCTCGTCAACAACAACGTAGACGTTGAAACTGTGGCGGGAAGTCAAGGTCAAGTCAAGAACACATCCGGCGTCTACGTTGACGTTGACTATCGCGTCGCCGGTCTGCGACCTTGCGGTCGGAGCGCCGAGGTGAGGAGTGCCGTCATGCCGGACGACCAGGGGTTCGAGGCGATGGACTTCGTCGCCTCCGCGGGCGTCGATCTCGACGGCGTCGACCTCGAGGCGCTCGGGCGCCGGTACCGCGAGGAGCGGGCCAAGCGCGTCGACGACGACCGCGCCGCCTTCGTCGACCTCAGCGGCGACCGGGCGCGGTACGTCGCGGACCCCTTCTCCGCGCCCGAGCCCCGCGCCGCCGTCACGGACACGGTCGAGCTGGTCGTCGTCGGGGCGGGGTTCGGGGGCCTGCTCACCGCGATCCGGTTCCGCGAGGTCGGCTTCACCCGTATCCGGCTGATCGACACCGCCGGCGACGTGGGCGGGGTCTGGTACTGGAACCGCTATCCGGGCGCGATGTGCGACGTCGACTCCCTGACCTACCTCCCGCTGCTCGAGGAGACGGGCTACGTGCCCCGCGACCGGTACGCCGGATCGTCCGAGATCCGCGCCTACGCCCGGCGCCTGGCCGCGTCTCACGGTCTCGACGAGCTCGCGCTGTTCCACACGACCGTGACCGGGCTGCGGTGGGACGAGGACACCGCGCACTGGACGACCACCACCGACCGGGGCGACGAGATCGCCTCGCCGTTCGTGATGATCGCCGACGGCAACTTCAACCGGGTGCGCATCCCGGCGATCCCGGGTCTCGGGGACTTCCGGGGGCACTCGTTCCACACCAGCCGGTGGGACTTCGCCTACACCGGCCGCGACCTCGGCGGTCTCGCCGGCAAGCGCGTCGGCGTCATCGGCACCGGGGCCACCGCGGCGCAGGTCGTGCCGCCGCTGGCGCGCGCCGCCGAGCACCTGGTCGTCTTCCAGCGCACGCCGTCGACGGTCGGCGTCCGCGCCAACGCCCCCCTCGACCCGGACGTCGTCGCGGGCCTGGACCCGGGGTGGCAGCGGGAGCGGATCCGCAACTTCGCCGCCATCGTGTCCGGCCGACGCCAGCCCGTGGACCTCGTCCGCGACGGCTGGACCGACTACCACCAGGCGGCCCCGGTCCCCCGCGACGGCGAGGACGCCGCAGCCGCCGCGCGGCGGGGCAACCTGCTGCACATGGAGGCGCTGCGCGCCCGCGTCGACGCGACGGTCCACGATCCCGCCACCGCCGAGGCGCTCAAGCCCTGGTACGCGTACTTCTGCACGCGGCCGGTGTTCCACGACGAGTACCTCGCCACCTTCAACCGGCCCGACACGACGCTCGTCGACACCGGCGGGCGGGGCATCGAGCGCTTCTCCGAGGACGGGGTCGTGGTGGACGGCGTCGAGCACCCGCTCGACTGCCTCGTCCTCGCGACCGGCTTCGCCTACGGCACGCCCTACACCGACAAGATCGGGTTCGACGTGGTGGGTCGTGACGGGCTGCGGATCTCGGAGAAGTACGCGACGCGGTTCTCGACCCTGCACGGGCTGATGAGCCGCGGCTTCCCGAACCTGTTCATGATCCCGGGCGGGAACATGCAGTCCTCCGTGACGCTCAACGTGCTCCACACGCTCGACGAGAACGCGCTCCACGCGGCGGGCGTGGCGGCCCGGACACGCGAGCTCGGGGCGCGCTGCTTCGACGTCGAGGCCGACGCGGAGGAGAAGTGGGTCGCGGAGTGCGTCACGCACGCCCGGGACAACGCCGAGTTCCTCGAGTCGTGCACGCCGAACCGCTTCAACGCCGAGGGCGACCTCTCCCGGCGGTCCCTGGCGACCTCGAACCATCCCCTGCCGGTGCTCGAGTTCTTCGACCTTCTGCGCGCGTGGCGTGACGAGGGCTCCCTGCCGGGCCTGGAACTCGGCTGACCTACCTCAGGCCACCTCGGCCGCGCGTCCCCGCCGCGGCTCGACGATGTAGTCGTCGAGCCCGGAGGCGCGCATGAAGTGGTGGAAGTCGACGTTGCGGAAGGGGCTGTTGACGGTGACCCGACCCCGCGCGTTGCGGTAGTAGGTCGACATCCCGGGGTGGGTCCACACCATCGACGCGTGCGCGGCGTCCACCTCGGCGTTGTAGGCGTCGTGGACGTCGCGGCGGCACTCGATGCTCCCGGCGCCCGCGCGGAACATCTCCTCGAGCATCCGGCGCACGTAGCCGGTCTGCTGCTCGAGGACCACGATGAAGCTCCCGCCGTGGCCGGGCTGGAGGTTCGGGCCGTAGAGGCAGAAGAAGTTCGGCAGGTCGGGCACGACGGTGCCGAGGTAGGCCTGGGCGTCGTCGTCGTCCCAGATCTCGCGGATCGTGCGGCCCGAGCGGCCGCGGACGTCCATCGAGCCCAGGAAGCGCACCACGTCGAAGCCGGTCGCGGCGACCAGCACGTCGACCTCGCGCTCCACGCCGTCGCCCGCGACGACCGCGTGCGGGCGCACCTCTGCGGCGCCGTCCGCCGCGAGCGTGACGTCGTCGCGGCGCAGCGCGCGATACCAGCCGTTGTCGAACAGCATCCGCTTGCCGTAGGGCGGGTAGGTCGGCAGGACCTTGGGCAGCAGGTCCTGCCGGTCGCCGAGCTCGTCGGTGATGTACCGGGTGAAGAACTCGCGGTGGCGGTCGTTGACCTCGTTGAGCGAACGCTCCGGGTGGGGCCACGCGGGGTCGCGCTGCAGCGTCGGGTGGAGCTTGTCGTTGAAGTTCCAGAACAGCCGCAGCCGGTACCACAGGCGGTAGAGCGGGACGGTCGTCAGCAGCCAGCGCAGCGGGTCCGGCACCGGCGTCTGGAACTTCTCGAACGGCACGATCCACTGCGGCGACCGCTGGTAGACGTGGACCTCCGCGGCGTCGCGCACGATCGCCGGAACCACCTGCATCGCGCTCGCCCCGTTGCCGATCACGGCGACGCGCTTGCCGGTGACGTCGAGGTCCTCGGGCCAGTCCCCGGTGTGCGCGCGCTCGCCGGTGAAGGTGTCGAGTCCGGGGACGTCCGGCCACACCGGCCGGGCGAACGCGCCCACCGCGCTGATCAGGACGTCGGCGCTCAGGGTGCGCGCCGCGCCGTCCGCGCCCCGCACGTCGACCTCCCAGGACTGCGCGGCCTCGTCCCAGCGGGCCGCGAGCACCTCGGTGCGCAGCTGGATGCGGGGGCGGACGCCGAGATCGGTAGCAGCCGATTCGAAGTAGTCGTGGAGGGTGTCGCGCAGCGAGAAGTACGCCGGCCAGTCATAGGTGTCGTAGAACGAGTAGCTGTAGAGGTGGCTCGGGGTGTCGACCCCGCAGCCCGGGTACCGGTTGCGCCACCACGTCCCGCCGACCGCGTCGGCCTTCTCGAGGATCGTGTACTCGACCCCCAGCCGGGCCAGCTCGACGCCGATCGCGATGCCCGAGGCCCCCGCCCCGACGACGATGGCGCGGAACCCGGGCGGCGGGACCGCGTCGGCGGGCGGCGGCCGGTCGGCCTCCTGCTCGGCCGAGAGCCCGAAGACCTGGCGCAGCATCGGCCCGTACTCGTCGGGGACCTCCTGGGCCATCGACACCGACAGCATGCGCACGAGCAGGGCCTCGGAGGGCTCGGGGATCGCGGGCGGGCACCCGCCGAGCCAGGCGGTGATCGCGGCCGCGGCGGCGTCGCGGATCTCCTGCTGCACCTCGGGCGGCAGCCCGGCGTCGTCGTGGTCGCTCATCCCGCGGGCGCGGGTGGGGCGGTAGGGCGCCTCGAGCCACCGCTCGTCCCCGCCGAGCTGCACGAGCATCGGGAGGAGCGAGGGGATGTTGGCGATCGCGACCGCCTCGTCGACCGGGGCGCCGGCATCCATGGGTCGTCCTTTCGTCGCCGACGGGCAGCGCCCCGAGAGTATGCGTCAACGTTGACGCTGACAAGTTGGGGACCGCTCAGGACGACCGACGCCGCGCCAGCACCGCCGCGAACTCGGCGCCCTGCATGGCCTGCTCCTCGAGGGCGAGGCCGTGGTCGAGGGCCCGCGATGCCGCGTCCTTGAGGTGGAGGTTCAGCACCCGCTTGGTGCTCTGGAGGGCGAACGGCGGCAGGGCCGCCCACCGGCGCGCCAGAGCGGTCGCCGTGGCGAGCACCGACGGACCGTCGACGACCTCGGTCGCCAGGCCGATCGCGACGGCTTCCTCGGCGGTGAGCACCTCGGCGCCGAGGAGCAGGCGTTTCGCGCGGTTCACCCCGATGATCGCCGGCCAGAGCGCGGCGCTGCCGTTGCCCGCGGTCACCCCGCCGGCGACGTGCCGGTCGCCGAGGTGCGCGCGGCGTGCGACGACCGAGGCGTCGGCGAGCGTCGCGAGCACGGCGCCGAGCCCGAGGGCGTCGCCGTTGACGGCCGCGACCACGGGTTTCTCGAGGTCGAGCAGGGTCTCCACGATCATCCGCGCCTCCTGCACGGGGGTGAGCCCGGTCAGGGTGGTGAAGGTCCGCGACGCGCTGCTGTCGCCGCCGCGGCAGAAGGTGTCGCCCGCGCCGGTCAGCACGACCGCGCGGACCCGCTCGTCGGCGCGGGCGCGCACGAACAACCGCGTCAGCTCCGAGTGCATCGTGTCGTCGACGGCGTTCCCGTGCTCCGGGCGGTCGAGCGTCAGCCTCGCGACGCCGTCCTCCACGGCGATCCGGATGCGGGTGAACTCCTTCTGGTCGAGCACGGCTCCTCCTCCTGTTCTCCCCGGCTCACGCGAGCCCGGGCACGGCCGCCGTGAGCCCGCCGTCCACCGGCAGCACGACACCCGTGACGTGGGCAGCCCGGTCGCTCACCAACCAGCACACGGCATCGGCGATCTCGCCCGCCCGCGCCGCACGGCCCACGGGGTGGGCGGCCGCGAACTCGTCCGCCTCCAGGCCCGCGGTCAGCTCCGTCGCGACCAGGCCGGGCGCCACCGCATTGACCCGGACACCGTGGCGGGCGTACTCCACGGCCGCGGTCCGGGTGAGCCCGATGACCGCGTGCTTGCTCGCCGCGTACGCGCACGCTCCGGGGACGCCGCGCAGACCGGCGCCGGAGGTCATGTTGACGACGGCGCCGCGGCCCTGGCCCACCATGACCGGGAGCTGGGCACGCAGGCCGTGCAGGACGCCGCCCACGTTGACCTGCTGCACGCGCCAGAACGCGTCCACGGGGTAGTCCGCGGTCGGCACCTGCGGTCCGGGCACGCCCGCGTTGTTGACCGCCGCGTCGAGCCGGCCGAACCGGGCCACGGCGGCGTCCACGGCGTCCGCGACGGCATCGGCGCGCGAGACGTCGGCGGGGACGGCGAGGACCTCGACGCCGGTGAGCTCGTCGGCCAGCGCGGCGAGGGCGGGTTCGTCCCGGTCGACGAGGACGAGCGCGCTCCCTTCGGCGGCCAGTCCGCGGGCCACCGCCGCACCGATCCCCCGGGCGGCGCCGGTCACGAGCGCGACGCGCGCCGGGCTACAGCCGGCGGAGCTCACGCTTGAGCACCTTGCCCGCCGCGTTGCGCGGCAGGTCGTCGTGGACGACGAAGCGCGCCGGCACCTTGAAGCCCGCCAGCCGGGCCCGGCAGTGCGCCCGCACCTCGTCCTCGTCGAAGCGAGCCCCGGGACCGACGACCACGTGGGCGCGCACGACCTCGCCCCAGTGCTCGTCGGGGACGCCGACCACGGCGACCTCCCGGAGCGCCGGATGCTCGCCGAGCACGTCCTCGATCTCGACGGGGTAGACGTTCTCCCCGCCCCGGATGATCATGTCCTTCTTGCGCCCGGCCAGGTACAGGTAGCCGTCCCCGTCGCGGTAGGCCAGGTCACCGGTGCGGAACCACCCGTCGGCGAGCACCTCGGCCGTCGCGTCGGGTTGCCCCAGGTAGCCGTCCATGGTCGCGTCGGCGCGGAAGACGAGCTCGCCGACCTCGGCGTCGGCGACCTCGCGCAGGTCGTCGTCGCACACCCGCAGATCCACCCCCGTCACGGCGCGCCCGATCGAGCCGAGCAGGTGCTCGTGGCCGTCGAGGGCGAGCCGGTGGTCCTCCGGGGTGAGGCTCGCGGAGCACCCGCCTTCGGTGCTGCCGAACATGTTGAGGAAGTCGCAGTCGAAGACCGCCATGGCCCGGCGCAGCAGGGCCGGCGACATCGGCGACCCACCGTAGCCGATCGACCGGACCGCGGACAGGTCGCCGGTGCGCACGGCGTCCTGCTCGAGCAGCATCGCGATCATCGTGGGGACGAGGAAGACGTCCGAGAGCTCGCCCGACGCCATCCAGCGCGCCACGTTCGGCGGGTCGAAGGCGGGCAGGATCAGCGAGGCGTGGCCGCGCGCGATGCCGGCGAGCACGTAGTTCATCCCGCCGACGTGGAACAGCGGCGAGGCCGTGTAGTGCACGGTCGTGCTCGTCATCCGCCGGTCGATCAGGCACTGCACGACGAGGTGCTTGACCATGCGCTGCGAGTGCACGACCGCCTTCGGCAGGGCCGTCGTCCCGCTGGTGAAGGCCAGGCACACCGTGTCCGCGTCGTCGACCTCGACGTCGATCTCGACATCCGCGCCGCGCGCGAGCAGGTCGGCGTAGCTCCGGTCCCCTGCCGGCCCGTCGTAGCAGATCGTCGCCTCCAGCCCGGGCACGTCGAGCGCCCGCACCGCCTCGGCGTACCGGGCGCTGAAGAACAGGACCTTGGCCTCCGCCGTCCGCAGCAGCGCCTGGAGCTCGGGCGGCGCCAGCCGGAAGTTCAGCGGCACGTAGACGGCACCGAGCTCGAGGCACGCGAGCAGGGTCTCGACGTACTCGGCGGAGTCGGTCGCGAACAGGGCCACGCGGTCACCACGGGTGACCCCGAGGCGGACCAGCTCCCCGGCCACCCGGTTCACGCGGCTGTTGACCTCGGCGAACGTGCGCGCCCCGGTCTCGGTGACCAGGCAGCGCCGGTGCGGGACGTTCCGGGCGTGGATGCGGATCCAGTCGGCCATCCGCGAGTTGCGTTGCATCGCACCGACTCCGTCATCGCTGGCGTTGACGGAACGGAGCCTAGTGAGGTCGCCGAGAACGCGTCAACGCACTCGCTGACGCACACCGCCGGAGGCGGCGACCGAGGGTCGAGTGGGGCAGGTCGGGCTCGAACCGACGACCTGACGGATGCTGCGTCAGCTCATCCGAGCCTTCACCGTCGGTACCGGACACCGCCGCTGAGCTGGGCACGAGGTCCACTCCGGACTCAGCCGCCATCCGACCACTCCTCCCCCGTTCCGGCTCTTCCGTGGGGGAATCGTGGGGGGATGATCATGCGCCCCGGCGAGCCCTACGCAGGCTGATCCCGGCGCACCCCGAGAGTGCGTCGAACCGCCACGGTGGAGTGATCGCGGCAGGCACGAAGGGTGTGCGAGACGCGGCCGGCCCTCCGCAACGCCCCCCTGAAAGCACCGGTGGTGCGCGCACGATGAGGAGAGCCGGACGCCCGGCAAGCATGGACCCCGCCGACGGGCCTGTCGATGGTCAACCCGCTCAGTGGCGACGGACCGGTCGGACGGAGAGGCGACACCCCCGCTGGTCAGGGGGGCCAAGCAGCGGAGGCGCCGCCTCAGGCGATCCGGCTCGACGCCGGACAACAACTGATTGTGCGCAAAGCCAAGTACTCGTCAAGCGGCCGGAACGACGAGTCAGGGAGCGGACAGCCCACGGTTCAGGAAGGGCGCGACCGCTACGACTCAGATCGCCTTGCGGCATCGACTGCACGGTCGAGCAGGACACGTGGATCGGGAGCGTCTGGAACATCCGAGGCGCGCAGGGTCTGGCTCGGAGAGCACCCGAAGACACGCTTGTACTCTCCGGCGAACCGCCCGGCGTTCGCGAAGTGCCATCGGCTGGCGATGTCGCCGACCGTGCACTGGCTGCTTCGGTGACCGGCGGAGAGGTCGCGACGGGCGCACTCCATGCGGACCTGGCGCAGGTAGCCCAGCGGTGTCTGCTGTCGTTGATCGCGGAACGCCTGCTGCAGCCCGCGAACGCCGATGTGGGCAGCTGCGGCGATCTCCTCGACGCCGATCTCGTGATGGGCGTTGGCGTGGATGAACGAGACCGCGCGAGTCACCGTGTGCGAGGCGGCGTTGGCGTGCTCCTCGCGTGGCCCTGTCACCAGCGCTTCGGCGAACTCCTTCACACCCCGGTCGTGGTCACGCGCCATCGCCACCAACATCGTCGACGCCTGCTCGACGTCCCGGCGGTAACGCTCCATGAGCACGCCGAGGGCCACGTCGATCGGATCATAGGAACCCGGCATCTCGCCCTCCTGACGTCATCCGGCCTGCACGCGCATGAGCCGGTGACGCGAGAGCGCACAGCCGCGACACCGAAGACGAGCACCACCATCGCACGGACTACCCTCGGAACGCACGAGTTGTCGCGGCTGCGCACCGCGCTGCTGCTCCGAGCCTCCGCTCCAGGCGAGCCTCGGGTCACTCTCGTGACGTCCACTTTCAACACGCCTAGCCAGCGGCCCACCCGGTCTTTGAGGTGTCGAAGGTCCTCCGCGGGGGCGGCCTTACACGCCGTCGTCGACAGCAGCGCGGCCGTAACGATTCGGTGGTGGCTCCATGATCCGCGCACCAACGTCGGGGCACAGCGACGAAAGTTGCCGGTCGGTGCCGCACCGGCCACCCAGGCAGGAGCAACCTCAGGCAATCTCGTGGTAGCCGTGTGCACGTTCCTCGCGACGGATTGCGAGCCACGGGCGAACGGTCGTCACGCTGGCTCTCGCTGCCTGAGGTGTGTTGACCTCGGCGGCGACGACGGCCTCGGTGCGACGCCGGAAGCCAGTGTTGGCACCGAGGCCGTTTCGCGAGGCTGCGGTGGTGAACCTCGGGCCAGCTCGGGTTGCGCACCGGCCGTCGGCTCCATGGGTGGACCGACCATCGAGGGGCCCGATTCGGGATGGTGCCCCCTTGATCAGCCTCTGCAAACGTGTTCCCCAAAGGTCGGCGAGCCGCGTCGTTCTGCGGCTCGACGCCCCAGTCGTCGTTTCGCTGAGCGACCGAACAACACCGGATCAGGAGAGGTCGGGTGCGGGCCGGGGCAGAAGCGTGCGGACGGAATCGCACAGCCCCTGCATCTCGACGATCGGCGCAGCGCCGAGCAGCTGCATGAAGTGCCGCCACTTCGCTCCGTCGACGGTGACCGTCATGCCTCCAGGTCCGGCAACCAGCGCGAGCAGGCCATCCAACCCCTCTCGGCCGCAGTGGGTGACAGCCGCCATGTTCAGATGCAGGTCCGTCTGGCCGCCCCGCTCGAGGTGCTCGCAGTAGTTGGCGAGACTGAGCATCTCGGGTGCACCGATCGGACCAGCCAGGACGATCGTCCGCGGCGTGGTGGCGTCCACCGGCGGCCCCCGCTCGGGTTGGCGAAGGCTGAGCGTCCCGCTCACCCGAGGTATCCGCAAGTACACGGACTGTTTCTACTCACGCTTCTGCTGGCGATGGCGTTCGGACACCCGGGTCCGTGCGGCCGAGATGCCCGCTGGCCAACCGTCACCCGAGCAGTGAGAAGCGGGGTCTCTCCCTCGGCGGCGCGAGCTCTGCCCTGCCAGGCCGCTCGTGCGGGTGCAAGCGCCCCGTCCATCGATGACCGGCGCTCACGCTGTCTGGTGGCGCTTGCGGCTGTGCGGGCGGTCTGGCAGCCCTCGGGCGCGTCGTCGTGGGTGAGGCCCCGCCCCGACCACCACTCCCACGTCCTGGAGCTCGTCGTACGGGTGGGCTCTCCTGAGGTCGGTGCCCTGGTCCAGGGCGGAGCGCCTGGCCGCCGGAGGCCGAGTCCCGTGCTGCTCACGGTGCCCGCTGTGGTCGAGGTCGTCGCTGTCGCTGTCCGGCTGGTGGTCTGGCCCGGCCGGGTCCGCCGCCCCGCCCCCGACGCAGTCATTGGGGGTGCGGGGAGGCGTGGCCCGGCAGGGCCGGGCCACGCCGGCGCGCCAGCGCCGGCCCTGATCGCTGGTGGTGTCCGGTGAGCGAGCGGGTTCTCGGTGTTCGACGTGTCGGCCTGGTCCGCCACGAGGGCAAGACCTTCGCAGCGCAACGGGTCCTGCCGCTGCCGGGCTTCCTGCTCGAGTGCCTCGCCGAGCGCCGCCCTGACGATGTGATGCCCAGCTCGATGGTCTTCCCGAACTCACGCGGCCACGCCCTCGGCCGGAAGTCCTGGCGCGACCCACAGAACACCGGAGCACGGCTCCGGGATGCTCTCGACGCGGCCGGCTACGAGTGGGTCACCAGCCACGTCTTCCGCAAGACGGCGGCGACCGTCCTCGACCAAGCCGGGCTCTCCGCTCGCGCCATCGCCGGGCACATCGGCCACGCCCGGCCCTCGATCACACAGGACGTCTACATGGACAAGCGCGCCGAGGGGCGCGACGCCGCCGAGGCCTTCGACGCGGCCTACGGATCAGGCAACGACAGCGAAAGCGTGGAATAAGTGGGGAAAGAGTGGGGATCGATCTTGCTTGAAATGATCGCGCACGTCGCTGACCTGCGGGGATGGTGGGGCAGGTCGGGCTCGAACCGACGACCTGACGGATTATGAGTCCGCTGCTCTGACCAGCTGAGCTACTGCCCCCCGGGCGTCGTGCACTCCCGCCGGGCGTCCACGACCGGGCGAAGCGTACGACACCCCCGCGCGCCGGATCCCGGGTTCGTCCGCGCCGCGCCGATGACGTCCACGTGTCCGCCCGTGACGTCGCCGTGACATCGCGGAGATCCTCCCGCGCGCCGCCGGAGGGGGCCTGGAGGTGCGGGATCGGTGTCCCATCGCTCCAGGGCTCGACGACGCCTCGTGATGATCTCGTTACCGAGTGCCGGATTCGGCCGTTCTGAGTTGAATCGGCAGGCGAAGGGCGGCGATGGTTCCGCCGTCCGGGTCAATTCGGCCCGGGCAGCTCCCCAGTCCTGATCGGGAAGGACCCTCATGAAGAAGAGCACGATGCGCCTCGCGTTCGCCGCCGTCGCCGTCCCCGCGGCGGTCACCGGCTTCGCCGCCCCGGCCGCCAACGCGGTCGAGCTCGCGCCGTACGCCCACCAGCTCGACAAGGACGTCGCGGCCACCGAGGCCGAGGTCGGTGCGGTGCTGGACGACCTGGGCCTCGAGGCCGCCGAGTAGGCAGTACGACAGCAGCTCACGCGAGGGTCCGGGTCGACGACGACCCGGGCCCTCCGCGCGTCACGGGCCTGGACATCGAGGGGTTCGCCGACGACCCTGGAGGCACGTCACACCGATCTCACCCGGACCGCTCGGAGGCCGCTATGCGCCTGGGACGTCGACTCTCCGCCGGCATCGCCGAGGACCCGCCCGCGCCACCCGAGACGACGGAGGTCGAGGAGACGCGCGAGATCACCACCACGGAGCACCGTGAGCCGGCCGAGCAGCTGGTCGATCGGTAGACACCGCCCGCGGCCGGAAGGGCCGCTGACCGGGTACAAGATCGCCTACCCGATGATCTCCGCGGACTCGCGCCGCGGAGGGTTCAACGGCGTCGCGCTCGGCCGCTCGCAGGTCTACGGGGCGGTCGCCGACGCCGTGTGCATCCAGAGCCCGCGCCACCGGTGCCCGTCGTCGTGGTGCGACTGCGGGTTCTACTGCTTCCACGCCCTGTCCGACGCCCGCGACCTAGCGTGCGACCCGCAGTACCAGCACTGCGTGCTGCTCGAGATCGCGGCGTCGGGCCGGTTCGTCCGCTACGAGCTCGGCCTGCGCTACGCGCGCCAGACCGTGCGCTCGGTGCGCCTCGGCCGGTGCGGCTGCGGGCGCCCGGCGACCGCGCTCGCCGACGGCGGGCCCGGCGTCGTGGGGTGGCGGCGGCTGCACCCGGTGTGCGGGCTGTGCGCCGGCCCGCGGCCGGTCGTCACGCCGGAGGCGTTCGGGGTGCTCTGCGGGAACGTGCCGGTGCGGGCCGAGGAGGCCCTGGACGACACCCTCGCCCCGCTCGCGGGCGTCGGCGCCGAGGTCGACGACGCCACGATCGTGCCGCTGCTCTCCGCCGAGGTGGCCCTGCTGCAGGCGCGCCTCGACCAGGTCCAGAGCCGCCTGGAGCAGTTGACCCACCGCTCGGACTGATCACGCCGGTCGGGCGTGGGCGGATCGGCCGGGTGGGGTAGGGAGGAGGGGTGACGTCCCTGGAGCTCGGTCCCCTGCTGCGCCACGTCGGCACCACCACGGCGACCGTCTGGGTGGAGACGACGGCGTCGTGCACCGTCGAGGTGCTCGGCGCGAGCGCGCCCACGTTCGAGGTGTGCGGGCAGCACTACGCGCTCGTCGTCGTCGAGGGCCTCGAACCCGGGACCTGCCGGCCCTACGAGGTCCGCCTCGACGGCGAGCTCGTCTGGCCGCTCGAGGGCACCGGGACGCCGCCGAGCTACCTGCGCACCCGCGCCGAGGCGGACGACACCGGGCGCCTGCGGTTCGTGTTCGGCTCGTGCCGCTACCCCCCGACCGACGACCCCGAGCTCGAGGCGTCGCTCGGCATCGACGCGCTCGACGCCTTCGCGACGCGGCTGATGGACGAGGTCGCCGACGCCGACGACCCGGCGACCGTCCTGCCCGACACCCTGTGCCTGCTCGGCGACCAGGTCTACGCCGACGAGATCACGCCGCGCACCGAGCGGTGGATCCGCGCGAACCGCGACCCCGAGGACCCGAACGGGCCCGGGCTCGAGATCGCGGACTTCGGCGAGTACTCCCACCTCTACAGCGAGTCGTGGAGCGACCGGGAGCTGCGGTGGCTGCTCTCGACGGTGCCGACCGCCATGATCTTCGACGACCACGACATCCGCGACGACTGGAACACCTCGCAGGTCTGGCGCGACGAGATGGCCTCGAAGCCGTGGTGGCCCCAGCGCATCCGGGCGGGGCTCGCGTCGTACTGGGTCTACCAGCACCTCGGCAACCTCGACCCGGCCACGCGCGACGCCGACCCGCTCTACCGCAAGGTGCGCGAGGCCGACGGCGACGTCTACGAGCTGCTCGCGGACTTCGCCGCCCGCGCCGACGCCGAGGTCGGCGAGCCGACCGGCGTGCGGTGGAGCTACCGCTGGGACCTGGGCCGGACGCGCCTGCTCATGGTCGACACGCGCTGCGCCCGGGTGCTCAACGCCCAGGACCGCCTGATGATCAACGACCACTCGTTCGCCTGGATCGAGGAGAGCGCCACCGACGGCGAGGTCGACCACCTGCTCATCGGGTCGTCGATCCCCTGGCTGATGCCGCCCGCGGTCAGCCACGTGCAGTCGCTCGACGAGTGGGCCGCCGCGCGGGGCAGCAAGCTCGCCGAGACCGTGCGCCAGGCCGTCGACCTCGAGCACTGGCCGGCCTTCCGCGCGTCGTTCGACCGCCTCGCCGACCTCGTCCGCGGCGTCGCCTCCGGACCCTCGTCGCCCGCGACGGTCTGCGTGCTCTCCGGCGACGTCCACCACAGCTACGCCGCCGAGGCGCGCTGGCCCTCCCCCACCCGCTCGCGGGTCTACCAGCTGACCTGCTCGCCGGTGCGCAACGGCGTCCCGTGGTTCATGGAGTACGTGTTCGCGCTCGGCTGGTGGCGGCGTCTCACGGGCGCGCTGAACCGGGTGTCGCGCGCGGCCGGTCTCGGTGACCTGCCGCTGGACTGGTCGACGGTGGGCGGCCCGTGGTTCGGCAACGCCGTCTCGACGCTCGAGGTCACCGGCCGCGACGCCCGCCTGCGCGTGGAACGCTCCGGCGCCCGTGGCGGCCTCGAGGCGGTCGCGACACTTCCTCTGACCTGAGGTCATCGGATCGGCACGGAACCGATCGGGGTCTCGCTGCGTCGAACCCCGTGTCGCTGCCCGTCCGGGCGGCGGGACCGTTCTACGGTCCAGGGTCGAGCAGTGGAGGGAGGCGCGCGTGCGGTTCGTGCACACCGCCGACTGGCAGCTCGGCATGACGCGCCGGGTCCTGGGGGCCCGCCCGCCCAAGGAGGCCGCCGGCGGGCTCACCGGCGAGGCCCAGGCGCGCTTCGCGCAGGCCCGGCTCGACGCCGTGTCCGCGCTCGGGCGTCTCGCCGACGAGCGCGGGGCGGACTTCGTGCTGGTCTGCGGCGACGTGTTCGAGTCCAACCTCGTCGGGCCCGACGTCGTCGCCCGCGCCTGCGAGGCGCTCGGGTCCTTCCGCACGCCGGTCCTGCTGCTGCCCGGCAACCACGACCCGGCCGACGCCGCGTGCGTGTTCCGCCGGCCCGACTTCGTCCGCCGCTGCCCGCCGTACGTCACGGTGCTGGACACGCCGGGGGTGCACGAGGTCGCGCCGGGCGTCGAGGTCGTCGCGGCCCCGTGGCGCTCCAAGCACCCGCTCACCGACCTGGTCGGCGAGCAGCTCGCCGCCCTCGGGCCCGCGTCGCCGGGCACGCTGCGGGTGCTGGCCGGGCACGGCGAGCTCGACGTCCTCGACCCCGACGACGACGAGCCGGCCCGCATCCGCCGCGACGGGGTGCTCGCCGCGCTGGCCGACGGCCGCGTGCACTACGTGGCGCTGGGCGACCGGCACTCCGCGTGGACCGACGACGCCGACGACCGCATCCGCCACGCGGGCACGCCGGAGGTCACCGACTTCGACGAGGTCGACCCCGGCCACGTCCTCGTCGTCGACCTCGACGACCGGGCCGCGCAGGTCGTCATCGAGACGGTCGGGCGCTGGCGGTTCCTGCGCCACGATGCGCGCCTCGACACCGACGAGGACCTCGAGGCGCTCGACGCGTGGCTCGCCGCCCACCCCGAGAAGGAGCGCACCGCGGTGCGGCTCGCGCTGGTCGGGACGGTGTCGCTGCGCCAGCGCAGCCGGCTCGACGACCTGCTCGCCGCGCACGACCACGCGTTCGCCGCGGTCGAGGTGCTCGCTCAGCACTCCGAGCTGGCGACGGTCCCCGACGACGCCGACCTCGACGATCTCGACCTGCACGGGTTCGCCGCCGACGCCGCGTCGGAGCTGTTCGCGGCCGCCTCTCCCGGCGGAGCGGCCGACGACGAGGCCCGCGACGCCCTGCGCCTGCTGCACCGGTTGGTGGGGACGCCCCGATGAGGCTGCACCGCATTCGCCTGCGCGACTTCCGCGGCGTGCACGACCGCGAGGTCACGCTCGCCGAGCGCGGGGTCACCGTGCTGCAGGGCGACAACGAGGTGGGCAAGACCTCCACGGTCGCCGCGCTCGACCTGCTCTTCGACGCCGCCGACTCGTCGCGGCGGCTGGAGATCCGTCAGGCGCAGCCCGCCGGGGTCGACGCCGGGCCCGAGGTCGAGGCCGAGGTCTCCACCGGGCCCTACCGCTTCGTCTACCGCAAGCGCTGGCTGCGCCGCCCGCGTACCGAGCTGACGGTCATCGCCCCCGCGGCCGAGCAGCTCACGGGCGCCGACGCGCACGCCCGGGTGTCGGCGATCCTCGACGAGACGATGGACCGCGTGCTGTGGCGCGGCCTGCGCGTCGAGCAGCACACCGCCGTCGGGCAGGCCGACCTCGGCGGCCAGGACGCCCTCACCCGCGCGCTCGACCGGGCTGCCTCCGGGGGCACCGGTGGCACGGCGCCGCGTCCGGACCCGAGCGTGGACGACGGACTGGTCGAGCGGGCGGTCGAGGAGCTGCGCCGCTACCGCACCCCCAGCGGGCGGGCCACCGGCGAGCTGCGCACCGCCGAGGTGCGCCTCGCCGCCGCCGAGACCGAGTACGAGCGCTGCCGCGCCGCCCTCGAGGCCGTCGAGCGCGACGTCGCCGCCCGCGACCGGCTCGACGCCGACGCCGCCGCGGTGCGCACCCGCCGGCGCGCCCACGCGGCGGAGGTGGCCGAGCTCGAGGACCGGTGGGCGGGGCTGCAGTCACGCCTGCGCGAGGTCGAGACCGCCCGCGGGCGCGCCGTGCTCGCCCGCGAGCGCGCCGACGCCGCCCGGGAGCGCCGGGAGGCCCGGGACGCGCTGGTCGGGGCGGTCGACGCCGACGCCGCGGTGGTCACGCAGGCCACCGAGGCGCTCGCCGCCCACGCCGACGAGCACGCCGCGGCCCGCGACGAGCGCGAGGCCCGCCGCACCGCCGACGCCGCCGCGCGCGAGGCGTCCACCGCGGCGCGCCAGCAGGCCGACGAGGCGGCGCGTGCCGTGTCCGCCGCCCGGGACCGTGCCGAGCTCGCCGACCTCGCCGAACGCCTGCGCCGGGTCGAGGACGCCACGGCCGGGCTCCAGCGCGCCGAGCGGGTGCTGGCCGCCACCACCGTCGACGCCGACGACCTGGCCGACCTGGAGGACCTCGCCCGCGACCTCATGCGCGCCGAGGCCGCGCGCGACGCCGCGGCCGCGCGCGTCGAGCTGACGGCGCCGGAGGCCCTGACGGTCGAGGTCGACGGCGAGACGGTGATGCTCGCGCCCGGCGAGACCCGCACGCTGCCGGTGGCCGGCTCGCGGGCGGTGTCGCTGCCCGGCGTGCTCGAGGTGCGCGTCCGGCCGGGGCTCGACGAGGCCGGCCGCGACGACGCGGTGCGCGAGCGGGCCCGCGAGCTCGCGGAGCGGTGCGAGGACCTCGGCGTCGCCGATCTCGAGGCCGCCCGCGCCGCCCGCCGCGGCGCCGACGACGCCGCGCGCCGGGCCGAGGAGCACCGGGCGGCCCTCGCCCGCGAGCTCGCCGGCCACGGCGACGCCGCCGCCCTGCGCGCCGCGCACGACGCGGTGCGGGAGCGGCTCGGCGAGACCGGACCCGCCGACCTGTTCAGCCTCGCCGAGCCCGCCCCGCAGGCCGACGTCTCCGCGCTGCGCCGCGCGTCCGACGCCGCGCGCGAGGCCGGCGACGCGGCCGCGCGCCGGGCGGACGAGACCGCCGCCGCGTGCCGGGCCGCCGAGGACGCGGTGCGCGACGCCGACACCCGCGCCGCGGTGCTCACCGAGCGCGCCGCCGACGCCCGCCACGCCCACGCCCGCCGCGCCGAGGAGCTGCGCGCGGCCCGCGAGGCGGAGGCCGACGCCGACCTCGCCGCCGCCGAGGACGAGCGCCTGGTCCAGGCGCGCGAGGCGGAGCGCGAGCACGAGTCGCTGGCCGCCGCGCTCGCCGACGACGACCCCGACACCGTGGAGGTGCGCGTCGTCAACGCCCGCGCGGTCGACGAGCGCCTCGCCGGCGAGGCCACCCGCCTGGAGCGCGAGCACGCCGAGACCACCGGGCGCCTGCAGGCCGCGGGCCTCGAGGGCTGGCACGACCAGCACGCCGCCGCGGCCACCGAGCTCGAGTCCGCCGTGCGCGACCACGACGCCGTCGCCCGCCGCGCCGCCGCCGCGCAGCGCCTGCACGACACGCTCGCCCGGCACCGCGAGCGCGTGCGGCGCTCCTACGTCGCGCCGTTCCGGGCGCAGGTCGAGCGGCTGGCGCGCATCGTCTTCGGGTCCTCGCTGTCCCTGGAGATCGACGAGGACCTGCGGATCACCCACCGCACGCTCGACGGCACCACGGTCGCCTTCGCGGCGCTGTCCAGCGGCGCCCAGGAGCAGCTCGGCCTGTGCGCGCGGCTGGCGTGCGCCGCGCTCGTCGACCCGTCCGACGGGGTGCCGGTCGTCATCGACGACGCGCTCGGCCACACCGACCCGGAGCGCCTGTCCCGCCTCGGCGCGGTGTTCACCGCGGCGACCGCGGCCGACGGCGCGGCCCAGGTGATCGTGCTGACCTGCACCCCCGAGCGCTACCACGGCATCGGCGCGGCGACGGTCGTCCCGCTCGCCCCGTCACGCCGCCCCGGGGAGCGGGAGCGCGACCGCGAGGCGCCGCCGGCCGGCGTCGACGACACCCCGGCCCGCGCGCCGGGCACGGTCGTCGACCTGCCCCGCGCCCCGCGCGCCGGCTGATCAGCCGCGGCGGCGCCGCAGCCACGCGCGCAGCCGGGACCGTCGCCCACCGGGTTCGGGCAGGGCCTCCGGAGCCGGCACCGACGCCGACGCCCGGTCCGCACGCCACCGCGCCACGACGTCGTCGGCACGCGGCATCGACACCGACACCTGGGGCCCGTCGGGGAACCGCAGCCACTGGGCGACGCGTCCGGCCAGGGCGGCGACGGTGTCGCGGACCTCGCGCTCGGTCTCCATGTCGCGGACGGTCTCGGGCAGCCGGTCGATCTCGCGGCGCAGGCGCAGCGGGGTCGGCAGCAGGACGTCGTTCGGGATGCCCTCGCGCTCGAGGTAGGAGCGCAGCCACCAGTTCTCGTCGTCCGGCCGGTTGCGCCCGCGCAGCGGCTTGCCCGCGCCGCGCAGCCCGTCGAACTTGCCCTCGTCCTGGGCGTCGCGGATGCGCTGCTCGACCACCGACTCGTAGCTCTCCCAGAACCCCTCGTTGCGCATCAGACCCCCCGCGCCGGGACGGCGATGGCCGTGATCACCAGGCCGTCCCGCACCACCCAGCGACCCTCGAACCCGGACACCTCGACGCCGTCGACCACGGGCCCCGGCACGCGCAGCGACGCGCGGAACGTCCCGTCGAGCGCGGGCACGAGCTCGGCGTCCTCGAAGCCCAGCCACGTCCCGGTCAGCGGGAACCACGCCTTGTAGACGCTCTCCTTGGCGCTGAACAGGAGCTTGTCCCACCGCACGTCCGGCGACGAGGCACCGAGCGACGCGAGCACCGCCTGCTCGCCGGTGTCCGACACCGCCTCGAGGACGCCGTCGGGCAGGGCGACGTGCGGCTCGGCGTCGAGCCCGACCGTGCGGACGGCGTCGCGCCACGCCACCGCGGCGCCCCGGAAGCCGGCGCAGTGCGTGATCGCGCCGACGACGCCGTCCGGCCACACCGGGGACCGCTTCTCCCCCACCGGGATCGCCACCGCCGGCGCCCCGAGCCGGGCCAGCGCGTCGCGCGCGCACCCGCGCGCCGTCGTGAACTCCGCCCGGCGGGACGCGACCGCCTTCGCGACCGCGGGCTCCTCCTCGGGCGGGAGGACGGCGTGCGGGTCGTCGTCGGTGCGCGCCGCGGTGACGACGGCGTCAGGCAGGACGGCGTCGAGGGCCGCGACACCGGTGGTCACGTCGCTCATGTCCGTGCCCACGTTGCGCTCTGCTCCGCCGCCCAGGCGGTGAACGGGTCGGGCCCGTCACCGGCCGGGCCCGGGAGGATCTCGCGCAGCGCGCCGCGGACGAGGCCGTGGCGCTGCCACTCGCGCGGGTAGCCCACCGAGACCTCCTCGCAGCGCACGCCGTCCTCGACGGTCGTGCGCGGGATGTGGAGGTGGCCGTAGACGAGGACCGCGGCGTCGTGGAGCTTGTGCCAGTCGGCGGTCGCGGTCGTGCCGCACCACAGCGCGAACTCCGGGTACCGCAGGATGCGCGTCGGGTGCGGGGTCAGCGGCCAGTGGTTGACGAGCACCGTCGGCATGCCCGCCGGGCGCTGCGCGAGGCGGGCCTCGGTGCGGGCGAGGCGGTCGGCGCACCACGCGGCGGCGTCCGGGAACGGGTCCGACGACATGAGGTACTCGTCGGTGCAGACCACCCCGGCCTCGCGGGCGACCTCGAGCGCCGCCTCGTTCGACCAGTCGTCCGGGATCGAGGGCGGCCGGACGCTGTAGTCGTAGAGCACGAACATGGGGCACACGAGCGCCGGGCCGCCGTCGCCTTCCCACACCGGCCACGGGTCCTCGGGCGTGAGGACGCCGAGGCCGCGCGCGACCTCGACGAGGTGGTCGTAGCGGGCGGGTCCGACCAGCTCGACCTCGTCGCCGGGCGGGGTCCACAGCTCGTGGTTGCCCGGCACCCAGATGACCTGCGCGAAGCGCTCGGCCAGGATCTCCAGGGCCCACGCGACCGTGCCCACGCGGTCGCCGACGTCGCCCGCGACGATCAGCCAGTCGCCGGGGTGGGTCGGGTGCAGCTCGCGGACGAGGTCCTCGTTGTCCGAGCGGTTGGCGTGCAGGTCGCTCGTGGCCAGCAGGCGTGGGCCGCCAGTCATGGGTCCTCCCTGTCTCCCGACCCGCCACGGTACGGAGTCCCGCCACGAGATGTCCGGGTCCTGGCCCCCTGGCACCATGAGCAAGTGCCGCCGCGTCACCGGTCATCGCTGCCGATCCCGGCGCGGATCCGGTCGGTGATGGCCGAGGGCGACTACGACCGCGCCGGCCTCCTCGAGGGGCTGACCGGCGACGCGCGGCGCACCCGCGTCTCGGTCCTCGAGTCGCTGGCGGCGGACGGCGTCGACATCGACGCGATGCGCGACGCGATCGACCGCGACCGTCTCGGCCTGCTGCTGCTCGAGCGCACCCTGCGTCCCGAGGACGGGCACTCCCTCAACGACGTCTGCCGGGTCGCCGACATCGACATCGAGGTCGTGCGCCGCTGGTTCCAGGCGCTCGGGCGCCCGCTCGCCCCGGACCCCGACGAGCCGATCTACACCGACGAGGACGTCGAGATCGCCGAGCGGATCCACCGCTACCGCAGCCTGGGGTTCTCCGACGAGGAGATGATGCCGGTCGTCCGGGCCATCGGGCGCGGCGTGCTCAACATCGCCGACGCCCTCGGCGGGCTGCTCGGCGAGGCACTGCTGCAGCCCGGCGAGCCGGAGCCGGAGATGGCCCTGCGCTACGCCACCGAGGCCCGCCGGATCGTCGAGGACGACTCCCTGCACCTGGTCCACCTCGTGGCCGCGGCGCTCGCCGACCGCATCCGCTCGCACGCCCTCGCCGTCGAGGAGTCGAGCGCGGGCCGGCTGCGCGGCGCGCAGGAGGTGACGGTCTGCTTCGCCGACCTCGTGGGCTTCACCGACCTCGGCGAGTCGGTCTCGGCGGTCGAGCTCAGCGAGGTCGCCGAGATGCTCTCCGCGTGCGCCACCGAGGTGTCGGCGTGGCCGGTGCGCCTGGCCAAGACGATCGGCGACGCGGTCATGCTCGTCTCACCCGACCCGACCCTGCTGGTCACGGCCGCGCTCGACCTCGTCGATGCCTGGTCGAGCGAGGGGGACGGACGCCCCGCGCTGCGGGTCGGCGTCGCGAAGGGCGTCGGGGTGCCGCACGCGGGCGACTGGTTCGGCCCGCCGGTCAACCTGGCCAGCCGCGTCACCGAGACCGCGCGCCCGGACCACGTGACGATCACGGCGGCGGTCCGCGACGCGGTGGTCGCCGCGGCGCCGCAGGACCCGCCGTTCGTCTTCCGCGCGGCGGCCCCGCGCAAGTTCAAGGGTGTCCGCGGGGCGCAACGCCTGTACCGCGTCCAGCGTCGCCCGTCCGGGGAGATCGGCAACGGCACGCCCATCGATCCGGTGAACGGCGGCGGCGAGCCGATTAGTCACTAGGCCGAATGGAGCATTCCTCGCTCGAACGTCGGAGAAGGACCGACGTCCGAGAGGAGTGTCCGCCGTGGAAACCAAGAACAAGAGGCGCCTCGGCGCCGTCGCGGGCGGTATCGCCCTGGCCTGCGTCGCGGGCGTCGCGCTCGCCGCATGGCTCTCCAGCGGCGCCGGGACGGCCGAGGGCAGCTCGACCCAGGCCGTCAACTCGACCATCACGCCGGCGACCGGAGCGGCCGGGCTGTACCCGGGTGCGACCACGACCGCGACGGTCACCGTCAACAACCCGAACGCCTACCCCGTGATCGTGGCGTCGATCTCGCCGGGGAGCTCCAACGCCACCACCGGCAACTGCCCAGCGGGCACCGTCACGACCGCCGGCCTGACCAACCCGTCGGGCACGATCGCCCCGGGCGCCACCGGCACCTACACGCTGACGGCGAAGATGATCGGCAACCCCGACAACGCCTGCCAGAACCAGAGCTTCGTCCTGCCGCTCACCGCGAGCCTGGCCTCCGCGGCCGGCTGAGCGGTGGCCGGACGACGCGCCCGCTGGTCGTCGCAGCGCCGCGGGCCCTGGCGCTGGTGGGTCCGTCGCCTGCCGGCCGTCGGGGTCACCGGTGTCGCCGTCGCCGTGCTGCTGGGCGCCGGGCTCGCCTCGGCCGCCTGGCTGTCCAGCGGCGGCGGCACCGCGACGTCCCGGGGAGGGCAGGCCGTGGCACCGACGACGACCGCCGTCCCCGGGACGGCGGTCACCGCGAACCTGCTCTACCCCGGGACCAGCGGCGACGTGAAGATCACCGTCAACAACCCGAACGTCTACCCCGTCACCGTGACGTCCGTGGCCGCCAATGGGGCGCCGACGGCCGCCGGCGGGACCGGGACGTGCGCGACCACCGGGGTCAGCCTGACCACCGCCACGCCGGGCACGGCGATCGCCGCGAACGGCTCGGCGACCCTGACCCTTCCCAATGCGGCCTCCATGACGAGCGCCTCGGAGAACGGATGCCAGAACGCGACCTTCACCATCCCCGTGACCGTCGCGATCACCAGCGCCTGAGGCGGCCGGGCCTCGCCCTGGTCGTCGCCGTGGTCGTCACGCTGCTGCTCGCGGGCAGCGGCGTGGCCACCGCGGCGTGGCTCTCCCGGAACAGCGGGACCGCGACGGCGAAGGCGGGGAGCATCGGCGTGCCCGGAGGCGTCGCGATCGGCGCCATCACCTGCACCACCGCCGGCCTCGTCACGACCGCGACGATCCCCGTGAGCTGGAACGCGGTGAGCGGCGCCGGGACGTACACGGTCACCTCGGCGCGCCCCCTCAACCTGGGTGTGCCGGCACCCAAGACCGTGTCCGGCACCTCGACGACGGTCACGACGACCACGACGCTGAACATCGAGATCACCGTGACGGTCACGGCGACCGCCGGGACGTGGACGAGCGCCCCGAGCGCCGGGGTGAGCAAGTCCGTCACCTGCCCGGCCGCGCTGACCAACCCGCGCTCCGGGCCGACGACGACCACACCGGCGCCCACGACCACGCCGGCGCCGACCACGAGCACGGCGCCGACCGCGACGTCGACACCGACGTCGACACCGGGTTAGGACGAGCCGCGCGGAGCGAGGAGTCGCGAAGATGGTGGGCCGGGGGCCCGCTCCCCAGCTGCCTGGTCCGGCCCACCACCTCGCCGTCGGCGCCCCCCGGGGCACCGGTTCGCCGGGGCACTCACCGGCTCAGGACGGAGCGTGCCCGGACAGCCCGCCGGGCACCAGGGGTCCACGCCGAGGTTCACTCGACACGGGTACGGGTTCACTCGACCTGCCCAATCCTCCGGCAAGATCAGCGAGCTCGCCGTCCCCATGCGGTGACCATCGGTGACGTCGCGAGGTCGGGCAGGCGGCCGGCGCGGAGGTTGTCGAGGTGCCGGTCGACGTCGTCGTCCGTCGCCACGCCACCGTCGACGAGGCGCCCGCGGATCTGCTCGACGGTCGCGATCTCCAGCGCGGTGCACGCCGGCCCGGCGATCGGGAAGAAGGCGTCGGCGGCGACGTCGACGAGGCCGTGCTCGCGCAGCCGCCGCGGCAGGGTCCGCCCGAGCGCGAGATCGGCGTCGCGACCCGCCATCAGCGTCCGGAAGCCCCGGCGCAGGCGGTTGGCGAGCTGCTCGGCCGGGCCGCGGTCCTCCGGGCAGAGCAGGGGCTGCAGGGCCGGGTCGGCGTCCTCCACCACGAGCCACCCGCCGGGACGCAGGGCCGCGACCATCGTCGCGAGGGCCCGGTCCCGCGCCGGGACGTGGGTGAGCACCAGCCGGGCGTGCACGAGGTCGAGCCCCTCGGCGGGCGGTGGCTCGGTCCCGACGTCGTGGCGCCGGACCTCGAGCACCGCGCCGGAGGCCCCGAGCCACGATGTGTCGACGTCGGTGGCGATCACCCGGCCGCCGGGCCCGACGCGCTCGACGAGCCCGTCCGGGACGCTCCGCCCGCCCGCGCCGACCTCCCAGCACGAGGCACCGGGCCCCACGCCGAGCGCGTCCAGGTGCCGGAACGTCGAGGCGTCGAACAGCTCGCCGAGGGCCTCGAACCGGCTCCCGGCCTGGACCTGGCCGTTGTCGAGGAGATAGCCCACACCCCGGATTCTCCACGACAAACGAGAAAACCCCAGGTCAGCGTGCTGACCTGGGGCTTCGGGGCTCCTCCGACTGGACTCGAACCAGTAACCCTTCGATTAACAGTCGAATGCTCTGCCGATTGAGCTACGGAGGACCGCTGCGTCCGGGACGGCTCGCGTTCGGACGGTGACACGCTACCTCACGGGCCCCACCGCCTTTCCGCACGGGGTGGGGCAGGATGGGCAGAACGAGACGTCGGGGAGGAGAAGGCATGAAGATCATCCCGTTCCTGCTGGGTGCCGGCGTGGGGTACGTCCTCGGGACGCGGGCCGGCCGCGAGCGCTACGAGCAGATCGCGCGGGCCTACCGCCAGGTGGCCGATCACCCGAGCGTGCAGGGCGCGGCCGGTGTCGCCCGCGCGAAGGCCGGCGAGGCCGTGCAGACGGGCGTCGCGATCGCCAAGGAGAAGGTGGCGCCGTCGGGCGGGCCCGAGAGCGGGCAGCCCTCCGCGCCGGGTCGGGCCACCGCCAACGGCTCGGGGGCCTGACTCAGGCGCCCAGAGGCCTCACGAGCCCAGCACGGCAAACACCCGGCGGAACCCGAACCAGGTCACGCCGGCGTCGTCGGGTGGGTAGGCGTCGCGCAGCCGGGGCGCCAGCTCCGCGCGCAGGCGCTCCCACCCGGCGTCGTCGAGCACGTCGCGCACCGGGCGCAGGGTGGTGCCCGCGATCCAGTCGCCCACCGGGTCGTCCCCGGTCAGTGGGTGCAGGTACGTCGTCTCCCAGCAGTCGACGACGCCGCCGGGGCGCGCCGCCGCCAGCAGGCGGGCGTACTCCTCGGGGGTGCCGACGCCGTAGGCGGGCAGGCCCTCCGGCACGACGCCGGCCCACGCCGGGCTCGCCAGGAGGTCCCGCGCGATCACGTGGGAGGGCGACCGCTCGTTGCCCGGCACCTGCACCGCGAGCCAGCCGCCGGCGGGCAGCTCCGTCGCCCAGCGGTCCAGGAGCTCGCGGTGCTCGGGCACCCAGTGCAGCACCGCGTTGCACACGACGACGTCGGTCGCGGCGCCCGGGGCGAAGTCGCGGACGTCGGCCTGCTCGGCGTCGACCCCGATCTCGCGCGCCGCCGCGACCATGTGCGGGGACGCGTCCGAGGCCCGCACCCGCGCACCCGGCCACCGCTGCGCCAGCACGCCGGTGAGGTGCCCGGGCCCGCAGCCGAGGTCGACGACCTCGCGCGGGTCGCGCGCGCCGACGCGGGCGACGAGGTCGAGGAACGGGCGCGCGCGGTGGTCGTCGTGGCGCCGGTAGAGAGCCGGATCCCAGGTCAGGGTCACGACCGTGTGTGTCTCTGGGCGTCCCGGATCTTCTCCCCCACACCCGCCGCCACGGAGCGCACGACCTCCGGGTCGGTGCCGGGGTCGGGGCGGACGTGCAGGACGATCCCGTCGCCGGGCACGCGGCGCTGGACGAACCAGGCGCCGCCCT
The DNA here is from genome assembly GCF_004363095.1 of Actinomycetospora succinea. Classification (GTDB taxonomy): domain Bacteria; phylum Actinomycetota; class Actinomycetes; order Mycobacteriales; family Pseudonocardiaceae; genus Actinomycetospora; species Actinomycetospora succinea. The sequence continues at coordinate 89,666 of NZ_SNYO01000006.1, forward strand.
CGCTCTCACCATCGCCCAGGTCGTGGTGCTGGCTGTCCTTGACCGCCGCGGTGACCCGGTGGTGCACGGTCTCGGGCACGCGGCCCGGCTCCGTGAGCGGCACGCGGCGCGGCGCCCGGTCGGCCAGGACGACGACCCCGCCGGCCAGCTCCTCGACCTCGTCGGCCTCGACGACGACGAGCGCCCCGGAGGCCCACGTGGCCTTGGTGACGAGGTGCCAGGGCACGCGGTGCGCGCCCTCCCCCGAGGCGGCGGGCGGCAGCCAGAGCCCCAGGTCGGTGGCGAGCACGATCGACCCGCGCGGCCCGCGGCCGTCGGCGATCACCCGCTCGCCCTCGTCGAGCGTGCCGGTGAAGCCCTCGGGGACCGGCTCGCGCCCGGTGAGCAGGGCGGACAGCCGGTCGAACACGCCGCTCACAGCGGCACCGCGCCCGACGCCTGGCTGCGCAGCGCCTTCTTGTACTGCTCGAGGGCGACCAGGTCGCCGTAGAGCTCGTGGTACTCGTTCGCGTCGCTGATCGGCGACAGGCGCTGCAGCCGCGACTTGATCTCCGAGACCTGGCGCTCGACCAGCGTGCCCTGCAGCGCGCTCATCATCGACGTGATGTAGCGGTGCTCGTCGTTCTCGCGGGTCTGCAGCGGCTCGACGGCGAGCTCGTGGACGAGGGAGCGGTAGCCGCCGGGGACCTCGCGCCCGACCGCGTCGATCCACGCCGAGCCCGACCAGCCCGCCGACGTGCCCCCGGCGGCCAGCACCGCCCGGTGCACCGCGAGGTAGGCCTCGTTGTTGAACGCGTCCTCGGGCAGCGAGTCGTACATCGGCCCGGCCAGTGCCGGCGACTGCAGCGCCGCCTTGAGCACCTCGCGCTGCACGCGCAGGCGCGGGTCGTCGCGGGCCGGCAGCGCGGGGCCCTCGCCGGAGCCGTTGCCGTTCCCGTGGCCGCGCCCGTGCGGGGCCCGGCGCGGCGTGCGGCGGGCGGGGGCGTCGGCCGGGGCGCCGGCGGTCTCGCGCACCCGGCGCACCACCTGCGCCTCGTCGGACCAGCCGACCCACCCGGCGAGCCGGCGGGCGTAGCCGTCGCGCAGGTCCTCGCGCCGGATGCGGGCCACCTCGGGCACGGCGCGCTGCAGCGCCGCCACCTGGCCCTCGACGGTGCCGAGGTCGTGCTCGTCGAGGATCGCGCGGATGATGAAGCTGAACAGCGGCGCGCGCTGGGCCACGAGGTCGCGCAGCGCCACCTCGCCGCGGGCCTGGCGCAGGTCGCAGGGGTCCATGTCGTCGGGCGCGACGGCGATGTAGGTCTGGGTGGCGAACTGCTGGTCGCCCTCGAACGCCTTGCGCGCCGCGGCCTGCCCGGCGGCGTCGCCGTCGAAGACGTAGATGACCTCGCCGCGGTCGAACGAGTCGTCCATGAGCAAGCGGCGCAGCACCGCGACGTGCTCGTCGCCGAACGCCGTCCCGCAGCTCGCGACGGCCGTCGTGACGCCCGCGAGGTGCATCGCCATGACGTCGGTGTAGCCCTCGACGATCACGGCCTGGCGGGTCTTCGCGATCTCCCGCTTGGCCTTGTCGAGCCCGAAGAGCACCTTCGACTTGTGGTAGACGGGCGTCTCGGGGGTGTTGAGGTACTTCGCCTCGATGCGGTCGTCGTCGAAGAGCCGCCGCGCGCCGAAGCCGACGACGTCGCCGCCGAGGTCGCGGATCGGCCAGAGCAGCCGGCGGTGGAAGCGGTCCATGTACCCGCGCTGGCCGGGCCGCGACAGGCCCGCCTTCTCGAGCTCCTCGAGCGTGTAGCCCTGGGCGAGCAGGTGCTTGGTGAGCTTGTCCCAGCCGGACGGCGCGAACCCGCAGCCGAAGTCCTGCGCGGCGGCCTGGTCGAACCCGCGCTCGGCGAGGAACTCCCGCGCCTTCTGGGCCTCCCCCGGCGCCCGCAGCTGCTCGGCGTAGAACTCCGCGGCCAGCTTGTTGGCGGCCAGCAGGCGCGCGCGGGTGCCGCGGTCCTTCTGGACGCTCGACCCGCCGCCCTCGTAGGTCAGCTGGTAGCCGATGCGGTCGGCGAGCTTCTCCACGGCCTCGACGAAGCCCAGCTGCTCGATCTTCATGAGGAAGTCGATGACGCTGCCGCCCTCGCCGCAGCCGAAGCAGTGGAAGGTGCCGTGCGTGGGGCGGACGTTGAACGAGGGCGTCTTCTCGTCGTGGAACGGGCAGAGGCCCTTCACCGAGCCCGCGCTGGCGCGGCGCAGCGCGACGTACTCGCCGATGACCTCGTCGACCCGGTTGCGGTCACGCACCTCCGCGATGTCCGCGTCCCGGATGCGCCCCGCCATGGCCCCGAGTGTAGGACCCGGTCCGGGAAGCTTCGTGGCCCTCGGGCGGTTCCCCACCCGACGACGCCGACGACCGCGGAGGATGACGCCATGCAGCTCGACCTGTCCGGACGGACCGCCCTGGTCACGGGGTCGACCGGGGGCATCGGGCGGGCCATCGCCGCCGACCTGGCCCGCGCCGGCGCCCGGGTGGTGGTCAACGGGCGCACCGCGCCGCGGGTCGACGCCGCCGTGACGGAGCTGCGCGACGAGACCGGCGGCGAGGTCGTCGGGGTGGCCGCGGACGTGGCCACGGCCGAGGGCGCCCACGAGGTCGCCGCGCGGGAGCCCCACGTCGACGTGCTGGTCAACAACCTCGGCATCTTCGGCCCGCAGCCCGCCCTGGAGATCTCCGACGACGACTGGCGGCGGTACTTCGAGGTCAACGTGCTCGCCGCGACCCGGCTCATCCGGACCTACCTGCCGGGCATGACCGCCCGCGGCTGGGGCCGGGTGCTCGACATCGCCAGCGACTCCGCCGTCGTCATCCCCGCCGAGATGATCCACTACGGGATGTCGAAGACGGCCCTGCTCGCCGTGTCCCGCGGGTTCGCCAAGGAGGCGGCCGGCACGGGCGTCACCGTGAACTCCGTGATCGCGGGCCCGACGAACACCGGCGGTGTCGAGGGGTTCGTGCGCGAGCTCGTCGGCGACGAGCTGCCGTGGGACGAGGCGCAGCGCAAGTTCATGATCGAGTATCGGCCGCAGTCGCTGCTGCAGCGCCTCATCGAGCCCGAGGAGATCGCCCACCTCGTGACGTACCTGGCCTCGCCGCTGGCCTCGGCCACAACGGGCGCGGCCGTGCGCGTCGACGGCGGTTACGTGGACTCGATCGTCCCGTGAACCGGCACCCGTCGTCCGAGGCGTCCGCTACCGTCGGGCCATGACGAGCTCGGCGCCGGTGGGCCCCACGGAGCACCCCCTGCTCCCCGGCGCCTCGCCGGCGACGATCCGGTCGTTCCTGGTGCCCGAGGACCGCCCGACGTTCGTCGCGGCCTACGAGGCGGCGCTGGACGAGGCCCGGGGAGCGCTTGACCTCTCGCCGGTCCTCGAGCTCGTCGAGGACTGGCGCCGTGTCGCGCTCGTCCAGGCGGATCCGGTCCGCTTCCGTCGCGCGGTCCACCGTGCCGCCGAGATCGCCACCGGCGAGCCCGCGACCGCCGACGAACCGTTCGAGGTGACCCGCTCCAGGGCCGGGCTCTAGACCCGATGTATGAGGTCGACCCGCTCGACGAGGCGGTCGGCACCCTGCCCGAGGAGCTCTCGGCGGACTTCCTCGAGGTGCGGACGGCCCTCGAGCGCTCTCCGTGGACGGTCGGCCGGCCCTGGGTGGCGACCAACCCGACCGGCCTACGCACCGTGACGTTCGGAGCCGGACGTGCCGTGCTCGTCTTCGGGATCATCGACCGCGAATGTCGTGTCTTCCTCGTCAGCCTGGTGATCACGTGACACGCCGGTCACGCCAGCGCCACGCCCACAGTGTGCCTGACCGGCTCGAGGTAGCCGGTGCGGCGAACCACATGCTTCGGTTTCCGAAGCGCTTCCACTAGTGCGAGGACGTCCTCGACGAGCGCCACGACCTCGCGTCCCGGCCGCAGGAACGCCCTAGTGGAACGTCGCCCGGTCCACGACGACGCGGTCGATCTCGCCGTCGGCGACGTAGTGGCCGTCGCCGTCGATGGCGCTGACGTCGAAGGTCAGCCGGTCGCCCTCGGTGGTCAGGGTGGCGTAGACGTCGACCGTGCCGCCGACGGGCGTGGGCCGGCGGTGCCGCACGCGGATCGCGGCGCCGACCGTCGTCTGGCCGTCGGCGAGGCTCGAGGCGGCCTCGGCCACCGTCGCCGCCTCGAGCCAGGCGATCAGGCGCGGCGTGCCCAGCACGGGGACGTCGCCGCTGCCGAGCGCGACCGCGGTGTCGTCGTCGGTGACCTCGTACCTCATCGCGGCGATGGTAGAGGGACCTGCGGCCCATGTGAGTGCTTCGGGTCGCCGGGGCGACCCGAAGCACTCACATGGCCGGAGGCCATCACATCGTCGGCGCGTCGGCGTTGCTCGGCGTCGTCCTCTGCGCGGTGATGTGGTCGATGTTGCGCAGGATGTACTCGCCGGTGCGCTGAGAGAGCGCGCCGATGGTGCTGGTCGGGTTGACCGCGGCACCCGTGGTCAGCGTGCTGCCGTCGACGACGAACAGGTTCGGCACGTCCCAGGTCTGGCACCACTTGTTGAGCACCGAGTCGTCGGGCGTGTTGCCCATCCGGCAGGTGCCCATGAGGTGCCAGCCCGGCGGCGGGTAGAGCACGCCGGTGTCGTTGGTCTCGGTCGCCCCGACCGCGCGCGTGGCCTCGAAGATCTTGTCGATGCCGTACTCGGCCAGCGCGATGTCGTTGGGGTGCAGGGCGTAGTCGACGTGCGCGGCCGGCAGCCCCGACGAGTCCGTCACGTCCGGGTCGAGCGTGACCCGGTTCGATTCCACCGGCAGGTCCTCGCCGAACATGAAGACCATGAGGTGGTTGGCGAAGTGGCCGTCGAAGAACTCGCGGTGCTTCTCGCCCCACGGCGCCGTGTAGCCGGTGTGCGTCCCCATCGCGGCGTAGGCGGGGCCGAAACTGCGCGCGACCTGCATGCCGAATCCGTTGACGAATCCCCGGCTGACGTCGGTGTGGTAGAACTCGTGCGAGTACAGGGGCGCGCCGAACGACCCCTTGAATCCCTCGATCGGCTCGTCGAACCACGAATCGCAGAACGCGAACACGTGGTGCATCAGGTACTTGCCGACGATGCCGTTCGAGTTCGCGAGGCCGTCGGGGTGGCCCTTCTGCGCGCTCTGCAGCAGCAGGCGCGGGGACCCGATCCCGTTCGCCGCCAGCACCACGATCTTCGCGCGGATCTCGTGGCGCTCCCCGGTGACGCGGTCGAGATACGTGGCGCCGGTGGCCCGGCCGCCGTCGGCGTTGATCGTCTCGACGCGGGCGTTGGTGCGCAGGTCGGCGCCGTGGCGGATCGCGTAGGGCCAGTGGGCGTTCGCCGGGGTGGACAGCGAGCCCGTCGGGCTGCCCGAGAGCTCGTTGCCCATCGCCTGGTCGGCCTCGCGGTTCTCCCGCGGCTGCGTGATGACCGCGTTGTCCGACGGCCACCAGTGCCAGCCGAGGTCCCTCGACGCCTTGGCGTACTTGAGGCCGAGCTTGCCGGGCAGCACCTCGGGGTCGCGGACGGCCTGCTTGCGGTCCGGGTAGGACGGGTCACCGATGCGCCCGGAGATGCCGTAGATCTCGTCGTTCTCGTCGTAGAACGGCGCGAGGTCCTCGTAGGAGATCGGCCAGTCGATCGTGCCCTCGAGACCGTGCTCGGTGCCCTTGCGGAAGTCGACCGGCTTGTAGCGCGGCCAGTGGCCGGCGTAGTGCACGGTCGAGCCGCCGACGTTGTTCATCATGTACGGCGTCGTCGTGCCGGTGACCGGATAGTCCTCCGGCAGCTGGCGCACGTTGGGGTCGTAGGCCCACCCGCGCTGCTTCTCGAGCTCCCACTCGTCGTGGTAGTGCGGGTGGTCGGTCGGCTTGACCCACGGACCCTGCTCCAGGCAGGTGACCTTCACGCCGGCCTTGGCCAGCTTGAGCGCGATGCCGGCTCCGCCGGGCCCCGCACCGATGATCAGGACGTCGGTCTCCTCGTATGCGGCCATGATCGCCTCACTTCGTCCAGGACAGCTGGGAGAGGTCGACGCGGACGACCTCGTCGGTCTCGAGGTAGGAGCCGTTCTCCTGCGCCTGGGTCAGCAGCTCCTCGTCCCAGGGCTCCGTGGTCTGCAGGTAGCCGTAGGGCAGGGGCGGGCCGTGGTAGTCGCGGCCGGCCGGGAGGTTCCGGTTGATCGCAAGGGTCACGACGGGGCGCGAGTAGTAGCCGTAGTAGACGAGCGCCCGCAGCTGCTCGAAGAGCGGATCCTCGGCCTTCTCGAGAGCCGCGATCGCGGCCGTCCGGTCGGCGACGGAACCATCGACGAACCCCTGCCCCAGGCGGTCGAGCCCGGCCTTGAACTCGTCCTCGGTCGCGAACGGGAAGTGCTTGTTCTTGTAGCCGCTCGGCGTGACGTAGCGGCCCATGAACGTCACGAGGTCCTGCTCGCTCGCCGTCGGCCAGTCCGGGTGCGGCGGGATGATCGTGTCCGCGGCCGCGTCGATCACCGCCGCCTGGGTGGCGTCGAAGCCGACCGGGTTCTGCAGGCCGCCGAGGCGCGGGCGGCCGGTCTCGAAGAACCCGCCCGCCTCCCCCGGCGTGGCCGTCGTCTCCGGAGCGCCGAACGGTGCCGGCTTCTCCCCGAGGGCGTTGTTCACGACGTTCTCCCCTCTCCGCTGAAGGTGGGTCCGTGTGGGTGACGTGAGCGATTTCCTGCGCTATAGCGCAGGAAATCGCTCACATGGGAATCAGCGCTTCGTGTGCTCGCGCTCGTCGACGACGCGGCGGGACTTGTGCTCCGCGCGCTCGAGGGTGTGGGCGTCGACGGACTCGAAGGTCACGCGGACACCGAGCAGGGACTGCAGGCCGGAGCCGGTGCGGCGCTCGAAGTCGTCACGCTGCCCGGAGGGCAGGGTGCACTCGGCGCGGACGATCATCTCGTCCATCGAGCCGGTGCGGCGCACGACGATCTGGTGCTCGCCACCGTAGTCCGCCACGCCGCGCAGGAAGTTGTCGACCTCCGTCGGGTACACGTTCTCCCCGCGGATGTGGATCATGTCGTCGATCCGGCCGTACACGCCGTCGGGCAGCTTCGGGTAGGTGCGCCCGCAGGGGTTGTCCTCCATCACCCAGCGGGTGAGGTCGTTGGACGCGAGCCGGATCATCGGCTGCGACGTGCGCTCGAGGTGGGTGTAGACCGGCGTCCCCTCGGAGCCGAACGGCACCGTGCGGAACGTGGTCGGGTCGCAGACCTCGTGCCAGACGATGTCCTGCCAGAGCAGCATCCCGTCCGGGGTCCGGTCGGTGGCCGACGCCGACATGAACGGCGTCATCTCCGCCATCGTCCCGCAGTCGACGACGCGGGCACCGAACGCGTCGGCGATCGCGTCGCGCACCGCGGGCACCGACGCGCCGGGCTCGCCGGAGAAGAACATGACCTCGAGCCCGAAGTCCTTCGGGTCGATCTTCTCCTGCGCGGCGACCTCGGCGAGGCGCAGCGCGTACGACGGCGTCGCGTAGAACGCCTTCGGCTTCGTGCGGGCGAGCCAGGTGACGGCGCGGGCGGTCATGCCCTGCGCGCCCGCCCCGAACGGCAGGACCCGGCAGCGCAGCCGCTCGGCGCCGGCCATCGCGCCCCACGAGCCCAGGTAGAGGCTGAACAGCGCGGCCACGAAGACCGTGTCGCCGGGCCGCACGCCCATCCCCCAGAGGATGCGGGCGTGGTTGTCGGCGATGACCTCCCAGTCGCGGCGGCCCAGCGCGAACGCGGTCGGCATGCCGGTGGTGCCCGACGTGCCGTGGATGTGGTGGATTTCGGACTCGTCGACGCAGAGGTAGTCGCCGAACGGCGGGTGCTCGTGCTGCGCGGCCCGCATCTCCTCCTTCTGGATCACCGGGACCTGCTCGAACGCCTCGAACGACGTGATGTCGGCGGGCTTGAGGTCCTCGGCGTCCCACTTGCGCCGGTAGAACGGCGAGGTCGCGTACGCGTACTCCATGACCTCGCGCAGCCGCACGAGCACCGCGGCGTTGCGCTCCTCGGGGTCCATCGTCTCGCGGTGCGGGAACCAGTACGGCGAGGACGGGTCGGGCAGGTAGCTCTGGTCGTAGCCCGCCGGGAAGTGCCACTCCTCCATCTGCGCGCTCATCTCAGGCCTTCCTCCGCTCGATCTCGGCGTCGTTCCACGGCGTGAGGGCCTGGTAGTCGGGCACGAAGCCCAGGCCCTTGTCGGCGTCGGGCGAGGGCGCGTCGCGGCTGGTGACGACGTCGACGACGGCAGGCGCGTTCTCCAGCGCGCGCCGCAGCGCGTCCTGCAGGTCGGCCGGGTCGGTGACGCGCTCGCCGTGCGCGCCGAGGCTGCGGCCCAGCGCCGCGTAGTCGGAGAACGCGAGCTCGGTGCCGACGACCAGCCCGTAGTTCTCCTGCTGGTCATAGCGCTCGATGTTCCACGCGGCGTTGTTCGAGACGATCACGACGATCTTCGCGCCGTGCCGCACCGCGGTGTCGATGTCGGTCGCCGAGATGCCGAAGGCGCCGTCGCCGGTGACGGTGACGACCGGGCGTCCCGGGTCGGCCAGCGCGGCGGCGATCGCGAACGGCGTCCCGACGCCGAGGCAGCCGAAGGCGCCCGGGTCGAGGTAGCGCGCGCAGCGGGTGATGCCCAGGCGCGCGAACGAGAGCAGGTCGCCGCCGTCGGCGATCATGGTCGTCTCGCCGAGGTCGATCGCGGTGCCGTCGAGGGCGTCGAGTGCGGCGAAGATGCGGTTGGGGTGCATGAGGCCGTCGGAGCCCGCGGGCGCCTCGGCCATCGCCGTCTTGTACTCCGAGCTGCGCTTCTCGTGCTTGGCGCGCAGCTCGTCGCGCCAGCCGGTGTCGGGGGTGTGGTCCTCGAGGGCGGTGGTGATCGCCGCCAGCGCGGCCGCGGGGTCGGCGAGGATCTCGACCTCGCCGCGCCGGTTGTCGATCAGCTCGCTCGCGGTGTCGGCGATGCGCACGACCGTCGCGTTCCGGAAGACCGCCGGCGAGCCGAAGCCGAGCTGGTAGTCGAGCTGGCGCCCGACGGTGATCAGCAGGTCGCAGTCGCGCATGACCGCGGAGCGCGCCGAGCCGACCCCCGCGGGATGGTCGGCGGGCACGAGCCCGCGCGACTCCTGGGTGTCGAGGTACGCCGCGCCGCTGGCGTCGAGGAAGCGCACGAGGGCTGCGCTGTCGTGGTCCAGCTCCGCTTCGCTGCGTGTCCCGCCCGCGGTGACGCGGGCGCCGCGCCCCGAGATGACGGCCGGCTTCGCGGCGCGACGGACCAGGTCGGCGACGGCCGTGACGTCGTCGGGGTGCGGCTGCGGGCGCCGGCGGGGCTTGGCGCGCAGGTGCTCGTCGGTGATGAGCGCCGGCGGGACCTCCTGGCGCAGCACATCGGTGGGGATCTCGACGTAGACCGGGCCGGGCTCGCCGCGGTCGCCGGACGCGCGGGCCCAGGCCTCGTCGAGCTCGCGCAGCACCTGGTCGTGCTGGCGCAGGGTGCGCGACAGGCGCGTGACCGGCGCGAGGATCTCGGTGTGCGGGATGTCCTGCAGCGGGCCCATGTTGGCCTGCGGGCGGGGCGGGCAGCCGCCGAAGAGCAGCAGCGGGACGCGGCTGATCGAGGCGTTGGCGATGGCCGTGACGGTGTTGGTGACGCCGGGACCGGCGGTCACGAGCGCCACCGAGGTCTCGCCCGTCAGCTCCGCGTGGGCGTGCGCCATGTGCACGGCCGAGCCCTCGTCGCGGACGTCGACGATGTGCACACCGAGCCGCGCGAGCTGGTCCCACACCGGCTGGATGTGGCCGCCCTGCAGCCCGAACACGCGCCGGACCCCGTGGTCGCGGAAGAACCGCGCCACCAGATCCGCGACGGGCGCTGACCCCTGGGCCATCCGTCCTCCTCCTCGCCGTCTGCTGTTCCGGGCACGGATCGACGGCGTGGAACCGGGGCGACGGGGCACTCCGGTGATGCACGCCACGTGATGCGGCCCACGTCCACCGTGACGTATTCTGAATTCAGAAGTCAATAGCCGGCCGGGGTCGGCGCCCCGCCCGGCCGCTACGCTGGGCGGTCGAGAAGCCCGCCCGCAGGATCTCCGAGGAGGCCGTCCGTGCCGCTCGCGGGGCCGAGCCAGGAGTGCCGCCGATGACCGCGCTCCCGACCCCTCCGTCCCGGACGGAGCAGGTGTTCGACGCGATCGTCGACGACATCTGCACCGGCAAGCTGACCCCCGGCTCGCCGCTGCGCCAGGAGCAGCTCGCCGAGCGCTTCAACGTGTCCCGCCAGCCCGTGCAGCAGGCCCTGCTGCTCCTGCGCAACCAGGGGCTGGTGCGCGAGTTCGGGCGCCGCGGCCTCGAGGTCGCGCCGCTCGACCGCGACTTCGTCAGCCACCTCTACGACCTGCGCGAGCTCCTCGACGGCTACGCCGCCCGGCTGGCCGCGGAGCGCCGCACCGAGGCGTGGCTCGAGGAGATCTCCGAGGTCGTTCGTCTCGGCGAGCAGGCGTTCGCCGAGCGCGCGTTCGCCCGGATGATCTCCGCGGACGTCGAGTTCCACCGCGGCGTCGTCGAGGCCTCGGGCAACCCGCTGCTCGTCGAGAGCACCGCGGTGATGTGGCGCAACGTGCAGCGCGTCATGGGTGAGGTCCTGCTGCAGGGCGGTTCGCCGGCCTGGGTGTGGGAGGACCACGCCGCGATCCTCGACGCCATCGTCCGCGGCGACGCCGCCCACGCCGAGGATCTCGCGCGCCGCCACGCGGCCCACGGCGAGCAGCTGATCCTCGACGCGATGGGGCCGTCCGAGGACGACGACCGGGCGGCGGACGGGTAGGAGCGGTCATCCCCCGCGGGTGATGCGGCCGTCCCGTTCGGCCCTCACCGTCGCCGGGGTCCGAATCGTCGGTCCTCGAGGTCTGCGCCATGGTCACCACGGGCGCCCCGCCGGTCCCCGACGTCCCGGTGCGCGGCGCCCGCGCCTGGCTCCGGTTCCTCGTCGGGTTCGCCGTGCTCTGGGCGGTGCTGCAGGGTGCCGCGAGCCTCGACCCGAGCGCCCGGTGGGGCCTCGCGGTGCTCGCGGTGGTGCTGGTCGTCGGGCTCGTCGTCGAGCGGGTGCTGTCCGCGGCGCCGCCCCGCGTGGCCCTCCGGTCGCTCGGGTTCGGCCGGCCGGCGCCGCGGGCGCTGCTCCTCGGGGCGGTCGTGTCGGGCGTGGTGCTGCTCGTCTTCCCGCTCGCCGCGGCGCTGGACATCGGCCCGATCACCCTGCGTCCGGGCTGGCCGTGGCTGGTCGTCGGGGCGTTCGCCCTGCACGGGCTCGCCGAGGAGCTGGTCTGGCGGGGGTTCGCCTTCCGGCGCCTGCGGGCGGGGCGGTCGTTCCCGCGCGCGGCGGTGTGGACGATGCCGCTGGTCGCGGCCACCCACGTGCCGATCCTGGTGACGTCCGGGGTGGCGGTGGGGCTCGGCGCGATGGCCGTCGCGGCGGTGACCTCGGTGCCGTTCGCGTACCTCTTCGAGACCGGCCGCGGCACACTCTGGGCGCCCGCCCTCGTCCACACCGCGATCGACTCCTTCAAGCTCGTGGAGATCGCCCCCGCGGCCGTGACGGCGTTCTCGCTGCTGCTGGTCGGGGTCTCGCTGCTCGTGCCGCTGCTCGCCCTCGCCGTGCCGCGGCGCGTCCTGGAGCGCTGACGTGCTCGCCGCGATCGGCCTGCTGGCCGCCGTCGTCGCCACGGCCCTGTGGTCGGGGCTGCTGCTGATGCTCACCACGGTCCTGCACCCGGTGTACGCCGGGCGGGACGCGGCCGGGTTCGCCCGCGAGATGCAGCGCTTCCTGCCGATCGCGCAGCGCTCCCCCACGAACTACGGGCTGGTCATCGCCATGGTCGTCGCCCCGGTGGTCGCCCTCGTCGGCCTGTGGGGCGAGCCGAGCGGGGTGCCGTTCCTGCTGACCTCGCTGGGTCTCGCCCTCGTCGTCGCCGGTCCCCTGCTCACCTCGCGCTTCGGTGCGGAGCCGAACTACGCCGTGATGCTCGCCTGGGCGCCGGACGCGCCGCCGCGCGACTGGCGCCACGTCCGGGCGCGCTGGCTGCGCCTCAACTGGATCCGCGCGGCGGCGACGTGGGCCGCGCTGGCCCTCCTCGTCGCCGCGACCTCGCTCTACCTCATCCCCTGACCTGCGGAGATCCCATGGAGACGGATGTTCTCGTGATCGGGGCCGGCCCGACCGGCCTGATGCTTGCCGCCGAGCTCGGCCTCGCCGGGGTGCGCGCCCGCGTGCTGGAACGGCGGGCGGAGACCTCGAACCTCACCCGCGCCTTCGCCGTGCACGCCCGGACCCTCGAGCTGCTCGACGCGCGCGGCCTCGCCGACCAGCTCCTGCCCCGCGGCATCCCGGTCCGCGAGATCGCCCCGGCGCCCGGTGCCACCGTGGACCTCGGCGAGCTCGACACCCGCTTCCCGATGATCCTCATCGCGCCCCAGAGCGGTACCGAGCGCATCCTCGAGCGCCGCGTCGACGAGCTCGGCGTGCCGATCGTCCGCGGGGCCGAGGTGACGGGGCTGCGCCAGGACGCCGACCGCGTCGTCGTGGACCTCGCCGACGGCAGCGAGGAGTCCGCGTCGTGGGTGGTCGGTTGCGACGGCGCGCACAGCGCGATCCGCGGCCTCGTGGACGTCCCGTTCACCGGCGCCGAGTACGAGACCCACATCCTGCTCGCCGACGTCCGGCTGACCGACCCGCCGGCCGAGGCGATGTTCGCCGAGACCGGCCCGTCGGGCGCGGTGATCGTGGTCCCGTTCGGCGACGGCTGGTTCCGCGCGATCGCGTGGGACCGGGAGCGCGAGCAGGTGCCCCTCGACGTGCCGCTGCCGATGGACGAGATGCGCGACGCGTTCCGCCGGATCGCCGGCACCGACTTCGGGATGTCCGAGCAGCGCTGGAGCACGCGGTTCCTGTCCGAGCGCCGGCAGGCGGCGCGCTACCGCGTCGGGCGGGTCCTGCTCGCCGGCGACGCCGCGCACGTCCACTCCCCGCTCGGCGGGCAGGGCATGAACACCGGCATCGGCGACGCGATGAACCTGGGCTGGAAGCTCGCCTCCGCCGTGCGCGGGACGGCGCCGCCGTGGCTCGTCGACACCTACGCCACCGAGCGCCACCGCGTCGGGGCGCAGGTCCTCGCCCTGACGGACACCTTCAACAACCTCGTGCTCGGGTACTCGCCGGTCCGGCAGTTCCTCCAGCGCCAGGCCGTGCGCCTCATCGTGCGCGCCGGGCCGGCGCGCCGGCTCATCGTCGGGCGCCTGTCGGGGATCGGGATCTCCTACCCGGGCGGCCACGGCACGCACCCCTGGACCGGGCGGCGCGCGCCGGACGTCGCGTGCGGCCCGCAGCGGCTCTACGAGGTGCTGCGCGACGGGCGGTTCGTCCTCGTCGACGCCACGGTCGCCGGGGCGCTCGCCGGTGAGATCGACGCGTCGCTGCCGGTCACGACCGTGCGCGCGCGACCGACGCCGCAGCGCCCCGACGCGATGCTCGTGCGTCCCGACGGCTACGTGGCCTGGGCCGGCGACGACGAGTCGGACATCGCGGCGCGCCTGCGCCACGGCGTCGCGCGGTGGTGCCTCGGGCCGGCCCGCGTGGGGTGACTCAGGCCGTGGCGTCCCGGTGGACCCCGAGCAGGTAGCGGTAGGTGGCGGCGCTGGCCGCGATCATGGCGCGCTCGTCGTCGGTGACCTCCCGGCGGACCTTGCCCGGGACGCCGGCGACGAGCGAGCCCGGCGGGACCGTCACGCCCTGGGAGATCACGGCGCCGGCGGCGACGACCGAGCCGCGCCCGACCGTCGCGCCGTTCATGACCACCGCGCCCATGCCGATCAGGCACTCGTCCTCGACGGTGCAGCCGTGGACCACGGCGCGGTGGCCGACGGTCACGTCGTCGCCGATCGAGCAGGGGAAGCCCGGGTCGGCGTGGACGACGGTGCCGTCCTGCACGCTGGTGCCCCGCCCCACCGTCACCGACTCCATGTCGGCGCGGACGACCGCCGTGTACCAGACGCCGGTCTCGGTCCCGATCCGCACGCGACCCGCGACGACCGCGCCCGGCGCGACCCACGCGCCCTCCGCGATCTCCGGCGCGTGACCGAGGACGGTGATCAGCTGCACGGTCTCGTTCCTCCTCAGCCCGCCACGGGACGGGTCGCGCGCAGGCGTGCGCACCACCGTTCGGCGCCCGCGTCGGTGAGCACCGCGACCTGGTCGACGACCACCCGCAGTCGGGCGGCGTCGTCGGCGGCAGCCTCCCACGCGGGGACGAAGGCCGGGTCGAGGGCCCGCGGGGCGGCCGCGACCAGGCGCTCGACCAGCTCGGCGATCAGCTCGCGCTGCTGCTCCTGCACCGCGAGGCGCGCGGGGTCGCTCATGACCCAGCGCAGCGCCGCCGCCTTGAGCACCGCCACCTCCGCGCCGACACCGGCGGGCACGACGAGGTCGGCGTCGTGGCCGGCGGGGACGACGCCGTCGCCGAGCGCGTCCCGGGTCGCCTCGACGGTGCTCGTGACGAAGCGGCCGACGAGCTCGCTGGTCAGCCGCTTGAGCGCGGCGGTGGCGGCCAGCGAGCCGTCGTGGGCACCGTGGGCCGCGGCCGCGCGCACCGCGGGCAGCTCGGCCAGCACCCCGGCCGCGTCCTCGAGGTCGGCGCGCGGGGCGGTGGAGAAGGCGTGCGCGGCGAGGTCCGCGAGGGCTTTCCGTTCGGCGGGGCGGGCCAGCCAGGCCAGCACGATGCGCCCGGCGAGGATGCCGTCCTCGAGGTCGTGCACGGAGTAGGCGACGTCGTCGGCCCAGTCCATGATCTGCGCCTCGACGCAGCGCCGGTCCGGGGGCGCGCCCTCGCGCACCCAGCGGAACACCGGCACGTCGTCGGGGTAGACGCCGAACTTCCGCACGTCCGGGCGCTTCTCCCACGGGTACTTGATGCAGGCGTCGAGCACCCCGCGGGTGAGGTTGAGCCCGCGGCAGTCGTCGTCGTCGAGCACCTTGGGCTCGAGGCGCGTGAGGATCCGCAGCGTCTGGGCGTTGCCCTCGAAGCCGCCGCAGTCCGCGGCGAGCGCGTGCAGTGCCCGCTCCCCGTTGTGGCCGAACGGCGGGTGGCCGATGTCGTGGGCGAGGCCGGCGGTGTCGACGACGTCGGGGTCCGCGCCCAGGTCCTCGGCCATCCCGCGGCCGATCTGGGCGACCTCCAGCGAGTGGGTCAGCCGGGTGCGGGGCACGCCGGTGACCTCCGCGTCCTCGTCGGGCCCGACGACCTGGGTCTTGCCGGCGAGGCGGCGCAGGGCCGCGGAGTGCAGGACACGGCCGCGGTCGCGGGCGAACGGCGAGCGCAGGTCGCGGCCCGGCTTCGGGGCCTCGGCGAACAGGCGCGCGGCCCGCGCGTCCACGTCAGCCGAGCCCCGGGTCGGAGAAGTCCGACGACCCGTGGGTGAGGTGGTAGTAGATCAGCGCACCGGTCTCGCGGACGATGTAGCGCAACTGGGTCTCGCGGGTCTGCACCACGGGGCCGCGCTTCGTCGGCGACGTCGTCGCGTCGAGGCCCACGTCGTCGGCCATCGTGCGGGAGCGCAGCGAGTGCCACGGGTCGCTGACCAGCACCGCCGAGGACCATCCCCGCTGGTCGGCGACGGCGGCGACGGCCTCGAAGCTCTCGTAGGTGTCGCGGCCCTCGTCGACCGGCAACAGGGCCTGACCCGGGACCCCGTTCTCGACGAGCCACTGCTCGCCGGCCTGCGCCTCGGTGAACGCGTCGCCCGCGGCGGCCCCGCCGACCGTGATGATCCGCGGCGCGACGCCCTCCTCGTAGAGCTCGAGGGCGTGCTGCAGGCGCGCGCGGAAGACCGGCGACGGGCGGCCGTCGTACTGGGCGGCGCCGAGCACGACGATCATGTCGACCGGCTGGCGCTCGTCGACCCGGCCCAGCTGCCACACCCGGATCGCGGTGCCCCCGACCAGCAGGAGCGCCACGACGACCGCGCCCACCACCACGCGCGGGGCCCACGCCGCGGCGGCGCGGGCCGTGCTCGGGGACGTGGGACTTGTGCTGCTGCTCATGCGCCGATCGGTCCCGCAGCGCGACCGAGCGCCGACGGATCGCGCCCGCTGCGCACGGCCAGGACCTCGCCGACGATCGACACGGCGGTCTCCGCGGGGGTGCGGGCGCCGAGGTCGAGGCCGACGGGGCCGTGGATGCGCCCGAGCTGGTCCTCCGTGACGCCGGCCGCGAGCAGGCGCTCGCGGCGCGCCGCCTGGGTGCGACGCGAGCCGAGGGCGCCGAGGAAGCCGCGGCCCTGGATGCCGGTGCGGAGGACCGCGTCGAACGCGGGGTCGTGGTCGAGCAGCACGAGGACGTCGGCGTCGGTGAACCCGGCGACCGCGGCGTCGGCCTCGGCCACGGTGTCGGCGCGCTGCGACGCCCAGCCCAGCACGCCGGCCTGCGCGGCCAGCGCGTCGGCGATCGCCCCGCCGCCGACCACGGTGATCGTCGGCACGGGGACCCAGAGGTCGACGAGCAGGTCGGCGCCCTCGAGCGTCGGGCGGTCGGTGGCCGTGGCGCCCCGGCGCAGCAGGCCGCGGACGTGGGCGAGCGCGGCCTGGTCGAGCTGCTCACCGCCCAGGGTGCCCTCGGCCGTCTCGAGCTCGCCGCCCGTGGCCGCGAGCGACGCCGACCCGTCGGCGCGGGAGACCAGGGCGGCGGGGATGCCGCCCCGGAACGCGTCGGCCAGCGCGCGGGCTGGCCCGGCGTCGAGGGGGTGGCCGAGCAGCGTCGCCCCGCCCGCGCAGGCGAGACCCGCGGCGACGGCGGCGTCCTCGGCGACGTGGGCCTCGACGGTCGCCGGGCTCGTGCGCGCGTCCTGCGCCAGCGCCGCCGCGCTGTCGTCCAGCGCGCCGCGCAGCAGGTCGCCGCCGAGCGTCCCGTCGGCGCCGGCGACCAGCAACTGGCCGGGCTCGACCGTGCCGAACCCGTGTCGATCGAGCACGCGGACCACCGCCCGCGCCTCGTCGCCGCGCGCCAGGACCGCCGCCACCGCCGCCAGGTCGCTCACGCCGTCCAGGGTAGGCGAGGCCCCCGACCGCGCCGGTCCGCCGCCCCGGGTTCCGGCCCGTGAACGAACGAACGGCGCGGTCGCTGCTTCGGTAGCAGCGACAGCGCCGTTCGTTCTTCAGGGGCGTCGGCGGACGGGCGAGCGAGCCCGGCGTCCGGCGCAGCGGTGGAGCGCGCTCAGCAGCCGATCAGGCGGCCGGCGAGGTAGGACTCGAGCTGGTCGAGGGCCACGCGCTCCTGGGTCATGGCGTCGCGGTGCCGGACGGTGGCCGCCTGGTCGTTCAGCGAGTCGAAGTCGACGGTGACGCAGAACGGGGTGCCGATCTCGTCCTGGCGCCGGTAGCGGCGGCCGATGGCGCCGGCGTCGTCGAACTCGACGTTCCAGTGCTTGCGCAGGGTGGCCGCGACGTCGCGGGCGACCGGCGACAGGTCCGAGTTGCGCGACAGCGGCAGCACCGCCGCCTTGACCGGCGCGAGGCGCGGGTCGAGGCGCAGCACCGTGCGCTTGTCGACGCCGCCCTTGGCGTTCGGGGCCTCGTCCTCGGTGTAGGCCTCGAGCAGGAACGCCATCATCGGCCGGCCGACGCCCGCCGCGGGCTCGATGACGTACGGGCGGTAGCGCGAGTCGGTGGCCTGGTCGTAGTAGCTCAGGTCGACGCCCGAGTGGTTCGTGTGCGTCGTGAGGTCGAAGTCGGTGCGGTTGGCGATGCCCTCGAGCTCGCCCCACTCCTGGCCGGCGTTGAACTGGAACTTGTACTCCACGTCCACCGTGCGCTTGGAGTAGTGGGAGAGCTTCTCCTTCGGGTGCTCGTAGTGCCGCAGGTTGTCCGCGTCGATGCCGAGGTCGGTGTACCAGCGGGTGCGCTCGTCGATCCAGTACTGGTGCCACTGCTCGTCGGAGCCCGGCTCGACGAAGAACTCCATCTCCATCTGCTCGAACTCGCGCGTGCGGAAGATGAAGTTGCCCGGCGTGATCTCGTTGCGGAAGCTCTTGCCGATCTGGCCGATGCCGAACGGCGGCTTCTTGCGCGCCGTCGACATGACGTTGGCGAAGTTGACGAAGATGCCCTGCGCGGTCTCGGGGCGCAGGTAGTGCAGGCCCTCCTCGGACTCCACGGGGCCGAGGTAGGTCTTGAGCATCATGTTGAACTCGCGGGGCGCGGTGTACTCGCCCCGCACGCCGCAGTTCGGGCAGGGCACCGTCGTCAGCTCGTAGCCGACCTTGCCCTCGGCGTCGACCGTCTCCAGCGACGGGCCGCCGGTGCGCTCCGCGAAGTCCTCCGCGAGCTGGTCGGCGCGGAACCGGCGGTGGCAGTTGGTGCACTCCACCAGCGGGTCGGTGAACACGTCGACGTGGCCCGAGGCGACCCACACCTGGCGCGGCAGGATCACGCTGGAGTCGAGGCCCACGACGTCGTCGCGGCCGGTGACCATCGACTTCCACCACTGGCGCTTGATGTTGTCCTTGAGCTCCACGCCGAGCGGGCCGTAGTCCCAGGCCGACCGGGTCCCGCCGTAGATCTCACCGGACGGGAAGACGAAACCGCGGCGCTTGCACAGGTTGACCACGGTCTCGATACGGGCGCTGCCGGTGGGGGTGGGCACGGTGGTACTCCGGGAATCGCAGGGGTTCGCAGGGGCGCGCTGGTGCACCCAGCGTAGCGAGCGGGCCGCCGGCGACCGTCCACCGGAGCCGGGGTCCGCGATGGTTCAGCGGTCGGTGAGCAGGCTGGGGTGCTCGGTGACGCCCTCGGGCCCGGCGACGAGGGCGCGCTCGTGCGCGGCGGGCTCGTCGGTGCGCGCCTCGGAGAGCAGCGGGACGACGTGTTCGCGCACGTCGAAGGGCTGCAGCGCCTTCCGGTAGGCGGTCACGGTGACGAAGCGGGCGACGAGCACCCAGCTCCCCGGCTCCTCGATCGCCCGGCCGAGGTCGACGCCCTCGCAGCCGGGCTGTGCGGCGAGCAGGCCGACGGCGCGGCGCGCGCGCTCGAGGAACGCCGCGGTCTCCTCGGCGGCCGGCGCGAAACGGCAGACCAGCAGCATCCCGGGCGTCCTCCCCCGTCGGTCGACAACGGATACCATTATCGGGAGATGTCGTGCCGGGGTGCGGACCCGGGGCGGCGTGGGACGGATGGCGGGACCGACAGCCGGGGAGGCAGCCGTGAGCGGTCGCGGGCCGGGGCAGGGGCGCTCGCTCTTCGCCGGGAAGCGCGGACGGGCGGTGCCCGGCGACGGGCCCCTCGCGCGCGTGCCCGCGGTGGCCGTCTTCGCCGTGGTCGTCGTCGTCTTCGCCGCGGGGGTGATCCTCGGCGGCGTGCTCGGCGCGGCGCTGCTCGGCGTCCTCGCACTCGGGGTGGCCGCGCTGCTGGTCGCGACCTGGCCGCGGCTGGGTCCCGGCGAGCGCGCGGTGCGCCTGCTCGTGCTCGTGGTGCTCGTCGCCATCGCCGTCGGGCTGGTCGTGCGATGAGCGCCACACAGGCTCACATCCACGAGGACGCCGCACCCGACCTGCCGGCCCCCGGCCCCGAGACGCCCGGCTCGGCGTCGCTCGTCGCGGCGGGCGACCTGCTGCGGGCCCTCGCCGCGCCGGTGCGGATCGCGATCGTGCTGCAGCTGCGCACCTCGCCGCGCTGCGTCCACGAGCTCGTCGACGCCCTCGAAGTCACCCAGCCGCTGATCAGCCAGCACCTGCGCGTGCTCAAGGCCGCCGGCGTGGTGCGCGGTGACCGACGTGGTCGCGAGGTCGTCTACCGCCTCGTGGACGATCACCTCGCACACATCGTCGTGGACGCGGTCGCGCACGTGGAGGAGGAGACGTGACGGCATCCGGCTCGCGGACGCCATCCTCGGTGCCCGGGCTGCGCGCGACCAGGCAGCGGGCCGCGATCGCCGGGCTCCTCGACGAGCTGACCGACTTCAGGTCCGCGCAGGAGATCCACGAGGAGCTGCGCCGCCGCGGCGAGGGCATCGGGCTGACCACGGTCTACCGGACCCTGCAGGCCCTCGCCGACGCCGACGAGATCGACGTGCTGCGCACGGGCACCGGCGAGGCGTCCTACCGCCGGTGCTCGGAGCACCACCATCACCACCTGGTGTGCCGTGTCTGCGGCAAGACCGTCGAGGTCGAGGGCCCGGCCGTCGAGCACTGGGCCGACCGCGTCGCCGCCCAGCACGGCTTCGCCGAGATCTCCCACACCGTGGAGATCCTCGGCGTCTGCGCGGCGTGCCGCGCCGCCGGCTGAGGCAGACCTCCGGGAGCGAGGGCGTCCCTCGCTGCCTGCCAGGCAGCCGGGGAGTCCCTCGCTGCGCACCCCGACACACAGAGAGCCGGGTCCCGCGCGGGGACCCGGCTCTCGGTGGTGCTCTGACCTTCTCGGACCTACTCGCGGTCGGCCGACGGACGGCCGGCGGTCTCGGCCGCGGCGCCGGGACCGGTGTCGACGATCTCGGTGCCGCCCGGGTCGTCGTCCTTGGGCACGGAGCGGGCCCGCGCCCCGGCCTCCTCCGGGTCCGCGGGGACGGCGGGCGTCTCCCCCGTCGAGAACGGGTCCTGCACGCCGTAGACCTCGGCGTAGGTCGGGCCGCCGCCCGACTCACCGTTGGCCCGCGGCCGGGGTCGCGTGCCCGGGAAGGCCTGCACGTGGAGGTAGAAGTCCTCGCCGTGCTTGTCGGTGCCGTGGTCGATCGCCTGCTCCATGACCTCGAGGCCCTTGCGCTCGCGCAGGATCACGGGGTCGTGGTTGAGGTCGCGCATGAACGCGACGCAGAGGAACACCATGATCACGACGAACGGCGCCGCGACCAGGATGGTGAGGCTCTGCAGGCCGGACAGGGCGTCCTCGCCGCCGACCAGCAGCATGATGATCGCGACGGCGCCCATCACCGAGCCCCAGAAGATCACGACCCACTTGGACGGCTCGTCGGTGCCGCGCTGCGAGAGCGTGCCGGTGACGATCGACGCGGCGTCGGCGCCGGAGACGAAGAAGATCGCCACGAGCACCATCACCAGCAGGCCGGTGAACGTGGCCCACGGGTAGGCCTGGAGCACGGCGAACAGCTGGGTCTCCGTGTCGGCCGCGGCGGGGTTCAGGCCCGCCTGCTGCTGGGTGATCGCGGTGCCGCCGAAGATCGAGAACCAGACCAGGCTCACGAGGCTCGGCACCAGGATCACGCCGCCGACGAACTGGCGGATCGTGCGGCCCCGGCTGATCTTCGCCAGGAACATGCCGACGAAGGGCGTCCAGGAGATCCACCACGCCCAGTAGAAGACCGTCCACGAGCTCAGCCACTCGAGCATGGCCTCGCCGCCGGTGGCCTCGGTGCGCCCGACCATCTGGGCGAAGTCGCCGAAGTAGGCGCCCACGGCCGTCGGGAGCAGGTCCAGGATGATCACCGTCGGGCCGACGACGAACACGAAGAGCGCCAGGATGCCCGCGAGCACCATGTTGATGTTCGACAGCCACTGGATGCCCTTGGCGACGCCGGACACGGCCGAGAGCACGAACGCCGCGGTGAGCACGACGATCAGTGGGACCAGGACCTCGTTGCCGGCGCCGGGCAGGAAGCCCGTGGCGTCGAGCCCGCCACCGATCTGCAGCGCGCCGAGCCCCAGCGAGGCCGCCGACCCGAAGATCGTCGCGAAGATCGCGATGATGTCGATGACCCGGCCGACCGCCCCGTTGGCGGCGCGCTCGCCGATGAGCGGGATGAACGCCGAGCTGATCAGCTGACGGCGACCCTTGCGGAACGTCGAGTACGCGATGGCCAGGCCGACCACGGCGTAGATCGCCCACGGGTGCAGGGTCCAGTGGAAGAGCGAGGTGGCCATCGCCGTGTTCAGCGCGCCGACCTGGTCGCCCGGCATGACCGACCCGGGCGGGGGCTCGGTGAAGAACGACAGCGGCTCGGCGACGCCGTAGAACATCAGACCGATGCCCATGCCGGCGCTGAACATCATCGCGATCCAGGAGACCGTCCTGAACTCGGGCTGCTCGTCGTCACGCCCCAGCCGGATCCGGCCGAAGCGGCTGAACGCCAGCCACAGCGCGAAGACCACGAAGCCGGTGGCGGCGAGGATGAAGCCCCAGCCACCACCGCGGATGACGCCGCTGAGCATGGCGCTCGACGCGGCGCTGAGGCTCTCGGTGCCGATGACACCCCAGCCCACGAAGATCACCGCGAGCGCGGCGCCGACACCGAAGACGACCCAGTCGGTGCCGTGCTTCCGGTCCGCGGCGCTCACCGCCGGGACGTCCGGCTCACCCCCGGACGACCCGGCCGGCTGGCCCGGCGGTGATGAGAGATCTTGTGTCATGGCGAGTCGCGCCTCCCAGGTCCTCGAGAGACGCCCCTCCTCTCCGGATCGTCAGCGGACGCCGAGTGTACGTCTGGTTGCAGCGGGTTCATCCCGCTTTCGGCCTGTTGCTGTCGGTACGGCGTGTTCGGGTCAGTATTCGTACACCGGATCGGGTGTCGCAACCGGCGACCACGAGGTCACCGCCAGTGTCGGGACGTGCCCGTCGGCCGGCGTGCCCGTGCCGGCCACGACCCGCCCGCGCACCGCCACCCAGCGGTCGCCCTCGGGACCGCCCGGGCCCTGGTCGCGCAGCTGACCCTGCGGGTCGGCGAGGTGCACCCGCACGGTCGCGGCGTCGGCCGCGCAGCACGTGATCACCCACCGTGCCAGATCCACCGTGGCGGTCCCGGGGGGCGGGTGCCGGGCCGGCACGAGGAAGCCCGTCACCGTGACCTCGCGGGTCGTGACCTGCCCGAACGGGTCCGCGGCGGCGCGCGAGACGACATCGAGGAGCCCGAGCGCCGGCGCCTCGCCCGCGGGCAGCGGGTCGTCGGCGACCGCGGACACCGGCGCCGCGCGGGCCCCGACACCGCCGACCGCCGCCGACCCCAGCGCCGGCGGCACGACCAGCAGCAGCGCGAGGACCGGCAGCACGAGCATCCACGCCGACGGGCCGGCCCGGGAGTCGTGCCCGGCCTCGGGACCGGCCCCGTCCCCGTGGTCGTGCCCGTCCACCACCGCCCGTCCCCGCAGGTCGCGCACGATGCCGACCACCGCCACCGTGATCAGCACGACACCGGCCGCGAGCACCGGCACCGCCGACCACGGCCGCACGTAGCGCAGGTACGAGCCGTCCGCGACGATCTTGACGAGCACGCCGCCCACGAGGACGAGCAGCACGTGCTGCGAGTCCCTGCTCATGACCCGCTCACCCCGCTCCCCCGAACACGACCAGCCCCACCACGACGGCGCTCGTCACCGCGACGACGAAGGTCAGCGGGGCGAAGCGCGCCGCGAACGCCTTCCCGAACGCCCCGGCCTGCAGGGCGACGAGCTTGACGTCGACCGCGGGACCGACGACGAGGAAGACCAGCCGCGGCAGCAGCGGCAGCGTCGAGAGCGACGCCGCGACGAACGCGTCGGCCTCGCTGCACAGCGCGAGCAGGACCGCGAGCAGCGCCATCACCGCGCAGGCGAGCACGAGGTGGCCCGCCAGCCCGTCGAGCCACGACGCGGGCACGACGACCGTCATGACCGCCGCCGCCAGACCGCCGACGACGAGGAAGCCGCCGGCGTCGACCACGTCGCGGCGCACGGTCTCGGCGAACACCGCCCACCGCGGCGTCCCGTCGTCCGGCGGCGGCCTGCGCACCCGCGCGGCGATCCACTCCGCGCGCCCCACCCGGGTCCACAGCCATCCGACGCCGACCGCGGTGGCGGCCGAACCGAGCAGTCGGGCGCCGACCATCTCCGGGTGGTCGGGGAACGCGACGGCCGTCGCCACCAGCACCACGGGGTTGATCGCCGGCGCGGCGAGCAGGAACGCCAGCGCCGCGGCCTCGGGCACCCCCTGCGCGACGAGCCGCCGCGCCACCGGGACCGACGCGCACTCGCAACCCGGCAGCACGAGCCCCGCGGCTCCGGCGACGGGGACGGCGAGCGCGGGACGCCTCGGCAGCACCCGGCGCAGCACCGCGGGCGAGACCCACGCCGCGAGCGCCCCGGAGAGCAGCGTGCCGAGCACGAGGAAGGGCAGCGCCTGCACGCACACGGCGACGAACACCGTGGCCGCCGTGCGGACCACACCGACGTCGAGCAGCCGCACCAGCGGGCCCTGCAGCGCCGTCGCCACCAGGAGCGTCGCGCACAGCACGACCAGGGACACGGACCCGCGCGTGGTCGTCGATCGCGGGGAGCTCACGAACCGTGATGCTCCCAGCCGTCCCGATCAGCGCCGAGGACCCGCCGGGAACCCTGTGGAGGCGAACGGAGGATGGGGACGGCGGACGGGCGAACGGCGCTCAGGTCTCGGCGACCAGGTCCTCCCGGACCCGCTCCGCCGTCGACACGACGAGCATGAGCAGCGTGCCCAGCGGGCCGACCGCGAGGCCCTCCGCGGGGAACGCGTAGCGCAGCGTCACGTCCCAGCCCGTGTCGGTGGCGACCGCGCCGAGCGTGCCGAAGAGCCCCTGACCAGCGCGTTCGGCGACCCGGCGGGGGACGTCGGCGTCCTCGAGGTCCCAGGCGACGACGCAGGTCAGGCTGAGCACGACGAGCCCCTCGACGAGCTCGACGCCCTGGATCGCGCACGGCACGCCCGCGTGGCGGAAGGACAGCGCGCCGTCGTCGTCGACGTGCACGTCGACGAACTGCTCCATCGCCTCCCGGGCGGTGATCAGCAGTCCGGCGGTGGTGGCGGCCTCGCGGCTCACGAGCCGCTCCCTTCGGCTGCGTCGGTGGCCCCGTCGACGGCTCCGCCGTAGCGGCGGTCGCGCCGGGCGTAGATCTCGCACGCCTCCCAGAGGTGGCGGCGGTCGAAGTCGGGGAAGAGCGTGTCGAGGAAGACCATCTCGGCGTACGCCGACTGCCAGAGCAGGAAGTTCGACGTCCGCTGCTCCCCCGAGCTGCGCAGGAAGAGGTCGACGTCGGGCATGTCGGGCTCGTCGAGGTGGCGGGCGAGGGCCTTCTCGTCGATGCGCTCGGGGTCGATCTCGCCGCGGGCCGCCCGACGCGCCAGCTCCTTCGCGGCGCCGACGATCTCCGCGCGGCCGCCGTAGTTGACGCACACGGTGAGGGTGACGACGTCGTTGTCCTTCGTCAGCTCCTCGGCCGTCTCGAGCTCCTTGATCACGCTGCGCCAGAGCCGCGGGCGCTGCCCCGACCAGCGCACCCGGACGCCCATCGCGTGCATCTCGTCGCGGCGCCGGCGGATGACGTCGCGGTTGAACCCGAGCAGGAAGCGCACCTCGTCGGGGCTGCGGCGCCAGTTCTCGGTGGAGAAGGCGTACGCCGAGATCCACTTGACGCCGAGGTCGATGCAGCCGCGCACGACGTCGAGCAGCTGGCCCTCGCCCTGGCGGTGGCCCTCGATGCGCGGCAGGCCCCGCTGGTTCGCCCAGCGCCCGTTGCCGTCCATCACCAGCGCGACGTGGTTCGGGACGAGCTCGCGCGGGATGGCGGGGGCCGTCGCCCCGCTGGGGTGCGGCGTCGGCGGCATCACCGTCGGGTCGTCGCGTCCCCGCAGCGCGCGGTCGGCGGTCCGGCCGCGGGTGGGACGCAGGCGGGGGCTCACAGGGGCACTCCCGGTCCCGACCGAAGGGCACCTTCGGTCGGCTCCTCGGGTCGAAGGTGCCCTTCGCTCGGATCCTCGTCGACCCCGATGTCGAGCGGGGTCCCGGTCAGGTCGACGCGCGGGACGCCGCCGCGGCGGTCGACGAGCGGCAGCGAGCGCAGGGTGCGCTCCAGGTGCCACTGCAGGTGGGCGGCGACGAGGCCCGCGGTGTCGCGGCGCGCGGCGGCGTCGGTGCCCTCGGCGGTGTCCCAGTCGCCGCTGCGCAGCGCCTCGAGCAGGCGCCAGGTCTCCTCCGACGGGACGACGGCGCCCGAGAGCCGGCAGTGCTCGCACACCGCGCCGCCGGCGGGTACGGAGAAGCGGCGGTGGTACGGCGCGCCCTCGACCCCGCAGCGCGCACACTCGGTGATCGCCGGCGCCCAGCCGGCGATCACCATGGCACGCAGGAGGAAGGCGTCGAGCACGAGGTAAGGATCGCGGGTACCGCCCGCGAGGCCGCGCAGGCCCCCGACGAGCAGCAGGAACAGCTCGCGGGCCGGCTCGCCCTCCTCCGAGGTCAGGCGGTCGGCCGTCTCGAGCAGCGCGCACCCCGCCGTGTACCGCGGGTAGTCGCCGGTGAGCCCGCCGCCGAAGGCGTCGACGGTCTGCACCTGGGTGACGATGTCGAGGCTGCGCCCGGTGTGCAGCTGCAGGTCCACGTGCCCGAACGGCTCGAGCCGCGCCCCGAAGCGCGAGCTCGTGCGCCGCACGCCCTTCGCGACCGCGCGCACCTTCCCGTGCCGGTGGGTCAGGAACGTGACGATCCGGTCGGCCTCACCGAGCTTCTGCAGCCGCAGCACCACCCCGGTGTCGCGATAGAAGCCCACGGCGCCATCGTCCCACCCTAGGGCGCCGGGGGGTGCAGCAGTGGCCGCAGATCGGGGTAGTTCGTGATCTCCCAGCCGCCGTCGACGACCAGGCTCGTCCCGTTGACGTAGGACGCGTCGTCGCCGGCGAGGAACAGGGCCGGGCCGGCGATCTCGTCGGGATCCCCCGCCCGGGCGGCGACGATCCGCGTGACGAAGTCCTTCTCGATCGGCCCGCCGTCCAGGAAACCGGCCGTCAGCGGCGTGCGGACGAGGCCCGGGAGGATCGCGTTGACGCGGATGCCGCGGTCGCCGAGCTCCAGCGCCGCGTTCTTCGTGAACATCTCCACGCCCGCCTTCGCCGCCGCGTACGAGCTGGCGCCGTAGAGCGGGACGTGGGCGTTGAGCGAGGAGATGTTGACGATCGAGCTGCCCGGCGCCATCGCCCGCGCCTCGTGCCGGGTGCTCAGGTAGACCCCACGCAGCACGAGGTCGACGGTCCAGCGCCAGTCCTCCTCGTCGCCGTCGACGACGGTGCCGAAACGGGCCGAGCCGGCGACGTTGAACGCCGCGTCGAGGCGCCCGAACCGCTCGACGGTCCGCGCGACGGCGCCCTGGACCTGCGCGGAGTCGGTGACGTCGGCGACGACGGTTTCCGCGCCCTGCTGACGGCCGAGCCCGTCGGCGTCGATGTCGACGAGGACCACCGACGCGCCCTCGGCGACCAACCGCGCCCCGATCGCGGCGCCGATGCCCGACGCGCCGCCGGTCACCAGGGCGACCTTGTCCCGGTATCGCTGCATGCCCCGAACGTAGGACGATCAGGCCATGAGCGGAATCGAGCGGCGCGTCCTCGACGCCCTGGCCCACCCCGCGTCCGAGGCACCGGAGGGGCTCTTCGCCCCCGGTGCGGTCACCTGGCACTCGTTCGACGAGGTCGAGGCCCCGACGGTGCCGGACACGTTCGCGACGTTGGCCGCGATCCGGGAGAAGGTCCCGGACTTCACGATGACCGACGTCCGCCTCGGCGACGGCTTCGCGCAGTACGTGTTCGTCGGGACGCTGCCGGACGGCTCGACGCTGCGGGCGCCGGCGGCGCTGGCGATCCACGTCGACGGCGGCCTCGTCACCCGGATCGAGGAGTACGTCGACACGGGCCAGCTGGCGGGGCTGTTCGCGCTGCTCGGGTGATCGTGGGGGCTTTCCTGATATCTGACGTCAGCGTGGCCGCCAGGCTGACAAACCTCAGAAGCCGAGGCGGCGGAGCTGGCGGGGGTCGCGCTGCCAGTCCTTGGCGACCTTGACGAACAGGTCGAGGTGGACCTTCTCGCCGAGCAGGGCCTCGATGTGGCGGCGGGCCTCGGTGCCGACGTGCTTGAGCCGCGAGCCGCCCTTGCCGATCACGATCGACTTCTGGCTGTCGCGCTCCACGAAGATCTCGGCGCGCACGGTGAGGACCTTGCCCGGCGTCATCTCCTCGACGACGACGGCCAGCGAGTGCGGGAGCTCGTCGCGCACGCCCTCGAGCGCCGCCTCCCGCACGAACTCGGCGATCATCGTCGTCTCGGGCTCGTCGGAGAGCTCGCCGTCGGGGTAGAGCGGCGGGCCGGGCGGCATGCGGGCGAGCAGGAGGTCCGCCAGCAGCGACACCTGGTGCCCCTTGGACGCGGACACCGGGACGATCTCCGCGAACTCCGCCAGCTGCTCCAGCGCGAGCAGCCGCTCCGCGATCACCTCGGGACCCACGAGGTCGGTCTTGGTCAGGATCCCGATGAGCGGGGTCTTCGCCGTCACCTTCGCCAGCTCGGCGGCGATGAACCGGTCGCCCGGCCCGATCTGCTGGTCGGCGGGCACGCAGAACCCGACCACGTCGACCTCGGCCCAGGTCGTGTGGACGACGTCGTTGAGCCGCTCCCCCAGCAGCGTGCGCGGGCGGTGCAGCCCGGGGGTGTCGACGAGGACGAGCTGGCCGTCGTCACGGTGCACGATGCCGCGGATCGCGTGCCGGGTGGTCTGGGGCCGCGACGACGTGATGGCGACCTTCTGCCCGACCAGCGCGTTGGTCAGCGTCGACTTGCCGACGTTGGGCCGGCCGACGAAGCACGCGAACCCGGAGCGGAACTCCTCGGACGACGTCACGCGGCCTTCCCCTCCAGCCGCGCCACGATCTCCCGCCCGATCGGCAGCGCCGCGGTCGCCGCGGGCGAGGGCGCGTTGAGCACGTGCAGCACGCTCGGGCCGTCCTCCGGGGCGCCGTCCTGCACGAACAGGAAGTCGTCGACCAGCGACCCGTCGGGACGGATCGCCTGCGCGCGCACCCCGGCGCGGCGGGCGACGTCGTGCGGCGTGCGCAGGTCGTCGGCGGTGACGCCGGGCAGCATCCGGGCGACCGCGGCGGCCATCGCGGGCCGCGACAGCGAGCGCTGCATCTCCCCCAGCCCGTAGCGCCACTGGCGGCCCGCGAGCGTGAGAAACCCGGGATCAGTGAGCGTCCCGGCGAGCTCGCGCACCCGCAGCGTGCGCCAGTCGTAGCCCTCGCGCGCCAGGGCGAGCACGGCGTTCGGCCCGACGTGCACCGACCCGTCGACGCCGCGCGTGGCGTGCACCCCGAGGAACGGGAACGCGGGGTCGGGCACCGGGTAGACGAGGCCGCGGACGCTCTCGCCGATGGGTCCGACCAGGTCGGAGTACTCGCCGCGGAAGGGCACGATGCGCACGCCGGGGTCGAAGCCCGAGGCGCGGGCGATCTCGTCGGAGCGCAGGCCCGCGCACACCACGACCTGGCCGGCGAGCAGGTCGCCGCGGTCGGTGTGCACGACGACGTCGCCGCGCCGGCGCGCCACCGAGCGGACCGCGCGCCCCGTGTGCAGCACGGCGCCGCGCCCGACGGCGAGCTCGGCGAGGCGGCGGGTGATCGCGCCGTAGTCGCAGATCCCGGTCGAGGGCACCCACAGCCCGGCGATCGCGGCGACGGCGGGCTCGCGCTCACGCACGCCCGCCTCGTCGAGCTCGTGCACCTCGACGCCGTTGGCGCGCCCGCGGCGGACCAGCTCGGCCATGCGCGGCAGCTCGTCGGCGTCGGTGGCCGCGACGACCTTGCCGCACTCCTGGAACGGCAGGTCGTGCTCGGCGCAGAACTCCTTGGTCTCCGCGCAGCCGGCGACCGCCAGGCGCGCCTTCAGCGAGCCGGGCGCGTAGTAGAGCCCGGAGTGGATGACGTTGGAGTTGCGGCCGGTCTGGTGCGTGCCCGGCGTGGACTCGCGCTCGACGAGGGCCACCGAGGTGTGCCCGGCGGCGAGCAGCTCGTGCAGCACCGCGAACCCGACGATCCCCCCGCCCACGACGACGACGTCGTGGCGCGGGCTGGGCGCGACCGGGAGGGTCACAGCACCGGTCACGACGCCACCCGGTGCACCGACGACGCGTCCGGGCCGGCGACGAGCACCACCGCGCCCGCCGTGACCTCGGCGACCGCCGCGAGACCCGGGTCGTCGAACCCGCCGTCGAGGCCCTCGGCGCCGACCACCGCGGCGGCCTCGAGCCCGGGCGCACCGGCCGCCACGGCCGCCGCGACCGCGGCCTGCAGGGCGGTCAGCGACAGCGAGGGCAGGCTCACCGTGCACGCCGCGTACGTGCGGCCGTCGCTGTCGCGCACCGCGGCGCCGTGGGCCGCCCCGGTCCGCGCGCGGGCCGAGCGGGCCAGGGTCACGATCTTGGCGTCCTCGGGGTCGAGGGCGTCGGGGGCCACGGGCTCCGTGAGCGCGGCAGCGTCAGCCACGGTCGTCCTTTCCGTCGCGGGCGCCGGTCTGGGCGAGGTCGCCCTCGGCGCGCCCGGTGTCGTCGGCGCGCCGCGCATCGTCGTCGGTCGTCGTCGCGGGGTCCTCGGCGGGGGCGGGCTCGTCGGCCTGGCGCCACACGAGCAGGCTGCGGATGCGCATCCGGCCGCGGGCGTCCTCGCCGCCCTCGGCGCGCAGCCGCAGGCCGCCGATCTCGGCCTCGGCGCCGGGCAGCGGCACGCGCCCGAGGCGCTGGGCGAGCAGCCCGCCCACGGTGTCGACGTCCTCGACGTCGAACTCGACGCCGGTGGCCTCCTCGAGGTCCTCGACGGGCAGGCGCGCGGCGACCCGCCACGTCGTCTCGTCGAGGTGCTCGAGCGGGCGGTGCTCGGCGGCGTCGTACTCGTCGGTGATCTCGCCGACGATCTCCTCGAGCAGGTCCTCGATGGTCACGAGGCCCGCGGTGCCGCCGTACTCGTCGACGACGAGCGCCATGTGGTTGCGGTCGCGCTGCATGTCGCGCAGCAGGGCGTCGGCGCGCTTGGAGTCGGGCACGAAGTTGGCGGGGCGCATGACCTCGCCGACCGCGCCCGCCCGGTCGGCCGGGGCGTCGCTGTCGACGGTGCGCCGCACCAGGTCCTTGAGGTAGACGACGCCGACGGTGTCGTCGACGTCCTTGCCGATCACGGGGATGCGCGAGTAGCCGCTGCGCAGGGCGAGCGCGAGGGCCTGGCGCACGCTCTTGTCGCGCTCGATCCACACCATCTCGGTGCGCGGGACCATCACCTCGAGCACCCGGGTGTCGCCGAGGTCGAACACCGACTGGATCATCGCCCGCTCGTCGTCGTCGACGAGCCCGCCGCGCTCGGCCATGTCGACCAGCTCGCGCAGCTCGACCTCCGAGGAGAACGGCCCCTCGCGGAACCCGACGCCGGGCGTGATCGCGTTGCCGACGATGATCAGCAGCGAGGCCAGCGGGCCGAGCAGCACCACCAGCAGGCGCACCGCGGGCGCCACCGCGAGCGCCATGCCGTACGAGTGCTGGCGCCCGAGCGTGCGCGGCCCGACCCCGATGAGCACGTACGACACGAGCACGACCACCAGGCCCGCGACCAGCAGCGCGAGCCAGTCCGGGCCGATGAGCTGCAGGGCGACGAAGGCGCCGAGGACGTAGGCCGCGGCCTCGCACGCCAGCCGCAGCAGCACGAGCAGGTTGAGGTGGCGCGGACGGTCGGCGACGACGGCGGC
Source organism: Actinomycetospora succinea (assembly GCF_004363095.1). GTDB lineage: Bacteria > Actinomycetota > Actinomycetes > Mycobacteriales > Pseudonocardiaceae > Actinomycetospora > Actinomycetospora succinea. The sequence continues at coordinate 121,268 of NZ_SNYO01000006.1, forward strand.
GAGCGCCTTCGCCCCGGTGGCGCCCTCGCGCACGAGCCCGTCGACCCGCGCCCGCGACACCGACGAGATGGCCGCGTCGGCGGCGGCGAACACCCCGGCGAGCGGGACCAGGAGGATGACGGCGACGAGCTGGCCGACCAGCCCGGAGGTCACTGTTCGTTCTCGCCGAGCCCGACCGTGCCGAGCAGGCGGTCGTCGGCGGCGCGCTCGCGGGCGCTGCGGGCGGCGGCGGCGCGCTGGGTGCGCCAGTCGGCGAGCAGCTCGGCCTGCAGGCCGAACATCTGGCGCTCCTCGTCGGGCTCGGCGTGGTCGTAGCCGAGCAGGTGCAGCACGCCGTGGACGGTCAGCAGGTGCAGCTCGTCGTCGAGCCCGTGCCCGGCGGCCGCCGCCTGGTCGGCCGCGAACGCGGGGCACAGCACGATGTCGCCGAGCAGCGCGGGCCCCGACGACGGCGCGTCGGGGCGGCGCGCCGAGTCGTACTCGTCCATCGGGAACGACATGACGTCGGTGGGGCCGGGCTCGTCGAGCCAGCGCTCGTGCAGCTCCGACATGGGCTCCAGCTCGACGAGCATGATCGAGAGCTCGGCGAGCGGGCTGACGCCCATGCGGTCGAGGGCGTAGCGCGCGACCTCGACGATCGGGCCCTCGGCCACCTCGACGCCGGACTCGTTGGCGATCTCGATGCTCATGGGGTCCTCGTCGGTCTCGGAAGTCATCGACCTCGTCGCTCGCGGTTGCGCGGCCCCACCGGCGGGCCGGTGCGCGGGGCCGTCGACACGGCCTGGGGACGCCGCTGCTGCTGGGACTCGTCGTACCGGCTGTAGGCGTCGACGATGTCGGCGACGAGACGGTGACGCACGACGTCGTGCGACGTCAGCTCCGAGAAGACGACGTCGTCCACCCCGTCGAGGATGTCGCGGACCACCCGGAGGCCGGAAGCGGAGCCACCCGGGAGGTCGACCTGGGTGACGTCACCCGTGACCACCATCTTCGAGTTGAAGCCCAGGCGGGTCAGGAACATCTTCATCTGCTCGGGCGTCGTGTTCTGGGCCTCGTCGAGGATGATGAAGGCGTCGTTCAGGGTGTTGTGGGTGACGATGAAGTCGTCGGTGACGTAGAGCGAGTCCTCCGCCGCGACCGAGATGCAGACACAGTCCGCCTCGCCGTCCGGGAGGATGCTGTCGATGTAGCGACGCGGGCGTCCGCCGCCGGTCGCCTCGAAGGCCTCACGCTTCCGGGTGAGGCGGAAGGGGGCGATCTCGGCCGGGAGCCGGATGTCCAGGACATGCGTATCCGACCGGTAGAGGACCGGCCTGCCACCCGCCCAGCCCGGCGGGCGTCCCGCGGCGTATCGCGTCTTGACGTAGGCGACCCCGCCGAGCGACCGGACCAGGCGCACGACGTCGTCGCGCAGCCGCGGCGAGCACGTCGCGTACTGGACGCGGCAGGTCCGACCGCCCTGCGTCACCGGTCCACCGTCGGTGTCGAGCAGGCCCTGGAGCACGCCCAGCCGCACGTCCACGCTGTTCTGGAGATAAGCGTCGGGGACGAACTTCGTGCTCGAGTTGGTGCCCGCCAGGCCGAGCTGGCGGAGCACCGCGGTCACCGGGTTCGCCGTGATCACTCCGCCGCGACCGCCGCCGCCCGCCCGCCGGAGCACGTAGTCCAGCCCGGACTTGTGCGTCACCTCGGCGCCGGGCAGCGCCGCGTCCAGTGCCTCCGCCAGCTCGGCGTCCTTGGTCGAGAAGCTCGGCGTCGTCCGACCCGTGATGCACCCGTCGCCGAGGAGGAGCCCCAGGGCGTACGGATCCATCGGCACGGTCTGCGCCGGGTGCTCGACCGGCGACACCATCGGGAGCTCGTAACGGTGGGCGTGGGACCAGCGCAGGTTGCCCGTCATCTGCTGCGTCTGGAGGACTCGGCCCGCCGTGCCGTCCCGGCGGTCGTCGGGGGTGGTCACGAACCACAGGTGCTCGCCGCACGCCCGCGTCGAGGCCCCGTCCTGGGTCCAGACCCGGTAGACCTGCTTGCGGCCCTGCGGGTGGACGCCGACGACGGGCGTCGGTGTGCCGTCGCGTCCGGTCACCAGGTCGCCGACCCGCAGCTCCCCGATGGGCCGGAACCCGTCCGGGGTGAGGACCGGCGAATCCACCGGCTGCGCGCGACCCCGCATGTAGGCCAGAGGGGCGATCTCGATGGTCCCGGCGGCCATGAGCTTCGGCACCGCGTCGGTGTCGAGCATGTCGTGCAGCGCGTCGTAGAGCGGCCGCAGGTACGGGTCGATCTTCTCCGAGAGCGTGCCGGGCAGGAACCCGAGCCGCTCGCCGGCCTCGACCGCGGGCCGGGTCAGGATGATCCGGTTGACCTGCTTGGCCTGCAGCGCCTGCACGGCCTTCGCCATCGCCAGGTAGGTCTTGCCCGTGCCCGCCGGGCCGATGCCGAAGACGATGGTGTTGACGTCGATCGCGTCGACGTAGCGCTTCTGGTTGAGCGTCTTGGGCCGGACGGTGCGCCCGCGCCGGGAGACGATGTCGAGGCTGAGCACCTCGGCGGGCGACGGGGAGCCACCCTCGGTGCCGTCGTCGATGTCGTCCTGCAGCATGCGCACCGAGCGGCGCACCGCGTCGGGGTCGATCTGCTGCCCGCGGCTGGCCAGCACGACCAGCTCGGCGAACACCCGCTCGGCGAAGGCCACGTCGGCCGGCTCGCCGGAGAGGGTGAGCTCGTTGCCGCGGACGTGGACGTCGGCGGCCAGCAGGCTCTCGGCCTCGCGCAGGTTCTCGTCGCGCTTGCCCAGGAGCGTCAGGAGCGCTGCCTCGGGCACCACGATCCGGGAGTTTCCGTCACCGGTCACGTGCTGAACTGTCCTGCTTCCTGCTCGCCATGTGGGCCGTCGGTCCCTTCACGCCAATCCTAGCCTCCCCGCGCGGGTGGCCGGGCGCCGCTCACAGCAGCCCCTCGACCTCCTCGCGCACCGCGGCCCACGCCGGCAGGCCGGGATCGATGATCGCGAAGTGGTCGGCGCCCGGCACGACCCGCAGGCGGGCGTCCCCGCGCGCCGCGACCGCGGCGGCCACGTAGCGCTGCGACTGGTCGAGCGGGACCACCGTGTCGGCGTCGCCGTGCACGCACACGACGGGGGCGGGCGCCGGCACGAGCGCGGCGGGCGAGGCCAGCGCGTAGCGGTCGGCGACCTGTTCGGGGGGCCCGCCGAGGAGGTCGGTCACCGCGCCGCCGCCCAGGCCCTGGGTGGCCCCGGCGACGAGGTCGAGCACCCCGGCCTGGCTCACCGTGCCGACCGGGCGCACCTTGGGATCGGCGCCCGGGCGCCCGGTGTCGAGACGCTCGCGGCTCGCGGCCCAACCGACGAGCTGGCCACCGGCGGAGTGCCCGAGGAACACGACGCGGTCGAGGTCCAGGCGCCCCTTGGCGGCGTCCTGCACCGGGCCGGGCAGCAGGTCGAGGGCGGCCGCGACGTCGGTGAACGTCATCGGCCAGCCCCCGCCCGCGCCGACGCGGCGGTACTCGACGTTCCACGCCGCGATGCCGCGGTTGGTGAGGTCGACGGCCAGCGGGGTGCCCAGCTCGAGGCCGTACGCGGCGCGCCAGTAGCCGCCGTGCACCACGACCACGACCGGCACCTGCTGCCCGCCGGGCGGGAGGTGCAGCACCCCGTACTGCGCGGGGTCGGGGCCATAGGGCAGCGAGGTCGGCGACGGCGTGCCCGGCTGGGTCGGCGGGACCGCGACGCCGCCGGTCGGGGTGGGGACACGGCTGCAGGCGGCGAGCCCGGCGAGGCCGGCGAGGCCCCCGAGCAGCGAGCGGCGCGCCATCGTCGAACTCCTGGCCGTCATCCCCATCGTCCGGTGCGCGCCCCCAGCGCGCCGAGCGCCACCGCGGCGGCGCTCGAGGTCCGCAGCACGCCCGGGCCCATGCGCACCTCGCGGGCGCCGGCGCGGGCGAGCAGGGCGCGCTCGGCGTCGGTGACCCCGCCCTCCGGGCCGACGACGAGCACCAGCTCGCCGCGCCCGGGCAGGGCGACGTCGGCGAGCGACTCGGTGGCCGTGGCCTCGAGGACCAGCACCGCGTCGGCGTCGCGGGCCGCGAGGTCGCCGGTGGTGGCGGGCGGCGCGACGTCGGGCACCCGGGCCCGGCGCGCCTGCTTGGCCGCCTCGCGGGCGGTGGCCCGCCACTTCGCGAGCGCCTTCTCGCCGCGCACCCCGTCGTCCCAGCGCGCCACGCAGCGCTCGGCGCGCCACGGCAGGATCGCGTCGACGCCCGCCTCGGTGGCGAGCTCGACGGCGAGCTCGGCGCGGTCGCCCTTGACCAGGGCCTGCGCCAGCGTGATGCGCAGCGGCGCCTCGTCCTCCGAGCGGCGCTCGAGCACGGTCGTCGTCACCCGGCTCTTGCCCACCTCGGTGACCCGCGCCCGGGCCCGCGTGCCGGCGCCGTCCCCGATCAGCACGACCTCGCCGGGACGCACCCGGCGCACGTCGGCGGCGTGGCGCCCCTCGGCGCCGTCGAGCACGACCTCGCCGCTCCCGGGCACCGCGTCGACCCAGAACAGCGCGGGCCGCGACCATGCCGTCGGACCAGCCGTCGGGTCGGCCCCCACGTCCGGTGTCCCCCCTGCCCGCCCCCGCGAGCTCACCGCAGGCTCACCGCGTGCGACCACCCGAGCGCCGGCGGCCGAACAGGCCGTTGCGGTGGGCCAGATCCGGGCGCTCCTCGCCGCGCAGCTCGGCGAGCTCGCGCAGGAGCTCGGTCTGGCGGGTGTCGAGGCGGTCGGGCACCTGGACGTCGAGGTGCACCAGGAGGTCGCCGCGCCCGTCGGTGCGCCCCGTCGAGCGCAGGCGGGGCATCCCACGCCCGCGCAGGGTGAGGGTGGTGTTCGGCTGCGTGCCCGCCTCGATCGTCAGCTCCTCCTCGCCCTCGAGGGTGCGCTGGGGCAGCGTCGTGCCCAGGGCGGCCGCGGTCATCGGCAGGCTGACGTGGCAGTGCAGGTCGACGCCGTCGCGGGTGAAGTACTCGTGGCGCTCCTCGGAGACCTCGATGTACAGGTCACCGGCCGGTCCGCCGCCGGGCCCGACCTCGCCCTGGTTGGCCATCCGGATGCGCATGCCGTCGCCGACGCCCGCGGGCACCTGCACGGTGACCGTGCGCCGGGACCGCACGCGCCCGTCGCCGCCGCACTGCGAGCAGGGGCTCGGGATGATCTCGCCGGTGCCGCGGCAGACCGGGCAGGCGCGGGCCGTGACGACCTGGCCGATGAACGAGCGCTGCACGTTCTGGATCTCGCCGCGGCCGTCGCAGGTGTCACAGGTCTCGGTGCGCGTGCCCGGCTCCGCGCCGCCGCCGTGGCACTTCTCGCAGAGCACGGCGGTGTCGACGGTGAGGTCGCGCGCGACGCCCGTCGAGCACTCCTCGAGCGTGAGGTCGATGCGGATGAGCGCGTCCTCGCCCGGCTGCACCCGGCTGCGCGGCCCGCGCCCGCCGGTGGCCCCGGCGGCGCCGAAGAACGCGTCCATGATGTCGCCGAGGCCGCCGAAGCCGGCCGCGGAGAAGCCCCCGGCGCCGCCGCCACCGCCGCCGCGGGTCTCGAGCGGGTCGCCGCCGAGGTCGACGATGCGCCGCTTCTGCGGGTCGGTCAGGACCTCGTAGGCGTTCTTGACGTCCTGGAACCGCGCCTGCGTCTCGGCGTCGGGGTTGACGTCGGGGTGCAGCTCGCGGGCGAGCTTGCGGTAGGCCCGCTTGAGCTCGGCGTCGTCCGCCTCCCGGGACACGCCCAGGATTCCGTAGTAGTCCTTCGCCACGCTGGTCCTCGTCCGTCCTGTCTCATCGTGCCGGCGCCCGGTCGAACGGGCACTCAGCGTCCCCCGACGATCTCACCGACGTAGCGCGCGACCGCACGCACCGCCGCGATCGCGCTCGGGTAGTCCATCCGCGTCGGTCCCACGACGCCCATCCCGCCCAGGGCGGTGGTTCCCTGCCCGAGAGAAGATAAAGCTCCGTACCCGATCGACACCGTGGAGGCACTCCACAGGTCCTCGGACTCGTTCTCCTCGCCGATCCGCACCGTGACCCGCTCCGGGTCGCTCGCCGAGGTGAGCAGGCGCAGCACCACCACCTGCTCCTCCAGCGCCTCCAGCATGCCGCGCAGCGCCCCGGCGTCCGTGCCCGCCCGGGTGAGGTTGGCCGTGCCGCCGAGCACCAGGCGTTCCTCGGGGCGCTCCAGCAGGGCCTCGAGCAGCACCGCGGCCACGCTGAGCAGCGGCGAGCGCAGGCCGGCCGGGGCGTCGTCGGGCAGCTCGGACATCCGCGCCGACGCCGTCGCCAGCGGCTGCCCGACCAGCGCGTTGTTGAGCAGCGCCCGCAGCCGCGACACGTCGTCCTCGTCGAGGACGTCGCCGAGGTCGACGACGCGCTGGTCGACCCGGCCGGTGTCGGTGATCAGCACGAGCATCAGGCGCGCCGGCGTCAGCCGCACGACCTCGAGGTGGCGCACCGTCGAGCGGGTCAGCGTCGGGTACTGGATGACGGCGACCTGCCGTGTGAGCTGGGCGAGCAGGCGCACGCTGCGCTTGAGCACGTCGTCGAGGTCGACCGCGCCCTCGAGGAAGGTCGTGATCGCCCGGCGCTCCGCGGCCGAGAGCGGCTTGACCTGGTGCAACCGGTCGACGAAGAGGCGGTAGCCCTTGTCGGTGGGGACGCGCCCGGCGCTGGTGTGCGGCTGGGCGATGTAGCCGTCCTCCTCGAGCGCCGCCATGTCGTTGCGCACGGTGGCGCTGGAGACGCCCAGGTTGTGACGCTCCACGAGCGCCTTCGAGCCGACCGGCTCGTTGGTGGCGACGAAGTCCGCGACGATCGCGCGCAGGACGGCGACGCGGCGCTCCTCGGCGTTCACCGCGCACACCTCCTCGCCGTGGCCGTCGGGTCCGTCCCATCGTAGGCGAGCCGGGGCGCGGCGTCCGTGGGACGCCGAGGGTGCTGTCAACGAAGTGGCGCCGCCCGGGCTCAACCTCCGGAGCGCCCGGCCAGGATCCCCTCGACGCTGCGGACGACGACGCGCGCGACGTCGGCGCGGGCCCGGTCGGCGCGCGGGTCCTCCCCCGCCCGGCGCCACCGGGCGAGCGCGTCGAGGGCGAGCCCGCGGACGTCGTCGGGGGCCGCGTCGGAGGGCGCGCCGAGCCGTGCGGTCGCCCCCGGGCCGTCGCCGCCGAGCAGCCGGCGCGCCTCCTCGTCCGGGCCGCCGCGGGCCTGCAGCGCCACCAGCGCGTCCTGCTCGGCGAACTCGTGCGCGCCGGTGAGCACGCGCTCGACGGCGGCGGCGAGCTCGGCGGTGTCGCCGCCGCCGCGGGGGCTCGGCACGGTGTGCAGCACGCGCCCGAGCGCGCCGAGCGCGGCGCGGGCCCGGAAGACGTCGCCGTGCGCGACGAGCTGGGTGCCGACGACGGCGCGGAGGTCCTCCAGGCCGCTGCGGCGGACGAGCTCGGCGGCGAGGCCCGCGGAGTCGGTGGCGCCGCGGCGGACCAGCGTGGTCGCGAGGCGCAGCCCGTGGAGCCCGAACCGGTCGAGCAGGGCCCGGCGCTCCCGGCGCTCGAGCGCCTCGGGGAACCGCCCGTCGAGGAAGCGGTCGGCCGAGAGGAGCAGGTCCTCGACGTCCTCCCGCGGCGTGCTCGCGAGATCCCGGACCGCGGCGAACTCGGTGGCGCGCAGGGTCCGGGCGGTCTCGGCGAGCAGGCCCGCGACCGGCACCACGGTGCGGCAGTGCCGCCGCAGGGCCGGGTCCGCGCGGTAGCGGCGGGCGACCTGGGCGGCGGTCATCAGCGCGTCGAGGCGCCCGCCGCCGATCTCGTCGGCGTGGGACAGGACGGCCACGGTGCCCGCCGGACCGATGCCGCGCGCCGCGCGCTCGCCCACCGTCTCGGCGAAGGCGACGTCCGCGTCGTGCAGGTGGCGCACGAGGTGCAGGACCACGTCGGCCCCGTCCTCGTCCTCCTGCTCGGCGGACAGGAACGCGCGCGCCCGGCCCGCGACGCCGGGGCGGGTGGAGTCCGCGCCCGGGGTGTCGATCAGGTGGACGGCCCGCAGGCTCGCCGAGGGCCAGTCGACGCGCAGCTCGCGCAGCCGCTCGGCGGTGCCGCCGAGGTCGATGACGAGCGCGCCGCGGCGGTGCACGACGGGCAGGTCGGTCGGTGGGGTCCCGTCGCGGGGGATCGCGGTGATCCGCGCGCTCGGGGCGTCGCGGTAGGTGGTGACGACGCGGGTGCACTCCGCGGTCCCGGTGGGCGCGATCTGCTCGCCGACCAGCGCGTTGAGCAGCGTCGACTTGCCCGCCTTGAGGGTGCCGGCCAGCGCCACGCGCAGGGGGCCGTCGAGGCGGTCGCGGTGGGCGCGGAGCACGGCCGCGGCCGCCGGGTCGGCGGCGTAGACGGCCAGGGCGCGGTCGAGGACGGCGCGGGTGCGCCCGGCGAGGGCGCTCACGCGGCGCACCGGGCGAGGACGTCGTCGAGGCGCGCGAGCTGCGCCCGGACCTCGGCGGTGCGGCGGCGACGCACCTGGGCGTCGAGGTCGCGCGCCCCGGTGGCGGCCGCGACGGCCTCGGCGGCACCCCGGGCGACCTCGTCGGCCCGCCCGGCGAAGTGGTCGCGCAGGGTGCGCTGGACCTCGCGGAGCATGTCCTTGGTGTGCTTGCCGACGACGAACTGCACCTCGTCGGCGTGCTGGCGGACCACCCGGCGGGCGTCGAGCCGGCGACGCCGCAGGGCGCGGCGGCGCTCGTCGCGCAGCGTGCGCCCGCCGAGCAGCACCCCGGCGCCGACCGAGAACGGGTTGATCAGCGCCATCCCCGACAGCGTCGTCACGAGTCCGACCATGAGGACGCCGCCGTAGGAACCGCGCAGGCCGACGAGGAGCCCCTGGGTGAGCGCCATCCGGTCGAGGTCGGGCGTCGCGAGCTCGGGCAGGACCGACAGCTCGGCGGTGAACCGGCCGGCGGGCACGGGGGCACGGTCGGGTTCCGAGCCGGGATCGGCGAAGTGCGCCGCGACCCGCTCGGCGAGCCACCACGTGCGCTCCCCCGCCCACAGGTAGGTGGTCGCGACCGCCCGGCCGACCTCCTCGGCGAGCCACGGCTCGAACTGGTCCCAGACCTGGGCGGGGTCGACCTCCTCGAGCGTCTCCTCCGCGGTCCGCACGACCTGCCGGACGCGGTCGCGCAGGTCCCACTCGATGTCGGACGTGAGGTCGGCGACGCCGTCGGCGAGCGTCTGCTGCCAGCGCGCCGAGCGCTCCTTGGTCGCCGCCGCCCGGGCGGTCGCCGCGGCGAGCGCCTCGTCGAGCTCGCGGGCCCGCTCGGGTCCCTCCAGCGCGGCGAGCTCGACGACCGGGACCGCGCGCAGGTCCCCGAGGACCTCCGCGACGTGCCGGTGCACCGCCCGCTCCGCCCGGCGCCCGCCGGGCTCGACGACACGACGGCGCAGCAGGTCGCGCAGCGCCGGGATCCCGGAGGCGACCTCGAGCTCCCGGCCTGTCTCGGTATCCCCCCGCGTGCGGCCGTGGCGCTCGAGCTCCGCCGACACCCCGACCACCTCGACCGTGAGCCCCCGCTCGGCGAGGAGGGCGAGGTCCAGGTCGCGCACCTCGCGCCAGGCCGGGTGCAGGTCGGTGCGGGTGAGGGCGACGACGACCGTGGCGACATGCGCCACGGCCGCCCGCAGCAGCTCGACCTCGCCGGCCGCGAGCTCCCGCGACGCGTCGCTGACCAGCAGCACCGCGTCCGCGGCGGGCAGCTCGGCGAGCACCGCGGCCGCCGGCGCCCCGCCGGGCCCGCCCGCGCCCGGGGTGTCGATCAGCGTGAGGCCCTCGGCGAGCAGCGGGACCGCCCGCCCGATCTCGGCCTGCATCCACGCCGGGTCGTCCCGCGCCGTCACCGCGCCCGCGAGGCGCGCGGCGGTGACGTCCTCGCGCCCGTGCGCGCCCACGAGCACCGTGTACGGCTCGTCGGCGTGCGCGACGACGGTCGGCAGGGCCGTCGCGACGTCGGGGTGCGCAGGGCAGAGGTCCGCGCCGACGAGCGCGTCGACGAGGCTGCTCTTGCCCTGCTTGTAGTCGCCGACGACGAGCACCCGGGCGCCCGGGTCGAGCAGGCGGCTCCCGTTGCGCGCGAGCGAGGCGGCGACGTCGTCGCGACCCAGGTCGCGGGCGATCGCCACCGCCGCGTCGAGGACCGCGGCCGCCTCGCGCCGCCCGGTCCTCGCGGGTCCTGTCGTGGTCGTCGTCGTGGTCATGCGCTCCCCCGTCGTCGACGGGCGGTGCTCGACCTCGCCGAGCACCGCCCGTCACCGAACAGCCAGCAGATGCTACTGCGTGTGACCGGACCCGATCAGGGGAAGAGGTCCACGTCGACGTCGTCGACCTCGATGTCGACGTCGTCGTTGTCCTCGGTCACGTCGTTGTCCTCGGTGACGCTGTTGTCGACGTCGTTGTCCTCCGTCACGTCGTTGTCCTCCGTGACGTCGTTGTCCTCCGTCACGTCGTTGTCCTCCGTGACGTCGTTGTCCTCGGTCACGTCGTTGTCCTCGGTGACGCTGTTGTCGACGTCGTTGTCCTCGGTCGTGTTGCCCGAGTCGGTGATCGTGACGTCGTTGTCCTCGGTGACGTCGTTGTCCTCCGTCGTGTTGCCGGAGTCCGAGATCGTGACGTCGTTGTCCTCCGTCGTGTTGCCGGAGTCCGAGATCGTGACGTCGTCGTCGCTGGTCAGGTCGCCGGCGCCGCCCTCGACGAGCACGTCGCCCTCACCCGAGGTGGCGACGGTGCCGCCCGCCGCGTCACCGCCGATCGACACCGCACCCCCGACGCCGGCGGCGAGACCGCCGCCCACCGCGGTGCCGTCGCCGAGCACGGCGGTGCCGTCGTCGACCACCTGGTTGCCGTCGCCGACGATCGCGCCGGCGCCGGTGACGACCGTGCCGTCGAGGTCGTCGCCGACCGCGACCGCGCCGGCGCCCGAGGCCACCGTCGGGCTCAGGTCGACGTCCTGGACGACGTCGCCGCCGGCGACGATGTCCTGGTCGATGATCTGGTTGAGCACCGTGTCGTGGCTGTCGAAGTGGTAGGTCGTCGTCGCGACCGACAGGTGGGCGATCACGCGGTCGATCTCCGTGACGCCCGGGACCGCGGCCCCGGGACCGCCACCGCCGTGCCAGCCACCGCCGCCGCCGTGTCCCCCGCCGCCGTGCCAGGCACCGCCGCCACCGCCGCCGTGCCAGCCGCCCGGCCCCGACCAGTCGTCGTCCACCGCGGCGATCCGGGCGGCGCCGCCGCCCCCGCCCCCGGGGCCGTCGAGCACGCCGTCGCGGACGTCCTCGTCGTAGCGCGCCGCGACGGCGGCCGGCGCGTGGTCCATCACCAGCGGCACCGCGTCGCGGACGTCGTCGAACGTGAGGTCCTCGAGGCCCGCCGACTGCAGGGAGCACGTCGGGTCGGCGAGGAACTCGGCCCGCGCGACCGGGTCGCGGAACAGGTCGAGGAGGAACTGCAGGAGCGTCTTGGCTTCCGTCGTGGGCATCGGGCCACCTCCGTCGTCGTGTCCGGAGCCGTCGTCCGGTGCCGACGAAAGCTAGGAAGATCCGGGGTCCGGGACAGCGGGGATCGGCCCGCATCCCGGGGAGGGGGCTCGGGGGATCCGCCCCCACTGGGCCGTCCGGGACGGGGGGTCCGGACGTGCGACCCCGATGTCCACCCCCCGTGTGGGCTAAGTGGACTAGGTGTTAGCCCGAATGCCGCCTAACCTCGCCGCTGAGCACGTTCGGTACATCAATGCCGAACGGTGGGTGACGGAGTTTTCGGGTGACTGGGTGGGGGGCGGCCATGACGTACGACCTCGGCATCGATCTCGGGACGACCTCCACGGCGGCGGCGGTCCTGCGTGACGGGGGTGCGCACCCGGAGACGGTGGCGCTCGGGAGCCGCCTCGCGGTGGTCCCGTCGGTCGTGTACCGCGGCGCCGACGGGACGGTGCTGGTCGGCGAGAGCGCCGAGCGCCGCGCCGGCGACGAGCCCGACCGCGTCGTGCGCGAGGTCAAGCGGCGCCTCGGCGACGACGTCCCGCCCGTGGTGGGCGGCGAGCCCTGGCCGGCCGAGGACGTCGCGGCCGCGATCGTGGCATGGGTGCTCGCCCGGGTCGCCGAGCGCGAGGGCGGGCCGGCGCGGCGGGTGGTCGTCACGCACCCCGCGACCTGGGGGGACTTCCGGTGCACCCGCCTGCGGACGGCGCTCGCCGGGCTCGCCGACGTCGAGCTGCTCGCCGAGCCGCACGCCGCGGTCCTCGGGCACGCGGCGCTGCGGCGGCCGGTGACCGTCGGCGGGGGCGCCGAGGACGCCGTCACCACGGCCGTCTACGACCTCGGCGGCGGCACCTTCGACGCCGCCGTCGCCCGCCGCGCGGCGGACGGCACCGTCACCCTGCTCGGCACGCCCCGCGGCCTGGACCGGGTCGGGGGCATCGACTTCGACGAGGCGGTCCTCGCCCACGTGCGCGCCGAGGTCGCCGACGCGCTCGCCGAGCTCGACCCCGACGACCCGGAGAGCTGGCAGGCGCTGCACCGGCTGCGCCGCGACTGCGTCGAGGCCAAGGAGGCGCTCTCGGCCGACACCGAGGTCGCCGTCCCCGTCGTCCTCCCGTCCGGCCACCGCACCGTGCGCCTCGGCCGCGCCGACTTCGAGGCGCGCATCCACGACACCGTCGCGGCGACCGTCGAGGAGTTCGGGGCCGCGCTGGCGGACGCGGGCGTGACCCCGACCGAGGTCGACCACGTGCTGCTGGCGGGCGGGTCGTCGACGATCCCGCTGGTCGCGCGCCTGCTCACCGAGGCGCTGGGCCGGCCGGTCTCCGCCGACGCGGACCCGCTGACCGTCGTCGCCCTCGGCGCGGCCGTCGCGGCGCGCGGGGAGGCGGTCGAGGACGCCGAGGTCCCGGTCCGGCCCCGCGGACCCGAGCGCCCGCCCTCGACCGTCGTGGCCCTGAGCGACGCGGCCGGGTCGCCCGACGCCGACCCGCCCCGGCGCGGCCGGCGCGCCCTCGTCGCCTCCGGGGTGCTCGTGGCGGCGGTGGCCGTCGCGGTCGCCGTCCCCCTGCCGCTCGACGAGGCCGTCACCGACTCCGTGCGCGGCGCGCTGCACGACGCGTTCGGCACCCCGGCGGCCGCGCTCACGGTGCCGCCGCCACCCCCCACCGTCGTCGCCCGCCCCCTCGGCGAGGTGACGCCCCTCGGTCCGACGGACCCCGCTCTTCCCGGCGGCGGTCCCGTGTCGGGCCCCGGCCCGGTGCCGCCCCCCGGCACCGGGCCGGTCGGGGCCGCCGCCCCGGCGGCCTCCCCCGCGGCCTCCCCCGCGGTCGCCCCGGCCGTCGCGACCCCCGCGGCCGCGAGGACGGCCGAGGCCCCGACCGGTCCGGTCACCGTCGCGGCCACGCCCGCCGCGGCGACCGAGCCGGACCCGCCCTCGTCACCGGTCGAGCAGGCGCCGTCGGACGACCAGCCACCGTCGGAGGAGCCGGAGCCCACCGGTGAGCCCGACCCGCCGGCCGAGGAGACGCGCAGCGTCGAGGAGCCGTCCGAGCCGTCCTCGTCGGCTCCCGCTCCGTCCTCCGGCGACACCGAGGAGACGACGTGACCGCCGTCCACACCGCCCCGCCCCCGTCCGACGAGGGGGCCGACCCCGCCGAGCAGGCCGCCCGCACCGGCGACCTCGACGCCGCCCTGCGCACCGCCGACGCCGCGCTGCGCGACCGCTCCGACCCCGACGGGCAGCTCCGCGCCGCCGCCGTGCTCGCCGCGGTCCTGCCCCACCGCGGGCTGCTCTCGCGCAGCGCCGACCTGCACCGATGGCTCGCGCGGCGCCAGGGCGCGAGCGCGCCCGACGCCGCCGTGGCGCTGCTCGGGGTGGGGGCGCTCGACGAGGCGACGGCCGCCGTGGTGTCGGCCGACGACGACGCCCCCGGCCTCGCCGACGCCGCCGACGTGCTCACCGCCCGCGGCGCGCTGGCGACCGTCACCGGCGATTCGTCGGCGGCCCTGTCCCTGCTCAGCCGCGCGGCCGCGGCGCTGGCGGTGTGCGACCGCCCCGCGGTTCGCGGCGACACCCCGGCCGCGCTCGGCGCCCTCGTCGCCCTGCACCGCGGGGAGCCCGAGCTCGCCGGGCCGCTGCTCGACCGGGCGCTCGCGCTCGACCTCGGCGGACCCGCCCACCGCCGCCGCCACCTGCTGCTGCGGGCCTGGTGCGCGCTCGCGGCCGGCGACGCCGCCGGCGCCCGGACGTGGCGGGCCCGCGCCGGCGAGGCCGGGCCGGAGACGGTGGAGCCGCGCGACGAGCTGGTCGCCGTGGCCCTCGACGTCGCGCTCGCCCGCCGGGCCGGGGACGTGCGCGCCCTGCTGGACCTCTGGGCGCGGGCCCGGGAGGCGCTCGTGCGCCACCCCGTCGACCTCTACGTGCTCCTGCCCGTCGGCGAGCTCGCCCTCGCGGCGGCACGGCTCGGCGAGCAGGGCTGGGTGGCGCCGCACCTCGACGATGGCAGCGCCCTGCTGGCGGCGCTCGGGGAGCCGGCGCTGTGGAGCACGCCGTGGCACTGGTACGGCCTGCAGTACGCGATCGCCACCGAGCAGTCCGCGCTCGCCGCCGTCCACGCGCAGGCGCTGGCCGACGCCGCGCAGGTCGCGCACCCGGCCGTGGCGCCGGCCCGCGCCGCCGCCGCCTGGCTGCGCGTGCTGGACGGCGACGTCGACCCCGACGAGGTCACGGCCGCGGCGACCGGTCTGCGCGCCGCCGGGCTCGGGTGGGACGGGTCCCGCCTCGCCGGCGAGGCCGCCCTGCGCACCACCGACCGGCGCGCGATCTCGTCGCTGCTGGCGTGCGCGCGGGATCTGCACCCGGACACCTCGGACACCCCCGACGTGCCCGCGCCCCGGACCTCGGGCGTCGTGCTCAGCGACCGGGAGCGCGAGGTCGCGGCGCTCGTCGTCGAGGGCCTGACCTACCGGGAGATCGGCGCGCGCCTGTTCCTGTCGGCGAAGACCGTCGAGCACCACGTCGCCCGTCTGCGCCAGCGCCTGGGCTCGGCGACCCGGAGCGAGCTGTTCGGGGACCTGCGCGCGGCGCTGGGCCGCTGAGCCTCAGCGCTCCGCGAGCGCCAGCGCCACGCCGTCGGCGAGCAGGCGCCCGCGGCGGGTGAGCACCGCGCGGCCACCGGCCCAGGCGTCGGGGGCGAGGAGGCCGTCGCGGGCCGCGTCATCCCCGGCGTCACGGCCGGCGGGGGCCAGCGCGGACACCGCCAGCCCGTCCGACGTCCGGAGCTCCAACAGCACCTGCTCGAGGTGCGCCTCGTCGGGCGTCACGCGCTCGCGGGCCTCGGCGGGCGAGCGGCCCTCCGCCAGCGCCGCCGAGTAGCGGGCCGGGTGGCGCACGTTCCACCAACGGGTCCCGCCGACGTGCGAGTGCGCGCCCGGACCGGCGCCCCACCAGTCGCCGCCGCCCCAGTAGCCCAGGTTGTGGCGGCACCGCGCCGCGTCCGAGCGCGCCCAGTTGGACACCTCGTACCAGCCGAAGCCGGCCTCGGTGAGCACGTCGTCGACGATCTCGTAGCGGTCGGCGAGCACGTCGTCCTCGGGCATCGGGATCTCGCCGCGCGCGATGCGCCGCGCCAGCGCCGTCCCCTCCTCGACGATCAGCCCGTACGCCGAGACGTGGTCCGCGCCCGAGGCGAGGACGGCGTCGAGCGAGCGGCGCAGGTCGTCGTCGGTCTCGGTCGGCGTGCCGTAGATGAGGTCGAGGTTGACGTGGCGCAGGCCGGCGTCCAGCGCGGCCGAGGCCACCGACACCGCCGCCCCCGGCGTGTGCCGGCGGTCGAGGACGGCGAGGACGTGGTCGACGTCGGACTGCATCCCGAGCGAGAGGCGCGTGTAGCCGGCGTCGGCGATCGCGGCGAGCAGCCCGGGGGTCGTCGACTCGGGGTTGGCCTCGGTGGTCACCTCGGCGCCCGGCCGTAGCCCGAACGACGCCCGCACCGCGTCGAGCACCGCGACGAGACCCTCGGCGCCGAGCAGCGACGGGGTGCCGCCGCCGAGGAAGACGGTGTCGGCCGGGGGCGCCGCCCCCAGCACGCGCGCCCCGAGGTCGAGCTCGCGGCGCAGCCCCTCGAGCCACGAGGCCGGCGACGCGGGGTCGTCACTGCTGGTGAGCCCCAGGTCGGAGGCCGTGTAGGTGTTGAAGTCGCAGTACCCGCAGCGCGTCGCGCAGAACGGCACGTGCACGTAGACCCCGAACGGGCGCGTGCCGAGCCCGGTCAGCGACGCGGGCGGGAGGGCACCGTCGGCGGGCGCCGGCTCGCCGGACGGGGGGACGGAAGGCACCGGTCCATTTTGCGCCCGCCCGCCGAGTAGCCCGTCCGCCGGACGTGAGCAGTCCCTCCCGGCGGCCGAGGCGATGAGTGCGCACCGAACTGACCGGGGGCAAACCCCGCTGCGGCGAAGGTCACCGACGGCGCTCCCCCGCTGGAACCGGGCGATCACGGATGGCACGGTCGATCCGTGCGCGCTCCCCGTCTGCTCCTCGTGGCCCGCCGCCACGTGGATCTCGGACGGCTCGCGAGCGCCCTCTGCCCGGCGTGCTGAGGCCCCCGCCCGCACGCCGTCGCAGAGGACACCCATGACCACGGCCGCCGCGCCCGCGCTCGACCAGCACGACTCCACCAGCCCCCGCACGGTGCTGGTCGCGAGCCTCATCGGCACCACGATCGAGTGGTACGACTTCTTCCTGTTCGCCACCGCCGCCGGGATCGTCTTCCCGGCACTGTTCTACGGCGACAACGACCCGACGGTCGCGACGCTGCTGTCGTTCGCGACGTTCGCGGTCGGCTTCGTCGCCCGCCCGATCGGCGGGCTGATCTTCGGCCACATCGGCGACCGGGTCGGCCGGCGCGAGACGCTGATCGTGACCATGGCCCTGACCGGCCTGGCGACCGCCGGCATCGGGTTCCTGCCGACCTACGCCGCGATCGGCGTCGCCGCCCCCGTCCTGCTCGTGCTGCTGCGGATCGTCCAGGGCATCGCGATCGGCGGCGAGTGGGGCGGCGCGGTGCTGATGGCCGTCGAGTACGCCCCGAACGGCCGGCGCGGCCTCTACGGCTCGACCCCGCAGATCGGGCTGGGCCTGGGGCTCGCGCTCGGCACCGGGGTCTTCGCCCTGCTCGGGCTCGTCATGGACGACGCCGCCTTCCTGTCCTGGGGCTGGCGCGTCGCGTTCATCGCGAGCCTCGTGCTCGTCGGCGTCGGGCTCGTCGTGCGGCTCGCGGTGATGGAGACGCCGGCGTTCCGCCGCATGCAGGCCGCCGCCGAGACCTCGCGCGTCCCGGCCGTCGACGTCCTGCGCGACCCGCCGTCGCGCCGCAACCTCGGCTGGACGCTGCTCGCCCGCTGGGCCGAGGGCGCCTCGTTCAACACCTGGGGCGTGTTCGTCCTGACCTACGCCGTGGCGACGCTCGGGATGCCGCGCACCCAGGTGCTGGTCGCCGTCACGGTGGCCGCGGTCGCGAGCGCGGTCGTCGTCCCGATCGCCGGCGCCTGGGGTGACCGGATCGGGCGCGGGCGGGTGTTCGCGATCGGGTGCGTCGTGCTCGTGCTCGGTGTCTTCCCGGCCTTCGCGCTCATCGGCACGGGCTCGATCGCCCTGGTCACCGTCGCCCTGCTCGTCATGCTCGGCCTCTCCTACGGCTTGACGAGCGGGGCGGAGTCGACGCTGTTCGCCGAGGTCTTCCCGACCCGCACCCGCTACACCGGCATGTCGCTCGCCTTCCAGGGCGGCGGCATCTACGCCTCGGGGCTGACGCCCCTGATCCTGACCTCGCTGCTCGCCCTCGGCGGCGGCACGCCCTGGCTCGCGGCGGGGTACCTCGCGCTCGCCGGGGTCGTCAGCACCGTCGCCGCCCTGCGGGCCACGCCCCTCGAGACGCTCTGACCGGAGACACCCATGAGCCTCACCGCCCACTGGTTCCTGCCCACCTACGGCGACTCGCGCGGCCTCGTCGGCGGCGGCCACGGCGTCGCGACGACGGCGGCCGACGCCGTGCGGCCCGCCGAGATCGGCTACCTGGCCCAGATCGCCCGCGCCGCCGAGACCGTCGGCTTCGAGGGCGCCCTGACCCCCACCGGCGCGTGGTGCGAGGACGCCTGGCTGACCACGGCGATGCTCGTCGCCGAGTCCGAGCGGCTGAAGTTCCTCGTCGCGTTCCGCCCCGGGGTCATCTCCCCCACGCTCGCCGCGCAGCAGGCCGCGACCTTCCAGCGCCACTCGCAGGGCCGCCTGCTGCTCAACGTCGTCACCGGCGGCGAGCCCACCGAGCAGCGCGCCTACGGCGACTTCCTCGGCAAGGACGACCGCTACGTGCGCACCGGCGAGTTCCTCGAGGTGTGCCGCCGGCTCTGGGCGGGCGAGACGGTCACGCTCGACGGCGAGCAGATCCACGTCGAGGAGGCCGCGCTGACCCGCGTGCCCGACCCGGTGCCGCCGGTCTACTTCGGCGGCTCGTCGCCGAAGGCGGGCGAGGTCGCCGCCCGGCACGTCGACGTGTACCTGACCTGGGGCGAGCCGCCTGAGCAGGTCCGCGAGAAGGTCGAGTGGATCCGCGGGCTCGCCGCCGCGCAGGGCCGCGAGGTGCGCTTCGGCATCCGCCTGCACGTCATCACCCGCGACACCTCCGACGCCGCGTGGGCCCAGGCCGAGAAGTACCTCGAGGGCATCCCCGACGCGATGATCGAGGAGGTGCAGGCGGGCCTGTCGCGAAGCGAGTCGGAGGGGCAGAAGCGCATGCGCGCCCTGCACTCGGGCGGGACGAAGACGGCCGCCGACCTCGAGGTCGCGCCCAACCTCTGGGCGGGCGTGGGGCTCGTGCGCGGCGGGGCGGGCACGGCGCTCGTCGGCAGCCACACCGAGGTCGCCGACCGGATCGCCGAGTACCACGACCTCGGGATCACCGAGTTCGTCCTCTCGGGCCACCCGCACCTCGAGGAGGCCTACTGGGTCGGCGAGGGCGTCCTGCCCGAGCTGGGCCGCCGGGGGCTGTGGGAGCACCCGGCGGGTGCCCGGGAGTCGGCGCCGGCCGCCATCCCCTTCGCGCAGTAGAGCGGGCAACCTCACGTGGAAAAAATCGCCCTGCTCATGGCAGGGTTGTGGGCATGTCTGCGCCGGGCGATCTCCTCGTGAGTCGACGTCACGTCGACCTCGAGCGCCAGTCCAGCGCGCTCTGCCGCGCCTGACGAGCGCGATCCCCCGCCACCACGCCCGAGCGGACCCCGCGCGCCCCCGCCCACGAGGCCTGTCCTCGTCGTGCCCGCGCGCGCCCGTGCACCACCCGGAGGAACCCCGAACCATGGCCGCTAGTTCCGGCGCCCCGTCGTCCGAGAAGGCCGCGACCTCGGAGGAGTCGTACGCGGAGACCACCCCGCTGCGGCACCCCGGGGCCACCGAGGACGTGCCGCCGAAGCCCAAGCCGGCCCGCGCCCGCAAGGGCAAGGCCGAGGGCCAGTGGGCGCTGGGCTACCGGGAGCCGCTCAACAAGAACGAGCAGTCGAAGAAGGACGACAACCCGCTCAACGTGCGGGCGCGGATCGAGAACATCTACGCCCACCGCGGGTTCGACTCCATCGACCCGGCCGACCTGCGCGGACGTTTCCGCTGGATGGGGCTCTACACCCAGCGCGCCGAGGGCTTCCCGGGCACCGACACCGGCCACGTGGAGGAGGAGCTCCTCGACGCCCCGCACTTCATGATGCGGGTGCGCGTCGACGGCGGCGGCCTCACCACCGAGCAGCTGCGGGTCATCGGCGAGATCTCCCAGACCTTCGCCCGCGACACCGCCGACGTCACCGACCGCGAGAACATCCAGCTGCACTGGATCCGCGTCGAGGACGTCCCCGAGATCTGGCGCCGGCTCGAGGCCGTCAACCTCTCCACCACCGAGGCCTGCGGCGACTGCCCGCGCGTCGTCCTCGGCTCGCCGGTGGCGGGGATCAGCAAGGACGAGATCATCGACGGCACGCCGGCCATCGAGGAGATCGTCGAGCGGTTCATCGGCGACAAGTCGCTGTCGAACCTGCCGCGCAAGTACAAGACGGCGATCTCCGGGCAGCAGGACATCGCCCACGAGGTCAACGACATCAGCTTCGTCGGCGTCGTCCACCCCGAGCACGGCCCGGGCTTCGACCTCCACGTCGGCGGCGGGCTCTCGACGAACCCGAAGCTCGCGGTGCGCCTCGGCGCCTGGGTGCCGCTCGACGAGGTCCCCGACGTCTGGCACGGCGTCACGAAGGTCTTCCGCGACTACGGCTACCGCCGCCTGCGCACCCGCGCCCGCCTGAAGTTCCTCCTCGCCGACTGGGGCCCCGAGAGGTTCCGCCAGGTCCTCGAGGACGAGTACCTGGAGCGCAAGCTGATCGACGGGCCGGCGCCCGAGGAGATCGCCGGCACCATCGATCACGTCGGCATCCACGAGCAGGTCGACGGCAACCACTACGTCGGCGTCGCCCCGCCCGCCGGGCGCACCAGCGGCTCGACGCTCGTCGGCGTGGCGAAGGCCGCCGAGGAGGCCGGCTCGGGCCGCGTCCGCCTCACGCCGTACCAGAAGATCGTGGTGCTGGACGTGCCGCCGGCGAACCTCGACGGGCTGACCACCGCGCTCGACCACCTCGGCCTGCCCGCCCGGCCCACGCCGTGGCGCCGCGCGACGATGGCCTGCACGGGCCTCGAGTTCTGCAAGCTCGCCTTCGTCGACACGAAGAACCGCGCGGGCGAGCTCGTCGAGGAGCTCGACCGGCGCCTCGCCGACGTCCAGGACACCCTCGAGCACCCGGTGTCGATCCACCTCAACGGCTGCCCGAACTCCTGCGCGCGGGTCCAGGTCGCCGACATCGGCCTCAAGGGCCAGATCGTCAACGACGCCGAGGGCAACCCGGCTGCGGGCTTCCAGGTGCACCTCGGCGGCGGCCTCGGCCTCGACGCCGGCTTCGGGCGCAAGCTGCGCGGGCACAAGGTGCTCTCGGCCGACCTCGGCGACTACGTCGAGCGGCTCGTGCGCGCCTACGCCGAGAACAAGGAGACCGGCGAGCGGTTCGCCCAGTGGGTCGTCCGCGCGGAAGAAGCGCAGCTCTCATGAGGTTGGCGGTGCAGTACTGCCCGTACTGCGGCGAGCAGGACCTGCGGCCCCGCGAGGAGCCGCAGGGCGCGTGGGAGTGCGCCGACTGCCGCAGCACCTTCGTCATCACTCCGGCGGCGTCGCCGGTGAGGGGACCAGCATGACCACCACGGAGACGGACGCGAGGGACGACCTGCGCACCGAGGCCCTCGCCGCCGGTGAGCGGTTCGCCGCGCGGGAGGGCGAGGTGGGCCACGAGGAGCTCACCCGCGAGATCCTCGCCTGGGCCGCCGAGACCTTCGGCGAGGACCTGATCGTGGCCTCGAACATGCAGGACGCGGTGCTGGTCGAGCTCGGCGCCGCGGCGCGCCCCGGCGTCGACGTGCTGTTCCTCGAGACCGGCTATCACTTCGCCGAGACCCTCGGGACCCGCGACGCGGTCGCGCAGGTCTACGGCGTGCGGATCGTCCAGGCCGAGCCCGAGCTGACGGTGGCCGAGCAGGACGCGCAGTACGGCAAGGACCTCTTCGCGACCGACCCCGGCGCGTGCTGCGGCATGCGCAAGGTCGAGCCGCTGAAGAAGACGCTCGCGCGGTACGACGCCTGGGTCACCGGCGTGCGCCGCGTCGAGGCCCCGACCCGCGCGACGACGCCGCTGGTCACCTGGGACGAGCGCCACGGGCTGGTCAAGATCAACCCGATCGCGCACTGGAGCGACGAGCAGATGGACACCTACATCCGCGAGCACGCGGTGCTGGTCAACCCGCTGGTCGACGCCGGCTACCCGTCGATCGGCTGCGCGCCCTGCACCGCCAAGCCGGCCCCGGGCGCCGACCCGCGCAGCGGGCGCTGGGCGGGCTTCTCCAAGACCGAGTGCGGGCTGCACGGATGACCGCCGCCGCCGTGGAGACGCTCCACACCGACCAGCTCGACGCCCTCGAGTCCGAGGCCATCCACATCATGCGCGAGGTCGCCGGCGAGTTCGACCGCCCGGTGATCCTCTTCTCCGGCGGCAAGGACTCCATGCTGCTGGTGCACCTCGCCGCCAAGGCGTTCTGGCCCGCGCCGATCCCGTTCCCGGTGCTGCACGTCGACACCGGGCACAACTTCGACGAGGTCCTGTCGTTCCGGGATCGGGTCGTCGAGCGCTACGGCCTCGAGCTCGAGGTCGCGCGCGTGCAGGACTACATCGACGACGGGCGCCTGTCCGAGCGCGCCGACGGCACCCGCAACCCGCTGCAGACCACGCCGCTGCTCGACGCGATCGCCGAGCACCGCCACGACGCCGTGTTCGGCGGCGGGCGCCGCGACGAGGAGCGCGCCCGGGCCAAGGAGCGGGTGTTCAGCCTGCGCACGGCCTTCGGGCAGTGGGAGCCGTCGCGCCAGCGCCCCGAGCTGTGGAACCTCTACAACGGGCGGCACAAGCCGGGCGAGCACGTGCGCGTGTTCCCGCTGTCGAACTTCACCGAGCTCGACGTGTGGCGCTACATCGCCCGCGAGGGCGTCGAGCTGCCGTCGATCTACTACGCGCACACCCGCGACGTGTTCTCCCGCGACGGCATGTGGCTGACCAGCGGCCCGTGGGGCGGGGCGCGCGACGGCGAGGAGGTCGTCACGAAGACGGTGCGCTACCGCACCGTCGGCGACGGCTCCTGCACCGGCGCGGTCGAGTCCACCGCGACCAGCCTCGACGAGGTCCTCGCCGAAGTGCGCGAGAGCCGGCTGACCGAACGTGGCGCGACGCGGGCCGACGACCGTCTCTCGGAGGCCGCCATGGAGGACCGGAAGCGAGAGGGCTACTTCTGAGATGACCGACCTGCTGCGCCTCGCCACCGCCGGATCCGTCGACGACGGCAAGTCGACGCTGGTCGGACGGCTGCTCTACGACACCAAGTCGGTGCTCGCCGACCAGATGGAGGCCGTGGAGCGCGCCACGCAGGGCGGCGGCGACCCGGACCTCTCGCTGCTCGTCGACGGCCTGCGCTCGGAGCGCGAGCAGGGCATCACGATCGACGTGGCCTATCGCTACTTCGCGACACCGCAGCGGTCGTTCGTCCTCGCCGACACCCCCGGCCACGTCCAGTACACCCGCAACACGGTGACGGGCGCATCCACCGCGCAGCTGGCCGTGCTGCTGGTGGACGCCCGCGCCGGCGTCGTCGAGCAGACCCGCCGCCACGTCGCGGTGATGGGCCTGCTGCGCGTGCCGCGGCTCGTCCTCGCGGTGAACAAGATGGACCTCGTCGACCACGACGAGAACACCTTCTGGCGGATCGCCAAGGAGTTCACGGGGCTCACCGACGCCCTCGGCTACGCCGAGTCCGACGTCGTCGCGATCCCGCTGTCGGCGAAGAAGGGCGACAACGTCGTCCTGGCCTCGGAGAACACGCCCTGGTACGAGGGCCCGACGCTGCTCGAGCACCTCGAGTCGGTGCCGGTCGAGGGCGCCGACCACACCGCGCCGTTCCGGTTCCCCGTGCAGTACGTGGTGCGCCCGCGCACCGAGTCGCACCCCGACTACCGCGGCTACGCCGGGCTCGTCGCGGCCGGCACGGTGCGCGTCGGCGACGAGGTGGAGGTCCTGCCCGACGGGCAGCGCACCCGCGTCGAGGGCATCGACACCTTCGACGGCGAGCTCGACGCCGCCCACGACGGCCAGAGCGTCGTCCTGCGCCTCACCGACGACCTCGGCATCGCCCGCGGCGCCGTGCTCGCCGCGCCGGGCGCGCCCGAGCCGGTCACCGAGTTCGACGCGACGCTCGCCTGGCTGCACGAGAAGCCCCTGCGCCCCGGCGCGCGGCTGCTGCTCAAGCACGGCACCCGCACGGTGCAGGTCATCGTCGGCGCCGTGACCCACCGGCTCGACACCGAAGACCTCTCTGTCGTCGAGGACCCGGGCGAGCTCGGCATCAACGACATGGGCCAGGCGTCGCTGACGGTCTCCGAGCCGCTGCCGCTCGACCAGTACGACGAGATCGCGGCCACCGGGTCGTTCCTGCTCGTCGATCCGCAGGCCGGCGACACGCTCGCCGCGGGCCTCGTCGGGCGGCCGCTCGTCGCCCGCCCGCTGGAGATGCGCTGACGCGCAGGTGAGTGGTTCGGGTCGCCAGGGCGACCCGAACCACTCACGTGTCGGCGTCAGCTCACCTCGTTCAGCTTCCCGGTCGCGACGTCGAGCACGAACCCGCGCACCGAGCCCTTGTTCTTGACGAACGAGCTGTCGGTGATGCGCTTGATCGAGTCGCGGACGTCCGCCTCGAGGTCGGGGAACGCGTTGGCCGACCACGACGGGCGCTCGCCGGCCTCCTTCTCGAGGATCTCGGCGAACTGCTCGTCGGTGAAGGTCACCATGCCGCAGTCCGTGTGGTGGATCAGCACGATCTCCTCGGTGCCGAGGAGGTGCTGGCTGATCGCGAGCGAGCGGATCGTGTCGTCGGTGACGACGCCGCCGGCGTTGCGGATGACGTGCGAGTCGCCCTCGTGCAGGCCGAGCGCGCCGTAGGGGTTGACGCGGGCGTCCATGCAGGCCACGACGGCGGTCCTGCGCGCCGGCGGCAGGGGCAGCTCGCCCGGGAAGGAGGCGACGTAGGCCTCGTTGTTCTTCAGGTACTCGTCGGTGACGGACACGGGAGAGCCTCCGCGGGATCGATCCGGATGGTGGGCACGACGATCCGGCCGCGCGAGCGGATCTCAGGACACGTCTCGACCCCGGGCGCTCACGCGGCCCGGCGACACCACTGGTCGAACTCCTGCACGCGCCGGCTCGGCCAGAACGGCTCGAGGGCGCGGCGACTCATGCGCACATCTCACCGCAGGCATCCGTTCGGCCGCAACGAGGGCCCGTCTACGAGACGGCGGCGAGCTCGTTCTCCCGGCGGGTGAGGACGCGCGGCCCGTCCTCGGTGACGGCGACGGTGTGCTCGCTGTGGGTGGTCCGCGAGCCGTCGGCGGAGCGGATGGTCCAGCCGTCGGGGTCGAAGACGATCTTCCCGGTGGTGCGCGCGAACCAGGGCTCGAGGGCGAGGGTGAGGCCGGGCTTCAGGCGCATCCCGCGGCCGGGGCGCCCGTCGTTGGGCACGTGCAGGTCCTCGTGCATCGTGCGGCCGATCCCGTGCCCGCCGAACTCGAGGTTCACCGGGTAGCCGTGCCGGGCGGCGACCGCCCCGATCGCGGCCGAGATGTCGCCGAGCTTCCCGCCCGGCTGAGCAGCGGCGATGGCGGCCTCGAGGGCCTCCTCGCTCGCCGCGACGAGCCGCCGGTCGTCCTCGCGGGGCGTGCCGACGATGACGGTGCGCGCGGAGTCCGCCGCCCACCCGTCGACCATGACGGCGAGGTCCATCTTCAGGACGTCGCCGTCGCGCAGGACGTAGTCGTGCGGCAGGCCGTGCAGGACCGCGTCGTTCACCGACAGGCACACGACGTTGCGGAACGGGCCGCGCCCGAAGGACGGCGCGTAGTCCCAGTAGCAGGACTCGGCCCCGTGCTCGCGGATGAGGTCGCGGGCGTGCTGCTCGAGGTCGAGCAGGTTGACCCCGACCGCCGCGCGCTCCCCCAGCTCCGTCAGCACGTGCGCGACGAAGCGGCCGGCCTCGTGCATCCGCTCGATCTCGGCGGGGGTCTTCAGCTCGATCATCGACAGCACTCTCTCCGCGGGATAACTATCCCGGTATTAGTATCACGGTCATGGTGCGCGTGCCGCTGACGGCCGAGGAACACGAGCGGGGGCAGCGCCTCGGCGAGGTGCTGCGTGCGGCGCGGGGCCCGCGGAGCATGACGTCGGTGGCGGCGGCGGTCGGGATGTCGCCCGAGACGCTGCGCAAGATCGAGACGGGGCGCGTCCCGACGCCGGCGTTCTTCACCGTGGTCGCCCTGTGCGCCGAGCTCGGGCTCCCGCTCGACGACCTCGCCGGGCACTGCACCGCCGCCCCGGAGCCCTCGCGCAGCGCCTGACGGCGGGGACGACCGTCACCTTGCGTTGACCCGCCCGGGTGACCCTGGTGGACTCCGTGCCCGTGTTCCTGACCCGCCGCCGGCACGTCGACCTCGGTCGCGTCGGCGCCCAGGGCTGTCGTCGCTGACCTCGTCAGCGTCCAGCCCTCTCCCCCGGGAACCCTCATGAGCACCAGCACGCCCACCACCGCCGCGCCCGTCCGCACCCCGCGCCGGGTCGCGCTCGCCAGCGCCATCGGCACCACGATCGAGTGGTACGACTTCTACCTCTACGCCACCGCCACCGCGCTGGTGTTCAACCAGCTGTTCTTCCCGTCGATCAGTCCGACGGCCGGCACGCTCGCGGCCTTCGCGACCTACGCCGCGGGCTTCGGGGCGCGCCCGATCGGCGCGGTGATCGCCGGGCACCTCGGTGACCGGCTCGGACGCCGCACGGTGCTCGTCGGCGCGCTCGTGCTCATGGGGAGCGCGACGACGCTGATCGGCCTGCTGCCGTCGTTCGCGACGATCGGGGTCGCCGCGCCGATCCTGCTCGTGGTCCTGCGGATCCTCCAGGGCCTCGCCGTCGGCGGCGAGTGGGCCGGCGCCGCGATCCTCGCCGTCGAGCACGCCCCGCCGCGCCGCCGCGGGTTCTTCGGCAGCTTCACCCAGCTCGGCTCGCCCGCCGGGATGCTGCTCGCCACCGGGTTGTTCTTCCTCGTGCGCACCGCGGTCGGCGACGCGGCGTTCGTCGACTTCTGGTGGCGCCTGCCCTTCCTGGCCAGCGCGGTGCTCGTGATCGTCGGGCTGGTCATCCGGCTGCGCATCTCGGACGCCCCGGAGTTCACCGCGCTGCGCGAGCAGGGCAAGGTCTCGCGGCTGCCCGTCGTCGAGGTGTTCCGCGCGGCGCCGCGCGAGGTGATCCTGACGAGCGGCCTGCGCCTGTCGCAGATCGCGCTGTTCGTGCTGATCACCACGTACGGCCTGACCTACATCGCGAGCGAGATCGGCCGCGGCTCGAGCGCCGGCCTGATCGCCGTGGTGATCTCGTCGGCGCTGGGGCTCGCGACGACCCCGCTGTGGGCGATCCTGTCCGACCGCATCGGGCGCCGGAAGCCGTACCTGTTCGGCGCGGTCGGCGGCACGGTGACGCTGCTGCTGTTCTTCCTCGCCGTCGGCACCGGGTCGACGCTGTTTGTCGTGCTCGCGGTCGTGCTCGCCGTCAACGTCACCCACGACGCCATGTACGGGCCGCAGGCCGCGTGGTTCGCCGAGCTGTTCGACGTCCGGCTGCGCTACAGCGGGGCGTCGCTGGGCTACGGGATCGGCTCGGTGATCGCCGGCGGCTTCGCGCCGCTGGTGGCCGCGGCCGTCGTCGGCGCGACCGGGTCGTTCTGGCCCGTCGTCCTGATCTTCGCCGGTGTGTCCGTGCTGACGATCCTCTCGGCCGTCTTCGCGCGCGAGACGGCGTTCGACGACGCGGTCTGAGAGAAAGGACGCCGTGCCCCCCGAGAAGCGGAGAATCCACCTCAACGCGTTCGCCATGAACTGCGCCGGCCACCAGTCGGCCGGCCTGTGGCGCCACCCCGACGACCAGGGGTTCCGCTACACGGACCTCGACCACTGGATCGGGCTGGCCCGGACGCTGGAGGACGCGGGGTTCGACGCGCTGTTCCTCGCCGACGTGTTGGGCATCTACGACGTCCACGGCGGCAGCCGCGACGCCGCGGTCCGGGCCGGCGCGCAGGTCCCCCTCGGCGACCCGATGCTGCTCGTGCCGGCCCTGGCCGCGGCGACGTCGCGGCTGGGCTTCGGGGTCACGGTGTCGGTGAGCTACGAGCACCCGTACGCGCTGGCGCGGCGCTTCACGACGCTCGACCACCTGACCAAGGGCCGGGTCGCGTGGAACGTCGTCACCGGCTACCTGTCCAGTGCGGCGGCGAACCTCGGGCTCGGCGAGCAGCTGCCCCACGACGAGCGCTACGCGATGGCCGAGGAGTACCTCGAGGTCTGCTACAAGCTCTGGGAGACCTCCTGGGACGAGGACGCGGTGGTGCGCGACGCCGGGCGCGGCGTCTACACCGACCCGGCCAAGGTGCACGACGTCGCCCACCACGGGACGTGGTTCGACGTGCCCGGGCCGTTCCTGTGCGAGCCCTCGCCGCAGCGCACACCGGCGATCTTCCAGGCGGGCGCGTCGTCGCGGGGCAAGGCGTTCGCCGGCAAGCACGCCGAGGCGGTGTTCGTGTCGGGGCCGTCGACGGCGGTGGTGGCGAAGTCGGTGGCGGGCATCCGCGCGGCGGTCGCCGAGGCCGGCCGTGACCCCGAGTCCGTGACGATCTACGTGCAGCTGGCGCCGGTGGTGGCGTCGACGTCGGCTGAAGCACGGGAGCTCTACGAGAGCTACCTCGCTGCCGCCTCCCGCGAGGGCGCGATGGCGCTCTTCGGCGGCTGGACCGGCCTCGACCTCTCCGACGTGCCGCCCGACGAGCCGCTGCGCCACGTGCACACCGACGCCGGGCAGACGGCGCTCGCGTCGTTCACCACCGACGACCCGGACCGGGAGTGGACGATCGACGAGATCGCCGCGCACCTCGCGGTCGGCGGGCGCGGCCCGGTCGCGGTGGGGTCGCCCGCCGAGGTCGCCGACGAGATGGAGCGCTGGATCGACGAGACCGGCGCGGACGGGTTCAACCTCGCCTACGCGGTCACGCCGGGCACGTTCGAGCAGGTCGCCGAGCTCGTCGTCCCCGAGCTGCGCCGGCGAGGGCGGATGCCGGAGACCCCGCCGACGGGGACGCTGCGCGAGGTGCTGGGCGGCAAGGGTCCGCGGGCGGACGCGAGCCACCCGGCCGGGGCGCTGCGGGCGGGTGCCACGTCGTGAGCCCCGCGTCCCGGACCGCCGCCGAGCCCGAGGTCGCCGCGCTGCTCGCCGAGATCGCCGCGGGGGCCGCCGAGCGGGAACGTCTCGACGAGTCGCCGTTCGACCAGGTCGCCGCGGTCGCGCGGGCCGGGCTCGGCGCGCTCTCGCTGCCCGTCGACGAGGGCGGGCGCGGCGCCTCGGTGCGCGAGGTGCTGGCGTTCGTCGTCGACCTCGCCGAGGCCGACCCGATCGTCGCCCACGTCCTGCGCACCCACTACAGCCAGGTGCTGGGCTTCCTGCGCAACCCCGACCCGGACGTCCGCCGGCGCTGGGTCGACGAGATCCGCGCGGGAAAGGTGTTCGGGAACGCGATCAGCGAGACCGGGCCGTCCGCGGCGGGCGGGCACGAGTTCGACACCCGGCTCGACGACGTCGACGGCCGCCTGGTCCTGAACGGCACGAAGTACTACAGCACCGGGACGCTGTACGCGGACTGGATCTCAGTGGCGGCGCGTGTCGACGGCGACCGCGTCGCGACGGTCATGGTCCCGGCCGACCGCGCCGGGGTCGACGTCGTCGACGACTGGGACGGCATGGGCCAGGGCCGCACGGGCACCGGGACGACGCGGTTCACCGACGTGGCGGTGGAGCCGGCCGACGTGCTGGGCTCGCGGCCCCGGCTCGAGGCGCGCCCACCCGGCGACGTCGCGTTCCTGCAGCTCTACCTGCACGCGCTGGTGGCGGGCATCCTGCGCAGCGTCGCGACCGACGCCGCCGGCGTCGTGCGCTCCCGGAGCCGGACCTTCGAGCACGCCGCCGCGCCGCAGGCCGTCGACGACCCGATCCTGCAGGAGACGGTGGGCCGGCTCTCGGCGACGGCGTGGGTCGCGGAGTCGGCGGTGCTGACCGCGGCGGACGCCATCGACGCCGTCATGGAGGCGTGGGCCAAGGGCGAGCCGACCGAGGACCTGCTGCTCGCGGCGTCGCTGGCGCACGTGTCGGTGAAGGTGCACCTGGACCGGGTCGGCCTGGAGGCGGCGACGGCGCTGTTCGACGTCGGCGGCGCCTCGGCGTCCAGCCGGGCCCGCAACCTCGACCGGCACTGGCGCAACATCCGCACGCTGACCCTGCACAACCCGGCGAGCTACAAGGCCGCGGCGATCGGACGCCACCTGATCTCCGGCGCCCCGCTCCCGACCAACGGCTACTTCTGATGTGAGTGGTTTCAGCCCCTCCAGGGGCAGAAACCGCTCACGTGTGGTTGCCGAGCTTCGCGACGGTGAGCAGGACGACCGCGTCCTCGACGGCCTCGAGGCGGTGGCGGGCGTCGGGCACGACGAGGAGGTCGCCGCGGCGCCCGTCCCACGAGTCCTTGTCCGACACGAGGCGCACCCGGCCGTGCAGCACGACCAGCGTCGCCTCGCCGGGGTTCTCGTGCTCGCCGAGCTCGCGACCGCCGGTCAGGGCGATCACGGTCTGGCGCATGACGTTGCCGTGCCCGCCCACCACCGTGTGGGCGGCGCGCCCGGCGGTGCTGGTGCGGGCGGCCGTGAGCTGCTGGCGGGCGCAGGCGTCGAGCGAGAGCTTGAGCATGGTCGTCCCCGTCCGTGCCGTGGTGGTGGAGGACCATGGTCACAAGCCGGGCAAGGGCACGGACACCGCCGAGTGCGCTTCCTCCGGAAGCACCTTCTCGTCAGAGCTCGGCGGCGCTCCCGGCGGACGGAGCCGGTTCCGGCGCTGCGGGCTCGCGCACACCCGAGCGCACGGCGACCGGGAAGACCGCGAGCGCCCAGGCGCCGACGACGAGCGAGTCCCACGGCGCGGGCAGGACGCCGGCGCCGTCGAAGCTGCCGAGCCCGGAGAGCAGGAGCAGCACCAGCAGGTGGGCGACGAGCCAGGCCCCGCGGCGCAGCTCGGCGCGCAGCGAGCCGATGCGGTCGGTGCGCCAGAGCAGCGCGAACAGCGGGACGCCGAGCAGCACGAGTGGCAGGGCGAGGCGCAGGTCCTCCCACCCCGACCAGTAGATGAACTCCGTCGAGAACAGGAACGCGACCGGGGCGATCCAGCGCAGGCCCGGGACCCAGCCCGACAGCCGGTCGGGCTCGCGGCGCCGGAACACCTCGGCGGCCACGGCGGCGGCGAGGTAGAGCAGCAGGTACATCGTGCCCATCACCGAGACGATGTCCTGCCAGCCCCGGAACGGGAGCAGGAACACCACCATCACCGCGAGGTTCAGCGCCATCGCCCGCCGCGGCACGCCGGAGCCCGGGTGCACGCGCATGAGCGTGCGGGGCAGCAGGCGGTTCTTGGCCAGCGCGTAGGTGTGCCGCGCGTTGACCGCGACGCCGACGTAGGCCGACCCGCCGGGCGAGACCACGGCGTCGGCGTAGAGCAGGGCGGCGAGGAAGCCGAGGTTCAGCGCGACCGCGAGCTCGCCGAACGGCGACTCGAAGTTGACGCCCGCCCAGCCGCCGACGAGCGCCGCGTCCGGCACCGCGCCGATGAACGCGACCTGCAGGCCGAGGTAGAGCAGCACGGCGGCGGCGATGCTGCCGAGGACCGCGAGCGAGATCGTGCGCCGGGGGTTGCGGGCCTCGCCGGAGAAGTCGACGGGGGCCTGGAACCCGTTGACCGAGTAGACGATGCCGCCGCCGGCCAGGGCGGTGAGCACGGCGCCGTAGCCGTAGGGGGCGAAGCCGCCGTGGTCGGTGAAGTGCGCAGTGTCGAACGCCGACGCGATCAGCAGGACCACGGTGAGCACCGGGATGACGACCTTGATGACGGTCACCGCGGTGTTCAGCGTGCCGAAGAGCCGCACGCCGAACCAGTTCAGGGCAGTGAGCACGACCGAGAGCACCAGCGCCGCGACGACGCCCCAGCCGGTGAGCTCGTCGTTCGCGTAGAGCCACGGCAGGTAGTAGCCGGCGTACTGGACGATCGCGGTGAGCTCGGCGCTCGTCGCCCCGACCGCGAGCAGCACCGAGACGCCGATGACCGTGCCGGTCAGCCGCCCGCTGGCGTAGAGCGGCCAGCGCACGGTGCCGCCGCCCTCGGGCCGCGTCGCGCCGAGCTCGACCATCACCAGCGCGACGAGCGCGCACAGGAGCCCGGCGGCGATCCACGCGAGGATCGCGGCGGGTCCGGCGATCTGCGCGGCGTAGAGCGCGGCGAAGAGCCACCCGGACCCGACGATGTTGGAGAAGCCGATCGCGGTGAGCCCGCCGACGCCCAGCCGACGCTGCAGCCGGCCCTCCTCGGCGCCGACCTCGGTGTCCGGTGTCGCCGTCATCGTCTCCCCCTCCCCGATCCGTGGTGTGCTGGATCGCAGCCGGAATGGTCGTACGGACCGGGCGGTTGTGCCGGGTGTGGCATCCGCACCCACCGGGCCGCTCGACGAGCCGGTCCGGACGTCCCTGCTGGGCGCCCACGCGCACCTCGCGCAGGGCCTCGGCGACGCGGTGCGCTACGACCCCGACGTCGCCCCCTTCCTCGCCGAGCCGCAGAGCGCCGCCGAATGGGACGACGTCGCCGCACTGGTCGGGCCCGGTGGCCACACCGTCGTCCCCGCCTTCGGTGCGCTGGAGCCGGTGGGCCTCGAGGTGCTCAGGGCCATGGAAGGCGTCCAGCTCGTCGGCGACGCCGTGACCGGCCGCCACGACCCCGAGCTCGTGCGCCTCGGCCCCGACGACGTCCCCGCGATGAGCGAGCTCGTCGCCCGCACGAAACCCGGGCCGTTCCTGCCGCGCACGATCGCGATGGGCACCTACCTCGGCGTCGTCGAGGACGGTGCCCTCGTCGCGATGGCCGGTGAGCGTCTGCACCCGCCCGGGTACACCGAGATCAGCGCGGTGTGCACCGACGAGCAGCACCGCGGCCGGGGTCTGGGCACGCGTCTCGTCCTGGCGATGGCGGCCGTCGTCCGCGACCGCGGCGAGGTCCCCTTCCTGCACGCCGCGGCCACCAACACGACCGCCATCCGGCTCTACGAGGCGCTCGGCTTCCGGCTGCGCGCCCGTCCCGACTTCACCGCACTGACCGTCCCGAGCGACGTCCCCGCCCGGACGTAGCGGACAGGAGGACCATGTCCCAGGAACCGTCACTGCACCTCGCGATCGCCCTCGACGGCACCGGCTGGCACCCCGCGTCGTGGCGTGAGCCCGGGGCCCGCGCCGACGAGCTGTTCACCGCGGGCTTCTGGGTCGACCAGGTCCGCGAGGCCGAGGCGGGCCTCGCGGACCTCGTGACCTTCGAGGACTCCTTCGCCCTCGACGGCGACCGCGCCGACCGGGCGCAGGGCCGTCTCGACGCGCAGCTCGTCGCCCTGCGCGTCGGCCCCGTGACCAGCCACATCGGCCTGGTCCCGACGGTCGTCACCACTCACACCGAGCCGTTCCACGTCTCCACCGAGATCGCGACGCTGGACTTCGCGACCACCGGCCGCGCCGGCGTGCGGGTCCGGGTGTCGTCGCGCGACGAGGAGTACGCGCTGTTCGGGCGTCGCGAGGCCGGCGCCGAGAGCCGGGAGAGCCTGTTCGACGAGGCCGCCGACCACATCGAGGTCCAGCGCCGCCTCTGGGACTCGTGGGAGGACGACGCCGAGATCCGCGACGCCG
This sequence comes from Actinomycetospora succinea, assembly GCF_004363095.1. Lineage (GTDB taxonomy): Bacteria > Actinomycetota > Actinomycetes > Mycobacteriales > Pseudonocardiaceae > Actinomycetospora > Actinomycetospora succinea. The sequence continues at coordinate 154,854 of NZ_SNYO01000006.1, forward strand.
CCACGGGCCGGTTCGTCGACCGCGACAAGCTGCACTACATCGACTTCGAGGGCGGGCACTTCTCGGTGCGCGGGCCCTCGATCACCCCACGTCCGCCGCAGGGCCAGCCGCTGGTCAGCGCCCTCGCGCACGTCGACGTCGCCTACCGGCTCGCCGCTCGCGGCGCCGACCTCGTGTTCGTGACCCCCGGCGGGGTCGGGCGCGACGGCCCGACCGGCGACGCCGAGGCGATCCTGCGGCAGGTCCGGGCGGAGGAGGCCTCGGTCGGCCGGGACGGCGACCCGCTGCACGTCCTCGGCGACCTGCTCGTCGTGCTCGACGACAGCGCCGACGCCGCCCGCGCGCGCCTGGCCCGCCTCGACGAGACCGACGGCAGCGAGCTGCGCAGCGACGCGCGCATCCTCACGGGGACCGCCACCGACGTCGCCGACGTCCTCGCGTCCTGGCACGACGCCGGGCTCGCCGGCGCCCGCCTGCGCCCCGCCGTCACCGCCCACGACCTGCCCCGCATCACCCGCGAGCTCGTCCCCGAGCTCCAGCGCCGGGGGCTGTACCGGACCGCCTACGACGCCGCCACGCTGCGGGGCCACTTCGGCCTCGCGCGGCCCGCCGACCGCTACGCGCGAGTCTGAGGAGCGACATGCCGAAGAAGCAGATCCACCTCGCCGCCCACTTCCCCGGCGTCAACAACACGACGGTCTGGAGCGACCCGGCCTCGGGCAGCCACATCGAGTTCGAGTCGTTCCGGCACTTCGCGCAGACTGCCGAGCGCGCCAAGTTCGACTTCCTCTTCCTCGCCGAGGGCCTGCGCCTGCGCGAGCAGGGCGGGCGGATCTACGACCTCGACGTCATGGGCCGGCCCGACAACGTCGCGATCCTGCAGGCCCTGGCCGCGGTCACCGACCACATCGGCCTGGCCGGCACCGTGAACTCGACGTTCAACGAGCCGCTCGACGTCGCCCGCAAGCTCGCGACGCTCGACCACCTCTCCGGCGGGCGCGCCGCGTGGAACGTCGTCACCAGCTGGGACGAGTTCACCGGCGAGAACTTTCGCCGCGGCGGCTACCTGCCCAAGGACAAGCGCTACCTGCGCGCCCAGGAGATGCTCGCGACCGCGCAGGCGCTGTGGGACTCGTGGCCCGCCGACGAGGTGCTCGCCGACGCCGCGTCCGGGCAGTTCCTGCGCCACGGGGACGCCGGGCGGTTCGCGATCCGCTCGGACCAGTTCGACATCTCGGGGCGCTTCCCGGTGCCGCGCAGCCCCCAGGGCCGCCCGGTGATCATCCAGGCCGGCGACTCCGAGGAGGGTCGCGAGTTCGCCGCCTCCAGCGCGGACGCGATCTTCACCCGGCACGCGGAGCTGGAGGCCGGCCAGGAGTTCTACGCCGACGTGAAGGCGCGGCTCGCGAAGTTCGGGCGCCGCCCCGAGGACCTCAAGATCCTGCCGGCGGCGACGTTCGTGCTCGGGGACACCGAGGAGGAGGCTGCGGAGAACGCGCGTCAGGTGCAATACCAGCAGGTCGGGCCCGCGACGGCGATCGCGTTCGCCGAGCAGGTCTGGAACCGCGACCTCTCCGACGTCGACCCCGACGGCCCGGTGCCCTCGTTCGACCCGAAGACCGAGGACGACGTCGACTCCGGCGGGCACATCTCGAAGGGCCGGGCGAGCGTGCGGATGTACCGCGACCCCGTCGCGACCGCGAACGAGTGGCGCGAGCTGGGTGAGCGCGAGGGCCTGTCGCTGCGCGAGGTCGTGATCCGCAAGAACGGGCGCCACACGTTCGTCGGCACCCCGCAGCGCGTCGCCGACACGATCGACGAGTTCGTGCAGTCCGACGCCTCCGACGGCTTCGTCCTCGTCCCGCACATCACCCCGGGCGGCATGGACGTGTTCGCCGACCAGGTGGTGCCGCTGTTGCAGGAGAAGGGCTCGTTCCGCACCGAGTACGAGGGCACGACGCTGCGTGAGCACCTCGGCCTCGCGCCCTCCCCCACCACCGTCGCCGCGGTGAGCGTCGAGGCGTGACCGACGCCTCACGTGAGCGGAATTCACGGCTATAGCCGTGAATTCCGCTCACGTGCGCGGGCTAGGTTGAACTCCGTGCACGCGACCACCGTCATCATCGGCGCAGGTCACGCCGGTCTCGCGATGAGCAGGCAGCTCACCGACCGGTCGATCGACCACGTCGTGCTCGAGCGCGGCGAGGTCGCGAACTCCTGGCGCACCGAGCGCTGGGACTCGCTGCGCCTGCTCACCCCTACCTGGCACCTCGGGCTCCCCGGCGACGACGGCCCCGCCGGCGCCGACCCCGCCGGCTTCCTCACGGTCCCCGAGCTCGTGTCCTACCTCGACGGCTACGCCGCGACGGTCGCCGCGCCCGTGCACACCGGCACCACGGTCCTGCGCGTCGCGCCGCACGACGGGGGCTACGAGGTCACCACCGACCGCGGCACCTGGACCTGCGCGAGCGTCGTCCTCGCCAGCGGCGCCAACAACGTCGCGGCCCTGCCCGCCGCGGCCGAGGGGGTGCCCGATGACGTCGTCTCGATCAGCACCGCCCGCTACCGCTCGCCCGACGACGTCCCCGAGGGCGGCGTCCTGGTCGTCGGCGCGTCAGCCAGTGGCGTGCAGCTCGCCGACGAGCTCGCGCGCAGCGGGCGCCGCGTCACCATCGCCACCGGCGAGCACGTCCGCATGCCGCGCACCTACCGCGGCCGCGACGCCTTCTGGTGGATGGAGCGGGCCGGAGTGCTCGACGAGCGCTACGACGAGGTCGACGACATCATCCGCGCGCGCCACACCCCCTCGCCCCAGCTCGTCGGCAGCCCGAGCCACAGCGACATCGACCTGGGCACGCTGCAGGCACGCGGGGTGGAGGTGGTCGGCAAGGTCGGGCGCCTGCGCGACGGCGTGGCCCAGTTCTCCGGCGGGCTCGCCAACACCGTCCGGCTCGCCGACCTCAAGCTCAACCGGCTCCTCGACCGGTACGACACCTGGGCGCAGGAGGCGGGCTACGACGACCTCGGCGACCCCCACCGCCCCGAGCCCACGAGCGTCGGCACGTCGCCGCGCATCGAGATCGACCTGGCGCGCGACGGCATCCGGACCGTGCTCTGGGCGACCGGCTACCGCCCCGACCACTCCTGGCTCGCGCTGCCCGTGCTCGACTACAAGGGCCGCCTGCAGCACGACGGCGGCGTCGTCGCGGGCGCCCCGGGCGTCTACGTGCTCGGGTCGAGCCTGCTGCGCCGCCGGCGCTCGACGTACATCGGCGGTGCCGACCAGGACACCGCCGAGCTGGCCGCCCACCTGGCGGACCACCTCGCGGGCCGGTCGACACCGCCGCGGAGCGCTGCCCCGGAGCCGGTCAGCCCACGCTGACGTTCACGTTCGTCGGGTTGGCCAGCGCGTCGAACACCGCCGAGCGCTTCTGCGACTGGGCCACGAGCGCGGCGATGTCCTCCGGGCTCGCGTCGGCGTCGATGTCGAAGCGCACGTTGACGTCGTTGAAGCCGTTGCGGACCTCGGGGTCACCGCCGAGGATGCCGAGCACGTTGTGGTTGCCCTCGACGGTCGCCCTGACCGAGTGCAGCTGGATCCCACGGTTCTGGGCGACGGCCGCGACGCCCGCCGTCAGGCAGCCCGCGAGGCCGGCGAGCACCGTCTCGACCGGCGTCGGCGCCCGGTCCTCGGAGGCGAAGACCTCCGGGTGGTCGCCCTCGAGGGTGAAGGCCTGCTTGTGCTGCTGGGCCGCGCCGAGGCCCGAGAAGTGCTCGATGGTCTGGCGCGAGTAGGTGCCGTCCTTCCACTCGGAGGTCACCTTCCAGACGAACTCGGCGGCCTGCGGGGCCTCCTTGAGTGCGTCGCGCGCCTGCAGCAGGGCGTCGCTGTTGACGTTGTTGTTGACGGTCGGGGTGGTCATCGGGTGCTCCTGGGATGTGCGTGATCGAGAAAGATCGGGTCCGCGCTCGTCGCGTCCGGACCCGGGAGGAGAGGTGTGCTCAGCGGCCGGGGCGACAGCCCATGACGGAGACGCGGCACAGGTCGACGTGACGTCGACGCACCAGCACCCCCCGACGGCTCACACAGGAGTTCCTAGCGGAACCGTCGCCGCAGGCCAAGGGCTTACGCGCCCGGTACGGCCATCGGTGCGACGCCGATCACCCAGGGCCCCGGATCACTCACGGAACGCCGACCTGCGGACCCGACCGCGCCGCGCGTCGCCGCGACCCCGGCGCGCCGGCCGGTGATCGTCGTGGTCGGCGTCGGCACTGCTCGCTCCTTGAGGCCCCGATGCCCGGCCGTGTACGCAGGGACGAAACCGACACCGGTCCTGTCCACCGACGAGGGAGAACCCGCCGTGACCGCACTCGAGGAGCCCACAACCGTCGAGACCGGCCGGGGCCGCGTCCACCCGCTCGAACCGCTCTCCGGCGACGAGATCCGCGAGGCCGCCCGGGTCCTGCGCGACCGGCGCGGCCTGGCCGACACCGCACGGTTCGTCTTCGTGACCCTGCACGAGCCGAGCAAGCAGGCCCTGGCCGGGAACGCCCGCCTGGCCCGCGAGGCCGAGATCGTGCTCTACGAGCGGTCCGAGCGGATGGTCTACGAGGCCGTCGTGTCGCTGACCGACGGCGAGGTCGTCGCGTTCGAGTCCCGGCCCGGCGTGCAGTCGCCGGTCACCGGCGAGGAGTTCTTCGCCTGCGAGGACATCGTGCGCGCCGATCCCCGCTGGCAGGAGGCCATGCGCCGGCGCGGCGTCACCGACCTCGACCTCGCCATGGTCGACCCGTGGGCGTCGAGCTGGACCGGCCCCGAGGACGACCCCGCCCGCCGGCGCATCCTGCGCCCGCTGACCTGGATGCGCGCCGCGCCCGGCGAGCACGGCTACGCCCGCCCGGTCGAGGGGCTGATCGTGACCGTCGACCTCGACGCGCGCGAGGTCGTCGACGTCCAGGACAACGGCGTCGTCCCGTTCCCGCCGAAGCCCGGCAACTACGAGCAGCCCTTCATCCACGACCCGGACAACGTGCCGCGGGTGGACGCGCTGCGCGAGGGCATCAAGCCCCTCGACGTCGTCCAGCCCGAGGGCCCCAGCTTCACCGTCGACGGGCACGCCGTGAGCTGGCAGCGCTGGCGCCTGCGCATCGGGTTCTCGCCGCGCGAGGGCGTGATCCTCCACCAGGTCAGCTGGGACGACCGCGGCCGTTCGCGGCCCGTGCTGAACCGGGCGTCGCTGGTCGAGATGTACGTCCCCTACGGCGACCCCGCGCCCACCCACCGGTTCAAGAACGTCTTCGACCAGGGCGAGTACGGCGTGGGCTGGCTGGCGAACTCGTTGCGGCTCGGGTGCGACTGCCTCGGGCACATCCACTACTTCGACGGCGTGGTCAACGACCAGGACGGCGAGCCGGTGGTCATCGAGAACGCGATCTGCATGCACGAGGAGGACGTCGGGATCGCCTGGAAGCACACCGACTTCCGCACCGGGGCCGTCGAGGTCCGCCGCCGGCGCCGCCTGGTGATCTCCTCGATCGTCACCGTCGGCAACTACGAGTACGGCTACTTCTGGTACCTCTACGACGACGGCGTCCTCGAGTACAAGGTCAAGCTGACCGGGGTGATCTCCACCGCGGCGGTCCCGCCGGGCGAGACGCCGACGTACGGGTCGCTGGTCGCGCCGGGCCTCTACGGCCCGAACCACCAGCACTTCTTCTGCGTCCGCCTCGACGTGGCCGTCGACGGGCCCCGGAACACCGTGGTCGAGCTCGACTCGGTGCCGAGCCCGCCCGGACCCGACAACCCGCACGGCAACGCCTGGACGGTCCGCCGGACCCCGATCACCTCCGAGCGCGAGGGCGGGCGCGACGTCGCGCCGCAGCACGCGCGGACGTGGCGGATCGAGAACCCGGAGGAGACGTCGTCGGTCGGCGGGCCGACCGGCTACCAGCTCATGCCTGGCGCCACGGTGCCGCCGATGTACTCGTCCGAAGCGCTCTTCGCCCCGCGGTCCGGGTTCACCGAGCACTCGGTGTGGGTCACGGCGTACGACCCGACCCAGCGCTTCGCCGCGGGCGACTACCCGCTCCAGCAGCCGCGCAGCACGGGCCTGCCGACCTTCCTCGACGGGGACCGGCCGCTGGAGAACGCCGACGTCGTCGTCTGGTACACGATGGGCGCCCACCACGTCGTGCGGCCCGAGGACTGGCCGGTCATGCCGGTGTCGACCATCGGCTTCATGCTGCGCCCGAGCGGCTTCTTCGACGGGAACCCCGTGCTCGACCTCCCGCCGAGCAGCAACGGCCACCAGCACTGACGCGGGGCCCGCGCGCCGGTGACGACGGGTGGCCGGTGACGGTCCACTCGGCGGGTGGTGATCCGCGCTCCGTCGTGCGAGGCTCCTCGGTGTGAGCGGACCGGGACCTGGCGTGGTGCTGGTCCGTCGTTTCTGGGTCGACCTGCTCCGGCTCGTGGCCAGCGGCTGTCGCACGACGTCCGTGCGCCGCTGACCCGATCTCCCCCTCGGGCGCGGCACGGTGCCGCGCCCCGACGGCCCGCCGTGCTGCGCTCCGCACTCCCCGGAGCCGTCATGACCGCCGTCCCGTCCGACCCGCCCGTCACCCGGATCGCCCCGCACCGCACCGTCACGGCGGGGCGCGCCCGCAGCATCGCGGCCGCCGCCCGTCGACCGAGCACGACCGCGCTCCTGCACGCCGTGGAGGCCGCGATCACCCGGCTCGACGGCCTCGCGGGCGCGTTCGACCACGCCACGCGCACCGCGCTCGACCGCCGTCTGCGCGAGGCGCTGACCCGCCACATCGGGCGCACCGGCGAGAACGGGCCCGCCGTCCCCGCCGTCCGTGTGGCGTGCGCGCACCTCGCGGCGGGCGACCTGGAGTGGGCCTACCTCTCGCTGCTCACCGCCCGCGACCAGCTCGAGTGACACGATCACGGACGTGACGCGCCCGGACAAGGAACGCCCCGACTCGCTCGGGTTCGCGACCCAGGCGGTGCACGCCGGCAACGCCGTCGACGCCGGCAGTGGCGCGATCCGCACGCCGATCGTCATGGCGAACTCCTACGCGCTCCCCGACGACCCCGAGGAGCTGTCGTGGTCGGGGTTCGACGTGCCGCTCTACACCCGCAACACCGGGGCCAACCAGCGCGCGCTGCAGGAGAAGCTCGCGCTGCTCGAGCAGGGCGAGGACGCCGTCGTGCTCGCGACCGGCGTCGCCGCGCTGCACGGGGTGTTCTTCACGTTCCTGCGCACCGGCGACCACGCCGTGGTCTCCGACGTCACCTACGAGGCGTCGTACCGGCTCTTCGCCGAGATCCTCCCGCGGCGCTACGGCGTGCAGGCCACGTTCGTCGACACCAGCGACCCCGACGCCGTGCGCGCGGCGATGCGGCCGAACACCCGCCTGGTCCACACCGAGGTGATCGCCAACCCGACGACGCGGGTGTGCGACGTCGCGGCGCTCGCGGAGATCGCGCACGCGGGCGACGCCCTGCTCTCGGTGGACTCCACGTTCACCCCGCCCCCGCTCTACCGGCCGCTCGCCGACGGCGCGGATCTCGTCGTGCACTCGCTGACCAAGGTGATCAACGGGCACGGCGACGCGATGGGCGGGGTGGTCGTGGGCGCGCGCGAGCACGTCGACGCCATCCGGGCCGAGGCGATGGTCGACGTCGGCGGGGTCGTCTCGCCGTTCAACGCCTGGCTGATCTCCCGGGGCGCGATCACCCTGCCGCTGCGCCTGCGGCAGCACCTCTCCTCCGCGCAGCGGGTCGCGGAGTTCCTCGCCGGCCACCCGGCGATCGCCTACGTGACCTACCCGGGGCTGCCCGACCACCCGCAGCACGCGCTCGCCCGCCGCTTGTTCGACGGGCGCGGGCACGGCTGGATGATGGCCTTCGCGCTCGAGGGGGACGCCGCGCTGCAGAACCGGTTCGTCGCCGACCTGCGCGTCATCACCTCGGCGGTGTCGCTGGGCCACGACGAGAGCCTGATCGTGCACGTCGGGACCACGGGAGCGCGGGCCGCGCACTGGCCCGAGGAGTTCCGCCGGTACGGGCACCTGCGGTTCTCGGTCGGCCTCGAGGACCCCGACGACCTCATCGCCGACCTCGGCGCCGCACTGGACACGGTGCGTGCGTGATCGTGCGCTCTGCGGTCTGGTTCGGTTGCGCGCTATCGGGTAGGAACGAGGGCGTGGGCCCCCTGGTGCGACGACTGCACGTCGACCTCTGCCGGCTCGCGACGACGACCTGTCGTCGCGGCTGATCCACCCGCGTCCCCTTCCCCACGCCCGGCCGTTCCGTGCCCGGCGTGTTCCTCCACGCCCGAGAAAGGCTCCCTCATGGCCATCCAGCCCAAGGAGACCGTCGTCCCGTTCGCCGTGCACGGCGAGGGCACCGGTGTCGCGCAGAAGCTCACCGCCGGCGGTCACGTCTTCGCCACCGACGCCTACCCCGCGTTCGGCGGCGCCGACGAGGCCCCGAGCCCGCTCTTCTACGCCCTCGGCTCACTGACCTCGTGCAACCAGGTCACCGCCTCCCTCGTCGCCAAGGACCTCGGCATCCGCCTGGGCGCCTGGACCTTCGACATCCAGGGCGACCTCGACACCGCCGTCCTCGTCGGCGGCGCCGAGGGCAACGCGAACTTCGACAAGGTCGAGGTCCGCGCCACCGTCGAGACCGACGCCAGCGAGGAGCAGTTCGCGACGCTGATCTCGGAGACCGAGCGCCGCTGCCCCGTGACGCAGCTCTTCCGGCGCTCGGGGCTGGAGTTCGTCAACGACTGGACCCGCGCGGAGATCCCCGCCGGCGTCTGAACCGCTGGCGGCCCGCGGCCGGCTGGGCGAGGCTGGACGTCACCTCGGAGAGGAGAACCCCGTGTCCGGACTCCCGGTCCTCGACCTGCGCCGGTTCCGGTCCGCGGACCGCGACGCGTTCCTCGACGACCTGCGCCGCGCGGCGCGGGAGGTCGGCTTCTTCACCGTCGTCGGTCACGGCATCGCGCCGGAGCTGACGACGCGGCTCGACGAGGAGGTCCGCCGGTTCTTCGCGCTGCCCCTCGACGACCGGCTCGCGATCGAGAACACCGCGTCGCCGCACTTCCGCGGCTACAGCCGGGTCGGCACCGAGCGCACCGGCGGCGCCGCCGACCAGCGGGAACAGATCGACGTCGGGCCCGAGCGGGCGCCGGTGGAGGGCGAGGCGCGCTACTGGGGGCTCGTCGGGCCCAACCAGTGGCCGCCCGCCCAGCCCGCCCTGCGCGACGCGGTGCTCGCGTGGCAGGACGAGGCGCTGCGGGTGTCGCAGGAGATCCTGCGCGCGCTCGCGGCGTCGCTGGGCCAGCCCGAGGACCACTTCGACCGCTGGTTCGACGAGGAATCGCACCTGCACCTCAAGGTCCTGCACTACCCGGGCGGAGCCGCGACCGCGCAGGGCGTCGGCGCGCACAAGGACTACGGGTTCCTGGCCCTGCTGCGCCAGGACGACGTCGGCGGCCTCGAGGTCCAGGTCCCCGGCGCCGACGACTGGATCGGCGCCGCGCCGGTCCCCGACGGCTACGTCGTCAACATCGGCGAGATGCTCGAGGTCGCCACCCGCGGCCACCTCACCGCCACCCGCCACCGGGTGGTCAGTCCGGCCGCGGGGGTCGACCGCTACTCCGTCGCGTTCTTCCTCGGCCCGCGCCTCGACGCCGTCGTCGAGCCCGTCGACCTGCCGCCGGAGCTCGCCGCGGAGACCGGCGACTGGGACCCGAACGACGACCCGGACAACCCCCTGCTCGCCGCCTACGGCGAGAACGCCCTGGTCGGGTGGCTGCGCTCGCACCCGACGGTCGCGGCGCGCCACTGGAGCTGACGCGTCCGCCGGCCGCGAACACGGGCCCACGGCGCCCGCCCGGCCCCTAGCGTCCGTGCCATGACGGTGACGACGCGCTCGGTCTCCTACCCGGCCGACGGGCTGACGATGGTCGGCCGCCTCGCGCTCCCGGACGGTGACGGCCGGCGCCCGGCGGTGCTGATCGGGCCGGAGGGGCCGGGCCTGAACGACTTCCAGCGCCGCCGCGCCGACGCCCTCGCCGAGCTCGGGTACGTCGCGCTCGCCTTCGACATCCACGGCGGGCGGTGGATCCGCGACCCGCAGGAGATGCTGGCGCGCGTCATGCCGCTGCTCGGCGACCCCGAGCGGATGCGCGACATCGGGCACGCGGCCCTCGACGTGCTGCTCGCCGAACCGCGGACCGACCCGGACCGGATCGCCGCGATCGGCTACGGCACCGGCGGCGCGATCGGGCTGGAGCTCGGGCGCGCCGGGGTGCCGCTGCGCGCCATCGCGACGGTCAACGGGCTGATCACGGGCCGGCCGGGCGAGGCCGCGAACATCGGCTGCCCGGTGTGGGCCGGCGTGGGCTCGGAGGACCCGATCCAGCCGCCGGAGCAGCGCGAGGCCTTCGCCGCCGAGATGCAGGCGGCGGGCGTCGACTGGCGCCTCGTCGTCTACGGCGGCGCGCAGCACGCGTTCCACCACCCGCCGGTCGACCAGGACCAGGAGGTGCTCCCCGGCGTCGGGTTCCACGCCCGGCACGCGGCGCGGGCGTGGGACGACGTCGTCGCGCTGCTCGCCGAGTGCCTGCCCCTGGAGCTCTCCCCGACCGCGGCCTAGCGTGGAGCGCGTGGTCCTCCTGGTGTCGCGCCGTCACGTCGACCTGGGTCGTCTGGCGTCGGCGCTCTGAGACGGGTCGAGCCGACCCGATCCGTCTCCCAGGAAGAGCACCGCCATGCCCGTCGAGTTCCTCGGCATCGCCGCCACCAACGACGGATCCGAGATCCACCCGCGCTCGGGTCCCGCCTTCGACCCCGACTACACGCTGCGCCTCGCCCGCGCCCACCGCGACAACGGCTGGGACCGCGTGCTCACCGCGTACTCCTCGGGCAGCCCCGACCCCGCGCAGGCCGCGACGTACATCCTCGACCACGTGGACGACCTGCAGGTGCTCGTCGCCCACCGCCCGAACCTGTCGATCCCGACGTTCGCGGCGAAGACCTTCGCGACGATGGACCTCATCGGCTCCGGGCGCGTCACCGTCCACGTCATCACCGGCGGCAACCAGCACGAGCAGGCCCGCGAGGGCGACCGGCTGAGCAAGGACGCGCGCTACGGGCGCACCCGCGAGTACATGCAGATCCTCAAGCGGGCCTGGACCGAGACCGCGCCCTGGGACCACGCCGGCGAGCACTACGCCTTCGAGGACTTCGCCCTCGACGTGCGGGCCGCCCAGCAGCCCCGCATCCGGCTCTCGTTCGGCGGGTCGTCGGACGCCGCCTACGCGGTCGGCGGGGCCGAGGCCGACATCTACGCGCTGTGGGGCGAGCCGCTCGCCGACACCGCGCAGCAGATCGCCACCGTGCACGCGGCCGCCCGGGCCGCGGGGCGCAGCGACGTGCCGCGCATCCAGGTCGCGTTCCGCCCGATCCTCGGCGCCACCGAGGAGGCGGCGTGGGAGAAGGCGTACGCCACCGTCGCGCGCATCGAGGAGCGCACGCAGGGCGGCACGCAGCCGCTGACCAACCGCCACCGGCTGCAGGACCCGGAGAACGCCGGCTCGCAGCGGCTGCTCGCGGTCGCCGCGCGCGGCGAGCGCTTCGACCGGGCGCTCTGGACGCCCACGGCGCAGGCCACCGGCGGCGGGGGCAACTCGAACGCCCTGGTCGGCACCCCGGAGACCGTCGCCGCGGCCCTGCTCGACTACTGGGACATCGGCGTCGACATCCTCTCCGCGCGCGGCTACGACCTGCTCGCCGACGCCGAGGAGTTCGGCCGCGAGGTCATCCCGCTGGTGCGCGCAGGCGTCGCGCAGCGCGAGGCCGAGGGCCGCCCGCGCGGGATCCACACCCTCTCCGCGGCGTAGCGACGGCGGCCTCACGCGCGGCAGGATCATGCCCGTGGCGAGGATGCGTGCCGTCGTGCTCAGCGGGCCCGGGGACCTGAAGGCCCTGCAGATCAAGGAACTGCTCGTCCCCGAGCCGGAGCCGGGGCATGTGCTCATCGCGGTGAAGGCGTTCGGGCTCAACCGCTCGGAGCTGCACACCCGCCTCGGGCTGGCGGACGGCGTGACGTTCCCGCGGGTGCCCGGGATCGAGGCCACCGGGGTCGTCGCCGTCTGCCCCGGCGGCGAGTTCGCCCCGGGCCAGCAGGTGGTCACGATGATGGGCGGGATGGGCCGCACCTTCGACGGCGGGTACGCGGAGTACACCTGCGTGCCCGCCGCGCAGGTCATCCCGTTCACCAGCGACCTCGACTGGCCGACGCTCGGCGCCGTCCCCGAGATGCTCCAGACCGCGTACGGCGCGCTCACCGACGGGCTCGACGTGCAGGCAGGACAGACGCTGCTGATCAGGGGCGGAACGTCGTCGGTGGGCCTCGCGGCCGCCGTGCTCGCGAAGGCCCGCGGGCTGACGGTCGTGGCGACGACCCGCACCGGGGCGAAGATCGCGCGGCTGCGGGCGGTCGGCGTCGACCACGTGCTCATCGACGACGGCGAGGTCGCCCGCCAGGTGCACGACACGCTCGGCGACGGGGTCGACGCGGCCCTCGAGCTCGTCGGCACCCCGACCCTGCCCGACACCCTGCGCGCCACCCGACGCCACGGCGTCGTGTGCTTCGCCGGGATGCTGTCCAACGAGTGGACGGTGCCGGACTTCTACCCCATCGACTACCTGCCCCGCGGCGTCCGGCTCACCGCGTACGGCGGCGACGCCACCGACCTCCCCGCCGACGTGCTGCAGGGGTTCCTCGACGACGTCGCCGCCGGCCGCGCGAGCGTCCCGCTGGGCCAGGTCTTCCCCATCGAGCGCATCCGGGACGCACACTCGATCATGGAGGCCGACCGGGCGACGGGGAAGATCGTCGTCCTCCCCCGCCCCCTGCGGTGGCGCCCGCGCCGCTGATCCGGCTCAGCTGTACCAGGTCGGCGTCGGCAGCTCGTCGACGAGCACGTGGCGCCCGACCTCGCGGCGCTTGTAGGCCACCGGGTCGTGCAGCGTGTGCGTCCGCACGTTGCGCCAGAACCGGTCGAACGCGAGCGTCGACGTCGTCGCCCGCGCCCCGAGCACCTCGAACACGCGGCTCGTGACCTCCAGCGCGACGTCCGTCGCCCGCGCCTTCACCGCCGCGACGCGGACCTCGTGCTCCCCGCGGGCCCGCTCGGTGAGCGCGTCCGGGTCGCGGTGGATCGGCAGGGCCTCGGCGGCCACCGCGTCGGCGAGAGCCTCGACGGCCCAGAGCTTGGCGGTCAGGTCCCCGTAGGTGTCGATCACGTACGGCTCGTCGACCGCCCGCTCCAGGCCGCTGTGCAGCCACGCCCGCGTGCTCCCCCGCGTGTACTGCGCCGCCTCCTCGAGCGCCCCGCGGGCGATCCCGAGGTAGAAGGCGACGAACACGAGCTGGATCACCGGCACGTTCATCGTGTTGTAGGTCCGCGGCGTGAACACCTTGTCGCGGAACCCGGCGGCGGCCTCCCACGGCACCCGCACGCCGTCGAGGGTGACGCTGCCCGACTCGGTGAGCCGTTGGCCGACGTTGTCCCAGTCGTCGTGGAAGGTGATCGCGGGCTGGTCGGACGGCACGATCGCGAAGACGTGCGTGTCGGTGTCCTCGACGACCCCCTCGAGCACGGTCACGTCCGACACCTTGCTGCCGGTCGAGAACGACTTGCGCCCGGTGTAGACGATCTCGTCGCCCTCGTCGCGGATGACGACGTCGGCGTCGCGCGGGTTCACCGCGCCGCCGAAGAACCACCGCTGCCGGGTGGCCTCGGCCTCCACCTGCGCGATCTGCTCGGGCGTGCCCACCAGCCGCGCCGCCCAGAACCAGAGCAGGTGGTAGCCGAGGAGCTGGCCGATCGAGCCGTCGCCGGCGGCCACCTCCCGGATGACGCGGTAGGCGGTCGGCCACTCCTGCCCGCCGCCGCCGTGCTCGACGGGGCCGAGCAGGGTGACGAGCCCGGCGTCCTTGAGCAGGGCGACCTCGGCGTACGGGGTCGCACCGGCCGCGTCGCGCGCGGCGGCGTCGGCGGCGAGCAGCCCGCGCACGAGGCGGGCCCGCTCGAGCCACTCCTCCTCGGTGCGCGGGGTGGGCAGGGTGGTGAAGTCGGTGGTGGGGCGGGACAGCGTGTTGGTCACGGTTCTCCTCGGTCGCGAAGGGGTCGGGTCGGCGAGGAGGTCCGACAGCCCTGCGAGCACACCCGCGCGTGGTCGATGTGCCGGCGCCGCACCAGCGGCACCGGCGGGAGCGCCCGCATCAGCGCCGCCGGGGCAGCGGGTGGCGGCGCAGGTCGTCGCGCAGGCGCGCGAGCGTCGTGGCGACCTCGGCGGCGATGCGCTCGGCGTCGCGGTCCCAGTTGTCGGTGCCGGCGTGGTCGCTGGTCACCTCACGACGGACGAGGGCGTCCAGGTCGGTGAGGAGCTCGGCGACGGCGGCGCCGCGGGGGCTGAATCGGGGGATGACAGTGGCCATGCGGGATTCCTCCGGTGGATCTCGCCCGGGACGGTGCCCGCGGTCGGCGAGGAGAAGTGGATCAGGGCGAGCAGCGGCGCCCGGCGACAGAAGTCGTCGAGGAGGGCTGCCACGCGCTGCGCGAGGGACATGTCGGCTCCGACGGCGTGAGGACTCCACGCCCGGGACGGTCCCCGGACGTGCTCAGCGGGTCAGGAGCAACAGATCGCGGCGGAGGTCCGGCAGAGATCGACATGACGGCGCCACGCGTGCCACACGGTGGTCGGCGCCTCGATCACGAGGCGAACGCTACGCACCGGGGGTCCCCGGGCGCCACCACCGAGCGAGCGATCCCGCCCGTGTCACAGTGGCGCCCATGGAGCCGAACCCCGACGAGCTGGTGCACCTCGACGTCGCCGGCGGCACCGCGACGATCACGCTCGACTCGCCGCGCAACCGCAACGCCCTGTCCGCCCAGCTGCGCCGGGAGCTCTCCGCGCACCTCGACGCCGCCGTCGAGGACGAGGCCGTCCGGGTCATCGTCCTGACGCACACCGGCCCGGTGTTCTGCTCGGGCATGGACCTGCGCGAGTCGCGCGGCGCCGGGTCGTCCGACCAGGGCGTCAACGAGTTCCCCGCGATCCTCACCGCGCTCTGGTACTCCGACAAGCCGGTCGTCGCGCGCCTGGCCGGGCCCGCGCGGGCGGGCGGGGTCGGCCTCGTCTCCGCCTGCGACATCGCCGTCGCGGCGAAGGAGGCGACGTTCGCGTTCAGCGAGGTCCGCATCGGCGTCGTCCCCGCCGTGATCTCCGCGACCGTGCTCCCCCGGCTCCTCCCCCGCGCCGCGCACGAGCTGATGCTCACCGGCGAGACCTTCGACGCCGACCGCGCCGCCGCCGTCGGCCTCGTCAACAGCGCGGTCGACGCCGACGGGCTCGACGCCGAGGTCACCCGGTACACCGACATGCTCGCCCGCGGCGGCCCGCGCGCCCTCGCCGCCACCAAGGCGATGCTGCGCCGCGACCGCGGCGAGCAGCTCGCGCAGGACCTCGAGGCGATGCTCGCCCTGTCCTCGGAGTTCTTCGCCTCCGACGAGGGCCAGGAGGGCATGGCGGCGTTCGCCGAGAAGCGCGCGCCGTCCTGGGTGCCGGAGGGCTGACCCGGCTCAGGCCAGGTTGACCACGATCACGAGGACGAGCAGGGCGACCAGGGTCGCGGTGACCCAGAGCCGGGCGACGCGGCGGTCCATCGTGCTCAGGACTCCGGGGCCGTCGACGCCCGCTCCTGCTCCCGGCGCGCCGCCCGCCGTTCCGAGGCCTCGAGGCGGGCGGCCACGGAGCGCTCCACGACGGTGTCGATGATCGCCGCCGCGCCCCAGCACACCGGGCCGACGACGGCCACGACCAGCACGACCTGGACGGCGAAGTCGAGCTGGGTCAGCCACAGCTCGACGCCGTCCCACCAGGTCGCGACGGCACGCAGCACGTGCTCGACGGTACGCCGCCGGCGCCCGCCGTCCTCACCGGGCCAGGAAGTCCTCCACCAGCGGGGCGACGAGCCCGACCCGGCTGATGACCTTGGTGTGCTTGGTCCGGGGCAGGACGGCGAGCCCGGCGTCCGGGATCGCCTCCTGCATCGCGACGGCGTGGTCGACCCGCACGAAGTCGTGGTCGCCGATCATCAGCAGCGTCGGGGCGGTGATCGTCGCGAGCTGCTCGGGCGTCCAGTTCTGCTCGGCGCCGACGATGGGCTGCAGCTTCGCGTTGACCGCCTCGAAGGTGCTGATCCCGTACCGCTCGTACTCGCCGACCATGGCGGTGAAGTCGTGCTCGCTCGGCATGCGGGTCGACGTCGCCCACTGCTCGGGGTCGTGGATCTCCGCGTGGTAGCCGTCGGCGCGGGTGTTCACCGCGGCGAGCACGAGACGGTCGACACGGTCGGGGTGGCGCAGGGCCGTCTCGAGGGCGACGTACCCGCCCCAGCTGAAGCCGAGGACGTCGGCACGCGCCAGCCCGAGGTGGTCGAGCACCCCGACGACGTCGCCGGCCTGGTTGGCGAGGGTGACCTCGCGGTCCGCGGGGTCGGCGGTGCGCCCGTGGCCCTGGAGCTCGATCGGGATCACGCGCCGGTGCGGGGTGAGCAGGGGCATCAGCGCGCCGAAGCTCAGGTCGAGGGTCTGCATGCCGCCGTGCAGGAGCACCAGGGGCGCGCCGGCGCCGTGGTCCTCGAAGTAGACGTCGATGCCGGGCAGGGAGGCGTACATGAGGGGATCCTCCGGTCGGGGGTCGGGGCCGTCACCGGTGGAACCGCGCGATGACCCCGAACTCATCGGGCATGCGGCAAGTCGTCCCGGATAGGTTGCGGGGCATGTTCGCGGTCTACGCCTCCGAGCCCAACGCCGACGACCCCCTCGCCTCCCTGGTGGTGGGCGAGCGACCCGACCCCGAGGTGCCCGAGGGCTGGGTGCGGGTGAAGGTCGAGGCGGCGAGCCTCAACATGCACGACCTGTGGACGCTGCGCGGCGTCGGCATCAAGGAAGACCAGTTCCCGATGATCCTGGGCTGCGACGGGGCGGGCACGCTCGACGACGGCACGCCCGTCGTCCTGCACTCGCTCATGGGCGACCCGGACTGGAAGGACGACGAGACCCTCGACCCGAAGCGCAAGATGCTCACCGAGTGGGCGCAGGGCAGCTTCGCCGACTACGTGGTCGTCCCGCAGCGCAACGCCCTGCCCCGTCCCGAGGGCATGTCCGCCACGGCCGGCGCCGTCATGGGCACCGCGTGGCTCACCGCCTACCGGATGCTGTTCACCAAGTCGGGCCTGCGCGGCGGCCAGACGATGCTCGTGCAGGGCGCGTCCGGCGGGGTGTCGACGGCGCTGATCCAGCTCGGGCGCGCGGCCGGCATGCAGGTGTGGGTGACCGGGCGCACCGACGAGAAGCGCGAGCTGGCCCTGCGCCTCGGCGCCCACCAGG
Organism: Actinomycetospora succinea; assembly: GCF_004363095.1. Lineage (GTDB taxonomy): Bacteria > Actinomycetota > Actinomycetes > Mycobacteriales > Pseudonocardiaceae > Actinomycetospora > Actinomycetospora succinea. The sequence goes on from NZ_SNYO01000006.1 coordinate 172,340, forward strand.
TGTTCGAGTCGAACGGGAAGCTGCCCGGCAAGGTCCAGGCCGTCTTCGAGACCGTCGGCGAGGCGACCTGGAAGCACTCGGTCCGCGCGCTGGTGCCCGGCGGCACGATCGTCTGCTCGGGCGCGACGTCGGGCAACCAGCCGCCCGCCGAGCTCGCCCAGATCTTCTTCCTGCAGAAGAACCTGGTCGGGTCGACGATGGGCACGCTCGCCGAGCTGCGCGACCTGCTCGACTTCGTCGCCGCCACGGGCATCGCCCCGGAGATCGGCCAGGAGCTGCCGATGACCGACGCGAAGGACGGGTTCCGGTCGATGCTCGACGGCGTCACGGCCGGCAAGATCGTCTTCACCCGCTAGGTGCCTTCGGCAGGTGAGCAGTTTGGACGGCTATAGCCGTCCGAACTGCTCACCTGCGCGTCAGCGCACCAGGAACGCCAGCAGGGCCTCGGTGACCGCGCCGGGGTGGCGGGCGGGGAGCCAGTGGTCGCCGCCGGGCACCGGGACGTAGGTGAACGGGCCGTCGAGGTGGCGCGCCGAGCCGGCCATCTGCGCCTCGGTGAGCGCGACGTCGCCCGTCCCGATCATGCCCAGCACCGGGATGGTCAGGCGCGGCAGGCCCAGCGGGGTCTCGTCGGCGAAGGTGCGCGCGTCGATGTTCGCCCGGTACCAGTTCAGCCCGGCGGTCAGGGCGCCCGGACGCGCGAGGTCGGCGATGTGGGTGCGGGTGAGCTCGTCGTCGCCGCCCGCGTGCAGCCACCGCCGCAGCAGCGCCCAGTCGTCGGCGGGCAGGACCTCCTCGGCCACGCCGGGGAACTGGAACCAGAGCATGTACCAGGACAGGGCGCGCTGCTCGAGCCCGGCGGCGCGGAACGCCTCGGGGTGTCCGACGGCCAGGGCGGCGTAGCGCGTGACCCGGTCGCTGCGCATCGCGAGCGCCCAGCCGACCACCGAGCCGAAGTCGTGCCCGGCGACCGCGGCGCGCTCGATCCCGCGCTCGTCGAGCAGGGCGAGCACGTCGGCCACCGAGTGGCTGATCCGGTAGGCGGCGACGTCGTCGGGGCGGTCGCTGTCGCCGAAGCCGCGCAGGTCCGGGGCGATCACCCGGTACCCCGCCGCGACCAGCGCCTCGATCTGCGGGCGCCACAGCGTCGCGCGGTCGGGGAAGCCGTGCAGCAGGACGACCGCGGGCCCGGTGCCGGCGTCGATCACCGAGAGCGTGATCCCGGGCAGGGCGACGCGGACCGGGTCGGGGATCACGCCGAGAGTCTCCCGGCCGCCGGCTCCACGTCGGCGAGCTGGGTGAGCACGGCGCGGGCGAGCGCGTCGTTGGCCCGGAAGCTCAGCGCGTTGGTGTTCGGCCGGGTGAAGGCGCCGGGGAGCCGGACGTTCGTGTGCGGCCCGATCGCGAAACGGCAGGGGTCGGGGCGGCCCTCGGCGTCGATCAGCCGGAAGTCCGAGGTGCGCACCCGCACGAGACCGGTGTTGTGCAGCGTCACCGCCGCGCCGGAGTGCGCGACCGCGGCGTCGGCGGCGTGCACGGCGGTGCCGGAATCGTCGGTGTGCTCCTCCCGCAGCGTCTCCTCGTCGAGCAGGCCCTCGGCGTGCAGCCCGGCCAGCATCGGGTCGTCGCTGCGGCTGACGCTCGGCGACGACAGGCGCGCCTCGACGAAGGTCCGCGCGGTCACGGCGACGTGGTCGAGCGAGGCGCTCGTGGCCCGGAAACCACCCTCGACGGGCGCGACCTGCAGCCCGGCGCCGAGGAACACCACGTACCCGGCGCGCGAGAGCGCGAGCAGCTGGCGCAGGCGCGGTCCGGGCGGGCCGCTGGCGAGCGAGCTGAAGAAGTTCTGCCACCACGCGAGGTCCTGGGCGCGCGAGCGCGGCGTCAGCGCCGGCGTCCCCGCCAGCTCCGCGACCTGCGCGAACGCCGACAGCAAGCCCACGAACGCCCCGAGCTCGGCGGTGTAGCGGTCGTCGACGTGGCGGGCGAGGTCGTCGAGGACGTAGGAGCGCAGGCGCTCCTGCAGGCTCGCGAGGTCGGGCGCGCAGACGTCCTCGAGGGGCCGGTCGATGCGCTCGAAGTCGAGCCGGTCGCCGGGGTCGGGCACGAAGCCGACGACCAGCTCGTACATGGCCGGCGTGTACCAGTCGAGCTCGGCGTAACGCAGCGCGAAGTCGTCCCACACGCCCCGGACGCGGTCGGGGTGGCCGGCGAAGAGCTCGTGGTAGTACGCCCAGCCGACCTCCTTGGCCATGAGCGGCCACACGTCGCGGCGCAGGTCGACGTCGCCGCGGCGGACGAAGCCGGCGATCTCGTCCGGCCCCAGGAACCGCGGCAGCGGCGGGCGCGGTCCCTTCAGCGCGTACTCGGTCTTCGCGTGGTACGGCACGCCGCGCCCCGAGCCGACGTGCACGACGGGCTCGCGGCCCGAGGGCTCGTAGTCGAGCGTGCCGTCGCCACGGTCGCGGAACGCCCCGCCGCGGCCCTCGAAGAGCAGGACCATGAGGTCGACGAACGCCAGTCCCATCCCGCGCGCGATCACCGTCTCCCCCGCCGGGATGCGGTCGAGCTCCGAGTCGGTGGTCTGCTCGGGCGGGAAGTAGAGCAGCCCCTGCTCCCGGGCGTGCGCGGCCAGGGCGGCCTCGGCATCGGTCGGCGCGGCGTCGAGGTGCCCGGAGGCGAGGACCAGGACGTCGGCGGGCAGCTCACCGCCACCCTCGAGCTGCACCCTGTCCGGCGTGCCGCGGCGCAGCCCGACGGCGCGGGTCCGGTGCCGGTGCACGCGGACCTGCGGCGGGAGGGTCGCGAGGACGCGGCGCAGCACGAAGTCGAGGTAGTGGCTCTGCAGGCGCCGGGTGGCGAACGTGGCCGGCCCGAGGGCGCGCAGCTCGTCGCCCACCGGGCCGTCGGGGACGTCCTCGCCGTCGAGCTCGCCGTCGCGGACCGCCACGGCCCACTCGTAGAGCGACGGACCAGGGACGATCGGGCCGTCGCAGACGACGCTCGAGTCGGTGAACATCGTGACGTCGGCGGCCATCGAGTTCATCCACAGCAGCGCCGACTGGTCCTCGCGCCAGATGCGGCCCGCGCCGTCCGGGTAGGGGTCGACGAGGTGGACGTCGAGGTCGTCGACGAACTCCGGCGCGCTCGCCGCGAGGCGTTCGAGGACACCGGTCCCGCGTGGCCCGCCCCCGACGATCACCACCGACCGTGGCATCTGTCCGCACCCTCCGCCGTCCGCCTCGCCCCTCAACCGTAGGCGGGGGGTCACCGGACCGGCCACCGATCGGCGGTGTCGGGTGACGTACGGCCCAGTGGGAGGCTCGGACCGGTGGGAGGCTCGGACGCGATGGACACTCCCCTGGTCGCCGTGACCGGCAGGCGCCGCAGCGCGGCCGGCCTGCACACCGGTCCGCCGGCGATGGACGCGCTGGAGGTCGACGCCTACTTCAGCGGCTACGCCGCGCACGTCGTCGCGGCCGGCGGGCTGCCGCTGCACGTGCCCGGCGGCGTCGACGCGGCCGCGGTGATGGACCGCGCGGACGCCCTCCTGCTGACCGGGGGCAACGACGTCGACCCGGCGCGCTACGGCGCGGTCCCCGACGCGCACACGTCCGCACTCGAGCCCGCCCGCGACGCCCTGGAGATCGCGCTGCTCGCCGCGGCGCGGGAGCGCGGACGCCCGGTGCTGGCGATCTGCCGCGGCATCCAGCTGGTGAACGTCGCGTGGGGCGGCACGCTGTACCGGCACCTGCCCGAGCACGCGGACACGCGGTGGCACGACGTCGCCCTCTCCCCCGACAGCGTCCTGGCCGGCCTGCACGGCGCCGGCGCGCGGGTGAACAGCCTCCACCACCAGGGCGTCGACCGGGTCGGCGACGGCCTCGTCGTCACCGCGACGGCGCCCGACGGCCAGGTCGAGGGGCTGGAAGCGGAGCGCCTGGTCGCGGTGCAGTGGCACCCCGAGCAGCTCGACGACGTGCCGCAGCCCGAGTTCCGGTGGTTGGTCGACGCCTGTTGACCCCGCACACACGACCGCGCCCGCCCGTGCGGGGCACGGACGGGCGCGGGCAGTGGTGCTCGTCGACGGTGCTTATCGACGCTTCGGGCCGCGCGGGCCCCGCGACGGCCCCGAGGCCACCTCGTCGCGCGACGCGCGACGCAGGCCCATGGGGCGGCCGGCGACGCGGGCGCGCTGCAGGCGCTTGACGACCGGGCCGGGCACGTCGGCGGGCAGCTCGACCAGCGTGTGGTCGGTGCGGATGTCGATGTGCCCGATGTGCGCCGAGTCGAGCCCCGCCTCGTTGGCGATGGCCCCGACGATGGCGCCCGGCCGCACACGCTGGTTGTGGCCGACCTCGATCCGGTAGGTGTCGGTGCCCGACCCGACGCTCCACTCGGGCGCCTTGCCACGGCCCTGACCGCGGCCCGGCTTGTCGTCGCGCGGGCGCTTCTCGCCACGCGGCGGCGGGGCCGGCAGGTCCTCGACCAGCAGCGGCTTGTCGCCCTGGACCATCTTGGCCAGGGCGGCGGCCAGCTCCATCGGGTCGGCGCCGGTCTCGGCGACGTAGTCGCCGACGATGCCGCGGAAGACGTCCATCGGGTCGCCACCGGCGACCGTGCCGTCGAGGGTGCCGGTGATCTGCTCGGCGAAGCGGCGCTTGCGCACCGCGTTCACCTCGTCGGTGCCCGGCACCGACATCTCCTCGGCCTTCTGCTTGGTGACGCCCTCGATCATCCGCATGGTGCGGATCTGGCCGCGGGTGACGAACGAGATCGCCTCGCCACTGCGCCCCGCCCGGCCGGTGCGCCCGATGCGGTGCACGTAGGACTCGGGGTCGGTGGGCAGGTCGTGGTTGACGACCAGCGAGATGCGGTCGACGTCGAGACCGCGGGCGGCGACGTCGGTGGCCACCAGCACGTCGATCTTGCCGGCGCGCAGGTCGCCGATCGTCTTCTCGCGCTGCGGCTGTGAGAGGTCACCCGAGATCGCGACCGCCGCGAAGCCGCGGCGGTTGAGGGCGTCGGTGACGTCGGTGGTGTTCTGGCGGGTGCGCACGAACACCAGGCAGGCGTCGAAGTCCTCGACCTGCAGGATGCGGGCGAGCGCGTCCGCCTTCTGCCGCTCGGGCAGCACGACGTAGCGCTGGCGCGTGTTGACGCCGGTCTGCGTCTTCGACTTGATCGAGACCTCGGCCGGGGCGTTCAGGTGCCGCCGCGAGACCTCGCGGATGGCGCCCGGCATGGTCGCCGAGAACAGCGCCACCTGCCGGTCCGGGGGCAGCAGGTCGAAGATGTGCTCGACCTCTTCGAGGAAGCCCATCTGCAGCATCTCGTCCGCCTCGTCGAGCACGAAGTGCGCGACGTCGGTGAGGTCGAGCGTGCCCTTCTCGAGGTGGTCGGAGATGCGGCCGGGGGTGCCGACGACGATCTGCCCGCCGCGGCGCAGCCCGTGCAGCTGCGGGCCGTAGGGCGCGCCGCCGTAGAGCTGGACGACGTTCAGGCCGGGGACGCCGGCGCCGAGGCGCTCGATGGCCTCCGCGACCTGGATCGCCAGCTCGCGGGTCGGGGTCAGCACGAGGGCCTGGACCGACTTCTGGGCCGGGTCGATCGCCGAGAGCATCGGCAGCGCGAACGCGGCGGTCTTGCCGGTGCCGGTCTGCGCGAGCCCGAGGACGTCGCGCCCCGACAGCAGCAGCGGGATCGTCTCGGACTGGATCGGCGTCGGGGTGTCGAACCCGGACTCGACCAGCGTGGGGAGCAGTCGCTCGGCGACGCCGAGCGCGGCGAAGGCCGAGGCGGGGACCTCGTCGGTCGCCTCGTCCTCGGTGTCGTCGGTGTCCTCGGCGTCGTTCTCGACGTCCTCGAGGCTCTCGGTCTGGTCCTCCGGGGCGCTGACGGGGGTGTTGCCCGCTTCGTCGGTCGCGTCAGAGGTGGAGGGGGAGATCACGTCCACGAGCTCGACGTCGTGGTCGGACAGGACAGCAGCGTTGGTCACGTAGATCTTTCAGGAGAGGGAACTCGGACACGAGAGCTGTCCGCGGACCCGGTCACACTGAGAAGGTCCCACCCAGGCCGACAGCTCGGCGTTGATAACCAGTCTACGCGAGTGGACATTCCCGGCCGTCGACCGCGGGGTGTGAGCTACTTCTTGGCCTTGCTCTTCTCGACCGCGTTCTGGTCGGTGGACAGCGCCGCGACGAAGGCCTCCTGCGGGACGTCGACGCGCCCGATGGTCTTCATCCGCTTCTTGCCCTCCTTCTGCTTCTCGAGCAGCTTGCGCTTGCGGGTGATGTCCCCGCCGTAGCACTTGGAGAGCACGTCCTTGCGGATCGCGCGGATGGTCTCGCGAGCGATGATCTTCGCCCCGATGGCGGCCTGGATCGGCACCTCGAACTGCTGGCGCGGGATGAGCTCGCGCAGCTTCGTGGCCATCGAGTTGCCGTACTCGTAGGCGGCGTCGCGGTGCACGATCGCCGAGAACGCGTCCACCGGCTCGCCCTGCAGCAGGATGTCGACCTTCACCAGGTCAGCGGCCTGCTCGCCGGCGGGCTCGTAGTTCAGCGAGGCGTAGCCGCGGGTGCGCGACTTCAGGATGTCGAAGAAGTCGAAGATGATCTCGGCGAGCGGCATCGTGTAGCGGAGCTCGACCCGGCTGTCGGACAGGTAGTCCATGCCCTCGAGCGACCCGCGCCGCGACTGGCAGAGCTCCATGATCGGGCCGACGAAGTCCGCCGGGGCGAGCACCGAGACCTTGGTGATCGGCTCGTAGATCGTCGCGACCTTGCCCTCGGGCCAGTCCGCGGGGTTGGTCACCTCGGCCTCGGAGCCGTCGTCGAGCTCGAGGCGGTAGACGGTGTTGGGCGCGGTGGAGATGAGGTCGAGCCCGTACTCGCGCTCGAGGCGGTCGCGGGTGATCTCGAGGTGCAGCAGGCCGAGGAACCCGCAGCGGAACCCGAAGCCGAGCGCCGCCGAGGTCTCCGGCTCGTAGGACAGGGCGGCGTCGTTGAGACGCAGGCGGTCGAGCGCGTCGCGCAGGATCGGGAAGTCCGACCCGTCGATCGGGTACAGCCCGGAGTAGACCATCGGCTGCGGGTCGCGGTAGCCGCCGAGGGGCTCGGTGGCGCCCTTGCGCTCCCAGGTCACGGTGTCGCCGACGCGGGACTGGCGGACGTCCTTCACGCCGGTCATCAGGTAGCCGACCTCGCCGACCCCGAGGCCCTGACAGGGCTTCTGGTCCGGCGAGATGATCCCGACCTCGAGCAGCTCGTGCACCGCGTTCGTCGACATCATGCGGATGCGCTCGCGCGGGGTGATGCGGCCGTCGACGACGCGGATGTAGGTGACGACGCCGCGATAGGTGTCGTAGACCGAGTCGAAGATCATCGCGCGGGCCGGGGCGTCGGCGTCGCCCACCGGTGCGGGGACGCGGCGCACGACCTCGTCGAGGACGGCCTCGACGCCGGCGCCGGTCTTGGCCGAGATGCGCAGGACGTCGTCGGGCTCGCAGCCGATGAGGTGGGCGATCTCCTCGGCGTAGCGCTCGGGCTCGGCGGCCGGGAGGTCGATCTTGTTGAGCACCGGGATGATCTCGAGGTCGTGCTCCATGGCCAGGTACAGGTTGGCCAGGGTCTGCGCCTCGATGCCCTGCGCGGCGTCGACCAGCAGGATCGCGCCCTCGCACGCGGCCAGCGACCGGCTCACCTCGTAGGTGAAGTCGACGTGGCCCGGGGTGTCGATGAGGTGCAGGACGTGGTCGCGCATCTCGCCGTCGGGACCGGCGGCGCACCAGGGCAGGCGCACGTTCTGCGCCTTGATCGTGATGCCGCGCTCGCGCTCGATGTCCATGCGGTCGAGGTACTGCGCGCGGTAGGCGCGGTCGCCGAGGACGCCGGTCATCTGCAGCATCCGGTCGGCCAGCGTCGACTTGCCGTGGTCGATGTGGGCGATGATGCAGAAGTTGCGGATCCGGTCCGGCGGCGTGAACGTCTCGTCGGCGAAACCCTTCGTGCCCGGCCGTCCAGGGTTGCTGGCGGACTGCTGGGTGGTCTGGCTCAACGGGTTCCTCACGTTCTGGGTCGGCCGGCTCGCCCCCATCGTCCCATGAGGCCCGCCCGCGCTCCGCGACGAGCGGTGTTGCTAACCTTGAGGACACGTGTGAGGCGGTCGAGCGCCCCCGCGCGCTCCCGTGACGCCAGACAGCACCGACAGACGAGGTTCGAAGACTCCGTGGCGAACATCAAGCAGCAGGTCAAGCGCATCCGCAAGAGCGAAGAGGCGCGCCAGCGCAACAAGGCGGTCAAGTCGCGCATCAAGACGTCGATCCGCCGCTACCGCGAGGCCGTCGAGGCCGGTGACCAGGAGCAGGCCACCACCCGCCAGCGCGAGGCCGCCCGCCTGCTCGACAAGGCCGTCAGCAAGGGCGTCATCCACAAGAACCAGGCGGCGAACAAGAAGTCGCGCATGGCCCACCGCGCCGAGCGCTTCACCGTCGACGCCAAGGCGGGCAAGACCCCGGCCTGACCGGACCCAAGCTCTCGCGACGGCCCGTCCCCGGTTCCCGGGGGCGGGCCGTTCGCGTGTGTCAGCGGCGGGCGTTCCCCCGCGCCGCGACGACCGCCTCGACGGCGTACTCGAGCGCGTAGGACGGGTCGGCGGCGGCGCCCTTGACGTTCGCGTTGAGGTCGGCGACGACGCCCATGGCGCGGGTGAACCCCTCGCCCGTCCACCCGCGGCCGTTCTGCTGGCCCCGCTTCACCTTCCACGGCGGCATCCGTAGGCCTGACGCGAGGCTGTAGGGGTCGCCGCGTCCGGCCGCCGTGACCCGCGCGGCCGTCCGCACGCCGTCGGCGATCGCGTCGGCGACGACGACGTGCGGGACCCCGGTGTCGAGCGCCCAGCGCAGCGCCTCGAGGGCGCCCGCGCGGTCGCCGGTCATGGCGCGGTCGGCCACGGCGAACCCGGTGACCTCGGCGCGCCCGCGGTGGAACCGCCGCACCGCGTCGGCGTCGACGTGCCCGCCCGAGTCGGACGCCAGCTGCGACGCCGCCGCGGCGAGCTCGCGCAGGTCGGAGCCGACGGCGTCCATGAGCAGCCCGAGCGCCTCGCCCGTGATCTTGCCGCCGGCCTGGCGGACCTCGGCGCGCACGAAGTCGGCCCGCTGGTCGTCGGACAGCGACGACGCCGCCGCCTCGGTGGCGCCCGCCCCGCGCAGGCCCTCGAGCAGCGCGTCGCCCTTCGCGGGACCCTTCGCCGCACCCTTGGCGGGGCGGCGGCTGCGGGAGCTCTTCGGCGGGCCGCGGTGGACGACGACGAGCGTGACGCCCTCGCTGGGCGCCTTCGCGTACTCGAGCAGCAGCGTCGTGACCTCGGCGCCCGCGTCGTGGCCGTTCTCGACCACGACCACCCGCGACTCGGCGAACAGCGACGGGCTGACCAGCTCGCCCAGCACCCCGGACGTCAGCTCACCGGCCGGGAGCCGGCTGACCTCGACCGCCGGGTCGGCCTCGCGCGCCGCCGTGATGGCTCGCGTGACCGCCCGCTCGACCAGCAGCCCCTCGTCGCCGACGACGAGGTGCACCGGCCCGGGGGCGCTCGCGGAGCTCACGCTCCGATCGTGTCACGACGCCACGACAGCGCGGCCGCGAGTCCGCCCGGCCCGCGTGAGGCACATCTCCCCCGGCGCGCGCTCGGTGGTCGGGTCGGAACCGGTGCCGTAGTCTTCTCCGCCGAGCGCCCCAGGGGTCTCGCACAACCGAATACGGCTCATCCAGAGGGGTAGAGGGACCGGCCCGACGACACCCCGGCAACCGGCGTCAGCGTTCTCCGCAGGCGATCACGGTGCCAATTCCGACCCGTTCGCGGGGAAGATGAGGAGGATTTCCTTCCATGACGCTGACCGCCCAGCCCACGAGTACCACCGGGCTCGACCTCGGTCCCGCCGCTGCTCTCGCCTGCCGCGCCTGCGGCCACCGCCTCGACCTCGCCGCCGAGTTCGCCTGTCCGCAGTGCTTCGGCCCGCTCGAGATCGCCTACGACTTCGGCCGCGTGACCCGCGAGGACATCGAGCGCGGCCCCCGCAGCATCTGGCGCTACAAGTCGCTGCTGCCGGTGCCCAGTACCGTCGAGTCGTACCCCAACACCGACCCGGGCCTCACCCGCCTGCTGCGCGCCGACCGCCTCGGCGCCGAGCTCGGCATCCGCAACCTGTGGATCAAGGACGACACCGGCAACCCGACCCACTCCTTCAAGGACCGGGTCGTCGCCGTCGCCCTCGCCGCCGCCCGCGAGCTCGGGTTCACCGTGCTGGCCTGCCCGTCGACCGGGAACCTCGCGAACGCCACCGCCGCCGCGGCCGCCCGCGCCGGCTGGGACTCGGTCGTGCTGATCCCCGCCTCCCTCGAGCGCGCGAAGATCCTGATGACCGCGGTGTACGACACCAACCTCCTCGCCTGCGAGGGCACGTACGACGACGTCAACCGCCTCGCCACCGAGCTCGCCTTCGAGCAGGAGGACTGGGCGTTCGTCAACGTCAACGTCCGCCCGTACTACGCCGAGGGCTCGAAGACCCTGGGCTACGAGGTCGCCGAGCAGCTCGGCTGGCGCATCCCGGCCCAGACCGTCATCCCGATCGCCTCGGGCTCGCAGCTGACCAAGGTCGACAAGGCCTACGGCGAGCTGATCTCCCTCGGGCTGGTCGACGACGCCGAGTACAAGGTTTTCGGCGCCCAGGCCGCGGGGTGCTCGCCGGTCTCGACCGCCTACCGCGAGGGCACCGACGTCGTCCGCCCGCAGAAGCCGGACACGATCGCGCGCTCGCTCGCCATCGGGAACCCGGCTGACGGGCCCTACGTCCTCGACGCTGTGCGCCGCTGCGGCGGGAGCATCAACGACGTCACCGACGAGGAGGTCCGCGACGGCATCCGCCTGCTCGCGCGCACCGAGGGCGTGTTCGCCGAGACCGCCGGCGGCGTGACCGTGGCGAACGCCAAGAAGATGGTCGAGTCGGGCGATCTCGACCCGGACGCCGACACGGTCCTGCTGATCACCGGCGACGGCCTGAAGACCCTCGACGCGATCGAGCACCAGGTCGGGCCGAAGGCGACGATCCCGGCGACGTCGGCGGCGGTCCGCGAGGCCCTGGGCCTGTAGTTCTCCGGGGCTCGACCCGTGTCCTCGGGACACGGGTGGGGTCCCGCGTTCTGCCGCAGCGCCCGAGATCAGGGGCGACCGGGTGCACCTCGCGAGCGTCCGGAGGTGCACGGCGTCGCCCGTGATCACCTGACGCTCACCGCTTCCTCGGGTCGGGGCGCGGGTCGCCGCGGGCGACGACGGCGGGCCCGGTGCGCGGGTCGGCGCCGGCGACGACGGCGAGGTCGCCCGACTCGTCGGTGCGGCGCACGAGCGCACCGGTGCGGGCGAGCAGGTCCACGACCCGAGGGTTCGGGTGGCCGTAGGTGTTGCCGCGCCCCACGCTGACCAGGGCGAGCGAGGCGCGGGCCGCGGTGAGGAAGGTCGGCAGCGAGGACCGGGACCCGTGGTGCGGGACCTTGAGGATCTCCGCGTGCAGGTCCGAGCCGGACCCGAGCAGCGAGGACTGCGACGACAGTTCCGCGTCGCCGGGCAGCAGCACGCGTCCGACCGGGGTGTGCGCACGCAGCACCACCGAGGTGTCGTTGACCGCGGAGCCGTCGTCGCCGTCGACGTGCGCGGCGGGGTGCACGGGGCCCAGCACCTCGAGCACCAGCCCCGGCCACCGCAGCACGGTCCCGCGCGCCAGCCCGACCAGCGGGGCGCGCACCGCGGCGGCCCGGCGCACCACCTGCCCGAGCGTGTCCGCGGGCTCGCGCGCCGGGCCGAGCGCGACGCCGCCGACCGACCGGCCCGCCAGCGCCCCGGCGAGGCCGCCGACGTGGTCCGCGTGCAGGTGGGTCAGCACGACGAGCGCCAGCGACCGGACCCCGAGCCGCGCCAGGCACCCGTCGATCGCGCCGGCGTCCGGGCCGACGTCGACGAGGACCGCGCGCCCCGGCTCCCCCGTCGCGAGCACGAGGCCGTCGCCCTGCCCGACGTCGCAGGCCACGAGCGTCCAGCGCGCGGGCGGCCACCCGGGCGGCGCGACGCGGGTGGGGACGAGGACCAGCAGCGCGCCGACCAGGATCGCCGCGACCACCGCGCGCAGCCGCCGCCAGCGCAGCGCCGCCCCGACCAGCACGACGACCGCGGCGAGCCCGAGCGCACCGGGCACCCCGCCCGGCCACTCCAGCGTCGCGCCCGGGACCGCGGCGCACCGCCGCGCCACCCACACCAGCCACGACACCCCGGGACCCGCCGCCCACACCAGCGCGTGCGCACCCGCGGTCCACCACGGCGCCACCGCCGCGGCCATCACCCCGAGCACCGTCACCGGGGCGATCACCGGGGCGGCGAACAGGTTGGCCACGACCGCGACGAGGCTGACCTCGCCCGACAGCCCCGCGATCACCGGCGCCGTCACCACGTGCGCGGCCACCGGCACCGCGAGCGCCTCCGCCACGCCCGGCGGCACCCGGCGCGCCCGCATCCGCGCCACGAACCCGGGCGCGAGCAGCACCAGCGCGCCGGTGGCGAGCACCGAGAGCGCGAACCCCGGGTCGGTCGCCAGCCCCGGGTCGACGAGCAGCAGCACGATCACCGCCGCGCAGAGGGCCGGCACCACCGAGCGCCGCCGCCCCACCGCGAGCGCCAGCACCGTGACCCCGCCCATCACGGCCGCGCGCAGCACGCTCGGCGAGGGCCGCGCGAGGACCACGAACCCGACCAGCGCCAGCCCCGCCAGCACCGCCGCCGTGCGCGGACCCGCCCGCGCCAGCCGGGCGAGCAGCAGCACCGCGCCGCACACGATCGCCACGTTCGTGCCGGACACCGCCGTGAGGTGCGTGAGCCCTGCGGTCCGGAAGTCGTCGGTGAGCCCCGGCGAGATCCCCGAGGTGTCGCCGACCACTAGCCCGGGCAGCAGGCCGGCGGGGTCCTCGGCGAGCACGGCCCGCGCCGCGTCGCGGAGGCCACCGCGCAGGTCGCCGGCGACCCGCTGCATCACCGGCACCGGGCCCACCGACCGCGGCGGTCCGCGCACCTGCAGCACCGCCACCGTGAGGTCGGCGCGGTCGGGCGGCCCGAGCCGGCCCCGCGCGCTGACCAGCTGGCCGGGCAGCAGGCCGCCCCACTCGTCGGCGGGCGCCAGGAGCACCACCCGGCCGCCGGCGAGCCACCCCGGACCCGCCCCGACCTGGCCGCCGACCAGCTCGCCGCGCACGACCACCCGCCCCGGCCCCGGCACCGTCGAGCGGACGGGCCGCGGGTCGGCGGTGACGACGAGGTCCAGCCGCGCCGACACCCCGGTGCCGGTGGCCGGGCGCAGCGGGTGGCTCGCCACGGCGAAGGCCCCGAGCCCGGCCACCAGCCCCACGGCCGCCGTGCACCCGCCCGCGGCCACGACGACGGCCCGAAGCCCGGACCGACCCGAGGAGCCTCGAGCCCGTCGCGCGGCGATCACCGCCGCCACGGCGGCCAGCACCACGAGCACCAGCGCGACACCCCAGCCGGCCGTGAGCGCCGCGATCGCGACGCCCCACGACGCCAGCGCCGCCGGCACGAGCCGCAGGTCGGGCGGCGCGGGCTCGTCCGGTGGCCTCGGAGGCCGGCCGCTCACACCGTGACCAGGTCGCGCAGGTTCGCGAAGCGGGCGTCGCCGATCCCGCTGACCTCCTGCAGCTGCTCGACCGCTCCGAAGCGCCCGTTCTGCGTGCGCCACTCGAGGATCCGCTGTGCGGTGACCGGCCCGACGCCGGGGAGCTGGTCGAGCTGCTCGAGGGTCGCGGTGTTGAGGTTGACCGGCCCGCCCGGCGCGGAGCCACCGGGAGCACCACCACCCGCCGGCGCTGCGGAGGCCGACGGCGCCGCCGCCGGTACCCCGACCACCACCTGCTCGCCGTCGGTGAGCCGCGCCGCGAGGTTGAGCCCGGTGATGTCGGCGTCCGGCGACGCGCCACCGGCGGCGTCGACGGCCTCACCGACGCGGCTGCCGGGCGGGAGCCGCACCAGCCCGGGCCGGGCGACCTTCCCGGACACCGACACGACGATCGGTCCCGTGTCGGGCGGCGGGCCACCGGGCGGCAGAGCCGCCGGCGAGGGCTGGACGGGTGCACCCGCCACCAGCGGCAGCGCGGGCACCGGCTCGGCGACCGGGCGGTCCGACCACACCCCCACCGCCGCCACGACCGCCGCGACGGCGGCGACCGTGGCGAGGGCGAGCGCCCCGGTGCGGCCCGGGTCCCACCGCGCGCCCGACCACGACGCCGGGAGCCACCGCGCCATCCACCGCCGCGCCCGCTCGCCGCGCTCCGGCGGGTCCCACGCGCTCCCCCGGCGCGCCGCGGGGAGCGGCTCGTCGTCCTCGTCGTCGTCCCACCACGCGTCGTCCCGGTCGTCGGCGCGGGGCTCACCACAGAGGTCACCACGGAGGTCACCACGGACGTCACCACGGACGTCACCACGGACGTCACCGCGGACGTCACCGCGGACGTCACCCCGGACGTCACCCCGAAGATCACCTCGCCGACCAGCCGGCACGTCGTCCGGGCGCGGCGGCAGGCGCAGCCGGGCGGCGGGCGTGCCCGGCGGCGCCCCGGGCCAGCCCACGCGGGCACCGTCGGGCGGCCCCACGTCGACGGCGTCCCGCCCGCCCCAGTCGGCGGCGCGGGCCCGCAGGCGGGCGCGGGCGCCGTCGGTGTCGGGCGGCGCGGAGCGGGTCATGCCCGGGACGCTAGAAAGCACCTGGCCGGAGAGCCCAGCACGGACCGAGCGCCTGGGGACGAGCGCCCGGGGTGGGGACGGACAGCCGTCACACCGAGGCCGACAGCAGACCGAACGGCCGACAGGAGACCGCCGGTCAGCCCCGGGGCGCCAGTATCTTCCCCAACCGCCGCATGTTCGCCCGCCCCGCGACGCGCATCCCGGCCGCGAGCGCCGGCAGCGCCGACCCCAGGGCGCCGGGGGCTGCCAGCGAGATCGTCAACGTCAACCTGCTGCCGCTCCCGCGGGCCTCGACGTCACCGACGAGGTCGACGTCCAGCCCCCGGAACCGGCAGCGGGTGCGCCAGCACCTCGGCCGGTCGTACTCGACGATCTCGGCGGTCCCGCCGCCCAGCCCGAGCCAGGTCCCCTCGAAGCGCGAGCCGACACCCACCGGCTCCGCCCCGAGCAGGTCGATGCGCCGCGCCGCCGGGTTCCAGGCCGCCTCGGTGCGCAGGTCCGCGACCCGGTCGAACACCGTCTCCGGGGAGGCGTCGGTGTCGAGCAGGTTCACGACGGTGGTCACCGGCACATCATCGGGCAGGACGGTCGGCCAGCGCTGCCGCCACCTCGGTGCCGACGGCCGCCCCCACCGCCGCGTGGGCCGTCCATCCCCAGTGGATCCCGTCGGGGTTGCCGTGCCCGCCGAGGACGTGGTCGGCGACGAGGGGCACGGGGTCGACCAGGCGCACACCATGCCGATGGGCCCACGCCGTCATCGCCGCCACGTGCCGGTCGCGCCCCGCGTGGACCCCGCCGTAGAACGGCGCGCGGTGCACCGACGGCAGCATCCCGACCACCGGCAGGCCCGGGATCAGCGCGGTCACGGCCACGCGGAGCAGCTCCAGGTGCCGCACGGTCTCCGCCGGCGGCAGCGCGACCGGCCCCGCGCGCCCGAGCGCCCGCGCCGCGCGCGGCACCACCCACGCGTGCGCGTCCCGGGCGGCCCGCCGGACGCGGGGCGAATGCACCGCCGGGATCAGCTCCCGCAACGCCGTCGGCACCGGCGACGGGAGCGTGTCCATCCCGCCGATCCCCAGCACGACCGCGTCGGCGTGGCGCAGCGACGCCCAGATGCGCGGGTCGCCGACCATCGCCCGCCACGCGTGGCGCGCGGTCCAGCCCAGGCCGGCGTGCAGCTCGGCGCGTCCCCCCAGCGTGGAGGCCGCCACGTGCGGCCACAGGCGCGGCTCGTCGGCGGGTTCGGCGCGATCGGGCCCGTGGAACGACAGCGAGTCCCCGATCACGACCAGGAGGGTCACGCGTGGAGGCCCCAGGCGCGCAGGCGCCAGCGGTCGATGCGGTGCTCGAGGATCGCCCACGCGCAGTTGTGCAGCGGCGAGAGCGAGTGCCACGCCTCGATCGGCCAGGCCAGCGCGGAGGCCGTCAGCGCGCCGATCGTGCCGCCGTGCGCGACGACCATCGCGGTCTGCCGCTCGTCGCTGCCGCCGAGCTCGGCGTCCAGCTCGGCGACCACGGGGAACGCGCGCTCGGCGACGTCGACCCGGGACTCACCGCCGGGGGGCGCCCACGCCGGGTCGGTGCGCCACGCCTCCAGCCCGCCGGGCCAGCCCGCCTCGACCTCGGAGCCGGTCAGGCCCTCCCAATCACCCAGCGATGTCTCGCGCAGACGCGGCTCCGGGCGCGGGACCAGCGCGGACTCCTTGGCGACGGCCTCGGCCGTGCGCCAGGCGCGGACCTGGTCGGACGCGACGAGCAGCGCCGGCTCGTAGGCCGCGAGCAGCGGCGCGGCGGCGAGGGCCTGGGCGCGCCCGACCTCGTCGAGATCGGGGTCGAGCCGGCCCTGCATGCGGCTCTCGGCGTTCCACATCGTCCGACCGTGGCGGGCGAGGACCAGCCGGTGGAGGCTCACTCGCCGGCGGCACTCTGATCGGAGGGCGGCCCGTACACCTCGGCGGGCAGCGGCACGGCCGGGCAGTCCTTCCACAGCCGCTCGAGGCCGTAGAACTCCCGCTCCTCGGTGTGGAACACGTGCACCACGATGTCGGCGAAGTCCAGCAGGACCCAGCGGGCCTCCTGGGTGCCCTCGCGGCGCACGGGCTTGGCGTCGAGGTCGCGGAGCTTCTCCTCGACGCTGTCGACGACGGCCTGCACCTGGCGCTCGTTGGGCGCCGAGGCGATGACGAACGCGTCGGTGAGCGGGAGCCGCTCGGACACGTCGATGGCGACGACGTCCTGGGCGAGCTTGTCGGCAGCGGCGAGCGCGGCGGTCTCGGTGAGACGGCGGGCGCGATCGGTGACGGCCACGAAACCCTTCGGAGGTCGACGACAACAGCGTGGCGATGGTACTCGACCGCGCGCCGTGATGACCCCGCGCGACCGCGGTGGCCCGGCGCATACTGGTCCGATGCCGGACTACGGGGACGGGCTGGCCCAGGGCGGCGACCTGCTGGCGGCCGCCGAGAACGCCGTCGCGCAGGCCACGGCCCCTCTCGGGGGGCGGCGCCCCGACCTGCTGGCCGTCTTCGTCTGCCACCCGGATCCCGACGAGATCGCACGGGCGGGCGAGCGGGCGATGGAGGTCGCGGGCGCGCGGGTGGCCGTCGGCTGCAGCGCGGGAGGAGTGATCGGCGACGGGCGCGGCGTCGAGGCGCAGCCGGCCGTCGCGGTGTGGGCGGGCGCGCTGCCCGACGCCTCGCTGACGCCGTTCCGCCTCGACGCGCACCGCGCGGAGAACGGTCTCGTCGTCGGCGGGATGCCGAAGCGCACCGACGCCGACGAGGTCGCGCTGCTGCTCGCCGACCCCTACACCTTCCCGATCCAGGGGTTCGTCGAGCACTCGGCCGAGGCACTGCAGGGCCTGCCGCTGGTGGGCGGGCTCGCGTCCGGGCCGGGTGGAGCCGGCGCGACGCGGCTGTTCCTCGACGGCGTCGTGCACGAGCGCGGCGTGGTCGGCGTGACGATCGGGGGCGACGTCCGGGTCCGCACGCTCGTCAGCCAGGGGTGCCGCCCCGTCGGCCCGACGATGACCGTCACGGCCGCCGAGGGTCCGCACCTGCAGGGTCTCGCCGGGCAGCCCGCCTACCGCAAGCTCGAGCAGATCGTCGGCGAGCTCGACGAGGCCGAGCAGCAGATGGTGGCGCAGAGCCTGCACCTCGGGATCGCGATGGACGAGTACGCCGACGACCACCGCCAGGGCGACTTCCTCATCCGCGGCGTCGTCGGCGCCGATCCCGAGCAGGGCACGGTGACCGTCGGTGACGTCGTCGAGGTGGGGCGCACCGTGCGCTTCCAGGTCCGCGACGCCGCGAGCGCCGACGCTGACCTCGACTGGCTCATGACCCGCCACCGCGGCGACGGCGACACCGCCGGCGCGCTGCTGTTCTCGTGCAACGGGCGAGGTCGGGCCATGTTCCCCGACGCCGACCACGACGTCGCCGCGGTCCGGCGGGGCCTGCGTCCCGAGGGCGTCGCGGGGTTCTTCGCCGCCGGGGAGATCGGGCCCGTCGCCGCCCGCAACCACCTGCACGCGTTCACCGCGTCGGTGCTCGCCTTCGGCGGCTGACGACTCCGGGCGGGACCCCTCGCACGGCGCGTGACCAGCCCGTCCTACCGTGGACGGCGCCCGCGAGCCCACCACGGAGGACCACGACCACCGATGAGCGTCGAGCCAGTGCAGGCCGAGCGACTCCCCGAGGACGTCGTCTCCCTGCTCCGCGGCGCCAACCCGTGCTTCGTCGCGACGGTCATGCCGGACGGATCGCCCGAGACCACCGAGTCCTGGGTGGACACCGACGGCACCCACGTCGTCCTCAACGCCGTCGAGGGCCTCCAGAAGGTCGAGAACGTCCGCCGTGACCCCCGGGTCTCCGTCGCGATCGCCGACGCCGGGCGGCCCGGGCGCTACGTCGCCGTGCGCGGGCGGGTCGTCGAGGTGACCCCGCACGGCGCCGCCGAGCACATCGAGTTCCTCGCCCGGCGCTACCTCGGCCGGCCCTACCCCTGGCACCGCCCGGACCAGACCCGCCTGATCCTGCGGATCGCCCCGACGGCCGTGCACCGCCCGGACTCCTGAGGAGTCAGGGACTCCCCGGCACCACCTGTGCGGTCGACGCCCCGGGCGCCGACTCGCCCGCCGTCGCGAACGGCGAGCGCCCGGCGAGCCCGAGCAGGTCGGGCCGCACGAGCGCCACGCCGAGGACCGCGAGCATGCCGACGAGCAGGACGATCGTGGCGACGAGCAGCGCGCTCGTCCCCCGCCGCGCCGGTGCCCGCGGGGCGAGGACGGGCAGCGGTCCCGACCGCGGGCGGGCGAGCTCGGGGTCGGGCGGCCACGGGCCCCAGCCGTCGTCGGGACGGGCCGGGAGGAGCCGCGGGGGTGCGACGGGCGCGCTCGGCGTGACCGGCGGGGTCGTCGGCGTCGGGCGGGTGCGGGCGAACTCGCCGGGCGCGTCCGCCCAGGCCCGGGCCCTGTCGTCCATCCAGGACGGCCGGCTCGGGGCCGGCTCCGGCGGGCCGACGAGCTCGGACGGCTTGCGGGGCACGAGCGTGACGTGCCCGGGCGGCGGCAGGGTCACCGGGCCGGTCGGGGCGTCGTCGATCGCGACGTCCTCGACGGGGTCGGCGTCGAACAGACGGTGCCGGCTCACGACGCGGCCGTGAGCGTGCAGCTGCCGGAGGGGGACGTCCAGAGGCTGGTGGAACCGGTGAACGTGACGGACGAGCCGCCGCCGGTCGGTGTGACGACGAGTGACGAGCCGCTCATCTCCCAGGTCCCGGCGTCGTTCGCGTCGGAGCTGTAGGTCCCGGTGCTCGTGAACGTCAGCGTGCCGGTCGCGAACTGGCAGCCGCTGCCGGCGGTGTAGTCGCCCGAAGGCTCGCTCCCCGACGAGGTGGCCGACGTCGTCGTGCTGGACGACGGCGGCGTCGTGGTGGACGAGGACGTCGTGCGAGGCGCGAGGCCGGTGCCGCCGCTCGGGATGCTGCGCTGCTGCACGGCGCCCGGCGCGGCTCCCTCGTCCTCCGGGGCCGCCGGGTCCGCCGGCTGCTCGGCGACGACCTCGTCCGGCGCACCGTTCGAGGTCGGGCCCGTCGGTGTCGTCGTCGACGTGTCGCCCGCGGCCAGCGGCGCGGCCGCGTCGGAGTTCTCCTCCGGCCCCTGCCCCTCCGGGAAGTTGGCCTGCACGCGCGGGTTCGGACGATCGTGCTCGCCCTCGGTGCCGTGCGGGCGGTCGTGGCCGCGCCCGGTGTGGACGTCGATGATCGTGAAGTTGTTGGTGACCTGCGTGGTCTGGTGCGTCACCACGGTGATCGAGGTCGACTGGAACGAGTACCAGCGCGGGCCGACGTAGGCGACCGTGGTGAACGACTGCGGCGCGGTGAGCGGGTTGCCGCAGAAGCAGCGGGTGACGAGGTTGCCGTGCTGGTCGACGAGCACCGCGGTGCCGGCCTGCAGGACCGACGGCCAGGCCGTGACGTGCCCGCCGGACCAGCCGTGGTTGGTGACGTAGGTGTCGGAGCGCAGGACCACCGAGGTCAGCCCGTCGACGTAGCTCGAGATTGTCGAGGCCGAGGAGTCGCGCAGGCCGAGCACCGAGGCCCAGCCGGCGGCGCGGTCGGGGTGCTCGCCGAGGAAGCGGCTCAGGCGCGAGCGGTCACACACCGAGTTGCTGCCCGAGCCGCCGTACAGGCCCGGGGTGGTGCCGGAGTAGGTGCCGCCGGTGTGGGCGACGGGGCGCACGTCGGGGACGTCGGTGCCGACGCTCTCCATGAACGGGTTGGCGCCGGCCGTCGCCACCGGCTCGAGGGTGACGTCGGTCGGCGCGTTCAGCTCGCGGGCGACGATCACGCCGCCGAGCGCCGCGACGAGCATCGCGAGCACGACGATGGCGATGATCGGTCCACGGGACGCGCGCCGTGGCGGCGGCGGGCCCGGGAAGGCGGGCGGCATCAGCACCGAGATCACTCCCCCAACGAGTGCCACACCCTCGGACGGGCGGGGCGTTCGGAGTGGATCTCGCCGGGCCGACGCAGCGTGTTAGTCGACGCGCCGTCATGTCACTCGTTCGTGTGGTGACACCTCCGAACGGCGGAGGTGCTTCGACTACTCCGAGGCGACGTGCTCCGTCGGCCCGAGTACCCAGCCCTGGCCCGCCGGCCGGTACAGCCCGCGCTTGGCGATGTACTGCACGACGCCGTCGGGCACGAGGTACCAGACCGGCTCCCCCGCGGCGACGCGCTCCCGGCACGCCGTCGACGAGATCGCCATCGCGGGCACCTCGAGCAGGCTGACCGACCCGCGCGGCAGGTGGTCGTCGACCAGCTCGAACCCGGGCCGGGTGACGCCGACGAAGTGGGCCAGCCGGAACATGTCGTCGGCGCGGTGCCACGACAGGATCTGCTCGAGGGCGTCGGCGCCGGTGATGAAGAAGAGCTCGTCGTCCGGGAAGATCTTCGAGAGGTCGGCGAGGGTGTCGACGGTGTACGTCGCACCCTCGCGGTCGACGTCGACGCGGCTGACGGTGAAGCGCGGGTTCGACGCCGTGGCCACGACCGTCATGAGGTAGCGGTCCTCGGCCGGGCTCACCGTCTCGCTGTCCTTGCGGTACGGCTGACCGGTGGGGACGAACACGACCTCGTCGAGCGCGAAGCGGATCTGTGCCTCGCTGGCGGCCACGAGGTGGCCGTGGTGAATGGGGTCGAAGGTGCCGCCCATGACCCCGATCCGGCGGCCGCTCATCCGTTCAGACTAGATCGTCGTTCGCGTCTCACACCGGCAGCAGCCCCGACACCACACCCGCGAGCTGCGCGGCCGTGCGGCACTCGTGCATCGGGACGACCTGCCCGTAGCTGCGCGCCGCCGAGTCGCCGGTGCCCCACTGGGCCTGGGGCTCGGGGTTGAGCCAGTGCACGTGCCGGGCCTGGTCGGCGAGCTCGCCGAGCACGGTGAGGTTCGGGTCGCGGTAGTTGGTGCGGGCGTCGCCGAGCAGGAGCAGCGAGGTCCGGGGGCCGACGACGTCGGGCCAGCCCTCGCGGAAGCGTCCGAGCGCGGAGCCGTAGTCGCTGTGCCCGTCGAACGCGATGAGCCCGGGGCGCGCGGTGATCTCGGCCATCACGCCGCCGAGGTCGGCGTTGGGCCCGAACAGGTCGGTGACCTCCACGCACCCGTCGACGAAGCAGAAGATCCGGATGCGCGAGAACTGCTCGCGCAGGGCCTGGACCAGCATCATCGTGAAGTGGCTGAACCCGGCCACCGACCCCGACACGTCGCAGAACAGCACCAGCTCGGGGCGCCCGGGACGCGGGCGGCGGAACGCGGGGCGCATCGGCACGCCGCCGGTGGACATCGACCGGCGCAGCGTGCGGCGCAGGTCGATGGGGCCGCGACGCGCGCGTCGGCGACGGGCGGCGAGCCGGGACGCGAGGTGGCGCGCGAGCGGGGCGACGCGGCGGCGCAGGTCGGCGAGCTGCTCGGAGTTGGCGGTGAGGAAGTCGACGCGGTCGCCCTGCTTGGGCACTCCGGTGCGCGCCGCCGCCTCCCGCCCGCGGATCTCGGCGCCGCGCCGGCGGGCCTCGTCGGTGACCATCCGGCGGAACGAGGAGATGCGGTCGCGCACCTGCCGCCGCGAGACCTCCTCGGCGAACGGGCTGTCCCAGTCGGCGTCGGCGCCGCCGCGCAGGTCGGCGAGCACGCGCGCCAGCAGCGTCTCGGGCCGCACGGCGTTGAGCGCCTGGTAGGCCGACCACGTCGACGGGCGCCCGCCGCCGCCCTGCCCGCGGTCGCCGCCCCCGCCGCCCTGGCCCTGTCCCTGGCCGCCCTGGCCCTGGCCCCGTCCCACGGCGCCGAGACCGTCGACGATCGCGCGGGCGAGCTCGGCCATCGCCGCGGTGTCGCCGTCGCGCAGCAGGCCGGCGAGCAGGTCGCGCAGCGCCTCGACGTCGACCGACCCGTCCTCGGCGTAGGGCAGCGCGACCTCGCCGAGCGCGGCGCCCTGCCCGAGCGGGAACCACAGGTCGAACAGCGCGTCGAACACCGCCCGCTGCCCCGAGCGCCGCAGCATCGCCGCGGCGAGGCCCTCGCGCACCTGCTCGCGCTGCAGGAGGTCGAGCTCGGCGACCACCGCGGCGGCGTCGACCGACTCCCCCGGCCCGACCGCGATCCCCGCCCGGCGCAGCGCGCCGACGAAGTCGACGAGGTGGGCGGGCAGCCCGCCGTGCACGACGGGAGTCATCTCAGTTCAACCGCAGCTCGGCGACGGCCTTCTGCGCGTCGGCCTGGTGTTTGAGGACGACGCCGAGCGTGGAGCGCACGGTGTCGTCGTCGAGGGTGTCGAGGCCCAGCGCGAGCAGCGTGCGGCCCCAGTCGATCGTCTCGGACACCGACGGCGCCTTGCGGAGCTGGATGCCGCGCAGCACCCCGACGATGCGCACGAGCTCCTCGGCGAGGGCTTCGGGCAGCTGCGGCACGCGGGTCAGCACGATGCGGCGCTCGAGATCGGGGTCGGGGAAGTCGAGGTGCAGGAACAGACAGCGCCGCTTGAGCGCCTCGGAGAGCTCGCGGGTGGCGTTCGAGGTGAGGAGGGTGAACGGGCGCTGGTTCGCCGTGATCGTGCCCCACTCCGGCACGGTGACCTGGAAGTCGCCGAGCACCTCGAGCAGGAGTCCCTCGACCTCGACGTCGGCCTTGTCGGTCTCGTCGACGAGCAGGACGGTCGGGTCGGTGCGCCGGATCGCGGTGAGCAGCGGGCGCGGCAGCAGGAACTCCTCGGAGAACACGTCGTCGCGGGTGTCGTCCCACGACTCGCCCTGGCTCGCCGTGATGCGCAGGAGCTGCTTGGCGTGGTTCCACTCGTAGAGCGCGCGGGCCTCGTCGATCCCCTCGTAGCACTGCAGCCGCACGAGCCCCGAGCCCGTGGCGTCGGCGACCGCGCGCGCCAGCTCGGTCTTGCCCACGCCCGCGGGGCCCTCGACCAGCAGCGGCTTGCCCAGGCGGTCGGCGAGGAAGACGGTCGTCGCGACGGCGGTGGACGGGAGGTACCCGACGTCGGTGAGCCGCGTCATGACGTCGTCGACGGAGTCGAACAACGTCTTCTGGCTCACCGGCTCGGTACTCACGCGCCGCATCCTGCCCTCCGCGACCCGCGTTGTCCCGGCGATGTGGCTGATGCGGGAGGTGTCAGCGTGGCGGCCACGCTCTCGTTGAACGTCAGGGGAGCCCCCACGATCATGGAGCGCATGACGGTCCTGCTGCGCGGCGCCCGCACGCCGGGATCCACCCGCGAGATCGACGTGCGCCTCGCCGAGGGCGTCGTGGCGTCCGTCACGCCGACCGGCGAGGGCGAGGTCCGCCCCGGCGACGACGTCGTCGACGCGCGAGGCGCGACCGTCGTGCCGGGTCTGGTCGACGCGCACGTGCACTGGTCGCAGTGGGCCCAGGTGCGCCGCCGCGTCGACGTCGGCCACGCCCGCGGCCCCGAGGAGGTCGCGACGACCATGGCGGCCGCGGCGCCCGGCGTCCCGGGGCTCGTCGTCGGGCACGGGTTCCGCGCCGCGCTGTGGTCCCGCCCGCCGCACAAGGAGATGCTCGAGCGCGCCGCGCCAGGCGTGCCGATCGCGGTGGTCAGCGACGACCTGCACGCCGTCTGGCTCAGCCCCGCCGCGCTCGTGCTGCTGGGCCGCGAGCACCCGACGGGCCTGCTGCGCGAGCACGAGGCGTTCGCGCTCATGACCGAGCTGTCGACCGCCCCCGACCCCGCCGAGCTCGACCGCTGGGTCGCCGCGGCGTCGACGGAGGCGGCCGCCCGGGGCCTCACGGGCGTCCGCGACTTCGAGTACGACGACACCGTCGCCACCTGGACCCGGCGCGCCGAGCACGGGCTCGCCCTCCGCGTCGCCGCCGCCGTCTGGGAGCCGTGGCTCGACGCCACCCTGCACCGCGGCCACCGCACGGGCGACGCCGTCACCGACCTCGTGACCGTCGGCCCCTTCAAGATCCTCGCCGACGGCTCCCTCAACACGCGGACCGCCGCGTGCCACCACGCCTACCCCGACCCCGCCGACGGCCACGGCGCGCTCAACATCGACCCCGGCGACCTCCGCGACCTCATGGCCCGGGTCGCGCGCGCCGGCCTGCACCCCGCCGTCCACGCCATCGGCGACCGGGCCAACGCCGTCGTGCTGGACGCGTTCGCGCACGTCGACGGGCCCGGGAGCATCGAGCACGCCCAGCTGGTGGCCACCGAGGACGTCGCCCGCTTCGCGCGTCCCGGCCTCGTCGCGTCCGTGCAGCCCGCCCACCTGGTCGACGACCGCGACGTCGCCGAGCGCCACTGGCCCGACGTGCACGCCCGCGCCTACCCCTACGCCGACCTGGTCGCCGCCGGCGCGCGCCTGGAGCTGGGGTCCGACGCCCCGGTGTCGCCGCCCGACCCGTGGGTCGCGATCGCGGCGGCCGTCGCGCGCTCCGGCGACGAGCGCCCGCCGTGGCATCCCGAGCAGGCCCTCGACGTCGCGACCGCCCTGCGCGCCTCGTGCGGGGGACGCCTCGAGCTGCGCCCCGGGGACCCCGCCGACGTCGCGCTCCTCGACGCCGACCCGCTGCACGCCGACCCGGGAACGCTGCGGGCGATGCCGGTCCGCGCGACCGTGCTGGCCGGGCGCTTCACTCACGGTGCCGGCTGATCCCCGCCGACCGTCGGAGCGCGCCGCCGCAGCCGACACGTCGCGCGACGAAGGAGCGGGACGGGTCGTGACCGGCTTGGCGCGACACCTAGTAGCGGTTGGTGCGCGCGTCCACGCTCAGCGCCGCGTCGATCGCCGCGGCGGGCACGTGCGTCCCCGACTGGCTCTTGGCGATCCTCCCCGCCGACGGGACGTCGTCGCCGGACGGCCAGCTCGACGGGTCCCAGAGCGACGAGCGCAGGAACGCCTTCGCGCAGTGCAGGAAGAGCTCCTCGATCTCGACGACGACCGCGAGCCGCGGCGTCTTCCCCTTGACCACGAAGTCGGCGGCGAACGGCGGGTCCTCGAAGATCCGCGCGTGACCGTTGATCCGGAGCGTGTGCTCGCGCCCGGGGACGAGGAAGAGCATCCCGACCCGCGGGTGCTCGAGGATGTTGCGGAACGAGTCGAGCCGGTGGTTGCCGGGGCGGTCGGCGAAGGCGACCGACTTCCCGTCGTCGAGCACGAGCACCTGCCCGCCCGGGTCGCCGCGGGGCGAGACGTCGACGGTGCCGTCGGCGCCGGTGGTGGCGAGCAGGAAGAACGGCGAGGCCTCGAGGAACCGGCGCGACTCCGCGTCGACGTGGTCGATCCCCTTCTCCGCGATGAACGGCGGCGGGTCGGCCACGATCGCGCGCAGGGCCGCCAGGTCGGTGATCTCCGGCATCACGTGCTCCGGTGGGGAGGGGTCACTTAGGTGACCCTAACTCACGGGAAGGCGCCCGCGTAGGCGTTGAGCGCGGGCTGCCCGCCGAGGTGGGCGTAGAGCACGGTCGAGTCCGGCCCGATGTCCCCGTGCCGCACGAGGTCGACGAGCCCGGCCATCGACTTGCCCTCGTAGACCGGGTCGAGGATCACGCCCTCGAGCCGCGCGGTGAGCTCGATGGCGTCGACGGTGCTCGCGACGGGGATGCCGTAGCGCTCGCCCGCCCAGCCCTCGAGCACGGTGATCTCGTCGTCGCGCAGGTCGCGCCCCAGCCCGATGAGCTCGGCGGTGTGCCGGGCGATGCGCGCGACCTGGTCGCGGGTCTTCTCGAGCGTCGCGGACGCGTCGATGCCGATCACGCGGCGCGGGCGGTCCGACCCCGCGAAGCCGGCGACCATCCCGGCGTGCGTCGAGCCGGTGACGATGCAGACGACGACCGTGTCGAAGAAGACGCCGAGCTCGGCCTCCTGGGCCTCGACCTCGCGGGCCCACTGCGCGAACCCGAGCCCGCCCAGCGGGTGCTCCGAGGCGCCCGCCGGGATGCCGTACGGGACGCCGCCCGCGGCGCGGACCTCCTCCATCGCGCGCTCCCACGAGTCGCGGATGCCGATGTCGAAGCCGGCGGGGTCGAGCCGGACGTCGGCGCCGAGGATGCGTGAGAGAAGGATGTTGCCGACCTTGTCGTTGACGCTGTCCGGCCAGTCGACCCAGCGCTCCTGCACCAGGCGCGCCTTGAGCCCCAGCTTCGCGGCCACGGCGGCCACCTGGCGGGTGTGGTTGGACTGCACGCCGCCGATGGAGACCAGCGTGTCCGCGCCGGAGGCCAGCACGTCGGGGACGATGTACTCGAGCTTGCGGGTCTTGTTGCCGCCGTAGGCGAGGCCGGAGTTGCAGTCCTCCCGCTTGGCCCAGATCCCCGGTCCGCCGAGGTGGGCGGAGAGGCGGTCGAGGCGGTGCACCGGGCTCGGTCCGAAGAGCAGCGGGTGGCGGGGGAAGTCGTCGAGGCCCACGCGACCTGTCTACACGCGGGCGCCCCGCTGTCGGACCCCTGTGCTCTCCTGGAGCCATGACGACGGCGACCACCGATCTGCGCTCGGACGCCGAGGCGACGCTCCAGCGCCTCGCGGGTCCGGACGCCGCGCTGCGCGAGGACCAGTGGGCCGCGATCCACGCGCTGGTCGCCGAGGGTCGGCGCGCGCTGGTCGTCCAGCGCACGGGGTGGGGCAAGAGTGCCGTCTACTTCGTCGCCACAGCGCTCATCCGGGCGCGCGG
Organism: Actinomycetospora succinea; assembly: GCF_004363095.1. Lineage (GTDB taxonomy): Bacteria > Actinomycetota > Actinomycetes > Mycobacteriales > Pseudonocardiaceae > Actinomycetospora > Actinomycetospora succinea. The sequence continues at coordinate 199,830 of NZ_SNYO01000006.1, forward strand.
CGGCGGCCCGACGGTGATCGTCAGCCCGCTGCTCGCGCTCATGCGCAACCAGATCGAGGCCGCCAACCGTGCGGGCATCCACGCCGTGACGGTCAACTCCGCCAACACCGACGACTGGCAGGACGTCTACGGCGAGGTCCAGGCGGGCGCGGTCGACGTGCTGCTGGTGAGCCCGGAGCGGCTGAACAACCCCGAGTTCCGCGACCAGGTGCTCCCCGAGCTCAGCCGCACCGCGGGCATGCTCGTGGTCGACGAGGCGCACTGCATCTCCGACTGGGGGCACGACTTCCGACCCGACTACCGGCGGCTGCGCACCTTGATCGCCGAGCTGCCCGACGGCGTGCCGGTGCTGGCCACCACGGCCACGGCCAACGACCGGGTGACGACGGACGTGGCCGACCAGCTGGGTGTTTCCAGTAGCCACGACCACGCGCTGGTGCTGCGCGGCGAGCTCGACCGCGAGTCCCTGCGCCTCGGGGTGCTGCCGCTGGACAAGGGGGCCGACCGGTTCGCCTGGCTCGCCCAGCACCTCGACGACCTGCCGGGCTCGGGCATCGTCTACACGCTCACCGTCTCGGCCGCCGACGAGCTGGCCGCGTTCCTGCGGGAACGGGGCCACCCGGTCGCCGCCTACACGGGCAAGACCGACCCCGCCGAGCGCGAGCGCGCCGAGGACGACCTGCTGGCCAACCGCGTGAAGGCGCTGGTGGCGACGAGCGCGCTGGGCATGGGGTTCGACAAGCCGGACCTCGGTTTCGTCGTGCACCTCGGGGCGCCGCAGTCGCCGGTGGCCTACTACCAGCAGATCGGCCGCGCGGGCCGCGGTGTCGAGCGCGCCGAGGTGCTGCTGCTCCCCGGGCCCGAGGACCGCGACATCTGGGCCTACTTCGCCTCGCTCGCCTTCCCCGCCGAGCCACAGGTCCGGGTCGCGCTCAGCGTGCTCGGCGACGCCGGGCGCCCGATGTCCACGGCGGCCCTCGAGCCGCGGGTGGAGCTCAGCCGGGGCCGGCTCGAGATGATGCTCAAGGTGCTCGACACCGACGGCGCCGTCCGCCGGGTCAAGGGCGGCTGGGAGGCCACCGGGCAGCCGTGGGAGTACGACGGCGCCCGTTACACCGGCCTGGCCAAGGCCCGGCGCGCCGAGCAGCAGGCGATGCTCGACTACATCGACACCGACGGCTGCCGCATGGAGTTCCTGCGCCGCCAGCTCGACGACCCGGGCGCCGCGCCGTGCGGGCGCTGCGACAACTGCACCGGCCGCCACGCCGACCCGACGATCGGCGAGGACGTGCGGGTGCAGGCCCAGACGACGCTCGACCGGCCGGGCGTGCCGCTGGCCCCGCGCAAGCAGTGGCCCAGCGGCATGGACGCCCTCGACGTGCCCCTCAAGGGCAAGATCGCGCCCGGTGACGCCGCCGAGGAGGGCCGGGCGCTGGGCCGGCTCACCGACGTCGGGTGGGGCCCGCGCCTGCGCCCGCTGCTGCGCGCCGACGACCTCGTCCCCGACGCCGCGGTGGACGCCGTCGTCGAGGTGCTCAAGGGCTGGGACTGGGCCCAGCGGCCGGCGAGCATCGTCTGGCTGCCCTCGCGGCGACGCCCGGTGCTCGTCGAGAGCTTCGCCCAGCGCATCGCGAGCATCGGGCGCCTGCCTCTGCTCGGTGCGCTGGCCGACACCGCTCCCCCGCTCTACGAGGACCCCGAGGACGACACCGAACCCGAGCAGCCCAACTCCGCCCAGCGCCTCGCCGAGGTGTGGTCGCGGCTCTCGGTGCCGGCGGGGATGGACCCCTCCGCCGGTCCGGTCCTGCTCGTCGACGACGTCGCCGACTCCGGCTGGACGCTGACGGTCGCCGCGGCCCTGCTGCGCCGCGCGGGGGCGCCGGCGGTGCTCCCGCTGGTCCTGGCCACCACCGGCTGAGCCGGAGGGCTCTGGCACGCTGCCGGGTGGTCCGGATCCGGACCGCGCGGGACCTCTGGGGGGACATGACGGCCGACACCGTGGTCGACGAGCGGAGTCCCGGGACCGCGCCACCGTCCGCCCCGGGCGGGCCGTCGGCGACGCGCCCGATCGGGACGCCCCTCCGCGTCGCGCTCGGCGTGCTGGTGGCCGTGCTGGTGGGCGGTGGCCTGCTGCTCCGGCTCGGGCTCGTCGGGGGCGACGCGATCGGCGTGGCCGACAACGGCGACGCGGTGCGCCTGGCCTGCGTCGCCGACCTGGTGCCGGACGCCACCGACGGCACCTCCGCGGGCCACGGCGTCGTCGTCACCGAGTACCGCACCGGCGGCCCCGGGTGCGCGCGCGAGGCCCCGACGACGTCGGCGGGACTGATCCTGCGGGCGACGGTCGCCGTCACGACGGCACTGGACGGGACGCCGCCCGCCCCGGACGGGTCCACCCGGTTCTCGCTGGAGTGGCTGGCGGCGGCCTACGTCGGGCTGTTCGCCCTCGGCGCCGGCCTCGCCGCTTTCGCCGCCACCGCCGGGCACCGCGCCGGCCGGGGCGTGCCGGTCGTCCTCGCGGTGATCGGCCCGCCCCTGCTGCCGCTGCTCGTCGCGCCGTGGTGGACCCGGTTCCTGGTCGCGTCGCTCAGCGAGGCGGGCGGCCTCCTCGGGCTCGCGTGGATGGCGTGGGGCCTGCTGGCGGTGGCCCTGACCCGCCCCGCGCACCGGTCGGCGCGGCTCCTCGCGCTCGGGCTGATCGCGGCGGGTGGCGTCGTCGCGGCCACCGCCAAGCCCGGCTTCCTCCCCGTCGGGCTGGCGGCCGTCGCGGCGTGCGCCGTGGTGACGGTCGGGACCCGACCCGTGCGACGTCACGCGCCCGGGCTGTGCGCGGCCGCGCTGGCGGTGGCAATCGCGGCCGCGCCGGTGATGTCCGGGCTGCGCGCGCAGGACGAGGCGTACGACGTGGTCAACGCCCACAACCTCGCGTTCACGGCCGTCCTGCCCGAGTCCGGACCGGCCGCCACGGCACCGCTAGGGCTGCGCCCCGAGGCGTTCGCGCAGGCCGGCCAGCACTTCTACCTCGACGGCGGGCGCAGCGTGCCCGGCTGGGACCAAACGGTCGGCGCCCGCCCGGAGGAGCTCCGGACCGCGGCGCGCCTCTGGGTGGCCGAGCACCCGCTCGTGCTCGCGCGCATGGTCCACCGGGGCCTGCTCGCGACGCTGCGCCCCCAGATCCCCTACCTCGCCTCGGAGACCGGCGGGCCCCGGAGGGTCGACGGCACGGTCCCGCGCCCGGCCTACCCCGAGGGCTCGCAGGTGATGGGCCCGATGTTCGTCTACCTCGACGGCCTCCCGGGCCGCTGGGTGCCGCCGACCGTCCTCGCGCTGGCGCTCCTCGCCTCCCTGCTCACCGTCGTGCTGCCCCGCCGCGCCCGCGGGTCGCCCGTCACCGTCGGCACGGCGCGGGTCGCGGGCGTCCTCGCCGCCACCGCGCTCGGCGTCGTCGTCCTCGCCGTGCTCGGGGACGGCTACTGCGAGCTCGCCAAGCACGTCTGGCTCGGGTCCTACGCGCTCGTCGTCACGGGCCTCACCCTGGTCGTGGCCGCGGTGAGCGCCGTCGCGGCCCGGCGCGCGGCCGGCTCCTGACCGACCGGCCGGTTCCGAACGCCGTGCCGCGGGTGGTATGCCCTGCGGTGTGACGATCGCCGCGCTCTACCGCTACCCCGTCAAGTCCATGCTCGGAGAGTCCCTGAGCCGCGCCGTGTTCGACGAGCGCGGGGTCGCGGGCGACCGCGCGTACGCCGTCCTCGACGTCGAGTCCGGCATCATCGCGAGCGCGAAGGTGCCCAAGCGCTGGGCGAAGCTCCTGGAGTTCTCCGCCGCGTTCGCCGGCGAGCCGGTGGCCGGGGAGGTCGCGCCGCCGGTGGTCATCACCTTCCCGGACGGCTCGACCCGCCGCAGCGACGACCCCGACATCGACCAGGCGCTCTCCGACGTCCTGGGCCGCGAGGTCCGGCTGGTCACCACCGCCCCCGAGGCGCCGAAGTTCGAGGAGCTGTGGGCCGACCTCGACGGCATGGACCGCGAGAGCCTGGCCCCCGAGCACATCATCGACGCCACCACCTCGCGCCAGGAGGACACCGGCGAGGCGATCAGCAGCTTCGACGTCGCCGCGTTCGCCCCGCCCGGGCGCTTCTACGACCTCGCGGCCCTCCACGTCGTCACCGAGTCGACGCTCGCCCGGCTCGCCGAGCTCGCCCCCGAGAGCGACTTCGACGTCCGCCGCTACCGCCCCAACGTCGTCCTCGCGGACACCGGGGACGGGTTCGTCGAGAACGACTGGCCGGGCCGGGAGATGACGCTGGGCAGCGACGTCCGGGTCGCCTTCACCTTCCAGACCATGCGCTGCGTCATGACGACGATGGCCCAGGGCGACCTGCCCGACGACCGGAACACGCTGCGCACGGTCGCGAAGAACAACCGGATCATGATCGAGAAGCCCGAGGTCGCCGGCAAGTGGGCCTGCGCCGGGGTGTACGCCGACGTGAGCGCGGGCGGCGAGGTGGCCGTGGGAGACACTCACGCCTGACGGTCCGCCCACCCGAGGAGACGAACACCCCGTGGACACCCGCTCGAGCACCGTCGACGGCGTGCTCGCCCGCAGCGCCCGGCGCAGCCCGGACCGCGTGGCGCTGCTCTTCTCGGACCGCACGTGGACCTACCGGGAGCTGGACGACGCCGTCACCCGCGCCGCCGGGTTCCTCATGGAGCTCGGCGTCGGCGCGGGTGACCGCGTCGCCACCTACGGCAGGAACTCCGACGCCTACCTGCTCGCCTTCCTGAGCGCCGCGCGGATCGGCGCGGTCCACGTGCCGATCAACTACGCGCTCACCGGCGAGGAGCTCGGCTACCTGGTCGAGCAGTCCGGCAGCCGCCTGCTGCTGATCGACCCCGCGCTCGCCGGCCCGGTCGACGCCCTCCCGACCCAGCCCCAGCAGGTCGTCCCGCTGCGCGACGCCCCCGGCTCGCTGCTCGACCGGGCGCGCACCGGCGAGATCCCGGAGCTGACGGCCACGGTCGCCGACACCGACCTCGTCCAGCTGCTCTACACGTCGGGCACCACGTCGCGGCCCAAGGGCGCGATGATGACCCACCGCGGGCTGGTCCACGAGTACGTCTCCGGCGTGCACTCGCTGGCGATGTCGGAGGACGACCGCCCGCTGCACGCGATGCCGCTGTACCACTCGGCGGGCATGCAGCTCTTCCTCATGCCCTACCTCATGGTCGGCGCCACCAACCACCTCATGGAGGCGCCGGACATCCCGGAGATCCTGCGCCGGATCGAGGCGGACGGCATCGGCGCGATCTTCCTCGCGCCGACCGTGTGGGTGCCGCTGGTCAACCACGCCGACTTCGGCACACGCGACCTGACCAGCCTGCGCAAGGCCTTCTACGGCGCCTCGATCATGCCGGTGCCGATCCTGAACCGGCTGCGGGAGGCGCTGCCCGCCCTCGGGGTCTACAACTGCTTCGGGCAGTCGGAGATCGGCCCGCTCGCGACGGTCCTGCAGCCCGAGGAGCACGACGAGCGCCCCGACTCCTGCGGGCGCCCGGTGCTGTTCGTCGAGCTGCGGGTGATCGACGACGAGGGCCAGGACGTCGAGCCCGGCGGCACGGGCGAGGTGGTCTACCGCTCGCCGCAGCTCTGCGAGGGCTACTGGGACAAGCCCGAGGAGACCGCCGAGGCGTTCCGCGACGGCTGGTTCCACTCCGGCGACCTCGTGCGGATCGACGAGCAGGGCTACATCACCGTCGTCGACCGCATCAAGGACGTGATCAACACCGGCGGCGTGCTCGTCGCGTCCCGCGAGGTGGAGGACGCGCTCTACACCCACGAGGCCGTCGCCGAGGTCGCCGTCATCGGCACGCCGGACGACCGCTGGATCGAGGCGGTGACGGCGTTCGTGGTCCAGAAGACCGACGTGTCCGCGGACGAGCTGATCCAGCACGCGCGCGGCCGGCTCGCGGGCTACAAGACGCCGAAGAACGTCCACTTCATCGACGAGCTGCCGCGCAACCAGTCGGGGAAGCTGCTCAAGCGCGTCCTGCGCGACCAGGTCCCGGGGTCATGACCGCGACGCCGCCCCGCGCGGGCAACTGGTTCACGCGGGGCGGCTGGTGGTTCTTCGTGCACCTCCTGAGCCTCGGCCTCCTGCTGCCCGTGCCGCTCGCGCACGCCGCGGTGCGGACGCGGCGGGCGGTCTACGCCGCGCTCACCGTCGGGTCGGTGGTCCTCGTCGCCAGCACCTTCGCGCTGAACCGCGCCTCGGACCGCACCCCGGACGGGCAGTTCTACGGGGTCGCGTCGACGCTCTCGACGCTCGGGCTGGTCACCCTCCTGCTCGGCGGGCTGGTCCTGCTGATCCTCATCCGGCCCCGGGTCTTCGACCGCCCCGCGGGCACGCCGGCCGGGTGGGACCGCCCGCCGCCGGACCCGGCGATCGCCGCGGCGCTGGCCGCCCGCGAGCGCCGCACCGAGGCGCGGCGGCTGGCCGCGGAGGACCCGCTGCTCGCCCGCGAGCTGCGCATCGGGCGGCCCGACCTCGCGCGGACCTACGACGACGGCGGTCTCGTCGACCTCAACACCGCGCCCGGTCCGGTGATCGCCCGCACCCTCGGGATCGCCCCGGTCCACGCCGAGCGCATCGTCACGTGCCGGACGGCGGCGGGCCGCTTCGCCGCCGTCGAGGACGTCTTCGCCTGGGCGGACCTGCCCTACGAGGTGTGGGACCAGGTCCGCGACCGGGCCGTGGTCGTCGGCCGCTGACGTCCGGCGCTACCGCGGCCGCCCGCCGTGCGCTCCACTGTCGGTGACGGGGGCACGGAGGACCGGGGGGACCATGAGCCGCGAGAAGGACCGACGCACGCCACTGCCGCAGCTGGTGGTCACACCCGGTGGGTACCGGGCCTTCGCTCCCGAGCTGGTGAAGGACCGCAAGGACCTGCAGGAGACGGTCGTCCGCAGCGAGCTCCGGTACCAGAACAACGGTCCCGAGGACTCCCTCTTCTGGACGATGACGATCGTCGGCGGCATCGGGCTCCCGCTGCTGCTCGGGACGTCCCTGCTGAGCTACATCCTCTGGTTCGTCGCCGGTGTCGTCGGCGGTTTCGTCGTGGGCGGCGTCGTCGCCGGGATCATCGGTCCCGACCGGGAGAAGGAGTACCGGCAGGAGCATCGCGACAGCGACCCCTGGGCCGAGATCCCCGCCGCGGACCCCCGGGCCGAGGTCTGCTCGCTCGCCGAGGAGATCGCCGAGACCCGGGCCTGGCAGGACGGCATCCTCGACGCGCCGCGCCACCTCGCGTCCATCGTCTGGTCCGCCGTCTCGAAGGACGCGGCCGTGAGCACCGACGAGGACGCCGAGGACGTCGCCGTCGTCACCGAGAACCTCCGCGAGCTGCTCCGCGTCGCCCGCGACCTCGACCACCGGCGCGAGTACGGCACCGCCGCGGTGGACGAGCGCATCAGCGCCAAGGAGCCGACCGCGCGGGCCCGCGCCCTGTCCGCGGAGGCCCTCGAGAACGGGCGCGCGACCCGCGACCTCCTGTAGTCGGCGCTCCTGTGCGTATCCCCTGACGGCCCCGCGCGTTCTCCTCGTGGGCAACCGATCGGGGGGTGGGCGTGCGCCGCAGGATGGGCACCAAGGTGGGCACGGTGGTGGTGGCTCCGCTCGCGGCGCTGCTGGTGGCGACGGGAGCGCCGGCGGTGGCCGCGCCGACGGCCCCGGCGCTGATCGCCGCGCCGCCCCCGTCGGGTGATCCGGAGGACGTGGCGCCCGCCGCGCTCCCCGCCGCGTCGGCGCCCCCGGCGCAGGTCGAGGAGGAGCGGCTGACCCCGCCGAGCCCGTCCCCCGACTCGGGCGGCGCGCGGCAGGTCACGAGCCCCGACCCGCTCAAGCTGGTCGCGGTGACCTGGACCGGTCCGGCGCCGCAGGTCGTCGAGATGCGCAGCCGCCTGATCACCGGCCTGTTCGGTCCGTGGACGCGGGTCGACCCCGTCGACACCGAGCGCGACGGGAGACGGAACGCGTCGACCGGCACCGAGCCGGTGTGGGTCGACGACAGCAAGGAGGTGCAGGTCCGGGCGACCACCAACGGGCAGCCCGTGACCCAGCGCGTGGCCCTGACCTCGATCGACCCCGGGACCGGCAGCAACGACGCCCGCATCGCGGCCGCCGCCGTGACGCCCGGGGGCGCGACCGGCAGCCCGAGCAGCCCGGCCGTGGTGACCCGCGCGCAGTGGGGCGCCGACGAGCGCCTGATGACCTGGGCGCCGGAGTACACGCCGACCGTGCGTGCGGTGACCGTGCACCACACGGCGGGCACCAACGCCTACACGGCGGCCGAGTCGGCGGCGATCGTGCGCGGGATCTACACCTACCACGCCCGCACGCAGGGCTGGGGCGACATCGGCTACAACGTGCTCGTCGACCGCTTCGGCACCGTCTTCGAGGGCCGCGCCGGCGGCCTGGCCCGCTCGGTGATCGCGGCGCACGCGGGCGGGTTCAACCGCGAGACCTTCGGCATCGCGATGATGGGTGACTTCACCTCGGTCGCGCCGCCGGCCCCGACGCTCGAGGCCACCGCGCAGCTCGCCGCCTACAAGCTGGGCGGGCTCTACCGCGACCCGAACGCCACCGTCTCCCTGACCAGCACCGGCGGCGGCACCTCGCGCTACCCGGCGGGACGGGCCGTGTCGCTGCCGGCGGTGTTCGCCCACCGCGACGTCGGCGCCACCGAGTGCCCCGGCAACACCGGGGTCCGGTCCATGCCGACGATCCGCTCGCGCACGGCGGCGCTGGTCGGCAACCTCGCGAGCTACCCGATCCGGCAGAAGTGGCTGGCGCTGCGCAGCGTGCTCGCCGAGCCCTCGGTCGTCGAGAGCCCGACAGCACGGTCCGCCCGCGTCACGCGGTTCTCCGGCGCCAACGGGGCCGTGTACTGGTCGAGCGCCACCGGCGCCTGGGCGGTGTACGGCACCATCGGCACCCGCTACGACGCCCTCGGCGCCGCCGGCTCGGTGCTCGGCCTCCCGCGCACCGACGAGAAGGCCACCCCGGACGGTCGCGGGCGCTACAACCAGTTCCAGTCGGGCTCGATCTACTGGTCACCGTCGACGGGGGCGTGGCCGGTGCGCGGGCCGATCCTCACCCGCTGGGGCCAGCTGGGCTACGAGCGCTCGAGCCTCGGCTACCCGAAGGGCGACCAGCGTGCCGTCACCGGCGGGCAGCGTCAGGACTTCGAGCGCGGCTACCTGCGGCTGAACACCGCGACCGGCGCGGTGACGGTCAACAGCTGACCCCCTATTCGGGGTGGCCGATCGCCGTCGACGCCGGCACGACCACGTACTGGCGCAGGCACAGGTCGGTGAACACCACCGGGCCGCGCGGCCCGGGCACGTGGTCGACGTTGATCCCGGTCTCGGGCACGCGGCGCAGCTTGACGCCGTCGAGGAGGCGGGTCGTCGCGTTCCAGAACGCGCCGGTGCCGGCGTAGGTGTCGAGGAACTCGCGCGCGGCGGCCTCGTCGGCGGTGACGATCGCGGCCGCCAGCCCCGAGGTCTCGCGGTTGGCGATCGCGGCCGCGTCGGCGGGCCCCTCGGCGGGCGCGACGGTCACGGTCGCCTCGTGGCCGTCGTCGAGCGCCCACTCGTGGCCCAGCGCGTGCTCGTGCGGGGGCAGCGAGGCGCGCAGCCCGTGCTCCTCCAGCAGCGCGACCACCTCGGGCACGACCTCGTCCCACCGGTGGCGCTCGACGAGCAGGAGGTTGAGCCGGTTGCAGACGCCCAGACGGTCGATCGACGAGGTGACCATGGTGCGCGTGAGGTCGGGCGGCGCGGCGCGGTCGACGTAGAGGACGCCGCCGCCGTCGGCATGGGCGAGGGTGCGCACGCCGTGCTGGGCGGCCTCGAGGCCGAGCGAGCGGGTGGTGTCGCCAGACCCGCGCAGGATCACCAGCGGGATGAGCGCGGGGCGGCGGACGAGCTCGACGGCGCACTCGCGGCGCGGGTCGGTGACCAGCACGACCGCGTCCGGGTCGAGGCCGGCGCCGGCCAGCGCGGGCGCGACGACGGCGTCCATCAGCGCGGTCGCCGAGGCGAGCGCGGCGCCGCCGGTGCGCAGGACCCCGGCGTTGCGGGACTTGACCAGCTGCGACGCGACGTCGACGACGACGTTGGGCCGCGCCTCGAAGTTCGCGCCGATGACGCCCACCGGCCGGCGCCGCTCGATGAGGCGCAGCCCGTCGGGGCGCTCCTCGAGCACGGTGTCGATCTCGGGCGTGGGCACGTCGGCGAGCTCGCGCAGCGTCTCGGCCATCGCGTCGAGGCGCGGGCGGTCGAGGCGCAGGCGGTCGACGAGCGCGGGCGTCGTGCCGGTGCGCTCGGCCGCGTCGACGTCGGCGACGTTCGCGGCGAGCACCCTGTCGGCGGCCTCGGTGAGCAGGCGCGCCATCCCGCGCAGCGCCTCGGCGACCTCGTGGTCGCGCGCGGCGGCCATCCGCGGTGCCGCGGCGGCGGCGCGACGGCCGCAGTCGGTGACGATCTCCGCGGGGGCGGCGACGGCGGGGAGGGTGGTCACGGCGAGCTCACCTCGGCGGGGTCGGAGGTCGGGTCGGGGGTCGGCACGGGGGCGACGACGGGGACGAGGTCGTCGGCGTGCACGACCTCACGGCGCAGCTGGGCCGGCAGGTCGTCGCTGGAGCGTCCGGAGATCTCGGGGAGCTCCTCGGCGTCGAACGCCACGACTCCACGGGCCACGACCTCGCCCCGCGGGTCGACGAGGTCGACGACGTCGCCGGCCTCGAAGTCGCCGTCGGATCCGACGATCCCCGCGGCGAGCAGGGACCGGCGGCGCCCGACCACGGCGCGCACCGCGCCGGCGTCGAGGTGCAGCCGCCCGCGCGTCCCGGCCAAGTGGCGCAGCCAGAAGCGGCGCGCGGACAGCCGCGGGCCGTGCGGCGCGAACACCGTGCCCACCTCGGCGCCGTCGAGCGCGGCGGTCGCGTCGGCGGCGGCGGCGACGAGCACGGGCACGCCGGCGCCGCTGGCGAGGTCCGCCGCAGCGAGCTTCGAGGCCATGCCGCCGGTGCCCAGCGAGGACGTCTTGCCGACCCGGACGCCGGCGAGGTCGGCGCCCCCGGTGACCTCGCGGACGAGGCTCGCGCCCGGTGTGCGCGGGTCGGCGTCGTACACGCCGGCGACGTCGGAGAGCAGCACGAGGGCGTCGGCGGAGATCACGTGGGCGACGAGCGCGGCGAGCCGGTCGTTGTCGCCGAAGCGGATCTCGTCGGTGGCGACGGTGTCGTTCTCGTTCACCACCGGGACGACGCCGAGCCCGAGCAGGCGCTCGAAGGTCCGCTGCGCGTTGCGGTAGGGCTGGCGGCGCACGACGTCGTGCGAGGTCAGCAGCACCTGGCCGACCGTGCGGCCGTGGCGGGCGAAGGCCTCGGCGTAGGCGCGCGTGAGGTGGAGCTGCCCGACACCCGCCGCGGCCTGCTGCGTCGCGAGGTCCCGGGGGCGGCGCGGGAGCCCGAGCGGGCGCAGCCCCGCCGCGATCGCGCCCGACGACACGAGCACGACCTGCGTGCCCGCGGCCCGCGCGGCGACGGCGTCGACGAGCGCGTCGAGGCGGGCGACGTCCAGGCCGCCGTCGACGCTGGTCAGCGAGGTCGAGCCGACCTTGACGACGAGCCGGCGCGCGCCGGCGACCGCCTCGCGCGCGCTCACCGGGGGTCGTCCTCGTAGTCCTCGTGCCAGGGCGTGATGCCGAGCTCGAAGTCGCTCTGGTGGCGGCGGCGCTCGTCACGGGCGGCGCGCCGGTCGGTGGCCGACGGGCGGTCGGCGTGCTCGGCGCCCTCGAGACGCGGGTCGGTGCCGCGGTTGCCGCGCATCGCCGCGACGCCGGCGGGGGTCGAGGGCTCCCAGTCGAAGGTGTGGATGCCGATCGTCACCATGTCGCCCGGCGTCGCGCCGGCCTCGGCGAGGGCCTCCTCGACGCCGAGGCGGGCGAGCCGGTCGGCGAGGTAGCCGACGGCCTCGTCATTGGCGAAGTCGGTCTGCCGCACCCAGCGCTCGGGCTTCTCGCCGCGCACCACGAACCCCTCCTCGGGGTCGGGCTCGACGGTGAAGCCGGTGTCGTCGACGGCGGTGGGGCGCAGCACGACCCGCGGCGCCTCCGACGGCGCGGCCGCGGCGCGCGCGGCGTCGACGGCCGAGGCCATCGTGTAGGCCAGCTCCTGGAGGCCGGCGTGGCTCGCCGTGGAGATCTCGATGACCGGCCAGCCGAAGGCGGCGACGTCGTCGTGGACCATCTCCGCGAGGTCGGCGGCGTCCGGCACGTCGATCTTGTTCAGGGCGACGATCCGGGGCCGCGACGCCAGGTCGGTGCCGAGCGCCGGGGTGTAGGCGGCGAGCTCGGCCTCGAGCGCCCGGATGTCCGAGACGGGGTCGCGGTCGGCCTCGAACGTCGCGCAGTCGACGACGTGCACGAGCACCGAGCAGCGCTCGATGTGCCGGAGGAAGTCGAGGCCCAGGCCCTTGCCGCTGCTCGCGCCCGGGATGAGCCCCGGCACGTCGGCGACCGTGAACGTGCTCCCACCGGCCGAGACGACGCCGAGGTTCGGGGCGAGCGTGGTGAACGGGTAGTCGGCGATCTTCGGCTTGGCGGCGCTCATCGCGCTGACCAGCGACGACTTGCCCGCGCTCGGGTAGCCGAGGAGCCCGACGTCGGCCATCGAGCGCAGCTCGAGCACCAGGTCGCGCGACTCCCCCTCCTCGCCGAGCAGCGCGAACCCGGGCGCCTTGCGCGACGGACCCGCGAGCGCGGCGTTGCCGAGGCCGCCCCGCCCGCCCCGCACGGCGACGAACCGCGTGCCGAGCCCGGTGAGGTCGCCGAGGACCTCGCCGTCGGGGTCGAGGACGACGGTGCCCTCGGGGACCGCGAGCTCGATGTCGTCGGCGTTGGCGCCGTTGCGGAAGCTGCCCATCCCCGGCTTGCCGTTCCCGGCCGTGGCGTGCGGGCGGTGGTGGAAGTCGAGCAGGGTGTGCACGCCGGGGTCGACGACGAGCACGACGTCGCCGCCGCGCCCCCCGTTGCCGCCGTCCGGGCCGCCGAGGGGGACGAACTTCTCCCGGCGGATCGAGGCGCAGCCGTGGCCGCCGCTGCCCGCCGTGACGTGCAGTGTCACGTGGTCGACGAAGCGGGCCATGTCGGGCTGCCGATCCTTTGCTGGAGGAGGTGGAGACGAACGAAAGGGGTGGGTCCGCGTCCCGGACCCACCCCTGACGGTACTGCTGCTGTCGTCGGCCTTCGGCGCCGCAGCTCTCGCTGCGCTCCGTGCGGCCTGATCAGGCGGAGACGGTCTCCTCCGCCGGGATGACGCCGACGGTCTTGCGACCGCGCTTCGACCCGAAGGTCACCGAGCCGGCGACCAGCGCGAACAGCGTGTCGTCGCCGCCGCGGCCGACGCCGACGCCCGGGTGGAACTTGGTGCCGCGCTGGCGGATGAGGATCTCGCCGGCCTTGACGACCTGGCCGCCGAAGCGCTTGACGCCGAGCCGCTGGGCGTTGGAGTCGCGACCGTTGCGGGAGCTGGACGCACCCTTCTTGTGAGCCATGCTGCTCCCCCTACTTGGAGATGTTCGTGACCTCGAGGCGGCTGTAGCGCTGGCGGTGGCCGACGCGCCGCTTGTACCCGGTCTTGTTCTTGTACTTCAGGATCTTGATCTTCGGGCCCTTGTCCTCACCGACGATGTTGCCGGTGATGGAGACCTTCTCGAGGTCGGACGCCGAGCTGAGCACGGTGCTGCCGTCGACGATCAGGACGGGCTGCAGGTCGACCGTGTCACCGTCGAGGAGCTCCACGTCGATGACGTCGCCGACCGCGACCTTGTACTGCTTGCCGCCGGTCTTCACGATCGCGTACATCTTCCGCGGGACTCCTGTCTGCGAGGGCTTCACGTCTCCCACGCGCGGCTCGTGCGGTGCGAGCTCGGCGCGCTCGGTCCGCGGGTGACGACCCGGCGGGCTCCGACGTCCTAGGGTACCTGCCCCCGAGGTGCGGGCCCGACCCCGGGGGCCGACCCGCACCACGGAGGGTCTGATCGTCAGCCGGTGGGCGGTCCCGCCGGTCGCGAGGCCGCGCGGCGGCGGCCCCGGCGGGCGGTGCCGGCACCCGTGGGGGCCGCGGCCGGCTCCGGCGTGCCGTCGGTGTCCTCGGCGGTGTCCTGGCTGCTCCCCGCGGGCGTCACCAGGGCCTCGTCGCGGCCGTGACCGTTGCCGTTGGCGGCCCCGATGGCGCCGGTGATGCGCGGTGCCGGTGCGGTCTCGGCGACGGCTTCGGTGACGGCGTCCGCCCCCGTGTCCGGCCCGGTGCCGTTGCTGCCCGGGACGTGCTCGGCGAGGTCGGCCTCGAGCGCGACCTCGGCCTGGACGGCCTCGTGGATCGTCTCCTCGACCGCCTCGACGGGTTCGGCGACCTCGTCGGCCGCCTCAGCGGGCTCCTGCTCGGCACCGGTGGCCTCGGCGAGGCCCGCCTCGAGCTCGACTTCGTCCGCCTCGACGACGGTCGGGACGTCGGCCGCGGCGGTCGCGGTGACCGTCTCCTCCGCGTCCTCGCCCTCGTCGTCGCGTCCGAGACCGCTGGCGGCGGCCACGGTGGCCGGCGAGGCGCCCTCGGAGCGCTCCGCCCGGCGGCCGCGACGGCCACGCCGCCCGGACCCGCCGGACCCGGAGTCCTTGCCGCCGTCCTTGTCCTTGGCGTCCTTGCCGTCCTTGCCGCCGTCCTTGGCGTCCTTCGACCCGCCCGAGCCGTTCCCGTTCGACGACCCGTGGTCCCCGAACACGGGCTCGCTCGAGACGATGACGCCGCGCCCGCGGCAGTGCTCGCAGGTCGTGGAGAACTCGTCGAGCAGGCCCTGCCCGACCCGCTTGCGCGTCATCTGCACCAGGCCGAGCGAGGTGACCTCGGAGACCTGGTGGCGCGTGCGGTCGCGGCCGAGGCACTCGGTGAGGCGGCGCAGCACGAGGTCGCGGTTGGACTCCAGGACCATGTCGATGAAGTCGATGACGATCATGCCGCCGATGTCGCGCAGCCGGAGCTGGCGGACGATCTCCTCGGCGGCCTCGAGGTTGTTGCGGGTGACCGTCTCCTCGAGGTTGCCGCCGGAGCCGGTGAACTTGCCGGTGTTGACGTCGACGACGGTCATCGCCTCGGTCCGGTCGATCACCAGCGTGCCGCCCGAGGGCAGCCAGACCTTGCGGTCGAGCGCCTTGACCAGCTGCTCGTCGATGCGGTGCGCGGCGAACACGTCCTCGGGTCCGGTGTGGCGGATCAGGCGACCGGCCTGCTCGGGGGCGACGGTCGCGACGTACTCCTCGAGCGTCTCCCACGCCCGCTCGCCCGAGACGACGAGCGAGGAGAAGTCCTCGTTGAACATGTCGCGGACGACACGGATGAGGAGATCGGGCTCCTCGTAGACCAGGGTCGGGCCCTTGGAGCCCTTCGCGCCGGCGGCCGAGGACTCGATCCCCTCCCACTGCGCGGTGAGCCGGCGGACGTCGCGCTCGAGGTCCTCCTCGCTGACGCCCTCGGCGGCCGTGCGGATGATGACGCCCGACTCGTCGGGGACGATCCGCTTGAGGATCTCCTTGAGCCGCTTGCGCTCGGTGTCGGGCAGCTTGCGGCTGATCCCGGTGGCGCCGCCCGCGGGCACGAACACCAGGAAGCGCCCGGGCAGGCTGATCTGGGTGGTCAGGCGCGCGCCCTTGTGGCCGACCGGGTCCTTCGTCACCTGGACGAGCACCTGGTCGCCGGTCGACAGCGCCTGCTCGATCTTGCGCTGCTTGCCCTCGAGTCCCGAGGCGTCCCAGTTGACCTCGCCGGCGTAGAGGACGGCGTTGCGCCCCCGGCCGATGTCGACGAACGCGGCCTCCATCGACGGGAGCACGTTCTGCACCCGGCCGAGGTAGACGTTGCCGACCATCGAGTTCTGGCCCTCGCCGGCCACGAAGTGCTCGACGAGGACGCCGTCCTCGAGGACCCCGATCTGGCTGCGGCCGGCCTGCTGGCGCACCACCATCGTGCGCTCGACGGCCTCGCGCCGGGCGAGGAACTCGGACTCGGACAGGATCGCGGGCCGGCGGCGGCCGGACTCGCGCCCGTCGCGGCGGCGCTGGCGCTTGGCCTCCAGGCGCGTGGAGCCCTTGACCCCGCGCACCTCGTCGTTCGAGGACTTGCCGCCCTCGGGACGCTCGACCCGGTCGCGGACGTGCGTGACGGTGTCCGGCGGGTCATTGCCGTCGGAGGAGCCCTCGGTGGAGCCGTCGCCCGACGAGCCGTCGCCGTCCGAGGAGCGGCGCCGACGCCGGCGCCGGCGCCGCGAGCCGCCCGAGGAGCCCTCGCCCTCGTCGCTGTCGGAGCTCTCGGACTCGGCGTCGTCGTCGGACTCGCCCTCGGCGTCGGAGCCGGACTGCTCGTCCCCGCCCTCGGACTCGCCGTCGTCCGACGAGTCGGCGTCACCGTCGTCGCTGCCGCCCCGGCCACGACCGCGCCCGCGGCGCCCGCGGCGGCGACGCCGGCGACCGTTGTCGTCGTCGTCGTCGGAGCTGTCGCTGCCGTCCGTGCCGTCGGCCCCGTCGCCGCCCGTGGCGCCGGTCGCGGTGTCCTCGGAGGTGCCGGCCGGCGTCTCCGGGGTCTCGGGCTCGTCGGCGGGCGGGGTCGCCTCGCCGGTGGTCTCGGTCTCGGTGGCCTCGCCGGGGGTGACGACCCCGGTCGAGCGGCTCCCGCGACGCCGGCGGGTGCGCGACGGGGCGGCCTCGGTGTCCGAGCCCGACTCGGGGGCCAGGAACATCGGCGCGGCGAAGGCCGGCGCCGCCGCGGTGGTCCGCGGGGTGGCGTCACCGACGGTGTCGGCGGTGTCGCTGCCGTCGGCGACGGTGTCGAGCGTGGTGTCGCGCGCCGTCTCGGGCAGCGCGAGCTCGGCCGCGGCGTCCGAGGGCGCGGGCACGTCGCCGAGCACGTCGGCGGCGCTCGCGGTCGCCTCGGCGACCGGCTCGGCCGCGGGGGCACCCGGGGTCGGGAAGAGGTCCTCGACGACCTGGCTCACGACCCCGCGGTCGACGCTGGACTGGGCGCTGCGCGCCCCGACGCCGAGCCGGGCCAGCACGGCCAGCAGCTCACGGCTGGACGTGCCCACGACACGGGCGAGCGCGTGCACCCGCACCTTGTCCGGGAGCGCGGCCAGGGCCGCGTCGTCGGGCCGTCCGGGTGCGACGGAACCCCCCGCGGCGGGTGAACCGCCGGAGGGGGTGTCGATGTCGGTCATCCATCTCCTCCGCCCCCGGGCGCGACACGGGGGTCGCGGCCACACGGGGACCTTCGCGTGGTCTCGCCGGGGCGGCCGCCGGGGGCGGTCGCCGACTGCGGCACGGCCGGCGGATCGGGTGGCCGTCGGACCGTGCGGTGCGCCGAAGTGCGAGCACCGAAGCCGACCGGGTCCGTCCGGGCGACTACGCGGGGGTGGCCGCGCGGTCCGCCGCGAGCGGGTCGATCAACTCTCCGCGCTCGTCGAGCCGTCCCTGGGCCCACCGGGTGGCCCTGACGGGCTCCGGGAACTCGAGGCCGGCGACGGCGCGAAGGGCACTGCACACATCGTCGGGTCGTGCGGCCGGCGTGGTGTGCCGTACGACCGCTGTCAGTCTCCCACACGTCGCCGCTCGTGCACGGTCCTCCCGGTCGGCGGCGAGCGGTTCGCCCTTCCGGGTGAGTCCGCACGCCAGTTCGGCCACGGCGGATCGCACGTCCAGCGGCCGGGGACCGTTCTTGGTGAGGCGCTCCACCGACACCTCCGGGGCGGCGAGGAACGCCTCGACGGCCCCGGCGAGCGTGTCGTCGGACACGCCGGGGGTCTCGATCTCCCAGCGGCTGGCGTCGATCCGGTCGGCGAGCGCGCCCGGGCCCGCCAGCACCACCTCGACGACGGCGATCCCCTCGGGCAGGACCGCGTCGACCTCGCGGGCGACGAGCACGGGGTCGAGGTGTTCGGTGACCCCGATCTCGACGTACTCCGCCTCGCTCGCCGCGCCGGTCGGGGCGGCGCCGATCCAGGACAGCCGCGGGTGCGGGCTGAACCCGTGCGAGAGCGACACCGGCACCCCGGCGCGGCGCAGCGTCCACTCCATGGTGCGCGCGACGTCACGGTGCGAGCTGAACCGGGCGCGGCCGCGCTTGGCGAACTGCATCCGCAGCTTGGCCACCGTCGGCGCCGACGGGTGCGGCGCCTCGCCGGGCTTCGTCCTCGCCATCAGCCGCTCCCTCCGGTCGACAGCACCATCATCTCGTCTCCCGCCGGGCTGAAGCCCGCCGCGCGGTAGAACGCCGCCCCTGACGCGGACGGCCGCAGCACAAGGCGGACCAGCCCGCGCTCGCGGGCGTGGGTCACGGCGGCGCCGAGCAGCTTGCGGGGCACGCCGCGCGGGGCGGCGCCGAGCGCGACGAGGCTGCCGACGTAGCCCCACCGCTCCCCCGGACGGCCCGGCGCGGGCATCGCGGCGACCTCGGCGACGTCGAGGGACCCGACGACCTCCCAGCCGGTGTCCCACGACGCCTCGGCCACCCACACCGCGTGGTGCGAGAGCTCGGCGCGCCACCACGTCGCGAACCCGTGCTCGAAGCCCGGGTCGGCGCCGGGCGCGATCCGGCCCCGCTGCTCGATCCAGGCCCGGCGCAGCGCGGCGACCGCGTCCCCGTCCGTGGTGCCGGCCCGGCGGACTCGCACCTCGGCGGCGTCGGGGACCTCGGCCGCACTCACGGACGGTCGGACGCGAGCGCGGGGTTGCGCACCGGGGTGGACGTGCGGTGCTCCACCGGCGTGATCGGCAGCGACGGGCGCCCGGGCTCTATTACTGGGCTTGGGCCAATCTGGATCTCGGTGCCCATGGTCGGGCAGACGCCGCAGTCGAAGCACGGCGTCCAGCGGCAGTCGTCCTGCTCCTCGGCGTTGAGCGCGTCCTGCCAGTCGTCCCACAGCCAGCCGCGGTCGAGCCCGGAGTCGAGGTGGTCCCACGGCAGGATCTCGTGCTCGCCACGCTCGCGCGTCGTGAACCAGTCGAGGTCGACGCCGTCCAGCGCGGCCTCGGCGGCCGCGACCCAGCGGTCGAACGAGAAGTGCTCGCTCCAGCCGTCGAACTGCTGGCCGTCGCGCCACGCCTGCTCGATGACCCGCCCGATGCGACGGTCACCCCGGCTGAGCAGGCCCTCGATCAGGCTGGGCTGCCCGTCGTGGTAGCGCAGGCCGATGTTGCGGCCCAGCGAGCGGTCGCTGTTGATGGCCTCGCGGAGCCGGCGCAGGCGGTTGTCGACGACGTCGGGCGCCGTCTGCGCGGCCCACTGGAACGGCGTGTGCGGCTTGGGCACGAACGCGCCGATCGACACCGTCGCGCGGACGTCGCCGCGGCCCGCGGCCTTGCGGCCCGCGCGGACGACCTCGTGGGCCATCGACGCGATCTGCAGGACGTCCTCGTCGGTCTCGGTGGGCAGACCGCACATGAAGTACAGCTTGACCTGCCGCCACCCGTGCTCGTAGGCGGTGGAGACGGTCGCGATGAGCTCCTCCTCGGAGACCATCTTGTTGATCACCTTGCGCAGGCGCTCCGACCCGCCCTCCGGCGCGAAGGTGAGCCCGGAGCGGCGCCCGCTGCGGGTCAGCTCCTCGGCGAGGGTGACGTTGAAGGCGTCGACGCGGGTCGACGGCAGGCTCAGGCCGGTGCCGGTGCCCTCGTAGCGGTCGGCGAGCGAGCTGGCGATCTCCCCGATGCCGGAGTGGTCGGCGCTGGAGAGCGAGAGCAGCCCGACCTCGTGGTAGCCGGAGTTCTGCAGACCCTGCTCGACCATCTCGCCCACGCCCTGCGGCGAGCGCTCGCGGACCGGCCGGGTGATCATGCCGGCCTGGCAGAAGCGGCAGCCGCGGGTGCAGCCGCGGAAGATCTCGACGCTCATCCGCTCGTGGACGGTCTCGGCCATCGGGACGAGCGGGGCCTTCGGGTACGGCCAGTCGTCGAGGTCGCTGGTGGTGCGCTTGTGGACGCGCGCCGGGGCGGCCTCGCTGGTCGGCGTGACCGCCGCGATCGTGCCGTCGTCGCCGTAGGAGACCGCGTAGAGCCCCGGGACGTAGACGCCGGGCACGGCGGCGAGCCGCTCGAGGGTCTGCCGGCGCGTGAGCCCCTCGGCCTTCGCGGCCTTGACGACGTCGGTGATGTCGCCGACGACCTCCTCGCCGTCACCCAGGGCGACGATGTCGACGAAGTCGGCGATCGGCTCGGGGTTGAACGCGGCGTGGCCGCCGGCGAGGACGAGGGGGTGCTCCGTCGTCCGCTCGGCGGCGTGCAGCGGGACGCCCGCCAGGTCGAGGACCGAGAGCAGGTTCGTGTAGCCGAGCTCGGTGGCGAAGCTGACGCCGAGCACGTCGAACGCGCCGACCGGGCGGTGCCCGTCAACGGTGAACTGCGGGACCCCGTGCTCGCGCATCAGCTCGGCGAGGTCCGGCCACACGGCGTAGGTGCGCTCGGCGAGGGCGTCGGGGCGCTCGTTGAGGACCTCGTAGAGGATCATCAGGCCCTGGTTGGGCAGGCCCACCTCATACGCGTCGGGGTAGCAGAGCGCCCAGTGGACCGGCACCGACTCCCACGGCTTGGTCCCCGCGTTGCGCTCGCCGCCGACGTACTGCACCGGCTTCTTGACCCGGGGCAGCAGCGGTTCCAGGCGTTCGAACACGGACTCGACCACGGACCCAGGGTAAGGATGGCGTCGCCACGTGAGGGATATGGGTCGTCCTGACGACTCATCTCACTCACGTGGCGACAGCCATCACCCGAACCAGAGCTTGATCTCGCGCTCGGCGGACTCGGGCGAGTCGGAGCCGTGCACGATGTTCGAGCCGGTCTCGAGGGCCAGGTCGCCGCGGATCGAGCCGGGCACCGCCTTCTCGACCGGGTCGGTGCCGCCCGCGATCTGGCGGAAGGCGGCGATGGCGCGGGGGCCCTCGACGACCATTGCGGCCACCGGCGCGGAGGTGATGAACGAGATGAGCTCCTCGTAGAAGCCCTTGCCCTCGTGCTCGGCGTAGTGCTGCGACGCCAGGTCGCGGTCGACGGCCTTCAGCTCCAGCGACACGAGGCGCAGCCCCTTGCGCTCGATGCGCGAGACGACCTCGCCGATCAGGCCGCGCTGGACGCCGTCGGGCTTGACCAGCACCAGGGTGCGCTCGTTCACGTCGTTCCTCTCGGGGTGGACCGCAGGGTCGCCGCCGAGGGTAACGAGCCCGGTCAGCCGCCCTGCTCGGCCCACTGCTACCCGGGTCCGGCTCCGCTGCGCTCCGCGAACAGTCGCTGGCGTCTCAGCACCTCGTGGCGCATCCAGAGCATCAGCGCCCAGACGAGGCAGAAGATCAGCCCGAGGATGCCGAGCGACGGCGACACGACCCAGCCGAGCAGCATGAGCACCTGGAGCGCCAGGGCCAGCGGGAGGCCCCAGGGCTTCGAGAAGCGGGCGATCGCGACGATCATGCCGACGGTCAGCACGACCACCCAGGCGATCTTGGCCGGCGTCAGGCCGCCCTCGACCTTGTCCATCACCAGCAGCCCGAGCGGCACGATGACGGCCTCGAGCGACAGGCACGCGCTCGCCGGGCCGCGGAACGCCTTCTTCGCCGCGGCACCACCGTCGGGAACGGTCACTGCGGCTCCCTCCCCAGCAGCGTCCGGGCTTCGCCCGCGGCGACCACCGAGCCGACGACGAGCACGCCGGCGCCCGCGACCGGGGTCTCCGGGTCGTCGGTCTCCTCGGCCAGCCCGATCGCCGTCTCCAGGGCCGCGTCCATCCGGGTCTCGACGACGACGCGGTCGGCGCCGAAGAACCCGACCGCGAGGCTCCCGAGCTCGTCGGCGTCCATCGCCCGCGGCGACGACACGGCGGTGACGACGACCTCGTCGAGCACCGGCTCGAGGGCGGCGAGGATGCCGTCGGCGTCCTTGTCGCGCATCACCGCGAGCACCCCGACCAGCCGCCGGAACGAGAACTCCTCGCGCACCGCGGTGGCCGCGGCGCGCGCCCCGTGGGGGTTGTGGGCGGCGTCGACGACGACGGTCGGCGCCGAGCGCAGCCGCTCGAGGCGCCCCGGCACCCGCACCGAGGCGAAGGCGTCGCGGACGGCGGCGATGTCGAGCTTGCGCGACGCCCCCGCTCCGAAGAAGGCCTCGACGGTCGCGAGCGCCAGCGCGGCGTTCTTGGCCTGGTGCTCGCCGAAGAGCGGGAGGTAGATGTCGTCGTACTCGCCGCCGAGCCCCTGCAGGCGCAGCTGCTGGCCGCCCACGGCGACCTCGCGGCCCAGCACCCCGAACTCCATGCCCGCGCGCGCCACCTCGGCGTCCATCGCCACCGCGCGCTCGAGCAGGACCTTGGCGGCCTCGGGCGACTGCTCGGCCATGAGGGCGACGGCGCCCTCCTTGATCACGCCGGCCTTCTCGGCCGCGATCCCGCCGAGCTCCGAGCCCAGGTAGTTCACGTGGTCGATGTCGATCGGGGTGATCGCGGCGACGACGGCGTCGGCGACGTTGGTGGCGTCCCAGCTCCCGCCGAGGCCCACCTCGAGGACCGCGACGTCGACCGGGGCGTCGGCGAACGCCGCGAACGCCATGCCCGTGAGCACCTCGAACTTCGAGAGCCGCGGGCCGTCGCCCTGGGCGCGGTCGACGATCCCGAGGAACGGGGCGATCTCCTGGTAGACCTCGACGTAGCGCCGCGCGCTGATCGGGGCGCCGTCGATCGCGATCCGCTCGGTGGCCCGCTGCAGGTGCGGGCTCGTGTAGCGCCCGGTGCGCGGCCCGATGCGGGTCAGCAGCGCGTCGATCATCCGGGTGACCGAGCTCTTGCCGTTGGTGCCGGCGACGTGGATCGCCGGGTACGAGCGCTGCGGGTCGCCGAGCACCTCGACCAGCGCGCGGATGCGGTCGAGCGAGGGCTCGATGCGGGTCTCGGGCCAGCGCTCGTCCAGCTCGGCCTCGACGGCGCGCAGCGCGGCGAGCGCCTCGGCGTCGTCCGGCTCGCGGTCGGGCCGGTCGTCGGTGGGCCCGGTGGTGACGCCCTGGCTCAGGGCGTCGGCGAGCGCCCCGCCGCCCGGGCCGGAGCCGGCGTCATCGGCGCCGCCGGCCATCGCCAGGAGCTGGGCGAGCTCGTCGGCGTCCGCGTCGCCGGACGCGTCCTGCTCGGCGCTGACGGAGCCCCATCGGTCGTCGCTGCTCATCACCCTCGATGCTACGGCCGGGGGTGCTCCCGGGCCCGCGCCGCCAGCCGGTCGGCGAAGCCCTGCGCGAGCTCCGGCTCCCCCGGCCCCGACCCGGCCGCCCGCCCCACGGCGAGGCCCAGCAGGTAGGCGCTGATCGGCGCCGCGGGCCGGGCGACGCCGTGGGCGACGTCCTTGGTCATGTCGAGGACGAGGGGCTGCACGAGCTCGGGGTCGACGAGCGCGTGCAGCTCGTCGATCCCGAGCTCGCGGGCGACCTCGTCGATCCAGTCGGAGAGCTCGGACACCTAGAAGAGGGCACCGACGTTCTGGAGCAGGGACCAGACCCCGTAGAGGAACGGGATCACCACCCACGCCCACGCGAACACGGTGAGCACCGTGCGACCGGCGGTCATCGGGACACCTCCTCGGTGCGCTCGGAGCCGCCCGGAACACCGGCGTCCTCGACGCCTCCGCGCTCCGAGTCGGCGACGTAGTTCTTCGGGTCGACGGGCCGGATGAGCTCGTTGGCGACGAAGCCGATCACCAGCAGCCCGATCATGATCGTGAACGAGACCGTGTACTTGGACGGTCCGGCCACGTCGCCCTGGGCCTCGACGACCGCGTTGACGATCAGCGGACCGAGCACGCCCGCCGCCGACCACGCCGTGAGCAGCCGGCCGTGGATGGCGCCGACCTGGTAGGTGCCGAAGAGGTCCTTCAGGTAGGCGGGCACGGTCGCGAACCCGGCGCCGTAGAAGGACAGGATCAGCATCGAGGCGATGAGGAAGATGACCTTGTTGCCCTCGCCGAACAGCAGGATGACGAGGTAGAGCAGCGCCCCGACCCCGAGGTACATCCGGTAGATGTTCTTGCGGCCCACGATGTCGGACGTCGACGACCACACGAACCGGCCGAGCATGTTCGCGAGCGACAGGATCGACACGAACGCCCCGGCGGCGGCCGCGATGGTGGTGGTCGGGCCGCTGGTGGCGAAGAAGTCCTGGTAGATCGGCTGGGCCTTCTCCAGGATGCCGATACCGGCCGTGACGTTGAAGCAGAGCACGACCCAGAGCAGCCAGAACTGCGGGAGCTTGATGGCCGTGGCGGCCGAGACCGCGGGGCCCGCCCCGGTCGCGCCGGGCGAGGCCTGCGGCGGGTTCGGGGGCTGCCAGTCGTCGGCGGGCACGCGCACGAGCAGCCAGCCCACCGACATGAAGATCGCGTAGCCGATACCCATGACGAGGAACGTCTGCGAGAGCCCGGCTGGCGTCGTGCCGAAGCCGGAGAGCAACGCCTTCTCGACGGGCTGCGCGATGAGCGCGCCGCCGCCGAAGCCCATGATCGCGATGCCGGTGGCCATGCCGGGCCGGTCGGCGAACCACTTGATCAGCGTCGAGACCGGCGAGATGTAGCCGATGCCCAGGCCGATACCGCCGACGAAGCCGTAGCCCACGACGACGAGCCAGTACTGGCCGATCGCGATGCCGCCCGCCGAGATGATGAAGCCGGCGGCGAAGCAGACGGTGGACACGAACATCGCCCACCGCGGGCCCTTGCGCTCGACCATGGTCCCGCCGAACGCGGCGGAGAGCCCGAGCATCACGATGGCGAGCTGGAAGGGCAGCGCGGTCGCCGTGCCGGAGAGCCCCAGGCCCTGCCCCAGCCCGGCCTTGAGCACGCTCCACGCGTACGCCTGGCCGATGCCGAGGTGCACCGCGAGCGCAGCCGGGGGAACGAGCCAGCGACTCCACCCTGGCGGTGCCACGATGGAGGAGCGATCGAAGAATCCCGCCATGGATGGCTCCTTCCGTCGACACCGTCCGGTTGGCCTGCCACTACCCGGTCGGGCGAAGAGTCACACACCGACCACACAGAGCAACATCACGCAGCGAGACCACGGAGGCGCACATGGGACGCGTGACGGTGAAGCGCCCGGTGCTGCGGATCGTCGACGGCGAGACGCGGCGACGTCCCGACTCGCTGGCCGCCGAGGAGCCCCTGGAGATCCGCGTCGGCGGGCGCCCGCTCGCCGTCACGATGCGGACGCCGGGCCACGACGTCGAGCTGGCGCACGGCTTCCTGCTCACCGAGGGCGTCATCGGCGACCGCGAGGACGTGTCGACGGCGCGCTACTGCGACTCGGTCGACGACCACGGCCGCAACACCTACAACGTCCTCGACGTCGCCCTGGCCCCCGGCGTGGCGCCGCCCGACGAGTCGGTGGAGCGGCGCTTCTACACGACCTCGTCGTGCGGGGTGTGCGGGAAGGCCTCGCTCGACGCGGTGCGAACGAAGACGCGCTACGCCCCCGGCGACGACCCGGTCACGCTGACCCCGGACCTCCTGTCGAGCCTGCCCGACGCGCTGCGCGAGGCCCAGGCCGTCTTCGACAGCACCGGCGGGCTGCACGCCGCCGGCCTCTTCCGCGCCGACGGGACCCTCGTCGTGGCGCGCGAGGACGTCGGGCGGCACAACGCCGTCGACAAGGTCCTCGGGTACGCCCTGCTCGGCGGCGGGATCCCGGCCACCGGCTCGATCCTCATGGTGTCCGGGCGGGCGTCGTTCGAGCTGACCCAGAAGGCCGTGATGGCGGGGGTGCCGGTGCTCGCCGCGGTGTCCGCGCCGTCGTCGCTGGCGGTCGAGATGGCCCGCGAGAGCGGGATGACGCTGGTGGGCTTCCTGCGTGGCCGCTCGATGAACGTCTACGCGGGGACGCAGCGGATCGTCACCGAGGATGCTCCCCTGGTCGGGGCGGACGGCACGTAACGAGCGCGCGGGCGTCCGCGACGCCCCCGTGAGCGCTGCCGGGGAACGCCGGCGGCGGTCCGTACCGTGATCGAGCAATCCGCCCGTCCCCGTCGAGGAGGATCCGGCCGTGCCCGCCCGACCGACCCGTCGCCAGTTCATGATCGGCTCCGCCGGCGCCCTCGGCGTCGCCGGTGCCGTGGGGCTGGGTGGGCTGCTCGTCGGCCAGGACAGCCCGGCACCGCCGCCGCAGCGCATCCCCGACCCGCCGCGCCGCGGGGAGCCGACCGACGCCGTCGGCACCGTCGAGTGGGTCGACTCCGCCGCACGCGGACGCCGGGTGCGCCTCGTCACCGTGATGCCGCCCGGTGCGGAACGGCTCCGGCTGCCGGTCTGCGTCGCGCTGCACGGGCTGCGCGGCAACGCCGTCTGGTGGAACGAGGCCGGCAACCGGGGCCTGCTCGGCGACGCCTGGGCCCGTGGCGTGCCGCCGTTCGCGCTGGTCGGCGTCGACGGCGGCGACAACTACTGGCACCCCTACGCCTCCGGTGACGACCCGATGGCCATGCTGCTCGAGGAGCTGCCCGTGTGGCTGCGCGAGCGCGGCCTCGCCGTGGCGCCGGCGGCGGGCGACCTGCCCGGCGAGCCGGCCATGGTCACCGGCGTGTCGATGGGCGGGGCGGGCGCGCTGCTCTACACCCGCGAGCGGATGCGACGCCGCCGCCCGCTGCGCGCGGTCGCGGCCATCAGCCCCGGGCTCTTCACCGACTGGCGGGTCGC
The DNA here is from genome assembly GCF_004363095.1 of Actinomycetospora succinea. Lineage (GTDB taxonomy): Bacteria > Actinomycetota > Actinomycetes > Mycobacteriales > Pseudonocardiaceae > Actinomycetospora > Actinomycetospora succinea. The sequence goes on from NZ_SNYO01000006.1 coordinate 226,636, forward strand.
CTCGAAGCGCCCGTTCACGGGTCAGGCCGACTGGGAGGCCAACGACCCGATGCGCTTCTTCCCCGAGATCACTCCGGTGCCCGCGGGCGTCTGGTGCGGCGACCGGGACCCGTTCGTCGACGCGACGCGGCGCTACATCGCCCTGGCGCGCCCGGAGGTCGGCGCCGTCAGCCCGGGGCGCCACGACGGCCTCTACTACGCGAAGGTCATGCCGGACGTCGCCGGCTTCCTCGGCCGTCACTCCCGCGACGAGCCGATGGGGTCCGGAGCGCGCCGGGCGGGCTGACCGTCCGGCGAACGCCCCGGTCAGGCCGACTTGTCGCGGCGCTCCCGGCGCGAGGGCTGGCGCGGCACGATCGTCGGGTTCACGTTCTCCTTGACCGTCTGCTCGGTCACCACGACCTTGGCGACGTCGTCACGACCCGGGATGTCGTACATCACCGGGTTGAGGACCTCTTCCATGATCGCGCGCAGACCACGGGCGCCCGTGCCGCGCAGGATCGCGAGGTCGGCGATCGCCTCGAGCGCCTCGGGGGCGAACTCGAGCTCGACGCCGTCCATCTCGAACAGCTTCTGGTACTGCTTCACCAGCGCGTTGCGCGGCTCGGTGAGGATCTGCACGAGGCTCGGCTGGTCGAGGTTCGACACCGAGGCGACGATCGGCACGCGGCCGATGAACTCGGGGATGAGCCCGAACTTGATGAGGTCCTCGGGCAGCGTGTCGCCGAACGACTCGGCCGACTCCATCTCGGCCTTCGACCGGATGTCGGCGCCGAAGCCCAGGCCACCCTTGCCGACCCGCTCCGCGATGATCTTCTCGAGGCCCGCGAAGGCCCCGGCCACGATGAACAGCACGTTCGTCGTGTCGATCTGGATGAACTCCTGGTGCGGGTGCTTGCGCCCACCCTGGGGCGGCACGCTCGCCGTGGTGCCCTCGAGGATCTTCAGGAGGGCCTGCTGCACGCCCTCACCGGAGACGTCGCGCGTGATGGAGGGGTTCTCCGACTTCCGCGCGATCTTGTCGACCTCGTCGATGTAGATGATGCCGGTCTCGGCGCGCTTCACGTCGTAGTCGGCGGCCTGGATCAGCTTGAGGAGGATGTTCTCGACGTCCTCGCCGACGTACCCGGCCTCGGTGAGCGCCGTGGCGTCCGCGATGGCGAAGGGGACGTTCAGCAGCTTCGCGAGGGTCTGCGCGAGGTAGGTCTTGCCGCAGCCCGTGGGGCCCAGCATGAGGATGTTGGACTTCGCCAGCTCGACGACGTCCTCGTTCCGGCTGCCCTCGCGGTTCTTCTCGCCGGCCTGGACACGCTTGTAGTGGTTGTAGACCGCCACCGACAGCGTCTTCTTGGTGTCGTCCTGGCCGATCACGTACTGGTCGAGGAACTCGTGGATCTCGGTGGGCTTGGGGAGCTCGTCGAGCTTGACCTCACCGGCCTCCGCCAGCTCCTCCTCGATGATCTCGTTGCACAGGTCGATGCACTCATCGCAGATGTACACACCGGGACCGGCGATGAGCTTCTTGACCTGCTTCTGGCTCTTCCCGCAGAAGGAGCACTTCAGCAGGTCCCCGCCGTCACCGATGCGTGCCATCGCAGCAGACCTCGTGTCCCCTCCGGCGCACCTCGGACGGTGCGCTCGTTCGTGGTTGACCGTACCTGCCCACCCGGTCGGACGGGGAGGTTCGCGCCCAGCGGATCGTGCAGGTCGCGAGCCCGGGACGTCGTCTCCTGCCCGGGCACGTCGGTGCTGCCGCGACGGGCGGTCGGCCCGCTGCGCCGGGTGCGCCGACGTCCACCCGCGCCCCCTCCCCGGACGGTGCCGGGGAGCGGGGCGAGGGAGGGATCAGCGGTTCGCGGAGAGCTTCCGGCTCGCCACGACGTCGTCGATGAGGCCGTACTCCTTGGCCTCCGGCGCGGTCAGGATCTTGTCGCGCTCGACGTCCGAGCGGATCTGCTCGGCACTGCGGTTGGTGTGCGTCGCGAGCGTCTCCTCCATGAGGCGGCGCATGCGCGAGATCTCCTGGGCCTGGATCTCCAGATCGGACGCCTGGCCGTAGAAGCCCTCGGTGGCCGGCTGGTGGATCATGACGCGGGCGTTCGGCACGGCGAGGCGCTTGCCCGGCGCGCCGGCGGCGAGGATGACCGCGGCGGCGGAGGCCGCCTGGCCGAGGCACACCGTGGCGATGTCCGGACGCACGTACTGCATCGTGTCGTAGATGGCCATCAGCGCGGTGAACGAGCCACCGGGCGAGTTGATGTACATCGTGATGTCGCGGTCCGGGTCGTTCGACTCCAGGAACAGCAGCTGCGCCATCACGTCGTTCGCCGACGCGTCGTCGATCTGCACCCCGAGGAAGATGATCCTTTCCTCGAAGAGCTTGTTGTAGGGGTTCGACTCCTTGACGCCGTAGCTCGTGCGCTCGACGAAGGAGGGGAGGATGTAGCGCGCCTGCGGCGAGGCCGGAGCCGTGCCGCCGGGCACGTGGAGCTCACTCATGTGCTCTGTCTCCTGTCTCAGGACTGACCGTTGCCGTTGCTGGACGGCGTCTCGCTCGCGCGGGTGACCACGTGGTCGATGAAGCCGTACTCGAGGGCCTCGTAGGGGTCGAACCAGCGGTCGCGGTCCGAGTCCTCGGTGATGCGCTCGAAGGTCTGGCCCGTGTGCTGGGCGATGAGCTCGGCGAGCTGGCGCTTGAGCTTCTTCATGGACTCGGCGCGGATCGTGATGTCCGATTCCGTGCCGCCGAGGCCGCCGGAGGGCTGGTGCATCATGATCTGCGCGTGCGGCAGCGCGAGGCGCTTGCCGCGGGCCCCCGCGGAGAGCAGGAACTGCCCCATCGAGGCGGCGAGGCCCATCGCGACCGTGGAGACGTCCGGCTCGATCCACTCCATGGTGTCGTAGATCGCCATGCCCGCGGACACGGAGCCGCCGGGCGAGTTGATGTAGAGCGTGATGTCGCTCTTCGGGTCCTCGGCCGAGAGGAGCAGCAGCTGGGCCGAGATCTGGTTGGCGATGGTGTCGTTGACTTCCTGGCCCAGGACCACGATGCGCTCCCGGAGGAGGCGCTCGTAGACCGAGTCGTTGAGCGACATCGACCCGCCGGCGGTACGCATGACCGCCCCGGCGGGGTCGGAGAGGTGCTGGCTCACCAGTGTCCCTGCTTTCTTCGCTGAGGTGATCTTCTCGGGCGTCGGTCGGGCCCACCGACCTCGACAGTAACCACCGGAGCGGGCCGGACAGTCCGTCGACGGGCCGTGTTCGCTCCTGGCCGATGGATCGGCCAGGAGCGTGGGCCGGGCGCGCCGGGGGTCAGGCGCGCGACGTGGAATCCGGCGCGCCGACGACCTCGGTGTCGGCCTCGTGATCGGTGCCGGCGTCGGCCTCCACCTGCGAGCTCGGCGAGTCCGGGTCGCTCGCGTCGGAGTCGGCGTCGGCGACCTGGGCGGCGTCGTCGGTGGGGCCGGCCGCGGCGTCGGCACCCTCGACGACCGGGGCGTCCTCGTCGGACTCCTCGGCACCGGCGGTGCCGAACAGCTCCGAGAGGTCGACGTCCGAGCCGCCGGGCCCGGTGATCGTCGCGGACTGGACGACGGTGGCGAGCGCCTTGCCGCGGCGGACGTCGGCGAAGATCGCACCGAGCTGGTTGGCCTGCTGCGCCTGCTGGATGTACTCCTCGGGGCTCACCCCGAAGCGCTGGGCCTGCATCATGATGCGTTCCATCAGCTCGTTCTGCTCGACCTGGACGTTCGCCTCGTCGGCGATCTTGTCGAGGAGCAGCTGGGTCTTCACGGCCTGCTCGGCGTTGGTGCGCAGCTCGGTGTCGAACTCCTCGCGGGTCTGGCCCTGGGACTCGACGTACTCGGTGAGCCGCGCCTCGTCGTGGTCGAACTCGTGGACCGCCTCGTGGGCGCGGACCTCGACCTCGGACTGCACGACCGACTCGGGCAGCGGGACGTCGGCCGCCTCGAGCAGGGCGTCGAGCACGCGGTCGCGCGCCTGGCTGCCCTGCTCCATCTTCTTCACGCGCGAGTAGCGGGTGCGCAGGTCGTCCTTGAGCTCGTCGAGCGTGTCGAACTCGCTCGCGAGCTGGGCGAACTCGTCGTCGGCCTCGGGGAGCTGGCGCTCCTTGACCGTCTGCACCGAGACTGTGACCTCGGCGTCCTTGCCGGCGTGGTCGCCGGCGACGAGCTTCGTCGTGAACTGCTTGGTCTCGCCGGCGCTCATGCCCTCGAGCGCCTCGTCGAGGCCCTCGATGAGCTGGCCGGAGCCGACCTCGTGGGACATGCCGGTCGTCTGCGCCTCCTCGACGGCCTCGCCGTCGACGGTGGCGGACAGGTCGATGACGACGAAGTCGCCGTTCTGGACCGCGCGCTCGACGCCCGTGAGCGTGCCGAAGCGTGCCTGCAGGCCCTTGAGCTGCTCGTCGACGTCGTCGTCGGTGACCTCGGCGTCGTCGACCTCCACGGCGATCGAGGTGTAGTCCGGCACCGTGATCTCGGGCCGGATGTCGACCTCGGCCGTGAAGGCGAGCTTGTCGCCGTCCTCGATCTCGGTGACCTCGATGTCGGGCTGGCCCAGCGGCTGGACCTCGGCCTCGGTGACGGCCTCGCCGTACTTGGCGGGCACGGCCTCGTTGACGACCTCCTCGAGGACGACGCCGCGACCCAGGCGCTGGTCGAGGATGCGCGCGGGCGCCTTCCCGGGGCGGAAGCCCGGGATGCGCACCTGCTGCGCCATCTTCTTGTAGGCCTTGTCGAAGTTGGGCTTGAGCTCGTCGAAGGGCACCTCGACGGCGAGTTTGACGCGCGTCGGCGACAGGTGCTCGACGGTGGACTTCACTGGTCGTCTCTCCTCGGGGCAGGGCCATCGTGCGCTCGTGCGGTGACCTGCCCGCAACCCCAGGGCGTACGGGCGGATCGGGTCCGTGGCGTGACGCGGGAGGCCGTCCTCACCGCTCACGGTCGAGGAGCACCGGAGACCCGGTGCCTGTACCTGCTGACGCGCCCGCCCGGGCGTGGCGGCGAGTCTAGACGTGACCCCCGACCGTTCGCCGTGGCGGCCGTCCGGACGGGCCACGACGGCGCGTCGGAGACCCCCGTCGGGGCCCGGGACGGCCCGGACACCGCCCGACTCTCCGTGACGACCGCCGATCTCACCGTCACGGCAAGGACCGCGGACGGAGGTCGTCGCGAAACGCCGCCCGTCTCCGGTACCGGACGGCGCGTCGCTCGTCCGGGCCGCGACACGCCGAGGAATGCCACCGTTCGGAGGACAGCGCACCTCCCCACCGCGGCACGGGACACGTCCGGTCCCGACTGGCACGGTGGGGTCCGCCCCGCACACCGCTCCCCGTCGCGGGGCCCGCCATGAGGAGAGGGACATGAGCCCCATGAAGAAGATCCGCAACAACATCGAGCGCGCCCTCGAGACGTTCGAGGTCCTCGCCGGCTACGGCACCAAGCGCCGCAAGCGCGCTCGGCGATGACGGTGTGACGGCGTCTCCCCCGAGGTCGGCGGACTGCTCCCGCTGCCTGGCGCTGTGCTGCGTCGGGCCGTCGTTCGCCGCCTCGGCCGACTTCGCCGTCGACAAGCCCGCCCACACCCCGTGCCGGCACCTCCGGGCCGACGACGGGTGCGGCATCCACGACCGGCTCCGTTCCCGCGGCTTCCCGGGCTGCGCGGTGTTCGACTGCTTCGGCGCCGGCCAGCAGGTCGTGCAGGTGACCTTCTCCGGCGCCCGGCGGCGGGTGCCGTCGATGTTCGACGCCCTCGAGGTCCTGCGCCCGTTGCACGAGGTCCTCGCCCTGCTCGACGAGGCCGCCTGGTCGCCCGTCGGCGACGACGCGGTCGGTCTCCGCGATCGCGTCGAGGCGATGGTGGCGCTGCCCGCCGACGCCCTCGGCGACGTGGACGTGGGCGCCGTGCGCCGGGAGGCGGGCGCGCTGTTCGACGACCTCGTCGCGGCCGCGCACGCCGGACGGCCGGGCACCGACCTGCGGGGCGCCGACCTCCTCGGCGACGACCTGCGGCGTCGCGACCTGCGCTCGGCCCGGCTGCGCGGCGCGCTGCTCGTCGGCGCCGACCTGCGGCGCGTCGACCTCGACCGCGCCGAGCTGCTCGGTGCCGACCTCCGTGGCGCCGACGTCCGCGGCGCCCGCCTCGCCGGCGCGCTGCTGCTCACGGCCCCGCAGCTCGAGGCCGCCCGCGGCGACGGCGACACGACCGTCCCGGACCACCTCGGACGGCCCGCGCACTGGGCCTGACTACCGTCCTGCCGGTGACCGCTCGCTCCATCGCGCTGTTCGTCCTCGCCGCGGTCCTCGAGATCGGCGGCGCGTGGCTGGTGTGGCAGGCGATGCGCGAGGGCCGGGCGTGGTGGTTCGCGGCGATCGGCGTCGTCGCCCTCGGCCTGTACGGGTTCGTCGCCGCGTTCCAGCCCGACGCCGCCTTCGGCCGGGTCCTCGCCGCGTACGGCGGGGTGTTCGTGGCGGGCTCGCTGGCCTGGGGCGTGGTGCTCGACGGCTACCGGCCGGACCGCTTCGACCTGCTCGGCGCCGCGATCTGCCTCGTCGGCGTCGGCGTGATCATGTACGCGCCGCGCTGAGGCGCTGCTCGAGCTCCGCGAGGTCGGCGACGAACCAGAGCTCGCGGCCCTCGTTGGCCTCGCGGACCCAGTCGTCGACCGGCCCGGACGTCTCGCCGAGCGCGCCGACCACCACCAGGCGCAGCCGGTAGTTGACGAACTTCTGCACGATCGCGCCGGCCACCCCGCTGGAGAGCTGCGCGAACGCCGGGTCCAGGCGCTCGACGGGGATCGCGACGACGTCGACCTCCGTGCCGTACGTCTGGCCGATGACGTCGAGCGCGCCCGCCTCGTCGCCGATCGTCGGCCCCTCGCGGTCGAGGACCAGCACGGGGACGCCGCTGAGCTCGGTGTTCACGGGGCCGATCCTCCCGGACGGCGCGAGCCGTTTCGCCGGGATGGAGTGGCGGCCCTGCCGGTGAAGAGCCACCTGTCACGGCAGGGCCGCCCCGAGCGGCTGCTCGCGTGAACCGCCGGGCCATGGTGCCCGGTCGCCCCGCGCGGCCCGGACACCGGGCATCACATCGTCGGCGCGTGCGGGTCGCTGTCGTCGCCGACGAAGTGGATGTCGAACGGCTTGTTCGTCATGAACAGGAACGTGACGTCCTGGTCCTGCGTCGCGCCGTGCTGCATGACCCCGCCCTCGGGGAACCAGACGAAGCTGCCCGCCGGGTAGTCGCCCTGGTGGGTGTTGAGGACGCCCTCGAGCACGTAGACACCGTGGGCGCACGGGTGGCTGTGCCACGGGTTCGTGAAGCCGGCGCGGTAGACCATCTTGAGCACGGTCATGCCCGTCTCGGGGTCCTGGACCAGCGGGACGTGCTCGAGGTTCGCCTGGATGTACTCGACCGGGAAGCCCTGCCAGGCCTCCTGGGTCGTGTCGACGACGGTCAGCTCGACGGGCGTGCTCTTGGTCATGGGAGGAACCCTCGTGCGCCCGGGCCCGACCCCACAAGCCTCAGGACAGCCGCATGCCCTGCTCCGCGAGGGCCTCCCCCAGCAACCGGCGCGCGTCGATCATGCGCAAGGTGCCCGTCGCGGGCGTGATCGCTCCCGGTGCTCCGTGCACCACGTCAGATGTGGTCGACGGAGCACCTGTGGCGATCACTCGCCGCGTCACTCGTGCGCGCGACCGAAGCGCGCGTCGCGTTCCGGCCCCGGCGCGAGACCGTGGGGCCGGTGGGCGGGGTCGTCGGGCTGCCGCCGTCGCCGGCGGGCCCGGATCACCACGCTGATCAGGGCCGCGGCGCACGCGAGCACGGCGATCAGCAGGAACGGCCCGAGCAGGGCCGCGGTCCACTCGCCCACGCCGACCCCCGATCTCCGCGGGCCTCGCCGTGATCGACGGGTCGGCCTCACGCGGATCGATCGGCACCCCGCCACAGATCGGTGGCGGGGAGATCCTCTTCGGTGCGCCCGGCGGTCGTGTGCACGCCGGTCGGCACGGTCGGGGTGGCGGGATTCGAACCCACGGCCCCTCGCTCCCAAACTGCCTTCTGGCCTGGTGAAACGGTCTCGCGCGGTGGCGTGAGCAGGGGTCCCAGCCACCCGCGGACAGCCTCGGACTGGCCCAGCTCAGGGGCTGATGGTGCAGTTCTGGTGCACCTCGCGGTGCAGTCAGCTCCAGCCGCGGGCGACGGCCCAGAGCGAGAGTCCGCGGCCCTCACGGCGGAAGGCGAGCCAGGTCCGGAACGTCCGCATGACGAGGAACGGTGCCCTGATGTCGGCAGGCTGTCTATCGAACGCGTGTTCCCTGTGGGCGGACGGCTACGCGGGGGCCTTCGCCGAGCGGTACCGGATCGTCGTGATGCTCGTCCAGGCGGCGACCGTGACCGCGCTCAGCGCCACGCTGAACCACCAGTCACCGCCCTCCCTGAGGGCCATGACGAGCTGAAGGACGCCGGTGGCCACGAACAGGGCCAGGAGCACGAGCCCCGCCTGCCAGGTCATCAACGCCTTCCCCATGACGCGGACTTTACCGTCACGCGGCTCCTCGGGTCAGCCGTCGTCCTCGACACCGGGACCCACGACGGTGTCTCTCCCTCGGCGGCGCGGGGTCGCCTCGGACGGACCGGACGTGCGGGCGCAAGGGCCACCATCAGCTACCCGGGTGCCATCTCGTGCTCGAGCTGGGCCCTTGCGGTTGTGCGGCCGGGCTGTCAGACCCCGGAAGCGCCGGCGAGGGAGAGACACCGACCCGACCACCACCGCACTCCCTACCCGCTCGCGACTCGCACCCCCTCTCCTGAGGCCGGTGCCCTGGTCCAGGGCGGAGCGCCTGGCCGCCGGAGGCCAAGGCCCCTTGCTCCGGTCCTCGCTGATCTGACCTCGTCCGTCTCGTCCGTCGCCGTCGCGCCCGTGCAGCTCTGACCGTCAGGGCTGCCACCCGGCGGCGGCCCCTCCCGCGCAGCACCTCCCACCGCAGGAACCCGAGGGCTCCTGTGGCGATGCCGCGCGTCTGCAGACGGTCCGGCAAGCAGCACCGGTGTGACGGCCTCCCGCTCGTGGAGGCGATCCCGTGCCCGACTCCCCCAACCCGTTCCGTCGATCCGTCGACCGCGGGCCCTCGTCGCTCTCGGCGCGCTCGTCGCCGGGGTTCGCGTCGTGGTGTGCGACCCGGCGCACCGATCCCTGGCGCACGTACACGCCTCCCGCCGCTGCCTCGCCGTCCCTGGCGGCCGTGGGAGGCGAGGCCGGCCCGCCGGCGCGGGTCGAAGACAGGAGCGGCCGGCGGAAGCCGGCCGCGCCCGACCCGGCCGCCCCGGTCGCCGAAGGCGGCCGGCATGGGCTTGTTCTATGTGCCATATCGGGCCGCGGGACCCCGAACACCACCGACACCGACCCCGCAGACGCCGAGCCCGAGACCGTCCAGACACCGGCGGTGCCGGACTCGGCGGCCGGACTGTGGGAGCCGGCGTTCCCCTCCCCCGAGCTCGTCCACGCCGCCGCCGCGCTGCTGCCCGCGATCACGGAAGCGCCCGGGACGCTCGCAGAGGGTCCGCGATGGGAGCTGACCGTCGGGCCGGGCATGTTCGCCGTGGCCTGCCACGACTGGTCGAAGCGAGAGCGCACCGCCGAACGGCAGCGGCAGGCCCACGCCAAGGACGTCGACCAGGCGGTGGCCCAGCACATCGCCACCGGCGAATGGCCGGCGCCGCCGACCCCGCGGCAGCCGATCACCGGGTGGTCGCGCAAGTCCCGGAACGGCATGGTGCGCCGGCTCTGCGAGCTGGACTACACGCCGCTGTTCGCGGCCGGGCGGCTGCCCGCAATGGTGACGCTGACCTACCCCGGCGACTGGCTCACCGTGGTCCCCACTGGCGACGTGCTCAAGCGGCATATGAAGGCGCTGCGCAAGCGCTACGCCCGCGCCTGGGGCGAGGACTGGGCCGCGGTGTGGAAGCTGGAGTTCCAGCGCCGCGGCGCACCACACGTGCACATGCTCTGCACCCCGCCCCACGGCCGCGCGAAGACCACCGGCCAGACCTTCGCCACCTGGCTCTCCGCCGCATGGGCGGACGTCGTCGACCACCCCGACCCCGAACAACGCCGACGCCACGAACTCGCCGGCACCGCCCTGGACTACCGCGAAGGTCTGCGCGCGAAGGACCCGAAGCGGGTCGCGGCCTACTTCACCAAGCACGGCCTCCTGGCAGCGAAGGAGTACCAGCACGACGTCCCCTCCGAGTGGCAAGCGCCTGGCACCGGCCCCGGCCGCTTCTGGGGTGTCTGGGCGCTCAAGCGCGCGACCCGGACCGTCGCCGTCACCCCGGAGGTCGGCGTTCAAGCCGGCCGCATTGCTCGCCGCTGGGCCCGTGCTCAACGCCGCACCAAGATCGTTACACGGCCACGTGTCGAGCAGCCCACCGGCCGCATTCGGTACCGGCGCACCCGCACCCGCGTTCAGCTCATGACCAACGGCAACTGCGGCTGGGTCGGCGTCAACAACGGGCCTGCCTTCTCCTCTGCCCTAGCTGGCGCGGTGCGACACTCCCACGAAAAATAGGCGGGCAAAGGCAGGCTCCCCGCTGCAGGCACCCTCCCGACCCGGAACCTCACCCATCCTTGTATGGTCACCCGCACAATGTCTGGACTTTCAGGGATTCCGGCGAGGATCCGAGCGCTGTCAGACGACGAGCGCTACATCTACGCCGAGCTGATCACAGGCAAGATTGTGATCATCGAGTCGGACGCGGATGAAGACGAGTCGCCCTACACTGTAGGTGAGCTCCTATTGCTCTCCGACGCGCTGGAGATCGTAGACAGGCTGGCTCCACGAACTCTCTGGCCGACGTCTGACTCGGTTGGTGTAGTCAAGAAGATCAACCACGATAAGACGTTGGTCGAATTTGGAAGCGCGATTAGGGCCGTACCGACTCTTCAAGACGTCAAGTACGAAGTCGGAAATACCGTGGAGGCCGACGAAGTCTGGGGAGTCTCGACCGTACTGTCCGAGTTACCGATCTCGGTCTTTGATCGTGGCGACGAGGCCGACGACATCGAGCAATATATTGTAGAGCCAGATACGTACACGGATAGCCTCGACTCCTTCGGCGGAAGTGAAGCGATCAAGAATCGTGCGCAGAAGCTAGTAGAGGCGCCGATGTTGCATGCAGAGCGTCTTGAGAAGATTGGAGCAAAGAGTGTGAAAGGTGTGCTCTTCACGGGGCGCCCTGGAACTGGCAAGACCAAGCTAGCAAAAATTCTTGCGCATCGAACTGGCGCCACCCTATACGCCGTGAACGGCCCTCAAGTCTTCAACAAGTGGTACGGTTCGAGCGAGAAACTTGTGAAGAAGTTGTTCGAGCACGCAGCAGGGCAAGAAAAATCGCTCGTCTTCTTCGACGAGATCGATAGCGTGGCAGGACAACGCAACGATAGCTCTCACGAAGCGTCCAAGCGGGTAGTTGCTGCCCTCCTTACGGCCATGGACGGTCTAGGCGGAGGCTCGAATGTTGTCGTGGTCGCCACGACTAATCGGCCGCAAGATATTGACGAGGCGTTGAGGCGACCCGGTCGCTTCGATAGCGAGATCGAATTCACGTACCCGAACGAGCCCGACCGCCTACTCGTATTGCAAGCCGCTGGAAGGGGCATCGCAGTTACCGGCGCAATGCCTTTCGCCGAGATCGCGAGAGGCACGAGCGGGTGGAGCCAAGCCGACTTGGCGTCTATCTGGACAGAGGCCGCACTCTTTGCAGCAATAGACGGAAGAGAGAGTATTCGGGCAGAAGATTTCCGCCGAGGATTGCTGCAAGCAGCAGAGACGAGAAAGACCCGAAAAAGGCGAAAGGTCGACTGATGGCGTGGGTCCTATCATGGCGGCGACTGAAGCGATGGAGACGCCTGAAGGAGGCAGAAAAAGAAGCGAAGAACAACCCGCTGCGGGAATTCGTCTACCTCGACGAAACCAGCGTCTATAGCCTCTACTCGTCCAGGTTTGGACCGGTACCTAAGGAATACACCGATACAACCCAGCAGACGACACAGCGAGAGATCGGTGGAGAGGTTGGGCTCGACGTAGGGCCAGTCAAGTCCAAGACCACTCCGAAGTTCTCGGCCGGCAGGACGAGTAGCTCTCAGGTCCTGAGCAATGCGACCGTGCAAGCGATCTTCCGTGAGTGGCTTGATTTCGAGAGGTCGCATGTCGCCCTCCAGCCGCCCGCGAATAATTCAGACGTGCCCAGCCCGTCGACCGTTAACGAGCTAAAGAACGAGAAGAAGAGGGACGCAACACAATGCTGGTTCCTCTCACAGGACCAGTTGCGGCGCGGCCGAATCATTGAGATCGACGTCGAGCTCCAGACCGCCGAGATATATCGGATCAGTGCGATCTGCACGGAGCTCCTTCAGCTAGCGCAAGAGTCACCCGAGGTGTTTTCTGAGGCTCTTAGTTCTTTGCCGCAGGTAGAGTCTATGGCGAAGATGATCGAGCGATTCATGGTTGGCCTCGTGCCACTGCAGTGCAAGGCTAGAGACTATTCGGCACTTTACGTCGATGGAGCGCAATGGATCGTCCATAACGGCGCGTTGTTGTCGCTTCCCGAGCGACTCCGTGCTGAGGCACACCCTTTGTACCTGGCAGGCGTTTCTGACGTCGAGTGGTACTGGAAGGACATCAGGCAGGTTCTGTTCAGCCGATCCCGCGCTCGAGTACTCGTCCGCCTTGACAACGACCTGCTGGTGAGCAAGTGGAACCCTGTCAAGCTAGTTGAACTTCTTCGCGAACTAAGCCCATCGCTAGCGCACGACCTGAACGATAGCTTGCGCGTTGGAGTCGATGCGGCCATGAGCGCCGCCCATCGACAAGCCCCACTTCAGATAGGCGCAGCGGAAGCAAAGCGTGTCGCGCTCCAAGAGTACGGAAATCGGCTGGCGGATCGCAACAACCCCACTGTGGCCGGTCAGTTCGATAAGTTCGATGAAGAACTTAGAAACCTGATTCCTCCGCTTACTGACCGCATGGTCTCAGCGGACGACGAACGGAATGCGTATTCCTCCATTGAGGACTTTGTAACTTCGTATTTCGGCGACGTCTTTACAGCGGAGCAGGCCGCCGAGATTCGGGAGGAGATAGCTTCGCGGACTACCGAACGGAGTACGCTCCATGCTGAGGACGACGGCATCGAGGCGGCCACAAGCACTCCAGACCCTCTCTTCTTGGAGTGTGAGTTCATCGCAATCTATTGGTAGACTATTGTCATTCATACAAGCGATATCAAAGTAGTCGCGAATCAGCTCGAGTGCGTACTTTGGCTGCATCGCTCCGAGCGGTCTACCGTGACTATGAACGATCTTGCGGGTCCAAACTGACGCCAACAACCATTCCAACAAGGTCCGCCGCGCGGCCAATATTTGCCATCGCGCGACGAGGTTCCAAGTCGAGCACATTATGAGCGAACTCATTTCGGACAAACGCGAACATTGTTCTCAGCTCGGTGCGCATTGTTCGAATCCATGACTCGCGATAGTTCCGGCTCTCCCGGAGCCGCTCGACGAATTCCTCGACCAGCTTCCAGCCGATTCGCCGGGAACCTAGCCGGTCCTTCATCGTTGCCTCAAGCATCACGCAGAGCTCCCGAAGAACTGTGTCGTAATACCTATGGCCCAAGAGAAGCCTCAGCCGATCCTCTCTCAACGAAGGCAAGATTAATTCTTCCGTCCAAATTTCCCCTACTCGGTCCCATCCAGATGTCGTCAACCTCAATCCTGAACCCGGAAACCCAGGAAACTCTCTTGAGCGTTCCCACCAGTCATCTTCATCTTCTTCTAATGCGAAGCGTTCTTCGTGACGCTCACGCACCCGACTCGGGATAAACTTGCCGTCAACAATGTAACCAAGAAGGTCTAAAGGGTCTCGATCGTCAAGCCTACGAATCGCTTCTTCGGTCAAGCTGCCCGTGACATCCGCGCGCAAGCTGTCCAGCCGACGCTCCTCGTAGTCGCGCTCCGAAATCCGCTCGACACCGGCGAGGAAACCCGCGTCGGCCGCCGCTAGCAAGTCTTCGTGCCACAGCGCGACGTACATCCTCTTTTCGCTGATCGGCCAGTTCGCCGAACCCTCTCCCTCGGAGGGTGCGAGCAGAAGGCATCTGTCGATGTCATCACAAACGTCAAACATCGTTCCTTCCGGAAAACACGCAAGTGACCGGAGAAGGATCGGGACTCCATGCTCGAGTGGATAAGCTGGCCAGTCGGCGTGGATCGCGATGACCCCAGCGCTTGTGAAACCGAGGAAACCAGGAGACGGATCGGAAGTCACCCTTGCCCCCTGGGAGCCGAAGCTCCGGCACCTAGCAGAAGACTCCGAAACTGCCAGGCCCGGTGAGCGGCTGTAGCGAGGCCCGGCGACATCAGTGCACGTTCTCGAAGATTCGAGATCGTGTTTCGTTCGAACGGTACTGTTCTGGCAGGGATGTAGCCTTCAGGATTACTGTCCACTAGGTGCCCGAAAATCTGATCGTAAACATTTGGCACAACGATGACCACTGTTAGAATGTCCGCCGCAAGAGTTGCGGCATCCTGGGAGAGACCAAGAAGGTACGCTCTTAGCGTGCCGTTAGCGTAAGCTTCATCTAACATGAAGAAGGGCTCGGAGTCGTAGTTAATGGGCCGGCCCGTTCCATCATACTCGGCGTGGCCCAGCAGCTCCTCCGCGCACTCTCGCTGGATATTGCGCCAGATGGAGAAGTCGTTGGCGATGGAGTCAGGCAATACTGAGCTAGGCTGGAAGATGCCGGCTGGTAGAAGGTGCAGCATTCTGCCGCCGCCGGCGACACTGGCGCCGTCGCGTTGATGCAAGACCATGCTTGGCGATTCGCCACCGCGTATTATCAAAGTTCCGATCGCGCCCATCACAGGACGACGGTGTAGGTCAAAGGGATCGCCGATGTGCTTGCGGAAGGACAGTCGGCGCCACGAGGGACGCCCGAGCTGATAGCTACCATCAGCGCCGGCGCGCCCATGGTGAAGCGCGGTCTCGTGTGCGACAGCTTCATTCGTATCGATGGCGTCGAAGAATCCCATCGAACCGAAACGCAGTTGCTCACTAGGCCGCGTCCAGTCGACATCGAGGAGTCGGAAGCACAGGCGGTTCTCGAACAGGCGTGGCGGGGCGAGGTCACGCACGGCGTGGCTGTACCGCTTGTAGCGATGCGTTGGTGAGGCCAGTGGCCGTACCAGCTCGGACTCGCGCTCCGAGCCCGTGATGGCCGGCTCCCCCGTGTCCTCCAGGCGGTCGAGCACCACCTGATGCAGCGGGATCGGCTCGGGCGGAAGCCACGAGGGGTGCGCGATGACGCCGGTGTTCTCTAGCCCCGGGACGCGATACTCGGGGTAGAGCTGCTCGGCCAGTACTGCGAGCGCGCGTCGCGAGCCGCCGAGCTGCTCGCGGACGCGCTTCCAGTCGGCCTGGTCCTTCGCCACCTGTGGGTCCTGCTCCCCCGGCGTCGACAGGATGGCCATCAGCTCGCCGGTCTCACCGCTGCTGCGCTGGCGAGGCGTCTCGGTGGGACGTGGCCGGCGGAACCCCAGCTCGTCGACCGCGACGCCGAAGTACTCGGCGAGCAGCCGGCGGTAGAACGGCTGGGGCCACTCGACCTCGCCGCGCTCCCACCGACCGATGGTCTTCTTCGTGATCTCCACCGGCCGGTCGAACTTCTCGTCCGACAGCATGCTTAAGGCTTCGGCGAGGTCCTGTTGGGACAGGCCGGCGTCTTCGCGCAGCGCGATCAGCTCGGTGTTCGCCGGGCGCACCGCGGCTGGCTGTCCCATGGGGCTCACGGTAGGCCGCACGGGCGTCCGGGATGGCCATGTCTCTCCGATGTCCCCGGTTCGGCCCCACGCCAGGTACGAGCTGGGACATCGCTGGGCTCGGATGATCTAGCGCGGACGACTGGACTTCTTGCCATGAGCGAGAACCGGTCACCGAGTGCGGCGAGGCCGCCGGCGGCACGTCGTCAGCGGCGGCTGCGCATGGTCGCGGAGCTGCGCGGCCAGGTCGAGGACGTCAGTCGCCAGACCGAGCGTCTCGCGCTGGCTCGTCGCCGTCAGCTAGCTGCTGCTCGATCGCGTCGAGGCGAGAACTCATGATCGCCAACGACTCTTTGATGGTCGCCAGCTCGGCCACGATCGGATCGTCGGCGTCCGGGTCCTCGGCCGGGTCTCGCCCGTCGGCCACCGCAGCCAGGTGGTCCGGTGACCATCCCAGCGCCTCGGACAAGGCCGTGAGTGTTCGCGGATTGCGCCGGCGCGCGCTGCTCGTGTCGTTCTGCAGCTGGCGGATCGTCGCCACGCTCACCTGCGAACGCTGCGAGAGCTCCTGCTGGGTCCATCCGAGCTCGGCCAGGCGGGTCTTGATCGCCACCGCGACCGCGGACCACTCCCCTGCCACCTGTGCCTCCTGGCGCCCGGCAACCGCTCTGACCAGCGCCGACTCTAGCGCTGGGACCAGCGCTCGGGCTCCTCCGACTCACCGCGGCCACTGTCGCTATTTCTTGCGCTATAGTTAGCGCTAGAACGACCGCTACCGACTGATGAGGACGAGTTCGATGCCCCAGAACTTCAAGATCGACCAGGCGGCCACCTTCGAGTCGCTGCTCTTCCTGTCCTGCGAGCCCAAGACGGCGTTCGGGGACAACTACCGGCAGGAGACCACCAAGGATGGTCTGCCCAAGTGGCAGTTCCAGCTCGCCGCCCGCTTCCGGCAGTTCGGGCGGGCCACCAACGAGATCATCAACGTGGGGATGGTCGCCGAGCAGGACCCGGGCCAAGACCTCATGCCGGCCACCCCGGTCCAGCTCGTCGGCTTCGAGATCGGCGTGATGGACAAGCGCAACCGAGACGGCGAGCCGGTCGGCGCGCAGGTCTGGTACCGGTGCGAGGAGGTCCGCCCTCTCACCGCCACGGGCCCGGCGCGCTCGGGCAAGCAGCCGGCCAACGCCGGCTCGTCCGCGTCGACCTCCGAGGCGGCCACCTCAGGAGCGCCGTCATGAGGTGGCAGACGCGTGCCGCGTGCCGCGACGCCGACCCCGAGTTGTTCTTCCCGCCCTCCGAGGACGACACCAGCACCATCGTCGCCCGCCACCGGATGGCCGTGGCCCCGATCTGCCAGGGCTGCCCGGTCGCGACCGAATGCCTGCGCTGGGCCCTGGACACCGGCCAGGACTACGGCCTCTGGGCCGCCACCACTCCCACCGACCGTCGGGCCATCCGCCGGGCCCGCCTGGCCGGCGTCCCGGACCCGGTCGCCGACTCGGACCCCATGTGCCCGGCCTGCTCGCTGCTGTTCGCCCTCCCGGCGGTGGACGGCGAGCTGTGCCCGACCTGCCGCGAGAGGACCCCCTGATGTCCATCGAGCACGTCCCACCCGCCCCTGGATGGCACCGCAGCGGCCGCACCCGCGGGCCCGCCGGCTTCCTGTCCCGCCACCGCGCCCGCCGCGCCCAGCGCGACTACGAGACCTCCGTCGTCGCCTTCGCCCACGCGCTGCGCGGGGAGTTCCGCGAGGCCTGCACCGGCCTGCACATCTGCCACTACGTCCAGGTCGCCGCCGGCATCACCGTCCGCACCCCGCGCGTCGGCGAAGTCCGACCCGGCCCGCCGCTGCGCTTCACCGTCGAGCTGCTGCCCGGCCAGGAACCCGGCGACTTCACCGCCAAGCAGAACGGACCCCGGCTCGCCCACACCCTCGGCGGCCACGGCCTGCGCGTCGAACCCCTCGCGGGACGCTGGGTCCGACTCGTCGTCCTCCAGCACGACCCGCTGCGTGACGGCTTCGGGCTCCCCTCCCTCACCGTCCCGACCGGCGCGGAGGCGGTGATCCTCGGGCGCACCGAGGACGGCATCACCCTCGGCCACGCGATCGCCGACCCGGCCCACCTCGGGGTGCAGGGCCAGAACGGCTCGGGCAAGTCCGCGTTCTGCTACGGCCTGCTCTCCCAGCTCGCCGCCGCCCCTGACGTCCTCGTGACCGGCTCCGACATCACCGGACTGCTGCTCGGCCGCGCCTGGGACGACACCATCCACCGACCCCACCAAGTCACCGGCACCCACGACCTCGCCGCGCACGCGGTACTGCTGGAAGACCTCGTGGCCGAGATGGACCGCCGACTGACCGCCATCCCGCCCCGTCAGGACAAGATCGAGCCCACTGCCGAGACACCGACGGTCCTCGCGGTGCTCGAGGAGTTCCCCGGCCTGCTCCGCGCCGCGGACGCGCTGCCCAAGCCCAAGCGTGGCGAGGGTATCCCGGTCGGCGACCGCATCCGTACTGCCGTAGTGCGACTGCTCTCCGAGGGCCGCAAGGCCGCGTTCCGGGTCCTGATGCTCGCTCAGCGCTTCGAAGCCACCGCCGTCGGTGGCGGCTACGCCCGCGACCAGTTCGCCCTCCGGCTCTCCTTCCGCGTCCCCGCGGACTCGCTGGAGATGCTCCACGGCACCGACGCCCGGCCCCTCGGCCAGGAGCACGCCAACGCCGACCCCGGCGTCGCCTACCTCTCCGGGCTCGGCCGCGACTGCGAGCGCATCCGGGTGCCCTACCTCGGCGACTACGCCGAGTACTGCGACCGCATCGCCACACACGGACGGCGGGCCGAGTCATGAGCACCCCGAAGGCGCCCACCGTGCCGCGAGTCTGGGCCGCGAACATCGCCGCCGTCATCGACGCCGGCCGCGCCGTTCTCGTGTTCCGGCTGGCCCACCACCCCGACGACGTCGTCGAGGTCGCGATGACCGCCGAGGACGCGGCGCTCCTCGCCAAGACCCTCGACGGCACCGCGCGCTACATGACCGACGGCGCTCACGAGGAGTCGTCATGAACCTCATCGCCATTGTGATCATCGCCGGGCTGGTCACGGCGCTGCTCGTCAAGAGCCGCCGCGCCGCCCCGGCGCTCGTGTCGGGCGTCGTGAGTCTGGTCCTGCTCTTCGCCGCCTTCCCGACGCTCGGCCCGGCGGTGTCGAGCAGCGCCGGCGAGTTCGCCCACCAGCTCGGCGCCGCTACCGATCGCGCCGCCGACGTCCCGCCGCAGGAGGTCCAGCGATGACCCACCTCGTCGCCCGCGACATCGAGCGCGCCGCCGACGCAGTCCGCAGCGCCAACCACGCGACCATGCGCAGCCCGATCACCCCGCCCGACGCCTACGACGTCGTCGGCGGCCTCGCCGATCTCGCCCGGCGGGTGCCGCAGCTCGTCGAGTTCCTGACGCGCGCGATGAGCGCCGCCGAGCCCGCCGAGTACTTCGACGACCGCGGCGGCGAGACGCGCCTGACGCTGCACGTCGCGTCGACCGGGCTGTGGTGCGCACGCCACGACCTCACCGAGCTGGCCTTCCACCTCGACCAGACCCACAACGCCCTCGGCCACCTCGGCCGCCACACCCCGGAGGACTGACCCATGGAACCGATGCTGTTCACCGCCGAAGAGGCCGCCGAGATTCTCAAGATCGGCCGGTGCAAGGTCTACGACCTGCTCCGCAACCAGGACCTCCGCTCCATCAAGATCGGCGGCTCGCGGCGCATCCCGCGCACGGCGCTGGAGGAGTACGTCGCCAGGCTCCTCGATACGGAGGCAGCCTGATGGCCGGCGCCGAGCGGGGCCGCAAGCGCAACGGCGAGGGAACGATCTTCCAGCGCTCCAGCGACGGCATGTGGGTCGGCGCCGCCTACGTCCACACCAGTGCCGGCGAGATCAAGCGCCGCCGGGTGTACGCCTCGACCTTCGAGGGTGTGCGCACCAAGCTGCTCAAGCTCCAGGCCGACGACCAGGCCGGCATCCCGGCGCCCGACCAACGCTGGACGGTCGCGGAGTACCTGGAGCGCTGGCTCGCCCAGGTGCAGGAGGAGAAGCGCGCCACGACGCACCGCGGGTACGAGTCCGCGGCGAGGCTGCACATCGTGCCGCTCCTCGGCGCCAAGCGCCTCGACCGGCTCACCGGCGCGGACGTCCGCCAGTTCCTCACCCGCCTCCGCGCCAAGTGCCTGTGCTGCGCCAACGGCTACGACAAGCACCGCGACGAGGAGGACCGGTGCTGCTCGGTCGGACGCTGCTGCGGGCGACACCCGTCGGTCCGCCAGGTCCAGTACGTGCACGCGGTTCTGCGGAACGCCCTCGGCAACGCGTGGCGCGAGGAGCTGGTCAGTCGCAACGTCGCTCAGCTCGTGAAGGTCCCGACACCGCGCTACAAGGTCGGGAAGGGCCTCACCGTCGCCCAGGTCCGCACGCTGCTCGACGCCGCGAAGGACACCCGCTGGCACTCGGCCTACGTGGTGACCGCGACCCTCGGGCTGCGGCGCGGTGAGCTGCTTGGGCTTCGCTGGCGAGACATCGACCTCGACGCCGGGACGGTCGATATCGCCCAGACCGTCCAGCGGGTGCAGGGCCGGCTGCTGGTCGAGAGCACCAAGACCGAGGCCTCGGAGGCGACGATTCCGCTACCGAAGGTCACGCGGAAGGCGCTGGAGGCTCAGCGCGAGCAGCAGGAGAAGGAGCGCATCGACGCCCGCGAGTGCTGGCGGGACCACGACCTCGTGTTCTGCACCCAGATCGGCACGCCGGTCGAACCTCGCGCGCTGAACCGGGACTTCGACAAGGTTCGTGCGCGCGCCGGCCTTCCCGGCGTCCGACTCCACGACCTGCGCCACACGGTGGTCACGCTGCTGCTCAACCTCGGCGTCCCGCCGCACATCGTGCAGGCGATCGCCCGGCACGCCGACGTGGACGTGACGATGTCGATCTATGCCCACCCGGACCTCGACGCGATGCGCCGGGCCATGGAGTCGATCGCGTGGGAGGAGGACCTGTGACCGGTGTTGGTGCAGTAATAGGTGCAGGTGCAGGCACACAGGGACCCGCGGCGGGTCTTCTGGACCCGTCCTCGCAGGTCAGGCCGGTCGGGGTGGCGGGATTCGAACCCACGGCCCCTCGCTCCCAAAGCGAGTGCGCTACCAAGCTGCGCCACACCCCGTGACGGTGAGTCTAGGGGCGGGGCGCGGGGACCGCGGAGGCGCCGCTGCCTCGCGGTCCGGTGTCGCGTCGGACCTAGTCGAGTCCGCGGACGATGTGGTCGTCGTCCACACGCTCGATCTTGTCGACGACCTCGATGGTGGTGCTCATGCCCGTCTCCCTCCTACGTTGCGGCTCCGTCTCCCCATGGTGGCGAGGAGTCGGCCCCTACCGTCGCGTATTCGTAGGACGTCACTCTTGGCTGATCGTTCCAGTCGATCGGTCAAGTTCCGTTCCTGATCGTTCACGAAGCCGTCGCGCGCCCGTCGACCGTCGTTCGGGGAGGGGACCCTCGACCCACCGGACAGGGCGGGGAGGCGGCATCCGCTACGGTGGAACAGGGCCGAGAGGCCCGCGCGGGCGTAGCTCAATGGTAGAGCCCCAGTCTTCCAAACTGGCTACGCGGGTTCGATTCCCGTCGCCCGCTCCACGGCGTCCGCGCAGGTCATCATGGGTCCGTGCCCACTCTCGGATCGTTCGTCCTCGGGACGCCGGACCCGCCGGCCCTCGCCGCCTTCTACCGCGACCTGCTGGGGTGGGTGATGGTCGAGGGCGCCGACGACCCGACGTTCCTGCGCCTGCGCTCGCCCGAGCGCGAGCGCCCGGGGCTGAGCTTCCAGCTCGAGCCCGACCACGTCGCGCCGACCTGGCCGCCCCGCGCGGGCGAGCAGCGGATGCACGCCCACCTCGACCTCCTGATCGAGCCCGACGCCCTCGACGCCGAGGTCGCCCGCGCCGCGGCGCTCGGCGCGACCCGGGAGGACCACCAGCCCGCCGAGGGCGTGGTGGTCATGCGCGACCCGCAGGGTCACCTGTTCTGTCTGTTCGTGCCGGGGGCGTGACGTCGGGGGCGCGCCGTCGCCCGAGCAGCCCGAGCCCGACGTACATGCCGACGAGCGCCACGGCGAGACCGGCCACGGCGTGCAGCGTGAGCGGCTCGCCGAGGATCGGGACGGCAGCGAGCGCGGTCACCGCCGGGACGAGGTTGAGCAGCGAGCTGACGTGCACCGTCGAGCGCCACCGCAGCAGCACGAACATCAGCACGAACGCGCCCGCCGAGTTCACGACCCCGAGCCACAGCGCGGTCCACCAGCCGGCGGCGTCGGTCGGCACCCAGGCAGCACCGAGGAACGGCATGGCGGCGGCGGTGACGACGAGCGAGGTCCCCATCTGCACCGCGACGCTCGTGGCGACGGGGGTGTCGTCGTTGAACCGCTTCTGGTACAGCGTGCCGGCGGCCATCGACAGGGCGCCGAGCACCGGCAGCACGACCGTCGCGCCGAGGTCACCGCCGAGGCGGTCGGACAGGACGATGTAGACGCCGCAGGCCCCGATGATCAGGCCGACGACGGGCGCCGCGCCGATCCGGGTGGAGAGCACCAGCGGCGTGAGCAGGCCGACGAGCAGCGGCGCCATGCCGAGCACGAGGCTCGTGACGCCGGCCGGGACGCCGGCCGCGAGCCCCGAGTAGCAGAACGCGAACTGCCCGACCTGCAGCAGCAGCGCGGTCACCATGAGGTGGACCCACGCCCGGCCGCGCGGCAGGGCGGGCCGCGACACGACGACGGCGACCAGCACCACGACCAGCGCGATGAGGAACCGCCACAGCAGCACCGTCGGCACCGCCATGTGCGCGGTGGCGATCTTGCCGACGACGAAGCCCGACGCGTAGACGGGCACGAACAGCGCGGACAGGACCGGGACGACCCAGCTCCGCGAGGGCCCCGTGACGCCGGCGGGCGGCGCCACGGGACCGGCGCGCCTGTCGCGGAGCATGTCCGTCAGTCCATAGCACCGCTAACGACAACGCAAACGGTCTCGCGTCACAGGGCGATCGTCAGAGGGCGGCGTAGAGCGCCGTCTCGAAGTCGCCGTAGAGCTTCCACGCCTCGTTCTCGGAGATGAACGGCAGCGAGTTGGTGTAGATCGACGCGCAGATGCCCGTCGTGCGGTCGATCCAGAAGTGCGTGTTGAGCAGACCCGCCCACGCCCCGCTCCACGCGCGACGCCGGCCGGGGACGTCCTCGGTGTTGAGCAGCAGCCCGTAGCCCCAGGTGAAGCCGGGTCCGAGGTGCAGGCTGTCGGTGGTCGCCGGGTCGGCGGTCGCGATCTCCTCGGGCAGCGGGATGCCGCCGAGCTGGTCGGAGAACGCGGCGTCGACGGTCTCCTGGCGCAGGATGCGCGCCCCGTCGAGCTCGCCGCCGCGCAGCAGGGCGCGCTCGAAGCGGATGTAGTCGCGCGGCGTCGAGTGCAGGCCGTGCCCGCCGGGCCACCACTCGGGGTAGTCGGGGAGGAAGTTGCCGGCCGACATCCACGCGCCGTCCTCGCCGCGCACGTGCACCGGGGTCTTGTTGCCCTGCCGGCCGTCGTCGAGGGCGAACATCGTGTCGTCCATGCCCAGCGGACCGGTGACGTTCTCCTTGATGACGACGTCGAGGGTCGTGCCCGCGACGGCCTCGACGACCTGGCCCAGCCAGTCGGTGTTGATGCCGTACTCGTAGCGCGTGCCCGGGTCGGCGATCATCGGCGCGAACAGGGCGCGCTTGTCGCCGGGGACGACGTTCGGCACGCCCGTCACCTGCTCGTAGCGGCCGATGTCGGCGTTCCAGAACCAGTAGCTCAGGCCCGAGGTGTGGGTGACGAGGTGCTTCACGGTCGCCTTGCTCGCGGGCGCGCGCAGCCGCGGGGTGTCGCCGTCGAAGCCCTCGAGGACCTGGATCTCCGCGAACGACGGGACGTACTCCTCGACGGGCGCGTCGAGGTCCAGCTCGCCGCGTTCCACCTGCTGCAGCGCGGTGGTCGTGGCGACCATCTTGGTCATCGACATGATCCGGAAGTGGGTGCCGCCCGAGACCTGGTCGGGCTCCCCGACGGCGCGCGGCCCGGCGCCGCCCTCGTAGAACACGCCGTCGGCGTCGGCGGCGATGGCCACGACGTGCGGCACGGCGCCGTCCTCGACCGCCCCCGCCAGCACCTTGTCGATCCCCGAACCGTCGATCGTCCTGCTCATGGTGTGAACCTCCTGGAGTGATCGTCGACACACAGTCTGGTGCGCCCACGCTCCTCCGTCCCCGTCCGACCGGACAGGGCCGTCGGACCCCGCCGCTACCGTCCCGCCATGACGCTGGACTGGAACGCGCTGCTGCTCGACCAGATCGACTTCCAGTGGCGCGGGGCGTTCCGGCCGCGCCTCGAGACGTTGACCGACGAGCAGTACCTCTGGGAGCCCGCGCCGGGCGCGTGGAGCGTGCGGCCCCGCGCGGAGGCGACGACGCCGATGGCCGCCGGCGCGGGCGACATGGTCATCGACTTCGCGTTCCCCGCCCCGGACCCGCCACCGGTCACGACGATCGCCTGGCGCCTGGGGCACGTCGTCGTCGGCGTGCTCGCGATGCGCGTCGCGGGCCACTTCGGCGGCCCGCCGGTCGACTACGCCACCCACCACTACGCCCCGACCGCGCGCGAGGCCCTCGACCAGCTCGACGACGCCTACGCGGCGTGGACCGCCGGCGTGCGCGGCGCCGACCTCGAGGAGCCGTGCGGGCCGAGCGAGGGCCCGTACGCGGCCGAGCCGATGGCGGTGCTCGTGCTGCACATCCACCGCGAGCTGCTCCACCACGGCGCCGAGATCGCGCTGCTGCTCGACCTGCACGGCGCCCGGAGCTGACCACCCGGGCTCGGGCATCATGGGCGCCGATGGCCACCGGGACGGCGGAGCAGACCGCGACCAGCGAGCCGGCTCGCCCCGACGGCTCCGTGCCCCGCCACCGTGCGCTGCTCGGCGTGGCGTCCGGTCTCGCCGCGAGCCTGCTCGTCGTGCTCGCCACCCGGCTGTTCACCCTCGGCGTCGAGGACAACGGCGACGGCTACCGCCTCTTCTGCGGCGCCGGCCTCACCCCGCTCACGATGGACGGCTACGCGAGCTGGCGCGGCGGGTGGACCACCGACTTCGCCGTCGGGCCCATCACCTGCGACGACCCGGTGCCGTCCTCGGCGCTCCTGCTCGCCCGCGCCACGACGCTCGTCACGCCGGGCACGTGGTCGCCGACCGTGCTGGGCTGGACCTACGCCCTGCTGGTCGGCCTCGTGGTCGGGCTCGGCGCCTGGGCCGCGTCGGCCGCCGGGCGCCGGCAGGCCCTGGTCGTCGCGGTCCCGGTCCTCCCCCTGGTCGCCGCCACGTTCCCCCGCTTCTTCGTCTCCACCTACAGCGAGCCCGCGGGCCTGCTCGGGTGCGTGACGACGGCGGTGGGGGTGGCCGCGCTGCTGGTGACCCGCCGGGAGCACCGGGCGGCGCGGGCCGTCGCGCTGACGCTGACCGCGGTCGGCGGGCTCGTCGCCACCACCGCGAAGGTCGCCTACATCCCGGTGCTCGGCGCGGCCGTCCTCGTGTGCGCGCTCGCCGCGGTCGGCGTCCGGCGGCCCCGCGTCGTCGGCCCGGTCGTCGCGCTGGTGACCGTGGTGCTCGCCGTCGCGCCCGTGGTCGCCGCGCTCGACCGCCAGGAGCAGGCGTACGCGCCCGTCAACGCCCACGACCTGGTGTTCACCACGGTCCTGCTCGAGCTCGGCCCGTCGGCGACCTCGCCGCTGGGCCTGCCGCCCCAGGCCGCCGCGCTCACCGGCAACGGCTACTTCAACGGTCCCCCACGCCCCGACGGCGTCCCGTGGTGGGAGGGCGCGATCCTCGGCCGGCCCGCCGAGACGCGGCGCGCGGCGCTGCTCCTGCTCGCCGAGAACCCGGCGGCGGCCGCGCGCGCGGTCGGCGTCGGCCTCCAGGCGACCACGCTCGCCGACCTCCCCTACCTCGACGCCCTGCCCGCCCCGTCCAGCGCGCCCTCGTCACCCGACGGGCACCCGGGCTGGTCGGGGGCGCGCCAGCCCGACCTCGCCCAGGTCCTCGCCGACACCCGCCGCCCGCCGTGGCTGCCGACCGCGCTGGTGGTCGTCGCCCTCGCCGCGGCGGCGACCGCGCGCTGGCAGGGGCGCGCCGGGCGCTGGTCGCTCGCGGCGGGACTCGCCGCCGCGACCGCGCTCGGGCTCGTCGTCGTCGCGGTGGCGGGCGACGGCTACTTCGAGATCTTCAAGCACGTGTGGCTCGCGGCGTACCTGCTCGCACTCGCCGGGTTGTCGCTGGCCGGGGCGGTCGCGACCGCGGTGCTCACCCGATGGAGGGCCCGCGGTTCGCGGTAGGAAGGAGCCGTGCACGCGTACGGATTCCTCCGGGCCGGCGGCCCCGACCAGCAGGCCTACCTCGACGTCCCGGTGCCCGCGCCCGGCCCCGACGAGCTCCTCGTGCGGGTCCGCGCCGCCGGCGTGAACCCGGGCGACTGGCGGCTGCGACGCGGCGAGTACGGCCACCAGGGCCCGGCGGTGCTCGGCCGCGAGGTCGCCGGCACGGTCGACGCCGTCGGCGAGGGCGTCACGGGCTTCGCGCCCGGCGACGAGGTGTTCGGGGGCTGCCCGGGCATGGTCGGCGGGTGGGCCGAGCAGGCGATCGTCACGGCGTCGTTCGCGGCGCACCGCCCGTCCGGGGTGTCCGCCCGCGACGCCGCGGCCCTGCCCGTCGCCGCCGGGACGGCCTACGACGCGCTCACCGCCCTCGCGCTGCCCGCGGGCGCCACGCTCGTCGTCAACGGGGCGGGGGGCGGGGTCGGCATCCCCGTGGTGCAGCTCGCCCGCGCGCAGGGCCTGCACGTGATCGGGACCGCGAGCGAGGGCAAGCAGGACCTGCTCGGCGACCTCGGCGCGACCGCGGTCGTCGGCGGCCCCGACGTCGCCCACCACGTGCGCGCCGCCGCCCCCGACGGCGTCGACGGCGTCTTCGACCTCGTCGGCGGGGACGCCCTGCGCGCGGTCGCCCCGATCGTGGACCCGTCGCGGCTGTTCTCGGTCGCCGACAAGCCGCTGGTCGCCGAGCTCGGCGGCCGCGACGTCCCCCGCGACCGCAGCACCGCGGTGCTCGAGGCCCTCGCCGCCCGCGTGGCCGCCGACGAGCTCGACCCCTGGGTGCGCACCGTCCTGCCGTTCGCGCGGGCGGCCGACGCGCTCGCCGCCGTCGAGGACGGACACGTGCTCGGCAAGGTCGTCATCGCGATGGACGCGTGACCTCGGGCCTGGAGCAGGAGATGTCACCGACGGCGAACACCACGAATGGCATTTCACCTGAACGTCGTAGTCATCACTCCGTCGAGCGTCCCTGAGAGCCATCTGCTCAATCTGAGTGCTCCGTTCGGACTGCTCTCCACCGCCGTCCGTTTGACTGAGCGATCGTTCAGCGAACGCACCCTCGATGAACCGATGCTCACCTCCTCGGGAGACTCCTCGGCACCGCGATCACCGCGGTGACCGACACCCGAAGAGGAGATCAGGCATGAAGCGACTGCAGCGGATCGCGGCGGCGACGGCACTGGCCGGGGCGGGCACGCTCGCCCTGTCCGGCGTGGCGAGCGCGACCGAGTCCCACTCGTCGGACGACGGGAGCGGGTCGACGCACGAGAGCACCCACGGCGACCGCACCGGCCTCGTGTCGGGCGTCGCCCAGGGTGTCGGCGGTCTCCTGGGTGGCGTCGGCAGCGCCGCGGGCAGCGTGCTGGGGAGCGACGCGGTCGGCGACGTGGTCGACGGCCTGCTCTGAGCCCACCGCGCTCCGACCCATCGGGGGAGCCGGAGCGCGCGCGGACGAGCAGGTGACGGGTGCGGGTCCCGGTGGCGCCGGAATCGCCACCGGGCCCCGCACCCGTCGAGTTTGCCGGACCCCTCGGTCGCGGCGAGGCTGTGGCGGTGTCGTCCCCCGACGCCCCCCGCTCCGGCTCGCGCGCCGAGGCCAAGGAGCGCACGCACGCCGGGCTCCTCGACGCCGCCGCCACCGTCTTCGCCGACAAGGGCTACGGCGCCGCGTCGGTCGGCGAGATCGCCCGCACCGCCGGCGTCTCCGTCGGCGCCCTCTACGCGCACTTCGCCAGCAAGCAGGACCTCTTCCTCGCCCTCATGGACCGGCGCCGCGTCGCCGAGATGGGCGCCGCCCGCGACCACCTCGCCGACGGCCTCCCGTCCGCGCTCGAGGCCCTCGACCGCCAGGTCGCCGACACCGCCGACGACGAGCGCGCCGCCCTCCTCGGCGCCGAGGCCTGGCTCTACGCCGTCCGGGACCCGGACTTCGGCGCCGACCTCGCGGCCCACCACGAGCGCCTGCGCGCCGACCTGCTGCCGCTGATCCGCGCCGAGCGCGAGCGCCGCGGGGTGACGTGGACGCTCGCCGACGAGGAGGTCGCGGCCGTCGTGCTCGGGCTGTTCACCGGCCTCGTCCAGCACCGCCGCCTCGCCCGCGACACCGTCCCGGCCGATCTCTACGGGCGGGCACTGCTGGCGCTGCTCGACGGCCTGGCGACTCGCTAGCCCACTTCCTCGTCGTCGCGCTGATCAGGGGTGTGTGTCGGCGCCAGCCGCCGCAGCGCGTGGTACCCGACGATCACGACGATCGAGCCCAGCGCGATCCCCGACAGCGACCCGCCGCCCAGGGTCAGGGCAACGTCGCCGATGCCGATGACGATCCCCGCCGCGAGCGGGACGAGGACCTCGGGACGGGAGAAGTCGACCTTGTTCTCGACCCAGATCCGGGCCCCGAGCAGGCCGATCATCCCGTAGAGCACGACCGTGATGCCGCCGAGCACGCCGCCGGGCGTGGCCGCGACGACCGCGCCGAACTTCGGGCAGAAGCCGATGAGGATCGCCACGCCCGCCGCCACCCAGTACGCCGCGGTCGAGTAGACGCGGGTCGCGGCCATCACGCCGATGTTCTCGGCGTAGGTCGTGGTCGGCGAGCCGCCGACGCCGCCGGCCACGGCCGTCGCGATGCCGTCGGCGGCGAGCGCCCGGCCGAGGTAGGGGTCGAGGTCCTCGCGGGTCATGCTCGCGACGCCCTTGACGTGCCCGGTGTTCTCGGCGATCAGGGCGATCGCCACCGGGACGATCAGCAGGATCGCCGAGGCGCTGAACGCGGGCAGGTGCAGTCCGGGCAGCTCCGGCGTGCCGAGCGGCAGCCCGATCCAGGGCGCGTCGCCGACCCCGGAGAGGTCGACGCGCGGGTGGGTGGACACGACGCCCGAGGGGTCCGGGCCGGTGATCGGGCCGAGGGTCGCGTCGAGCAGCAGCGAGAGCGCGAAGCCGACGACGAGCCCGACCAGCACGCCGAGCCGCGAGAGCATGCCGCGTCCCGCGACCGCGGTGACCATGACGACGAGCATCGTGATCAGCGCGACCAGCTCGTCCTGGGGCCAGTAGGTGCCGGCGACGACCGGGGCGAGGTTGAAGCCGATGAGCAGCACGACCGCGCCCGTCACGGCCGGCGGCAGGATCGCCGAGACGATCCGCGACCCGCCGAGGTGCACGGCGAGCCCGACGAGGGCGACGACCACGCCGCAGACCGCGATCGCCCCGGTGACCTCGGCGCTCGTGCCCCCGTCGGCGCGGACCGCGGCGACGACGCCGACGAACGACGCGCTGGTCCCGAGGTAGCTCGGCACGCGCCCGCGCGTCATCAACAGGAACAGGATCGTCGCGAGCCCGGAGAGCAGGATCGCGAGGTTCGGGTCGAGGCCCATGAGCACGGGGAAGACGAACGTCGCCCCGAACATCGCCAGGACGTGCTGGGCGCCGAGGCCCACCGTGCGACCCCAGGACAACCGCTCGTCGGGCTTGACGACCTCCCCGGGCGCCGGCGCCCGTCCGTCGCCGTGGACCGTCCATCCCCTGATCACGGCGCAGAGACTAAGGGCGCGGATCACCCGCGGCGCGCGGCCATCCCGTCGAGGAGCAGGTTGAGGTAGCGCGGCCAGCGCCGCGAGTCGTGCTCGGCGGTGACCACGGTCATGTGCACGACGACCAGCAGGTCGGTCGGCTCGAGGTCGGCGCGCACGACGCCGGCGGCCTGTCCGCGGCGCAGCAGCTCGCCGAGCGGGGCGAGCGTGCGGGCGGCGAGCTCGGGGGTGAACGCCCCGACGGCCTTGGCGGCCGTCAGCAGGCCCCGGTGGCGGGTGACGCCGTCGACGAGCCCCTCGAGCACGCCGGTGAGCGCCGTCCACGGGTCGTCGACGGCGGCGGCGCGGGCCAGGAGCGGCTCCACCGACTCGGCGACGTAGTCCTCGAGCACCGCGGCGACCAGCTCGTCACGGCCCGCGAAGCGGCGGTAGAGCGTTGACGGCGCGACCCCCGCGCGCCGGGCGACCTCCTCGAGCGCGACGTCCGGCCCGTCGGCCTCGAGGGCGGCCCGCGCGGCGGCGAGGATCGCGGCGTGGTTGCGGGCGGCGTCCGCGCGCAGCGGGCGGTCCGGTGGCCGGATCACCGGATCGGACGGAGCGGACATCGCGTGAGCCTAGCCGGGCGGGATCAGTCGTCCACGAGCGAGAGCGCCCCGGACGGGCACTGCGCGACGGCGTTGCGGACCTCGGACTCCTGGTCGGGCCCCGGGTGGTCCTGGAGGACCTCGACGACCGCGTCGTCGTCCTGGTCGAAGACGTCCTCGGCGGCGAGCACGCAGTTGCCGGCGCCGATGCAGACGTCGCGGTCGGCCTGGATCCTCATGGTGGGTTCTCCCTCGTGTGGTGGTCGAAGGGGTGGTGGTCACCAGGTCACGGGCAGCGCGCGCAGCCCGTGCACCACGGTGGCCGAGCGGAACTCGACCTCGTCGAACGGAATGCCCAGCGCGAGCCCGGGGAACCGTCGCAGCAGTGCGGGGAACGCCACCGCCATCTCGGCGCGGGCGAGCGGCGCGCCGAGGCAATGGTGCACCCCGTGGCCGAACGCGACGTGCGGGGCGACGGCGCGGGTGACGTCGAGGTCGTCGGGGTGGTCGGTCGCCGCGGGGTCCCGGTTGGCGGCGGGCAGCGAGAGGACGAGCAGCTCGCCGGCCGCGACCGGTCGCCCGCCGACCGTCGTGTCGTGGCGGACGGACCGCGGGATGCCGGAGTGCACGACCGAGAGGAAGCGCAACAGTTCCTCGATCGCGGGCGCGACGGCGTCGGGCTCGTCGCGGACGTGGGCGAGCTGGTCGGGCGCGCGCAGCAGCGCGAGCGTGCCGAGACCCAGCATGTTGGCCGTTGTCTCGTGGCCCGCGATGAGCAGCAGCGAGGCGATCCCGATCAGCTCGGAGCGGGTCAGGTCGTCGCCGTGCTCGCGGATCAGCATCCCGAGCATGTCGTCGCCGGGTGCGGACCGTGCGCGGTCGACGAGCTCGCCCATGTAGGCACGGGACTCGGCGGCGACGCGGCCGCGCTCCTCGAGGGACAGGGACAGGTCGATCTGGCGGGTGGAGCGGGTCTGGAAATCGTCGCGGTCGGCGTACGGGACGCCGAGCAGCTCGCAGATCACCAGGCTCGGCACCGGGAGCGCGAACGCGCTGACCAGGTCGGCGGGTGGGCCCGCGGCCTCCATGGCGTCGAGGTGCTCGTCGACGATCTCGGTGATGCGCGGCTCGAGGCGGCGGATCCGCTTGACCGTGAACTCGCCGGTGAGCAGGCGGCGCAGCCGCGTGTGCTCGGGCGGGTCGGTGGCGAGCAGGTTGCCGGCGCGGCGGTCCTCGCCGTCGGGCGTCGGCAGTGGCGGCAGGCCCTCGTTGGAGAACCGCTCGGCGTCGCCCAGCACCTCGCGCACGTCGGCGTACCGGGTGATCAGGCGCGCGGTGGTGCCGAGGGACGTGCGGATCGTCGGGAAGTCGTCCTCGTCGCGGGCCGCCTGGGTCTCCGGGACGGGCGCGAACCGGTCCCGCTGCATGTGGCGGGGAATGGTGGGGGTGGTCGACATCGTCGCTCCCGTCGTCGGGACGTCCGGATGCCCCGACCGTACTCGAAGTGGGAGTGAACTGTCGGTTGAGTGACGGCCGCCGGCGGATACTCGCGGGGCATGAGCGAACGCATCGTCCTCGTCACCGGCGCCGGACGCGGGCTGGGCGTCGAGATCGCGCGGCAGCTGGTGTCCGGCGGCGCCACGGTGGTGGTCGCCGCGCGCGACCCCGCGGCGGCCGCGGCGACGGCGAAGGAGCTGGGCGAGCGCGCGTGGGCGCTCACGCTCGACGTCACCGAGCCCCAGTCCGTGCAGGCCGCCGTGGAGGCGGTCGACGGCCGGCACGGGCGGCTCGACGCGCTGGTGAACAACGCGGCGGTGAACTTCGACAGCGGCGCCGACCCGGTCACCGAGGACCTCGAGGTCGCCGACGGGGCCTGGCGCACCAACGTCCTCGCGCCGTGGCGGCTGAGCCAGGCCTTCGCGCCGCTGCTGCGCGCCGGGCGCGAACCGGTGATCGTCAACGTGACCAGCGGGCTCGGGTCCCTGAGCCGCATGGGCGCGCACTCGCCGGCCTACAGCGTGTCCAAGGCGGGTGTGAACGCGCTGACCCGCGTGTTCGCCGACGCGCTGGACCGTGACGGGATCGCGGTGCACGCGGTGTCGCCGGGCTGGACCGCGACCGACATGGGCGGCGCGAACGGGCGCCCGGTCGCCGACGGCGCGGCCGGGATCGTCGACGTCGTCCGCTCCCCCCGCGCCTTCCCCTCCGGCTCCTATCTCCAGGACGGCGAGCACGTCCCCTGGTAGCCATGTGAGCGAACTTCGGTGCTATAGCCCCGAAGTTCGCTCACATACTCCGGTCGGCCCATCGTGCGTACTTTCCTGCGCCATAGGGCGGGAAAGCGCTCACGTACCCAGGGCGCGGGCGGCGTCGACGAAGTGGGCGACGGCCGGCGAGCGGTCGGTGCGTCGCCAGGCGACCTGCAGCGCCACCATCGGCACGTCGCCCGACAGCGGGCGGAACACCACGCCCGGCGGGCGCAGGTTCGCGTAGTACGCCGGCTGCAGGGATACCCCGAGCCCCGCGGCGACGAGGCCGAGCTGGGTCTCGATGTCGGCGCCCTCGGCGACGATGTCCGGGCTGAACCCGTGCTCGCGGCAGTAGCTCGTGATGATGTCGAAGAACGCCGTGCCCAGCGGCCGGGGCCAGAGCACGAACGGCTCGTCGGCGAGCGCCTCGGGCTCGATCTCGTCGCGCCCGGCCAGCGGGTGGTCGCCGGGCAGCGCGGCGAGCAGCGGCTCGGAGACGAGGTGCTCGACGGCCACCGTCGCCGTCGGCGGCGCGGCGCGCACCAGGCCCACGTCCAGCCGGCCGTCGGCGATCGCCACGAGCTGCGCGGCGGTGTCCTGCTGGGAGACCTCGAGCTGCAGGTCGGGGAACGACGCGCGCATCGAGCGCAGGATCCGCGGCGTGATCGAGGCGAGCGCCGTGCCCACCGACCCCACCACGAGCAGGCCCACCGCCCCGTTCGACGCCTGCGTCACCAGCGTCTGCGCGCGCTCGGCCTCGAACAGCACCCGCGGCGCCGCGTCGAGCAGCACCCGTCCGGCGGGCGTCAGCTCCGTCGCCCGGCTCGAGCGGTCGAACAGCGCGGCGCCGAGGGTCTTCTCCAGCGCGCGGATCTGCTGCGAGAGCGCCGGCTGGCTGACGTGCAGCCGCTTGGCGGCGCGGCTGAAGTGCAGCTCGGACGCCACGGTGAGGAACACCCGCAGCTGCCTCAGCTCGACGTCCATGCACCGATCCTGCCCTGCGCCCGTCCGCGAGCGGGGCGCTCTCATAAGCCGGACCTGATGAGAGCAGAGGCAGGGGCGATCGCGGATCCGCACCACGCGGCCGGGTGAGCGCCGAAGGTGGGAGCACATCCGAGAACACACCCGGAGTGATCACCGTGCCCCGCACACGCCCCCGCACCGATCTCCGCCACGTCGTCGTCGGCTGCGGAGGCCTCGGCTCCGCCGCGGCCTACTGGCTCTCCCGCTCGCTCGGCGGCCGCGTGCTCGCCCTCGAGCGCCACGCCCTCGGCCACGACCACGGCGCGAGCCAGGACCACTCGCGCATCATCCGGTACGCCCAGCACCAGGACGCGTACGCCGCCCTCGCCCGCGAGGCCTACGCCACGTGGCGCGACGTCGAGCGCGTCTCCGGCCAGACGCTCGTCACCGAGACCGGTGGCCTGATCATCGAGGACGTCGAGGCCCGCCAGGGCCTCACCACCGGCGGTCGCGACATCGCGGGCTACGCCGCCGTGGCCGACCGCCACGACGTCGACTTCGAGCTGCTCGACGCCCGGGCCGTGCAGCGCCGCTGGCCCCAGTTCCGCCTCGCGGGCACCGAGGAGGCGATGTACCAGCGCCGCACCGGCATCGTCGACGCCGCGCGCGCCACCGCCACCCACCTCGCGCTCGCCCGCGGGCACGGCGCGGAGATCCGCGAGCACAGCCCCGTCCGCGCCCTGCGCCCCACCGCCGGCCACGTCGAGGTCGTCCTCGACGACGAGGTCATCCGGGCCGAGCGCGTGATCGTCGCCGCCGACGCGCGCACCAACGAGGTGCTCGACGGGCTGGCCGAGATCCCGCTGACCGTGCTCCAGGAGCAGGTCACCTACTACGCGACGCCGAACCTGCTCGACTTCTCGCCGGCTCGGTTCCCGGTGTTCATGTGGCACGGCGCCGACAACTTCTACGGCTTCCCCGTGCACGGCGAGGTCGCCACGAAGCTCGGGCAGCACATGGGCGGGCACGAGGTCACCGCCGACACCCGCACCTACGAGCCCGACCCCTTGCGCCGCAAGCGCCAGGAGGAGTTCCTCGCCGAGCACGTCCCCGGCTTCCTCGGCCCGGAGCTGTACACGAAGACCTGCCTCTACACGATCCCGCCCGACCAGCACTACGTGATCGACACGGTGCCCGGGGAGCCGCGCGTCGCGGTCGGCGTCGGGGCCGGGCACGCGTTCAAGTTCGCCTCGCTGATCGGGCGCATCCTGGCCGAGCTCGCGACGACGGGGGCCAGCAGGCACCCGATCGGTACCTTCGCCCTCGACCGCCCCGCCCTGACCGACCCGAGCTGGGGGCGCGCCTTCCATGTCTGAGCTCCCGACCCGCTCCCCCGGCTGGTCGCTGCCGCAGGCGGCCTACACCGACGCGGGAGTCTTCGCCGCCGACCTCGACCGCGTCTTCGCCGAGCACTGGCTCTTCGCGGGCCACACCGCCGAGCTCGACGCCCCCGGGCGCTACCTCACCGTCGACGTCGGGCGCGACCGCGTGATCGTCGTCCGCGGCGAGGGCGGCGCCCTGCACGCCCACCACGACGTCTGCGCCCACCGCGGGTCGCGCGTCGCGCCTGAGCAGCGCGGGCAGGTCAAGGCGTTCGTCTGCCCGTACCACCAGTGGGTCTACGCGCTCGACGGCTCGCTGCGCTCGGCACGGCTGATGGGCGAGTGCTTCGCCACGAGCGCGTACCGCCTCGCCCCGGTCGCCGTGCGCGAGACCGCCGGGCTGGTGTTCGTCTGCCTCGCGGACGAGCCGCCGGACTTCGAGCCGTTCGCGGCCGCCCTCGAGCCCCGCCTCGGCCCGCACGGGCTCGCCGACGCGCGCATCGCCGTGCGCGAGAACTACCGCGTCGCCGCCAACTGGAAGACGCTCGTCGAGAACAACCGCGAGTGCTACCACTGCGCGGGCAGCCACCCCGAGTTCTCGCTGTCCAACTTCGACGTCGGCATCAACGGCGACGTGCGCACCAACCCCCGCTACGAGCGCGCCCTCGCCGACGCCCGGGCGCACTGGACCGCGCAGGGCCTGCCCGGCGAGGACGTCAACTTCCCCGACGGCGCCCCGTACCGCGTCGCGCGCCTGCCCCTGCGCGACGGCTTCCTCTCCGAGACCCTGGACGGCCGCCCGCTCGCCCCGCCCATGGGCACGCTCTCCGACCCCGACGTCGGCAGCCTGCGCGTGATCTCGCTGCCGAACCTGTGGGCGCACGCCAACGCCGACTACGCCGTGACCACGCGCCTGACCCCCGTCGACGCGGGCACCACCGACGTCGAGCTCTGCTTCCTCGTCGCCCGCGACGCCGTCGTCGACGAGGACGCGCTGGCGGCGGTGTGGCGGGCGACCTCGGAGCAGGACTGGGAGCTCTGCGAGAAGAACTACGCCGGCATCGCCTCGCGCGGCTACCGGCCGGGCCCGCTGTCCCCGGTGGTCGAGGCCTCGGTGGAGCTGTTCCTCGACTGGTACTCGACCGCCCTCGGCACCGTCCCCGCCGCCGCCTGAGCCGCCGCTACTCCACCCGTGTGGGTGGTGGTCGGGCCTCGATGGCGTGACGTCACCCCCTCGTGTGGCTGTCGAGACCGACACTCACCGCCGTCGATTCGCGTGATCACTGCGGAGATCGGGGGCGGGCATGGGCGGTCGGTCGGTGGTGGCGGCGACGCTGGTGGCGGCGGCGCTGGTGCTGGGGGCGGTGCCCGCCGCGGCGGCGGTGAGCGCCGGGAGCCCGGGCAGCGGGGGTGACGGCACCCGGCGGGTCGCGCTCGGCGACTCCTGGGCCGCCGGCACCGCGGCGGGCGGCGTCGAGGCCGCGTCCGGGCCCTGCCGGCGCAGCCCGCTCGCCTACCCCGCGCTGCTCGCCCGCGCCGCCGGCGAGACCGCCTGGACGTCGCGGGCCTGCGCGTCGGCGTCGGGCGGCGGCGGCAACGGGCAGTTCAGCTCGCTCTCGGACGCCACCGAGGTCGTCACCGCGACGGTCGGCGCCGACGCCACCGGCCTCGGCGCCCTCGGCGCGGCGTGCTCGAGCGCGGGCACACCGGCTCGCTGCGACGAGGCCGCCGGCCGCTTCGACCAGGCCCTGCGCGCACTCCCGGGCTCGCTGGACGCCGCGCTCACCGACATCCGCCGCCGCGCCCCGCGCGCCGCGGTGACGTTCACCGGCTACCCGCTGCTGGCCGAGGGGACGGCGTGCCCCGCGGGGGCCGCCGACGCCGCGCGGGCGACGCGCCTCGACGACGCCGTGAACCGGCTCGACACCGTGCTCGCCGAGCGCGTCGCCGCCGCCGGGATGCGGTTCGTCGACGTGCGCCCGGCCTTCGCGGGCCACGGGGTGTGCGGGCAGGCGCCCTGGCTCACGTCGCTGACCGAGGGCGAGGCGCTCCTCGCCGGCGGCCCGACCGCCGACGGGCACGCGCTGGGCGTGCTGCCCGCGCTCGCCGCGGCCGCGCCGATGCCCACGCCCGCCCCGACAACGACCGCGACGCCCACCACCCCGACCGCGCCGGCCGCCTCGCCGGCGCCGCCGGCCGACGGGCGCGCCGCTCCTGGCCTGTTCCCGGGCTAGAAGACCTCGAAGTCGACGCGCGCCCGCCCGTCGTCGCCGCCGGTCGTCGCGAGCACCACCTCGCGGGCCTGCTCGGCGACCGGGCGCGGGTCGAGCGCCGTGAGGTAGGCCTGGTGCTCGGCGAGCGAGGCGATCGCGGCCTCCTGGTGGCCGGTGACGTCCAGCGTGTGCGTCGGCTGCGTCGAGCTCGCCACCGCGACGTACCGGACCTGCCACGGCTCGAACCCCTCGTCGACGAGCTCCGGGAAGATCCACCGGTTGGCGGCGTCGCCGGCGGCGTCGATGGTCGCCCGGCCGACCGCCCGGTGGTCGGCGCTGTTCCACGCCCCGGGCCCGAACGTCTCGTGGTGGCTGTTGACGACGACGAGCTCCGGGCGGGCGCGGCGGATCTCGCGGGCCAGGTCCCGGCGCAGGTCGATACCTTCGACGACGACGCCGTCGCGGTGCTCGAGGAAGC
Source organism: Actinomycetospora succinea (assembly GCF_004363095.1). Taxonomy (GTDB): domain Bacteria; phylum Actinomycetota; class Actinomycetes; order Mycobacteriales; family Pseudonocardiaceae; genus Actinomycetospora; species Actinomycetospora succinea. Next base: position 264,346 of record NZ_SNYO01000006.1, read on the forward strand.
GCACGTCGTGCACGCCGACCACCGCCGCGCTGCGCCGCTCCTCGTCCTCGCGCAGCGGGCCCGCCTTCTCGGGCGGCAGGTCGGCGATCCCGGCCTCGCCCCGCGTCACGAGGACGTAGGACACCTCCCGTCCGGACGACGTCCAGGCGGCGACGGCGGCGGCCGCGCCGTACTCGAGGTCGTCGGGGTGGGCGGCGACGGCGAGGACCCGGGCGAAGTCGTCGGGCAGGGCCGGGAGGTCGGTGCTCATGGCGACCAGGGTGGAACCTCGAGCATCGCTGAGGTCAAGCGCCCTCGTCGAGGCGCGCCGCGAGCTTCTTCGGCGCGATGACCCGGTAGGCGTCGGCGACGACCTCGCGGACCTCGTCCCAGTCCGGTCCCCCGGTCTCGACGTCGAGCCGCATCCCGAGCCAGCCGCGGTGCCCGACGTACGGCGGGCGGAAGAACCGGGCGGGATCGGCGGTGACCATCTCCTCCTGCGCCCCCTCGGGCGCGGCCACCCAGATCGCCAGGTGCTCGTCGCCGTGGTGGTGCCCGACGTAGCTCACGAACATCTTGCGCACGAACCACGACGGCGACCCGTGGCTGACCTTCTCGGTGACCTCGGGCAGCGCGAGGCACACCTGGCGCAGGCGCTCGACCAGCTCGTCCGGGTCCACGCCCGGCATCCTGCCTACAGGGCCAGGGCGCTCACCAGGGTCGCGATCACGAACGCCGCCAGGACGATCAGGGTCACCACCCGGATCCAGGGTCGCTGCGTGCTGACCCCGGGCTCGGAGGCGCCCTCGGTCGGGTCGGTGCGCTCGGCGGGCTCGGTCATCACGTACCTCACGGATCGGGACGGATCGGACAGCACCGAGGCTACCGACCGGCGTGGCCGACGCTCGCATGACGGCCGGAGTTGGGTCCCGGGGTGCCGCGCCGCGCCGCGACCGGGTCCTCGACGTCGGCCTGGTGGCGCGGCCGGCGGGGAGCCGGCGCGTCCTCGTCCGCGGCGTGGCGGCGGCCCGAGCCGCGGACGACGTCCCCGAACGTCGGCAGCGGCCCGGAGATCGGCGCAGGGCGCCGCGGGGCCGGCGCGACGTCGGCGGGCAGGGCGAGCGCCGGGACGGGCGTGGCCGGGTCGAGCGGGTCGAGGCGGCTGCCGTCGTCGCCGGCCCCGGCGCCGAAGGACAGCGACGAGTCGAACCCGCGCAGCATCGCCGTGGCCGGCTGCGCCGCGGGTACGGGGTGCGACGGGCGGGCCGGGGTCGGCGCCGGGGTGCGCGGTCGGATCGCGACGGTGGTCGGCTCGGGCGCCGGCTGCGGGACCGGAGGCGCCGGGCGTCGGGGAAGCGCTGTCGCGGTCACCGCGGTGGGCGCGGGCCGGCGGACGGCCTCGGTGCGTGCGGGCTCGGGACGTGCGGGCCGCGCGGGCTCAGGGCGCGCCGCACGCGCCGGCTCGGGACGTACGGGCTCGGGACGCGCCGGCTCCGGACGTGCCGGGCGCGCGGCCGTGGACCGCGCGGCGGCCGGGCGGACGGCCTCGGTCGGCGCGGGCTCGGGACGTGCGGGCTCGGGATGCGCAGCCCCGGGACGTACCGGCGCCGGACGTGCCGGCGTCGAGCGCGTTGCGGCCGGGCGCACCGCCTCGGTGCGAGCGGCACCTCCCGCAGGCCGCGCGACCTCGCGATCCTGCGCACCGTGCCGGTCGCGGGACGACGCCGACGACACCGCCGACTCCTCACGCCGCGCCCGCGGCCGGGCCGGGCGGACGGGCACCGGGACGATTTCCTCGACCGGCGCCGCGGCCACCGGAGGCGTCGGCGCGGCCTCGCGGCGGCCGCGCAGCCACTGGGCCGCGGCGGAGAGCAGGTACCCGAAGCCGACGAGGCCCCAGAACGCCACGACGACGATCTGGATGACGGTCGGGGGGTCGCTGAGCATCGCGACCTGCACGCCCGCGACCGCGAGGCCGGCGAGCCCGAGCACGAGGGCGAACCGAGAGCGGGTGGTCAGCTGCCACCGCGAACGCCGCTGCGTCTCCCGCGCCACGCACACCTCCTCGCCGGGCCCGCGGACCCGGACAGAACGGACTCACCGGGGACGGTACGTGACCGGTTCCCCCGATCGAGACCGGGCACGCGTCATCCCCTCAGGTGTCGCATCGGTGGCGGAGGGCGAAACGTAACGGTCAGGTCGCGGCCTGACAGCGCGCGCACCAGAACAGATTCCGGCTCGCGTGCGTCCGTTTGCTGATCTCCGTACTGCACACGCGGCACGCCTGGCCCGTCCGGCGGTACACGTACACCTCGCGGCCACAGCTGCGTCGGTGCGGCTGGTCGTGCTCGTGATCACAGGAGCGGTGCTCGGACTTCACGGTGTCGATCGCGCCGCGCCGCACGCCGTCGGCGAGGAGGTCGACGAGGTCCGCCCACACCGCCTCCCACCGCTCGCGGCCGAGCTCGCGGCCCGGCAGCAGCGGGTCGAGGCCGTGCCGGAAGAGCACCTCGGCGCGGTAGACGTTGCCGACCCCGGCGATCACCGACTGGTCCATCAGCAGCGTGGCCAGCGGCGCGCGGGAGCGGGAGATGCGCGCCCAGGCGGTCTCGGGGTCGGTGTCGCGGCGCAGCGGGTCGGCCCCGAGCCGCGAGCGCAGCCCCTCGACCTCGCCCTCGGTGAGCACCTCGCAGGCGATCGGCCCGCGCAGGTCCGCCCAGTGCGTCGGCCCGACCATGCGCATCCGGACCTGACCGCGCGGCGGCGTCACCTCGCCGGTGTGCATCGTGAACTTCCCGTACAGCCCGAGGTGGACGTGCACGACGAGGTCGTCGGCGTAGACGTGGAAGAGGTGCTTGCCGTGGGCGTCGGCCCGCTGCAGCACCCGCCCGTCGACGAGCTCGGCGTGCTGCGCGAACCGGCCCTGCGGCGACGAGATCGCCACCTCGTGGCCCGCGAACCGCCGGGTGTGGGTCCGCACGAGGCGGCGGATCGTGTGGCCTTCGGGCACCGGGCCTGCCTACCCCGCGCGGCGTGCGATCAGTCCCCGGCCCCCCGGGGCCTTCGGCACTGGACGCCGCGGGCCGCGAGCGGTCAGATCGACCATGGACACCACCTACGACGACCTGTCGGCGGTCTTCGTCAACACGACGCTGAAGCGCTCCCCCGAGCGCAGCCACACCCAGGGCCTCGTCGACCGCAGCGCGGCGATCATGGAGAAGCAGGGCGTGCGCGTCGACCACGTCCGCGCGATCGACCACGACATCGCCACGGGCGTGTGGCCGGACATGACCGAGCACGGGTGGGAGCGCGACGAGTGGCCCGCCCTCTACCCGCGCATCCTCGCCGCGGACATCCTCGTCATCGCCGGGCCGATCTGGCTCGGCGACAACAGCTCGGTGACCAAACTGGTGATCGAGCGCCTCTACGCCTGCTCGCACCTGCTCAACGACGCCGGCCAGTACGCGTACTACGGGCGCGTCGGGGGCTGCCTGATCACCGGCAACGAGGACGGCGTCAAGCACTGCGCGATGAACGTCCTCTACAGCCTCCAGCACCTCGGGTACACGATCCCGCCGCAGGCGGACGCGGGGTGGATCGGCGAGGCGGGGCCGGGGCCGTCGTACCTGGACCCGGGCTCGGGCGGGCCGGAGAACGACTTCACCAACCGGAACACCACGTTCATGACGTGGAACCTGCTGCACCTCGCGCGGATGCTGCGGGACGCCGGTGGCATCCCGGCCCACGGCAACCAGCGCTCGGAGTGGGACGCGGGGTGCCGCTTCGACTACCCGAACCCCGACTACCGCTGAGGTGTCACTCCTCGGGCAGGGCCGGGGGCACGCCGGTCTGCTCGTAGGCGCTCAGCATGTCGATGCGGCGCTGGTGGCGCCCGCCCTCGAACGCGGTCGCGAGGAAGGCGTTGACGATCTCGGTGGCCTGCTCGGCGGTGTGCATGCGCGCACCGACGGCGACGACCTGCGCGTTGTTGTGCTTGCGCGCGAGCTGCGCGGTCTCGACGCTCCACGCGAGCGCCGCGCGGCAACCGGGGACCTTGTTGGCCGCGATCTGCTCGCCGTTGCCCGACCCGCCGATGACGATGCCGAGGCTGCCCTCCGCCGACACGGTCCGCAGCCCGGTCTGCACGCAGAACGGCGGGTAGTCGTCGTTCGGGTCGAGCTCGGCGGGGCCGACGTCGACGACGTCGTGGCCGGCCCTGGCCAGCTCGCGCAGCAGATGGGCCTTGAGCTCGAACCCGGCGTGGTCCGATCCGACGAAGACGCGCACCCGCGCAGTCTTGCAGGTGAGGGCCCGGACGCGACGAGGCCCACGATCGGCGACTCGGAAACATGCCCGTGACACGCCCCGCTTACGTTGACGCCATGTCAGCGCGACCCTCCGACCACCGTCTGACGCCGGCGCGCGAGGTCGTCATGGGGGTCGAGGAGGAGTTCCACCTCGTCGACCTCGAGACCCGGTCGGCCGTGCCGCGGGTGCCCGAGCTGCTCGGCGAGCTCCAGGCGCTCGACGGCGAGGCGTTCGCCGCCGAGCTCAAGCCGTCGATCATCGAGACGAACTCGGCGCCGACGTCCGACCTCGCCGACCTGCGCACCGACCTGGTCCGGCTGCGCGGGATGCTCGCCCACATCGCCGACGAGCACGGCCTCGGCGTGGTCGGCGCCGGCAGCGTGCCGCTGATCGACGGCTCCGCGCGGGGCATCACACCGTCGCCGCGCTACGAGCGGATGCGCGACGAGTACCAGATGCTCGCCTTCGAGCAGCAGATCTGCGGCACCCAGGTGCACGTCGACGTCCCCGACCGCGACGCGGCGATCACCGTCATGCAGCACAGCGCGCCGTGGCTGCCGGTGCTGCTGGCGCTGTCGGCCTCGAGCCCGTTCTGGCAGTCCGAGGACACCGGCTACGCCAGCTCCCGCACGCTGGCCTGGCACCGTTGGCCGACGGCCGGTCCCCCGGCCCCGCTGACCGACGCCGCCGACTACGACGCGCTCATCGCCGACCTGCTCGCCTCCGGGACGATGTCCGACCCCGGCATGGTCTATTTCGACATGCGTCCCTCGGCGCACCAGAGCACGGTCGAGGTCCGCATCTGCGACGCCGGCCCGAGCGTCGACGGCGTCGTCCTCATCGCCGGCCTGTCCCGCGCTCTCGTGCGTCACGGGGTGCGCGCCCACGTCGAGGGCCGGGCGACGCCCCGCTACCGCCCCGAGCTGCTGCGCGCGGCGAGCTGGCGGGCGGCGCGCTCGGGCCTCGAGGGCGACCTCGTCGACGTCCCGGGACGCGAGCTCGTGCCGCCGTCGCGCGCGGTGCGGCTGATGCTCGAGCACCTCGCCGACGACCTCGACGAGGCCGGCGACCGCGCCGTCGTCGAGGAGCTGGCGCTCGAGGCGCTCGCCCGCGGCAGCTCGGCGGCCCGCCAGCGCCAGCGCGCCAACCGCAGCGGCGGGCTCGAGGCCGTCGTGGACATGCTCGTCGCCGAGACCCGCGGCGCGCCGGACTCGCCCGTCGACGCCCCGGTCGGCGAGACCGTCGCCCCGGTCATGCTCGACGGCTACCGGTCACCAGGGTTCGACGAGGCCGTCGCCGAGGACGGCACCGTGCGCCCGGCGTACTCGTGGCTGGTCTCGACGCTCGAGCGGATCGGGCCGTCCGGCCTGCTCGTCCACGAGAAGAGCCGCGACGCCGAGCAGCGCGCCCGCGGCATGTTCTTCCCGCAGGAGCAGGACGCCGAGCGCCTCTTCCCCCTCGACCTCGTCCCCCGCCTCGTCACCCCCGGCGAGTGGGCGATGCTGACCGAGGGGCTCGTGCAGCGCGCCCGCACCTGCGAGGCCCTCCTGCAGGACCTGCACGGCGAGCGCGCCTGCCTGCACGACGGCGTCCTGCCCGAGGCCGCCCTGCGCTGGGTCCCCCAGCCGCACGAGGCCGCCATGAACCTGCACCCGGGCGCCGTGCGGGCCCTGGTCAGCGGCCTCGACCTCGTCTGCGACGCCGAGGGCGAGTGGAAGGTGCTCGAGGACAACCTGCGCATCCCCTCGGGCATCGGCTTCGCGATGGCCGACCGCCGCGTGGTGCGCAGCGTCCTGCCCGAGCTCCAGGCCCCCGACGGCGTGCTCGACGCCGACGAGGGCCCGGCGATGCTGCGCGAGGCGCTGCTGGCGTGCGCTCCCCCGGCCGCGGGCAGCGACCCGGTGCTCGCCGTCGTCAGCGAGGGCCCGAGCGACTCGGCGTACTTCGAGCACCGCATGCTCGCCGAGGAGATGGGCGTGCCGCTGCTCACTCCCGGCGAGCTCCGCGCGGTCGCCGGAATGATCACGATCGCGGAGACCGGGCGGCCGATCGACGTCGTCTACCGGCGCATCGACGAGGAGGTGCTCTTCGAGGCCACCGACGCGTGGGGCGTCCCCCTCGGCGGGCCCGTCCAGGACGCCGTGCGCACGGGTCGGCTGACCCTCGCCAACGCGCCGGGCAACGGTCTCGTCGACGACAAGGGCGTCTACCCCTACGTCTCCGCGCTCACCGAGTACTACCTGGGCGAGAAGGCGACCCTCGCGGCCGTCCCGACCTGGTCGTGCGCCGATCCCGAGCAGCGCGAGCACGTCCTGGCGCATCTCGGCGAGCTCGTCCTCAAGCCCGTCGACGGCTATGGCGGGCAGGGCATCGTCATCGGCCCCGACGCGGACGCCGCGGAGCTCGACCGGGCCGCCGCCGCGGTGCGCGCCGACCCCGCGGGCTTCGTCGCGCAGGAGACGATCCGGATCTCCACGCACCCCACGTTCACGGGCACCGCGCTGGAGCCGCGGGTGGTCGACCTGCGGGCGTTCGTCGTCCTCGCGCCCACCCCGACGGTGCTCCCGACGCCGCTCACCCGTGTCGCGCCCGCCGACTCCCTCGTGGTCAACTCCTCGCGGGGCGGGGGCTCCAAGGACACCTGGATCCTGCGCTGACGCGCAGCACGACCGAGGAGGCCACCCGTGTGCGGCATCGCCGGTGAGTTCCGATTCGACGGGCGCGCGGCCGAGGTCGCGACGGTGCTCGACATGGCCCAGGTCCTCCAGCCCCGCGGGCCCGACGGCTGGGGCGTCGTCGGCCACGGCCCGCTGGCCCTCGCCCACCAGCGCCTGAAGATCATCGACCTGTCCGAGGCCGGCGCCCAGCCCATGGTCGACGCCGAGCTCGGCCTCACCGCCGTCTTCAACGGGATCATCTACAACTACAAGGAGCTCCGCGAGGAGCTGCACGCCCAGGGCTACCGGTTCTTCTCCACCTCGGACACCGAGGTGCTGCTCAAGGCCTTCCACCGCTGGGGCAAGGCCTGCGTCGAGCACTTCAAGGGCATGTTCGCGTTCGCGGTCGCCGACCGGCGCACCGGCGAGCTCGTGCTGGGCCGCGACCGGCTCGGCATCAAGCCGCTCTACGTCGCGCAGGTGCCCGGGGCGGTCCGCTTCGCCTCGTCACTGCCTGCCCTGCTCGCGGGCGGCGGGCTCAACACCGACGTCGACCTCGTCGCACTGCACCACTACATGAGCTTCCACTCGGTGGTCCCGGCGCCGCGGACGATCCTGCAGGGCGTCCGCAAGCTCCCGCCGGCGACGATCCGCACGATCTCGCCCGACGGCGCGACCGACGACTGGACCTACTGGGAGCCGCACTTCACCCGCCACGGCGAGAAGTCGGCGGAGGAGTGGGCCGAGACCGCGCTGGCCTCGCTGCGCACCGCCGTCGAGCGCCGCATGGTCGCCGACGTGCCGGTCGGCGTCCTGCTCTCCGGCGGCATCGACTCGTCGATCGTCGTGGCCCTGCTCGCCGAGATGGGGCAGAAGGACCTCAAGACCTTCTCGATCGGCTTCGAGGCCGAGGCCGGCGAGACCGGCGACGAGTTCGACTACTCCGACCTCGTCGCGCAGACCTACGGCACGGACCACGTGAAGTTCAAGGTCCCCAAGCACGAGACCGACGACGCGCTGGCGGGCGCGGTCGCGGCGATGGCCGAGCCGATGGTCAGCCACGACGTCGTCGCGTTCTACCTGCTCTCGCGCGAGGTCTCGAAGTCGATCAAGGTGGTGCAGTCCGGCCAGGGCGCCGACGAGATCCTCGGCGGGTACGACTGGTACCCGCCGCTGGCCGGGGTGCCGCGCGACGGCGCGGTCGACGCCTACCAGAAGGCGTTCTTCGACCGCCCGCACAGCGAGGTCGCCCAGCTCCTGACGCCCGAGGCGCTCGTCGGGGACGACGTCAGCCGCGCGTTCGTCGCCGAGCACTTCGGCCGGCCCGGCGCGGACTCCGCCGTCGACGCGGCCCTGCGCCTCGACACCTCGATCATGCTGGTCGACGACCCGGTGAAGCGCGTCGACAACATGACGATGGCCTGGGGGCTCGAGGCGCGGGTGCCGTTCCTGGACCACGACTTCGTCGAGACGATGGGCGCCTGCCCGCCCGAGTTCAAGCTCGCCGACGGCGGCAAGGGCGTGCTCAAGGCGGCCGCGCGCGGGGTGCTCCCCGACGAGATCATCGACCGGAAGAAGGGCTACTTCCCGGTCCCGGCGATCCGCCAGCTCTCCGGGCCGGTGCTCGAGCGCGTCCGCGGCGCGCTGACCGACCCCGCCGCCACCTCGCGCGGGCTCTTCCGGTCCGACGCCGTGGCCCAGATGCTCGACGACCCGAACTCGGGGCGCACCAACCTCGGCGCCAACGCGCTGTGGCAGGTCGCACTCCTCGAGATGTGGCTGCAGGCGCACGGCATCACGTAGGTAGCGTGCGGTCCGTGGACGAGTGGATCAGCGCGACGCGTTGCTGGTCTCCCAGCCCCTCACCGGACGGGACGACGATCGCGTTCGTCTGGGACGGCGAGGGCCTGCCCCAGGTGCGCCTGCACCGACGGGCCACCGGCGAGGAGTGGTCGCTCGACACCGGCGACGACCTCGTCTCGACCGTGCGCTGGTCCCCCGACGGCGCGTGGCTCGCCGTCGAGACCGCCCCCGACGGCGGCGAGCGCACGCAGGTCGCGATCGTCCGCCCGGACGGCACCGACCTGCGGGCCGTCCGGGGCGTCGGTGACGACGACCGCGGCGCGGTCACCCTCGACCGCTTCACGCACACCGGGTCGGTCCTCGCGATCACCGAGTCGGACACCGAGACGACGACGGCCTGGCTCGTCGACGCCGACACCGGGCAGCGCCAGCGCCTGGGCTCCGGGCACGCCCTGCAGATCCTCGACGTGAGCCGCGACCGGCGCCGCGTGCTGCTGCGCCGCGGCCGCCGCGGGTCCCGCCACGTCGGCATCGTCGACCTCGACGGCACCGAGGGCTGGCACGAGATCGACGTGCAGCGGGGCCCCGGCGGCCCGCCCGGCGCCGTCGAGCACCCCGTCGCGATCACCCGCGACTCCAGTGTCGTCGCCGGCCGGTTCACCCCCGACGGCACGAAGATGCTGCTGCTCACCGACGGCGGTCGCGAGCGCGCGGCGCTGGTCGCCGTCGACGTCGCGACCGACGCGAGCCCGATGACCCCGGAGGTGCTCGCCGAGCGCGTCGACGCCGACCTCGAGCGCTTCGCGCTCACCGAGGACGCCCGGCTCGCGGCCCTCGTGTGGAACGTCGAGGGGCGCAGCGAGGTCGACCTGCTCGACCTGGAGAGCGGCAAGTGCTCGTCGTACGCCCCGCCCGGCGACGTCGTCACCCACGCGGTCTTCAGCCACGACAGCGACTCGCTGGTGATGGGCATCCAGTCGCCCGAGGTGCCGGCCGCCGTGTGGTGCCACGAGCTGTCGTCGGACACCACCGCGCTGATCTGCCCGCAGGAGGAGCCGCGCTGGTCACCGGGCCAGCTCGTGCACCCGACGCTCGAGGTCGTCACCACCCCCGACGGCCTGCGCCTGCCCGGCTGGCTGTACCGCCCGCGCGGGAGCGCCGGGCCGCTGCCGACGGTGATCTACCTGCACGGCGGGCCCGAGGCGCAGGAGCGCCCCGTGTTCACGCCGCTCTACCAGCACCTGCTCGCCCGCGGCGTCGCCGTCTACGCGGCCAACGTGCGCGGGTCCTCGGGCTTCGGTCGTTCGTTCGTCAACGCCGACAACGGCGCCGGGCGCTTCGCGGCGATCCGCGACGTGGCGACGTGCGTCGAGCACCTCGTCGGCTGCGGCGTCGCCGACCCCGCCCGCGTCGCGGTCATGGGCCGCTCCTACGGCGGCTACCTGACCCTCGCCGCGCTCGTGAACCACCCCGAGCTCTTCGCGGTCGGCATCGACGTGTGCGGCATGGCCGACTTCGAGACGTTCTTCGCCCGCACCGAGCCGTGGATCGCCGACGCCGCCGTCGGCGAGTACGGCCACCCCATCCACGACCGCAACCTGCTCCGCGAGCTCTCCCCCGTGCACCGTATGGAGCACCTGCGCGCGCCGCTGCTCGTCGTGCACGGGAAGTGGGACACCAACGTGCCCGTCCACGAGGCCGAGCTCGCCGTCCACGGCGCCAAGGCCGCGGGCGTGCCCGTGCGCTACCTGCTCTTCGACGACGAGGGCCACGAGATCCAGCGCACCGAGAACCGCGTGCGCTTCATCCACGAGTGCGTGGACTGGCTCGGGGAGCACTTCGGGCTCGAGCCCCGGGCGGACACGGCGTAGCTCTCCAGTTCGACTTCCGCCGAACCGCCCCTGCCGCCCGCGGCCCTCTGCCAGCATCCGATCGGCGAGCTGATCGGACGGGAGGGGCCGCGTGACCGCACCGGGCGAGGGGTTCGACGTCCGCCCGGACGAGCTGCGCGCCGGCACCGCGGCGCTGCGCGGCGACGCCGGCGACCTCGTGGCGGCCTGCCGCGCGGCCTCCGCAGCCATCGCCTCCACCGCCGGGGCGTGCGGCACCGAACCGCTGGCGTCGGCGGCGGCCCGGTTCGGCCAGGCGCTGGACGGTGCCGGTGCCGCGGTGTCCACGCGGGTCACCGATGCGGCCGCGTCCCTCGAGGCCTCGGCCAGCGCGTACGTCACCGGCGACGGGGGCGTCGCGGGCGGACTCGGGCCAGCGGCTCCCGGCGCGCCGCCCGTCCTGCTGCCCGGCCTGGGCGGCAACTGATGCCCGGCCTCCCCGGCGATCCGGCCGCGGTCGAGGCCGCCGCCGACGCCCTCGCCCGCGCCGCGCAGGACCTCGCGGCGACCGGTGAGGCGGTGGCGGGTCACGGGCGCGGCGCGACGGCGGCGTGGTCCGGCAGCGCCGCGATGCTCGCGGCGACGAACGTCTCGACGGCCGCAACCGGCGCCCGCACCGTCGCCGAGGCGGTGTCGGCGACCGCCGGGCCGCTGCGGGCCTTCGCGGCCGAGCTCCGCCGCGCGCAGCAGGACTGGCTCGAGGGCGAGCGGATGGCCGTGCAGGGCCAGGCGCTGCTCGTGGGGGTCGGCTCCGGCGCCCCGGCCGACGCCGCCCGCGAGACCGGTCGCCTCGCCGTCCAGGACGGTGCCGCGATCATGCTGTCCGCCGAGGACCGCGCCCAGGACGCGGCAGAGGTGGCGGCGCGTGCCCTCGACGCCGCCGGCGCGGGACTGGCGAGCCTCCTCCCGGCACCGGCGACCCCGCCCGACGGCAACGCGTGGGACGGGCTGGTGAAGGCCGGCGGGGACGTCGTCGGCGAGGTCACCGACACGGTCGGCGGCGTCATCGACCACGTCAACGTCTTCGACGAAGACTTCGGGGCCACCTGGGGGCGGACATGGGAGACGACCCAGGCCGCGGTCACCGACCCGCTCGGCGCCGTCGGGTCGATGCTGCAGGGCACGGTCCAGCCCGTCGTCGACTCGTACCAGACCGGCGGCCTGGACGAGGCGATCGGCCGAAGCCCCGGTGTCATCGCCGCGGCCCTCGGCGGCAAGGGCATCACCAAGCTCGGCCGCCTCGGCGACCTCGTGGAGCACGGGCCCGACCCGCGTCCGTCCACGCCCCTCGCCCCCGGGGGTGGGCTGCAGCGGCACCAGGACGCCGGGGGCCACACGCTGACCCCGAAGAAGGCGCACGTCGGCGCGACCGACCAGGAGCTCCTCGACCGTCAGGCGAGGGTGGGCAGACCGCTGGAGGTCTCGAGCTACGCCGACCGCCAGACCGCCGAGAGTGCGACCCACGACAACATCACCGCCAACCAGGCCGCGATCGACGACTGGCTAGCCTCGAGCCCTTCGGATCCTCAGGAGTTCGAGTTCGAGCACCCGTGGTCGGTCGGTCGGTTCGCCCCGGAGAACGCGACGCTCGCCGACGTGGTCGACGTCCCGGTCTCGCGGGTGGTCCTGATGGCCGATCCGTCCATGCCCGGCGGTTACTACATCCTGACGTCCTATCCCCGGCCCGTGGAGCATCCGTAGACATGACTGGCCCACGACGTTCCCAGCTCCGGACGCTGTTCGCCGCCTACCTCAACCAAGACTTCGTGGACGACTACGGCAGCCCGTCGAAGGCGGTCGGCGCGTACTGCCGGACGGCGAGCGACGAGCACCGGATGACGACCGCCCAGGAAGTGCACGAGATCCTGCGGACCGCCGATGGGGAGGACGGCGCGCGACAAGCCGTGGCTGCCCTGGCGCTGGAGTACCACCCCGAGGCGGAGGGCTGGCAGATGCGCGACTGGCTCGCCGAGCTGGAGCGGTTCCTGCGCGACCCGGACGGTCCCACGCGGCTCGACTGGCCCCACGAGGAGACGGACACGTCCCGATGAGCGACGGACGCATCGACCTCGACAGCATCGCGTGGGACTGGCGGCCCGGCGCGCAGGACATCGCCCCGAGCGGCCGTTCCATCGAGTCGTCGAGCTTCACCGACCGGGAGGTCGCCGAACGGAGCGTCGCCGACAACCTCGCCGGCAACGCCGCTCTCGTCCGCTCCTGGCTCGCCACGGCTCGCCCGACACTCGGCGTCACGTGGGAGCACGGCGCCGCCACCGGGCGCCACGTGCCGAAGTGGGCGGAGACCGCCGCCGACATCGTCGACGTCACCTCCTCGCTGGCGCTGCTGCGCCGGGACCCGTCGATGCCCGAGGGGTTCCACGTGCACACTGCCTACCCGGTGCCGTCGCGCCGGTTCGAGGGCGCGGACCCGACAGCGGCGGAGTGGCAGGCGCTCGCGGGCCTGTTCACCGGCTACCTCCACCAGGACGTGGGCGACGACCACGGGTCGGTCGAGGGCGGGCTCGAGGCGTTCGCGCGGGAGTGGCCGCACGACGACGTCTGGGCGGCGACGGGCCAGGCTCAGCACCTGCTGGAGCGCTTCGGTTCCGAGGACGCCACGCGGGCCGCCGCGGAGTCGCTGGGCCTGGAGTACCACCCGCCGTCGACAGGCCAGTCGTACCGGCGCTGGCTGGGCGACGTGCAGCAGATCCTCTGGCGGGCCACGTGACCGTGCAGGTGAAGCGGGTGCGCGAGGAGCGGGCCGACGGCGACGGCACGCGGGTGCTCGTCGACCGCCTCTGGCCGCGCGGGGTCGCCAAGGCCGACGCCGACCACGATTCCTGGCTGCGCGACGTCGCCCCGAGCAGCGAGCTACGCAAGTGGTTCGGCCACGACCCCGCGAAGTACGACGAGTTCGCCCGCCGCTACCGCGCCGAGCTGGACGAGGAGCCCGCCGCGTCGGCGCTCGCGTCGCTGCGCGACACGGCGGGCCCGCTCACCCTGCTGACCGCGACCAGGGACACGGACCACAGCCACGCCCGTGTCCTGGCCGACGTTCTCAGAGCTGGATCGACTTGACCTCGAGGAACTCCTCGAGCCCGTAGCGGCCGAGCTCGCGGCCGGTGCCCGACTGCTTGTACCCGCCGAACGGGGCGAGAGGGTTGAACTGGCCGCCGTTGACGTCGACCTGGCCGGTGCGCATGCGCTTCGCGACCTCGAGCCCGCGCTCCTGCGACCCCGCGAACACCGCGCCCGCGAGGCCGTAGACCGTGGCGTTGGCGATCTCGACGGCCTCGTCCTCGTCGGCGTAGGGCATCACCGACAGCACCGGGCCGAAGATCTCCTCCTGGGCGATCCTCATGTCCGGGCGCACCCCCGAGAAGATCGTCGGGCGGACGTAGGCGCCGCTGTCCAGGCCGTCGGGACGGCCGGGGCCGCCGGCGGCGAGCTCGGCGCCCTCGGAGACGCCGGTCGTGATGTAGCCGTCGACGCGCTCGCGCTGGCGCTCCGAGGACATCGGCCCGATGCGGGTCGACTCGTCGGTGGGGTCGCCGACCGTGTACTTGGCCGCCTGCTCGACGGCCATCTCCACGACCTGGTCGTGCAGCGACTGGGGCACGAGCAGGCGGGTCCAGGCGGTGCAGGTCTGGCCGCCGTTGATGAAGCAGTTGCCGAGGCCGAGCTTGACGGCCTGGGTGAGGTCGGCGTCATCGAGCACGATGTTGGCGGACTTGCCGCCGAGCTCGAGCGCGACCCGCTTGACGGTGCCGGCGGCGACCTCCTGCACGCGGCGGCCCGCGGGCACCGACCCCGTGAACGACATCATGTCGACGCCGGGGTGCGACGCGAGCGCCTCGCCGGCCTCCGGCCCGGTGCCGTGCACGACGTTGAACACGCCGGCGGGCAGCCCGGCCTCGCGGGTGATCTCGGCGAGGATGCCGGCGGTCAGCGGGGCGACCTCGCTGGGCTTGAGCACGATCGTGCAGCCCGCGACCAGCGCCGGCGCGACCTTGGCGACGACCTGGTGCAGCGGGTAGTTCCACGGCGTCACCGCGCCCACGACGCCCACCGGCTCGCGGACGACCAGCGAGTTGCCGATCTCCTCGGTCCACGGGAACGACTCGGCCAGCCCGGCGACGCCCTTGGACGTCGCCATCGGCATGCCGACCTGCACCGTGTTGGCGAACTTCGTCGGCGAGCCCATCTCGGCGGTGATCGAGGTCGCGATCTCGCCGCTGCGCGCCTTGATGCCCTCGCGGATCGCGAGCACCATCGCCACCCGGTCGGCCAGCGGGGTCGCGGCCCAGCGGTTGAACGCGTGCCGGGCGGCCATCACCGCGGCGTCGACCTCGGCCTTCCCGCCCGCGGGCACCTCCGCGATCGTCTGCCCGGTCGCCGGGTTGACCACGGCGATCGAGCCGGACCCCTCCTGCCAGGCGCCGTCGATCCAGTGCCTCGTGAGCGTCTCCGTACCGGTCGTCGTCTCCATGACCCCACCCTGCCCGACGGGGCGACGTCCTCGCCCGTGTGACCTACCGTGTGAGGACGGACACACAGCGTGGAGGTCCCACATGCTCACCGACGAGATCCGACGCACGCCCGCCAAGGTGCTCACCGAGGAGCAGCGCGAGTCGTACTGGGCGAACGGCTACCTGCTGCTCGAGCGCCTGATCCCCGAGGAGTGGCTCGAGCGCCTGCGCGCCGCCACCGACGAGATGGTGGAGCGCAGCCGGTCGCTGACCGCCTCGGACCGGGTCTTCGACCTCGAGCCCGACCACACCGCCGACGCCCCGCGCCTGCGCCGCGTCACCAGTCCCGTCGACCAGCACCCCGACTACTGGGCCTACGCCCGCGACGCGGTGCTCGCCGACGTCGCCGCCGACCTCGTCGGGCCCGACGTCGCCTTTCACCACTCGAAGCTCAACTTCAAGTGGGCGCGGGGCGGCGCCGAGGTCAAGTGGCACCAGGACATCCAGTACTGGCCGCACACCAACTACACGCCGCTGACCTTCGGCACGTACCTGTACGACTGCGGCATGGAGCAGGGCCCGCTCGGCGTCCTGCCCGGCAGCCACGACGGCCCGCTCCACGACCTCTACGGCGACGACGGCGCCTGGGCCGGCGCGCTGAGCAGCCGCGACGCCGCCGGGCTCGACACCGACCGCACCGTGTACCTGCCCGGCCCCGCCGGCTCGGTGACGATCCACAACTGCCGCACCGCGCACCACTCCGCGGCCAACGACTCGCCGATCGGGCGCCCGCTGCTGCTCAACGTCTACAAGGCCGCGGACGCCTTCCCGTACACCGCGAACCCGCTGCCCTCGAGCCACGCCGAGGAGGTCGTGCGCGGCGAGCGGGCGCGCTGGGCGCACCACGACCCGCGGCCGTGCCTGATCCCGCCGGACTGGTCGGGCGGCTACACGAGCCTGTTCGCCCTGCAGCAGAACGAGGCGCCGGCGTCGATGTGACGCCGGCGCCCGGACGACGTCAGTCGAACTTGAGCTCCGTGTCGCGGGTGCGCTTGAGCTCGTAGAAGTACTCGTACCCGGCGAGGAGCTTGGCGCCGTCGAAGATCTGGCCTGCCTGCTCGCCCTTGGGGATGCGGGTCATGACCGGGCCGAAGTACGCCGAGCCCTCGACGTGGATGACCGGCGTGCCGACGTCCATGCCCACGGGGTCCATGCCCTCGTGGTGGCTCTTCTTCAGGGCCTCGTCGTAGTCGGTCGACGTGGCGGCCTGGGCCAGCGAGTCCGGCAGGCCGACCTCGGCGAGCGACTTCGCGATCACGTCGTCGAAGTCCTTGTTGCCCTCGTTGTGGATCTTCGTGCCCATCGCGGTGTACAGCGGGGCGAGGATCTCGTCGCCGTGCGCCTGCGCGGCGGCGATCGCGACGCGGACGGGCTTCCAGCCCTCGTCCATCATCGACTGGTACTTCTCGTCGAGCTCACGGCCCGAGTTGAGCACCGACAGGCTCATGACGTGCCAGTGCGTCTCCACGTCACGCACCTTCTCGACCTCGAGCATCCAGCGCGAGGTGATCCAGGCGAACGGGCACAGCGGGTCGAACCAGAAATCGACGCGGGTCTTGTCTGCCATGACGGTCGGGTTCCCTTCTCGGAGGTCCTCATCCGTGGCAACCCCGGCGATGGGCTGTGATGTTCCCGCAGGGCGATGGTCCGGCTCCGCTGCGCTGCGCGTCCGCGGCCGTAGGGTGGCGCCGTGGCTGCCCCGAACCTGACCCGCGACGACGCCGCGACGCGCGCCGAGATGCTCGAGGTCGACTCCTACGACATCGACCTCGACCTCACCGACCCGGCGACCGGCGGACCCGGCGAGTCCACGTTCCGGTCGATCACCACCGTGCGTTTCCGCTCCGCGCAGCCCGGTGCGTCGACCTGGATCGACATCGTGGCCGCCGGCGTGCGCTCCGCCGTGCTCAACGGGACCTCGCTCGACGTGTCCGACTACGACGAGGAGAAGGGCCTCGCGCTGCCCGACCTCGCCGCCGACAACGAGCTGGTCGTCGACGCCGACTGCCGCTACATGAACACCGGCGAGGGCCTGCACCGCTTCGTCGACCCCGTCGACGGCGGCGTCTACCTCTACAGCCAGTTCGAGACGGCCGACGCCAAGCGCATGTTCGCGTGCTTCGACCAGCCCGACCTCAAGGCGACCCTCGCCGCGACGGTCACGGCGCCCTCGACCTGGGAGGTCATCGCCAACGGGGCGGCGTCCGAGGCCGCCGAGGCGGGCGGGGTCACCCGGCACGTCTTCACCCCGACGCCGCGCATCTCGACCTACCTCGTCGCGCTGGTCGCAGGCCCGTACGCCAAGTGGACCGACACCTACTCCGACGAGCACGGGTCGATCCCGCTCGGCATCTACTGCCGGTCGAGCCTCGCCGAGTACATGGACGCCGACCGGCTGTTCACCGAGACCAAGCAGGGCTTCGGCTTCTACCACCGCAACTTCGGGGTGCCGTACCCCTTCGACAAGTACGACCAGCTCTTCGTGCCCGAGTTCAACGCGGGCGCGATGGAGAACGTCGGCGCGGTGACGTTCCTCGAGGACTACGTCTTCCGCAGCCGCGTCACCCGCTACCTCTACGAGCGCCGCGCCGAGACCGTGCTGCACGAGATGGCGCACATGTGGTTCGGCGACCTCGTGACCATGCGCTGGTGGGACGACCTGTGGCTCAACGAGTCGTTCGCGACCTGGGCCAGCGTCGTCAGCCAGGCCGAGGCCACCGAGTACCGCAACGCCTGGACGACCTTCGCCAACGTCGAGAAGTCGTGGGCGTACCGCCAGGACCAGCTGCCCTCGACCCACCCCGTCGCCGCCGACATCCCCGACCTGCAGGCGGTCGAGGTCAACTTCGACGGCATCACCTACGCCAAGGGCGCGAGCGTCCTCAAGCAGCTCGTCGCCTACGTCGGGCAGGACGAGTTCCTGTCCGGGCTGCGGCTGTACTTCTCGCGCCACGCCTACGGCAACGCGACCTTCGACGACCTGCTCGGCGCGCTGACCGAGGCCTCGGGCCGCGACCTGTCGGGCTGGAGCGCGCAGTGGCTCCGCACGACGGGGCTCAACTCGCTCTCGCCGTCGTTCTCGGTGGGTGAGAACGGCAAGTACACGGCATTCGAGGTCGTGCAGGGCGGCGCCCGCCCCGGCGCCGGCGAGCTGCGCACCCACCGGCTCGCGGTCGGGATCTACGGCTCCGAGAACGCCGACGGCTCGGGCAAGCTCGTCCGGCAGCACCGCGTGGAGCTCGACGTCAGCGGCGAGCGCACCGAGGTGCCCGAGCTCGTCGGCGTCCCGGCCGGCGCGCTCGTGCTCGTCAACGACGACGACCTCACCTACTGCACGATGCGCCTCGACGAGCGCTCGCTGACCACGCTCGTCGACCGCATCGGCGACATCGCGGAGCCCCTCCCCCGCACCCTGTGCTGGTCGGCGGCCTGGGAGATGACGCGCGAGGCCGAGCTGCGCGCCCGCGACTTCGTCGCCCTCGTGCTGAACGGGATCGCCGCCGAGTCCGAGGTCGGCGTCGTGCAGCGTCTGCTCCTGCAGGCCCAGACGGCGCTCGCGTCGTACGCCGAGCCGGCCTGGGCGGTCGCCGAGGGGTGGCCGACGTTCGTGGCGCGCCTGCTCGAGCTCGCCCACGCCGACCCGGGCTCGGACCACCAGCTCGCGATCGTCAACGCGCTCGCCGGCTCGGTGCTCACCCCCGAGGCGCTCGACGCGCTGGCCGGCTGGCGCTCGGAGTCGGCGCCGCTCGAGGGCCTGACCGTCGACACCGACCTGCGCTGGCGGCTCCTGCACGCGCTCGTCGCCCACGGCGCCGCGGGCGAGGCGGAGATCGACGAGGAGTACGCGCGCGACAACACCGCCACCGGCCGCCGGATGGCCGAGCGGGCCCGGGCGCTGATCCCCACGCCGGAGGCGAAGGCCGAGGCCTGGCGGCGCGCCGTCGAGGACGACACCCTGCCGAACGCCATCAACTCGGCGATCATCATGGGCTTCTCGCACCCGGCCCAGCAGGCGCTGCTCGCCGACTACGTCGCGAAGTACTTCGCGGTCGTCGACGAGGTCTGGGCGCGGCGGTCCTCGGAGCAGGCGCAGCCGATGGTGCAGGGACTCTTCCCGTCCTGGGCCGTCGAGCAGGCGACCGTCGAGGCCGCCGACGCCTGGCTCGCGGGCGACCACCCGCCGGCCCTGCGCCGCCTCGTCACCGAGGGACGGGCCGGCGTCGTGCGTGCGCTCGCGGCGCGGGAGTTCGACCGCGGCTGAGGCCCGGCCAGACGAACGAACGGCGCCCTCGCTGCTTCCGTAGCAGCGAGAGCGCCGTTCGTTTCTCGAGGCGAGGCGCGGACGGGCGCACCGATGCCGCCGGACGTCCTAGTGGTGCGCGTGGCCCGCCTGGTCGGCGAGCATCGTGAGGCCCTCGACCATGCCGCCGACGAGGTCGGACTCCTTGAACGAGGCGACCATGCTCATCACCGCGAGCTTGGCGCCGCGGTCGTCGATGCGGCGGCTGGACTCGGCGCCGGTGACGATCTCCACGACGCGCTCGCCCGGGGACACGGCGACCACGACCGCCTCGGCGGCGGTGTCGCCGAGCGAGGCGTGCAGCTCCTCGGCGCGCTCGCGCGAGCGGGTGCCGAGCGCGCCCACCCAGAGCGTGAACAGCAGCCCGGTCTCGCGGCACGCCAGCGTCAGGGCCTCGTCGAGACGCGAGAGCTGGGACGCGGAGAACGGCGTGCGCGAGTCCTCGGCGAGCACGTCGGTCGCCTCGGAGATCCGCCCGGAGGCGGTGGCGACGCGCGCCTGGCCGTAGACCGGGTCCTCGAGGACGCCGGGTCCCTGGGTCAGCCGGGTGGTCTGGCCCGGCGCATCCTGACCGGCGGGGACGACCTCACCACGTGCCACGAGCGCCTCCTCGGGCGGTGTGCTCGGCGGCCGCGCCGGCGGGCACGGCCTCGACGGTGGGGCCGGCGACGCCCGAGCCCCGGGGGTTGCCCATCCACCACAACGGCTCGTGGTCCCACGAATCGCCGGAGCGGTAGCGCGCGCCGCGCGACGACGGGCGGACGAGGGTCATGAGGGCGATGAGGCCGATGCCCCCGATCGACGTCACGCCGTAGAGCAGGAAGGTGGTCATCGGGCTCACGCGCTGCACCGTAGTGGATCGCGTCGACGACGTCCCGTCGTAGGAGGCCCTCTCACACCTCGGGCGGACGACGGTCCGCCCAGGGCCGCGCCGCCTCCAGCTCGGCGGCCAGTCCGAGCAGCGCCGACTCCTCCCCGCGCCGCCCCCGCAGCGCCACCCCGATCGGCAGGTCGCCCGCCCACCCCAGCGGCAGCGAGATCGCCGGCTCGCCGGTGAGGTTGGCGATCGCGTTCCACGGCGTGAAGGCGATCTGGCGGGCGAAGTCGTCGGCGGGGTCGCCGGTCTCGGTGAACCACCCGATCGGGCGCGGCGGCAGCGCGACGGTCGGCGTCAGGACGGCGTCGTAGCCGGCGCGCTCAGCGACGAACGCGCGCGTGAGCACCTGCACCGTGTGCAGGGCCGTCATCGCCGCCGCCCCGTCGACCGCCCGGCCCTCGGCCCGCAGGTGGCGGGTCAGCGGCTGCAGGCGGGGCTCGTCGGCGGGGTCGACGGGGTCGCCGAGCGAGAGCACCCGCCACAGCGTCAGGAACGCGGCGACGCCCTCGTCGGGCAGGCGGAACGTCACCGGCTCGACCTCGTGCCCGAGCTCCGCGAGCAGCGCCCCGACGTCCTCGGCGGCACCGCGGCACGCGGGGTCGACCTCGACGCCGTCCAGCGGCGGGTCCACGGCCAGCGCGATCCGGCGCCGCGGCGACGGCGCGGCGAGCCCGCCGAGGTACCCGCCCGCGGGCGGCGCCGCCGGCACGAACGGCTCCCCCGGCGACGCCAGGGCCATCGCGTCGAGCAGCGCGGCGGCGTCGGCGACGGTGCGGGCGAGCGGGCCGTGCACCGACAGGCCCGCGGGGTCGCCGCCCGCGGGCCCGGCGGGGACGCGCCCGCGCGTCGTCTTCAGGCCGACGAGGCCGCACACCGAGGCGGGGATGCGGATCGAGCCGCCGCCGTCGGTGCCGTGCGCGACGGGCAGGATGCCGGCCGCGACCGCGGCGGCCGCCCCGCCCGAGGACCCGCCCGCCGAACGCGTCCGGTCCCACGGGGTCACGGCGGGCGGCGCCCCGGCGGGCTCGGTGTAGCAGGGCAGCCCGAACTCGGGCACCGCGGTCTTGCCGATGCTGATCGTCCCGGCGCCGCGCAGCAGGCCGACGACGTCGTCGTCGCGGTCCGGGACCCACCCGTCGTAGATCACCGAGCCCCGGCCGGTCGGCACACCGGCGGTCGCGGTCAGGTCCTTGATCGCCGTCGGGACACCGGACAGCGGCCCGGCCCCGTCCACCCCGGCGAGGTCGACCGCGCGGGCCGCGTCGCGGGCGCGCTCCGGCGTCAGCACCGTGAACGCCCCCAGCGCGGGACCGAGGCGTTCGGCGCGCGCGAGCGCCGCGTCGACGACCTCGAGGGCCGTGAGGTCGCCGCGCCGCACCGCGGCGGCGGTCTCGAGGGCGCTCAGCTCGTGGAGATCGCTCACGGTTGCCCCATGCTGCCCTACGCACGGGGCACAGGCCGTGTCAGGCGGCCGTCTCCCCCAGGTACGGCAGCCAGAGCGGGTCGGCGTCGACGAGCCCGGCGAGCAGGCGCCAGTGCCGCCCCCGGGGCGCGGTCGGCATGGTGCGCAGCGGCCAGCCGAGCTCGGCGAGCAGCTTGTCGGCCTTGCGGTGGTTGCACCGCGCGCAGCAGGCCACGCAGTTCTCCCACGTGTGCGTGCCGCCGCGGCTGCGCGGGACCACGTGGTCGATGGTCTCGGCACGCCCGCCGCAGTAGGCGCACCGGAACCGGTCGCGGTGCATGAGGGCGGCCCGAGTCAGCGGCACCCGCGCCCGGTAGGGCACGCGGACGTAGGTGCGCAGCCGGATGACGGACGGGACCTCGACCGACCCGGTGGCGGAGTGCAGCACCAGCCCGGCGGCGTCGCCGTGCACCACCTCGGCCTTGCCGCAGACCAGCAGCACGATCGCGCGCCGGAGGGGCAGCGCGGTGAGGGGCTCGAAGGTGGCGTTGAGGAGCAGGACCCGGCGGCGACCCCACGGCGGCGTCGCCAGCGGCGGGGCGGGGGGCTCGTCCGGGTCGGAGATGTCCGGGGGGAGAGGGGGAGCGACGGTCAGTTCGGGGACGGGATCGGGAGGGTCGGACGCGCCGCGCGGCGCGTGGGTGGGCGGGACCTCGCTGACCAGCGGAGTCACGCTGCCGGGTTGTCGTTCGTGCACACGACCACCTCCCGCCGAGTTGGGCCTAGTCGACCACACAACGGGCCCGATCGCACCTGTGTTCTCACCGACCGCACCCACGCGTCACCGGCCCGTCACCAGGGCGGCGGCGGGCCCGCAGGGGACAGGAGCCGCCGGGAGGGCGTCCTCTACCGTCGAGCAACGTGAGCGTGCCGTTGCCGACGCCCCCTCCGGCCACCCCGACCCCCGAGCCGGCGCACGACTTCTCGTCGCCGCTCTCGCTGCCGTCGCAGCCGCCAGCCTGCGCCACGGACGCGGGCTCGCTGTGCCAGCGGGTCTACGAGCTCACGCAGACCGACTGGCTCTCCCGCTCGGCCGACGAGCTGCTCACGCACCTCGTCGTGGTGGTGCTGATCATCGTGGTCGCGGTCGTGCTGCGGTTCGCGGTCCACCGCGCGATCGGGCGCCTGACCAACGGCGCCCGCGAGGGCCGGGTCCCGGCGCTGCTGCGGCCCCTGCGCGACCGCGCGGTGCGGACCATCCGGGACGCCGCCCCGCTCATGGTCGAGCGGCGCACGCAGCGCGCCCAGGCGATCGGCTCGGTGCTGCGGTCGTTCTCGACGATCCTGATCTACGGCGTCGCGTTCGTGCTGATCCTGGGCGAGTTCGGCGTCAACCTCGCCCCGATCATCGCCTCGGCCGGCATCGTCGGTGTCGCCATCGGGTTCGGCGCGCAGAACCTCGTCCGCGACTTCCTGTCCGGCATCTTCATGATGCTCGAGGACCAGTACGGGGTCGGCGACGTCGTCGACCTCGGCGAGGCCACCGGCACCGTCGAGGCCGTCGGCCTGCGGGTGACGACGCTGCGCGACATCGCCGGGACCGTCTGGTACGTCCGCAACGGCGAGGTGCTGCGCGTCGGCAACTCCAGCCAGGGCTACTCGGTGGCCGTCGTCGACATCCCCGTCGGGCACAGCGCCGACGTCGACGAGGCCCTGGAGATCGCCGAGCGCGCGGCGAACGCCGAGTGCGCCGAGCCCAAGATCGCCGGCAAGGTGATCGCCCCGCCGGACATGCTCGGCGTCCAGTCGGTCACCGCCGAGGGCGTGCTCATCCGGCTCACCATCAAGACCCGCCCCGGCGAGCAGTGGGCCGTCCAGCGCGCCGTCGCCGCCGAGATCAAGACCCAGCTCGACGCCGAGGGCGTGCCCGCGCCGTACCCGTTCGCGGGGCGTCCGGGCGTCGCGGGACCGGGCACACCGGCGGTGTGACTCCACCTGCCCGGACCGGATCTGGGACGGTGGTGGGGTGAGCGCACCACAGGCCGGTCGACCCGACACGTTCTACGAGGCCGTGGGCGGGCACGAGACGTTCGTGGCGATCGTGCACCGCTTCTACGAGCAGGTCGCCGACGACCCGGTCCTTCGTCCCCTCTACCCCGAGGAGGACCTGGGCCCGGCCGAGCAGCGGCTGCTGATGTTCCTCGAGCAGTACTGGGGCGGCCCGCAGACCTACTCCCACCAGCGTGGGCACCCCCGCCTGCGCATGCGGCACGGCCCGTTCCCCATCGGGCCGCTCGAGCGCGACGCGTGGCTGCGCTGCATGCGCGTCGCCGTCGACGAGGCGAACCTCCCCGAGGAGCGCCGGCGCCAGATGTGGGAGTACTTCGAGATGGCGGCGACGAGCATGATGAACAAGGCGTGGTGACGACGGAGCGATGGTGGACAACCCCCTGCAGAACGTCACGTTCCCCTCGAACGGACGGACCGCCCACGGCTACCTGGCGCTGCCGGAGTCGGGCTCCGGGCCCGGCGTCGTGGTGATCCAGGAGTGGTGGGGCCTGACCGCCCACATCGCCGACGTCGCTCACCGCCTCGCGGCCGAGGGGTTCGTCGCCCTCGCGCCCGACCTGTACGGCGGCGCCACCACCCACGACGCCGACGAGGCCGGGCGGCTCATGCAGGAGCTGCCCGTCGATCAAGCGGCCACCGACCTCGCCGGTGCCGTCGACTTCCTGCTCGGCCACGAGGCCGTCACGGGGGACAAGGTCGGCGCCGTCGGGTTCTGCATGGGCGGCGGCTTCGTCCTCGTGCTCGCGGCGCAGCAGGGCGACAAGATCGGTGCCGCCGTGCCGTTCTACGGCGTGCTGGGCGAGGACTACCCGAGCTTCGCGAACCTGACGGCGCCGCTGCTCGGCCACTTCGGCGAGGAGGACGAGATGGCCCCTCCCGAGGCCGTCGAGGAGCTCGCCGAGCGGATCGAGGACGAGTCCGGCGTGACCCCCGACTTCCGCATCTACCCGTCCGGGCACGCGTTCTTCAACGAGGAGAACCACCTGGGCACCTACGACCCGGAGCAGGCCCTCAAGGCCTGGAGCGCCACGCGCGACTTCCTGCGCGCGAACCTCTGACCCATGTGAGCGGAATTCCCGGTCATAGCCGGGAATTTCGCTCACATGAGGACGGTGAGGGCGGGGCGGCGGTGACGGACGACCGCGGCGCGGCCGGCGTCGAGCCGCATCCACGCCCCGTCGTCCGAGAGCGCCACGGGCACGGCCGCGCCGCCCTCCGGCCACCCCATCCCCGCGACGGCGACGACGCAGCGGGCCGGCACGCGCACGCCGTCGGCCTCCCACGCGGTGGCGTCGAGCCCCGCCGCGTCGGTGCGGGCGACGACGGCGTCGATCTCGTCCGCCCGGATCTCCCCGATCACGTCCCACCCCACCCCGGCGGGCAGGTCGCCCCGCCAGCGGTCGTCGACCGCCCGGCCCGGGTCGACCTCGGGGGCGTCGACGACCGACAGCGCCGCGAGCAGGTCCGACGCCATCACCGTCACGTCGGCGGGCTCGACACGGCCCGGCGCCGCCGTGGTCA
The DNA here is from genome assembly GCF_004363095.1 of Actinomycetospora succinea. GTDB lineage: Bacteria > Actinomycetota > Actinomycetes > Mycobacteriales > Pseudonocardiaceae > Actinomycetospora > Actinomycetospora succinea. The sequence goes on from NZ_SNYO01000006.1 coordinate 289,681, forward strand.
CGAGCACCGCGAACGGCGTGGCGGCCCACAGCGCCACCGTGTCGCCGGCCGCGCGGAGCCGCACCACCGCCGCCGGGTCGAGCCGCACGACACGGGCGACGACGTCGGCGAGCGCCGCCCGGTCGGCGGCCGCCGGGACCGCGAGGCTCATGCCGTGTACTCGGCGAGGAACTCCCGCTCCTCGGCGGTCAGGCGCCGCGGCCGCTCGGTGGCCAGGTCGTAGGGCACGAGCTGGGTGCTGGCGGTGGCGGCCGGCTTGGCCTCGTCGAAGGAGCCGTTGCCGTCGCCGGTGGGCAGCAGCAGCCGGTACGCGACGCCGAACGACGCCGCGCGGACGTCCTCGGCGGTCATCACCACGCGCACCCCGGCCGGCGACCACGGGATCGGGCGCCGATACCGGACCTCCAGCGCGGCGACGAGCAGGCCGGCCTCGAAGGCGGCCACGCCCGCCCGGGTCGCGGCGTCGAAGAGCAGGCCGGTCCGGGCGTCCTCGAGCAGCGTCACCACGCGCGCGTGGTTGACGTGCCCGTAGGCGTCCTGGTCGGACCAGCGCACCGCGACGTCGTTGACGTAGGCCGCCACGCGTTGTTCCTCCGGGGGGATGTGGGTGGTCAGCGGACCATGCTGCGGATCTGGCGGGCGGCGACCGAGACGGTCGCGAGGTCGGCGCGACCCACCTTCGCGATCTCGGCGAGCGCGGTGCGCGCGCGCATCAACCGCGACGCGTTCGCCTGCTCCCAGTGCTCGATCTTCTCGTCGGCCGTCTCGTCGAACCCGGTGTCCGCGAGGACGTCGAGCGTGATCGCCCGCAGCGAGGAGTACAGCTCGTCGCGCAGCGACAGCCGCGCGAGCGCGTGCCAGCGGTCGGCGCGCTCGAGCCCGGCGACCGCCGTCAGCAGCGCGTCGAAACCGAGGTGCTCGGAGAGCGCGTAGTACAGCTCGGCCACGGCGAACATCTCGTCGTCGGTGACCTCGCCGTCGTCCGCGCGCAGCCCGCCCCGCTCGCGCTCGGCGAACTCCGCGATCTCGACGACGTCGAGCAGCCCGAACGCGTACAGCCCGCCGACGGCCCGGCGCGCGAGCTCCACCGGCGCGCCCTCGTCGATGAACGCCTGCGTGCGCTCCGCGAGCCCTTCGGCCTCGCTGCCGCGCAGCAGGTCGGGCACCCGGGACGCGAGCTGCGCCACCCACGGCGAGAAGCGCGCGATCTCCGCACCGATCGCCAGCGGCTGCGGGCGGTGGGTGAGGTACCACCGTGCGACGCGGTCGAGCTGGCGGCGCAGGGCGAGGGTCAGGTGGTCGGCGACGAGGGTCGGCAGCGTCCGGTCCCCCGCCGCGATGTCCGCGGCGAGGGCGTCGAGCCCGAAGACCGTGGTGGCGACGTGGTACGCGCGCACCGCGTCGCCCGGCGTGGCCGCGACCTCCTGGGCGAGCCGGTGGACGTAGGTCAGCCCGCCGCCGTCGACGACGGCGTTCGAGAGCATCGTCGTGACGATCTGGCGGCGCAGCGGGTGCGCCGACACCGCCTCCGGGTAGCGCTCGGCGAGCACCGCCGGGAAGTACGACGGCAGGCGCCGCGTGAACACCTCGAGGTCGGGCACCTCGGACGCCGCGAGGGCGTCGGTGAGGTCGAGCTTGACGTGCGCCATCAGCGTCGCGAGCTCGGGGCTCGACAGGCCCTCCCCCGCGGCGATGCGCGCGGCGAACTCCTCGGTCGTGGGCAGGACGTCGAGCTCGCGGTCGAGCCGTCCCCGCGCCTCGAGGTCGTCGATGAGGGACTCCTGGACGTGGGCCATCGGCGCCGCGTGGAAGCGCGACACCCCCAGGACCTCGTTCTGGCTGACGTTGTCGGCGAGCACGAGGTCGGCGACCTCGTCGGTCGTGGCCGCGATCTGCTCGTCACGGTCGGCCGGCGCCAGCTCACCCCGTTCGACCAGCGAGTCGAGCAGGATCTTGATGTTGACCTCGTGGTCGGAGCAGTCGACGCCCGCGCTGTTGTCGATCGCGTCGGTGTTGACCTTCCCGCCACGCCGCGCGTACTCGATGCGGCCCCGCTGGGTCAGCCCCAGGTTGCCGCCCTCGCCGACCACCGCGACGCGGAGCTCGTCGCCGTCGACGCGCACCGCGTCGTTGCTCTTGTCGCCGACGTCGGCGTGCGTCTCGGTCGACGCCTTGACGTAGGTGCCGATGCCGCCGTTCCACAGCAGGTCCGCCGGCGCGCGCAGGATCGCGCGCACCAGCGACGGCGGGTCGAGCTCGCCCGCGTCGATGCCGAGCACCTCGGCGGCGCGCGGTGACACCGGGATCGCCTTCATCGTGCGCGGGAAGACCCCGCCGCCGTCGCTGATCAGCGAGGTGTCGTAGTCCGCCCACGACGACCGCGGCAGCTCGAACAGCCGGCTGCGCTCGGCGAACGACGCCGCCGGGTCGGGGTCGGGGTCGAGGAACACGTGCCGGTGGTCGAACGCGGCGACGATCTTCAGGTGCTCGGAGAGCAGCATCCCGTTGCCGAACACGTCGCCCGACATGTCGCCGACGCCGACGACGGTGATCTCGTCGCTCGCGACGTCGCGCCCGAGCTCGCGGAAGTGCCGGCGCACCGACTCCCACGCGCCGCGGGCGGTGATGCCCATGGCCTTGTGGTCGTAGCCCACCGAGCCGCCGGAGGCGAACGCGTCGCCCAGCCAGAACCCGTACTCGCCCGCGACCCCGTTGGCGATGTCGGAGAACGTCGCCGTGCCCTTGTCCGCCGCGACCACCAGGTACGGGTCGTCGCCGTCGTAGCGCACGACGTTCTCCGGCGTGTGGATCGCCGACTGCGCGGCGTGCCCGGCGCGGTCGTCGACGAGGTCGAGGAGCCCGGAGATGAACATCCGGTAGCAGGTGACGCCCTCGGCGCGGGTGGCGTCACGGTCGGCGGCGGCGTCCCCGGTCGGTTCCGGGGGGCGCTTGACGACGAACCCGCCCTTGGCGCCCACCGGCACGATCACGGCGTTCTTGACGGCCTGCGCCTTGACCAGCCCGAGGATCTCCGTGCGGTAGTCCTGCAGGCGGTCCGACCAGCGCAGCCCGCCGCGCGCGATGTCGCCGAAGCGCAGGTGGACTCCCTCGACGCGGGCCGAGTACACGAACGTCTCGATCGCCGGCGCCGGCTCGGGAACACCCGGGACCTGCGCGGGGTCGAGCTTCAGTGCGAGGAAGGGCCGGCGCGGCGTGCGGAAGTAGTTGGTGCGCAGCACCGCGCGCACGACCCCGAGCAGCGAGCGCAGGATGCGGTCCGCGTCGAGGCTCGTCACCTCGGCGATCGCGGCGGTCAGGCGGCCGTCGACCTCGGCGACGCGCCGGTCGCGCTCCGCGTCGTCCAGGGCGGGGTCGAAGCGGGCCTCGAACAGCTCGACGAGGCCCACCGCGACGTCGCGGTGCGCGCCGACGACGTCGGTGATGTAGCTCTGCCCGTAGGAGTTGCCGATCTGGCGCAGGTACCGCGAGAACGCCCGCAGGACCGTCGCCTGACGCCACGTCAGGCCGGCGCGCAGGACCAGCGCGTTGTAGCCGTCGGCGCCGGCGAGCTCGCTCCAGACGGCGTCGAACGCCTCGGCGAACCGCTCGGTCAGGTCGTGCTCGGTGCCGGGCGGCACGGTGTCGGGGGCGCCGAGGCGCAGGCCGAAGTCGTTGATCCAGCACGTGACGCCGTCGCTGCGGGTGACCTCGTAGGGCCGTTCGTCGACGACGACCACGCCGAGGGACTGCAGCGCCGGCAGCACCGACGACAGCGTCGCGCGCCGGCCCGCGAGGTAGAGCTTGAGGCGCCGGTCGCCCGCGTCCGGGTTGGTCGGGCGGTAGAGCCGGACCGCGGTGTCGCGCCCCTGCTCGCCGTTGCCGCCGGGGACCAGGCCCTCGAGGATCCGCAGGTCCAGCAGCCCGCGCTCCGGCCCGAAGTCCTCCTTGTAGGCCTCGGCGAACGGCTCGCCGATCGCCGCGATGACCGCCCGCTCCTCGCCGCTGGCCTCCTCGCGCAGACGGTCCGACCACGTCCGCGCGGCCTCGGCCAGGTCGTTCGTGAGCGTCTCGAGGTCGGGCGTCACCGGGTCCTCGCGGCCGGTGTGCACGGTGACGTGCAGCAGGGCGAGCTGGTCCTCGGTGACCCGCGCCGTGTGCTCCAGGTCGGTGCCGCGCAGTTCCTGCATGAGCACGTCCTGCATCCGCAGGCGCGCCGCGGTGGTGTACCGGTCGCGCGGCAGATAGATCATGCAGGAGAAGTAGCGGCCGAACGGGTCGCGGCGCAGGAACAGCCGGACGCGGCGGCGCTCGGCGAGGTCGAGCACCCCGGTCGCCGTCGCCTCCAGCGAGGCGCGGTCGGTGCACAGCAGCTCGGCGCGCGGGTAGGTCTGCAGCACCTCCAGCAGGCGCTGTCCCGACCACGAGTCGACGGGCAGTCCGGCCTCGACGACGACCTCCTGCACCCGCCGCGAGACCACGGGGATGCCGAGCACGTCGGCGTGGCGCGCCGCGACCGTCAGGATGCCGAGGAACCGGTGCTCGCCGACGAGGCGGCCGTCCTCGTCGAAGATGCTCACCCCGACGTAGAGCGGGTGCTCGGGGCGGTGCACGGTCGAGCGGGCGCTGGCGCGGGTGAGCACGAGCAGCCGCCGCGACGACGTGTCGCCGCCGGTTCCCGCGGGGCTGACGCTGTCCGGGCTCGCGGTGAGGGTGCGGGCGACGAGGCTGTCCCGCCGCAGCACCCCCAGGCCTGTCGCGAGCACGCCGCGCAGCGCCGGCCCCTCGGGGGTGTCGACGAGCTCCTGACGCCGGTACCCGAGCATGATCAGGTTGCCCTGCGCGAACCAGCGCAGCAGCGCCACCGTGTCGGCGGTCTCGGCGTCGCCGCCCGCGCCGTCCAGCTCGTCGGCCAGCGCGCGCGCCGTCGAGTTCATCCGGTCGCCGTCCTCGACGACCTCGCGCACGTCGGTGAGCACGCTCGACAGGCGCGCGTGCAGGTCGGCAGCGAGGTCGCGCGCGGGGTCGGAGCCCGGCAGGTCGCCGAGCTCGATGTTCATCCACGACTCGGCGACCGTGCCCGGCGGCGGGGCCGCGGGGTCGGCGAGCGGGAGGATGTCGAGCAGCTCGCCCCGCACGTCGCGGCGCACGACCACCACGGGGTGCACGACGCGGTGCACGCTCGCGCCGGTGCGGTCGAGCTCGGCGAGCACCGAGTCGATGAGGAACGGCATGTCGTCGGTGACGACGAGCACCGAGATCCGCCCCGCCGAGCCCGGGGTGTCGAGCACCGCGGTGACCGGCTTCCCCGGCACCCGCAGACGCGCGAGGCTGCGGTGGGCGCGGACGGTGGCCAGCGCGTCCTTCGGGTCGTCGACCAGCTCGCCGTCGGGGACCCGGTCGAAGTAGGCGACCGCCAGCTCGCCCAGCGCCGAGTCCGGCGGGGTGTGCTCGGCAGCGGTGGTGCGCAGGACCCCGCGGTCGGCGGGCCAGCCGTCGGCGTCGGCGGACGTGGTGACGGGCTCCGCGCTCGTCGTCATACCCCGCCTCCGCGCGTCAGAGGCCGTCGAGCCACCGCCGGCGCGGCCTGGGGATCGTCGCCGTACCTCCGGGCGTCCACGCCCGCCACCATAACGATCCGCTTGCGGCCCGCCGCCGTCCGGACGACGGGGTCGAGGGATCGACCTGGTGGGCTCGGTTCAGACGGTCACCGACGCGCGCGACGGTCGTCCGGGGATCCCGCCCCGGGGTCGGCGGAGTGGTAGGCGTCCATGGCGTCGGCGAGCAGGTCGGCGAGGCGGGGCCCCGCGTCGTCCGCCCGTCGCGCCGACGGCACCCCGTTCCTGGTGCTCCGGGCCGGGCGCGGCGCGCCCGGGCGGGGCTGCGCGGTCGTGGCCGGCGCAGGCCCGGTGAGCTGGGTGGACGGTTCCGGGGTCGGCGCCGCGGGGGCCTGCGGTGCCGCGTCCTGGTATTCGCTGAGCAGGTCGACGAGCGTCAGCGCCAGCTCGCGCCGGTACTCGTCGTCGACGTCGCCGGGCGGGCTCCCTGCACCCTGGACGGCGCCGAGCGCCTCGCCCCACCGCGCCGCGACCGTCACGGGCTCGTCGCGACGGTCGTCGCGGCGGTCCCCGGTGTCGCGACGGTCTCCCGTGTCGCGGCGTCCGTCGTGCTCGCGGTCGTCCTCGGGGCGGTGCTCGTCCGCGGGCCGGGAGCTCCCGGGTGCATGCCCGCTGACATGACCGTTCCCGGTCGCCGCGGTGTGGGCGCGGATGCCGTCCCAGGGGAAGTCGGCTTCGAGGGCGTCGGCTCCCGAGAAACCCGGCGGGACCGGTGTCGACTCGCCGCGGCCGAGGCCGGACGACCACTCCCGATCGGCATCCCACGAGCCGGTGGCCTCACGCACGACCCGGCCGCCACCCACGGCACCGTGGCCGTTCCGGGGCGAGCGGTCGTCCGCGACGTCGGCGCCCTCGGAGTGCCCGGAACGGCGGCCGGGCGTCCGGTCCCCGTCGCGGAGCCCGGCACCGTCCTGCGAGTCCGCGCGGCGGCGGTGCCCCCCGCCGTCCGCGGGGCGGTGGTCGACATGGTCGGGCCGCGCGCTCGCCGCGACCTCCCCGTCGGATCCGTTCGCCGACTCCGGGCGACGGGGCAGCAACGAGTCGCTCGTCTCCCACCGGGCGCGGGCCCGGGCGAGGCGTCGGCTGCGCGCCTCGGCAGCGGCGTCGCTCGTGTCCTCGATGCTCACCCCGTCCCGCACCGCGCCGTCCGTGCTGCTCGCACCGTCCTGCGCCGGCGGCTCGTCGCCGGCGGGCGGCGCGGCGAACGCGCCGAGCCCTCCCTCGCGAGCCGAGGCGAGGGCCGCGGCGAGTGCCTCCCCGGGGTCGTCCTCGTCGCGGTAGCGCCCACGCCGGCGGCGCGGCGCAGGCTCCGTGGCGGCGTCCTGGTCGGTTCCCTGCTCCGCCGGCAGGTCGCCGGGGGCGGATCCACCGTCCCGCCGCGCACCGAGGTCCTCGAAGGACCCGAGCTCCGTCGCCGCGAGCGCCGCGCTCAGCGCGTCCGCCGGGGACGGCCGGTCCGCACCGCCGTCACCCCCAGCGTCGAAGGCGGCGAGGGACGCCCGGAGCGCCGCCAGCGGATCGGTGTCCGGAGCGGGCCCGTCGGTGGGCTCCGCCGGCCCGGCTTCGCGCGTGGCCGGCGGGGGCTCCGCGGGCTGCGCGAGGGCCACGGCCAGGGCGATCCTGGCCTGGGTGGTCTCTTCGCGCGCCGCGGTCGCGTGCCCGTAGGCGCGCCGCAGTTCGTCGAGCGCGAGCCGGCTCTCGCCCCGGCGGGCGGCGACCTCGGCGAGCACCTCGATCGCCTCGGCGGCCTGCGCCTCGTGCCCGCGCGCGACGAGGTCCGCCTCCGCCTCGCGCGCCAGCTGGGCCGCGGTGTCGACATCCCCGGCGGGCAGCGCCACGAGTCGCGCGAGCGCGCACCGGACACGTCCCACCGCGAGTGCCGTCGTGGCCTGCGGCTCCGCCGCGAGGGAGGGCGCGCCCGTCTCGCGGGCCTCCTCGCCGCGACCGAGCTCGGCGAGGAGCTCGACCTGGTCCGCGACCAGCATGGCCGTCTCGCGGCCACCGGCCACCCCGGGCTCGTCGACGGCGACATCGCGGAGGACGGCAAGGGCGTCCGCGGCGTCACCGGCGACCCGACGGGCATGCGCCCGGGACCGCTGGACCGCGATCCGGCGGACGTCCTCGGTCGGCGTGCCGATGACGTCGTCGACCTGCCGAGCGGCCGCGTCGACACCCGGCACGTCCCCTCGCGCCGCCCGCGCGGCGGCCCAGGCGACCAGGGCGTCGGCGCGTACCGCCGCGGGGAGCACCTGGCCTGCGGCCAGCGGCTCGAGCAGGGCCTCCGCGGCGTCGACCTCCTCGCACCGCACCGCGGCGAGGGCGAGCTCGCAACGGAGCACCGCCGCGTCGGTGGCGCGGGCCTCGCGCTCCGCGTCGCGCAGCTGCGGCACCGCGCGCAGGATCAGCGCGGCGGCCCGGTCCGACTGCCCGAGCGCGAGCACCGCCGACCGCTCGGCGGCACTGCGCGCCCCCGCGTCGTCCCCCGCCGAGCGCGCGACGTGCTCGGCCAGGGCGACGCTCAGCTGCGGGTCCGACCATCGCAGGCCCTCGGCGACCGCGAGGATCGCGCTCGCACTGAGCCCGTGGTCCGCAGGCTCCCGCGCCGACCCGTCCACCGCGTCCCGGTCCTCAGTCCCGGGTCAGCTTGCGGTGGGTCACCCGGTGGGGACGGGCGGCGTCGGGACCGAGGCGCTGGATCTTGTTCTCCTCGTAGTCGGCGAAGTTGCCCTCGAACCAGAACCACGACGCCGGGTGGTCGTCGGTGCCCTCCCACGCGAGGATGTGCGTGCAGACGCGGTCGAGGAACCAGCGGTCGTGGGAGACCACGACCGCGCAGCCCGGGAAGTTCTCCAGCGCGTTCTCGAGCGACGACAGCGTCTCGACGTCGAGGTCGTTGGTGGGCTCGTCGAGCAGCAGCAGGTTGCCGCCCTGCTTCAGCGTCATCGCGAGGTTCAGACGGTTGCGCTCGCCGCCCGAGAGGACGTTGACCGGCTTCTGCTGGTCGGGGCCCTTGAAGCCGAACGCCGAGATGTAGGCACGCGACGGCATCTCGACGTTGCCGACCTGGATGAAGTCGAGCCCGTCGGACACGACCTTCCACACGTTGTCGGTGCCGGACAGGCCCTCGCGGCCCTGGTCGACGTACGACAGCTTCACCGTGTCACCGACCCGGACCTCGCCCGAGTCCGGCTTCTCGAGCCCGACGATCGTCTTGAACAGCGTGGTCTTGCCGACGCCGTTCGGCCCGATCACGCCGATGATGCCGTTGGGCGGCAGGGAGAACGACAGGTCCTTGATGAGCAGCCGGTTGTCGAAGCCCTTGTCGAGGTGACTCACCTCGACCACCACGTTGCCCAGGCGCGGACCCGGCGGAATCTGGATCTCCTCGAAGTCGAGCTTCCGCGTCTTCTCCGCCTCGGCCGCCATCTCCTCGTAGCGGGCCAGACGCGACTTGCTCTTCGCCTGCCGCGCCTTCGCCCCCGACCGCACCCAGGCGAGCTCGTCCTTGAGCCGCTTCTGCAGCTTCGAGTCCTTGCGGCCCTGGACCGCGATCCGGTCGGCCTTCTTCTCGAGGTACACCGAGTAGTTGCCCTCGTAGCCGATCGCCCTGCCGCGGTCGAGCTCGAGGATCCAGCCCGCGACGTTGTCGAGGAAGTACCGGTCGTGGGTGACGGCGAGGACAGCGCCCTCGTAGCTCGCGAGGTGCTGCTCGAGCCACTGCACGCTCTCGGCGTCGAGGTGGTTGGTGGGCTCGTCGAGCAGCAGGAGGTCCGGCTTGCTGATCAGCAGCTTGCACAGCGCGACGCGACGGCGCTCGCCACCGGAGAGGTGGGTGACCGCCTCGTCGCCGGGCGGGCAGCGCAGCGCGTCCATGGCCTGCTGCAGCTGCGAGTCGAGGTCCCAGGCGTCCGCGTTGTCGAGGTCCTCCTGGAGGCCGCCCATCTCCTCCATGAGCTCGTCGGAGTAATCGGTGGCCATCAGCTCGGCGATCTCGTTGTAGCGCGCGAGCTTCGTGGCCACCTCTCCGGCGCCCTCCTGCACGTTCCCGAGGACCGTCTTCTCCTCGTTGAGCGGCGGCTCCTGCTGCAGGATGCCGACCGACGCCCCCGGGGCGGCGAACGCCTCGCCGTTGTTGGGCTGGTCGAGCCCGGCCATGATCTTCAGAACGCTCGACTTGCCCGCACCGTTGGGGCCGACGACACCGATCTTCGCGCCGGGGAGGAAGCTCAGCGTGACGTCGTCGAGGATGACCTTGTCACCATGCGCCTTGCGAACCTTCTTCATGGTGTAGATGAACTCAGCCACGCCCTCGATGGTAGTTGGCACGACTCGGCGTCCACCGGCCCCGGGGCAGTTCAGGCGCTCACACGGCCGGCGCCCGACCGGCGACGTTCTCCGGCCGCGATCCCGGTGACCGTCGCGCCCTCCTGCGCCGCGTCCTCAGGGTCGGCCGGACCGGCCACGGCACCCGCGTCGTGCGCCGTCACGGGCTCGATGGCGGGGCCGCTGGGCCCTGCTCCGTCCTCCGTGCGGTGCGCCTCGCCCTCGACGGGCCGGAGACCCTCGGTGCCGTGCTGCTCCGCGGCCGCACCGTCGACGCTCTCGCTCACGCCGGCCCGCCACGGGTTCACGGTCGCGGTGCACCGCGCCAGGTCGGGGCCGACCGCTGTCGCGTTGATCTCCGTCATGTAGCGCCGGACGCCCTCGACCTCGTACTCGCGCACCGACAGGCGCCCGGTGACGACCACCGGGTCGCCCTTGACCAGGAGACGCGCGCCGTCTGCCAGACGACGCCAGCAGGTCACCGAAGCCGTGAAGCGATCGCCGTCGACCCACGTGTCCGTCGCCCGGTCGTACCGCCGCTCCGAGCTCGCGACCCGGAAGGTCACGAGCAGGTGCTCCTGGTTGGCGCCCACCCGCTTGGTGATCACGTCGCCGGCGACGTTGCCCGTCACCGTCACCATCGTCTCGTTCACGTCGCTCTCCGCTCGCTCCGGCCGGGAGGAATTCCCGGGCCGCTGCGAGAAGCGTCCCCCGCGGGAAGCGGACAGCGGGAGCGTCGAATGGTGCCCTGTGGACGAACTGACGAGGTGTGGACGATTCCGTATCGCGCTGACGCGGTTCTCCGACCGTTCGGCGTAGTCGGAGACTCCCGGCGGCGGACAGAACGTGCGCACACAAGAAAAGGGGCGAGGCTCCCGGGGGTGGGAGTCTCGCCCCTTTTGTGGTGGTGCGTGTGTGGGGGTGGTCGGGTGTTCCGGCGGTGTCCTACTCTCCCACGACCTGTCGGTCGCAGTACCATCGGCGCTGGAGGGCTTAGCTTCCGGGTTC
>NZ_SNYO01000007.1 GCF_004363095.1 Actinomycetospora succinea
CGGATGCTTCAGACACACCCACCCCGCCCCGGAGGCCCTCCTCGATCAACCCGACACGCCGCCGCACACAACGTCTCGGGTCACGACACCTAGAGGCAGCGAACAGCGCGTTCGCTGCCGACACCCCGGACCCCCGGAAACACGAACGGCGCTCTCGCTGCTTCGGAAGCAGCGAGAGCGCCGTTCGTTCGTCCGGCACGGGCCCCGGAGGGCGCGCTAGTTCTCCGAGGACGGGTTCTGCACGTTGGCCGAGGTGGCCGCGGTGTCGGGGTCCGAGTCGCCCTCGTGGTCGGTCTCCGTCGTCGCCTCCGGGCGCCCGCGCTTCACGGCCGCGAGGAGCATCTGCGAGACGTCCATGACCTCGGTGTTCGTGGCCTTGGACTCGCTCTGGCGCTCGGTGAGCCCGTCGGTGAGCATCACGCGGCAGAACGGGCAGCCGGTGGCGATCGTGTCGGTCTCGGTGGAGATGGCCTCGTCGACGCGGTCCATGTTGATGCGCTTGCCGATGTGCTCCTCCATCCACATCCGCGCACCCCCGGCGCCGCAGCACAGGGCACGGTCGGCGTGACGGGGCATCTCCTTGAGCTCGGCGCCCGCGGCCTCGACCAGCTCGCGGGGCGGGCTGTAGACCTCGTTGTGCCGGCCCAGGTAGCAGGGGTCGTGGTAGGTCACGGTCTTGCGGGCCCCACCGTTCGAGCCCGCGTGCCCGTTGCCGTTCGACCCCGCGTGCCCGTTCGTCGACTCCTTCTCCGCGAGGGCGACCGCGGCCGGCGCGGCCTGGTCGGCGTCGTGGCCCTCGGTGGCGTGCCCGTTGGCGGGGATCAGCCCGCGCTCGGTGCCGTCGGAGTGCGGGCCGTGGTACTGCAGGTTCGTCGACGGGTTGATGTCGAGCTTCGCCTGCGGCACGGGCGACGACTCGGGCGCCACCGGCACCAGCTTCTTCTCGCGGACGAGCTGGTTGAGCAGCTGGGTGTGGTGGACGACCTCGTAGTGGCCGTCGAGCTGCGGGTACTCGCGCCCGAGGGTGTTCATGCAGTGCGGGCAGGTGGTGACGATCTTGCGCGTCCCCGGCTCGCGGCCCTCGAAGACGGCGTCGAGCATCTCCTTGGTCTGCATGGCCATCATCTGGAAGAGGAACTCGTTGCCCGAGCGCCGCGCCGGGTCGCCGGTGCAGCTCTCCTCCTTGCCGAGCACGACGTAGTCGACGTCGGCGATGTGCAGCAGCTCGGCGACCGCGCGCACCGTCTTCTTGGCGTTGTCGTCGAACGCGCCGGCGCAGCCGATGAAGAACAGGTACTCGGTCTCCGGGGAGAGCTCGCCGTCGAACTCGGGCACGTCGAAGGGGAGGTCCTTCGCCCAGTCCATGCGCGACGAGTTGTTCTGGCCCCAGGGGTTGCCCTTGTTCTCGAGGTTGCGGAAGAGCACCCCGAGCTCGGCCGGGAACTCCGACTCGATCATGACCTGGTTGCGGCGCATGTCGATGATGTGGTCGACGTGCTCGATGTCGACCGGGCACTGCTCGACGCAGGCGCCGCAGGTGGTGCACGACCACAGGACCTCGGGGTCGATGACGCCGAGCTGCTCGGCGGTGCCGACCAGCGGGCGCGAGGCCTGGACGTCGTCGCTCTTGCGGTAGCGCTCGTAGCCGGACTCCGGCACGCCGTGGCCGTCGTGGACGGGCTCACCCGGGTTGTTCGCGCCGGCCTGGGTGGCGGCGCCCTCCTCGGGCATGTCCTTGCCGCCGATCATGTACGGCGCCTTCGCGAACATGTGGTCGCGCAGGTCCATGATCAGCAGCTTCGGCGACAGCGGCTTGCCGGTGTTCCACGCCGGGCACTGGCTCTGGCAGCGACCGCACTCGGTGCAGGTCGCGAAGTCGAGCATGCCCTTCCACGTGAAGTCCTCGATCTTGCCGCGACCGAACGAGGCGTCCTCCGGCGGATCCTCGAAGTCGATCGGCTTGCCCTCGTGCTCGATCGGCGGCACCGGGCCGAGCGCCTTCGGCAGGCGCTTGGCCGAGACGTTGATCGGCGCGATGAAGATGTGGAGGTGCTTCGAGTAGAGCACGACCACCAGGAAGATCAGCGCGACCGCGATGTGCAGCAGCAGGAAGACCGTCTCGAGGACGAAGAGCGTGGGCTCCGGGACCCCGGAGAACAGGTACCCGACGCCGATCGAGGCCCAGGCGCCCGAGTCGTAGGGCAGGTTGCCCGCCGCCGACGAGCTGCCGCGGAAGGCGAACAGCGTCCAGACGACGTTGAAGATCAGGAACAGGATCAGCCAGGCGCCGCCGGTGTGGCTGCCGTAGAAGCGGGAGGTCCGGGCGCGGCGCTCCGGCGCCTGCTGCACGCGCATGATCGCGAAGGCGATGATCGAGATCAGCACCATGATCGCGATGAAGTCCTGCAGGAAGCCGAGGACCGACCAGCGCCCGATCAGCGGGATGTGGAAGTCCTCGACGAACAGGGCGCCGTAGGCCTCGATGTAGACCGTCAGCAGGATGATGAAGCCCCACATCGTGAAGAGGTGGGCGAGGCCGGGGATGGACCAGCGCAGCAGTTTGCGCTGCCCGAACACCTCCACGAACTGGGCGCGCACGCGCGCGCCGAGGCCGTCGGCACGCTTCGCATCGGGCTGACCGGAGGCGATCAGGCTGTAGAGCCACCATGACCGGCGGGCGGCCACGACGACCACGGCCAGGGTCAGGGCGAGCCCCAGGACCAAACGGACGATCACGACGGGACCTCCCCGTGGGCCGGGCCCGTGGTGGAGGGCCCGGTGAGACAACGACTGCGTCGGCGGCACTGTAACGGCCGGTAGGGACCTCGGCGCTCCGAGAGGTGACTGAGGCTACTCGCCGGTAACCGGAGTGGACGTCCCGACGGGCCCGGCGGCTGCGCCGTTCGTCGCCACGGACGAGCGATGCTTTGCGATGGCGAATCCCGCCGCGCCACGCCGGAGCGTGATGACGGCCCGTGCCGTGTGGATCACGATAGGCTCATCCGGACCAGGAGAGCGGGTGCTCATCACCCGCCGGTCGCGGAGGGTCGACGATGCGGGCACGCCTGTGGGGGAGGGCGTGGAAAGCGGGTGCTCGGACGCCGTCGACGGGTGTGATGGACCCGTTGCCGAGGGTGTTTGATTCCCTCACGGCGCCGTGTTTACTCGACCGGTCGAGAACGGTTTCCGGCACATCGACCAGCACGTTTGCGGGAGGACCGCCATGACCGTCACGTTCCTCGGCGCCGACCTGGTCGCGCAGGCCCCGGGAACCGGCGGGCTCCAGGGGTGGATCCAGGACAACATCGTCCCGCTGATCCTCCTGGGCATCGCGATCATCATGTTGTGGATCGGCGGGCGTGGTGACAACGCCGGCGTCGCCCGCCGCAGCATCGGCCTGATCATCGGCCTGATCGCGCTCGGCATCGCCCTCACGCCTGGTGCGGGTGCGCGTGTCGGTGCGTTCTTCGCCCAGCTCATCACCGGGTGACGCGGGTGCACATCCGCACCGACGACGAGGTCTACCGCGTCGACGCCGTCTGGTTGGGTCCGCCGCGCGCGACCTTCCCCTGGCGCGCCCGCTACTCCGCCTACGGGGTCGGGCTGCTCGTGATGCTCGTGGTGATGTTCCTGCAGCGCCGCCTCGGCATCGACCTCGGCTTCTTCTCGGTGGCCTGGGCGCTGCTGATCACCGTCGCGGTCACCCGGTTCGTGTCCCGGCGCATCAACGACGAGCGCCCGCTGCTGGAGTGGCTGACGCTCTTCGTCCACGAGCTGCGTGGCCCCCGCGCCCGCCACCGCGTCACCGGCGGGGCGCTGACCACCGGGCACGTCACCGTGCGTCGCGACCGCCCGCGGCTCACCGGCTTGCCCACGGCCGTCGCCCTCCCGCGCGGCAGCGACCGCACTGCGCCGAAGGCCGCCCGCCCGGCCACGGTCGATCCGGCCGACGACGCCGCCTGGGGCCCGCCGCCCCGCGACGACGAGGTGCTGGTCGCGGAGCCGGTGCCGGAGCCCGCACCGACCCCCGGGCCGGTGGCCGAGGTCACGGAGGAGGCGCCCGCCGACACGCCCGGCGTGCCGACGACCGGGCCCTCGCACGCCCGCGCGGCCCGCCCCGCCGCCGGCCCGAGCGAGGCGACCCTGGCCCGCCGGCGCGCCCGGGCGGAGCGGGCGGCCGAGAAGGCGCGCGCCGAGAAGGCTGCTGCGGAGAAGGCTGCCGCGGAGAGAGCGTCTGCCGAGACAGCCCGCGCCGCCGACGCCGACTTCGGGCCGCCGTCGAGCGCCGACGTGGGCGAGAGCGTCAGCGACGGCACGTCCCCGACTCCCACCGAGGCCCCCGCCGAGCTGCCCCCCGTGCCCGGTCCCCGCGCGGGCGACGCGGCGATCGCGGCCTGGACCGGCGCCCGCCGCGAGGCCGTGCCGGCGCGCCGTGCGGGCTCCGTGATCCGCAAGGCCGACCCCGACCCCGACCGCACCCAGCGGCGCGCGACGCGCCCGCGGCGGCGCCCCGGCTGGCCGATGTCGAACGAGCCGTCGGCGCCGGCCACCCCGAGCACCCCGAGCGACGCCCCGTTCGGCCCGGGCGCGCGGTCCCGCGACCGACGAGGAGATCCCGGTGCTGCGCCGCGGTAGGGCGCGGCGCGCACTCGACCGGGAGTCCCCACCCGAGGCGATCGAGGCCGGCGACAGTGCGAAGGGCCTGCGCCCGGCCCGCAGCAGCACCGGGAACGGCGGCAACGGCCACGGCCGGCGCGGTCGCTCGCTGGTCGGCGAGTCGCCCGCCGCCGGCTACCGGCCCGCGATCTCGCTGCGCGCCATCGACGGCAACCTCGCGCGCACCGCGACGGCCGTCACGGCCTGGTACCGCCTCGCGCCGCAGCCCTGGAGCTTCCGCAGCGACACCCAGCGCGAGACGCTCATCCGCCAGATCGCGACCCAGCTCGGCGAGCTGCAGGGCCGCTGGCTGCACGTGCGGGTCACCTCGCGGCCCTACCCCGTCGCGCTGTGGGCCGAGACGTTCGACCACAACGCGCCCGGCCGGATGCCGGACGTCCCCGGCGCGCTGAGCTGGGAGAGCTTCCTCGAGGGCGAGCAGCGCCACCTCATGGGCCTGTCGATGTCCGACAAGGAGGTCTTCCTCGGCGTCGAGGTCTCCGGGCGCTCGGTGGTCGACCGCTGGCTCGAGGGCGCCGCGCCGGTGCTCGGCCGCCTGGTCCCGTCGGCGGCGACCGCCGAGCTGGCCGCGCTGGAGTCCGAGATCGCGCACGTCGAGGCGCTGGTCTCGCGGGCGGGCCTCGACGCGGTGCCGGCGACCGCCGAGGACATGGCCTGGCTGATGCACCGGTCGTGCTCGCTGGGCCTGCCCGCGCCGCGCACGGTGGCGCCGGCGTCGGGCGACCACTGGGAGGCCGAGGACCTCGCCGCGTTCACCGACGGCGTCGCGCTGCAGCAGGAGCCGTACGCGCCGACCGTCCAGGTGCTCGGGCGCTTCGGCACCCAGCCGGTGCAGCGGCACGTCGCGGTGCTGTCGGTGGGCCTCATGGACGCGCTGCGCATCCCCGAGGCCGACGACCCGTGGATGCAGCGCAGCGACCGCCTGCCCTTCCCCGTCGAGTGGTCGGCGCGGATCTACGTGCGCAAGCCCGAGGAGGTCGCCGGGGAGCTGCAGCGCCAGATGGGCAAGGTGCGCAGCCAGATCCGGCACTACACCCACGACCACGACCTCGACCCGCCGATGTCGCTCTCGCGGCAGGCCGACCGGGTGCTGCAGATCGAGGACGAGCTCTCCGGCGGGCTCACCCAGCTCAACACCCGGGTCTACGGCTGGTGGCGCGTCGCGGTGTCCGGGCGCGACGAGGGCGAGGCGCTGACGCGCGCCCAGCAGGTGCTCGACCTCTACCGCCCGCGGGTCGCGATGGAGCACCCCGAGGCCCAGTACGCCTACGCGCGCGAGTTCATCCCCGGCGAGCCGCTGGCGTCGACGGCCTACCGGCGCCGAGGCTCGGTGACCTGGGTGGCCGCGGGCGTGCCGGCCGCGTCGGCGTCGGTGGGCGACCGGCGCGGCATCATGATCGGCGAGACCTGCACGGCCACCCGGCGCCCGGTGGCGTGGGACCCGTGGATGGCGCAGGAGGTCCGGCGCGCGTCGGGCCTCACGGCGGTCGTGGGTGGCCTCGGCTCCGGGAAGTCGTTCCTCACCGGACTGCTCGTCTACAAGACGCTGCGCGCCGGGGCCCGCTGGACGGTGCTCGACCCGTCGGGCCCGCTCGCCGAGCTGACCAAGCTCCCCGAGCTCGCGCCGTTCTCGCGGCACATCCACCTGCTGGGCGCCGACCCCGGCATCCTCAACCCCTACCGGGTGGTGGCCGAGCCCCGCCGCGACCACTTCCTCGACGAGGACGACCCGGACAAGGCGTGGCGCCGCGAGCGCTCGCTGGCCGCGGCGACCCGGCGCCGCCTGGTGCTCGACGTCCTCACCGGCCTGCTGCCCTTCGACGTGGCGCGCCTGCCCCACACCCGGATCGTGCTGCTGCGCGCGGTCCGCGAGGTCGGCGGCGCCCCGGACCGCGACCCGGGCCAGGTCATCGCCGTCCTGCGCCGTCACGCGCGCGAGGGCGAGGAGCACGCGGACGTCGTCGCCGACTTCCTCGAGGAGCGCCGCGAGCTGCCCCAGGCCGCGCTGCTGTTCCCCGACCGCAACGCCGACCCGCGCGAGGACCCGTGGCAGGGCGAGGAGAACTACCGCCTCACCGTGCTGACCATGCAGGGCATGTCCCTGCCGCGCCCCGGCAGCCCGCGCGAGGAGTGGACCGACGGCGAGTCGCTCGCGGTCGAGCTGCTCAACCTCGCGTCCTGGCTGACCCAGCGCACGATCTACACCGCCGACCGGAACCTGCGGAAGGGCGTCGCGCTCGACGAGACGCACTTCCTGTCTCAGATCCCCACCGGCAAGGTGCTCATCGACCGGCTCGCCCGCGACTCGCGGAAGTTCAACGTCCGCGCCCTGTTCGCCTCCCAGCTCGCGGGCGACCTGCTGCGCGTGCCCGGGTTCGCGTCGCTGGTCAACGCGGTGTTCGTCGGGCGCACCGACGACGAGGAGGCGCAGGCCGAGGCGCTGCGCCTGCTGCGCGTGCCCACCGAGGTCGGCTACGAGGAGATGCTCGGCACCCTCTCGCCGCGGCCCCGCCACGACGACCGGCCCGACGACACCCCGCGCCAGTTCGTGTTCGCCGACGGGCACGGCGGCGTCGAGAAGATCCGGATCGATCTCGAGGGCCCGCACCTCGAGCACCTGCGCGAGACGCTGGACACCAACCCCGACGCGCGCCGGGCCCGCCCGCTGCCGGCCGCTCCGGTGTCGGGGTCGCACCCCGTCCCGCCCGAGACCGACGCGGAGCGCACCGGCCCGGTCCCGATCGTCCCGCCGGCGGGCCCGCCCAGCGGTCCCCTGCCCACTGCGGCCGGCGCGCCGCAGGGCCCGTCCCGCCCGGCACCCCCGCGCCGTCCCGCGACCCCGCCGCCGGGCACCGCGCGCGTGTCGCCGGTGACCCCGTCGCGCGACCCCCTCGTCGAGCGCACCGTCGTCGAGGGCACGGTGCTCGACGAGCGTCCCGACGCCGAAGCGATCACGTCGGGGTTCGACGAGCGTCTCGACGACCTGGCGCCCGACCTCGACGACGATCTGGGCAGCGGTCCCGCCGGCGTTCCCGGGGCGCCCGACCCCGCGCCCGTCGGCGACGACGAGTGGGCCGACGCCTGGGTCATGGACGAGGGCGAGGCCACGGGTGACGCGGTCGGCGAGCTGAGCGACGACGCGACCGTGACGACGGCCGCCGACCGGAACCCGGGCTGGCGCGAGGGCAGTGAGGTGCAGGATCCGGGCCGCTGGGTCGGCGCCGGCCGCCGCGGCCCGGGGACCACGGGGTGACGCTCGCCGTCGCGATCCTCGTCGCCGCCCTCGTCGTGGGGTGGCGACGGTCCCGGCGCGCCCAGGACGACGCCGTCGGCGTGTCGCCGCAGCGAGGATGTGGCGATCCTGGCCTTGAGCGCCAGCGAAGCCGCATCGCTCGCACTCCCCGAGTGCGCATCAGCAGCACGGGTCGGCGCGGGCGGCGGCGGGCGACGGTCGTCGTGATGTCGCTGATCACGGGCCTCGTGCTCTTCGCCCTGCCCGCGTCGGCGGCGCCGCTGGACTGCAAGGCGCCGCCCGACCCGGACCGGCCCGGGACGGGGCTCGTCGGCTCGCTCGACCCGGCCCCGCTCGGGGTCGGCGCGCCGGGCAGCGTCTACCACGAGGTCGGCTACGCCGGGCAGATCTGGTGGACCTACGACCTCGGCTGCGGCCCCGGCGCCGCCCGCGACCCCGCGGCGGCGACCGACACGTGGCTCGGCAACCAGTTCTTCAACCTCGCGAAGCTCGTCGTCGGCGGCGTGAACTGGGCGCACTACCTCATCGAGCGGGGCTCCGGGCTGCTGCAGCCGCTCGACGGCATCGTCCAGGCCGGTACGGCGGCGATGTACAACGCCGTGTTCACGACCTGGGTCGGGCTCGCGCTGATCGTGCTCGCGGCGATCATGCTGGTGCTCGCGATGCGCGGCGACCTGTCGCGCCAGGCGCAGCGGGCGGGGATCGCGGTGATCGCGCTGGCGGTCGCGGCGGCGGCGTACGCCGCGCCCGTGCGCTGGTCGAGCGTGCTCGACGGGGTCCTGCTCGACGGCGTCACGGCGATGCAGCGCGGGTTCCTGTCGCAGGTCGGGGTGGGCGACGCGAACACGCTGCCGACGGTCCTGACCGACCAGATCGTCTACAACAACTGGCTGCGCGGGGAGTTCGGGTCCGCCGACGTGCCCCAGGCCCGCGACATGGGCCGGGAGCTGCTGCGGGCGCAGACGTTCACCAAGCAGGAGATCGCGGACGGCCAGGACAACCAGGCCACGGCGGACGCGAAGAAGCAGCAGTTCACGGCCGTGGCCGACCGCGCGGGGGACCGGTACAGCTACTTCCAGGGCCGGCAGGGCTCGCGGACCGGCGCCGGGATGCTCGCGCTGATCCAGGCCGTGTGCATCGGCCTGTTCCAGCTGATGAGCAAGCTGCTCATCCTCGTCTCGATGCTGATCATCCGGTTGCTCGTGATGATCGCGCCCGCGCTCGCCGTGGTGGCGCTGCTGAAGCCCGAGGTGCTGCCGGCGACGCTGCGGGTCGGCGGGGCGGCGCTGGTCAACACGCTGCTCGTCGGCGCCATGGCGGGCCTGCACTCGCTCATGGTCATCGCGCTGTTCCGGCCCGGCTCCGGGGTGGACACGTGGCTCGGGCTGCTGGTCACCGGGGTCGTGACGATCGTGCTGTGGGCGCTGGCGAGACCGTTCCGACGGCTCGAGGCGATGGTCTCGCTGACCCGCGACCAGATGAGCGGCGTCCTGCCGCCCGCCGGGAGCGGGATGTTCTCCCGGTTCCTGCCGCGCTCGCCCGCCCGTCAGGACGACTGGTGGTCCGAGCGCCGCGACGCCGCCGGGGGCGGGGGCGACGGCTGGCGCCCGGAGGGCAGCACGCCGTCGCGGACCGATCCCACGGTGGCCGCCGCGGCCGGTGCCGACCCCGCCGCGCCGGTGCGCGTCGACAGCGAGCGGGTCGGCACGCGGGCGGGCAGCACGCCCGGCCACGACGCCGATCCCGCCGCGGCCCTGGCCGCGCGCACCGCCGCCCAGCGCGCCCTGCCCCGCGGGGCGGGCGCGGTGCCGGGCGGCGCGCCGCGCGGCGACCGCGATCCCACCCCGGCGCGCGCCCAGATCAGCGACGCCGACCGCAGCCTCTACCGCAGCGTGGCCGCGCAGACCGGTGAGGCCGGTGGGCCACGCCGTCCCGTGCAGGCCGAGCTGGTCGACGGCGCGCCGGTGTACCGGATCTACCGGCCCAGCCGGCCGATCGGCGCGGGGTCGTCGACCCGCTCGTCGCGGTCCCGCCCGGCCCCGCGCCCCGCCGGCGAGGGAGGCGCAGGTGCCGATCCGGACTAGGCGCGGGCGCGCGGCGGCCTACCGCGCGCTGTGGGAGTGGCCGCTGCACTCCCCGGTGCGCCTGTTCTTCGTGGTCGTCGTCGTCATCGCGATCGCCGCGGGCCTGTCGTACCTCAGCGGGTCCCTGGGCGGCCCCGGGCCCGCGCCCGGGCGCGCCCTCGGCCCGGCCCCCTCGGCGTCGCCCGGGACGGCCACCGCGGCCCCCGGCCAGCCGACGATCACCGAGCTGCGCCCGCAGAGCCTCCCGCTCAGCGCCGCGCCGCCGGTCGCGCTCGCCGTCGCGCAGCGCTGGACCCAGGCCTGGGCGACCCACCCGCCGGGGACGACGCCCGCGCAGTGGAGCGCCGGGCTCGCGCCGTACACCACCGACGAGTACCTGGCGGTCCTCGCGTCGGTCGACCCCGCCAACGTCCCGGGCTCGCGCGTCACCGGCCCGCCGCAGGCCGTCGACGTGCGCCCGGAGGCCGTGCGCGTGCAGGTCCCGACGGACGCCGTGCGCCTCGAGCTCCTCCTCGTGCAGGTGGGGCCGGGTGACTGGCGCGTCTCCGGCTACGACCGGGCGTCCTGACCCGTGATCACGCCGCCCCGGCTGCCGCCCGGCTTCCGCATCCTGCGCCTTCTGCTCCCGGTGGCCGGGCTCGCGGCGTTCATGGTGATCGTGCTCGCGGGCGGTCTGCTCGTGGCCGGCCAGTTCGTGCCCTTCGGCGAGGAGGAGACGGGGGGCACGTCGTGCGAGGCCGGCACGGGCACCGGGCCGTCGGGGGACGCGCCGCAGACCTCTGCCGAGCTGAACGAGGTCCAGCGCCAGACCGCGGCGACGATCATCGGGGTCGCCAAGGGCATGGCCGTGCCGCCCCGCGGCTGGATCGTCGCCCTCGCCACGGCCATGCAGGAGTCCCAGATGGGGACCGTGGGCATGGACGTCGCGGTCGACCACGACTCGCTGGGCGTGTTCCAGCAGCGCCCGAGCCAGGGCTGGGGCTCGCCGGCGCAGGTCCGCGACCCCGTCTACGCGACGCGGACGTTCCTCGAGCGCCTGCTCACCGTGCCGGGCTGGGACCAGATGCCGGTGACGCAGGCCGCCCAGATCGTGCAGCGCTCGGCGTTCCCGAACGCGTACGCGAAGTGGGAGTCGTTGGCGAACAGCCTCGTCACCGATCTCGCGGGCGTCGCCGGGGCGATCCAGGAGTGCGTGCCCGCCGACGAGGCCGGGCCGGGACCGGCGTCCGCGCTGCCGCCGGGCGTCGCGCGCACGGCCATCGAGTTCGCGACCGCCGAGACCGGCAAGCCCTACGTCTGGGGCGCCACGGGACCGAGCAGCTACGACTGCTCGGGGCTCATGCTGCGCGCCTACCAGCGCGCCGGGATCGTCCTGCCGCGCGTGTCCCGCGACCAGTACCACGCGGGCGCGCACGTCCCGGTGGAGCAGGCGCAGCCCGGTGACCTGCTGTTCTGGGCCTACGACGAGTCGGACCCGGACACCATCCACCACGTCGCGATGTACCTCGGGAACGGGCAGATGATGGAGGCCCAGCAGACCGGCGTGCCGCTGGGCACCCGCGCGGTGAAGTTCGACGAGGGCGAGCTGCTGCCGCTCGCGACCCGCCCCGGGACGGGCTCCGACCGAGCCTGACCGGGCCCCCGTCGGCTCCTAGGCTGCGGTGTCATGGCGACGTCGGACCCGGTCGTGGTCACCGGGACGCACGGGTGGATCGGCGCGCTGGTCGCCGCCGCCCTCCACGAGCGCGGGCACGCGGTGACCGGCGTGTCCCGCGACCCGTCGTCGGCGGCCGCCGCGCACCCCGGGTGGCGGTGGGTCGGCACCGGTGAGGACCTCGAGGACGCCGTCACGGCGGCGGGGACGGTCGTCAACCTCGCCGGGCGCAACGTGTTCGAGCAGCGCTGGACCCCCGAGTACGTCGAGGTCATGCGACGCAGCCGGGTGGACGTCACGCGGCGCGTGGTGCGGGCGCTGGCACGTCGTGACAGGCCGGGCGTGCTCGTCAGCGCGAGCGGGTTCACCGTCTGCGGGGATGCGGGGGACGCCGAGCTGGGCGACGACGCCCCGGCGTCGCGGGAGCTGGTCCTGGGCGACGTCTACGCCGACTGGGAGGAGGCGGCGCGGGAGGCCGCGGCGTCGGTGCGGGTCGTCGTGGCCCGGATCGGGGTCGTGCTCGGGCCTGGCCACGGGGCCTTCGACTTCTTCCGGCGCCCGTTCCTCGAGGGACGCGGCGCGGTCCTCGGGTCCGGCGAGCAGTGGGTGCCGTGGATCCACGTCGACGACGTCGTGGACCTGCTCGTCGCCTGCCTCGAGGACGGCCGGCGCCGCGGCGTCGTCAACGTGGTGGCACCGGGACCCGTACGGCACCGCGAGCTGGCCGCGGTGCTCGCGGCGTCGGCCGGCGCCCCCTCGCCGGCGGTCGAGCCCGCCGACGCCGTCCACGCGCGGCTCGGTGGCGCCGCCGAGATGGTCGTCACGAGCCAGCGGATGCTCCCGCGCCGGGCGCTCGACCTCGGGTTCCGCTTCCGGCACCCCCGGCTGACCAGCGCCGTCGACGATCTCGCGCGCTGATTTCGGCGAAGTTGAGCGTGCCGGGAACAAGTCGGTGAGATGCTCCGTTGGTCGGGATGACACACTTGAGCGCAACAGACTCAGGTCGCGTTTGCGAGGATGGCCTCGCAGGGCAGATACTTGAGCGCAGAGCACTCAACGACACACCCGGAATCCACGGGTCTCGAGAGGAGACACGAGCATGGCGCGAGCGGTCGGCATCGACCTCGGCACGACCAACTCCGTGGTCGCCGTCCTGGAGGGCGGCGAGCCGACGGTCATCGCGAACTCGGAGGGCAGCCGCACCACCCCGTCGGTGGTCGCGTTCGCCCGCAACGGCGACGTCCTGGTCGGCCAGTCGGCCAAGAACCAGGCGGTGACGAACGTCGACCGCACCATCCGGTCGGTCAAGCGGCACATGGGCACCGACTGGTCGGTCGAGATCGACGACAAGAAGTACACCGCGCAGGAGATCAGCGCCCGGACGCTGCAGAAGCTCAAGCGCGACGCCGAGGCCTACCTGGGCGAAGAGGTCACCGACGCGGTGATCACCGTCCCGGCCTACTTCGAGGACGCGCAGCGGCAGGCCACCAAGGAGGCCGGCCAGATCGCGGGGCTCAACGTCCTGCGCATCGTCAACGAGCCCACGGCCGCGGCCCTCGCCTACGGCCTCGAGAAGGGCGACGACGACCAGACGATCCTCGTCTTCGACCTCGGCGGCGGCACGTTCGACGTGTCCCTGCTCGAGATCGGCGACGGCGTCGTCGAGGTGAAGGCCACCAACGGCGACAACAACCTCGGCGGCGACGACTGGGACGAGCGGATCATCAACTGGCTCGTCGAGAAGTTCAAGGGCTCGCAGGGCATCGACCTGTCCAAGGACAAGATGGCGATGCAGCGTCTGCGTGAGGCGGCGGAGAAGGCGAAGATCGAGCTCTCCAGCTCGTCCAGCGCCGGCATCAACCTGCCCTACATCACGGTCGACGCCGAGAAGAACCCGCTCTTCCTGGACGAGACGCTCTCGCGCGCCGAGTTCCAGCGGATCACCTCCGACCTGCTCGACCGGTGCCGCAAGCCGTTCAACCAGGTCATCAAGGACGCCGGCATCTCGGTCGGCCAGATCAACCACGTCGTGCTGGTCGGTGGTTCGACCCGCATGCCCGCGGTGCACGACCTGGTCAAGGAGCTCACCGGCGGCAAGGAGCCCAACAAGGGCGTCAACCCGGACGAGGTCGTGGCCGTCGGCGCCACGCTGCAGGCCGGCGTCCTGCGCGGCGACGTCAAGGACGTCCTGCTGCTCGACGTCACGCCGCTCTCGCTGGGCATCGAGACCAAGGGCGGCGTCATGACGCGGCTCATCGAGAAGAACACGACGATCCCGACCAAGAAGTCCGAGGTCTTCACGACGGCCGAGAACAACCAGCCGTCGGTCCAGATCCAGGTCTTCCAGGGCGAGCGCGAGATCGCGGCCTACAACAAGAAGCTCGGCATGTTCGAGCTCACCGACCTGCCGCCCGCCCCGCAGGGCGTGCCGCAGATCGAGGTCAGCTTCGACATCGACGCCAACGGCATCGTCAACGTCTCGGCGGTCGACAAGGGCACCGGCAAGTCCCAGCAGATGACCATCACCGGCGGCTCGGCCCTCTCGAAGGACGAGATCGACCGCATGGTCCAGGACGCCGAGGCCCACGCCGACGAGGACCGTCAGCGCCGCGAGGCCGCGGAGACCCGCAACCAGGCCGAGACGCTGGTCTACCAGACCGAGAAGTTCATCACCGACAACGACGAGAAGCTCCCGTCGGACGTCAAGGAGAAGGTCCAGGGCTCGATCGGCGAGCTCAAGGAGGCCCTCAAGGGTGAGGACACCGAGGCGATCAAGGCCGCCTCGGAGAAGGTCGCCACCGAGTCGCAGGAGCTCGGCCAGGCGCTCTACGCCCAGCAGCAGTCCGAGGGCGGCGCGGCCGCCGGCGGTGCCGCCGGTGCCGAGGACGCCTCCGGCCAGGCCGACGACGTGGTCGACGCCGAGATCGTCGACGACGAGAAGGACAAGAAGGACTGACCCCCGACCGGCGGGGCCGCGGTCACCGCGGCCCCGCCGGTGCGGGTCGTCCCGTCCGCCAGCTCCGACCACATGCCTCTCGAGGAGGTCACAGTGCAGGATCCGGTCGTCGGCCGCGAGAACGCCGACGCCACCGATGTCCCCGGGGCCACCGACTCCAGTGTCGGTGGGGTGCCCACGTCCGGTCAGGACGCCCCGCAGGGCACCGCCCAGCCGGACGGTGCCACCGACGGCGGCGACACGGCCGCCCCGGACGGTGCCCAGACCATCGCCGGCGAGGCCCGTGCGGCGGAGTCCGCCGCCGCGGCGTCCGCGGCGAACGGTGCTGCGGCCGACGGTGCGGTCGACCCCGAGCTCGAGCGCGTGCGCGCCGAGCTCGCCGAGCGCACCGCGGACCTGCAGCGGGTGTCCGCCGAGTTCACCAACTACCGGCGCCGCACCGAGCGGGAGCGCGAGTCGACCGTCGCGGGCGCCAAGGCGTCCGTCGCGGGCGAGCTGCTCACCGTGCTCGACGACGTCGAGCGCGCGCAGAACCACGGCGACCTGACCGGTCCGTTCAAGGTCGTGGCCGACCGGCTGTCCGAGACGCTGCAGCGTGCCGGCCTCGAGCCCTTCGGCGCCGAGGGCGACGCGTTCGACCCGTCGGTGCACGAGGCCGTCGCCCACGAGACCTCGTCCGAGGTCTCGGGCCCGACCGTCACCACGGTGATGCGTCGCGGTTACCGCTTCGGCGACCGCGTGCTGCGCGCCGCCATGGTCGGGGTCACCGACTCCGACGGGTCCGCCCCGGCGTCGCCGGCACCGACCGAGCCCGCCGACGCCGGCACCTCGTAGCGCGATCCTGACCACCCCATCCCCCACACCGCGGAAGGAGCAGTCCCGACATGAGCGCCCGTGACTGGGTCGAGAAGGACTACTACCGCGAGCTGGGCGTGGCCAAGGACGCCTCCGCGGACGACATCAAGAAGGCGTATCGCAAGATCGCCCGCGAGAACCACCCCGACGCCAAGCCCGGCGACGCGAAGGCCGAGGCCCGGTTCAAGGCCGCCGGCGAGGCGTACGGGGTGCTCTCGGACACCGAGAAGCGCCAGCAGTACGACGAGGCACGCGCCATGTTCGGCGGCGGCCGCTTCGGTGGCTTCGGCGGCGGCCGGGGTGCCGGCGCGGGGGCCGGTGCCGGGGGCACCGGCTTCTCCGGCGGCTTCGACGTCGGCGACCTCTTCGGCGGGCGCGGCGGGCAGCAGCCCGGGGCCGGCGGCCTCGGCGACCTGCTCGGCGGCCTGTTCGGCGGCGGGGCGGGTGCCCCGACCGGGGGCCCGATGCCGGGCGCGGGCACGTCCCGTCCCCGCGAGCAGCGCGGCGCGGACGTCGAGACCGACGTCCGCATCGACTTCTCCGAGGCGGTCGGCGGCACGACCCTGCCGCTGCGCCTGGCGTCGCCGACGCGCTGCAACACCTGCGGTGGCAACGGCGCCAAGCCCGGCACCAGCCCGCGCACGTGTCTGACCTGCGGCGGCGCCGGTGTCGTCTCGCGCAGCCAGGGTGCGTTCGCGTTCAGCGAGCCGTGCCGCGACTGCTCGGGCACCGGCTCGATCGTCGACGACCCGTGCCCCGAGTGCGGGGGCGACGGCGTCAGCACCAAGTCGCGCACCCTCACGGTGCGCATCCCGGCCGGTGTCGACGACGGGCAGCGCATCCGCCTCGCCGGCCAGGGCCAGCCGGGTAGCCGCGGCGGGCCCGCGGGCGACTTGTTCGTGGTCGTCCACGTCAACGCCGACGACCTGTTCGGGCGCTCCGAGCGCAACGCCGACGACCTGACGCTCACCGTGCCGGTGACGTTCCCCGAGCTCGTCGACGGCACGACGATCACCGTGCCCACGATGGACGGCAAGGTCTCGCTCAAGGTGCCCGCGGGCAGCCAGAGCGGGCGCACCCTGCGCGTCCGCGGCCGCGGGGTGCACCGCAAGGACGGGCGCACCGGCGACCTGCTCGTCACCGTCGAGCTCTCGGTCCCGCAGCGCCTGAGCTCCGAGGCCCGCGAGGCGCTCGACGCCTACGTCAAGGCCACTGCCGACCACGACCCCCGTGCCGAGCTCACCCGGCGCGCCGAGGCCGCCGCACGGAGGGAGACGGCGTCATGAGCGGGCGCGACGGGCGGGGACCCTGGCCGTCCCCGCTCGGCGCCTCCTCCCTGCCGCCCCTGCCCGCCTGGGCCGACGAGGACACCCCGGTCTTCGTCATCTCGGTGGCGGCCCAGATCGCCGGCATGCACGCGCAGACCCTGCGCTCCTACGACCGGATCGGTCTCGTGACGCCGGGCCGCGCCAGCGGCGGCGGGCGGCGCTACTCGGTGCGCGACATCGCCGTGCTCCGCGAGGTCCAGCGGCTCTCGCAGGAGGACGGCGTCAACCTCGCCGGCATCAAGCGCATCATCGAGCTCGAGCGCGAGGTCGGGGCGCTGACCGACCGCCTCGCGGAGGTCACCGAGGAGCTCGCGGGGTGGCGTGCCGCGGCCGAGCAGGCCGCGCGCAACGCCGCCGACGGCTCGTCCGGCGACCGTCTGCCCGCCCGCCGGACCCAGTCGGTGGTCGTGTGGCAGCCCGGCCCCCGCCGCCGCGACTAGCTAGTCCGTGAACGGGTCGTAGGTGATGCGGTCGAGCGGGACGCCGTCGACGAGGAGCGCCGACGCCGTCGCGCGGATCATGCTCGGCGAGCCCGACAGCAGGATGTCGTGGCGCGACCAGTCGCCGCCGCGCACCACGGCGTCGGGCAGCGTCCCGGGCTGGCTGCGCTCGTCGAGCGGGTCGTCCTCGCAGACCGGGGCGACGGCGAGCCAGGGGTGGTGCTCGGCGAGCTCGTGGAGCCGGTCGAGCACCGTGAGGTCCTCGGGCACGCGACCGCCGAGGAACACCGTGCACGGGCGCGGGCGGGTCCAGCGGGCCATGTCCTCGCAGAGCGCGAGCACGGGCGCGCCGCCGGTGCCGCCGGCGACCATGAGCACCTCGCGGGTGCTGCGCGGGTCGAGGCCCAGCCGCCCGGCGGGCGGGCCGAGGCGCCACCGGTCGCCCGGCGTCGCGTGCGCGACCATCGCCCGGCTCACCCAGCCGCCCTCGACGGCGCGCACGTGGAACTCGAGCAGCCCGTCGGGACGCGGCGCCGTGGCCGGGCTCAGCGGCCGCCACATCCGCGGGCGCTGGGGGATCTCCACGGTGAGGTACTGCCCCGCCCGGTGGGGCACCGGGGCGTCCGGCGCGACGTGCAGCACGGCGAGGTCCCAGCTCAGGCGCCGGTGGCCCACGACCGTGCCCTCGGCGACCGCCGGCGCGGCGGCGGCGCGGACCGCCTGCTCCATCGGGCCCGCCGCCAGCGAGAACGCGCGCACCCAGGCATGCTCGGTGGCCTCGTCCCAGGTGCGCCCGAACCGGCGCATCGCCCCGATCAGCGCGACCCCGAGCGCCTCGTACTGTTCGGCGCGCAGGCCCAGCGCGCGGTGCTCACGCACGAGCGGCTCAAGCATCGGGCGCAGCTCGCCGGGACGGTCGACGGTGCTCATCGGCAGCACGAGCGAGCGCAGCAGCCGGCGCGCCGGCTCGGTGACGCGCGCGGGGAACAGCGCGCGGGACTCCGGGGCGAGGCTGAACAGCAGCGCCGCGAACCAGTCGGCGAGCTCGTCGACCTGCGGCTCGACCTCGGTCCACGTCTGCCGGACCCGGCGGGCGGCGTGCTGCTCCGGGGTCTCGTCCGCGCGGGCGGGCTCGGGCCGGGGCGGCGGCGCCGGAGTCGGAGTCGGGGTGGGCGCCGGTGGCTGCCGCACGACCGGGGGCGGCGCGGCGACGGTCTCCGGCGCGACGAGACGGCCGGGGCGCTGCGTCGTCGTGCCGGGCGCTTCGTTCGCGGACCCGTCCGGGGTGTCGTCGGGGGCCGCGTGGCGCCCGGGCCGCACGATCGGCGTCGTGGGCGGTGGCGGCACGGCGCGGACCGGGGCGAGGCGCCGCCCGCGACGGCTCGGCGAAGGCCCAGGGGTCCGCTCGGCGGCCGGACCGGAGGTCGGGTCCCCGGCGGACAGCGGCTCCGCGGACATGGACGACGTTCCTCCTCGGCCCCCCGGCGCACGGACCACGTACCCGCGCGACCGGACCACTATGACACCCCGTCAGCGATCGTCACGCAGGGTCCCCAACGCGGGCCCGTCGTCCGGCTCGCCACGTGCGCCGGACGGTGTGCGTACGCACGCTGAGCAGCGACGACGGTCCGATATGCGGCACTCCACCGTCGTTGCAGTGGGTGACCGGTCACCGTGACGAGTCGAAGGGAAGAAACCGCGCTCCCACAGAGTTGAGCGAGATAGACTCAAGTCAGGACCGCGGCGGCTGGTGGGCCGCCCGTCCGCACCCGTACGCAGCGCAGGAGGAACCGCATGGACTTCACCCCCACCACCCGCACCCAGCAGGCTGTGTCGGCCGCCGTCCGGCAGGCCACCGTCGACGGTCACCCGCAGGTCGCGCCGGCCCACCTCGCGGCCGCCCTGCTGGACCAGACCGACGGCCTCACCGAGCCGCTGCTGCGCGCGGTCGGGGCGGATCCGTCGGCCGTGCGCTCCGACGTCGGCAAGGTCATCGCGAGCCTGCCGAGCGCGAGCGGCTCCAGCGTGGCCGCCCCGCAGTTCGACCGTGAGATGGCGCGGGTGCTCCAGCACGCCCAGCAGCTCGCCGCGGACATGGGCGACGAGTACGTCTCGACCGAGCACCTGCTCGTCGGGCTCGCCGCGGCCGGTGGTCGCACCGCCGAGGTGCTGACGCGCCACGGCGCGACGCCGGAGGCGCTCAAGGAGGCGTTCACCAAGGTGCGCGGCTCCGGGCGCGTCACCTCGGCCGACCCGGAGGGCACCTTCCAGGCCCTCGAGAAGTACGGCCAGGACCTCACCGAGCGCGCCCGCGACGGCGCCCTCGACCCGGTGGTCGGCCGCGACGCCGAGATCCGCCGCGTCGTGCAGGTCCTCTCGCGGCGCACCAAGAACAACCCCGTGCTCATCGGCGAGCCCGGCGTCGGCAAGACCGCGATCGTCGAGGGGCTCGCCCAGCGCATCGTCGCCGGCGACGTCCCCGAGTCGCTGCGCAACAAGCGGGTCGTCGCCCTGGACCTCGGGTCGATGGTCGCGGGCGCCAAGTACCGCGGCGAGTTCGAGGAGCGGCTCAAGGCCGTCCTGCAGGAGATCACCGACTCCGCGGGCCAGGTCATCACGTTCATCGACGAGCTGCACACGATCGTCGGCGCCGGCGCGACCGGCGAGTCGGCGATGGACGCCGGCAACATGATCAAGCCGATGCTCGCCCGCGGCGAGCTGCGCATGGTCGGTGCCACGACGCTCGACGAGTACCGCCAGCACATCGAGTCCGACCCGGCCCTGGAGCGCCGCTTCCAGCAGGTGCTGGTCGGCGAGCCGACCGTCGACGACACCGTCGGCATCCTGCGCGGGCTCAAGGAGCGCTACGAGGTGCACCACGGCGTGCGGATCACCGACGCCGCGCTCGTCGCCGCCGCCACGCTCTCCGACCGCTACATCACCGCGCGCTTCCTGCCCGACAAGGCGATCGACCTCGTCGACGAGGCCAGCTCGCGGCTCCGCATGGAGATTGACTCGCGGCCCGTCGAGATCGACGAGGTCGAGCGCGCCGTGCGCCGCCTCGAGATCGAGGAGATGGCGCTGGAGAAGGAGTCCGACGCGGCGTCGGCCGAGCGCCTGCGCGCGCTGCGGGCCGAGCTCGCCGAGCGGCGCGAGGAGCTCGACGCCCTCACCGCCCGCTGGCAGGGCGAGAAGGAGTCGATCGACGCCAGCCGCGGGCTCAAGGAGCAGCTCGAGACGCTGCGCGGGGAGGCCGAGCGCGCCACCCGCGACGGCGACCTCGGCCGGGCCGCCGAGCTGATCCACGGCCGCATCCCGGCCCTGGAGAAGGAGCTGGAGGCGGCCGACGCCGCCGCGGTGGCCCCGGAGATGCTCAAGGAGGAGGTCGGCCCCGACGACGTCGCGGACGTCGTGTCGGCGTGGACCGGCATCCCCGCCGGGCGCCTGCTCGAGGGCGAGACCGCCAAGCTCCTGCGCATGGAGGACGAGCTCGGCCGCCGCGTCGTCGGCCAGGCCGAGGCCGTCCGCGCGGTGTCCGACGCCGTCCGCCGGGCCCGCGCCGGCATCAGCGAGGAGGACCGGCCGACCGGCTCGTTCCTGTTCCTCGGCCCCACCGGCGTCGGCAAGACCGAGCTGGCCAAGGCGCTCGCCGCGTTCCTGTTCGACGACGAGCGGGCGATGATCCGCATCGACATGAGCGAGTACGGCGAGAAGCACTCGGTCGCCCGGCTCGTCGGCGCGCCGCCCGGGTACGTCGGCTACGACCAGGGCGGTCAGCTCACCGAGGCCGTCCGGCGCCGCCCGTACTCGGTGGTGCTGCTCGACGAGGTCGAGAAGGCGCACCCGGACGTCTTCGACGTGCTCCTGCAGGTCCTCGACGACGGGCGCCTCACCGACGGCCAGGGCCGCACGGTCGACTTCCGCAACACGATCCTCGTGCTGACCTCGAACCTCGGCTCCGCCGCGCTCGTCGACACCTCGCTCGACGACGACGGCCGCCGGGAGAAGGTCATGGAGGTCGTGCGGCGCTCGTTCAAGCCGGAGTTCCTCAACCGGCTCGACGACGTCGTGGTCTTCCACGCCCTGTCGACCGAGGAGCTGACGTCGATCGTCGACATCCAGCTCGAGCGCCTCGGCGCCCGCCTGGCGGCCCGCCGCCTGACGCTCGCCGTCAGCGACGCCGCCCGCGAGTGGCTCGCGCTGCAGGGCTTCGACCCGATCTTCGGGGCGCGCCCGCTGCGCCGGCTCGTGCAGTCGGCCATCGGCGACCAGCTCGCCAAGGCCCTGCTCGCCGGCGACGTCCGCGAGGGCGACACGGTGCAGGTCGACCTCGACGAGGCGGGTGACGCGGGCGCGGGTGCGCTCGTGGTGTCGCGCGCGGCCTGAGGTCCCGAGCCGTTCTGAGCGAAGGGCCCCTTCGATCGACGAGTTCGATCGAAGGGGTCCTTCGCTCGTTGTGGGAGCCGGCGCCGGCGGGCCGCGCGTTCTGGCGAAGGGCGCCCCTCGCCCGTCTAGGCGATCGAAGGTGCCCTTCGCTCAGAAACCGGGCGAGTCAGTGCCGGGTCGCCGCTGCCGTGAGGACGCCGTCCGGGTCGTAGGTGCGGGCGATGGCGTCGAGACGGGCGGTGTGCGCGCCGAACACCGCGTCGCGGTCGGCGTCCTCGTCGAGGCCGGCGAAGTTGACGTAGACGCCGCCGGTCGCGGACGGGGTGAGCCGGTCCCACGCCCGGCGGGCCCAGCCGATCGCGGCGTCGTCGTCGGCCGGGTCGGACCAGCCGGCGTCGATGCTGACGTTGAACCGGGCCCGGCGGTGGGCGAACGCCGTCTCGTCGTCGCCGACCGCGGCGACCGCGCCGCCGAGGGTGCGGACGACCGCGATGCACTGCGGGGTCGGGCGCCCCTCGCCGCACGCGACGACGGCCTCGGCCGCCGCGTCGGTGAGCTCCTCCAGGAAGTGCGACTTGAAGAAGTAGCGGTTCCCGGCCGGGAAGAGCGGGTCGAGGGCGGACTGGCTCGCCGTGTAGTCGGTGATCGCCGTGGCGTCCATCAGCGGGGTGCCGAGGCGGGCCAGCGGTGCGAGCACCGCGAGCCCCTCGTCGGCCGGGCCCGCGTACAGCCCGGCGACGGCGATCACCGGCATCCCGTGCATCTCGGCGGGGATCGCCGGGTCGGGGGGCACGCTCCAGATCGCGTACTCCGGCGAGACCGTGTCCGGCATGCGGGGCACGAGGTCGCGCCAGGCGTCCAGCACGGCGGCGGCCTGGTCGTACGGGTAGAGCACGAGCGCGCTCGCCACCTGCGGGCCCAGCGGCCGCAGCGCGAACTCCATCGTCGTCACGACGCCGATGCCGCGCCCGCCGCCGCGCACCGCCCAGAAGAGGTCCGCGTGCTCGGTGGCGCTCGCGGTGCGCGCGACCCCGTCCGCGGTGACGATCTCCACCGCGCGCAGGGCGTCGCAGCTCAGGCCGTACGCCCGCTGCAGGGCGCCGATCCCGCCGCCGAGGGTCAGGCCGGCGACGCCGGTCTCGGACACCTCGCCGCCGGCGACGACGAGGCCGTGGCGCTGGGTGGCGGCGTTGACGTCGGACCAGCGCGCGCCGGCACCGACCCGCGCGGTGCGGGCCGCCGCGTCGACGGTCACCTCGGTCATCCCCGACAGGTCGATCACCAGGCCGTCGTCGCAGACGGCGCTGCCCGCGACCTGGTGGCCGCCCCCGCGGATGCTCACGACCGGACGGTGCCGACGGGCCACGGCGAGCGCGGCGACCACGTCGGTCACGTCGCGGCAGCGGGCGATGACCAGGGGATGGCGGTCGATGAGGCCGTTCCAGACCCGGCGGGCCTCTTCGTAGCGGTGGTCGGTGCGGTCGATGACGTCGCCGGTGATCTCCGCGCGCAGCGCGGCGACGAGGGTCCGGTCCGGGGTGATGGTCATGGCGTGCTCCTGGAGGGTCGGGGTGGTCAGGCGTGGGTGAGGGCGCCGAGGGACTCGTCCACGTCCCAGCCGCGGACCTCGAGGTCGGCGAACGCCGGGTGGCGGCGCAGGCCGTCGACGAGCGGGCCGTCGCGGTACGCCTCGGCGGCGGCGCGGTCGGTGAAGAGGTAGAAGCCGCCGTGGTGGGACCCGTTGACCAGCCAGGTCTTGGCGACGAACCCGGGGACGGTGCGCAGCGCCTCGGCGAAGGCGACGGCGCCGTCGCGGGTCTGTTCGGCCGGGGCGGACGAGGTGAACGTGATGTGCAGGGCGTACATGGTGGGTGCTCCGGTGGTCGCGGTGCGTGTCGGCCGGACGGTCCGACGCCGGGAACTCTGGGCCGATCGGCTGGCACGCCCCTTGCACGTCGCTGACAGCCCGGCATGCTCATCACGGGGAGTGGTGCCGGGTGGGCGACGTCGAGCGGGGCGCACGCGTCGGCGTCGACGTGCTCGGGCCGCTGCGGCTCGCCGTCGACGGCGCCGCGGTGGACGTGCGCGGGCCCAAGCGCCGCGCCGTGCTGGCCCTGCTGGGGCTGGCCGAGGGCCGCACCGTCACCGTCGAGCAGCTGGTGGACGCCCTGTGGCCGGACGACCCGCCGGAGTCCGCGCGCGCCACCGTCCACAGCCACGTCTCCCGGCTGCGCGCCGACCTCGGCCCGGCGGGCGGGCCCTGCCTGACCACCGACGACGGCGGCTACCGCCTCCACCTCGCCGAGGGCGGCCTCGACCTGCGGCGCGTCCGCGCGCTGCGCGACCTCGCCCGGGCCACCGACGACCCGGCCACGGCCGTGGGGCTCCTGCGCGAGGCCCGGGCCGCGTGGCGGGGCACGGCGCTCGCCGACCTCGCCGACGTGCCCCCGCTGCGCGCGGTGGCGCAGGCAGCCCGCGAGCTCTGGCGCGACGTCACCGACCGCCTCGCCGCCGCCCTGATCGCCACCGGCGCGGCGGAGCAGGCGCTGGAGCCCGCGGGCGACGCCCTCGCGGACGACCCGCTGTGCGAGCCCGCGGTCCTGCTGCTCGTGCGGGCGCAGGCGGCCACCGGCCAGGCGCCGCGGGCCCTGCAGACCGCGCGGGAGTACCGGGCGCGGCTCGCCGACGAGACGGGGCTGGATCCCTCGCCGGCCCTCGCCGCGCTGGAGAGCGAGGTCGCGGCGGGCGAGGTGGTGCCGGCGCCTCGCGTGTCACCGGAGACCCGACTCGGCCTGCACGGCCGGGACCGCGAGCTGGCGGCGACCGAACGGCTGCTCGCCAGCGAGCGGCTGGTCACCGTGGTCGGGGCCGGCGGCGTCGGGAAGACGCGCCTGGCGCGCGAGCTCGCCCGCCGTTCCCCCGGCGCCGCGACGCTGCTGCTCGCGCCGGTCACCGACCCTGCCGGCGTCCCCCACGCGCTGGCCGACGCGCTGCGCCTGCACACCGGCACCGGCGACGTCCTGCGCGCGTGCCTCGACGTGCTCGCCGGGACCCCGCGGCTCGTGGTGCTGGACAACTGCGAGCACCTGCTCGACGCGGTCCGCGAGCTCGCCGGTGCGCTGCTCGAGCACTGTCCGGCGACCACGCTGCTCGCCACGAGCCGCGAGCCGCTCGGGCTGGGCGAGGAGGCCGTCGTCCGCCTCGCGCCGCTCGCGACACCCGGGGCGGTGTCGGCGGGGTCGGCGGACCTGGCGGCGGTGCCCGCGGTCGCCGTCTTCCTCGACCGCGCCCGCCGGGTGCGCCCGGACCTCGCGTTCGGGCCCGACGAGCTGCGCGACGTCGCCGAGATCGTGCGCCGCCTGGAGGGCCTGCCCCTGGCCATCGAGCTGGCCGCGGGCCGGCTGCCGACGTTCGCGCCCGCCGCGCTCGCGGCCCGCCTCGACCGCTCGCTGGACCTGCTCGGCAGCCGGGCCCTGCACGAGCGCCACCGCACCCTGCGGGCGACCGTGGCGTGGTCCTACGACCTGCTCGGCGTCGACGAGCAGCGCCTCTTCCGGCACCTCGCCGTGTTCGCCGACGGCGTCGACCTCACCGCCGTGGAGACGACGGCGGCGGCACTCGGGCTCGGCGGCGACGCCGGTGACCTGCTCGCGCGGCTGGTCGACGCCTCGATGGTCGAGGCCGTGCCCGACCCCGCCGGGCGCACCCGCTACCGCATCCTGGAGACGCTGCGCGCCTTCGGGCGCGACGAGCTGGTGGCCGCCGGAGAGGACGACGCCGCCGACGCGCTGCTGGTGGCCTGGGCCGTCGAGCTCGCGGGCTGGGCGCAGCGGACCGCGCGGACCGCCGACGAGGCGGCCGTCGACCGGACGCTGCGCCGGGAGCAGGGCAACCTCCGCGCGGCCTGGCGCCTGGCCCGCAGCCGCGGCGACCTCGACGCGGCCGTGGCCGTGATCGTCCTGCTCGTCGAGGCCGCGACCTGGCGCGACCT
Source organism: Actinomycetospora succinea (assembly GCF_004363095.1). Taxonomy (GTDB): domain Bacteria; phylum Actinomycetota; class Actinomycetes; order Mycobacteriales; family Pseudonocardiaceae; genus Actinomycetospora; species Actinomycetospora succinea. The sequence goes on from NZ_SNYO01000007.1 coordinate 25,625, forward strand.
GGTGGAGATCCGCGGGTGGGCCACCGAGCTGCTCGACGACCCGGCGCTGGCCGGGCACCCGGAGGAGGGCCAGGTGTGGGCAGCGGCCGCCCAGGACGCCTACATGCGCGCCGACGCCCGCCGCGCCGACCGGCTCGCGCACACCGGCCTGGAGCGCCCCGCCGGGGTCGAGGGGCGGCGGTTCAACCGGTCGGTGCTCGCGCAGGTCGCGCTCACGCTCGGGGACTGGGAGGCCGCCGTGGACCACGACGTCGCGGCCCGCGCGCTGGCCACCGGCCCGGTGCCGCAGCCCGGGGTCGGCGCGCTGGGCGCCCTCTACGCCGGCGACCCGGCGCGGGCCCGCGCGCTGGTCGCCCGCATCCCCACCGGCGACGTGCCGACCCTGCGCGGGCTCGCCGCGTACGTCACCGCGGAGATCGACAGCGTCGAGGACCGGGTCGACGCCGCCGCGGACGGCTACGCGACCGCGATCGCGCTGGCCCGCGCGGTGGGGTCGACGTTCCTCGAGGCGATCGCCGCGGTCGGCCTCGCGTCGCTGCGGTCGCGGGTGGGCCACCTCGCGGCCGCCCTGCGCGGCTACCGCGACGTGATCGACCACTGGGCCGAGGGCGGCAACTGGGGCCATCAGTGGGTCACCCTGCGCAACCTGGCCGTGCTGCTGCGGACCCTCGACGACCACGCCACGGCCGACCTCCTCGACGCCGCCGCCGACCGCGCCCCGGACGCCCCGGACCCGCCGGGCGGGCGCGGTGTCCCGGACCCCGCCGCCCCGGACCGCGACCGGGCGCTCGCCCTCGCCCGCGACGCCCTCGCGCGCCACCTCGCCGGCAGTGACAGCGGCGTGCACGCGCGCTGACAGGACCCGGCCCGACCCTCGACGGCGTCACCGACCGACGCCGAGCGAGGAGAGCGCCATGACCATCACGACGAGCACCCGCACCGACCCCGTCGTCCGCACCGTCGACGCCGTGCACCGGCTCGGCACGATCGTCGGCGTCTGGGCGCATCCCGACGACGAGGTGTACCTGTCCGGCGGGCTCATGGCGGCCGCCGCGGCGCGCGGTCAGCGGGTCGTCGTCGTGACCGCCACCCGCGGCGAGCACGGCACCGACGACCCGGGCACCTGGCCGCCCGCACGGCTCGCCGCGCGGCGGTCCCAGGAGATCGTCGACAGCATGGCCGCGCTGCACGACGCCGTCGAGCACCGCTTCCTCGGCGACGCCCGCGGCCGCTGTCACCTCGACGGATCCCTGCGCGGCGACCCCGGCGCGGACACCGTCGACGAGCTCGCGGGCGTCCTCGCCGACGTCGCCCCGGACACCGTCCTGACGTTCGGGCCCGACGGGCTCACCGGGCACGGCGATCACCGCGCGGTGTCGGCGTGGACCGACCGGGCCGTGCGGCAGCTCGCCGGCGCGTCGCCACGCGTGCTGCACGCCTGCGTCACCGCCCGCTGGGTCGAGCGGTTCGGCGAGTTCGTCGAGCCCATGGACGACGGCGACGACGCGTTCGCGCCCGTCCCGTCCGAGCACCTGGCGGTCGAGCTCGAGCTCGGCGGCGACGTCCTCGCGCGCAAGGTCGCCGCGCTGCGCGCCCAGTCGACCCAGACGGCGTCGCTCGAGGCGGCGCTCGGGTCCGCGCGCTACGAGGACTCCGTCGCCGGCGAGTACTTCCGCCCGGCGGGTCGGTCGTGAGGACCGCGACGGCGGGCCCGGGCCGGCTGCTGGCGGTTACGGTGGCCGCCACCGGCGTGGGCCTCGGCCTCGCCACCGGCACCGGTCCGCTCGTGGGGCCGGTGGCCGCGGAGTTCGGGGTCGCGCGCGGCGCCGTCGCCGTGATGCTGGCGGCGACCCTCGCGGCGACGCTCGGGCTCGGCGTCGTCACCGGCCCGTGGAGCCAGCGCCACGGGGCGCGGCCGCTCGTCGTGCTCGCCGCCGCGGCGATCCCGGCAGGCCTGCTCGTGCTCGCCGTCGCCGGGTCGTTCCCGGTGGCGGCCGCAGGGTTCGCCCTCGGGGTCGGCGGCGGCGCGGGATGCCTGTTCGTGCCCCTGCAGACCGCGGTCGCCGCGGTGATCGAGCGTCATCGCGCGGCGGCACTCGTGGTCGCCTCGGCGGGCGCGGGGCTCGCGACCGTCGTCACCCCGCCGGCGACGGTCGCGCTCGTCGGCGCGCTCGGGGTCCGCGGCGCGGCGGTGGTGCTCGCGGTGGTGGCCGCAGTCGTCGTCGGCGCCTGCGTGCCGGCGGTGCCGAGCGGGCGCCAGGACGCGACGGCGGGCGCCACGGGTCTGCGCACCGTGCTGGCCGAACCGGCCTTCCGGCGCTTCGTGCTCGGTGCCGTCGGCGTCTGTGCGGCGATGTTCGTGCCGTTCGTGCACCTGGCCTCGTTCGCGACGATGCGCGGGGTCGGCCTCGCGACCGGTGCCATGCTGGTCGCCGTGGCGGGGGCGGCGAGCCTGCTCGCGCGCCTCGCGGCCGTGCCGGCCGTCGCCCGGTGGGGCGCGTGGCCGGTGTGCCGGGTGGGCGCGGTCGGGCTGACCGTGAGCGTGGCCGGCTGGCTGCTCGCGGACGGCCGGATGGCGGGGCTCGCCGCGTTCGCCGTCGTGTTCGGGGGCGCGCACGGCGCCTACGTCGGGGTGAGCGGCGCGGCGGCCGCGGAGCTCTTCGGTGTGGCCGACTTCGGGCTGCGGCTCGGGGTCATGCACCTCGCGGCGGCGGCCGGCGGGCTGCTCGGTCCGGCGGTGGCGGGCCTCGCCGCCGACGCGGCCGGGAGCCCGACGGCGGGGATCGCGGTGGCGGTGGCCTGCGGTGTCGCGGGGTGCGCGGTGTTCCTGTGCGCCGGGGTCACAGCGAGCGGGCCAGCGCGAGCGCCTCGGTGAGCGGGGGCGGCGGTCCCGCCGGCCGATCGGGGTCGGTGGGGCGCAGGACGTCCTCGACGACGTCGCCGCGCGCGGCGCCCCCGGCGCGGTAGAGGAGGTCGGCGGGTCCCGGCCGGTCGGAGACGTGGGCCAGGCGGGCGAGCCACCGCAGGCTCAGCGCCACCTCGGAGGCGTACCCCAGGCCGGAGTAGGCGTCGAGGGCGCGGCGCAGGTGGTCGCGGGCCTCGTCCAGTGCGCCGTCGCGCAGCGCCAGCGCGCCGAGCGTGCGGCGGCTGACGCCGGCCCCGATGGGGTAGTCGACCTCCTCGCACGCCCGCGCCGCGCCGTCCGACGCCGCGCGCCCGGCCCGCGGGTCGTCCGCCGCGAGCAGGCACCCGCGGACCGCGCCCGCCCACGCCACCAGGGCCGGGCTGCCGAGCGCCGGTGCCGCGCGGTGGGCCGCCTCGACCTGTTCGAGGGCCTCGCGGAGGCGTCCCGTCGCGGCCAGGGCGATCGCGCGGAACGTCAGCAGCTCGTTGTGCCACGGCGTCATGGCGTGCGCGGCGGCGACCTCGAGGGCCTCCTCGGCCCAGCGCAGCGCGTCGTCGTCCCGGCCGGTCATCCGCGCCCGGAAGAACAGCGCACGCCGGGCGTTCACCCCGGCCAGCGGCGACGACCCGGCGAGCGCCTCGTGCGCCAGCGCCGCGCCGCGCTCGGCCGAGCCCCGCAGCACGTGGGCGACCGCGGCCGCGGCGGCCGCCTCGGCGCGGGAGCGCCCGGAGGAGTCCGGCCAGCGCCGCAGCACGACGTCGCCGAGCTCGGCGACCGGCATCGCGCTGCGGTTCTTCAGGACGCTGCACATGGGCACGAACAGCGGCAGCGCGCGGTCGGGGCCCTCGTCGTGCGCGACGCACCAGCGCAGCGCGTCCGCGACGTCGGTGTGCAGGTTCTGCAGGGTCACCAGCAGGTCCACGGGCCAGGCGTGGACCATGCGGTCGCGGGCGTCGACGGCGGCGGCGAGGACCGAGTCGACCCAGCGGTCGCGGACGGCCTGGAGCTCGCCCCGCTCCTCCAGCCGGTCGCGGGCGAAGCGCCGGATCGTGGCCAGGAGCGCGTACCAGGTGCGGCCCGCCCGCTGGTGCACCGTGATCATCGACGCCGCGACCAGGCGGTCGAGGTGGTCGACGGTGGCCAGCAGGTCGTCGTCGCCGGCCACCGCGTGGGCGTGGTCGGCGGTGAAGCGGCCCGCGAACACCCCGAGGCGGGCGAAGAAGCGCCGGGTCGGGTCGGGCAGCCGGTCGTGGGACCAGGCGACGGCGGCGTCGAGGCTGCGGTGCCGGGCGGGCCCGGAGGTCCCGGTGCGCCGCAGCAGGCGCAGGCGCCGGTCGAGGTGCTCGAGGACCTCCTCGGGCGTGAGGCTGCGCAGGCGGACGGCGGCGAGCTCGAGGGCGAGCGGGAGCCCGTCGAGGCGCCGGCACAGGGTGGCCACGGCGGCGGCGTCGGCGTCCAGGTCGAGGCGGGCCCCGCAGGCCTCCGCGCGCTCGGCGAGCAGCCGGGCAGCCGGGCTCCGGCGCACCGAGGCGGGGTCGTCGCTGTCGGGGAGCGCCAGGGTGCCGAGGGCGAGGACGTGCTCCTCGGGCAGCCCCAGCGCCTCGCGGCTGGTGGCGAGCACGGTGACGCCCGGGCACGACGCCAGGAGCCGGGCGACGGCGTCCGCGGCGGCGTCGAGCAGGTGCTCGCAGTCGTCGAGCAGGAGCAGCCGGTCCGCGCTCCCCAGGGCCTGGCCCGCCGCGTCCAGCGACGGGAAGCCCAGCGCGTCGGCGACGGCGCACGCCACGGCACCGGCCTCGGGGACGCCGTCGAGCTCGCACACCGCGACGGTCCGCCCGGCCTCCGCGGCCGCCGCGGCCCGCGCCACGCGTGTCTTGCCGACCCCGCCGGCCCCGACCAGCGTCACGACCCGGGCGAGGCCGAGCAGGCGCCGGGTCTCGGCGAGCTCGGCGTCGCGGCCGTGCAGGGTCGCCGTCGGGCTCCGCGACGGGGGCGCGCGGGGCGGGGCCTCCTCCTGCTGCGCGAGCACGGCCGCCTCCAGGGTCCCGAGCTCCGTGCTCGGGTCGAGCCCGGCCTCGTCGGCCAGGCGGGCGCGGTACCCGCGCAGCACGGCGAGCGCGTCGACGCTGCGTCCCGCGCGGGACAGCGCGGTGGCGAGCTGCAGGTGCGGCCGCTCGCGCAGCGGGTCGGCGGCCGCGGCGCGCTCCGCGTCGGGGAGCACCTCGTGGTGGTGGCCCGCGGCGAGCTCGGCGTCGAGGAGCTCGGCGCGCACCGTGTGGGCCAGGGCGTCGAAGCGGACGCGGTCGGCGGCGAGACCGCTCGCCTCGGTGCCGGGGAGGTCGGCGAGGTCCGCCAGCCCGGGACCGCGCCAGCACGCGAGCGCCTCGCGGAGCAGCTCGCTCGCCTCGGTGGCGCCCCGCGCGGCGCGGGCACGGTGGAGCAGGTGCTCGGCCCGGTGCAGGTCCAGCTCACCGGGCTCGACGACCAGCCGGTAGCCGGCGGGCTCGCGCCGCAGCCGGGCACCGACGTCGCCGAGGGACGCGCGGAGCCGGGACACCGTGGTGTGCAAGCGGGCGCGGGCCCGGTCGGGCGGGTCGTCGCCCCAGAGGGCGTCGATCAGTCGTTCGTCGCCGACCGGGTGGCCGTCGGCGCAGAGCAACAGCGCGAGCACGGTGCGTGGCCGGACGCCTCCGAGGGCGACGGCGGCTCCACGGTGCCGGACCTCGACGGGCCCGAGCACGCCGAACTCGACGTCCACGCTCATCCCTCGCATCCCGGGCGCACCGAGCATAGGACCGCTGTCAGCGCGCGGACAGCGGCTTGTCAGCGCCCGCACCGACCGTCGGCGGTGCCGGCGAGGAGCCGGCGGGACGGTCAGGAGGCCGGGATGGACCAGGACAAGGTGATGGCGTTCCTCGGGCAGGTCGTCACGGACATGGGGGCGACGGGGTCCGCGGGACAGGTGGTGATCGGCGGCCGGCTGGGGCTGTACCGCGAGCTGGCCCGCGGACCGGCGACGCCCGAGGTGCTGGCCGAGCGCACGGGGTGCGCACGGCGGTACCTCGCCGAGTGGCTGCGGGGGCAGGCCGCCGGCGGCTACGTCACGTACGACGCGACGACCGGCGAGTTCTCGCTGACCGAGGAGCAGGCGTTCTGCCTCGCCGACCCGGAGGGACCGAACGTGTCGGCGATCTTCCGGATCGGGCTGGGCTACCTGAAGGCGGAGCCGCGGATCGCGGAGGCGTTCCGGACCGGCGAGGGCATGCCCTGGCGCGACCACGACGAGGACGTGTTCGTCGGGTGCGACGCGTTCTTCCGGCCCGGCTACGTCGCCGAGCTGGTGCCGCACTGGATCCCCGCGCTCGACGGGGTCGCCGGCAAGCTGCGCGACGGCGCGCGGGTCGCCGACGTCGGCTGCGGCCTGGGCACCACCTCGGTGCTGATGGCCGAGGCGTTCCCGCGCAGCACCGTGACCGGCTCGGACTACCACGACGAGTCGATCGCGCTGGCCCGCAAGAAGGCCGCGGACGCCGGGGTGGGCGACCGCGTGGCCTCCGCCCAGGGGTTCACCGGCACCGGCTACGACCTGGTGACGACGTTCGACTGCCTGCACGACATGGGCGACCCCGTCGGCGCGGCCCGACAGGTGCTCGGCGCGCTGGACCCGGACGGGACGTGGCTGCTCGTGGAGCCCTATGCCGGCGACACCGTCGAGGAGACCCTCAACCCCGTCGGCCGGCTCTACTACGCGGCCTCGACGTTCCTCTGCGTGCCGAACGGGCTCTCGCAGCCGGGCGGCTACGCGCTCGGCGCCCAGGCCGGGGAGGTCGCCATCCGTGACGTGGTCACCACCGCGGGGTTCACGCGCTTCCGCCGGGCCGCGGAGACGGCGTTCAACCTGGTCTACGAGGTACGGCCCTAGGTGACAGCGGGACGGCAGCGGTCGGACAGGGCCCGCCGTCACCGTCGTCGCCATGACCACACTGGAGAACGCCCGCACCACCGAGAACTGCGCCGAGACCGTCTTCGGCTGGATCCTCGGGATGGAACAGAGCGCCGCGCTCTACCTCGGCGACCGGCTCGGCTGGTACCGGTCGCTCGCCGAGGAGGGGCCGGCCACGGCGCCGGAGTTCGCCGCGCGCACCGGGACCGCGGCCCGGTACGCGCGGGAGTGGCTGGAGCACCAGGCGGTGAGCGGCATGCTCACCGTCGACGACCCGGGCGCCGCGCCCGACGCCCGGCGCTTCACGATCCCGGACGCGCACGTCCCGGTGCTCGCCGACCTCGACAGCGAGGACGTCCTGACGCCGTTCGCGCGCATCCTCGTCGCGACCCTGCGCCGCGTCGACGACCTGCTCGAGGCCTACCGCACCGGCGGCGGGGTCAGCTGGGAGACGTTCGGCGACGACGCGCGGGAGGGCCAGGCGGCGCAGAACCGCCCGCTGCTGCGCGACGCGCTGTGCCGCGACCACCTGCCGCTGCTCGGCGACGTCGACCGGGCCCTGCGCGCGGGCGGCCGCGTCGCCGACGTCGGGCTCGGCGAGGGGTGGTCGGCGATCGGCATCGCCCGCGCCTACCCGTCCGCCACGGTCGACGGGTTCGACGTCGACGCCGCCTCGGTCGACGCCGCCCGCCGGCACGCCGCGGAGGACGGCGTCGGAGACCGGGTGACCGTCCACCACGCCGGGATCGAGACCGCCGAGGCCGGCGCCTACGACCTCGTCTGCGCGTTCGAGTGCGTGCACGACATGCCCGACCCCGTCGGCGTCCTCGCCGCGATGCGCCGGGCCGTGGCGCCGGGCGGCACGGTGCTGCTCATGGACGAGAAGGTCGCCGACGCGTTCGCGCCCGACGGCGACGAGGTCGAGCGGCTGTTCTACGGCTTCTCGCTGATGTGCTGCCTGCCCGACGGGCTGTCCACGCCCGGCTCGGTGGGCACCGGCACCGTGATGCGCCGGGACACGCTCGAGGGATACGCGCGCGACGCGGGGTTCGGCGGCGTCGAGGTCCTCGACGAGCTGGACCACGAGATCTTCCGGTTCTACCGACTGCGCTGACGCGGCAAGCCGGTTCGGCACCTCACGCTCCTCCGTCGCGTGACGTGCCGACGCGCGGCGCCGCGGGCTGGTGGCCGACGTCAGCTCCCGCGCCGGACCCGGATCCGCGTCGAGGTTCCACTCGTCCGCTGGTGCCGTCCACGCGCACCCACGCCACGTCGGCCAGGCGGGCGACGGCGTCGCGCACACCCACGACGGCGGGCAGCCCGTACTCGCGGGCGACGACGGCGCCGTGCGAGTTCGACCCGCCCATCTCCATCACCAGCCCGCCGGCGGTGAGAAACAGCGGCGTCCAGCCGGGGTCGGTCGAGGGGCAGACCAGGACGTCCCCGGGGTCGAGGTGGGCGCCCTGCGGGTCGGTGATCACCCGGACCTTGCCGGTGACCGTGCCCGCCGACGCCGGGACGCCGGTCAGCGCGCCGTCCTCGGCGGGCGCCGGGTCGGCCAGCGCCTCGGGCTCGGTGCCGTCGGAGAGCACGAGGCGGGGGACGTGGCGGCGGCGCAGTTCCCGCTCGTAGGTGGCTCTTCTCTGCGTAACCAGGGCGCGGCGGTCGAGGTCCTCGCCGGCCTCGGTGAGGCTGAGGAAGAAGACGTCGCCGGCGTCCTCGAGGTGCCCGGCGGCGGCCAGCTCGGCGCCTACTGCGGCGACCTCGGCCCGGGCGGCGCCGAGCACCGTGACCAGCCAGTACTTCGGCAGCTCGCGCAGCCCGACGAGCGCGCGGGCGCGGTGCAGCGCGAACGCCACGACCCGCCCGCGCAGGCCACCGGCGCGCCCGGCGAGGGTGCTGATCGTCGTCTCGGCCTCGGCGGCGCTGCGGGCGAACACGGCGTCCGGGGTGCGCGCGGGGTCGTCGAGGCGCACGTAGTTGGCCAGCACGCCGAGCAGGTACGCCGGGTCCTCGGACCACCGCGGCAGGCCGAGGTCGATCTCGGCGACCGCGCGCCGGCCGTGCTCAGCGAGGAAGGCGTCGAGGCCGGGCGGGCGGTCGCCCCGGGTCAGCGCGGCGACCGCCGCCGGGTCGTCACGCAGGCGGACGGCGAGGTCCCAGAGGGCCAGGTCCATCTCGGTGGTGACGTTGTGCGGCAGCCCGCGCAGCACCGTGCCGAGCTCGCCGGGCCGCGCGCGGTCGCCGAGCACCTTCGCGGCGAGCCCGAGCGCGAGGAACCCGGCGGCCGGGGCCGGCGCGATCCGCGGCGCCATCGGCGCGAACCCGTCGGAGAGCATCCACCGCGCCCGGTCGAGGCGCTCCGCGCGGCTCGCGCCCGCCGGGCACGGCAGCGTCCGCTCCGCGTCCCTGACCAGCGTGTACGCCCGCTCGCGGGCCCGTGCAGGTCGGATCCAGGCGCCGAGGACGTGGAGCGGGATGCGGTAGCGCAGGGCCACGCGGCCGACGCGGCGCAGCGCCGGCAGCGGCGAGCGCCGCGTCACCGACAGCTCGGGCCGGTCGAGCTGCGTGGCGATGACCTCGGCCGAGCGCCGCTCCATCACCCCGAGCACGCCGCGGACGCCGGCGCGCCCGACGCGGCTGCGCAGCACGTCGGTGAGGTCGACGAACACCCGCTCGCCGGCCTCGGACACCATCGGCGGGCCCTGCTCGGGGTCGTCGACCGGCGTCCCGAGCAGGCGCGCGACCCCCGTCGCGAGGTGGCGGGCCGCGGAGAGCCCGGCCGGGGTGAACGGGCGGAACACGCCCTGCGCGACGTTCGCGGACAGGAACATCCGCAGCCCCGGGCGGCCCGGGACGAGCGGGTAGAGCGTGGTGATCGGCCGCGACTGCGTCAGCCAGGCCGTGCCGTCGCCGTCGATCGCCCACTCGGTGTCCTGCGGCGCCCCGAACAGCGCCTCGGCGCGGCGGCCGAGGTCGGTGAGCGCCCGGACGTGCCCGGCGTCCAGCGCGGCGGCGTCGGTGCGGGCGACGGACTCGGTGCCCCCGCCGGCCCGCGCGAGCACGACCGACCCGCCCACCCCGGCCCGGCGCTGCGCGATCGTGCCGTCGGGGTCGACGATGAGGTGCTCGGGATCGACCGACCCGGAGACCACGGACTCGCCCAGCCCCGGCGCCGCGTCGATCACCGACTGCCCGCGCCGCCCGGTGACCGGGTTCGCGGTGAACAGGACGCCGGCCCACCGCGCGTCGACCATCCGCTGGACCACGACGGCGAGGGCGACGGCACCGTGGTCGATGCCCTGGGCGCCGCGGTAGGCGACCGCCCGGTCGGTCCAGAGCGACGCCCAGCAGCGTCGGACGGCCTCGAGGACCGCGTCGGCGCCGACGACGTTGAGCTCGGTGTCCTGCTGGCCCGCGAAGCTGGCGTCGGGCAGGTCCTCGGCCGTGGCCGACGAGCGCACGGCGACCGGGCCGTCGGGGCACGCGGCGCGCACGGCGTCGGCGACGTCGGCGGGGACCGGGACGGCGAGCACGGCGGCGCGGGCCTTCTCGCCCAGGACCTCGGTATCGGTGTCGAGCAGCCCGTCGAGCGCCGCGCCGACCGCGCGCCGGTAGGCCTCCGTGGTGACGCAGACGCCGCCGGGGACCGGGAGGCCGGCGCGCACGAGGGCCGCGAGGTTGGCCCCCTTGCCGCCGACCCGCCCGAGCGTCGCCGGGTCGTCGGGGTCGATCGCGTCGAGGGACAGCACCAGTGCGGTCATGACGGCCTCGTCTCCTGCCGCTGCGCGGCGGCGTCGCCCAGCAGGGCCATCGCGCGTCCCACCAGGGCCCGGTCCGCGGGGGCGAGGCGGTTCATGATCTCGAGCTGGGCGTCGGCCCGGGTGCGTTCGAGGCGGCGCAGCAGGCCCTGGCCGTCCTTGCTGATCGCGACCCGGCGGACCCGCCGGTCGGTGGGGTGCTCCTGGCGCTCGACCAGGCCGCGGCGCACGAGGGCGTCGACGAGCCGGCTGGTCGCCGAGTGCGACCGCCCGACCCGTTCGGCGAGGGCGCCGAGGGACACCGGCTCGCCGGCGTCGAGGACGTAGAGCGTCGCGAGCTGGGTCAGCGAGAGCTCGTCACCACCCTCGACGGCGTCGAGCAGGTCGAGCAGGAACGCGGGGATCATCGCGCGCCGCATGTCGCCGAAGCTGGCCGCCAGGCGTTCCCGCTCGTCCATCTCGTTTCCTTGCAACTCTGCAATGTATGCAGTCATGCAAGCATCGGGTCGGCAGGCTGTCAAGCGGCGCTACGCTCCCGCCGCAGGTGGAGGGGGGCGTGATGGCCCTGGTGCGGGTGCTCGGCGCGATCGCGGTCGGCGACGCCCCGGTCCGCTCCGCGCGCGTGCGCCGGCTGCTCGCCGTCCTGGCCCTCGAGCCCGGGCGGGTGGTCGCCGTCGACCGCCTCGTCGCGCACGTGTGGCCCGACGACCCGCCCGCGCACGGCGAGGCCGCCCTGCACAGCGCGGTCGCGCGGGCCCGGCGGGTGCTCGGGGACGGGGTGCTGCGGACCGAGCCGCCCGGCTACGTGCTCGACCTGCCGCCCGACGGGCTCGACGCGACGGCGGCGGTGGTGCTGCGGGATCGTTCCCGGTCCGGGGGCGGCGTCGATCTCCTCGACGAGGCCCTCGCGCTGTGGCGCGGCCCGGCGTTCGCGGAGTTCGCCGACGAGGACCCGTTCCGGCCGGTCGCCGCCCGCCTCGACGAGCTGCGCGCCGACCTCGAGGACGCCCGCGCGCAGGCCGACCTCGACCTCGGCCGCCCCGGCGACGCCGTCGCGCGCCTCGAGGAGCTGGTGGCCGCGGCGCCGTTCCGCGAGCGCCGGCGCGAGCTCCTGGTCGAGGCGCTGCACCGTGCCGGCCGGGCGGGCGACGCCCTCGCCGCCGTCGCGGCCCACCGCCGCCTGCTCGCCGACGAGCTGGGCCTCGACCCGGGACCGGAGATGCGCCGGCTCGAGGCCCGGGTGCTGGCGGGCGCACCGGCCCCCGAGGTTGCAGCGAACGCGCCGTTCGTTGCCCTAGAAGCAGCGAACGGCGCGTTCGTTCCACCGCCGGGGCCCGCGCTGCTCGGCCGCGACACCGCGCTCGCCGGGATCACGGCCGCGATCGGGGACGGTCCGGTGACCCTCGTCGGGCCCGGCGGGGTCGGGAAGACGACGCTCGCGCGGCACGTGGCGGCGGCGGTCGGCGGGGCGTTCGCGGACGGGGTCGTCGTCACCGAGCTCGCGACCGTCACCGCGGGCACCGAGGTCGCCCCGGCCGTGGTGGCGGCGGTCGGCGCGCCCGGCGCCGCGGGCACCGATGTCCTCGCCGTCCTGCGCGGCCGGCGCCTGCTGCTGGTGCTCGACAACGCCGAGCACGTCGTCGACGCCGTGGCCGCGCTGGTCGCCGACGTGGGCGCCGCGTGCCCGACGGTCGCCGTGCTCGCCACCAGCCGCGAGCCGCTCGGCGTGCCCGGCGAGCGCGTGCGTCCCGTGCCGCCGCTGGCCGAGGAGGCCGCGGTCGCGCTCTTCGTCGAACGGGCGGCCGCCGCCGACCCCGCCTTCGTGCTGTCCGACGGCAACCGGGACGCGGTCACCGAGGTGTGCCGGCTCCTCGACCGCCTCCCGCTCGCCCTCGAGCTCGCCGCCGCCCGGATGCGCGTGCTCTCACCCGCCGAGCTCGCCGCCGACCTCCCCGGCCAGCGTCGCTTCCTGCGCAGCCCCCACCGCGGCGCCGACCTCCGGCACCGGACCCTGCACGCGGTCGTCGACTGGTCCTACCGCCTGCTCTCCGAGCGCGAACGCGACGTGCTGTGCAGGCTGGCCGTCTTCGCCGGCAGCGTCACCCTGCCCGCCGCGCGGGCCGTCGCCGACGATCCCGACCTCGACGGGGTGCTCGCCGACCTCGTCGACAAGTCGCTGGTCACCGCGTCCGTCGACCACGCCCGCGGCGGGCCGTCGCGCTACGCCCTGCTCGAGACCGTCCGCGCCTACGCCCGCGAGCGGCTCGGCGAGGCCGGCGGGTCGGAGGCGACCCGGCGGCGGCACGCCGACCACGTGCTGGCGTTCCTCGAACGGGAGGGCGCCCTGGCCGGTCCGGACGCCGCGCGGCGGCTCGCGGCCGTGACGGCGGAGTGGGACGAGGTCCGGGCGGCCGTCGCGTGGAGCACCGAGCACGACCCGGCGCACGCGGCGGCGATCACGGCCCGGCTGGTCGACGTCGCCGAGGTCCGGATGACCCCGGAGATCTTCGCCTGGGCGGACGCGCTGCTGACGTCCGGCGCGGACCTCGGCCCGGCGCACGCGGCGGTGCACGCCGTGGCGGCGGGCGGGGCGCGGTTCGCGGGCGACCTGGAGGGTGCCGGGGCGCACGTCGCCGCCGGTCGGGCGGTGGTCGCGCCCGGCGATCGCGCCGCGGCGGTCCTCGCCTACCTGCAGGCCGAGCTGGACCTCTTCGCCGGGCGCGTCCCGGAGTGCGCGCGGGCAGCGGCCGAGGCCGAGCGACTCGCCGCGGCGGGCGACCGTGTCGGGCTCCTCGCCGTCGGCTCGCGCCTGCTGGCGGCCGCCTACGGCGGGGACGTCGCCGCGGCGGAGGCGGAGGCGGACGCGCTCGCGGCCACCGTCCGGGGGATCGGCGACCCCCTGCTCGCGCCCTGGATCGCCTACCTCGCCGGCGAGGTCCGCGCCGACCGCGACCCGGCGGGTGCCCTCGAGCGGATGGAGGAGGCGGTGCGCCTCGCCCGGGACGTCGGCGAGCAGTACGCGCTCGGGGTCGCCCTGGTCACCGTCACCTCGCTGCGCGCCCGCGCCAGGGACACCGCCGCTGCGGCACGCTCCGCGCTGGCGTCGCTGGAGCACTGGCGCGGCACCGGCAACCGCACCCACCAGTGGGTCGGCCTGCGGGGCGTCGCCGAGCTCCTCGCCGAGGACCGGCGCGACGAGCTCGCCGCGGAGCTCCTCGGCGGCCTGGCCGCGCGGCGCTCCGGGGGCCCGCTGTTCGGTCCGGACGCGGCGCGCCTCGCCACCCTCCGCGAGTCGCTGGCCGCCCGACTCGGCGACGACGTCCTCGCGCGCGCCGCACGCCGCGGGGCCGCCCGCGACGACGAAGGCCTCGTCGACCTGGCCCGCGAGGCCCTCCGGGAGCGATGAGAGGGCCCTCATCACGGTCTCCCGGGGACCTCACGGGCGCCGCCGACGCTGGTGTCTGCCGGGCGAGGGACGCCCGCGCGAGACCCCGGAGGCCCGCATGACCCGCACCCGCTCCCTGCTCGTCCTCGCCACCCTCGGCGGCGCGCTGGCCCTCACCGGCTGCGCGGCGACCGACGGCGCGCCCGTCCCCGTCGCCGTGTCCGTGCCCGCCGTGCCGGGCTCGTCGTCCGGCCCGGCCCTGCCGATCCCCGCCGCCCCGGTCGCGCCCGTGGACGACGACGACGATGACGACGACGGGCGCCTCGACCGCGACGACGATGACGACGACAACGACGGCGTTCTCGACCGCGACGACCTCGACGACCGCGATGACGACGACCGGGATGACCGTGACGACGACGGTCCCGGTGACGACGACCTCGACGACCGGGACGACGACGGCCCCGTCGACGACGGCCCCGTCGACGACTGAGGTCCGGTTACTGGCTGGTATCTCTCGCTCAGCGAGACGTACCAGCCAGTAACCGCCGGCCGGGACATCGCCTCAGCCCAGCCGGTACCCCATGCCGCGCACGGTCGTGATCCTCTCGGCGCCGAGCTTCCGGCGCAGGTACCGGACGTAGACGTCGACGACGTTGGAACCGGGGTCGAAGTCGTAGCCCCAGACCCGGGAGAGCAGCTGTTCCCGCGACAGGACCTGCCCCGGGTGGCGCAGGAACGTCTCGGCGAGCACGAACTCGCGCGCCGACAGGTCCACGGTCACCCCGTCGACCGTCGCCTGCCGGGAGCGCAGGTCGAGCGACAGCGTCCCGTGGCGCAGCACGGTCACCTCGCCCGCACCGGCGTCGGCGAGCCGCCGCCGCACCCGGGCCAGGAGCTCCTCGAACCGGAAGGGCTTGGCCATGTAGTCGTCGGCGCCGCCCTCGAGGCCGGCGACGGTGTCGGCGACGCTGTCCCGCGCGGTCAGCACGACCACCGGCATCCGCGAGCCCGACGCCCGGAGCTCGGCGAGGACCGCGAACCCGTCGAGACCGGGCAGCCCGATGTCGAGCACGAGCAGGTCGTGGTGGCCGCCGAGGGCCTGGTCGCGGGCGGTGACGCCGTCGTCGACCACGGTCGTCGCGAACCCCGCCGAGCGCAGGCCCTTCTCCACGAACGACGCGATGCGGGGCTCGTCCTCGGCGATCAGGATGCTGCTCACGGGACCTCGTGATCGGCGCGCAGGGGCAGGACCAGGGTGAACGTGGCGCCGGGCCCGCTCTGGCCGGGCAGCCCGGTGCCGACGCCGTCGGAGACCTCGACGTGGCCGCCGTGCGCTCCGGCGATCGCGCCGGCGATGGCGAGGCCGAGCCCGGCGCCCTCGGAGCGCCGGGCCGACCCGCTGCCGCGGGCGAAGCGGGCGAAGATGCGCTCGCGGTCGGCGGGGGCGACGCCGGTCCCGGTGTCCGCCACGCGCAGGCGGACGGTGGACGTGTCGGCGGCGGCCCCGAGCACGATCCGGTCGCCCGGCACGGTGTGGTGGGCGGCGTTGTCGGCGAGGACGAGCAGCGCCTGCGTCACGCGCTGGGCGTCGAGGTCGGCGACGAGGGGCTCGCCCGCCCCGACCAGCGCCCACTGCCGGTCCGCCAGCCCCGACGCCTTGCGCAGCGTCTCCTCCAGCAGCGCGGGCACGTCGGTCGGCGCCGGGTGCACGAACTCGGGCTGCTCGGCCTTCGCGAGCACGAGCAGGTCGGACACGATGCGGTTCATCCGCTCGAGCTCGTCGTCGACCAGCGTGACGGCCGCCCGCACGTCGGCGGGGTCGTCGACGTCGACCACCTCGAGGTGTCCGCGCACGATCGTGATCGGGGTCCGCAGCTCGTGCCCGGCGTCGTCGACGAAGCGCCGCTGGGCCCGCGCGCCGTCCTCGACGCGGTCGAGCATGGCGTTGACGGCGCGGACCAGCGCGCCGAGCTCGTCGCGGGTGTCGGCGCCGGCGTGGATGCGCGCGGAGAGGTCGGTCTCGGTGATGGCGCGCGCGGTGTCGGCGACGTCGCGCACCGGGCGCAGGATGCGGCCCGCGACCAGCCAGGCGGCGACGGCCGCGAGCACCGCGGTGACGGCACCGGCGGCGACCATGAGCAGCGCGGCGTCGTCGGCGGCCGAGCGCTCCTGGTCGGCGAAGTAGGCGACGACGATGACGCCGCGCGCCGGGTCGCCGGCCAGCGTCACGGGCACCGCGATGTAGCGGACCTCGCCGGCCGCGCTCTCGTAGCGCGCCTCCACCGGCGCCGGCACCGACCCCGCGAGCCGCGCGAACCCCGGGTCGCCGGCCAGCAGCACCGGGCTCTGCTGGCGGCTCTGGTAGCGGAAGACGCCGTCGAGGTAGCCGAGGAACTTCTCGTTCGGGCGCGCGAGGTTGTAGGTGATCGCGGTCCGGAGCACCTGGTCGACCGACGCGAACGGCGCCCCGTCGGCGGGGCTGCGGCCCGACGCGGTGAGCGCCGTGAACTCCTCGATCTCGGTGCGCAGGGCGGTGTCCATGCGGGCGTCGGTGGCGCGGATCAGGAGCTGCCAGGTGACGACGGTGACCACGGCGAGGCTGCCGAGCACGAGCAGCAGCACCCAGGCGACGATCCGGACACGGGCGCTGGGGGCGCCGTGGGCACGCAGGAGACCGAGGGGACGGTCAGCCGTCGTCACCGTCGTCGGCGCCGTCATCGTCCCCCTGCTCCCCGGCGGGCGGCGGCGCCACGGTCCCGTCGTCGTCGTCCTGCTCGGGCGCCGGGGCGGGCGCCCCGCCCGGCACCGACGGCACCGACACCGGGGCCGGCAGCGGGACCTCGCCGGACGTGTCGCACGCGGTCGCGCCGACCGCGAGTCCCGCGAGCACCAGCGCAGCGGCGAACGTCGAACGAGCCATGCGGCCACCCTCGCCGTCGTGGATGAGCCGTCCGTGGCGCCGGGATGAGAACGTTCTCATCAGACCGGCAGTTCCCGGACCTTCCCCGCGTCGACGTGCCACGCCCGGGTGGTCGACACGCCCGCGAGCAGGCGCCGGTCGTGCGAGACGAGCAGCAGGGTGCCCCCGAACGAGGCGAGCGCGGACTCGAGCTGCTCGATGGCGGCGAGGTCGAGGTGGTTGGTGGGCTCGTCGAGCACCAGCAGGTTCACCCCGCGGGCCTGCAGCAGCGCGAGGGCGGCGCGGGTGCGCTCGCCGGGCGAGAGCGTGTCGGCGCCGCGGTGCACGTGCTCGGCGCCGAGGCCGAACTTCGCCAGCAGCGTGCGGATCTCGGCGGTGGGCCAGCGGTCGAGCTCGGGCTCGCGGGAGAAGACGTCGAGCAGGGCCGTCGACCCGGTCAGCAGGCCGCGGGCCTGGTCGACCTCGCCGACGACGACGCCGGACCCGAGCGACGCCCGGCCCTCGTCGGGGGCGAGGCGCCCGAGCAGCAGCGCGAGCAGCGTCGACTTCCCGGCGCCGTTCGCGCCGGTGATGGCGACGCGGTCGGCCCAGTCGAGCTGGAGGGTGACGGGGCCGAGGGTGAAGTCGCCCCGGTGCACCGTGGCTGCGTCCAACGTCGCCACGACGGTGCCCGAGCGGGGCGCCGCCGCGATCGACATCCGCAGCTCCCACTCCTTGCGCGGCTCCTCGACGACCTCCATGCGCTCGAGGCGACGCTCGGTCTGCGCGATCTTCGCCGCCTGCTTCTCCGCGGTCGCCGCGTGGTGGTGCTTGATGAACTTGTCGTTGTCGGTCGCCTTCTTGCGGGCGTTGCGCACGCCCTTCTCCACCCACTGCTTCTGCGTCTGCATCCGGGAGGTCAGCTCGGAGCGCTTGTCGGCGTACTCCTCGTAGGCCTCGCGGGCGTGCCGGCGGGCCGTCTCCCGCTCGGCGAGGTACGCCTCGTAGCCGCCGCCGTACTGGGTGACCTGCTGCTGGGCGAGGTCGAGCTCGAGCACCGAGGTCACGGTGCGGGCGAGGAACTCGCGGTCGTGGCTGACGAGCACCGTGCCGGCGCGCAGCTCGCGGACCCAGCGCTCCAGGCGGTCGAGCCCCGCGAGGTCGAGGTCGTTGGTCGGCTCGTCGAGCAGGAACAGGTCGAACCGGGCCAGGAGCAGCGAGGCGAGGTTCGCGCGGGCGGCCTGCCCGCCCGACAGCGAGGTCATCGTGGCGTCGAGCAGGGCGGCGTCGAGCCCGAGGTCGGCGGCCACCTCGGCCGTGCGCTCCTCGAGGTCGGCGCCGCCGAGGTCGAGCCAGCGCTCCAGCGCGACGGCGTAGGCGTCGTCGCCGCCGGGCGCGCCCTCGGCGAGCGCGGTCGTCGCCGCCTCGAGCGTGGCCGCGGCGGCGGTGACGCCGGTGCGGCGGCCGACGAAGCCGCGCACGGTCTCGCCCGGCACCCGCGCGGTCTCCTGCGGCAGGTGCCCGACGGTGGCCGTCCCCGGCGAGACGGCGACCGAGCCCTGGTCGGGGGCCGCGAGGCCGGCGAGCAGACGCAAGAGGGTCGACTTCCCGGCACCGTTCACCCCGACGAGCCCGATGACGTCGCCGGGAGCGACGACGAGATCGAGTCCGGAGAACAGCACCCGGGCGCCGTGCGCGGCGGCGAGGTCCCGCGCGACCAGCGTGGCGCTCACGATCACCGACTCTAACCGCGCCCCACCACCGGTTTGCCGGGCTCCATGTGAGTGGTTCCTGCCCCCACAGGGACGGAAACCGCTCACATGGGCCCGGCGCGCCGAGGACGGCCTGCACGATGGGGGGACGTGGGCGTCGTACCCTGCGTGCGTGCCTGCCTGGGTCTGGTTCGTCATCGCGGCGCTGGCCGCGGGCGGCGGGGCGCTGCTGCTGCTCTCCGACCGCGCCCGCACCGGCGGACACCGTCGTGACCGGCGCAAGTGGGCCGAGCAGAAGAGCTGGGAGTTCGTCGACGTCGACCCCGTCCTGCCGAGTCGCTGGCGCTACGGCGCCGTGCACCAGGGCGGCCACGGCCGCGCGCTCGACCTCGCCACCGGCGCGGTCCCCGGCCCCGGCGGCCGGCGTCTCGCCCACGTCTTCGACCACGAGCAGGCCGGCCAGATCACCGGGATCGTCGCCGCGGTCCGCGGGGTCGCGACGCTGCCGGTGGCCATCGAGCTGCGCCTGCCCTCGGCCCCGCTGCCCGACGACGCGGGTCTCGACTCGCTCGGTCAGGTCGGCGAGCGCTACGCCTTCGTCACCTCGGTGGCCCAGGCGCGCCCGCTGATCACCACCGACGTCGCGCGCGCCGCCGACATGGTCGGCGACGACGTGCCGCTGGTCTGGGCCGAGGACACCTGGGTGCTCGCCACCACCGACCCGGGCGCCGACCCGGACCGCGTCCAGGGCCTGCTGCAGGCGCTGGTCGAGCTGTCCGTGGCGCTCGAGGACGCCGCGGGCGGGGGCGACGACGACGGCTACGGCCCGGGTCCGACCCCGGAGGCCGCCGACGAGGACGTCGACACCGACGACCCCGGCGAGCCCCGCCAGACCCACCGCGACCGCCCCGCCGACATCCCCTACGACGTCGAGGACGACGAGTTCGGGCCGGGCGCCCGCAGCAGCTCGTCCTCCGGGCGGTGAGCGGACCCGTTCCGCGCCGGACCCTGGTCACGTCGGCCGACACCGACCTCGGCCGTGCCTTCGTCCGGCGCCTGCACGACGCCGGGGACGAGCTCGTCCTCGCCGGCGGCGAGCGCGGCGCGCTGGAGGCGCTGGCCGACGAGCTCGGGGAGCCGAAGCCCGAGGTCCTGCCCGGTGACCTCGCCGACGCCGACGACCTCGACCTCGTCGCCCGCCGCCTCGAGACCGGCACGCGACCGATCGACCTGCTCGTCGTCGGCCCCGCGCCCGCGAGCACCGAGGGCCTGCCCGAGGCGGACCCCGCCGACGTCCGCGCGGCGCTCGACGGCACGGCCGCCGCGGCGCTGGTCCTCGTCCGGGCCGCGCTGCCCGGGATGATCGCCCGCGGGCACCCGGGCCCGGGCGGCGTGATCACCACCGCGGGCCCCGGCGCGTACCTCCCGCTGGCCGGGGCGGCCGGGCTCGACGGCGCCGCGCAGGCCTACGTCGCGATGCTGACCGAGTCGCTGGCGCAGGCGCACAACAGGGCCGGCCTCACGCTCACCGTCGTGTGCCCGACCCCTCCCGGTGTCGGGAACAGCACCCGGCACACCGTCCCCCTGCGCCTCGCCCCGCCCGACGCGGACGCCGTCGCGGGCGCCGCCCTCGCCGACCACGCCGCCGGGCGCGCCGTCTCCACGCCCGGCGTCGGCATGAAGGCCCTGGTCGGCACGTCGCGCCTCGTGCCCTTCGCGGCGCTGCGCGTGTCGTCCGGGATGCGTCGCACGACCTTCGCCGGCGCCCTGGCCGCCCGGCGCGGGCCCCGCGGCGCGCGGACCGGCACCGCGCTCGTCACCGGCGCCAGCTCGGGCATCGGGGCCGCGTTCGCCGAGCGCCTCGCCGTCGCCGGCCACCCCCTCGTGCTCGTCGCCCGCGACGCCGGCCGCCTCGAGAGCCTCGCCGAGCGTCTGCGCGCCCGGCACGGCGTGGACGTCGAGGTGCTCGTCGCCGACCTCGCCGCCGCGTCCGGGCGCCGCCGCGTCGTCGAGCGCCTGAGCCTCGGCGAGACCCCGGTCGCGCTCCTGGTCAACAACGCGGGCTACGCGACGCCCGGCGAGTTCGTCGACACCGACCCCGAGGCGCTGCGCGCGAACTACGAGGTCAACATGGCCGCGGTGCTCGAGCTGACCGCGGCCGCCCTGCCCGGCATGGTGGCCCGCGGGCGCGGCGACGTCGTCAACGTGTCGAGCGTGGCCGGCTTCCTGCCCGGCCGCGGCTCGGTCTACAGCGCTGGCAAGACCTACGTCACGGCGCTCTCCCAGAACCTCGCCCTGTCGCTGGGCGGCACGGGCGTGCGGGTCATGGCACTCTGCCCGGGATTCACGCGCACCGAGTTCCACGCGCGCCTCGGGCAGGACCGCCAGGGACCGGACTGGCTCTGGCTGGACGCGGACACGGTGGTCGCGGAGGGCCTCGACGACCTGGAGGCGGGAAAGGCGGTGTCCGTGCCCGGAGCGGTGTACAAGGCGATCGTCGGCGTGACGCGGGTGGTCCCGCGCGGCATGCTGCGGGCCCTGGCGGCCCGGACGGCGACGGGGCGCGGATGAACGCGCTCGGGAGACGAAGCGGAGCGGAGCTCGACCCATGAGTCCAGCGATCGACGTCGAGTCCCGCGCCCGGCTCGCCGAGCTGGTCGCCGCGCTGGCCGTCGTCCACGGCAAGGTCACGCTGTCGTCGGGGCAGGAGGCCGACTACTACGTCGACCTGCGCCGCGCAACGCTGCACCACGAGGCGGGCCCGCTGATCGGGCATCTCGTCCGCGAGGCGACCGCCGACTGGACCTACGACGCCGCCGGCGGGCTGACGATGGGCGCCGACCCGGTCGCGCTCGCCGTCATGCACGCGCCCGGACCGCCCGTCGACGCCTGCGTGGTGCGCGCGGCGGCCAAGACCCACGGCATGCAGCGCCGGATCGAGGGCCCGGACGTCGCCGGGCGCCGCGTGCTCGCCGTCGAGGACACCTCGACCACCGGCGGCAGCGTGCTGACCGCGGTCGACGCGCTGGTCGAGGCCGGCGCGGAGGTCGTCGGCGTCGTCACCGTCGTCGACCGCGCGACGGGGGCGACCGAGGCCGTCGAGGCCCGCGGCCTGGCCTGCCGCTCGCTGCTCGGGCTGGCCGACCTGGGGCTGTGACCAGCCCCGACGAGCCCGACGACACCGACGAGCCCGGTCCCACCGAGTGGCGCACCGGGCCGGGCCCGGTCGGCGTCGGACCGTGGCCCGGCGGCCCCGGAGCCTGGCCCGACGACCCCCGCTACGACCCCGAGCTCCTCGCCGACGGCGACCGGCGCAACGTCGTCGACCGCTACCGGTACTGGCGCCGCGAGGCGGTCGTCGCCGACCTCGACGCGCGGCGCCACCCGTTCCACGTCGCGATCGAGAACCTGCACCACGACGCGAACATCGGGACGATCGTGCGGACCGCCAACGCCTTCGCCGCGGCCGCCGTGCACGTCGTGGGCCGGCGGCGCTGGAACCGGCGGGGCGCGATGGTCACCGACCGCTACCAGCACGTGCACCACCACGCCGACGTCGCGGGCCTGCTCGCGTGGGCGCGGGCGGAGGACCTCGCGGTGGTCGCGGTCGACAACGGCCCCGGGGCCGCGCCGCTGGAGACGGCAGCGCTGCCGCGGCGCTGCGTGCTGCTGTTCGGTCAGGAGGGCGTGGGCCTGACCCCGGAGGCCGTGGCGGGCGCGGACGCCGTGCTCTCGATCGCCCAGTTCGGGTCGACCCGCTCGATCAACGCCGGCGTCGCGGCGGGGATCGCCATGCACGCGTGGGTCCGCGCGCACGCCGCGATCTAACGGTCGCGGTGCCGCGTGTCGATGATCTGCGTGGGCTCCTCGTTCGCGCCGTCGAGGACGTCCTCGGCCAGCCCCTGCGCGCCGAGCTTCTTCTCGCGCCGCGCCTTGATCATCTCGATGGCGATCGGCACCAGCGAGAGCGCCACCACGAGGATGAGCATCATCTCGATGTTGTTCTTGACGATGTCGAACTGGCCGAGCCCGGCGCCGAGCAGCGTCACCCCGGCCGCCCAGGCGACGCCGCCGATCAGCGAGAACGTCAGGTAGCGGCGCGCGTCCATGCGCCCGACCCCGGCCATGACCGTGATGAACGTGCGCACGATCGGCACGAAGCGCCCGAGCACGATGGCCCGGTTGCCGTACTTGTCGAAGAACTTCTGCGTCCGCTCGACGTTCTCCTTCTTGAAGAGCTTCGAGTCGGGCTTGTCGAAGATCGCGGGCCCGGCCTTGAGCCCGATGTAGTAGCCCAGCGCGTTGCCGGCGAAGGCGCACACCACCAGCAGGACGCACACCAGCCACAGCGGCGTGTCGATCAGGCCGGTGACCACCGCGAGCCCGGTGATGAACAGCAGCGAGTCGCCGGGCAGGAAGAACCCGATCAGCAGTCCGCACTCCGCGAAGATGATCAGGCACACGCCGACGAGGGCCCACGGCCCGAGCGAGGTGATGATGTACTGCGGGTCGAGCCACTCGGGGCCGAGGGCCTGCACCGTGGTCGTGGCGGTGGCGAGTGTGGGCGACACGTCTCGAAACCGTACGCGGTGGACCTGGGCGTGGGCCTCCGGGTCACCCTGGCGTGCCTCGGGGTGAAGCCCGTGTCAGGCCAGGGTCAGCCCGGGAGTCCCAGCGTCCCGACGGCGGCGAGCGCGCCGGCGATGGCGCCCGCGAGCAGCGCGACCCCCGACCACCACGCGATCCGGGCCGGCGTCCAGGCCGTCGGGCCGGCCGTGTCGTCCGGCGGCGGGGGCGGCGGCGCGGCACCCGGCGCGGGCCGCTGCTGGGGGACACCCGGCCCGGGCACGCGCCCGGGACCGGTCGGCGGCGGGGGCGCGGGCCGACCCGCGGTCGGCGGGCCCTGGGGCCCGTTCTGCGGCCCGTTCTGCGGCCAGGGTCCCGTCGGACGGGGCGCGGGACGCGCCATCGGCGGGCCGCCCCGCTGGGGTGCGGTGTAGGGCCCGGCCGGGCCCGTGGGCGGGGCCGACGGGACGGGGTGCGCGACCGTCTCGGGCGCCGGATCGGCGGCGTCGCCCTTCTTGCGGCCCAGGGGCCGGAAGCGGTCGCGCCAGCGGGACCCGCCGGCGTCCTGCTCCTCCTGGGCCGGAGCGGCCGCGGGGGGAGTGGCCGGCGCGTTCGGCGTGCCGCCCGGGGAGGACACCCCGCCCGCGGCGTGCGCGCGCAGGGCCTCGGACAGCAGCCGCTCGTCGTCCATCCCGGCCGATGCTAGCGGCGGGGACCGACGGGACCCAGGGGGCGTTCGGGGCTCATCCGCCGTCGACCAGCTTGCCGATGGCCTCGAGACCACGGCTCGCCGTCGACTTCACCGTGCCCTTGCTGATGCCCGTGGCCTCGGCGATCTCCGCCTCGGACAGGCCGCCGTAGTAGCGCAGCACCAGCACCTCGCGCTGGCGGCGCGGCAGCTTGCCCAGCGCGCCCACCACGGCCTGGTGCTCGGCGGAGAGCATCGCCAGCGACTCGGCGGAGCGGGCGTCGGCGGTGTGCGGCGGCGTGTACTCCCGCGCGGTGCGCCGGCGCCGCAGCACCGAGCGTGACCCGTTGACCACGGCCGTGCGCAGGTAGCCCAGCGCGGCGTGCTCGTCGCGCAGCCGGCCCCAGTGGCGGTGCAGGCCGGTGAACGCCTCCTGGACGACGTCCTCGGCGGTCGCCGGGTCGTCGACGAGCAGCACGGCGAGACGCACGAACCGCATCCGGTGCTCGCGGTAGAGGTCCTCGAGCGTGCGCGGCGCCTGGTCCTGGGTGGCGATCGGGCCGCTCGGCGGCGCCCCTGGACCCCCCGGGCCGGGCCGCGGCGGACCGGGTGGCCCGGACGGGCGGGCGGAGGGATGGACCACCGAGGCGTCGGCCGGCGCGACGGCGTCGATGGCCCGCAGGCTGCCGAGCGTGCGCTCGACGGCGCTCTCGCCGGGATGGGCCACGTCACCGACGATAGCCGCTCACCACCTGTGGTCCCGGTGGGGACGAGGGTCCGTCTGCGGATCACCCGCGTGGCGCAGGCGGCCACCGAACGGGAAACGGGTCACACCGGACGAGGAGGCGCCGGATCCCGCGGCTGCGTCATACTGCGCCGACGTCCGGCCGGACCGTGTCCGCCCCGGTGCCCGGCCGGCACCTGTCGAACGCTGTCGACGCCCTGGGAGGCACGACGATGCCCATCGCGACCCCCGAGGTCTACAACGAGATGCTCGACCGGGCGAAGGCGAACGCGTTCGCCTTCCCGGCGATCAACTGCACCTCGTCGGAGACGATCAACGCGGCCCTGCGCGGCTTCGCCGAGGCGGAGAGCGACGGGATCATCCAGTTCTCCACCGGCGGCGCCGAGTTCGGCTCCGGCCAGTCGGTGAAGGACATGGTCACCGGCGCGAGCGCGCTGGCCGAGTTCGCGCACGTCGTCGCCGAGAAGTACTCGGTCAACGTCGCGCTGCACACCGACCACTGCCCGAAGGACAAGCTCGACGGGTTCGTGCGCCCGCTGATCGCGATCAGCCAGGAGCGCGTCGACGCCGGGAAGCCCCCGCTCTTCCAGTCCCACATGTGGGACGGCTCGGCGGTGGAGCTGCACGAGAACCTCCAGATCGCCCAGGAGCTGCTGGCGGAGGCCGTCAAGGCGAAGATCATCCTCGAGGTGGAGATCGGCGTCGTCGGCGGCGAGGAGGACGGCGTCGCCAACGACATCAACGAGAAGCTCTACACCGCCGCCGGCGACTACGAGCACACCGTCGACGCGCTCGGCGGCGGCGAGAAGGGCCGCTACCTGCTCGCGGCGACGTTCGGCAACGTGCACGGCGTCTACAAGCCGGGCAACGTCAAGCTGCGCCCCTCGGTGCTCAAGGAGGGCCAGGAGGTCGCGGCGCGCAAGCTCGGCCTCGCCGACGGCTCGAAGCCGTTCGACCTGGTCTTCCACGGCGGCTCGGGCTCGCTGCTCGAGGAGATCCACGAGGCGCTCGACTACGGCGTCGTGAAGATGAACGTCGACACCGACACCCAGTACGCCTACACGCGCCCGATCGCCGCGCACATGTTCTCGAACTACGACGGCGTGCTGAAGGTCGACGGCGAGGTCGGCGACAAGAAGGCCTACGACCCGCGCAGCTACAACAAGAAGGCCGAGGTCGCCATGGCCGAGCGGGTCACCACGGCCTGCGAGAACCTGCGCTCGACCGGGCAGACCCTGGGTCGCTGAGGCGAGGGCGCTCGGGCGGACAATCGGGGCATGACCATCCCGATGGGGCCGGGTGCCGGCCACGGGCACAACCTGCTCGGACCGCAGCCGACCTACCTCCCGGAGGCGCCCGAGCCCGCCGCGCGGCTGGAGAAGGGCGAGGACCCGGCGGCGGTCGTCGCCGACCACCCGACCTACTCGGCCGGGTGGGCGGAGCTCGCCGAGCGCGCCGGGGCGGCCGGCGAGCACGTCGCCGCATACGCCTACGCCCGCACGGGCTACCACCGCGGGCTCGACCAGCTGCGCCGCAACGGCTGGAAGGGCTTCGGCCCGGTGCCGTGGAGCCACGAGCCCAACCAGGGCTTCCTGCGCGCGGTCGCGGCGCTGGCGAAGGCGGCGCAGGCGATCGGCGAGACCGACGAGGTCGAGCGCTGCGTCCAGCTCCTCGCCGACTGCGACCCGGAGGCCGTGACCGTCCTCGGTCTCGCCTGAGGGTCCCGTGAACCGCCTGGAACGGCTCGCCCGCAGCCGGGCCCGGCGGCTGCGCGACTCCGGGCTGCCGGTGCTGCAGTGCGCGCTGGCGGCCGGGGTCGCGTACCTGGTGGCGCGCGACGTCGTCGGTCACCCGCTGCCGTTCTTCGCGCCGATCGCGTGCGTGCTCGTCCTCGGCGTGTCGGTGACCAACCGGCTGCGCCGCTCGGTGGAGCTCGCGGCCGGGGTCAGCGTCGGGGTGGCCGTCGGCGACCTGATCGTCGTGCTCATCGGCCCCGGCTGGTGGCAGATCAGCGTCGTCGTCGGCCTGACGCTCCTGGCCGCGCTGCTGTTCGACGTCGGCGCGCTGTTGCTCAACCAGGCCGCGGTGTCGGCGGTGCTGGTCGCGACGCTGCAGCCGCCTGGGACGACCGCGGCGTTCTCCCGGTGGATCGACACGATCATCGGGGCGGCGATCGGGCTGGCGACGGCGGCGACGCTGCCCTCGCACCCGCTCACCCGGGCCCGGCGCGGGCTGACCGCGCTGCTCACCGAGCTCGAACAGGTGCTGATCGGGACCGCCGACGCCCTGGACGCGGCGGACCTCGAGGCCGCGGCGGCGGTCCTCGCCCGGGCGCGGGCCACGCAGGGGCGGGTCGACGCGCTCGTCGACGCCGTCGACGCGGGCTTCGAGATCACCGCGATCGCTCCGCTGCGCCGCCGCCACCGCGGGGAGCTGGGGCGCATCCGCGCGGCGGTGCACCCGGTCGACCTGGCGCTGCGCAACGCCCGCGTCCTCGCGCGGCGCGCGCACGCCGCGATCCGCGAGGGCGAGGAGACCGACGCCGAGCTCGTCGCCGTGCTGCGCCGCCTGGCCGAGGACACCGCGGAGCTGCGGCGCGAGCTGACGGCGGGCGAGTCGACCGACGGCGCCCGCAGCGCGCTGCTGGACACCGTGGGGACGGTGCCGGCGCACGGTGGCGGCTACTCGGCGGACGTGGTGATCGCCCAGATCCGGTCCATGCTCGTGGACCTGCTGACGGCGGCGGGGATGGACCGCGACGAGGCGGTCACGGCGACGACGAGCAGCCGGCTCGGTCGCGACGAGTGAGGCCCGGTCAGGACGCCTTGCGGAGCCCGGTGGCCGGGGCGAGCGACTCGTCCTCGCGGCTGTCGTCGGCGCTGTCCTCGGTGTCGTCCTCGTCGGCGCCCGGCACGAGCGTGAGCGACGGCGCGGGGGGCTCGATCGCGAGGGGACGGCGGACCCGCGGCGCGGGCTTGCCGACGACGGCGTGGGCCTCGAAGCGTTCGAGCAGACACGCGACGACCATGATCACGATCGGTAGGAGCAGCACCACCGCCAGCATGTGACTGGCATACCCCCGCCCCGCACGGGCACACCTCACCCTCGGCGGGTGGGCACGGACGGTGGCCCAGTGGTCGCCCAGCGCAGTCGGGCGGGCGACCATCGGGTCGGGACCCCGCTGATCGTCCCGCGGTGGCCGACCACCGGGCGTCACGGCCGGACGAGGCGCCAGTCCTCGGTGTGCCGGTACCAGCTGCGCCGCGCCACCGGCCGGTCCGCGGGGACGCCGTCGCGCACGATCGTCACCGGCGGCCGGCACCCGAGCTGCACCGCGCGCCCCGACCGTTCGGTGACGAGCCCGGCCCGCAGCCCGCCGAGCCGTCGCGGCCCGGCCACGGTGACGCGCACCCCGCCGTCCGGGTCGGGGGCGACGGTGATCGCCGCGGCGTCGCCGGAGAGCACCCGGTGCTCCTCGCAGTAGATCTCGCCGTGCACCGGGCCGACCGTGTGGTGGCCGGCGACGAGGCCGCCGTGGTCGTCGCGCACCAGCGGTGCCGGGCGGGCCGTGCCGTCGCGGGCCAGGGCGAGCGCCGCCGCGGGGTCGGCGGGCAGGCCCCACACCGACGCCGCGGCCGATCCGGGCGCGGGCAGGACGGCGACCTCGACGTCGAGGCGCTCGCGACGCAGCAGGCGGACCAGGACGGCGGCGAGCGCGGCGTCGTCACCGGCCACGACCAGGCGCCCGCCGGTGGGGAGGTCGTCGAGCAGGGGGTCGACGTCACCCCGTGCCGGCAGCGCCGGGAGGTCCGTGATCACGGCCCCGAGCCCGGCGGCCCCGGCCCCCCAGCGTGTCCGTGCCGGGTCCCCGCAGGTCACCACAGCCGTCGGGGCCCCCGGTGACGACGAGCGCTGTGACACCGGTGGACTACCCTTCCGTTGCACGGGCGGCCTGCACTCCCGTGCGTGCACCGGAGTCGAGGTCAGGGAGTGTCACATGCCGGCCATCGTGCTCATCGGCGCCCAGTGGGGCGACGAGGGCAAGGGCAAGGCCACCGACATCCTCGGTGAGCAGGTCCAGTGGGTCGTGCGCTACCAGGGCGGCAACAACGCCGGCCACACGGTGGTGCTGCCCGACGGCAAGAACTTCGCCCTGCACCTCATCCCGTCCGGGATCCTGACGCCGGGTGTCACCAACGTGATCGGCAACGGCGTGGTGGTCGACCCGGGGGTGCTGCTCGAGGAGCTCGCCGGCCTGGAGGCCAAGGGCGTCGACACGGGCAAGCTGCTGATCTCCGCGGACGCGCACGTGATCATGCCGTACCACGTGGCCATCGACAAAGTGACCGAGCGGTTCCTGGGCAAGTCCCGGATCGGCACCACCGGCCGCGGCATCGGGCCCGCCTACCAGGACAAGATCGCGCGGGTCGGCGTGCGGATGCAGGACCTGCTCGACGAGAAGCTGCTGCGCGAGAAGGTCGAGGCGGCACTCGAGCTCAAGAACCAGATCCTCGTCAAGATCTACAACCGGCGCGCGCTCGACGTCGACGAGGTCGCCGACACCGTGCTGGGCCACGCCGAGGGCTTCGCCCACCGGATCGCCGACACCCGCCTCGCGCTCAACCAGGCGCTCGAGCGCGGCGAGACCGTGCTGCTCGAGGGCTCGCAGGGCACGCTGCTCGACGTCGACCACGGCACCTACCCGTACGTCACGTCGTCGAGCCCCACCGCGGGCGGCGCCGCGGCCGGCTCTGGCATCGGGCCCACGCGCATCGACCGCGTGATCGGGATCCTCAAGGCCTACACCACCCGCGTGGGCTCCGGACCGTTCCCGACCGAGCTGTTCGACGCGGACGGCGAGTACCTGCGCAAGACCGGCGGCGAGTTCGGGGTCACCACCGGGCGCAGCCGCCGCTGCGGGTGGTTCGACGCCGTGATCGCCCGGTACGCGGTGCGCGTCAACGGCCTGACCGACCTGTTCCTCACCAAGCTCGACGTGCTCTCCGGGCTCGAGAACGTGCCGATCTGCGTGGGCTACGAGGTCGACGGCCAGCGCGTCGACGAGATGCCGATGACCCAGTCGGACGTCGTCGCCGCCACGCCGGTGTACGAGACGATGCCCGGCTGGTTCGAGGACATCTCCGCCGCGCGCCGCTTCGAGGACCTGCCGGCGAAGGCCCGTGACTACGTCGCGCGGATCGAGGAGCTCTCCGGGGCGCCGGTGTCGGCGATCGGTGTCGGACCCGGGCGCGACGAGACGGTCCTGCGGGACGTTCCCTCCGCTTAGACTCGATGGGGTGGGCGCCTGCGAACACCTCCTGAGCATCGGCACCTCCGGTGTCGCGACCGACCCGAGGCCCGACGCCGTCGCGCGTGACGGCGAGACGCTGATCTGCCCCGACTGCACCGCCGCGGGCTACACGGCCTGGGCGCACCTGCGGAAGTGCCTCGAGTGCGGGCACGTGGCGTGCTGCGACTCGAGCCCGTACCGGCACGCGTCCAAGCACCACGAGGACACCGGCCACCCGGTGATGCGCTCGCACGAGCCGGACGAGACGTGGCGCTGGTGCTACGTCGACCGGCGGCTGGCGCCCTGAGCGATCACGTCGACACGGCGAGCAGCGCGGTGTCGGGGTCGTCGCTGAACACGGCGTCGACGCCGACCGCGACGAACTGCTGGTACTCACCGAACGCGTCGCCGTAGGTGTCCGCCGGCGCGCCGGCCCCGCCGCGTCGGCGCTGCAGCGGCAGGAACTCGTTCTCGTTGCGGAACGTGTAGGGCATGACGCGCAGGCCCGCGGCGTGCGCGTCCGCGACGAGCCGCGTGGGCGGGCCGGCGGCGTCGTCCGGGCCCAGCGGCACGATCCACTCCTTGCTGGGGCCGAGCCACGCCGCGTACGTGGCGACGTCGCGCAGGCCCTGCGGGGTCAGCAGCGCATCGGAGGTGCGCGGGTCGTTCGCCGCGACGAGGTCCGCGGGACGGGTCCCGGCGGAGTCGACGAGCTGCAGCAGCGGGCAGCCGACCTGGGCCTTGAGCGCCCGCAGGTTGGCGGTCTCGAAGGACTGGATGATCACGCCCGAGTCGGGTCCGTCCTTGCCGCGCCGGCGCAGGGTGTCGACGAGCGCCGGCTCGACGGGCAGGCCGAGGCTCGCGAAGTAGGTCGAGTGCTTGACCTCCGGCAGTACGCCCACGGGGCGGCGCAGCTCGGCGGCGAGGCGGTCGAGCAGGTCGAGGACCTCGTCGAACGTGACGACGGGGAACCGGTCGTCGTAGAGCGTGTTGTGCGGGCGGGTCTCGGGGATGCGCTCCTTCGCCCGCAGGGTGCGGAGCTCGGCGAGCGTGAAGTCGGTGGTGAACCAGCCCGTGGCCGTGGTGCCGTCGATCTGCTTGGTGGTGCGGCGCGCGGCGAACTGGGGCTTGCTCGCGACGTCGGTCGTGCCGCCGATCTCGGGCTCGTGGCGGGCGACGAGCGCGCCGTCGCGGGTCGGGACGAGGTCGACGTCGACCGCGTCGGCGCCCATCCGGATCGCGAGCTCGTAGGCGGCGAGCGTGTGCTCCGGCCGGTAGCCCGAGGCGCCGCGGTGGCCGACGACCATGATGCGGTCGGGTCCGCCGGGCGCGGTCCCTCCCGGGGCGGGGGCCGGCGACGGGCTCGTGGGCGGCGGGGCCCCGGTCGGCGCGGGCGCCGCGGCACCGACCGGCGTGTCGGCACAGCCGGCGGCCAGCGCGCCCGCGGCGGCGATGCCGCCCCACAGCGCGGAGCGACGGGTGAACGAGGGCCCCGGCATCGTCATCGCGCGCAGTGTTCCGGGGCCCGCCCCACCCCGCCACCCGTCCTCCTCGTCGGCGCGATGAACAACTCCTCGTGTCAGCGTGGCGGCCACGCTGACGTTCAACGTCAGGAAAGCCGCCAGCTCGCCTCGCGCGGGCGGCCCGTAGCGTGTCGCCCGTGCGCGTCCTGGTCATCGGTTCCGGAGCCCGCGAGCACGCTCTCCTGCACGCCCTCGCCGGCGACCCGCAGGTGACCGCGCTGGCCGCCGCCCCCGGCAACGCCGGCACGGCGGCGCTGGCCGAGCACCCCGGCCTCGCCGACCCGACCGACGCCGACCAGGTCGTCGCGCTCGCGCGGTCGTGGCGCGCCGACCTCGTCGTCGTCGGTCCCGAGGCGCCGCTCGTCGCCGGCGTCGCCGACGCGCTGCGCGCCGCCGGCGTGGCCTGCTTCGGGCCGAGCGCCGCCGCCGCGCGCATCGAGGGCTCCAAGGCGTTCGCCAAGGACGTCATGGCCGCCGCCGGCGTGCCCACCGCGCGCAGCGAGTCCGTCGACAACCCCGGCGACCTCGACGCCGCCCTCTCCCGCTTCGAGGCTCCGTGGGTGGTCAAGGACGACGGGCTCGCCGCCGGCAAGGGCGTGCTCGTGACGTCCGACCTCGACGCCGCCCGGCGCCACGCGGCCGCCGTGCTCGAGGGCGGGCACCCCGTCCTGCTCGAGTCGTTCCTCGACGGCCCCGAGGCCTCGCTGTTCTGCGTCGTCGACGGCACGACGGTGGTGCCGCTGCCGCCGGCCCAGGACTTCAAGCGCCTCGGCGACGACGACGCCGGCCCCAACACCGGCGGGATGGGCGCCTACGCCCCGCTGCCGTGGGCGTCGGAGGGCCTGGTGGACGAGGTCGTCGAGCGGATCGTCACCCCGGTCGTCACCGAGCTCGCCGCCCGCGGCGCCCCGTTCTCCGGCCTGCTCTACGCCGGGCTCGCGCTGACGTCGTCGGGCCCGCAGGTGATCGAGTTCAACTGCCGCTTCGGCGACCCCGAGACCCAGGTCGTCCTCGCCCTCCTCCGCAGCTCGGCGGCCTCGCTGCTGTCCGCGGCCGCCCACGGCCGCCTCGCCGACGAGCCCGCCCCGACCTGGTCCGACGGCGCCGCCGTGACGGTCGTCGTGGCCGCCGAGGGCTACCCGGGCGCGGTGCGGACCGGCGACGTCATCCGCGGCGCCGACGACCCGGGCGTCCTGCACGCCGGCACCCGCCGCCGCGACGACGGGGCCGTCGTCTCGAGCGGCGGGCGGGTCCTGTCGGTCGTCGGGACGGGCGCCGACCTCGACGCGGCCCGCGAGGACGCCTACGCGCGCCTCACTGCCGTGCACCTGCCCGGGGGCCACCACCGCACCGACATCGCCCGCGACGCCGCCGCCGGCCGGGTCGCGATGCCGGTCCGCGCCTGATTCTCCGAAAGCGCACCACCGGCGCGAGGCGCCGACCTACTCTCCCGCCCATGCCCGACCTCGTCCTCGGCCCCGCGGCCCTCGAGCAGGCGCGCGCCGGCGTGGCCGCCGAGGCACGCCGGGTGCCGGCGATGATCGACCGGGTCACGGTGCCGCGTTCCGGTCTCGGCGATCTCGCGTCGGCCGGGGCGATGATGGGCGCGCTCGACGAGCTGCGGCGGGCGCTCGACGCCGAGCTCGGGGCCGCGGGGTCCCGACTGGACGGTCTCGACCGCGCTCTCGACGCGGCGCTCACCGCGGTGCAGGCGACCGACCGCGACGCGGCGGCGTCGTTGGCGGCCTGACGTGGCGTTCGACGCCGTCGGCGAGCTCGCCGCGCAGCCGGGCGGGCAGGAGCTCAGCGCGCTCGTGGCCCGCGCCCAGCGGGTCGACCCGGAGGTCCTGCACGGGGTGGGCCGCGGGCTCGCCGCGATGTCCGAGGGCGTCGACGGTTCACTGCGCGCGCTCGGCCGGCACGGCGACGACGTCCGCGCCGCCTGGCAGGGGCGCGGCGCCGACGCCGTGACGGGCTACCTCGACGACCTGGGACGCGCCGGCGTCCGCACGATCGACGCGACCGGCCGTCTGCGCGCGCGGATCGACAGCGCCGGTCAGGAGCTCGCGGGCATGCGGCGCGAGGTCGATGCCCACGTGTCCCGCGCTCTCGACGCCGCCCGGCGTGTCCGGGCCGAGGCGCTGGCGGATCCCGCGCGTGCTCCGTTCGCCGAGCAGCTCGTGGCCAGCGCCATGGCCGAACCGACCGCGGCCGCCCGGGCCGCCGTCGCCCGCGCCGAGACGATGCTGGGCGACGCCGCGACCGCAGTCCGTGAGCTCGCGGGCGACCTCACCGCCTTCTCGCGTCTACCGATCCCCGACACGCGCCCCCTCGCGCCGGCGCCCACCACCCCGGCGTCCGTGGGCACGAGCGGGTCGCAGGGGATCGCCATCTCGGGCGGTGGCGGCGGATCCGGCGATTTCACGGACATCTCGTGGCTGGACTCGAGCGCCGGGGAATGCGACGCCGATGCTTCGGTTTCCGAAGCGTCCGACGCGGGCGACTCGTCGGGTGGCGACGGGTTCACGGGGACCTCCGCGGACTTGGACGGATCCGATGCTTCGGTTTCCGAAGCATCGGACGCGAGTGACACGTCCTCGAGTGATGATGAGTTCACGGGAACGTCAGCCGATCTCGACGCCGACGGCGGTTCCGGTGGGGATGCTTCGGTTTCCGAAGCATCGGACGCGAATGACGCGTCCTCGAGTGACGACGGGTTCGCGGGAACGTCAGCCGATCTCGACGCCAACGGCGGTTCCGATGGGGATGCTTCGGTTTCCGAAGCGTCTGATGCGAGTGACTCGTCCTCCGGCGACGATGGGTCCACGGGTACGTCGGCGGACCTGGACGACGCCGGGGAGGACGGCTCCGATTCTGCGGATGCTTCGGTTTCCGAAGCATCGGCAGGAGAGAACTCGGGCTCGGGTGACGACGGGTTGGTGGACCCGGACAGCGCCGGGGAGGACGGCTCGGATTCTGGGGATGCTTCGGTTTCCGAAGCGTCTGAACGGGGTGACTCGTCCTCCGGCGACGACGGGTTCACCGGGACGTCCGCGGACCTTGACGGCGCCGGGGAGGACGGCTCCGATTCTGGAGATGCTTCGGTTTCCGAAGCATCGGCAGCAGAGAACTCGGGCTCGGGTGACGACGGGTCGGCGGACTCGGACAGCGTCGGGGAGGACGGATCGGATTCCGGGGATGCTTCGGTTTCCGAAGCGTCTGAGCGGGGTGACTCGTCCTCCGGCGACGATGGGTTCACCGGGACGTCCGCGGACCTCGACAGCGCCGAGTCCGACACCGGCGATGCTTCGGATTCCGAAGCGTCGGCAGGAGAGAACCCGAGCTCCGGCGATGACGGGTTCACGGGGACATCGGCCGATCTCGACGCCGACAGCGAGTCCGATGGCGACGCGCCGGTTTCCGAAGCGTCCGCCGCCGGTGAACCGGCCGGTGATGCCGACACCATCGACGACGATGACGCGGACTCCGGAGACGATGACTCGTCCTCCGATCGGGCCGAGGATCCGTCCGACGACGACGACGACGCCGCCCGCGACCGCGACTCGGGCGACCGCGACTCGGGCGACCGCGACTCGGGCGACCGCGACGCCGGGGGTCAGAGTGCCGAGGACAGCGACACCGACGGTCAGGGGACCGACGACCGCGACCCGGAGGGCGGCGCGGTGACCAGCGCGTCGACGGGCAACGGCGACGCGGCCACCGCGACCGGCGCCGCGACGCCCACCGGCGGCCCGGAGGGCGAGGTCGGCGACTGGATCCGCGAGGCGATGGCGATCCTGCAGGCCGAGGGCGTGGCGACGGACAAGATGGACCCCGACGACATCGCGACGATCATCGACCACGAGTCCGGCGGCGACCCCGAGGCGATCAACAACTGGGACTCGAACGCCGACAAGGGCACGCCGTCGCAGGGCCTCATGCAGACGATCGGGCCGACGTTCGACTCCTACAAGCTCGCCGGGCACGGGGAGATCACCGACCCGGTCGACAACATCATCGCCGGGGTCCGGTACGCGATCGCCCGGTACGGCTCGGTGTCCGAGGTGCCCGGGGTCGAGGCCGTCGCGCGCGGCGACTCGTACGTCGGCTACTGAGGCGGGTTCTCCCGAACGGCCCCTGCGTCGCGGCGCTCGCGCCTACCGTTCGAGACATGGCCGACCTCGCCCTCGACACCCGCGCGCTGGAGGAGGCACGCACGGCCGTCGCGGGCGAGTCCGCGCGGATGCCGGGCCTCGCCGACCTGCTCGGGCCGACGCCGGCGCCGGAGTTCGGCGGGCTCGCCGCGTCGGCGGCGCTCGTGGACGCGATGACGGCGCTGAGGAACGCGCTGGTCACCGACCTCGATGCCGCGGGTGCCCGTCTCGGCGAGGCCGACCGGGCGCTCGACGCGACGATGCGCGTCATGCAGGAGACCGACCGCTCCGCCGCAGACTCCCTCACGACGGGCGGGAACTGAGCCGTGCCGGGCGACGTCGAGGGTCAGCTCGCCGCGGAGCCGGCGGCGGCGGAGCTGGCGGGCATCGCCGCGCGGCTGCGGACGGCCGACCCGGGCGCGGTGCGGGCGTCGGCGGCGCAGGTCCTCGCGATCGGTGACGGCGTCGAGGGATCCGTGCGGACGGTCGATCGGGGCCGGGCCTCGGTCGAGGGTCGCTGGGAGGGCGAGGGCGCGGCGGCGTTCGGCGAGTGGGTCGGGACCTTCGGGAAGGCGGGCGAGCGCGATCGCCGGGCGATCACCGACGCCGGGACGACGCTCGACGGGATCAGCACCGCGCTCGAGGGACTGAAGCGCGAGGTCGACCAGCAGGTGGCGCAGGCCCTCGCGCTGGCCGGTGCGGCGCGGAGCCAGGCGGCCGCGACCCCGGACGCCCCGCCCGACCTCGGTGACCGGATGGCCGCCGACGCCCTGCGCGGTCCGATCGAGGCGGCGCGCGCCGCGGTGCAGCGTGCCGAGGCCGAGCTCGCCGGCGCGGCCACCAGGCTGCGGGGTCTCGCCGACGGCATCACCACCTTCACCGCGCTCGCCGGCCCCGACGCCGCGGTCATGGCCCCGCCGCCCGGTACCCCGCTGCCGTGGCGACCGGTCGAGGTCCCGGGTAGCAGCGGCCCGGGCGGCAGTCCCGGCGGCGGCTCCGCCGGCGAGGAAGGCGGAGGGGGAGGCAACGGAGGGGGAGGCAACGCGGGAGGCAACGGCGGGGGAGGCAGCAGCGGTACCCCGACCGGCACCGGTGCGCCGGTCCCGAGCACCGGGACCGTCCCGCCCGGCGAGGTCGGCGACTGGATCCGCGAGGCGATGGCGATCCTCGCGGCCCACGGCGTCCCGCCCGAGAAGATGGACCCCGCAGCCATCGCGATGATCATCGAGCACGAGTCCGGCGGCGACCCGAACGCCGTGAACACCGTGGATTCCAACGCCGCCAAGGGCACGCCGTCGCAGGGCCTGATGCAGACGATCGGCCCGACGTTCGACGCCCACAAGCTGCCGGGGCACGGCGACATCCGGAACCCGGTCGACAACATCATCGCCGGGGTCCGGTACGCGGTCGAGCGCTACGGGTCGGTGTCCCAGGTGCCGGGCGTGCTGGCGGAGGCGAAGGGCGAGGCGTACGTCGGCTACTGAGGTCGTGTCAGGGTGATGAGGTGACGACTCTGGCGCGCCTCGGCCCGGCGGTGCGGGCGACGGTCCCCCCGTTCCACGTGATGGACGTCTGGGCG
Organism: Actinomycetospora succinea; assembly: GCF_004363095.1. Classification (GTDB taxonomy): domain Bacteria; phylum Actinomycetota; class Actinomycetes; order Mycobacteriales; family Pseudonocardiaceae; genus Actinomycetospora; species Actinomycetospora succinea. Next base: position 62,778 of record NZ_SNYO01000007.1, read on the forward strand.
GCGGCGGGCGAGCGGGCGCGGACGCACGGCGACCTCGTCAACCTCTCCGCGGGCCAGCCCTCGACCCCGGCGCCCGTCGACGTCCGCGCCGCCGCCGCGCGGGCCCTGGACGAGCAGATCCTCGGCTACTCCAGCTCGCTCGGCACCGTCGAGCTCCGCGACGCGATCGCCGCGCACCACCGGACCCGGTACGACGACGACTCCGTGCGCCGCGAGGACGTCGTCGTCACCACCGGCGGGTCGGGCGGGTTCCTGCTCGCGTTCCTCGCCGCGTTCGACGCCGGCGACACCGTCGTGCTCGCCCGCCCCGGCTACCCCTGCTACCGCAACATCCTCGCGGCGCTGGGCTGCGAGGTCGTCGAGCTGCCGTGCGGCGAGGAGACCCGCTTCCAGCCGACCGTCGCGATGCTCGAGGAGCTGGAGACCCTGCCGAAGGGCGTCGTCGTGGCGAGCCCGGCCAACCCGACCGGCAGCGTCATCGAGCCCGGCGAGCTGGCGGCGCTCGCCCGCTGGTGCGAGGAGCACGGCGTCCAGCTGATCAGCGACGAGATCTACCACGGCATCGAGTACGGCTCCGGGGAATCAGCGCCGCCGACCGCGAGCGCCTGGAGCACCTCGCGCGAGGCGATCGTCGTGACGTCGTTCTCGAAGTACTGGTCGATGACGGGCTGGCGGCTGGGCTGGCTGCTCGTGCCCGAGCGGCTGCGGCGGGCTGTGGACGTGATCGCCGGCAACTTCACCGTCTGCCCGCCCGTGCCCGCGCAGTACGCGGCGCTGAGCGCCTTCACCCCGGCGTCGCTGGCCGAGGCGGACGGGCACGTCGAGCGCTACGCCCTCAACCGCCGGATCCTGCTCGACGGCCTGCCGCGCCTCGGCCTGACCCGGCTGGCGCCCGCGGACGGCGCCTTCTACGTCTACGCCGACGTCGCCGACCTCACCGACGACACCCTCGCGTTCGGGCAGCGGATGCTCGCCGAGACCGGCGTCGCCGTGGCCCCGGGCATCGACTTCGACCCGATCGACGGCCACTCCTGGATCCGCCTCTCGTTCGCCGGCGCCACCGCGGACGTGCGCGAGGGCGTCGATCGACTCGGGCGCTGGTTCCCGACGCTCTAGCGGCTTACTCTCCGTGGCCATGGAACCGGACGACGAGCCGCGGCTGGAGGCCTGGGAGCGCCGTACCGACTACCCGCTGACGGCGCTCGCGGTGCTCTACCTCGGCGTCTACGCCGTCCAGGTGCTCGCCACCCGGCCGGGCCAGGCGTCGTGGTGGTGGCTCGACGCGGCCCTGTGGGTGGTGTGGGGCGTGTTCGTCGTCGACTACGTCGTCCGCATCACGCTCGCGCGGCGCAAGGGCCGGTTCATCCTCCGCCACCCGCTGGACCTGCTCGTGGTCGCGGCGCCGTTCTTCCGGTTCCTGCGCCTGCTGCGGCTCGTCGCGGCGATCTCGGTGCTCGGGCGGGTGCTGCGCGACGACTTCCGCGGCCGGGTCGGCAGCTACCTGCTCGTCTCGATCTCCCTGCTGAGCTTCATCGCGGCGCTCGGGGTGTTCGAGGCGGAGCGCGACGCCCCGGACGCGACGATCCTGACCTTCGGCGACGCCCTGTGGTGGGTGCTGACGACGATCACGACCGTCGGTTACGGCGACCTCTCCCCGGTGACGACCGAGGGCCGGCTCGTCGCGGCCGGGCTGATGCTCGCGGGGATCGCGGTCCTCGGCACGGTGACCGCCGCGATCGCCACGTGGTTCCTCGAGCAGGTCGGCGCCCGCGACGCGTCCGAGGCCGTGGCGGCGCCGCCCCGCGCCGACCCGGCGGACCTGCGGCACGCGGAGCTCCTCGCCGAGCTGCGCGACCTGCGCCGGCGCCTCGACCACCTCGAGTCCGCGCCCGACCGCCCGGCCGAGTCCGCCCCTAGCTGACGCCTCGGCGTGTCGCCACACCGAGGATGTGGCGATCCTGGCTTCTGACGCCAGCGATGCCGCATCGCTGGTACTCCCCCCGGGCCTCGACTCAGGCGGGGGCCGGGACGGCTGCGGCGCGGTCGAGCACCGTCGCGATCATGGTGTCGTCGACGTCGCGGTGGGTCACGAAGCGCACGCCGGGGCCGAAGGGCACCGCGCGGACGCCGACGTCGAGCAGCGACGCCACCAGCGGCGCCGGGGAGGACGTCGGGACGAGGACGATGTTCGTGTCCGGGGCGATCACCGGCCAGCCGAGCTCCTGCAGACCGGACGCCAGGCGGGCGGCGCGGGCGTGGTCGCCGGCGAGGTCGCCGGCCTGGTCGAGCGCCACGAGCCCTGCCGCACCGACCACGCCGCCCTGGCGGATGCCGCCGCCGAGCATCTTGCGCAGCCGCCAGGCCGCGTCGACGAACGCCGCCGACCCGGCGACCACGGAGCCCATCGGCGCGCCGAGGCCCTTGGACAGGCAGACGCTGACGGTGTCGACGCCCGCGGTCAGCGCCGAGACGGGGACCTCGAGGGCCGTCGCGGCGTGCCAGATCCGCGCGCCGTCGAGGTGCACGGCGAGCCCCGCGTCACGGGCCGCCGCCACGAGCGCCGCGTGCTCGTCGACCGGGGTCACCGCCCCGCCGGCCCCGTTGTGCGTGTTCTCGAGGCACAGCAGCGACGTGCGCAGCCCGAAGTACGGCCCCTGGGTGCCCGCCGCCGCGAGCACCGCGCCGGGCGACGGCCGGCCCGGGCCGGCGTCGTGTGCGAGCGGCGTCGGCAGCCCGCCGGCGAGCCAGGCCGAGGTGCCGAGCTCCGCCTCGATCACGTGGGCGCCGACCGGCGCGAGGAACCTGTCACCGCGTGTCAGGTGGTGCATCAGGGCGATCGTGTTCGCCATGCACCCGGTCGGCGTCCACAGCGCCGCCTCGACCCCGAGCAGGTCGGCGACGCGGGCCTGCAGCTTCGCGAGGGTGGGGTCGCCGTCGAGGACGTCGTCACCGACGTCGGCGCCGGCCATCGCCTCGCGCATCGCGGGCGAGGGCCGGGTGACGGTGTCGGAGCGCAGGTCGATGCTGCGCAGGTGAGTGTTCTGGGTCGTCATGACGACCCAGAACACTCACATGGCGGAGCCATCATCGCGGCAGCTTCACCACCGAGACGAAGAAGTCGTCGATCTGCCGGATGACGTCGATGAACCGCTCGAAGTCGACGGGCTTGGCGACGTAGGCGTTGGCGTGGAGGTTGTAGCTGCGCAGGATGTCCTCCTCGGCCTGCGAGGTGGTCAGCACGACGATCGGGATACTGCGCAGCGACTCGTCGTTCTTGACCTCCTCCAGCACCTCGCGCCCGTCCTTCCGGGGCAGGTTGAGGTCGAGCAGGATCAGCCCGGGCCGCGGCGCGTCGGGGAACTCGCCCTCGCGGCGCAGGAACGACAGCGCCTCGACGCCGTCGGACACCACGTGCAGCTGGTTGCGCAGCTTGTGGTGCTCGAACGCCTCCTGGGTCATGAGGACGTCGCCGGCGTCGTCCTCGACGAGCAGGACGTCGATCTCGGTCAGCGGCTCGGTCACGGGGCGGCCTCCAGGGCGGATCCGGCGGGCTCGACGGTGGGCGCGCTCTCCGGCAGGGCGGGGAGGGCGATGACGAAGGTGGTGCCGGGCGGCGGGTGCGCTTCCAGCCACATGGCGCCGCCGTGGTGCTCGACGATCTTGCGACACATCGCCAGCCCGATCCCGGTCCCGGGATAGGCGTTGCGGGCGTGCAGCCGCTGGAAGATGACGAAGATCCGCTCGGCGTACTCCGGGTCGATCCCGATCCCGTTGTCGCTGAACCGCAGGAGCCAGCGGTCGGCGTCCGGCTCGCGCTCGGCGTCCACCCGCAGCCGCGGCGGCTCGTCGCCGCGGAACTTCAGCGAGTTGCCCAGCAGGTTCTGGAACACGGTGGTGAGCAGGGCCGGCGCGCCGGACACGCGGGGCAGGTCGCCGTGCTCGACGGTGCCGCCCGCCTCCTCCAGCGCGCCCGCCACGTTCTCGACGGCGCGGTCGACCAGGCGGTTGAGGTCGACCTCCTCCATCGGGTCGCCCTGGCGCCCCACCCGGGAGAAGGCGAGCAGGTCGTTGATCAGCACCTGCATGCGCTTGGCGCCGTCGGAGGCGAACTCGATGTACTGGTCGGCGCGCTCGTCGAGCTGGCCCGCGTAGCGGCGCTGCAGGAGCTGGCAGAAGCTCGCGACCTTGCGCAGCGGCTCCTGGAGGTCGTGCGACGCGACGTAGGCGAACTGCTCGAGGTCGGAGTTGGACCGGGCGAGCTCGTGGCTGCGGGCGTCGAGCTCCGCGCGGGCCCGCTCGGTGTCCGCGAGCTCGCGGACGATGAGCACGCGCATGGCCTCGACGTCCTCGCCCAGCTCGCTGATCTCGCGCGGCCCGGCGGCGGTGACGTGGTGGTCGAGGTCGCCGTCGACCACCTCCCGCACCTCGCCCGCGAGGCGGCGGGTGGGCACCACGACGACGCGGCGCAGCCACAGCAGCAGGCCCGCGATGCCCAGCGCCAGGCCGAGCATCGTGACGACGCCGATGACCGCGAGCGTGGTCGCCGCCCGGCCGAGGGCGTCGCGGGCCTCGTCGCGCAGCGCGAGCAGGCGGTCCCGCTGGGCGTCGACCGCCGCGCGGACCTCGTCGAAGGCGGCCTTGCCGGCCTCCGGGGGCAGGCCCGGCGCCCCGCGGCCGACGGCCTCGACGGTGGGGTCGGCGTAGACCGCCCGCCAGCGGGTGGTCGCCGCCTCGACGGCCGCGAGGTCGCCGAGGGCCTCGGGCTGGTTCGCCTCGAGGGCCCGGATCGCGGGGATCAGGCGCGCCTCCTCGGCGCGCCCCTGCTCGTAGGGCAGGAGGAAGTCCGGGCTCCGGGCCAGGGCGTAGCCCCGGACGCCGGTCTCCTGGTTGACCGTGGCCGCGTCGAGCTGCTGGGTGGCGACGAGCGCGGGGCCGATCTCGTCGACGAGCTCGACGCGCCGGTCGCCGAGCACCGAGAGCCCGATCGCCCCGATGACCGCGGCGAGCACCAGGAGGACCGCCACGACCGACCCGGTGACGACGAGGATCCGGGCCAGCGACCAGCGGCCCAGGCCCTCCCGCACCCGGCGTCGCGGGCGCGCGGCCGTCGACGGGGGAGCGTCGCCGGCGTCCGGCGCCCGCTCGTCGGCCCCGATCGTCGGCGCGCTCACCGGTCGGACACCAGCAGCACGGCGGCCACGTCGTCGGTCTGCGCCGTCGACAGCGACCGCACCCGTTCCATCACGGTGTCCAGCATCGCCCCGGGGTCGTCGCGCCACGGAGGAGGGCTCGCGGTCACCTCGCAGAGGAGCTCGTGGAGCCCGTCGGTCCACAGGACGTCGCCGGACTCCTGGCGGCCCTCGATCAGCCCGTCGGTGTAGAGCATCAGCGCCCACTTGGGCGGGAGCTCGATCTCCAGCGGCGGCCAGCTGCGGTCGTTGCCGGCGCCGATGCCCAGCGGCAGGCCCAGGCGGTCGTTGGGCAGGAGCCGGGTGTCGTCGCCCTCGCCGACGAGCGCGGGCGGCGGGTGGCCGGCCAGGCGCAGCGTCAGCCGGGAGCGGGTGGCGTCGACGGTGACGGCGGCCAGCGTGGTGAACAGCGTCGGGTGGTTGCGCTCGCTGACCAGCAGCGCGTGCATCGTCGGCAGGACGCGCTCCGGGTCGATGCCCGAGAGCACGAGCGTGCGCCACGCGATGCGCAGGCTGACCCCGAGCGCGGCCTCGTCGGGCCCGTGCCCGCAGACGTCGCCCACCACGGCGTGCAGGCGGCCGTCGGAGCTCTCGACGACGTCGTAGAAGTCGCCGCCGAGCAGCGTCTGCTCGGAGCCCGGTTCGTAGCGGGCGAGGATCTGCATCGACGGGTCGTCGAGCAGCGGCGTGGGGAGCAGGCCGCGCTCGAGGCGGGCGTTCTCGTCGGCGCGGAGCTTGGCGTCGCGCAGCGCCCGGCGTACCGAGTCGCTGCGCCGGCGCTCGACGGCGTAGCGCACCGCGCGGGCCAGCGCGGGCCCGTCGACCGCGTCCTTGACGAGGTAGTCCTGCGCGCCGACCCCCACCGCGTCGGCACCGAGCGACTCGTCGCGTCGCCCGGTGAGCACGAGCACCGCCGGCCCGTCGAGATGCAGCAGCCGGCGCAGGCCGTCGAAACCCTCGGCGTCGGGCAGCGCGAGGTCCAGCAGCACGCAGTCGAGGGCGTCGACGTCGCCGTCGAGCAGTGCCTCGGCCTCGGCCAGCGAGGTGGCGCGCGCGAGGTCGACGGTGAGGTCGGCGTCGGCGAAGTGCTCGGTGACGAGGACGGCGTCGGCGTCGTCGTCCTCGACGAGCAGGACGCGCAGGGGCGCGGACGAGTCGGTCTCCACCGGATCCATCCGCCCCCCTCTCCCTGCTCCCGACCTACTCACGGGCCTCTCGACCGTAGTCGGCACCGATGCCCGGACCGGGTGCGGCCGACGGTGCGTGCGCCGACCGGCCCGTAGGCTCGGCCGAGTGAGTGGTCCGATGGTCCCGAACGTGCTCGCCGCGCGGTACGCCTCCCCGGAGCTGACCGGTCTGTGGTCGCCCGAGCGCAAGATCGTCCTCGAGCGCGAGCTGTGGATCGCGGTGCTCACCGCCCAGCGCGAGCTCGGGGTCGACGTGCCCGACGGCGTGCTCGAGGACTACCGCGCCGTGGTCGACCGCGTCGACCTCGCGTCCATCGCGGAGCGCGAGCGGGTGACCCGCCACGACGTGAAGGCGCGCATCGAGGAGTTCGACGCGCTCGCCGGCCACCAGCACGCCCACAAGGGCATGACCAGCCGCGACCTCACCGAGAACGTCGAGCAGCTGCAGATCCGCGACTCCCTGCACCTCGTCGCCGACAAGACCGTCGCCGTGCTCGCCCGCCTGGCCCGCCGCGCCGGGGAGAACGCCGAGCTCGTCATGGCCGGGCGCAGCCACAACGTCGCCGCGCAGGCCACCACGCTGGGCAAGCGCTTCGCGAGCGCCGCCGACGAGACGCTCGTGGCGTACCGGCGCGTGACGGAGCTGATCGAGCGCTACCCGCTGCGCGGGATCAAGGGCCCGGTCGGCACGGCCCAGGACATGCTCGGCCTGCTCGGCGGCTCGTCGGAGAAGCTGGCGGAGCTGGAGCGCCGCGTCGCCGGGCACCTGGGGTTCACCGAGGTCCTCACCAGCGTCGGGCAGGTCTACCCGCGCTCGCTCGACCAGGACGTGCTCACCGCGCTGGTCCAGCTCGCGGCCGGCCCGTCCTCGCTGGCGACGACGATCCGGCTCATGGCGGGCCAGGAGCTCGTCACCGAGGGCTTCCGCCCGGGCCAGGTGGGTTCGTCGGCGATGCCGCACAAGATGAACACCCGCTCGTGCGAGCGCGTCAACGGGCTCGCGGTGGTGCTGCGCGGCAACGCGGCCATGGTCGGCGAGCTCGCGGGCGCGCAGTGGAACGAGGGCGACGTGTCCGACTCGGTCGTGCGCCGCGTCGCCCTGCCCGACGCGTTCTTCGCGATCGACGGGCTGCTCGAGACGATCCTGACCGTCCTCGACGAGTTCGGCGCGTACCCGGCCGTGATCGCCCGCGAGCTCGACCGCTACCTGCCGTTCCTCGCGACCACCGCGGTGCTCATGGCCGCGGTGCGCGCCGGGGTCGGCCGCGAGACCGGGCACGAGATCATCTCCGAGCACGCCCGCGCGGTGGCCCTGGACATGCGCGAGAAGGGCGCCGAGGGCAACGACCTGCTCGCCCGGCTCGGCGCCGACGCCCGCCTCGGGCTCTCGTCCGCCGACCTCGACACGGCCGTCGGCGACCCCCGCGCCTTCGTCGGCGCCGCCGAGGCGCAGGTCGCGGAGATCGTCCGCCGGGTCGACGCGATCGTCGCCGATCACCCGGACGCGGCGGCGTACGCGCCGGCGCCCATCCTCTAAGAGGGTCGAGCTCCGCTCCCCCATCGGCGTGCTCCCCTGATCTCTGTCTCCCGTAACCTCCGCGCCCGTGGTCTCGCTGAGCTCGTACCCGCACCTGGCCTCCGGCAAGGTCCGGGACCTCTACGAGGTCGACGACGATACGCTGCTGCTCGTCGCGTCCGACCGGATCTCGGCGTTCGACCACGTCCTGTCCACGCCGATCCCGGACAAGGGCCGCGTGCTGACGGCGATGAGCGTGTTCTGGTTCGAGCTCCTCGGCGGGGCCGACATCGCCTCGCCGCCGGTGGCCCACCACCTGGTCGCCGCACGCGACGAGCGCATCCCCGAGGAGGTCCGCGGGCGCGCGCTGCTCGTGCGCCGCCTCGAGATGATCCCGGTGGAGTGCGTCGCCCGCGGCTACCTCGCGGGCTCGGGCACGGTCGACTACCGCCGCGACGGCGCGGTGTGCGGCGTCCCGCTGCCCGACGGGCTCACCGAGGCGAGCATGCTCCCGTCGCCGATCTTCACGCCGGCGACGAAGGCCGCGATGGGCGAGCACGACGAGAACGTCGACTTCGAGACGGTCGCGGCGCAGGTCGGGCGCGAGCTCGCCGGCACCCTGCGCGACCAGACCCTCGCGATCTACGCGCGCGGCGCGGCGTACGCGGCGTCGCGGGGCCTGATCCTCGCCGACACGAAGCTCGAGTTCGGGCTCTCGCCGGACGGCACGCTGGTGCTCGGCGACGAGGTGCTCACGCCGGACTCGTCGCGCTTCTGGCCCGCCGAGGGCTACGCCCCGGGCGCGGTGCAGCCGAGCTTCGACAAGCAGTACGTCCGCGAGTGGCTCACCTCGCCCGCGTCCGGGTGGGACCGTCACTCCGGCGAGGCGCCGCCGCCCCTGCCCGACGACGTGATCATGGCCACCCGCGAGCGCTACATCGAGGCCTACACGCGCCTCACCGGCCGCGAGTGGCCCCCCGCCGTCTGAGGCGTGCGCTGGGCGTTCGGCCGTCGCCGACCCGAGCCGCCGTGTTCACCCCCCGGACGCACGGGCGGCATCTCCGGCTGGCCTCATGGGACACGTGACCACCCGTCTGATCGTGTCGGTGTCGGGCCTTCAGCCCGGCGCGCCGCTGGACGCCGCCGTCGCGCTCGCCGACGCCCTCGATGCCCGCCGCGTGCCCGCCACCTGGCTGGTCGGGCCGCGCCCGCACCCCGAGGTCGCCGCCTGGGCGACCGCCCGCCGCCGCGTCGGTGACGCGGCGCTGCTCCACGGCACCCGGCCCGACGTGGAGTCCGGCCGCCCCTACCGGCGTCTGCCGGCCCACGAGGCCGGCCTGCGCCTCACCGCTGCGCTGCGCTCGCGCGACGCCCTCGGTCTCGCCGTCGACGGGTTCGCCGCCCCGGGCTGGGCGGTCTCGCCCGGCACGCGCGCCGCGCTCGCGGCCGCCGACCTCGGCCTGCTCGTCGACGACGCCGGCGTGCACCGCCTCGGCGCCGACGGCGCGGTCACCCGCTCCTGGCGCGGCCCGGTCGTCGGCAGCGAGCCCCGGCGTGCCGAGTCGCTGCGTCCCGCTCGCCGACGCGTCGAGTCCGACCTCGTGCACCTCGCCCTGCCGGTCGGCGTCCCGCTGAGCACGGCCGAGGCCCTCGTCGACGCCGCCCTCGCCGGCGGCGCGACGCCGCTCGGGGCGGGCGAGCTCGTGCCCCGCCGCGGCCCCCGCCGCCCCCGCCTCGCCGGCGACCCCGAGCACTGGTCGATCACGGCCTGATGCTGCGCACGTGAGTGAAATGGGTCGCCACGGCGACCCATTCCACTCACGTGGCGAAGCCCTCCCCGCGCGGCGCGACGCGGACCTCGGTGCCCTGGGGAGCGAGATTGCGGAACATCCCGTAGTGCAGCTCGGGGTTCGCGAGCACGGCCTCGTGGATCGGCACGGCGAGCGGCGGCGCGACCGCGCGCAGGTAGTCGACGGCCTCCGAGACCTTGAGCCACGGCGCCGCCGTGGGCAGGAGCAGCACATCGGGGGTGCGCTCGGGCACGGTGAAGGCGTCGCCGGGGTGCAGCACGGTGCCGTCGAGCAGGTAGCCGTTGTTGCGGATGCGCGGGATGTCGGGGTGGATCACGGCGTGGTCGTGGCCGACGACCTCGATGCTCGCGCCGCCGACGGTGAACGTCTCGCCGGGCTCGCGGACCGTGTGGGCGATGTCGTGCTCGCGGAGCTGCTCGGCGGTGCCCGGGTCGACGACGAGCTCGGCGCCGGGGTTCCGCTCGAGCAGCGCCGGCAGCTTCTCGACGTCGAGGTGGTCGAAGTGCTGGTGGGTGATCAGCACGGCGTCGAGGCCCTCGAGGGTCTCGTAGCCCTGCGAGAAGGCGCCGGGATCGAACAGGAGGCGGGCCGCGCCGGTGTCGGCGAGCACGCACGCATGACCGAGGTGAGCGAGTTCCACGCCACCCGAGTTCCCCCGCGGCGCCCCGGTAACCTGGAGGGCGTGGCACGCGTGATCGTGGACGTCCTGCCCAAGGCCGAGATCCTCGACCCGCAGGGCCAGGCCGTGGCCCGCGCGATGGGTCGCCTGGGTGTCGGCGGCGTGGCCGACGTCCGTCAGGGCAAGCACTTCGAGCTCGAGGTCGACGACACCGTCGGCGACGCCGAGCTCGAGCACATCGCCGGCACGCTGCTGGCCAACCCGGTGATCGAGGAGTGGGTCGTGCGGAGGGTGCAGTGAGTCGTATCGGGGTGATCACGTTCCCCGGCACGCTCGACGACGTCGACGCCGCCCGCGCCGTGCGCTACGCCGGCGCCGAGGCCGTGAGCCTGTGGCACGACGACGCCGACCTGCGCGGGGTCGACGCCGTGGTCGTGCCCGGCGGGTTCTCCTACGGCGACTACCTGCGCGCCGGCGCGATCGCCGCCCGCTCGCCGGTGATGGGCCCGGTCGTCGAGGCCGGGCGCGCCGGGATGCCCGTGCTCGGCATCTGCAACGGCTTCCAGATCCTCTGCGAGGCGGGGCTGCTGCCGGGCGCGCTCGTGCGCAACCACGGGCTGCGGTTCGTGTGCCGCGAGGTCGGGCTGCGCGTGGAGGCCGACACGGCGTGGACCTCGGCGTTCACGGTGGGCCAGCAGATCACCGTGCCGCTGAAGTCGGGCGAGGGCCGCTACGTCGCCGACGACGCGACCCTCGACGCGCTCGAGGCCGAGGGCCGCGTGGTGTTCCGCTACACGGAGCCCGCGCCCAACGGCGCGCTGCGCGACATCGCCGGCATCAGCTCCGCCGACGGCCGCGTCGTCGGCCTCATGCCGCACCCCGAGCACGCCATCGACGCGCTCACCGGCCCGGGCACCGACGGCCTGGGCCTCTTCACCTCGGTCCTGAGCCGTATCACGGCACCTCCCCCGCCGATGGCGGCGCGGGCGTGACGGAGGAGCGACCGCGGGGCCGATCGTTGCGGGGGTCTACGGCAACAGCGTGACGCGGAGCTCCCACAGGTCGGCGTAGACCATCAGCATCCGCCCGCCGAGGTGCAGCACGAGCCCGCGCATCTCGTCGGGGTGCTCGACGTGGGTGAGCAGGCGCGACACGTCCTCGACGGCCTCGCCGACGATCTCGTCGAACGGCTCGTCGGCCGAGACGTCCCGGCCGCCGGGCTCGGTGGGCTGCGCCGCGGGGAGCAGCGGCACCACCGTGTCGCCGCGCGCGCCGGGCGCGAGCGCGAGGACCACGACGCCGCCGGAACCGTCGTCGACGAGGAACTCGAGCATCCCGGCGGAGGCGTCGACGTGCGGCCGGACGCTCTCGGGCACGCGGCCCGCGAGCTCGAGCTCGTGACGGCGGACGCCGAGGAGCTCACGGTCGAGGATGAGGTGGAGCCCGGCGAGGGCGTCGCCGGCTCCCGGCGTGCCGGCCGCGTCACCGGAGGCCGATCCGGTCGCCGAGGAAGCGGAGGCGGTGGTCATGGCTCCATGATGTATCGAGGGTCCGACACCCCCGGGATTTCACCGACACGCCTCCGCCGTGTCGCGACGAAACGTCGGCGGCGGACAGCGAGCGGCCATCCGATCGAGCGAAGGGCCCTGAAAGATGGGCTGAGTGGCGGTGCACACGGTGGGCGTGTGGCGTACGGCGGTCGATGGTGTCGGTGAGGTGAGGCCGGCGGTGTTTACCGACCGCACATCGTGGGTAACGGTTCGTTCGCCGTACGCGGGTCGAGTGACGCGGCTCTCAGTGCCCCGTGACCGCCCGTCCGGGGCGCCGGCGACGGCCCCGGTCACCCCGCGACGAGGACGCCTACCCTCGTCGGTGTGACCGTCCCCCAGGGTCCGGCCGCCGCCGCCGCGCCCGTGCAGTCCTCCCCGCCCGCTCCCTCGTCGGCCCCGCCCGTCGACACGGTGGACCACGCCGTCGCCACCCCCGCCGAACCGCAGCCGCACGCCGCGCTCGGTCTGCGCGACGAGGAGTACGCCCGCATCCGGGACATCCTCGGCCGCCGCCCCACCGAGGCCGAGCTGGCCATGTACTCGGTGATGTGGTCGGAGCACTGCTCCTACAAGTCCTCCAAGGTCCACCTGCGCCGCTTCGGCGACACGACCACCGAGGCCATGCGGGCGCGCCTGCTCGCCGGCATCGGCGAGAACGCGGGCGTGGTCGACGTCGGCGACGGCTGGGCGGTCACCTTCAAGATCGAGTCGCACAACCACCCGTCGTACGTCGAGCCCCACCAGGGCGCGGCCACCGGCGTCGGCGGGATCGTCCGCGACATCATGGCGATGGGCGCCCGCCCGGTCGCCGTGATGGACGGGCTGCGCGTCGGCCCGCTCGACGCCCCGGACACCGCGCGCGTGCTGCCCGGCGTCGTCTCCGGCGTCGGCTTCTACGGCAACTGCCTGGGCCTGCCCAACATCGGCGGCGAGGTCGTCTTCGACCCCAGCTACTCCGGCAACCCGCTCGTCAACGCCCTGTGCGTCGGCGTCCTGCGCCACGAGGACCTGCACCTGGCGTTCGCCTCCGGTGCGGGCAACAAGATCGTGCTGTTCGGCGCCCGCACGGGTCTCGACGGCATCGGCGGGGTCTCGGTGCTCGCGTCCGAGACGTTCGCCGAGGACACCGGCCGCAAGAAGCTGCCCAGCGTCCAGGTCGGCGACCCCTTCGCCGAGAAGGTGCTCATCGAGTGCTGCCTCGAGCTCTTCGGCGCGGGGCTCGTCGTCGGCATCCAGGACCTCGGCGGCGCGGGGCTGTCGTGCGCGACGAGCGAGCTCGCGAGCGCCGGCGACGGCGGCATGGACGTCGACCTCGACACCGTCCCGCTGCGCGCCGCCGACATGACCGCCGCCGAGATCCTCTCCAGCGAGTCGCAGGAGCGGATGTGCGCGGTCGTCACGCCCAAGAACGTCGACGCGTTCATGGCGGTCTGCCGGCGCTGGGACGTCACGGCCACCGTCATCGGCGAGGTCACCGACGGTGACCGCCTGCGCATCACCCACCACGGCGAGACCGTCGTCGACGTCCCGCCGCGCACCGTCGCCCACGACGGCCCCGTCTACCAGCGGCCCTACGCCCGCCCGGAGTGGCAGGACGCGCTGCAGGCCGACACGGTCGCCGGGCGCCCGCGCCCGTCGGCGCCCGACGAGATCGCCGGGCAGATCCGCGCCCTCGTCGCCTCGCCCGCCCTCGCGCCGCGGACCTGGGTGACCGAGCAGTACGACCGCTACGTCCGCGGCAACACCACCGCGGCGACCCCGGCCGACGCCGGCGTGGTGCGCGTCGACGAGGCCGGCGGGCGCGGGGTGGCGGTGTCGATCGACGCCAACGCCCGCTTCTGCCAGCTCGACCCGCGGACCGGCGCGCAGCTCGCGCTGGCCGAGTCGGTGCGCAACGTGGCGTCGTCCGGTGCGGTGCCGGTGGCGGTCACCGACTGCCTGAACTTCGGCTCGCCCGAGGACCCCGCCGTGATGTGGCAGTTCGCCGAGGCCGTCGCGGGCCTCGCGGACGCCTGCGCGGCGCTGGGCCTGCCGGTGACCGGCGGCAACGTCAGCTTCTACAACCAGACCGGCAGCGCGGCGATCCTGCCGACGCCGGTGGTCGGCGTGCTCGGGATCCTCGAGGACGTGGCCCGGGCCGTCCCGCACGGGTTCGGGGAGCCGCGCGACGCGGTGTGGCTGCTCGGCGAGACCCGCGACGAGCTCGACGGTTCGACCTGGGCCGGCGTGGTGCACGACCACCTCGGCGGCCTCCCGCCCCGGGTGGACCTCGCCGCGGAGGCCCGCCTCGCCGCGCTCGTGGCCGGTGCGGCGGCCGACGGCCTGCTCTCGGGCTCGCACGACCTCTCCGACGGCGGGCTGGCCCAGGCGCTCGTCGAGGCGGCGCTCGCCACGAACCGGGGTGCGTCGGTGACCCTGCCCCCGGCGCCCGGCCTCGACGTCGCGACCGTGCTCTTCTCCGAGAGCGGCGCGCGGATGCTCGTCACGGTGGCCCCGGGCGACGAGGCGGAGCTCGCCCGTCGCTGCGCCGAGGCCGGCCAGGCGGCCGCGCGCCTCGGCGAGGTCGGCGGGGACACCCTGCGCATCGAGGGCGTCGACGACCTCCCGCTCGCCGAGCTCCGCGCCCTCGGCGAGGCCACCCTCCCCGCCGTCCTGGGCTGAGCCGGGACAGCGGCGACCGGATCTACAGCGCCGCGACGAACGCGCGCCCGTAGCGGGCGTAGCCGCGCCCGTTCGGGTGCGCGAGGTCCGGCCCGACCTCCCAGAGCCGCATCCGGTGCGTCGCGGCTTCCAGCGCCACGGGGCGCAGCCCCGGGTGGGCGGCGACCACCTCGCGCGCCACGGCCGCCAGGCGGACGGCGTTGCGCTGTGGGGCGCCGCGCTGCAGGTCCGGGACGTCGGCGACGAGCGCGCCGGCGGGCAGGGCCGCGCACACGGCGTCGAGGTCGCGGCGGAAGTCCTCGGGCGCGACGTCCTGGGCGGCGTCGTTGGTGCCCACGGCGAGGGCGACGACGGTCGCGTCGGCCGGCACCGCGGACAGCTGCGAGGCCAGCACGTCGGCCACCGTCGCCCCGACGACGCCGAGGTTGACCACACGCACGCGCACGCCGTCGCGCGCCTCGATCGCGTCGGCGAGCCGCCCCGCCCACGAGCGCTCGGGGTGCACCGCGCCCAGGCCCTGGGCGAGCGAGTCCCCGAGCGCCACGAGCACCACGTCGCCCGGGCTGCGCCCCCGGCGCCGCCAGTAGGCCGCGTGGTCGGTCTCCATCGTCGTGGCGAGGCGCAGCCGGCGGACCTGCACGAGCACGAGACCCAGGACAGCGGTGAGGACGAGGGAGCGGACGCGCGGCACCCGCCTATCCTGGACGACCGTGCCCCGCCGAGCCCCCGACCCCGCGCAGGTGCGCGAGGACCTGCTCGCGGTCGCGCCCTGGGTCGCCGACCCCGACGCCCACGAGCGCCCGGCGCGCCCCGTGCTCGCCGCCGCCGTCCGGTCGTCCCTGCGCACGCTCGAGCACGCCGCGCCCGGGCATTCGGTCGAGGTCCGGGTGCCGCCGTTCGGCGCCGTCCAGTGCATCGAGGGGCCGCGCCACACCCGCGGGACGCCGCCGAACGTCGTCGAGACCGATGCCGCGACCTGGCTGGCGCTCGCGCTCGGGCTGCTGAGCTGGGACGCGGCGGCGGACCGGGTGTCCGCGTCCGGGCACCGGGCGCCGGAGATCGCGCGATGGCTCCCGGTGGTGGACGTGCACCGAAGGTGTGAGAACGGCTGAGCCGACCCGGTTGCGCCCGTACGATGCCCATCACCGGACCGTGACGGCCGGGGACGGGAACGGGAAGGGGGCCGGGTGCAGCGGCCGAGCTGGGCTCCCGACGAGGTGGACATCGACAGACCCAGCGCCGCCCGGGTCTACGACTACTACCTGGGCGGTCTCCACAACTTCGCGGTCGACCGGGCCATGGCCGCCCGGGCCGTCGCCGACTGGCCCGAGCTGCCGCGCATCATGCAGGCCAACCGCGCCTTCCTGCGGCGGGCGGTGCGCCACCTGGCCGACCAGGGCATCGACCAGTTCCTCGACATCGGGTCGGGCATCCCGACGGTCGGCAACGTCCACGAGGTCGCCCAGGCCGCGCGCCCGGACGCCCGGGTGGTCTACGTCGACATCGACCCGGTCGCCGTCGCCCACTCCCGCGCCCTGCTGGCCGACGACCCGCGCACCGGCGTCGTGCACGGCGACTTCACGCAGGTCGCGGCCGTCCTCGACGACCCGGTCACCCGGTCGCTGATCGACTTCTCGCGGCCCGTCGGCGTGCTCGTGGTCGCGCTGCTGCACTTCGTCGACGACGAGCGCCGCCCCGGCGAGGTCCTGGGTCGCTACCGCGAGGCGATGCCGCCGGGCAGCCACCTGGTCATCAGTCACGCCAGCGCCGACGGCGCCCCCGACCGCGCCGACGACCACCAGGCGCTCTACCGGCGCACCGCCACCCCGATGCGGATGCGCACCCGCGACGAGGTCGCCGCGCTCCTCGACGGCTTCACGCTCGTCGACCCGGGCCTGGTGTTCCTCCCGGAGTGGCGCCCGGACGACCCGTCGGCCGTGCTCGAGCACCCCGAGCGCTTCACCGGGTACGCCGCCGTGGGACGTCGTGACTGAGCCCGCCGGACGCAGCCCGGTCGGCCCGGACGACCCCGTCGACGCCCTCGCCACGGCGTGGGCGGAGGAGGTCGAGGGGACCAGCTACGTCCCGATGGCGGCCGACGAGCTGCAGGCGCACCTGCGCGACCTCGCCGGGCTGGTGATCGACGCCGTGCTCGCCGACCCGCCGCGCCCCGACGCGGGCGCCGAGGTCGGCCGGCGGCTCGTCTCCGCGCACTTCACGGGGCCGGCGACGCTCGAGCGCACGGTGCTGCTGCTCGCCGAGCAGCTGCCCGCGCTCCTCGGCCCCGCGGTGCTCCCGGCGTCGCTCGCCCTCACCGGCACGCTCGCCGGCGGCTACGCGGCCGCCCTGCGCGACCGGACCCTCGACGAGCAGGAGGCGATCCGCCGGGCGGTGCTCGCGGCGCGCCACCACACCGAGCAGGCGCTGCACGCCAGCGAGGCCCGCTTCCGCGCGATGTTCCACGAGGCCGCGATCGGCATCGGCCTCGGCGACATGGACGGGCGGATCCTCGAGGTCAACCCGGCGATGACTCGCATGTTCGGCCACACCGCGGACGAGTTCCGCCGGCTGACCGTCGGCGACCTCACCCACCCCGACGACGCGCCCTCGGTCTGGCGGCTCTACGAGCGCCTGCTGCGCGGGGAGATCGACAACTTCCGGCTCGAGAAGCGGTTCTTCCGCCGCAGCGGCAAGGAGATCGTCGGGCACCTGACGCTGTCGCTGGTGCGCGACCACGAGGGCAACCCCACCTACCAGCTCGCGATGCTCGAGGACGTCAGCGAGCGGCACCGGCTCCAGGAGAACCTCGAGTACCAGGCCTTCCACGACCCGCTGACCAAGCTCGCCAACCGCGCGAAGTTCACCGGGCGCCTCGAGCGCGTCTTCGCCCAGGAGGGCCCGGACTCGACGCGCCGGGTCGGGGTCTGCTTCCTCGACCTCGACGGCTTCAAGGCGATCAACGACAGCCTGGGTCACAGCGTCGGCGACCGCATGCTCCAGGAGGTCGCCCGCCGGCTCGACGACTGCGTGACCGACGGCGAGCTGGTCGCGCGCATGGGCGGCGACGAGTTCGTGGTGCTCGTCGAGGACTCCCACGGCGTCGACCGGCTGATCGGGCTCGCCGACCGCGTCCTCGCTGCGCTGGCCCCACCGCTGCCGCTGGCCGGCCAGGAGCTCGTCGTCGGCGCGAGCATCGGCGTCGTCGAGCAGGCGGTCCGCGAGACCACGGCGTCCGAGCTGATGCGTGCCGCCGACATCACGCTCTACACCGCGAAGGCCGAGGGCCGCGGGCGCTGGGCGGTCCACGACCCCGGGCGCGACGAGGCCGAGACCGAGCGGTTCACGCTGGCCGCCGCCCTGCCCGCGGCGGTCGCCCGCGACGAGTTCTTCGTGCTGTACCAGCCGCTGGTCTCGCTGGCCGACCACCGGGTGCGCGGCGTCGAGGCCCTGGTCCGCTGGCAGCACCCGCGCCTCGGGGTGCTCTCGCCGTCGCTGTTCATCGGCCCCGCCGAGGAGACCGGCATCATCGTCGAGCTCGGCCGCCGGGTGCTCGAGCACGCGTGCCGCGACGCCCGCGCCTGGCAGGACGAGTTCGGCGACGCCGCACCCTTCGTCAGCGTCAACGTCGCCCAGCGCCAGCTCGTCGAGCCCGCGCTCGTCTCCGAGATCGCCGACCTGCTCGACCGCACCGGCCTGCGGCCCGACCGTCTGCAGATCGAGCTCACCGAGCGGGAGCTGACCGCCGACGAGGGCGCTCCGCTCAAGGCCCTCGACGGGCTGCGCGCCATGGGCGTGCGCATCGCCGTCGACGACTTCGGCACCGGGTACTCGAACCTCTCCTACCTGCGCAAGCTCCCCGTGGACGTCATCAAGCTCGACGGCTCGTTCGGTGAAGGTCTGCGCGAGGAGGAGCTCTCCGACCCCGTCGACGAGGTCATCGTCGGCACCCTGGTCGCCCTCGGTCACGCGCTCGGCCTCACGGTCACCGCGGAAGGTGTGGAGACCGGGCCGCAGGCGACGCGGCTGCGCGCGCTCGGGTGCGACGAGGGCCAGGGGTGGCTGTTCGCCCCCGCGCTGCCGGCCGCCGACATCGCGCGCATGGTGCGCCGCGGCGCCCCGCTCGGGGATCCGGCGGCGACACCCGGCGGCGGTCTCCTGGGCGCCTGACGGCGAGGGCTGAGACGCGGATCGCGGCGCGCCCCGCCCACGGGACACCCGCCGCGCGTAGTCTGGGCACGGCACGACTCGTGGCACCCCGTCGACAAGGAGCCGTCCCGGTGGACGAAGCCGGAAACGATCCACGGCCCACGTCAACCAGCACACCTCCTCCGGCCCCTCCTGAGCAGCCCGCGTTCGACGACGGGCCCAAGGAGGAGTGCGGCGTCTTCGGCGTGTGGGCGCCCGGCGAGGAGGTCTCGAAGCTCACGTACTTCGGGCTCTTCGCGCTGCAGCACCGCGGCCAGGAGGCCGCCGGCATGGCGGTCAGCGACGGCCGGCAGATCGTGGTCTTCAAGGACCTCGGGCTGGTCAGCCAGGTCTTCGACGAGCAGTCGCTGTCGTCGCTGCGCGGCCACCTCGCGGTCGGCCACACCCGCTACTCGACGACGGGCTCGCCCACCTGGGAGAACGCCCAGCCGACGTTCCGCACCACCGCGGCCGGCACGGGCCTCGCGCTGGGGCACAACGGCAACCTGGTCAACACCGCCGAGCTGACGCGGCGCCGCGACGCGCTGGCCGCGGTCGGTCCCGGCCACGGCAACGGGGCGGGCAACCGCCGGCCGCGCACCGCCCTCGACGGCGCGACCACCGACTCGGACGTCGTCACCAGCCTGCTCGCCGACTCCGCCGCCGACCTGGGGGTCGAGGAGGCGGCGCTGCGCCTGCTGCCCGACCTCGAGGGCGCGTTCAGCCTGGTGTTCTGCGACGAGACCACGCTCTACGCCGCCCGCGACCGCCACGGGGTCCGCCCGCTGGTGCTCGGCCGGCTCGACCGCGGCTGGGTCGCGGCCTCGGAGACCGCGGCGCTCGACATCGTCGGCGCCTCGTTCGTCCGCGAGGTCGAGCCCGGCGAGCTCATCGCCATCGACGCCGAGGGCCTGCGCAGCTCGCGCTTCGCCGCCCCCGAGCCCAAGGGCTGCATCTTCGAGTACGTCTACCTCGCGCGGCCGGACACCTCGATCGCCGGGCGCGGGGTGCACTCCGCCCGCGTCGAGATCGGGCGGCGCCTGGCCGACGAGCACCCGGCCGAGGCCGACCTCGTCATCCCCGTCCCGGAGTCGGGCACGCCGGCGGCCATCGGCTACGCCGAGCGCTCCGGCATCCCGTACGGCCAGGGCCTGGTGAAGAACGCCTACGTCGGGCGCACGTTCATCCAGCCCTCGCAGACGATCCGCCAGCTGGGCATCCGCCTCAAGCTCAACCCGCTCCGCGAGATCATCCGCGGCAAGCGCCTCGTGGTCGTCGACGACTCGATCGTCCGTGGCAACACCCAGCGCTCGCTGGTACGCATGCTGCGCGAGGCCGGCGCCGTCGAGGTGCACGTGCGCATCGCGAGCCCGCCCGTGCGCTGGCCCTGCTTCTACGGCATCGACTTCGCCTCGCGCGCCGAGCTCATCGCCAACGGCCTCGAGGACGAGGGCGTGCGCCGCTCGGTCGGCGCCGACAGCCTCGGCTACATCTCGCAGGACGGCCTCGTCGCGGCCACCGACCAGCCGCGCTCGCGCCTGTGCACCGCCTGCTTCTCCGGCGAGTACCCCATCCCGCTGCCCTCCGACGCGATGGTGGGCAAGCACCTGCTCGAGGACGTCACCGGCGCCAGCTGCGGCGACGGCGGCACCGGTGGGCCGGTCGTGCACACCGGGCACTCCACGAACGGGGCCGGGATGCCGCGGGAGACGGAGCGCAGCGGAGGTCGACCCGACATGCTGGGCACGCCGGGTTACGGTGCCGAGGACGCGCTCAGCCGCCCCTGACCGAGCCGGCGGACCCCGCGTCCGCCGCCCCGCCCCAGCCCCGCGAGGAACCCCCACCGATGACCCACGCCCCCGAGGACCCCGACGGCCCGCAGGCCAGCTACGCCGCGGCCGGCGTGGACGTCGAGGCGGGTGAGCGTGCCGTCGACCGGCTCAAGCCGCTCGCGAAGTCGACGAGCCGCTCCGAGGTCCTCGGCGGCATCGGCGGGTTCGCGGGGCTCTTCGCGCTGCGCAACGGCAAGTACCGCGAGCCGGTGCTGGCGGCGTCGACCGACGGCGTGGGCACCAAGCTCGCCGTCGCGCAGGCCGCCGACAAGCACGACACGGTGGGCCGCGACCTCGTCGCGATGGTCGTCGACGACCTCGTGGTGTGCGGCGCCGAGCCGCTGTTCCTGCAGGACTACCTGGCGATCGGCAAGCTCGTCCCGGAGAAGGTCGAGAGGATCGTCGCGGGGATCGCCGAGGGCTGCCGGCTCGCGGGCTGCGCGCTGCTCGGCGGCGAGACCGCCGAGCACCCCGGCGTGATGGAGCCCCACCACTACGACATCTCGGCCACCGGCGTCGGCGTCGTCGAGGCCGACGGCATGCTCGGGCCGGACCGCGTGCGTCCGGGCGACACGGTCGTCGCCATGGGCAGCTCGGGCCTGCACTCCAACGGCTACTCGCTCGCGCGCCAGGTGCTGCTCGAGATCGGGCGGATGTCGCTCGACGGCCACGTCGAGGAGTTCGGCCGCACGCTCGGCGACGAGCTCCTCGAGCCGACCCGCATCTACGCCCGCGACTGCCTCGCCGTCGCCGCCGAGACCGACGTCCGCACGTTCGCGCACGTCACCGGCGGCGGCCTGTGCGCCAACCTCGCGCGGGTCCTGCCCGCCGGCCTCACCGCCGAGCTGGACCGCACGACCTGGACGCCGGCGCCGGTCTTCAAGCTCATCGCCGCACGCGGGCGCGTGACCCGCGACGAGATGGAGCGCACCTTCAACATGGGCGTCGGCATGGTCGCCGTCCTGCCGCCCGACGACGTCGACCGCGCCATGGCGGTGCTGACCGCCAAGCACGTGCCGTCGTGGGTGCTGGGCGAGGTGCGCGCCACCACCGAGGCCGACGAGGCCCCGGCCGAGAAGGGGCACGCGATCCTCCGGGGCGACCACCCGCGCTTCTGAGGTGACCACCGGAGCGCGCCGGAGGTCGCTGAGCAGCGCTGACCAGCGCATCTCCTTGGCGTCGACAGACTAGTCCGGCATGAGCTCCGAGTGGAGCTTGAGGACCCGCTGGCCGTCGGACTGTTCCAGCACGTAGGCAGGGTTGTCGTCCGACCCGTTGCGGGTCTTCTTCTTGCCGTCGATGGTGCGTTCGACGCGTTCGGTGTGGACTTCCTTCACGGTGGCCTCGGCCTGGCCGGGGCCCCAGTTCCACTTCACGTCGTCGCCCTTGCTGAACGCCTTGGTCACACGTCTCTCCTCGCCCGTCGGGCCGCTCGTCGTGAACGGCGGACGGGCGCGGTTACCCGACCGGAGCGCGGCGAAGCACGCCGCGACCCGGACGGGCGGACCGTGTGTCAGCGCCCGCGAGCGGAATCACCGCTCGTCGTAGCTGTACTCACCCCAGCGTGCGTCGACGGGCTCGTCGTCGTCGGAGCGTCGCGTGAACGGGTCCTCGCCGCTGCCCAGTTCCTGCTGCAGCTTGTCGAAGTCCGTGTTCGGGGAGCTGTACTTGAGCTCTCGGGCCACCTTCGTCTGCTTGGCCTTGGCTCGTCCGCGTCCCATGGGTGGACCCCCTCGCACAGGGCGGGGGCGGCCGGAGCGTCTCCGGCGGCCCCCTGAAATCTGAGGTAACTCTCGTGCCCACGACAATACCGTGTGTCCGATCGGGGTCGCGACGTGACATGGCACGATCGGCGGCCGTGCCCGCACCCTTCGTCTGCTACCTGCGTGTCTACGAACCGCTGGGTGCGCTGCGCGGACCGTTGGCCCAGCGGGTACGGGCCGGACTGGCGCGCGGAGCCGTCCCCGTGGTCGACGCCGGGCGGCGCGATCGCGAGGTGTGTCTTCGCGCACAGTTGGGGGTCCCGCCCCGTCTGCTGCCCGGCGAGAAGATCGACGGGACGGCCATCGAGGCCCCGGCCGACGTCCTGCTCGCCGAGGGCCCGGGCGGCGCCGCGGGCCAGGAGCCGATCGGTCCGCAGACCCTCGTCTGCCCCCTGGAGACCCGCCCGCGCGCGGCGGCGGCCCTCGTCGGCTTCCTGTCGAGCGAGACCCCGGTGCTGCGCACGGCCGCGCTGACCGCCGAGGAGTCGGTGGTCCGCTCGCGCGCCGAGGCCGTGGTCGCCGAGCTCGGCGACTCCGCCACCCACATCGTGTCGGCGACCTGGACGGTCCCGCTGCCGTGGTTCGCGCTCGTCGAGCCGGCGGAGCGCATCCTCGTGCTGCCCAGCGACGACGCCGTCACCGCGGCCGAGGCCCCGGCCCGCCGCTGCTACTGGCGCGTGCCGGTGGCCGACGCGCTCTCCCGCGCCGACGCCGCCGCGGACCTGCTCGCCGACACCCTCGGCGACGACGGGCCGTCCGACGTCCTGCGCGACACCGCCCGCTGGATGCGCCACTTCGACCCGGGCTCGCTCGTGGAGCTCGACTACGGCGGGCTCGTGACGCTCATGGACGACCAGACCCTCGCGGCCGACACGTCCGCGGAGGACGTCGCCGAGGCCCTCGAGGCCCTCAAGGCGGGCGACGCCGAGAAGGCGATGGCGAGCTACCGGCGCCTGCGGGACTTCTGGGCGGGCCGGGCGGCCCACCAGCGCGCCAACTAGGTGCCGTCAGGCGCCCTCGCGCTCCCGGCGCAGCAGGTCGTCCACCGACGCCGAGCCGTCGCGGTAGCGCCGGCCCATCTCGTCGTTGCACGCGTCCATGACCTGCTGCACGCGGCCGCGGTGCTCCGACACCGACCCCTCCTCCTCGGCGTAGGCCGTGGCGGCGGCGGTGAGGTCGTCGTCGGTGAGCGTCGCGACGTCCGACAGGCCCGTGTCGGCGAGCAGCGCCTCGACGTGGCGGCGGTGCGACTCGGCGCGCGAGGGCTGGACCGTGTGGTGACGCCCGCGGCCCGCCGACGGGCCGAGCGCGTTGTCGGCGAGGATGCGCGGCAGCTCGTCGACCAGCGTGGGCTCGTCCTCGCCGCGCGCGGTGGCGACCCGCCTGCGCTGCTCGAACCGCACGATGTCCATCCGCGCGTGCAGGAGACGCCGCAGGTAGGACAGGTCGGTCTCCTCCTGGGCGGCGTCGTCGCGCTTGGCGCGGACGTCGTCCAGCGGGCAGACCGACAGGTCGGCGAGGAAGGCGGGGTCGAGCACGCGGTCGAGGCGCCGACGACCGCCCTGACGGAACTCGATCATGTGTTCATGGTCGCGCGAGCAGGTGGCGCGTGTCATCCCGCACCCGGGTCGGCGCGTCGAGAGGTGCGTGTCGCGCGCGCGCCGGTCGGGCCGTCGGGCGGGTGTCACCCGAACGTCGGCGCCGCGGGCCCGGCCAGCACCCCGGCGAGCCAGTCCTCGTCGACGTTGCCGCCGCTCACGACGGCGACGGTGCGCCGGGCGCGCTCGGCGGTCGGGAGGGCGAGCCAGCCCGCGGTGGCGACCGCACCGCTCGCCTCGCACGGCACGCCCGCGGCGTGCAGCCGCCGGGTCGCGTCGGCGATCGCGTCCTCGTCGACGGTGACCACGTCGGCGACGAGGTCGCGCACGTGCGGCCAGGTGAGCTCGCCGAGCACGGTGGCGCGCAGGCCGTCGGCGGCGGTGGCGGCCACCTGCTCGCGGGGGAAGCGGACCCGCTCGCCCGCCCGCTTGCTGGCCGCGGCGTCGCCGGCGAGCGCGGGCTCGGCGCCGAGCACGCGCACACCGGAGTCCCGCAGCGCCGCGGCGATGCCGCTGATCAGCCCGCCGCCCCCGATCGGCACGACGACCTGCTCGACGTCCGGGCGGTCGGCGAGGATCTCGGCGCCCACCGTGCCCTGACCGGCGATGACGTGCGGGTGGTCGTAGGGCGGGATCAGCGTCCCGCCGGTCTCGGCGACGACCGCCGCCGCCGCGGACTCGCGCTCGTCGGCGGGCACGCGCACCAGCCGCGCACCGAGGTCAGCCATCGCCGCGACCTTGGCCGCCACCGCGTCGTCGGGCGCCACGACCGTGCAGGGCACGCCGAGGTGGCGGGCGACCCAGGCGAGCGCGCGGCCGTGGTTGCCCGAGGAGTGGGTGACGAGCCCGGCCGCCTGCTGCTCGGGCGTCAGACGGCTCGCGGCGTGGAAGGCGCCGCGCAGCTTGAACGCGCCGATCGGCTGCAGATCCTCGCGCTTCACGGCGAAGCCGGGGGCCAGGTCGGTCAGCGGGGTGCGCACGGCGACGCCGTCGAGCACCGCGGCGGCCGCGGCGACGTCGGAGGGGCCCAGCAGGATTCCCTGCAGGGTCATCCCTTGAGGCGCCGCATCGCCGCGCGCCCCGGCGGCTCGCCCGTGTCGGGCGGGATCGAGTCGGGGTCGACCGACGCCGGGCCGGGCACGACGTCGCTGTCCTCGGACTCGGCCGCCACCCACAGCGGGTCGCCGCCCGGCGCGGAGGCCACCGCGGAGCGCTTGAGCAGCGCGAGCGCCACGGTGCCGAGCTCGTGGTGGCGCACCGCGGTGCCGATGCGGCCCACGGAGCGCCCGCCCTCGCCCGTGAGCACCGGGGTGCCGGGCGGGGGCAGCGGGTCGTCGCCCGCCTGCAGGTGCAGCAGCACGAGCTGGCGCGGCGGGCGTCCCAGGTTGGCGACGCGCGACACCGTCTCCTGGCCGCGGTAGCAGCCCTTGTGCAGGTGGACGGCGGCGCCGATCCAGCCCATCTCGTGGGGGATCGCGCGCTCGTCGGTGTCGAGGCCGAGGCGGGGCTTGAGCGCCGTGACCCGCAGGGCCTCGAACGCGTCGTGACCGGCGGGACGGGCGCCGGCGCCGCGCAGGCGCGACCACCAGGGCGCCAGCTCGGCGCGCGGCACGATCAGGTCGGCGGCCGCCTCGGTGTCGGGTCCGGGCCAGGACATGCGGCGCACGACTCCGGCTTCCGGGGTCGAGCTCCGCTGCGCCCCGTCTCCGCCGCCCGGGAGGGCGACCGCGGCGTGGTCGCCGTGCGGGGCCTCGACGCCGGCGGCGGTGAGCACCTCGTCGACGGCCGGCCCGACGACGGAGAGCACCGCCCACTCATCGGAGGCGTCGGCGACCTCGACCTGCGACCAGAAGCGCATCCTGTCGAGGTAGTCGGCGAGCCCGGCCGCGCGGCCCGGCTCGACGTCGAGCCACACGGTGTCGCCGACGTGGGCGAGGACCGCGTGGTGCTCGACGCGGCCCTGGGCGTCGAGCACGAGCGCCTCGGTGCCCGCGCCCTCGGCCAGGTCGGCGACCTGCTGGGACAGCAGCAGGTGCAGCCAGCTCAGCCGCTCGGGGCCGGTGACGCGCAGGACACCGCGGTGGGAGCGGTCGACGACGCCGGCGCGGCGCGTCATGGCGCGCTGCTCGCCGAACGGGTCGCCGTAGTGGGCGGGGACGGCGGCGTCGAGCAGGTCGTCTCCGGGCTCGTCGTCCCGGGGCTGCGGGGCGACGGCGCCCGGTTCGTCGAAGGACGGGGTCGTCACGGGGTCTCCTCCGCGAGCTCGGCGTCGGCGCTGTCGGCGCAGTCGCGACACGTGCCGGACAGCGCGACGTGGGTGGCGTCGAGACGGAAGCCGTGCGACTCCCGCAGCGCGCCGGCCAGCGCGTCGAGCGCGTCCGCCTCGATCTCGTCGACCCGTCCGCAGTGGTGGCAGACGAGGTGGACGTGCTCGTGCTCCGACGTCGCGTACGTCGGCGCGCCGTGCCCGAGGTGGGTGTGCTTGACGACGCCGAGCTGTTCGAGCAGGTCGAGCGTCCGGTAGACGGTGGTGATGTTCACGGCCGGCGCGGTGGCCTGGACGCGGGTGCAGACGGCCTCCGGTGTCGCGTGCCCGAGCTCCGAGACCGCGTCCAGCACCAGCTGGCGCTGCGGGGTCATGCGCAGGCCACGGCGGTGGAGCGTCTGCCGCAGTTCGGTGTCCACCTCCACGATGGTAGGCGTCCTGACCACCCCGCGACCGGAGACGGTGCGGGTGCGGCTCCGTGCGTCGCGGGGTCCCTGTCCCTACGATCAGGAGACCGCGCCTGACACCACGGCCGCGGAGCTGACCCCGCTGCAGGCAGGTGACGATGACGACCGGTGAGCAGGGACGCACACCGCCCGACGCCGAGCACTACCTGGATCTGTCAGGTGTCGAGGAGGACGCTCCCGGCCCCCACTTCGACGTCGTCCTGCGCGGGTACGACCGCCGCCAGGTCGACGAGCACGTGGCCGGTCTGCGCCGCATGAACGCCCAGCTCCGGGCGCAGCTCGCGGTGCGCGAGCGGCGGCGCAGCGGGCCCGGTGCCACCGACGCCTCGGCGCTCGAGAGCCGCGTCTCCGACACGATGCCGGAGGCGCGCCGCGTGCCGCCCGCCGACGACCAGGGGATGACCGACCCCGACATGGTCGGCGCCTTCAACGACCGCCTGCGCGGCATCCTCCAGGCCGCCGAGCAGGAGGCCCAGCTCGTCCGCAGCAAGGCCGCCGAGTCGCTGCTGGCCGAGCACGCCGAGTCGCGCGCGGCCCTGGCGGACCTGCGCGCGCAGCGCGACGCCGTCGTCGACGAGCTGGTGCGGCTGCGCGGGCGCCTCGACGACATCGTGTCCGGGCCCGTGCGCCCGTCCGCGGTGCCACCGGGGCCGCCGCGTCCCGGGCACCCGGGCCCGGCGGGGCCCTGGCGCGGTCCCGGCCGCCCGCCCGGACCGCCCGCCCCGGGTCCCCGCCCGCCGGCGCCCTACGGCGCCGCTCCGCTCGCACCGCCGGACGGGAGCCCTGTCGGCTCCTCGGCCGACGACACGGTGACGGTGGCGGCCACACCCGAGCAGCGCGCCGCCGCGAGCGCCGACACCGCGGACGCGGTCCCGGCCGTCGCGGCGCCCGCCGACGGCGCCGGTGACGCCCCGGTCGACACCGATGCCGAGGTCGAGGTCACCGAGGGCGCCCGATCGGCGTCCGGACCGACCCAGGTGACCCCGTCCGCTCCGGAGCGTGCGGCAGACGGGTGACACGATCCGACGGTCCGTGATCGTCGGAGCCCGCGAGACGACTCCACTCGGCGTACTGTCGTCGGTCATGGGCGTGCTGGAATCCCCGATCACCTGGATCGTCGTGGCCGCCGTCCTCGTGGTCATCGCGATCCTGCTGCTGGTGCTCTCCGCGGCGCGGCGCCGTCGTGCGCGCCGGGCCGCGGCCGCCGCGGCGTGGCCGCCACCGGCGCTCGAGGCGAGCCGGCCGAACCCGGACGCCCCGTGGAGCGGCCCGACCCCGCTGCCCGAGGAGCGCGTGCGCGTGACGACACGGTCGGCCGTGTCCAACGTCTCCGGCCGCGCCGAGGCCGCCGCGGCGACGCGGTACGCCGAGCCCGACACCGCGCCGCTCGACGTCGACACCATCCGTGCCCGGCTGGCCGCCGAGCTCGCGAAGGACGGGACGACGGGCGACCAGCCGGAGGAGCAGCCGGCCGAGGACCGCTCGGCGTCGCTGTTCCGGCCGTACGCCCCGAGCGTCCCCGCGGGCGCCTCGGCCACCGGCGACCACGCGCCGGCCCGCGCCCG
This sequence comes from Actinomycetospora succinea, assembly GCF_004363095.1. Classification (GTDB taxonomy): domain Bacteria; phylum Actinomycetota; class Actinomycetes; order Mycobacteriales; family Pseudonocardiaceae; genus Actinomycetospora; species Actinomycetospora succinea. The sequence continues at coordinate 90,987 of NZ_SNYO01000007.1, forward strand.
GCACGCCGCGGCCGACGCGGCGGGGGAGACGGACGCGCCCGACACCGGCGAGGACGCCGCGGAGAGCACGGACAGCACCGACACCACCGAGGGCCCGTACGCGACGGCGCCGGCCGCGCGCCCCCCGACGCCGCCCGCCGGCACCCCGATCGCTCCGCCGACGCCGACCGAGCCCGACACCACCGCGGAGACACCCACCTCCGAGTCCGCCAAGGACCGGCTGCTCGGCGTCCTGCTCCGCGACCCCCGGGCCGCGGTCGCCGCGCTCGAGGCCGCGGGCCGGGGCGAGGACGCCGCGCCCGGCGAGGGCGACGTGACGGCGCTCCTGCGCGCCGGCCTCAGCCCGGCCCAGGTCGCCCGCCTTGTGGGCGTCGACGAGCGCGACCTCGCGACGGTCGTCGCGCGGGGCCTCGGCCTGCTGCCCGCTCAGGCGTCGGGCGGCGACGTCTCCACCGGCGAGAACCGCACCGACGACCCCGGGCGGAGCTGGGCGAACACCGCGAGCTCGGCCGGGTCGACGACGCCGACGACGGGATAGCCGCCGGTCGTCGGGTGGTCGGCGAGGAACACCACCGGCTGCCCGTCGGGCGGCACCTGCACCGACCCGCCCACGAGCCCCTCGCTGCGCAGCTCCTCGCCCCGCCGCGCCGCGGCCCGCTCGAGGGCGGGGCCCTCGAGGCGCACGCCGACCCGGTCGCCGGTCGGCGCCACGGTCCACGTCCCGGCGCGCAGGCGCCCGGCGGCGTCGTCGACCCAGTCGGCGCGCGGGCCGAGGTGCAGGCGCACCCGCACGGCGTCCGGGGCGGCGGAGACGCCGACCGCGCCCGTGCCGATCGGCGGGATCGCGGTCGGCGGACCGACGGGCAGGCGGGTGCCGACCTCGAGGGGCGCGGGCCCGAGCCCGGAGAGCGTGTCGGCGCTGCGGCTGCCGAGGACCTCGTCGACGGCCAGCCCGCCGCCGACCGCGAGGTAGCCGCGCAGGCCGGTGCCCGGCGCGGGCACGACCACGACGTCGCCGGCGGCCACGTGCACGGCCTGGTGGGACGCGGCCACCCGCTCCCGCCCGTCGCCGCGACGCACGCGCAGGCCTCCCGGCGGGCCGGTGAGCGCCACGGTCACGGCCTCGCCGGCGCGCAGCGCGAGACCGCCCAGCAGGACCTCGAGCCCCGCGGCACCGGGCGGGTTGCCGACGAGGCGCTGGGCCAGCGCGTGCGCGGGACCGTCGAGGGCCCCGGCGGTCGGGACGCCGATGTGGGCCCAGCCGGGCCGGCCGCCGTCGACCACGAGGGCCTGCGGGCCGATCTCGGTGACCACGAGCTCGCGGGTCATCGCCGCCCCGCGTCCCGGAAGCGGACCGTCGTTCCCGGGACGAGCAGCGCCGGCGGGTCGCGGTCGGGGTCGAACAGGGTCGGCGCGTCGTCCGCGAGCCGCCCGATGAGCCGCCATCCGCCGGGGGAGGTGCGCGGGTACACGCCGCCGAACTCGCCGGCGACGCCGACCGAGCCGGACGGGATGCGCGGGCGCGGGGTGTCGAGCCGGGGCTGCTGGAGCGCCTCGGGTAGCCCGGCGAGGTAGGCGAAGCCCGGGGCGAAGCCGCCGAACGCCACCGTCAGCTCGGCGCCCGTGTGGGCGGCGACCACGTCGTCGGCCGACCAGCCCGCGTCCCGGGCGACGAGCTCGAGGTCCTCGCCGTCGTAGACCACCGGCAGCTCCACGGTGCCCGCCGCGCCCCGGTCCGGGACGACGGTCGGGTCGACCCCGTCCAGCAGCGCCCGCACCGCGCGCAACGCCTCCCGCGCCCCCGGCGCGGTGACCAGCACCGTGCGCGCCGCCGGCACCACGTCGACGACGCCGGGGAGATCACCCCGGTCGAGGGCGTCGCGCAGCGCGGCGCCCACCGCGGCGACCTCGTCGAGGTCGCCGAGCTCGACCAGCAGCGCCTCCGGCCCGGCCGGGAGGACGTCCAAGACTCAGCCGACGATGCGCTGCAGGCGCGCGGAGGTGTGCGGCTGCATCGGCTGGCCCTCCATGGCGCGCTCCTCGACGTAGGCGAGGTCGCCGTTGTCGACGATGCCGTAGAGGCGGGTCGCGCCGACGACCTCCTTGGCCGTCGACGTCCGCGCGATCGCGTCGGTCTGCAGCTCCCACGAGGTCTGGGTGCGGCTCTCGCCGTAGTAGAGCTCGACGATCCCGGTGTGGTGGGTGAGCAGCAGCTCGATCGTGCCGTCCTCCTGGGCGCGCCAGAAGCCGGACTCGCGCGCGGCGGGCCGCACCACGGCGCCGCCCGGACCGTCGAGGATCCAGGCGCGGGCCTCCCAGGTCAGGAAGGGGCGGCCGTCGTGGGCGACCGTGATCTGCTGCCCGAAGTGGAACGGGCCGTCGATCGTCGGGTAGACGACCTCGCCCTCGCCGCGCCACACCCCGACGAGCGGCAGGAGTCCCAGCAGCGCGTCGTTCAGCTCGGGGCCGAGCCGCAGGTTGGCGGTGTCGTTCTGGACGGGCAGGTCGGGCCACGCCGGCAGGTTCGCGTCGCGCGTGTGCTGCGCGCGCTCCTCGGCGGCCCGGATCGCCTCGTTGCCGCTGGTGCCCTCGGGCAGGTCGGCGGCGTTCTCGGCAGGCTCGGTCATCGCGTCTCCTGGACATCTTCGGAGCCGGTGATGAGCTCGTCGCGGAAGAGTCGACGCGTCAGCGCGACGCCGGCGCCGAGGATGCCGGCACTGCACGCGGCGAGCACAACGGTGTAGAACCACGCCACCCCGACACCCTAACGACAGACCACCGCCCGCCCGCCGCACCCGGGTGGGCGTGGCGAGCGGGCGGTGGGTGTGGCGTTCCTACGCGACCTGGACCTCGTTGGTGAACAGGCCCGGCCCGCCCACGGCGACCTCGGTCTGGCCGTTGCCCGAGCGCGAGAGCGCGCGGACGGTCCAGGTGCCCGGGGCCGCGTAGAAGCGGTAGTCGCCGGTCGCGGACGCGACGACCTCGGCGGTGAACTCGCCGGTGCCGTCGAGGAGCCGGACGTAGGCCCCGCCGACGGGCGAGCCGCCGGAGGTCACCTTGCCGACGAGCACCGACTCCTTGGTGAGGTCGGTGCCGGCGGGCAGCTCAGCGGTCTGCTCGGGGGCGCTGCACATCAGGAGGACTTCCCGTCGCCGAGCTCGACCGGGACCCCGATGAGCGAGCCGTACTCGGTCCAGCTGCCGTCGTAGTTCTTCACGTCGGTCTCGCCGAGCAGCTCGTGCAGGGCGAACCACGAGTGCGAGCTGCGCTCGCCGATGCGGCAGTAGGCGATGGTCGGGCGCGACGAGTCGAGGCCCTCGTCCTCGTAGAGCTTGCGCAGCTCGTCGTCCGACTTGAAGGTGCCGTCCTCGTTCGCGGCCTTCGACCACGGCACGTTGAGCGCCGAGGGGATGTGGCCGCCGCGCTGGGCCTGCTCCTGGGGGAGGTGCGCCGGGGCGAGGAGCTTGCCGGAGAACTCGTCGGGCGAGCGGACGTCGACGAGGTTCTTGGTGCCGATCGCGTTGACGACCTCGTCGCGGAAGGCGCGGATCGAGGTGTCCTGCTCCTTCGCGGTGTAGGAGGTCTGCGCGCGCTGCGGGACCTCGGTGTCGAGCTTGCGCCCGTCGAGCTCCCACTTCTTGCGGCCGCCGTCGAGCAGCTTCACGGCGTCGTGGCCGTAGAGCTTGAAGTACCAGTAGGCGTAGGCCGCGAACCAGTTGTTGTTGCCGCCGTAGAGGATGACGGTGTCGTCGTTGCCGATGCCCTTCGAGGACAGCAGCTTCTCGAAGCCGGCCTTGTCGACGAAGTCGCGGCGGACCTGGTCCTGCAGCTCGGTCTTCCAGTCGAGCTTCACCGCGCCGGGGATGTGCCCCCCGTCGTACGCGGTGGTGTCCTCGTCGACCTCGACGAAGACGGTGTTCTGGGCGTCGAGGTTCTGCTCGGCCCAGTCGGCACTGACCAGGGCGTCCTGGCGGCTCATGTGCGGTACTCCTCGGATGCGTTCTCGGGTTCTCGGGACTCGTGCGTTGCGGGGACGCTCGCGACCGGGACCTGCGGAAACGCGCGCTGACGCGATCAGGTGAACGGTCCGGCGCGACGTCGGCCGGGAGGGGTCAGCGACAGAGGCTGGAGTCGAGGCGGCACAGGTCGACCGTGCGCCGCTGGGTGAGCCCTCCGTTCACGGGCGCCACGGTACCGAAGATTCGGGCGTCGACCGAGAGTGATGTCGCGCAGGTCAACCGGTGCGGCGGATCGGCCCGAGCGTGCCCAGCAGATCCGCCCGCCGCGGCACCCCGACGGTGCGGGCGAGCTCGACCCCGGACGGGTCCACGACGAGCGTCGTCGGGGTGCGGCGGATGCCCAGCAGCCGCACGAGCTCGGGGCGCATCGCGACGTCGACCTCCCGGACCGTGACCCCGGGGTGCTCGGAGGCGACGTCGGTGAGCACGGCCCGCGAGGCGCGGCAGTCGGCGCAGAACTGCGAGGAGAGCTGCAGCAGGGCGAGACCGCCGGGCGGGGCGGCGAGGTCGCGCGGCAGCACGCCGCTGACGGCGCCGCCGGGGTGCGGGGCGACGGCGCGCAGGTCGCGGCGCGTGCCCTCGGGGCCGGCGTCGTCGACCGGGGGCACGGCGGCCGGGTCGGGGCGGCGCCGTCGTCGCACGACGGCGAGCACCACCGCGGCGACGAGGACCGCCGCCAGGGCCGCGACCACGGCCACGAGCACCCAGCTCGACACCCGACCCCCCGTCGCCACACCGTGTCTGTGCAGCGTAGCCCGCAGACGGTGATGTCCTCGTCGGCGGGATGACCGAGTGACGTCGACCGCGCGGGCAGGTGACGGCGCGGTGAACTGGTCTATCGTCCACTCCACGATCGCGGAGGGAGACTCGTGGAGCTGCTGCTGCTCACCGCCGACCCCGAGCCGACGTCAGTGTTGCCGTCGCTGGCCCTGCTACCCCACGGACTCCGGACCGCGGCCCCCGAGGTCGCGGCCCTGCTCGATGCCGGTCCGCACGACGCCGTGCTGGTCGACGCCCGCCACGACCTCGCCGCCGCCCGCAGCCTCTGTCGCCTGCTGGGCTCCACCGGCCTGGACGTCCCCGTCATCGCCGTGCTCACCGAGGGCGGCCTCGTCGCCGTCTCCCTCGAGTGGGGCATCGACGAGGTGCTGCTGCCCGGTGCCGGGCCCGCCGAGGTCGACGCGCGCCTGCGTCTGCTGCGGGCCCGCCGCGCCTCGGACGGCGCCGCCGTCGAGGGCGCGCTGGTGCTGGGCGAGCTCAACATCGACGAGTCCACCTACACCGCGCGCCTGCGCGGGCGCCCGCTCGACCTGACCTACAAGGAGTTCGAGCTCCTCAAGTACCTCGCCCAGCACGCGGGCCGGGTGTTCACCCGCGCCCAGCTGCTGCAGGAGGTCTGGGGCTACGACTTCTTCGGCGGCACGCGCACCGTCGACGTCCACGTGCGGCGGCTGCGCGCGAAGCTGGGGCCCGAGCACGAGCAGCTCATCGGCACCGTCCGCAACGTCGGGTACAAGTTCGTGCGCCCGGTGCGCGGCGTGCTCGGCACCGGCCGGAGCACCCGGGACGAGACCGACGACCCCGTCGGGTCGGACGAGGAGGACGCCCCCGGACGAGGGGGCTCCGGTCCGTCGACGCCCCCGGCCACGCGGCTCCCGGCGACGCCGGTACCGCGGTCGGGCGGCTCGTGGGACGACGCGCGGGCGGTCCGGTCGGCCTCCTGGGCCCGGGGTGTCTGACCCGCGGCGATGATCCCGGGACGCGCTACGGTCGCCGGCGTGCTGACGAGCCGGTGGGTGTCGACCGCGACGCCGCAGGACGCCGAGGAGGTCCGGGCGCTGGTCGGCGCCGCCGCGGGCGCCGACGGTGTCGACGCCTTCGCCGAGCCGGCGCGCCGGGACATCGCCGCGCTCGGCGCCGACGGCGGCCGTGCCGGGTCCCGTCACCTGCTGGTGCACGAGGGTGACGAGCTCGTCGGGTACGCCCTGCTCGACACCGAGAACGCCGACGACCCGGTCGCCGAGCTGACCGTGCTGCCGGAGCGCCGCCGCCACGGCGTCGGGGCCGCGGTCGTCGACGCCGTCGTCGAGGAGTCGCCCGCCGTCCGCTTCTGGGCCCACGGCGACCACCCGGGCGCCGGGCACCTGGCCCTGCGCGTGGGTCGCCGCCGCGCCCGCGAGCTCTGGCGGATGCGCCGCCCCGCGCCGGGCCACGAGGCCCCGCCGCTGCCCGAGCTCGTCGTCCCCGAGGGCGTGACGATCGCGCCGCTGCGGGTCGGGCGCGACGAGGACGCCGTCGTCGCCGTCAACAACCGCGCCTTCTCGTGGCACCCGGAGCAGAGCGGCTGGACGCGCGCCGACGTCGAGGAGATCGAGGCCGAGTCCTGGTTCGAGGCCGCGGGCGTCCTGCTGGGCTGGGACGCGGTGACCGGCGACCTGCTCGGCTTCCACTTCACGAAGGTCCACGAGGTCTCGCCGACCGTCCCCGAGCCGCTCGGCGAGGTCTACGTCGTCGGTGTCGACCCGTCCGCCCAGGGGCGCGGTCTGGGGCGCGCGCTCACCCTGGCGGGGCTCCATCACCTGGCTGGTCGCGGACTGCGCACCACCCTCCTGTACGTGGAGGGCGACAACGCCCCGGCGATCGCCACATACCGCCGGCTGGGCTTCGAACGTGACGCGGTCGACGTCTCCTACCAGCGATGATCACTAGATGTGACCGCCGTCGCAGCTGATCACTCGATCAGTTGTACGCCACCGGGGCAGTTCATCTCGCGTTCACCTTGCTAGCTCCGTGTGTCCACCCCGCCTGCCTAGCCTGCCGGTCGTGGTGCGAGCCCGCGCCGCGACCTGCCCGGATCGAGACGGGCACAACGGACACGGAGGACCCTCTGTGAGGTATCAGCGGCGCGTGGCGGCGGTCGGTCTGATCGCCGCATCGGCGCTCGTGCTCGGCGCGTGCGGCAGCGACGAGAACGCTGGTGGTGGCGGGGTGACCGCCGTCGAGGGCGTGCAGTGCGGCGGCAAGCCGGACCTGCGCTCGAGCGGCTCGTCGGCCCAGAACAACGCCATGACCCGTTTCGTGGCGACGTACCAGCAGACCTGCCAGGGGCAGACGCTGAACTACACCCCCAGTGGCTCCGGTGCGGGCCGCAACGAGTTCCTCGGCGGTCAGACCGACTTCGCCGGCTCGGACTCGGCGCTCAAGGACGGCGACGAGACCAACCGCGCCCAGCAGCGCTGCGCCTCCCCGGCGTGGAACCTGCCGCTGGTGTTCGGCCCGGTCGCCGTCGCCTACAACGTCGCGGGCGTCACCGACCTGGTGCTCGACGGCACCACCACGGCCCGCATCTTCAACGGGCAGATCACCACCTGGAACGACCCGGCCATCGCCGCGCTGAACCCGGGCAAGGCGCTGCCGGCCGCCCCGATCGTCGTGAACTTCCGCTCCGACGAGTCCGGCACCACCGAGAACTTCCAGAAGTACCTGGTCGCCGCCTCCAACGGCGCCTACGGCAAGGAGGCCGCCCAGACGTTCAACGGCGGCGTCGGCGCCGGTGCCCGCGGCAGCCAGGGCGTCGCGGACGCCACGAAGAACACCCCGAACTCGATCACCTACGTCGAGGCCTCCTTCGCCCAGCGCGGCGGCCTGGCGATGGCGCAGATCATCAACGCCGGCGGCGGCGCCCCGGTCGCCCTCTCGCCGGAGTCGGTGGGCGCGGCGATCAACAACGTGCAGGTCTCGGGCCAGGGCAACGACCTCAAGCTCGACCTGAACAGCCTCTACCAGGCGAGCGCCCCGGGCGCGTACCCGATCGCGCTGGCCACCTACGAGATCGTCTGCTCGAACTACGCGGACGACCAGACCGCCTCCGCGGTCCGGGCGTTCCTGCAGACCGCTCTCTCGCCGAACGCGCAGCAGGCGCTGCCGGAGGCCGGCTACGTCCCGCTGCCCGACCAGTTCAAGCAGCGGCTGACCACCGCGGTCAACGCCATCCAGTAAGGCCGTCCCCGAAGGACAGGCGAGACCGATCGACAGCGACGACGAGGCGGACGGAACCCCGGCTGTGACCGAACGCACCACGGAGCAGGCCCCGTCGCGGAGCTCTCAGGACGAGAACTCCGCGGCCGGGTCGTCCACCATCGACACCGTGACCGAACCCGACCCTGCACGTGGACGGTCCCACGGGTCACCCATCCAGGGACGCGGTGAGCGGATCTTCCGGGGGCTGACCTCGGGGTCCGGCCTCCTCGTCGTCGCGGCCGTCGCCGCGATCGGGCTCTTCCTGCTCGTGCAGGCGGTGCCCTCGCTGCTGGCCAACAACGCCAACTTCTTCACGTCGCCGGTGTTCGACACCCGCGACGCGGCGAACCTCAACTTCGGCATCCGTGACCTGCTCGTGGTCACGCTGCTGTCGTCGCTGTTCGCGCTCGCGATCGCGATGCCGATCTCGCTGGGCATCGCGCTCTTCCTGACCCAGTACACGCCCAAGCGGGTCTCGCGCCCCTTCGCCTACATCATCGATCTGCTGGCCGCCGTGCCGTCGATCATCTACGGCCTCTGGGGCATCGCGGTCCTCGCGCCCGCGCTGCTCCCGATCGCCACGTGGCTGTCGACCAACCTCGGGTGGTTCTTCCTGTTCGCGCCGGGCAACCTGCCGGTGCTGACGGGGACGATCTTCACGGGCGGCGTCGTGCTCGCGGTGATGATCCTGCCGATCATCACCGCGGTCACCCGCGAGGTGTTCTCCCAGACCCCCCGCTTCCACATCGAGGCCGCCCAGGCGCTCGGTGCCACGCGCTGGGAGGTCATCCGGATGGCCGTGCTGCCCTACGGCCGCAGCGGCTACATCGCCGGCTCGATGCTCGGCCTCGGTCGCGCGCTCGGTGAGACCATCGCGGTCCTCATCGTCATCCGGGCGGCCACCACGCCCTCGGGCTTCAGCCTCTTCGACGGCGGCTACACGTTCGCCTCGCTGATCGCCTCGGCGGCCTCGGAGTTCAGCCAGCCGCTGCCGACCGGCGCCTACATCGCCGCCGGCCTGGTCCTGTTCGTCCTGACCTTCGTGGTCAACGCGATCGCCCGCGTGGTCGCCGGCGGGAAGGTGAACGGCTGATGAGCACCGCGACGGGGCTCGACTCCCCGGACCGGCCCGCCCACGGGCCCACGTTCCAGGCCCTCAGCACGGGCCGGAAGATCAAGGACAAGGCCGCCACCGTGCTGGTGACCCTCGCGTTCCTCATCGCCCTCGTGCCCCTGGTCTGGGTCCTCGTGACGGTGGTCGGGCGCGGGATCGGCGCGATCATCTCCGCCGACTGGTGGGGCCGGTCCCTCAACGGGGTCCTGCCGGAGTCGTACGCCGGCGGCGTCTACCACGCGATCTACGGCACGATCATCCAGGCGCTGCTGGCCGCGGTCATCGCCGTGCCGGTCGGCATCGCCGCCGCGGTCTACCTCGTCGAGTACGGCCGCGGGCGCCTGGCGAAGACGACCAGCTTCATGGTCGACATCCTCGCCGGCGTCCCGTCGATCGTCGCCGCGCTGTTCGTGTTCGCCGCCTTCATCTCGATCATGGGCGGCGTCCAGAGCGCCTTCATGGTGTCGCTGGCCCTGGTGCTGCTGATGCTCCCGGTGGTCATCCGCAACACCGAGGAGATGCTGCGGCTGGTGCCCGACGAGCTGCGCGAGGCGTCCTACGCGCTCGGCATCCCGAAGTGGAAGACGATCCTGCGGATCGTGCTGCCGACCGCGCTGTCTGGCACCGTCACCGGCGTCATGCTGGCGCTCGCCCGCGTCATGGGGGAGACCGCGCCGGTGCTGGTCCTGGTCGGCTACTCGCAGTCGATCAACTTCGACCCGTTCTCCGGCAACATGGCGTCGCTGCCGCTGCTGATGTTCTCGGAGCTGTCGAACCCGGAGCCCGCCGGTCAGTTCCGCATCTGGGGCGCGGCGCTCACGCTGATCCTCATCATCATGATCCTGCAGCTCGGGGCGAGCGTCGTGTCGCGCTTCTCCGCCATCTCGAAGTAGAGGGAAACCCCGTGGCCAAGCGTCTCGACCTGAAAGACGTCGACATCTACTACGGCGACTTCCACGCCGTGGCGGGCGTGAACCTGTCGGTCGCCCCGCGCAGCGTCACCTCCTTCATCGGCCCGTCGGGCTGTGGCAAGTCGACCGTGCTCCGCACGCTCAACCGCATGCACGAGGAGATCCCCGGCGCCCGCGTCGAGGGCGAGGTGCTCCTCGACGGCGAGGACATCTACAACCGCAGCTCCGACGCGGTCGCCGTGCGCAAGACCATCGGCATGGTGTTCCAGCGCCCGAACCCGTTCCCGACGATGTCCATCCGCGACAACGTCGTGGCCGGCCTGAAGCTCTCGGGCGTGCGGGACAAGAAGAAGCTCGACGAGGTCTGCGAGGCCTCGCTGCGCGGCGCGAACCTCTGGAAGGAGGTGTCGGGCCGTCTGGACAAGCCCGGCGGCGGCCTCTCCGGTGGTCAGCAGCAGCGTCTGTGCATCGCCCGCGCGATCGCGGTGGCGCCCGACGTCCTGCTGATGGACGAGCCCTGCTCGGCGCTCGACCCCATCTCGACGCTGGCGATCGAGGACCTCATCGCGGACCTCAAGAAGGAGTACACGATCGTCATCGTCACCCACAACATGCAGCAGGCCGCGCGGGTGAGCGACCAGACGGCGTTCTTCAACCTCGAGGCCACCGGCAAGCCCGGCAAGCTCGTGGAGATCGACGACACCGAGAAGATCTTCTCGAACCCGACCGAGCAGGCCACCGAGGACTACATCTCCGGCCGCTTCGGTTAGTCGCCGGGTGTCCCCCGACAGGAGCGCGCCGCCGCAGCCGACACGTTGCGCGACGAAGGAGCGCAACGGGTCGTGACCGGCTTGGCGCGAGAACAGAGCCCCTCCCGCACCGTGCGGGAGGGGCTCTCGTCGTTCCGGGGTCGGTCGGGCGCTCAGGCCTCGGGGGTGTTGGGCATCTTGCCGGTGACCATGAAGACGACGCGGCGGGCCACGGCAACGGCGTGGTCGGCGAACCGCTCGTAGAAGCGGCCCAGCAGGGTCACGTCGATGGCGGGGGCGACGCCGCTGGGCCAGTCCTTGCTCAGCAGCAGGGTGAACAGGTGGCGGTGCAGGTCGTCCATGGCGTCGTCGTCGGACTCCATGGTGAAGGCGAGCTCGACGTCGCGGGTCAGGATGACCTGACGGGCGTCCTGGGCCAGGTCGAGGGCGACCCGGCCCATCTCGGCGAAGTAGGGGGCGACGTCCTCGGGCAGCACCTTGGCGGGGTGCCGCCGCCGGGCCGCCTTGGCGACGTGGAGGGCGAGGTCGCCCATCCGCTCGAGGTCGCCCGCGGAGTGGATGGCCGCGATGACCGACCGGAGGTCGCCCGCGACCGGCGCCTGCAGGGCGAGGAGCCCGAACGCCTGCTCCTCGGCCTGGCTGCGCAGGGCATCGATCTTGTTGTCGGCCGAGATGACCTCTTCGGCGAGGTCGAGGTCGCCCTCGAGGAGGGCGCTCGTCGCCTTCTTCATGGCCTCGCCGGCCAGCAGGGACATCTCGGCCAGCTCGCCGGACAGGGCGTCGAGCTTCTCGTGGTAGGCCGCGCGCATACGCCGCAACCTACGCGGATCCCAGGACGCGCATCCGACCGCGGCGTGAACCAGGGATGAACGAGATCGGGGAAACCCCTCGTCAGAGGGGTGATCGTCGTCGCTCCGCCGAGTGCCTAGGCGCAGGAGGCGTCGGCGGCCGTGATCATCGGGTTGACCGGCGTCGACGGCGCGCCGTCGCGGTCCCCGCCCGAGCGCACGCGGCCGTCGAAGTCGTCGCCGAGCGTCAGGGTCAGGGCGCCGCTGCCCGACGCCGTGGGCTCGAGCGTCGCGCCCGGGACCGCCGCGGCCAGCGCCTGCGCCGCGGCCGCCTGGTCGGGCGAGTAGCGGATCGTCGTCCCGCGCGTCCCGTCCGAGGCGCCGCTGTCGTCGCTGACGACCCCGAAGCCGGCGGAGCGCAGCCGCTCCGCGATCGAGGACGCCGACGGGCCGCTGTCCTCGGACTCCTCGGAGTCGCCGTCGTCGCCGCTGTCCTCGCCGGCGGGTGAGCGTCCGTCGACCAGGCGGACGTCGACGGGCGCCGGGGCCGGCGCGGCGGGTGCGGCCGGCGCGCCCGGTGCCCCCGGCAGCGGGCGGCCCTCGATGATCGCGCTGAACATCGCCCGCTCCTCGCGGGGACGCAGGACCTCGTTGCCGCGGTCGTTGGCGATGCCCGTCGTGGGCACGGTGACGAAGGTGACCGCGTGCGGGTCGAGGCTGCCCAGCGACTGGGACAGCGTGAGCAGCTGGTCCGACCCGATGTTCTCGCCGAACGTCGAGCGGGCCACCGCCTCCACGAGCCCGTCGAGCCGGCCCGGGTCGAGCAGCGTGCCGGCCGAGAGCACCGAGCGCAGCAGCGCGCCGAGGAAGCGCTGCTGGCGCTGGATGCGGCCGTAGTCGCTGGAGGGGTCGCCCTCGACGTGGCGGGCGCGCACGTAGTCGAGGGCCTGCTGGCCGGTCAGCACCGTGGGCCCGGCCTGGTCGATGATCGGGCCGAGCACCGAGTCGCGCACCGGCCGCTCGACGCAGATCGGCACGCCGCGCACCGAGTCGACCATGCCCTGGAAGCCCTGGAAGTCGACGCCGAGGAAGCGGTTGATCGCGAGCCCCGACAGCTCCTGGACCGCGCGGGTGACGCAGCGCGGACCGCCCGCCGCGTACGCCGAGTTGAGCTTCACCCGCGGCGTCGGCGGGAGCATCTGGGGCGAGTAGGCGCCGGAGACCGGGTCCCAGCGCTCGCAGGCGGGCCGGGTGATCTCCAGGTCGCGGGGGAACGAGACGACCGTGACGCCCGTGCGGTCCTTGGGGACGTGCACGATCATGATCGTGTCGGTGCGGGCGCCCGGGACGTCGGCGGTGTCGCCGGCGTCCTCCGAGGGCGGCGCCCCGGCGCGGCTGTCCGAGCCGACGACGAGGAAGTTCTGGTCGCCGGCCTGCGCGGCGGCGTCCTGGATGGCGGGCGAGTTCGGGTCGAGCGCGCCGATCTGGCGCACTGCCGCCTCGACCCACGACGCGGCGCCCCACCCCAGCCCGCACACGACGACCACGAGCACCGCGCACGTCGCGGTCATCAGCCGCAGCACCCGCGGCCCGGTCCAGCCGCGGCGCCACGTCGCGAGCCGGGCGCCCGCCGACGCGAGCACCGCGGACGTCGCGGCGTAGTCGGCCTCGCCCTCCCGCGCCTCGGCGGCGGGGCGGCGGCGCTCCTCGGCGGGCGTCGAGCCGTTCGTGCCGGCCGGGGGGTCGGGCGCGGGCGCCGACGGCGTGGGCTCCGCGGCGCCCGCGGGCACCGACGTCACCGCGAGGGCGAGGACGTTCTTCGACTTGTCAGGGGCCGGGTCCTCGAGGACGGGCTTCTCGACGGCCGGCTCGGCAGGCGGCTTCGCGGCGGGCGGCGGTCCGGCGGCCGGCGGTCCCGCGGCCGGCGGCGGGACGGGTGGGCGAGCGGCCGCCGCGGGCCCGCCGATGCCGGGAGGCGCCGGGGGCGCGGCCGAGCGCGGCCGCGGCGCGCCGTCCGGGTGCGGCGGGATGCGCGGCGCAGGCGGGGCGGGCGGGGCGGGCTGGTCGCCGGCGGGCTCCGGTCGCGCGGCGGGCGTCTCGACGTAGCGGCCGGTCCCGCGCGCGGGCACGCGTCCCGCGGGCAGGGTCACGGCGTCGACGGGCCCGCGGGTCGACGGCGCGGGGGCCGCCGCGGGCGACGGGATGCCCGAGGACGGGGTCCCCGGGCCCGACCCCGCCGGGGCGGTCGCCGTCGGCGCGGTGACGAGGCCGGCGCCGGGCGGGCGCAGGCCGAACCGCGGGCCGCTGCGGCGCGTCAGGCGCACCATCGTCGGCCGGCGGTCGGCGACCGGGGTCGCGACGGGGATCCGGAAGGGAGCCGAGGCGGGCCCCGCGAGGGCGGACGTGCGGACCGCGTCGGCACCGGTCGTCGCGGGGCGGGAGCCCCGGACCGGGTCACCGGCGCGGTCGTCGGTCACGCGGCTCCTCGTGGGTGGATGACCCCGGACCGTGCGACCGGATCCCGGGGGTACGTCAGCAGCGGGATACTACGGCGCCTACCGGTCGGTTCGGCGGCGGGTCCACTACGCCACGCGGACACCCGGACACAACGGGCGCCACACGACCGGGGGACAGCACACACCCCGAAACGCTCAGTTCCGGCTCAGTCGTTCACGCGGACGGGAACGCCCGCCGCACGGCCGCCCCGATGCCGCGCCGGCCACCCGCGGCGCCGGCGAGGCGCACCTCGCCGTCGGCGGCGTCGCGGAACGCCACCGCGTTGCGGCCGGCGCGCTTGGCGACGTAGAGCAGGGCGTCCGCGGCGTCCAGGCCCGGCGACCCCGAGGAGCCGAGGCACGCGACCCCGACGCTGACCGTCACCCGCAGGTCCTCGGCGATCTCGTGCCACGGGTGGGCGTCGACGCGGGCGCGGGCCTCCTCGCAGACCCGCACGGCGTCGGCGGGCTCGACCCCGGGCAGCACGAGGGCGAACTCCTCGCCGCCGTAGCGGGCGCAGAAGCCGTCCTCGGGGAGCTCCTCGCTCATGAGGTCGACGAGGCGGCGCAGCACCTCGTCGCCGAGCGCGTGGCCGTGGGTGTCGTTGACCTGCTTGAAGTGATCGACGTCGGCGAGCGCCACGCACACCGGGCCGTCCTCGGAGCCATCACGCAGCGTGCCGAGGCGCTCGTCGAGGTAGCGCCGGTTCCAGGTGGCCGTGAGGCTGTCGCGGCGGCTCTGCTCGCGCGCCTCGGCGCGCTCGCGGCGGAGACGGTCGACCTCGACGCGTAACTGATCGGGCACGCTCGACGGGACTGTCTGCTCGTCGCGCACGAGCGACACGGCGGCCTTCAGGTGGTGGTAGGCCTTGCGCCAGTCACCGCGGTCGGCGAGGACCTCGGCGGCGGCCTCGTGCGCCCGCGCCTGGTCGGCCCGGCCGTCGGGCGAGGTCTCCGCGGACGGGACGGCGTCGAGCCCGACGATCGGCGACGTGGGGAAACCGCAGGTGACGGACGGCGCCGGCGAGGCGGCCGGCGTCTCGGCGTCCGCGGTGCGCGACGGCTCGGCGGTCGTCACCGCCGTGCTCCCGCGTCCGTGGAGCAGCCCGGCCAGCCGCACACACACCACCTCCGTCCCGCCTCTAGTGTCGCCCGGGATCACCGCCGTGTAACGGTCATTCCCCGCGTCGCCGACAACTTCAGTCGTCCGGCGCAGGTGACGCTGCGTTGCCGTACCGGCGGCCGACCCGTTCGGCCCACCTTGAGTCGCCCGCGCCGGTGGTCCTGCGGGAACGGCGGGTGCCTGGCAGTGACGTGACCCGCGTCGCGGGCACGAAGAGTAGCGCCCGGGAAGGGTCAGCCGCCGCTGTGCATGACGTCGGCGGCGGCCGGGACGGTGTCGTCCTCGGGGTCGTCGAGCCAGCCCTCGGGCAGCGTCACGTGGGCCGGCGAGCCCTGCCGGCCGCGCGGCCCGTCGGCGTCGGCGGGGAAGGGCAGGTCCGGGTCGAGCCGGGCCAGCAGCTCGTCGAGGCGCTCCAGCCCGTCGATCATCCCGAGCTCGCGGCGCAGCTCCGAGCCGACGGCGAACCCGTGCAGGTACCAGGACATGTGCTTGCGGGAGTCGCGCACGCCCTTGTGGTGGCCGTGGTGCGCGATGAGCAGCTCGACGTGCCGGCGCATGACCGTCGCGACCTCGCCGAGGGTCGGCGGCGTCGGGATCGGCCGCCCGGCCAGGGCCGCCTCGAGCTCGCCGAAGAGCCACGGCCGCCCGAGGCACCCGCGCCCGACGACCACGCCGTCGCAGCCGGTCTTCTCCATCATCGCCACGGCGTCGGACGCCGCGAAGATGTCGCCGTTGCCCAGCACCGGCGTCGTCGCGGGCAGGGCGTCGCGCAGCTGCGTGATCCGGTCCCAGTCGGCGTGGCCCGAGTAGCGCTGCGACGCCGTGCGCGCGTGCAGGGCCACGGAGGCGGCCCCCTCGTCGGCGGCGATGCGGCCGGCGTCGAGGAACGTCACGTGGTCGTCGTCGATGCCGACGCGCATCTTCACCGTCAGCGGCAGCCCGCCCCGCGCGGCCGCCTCGACCGCCGCGCGCACGATCGAGCCGAACAGCCGCCGCTTGAACGGCAGCGCGGCGCCGCCGCCGCGGCGCGTCACCTTGGGTACCGGGCAGCCGAAGTTGAGGTCGACGTGGTCGGCGAGGTCCTCGTCGACGATGCGGTCGACCGCGCGTCCGATCGTCACCGGGTCGACGCCGTAGAGCTGCATCGAGCGCGGCTTCTCGTCGGCGTCGAACGCGATCATCTCGGCGGTGCCGGGGTGCTTCTCCACCAGCGCCCGCGCCGTGATCATCTCGCAGACGTAGAGCCCGGCGCCCTGCTCGCGGCAGAGGCGGCGGAACGCGACGTTGGTGATGCCCGCCATCGGCGCGAGCACGACCGGCGTCGGCAGCTCGAGGGGACCGATGCGCAGCACGAACTCAGTCTCCCAGCTTCTCGGCCCGGATCTCGTGGCCCGCCGAGGTCAGGCAGCGTCCGGTCCGGAGGTTGAACTTCCAGTTGTGCAGCGAGCAGGTCAGCACCTCGCCGTCGACCGAGCCGAACTTCGACAGGTCGGCCGAGAGGTGCGGGCAGCGCGCCTGCACCTTCCAGCCGTCGAGCTCGATGTCGCGGCCGTCGTCGTTCTGCGCGTCGTACCAGTTCTCGACGTAGTCCATCCGCTCCTCGGACAGACACTTGAAGAACGTGTAGAGGTACTCGTTGTACTGGCCCACGCGGGTGGCGGTGAACCGCACCGAGAGGAACAGCGAGTTCGACCAGTCGACCTCGCCGGTGTCGACGTTCGTCTGCACCAGCGTCGCCGGCACGCCCCAGCGGTAGCGGGCCTGCTCGCCGTTCCACACGCGGATCTCGCGGGCGGGGAAGTCGAAGGCCAGCGACAGGGTGCCGTCCTCGTCGATCCCCGGCGTGTCCCCGGGCATCCCGTGCAGGTCCATGCGGACCGGGCCGCCGATGCCGTCGCACATGTGGTCGGCGCGCTTCATCAGCGGCTCGATCCACTCCTTGAGCTGGCGCAGGATGTCGGGCTGCGGTGCCGACCAGCCCGCCTTCTGCGCGTCGATCGCCGGGCGGGCCCGCTCGGCGAAGTCGCGCAGGTAGCGCTCCTTGTCGAGGAAGATCGTCTCGACCTCGGCGTCCGGGATCGGGTGCGTCAGGTCCTCGACGGTGCCGTGACCGATCTCGGCGGTGGTGCCCGGCAGCAGCAGGTGCCCGCCCTCGTGGCCCAGCTCCCGCATCCGGCCCAGGAACTCCCACTGGTCCGTGAAGATCGACTCGCCCTCGACGCCCTCGTAGCCCAGCCCGTTCCACCGGAAGAGCTCGTCGTCGAGGAAGCACGGCGGACCGGCGGTCGGGAAGACGTGCGGCGCCCCGACCTCGCGGATGTAGCGCATGGCCCGGTCCTCCTGGCCGATGCGCTTGCGGCGGGCGAACTCGCGCTTCGCGGCCTGGGGCAGGTCGTAGACCATCGGCCACCAGATCGCGCCCGAGAACTGCGTGAAGTGCGCGTCGTAGGCGCCGAACTCGAGCAGCTTGGGGATGTCGAGCGGGTGCGCGTCGTTCTGGTTGACGATGTGCGCGGTGCCGTCGTCGAGGGAGAGCGCCGAGTCGCCGATCGGCCCGTCACCGGGGCCCTTCAGCGAGGTGATCATGAAGCGGAGGCCGCCGTCGAGCTCCTGCGGCACACCGGTCTCGGTGCGCACGAAGTGCCTGAAACCCAGCTCGCGCAGCTCGTTCTCGAGCTCGTCGGTGGGGTAGTCCGGCAGCAGGACCCGCGCGTCCTTGGAGACGTTGTCGCGCAGGTTGTCCGCGTCGAAGTGGTCGCGGTGCAGGTGCGAGACGTAGAGGTAGTCGACGTCCCCCAGCGCCTTCCAGTCCAGCTGGGTGTTGTCGGGGAACGGCACCCAGGACGCGAAGAACGTCGGGTTGGTCCACGGGTCGCACAGCACGCTGCCGCCCGCGGTCTCGAAGCGCATTCCCGCGTGCCCGATTCCGGTCACCCGCACGAGCAGACCACCTCCATCACAGTGCTCACCACCGATTGTCCGTGGTGCTGTGGCCCACGGCGGCTCCGGGTGGGGTATCCCTGACCACGTGACCGCCATCCCCGTCGACGGTGACCCGATCGCCGCCCTGCGCGCCGTCGCCTTCTACCTCGAACGCGAGCGCGCCGAGACCTACCGGGTGAAGGCGTACCGCTCGGCGGCCGAGAAGCTCGCCGAGCTCGACCCCGACGACGTCGCGAAACGTGCCCGCGCCGGCACGCTGACCGACCTCAAGGGTGTCGGCAAGAAGACCGCCGCCGTCGTCACCGAGGTCCTCGACGGCGGGACCTCGGCCACGCTCGCCGACCTCGAGGCGCGCCACACCGAGCCCGTCGCGGGCGGCGCCGCGATCCGCGCCGCCCTGCGCGGCGACTGCCACACGCACTCGACCTGGTCCGACGGCGGCAGCGACATCCTCGAGATGGCGCGCACGGCCCGCGACCTCGGCCACGAGTGGATGGTGCTCACCGACCACTCCGAGAACCTCACCGTCGCCAACGGTCTGACCCCCGAGCGGCGCCGGCTCCAGTTCGACGTGATCGCGCAGGTCAACGAGGAGCTCGCGCCGTTCCGGCTGCTGCGCGGCATCGAGGTCGACATCCTCGAGGACGGCGACATCGACGCCCCCGACGACCTGCTCGAAGAGCTCGACCTCGTCGTCGCGAGCGTGCACTCGAAGCTGCGGGCGCCGAGCGAGCTGATGACCGCCCGCATGGTCGCCGGGGTGTCGCACCCGCTGGTCGACGTCCTGGGGCACTGCACCGGGCGCCTCGTCACCGGTGGGCGGGGGACGCGGCCGCCGTCGACGTTCGACGCCGAGGCCGTGTTCGACGCGTGCATCGAGAACGGCGTGGCCGTGGAGATCAACTCGCGGCCGGAGCGCCTCGACCCCCCGCGCACCCTGCTGCGCCAGGCCCTGGCGTCGGGCTGCGAGTTCGTCGTCGACACCGACGCCCACGCCCCCGGCCAGCTCGACTGGCAGCCCTACGGCGCCGAGCGCGCCGAGGAGTGCGAGGTGCCGGTGGACCGCATCGTCAACACCCGCTCCGCCGACGACCTCGCCGCCTGGCGCTCGCTCAACCGGTGACGGCGACCTCGCCGGTCTCGAGCACCGACTTGAGGTTCGACAGGATCCCGGGCCATCCCTGCGACACGCCCGCGCGCATCTCGCTGTCGGGCGCGAAGTCGTCGTGGGTGACGGTGAGCTTCACGGCCTGACCGGCCGGCTCGATGTCGAACGTGACCTTCGAGATCTTCTCCTGCCGCAGCTCGGCGAGGCGCTCGTCGCTCCACCCGAACATCTCCGCCATCTCGGGCTGGTAGTTGTGCCAGCTGTACGACAGGCGCCGGGGCGGGTCGGCCTCGAGGACGTGCTGGTCCCAGTCGTGGTGCTCCTCGCCCTGCATCGACCACAGCACCTTCGCGCCGGGCGTCCAGTCGGACTTCGGCCCACCACCGTCGAAGTAGCGGGTGATCCACGCGGGGTCGGTGAGCGCCTGCCAGAGCTTCTCGGGCGTCGTGCGGATGTAGGTCACGTAGACGAAGTCGTCGGACACGTCGGTCTCCTCCAGAGCGCTCTTGAGATCGGCGAGGGCCTCCGCCCGCGCCCGGTCGTACCGCCGGATCCACCGGTCGGCGACGTCGTTGATCGGCGCGGCGTTGAGGTGGTGGTGCTTCTCCCGCCCGTGCCACGACGTGACGACGAGCCCCGCGTCCTCGAGCACGCCCAGGTGCTTCGCGACGGCCTGGCGGGTCATCTGCAGACCCTCGCCGAGCTCGCGCAGCGACTGCCCGCCGCGGTCGCGCAGGGCGTCGAGCAGGGCCCGCCGACTCGGGTCGGCGAGGGCCCGGAACACGTCGTCCATCACCACTCCGATCAGGCAACCAGCAGGTTGCCCATCCGACGATAGGGAACCGATCGGTTGCCTGTCAACGACGGGCGCCGGAAGCCGTTTGCGGGGTGATCGCGACGCGCCTACGTTGGGACGTACACGGGAGAGGAGGTGGTCCAGCGTTGAAGAACGACAGGACTCGTGAGGTGTCCGTCAGCTAGTCGCTCGAAGGCCGTGGAATTGGCCGGTCCGCAGGCACAGTGATCCTGCGGCAGGGCGGCCAGCGAATCCAGGCAGGACACCAGCCCCCGGAGCCCCCGACCTCGTCCAGTCGGGGCCCGATCGCCCGGCATCGCGCCGGGTCGACGGGAAGCCGCTCCGGGGGCCTGCCTGTCTCCGGGGCAGGCCAGTTCCTGCGCTAAGGCGCTACCAGCGCGAGGCGTGCAGCCGGTCGTCGACGCCGAACGACGAGCCGTAGGGCGCGTCGAAGGTCGAGCCGTAGGGGCGCTCCCCGGTCGTCGCGCCCGGGGTCTCGCCGAGCGGGTCGCCCGCGAGCGGGCGGCCGTCGAACGCCCAGCCACCGGTCGTGGGGGCCGGCTCCGGCGGCGACTCCAGCGGGTCGCCGTGCCGGCCCAGGGGCTCGGAGAGCGCCGACGACGATCCGGGCAGGGAGTCGGACGGCGTCTCGGTCCGGGTGTCCGGCGGGGTCATCCGGGTCCGGCTCGGGCCGGGACCGTGCGGGCCGGTGCCGGGCAGGCCGCCCTCGGCGACCCACTTCGCCTCCTGCGCGATCCGGTACGTCTGGCACGGCCAGCTCGCCCGGGAGCCGCCCTGGAAGCACTCGTGGCAGTTCTGCTGCGCGTCGGGCACGTGCTCGGCGAGCACCTTGCGCCAGACGTCGGGCATCTCGGACATGACCACGGCCATCGACATGCGGTGGCTCCTCTCCGTGCGGGCGGCGCGCCTGGGGGTCAAGCACTCCGTCGGGGCCCGCGGGCAACCGGTGCAGTGGGTGAGGCGTCGAGATCGGGGAGTGCTCCACCTGTCGCATCGGTCGTGCGCGCCGGAGGCGGAACCTCCGGTACCCGGTGTTCGTACTCGTTTCCTCACCGCGGCACGACAGTGACCCGACGGTGACCATCCGTGACCCTGCGTCAGACGGTCACCCGACGCTTCGTTCTGGCGAGACCCAGCATGCGGCGGCGTCGGATCCGGGTGCAAGTCCCTGACCAGGCGAAACGCCCCGTCATGTGTCCGGGGCGTCACGCGGGCTCACCTGGTCGGGAGCGGCCGACTGCACCGAGTGGGGACGCGTGCACGGAGCGCGCCGACGTCAGCGGGCGCGCCGGACGTTCGCCGAACGCCACGATGGATGCGCCGAACGGACCAGTGATGGACGGGTTCGGCCTGCTCTCGGCGGGTCCGGCGAGTCGCCCGGTTACGCTTTCACCGCGACTCGTCGTCGTTGCGGGGCCTCTAGCTCAATGGGTCAGAGCTACGGACTTTTAATCCGTTGGTTGTGGGTTCGAGTCCCACGGGGCCCACCCCTCGCCCTGGTCAGGGCGTTCCACTGTGCAGTTGTCCAAGATCGCGGTACCGCTTACGGGCCGGAAACGCCTTCCTCGCCCTCGTCGTGGTGGGCGCGCTCCAGCGCCTCGGCCGCCGAGGACGACACCGCCCGCCGGCCCAGGTACCGGTTCTGTGTCATCGACACCTGGGCGTGCCCGAGCTGGTCGGCGATCTCCCGAGCGGTCAGCCCGGCGCCGTCGAGCACCGTCGCGGCCGTCTTGCGGAACACGTGCGAGGTGACCCAGGCGAACTCCTCCGAGCCCCTAGCCGCCCGCAGCGCGCGCAGGGTGTTCGACGGGTCCCGCCAGCCGCCGAGCGAGTCCGGGAAGACGGGGCCGCGACCGCCGGCCGCGAGGAATCGACGCCGCAGGATCGAGCGCCCGTACCCGGGGACGACCAGCGTGCGCTCCCCGGCGCTGGTCTTGGTCGCCTTGCGCACGAGCCCGACACCCTTGATCCGGATCACCGTCCAGTCGATCGCCACGGTGCCCGCGTCCAGGTCGACCTCATCCCAGCTCAGCGCGAGCGCCTCACCGATCCGCACCCCGGTCGCGAGCATGAAGGCGCACAGGTCGGGCAGGTCCTTACGCCGGGCGTCCTCGTCGCCGGCCAGCCGGCTCACCCACGCCTTCCGTTCCTCGGCGGTCAGCGCCCGAGGCCGGCGCTTCGGCTGGCCGCCCACGTTGGCGATCTCGCGGACGGGGTTCGTCGGCAGCGCCCCGTGCCGCACCGCGAGCCCGAGCACGCCCGAGAGCACGGTCCGGACCAGCTTCGCCGTCGGGGCGCCCTGGTGGAGGTGGACGAGCTGCACCACCCGGTCGACGCGGGGGACCGTCAGTTCCCGCAGCCGCAGCTCCCCAACCGCGGGCAGGACATGCCCCTGGAGCGTGGACCGGTAGACCTGGGCGGTGCCGGGCGAGCGCCGGCCCTGCTCGACGAGGACGTCGACCGCGCTCATCCACTGCTCGGCCGCGACCGAGAACCGGGAGTCGCCGGTGAGCCCGGAGCCACCGGTGACCTTCGCCCGGTCGCGGAGGTCCTCCCGCAGGCGGTTCTTCGCCGCCGCAGCGGTGGCGGCCACCCGCTTCACCTTGCGGGTCACGCCGTCGTGATCACGGAAGCGCGTGACGGCGCAGAAGCCGCCGCCGGCCACGGGATGCGTGGTGATGTTGCCGTACGTGCCGATGGGCAGGGGTGGACGAGGCACGGCTACCCCACCTTCTCGACCTGCTCGTCGAGCCACCGCTCGATCTCGGCCTCGCGGTACCTCACGTAGCGGCCGACGCGGGTGCCTCGCGGGCCGTAGCCGGTCCGGCGCCAGTGGTAGATGGTCATGATCGGGACGCCGAGGAACTCGGCGAGGTCCTGGACGGACCAGAGTCGCTCTCGCGGATACATCGGGTTGGTCTCCTGGTCAGGCTGCGGTGTCGGTCTCCTCCTTGGCGGCTCGCCTCCTGGCTCTGGCGTTGGCGGCCGAGGTGTTGGCGAGCAGCGCGTCGGCGCTGGTGTGCCAGCCGATGCCGGCGAAGACGAGCGAGTTGACGATGACCTCGGTGGTGTCCTCGTCGGCGAGTTCCTCGTCCTCGTCGGGGCGCGGAGCGTGCTCGCGGCGCCAGTCGCGACGGGCCTGGCGCAGGGCGCCGAGGGTGGTCGAGTAGCGCCGGGAGCGGGTGGAGAAGTGGCCGCCGAACCCGAGCATGTGCGCCCAGCGCTGGAGCCGGCCCCAGCCGGCGGCCCACTCCTGGCTGTCGGCCTGCTCAGGTCGGGTGCCGAGGTGCCAGCAGGTGTCGATCTGGCGGCCGGGGTGGGTGTCGAGGCGGGCGTACTCGCGCACGGTGTCGGGGCGCAGCCGCTTGGACGCATGGCCGGCGAGTTCGGTGGCCTTGGTGGCGTACTTCGCAAGGTAGCCGGCGACAGCGCCGGTGGTGATCTCGCCGGTGTCATCGAGGTCCAGGCGCGAGAGTCGCACGGGGCGCGGGTCGACCTGCTCGCCCCACACGATCGGCCAGCCGGCCTCGCGGGCCGGGTGCGGAGCGGTGGCGAACCGGGTGTCCTCCACCGCTCGACGGAGCACGGTGGCGAGGTGGTGGGCGCCGACCCGGGCGTCGGGGACGAGGACGGCGTCAGCGTCCTTAGGGTCGCGGCCGTCGAGGCGGACCAGGGCGTGCAGGTGCACCGCGCCGCGCGCCTGGAACTCGGCGACCTTCGTGTAGCTCAGACGCAGCGTGATCCGGTGGCGCTTCTCCAGGGTCTTGATGCCGCGTCGGGCGGCGATCATGGTGCGGCGCCACAGCTCGCCGGCGTGAAGGTTCCACACGGCCTGGGCGGGGTGGTCGTAGCAGTCGAGGCACAGCGGGCTGCCCAGCTCGGGCGCGTCGTCGTCGTGGCGGTCGAAGCACGCCAGCGGGACGCCGTGCGGGCAGTGCTCGAGGTGGCGGCGCGGGCGGCAGGCGATGGTGCGCCCGGCGCGGTCGGTGCGGTGCGCGTGGACCGGCCCGAAGGACGGGGCGGTGACGGTCAGAAAGACGCACGGGTGCTCGGCCACCGAGGCGGGGACGCCCTTGCCGCCGACGAGGCCGGCGGTCACGAGCTGGTAGGTGTCGGCGCGGTAGGTCTCCGCGCACCCGGCGCACACCGAAGCGCGGCGGTTGCCGCAGGGCGTGTACAGCACGCCGTCGGGCATCTCGGTGGTGTGGGTGTCACGGGTGATCCGGCCGGTGGAGGCCTCGACGCGGGTCACGGTGCCGACCAGGCGGATCGGGTGCGAGCAGCCGGCGGCGTTGGCCACGTGGCTCATCCACCGGTTGTGATCCGCGCGCACCGCGGTCGCGAGCTCGGCCAGGGAGGCGGTCTTGGCGTCGCGAGCTCGTCGCCGGGCCCCGAGGGACTCGACAGTCGCACGAGCGTCGGTCGCGGTGGTCATGCCGCGTCCCGGGCGCGTAGGCCGGTGGCGTGGTCGGCCAGGGCGTAGACCTGCTCGTCGGACAGGTACGCGGACTTGATCCGGCGTGGTTCGCCGCCCTCGGCCAGCAGGAGTCCCACGCCCTTGTCTTCGGGCGCGATGTCGGCGGCGGTGTGGCCTCGGGTCGCCCAGCCGGCACCGAGCACGATGTCCGAGCTGCTATCGGTGGTGCAGCGGAACGCCCACCGGTAGCCGAATAGGTCACGCAGTGACGTGGGGATGATGTCCGAGCTGGGGCGCTGGGTGGCGGCGACGACGATGATCCCGGCGGCCCGTCCCCGGGCGACGAGGTCGCGCACGCCGACGGAGAAGGCTTCGCGCTGGGTCTTCGTGCCAACGGTGGCCGAGTAGTAGGCGACCTCGTCGAGCACCACGACTACGGGCTCGATGCCGTGCACGGCGTCGTCGGGGGTGATCTTGCGGCGGCGTTCGGTGTCGAGCAGCTCGTAGCGGCGGTCCATCTCGCCCTGCAGCGCGCCGAGGGCGTCGATGGCATCGTCGAGGTCCGGGCCGACGAACCGCTCCGCGCAGGTGCGCCAGAGGCCGAGTTCGACGAGCTTGCCGTCGAAGAGCCAGAGCCCGCAGTCGGTAGCCAGGGCGGCGTGGCCGACGATGCAGTTCAGCCCGACCGACTTGCCGGCGCCGGGCTCCCCGGCGAGCAGAGCGTTGCGGTAGGCGAGGGTCACGCGGACCGCACGGCCGTACTCGTCGACCCCGAGGTGGATCGGGTCCCAGATCGACAGGACGGACGGCGCGGGCGCCTCGTTGCAGACGGCCGGGGTGCGAACGGCGGTGACCCAGTCGCGGAGCAGGGCGCGGAGGCGGGTCGGCTCAGACATAGTCCGACCAGTCCCCGCCACGGTCCGGCACCGCGGTCCGGTCCTCCTTCGCCCGCTCGGTGTGGTCGATGACCAGCGGGACGTCGTCGTGCTCGTCGAGCGTCGCGCGCGGAGCGGGGACCGACGTACCGGCTCGGTTCCCAGTGCCCGACCAGTGCCGGTTGGCCGGCGTCGGCGGAACGATCCGGTGCCGCGCGGGGGCGCCTCGCCGGTGGTGGCGGTCCAGTCGTCCAGCTCGGAGGCGATCAGCTCGCAGGCCAGCGGGTCGCGGCGGATCACATCCACCTTCACCAGGGCGGTCATCCGACGGGTCGGGGTGACGCGGGCGTCGCGGGCGAAGCACCCCGAGGCGATCCACTCGACCTCGCCCTCGACTTCCGACGGGCTGATCCCGGCGCGCAGCAGCAGCCACACGGTCTCGCCGACCTCGGTCGGGTGCGACCACAGGAACAGCGGAGCGGCGCGGGAGAAGTTCAGGCAGCGACGCTCGACGAGGACCTGACGCAGCCGGTGGCGGGTCATCGTCGCCATTGCTCGTCGGCTCACGCACCTGCGCAGGGCGGGAACCGCCGCCAGGACGGCGATCACGACGGCGACGAGAGCGAGCGCGGCGCCCCAGGGCATCCAGGTCGTGAGCAGCAGCCAGCCGGCGACCACGGCGAGGCCCGCCATGATCTCGGCGCGGAGCCGGATTGCCAGGCCCGCGACACGTGCGGCGGGGTGCGTGGTCGGGGCGGTGATGATCTCGAACCCGTCGGTACGAGAGGCGCGGAGGAATGGACGGGATCGGGCGGAAAACGAGGCGGAACGGGCCATGACGATCACTCCGTGGAGAGCCGAGGCCGGACCGCGCCGGCCGGAAGATGAGACGAGGGAGGGAGGTCGGGGCTGCGGGGAAGTCAGCCCCGACCCCCGTGGGAGCGGACGGCCCGATCAGTCGGGCCAGGCCAGGGCCGCGCAGATGCCCGCACACGCGAAGACCTGCGAGCCGGTCTCGGAGCGGCCGACCGGCACGGCCGCGATGCCGGCGGGCCCAGAGCGAGTGCCGGGTACCGGGGCGGGCCGGTAGGCGTCAGGAAGCTCGGGCCAGGTGAACGAGCGCTCGCACATGACGCACTCCGTGCCGTCGGCCTGAGTGGAGTTGAGTCCATGCCAGAGCGCCTCGCCGCGGGCTGCGGCGGTCACGAGCCCGAGCCCTTCGGCGTGGGCGCCGACGCGGGCGTGTGCTCGATGGCGTCCGCCCTGAACGCGACCCCGGAGCGCTGCGCCTGCTGCCAGGGGATCGCGACGAGGTTCACCGGCCGGACCTCCGCGCCCTGACCGACGTCAGGTGCCCCCGGAGTGGTCACGGGGATGATCTCCGCACCGTCGTCGTCGAGCTTGATCAGCTGCGTGACGAACAGCGGGGTACCGGTGATGCGGTCCGTGCGCTGGCGACCCTCCATGTCGTTCTTCGGCTTCGGGACCACGCCCACGCTCTAGCGGGACGCCGAGGTGTCCACTTTGATCGCTGCCATGCCTGCGGTCCTCCAGGGACTCGTCGCGCGATTCCCGATCTGTTCGGGGCGCAACACCAGGAAAACCGCAGGTCAGCGACTCGACCCGCACAAGAGTGCGACCCGCACAGATGTGCGGGTCGTGTGAAGTGCGATCAGGCGGTCGCTGCTCGGCGCGATTCCAGCGCGCGGACGACCCATTCGGGGTCGAAGCCGGCGACGACATCCCCACCTGTACCGGAACGAACGGGAACAGGCGGTCCCAGACGACCGGAGTGTGGGTCGAGGAACATCACACCGGCCGACGTGAGCGTGTCAAGGGTCGACGCCCATGCCGGGTGAGCCCACAGCCGGTCGTTGACGAACAGCACCGACACGATGGTCGCTCCGGTGCCGAGTGCATCGCACAGAGTCCCGGTCACGTGGTTGTCCATGACGCCGCGGGCGATCTTGTTGGCCGTGTTAAAGGTCAGCGGGAACGCCACGACGTGATCGGGGCGGCTCTCTCGTCGTTGCTCGTCGGGCTGGCGACGGCGTGTGGACGCAGGTGCTTCCGACGCCTTGGACAACGTGTCGGCGTCGATCCATTCACTCCCGGACTCGGTCACGCCGGCCGACACCGACCAGCCGGCGCCGACCAGCGCGCGCGCCACCTCGTCAGCTCGGGCTGCCAGCGGAGCACCGCAGACGACCAGGCCAAGAGGCGACGACATGACGTCAGTGCAGCACACCCGCGCGGGTCGCGAGAGCTTGCAGCGCCGAGCCGTGGCCGCGCTTGGACCGCGCGAGCATCTCGCGAATGACCTCTCGGGCCATCACGTTGTGCGCGACCGCTTCGGATGCGGCGCTCTCCGCCTCGAGGAGGTTCAGCGTCGCCTCCGCGTCGCGCTTGCGCTGCGCCTGGGCCCACGCCAGATCGAGATTCACCTGAGCGCGACGGCTCGCGAGACCCTCGGGCAGCCGGTCGAGGTCGACCGCGGCCGCTGCGTCGAGCGCCGCTGCCGGGTCGCCGAGCTCGGCTGCCACCGAGACCCGGTGGATCGCAACGTTCGTCGGGCCGAAGGCGGTCCAGGCGTAATTCGCGTCGTGCCCGAGCATCTCTGCGAGCATCTGAGCGCGATCGAGCCGGCGCTCCGCCTCCCACTTCTCAGCGCGACGGGCGGCGATCACGCTGGATATCAGCCAGAGTGCGCCGGCTACGGAAACCAGCGCCGGGTCGTCCGACCGCACGCGCGGCACGAGCTGCTCAGCCATCCGCGTCGCGAGCTGCTCGGCCTGGTCGACCTGATCCGACCGCAGGAGCGCAGTCACGACCTGATAGATCGCCATGCCCTGCACGACGTTCGAGTCGGTGCGGCCTGCTGCCATCGCCGCGCGATCCGCTGTCACAGCGCCGAGGTCGCCGACGCCGAGCTTCGTCAGCAGCTTCGAGGCGACGACGTATGCCTCGACATAGGACAGTGCCGCCTCGCGGTCATCACCGGCCGCGCCCAGAAGCGCCGAGTCTGCCTGTCCGATCAGCAACGGCAGCTCGCGGATGACGCTCGCGTACTTGGCCGCCTGATACTCCTGGTGGAGGTCCGAGGCCACGGCGCGAAGCGACGTCGCCGTCGGCGCCGGTACGTCGTCCTCCACGAGGTTCGCGTATCGAGTGAGTACCGAGCGAATCTCGCCGAGTCCCTCGGCCCGAGGGCCGCCGTTCGGTGCAAGCTGCCACGGAGTGCCTGTGAGCGCTTGCACCTCAACGTCGAGCAGCCGCGAGAGGTCAAGGAGAACGGACATGCGGTCGACAGATCGAACGCCACGCTCGACCTGCGAAAGCCAGGACTCAGAACGTCCCAGCAAGCCTGCTAGGGCGGCCTGACTGATGCCGCGACGGCGACGATAGGTAGCGATTCGCTTGCCTATAGACTCGCCGACCATGCATTCAGTATGACACAACAACTCCTTGGATGCACCAACAAAGACTCCTGGATCGCCGAAAATAATGACTCGACAGTAGGAGGATGAGTGCCAACGTTCTTAGCCGTGCTATCCGCGATCTCGCCGATTCTTACCGCGGCTGTCGCTATCGGAGCGATTGTCTACACTCGGCGGAGTGCCTCCGACACAATCAAGAAGGATCTCGGCGTCAAGCTGTGGGACAAGAGGACGGAGGTCTACCAGGACCTCATGTTGTACGTGAACGAGAGTGACATCCGAAAGATGGGCTCAGTCGAAGATTTCTGCGAGAGAGCGCGAGCTGGTGACTCCGCTCTCATTCCCGTCGACGTCGACAGCGAGGAATGGAAGCGTCTGGGCTCTCGGGTAAGCATCTATGCTTCGAAGAATGTCGCTTCCCTCTTTTCTTTTTGGAAGTTCACTCTCGCGGGTTGGTCGTGGAACCGATCTGCTCTGGTCGTGAACTCAGATAAGGACAACCCGGACTTTGACCGTGATGCCGCCGAACGAGATGAAGAGGAGACGGCTAAGTCGCTGACCCTTCTTCGAGACGAGCTACTCTTGCATATCCGGGCGGAGCTCGACTTTCGTCAGCGTGCTATGCCCAAGATCGAGTTTCGCCGAGGTGCTGTTGACGGATTCCAGGCCATTCGAATGACGACGCGTGCACCGTTCAGTCCGATGGAATTGGTCGCCGACTCGTACGGCATGATGATTGCTTCCGGCCACCGAGAGCCGGATGGCTGGAGCTTCACCCTTGTGTTCGATCGGGACCTCTTCGGGCAGGACGGCTAGTGGTGAGGATTTTCTCTACGTCTTCAAGCCGGCCCTGACGGGCCGGACGGGCGGGCTCGCTGCGGCCCCGCCTCCTGTCTTCGACCCGGCGTGCCGCGCGGCCACGCCCGCCGAGGCCCCCCCCGTTCCGCTATAGACGAGGAAGCCCTAAGCGGCTGCGCCAGTCGATCACCACGGTCATGTAATCGAAGCAGGCCAGGTCGAGCCACCTTCCTTGCAGGCTGCCACCCTTCGCGGTCGTGCGCACGATCTCGCTCCGGATTTCGTCAGCGATGTCAAGATTCGATAGTTCCGAATAGTCGAAATCGAGCTCGAACTCCTTGCCCTGCCACTCATAGCGTTCCTGACGAAAACGTCGTTGAAACCGCTTCTGCGGCAGTTTGTACGTATACGCTTTGACGCACGGTCCCGGACCGTCATGTATGAGCCTGAGCCAGCCGATCACCTGAGCGTACGGGAATCCGCCTCGGTCATGGACGAGCGAGTCCATCAGTCTGTCCTCAACGCGCTGTATCTGCTCAGGCGAGGCAACTTCGACCACGGATGGCAACATCATGCTCCTAGCGGTTTCGCGCAGCTCCTCGCGTTCCTTATCCCATCGTTTGGGAGTTACTCGGTAGGCGGCGATCTCAAAGAGCGGTGAGCCGAACTCGGCTCCGATGTTCTCGACCGGGCGTCTCTTCATTGCGAGAGATTATCGAGGTTCTAGCGGCTAAGCTAGCTCCGCGAGCTGAGGGCGGGGTAGGGGTAGTCCTCGCTCGCCGGGTCGAAGTGCGCTCTACCTGTAGCTATGGGTCGACTTCCGACACGACACTAGGCTAAACGGGTAATCTTGCTTGAAGATCCAAAACAGTTGTCAGATTTGTGGTTCCCCCACCCGTCTCGCAGTCTCACCAAATGTCAGAGGACCTGACATTGGCAAAGTGGCGAGGACGTTCTGCTCACCGCTATGAAGGTCCCTATGAACGAAGACCACGACCACGGGGGCCTTAGCCCAAACCGTTGCCATTCTCTATCTCGGCAATTCGACGCCGATAAAGGCGAAGAGCGTCGAGTTCCTCGTCGTGCGGACCCTCGCGAGCAGTCTACTGCTACGTCGTCAGGTGCACGCGGGCGCGCGCGTGCGCGATTGCGCCGCGCCCTCTACGTAGCTGGAGGGCTTCTGCTCTCCGGGCTAGCCACCGAGGCAGGCAGCAAGATCCTTGATGCCCTCGTATCTTGGATCGGACTCTAGGAGTGCCGTCGGCGGGGCGCTCGCCGCCCCCGCACCCCAGGCGACCTCCGGGGAGGGGGTAGGGCAGGTCTCCCCGCCGGCCACCGCGAGGGCGTAGCACCCCAGGGCCAGGGGGCCAGGTCGTTCAGCGCGTCGGGTGCTCCACCTGGCCCCCTGGCCCTGGCGCGCTCCGGGAGGACCTGGCCGACGGGGAGACCGCACAGGCCCGTCATGTCTGGACTACGTCGACGAGCTCGGGCAGCGTGCCGGACATGACCGAGCAGGAGCAGGTCCAGGCCCAGGGTGAGCAGGATGCCTCGATCGCGCTCGCCGAGGAGGACTACTGGCAGATAGCCGGCGGCGGGATGCTCACGGTCCGACCGGTCGAGGAGTGGGTCCCGAGGGCGCACCGACGTGCCTACCTCGACGGTGCGGCGTCCGTCCTCGGCTACAAGCCGCTCATCTCGGCCTGACGCCGGGACAAGATCACCGGCACCGCTTACTGCCCTCTACCGGCCGCTAACGACCAGCAGGGCCGGGAGACGGCCGGAACCTCGCGAGAGCGTCAGCGCAGCTCAGCGCGGGTGCTCACCATCGACCGCGAACGTCACCAAGCCCGGACTACGACTCCGTTGGTTGTGGGTTCGAGTCCCACGGGGCCCACCACTCTGCCCAGCGCCCGATCACCGGGCCGGCCGGTACTGGGCCGCCACGCCCTGCGCGCGCTCCAGCGACTCCTTCCACTGCTGCGTGCTCAACAGGCGTGTCGTCCGACCCGACCGGGCCGCCCCTCCCGCGCCGATGGTGAGCGCCACGCTGGCCGCCGCCGTGTCGTCGGGCGCGTCGAAGACGATCACGATGTCGCGCTCGCCGAGGGGGTGACCGGCGACCACGACCGTGACGCCGGCAGCGTCGTAGAGGCCTCTGGTGGCCTCCAGGCGATCCTGGGGCTCGCGGATCTGGGCCGCCAGCGACTCGGCCGTATAGGCGGCCTCGTACATGTACAACGGCATCGCCGACCTCCTCGGGTTTCGCGCCTCGGTGCGAACGCACCTACTCGTCAGCGGCCGAGCGCCACGTGGAAAGCGTGCGCGTCGGAGATGTCCTCGAAGGAGGCTTCCAGTCCGTCACGCATGCGGACCACGTGCGCGAACCGGGATCGGAACGACGTCCCGCTCTCCCGAGCGGTCCCGGCGAACCAGCCGAGCACGACGATCACGTCCCCGGCCTCGAGGAACTCGTCGGGGGTCACCGTGAACTCGCTCCAGTCCTCGGGGATCGGGGCGAACACGTTGTCCACGATCGCCTGGGGTCCGACGTAGCGGCCCTGATAGGGCCCGGCCCCCTCGATGCACTCGATGTCGGGCTGCATCACCGCGAGCACACCCGGCACGTCGCCGCTGTTGAAGGCGCCGTACGCGCCCTGGACGGTGGCAACGTTGGTGCTCTGCGTGGTCGTCACAGAGCCAGCATCTACCGCGTCACACAGCGCGGACATGACGGCAACTACGTACTGGTCTGCGCGCCCATGACAGCGGGTGCAGCGGCTCGGTCACGCGAACGGCCCGCCCGGCCCGAAGGCGTGCGCGGCGAAGCGCTCGGCGATCAGGCGGTGGGTGGCCGGATCGGGGTGCAGGCGGTCGGGCAGGGGCAGCGCGGCGGCGTCGCCCTCGCCGTAGAGATCGAGCCCGTCGAGCAGGTGCAGGTTCGCGTCGTCGGCGCGCTGGGCGACGACGCGGGCGAGCTCGTCGCGGACCACCCGCAGCGAGAGCTTCCCGGTGGGTCCGGCGTTCACGTCGGCCGGGTCGCCGGTGGCCCGGAACCGGACCGTGCCGTCCGCGAAGTCGGGCGCGCCCGGGCCGGGGGTCGTCTCGTGGATCGGGCAGAGGATCGGCCCGACGACCAGCAGCGGCGTGGTCGGGTGCCCGTCGCGGACCGTGTCGAGGAAGCCGTGCACGGCGGGGGCGAACGCCCGCCGGCGCATGAGGTCGCCGTTCACGATGTTGATCCCGATCTTGATGCTGAGGAGGTCCGCGGGCATCGCGGCGATGGCGCGCGCGACGAACGGGTCGAGCATCATGCCGCCGCTGAACCCGAGGTTGACCAGCTCGAGGCCGCAGCTCGTGGCCACGAGCGAGGGCCACGTCCCGGTCGGACCCGCGGCGTTGGACCCCTGGCTGATCGAGCTGCCGTGGTGCACCCACACCGGCCGGTCGCCCGACGGTTCGGGGCTCACCGGGGCGTCGGCACGCAGCGCGACGAGCTCGGTCGGCTCCTGGTGGGGCAGCCAGACCTCGAGCCGCTTCTCCCGCGGCGGCAGCCCCGCGAACCGGATCGTGGCGACCGGCCCGTCGTGGGTCTCGGCCTCGCCCGTGGCGAGGTCGAGGACGACGGCGCGGCCGCCGCTCGAGTGCTGCTGGTCGGTGGGGACGCCGTCGACGAGCAGGTCGAAGCGCCCGTCGGGACGCGGCGGCATGCCCCGGAACGACGTGGTGGTGCGGTGGGCGTCGATCTCGACGACGGTGGCCGTCGTCCGCAGCACCAGCCGGACCCCCGCCGGGCACGACTCGGCGCCGAGGACCTGCGCCTCCGCGCGCGCCCGTGCCGCCGCGGGCAGGCGGTGCGGTCGGACCCCGCGATCGGTGGCCTCCAGCTCGACCGCGCCGCGCACGAGCTCGGCGGTGATCGGCACGGCGGTCAGGTCAGGCACGGCGGCGTCCCCTCCAGGACGGTGTCGAGGGCGTCGAGCACCCAGGTCCAGCTCTGCTCGGATCCGGGCTCGCTGTGGCTGAACCCGCCGGCGAGCTCGAGGTTCACGAAGCCCCGGAAGGTGCTGCCCAGCAGGCGCACCGCGTGGGCCTCGTCGGGCTCGGGCAGGCCGTAGCCGCGCAGCACCGCCCGGATCATGCGGGTGTGCCGGGGCCCGGCGCTCGCGGCGGCGTCGGCCGGGTCGAGCCGGTACTCGCCGGCGGCGTAGCGGCCGGGGTGGTCGCGGGCGTACTCCCGGTAGACGTCACCCAACGCCACGAGGGCGTCCCGGCCGGCCCGTCCGGCCAGGGCCGCCGCGCCGAGATCGGCCATCTCGGCCAGCGCCAGCCGACATGGGAAAGGAGGGTAATGCCCGTAGCCAGGAGCTAGGGCGTGGGCTGGACCACGGAGATCACCTGGCCGTCCGGGTCGCGGAACCAGGCGATGAGCACGTCCCCGAAGTCGGCGATGCCCCGCTCGTCGGTCCGCCACGGCGGCTCGCCGTCCATGGACTCCAGGACGACGCCGCGCTCCCGCAGGTCGGCGACGGTCCCGGGGAGGTCGTGCGTCCGGAACGACGCCAGGGGCCACCCCGCCTGCCCGGCATAGCCGGCGTCGCTCATCAGGTAGAGGAGCGTGCCGCCCCCGGCCCGCAGGACGGTGCCGCCGCCCGGCACCGGCTCGCCGGCGAGGCCGAGGGTCTCCTCGTAGAACGCCCGGGAGCGGGCCATGTCCGACACCGGGACGACGGTGGCGACCGCCAGGTCGGCGGGGGAGGTCGAGGTCACGCCTGCGATCCTGGAAGAGGACTGACGAGTATGTCAATCGAACCATCGCCGGTCAGTTGCCGACGCCGAGGCTCGCCATGAACGCCGCCGGATAGCGGTCGCCGCGTGCCGAGCCCGCCGGGACGGCCTGCTCGATCCGGGCGAGGTCGTCCGCGCCGAGCGTCAGGTCCGCCGCCGGCAGCGCCTCGTCCAGGCGGGCCCGCGTGCGGGCGCCCACGAGCGGCACGATGTCGTCGCCCCGGGCGGCCACCCAGGCGAGCGCGAGCTGGGCGACGGTGCAGCTCCGCGCGGCCGCGACCTCGCGCAGCGCCTCGACGAGGGCGAGGTTGTGCTCGACGTTGCCGGCCGCGAAGCGCGGCGTGGCGCTGCGGACGTCGCCCGGCGCGGTGTGCCCGGCGGTCCAGTGGCCCGAGATGAGGCCGCGCCCCAGGACGCCGTACGCGGTGAGCCCGATGCCCAGCTCGCGCAGGGTCGGCAGGACGTCGGCCTCCACCGCGCGGGACAGCAACGAGTACTCGATCTGCAGGTCGCTGATCGGGTGCACGGCGTGGGCGCGGCGGATGGTGGCCGCGTCGACCTCGGAGAGACCGACGTGCCGCACGTGGCCGGCGTCGATCATCTCGGCGATCGCGCCGACGGTGTCCTCGATCGGCACCGCGGGGTCGAGCCGGGCGGGGCGGTAGACGTCGACGTGGTCGGTGCCGAGCCGCGTCAGCGAGTAGGCGAGGAAGTTCTTGACCGCCTCCGGGCGGTTGTCCTGGCCGCTGAAGACATGGCCCGGACCCCGCAACGCCCCGAACTTGACGCTCAGGGTGTAGCTGTCGCGGTCCCGGCCGCGCAGGGCCTCGCCGAGCAGCATCTCGTTGTGGCCCATGGCGTAGAAGTCGCCGGTGTCGATCAGCGTGACCCCGGCGTCCAGCGCGGCGTGCACCGTCGCGATCGCCTCCGCGCGGTCGGGCTCGCCGTAGGCCCCGCCCGACATGCCCATCGCGCCCAGGCCCAGCGCGGAGACGGTCGGCCCGGTGCTGCCCAGTCGTCGCGTCCGCATGGCGTCCTCCTCATGCTCGGTGATCACTGGGACCCACCGTGCGCCCACGCCGACCGGCCCGGGAGAGGAGCGTTCATCGTGGGAGAGGCTCTCCCTGGATCGCCCGCCGCGCCGGGGGGATCGTCGGGTCATGCAGCGCGACGAGCTGGCCGACTTCCTGCGTCGGCGCCGGCAGGGCATCCGCCCGGCCGAGGTCGGTCTCGCCGACGGGCCGCGGCGGCGCACCGCCGGCCTGCGCCGCGAGGAGGTGGCGATGCTCGCCGGCATGTCGACCGACTACGTCGTCCGCCTCGAGCAGGGCCGCGGCAGCCAGCCGTCGACCCAGCTGCTCGCCGCGCTCGCCCGCGCGCTGCGCCTCTCCGAGGACGAGCGCGCCCACCTGTTCCACCTCGCGGGCCACCCCGCGCCGCCCGCCGAGGGCACCGCCCGCCTCGCCCGGGCCGGCCTGGTGCGCCTGCTCGACCTGCTCGACACCCCGGCGATGGTCCTGTCGGACCTGGGCGAGGTCCTCGCCCAGAACCGCTCCTCGGTCCTCGTGGCCGGCGACCACACGGGCGCTTCCGGCGACCGGCGCTACCTCGCGTACCGCTGGTTCACCGAGCCGTCCGCCCGCGCGTCCCATGCGCCCGAGGAGGTCGAGCGGCACTCGCGGGAGCTCGTCGCCGACCTGCGCGCCACCGCCGGCCGGCGCTCCGGCGACCCGGTCGTGACCGGGCTCGTCGCGCGCCTGCAGGCCGCGAGCGCCGAGTTCCGCCGGCGCTGGTCCGAGCACGAGGTCGCCGTACGGCGTGCGGACCGCAAGACGCTCGCGCACCCGCGGGTGGGCGCGCTGGTGATGGACTGCGAAACGCTCGTCACCCCCGACCAGCGCCAGCAGATGGTCGTGCTCACCCCGGCGGACGCCGAGACCCGCGAGCGCCTCGACCTCCTGCGCGTCCTCGGGCTCGAGGAGTTCCCGGTGGCCGCGGACTAGGGGCGGGTTCGGTAGGCGTCCACGAACGCCGGCACGGCGTCCGCCCCGCGCACCGCGTCCGGGCTGATCACCTCGTCGACCGCGCGGCCGCGCAGCACCTGCTTGACCGGGCGTTCGAGCTTCTTGCCGGTCAGCGTGCGCGGCACGGCCGGGACGGCCGCGACGAGGTCGGGCACGTGCCGCGGTGAGAGGTTGCGGCGCAGCCCGCCGGCGATCCGGGCGCGCAGGTCGTCGTCCAGCTCGGCGCCGTCGGTGAGCTCGACGAACAGCAGCAGCTCGCCCGAGCCGCCCTCGTCGTCCTCGAGGTGCACGACCAGCGAGTCGGCGACCTCGGGCATGTCCTCGACGACGTCGTAGAACTCGGCGGTGCCCAGCCGCACGCCGCCCCGGTTGAGCGTCGCGTCGGAGCGCCCGGTGATCACGCAGCTGCCGCGGTCGGTGAACCGCACCCAGTCCCCGTGCCGCCAGACGCCGGGGAACGTGTCGAAGTAGGCCTCGCGGTAGCGATCGCCGTCCGGGTCGTTCCAGAAGCCGACCGGCATCGACGGCATCGGCGCCCGCACGACGAGCTCCCCGAGCTGCTCGACGACGGGGTGGCCGTCCTCGTCGAACGCGGCGACGTCGTGGCCGAGCCCGGGCCCGGCCATCTCGCCGCGGTACACCGGCTGCCAGGGCCCGCCGCCGACGAACCCGCTGCACACGTCGGTCCCGCCGCTGAACGGATTGAGGATGAGGTCGGGGCCGAGGTGGGAGTAGACGTAGTCGAACGCCTCGGGCGGCAGCGGCGCCCCGGTCGTCCCCAGCTGGCGCAGCTCGGGCCAGCGCGGCGGGACGATGCCCTCCTTGCGGCAGGACGTCAGGTACCCCGGGCTCGCGCCCAGCAGCGCGACCCCGGTCTCGGCCGCGAGCCGCCACTGCGCCCCGAGGTCCGGCCACAGCGGGTTCCCGTCGAGCAGCACGACGGCGCCGCGGTGCAGCAGCACCGAGATCGTGATGTTCCACATCGCCCAGGCGGTGGTGGTGAACCACAGCGTCCGGTCGCCGGGGTGGATGTCGAAGTGCAGGCCGAACAGTCGCAGGTGCTCGAGCAGGATGCCGCCGTGCCCGTGGACGATGGCCTTCGGCAGCCCCGTGGTGCCCGACGAGAACAGCACGTAGAGCGGGTGGTCGAACGGGAGGTCGGCGAACTCCAGCGGGCCCGGCTCGGCGAGCAGCTCGTTCCACGTCATCGCGTCCGGCACCGGGTGCGGCCCGTAGTCCAGGCCGACGACGTGGCGCACGCTCGGGAGGCCCGCGCGGATCGTCGCCAGCTCCTCGCGCTGGTCGATCTCCTTGGCGCCGTAGGTGTACGACGCCACGGCGAGCAGCACCGTCGGCTCGAGCTGGCCGAGCCGGTCGACGACGCTGCGGGCGCCGAACTCCGGCGCGCACGCCGCCCAGATCGCCCCCAGGCTCGCCGCGGCCAGGAACACGACGATCGTCTCCGGGACGTGCGGCAGGTACCCGACGACCCGGTCGCCCTCCTGCACGCCGAGCCGCTGCAGCCCGGCGCGGGCGCGCCCGACCTGGTCGCGCAGCTCGCCGTACGTCAGCTCCTGCGGCTCCCGGGTCTGGGAGCGGGCGATGATCGCCGTCCGGTCGGTGTCCTCGTCGGTGCCGAGCATGTGCGCGGCGTAGTTCACCCGCGCCCCCGGGAACCACTGCGCGCCCGGCATCTCCGACGACCCGAGCACCCGCTCGTAGGTCCCCGGCACCCCGTAGTGGTCCCAGATCGAGCCCCAGAACGCCTCCGGCTCGGCCACCGACCAGCGCCACAGGCTCCCGTAGTCGTCGAACTCCAGCCCGTGCGTCGACGCGAGGTACTCGCGGTAGGCGCCGAGCCCGGTGCCCTCGACCGGGCCGGGCGAGCGGAGCAGCGACGGTCCGTCGGGAGCGTTCATGGATCGAGATGGTGCCGCGTCCCGCGCCGACGGCCTACCCGTCGGCCCGGAGGCTTCCCGGGACGCCCTGGCCGGCCCCGGGGAGACGGCGGGGTGGCAGGACCGGACAGGGTCACCTCACATCTCGCCGGAGTGCCCGCTCGTCGTTCGCAATCGGACGATCGGTTGCGTCCGATGGGACAGGAAGCGCACAGTCTGTCCAGCCTTGGCGGGTCCTTGCTCGGCCTCCTCGGTGAGGCCTCGGGGGTTGACCGCACAGCGCCGGGGCCGAACGCGCCGTCACCGATGCCGCCGCCGCACCCGGCCACGGGCCGCCGCCCCCCGGCGGCCCGTCCACCGGGACGTGGCACACCGTCGCCGCCTGCAGGGGAGCGCGGCGCCGGTGCGGCGTCGGTGACGGTGTGCTCTACGCCAGCGGCACCGCCGGGTCGGCGTGACGGCCGCGGTCGAAGGTCTCCTCCAGCCGCACGAGCCGGGCGATCGGGTCGGTGACGTCCCAGATGTTGACGTTCATCCCCGCCAGCACCCGCCCACCCGCGAGCCAGAACGCCACGAACTCGCGTGAGGAGAGCTCCCCGCGCACCACGACCTCGTCGTACTCGCCGGGCGCGACGTAGCCGGTGTACTCCATGCCGAGGTCGTACTGGTCGGTGAAGAAGTAGGGCAGGTGGTCGTAGGCGGTCTCGTCGCCGAGCATCGCGCGCGCCGCGGCGGGGCCGCCGTTGCGCGCATTGTCCCAGTGCTCGACGCGCAGGTGCCGTTCGAACGCCGGGTACCAGAGGTTGGCGACGTCGCCGGCGGCGTGCACGTCCGGGTCGGAGGTGCGGTGGCGGGTGTCGACCACCACGCCGTTCGAGACCTCGAGCCCGGCCGCCTCGGCGAGGTCGGTGTTCGGGGTGATCCCGACGCCCACGACGACCGCGTCGGCGTCGATCTCGGTGCCGTCGGCCAGCCGGACGCCGGTGACCCGCCCGTCGCGCCCGGTGATCTCGGCGAGGTCGGTGTCGACGCGCAGGTCGACGCCGTGCTCGCGGTGCAGGGTCGCGAAGACCTCGGCGATCTCGGGGCCGAGGACGCGCAGCAGCGGCAGCGGCGCTGACTCGACGACGGTGACCGCGACGTCGGCGATCCGTGCGGCGGCGGTGACCTCGAGGCCGATCCACCCGCCCCCGACCACGACGATCCGCGACGAGGACCGGATCGTGGCGGCGATCGTGTCGCTGTCGCCGAGGGTGCGCAGGTAGTGGACGCCGTCGAGGTCGGCGCCGGCGACGGGCAGCCGCCGCGGCGACGATCCGGTGGCGAGGAGCAGCTTGCGGTAGCCGACCCGCTCACCGTCGGCGAGGACGACCTCGTGGGCGTCGCGGTCGATCGCCGCGGCCCGCGTCCCCGAGCGCAGCTCGACGCCGTGCTCGGCGTACCAGTCGGCGGTGTGCAGGTAGACGGCGTCGCGGTCCGCGTTGCCCTGCAGGTACTCCTTCGACAGCGGCGGGCGGTCGTAGGGCCGCTCCTGCTCCTCGCCGATCAGCACGACCCGTCCCGCAAAGCCGTCCTCGCGCAGGGTCTCCGCGGCCTTCGCCCCGGCCAGACCCGCACCGACGATGACATGGGTTCCCTCGTCCGCCATGGCGACGATGGTCGACCTCCCGGGCCGCGGCGACAATCCCGCGCGCGCCTCCCGGGAAGAGGCGGTCCCGCCGGCTCACGAGGTCGAACCGGCGGAACCTGGGTCAACGTTCGTCCGCGGACATCCGGTCGACCTGGCGCTGGCGATACCCGCCAGGGCGATCGGGCCTAACGTCCGGCCGGACCCTCCGGCAGGTGATCGCGTCCGTTGCGCTTGCGCACCTCGTCGACGAGCCAGGTCGCGACCCCGACGAGCTTCATGTTCGTCTGCTGGGACGACTCGACGAGCATCGAGAACGCCTGCTCGGGCCCGACGCCGAAGCGCTCCATGAGGATGCCCTTGGCCTGCCCGATGACGTCGCGGCTGTCCAGCGCGACCGTCAGCCCGGCCACGCGCTTGGCCCCGTGCAGCGCCAGCGCGGCCTGCGCGGCGAAGAGCGCGCCGGCATCGGCGGACGACTCGTCGAACGCGTGGGGCGACGCGGCGTACAGGTTGAGGGCGCCGGCGCTGCCGCGGTCGGCGAACAGCTGGAACGCCATCAACGACCGGAAGCCCCGCGCCAGGGCGGCGTCGGCGTAGCGCGGCCAGCGCTCCCGGGCGATCTCCATGTCGTCGACGACGCTGCGCTGCTCGGACCAGATCGACTCGAGGCAGGGGCCCTCGCGGATCTCGGTCTGCAGCTCGTCGAGCTCGCGGACGGCGTCGTTGCTGGGGGCGTACGCGTCGACCGTCCCGCCCCGCTCGACGAGCGAGACCCCGGCCTGCTCGACGTGCGGGATCGTGTGGATCGCGCCCCGCACGATGAGGCCGACCGTGTGCTCGACGCTCTCCTGGGCCGGGCGGTCGACGAGGCCGCGCGCGGACTCGTCGAGGATGCGCGCCAGCATCGCGCCGTCGCGCTCCTCCTCGTCGGGCCGGCCGTCGGCGTGGCCCTCGCGCTCCGTCGTGGACGCCATGCGAGCAGGATTACCACGGAACGAACAGACCGACACTGACGATCAGGTCGACGCGGCGGCGTCCTCAGGCGCTGCGCAGCTGCCAGTCGGCGCGGTCGGAGAGGTCCTCCGGGTCGGGTCCGGTGCGCCAGGCGAGGTCGACGCCGGCGAAGCCCTGCGCGGCGACGACACGGCGGAAGTCGGCGTAGCTGCGGCGACCCGGGGCGTCGGCGACCTCGTAGGCGTCGAGGACCCGGACGAGCATCCAGAGGGCGACGAAGCGCAGCTCCCACACCAGCGCGAGCCCCGCGAGCACCGCACCCAGCACGACGACGACCGTCACCACTGCCTCCCCACGACCCTGTGATGCACGCTGCATCGGTGCCGTGACGGAGATCGTTACCGCGCGCGACGACGGCCCCGGATCGCCAGGATTCGGGGCCGTCGTCGGGGGGCGGGGAGCCGCCTACTGGTGCTTCTTCTGGTCGGCGTCCTTCTTGTCCGCCTCGGCGCGGGCCTTCTGGGCCTCGGCCTCCTTCTGGCGGGCGGTGTCCTCGGCGTCGGCCTTTTTCTGCTGCTCCTTGCCCTCGCGGGCGACGTCGTCCTGGCCGGTGATGGCCCCGACGGCCTCCTTGGCGCGCCCCTTCAGGTCCTCGGCCGACGTGTTCTCACTCATGGTCGTCTCCCGTCGTCGAGTGGTGTCCTCGGTCGACGGGGGCCTACCCGATCATCAGGACGCCGCACACGCGCCGCCTCCTGAGACGGTCGCTACCCCGTTCGGAGGACACGAAGCCCCCGTCCGGGCATCTGGGTCAACCGCTCGTCGTGCCCGGACCGGACGGTCGTCGGACGGGCGTCCAGGGGTTCTCAGCTCCGGGCGTGCGCGCGCGGAGGCCCCCTAGCGTCGCGCCGTCGATCCACAACGTCTGGGAGGTATCGGCGTGGCGACCGACGTCGCGGAGAGTGCGGGACCGGCGGGCACCGTCGCGGAGCCCCGGGTCACCACCGAGCTGGCCGTCACCGGGATGACCTGCGGGACGTGCGCGGCCCGCATCCAGCGCAAGCTCGGGCGTCTGCCCGGGGTCGAGGCGAGCGTCAACTACGCCAGCGGCCGCGCCCGGGTCACCCACCCCCCGGAACAGGACCCGGCGGAGCTCGTCACGGCGGTGACCGGCCTCGGGTTCGGCGCCGAGCCGGTGACGCCGCGGATCCCCGCCCCGCGGACGGCTCCGGAACAGCCCGGCCACGAGGCAGCGACACCGGCCCCCGCCGAGGACGCGGCCGACCCCGAGCTCGCCGAGCTGCGCCACCGCGCGCTCGTCTGCCTCGCGCTGACGATCCCGGTGATCGCGGTCGCCATGAACCCCGACTGGCAGTTCCGGTACTGGCAGTGGTTCTCGCTCGTGCTCACCGCGCCGGTCGTGATCTGGGGCGGGTACCGGTTCCACAAGGCGGCGGTGCGCCATCTGCGCCACTTCTCGGCGACGATGGACACGCTGGTCTCGGTCGGCACGCTGGCCGCGTTCGGCTGGTCGCTGTGGGCGCTGTTCCAGGGCGGCGCCGGCCTCGGCGGCATGCGCCACGCCCTCTACCTGCTGCCCCGGCCCGACCAGTTCGACGGCTCCCGCACGATCTACCTCGAGGCGGCCGCCGCGATCACGACCGCGGCCCTGCTCGGGCGGTGGATCGAGCGCCGCGGGCGCCGGCGCGCGCTGGGCGTGTCGGCGGCCCTCATGGCGCCCCCGGCCGCGGAGGCCCGGGTCGTCGTCGGCGACCGCGAGCTGCCGGTCCCGGTCGGCGGCGTGCAGCCCGGCGACCGCATCGCCGTGGCGCCCGGTGAGCCGTTCCCGCTCGACGGCCGGATCGTCGAGGGACGCTCCACCGTCGACGCCGGCGCGATGACCGGCGAGTCCGCCCCCGTGGACGTCGAGCCCGGCACCGAGGTCCTCGCCGGGACCCGCAACGAGACCGCCCGCGTCGTCGTCGAGACCACCCGCGCCTCCGGGGACACCCAGTGGGCCCGCATGGCCCGGCGGGTCGAGGAGGCGCAGGCAGGCAAGACCGCGATCCAGCGCCTCGCCGACCGCATCTCGGCGTGGTTCGTGCCGGTCGTGATCATCGTGGCCGTCAACACCCTGCTGTTCTGGGGCATCTCCGGCGCCGGCTGGGGCTTCGCGATCGCCGCCGGCATGGCCGTGCTCGTCGTCGCCTGCCCCTGCGCGCTCGGCCTCGCCACGCCGACCGCGCTCGCGGTCGCGACGGGCCGCGGCGCCCAGCTCGGCATCCTGCTGCGCGGGCCCGAGGTGCTCGAGTCGAGCCGCCGCGTCGACACGATCGTCCTCGACAAGACCGGCACCGTGACCACCGGGCGCATGACGCTGCGCGCCGTGCACACCACGCCGGACACCGGGCGCGACGAGGTGCTCGCGCGGATCGGCGCCCTGGAGGCGAAGCTCGAGCACCCCGTCGCCCGGGCGATCGCCGCCGCGGCGCGCGAGGAGCTCCCGGACCGCGTTTGCGAGGCCACCGACGTCCGCGCGCTGGACGGGCTCGGCGTCGAGGGCACCGTCGACGGCGTCGGCGTGCTCGCCGGGCGCCGGCGGCTGTTCGACGACCGGGGCGTCGCCGTTCCCACCGAGCTGGCGCACGCGCTCGACCAGGCCGCCGCGCACGGCGCCACGACCGTGCTCGCGGCCTGGGACGACGGGTCCGGCGTGCTGCGGACCCGCGCGGTGCTCGAGGTGGCCGACGGGGTCCGCGAGGGCTCCGCCGAGGCCGTCGCCGAGATGAAGCACCGCGGGCTGCGTCCTGTGCTGCTGACCGGCGACAACCCGGCGGCCGCGCGGGCCGTCGCCGCCGAGGTGGGCATCGCGGCGGAGGACGTCGTCGCCGAGGTGCTGCCGATCGAGAAGGCCGACGAGGTCCGCAAGCTCCAGGAGCAGGGCGCGGTCGTCGCGATGGTCGGCGACGGCGTCAACGACGCGGCTGCGCTCGCCCAGGCCGACCTCGGTGTCGCCATGGGCACCGGGACGGCGATGGCCATCGAGGCCGGCGACGTCACGCTCGTGCGCGACGACCTGCGCGCGGTTCCCGACGCGCTGCGCCTGGCCCGCCGCACGCTCGGCACGATCCGCGGCAACCTGTTCTGGGCGTTCGCCTACAACGTCGCCGCGCTCCCGCTGGCCGTCGCCGGGCTGCTCAACCCGATGATCGCGGGCGTGACGATGGCGCTGTCCAGCGTCTTCGTCGTCGGCAACAGCCTGCGCCTGCGGCGCTTCAGGCCCTGAGCGTTCCCGGTGGCGTTTCCCGGCGCGCGGGATCGGCAAGGCCCCGGGACGTGTCGGAGGACCCTGAGGAACTGGCGAAGTCGGTATCGGAGGTCGCCTCGCGCGACGGACGCCGGCTGGCGATCGTCGAGTCGTTGACCGGTGGGCTCGTGTGCAGTGACCTGGCCGCGTCGCCGGGATCGAGCGAGTGGTTCCGGGGTGGCGTCGTCGCCTACGACCGCACGACCAAGCACGGCGCCCTCGGGGTGCCGGACGGCCCGGTCGTGTCGGAGCCCGCGGTGCGCACGATGGCCGAGAAGGCCGCGGAGCTGCTGGGCGCCGACCTGACCCTCGCGGTCAGCGGT
Organism: Actinomycetospora succinea; assembly: GCF_004363095.1. Taxonomy (GTDB): domain Bacteria; phylum Actinomycetota; class Actinomycetes; order Mycobacteriales; family Pseudonocardiaceae; genus Actinomycetospora; species Actinomycetospora succinea. Next base: position 135,543 of record NZ_SNYO01000007.1, read on the forward strand.
GCCGGCGGCCCCGAGCCGCAGGACGACCAGCCGCCGGGCACCGTCTGGTTCGCCGTCACCGACCGGGGCCAGACCGAGGCGTGGATGGAGCAGACCGACTCCGGCGACCCGCAGGACGTTCTGCGCCACACGCGCGTCCGGTCGCTGCAGGCGCTGCTGAACCACCTGGGCGCATAGCGGACCATGGACGGCGTGGTGGACCACGTCGTCTGGGACTGGAACGGCACGTTGCTCGCCGACGTGCACGCCGTCGTCGACGCCTCCGCGGCCGGGCTGGCGGCGGTCGGCGTCCCCGGGGGCCTCGACCTCGCGCGCTACCGCTCGACGTTCCGGCGGCCGCTGCGCGACTTCTACACCGCGCTGGTCGGCCGCGAGGTCGGCGACGAGGAGTGGGCGCGGATGAACGCCGTGTTCGGCGAGCACTACCGGGGCCTCGAGCCCGGCCTGGCGCTCGCCGACGGTGCGCTCGACGCCCTCGAGCGCTTCGCGGGCGCCGGGCTCGGCCAGTCGGTGGTGAGCATGCTCGGGCACGACGAGCTGCACGCGACGCTGGGCCGGCGCGGGCTGCACGACTGGTTCGTGCGGGTCGACGGCGACCACCACCGCGACGGCCGCGGCAAGGAGGCCGCACTGGCCGCGCACCTCGACGTCCTCGGGCTCGACCCCGCGCGGGTGGTGCTGGTCGGCGACACCCTCGACGACGCCGCCGCGACGGCCGCGGTCGGCAGCACCTGCGTCCTGGTGGCCGAGCACTCCACCCACCACGCGGAGGACCTGGGTGCCGTCGCCCCGGCGGTACCGACGCTGCCCGAGGCGGTGGAGCACGTGCTCGCGTTGCGCCGCTCCGCGCCCTCGTCGTCGTAACCTTCTCCTCGTGGCCGTGCCGTCCGAACCGTCCTCGATGCCCGCCTACGACCGCGTCGTGCTCGTCTACAACCCCCAGAGCAGCGGCGACGGCGAGCAGCGCGCCGAGCAGGCGCGGGCGACGCTCGCCGAGCAGGCGCCCCAGATGGCGGTGGCGCTCAAGGCGACGGAGTACGCCGGGCACGCCCGCGTCATCGCCGAGGAGGAGGCGCGCGCCGGGCGGGTGCTCGTCGTCTCGGTCAGCGGCGACGGCGGCTACAACGAGGTCGTGCAGGGTGTCATGGCCGCGGGCGACGGCACGCGCTCCGGGGCCGTCGCGGCGGTGCTGCCCGCCGGCAACGCCAACGACCACCGGCGCGCCACCCGCGAGCGCCCGCTGGTCGACGCCATCGCCGCGTCGCACGTGACCCGTCTCGACCTGCTGCGCGTGGAGATCGCCGGCGAGGGCGGGCCGCGCTGGGCGCACTCCTACCTCGGGCTCGGCATCACGCCGACCGTGGCGCTCGAACTGGAGCGCGGCGGCAAGGGCTCGATCCGCGAGATCGTCACCACGGTCCGGGCGTTCTCCGCGTTCCACCCGTTCGAGGTGGACGTCGAGGGGGAGGGCCGGAAGCGCTTCGACAGCCTCGTGCTCGCCAACACCACCGAGATGGCGAAGTACGTGACGCTCTCCGACGGCGACCCGGCCGACGGGCTGTTCGAGGTCGTCACGCTGCCGCACCGCTCGAAGCTGCGGCTCCTCGCCTACGCCGTGCGCGCCGCCGTGAAGGGCCTCGGGCCGCAGCCGCGCACCGCCCGCTTCGCGTTCACCACGCTCTCCCCGATCCCGGTGCAGCTCGACGGCGAGGTGCTCGACCTGCCCGCCGACCGCGCGGTCACCGTGCGGATCGCCCCGCAGGCGCTGGCGACGGTGGTGTGAGCGGGCCGCTGGACGAGGCCCGCGGCGACGCCGAGGCCCGGGTCGCGTCGCTGGAGGCGCAGCTGGCGAACATCGTCGAGACGGCGTCGGCGAGCTCGGGCGACGACGAGCACGACCCCGAGGGCCAGACGATCGCCTACGACCGCGCCCAGGTCGCGGCGCTACTCGCGGCCGCCCGCCACGACGTCGCCGAGATCGACGCCGCGCGGGCGCGCGTGGACGCCGGGACGTACGGGGTGTGCGAGCGCTGCGGCCGCCCGATCGCCGCCGAGCGCCTCGAGGCCCGCCCGGCCGCGCGCACCTGTGTCACGTGCGCCTGAACGGAGTATGTGAGCGAACTTTGGTGCCATAGCCCCGAAGTTCGCTCACATGGCTAGGGGCGGCGGAACGGGACGGACGGGTCGCGGACGGGGCGGGTGCCGCCGGCGGCGGTGAAGCGCTCGCGGGCGGCACGGGCCACGTCGCCGTCCTCACGCAGCCCCGGGTCCATCGCGTCGCGGACCGGGCCCAGCAGCACCTTGCGGTCCGGGTGCAGCACGCTCGTCAGACGCAGGTGGGCACGCATCCACGCGGTCAGCCGGTCCTCGTCGGCGCGGGTGAGGACGACGTCGGCGGCCCAGGTCGGGGCGAGGGCGAGCTCGTCGAGCAGCAGCCCGGCCAGCGCGCGGCGCAGCGGCGAGACCCCGGTGCGGTACAGGTCCTGGCGCGTCACGCGGTTGCGCAGCATCGTCGCGTCGCCGACGTCGAGCAGCACCCATCCCGCGTCGGTCGGGTGCGCCGGCCCGTCGACCGGCACCTCGGAGCCCCACCACGCCACCAGGCCCGCGTCGCGCCCGAGCGCGGCCACCGCCTTGTCGAGGGGGACGAGCGGCTCCGACAGGGCGGCGACGACGGCGGGAGTCACGCCCGCAGTGTCCGCGCCGAGCCCGGCGGGCGCAGCGACCCCGCCAGCACGAACGCCGCCACCCCGGCGAGCGGCACGAGCGCGAGCCCGGCGCCCACGGACACGCCGTCGGCGACGGCCCCGATGATCGGCGGGAACGCGAGGAACCCGAGCCGCGCGAGCCACCCGACGACCGCGATCCCGTCGCCGGGCCGCACGCCCCGCACCCGGCCGGCAGCGGCGAAGCCGAGCGGGAAGAGCGTCGCCACGCCGAGCCCGGTCAGCGCGTAGCCCACGACCGCCGCCACCGGGTGGGCGATCAGCAGCGCCCCGGCCATCGACACCGTCGCCAGCGCCGCGCCCGAGCGCGCCACGACGACGGCGCCGAAGCGGTCGACGGCCCGGTCGCCGGCGAGGCGCCCGAGCGTCATCGCCGCCTGGAACGCCACGAACGGCAGGCCGGCGACGAACGCGCCGCCGCCGAGGTCGTCGCGCACGTAGATCGCGCCCCACGACGCCGCCGAGTCCTCGATGCCGCCCGACGACACGAGCAGCGCGGAGAGCGCGAGCAGCGGCCCGGCGGCGACGAGGACGGCGCGCCACGGGGCGTGCCCGGCGTCGCCGTCGGACCCGTGCTCCGCCTCCGGCTCCGGCCCGGGCAGGCACCAGCGCCACGCCAGCACCGAGACCACGACGAGGACCGCCGCGACGACGCCGAGGTGCACGAGCAGCGGCACCCCGAACCCGGACGCCGCCGCGCCGAGCAGCCCCGCGCCGACCGCGGCCATGCTCCACACCGCGTGCAGCCCGTTGACGATCGAGCGCCCGTACCCGGTCTGCACGCGCAGCCCGTGGGCGTTCATGGCGGCGTCGGCCCAGGCGTCCGTGAGCCCCAGGAGGAACAGCGCGGCGGCCAGCGCGAGCCACGAGGGGGCGAGCGCCACGGTCGGCAGCAGGATCGCCCCGGCCAGCCCCACCCCGGCCCCCGCGTTCCCGCTGCCCACGCGGGCGATCAGCGGGCCGGCCAGCACCCCGAAGATCAGCGCGGCGGCGGGGAACGCCGCGATCGCCGTGCCGAGCTCGGCGTTCGACAGCCCGAGCTCGTCGCGCAGGGTCGGGAACCGCGGGACGATGCTGTTGTAGGTCGCGCCGTTGACGACGAACATCCCGACGACCGCGACGCGGGCCCGCCGCAGCGCGGGTGGGGTCACGGGCGCCACGTCACCGAGCGGCGGGCGACCTCGTGGGTCTGGTCCACGGCCAGGTCCGACAGCGGCGTGCCGAACGCGGACAGCAGGCGCGGCAGCGGTCCGAGCCGCGTGACGGCGACGCCGCGCGGGCGCCCGTGGCCGGACAGGATCGCGCCGACCACGGCGACGACGGGGTGCACGGCCGGCGGGTCCAGGGTCTCGGCGGCCCCGGCCGCGTGCGCCAGCGCGATCGACACCCGGTCGCCGACCTCGAGCCCGATCCGCCGCAGCCGGTCGAGGTCCACGCTCGACCCGCCGACCTCCAGGGAGTGGTCCTCGACGACGGCCCGCCCGCCGGGCACGTTGACGACCTCGATGACGAACAGCCCCGGCGGACCGATCACGAGGTGGTCCAGGACGACGTCACCCTCGACGAACGCCATCGGGACGCTGTGCAGGATGCGCCAGCGCGCCCCGCGCCCGCGGCGCAGCGTCGGCGGGCGGGTGAGCTTGCTCAGGGTCTCGGCCACCGCGTGCTGCCCGTCGGCGCGCAGGCGGTAGGGCCGGTCGGCGTCCGGGCCCTGCTCGGCGCGGGCGCTCGCGGCCTCCTCGAGCAGCCCGTGCCCCGGCCGACGCAGGGCCAGGTCCTCGAAGCCGGAACCCCAGCCGCCCTCCGGGGGCTCGGCGCCCGCGCCGATCGCGGCGGGCTCGGCGGCCTCGGCCGGGCTCGACATCGGTGGCAGGTGGTTGTCCCACAGCCAGGCGTTGGCCTCCTGGGTGAACTGCTCCCGGAAGCCCGCGGGGACGTCGTGCGCGACCCGGGTGACCAGGTCGAGGTGCCCGAGCGGCAGGCCGTCGGACGAGGACACGTAGAGCCGGTCGGACCCGGGCCGCCGCTTGCGTCGTGCCGACATCAGCCCGCCCGCTCCTCGTCGTCGAGCCAGCGCGAGATGCGGTCGTGCTCGCGCCCGGTGAGCCCGCGGATGCCGGTGACGACCGCGCGCTCGATCCCGCCGCCCAGCAGCGGGACGGCGGCGGTGATGTCGAGGTCCACCGACAGGCGGCTGCCGGCGTCCTCGCCGACGACGCTCATGGTGCCGTCGGCGCTGATCGGCGTGCCGGGCACCGCCACCCGCGCCCGCCCCGCGCACCGCGCCGGCGTCAGCGTCCACTCCTCGGTGCGCTCGATGACGAGCACCCCGGACAGGAGCTGCTCGACCATCGCCGGGATCTGGCCGGGCGGGATGGGCTGGCGCAGCACGACGCGCACGCGCTCGGCCCCGTCGGGCGGCCCGGTGCGCTCGAAGGCGAGCACCTCGATCCGCCCGGACCCGTCGGCGTCGAGCTTGACGCGGTGGAACTCGGGGTCGGCGAGCGCGGCGGCGAAGGCGGGGACGCCGTAGGGGTAGGCGCGGCTCAACGCCAGCCGGGTGCTCACGCGGACCGAGCGTAATCGTCTCGGCGGGAGACGCAGCGCTGACGACGGAGCACGCCGATAGGGGAGCTCGACCCATCGAGATCGTCAGAACGCGTAGCGGATCGTCAGCCACGGCGCGTGCCGGGCCACCAGCTCGCGGAACCGCGCGACCGCGCGCCGCTTCACGTCGACGCGGTAGCGGACGACGGCGCCGCCGTGCTCCGTGCGCTTGGCCTCCTGGGCCTCGGGGCGCCAGAGCACGTCCTCGGCCTGCGGGTGCCAGCCGAGGTTCACCTCGTGCAGCCCCTCGTGGTGGGTCAGCAGGATCACCTCGCAGGCGGCCTGGGCCTTCGCGCGCTCCGAGAGCCGGTCGCCGAGCTCGTCGAGCAGCAGCGCCCACTCGGACTGCCACCGCTCGCGCAGCACCACGGGCGAGAAGTTGAGGTGCACCTCGTAGCCCGCGGCGACGAAGTCGTCGACCGCGGCGATGCGCTCGTCGATCGAGCTCGTGCGGATGTCGAGCAGCTTGGCGTCGCGGCGCGGCATCAGCGAGAAGCGCACGCGGGTGCCGCCGCGCGGGTCGAGGGCGAGCAGGTCGCGGTTGACGTGCTTCGTCGCGAACGACGCCTTCGCCCCGTCGAGGCGGGCGAACTGGGCGACGAGGTCGGCGACGTTGTCGCTGACGCGGGCGTCCACCGAGCAGTCGGAGTTCTCGCCGAGGTCGTAGACCCAGTCGACGGGGTCGCACTGGTTCGCCTCGGGCTTGCGCCCCTGCCGGCCCAGGTGCCGCGCGATGGTGCGCTGGATCGCGTCGATGTTGGTGAACACGGTGATCGGGTTGGCGTAGCCCTTGCGGCGCGGCACGTAGCAGTACGCGCAGGCCATGGCGCACCCGTTGGCGGTCGACGGCGCGATGAAGTCCGCCGAGCGCCCGTTCGGGCGGACCGTGAGCGACTTCTTCTCGCCGAGCACGAGGTGCTCCGCCTTCACCCGCACCCACCGGGCGACGTTCTCCTCGTCGCCGTGCAGGTCGGGGATCGCCCAGTGCGAGGCGATCTCGACGACCTCGGCGTCGGGGAACCGGGCGAGGACCTCCTGCCCGCGCAGGGAGGCGAGCGACGCCGGTTCGGCGTGGATCGTCGCGACCTCGAGCAGGCTCACGGCTCCAGGGTGCCGATCATCGCCCGCGCCGTCGCGCCGGCCCGCAGCACCTCCACGGGACGGCCCGCGCCCTCCGCGCGCGCCAGCTCCGCCAGCACCGGCGCCACGTGCTCCGGGCCGCCGAACTGGAAGCCGACCTGCGTGGCGTACGCCCGCGCCGCGGCGGCCTTGGTGTCGAGCACGGCGGTGACGTCGACGGCGACGTCGGTGCCGGCGACGCCCGGTGCGCCGAGGGCGTCCGGATGCCGCACGGCGTAGGGCGTGTCACGCCACCACGCCGTGCGGTCGGGATCCGCGAGCCCGGCGACGACGGCCGTGACGACCTGGTGGTCCACGTGGTCGCCGACGGCCTGCGGGGCGAGGACGAGGTCGGCGCCCTCGACCCGCCCCCGGACCGCCTCGGTGACCGCGTCGGCCACGTCGTCGTCCTCGCGGCGCCCCGCGAACAGCGCGGCCGGGGAGTCGTAGCCCCGGTGGGGCGCCTCGAGCAGCCCGCGGTGCTCGCCGCGCACGCCGAGCCGGGCCAGGGCGGCGGCGTCCTCGTCGCGGCGCAGGGCCATGTAGTCGACGTCGGGGGCGAGGCCCTTGTCGGTCTGGCACGCGAGCGCGAACCCGGTCGGCGCGTCCACCGAGCCCGTGAACACCGTGAGCACGAGGACGTCGTGCCCGGCCGCGGCGAGGCGCGCGAGGGTGCCGCCGGCGGAGAACACGGCGTCGTCGAGGTGCGGGCTGACCGCGACGATGCGGCTCACAGCAGGTGCGGCGCCGCGCGGAAGCGGCAGTCGGGGTCGACGGGGACGTCGGGGATCGCGGGCACCGGCACGTCGCGCACCGCGTCGTAGACGTCGGTGAGCCGGTGCGCGACGACCGGCCACGACCAGCGGGCCCGGACCTCGTCGAGGGCCCGGCGGGCGAGACCGGCGCGCAGGTCGGCGTCGTCGAGCACGCGGGCGATCCCGTCAGCGAGGGCGGTCGGGTCCTTCGGCGGCACGAGCAGCCCGTTGTCGCCGTCGCGGACGCAGTCGCGGACGCCGACGACGTCGGTCGACACCACCGGCAGGCCGCTCGCCATCGCCTCGAGCACCGTGTTCGAGAATCCCTCCGCGTAGGTCGGGCTGACGAAGACGTCCCCGCGCCGGTAGACCTCGTGCGCGTCCTCGTAGGCCGTGTAGCCGAGCTGGGTGACGTGCTCGTCGAGCCCGAGCTCGGTGACGCGGTCGGCCACGGTGTCGGTGTCGGGCCCGATGCCGGAAACGACGAGGTGCAGGCGGCGACCGCGGTCGAGCAGGTCGGCGACGGCGTCGAGCAGGTCGAGCACGCCCTTCCTGGCGTCGACGCGACCGTGGTAGAGCAGCACGGGCGGGTCGGACAGCGCCCCGGGCTCGCGCGCCGGGGTGAACCGCTCGGTGTCGGTGGCCCCGGAGACCACCGTCCAGCGGTCGGGGGCGACGCCGTGGCGCTCCGAGACCTCCGCGGCGAACGACGACGACCCGATGACCAGCGCCGGCGCGTGGGCGAACACCGCGCGCACGAGCGTCTCGTGGGTCGCGCAGCAGGTGCCCACCCAGTGGCCGTCGCCGCCCTGCACGCTGACGACGGCGGGCAGCCCGAGGTCGTGCGCGGCCCGCAGCACCGCCAGCCCGTTGGGGTAGGCGTACTGGGCGTGGAGCAGGTCGAACGGTGCCTTCGCGTGCTCGGCGGCGATCGTGTCGCGCATCGTGGCGACGTCGGCCTCGAAGTCCGCCGGGCGGCCCTCGACGACCTCCTGCTCGCCGTGCGCCTCGAGCGCGACGACGTGCACGCCGTCGGGCACCCGCTCGGGCGGCGGCGGGCCGCCGCCGTAGACACCGCGCCCGACGGGGTCGCCGCGGTACTGCGAGACCAGCGTGACGTCGTGGCCCTCGCGCACGAGGTGGCGCAGCAGGTTCTCCGCGTAGGCGCTCATGCCGGAGACCGCCGGCCAGTAGCGGCGGGAGACGAAGCAGATCCTCACGCGCTGATCTCCATTCTCCGGATCGTCTCCAGGGCGCCCGGGACGAGCGTGTCGGCGCGGTGCGAGTCCCGGGACAGCTCGAACGACACGAGCCCCGGGTGGCGCACCTCGCGCAGCGCCCCGAGCACCGCGGGCAGGTCCATGTCCCCCTCGCCGGGCGCGCGGTGCTCGTGCACCCCGCGCGGCATGTCCTCGACCGCGACGGCCCCGAGCAGCGGCGCGAACTCGCGCACGGCGCCCTCGGGGCTCCAGCGCCCCGAGACGATGCAGTGCCCGGTGTCGAGGGCGAGCGTGATCTCGGGGACGTCGAGCGCCAGGCGCATCCAGTCGTCGCAGTCCTCGACGAGCATCCCCGGCTCCGGCTCCACGGCGCAGACGACGCCGCGCTCCCGGGCGTGCGCGACGACCTCGCCCACCCCGTCGGCGAGCCACCGCCACGCCTCGTCGCGGTCCTGGTCGCCGGCGGGCACGCCGGCCCAGAACGACACCGCCTCGCTGCCGAGGTCGGCGGCGACGTCGACGCAGGTGCGCAGGAACTCCACGCGCCGCGCCCGCCCGTCGGCGTCACCGGCGATCAGCGTCGGCTGGTGCTTGCGGCGCGGGTCGAGCAGGAAGCGCGCGCCGGTCTCGACGACGCTGCCCAGCCCGAGGCCGCGCAGCCGGTCGGCCAGCGCCGCGGTGCGCCGGCCCAGCTCGGGGGCGAACGGATCGTGGTGGGCGACGTCGAGGGTCAGGGCCACCCCGTCGTAGCCGCAGTCGGCGAGCAGCGCGAGCGCGTCGTCGAGGCGGTGCGAGGTGAGGCCGTTGGTGTTGTAGGCGTAGCGCAGGCGGTGCTCGTGCGCGGACTCGGACATCCCGGCGGAGGTACCACCGCGAGCACCCGCCGGAACCGTCGTGCGGCGGATCCGGTCGTTCGCGACCGGTCACCCGCGACCGAGGGCCCCGACCACTCGTCCCGCCACTCGTCGCGGGCATCTCCAAGATCGCCGCAGGTCAGCGGTCGGCCCGCTGCGGCCTGCGGTTGGTGCAGCATCTGCACGCGGAAACAGTGATGTTGACCACAAGGGTCGCCGACGCGTTCAGTGACCTTCGCACGACGGCGAGCGAGGGGCCGTTCGGAGCAGGACGAGCACCCGACGGCGGAGGGGAGGGCACCCATGACGGAATCGCGCCACGGCCGCGGCGTCGGCGGGGGTCGCTCCCTGAAGACCGCTGCCGAGGCGCTGGCGGCGCTGCGCTTCCTCGGGGCCGCCGAGGACGGCATCACCGCCGAGGCGCTGGCCGCCGAGCTCGGCAAGAGCACGGCCACCGCCCGCTACCTGCTCAACACCCTGTGCCAGGAGGGCTTCGCGGTCCGCGACGGCCGCAGCGGCACCTTCCGGCTCCAGGAGAGCCCGCCGTGGGGTGACGCGTGGGGTGACACCGACGCGCCCCACGACCTGACGCGCCACGAGCTGCCCGACCGGCTCTCGGACGCGGTCACCGACCTGTACTGGCGCACCCGGCAGCGCACCTACCTCGCGCGGTGGGAGGACGGCGACGACAGCACGGTCATCGTCGACGCCCGCGGCCACCAGGGCCTGCCCCGCGTCCCCGACCTCACCGAGCGCATCCCGCTCGCCTCGGCCCACGCCCTCGCGGTGACGAAGGCGCTGATCGCCTCCGCCGGGTCGCGCGCGGTCGCCCTGCGCGAGCGCTCCGAGCTGTCGGCCTTCACCGGCACCACCATCACGAGCGCCCCGGCGATCGAGCTCGAGCTCGCGCGGGTCCGCAGGCGTGGCTACGCCGTGGACCGCGAGGAGTACGCCGAGGGCTTCTGTTGCATCGGCGCGCCGATCTTCGCCCCCGACGGGCGGGTCGCCGCCGGCATCGCGATCTCCACGCCTGCGCGGCGCTTCGCCACGCACGCCGAAGAGCTCACCGGCGCCGTTCGCGACGTCGCTGCGACCGCCACGCGCGGCTGGTCGGAGTCCGACACGGGACTCCCACCGCCGCAGCCGGCCGACCCCGTACCCCCCGGGTACTGAGCCGACACCGGCCGTGCCGCCATCCACAGCGTCGAACGAGATGGGCCACACCGACGCCAGGCGGCCACCACCACGGACCACGGCTGCGGAACCCCGTATGCCGAGCTGGAACTCCACAAGGAGAAGAAGATGAGCCGTCAGAGTTTGGCGAAGGCTCACCAGAAGATCCAGGAACTTTCCTGGGAGCCGCAGTACCACGAGCCGTACATGAAGTACGGGACGGACTACACGTTCCGTAAGGCGGCCAAGAAGGACCCGCTCAAGCAGGTCCTCCGGTCCTACTTCCCCATGCAGGAGGAGAAGGACAACCGCGTCTACGGCGCGTCCGACGGTGCGATCCGCGGGAACATGTTCCGCCAGGTCCAGGAGCGTTGGCTGGAGTGGCAGAAGCTGTTCCTGTCGATCATCCCGCTGCCGGAGATCTCGGCCGCACGGTCGATGCCGATGCTGTTCCAGGCGGTTCCGAACCCGGAGCTGCACAACGGCCAGGCGATCCAGATGATCGACGAGGTTCGGCACAGCACGATCCAGCAGAACCTCAAGCGGCTGTACATGAACAACTACATCGACCCGGCGGGCTTCAACAACACCCTCCGGAACTTCCACTCGGACTACTGCGGCACCATCGGCCGTCAGTTCGCCGAGGGCTTCATCACCGGTGACGCGATCACCGCGGCCAGCATCTACCTGACGATCGTCGCCGAGACGGCGTTCACGAACACCCTGTTCGTGGCCATGCCGGCCGAGGCCGCGGCCAACGGTGACTACCTGCTGCCGACGGTGTTCCACTCGGTGCAGTCCGACGAGTCGCGGCACATCTCCAACGGCTACGCCACGCTGCTCATGGCGCTGTCGGACGAGGACAACCGCCAGCTGCTCGAGCGCGACCTGCGCTACGCGTGGTGGAACAACCACCGCGTGGTGGACGCCGCCATCGGCACGTTCATCGAGTACGGCACCAAGGACCGGCGCAAGGACCGCGAGTCCTACGCCGAGATGTGGCGCCGCTGGATCTACGACGACTACTACCGTGCGTACCTGCTGCCGCTCGAGAAGTACGGCCTCGTGATCCCGCACGACCTGGTCGAGGAGTCCTGGAACCAGATCTGGAACAAGGGCTACGTCCACGAGGTCGCGCAGTTCTTCGCCACCGGGTGGCTCGCGAACTACTGGCGCATCGACGGCATGACCGACGAAGACTTCGAGTGGTTCGAGTACAAGTACCCGGGCTGGTACGACAAGTACGGCAAGTGGTGGGAGAACTACAACCGTCTGGCGAAGCCGAACGGTCACCACCCGATCGTCGCCGAGGACGTCGACTACGTGTACCCGCACCGCTGCTGGACCTGCATGGTCCCGTGCCTGGTGCGCGAGGACATGGTCGTCGACAAGGTGGACGGCCAGTGGCGCACGTACTGCCACGAGGCCTGCCGCTGGACCGACGCCGAGGCCTTCCGGCCCACGTACCAGGGTCGCGAGACCCCGAACATGGGCAAGCTCGTGGGTCACCGCGAGTGGGAGACGCTGTACCACGGCTGGAACTGGGCCGACGTCGTCTCCGACATGGGCTTCGTCCGCGACGACGGCAAGACCATGACGGCGCAGCCGCACCTCGATCTCGACCCGAAGAAGATGTGGACGCTCGACCACCTGCGGCGCATGCCGCACGTGGCCAGCCCCAACGTCATCCTCAACGAGATGAGCGACGCGGACCGCGAGGCGTTCGTGGCGGACTACAACCAGCAGGGCCCGGCCGGCCGTCCGGCCAACGCGACCAGCTAGTACCGGTCGTCGCACTGCGGTGAGGTGAGAGGGAGGGCCGGGTCCACCCGGCCCTCCCTCGATCCCTCACGCCCATGTCCGGCCCGCATCAGAGGAGATTCGTCCGGACTTCGGCCATTTCCCTCCCGAACGGAGAAGCCATCGATGGGTGAGAAGCACCGGGTCCGGTTCGAACCGGTGGGCATCGAGATCGATGTCGACGAGGACAAGACGATCCTGCGTGCCGCCTCGGAGCAGGGACTGCAGCTGATGCACGGCTGCAAGGAAGGTCAGTGCGCGGCCTGCAAGTCCTTCGTCCTCGAGGGCGACATGGACGAGATCGAGCTCGACAAGTACTCGACGTTCGCGCTCCCCGACATGGAGCGCGAGGAGGGGCAGACGCTCCTCTGCCGGGCCCACGCCTACGACGACCTGGTCATCGAGCTCCTCAACTACGACGAAGAGATCATCCGCAGCGGTCTCCCGCTCCGGAAGGGCACCGTGGAGGTGCTCGCGAACGACCCCGTCACCCACGACATGCGGCACCTCGTGGTCAAGCAGATCGCCGGCGAGGACATCAAGTTCTTCCCGGGCCAGTACATGGACCTGACGGTGCCCGACACCGGCGAGGTCCGGTCGTTCTCCATGGCGAACCTCCCGAACCGCGAGGGCGTGTTCGAGTTCGTCATCAAGATCTACCCCGACGGCGTGTTCTCCCAGTTCCTGGAGAACAAGGTGGCGGTCGGCGACCGCATCGAGGTGGAGGCGCCGTTCGGCACCTGCACCCTGCGCGAGAACCGGACGTCGGACATCGTCTTCATCGGCGGCGGCGCCGGCATGGCCCCGTTGCTCGGCCTGCTGCGCGCGCTCTCCGAGAAGGACGGCAGCGAGCGCAAGGCCCGTCTCTACTACGGCGCCCGCACCCGGGCGGACCTGTGCTTCGAGGACGAGCTCCACGCCCTCGAGGAGAAGATCCCCGGATTCCGCTACATCCCTGCGCTCTCGGACCACGACGGCGACGACTGGGACGGCGAGACGGGCCTCATCACCGAGGTCGTCCGGGCGAACGAGCCGGCGCTCGAAGGGATGGATGCCTATGTGTGCGGGCCGCCGCCGATGGTGGATGCGGCAATCGCCCTGCTGACCCAGCGCGGAATGGACGAGCGGCACATCTACTACGACAAGTTCACCACCACCGGAGAGCCGGAGGACGAGGGCTGACCATGACAAGCACCGAAGAACGTCCCGAGCGGAGCGTTCCGAAGCCCGTCTTCACCGACGCGGAGGCGGGCGCCAAGGAGTTCCCGGATTCCGGGGCCTCGGCCCGGCGCTACAACTACTTCAAGCCGGCGAAGCGCAAGCAGACCCACTACGAGGACGTGACGGTCGAGGTCCAGCCGGACCCCCGCCACTACCTCTCCCAGGGCTGGATCTACGGCTTCGCCGACGGGTCCCGCGGCTACCCGCTGACCTGGACCAAGCTCAAGGCGTGGGGCGTCGACAACCCCGAGCCCGAGCGCGGCCCCGGTTCCGGCGGCAAGCACGTCGAGGACTGGCCCGCCCACGGCTGGCACGAGTTCCGTGATCCCAACGAGGAGTGGGAACTCACGATGTACCGGTACAACGCCAACGTTGTCCGGCAGATCAACCAGAACGTCGAGAACGCCCGCAACGCGAAGGCGTTCGACCAGTGGACCCCGAACTGGGTGCGCTTCGTCGAGCGCAACGTCGGCGCCTGGATGCACATCGAGCACATCTTCGGCCTGTACGTCTTCGCCGGCTGCAACCGCTCCGGCCCGACGAACATGCACAACACGGCGATGGCCGTGAACAGCGAGCACAAGATTCGCTTCGCCCAGGACCTGGCCCTCTACAACCTCACCCTCACCGAGGAGATCGAGGGCTTCGACGGCACCGCGCACCTCGACGCGTGGAACAACGACGCCGAGTGGCAGGGCGTCCGCAAGGTCGCCGAGGCGATCACGGCGATCGAGGACGACTGGGGCGAGTCGATCTTCGCCACGAACATCGTCTTCGAGCCCCTGCTCGGCGAGCTCTTCCGGTCCGGCCTGGTCATGCAGTCCGCGGCGGGCAACGGTGACTACGTGACGCCGACCGTCGTGGGCGCCGGCGAGTACGACTACGCCCAGCGCGACCTGCGCTGGACCGTGGCCGCCTTCGCCCCGCTGACGCAGGACCGCGAGTTCGCGCAGCACAACAAGGACCTGTTCAACAGCTGGCTCGCCAAGTGGGTCCCCCAGTGCCTCGAGGCGGCCCGCACGATGCAGCCGCTGTGGTCCCAGCCCGACGCCAAGCCGCCGCGCTTCGAGGACAGCCTCGACCGCGCCAAGAACCGTTTCGCCGGGATCCTCACCGATCTCGGACTCGAAGCCCCGAAGGAGCTGAACCAGTGACCAAGTCCTTCAAGACGGCCGAGAGCCCGTTCAAGCAGGACAACACCGAGTCCGGCATGGCCGGCGTGACCCTGATGAACAACCAGGTCGGGGTCGTCGTCGCCGAGGTGATGGACCGTCAGCCCAACGTGACGGTCAAGCACCTCCCCTCGATGATCCGCGTGGACTGCCAGGGCCGCATGGACTTCGTGTACGCGGACATCTCCGAGGCGCTCGGCGAGGAGCCCGACTTCTACAACGCCGCCGAGTTCGAGGAGAACATGTCGACCCACTACGGGAAGATGATCCACATGGATGACCGGACGATCATGTTCGGCAACCTCGAGGAGGCCGCCGAGTTCATCGGCGACATGTTGCCTCCGGTGGTGAACAAGTAGGACGCCGGTTCTCGGGTCGTCGCACATCCGCGCGCGGGGTGGGTGTGCGGCGACCCGAGTCCGTTGCACGATGAACCGTTGACGCCCCGTTCGCGCCCCAGAGCACCGGAGAAGTGAGGACATGGCCAAGGAACTGCGATTCGGCGCCGACGCGCGCAGGGCTCTCCAGGCTGGAGTCGACCAGCTCGCGGAAGCGGTGAAATCGACGCTGGGGCCCAAGGGACGCAACGTCATCCTCGAGAAGATCACCGGTACGCCGGAGGTCACGAACGACGGCGTGACGATCGCGCGGGAGATCTACCTGCGGGACCAGTTCGAGAACATGGGCGCGCAGGTCCTCAAGGAGGCCGCCGTCAAGACCAACGACGTGGTCGGTGACGGCACCACCACGTCGACCGTGCTCGCCCAGGCGATCGTCCGCGAGGGCCTCAAGGCCATCGGCCAGGGCGGCAACCCGGTGCTCGTCAAGCGCGGGATCGACGCCGCGGTCGCGCGGATCGTCACCCACCTCGCGTCGGTGGCGCACCCCGTCGACGACGTCGAGGCGCTCGCGAGGGTCGCCGCGATCTCCGCCAACGACGACGACGCGATCGGCCGCGTCGTCGCCGAGACCCTGCACACCGTGGGCGACGACGGTGTCATCACCGTCGACGACGGCCCGATGCTGGGTCTGCACGTGAACTTCGTCGAGGACTTCGAGTTCGACAACGGCTACGTCTCGCCGTACCTCGTCACCGACCCCGGCTCCATGCTGGCCGTCCTCGACGACCCGTACATCCTCTTCTCCGCCGAGAAGATCACCGACGTGCGCTCCCTCATGCCGGTGCTCGAGCGGATCATGCGCGACCCGCGGCCGCTCGTGATCGTGGCCGAGAAGGTCGAGGGCTCCGCCCTCCAGATGCTGGTGCACAACCACGTCAACGGGCACCTCAAGGTCACCGCGATCCAGGCCCCGGGCTTCGGCGAGAAGCGGGTGCACCTCCTCGAGGACATGGCCGCCCTGTGCGGCGGCAAGGTGTACTCGAAGGCCTCGGCGTTCGCGCTCGAGCAGATGGGCGCCGAGCACCTGGGCCGCGCGACGCAGGTCCGCGCGACCAGCGAGAACACCGCGATCATCGGCGGCCTCGGCGACCCGACCGTCCGCGAGACCCGCCTGGCGCAGCTGCGGGCGGAGATGGACCGGGCCACGATCGGCACCGACGAGGACTGGTTCTCCGAGCGCATCGCGCGGCTGTCCGGCAAGGCGGCGATCCTGCAGGTCGGCGCGCCGACCAACGCGGAGCTCAAGGAGGTCCGCCACCGCGTCGACGACTCGCTGCAGGCGACCCGCGCGGCCATGGCCGAGGGCATCGTCGCCGGCGGCGGCGCGGCCCTGCTGCACGCCGAGGCGGCGCTGGGCGACCTCGACGGCCTGTCCGGCGACGGGCGCATCGGCGCCGAGATCGTGCGGGCGGCGCTGTCGGAGCCGGCGAACCTCATCGCGTCGAACGCGGGCTACGAGGGCGCCGACGTCGTCAAGCAGACCCGCGACCTGGGCGTCGACGAAGGCTTCGACGCCCTCGAGGGCCGGTTCGGCAACATGGTCGAGCTCGGCATCATCGACCCGCTGCGGGTCGTGCGCTCCGCGCTCCAGAACGGCGCCTCGGTGGCCGGCCTGATCCTCACGACGAACTCGCTCGTCGCCGAGGAACAGACCCCCTGGAACAAGTCCCTCATGACAGAGTTCGGCCAGCTCGACGAGGGCCTGCCGCAGCCGGCGCCCGACTCGAGCACGCCCCAGTCGATGGGCCTCGGCCCGTCCATGGGGTGACCGCTGTGACCACTGTGATCATTGGGAGGAGCTCGTCGTGAAGGCCGTCCGCGTCCACGGGTACAAGCAGGATCCGAGCATCGACGACATCCCGGAGCCCAAGCTCCAGGGGCCGCTCGACGTCATCGTCAAGATCGGTGCCGCGGGGGTGTGCCGTACCGACCTCCACATCGTCGACGGCGACTGGGCGGACATCCAGAACCCCGACCTGCCCTACGTCATCGGGCACGAGAACGCGGGCTGGGTGCACGAGGTCGGCGACGCGGTCACCAACGTCAAGGTCGGCGACACGGTGATCCTGCACCCGCAGCCCTCCTGCGGGCAGTGCCTGGCCTGCCGCGCCGGTCGCGACATGCAGTGCACGGGGGACGCGTTCTTCCCGGGCCTGTCGAACAACGACGGCGGCATGGCCGAGTACATGCGCACCACCGCCCGGGCGTGCGTGAAGCTGAACCCCGACACCAAGCCTGCCGACGTCGCCGCACTGGCCGACGCGGGGCTCACGGCGTACCACGCCGTGCGCAAGGCGGTCCCGTACCTGTACCCCGGCACCACCGCCGTCGTGCAGGGCGCGGGCGGGCTCGGCCACATCGGCATCCAGGCCCTCGCGGCCCTGACCGCCACCAAGATCATCGTCGTCGACAAGAACCCCGCCGCCCTGGAGCTGGCCAAGCAGATCGGCGCGGACGAGACGGTGGTCGCCGACGGCAACCAGGTCGCCGCGGTGCAGGACCTGACCGGGGGCGGCGCCACCGTCGTCTTCGACTACGTCGCCGAGCAGGGCGCGGAGCTCGACGCCTGGCAGATGACCGGGCCGGCCGGCTACCAGTTCAACCTCGGCTACGGCGGCGAGTTCCGGGCCCCGACCCTCGATTTCGTCGCCGGCGAGAAGAACATCATCGGCAACATCGTCGGGACGTACAACGACCTCGCCGAACTGATGGTCCTCGCCCAGGCGGGCAAGGTCACGCTGCACACCGTGCAGTACCGGCTCGACCAGGCGCTGGACGCCCTGCACGACCTGGACGCGGGGAAGGTCCGCGGCCGGGCGATCCTCGTCCCGTAGACGGCCCCAGATTCTGGAGCAGTACAGGAAGGACACCACCACATGTACGAGAAGGACGGCGAGAAGTACTTCATCGTCGACTCCCACATGCACTTCTGGGACGCGTCGCCGCAGAACTGGGTGCCGGGTGCCGAGCAGTACGCCAAGGGCTGGATCGAGTGCTTCCACGCCTACCAGGGACTCGGCCCCGCCGACACGCACCAGCCGCTCGAGGAGTTCCAGCACGTCTCCGAAGAGCAGCTGATGCGCGAGGAGTTCGAGGAGGGGCACGTCGACGTCGCGATCTTCCAGTCGACGTACCTCAAGGAGTGGTACTCGAACGGCTTCAACACGACGGAGCAGAACGGGTACCTCGCCGAGAAGTACCCGGACAAGTTCATCGTCAACACCCGCTTCGACCCGCGCGACGGCGACGCCGGCATGCGCGAGTTCGAGGAGAACGTCCGGAAGTACAACGCCAAGGGCGCGAAGCTCTACACCGCGGAGTGGAACGGTGACTCCCGCGGCTACAAGCTGACCGACCCGGAGGCGTACCGCTTCCTGCAGCGGGCCGAGGAACTGGGCGTCAAGAACATCCACGTCCACAAGGGCCCGACGATCTGGCCCCTGGACAAGGACGCGTTCGACGTCTCGGACGTCGACCACGCGGCGACGGACTTCCAGGGTCTGAACTTCATCGTCGAGCACGTGGGCCTGCCGCGCATCGAGGACTTCTGCTTCATGGCGACGCAGGAGCCCAACGTGTACGCCGGGCTCTCGGTGGTCATCGGCGGCCTCATGCACGCCCGTCCCAAGTTCTTCGCGAAGGTCATGGGCGAGCTGCTGTTCTGGGTCGGCGAGGACAAGATGACCTTCGGCTCGGACTACAACATCTGGACGCCGAAGTGGCAGATCGAGGGCCTCGTCGACTGGACGATGCCCGACGACGACCAGTTCGCGGACTACCCGCGACTGGACACCAACGGCAAGAAGAAGATCCTCGGCCTGAACGCGGCGAAGCTGTACGACATCGACGTGCCGGCCGACTGCCGGATCGTCGAGGGTGAGGGCGCCCAGCTCGTCGACGAGCGCGAGGTGGCCCAGGCATGACCGTGACCTCCGACGCCCCCGCCGCCCTGGTGGCGGGGGCGTGGGAGGCGCTGCGCACCGTGCGCGACCCGGAGCTCGACGCCGACGTCGTCAGCCTGGACTTCGTGGCCGAGTGCTCGGTCACGGAGGACGGGGTCGCGCACGTGCGCCTGCGCCTGCCCACCTACTTCTGCGCGCCCAACTTCGCGTTCCTCATGGTCGCCGACGCCTGGGACGCCCTGTCGCAGGTGGAGGGACTGTCGGACGTCGACGTCACCCTCATCGACCACTTCGCCTCCGACGCCATCAACGCGGGCGTCGCGGCGCGGGCCGGCTTCGTCAGCTCGATGGCCGGCACCGAGGTCGGCGAGGCCGTCGAGGAGCTGCACGACCTGCGGCGATCGTTCACCGAGCGGGCGATGATGGCCGGCACCGACCTCGTCGTCCGCCCGATGATGCGGGCCGGTGCGACGCCGGAGCAGGTCGCCGGGATGACCCTCGCGGACGCCCCGGACTCGGACGACCTGCGTCGCCTGCGGGCACGCCGGCGCGAGCTCGGGATCCCCGCCGACGACGACGCGCCCCTGGTCGTCGACCCGGTGGGGCGCACGGTCGGGCTCGAGGCCCTGCCGCTGCACCTGCGCAAGGCGCGGTCGTACCAGGTCGGCGTCGACGCGAACACCAGCATCTGCAAGGGCCAGCTCGCGGTCCGCTACGGGCTCTAGAGCAGGCCCGGTCCCCTCGAGAGGAGTGCTCCCGCCATGCCGCGTCTTCCGGACGGCGAGCCGGTCCGGCTCGATCCCGGCAACCACGACGACCCCGGGGCCGGCCGTTGTCTCATGGAGCACGTCTCGGTACTGGCGGGGGAGCCCTTCCGGGCGTGGCCCCGGTGCACCCACCCCGCCGTCGCGGCGCTGGCCACCCAGGTCAACGACCGGTGCTCGCCGGAGGGGCGGGCCGCGCTGCTCGGGCGGGCCGAGGCGCTCGCCCGTGCCGACAGCGACGACCCGGCGCTGACCTGGCGGCTCGTGGCCCTGACGGCCGAGGCCACGCTCGTCACCCGCCCGTACGACCGCGGCGCGACCCGGCGGCTCGCGCGGGCCCGGCGCTCGCGGCGCCTGTGGGGCACGGCCCTGCCGGGTCCGCTCGCCCGCCGGCTGCCGCGCTGGGCCCTCGTGAGCTGCGGGCTCGCCGCCCTCGACGAGCTCGTCGCCGCGCTCCACGGCCTCGTCGCCGTGGCCGGGCCGCCGGGCTCGCCCGAGCGCGACATCGTCCTCGTCGCGCTGCTCGACAGTGTCCTCGACGCGGTCCTCGACGAGGCCCCCGACGACCGACCCGCGGTGGACGCCATCCCCCGACAGCACACCAGGAAGGAGCTCGTCGCATGAGCGCCCCCAGCGAGACCCCGCGCACCGTCCGGCGCATCGGATCGCCGGCCGCGGTGGCGCTCGCCGACCTCGCCGCGATCTTCGACGACCTGCAGACGGTGCTGCTGTCCTGCGAGCGCCTCGTCACGCAGCTGAGCGTCCCCGAGCCCGACCCGGTGGTCGTCGAGTCGCTGTGGACCACGGCCCTGCTGTCGTACTCGCGCTGCTTCGCTCCCGGCGAGCGCGGCATGAACCTCACCGAGGACGACGTCACCTCCCTCGAGCTCGAGGGCGAGGTGCTCGGCTGGCACAAGATGCTGCGCCAGCTCAAGAAGCACTACGCCGACCCCGCGAAGAACCCCCGCGAGACCTTCGAGGTCGGCGTGGCCGTCGCCGACGGCGTGCCCCAGGGCGTGGCGATCACGTCCACGCGCCAGGCCCTGCCGGACACGATCTCGGTGCACCAGACCGGCGCGATCGCCTACCAGCTCAGCCAGCGCGTGGACCAGCGCATCGCCGAGCACCAGGGGACGGTCCTCGAGGGCGCCCGCGCCCTGAGCCCGACCGAGCTCGAGACGCTGGACGAGGTCGAGCTCACCGACACCCCGGAGGGCGACGAGTGATCGAGAAGTACAACCCCTGGACCGTCGTCAACCTCGTCTTCGAGCACCTCGCCGACCAGGGCCTGCACCCGGTCCTGGGGGAGAACGGCGACCCCTCGGCCGCGGCGGCCGAGCTGCTGAGCTCGCTGGGCATCACCCCGGGCGACCCCTCGTGGGGGGAGGGGCAGGACGCCGAGCGCGTGCGGGAGGACCTCGCGGCGCTGCGGGCGGCGTTCGACCCGGTCGACTCCACCGACTCCCGGGAGTAGCCGTGGTCGCGATGCGCTTCGCGCGGCTCGTGGTGCACAGGATGACCCGCGAGCCGCTCGCGCTGCTCGTGGAGGAGAACGCCGACCGGTGCGTGGTCGTGTCGGTGCGCGGGCCCCAGGCCGAGATCATCGACCGGGGTCCGCGGGCCGCGGCGCCGGACGACGACGACCGCCTCACCCAGGACCTCATCGGCGAGCTCGCCGTGCGCCTCGGCCGGCGCCTGGAGCGCGGCGAGATCGTCGACCTCGTCGACGACCGCTTCCGCGCGGAGCTGGTGCTCGACGACGGCACGCGCCTGCCCGGGCGCCCGAGCGACGTGCTCGCGGTGACCGTGCGGGAGGCCCTGCCCCTCGAGGTCGCCGACTCCGTGGTCGACGCGGTCGGCCAGTCCTACAGCGAGCTGGGGGGCGACCGGCAGGAGCCCGCGCGCCAGGCCGCCGAGCAGGTCGAGGAGATGCGGGCGTTCCTCGAGCAGGCCACCCCGCAGGACTTCGCCCGCCCGCCGGACGCCGGCGAGGGCCGCCCGTCGGGGGCCGACCCCGGCTGAGACCGTCCTGACCTGCGGCGTCGCGGTACGCGGCCGTCTCGATCCGAGACAGCGAAGGGGTCCTGCGGGGCGCGTCCGGCCCGTAGGATGCCGTGTTAGCCATCACGTCGACCGTGGTGGCCGATGGCGAGGTGGCCCATGGACGGACGCGCCCAGAGCGCCCTCGGTCGCGCGCGAGAGTTCTTCGTGGACCGGGGCAGCGTGAGCGCCTCCGGCATCGTCCGTCCCGAGATCGTCGACTCCTGGGAGCGTTCGCGGAACGCCGGGGTCGACGCGAGCCAGCTCGACCTGCCCTACGAGCCCGACCTCGACTTCGACGGCAGCCTGTCCAACTGCGCCCGCCCGGTGCTCGACGACCTCGCCGAGCGGCTCTCGGGCATGTCCGTGGCCGTGGTGCTCACCGACGCCGACGGCCGGGTGCTCGAGCGGCGGGTCGGCGAGGGCGAGCTGCAGCGCCGCCTGGACGCCATCTCGCTCGCGCCCGGGTTCAGCTACGCCGAGGAGTTCGCCGGCACCAACGGGGTGGGCACCTCGCTCGAGGGGGCGATCCCGGCGCTGGTCGTCGGGGCCGAGCACTTCAGCGAGCGCCTGCAGGCGTTCGCGTGCGCGGGCGCCCCGGTGCGGGGCCCGGACGGCGCGCTGGCCGGCATCCTCGACGTCACCTGCCTGCGCTCCGAGGCCAACGACCTCATGCGCTTCCTCGCCCAGCAGGCCGCCACCGACATCGAGGACGTCCTGCGCGAGCGCGGCGGCGTCGGCATCCGCCGGGTCATGGCCGCGTTCCGCGCGACATGCGCGCGCACGCGCGGGCCGGTCCTCGCGCTCACCGACGAGCTCGTGATGGTCAACCGCGCGGCCCGCGGCCTCTCCGCGCTCGACCAGGAGCGGGTCACGGTGCGGGCGATGGAGCTGGGCGTCGGCGGGCGTCCCCACCAGGACCGTGTGCTGCTCACCGACGGCCCCGCCCGTCTGATGATCACCCCGGTGCCGGCCGAGCGGCCGGTGGGCGTGGTCGTGGAGGTCGTGCCCAGCCGCAGCAGTCTGCGGCTCGCGGGCGGCGACGACGCGAGCCGGACCTCCCCCCGCACCGCCGAGCTGCCCGCCCCGCCCTCGCCCGCCGGGTCCTCGTCGGCCTGGTTCCCGCCGTCTCCCTCGTCCGTGGAGCGCCCGCTGCCCGGGCTCGCCGGCGACTCGCGGCCGTGGCGCACCGTCGCGGGGGCGCTGCGTGCCGCCGCCGGCGCGGCCCGGAGCACCGTGGTGCTCGGCGAGCCGGGCACCGGCAAGGCAGCCGCCGTCCGCGCCGCCCACTCCGAGGTCCGGCCCGGGGCGCGCTGGGTCGCCGTCGACGGGTCCGACCCGGAGGCGGCCGTGACGCTCGCCGGCTACGCCGCGGAGGCGTCCACGTCCGGTGCGGGCGCGGTCACCGTGGTCGTGCGGCACACCGAGGCCCTCGACGCGGCCGGGGTGGGCGCGCTGACCTCCCTGCTCGCCGAGGTCCCGTCGTCGTGGTGGGTGGTCGGCCTGCTCACCGCGGAGCGGCCGCCCGACGATGGGCCGCTCGGCGGGATGCTCGCCGGGTTCGCCACGTCCGTGCTGGTCGAGCCCCTGCGCCGCCGGCCCGACGACATCCCGCTCATCGCCGCGGCCCTCATCGCGCGGCTCGCGCCGTCGCGGCGCGCGCGGTGCACGCCCGAGACCGCGGCCCTGCTCACCGGGGCCCGCTGGCCCGGCAACGTCACCCAGCTCGCCGGGGTGCTGCGCCGCGCGCTCGCCGCGCGGCCCGCCGGCGACGTCGAGGCGGCCGACCTGCCCGCCGAGTTCGCGGTCAGCGGCACCCGCCGGCGTCTCACGCCGCTGGAGACCGCCGAGCGCGACCTCATCGTGTCCGCGCTGGTCGAGGCGAACGGCAACCGCTCGCAGGCGGCGAGCGCGCTGGGGATCGGCCGCGCGACGCTCTACCGGCGCCTGCGGGCCTTCGGCATCACCGACGTGGGCCGGTGAACCCGAACTCGCGGTCCAGCGGGGCGTCGCGCTCCACCGTCTCGTTCGGGCGCGCGGGCGGCATGCCGACCTGACGCGCGCCGATCTCCCCGGCCCACTGCGCGCTCGCCCGCGCGGCCACCGCGCGGACGGCCTCGACGAGCTCGTCCTCGTCGAGCGCCAGCCGGCGCGCCGAGCAGGAGAGGCCCAGGGCGACCGTGGCGGCGCCGGACGGCGAGACGACCGGGGCGGCGATCGAGGCGAAGCCGCCCGCGAACTCCTCGCGGTCCAGGGCGACGCCGTCGCGGCGGACGTCCTCGAGCTCGGCCTGCAGCGTGCTGAGGTCGGTGACCGTCGCCGGGGTCAGGGCGGTGAGCGCGTCGCCCTCCTCGTCGACCGCCTCGCGGTACTCCGCCGAGGTCGCGAGCAGGACCTTCGTCATGGCGAGGGCGTGCGCGTGGATCGGCGGCACGTGGGTGCCGAGCCCCGGGTGCTTCGCGAGGCCCTGGTGACCGCGCGAGTCGGTGACGGTCGCGACCACGGTGCCCGTGCGGCGCACGAGGTACGAGCGCTGGCGGGTACGGCGGTAGAGCTCGGTGGTGGCCTCGGCCAGCACGGCGCCGGGGTCCGGGTCGCCGGGCACGGGGCTCGCGGCGGGGACCGTGCCCCAGTGGCCCCACGGCGGCGCGTCGGACAGGCGGCAGCGCCCGGAGCCCTCGCGCTCGGCGTAGCCGGCCTCGCACAAGGTGTTGATCATGTAGCGGGCGGTCGCGGCGCTCTTGCCGAGCTCCTCGGCGAGGTCGCTGGCGGACAGGCCGTCCGGGTGGTCCCCGAGCAGGCGCAGCGCGCGCAGGACCGTCGCCGCGGTCTTCAGCGACCGCGAACCACCGCCTGCGGGCACCACGTCGTCGTCCACGTCCCCGACGGTAGGACCATCCCGAGGTGACGCCTGTCTCAGTGTGAGACGGCGCGACGACCGGGCGTCCGGAGGCGATCTTCGGACCGCCGGGACCGCCCGGATAGATGCATCATCGCAGGTCGACGGGCTCCCCGGCCCCCGCGCGGGCCAGCGCGTGGCGCGTCGGCTCGCGGTAGAGGGGGTAGAGCTCGCCCACCGTGCGGTCGACCGCGGCGCGGTCCAGCCAGGCCGGACCGCCCAGCCGGGCGCGCCCCTCGGACGTCAGGGCCACAGGCTGCGCGCCCGCGTGGGGCGGGTCGCCCAGCCCCGCGAGACCGGTGTCGAGCAGACGTTCGACGCCCCGGGCCCCGATCCGCCCGTAGGACATCGTCTCGACCTCGAGCCCCGGCACGATGACCTTCGCGGTCACCGCCGACCCCGCGTCGGCGACCACGGTCAGCACGTCGAAGCCGTCGAGGCGCGCGAGGAGGTCGTCGAGCAGCGCGCGGGGCTCGTCGAGCCCGGGGGTGTGCGGGAGGTCGGTGAACGCCACCGTCTCCCGCTGCGCGAGGACCGTGGGCGCCAGCAGGTCGCGCAGGGCGGCGGGCCCGCACGCGGTCCAGTCCGCCATCGCCTCGAACGCCCGCCGCTCCTGCGGCGGCACCGGGTGGGCCAGCTCGCGCTCCCAGTACCGGGCGTCGAACAGCGGGCGCACGGTGTCCAGGTCGGCGTGCGCGACCAGCTTGCGCACGCGCGCGGAGCAGAACTCGAGCAGCGCCTTCTGCAGGGCGACCTCGCGGTCGGGGTGCGCGGCCTCCCCGCAGGCGGTCACCGAGATCGGGTGCGGCGCGTCGGCGGGGTCGGTGTCGTGGCCGACGACGTGCAGGTCGGTCACCCCGAAGGCCGTCGAGGCGAGCTTCGGGACCACGGTGATGCCGACGGCGGCGAGGTGGTCGAGCAGGCGCCGGGTGTCCGGGTCGGTCACGCCCCCGGTGTCGATGACGATCCCGCGGTCGAGCGCGCGGAAGGCCGTGGCGTTCCCGTCGCGCTGGAGCAGCTCGCCGAGCGCGTGACCGACGGCCCGCTCGACGGTGTCCCCGGCGCCGCAGCCGTTGGTGATCACGGTGACGAGCCGCTCGTCGGCGGGCTGCCAGTCGAGGTCGACCGGGTAGGCCGCGGCGAACTCCGCGGGGACGAGCACCTCCTCGCCGGTGCGCCACCGCGTCGTCGGCAGCCACCAGCGGGGCCGGTCCGGGTCGTACGCGGTGCCCGCGGGCAGGACGAGGGAGACCGGGTCGACGACGCGGTCGCCGCCGCGCACCGCTCGCAGCGCGGTGTAGGAGTCGCGCACCGGCGCGAGCTCGCGCAGCCGCCGCGACAGCAGCATCTCCTCGGCGAGCTCGGCGTGCGCCGCCACCCGGGCGCGCTCGGTCGACAGGCCGTAGCCGAAGGCGCCGCTGCGCGGCCACTCGCCCGCGGGGTCGGCGTGGTCGGCGGAGACCACGGCGACCCCCGTTCGGTCGGCGGCGGAGAGCTCGGTGTCGCCGACGTCGCCGGGTGGCAGCGCGGCGTCGAGGCCCGCGGTCACGTCGTCCAGGGAGGCCGTCACCCGAGCTCCTCCAGCGGGATCGGCCCGGCCACCGGCTGCGCGGACAGCAGCCGGTCGTAGAGCGCGAGGACCGTCTTGGTCGAGATGTGCGGCGCGTACTCGAACGGCGTCGCGACCGCCTCGAAGTCGAGCGCCTCGATGACGGCGTAGGCGTCGCGGATCTCCTGATGGGAGAGCGGGATCTGCGCGTGGTAGGCCTTGTGGGCCGACAGCCCGACCGTGGCGCCGTCGGCGTCGAAGCTCGGCTTGAGCATGTCGCCGCAGAAGAGGATGCCCCGGCGCTCGTCGTGCAGGACGTTGTGGCCGTCGAAGTGCCCGCCGGTGCGGTGGGCGACGAGGCCGGGCGCGAACGCGTGGCGGTCGTCGAGGGGCCAGGTCACGCGGAACGCCTTGGTCCACTCCAGGTCCCGCACGCCGATGCCGAGCACCGGCGGGGCGAGCTCGTCCTGGAGCTGGAAGAGCGCGCCGTAGCCGTGGACGTGGCTGGCGCCGAGCGCGACGAGCCCGCCGCGGCGGCGCAGCTCGGCGATCGCCGCGTCGGGGTAGAAGCCGGCGCCCTCGAAGCCGACGAGGCCGTTGTCGGTCTCGATCACCCAGCCGCAGGTGCCGAGCCCGACCTGCGGCTCGCACCAGAAGGCGGTGACGCCCGGCGTGACCTCCTCCCACCGCGCCTCGCGGCCGGCGGCGAGGTCGTCGAACGCGTGGAACTCCCAGCCGTCCTCGGGCAGGGCGTTGCGGACGTCGACGCAGACCGGGCACTGCGGCGGGACGTCGAACCAGCGCTGCCAGTGGCCGCAGTTGGTGCAGGTCCAGGGGCTCAGGGGCATGCCGCCTCCATCAGCAGGGTGTGCAGCGCGAGGTCGCGGTGCAGCGGGTACGGCCACGGCGCCTCGCCGCGGACGGCGGCGCCGAACGCCGCCAGCTGCCGCGTGAACGGGCCGGTCCCGGTGTCGAACGCGACGGGTGCGGCGGCGCCGGTCGTCGCGTCGATGCGGGTGAGCGTGCCGCCGGGGTCCTGGCCGAGGGTGTCCTCGGCGACGAGCTGGGCCCGGGTGCCGACGACCTCGAGCCGCCGGCGCGGCAGCGGGTCGGCGGTGGAGAAGCTGACATGGTGTGACAGCAGCGTGCCGCTCGCGGTGCGGCCGGCGAGGACCGCGGTGTCGTCGACGCCCGGCGCGTAGGCGTGGACCCGCGTCGCGGTCAGCGCGACGAGGTCGACGACGTCCTCGCCGAGCACGCACCCGGTGAGGTCGAGGCCGTGCGGGGCGAGGTCGATCATCGCGCCGCCGCCCGCCCGCGCGGGGTCCACCCGCCAGTTGTCCCGGCCGCCCACCGGCGTGCGCCAGTCCGGCGGCAGCCAGCAGCCGTAGACGATCCGCACGGTGGTGACGACGCCCAGGTCGCCGGCCGCGACCCGCTGCGCGATCACCTCGTGCGCGGGGTGGAAGCGCTGGTCGAACGCGGTGCCGGCGAGCAGGCCCTCGGTCGCGGCGACCATCTCCTTCGCCGTCGGCACGTCGTGGGCGAGCGGCTTCTCGCACAGCACCGGGAGGCCGGCGGCCGCGACCCGCTCCACGACCGGCGCGTGCGCGTGGTTCGGGGTGGCGACGTAGACGGCGTCGAGGCCCGGGGCGGCGAGCAGGTCGTCGAGGTCGGCGTAGACCGGCGCGAGCCCGTCGAGCGCCGCCGGGTCCCGGTCGTGCACGCCGACGAGGTGCGCGGCGGGGTCGGCGGCGACGGCGGGGAGCACGTGGTCGCGGGCCACCCACCCGGCGCCGACCACGCCCCAGCCCGTCACCAACTCTCCGGCAGATCGACCAGCAGCCGGCGCGCCACGGCATCGTCGGGCAGCGGGTCGGGCCATCGCTCGGGCAGGTAGGTCGCGGCGCGCGGGCCGTACTCGGCGGCCCAGACGTCGTTCGGCCACCGGCGCACGCCGTCGGCGTAGAGGGGGTTCGGGCGCAGGTCGGCGTCGGTCGCCGGGTCCAGCAGTGCGGGCTCACCCGCGAAGCCGGTGAGGTCGCGGGCCAGCGCGACGGCCTCGGTGTCGGCGAGGTCCTCGGCCGGCGCCGGCCGCGGGAGGCGTCGCTCGAGCGTCGCCGCGGTCAGCTCTTCCTCGCCGTAGCAGGACGCCTCGGGCAGGAGCGCGGCCCAGGACTCGGGCGGGCGCGGGTGCCCGGGCTGGCCGACGTTGTGGCAGTGCGCGGCGACCACGGCCCCGCCGGGTCCGGCGTGCCCGGCGGCCGTCGCGAGCACCGCCGCCGGGTCGTCGAGGAAGTAGAGGACGTCGTGCGCGGCGACGTACGCGCCCTCGGCGGGCGGCACCGGCCAGGGGTGCGCGAGGTCGGCGCAGACGAGGTCGACGTGCGCGGGCACCACGAAGCGGCGGGCGAGCCAGAGCTTGGCGAAGACGACGTCGACGCCGGTCAGGTCCCGCTCGCCGTGCTGCGCGAGGCGGCGCAGGAGGTGCCCGGCGCCACAGGCGAGGTCGAGCACGGGACGCCCGGCCGGCGGGTGCGCCGCGGTCAGGGCGAGGACGGCGAGCCCCGAGGGGTCGTGGTCGCGGTGCAGGAAGTAGTCGCCGACCCGCCCGAGCCCGAGGCCCGTGACGGCCTCGCGCAGCGAGGTGGCGTGCCGGGTCGCCCGGAGCTGCTCGGCGGGCGGCGGGGGCTGGTCCCACCAGTCGTCGTTGTCGGCCAGCAGCACGGCCGCGGCGTCGTCCGGGCGGCCGTCGTCGAGGGCGGCGAGCGCGCGGCCGCGGACCTCCTCGCGCCCGGCGCGCAGGTACGGGACGCCGTCGAGCACCGGCCACCGCGTCGCCCCGTCGGTGAGGCTGTGCGGCGCGTCGGCGTGCAGCGCGGCGCCGGTCACGGGGCTGACCAGCGCCGACGCGGTCGAGACGCTCACGGCAGCAGCCCCGCCGCCGCGAGCACCGCGTTCTGGTGCTCCTGGACCGGCGAGGCGTGCACGAGCTCGAGGTCGTCGAGCGCCTCGCGGACCGTGAACGACGCCGCCCGCGCGTGGTGGTGCACCTGCAGCACGCGGTCGAGGACGTCGGCGGCGTGGAACGTCGCGCCGAGCGGGGTCTCGGCGTCGGCGCGGGCGGCGAGCAGGGGACGGACGCGGTCGGCGAGCTCGCCGGGCAGCTCGCCGAGCGCCCGCGCGGTGAGCCGGTCGACCACGGCGTCGAGGTGCTCGCCGAGCAGGGTCTCGCCGGCGAACCCGGCGTCGGGCAGCACGGCGTTGTGCAGGTGGTGGGCGAGCCCGAGCAGGAAGGCGTCGCCGCGGTCGGCGCCGTGGTCCTCGGCGAGCAGGGCGCCGTACACGGCCACCGCCCAGCAGTGCTCGCCGTGGTCCTCCGGCGGTTCGGCGATCAGGCGCGCCCGGCCCGGCGCCGTCGCCCCGGCCCGGGGCTGGCGGCGCAGCGCGTCGATGAACGCCGGGAGCGCCACGGCGGCGCCCGCCGGCGGTGGCGCCGCGCGCAGCCGGTCCAGCGTGGCGGGGTGCACGACCCCGGCGGCGACCTCGTCCACCGCGCGCCGCAGGACCACTCCCGCGGCGTCCCCGTCGAGACCGGCCTCGGCGAGGACGGCGGCGTCGATCCCGGCGAGGCGGGCGCCCGCCACGGCCGCCGCGGTCTCCCGGTCCGCCACGGCCGTCGGGTCGGCGCCGCCGACGAGCGCCGACCACGCCCGGGCGAACGCGCGCGACGCCATCGACCCCTCGGCGTCCGCGGTGCGGACGCGCTTGAGGTCGCCGACCTCGCGGAACAGTCCGGGGACCGCGGCGTACCGGGCGGAGGGCGCCACCAGGGCCGTCGTCACGCGGCGCCCGCGGCGATCCACTCGCGCAGCACCTGCTCCTGGCGGTACAGGGCGTGCTCGGGACGCGAGCCGTCGCGGGTGGTCGGCGCCTTGAAGAAGTAGCCGAGCTGCTCCTGCGCGCCACCCTCGCCGCGGCGCTGGGCCTCGACGACGAGCCGCACGAGCTCGAGCACCAGCGGCGCCGCGAGCACGGAGTCGCGGGCCATGAAGTCGACCTTGATCTGCATCCGCTGGCCGAGGAAGCCGACCAGGTCGATGTTGTCCCAGGCCTCCTTCTCGTCACCGCGCGGGCGGTAGTAGTCGATGCGCACGACGTGGTCGCCGACCTCGTAGCCGAGGATGTCGTCGAGCACCGAGCCCTTCGTCGCGACCTTGCTGGACAGCGAGTCGGGGTCGTCGAGGATCTCGCCGTCGCGGTTGCCGAGGATGTTCGTCGAGTACCAGCCGTCGACGGTCAGGGCGCGCGAGCGGAACGCCGGCGCGAGCACCGTCTTCATCATCGTCTGGCCGGTCTTGCCGTCCTTGCCGGCGACGGGCACCCCGCGCTGCTCGGCGAGCTCGAGCAGGGCGGGGACGTCGGCGGCCGCGCTCGGCGTGAAGTTGACGTACGGGCTGCCCTCGGTGATCGCGGCGTAGGCGTAGAGCATGCCCGGGGTGATCGCGGCGTCGTCGACGTCGAGGGCCTTCTCGAAGCCGTCGGCGGTCGCCAGCGCGGGCAGGGTCAGGTCCGGCCAGCGCTCGGTGGACGCGAGGTTGACGACGACGAGGTCGTCGAGCCCCTGCTCCTCGCGGAAGCGGCGCAGGTCCGCGGCGATGTGCGCCACGCGGTCGCGCAGGCCCGCGACGGCGACCAGGTTGGTGCCGCGGGCGTTGCGGCAGTACTCGGGGTCGGCGACGGCCGGCCACGGCGCGATGCCGGTCAGCGCCGGGCCCGCGGCCTCGATCTGCCGGTCGTCGAGCACGCGGTGGACCTGCGCGGCCTTGGCCAGGTCGTCGCCCTCCACGTCCCAGCCGGCGAACACCAGCGAGGTGTAGGGCACCAGGCCCTCGGCGTCGGCGAGCGGGAGGCCCTCGGTGCCCGCGGCGCCCAGCTTCATCATCTCGACGCCGGCGACCGCGGTGGTGGCCACTGCCCCACCGAGCCCGACGATCGCCACTCCCGTGCGAGCGTTCTCCGCCACGTTGGTCCTCCTCGACCCATCAGAAGTACTCAGCCCGGTGTGGACCCCGCCGGACGTACCACCCGCTTCTCGTGCTCGAAACCGCGGATCCACGACGAGCGGTCGACAGACCTCGGTGAGCGGCGTCACGGAGCCCTGGATCCGGCCCTGGAAAAGTCCGGGGTCGGGCACCCATGTCGCGAGGTGCACGTTGACGGAGAGTCGGAGGGGACAGACCACCACCGAGGGAACGGAGACGTCATGGCCACCTTGACCAGACCTCAGTACAACAAGGTCATCGCCGGGGTGTGCGCCGGGCTCGCCGAGCGCTTCGGCATGTCCGCCGGCGTGGTGCGGCTGCTGTTCGTGCTGTCCTGCCTGCTGCCCGGGCCGCAGTTCGTGATCTACCTCGCGCTGTGGGTGATCATGCCGAAGCGGTAGTGCTCAGGCGCCGCTCAGCGCACCGCCAGCCGATGATCAGCTCCGAGGAGGAGGCTGGGAGGGACCCGTCGGGAGGAGGCGCGCATGGATGCGCTCCTGATCGTCGCCGTCGTGGTCGTGCTGCTGGCGCTGATCACCGGTGGTGCGGCCGTGCAGGCCGTGCAGCAGTACCAACGCGGTGTCGTGCTGCGCTTCGGCCGGCTGCTGCCGGCCGTGCGCGAGCCCGGACTGCGGGTGATCGTCCCGTTCGTCGACCGCATGCGGAAGGTGCCGGTGCAGACGACGGTGCTCGACGTGCCGTCCCAGAACGCGATCACCCGGGACAACGTCACCATCGGCGTGGACGCGGTCGTGTACTTCCGCGTCGCCGACCCCGTCCGCGCGGTGATCAACGTCGACGACTACCTGCGGGCCACCTCGCAGGTCGCCCAGACCTCGATGCGCTCGGTGATCGGGCGGGCCGATCTGGACACGCTGCTCTCGGACCGGGACGCGATCAACAGCGAGCTCAAGGCGGTCATCGACGCGCCCACCGAGGACTGGGGCGTGAGCATCGACCGCGTCGAGATCAAGGACATCGCGCTCCCCGAGGGCATGCGCCGCTCGATGTCGCGGCAGGCCGAGGCCGAGCGCGACCGCCGCGCCCGCGTCATCGCCGCGCAGGCCGAGCTCGAGGCGTCCGAGAAGCTCACCCAGGCCTCGCAGCGCATGAGCGCGACACCCGGCGCGCTGCAGCTGCGCCTGCTCCAGACCGTCACCGAGGTGGCCGCGGACAAGAACTCCACGCTGGTCATGCCGATGCCGGTGGAGCTGCTGCGGTTCTTCGAGAACGCCTCGCTCGCGCAGGGCGCGGCGGCGCCGGAGGCCATCCGCCGGGCGATCGACGCCGCGGCCGAGACGGCGGTGGGGGACCCGCTCGCGGACGAGGGGGACGACGCGGACGACGCGGCGGAGGCCGTCACCAGAGATGGCCGGGCAGGTCCTTCGTGAGCTCGGCGAGCTGACCGCGGGTGGTGGCGGCGTAGGCCGCCGCCACCCGTTCGTCGAACTCCGCAACGGTCAGCCGGCCGTTGCCCATCGCGCGCTGGAGACGCTCCACCACGATCTCGCGTTCGGCGTCGGACGCCCGGACGTCTGGCACGTCCGCCATCATCCCCCGCCGTCTCCGGGCAGCGTCGGCTGCGCGACCCGCCCGAAGCGCGAGTCGGCGGGGTCGGCGAACACGTGCAGACCGAACGTCTCGGAGAGCTCGCGGCACAGGGCGACGCCGCGCACCGAGTTGCCGTGCACGTCGAGGCCCGGCGAGTAGACGCCGAAACCGAAGTAGCGGGGCAGCACGCAGACGATGTCGCCGGAGACCCCGCTCTTGGCGGGGATGCCGACCTCGTTGGCCCACTGGCCCGCGGCGTCGTACATGCCGCAGGTCATCATCACGCTGACGATGTCGCGGACGTACTCCCGGGCGACCGCGCGCTCGCCGGTGAGCGGGTTCCGGCCACCGTTGGCGAGCGTGGCGCCCATGACGCTGAGGTCGGCCGCGGTCACCGTGATGGAACAGGCCGAGAGGTAGGTCTCGACGACCTCGTCGATGTCCCCGGTGATCATCCCGAGCGAGCGCATGACGTAGCAGAGCCCGAGGTTGCGGTCGTTGCTGCGCAGCTGCTGGCGCAGGATGCGCTGGTCGACGGCGAGGTTCGGGTTGCCGGAGTAGGCGCGGTAGCGCTCGAGGATCCGGTCGACCTTCTCGTCGACGTCCCGGCCGGCCACGAGGTTCGCCGCGACCAGCGCGCCCGCGTTGATCATCGGGTTGTAGGGCCGGTGGTGGACCTCGTCGAAGGTGATCGAGTTGAACGGGTCGCCCGAGGGCTCGACGCCGACGCGGGCGAGGGTCGCTTCGGCGCCGTTGTCCTCGAGGGCCAGGCCGTAGGTGAAGACCTTGGAGACCGAGTGCAGCGGGAAGGGCACCGAGCAGTCGCCGGCCTGCCACTGCGTGCCGTCGATGTTGGTGCCGGCGAGCCCGAAGAAGTGGCGCTGGTCGTCCGGCGCGTCCTCCGGGTAGTAGCTGACGACCTGGTCCTCACCGAAGCTCCCGAACCTGGCGTGGAGCTCGTCGAGCTGCTTGCGGACGAGTTCCTGTTCTCCCACGGCGACCACGTCCGACATTCTGCCCGTGATCAGACGGCGGGCGACGCCCGCGTCAGCCGCGGTCCTCCGGTCCGGTACAGCCGCCCGAAGCGGGTCTGGTCGGGCGAGGCGAACATGTGCAGCCCGTAGCGCAGCGAGAGCTCGCGGAACACCGCCTGCCCGCGCACCGAGTTGCCGTGCTCGTCGAGCCCGGGCGAGAACGTCGCCAGCCCGAGGCGGCCCGGCATCACCGCGACGATGCCGCCCGAGACCCCGCTCTTCGCCGGGATGCCGACGTCGGTGGCCCACTCGCCGACCGCGTCGTACATGCCGCAGGTCATCATCACGCTGACGACGTCGCGGACGTGCGCCGCGCTGAGGGCCCGCTGCCCGGTCAGCGGGTTCAGGCCGCCGTTGGCGAGGGTCGCGCCGAGGGTCGAGAGCTCGCAGGTGGTGACGCGGACCGAGCACATCGACAGGTAGACGCGCAGGTTCTCCTCGATGTCGCCGGTGAGCATGCCCAGCGAGCGCATGAGGTAGCTGATCGCGAGGTTGCGGTCGGCCGACGCGAGCTGGTCGGCGAGCAGCTCCTGGTCGACCTCGAGGTCGCCCACGCCGCAGAACGCCCGCATCCGCTCCAGGATCCGCGCGACCTTCTCGTCCGCGGTGTCGCCGTGCACCAGGTAGGCGGCGACGAGCGCGCCCGCGTTGACCATCGGGTTGTGCGGGCGCTGGTGCTCGTCGTCGAAGGTGATCGAGTGGAACGGGTCGCCGGAGGGCTCGACGCCGACGTGGCGCAGCGTCGTCTCGCGGCCGTTGTCCTCGAGCGCGAGGGCATAGGTGACGACCTTGGAGATCGACTGCAGCGGGAAGCGGAACTCGCAGTCGCCGACCGTCCACTGGGTCCCGTCGACCGACGTCCCGGCGAGCCCGAAGACGTCCTCCTCGCCCTCGGCGGCCGGGAGCGCGATCGAGACGATGTCTTCCTCGTGCTCGTCGGCGTGGTGGTCGTGCAGCTGCTCGAGCTGCTCCTGGACCAGCGCCTCCTCGGCATCGCTCACCACGGGGCGCATCCTCTCTCCCGCCTCTTCTGTACCACCGCGGTGGGTGCGCCGCCCGCGGATCCACGGCATGCTCATCGGGGTCCGGCGACGACGCCGGCGCGCACCCTCGAGGTCTGCCATGGAACGCCCGCTCACCCGCCGGGAACAGGAGCTGCTGGCTGCGCTCGCGGCGCGCGAGGAGGTCGTCGACCCGGCGTTCGCCCGCCGGCTGCGGGACCTGCCAGGGCGACGTCCACGACGGGCCGGGCTCGCGTGGCTCCTGGTCGGCGTCCTCGCGGTGGTGGGCGTGACCCTGCTCGTCGTGCCGGGCGTCTTCGTCCTCGCCGCCGTCGCGACGGCCGTGCTCCTCGTCGTCCCCGTGGCCCTCATCGCCTGGGCCATGCACCAGGGCGACCCACCGAGCCGTATGTGAGCGGTTTCCGTCCCTATAGGGGCAGAAACCGCTCACATGAGCTTCGCCAGCGCCTTCGTGATCCGCTGCTCGGAGACGGGGCCCGGGGTGCCGATCTCCTGGGCGTAGAGGCTCACGCGCAGCTCCTGGAGCATCCACGCCACCGCGTCGTAGCCGTCGCGGTCGAAGCTGCGCGGCTCGGCGGCCGCGCGGGTGCGCTGGGCGCGGTACTCCGCCTCGACGCGGTGCGCGGCCGCGGTCGCCTCGGCGTCGCGCACCGGCCCGGTCGGCAGCTTCTCGAGGCGCTTGCGCACCGCCCGCAGGTAGCGGGCGACGTCGGGCAGGCGCGCCACCGGGGTGCGGGCGACGAAGCGGTCGCCGACCAGGACCCGCAGCTGCCCGCGGACGTCGTCGAGCGCGTCGGTGAGCAGGCCGCCGGGTCGCCGCGCGAGCTCGCTGACCGCCAGCTCCACCTGCCCCGCCTCGCCCAGCACGGTCTCGGCGCGCGAGAGCACCTCGGCCGCCGCGGCGGGCAGGCGCGCGGCCACGTGGGCGCGCAGCTTCTCGAACGCCGCCGGGTCCCACGCCGGGCCACCGCCCGTGGCGACGAGGGCGTCGATCGCGGCGTCCACGCAGTCCTCGGCGAGCGCGGCGACGTCGGAGTACCCGCCGGCGGTCATCGCCCCGCGCAGGCGCAGCACCGCGCGGTTGTCGAGCGAGCGCACCAGCGAGCGCGCCGGGGAGGCGATCGCGAGCCGCAGCAGGCGCCGGGTGCCCGCGCGCATGGCGTCGCGGGCCTCGAACGCCGAGTCGAACACGCGGATGTCGACGGCGTGGCCCGTGTCGACGAGCGCCAGGTGCGCGGTCACCGTGCCGCCGGAGCGCCGCTGCTCGCGGGTGCGGGGCAGCTCGCCCACCTCGGCGAACGACGTCAGCCCGCGCCGTTCCGCCCCGTCGGCGACCGCGGCCACGGCCGCCCGCGTCGCCGCGGCGTGCCGGCGGCGCAGCGCCCCGAGGTCCGGGCCCTCCGCGACGGTTCCGCCGTCGTCGTCGGTCACCCGGAACGTCAGCCGGAGGTGCGAGGGGAGGCCGGCGACGTTCCACGCCTCGGTCGGTACGGACAGCCCCGAGAGCCGCCGGACCGCGTCGGACAGGGCGGGGAGCAG
The DNA here is from genome assembly GCF_004363095.1 of Actinomycetospora succinea. Lineage (GTDB taxonomy): Bacteria > Actinomycetota > Actinomycetes > Mycobacteriales > Pseudonocardiaceae > Actinomycetospora > Actinomycetospora succinea. The sequence goes on from NZ_SNYO01000007.1 coordinate 171,936, forward strand.
CGGTTCGTCGGCCTTCGGCCGCCCGTCGTGCGCGAGGCGCGCCAGCAGGGCTCGCGCGGAGTCCGGTGCGGGCACCAGCGAGCGGCGCAGGTTCTTGGGCAGCGAGCGCACGAGCGCGGTGAGCATCTCCTCGCGCAGCCCGGGCACCTGCCACGCGAGGTCCTCGGCGCGCACCTGCCCGAGCACCGCCAGCGGCACGCTGACCGTCACGCCGTCGCTCTCGGCGCCCGGCTCGAAGGCGTACGACAGCGGGAGCGTCAGGCCGCCCGAGGTCCACGAGTCGGGGTACTGCTCGGCGGTCGGGGCCTCACCGGCGAGCAGCGCCTCGGGGTCGAGGTCGAGCAGGTGCGGGTCGCGCCGCGAGGCCTTCTGCCACCAGCGGTCGAAGTGACGCACCGAGACGACGTCGGCGGGCACGCGCGCGTCGTAGAAGGCGAGGATCGTGTCCTCGTCGACGACGAGCTCGCGGCGCGCCCGGCGCTCCATCTCGGCGACCTGCTCGAGCCGTTCGCGGTTGCGGGTGACGAACGCGTGGCGGGTGTTCCACTCGTTCAGCACCAGGGCGTGGCGGACGAAGAGGTCGCGCGCCACCTCGCGGTCGATCTTGCCGTAGTCGACGGTGCGGTCCATCGCGAGCGGCACCCCGAACAGCGACACCCGCTCGGTGGCCACGGCCGTGCCGCGGCGCTTCGACCAGCGCGGCTCGGAGTGGGTGCGGGTGACGAGCTCGCCCGCGGCCTCCTCGACCCACGCCGGGTCGACGCCCGCGACGGTCCGGGCCCAGAGTCGTGAGGTCTCCACGAGCTCGGCGGCCATCACCATCGTCGGCGGGCGCTTGGCCAGCGTGGACCCGGGCCAGATCGCGAACCGGGCGCCGCGCGAGCCCTCGTACTCGACGAGCGCGCGCTTCCTCGGCTTCCCGGTCTTCGGGTCCTTCGGCGGCTCCTGCGCCAGCCCGATCTGCGAGAGCAGGCCGGTGAGCATCGCCTGGTGGATGCGCCGGCCCAGCTCCTTGGTCATCTCCTGCGCCGGCTCGTTGCGGGTCAGCCCGAGCTCGTCGCCGAGCTGGCGCAGCTGCGCGGCCAGGTCCTGCCACTCGCGGATGCGCAGGTGGTTGAGGAACTCGGCCTGGCAGCGCTTGCGGAACTGGTTCGAGCTCAGTTCACGCCGGCCCGCGCGGATGTGCTCCCACAGGTGCACCCAGGACAGGAAGTCCGAGCGCGGGTCCGTGAACCGCGCGTGCGCCGCGTCCGCCTCGGCCGTCTTCTCCGCCGGACGCTCGCGCGGGTCCTGCGCGGAGAGCCCGGCGGCGATGACGGTGACCTCGTGCAGGCAGCCCAGCTCGTCGGCGGCGAGCACCATGCGCGCGATGCGGGGGTCGACGGGCAGGCGCGCGAGCTGCCGACCGGTGTCGGAGAGCCGCGTGGCGTCGCCGCCCACCAGCGCGCCGAGCTCGGTGAGCAGGCGGACGCCGTCGCGGACCGCGAGCCGGTCGGGCGGGTCGACGAACGGGAACTCCTCGACCGGCCCGAGCTTGGCGCCCGCCATCTGCAGGATCACCGAGGCGAGGTTGGTGCGCTGGATCTCGGGGTCGGTGAACTCGGGGCGCGCGTCGAAGTCGTCCTCGGCGTAGAGCCGGATGCAGATGCCGTCGGCGACGCGCCCGCAGCGCCCGGCGCGCTGGGTGGCCGACGCCTGCGAGATCGGCTCGATCGGCAGCCGCTGGACCTTGGTGCGCCGCGAGTAGCGGGAGATGCGCGCGAGCCCGGGGTCGACGACGTAGCGGATGCCCGGCACGGTCAGCGAGGTCTCGGCGACGTTGGTCGCGAGCACGACGCGGCGTCGCCCACCTTGCGACGGTTCGAAGACCCGGTGCTGCTCGGCCGCGGACAGGCGCGCGTAGAGGGGCAGGACGTCGAGGTCCTCGGCGTGCTCGTTGAGCGCGTCCGCGGCGTCGCGGATCTCCCGTTCGCCGGAGAGGAACACCAGGACGTCGCCGTCCGGACCCTCGCGGCGCAGCTCGTCGACGGCGTCGAGGATGCCCTCGACCTGGTCGCGCTGGTCGCCTTCCTCGTCCACGAGCGGCCGGTAGCGGACCTCGACGGGATAGGTGCGGCCGCTGACCTCGATGATCGGCGCGTCGCCGAAGTGCCGGCTGAAGCGCTCCGGGTCGATCGTCGCCGAGGTGATGACCACCTTGAGGTCGGGGCGGCGCGGCAGGAGCTGGGCGAGGTAGCCGAGCAGGAAGTCGATGTTGAGGCTGCGCTCGTGCGCCTCGTCGATGATGAGGGTGTCGTAGCGGCGCAGGAGCCGGTCCTGCTGGATCTCGGCGAGCAGGATGCCGTCGGTCATCAACTTGACCAGCGTGTCCTCGCTCGCCCGGCTCGTGAACCGCACCTGGTAGCCGACGGTGTCGGTGCCGGTGGTGCCCAGCTCCTCGGCGACGCGCTCGGCGACCGTGCGCGCGGCGATGCGGCGGGGCTGCGTGTGCCCGATCGTGCCGAGGACGCCGCGGCCCAGCTCGAGCGCGATCTTCGGCAGCTGCGTGGTCTTGCCCGAGCCGGTCTCCCCCGCGACGACGACCACCTGGTGGGACTCGAGCGCCGCACGGATGTCGCCGACGCGCTCGGTGATCGGCAGCGCCTCGGGGTAGGAGACGGCCGGCACCGACGCGCGGCGACGCGCCAGGCGCTCCTCGGCCGCGGTGACGTCGCCCGCGATCCTGTCGAGCGTGCCGGCGCGCTTGTCGGCGTCGTCGATGCGCCGCGCGCCGGCGATGCGGCGGCGCAGGCGTCCCGCGTCCGCGGGGCCGAGCGCGTCCACGCGCGCGTCGATGTCCCCGTCGACGACGGACGTCGCGTGGGTGGCAGCGGGCACCGTGCGGGTTCCTCCTCGCAGGACGTGGTGTCCCGGGACGACGGGACACGGGACAGGACCATGCTCACTACCGGGTCCACGGACTTCCCGTTCACCATTGTCAGCGCACGCGCGACCTGGGCTGTTCCCGACCAGTCTGGTCACGCAGCGAAACCAGAATTAGGCTGTTCGAGCGACAGCAGTCGCCATCATCGTCGACGGAACGTAACGTCTGGACCCGCAGTCAGGCTCCCTGGTCACCCGGGGTGACACTTCGGGCGGACGAGGGGAGGGGTCGTGACGGCGGACGCACGAGGGGACACCGAGCTGGCGGTGCTCGCCGCCGGCGGTGACCAGGCCGCGTTCGCGGAGCTCATGACCCGCCACCGTCCCCGCCTCTACGCGGTCTGCCGGCGGATCACCACGCACGACCAGGACGCCCAGGAGGCCCTCCAGGAGACGATGATCATCGCCTGGAAGCGCCTCGGTGAGTTCGACGGCCGCTCGGCGGTCGGCACCTGGCTCTACCGCGTGGCCACCAACGCCGCGATCGACGAGGTCCGGCGCCGCAAGCGCACCCCCGAGCCCGCCGAGGCCGTCCCGGAGCCGACGCCCGTGCGCGGCGCCGACGGCGGCGTCGTCGCGAAGATGGACGTCGACCGCGCCCTGGCCCAGCTGCCCCCGCAGTACCGGGCGGTCGTGGTGCTGCGGGAGATCTGCGATCTGTCGTACACCGAGATCGCCGAGCTGCGCGACATCCCCGTCCAGACCGTCAAGTCCCAGCTCTCCCGCGGGCGCCAGGCGCTGGTCGAGCTGCTCTCCGCCCCGCAGACGGTATGAGCTCGCCGGTAGGCCCCGTCACCTCCCGACTCGTCGCCCTCGTCGCGACGACCCGCGACCGCCTGCGCACCCCCGAGCTGCGCGAGCGCCTCGACGCGCTGGTGACCCGCCTGTCCGAGCCCCGCATCCGCGTCGCGGTCGGCGGCCGGATGAACGCCGGCAAGTCGACGCTGGCCAACGCCCTGCTCCAGGAACGGCTCGCGGCCACCGGTGCCACCGAGACCACGCGGCTGGTCACCTGGTTCCGCCACGGCCACCAGGCCCGCGTCCGCGTGCACCACCGCGACGGCACCGACCGCCTCGTGCCCCTCGGCGACGGCATCGGCGCCACGATCGGCGAGCCCGGCGAGGACATCTCCCACCTCACCGTCGAGACGCCCAACGACGCGCTCACCCGGTACACGCTGATCGACACCCCGGGCATGGACTCGCTCTCCAAGCTCGACCCCGACTCGCTCGCGGCCCTCGGCGACGCCGACGCCGTCGTCTACCTCATGCCCCACCCCGGCGAGCGCGACGTCGAGGCCATCGACGCCGTCCGCGGCTGGGCCGGCGGGCTGCGCCTCGGCGCCGCGAACATGCTCGGGGTCCTGTCGCGCATCGACACCCTCTCCGGCGAGGACGACCCCTGGCCGACCGCCCGCCGCGTCGCCGACCGCTACGCCGGGGAGCTGCGCGCGGTGCTCTCCGACGTCGTCCCCGTGGCCGGGCTGCTCGCCGAGACCGCGCGGGGCCCCGACTTCTCCGAGACCGACGCCCGCGCGCTGCGCACGCTCGCCGAGGCCGACCGCTCCGCGGTGCTGCGCAAGCTGCGCACCGTGCAGCGCTTCCGCGCCTGGGAGGAGTGCCCGCTCGCGGCGGACGAGCGCGAGCGGCTGCTCGACCTGCTCGGGCTGCACGGCATCCGCGTCGGGCTCGAACTGCTCGACGAGGGCCGGCGCTCGACGCCCGCGCTGCTCGAGGGCTTCGCGCTGCGCTCCGGGGTCGAGGCCGTGCTGGAGCGCATCGAGACGGTGTTCGTCGCCGGCGCGGACCGGCTGCGCGCGAGCGCCGGCATCGCCGCGCTGGAGCACCTCGGCTGGGACGCCGCCGACGAGGTCGACCGGCGCGCCCTGCTCGCGCTGCAGTCCGAGCTCGACCGGCTGCGCCTCGAGCCCGCGCTGCGCCAGGTGGAGCTCGCCGCCGCGCTCGTCGACCTCGAGAACGGGCGGATGCGCCTCGGCGACGACGACGTGGCGCGCCTGCGCGACCTCGCGACCGGCGTCGACGACGCCCGCCGGCTGGGTCTGGACGCCGGCGCGGACGCCGCGGCCGTCGCCGCCGCGGCGACCGCGCAGATCCCGGCGTGGCGCCGGCTCGAGGCCCGCCCGTCGCGGGTGCTGCAGCGCCACGTCCGCACCGCGCGCGAGCTCTGCGAGCACATCTTGTTCAACGCCTCGGCGCCGACGTCCCCGAGCTGGCAGGCTCGGACACCGAGCCGATGACGGGCTGATGACCATCACGAGAGGGGAGGCCGCGGTGGGGGTGCCGCCCCGCGCCGGCCCGCCGAGGGCCGTCCTCGGGCCCTACGTGGTGCAGGACGTCGTCCACCGCGGGCGCTCGGGCGAGGTCGTGCGCGCCCACGACACCGCCCACGACCGGGTCGTCGCCCTCAAGCTGCTCGCCCCCGACACCGCCGACCGCGAGTACCGCGCCCGCTTCGACCGCTCGTGCGGCGTCGCCCGCACGCTGCGCGAGCCCCACGTCCTGCCGGTGCTCGACTTCGGCGAGACCGGCGGGCGCCTGTTCGTCGCGACGCCCCTGCTCGCGGGCCCGGACCTCGGCACCGTGCTGCACCGCGACGAGGTCCTCGACCCGGCGCGCGCGGTGGCCGTCGTCGAGCAGGCGGCGCGCGGCCTGGCCGCCGCGCACGCCCGCGGGCTCGCGCACCGCAACGTCAAGCCGGCCAACCTGCTCTTCGCCGACCCGTCCGCTACCGAGGTGCGCGTCGGCGACTTCGGGCTCGTCTCCCGCAACGGGCTCTCGCTCGACCACACCGCGCCCGAGCGCTTCCGCGGCGGCGCGACCGACCACCGCGAGGACGTCTACGCGCTCGGCTGCGTGCTCTACACCTGCCTCACCGGCGCCCGGCCCTACCCGGGCCGCAGCCTCCCCGAGCGGATGCGCGGGCACCTCGAGAGCCCGATCCCGCGGCCGTCCGAGGCGCGCCCCGGCGTGCCGGCCGCGTTCGACGCCGTGATCGCCGGGGCGCTGGCGAAGACCCCCGCCGAGCGCACCGCGACCGTCGGCACGCTCGCGGCGGCCGCCCGCGCCGCGCTCGGCTGAAAGAAATCGGGGATCCGCCGGAACATCCGTGCCCTCCCGCGTCGTCACAGTCGCGAACGGCCCGCCGACGGCGGCGGGCCCCGCCCGTGGGGAGCGCGCGATGAGCGGCACGACCGACACCGCCGGTGACATGTACTTCAGCGCCGACGGCGGCGTGTACGACGCGTCCGGCACCATGATCGGCACCTACGAGACCGACGGCGCCGGCAACGTCGACCTGGTCACCACCGACACCGACGGGGACGGCGTCCTCGACACCTCGGTGGCCGACACCGACCACAACGGTTCGTTCGAGACCGGGATCGTCGACACCGACGGCGACGGCTACTACGACACGATGGTCACCGACACCGACGGGGACGGCGACTTCGACACCGCGGCGGTCGACACCGACCGCGACGGGCAGGCCGACACCACCAGCCACGACCCCGCCGGCTTCTGATCTCGATGATCGCCCCGACCGCCGAGCGGGCGGCGCTGGTCGAGCTCTGCATCGACCTCGCCGACCGGCTGCGCACCACCGGGCCCGGACTCCGGGCCCGGCTGCACCGCGGCCTCGCCGACGTCGGGGTGGTCCCGGTCGAGCCGGACGGCCTGCCCTTCGACGGCGCCCACCACGACGCCGTCGACTGCGAGCCGACCACCGACCCCGCCCGCGACCGCACGGTCGCGAGCACCGAACGCACCGGCTACCTCGACCACGGGCACGTCCTGCGCCGCCCCGAGGTCGTGGTGTACGCCCTGGAGACGGCGACCGAGGAGGACCGATGAGCACCCACCCGCTGACCGACGAGGTCCTGGCGCTGGTGTCGCAGGTGCGCGCGGCCGCGGTCGAGGACGACGAGAAGGGCGCCGCGGAGGCCCTCGACGGCGACGTCGCCCGCGTGGCCCGCAGCACCGCGGCCGTGGTGGTCGTCGGGGAGAAGAAGCGCGGGAAGAGCTCGCTGATCAACGCGCTGATCGGGCGTCCGGGCCTGCTGCCCGTCGACGCCGACGTCGCCACCTGCGTGCACGTGATCGTCTCCCACGGCCCGGACGGCGTGACCGTCGTCGAGGGCGGCGGGGCGGCCGGTCGCGAGGTGCCGCTCGACGCGCTCGCCGAGTACGCCGCGCTCGACCCCGGGGCCCGCGCCCCCGAGCACGAGGACGTCAGCCAGGTCCAGGTCCGCGTGCCCGCGCCGCTGCTCGCCGGCGGCCTCGAGCTGATCGACACCCCCGGCGTCGGCGGTCTCGTCGCCGGCCACGCCGCGCTGACGCTCGCGACGCTCGACCGCGCCGACGCCCTGGTGTTCGTCCTCGACGGGTCGAGCGAGATCACCGCCTCGGAGCTGGCGTTCCTCGAGAAGGCCACCGAGCGCATCACCACCGTCGCCTTCGTACTCACCAAGATCGACCTGTTCCCCGCGTGGGAGGAGGTGCGGGCGCGCAACGTCGAGCTGATCGCCCGGCACGCCCCGCGCTACGCCGCGGCGCCCTGGTTCGGGGTGTCGAGCCGCGCGGCCGCCGACGCGGTTGCCGCGGAGGCCGACGGCGAGCCCGAGGAGGCCGCCGAGGAGCGCGCCGCGAGCGGGATCGGGCCGCTGTCCGAGCACCTCGCCGGCCTCGCCGAGGACGCCGACGGGTTGCGGCTGTCGAACCTGCTCCACCAGACGTCCGCGCTGGCCAAGCGCCTGTCCGCCCTGCAGGTGCGTCGCGCGCTGTCGCTGTCGCTGAGCCCGGAGTTCGCGGCCTCGGTGAAGCGCGAGAAGGACGCGCTCACCGCGCTGCAGAGCCAGAACGCGACGTGGCGCCAGACGCTCGGCGAGCGCTCCGCCCGCCTCGAGCAGCGCATGCGCACCGAGCTCGCCCGCCGTCTCGAGGACCTGCGCAAGGAGGTCGGCGACCAGATCGCCACCGGCTCCGGCAAGGTCTTCGACGCCGTCGCCACCGACCTGCCGCCCCGCGCCCAGGCGCTGTGGATCGAGCTCGACACGCTGCTGCGCCGCGAGCTCACCGCGCTCGGCGAGGCGCTGCTGGCCGACCTCGAGGGCGTCGAGGTCGACCTCGCCGGGGTCGTCCCGGACGCCCCGGAGCGCCTCGCGCAGCTCCCCGAGGCCGCGCGCGGCCAGGGCAGCACGAGCTTCGCCGAGCAGGGGATCATGGCCGCGGGCCTCGGCATGGGGCTCGGGCACCTCGTGGCGATGGTGGTCGCCCCGCCGATCGGCATCCTCGCCGGCATCGGCGCCGTCGGGTTCTTCTCGTGGCGGCGCTGGAGCAAGGAGCGGGGTGCCCGCAGCCGCGAGGACGCCCGCCGCTACCTCGGGGAGGTCGCCACCCGGCTGAACAACGAGATCCCGCCGGTGGTCTCGCAGGCCGTCGCCGGTGCCCGCGAGGTGCTGGGCCGCCAGATCACCACGGCGCTCACCGAGGAGAAGGACCGCCTCACCGCGAGCCTCGCCGAGCACGAGAAGAACCTCGCCGCCGAGAAGTCGTCCCTGCAGCGCCGCAAGGTCGAGGTCGACGCCGGGCTGAAGAAGCGCAACGAGCTGCGGGAGGCCGCCGAGAAGCTGGCCGCCAGGCTGCCCACCACCCATCGACCGCACCGAGAGGAGTCGTCGTGACCGCGCCCGAGGAGGCCGGGGGACCCTGGCTCGACATGTCCCGGTACCCCGACACCGATCCCGACACCGTGCTCTCGCCCGGCGACCAGGACCTGCTGACCTCGGCGCTCGCCGTCGACGACTCGGGCCTGCCCGACAGCGTCTGGGAGCACATGCTCGCCGTCGTCACCGGCGAGGACCCGGCCGAGGACGCCGATGAGCCCGGTACGGACGGCGGCGTCGACGACCCGGCCCTCGACCCGGCCGACGACGCGGGCTGGGGCGAGGACCCCGCGCACGACCAGGCCCACGACGACCCGGGCGGGCACGACGACGGGATCCACGACGCGGGCCACGACGGGCACGACTGGGACGGCGGCGTCGTGTGACCGGCTGGGACCTCGCGATCGACTTCGGCACCTCGTTCACGACGACCGCCACGCTCGCCCACGGGCGCGCCGAGGTCCTGGAGATCGACGGGTCGAAGTACGTGCCCTCGCTCGTCTGCGTCGACGACGACGGCACGATCCTCACCGGCCGCGACGCGGTCAACGAGGCGGCGATGGCCCCGGACCGCACCGAGCGCGTCCCGAAGCGCGCCCTCGTGGCCTCGGAGCAGGTCCTGCTGGGCACGCGCACGGTGACGACCGTCGACCTCGTCGCCGCGGTGCTCGCCCGGGTCGCCGGCGAGGCCACGCGGCGGCTCTCGGGACGCCCGTCGCGCGTCGTCCTGACGCACCCCGCCCGCTGGCAGGCCGGCGGCGCCGAGCTGCGCCGGCTCACCGAGGCCGCCGAGCGCGCCGGGCTGGGCGAGCCCGACCTCGTCGCGGAGCCGGTCGCCGCCGCCCACCACTACGTGCGCACCGGCGACGCCGTGCCCGACGGCGGCATGATCGGCGTCTACGACTTCGGCGGCGGCACCTTCGACACCGCCGTCCTGCGGCGCCGCCGCGACGGGTTCGAGCTCGCCGGCTCACCCGGCGGCGACGCCGCCCTCGGCGGCGAGGACCTCGACGCCGCCTTCATGGAGATCCTCGCCGAGCACGCCGAGGCGCTCGACCCCGACACCTGGAACGCGCTGTGGGAGGCCGAGGGCCGCGTCGCCGAGCGCCACCGCACCCTGTTGCGCCGCGACATCACCCAGGCCAAGGAGGCGCTGTCCCGCCTGCCCGCGGTCAACCTCTGGGTGGCGGGCTACGACGACGAGATCCGCGTGACGCGCCGCGAGTACGAGAAGGCGGTCGAGCCGCTCCTCGCGCGCAGCGTCGCCGAGCTGCAGGACACCGTCGCGCGCGCCGGCACCACGCCCGACGGGCTCGTCGACGTCTTCCTCACCGGCAGCACCAGCCGGACGCCGCGGATCAGCGCGCTGCTCGCCGACCTGCTCGGTCACGTGCCCGGGATGCGCGACGACCCGAAGGCCGTCGTCGTGCTCGGGGCGCTGTCGACGGTCCCGGGCTCGGTGAGCGCCACCCAGCACGTCCGCCTCCCTCCGCGGCCGCAGGACCCGGGACGGCGTCCCCCGGCGGGCCCGACCCCGCCGCTGACGCCCGCCGGGTTCGCGGCTCCCGTGGTGCCCGACGGTGCGACCGAGACGGTGCGGCGCACCCCGCGGGAGGACGTGACGGTCCGGGCGGGGCGGCACCACGCGCCCGATCCTCCGCAGGCCGACGCCGAGGCGGCCGCCCTGATCGCGCGCGAGATCGCCGCCATCGCCGAGGCGGCCGGGGTCACCGACCTCGTCGGCGCGGTGTCCCCGACGCTGCACGCGGGCGACACCGCCGAGGCCCTGCGGCGCCCGCTGGTGGCGGCCGTCGAGGGCGTGGGCACGGCGATCGGCACCCGGCACACGCCGTTCCCCGGGCTGCCGCCCGAGGTCGCGCTCCAGGTCCTGCGGGAGGGCCGCGCGGAGCTGGGCGCGCTCGGCCAGGCCCTCACGCGCCTCGACGGTGTGACGGAGCGCCTCACCGCGTGGTGAGCCGATCGCCCCGGTGGCGGGTATGACCATGGCTCCACCACCACCACGGAGGGCCCGCATGACCCACACCGCGACCGGCCGAGCGACCGCCGCGTCCACCGTCACGGCGCTGCGCGTGCTCGCGGTGCTGACCGTCGTCGTCCTGGCCTGGCAGTTCGTCACGGCGGGCTCGATCGTCGGCCCGGGCGAGGCCGAGGGCGCCGAGTCCCTGCACGCCACCGGCGCGATCGTCCTGCACGTCGTCTCGGGGCTGACGATGATCGTCGCCGCCCTCGTGTGGCGGGCCGGCGCGCCGCTCTGGCCGGCGGTCGTCGCCGCCGTGGTCTTCGTGCTGAGCTTCGTCCAGGCGTACTTCGGCAGCGGGGCGACCCTCGCGATCCACGTGCCCGGCGCCATGGTCCTGACGATCGGCGCCGTCGTCGTCGCGGCCTGGTCGTTCACCCCGTCCGCCCGCTGAGGACCTTCCGGGGACCCTCGTCCCGCACGCCCTGACCCGCAGGTCCCTCCTGCCCGGCCTCCCGCGCGCGGAGGCTGGGACCCGAGCGGCCGGGAGTGCCGCCGGAGGAGAGGGACTCGGATGAGCCTGGTCAACGACGCCGCCGCCGGTGCGGGAGCCGTCGTCGTCGGAGTGGACGGTTCGGCGCACGCGCGGGTGGCGCTCGACCGCGCCCTGCGCGAGGCGGCCGCGCGCGGGGTCGGCGTCACCGCGGTGACCGCGACGACCCCGCCGGACCTCTGGGCGGTGGAGCTGGGCGCGCTCGCCCCCGACGTCGCCGAGATCGACCGCGAGGTCCGCGCGGCGCTGCAGCAGACCATCGACGACGCGGTCGCCGCCGCCGCGGCCGACGGTGTCGACGTGCCGGTGGTGAAGCTCGTGGTCGGGGCCGGGTCGCCGGCCGACGTGCTGTGCCGCGTCGCCCGGGACGCCGAGCTGCTCGTGGTGGGCCACCGTGGCCGGGGTGCGCTCGCGTCGCGGCTGATCGGCTCGGTCGGCCTCGGGGTCGTCGTGCACGCGCCGTGCCCCGTGCTCGTCGTCCGCGAGACCGCGCCGGCCGCGTCCTCCTGACGCCGCTGCGTCACGATGGCGGCATGACCGGCGCGTGGGACCCGACGGCCGAGGCGGCCGCGCGCACCGACCCGTCACGGCTCGCGCTGCGCGAGCTGCTCGACGAGGTGTCCACCCGCGTCGAGGCACTCGGGCGCACGCGCGACCGCACCGAGGGCCTGCTCGACGCGGTGCTCGCCGTCGCCTCGGGCCTCGATCTCGACGCGACGCTGCGCCGGGTGGTGGAGGCGGCGCTGGACCTCGTCGACGCCCGCTACGGCGCGCTCGGGGTGCTCGCCGCCGACCGCCGCTCGCTCGCGCGGTTCGTCCACGTCGGCATCGACGACGCGGCCCGCGAGCGGATCGGCCGCCTGCCCCACGGCGAGGGCCTGCTGGGCCGCCTGATCGAGGACCCCCGCCCGCTGCGCCTCGACGACCTCGCGGCGCACCCCGCCTCCGTCGGCTTCCCGGCGCACCACCCGCCGATGGGCTCGTTCCTCGGCGTCCCGGTCCGGGTGCGCGGCGAGGTGTTCGGCAACCTCTACCTCACCGAGAAGCGCGGCGGCACGTTCACCGAGGACGACGAGGCCGTCGTGACCGCGCTGGCCACGGCGGCCGGCGTCGCCGTCGACAACGCCCGGCTCTACGGCCGCACCGCGACCCTGATGCACGAGGCGCAGCGCCGGGAACGGTGGCTCGAGGCCACCGGGGAGATCACCACCGAGCTGCTGCGCGGCACCGACGCGGCCGAGGCGCTCGCGCTCGTCGCCCAGCGCGCCGCCGAGCTGACCGACGCCGAGTGCGCGCTGATCGTCGAGCCCGTCGACGACGCGACCATGACGGTGACGGCCTCGGTGGGCCGCGAGGACACGTTCCCGCCCGGCCTGCGCCTCGCCACCGCCGACACCCCGCTCGGGGTGGTCGCGGCCTCCCGCGCGCCGCGGCGCGAGACGGCGCTGGCGTTCCCGGACGCCGCCCTGGGCCCGTCGCTGGTCGTGCCGCTCCGCGCGGGGGACGACGTGTCCGGCGTCCTGGTCGCCGGGCGCCGTCCGGGGGCCGCCGAGTTCGACGCCGAGCAGCTCCCCGTCGTCGCCGCCTTCGCCGACCAGGCCGCCCTGGCGCTCGCCCTGGCCGCGAGCCGGCGCGCCGAGCGCGAGCTCGACGTCCTCGCCGACCGCGACCGCATCGCCGCCGACCTGCACGACCACGTCATCCAGCGCCTGTTCGCGGTCGGCCTGGGCCTGCAGAGCGCCCAGCGCCGCGCCGCGCGGACCGACGTCGCCGAGCGGATCGCCGACGCCGTCGACCAGCTCGACCAGGTCGTGCGCGAGATCCGCACCAGCATCTTCGACCTGCACGCCGACCCCGCGGGTCGCCCCGGGCTCGGCGGGCGCATCCGGGCCGCGGTGACCGAGCTGACCGCCCACGGCACCGTGGCGCCGACCGTGCGCGTCGCGGGCCCGGTCGACGTCGTGCCCGACGACCTCGCCGACCACGTCGAGGCCGTGGTGCGCGAGGGCGTCAGCAACGCGGTGCGCCACGCCGGCGCGGGCGGGGTCGTGGTGACGGTGTCGGTGGGCGACGACCTGGTGGTCGACGTCAGCGACGACGGGCGCGGGATGCCGGAGGCGGCGGCGCTGTCGGGGCTGCTGAACCTGGAGCGGCGCGCCCGCTCGCACGGCGGCGACCTCACCGTCGCCCCCCGCGACCCCGGCCCCGGCACCCGCCTCGTCTGGCGCGTTCCCCTCCCGTCCTGACCGGCCTACGTGAGCACTTTCCGGCCCTATAGAGCCGGAAAGTGCTCACATGAGTCGCGGGCTCGGGAGGTCGTCGCCGGCTTTCGGGCCCAGGCGCAGGACCGCCTGGGGCCACAGGGCGCCGCCGAGCAGCGTCCGGAGCGCCTCGCGGGTCGACGCGACCTCCACCGGCGGCGCGACGAACGACGCGCCGAGCCCGTGCACGGTCGCGGTGAGCAGGACCCGCTGCAGCGCCTGCCCGGCCTGCAGGTGCGCCAGCGGCAGGTCGTGGGCGGTGGCCAGCACGCCGATCATCGCGTGGCGATCGGGCCGGTCGGGGGTCCCGGCGCCGCCGCTGAGGTCGCGGACGCGCCAGGGGTCGTCGCGTGGGGGCCGCGGGCCGGCGACCGCGGCGGGGACGCCGTCGAGGACGTCCGCGCCCCGCCCGGTCCAGGCCTCCCGCTCGGCGCGCCAGGCCGGGTCGGCGTCCTCGATCCGTACGGCGTCGGCGACGAGGCCGGCGACGGTGTCGCGCTCCGCGGGCGTCTCGATCCAGTACAGCCAGCTGCGCTCCGCCTCGGCCGCGCGCCGGAGCTCGGCGCGCAGCGCGGGCCGGACCGCGCCCTCCCCGAACGCGCGCCGGTGGGTGTGGCGGTGCCCGATCGCGGCGGCGAGCGCCCGCTCGGCGGGACTGCACGGCAGCGGGCTGCCGACCCGGAGCCGGGCGAACGACCAGGGGTCGTCGGGGTCGGGCAGCAGCCGCACGTGCGTGCGCCGCTCCTGGGCCCGCACGGCCAGGCGCATCCCGGCCAGCGCGGCCCCGCACGCGAGGCGCAGCGCGCGGTGGTCGGGGTCGGCGACGGGCAGCGCGCGGGCCGGGTCGCCGCGCACCTCGAACCCGTCGGGCCCGTCGGCGCGCAGCACCCAGGGCTGGGTGTTGTGCCCCGACGGCGCCCGCGACCCGGCCGCGAGCACGTCGTGCACGGCCTGCGGGGTCAGCGCGGTGATCATGTGACCGCCCGCTCGCGAGCCCCGAGCCGCAGCACCGGGAGCCCCGGGAACTCGTCGGGGCGGTGGCTGACCACGAGCACCGTGCGGCCGGCGCCCGCGGCGAGGAGGTCGGCGCACAGCGCGTCGGCGGTGTCCGGGTCCAGGTGCGCGGCCGGCTCGTCGAGCACGAGCACCGGCCGGTCGGCGAGCAGCACCCGGGCGACCCCGAGCCGCTGGCGCTCCCCGCCGGACACGGCGCCGCCATGCTCACCGAGCGGGGTGTCGAGCCCCTCGGGCAGCTCGGCGAACCAGACGCCGAGGCGCGCCTTCCCCAGCACGGCGACCAGGTCGTCGTCGCTCGCGTCGGGCCGCGCGAGCAGCAGGTTCTCGCGCAGCGTGGAGTCGAACAGGTGGCTCGCCGGCCCGCACCACGCCTGCCGGGAGCGCACGTCGTCGCCGTCGCAGCGCGCGACGTCCACCCCGTCGACGCTCGCCCGCCCCGCCCGCGCGGGCAGGGTCCGGGCGAGTGCCGCCAGCAGCGTGCTCTTGCCGGCCCCGGACGGCCCGGCGACGACGAGCGCCCCGCCCGGCGCGAGGTCGAGGTCGACGCCGTGCAAGACGTCGCTGGTCGCACCCGGCCAGCGGACGGCGAGGTCGTCGGCGCCGAGGTGATCGCCGGCCCCCAGCGCCGCGGGCACGGACGGCTCCACCACCGGGGCCGGCGCCGTCTCCAGCTCGACCAGGCGGCGCATCGCGGGCCCGGCGGTGGCCAGGCGGGTCGCGGCCTCGGGCAGGCCGGCGACGACGTCCGAGCACGCCAGCGGCACGAGCGCGAGGACCGCGAGCGCGGTGCCGGCGAGCCGGCCGTCCGCCAGGGCGACCAGCCCCAGCGCCGTCGTGGCCACGGCCGTGGCGCCCAGCGCGAGCACCCCGAGCCCGGAGCCCAGGCCGGCCGAGAACGCGGCGCGCCGGGACACCGCGGTCAGCCGGTCGTCGACGGCGGCGAGCGCGCGGCGCCGGTCCTCGCCCGCCCCGAAGGCGAGGATCTCGCCGGCGGCCTCGAGGGTCTCGGTCGTCGTCGCGAGGACCTCGCCGCGGAGTCCGGCGGTGCGCGCCGCGGCCCGGCGGACGGCCCACAGCGCGAGCGCCGGTGCGACGACGCCGGCGACGAGCAGCCCCACGGCCAGCGCGATCCCGGCGGCGGGCAGCACGAGCGCGAGCGCCACGACGGCGGCGACGCCCACCAGCGCCGCGCGGGTCGCGGGCAGCGCGACGCGCACCACGACGTCCTCGGCCGCGTCGACGTCGCCGACGAGCCGCGCGAGCAGGTCGCCGCGCCGGCGCCGGGCCGTGGCGGCCGGGCCGAGGCGGACCAGCGCGGTCCACAGCCGCACGCGCAGGTCGACGCCGAGGCGCAGCGCCGCGTCGTGGGCGACGAGCTGCTCGGCGTAGCGCAGGACGCCGCGGGCCAGCCCGAACGCGCGCACCGCGACGATCGCGACCATCAGCGTCAGCACCGGCGGGTGCAGCGCGGCGGTGGAGATCAGCCAGGCCGACGTCCCGGTCAGCGCGACCCCGGACGCGATCGCCGCCGCCCCGAGCAGCACCGCGAGGGCCCAGCGGCCGGCGCGCGGGCGCAGCAGGCGGGCGAGCCAGCGGGCGGTGCCGACCGACGGCGCGGGCGTGGCGAGGTCGGCGACCGTGGGCGTCGGGACGGGCGAGCGACGGACGTCGCCCGTCCGGGCACCGGGCTCGACCGCCGGCGCGCTCGACGCCCGGTACGGCACCGTCACCACGCGGTCGCAGAGCTCCAGCACCGCCGCGCGGTGGCTCACGACCACGGCGCTGCGCCCGGCCAGCACACCGGGCAGGGCGTCGAGGACCGCGCGCTCGGTGTCGGCGTCGACGCCCTCGGTCGGCTCGTCGAGCAGCAGGAGCGGGCGGTCGGCGAGCAGCGCGCGGGCGAGGGCCACGCGGCGGCGCTGCCCGGTGGACAGGCCCGCGCCGCCGTCGCCGACCGGCGTGTCGAGCGGGACGTCGAGGGCTGCGGCACTCGCCGCGGCCGCCACGGCCTCGTCGGCGGCGGAAGGCGCCCCCAGCCGCAGATTGGACGCCACCGTCCCCGCGAGCAGCACGGGACGCTGCGGCACCCAGGCCACGCGCTCGCGCCACGACGCCGGGTCGATCGCGGCGAGGTCGACGCCGCCGACCTCGACGGAACCCTCCTCCGGCCGGCGGGCACCGCGCAGCAGGTCGAGCAGGGTGGTCTTGCCGGCCCCGCTCGGCCCGGCGATCCCCACCACCTCGCCCGGCGCGACCGTCAGCGAGAACCCGGCGAGGACGGGATCGCCGCCGCGCCCGGCGACCCCGACCTCCCGGACGCGCAGCGGGACGCGGCGCGGGTCGGGGGCGGGCCGGCGCTCGCCGGCCGCGAGGGGTGCGAGCTCGAGGACCGCGAACGCCTCCTGCGCGGCCGTCAGCCCGTCGAGGCTGTCGTGGAAGCGGGCGCCGACCGCGCGCAGTGGCAGGTACACCTCGGGCGCCAGGATGATCACGAGCAGTGCGGTGTGCAGGTCGAGGTCCCCGTGCACCAGCCGCAGGCCGACGGCGACCGCGACCAGCGCGACCGACAGCGTCGCCAGCAGCTCGAGCGCGAGCGCCGACAGGAACGCCACCCGCAGCGTCGCCATGGTCGCCGTGCGGTGGCGCTCGGCGATCTCGCGCATCCGCCCGGTCTGGCGCCGCGCGCGGCCGAAGGCGACGAGGACGTCGAGGCCGGCGACGAGGTCGAGGAAGTGGTGCCCGAGCACGGCGAGCGTGCGCCACCGGCGCGCGACGGCGTGCTGTGTGTACGTCCCGATGAGGATCATGAAGATCGGGATCAGCGGGACCGTGGCGGTGATGATCACCGCGGACAACCAGTCGGCGCCGAGGATGCGCGCCCCGACCGCCAGCGGGACGACCGCGGCGACGAGCAGGGTCGGCAGGTACCGGCGCACGTAGCCGTCGAGGCCGTCGACGCCCTGGGTCGCGAGCGTCGCCAGCCGGCTCGGGGCGGGCAGGCGCGGGTCGTCGGGCCCGAGCTCGAGGGCCTTCGCGACGAGCCGCCCGCGCAGGCCGGCGACGACCGACGCCGCGGCCCGCGCGCCCGCGACCTCCCCGGCGCCGGCGAGCAGCGCCCGCCCGGCGACCACGGCGAGCAGCGCCGCGAGCACCCCGCCGAGCGCGGCCAGGGTCTCGCCGCCCAGGAACCCGCGCGTCACCGCCGTCGCGACGAGGTCGGCCTGCACGACGACCAGGCCCGCCGTGGCGATCCCGACGCCGGCGCAGAGCACCACGTGCCGGCGCACCGGCGCGACGTGGCGCAGCAGGCGCGGGTCGAGGGGCTTCACGCGTGCTCCTCGGCCGGGACGGGCGCCGCGGGGATGTGGGTGCGGGAGATCCGCCGGCGGAACACCCAGTAGGTCCAGGCCTGGTAGCAGAGGACGATCGGGGTCATGATCGCGGCGACCCAGGTCATGATCGTCAGCGTGTAGGGCGTGGACGCCGCGTTGGTCGTCGTCAGGCTGAACGCGGGGTCGATCGTCGAGGGCATGACGTCCGGGTAGAGCGCGGTGAACAGGAACGCGGTCGCCGCGACGATCGTCCCGGCGGTCAGCGTGAAGCCCCAGCCCTCGCGCCCGGCGCGGGTGGCGAGGATGCCGCCCACCAGCGCGGCCGCCGCGACCAGCGCGAGCACCGCCGTGACGAGGTCGGCGCCGTGGTCGAGCCAGGTCCAGAGCAGGAACGCCGCCGCGACCGGCACCGCGCCGGCCCCGATCCGCACGGCCAGCCCGCGCGCCCGCGCCCGGATGTCGCCGTCGGTCTTCAGCGACAGGAAGACCGCGCCGTGCAGGACGAACAGCAGCAGGGTGGTCACGCCGCCGAGCAGCGCGTACGGGGTCAGCAGCGTGACGAGGCCGCCGACGAACTCGTGGTCGGCGTCGAGCGGGACCCCGCCGACGATGTTGCCGAACGCCACGCCCCACAGCAGCGCCGGCACGACCGAGCAGACGACGATCACCCAGTCCCACCGGGCGCGCCACTGCGCGGTGTCGACCTTGCCGCGGTACTCGAACGCGACGCCGCGGCCGATCAGCGCGACGAGGATGAGCAGCAGCGCCAGGTAGAACCCGGAGAACAGCGTCGCGTACCACTCGGGGAACGCCGCGAACGTGGCGCCGCCGGCGACGATCAGCCAGACCTCGTTGCCGTCCCAGACCGGGCCGATCGTGTTGATCATGACACGGCGGTCGGTGTCGTCGCGGCCGAGGATGCGCAGCAGCGCGCCCACGCCGAAGTCGAACCCCTCGAGGACGAAGTAGCCCGTCCACAGGATCGCGATGAGCAGGAACCAGACGTCGGTGAGTGCCATGGCGGTGCTCCTCTCAGTACGCGACGGCGAAGGGCCGGTCGGCGTCCTCGTCACGAGGACCCACGGCTTCCGGAGGTGGCGCCGGCGCCGGGCCGGCCTTGACCGTGCGCACCAGCAGCCAGCCCTCGATCACCGCGAGGCCGCCGTAGAGCAGCGTGAAGACGATCAACGAGGTGAGCACGGTGCCGAGACCGACGGACGGCGAGACCCCGTTCTCGGTCTTCAGCTGCCCGTAGACGACCCAGGGCTGGCGGCCCATCTCCGTGAAGATCCAGCCGAAGGAGTTCCCGAGCAGCGGGAACGCCATCGAGAGCAGGGCGATCCGCGCGAGCCACTTGTTCGGCACCCGCTCGCCCCGCGTGAACCACAACGAGGCCACGGCGACCAGGAACGCGAGGATCCCGAACCCGATCATGAACCGGAACGCCCAGTACGTCACCGGGATGTAGGGCCGGTAGTTCCCCGGCCCGAACTGCGCGCTCTCCTGCGCCTGCAGCTCGTTGACGCCCTGGACCGTGCCGTCGAACGAGCCGGTGGCGAGGAAGCTCAGCAGGCCGGGCACGTCCAGGCTGTAGATCGGCTCCTGGCCGTTCAGCGTGCCGATCGTGAACAGCGAGAAGGGCGCCGGCGAGCTCGTCGTGTAGAGCGCCTCCGCGGCGGCGATCTTCATCGGCTGCTGCTGGGTCATGACCTTGGCCTGCGTGTCCCCGCTGATCATCACGGCGACCGTCGCCACGATCACGGCCCAGGCGCCGAGCTTCAGCGTCGGCCGGAAGATCGACGTCTCGGAGCGGCGGGCGAGGAACCAGACGCTGATGCCCAGCACCGCGGCGCCCCCGGTGAGCAGGCAGGCCGAGATCGTGTGGGCGAAGGTGACGATGGCCGTGTTCTGCGTGAGCACCGCGGTGAAGTCGTTCAGCTCGGCGCGCCCGGTCTCGGGGTTGAACCGGAAGCCGGTCGGGTGCTGCATCCACGAGTTCGCGGCGAGGATGAAGTACGCGGAGAGCACGGTGCCGATCGCGGCGAGCCAGATGCAGGTCAGGTGCACGCGGCGCGACAGCCGGTCCCACCCGAAGATCCAGAGGCCGAGGAACGTCGACTCGAGGAAGAACGCGACGAGGCCCTCGATCGCCAGCGGCGCGCCGAAGACGTCACCGACGAAGCGGCTGTAGTCGCTCCAGTTCATGCCGAACTGGAACTCCTGGACGAGCCCGGTGACGACGCCCATCGCGAAGTTGATCAGGAAGAGCTTCCCGAAGAACTTCGTCGCCCGCAGCCAGTGCTCGGAGCCGGTGCGGTGCCACACGGTCTGCATGATCGCCACGAGCAGCGACAGGCCGATCGTCAGCGGCACGAAGAAGAAGTGGTAGACCGTCGTGATCCCGAACTGCCATCGCGCCGCATCCAGTGCCGACACCGTCGCCTCGCTCGCCTCGTGGTGGTGATGACGGCGTCCAGACTCGGCGCGCGCAGGGATCGGGGGCAGGTCCCCGAGGTCCCCGCTGGGCGGGACCCTGGTCCCTGCCTAGCGGTCGGCGGTACTCGCGCGCACGTGCAGCGTCGGCGCCAGGAGCTCGGCGGCGACGGGCCGGCCCTCGATCCGGTCGATGAGCAGCTCCGCGGCCCGCGCGCCCATCCGGCGCATCGGTGACGAGACCGAGGTGAGGGCGACGGGCAGCTCGGCCGCGACCGGGATGTCGTTGTAGCCGACGACGGCGACGTCCGCGCCGACCCGCAGCCCCGCCGCGGTGACCGCGCCCATCGCCCCGATGGCGGCGAAGTCGTTGACGACGAACACGGCGCTCGGCGGGTCCCCGGCGAGCAGGGATGCCGTGGCCCGGTGCCCGCCGCCGACGTCGAAGGCGGAGGGCACGATCCGGTGCGCGGGGAGCGGGTGCCCGGCGGCCGCGTAGGTCGCGGCGAACCCGGCGGTGCGCTCGTGGCCGGTGCTGGCGTAGGGCTCGCCCGCGACCACGGCGACGTCGGTGTGCCCGAGCGCGAGGAGGTGCTCGGCGGCGAGGACGCCGCCGGCGTGGTCGTCGCAGGTCACCGAGGGGTGCTCGCCGGAGCGGCGGTTGGTCAGCACGAACGGGACGTCGCGCGCGGCGAGGGTGTCGAGGAGGTCGTCGCCGTCGCGCCGGGCGTCCCCGATGACGACGCCGTCGACCCGGCGCGCGAGCAGCATCTCCAGCGCGGCCCGGCGCTCGTCGGGGCGGTCGCGGCCGTTCACCACGAACGCCTGGTAGGTCAGCTCGCGGGCGCGCTCGTCGATGCCCTCGTAGATCGTGGCGAGGACGACGTCGGTGAGCCGGGGGACGAGGACGCCGACCAGCTGGCTGCGGCGCGTGCGCAGGCCGGCGGCGTACGGGTTGCGTTCGAACCCGATCTCGTCGGCGATCTCGTGGATGCGCGCCACCGTCGTCCGCGACCCGGCCCGCGCGCCGGCGGCCTCGGACTTCGAGAGGGCTCGCGACGCGGTCGACACGTGGACCCCCGCGAGCGCGGCGATCGTCCGCAGCGTCGGCCGTCCCGACCCGTCCAGGTGCGGCAGCGTCACCGCGGCGCCCTCCTCGTCCCTTGCCTGCTGTCGGTGAGCCACGCTACGTTGCGCAAACGTTTGGGCCAAACGTTTGGAGTCACCCATGACGACACCGACCCCGCCTCCCGTGAGCCCGGTGCGCGCCGCCGCCGTGCAGACCGACCCGCGGGTGGGCCTCGAGAACAAGGACGCGAACCTCGCCGAGACCCTCGCGCGCATCGCGGAGGCCGCGGCCGAGGGTGCCCGGTTGATCGTCCTGCCCGAGCTCGCGAGCACCGGGTACGCCTTCGAGACCCGCGACGAGGCCTACGCCCACGCCGAGCCCGTGCCGGACGGCCCGACGTGCCGGGCGTGGATCGACGCCGCGCGCGACCACGACGTCTACCTCGTCGCGGGCCTCGCCGAGGCCGACGGTCCCGTGGCGCTCCACGACACCGCGGTCCTCATCGGTCCCGACGGGTTCATCGGCCGCTACCGCAAGACCACCTCTGGAACCGCGAGAAGCTGATCTTCACGCCGGGCTCGGACTTCCCGGTGTTCGACACCCGCATCGGGCGCATCGGGCTGCTCGTCTGCTGGGACATCTGGTTCCCCGAGGTGGCGCGCATCCTGACCACCCAGGGCGCCGACGTGATCTGCAGTGTCAACAACTGGGTCTGGACCCCGCCGCCGCTCTTCGACGACGCCGGCAACTGCATGGCGAGCTACCTGACGATGGGGGCGTCCCACGTCAACAACGTCCCGATCGTCGCCGCCGACCGGGTCGGCGAGGAGCGCGGCGGGAAGTTCCTCGGCTGCTCGCTGATCACCGGCGTGAACGGCTGGCCGATCGGGGGCATCGCCGACGCCGAGAAGCCGACGATCCTCTACGCGGACCTCGACCTCGCCGAGTCCCGCTCGGCGCCGGTGTGGAACTCGCTGAACGACCTGCCCCGCGACCGCCGCGTCGACCTCTACGACCCGCTGCTCGGCTACACCGGCGGCACCCCGCTCCCGCGATGAGCGCGCCGTCGGACACCGGGCGCCGCTCCCGGCCCGAGCTGACGCTGCCCGGCACGCTGCTCGGCGCGGCGGCGTCGGTGATCGTGGCCGGAGCGCTCGCCCTGGGGCTGTGGGCCGCGACCCGGGGCGCGGTCGGGGACTCCTACACGCGGTGGACCGCCGAGCTGCCCGGCGACCCGCTCGCCCGCGCGACGTGGACGCTCGGCGACATGACCGAGCCCCAGTTCTACAAGGCGCCCGTCGCGTCGGTGGGGCTGCTGCTCGGCGCAGCGCTCGCGTGGTGGGCCGGGCGCCGCGGCGCCCGCTGGGCCGGGCGCGCGATCGCGTACGGCACCGGCCGGTGGCCGTGGGTGTTCGGCGCGGCGACGCTGAGCCTGGTCCTGTCCAACCTCGCTTTCGGGTGGCGGCTCGGCGAGGGCTGGCAGCCGACGTTCGTGCCGTTCGTGTGCGTGGCGGCCGCCCTCGTCCTCGTCCAGGGCGCGGGCTGGCGGGTGCTGCTCACCGGTGCCGTGCTCGGCGCGGTCACGACGACCCCGGTGGCGATGCTGCTCATCGCCACGGTCACCGACCCGCTCGGGCTGCCGTACGTCGTCGCGAACACGGCCGCGATGTCGATCGGGACGGCCGTGTCGTTCCTGGTCTGCCGGGTGCTGCCGTGGATGCCGGGCCCGGTGCCCGCACCGGTGGAGTCACCGGCCCCCGCCACCGAACCCGCGCCGCTCCGCGCGCCGACGGTGCTCTCCGACGCGATCTGGACCGCCCGTCGCGTCCTCACCGACTTCACCGAGACGCAGTTCTACGCCAACGAGCTGGCGAGCGTCGGTGTCCTCGTCGGGGTCGTCGTCGCCGTGCTCGTCGACCCGACCCTGCCCGCCTACGGCGGCGGGGTGATCCCGGCGATCCTGTTCGCGCAGGCCCTGACCTCGGCCGTGGGCGTGGTCGTGTGGCGGCGGCTCTACCGCGACGGCGGCTGGGCGCCGACCTACGTCTCGCTGGTCTCGGTCGCGCCCGCCGCGGTGATCACCTACGACGGGAGCCTCGTCGCGGGCGTCGTCGGGGCCGTCGTCGGCGCGCTGCTCTGCCCGCTCGTCGCCCGGCCCGTCTCGCGGCGCCTCCCGGCCGACTTCCACCCGTTCATCGGCAACACCGTCGCCATGGCGGTGGTCACGGCGGTCGTGGTCCCGCTCCTGGGGTTCCTGCCCGGGGTCGGCGCCTAGGCTCGACCCCGTGATCCGTGTCTTCCTCGTCGACGACCACGAGGTGGTCCGCCGGGGCGTGGCGGGCCTGCTCTCCGACGAGCCCGACCTCGAGGTCGTCGGGGAGGCGGGCACGGTCGCCGAGGCCGTCGCGCGCGTCGAGGCCGTCCGCCCCGACGTCGCGGTGCTCGACGTGCGCCTGCCCGACGGCAACGGGGTCGAGCTCTGCCGCGAGCTGCGCTCGCGCCAGCCGGAGCTGGCGTGCCTCATGCTCACGTCGTTCACCGACGAGCAGGCGATCCTCGACGCGGTGCTCGCCGGCGCGGCGGGCTACGTCATCAAGGACGTGCGGGGCAGCGACATCGCCGCGGCGGTCCGCGACGTCGGGTCGGGGCGCTCGCTGCTCGACCACCGTGCGGCGGCCGTGCTCATGGCCAAGCTCCGCACCCCGGCCGAGGCGCCGGACCCCACCGCCGAGCTGACCCCGCAGGAGCACGCGGTGCTCGAGCTCATCGGCGAGGGGCTCACCAACCGGCAGATCGGCGAGCGGCTCTTCCTCGCCGAGAAGACCGTCAAGAACCACATCACCCGGCTGCTGGCCAAGCTCGGCCTGGAGCGGCGGGTGCAGGCCGCGGTGCTGGCCACCGAGGTGCGGCGGCGTCGCACCTAGCGGCGGCGCGAGCTGATCACTCCGGTGTCGAAGCCCGCCAGGTGCAGCCCGCCGTGGAAGCGGGCGTGCTCGACCTTGAGGCAGCGGTCCATGACGACGGTGAGCCCGGCCGCCTCCGCGCGCTCGGCGAGGGCCTCGTCGTAGAGGCCGAACTGGAGCCAGAACGTCGACGCCCCGCTGGCGATCGTCGCGTCGAGCACCTCGGGCAGGTCCTCGGGGCGGCGGAAGACGTCGACGAGGTCGGGGGTCACCGGCAGCGCGTCGAGCGACGGGTACACCGGGTGCCCGAGGATCTCGCTCGCGTTCGGGTTGACGAAGTACAGCTCGAGGTCGGTGGAGAGCAGGTAGGTCGCGACGAAGTTCGACGCCCGCGCGGGGTTGGGCGAGGCGCCGACCATCGCGACGGTCTTCGTCTTGCGCAGGATCGCCTGGCGCTCCTGCGCCGACGGCGGGGTCCAGGTCACGTCGCCACTTCCTTGGTCGCTGCGGTGAGGGCCTGATCCAGATCCCAGAGGATGTCCTCGGGGTCCTCGATGCCGACGCTGATGCGGATGAGGTCGGGGCGCACGCCGCCCTCGCGCAGCTGGTCGGCGGTGAGCTGCTGGTGGGTGGTCGAGGCTGGGTGCAGCACGAGCGTCCGGGCGTCGCCGATGTTGGCGAGGTGGCTGCACAGCTGGACCGCCTCGATGAAGCGGCGGCCCGCGGCGCGCGCGGCGTCCTCGTCGTCGGTCGCGCCCCGCACCCCGAAACTGAACACCGCCCCGGGGCCCTTCGGGAGGTAGCGCTGCGCCCGCTCGTGGTGGGGGTGGCCGGGCAGCCCGGCGTAGCTCACCCACGCGACCCGCTCGTCGGCCTCGAGCCACTCCGCGACGCGCTGCGCGTTGGCGACGTGGTCGTCCATGCGCTGGGGGAGCGTCTCGATGCCCTGCAGGAGCAGGAACGCCGAGTGGGCGCTCAGGGTCGCGCCGATGTCGCGGAGCTGCTCGGAGCGGATCTTGGTGAGGAAGCCGTACTCCTGGAAGTTCCCCCACCACGTGAGCCCGCCGTACGACGGGATGGGCTCGGTCATCTGCGGGAAGTTGCCGTTGCCCCAGTCGAAGCGGCCCGACTCGAGGATCACGCCGCCGATGGTGGTGCCGTGGCCGCCGAGGAACTTGGTCGCCGAGTGGATGACGATGTCGGCGCCGTGCTCCATGGGGCGGCACAGGTAGGGCGTGGCCATCGTCGCGTCGATGATCAGCGGCAGGCCGCGCTCGTGGGCGACCTCGGCGAGCGCGGCGACGTCGGTGACCGCCCCCGACGGGTTCGCGACGATCTCGGCGAACACGAACCGCGTGCGGTCGGTGATCGCGGCGCGGAAGTCGGCGGGGTCGTCGCCGGACACGAACGTGGTGTCGACCCCGAAGCGGCGCAGGGTGACGTCGAGCTGGGTCACCGTGCCGCCGTAGAGGGCCGACGACGCGACGATGTGGTCGCCGGCGCCGGCCAGCGTCGCGAAGGTCAGGAACTCGGCGGCCTGGCCCGACGCGGTGGCGACGGCGCCCAGCGCGCCCTCGAGGCTCGCGAGGCGCTCCTCGACGGCCGCGACGGTCGGGTTCGCGATCCGGCTGTAGATGTTGCCGTACTTCTGGAGCGCGAAGAGGTTCGCGGCGTCGGCGGTGTCCTCGAAGACGAAGCTCGTCGACTGGTAGATCGGCACGGCGCGGGCCCCGGTGGCGGCGTCGGGCACGGCGCCGGCGTGCACGGCGCGCGTGCGGAAACCCCAGGGACGGTCTTCTCCTGCCACTCCGCCGTTCTACCGCAACCGCGCCGGTCGTGAGGGATTGCCGGTGGTGCATGGGTGGGAAGGCCTCCCGCGATCCGCATCCGACGAGGGAGGCACCACATGGCCGTCTGCGAGACCTGCGGGAACGACTACGAGATGGCGTTCGAGATCCGCGCGCAGGGTGCGACCCACACCTTCGACAGCTTCGAGTGCGCGATGCACGCGATGGCCCCGCGGTGCGAGCACTGCGGCGTGATGATCGTCGGTCACGGCCACCAGGTCGACGGGCGCTTCTACTGCTGCGCCCACTGCGCGGGCGCGTCGACGGTGGACCACGCCTGACGGGCCTCAGCGGAAGTACGCGTTCGCGGGCGCCTGGAACGCGAAGATGATCGCCGCGATGATCAGCGCGGCCTGGAGCAGGCTGACGATCGTCGAGATGCCGCCGGGGCTCACGCCCAGGCCGGCCGTGAGCAGCACGCCGACGACGGTGAACACCGCCGAGATCCCGCCGAGGATCGCGAGCGCCATCCGCGCCCAGTTCTCGCCCTGGCGCATGCGCAGCGCGAGGTAGACCAGCGCGGCGAGGAAGAGCAGGCCGATGATGACGCCGACGATGCCGCCGGCGGCGAGGTAGCCGTTGGGCACGGTCGCCGACGTCGCGAGCGAGAACACGCTGCCGAGCACGCCGACGACGACCGCGGCGATCCAGAGCTGGAAGGAGCGGTGGACGGAGGTCGGCGGGGACGTCGGCGTGGGCACGGCGTCACCGTAGATCAACCCAGGTCGCGGACCCAGCGCCACACGGTGCCCTCGTCCGGGTCGGTGACCTCGCCGTCGCGGACGAACCCGTGGCGGCGCAGCACGCTCCCCGAGGCGTTCTCCTCGGGGCGGGTGTGCGCGCGGACCCGCCGGACCCCGCCCCGCGTGGCGCGCTCCAGCCACAGCCCGACCGCCGCCGTCGCCACCCCGCAGCCCTGGCGCGACGGGGCGACCGAGTAGCCGATCTCGACCTCGCCGTCGGTCGGCGGGCCGGTGAACCCGCCGAGCCCGACGACGTCGGTGCCCTCGACGATGAGGTGCGCGAACCACGCCGGGTCGACCCCGCCCTCGAGCGCGGTGACGGTGGGCTCGAGCGCGTCGGGGAAGGCGAGGTAGCCCTCGACGAGCGTGAGCCCGAAGCGCTCGGTGAACGCCTCCGGCTCGGTCATCAGCGTGACCGCCTGCTCCGGCGGCAGCGGCCGTACCTCGACTCCCATGTGAGCGATTTTCCGGGCTATGGCACGGAAAATCGCTCACATACGCCGAACGGCCCTACATGCCGTGCATCTTGGCGATCACCTGGAGCATCACCTCGTCGGCGCCGCCGCCGATCGAGGTGATCCGCATGTCGCGCAGGAACCGCGCGGTCCACGTCTCCTCGATGTAGCCGAGACCGCCGTGGTACTGCAGGCAGGTGCGGGCGACGTCCTCGCAGAGCCGCCCGATCGCGAGCTTGGCGATCGTCGCGAACCGCGACGTGTCCTCGCCGCGCATGTACGCCTCGGCGCACGCGTAGTTGTAGTGCCGGCACATGTCGACGCGGGCGTAGAGCTCGGCGAGCTGGTAGCTCAGGTACTGGTTGGTGATCAGCGGGCCGCCGAAGGCGTGGCGGGTGCGCAGGTAGGCGGCGGTGCGGTCGAGGGCACGCTCGCAGGCGCCGACGCGTCCGTAGCAGGCCACCATCCGCTCGTTCTGGAACTGCGCCATCTGCTGCTGGAAGCCGCGGCCCTCGCGCCCGATGGTGTTCGCGACCGGCACCTTCGCGCCGTCGAACGACAGCTCGGCGGTGTCCGAGCAGCGGTTGCCGAGCTTGTCGAGCGTCCGCGACACCGACACTCCGGGGGTGTCCGTCGGCACGACGATCTGCGACATCCCGCGGGCGCCGCCCTCGTCCGACGTGCGCGCGAGGAGGCACAGCCAGTCCGCCTGCACCCCGTTGGTGATGTAGAGCTTCGAGCCGTGGATCACCCAGTGGTCGCCGTCGCGGACGGCCCGGGTGCGCAGCCCGGCGACGTCGGAGCCGGCGTCGGGCTCACTGACCGCGATCGCGGTGACGTGCTCGCCGCGGATCGCCGGGGCCAGGTACTGCTGCTTGAGCTCCTCTGAGCCGAAGCGGGCCAGCGACGGCGTCGCCATGTCGGTCTGCACGGCGATCGCCATGCCGACCCCGGCGGCGTCGGCGCGACCGATCTCCTCGGCGAGCACCACCGAGAACAGGTGGTCGGCGCCGCCGCCCCCGTACGCGGGGTCGTACTCGAGCCCCAGGAAGCCCAGCTCGCCGAGCTTGCCGAACAGCTCGTGGGTGGGCATCCGCTCGTCGCGCTCCCACTGGTCGACGTACGGGTCGATCTCCCGCTCGACGAACGTCCGCACGGTCTTGCGGAACGCCTGGTGCTCCTCGGTGAACGCGACCACTTACTTCACTCCCTGCAGGTGCGCCAGGGCCGGGCCCCAGCGGTCGGTCTGCGATCCGGACGGCGCGTAGAGCGGGATGCGCTGGGCGATGCCGCCGAAGCGGGCCTCGAGCGCCGGGCCGACCTGGTCGGGCTCGGCGACGATCGCGATGGTGTGCAGGACCTCGTCGTCGACGGCCTCGCCCATCGCGTCCCACTCGCCACTCTTGGAGAGCGTGTTGAGCTCGCGGGCGAGATCGCCCCAGCCGTGCAGCTCGAGCACCGGGTGGTAGGCGGGCGTCGACCCGTAGAACGCGACCTGCCGGCGCACGTCCTTGATCGACGCGGCGAACTCCTCCTCGGTGTTGCCCGTGGCGATGAGCGCGGTCGCCGAGAACTCGAACCCCGTGCCGTCCTTGCCGCCCCGCTCGAAGCCCTCGCGCAGCGACGGCAGCGTGACCTCGTGCAGGTAGCGCTCGGTGGAGAAGGCGTGGGCCATGAACCCGTCGGCGACCTCGCCCGCCACCGCCGTCATCCGCGGGCCGACGCCGGCGAGGTGGATCGGCGGGGTGCCGTACGGGTTCGGGGCGGGCGAGAAGAACGGCGTCATCAGCGTGTGCGTGTAGAACTCGCCGCGGAAGTCGAGGCGCTCGCCGGTCGCCCAGGCGTCCCAGATGGCGCGGACGGCCCGGATGTACTCGTGCATCCGGTCGGCGGGCCGCGACCAGGGCATCGAGAAGCGCTTGGTGACGTGCGGCTTGATCTGCGTGCCGAGCCCGAGGATGTAGCGCCCGCCGGTGACCTCGTGCAGGTCGTTGGCGGTCATCGCCGTCGTCATCGGCGTGCGGGCGAACGCGACGGTGATCGCGGTGCCGAGGGTGATGCGCTCGGTGCGGGTGGCCGCGAGCGTGATCATCACGGCCGGGTCGTGCTGGGTCTCGGACGCCCAGACGGCGTCGTAGCCCGCCTTCTCGGCGGTGACCGCGTCGTCGGCGAACGCGCTGAGCCCACCGGTGACCACGGTGGCGTCGACCTTCATCGCAGCAGCTCCTCGGGGATGTCCACGTGTCGGGCCCGGACGAACTCGCCGAGCCCCTTGGCCTGCGGGTCGAGCGCGAGGTTGTCGGCCACCCCGCGTCCCAGGAATCCGACCACGGTGACGCCGACGGCGCGCAGGTTCGGGAGCGCCCAGAGCCGTCGCCCGCAGCCCGCCGCGTCCTCGCCGAGCAGCCACGCGACGTGCTCGTCGTCCCACCAGCCGGCGAGCCACGCGTGGGCGGCGTCGTCGCGCGCCCAGAGCCCCAGCGTCGCGTTGCCGCCCTTGTCCCCGGAGCGCGCGCCGGCGAGGCGGCCCAGGGGTTGCGAACGAACGGCGCTCTCGCTGCTTCCGACGCAACGAGCTCGCCGTTCGTTTCCCGGGGCGGCGCGCGGACGGTCGTCGGCGCTGCTCCGGTCGGCAGCGGGCGGCGGCACCGTCCACGTCCGGTCGGCGAGGCCGACGAGCTGGGGCAGGTCGGCGGCGGGCAGCAGGATCGGCCAGAACACGCTCGCGGCGCTGCCCGGGCCCGGCGGGGTGGTGGCGAAGAAGCCGGCGTAGCCGCTCAGCGCCGTCTCGACGGCCGCGCGGGAGAGCCGCGCGCAGGCGTCCTTGCGGCCCGCGACGGCCACGGTGAGCAGGGAGACGGCGTCAATCATGCGCTGGGGATCGGGAGCATCGGCTCTCAGCACCCGGGTCTCGACGCGGTCGAAGGCGTCGCGCCCGCCCGGGACGCCGGCCCACAGCGCGGCGAGCGCGTGCTCCGCCTTGGCCTCGACGTCGAGGCCGGTGAGCACGAAGGTCATCTCGTTGTGCCAGCCGGCGGGCACGATCGCGCCGACCTTGACGGTGTCGGTCGGCGCCTCGCCGCGGGTCCCGGTGATCCGGACGCGGTCCGGGGCGTCCTGGGTCAGCGTCACGGTGTCGAGGCGCGCGACGACGTCGGGCGTGAGGTAGCGGGGCCCGTCGACCTCGTAGAGCAGCTGCGCGGTGACCGTCTCCACGGTGACCGCCCCGCCCGTCCCCGCCGCCTTGGTGATCACCGCGGAGCCGTCGGCCGCGATCTCGGCGACCGGCAGGCCGACGTGCTCGGTGCCGGTCAGCTCGCCGGCGAAGGAGAAGTTGCCGCCGGTGGCCTGGGCGCCGCACTCGATGACGTGCCCGGCGACGACGGCGCCGGCGAGGGCGTCGACGTCGTCGGGACCCCACCCGTGACGCCACGCCGCGGGCCCGACGACCACCGCGGCGTCGGTGACCCGCCCCGTGACGACGACGTTCGCGCCGGCCTCGAGCGCCGACACGATCCCGCGGCACCCGAGGTAGGCGTTGGCGACCAGCGGCTTCTCCGGGATCGGCTCGCCGGTCTCGAGGTGCGCGGTCTGCTCCGGCGGCAGCGCGACCACGGCGTCGGTGACGTCGTCCCCGCCGACCCAGGCGACGCGGGCGCGGTCGTCGATCGCGGCGATCTCGGCCGCGCAGTCGGCGGGGTCGAGCCCGCCGGCGTTGGCGACGACGAGGATGCCGGCGTCGAGGCAGTCGGCGAGCACGTCCTGCATCTGGCGCACGAACGTCGACGCCCAGCCGCCCTTGCCGCGCTCGCGCTGCTTCGCGAGCAGGCCCATCGTCAGCTCGGCGAGCCAGTCGCCGGTGAGGACGTCGACGTGGACGCGGCCCTCGAGGTGCGCGTCGACGATCTCGCGCGCGGCGGAGAGCCGGTCGCCGTAGAAGCCGGACACGTTGGCGATGGCGATCATCCGGGCGTCCCCAGGGTGACGAGCGTGGCGTGCGCCTCGACGTACTGGCCGACCGCGACGTGCACGGTCTCCACGACGCCGTCGGCGGCGGCGAGGGCCGGGTGCTCCATCTTCATCGCCTCGAGCACGACGAGCTTCTGCCCGGCGACGACGTGCTCGCCCTCGGCCACGAGGACCTCGACCACGGTGCCCGGGACCTCGCTGACCGGCCCCGCCCCGCCCGCCGCGGCGTCGGGGGCGGGCAGGCGCGGGACCTCGCGCCAGGCGCTGTGGCCCTCGCCGTCGTCGACGTGGGCGGTGCCGTCGTGGTGGGCGACGCGGCAGCGGTACTCGACGCCGTCGAGGGTGACGCGCACACCGTCGGGGGTGGGGTCGCGGAGGGTGATCCCGTCGTTGGTCGGGACGACCTCGCCGTCCGGGCCCTCCCAGGCGATCGCCGGCCTCGGCGTGCCCCGGAGGAGGCGCCAGCCGGGCGGGGCGAGGTCCTTCAGGGGGTCGTTGGCTCGCCGCGCCGCGCTCGTGCAGGCGACGGCCGCCGCGAGGTGCACGACGCGCGGGGTGGCGGGCTCGGGGGTGCGCAGCGCGGCGTGCTGCTCGAGGAAGTCGGTGCGGGTCTCGCCGGCGAGGAAGTCGGCGTCGCGCAGGACGGCGACGAGCAGGTCGCGGTTGGTGGCGGGGCCATGGATCTCGGCCTGCGCCAGGCCCGCGGAGAGCCGCCGGGCGGCCGCCGCGCGGGTCGGGGCGTGGGCGATGACCTTGGCGATCATGGGGTCGTAGAACGCGCTGATCTCGCCCGAGGCGCCGAGCGCGTCCTCCCAGCGCAGCGTGGTGTCGTGGCGGTAGCGGTGCAGCGTCCCGGGGCTGGGGCGGTCGCCGGCGCTGGGGTCCTCGGCGTAGAGGCGCACCTCGATCGCGTGCCCGCGTGGGACGACGCCGGCCTGGGTGAACGGCACCTCCTCACCGTCGGCGATCGCCAGCTGGAGCGCGACGAGGTCGACGCCGTAGACCTCCTCGGTGACGGGGTGCTCGACCTGCAGCCGGGTGTTCATCTCGAGGAAGTAGAAGCTCGCCTGTGTCAGCGTGGCGGCGGGCGGCACGGAGCGCAGCGGAGCTGCCGCGACGGAGGCGTCGACACTGCTGACGTCACACGTCA
The DNA here is from genome assembly GCF_004363095.1 of Actinomycetospora succinea. GTDB lineage: Bacteria > Actinomycetota > Actinomycetes > Mycobacteriales > Pseudonocardiaceae > Actinomycetospora > Actinomycetospora succinea. The sequence goes on from NZ_SNYO01000007.1 coordinate 204,249, forward strand.
GGAAATCCGCATCCTCGAGCAGGAACTCCACCGTCCCGGCGCCGACGTAGCCGAGCTTCTCGGCCAGCGCGACGGCCGTGGCTCCCATGCGCTCGCGCAGCTCCGGCGACACCGCCGGCGACGGCGCCTCCTCGACGACCTTCTGGTGCCGCCGCTGGATCGAGCACTCGCGCTCGCCGAGGTGCACGACGTGCCCGTGCGCGTCGCCGAGGACCTGGATCTCGATGTGGCGCGGCGCGTCGAGGAGGCGTTCGAGGAAGACGGTGTCGTCGCCGAAGCTGCGGGCGGCCTCGGCGCGGGCGGAGCGGACGGCGTCGGCGAGCGCGTCGGGCGACCGGACCTCGCGCATCCCGCTGCCGCCGCCACCCGCGCTGGCCTTGACGAGCAGGGGGAAGCCGACGCCCTCGGCCGCGCGGGCCCAATCGGCGGCGTCGTCCGTCTCGAGCAGCGCGTCCGGCAGCGTCGGGACGCCGGCCTCGCGGGCCAGGGCCTTGGCGGTGTGCTTGACACCCATCGCCTCGATCGACGCGGGGTCCGGGCCGACCCACGTCAGGCCGGCGTCGGCGACCCGGCGCGCGAACGCGGCGTTCTCCGAGAGGAAGCCGTAGCCGGGGTGCACGGCGTCGGCGCCGGTGGCCCGCGCCGCGGCGAGGACCTGCTCGGCGTCGAGGTAGGTCTCGGCGCTCGTCGACCCGCGCAGCGCGACGGCCCGGTCGGCCTCGGCGACGTGCGGGGCGTCGGCGTCGGGTGCGGAGTAGATCGCGACCGTGCGGATGCCGAGGGTCCGCGCGCCGCGGATCACCCGCCGCGCGATCTCCCCGCGGTTGGCCACGAGCAGCGTGCTGATCACCGGCTCACCTCGAGATGGGGGATTTCCTGACGTTGAACGTCAGCAGTGTTGATGCCTCCGGCGCGGCAGCTCCGCTGCGCTCCGTGCCGCCTGCCGCCAGGCTGGGACACCCGTGCCTCACATCCGGAACGGCGCGAAGCGGGTCGCGCCGGCGATCGGGGCCGAGTGGACGGCGGAGAGGGCGAGGCCGAGGACCGTGCGGGTGTCGCGGGGGTCGATGACGCCGTCGTCCCACATCCGCCCCGACGCGTAGACGGCGTTGGACTGCGCCTCGACGCCGTCCTCGATCGCCTTGCGCGTCACGCGGTCGGTCGCCTCGTCGTACTCCCGGCCCGCCCGTTCCGCCGAGCGGCGCTGCACCATCGACATGACGCCGGCGAGCTGGGTGCCGCCCATGACCGCGATGCGGTGGTTGGGCCAGGTGAAGACGAAGCGCGGGTCGTAGGCGCGCCCGGACATGCCGTAGTTCCCGGCGCCGTAGGACGCGCCGACCATGAGGGTCAGGTGCGGGACCTCGGAGTTCGACACCGCGTTGATCAGCTTCGCGCCGTCCTTGATGATCCCACCGCGCTCGTAGGCGGAACCGACCATGAACCCCGTGATGTTCTGGACGAACAGCAGCGGGATCGACCGGGCGTTGGCGAGCTGGACGAACTGCGCGCCCTTCTGCGACTCCTCCGAGAACAAGATCCCGTTGTTCGCGAGCACGCCGACCGGGAAGCCGCCGATCGAGCCCCAGCCGCACACGAGCGTCGTGCCGTAGAGCGGCTTGTGCTCGTCGAACCGCGAGCCGTCGAGCACGCGGGCCAGCACGTCGCGCACCTCGACGCTCCGCTTCGCGTCGGACGCCGCGCAGGCCAGCAGCTCCTCGGCCGGGCGGAGCGGTGGGTCCGCCGGCAAGGACGGCCCCGGCCCCGCCTTCCGCCACCCCAGGTCGGCGACGATCCGCCGCCCGATCCGCAGGGCGTCGCGCTCGTCGGCGGCGAGGTGGTCGGCGAGGCCCGACTCGCGCGCGTGCATCTCCGCGCCGCCGAGGGTCTCGTCGTCGACGTCCTCGTTGATCGCCATCTTCACCAGCGGCGGCCCGCCCAGGTAGACGGTCGCCTGCCCGCGCACGAAGACCGTGTACTCGCTCATGCCGGGCATGTACGCGCCGCCCGCGGTCGACGAACCGAAGACCACGGCGATCGTCGGGATCCCCGCCGCCGAGAGCCGCGTCATCTCGCGGAACGTCCGCCCGCCGGGCACGAACAGGTCGGCCTGGCGCGGGAGGTCGGCACCCCCGGACTCGACGAGCGCGACGACCGGGAGCCGGTTGCGCTCGGCGATCTCCAGGGCGCGCAGCTGCTTGGTGACGCCGATCGGGGTGATCGAGCCGCCCTTCACCGTCGGCTCGTTCGCGATCACCATGCACTCGACGCCGCTGACCGCGCCGATCCCCACCACCAGGCCCGCGCCCGGCGTCGTCAGGTCCGGCTCGTGCGCCCCGGCCAGCGCGCCGATCTCGAGGAACGCCGCGTCGGGGTCGAGCAGCAGGTCGACGCGCTCGCGGGCGGTCAGGCGGCCGCGGTCGTGGTGCCGGTCGACGTACTTCGCGCCGCCGGCGGCGAGCACCGTCGCGGCGACCTCGTCGACGCCGGCGAGGGCGTCGAGCATCGCGGCGCGGTCGGCGGCGTACTCCGGGGACGACGGGTCGAGCCGCGACGCCAGGACAGCGGCGGGACTGATGTCGGGAACAAGGCTCATGCCCGCACCGGGTCCTTCCCCGGCGTCCCCGCGAACGCCTGGCCGATGGTCATCCACTCGCGCGCGGCGTCGCCGGTGACGTGGAGGGAGGTGTCGTCGACGTGCACCCGCCGGATCAGCACCAGGCAGAACTCCTCGACGTCGCCGGTGATGGCTTCGCCACGTGAGTGATCCGGGTCGTCCTGGCGACCCACATCGCTCACGTGGGGCTCGCCCCATCGCCACACCTCGCCCGACGGGCCGGTGAGCTCGACGCACACGGGCACCTCGGGCACGTCCAGCGAGCGGACCCGGTAGCCCTGCGCCCGCGCGCGGACCGCGAGGTCGGCGACGTGGCGCAGCCGGTCGGTCGGGGCGAGCCGGGACCCGAGGGCGTCGGCCACGTCGCTGCCGTGCGCCCAGGTCTCCATGATCCGGCTGGTGATCGCCGAGCGCACCGACATCGACGGCCCGTACCAGGGCAGACGCGCCGAGGGGTCGCAGGCGCGCGCGGCGTCGTCGAACGCCCGCGCCGCGTCCTGCCAGTACGCGAGCGCGGCGGGCCCGACCTCCGGGACGTCGGCGAGGGTCCGGTCGACGTAGGTCGCGACGTCGGTGATCGCGTCACGCTCGGCCTCGAACGCCGCCGGCGTCGAGATCGCTCGCGCGAACGCGCCGTCGAACCAGCCGAGGTGGGCGATCTGGTCGCGGACCGTCCAGGGCTCGGCGCGGGTCGGCAGCGTCCACGACGCCCGCGGCAGCTCGCGGACGAGAGACATCACCGCCGCCCGCTCGGCGTCGAGGTCCGCCAGCAGCTCGTCGACCGACGGGCTCATCCGTCGAGCCCCAGCCGGCCCGCCACGACCTCGTTCATGATGTCGTTGGCGCCGCCGCCGATCCCGAGGATCCGCGCGTCGCGGTAGTGGCGCTCGACCTCCACGCCGTGCATGTAGCCCATCCCTCCGTGCAGCTGGACCGCGCGGTCGACGACGGCGTCGCACGCCGCGACCGCGGTGTTCTTGGCCATGGCGAGCTCGGTGACGACGTCCTCGCCGGCCTGCCAGCGGGCGAGGACGTCCCGCACGTAGGTCCGCGCGACCGTCGCCTCGCGCGCCATCTCCGCGATCTGGTGGCGCACCACCTGGCGCTGCGCGAGCGGCGCGCCGAACGTCCGGCGCGCGCGGGCCCAGTCGATCGTCAGGTCGACGCAGCGCTGCGCGGTCGCGTACGCCTGGACGGCCATCGAGAGCCGCTCGGCCGCGAAGTTGACCATGATCTGGCGGAAGCCCGTGCCCTCGGCGCCGACGAGGTTCGCAGCCGGCACCCGCACCCCGTCGAAGCGCAGCTCCGCGGTGTCGCTGCAGTGCCAGCCCATCTTGCGCAGCCGCGAGCGCGACACCCCGGGCCGGTCGGTCTCGATCACCAGCAGCGAGATGCCGCGGTGTCCCTCGCCGCCCGTGCGCACGGCCGTGGTGACGATGTCCGCCCGCGTCCCCGAGGTGATGAACGTCTTCGCGCCGTCGACGACGAAGGCGTCGCCGTCCCGGCGGGCGCGGGTCGTCAGCGCCGCGACGTCGGAGCCGGCCTCCGGCTCGGTGATGCCGAGCGAGGTGATCATCTGCCCGGCGAGGGCGGGCTTGACGAAGCGCGCGATCTGGTCGGGGTCGCCGGCGTTCGCGATGTGCGGGACCCCGATGCCGTGGGTGAACAGGCCCGCGCAGACCCCGCTCGACCCGCCGGAGAGGATCAGCTGCTCGGCGACGAGGCAGGCGTCGAGGTGCTCGCCGACCCCGCCCGCGGCCTCGGGGAAGCCGAGCTCGAGCAGGCCGAGCGCCCCGGCCCGCTCGTGCAGCGCGCGCGGCAGGGCGCCGTCGTCCTCCCACTGCGCGAGATTCGGGACGATCTCGCGCGCGGTGAAGTCGGCGACCAGCTCGCGCAGCGCCCGCCGCTCCGGCGTCGACCACGCGTCGTGCGCGCTGCCGGATGCCGAGCGAAGGGCACCTTCGCTCGATCTATCCGAGCGAAGGTGCCCTTCGCTCGGAACAGGCGCGCCCGTCACCGGCGGACCGCCTCGGCCTGCCCGGCGAACTGCTCGCGCAGGACCCGCTTGAGCAGCTTCCCGGTCGCGTTGCGCGGCAGCTCCCCGACGACCTCGACGCGTCGCGGGGCCTTGAAGTGCGCGATCCGCTCGCGGGCGAAGGCGATCACCTCGTCGGGGTCGATGTCATCCGAGGCCACGACCACCGCCAGCACCGTCTCGCCCCACTGCGCGTCGCCGATCCCGACGACGGCGACGTCGGCGATCGCGGGGTGGCGGTGCAGGACCTGTTCGACCTCGACGGGGTAGACGTTCTCGCCGCCCGTGATGATCATGTCCTTCTTGCGGTCGACGAGCGTCACGAAGCCCTCGGCGTCGCGGACGCCCAGGTCGCCGGAGTGGAACCACCCGTCGCGCATCACCTCGGCGGTGGCCTCCGGACGGTTCCAGTAGCCCGCGAAGACCGTCGGCCCGCGCAGCACCAGCTCCCCGACCTCGCCGACCGCCACGTCCTCGCCCGTCGAGGAGACCAGCCGCGCGTCGACGTGCAGGAACGGCCGCCCGACCGAGCCGGCGTGGGTGAGCACGTCGGCGGCGTCGAGGAAGAGCGCGGCGGGCGAGAGCTCGGTCATCCCGAAGCCCTCGGTGAACGTCCAGCCGAGGCCGGTGAAGTGCTCGATCACCGTGACCGGGCACGGCGCCCCGCCCGAGATCGCCCAGCGCAGCGCGGGCATCGGCGGCAGCGAGGGCAGCCGGGTCAGCGCCGCCCACATCGCGGGCACGAGGAACTGGGTGGTGACGCCCTCGGCGGCCATCAGGTCAGCGAACGCCGCGGGGTCGAACGACGGCACGACGACGACCGTGCCGCCGGCGTAGAGCAGGGGGAGTGCGGAGAGCCCGAGCGCGCCGATGTGGAACAGCGGCGCCGCCGCGATCGTCACGTCGGTGCCGCTGACGCCGGCACCCGCGGTGACCATGTTGATCGCGTTCCACAGCATGTTGTCGTGCGTGAGCACCGCGCCCTTGGGGACGCCCGTGGTGCCCGAGGTGTACATGATCACGCAGGGGTCGTCGCCCGCCGCCGGGTGCGCCGCGACGGTCCCGTCGCCCGGCTCTGCGCCGAGCGCGACGAGCACCGGCGGTGTGTCCAGCTCGTCCAGCGCGCCCTTCGCGAGGGCCTCGAAGGCCACCGAACCCACGAGCACCGTCGCTCCCGAGTCGCGCAGGACGTGCGCGACCTCGGCCGGCGCGAGGCGGTGGTTGACGGGCACGGCCACCGCGCCGATCCGTGCCGCGCCGAAGAGCCACTCGAGGTAGGCGGCAGAGTTCTCGCCGAGCAGGGCGACGCGCGTGCCGGCCCCGACGCCGAGCCCCGCGAGGGCGGCGGCCCGCGCGCTCACGCGCCGGTCGAGGGCGGCGTAGTCGTGGCGGGCGCCGGTGGCGACGTCCACCACGGCCGTCGCGTGCGGGCGGCGTTCCGCCCGTCGCGCGATCCAGTCGGCGATCCCACCGTCCATCGCCGGCTCCTCTCGGTCCTGACCCACGACGCCGTGACGTGCGCTACTCTGCCCGTACGTGCGGTCAGTTTTCAAGGGGGTGCCATGGCCGAGCCGGTGGTGGCCCCGGGCCGTCCTCGCGGCGGTCGGCGCGACGAGATCCTCGCGACGTTCACCCGCCACGTCGCCGAGCGCGGCTACGACCGCGCCAACTTCGGCGACGTCGCCGCCGAGCTCGGGATGAGCAAGGGCACGATCGTCCACCACTTCGGCACCAAGGACCGGATGCTCGCCGAGGTCCAGGAGCGCTACATGGGCCGCCGCCTCGACGAGGCCCACGCGTTCCTCGCCCGGCTCCCGGCGCCCGAGCAGCGGATCGCCGCCTTCGTCCACGCCGGGGTCCGCTACTCCACGCTCGAGCCCGCCACGACCGTCGCGTTCCAGCGGGAGGTCGTGCGCCTCACCGACGAGCCGGGGATGGAGACCGCGCGGGGCCAGCGCGACGCGTACCGGGACCTCGTCGTCGCGGCGCTGCGCGAGGGCGAGGAGGCCGGGGTGTTCGTGCCGGGCGACGCGCGGCTGCGCAGCCTGCAGATGTTCGGCTCGCTGCACTGGATGTGGACGTGGTTCGACCCGCAGGGCCGGATGCCGCCCGAGGACGTCGCCGCCGAGTTCTGCCGGACGCTGCTGCGCGGTCTCGGGGTGCCCGACGACCTGGGTGCCGTTGCGGCCGACCCGCAGGGCCCGGTGGCCCGCTGCGTCGCCGAGGTGTGCGCTCCGCGCTCGTGAGCAGTGTGGACGGTTATCGCCGTCCACACTGCTCACCTGCGCGTCAGCGCACCCGGGTGAACGCGGGGATGACGACAGCGGCGACGGCCAGGTGGGCGATCATCAGGCCAATGCGCGTCGACGCGGTCGCCTCGACGAGGCCGATCGGGGTCATCGAGACGGCGAGGACGCCGACGGCGAGGTAGGTCCACGCGGTGCGGCCCCAGGTGGCGACCCGCTCGAGGACGGCGAGCAGCGCCTAGGCGAGCAGCGCGGTGATGATCGTGGTGCCGACGGCGGCGGGGATGTCGACGCGGGCGGTGCCCAAGGAGTCGGTGATCCAGTAGTCGGCGCCGAGCAGCGCGCCGACGCTCCAGCCGGCGAGCGCCGCCGCGCCGGCCCCGACGACGGCGAGGCCGCGGGTCTTCGCGCGGGACGAGGTGGCGATGGCGGCGGGGGCGGTGATGACGGACATGGTGACCTCCGGGGCGGGGTGTCAGCGGGTTTCTCTGCCCCCAGGTCGAACGGCGGTCACCGCTTTCGACACGCTCCCGGAAAATCTTCTACTCGGGTCCGCCGATGTCTTCCAGCCAGGCCTCGGGGTGGTCGGCGGCGAAGCGCTGCATGAGCGCCGCGCAGTCCGGGTCGTCGAGCACCGCGACCTCGACGCCCAGGTCCGCGAGCCACGCGTGCTGCCCGCCGAAGTTCTCCGCCTCGCCGACGACCAGGCGCGGGATGCGGAACTGGCGGATCAGCCCCGCGCAGAACCAGCACGGCGAGAGCGTCGTGACCATCGTCGTTTCGCGATAGTGGGGCCGGCGCCCGGCGGCGCGGAACGCGGCGGTCTCGCCGTGGGTGGCGGGGTCGCCGTCCTGGATGCGGCGGTTGTGGCCGCGTCCGAGGACCGCTCCGTCGGCGCCGAACAGCGCCGCGCCGACCGGGACACCGCCCGCCGCGGCCCCGGTCCGGGCCTCCTCGAGGGCGACAGCGAGCATGGCGGCGGGAGTCAGCACGCCGCGCACGCTGCCACGACGCAGAATGGATCGCGTGCCCGAGCTGCCCGAGGTCGAGAACGCGCGCCAGGTCGTCGAGAAGGCGCTCGACCGGGTGATCGCGAGCGTCGACGACACCGACGAGTACGTGTGCCGCCCGCACGCCCCCGGCGAGATCGACCGGGCCCTCAAGGGCGGGCGCCTCACCGCAGCGCACCGGCGCGGCAAGACGATGTGGTGCGACACGGTCACCGCCGACGGAGCCGCCGGCCCGCACCTGGGCATCCACCTCGGGATGGGCGGGCGCATCTTCGTCACCGGACCGACGGGCGACGAGGACTCCAGCCTCTACGCCGGCGGCGACCCGCACGTCGGCGGCATGCCGAAGAAGCCCGGCGAGCGGCCCGACAAGCATCCCAAGAATAAGGCGGAGTGGGACCGCTTCCGCATGACGTTCGACGACGGCGGCGAGCTGCGCCTGTTCGACAAGCGCCGTCTCGGGCGCGTGCACCTCGAGCCCGACGTCGACGCGCTCGGCCCGGACGCCGCCGAGATCACGAGGGACGAGTTCCGGGCGCGCGTCGGGAAGGGGATCGTGGCGATCAAGGCGAAGCTGCTCGACCAGTCGGTGCTCGCCGGCGTCGGCAACCTGCTCGCCGACGAGACGCTGTGGGAGGCGAAGCTCTCGCCGTCGCGCCCCGCGGGTGAGCTGTCCACGAAGGAGCTCGACGCCCTGCGCACCACCCTGCGCAAGGCCACCCGCGACGCCATCAAGCGCGGCGGGGTGCACACCGGCGAGGTCATCGCGCACCGCGCGAAGGACGAGACGTGCCCGCGCTGCGGGGCGCCGATGGAGCGCGGCACGGTCGGCGGCCGGACGACGTGGTGGTGCTCGGTGGAGCAGGCCGCCGAAGGACGTACCGACTGAGACCGATCAGCCCCGGGTAACAGTCCGACCGGAACAACGACGTTTCGGAGAGGACGGCGAATGGCGCGCGAACGCAGCGACGAGCCCGAGAACGCGGTACTGCGGGAGGTGTGGCGCGACGTCCTGCGCCGTGACCCCCACCAGGAGTTCTTCCACGCCGACGTCCGCGCGGCGCTGCGCAGCATCGGGCCGGTGCTGGTCGAGCACCCCGAGTACACCGACGTCGTCGGGCGGCTCTGCGAGCCCGAGCGGGTCATCGTCTTCCGGGTGCCGTGGGTCGACGACGCCGGGACCGTGCGGGTCAACCGCGGCTTCCGCGTCCAGTTCAACTCGGCGCTCGGCCCGTACAAGGGCGGCCTGCGGTTCGCGCCGACGGTCGACCTCGACGTCATCAAGTTCCTCGGTTTCGAGCAGGTGTTCAAGAACGCCCTGACCGGCCAGGACATCGGCGGCGGCAAGGGCGGCGCGGACGTCGACCCGAAGACGCTCTCGACGGGCGAGCTCATGCGGTTCTGCCAGTCGTTCGCCACCGAGCTGGCCAGCCACGTCGGCGCGGCCGTGGACGTGCCCGCCGGCGACATGGGCGTCGGGTCCCGCGAGATCGGCTGGATCTACGGCCAGTACCAGCGCCTCATCGGCTACCACGAGCCCGGCGCGTTCACCGGCAAGCCGGCGGTGCTGGGCGGCTCGGCGCTGCGGCCCGAGGCCACCGGGTTCGGCACCGTCTACTTCACCCAGCGGATGCTCGCCGAGCAGGGCCGCGACCTCGACGGCGCCCGCGTCGTCGTCTCCGGCAGCGGCAACGTCGCCCTCTTCGCGATGGACAAGGTGATCGCCTCGGGCGGCACGGTCGTCGGCTGCTCCGACTCGAAGGGGTCGGTCTCCGAGCCCGACGGCATCGACGTCGACCTCCTGCGCGAGATCAAGGGCCAGCGCGGCTCCGTCGCCGACTACGCCGAGAAGCGCTCGACCGCGACGACCTCGGACGGCTCGGCGTTCACCCTGGACTGCGACGTCGCGCTGCCCTGCGCGACGCAGAACGAGATCGGCCCGGAGGAGGCCCGCGCGCTCGTCGAGAACGGGTGCTGGGCGGTCGCCGAGGGCGCGAACGGCCCGGTCACCCCGGAGGCGCGCGAGGTCCTGCGCGAGGCCGGCGTCGTGTTCGGGCCGGGCAAGGCGGCCAACTCGGGCGGCGTCGCCGTGTCCGCGCTGGAGATGCAGCAGAACGCCGGGCGCGAGCGCTGGAGCGGCGAGGACGTCGACGAGCGTCTCCAGACGATCATGAGCGACGCCTTCGACCGGGTCCGCGACGCCGCCGACCGCTACCACGGCGACCCCGCCGATCTCGAGAACGGCGCGAACGCCGCGGGCTTCCTGCGCGTCGCGGAGGCGATGACGAGCCTGGGCGTGGTGTAGCGGCATCGGGTAGACCTCCGGGCATGTCCGTCACCCCGGCTCCCTTCAGCTTCGCCGAGCTCACGCCGACGGCGTTCCTGGACCGCGCCGCCCACGTCTTCGCGACCCGCGACGCGGTCGTCGACGGGGACGCGCGGTTCACCTACGCCGAGTTCGGCGCGCGGTCACGGCGCCTCGCGGGGGCGCTGCACGAGCTGGGCATCGAGCCCGGCGACCGCGTGGCGGCGCTCGCGAGCAACAGCCACGTCATGCTCGAGTGCCACCACGGCGTGCCCTACGCCGGCGCGGTGCTCGTGCCGCTCAACACCCGGCTCTCGGTCGACGAGATCGTCCACATCGTCGAGCACTCCGGGGCGAAGCTGCTGATCGCGACCCGCGAGCTGGTGGCGAACGCGCGGGCCGTGGCGGAGCGGACCGGTGTCCAGCTCGTCGAGGAGGGCGAGCGCTACGAGGGCCTCGTCGCCGACTCCCCGGAGCGCGTCGTCCCCGTCGCCGACGAGCGCGGCCTGCTCGCCATCAACTACACCTCGGGGACCACCGGGCGCCCGAAGGGCGTGATGTACCACCACCGCGGCGCCAACCTCCAGGCGCTCGCGATGGCGTTCCACATGCGCCTCCAGCCGGCCTCGCGCTACCTGTGGACCCTGCCGATGTTCCACTGCGACGGCTGGTGCTTCCCCTGGGCCGTCACCGCGGCGGGCGGGCTGCACGTCTGCCTGCGCACCATCGACGCCGAGGAGATCTGGCGGCTCATCCGCACCGAGGGGGTCACGCACTACTGCGCGGCGCCGACGGTGCTGACGATGATCGCCCACGCCGAGGCGGCCACGGAGGGGCCGGCGCCGGAGCGGGTGACGGTCGCGACCGGCGGCGCCCCGCCCTCGCCGACCCTGCTGGCGCGGATGGACGACCTCGGGATGTCGATCACGCACCTGTACGGCCTCACGGAGACCTACGGGCCGGCGGCGGTCAACGACTGGCACCCCGAGTGGGACGCCCTCGACGCCGACGAGCAGGCCCGGCTCAAGGCGCGCCAGGGCGTCGGCAACGTCGTCGCGCAGCGCCTGCGGGTGCTGTCGGAGGAGGACGGTTCCGACGTGCCGTGGGACGGCGAGACGCTCGGCGAGCTCGTGCTGCGCGGCAACGACGTCATGCTCGGCTACTACCGCGACCCGGAGGCGACCGCGGAGGTGGACGCCGACGGGTGGTTCCGCACCGGCGACCTCGGCGTCATCCACCCCGACGGCTACGTGGAGATCCGCGACAGGAGCAAAGACGTGATCATCTCCGGCGGCGAGAACATCGCGTCGGTCGAGGTCGAGCGGGTCCTCGACAGCCACCCCGCGGTGATCGAGTCCGCGGTCGTCGGCGCGCCCGACGAGCAGTGGGGCGAGATCCCGATCGCGTTCGTGACGGTCTCGCAGGACGTCGAGCCCGACGAGCTCGTGGAGCACGTCCGCGCCCACCTCGCCCGGTTCAAGGCGCCGAAGCGCATCGTCTTCGGCGAGCTCCCGAAGACCTCGACCGGGAAGATCCAGAAGAACGTGCTGCGGTCTCGGTCGGAGTCCTGACGATCACGGCGCCTACCGTGGCGGCGTGACCCCGCTGCCCTACGGCTCCTGGCCGACCCCGATCACGTCCGAGCGCGTCGTCGCCGCCGCGGTGCGCCTCGACGACGTCCGGCCCGACGGGGTCGGCGGCGTCGTCTGGGGCGAGGGCCGCGCGGCGGAGGGCGGGCGCACGCAGCTGGTCCGCCGGGACGCCGAGGGCACGGTCACCGACCTGCTGGGCGACGGCGCCAACGCCCGCACCGCGGTGCACGAGTACGGCGGCGGCGCGTGGTGGGTCCATCAGGGCGTGGTCTTCTACGTGGACTGGGCCGACCAGCGCCTGCGTCGTCTCGACGACGGCGAGGTCACCGTGCTCACCCCGGAGCCCGCCGCCCCGCGCGGCGACCGGTACGCCGACGGCGACGTCGCCCCGGACGGCAGCTGGCTCGTCTGCGTCCGCGAGCACCACCCGCGCGAGGGCGCGCCGGCCACCGAGGTGGTCAACGAGATCGTGCGCCTCGACGCGCGGGCGCCGGGCGAGCCCGAGGTGCTCGTGAGCGGCCCGGACTTCGTCGCCGCCCCGCGCCTGTCGCCGGACGCGTCCCGGCTGGCCTGGGTGTCGTGGGACCACCCGTCGATGCCGTGGGACGACACCGTCCTCACCGTCCGGGACCTCGCGACCGGCACCGAGACCGTCGTCGCGGGCGGGCCCGGTGAGTCGGTCGGCGAGCCGGTCTGGCAGGCCGACGGCTCCCTGCACTTCCTGTCCGACCGCACGGGCTGGTGGAACCTCTACCGATGGGACGGCTCCGTCGAGCCGCTCGTCGTGATGGCCGCCGAGATCGGCCTGCCCGCCTGGCAGCTCGCCGGCGCGCGTCACGCCACCGTCGGTGACTCCGTGGTGTTCGCCCGCTCCTCCCAGGGCTTCGATGCGCTCGCCGTCCGCACCGCCGACGGCGCGGTCACGGAGCTCGACACCCCGTTCACCGCGATCCGGTCGGTGCGCGCGGACGGGGACGCCGTCGTCTGCGTCGCGGGCTCGCCGACCGCCGAGGCCGGGGTGCACCGCGTGACGCTCGACGGCACCGTCACCACGCTGCGCGAGGCCCGCGACCTCGGTCTCGACCCGGCGACGATCTCGGTCCCGGAGCCGATGACGTTCGCCTCGGTCGACGGGGAGGGAAGGGCCCGTGACGCGCACGCGCTGTACTACCCGCCGGCGGGAGAGGGGCCCGACGGCGAGCGCCCGCCGCTGCTCGTCGTCATCCACGGCGGCCCCACGGGGCAGGCCAGCCCGGTGCTCGCGCTGGGCTTGCAGTACTGGACGAGCCGGGGCTTCGGGGTGGTCGACGTCGACTACGGCGGCTCCACCGGCTACGGCCGCGCCTACCGCGAGCAGCTGCAGGGCGCCTGGGGGATCGTCGACGTCGCCGACTGCCTGGCCGCGGCCCGCGCGCTCGCCGACGCCGGCCGCGTCGATCCCGAGCGGCTGGCCATCCGGGGCGGCTCGGCGGGCGGGTTCACGACGCTCGCCGCGCTCGCCCGCGACGACACCCCGTTCTCCGCGGGCGCCGACCACTTCGGTGTCGCCGACCTCGAGGCGCTGGCGGCCGACACCCACAAGTTCGAGTCGCGCTACCTCGACGGGCTCGTCGGCCCGTACCCGCAGGCCCGCGACGTCTACGTCGAGCGCTCGCCGATCACGCACGTCGAGCGCTTCGCGACGCCGCTGATCGTGCTGCAGGGCGACGAGGACGCGATCGTCCCGCCGAACCAGTCGGAGATGATCGTCGACGCGCTGCGTGCCCGGCGCGTGCCCGTCGCCTACCTGCTCTTCGCCGGCGAGCAGCACGGCTTCCGCAAGGCGGAGAACATCCGCCGCGCCCTCGACGCCGAGCTCGCGTTCTACGCCGAGATGTTCGGGTTCGCGCTCCCGGCCGACGAGGGCATCGACCCCGTACCGATCGAGCGCGGATGACCGGTGTCCGCTTCCGTCCCGGACGCCCGCCGTGCACAGTGAGGAGTGTCACTGCGCGTAAGGAGGGATCGCCATGGCGACCTCACGACTGGGCCGCTTCTTCGGGCGTGGCCGTGACCAGCAGGCGGACGACACCGCACCGCCCGCCTACACCGGCGTCGGTGCGCCGCGCCCCTACGACCCGCCGCCGGGCGCGCCCGGGCACGGCATCGGCGGCTACGGCGCGTCCGCGCCGCGCCCGCCCGTCGGGGTCGTGACGCGGGCGCAGTACGACGAGGCCGTGCGCAAGCGGCGCGAGGCCGACCAGCACGTCGAGTGGTTCGAGCGGTTCGACGCGAAGCTCAGCGAGCAGATCCACCACGCCACCGAGGAGGGGCGGACCGACTACGTCCGCGAGCTGCTCTCCCGGCAGCGCGCGGTCCGCGCCCGCCTCGAGGAGGCCGAGATGCGGCGCAACCGGCTGCGCGACGTCGAGGAGCAGCTCGGGGTCGCGACCCGCTAGCGCTGGGTGTGCGGCACGACGTAGACGGCGGTGCCGTACGCGGCGATCTCGCTCGCGGTCTGGGCGATCTCGTTGCAGTCGAAGCGCAGCGCGAGGACCGCGTTGGCGCCGAACGCCATCGCCTCCTCCGAGAGCCGCCCGAGCGCCTCGTGCCGCGAGTCCGACAGCAGCTTCGAGAGGCCCTTGAGCTCGCCGCCGGCCATCGCCTTGAAGCCCGCGCCCATGGTCGAGAACATGTTCCGGCTACGGACGGTGAGACCGAAGACCTCGCCGTACACGCGGACGACCTCGTAGCCGGGGAGGTCGTTCATGGTCGAGAGCAGGATCGGGTAGCGCTGGCCCTGGAACTGCCCCGGGTGCTGGCCGTGCTGCTGCGGCTGGTTCACAGGCGCGGAGCGTAGCGGCGGACGGCGTAGCGCGGTGCGACTTCTCGGGGGCTTGTCGCCGGTCAGACAGGGTGCGCGTGCAGTGCCGCCCGGGTCATCGTGGTGAGGATGCCGGCGGCGACGTCCGCGCCGGTGTGCGTGGTGCTGCGCGGGGTCGAGTTCATCAGCCCGAACGCCGCGTGCGCCGCCACGCGGGCCGCCTCGTCACTGCCGGCGAGCCCGGCCCGGACGAGCGCGCCGACCCAGATCTCGACGTAGGCGCGCTGCAGGCCGCGCACCCGGCGGCGCGCGTCGTCGGGGAGGTTGGCGAGGTCGCGGTCCTGCACGGTGATCAGCTCGGGCTGGCGCAGCGCGAAGTCGGTGTGGAAAGCGATCAGCGCGTCGAGCAGGTCGACCGGGTCGGTGTGCTCGGCCGCGCGCTCCTGCCCGCCGGCCAGCAGGTGCTCGCTGATGCCGACCAGCATCTCGGCGAGCAGCCCCTCCTTGGACGGGAAGTGCCGGTACAGCGCCGGCCCGCTGACCCCGACGGCCGCGCCGATCCCGTCGATGGACACGCCGTGGAACCCGTGCCGGGCGAACAGGCGCGCGGCCTCGGTGAGGATCTGCTCGCGGCGGGACGTGGTGACCGGCACCCTCGGCACACTAGCGCCTCTTGCCAGGCGACGTGAACGGTCGCTAACGTGAATGAGCGTTAACGTGACCGAAGGAGGTCGAGCGTGGCCGCGCCCACCACCGATGTAGCGACCGGGCACCGGGAGCTCGTCGCCGACCTGCGCGAGCGGCTCGCGACCGCGCGGCTCGGCGGCCCGGAGCGCTCGCGCCAGCGCCACGTCGAGCGCGGCAAGCTGCTCCCGCGCGACCGCGTCGACGCGCTGCTGGACCCGTCGAGCCCGTTCCTCGAGCTCTCGCCGCTGGCCGCCACCGGCATGTACGGCGACGCCGCGCCGGGCGCCGGGATCATCACCGGCATCGGGCGCATCGCCGGGCGCGAGTGCGTCGTCGTCGCCAACGACGCCACCGTCAAGGGCGGCACCTACTACCCGATGACGGTGAAGAAGCACCTGCGCGCCCAGGAGGTGGCGCTGCACAACAAGCTGCCGTGCATATACCTCGTCGACTCCGGCGGCGCGTTCCTCCCCGAGCAGGACCAGGTCTTCCCCGACCGCGAGCACTTCGGGCGCATCTTCTACAACCAGGCGACGATGTCGGGGCTCGGCATCCCGCAGATCGCCGCGGTGCTGGGCTCCTGCACCGCCGGCGGGGCGTACGTCCCGGCGATGAGCGACGAGGCGATCATCGTGCGCGACCAGGGCACGATCTTCCTCGGCGGCCCGCCGCTGGTGAAGGCGGCGACGGGCGAGGAGGTCACCGCCGAGGAGCTGGGCGGCGGCGTCCTGCACGCACGCACCTCCGGGGTTGTCGACCACCTCGCCGACGACGACGCCCACGCCCTGTCGATGGTCCGCGACATCGTCGACACGTTCGGGCCCCGCCCCGCCGCGCCGTGGGAGCGCCGGCCGACGGTCGAGCCCGAGCACGACCAGACCGAGCTCTACGACGTCGTCCCCGTCGACGGGCGCACCGCCTACGACGTGCACGAGGTGATCACCCGCCTCGTCGACGGCAGCGCCTTCACCCCGTTCAAGCCCGACTACGGCACGACGCTCGTCACCGGCTTCGCGCGCCTGCACGGACACCCCGTCGGCATCGTCGCCAACAACGGGGTGCTCTTCCGCGAGTCGGCGCTCAAGGGCGCGCACTTCGTCGAGCTCTGCGACCAGCGCGGCATCCCGCTGGTGTTCCTGCAGAACATCACCGGGTTCATGGTCGGCCGCGAGTACGAGGCGGGCGGCATCGCCAAGGACGGCGCCAAGATGGTCACCGCCGTCGCCACCACGCGCGTGCCGAAGCTGACCGTCGTCATCGGCGGCTCCTACGGCGCCGGCAACTACGCGATGAGCGGGCGGGCCTACTCGCCGCGCTTCCTGTGGATGTGGCCGAACGCGCGCATCAGCGTCATGGGCGCCGAGCAGGCCGCGACGGTGCTCGGGACGGTCGGTTCCAGTGACGCCGAGGGCGTGCGCGAGCAGTACGAGCACCAGGGCCACCCCTACTACTCCACCGCGCGCCTGTGGGACGACGGCGTCATCGATCCCGCCGACACCCGCACCGTCCTCGGCCTCGCGCTCTCCGCCTGTGCCAACGCCCCCCTCGACGCGCCGCACTTCGGCGTCTTCCGGATGTGAGGGTCACCGTGTTCTCGAGCGTGCTGATCGCCAACCGCGGCGAGATCGCCGTGCGGATCACCCGGACCCTGCACGCGCGGGGCCTGCGGGCCGTCGCGGTGTACACCGACCCCGACGCCGGCGCCCCGCACGTGGCGGCCGCCGACGTCGCCGTCCGCGTGCCCGACTACCTCGACGGCGCCGCGATCATCGAGGCCGGCCGCGCGGTCGGCGCGCAGGCCGTGCACCCCGGCTACGGCTTCCTCGCCGAGAACGCCGCGTTCGCCCGGCAGGTCACCGACGCGGGGCTGACGTGGATCGGCCCGCCGCCCGCGGCCATCGAGGCGATGGGCGACAAGATCCGCGCCAAGGCCACCGTGGGCCCGGCCGGCGTCCCGCTGGTGCCGGGGTCCGACGGATCGGGGCTCTCCGACGAGCAGGTGGCGGCGGAGGCCCGGCGCATCGGCTTCCCCGTGCTGCTCAAGCCCAGCGCCGGGGGCGGCGGCAAGGGCATGCACGTGGTCGAGCGTTCCGAGGATCTCGAGGCGGCCATCGGCGCGGCGCGGCGCGAGGCGCGGGGGAGCTTCGGCGACGACACGCTGCTCGTCGAGCGCTACGTCACCGACCCCCGCCACGTCGAGATCCAGGTGCTCGCCGACGCCCACGGCACCGTCGTGCACCTCGGCGAGCGCGAGTGCTCGCTGCAGCGCCGGCACCAGAAGGTCGTCGAGGAGGCGCCGTCGGCGGTGCTCGACGCGACCCAGCGCCACGCCATGGGGCAGGCCGCGGTCGAGGCCGCGCGCGCCTGCGGCTACGTCGGCGCCGGGACCGTCGAGTTCGTGACGAACGCCGACGCGAGCGAGTTCTTCTTCCTCGAGATGAACACCCGCCTGCAGGTCGAGCACCCGGTGACCGAGGAGGTCGTCCGCGTGCGCAGCGGGCGGCTCGACCTCGTCGCCGAGCAGCTGCGCGTCGCCGCGGGCGAGGAGCTGGGCTACGACCAGGGCGACGTGACGCTCGAGGGCCACGCCGTCGAGGTCCGCCTCTACGCCGAGGACCCCTCGCGCGGCTTCCTGCCCACCGGCGGGCGCATCCTCGACCTGGTCTGGCCGACCGGCGCCAGGGTGGACGCCGGGGTCGCGGCGGGCACCGAGGTCGGGTCCCGCTACGACCCGATGCTCGCGAAGATCATCACCTGGGGTCGCGACCGGGCGAGCGCGCTCGACCGCCTCGACGCCGCGCTCGCGGGCACCACCGTGCTCGGCGTGCGCACCAACCTCGCCTGGCTGCGCACGCTCCTCGCCGACGACGACGTGCGCGCCGGGCGGCTCGACACCGGGCTGATCGCGCGCCTGCCCGTCCCCGCCGAGGACCTCCCCGACGACGTCCTCGCCGCGGCGGCGCTGGCGGGCCTGCTGGACCTGGCCGAGCGCTCGTCCGGCGACGACCCGTTCGACCGTGTCGGCGGCTGGCGCCTCGGCGCCGACCCCGCCCCCGCGCGCTGGCGCGTCGTGCCCGCGGCCGGCGCGACGGGCGACCCGGTGGACGTCGCCGTGGCCGGGCCCCCGGAGGACGCCGTCGTCACCATCGGCGCCGAGGGGACCCCGCGCCCGGCGTCGGGTCGCCGCGACGGCGCCGACGTCGTCCTGACGCTCGACGGCGCCACGCGGAGGTTCCGGGTGGCGACCGCCGACGGCGTCCGCTGGCTCGGCCGCGAGGGCGGCGTGTGGGCGCTGCGCGAGCAGGAGCGTCTGCGCGCCGCCCGGACGGCCGCCGGCGGCGGCCAGGACGGCCCCCTCACCGCGCCGATGCCCGGCACGGTCACCGCCGTGGAGGTCGCCGAGGGCGACCACGTCACCGCAGGCCAGCGACTCGTCGTCGTCGAGGCCATGAAGATGGAGCACGTGGTGTCGGCACCCGTCGACGGCGTCGTGAAGGACCTGGCCGCGAAGGCCGGGGCCGCCGTCGCCCTCGACGCGCCCCTGGTCACCGTCGTGCCCGACTCAGGAGAATGATCATGCAGCTGTCGGACGAGCACGAGGCCCTGCGCGCCACCGTCGAGGAGTTCGCGCAGAAGGAGGTCGCGCCGGTCATCGGCGAGTACTACATCAAGGAGAAGTTCCCGTACGACCTCGTCGCGCAGATGGGCGAGATGGGACTGTTCGGCCTGCCGGTCCCCGAGGAGTACGACGGCATGGGCGGCGACTACGTCGCGCTGTGCGTCGCCCTCGAGGAGCTCGGGCGCGTCGACCAGTCGGTGGCGATCACGCTCGAGGCGGGCGTGTCCCTGGGGATCATGCCGCTGCTGCGGTTCGGTTCCGACGAGCAGAAGGGCCGCTGGCTGCCCGACCTCGCCACCGGCCGCCACCTCGGCGGGTTCGGGCTGACCGAGGCCGGCGGCGGATCCGACGCCGGCGCCACGCGCACCACCGCGAAGCTCGACGGCGACCACTGGGTGATCAACGGGACGAAGGCGTTCATCACGAACTCCGGCACGGACATCACGTCGCTGGTGACGGTCACGGCGGTGACGGACAAGCAGAGCGACGGCAAGAAGGAGATCTCGGCGATCCTCGTCCCCTCCGGGACCCCGGGCTTCACCGTCGCGCCCAGCTACTCGAAGGTCGGCTGGAACGCCTCGGACACCCACGAGCTCTCGTTCGACGACGTCCGGGTCCCGGCCGAGAACCTCGTCGGGACGCGGGGCCGCGGCTACGCCCAGTTCCTCTCGATCCTCGACGAGGGCCGCGTCGCCATCGCCGCGCTCTCGACCGGCGCCGCCCAGGGCTGCGTCGACGAGTCCCTGCGCTACGCCCGCGAGCGCGAGGCGTTCGGCCACGCGATCGGGAGCTACCAGGGCATCCAGTTCAAGATCGCCGAGATGGAGGCGCGCACCGTCTGCGCCCGCCTGGCCTGGCACGACGCGGCGGAGAAGATGGCCGCCGGGCAGCCGTTCAAGAAGGAGGCGGCGGTCGCGAAGCTCGTGAGCTCCAACGCCGCGATGGACAACGCCCGCGACGCCACCCAGATCTTCGGTGGCTACGGCTTCATGAACGAGTACCCGGTGGCCCGGCACTACCGCGACTCCAAGATCCTGGAGATCGGCGAGGGCACCAGCGAGGTCCAGAAGATCCTCATCGCGCGGCACCTGGGCATGTGATGGCTTCGCCACGTGAGTGATCTGGGTCGTCCTGGCGACCCAGATCACTCACGTGCGCCGGAGGCGCCTCTCCCGCAGCGCCAGGAACAGCGGGAACGTGAACGCCACCGCGAGCACGAAGCTCAGCACCACGAGGAGCACGGTCACGACCGGGCGGAAGCCCAGCCGGCGGCCCTCGACGACCATCACGATGCAGGCCGCGACGGCCATGACGATGATGTCGACGGCGGCCGAGCTGCTCGCGGCGTTGGCGAACCAGCCGCCGACGTAGTCGCCGCCGCCGGCCGCGAAGAACGCCAGGTTGAAGTACCAGGTCCCGATCAGACCGATCACCGAGAGCGCCGCGTAGACGGCGACGAGGACGGGGCTGCCGGTGCGGGCGGGCGTGAGCGTGGTCATCGGGGCTCCAGGACGCGATCGGCGGTGGCGCGGAGGCGGGTGCCGCCGCGCAGGACGAGCAGGGTCGCGACGCCCGTCGCGGCGACGAGGACGGCCGCGGCGCCGAGGGTGAGGCCGTCGGGGGCGATCAGCGGCTGGCCGCGCAGGGCCTGGCCGGTCAACAGCACCGTCAGCCCGGTCCAGGCCGCACCGGCGACGCCGACCAGGCGGGCGCGCACCCGCGCGTCGCGCAGCACCGCCACGCGCGCGGCGAGCAGGGTCAGGCCGATCACCAGCAGGGGCAGTCCCTGCAGCGCGTGCAGCCCGACGAAGTGGGCGATGCGCAGGTCGCCGCCCGTGGTGCTCCACCCGACCAGCGGCAGGCCGGGCCCGCCGTCGGGGACGTCGACGGCGTGGGCGCCGACGGTAGGCATCGCTCCCGTCGCCTGCGCCCCCGCGACCTGGGCGCCGGTCGGGCTCGTCATGAGGAACGCGACGGCCATGCCCAGCAGGGTCACGAACAGCCCGAGGCGCACGGCCCACGCGGTGTCGACCGCGAGGCTGCGCTCGCGCAGCAGGATCACGCCGACTCCGGCCGTGGCGAGCCAGAGGATCACGATGGTCGTGCCCATGACGCTCCACACGGCCGTGTCGAGCGTCGTCGCGACGTTGAAGTGGCTCGCCCGGCCGCGGACGACTTGACCGACGATGGCGATCATCTCGATGGTCCCGGCGGCCGCGACGACGACGCCGGCGCGGCGGGCCCAGCGGCGCGTCCGCGGGACCGACACCAGGGAGATCATCCAGATCAGGGTGGCGGAGTAGAGGACGAAGCTGACCGAGAACTTCAGCGGCTTGGCCCAGATGGGCTGGCCGCCGAGGAGGCGGGGGTCGAGCACGAGCCCGACGAGGCACACGACCGCGAGGGCGGCCATGGCGACACAGAACACGGCGAGGGAACGCGAGTCCCGGGCCGTTGATCGGATAGTGACGCTGTCCATAATTGGAGAGTAGAACTATCCGAGTCGGACGTCCAGAGGGGAGAGCGATGCGGATCGGGGATCTGAGCCGCGAGACGGGCGTGAGCGTCGCGTCGATCAAGTACTACCTGCGCGAGGGCCTCCTGCCGCCCGGCGAGCGGACCAGCCCGAACCAGGCGCGCTACGACGCGGCGCACGCCCGGCGCCTGCGCCTCATCCGCGCGCTCGTGGACGTCGGGGGCCTGTCGATCGCGGGCACCCGCGACGTGCTGTCGGCCGTGGACGACCCCGCGGTGTCCCTGCACGACGCGCTCGGCACGGCGCAGGCGGCGGTGATGGCCCGCACCGAGCCGGTCGAGGACGAGGCCACCACGCGCGCCGAGCAGACCGTCGCGGACCTCGTCGAGCGCCGCGGCTGGGTCGCGAGCGAGCGGAACCCCGGCTACCGGACGGCCGTGGACGTGCTCGCGGCCCTCGAGCGCCTCGGCGGCGAGCGGGTCGCCGGGCTGCTCGACGTCTACGCGGAGGCGATGGACGGTGTCGCGGCGCACGAGGTGGCGGCGGTCGTCGACACCGAGGACCGCGAGCGGTCGGTCGAGCGGGTCGTCGTGGGGATCGCGCTCGGCGGCGCGCTGATGGCGGCGCTGCGCGGGATGGCCGAGGCGACGGTGTCGGCGCGCCGGTCCGGCCTCGCGCCCGACCCGGCGGGCGTCACCGGGTCGGGCTAGCGTCCGCGGCCATGGCAGCTCGGATCGACTTCCCGTCCCGCATCGGCGTCTGGTGGACCAGCGACAGCTGGCCGATCCAGGAGGCGCAGCAGGCCGCCCGCGACATCGAGGCGATGGGGTACGGCTCGCTGTTCTACGGCGAGGCCTACGGCAAGGAGACGCTGACCCAGGCGGGCGCGTTCCTCGCCGCCACCGACCGGCTCGTCATCGGCACCGGCATCGCCAACATCCACGCCCGCGACCCCATCGCCGCCGAGAGCGGCGGGCGCACGCTCACCGCGCTGCACCCGGGCCGCTTCGTCCTCGGGCTCGGCGTGAGCCACGCCCCGCTGGTCGAGCGCGGGCGCGGCGGCACCTACCAGAAGCCGCTGGCCACGATGCGCGACTACCTGCAGCGCATGGCCGCCGTCCCCGAGCAGGTCGAGCCCGGCGTCGGGCGCCCGGCCCGGCTGGTCGCGGCGCTCGGCCCCAAGATGATCGAGCTCGCGGGCGCCGAGACCGACGGCGTGCACCCCTACCTCGTCACCCCGGAGCAGACCCGCGTGACGCGCGAGGCCCTTGGCCCCGACAAGTGGGTCGTGTCCGAGCAGGCGGTCGCGGTCGGCGACGACCCCGACGACGCGATGAGCCGGGCGCACAGCCACCTCGAGATCTACTCGGGTCTGCCGAACTACCGGAACTCGTGGCTGCGCCAGGGCTTCGAGGAGTCCGACATGCCGCGCGGCGGCTCGGACCGGCTCAAGAAGGCGCTGGTCGGGATGGGCGACATCGACACGGTCGCCGCGTCGGTGACCGCGCACCTCGACGCCGGCGCCGACCACGTCCTCGTCCAGGCCCTGCGCGGGAACCCCATGGCCGACCCCCGCGACGACCTCCGCGAGCTGGCCCGCGCCCTGGGTATGTGAGCGAACTTTGGTGCTATAGCACCAAAGTTCACTCACGTAGGTCCGTGCGGATCGGGTGCCCCGGGGGGATCTCGACGAGGACGATCGCGCGGCCGTCGGGGTCGGCGATCCAGCACTCGTCGAGGCCCCACGGTTCGCGCTGTGGCTCGCGGGTGACGGTCACGCCGCGCCCCCGCAGCTCCGTGAGCGTGTCCGGCAGCGACCGCACCTGCAGCCACAGGGCGTCCTCGCCGATCGCCACCGCCCCGGCCTTCGAGAGCTCCATGTAGCCGGTGCCCAGGAAGAACACCACGCCGCCCGGGAACTCGCGGGCCACCGCGAGCCCGAGCGTCTCGGCGTAGAACCGCCGTGAGGTCTCCCAGTCGCGGGGGCGCACGAGGATGCGGCTCGACAGGATCTCCACGCTCGTTCCCTTCGTCTCGTGTCACGATTCGGCGGCCGACCTCGGGGAAACTCGACCGTGTGAGTTCTCCCGAGCCCGATCCCCGGCGGTGGCGCGCCCTCGCGGTGTGCCTGATCGCCGGGTTCATGACGTTGCTCGACGTCAGCATCGTGAACGTCGCCCTCCCCGCCATGCAGCGGGGGATCGGCGCGTCGTCGGCGGAGCTGTCGTGGGTCGTGTCGGGCTACGCGCTGACGTTCGGGCTCGTGCTCGTCGCGTCGGGCCGGCTCGGCGACGACCGCGGCCGCAAGAAGATGTTCATGATCTCGCTGGCGCTGTTCACGCTGACCAGCGTCGCGGCGGGGCTGGCCCCGAACGCCGCGTCGCTCGTGGTGTTCCGCCTGCTGCAGGGCGCCGCGGGCGGGATGCTGAACCCGCAGGTCATCGGCTTCATCCAGCAGCTGTTCCAGGGTCGCGAGCGCGGCCGCGCGTTCGGCCTGTTCGGCGCCGCGATCGGCATCTCGACGGCCATCGGCCCGCTGCTCGGCGGCCTGCTCCTCGAGTGGGGCGGCCAGACCGACGGCTGGCGCTGGGTCTTCTACGTCAACGTCCCGATCGGCGTCGCCGCGCTCGTGCTCGGCGCCCGCCTGCTGCCCCGCGACACGGCGAGCGAGGGCGAGAAACGTCCCCTCGACGCGATCGGCGCGGTGCTGCTCGGCGGCGCCGTCGTCGCGGTCATGGTCCCGCTGGTGCTCTCCGAGCGGGACCCGGCGAGCGCTCCCTGGTGGCTGCTGGCCGTCGCCGTCGTCCTGCTCGTCGTCTTCGTGTTCTGGGAGCGCCGCGCGCGCCGGACCCACGGCCACCCGCTGGTGAACTTCGCCCTGCTGCGCACCCGCAGCTACGCGCTCGGGACCTCGCTCGGCCTGCTGTACTTCGCCGGCTTCACCGCGATCTTCTTCGTGGTCACGCTCTTCCTCCAGAACGGGCGCGGCTACACCCCGCTCGAGGCCGGGCTCGCGCTCACGCCGTTCGCGCTCGGCTCGGCGGTGTCGTCGGCGATCGGCGGACGGCTCGTGTCCCGGCTGGGCAAGCCGCTGGTCGTCGGCGGGCTCGTCCTCGTCGCCCTGGGGCTGATCGCCGTCGACGTGGTCCTGCGCCTGGACCCGGCGCTGGTCGGCTGGGCGATCGCCGGCCCGCTGCTCGTCGCGGGCATCGGCAGCGGCTTCGTCATCGCGCCGAACCAGACGCTCGCGCTCGAGGAGGTCCCGCCCCGCGAGGGCGGCACCGCGGCGGGCGTCCTGCAGACCGGCCAGCGCGTCGGCTCGGCGGTCGGCATCTCCGCGGTCGGCGCCGTGTTCTTCGGCCAGCTCACCAGCACCGGCGGCGACTGGGCCCTCGCCATCAGCCGTGGCCTCGTCGGCGCGGTCGCGTTCGTGGTGCTCGCGCTCGTCCTCGGCGTCATCGACCTGTTGCTGGGGCGCCGCCGCGCCGCGGACCCCGGCTCCCCGGCGATCGCCGAGGCGCCGGCCGCGAGCGTGGGGAACGGCCTGAGCGGCCACGTCACCGACCCCACCGGGTCGGCGGTGGGCGGCGCGACCCTCACCCTCGTCGACCCCGACGGCCGCGAGGCCGCCACCGCGGCCGCCGACGACGACGGCGCGTTCCGCCTCGACCCGGCCGGGCCCGGGCGGTTCCAGCTGGTCACGCGCGCGGACGGGCACCCGCCGACGGTCGCGTGGGTCGACGTTCCCCACGGCGGGCGGGCCGTGCGCGACGTGGTGCTCGGCGCCCCGGAGCCGTCGACGGCGGGTTGACCACCCGGTACCCCGGGTATCTGACTGTCCGCGAGGCGCCCAGCACCGGTGCGCCCGGGGAGGAGACCGCCATGGCGAGCGAGGACAAGACCGACAACAAGATCCAGGAGCTCAAGGGCAAGGCCAAGGAGTCGGTCGGCAAGGCCGTCGGCAACGAGAGCCTCGAGGCCGAGGGCAAGAAGGACCAGACCGTCGGCAGCCTCAAGAACGCCGGCGAGAAGGTCAAGGACGCCTTCCGCGACTGACCTGCCCGGACGCCGCGCCGCCGCTCCGCTACAGCCGCTTGAGGGGCGGCGGCGCGACGCCGTCGTCACCCGAGAGCGATGCCTGCGCGGGCGAGCGGGCCAGCACGACGACCCCGCCCAGCGCGAGCACCAGCCCCGCCACGAACCACGGGATCCCGCCCGGGCGCACGCCGTCGCCCAGCGCGATGAGCCCGACGAACCCGGGCGCGAGGGTCTCCGTGACGGCGAGCACCGCCACCACCGGCCCGACCGAGCCCCGCCCGAGCGCCACCGTGTACAGCGCGAGCCCGAGGGCGGCGAAGCCGAGCAACGCCCACACCACCGGGTCGGTCGCCGCCATCCGGGCCATCTCGCCCAGCGACCCCTCCAGGTCCACCATGCGCACCGCCACCGCCGTGCCGCCGAACGCCAGCCCCGCGAGGAACGACACGAGCATGGCCCGCCTGCTGCGGAACGCCACCGGCACCGACACCACGAGCAGCACCCCGAACGTGACGAGCAGCGCCACCACCGCGCCCGTGGACGGGGTCAGCAGCGCGTCCTCGACGCTCGCGCTCGCCACGATCAGCGCCAGCCCCACGGCGTTGGCGGCGGCCGCGGCGAGGTCGATGCGGCGCAGCGGCGTGTCGAACACCCAGTGCGACGCCACCACCGTGATCGCGACCTGCCCGGCCACGATCGCCTGCACCGCGACGATCGGCATGTACCGCAGCGCGAGCACGGTGAGCACCCAGCCGCCGATGTCGAGCGCGAGCCCGGTGAGGTACATGGGGTGCAGCACGACGGTCGCCGCCCGCGAGGCGCGCCGGGCGGCACTCGCCTCCAGCAGCGCGGCACCGGCGTTGGCGCCCGCCGCGGCGAGCGCGGCGAGCAGCCCCAGGAGGAGCACGCCTCCAGTCTGCCTTGGATGATCTCGGACGCCGACCCACCACACCGCAGGAGGAATCCGTGGCCCTCGACGCCACCGCCGTGACGCTGCTGGCCCTCGGCGTGCTGATCGGCCTCGCGGTGCTCGCCGATCGCGTGGCGGGCGGCGCGCTGGCGAGCGTGCCGGGCGCGCTGCGCGACACCGGGATCGTCGCGGTGCTCGTCCTCGCCGCCGGCGTGGTGTTCACCCTGGTCGCCACCGACGAGGCCCTCGAGGACGCGGACGCGCCGGTGCTCGGGTGGGTCCTCGGCGTCCGCACCCCGGGGCTGACCAGCGCCGCCGAGGGCATCTCGCTGATCGGCGGCACGGTCGGGACGGGCGGGCTCGCGGTGGTGTCGGCGGTGGTGCTGTTCGCGCGCGGGCACCGGCGCACCGCGCTGATCTGGGTGCTCGGCGTGCTGGCGGGGGCGCTCGCGATCCGGCTGGTCAAGGTGGCCGTCGAGCGCCCGCGCCCGCCGGTGGCGCTGCGGCTCGCCGAGGAGACGACCGCGTCGCTGCCCTCGGGCCACGCGCTGATGGCGGCGCTGGGGCTGACGCTCACCGCGGCCGCGGTGGTCGCGCTGACCGTCGGGACGCCCCGTGCCCGCCTCGTGCGCCGCGTCGTGGTCGTGCTCGCGGTCCTCGGCGCCCTGCTCGTCGGCGCGAGCCGCGTCTACCTCGGCGTGCACTGGACCACCGACGTCCTCGCCGGCTGGTTCCTCGGCGCCGCGCTGGCCACCACGTGCATCACGCTGGCCCGCGTCCTGGACGCCCGCGCGCGTCTCGGCGACGCCCCCGACCCCGTTCCGGGGTTGCCGGCGGATCGTCCGGACACCTCTCATCCTGTGGAGTGACCGTCTTTCGGGTGGTCAGTGCGATGTCGAATACAGAACGACGCCCGATTGCTCCGTCCGAGATGATCTGCCTACGCTTGTCTCGTCCGCCCGGGTGAACGAGGTGAGCCGTGGTTGCCGTACCGCTGCTCGTGCTGGGTGCCCGGTTCGCCGGGCTCACCACGGCGCTCTTCCTCGCCCACCAGGGCTTCCCCGTGCACGTCGTCGACCGCGACCGTCCCGGTGACGTCGACCGGGGCCTGGCGGTCCTCACGCCGTCGGCGCTGCGCGAGCTGGCCGCGCTCGGGCTCGCCGACCCCCTGGCCGCGCAGGCGTGGGAGCCGCGCCGTCTCGCGCACGCCGACGCCGACAGCGGCGCGGTCCTGCGGGTCGCCGAGCTCGGCCCCGTCGTGCGTGCCCGGTTCGGCCGGCCGTACCTGCTCGTCCCGCACGCCGTGCTGCGCGCCTGCCTGGTGACGGCGTGCGAGGCCGACGAGATGGTCACCGTCACCTACGGCCGCAGCGCCACCGCGGTGG
Organism: Actinomycetospora succinea; assembly: GCF_004363095.1. Lineage (GTDB taxonomy): Bacteria > Actinomycetota > Actinomycetes > Mycobacteriales > Pseudonocardiaceae > Actinomycetospora > Actinomycetospora succinea. The sequence goes on from NZ_SNYO01000007.1 coordinate 231,972, forward strand.
AGGACCTCGGCGACGCGGTGCTGGTCACCGACGACGAGGGCGACCGGTACCGGGCGGAGGCCGTCATCGGCGCCGACGGCCCGGGCAGCCGCGTGCGGGCGCACCTCGGCGGCGGCCACGCGATCTCCAGCCCCTACCTCGTGCACCGCGGGCCCGGCCCGGCGCCGCCCGACGACTGCCTGCGGCTCTGGTCGTCGCCGACGCTGCACGTCACCCAGTCCGCGGTCGTCGGCGGCGAGGGGGAGGTGTCGATGACCGTGCGCGTCGACGCCCTCGAGGACATGCACCGCGACGGGGTCGCGGCCGTCGTCGGTCGCCTGCTGGCCGGCAGCGCGCCCGAGGTCCGCGCCGCGGTCGGCGACGTCGTCGTGCGGGCACCGTCGCGCGTGCACCGCCACCACGCCCCGCTCGAGCGCGGTGCCCGCCACCGGCTGACCGTCGTCGGCGGGGCCGCACAGCCGATGCTGCCGCACACCGCGCAGGCCGTGGCGCTCGAGATCCTCGACGCCGCGACGCTCGGGCGCGCCTTCGACCACGCCGACGGGCGGATCGTGCCCGCCCTCGAGGAGTACGCCTACGTCCGCGCGCAGCCGCGCGCCGCCGTGGCCCGCCGCGCCCACGACTTCGCCAGCCTCTGCCACGCCGACGGGCTCGTGCGCCGTATGCGCGACCGGCTCTGGCGCACCACGTCCGTCGACGCCACCGCGGCCATCGTCGACGCGGGGCGGGGCGGCCCGTCCCCGGGCGGCCCGCCGGGGGCGTCCGGCGACGGACACCGGCCCGGCCTCGTCGTCGACCCGGCCGCCCGGCAGCACCAGGACGCGCCCCGGGGCCCGCACGGGCCGATCGCGGGCTGACGGCCCGCGCCGTCGGCGGGCAGGATTCCCGCCCGTGACCGATGCTCCCGCCCTCACCCCGGACACCGTCGTCGCCAACGGGGTGCGGATCCACCTCCGCCACGGCGGCTCCGGCCCGCCGGTCGTGCTGCTGCACGGGTGGCCGCAGACCGGGCACTGCTGGCGCCACGTCGCCGGCCAGCTGGCGGCCGACCACACCGTGATCGTCCCGGACCTGCGCGGCTACGGGGCCAGCGACAAGCCCACCGGCGGCATGGACAAGCGCACGATGGCCGCCGACATGTCCGCGCTGGTCCGGGCCCTCGGCCACGAGCGTATCGCCGTGGTCGGGCACGACCGCGGCGGCCGCGTCGCCCACCGCTGGGCCCTCGACCGGCCCGAGGAGGTCACGCGGGTCGCCGTCCTCGACATCGCGCCGACCCGGGCCACCTGGCAGCGCTTCGACGCCGCGCTCGGCGCGAAGTACTGGCACTGGCTCTTCCACCTCCAGCCCGACCTGCCCGAGCGGCTCGCCGGCGCCGACGTCGAGGGCTACCTGCGCTACTTCCTCGAGAAGTGGACCTTCGCCCGCGAGGGCCTCGAGCCGGCGGCGATCGCGGAGTACGTCCGCGCCTTCTCCCAGCCCGGCGCGCTGCGGTGCGGGTTCGACGACTACCGCGCCGACCCCGTCGACGCCGAGCACGACGAGGCCGACGTCGTAGCCGGGCGCCGCGTGACCGTCCCGCTGCTCGCGCTGTGGGGCGCCGAGGGCGTCATGGGCCAGACGCTGCCGATGCTGGAGCTGTGGCGCGAGTACGCCGACGACGTGCGCGGCCGCGCGATCGAGCGGTGCGCGCACTTCGTGCCCGAGGAGCGTCCCGAGGAGGTCGTCGAGGAGTTGCGGACCTTCCTCGCGGAGGCAGACTGACGGGAGTGAGCAGCCCCCTGAAGGTCGAGACCGATTCCGAGGAGCTGGGCTTCGACCCGGCGCGCCTGACCCGCATCGACGACCACTTCGCCCGCTACGTCGACGACGGCCGCCTCGCCGGGTGGCACATCGTCGTCGCCCGCGACGGGAAGGTCGTGCACTCGTCGACCGCCGGGCAGCGGGACGTCGAGGCCGGCCTCCCGGTCACCGACGACACGCGCTGGCGCATCTACTCGATGTCCAAGCCGATCACCTCGGTCGCGGCGCTGATGCTCTGGGAGCGGGGTGCCTTCGAGCTCACCGACCCGATCAGCCGGTGGCTGCCCGAGTTCGCCGAGCCGAAGGTCTACGTCAAGGGCTCGTCGGGCAAGCCGCTGCTCGAGGCGGCCACGGAGCCCATCCGCGTCTGGCACCTGCTGACCCACACCGCCGGGCTGACCTACGGCTTCCACCACGCCCACCCCGTCGACGAGCTCTACCGCGCGGCCGGCTTCGAGTGGTCCGTGCCCGCCGGGCTCGACCTCGCGGGCTGCGTCGAGGCGTGGGCCCGGATGCCGCTGGTCTTCCAGCCGGGCTCGGAGTGGAACTACAGCCACGCCACCGACGTGCTCGGGCGGCTGATCGAGGTCGTGTCGGGCCAGGCGCTCGACGCGTTCCTCGACGAGCACGTGCTGGGCCCGCTCGGGATGACCGCCACCGGCTTCGTCGTCGACGACCCCGACCAGCTGGCCGCCCTGTACGTCCAGAACCCCGCCACGGGCCGCGCCCTGCTCGCCGAGACGGCCGGGATGGGGGCGATGGCCCGCGAGGTCCTGGAGCCCACCTGGCTCGGCGGCGGGGGCGGGCTGGTGTCGACGGCCGCGGACTACCACCGCTTCACGCAGATGCTGCTCGGTCGCGGCGAGGTCGACGGTGTCCGCCTGCTCGGCAGCCGTACCGTCGACTACATGGGCCGCAACCACCTGCCCGGCGGCCTCGACCTCGAGCAGGTCGGCCGGCCGCTGTTCGCCGAAATGCCGTTCGACGGCGTCGGGTTCGGTCTCGGCGTCGCCGTGGTGACCGACCCCGTCCGGTACCGCACGCCCGCCAGCGTCGGCGAGATGTCGTGGGGCGGGGCGGCGAGCACCGCGTTCTGGGTCGACCCCGCCGAGCGGATCACGGCCATGTTCATGACGCAGCTGCTCCCGTCGAGCGCCCACCCGATCCGCACCCAGCTGCGCGGGCTCGTCTACCAGGCCCTCGTCGACTGAGCCGTTCGCTCCGTGTCCGGCCTACCGGATGCGGGGCGCCCGGGGCGGGGCCGAGCGACCGTCCCGGGCGATCATCGTCGCGCTCCGTGACCGTTTCGCGACGAAGCGGGCGGTCCGAATCCGGTGCCACCGTCACTCGGGAAGGGGGCTGCATCGTCGCGATCGTGTGGGTAGCGTCGCCTCGACTCGGACGAGGGACGGCCGCGGGCACTGACCGTGACCGCGGGTGTCCCCGTGCCGGGTGATCCCGCCGCGGGTGATGCAGCAGCGGGTCGGGACCAGGCGGCCACCGGGAGCCAGCATGAATGCGACGTCAGGACCGCGGCGACGACCGAACGGACCCCATCCGGAGCGGACGCCGGCCGAGGAGCCGTCGGTCCCCGCGCAGCGCACGGCGGCGGATGTCTACGGGGTCAGCGACGAGCAGGTGCACCGCGCGCGCATCGCCGTGGCCCGCAACTCGCTCGACTCCGACGACTGCCGCGAGCTGCTCGACATGCTCGGCCTCATCGGCGAGGGGGGCGACCCGCCACCCGTGCGGCGCTGAGCGCACCGCCCGTCCCGTTCGATCGTCCGCTGCTGGACGAGTTCGGTGTGGGTGCGGGTGGGTGAAAGGCGGTCCGGCTAGCGTGGCCGCCGATGTCCGACACCGTGGATCCGCCGCGCCTGCCTGCCGAGGCCCGCGCTGATCCCCCGCGCCAGGCGCGGGCCGTGGCGACCCGCGGCGCGATCCTCGCCGCGGCGGCGGAGGAGTTCGCCGCGCGCTCGTACCACGAGGCGTCGCTGTCGCGGATCCTCGAGCGCAGCAAGGTCACCAAGGGCGCGCTGTACTTCCACTTCGTCTCCAAGGAGAGCATCGCGCTCGCCGTGGTCGACGAGATGGAGCGGCTGTGCCGCGGCATGGTCGAGCGCTGCGCCGCGCTCGGTCTCGACCCCCTGCGGACCGCGGCCCAGGTCGCCCGCGAGATGCAGGACGCCCTCGCCGGACCGGAGGTGCGAGCGGGCCAGCGTCTGTGCGGGGAGGGGCTCGCCGGCCCCAGCCGCCCGGGCTGGCCCTTCGCCTTCTGGCAGGAGGTCTTCACCGACCTCTTCGTCCGCGCCGGCACCGCGGGCCTTCTGGTCCCGGCCGTCGACGCGCGGGCGTTCGCGCGGACGATCGTCGACGTCTCCGCGGGCGCGTTCATCGCGTCGTTGGCGATCAGCGAGCTCACCGACCTCGCCCAGCGCGTCTGCGAGAACTGGGAGCTGCTGCTCGGCGCCGCGGCGGACCCCGCCTGGCTGGACGCGTGGCGCGCCGACGGCGGCATGGCCGCGGTGCTCGGCCCGCACCTGGGGCCGATGCCGATCGACGGCGGGGGGTGGGTGCCGGAGCGCTGACTCCGGTCACCTATGCTTGGCCCGCTCCCAACGGGTACGCCGTTGGCGGGTAAGGTCCTCAGCCAGAGGGTCGCGCCCCCATCGTTCAGCGGCCTAGGACTCCGCCCTTTCAAGGCGGCAACGCGGGTTCGAATCCCGTTGGGGGTACGGTAGGACAAGCACGATCAAGGCCCAGTGGCGCAGTTGGTTAGCGCGTCGCCCTGTCACGGCGAAGGTCGCGGGTTCGAGTCCCGTCTGGGTCGCTCCACCGGTCGAGGGTCTCCCTCGGCCTCTCGGCCAGGTAGCTCAGTCGGTACGAGCGATCGCCTGAAAAGCGATAGGTCGGCGGTTCGACCCCGCCCCTGGCCACACCGGCCCACCAGCGGAAACGCTCGGTGGGCCTTCGTCGTCGTGCCGTACGCCGACTCGGCGTAGCGCGCTCCGCCGGGAAGACGATGGACAGTTCGTGCCCGGACAGGTACTCCTGGTAGCAGCTTCCCGGTGGTCGACCCCCACGGCCGCGGCGGAGGTCTCGACGAGGGCTTCCGAGGAGCAGCCATGATGCTGCCGGCCGAGAACGAACGATCGATGTGTCCCGCCGACGTCTACCGCGCCGAGGGCGTGGTGGCCGAGCGGCTCGGCGTGGACATCGAGAGCGCCGCGGAGATGCTCCGCCACGAGGCGGCGACCCGCGAGATCACGATGGTGGAGATCGCTCGCGAGGTGCTCACCGGGGACTGGTCGCACCACGTCCTGGACCCCTGGGGCAGTTGCTAGGTCGCTGCTCGCATCGGGTGACGAGCGGCTCCGGACGTCGGGACCGCTGTCACACTCGGTCGCCCCGAGCTGCGACGACGGGAGCGTCCGATGGCGATGATGGTGCTGACCAGGCTCATCCCACCCGAGAAGTACGAGGAGTGGCGGGCCACGCTCGCGGCCTTCGGAGGACCGCGCCGCGAGGAGTACACGGCGGCGAGGACGCGCCAGGGGGTGACGCGCCAGGGGGTCTTCGTCGAGCACACCTCGGACGGCCCGATGGAGATCATGGTGATGGAGGCCGACGACCCGGGTCGGGCACTCGAGATGATCGCCACCTCCGAGGAGCCGTTCGACGTCGAGTTCCGCGCGTACCTCCTGAACACCCTCGGGCTCGACCTCTCGCAGCCGCCGGCGGGGCCACCGCCCGAGCAGGTGCTCGACTGGACCGCGCCGGCCCGCAGCCACGCCTAGGGACCGCTGGCACGATCCCGGTCGTGCTCGTCGGCGTTCCTCCACAGGCGACCCACACCGCCGTCCTCGTGCTGGTCCCGGAGGCCGAGCCGGTGGTCGGCGCGCTGCGGGACCGGCTGGACCCGTCGGCCCCGCAGGGCGTGCCCGCGCACGTGACGGTGCTCTTCCCGTTCGTGCCGGCGCAGGCCGTCGACGCCGCGACCGTCGACCGGCTGCGTCGGGCCGTCGCCGGTGTCGGGCGCTTCGACGCCACCTTCGACGCCGTGCGCTGGTTCGGCGAGGACTACGTGTGGCTCGCCCCGTCGCCGGCGGCGCCGTTCGCCGAGCTGACCGAGCGCGTCCACCGCGCCTTCCCCGACCACCCGCCCTACGAGGGCGAGCACGAGCCCGTGCCGCACCTGACCGTCGGCTACCGGCGGCACTCGTCGCTCGAGGCCCTGCAGCGCGCGGCCGACGATCTCGCCCCGCGACTGCCGATCACCGCGGGGATCGACCGGGTGCACCTGCTCGCCGGCTCGTTCGAGGGGGACTGGCGGGTGGTCGCCGAGGCGCCGCTGGACCGACGGCCGGGGACCGGTCATCGCCGGTGACGGCCGCGAACCGACCGCTCGGCCCGTCCCCGGCGCCGACCGTCGAGAACACGTCACACCAACCGGCGCCCACGTAACGGCGTCACCCGATCGAGCGACGTCCCGGCGAGAGTCGGCGCGACGCTGGGGGTTCGGCGTGGAGTGGGTCGTGGCGTTGGTGGTGTTCGCGGTGGTCTCGGTCGTGGTGATCGGGGTGCCGCTGTACCTGGCCGTGCATTCGTGGTCCGGGCGGTCCGACCGCCGGGCCGCGGAGGCGCGCCGACGCGCCTCGTCCGCCCACCCGACGACCGCGACGGGCGGGCGGACGCGCCGGGTCCTGGCGCCCTGAGGATCAGCCGGTGACGAGCTCGACGTCGCCGGCGCCGTGGTCGCGGGCGTAGCCCAGCATCTTCGCGAGGTCGCTCACGCCGTTGCTCGCGGGCACCGGCGCGAACTGCAGCGTCGAGAGCACGCCGAGGGCGCGGCCGTCCGCGGACAGGAACGCGCTGCCCGAGTCGCCGGGGATGCCCGGGGTGACGGTCAGGACGTCGTGGCTCCAGCCGTTGCCGTGCTCGCCGGCGACCGTGCCGATCTTCGGGCTGAGCAGCGTGACGCCGCCGCGCAGCTCGGAGTTGCCGTAGCTGCGCACGACCTCGCCGACCCCGCTGCCGTCGGTGTCCACGCCGCTCGGCCCGCCGAAGAAGGGGACCGCGCCGGAGGCGGCTGCCGCGTCCTCGGGAGCGAGCTTCACCAGCGCGAAGTCGTTGAACGCGCACGCGTCCGGGTCGGTCTCGCCCGCCTCCTGCATCGCGAGCCAGGAGTTGTAGACGAGCTCGCCCGGCTTGCTCGCGCCGCCGACCTCGACCTCGGTGCCCAGCGGCAGCGAGGCCGAGTCGCAGCCGTCGGTCTCGGTCGCCGCGCCGGTGCCCGAGCAGTGCGCGGCCTGGCCGACGAAGACGTCGTCCCCGTCGCGGAACAGGAAGTTCGCGGTGCACTGGGCGCCATCGGTGCGGGTCTGCACGCCCGGGTGCACTCCCGGCGCGGTCGGGGCCGGGGCGTCGCCGGGGGCGGCGACGGCCGTGGCGCCACCGAGCCAGACGGCTGCGGCGAGGGCCGCCCCCGTCGCGAGCGCGGCCGTCCTGCGTCGTGCTCCCATGCGTGATCTCCCGCGGGCCGAGTGCACATCCGCCTCGTCCAACGGACAGATCACGATCGGGTGACGGTCAGCGGGACTGTAGGGCCGCCCAGGTCGTCGCCGCGGAGACCCCGCCGTCGGCCGCGAGCGTCTGGCCGTTGACCCAGCGGCTCTCGTTCGACATGAGGAAGGCGACCACCGACGCGATCTCCGAGGCCTCGGCGTCGCGTCCGGCGGCGGTGCGCTGGCGGGCGAGGCGGCGCGGGTCGGTCGAGCGCTCGACCTCGGGCAGCGAGGGCGTGCGCACCGTCCCCGGGGCCACGGCGTTCATCCGGACACCGTCGCCCCAGGTCAGCGTCGACGAGGCCGTCGTGTACGCGAGCACGGCCTCCTTCGACACGTCGTAGACCGGGCGGTCGGGGCGCTGCTCGCGGCACCAGCGCAGGCCCTCGGCGAACGTCCGGGTGGCGAGCAGCGGCCGGAGCTCGGCGAGGTGCGCGACCCAGTGCCGGCCCTCCGAGGACGACACGTTGACCACCGAGCCGCCGCGGCGGATGCGCCCGACGAGGCTCTCGGTGAGGTGGCGCATGCCGAGGAAGTTCACGGCGAGCACGGTCTCGACGGGCGCGGTGCCCGGGACACCCGCGACGTTGGCGAGCGCGTCGACCTGCCCGTCGAGGCGGTCGACGGCGGCGTCGATCGAGCCCGGGTCGGCGAGGTCGCACGCGACGTGCGGGATCTCGCGGTCGGGTGGCTCGCGCCGGTCGAGCCCGATGACGGACACGCCGTGGCGCGTGAGGAACTGTGCGAGCGCGCGCCCCACCCCGGAGGAGGCTCCGCTGACCAGGAAGACCGTGCTCATGGCGGGATCACAGTAGCGAGGCCCCCGCGTCACCCCGTCGGCGCAGTCCCCTCGGCGCACCGGCGCACCAGCGCGGCCTCCTGCGCGGCGTCGAACCCGGCGGCCAGGGCCGGCTCCCCGCGGTCGCGGTGCCAAGCGAGGACGTCGCGGGCGGTCTCGACGGCGGGCCGGAACCGCAGGCCCGCGGCCCGCGCGGCGGAGGAGTCGATCGCGTCCTGCGGGATCTGGTCCTCGGGGAACCAGAGCGGGCGCGCCTCCTCTTCGACGTCGTGCAGCCCGGCGCGCAGCGCGTCCTCGCCCGCCCACGCCCAGGTGACGTCGCCGGGGCGGCCGCCGGCGGCCTCGAGGCACGCGTCGAGCACGGCCGCGAGGGGCTGCGCGCGCAGGGGCCCGACCGTGTCGAAGACCCCGGCGCGACCGTCGCCCAGCGCCCGGACCGCGAAGGCGGCGATGTCCCGGGCGTCGCTGTACTGCACGGCGCGCTGTGGGTCGCCGGGCGCCAGCACGGTGCGCGACGCCTCGCCGGCGAGCGCGCGGGCGAGGCGCACGGGCCACCAGGTGAAACGGTCGGACGGGTCGCGGGGCCCGACCATGATCCCGACGCGCAGCACGGTCACCGGCCCGTCGAAGACGCTCGTGACCGCGTCCTCGGCGCCGAGCTTGGCCAGCGAGCGCTCCTGCAGCGGGTCGTCGGGCGACGCCTCGCCGGGCCGTCGCACCGGGGCGTCCTCGTCGGGCACCGCCGGGCCGTCCGGGTGGTAGACGCTCATGCCCGAGACGTAGCCGAGGGCGCCGGCCGACCCGCGCAGCCGCTCCGCGGTGGCCCGGACGGCGTCGGGGTCGGAGAACGTGTCGAGGGCCGCGTCGAAGGTCCGCCCGTCGAGGGCGGAGAGATCGCCGTACCGGTCGACGGCCAGCGCCTCGACGTCCGGGAACGGCCGGGTGCCGGAACGGCTCGCCACCGTCACGTCGTGGCCGGCGCGCCGCGCCTCGGCGACCACGTGATGACCGAGGAACCCGCCACCGCCGAGCACCAGGAGTCGCACCCCGGCGGCTACCCCGCCCGCGGTCGGTGACACCCGTCGAGCTGTGGGTAGCGATCTTCGGCCGACCGTGTGGTGGTGCTTGGCTGACGCATGCGAAAGATGTGACCTTCTGTGGTCAAGAGCGATTCCCACCGGAACCCGCTCCCGGAGCGTGGTGGGGTGAGGCCCACGCTCCGGGGCGGCCCACCGGCTCCCGCCGGGGAGGCGCGCACGGCACCATGGACGGCGTGCAGCTCCACCTCGTCGACGCCTTCACGTCCTCGCCCTTCACCGGCAACCCGGCCGGCGTGTGCCTCACCGACGCCGACGACGCGGCCTGGATGCAGGCGGTCGCCGCGGAGGTCAACGTCTCCGAGACCGCGTTCGTCGACCTCTCGACGCTCGCGGAGACGGGTGAGGTGGGCCTGCGCTGGTTCACCCCGACCGTCGAGGTGGAGATCTGCGGGCACGCGACGCTGGCGAGCGCGCACGTGCTCTTCGAGCAGGGCCTGGCGACCTCGCCCATCGCCTTCCGCACGGCCTCCGGCGTGCTGCGTGCCGAGGCGCTGGCCGGCGGCGGCATCCAGCTCGACTTCCCCGTCGACGAGCCGGTCTCGGCGCTGCCCGACGGCCACCTGGCCGACGAGTTCGCGGACGCGCTGGGCGCCGCGGTCGTCGAGCTCGCGCGCTGCCGCTACGACGTCCTCGTCGAGATCCCCTCCGCCGAGGAGGTCCGCGGCCTCGAGCCGGACCTGTCGGTGCTCAAGGCCGCCAGCGGGCGCGGGGTGATCGTCACCGCGCGCGCGGGCGACGACCCGAGCCCCGGCGCGCCGGACTTCGTCTCGCGGTTCTTCGCCCCCGCCGTCGGCATCGACGAGGACCCGGTGACGGGCTCGGCGCACTGCTGCCTCGCGCCCTACTGGGCGAAGCGCCTGGGCCGCGAGCGTCTCGTCGGCGCCCAGCTCTCCCCGCGCGGCGGCGAGGTCGGCGTCGAGCTGGCCGGCGAGCGCGTGTACCTGCGGGGCGACGCGGTGACCGTGAGTCGCGGCGAGCTGCTCGCGGCGGCCACCAAGATCTGAGGTCGTCACCCGCGCGGATCACGGGCTGGTGTTCTGTCCGACTCTCGCCTACTCTCTGTAGCGTTTGCCCGCCGACCGGCACAGGGAGTCACCAGTCATGTGGATCGTCGGCCTCGTGCTGGTCGCGCTCGGTGTCGCGGGCTTCTTCGCCGCCCAGGGATCCCGCAAGCGCCGCCACGCCATGATCGCGGCCGAGACGCTGCCGATCGCCGAGCTCGAGGAGCACCGGCGCACGCTCGTCGACCTCGGCACGACCGGCGGGTTCCGCAAGGTCTGCGAGGTGGTCGGCGCGGCGCACCCGCACCCCGACGGCCCGCTGCGCGCGCCCCAGAGCGGCGTCGAGTGCGTCTGGTACCGCCAGACCGTCGTCCACAAGGTCAGCGAGTCCTACCGCGACTCCGACGGCGACTGGCACCGTCGCGAGCGCAGCGAGACCGTCCTCGACGACACCTCGCGCCAGGGCTACGCCCTCGTCGACGACACCGGGATCATCGGCGTCGACCCCAACGGCACCGCCCCCGACCGTCCCGAGAAGATCCACGAGCGGTTCGAGCCGGGCGGCGGCTCGAGCGGGTTCTGGGACCGCGGCAGCGAGTCGCTGGGCATGACCTACACCGAGTGGGTCATCCGCCCCGGCCAGCGGCTCTACGTCCTCGGCGAGGTCCACGACAGGATCGGCCCGCTGGTCATCGGCAAGCCCGAGTCGTCGTCGGACCACTTCATCGTCTCGACGCGCACCGAGCAGGAGATCCGCGACAGCGCGGTCGGCTCGCAGCGGTGGTTCGCGTGGGGCGGCACGGCCCTCGCCGTGATCGGCGCCGTGCTCGTCGTGGTCGACCTGCTGACCTAGAGATCCCCGCCCTCGTCGAGCAGCCGGTCGATCTCGCGGCGGAGCAGGCCCAGCCGCGCCTCGCGCACGAGCGGGATGTCGCGGCGGCGCCGGCGCACGTCGGCGAGGTCGATGTCGATCGTGCAGGTCTCCTCGGCCTCGGCGCCCTCGCCGCACTCGCCGACGACCTCGCCCCAGGGGTCGACGACGTGGCTGCCGCCCCAGAAGGTCAGCCCGCCCTCGACGCCGACGCGGTTCACGAACACCACGAACAGCTGGTAGAGCCGCCCGTAGAACGTGGTGATGTTGCGCCAGTACTCCTTGGAGTCGTAGCGCTCGGGCGACATCGACTGCGCCGAGTTCGCGGGCACGAGCAGCAGGTGCGCCCCGTCCTGCACCGACAGGAAGGCCACCTGCGGCTGCCAGGCGTCGTTGCAGATCAGCGTGGCCGCGCGGTGCCGGCCGCCGCGCACCCCGTAGGCGCGGGAGTGCTGGCCGGGCAGGAAGTGCTTGCGCTCCTCGAACGTCGAGTACGTCGGCAGGTAGAGCTTGCGGTGGGTGTGGACGAGGCGCCCGCCCTCGTAGTAGCCCGCGCTGTTGTAGGTGTGCAGGCCGTGCCCGCCGGCCTCGGGGAACCCGAGCAGCACGCCGGCGTCGCCCGCCCGCTCGGAGATCTTGAGCAGCCGGGGATCGTCGGGGGACAGCGAGAGGTCCTGGGGCACCTCGCCGATCTGGTACCCGGACAGCGACAGCTCCGGGAACACGACGAGGTCGGACTCGGTCTCGACGGCCTCGCTGACGACCCGCTCGGCGCGCTTGAGGTTGCCGTCGAGGTCGCCGAGCGCGGCGTCGGTCTGGGCGAGGGTGATGCGCACTCGGGGGCTCCTCGGGGTCGAGGGGGACGGGACGACACCGGGACACCCCGGCCGCCTCAGCGCGACCGGCGTGCCCGTCGCGCGACGAGGACGATGAGACCGGCCCCGCCCAGCAGCGCCATCGCCACGGCCGACCCGACCAGCGCCACGGTGCGCGATCCGGAGTGTGCATCCCGGCCGTCGGTCAGGTCGACCCGGCCCGCCCCGGCGGGGGACACCGACGCCGGTCCGGGGCCCCTGAACTCGTCCGGGCGCACGTCGGCGACGGCCGCGACGGGGTCGACGGTGCCCGCGCCGACGGCGTCGTCACGGCCGCTGGTGGGGCGGTCGGCCGAGGACGTCACGCGCGCCATCACCTGGCGCGCGTCGAGCCCCGGGTAGCGGGCACGGACGAGCGCGACCACCCCGCTCACGTAGGGCGCGGCGAAGCTCGTGCCCTCGATGGCGATCGGGCGCCCGGCCCCGATCGGGGTGATGGTGTCGACGAGCCCGGGCCCCGCCGGGTCCAGCGAGACGATCTCCGAGCCGGGCGCGGCGAGCGACACCCATGGGCCCCGGATGCTCTGAGGTGCGGGGAGGCCGTCGCGGCGCGTGTAGCCGACCGACAGCACGTCGTCGCCGAACCACGCCGGCGCCACCACCTGCCCCGAGCTCTGGCCGTCCGGCGACTGCACGCACGCGCCGGTCCCGGCGTTGCCGGCGGCGGCCACGACGACCACGTTCGCGTCGACGGCCGCGCGCACGGCGGCCCGCAGCGCGGCGAGGCCGCGGCCCGCGTCGGCAGCGGGCACGCAGGCGGCCTCCGAGATGTTGACGACCGTCGCTCCGAGCCGCGTCGCGCGCAGGATCGCCTCGGCGAGCGTGTCGACGTTGCCGCCGCCGCCGGTGGTCGAGCCGTCCGGCGCGGTGGTGGCGACGGTGGCGCTGGACTGGCGGATCGAGAGCACGCGCGCGTCCGGGGCGACGCCGACGAACCCGGTGGACGGGTCGGGCGCGGCGGCGATGATCCCGGCGACGAGGGTGCCGTGGCCGTCGCAGTCGAGCAGCCCGCCCTGGGAGCCGACGAAGTCGCCGCCGTCGACCAGGCGGCCGGCGAGACGAGGGTGCCTGCTGACGCCGGTGTCGATCACGGCCACGGTCTGGCCCGCGCCGCGGGTGAAGCGCCAGGCGTCGGTGAAGCGCAGGCGCTGCTGGGTCCACGGTGCGCCCGGGATCGCGCCGCCCCCGTCGGAGCGCACGCACGGCACGCGCGCCCGGACGCCGGGCAGCGGGCGTGGGGCGGCGTCGAGCCGCGCGAGCGCCGCGGGGTCGGGCGGGGGCGGGACGGGCGCGTCGGCGACGGCCGTTCCCGGCGCGGCGACGACCAGCCCGGCGACGAGCGCCGCGACGACCGCCCGTCCGAGGATCTCCCGCACCTCTCGCAGCGTAGGAGGTGCGCGGCGCGCGGGTGGGCGCTTTCGCGAGGTGGCGGTCGGTGGTCGCCGCGGCAACTGGGGAACTTGAGCGTTCACCCCGATGGCCTACTTGTCCGCCTTGTCGTCTCTCTCCGTAGTATTCATCCTGATCTCGGGAGGAACGATGACCACGACGACGACGCGCGAGGACCGGCTGCCCGGCGGCGGTCCCGCGCCCCGGTGGTCCCCGCGGCGCCTGGGGCACCAGCGCTGGCTCTGGTGGCTCGGCGCGCTCGTGCTCGCCGCCGTCGCCGCGGCGATCGCGGTGGGCCGGGACCCCTCGCCGGAACCCGGCATCGCCGACGACGGCGCGGTGAACGTGCTGACCGCGGTGATCATCCTCGCGCCGTTCCTCGTCTGGGGCTTCGTGCACCAGCTGGTGTCGGCCGTGCGGCGTCGCGTGCGCGACGACGTCCGCGAGTACGGGGTCGGCCAGCCGGTCGCCGTGCGGGACCCGGACGCCCCGGTGGCGGACACGAAGGACCGGGTCCGCTACCTCGTCGAGGTCGACCACGTCCCCGGTGCGGTCACCGTCCGCGACCGCCAGGAGCGCGGCGGGCCCGGCGCGTTCCTCGACGACGGCCGGCGCCGCCTGCGCCTGCGCGCCCGCTCCGGGCAGATGACCGCGAGCGGCCCCGATGGCCCGGTGCTCGTGGCGCGCCGGTTCGGCCCGGCGGGTCGTCGGCGCTGGGAGATCGCCGTCGAGGGGATCACGCTGCGCTGCGAGGTGCGCGGTGCGTTCCCGGTGCCGCGGCGCACGCTCGTCGACGACGACGGGACGGCGTGGCTCGTGCAGGTCGGGCGGGCCCGGCGCGGGCGGGTGCGGCCGTCGGGTCGCGTGCCCGAGCGCCTGTCGCCGGCGGGGGCCGCCTTCGTCCTCTGGTTCGTCGCCGAGCTCGACGGGAAGATCCGCGCGGCCCGCGACGCGCCGCTCACGGGCGGCGGGTCGGACGGCGGCAACGACTCGTCGTGGTGGGACACGGGCTCCTCGGACAGCTCGTCGGGCGGCGGGAACGACACCGGCAGCGACGGCGGCAGCACCAGCAGTGACTGACGAGTTCGCCGTCCGCTCAATCGATCGAGAAGCGTGGTCCCGGGGCCTAGGCTGGACGTCGTGGCCCGCCCGGTGATCCTGACCGTCGACGACGACCCCGCGGTGTCCCGCGCCGTCGCCCGCGACCTGCGGCGCGAGTACGGCGAGCACCACCGCATCGTGCGGGCGGAGTCCGGGCCCGCGGCCCTGGACGCCCTGCGCGAGATCGCGCTGCGGGGCGAGCAGGTCGCGGTGATCCTCGCCGACCAGCGGATGCCCCGGATGTCGGGCGTCGAGTTCCTCGAGCAGGCCATGGACCTGTTCCCGCGCGCGCGCCGCGTGCTGCTCACGGCGTACGCGGACACCGAGGCGGCGATCACCGCGATCAACGTCGTCGACCTCGACCACTACCTGCTCAAGCCCTGGGACCCGCCGGAGGAGAAGCTCTACCCGGTCGTCGACTCCCTGCTCACCGCGTGGCGCGAGTCGTCGGACCGCCCGGCGGCGACCATCCGGATCGTCGGCAACCGCTGGTCGTCACGCTCCTACGAGCTGCGCGACCTCGCGGCGCGCAACCAGGTCTCCTACGACTTCTTCCGCGCCGAGGAGCCCGAGGGCGCCCGGCTGCTCGAGGCGGCCGGCGCCGACCCGGACCTGCTGCCGATCGTCATCACCGAGGACGGGCGCACGCTCGTGCAGCCCACCGACGCGCAGGTCGCCGAGGCGGCCGGGCTCGCGACCACCGCGTCCGAGGAGGTCTACGACCTCGTGGTGGTCGGCGGCGGGCCCGGCGGGCTCGGCGCGAGCGTCTACGGCGGCTCCGAGGGCCTGCGCACGGTCCTCGTCGAGTCCCGGGCCACCGGCGGCCAGGCGGGCACGTCGAGCCGCATCGAGAACTACCTCGGCTTCCCCGACGGCGTCTCCGGCGACCAGCTGACGATGCGGGCCCGGCTGCAGGCCGAGAAGTTCGGCACCGAGGTGCTCACCACCCGCACGGTCACCGCCCTCGAGCCGAAGGGGCGGGCGCGCGTCGTCCGCTTCGACGACGGCTCGGAGATCACCGCGCACGCCGTCGTGCTGGCCACCGGCGTCGCGTACCGGATGCTCGACTGCCCGGGTCTCGAGGACCACACCGGCCAGGGCGTGTTCTACGGCGCGGCGGCCACCGAGGCGGCGTCGTGCGCGGCGCAGGACGTCTACGTCGTCGGCGGCGCGAACTCCGCGGGCCAGGCGGCGATGAACTTCTCCCGCCACGCGGCCAAGGTGGTCATGCTGGTCCGCGGCCCGTCGCTGCAGGCGTCGATGTCGCACTACCTGATCGAGCAGATCGAGGCGAACCCGCGCATCGAGGTGCGCACCTGCACCGAGGTCTGCGCCGCCGCCGGCACCGACCACCTCGAGAAGCTGACATTGCGTGACAGGAACACCGGCGCCGAGGAGACGGTCGAGGCCTCCTGGCTGTTCGTGTTCATCGGCGCCGCCCCGCGCACCGACTGGCTGGACGGCGTCGTCGCCCGCGACGCCCGCGGGTTCGTCCTCACGGGGCCCGACCTGCCCCGCGAGGAGAACGGACGTGCCCCGGCGGGATGGGAACCGGACCGGGATCCGTTCCACCTGGAGACGTCCGTGCCCGGGGTCTTCGCCGTCGGCGATGTCCGGGCCGATTCGGTCAAGCGCGTCGCGTCCGCGGTCGGTGAGGGCGCGATGGCGGTGAGTCTGGTGCACCGATGGCTGGAGAACCGATGACCACGACAGAGCAGCTGCCCGACAAGGTCACCCGCGACGAGCTGCGCGAGCTGTTCCTGTTCGAGAAGCTCGACGACGACCAGCTCGACTGGCTGGCCGCGCACGGCGACCGGGTGGCGTTCCCGGCCGGCGAGACGGTGTGCCGCGAGGGCGAGCCGGCGAGCTGCTTCTGGGTGCTGCTCACGGGCGAGATCTCGATGGCGCAGACGATCCGTGGCGACGAGGTGGAGACCACCCGCACCTCTCAGCGCGGCGCCTACGGCGGCTCGATGCAGGCCTACATCCCGAGCGCCGAGCAGACCTACCAGTCGACGCTGCGCGCGACCCGGCCGTCGACGCTGCTCGCGCTGCCCGCGGCCGAGTGGGCCGACGCGCTGCGCACCTGGTTCCCGCTGCCGATCCACCTGCTCGAGGGCCTCGTCGTCGGCATGCGCCGCACGTCGACGATCCAGAGCGAGCGCGAGCGCCTGCTCGCCCTCGGGTCGCTGTCCGCGGGCCTGACCCACGAGCTCAACAACCCCGCCGCCGCGGCCCAGCGCGCCACCGAGTCGCTGCGCAGCCGCGTCGCCGGCATGCGGCACAAGCTCGGCCTGCTGGCGTGCGGGAAGCTCGACGGTCCGACCGTCGCGCAGCTCGTCGAGCTGCAGGAGGACGCGGTCAACCGGGCCGAGACGGCCCCGGAGCTCTCCGCGCTCGAGGCCTCGGACGCCGAGGACGAGCTGGGCGACTGGCTCGACGACCGGGGGGTCGGCGGCGCCTGGGACCTCGCGCCCGTCCTCGTCGCCGGCGGCCTGGACGCCGAGTGGCTGGACAAGGTCGAGCGCGCGGTGCCCGAGGGGTCGATCGAGGCGGCGGTGCGCTGGATCGCCTACGCCGTCGAGACCGAGACGCTCATGGGCGAGATCACCGACGCCACGGCGCGCATCTCCAACCTCGTCGGCGCGGCTCGCCAGTACTCGCAGCTCGACCGCGCGCCGTTCCAGGAGGTCGACCTGCGCGACCTCCTGAAGTCGACCATGGTGATGATGAGCCGCAAGTTCGAGGGCATCCAGATCGTCAAGGAGCTCGACCCGGACCTGCCGAAGATCCCGGCCTACGCCGCCGAGCTCAACCAGGTGTGGACGAACATCATCGACAACGCCGTCGGGGCCATGCACGCGCACGGCGACGGCACCGGGACGCTGACGATCCGCACCCGCCGCGACGGGCCGCACGCGATCGTCGAGATCGGCGACACCGGCCCCGGCATCCCCGACGACGTCCGCCCGCGCATCTTCGAGCCGTTCTTCACCACCAAGGACGTCGGCGAGGGCACGGGCCTCGGCCTGGACATCTCGTGGCGCATCGTCGTCAAGAAGCACCACGGCGACATCCGCGTGCACACCGGCCCGGGGGGCACGACGTTCGAGGTCTGCCTGCCGCTCGAGGGCCCGGCCCGCGAGGACGTGCCGGCCGAGGACGAGGACGAGTCGGTGTGACATCAAAGTGAGCTTTACTTAGTTACGTAAGCTAAATATCAGGGCAGTCCTCCTCCGTCACCGTCGACGAGGAGGTCGTGGCCATGTGTGGCATCGCGGGAGCCGTGGACCTGGCGCGCGGGGTGGACCGCGCCGAGGTCGAACCGATGGTCGAGACGATGAGCTGCCGAGGCCCGGACGACGCGGGGCTGTGGCTCTCGGGCGAGGACGGCCGCGCGCACGCCGCGATGGGCCACCGCCGTCTCGCGGTGGTCGACGTGCCGGGCGGGCGCCAGCCGATGACGCTCGAGCGCGGCGGCGAGACGCTGCTGACGCTGGTGTTCTCCGGCGAGGTCTACAACTTCCGCGAGCTGCGCCGCGAGCTCGAGGGCCGCGGGCATGCGTTCCGCACGGCGTCGGACACCGAGGTCGTGCTGGTCGGCTGGCTGGAGTGGGGCGCCGACGTCGTCGAGCGCCTCAACGGCATGTTCGCCTTCGCGATGTGGGACACGCGCAGCGAGGAGCTCTTCCTCGTGCGCGACCGCATGGGCGTCAAGCCGCTGTACTACTACCCGACGCCGGACGGGGTGCTCTACGGCTCGGAGCCCAAGGCCGTCCTCGCCCACCCGCGCAGCGAGGCCGTCCTCGACCTCGACGGGATGCGCGAGCTGCTCGCGCACGTCAAGACGCCCGAGCACGGCATCTACAAGGGTCTCTACGAGGTGCGCCCGGGGTCGTGGGTGCGGGTGCGCCGCGAGGGCATCGACGTCCACCGCTACTGGCAGCTCGAGGCCCTCGAGCACACCGACGACCAGGAGACGACGGTCGCGCACGTCCGCGAGCTGCTCGACGACATCGTGGACCGCCAGCTCATCGCCGACGTGCCGCTGTGCTCGCTGCTGTCCGGCGGCCTGGACTCCTCGGCGATCACCGCGCTCGCGGCGCAGAAGCTGCGCGCGCAGGACGCCGGCCCCGTGCGGTCGTTCTCGGTGGACTTCGTCGGCTACGAGGACGCGTTCTCCGCCGACCCCATGCGCGACACCCCCGACGGCCCCTACGTCCGCGAGCTCGCCGAGCACGTCGACGCCGACCACGCCGCGATCACGCTGTCCAACGACGACCTCATGGACCCCGACGCCCGCGCCGCCGTGCTGGCCGCGCGCGACGTGCCGGTGTCGATCGGCGACATGGACACCTCGCTGTACCTGCTGTTCAAGGCGATCCGCGGCCGCTCCACCGTGGCGCTGTCCGGGGAGTCGGCCGACGAGGTGTTCGGCGGCTACCGCTGGTTCCACGACGCCGACGCCGTCAACGCGGACACGTTCCCGTGGATGGCGGCGACGCGGATGGGGCCGCTGGACCATTCGACCTCCCACTTCGCGCCCGACCTGCGCGAGAAGCTCCACCTCGGCGACTACGTCGACGCCTCGTACCGCGACGCGATCGCGGAGGTGCCCCACGTGGACGGGGTGTCCGCGCAGGAGCGGCGGATGCGCGAGGTCTGCTACCTGCACCTGACGCGGTTCGTCCAGATCCTGCTCGACCGCAAGGACCGCATGAGCATGGCGAGCGGCCTCGAGGTGCGCGTGCCGTTCTGCGACCACCGCCTCGTGCAGTACGTCTTCAACACACCGTGGGCGCTGAAGACGTTCGACGGCCGCGAGAAGAGCCTGCTGCGCGCGGCGACCCGCGACCTGCTGCCGGCGTCGATCGTCGACCGGGTGAAGAGCCCGTACCCGTCGACGCAGGACCCGGGCTACGAGAAGGCGCTGCGGGCCTCGATCGCCGACCTGGTGTCCGACCGCGACGCCCCGGTGCGCGAGCTCCTCGACGTCGACGCCCTGCGGGGCGCGATCGACGCGCCGCAGGACGGCCCGAGCATCGACACCGACCGCGCGAAGCTGGAGTCCGTGCTGCAGATGGACTCGTGGCTGCGCCGCTACCGCCCGACGCTGTCGCTGTAGCGCTCAGTGCGTGGCGGCCCCGGTGAGCCGGCTCGCCAGGAGCCGGCTCACCAGGGAAAGCCGCGCCGCGCGCAGGACCGACCGCCGCACCCACTGGTCGCGACGGTGCCGGGGGACGAACGCCCCGGCCGCCCGCCGACCCGAGCGCTGCACGGGCTCGACGACCGCCCGCCACG
Source organism: Actinomycetospora succinea (assembly GCF_004363095.1). GTDB lineage: Bacteria > Actinomycetota > Actinomycetes > Mycobacteriales > Pseudonocardiaceae > Actinomycetospora > Actinomycetospora succinea. The sequence continues at coordinate 251,776 of NZ_SNYO01000007.1, forward strand.
CCCGCTCGTGCTCGGCCAGCGCGACGTCGAGGTCGTCGTGCGCCGCGACGGCGTCCGCCAGGGACGCGGCGCCCGCGATCGCCAGCGAGGCGCCCTGGCCCGCGAGCAGCGAGACGGCGTGCGCGGCGTCGCCGGCCAGCAGCACCCGGCCGTACACCCAGCGCGGCACGACCGACTGCGCCACGACGTCCAGGAAGGGGTCGTCGGGCACCAGGTCGGCGACCGCGGCGGCCCAGGGGCCGTGGCGGCCCAGCTCGTCGGCGACCGCCCGCCGGGCGTCGTCGGGGAGCCGCGTGCCGCCCCGGCGCACGACGAACACGGACACGCGCTCGTCGTCCACGGCGAACAGCCCGACCTGGCCGCCGACCACGTCGGTCAGGAGCACCTCGTCGCCGAGCCGGGCCGCGAGCTCGGGGTGGGCGCCGAGGAACGCGGCGGTCTGGAACCCCAGCGGGCGCAGCAGCGACTCCTCGGGACCGACCACGAGCCGCCGCACCCCGGAGTGCAGGCCGTCGGCGGCGACGAGGAGCTCGCCGGTGAGGACCTCGCCGTCGTCGAGCGTCGCCGCGACCGGCGCGTCGGTGTCGACCCGCTGCTCGACGGCGGTGACGGTGCGTCCGTAGCGGATCGAGACCGCCGGCGGCAGGGTCTCGCGCAACGCCTCCTCGATCTCCGGGCGCAGGATCGAGAAGTAGCGCCCGCCGGCCACGGGGACCAGGGCCGCCAGCGGCAGGCGGCCGGTCGTGCGTCCGCCCGGGTCGACGTAGCGGGCCGACCGGTAGCGGCGCCCGCGACGGCGGAGCGCCGGCAGCACCCCGAGGCGCTCCGCGGCGGGCCACCCCGGACCGAAGAAGTCGATCATGTAGCCGCCCCGGCGCGGCGCGGGCGCGGCCTCGACGGCCGTGACGCGCCAGCCGAGACCGGCGAGGGCGTGGGCGGTGGCGAGCCCGGCGATGCCGGCACCGCTGATCACGGCGTGCACGGCCGTCCTCCCGTCGTGAGGGCCTCGAACAGGTCGTCGACGCGACGCAGCGGCAGCTCCGGGTCGAGGGCGCGGTGCAGGGCGATCCCGTCGAGGACCGCGGTGAGCAGGGCGGCCGACTCGCCGGCGGTCGCGCTCGGCACCCCGCGGCTGACCAGCCACCCGGTGAGCCTCGTGCGGAAGACGGCGACGACCCCGCGGACGGCGTCGGCGAGCACGGGGTCGCGGGAGGCGGCGAGGTGGGTCTCCGCCATGAGCAGGTGCACCGGGTCGGTGGGGTCGACGTGGGCGACGGACTCCCGCAGCAGCGCGAGGCCCGTGGGCAGGTCCGGCGTGTCCTCGAGGGCGTCGAGGCCCTCGCCGGTCAGCGTCGCGAGACGTCCGGTGGCGGCCTCGGCGAGCAGCTCCTGCTGCGAGGCGAAGTGGTAGTGCACGAGCCCGGGGCGCACACCGGCGCGCTCGGCCACGGCGCGGGTGCTGACGCGGCCCCAGCCCAGCTCGCCGACGAGGTCGGCGGCGGCGTCGAGGACCGCGGCGCGCGTGCTCCGGCCCCGGTCGTTGCCCACGTCGCCGTTCTACCAGCGAATTGGTCGATCGTCCAAAATCGATGGCCGGAGAAGGGGCGCCCCCCGGTCACCGTGGGGCAGCACGGCGACCGGGGGACGCGAGACCCCGTGCGGCCGGGCGCGGTCGGTCGCACGGGGGACCGGGTCGTCCCCTGCAGGGACGGCTCGGGGGTCATCAGGTCCGTCGACGCCCGCGTCGCCCCGGGGCGACCGACGGCCGTGACGACCGTGCGACGACTTCGGCGCGAACTGTGGCGGCAACGACAACAGTCCAACGAGCGAAGTCGCCCGGGCGATACGCACTCTCGCCGTCCTGTCCGCGATTCGCGCCAGGCGGTGGCGCGGTTCACCGAAGCGGGTGACGCGAGCGGCGTGATGCACGCCACCCTGGTGCTCACCGCCCGATCGTGCAGGGAGCGCACGGCCCCGGCGCCCGGCGCCGCCGGTGGGACACTGGAGGGCGTGCAGACCGCCCAGGGACCGGACCGCTCCTCGGAGATCGATCCGCCCACGGACCCCGTCGTCCGTCCGGTGCCCGCCGTGAGCACGGCGAGCGCCGGCACCGAGGATGCCCGGGCCCGCCCGGGGAAGGGTGCGGGGGGCGCCACGCCGACCGGGTTCGTCGACGACCCCGAGAAGCGCGCCCGCCTGCGCCGCATGAAGGGCGTCGCGCTCGGCTTCCTGCTCGGCGCCGCCGTCGTGTGGGTCGTGTTCCTGCTGTGGGAGAACAACGGGGGCCCCGCGTTCACGGGCTACGTGCGCGCGGCCGCCGAGGCCGGGATGGTCGGCGGGCTCGCCGACTGGTTCGCGGTCACGGCCCTCTTCCGCCACCCGCTGGGCATCAAGATCCCGCACACCGCGCTGATCCCGCGCAAGAAGGACCAGCTCGGCGCGAGCCTGTCCGACTTCGTCGGCGGGAACTTCCTCGCGCCGACGGTGGTCGGCGAGAAGCTGCGCGCCGCGCGCATCTCGGCCCGCCTCGGCAGCTGGCTCTCGAGCCCGGGCAACGCCGAGCGGGTCACCGCCGAGCTCGCGACCGTCGTGCGCGGCGCGGTCACCGTGCTGCGCGACGACGAGATCCAGGCCGTCGTCGACCAGGCCGTGACGCGACGGGTGGTCGCCCAGCCCTGGGGGCCGCCGCTGGGCCGGCTGCTGGCGGGCGTCCTGGCCGACGGCTCGCACCGGCGTCTCGTCGACCTCGTCTGCGACCGCGCCTACGACTGGGTGCGCAACAACCACGAGACCGTGATGGCGCTGGTCAGCAAGCAGGCGCCGAGCTGGTCCCCGCGGTTCGTCGACGGGCTCATCGCCGACCGCCTCTACGCCGAGGCGCTGTCGTTCGCGTGGGCGGTGAAGTCCGACCAGGAGCACCCGCTGCGCGGGGCGATCGACCGCTTCCTCGTCTCGTTCGCCGGCGACCTGCAGGACGACCCGGAGACCGGCGAGCGCGTCGAGGCGATCAAGCAGCAGCTGCTCGAGCACCCCGACGTCCAGGCCCTGATCTCGCGGGCGTGGGCCACCGGCAAGGCGATGCTCCTCGACGCCGCCGAGGACCCGTCGTCGCAGCTGCGGCTGCGGGTCACCGAGGGGATCACGCGGTTCGGCGTGCGCCTGGACACCGAGGAGGATCTCCGCGACAAGATCGACGGCTGGATCGTCGAGGCCGCGTCGTACGTGGTCGGCCGCTACTCGAGCGAGATCTCGACGCTGATCTCGGACACCGTCGCGCGCTGGGACGGGCCGGAGACCTCGCGCAAGGTCGAGCTGCAGGTCGGCCGCGACCTCCAGTTCATCCGCATCAACGGCACGCTCGTCGGCGCCCTCGCGGGCCTCGTCATCTACTCGGTCGGCGAGCTGCTGGTGTAGGTGTTCCTGACTCGAAGATCGCTCCAGGTGCTCCGTCGACCCCCTGTCACGTGGTCTCCGGAGCACCTGTGGCGATCACGGCCGTCGGACGCTCGGTGATCGGCGTCTCGGTGACGATCGCTGTCGAATCCGACATCGAACGTCACCACAACAGCGATCATGGTCGGTGCGCGGCTCAACGCCACAGAACGGTGCTCAGTGCCAGGCCCAGCCCCGCGGCGCCGAGGCCGGCGAGGGTCGAGGCGACGACGTTCATGACGCTCGCGGTGCGGGCGCGCTCGTGGGTCAGGCGGACGGTCTCGTACGCCAGCGTCGACCAGGTCGAGAGGCTCCCGCAGAAGCCCACGCCCACCGCGAGGACGACGGCGTGCGGGGCGGGGCCGCCGAGCACGAGGCCCAGCACGAACGAGGCGGCGACGTTGACCGTGAACGTCCCCCACGGGAAGCCGGTGCCGCGGGTGGACTGCAGCCAGCGGTCCGTCAGGTAGCGGGTGGGGGCGCCGACCGCGGCGCCGAGGGCGATGAGCAGGACGGTCACTGTCGGACCCCCGCGACCCGCCGCGTCACGGCCATGGCCAGCGCGCACGCCCCGACGGCGCCGACGATCGTGGCGGCGAGGTAGGCGAACGCGGTCGCCCGGTGCCCGCCGCCCAGGAGCGTCTGCGCGTCGACGGCGAACGTCGAGAACGTGGTGAAGCCGCCGAGGACGCCGGTCCCGAGGAACGGGCGCACGAGCGGATGCGCCGTGCGGACCTCGGTGACCACGACGACGAGCACGCCCATCAAGAGGCTGCCCAGCACGTTGATGCCGAGCGTGCCCCACGGGAAGCCGCCGGGCGGGACGGGGACGAGCAGGCCCACGCCCGCCCGCGCGAGCGCGCCGAGGACACCGCCGGCGGCGACCGCGGCGACCGCCGGGCCCTGGCCGCGCAGGACCGTCGCAGGGGCTCTGCTCATCGGGGCCGACCGTAGTCCGGTCCCCCGTCCGTGTGTGCCATAGGACACCTGACCAGCGCAAGCAGAGTGCTTGCACCAGCTAGCACTCGTGTTAGCGTGGGTGTCAGCGAGATCGGAGGAGGTGGTTCCCGGTGGCAGGCGACGGGGTCGAGAAGATCGGCCAGGCCGTCGAGGACATCGGGGGCTACATCCGCCGGCAGCGCGAGGGCGCGGAGGTCTCCCTCCGTCAGCTCGCCAAGGTCGCGGGGATCAGCAATCCCTACCTGAGCCAGATCGAGCGCGGACTGCGCAAGCCGTCCGCCGAGATCCTGGCCCAGATCGCGACCGGCCTGCGGATCTCCGCCGAGGTGCTGTACGTCCGCGCCGGGATTCTCGAGCCGAGGGAGTCCTCGCCGGTGCTGGACGCCGTGACCGCGGACCCGGACCTGTCGGAGCGCCAGAAGCAGGTGCTCACCGACATCTACGAGTCCTTCCGCCGCGGCAACGCCGTGGACGGCAGTGCCGTCGAGAGCGCTGCCGTGGAGAACGCCGTGGAGAACGCCGTGGAGAACGCCGCCGGACGCAGCGCCGCGACCGACACCGAGAACGTCAGCAAGTAGGAACACCGACTCCTGGATTGGAGACGACCATGCCGGTCACCTTCCCGACCAAGTTCGACGTCCGCGAGGCCCGCGACCAGGCCAACAAGGTGGTCTCCGAGGCCATCGACCCGCTGCGCCACCCGGCGCTCGCGGTGCTCGGCCTCGGCGACGTGGCCGTCGCCGCCGGGCGCGACGCCGTGAACCGCGTGCAGGCCGGCGCCACCGAGGTGCAGGCCCGCGTCGAGGACCTCCCGGCCGAGCTGCAGGAGCTGCGCTCCAAGCTGACGACCGAGGACTTCCGCCGCCTGGTGGACAGCTACCTCGCCGCCGTCCGCAGCGTCTACGCCGACCTCGTGAAGCGCGGCGAGAAGAGCTACAAGGACATCAAGGCCCAGCCGCAGGTCAAGCAGGCGCTGGACACGGTCGACCAGGTCTCGAAGGACGTCGAGAAGAACCTCGAGGACGCCGTCGAGGGTTTCCGCGTCCGTGGCGAGGCCGGGCTGGCCGAGGTCACCAAGCAGACCCGTTCGGTCGGCGAGCGTGCCGCCCGCGCCACCCAGCGCGCCAGCGCGCAGGCCGCCGAGGTCGTCGCCGAGGCCGGCTCCGAGCTGTCCGAGGACATCAAGGAGGCCGGTGACGAGGTCGCCTCCGAGACCCGGAGCACGACCCGCAAGGCCGCGGCCCGCACGGCCCCGAAGAAGCAGGGCCCGAAGAACGCGCCGAAGTCCGCGGCCACCGCGACCGCGAACGCCAAGAAGGCTCCGAAGGCCTGAACACCCGTCGCGCAGCCATGACGCTGTGCTGACACCGCTGGTCCGTACGGCCCCGGGACGCTCCGCCGTCCCGGGGCCGTCGCCTGTCCGGGGTTGACCGCGCGCCTGTCGCCCCTTCGAGGAGGGCACGTATCGTGGTGGCGTGTCGGTCCTCTACAACCTCGACGGCTACGTGCTGCTGGTGCTGTGGCTGCTGGGGATTCCCGTGGGCCTCTACGCGTTCGTGCACGCCCTCATGCAGCGCTCCGACGCCTTCACCGCCGCCGACAAGCTGACCAAGCCGGTGTGGTGCGCGATCACCGGTGTCGGCCTCGCGATCCTCGCGATCTCCACCAGCGGCCCGTACAGCTTCCTCTGGCTCATCGGCATCATCGCGGTGCTGATCTACATCGTCGACGTGCGGCCGCGCGTCATCGAGATCCAGCAGGGCCCGCGCTGGTGACGGCCGCGGCCGACGCGGCCCGCGCGATCGCCGGGTCGCTGGCCCCCGAGCCCGCCCTCGAGCGGCTCGACCTCGTCGCCGACCCCGTCGCGGCCGCCCTCCGCGCGCTGCCCGCGACGCTCGCGGCCGACTGCCTGGTCGCCGCCATCGACCCCGATCTCGCCGACACGGCCGCCTTCTGCGAGGCCTACGGCTCGCCGCTCGAGGCGTCGGCCAACTGCGTCGTCGTCGCCGGCGCGCGCTCGGGGGAGCGCCGCTTCGCCGCGTGCGTCGTCCTCGCCACCACCCGCGCCGACGTCAACACCGTCGTGCGCCGCCGCCTCGACGTCCGCAAGGCGTCGTTCGCGCCGATGGACGAGGCGGTCGAGCTCACCGGCATGGCCTACGGCGGGATCACCCCGTTCGGCGTGCCCACCGGGTGGCCGGTGCTCGTCGACGCCGCCGTGCTCGCGACGCCCGCCGTCGTCGTCGGCAGCGGGCTGCGCGAGAGCAAGCTCCTCGTCCCCGGCGCGGTGCTGGGCGAGATCCCCGGCGCCGAGGTCATCGAGGGCCTGGGTCGCTGACCCCTACCGGCCGCCCTCCACGCGCGCCCGCCAGAGCGCGGAGATCGAGGCTCCCGGCTGGTCGTACACGGGGTTGTTCGCCGTCGTCGGGAACGTGAGGTTCGACCCCGGCGCCGAGCTGAACGGGTGCCGGGCGACCTCCGCGTCGTTGAGCGTGACGACGATCGTGCCCGTGGTCGCGACGGTCCCGGAGTTCACGAGACGCACCGTGACCGTGCAGGTCGGGGTGCGGCAGGTGCTCTCGCCGCCCTCGACGGTCAGGGCGAGGCGCGGTCGCTCGGTGATCGCGACGATGTAGCTCTTCATCGTCGGCGCCTGGCGGGTCAGGTCGGTGACGTTCTGGAGGGCCGCCGGCTCGGCACGGTTCACGGTGACCGGCGAGAGCCGGCCGGCGCCGAACCCCGGGATCTCGAAGGCCACGAGGCGCGGGGGGTCGTCCGCGTCGACGACGGTGACGCTGCGGCCGTCGGCGCCGGGCGTGAGGACGCGCGCGTCCTGCCCGCCGACGACCGTGCCGTCCTGCTCGGTGACGTCGGCCGCCGAGAGCCGGGTGGCGATCGCGTCCGGGCTCTCGTCCCAGGACCGCAGCCCGCGCGGCAGCACGGTGAACGCGTCGGTGAGCCACTGGTCGGTGAGCCGGTCGGCGAGCTCCGGGCGGGGTGCCTCGCGCTCCCACCAGGCGCGGTCGCCGCGGATCGCCTGCTCGCGGCCCGCCAGCACGAACTCCGCCCGCCCGCCGCCGTCGCGCGTGACGGTGCCGGCCGCGTTGCCCGCGCGGTCGACGGTGATCACGAGGTCCGCCGGGGCGCCGGAGCTGTGGGGGACCCGGCCGCTGTACGTGGCGCCCGCCCAGCCGCGCACGTCGTTCACCGTCGCCTCGAGCGTCTCGTTCGGCGACGTCGGGCGCGTGGCGATGAGGACCACGGTGGCCGCGAGCAGGAGCACGACGACGCCCACCGCGACGCCGATGAGCAGGCCCTTGCGGCGCGGGCCCGACGTGCCGGTCCCGGGCGGCTGCGCGCCCGGCGGCGGGCCGAACGGGCCGGTGTAGCCGTAGGTGCCCGGGCCACCGGGTCCACCGGGTCCACCCGGGCCGCCCGGTCCGTAGCCCGGCGGGGGGTAGCCCGCCTGGCCCTGGCCGGCGAACGACGCCGTGCCCCACGGCCCCGCGCCGCCCGCCGGCGTGCCGTACGTCGGGCCCGCGGCCTGGCCGGGCGGGGCGGCGAACCCGCCGGTGCCCGGCGCGGTGCCCCACGGCGACGACGCCGGGCCGGGCTGCCAGGGACCGGGTGTCTGGCCCTGGGGGATGTCGTGGCGCCGGGTGCCGTCGGCGGAGACATCCTGCGCCGCGACCGGCGTGCCGCGGGGTGGGGTCGCGGTGTCCGTCCCCGAGCTCGTCGGGACGTCCGTCGCGGTCTCTGTCGAAGCTTCTGTCGAGGCTTCCGTGGGCGCTTCCGACGGAGCCTCGGTGGGGGCCTGCTGGTGCGCGACCGTCGAGTGCACGGTGGTCGCGCCGTCGGGCGCCGCCGACGTGGTGTGCACCTCGGTGGGCGCCGCGTCGGCGGGGGTGTCGGGTCCGGCGCCGGAACTCGGGGGAGGTGCTCCCGGGTGGTCGTCACGCCGGGTGTCGTCGTCGCCCGCCAAGGCCGCCCCCTGTACCCACTCGCACCCCGCACGGAAACCAGCTGCGCACGCACCGTAGCCCGAACGAGGGTCGCTGAGGAGACATTCAGCGCAGAAACGACGATCTTCGTGCGGCGGAACAAGGGCACGAGGCCCGGCGTTCAGCGGTAGACTTGAAGGTTCAACGAATCGAGGAGCGCGTCATGCCCGCACTGACGGTCGCCGACCTGACGGTCCTGCCCCGCATCCCCGAGCCCGACGACGCCCGGGTCGGCGTCACCGAGCGCGGCGTCCGCTCGGTGACCACCGCGCCGCAGGGCTACGAGGGCGAGGGCTTCCCGGTGCGCCGGGCGTTCGCGGGCGTCGACCTCGCGCTCCTCGACCCGTTCGTCCACATGGACCAGATGGGCGAGGTCGAGTACGCGCCCGGCGAGCCCAAGGGCACGCCCTGGCACCCGCACCGCGGGTTCGAGACCGTCACCTACATCGTCGACGGCACCTTCGAGCACGCCGACAGCCACGGCGGCGGCGGGTCGATCAGCAACGGCGACACGCAGTGGATGACCGCCGGCGGCGGGGTGCTGCACATCGAGAAGCCCCCGGAGGCGCTCGTCGTGTCGGGCGGGCTGTTCCACGGCCTGCAGCTGTGGGTGAACCTGCCGCGGGCGCAGAAGTGGGTGCAGCCCCGCTACCAGGACCTCCGCGCGGGGCAGGCCGCGCTGCTCACCTCGGCCGACGCGGGCGCGCTGGTGCGGGTCATCGCCGGGGAGATCGGCGGTCACGCCGGTCCGGGCTCGACCTACACGCCGATGACCATGGCCCACGCCTCGCTCGAGCCGGGCGCGCAGCTGCACCTGCCGTGGGACCCGGAGCAGAACGCGCTGCTCTACGTGCTCTCTGGCGACGGCACGGTCGGCGCCGAGCGGCGTCCGGTGCGCACCGGGCAGCTCGTGGTGTTCGGGCCCGGCGAGTCGCTGCGGGTGGCCGCCGACCCCGGCCAGGACGGGCGGCACCCGAAGCTCGAGGTCGTGCTGCTCGGCGGGCGCCCGCTCCGCGAGCCGGTGGCCTGGGGCGGGCCGTTCGTCATGAACACCCAGCAGGAGGTCCGCGAGGCGATGGTCGACTTCCACGCGGGCCGGCTGGGCTCGATCCCCGCCGAGCGCGTCTAGCTGTACTCGGCCAGGACGTTGGTGACGGTCGGCGTGGCTGATTGAACGAGGAAGGCCCTTCGGGCGAGGTGGGGGTGTCTGACGCCGCCCGCCCCA
>NZ_SNYO01000008.1 GCF_004363095.1 Actinomycetospora succinea
GTGCGGGCGGATGCTTCAGACACACCCACCCCGCCCCGGAGGCCCTCCTCGATCAACCCGACACGCCGCCGCACACAACGTCTCGGGTCACGACATCTAGGGAGACGAAGCAAGAAAAGGGGAGCACGCCGATAGGGGGAGCTCGACCCGACGAGGTAGAACGGGGTCATGACCGTGGCTCCCGACATCCGCCTCACCGGTTACGCCCACGGCGGCGGCTGCGCCTGCAAGATCCCGCCCGGCGAGCTCGAGGACGTCGTGCGCGGGCTGATGCCGTCGCCGTCCACGGCGCGCGAGGGCGAGCTGCTCGTGGGCCTGGAGGACGGCGACGACGCGGCGGCCGTGCGTATCCGCGACGGCATCGCCTTGATCGCCACCACGGACTTCTTCACCCCGGTCGTCGACGACCCCTACGACTGGGGCCGCATCGCCGCCGCCAACGCGCTCTCGGACGTCTACGCGATGGGCGGGCGCCCGGTGATCGCGCTGAACCTGCTGTGCTGGCCGCGCGAGGTGCTGCCCTACGAGCTGGCGGCCGAGGTGCTCCGCGGCGGGCTGGCGGTCGCCGACGAGGCCGGGTGCCACGTCGCGGGCGGTCACTCGGTCGACGACCCGGAGCCCAAGTACGGCATGGCGGTCACCGGGATGGCCGACCCGGATGCGCTCATCCGCAACGACGCCGCGCGCCCGGGGACGCCGCTGACGCTGACCAAGCCGCTCGGGCTCGGCGTCCTCAACAACCGGCACAAGGCCACCGGCGAGTCGTTCGCGGAGGCGATCACGGTGATGACGACGCTGAACGCCGACGCCTCGCGCGCCGCGCTCGCCGCCGGGGTCCGGGCGGGCACCGACATCACGGGGTTCGGGCTGCTCGGGCACGCCCACAAGCTGGCCCGCGCGTCCGGGGTCACCGCGGTGATCGACAGCGCGGCGGTGCCGTTCCTCGACGGCGCGCGCGAGGCCGCCCGCGACGGCCACGTGCCCGGCGGCTCGCGGCGCAACCTCGACTGGGTGCGCCCGCACGCGCGCCTCGACGTCGACGAGACCACGGCCCTGCTGCTCGCCGACGCCCAGACCTCCGGCGGCCTGCTGCTGGCCGGCGAGATCCCCGGCCACCCCGTGGTCGGCGAGATCGTCGCCGCCGAGGAGGGCACGACGCTGCGCGTCAGGTGAGCGCGACCATGGCCTGGTCCCAGAGGTCGCGCGCGGCCTCGCGGACCTCGTCCTCGGGGACGTCGTGGGTGGCGCTCTCCTCGTGCCCGCACCAGCCCTCGAGCACGCGCAGTCCGCACTTCTGGCAGCCGCCGTGCCAGGACACCAGGACGCGGTGCCACACGCGGGTCAGCGGGGCGACGTCGGCGAGGTTGGCGTAGGTGAACACCGCGACCGTCGGCGTCCCGACCGCACCCGCGAGGTGCCGCGGGCCCGAGTCGTTGCCGAGCATCACCGAGGCCCGCGACAGCAGCCCGATCAGGGCCGGCAGGTCGAGCGTGCCCACCGCGGTCTCGGGCTCCTCCCGCATCCCCGCGACCACCCGCTCCACCCGCGCGGCGTCCCCGGGACCGCCGACCACGACGACGCGGGCGCCCCGGTCGGCCAGGTCCTGCGCGACGGCCCCCAGACGCTCCTCGGGGTAGCAGCGGCGGGCGTCGGTGGCGCCGGGGTGCACGACGAGCAGCGGCGCGTCCCCGGACGGCACGACGGCGTGCGAGGCGACGAGGTCCTCGTCGCGTACCTCCACGCGCGGCTCCACCCGCCGCGGCGTGCCCCCGGCGGCCGCGGCGACCTCGAGCCAGCGGATCGTGTCGTGCTGGTAGGGCCAGTAGGGCACCCAGCGGTCGGGCCGCGGCGCGTCCGGGGTGGCGCTGCCGACCGTGACGCGGGCGCCGAGGCGGAGCAGGAGCGCGTTGGAGTTCCGCCCGCCGCCGTGCATCTGGACCGCGAGGTCGTAGCCGTGGGCACGCTGCTCGGCGCACCAGGCCTCGACCTCGTCCTCGCTCGCGTCGGGGTCGGGACCGACGCGGATGCCGGGCATGAGGGGCACGGTGACGACCCGGTCGACGGGGGAGCGGCGGCCGTCGAGGAGCGCGGCGTGGTGGCCGGCGCCGAGCAGGGTCACCTCGGCGTCCGGGTAGGCGTGGCGCAGCGCGGCGAGCGCCGGCTCGGCGACCACGTAGTCGCCGAGCCCGTTCGCGCGCAGGACCGCGAGCCGCCGCACCTCGGGCACGAGAGGAGCGGGTGTGGCGGGGAGCCCGAGGGCAGGGCTGATCACGGCGCGGGAGCCTACGGTCGGGGGCATGAGCGAGCAGCGGGCAGCACTGGTGACCGGATCGACGAGCGGGATCGGCCGGGCGATCGTCGACCGGCTCCACGGTGACGGGTGGTCGGTCCTCGGCGTGGACCTCAAAGCGGACGAGACGCTCCCGGGCCCGTCGCTCGGCGCCGACCTCACGACGCGCGAGGGCAACCGCACGGCCGTCGACGCCGCCCTCAAGCACTTCGGGCGCCTGGACCTCGTCGTCCCCAACGCCGGGTTCCAGCACGTCTCCCCGGTCGCCGACTTCGACGAGGACCGCTGGGACGCCCTGCTCGCCATCCTCCTGACCAGCCCGTTCCTGCTCGCGAAGTACGCGTGGGAGGCCCTGCGCGCGGCCCCCGACGGCGGGCGGTTCGTCGCGATCGCGTCGGCGCACGCGCTGGCGGCCTCGCCGTTCAAGGCGGGTTACGTCTCGGCGAAGCACGGCGTGCTCGGGCTCGTGAAGACCCTCGCGCTCGAGGGCGCCGCCGACGGGATCACCGCCACCGCGGTCTGCCCCGGGTACGTGCGCACCCCGCTCGTCGAGAAGCAGATCGCCGACCAGGCGAAGGCCCACGGCATCAGCGAGGACCGGGTCCTCGAGGAGGTGATCCTCACACCGCACGCCCTCAAGCGGCTCATCGAGCCCTCCGAGGTCGCCGACGTCGTCGCGTTCCTGCAGACCCCGGCCGGTGGGGCGTTCACCGGCTCGCCCGTGACGATGGACCTCGGCTGGACGGCCCGCTGAGCGGGTCGTTGCGATACTGCCGCCCGTGACCCTCCGGGAGCTCGCCCACGAGCGCTGGCTCACCGTCCCCAACGCGCTGAGCGTGGTGCGCCTCGCCGGCGTGCCGCTGTTCCTCTGGCTGCTGCTGGGGCCGCGCGCCGACGGGTGGGCGCTGGTCGTCCTGGTGGCCAGCGGCATCACCGACTGGCTCGACGGCCGCATCGCCCGCGCGCTCGACCAGTACAGCCGGCTCGGCGAGATGCTCGACCCGCTCGCCGACCGGCTCTACACCGTCGCGACGCTGGTGGCGTTCCTCATCCGGGGGATCGTCCCGTGGTGGGTGCTCGCGCTGATCATCGGCCGCGACCTGGTGGTCTCGCTGGCGCTGCCCCTGCTGCGACGCAAGGGCTACCTCGCGTTCCCGGTGCTCTACATCGGCAAGGCCGCGACGCTGAACCTGCTCTACGCGTTCCCGCTGCTCCTGCTGGCCCAGATGGACTGGCGGGGCGCGGACATCGCCCGACCGTTCGCCTACGCGTTCACGACGTGGGGGATCGCCCTGCACCTGTGGTCCGGGACGCTCTACCTCGTCCAGCTGGTGCGCACCGAGCCCGCACAGCTCCCCGAGCGGGCGTGACGCGCGCCCCGGTGCGGTTGGCCCCCGGGTGCCGGGCGCTCTAGCCTGCCGCGGCCCGAACCCGACCGAGCAGTAACGAACGTGAGGAGTCGCCGGTGGTCCCCGAGGGCCTGCGCTACACCGCCGAGCACGAGTGGATCACTGCGTCCGAGGGTGACTCCTCGGTCGTCCGGATCGGCATCACGGACTACGCCCAGGACCAGCTGGGCGACGTGGTGTTCGTCCAGCTGCCGACCGTCGGTTCGTCGGTCTCCTCCGGGGAGTCCGTGGCCGAGGTCGAGTCGACGAAGTCGGTCTCGGAGATCTACGCCCCGCTCGACGGCGAGGTCACCGCGGTCAACGACGCGCTGTCCGAGACCCCGGAGCTCATCAACTCCGACCCGTACGGTTCCGGCTGGATGATGGAGCTGCGCATCCCCGACGGGCGGGCGGTCGACGAGCTGCTCGACGCGGAGGGCTACCAGGCCGTCATCGACGGTTCCTGACGCCCCGGCGCGGGTCGTCACGGGCCCCTGACGAGGGGACGCGTCCCTACGCTCCGCCACGGCACGCGGATGTGCGCTCACGGTGGGTGGGGAGGGACTCGACCCCGTGACAGGGACCGGTACCGTGACGGCCACCTCGCGACGATCCGTCACCGAGCCCGCACCGCCGCCCTCCGGAGAGGGTGTCGAGCAGGGCCCGCGGGACGGGCGGGACGACCTGGACGAGCACGACACGACGGAGGAGCACGGTGAGCACAGGCGGTCCCCCGGTCCCCCCCGAGCGTCAGGGCGAGACGACGTCGGTCTTCCGGGCCGACTTCCTGGCCGAGCCCGAGGCCGAGTCGCGCAGCGGCCCGGTGTCCGGCGTCGACTCCCTGCCGGCCGGTTCCGCGCTGCTGGTGGTCAAGCGCGGCCCCAACGCGGGCTCGCGCTTCCTGCTCGATCGCGACACCACGAGCGCCGGGCGCCACCCCGACAGCGACATCTTCCTCGACGACGTCACCGTCTCCCGCCGTCACGCGGAGTTCCGCCGTGACGGCGCGGAGTTCGTCGTCGTCGACGTCGGCAGCCTCAACGGCACCTACGTCAACCGCGAGCCCGTCGACACCGCCGTGCTCGCCAACGGCGACGAGGTGCAGATCGGCAAGTTCCGGCTTGTCTTCCTCACCGGCCCCCGCGACGGCGGGTCGGCCGGGGCGGGGGCGGGGCTGGAGTGACCGCCGCCGGGCTGCCCGAACCGGGGGGAGCCCCCCTCTCGATCGGATCGGTCCTGGACGCGCTGCGGGCCGAGTTCCCGGAGATCACGATCTCCAAGATCCGTTTCCTCGAGTCCGAGGGACTGATCAGCCCAGCGCGCACGCCGGCGGGGTACCGGCAGTTCTCGCACGACGACGTCGTCCGGCTGCGCTTCGTGCTCTCGGCGCAGCGGGACCACTACCTCCCGCTCAAGGTCATCCGCTCGCGGCTCGAGGAGTTCGACCGCAACCCGGTGGCCGGCGGACCCTCGCTGCCCGGTGACACGGTCACCGGCGGCGAGGTGGCGCTCGCGGGCGCGCCGTCGGTGGAGACCGGCGGTCCGGGCGGTCCCGGCGGTCCGGGCGGGCCGGGTGGCCCGAACGGCTCCGGTCCCGTCCTCACGAGCACCGGGGCGTCCGCGCGGGTGCGCAGCCTCGCCTCCGTGGCCTACCGCGCCGAGCCCGACGAGGACCCGGACGGGCTCGCCGTCACCAAGGGCGACTCGGTGGGCCGCGACGTGCTGCTCGCCGAGGACGGCGTCGACGCCGCGCTGCTCGACGGCCTCGAGCACCACGGCATCCTGCGCGCCGACCCCGACGGGCGCTACGAGCCCGAGGACGTCCTCGTCGCCCGGACCGCCGGGGCGCTCGCCCGGCTCGGCGTGGAGCCGCGCCTGCTGCGCTCCGCGCGGGCCAGCGCGGACCGCGAGGTGGGCCTGCTGACCCAGCTCGTGACGCCCGTCGCCCGCAGCCGCGGACCCGAGGCCACGCGGCGCGCCGAGGAGCTGTCGTCCGAGCTCGCGGCCCTGTCCGGGCGCCTGCACGCCCTGCTGGTCGGGGCGGGTCTGCGCCACGGTCTGCGGCGCTGAGAGCCCACGTCACACGCCTGTGACGTGGTCCTCGGCGGGGCTCTGATCCGCTCAGCGACGCGATCCTCGGCGCAGGTTCGGACGCGCGCGCGGGGGTCGGAGAGCGTGTAGCGTCACGCTTCGTCGACCGGTGGACGGGGTGACGGAGCGCGGAGCTCGATTCGATCGAGGAGGGCGAGTCGCATGAGTGAGATGCGTGTCGTGGGGGTTCGGGTCGAGCTCCCCGCGAACCAGCCGATCCTCCTGCTGCGCGAGGCCGAGGGCGACCGGTACCTGCCCATCTGGATCGGCTCGGTCGAGGCCACCGCCATCGCTCTCGAGCAGCAGGGCGTCAAGCCGGCCCGGCCGCTCACCCACGACCTCCTCAAGGACGTCCTCGGCGCGCTCGACCGGCGCCTCGAGCAGGTGCGGATCATCGACCTGCAGGAGGGCACCTTCTACGCGGAGCTCGTCTTCGACGGCGACATCCGCGTGTCCGCCCGCCCGAGCGACTCCGTGGCCCTCGCCCTGCGCGTCGGCGTGCCGATCCACGCCGAGGAGGGCGTCCTCTCCGAGGCCGGGCTCGTCATCCCCGACGAGCAGGAGGACGAGGTCGAGAAGTTCCGCGAGTTCCTCGACTCGGTGTCCCCGGAGGACTTCCGGGGCGCCGATACGTAGTTCCGCGAGCCCCGTTATTCTCACCCTCAACTCGAGGTCGAGAGTCGCCGCGCGTCGCGTTGACCCCCGTCTCCGCCGCTCGTACCGTCGGCGTCACCACGGGACGAGGGAGGCACATCGGTGAGCGGTGGTCAGGACGGCGGTCCCGCCGGCCCCGAGCTCGAGCCCCTCGGTCCGGAGGGTGAGCAGGGTCTGCTCTTCGCGGACGAGCTGTTCGGCGACGACGGCGTGCCGGGCAACGGCGAGATCCTCGGCTACCGCGGCCCCGCCGCCTGCCAGATCGTCGGCATCACCTACCGCCAGCTCGACTACTGGGCGCGCACGAAGCTCGTGGTGCCGAGCATCCGCACGGCCACCGGGTCGGGCTCGCAGCGCCTGTACTCGTTCAAGGACCTCGCGGTGCTCAAGGTGGTCAAGAACCTCCTCGACACCGGCGTCTCGCTGAACAACATCCGCGTCGCCGTCGAGCAGCTGCGCCGCCACGGCGTGCGCGACCTCGCGCGCATCACCCTCTTCTCCGACGGCGTCACCGTCTACGAGTGCACGTCGCCGGAAGAGGTCGTCGATTTGCTGCAGGGCGGCCAGGGCGTGTTCGGCATCGCCGTCGGCGGCGCCATGCGCGAGATCTCCGGCAGCATCTCGCGGTTCCCGGCCGAGCGCGCCGACGCCGCCGC
The DNA here is from genome assembly GCF_004363095.1 of Actinomycetospora succinea. Lineage (GTDB taxonomy): Bacteria > Actinomycetota > Actinomycetes > Mycobacteriales > Pseudonocardiaceae > Actinomycetospora > Actinomycetospora succinea. The sequence continues at coordinate 7,080 of NZ_SNYO01000008.1, forward strand.
CGTGGAGCACGCGCCGGAGGACGAGCTGGCGTCGCGCCGCAACCGTGGAGCCCGCTCCGCCGGGTGAGAGGCGCCATCGTGGACGCCGGCGTCGAGGAGCACGTTCGGCAGGCGTTCCGGCCTGTCGATCATGCGCTACGTGCCCCTCGCGCCTGGGGCGAGCCGGACGGGCCCGATTCTTGCTCTCGATGATGATCTCTCGAGAGTGTCGTGAGGGTCGTGCGGTCGGACAGCTCTGAGAGCACTCCCGAGAGATCGTTCCGGCGAGCGCCGAGCGGGTGACGCGGGCCACGCAGGTCGTGGGCTCGCGGCGTCGACTGCGGTACCCTCCCTGCGTCGTACTTGGACGCCGCGCGGGAGAGACCTGCAGACAGAAGCCTCTGGGTGCAGGCGCCGAAGGAGCAACTCCTCCCCGGAACCTCTCAGGCACCCTGACCGCGCGGAGGAGACGACCTCTGGAAAGAGGTGAACGGTCCCGCGAGGGCTCGTCCACCCGCCGATGGTGCAAGCCGAAGGTGAGCCCACCTCACCGGCGAAGCTCTCAGGCGCCCGCACCGTAGCGGGCAGCGGCAGAGGGGGAGGCCGCGTTTCCGGACGGTGACGTCCGTGAGCGCGAGGCCCCTGTTCGCCCTGCTCCGGAGGCGTCATGAACGCATCGCACGGTCCCGCATCCTCCTCGTCCTGGGAGAGCGCCCCGCTCGCCGCGCTCGAGCACGGTGTCCCCTTCGCCGACCGCCACATCGGCCCCGACGCGCGCGGTCTCGCCCGCATGCTCGAGACGGTGGGTGTCGGCTCGCTCGAGGAGCTCGCCGACCGGGCGATGCCCACGTCGATCCGCACCGATCCCGCCGACTGGTCCGACGACCCGACGGGCGCGGCGCCGCCCCCGCCGGCCACCGAGGCGCAGGTCCTCGAGGAACTGCGCGGGCTCGCCGCGCGGAACACCGTCCTCGAGCCCATGCTCGGCCTCGGGTACCACGGCACCATCACCCCGCCGGTGATCCGCCGCAACGTCCTCGAGGACCCGGCCTGGTACACCGCGTACACGCCCTACCAGCCGGAGATCTCCCAGGGCCGGCTCGAGGCGCTGCTGAACTTCCAGACGATGGTCTGCGACCTCACCGGCCTCGACGTGGCCGGCGCGTCCATGCTCGACGAGTCGACCGCCGCCGCCGAGGCGATGCTCCTCCTGCGCCGGGCCGACAAGACCAAGAGCTCGCGTTTCCTCGTCGACGCCGACACCCTGCCCCAGACGATCGCGGTGCTCCACACGCGCGCCGAGGCGCTCGGCATCGAGATCCGGGTCGTCGACGTGACCACCGACCTCCCCCATGACGACTTCTTCGGCCTGCTCCTCGCCGCGCCCGGCGCGTCGGGCGCGCTGCGCGACCACCGCGCCGTCGTCGAGGCCGCCCACGAGCGCGGCGCCGCCGTCGTCGTGGCGTGCGACCTCCTGGCCGCGGCCATGGTCACCCCGCCCGGGGAGATCGGCGCGGACGTGGCGGTCGGCTCCACGCAGCGCTTCGGTGTCCCGCTTGGCTTCGGCGGCCCGCACGCCGGGTTCCTCGCCGTGCGCCAGGGGCTGGCGCGCCAGCTGCCGGGCCGGCTCGTCGGCACGTCGGTCGACGCCGACGGCGACCCCGCCCACCGCCTGGCCCTGCAGACCCGCGAGCAGCACATCCGCCGCGACAAGGCCACCAGCAACATCTGCACCGCCCAGGTGCTCCTCGCGGTGATCGCCTCGATGTACGGCGTGCACCACGGCGCCTCGGGCCTGCGCACGATCGCCCGGCGCACCCACCGCATGGCCGCGGTCCTGACCGCTGGCATGGTCAAGGGCGGTGTCGAGGTCGTGCACCGCGAGTTCTTCGACACCGTGCTCCTGCGCGTGCCCGGCGGCGCCGCCGGGGCGGTCGCGGCGTGTCGCGGCGAGGGCATCCTCGTGCGCGAGGTCGACGCCGACCACGTCGGCGTCTCCTGTTCCGAGCAGACGACCCGCGAGCACCTGCGGGCCCTGTGGCGCGCGCTCGGCGCCGGCGAGATGGACATCGAGGACCTCGACGCCGCCACCGACGACGCGCTCCCCGCGGCGCTCACGCGCACGTCGAGCTACCTCACGCACCCGGTCTTCCACCGCCACCGCAGCGAGACCGCGCTCCTGCGCTACCTGCGCGAGCTCTCCGACAAGGACGTCGCGCTGGACCGCAGCATGATCCCGCTGGGCTCCTGCACGATGAAGCTCAACGCCACCGCGGAGATGGAGCCGATCACCTACCCCGGGTTCGCCGGGCTGCACCCGTTCGCGCCGGAGTCCGACGCCCCCGGGATGCTGACGGTGATCCACGACCTCGAGGACTGGCTGGTCCACCTCACCGGCTACCACGCGGTCTCGCTGCAGCCCAACGCCGGCTCGCAGGGCGAGCTCGCCGGACTGCTCGCCATCCGCGCGTACCACCGCAGCCGCGGCGACCTGCAGCGCGACGTCTGCGTCATCCCGTCGTCGGCGCACGGCACCAACGCCGCGTCGGCGATCTCGGCGGGGATGCGGGTGAAGGTCGTCCGGACGACCGACCGCGGCGACGTCGACCGCGAGCACCTGGACGAGGTGATCGCCGAGGCCGGTGACGCGCTCGCCGCCATCATGATCACCTACCCCTCGACGCACGGGGTGTACGAGCCGCACGTGCGCAAGGTCTGCGCGGCGGTGCACGACGCCGGCGGGCAGGTCTACGTCGACGGCGCCAACCTCAACGCGCTGGTCGGGCTCGCCCGGCCGGGCCGCTTCGGCGCCGACGTCAGCCACCTGAACCTGCACAAGACCTTCTGCATCCCGCACGGCGGCGGCGGCCCGGGCGTCGGTCCGGTGGGCGTGGCCGAGCACCTCGCCCCGTTCCTGCCGAACCACCCGGCCCAGCCGTCGGCGGGCCCGGACACCGGCGTCGGCCCGGTCGCCGGCGCGCCGTGGGGCTCGGCGTCGATCCTGCCGATCTCCTGGGCGTACGTGCGCCTGATGGGCGTCGACGGGCTGCGGCGCGCCACGCTCACCGCCGTCGCGGCCGCCAACTACGTGGCGACGCGGCTCGCCGACCACTTCCCGACGCTCTACACCGGGCCGGACGACTTCGTCGCCCACGAGTGCATCCTCGACCTGCGCCCGCTGACGAAGAGCTCGGGCATCACCGTCGACGACGTCGCCAAGCGCCTCGCCGACTACGGCTTCCACGCGCCGACGATGTCGTTCCCGGTGGCGGGCACGCTCATGGTCGAGCCCACGGAGTCCGAGGACCTCGACGAGATCGACCGCTTCTGCGACGCCATGATCGCCATCCACGGCGAGGTGGCCCGGGTCGAGTCGGGGGAGTGGCCGGCGGACGACAACCCGCTGGTCCACGCCCCGTTCACGGCCCGGTCGGTGCTCGGCGGGTCGTGGGACCACGCCTACAGCCGCGAGGAGGCCGCCTTCCCGGCCGGCGGGCGCCCGACGAAGATCTGGCCGCCGGTGCGCCGCATCGACGCCGCCCACGGCGACCGCCACCTCGTGTGCTCCTGCCCGCCGCTGGAGGAGCTCGCCGAGTCGTGAGGGCGCTCCGCGCCACGTGAGTGTTCTGGGTCGTCCAGACAACCCGAAGCACTCACGTGGCCGGAGGCCACTCGGCGTGTCGGTCTCACCCGATCGTGGGGCCAGAGGTGACACTGTGGCCCACGAGATCAGGGGGTCCACGTGGGCGTGCTCATGGCTGCAGGCATCGTCGTCGGTATCACGCTCGGGTTCGTCGTGGGCCGGCGCTGGGCCGAGTACTTCCGCGCAGCCGTCGACGCGCGCGGCATCATGAACAACCGCAAGAACTACCGGGGGAAGAGCGACCTCGCGTTCGTCCTCGGTGGTCTGCTGATCCTCGGCATCCTGATCTTCTACGCCAACAGCGCGACGTACTGACGCCGTCAGCCGCTCGCGGCGCCCGGTTCGTCCAGCGCCGCGCAGATCCGCGCCAGCGTGACGCCCCGCGCGGCGAGCAGGGGCATCGCGCGCCCCGTCTCGGTGTGCAGCATCCCGAGCAGGACGTGCTCGCTGCCGATCGAGCGGTCGCCGCGCCGGATCGCCTCGCGCAGCGCGAGCTCGAGGACCTTCTTGGCGCCGCGGTCGAAGGGGATGTGACCCCAGCGCCGCCCGCGGCCCCGCCCGGCCCGCGTGCTCTCCAACGCGCCCGGGCCGAAGGCGTCCTCGACGCGCTCGCGGACCTCGTCGAGGTCGATCCCGACGCTCGCCAGCGCCGCGCGGTCGGGGAGGTCGGGCCCGGGGGCGCCGAGCTCGGCCTCGACCACGGCCCGCGTGACGCCCCGGGCGGCGAGCAGCGCGGCCGCGCGGGTGTCGGTCGCCCGGCACAGGCCGAGCAGCAGGTGCTCGCTACCGATGCGGTCGGCGGCGCGCTCGCGGGCGTCCTCCTGGGCGAGCACCACCACCCGCCGCGCCGGCTCGGTGAATCGTTCGAACACGTCGACCTCCCGTCACGCGATGTCGCGGCGGTACTTCTTGTGCACCGCCTGCCTGCTGACCGACAGGCCCTCGGCGATCGCCTGCCACGACCAGCCCTGGTCGCGCGCGTTGCGCACCTGCAGCTCCTCCAGGGACTCGAGGAGCGTGCGCAGCGACGCCACCGCCGCGAGCCCGGTCGCCGGGTCGCGCGAGGACGCCGCCGCCGCCACCGCCGTCGCATCAGCCATGCGTGTCAATCTAGGTTGACGCCACGCGTCTGTCATCCGGAGTTGGCGTCCCGACCGCTCAGACCGTGATCGCCTCCGTGGGCGCGTCCGGGGCGGGCACGACCGGCGGCGGGGTCGTCGCGTGGCGCACGGCCCAGGCCAGGACGTAGTCGGCGATCTCCTCCCAGCCCGGCGCGGCCGGCAGGAGGTGCGGCTTGCTGCCGAACTCGACGACCTCGGTGATCGTCTTCTCGGCCCGGTAGTGCGCCGCGTTCGACCACTGCACCTTCGGCGGCATGATGTTGTCGCAGCTCCCGCCGACGAAGAGCAGCGGCGCCCGGTCCTCGTTCCCGTAGTTCACCCAGGTGCCCTGGTGGCCCGGCGTCAGGTTCGCCAGCGCGCTCTCGAACAGGATGCCGCCCGACACCGGCACGGCGTAGCGCTCGTAGAGGGCGCGGGCCTGCTCCTCGGGGAAGGTGTTGGTGAACGCGTAGTTCCAGTGCTCGAAGTCGTAGCGGATCGCCCGGTGGCGGTTCGCCGGGTTCTTCAGCACCGGGAACGTGGCCTTGACCTGCGACAGCGGGATCACCGGCACGCCCTCGGTCGGCGCCGAGTTCAGCGCGACGCCGGCGGCGCCGAAGCCGTGGTCCAGCAGGATCTGGGTGAACGCGCCGCCCGCCGAGTGCCCGATGATGATCGGCGGGGAGGACAGCCCGCGCAGGATCTCCTCGAGGTGCTCGACGATCGCGGGGATCGTGAGGGCCTCGACGGGGGAGGGGTCGGCGTTGAGCGACTCGACCTCGGCCTCGAAGCCCGGGTAGGCCGGGGCGATCACCCGGTAGCCCTTCGCCTCGTAGTGGGCGACCCACTGCTCCCAGGAGCGCGGGGTCACCCAGAAGCCGTGGACCAGGACGATGGTGTCGGGGGTGCGGGCAGCGTGGGTCATCGGTCGGACTCCTCGATCGGCCTAGAGTGTGATCACCGTAGGTAGACCGTCGATGTCGGAGTTGCCCGACGGTGCGCGGTTCTTGCCCCAGGATGCGCTCGGAGCCTTGGTATCGGCGCGGCTCGTCTCTACGCTGAGTCACCATGCTGGTGCTCGACTCCCGGGACGCCCCGGCGGCCGAGCGCGCCGAGCTCGTCACGACGCTGATGGCCGAGACGAGCGCCGCCACCGTCACGCTCGCGCCGCACCCCGACCTCCACGCGCGCATGGACCTCTGGCAGCTCGGCCGCCTCCCGCTGTTCCGCAGCGAGTCGTCGGGGATGGCGATGTCCCGCGACCGTCGCCGCGCCCGCCGCGACGAGGCGCCGATCGTCGCGCTCGCGGTCCAGGAGCGCAGCACCGCCAGGCACGAGCAGTTCGGCCACCAGCAGACGGTCGCCCCGGGCCGGCTGATGCTGGTCGACCTCACGGCGCCGTTCGCGTTCTCGTGGGCGACGTCGGGGGCGTCGCGGGCGCTCCAGGTGCCGCTGGACGCGCTCGGCCTCCCGACGGAGGTCATCCGGGACGCGGCGCCCCGCCTCGACGCGAGCCCGCTCGCGGGGCTCGTCAGCCGCCACGTCGTCGACCTCTTCGCCGCGGCCGACCGCCTCGAGGCCGGCGAGCAGGCGGCGGCCGTCGGGGCGGCGAGCATCGACCTCGTCCGCGCGCTGATCGCCTCGACGCAGGGCGACCGGGTCGCCCGGCCACTCCACCACGAGACGCTGCTCGCGCAGATCCACGAGTACCTCCGGCAGCGGCTGCGTGACCCCGACCTCGGCCCCGACGAGATCGCCGCGGTCCACAACATCTCCCGCCGCCAGCTCTACGAGCTCTTCGCCCGGGCGGGCAGCAGCCTCGAGCAGACGATCATCGGGCGGCGCCTCGAGGCCGCCCACGACGAGCTCGGCCGGCCCGGCGCCCGGCACAAGGCGATCGCGACCGTGGCGCACGAATGGGGCTTCCGCGACGCCGCGCACTTCAGCCGCCGGTTCAAGGACGCCTTCGGCATGACGCCGCGGGAGCGGCGGGCGAGCGCCTAGGCCAGCGTCGTCGTCCCGGGCGTGAGCACGACGGGCACCGGGGCCCCGCGGACGATCGCGCCGCCCGGGTCGCCGAGCAGCACACGCGTGGCGGTGCCGGCCGCGTTGGCGCCGACGACGAGGATCTCGCCGTCGTCCCAGCCGATGCTCTCCACCGCCTCCTCGACGCTCGCCCCGGCGACCGCGAGGGTCTCGGCGTCGGTGACCCCGAGCTCGGTGAGCGCCGCGCGCTGGGCGGCGACCATCTGCTCGCGCCACTGCTCGACGACGACCTCCTCGGCGTGCAGGCCCGCCTCCGGCGGCACGGTCGGCCCGCGCTGGGGGCCGAACGAGGCGACGCGCAGCGACGCCCCGGTGCGGCGGGAGAGGTCGACGGCCGTGGCGAGCACCCGGGAGGCGTGGCGGCCGCCGCCCCACGCGCACGTCACGCGCGTGACCGGGCCGTCGTGGACGGCGTCGTCACCGACCAGCGCCACCGGGACGTCCGCCGAGCGGGCGAGGCGCGCGCCGACCGAGCCCGGGCCGGGCGGCGCGTCGCCGAGCACGATCACGCCCGCCTGGTGCGCGTGGGCCGCGCGGGCGAGGCCGCCGGGGATCGAGCGGTCCTCGACGACCGTCGTCTCGACGTCGACGCCGTCGATGCCGTCCACGACCGGCGCGGGGTCCGGCGCGGCGTCCTCGCCGGGCGAGGTCACCGTGCACACGACGACCGGGCCCCCGAGCGCGCGGGCCAGGCGGGCACCGAGCACGAGGGCCCCGGCGCCGGTGTCGCTCCCGGGCACGCGGCCGACCAGCACGGTCACGACGACTCCTCCTCGGATGTCTCCTGCGCCGACGCGCGCAGACGCGAGTGGCGCGCGCCGTAGAACGCCCAGAACACGAGCGCGACGCCCAGCCAGAGCACGAACACGATCAGCGTGATCCACTGCAGCCCGGAGATGAGGTAGACGCAGGCGGCGATCGAGAGGATCGGCGTCACCGGGTAGCCCGGCACCCTGAACCCGCGCGGCAGGTCGGGCGCGGTGCGGCGCAGCACCATGACGCCGATCGAGACCACCGAGAACGCCACCAGCGTGCCCACGCTGACCAGGTCGGCGAGCACGTCGAGCGGGATCAGGCCCGCGAGGATCGCGACGGCGACGCCGACGATGACCGTGGTCGGGACCGGGGTCAGCGTGCGGGGGTTCACCCGCGAGAGCAGGGGCGGGAGCATCCCGTCGCGGCTCATCGAGAACAGGATGCGCGACTGCGCGTACATCGTCACCAGCGTGACGCTGAAGATCGAGATGACGGCGCCGGCGGCGACGACGATGCCCGGCCACGCGGACCCGGTGACCTCGCCCATGATCGCGGCGAGCCCGGCCTCCTGGCCCTCGAACTCGTTCCAGGGCTGGGCGCCGACCGCCGACACGGCGACGAGCAGGTAGATCGCGGTGACGGTGACCAGCGCGAGCATGAGGGCCCGGGGGAGCGTGCGTCGCGGGTCGCGGACCTCCTCGCCGGCCGTCGACACCGCGTCGAGGCCGATGAACGAGAAGAACACCGTCCCCGCCGCCGCGCCTACGCCGCCGAAGCCGAGCGGGGTGAACTCCGCGAAGTTGTCGACGTTGAACGCCGTGAACGCGATGCCCACGAACAGCAGCAGCACGCCGAGCTTGATGATGACCATGACGGCGTTGACCCGGGCGGACTCGCTGACGCCGCGGATGAGCAGCAGCGTGCAGAGCACCACGAGGATCACGGCCGGCAGGTTGAACACGCCGCCCGCGCCCGGCGCGCCGGACAGCGCGTCGGGGAACCGGATGCCGATCGTGGCCTCGAGCAGGGCGTTGAGGTACTCCGACCAGCCCACCGCCACCGCGGCCGACGACACGAGGTACTCGAGGATCAGGCAGGCGGCCACGGCCATCGCCGCCGCCTCGCCGAGGGTGGCGTAGGCGTAGGAGTACGACGAGCCCGACACCGGCACCGCCGAGGCCAGCTCGGCGTAGCAGAGCGCGGTGAGACCCGCGGTGATCGCCGCGATGACGAAGGACAGGACCACCGCGGGCCCGGCCTCCGGGGTGGCCTCCGAGAGCACGAAGAAGATGCCGGTGCCGACCGTGGACCCGATGCCGATGGCCGCGAGCTGGCCGAGGCCCATCGACCTCTTGAGGTCGCCGCCCTCACGCCCGGCGTCGGCCCCGGTCTCGGCGGCCATCGCGGTCACCGGTTTGCGGCGCAGCCAGGCCGTACGGTCAGGTCCGGGCACAGGTTCCCCCTCGAGGTTGCTGCGTTCGTGTCCCCTCGCCCTCGAGCGGGTGATCGGGAGCCTAACCCGTCGGTTCCTTCACGGGCGCTTGACTCGTCCGGCGACCGACCGACAGCGCGACGACGGCGGCCACGACCGTCACGATCCCGACGACCCAGAGCCCGGCGCGCTGGCTGCCGGTGAGGTCGGCGAGCCCGCCCGTGATGTACGGGGCGGCGAACCCGGAGATGTTGCCCAGCGAGTTGATCAGAGCGATGCCACCGGCGGCGGCCGCGCCGGTGAGGAACTGCGAGGGCAGGGGCCAGAACGTCGGCAGGGCGGCGCAGGTGCCCACCGCGCAGACCGTGACCGCGGCCATCGCCGAGTACGGGTCCTCGAGGTAGAGCGCGATCGGGATGGCGACCCCGCCGAGGATCATCGGCAGCGCGAGCCACCAGCGCCGTCCGCGCTCGCCGGCGAGGAAGCCTCCGTCCGTGCGGGACGCGGCCCGGTCGGCGGCGCGGCTCCACACCACCATCCCGATCGCCGCGACGACGTAGGGGATCGAGGTGACCATGCCCTTGTCGATCGTGCTGAGCTTGGTGCCGAACTGCTGCTCGAAGTCCGAGACGATCGTCGGCAGGAAGAAGCCGAGCGCGTAGAGCCCGTAGGTGACGCCGAAGTAGACGAAGGCGAGCGCGAGGATCCGCGGCGCGGTGAGCGCCCGGCGCAGCGGCCAGTGGTCGGCCGCCTCCACCTGCGCGGCCTCGGCGTCGAGGCGCCGGCGCAGCCAGGAGCGCTCGTCCTCGGTGAGCCAGCGGGCCTGCTCGGGCCGGTCGGTGAGCGCGAAGAAGGTCACGATGCCGAGCAGGATCGCCGGGATCCCCTCGAACAGGAACATGACCCGCCAGCCCGTCAGGCCGAACAGGCCGTCGCCCGCGGAGATGATCAGCGCGCTGACCGTCGAGCCGACCGCCGTCGAGATCGGCACCGCGACCATGAACCAGCCGACGGCGCGGGCCCGGTACTCGGCCGGGAACCAGAAGGTCAGATACAGGATGATCCCGGGGAAGAAGCCGGCCTCGGCCACGCCGAGCAGGAACCGCAGGATGATCAGCACCGTGGCGTTCGGGGCGAACGCCATGATCGACGCGACGATCCCCCAGGACACGAGGATGCGGGTGATCCACCGCCGCGCGCCGAAGCGGTGCAGCGCCAGGTTGCTGGGCACCTCGAGCAGCAGGTAGCCGATGAAGAAGATGCCCGAGGCGAGCCCGAACATCGTCGCCGTCAGGCCCAGTTCCTTGTTCATGCCGTTGGGCCCGGCGAAGCCGATGTTGACGCGGTCGAGGTAGTTGACGAAGTAGAGGACCCCGAGCAGGGGCATCAACCGCCAGGCGACCTTGCGGAGCGCCCGGCGTCCGACGTCACTGTCCGTGCTTGATCCGCTCGTCTCCGTCGACACCCGTTCAGTGGACCAGGTGAGTCAGGTCCCTGTGAAGTGCCGAGGAGAGAGTGTCAGCCGCAGCTGCGCAGCGCCGAGACGTCCGGGGAGCCGCCGCGCTCGAACGAGATGTGCACGTGGTCCTCGTGGTTGGCCGTGGCGCCGCCGCGGTCCTCCATCTTCTTCCAGCCGGACCCGGTGTTGATCCGCTGGTTCCAGATGACGTACTCGACGCCGAGGTCGCCCTTGTTCTCGACCATGCAGTCGGCGATCGCGTCGCCGCTGGTGGTCATGAAGTCGAGCGCGTAGCCGCCGGGGTGGTCGGACTGCCCGCCGCGGCTGCCGACGCCGAGGACGTCGTGGCCGGGGAAGACGCACTCCATGGCGTTGCCGACCTCCTGCACGGAGTCGGCCACGCCGCCGTAGGAGCCCGAGGCGCCGCAGTTCGTCACCGAGGCGGTGCGCTCCTGCTCGGCGGCGGCCTGCTGGACGCGCTGCTGCTCGGCCTCGCGGGCCTGCGCCTCGCGCGCGGTCGCGGCGTCGGCGGCGCGGTCGCGCTCGGTGGCCTTGATGAGGTCGGCCGAGGCGGCACTCGTGCCGGGCCCGCTGACCGGGGCGACGGCGGCGCGCGGGCCGGTCGAGCTGGACGTGTCCGCGAGCGCGGCACCCTGCGCGGAGAGCTCGAGCGTCGCCGAGGCGTCCTGGGTGTCCTGGTCGGGCAGGGCGATGACGGCCGGCCCGACCAGCGCGAGCGCGCTGCCGGTCAGGCCCGCGGCCACCGCGCCGTGCCGGATCGCGGAGCGACCGGCGGAACGGTGCCGGGAGGCACCGCGGACGGCGCCCTCGGGCATGACGAACGGGACGGTACGGGGCTCGCGGCGCTGTCCTTCGTGCGCGTCACGGCCCCTGGGGGAGCGTTGCCGTGTCACGTGCTGCCTTCCGGTCACGGAACGGCCTGGCGACACCGTCGGGGTCGGTCGTCGCCTCGGGGATGAGTCGGACACCGGTGGGGGAGCCGTGACCTTCTCGTGACCGTTCCGTGAGCGACAGTAGACGAACCGGACGTCGGAGATCGGTCAGGTTGCCTCGGTGACGACGGGCGGGACGCACCGCGCGGTCGGCGGTCACGGGTCGGTCACGGTGCGCGGTGACCGGTGCCCGGCCGACCGCTCAGCAGACGACGCGTGTCGCGATCGCCCGGCCCAGCAGGGTGCCGGAGCGCCAGGCCGTCTCGACCTTCGGGCTGCCCCAGGCGTCGCCGCAGAGCCCGACGAGGTCGTCGGTGAGCGCGAACTCCTCCTCGCGCGGCTGCGCCGGGCTGGCGAACGACCACCGGTGGGCGTGCGTCCAGGCCGGCGCGTCGTCCAGGTCGAGCAGCTCGGTGACCGCGGCGACCACGGGCGCGACCGCGCCGTCGGGGTCGTCGAGGTGGCGGCGCGCCCGCTCGGCCGTGGTGTGCGCGACGAGCACCGGCGCGCCGTCGCCGCGGCGGTCGCCGTCGTCGGCGAGGAGGTCCACGTCCGGGTGGCCGTTGACGAACGCCGCGGGGAACCGTTCCCAGCTGCGATGCCCGTAGCCGAGCGCGACCGAGATCACCGGGTTCCAGTCCCGGTCGGCGACCAGCGGCGCGGCGCGCAGCGCGGGGTGCAGCAGGCGCGCGGCCTGGGAATCGGGCATGGCCAGGGCCACGGCGAGCGCGGGGGCGCCGTCGACCGCGGGGCCGGGCTCGACCGCGGTGACCGTGTGCCCGGTGCTCACGGTGACGTCCTCGGCGAGGTCGGCGACCAGCGAGCGCAGCCCGCCCGGCGCGCACCAGCGTTGCGGGCCGGCCTTCGACGACCAGGACCCGTCCTCGTCGCGGCTGGCCAGGGTGTCGGTCCACGGGCGGGCGAGCCCGCGGCGCTCCCAGCCGTCGACGACCGCGGCGAACTCGTCGTCGCGCACGGTGAAGTACGCGGCGCCGAGGTCGACGACGTGCGCGGATCCTTCGGGAGCGTCGGGCAGCGGCCTGCTCGCCATCCGCCCGCCCACGCGGTGCGAGCGCTCCAGCACCCGCGCGGGCACCCCGGCCGCGACCAGCGCCCGCGCGCACGCGACCCCGCTGATCCCGCCGCCGACGACGAGCACCTCGTTGCGCAGCTGGGGGGTGCTCATGCCCTCGACCGCGTCACGTGCGTGCTGTCGCGGACCGTGCCCACGTACTCCTCGACGAGGTCCTCGAGCGCCACGAGCCCGACCGTCGTGCCGTGGTCGTCGACGGCGCGGGCGAGGTGGCTGCCCTCGCGGCGCAGGGCCGCGAGCGCCTCGTCGACCGGCGCCGAGAGCGCCAGCTCGGGCAGTGCGCGGACCCGCTCGACGGGGACCGGGCGGTCGGCGGCCATGTCGTCGGACTGCCCGTCGCCGTCGCCGTTGCCCAGGTCGAGCACGTCCTTGACGTGCAGGTACCCGTCGAGCGCGACGACCGGGGCGTGCTCGGAGTCGTCGTCGGCCGGCGAGATCGGCGTCGTGCCGGCCTCGAACGGGTTGGTGTCGAGGCGCGGGTGGGCGTCGGGCGCCTGCCCCGCCTGCACCGGGAACCGCGAGAAGCCTGTCCGGGCGACGGCCTCCTCGACCGCCCCGACCGTCGGGTTCGGCGGCAGGACGGTGACGCGGTCCAGGGGGATCGTCACGTCCGCGACCGTGTGCTCGGCCGAGGTCAGCGCCTGGGTCAGCCGGCGGGTCTGCGAGGCGTCGAGCAGCCCCTCGCGCCGCGACTCCGAGAGCATCTCGGCGATCTCCTGCGGCGTGTACGCCGCCTCCCGCTCGTCGACGGGCGTGACCCCGAAGAGCCGCAGGACGTGGTTGGCGCACCAGTTCAGCACCGTGATGATCGGGCGCGTCACCTTGAGGAACGCCACCAGCGCGGGCACCAGCCACAGCGACGTGCGCTCCGGCCCGGCGATGGCGATGTTCTTCGGGACCATCTCGCCGATGACGATGTGCAGGATCGTCACGATCGTCAGCGCGACCACGAAGGCGATCGGGTGGATGAGCACCGAGGGGACGCCGAGCGGCTCGAGGACGCCCTCGAGCTGGTGGGCGACCGCGGGCTCGCCGAGCGAGCCGAGGGCCAGCGAGCAGATCGTGATGCCCAGCTGGGCGGCCGCCAGCATCATCGAGAGGTGCTCGGAGGCCCGCAGCACCGTCGCCGCGCCGGACGTGCCCTCGGCCTGCAGGGCCTCGAGGCGGTCGCGGCGGGCGGTGATCAGGGAGAACTCGGCGCCGACGAAGAACGCGTTGGCGAGCAGCAGCGCGAGCATCAGCAGCAGCGCGACGGTGTCGCTCATGCGGGCGCCTCCGTCCCGTCGGTGGTGACCGCGGCCGGGACCTGGGGTGGTCGCACCACCCGGACCTCGGCGATCCGCCGGTCGTCGACGCGGGTGACGATCAGCTGCCACTCGTCGCAGGTGACGGCGTCGCCGACGTTCGCGAGCCGCTGCAGCTCGGCGACGATGTAGCCGGCGAGCGTCTCGTAGACCTCGCTCTCGGGGAACGACCAGCCGACGGCGTCGGCGAGCTCGTCCGGCCGCAGCATCCCGGAGACGATCCAGGTGTCGTCGCCCTCGCCGCGCACGCGGGCGGCCTCGCCGCGGTCGTGCTCGTCGCGGACGTCGCCGACGATCTCCTCGACGAGGTCCTCCAGGGTGACGATGCCGGCGGTGCCGCCGTACTCGTCGACCACCAGCGCCATCTGCAGCCCGGCGCCGCGCAGGCGGTCGAGCAGCTCGTCGCCGTCGAGGGAGTCGGGCACGGTGGTGGCGGTACGCATGAGGTTGCGCAGCTTGGTGGTGGGGCGCTTGGCGCGTGGCTCCGAGAACGCCTGCTTGACGTGGACGACCCCGCGGATGTCGTCGAGGTCGCGGTCGACCACGGGGAACCGGGAGAACCCGGTGCGCACGGTGGCGGCGAGCAGGTCGTCGACGGTGGCGTCCTGGGAGAGCGACTCGACCCGTACGCGCGGGGTCATCAGCTCGTCGGCCCGGCGCTCACCGACGCGCAGCGAGCGCGCCATCACCTCGGCGGTGCCCTCGTCGAGCGTGCCCTGCTGGGCGCTCGTGGCCACCAGCGAGCCGAGCTCCTGCGGCGAGCGCGCCGAGCGCAGCTCCTCCGCGGGCTCGACGCCGAGGCGCCGGACGATCCAGTTGGCCGAGCCGTTGAGCCCGCTGATGAAGAACGAGAACACCCGCGAGAAGCCGGCCTGGATGCCGGCGACCATCCGCGCGGTGCCCATCGGGCGGGCGATCGCGAGGTTCTTCGGCACCAGCTCGCCGAAGGTCATCGAGAGCGCGGTGGCGACGATCAGCGCGATCACCGCCGCCGTGCCGCCGGCCGCGCCCGCGGGCAGCCCGAGGTCCTCGAGCAGCGGCGAGATCAGCGTCGCGATCGCGGGCTCGGAGAGGTAACCGGTGATCAGCGTGGTGATCGTGATGCCGAGCTGGGCGCCGGAGAGCTCGAAGGAGAGGTTGCGGTGCGCGCGCTGCACGATCTTCGACCGGCGGTCGCCGACCTCGGCGACGTGGTTGTCGATCTGGCTGCGCTCGAGGCTGGTCAGGGAGAACTCGGCCGCGACGAAGATGGCGGTGCCGAAGGTGACGGCGACGAACCCGACGAGTCCGAGCACCGACAGGAGGACGTCCACGATCTCCTCTGTCCCCGACTCAGCCCGTCGCCAACCGGGCCGGGAAGCCGCCGGTGGCAATCGGCCCCCAGCGTTCCACCGTCAGCCGGATCAGCGACTTGCCCTGGCGCGACATCGCCTCGCGGTACTCGTCCCAGTCGGAGTGCTCGCCGGAGATCGACCGGAAGTACTCCACCAGCGGCTCGAGCGCGTCGGGGAGGTCGAGGACCTCGGCGGTGCCCTCGACGTGCACCCACGGACCGTCGAAGTCGTCGGAGAGCACGCACATGGCCACCCGCGGGTCGCGGCGGATGTTGGTGACCTTGGCGCGCTCGGGGTAGGTCGACACGAGCAGGCGCCCCTGCGCGTCGATGCCCAGCGTGACGGGCGAGGTCTGGTCGCCGCCGTCGCCGCGCCGGGTCACGACGATCGCCTTGTGCCGCGTCCGCAGGAACGCGTCGAGCTCCTCGCGTCCCACGCGGTCGTTCGTCGCCACGTTCACCATGGCGACGAGCGTAGCCGCGGGGGCGGGCACCGCCCTCTACGGTGATCACCGTGGGAGCGCTGGACGGGCTGGACGGGCGGCGGGTGGTGGTGACCGGCGCGTCCTCGGGCATCGGGGCCGCGGTGGTGCGGGCGGCGGCCGCCGCCGGGGCCCGCGTCGGGCTGCTGGCCCGGCGCGCGGACCGGCTCGCGACCCTCGCCGAGGAGGTCGGCGGACACGCCGCTGTCGCCGACGTCACCGACGCGGCGGCCGTCACGCGGGCGGTCGACGAGCTCGCCGGCGCCCTCGGCGGGATCGACGCCGTGGTGGCCGCCGCCGGGACGATGCACCTGGGCGCGGTGGGGGAGACGGACCCGGAGCGCTGGCGCGAGGTGTTCGACGTCAACGTGCACGGCCTGCTCGCGACGGCCCGCGCGGCGCTGCCGCACCTGGGCGACGGCGCGAGCTGGGTGACGATCTCCTCGATGTCCGGGCGGCGCGTGCCCTCGGCGGCGGGCGGGGTCTACGCGGCGAGCAAGCACGCCGCGCACGCCGTCGACGAGACCCTGCGCCGGGAGGCCGGCGCGCGGGGGGTCCGCGTCACCACCGTCGCGCCGGGCTTCGTCGCCACCGACCTCATGGCCGGTGACGAGCCCGGGCGCGACGACGTCACGGCCTTCCGCGAGCGGATGCACGGCCTGGGCCTGACGCCCGAGCAGGTCGCCGCCGCCGTGGTGCACGTGCTCGGCCTGCCGCCCGAGGTGTGCGTCGTGGAGTACGCGCTGGTGGCGACCGCGCAGCAGCGGGAGACGTAGCGTGCGGAGCTCGACCCGTCGGCCGGGAGTGAGGTGAGCTGCGCCGCAGCCGGTGGCGGGGCACCCCACGTCCCCGACGACAATGTGCCGCCATGTGCGACGGAGCCCGGGGGATGAGCCGGTGAGCGGCAGCCCGTTCGTCGATTTCGACCGTGCGTCCTGGGCGCAGCTGCGCGACACGAGCGCGGTGCCCCTGACCGCCGAGGAGCTCGAGGAGCTGCGCTCGCTGGGCGACCCGGTCGACCTCGACGAGGTGCGCGACGTCTACCTGCCGGTCTCGCGCCTGCTGGACCTGCACGTCCGGGCGAACACGGGGCTGCTCGACGCCTACCGGCGGTTCCTGCGCCAGGACGAGGAGGCGACGCCGTTCGTCATCGGCATCGCCGGGTCGGTGTCGGTGGGCAAGTCGACGACCGCACGGCTGCTGCGCCTGCTGCTGGCGCGCTGGGACGACCACCCCGACGTCGCCCTGGTGACCACCGACGGGTTCCTGCACCCGAACGCCGAGCTGGAGCGCCGCGGCCTCATGCGCCGCAAGGGCTTCCCGGAGTCCTACGACCGGCGCGCCCTGCTGCGCTTCGTCGCCGACATCAAGGCGGGCAAGCCCGAGGTGCCCGTCCCGATGTACTCGCACCTCGTCTACGACGTCCTCGACGAGCAGCGGATCGTGTCGCGGCCGGACATCCTCGTGCTCGAGGGCCTCAACGTGCTCCAGCCGGCGCCCCAGACCGGCGAGCGGGCGAGCGCCCTGGCCGTCTCGGACCTCATCGACTTCTCCATCTACGTCGACGCCCATCCGAGTGATGTCCGCCGCTGGTACGTGGAGCGCTTCCTGGCCCTGCGGGAGACCGCCTTCCGCGACCCGGCGTCGTACTTCCGCCGCTACGCCGAGATGGACGAGGACGCGGCCCGGGCCCAGGCCGCGCGGCTGTGGGACGAGATCAACGGCCCGAACCTGCGGATGAACATCGCGCCGACCCGCTCCCGGGCCGGTCTGGTGCTCACCAAGGGCGGCGATCACTCGGTCAGACGCATCCGGCTGCGCAAGCTCTGACCGCTCCGTGACAGGCCCGTGGGACCATGAGGCATGTCCACTTCCGCCACCGGGACGCAGACGGGCCCGTCCGGTGGGTCCGGATCGTCCGATCCCGACCTCCCGTCGCGTCTGCGGCTCGCCATCGGCCGGCTCAACCGCCGCATCCGCGTCGACTCCGCGGCGGCGCTCCCGCCGCTGCAGACGTCGGTGCTGGCCACGCTCGAGGACCACGCCCCGCTGCGCCTCTCCGAGCTGGCGCGCCGGGAGGCGGTCACCCCGCCGACCATGAGCCGGGTGCTGGCCGCCCTCGACGACGCGGGCCTGCTGATCCGCACCCCGGATCCCCAGGACGCGCGGTCCGCGCTGATCCACCTCTCCGAGGAGGGGCACGCCGCCATACGGCGTATCCGCACCGAGCGCACCGCGTCGCTCGCACAACGGCTCGACCGCCTGGACTCCCAGCAGCGGGCGGCCCTCGAGGCGGCGCTGCCGGCCCTCGAGGTCCTCGTGGAGGAGTAGCGGATCCCCCGCGCGGTGTAACGTTCCGCGGTCGCCCGACGACGGACGGTGTGTCAGGTGTGAGCGATACGACTCCGGGAGAGCCGGTGCCGCTGTTCCAGGCCCCCCTGCAACCCCGCCCGTCGCCGCCCGAGGTGGCCGACGAGCGCGAGGCCCTCGAAGGCTGGCTCGACTACTTCCGCGCGCTCGTCGTGCACGCCCTCGACGGGCTGGACGAGGAGACGCTGCGCCGGCGGGTGCCCGACGAGCACGGCCCGAGCCTGCTCGCGATCGTCAAGCACCTCGCCGAGCTCGAGCGCACGTGGCTCGTCGAGCGCTGGGGTGGGCGCGGCGGCCGCCACGTCCCGAGCTACGTCGATGAGGACGTGCCCGGGTTCCGCCTCGCGGACGTCGAGAGCCCGGACGAGGTCGTCGGCAACTACCTCGAGGTGTGCGAGAAGGGCCGCGACGCGCTCGCCGGCGCCGAGTCCCTCGACGACGCCGTCCGCGACGACCGGCGCGGCCACATCGAGCTGCGCTGGATCCTGCTGCACCTCATCACCGAGACCGCCCGCTACGCCGGGCAGGCCCAGGTGCTGCGCAACGCCGCCGCCGACCTCACGGGGGCCCACCCGGAGCCGCAGGACGACGAGGAGCCGGTCTAGCTACCGGACCTCGGCGGCCACCGTCAGGTCGTCGTGCGCGAAGCACACGAGGTCCTCGATGGCGCGGGACTCGTCGGTGGGCTGCTCGTAGGACCACGCGGCGTCGGAGAGCACGCGCCCGTCGGGCAGGCGCACCGAGTAGTAGGTCGCGTAGCCCTTGTACGGGCAGGTCGTGCGCTTGCCGGAGGGCTCGAGCGTCGCCGAGATCGCGTCACGCGGGACGTAGAGGCGGTCGACCAGGCCGGTCTCGCCCAGCAGCACTCCGCCGTCCGCGTCGGCCACGGTGACGCCGTCGGTGGTCGTGACGGTCACGTGGCGGCTCGTGTGGCGCAGGCTCACGCGGTGGTACGGGTCGGGCAGGCGCCCGATGACCTCGTCGTCCTCGTCGAACCAGCGGTCGGCGGCCTCCGGGGCCAGCACCGCGAGCCCGGCCAGCCACGACGACTCCGCGATCGGGTCCGGGTAGGACCACACCGCGTCCGGCACCACCCGGTCGCCCACCCGCAGCGAGCGGTAGGTCGCGTCGCCCTTGAACGGGCAGTGGGTGGTGGTGTCGCTGGGCTCGAGGAGATCGGCCCGGAAGTCCTCCTCGGGCACGTAGAGCTGCGGGGGCAGCCCGGTCTCGAACAGCAGCGCGCCGCGGGTCGTGTCGAGCACGGTCACCCCGTCGACCTCGGCGCGCACGCGCCGCGTGAACGGCTCGAGCAGCAGGGAGTGCGCCGGGCCCTCGACGGTGAACGTCCGGGTCTCGGGCACCTTGCGCGACAACGGGCCACCGAACATGGTCAGGGCCACGACGACCTCCAGAGCTGGGGACTGCACCTGTTCCGTGCAACCCGGCGCGCGTCGGCGCGCATTCCCGCTCAGGTGCCGGTGGTCGCGGCGCCCGCCGCGGTCACCGCGGCGATCGCGCCGTAGACGTCGGCGATCGCCCGGCGGACGGCCTCGCCGGCCCACTCGCCCTCGGCGATGACCTTGCTGCGGTCGCGCAGCGCGCGCTTCGGGACCTGTCCCTCGGGGACGACCTTGTGCTCGGCGCGGACCGCGCGCAGGAGGGCGACGAGCGCCGCGTCGTCGGTGGTCGGCGCCACCCCGTCGACGAGGACCGAGCGCATCCGGCCCGCGACGGCGTCACGGCGGCGACGGTCGGCGGCGGGGTAGTACGGGGTGCGCGCCATGCCGAGGAACGTGCGCTCCTCGAGGCGCACGGACCCGTCGTGCACGAGCCCGGCCATCAGCGGGTCCTTGACCCGGCTCTGCAGCTTCTCGATCGCCGCCTTCGGCGTCGGGTCGGTGGGGAGGCGCTCGAGCGCGAGGTCGAGGACGTGGTCGCCGGTCGGCGTGCGGTCGCCGATCCCCATGACGGTCTTCCAGCGGCGCTCCTCGAGGCGGGCGCGGTCGTCCAGCACGAGCTGGAGGACGACGGCGCCGGCGAGCCCGCGCGGCAGGGACGTCGAGTCCACCAGGGGCGCGCCGGTGTCGGGGTCGTGCAGGAGCAGGGCCAGGTCCTCGGCGGTGCGCATGACGTCATCGTGGCGGGCCGCGACCCCGCGTCGCCTCCTCCTCGGGGCGGAGATCGGGGTGTGGCGGGCCGCCGCGAGGGGGAGGCTCCGGGCGTGACCGAGCCCGTGACCCGCGAGGCCCCCGGCTACGCCGGGCCGACGATGATGACCCAGCGCTGGCGCGACGTCGCGTTCCTGCACTGGGCGGTCGACCCAGCGCTCGTGGCGCCGCTGCTGCCGCCCGGCGTGCACCCGGACGTGCACGACGGCGTCACCTGGGTCGGGCTCGTGCCGTTCCGCATGGTCGGCGCCGGTGTGCTGCGCGGGCCGTCGGTGCCCTGGTTCGGGACGTTCGCCGAGACCAACGTCCGCTGCTACACCGTCGACGACCGCGGCGTCCGCGGCATCGTCTTCCGCAGCCTCGACGCCACGCGCCTCGCGGTCGTCGCCGGCGCGCGGGCCGCGTTCGGGCTGCCGTACCGGTGGGCGTCGATGGCGGTCACCGACGACGCCGACGAGCACACGTACGTGACCCGCCGCCCGCACCCGAGCCGGGTGCGGGTCCGGGTCGGCGACCCCCGGCCGGCTAACTCTCTCGAGGACTTCCTCACCGCCCGGTGGGGCCTGCACGAGCGCCACGCGCGCCGGGACTGGTACGTCCCCAACGTTCACGAGCCGTGGCCGCTGTACGACGCCGAGGTCCTCGACCTCGACGACACGCTCCTCGCCGCCGCGGGCTTCCCGGACCTCGCCGACCGTCCGCCGGACCACGTGCTGTGGTCGCCCGGGGTGTCGGTCCGGTTCGGGTTCCCGCGGCGGCGCTGAAGCCTCCTCATGGGGTCGTCACCGGCGTCGCAGGCCCGTCGCCCACTGGAGGTCGGCGAACACCGCCACGGCCGCGGCCTGGGCGAGGACGACGACCGCGCCGAGCACGGTCAGCTGCTCCCACGCGCCGACCGCGAGCCCGACGCTCATCAGCACCCAGGCGCTGTTGCCGAGCACGACGACCCAGGTCGCGGGGTGGGGGATCGCCGGGCGCGCCGCGAGCAGCACGAGCCCGGTGGCGTAGACGACGAGGAACACGCCCACGCCGAGCAGCAGGGGCGTGGACAGGCCGAGCAGCGTGTCGAGCACGCCGGCGCCGGCCGCGGCGGCGACCCCCAGGGCGCCGGAGGCGGCGGCGTCGAGGCGCAGGACGCCGCGCAGGGTGCGCTGGGTGTCGGTGACGGGGGTGGTGGTCGTGGTGCTCATGGGGCCTCCTCGCTCGGGGTTGTCGGGGAGAACCCTGCGGCGCCGCGGGTAAGCGGGTCGATGACCTCGGAGGTCATGGCCGCCGGAGCGGGCGCGCCCTAGCGTCGTGGCCGTGACGACGACCGAGTCCCGCCCGGCCCCCGGGGACCTGCTGCGCGGCTGGCGCACCCGCCGCCGGCGCAGCCAGATGGACCTCGCCCTCGACGTCGGCGTCTCCACCCGCCACCTGAGCTTCGTCGAGACCGGGCGGGCCCGGGCCAGCCGCGAGCTGCTCGTCGACCTCTGCGAGCACCTCGAGGTGCCGCTGCGCGAGCGGAACACGCTGCTGCTCGCGGCCGGCTTCGCCCCGACCTACAGCGAGTCCCGGCTCGACGCCCGCGCCCTCGACGCCGTCCGCGGCGCCCTCGAGCACCTGCTGACCGGCCACGAGCCGTTCCCCGCGCTGGTCGTCGACCGGTGCGGCGACGTCGTCATGGCCAACCGCGCCGTGAGCGCCCTGCTGGCGCTGCTGGACCCGGCGCTGCTCGAGCCGCCGGTCAACGTCTACCGCCTGAGCCTGCACCCCGACGGCCTCGCGCCCCACGTCCGCAACCTGCCGGAGTGGGCCGGGCACCTCCTGCACCGCCTCGAGCGCCTCAGCGACCTCACCGGCGACCCGCGGCTCGTGGCGCTGCGCGACGAGCTCACCGGCTACGTCCCGCCCGCCCCGACCGGCCCCGCGGCCCGCGCGGCGCACGTGATGCTCCCGCTGCACATCGCCCACCCCGACGGCGACCTGCGGCTCTACTCGACGATCACGCACTTCGGCGCGGCCTGGGACGTGACGCTGGACGAGCTGTCGCTGGAGTCCTTCGTCCCCGCCGACGACGCGACCCGCGCGGTGCTGGAGCGACTCGTCGCGGAGTAGGGACAGGGTGGTCGCGGGGGGCGAGGGGCACGGTCGGCAGGTCTGCAAGGCCCTCGATCATGCGCACCGTGCCCCTCGCGCCGCCCTAGCCGCGGCGGGTGGCGTGGACCGCGATCACCGGGTCGTCGGAGGACTCCCGGCGCTGCGCCACCGCCTCGTCGAACGCGCCGGCGTCGCGCAGGTAGGTCGCGACGATGGCCGCGCGCTGCCGGTCGTCGGCGGCCAGCCAGCCGCGGATCGCCTTGGTGGGGAAGCAGCGGTTGGAGAACGTCAGCGCGAACGTCCCGCCCGGGCGCAGCACCCGGCCGACCTCGGCGCACACGGCGACCGGCTGCACGAGGTAGTCGATCGAGACGGTGCAGACGACGGTGTCGAAGACCGCGTCGGCGAAGGGGAGCGCGGGGTCGGCGTTGAGGTCGCGCACCACGCGCTCGTCGGCCATGGGGTTGGCGTCGAGCTCGGCCGCGTTCATCCCGAGCACCGTGAGGTGGCGCGGGCGTGTATGCAGGTGGGAGACCCAGGAGCTCATGAGGTCGAGCACGTCGCCGTCCACGCCGACCTCGTCGTAGAACGCGCCGACCGCGGCGATCGCGCCGTCGTCGATGTGCTGCACCAGGCGCGGCGGGCCGTAGAAGCCGGCGTCGTCGCCGTCGTCGGCGCGGTCGAAGAACCCGGGCGGGAAGTCGGTCACGGGCCCCGGGTATCCCGGCGGACGCCGTCACATGTGATCCGGGCGGTGGCGACGGGCCCCACCGGTCAGCGTCGCCCACGATGGACCGCATGGCCGACCCCACCACGGTCCTGTCCGCCGGTCCCTCGCTGGCCGAGGACGGCGACGCCCTCACCGACGTGGCCGCGTTCCCCGTGCTCCGGCCGCTGTCGCCGCGCTACGCCGACCTCGGCGGCGACGGCCGCGTGACGACCGTGGCGCTGGCCCGGTGGTTCGAGGAGGCGCGGATCGCCGCGGAGCTGCCCCGCTTCCGGCGCCTCGTCGAGGACGGCGGGTTCGGGTCGTTCCGCGTGCTGCTCGCCGCCCAGCGGATCCGCGCCCTCGCGCCGATGACCCTCGGCGACGACTACCGCGTCGGCACCGGTGTCCGGCGCGTCGGCGGGTCGTCGTACTCCTACGGGCACGGGGTGTTCGCCGGCGACCGGTGCGTCGCGATCTCCGACTCGGTGACCGTGCTGGCCGGCGGCGCCGGTCCGTGCGGCCTGCCCGACGAGCTGCGGGCCGACCTCGCCGCGATGGTGATCGACGAGCCCGGCGGCGTCCCGGCCCGTCCGGACGCCGGGCGCCACGACCGCGCCTCGTACCCGTTCGGCCACACGATCACCACGCGCATCGGCGACGTCGACACCAACCGCCACGTCAACAACGTCGCGGTCCTGTCCTGGTACGCCGACGCGGTCGCCACCTGGCAGAGCGACCACCTCGACGCCCCGCGCGACGGCGGCCCGCCCGAGGCGCTGGCCCCGAGCGCGTGGGAGGTGCAGTACGTCGCCGAGGTCGCCCACCCCCGCACCTACGACGTCGCCCTCGCCGTCGACGAGACCCCCGACGGCCACCGCTACCGGGCCGGCCTCTTCGCGGGGGAGCGGTGCGTGGGCCTCGCCGACGGCTTCGGGGCCGCGGTCGAGGAACGCGGCGCGCACCCGTCACGTTGACCCCGTCGTGACGACCTCCGAGCTGGGAACGGGTCCACGGGTCGTGGAGCCCGGCGCGCGGGCCGGGATGGCGGGCGTGCTGCTCGCGCTCGTGGTCATCGGCGCGATGCACCTCGTCGGGCCCTCGTCGCGCGTCGACCCGGTCCGGCGCACGATCAGCGAGTACGCGCTGGTCCCGGGCGGGTGGCTCTTCGACGTCGCGGTGGTCGCCCTGGCCCTGGGGTCGGCGGGCGTGATCGCGGCGCTGGTCGCCGCGCGGCTGGCGCCGGCGCGCTCGCTGCCGGTCGTGCTGCTCGGGGCGTGGTGCGTCGGGCTGGTCCTCGTCGTCGCGTTCGAGAAGACCAACTGGTCGATCGGGCCCAGCCTCTCGGGCTACATCCACCGCTACGCGAGCCTCGTCGCGTTCATCGCCCTGCCCCTCGGCGCGCTGCTGCTCGCCCGGCGCCACCGCCACGACCCGGCCGCCCGCCCGTTCCGGATCGGGGTGCGGATCGGCTCGTGGCTGGCGCTGGCGTCGTTCCTCCCGATCGTCGGGGCCATCGCGCTGCGCGGAGTGACCGGCGTGCCGTGGTGGCGCGCGGTCCCGCTGGGCCTGCTCGAGCGGGGCCTCGCGCTCGCCGAGGTGCTGGTGGTGGCCCTGCTCGGGGCCTGGGCCCTGGCGCACGCCCGCCGCTCGACGCCGCGCGGGAGTGATCAACCCCTGGACTGGCCCGCCGCGTAGCGTCCTGCCGCGTGTGGGAGGAAGCGCTCGACCGGGCCCGGCGGTTCGCGGGCGACTGGCTCGCGTCGTTGCCGGAGCGCCCGGTCGGTCGGCCCGTCGACGGGGCGCTCGCCCTCGACGGCCAGCTTCCGGAGCGCGGCACCCCGGCCCCGCAGGTCCTCGACGACCTCGCCGCCGCGCTCGACCCCGGGCTGGTGGCGACGCCCGGGCCGCGCTACTTCGGGTTCGTCACCGGCGGCTCGCTGCCGGTGGCGCTGGGCGCCGACTGGATGGTGTCGGCGGCCGACCAGAACGTCGCCGCCCGCGTGATGTCGCCGGCGATGGCCGCGGTGGAGGAGGTCACCGGCCGGTGGGTCGTCGACCTGCTCGGGCTCCCCGCCGGCAGCGCGCTCGGCTTCGTCACCGGTGCGCAGATGGCCAACGTCGTGTGCCTCGCCGCGGCCCGGCACGCCCTGCTCGCGGCGGCCGACTGGGACGTCGGGACCGACGGGCTCGCCGGCGCCCCGGTGCCGACCGTCGTGGTCGGCGAGCAGGCCCACTCGACGATCCTGCAGGCCCTGCGCCTGCTCGGCTTCGGCTCGGGGCGCGCGGTGCGCGTGCCCGCCGACGAGCAGGGACGAATGCGTCCCGACGTGCTGGCCGACCTCCTGGCGTCGATCGACGGCCCCGTCCTCGTGTGCGCGCAGGCGGGGCAGGTCGACACCGGCGCGTCGGACCCGCTCGACGCGATCGCCGAGGTCGTGGCCGCCCGGGACCAGCGCTGGCTGCACGTCGACGGGGCGTTCGGGCTCTGGGCCGCGGCCGCCCCGCAGCGTCGCCACCTGGTCGCGGGCGCCGAGCGCGCGGACTCGTGGACCGTCGACGGCCACAAGTGGCTCAACGTCCCCTACGACTGCGGCATGGCGATCGTCCGCGACCCGGCGGCGCTGACCGCGGCGATGAGCCTGTCCGCGGCCTACCTCCCGATGGAGGTCGCCGACCCCTCCAGCCGCGTCCCCGAGAGCTCGCGGCGCGCGCGGGCGCTCCCGGTGCACGCCGCCCTGCGACACCTCGGCCGCGACGGCGTCGCCGACCTCGTCGAGCGCTGCTGCACGCTCGCCCGCCAGGCCGCCGACGACCTCGGCACGCACCCCGGCATCGAGATCCTCAACGACGTGGTGCTCAACCAGGTCCTCTTCCGCCCGCGCGACGGCGACGCGCGCGAGCTCGCCGCCGCCGTCGCGCGCGACGGCACCTGCTGGGTCGGGACGACCGTGTGGCAGGGCCGTCCGGCGGTGCGCCTGTCGGTGTCGAACTGGTCGACGACCCCGGACGACATCCGGCGCTCCACCGCCGCCATCACCCGGCTGCTGTGACCCGCGCCCGATAGAAGGCGAGCGTCCCGAACACCCACCGGCGGCGCTCGACGACCTCGGCGTCGACGAAGCCGGCGTCGGTCAGGAGCGCGACGACGTCGTCGACGGGGGAGAGCTGCGGGCGCAGGTCCTCCTCGTGCCCGTGGCCGTGCGTATGTCCGTGGCCGTGGCCGTGTCCCTCGCTCCGCTGCACCCGGCTGATCGCGTGCATCGCCGCGCCGGCCGCCCGGGAGACCGGGCCGGTCGAGCGCTCGCCCTCCATGTCCACGATGTGCACCGTGCCGCCGGGCCGCAGGACCCGGCGCGCCTCGCGCAGGGCGCGCGCCTGCTGGTCGGCCGGCAGGTGGTGGAGCATCAGGGACGAGAGCACGCGGTCGACGTGGCCGTCGGGCAGCGGGAGGTCGTCGGCGAAGCCCTGCTCCAGGCGCACGCCGTCACCGAGCTTGGTGCGGGCACGCGCCAGCGCGGCGGGGTCCGGGTCGAGACCGATCAGCTCGACGTCGGGGTGGCGGCGGGCCACCGCGGCGAGGACGTTGCCGGTCCCGCAGCCGATCTCCAGCACGCGCCCGTCGCGCGGAGGATCGGCCTGCTCGACGAGGCGCCGGTGCGACGGGCCCGCCCCGAGCACGCGGCTCATCACGTCGTACAGGAACTGAGGCGCACCCCCGGGCATCCCGGGCAGGTAGGCCCGGCCCGAGGTGGTGGCGTGCTCCGGCTCCGTCATGCTGGACTCTCCTCGTGGAACGGGATTCGGTGTCGACGTCCACGATCGCCGTGTCCCCACCAGGCGACAAGGGACGGAGCGCGACCACGATAGGACGTTCTTCGGATGTCCGGCTGGTCGGCTACCCGCGGTCCGCCGACGGGCTCGACGTCACCGTCGCGCGCTCGGTCGGCGGGCGCGCGTCCGCCGGACCGTCCGTCAGCGAGCCGCATGCGCACGACTTCCTCCTGCTGCTGCTCGTCGAGCGCGGGACCAGCACGATGCGGGTGGACGGCCGCGACGTCCCGCTCGCGCCGGGTGACGTGCTCGTCCTCGCGCCCGGCGCGGTCGTCGCGCCGCACGCCGGGCACGTCGAGCCCGACACCGAGGTGTGGATGGTGTTCTTCCCCGCCGACGTCGTCGACCCGGCGACCACGGGCTCGCTGGTCTCGTGGCGCTCGCACCCGCTGCTCGCCCCGCTCGTCGGGCCCGGGCGGGCCGGCGGCCAGCGGTTCAGCGTGCCGGCGGGGGAGCGGGCGGGGTGGCTGGCGCACGTCCGCGCCCTCGACGCCGAGCTGCGGGAACGCCGGGACGGCGCCGCGGCGGCGGTCCGGGCGTACCTGACCCTGCTGCTCGTCGGGCTCACGCGGCTCGAGGCCGTCGTCACCGACGAGCTCCGCGACCGCGACGAGCCCCTGCTCGCGGCGGTCTTCGACGTCGTCGAGCGCCGGTTCCGCGAGCCGCTGTCCCTGCGCGACGTGGCGTCCGCGGTCGGGCTCACGCCGGGTCACGTGACGACGATCGTGCGGCGGCGCACCGGGCGCACGGTCCAGCAGTGGATCACCGAGCGGCGCCTGCGGGAGGCCCGCCGACTGCTGCACGACACCGACCTGACCGTGGCCGCCGTCGCCGCCCGGGTGGGGTTCCGCGACGCCGGGTACTTCGTGCGTCGGTTCCGTGCCGAGCACGGGGTCCCACCCGGGCGGTGGCGCGCGGCGTGATCAGACGAGCGCCGGTTCCGCGGCCGGCGTCACCGGCACGTGCCGCAGCGTCGCCACGACCAGCGCCGACACCGCGAGCAGGAGGACGGCTGCGACGGCGGCGGTGACGGAGACGGCGCTCGTGAACGCGTCGCGGGCGGGCCCGAGGACGTCCGGGTCGGCGCTGGTCACGGCGCCGGCGAGCCCCTCGCGGGCGGCCGCCGGGACGTCGGCGGGCAGCAGGGTCCGGTACACGGCGACCGCGAGGCTGCCCATCCCGGCGAGCCCCACCGCCATGCCGAGCTCCTGACCGGTCTCCGAGAGCGAGGACGCCGACCCGGCCTGCGCGGCCGGGGCCGACCCGACCACGAGGCCCACGCCGAGCCCGCCGGGCAGGCCCATCCCGAACAGCGCGACCGTGAAGGCGGCGATCATCGGCACGGTGCCGGCGGGCGCCGCGAGCGCGACGCCGGCGAGCCCGACCGCCGTGAGCGCCGTGCCGCCGGCCATCACCCACGCCGGGCGGACGCGCCGCGCGAGGACCGGGCCCGCGAGCACCCCGACCAGCATCGCCACGGTGCCGGGCAGCGTCGCGAGGCCCGCGGTGAGCGGGTCGAGGCCGGCCACGAGCTGCAGGTCCTGGGTGACCACGAGGAACATCCCGCCCATCACCACGCCGCCGAGCAGCATCGTGCCCAGCGCGCCGCGCAGGGCCGGGTGGGCGAGCAGGCGCAGGTCGAGCAGCGGGTGCTCGAGGCGGCGCTGGCGACGGACGAACGCGGTCCCGGCCGCGACCCCGACGACGAGTGCGACGACGGTCGACGCGCCGAGGTCACCCCGGGCCACCGCCTTCACGGCGTGGACCACCGGCAGCAGCGCGAGCAGCGACAGGGCGACGCTCGCGGGGTCGAGCCGCCCGACGCCCGTGCCGCGCCCCTCGGGCAGCAGGCGCGGCCCGACGGCCAGCAGCAGCACCATCACCGCGACACCGGGCAGGAACACCGAGCCCCACCAGAAGTGCTCGAGCAGCAGCCCGCCGAGAGCCGGCCCGAGCGCGCCGCCCACCATGATCGCGGAGAAGACGGTCGCGACGGCCATGCCCTGCCGGCGCGGGTCGGGATAGAGGCTCGTGACCAGCGCGAGCGCCGAGGGCATGAGCGTGGCGCCGGCGACGCCGAGCGCCGCGCGGGCGGCGATGAGCAGCTCCGGGGTCGGCGCGAACGCCGCCGCGAGCGAGGCCGCGCCGAACGCCGCGGCACCGATCAGCAGCAGGTGCCGCCGCCCGATGCGGTCGCCGAGGCTGCCCATGGTCACGAGGAACCCGGCGACGAGGAAGCCGTAGACGTCGGTGATCCAGAGCTGTTGGGCCGCGTCGGCGTGTAGGTCCTCGGCGAGCCGCGGCAGGGCCACGAGCAGCACGGACAGGTCGAGCGCGACGAGCAGGGCCGGGAGGGTGAGGACGGCGAGGGCGAGCCGTGCGCGGGTCATCGGATCTCCTCGAGCCAGGTGCGCCAGCGGGGGCGCTCGCGGTCGGCGACGGTGGCCGCGTCGGTGCCCGGGCCGTCGAAGAGGGACAGGTGGACGGTGGCGTGACCGCCCGCGGTGGCGAGGTCGGCGATCCCCGGTGCGGGCGCGTCGAGGTGCAGGACGATGCCGCTGAGGTGCGTGCCGGGGGAGAGGGCGGTGACGGTGCCGGCGAGCTCCGGGGTGGCGGTGAGGGTCACGTGGTCGCCGACCCGTGCCCCGTCGAGGCCCGCGGCGGCGAGCAGGGTCGCCCAGGTGTCGGGCTGCGACCCGCCGAGGCGGGCTCCCTCGGAGATCGTCGCCGACCGCCGGCCCGCGAAGTGCGCGAGGTAGACGCGCAGGCCCTCCAGCGCGGTGCCCATGCCCTCGCGCAGGGCGTCGATCTCGTCGTCCCAGTCGTCGCCGTCGCCGAAGCCGCTCATCACCATGCGCACGACGCACGTGCCCTCGTCGCGCGTGGACACGAGCCACTCGGTGGCGAGCGTGGTGGTCTCCTCGCCGGCGGGCCAGGTCGCCGCGGTGGCGAAGCGCTCCGGCGCGTCGTAGGCGGTCACGGTGCCGCCCTCGCCGAAGCCGCCGCCCATGTCGAAGGCGAACTCGCCGCCGACGTGCTCGCCGACCCTCGTCGGGTGCAGCCAGGCGCTGATGCCGGGCCCGGTCGCGATCGCGTCCCAGACCTGCTCGGGGGTGCCGGACACCGTGACCTCGAGATCGACGGTGCGGGGGTCCTGGTCGGTCATGACTCGTCCTTGTCCGTGGGGGCCGGCACCGGGTGCGCGCCGACGATCAGGCGGTGGGGGCGGCCGTCCGGCGCGTGGTACCGGGCGGCGAGCTCGCGGACGGCGGTGCCGAGCTCGTCGGCGAACGCGGCCCGCTCCGCTGCGGAGGCGAAGGCGATCTCGGTGTCGATCGCGAGGGTCGCCAGGCGCTTGTCCTGGGCGTCGGCGCGGCGGGCGAGGTCGCCGACCTCGCGCACGAGCCGTCCCCCGAGGGCGAGCAGGTAGCGCGCCGAGAGCCGGTCGGAGACCCGCTCGGGGCTGCTCGCGGCCTCGCCGAGCGCGGCGGGGGAGACGAGGTAGGAGGCGGCGGAGGCCTCGAGCATCCGTTCGGTCAGCCCGCGCTTCGGTCGCTGGGCGACCTCGCGCACCAGGCCGTGGGCCTCGAGCGTCCGCAGGTGGTAGTTGACCTTCTGTCGGGTGAGGCCGACCCGTCCGGCCAGGGTGGAGGCCGATCCGGGCTCGGCGAGCGCGGCCAGCAGGCGCGCGCGCAGCGGGTCGACGGCCGCCGCGGCGGCGGCCGGTTCGTCGATCACGTCCACGTCGAGCACGGACCCACGACAACATTGACAAGAAAATTTGTCAAATAGGGGAGCGGCCTAGGCTGGAGCGCGTGGCACGCCGACACGATGCGGACGCGGGCGGATCGGCCGAGGTCAACGAGGCGAAGGCGGCGATCCGGCAGCGCGTGTGGGACGCGCTGAAGGACGGGAAGCTCGCGCGGTTCCCGGGTGCGCACGGGCGCATCCCGAACGTGAGTGGGGCCGAGGCCGCCGCGGAGCGCCTGCGCGAGACCGAGGTCTGGCAGCGCGCGCGGACGCTGAAGTGCAACCCCGACGCGGCGCAGTGGCCGGTGCGCCAGCGCGCGCTGCAGGACGGCAAGACCGTGTACATGGCCGTGCCGCGCCTCGCCGAGGAGGCGCCGTTCTTCCTGCTCGACCCCGAGCACCTCGCCGACACCCCGCGCAAGGCGTCGTCGATCAAGGGCGCGTCCCGGTCCGCGCGGACGGTGGCCGTCGAGGACCTCGAGCCCGTCGACCTCGTCGTCACCGGCTGCGTGGCCGTCGCCGAGGACGGCGCCCGGCTGGGCAAGGGCGGGGGATTCAGCGACCTGGAGTTCGCCGTGGCCAGCCAGGCCGGGCTCGTCGCGCCCGACACCCCGGTGGTCACGACCGTCCACGAGCAGCAGGTCGTCCCGGTCGGCGACATCCCGGTCACCGACCACGACGTGCGCCTCGACCTCGTCGTCACCGCCGACCGCGTCATCACCTGCACCCGCGAGGCCCGCCACCCCGGGCGCATCGACTGGGACCAGCTGACCGAGGAGAAGATCGCCGCGATCCCGCTGCTGCAGCGGCTGCGTCCCGGCTCCTGAGCGCCGGTTTCGCGAAACGGCACCCACGGGTCCGCGCGGGCGCCCACCGTGGGGGCATGACCGTGACCCCCGAGAACGCCCCGCTCCTGCTCACCGACGACGACGTCCACGACCGCGTCGCCGCCATCGTCGGCCCCGCCGCCCGCGACGGCTGCGTCTGGCTCATGCTCGTCGACGGCGACCGCCGCCAGACGCCCGTCGTCATCCCGATCGGCGACTCGCCGCGCCACCCCGAGACCCATCTCGTGGCCGGCCTGCGCGACATGCTCGCCCACCTCGCCGGCCAGCTCGCGACCGACGCCGGCCCCGGCGCGTGCCTGTTCGCGCTCGAGCGGTTCGGTCCGCGCGAGACCGGGCCGGCCGACGAGGAGTGGGCCCGCGCGCTGCACGGCGCGGCGTCCGGTGCGGGCCTGGGCACGGTCGGCGTCTTCCTCAGCACGCCGGACGGTGTGCGGCGGGTTCGGTAGGTGCACCATGAGTGCTGTGACCGAGCTGGCCTCCACCGCGGCGTACACCGTCGCCGAGCTGCACGCGATGCCCGACGACGGGCGTCGCCGTGAGCTCATCGACGGGATGCTGTTCGTGAGCCCGGCACCCGGGTGGCCGCACCAGGAGATGGCGCTGACGCTCTACACGCTGCTGCGGGCCGCGTGTCCGCCGGAGCTGCACGTGCTCGCCGCGCCGTTCGCGGTGACCACCAGCACGGTCGACGAGGTCCAGCCCGACGTCATCGTCTGCCGCTATGCCGACCTCACCCGGGCGAACCTCCCGGTCGCGCCGGTGCTGGCCGCGGAGGTGGCCTCGCGCAGCACGCGGTTGCACGACCGCAACACCAAGAAGGCCCACTACGAGCGCCTCGGGGTGCCGTCGTACTGGCTGCTCGACCCGGACGGCGCGGGCGAGCTGGAGGTGCTCGAGCTCGACGACGCCGGGCGGTACGTCCCCACGGCCCGTGCCGTCGGCGACGAGGTGGTCGCCGCGACCACGCCGTTCCCGGTCACCGTCTCGCCCGCACGCCTGCTCGACGGCCTGCGCCGTCCCTAGCTGGTCCGCCGTCCCACGAACCGGGCGAGCAGGGGAGCGACGAGCAGCATCAGCAGCACGCGCAGCACCTGGACCGCGACGACGGACGTGACGTCGGCGCCCGAGGAGATCGCGGTGGCCAGCACCGCGTACACGCCGCCGGGGGTCGTCGCGAGGTAGCCCTCGAGCGGGGTCATCCCGGTGGTCCACGACAGCACGAGGCCCAGCCCGGCGCAGATCGCGATCACCGCCAGGATCAATGCCGTCGCCAGCGGGAGGACCCGGGCCACCGTCACGAGCGCCCGGCGGGTGAACTTCAGGCCGGCCTGCCAGCCGATCGCGGCGTAGGCGAGGTCGACCAGCAGGTTCGGCACGCTCGCCCCGACCACCAGCCCGGACATGCTCAGCGCCGCCGCCAGGACCATCGGGCCGAGCAGCGCCCCGGCGGGCACGTGCAGGGCCCGGGCGATCGGGGTGCCGACGACCCCGCACCCGATCACCACGAGGATGCCGACCCACCACGGTGCCGTCGGGCCGGCGGCGGGACCCGGACCCGCGTCGACGTGGGTGGCGCCGTAGCCGACGACGGCGACCACCGGCATCGTCGCGGTCACCAGCCCGACCCGGACGTACTGCACGACGGAGACGATCCGCTCGTCGCCGCCGAGCTCGGCGCTGATCGCGACCAGGCCGGACGCCCCGCCCGCGGTCTGCGCGAGCATCCCCGTCAGCGGCGACACCCCGCGCTGCACGCCCATGACCAGCCCCGCCGCCATGCTCACCAGCAGCGTCCCGACGCTGATCAGCAGGATCGGGAGCCACTCGGTGGCCACCGCGGCGAGGGTCTCGGGGCGGGCGAGCAGGCCGATCACCACGCCGATGACCGCCTGCGCCGAGCCCGTGGCCCAGCGCGGGACCGCGGTGGGCCCGAGACCCGCCAGCGCGACCACCGTCGCCACGACCAGCCCGGCGAACAGCGCCGCCGACGGGACGGCCAGCGCGGCGAACCCCATGGTCGCCGCGGCCGTCAGCAGCGCGAGCAGCGCCCACCGTGCACCGACGACGGGCCACCTCGCGGGTTGATCTGCCACTGCGCGGGAGCCTAGGCGTCACCCGCCGCGACGTCGGCGCGCGCGGGCAGGAACGCGGCGAACGCCACGCCGGGCAGGGTCACGGCGGCGATCGCGAGGAGCCCGGCGACCGGCAGGGCGATCAGCGGCTCGACGAGCAGCACGAGCACCACGCCGCCGAGGTTGCCGGCGAGGAGCAGGAGCGCCGTGGTCGTGGCGGCGTCGCCCTCGCCGGCGCGGGTCTCCGACCAGTCCAGGGCCACCGGGAGCCCGGCGAGCAGGAAGAACCCCGCGATCGCCAGCACGACCGCGGTCACCACGAGCCCCGGCCCGGCGGCGATGACGGCGAAGGCCACGATCACCGTGAGCGGGGTCAGGAGCAGGACCGTGCGGCGCCGGTCGTGGCGTGCCGCGAACCCGGGCACGATCGCGGCGCCCGCGATGCCGGCGACGGTCATCAGGGCGATCAGCGGCCCGCCGGCGTCGGGCAGGCCGAGTCCGCCGAGGAGCACGTCGAGCCAGGTGGCGACGGCGTTGAAGACCCCGACCCCGACGAACAGCAGGCCGGCGAGCAGCCACAACGTGCGGTCACGGGGGAGCGTGCGGGCGGCCGGCGCCTCGTCGGGGAACGCCGCCGGCACCCGGAGGGCGAGCAGGGTGGCGATCGCCGCGACGGTGCTGACGGCGGCGCCGAGCGCGAGCAGCGCGCCGACCCCGCCGGCGGCGACCACCGGCGCGCCGGACAGCGCCGCGACGAGGATGCCGACGAACTGCCCCGCGCTGCCCACGGAGATCGCCGTCGTGCGCTCGGCCGGCGGGAACCAGCGCGCGGCGACCTTCGTCGTCGCGTTGAGCACGAGCGGCTGGCCCGCCGACATCACGACCTGTCCGGCGAGCACCCAGCCGTAGGCGCCGGGGTCGACGAGCCGGACGAGCGCGCCGCCGGCGGTGAGCACGGCGCCGAGCCCCAGGGCCGCGCCGAAGCGGCGGTCGGCGAACCGCCCGGCGGGGATCGCGAGGAGCACGTAGACCAGCGGGTTGACGGCGGCGAGGTTGCCGACCGCGCCGTCGGAGACCCCGAGGGACCGCGCGACCTCGGAGGTGACCGGTGCGAACCCGAGCCACAGCAGCTGGGTGGCCGCGACGAGCAGCGTGAACGCCGCCAGGACCGTCCACCGGGCGCGGGAAGGGGACACGGGGGAGGACGCTAGCCGTTCGCACAGGCGTTCGAAGGGCGCGTCGCGCAGGCCCGGGCCCGGATGATCATGCGCAACGTGCCCCTCGCGCACCGCGGCGTTCCGGCGGCGGGCGCCCGCCGCCGATCTAGCCGACCGAAGGTGCCCTTCGGTCGGAACCGCAGGCAGAGTGCCTGGTCACCGCGGGGAGGGCCCTCTCCTGTCAAAATGACATAATGTCGATTATCGGATCGAGCGGGTCATGCGGGTGGTCGCCACCAGCAGGCCTACGGTGCACACGGTGAGGGCCAGCGACCGCACCAGGTTCGCGTCGAGCAGGCTGTCGATGGTCGCCGCGTCCTGACCGATGCGGTCCAGGCGGTCGTGCCTCGGGATCGCCCACGCGACCGTCGACGCGAGCGACGCCAGTCCGCCGGCGGCGACGACGGCCGCGAGCCGGCGTGGGACCTCCGCCGGCCGGGTCCAGGGAAACGCGGCGCACGCGAGGAACGTCAGGAACCCGGGCACGATCACGACGAGCGGGATCGCCTGGTTGTACTGCGCGTGGTACGCGAGGAAGTCCTCGGCCGGCACGGCGCGGAACAGCGGATACGACACCATCTGCGCCTGCCAGCCCACGCCTGTCGAGTACGCCGTCAGGGCGGTGAGCCCGACGAGGTGGGCGCGGCGCCACGGCGGGGTCCGGCGGACACTGCGCGAGGCCGTGGTGGTCATGGTGCTCATGCGGGTCTCCCCTGCGTCGAGTTATTCGGTAGAGTGAGACTAACTCTAATTGAGCAGGAGTCAAACGAAATGTCCGAGCGACGCCGGTACGACGCCTCCGGGCGCGAGCGCCAGGCCGCCCTGACCCGCCGGCACATCGCCACGACGGCCGTCGAGCAGTTCGTGGCGCAGGGGTACGCGACGACCACCGTGGCCTCCGTGGCGAAGGCCGCGGGCGTGTCCGCGCAGACGGTCTACAACGGGTTCGGGACCAAGTCCGCGCTCCTCAAGGAGGGCTACGACGTCCTCATGGCCGGCGACGGCGACGCGGTGCCGCTGGTGGACCGCCCCGAGGTGCGCGCCCTGTACGCCGACCCCGACCCGGTCGCCTTCCTGCACGGCTACGCCCGGCTGGGCCGCTCGCTGCTCGACCGCCTCGGCCCGCTCGCGATGCAGATCGCCGCCGGCGCGCTCGCGGGCGACCCGGACCTCGTGGAGCTGCGCGCGACCACCGACCGGGAGCGTCTCGTCGGCACCGGCATGGTCGTGGGGCGCCTGGTGGAGCTCGGGGCCCTCTCCCCCGCGCTGGACGCCGACGCCGCCCGCGACCGGCTGTGGACGCTCAACAGCGTCGAGGTCTGGCACCTGCTCACGGCGACCCGGGGGTGGACCGGGGAGCAGTACGAGGAGTGGATCGGGGACGCGATGTGCTCGTCCGTCGTGAGGGCCGTGCTGCTCCGCTGATCGAGATCCGCTCGCCGTCGCCCGCCGACCGGTGAGGCGATCCGATCGGGTGAAGACGTTGAATGGCACACGATCGATCGACCGTCCGGCGGACGGTCGCACCGCCGACCGCGCGCCTCCTTCCCTCCGCGCACCCGATCGAGCACGGTGAGGTCACGACCGGGTCGCACAGCGCGACTTTCATGCTCGCTCTGTGACGGCCCGTTCACGATCAGTGAATGTCCGGGCGCCGGCCCGGGCGCGCTCGGGGGGAACCGTGAGTGGAGCAGGACATCGGTGGGGGCGCCGGTGACCGAGGAATCCGACGAGATCGATCGCCTGGTCGCCGCCGTCGTGGAGGGCGACCGGCGGGCGCTGAACCAGCTGCTCATGATCCTGCGGCCCCTGGTCGTGCGGTACTGCCGCTCCCGGCTCGGCGCCGAGCGCGGTGGCGTCGCCGCCGACGACGTCGCCCAGGAGGTGTGCCTGGCGGTGCTGAAGTCGCTGCCGACCTACACCGACCAGGGCAAGCCCTTCCTCGCCTTCGTGTACGGCATCGCCGCCCACAAGGTCGTCGACGCCCACCGCCACGCCGGCCGCGACCGCTCCGAGCCCACCGACGACGTGCCCGAGGGGTTCACCGACGCCGTCGGCCCCGAGCAGGCGGCGCTCGAGATGTCCGCCAGCGCGGAGATGCGCGAGCTGCTGGCCCAGCTGCCCGCCAAGCAGCGCGAGATCCTCGTCCTCCGCGTCGTCGTGGGGCTCTCCGCCGAGGAGACCGCGCTCGCGGTCGGCTCGACGCCCGGCGCGGTGCGGGTCGCCCAGCACCGCGCCGTCGCGAAGCTCCGGGGCGTCATGACCGGCGCCGACGACGACCGAGGCCCGGACGACACCCCGCCCCGCGGTCTGCTCAGTACACGGGCCGGAGCGGGAACCCGGACCGGGCGTCGGGGCCGAGCTTGACCCCCAGCACCTGGTGGAGCTGGATGTTGTTGAGGTCGAAGCCCACCTGGCACGCCGGCATGTAGAGCCGCCACACGCGGGCCCGGCCCTCGCCGGCCTCGGCGACGCACTCGTCCCAGTTCGCCTCGAGGTTGGCCGACCACCCCGCGAGCGTCTTCGCGTAGTGCTCGCGCAGGTTCTCCTCGTGCCGGATCTCGAAGCCGGCGGCGTTCATCCGGGAGACCAGCCAGCCGATCGGCAGCAGCTCGCCGTCCGGGAAGACGTAGCGGTCGATGAACGGGTCGGCGTGGGCCCGGTGGTGGGCGTCGGGCCGGGTGATGCAGTGGTTGAGCAGGCGCCCGCCGGTGCGCAGCTTGCCGTAGAGGAAGCGGAAGTAGCCCGGGATGTTGCGCCGCCCGATGTGCTCGGTGAGCCCGATCGAGCTGACCGCGTCGAACTCGCCCTCGGTGACGTCGCGGTAGTCGCCGTGACGGATCTCCACGAGGTCGCCCAGCCCGCGGCGCGCGACCTCCTTCTGCGCCCAGTTGGCCTGGTCACGCGAGAGCGTCACGCCGAGCGCGCGCACCCCGTGGTGCTCGGCGGCGTGCATCGCCATCTGGCCCCAGCCGCAGCCGACGTCGAGCAGCCGCATCCCCGGCTCGAGGTGCAGCTTCTCGGCCACCAGCGCGTGCTTGGTGAACTGGGCCTCCTCGAGCGTCGCGGTCTCCGAGGGGTACACCGCGCACGTGTAGGCCATCGAGGGCCCGAGGACCATCTCGTAGAAGCGGTTCGACACGTCGTAGTGGTGCTCGATCGCGTCGGAGTCGCGGTCCTTGGAGTGCCGCCGACCGTGCTGGCGGTGCTCCTCGGGCGGCGGGGCGACCCGGTGCTTGAAGCGCAGCGGCGCCAGGCGCGCGGCCATCCGCACGAGCGTCGCCGGCGTCACGTCGGAGACGGTCAGCTCGCCCATCGCGGTCAGCGCCTCGTAGATGTCGCCGTCCACGTCGAGGTGGCCGGACACGTACGCCCGCGCGAGGCCCAGGGAGTTGGGCGAGCTCGCGAGGTAGGCGAGTGCGGTCTCGCTGCGCACGTCGACGGTGGCGACGGGGGGCGCGTCCGACGGCGTCGAACTGCTCCCGTCGTAGGCGCGGATGGCGACGGGGGCCTGCTCCCCCAGCACCGGTCGGAACATCTCGGCGACCTGCACGACGATCCTCCTCAGCCCGTCACGGTCTTGGTGTAGAGGTCGGGGAGACGGCCGTCCGGGTCGTAGCGAGCCTTGAGCTCCCGGTAGGTCGTCCCCCCGTACAGCGCGTCGAACTCGTCGGGCGTGTAGCTGGACGTCGAGTACAGCGACTTGTGCCCGTCGAGGCCCATGAGGACCTGCTCGATGCGCCGGTTGTGGTGGTCCTCCGCCTGGCCCGGGGCGAGCGGGGCGTCCGACCAGAACCCGACGTTGACGTAGGTCGTGTCGGGGTCCAGGGGGTAGAGCGGCCAGCTGCGCCGGTCGCGCTGTCGCAGCGGGCACAGCCACACGGGGCTGATCCCGATCTCGTCGTGGAAGAACGCGAGGAACTCGGGCAGCCGGTCCACGGGGACCTCGACGTCCTGGATGATCGGCTCGACGCCGGCCACCCCGCTGCGCCGGGCCAGGGCCTGGGACAGGCCGGTGCGCCGGTCGAGCGCGACGATGCGGCGGTAGACGTCCGAGCGCCGGTAGCGCGCGGGCCAGAGCCGCCGGACCACGGGGTGCTGCACGCCGAGGGCGCGCGAGCACCAGAACCAGTCGGTGTCCCAGCGCCACAGGTAGTCGTGGATGGTCACGAAGTCGGTGTCGCGGTCCTGGATCGACCGGTAGTAGATCTGCTGGCCGGTGTAGTCCGAGAGGTACGGCGCGGTGTCGACCATCTCGCCGACGGTCATGTAGTGCTCGCGGGCGGAGAACACGACGCCGTCGCAGAAGTCGACGCGCTCGCCGGCCCACTCGCGGGTCTTCGCCACCTCGGCCAGGGCCTGCGTGATCTCCTCGGCCGTGTCGAAGCGGACGTGGCGCAGGCGCACGAACGGGCGGACCGGCGCGAGCTCGATCTTCAGTCGCAGCGCGTACCCCAGCGTCCCGTAGGAGTTCGGGAGCCCGGAGAGGAGATCGGGGTGGTCGCTGGTCGAGAGGATGTCGCCGGTACCGGTGAGCACGTCCGCCTCGAGCACCGACTCGTGCGGCAGCCCGTCGCGGAACGACGACGACTCGATGCCGAGCCCGACCACCGCTCCCCCGAGCGTGATCGTCTTGAGCTGCGGGACGACGAGCGGCATGAGCCCGTGCGGCAGGGTCGCCGCGACGAGGTCCTCGTAGGTCGTCATCCCCGCGACGTCGGCGGTGCGCTCCACCGGGTCGACGGACAGCACCCGATCGAGCCCGTCGACGGTGAGCCCGCCCGCGCCGCCGCGGAAGCGGAACAGGTTGGAGGTCTTCTTGCGCAGCCGGACCGGGGCGTCCGGCGGCAGCGCTGCGAGCCCCTCCCGCACCGCGTCCACCGCCTCGCGGTGCGCGGTCTCGGCGTCGGCGCCGACCGTCATCTGGGTGCCTCCTCCCGGATCACAGCCGAGCGTATGCCCGCCGTGAGGTCGAGAGCACCGGATCTCATCTGTTCTGTGCGCCACCCGTGCGGACGCTCGACGGACCGTGCACGCTGTGCCACCCGGCGTGTCGGTCCGGCGTGTCGTGACGGTCAGCCGACGAGGTCGGCCACCAGCTCGAGCCCGCCACGCGCGGCCTCGCCGCGGTCGGACACGGCCTCCGGGGCGCGGGTCTCGGCCCAGACCGTGACGAGGAACAGCCAGCGGACGACGAGATAGACGATCAGCAGGAAGCCGACCAGCGCGCCCAGGGCCGTCACCGCGGGCGAGGTGCCGATGAGGCGGAAGTACAGGCCGCCGATCTGCTGCAGGACGACGAGACCCACCGCGGCCACCGCCGCCGCCGGCAGCAGCGGGCGCAGGGGACGCGTCGGGCGCGGCAGGTGGGCCAGGCACCACGCGACGACCAGCCAGTTGGCGGCGAGCCCGACGACGATGGACCCGACCGCCAGCACCGCCCGGGCACCGCCCGTGCTGGTCAGGCCCAGCAGGCCGAGCAGCCACCGTCCGAGGACGCCGGTCAGCGTCGCGAGCGCGAACGAGACGGCCAGCGCGAGGCCGACACCGATCAGCGCGGCGACGTCGGAGACCGCGGAGCGCAGCCGGCGCTCCGGGCACGGCCGCCCCAGCAGCGCGGTCACGGCGTCGCGCAGGTGGCTGATCCAGCTCCACCCGGAGACCGCCGCGGCCGCCACCGCGAGCACCCCGAGGGTCCCCCGCTCCGCCACCACGACGTGGACGACGTGGACGACCTCGGTGCTCACCGGCTGGGGCAGCGCCGCGGCGAGCAGGCGCTCCACCTCGGCGAACACGCTCTCGCTGGACGACAGCACGAACCCGACCACCGAGACCGCGAGCATCAGCAGCGGCACCAGGGCGAGGACGGTGAAGAACGTGACCGCGCCGGCGAGGTGGTCACCGTGGCGCGCGCGGTAGACCCGCCGGGTCTCGCGCAGGCGCCGCCACCCCGGCCCCATCCGGGCGGGCGTGAGCCGGCGGACGCGCCCACCGATGCCCTGCCACCCCGCCGGTGCCATCCGACCAACCAACCACGCCCACCCCGGGCCGCGGCACCGGGGGTTCACGTGCCGGAGGTGACCGCCTCCAGCACCCGCGCCAGCGCCTCGTCGGCGAGGGCGGCCATCTCCTCGTCGGTGCGGTCCTGGATCGGGTGCGCGACGTAGACGGCGGGGACGGACGCGAAGCCCAGCGCGCGGGCCTGGACGTCGGTGGCGGTCACGAACTCCGTCGACGCGACGAAGGTGGCGGTGACGCCGTCGGCCTCGAGGGCGGCGAGGTCGTGCACACTGCACGACGTGCACGAGCCTCAATCGGCGAGGGCCTCGATCACCACCTCGCACTCGGCGGCGATCTCCGCGCGCAGGTCGGCGGGCATCGGCTTCGTGAACGTCGGCTTGGCGTAGCGGCGCACCGTCGCGCCCTGCTCGCCGAGCAGCGCCTCGAGCCGGTCGAGGAAGACCTCGCCGCGCGGCTTGGAGATGTCGAGCAGCCCGACGGTGCGCCCGGCGAGGCCGTCGGGGCG
The DNA here is from genome assembly GCF_004363095.1 of Actinomycetospora succinea. Classification (GTDB taxonomy): domain Bacteria; phylum Actinomycetota; class Actinomycetes; order Mycobacteriales; family Pseudonocardiaceae; genus Actinomycetospora; species Actinomycetospora succinea. The sequence continues at coordinate 48,230 of NZ_SNYO01000008.1, forward strand.
GGCGCCGACCGTGCGTGACGCGGGCCGGGACTCGTCGGTGGGATCCAGCACGAACACCATCAGGCCTCCTCGATGACGCGGGTGACGGGCGTGCTGCCGCCGGGACCGCCGACCCAGCCGCCGAGCACCGCGGAGAACTTCCCCGCTCCCCCGCCGGCCACGGCGACCAGGAGCCCGCCCGGCCGGAACTTCGGGCGCGGACGGGTGGCGGGCATGCCCTCGGCGATGCCGTCGGCGCCGCGGGCGAGCTCCTCGGGGGCGAGCAGCAGCAGGTCGTCGAGCGCCGCGGTGAACCGCGCCCGGTCCCACCCGGCGTCGACGAACACGGCGAGGTGCTCGGGTGAGAGCACCAGCGTCGCGTCGAAGCCGCCGGCGAGCTTCGGGTGCGCGACGCCGCGCAGCGCGCCGGCCAGCGTGCGGGCCAGCGACTCCGGGGTGCGCGAGAGCTGGTCGACGATCCCGCGGGCCCCCTCGGCGGCGAACACGGTCACCGCCGACACCCCGGCCGGCACCCCGCGGGACACTGACAGCGGCTCCCACGCCGACCCGTCCTCGTCCTCGGCGAAGCAGAGCCCGACCTTGCCGGGCTGGCCGAGCGTCGCCCGGTCGACCTCGCCGGGCCGCCCGCCGCCGACGTTGCGGATCACGAGCTGCAGCGCGCGCCCGATCGTCGAGTTCGCCCGCGTGCCCTGCCCGAGGACGTTGCCGCCGGTGTTGACGCCGATCCGGCGCGCGATCGGCCCGTGCACGAGGACCGCGGGCGCCGCGCCCCACGTGGTGGCGAGCAGGCCGTGGGCGTTGAAGTCGGTGTCGCAGGCGGCCTCGACGGCGGCGAGCACGACCGGCAGGTACTCGGGGCGGCAGCCGGCGAGGACGGCGTTGATCGCGACCTTCTCGACGGTCGCGGGCACGAGGTTCGGCGGGACGACCGCGACGACCTCGTCGGGCGCCCGCGTGGTGCCCGCCAGCATCCGCAGCACGCGCGGTGGGGTCGGCGCGACCACGGGGAGCCCGTCGGTCCAGCCGCGGTCGTGGAGGGCCTCGGCCTCGTCCTCGAGCCCCGCCAGCTCGACGCGCCGGGCGGTGAGCTCGTGGCCCCGGGCGCGCACGAGCATCTCGTCGGCGACGGCGGGGTCGTGGGTGCGCGACCCGCAGCCCGGCTTCCACTCGGGCAGCTCCGCGCCGAGGTCGGCGACCCCGGCGAGCTCGCGCCACCGCTCGCGGTCCCACCCCTCGGTGCGCACGGTCTCCCGGCCGGACTCGCGGCGCAGCAGGGTGGGCACGACGTCGATGCCCAGCGCGACGCTGACGTCCAGGTCGGTGTCGTCGCGGACGTCGATCCCGGGCGGGAACGCCGGGTCGTCCTGGCTGTAGACGGCGGCGTCGAGGACGTCGAGGACCGGCGCCACCAGCCGGCACGTCGGGCAGTCCTGCTTGACCACCACCACGAGCCCGTCGTCGGGAAGGCTCACGGTCACGTCCGGCACGCTACCGAGGATTCCGTCGCGGCGTTGTCGAGAATCCCCGACCGGCTCCGTCCCGGGGACGACAGCGACCGACGCCCACGAAGGAGCACCCCGATGCGCAAGCTCGTCGTCACCGTCATCGCCACGCTGGACGGCTTCGTCGCCGGACCCGGCGGCGACGTCATGGTCATGCCCTTCGACGAGGGGTTCAACGACTACGCCGGCGAGCGCATCCGCGCCGCCGGCACCCTCCTGGCCGGCCGGACCACCTTCGAGGACTTCCGCTCGTACTGGCCGGGCGTCGCCGACGACCCGTCGCACGACGAGACCGAGCGCGACATCTCCCGGGTGCACAACAGCCTGGAGAAGGTCGTGGTCTCCGACTCGCTCGTCATCGAGCCCGGGACGGCGTGGGCCGACATCACCCGGGTCGTGCCGCGCTCGGCGGCCGCCGACGTCGTGAAGGAGCTCAAGGCCGGGGACGGCGGCGAGATCCTCGCGTTCGGCAGCTTCACCACCTGGAACCCGCTGCTCGTCGCGGGCCTCGTCGACGAGCTGCACGTCCTCGTGGGTCCGGCGCTGCTCGGGGCCGGGGTGCCGCTGCTCGCCGACCCCACACGGGTGCCCCTGCGTCTGCTCGAGGCCCGGCGCCTGCCGGACTCGTCGCTGGTGCTGCACCGCTACGACGCCCTTGCGGAGCGGTAGCCTTCCGTGCACCATCCAGGTGGATGGCGGAGGGAGGGTGAGAGATGGCCGGTGAGCCGGGGACCGAGAAGATCACGATCAACATCGGTCCCGTCGACCTCGGGCGCATCGACCTGCTCGTGCAGGAGGGGTTCTTCACCACTCGCACGGACTTCATCCGCACCGCCGTCCGCAACCAGCTCGCCACCAGCGAGCGCGCGATCGAGCAGACCGTCGCGCGCCGCACGCTCGTGCTCGGCACCCAGCACTTCTCCCGGCGCGACCTCGAGGCGCTGCGCGACGCCGGGGAGCAGGTCCACATCCGCGTCCTCGGTCTCGCCACCGTCGCCGAGGACGTCCCGGCCGAGCTGGCCACGGCCACGATCGCCTCGGTCGAGGTGCTCGGGGCCTTCCGGGCCAGCCGCGCCGTGAAGGCGGCGCTGGGTGCCCGCATCGTCTGACGACTCCCCCGCGGGGTCAGCAGGAGGACGCCGTGTTCCGCAGGATGACCGAGACCACCCGGCTCGTGCGCGAGGGTCACCTCCTCGACGCCACCGCGACGATCCAGGAGCGCCTGGGCGGCGGCCTGCCCGGCATGCCGGGCGGGACGGCCGGGACGACCTCCACGACGGCGGGCGGGTCCCGGGCCGGCGGCACCGTGACCCGCGGGTCCGCGTCCGCCGGGGGTGACCGGCGCGCCTACCGCCTCTTCGTCCCCACCGGCCTCGGGCCGGGCGCGCCGCTGGTGGTGATGCTGCACGGCGGCACCCAGGACGCCGACGGGTTCGCCGCCTGCACGGGCATGGACGAGGCCGCCGAGCGCGCTGGCGTCGCCGTCGTCTACCCCGAGCAGTCGCGATCGGCCAACGCGATGGGCTACTGGAACTGGTTCCGGCCCGGCGACCAGGCCCGGGACGCCGGCGAGCCCGCGCTCATCGCGGCCGCCACCCGCGCGGTGGCCTCCGAGCTGCGCACCGACCCGGCGCGGATCGCCGTCGCCGGGTTCTCGGCGGGCGCGGCGATGGCCGCGGTCATGGGCGCGACGTACCCCGACCTCTACTGCGGGGCCGGCGTCCACTCCGGTCTCCCCCACCGCGCCGCCCACGACGTCGGGTCGGCGTTCGCGGCGATGTCCTCCCCGCCCGCGGCGGTGGCCGACGCCGGCCCGGTGCCGCTCGTGGTCGTGCACGGCGACGCGGACCCGACCGTCGCGCCGGGCAACGGCGAGGCGGTGCTGCGCTCGGCGCTGGCCGGCGCCGAGCCCGGCCGGCTCGACCGGACCACCGGGCGCGACCCCGGCGGGCACGGCTGGAGGCGCGAGCGCTTCACCGAGGCCGGCGGCCGGGTGCTGGCGGAGTCGTGGACCGTGCACGGACTGGGTCACGCGTGGTCGGGTGGACCCGCCGGCGCGTCCTACGCCGACCCGGCCGGTCCGGACGCCTCCGGGGCCATGCTCGCGTTCTTCGGTTTCGCGAGCGAGGTGCCGGCAGGACGCCGGGTCGGGTAGATATCTCCCGTGCCCGACCTCTCCGAGTACAACGCCAAGCGGGACCCGGCGCGCACACCGGAGCCGTTCGCCGAGGTCGACCCCGCGGCCCCGACCGGCGACCGCTTCGTCGTCCAGGAGCACCACGCGCGGCGCCTGCACTACGACGTGCGCTTCGAGCGCGACGGCGTGCTGGTGTGCTGGGCGGTGCCGCGGGGCCTGCCGGACAGGCCGGGCGCGCCGCGCCTCGCGGTCCACACCGAGGACCACCCGCTGGAGTACCTCGACTTCCACGGCGAGATCCCCGCCGGCGAGTACGGCGGCGGCTCGATGACGATCTGGGACTCGGGTCGCTACGAGACCGAGAAGTGGTCGGACAGCGAGGTCGCGGTGACCCTGCACGGCGAGCACGTCTCGGGCCGGTTCGTGTTCTTCAAGCCCGACCGCGACGACCAGGAGGAGAAGGACTGGCTCGTCCAGCGCCGCAAGGCGGACACGGCGGCCCCGGCGCGGGACAAGGCCGCACAGTCGCCGCGGGTGCAGGTCGGCGGGCGCGGCCTGCGGCTGTCGAACCTCGACAAGGAGCTCTACCCCGACGTCCCCAAGGCCTCGGTGGTCGACTACTACGCCCGCGTCGCCGACACCCTGCTCCCTCACCTCGCGGGCCGGCCCCTCACGCTGCGCCGCTTCCCCGACGGCATCTCGGCGCCCTCGTTCTACGAGAAGAACGCGGGCGCCAAGGCCCCGGAGTGGCTGCGCAGCGTCACGGTGCCGACCCCGGGCAGCAGCCGCGGCTCGGCGACGGCGAACTTCGTGGTCGTCGAGGAGCTCGCCACCTTGGTCTACCTCGCCAACCTCGCGGTGCTCGAGCTGCACGTGCCCCAGTGGCGGGTCGACGACGACGACGTCCCGCAGCCGCCCGACGAGCTGGTGTTCGACCTCGACCCGGGCGAGGGCACCACGGTGGTCGACTGCGCGCGGATCGCCCAGCGCGTGCGCGACGTGCTCGTCGCCGACGGCCTCGAGCCGTGCCCGAAGACGAGCGGCAGCAAGGGCATGCAGGTCAGCGCCGCGGTCCGTGTCGACGACCCGGGTCGCACGTCGGCGTACGCGAAGGGCGTGGCGGAGCTCCTGGCCCGCGAGACCCCGCGCTCCGTCACCGCGATCATGGCCAAGGAGCGCCGCCACGGGAAGATCTTCGTGGACTGGAGCCAGAACAACACCGCGAAGACCACCGTCGCGCCGTACTCCCTGCGCGCGCGGGCGGCCAACGGCGCCCCCACGGTGTCGACGCCGCTGACCTGGGACGAGGTGGAGGCGGCGACGGAGGTCCGGGAGCTGACCTTCTCCCCCGCCGACGTGCTCGCCCGCATCGAGGCGGACGGCGATCTCTACGCGGCGGCGCTGGGCGAGGGCGTCACGCGCCCGGATCTGCCCGAGGCGCCGTCGGCGGGCTGAGGAGCTCGCCAGAACGATCGCTCGGGAGAGCCCTGGGTGTCGTCGGTGCGGCCGTGATCGTCCGCCGGGCGCCGGACGGGCGCTCACCGTCGCCGCTGGCACGACCCTGGCGGCACCGCCGAGAGATCGTTCTGGAGAGCGATCGGCGGCGCGGTGCCGGACTCAGCGGGTCAGGCCGTTGACGGTCCGGCCGACGCCGTTGACGACGCCACCGACGGCGTTGCCGACGCCGCCGAGGAGGCTGCCGCCGCGGGAGTTCCCCGAGTTCCCCGAGTTCCCCGAGCTCCCCGAGCCGCCGCCGTTCGACCCGGACGAGCTTCCGGACGAGCCGGAGCCGCCACCGGAGGAGCCGCCGGACCCGCCGGACCCCCCAGTCGACCCGCCCTCGTCGTCGTCGCCGCGGGTCGTCGGAGTCGAGGTGCCGGTGCTGCCCTCGTCGTCATCGTCGTCCGCGGTGGAGGTGCCGGTGGTCGGGCGCGTGGTGGTGCGCGACGGGGTGTCGTCGTCGCGGGCGAGCGCGCGCGGGGTCACCGTGGCGGTGCGCGGCGGCTGGGCGATCGCGACGGTCGGGTCGTTCATCGGCGGGAGCACCGAGGCGTCGGCGGGGGCGCCGGGCTGGGCGAAGGGGTCCTCGGTCGCCGAGCCCGGGGCCGGCCGCGCGGCGGGCGGGCGCTGTCCGGGCAGGTCGCCCGGTGCGACGACCGGGAAGGTGCCGACGCGCGGGAGGGCGGTGTTCTCCCCGTTGTGGGCGAGGGTGGAGATCGCGGCGGGGACGACGGCCGCGGCGGCCGCCACCGAGGCGGCGGCCAGGCCCCAGCCGCGCAGGCGGCCCGAGGTGCCCGCCCCGGCTCCGGCCGCGGCGGCGCCGCGCCGGCGGCGGTGGCGACCCGGATCGGTGACCGGCGCGGAGGGCGCCAGCTCGGTGGGCGACTCCTCGAGGCCGCGGCGTGCCCAGGACGGGAGCTCGGCGGGGACGTCGCCCGACGACCACCAGGAGGGTTCACCCCCCGACCTCTTGGGCATCCTGCGCTCCCCTCAGCCCAGTGTGATCGCCGAGGCTACTGCACGTGCACGTGCGCCCCCAAGGTGGCCCGCCGATTCCCCGAAACGTGGGAAGCGCCACGGCTGTGTGCAGCAGCGACGCGCGATCCGAGCGCCGATCCCGCGGACCGGGCACACTCGGGGCCCGTGACCCGGGCCCACCACCCGAACACCCGCCACCCGTACCTCGCCGGCCGCACACCGCGCGCCTTCGCGCACCGCGGCTGGCACATCGGTGACCTCGCCGGCCTCGAGAACTCCCTCCTGGCGTTCCGCCGCGCGGTCGACGAGGGCTACACGCACCTCGAGACCGACGTGCACGCCACCGCCGACGGCGTCCTCGTCGTGCACCACGACGCCACGCTGCGCCGGGTGGCCGGGCACCCCGGCGTCCTGCGCACCATGCCCTGGGCCGACCTCGCGGGCGTGCGCCTCCGCGGGCGCGAACCGCTCCCCCGTCTCGAGGAGGTGCTCGAGGCCCTGCCGGGCACGTTCTTCAACGTCGACCTCAAGGCCCCCGGCACGCTCGAGCCGATGCTGAAGCTGCTCGAGCGCGACGACGTCGCCGAGCGGGTGGCCGTGGCCAGCATGGACGAGCGCCGGCTGCAGGCGGTGCGTGCGCGGTTCGGGGACCGGGTGGTCACGGGGATCGCGACGCGGTCGGCGGTGCGCCTGCGGGCGCGGGCGGCGTCGCCGTCGCCGCTGCGCCGGGCGCTCCCGGTCCGGGGCGACCTCGCGCAGCTGCCCGTCCGCTTCGGCGCGCTGCCGGTCGTCGAGCCCTCGCTCATCGCCGCGGCGCACGAGATCGGGGTCGAGGTCCACGCCTGGACGGTCGACCGCACCTCCGAGATGCACCGGCTGCTCGACCTCGGGGTCGACGGCCTCATGACCGACCGCCCCGACCTGCTGCGCGACGTGCTCGTCACCCGCGGGGCGTGGCCCGGGCACAACCGGCGTCGTGTGGGTGTTGACGAGGACGGGTAATCACGCCGTGTGCGCCCGGATCGGTGAGTCGGGTCACGGATGGGATGAACGTCGGCCGCCACGGGAACGAACAGCGGTGGTCCGGCGTTGACCACCCCGTGCCCGACGCCGCGCGTCTCGGGTGCACACGCAGTCGAGGAAAGGACACCATCATGGCCGACCGCGTCCTCCGTGGCAGCCGTCTCGGAGCCGTCAGCTACGAGACCGACCGCGACCACGACCTCGCCCCCCGCCGTTCCTTCGCCTACCGCTGCCCCAAGGGCCACGACTTCGAGGTGCCGTTCTCGGACGACGCCGAGGCGCCCGTGACCTGGGAGTGCCGCCTCCACGGCGACGAGGGCAAGCGCATCGACGGCACCGAGCCCGAGCAGAAGAAGGCCAAGCCGCCGCGTACCCACTGGGACATGCTGCTCGAGCGCCGCTCCGTGCCGGAGCTGGAGGAGCTGCTCGACGAGCGCCTGGGCCTGCTCAAGGAGCGCCGCTCCGAGAGCGCCTGAGCCGCCGCTGCACGCACAGGGCCGTCCCGCACCGCCGGGGCGGCCCTTTCGTGTGCCCGGAAGAGATCACCGCCGGGTGGGGCGGGCCCGGCGCCGGCGCAGGTGGTCGCGGACGGCCCACGAGGTGATCCGCCAGAGCGCCTCGCGCACGACGGCGCCGCTCATCTTGGACACGCCGTGCTCACGCTCGACGAACGTGATCGGCACCTCGCGGGCGCGCAGCCCCGCGCGGTCCACCCGGAACGCCACGTCGACCTGGAAGCAGTAGCCCTCCGAGGCCACGGTCGCCATCTCGAGCGCGGCGAGCGCCGCGCGCCGGAAGCAGCGGTAGCCGCCGGTGACGTCGTGCAGGGGCAGGCGCAGGGCCCGGCGCGAGTAGACGTTGCCGGCCCGGGACAGCAGCCGGCGGTGCCACGCCCACCCCGCCGTCGCGCCGCCCGGCACGTAGCGCGAGCCGAGCACCACGTCGGCGTCCGTGGCCGCCGCGAGCAGGCGCGGTAGCTCCTCGGGGGCGTGCGAGCCGTCGGCGTCCATCTGCACGATCCACCCGACATCCTGCGCGAACCCTCCGCAGCGCCCGTCGACGATCAGCGAGAACGCGTCCACGTACGCGGCCCCGAGCCCGGCGCGGGGCGCGTGGTGGTGCACCCGGACCCGCGCGTCGTCGGCGGCGATCTCCTCGGCGAGCGCGCCGGTGCCGTCGGGGCTGCCGTCGTCGACGACGAGGATCCGCAGCCCGGGCAGCGTGTCGAGCAGCCGGGTCACCAGGCGCGGCAGGCTGTCGCGCTCGTTGAAGGTCGGGACCGTGACCAGCACGTCCGACCCGTCGGCGGCCGGGCCGCTCATGCGCGTCTCCGGGCGACGACCCCCGCCGCCACGCCGACCAGCCCGAGCGCGACCAGCACCCACTCCGGGGCGGGTCCGAGGCGCGTCGCGAGCGTCGTCGTGGTCCGCAGCGGCACCCGCTCGACCAGCACGCCGGGCGTGAACAGCGGGCCGGTACGCGCGACCAGCGACCCGTCCGGCGCGACGACGGCGCTCTGCCCGCTGGTCGCGGCGATCACCACGGCCCGGTCGTGCTCGATCGCGCGGAGCCGGGACATGCCCTGCTGCTGGTAGGTCATGTCGCTGTAGCCGAAGGTCGCGTTGTTGGTCGGCACGGTGAGCAGGTCCGCCCCGCCCCGCACGGCGTCGCGCACGGCGTCGTCGAAGACGACCTCGTAGCAGGTCACGACGCCGAGGCGTACCGGCCCGGCCGGCAGGACCCCGGACCCGGTGCCGGGCTCGAAGTCGGTGACGCGGTCGACCAGCGGCGACACCGCCCGGGCGACGGGGCGCAGCGGGATGTACTCGCCGAACGGGAGGATGTGGCGCTTCGTGTAGGTCCCGGCCGGCCCGGTCCCGGGCATCCAGACGATCGCGGTGTTCCGCGGGCCCTGGATCAGGCGCCCGTCGGCCCCGCGCGTGCCCGAGAGCACGGCACCGACCACGACGGGCACGCCGATCTCGTCGGTGACCGCCTGGATCTCCGTCCCGGCGTCGGCGTTGCGGATCGGGTCGATGTCCGAGGAGTTCTCGGGCCAGATCACCAGGTCGGGCCGGGGCGTGCGGCCGGCGCGGACGTCGTCGGCGAGACGGCGGGTCTGCGCGACGTGGTTGTCGAGCACCGCGCGGCGCTGGGAATTGAAGTCGAGGCCCGCGCGCGGCACGTTGCCCTGCACCGCGGCGACGGTGACGGTCGGGCCGGGCGTGTCCGCGCTGACCGACGGCCACACGGCGAGCCCGGCGACCGGGCCGAGCAGGACGGCGACCAGTGCCCCGGCGATCGGACGCGCGCGGCGCGGCGGGCGCAGCGCGCGGACCAGGGCCCAGAGGCCGGCGCCGGACAGGGCGACCGCGAAGGTCACCAGCGGCGCGCCGCCCAGCGAGGCCAGCGACGCGAACGGCCCGCCGGGCTGGCCGAAGGCGAGCTTGGCCCACGGGAAGCCCTCGAACGGCGCCCGCTCGATGAACGCCTCGCCGGCGACCCAGAGGCACGCGATCCACAGCGGCGCGCCGGGCCGCCGCGTCACCAGCGGCATCAGCGCGATCGGCACGGCCACGACCACCGTCAGGGCCGCGAGCAGCAGGAACCAGACGCCGCCGACGTACTCGCCGGTCCAGTGCAGCAGCGGCCACTGGTACGCCACGCCGACCAGCAGCCCGAGCCCGAAGGCCGCGCGCAGGCGGCGACCGTCGACGACGGCGGCGACGAGCGCGATCCCCAGCGGCGCGGTCCACCACGCCCCGAGCGGCGGGAACGCGACGTAGAGCAGGAGCCCGGCGACGACGGCGCCGGCGAGGCGACCCCACGTTCCGAGCGAGGGGCCCCTTCGCTCGGAGAGATCGAGCGAGGGTGCCCCTCGCTCGGATCCGGGGTCTGTCGTCAGCACGACTGCAGGTCGTGGGGGCGCTGGTTCACCGACTCGCAGCCGGCGTCGGTGACCACGACGATGTCCTCGATCCGGGCGCCCCAGCGGCCGGGGAAGTAGATGCCCGGCTCGACGCTGAACGCCATGCCCGGCTCGAGCGGCAGGTCGTTGCCGTCGACGATGTAGGGCTCCTCGTGCACCTCGAGGCCGATGCCGTGGCCGGTGCGGTGCACGAAGAACTCGCCGTACCCGGCGTCGCGGATGATCGCGCGGGCCGCCTCGTCGATGCTCGCGGCCGTCGCGCCGGGGCGGACCGCGTCGACGGCGGCGGCCTGGGCACGCTGGAGCACCGCGTAGACCTCGCGGACCTCGGCGTCGGGCTCCCCCACGACGTAGGTGCGGGTGGAGTCGGAGTTGTAGCCGTCGGGCAGCGGGCCGCCGATGTCGACGACGACGACGTCGCCGGTCTGCAGGACCCGGTCGGACACCTCGTGGTGCGGGCTCGCGCCGTTGGGCCCCGAGCCGACGATGACGAACGCGGCCTCGGCGTGCCCGGCCTCGACGATGGCGCGGGTGATGTCGGCGCCGACCTCGGCCTCCGTGCGGCCGGGGACGAGCCAGCCGGGCACGCGGGCGTGGACGTCGTCGATGGCGGCGCCGGCCTGGCGCAGCGAGGTGATCTCCTCGGCGTCCTTGCGCATCCGCAGCTGCCGCAGGATCGGGGTGGCGAGCTCGAGGGTCGCGCCGGGCAGCGCGTCGCGCAGGCCCAGGACGTGCAGGGCGGGCATGTCGGAGGCCACGGCGACCCGCCGGACGTCACCGAGCTGCGACGCGGCCAGCGCGTGGGGGTCGACGCCGTCGGTCCAGGTCAGCACGTCCATCGTCTCGACGGCCGACCCGTCGAGACCGGGCCGCTCGAGCGTCGGGACCACGAACGAGGGATCGCCCTCGGCGGGCAGCAGCAGCGCGGAGAGCCGCTCGTGCGAGTGCTTGACGACGCCGGTGAGGTACTGGAGATCCGGCCCGGGCGTGACGACCAGGGCGTCCAGGCCGGCCTGCCGGGCGGCGGCCCGGGCGCGCTCGAGCCGGGCCGCGACGGTGCTGCTCATGGTCGCCGAGCCTAGGTCAGGCGGGCGTGCCCCGGGGTGGCCCGGGGCACGCCCACCGGCGTCAGCCGGCGCTCACTCGGCGAGCTTGGCGAAGGCCTGCGCCCAGAGGAAGTACTTGTTGGTGCCCAGGTCGCGCACCGTCTTGATGTTGAACGCCTCCTTGAGCTTCTCCGCATCGCTCTCGCTGACGCCCTGCAGCGCCGCCACCGGGGCGTCGGCGATCTCCTGCGCGGACTTGGTCTCGTACTCCTTGTCGAGCTTGGACGCGATGTCGCCCATGGTCTTCTCCCCTCGCTGGTCACCCGGACACGGTCATGCCCGGCGTCGATCCTCTTCCCCCTCGGGCGCCCGGTCACGCGACCATCCGGTTGAGTAGTCCTCCCCTGGGAGCGCCGCCGCGGGCGGAGCAGGCTCCCCGGTATGAGCACCCCGGTGCCGCAGGACGCGCTCCTCGCCCGCCTCGACGGCGACCTCGCCGGTCTCTCGCGCGAGGTCGACCGCATCCGCGCGGACCTGCAGACCCTGCGCCCGAGCCCGGCCCCCTCGGGGCCCATCCCGGCACCGGCACCGGCACCGGCCCCGGCGCCCGTCCCGCCGCCCCCGCCCCCGGCCTGGGCGCCTCCGCCCCCGAGCGCCTGGGCGCCCCCGGCGGCGTGGGCGCCGCGTCCCGGACCTCCCCCGCGCGGTGTGCCACCGCACGGCCCCGCCCGTCCCCCGCGCCCGCCCCGCACCCCGCGCGTGGCGTGGACGCCGGCGCGGCTGCTCGCGGTCACCGGCGGCGCGACCACCGTCCTCGGCGTGGTGATGCTGCTCGTGCTCGCCGCCGGGCGCGGGTGGTTCGGCCCCGAGGCCCGGGTGATCGGCGGCGCGGTGCTGGGCCTCGCGCTCGTCGCCGTCGGCGTCCGGGTGCGCCGCCGCGCCGCGTCGGAGGAGGTGCCGGCCGGCGCCGTCGCCCTCGTCGCCACCGGCGTCGCCGCGCTGTTCCTCGCCGACGTCGCCGCGGTCGCGCTCTTCGACCTCCTGCCCCTCGCGGTGGCCGCCCCGCTCGCCCTCGTCGTGACGGCGGGCGGGCTCGCGCTCGCCGACCGCTGGCGCCACCGGGGCCTCGCGCTCGGCGTGCTCGTCGCCGCCGCCCTCGCCGCGCCGCTCGTGGTGGGCGCGCCGACCCCGACGCTCGTCACCGTCCTGCTCGCCGCCCAGGTCGCGGCCGCCGTCGTCGCCCGCCGCCGCGCGTGGCCGCTGGTCGCCGCCGTCGCGGCGATCGCGAGCACCGTGGCCGCGCTGGGCGCCGCGATCCGCTTCCTCGCCGGCGGCACGTACTCCGACCTGCCCACCACCGTCGCCGTGCTCGCGGTCCTCGCCGCCGGCGGGGCCACGGCCGTGGCCGTCGGCGCCCCGGGCCGCGCCGTGGCCGCGTCCCTGCTCGGCCTCCCGGTGCTCCCGGTGCTGCTCGTGGCCCCCGGCCTGGCCCGCGTGCCCGGCGCGCTCGTGGCCGGCGGCGTCGCGGTGGCCCTGCTGCTGGCCGTGGTCGCGTTCGACCGTGTCGAGCACCGCGCCCTGGCCCTCGTCGCCGGCACCGGCGGCACCGCGGCGCTGCTCGTCGCGACCCTCATCGCCGTCGACTCGGGCCCGGTGTCGGTGCCGCTGCTCGCCGAGGCCGCCGTGCTCGCGGTCGCCGCAGCCGCCACCCGGCGCGCCGGCCCGCTCGTCGCCGGCGGCGTGCTCGCCCTCGTCGGCGGGGTCACCGCGCTCGCCGTCGACGCGCCGCCCGACCTCGTCGCCGCGTTCCCGACCCGCCCGTTCGTCCTGGTCGCGCCGGGCGGCACGGCCACGACCGCCGTGGTCGGCGAGCTGGTCGGCGCGCTCGCGACGTCGGTGCTGCTCGTCGCCGTCGCGGCCGCCGGGCTCGCCGCCCTGACCCGTCTCGGCGCGCTGCGCGACCGCACGCAGACCGCGGTCGCGGCCGGCTGGCTCGGCCTGGTCGGGCTCTACGGGGCCACCGGGACGGTCGTGACGAGCGCGCTGCTCGTGTCCCCGACCCGCGACGCCTTCCTCGTCGGGCACGTCCTCGTGACGATCTCGTGGACCGCGATCGCCCTGGTGCTGCTGGTCCGCGGCCTGCAGTCGTCGCTGCCGCGGATCCTCGGCGGGGTGCTGGTCGTCGCGGCCGTGGTGAAGCTGCTGACCTTCGACCTCACCGCCCTCGACGGCCTCGCCCGCGTCGCCGCCTTCCTCGGCGCCGGGCTGGTGCTGCTCGCGGCCGGGACCGGCTACGCGCGGGCCGTGGCGGGCGCCGCCGGCGGCGCCCCGGCCGCGGCCGGGCCGACCACCGACGCCACGAGTCCGGCCAGCTCGTCGACGGTCGGCCCCTCGGCGACCGGCGGGCGCCAGCCCGACGCGTAGATCTCCTGGACCCGCGGGTGCACCGCGGCCAGCGAGTCGGGCAGCGCCCGCATCGAGAGGTACGGCCCGACCACGGCCATCAGCGACGGATCGGCCTCGAGCGCGGAGACGACGAGGTCGGACGTCGGTGGCCGGGTCGGGTCGACGTCCTCCCCCGCCCACCGCGCGGTCTGGGAGGCGTCGGTGGCGAGGTGGTCGACGAACCAGGGCCGGATCCGCTCGTGGCACCACGCGTCCTGGGCCAGCGCGAGGGCCTCCGGGTCAGCGCCGCCGCCCTCGTCGAGGAGCGCGAGCAGGTGCTCGACCTGCATCAACGACGTCGACACCCCGCGGCCCGCCGTCGGGTTGGTGGTGCAGACGCTGTCGCCGACGAACACGAGCCCCGGCAGCGGCACCCGGCCCCGGTCGTCGAGCTGGCCGCGGTAGGTGTTGTGCAGCCGCCCGCCCGGCAGGACCGGCGAGATCGGCGCGGAGCGGGCCGGGTCGGTCCAGTCGGCGAGCAGCGGGATCGCGGCGGTCGCGGCGGACCAGGCCGCCTCGTGGCGCAGGTCGGCGAGGCGGCGGTCGGTGCTCGGGCGGGCGATGAGCGTGGAGAAGGTGCCCGCGTCGTGCAGGAAGACGATGACGACGTAGCCGACGTGCAGCGCGACCGCGCCGATCGGGCTCGTGATGCGCGCCGGCCCGGCCCCGGGGTGCAGCCGGTACTGGCGGGACACGTAGGCGATGCCGCAGTCGATGGAGTCGACCGGGGCCCGCACGCCGTCCGCGAGACCGGCCGTGCGTCCGGTGGCGACGAGGACGAGGTCGGCCGGCACCGACCCGTCCCGCAGCCCCACCCCGGCCGCCCGGCCCTCCTCGGCGACGACGGCGTCGGCGCGCGCCCGCACCCGCGTCAGGCCCGGCTCGCTCTCCGCGACCCGGCGCAGCTCCCGCTCGACGACCATCCGCCGGCAGCGCAGGCCCGAGCCCCGCGGGACCTCGTCCCCGGCGGGCGGGCCCTCCGGCCCGAACGGTTCCGCGCCGTGCGCGAGCAGGGCGTCGAACGCCTCGGGCATCTCCGCGCGGATGACGTCGACGGCCTGCGGGCGGAACCCGTGCGGGTGGTGGAACTGCATCACCCCGCGCCGCGACCAGTGCTCGGCGTCGGTGGGACCCGGGTCGTTGTCGACCAGCGAGACGCGGTGACCCCGCCGGGCGAGCGCGACGGCGCTGACCAGCCCCGTGGGTCCTGCGCCGACGACGACGGTGTCCATGGCGGCTCCCGGGGTGCTCTCCCGGGCCAGCGCACTCCTGCCGCGCGGGGGTCGTCAAGCTCCGTGACCGTCGGCGCCCGCGCGTGCTCCCGCCGTGCTCGGCGTCGCCCGTGGGAAGCTGCCGACATGGACGCGCCGGTGATGCTGCTCGACTCGGCCAGCCTGTGGTTCCGGGCCTTCTACGGGGTGCCCTCCTCGCTGACCGCCGACGACGGCACGCAGGTCAACGCCGCGCGCGGGTTCTGCGACATGGTCGCCCGGCTCGTCCGGGGACGTCAGCCGGGCGCCGTCGTCGCCTGCCTCGACCGCGACTGGCGGCCGGCGTTCCGGGTCCGCGCGATCCCGTCGTACAAGGCGCACCGCGTCGACCCCTCGACGGCCGACCCCTCCTCCCCCGTCGGCGGCGCGCCCGACGCCGAGGCCGCCCCGCCGGAGCTCGGGCCCCAGGTGGAGATCATCCTCGAGGTCCTCGCCGCGGCCGGGATCCCGACCGCGGGCGCCGAGGGCTACGAGGCCGACGACGTCATCGGCACCCTGTGCGCCATCGAGGCGAAGGACGCGATCGAGGTCGTCAGCGGCGACCGCGACCTGCTCCAGCTCGTGCGCGACGAGCCCGCCCCGGTGCGGATCGTCTACATCGCCCGCGGGGTGTCGAAGTACGAGCTCTACGGGCCCGACGACGTCGCGGCCCGCTACGGCGTCCCGACCGCGCGGGCCGGCGACGGCTACGCCGAGATGGCGATGCTGCGCGGGGACCCGTCCGACGGGCTGCCCGGCGTCCCCGGGATCGGCGAGAAGACCGCGGCCCAGGTCGTGTCGAAGTTCGGCTCGTGGGACGAGATGATCAACGCGGTCCTCGACCGCTCCGACCAGCGGATGTCGTCGGCGGTGCGCGCCAAGATGGCGAAGGCCGGCGACTACCTCGTCAAGGCGCCCGAGGTCGTGCGCGTCGCCCCCGACGCCCCGATCGACTGGACCGGCGAGCGCCGCACCCTGCCCCACGCGCCGGTGGACGAGGCGAAGCTCGCCGAGCTGTCCGAGCGCTGGAACCTCACCGGCTCGGTCGACCGTCTCGTCGCCGCGCTCAAGGGCGAGCCTGCTCCCTAGTCGTTCCTGGGCCCTCGTCGTGCCGCTCGGCGAGCCAGGCCGCCGCGACCGTCTTCGGCGCGCGCTGCAGCCAGGCCTCCTCGACGAGCTCGCGCAGCTCGTCGACGCCGATCCGCTCGAGGCGCACGAGCACCGCCGGGTAGCCGTCGAAGTGCGGCGTCGTGAAGTACACGTCGGGCTCGTCGGCGATCAGGGCCGCCTTGACGCCCACGTCGGCGACCCGCACGCCCAGCACGTCGCCGTCGGGCAGCGGGACGCCGGCCTCCGCGAGCGCGGCCTCGTCGGCCCTGCGCAGCGGGCGCTCCCAGACGAAGCCCTTCGACGACACCCGCCAGGCCGCCGAGCCCCACGAGACCTTCTCGTCGGTGCGCGGCAGGGCCAGCGCGAGGCGCCGGACGTCGTCGAGCGTGGCCATCAGCGGGGTTGGCCCACCGAGTAGGTGCCGTCGGCGCCGACGATCGTCACCGGCACCTGCACCGGACGCCCGTCGACGGTGGCCGAGCACGTGAACCGCACGCCGGGCCGGACCTCCTGGTCCGAGGGGCACGAGACGCCGGTGATCTGGCGGCGCCAGTCCTCGGTGACCACACGGGTGACGCCCTGCGCGACCGCGTCGGCGTCGAGGACGTCGATGCGCGCGAACCGCGGGCCGACCACGAACGCCAGCAGCCCGACGACGATCAGCGCGATCAGCAGCAGGACCCCGACGACGATGCCGACGACCTTCCAGGGGAAGGGCCTGCGCTGGCGCGGCGGGTACGGGCCGCCCCAGCCGGGTCCGGGCTGCCCCCATCCGGTCGGGGCCTGGCCCGGCGGCGCCCACACCGCCGTCCCGGGGGCGGTCTGCGGGCCGTGGCCGGGCGGCGGGGGGCCGTACCCGGGCTGGCCGTACCCGGGCTGGCCGTACCCGGGCGGGGGCCCGTAGCCGGGTGGCGGCGGGCCCTGGCCGGGCGGCAGGTCGTACCGCTGCGTCGCGGCGTTCGACGGCGCGTCGTAGTGGGTGCCGGGGTGGCGAACGGTCGGCTGACCCTCCGGCGGCGTCGCGGCGTCGGCCGGCCGCGCCGTCGTCCGCTCGGTGGGTGTGGAGCCCGGCGCGACCCACCCGCCGTCGGTGCCTCCGGCTGGCGCGCCCTGCTCCTCGCGCGTCTCCTGCTCGGCACCCTCACCGGATCCCGAGCCCGGTGGGGCCCACGGCGATCGCGACGCCCTGTTCGGATCGTCCGGCGGCTCGCTCACGGCTGGCTCAGCCCTCCCCCACGGCGACGACACCGCGGCGGATGGCGCGGACCGCGTCGGCCGCGGCGCGTCCGACGGTGTCCTGGCCGCCCGCGACGGCGCGGATCTGGTCCAGCAGGTCGACGACCTGCCGGCACCAGCGCACGAAGTCTCCCGCGGACAGCTCGGTGCCGTGCGAGCGGGCCCCGTCGAGCACCGTGGCGAGCGAGTCGCCCCGGACCCAGCGGTGCACCGGCCAGGCGAACCCGAGGTCGGGCTCGCGGGTGCGGTCGAGGTGGTGGCGGCGCTCGTCGGCGACGAGGTCGTGCCAGAGCTGCACGGTCTCGTCGACCGCGGTGGTCGCGTCGTCCGGGACGCGCGGCACGCCGCCGTCGTCGCGCCGGCTGTCGTAGACGAGCGAGGACGCCACCGCCGCGATCTCGGCCGGCCCCAGCCCGCGCCAGATGCCGCTGCGCAGGCACTCGGCGACGAGCAGGTCGGACTCGCCCCAGAGGCGGGCGAGCCGGCGCCCGTTCTCGGTGACGTCCTGCTCGGCGTCGGGGGCTCCGTCGAGGTAGCCGCGCTCGGTGAGCAGGCCGCGGATGCGGTCGAAGGTCCGCGCCAGCGAGTGCGTCGTCGAGCGCACCCGCGACTGGAGCTGCTCGGTCTCGCGCTCGAGGCGCTGGTGGCGCTCGTACCAGCGGGCGCGGTCGTCCCGGTCGGGCAGCGAGTGGCACGGGTGGGCGCGCAGGGCCCGGCGCAGCGCGGCCAGCTCGCCGTCCTCGTGGTCGGCCGCGCCCCGGCGCCGGCGGGACGACCCCTCGCGCTGCGGCGGCTCGATGCCGGTCTCGCGCAGGGCGTTGGCGAGGTCGCGGCGCAGGCGGGGCACGCGGTGGTCGTACTTCTTCGGCAGCTTCATCGTGCCGAGCGCCGCGACGGGCTCGGGGAAGTCGGCGAGCGAGAGCCGGCCCGCCCACCGGTCCTCGGTGAGCACGAGCGGACGCGGCTCCTGCCCGCGGTGGCTGCGGTCGACGCCGGGGTCGAGCACGACGGCGAGGCCGGCGCGCTTGCCGCCGGGCACCGCGATGACGTCGCCGGGACGCAGCGCCTCCAGCGAGGCCGCGGCCTCGGCCTTCTGCGCCGAGCGGCCCTGGCGCGACAGCGTCTTCTCGCGCTCGGAGACCCGGCGGCGCAGGTCCATGTACTCGGAGAAGTCGTGGAAGTCCTTCTCCTCGCCCGAGTGGCCGCCGGCGGCCTCCGCGTAGCCGGCGAGGGCCTCGCGGTTGCGCTCGAGGCGCTTGGCCAGCCCGACGACGCTGCGGTCGGCCTGGAACTGCGCGAACGACTGCTCGAGCAGCTCGCGGGCGTCCTCCACGCCGACGCGGTCGACGAGGTTGACGGCCATGTTGTAGCCGGGGCGGAACGACGAGCGCAGCGGGTAGGTGCGGGTCGAGGCGAGGCCGGCGACCTGGTCCGGGTCGACGCCGGGCGTCCAGATCACCACCGCGTGGCCCTCGACGTCGATGCCGCGACGCCCGGCACGCCCCGTGAGCTGCGTGTACTCCCCCGGCGTCAGCTCGACGTGCGCCTCGCCGTTGTACTTCACGAGCTTCTCGAGGACGACCGTGCGCGCCGGCATGTTGATGCCCAGCGCGAGCGTCTCGGTGGCGAACACCGCCCGCACGAGGCCGCGGACGAACAGCTCCTCGACGGTCTCCTTGAACGCGGGCAGCATCCCGGCGTGGTGGGCCGCGACGCCGCGCTCGAGGCCCTCGCGCCACTCCCAGTAGCCCAGCACCTCGAGGTCGGCGTCCGGCAGGCCCGATGTCCGGCGCTCCACGACCTCGCGGATGACCGCGACGTCGTCGGGGCCGGTGAGGCGCAGCCCGGAGCGCACACACTGGGTGACCGCCGCGTCGCACCCGGCGCGGCTGAAGATGAACGTGATCGCGGGCAGCAGGCCCGCGGCGTCGAGGCGCTCGATGACGTCGACGCGCGACGGCGGGCGGAAGCCCGACGGCCCGCCGCGGCCGGGCGGGCCGGAGCGACCCGGTCCCCCGCGCCGGTCGCCACCGCGCCCGTTGCGTCCGGGCGGCCCCGAGCGGGCGCGCCCGCCCCGGATGTTCGGTCCGCGGTCGACCTCGGCGACGGCCCGCACGAGCGTCGGGTCCACCTTGAGCGCCGACGTGCCGTCACGGCGCTCCTCGGCGAACAGGTCGAACATGCGGTGCCCGACGACCATGTGCTGCCACAGCGGCACCGGGCGCGTCTCGTCGACGACGACCGTGGTGTCGCCGCGGACGGTCACCAGCCAGTCGCCGAACTCCTCGGCGTTGCTCACCGTCGCCGACAGCGACGCGATCTGCACGTGCTGGGGCAGGTGGAGGATGACCTCCTCCCACACGGCGCCGCGGAAGCGGTCGGCGAGGTAGTGCACCTCGTCCATGACGACGTAGGCGAGGCCCTCGAGCGCCGACGACTCGGCGTAGAGCATGTTGCGCAGCACCTCGGTGGTCATGACGACCACGGGCGCCGAGCCGTTGATCGCGGCGTCACCGGTGAGCAGGCCGACGGCGTCGGCGCCGTGGCGCTCGACGAGGTCGGCGTACTTCTGGTTCGACAGGGCCTTGATCGGCGTCGTGTAGAAGCACTTCTGGCCGCGGGCCAGCGCCAGGTGCACGGCGAACTCGCCGACGACCGTCTTGCCGGCGCCCGTCGGCGCGCACACCAGCACGCCGTGGCCCTGCTCGAGGGCCAGGCAGGACCGGCGCTGGAAGTCGTCGAGGTCGAACGAGAGCTCCGTGGCGAACCGGCCGAGCTCCGGGTGGGCGGTGCGCGTGCGAGCCTGCGCGTAGGCCTCGGCAGGAGAGCGAGTGGCCACACACCCACACTGACACATCGGGGCGACGTGCCGCTGGCTCAGGTGACGTCCCACCGGTCGGACGAGGTGTCGCTCCCCCGGTCGGCCGCGGGCGGTGGCACCGGCTCGATGCGCGGCGCCGGGCCCGCGGGCGGGGCCGGGGCGCCGAGACGGTCGTCGAGCGGCGACGGCTGGTCCGGGTCGAGCCCGTCCCAGCCCTGCTCGAGGCGCCGTCGCGCCGCGCGCTTGTCGTGCACCCGGGCGACCTGGATCGCGAACTCGAGCAGCAGGACCAGCGACACGCCCAGCGCGAGCATCGAGATCGGGTCCTGGCCCGGCGTGGCGACGGCCGCGAACACGAACAGGCCGAAGACCAGGCCGCGGCGCCAGCGCTTGAGCTGGTCGTAGGAGATCACGCCGACGCGGTTGAGCATGATCACGAGCAGCGGGAGCTCGAAGCTCACGCCGAAGATGATCAGCAGGGCGAGCAGCAGGCTGAAGTAGTCCGAGCCGCGCAGGACGGTGGCCTGGATGTCGCCGCCGATCGTGAACAGGAACTGCAGGGCCTGCGTGACCACGAAGTAGGCGAGGACCGCGCCCGCCGTGAACAGCACGACCGCGGCGGTGACGAACGTGTACGCGAAGCGCTTCTCCTTCGCGTACAGCCCGGGCGTGATGAAGCCCCAGATCTGGGCGAACCAGATCGGGCTCGACAGCAGCGCCCCGGCCGTCGCCGCGACCTGCAGGCGCAGCACGAACTGTTCGAACACCCCGAACGCGACGAGCCGGCACTGCTCACCGCCGCCGAGCTGGACCCGGTTCTCCGGGGGCAGCGCGCAGTAGGGCTCGGTGAGGATCTGCCCGAGCGAGGGCAGCCCGAACGGGTAGGACGTGTACCAGACGAAGCCGAGCGCCGTCCCGAGCGCGACGGCCAGCAGCGCGATGGCCAGGCGACGCCGGAACTCGTAGATGTGCTCGACGAGCGTCATCGTGCCGTCGGGGTTGGCCCGACGGCGCGCACCGGGCCAGCGCAGGCTGCGCCACCACCGGGCGCGGGACCCGGAGGACGTCACGGGCGACTCAGGAGGAGGTGGAGCCCGGGCGCGTGGCCGGGGAGTCCTGGCTCGCGGGCGTGGTGCCGTTCGTGCTGGTCGGCGCCTCGTCGAGCGCGCGGCCCGGGGCCTGCGGTTCGGCGGTGCCCTTCTCGGCCTTCTCGTCCTCGCGCAGGCCGCGCGTCTCGGCCTTGAAGATGCGCATCGACTGACCCAGCCCACGTGCCATGTCGGGCAGCTTCTTGGCGCTGAACAGCAGCACCACGCCGACGATCGCGACGATGACCCATTCGCTCACGGTGTGGCTCCTTCCACGGTGCCGGTGATGGTACGCGGGTGACCGTCGCCCCGACGCTCGGCGAGACGGACCTTGAGCGCCGCCACCCGCGCGTTGATCAGGCCGACGTCGCGCCCGAGCTGCTCGCGGGCGACGCCGGCGACGACGCCGAAGCGCCTGACCGGCCCGAGGAGCCCGACCACCACGAGCCCGAGCCCGACCAGCCCGGCGAGCACCACGACGACGCTCCACAGGTACGGCACGGTCCCGACCCTAACGGGACGGGGTGACCACACGGTGAACGCCCGTGCGCACCTCCCGGTGCGAGCGATGCGGCATCGCTGGCGTCTACCACCAGGCTCGCCACATCCTCGCTGCGCGACACGCCGACGCCCGCGCCACCAGAGGCTCGGTGCCGCGAGGGGCACGCTGCGCATGATCGGCAGGCGCGCCGACCTGCCGGACGTGCCGTTCGCCGGGAGCGGCGACTCAGTCGTCCTCGCCGTACGCCGCGAGGGCCTCGCGGGCCCGGGCGCGGCGGGCCTCGACGAGGTCCGGCGGGGCGAGGACGTCGACGGTGTCGCCGAGACCGAGCAGCAGGCGCACCATCCAGTCGCGGTCGCCGTAGCGCATCGTCACGCGGGCGGAGCCGTCGTCGTCGGCGTGCAGGTCCTCGACCGGGTAGTACTCGGCGACCCAGCGCGCCGCCGGGTGCAGCACCAGCGCGGCGACGAACGCGCCGTCGTCGGGGCGCAGCAGGTCCTCCCCCGACCCCTCGCGGCCCCGGGCGCCGGGCGGCGGGGCGGAGGGCTCGTCGAGGACCTCGGCGTCGTCGACGCGGTCGAGGCGGAAGAGCCGCACGCCCTCGGCGCGCCGGCACCACGCCTCGAGGTAGGCCGAGGCGTCGACGAGCAGCAGGCGCATCGGGTCGACGACGCGCCGCCCGACCGCGTCCCGGGAGGCCGAGTAGTAGGTCAGCCGCAGCGCCCGGCCGGTCTCGACGGCCCGGCGCACCTCGTCCTCGGCGCGCCCGGGCCGCCGCCCCAGCCCGACCGCGACGCCCTCGCCGACGGGCTCGACCTCCTCCGAGGACGCGGGGCCGACCCGCCCGGCGGCGTCCTCGATCTTCGCCAGCGCCCGCTGGACGGCGTCGGCGTCGACCATCCCCGGCGCGTCGGCCAGGGCACGCAGGGCGACGGCGAGCGTGGCCGCCTCGGCACCCGACAGCCGCAGCGGGCGGCGCATGCCGGCGTCGAACGTGACCGTCACCGTGTCGCCCTCGAACGACAGGTCCACGAGGTCACCCGGCCCGTAGCCCGGCAGGCCGCACATCCACAGCAGCTCGAGGTCGCGGCGCAGCTGGGCCTCGGGCACGCCAAAGTCCGCCGCCGCGTCGGCCACCGCGATGCCGGGGCGCGCCAGCAGGTACGGGACGAGCGTGAGCAGGCGCGGCAGGCGCTCGGACACCCCGGCGGTCATCGCACGCTCCCCGCGTCCACGGTCTGCCCGGCGTCCGCGGCCACCGTCCCCCGCAGCAGCGCCACCACGGCCTTGCGCAGCTCCGGCGGGTCGATGACGACGGCGTCGGGGCCGTACGCGGCGACCCAGCGCGCGGCGCTGTCGACGCGCGAGAGGTCGATCTCGACGACGTCCGGGTCGCCGTCGGGGTCCGGGCGCGATCCGCGCCGCAGGCCCTCCGCCCGCCCCGGCACGAGCCGGATCCGCGCCGTGCCGGTGGGCGGCGGTGGCCCGGCGGACGCGGCGACGAGCGCGACCAGGTCGACGTCGGCGGGCGGCGTCACGGCCCCGCGCGCCCCGACCGCGCGCACGTCGTCGCCGATGCGCGAGAGCCGGAAGCAGCGCACGTCGGCGCGGTCGCGGTCGTGCCCGACGAGGTACCAGCGCCCCCGCCACGACACGACGCCCCACGGCTCGACGATGCGGGTGCGCGCCTCGGCGGTGGGGTGCGAGCGGTGGGTGAAGGTGACGACGCGGCCCGCCCGGCTGGCCGCGAGCAGCGGCGCGAACGCCGGCTCGGCGGCCTGCAGGCGGGGCTGGACCGCCGACGCGGCGTCCGGGTCGACCGCGATCCCCGCCGCCCGCAGCTTCTGCAGCGCCGAGCGCGCCGCGCCCGCGAGCGCCGGCGAGTCCCACAGCCGCGCCGCGAGCGCGACCGCCGTGGCCTCGTCGGGGGCGAGGTCGATGTCGGGCAGCTCGTAGTCGCCCCGCGCGATCCGGTAGCCGTCGACGGGCTCGGCCATCGACGACCGCCCGGTCTCCAGCGGCACCCCGAGCTCGCGCAGCTCGGCCTTGTCGCGCTCGAACATCCGGAAGAACGCCTCGTCGGACGCGACGTCCGCGTAGCCGGGCACCGTGGCGCGGATGCGCTCGGCGCTGAGGTACTGGCGCGTCGAGAGCAGGCAGAGCACCAGGTTGACCAGGCGTTCGGCGCGCGCGGACGGGCTGGTCGTCACGGGCGTGAGCCTACCGAGGTCTCGCCCAGGTGTTCGAACGGTGGTGCCCGGCGCGTCACATCGAGTCGCTGCCGCGTCCTGCGCGCTGGATCCGCACCTGGCCGTCGTCGTCCTTGTCGACCTCGAACCGGTAGGTCTCGCGGCTGGTCCGCCCGCTCGCGGTGGTGAACTCGATGTCGGCGGTGACGGTGTCGCCGCGCACCGACACGTTCGACGTCCGGACCTCGCGGATCCCCGACCAGAACCGCTGGTAGCCCTCGTAGCCGCCCGACTCGTCCTGGGCACGCTCGGACAGCGTCCCCCAGGCCCGGTCGATGTCGCCGGGGAGCGCCGCGTAGTAGTCGACGACGACGGTCGCCGGGTCCGGGTCGCCCGCGGGATCGACCGGCGAGACCGGCGCGGCGACGCTGGGGGTCGGGAGGACCTCGTCGAACGGGTCCGAGGCGGGGGCCGCCGTCGTGGGGACGGTGGTCGACGGGGCCGGCGCCGCGACCGTCCCGCCGCCCGCGGTGGCGGCGAGCGCGACCCCGATGCCGGCGCCCAGCACGACCGCCGAGGCCGCGACCACCGCGGCGATGCGGCGCGGCGAGGGACGGCGCGACGGACGGCGCCGGTCGGACGTGGTGCCGGGTGTCCGGGTGGGCGCGGCGGCCGCGCCGGGGCGGGCCAGCGCGGACGCCGCGACGGCGGCGGACGGCCCGCTGATCCGGTCCGGGTCGGCGGCGGGGACGTCGGCCTCGGGATCGATCCCGTCGCCGACCGGGGCGGGCTCCTCCCCCGCGACGAGGGGTCCGAGGGGCAGGTCCGCCGTGCCGGTGGGGCGCGGCGCGGGCACGTCGACGGCGGCGGGCTCGGACACCGGGGCGGGGATGAACGGCGTGGACCCGGCCCGCGTGCGCAGCGCGCGCTCGACCGCCGCGGTGTCCGGGCGGTGGGACGGGTCGAGGCGCAGCATCGCGGCGAGCGGGCGCCCGAGCACCCCGGCACGCTCGGCGGGACGCAGCCGGCCCTCGGCCATCGCGTGCAGCACGGCGAGCGTGTTGTCGTGGTGCCCGCACACCAGCTGGTTCTCCACGGCGGCGTAGAGCGTGGCGCCGAGGGAGAAGACGTCCGAGGCCGGCGACGGGTCGCCGCCCCGGGCCACCTCGGGGGCGAAGTAGCCCGGCGTGCCGGCCACCATGCCGCCGCCGGTGGACGTGGTGTCCCAGACGGCGCGCGAGACGCCGAAGTCGGTGATCTTGGCGACGCCCTCGTCGGTGATCAGGACGTTGCCGGGCTTGATGTCGCCGTGGACGATGCCCGCCTCGTGCACCGCGCCGAGGGCCTCGGCCACCTGGGCACCGATCCACGCGGCCTCGGACGGCGCGAGCGGCCCCTGCTCGGCGAGCACCGCGGACAGCGAGCGCGAGGGCAGGTACTCCATGACGAGCCACGGGCCCGCGGTGTCGACGACCACGTCGAACACCGCGATGGCGCGCGGGTGCACGACGCGCGCGGCGATGCGGCCCTCGCGCATGGCCCGGGCCCGGGCGACGCGCTCCTCGGTGGCGTCGCGGTAGCCGCGGGCGGCCAGCTGCTTGATCGCCACCGTGCGCCGCAGCCGGCGGTCCCAGGCGGTGAAGACCACACCCATGGCCCCGGCGCCGATGCACTCCCCGATCCGGTAGCGCCCGCCGAGCACGGTGCCGACGACCGAGGTGTCGACCGGCGCCGGCGCGGCCCCCTGGATCGTGCTGGGGTGCAGCGTGCTCGGCGCCGCGACGGGGCCGTGCATGCGGGAGGTGCGGGGCTGGTGCTGCATCGAGTTCTCGTGCCGTCCTCGGCGTCGTCGGTCAGTGCGCGTTCGTGATTACCTCGTGCGCCCCCGACGCACGCCGCCGACGTGGCCTCCGTTACAAGGTCGCGATCAGCCGGTCCACACGTTCGTCGACGGCGCGGAAGGGGTCCTTGCAGAGGACGGTTCGCTGGGCCTGGTCGTTCAGTTTGAGGTGGACCCAATCCACTGTGAAGTCCCTCCCGGCGGCTTGTGCGGCCGCGATGAAGTCGCCGCGCAGCTTCGCCCGGGTGCTCTGGGGCGGCGTGTCCTTGGCCGCCTCGATCTCGCCGTCGTCGGTGACGCGGTCGACCATGTCCTTGCGCTGCAGGAGGTCGAACACGCCGCGGCCCCGCCGGATGTCGTGGTAGGCGAGGTCGAGCTGCGCCACGCGGGGGCTCGACAGGCCGAGGTCGTTGCGCGAGCGGTAGCGCTGGACGAGCCGGTGCTTGATCGCCCAGTCGATCTCGCGGTCGATCAGCGAGAGGTCCTGGCGCTCGACGGCGTCGAGCGTGCGGCCCCAGAGCTCGATGACGCGGTCGGTGACCGGGTCGGATCCGCGGCGCGCCACGTGCTCGACGGCGCGCGCGTGGTACTCGCGCTGGATGTCCAGGGCGCTCGCCTCGCGGCCGCCGGCCAGGCGGACCGGGCGGCGCCCGGAGAGGTCGTGGCTGATCTCGCGGATGGCGCGGATCGGGTTGTCGAGCGTGAAGTCCCGGAACTGCACGCCCTGCTCGATCATCTCGAGCACCAGGTGGGTCGTCCCCACCTTGAGCAGCGTGGTGACCTCGGACATGTTCGAGTCGCCGACGATGACGTGCAGGCGCCGGTAGCGCTCGGCGTCGGCGTGGGGCTCGTCGCGGGTGTTGATGATCGGGCGCGAGCGCGTGGTGGCGCTGGAGACGCCCTCCCAGATGTGCTCGGCGCGCTGCGAGAGGCAGAACACCGCGCCCCGCGGGGTCTGCAGCACCTTGCCCGCGCCCGCGATGAGCTGGCGCGTGACGAGGAAGGGCAGCAGCACGTCGGCGATGCGCGAGAACTCGCCCGACCGGCCCACGAGGTAGTTCTCGTGGCAGCCGTAGGAGTTGCCCGCCGAGTCGGTGTTGTTCTTGAACAGGAAGATGTCGCCGCCGATGCCCTCGTCGGCGAGGCGGCGCTCGGCGTCGAGGAGGAGGTCCTCGAGGATCCGCTCGCCCGCCTTGTCGTGGGCGACCAGCTGGGTCAGCGAGTCGCACTCCGCGGTGGCGTACTCGGGGTGGCTGCCAACGTCGAGGTACAGGCGCGACCCGTTGCGGAGGAAGACGTTCGACGACCGTCCCCAGGACACGACCCGGCGGAACAGGTAGCGGGCCACCTCGTCGGGCGAGAGGCGTCGCTGGCCGTGGAAGGTGCAGGTGACACCGAACTCGGTCTCGACCCCGTAAATCCTCCGCTGCATCCCTCCACCCTAAGCCAGCAACCCCCTCCGTGAGGCCCTCGTGGCGCGCCGGGTCACCCGCCGTCACGGGGCATGACGAGTGCTGCGACCCCGGATCACTACGGTCGGTGCCGTGGCGCTCCCGGCACGAGAACTCGCATCGGACATCTCACGCGGCGTGGGTCGGCGGGTGCGCCAGGGCGCCCGGGGCAGCAGGCAACGTCTCGCCGACGTCAACGAGCAGGACTGCCGGATCACCACGGCGATCGGCCACCTGCCCTATTCGGCCGCTGATCCTGCCCTGGCCGCGCTGAGTCGCTCCGCCAACCACAGCAAGCTCTGGTTCGCCGTCGGCGCGGCGCTCGCCGCCGGGACCCGCCACACGCGCCGCGGGGCCCTGCGCGGCGTGCTCGCCATCGCGGGCGCGAGCCTGCTCGCCAACGGCGTGCTCAAGCCCCTGGTCCCCCGCCGCCGGCCCGCCGCCGAGCTGCTGCCGACCTTCCGGTCCCTCGACGACCCGCCCACCTCGTCGTCGTTCCCGTCGGGGCACGCCGCGTCCGCGGCCGCGTTCGCCACCGCCGTCGCGATGGAGAGCCCGAAGGCCGCGACCTGGGTCGTGCCCCTCGCCGCGACCGTCGCCTACTCCCGCGTGCACGTCGGCGTGCACTGGACCAGCGACGTCGCCGCCGGGGTCGCCCTCGGGGCCGGCGCCGCGCTGGCCACCAAGCGCTGGCTGCCGGTGCGCGACATCGACGAGGCCGCCGCCCGCCCCGTCGCCGGCGCCCCCGCCCTGCCCGAGGGCGAGGGCCTGGTGATGCTCGTGAACAGCCGCTCCGGGCGCGCCGGCGTCGACCCCTACGAGGAGCTGACCACGGCCCTGCCCCGCGCCCGGGTGCTGCGCCTCGAGGACGGTGCCGACCTCGCCGAGACCCTCATCGACGCGGCCCGCGAGCCCGGCGTGCGGGCGGTCGGCATCGCCGGCGGCGACGGGTCGGTGGCCGCCGCGGCCCGGGTCGCCGAGGACCTCGACCTGCCGCTCGCCCTCGTCCCGGCGGGCACCCTGAACCACTTCGGCCGCGACGTCGGGGTCTACGACACCCAGGAGGCCATCGACGCGACCGGCGCCGGCGAGGCGGTGGCCGTCGACCTCGGCGAGCTGCGGATCCACGCCGACGTCGAGGGCCGCCAGGAGCCCCAGCGCGTCGTCTTCGTCAACACCTCCGCGTTCGGCGGCTACCCCGAGATGGTCCGCCTGCGCGAGAAGTGGCAGCAGCGCTGGGGCAAATGGCCCTCGGCCATCGCCGCGCTGCTGGTGACCCTCGCGCGCAGCCGGCCCATCCGTGTCCGCCTCAACGGGGTGGAGCGGTCGGTGTGGATGCTGTTCGTCGGCAACGGGCCCTACGTGCCGACCGGGATGGTGCCGTCGTATCGGCCCCGGCTCGACACCGGCGTGCTGGAGGTCCGCTACCTGCGCGCCGACCGCCCGCTGGCCCGCGCGCGGGCGTTCGTCGCCCTCGCGACCGGCGTGCTCGGGCACAACAGGATCTACCAGGAGAGCGCCATGCGATCGCTGGACATCGAGCTGCTCGACGGCCCGGTCGAGGTCGCCGCCGACGGGGAGGTCGTGGGCAAGGGCCGGCGCCTGCGCTACCGGGTCGCCGACCACCCCGTGCCCATCTACCGCCGCGACGAGGCGCTGTGGCCGCACCGCGCGACGGCGCGCTGACCGTGACCGTCCCCGAGCCCCGGCCCGTCGTCCGGGCCGCCCACCGCTCCCCCGTCGGGTCCCGGTGGATGCGGCGCCTGGACCGCACCGCCGACCGCGGGGCCCTCTGGGCCG
Source organism: Actinomycetospora succinea (assembly GCF_004363095.1). Classification (GTDB taxonomy): domain Bacteria; phylum Actinomycetota; class Actinomycetes; order Mycobacteriales; family Pseudonocardiaceae; genus Actinomycetospora; species Actinomycetospora succinea. Next base: position 77,077 of record NZ_SNYO01000008.1, read on the forward strand.
TCGTGGCCGGCGGGCTGTTCGCCTCCGGGCGCGGGCCGCGGCGCCGCGCCGGGGTGCGCGGGGTGATGGCCGCCGCCGCGACGTCGGCGATCGCCCACGCCCTCGCCAAGCCCCTGCTCCCCCGCGCCCGGCCCTGGGGCCGGCGCTTCCCGTCGGCGCACGCCGCGTCCTCGTCGGCCTTCGTCACCGCCGCCGCGATGGAGTCGCCGCTGGTCGGGGCGGCGCTCGCCCCGGTGGCGGTCGGGGTGTCGGCGGCCCGCGTGGTCCTCGGCGAGCGCACCGTCGAGGACGTCGTCGCCGGCGCCGTGCTCGGGACCGGGGTGGCGGTGCTGACGCGGCGCTGGTGGCCGGTGGTGCGCCACGCCCCGGCCCGCGCCCGCCCGGCCGGTGACGCCCCCGCGCTCGGCGACGGCTCCGGGCTCGTGGTCGTCGCCAACACGTCGGCGGGCTCGCCGGGCCCGCTGGAGACGATCGGGCAGATCGTGGCGCCGGTGCTCGGCGTCGAGCCCGACGAGGACGAGGACCGCGCCCCCGCTCCGCCGTCGGTGATCCACGACGTGCTCCCCCGCGCCCAGGTGATCGTGCCCGAGCCGGGTGTGGACTTCGTCGAGGAGGTCGACGCGGCCCTCGACCGCCCCGCCCCCGACGGCGGTGCGCCCCGCGCGATCGGCGTGGCCGGCGGCGACGGCTCGGTGGCGGCGCTCGCCGGGCTCGCCCAGCGCCGCCGGGTGCCGCTGGTCGTGCTGCCCGAGGGCACGCTCAACCACTTCGCCCGCGACGTCGGCATCGACGACACCCCCACCGCGCTCGCCGCCGCCCGCGACGGGGAGGCGGTGCTCGTCGACGTCGGCGTCGTCGACATCAGCGACGGGGACGGCGACCAGCGCGGCGTCGCGTTCGTCAACACCGCGAGCCTCGGCGGCTACCCCGACATGGTCCGGATGCGCGAGGGCTGGGAGGACCGCTGGGGGAAGTGGCCGTCCGCCGCGTTCGCGCTGATGCGGGTCCTGGCCGAGGCGACGCCGCTGACCGTCGAGCTCGACGGCAAGCGCCGCACGATCTGGCTGCTCTTCGTCGGCAACGGCGGGTACGAGCCGCGGGGCATGGCGCCGCTGTTCCGGCCGCGCCTGGACGCCCGCAAGCTCGACGTCCGCTACCTGCGCGCCGACGTCCCGTTCTCCCGCACCCGGTTCGTCGTCTCGGTGATGGCCGGCACGCTCTCGCGCAGCCGGGTCTACGTCGCCCACTCGCGGACGCGCCTGTCGGTGCGGGTGCTCGGCCCGCCGATAGGGCTCGCCACGGACGGCGAGGTCCAGCCCGACGCCGACCGCTTCGTCTTCCGGATCGCGCCGGGCGCGATCCCGGTCTACCGCCCCTCGGAGGTCTAGGCCTGGGGGTCGGCGCCGCCGGCGCCCGAGACCTCGTCGCCGGCGCCGGTGTCCTCGGCGGGCTCGGCGTCGCCCGCGCCGCCCTGGCTGGGCAGCAGGGCGGCCAGGGCGTCGCCGGTGACGCGACGGAAGGCGCGGCGGGGACGGCGCGAGCGGTCCAGCACGGCCACCTCGAGGGCGTCGACGCCGAGCGTGCGGTCCTCCGAGCTCCCGCTGCCCCCCGAGGCCCCGTTGGCGGACTGGAGCGCCTCGAGGGCGATGCGCAGCGCGTCGCGCATCTCCAGGTCGGCCTCGTAGGAGCTCCGCAGCGCCGCGCTGATGGGCTCGGTGGTGCCGCCCATGACCACGAAGCGCGGCTCGTCGGAGATCGAGCCGTCGTAGGTGATGCGGAAGAGCTTGTCGCGGTCCGGGGTCTCGCCGACCTCGGCGACGCAGAGCTCGACCTCGAACGGCTTCTGCTGCTCGATGAAGCTCGCCCCGAGGATCTGGGCGTACGCGTTGGCCAGCGAGCGCCCGGAGACGTCGCGGCGGTCGTACGAGTAGCCGCGGACGTCGGCGTAGCGGATGCCGGCGGTGCGCAGGTTCTCGAACTCGTTGTAGCGCCCGACCGCGGCGAACCCGAGCGAGTCGTAGATCTCCGAGACCTTGCGCAGGGAGTTCGAGCGGTTCTCCGCCACGAACAGGACGCCGCCGGCGAAGGTCAGCACGACGACGCTGCGGCCCCGCGCGATGCCCTTGCGCGCGAGGTCCGAGCGGTCGCGCATCAGCTGGTCGACCGACGCGTAGAACGGCATCGTCATGGCGGGGAGCGCTCCTGGGTCTGGGCTGGGTGTGGGTCAGGTGGGGCGGGCCGTCAGCCGCCGGGACGCTCGCGGCGCCCGGCGATCACGGCGTCGGCGACGGCGCCGACCTCGTCGTCGCCCAGCATCGTCGCGCCCTCGGCGTCGATCGTCACGACGATCGGGTTGATGCCGCGGATCGTGTCCGGGCCGCCGGTGGCGGTGTCGTCGTCGGCGGCGTCGTAGAGCGCCTCGACGAGGGTGCGGACGACGTCGTCGCGCGAGCCCTCCGGGTCGTGGCGCTTCTTCAGCGACGACTTGGCGAACAGCGAGCCGGAGCCGACGCCCGCGTAGTGGGTCTCCTCGTTGCGGCTGCCGACCACGTCGTAGGACACGATCCGCCCGGCGCGCGCCGGGTCGACCGCGTCGACGTCGTAGCCGACGAACAGCGGCACGAACGACAGCCCCTGCATGGCGGCGCCGAGGTTGCCGCGCACCATCCCGGCCAGCTTGTTGGCCTTGCCGTCGAAGGTGAGCGGGACGCCCTCGATCTTCTCGTAGTGCTGCAGCTCGACGGTGAACAGCCGGACCGCCTCGACGGCCATCCCCGCGGTGCCCGCGATCCCGGCCGCCGACCAGTCGTCGGTGACGTAGACCTTCTGCATGTCGCGCGAGGAGATGAGGTTGCCCATCGTCGCCCGCCGGTCGCCCGCGATCGCGACGCCGCCAGCGAAGGTCGCCGCCACGATCGTCGTGCCGTGCGCGGCGGACACCGTCTGTTCGGCGGTCAGCGTCCGGGCCCCCGCCCCGGGGAGCAGGTCGGGCCGGACCTCGCGCAGGAAGTCGACGAACGAGGCCGTCCCGGCGGAGAAGTAGGCCGGGGGCAGGGCCGACGAGGGCTCCATCGGTGGGGCGCTCCTGAGTCTGTGCGTCGGGGAAGGGGTCGGGCTGTCGGGGATGGACCACCGCCCCCGCGGCCCGGGTCGCTGGAGGGGACCCGGGCTACGGGGGCGGCGTGGTGCTCTAGGCCGGACGGAGTACCTGACTCCGCCGGGAGGTTACTGGCCGCCCTTCTGGACGTACGCGCGGACGAAGTCCTCCGCGTTCTCCTCGAGGACGTCGTCGATCTCGTCGAGGATCGTGTCGACGTCCTCACCGAGCTTCTCGCGGCGCTCCTGGCCGGCAGCGGTGGTGTCCTCGCTGCCCTCGCCGTCGTCGCCCCCGCCCTGCCGCTGGGTCTGTTCCTGCGCCATGGCTGCCTCCCGGGGTCTTTCCTCACATCGGGGTACTGCGCCTTCGAACCCTACAGATCGCGGCCGACATCTGCCCGGGAACTAGCCCCGCGTGAGCGCTTCCACCAGGGCCGTCGCGTCCGCCGAGTTGTCGATGAGCTCGCCGACGTGCTTGCGGGTGCCCCGCAGCGGCTCGAGGGTCGGGATGCGCACCAGGGACTCGCGGCCCAGGTCGAAGATGACCGAGTCCCACGACGCCGCCGCGACCTCGCCGGGGTAGCGCTCGAGGCAGCGGCCGCGGAAGTAGGCGCGGGTGTCCTCCGGCGGGTGGGTGACCGCCGCGCGGACCTCCTCCTCGGTGACCATCCGCTTGATCGAGCCGCGGGTCACGAGCCGGTTGTAGAGGCCCTTGGCCTGCCGCACGTCGGCGTACTGCAGGTCGATGAGGTGCAGCTTCGGCGAGTCCCAGGGCAGGTTGTCGCGCTGCTGGTAGTTCTGCAGCAGGTTGAGCTTGGCGACCCAGTCGAGCCGGTCGGCGCACTTCAGCGGGTCGGAGCCGAGGTCGTCCAGCACCTGCTGCCAGACGTCGAGCACCTCGCGGGTCATCGGGTCGATCTCGCCGCCGCCCGTGGTCTCCTCGTGCTTCCAGGCCCGCTCGAGGTAGGCGCGCTGCAGGTCGAGCGCGGTCATCTTGCGGCCGTCGGAGAGGTCCACGACGGTCTTGAGCGTCGGGTCGTGGCTGATGCGGTGCACCGAGCGCACCGGCTCGAGCAGGCGTAGGTCGTCGAAGCGGACCCCGGCCTCGATCATCGAGAGCACGAGCGCGGTGGTGCCGACCTTGAGGAACGTCGAGTACTCGGCCAGCGTCGCGTCGCCGATGATGACGTGCAGGCGCCGGTACTTGTCGGCGTCGGCGTGGGGCTCGTCGCGGGTGTTGATGATGCCGCGCTTGAGCGTGGTCTCCAGGCCGACCTCGACCTCGATGTAGTCCGCGCGCTGCGAGAGCTGGAACCCCGGCTCGTCGCCCGACGGCCCGAGACCCACCCGGCCGGCGCCGCACACGACCTGCCGCGACGCGAAGAACGGCGTCAGCCCGGTGATGATCGTCGGGAACGGGGTCTGGCGGGCGCAGAGGTAGTTCTCGTGAGAGCCGTAGCTCGCGCCCTTGTTGTCGATGTTGTTCTTGTAGAGCTGGATGCGCGGGGTGCCGGGGACGGTCGCGGCGCGCTCGGCGGCGTCCTCCATGACCCGCTCCCCCGCCTTGTCCCAGACCACCGCGTCGCGCGGGGTGGTCACCTCGGGCGCGGAGAACTCCGGGTGGGCGTGGTCGACGTAGAGCCGCGCCCCGTTGGTGAGGATGACGTTGGCGGCGCCCAGGTCGTCGAGGTCGCCCGCGTCCGGCGGCGGACCCGCGCTCGGCCCCAGGTCGAAGCCCCGGGCGTCGCGCAGCGGCGACTCGACCTCGTAGTCCCAGCGGGCGCGACGGGCCCGCGGGACGTCGGCGGCCGCCGCGTAGGCCAGCACGATCTGCGTCGACGTGATCACCGGGTTCGCGGCCGGGTCGCCGGGGACGGAGATGCCGTACTCGATCTCGGTGCCCATGATGCGGCTCGCGGTCATGCCCCGACCCTAATTGTGCTGGGCGCCCTCGGCCCTCTCCGGGAGGGCGCCTCGCCAGAGAATGCCGAACACCACGGCCCCCAGGAGAACCGCGCCGGCCATGGTGGCGGCCATCGGCACCGCCGAGCGGCTCCCGGCGAGCCCCACCAGCGGGGCCGTGCCCGCGCCGACGAGGAACTGCGAGGTCCCGAGCAGCGCCGACGCGCTCCCGGCGTGCTCGGGGTGGTCGGCGAGGGCCAGCGTCGTCGCGCAGGGCAGCACGAAGCCGACGCCGATGACCGTCAGCACCAGCCCGGCCAGCAGGCCGGCGAGCCCCGCGTCGAGCAGGGTCGAGACCAGCAGCCCGCCGGTGCCGACCAGCGCGACGCCGAGCCCGGTCACCAGCAGGCGCTCCGGGCGCACCCGCCCCGAGCCCGCGAGACGCCCCGCGACCTGCACCGACGTCACGATCGCCACCGAGTTCGCCGCGAACACCCCGGAGAACGCCTGCGGCGAGAGGCCGTAGAGGTCCTGCAGCACGAACGTCGATCCGGAGATGTAGGCGAACATCGCCGAGAACACGAGCCCGGCGGCGAGCACGCACGCGACGACCCGCCGGTCGCCGAGCAGCACCCGGAACGACGCGAGCGTCGCCGCCGCACTGCCCGCCCGCCGGCGGGACCGGGGCAGCGACTCGCGCACCAGCCCGAGCACGGCGAGCCCGGTGAGCGCCCCGTACACCGCGAGCACGACGAACACCCCGCGCCAGCTCGTGACCCGCAGCAGCTGCCCGCCGAGCACCGGCGCGACGATCGGGGCGACGCCCGAGACCAGCATGAGCGTCGCGAAGGCCCGCGCGGACGTCGTCGCGTCGCTCGTGTCGCGGACGACGGCCCGCGCGACGACGATCCCGACCGCGCCGAGCAGCCCCTGGGCCAGGCGCAGGGCGATGAGCACCTCGACGCTCGGCGCCACCGCGCAGAGCACCGACGCGACCGCGAACCCCGCCGCGCCGATCAGCATCGGGCGCCGCCGGCCCAGGACGTCCGACAGCGGCCCGGCGACGAGCTGGCCGAGCGCGAGGCCGACGAGGCACGACGTCAGCGAGAGCTGGGCGACCGACGGCGTGGTGGCGAGGTCCGCGGTGAGCGTCGGCAGCGCGGGCAGGTAGGTGTCGAGCGAGAGCGGGGCGGCGGCGGTCAGCGCGCCCAGCACCACCAGCCGTGCGCGGTGCCCCGTTACGGGGTCGGCTCGTCCTCCGTCGTCAGCCATCGCAACAGATGGTCGTGCACGTCCGGGTCGTTCAGCAGGTGGAAGTGGTGTGACGACGTCAACGGTTCGACGTCGGCGACGGCGCCGCCCGCCGAGTCGACGGGGACCAGGAGGTCGCCCAGGGCGTTGGCCAGCGGGTGGTCCGGCGAGCTCGTGACGCACGCCGCGACCGCGTGGTGCGAGGCGTGGGCGAGCAGCGGGACCTCGGTGTCGGACACCCCGGCCACCAGGTCGCGGATGCCGGCCGAGCGGCGGTCGAGGAACTCGCCCCACGTCCGGGCGTTCGACCACCGCGAGAGCTGCGAGGCCAGCTGGTCGACCCGGTGCGCCAGCGGCGCCCCGCGGTGCGGCGAGCCGAGGTAGACCATCCGCCGCACCGCGCCGACCCAGGGCTGCCCGGTCTGCACCGCGTGGTGGCACGCGTGGCGCAGCACCAGCCCGCCCATGGAGTGCCCCACGAGGTCCAGGCGGCGCACCTGCTCGGGCCAGCGGGCGAACAGGTCGGTGAGCAGCAGCGAGAGCGCGGTGCCGTTGTCCGCGACGCGCTGGCCGCTGTTGTAGCGCAGGAGCAGCGGGGTCGCGCCGGTCGCCGACGCCACGCGCTCCGCGTAGCCCTCCCCCGCGCTGGCCTCGCCGTAGAGGCGCCAGGCGTGCTCGGTCTCGCCCAGACCGTGGACGAACAGCACGAGGCGGCCCAGGTCGCGCTCGGGGTGGTCGGCGACGACGGCGCGCAGGGCCGCCGGGTCGCCGGGCAGCTCGTCGTGCTGCTCGTCGCCGTCGGGGCCGATCGTCGACGTGTAGAGCGTCATCGGGACGGCGAGGTCGTTGTCGAGGGCGACCATGTGGTCGCCGACGAGCCCGTTGACCGCGCCGGTGAGCACGGCGCCGGCCGGCGTGCCCGTGATCGGCCGCCAGTCGCCGGGGCGGGCGAACGCGGCCGCCGCCCCGACCCCCCGCCCGGCGAGCTGCGAGATGCCGCGCACGGCCGCGTAGACACCGGTGGTGATGCCGTCGTGCACCACCTGCACCGGCTTCGACGCGGGGCCGAGCCCGACCCTGCGCAGGGCGCCGAACACGGTGCCGGCGATCGCCTCGTGGGTGCCCTGGACCGGGCGGGAGACGATGTCGACGGCCTCCGACGCGACACCGGCCGCCCCGCGGACCTCGTTGCGGTCCTGGCGGGACGGCCGGTGTGGCTGGTCGTTCATGCCTTACACGGTACCTGGCGTCACAGGTACCGACCGGTCACAGGTACTGGCCGGTGTTCGACGCGGTGTCGATCTCCTTGCCCTGCGTCGTGCCCTTGCCGGTGACGAGCGTGCGGATGTAGACGATCCGCTCGCCCTTCTTGCCGGAGATCCGGGCCCAGTCGTCCGGGTTGGTCGTGTTCGGCAGGTCCTCGGACTCGGCGAACTCGTCGACCACCGCGTCCAGCAGGTGCTGGACCCGCAGGCCCGGCTGCGAGCTCTCCAGCTGGGACTTGATGGCCGACTTCTTCGCCCGCCCGACGATATTCTCGATGACCGCGCCGGAGTTGAAGTCCTTGAAGTACAGGACCTCCTTGTCCCCGTTCGCGTACGTGACCTCGAGGAACCGGTTGTCGTCGGTCTCGGCGTACATCCGCTCGACGACCCGCTCGATCATGCCGTCGAGGCACGCCGCGCGGTTGCCGCCGAACTCGGAGATGTCCTCCTCGTGCAGCGGCAGCCCGTCGATCAGGTACTTCGAGAAGATGTCCTGCGCCGCCTCGGCGTCCGGACGCTCGATCTTGATCTTCACGTCGAGCCGGCCCGGCCGCAGGATCGCGGGGTCGATCATGTCCTCGCGGTTGGAGGCGCCGATGACGATGACGTTCTCCAGGCCCTCGACACCGTCGATCTCGCTGAGGAGCTGGGGGACGATCGTCGTCTCGACGTCGCTCGAGACACCGGACCCGCGCGTCCTGAAGATCGAGTCCATCTCGTCGAAGAACACGATCACCGGCGTGCCCTCGGACGCCTTCTCGCGCGCCCGCTGGAAGATCATCCGGATGTGCCGCTCGGTCTCGCCGACGAACTTGTTGAGCAGCTCCGGGCCCTTGATGTTGAGGAAGTGCGCCTTGACGTCGCGGCTGTCCTCGCCGCGGGTCTCGGCGACCTTCTTCGCCAGGGAGTTGGCGACGGCCTTCGCGATGAGCGTCTTGCCGCAGCCGGGCGGGCCGTAGAGCAGCACGCCCTTGGGCGGGCGCAGCTGGTAGGTCCGGAACAGGTCCGCGTGCAGGAACGGCAGCTCCACCGCGTCGCGGATGGAGTCGATCTGCCGGGTGAGCCCGCCGATGTCGGTGTACGCGACGTCGGGGACCTCCTCGAGGACGAGCTCCTCGACCTCGGCCTTCGGCACCTTCTCGTAGGCGTAGCCGACGCGGGTGTCGACCATCAGCGAGTCGCCCGGCTTGAGCTCCGGGGCGTCGCCGAGCAGCAGCGAGTCGGCCAGGTGGATCACCCGCTCCTCGTCGGCGTTGCCGATGATGAGCGCGCGGTTGCGCGTGCCGTCCTCGTCGGTGAGGACCTCGCGGAGGGCGACCACCTCGCCGATCCGCTCGTAGGTCCCGGCCTCGACGACCGTGAGCGCCTCGTTGAGCCGCAGGGTCTGGCCGCGGGTCAGCTCGGCGACCTCGACCGCCGGCGACACGGCGACCCGCATCCGGCGTCCGGAGGTGAACACGTCGACCGTGGAGTCCTCGAACGCCTCGAGGAACACGCCGTAGCTCGACGGCGGCTGCGCGAGCCGGTCGACCTCTTCGCGGAGCGCGACGAGCTGCGCCCGCGCCTCCTTGAGGGTCTCCGTGAGCTTGTCGTTCCGCTCGCTGAGCTGCGAGACGCGCTGCTGTGCCTCGCCGAGACGCTGTTCGAGGATGCGTGCGTGCCGAGGGGATTCGGTCAACTTGCGACGCAACAGCGCGACCTCGTCCTCGAGGAAGCGCACCTGTGCTGCCATGTCCGCCGAGCCACGATCATGTCGTTCGCCGCGGTCCCGGCCCTGGTCGGATCGGCCCCTGGGGTCGTCGTCATTCGTCACGGCGCCCTCCTCCGCTACTCCGTAGCGCAAACCGTACCCGCGAATCGAGGTGTCCGTGGAGTAGCGTCCCGGTGACGGACTTCTCACGCAGACCCCTTGCGCGGGGTCACCGAGGGTGATTCCGCCAGCACCGGAAAGCCTCGGTGCTCACGCTCGGTCAGCCCCGGCTCGGTCGGCGCTGGACGCGGGGCGGCGTGACGCCGTCGGCGAGGCGCCGGGCGGTCAGCAGGAACGCGGTGTGGGCGATCATGCGGTGCTCCGGACGGACCGCGAGACCCACCGCGTGCCACGGCCGCACCATCGACTCCCAGACCTGCGGCTCGGTCCAGCACGCCTGCTCGCGCAGCGCCTCGGTGAGCGTCGAGAGCTGCGTCGTCGTCGCCACGTAGCCGACGAGCACGCCGCCCGGGACCAGCGTGTCGCGCACGACGGGCAGCACCTCCCACGGCGCGAGCATGTCGAGCACGATCCGGTCCGCGGTCTCCCCGGTGTCGTGGTCCGCCAGGTCGCCGACGCGCAGGTCCCAGTTCTCCGGACGCTCACCGTAGAAGCGCTCGACGTTCGTGACGGCGTGCTCGGCGTGGTCGGCGCGGATCTCGTAGGAGCGCACGTGGCCCGTGGGGCCGACCGCGCGCAGCAGGCTGCACGTCAGCGCGCCCGACCCGGCGCCGGCCTCCAGCACCCGCGCGCCCGGGAACACGTCGCCCCACATGACGATCTGCGCGGCGTCCTTCGGGTAGATCACCTGCGCGCCGCGCGGCATCGCCAGCACGTAGTCGGGCAGCAGCGGCCGCAGCGCGAGGTACGGGGTGTTGGCCGCGGAGAGCACGACGCTGCCCTCGGGGGCGCCGATGAGCTTGTCGTGGTCGATCGCCCCGCGGTGCGTGTGGTAGCTCTGCCCGCGCTCGAGCACCAGGCTGAAGTGCCGTCCCTTGGGGTCGGTGAGCTGCACCCGGTCGCCGGGGCGGAACGGACCGCTGCGGACGGGCCCGCGCTCCTCGTCGAGTTGCTCGCTCTGCACGACGGGCCACCCTAGGGACCGGTGTGGAGGACAGGTGCTGTCGGGGCGCTGCCCTAGCCTCGGCGTCATGAGCAGCGAGGGGTCGGTGACCACCGAGGTCACCACGCCGGACGAGGCCCCGCGCCCGCCGGCGCTCTCGCCGTCGCGGGCGAGCGACTTCCGGCGCTGCGCGCTGCTCTACCGCTTCCGCGCGGTCGACCGCCTGCCCGAGACGCCGTCGCCCGGTGCACTGCGGGGCACGGTGGTGCACGCGGTGCTCGAGCGCCTGCACGCCCTCGAGCCCGCGGCCCGGCGCCCCGACGCGGCGCGGGCGCTCGCGCAGGACGTCCTCGACGAGCTGGGCCCCGACGAACGTGCCGTCCTCGGCGGGGAGCCGGGGGTAGACGAGCTGCTCGCCCGCTACTTCGCGCTCGAGGACCCGCGCACCGTGGTGTCCGAGGCCCGCGAGCTGCGCGTCGAGGCGGTGCTGGAGGGCCCGGGCGACGACGACGGCACGCCCCTGCGCGGCTACCTCGACCGCCTCGACACGGATCCGGCCGGGCTGACCGTCGTCGACTACAAGAGCGGGCGCTCCCCCTCGCTGCGCGCCGAGGGGCCGATGATGTTCGGCGTCCGCTTCTACGCGCTGCTGCTCGCCCGCAGCCGCGGGGTGGTCCCGACGCTGCGCCTGCTGCACCTCGCCGACACCACCACGCTGACGCTGCGCCCCCGCGCCGACGAGCTCGAGCGCTTCGCCGGCGTCCTGCGGGCGGTGTGGGCGGCGATCCGCCGCGCGGCCCCGACCGGCGACTTCCGCCCGAACCCCGGCCCCGGCTGCGCCTTCTGCGCGTTCAAGCCGCTGTGCCCGGCGTGGGACGGGACGCCGCCGCCGTACCCCGGCTGGCCGGGCGACGCCGTGGCGCCACCACTCCCCCGCCCGCGGGCCGGCGATACCGGGTGAGGGTGCTCGCCACAACGATCTCTCGAGAGTGCGCTCAGGGCACTGCCCTCACGGCTCTCCCGGGAGATCGATCGGGAGAGCGACGAGCGGCCGGTGTCCTCCCGCCCGCCTCAGCAGCCCTCCGGCGCGCCGCCCGTGCCGTCGGCGAACGGCAGCGCGCAGGCCACGCGGCGCGGCGAGCCGAGCGGTCCGCCGCCGGGGGTGTCGGGGCCGTTGTTGGTCACCACGGCCAGCGACGTGACCAGGCGCAGCATCTGCGGCGAGTCGATGTTCGGCAGCTCCGCCTCGGCGCCCGCCTGGGCGTTGATGGCGTTGGTGCCCTCGCCGCCGGTCTCGTCGACGACGTAGGCGCCGTAGTCGCGCAGCGCCTCGGCGATCTTGCGGGTGTCCTTCTCGGTGATCCAGCTGAGGTCCGTGTCCGGCGCGATGGCGAGCAGCGTGCCCATGTTGACGTTCGGGTCCGAGCCCCGGTACTGGTCGCGCCAGGCCGCGTCGGCCTTGAAGGCGGGCCACCGGAAGCCGTCGCGGGCCGTGCTGCAGCTCTGCTGGCAGTTGAGATTGATCTTCAGGGCGTGGCGGAGCGGCTCGGGCCCGGTCATCTCGCCGACGCGGATGGTGCCGCCGATCCCCGAGAGGTTCGACCCACCGTGGCACCCGAGCCTGCCGTCGCCGCGCAGCGAGACCGAGGGGTAGGTGTAGTTCCACCTCGGCGTGCCCCCGGGGTCGAGCTTGAGGGGCTGGCCGGCGAGGACCGTCTCGTCGTCCGGGGTCTCGGCGAGGAACGTCGAGCAGTTGTTGTACGACCCGTCCGCGGACAGGCGGGGGTCGACGTGCACGCGCCGGGTGCCGTTGTCCGACTCGAGGTCGCGGACCGGGGTGGCGGGGTCGACGGTGATGTTCTCGATGTCGAGATAGACGTCCTGCGCGCGCGTGTTGAACGGCGAGTACTCCGCCGAGCCCGCCAGCGGCAGGTTCCAGATGGAGTCCCAGGCGAAGGGGAGAGCGCGCAGGTCGCGTGTCGGCCCTCGATAGGGTTCCGGCCCCGTGGCGATCGGGGCCCGCGTCGCGACCACCACGCCCGCGACGGCGACCGCCGCGATCAGGACCGCCAGCAGGACCCGCAGTCTCGATCCCCCCGTCATCGGCACCGACCCTAGCCGTCACCACCTCGACCGCTCGGCCTACCCCGCTGCGCCACAGGAGAGGCATGACCACGACCGTCACCGAGCCGTTCTTCCGTCTCCTCCCGGCGGCGGAGGACGGCGCCGACGTCGAGCGGGTCTTCGCGACCGGCTCGACCGCCGGCCCCTGGTTCCCCGACGCCCAGCACATGGGCCCGCCGAGCGCGCTGCTGGTGCGCGCGCTCGAGCGGTGCGCGCCGCGCGAGGAGATGCTGCTCTCGCGGGTCACGGTCGAGGTGCTGGGCCGGGTGCCGATGGGTGAGCTCACCGTCCGCGCGTGGGTCGAGCGGGCCGGGCGCACGATCGAGCTGGTGGTCGCGGAGCTCGCCGCGGCGGGCCGGGCGGTGGCGCGGGCGACGGGCTGGCGCCTCGCCGTCACCGACACGTCCGCCGCGGCCACCGATCCCGGACCGGCGATGCCGGGTCCCGAGGAGGGCCGCGTCATCCCGACCCCGGGTGGTTGGCTGCCGGGCTACCTCGACGCGGTCGACTGGCGGTGGCTCGTCGGGCACCTCGGCGAGTCCGGGCCCGGGCGGGCGTGGGGACGCCTGCGCGTGCCGGTCGTCGAGGGCGAGGAGCCGACGCCGTGGCAGTGCCTCGCGGCGGTCGCCGACTCCACCAACGGCGCCGCGGCCCGCCTCGACCTCAACGACTGGCTCTTCGTCAACACCGACCTGACCCTGCACCTGCACCGCGCCCCGCGCGGACCGTGGGTCGGGCTCGACGCCGACAGCGTCATCGGGCCCGACGGGCTGGGCACGGCGTTCGCAGTGCTGCACGACGAGCACGGCCCGGTGGGCCGGGCCGCCCAGGCCCTGACCGTGCGGCCCCGCTGAGACGAGTGCCGACCGGACCTCAGTGCCCGTTCGGCGACCCGATCGCCCGGCAGGACTGCAGCGACGAGGTGACGATGCCCGTGGCGCCCAGCTCGGCGAGCTCGTCCATGATGTCGTTGACCCGCTTGCGCTCGACCATCGAGCGGACCGCGACGAACTTCTCGTTCGACAGCGGCGCCACCGTCGGGGACTCGATGCCCGGCGTCAGCTCGACGGCGCGCTCGAGCAGCCCGACCGGGCAGTCGTAGTCGAGCATCACGTAGCGGCGGGCGTAGACGACGCCGCGCAGGCGCTCGACGAAGCGGGACTTCTCGCGCTGGGTGTCCGCGCTGTCCGGCGCTTGGTCGAACTTGGCGTTGCGGTCGATGATGACGGCCTGCGACTCGGTGATCGGATCCCCTATGGTCACCAGCCCGTGCTGGGCCAGGGTCCGCCCGGAGCTCACGACGTCCGCGATCGCGTCGGCCACGCCGAGCTCGATCGAGATCTCGACGGCGCCGTCGAGGCGGATGACGTCCTTCGCCGCGATCCGCTGCTGCGCGAGGTTAGCCCGCACGAGCCGGGGGTACGACGTCGCGATCCGCTTGCCCGCCAGGTCCTGGACGCTCCACTCGTTGCGCAGGGGCGCGGCGTAGCGGAACTTCGACTGCCCGAAGCCGAGCTGGAGCAGCTGGTTCACCGAGGCGCTGGACTCCTCGGTGAGGTCGTGCCCGGTGATCCCGAGGTGCAGCTGGCCCTCGGAGACGTAGGTCGCGATGTCCTTCGGGCGCAGGTAGAAGAACGTGACCGCGTTGGCCTCGTCGTTGAGGCTCAGGTCGCGGCTGTCCGCCCGTTGCCGGTAGCCGGCGTCGCGCAGCATCTGCGACGCCTCCTCGGCCAGGGATCCCTTGTTGGGAACGGCGACGCGGAGCATGGGTCCTTCTCCTCCCGACACGCGCGGGTGTCGACTACAGGTGCTTGTAGACCTCGGTGAGGGTGAGCCCGCGACCGAGCATGATGACCTGGACGCGGTAGAGCAGCTGGGAGATCTCTTCGGCCAGCTTGTCGTCGGTCTCGTACTCGGCCGCGATCCACACCTCGCCGGCCTCCTCGAGCACCTTCTTGCCCTGGGCGTGGACCCCGGCATCCAGAGCTGCCACGGTCCCCGACCCCTCGGGTCGGTCCCGGGCTTTGACGGTCAGCTCGTCGAAGAGCTCGTCGAACGTCTTCACGTCGAGCCATCGTCGCACGGAGCCGGTTTCGGTCGCACACCACGGGATGACCCCACTGTCCCCGGTCGCCCCGCCCGGCCCCGTCCTGGTGCGCCCTCCGGGCTCCCGGACGCGCCGAACGGACGGTCGGGCGGGAGGACACGCCCACGTGCGGGTCCCGTGTCCCCCGTTCCGACGTCGCCACCACCTCGACACCGCGCGCTCAGTGCACGTCGGCCCGCGTCCGGTGGTCGCGCGCTACGCCGGGAGCGTCCGCGAGCACCGCGCGGAGGTCGTCGACGGTCAGCCCGACGAGGCTCTCGCGCAGCACACGGCGCTCCCCCGGCGGCACGGCGACCTCGGCCGGCACCACGAGCACGGTCGCGCCGGCGGCGACGGCCGAGCGGGTGCCGGTCGGCGAGTCCTCGACCGCCACGCACGCCGTGGCGTCGACGCCGAGCAGCTCGGCGGCCCGCAGGTACGGCGCCGGGTCGGGCTTGGTCGCCGACACCTCGTCCCCGCACACGGTGACGTCGAAGAACCCGCGCCCGATGGTGTCGAGGGCGACGTCGGTCAGCTCGCGGTAGGTGCTGGTGACGAGCGCGGTCGCGAGCCCCGACGCCCGGACCGCCGCCAGGGCCTCCCGCGCGCCGGGGCGCCACGGGAGGTCGTGGGCGAACAGGACCTTGGTGCGCTCGAGCAGCCAGCGCCCGTCGGCGAGCACGCCGTCCTCGTCGCCGGGGTCGAGGCCGACCTCGGCGCGCACCGTCGACACCGAGCGCCGCAGCGACGAGCCCACGAGGTCCTCGCGGGTCGCCGCGGACAGCGCGCCGCCGAGGTGGGCGGCGAGGTCGGCCAGGGACACGTCCCAGAGCCGCTCGGAGTCGACCAGCGTGCCGTCCATGTCCCACAGGACGGCCGCGAGGCTAGGCATTGAAGTACTTGGCCTCCGGGTGGTGCACGACGAGGGCGTCCGTGGACTGCTCGGGGTGCAGCTGGTCCTCGTCGGAGAGCTCGACGCCGATGCGGCTCGGGTCGAGCAGGTCCACGATCTTCGCGCGGTCCTCGACGTCCGGGCACGCGCCGTAGCCCAGCGAGAACCGGGCGCCGCGGTAGCCGAGCTTGAAGTACTCGTGGACGTCCGCGGGGTCCTGGTCGGCCATCGTGGAGCCGTCGGCGAACGTCAGCTCCTCGCGGACGCGCCGGTGCCAGTACTCGGCCAGCGCCTCGGTGAGCTGCACGCCGAGGCCGTGGACCTCGAGGTAGTCGCGGTAGGAGTTCTCCGCGAACAGCTTGTTGGCGAAGTCCGCGATGGGCTGGCCCATCGTCACGAGGTTCATCGGCATGACGTCGACGCCGCCGAGCTCGCGGGCCTCGTCGCGCGTGCGGAAGAAGTCCGCGAGGCACAGGCGGCGGTCGCGCTTCTGGCGCGGGAACGCGAAGCGGTGCAGCTCGTTCGCGTCCGGCTTGGCCTCGTCGAGGACGACGACCTCCTGGCCCTCGGAGATCACCGGGAAGTACCCGGTGACGAGCGCCGCGTGGCTGGTGATGCCCTCGGACTGCAGCCGGTCGAGCCAGTAGCGCAGGCGCGGGCGGCCCTCGGTCTCGACGAGCTCGTCGTACGACGGGCCCTCGTCGCCCTTCTGGCCGCGCAGGCCCCACTGCCCGAAGAACGTGGCGCGCTCGTCGAGCAGCGCCGCGAAGTCCTGCAGGCGCAGACCGCGCACGACGCGGGTGCCCCAGAACGGCGGCGTCGGGACCTCGATGCGCCGCGCGACGTCGGAGATCGCGGTCGGGTCGAACGCCGGGTTCTCCTCGCCCGCCTCGGCCTCGCGCTTGGCCTTGATGCGCTCGGAGCGCTCGCGGCGCTCCTTGCGCTCGGCCATCTTCTCCTTCTCCTCGTCCGACGGGCCCTCGCCCGTCATGACCGAGTCCATGAGCTTGAGGCCCTCGAAGGCGTCCTTCGCGTACCGGACGTCGCCCTGGTAGATCTCGCCGAGGTCGTTCTCGACGTAGGAGCGGGTGAGCGCCGCGCCGCCGAGGAGCACCGGGTACTGCTCGGCGACCCCGCGGTCGTTCATCTCCTGCAGGTTGTCCTTCATGACCACGGTGGACTTCACCAGCAGCCCGGACATGCCAATCGCGTCGACCTTGTTCTCGTCCGCGGCCTCGAGGATGGCGTTGATCGGCTGCTTGATGCCGATGTTGACCACGTCGTAGCCGTTGTTGGACAGGATGATGTCGACGAGGTTCTTGCCGATGTCGTGGACGTCGCCCTTGACCGTCGCCAGCAGGATCTTGCCCTTGCCGGAGTTGTCGGTCGCCTCCATGTGCGGCTCGAGGTGGGCCACGGCGGCCTTCATGACCTCGGCGCTCGCCAGCACGAACGGCAGCTGCATCTTGCCGGCGCCGAAGAGGTCGCCGACGACCTTCATGCCACCGAGCAGGTCGGTGTTGATGATCTCGAGCGGGTCCTTCTCCTGCATGCCGGCGTCGAGGTCCTCCTCGAGGCCGTTGCGGTCGCCGTCGATGATCCGCTGCGCGAGGCGCTCGAAGAGCGGCATCGCGGCGAGCTTCTCGGCGCGCTCGTCCTTGGCCGACTGCGCCGACACGCCCTCGAAGAGGTTCATGAAGTGCTGCAGCGGGTCGTGCTTCTCGCGGCGGTCGTAGACGAGGTCGAGCGCGGCCTCGCGCTGCTCCTCGTCGATCTGCGAGAACGGCAGGATCTTGCTGGCGTTGAGGATCGCGGTGTCGAGGCCGGCCTCGGTGCACTCGTTGAGGAACACCGAGTTCAGCACCTGGCGCGCGGCCGGGTTGAGGCCGAAGGAGATGTTCGACAGCCCCAGCGTGGTCTGGACCTGCGGGTAGCGCTCCTTGAGCTGCTTGATCGCGTTGATCGTCTCGATGCCGTCCTTGCGGACCTCCTCCTGGCCGGTGGAGATCGGGAAGGTCAGGCAGTCGATGATGATGTCCTCGACCCGCATGCCCCAGTTCTCGGTGAGGTCCTCGATGAGGCGGAACGCCACGCGGGTCTTCCACTCCGCGGTGCGGGCCTGGCCCTCCTCGTCGATGCAGAGTCCGACGACGGCGGCGCCGTGCTCGTGCACGAGCTTCATGATCCTCGTGAACCGCGAGTCCGGCCCGTCGCCGTCCTCGTAGTTCACCGAGTTGATCGCCGAGCGCCCGCCCAGCTGCTCCAGCCCGGCCTCGAGCACCTCGGGCTCGGTGGAGTCGAGCACCACCGGCAGCGTCGAGGCCGTCGAGACGTCGTGGGCGAGGCGGTCCATGTCGGCGACGCCGTCGCGGCCGACGTAGTCGATGCAGAGGTCCATCCAGTGCGCGCCCTCGCGGGTCTGCGCCTTGGCGATCTCCACGCACTTCTCGTAGTCGTCCTCGACCATCGACTCGCGGAACGCCTTCGAGCCGTTGGCGTTCGAGCGCTCGCCGATCATCAGCAGACCGGTCTCCTGCCGGAACGGCACGGAGTGGTACATCGACGAGATGCCGGGCTCGGGCTGCGGGTCGCGCTCGGTGGGCGTGAGGTCGCGGCACTTCTCGGCCAGCGCCCTGATGTGGTCGTTGGTGGTGCCGCAGCAGCCGCCGACGAGCTGCAGGCCGTAGTCGGTGATGAACGAGGCGCAGTAGTCCGCCAGCTCGTCGGGCTGCAGCGGGTACTCGGGGCCGTTCGGGCCGAGCTCGGGCAGGCCGGCGTTGGGCATGACGCTGACCGGGATGCGGCTCTGGCGGCTCAGGGCCCGCAGGTGCTCGCTCATCTCGGCCGGGCCGGTGGCGCAGTTGAGGCCGATCGCGTCGATGCCCAGCGGCTCGAGCGCGGTGAGCGCGGCGGTGATCTCGGAGCCGACCAGCATCGTTCCGGTGAGCTCGACGGTGACGTGGCAGACCACCGGGATGCGCTTGCCGTACTGCTCCATCGCGCGGAAGGCGCCGAGGATGGCGGCCTTCGACTGGAGCAGGTCCTGACAGGTCTCGACGAGGATCGCGTCGGCGCCGCCCTCGAGCTGGCCGAGCACCGACTCGATGTAGGCGTCGCGCAGCTTCGCGAACGGCGCGTGACCCAGCGTCGGCAGCTTGGTGCCGGGGCCGTTGGAGCCGAACACAAAGCGCGGGCGGTCCGCGGTGGAGAACTCGTCGGCGGCCTGGCGCGCGATCTTGGTGCCCTCGAGGGAGAGCTCGCGGATGCGGTCGGCGATGTCGTACTCGTTGAGGTTCGGCCAGTTCGTGCCGAAGGTGTTGCTGGTGACGATGTCGGCGCCGGCGTCGAGATGACCCTGGTGGACCGCGAGCACCGCGTCGGGGCGCGAGACGTTGAGGATCTCGTTGCAGCCCTCGAGCTGTTCGAAATCGTCGAGCGAGAGGTCCTGGTCCTGCAGTGCTGTTCCCATGGCACCATCGCCGATGAGGACCCGGGAGTGCAGAGCGGACAGGAATGCAGACTCACTCGAAGTAGTCATCACACGATCGTAACGTGATCGAGGAGCAGTGCCAGGCGCACTGCGAGCCTCGTCACGAGACGTAGGCTGTCCGGGTGTCCGTGCCCGACGACCGCCCCGACGAGCCCGTCCCCGCCCCGGAAGACTCCCCGGACCCCAGCTCGGAAGACCTCTCCGACGACTTCTCGGACGACCTCGAGGACCCCCCTGCGGCCCGCGTGGATCCCACCGCGCCGGTGATGCTCGCGGCGTTCGAGGGCTGGAACGACGCCGGGGACGCGGCCAGCACCGCGGTCGAGCACCTCGCCCTGCACTGGGACGCCACCGAGCTCTCCGCGATCGACCCCGACGAGTACTACGACTTCCAGGTCTCGCGCCCCACGATGCGCCTGGTCGACGGGGTCAGCCGGGCCATCGACTGGCCGACCACCCGCCTCACCCGCTGCCGCCCGCCCGGGTCCGCGCAGGACCTCGTGCTCGTGCGCGGGATCGAGCCGAACATGCGCTGGCGCGCGTTCTGCGCCGAGATCATCGAGTACGCCCAGGAGCTCGGCGTCGGCACGGTGATCACACTCGGTGCCCTGCTCGCCGACACGCCGCACACCCGCCCGGTGCCGGTCACCGGCACGTCGTTCGACAAGGCGTCGGCGGCCCGGTACCGCCTGCAGCGCTCGCGCTACCAGGGCCCCACCGGGATCGTCGGGGTGCTCCAGGACGCGTGCGTGCAGGCCGGCATCCCCGCCATCTCGTTCTGGGCCGCGGTGCCGCACTACGTCTCCCAGCCGCCCGCGCCGAAGGCCACGATCGCCCTGCTGCAGCGCGTCGAGGAGGTCCTCGACGTCGAGGTGCCGCTCGGCGGGCTGCCCGAGCAGGCCGAGAAGTGGGAGCGCACGGTCTCGGAGATGGCCGACGAGGACGACGAGGTGCGCGAGTACGTCAAGGCCCTCGAGGAGGCCGGCGACGCCGAGACCGACCTCGAGGAGGCCTCCGGCGAGGAGATCGCCGCCGACTTCGAGCGCTACCTGCGCCGGCGCGGGCCCGGCGGCACCGCGGGTGGCCCGCCCGGGCCCGGCAAGGGTCCCTGGGAGCGGTGACCGGGGCGCCTCCACGCCCGCTCGTCGACCGCCTGCGCGTCGGGGCCCTCTATGCGGGCGGCTTCCTCGGGCCGTTCGGCGGCGGCATCACCGCGTCGATGCTGCCCGAGCTCGGCGCCGACCTCGGGCTCTCGCCGTCGGCGGCGTCCGCGTCGCTGACGGCCTACCTGCTGCCGTTCGCGCTGCTCATGCTCGTGTCCGGGACGCTCGGGCAGCGCTGGGGCGCGCGGCGCACCGTGCGGGTGGCCTACGTGGCCTACGTGGTGTTCTCGCTGCTCGGGGCCGTCGCCGGCTCGGGGTGGCTCTTCCTCGCCGCGCGGGCGCTGCAGGGCGCGGCGAACGCGTTCACGACGCCGCTGCTGCTCGCCTCGCTGGCCGCGGCCACCCCGCGCGAGCGCCTCGGCCGCTCGCTCGGCGTGATGGGCTCGCTGCAGGCGGCCGGGATGACGTTCGCGCCGCTGGTGGGCGGGCTCGCCGCGAGCGTCGACTGGCGCCTCGCGTTCGTGGGCGTCGCCGTCGTCGCCGCGGTGCTCGCCGTCGCCGGACTGCCCGCGGACCCGCCGGGCGACCCCGGCTCCGGCCGGCCGCGCCTGCGCGACGCCTGGCGGCCGGCGGTGCTGCGGCTCGCGCTGGTCGCCGGGCTCGCGTGGGGCGCGCTCGGCGGGCTCTCGTTCCTCGTCGCGCTGCGCGTCGAGGACGCGTTCACCCTCGGCGCGGCGCTGCGGGGCGCGCTGCTCACCGGCTTCGGGGTCTGCGGGCTGCTCACCGCGCGCCTCATCGGCTCCGGCGTGGACCGCTTCGGGCCGGGCGTGACGATCCGCCTCGGCGCGGTCGCGGGCGCGCTGCTCGTGGCCGCGGTCGGGGTGCTGCCGTCCGCGATCGCCGTGGCCACGGTCTGGGCGCTGGCCGGCGCGGCCGCGCAGCTCGTGCTCGTCGGCGTCAACACGCTCGTGCTGCGCGGGACCGCGGCGGGCGGCGTCTCGGTCGTGCAGGCCGGGCGGTTCCTCGGGGCCTCGGCCGCGCCGGCGGTGTTCCTCGCGCCCTACCACCTCTCCCCCGTCGCCGGCTTCGGTCTCGCGGGCGTCGTGCTGCTCGCCGCGGGACTGCTCAGTCCCCGCCGCTGAGGCGCCGGGCGGCCGGGAGCGCGAGGGCCGCGGCGGCCAGCGCCGAGACGACCGCGAGCCCGGCGAGCGGGCCGGTGAGGCTGCCGTCCCCGGCGAGGGCGGAGAGCAGGTAGGGCACGCCGAAGCCGAGGTAGGCGCAGGCGTAGAAGGTGCCGGTGAGCGCGCCGCGCTCGCTGGGCAGCGCCAGCCGGGCGACCATCGCGAGCCCCGACGCCAGGCACAGGCCGTAGCCCGCGCCGAGCAGCAGCGCCACGCCGAGCAGCAGCGGCCACGCCTCGAGGACGAGCGAGAGCAGCGCGAGCCCGAGTCCCGCGGCGCCGAGCGCCAGCCCCGTCGGTCCCGCCCGCGTGGCCCCGAGGCGGCGCTCGAGCGGCGGGACCAGGGCGCCCGTCGAGAGCGTCACGCCGGCGACGATCCCGGCGACCGCCACGGCGACGCCGGGCATCTGCGGGGTGAGCAGCAGCGGCAGCACGGTCGCCGCGGTCGAGGGGAAGGCGAACACCCCGAGGGCGATCGGCACCACGACGAGCACGAACGCCTGCCGCGCGACGCTGGGCACGCCGAGGTTGACGATCCGCCCGCCGGTGCGGCGCCGCTCCGGGCCGAGGGTCTCGGGGACCCCGGGGAGCAGGGCCACCGCGCCGATCATGAGGGCGACGTGCACGAGGTAGGGCAGCACGGTCGGCAGCACCACCCACTGCCCCATCAGCCCGGCGACCAGCGGGCCGGCCGCCCAGCCGATCGCCAGCGCGATCGTGGTCAGGCGCGCCGAGCGTCCCGGCTCGCCGATGAGCTCGCCCAGCCACGCGGTGCCGACGCTGAACACCACCCCGGACACCGCGCCCTGCAGGAACCGCCCGACGAAGAGCACGAGCACCGAGGAACCGGCCGCCAGGAAGAGCACGGACACGAGCCCGGCGAGCACCACGAACGGCAGCACGACCGGCCGCCGCCCGAACCGGTCCGAGGCCGGGCCGGAGAGCAGGAGCGCGGGGATGAGGCCGGCGGCGTAGACCCCGAACGCGGCCGTCAGCGTCGTCGGCGCGAGGCCGAGGGTCTCGCGGTAGACCAGGAGCAGCGGTGTCGGGACGTTGGTGCCGAAGGCGACGACGAGCACGACGGTCCACAGCGCGCGTACCGGTCCCACCTTCGCGCCGCGTCGCACACCGGCACCCTGCCGCATGCGCGGGCTCAGCGGGCGGTCTGCGCCGCGAGGGGGTCGAGGGCGGGCCCGCGCGGCAGGAGGTCCAGCACCGCGCGGGGAGCCGGGCGCGGGACGCCGAGGCCGAGCGCCGACGCCGCCGCCGGGTCCGGCACGGGATAGACGCGCCCGCCGGGGTCGACGAGCACGGGTGGCTCCCCGACCGGGACGACATAGGCGCCGCCGCCCGCGACCCAGGCGCCGTCGAGGGGCGGGCCGACGAGCGGGGTCGGCGCGGCGGGACCGGGCAGGGCGGGCCCGGCGAAGACCGCGGCCGTCCCCGCGCGCTCGGGGCCGCCCGCGTCGGGGCGCACGCACACCGTGGTGGCCGCGTCGTAGGTGACCGGGCGGGGGAACGTCGCCGGATAGGCCCGGACGTCGACGACCGCTACCCGCGGGGCGTCGGCGAGGCGTCCGGCCGGGACGGCGGCGATGCCGGGGTCGGCGGCCGGGTCGGGATTGGCGAACCGCGCGAGCTGGGCGACCACCGCGGGCACCTCCTGCACCCCGTCGGCGGCCACGAGGAAGAAGCGCGCGCCGTCGGGGCTGACCACGTCACCGGTCCTGACGCCGAGTGCGGCGGTCCGGGGCTCGGTCGGCGTGGCGCCGGAGCCGGGCACCGTCACCGGTTCCAGTGGGGGGCCCTGGGGCAGCGTGCCGAGCAGGGCGGGGCTGGCGGCCCGGGCACGCGCACCGGTGAGCTCGAGGCCCCGGACGACGGCGCCGGCCTGCGGGGTGATGAGCGCGCGCCGCCCGTCGGTGACCAGCCAGAACGCGCCGTCGGGTCCCCGCAGGAGCAGGGCCTCGTCCGGCGCGAGCGGGCGTCCCGGCGACGGCACGCCGCCGAGCGCGACGGTGGTCAGCGCCGGGTCGGCGGCCGGGTCGGGCACCGAGGGGTCGAGGGTCACGCGGTCGCAGACGGCCCAGGCGTCGGCGACCGGCGCGGCCGGGTCGGGCAGCACCGAGGGCGCGCCGGGGATGCCGGCGGGCGCGGTGCGCGGTGCCTGGGCGAGGAGGTCGTCACGGACCGGGACGGGCGGGCCCAGGGGATCCGTGTTGCCGGCCGCCGCCGCGAGCAGGCGTGCCGAGGTCAGGTTGAGCGCGGGGACGAGGCGGTCGGGGCCGTGGGCGACGGCGTAGAGCGCGCCGGAGGGCTCGCCGCGCACCACCGCTTCGTCGCGCCACCCCTCGTCGCCCCGGATCAGCCCGACGACGGCGAACCCGACGAGCGCGAGCACCCCGAGCACGGCGCCGACGAGCAGTGCCCGGTTCTGGCGGCGCCCGGGGTCGTACCGTGGCGTCGGGTCGCGGCCCACCAGCGCGGACTCCAGGCGACGCACCGCGAACCGGTGCGCCTGGACCTGGGTCGCGGTGGGCGGTGGGAGACGCAGCGAAGCGGAGCTCGACCCGTCGGGATCAGACGGCACAGCGCGATGCCTACCGCATGTGAGTGTTCTGGGTCGCCAGAACGACCCAAAACACTCACGTGCGCGCAGCGCATCGGCTCACTCCGGCGCCCGGTGCGCCGCCAGGTCGGCGAGGTCGACCCACTCGAGCGTGCGGGCGTGCGTCGCCTCGAGGACGACGGGCGGGGCGACGCCGGCGTCGAGGGCCTCCTTCCACCGGCTCGCGCACAGGCACCAGCGGTCGCCGGGCTCGAGACCCGGGAACTGCGGCGCCGGGCGGGTGAGGTCGTTGCCGCGGGACGCGCTGAAGCTCAGGAACTCCGCGGTGACGCGGGCGCACACGGTGTGCACGCCCGCGTCGTCGGGACCGGTCTCGCAGCACCCGTCGCGGTAGAAGCCGGTGACGGGGTCGTGACTGCAGTCGGCGAGATCGCCGCCGAGGACGTTGCGGGCCATGGCATCCACGTACCCGCGTACGGCCTATCGCAGCGGCACACCGAGCAGGGCGTCGACGGCGTCGGCCACGCGGGCGGGGCCGTCCGGGGTCCAGCTCTCGGCAGTGCGGCGGAAGAGCACCTCGTCGGCCCACGCGTCCAGGGCGGCCAGGGCGCCGGGGGTGTCGAGGTCGTCGGCGAGGTGGGTGCGCACCCGGGCGACGGTGTCCTCGGGGTCCGGGCCGGTCGGGGACGCGGCGGCCTCGCGCCAGCGGTGCAGGCGCGCCTGGCCGGCGGTGAGGAGCTCCGCGGTCCAGGACCGGTCGGTGCGCCAGTGCCCGGACAGGAGCGCAAGGCGCACGGCCATCGGGTCGACGCGGTCGGCGCGCAGCCGGGAGACGAAGACGAGGTTGCCCTTCGACTTCGACATCTTCTCGCCGTCGAGGCCGATCATCCCGGCGTGGCAGTAGTGCCGGGCCAGCGGGTGCGCGCCGGTGAGCGCCTCGGCGTGGGCGGAGCCGAACTCGTGGTGCGGGAAGGCGAGGTCGGACCCGCCGCCCTGCAGGTCGTACTGGTCGCCGAGGCGGTTGAGCGCGATCGCGGCGCACTCGACGTGCCAGCCCGGGCGGCCCTCGCCGAGGTCGGAGGACCAGTGCGGCTCGCCCTCGCGGGCCATGCGCCACAGCAGGGCGTCGAGCGGGTGGCGCTTGCCGGCGCGGTCGGGGTCGCCGCCGCGCTGGGGGAAGACCTCGAGCATGCGCGCCTCGGAGTAGCGCGAGACGTAGCCGAAGTCCCGGGTGGCGGTGTGGTCGTGGTAGACGTCGGGGAACTGCTCGTCGTCGGCGCGGTAGGCCGCGCCGCTGGCCAGGAGCTTGCCGACCAGCTCGCTGATCTCGTCGACGGCCTCGACGGCGCCGATGAACTCGCGCGGCGGGAGGATCCGCAGCGCCGTCATGTCCTCGCGGAACAGCGCGGTCTCGCGCATCCCCAGGACCACCCAGTCGTCCTTGTCCCGCTCGGCCCGCTCGAGCAGCGGGTCGTCGATGTCGGTGACGTTCTGGACGTAGTGGACGTCGTGGCCCGCGTCGAGCCAGAGGCGGTTGATCAGGTCGAACGCCAGGTAGGTGGCGGCGTGCCCGAGGTGGGTGGCGTCGTAGGGCGTGATCCCGCAGACGTACATCCGCGCCGTCGGACCGGGCGCGGTCGGCCGCACGCTGTCGCTCGCGGTGTCGTGCAGGCGCAGCGGGGGCGGGCTTCCGGGGACCCGCGGGATGTCGACCGATGACCAGGCTCGCATGGTCACGAGCCTAAGCCCGCCGCGGCGAAGAGTCCGGCGCTCGTGGCGAACCGCTCGTGCCCCGGGCACGAACGACCGTGTGGAACCCCGGCCGGGTCGAGTCAGCAGGGCCGTCGTGGGCGAGCACGTCGCCCCTGCACGGGATGACGGACCCGGCCGGGGTGGCCGGGAGCCGCGGGGGGGATCGGCTCCAGCCACGGTCGAGCGTACGCGGTGTCGCCCCCTGTGGTCGTGACGCCCGGTTGCGGGCGATTCGTTCACCCGGTCAGGGTGTTCGACCTTCGTCCGGGCAGCTCAGCGTCGTCGTCGGCTCGCGAGGTAGTCGCTCACCACAGCGGCTCCGAGCCCATCGAGGTCGGGGTTCACCACCCGTCCGCCGGCCCGCCGGGCGACGAGATCCACGAACGCCTCCAGCCGCGGGTCCTCCCCCAGCATGAAGACGGTCAGCGCCGCGTTCAGCCGCGCCAGCGCGTCGACCTCGCCGAGCGTCGCCCGCAGCGTCTCCGGGCTCGGCGGGTAGTCGAACAGCGCGTGCCCGTCGGGCTCGAGGTGCGCGGTCGGCTCGCCGTCGGTGACGACGAGGACGACCGGCGCCGCGTCGGCGTTCCTGCGCAGGTGCCGCCCGGCCAGCAGGAGCGCGTGGTGCAGGTTCGTGCCCTGCTCCCAGGCGCCTTCCAGCGCGGTCAGCTCGCCGAGCTCGACCTCCTTGGCGTGGCGCCCGAAGGTGATGAGCTGCAAGTCGTCGCCCCGGAAGCGCGTCGACACCAGGTGGTGCAGCGCCAGCGCGGTGCGCTTCATCGGCACCCACCGCCCGTCGGCGACCATCGACCACGACGTGTCGACGCACAGTGCCACCGCGGCGCGCGTGCGCTGCTCGGTCTCGACGATCTCCACGTCGGTGACGTCGAGCGCCCGTGGGTCCCCGGAGGCGTGCCGCATCTCCGCGTTGAGCAGCGTCCGCGGGACGTCCCACTGCTCCGTGTCGCCGAACGACCAGGGCCGCGTGGCACCGGTGGCTTCCCCCGCGGCCCCGGAGCGCTGTGTCTCCCGCTCGCCACGCCGCGTCGACAGCGACCCGACGACGTCGCGCAACGACGACTGCCCGAGCTGGCGCAGCGCCTTGGGCGAGAGCATCAACGAGCCGTCCGCCGCGCGCTGGAACACCCCCTGCCGCTCGAGCTCACGCTGCAGCTCCGCCAGGCGCTGCGCGTCGACGCGGGCCTGCTCGCCGAGCGTCGCCTCGAGCGCCTCGAGGTCGATGTCCTCCATGCGCGCGCCCGGGTAGGACTGCGAGAGCTGCTCGGCGAGGGCGTCCATCTGCCCGAGCTGCTCCATCGCCCGGGTCGCCTCGCCCATGCCGAGCGGGTCCTCGCCGCGGAAGCGACCGCGCCCCTGCCAGTCCTCGCCCGGGCGCAGGCCCTGCAGCTGCTGGTCGAGCCGGCCGAGCTGCTCGGCGAGCCGCGGGTCGCCGAAGGCCTGCTGCATGAGGCCCTCGAGCTCCGCGCGCTGCTCGGCGGACAGCGAGTTCATCATCCGCTGCGCGGCCGCCGAGCGTTCCGCGAGCAGGTCGATCAGCTCGTCGGTGTTCTGGGGGTTCTCGGGGAAGTACTGGCCGTGCTTGTCCATGAACTCGTGGAACTGCTGCGCGGTATCCTCGCCGCGTCCGTGGGCCTCGAGCAGGTCGTTGAGGTCGGAGATCATCTCCCGGACGGCGTCGACGTCCTCCGGGGTGGCGTTCTCCATCGCCTGCTTCATGCCCTGGAAGCGCTGGTCGAGCGCCTCCCGGCCGAGCAGGTCGCGGATCTGCTCGTAGGCCTGGCGCGCCTCGGCGTTGCGCCAGTCGTAGTCCTCGAGCTCGCGCACCGCGCCCGCCGGCGACGGGGGCAGCGCGTCGAGCTGCATCTCGCGGAACCGGGCGTCGTCGGAGTCCTCGGCCTGCAGCGAGTTGCGCTCGGCCTCGAGCGCCTGCTCGAGCAGCTCGCGGACCTCCTGGAGCGTGCCGTCAAGACGGTGCTCGCGCTGGAGCCTGCTGCGCTGCTCGTTGAGCCGGCGCATGAGGTCGTCGAGACCCCGCTGCTCCCCCATCCCGCGGCGCATCAGCTCCTGCATCGCCCGCCGCGGGGAGGTGCCCTCCATGACGTCGCGGCCCAGCTCGTCCATCGCCTCGCGCAGGTCGAACGGCGGGGCGAGCGGATCGGGGCCGTCGTAGTACCGGCCGTAGGAGTAGCGCCCGCTGGCCGGGCCCTGCCCCTCGGGCTCGGTGGGGTCAGCCGCCATAGGCCACCGTCCCGTCCTCGGCGTCGTCGTCCTTCGCGAGCTTGCGGGTGAGGTAGAGGTGCTCGAGGGCGAGCTCGACCGCGCTGGCCAGGGGCCCGGGGGCCTCCGTGCCTGCGGCGCCGAGACGCTCGGCCACCGTGTAGACGACCGAGATCGACGGCAGCGCGTCGACCACCTGGCGGGCCGCGACGCGGTCGCCGGTGACGACCCGGCGCGAGCCCTCGAGCGCGGACACCCCGTCGGCCAGCGGGGACAGGTCGACCCCGGCGAGCCGCGCGCGGGCGGTCTCCGAGATCGAGCGGCGCAGCAGGTGGGTGAGGAGCTCGGCCTCGCGACCCTCCTCCCCCGACTCGAACTCGAGCTTGCCGCGCAGCACCGGCGGCACCGACTCGAGGTCGACGGGGCGGGCCACCGGGGTGTCCTCGCCGGTGACCGCGGCGCGGCGCAGCGCGGCGGCCGCGACGGTCTCGGCGGCGGCGATCGTGAAGCGGGCGGACACGCCGCTGCGCTGGTCGACCGCGCTGGACTGCCGCAGGTGGCGGGTGAAGCGCGCGAGGACCTCGACGAGGTGGTCGGGCACGTCGGCGACGAGCTGCGCCTCCTGGCGGACCAGGGCGATCTCGCCGGTGACCTCGAGCGGGTAGTGGGTGCGGACCTCGGCCCCGAAGCGGTCCTTGAGCGGGGTGATGATCCGCCCGCGGTTGGTGTAGTCCTCGGGGTTCGCGCTGGCCACGAGCATGATGTCCAGCGGCAGGCGCAGCGTGTAGCCGCGCACCTGGATGTCGCGCTCCTCCATGACGTTGAGCAGCGCGACCTGGATGCGCTCGGCGAGGTCGGGCAGCTCGTTGATCGTCACGATGCCGCGGTGCGCGCGCGGCACAAGCCCGTAGTGGATGGTCTCGGGGTCGCCGAGGCTGCGGCCCTCGGCCACCTTGACCGGGTCGACGTCGCCGATGAGGTCGGCGACGCTGGTGTCGGGCGTGGCGAGCTTCTCGGCGTAGCGCTCGTCGCGGTGCCGCCAGGTGATCGGCAGGTCGTCGCCCAGCTCGGCGACGCGGCGTCGGCTCGCCGGGATGATCGGCTCGGCCGGGTGCTCGCCCAGCTCGGAGCCCTCGATGACGGGCGTCCACTCGTCGAGCAGGTTCACGAGGCTGCGCAGCAGCCGGGTCTTGCCCTGGCCGCGCTCGCCGAGCAGCACCACGTCGTGCCCGGCCAGGACCGCGCGCTCGAACTGGGGCAGCACGGTGCGGTCGAACCCGACGATCCCCGGCCAGGGGTCCGCGCCGGCGCGCAGACGGGACAGCAGGTTGTCACGCAGCTCGGTCCGCACGCTGCGGGCCGTCGCCGCCGGGTGGCCGCTGCGGGCCAGCTCGCCGGCGGTGGTGGGGAGAGCTGAAGGAACAGTGGGAACGGAGGGAGCAGCAGAAGAGCTCACCTCTCCACGCTACGTCGCGGGACGTGATCCGGCTCCCCGCTTCTGCCGGCGGAGAACAGCTCGGGGTCGTACCCGTGCCCGCTGCGCCCGATCCGTCGCCTCCGCCGGAATCCCCCGAAGGTGTCGGCCGACGCGCCGTCACGCTGCGTGTGGTCCGAACACTCACAGGAGTTGACTGCGCTCGTTCCTCCCGCGCGGGGCGGGAGGGCGTGAGTGATCGGTGGAGATCATGGCGCGTTCGGGTCGCTACGGGGTCGTGGCCGCGGTGTCGGCGCTCCTCCTGCTCGGGACGGCGGGGCCTGCCCTCGCCCTCCCGGCCGTCGAGGGCGCACTGGCCGTGCCGGCCGGAGACGGGTCGACCGTCGACGACGGCGAGCCGGGGTTCTCCGTGTCCTCCTCGGTGCTCTGGTGGTCCGGGGGCGGCCTGGGTGTGGCGCTCGCCGGCCTGGTCGCGGCCCGGCAGCCGACGACGCGGCGGTGAACCGGCACCGCCGTGAGGAGACGGCGATCCTCGACCCGTCCGTCCTCGCCCGCGTGCTGGCCGTCGGCGCGTTCGTCCTCAGCGCGGTGTGCGCGGCGATGGGCGTGGCGACCGCGACGTCCGACGGCGCCGGGGCGACCGCCGACCCGTGCCCGCCGGTCACGGCTCCCTGGCGCGCCGACCCCGCCCCGATGACCGCCTCCGACCCGGTGGCGATCACCGTCGACCGCATCGACGCCTGCTCCTCGCTGGTGCCCGTCGGCGTCGACGACCGCCGGCGCATCGAGGTGCCGTCGGTGCACACCCCGGAGCAGGCCGGCTGGTACCGCCACGGCCCCACGCCCGGCGAGCGCGGCCCGGCCGTGGTGGTCGGGCACGTCGACGGCGACGGCCGGCGGGGCGTGTTCGCCGACCTCGCCGACGCCACCGCGGGCGACCGGATCACCATCACCCGGCGCGACGGGTCCCACGCCGTCTTCACCGTCACCGGCACCGTGCAGGTCTCGAGGAACTGGTTCCCGACCCGCGACGTCTACGGCGACACCGCGGGCGCCGAGCTGCGGCTGATCACGGCGGGCGGCGCGCTCGACCCGACCGGGCGCTCCCGCGAGGACAACGTGATCGTCTACGCCACGCTCACGGGACGGGGCTGACCAGCTTCATCAGGGTGTCGGCGAGCTCGTCGAAGGCCCGGTCCTGCTCGTCGACGGGGAGGTCGGCGCACCACAGCGGCGCCTGGCTCATCGCCGCGTGCATGGCCTGCAGGGTGCTCGCGGTGGCGACGACCGCGAACTCCCCGCTCTCCAGCCCCTCGACGAGCACCGCGCGGAACACCTGGTCGTGGCGCCGGCGCATCTCGGTGATCCGGGCGCGCAGGGCGTCGGGCCAGGTCCGGGGCACGAGGAACAGGCGCAGCGCGGCGGGGTACTCGCGCACGGCGATCGCGACGTGGGCGCGGATCAGCGTCCGCAGCCGCTGGGCCGCGCTCCCCTCCGCGGTCGCGGCCAGCTCCTCGAGGCGCGCGGTCCAGTCGGTGCCCAGCGTCTCGATGGCCGCCGTGGCGAGCTGCTCCTTGCCCGCGAAGTAGTAGTAGAGCGACCCCTTGGTGACGTCGAGCCGCTCGGCGACGTCCTCGAGGTTGACCGCGTCGTAGCCGCGCTCGCCGAACAGCTCGGCGGCGACCGCGAGGATCTGCTCGACCCGCCGTCCCCGTTTGCGCTCCACCCGGTTCACGGGGCCGAGCATGCGGTCTCCTGACCTCTGAGTCAAATTTCGACTCCCTCTGTTGACTCGCGGGTCAAACTTTGCCAGCGTCACCCGCGTCCGACACCGGAGCGGAGGAGCAGAGGCGATGGACTTCGAGCTCACCGGCGCCCAGCGCGAGCTGCGCGACCGGGCGCGGGTGCTGGCGACCGAGCAGCTCCTGCCCGGCTACGCCGAGCGCGAGCGCGCGGGCCGGATCGCGCCGGACCTGCGCCGCGAGATCGGGCGGCAGGGGCTCATCGCCTCCGAGCTGCCCACCGACCTCGGCGGGGGCGGGCACGACCGCGTCGCGTCCGGCCTCGTCACCGAGGAGATCGGGCGCGGCGACATCAACGTCGCGTACCTGCAGGCGGTCGGCTCGCTGGTGGGCGCGGTGCTCGCCCGCAACGCGCCGGCCGAGCTCGCGCAGGAGTGGGTGCCGCGCATCTGCTCCGGCGAGGAGATCGTCGGGATCGGGCTCACGGAGCCGCACGCCGGCTCCGACGCCGGGGTCCCGCGGCTGACCGCGACGCGCGACGGCGACGACTGGGTCCTCGACGGCGTCAAGTCGCTCTCGTTCGCCGGCGACGCCGCGGCCGTCGTGGTCTTCGCCCGCACCGGGCCCTCGGAGCAGCGCGGCCGCGACATCAGCGCGTTCCTCGTGCCCCTCGACCGGCCGGGCGTGACCCGTGAGCCCTACCCGGACATGGGCACGACGGCCGTCGGGCGCGGCGCCGCGCACCTCGACGGCGTCCGCGTCCCCGCCGACCACCTCATCGGCGCCGAGGGCCGCGGGTTCGTGCAGGTCATGCAGGGGTTCGACTTCAGCCGCGCGCTGATCGGGCTGCAGTGCCTCGGCGCCGCCGAGCAGAGCGTCGACGAGACCTGGGCCTACGTCAGCGAGCGGCAGGCGTTCGACCGGCCCCTGAGCACGAACCAGGGCGTCGCGTTCCCGCTGGCCGAGGCCGAGACGTTGCTGTCGGCTGCGCGGCTGCTCTGCCTGGAGACGCTGTGGCTCGGCGACCACGACCGGCCGCACACCGACAAGGCCGCGATGTGCAAGTGGTGGGCCCCGAAGACGGCCCACGAGGTCATCACCCAGTGCCTGCTGCTGCACGGCCAGTACGGCTACCGCACCGACCTGCCCTTCGAGCAGCGGATGCGCGACGTGCTCGGCCTGCAGATCGGCGACGGCACCGCCCAGATCATGAAGCTCGTCGTCGCCCGCGACCGCCTCGGTCGCGAGCTGGCGCCCTAGGAGAGGACCGCTCGATGGGCAGGATGGACGACAAGATCGCGATCGTGACCGGCGCCGGCCGCGGCATCGGTCGCGGCATCGCCGAGAAGCTCGCCGCCGAGGGCGCCACGGTCGTGGCCACCGACGTCGACGGCGCCACCGCGCGGGAGACGGCGGACGCGCTCGGGCACGGCGCGGTCGGGATGACCACCGACGTCGCGTCGCGCGCGTCGGTGGAGGAGACGGTCGCCGCGGTCCGCGGGCGGTTCGGCCGCATCGACGTGCTGGTCAACAACGCCGGGTGGGACAAGGCCGGGCCGTTCGTCGACTCCGACCCCGCCGACTGGGACAAGGTCATCGCGATCAACCTGTACGGCGTCCTGCACACCTCGAAGGCCGTCCTCCCGATCATGGCCGAGCAGGGCGGCGGACGGGTCGTGAACCTCGCCTCGGACGCCGGCCGGGTCGGGTCGTCGGGCGAGGCCGTGTACTCGGCCGCCAAGGGCGGCGTCATCGCGTTCACCAAGACCTGCGCCCGCGAGATGGCCCGCCACCAGGTCGCGGTCAACTGCGTGTGCCCCGGCCCGACCGACACCGCGCTCTTCGCCGACTTCGCCGGGGACAACCCCAAGCTGCGCGAGGCCCTCACCAAGGCGATCCCGCTGCGCCGGCTCGCCCAGCCCGAGGACCTCGCGGGCGCCGTCGCCTTCCTCGCCTCCGACGAGGCCGCCTACATCACGGGCCAGACGCTGAGCGTCAGCGGCGGATTGTCGATGAGCTGATGACGACCACCACCATCACCGCCGCCCCGGCCGGCGACCTCCTCGCGCTCGACGACCTCCTCTCCCCCGGCGAGATCGCGTGGCGCGACGACGTGCGCGCGTTCGTCGACCGCGCGATCCGCCCGCACGTCGGGCGCTGGTTCCGCTGACACTCCCGAGGAGGTCCCGGTGACGTTCACCTACGACGCGTCCGCGTACCGGACGTACTTCGAGCACGAGTTCACCTACCTCGCGGGCTTCCGCCGCAACGTCCACCGCTACGCCCGGCGCACGGCGATGACCGACCCGGCGACCGGGCAGCGGTGGACCTACGCCGAGCTCGGCGCCCGCGTCGACGCGCTGGCCTTGGGCCTGGCCGGCGCGGGCGTCGGTCCCGGTGACGTGGTCGTCCACCAGCTGTTCAACTCCCCCGCGTTCGCCGAGCTCTACCTGGCGACGCAGGCCTGCGGGGCCGTCGGGGCGCCGGTCAACTTCCGCCTCGCCGCCGGCGAGACCGCGCACGTGCTCGACGACAGCGAGCCGACGGTGTTCGTCTACGACACCGCCCTGCGCGACACGGTGGCCGCGGCGCTCGAGCGGGCCCGGCACGCGCCGTCGGTGCTGGTCGCGGTCGGCGAGGGCGAGCCGCTGCCGGGATCGGTCCGCTTCGCCGACCTGCCCGGCGGCACCCCGCCGGCCGTGGCCCGCACCGTCTACGACGAGACCACGCGGCTCTACACGTCGGGCACCACCGGGATGCCCAAGGGCGTGCCCCTGAACAGCCTCGTCGAGGTGTTCAGCGCCCACGACGTGATCATGCACTTCCCGCTCGCGCCCGAGGACCGGACGCTGAACATGACGCCGTGGTTCCACCGCGGCGGGCTGTACTCGGGCAGGCCGAACCCGGTGTTCTACCTGGGCGCGGAGGTCGTGCCGCTGCGCGCGTTCGACCCCGACCGCGTGCTCGACCTCGTCGCCGAGCACGGGCTGACCTACCTCATCGGGGCGCCGACCAACCTCGCGATGCTCGCCCGCGCCCAGACCGAGCGGCCCCGCGACCTCGGCACCCTGCGCGGCATCGTGACGATGGGCGCGCCGCTGGAGCGGGAGGCGTGCCTGCGCTACCAGGAGCTGCTCACCCCGCGGATCTTCAACGGGTTCGGCACCACCGAGTCGTTCTGGAACACGTTCCTGCGCCCCACCGACCTGCCCGGCCACGCGGGCGCCGCCGGTCGTGCGTGCACCGACGACGACGTCATGGTCGTCCACGTCGGCGGCGGGAGCGACGACCCCGTGGCCCAGGACGGCACCGAGGTCGGCGAGGTGATCATCCGCTCGCCGAAGGCCGGCTACGCCTACGTCAACTCGCCCGAGCAGGAGGCGGCGAAGTTCCACGACGGCTGGATCCACGTCGGCGACCTCGCGACGTGGGACGGCGACGAGTACGTGACGATCGTCGGCCGCAAGGACGACATGCTGATCTCCGGTGGCGAGAACGTGCACCCCGTGCAGGTCGAGGAGGCGCTCAACGAGCACCCCGGCGTCGCCGACTCGCTCGTCGTGGGCGTGCCCGACGAGCGCTGGGGCGAGCGGGTGGTGGCCTTCGTCGTGCGCGAGGACCCGGGCCTGACCGCCGCCGACTGCGAGGCCCACTGCCGCGGCCACGCCATGCTCGCCGCGTACAAACGGCCGCGTGCCTACCGCTTCGTCGACGAGCTGCCGCTCACCGCGACCGGCAAGAAGATTCACTACCGGGCCCGGGCGCAGGCCGTCGAGGACGACGCCGCGGGCCTGTTCGAGACCGTGACGACCGACCACCGATAGGGAGACGATCGTGCCTTTCGACGACTACCAGCAGCTCGTGTTCGAGCGCCGCGACCACGGCGTCCTGCTGATCACGATCAACAACCCCGAGAAGTACAACGCCGCCGACGAGGTGCTCCACGGCGAGCTGGCTCGGGTGTGGCGCGAGGTCGACACCGACGAGCAGACCCGCGTCGCGGTGATCACCGGGGCGGGCCGGGCGTTCTCGGCGGGCGGCGACCTGGGCATGGTCGAGCGCATCGCGGGCGACTACGACCGCGTCCACCACATGCTCCGCGAGATGTCCGAGATGGTCTACAACATCATCGGGTGCGACAAGCCGATCATCTCGGCGATCAACGGGGTGGCCGTCGGCGCCGGGGTGGTCGTCGCCCTGCTCTCCGACGTCGCCATCGCCGCCGAGGACGCCAAGCTCGGCGACGGGCACGTCAAGCTCGGCGTCGCGGCGGGCGACCACGCGGCGATCATCTGGCCGCTGCTCGCGGGCATGGCGAAGGCGCGCTACTACCTGCTCACCGGCGAGATGGTCACCGGCGCCGAGGCCGAGAAGCTCGGCATGGTCGCCAAGGCGCTCCCCCGCGACCAGGTGCTCGACGAGGCCCTGCGCGTCGCCGACACCCTCGGCACCGGCTCCCAGCAGGCGATCCGTCTCACCAAGCGCAGCCTCAACAACTGGCTGCGCGCCGCGGGCCCGACCTTCGACCAGTCGGCGGCCTACGAGATGCTGACCTTCATGGGTCCCGACGTCGTCGAGGGCTACACCGCGCTGCGGGAGAAGCGGGCGCCGCGGTTCCCGTCGGCGGCTGACTGAACCCGCACGCGCCGGGCCGAGCGGGCGATGCCGACCCGGGCGGCCAGCCACACCGGCACCTGCACGAGCATCGCCGCCCGGAAGGCGTCGAGCGTGTAGGTGTCGGGGGTGCCGGCACCCTGGAGGTCGAGGGCGACGCCCACGACGAGGACGACGGCGACGGTGGAGACGAAGCCGCCGACGTTGACGATCCCCGAGGCGCGACCGATGCGCTGCGGCGGGACCGCGGCGCGGGCGATGTCGAAGGCGACCAGGGACGCCGGCCCTCCCCCGCCGAGCACGACGACGTGCAGGGCGAGCAGCGCGAGCGGGGCGGGGCCGGGCCAGGCGAGCACGACCAGCCACGAGACGGCCTGGGCGACCGTGCACACCACGATCAGGCGCACCCGGTGCGCCGGGAAGCGCCCGGCGAGCGTCCCGAGCAGCGGGCCGATCGCGATGCCGGCGACGACGTAGAGCACGAGCAGGCCACGGGCGGTGCCGCTCGCGAGGCCCTCGCCGCCGGTGAGGAACGGGAAGCCCCAGAGAAGCCCGAACACGTTGCCGGGGAACGGGGCGGCGAGGTGGCACCAGAAGGCGAGCTTCACCCCGGGCTCGCGCAGCGCCGCGCCCAGGCCGCCCTTCACCACGGGGCTGTCCGCACCGGTCGAGCTCCGCTCCGCTTCGTCTCCCGCCGGGGCCGCGGCCCCGGCCGGGCCGTCGCGCACCACCGCGACGACGAGGACGGCGACGAGCACCGCGGTGCCGCCCGCGGCGAGGTAGGCCGGCGTCCAGCCCGCCCCGAGGACCAGGGCGGCGAGCGGGACCGCCGAGATCACCTGCCCGAGCTGGCCGAGGATGCCGGCGAGCTGGTTGAGCAGCGGCACCCGGCGCGCCGGGAACCACGAGGGGATCAGGCGCAGGACGCTGACGAAGGTCACCGCGTCGCCGGCGCCGACCAGCATCCGCCCGGCCACGGCCAGCCAGAACGGCGCCGCGAGAGCCAGCACGACCTGCCCGAGCGCGACGAGCACCGCCCCGCCGGCGATCACCCGGCGCGGGCCGACCCGGTCGACGAGCACGCCGGCCGGGATCTGGAGCGCCGCGTACACCGCGAGCTGGACGACCGCGAGCAGCGACAGCACGCCGGACGAGACCTCGAAGCGCTCGGCGGCGGTGACGCCGGTGGCCGCGAGCGACGACCGGCCGAGGACGGCGGCGATGTACGCGAGGACCGCGACGCCCCAGACGGCGAGGGCGCGCCCGGAACGACGCGGGGGGACAGCAGTGCTCACAGGACGCGCGTGCCCCCGACGGGCAGGTCCCACAGGTCGGCGCGGTCGCGCCCGGCGCGCACCCACTCCTCGCGGACACGCTCCAGCGGCTCGAGCACGGGCTCGGCGGAGAGCGTGAACGTGCCCCAGTGGACGGGGACGAGGTGGCGGGCGCCGAGGTCGCCGGCGGCCCGGACCGCCTCGCCCGGGTCCATGTGCACCCCGCGCAGCAGCCGGCGGGGCGCGTAGGCACCGACCGGGAGGACGGCGATGGCGATGTCGGGGTGCCGGGCGCCGATGCGGCCCGGGAAGGGCCCGTAGCCGGTGTCGCCGGCGTGGACCACGCTGCGGCCGTCGGCACCCGTGACCACCCAGCCGCCCCAGAGCCGCCGGCAGGTGTCGCCGAGCGTGCGGCGGGACCAGTGGTGCGCCGGCACGAACTCGACGTCGACCCCGCCGACCCGGGTGCTCTCCCACCAGTCCAGCTCGGTGACCTCGGTGAACCCGCGGCGCGCGAACCAGGGCGCGCCGCCGCCCCCGACCAGCACCGGCGTCGAGCGGGGCAGGCGCCGCAGGGTGGGGGCGTCGAGGTGGTCGTAGTGGTCGTGGCTGATCAGCACCGCGTCCAGCGGCGGGAGCTGGTCGGGCGTGAGCGCCGGCGCGGTCAGCCGGCGCGGGGCGCCGGGGATGCCGCCGACGAGCACCGGGTCGACGAGCAGCGTGACGTCGTCGACGTGCAGCAGCACCGAGGCGTGGCCGAGCCAGGTGACCGCGATCCGTCCCGGGCCGACCCGCGGGTACGGGTCGGCGGCGACGACCGGGACCCGGGCGCCGTCCCGCTCGGCCTGCGGCGGGAACGCCCGGAAGAGCTCGAACGCCTCGAGCGGGTTGAGCAGGTCGGCGGTGCGCCGGTGGTGGAAGTCGCGGGGCCAGCGGCGGTCCCGCCGCGGCAGGACCCGCCGGCTCAGAAGGCCGGCCACGGGATCGGGGGCCACCGGCCGCCGGGTGCGGGGAGCTCGTTCGCGTCGAGGAGCCTCGAGACGCGCGAGCGCAGGGCGGTCACCTCGGCGCGCGTGAGGTGGTCGTGCAGCGTGTCGTCCAGCCCGGCGGCGTTGCCCGGGGACAGCGCGGCGCGCAGCCGGCGCAGGCCCTCGACGACGTCGTCGGTGAGGGGCTCGCCGACCCAGCCCCACAGCACGGTGCGCAGCTTCTCCTCGCGGTGCAGGCAGATGCCGTGGTCGACGCCGTAGACCCCGCCGTCGAGGCCGGCGAGGACGTGCCCGCCCTTGCGGTCGGCGTTGTTGACGACGACGTCGAGCGCCGCCATCCGGCGCAGCGCCGGGTCGTCGGCGTGGACGAGCAGCGCCGGGTCGCCGTCCATGCCGCGGGCACGCAGCACCGTGCGCCAGTTCTTGTCGACGTCCTTCGGCGCGAGGATGTCGACCAGCTCGCGCTCGTCGTCGGTCTCGATCCAGCGCTGCACCATGCCGGGACCGAACGGGCCGTCGCGCAGGACGGTCGGCGGCACCACCCGGAACCCGGCGGCCTCGCTGACCAGGAACGTCGCCACCTCGCGGCCCGCGAGCGTGCCGTCGGGGAAGTCCCAGAGCGGGCGCTCGCCGCGCACCGGCTTGTAGACGCAGTGCTCCTCGACCCCGTTGACCGCGATCGAGCAGAACAGCGTGGTGTTGGAGGCCTCGGTGAGGCGTCCCTCGACCTCCATCCGACCGTGGAGCAGCAGCTCCAGCGCGTCGTGGGTGGTCTCGTCCGTCGGCTGGTGGCCGTCCGTCTCCCGGTCCACGCGCCTACTCGGGGGTCGTGACGCGTCGGTAGCCGTTCTGGCGCGGGCAGACGTGGCCCGCGGCGTCGAGCGGCTGGGTGCACAGGGGGCAGAGGCGGCGGCCGGCGCCGACGACCCGCTCGGCGCGCGTCGCGAACGCCCGCGCCCCGGCCGGCGAGAGGAACACGCGCAGCGCGTCCGGGCCCTCGTCGGTGTCGTCGAGCACGACCGACTCGTCGACCTCCTCCTCGGTGACCGCGAGGAGCTCGACGACGACGTTGCGCGACTCGGCGTCCCAGCCCAGGCCCATGGTGCCGACCCGGAACTCCTCCTCCACCGGGACCTCGAGCGGCGAGGTGTCGACCTCGTCCTCGGGGACGGTGACGGGCACGTCGGCGCCGAAGCGGCGCGAGACCTCCTCGAGCAGGGTGCCGATCCGCTCTGAGAGCACCGAGACCTGCTGCTTCTCGAGCAGCACGCTCACCTTCCGCGCCTGCTCGGTGGCCTGCAGGTAGAAGGAGCGCTCGCCGGGCTGCCCGACGGTGCCGGCGACGAACCGGTCGGGCTGGCGGAAGACGTGGATCACCCTGGGCATGACATCTCGATCGTAGAACTCCGGGCAGGGCGCCGCTGGAGGACGGTGTCCTCTGGCGTCGGCGGAAGCTTCATGCTACTCCCGTCGACCCCCCGACGGTGGCCTCCTCGGGGACGGCGTCGCCCGCGGGCGGCGTCTCCTCGTCCCCGTCCTCCGAGCCCTTCCCGGACTCGGACTCCGGCTTCGGGACCAGCGACGACAGGTCGCCGCCGGTGTCGTTGACGCGGACCACGAAGGGGCGCGTGGGCGTGTAGCTGATCACGCTGACCGAGCACGGGTCGATGACGATCCGCTGGAACGAGTCCAGGTGCAGCCCCAGGGCGTCGGCGACCGCGGCCTTGATCACATCGCCGTGGCTGCAGGCGACCCACAGCGCCTTGTCGCCGTGCTCCTCGCCGATGCGCGCGGCCTGGCGGCGGATGGCGGCCACCGCGCGCGTCTGCATCGCGGCCAGACCCTCCCCGCCGGGGAAGACCGCGGCGGACGGGTGGGCCTGGACGACCTTCCAGAGGTCCTCCTTGCCCAGGTCGCCGAGCTTGCGGCCCGTCCAGTCGCCGTAGTCGACCTCGGCGAGGTCCGGCTCCACGGTCGCGGTCAGGCCGCGGGCGGCCAGGAGCGGCGCGAGCGTCTCCTCGCAGCGCTGCAGCGGCGAGGTCACGACCGCCGCGAGCGGGAGCTCGGCGAGGCGGTCGACGAGCTTCTCGGCCTGCGTGCGCCCGTGGTCGTCGAGGCCCACGCCGGGCGTGCGTCCGGCGAGCACCCCCGACGTGTTGGCCGTGGACCGGCCGTGCCGCAGCAGGATCACCGTCGTCACGGCACAACCCTACGCGGCTCTTCGGCTACGTCGCGGCCACGACCCCGTTGCTGACGGCGAGCAGGACGACCAGGCCGAGCAGCACCCGGTACCAGACGAAGACGTAGATCGTGTGGTTCTCGACGAACCGCAGCAGCCAGGCGATCGAGGCGTAGCCCAGGACGAAGGCGATGATCGTCGCGACGACCATCTGCGGGATGCTCGGGAACACGACGAGGCCGCCCTGGGTGTCGGCGGCGGTCGGGTCGAGGATGTCGGGGATCTGGGTGAGCCCGGACGCGAACACCGCCGGCAGGGCCAGCAGGAACGAGAACCGCACGGCCACCGACCGTTCGAGGCCGAGGAACAGGCCCGCGGTGATCGTGCCGCCGGAGCGCGAGACGCCCGGGATCAGCGCCAGCGCCTGCGCCCCGCCCATCACCAGGCCGTCGCGCAGCGTGAGCTGATCGGGTCCGCGGCGCTGGCGGCCGTAGCGCTCGGCGGCGGCGAGGGCGAGCGCGCCGAGGATGAGCACCGTGCCGTTGAGGTAGAGGTTGCGGGCCGGGCCCTTGATCGCGTCCTCGAAGGCGAGCCCGATCACCCCGATCGGGATGGAGCCGAGGATCACGTACCAGGCGAGCTTGTAGTCGTAGCCCCGTTCGTCCCGTTTGGCGAGGCCCACGAACCATGCCCTGAGCAGGCGCCAGATATCGGAGAAGAAGTAGATGAGCACGGCGGTCTCGGTGCCGAGCTGGGTGACCGCGGTGAAGGCGGCGCCCGCGTCGTTGCCGAAGAAGAACGCCGAGGTGATCCGCAGGTGCGCCGAGGACGACACGGGCAGGAACTCGGTGAGGCCCTGGACGATGCCGAGGACGATCGCCTCGAGCCATCCCATCGGTGCGGCCGCTGTCACGGCGACGGACGGTAGTCCTCCCGGGTCTCGGCTCGGCGTGCCCCCCGGGGCTCGGGCGTGACCTGTTCGTAAGCTTCTTCCCCGTGGAGCAGCGACGCCTGGGCACGAGCGGCCTGCGGGTCTCGCGACTGGCGCTGGGCACGATGAGCTGGGGCCGCGACACCGACGCCGACGAGGCGGGCGCGTCGCTGCTGGCGTTCCTCGACGCGGGCGGCACGCTCGTCGACACCGCCGACGTGTACTCCGGCGGCGAGGCCGAGCGGATCCTCGGCAGCCTGTTCGACGACGTGATCCCGCGGGGCGAGGTGGTGGTCGCCACCAAGGCCGGGGCGCGCCGCGACGACGGGCCGTTCGGCGGGGGCGCCTCGCGCGGGGCCCTGCTCGCGGCCCTCGACGACTCACTGGACCGGCTGAACACCGACTACGTCGACCTGTGGCAGCTCCACGAGTGGGACGACGACGTGCCGCTCGAGGAGACGCTCGCCGCCGTCGACGTGGCGCTGACCACCGGGCGCGCCCGGTACGCGGGCATCGCCAACTACGCCGGCTGGCAGGTCGCCTCGGCCGCGACCCGCCAGAGCCTGACCTCGCTGCCGCTGGTGTCGGTGCAGTCCGAGTACTCGCTGCTCGACCGGACCGTGGAGACCGAGGTGCTGCCCGCCGCCGAGCACCACGGGCTGGGTCTGATGCCCTGGGGTCCGCTGGGCCGCGGGGTGCTCACCGGCAAGTACCGCGAGGGCGTGCCCGCCGACTCCCGCGGCGCGTCGGAGCACCTGGCCGGCTACGTGAACCGCCACCGCACCGAGCGCACCGCCCGGATCGTGCAGGCCGTGGTCACCGCCGCGCACGGGCTCGGCACGTCGCCGCTGGCCGTCGCGCTCGCCTGGGTCCGCGACCGGCCCGGCGTCGTCGCCCCCGTCGTCGGGGCCCGCGACGGCGCCCAGCTGCTGGGCTCGCTGGCCGCGGAGGACCTCGTCCTGCCCTCGGCGATCCGCGGGGCGCTCGACGACGTCAGCTCCCCGTCGGGGCCCTCCGGGTCCACGGTGCTCGACGACGAGGCCGAGGAGCCCGATCTCCCGCCCTGGGAGTGATCCACACGGCTGACCGCCCGGCGCTGCGACGGGTGCGCCGGGAGCGTGGCTTTGCGTACGGTGGTGCGGCTGGGTCAGGTGTCCCGGAGGTGGTCGGCTCGTGAACTCTGGTGCTCGCGAAGGCGGAGCGCTCGTCGGAGCGCCGGTGGTCGAAGGGGACTGGGAATACCAGCCCGTGAGGCTGCCCCCGGACATCACCCGGATATCGGCGACCGTCCAGCTCGGCATCCGTGCCGAGTTCGGCGGGTGGGAGCTCGCGCGGACGCTCCTCTACGCCGACGGCAGCCGCAAGGTCTGGTTGCGTCGCAAGCTCTCCCGCGGGCTCGTCGCCGGTCTCGCGACCTAGGGGCGGTTCGTCTCGGGAGCTCGTCACGGGAGCGAGGGGCGCCCCGGGTGGGACGCCCCTCCTGACTCCGTGCTGCCCTCGCCGCGCCCCGCCGCGTCTCGCCGTGCGATGCGGTGGCACGGTCGGCCATCGAGGCCAGCCACCGGGAACGCTAGGAGCACCGGCCGTCCGCCGGCATCGGGACTTCGGGAAGTACTGCCCGGCGACGGCGTTGCGGGCTGCTACGGCGCGCGGAGGACGACCCGGCCCGTGGTCCGCCGGGCCTGGAGCTCGGCCATCGCGGTCGGCAGGTCCTCGAACGCGTACTCGGCGCCGACGAGCGGGTCGATCGCCCGGCGGTCCCACAGGTCCTCGATCCCGCGCTGCCACTCCGTGACGAGCTCGGGTGCCCGCTCGCGGTAGGCCGACCAGTGCACCCCGACCACCGCGTAGTTCTTCACCAGCGCGTGGTTGGTCGGGGCGTCGGCGATCCGCCCGCCCGCGAACCCGATGACGAGCAGCCGGCCCTCCCAGGCCACCACGCGGCGGGCGGCGTCGAAGGAGTCGCCGCCGACCGGGTCGTAGACGACGTCCGCGCCGCGCCCGTCGGTGAGCTCACGGACGGCGGTCACCAGGTCGTCGGGGTTCACGATGACCTCCGCCCCGGCCGCGCGCACCACCGCCGCCTTGGCCTCGTCCCCGACGACGCCGATCACGCGCGCCCCGGCCGCCCGGCCGAGCTGCACCGCGGCGAGCCCGACGCCGCCGGCGGCGGCGAGCACGAGCAGGGTCTCGCCCGCCGCCAGGGTCGTGCGGTGGTGCAGCGCGCACCACCCGGTCTGGTACGAGACGAAGAACCCCGCGGCCTGGGTGGCGCTCATGCCCTCGGGCCACGGCCAGGTCGTCCGGAGCACCGCCTCCTCGGCGAACCCGCCGTGGGGCAGCGCCACCGGGCCGAACACGCGCCGCCCGTCCTCGGTCGTCCCCGCGACCTCGAGGCCCGGCGTGAACGGCGGCGGGACGCGCTCCTGGTACTCGCCGGCGCAGTGGAGGATGTCGGCGAAGTTCACCGCGGCGGCGGCCACCCGGACGCGGGTCTCCCCCGGCCCGGGCTCGGGGCGCGGCACGTCGGCGGTCTCGAGGACCTCGCCGAACGGCCCGTACCGCGGGACCCGCCAGGCCCGCACGCTCAGCCCTCCCCGTGCAGCCGGGGCGGCGCGCCGGCGTCGTCGGCCGGGCCCGGGACGCCGCGGAACCGGAACGGCCCGGGCTCGCGGCCGGGCTGGACGAACCAGCACTCCCCCGACTCGCCGCGCTCGACCATCGCGGCGACCGCGTCCGCGACGTCGGTGGCGCCGAGCAGCGGGAAGTCGCCGAGCCGGTCGCGGAAACCGGTGATCAGCGCGGTGTCGGTGAACCAGGGGCACACCGCCATCACGCGGACCGGCTCGCCGACCAGCGTGGCCGCCACCGAGCGGACGTAGCCGACGACGGCGTGCTTGGTGAGCGTGTAGACCGCGTCGTCGGGCATGCCGGTGAGCCCGGCGAGCGACGACGTCGCGATCACCGTGCCGCCGCCGTCGAGGCGCAGGGCGGGCAGGGCCGCGGTCGTCCCGAACACGACGTGGTCGACGTTGACGGCCATCACGCGCCGGTAGGCGGCGACGTCGAGGTCGTCGACGCCCGACTGCCCACCCGTCGACCCGGCGTTGAGCACGACGAGGTCGAGCCGCCCGCCCCACGCCGTGGCCTCGTCGACGGCCGCCTTCACCGCCACGTCGGAGGTGACGTCGCAGACGATCGCGAGCCCCCCGCACTCCTCGGCCACGCGCGCGGCGGCCGCGGCGTCGCGGTCGACGACCGCCACCCGGTGGCCGTCGGCGGCGAGCCGCGCGCAGACGGCGGCGCCGATCCCGCCGCCACCGCCCGTCACGAGGGCGACGTGCTTGCTCACGCGCGCAGCAGGATGCGCTCGAGCACCCGGGTGCCGAACTGCAGGGCGTCGACCGGCACCCGCTCGTCGATGCCGTGGAAGAGCGCGGTGAAGTCGAGGCCCGGGGGCAGACGCAGCGGCGCGAACCCGAAGCAGCGCATCCCGAGCTTCACGAACGCCTTCGCGTCGGTGCCGCCCGACATCA
Source organism: Actinomycetospora succinea (assembly GCF_004363095.1). Classification (GTDB taxonomy): domain Bacteria; phylum Actinomycetota; class Actinomycetes; order Mycobacteriales; family Pseudonocardiaceae; genus Actinomycetospora; species Actinomycetospora succinea. Next base: position 121,535 of record NZ_SNYO01000008.1, read on the forward strand.
TGTAGGGCAGCGTGTGCGCCTGCGGGTCCTCGTCCTTCACCGCCCGGGTGATGACGTCGACGAGCTCGCCGTCGAAGGCGGTCTCGACGGCCTCGAGGTTGCGGATCCACTCGCGCTCGACGTCCGGGCCCAGCAGCTCGTCGAGCTCGCGCTCGAAGGCCTCCTGGCGTCCCGGCAGCACGCGGCAGTCGACGGTCGCCTCGGCCAGCGACGGGATGACGTTGGCCTTGTAGCCGGCCTGCAGCATGGTCGGGTTCGCGGTGTCGCGGGTGGTGGCCCCGACGACGCGCGCCACCCCGCCGAGCTTCGCGACGGCGCCGTCGAGGGCGGCCGCGGAGTCGGTCGGGAACTCGATGCCGGTCAGCTCGGTGATCTCGTCGAAGAACCCCTGGACGGACTCGGTGAGCACCAGCGGGAAGCGGTGACGGCCCAGCCGGGCGACGGCCTCCGCGAGGATCGTCACGGCGTTCTCGTCGTGGACCATCGACCCGTGCCCGGGGCGCGAGCGCACGCGCAGCTTCATCCAGGCGATCGACTTCTCCGCGGTCATCACGGGGTAGACGCGGACGTCCTCGCCGAGCGTGAGGGAGAACCCGCCGACCTCGCCCAGCGCCTCGGTGCACCCATCGAACAGGTCGGGGCGGTGCTCGGCGAGCCAGTGCGAGCCGTAGGCGCCGCCCGCCTCCTCGTCGGCGAGGAACGCGAACACCAGGTCGCGCGGAGGCACCGTGCCCTCGGCTTTGAACTGGCGCGCGAGCGCCAGGATCATCGCGTCCATGTCCTTCATGTCCACCGCGCCCCGGCCCCAGACGTAGCCGTCCTGCACGGATCCGGACAGCGGGTGGACCGACCACTCGCTCTCGTCGAACGGCACGACGTCCAGGTGCCCGTGCACCAGCAGCGCCGGCCGGCTCGGGTCGGCGCCCTCCAGGCGGGCGAACACGTTGTGGCGTCCGGGAGCGCCGGACTCGATCACCTCGGTCTCGTACCCGACCTCGCGCAGCTTCGCGTCCACGTACGCGGCGGCCTCGGCCTCACCGGTCGTGGTCGCGAGGTCACCGGTGTTCTGGCTGTCGATCTGGATGAGCTCGCTGGTCAGCGTCACGACCTCGTCCTCGGCACGACCCATGTGCCGCATCCTGCCACCCACCGTGATCGGCCCGCGCACCGTCGTCTACGCTGTCGTCACGCAAGTCCGAGTGGCGGAATGGCAGACGCGCTAGCTTGAGGTGCTAGTGCCCTAGTAGGGCGTGGGGGTTCAAGTCCCCCCTCGGACACCCTCCCCTTTCTCCTGGTCCTGACACACGTCGGCGCCGGTGACCTGGCTGGTCACCGGCGCCGACGTCTGTGTGGGGGTCCTCCTGGGTCTCCTCCTGGATCTCCTCCTGGGTCTCCTACTGGGCGACGAGCTCGCCGGGGTCGCCGATGAGCCCGGCCTCGCCGGGCGTGCCGCCGTCGCCGGTGTCGCCGCCGCTGCCGAGGACGAAGCCGCCGCTGCCGAGGACGAAGCCGACGTCACCGGACGTGCCCTCCTCGCCGGTCGCGCCGCCGTTGCCGAGGAGCAGACCGCCACGGCCGCCGGTGCCGCTGTCGCCGGCCCTGCCGCCGTTGCCGATGAGGCCCGCGTCGCCGCCGACGCCGCCGTGGCCCGCCTCGCCGCCGTTGCCCAGCACGAGACCGCCGTTGCCGCCGACGCCGCCGTCACCGACGCTGCCGCCGTTGCCGATCAGGCCCGCGTCGCCGCCGACCGCGTTGTCGCCGCCGTCGCCACCGTTGCCGAGCAGGAGCCCGCCGGCCCCGCCGGCTCCCCCGTCGCCGGCCTCGTCGCCGTCACCGATCAGGCCGCCGTCGGCGGGGTCGATGGTGTCGGGGGCGGCGGTGTCGGGTGCGGCGGTCTCGGGTGCGTCGTGCTCGTGCGCCGAGGCGGTTGCCGACCCGGCGAGGAGGAGCGCCGGCACTGTCGCGGCGAGGCCCCAGCGACGCAGGGCCACGCGGGAGTCGGTCGATGCGGTGTGCCTACCCACAGGTTCGGCCTTTCGTTCGCGGGACAGGGCGTCGCACCCGGGGTGCCGCTGCGCGGCGGCGTGCGACTCGGTCAGCACGCTAGGAGCGGGTCATTCGGCCACGGACGATCGAACCGACCGGCGGCGCGTCGGCGCACGGCCGGGTGACGCGGTCCGCGGAGGGTGAGCGTGACGGCGCGGGGTCCCTCACGCGCGTGCCGCCGGTCGTCGCTCGGCGGCCGGTCACCGCGAGTGCCGCTCTCCGCCGCTCGACACACGGTGAGTAGTCGTCGGCGCCGTCTGTCCCCATCTCGATCCCGAAACCCACAGGTCCACCCGGTCGGGTGGTGACGGGCCGTGTCCGTCTGCAGACTGCGCCCATGACCGGGACGCCCTGCTGGGCCGAGCTGGACGTCGAGGACCCCGAGGTCGCGGCGGCCTTCTACGCCGCGGTGCTCGGCTGGTCGGCCGGCGGCGAGGTCGTGGCCGATCACCAGCACCGGACGCTCCGGAGCGATGACCGCGCGGTGGGCGCGCTCGGCTCCCCCGGCGTCGCCGCCCCGCCCGCCTGGACGCTCTACCTGCGGGTCGGGATCGACGGCGGCGGCGCGGTGTTCGGGCTGTGGGAGTCCGACCACGACGTCCCCCCGCCGGCACCGGGCCGGCTCTGCTGGGCGGAGGCCGCGTCGGCGGAGCCCGGCACCACGCGCACCTTCTACCGCGAGCTGCTGGGCTGGCGCTGGGAGGAGGACGGGGCCGGACCTGGCCACCTCGCGGGGCACGGCGACGACGGCCCGGTCGCGGGTCTCGGGCTCGCCGGCGACGCGCTCCTCCACTGGCTGCCGGTGTTCGCGGTGACCGACGTCGACGCCGCCGTCGCGGCCGCCGAGGGCGCCGGCGGGCAGGTCGTCGCCCCGGTGGCGGCCGGACCGCGGGGCCGGCACGCGGCGCTCGCCGACCCGGCGGGCGCCCGCTTCGGGGTGCTCGAGGTCGGCTGAACCGGCGCCCGGCCCCTCCTGATCGGTACAGTCGCGAAGGGCTACCGGGGAGGGCCGAACGTGGAGCGGGACACCGTCGCGGTGGCGCCGCCTCGCCGGATCCGCTCCTCCCCGTGGACCTGGCTGGTCCTCGCGGCGCTGCCCTGGGCCTGGTTCCCGCTGCGCGACGAGCTGGCGCTCGTCGGCGACGTCCTCGCGATCGTGCTCCCGGTCCTGGCGGTGATCGCCGCCGTCGCGGCCGTCGTCCTGGGCCGCTGGTGGGGCCTGGTCACCGCGGTGTCGGTGCTGCTCGCGGCCACCGTCGCCGTCGTCGGCCCGTGGACGCCCCAGGACGCCGGCGTGGTGCGTCCCGGCGCGGGCATCACGGTCGCCAGTGCCAACGTCACCGGCACGAGCTCGACGGTGCCCGCGCTGCAGGCCGCCGGCGCCGACGTGCTCGTCGTCGTCGAGAACGACCGCCGCATCGACGCCGCCCTCGCCGCCGGCTACCGGTTCCACGTCTACGCCGGCGGCACCCCCGCGGTCGGCGTCTACAGCCGCTACCCGGTCCGCCTGCTCGACGCGCCGGTTCCCGACTTCCCGGGCGTCCGGGCGGCGATCGAGGCGCCCGGGACGACGGGGCCGTTCGTGGTCTACGGCCTGCACGTCCCGCGCCCGTGGTGGACCGGCGGCTTCGGCTACCAGTCCACGCCCGCCGAGCACCACCGGCTGGTCGAGGAGGTCGCCGCGCGGGTCGCCCGCGAGCCCGGACCGGTGGTGGTGGCGGGCGACCTCAACTCGACCGACCGGGCCCGCGACTACCGCCTGCTCGACGACCGGATGACCGACGCGATGCGCGACGGCTGGGCCGGGCCGACCTCGGTGACGCAGTGGCGCGCCTTCCTCCTGCGCATCGACCACCTCTTCGTCAGCCGCGGCTGGTGCGGCGACGACGCGCACCGCGTCGACCTGCCCCGCTCCGACCACGACGGCATCGAGGCGACGGTCGGGCCCTGCGTCTAGGTCTCGGGGAGCGCGACCTCGTCCCCGACGGCGATCCCGCCCGAGGTCAGCACGCGGCAGATCGCCCCGCCGCGGCCGTGCATCGCCCGCGCCGCGCCGGGCCCGATCTCGGTGTCCATCACCCGGCACGGGGCGGCGCGGCGGACCACCTCGAGCACCACGTCGCCGACGGTCAGGCGGGCGCCCGGCTCGGTCGGGACCGGGCCGTGGTCGAGGGTGAGCGTGCGCCGCGTCAGCTCCTCGGGCACCGGCGCGCCGTGGGCCTCGGTGGCGGCGGCCAGCTCGTCGCGGCTCTGCACGGAGACGTGGCGGTGCCGGGTGCCGTGGTAGCGGTCGCCGACCAGCCCGCGCCCCGCCTCGGCCTCGACGCGCGGCACGGACGTCATCGGCGCCTTGCGCTCCGGCGCGACGTACAGCGCGACGACCTGGCTCACGCACGTGACAGCCACCGGACGGTCCCGGACATTCCGTCTCGTCAGGCAGTGACCGAGCATGCACACTCCGTGGGACTCACCCGTCCGTGTCGTTGACCCCAGGAGCGGCGCATGGAGCGATCGACGACGACCGCACCGCCGGACCCGACCGCCGACACTCCCCCGCCCACCCCGTGGCGCCGCGGGCCCGCGGTCGCCGTGCTCGGCGTGGTCCTGGCCGCGCTGCTGCTGGTCCCGCCCGCGGTCGGGGCGCTGACCGGCGGTGGCGACGGGACGCAGCTCAAGGGCCTGCGGATGATGGTGCCCAACAGCCCCGGCGGCGGCTACGACGTCACCGCGCGGGCGGCGGCCCAGGCGATGGAGGACAGCGGGCTGTCGGGACCGGTCGAGGTGTTCAACCTCCCGGGCGCGGGCGGCACCGTCGGGCTGAACCGCACCGTCAACGAGGCCGGCGACGGGCGCCTGCTGATGTCGATGGGGCTCGGCGTCGTCGGCAGCGTCTACTCCAACGAGTCCGCGACGACCCTGCGCGACGTCACCCCGATCGCCCGGGTGACCGAGGAGACCGAGGTCGTGGTCGTCGGGCGCGACTCGCCCTTCGCCGACATCGGGCAGTTCCTCGCCGCGTGGCGCGCGAACCCGGGGTCGGTGCCGGTCGGCGGCGGGTCGTCGGTCGGCGGCCCGGACCACCTCGCGCCTATGCTCATGGCGCGCGGCGCCGGCGTCGACCCCCGCGCGGTGACCTACGTGCCCTACGACGGCGGCGGCGAGCTCATGGCCGCGGTGCTGGGCGACAAGGTCGGCGTCGGGGTCAGCGGGCTCGGCGAGTTCGCCGACCAGATCGAGTCCGGCGACCTGCGCGTGCTCGCGGTGACGGCCGGGACGCGGGTGCCGGGCGTGGACGCGCCCACGCTGCGCGAGGCCGGCGTCGACGTCGAGTTCACCAACTGGCGCGGGATCGTCGCGCCGCCCGGCCTCTCCGGCGAGCAGCGCGCCGAGCTGGTCGGCGCCCTGGACGCGCTGCACGCGACGCCGGAGTGGCGCGACGTGCTCGCCCGCAACGGCTGGCAGGACGCCTACCTCCCCGGGGACGCCTTCGGCGCGTTCCTGGCCGACGAGGACACCCGGGTCGCCGGCGTGCTCCGGGAACTGGGGCTGTAGATGACCGCTCCTGCTCGCTCGTGGTGGCGCGCGCACTCCGAGCTCGGCGTCTCGGCGCTCCTGGCCCTGGTCGGCGTGCTGGTGCTGGTCGACACCGTCGCCGAGGGCGGGCTGTCGGGCGGCGAGGACGACGACCCGATCGGGCCTGGCGCGGTCCCGCTGATCCTTGGCGCCGCCCTGCTCGTGCTCGCCGTGCTGCTGACGATCGACGTGCTGCGCGGCGGGCACGGCGAGGCCGAGGCCGGCGAGGACGTCGACCTCGACGCGCCGATGGACCTGCGCACGGTGGGGATGCTCGCCGGGGTGCTCATCGCCACCGCGGTGCTCATCCCGCTGCTCGGCTGGCCGATCGCGGGGACGCTGCTCTTCGCCGGCGCGGCCTACGCCCTGGGCTCGCGGACCGTCGTCCGGGACATCGCCGTGGCCGCGGCCGTCTCGCTGGTCACGTGGATCGCCTTCGACGGGCTGCTCGGCGTGGACCTGCCCGGCGGGCCGCTCATGGGGCCACTCTCTTCTCTGATGGGAGCAGCCGGGTGAACGACTTCGGCCTGCTCGACGGGTTCGCCTCCGCGCTCACCCCCACCCACCTGCTCTTCGCCGCGATCGGTGTCCTGCTCGGCACCGCGATCGGCGTGCTGCCCGGCATCGGCCCGGCCATGGCCGTCGCGCTGCTGCTCCCGGTCACGTACGCCTTCGAGCCCACCGGCGCGTTCATCATGTTCGCCGGCATCTACTTCGGGGCGATGTTCGGCGGTTCGACGACGTCGATCCTGCTCAACACCCCCGGCGAGAGCGCCTCGGTGATGGCCGCGATCGAGGGCAACCCGATGGCCAAGCAGGGCCGCGGCGCGCAGGCCCTGGCCACCGCGGCGATCGGGCACTTCGTCGGCGGGATGATCGGCGTCCTGGGCCTGGTGCTGCTCGCGCCGCTGATCGCCGCCGTCGCGGTGGACATCGGCGCCCCGGACTACTTCGCGATCATGGTGCTCGCGTTCGTCGCCGTGACCGGCGTGCTCGGCTCGTCGCGGATCCGGGGGTTCGCGTCGCTGGTCCTCGGGCTGACGATCGGGATGGTCGGGCTCGACCCGATCACCGGCTCCCCGCGCCTGACGTTCGGCGTGCCCCAGCTCGCCGACGGCATCGACGTCGTCATCGTCGCGGTCGGGCTGTTCGCGGTCGGCGAGGCGCTGTGGGTCGCGGCGCACCTGCGCCGCAAGCCCCCGGAGGTCATCCCCGTCGGGCGGCCCTGGCTCGGGCGCGAGGACGTGAAGCGGGCCTGGCGGCCGTGGCTGCGCGGCCCGTTCATCGGCTTCACCTTCGGCTCGATCCCCGCCGGCGGCGCCGAGATGTCGACCTTCATGGCGTACGTGACCGAGCGGCGGCTCTCGAAGCGCCGCGACGAGTTCGGGCACGGGGCAATCGAGGGCGTTGCGGGCCCGGAGTCGGCGGCGAGCGCGTCGTCGGCCGGGACGCTCGCGACGATGCTGACCCTCGGCCTGCCGACCACGGCCATCGCCGCGGTGATGCTCGCGGCGTTCCAGCAGTTCGGCATCCAGCCGGGGCCGCTGCTCTTCGAGCGCGAGCCGGACCTGGTGTGGACGCTGATCGCGAGCCTGTTCATCGGCCTGGTCCTGCTGCTCCTCCTCAACCTGCCGCTCGCGCCGGCGTGGGCGCAGCTGCTGCGCATCCCGCGGCCCTACCTCTACGCCGGCATCCTGTTCTTCGCCTGCGTCGGGGCGTACGCCGTGTCCGGGCAGCCCGTCGACCTCGTCGTGCTGCTCGTCATCGGCGCGATCGGGTTCGGGATGCGCCGCTTCGGGCTCCCGGTGCTGCCCGCGATCATCGGCGTGATCCTCGGGCCCGACGCCGAGCTGCAGCTGCGGCGCGCGCTGCAGATCAGCGACGGCGACGTGACGACGTTGGTGTCGACGCCGTTGTCGATCGCCGTCTACGTGATCATCGTGCTGTTGTTCGTGGTGCCGCTGGTGCTGCGTCTGCGGCGATCCCGGCGCGCGCCGTCCTCCGAGGAGCGCGAGTCCGAGTCGGTCTAACCTTTGTCCACGAGCGGCGCGACCTCGGTGCCGAGCAGCTCGATCGAGTGCAGCAGATCCTCGTGCGCGAGACGCGGGTTGGTCATCTGCAGGTTGATCCGCTCGACGCCGCCGAGCTGCTCGGAGACCCGCAGGACCTTCTCGGCCACCGTCCGCGGGTCGCCCACGAAGAACGCGCCGTCGGGTCCGCGCATGGCGTCGAACGCGCGGCGCGACGGCGGCATGCCGCCCCGCTCGGCGGCGACCTGCGTGAACATCTCCTGCCAGCCCGGGTAGAACGCGTTGGTGGCCTTGGCGACGTCGTCGCCGAGGAACCCGAAGCAGTGCAGCCCGACGCGCAGCGCCTCCGGCGGGTGGCCGGCGTGCTCGCCCGCGCGCCGGTAGAGGTCGACCAGCGGCGCGAACTGCCGCGGCTCGCCGCCGATGATCGCGATCATGAGCGGCAGCCCGAGCAGCCCGGCCCGCGCGAACGACTCGGGCGTGCCGCCGACCCCGACCCAGATCGGCAGCCGCTCCTGGCTCGGCCGCGGGTAGACGGGCTGGTCGGTCAGCGCCGGGCGGTGCTTCCCCGACCACGTCACCGTCGGCGACTCGTTGATCCTGAGCAGCAGGTCGAGCTTCTCCTCGAAGAGCTCGTCGTAGTCCTCGAACCGCAGGCCGAACAGCGGGAACGCCTCGGTGAACGACCCGCGCCCGACGACGAGGTCGACCCGGCCCCGCGAGATCAGGTCGATCGTCGCGAACTCCTGGAACACGCGCACCGGGTCGGCGGCCGAGAGCACGGTGACGGCGCTGCGCAGCCGGATGTTCTCGGTGCGCGCCGCCGCGGCCGCGAGGATCACCGGCGGTGCCGCGTCGAAGTACTCGCTGCGGTGGTGCTCGCCGATGCCGTAGGAGTGCAGGCCGACGCGGTCCGCGAGCGCGATCTCGTCGAGGAGGTGCTCGAAGCGCTCCTCGGGGCCGATCACCCGCTCGGTGTGCGGGTCGGTGGTGCGGGCGACGAAGCTGTCGACGCCCAGCAGGACGGGCTCGCTCACAGCGTCTTCTGCAGACGCTCGGCCAGCGTGTTGACGAACGTCGTCGGCTCCTTGAGCTCGCCGCCCTCGGCCAGCAGCGCCATGCCGTAGAGCAGGCGCGCGACGTCGGGGTCGGCGTCACCGGCGCCCTGCTTGTCGCGCAGGCCGCTGACGAGCGCGTGCCCGGGGTTGAGCTCGAGGATCCGCTTGGTCACCGGCGGCTCCTGGCCCATCGCCCGGTACATCTTCTCCAGGGTCGGCGAGAGGTCGCCCGGGTCGCCGACGAGGCAGGCCGGCGAGCTCGTCAGGCGCGTCGAGAGCCGCACCTCCTTGACGTCGTCGGCGAGCTCGGTGCCCATCCAGGTCAGGAGGTCGTCGAAGCCCTCGGGCTTGTCCTCGTCGCCGCCGAGGTCGACGTCGCCCTTGGCGATCGAGGCCATCGGGGTGCCGTCGAACTCGCTGACGGCGTCGGTCCAGACCTCGTCGACCTGGTCGGTGAGCAGCAGGACCTCGAAGCCCTTGGCGCGGAACGCCTCGATGTGCGGGGAGTTCTCGATGCTCGCGCGGGAGGCGCCGGTGAGGTAGTAGATCGACTCCTGGCCCTCGGGCATGCGCTCCTTGTAGGCCTTCAGCGTGGTGTTCTCGTCCGGCGAGTGGGTGGACGGGAACGCGCTGGCGCCGAGGATCGCCTGCTGGTTGTCCGGGTCGGTGAGCAGGCCCTCCTTGAAGGCCCGGCCGAGCTCGGTCCAGAACGTGCGGTACGTCTCCGGCTCGTTCTCCTGCAGCGCGGAGATCGTCTGGAGCACCTTGCGGACGAGGCGCTTGCGGATCGCCTGGATCTGGCGGTCCTGCTGGAGGATCTCGCGGGAGACGTTGAGCGAGAGGTCGGCGGCGTCGACGACGCCCTTGACGAAGCGCAGGTACTCGGGGACGAGCGCCTCGCAGTCGTCCATGACGAAGACGCGCTTGACGTAGAGCTGCACGCCGCGGCGGGCCTCGCGCATGAACAGGTCCATCGGCGCGTGCGCCGGCAGGAACAGCAGGCCCTGGTACTCGAACGTGCCCTCGCCGGAGAGCCGCATGGTCTCCAGCGGCTCCTGCCAGTCGTGGCTGACGTGGCGGTAGAACTCGGTGAGCTCCTGGTCGGTGACCTCGGACTTCGGCCGGGCCCACAGCGCCTTGCGGGAGTTGATGGGCTCTTCCGGCGCGTCCCCGTCGGTGACCAGACGGATGGGCCAGGTGATGAAGTCCGAGTAGCGCTTGACGATGCGCCGGACCGTCTCGGGCTGCGCGTAGTCGTGGAGGCTGTCCTCCGCGTCCTCGGGCTTGAGGTGCAGCGTGATCGCCGTGCCCTGCGGGGCGTCCGCGACCGGCTCGAGGGTGTAGGTGCCCTCGCCGGTGGACTCCCAGTGCACGCCCTCGTCGCTGCCGGCCTTGCGGGTCACCATCTCGACCTTGTCGGCGACCATGAAGCTCGAGTAGAAGCCGATGCCGAACTGGCCGATGAGGTCCTCGGCGTTCTCGTCCTGCGCGTCCTTCATCTGGGCGAGCATCTCGGCGGTGCCCGACTTCGCGATCGTGCCGATCAGCTCGACGACCTCGTCGCGGGTCATGCCGATGCCGTTGTCGCGGACGACCAGCGTGCGGGCCTCGGCGTCCTGCTCCAGCTCGATGCGCAGGTCCGACGTGTCGACCTCGAGATCCTTGTCCTGGTAGGACGCGAGCCGCAGCTTGTCCAGCGCGTCCGACCCGTTGGAGATCAGCTCCCGGAGGAAGACGTCCTTGTCGGAGTAGATCGAGTGGATCATCAACTGCAGCAGCTGACGGGCCTCGGCCTGGAACTCGATCGTCTCGCTCATACGTCCTCTCCCGCGGTGGGTCGTGCCGTGCCCGTCGAGGATATCGGCCGCGCGTGACGGGCCGGATGGCCCAGCCGTCCGGGCATCACGCCGCCGGGAGCTCGCCCGGCAGGGCGCGGACGTGCAGGAGGTCGAGGCGCCGCTCGACGATCGTGCCCACCGGCCAGCCGGCCACGTACTCGGCGAGGTCGTCGGCCTCGTCCGTCGAGCAGCAGGCGCACGGGTCCCATCCCTGGGCCTGCAAGGAGGACCGGATCGCCTCGACGTACTCCGGCCGGGTGAGGGGCACCTCGGCGACCCGCGCCGTCGTGGTCGCCCGGTGCGAGTTCAGGCCGCCGAACCCGCGCCCGCACCCGCAGCCCCCGTCCGGGTCGTCCCGGTCCTTCCGGCAGACCTCGCCGACGCGGACGAGCTCGCCCTCCGTGGCCCAGTGGTAGTCGTTCGCTCGTGCGCCCTGGGTCTCGGCAGTCGCCACCAGCACCTTCATCGCGGTCTCCCTCGTCCGTGCCGTGGTACGAGGGATAGCAGCGACCACCGACAACGCCGGCCGTGCTGCTGTCCGCGGGTCTCGGATGGGCCGGCGACCCGGGACCGGGCGTCCGTCGGTGCGCGCTCCATCGCCCGCCGTCGTGGGACGGGCCAGAACGCGAGGTCCTCGGCAGACCCGCGCTCGACCCGCACCATCATCGCTCCAGGTGCTCCGTCGACCACATGTCACGTGGTCGACGGAGCACCCGGGCGGATCACGGCCGCGAGGTCGGTGGATCCGAGAGACACACCGCTGCGTCGAACCCTGTGTGGACACCGAGAACGAACTCGCCGCCCTCCTGCGCCGGCAGGACGGCGTGCTCACCCGCGCCCAGGCCGTGGCGTGCGGTCTCACCCGCAGGGCGATCGACCATCGCCTCGCCCGAGGTCTCTGGACCCTGCTGTGGCCGCGCGTCTACCTGTCGTCGGCGCACACGCTCGGTCCGCGGGCCCGGGTGCGGGCGGCGTCCCTCTGGCTCGGCCCGACGGCCACCTTGATCGGCGCCGGGGCGGCGTGGTGGTGGAAGCTGCTCGACGAGCCGCCCGCGGTCCTGCGCTTCGCCGTGCCGCCGACGCGACGGGTGCGCTCCCGCGGCGGCGTGGAGGTGGTGCGCCGGGTCCTCGTGGGGTGGGGTGCGACGGTGTCGGGCGTGCGCGTGGTACCGAAGGCGTACGCGGTGGTCGACGCCGCCGCGGAGCTCGGACTGCGGCGCGGCGCCGAGATCATGGACCGGGCCCTGCTCTCGCGCCGCGTGACCCTCGACGACCTCCGGCGCGCGCACCGCAGCCGGCTCGGACGCCCGGGCTCGGCGACCGTCGCCCGGCTCCTCGCGCTCGCCGCGGGCGGGGCCCGCTCCGAGGCCGAGCGCCGCGCGCACCGGCTCCTGCGTGACGCGGGCGTCACCGGCTGGCTCGCCGACCATCGCGTCGCGGTGCCCGGGTACGGGGTGGCGGTCCTCGACATCGCCTTCCCCGCCGCGCGCGTGGTCGTCGAGGTCGACGGCTGGGCCTACCACCGCGACCTGCCGGCGTTCCGCCGCGACCACGCGCGCCAGAACGCGCTCGTCCTCGCGGGATGGACGGTGCTGCGCGTGGACTGGCACGCCCTGGAGGCCGACCCGGCCGGGGTGCTCGCGACGATCACGTCGGCGACGGCTGCGGCGGCATGATCGCTCCAGGTGCTCCGTCGACCACGTGTCACGGGGTCTGCGGAGCACCCGGAGCGATCACCGGCCGACGGGCGCGCACCGCCCACCACGCCAGCCCCACCGCCGCCGCGACGATCGCCACGCCGAGCGGCACGTGCACCGCGAGGACGCCGACGTACCCCAGCGCCACCTGCGCGGTCGCGGCGACGACGAGCCCCGCCGCGACCGCGATCGGCCAGGGCGACAGCCGCCCCGGGCGCCAGGCGAGCACGGCGGCGGGCACCTGGATCATCGCGACGAGCAGCAGCGTGCCGCCGACCGCCTGGTGCACCGCCAGCCCGGCCTCCGACGCCTGCAGCAGCGCGCCGGCCGCGACCGGTTGGGCGACGGCCATCGCCGCGTGCAGCACCGTGACGACCCGGAACGCGCCGACCGTCGGTCCCTCACCCATGAGCGTGGCCGACCATCGCGGCAGGCCGCTGACCAGCCCCGACGACGAGGAACTGGAGCATCATCCCGTCGTCCTCGTGGCGGAGCATGTGGCAATGGATCATGTACGGCACCTCCGGGTCGGCGTACGGACCCACGCGCACCAGCACCCGCACGGTCTGCCCCGGCGGGACGGGCACCGTGTCCTTCCACGCCCGCTCCCCCGGCGCGATCACCTGCAGCCGGGCGTCGTGCACGTGGATGTTGTGCGGCAGCGTGTGCCGGTTGACGAGCTCCCAGATCTCGGTGGCGCCGGGCTCGAGCACCTCGTCGACGCGGCTCATGTCCATCGCCCGCCCGTTGATGCGGTTGTTCGACAGCTCGAAGCGGCGGACCCGGGGCGAGACGCCGGAGGACAGCGGGACCTCCCGCGACAGCACCGCCGGCACCGGGGAAGACGCCTCGAGCCGGTCGGCGGGACGCAGTTCGAGCAGGTCCAGGGTGTCGGCGCCGCCCGCAGCGGTCGCGATCCCGTTGACCGCGCCGAGGTCGTCGGGCACCGAGCGCACCATCACCCGCCGGCCCGGCGCGACGTCCACGACGATCTCGGCCCGCTCCCCCGGCGTGAGCGCGACGTCGGGCACCACGTGCGGCGACGGGAGCAGGCCGCCGTCGGTGCCGACGAGGGTCATCGGGGCGTCCACGGCGAGCCGGTAGCTGCGCGCCGGCGACGCGTTCAGCACCCGCAGGCGCACCCGGGTGGTGCGCACGTCGAGGTACGGCGCGACCGTGCCGTTGACCAGCACCGTGTCCCCGAGCAGGCCGACCGCGTTGCGGTGCGCGGTGTCGAAGCTCCCGTCCGGGCCGAAGCTGCGGTCGGTGAGGATCACGGGGACGTCGTCGAGGCCGTAGCGGTCGGGCAGGTCGACGGGCACGTCGTCGTCGACGAGGAGGAGCCCGGCGAGGCCGCGGTGCACGTGCCGTTCGGTCGCCCCGTGCGGGTGCGGGTGGTACCAGAGCGTCGCCGCGGGCTGGTCGACGCGCCAGCGTGCCTCCCAGGTCTCCCCCGGCGCGATCGGCTGGTGGGGCCCGCCGTCCATGCGGGCGGGCAGGGTCATGCCGTGCCAGTGGGTGGTCGTGGTCTCGGGCAGGCGGTTGGTGACCCGGACGACGACCTCCTCGCCGCGCCGGGCCCGGATCGTCGGTCCGCCGAACGGCATGCCGCCGTAGCCCCAGGTCGGTGTCGTGGGGCCGTCGAGGAAGGCGCTCTCGCCCGGCGCGGCGGTCAGCTCGACGACGCCGTCGCGCACCGGGGCGAGCGGCGGGATCGCGAGAGGACGCTGCGCGGGCCGGCGGACCACCGGCGGCGCGCCGGACGAGCACGCGGCGAGCGCGGTGAGGGCGCCGGCGGCGAGCGTCGCGCCGAGGAAGCGGCGCCGGGAGAGGGTCACGGCGCCGAGCGTCGCGAGCCGCGGTCCCTCGGGTCGTCGTCGCGGCGACGTGTCCCCGGCGTACGCCTACGGGCGTAGGAGCCCTGAGGGCACGCACACCCCGGACTCGTAGGCGATGACCACGAGGGTCGCCCGGTCGCGCGCGTCGAGCTTGGTGAGCAGGCGGCCCACGTGCGTGCGGGCGGTGGCGGCGCTGATGACGAGGCGCGCCGCGATCTCGTCGTTGGTCAGCCCGGCGCCGACCAGGGCGAGCACCTCGCGCTCCCGGGGCGTGAGGACCTTCAGGCGGGTCGCGCCGGCGAGGGGCTGCGGGCGGGCGGCGAACTCGGCGATGAGCCGTCGGGTCACGGCCGGGGCGAGCAGCGCGTCGCCGCGGGCCACGAGGGCGATGGCGCGCACGAGGTCGGCGGGCTCGGCGTCCTTGAGCAGGAAGCCGGCCGCGCCCGCGCGCAGGGCGCGGTAGACGTACTCGTCGAGGTCGAAGGTCGTCAGGACCAGCACGGCCGTGGCCGCGAGCGCGGGGTCCGCGACGATCGTCTCGAGCGCCGCGAGGCCGTCGACGCCGGGCATCCGCACGTCCATCACGACCACGTCGGGCCGGGTCTCGCGGACGAGCGCGACGGCCTCGGCGCCGTCCGCGGCCTCGCCCACGACCGCGAACCCGTCCTCGGTCTCCAGCAGCACCCGCAGGCCGGCGCGGACGAGCTGCTGGTCGTCGGCCAGGACGACCCGGATCACCGCGGCACCGGCAGGGCCGCCTCGACGACGACCCCGGAGGGTCCGGGCACCACCGCCGAGCGCCCGCCCAACGCGGCGGCGTGCTCGGCGAGGCCGCGCAGGCCGTGGCCCGGGGTCACCTCGCCGGCGGGCCCGCCGTCGTCGGCGACCCGGATCCGCACCTCGCCGCCGTCGTGCTCGAGGTCGACGACGACATGACGTGCCCGGCGGGCGTGGCGCACGGCGTTGGTGACGGCCTCGCGCACGATCCGGAACGCGGCGCCGTCGACGGCGGGGTCGGGGCGGCCGGCGCACCCCCGCACCTCGACCTCCACCCCCGCGAGCCCGGCCACGCGAGCGACCTCGTCGAGGCGGTGCAGCCCCGGGGTCTCGCCCGGGTCGGCGTCGCGGAGCACGCCGAGGACGTTCCGCAGCTCGGCGAGCGCGGCGCTGCTGGCCTGCTTGATCTCGAGCAGCGCCGCCACGGCCTGCTCCGGGCGCCGGTCGGCGACGTGCGCGCCGACGCCGGCCTGGACCGCGATCATCGCGAGGCTGTGCGAGACGACGTCGTGCACCTCGCGGGCCACCCGCAGCCGCTCCTGCTCGACGCGACGGCGCGCCTGCTCCTCGGCCCGCTCGACCGCCGCGGTCTGCGCTCGCCGCAGGCCCCCGACCGCGACGCCGACCGCGACCGTCACGACGATCCACATCACGTGCTCGCGCGCCCCCGCGACGCTGCCGCCGCTGATGACCCGCTCCAGCCCGACCCACGCCACGAACAGCACGACCCCGACGGCGACCGAGCGGTGCCAGCTCAGGCGGCTGGCGACGGTGTACATCGCGAGCGCGACCATGAGCGAGGTCGGGCCGTCGGGGTAGCCGAGCCAGTAGTACGGCGCGACCGCCGCGAGGGTCAGCGCGAGCACCGTCAGCGGTGCCCGGCGCCGCCACACCAGGACGAGCGCGGCCGCGGCGATGAGCAGTGCGCCGCCGGGCCACCACGGGCGGTCGGCGGGCATCGCCGAGACGGCCGCGCCGGCCAGGCAGCCCGCGCCGAGCAGTGCGGCGACGGCGACGTCCGCGTGCGCGGGCCGTCGGACATCCGGGGTCACCCCGGTGACGCTAGGGAGCGGCCGGGGCCGTGTCGTCAGCGTCGGGACGTACGCGACCCGGGGATCCCTCGGGGTCACGCCGGTGCGCGGTCCCGGGGGCACCTACCATCGACGGATCACCCAAGCTGGACGAGGAGCGGGACACCCATGGCGCGCGACGGCGGTACGACGTTCGAGAAGCAGGTCCTCGAGGCGTCGGAGCGTCTGGGCGGTATTGCCGAGCGGACCCCGCTGCAGCGCAATCCCCGCCTGTCCGGCGCCACGGGCACCCAGGTGTGGTTCAAGCGCGAGGACCTCCAGGTCGGGCGCTCCTACAAGCTGCGCGGCGCCTACAACCTCATCAGCCAGCTCGACGACGACGCCCGTGCCGCCGGCGTGGTGTGCGCGAGCGCCGGCAACCACGCCCAGGGCTTCGCGTTCGCCTGCGCGGCGCACCGGGTCCGCGGCCGCGTCGTCATCCCGTCGACGACCCCGCGCCAGAAGCGCGAGCGGATCGTCGCCCTCGGCGGCGAGATGATCGACCTGGTGGTCGACGGCGACACCTACGACGAGTCCTCGGCCGCCGCCACGCGCTGGTCCGAGGAGACGGGCGCGACGCTCGTCCCGGCCTTCGACGACACCCGCACCGTGGCCGGCCAGGCGACGGTCGTGGCCGAGATCGTCGACCAGCTCGGCGAGGCCCCCGACACCATCGTCGTCCCGGTCGGCGGCGGCGGCCTGCTCGCCGGCACCGCGACCTGGCTGCAGGCCACCCACCCCCGCACCCGCGTCATCGGCGTCGAGCCCGCCGGCGCGCGCAACGTCGCCGCGGCCCTGCACGCCGGCAGCCCGGTGATGCTCGACGAGCACGGGTTCGACCGCTTCGTCGACGGCGCCGCGGTGCGCAAGGCGGGCGCCGTGACCTACCCGCTGATCCGCCGCTCGGGCGCCGAGCTCGTCGCCGTCGACGAGGGCCTGGTCTGCACCGAGATGCTCGCGCTGTACCAGACCGACGGCATCATCGCCGAGCCCGCGGGCGCGCTGGCCGGTGCGGCGATCCGCCCCGACGGGCCGGGCCTGGACCTCGTGCCGGGCGAGACCGTGGTCGTCGTCCTCTCCGGCGGCAACAACGACGTCTCGCGCTACGCCGAGGTCATCGAGCGCTCGCTGCGCTTCCAGGGCCTCAAGCACTACTTCCTCGTCGACTTCCCCCAAGAGCCCGGCGCGCTGCGCCGCTTCCTCGACGAGGTCCTCGGGCCCGACGACGACATCACGCGCTTCGAGTACGTGAAGAAGGACAACCGCGAGTCCGGGCCGGCGCTCGTCGGTGTCGAGATCGGCTCGCGCGACGACCTGGAGCCGCTCCTGGAGCGGATGGCGCGCTCGCCCCTGGAGATCGAGGCGCTGGAGCCGGGGTCGGCGGGGTTCCGCTTCCTGGTCTGAGGAGCGCCGTCTAGAGGGGGCGCGCCCACGGCGTGGCCGGCGCCGACCACCCGGGGCCCTGGTACGGCTCGCCGTCGGCGTGCCAGCCGCGGCGGGCGTAGAACCTCTGGGCGCCCGTGTTCGCGGTGTAGACCCAGAGGGTCGCCCGGCTGAAGCCCGCCGCCGCGAGGTGCGCGACGCCCGCATCGTGCAGCGCGCTGCCCGCGCCGGTGCCGATCACCGCGGGGTCGAGGTAGAGCGTGTAGAGCACCGCCGTGCCGTCGTCGGACGGCTCCGGCTCGCGCGGTGGGCCGACGACGCAGTAGCCCATCACCCGGCCCCGCTCGTCGTCGGCGACGAACACCGCCATCGGCTCCGGCGCCGCGATCGCACCGCGCCGGACCTCGGCGATCTCCCCCGCGTCGAGGGCGTCGAGGCGCTCGTCGTCGACGATGCCGCGGTAGGCGTGCCGCCAGCCCGCGACGGTGATCTCACCGATGCGCTCGGCGTCGGCGTCGACCGCGCGGCGGATGGTCCAGCCCACGCCGTCAGTCTCCCGGGCCCGCCGCGGCCCGGGCCGCCGTGACGCGCTCCGGCTCCGGTTCGGACGCCACGGGCGTGACACCGATCGCCGCGAGCGGCGCCAGGGCCACCACGGCGAAGCCGACCGCGTAGCTCGAGACGCCGATCAGGGCGCCCAGAGCCGGCGGGGCGATCGTGGCGACGATGTTCTGGGTGGTGTTCTGCACGCCGAGCGCCCGACCCGACCAGCTCGAGCCGGCGATCTCCGCGGTGGCGGTGAAGGCGAGGCCGTTGTCGGCGACGGTGATCACCGACCCGGCGGCGATCCCGGCGACGGCGATCAGCCCGAGGGTGAGGTCGCCGAGGGCGAACACGAGCAGCACCGCGGCGCTGGCCACGGCGAGCTGGCGCATCGGGCGCAGGCGCGAGCCCACGCGGTCGGACCACCAGCCGCTCGCGATGCGCCCGCCGGCCCCGGCGATCTGCGCGCCCGCGACGAAGACGCCCGCGACGCCCGGCGACCAGCCCTGCTCGCGCACGAGGTACTCCAGGGAGAACGCCGACACCGCGAACTGCGGCAGCACGAGCAGCGCGCTCGCCGCGTGCACCCGGGGCAGGACCGGGCTGCGGTACGGCGAGGCCGGTGGGGCCTCGCCCGGCGCGCGCGGGACGCGCGGCGGGTCGGCGGCGACGAGCACCACGACCACCGCGCACACGAGGCAGGCGAGCGCGGGCCACCCGAGGGCAGGCAGCGGGCCCTCGCGCGCCGCGAGGGTCGGCAGCACGAGCCCGGCGAAGGCGACCCCGAGCGGCTGCGCGGTCTGGCGGATCCCCATGGCGAGGCCGCGCTCGTCGACGTCGAACCAGCCCATGATCAGGCGCCCGCTCGCGGCGTTGACCGACGCCGCACCGACGCCGGCGAACACGAGCAGCGCGACGGTGGTCGTCAGCGAGGGCGGCGCGAGGAGGGCGAGAACCCCGGTCACCGCGCCGCAGGCGCCCAGCCCGACGGCCATCGGGAGGCGCTCGCCGACCCGGTCGACGACGGCGCCCCACGCGATCAGCGCCATGAGCAGGCCGAGCGTCGGGGCCGCGACGACGATCCCGACCGCCGCGAGCGACAGGCCGCGCTCGTCGCGCAGGCTCGGCACGAGGAAGGGGACGCCGTACACCATCGCGGACGCGGCCGTCTGCGCCGCGACGCCGGCGGCGAGGACGGCCCAGCGTCGACGGGATCGCACGGCTCCCTGTTCTACGCCTCCGGCGCCCACGTCGCAGGAAATCCGTCCCACATCGTGAGACGACTCAGCGTGACGTCAGTCCCACGAGCAGGTCGGCACGGCGGTCGGCGTCCTCGGCGCGGGAGTGGTGCGACCACCCGACCAGCACCGCGAGCACCGCGGCCAGCAGCGGCAGGTCGCCCAGGAGCCAGGCCAGGACGCCGGCGAGGTGCTGGTCGGCGAGCAGGTCCGGCGCCCAGGGCAGGCGCAGGCGCACGAAGAAGTCGTCGACGAAGATCTGCCCGCTCCCCCCGTCCGCCGGCAGCACCGGGGTGCGCGACACCGGGTGGTCGGCCGCGAGCAGCGCCAGCCCGACCAGCGCGTGCACCGGCATCGACGCGATGAGGAACGTCAGGCGCGCGATCGGGGGCAGGCCGGGACCGTCCGCGGGCCCGGCGACCAGCGGGCCGAGGAACAGCACCCCGACCAGCAGGAACCACAGCGTCATCAGCGGCTGCAGCCAGCCCAGCGGTTGGGTCAGCGAGAACACGGGCGTGAGGTAGAGCAGCGCCGGCGAGCCGACGACGAGCACGAGCGCCACGGCCGGATGGCTCGCAACGCGCAGGGTCGGCGCGGCGAGGAGGTGCTCGAGCCAGTCCGCCGGGCCCTCCCGACCGCCCGACTCGGGCAGCGTCCGGCGCGCGAGCACGATCGGCGCCCCGAGCGCCCAGAGCAGCGGGACCGCGGTGGCGACCAGCATGTGTCCCGCGATGTGGACGCTGAGCACGGCGGGCCCGTAGCGCCCCAGTCCGGACGAGGTGGCGACGACGAGCAGCGCGCACCCGGCGAACCACGCCACCGAGCGCCCCACCGGCCAGCGCGCGCCCTCGCGGGCGAGCCGGCGCAGCCCGGCGGCGTAGAGGCCGGCGAGCACGATCGCCAGGGTCAGCGTGACGAGCTCCGGGCGCCAGGACGTCGCGAGCACGGCGGGCGTCGGGGGCGCCGCGAGCCCGTAGCCGAGCAGGGCGGTCGGGGTGCTCGTCGCGCCGGGCGCCTGCACCGGCGGTACCGCACGCGTCGCGACCGCGGACAGGCCCACGACGACCGTGAGCAGCGCGAGCTCGACCGGCCACGCGGTGCGGCCGCGGCGCCGCCGCCACAGCACCCCGCCGGCGACGACGCCCAGCGCAGCGCCGAGCAGGACGAGGACGGTCCAGTCGACGCCGGCGCCGGGCCCGCCCGGACCGCTCAGGGCGACGACGGCGGCCACGGCCCCGGAGGCGACCGTGACGGCGCCCGCGGCCGTGCCGATGCGGGCGGCGCGCCACCACGCGCGCCCGTCGCCGCGCACGACGGCGAGCACCCCGAGCGTGCCGAGCCAGACGGCGGCGGCCACGACGTGGAACGCGGTGCTCGACAGCGCGAGGTCGCGGCCCACCCCGTCGGCAGCGTGCCCGGTCGCCACCGGCACCAGCAGCGTCGCCACGGCGAGCGCGAGCACGCCCGCCCCGCCGCTCCAGCGCCGCACCTCGCCGGCGGCGACGGCCGTCGCGGCCCCCAGCACGGCCGCGACCAGCCAGCCGACGGGCTCACCGCGCGCGAGCATCGTCGTCACGAGGTCGGGGCCGAGCGGGACCCGCCCGCCCGCCGAGTCGGCGAGCGTCGCGGGCACCGACAGCGCCGCCCCCGCCCCGCCGACCCACGCCGCCCACCGGGCGACGCCGAGCGCCTGCTGCCCGGTCGGTGTGAACGCGGTGGTGCCCGGCGCCGGGGTGGCGACCACCAGCGCGACCAGCAGCCCGCCGACCGTCGCGGCAGCGGCGAGGTCGACGACCGTGCGCAGCGCCGGCACGAGGACGCGCACGAGCACGCCCGGGTCGGCGAGGCCCAGCTCGGGATAGCCGACCGGGCCGCGCACGAGCACGGCGCCGACCGCGACGACCAGACCCAGCAGCACCGCGGCGCCGGCGAGCGACGCGCGGTGTCTCACGGGTCGATCTCGCTCGGGTAGCGGGCGCGGTACTCGTCGAGGTGCTGGGACTTGCAGACGTGCTGTTCCTTCTCGTTCTGCGCCTGGCGCATGCACTCGTCGAGCGTGCGGACGCCGCCCGTCTCCAGGTAGGTGACGGCGCCGGCGAGGGTGCTCCACTCCACGGCGACCGCGATCACGACGGCGACGAGCCCCAGCGCGAGCCCCGCGAGCGGCCCGCGGCGCGAGAGATCACGGCCCCGCAGGCGTGCGAAGGCCACCAGTGCGACGGCCACCGCGACCAGCCCGAGGGCGAGGCCGCCCCACCCCGTCCACGCGCTGACCAGCGCCATCGCGCCCAGGACGGGAGCGGCGACGACGATCCCGGGCCGGCGGGACGCCGGCTCCTCCGACGCGTCGGCGTCGGCGGCCGGGGTCGCGGCGGGTTCCGGGGGCACGGCCCGATCGTGGCAAGGGGCGGGGTCGCGCCCGGCGCCGGGGGTGGGGCCGTCTCCGGTCGGTGTCCGGAACGTGCACCGGTGTCCGAGCTCTTCGGTGGACATGCTTCGGATTCCGAAGCATCTCGCTCAGAGCGAACCGGTCCTCGTGGCTCGTCGCGCTCTCAGCCCGGGGGCGCGAAGCCCGAGGACGGCTCCGACGAACCGGACGGCGCCGGGGACTCCACGGGGGCGGCGGACCACGGCGTCGGGGACGGCGGCGGTGTCCCCGCGCCCGTCCCGTGCCACGGCGACGCCACCGCCCGCGCCGGGGCAGGCGCGGGGCCGGGGTTCGGGGCCGAGCCGTACGGGGCCGCAGGCCCGGACCCCGGAGCCCCGCCCCACGGCGAGCCGCCGAGCCGGGCCGTCTCGCGGCGGCGGCGCTCCCCCAGCACCGCGAGCAGGTACGCCTCGGGTGGCGTGCCGGGCGGCGGGGGTGGGGCGACGCGGGCGGCGACGTCGGCCGCGAGCCGGCCGCCGAGCTGGGCGCGCATCGGCGGGGCGAGCTGCCCCGCGCGCACGAGGAACTGGCGGGCGGCGAGCGCGAGGTCGTCGGGGAGATCCGCGAGCTCGCAGCGCTGCGCCCAGGCGGCGAGGCGGGGGTCGGGCGGCGGGAGGCCGGGCAGGCCCGTGCGTGGCAGGCGCTCGCGGACGACGATCGTGCCGGCGAGCAGGTCGCCGATCCGCTGGCCGCGCGCGGTGCTCGCGGACACGACGATGCCGATCACGCCGGTGAAGAACGAGAGCAGCCCGAAGTCGACGATGAAGCCGGCGAGCGCGCGGGCCAGGGCGTGGCGGAAGACGATCGGCCCGCCGTCGGTGCGGACCACGCGCAGGCCCATCGCGTACTTGCCCGGCGAGCGGCCGCGGGTCAGCGTCTCCCAGAGCAGCGGGTACCCGACGAACACCCCGACGGTGATCGCCAGACCCACCGCGGCGGTGAGCGCGTCGTCGACCTCGGCCCCGAGCAGCTCGGTCACCAGCAGCACCGCGAACAGCAGCGCGAGCATGATCAGCGCGTCGAGGGCGAAGCCGAGCGCGCGGCTGGGCAGGCGGGCGGTGCGCACGTCGAGCTCGACGGCCTCGCCGATCACCACCCGGTCCACGGCGCCATCGTGCCAGCGCCCGTCGGGGCCCCGTGGGAGGGACGAGGCGGGAAGGATCAGTGGGAGGATCGGCGACCGTGGACGTCGACGCGTACGTGGCCGCGCACCGGCCCGAGTGGGACCGCCTCGCGGACCTGCTCGACCGCCGCCGGTGGACGGGCGCGGAGGTCGACGAGGCGGTGGCGCTCTACGAGCGCACGGCCACCCACCTCTCGGTCGTGCGCTCCACGTCGCCCGACCCGGCGCTGGTCGCTCGGCTCTCGACGCTCGTCGCGCGCGCCCGCACCGCGATCACCGGCTCGACCACGGCGTCGTGGCGCGACCTCACGCGGTTCGCAACGATCGGCTTCGCCGTGGCGCTCGCCGCGTCGTGGCGGTGGTGGCTGACGACGCTGGCGGTGTGCTCGGTGGTCATGGTGGTCGTCGGGGTGTGGGTCGCCCGCTCCCCCGACGTGCAGGCCGCGCTCCTGCCGCCGGAGGAGACACGCCGGCTGGTGGAAGAGGACTTCGCGTCGTACTACAGCTCCGACCCGGCCTCGTCGTTCGCCGCCCGGGTGTGGACCAACAACGCCTGGATCGCCGCGATCTGCCTGGTCACCGGCGTGCTGATGCTGCCGGTGCTCTGGGTGATGCTCCAGAACGTCGTCAACATCGGGGTGTCGGGCGGCATCCTCGCCGCCAACGGGCGCGCCGACCTGTTCTTCGGGCTGATCACCCCGCACGGCCTCCTCGAGCTCACGGCCCTCTTCGTCGCGGCCGGGGCGGGGCTGCGGCTGGGCTGGTCGTGGGTGGACCCGGGCCCGCTGTCCCGGACCGAGTCGCTCGCGCGGCAGGGGCGCACGACGGTGGGCATGGCGCTCGGCGTCGCGGTCCTGCTGGCGATCTCGGGGGTGATCGAGGCGTTCGTGACGCCGTCGGGGCTGCCGACCTGGGCCCGCATCGGCATCGGGGTGCTCGCCGAGCTCGGCTTCGCAGCCTACGTGCTCTGGGGCGTGGTCCTCGTGCGGCGCCACGGGGCCACCGCGCCGGCGCTCGCCGACCTCGCCGCCGACCGGCGCGGCGCCGCGCTCCCGGCGGCGGGCTGACCGTGCAGACGGTCCCCGACGACCTCCTCGTCGGCCTGCGCCGCGCCCGCGACCGGATCGACCGGCACTACGCCGAGCCGCTCGACCTCGACGCCCTCGCCGCCACGGCGGGCCTGTCGAAGTACCACTTCCTGCGCTGCTTCGCCCGCACCTACGGCCGCACCCCGCACGCCTACCTCACCGAGCGCCGGGTCGAGCGCGCCCAGGACCTGCTGCGCGCCACCAACCTGACCGTCACCGAGGTGTGCTGGCTCGTCGGCTACTCGGGCCTCGGGTCGTTCTCGACGCGGTTCCGCCGTCTCGTGGGCTGCAGCCCCTCGGAGTACCAGGCGCGCTGGGCGCGCACGGGCCCGCCGCGGATCCCGGGCTGCTTCGTGATGATGCACGGGCTCTCGGACCGCTCAGCGGAGCGGAGCCGGTCCATCGGCTCGGACCGAGCAATCGCGGAGAAGCCGGAGGAGGACCACCCCCGAGGAGAATCCTCCGCATGATCACCAACATCTCGCTGTTCACCCTCTACGTCACCGACCAGGACGACGCGAAGAAGTTCTACTGCGACGTGCTGGGGTTCGTGGAGGGCACCGACGTCCAGATGGGCGAGGGCTTCCGCTGGGTGACGGTGAAGCACCCGCGGCAGCCGGAGCTCGAGGTGACGCTGATGGTCCCCGGCCCGCCGCTGAACGAGGAGATGGCCGGCGCCGTCCGCCGCGCGCTCGCGAGCGGGACGATGGGCGGCTTCGGGCTCACCACCGACGACTGCCGCGCCGAGTACGAGCGCCTGACGGAGCTGGGCATCGAGTTCACCCAGGAGCCCTCGGAGCGCCCGTACGGCGTCGAGGCCGTCATGCGCGACAACTCCGGCAACTGGCTCGTGCTCGTCGAACCGCGGCCGTTCGACCCGGCGGACTTCGGCTGAGGGACGTCGGCTGACACGCTGTCCCACGTGGACGCACGGGCGGAGCAGAGCGCGGCCTGGAACGGCACCGGCGGCGACGCCTGGGTGCGCCTGCAACCCGTGCTCGACGCGCTCTACGCGCCGGTCGAGGAGCTCCTCGTCGACCGGGTGGCCGCCGCGGTCGCCGGACCCGCGCCGACCGTGATCGACGTCGGGTGCGGCACCGGCGCGACGACGCTGGCGCTCGCCCGCCGCCTCGGCCCGGCGGCCCGCTGCGTGGGCGTCGACCTGTCCGAGCCCATGGTGGCGCTGGCCCGGACGCGCGACCCCGACTCGGCCGAGTTCCTCGTCGCCGACGCCGGCCGGCACCGGTTCGACCCGGGCGGCGCGGACGTCATCGCGTCGCGGTTCGGGGTGATGTTCTTCGACGAGCCCGCAGCGGCGTTCGCGAACCTGCACGCCGCCACCCGCCCGGGCGGGGCGCTGCGCGCGATCGTCTGGCGCCGGCCCGAGGAGAACCCGTTCATGACGCGCGCCGGCGAGACCGCCGCGCCGCTGCTCGAGGTGCCGGCGTGGGCTCCCGACGTGCCGGGCCCGTTCGCGCTCGCCGACCCCGACCGCACGCTGCGCCTGCTGCGCACCGCGGGCTGGTCGACGGCGACCGCCGACCCCGTCGACCTCGTCTGCGAGATGCCGGCCGGGAGCCTCGACGCCTACCTCGGCGCGCTCGGACCGGTGGGCCGCGCGCTCGCCGGGGCGGACGCGGCGTTCCGGGCCCGGGTCCTCGACCACGTCCGGCCGGCGTTCGACGAGTTCCGCGCGGGCGACCGGGTCCGGTTCACCGCGGCGTGCTGGCTGCTCTGGGGCGAAGCTTGATCTCCGGGGGCGTGACTCAGAGCCGCCCGGCGGCCTTGAGCGCCAGGTAGCGGTCGGCGACGGCCGGGGGCAGGTCGTCGGGCGCCGCGTCGACGATCTCCACCCCGCGGCGCCCGAGGCGCTCGGCGGTGCGGCGCCGGGCGTCGCGGGCCGCACCGGCCGCGGCGGCGGTGTAGACGGCCTCGGCGTCCCCGCGGCCCGCGGCCATCGTCGCGAGCTCCGGGTCGGCGACGGCGGCGAGCAGCAGGGTGTGCCGGCGCAGCAGGGTGCCCAGGACCGGGTCGAGGCCCTCGGTCACCGCCGCCTCCTCGAGCCCCGTGACCAGCACGATCAGGCTGCGCCGCCCCGCCCGCGCCAGCGCCGCGGCGGCGAGCAGGCGCATGTCGGTCTCGACCAGGCGCGGCTCCAGCGGCGCCATCGCCGTGACCAGCGCGGGCAGCAGGTCGCGCTCGGTCGCGCCGAGCACGGAGGCGCGGACCTCGCGGTCGAGGGCGAGCAGGTCGACGCGGTCGCCGCCGCGCGAGGCCAGCGCGGCGAGCAGCAGCGCGGTGTCGAGGGCGGCGTCGAGCCGGGGCGCGTCGCCGACCCGTCCCGCGGCGCTGCGGCCCGTGTCGATCACGACGAGGACGTGGCGGTCGCGCTCGGGGCGCCAGGTCCGGACGACGAGGTCGTGCGAGCGCGCCGAGGCCCGCCAGTCGATGGAGCGCACGTCGTCGCCGGCGACGTACTCGCGCAGCGAGTCGAACTCGGTGCCCTGCCCGCGCACCTGGACCGCGCGGCGCCCGTCGAGCTCCCGCAGGCGCGCCAGCCGGGACGGCAGGTGGCGGCGCGACCCGAACGCCGGCAGCACCCGCACGCGCGCGGGCACGACCCGCCGGCCCTGCCGGGCGCCGATCCCGAGCGGCCCGAGCGAGCGGAGGGTCACGCGCACGGCGTCGCGGTCGCCGCGCCGGGTCGGGGTCAGGGTGGAGACGACCCGGCGCCGCTCCCCCGCCGGCACGACCAGCCGGTGCCGCGACGGGACCGCGCCGGCCGAGGGCTCCCAGGCGTCGCGCACCAGGAGCACCGCCCGGCGCCGGGCGGGGTTGGCGACGCGCAGCGCGACCTCGAGCGAGGTGCCGAGGCGCAGGGTGGTCGTGTCCTCCTGCTCGCGGTCGAGACGCAGCGCCGTCACGGGCACGGCGGCCAGGGCGTCGACGACCGCGGCGAGCGCCAGCACCCCGGACACCACGAGCACCCCGGTCCCCGACGGCCACGCCAGGCCGACGACCAGCGCGCCCAGGGCGACGAGGAGCGCGAAGCGCCCGGTGACCGCCATGGTCTAGCGGGGCACCGGCACCGCGCCGAGCACCCCGGACACGACGCCGTCGGCGGTCACGCCCTCGAGCTCGGCCTCGGCGCGCACGGCGACGCGGTGGCGCAGCACCGGCAGCGCGAGGGCCTGGACGTCGTCCGGGGTCACGTACTCGCGACCCGAGAGCCAGGCCCAGCACCGGGCGGCGAGCAGCAGCGCCGTCGCCCCGCGCGGCGAGACCCCGAGGCGCAGCGACGGCGACGAGCGGGTCGCCCGGCACAGGTCGACGACGTAGGCGAGGAGCTCGGGACGCGCGGTCACCCGGGACACCGCCGCGCGCCCGGCCCGCAGGTGCTCGGGCCCGGCGACCGGGCGGACGCCGGCGCCGGCGAGGTCGCGCGGGTCGAAGCCCTCGGCGTGCCGGCCGAGCATCCGGATCTCGTCGTCGCGCAGCGGCAGGGGCAGCACGAGCTTGAGCAGGAACCGGTCGAGCTGGGCCTCGGGCAGCGGGTAGGTGCCCTCGTACTCGACGGGGTTCTGGGTCGCCGCCACCACGAACGGATCGGGCAGCGGGCGCGGCACCCCGTCCACCGAGACCTGGAACTCCTCCATCGCCTCCAGCAGCGAGGCCTGGGTCTTCGGCGGGGTGCGGTTGATCTCGTCGGCGAGCAGCAGGTTGGTGAACACCGGGCCGGGGCGGAACGAGAACTCGGCGCTGCGGGAGTCGTAGACCAGCGAGCCGGTGACGTCGCCGGGCATGAGGTCGGGGGTGAACTGCACCCGGCGGTCCTCCAGCGACAGCGCCGCCGCGACCGCCCGCACCAGCAGCGTCTTCGCCACGCCGGGCACGCCCTCGAGCAGCACGTGGCGACGGCTGAGCAGCGCGATGACGAGGCCGGTGACCGCGGCGTCGTGGCCGACGACGGCCTTGGCGACCTCGCGGCGCAGGGCGAGCAGGGCGTCGCGCGCCTCGTCACCGGTGACGCTTCCCGAGACGTCCCCCGCGCCGGTCGTCACCACCGTGGTGTCGGTGCCCTCGCTGCTGGTCACGCTCGCCATCCGATCATGCGGACCCCGGGCGGCCGTCGGCGGCCGTGTCCCGCACGGCGCGGCGCAGCCCGTCGAGATCACCGGCGAGGCGCACCAGGGCGGGGTCGTCGGGCGGCTCCGGGCCGTCGAGCAGCGCACCGACCTCGGCCACCGGCCGGCCGGTGCGCGCGGCGACGGCGTCGACGACGGCGGCGACGCCCCCGCCGCGCGGCACGCCGAGGCGGGCGGCGAGCTCGCGGTGGGCGTCGCCCCGCAGTGCCGCGGCGGCCCGGTCGCGGGCGCCGGCGCGGCGGTAGAGCCGGGCCCGGCCCCGCACGGTCTCGCCGGCGGGGACGACGACGGGCAGGTCCTCGGTCACGACCGGGCCGAGCCGCCGGCCCCGCCACAGGGCGACGGCGACCCCGGCGACGAGCAGCTGCAGCGGCCCCCAGATCCACCCGGCGGGCAGCAACTCCGAGGTGCTGCGCTCCTGGCCGGGCTCCGCGGGTGGCGGGACGGGCAGGTACCAGAGCAGGTCGGGGTGGGCGCCGAGCAGGTTGAGCGCGAGCGCGGCGTTGCCCCGCTCGTCGAGGGCGTCGTTGGTGAACGGGGTGGCGTCGCCGACGACCGTCACGGTCCGGTCGCCCTCGCGCACGCTCACCAGCGACGCGGCGCCGACCTGGCCGTCCGTGGGGTAGCAGCGGTCCGCCGCCAGCCCGGGGTCGACGCCGTACGCGGCGCCCTCGAGGTCGACGGGCCCGGCGCGCACGGCCGCGGGCACGCCGCACGCCGGGTCGGTGGGCTCGGGCAGCTCGATCGGCTCGGGCCGCACCCCCGGCGCGAGCGCGGTGAGGGACCGCTCGTCGGGACGCACGAGCACGACGTCGGCGCCCGAGGCGGCGAGGGCGTCGCGCTGGCGGGTGCTCATGCGCTCGGGGAACGCGACGAACACCGTGCGGCCCGGGACGGCCGTGGCCGGGTCGAGGTCGTCGACGGCGCGGATCCGCACGCCCTGGTCCTCGAGGAGGTGCGCCAGCGCCATGCCGCCCTCGGGTGCGGCGCCCTCGGGGCTGAGGTCGCCGATACGCGGCGCGGCGGTGAGCACGGCGACGACCAGCGCGGCCGCGAGGACCAGCGCGCCGATGAGGACCGGCCCGCGCCAGCGCCGGGCGTTCGCCGCGAACGTGGTGTTCGCTGCGTCGACGCGTCCGGACTCCCCGGTGATCACGGCGCGGCCACCGCGCGCGTCCCCGCGACGGCGGCGTCGATCTCGCGCAGGCGGGCGTCGGTGCCGGCGTCGGCCGCGCGCCCGCCGTAGACCGTCTCGTCGAACCGGCGGGCGGCCTCGAGCAGGTCGTCGGCGACGGGCGGCAGCGCGCGCCCACCCTCGCGCGCCGCGTCGCCCGCGGTGCGCCCCTGCCGGGGTTCGAGCAGCGTGCGCTCCTCCAGCGACCGCACGATCGCGCGCATCCGCTCGCGGACGGCGTCGTCGAAGTAGCCGGCCTTCGCGTGCCCGTCGGCGAGGCGGCGGTGCTCGTCGGCGGTGCGCTCGGTGCCGCCCAGGACCGCGCCGGGGACCGCCGCCGTCCGCGCCAGCCGGCCGAACCGCCGGCGGACGACGACGATCACGATGACGAGGACGACCAGCAGCACGAGCAGCCCCCACCCGCCGCCGGGCGAGACGCCGGACGCGGCGCGCAGCAGGTCCTCGAGGCGCCGCGCGATCCACCGCAGCGCCTCCTGCACCGGGTCGGGCGCCGCCTCCTGGTAGACCCGCCCGGAGAGCTCCTCGCGGGCCAGCTCGCGGGCGGGGTCCGCGCCGATGTCGACGGGCACGACCCCCGGTACCGGGACGGCCGGCACCACCGGATCCATCAGCGGGGCCCCACCGCGGCCCGCTGCAGCTCGATGTCGAAGCCCTCGCGGCGCATCCGCTGGTCGACGTAGAGGAGGCCGGTGACCCCGGACTGGAACGGGGTGGTCAGCGTGCTCGCGATGATCGAGCCCAGCGCCGTGACCAGCAGCACCCAGGTCGGCATGGACGCCGCACCTTCGACGCCGCCGGCCGCGCCGAACGCGGCGACGCCCCCGATGAGCCCGAACGGGATGGCGATCACGAAGGCGACGAAGGCCGCGATGATCCCGCCGAGCAGCTGGATGCCGAGCACCGGCCACCACCGCCCCTTGACCAGGAACCACGACCGGCGCAGCGCCTCGGTGACGCCGACGCCCTCGAGGACGTAGGCGGGCGCGGCCAGCGACAGCGACACCCCGACCCAGATGAGGACGACGACGGCGGCGAGCACCCCGATGCCGATGACGACGCCGCCGAGCGTGCCGTCCACCAGCAGGAGCAGGAGCCCGGGGATCGCGCCGACGAGCAGGATGCCGATCGCGATGAGGGCGACGAGCAGCGAGAGCCCGATGACGCCGAGCACCCGGGGCTGGGCGGCCCGCCAGGTCTCGCTCGCGTCGACGGGGGCGCCGAGCACCGAGCGGCTGATGACGACCATGAGGATGCCGGTGAGCACCGAGGTCGCGATGAGCGTGACGACCCCGCCCACGAACGACGACGCGCCCTGGCCGGCGACCTGTCCGGTGATCCGGGAGAGGTCCGGCGACGCGCCGAACGACGCCGGCGACGCCGTCGGGACCAGCAGCGTGACGACGAGCTGGGCCAGCGTGCTGACCACCGCCACGACGGCGGACCAGCCGAGCACGATCTTGGGGTGGGCGCGGATGTAGCCGAGCGCGCCGTCGAGGATCTCGCCGAGCCCGAGCGGGCGCAGCGGCACGATGCCGGGCTTCGGCGCGCGCGGCGGCATGCCGCCGGGCGGGCCGAAGCCGGGCTGACCGGCCGGCTGCCCGTACCCGGGCTGCTGCCCGTACCCGGGCTGCTGGCCGTACCCCTGCTGCCCGTACCCCGGCTGTTGCCCGTACCCCGGCTGTTGCCCGTACCCCGGCTGTTGCCCGTATCCCTGCTGGCCGTATCCCGGCTGTCCGCCGGGCGCCGCGCCGTAGCCCGGCTGCTGCTGCCCGTAGCTCTGGCCGTACCCCGGCTGTCCGCCCGGTGCCGCGCCGTAGCCGGGCTGCTGCCCGTACCCCGGCTGCTGGCCGTACCCCTGCCCGGAGCCGGCCTGACCGGCGCCGTAGCCCTGCTGACCGCCCGGCGGCCCGTACCCCGGCTGTGCGAATCCGGAGGACCCGCCGACCGTCGGCTGGTCGCTGCCCGGGGTCCCGCCGCCGTCACCCCCGCCCGGGTCCCACGCCGGGACCGAGGACGGGGCGGGCGTGCCGCGGGGCGGGGTGGCCTCGCCGTTCCCGGTGCCGTCGTCGGAGGATCCGGAGGCACCCGACGACTCGGGACGCTGGCCGGACGGCTGGTCGGACGACGGACCACTCACCTGGGCACGCTCCCCTCTCCGCGCCGGTGACTCCCCGCGCCGAACCGATGACGCGGTGATCGTGCCACGCGGGCGGGCGCGCCACGTGTGAACGGGCGTCGCCGTGTCCGCCACCGGCGGTCTGCCACGATCCTCCGGTGGCCCTGCACTCCGCGATGTGGCGACGGCTGGACGTCTCCGACGGCCTCGCCCACGGCGCCCTCTCCGACTACACCCCCGACGGCACCCACCCGGACGGTGCGCACCTGCTCGACGGCTCGGGGGTGATGCGGGACGACGCCGGGCCGTGGTCGCTGCGCTACTCGGTGATCGCCGACCGGGCGTGGCTGACCCGCACGGTGTTCGTCGAGGTGCTCGCCGACGACGGGCTCGAGCGGGTGACCCTGGAGGTCGACCACCTGGGTGAATGGTCGCTGGACGGGCGGCCCTGGCCCGACCTGCGCGGCTGCACCGACGTCGACGTCTCGGCCTCGCCGCTGACCAACACCCTGCCGATCCGGCGCCTCGACCTGCCGGTGGGCGCCGAGGCGTCGATCGACGTGGCGTGGCTCGACGTGCCGTCGCTCGCGGTGCACCGGGTGCGCCAGGTCTACCGCCGCGGCCCCGACGACGCCCGCGGCCTCGCGACCTACACGTACGCCGACCCGACCTACGGCGAGTTCGGCGTCACCGTCGACCCGGTGGGCATGGTCGTCGCGTATCAGGGCCTGTTCACGCGGGTCGCCTGAGTACCCTCGTCCGGGACACGAGGAGGTCGACGACGGGAGCGCGCACCGACCGTGGCACCGCTGCGTCTGTCGTCCGGGCCCGCCCGGTGGTTCGTGCTCGCGGCCGTGCTGCTCGCGCTGGTCGTCCTCGCGCTCACCGTGCCGGTGCCGACACCGCTCGAGCTGCGCGACCGGGTCGCCGCGCTCGGGGCGTGGGCGCCGATGGCGTTCCTGCTGGTGCACACGGTGGCGGCGACGACGCCGGTCCCGCGCACGGCGTTCTCCCTGTCCGCGGGCCTGCTCTTCGGGCCCTGGACGGGGCTGACGCTGTGCCTGGTGGCGAGCGTCGTCTCGGCCGCGGCGGGGTTCGCGATCTCGCGGCGCCTCGGCGGCCGCGCCGTGGAGCGTCTCGGGCCGGGCCGGGTCCGGATGCTCGAGGAGCGGCTGAGCTCCCGGGGCCTGCTCGCGGTCGTCTCGGCGCGGTTCGTGCCGTTCATCCCGTTCGCGCCGCTGAACTACACGTTCGGGGTGACGAGCGTGCGGTGGCGGCACTACCTCGTTGGCACCGCGATCGGCCTGGTCCCCGGCACGTCGGCGGTGGTCCTGCTCGGCGACGCGGCCACCGGCTCGGTCTCACCGAGCATGCTCGCCGTCTTCGTGGTCAGCGGCACGCTCGGGGTGATCGGCGTGGCGCTGTGTGCGCGCACGCCGGCCGCGGATACGGCCGAGGAGGCCTGAGGGTCGTCAGCCGCCGGGCGCCGGGGCGGGCGCGGGCTCGCCGGCGGGCTCCGGCGCCTCCGCGCTGGTCCGCGGGGCCTCCGCGGGACCGATCGGCTCCGGACCGGGGGTGATGACGCCGGGCTGCGGCGGCGGACCGGGCGGCGGGAATCCGGAGGTCGAGTACTCGTTCGGGCTCGACGGGGACCCCGGGGCGGGCTCGGCGGGGAACACGCACCCGCTCAGGGCCACGCCTGCGGCGAGCAGCACGCCCACCAGCGCCGCCGTGCGCCCGGCCGTCCGTCGGTTCGCCACTGCAGGTCCTCCCGGGTCTCCCACCGGTCCTCCGCCGGCGGCGCGCAGACGGTATCGCGTCGCCGCCCGACCCGCCGTGCCCCCACGTGCGTGATCTTCTGCGCTATGGCTCAGAAGATCACGCACGTGGGCGGCGGGCGAGCACCCCGCGCGGCCGGATCGAGCGCATCGGCTCGGGCGCCACGCCCTCCTCGCGCAGGACGTCGTTGGCGGCGGTGACGGCCGTGACCGCCGCCCGCTCCATGAGCGCGGACGGGACGTCGCTCGCCACCCAGTCGCCGGCCAGGCGCAGCCCGCGCGCGTCGGTGAGGACGCCGGGGCGCACGAGGTGGTAGCCGGGGTCGAAGCCCGGCGCGTTGGTGTAGCGGTGGGTCTCGGCGTGGAGCACGCGCAGGTCCGCGGCCTCCGGCCACAGCGCGGCGAGCTCCTCGCGCATCGCCGCCACCAGGTCGTCGGCCGACTCCCCGGGCGGGCACGCGTAGGAGTGCAGCTCGAGCACCGAGCGCCCGGGGCCCGCCCAGCGCGCCGACCCGCCCTCGAGGCGGTGGAACAGGGTCACCGAGTCGAGGACGCGCTCGCGGGTCACGCCGGTGAACACCGCCCGGCCGGGGTCGACGTCGCCCTCGCAGTACAGGCGGGTGACGACGTAGGGCTCGCCGCTGGGCAGCGCGGAGATCCGCCGCGCGAGCCCCGGTGCGGTGGCGATCAGCTCGGGCGAGGCGGCGACGAGGTCGCGGGTGGCGGGGACGTCGGTGGCCACCACCAGGTGACGGGCGTGCCGCGCGGGCTCCCCGTCGACGTCGACCGCCCAGCCCCGCGCGCCGTCGGGGCGCAGCGACACCGCCCGCGCGCCGGTGGTCACGGTCGCCCCGTGCTTCTCGAGCAGGCGGGTGAACGGCTCCCAGAGCGCCGTGCGGTAGTCCTCGACCGGGGCGTCCATGCCGAGGCCCTCGGGGTTCGCGGTGAAGTAGAAGTGGCACATCGCCAGGAACTCGGCCGCCGAGTACCGCTGCTCGAGGTTGAAGAACGAGTGCGCGAAGACCTCGAAGAGCATCGCGCGGCCGCGGTCGGAGAAGCCCAGGGAGTCGAGGAGCTCGGCGGCGCTGCGGTGGTCGTGCTCGGCGTACGTGCGGGCGGGGTCGTAGCGCAGCATCGCCAGCGCCTCGTCGCCGTCGACGTGGCGCAGCTCGCGGAGCTTGAAGCTCGGGCTGCGCACCACCAGCGCGGCGAGGTTGAGCAGCGGCGTGCGGGGCAGCGCCGTGAAGTCCTCCTGCGCCCAGCCCACCGAGGGCCGGCTCGCGATCGGGTAGCCGCCGACGTCGCGCAGGAAGCCGAGGTCGGGGTCGAGGCGGCGCAGGATGTCGCGCAGCGTGTAGTACTGCCGGAAGAACCCGTGGTAGCCGTGCTCGACGACCACCTCGGAGCCGTCGGGCAGCCGCCGGTCCCACGTCCCGAGGCGTCCGCCCAGGTGGGGGGCCGCCTCGAGCAGCTCGACCGCCACGCCGCGCTCGGCGAGCACCAGCGCGGCGCTCACCCCCGCGATGCCGCCGCCGACCACCACCGCCGTGGCGTCCGGCCCGACGCGCTGCGGGAGGTCGGGGCGGGCGGGGACGTGGTGGTGGGGACCGAACACGGACGCCGACCCTATCCGCGCGGACGCGCCGAGGCCGTACAGTCCACTAGTGGTGAAGTGACTGACGACGGGAGGGTCTCGTGCGCGCGGTGGTGCTGTCCGGAGGTCTGACGCACGACTTCCCCGCCACGACGTCCTGCCTCGCCGAGCTGCTGGCCCCGCTCGGCGTCGAGGTCGAGGTGCACGAGGGCACCGCCGGCGTCGACTCCGCCCTGCTCGCCCTGCCCCGCGCCGACCTCCTGGTGGTCAACGCGCTGCGCTGGACGATGACCGGCCCCGGCGTCCCCGACCGCTACCGCGAGAAGGCCGGCGAGGAGGGCGCGAGCCCGTCGGACGCCGCCCGCGCCGCCTTCGACGCCCACCTCGCCCGCGGCGGCGGCGTGCTCGCGATGCACACCGCCGCGCTCTGCTTCGACGACTGGCCGGGGTGGGCGGACGCGCTCGGCGCGCGCTGGGTCTGGGGGCACTCCCAGCACCCGCCGCTCGGTCCCGTCGTCGACGTATCGGTCACCGGCGACGACGCCCTGGTCCACGGGGTCGACTGCTTCTCGCTGGTCGACGAGGTCTACGGCGACATGGAGCTCGCCGACGACCTGGACCCGCTGCTCGCCGCCCCCCAGCCCGGTCCCGACGGCCGCGTCATGCCCCTGTTCTGGGCCCGCGAGCACGGTGGCGGGCGCGTCGTCTACGACGCCCTCGGGCACCACCCGCCGTCGTACGCGGTCCGCGAGCACGCGGAGATCGTCACCCGGGCCGCCCGATGGGCCCTCGGTGGCTGATCACACGCCCCCTGGCCACGCGCTGTCCCTCTCCGCCGGCTGCGTGCTCGACCTCGAGCCCGCCGAGACCGTGGGCATCGCCGCCGCGAGCGGCTACGACCTCGTCGGGGTCCGCCTCGCCAACCCCCGGGCGCAGCGCGACGCGGTGGCCCGCGCGCTCGCCGACCACCCCGTCGGGCTCCTCGACGTCGAGGTCGTCCGGCTGGGTGCCGACCCCCTCACCGACCACGACCGCGCCCTCGCCGAGACCGCGGCCGACCTCGGCGCCCGGTTCCTGCTCACCGTCTCCGACGAGCCCGACGAGGACGTCACCACCGCGCGCGTCGCCGAGCTGGTGGACCTCCTGCGCGGCGCGCCCACCCGCGTCGCCCTCGAGCCGATGCGGTTCACCGGCGTCCGGACGCGCGAGGCCGCCGAGCGGGTCGCGCGCGCGGCCGGGGCGACGGTCCTGCTCGACCCCCTGCACCTGCACCGCACCGGCGACGACCCGGCCCGCCCCGCGGACCGCGCGCTGACCGGGTACGCGCAGCTCACCGACCTCGCCGACCCGGGCACGACCCCGCCGGACCTCGCCCACGAGGCCCGCCACGACCGGGTCCCGCCCGGCCACGGCGGGCTGGACCTCGGCGCCTTCGTCGCGGGCCTGCCCCCGGCCGTCCCGCTCGCCGTCGAGGTGCAGTCCGACCGGCTGCGCGCGACGACCGCCCCCCTGGAGCGCGCGCTGATGCTGCGGCTCGCCGCGGAGACCGTCCTGAGAGGAACCGCCTGATGGCACGACCGATCGCCGGCATGTCCGTCCTGGTCACCGGAGGGGGGTCGGGCATCGGCGAGACCGTGGTGACACGCCTGGCCGCCGCCGGCGCGCACGTCACGCTGACCGGGCGCCGGGCCGAGAAGATCGGCGCCGTCGCCGAGCGCACCGGGGCCCGCCCGGTCACCGGCGACGTCACCGTCGAGGCCGACCGGCACGCGATGGTCGACGCCGCGGTGGAGCACGGCGGCGGTCTCGACGCCGTGGTGCACGCGGCCGGCAACATGTACCGGGGCCCGCTCGCGGAGCTGACCGAGCAGGGCCTGCACGACGTCTTCGCGTCCAACACGATCGCGCCGATGCTGCTCACGGGCCTCGCCCTCCCCCACCTCGTCGCGTCGGGCGGCGCGGTCGTGTTCTTCGGCTCGGTGCACACCCAGCGGGCCTTCCCGGGCGCGTCCCCCTACGCGGCGACCAAGGGCGCGCTGGAGACCCTGACCGGGGTGCTCGCCGCCGAGCTGGGCCCGCAGGGCGTCCGCGTCAGCTGCGTGCGCCCGGGCGGCGTGCTCACCGAGATCAACCAGCGCGCGGGCGTCTTCGACGACGCCACCGCCGCGGAGCGGATGCAGTCCCTCGGCCCGGCGCACGCCCTGGGCCGGCCCGGCACCACCGACGAGGTCGCCGAGGCCGTCGAGTACCTGCTCGGCGCGGAATGGGTGACCGGCAACGTCCTCACCGTCGACGGCGGACTCGGCCTGGGCGTCACCCACGCCTGAGCGTCACCGATCAGGAATCCACCGCCGGATCGTCGGTCCTGGTGCCCCTCGCACCGCTGGAAGGATCGACCACCATGACCGACGCCGCCGAGGCATCGCGATTCGCCCTCGTCACCGAGCCCCACCGGCGCGAGCTGCAGGTGCACTGCTACCGGATGCTCGCGAACTACGACGACGCCCAGGACATGACGCAGGAGACGTTCCTGCGGGCGTGGCGCAAGCGGGCGTCGTTCGAGGGCCGTGCCGCGCTGCGGACCTGGCTGTACCGGATCGCGACGAACGCCTGCCTCGACTTCCTGGAGAAGCGCAACGACCGCACGCCGGTCCCCGTCGAGGGCTCGGAAGTGGCCCACCTGCAGCCCTACCCCGATCGCATGCTCCCGGAGGACCCGCTGGACGCGGCGGTGGCGCGGGAGACGATCGAGCTCGCGTTCGTCGTCGCCGTGGCGCACCTGCCGCCGCGCCAACGGGCGGTGTTCGTCCTGCGCGACGTCCTCGGCTGGCCGGCGTCGACGGCCGCCGACGCCCTCGAGCTGACCCTCGCCTCGGTCACCAGCGCCCTGCAGCGGGCGCGCGTGACCATGCGCGAGCAGCTGCCCGACCGCCGCCTCGACTGGCGCAGCCCCGCCACCCACGCGCTGTCGGACGCCGAGCGCGGCGTGCTGAGGGCCTACATGGACGCCCACGAGCGCAACGACCTCGACGGGCTGGCATCCCTGCTGCGCGACGACCTGCGCTTCGCGATGCTGCCCGACCCGGGCACCGTGACGGTGGGGGCGCGCGACGCGGTGGACGGCTGGGTCTCCGGCGGGCTCTTCGGGCCCGGCATGGACGACTGGCGCGCTGTGGCCACCACGGTCAACCGCATGCCGGCCGCCGCGCTGTACCGCCGCGCCCCCGACGACCCGGAGTACCGCCTGTTCGCCCTCGCGGTCCTGCACGTCGTCGACGGGGAGATCGCCGAGCTCACCGGGTTCGACGCCACCGACAAGCCCTGGCTGGGCCTGCCCGCGACCTCGTGACCCGTGCTCACCGCCTCGTCGCGTACCGGGTCAGCACCGTGCCGCCGGGGAAGGTCCGGGTCTCGACCAGGTCCAGGTCGACCCACGTGTCGAGCGCGGCGAACATCGGCAGGCCGCCGCCCAGGAGGACCGGGTGCGTGACGATCGCGTATTCGTCGATCAGCCCGGCCCGCATGGCCGCCCCGGCGAGGGTGGCGCCCGCGATGTCCATCGGGCCGCCGTCCTCGGCCTTCAGCCTCGTGATCTCGGCGACGGCGTCGCCGGTGACCAGGCGGGCCCCCTCGACCGTGCCGAGCGTCGAGGAGAACACCACCTTGGGCATGTCCCGCCAGCGGCGGGCGAACTCGACATGCGCCGGTGTGGCGCCCGGCTGCTGGTCGGCGGTCGGCCAGTGGGCGCTCATCCCCTCCCAGAGCCGGCGCCCGTAGAGCGCCAGGCCGGTCGCGGCCACCCGGTCGGAGAACCACTGGAACAGCTCGTCGCTCGGCATGCTCCAGCCCAGGTCGTCGCCGGGTGCGGCGACGTAGCCGTCCAGGCTCACGTTCATGCCGAAGGTCAGTTCCCGCATCGTGCGTGCCTCCTGTGTGTCGACGTCACAGGTACCGACGGGCGGCGCGCGGGAAGCTGATCGGTGGCGTCGCCTAGCGACGGCGCCGGCGGGCCGGGGCCGCGGCCTCCGAGCGCCCGCCCAGCTTGAGCAGCGCGGCCGGGATGCCGTGGTCGGCGCGCAGGCGCTGGATCGCGGGGTCGTTCGCCCAGAACGTCTCGAAGTCCTCGGGGGCGAGCTTCTCGGCGATGAGGTGCATGGCGATGTCGTGGCGCACGTACTCGACGGCGACGAGCACGACGGCGGGGTCGTCGGTGAACACGCCCCACGCGTCGTCGCCGACCACGCCGCCGATGACGGCCTGCTCGCGGTCGGCGGCGACCACCATCAGCCGGCAGCCCAGGTTCTCCAGGGCGACGTCGGGCGAGGAGAAGCGGTGCACGGTGGTGGCGCCGACGGGCTCGGCGTCCTCGCCGAAGCTCACCACCGAGACGTCGACGCCCTCGTTCTCGGCGCGGCGGGCCGCGGCCTTGAGCGGCGCGAGCTCGGCGGGCCAGCCGGAGAGGAACAGGTCGTTGCGGGCCGCGCCGACGACGTCCTCGGCACGCGCGAGCAGGCCGTCGCGGTCGGTGAGGTTGTGGACGATGCGCACCTGGGGCGGCACGGCGAGGCGTGGCAGCTCGGTGCCCAGTGCGTCCATGGAGGCGTCGAACTCGCGGCGCATGCGCTCGAGCAGCGACGCCGGCGGCAGCGACAGGTAGCCGACGCTCGCGTCACCGGTGTGCACCTCGTACGCGGCGCCGCGGCCCACGAGCTTGCCGAGGGTCTCGTAGACGGTGCTGCGCGGCACGCCCGAGCGCTTGGCGACCTCGTACCCGTTCAGCGGCGTCCCGGCCGCCACGAGGGCCACGTAGGCCTTGGCCTCGTAGCCCGACATCCCGAGACGACCCAGCTCGTCGATGACGCTCTGCTGCGACATGGCTCCATCGTCCCAGGTCAGTCGGCGGAGGCGTCGGAGCGCGCGCGGGGCATCGCGTTGAGCGCGCCGCGGGTGATGCCGCCGTCGACCGCGAGCGTCTGGCCCGTGACGTAGGCGGCCTTCTCCGAGCCGAGGAAGAGGACGGTCTCGGCGACGTCCTGCGCGGTGCCGAGGCGCCCGAGCGGCACGCGGCCCGAGCGCAGCCGCCGGACCTCGGGGTCGGCGTAGATCGCGTCGGACATCCCGGCGTCGATGAGGCCCGGCGCGACCGCGTTGACGCGGATGCCGTGGGCGCCCCACTCGAGGGCCATGTGCTCGGTGAGCATGACGACGCCGGCCTTCGACGCCGTGTACGCGCCGGCCCCGGGCGCCGCGGCGAGCCCGTTGATGGAGGCGATGTTGACGATCGCGCCGCCCGTCGACTCCGCGATCATGCGCTCGGCGGCGACCCGCGCGACGAGGAACGTGCCGGTGAGGTTGACGTCGAGGGCCGCGCGCCAGTCGGCGGCCGCCAGCTCGAGCAGCGGGCCGAAGCGCACGATCCCCGCGTTGTTGACCACCAGCGAGGGCGCCGCGGGCAGCTCGGCGACCGCCGAGCGGACCGAGCTCTCGTCGGTGACGTCCACGGCCATCGGCACGCACGCCTCGCCGATGTCGTCGGCGACGGCACGGACGGCCTCGCCGTCGAGGTCCCACGCGGCGACGCGGTACCCCTCCTTCGCCGCGTGCCGGGCCAGGACGGCACCGATCCCCCGACCGGCCCCGGTGATCACTGCCCACGTCGTCGTCACGGTAACGACGCTAATGCCGCTGATCGATCGCGTCCATCACCTGGCGATGGTTCGCTCTTGTGCGAGACTGAGACCCAGGGCACGGCACGCGTGCGAGTAGTCGTCAGCCCCCTGACGGCGCACGTTCGACCCCCGGGAGGCGTCCGGCATGGCGAGCATCCTCATCCACGGCGGCACCGTCGTCGACGGCACCGGCGCGGCGGCACGGCCCGGCGAGGACGTCCTCGTGCGTGACGGCCGCATCGCCGCCCTCGGCGCGGCCGCCGCGGCCGGCGCCGACGCGGCCACCGAGCGGGTGGACGCCACCGGGAAGACGGTGATGCCCGGGCTCATCGACGCGCACACCCACCTCACGTTCGGCGAGCCGACCGGCAACGACGAGCTCTTCAACCACCGCACCGAGGCCTACAGCTCGATGCTCTCGGCCTACAACGCGCGCAAGGTGCTCCGCGCCGGCGTCACGAGCGTGCTCGACGCCGACTGCCTGTGGAACATCGGCTGCGAGCTCCGGGACGCGATCGAGGCCGGGATCGTCGAGGGCCCGCGGATGCGTGCGGGCGGCCAGGCGCTGATGACGATGCTGGGCGGCACGGCCGGCCGGATGATCAAGGACGAGGGCACCACCGGCTACGCCACGGTGGTCACCGGCCGGGACGTGATGGTCAACGAGATCCGCCGGCAGATCAAGTACGGCGTCGACTGGATCAAGATCATGGTCACCGGCCTGATCCCGTCGATGAAGGGCCCCGAGGTCAAGGTCTGGAACATCGACGAGCTGCGCACCGTCTGCGACACCGCGCACGAGCTCAACACCAAGGTCGTCGCGCACTGCCGCAACTCCGACTCCACCCGTGACGCCGCCCGGGCCGGGGTCGACCTGATCTACCACGCCTCCTACCTCGACGACGAGGCGATCGAGGCCGTCGTCGAGGCCGGCGCGTCGATGTGCCCGACGTTCACGCTGCTCGGCAACCTCGCCGACTACGGCGAGAAGATCGGCACCGCCCCCGAGCTGCTCGACGTCTTCCGCGCCGAGATCGAGGTGACGGCCAAGCAGCTGACCAAGGCGCACGCCGCCGGAGTCCGCTTCCTCACCGGGTCGGAGACCGGCTTCGCGGTCACGCCCGTCGGCGAGTGGCACGCCCGCGAGCTGGAGATGTTCGTCGAGTACATGGGCATGACGCCGATGGAGGCGATCGTCGCCGCCACCCGCAACGGGGCGTTCGCGATGCGCATGGAGGGCGAGGTCGGCACGCTCGAGACGGGCCGGGTCGGCGACGTCCTCGTCGTCGACGGCGACCCGCTGCGCGACGTGAAGGTCCTGCAGGACAAGGAGAAGATCGTCGAGGTGATCAAGGGCGGCAGGCGCACCGACCTCGTCACCCCGATCCCCGAGCAGAAGCAGCGCGCGTCCGACCAGGTGCGCTTCCTCGCCGCCTGCCCGCTGACGCGCTCGCTCGCGCTCACCGAGGAGCAGCTCGAGCGCATGTCCCATGTCTGAGGGCGTCCTCGACGTCCACGCCCACGCCGTCCTGCGCTCCTCGGAGGGCGCGGCCGGGGCGGCCGGGCCGGAGCTCGGCACGTCGTCCGACGGGCGGCCGTTCTACCGCGTCGGCGACTACGTCCTGCACGGCGTGCGCTACGAGGGCAGCCCGTTCATGGACGTCGACCTGCGCCTCGCGGCGATGGACGCCGCCGGGATCGCGCGACAGCTCCTCTCCCCCAATCCCCTGACCTACTTCGGCGACCTCCCCGTCGACGACGCCGTGTCCTTCGCGCGCCGCCACAACGACGGCCTCGCCGCACTCGTCGCGGAGCACCCCGACCGCCTGCTCGCGGCCGCCCAGCTGCCCGTGCAGGACGTGGCCGACAGCGTGACCGAGGCCCGGCGCGCGGTCCGCGACCTCGGCATGAGCGCGATCTACCTCGACACCGACCCGGCCGGCCGCACCCTCGACGACCCGGCCCTCGACCCGCTGTACGAGGCGGTCGTCGAGCTCGACGTCCCGCTGTTCGTGCACCCCTCGCCGATCGGCCCGGACGGCCCGCCCGCGGACCCGCGGCTGCGCCGGTTCGACCTCGACCTGCAGTGCGGCTTCGCGTACGACGAGACGCTCGCGGTCGCCGCGCTGGTCTTCGGTGGCGTGCTCGAGCGCCACCCCGAGCTCGACGTGTGCCTGTCCCACGGGGGCGGCGCGGCCGCGTTCCTCGCCGGGCGCTTCGCGCGGGCGGCGCGCAAGCGGCCGTGGGCGTCGGACGCCCTGCGCGAGCAGGGCTTCGAGGCGTGGTTCCAGCGGCTCTGGCTCGACGTCCACGTGCACGACGAGGGGTCGCTCGACCTCCTCGCGGCCCGGGCCGACCCAGCCCGCCTGGTGTTCGGCACCAACTTCGCCGGCTGGGACTCCGACGCCGACGACACCCCCACCGGCCCGTGGGCGCAGGCGCTGACCGCGAACGCGGAGCGCCTGCTGCGGATCACGCCGACCGCTACATCGGCAGCGGGCGACGCGCCGTCTCCCTGAGCGCCAGCACGGCGGGCAGCGAGACCACCGCCAGGATCATCACGTAGTACGCGCCGACCATGGTCGAGCCGGTGACGCCGCCGAGCCAGGTCAGCAGGTACGGCGCGGAGCCGCCGAAGAGCGCGACCGACAGGTTGTACGTGATGCCGTGCCCGCTGACCCGGACCCTGGTCGGGAAGAGCTCGACGAGCGCGGCGTTGATCACCGCGGCGTAGGCGCCGGCGAGCAGCCCGAAGAGCACCAGCCCGCACGCGATCAGCCCGAACGTCCCCGAGGTGATGAGCAGGAAGCTCGGGTACGACAGCACCAGCAGCCCCACGACGCTCACGAGCAGCACGGTCCGGCGCCCGACCCGCTCGGAGAGCCACGCGCCGCCGACCTCGGCGACCAGGCAGGCCGCCAGCGCGATCACC
This sequence comes from Actinomycetospora succinea, assembly GCF_004363095.1. GTDB lineage: Bacteria > Actinomycetota > Actinomycetes > Mycobacteriales > Pseudonocardiaceae > Actinomycetospora > Actinomycetospora succinea. The sequence continues at coordinate 164,694 of NZ_SNYO01000008.1, forward strand.
GAGGGCGCGAAGGCCTGCAGCCCGGAGAGCTGGAGGCTGCGGGTCGCGAAGCTCGGGAGGTAGCCGACGATCATGTAGAACGACGACGCGTTGGCCGCGACCAGGAAGAACGCGATGACGAGCAGCCGGCGCTGCTCCCGGCCCGCGAGCGCCGCGCGCACCGGGTTGGCCGCCCGGTTGCGCTCCTCGCGCAGCGCGAGGAAGTACGGGGTCTCATCGAGCTTCTGGCGGATGTAGAGCCCGATCAGGCCGAGGGGCAGGGCCACGAGCAGCGGGATCCGCCAGCCCCACGCCTGCATCTGCTCGGTGGACAGGGTCAGCAGCAGGACCCCGGGGATCAGGCTCCCGAGCAGGGTCCCGACGACGGCGCCGACCGAGATCATGCCGACGAAGAAGCCGCGGCGGTTCTCCGGCGCGTGCTCGGCGACGAACGAGACGGCACCGGAGATCTCCCCGCCGGCCGAGACGCCCTGCACGAACCGCAGCAGCACGAGCAGCACCGGCGCCGCCAGCCCGATCGCGGCGTAGCCCGGCAGGACGCCCATCAGTGCCGTGGCCGCGGACATCAGCAGCACCGTGAGCGCGAGGGTGCGCTTGCGCCCGATCCGGTCCCCGACCGCGCCCCACACGAACCCGCCGAGCGGGCGGGCGAAGAACGCGACGGCGAACACCGCGAGCGTGGACAGCAGCGCCGTCGTCGGGTCGACCGACGGGAAGAACACCGCCGCGAGCGTCGTCGCGAGCACCGCGTAGACCGAGAACTCGTAGAACTCGACCAGCGAGCCGATGACGCCGCCGGCGAGCAAGCGCCGCAGCGCCCGCCGGGTGGTGGCGTCGTCGGGGGCGGGGGGTGCCGTCGGTTCCGTGGACATGCGCGCTCCCCGTAACGTCGTCGTGGCGGAGGGTAGACGTTAGGGAGCTGACGACGACTCTGTCTAGAGCAGACCCTGGTACGCCCCGCCGTCGACGGGGACCGCGGTGCCGGTGACGAACCCGGCCCGTTCCGAGCACAGGAACGCGACCAGCGCCGCGCACTCCGCGGGGTCGCCGAGCCGCCCGGCGGGGACGCCGGCGAGGGCGGCGGCGCGCGCGTCGGGGTCGGCATACACCGAGCGCACCCGGTCGGTGTCGTGCAGGCCCGGGAGCACGGAGTTCACGGTGACCCCGTCGGCGGCGACCTCCCGCGCCAGCGTGCGCAGGAACCCCGTCGCCCCGGCCCGCGCGGTGTTGGAGAGCGCGAGGTTGGGATACGGCTGGCGCACGCCGAGCGAGGTGATCGCGACGACCCGCCCCCAGCCGCGCTCGCGCATCCCGGGCACCGCGGCCAGGCACATCCCGACGACGGCGAGCAGGCTGCGGTCCAGCGCGGCCTGGTAGTCGGCGAGCGCGGTGTCGGCGACCGTGCCGGGACCCGGGCCCGGGCCGTTGACGACGAGGAGGTCGAGCCCGCCGTGGCGCGCCTCGACGTCGCGGACGAACCCCGCCGCGGCCTCCGGGTCGCGCAGGTCGGCGACCAGCCAGTCGGTGCCGAGCTCTGCCGCGGCCGCCTCGGCGCGCCCGGCGTCGCTGCCGCAGATCGTCACCTCGGCACCCTCGGCCACGAGTGCCGCCGCGCAGGCCCGTCCCAGCCCTGCCGTCCCCGCGGCCACCGCCGCGCGCCGTCCCCGGATCCCCAGGTCCACGTGTGCTCCCCGATCAGCTACGAGGCGAAAATGTCGATCTCTTCGCCGGTGTCGGCATCGAACACCAGCAGCGCCGACGACGGGCAGGCGCGGGCGAGTCGAAGGGCGGCGTCGTCGGGCAGCGCGGGCGCGCCGGGCACCCCTTCCGCCACCTCCTCGTCGTCGAACCGGAACCGCTCCGGGTACTCGGCGACGCAGCGGCCCGAGCTGATGCAGATCTCCTTGTCGACCTCGATGCGGTAGGTCATCCGAGCACCACCGGATAGGTGCCCCAGTACGGGCGCGCGGTCGACGCGTCGCGCTCCGGCGGGCGGTCCGGGTCGCGGCCGACCCCGGCGGCGAACAGCTGGCCGACCGCGCCGGTGACCAGCCCGAACAGGTGCGTGTCCGGGTCGGTGTCGGACCGGGCGACGACGCCCGCGGCGAGGTCCTGCCCGATGCAGACGTGCATGCCCGCGGCGAAGCTCAGCCCGAACGGGGCGACGCCCGCGGGCACCGTGCGGTCGGGGTCGAAGGCGGCCGCGTCGGGCCCGAAGAGCGTGGCGTCGCGGTTGACGGCCTGCAGGTCGATCACCACGGTGGCGCCCTCGGGGATCGTCGTGCCCGAGCGCAGGGCCACCGGCGCGAGCGCGCGGCGCATCCCGACCGGGCTCGACGGGTTGAGCCGCACGGTCTCGTGCACGCAGCGCTGCACGAACAGCGGGTCGGTGTGCGCGTCGGCGCGCTCGGGGTGCTCGGCGAACCAGCCGAGCATGTGGTCGACGGTGCGCACGAACGCCGTCGCGCTCGTGTGCGCCCCGGCGAGCAGGTAGAAGGCGACCTCGCGGCGGACGACGTGGTGCGGGAGGTCCAGCTCGTCGGCGTGGCGCAGCAGGGTGGCCAGCACGTCGCGGGGCGGCTCCACCCCCTGGTCCAGCATCTCCCGCCGCCGGGCGATCGACGGCGCCAGGAACTCCTCGTCCCACTCCTCGAGCGCGCGGGCCACCTCGGCGGCCTTCGCGGCCTTGTCGCCCGTGGCGTGCGCCAGCGTGGCGCCCTCGATGAACCGCATCATGTGCGCGTGCAGCCGGGCCGTCTCGGCGGCGGTGCCCTCGGGCCGGTCGATCCCCGCGGTCAGCGCGGCCAGGTTGAGCATCAGCTCGTGGCCCAGGTGCACCAGGTCGACGTGGCCCGCCGCGACGTACGGGGCCAGCGTCTGCGCCGTGACCTCGGGGAACAGGTCGCGCTCGTAGCGCTCGAACACCTCCCGGCGGAACATCCGGTTCTCCACGCGGCGCCGGTCGCGGTGCTCGGTGCCGTGCAGGTTCACCAGCACGTCCGCCATCACCACCTCGCCCTCGTCGTAGAGGGACTGGCGCAGCTCGCGGCTGCGGTAGGCGTCCTTGGCGTCGGCGAACGTGCTCAGGGTGACGACGAGCGACTCCCCGGTGGTGGTCACGGCTTCCTCCTCGAACCCGGCGACCCTCGGACGGTAGTCGTTAGGCGACTGACGTCAAACCGCCGTCGACGGCGTCGGCGACGGTCAGGGCGGCGACACCGTCCGCGAAGGTCGGCAGGTCACCGGGCGCTCCCCCGTCGGCCACGTGCGCGACGAGCGCGCGGACGAGGCGGGTGAAGGGCTCGGTGGCGCCGCCCTCGGCGGGCACGATCTCCGCGAGGTCCTCCCCCGGGCGGGCGCCGGAGAGGCGCACCGGGAAGTGGCCGGTGTGCCCGGCCGCCTCGGCGACTAGCACGCCCTCCGAGCCGTGCGCGACGAGCCGCCAGCCCCCTCCCCCGGGCGCCACCCAGGAGCTGTGCACCGAGCACAGCGCGCCGTCCTCGGTGCGGGCGGTCCAGGCGGCCGAGTCGACGCTGTCGGCCGGGACCGGCCCGTCGGGTCCCGGCCACGTCGGCGCCCGCCGGGCCACCAGCCCGCGGACGTCGCCGAGCTCGCCGAACACCCACCGCAGGACGTCGGCGGTGTGCAGGCCGTGCACCCGCAGCGAGCTCGCCCCGTGGGCGGCCTCGGCGCACCAGCCCGAGCCGCGCACGGCGGCGGGGTTCGTGAACGTCGGGTAGAACGCCTGCACCGCGACGTTGTCGACCCGGCCGATCCCGCCCTCGCGCACCCGGCGGCGCAGCTCGGCGAGACCGGGCCAGTAGCGCGACTGCATGTCGACGACCGCCACCCGGCCGGCCGTGCGGGCGGCGTCGGCCATCTCGCGGCCCTCCGCCGCCGACCGGGCCAGCGGGGCCTCGCACAGCACGTGCTTGCCGGCCCCGAGTGCCGCGGCGACCATCGCCGCGTGGCGGCTCGGGCGGGTCGCCACGTCCACCAGGTCGACCTCCGGGTCCGCGCAGAGCGCCTCGAACCCGACGTGCGCCCGCGGGACGCCGTGCGTGCGGGCGGCCTCGTCGGCGGTCTCCCGGTGCGCGGTCGCGACCGCGACGAGCTCCACGAGCCCCTCGCGCGCCAGCGCGGCGTAGACGGGCAGGTGGGTGCCGGCCGCGTAGTGCAGGCCGACCACCCCCACGCGCAGCGGCGTCACGCGGGGACCGCGGGCCGGTCCAGGGCGGGCAGCACCTCGGTGCCGAACAGCTCCATGGCCCGCAGGACCGAGCGGTGGTCGGGCCCGGTCGGGTACCGGAAGATCATGAGGAAGTCGTCGACGCCCGCCTCGTCGCGGAAGCGCCCGATCGTCTCGACGCACTCCTCGGGCGTGCCGAACACGAACCGGTCGCGCACGAACTCCTCCAGGGTGATCTGGTCGGCGCTCGTCACGCCGGGCAGATCGGTGATGGCGCCGTAGTCGAAGAGCGTGCGGGCCATCGCGAGCGCCGTGTCGCCGAAGAGCTCGAGGGCCTCCTCGCGCGAGGTGTACGGCCAGCAGAAGCGGATCGAGGTCACGTGCGGACGCCGGCCGGCGGCCTCCGCGGCGGCGCGGTAGTCGGCGGCCATGGCCGTCATGGTGTCCAGCGACATCAGGGCGTTGGTGATCCAGCCGTCGCCGAGGCGCCCGGCGCGGCGCAGGCCGCCGGGAGTCCAGGCCGCGAGGTGCAGCGGGACGCCTCCGTCCTGCAGCGGGCGCGGCAGCACGGCCTGGTCCTCGAAGTGGTGCAGCTGGTCGTCGAACGAGAAGCGCTCCTGCGTGTGGGCCGCCCGCACGATGCGCACGGTCTCGTCGAAGCGCTGCGCCCGGTCCTCCCACGGCACGCCGGCCGCGGTGTAGTCGACGGGCATGTAGCCGGCGCCGAGCCCGAGCCAGGCGCGCCCGCCGGAGAGCTGGTCGAGGATCGCGGCGTCCTGGGCCAGCACGACGGGTGCGTAGAGCGGGGCGATGGCGATCGCCGTGCCCACGCGGACCCGCTGCGTGCGGGCGGCGATGGCGAAGGCGAGGTGCAGCGGCGCGCCGAAGTACTCGTCGGAGTCCTTGTGCTCCGTGGTCAGCGCGGCCGAGAACCCGAGCCGGTCCGCGGCCTCGGCCTGCTCCAGGATCTCGGCGAGCACCGTCTGCGGCTCGCCGGTCACCTGGCCCTGCGTGAACAACACTCCGACCGACATCGTCGTCTCCTCAGGAGGTGGTGGGCTCGGGGTCGAGCTGCACGAGGGCGATGCGGGTGTCGAGCATCCCCGGCAGCTGGGCGTGGAGGACCGATCCGTGGCCGCCCCCGCCGCGGACGTCGCGGGCCGCGGCGCGCCCGGCGAGGCGGCCGAGCGTGAAGCCGCCGCTGATGTGGATGCCGCCGAGGTCGGAGACGGGGTTGAGCCCGCCCACGCAGTCGCCGGCGGCGAACAGGCCCGGGATCGCGTCGCCGAAGACGTCGAGGACCTGCAGGTCGGTGGTGACGCGGAAGCCGCCGCAGCAGAAGTTGATGCCCTCCACCATCGGCACCGCGGTGAACGGCGCCCGCGCGCACGTCCGGCGCCCGGGCGGCAGCACCACGCGGCCGAAGTCGGGGTCCTGCCCGGCCCCGGTCGCGAGGAAGTCGTTCCACCGCGCGACCGTGGCCTCGAGCGCCGCCGCCGGGACGCCGATGGCGGCGGCCAGCTCGGCGAGGCTCCCGGCGGTCACCGGCGGCTCGGGCATCTGGCCGATCAGCGTGGCCTTCTCCCGGGCGACCTCGTCGTCCACGACGTACCAGGCCCGGCGGCCGGGCTGCTCGTGCAGGCGGTCGACCCGCTCCTCGTACGGCCCGGCCTCGTCGTGGAAGCGCTCGCCCGCCTCGTTGACCGCGATCGCGTCCTCCACGACCGACGAGGAGACGATCACCAGCGGCGGCACGAAGGTCATGTTGATCAGGTCGCCGCCGATGGCCTGGCCCAGCAGGTGGCCGTCGCCGCGGCACGTGTCGATCCCCAGGTAGGGCGCGCGCGACACCGCCTCGGGCTGGATGCGGCGCCGCAGCTCGGGGTTGGCCTGGTAGCCCCCGGTGGCCAGCACGACGCCGCGGCGGGCGGTGACCTCGAGGAGCGCCTGGTCCGTGGTCGAGTGGGCCCGCACCCCGGTGACGCGGCCGTCGGTGACGACCAGCCGGTCGGCGACGGTGCCGTACCGGACGGTCACGCCGGGGCGCTCGACGTCGGCCCGGAACGCCCGGCCGAGCATCCAGCTGTCCTCCACGGCCGCCATCCGGTCCACGGTGTGCTGGCGGGGCCGCGGGATGAAGCGGCTGAAGCGCACGCCGCGCTCGACGAGCAGGCGGTAGGTCTCCGCGCTCTCCCGGGCGAACAGCCGCACGAGCGCCTCGTCCCACTCGACGCCGAACCGGTCGCGGGCCTGCTCGACCATCGCCCGGGCGTCCGCGACGAACGTCTCCTCGTCGTCGGCGATGTCCTGCTCGCGCTGCATCGCGGAGTCGACGAAGGCCAGGTAGCCCGTGGACCACACCGCGTTGCCGCCGATGTGGTCCATGGCCTCCAGGACGACCACCGTCGCGCCCTCGTCGGCCGCGGCCGCGATCGCGGCCATCCCGGCGGGACCGGTGCCCAGCACGACGACGTCGGCCTCGAGCGCCTCGACCTCGGACACGGTGGCTCCCCGCTAGGTTGGAAGAGACGGTGGGACGGGTCACAGACTGGGGAGCCGACCGGGCGGCGTCAAGTACCTGACGACGCCGTCGCCACTCGACCGGATGCGGGTGCGTTGCTAGCGTCGTTAGCCACGCCACGCCGAGGGAGTGTTCCTTGCCCACGATCACGCTGGACCGTTACGCCGACGTCCGCGAGGCCTACCGCCAGCACGATCTCGAGCAGGCCCTGTACGACGCCGGCGGCGTGGTCATGGCCGACTGCCTGCTGGTGCTGCACGGGTCCGCGCACCGCACGCGCCGCCGCGTCGAGAACCGGCTGTTCCGCCGCGGGACGTTCCGGCACTGGGAGCACACGTTCCTGCGCGACGTCGTCACCGACACCCTCGCCCCGTTCGTCGCCGCCGGCCGCGCCGACCTGCTCGAGCTCGGCTACCGCACGGTCATGAACCTGACCGCGATGGTCGCGGGCGTCGACCACTCGACCACCGAGGTCGCCGAGACCGACGCGCTCTACCGGTTCGCGAAGAAGTTCTCCGAGGGCGCGACGCTGGTGCACACCACCCGCGACCCCGAGGAGGTGCGGGCCGAGGTCGCCGACGCGCTCGACGAGTTCGACCGGATCTTCCTCACCCCCTCGATCGCCCGCCGCGAGGCCCTGCTGGGCCGGCTCGCCGCCGGGGAGATCACCGAGGACGACCTGCCGCGCGACGTCCTCACCGCGCTGCTCCGCCACACCGAGGAGCTCGGCCTCGACCGCGACATGCTGCGCCGCGAGGTCGCGTTCTACCTGCAGGCCGGCTCGCACAGCACCGCCGACGCGTTCTCCCACGCCGTCGACGACTGGTTCGCCTGGTCGGCCCGCGACCCCGAGGCCGCCGAGGAGGCGCGCCACGACCCGGCCCTGCTGCAGGCCTGCGTCTACGAGACGCTGCGGCTGCACCCGGCGAGCCCCGTGGCCCGCCGCCGCGCCCTCGCGCCGATCTCGCTGCGCGGCGGCACCGAGATCCCCGAGGGGTCGGAGGTCGTGCTCGACATCGCCGCCGCCAACCGCGACCCAGAGATCTTCGACCGCCCGACCGAGTACGACCCGGCCCGCGACGTCCCCGCCGAGGTCCCGCGCTGGGGCCACGCCTTCGGCGGCGGGATGCACGCCTGCATCGGCACCGAGCTGGCCGGCGGGGTGCCGGCGGCGACGGACCGCGAGGGCGCCCAGGTCCTCGGCACCGTGACCCTGATGCTCGACGCCCTGCTCGCGGCGGGCGCGCGCCCCGACCCGGCGGCGCCCCCGCAGCGCGACCCGCACTCGGCGCGGGACCACTTCGCGTCGTACCCGGTGGTCTTCGGATGACCATGCCGCCCGTGGTGGGGCGCTTCCTCGCCGCCGTCGAGGCCCGGGACGCCGACGCCGCCGGGGCGTGCTTCGCCGAGGACGCGACGTGGGCGAACGTCCCGCACCCGCCGGTGGTCGGCCCCGCCGGTGTGCGCGGCATGCTCGCGCCGATCCTGGCGCGCTCGGCGTGGGTCCGCTGGGACATCGTCACCGCCGCGCACACCCCGGAGCGGTCCTGGCTGGAGCGGGTCGACCGCTTCGGCATCGACGGCACCGAGTACGCCGTCGCCTGCCACGGCGTCGTCGAGGTCGACCCGGACCGCGACCTGATCACCGCGTTCCGCGACTACGTCGACCTCGGCGAGTGGCGGGCGCGGCTCGGCGCCGTGCTGACCCTGTGACGGACGAGCGGTGACCGACGAGCTCAAGATCGGCCTCGGCCTCTGGAGCGGCCAGCACGGCGACCCCACGGACGCGGTCGCCCTCGCGCGGGCCGGCGAGGACGCCGGGTTCGACTCGTTCTGGGTCACCGAGCACCACGGGATGCCCGACGGCTACCTGCCCTCGCCGCTGACGGTGCTCGCCGCCTGCGCTTCCGTGACGCAGCGGATCGAGCTGGCGAGCGGCGTGGTCCTCGCCCCGCTGCACCACCCGCTGCGCCTGGCCGAGGACGCCGCGCTCGTCGACCGGCTCAGCCACGGGCGCCTCCTGCTCGGCCTCGGGCTCGGGTACGCCGCGCACGAGTACGCCGCGTTCGGCGTCGACCCGGCCACGCGCGGGGCGCGGCTCGAGGCGCTGGTCGGCGCGCTGCGGGCCGCCGGCACGGGCGAGCCGTTCGACGCGCCGGGGCTCGGCCTGCACGACGTCCGGGTCACGCCGACCCCGGCGCGCCCGATCCCGCTCTGGCTCGGCGGGTACGCCGAGCGCGCACTCGCCCGGGCCGGGCGCCTCGCCGACGGGCACCTGGTCGGGCGCGGCGAGCCGGCGATCGTCGAGGCCGCCTCCCGCACCCTCGCCACGGTCCGCGATCCCGCCGACCCGACCTTCGTCCGCGGCGTCGTCGTCACCTGCGTGCTCGACGCCCCGGGCGGCGGGGCCGCCCACGCCCGCGCCGGGTTCGCCCGCGCCCAGGAGGCCTACGAGGCGATCCAGCAGGGCCGGGCGGTCTTCGCCGGGCTCGCGGACCCCGCCCGCGCGGCCGACATCGACGCCCACATCCAGGTCCGCGGCGACGTCGACGACGTCGTGACCGGCCTGCGGGCCGTCCTCGCGTCGCTCGCGGCGTGGTCGCGGGTTCACCTCGTGGTCCGCGTGGCGTTCGCCGAGCCGGACCTCGACACCGTCCTGACCCGCGTCGCGACCATCGGCGAGCGGGTCCTCCCCCACCTGCGCTGAGGAGCGAACCATGGACCCCGACGACCGCGTCGCCATCACCGACGTCCTCGCGCTGTACTGCGAGCGGATCGACTCCTACGACATCGACGCCGTCGTGGACCTGTTCACCACCGACGCCGTCATGGACTTCGGCCCCGGCCGCGGCGGGGAGCTGCGCGGGCGCGCGGCGCTGCGGGCGCGGTTCGCGGGCGGCCAGGGCGGGTTCCGGCGGACCCACCACCACCTCGGCCAGGTGCGGCTCACCGACGCGGGCGACGGGCGGGTGCACGCCGTCTCCTCCTGTTCGGCGGGCCACGAGCTGCACGACGGCACGCAGTGGCGGGTCGGCCTGCGCTACGTCGACGTCCTCGTGCGCGAGGACCGCTGGCGCATCGCCGAGCGCCGGATCGAGGCCGCGCTCGTCGAGAACGGACCGCGCGACGGGTGGACGTGGATCGGCCGGAAGGACCCCGAGACCGCCTGAACCTTGCCGCCTCCGTCGAGCGGCGTTAGCGTCCTCACGACGCATGAGCGGCGTCACAGGGAACTCAAGGAGGCGTTTCGATGGCGGCAGTACTGCGCGGGCTCGAGGGCAAGCACGTCCTGATCACGGGCGCGGCGAAGGGCCAGGGCCTCAGCCACGCGCTGGCCTTCGCCGACGCGGGCGCCGACATCGCCGCGCTGGACATCACCGACCCGATCCCCGACATCTATCCGCTCGCGACGGGGCAGATGCTCGAGGACACCACCAAGGCCGTCGAGGCCACCGGTCAGCGGTGCCTGCCGCTGGGCTGCGACATCCGCGACGAGAGCCAGGTCGAGGCGTCGGTCGCCAAGGCGCTCGACTACTTCGACGGCCGCATCGACATCCTCGTCAACAACGCCGGCGTGGCCGCGCTCGACACCATCCAGGGCATGCGCAGCCACGTCATGGACGCGGTGATCGACACGATCCTCAAGGGCCACATGTACGTCGCGAAGTACGTGGTCCCGAACATGATCGGCCGGCGCTCCGGCAAGATCATCAACATCTCGTCCGGCGTCACCGGCTCCGGGCACGCCCAGCTGTCGCACTACGTCGCCGCCAAGCACGCGATCCAGGGCCTGACCTCGGCGTGGGCCTTCGAGCTCGCCGAGTTCGACATCAACGTCAACGCCATCGCGCCGGCCACCATCAAGCCGGGCGAGGGGCAGGGCTCCGGCATGGTGCTGGGTCTCGCGGGCGAGGTCGGCATGACCCCCGACGACGCCTACGAGATGTTCTCCGCCGCCGGCAACATGCCCGGCGACAAGTGGCGCACCGAGGTCTCCGACATCACCGACGCGGTGCTCTTCCTCGCCTCCGACAACGCCGACCAGATCACCGGCCACATCCTGCGGGTCGACGCCGGGCAGGGGGCCAAGTAGCCCATGACCACCGGGACGCGCCCCACCAAGCCGATCTTCGACCAGGAGCCGGACACCATGCGGTGTCCGTACGAGCAGTACGCGCAGCTCCGCCGCGAGGCCCCGGTCTTCCACGACCCGGAGTACGACATCTACGTCGTCTCCCGCCACGCCGACATCGAGAAGGTCAACACCCAGCCCCGGCTGTTCTCTAGCCAGAACCCCATGGGGCCGACGGTGTCGGGCGCGGTCGCGGCGGTCGGCCGGGCGCTGGCCGACGCGACCCCGGAGTTCGCCGAGCGCGTCCGGGTGGTCATGAGCCGTGGTGACGTCCTGTTCACCCAGGACCCGCCGGACCACAGCCGGCACCGCCGCATCCTCAACAAGGCGCTGACCCCGCGGTCGGTCGCGCGGATCGAGCCGCGGATCCGGGAGCTGTGCCACGGGCTCGTCGACGGCTTCGCGGGGGCGGGCGAGGTCGACCTCGTCCCGGCCTACTGCTCCCCCGCGCCCGTGCAGGCCCTGGCCACGCTGCTCGGGGTGCCGGTCGAGAACTCCGGCGACTTCGCGCGCTGGGCCGACGCGATCAACGCCGCCATCGGCACGGCGATGACCGACGAGGCGCTGCTCGCCACGCTGGAGACCCAGATCGAGTTCTGGACGTTCTTCGAGAACGAGATCGCGGACCGCACCCAGAACCCGCGCGACGACCTGCTGACCGCGGTCGTGCAGGCCCGCAACGAGGGCGACGCGCCGCTGACGCCGAACGAGATGGTCGGCTTCTGCAGCCAGCTCATCGGCGCCGGGGCGGACACCACCACCAAGCTGATCTCCTCGTTCATGCTGATGCTCTGCGAGAGCCCGGACCTCATGGCGCAGGTGCGGGCCCACCCCGACGAGCTCGGCCGGTACCTCGAGGAGGCGCTGCGGCTGGAGTCACCGGTGCAGGGGCTCTTCCGCGTCGCCACCGCCGACACCGAGCTCGGCGGTGTCGCGATCCCGGCCGGCGCGCACGTGTGGGTCGTCTACGCCTCCGGCAACCGCGACGAGGAGGTGTTCGCCGAGCCGGAGACCTTCGACCCGTCGCGGGAGCGCCTGCGCTCGCACCAGGCGTTCGGGCACGGCCCGCACTCGTGCATCGGGGCGCCGCTGGCCCGGTCGGTCGCGCGGATCGCCTTCGAGGTGCTGTTCTCCCGGCTCGACGACATCGCGCTCGCCGAGCCGGGCTTCGTGCCGCGCTACGACCCGAGCTACGTCATGCACGGCATGCAGCACCTGCCGCTGACGTTCACCGCGCGGTGAGCGAGGACCTGGCCGACCTGCGTCGCCGCCTCGAGGTCCTGGAGGCGGAGTCGGCGCTGCACCGGCTGCGCAACCGGTTCCACGAGTTCGTCAACACCGACCGGTGGGACGAGATCGGCGGCCTCTTCGCGGAGGACGCCGAGCTCGACTACTCCTACCTCGGGACGGCGTCGGGGCGCGCGGCGATCACCGAGTTCTTCGCGGCGATCCCGCGGCTGCTCCCGGCGGACGCGGGGAAGCCGTTCGTGCGCCAGTTCATCCACGGCCACGACGTCACGGTGGACGGGGACACGGCGAGCGGGACCAGCTTCCTGTTCGCCACCCCGATCTACCACGGCCAGAGCTTCGTGCTCGCGGGCCGCTTCGCCGACACCTACCTCCGCACCGGCGAGGGGTGGCTGTTCGCGAGCGTCGCCCTCGACATCTGGTACTCGGTCCCGGTCGCCGAGGGCTGGGCGGGGCCGGAGCGCCACCGGATGTCCCTGTGACAGGAGTGGTGACGGGAGTGGTGACGGGACTTCACGCGTAGCCCACCAGGTCCCAGGGCACTCCGCCGCCGACAGGCCCCGCACGCCGGGGCACGCTGACGGGAGGGGACCCATGGCCGAGAGCGACCGCGAACGCCGAGTGATCGACGAGGTCACCAAGGGCCTGATCATCGGCGGGTCGGTGCGCGACGCGACCGACGGGCGGACGTTCGGTGTCGAGGACCCCTCGACCGGCGAGCTCCTCTGCGACGTCGCCGACGCCTCCCCCGAGGACGGGATGGCGGCCCTGGACGCCGCGGCGAACGCCCAGCCCTCGTGGGCGGCCACCGCCCCGCGCGAGCGCGGCGAGATCCTGCGCCGGGCGTTCGAGCTGGTCACCGAGCGGGCCGACGAGATCGCCCTGCTCATGACCCTGGAGATGGGCAAGCCGCTCGCCGAGTCGAAGGCCGAGATCACCTACGCCGCCGAGTTCTTCCGCTGGTTCTCCGAGGAGGCCGTGCGGATCTCCGGCGAGTGGAAGGTCAACGCGAACGGCGCGGGCCGCGTGCTGGTGACGCGCCAGGCGATCGGGCCGTGCCTGCTGATCACGCCGTGGAACTTCCCGCTGGCGATGGGCACGCGCAAGATCGGCCCGGCGATCGCGGCCGGCTGCACGATGGTCATCAAGCCGGCCGGGCTCACCCCGCTGACGATCCTCAAGCTCGCCGACATCCTCGCCGAGGCCGGGCTGCCCGACGGCGTCCTCAACGTCGTCACGACGTCCTCGACCGGCAAGGTCATGGAGCCGCTGATCCGCGACGGGCGCATCCGCAAGCTCTCGTTCACCGGCTCCACGGAGGTGGGGCGCAAGCTGATCGAGCAGTCCGCCGAGCAGGTGCTCAAGACGTCGATGGAGCTCGGCGGCAACGCCCCGTTCGTGGTCTGCGCCGACGCGGACGTCGACGAGGCCGTGGCGGGCGCGATGCTCGCGAAGATGCGCAACATCGGCGAGGCCTGCACCGCGGCCAACCGGTTCTACGTGCACGCCGACGTCGCCGAGGAGTTCACGAAGAAGCTCACCGAGCGGATGGGCGACATGAAGATCGGGCGCGGCACGGAGGAGGGCGTGGAGGTCGGCCCGCTGGTCGAGGCCGACCAGCGCGACAAGGTCGCCGAGCTCGTCGACGACGCCGTGCAGAAGGGCGCCGTCGTCCGCACCGGCGGCGAGGTCCCCTCCGGCGCGGGCTACTTCTACCCGCCGACCGTGCTCGCCGACGTCCCCACCTCGGCCCGCCTGGCCAAGGAGGAGATCTTCGGTCCGGTGGCGCCGATCTTCACGTTCACCGAGGACGACGACGCGATCCGCGCCGCCAACGACACCGAGTTCGGGCTGGTCAGCTACCTCTACACCAACGACCTGTCCCGGGCGATCCGTCTCTCCGAGCGGCTCGAGGCCGGCATGGTCGGCCTCAACCAGGGCATGGTGTCGAACGCCGGCGCCCCGTTCGGCGGCGTCAAGCAGTCGGGCCTGGGCCGCGAGGGCGGCAGCGTCGGCATCGACGAGTACCTGGAGATCAAGTACATCGCCATGAACGTCTAGGTGCCTACGGCAGGTGAGCAGTATGGACGGCTATAGCCGTCCATACTGCTCACCTGGCCGCAGGCCACACGTCGCCGACGAGGCGCTCGCCGTCGAGGCGGTGGGGCGCCGGGGTGTCGTGGAGGACGAGCAGGCCCTCCGGCAGGACCGCGAGCCCCTCCGGGCGGTCGCAGCCCCGGCCCACCGCCACCTCGGTGACCACCTCGACCTCGTCGGCGGTGATCGCGGGCGGGAGCGGGGCGGCGGCCCCGCCGCGCAGGCGCACGATGCGCGCCGGGCCGTCGAGCACCATCGTCGGCCCGGCGAGCACGAGCAGGTCCTCGCCGTCGCGGGCGAGGTCGCGCACGCCGAGGCCCTCGAGGTCGACGAAGGTCTTCCTCAGCCGGTCGAGCACCAGCTCCGGGCCGTCGGCGTGCACCGCGAGCTCGAGCAGCACCGCCCACCCGCGCAGCACCGGACCCCGCAGGCCGAGGACCACGCCGCCGCCGGCGTGCGCCTCGCGGACCGCGATGCCCTCGACGTCGAACCCGTTGTCCTTGCCCGGGATGCCGTGGAACGGCCCGAGGTGCTCGTCGTCGGCGAGCGCGCCCCAGAGCCCCCGCTTGCCCGACGGCAGGCGTGCCGCCTCGCCGACCCCGTCGACCTTCTTCCCCGCTCTGACCGTCCGCGGGCCGTCGGGACCGTCGCGCAGGGGCAGGCGGGCGATCACGCGGCGCGACTTCTGCGGGTCGACCTCCGCGAGCCGCTGCCCGATCTCGTCCGGCGGGGTCCCGTGCTTGACCCGCTTGCGCTTGGCGCTGTGCGAGCCGGCCACCCAGAGGCACCCGTCGACGATGTCGAGGCCCTCGGCGTCGACCTCGTCGTCGGGCCCGCCCTTGAGCGCCACGGCGTCGCCGAGCGGGACCTCCTCGGGCGCCTCCCAGTCCAGCGACCCGCCGCCGGGCTCCCGGCGCAGCCGCAGCAGCGCGGAGCCCTCGTCGGGGGCGAGGAACATCGTGTCGCCGGTGACGGCGACGCCGGACAGGTCGACGCCCGCGGTCGGGGCGTACGCGCCGAGGTGCAGGCGCGCCGGGAGGGGGGTCATCGCGGTCACCGGCCCTGGAACGTGAAGACGGCGGTGCGCCCGTCCGAGGACTCGAGTCGCACGGTCGACCCGTCCTCGACGAACGTGCCGCCCTGCGGGACACGGGTGACGATACCGTCGTCGGAGACCTCCACCGAGCCCGGAGCGAGCGACTCGACCCGGAAATCGACGGCGTCGCCGTCGTTCACGGGGCGCCGGCTGGTGCTGCTGCGCCCGGACCCGCTCCCGGGCTCGGGCTGGTTCACCTCGATCGGTGCGCCGGTCACCGTCGCGCGGCAGCTCGTGCCCGAGCAGCTGACCGAGCTGCTGTTCCCGCCGCTGCACCCTGCGAGCAGGCCGCCCGCGAGGACAGCGAGGGCCAGCGCGGCGGCGGGGGGACGGAAGAGGGCGATCATGCCGCTGTGACGGTCCGACCGGGGCGGAATGTTCCGGCGTCAGAGCAAGATGTCGATCAGGACGCGCGCGAGGTCCGCCGGCTCCCAGCCGTGCTCGGCGCCCGGCACCTCGCCGCGCTCGGCGTCGGGCAGCGCGGCGACCAGCGCGTCGGCGGCCTCGACGAGGAACGGCCAGGCGCTGGTGCCGGTGAGCACAGTGGTCGGCACGGTGACCTCGCGCGCGAGCCTCTCGTCGCGCAGCGCGTCCGCCGCCCACGCCAGCGCCTCGGCGTCGGCGGCGGTGGTCGGCGCGAGGCGCAGGTGGTGCTCGCGGTCCGGTCCGGCGAGCATGCCGTCGAGCCACTCCGGGGGCATGCCGTCCATGGCGAAGCGCAGCACGGCCTCGAGGTCGCCGGTCGCGCTGCGCTCGACGATCCCCCGGTGCCACGCGCGCGCCTCGTCACCGCCGTCGGTGCCGACCGGCACCTCCCAGAGCACGAGGCGGTCCACGCCCGGGACGTGTGCCGCCGCGGCGAGCGCGATCGCCCCGCCCGAGGAGCTGCCGTAGAGCGCAGCGCGCCCGCCGAGCTCGTCGACCAGCGCCCGGATCGCCGCGACCTCCCCGGCCAGCGTGAACGGCGCCTCGCCCGTGGACTCGCCCCGGCCCGGGCGGTCGTGGTGCACGACGTCGAACCCGCGAGCGGCGAGCTCGCTCGTGAGCGTGCGGGTCGCCGGGTCGGTGGCCCGCATCTGCCCGAGCCCGCCGACGAGGACGAGCGGGCGCCCGCCCGAGCCCTCGCGGTCGTAGGCGACGCGCCGCCCGTCGTCGGTGCGGACGTACACGTCAGCCCGCCAGGGCTCGCAGGCGGCGCACGACCTCGTCGGCGCCGAGGGCCCGGGTGACCTCGTAGAGGTCAGGGCTGCGCTGGGCGCCGGTGATCGCCACGCGGGCCACGTTGGCGGCGTCGCGCAGCATGCCGGGGTAGGCGTCGGGGTCCTTCTTGTACGTCTTCGGGTTCGGGGCGAAGCCGTGGCGGTGGGCGAGGTCGCGGATCTGCTGGAACCAGGTCGGCTGGTCGCCCTCGTGGACGTAGGTGTCCGCCAGGTCCGCGGCGACGGTGCGCACCAGGTCCGCGTCCAGCTCGCCGAAGCGCTCGTCGGCCGGGTCGGTGACGTCGGTGAAGAGCTCCGGGAAGAAGAACCCGTAGGCCTCGCGGAAGTCCGACCACTTCGCGAGGTCCTTGCGCGGGTTCTCGACGCCCACCCGCTCGACGTCGATGGCCGCGAGCACCAGCTCGGGGTTCGCGTCGAGCACCTTGACGATCTCGGGGTCGTACTCGGCGGCCCAGGTCCGGACGCCGGCGACCACGTCGGGGCCGGAGAGCGTGGCGATGTGGTCGGCGGAGATGTCGCTGAGCTTCACCGTGTCGACCAGCGGGCCGGCGAGCCCGAACTCGTCGAGGCGCAGCGGGGTCGTCAGGGCCTCGGCCAGCGGCATCTCGGCGAGGCGGGGGTTGGCGAGCCCGCGCAGGTAGTACTGCACGGCGGGCACCGGGAAGCCGGCCTCGAGGTAGAAGTCGACCGACGCCTCGGGGTCCTTGCGCTTGGAGAGCTTGCGCTTGGAGCCGCCCTCCTGCTTCATCAGCGGCGCGAGGTGCGCGTAGTCGACGGGCTCGAAGCCCAGCGCGTCGAACAGCTGGCGGTGCGTCGGCACCGACGACAGCCACTCCTCGGTGCGCACGACGAGGTTGGTGCGCATGAGGTGGTCGTCGACGGCGTGCGCGAAGTGGTAGGTCGGGAGCCGGATCGCGTTGTCGGAGCTCTTGAGGATCACCACGTCGTTGTGGTTGTCCTCCATCTCCACGCGACCACGGAGACGGTCGGTGAACGCGAACCGCTCCCCCACCCTGCCTTCGGAGCGGAACCGCGCCACCCACGGCTTGCCGGCGTCGAGGGCCGCCTGCACGTCCTCCTGCGCGGCGTCGCGCCACGGCGCCCAGCGGCCGTAGTAGCCGGTGGGCAGCTTGAGGGTGCGCTGCGCATCGGAGATCTCGGCGAGCTCCTCCTTGGTGGCGAAGTCCGGGTAGGCCTTCCCCCGGCGCATCAGCTCGCGGACGTGGGTCTGGTAGAGCGCCGCGCGCGCCGACTGGTGGTACGGGCCGTAGTCGCCGGCGGGCGCGGGGATGTCGCCCTCGTCGGGCACCAGGTCGAACGCGTCGAAGGCGCGCCGGAACTGCGCGTCGGCGCCCTCGACCTCGCGGCTCTGGTCGGTGTCCTCGATCCGCAGCACGTAGACGCCCCCGGTCGAGTGCGCGAGGTCGCGGGACACCATCGCCGTGTACAGGCCGCCGACGTGCACGAACCCCGTCGGGCTCGGGCCGAAGCGCGTCACCAGCGCGCCGTCCGGCAGGTCGCGCGGGGGGTAGCGCTCCTCGAGCTCGGCGGGCTCGGGCAGGTCGGCCGGGAACAGGCCGTCGACGAGGGCGCGATCGAGCATGACGCCCGATCCTACGAGGTGGCCGCCGGGTCAGACCGTGTCGGGCGGGATCGCGTCCCCGCTCGCGTGGCGCCCGGCACCGTTGGACTCCGGTTCGGCCGACGTCGCGGCCTCGGCCCGCTGCTCGGCGGCGGCCACGACCTTGGCGATCTCCGGGTCGGTGCTGGTGTCGAACCAGTCGGCGACGTCGTCGTCGGTCTGGCCCGGGCGCGTGACGGGGGCGCCGTCGTCCGGCGAGGGCGTGTAGCGGAAGACGCCGTCCTCGCCCGGCGCGCCGAGCATCTTGGTGAAGCCCTCGAGCGCCTTGCCGAAGTCGCTGGGCACCATCCAGACCTTGTTGGCTTCGCCCTGCGCCATCTGCGGCAGCGTCTGCAGGTACTGGTAGGCCAGCATCTCCGGGGTCGGGCGGCCGGCCTTGATGGCGGCGAAGGTCTTCTCGATCGCCTTGGCCTCGCCCTGCGCCTGGTAGTACTGCGCGGCCCGCTCGCCCTGGGCCCGCAGCATCGTCGACTGCCGGTCCGCCTCGGCCTCGAGGATCGCGGCCTGCTTCGCGCCCTCCGCGGAGAGGATCGCGGCCTGTTTGTTGCCCTGCGCCTCGGCGATGGCGGCCTCGCGGTGGCCCTCGGCGGTGAGGATCATCGCCCGCTTCTCGCGGTCGGCCTTCATCTGCCGCTCCATCGAGTCCTGGATCGAGGGCGGCGGGTCGATCGCCTTGAGCTCGACACGGACCACCCGCAGGCCCCAGGGCCCCGTGGCGTCGTCGAGGGCGCGGCGCAGGCGCGAGTTGATCGTCTCGCGGGACGTCAGCGCCTCCTCCAGGCTCATCCCGCCGACAACGTCGCGCAGCGTCGTCGTGGTGAGCTGCTGGACGCCGTTGATGTAGTCGGAGATCTCGTAGACCGCGTTGCTCGGCTCGGTGACCTGGTAGTACACGACGGTGTCGATCGAGACCGTCAGGTTGTCCTGGGTGATCACCGGCTGGGGCGGGAACGAGACGACCTGCTCCCAGAGCGCCACCCGCTCGCGGATACGGTCGATGAACGGCACGAGGAACGTCAGGCCGGGGGCCGCGGTGCGCTGGTAGCGCCCGAGCCGCTCGACGACGGCCGCCTCGGCCTGGCGGACGACGGTGATGCTCTTGACCACCGCCGTGATGATGAGGATCAGCGCGGCGGCGATGACCACGTAGAGCACGAGCGTCGCGGGATCCATCAGGTCTCTCCCTGGAGGGGCGGTCGGGTCGGGCGGGGTCCGGGTGCCGGCCCGGCGCCGGTGACCACGGCGGTGGCTCCGCGGATGTCGACGACGACCACGGGGTCGCCGGTCGCGAGCACGTCCCCGTCGTGCAGGGGGCGCGCGGTCCACAGCGCGCCGCCGATGCGCACGGTGCCGGCGTCGCCCGCGGTGATCGCGTCGACGACCTCGGCCTCGGCGCCCAGCAGCGCCTGCGGGCCGGCGTTGACGGGGCCGTCGGCGCGGTCGGTGCGGAAGCGGCGCTGCAGCGCGGGGCGCGCGACGAGGACCAGCGCGAGGGCGCTGAGCCCGAAGACGGCGACGTCGACCCCGAGCGGGGCGCCGAGCGCGGAGGCCCCGGCGGTGACGAGCGCGGCGAGCCCGAGCATGAGCAGCACGAAGGTGCCGGTCACGAGCTCGACCGCGACGAGCACCACCCCCGCGATCGCCCACAGCAGCGGGATCACACCGGCGAGTGTGCCAGATGCCACTTGCCGGGAGCGTGAGTTCAGGGGCCGACGGTCACGAAGTCGATCAGCTGCTCCATGGCCGTGATCAGGGGCGTCTCGAGGTCCGACCACGTCGACACCGACGAGAGCACGCGGCGCGCGCCGGCCCGGTCGTCGCCCCAGCCCAGGGCCTCGCAGACCCCGGTCTTCCAGTCGATGCCGCGCGGCACCGTCGGCCAGGCCTCGATCCCCACCGCGCGGGGCTTCACGGCTTCCCAGATGTCGATGTAGGGGTGGCCGAGCACCAGCACGTGCGCGGCCGCGGGCCCGAGCTCGCGGCGCAGGCCGTCGGCGATCCGCGACTCCTTGGAGCCGGTGACGAGGTGGTCGACGAGCACCCCGAGGCGCCGGTCCGGCCGGGGCGCGAACTCGCGCGCGGCCTCGACGAGCACGTCGGCCCCGTGCAGCGGTTCGACGACGACGCCCTCGACGCGCAGGTCGTGGCCCCAGACGCGCTCGACGATCTCGGCGTCGTGCAGGCCCTCGACCCAGATCCGGTGCGGGAGCGCGGTCTTCGCGCGGACGTCGTCGACGCGCCGCGAGCCCGACGCCGAGCGCTGCGGGGCCTTATCGGCCGCCGCCGCCCGCTGCGGGGGGACGAGCGTCGCGGGGCGTCCCTCGTGGAGGAACGCGGCGGGCTTGTTCGGGAAGAGCCGGCGTCGCCCCGCGGCGTCCTCGAGCACGACCTCGCGGATGTCGGCGCGGATGACGGCGCCGCAGAAGGTCTCGGCGGCGTCCTCGACGACCAGTCCCGGCTCGGCGACGACGGTGACGACCTCGCGGGCCGGCTTGTGCGGCGCGAGCCCCGGCAGCCCGCCGGTGCGCCCGGCGCCCGAGGACGGGCCGCCGCCACCCCGGGCCGGGGCGCGCACCGCCCCGCCGGTCGATCGGAACCCGGGGTCGCCGGTGGAGCCGTGCATCCCCCGGCCCTGCGTTCTCGCCACGCGCGGACGCTAACGGGACGCGGTGATCGTCCGGGGTCGACACGCCCGCGCGGTGCCCGTGGTGTGTGCAGCGAGGGTCACCCCGGGTGCTTGGGACGCAGCGAGGGAGTCCCTCGCTCCGCGGGGCGGCGGGGTGCCGCGAGGCGAGGGGCACGTTCCGCATGATCGAGAGGCCCCGGCGCCTGCGGAACGCGCTTCTCGGTGCTCGCCACGACGATCTCTCGGGAGTGCCCTCAGGGTTCCCGACGTGCCGACAGCCCCGACGGCTCTGTCGAGAGATCGTTCTGGGGAGCACCGTCGACGCCCCTCGTCGCCGCGACAGGCACGTTCCGCACGATCGAGAGGCGTCAGCGGCTGCGGAAGGTGTCCCTCGCCTTCTCGGTGCTCGCCACATCGATCTCTCGGGAGTGCTGTCAGGGCTGGTGCGCGCCGACAGCCCTGACGGCTCTCTCGAGAGATCGTTCTGGAGAGCACCGTCGACGCCCCTCGTCGCCGCGACGGGCACGTTTGCGCATGATCGAAGGACCCCGAGACCTGCCGAAGGTGCCCCTCGGCGACGCCGACGGAGCACTCCCGGCGGCCGGGCGGCGGAGGCCCCGGTAGCGTGGATCGGGTGCCGTGCGCGAGTGCCTCCCTGGCCGTGTGGACCGCGGCGTGGCTCGCCGGGTCGGCCGCCGCCGACGACGTCCTCGACGCGCTGGGCCCGTGGTCCGAGGCGCACGACGTCGTCGCCGCCGACGCCGCGACCGCCGCGGTGACCGACCTGCCGACACCGGACCACGCCGGTGCCGGGCTCGCCACGCTGCTCGTGCTCGCGCGCCAGCGGGTCTCGCCGATCGGGTCGGACGCGCGCCTGGTCATGCCCGCGCCGGGCGACGTCCGCGGGCTGCCGGGACCCGAGGCGCTGCGGGTCGCGGCGATGGAGGCCGGCGAGTGCGCGGTGCTCGCCGGGGCGGGGCTGGCGGCCGTGCCGGCCCCGGTCGCCGACGGCGTGCTGCGCTGGACCGTGCACCTCGTCGACGAGGTCCCGCCCGCCGCGCACCCGAGCCTGTCCGACGCCGAGCACGACCTGCGCGGCTCCGTGCGCGACGCCGCCGACACCCTGGCCGCGATGGACGTCGCGCGCCCGAAGGCCGGGGTCCGCGAGGAGATCGCCGACCGGCTGCGCCGCCGGCCCCACGCGAACTGGCCCGCCGGCACGCCGGGACGTCCGCTGCGGGTGCTCCAGCACGCCGACGAGGTCGAGGCGATCCTCGTCGCGGCGTCGGGCGACGACCCGGGCGGCGCCGTGACGTCGTCCGCCACGCTCGCCCGCACCGACGCCCTGCGCCCGCTCGCCACGGCCGTGCGTGCGGCGCGGGTGGCGGCGGTCGCCGAGACCGTGCGGGCGCTGACCGCCGCCTGACCCGCAGGTCAGACGGCGGTCAGGACCTAGTGGCCGTGCCCGTGACCATGACCGTGGCCATGGCCGTGCCCCGAGGACCCCGTGTCCTTCTTCGGTGCTGACTCCGACGAAGACGACGAGTGCCCGATGTACGGCTCCCCCGCGCGCAGGGGTGCCTGCTCGTAGCGACCCTCGTGCGCCGCGACGGGACGCGTGTCGCCGCGCAGCTCGGGGTGCTTCGCCTCGAGCTTCTGGCGCTGGTCCCACTGCTTCTGCAGCCCGGTGACGTACTCCCGGTTGCCGCGGTAGGTGCCCTTCCAGGTCTGGGGCATGTACTCCTTGGACGGCCCGGGGTCGGCGGTCCCGTGCAGTGCGGGGCGGGACGGCACCTTGCGCGTCTCGCCACCACACTCCGGGCACGCCGGCGCCGGGGCGTCCCGGCCGATCAACCGCTCGAACCGCGAGCCGCAGTCGCAGCGGTAGTCGTAGATCGGCACGGGGTCACCAGTTCTCGACGGACTTGCGGAAGATGTCCGCTATGTCGTCCTCGGTGGGCGTCCGGGGGCAGGTCGCGAGCAGCCGCTGCTGCTTCATCGTCCCGTCGACGAGGTCCGGGATGTCGCCCTCGCCGAAGCCGACGGCGCCGATGCCGTTCGGGATCCCGATGTCGCGCATGAGCTCGGTGACCACGTGCGGCAGCTGCTCCGACGCGTTGTTCTGCGTCTCGGCGTTCGGCCCGAGCATCCGCGCGGCCGCCATGTGCCGGTCGGGTGCGGAGTCGAAGCTGAACCGGAAGGCCTCCGGCGCCGTCAGCGACACCGACATGCCGTGGGGCACCATCGCCTCGTCCGACGGGTAGCCCGCCGGGTGGAAGTCCCGGACCTGCCCGGCGATCGGGTAGGCGTTGGCGTGCGGGATGTGGACGCCCGAGTTGCCGAAGCCCATGCCGGCGAACGTCGCCGCCATCATCATGTCCATCCGGGCGTCGACGTCCTCGCCGCCCCGCTCGACCGCGGTGCGGAACGAGCGGGCGAGCAGCGACATCGACTTCTCGCACCAGAGGTCCGAGACCGGGTTGGACCCGCAGTAGGTCACCCGCTCCTCGGGCTTCTTGCGGTCGAACGTCGTGTACCAGCGCGCGGTGTACGACTCGAGCGCGTGGCAGACGATGTCCATGCCCGACGCCGCGGTGACCTCCGGCGGGAGGGTCATCGTTAGCAGCGGGTCGACGACGGCGAGGGTCGGGCGCAGCCGCCAGCTGCTGATGCCCGTCTTCACGCGCAGCGAGAGGATGTCCAGCACGCACATGGCGGTGGACTCCGAGCCCGTGCCCGCCGTCGTCGGCACCGCGATCAGCGGCTTGAGCTGGCCCGGCGGGGTCTGGGCCTTGCCGACGGGCTTGTTGACGTAGTCCATCAGGTCGCCGGGGAAGGTCGTCAGCAGGTTGACGGCCTTCGCGGTGTCGATCGCCGAGCCGCCGCCGACGGCGACGAAGCCGTCCCACGGGCCCTGCTGCTGGGCGTAGCCGACGGCCTTGTTCATCGAGTCGTCGGTCGGCTCGACGTGCACGCCGTCGAAGATCTCGACGGTCATGTCGTAGCGGCGGATCTGGTCCGCGATGCGGTCGGGCAGGCCGGTCTGCTGCATGCCCGGGTCGGTGATCAGCAGGATGCGCTTCGCGCCGTACTGGGCGAGGTCGAAGCCGATCTCGTCGCAGGCACCCGCGCCGAACTTCAGCGGCGGGGCGCCCCACGTGAACACCGACTCTTCGGTGGGAACCGGGGGGACGGTCATACCGGTGAGATCTCCGATCAGGTGTCGATCAGGTGTAGGAGCCGCCGCCGTTGCCCACGGTCTTGAGCTGGTGGATCTGCTCGGAGTCGTGGCCGAAGACGACCGTCGCGTTGGTCTTCTCGGCGACCCCGCGGATCTTCTCGACCGACGAGTAGAACTGGCCCATGTCGTTGACGATCGCGGCCGGCGTCGTGGGCGGGCCGTAGCTCTCGCCCATGTAGACGGCGTCCGAGGTGAAGATCATCGTGCCGGTGTCGGGCAGGTCGACCTGCATCGACATCGTGCCCGGCGTGTGCCCCGGCGTCTGGAGCAGCGTGACCCCGGGCAGGAACTCGGTGTCGCCCGAGACCGTCTCCCAGTTCAGCGCCTCGTAGTCGGTCTTGAGGTGGGCGCCGTTGAAGAGGCCGTCGAAGCCGAACGCCCAGTCCTTCTCCTTGTCACTGCAGATGAGCTTGGCCGACGAGTCCTTGAACATGTCGGCGTTGCCGCAGTGGTCGAAGTGCAGGTGGGAGAGCACGACGTAGTCGATCTGGTCGACGCCGACGCCGATCTGGCGCAGGCGCGAGTCGAGGTACTCGTCCTCGCTGACCTTGTCGTAGGGGAAGAAGTCCTGCAGGCCCGTCGGGCCCCAGCGCTCCTCCCAGTCCCGGGGGCAGCTGGTGTCCCACAGGATGGTGCCGTCGGGGGTCTCGACGAGCACCGTGTGCGTCGGGACGTCGGCCCACTCGGTGGGCTGGTCCCGCATCTGCCGGGGGCGGATCGAGCGCCCCGGCTTGAGGAGCAACCACGTCAGGTCCGCGGTCATCATGCCGCAGTCCAGGATGCTCACCTTGATCTCGCCACTCGCAGCCATGGGCGCTCCTCCGCGTGCCGCGTGCCGAATCGGGGGTCGCAGCCGGGGCGCCGCACCGATCATGCATGCATCACCGGCCACGTGACGCCGGACACTAGCGATGCTCACGATCGACGGCAAATGATCAGGTGAGGGCTCTGTGCCGGCGCGGACGGCGACGGCACGCTGCTCCATCAGGGTGGCGGCTGCTGTGACGGAGGGTGACGATCGGGCAGGCTGAGGCCGTGACCGCTCCTCCCCCGTCGGCCGGGACGTCGACCCATCGTCGCGCTGTGTGGGCGCGACGCTCCCGCCTCGCGGCGGCTCGGCGGGCGCCGTTCTGGACCCTGCTGGCGTCCGGTGTGGTCGCGGGGCTGTCGGCGCCGATGATCCACCTCGCGATGTCCGACCGGTGGCGCGACGCCGCGGGGATCCTGCCCGAGGGCCTGGTCCGCCTCACGGTGCTGGCGGCGCTCGGGCTGGTCGTCGCGGTGTGCGCGACGGCCGCCGGCCTGTTCTGGGCCGCCGGCGCCCTCGGGGAGGCGCCGACCGACGACGTCGAGCACTACGGCGGCGGGCGCCGGGGCGTCCTCGCGTGGGCCGACCGGTACGCGACGACCGGGCGGACGACGCTCGAGGACACCCCCGACGCCCGCGTGGCGGCCGCCCGCGACGTCCAGGGCCGGCGGGCCCTGCCGGCCACGGTGGCCGGGGCCCGGGTCGCCGCCTCCCGCGAGCGCCCGCACGGCGTGGCCGCCTACTCGGTCACCGTGCCGGAGGGCTCCGTCACCGTGACCGCCGACGAGGGCCCGCGCGGCCTCGTCGACTGGACCCTCGACGACGGGCGCGGCACGACGCTGCGCTGGCGCCACCACCTCGCCGACCGAGTGCCGCGGGTGACGCTGGTCGACGGGCACGGCACGGCCTGGTGGGTCCGGCGCACGAGCCGGACGGCGCTGGCGGCCGAGGTCCCCGACGAGCTCGACCCGGCGGCCGCCCGGGTGCTCGTGCTCGTCGTCGACGACCAGCTGGCCAACGCCCGGCACCTGCGCTCGGCGATGGCCGCCTCGGGCGGCGGCGGGGACTAGCGCGCCGGGCGCTTCGCGGGCTCGCAGCACCCCGGGTGGCAGAGGGCTCCGTTGCAGCCCACGCCGGCCCGCGGCGCCGACCCCAGCTCACGCGGCGCCGCACCGTCGACCTGCTCGGCGATCAGCTCCACGACCATCTCGACGAAGCGCGGGTCGGAGCCGGCGCTCGCGGCGCGGGCGAACCCCATCCCGAGCTTCTCGGCGTGCTCGGCGGCCTCGTTGTCGAGGTCCCAGACGACCTCGAGGTGGTCGGACACGAACCCGACCGGGCTGACGACGACGGCGTCGACGCCGCGGTCGTGCAGGTCGTCGAGGTGGTCGACGATGTCGGGCTCGAGCCAGGGGATCTGCGGCGGCCCGGAGCGCGACTGCCACACGAGGTCGTGGTCGGCGGCGTCGACGGCGTCGGCGACGAGCCGGGCGGCCTCGCTCATCTGTCGCGAGTAGCGGTGGCCGCCCTCCTCGGGCGGGCCGGCGGTGCGGTCGGCCGACTCGGGGATCGAGTGCGCGGTGAAGACCAGCCGCGCCTCGTGGCCGGCGTCCAGGCGCTCGCGGGCGGCCCGGACGCCGTCGGCGACGGACGCGACGAACAGCGGGTGGTCGTAGAAGTGGCGCAGCTTGACGAGGTCGGGCGCGTAGCCCGTCCGGTCGACGGCCGCCTCGCGGGCCCGGGCGATGTCCTCGTGGTACTGCCGGCACGCCGAGTACCCGCCGTAGGCGCTCGTCGCGAACACCAGCGCGCGCCGGACGCCGTCGCGGGCCATGCCCTCGACGGTGTCCTCGGCGAGCGGGTGCCAGTTGCGGTTGCCGAAGTAGACGGGCAGGTCGCGGCCGGACTCCCGCAGCGCGCGGGACAGGTCGGCGACGAGGCGTCGGTTCAGCTCGTTGATCGGGCTGACGCCCCCGAAGTGCTGGTAGTGCTCCTCGACGGCGTCGAGCCGCTCGGGCGGCACGCCGCGGCCCCGCGTGACGTTCTCGAGGAACGGGCGGACCTCGTCGGGGCCCTCGGGGCCCCCGAAGGACAGGACCAGGACGGCGTCGTAGGGCTCGGCACTCACGTCGTCCAGCATCCCCCCGGAGGACCGGGGCTACACGGCGAGACCTCCCTGGCTAGGCGCCCATCGCGTGGTACCCGCCGTCGGCGTGCACGACCTCGCCGGTGGTGGCGGGCAGCCAGTCCGAGAGCAGCGCGCAGATCGTCCTGGCGACCGGCGTCGGGTCCTCGAGGTCCCAGCCCAGCGGCGAGCGCTGCACCCAGGCCTCCTCGAACGTGTCGAAGCCCGGGATCGACTTCGCGGCCATGGTGCGCACCGGGCCGGCGGCGACGAGGTTCGCGCGGATGCCCTCGGGGCCCAGGTCGCGGGCGAGGTAGCGCGTGGTGGCCTCGAGCGCGGCCTTGGCGACGCCCATCCAGTCGTAGCCGGGCCAGGCGACGGTGTTGTCGAAGTCCATGCCCACCAGCGACGAGCCGGGCCCGAGCAGCGGCTTGCAGGCCATCGCCAACGACTTGAACGAGTAGGCCGAGACCTCGACCGCCGTCGCGACGTCCTTCCACTCGGTGTGCAGGAAGTTGCCGCCCAGGGCGTCCATCGGGGCGAAGCCGATGGAGTGCAGGACGCCGTCGAGGCCGTCGACGTGCTCGCGGACCGCGTCGGCGAGACCGTCCAGGTGCTCCTGGTCCTGCACGTCCAGCTCGATCACCGGCGCCTCGGTGGGCAGCCGCTTCGCGACGCGCTTGACCAGCGACAGCCGCCCGAAGCCGGTGAGGACGACGGTGGCGCCCGCCTCCTGCGCCGCCTTCGCCGCGTGGAAGGCGATCGAGGCGTCGGTGATGATCCCGGTGACCAGGATCCGCTTGCCCTCGAGCAGGTTGCTCACTGTCTCCCCTTCTAGTGGCCCATGCCGATGCCGCCGTCGACCGGCAGCACCGCGCCCGTCACGTACCCGGCGTCGTCGGAGGCCAGCCAGGCGACGGCCTTGGCGATGTCCTCGGGCGCGGCGGTGCGCCCCAGCGGGATCGAGGCGAGGAGCTCCTCGCGGCGCTTGTCGGTCAGCTCGGCGGTCATGTCCGTGTCGACGTACCCGGGGGCGACGACGTTCGCGGTGACGCCGCGCCCGCCGAGCTCGCGGGCCGTCGAGCGCGCCAGGCCCACGAGGCCGGCCTTCGAGGCCGCGTAGTTCGCCTGGCCCGGCGCGCCGGTCAGCCCGACGACGCTCGAGATGTAGATCAGCCGGCCGTAACGGGCCTTCATCATGCCGCGGACGGCGCGCTGGGTGACCCGCCAGGCGCCGGTCAGGTTCGCGTCCACGACCTCGGTGAACGCGTCCTCGGGCATGCGCATGAGCAGGCCGTCGCGGGTGATCCCGGCGTTGGCGACCACCACCTCGACCGGCCCGTGCTCGGACTCCACCTGCGAGAACGCGGCGTCCACGGACTCCGAGTCGGTGACGTCGCACGGCACCCCGTGCAGGCCCTCCGGCGGCTCGCCCGAGCGGTGGGTCACCACCACCGTGTACCCGCGCTCGGCGAGCTCGCGCGCCGTGGCGAGCCCGATCCCGCGGTTGCCTCCCGTGACCAGCACGACGCGGCTCACGCGACTCCTCTCGTTCTGCGGGAGACGAAGCGCAGCGGAGCTCGACCCCTCGATCAGTGCGGCCGCGGAAGGGTATCCGCTTTGCGCCCGGCCCGTGGGAGCGCGACCGAACGGCGCCTTCCGGTCGTGTGACCCCGCTCATAGGTTGTATCCATGACTGCCACCGACGCCACCCCGACCCTCCCCGGCCGGCTCGGCGACCCCTCGCTGGACCTGCGCACCGACCCCCGCGCGAAGCCCGGCCTCGTCGCGGCCCTCGCCCCGTTCGGGCTCGACGGACCCGCCGCCGAGCCGCCGCTGACGCGGGAGGCCGGCCGGGACGCGGTGGCCGAGGCCGTCGGCGGGCTGCACGACGCGTTCAGCGCCCTCTACGCGAACATCCCGCTCGACCTGCCGGGCGACGCGCCCGACGACGCCGTCGAGGTCACCGAGACGTCGGTGCCGTCGCCCGACGGCCACCTGATCCCCGTGGTCCTCTACCGCCCGGCGGGGGTCGCCGGACCGTTGCCGTGCGTCGTCTACATCCACGGCGGCGGCATGGTGATCCTCGACGCCGAGACCCGCGTCCACGACCGCTGGTGCCGCGAGCTCGCCCTCACCGGGGTCGTCGCTGCGCGGGTCGGGTTCCGCAACGCGTGGACCGAGCTCGGCCCGCACCCGTTCCCCGCGGGCCTCGACGACTGCGCGACGGCCGTGCGGTGGCTCGACGACCAACGCGGCGAGCTGGGCCTGACCCGCATCGTCCTGCAGGGCGAGTCCGGCGGCGCGAACCTCGTGCTCGCCACGACGCTGCGGGCCAAGCGCTCGGGCGACCTCGACGCCATCGACGGCGTGTACGCCTCGGTGCCCTACGTCAGCGGCGGGTACGCGTGGGACCGCGCGCGCAAGCTCCGCGAGCTCCCGTCGATGGTCGAGAACGACGGCTACTTCATCAACTGCGCGCTGATGGACCTGCTCGTCGCCCAGTACGACCCGCACGCCCGCCACACCGAGGACCCGCTGGCCTGGCCGTACTTCGCGACCGCCGACGACCTCGCCGGCCTGCCGCCGCACGTCATCACCGTCAACGAGCTCGACCCGCTGCGCGACGAGGGGCTCGCCTACTACCGCAAGCTCCTCGCGGCCGGGGTCCCGGTCGAGGGGCGGGTGAACCTCGGCATCGTCCACGGCGCCGAGATGATCTTCCGGCAGGCGCTGCCCGCCGAGCACCGCGCGGCGATCGCCGACATCCGGGCCTTCGTCGACCGGTTGACGGTCGACCACATCTAGCTCCGACGTCTAGGGAAGCCGCTGCCCCGTGACGATCGCGGTGGCGGCCCCCAGGACGACGAGGATGGTGGCCGCGAGGAACCAGCGCCCGGACAGGTCGACCGTGCGCTCCTCGTAGCCCACCTGCTCGGCGAGGTTGGCGTAGGTCTCGCGCAGGTCCAGCTCGGTGGACGCGCGCCGGAAGTCGCCGCCGGAGAGCTGGGCGATCTCGCGCATCTGGTCGTCGGCGACGGCCACCGACACGGGGCGCCCGTCGATCTCGATCTCGCCGTACTCGGTGCCGAACGAGATCGCCGAGATCGGGACGCCGGCGGCGCGCGCCTCGGCGGCGGCCGGGAAGGCGCCCCGGTCGTCGGCGGGGTCGGTGGTCGGCGTCGTCTGCTTGCCGTCCGAGAGCAGGATGATCCGCGCCGGCGGCGGGCCCTCGGGGCCCCGGATCTGGCTGCCGAACGCCCGGATCGCGGCGAGGCTCGCGCGGATCGCGTCGCCGGTGCCCGTCGACTCGGCGAGCTGCAGGCTGCCGATCGCGTTCTTCACCGCCTGGCGGTCGGTGGTGGGCGTGACCAGCGTGGACGGCGTCGCCGCGAACGACGAGAGGCCGAGGTTGATGCCGGCGGGGAGCTGGTCGGCGAACGCGGACGCGGCGGTCTCGGCGACCTGCAACCGTGAGGGCTCGACGTCGGTGGCGCGCATGGACAGCGACACGTCGATCGTCAGCATCACCGTCGCCCGGTTGCGCGGGACCTGGGCGGTGCCCTGCGGGCCGGCCAGCGCGATGACCATGAGCACCAGCGCGACCAGCACGAGCGCCATCGGGACGTGGCGCCACCGCCCCGGCCCCTTCGGGGCGACGCGCTCGAGCAGCGCGAGGTTGGTGAAGCGCATCGTGTAGCGCTGCCGGCGCCGGTTGATCCACCAGTAGCCGACCGCCAGCGCGGCCACGACCAGCAGGCCGAGGAACCACCAGGGGTGCGCGAACATCAGCGCCCTCCGGCGGTCTCGGGCACGCGGCCGGTGCTCGCCCCGCCCGACCAGCCGCGCTTGCGCGCCACGGCGAAGCGGACGACGTCGGCGATCCAGTCGCGGTCGGTGCGCAGCACGAGGTGCCCGGCGCCGCAGGTGCGCAGGGCCGCGGCGACCCGCCCGCGGTGGGCGGCGGCCTCGGCGGCGAAGCGCCGGCGCAGCGTGGGCGTGGTGGTGACCTCGCGGTGGCGCCCGGTCTCGGGGTCGGCGAGCACGACGGTGCCGACGTCGGGGAGCTCCTCGTCGCGGGGGTCGACGACCTCGACGGCGAGCAGGTCGTGACGCGCCCGCAGGGCCCGCATCGCGCGCTCCCAGTCGACGTCGCCGAGGAAGTCCGAGACCACGACGACGAGCCCGCGGCGCCGCGGCGGGCGGCGCAGGGCCTCGAGCGCGCCGGGCAGGTCGCCGCGCGTGCCCTCGGGGGCGGTCGGGGTGGACGCGATGCGGCGCAGCAGGTCGCGGGCGGCCGCCTCGCCGCCGCGCGCCGGCAGGCGCCGGGTCTCGGCGCCGGTGGCGACGACGGCGCCGATCCGGTTGCCGCCCCCGCGGGTCAGGTGCACGACCGCGGCGCACGCGGCGACCGCGAGGTCGCGCTTCTCGCAGGCGGCGGTGCCGAAGTCGAGGCTCGGCGAGAGGTCGACGACGAGCTGGGTCTCCAGCTCCCGGTCGGCGATCGTCTCGCGGATGTGGGGCTCGGTGGTGCGCGCGGTGACCGACCAGTCCATGCGCCGCACGTCGTCGCCGGGCTGGTAGGGCCGCGGCTCCCCCGCCTCGGTGCCCGGACCGGGGACGAGACCCAGGTGGTTGCCCTGCAGCAGCCCGTCGAGGCGGCGCCGGACCGAGAGCTCGAGGGTGCGCAGCGACCCGGACAGGCGGGCCTGGGTGCGCTCCCCCGCCACCTCGTCGGGACCCGAGGGCACCGGGGAGGTCGGCGGCGGCGCCCACGCCGGGCGCGGCTCGCCACCGGGCGTCTCGGCCGGCGGGGCGCCCGGTGGCCGCGGCCCGGGTTCGGGGACCTGCGCGGACGGCGTGTCGTCGGGCGGGTCCCCCGCTGAGGTCACCGACCCGCCGCCGGCACGGGCGCCGGGCCCATCCCGACCGGGCGGGCCGACACCTGCGGCAGCGGGACGGTCTGCAGCACGCGCGTGACGACGTGGTCGACGGGCACGCCGTCGGCCAGCGCGTCGTAGGACAGCACCAGGCGGTGGCGCAGCACGTCCGGCGCGATGTCGACGACGTCCTGGGGCAGCACGTAGTCGCGCCCGCGGACCAGGGCGAGCGCCCGCGCGCCGGCGATGATGCCCAGCGAGGCGCGCGGCGAGGCCCCGTAGGCCACCCAGCCGCCGACGTCGGCCATCCCGTGCTCGGCGGGCGAGCGCGTCGCGACGACCAGCCGGACGACGTAGTCGACGAGCGCGTGGTGGACGAACACCTGGGCGGCGACGTCCTGCAGGCGGCGCAGCTCGGCGGGGTCGAGCACCCGGTGCGGCGACGGCGGGCTCACGCCCATCCGGTAGACGATCTCGCGCTCCTCGTCGGCCGTCGGGTACTCGACGAGGATCTTGAACAGGAAGCGGTCGCGCTGCGCCTCGGGCAGCGGGTAGACGCCCTCGTTCTCGATGGGGTTCTGGGTGGCCAGCACGAGGAACGGGTCGGGCATCGCGTGGGTCTCGCCGCCGATGGAGACGTGGCGCTCGGCCATCACCTCGAGCATCGCCGACTGCACCTTGGCGGGCGCGCGGTTGATCTCGTCGGCGAGCACGAAGTTCGACACGACCGGGCCGAGCTCGACGTCGAACTGCTCGCGGCCCTGGCGGTAGATGCGCGTGCCGAGGATGTCGGCGGGCACGAGGTCGGGCGTGAACTGGATGCGGGCGAAAGACCCGCCGACGACCCGGGCGAACGTCTCCACCGCGAGGGTCTTGGCCACGCCGGGCACACCCTCGAGCAGCAGGTGGCCCTTGGCGAGCAGGCCGACGAGCATCCGCTCGACCAGGCGGTCCTGGCCGACGATGACGCGCTTGACCTCGAGGACGGTGCGCTCGAGCTGCTCGGCGTCGTGCGCCGGGGTGGACGGGGCTCCCGTCCCGGATCCCGCTGCGGCCGGGGGCGTCGGCGATCCCGAGGGGCCCTGCCGTCCCGTCTGGCCCGTCTGGCCGGCGTCCGTGGGCTCGGTCACCGCTGTCCCTCTCTGCTCGGCGCTCGCTCCGCCCCCGTCGGACGGGGGCATCCGGGGCGGCACGCTACCCGCCGGTCCACCAGGCAACTCGCCGGCCGGTGAGGGCGCGGTGAATGCGGCACGCAGCGCAGCGGAGCTGCCGCGCCGGAGGCCGAACACAGCATCACACGACCCGGGTGACCGTCTTGACGATCTCGTCGTCGAACCGCACGGACGTGATCCGCACCGTCTTGCCGGACTCGGGGGCCTCGACCATCTGGTCGTCACCCAGGTAGAGCGCGACGTGGTGCACCGGGCCCTGCCCGTCGTCGTCGGCCCAGAACAGGAGATCCCCGGGCTGGCGGTCCTCCAGCGCGACGTGCTGCCCGGCGTCGGTCTGGTAGCCGCTGTAGTGCGGCAGCTCCTTCCCGGCGGCGGCGAACGCGTAGATCATCAGGCCCGAGCAGTCGAAGCCGGTCTTGTCGTAGTCGCCGTGCTGGTCGGCCACCCCGCCGTCGCGGATGCCCAGCGTCGGACCCTTCTCGTCCCCGCCACCCCAGGCGTAGACGACGCCGAGCTGCGAGAGCGCGCGCTCCAGCACCTGCCGGACCTCGTCGGACATCCCGTCGGTCGAGATCCCGGCGTCGGCGAGCGGGTCGTCGGCGGCCGCCCGCGGGTCGACGGCACCGGGCACGGACCGGGCCGCCCGTGCCTGCAGGCCCGCACTCGCGGCCCGGCGGACGCGGGCGTCGCGGGCGGTGTCGCGAGCCTGGGCGGCGGCGTCGAACGCCTCGGCGCGGTCGCGCTGGGCGGCGAGTGCCGGGTCGGCGTCCTCCAGGTCGCGCAGGCGGGCCTCGGCGGCGTCGCGCTGGGCGGTGAGGTCGCGCAGCTGCGCCTGCTGGGCGTCGGTGTCGGTGCGCACCCGGGCCAGCTCGGCGTCCGCGGCCACCCGCGCCGCGGCGGCGCGGGCGGCGGCCTCGTCGGCGACGATCCGGGCGGCCCGGGCCCGCGAGTCGGCGTTGGCGGCCTCGATGCGGGCGCGCTCGGCGCCGTCGAGGGCGGCGCGCTGGTCGGCGGTGACGACGTCGCGCAGGTGCGCCCGCGCGGCGACGTCGTCGGGGCCCGACGAGCCGGAGAGCACCGAGAGCGGCCCGAGGACGTCGGCCTGCTGGAACCACGCGGTGATCCAGGCGTCGACGTCGGCGCGGGCCCGCTCGGCGGCCACGGCGGCGGCGTCGGCGGAGCGGCGGCTCTCCTCGGCGGCCTTGCGGGCGTCGTCGGCGCGGCGCCGGGCGTCGGTGTCGTCGGCGAGGGCGCGGTTGGCGAGCTCCTGGCGCTTGCCGAGGTCGGCGGTGAGGCGGTCGAGCGCCGACTTCGCGGTGGCGATCCGGGCGACCAGCGAGCCGGCCTCGTCGGCCGGTTCCTGCGACGTCGGATCCTGGGACGTCGGGGGCGGCGTCGGCGACGGGCTGGGCGGCGCGGCGAGGGCCGAGGGGACGAGCGCCAGGGCCGTCACGAGGACGGCAGCGACGACGGCAGGGCCCGCGACCGCACCGCGCACGCCCTCGTCCCCCTCCCCCGCATCGGCTCGAGCGGGTGGAGGGTCCCGGTCCCGCCGGGCCCCGACGGGCTCCGACACGCGGTGGTGTGGCGTGAATCGCCCGCTCGTGGGCCTTTCGGAGCCCGTACGGGCCGCGCCGGGGCGGTCACGGACGGGTACCCGGTCGTAGGCTGGAGAGGGCGGGAGTGCGGCATCCGGGAGGGTGCGCGAGACTCCCGCCCGACCCCCGGGTCGCGCGTCGTCACTGCACTGCGCAGTGGGCCAGACCGGACCACCACCCGGCCCGGCCTGCTCCGGCGACGCCGCCGGGACCGCAGCGACCCCGGGCCGCGGCCGACCACCACTCGCCGCGCCCGCGAGGAACGAGGAGGAATGTGTCCGTGAGCTCGCCAGCCCAACCCGACTCCTTCGGTGCCAAGGGCACCCTGGACGTCGGCGGTAGCTCCTACGAGATCTTCCGCCTGTCCGCGGTCGAGGGCTCGCAGCGCCTGCCGTTCAGCCTGAAGGTGCTGCTCGAGAACCTCCTGCGGACCGAGGACGGTCTCGTCACCACCGAGAAGTCCATCCGGGCGCTCGCCGAGTGGGACCCGACGGCCGAGCCGGACACCGAGATCCAGTACGTACCGGGCCGCGTCGTGATGCAGGACTTCACCGGCGTCCCCTGCATCGTCGACCTCGCGACGATGCGCGAGGCGGTCACCGAGCTCGGGGGCGACGCACAGAACGTCAACCCGCTGGCCCCGGCCGAGCTCGTCATCGACCACTCCGTCGTCGCCGACCTGTTCGGCACCCCGGACGCCTTCGAGCGCAACGTCGAGCTGGAGTACCAGCGCAACGAGGAGCGCTACAAGTTCCTGCGCTGGGGCCAGACCGCGTTCGACGAGTTCAAGGTCGTCCCGCCGGGCACCGGCATCGTCCACCAGGTCAACATCGAGCACCTGGCGCGCGTCGTCATGACCCGGGGCGGCCAGGCCTACCCCGACACCCTCGTGGGCACCGACTCGCACACCACGATGGTCAACGGCCTGGGCGTGCTCGGCTGGGGCGTCGGCGGCATCGAGGCCGAGGCGGCCATGCTCGGCCAGCCGGTGTCGATGCTCATCCCCAAGGTCGTCGGCTTCCAGCTCTCCGGCGAGCTGCCCCCGGGCGCCACCGCCACCGACCTCGTGCTGACGATCACCGAGATGCTGCGCGAGCACGGCGTCGTCGGGAAGTTCGTCGAGTTCTACGGCGAGGGCGTCGGCGCCGTGCCGCTGGCCAACCGCGCCACGATCGGCAACATGAGCCCGGAGTTCGGCTCGACCGCCGCGATGTTCCCCATCGACGACGAGACGCTGAACTACCTGCGCTTCACCGGCCGCGACGACGACCAGGTCGCGCTCGTCGAGGCCTACGCCAAGGAGCAGGGCCTCTGGCACGACCCGTCGCACGAGGCGGACTACTCCGAGACGCTCTCGCTGGACCTCTCGACGGTCGTCCCGTCGATCGCCGGCCCGAAGCGCCCGCAGGAC
Organism: Actinomycetospora succinea; assembly: GCF_004363095.1. GTDB lineage: Bacteria > Actinomycetota > Actinomycetes > Mycobacteriales > Pseudonocardiaceae > Actinomycetospora > Actinomycetospora succinea. The sequence continues at coordinate 200,700 of NZ_SNYO01000008.1, forward strand.
CGCATCCGGCTCGACGCCGCCAAGGACTCGTTCCGTGCCGCGCTGCCCGACTACGTCTCCGGCGACGAGCAGCCCCGCAGCCAGTCCGAGGAGTCCGACAGCGAGTCGTTCCCGGCCTCCGACCCGCCCGCGGAGCACCCCAACGGCGACGCCGACAAGCCCTCGGTGCACAAGCAGCCGGCCGACCCGGGCGGCCGCGCGTCGCACCCGACGCCGGTGACGCTCGAGGACGGCACCCAGCTCGAGCTCGACCACGGCGCGGTGACGATCGCGGCGATCACGTCGTGCACCAACACCTCGAACCCGTCGGTGATGATCGGCGCGGCGCTGCTCGCGCGGAACGCCGTCGACAAGGGCCTCGAGCGCCGGCCGTGGGTGAAGACCTCGCTCGCCCCGGGCTCCAAGGTCGTCATGGACTACTACGAGCGCTCGGGCCTGCTGCCCTACCTCGAGAAGCTCGGCTTCAACCTCGTCGGCTACGGCTGCACCACGTGCATCGGGAACTCCGGCCCGCTGCCCGACGAGATCTCGAAGGCGATCAACGACGAGGACCTCGCCGTCACCGCGGTGCTCTCGGGCAACCGCAACTTCGAGGGCCGCATCAACCCCGACGTCAAGATGAACTACCTCGCCAGCCCGCCGCTGGTCGTGGCGTACGCGCTGGCCGGGACGATGGACCTCGACCTCGCCACCGAGCCCCTCGGGCACGACCCGCAGGGCAACCCGGTGACCCTCGAGGACATCTGGCCGTCGCCCCAGGAGATCCAGGAGACGATCTCCTCGGCGCTGTCCCCGGAGCAGTTTACCCAGGGCTACGCCGACGTCTTCGCCGGCGACGAGCGGTGGACCTCGCTGCCCACCCCCGAGGGCGAGACCTTCACGTGGGACGAGGGCTCGACCTACGTGCGCAAGCCCCCGTACTTCGAGGGCATGTCGCGCGAGCCGTCGGCCGTCGGCGACATCGACGGGGCCCGCGTGCTGCTCAAGCTGGGCGACTCGGTGACCACCGACCACATCTCCCCCGCCGGGTCCATCAAGGAGGACTCGCCGGCCGGTCGGTACCTCAAGGAGCACGGCGTCGAGCGCAAGGACTTCAACTCCTACGGCTCGCGGCGCGGCAACCACGAGGTCATGATCCGCGGCACCTTCGCCAACATCCGGCTGCGCAACCTGCTGCCGACCGGCGACGGGGGCTCGCTCGACCAGGGCGGCAACACCGCCGACTACACCCAGGGCGGCCAGCAGGCCGCGGTGTACGACGCGGCGCAGAACTACGCCGCCGAGGGCACGCCGCTCGTGGTGCTCGCGGGCAAGGAGTACGGCTCGGGCTCGTCGCGCGACTGGGCGGCCAAGGGCACGACGCTGCTCGGCGTCCGCGCGGTCATCGCCGAGTCCTACGAGCGCATCCACCGCTCGAACCTCGTCGGCATGGGCGTGCTGCCGCTGCAGTTCCCCGAGGGCCAGAACGCCGACTCGCTGGGCCTCACGGGCACCGAGACCTTCGCGATCAGCGGCGTCACGGCGCTCAACGACGGTGACGTGCCGGACACGGTGCACGTCACGGCGCAGCCCGAGTCCGGCGACGCGATCGAGTTCGACGCGCGCCTGCGCATCGACACCCCGGGTGAGGCGCAGTACTACCTCAACGGCGGCATCCTGCCCTACGTCCTGCGCAAGATGCTGGGCTGAGCGGGACCCACCCGACGAACGAACGGCGCTCTCGCTGCTTCCGAAGCAGCGAGAGCGCCGTTCGTGTCTCCGGAGCGGGCGCATCCGGGGGCACGCCCGCGTCCGGGCGGGCGAGCGTCAGTCGTCGGCGGGCTCGGCGGTGCCCTCCATGGCGGCGCGCACCTCCTGCTCCTCGGTGCGGCCGCGGCGCCAGTAGCCGGTGAAGCAGACATCGCGCTTGTCGACGCCGCGCTCGCGGACGACGTGGCGGCGCATCGCCTTGACCTCCGAGGCCTCGCCCGCCAGCCACACGTAGGGGCGCTCGCCGGGCAGGGCCAGCCCGCGGAGGCGGTCGGTGATCGTGTCGGGGGTCGTCCAGTGGATCGTGACGTCCCCGGCGGTCCCCCAGGTCTGCCGCTCGGTGACGTCCCGGACGCTCGCCACCACCGTCACGCGCCGCCCCGGCGGCAGGCCCTCGACGATCGCGCCGATCGCCGGCACCGCCGTCTCGTCACCCGCGAGCAGCACGCCGTCGTGCTCGTCGGTCGGGGCGTAGAGGCCGTAGGGGCCGGTGAACGCGATGTGCTCGCCGGGCGCGGCGCGCACCGCCCAGTCGCGCGCCGGGCCCTCGTCGTGCAGGACGAAGTCGACGTCGATCTCGACGGGGTCCTCGCGGCGTTGCCGCAGGGTGAACGTGCGCATGGGCGGGCGGACGTCGTCGGGCATCGCGAGGTAGCGGCTGAACCAGCCGGCGATGTCGGGCCCCTCGCCGCCGTCCTCGACGAGCGGGGGAAGCCGGGGCTCGACCTCGTCGGGGCGCGGGAAGAAGAGCTTCATGTAGCCGTCGGGGGCGACGACGGGGAGGTCCGCGAGGTCGGGCCCCGCGAATGTCACCCGCACCACCCGCGGGGTCGGACGCGCGACGGCGCGCACCACCGCGCGTCGCAGCTGCACTGCCGGACGTGTCGACGCCGCCGTCACGCACTCCCCTTCCGCCGCCTGCAGGTGAGGCAACCCTAACTTGCGGCGGGCATACGTGACGAGGCGGCGGTCAACCCCTAGGGCATGACTCTGAACGAGACCGCCCGCGAGATCCTCGCCGACGGGAAGGGCATCCTCGCCGCCGACGAGAGCACCGGGACGATCACCAAGCGGCTCGAGGCGGTGGGTGTCGAGTCCACCGAGGACACCCGGCGCCGGTTCCGCGACCTGCTGTTCACCACCAAGGACGTCGAGAACTCCCTCGGTGGCGTGATCCTCTACGACGAGACCGTCCGCCAGGACGCGCTCGACGGCACCGGGATGGTCGACCTGCTGCGCCGGCGCGGGATCGTGCCCGGCATCAAGGTCGACGGCGGCGCCAAGGACCTGGCCGGCTTCCCCGGCGAGAAGGTCACCGAGGGGCTCGACGGGCTGCGCGAGCGGTTCGCGGAGTACGCCGGGCTGGGGCTGCGGTTCGCGAAGTGGCGGTCGGTGATCTCGGTGTCCGGCGACCTGCCGACCGCGACCGCCGTCGAGCTCAACGCCGCCGGCCAGGCCCGGTACGCCGCGCTGGCCCAGGAGGCGGGTCTGGTGCCGATCGTCGAGCCCGAGTCGATCATGGACGGCGACCACGGGATCGTCCGCTCGGCCGAGGTCACCGAGGAGGTCCTCGCCGCCACCGTCGAGGCGCTGCGCCGCCAGCGGGTCGCGCTGGAGGGCGTGCTGGTGAAGACGAACATGGTCGTCTCCGGCTACGCGGGGTCCGACCAGGCCGGTCCCGAGGAGGTCGCCGACCGCACCCTCGAGGTGCTGCACCGGACCATCCCGGCCGCCGTGCCCGGGATCGTGTTCCTCTCGGGCGGACAGGACGACGCCCAGGCAAACGCCAACCTCGACGCGATCGCGCGCCGCGGGCCGCAGCCGTGGATCGTGAGCTTCTCCTACGCCCGCGCGCTGCAGGGCCGCCCGATGTCCGTGTGGGCGGGTGCCGAGGAGAACGTCGCGTCTGCTCAGGACGCCTTCGCCGAGCGGCTGCGCCTCACCGGCGCGGCGAACCGCGGCGAGTGGACGGCGGACGCGGAGCGCGCCGGGTCCTGAGGGACCAGTGATCGCCGACTCGGTGACGATCCCCCGCAGATCTGCGATCGATCGTCACCGAGATCGTGATCATGCCTGCTGGGGTGCGCGGGGCTTCAGCTGGTCGATGTCGGCGGTGAGCTCCTCGACGGACGCGACGACCTCGGACGCGCCGGCCTCCCGGAGCTCCTCGTTCGAGAAGCCACCGGTGCGCACGGCGACCGAGGGCAGGCCGAGGCGCTCCGCGGCCTGGCAGTCCCAGACCGAGTCGCCGACGACCACCGCGGCCTCCGCGCCGACCCGCTCCATGGCGACCCCGAGCAGATCCGGGGCCGGCTTGGTGCGCTCGACGTCGCCGGAGCTGACCCACTCGCTGGCGAGGTCGCCCGCGCCGATCAGGTCCGCGTAGCGCTCGACGTGGTGCGGCTTGCCCGAGCTCGCCATCACGAGGGTGAAGCCAGCGCCGACGATCGCCTCGAGCAGGTCGTGGGCACCGGGCAGGGCGGCGATCTCGTCGAGCATCGCGTCGGCCTGCTCGGTCCACGCCGCGCGGATGTCGTCGCCGTGCTCGCGCTCGACGTCGTCGCCCGCCACGGCCGCCACGAGCTGGTCGCCGCCCATCCCGATGTGCCGGTGGATGGTCCAGACGGGGATCGTCACCCCGTACTGCCGGAAGGCGCGGTACCAGCCCAGCGCGTGGTGGTAGTTGGTGTCGACGAGCGTGCCGTCGACGTCGAGGATCACGGTCCCGCGTGCGTCCGTCATGACGTCGGGGGTGCCCAGCGCCGACCGCCGCGCATGCGGAGCGCGCATGCGGTCGATGACCTACTGCGCTGACCGGTTGAGTATCTGTCGCCCGATCGTCGGTGTGACATGCGGCGCACGGCGGCTCACACGGACGTCACTCAGGTGCTTGAAGCTCGTTTGGCCGAGCATGATCTTCTCCCCCCGCAGGGCGGTCGGGGCGACGGCGCTGGTCGCAGCGGTGCTCGTCGTCAGCGGATGCGGCGGGGGGTCGGCGCCGCCACCGCGCACGGTCCCGGTGACCCGGGCGGCGGTGGAGACCGGCGTCTCGGCCCAGGGATCGGTCGCGGCGACCGCGAACAACAACATCGGCTTCCCCACGGGCGGCCAGCTCACCGAGGTGAACGTCGACGTCGGCGACCAGGTCCGGGCGGGCCAGGTCCTCGCGAAGATCGACGACTTCAACGCCCGCCAGGGCGTCGAGCGCGCCGAGGCGGCGCTCGCCGGTCAGGAGGCCGCGTACCAGCAGGCGCTCGACAACACCGCCGTCGACGGCGCCGGCAACTCGGTCGCCCAGGCGCGCCGGATCGTCCAGGCCACGGAGGGCCAGGTCGACGCGACCCTCGACGCGGACAACGAGGCGATCCACCAGGCCGAGAGGGCGAACGCTAACGCGGACGCGGCGGCCACGGCGGCGGAGACCAACTTCAGGAAGACGAGCCAGGCATGCAGCGCCGGAGGTGGCGCCGCGGCCTACAGCAATCCGGGTCTCATTCCGCCTCTGGCGCCGCCGGCTGCCCAGCAGGGCAACACCTCCTGCATCCTCTTGCCCGGTGCGCAGAACCAGCTCGCGATGGCGCAGCAGGGCAAAGCGCAGGCCGAGGCCCAGCTCTCCCAGGCCCGGTCGAAGAAGCAGATCGACGAGGCGTCCGGCCGCGTCCAGGTCGAGCAGGCCCGCAACGGCCTGGTCCAGACGCAGAACCAGCTCGACGCGTCGCGCGCTTCCCGTCCCCACGAGCTCGACGGCGCCCAGGCGCAGGTGGACAACGCCCGGGTCGGCGTCCAGAGCGCCCAGCGCGACCTCGCGAACACGACCCTGCGGGCCCCGGTCGACGGGGTCGTGACCGCGATCAACGGCGCGGTCGGCGAGTTCCTCCAGCCGAGCTCCGGCACCACGCCGCTGGCCCCCGGCGGCGAGGCCGCCATCCCCGGCGCCGCGAGCGCCGCCGGCGCGGGTGCCGCGGCCGCCTCGATGGGCGGCGGCGGGGCCTCCCCCGGCCGCCCGGGCGGTTCGCAGTTCCTCGTCATGCAGAGCACGTCCGGGTTCTCCGTGGTCGCCCCGTTCCAGGAGATCGACGCGGCGTCCCTGGTCCCGGGCCAGGCGGCGCGCGTCACCCTCGACGCCCTGCCCGACGTGACGATCGACGGCACGGTGCTGGCGGTGTCGCCGGCCTCGACCGACATCGCCAACGTCATCAACTACTACGTGACCGTCGCGGTCGCCCGCCCCGACCCGCGGCTCAAGGACGGGCAGACCGCCCAGGCGTCGGTGATCACCGGCGAGGGGCTGGACGCGGTCAGCGTCCCGAACTCCGCGGTCGTCCGGCAGGGCGACCGGACCTCGGTGATCGTCGTCGAACCCGGCGGCCGCCAGGTCCCGACACCGTTCACCCCCGGCCTCGTCGGCGCCGACCGCACCGAGGTCCGCAGCGGCCTGACCGTGGGTCAGCAGGTGCTCGTGGCGGCCCGGCGATGAGCGCCGACGGGCAGGACACGACGGGCCCGGTCGCCACCGAGGAGCCGGAGCAGACGGACGGTCAGAAGCGCCGCCCCATGCGCCGCGGCACCCGCATCGCACTGATCGTGATCGTGGTCCTCGCGCTGCTCGCGGCCGTCGGCTTCACGCTGAGCTACTTCCTCGACGCCCGCCAGTACGTCTCCACCGACAACGCCCAGGTCGACGGCACCCAGATCCCGATCGTCGCCCCCACCAGCGGCACGCTCGTCGGCTGGACCGGCACCCAGGGCTCCGTGCTGCGCGCCGACCAGGTCGTCGGGCGCATCGAGATCGACGGCGGCTACGTCCGGCCCCAGCGCAGCATCCGCGCGCCCGCCGCGGGCACGGTGGCCACGACGGACACCACGGAGGGCGTCTACGTCACCGCGGGCCAGCAGCTGGCGATCGCCTACGACCCCGGCAACGTCTACGTCACCGCGCGCGTCGACGAGACCGACATCGACGCCGTCCGCCCGGGCCAGGTCGTCGACTTCACCGTCGACGCCTACCCCGACCGCACGTTCACCGGGTCCGTCCGCGAGATCCAGGGCGGCGCGGCGGGCGTCTTCTCGCCGCTGCCGCAGTCGAACAGCCAGGGCAACTTCCAGAAGGTCACCCAGGTCATCCCGGTGAAGATCGGGATCGACGACCTGCAGGGCTTCGAGCTGATCCCCGGCATGAACGTCGAGGTCAACATCCACCGCGGGGACTGAGCTCAGCCCTCCATCACCCGCGGGCCCTCGCTCGGGGCCGGCTTGCCGCTGGGCAGCATCAGCGCCAGCAGCACCGCCCCCGCGGTGAGGACGGTGGTGACGACCATGAGGTCGCCGAACGCCGTGTCGAACACCCGGGTCTGGAGCTGCTGGTACATCGAGTACTCGCCGAGCACGGAGCCGAAGGTCTCGGGATCGGCCGGCACGAGGCTCGCGCGGTCGGCGTAGCCCTGGGACTGCTGCGCGGTCATCAGCGCGGTCATGGCCGCCAGCCCGATCGCCGACGACGAGCGCTGGACGACCGTGTTGAACGCGCTCGCCCCGTCGACCCGGTGCGGCGGCAGCGCCGACAGCCCGCCGGTCATGATCGGCATCATCGCGAGCCCGATCCCGGCGGCGCGGAACCCGAGGATCCACGCCAGGTCGCCGTGCGAGGTGTCGATCGTGAGGTCGCGCAGCATCCACGTGCCCCACGCCGTGATGATCAGCCCCGCGACGGCGGGCCAGCGGGCCCCGACCCGGTCGTAGATCTGCCCCGCCAGCGGCATGATCACCGCCATCACGAGCGCCTGCGGGAGCAGCAGCAGGCCCGTCTCGAACGCCCCGAGCCCCTGGTTGAGCTGCAGCGACTGCGGGATGTAGAAGAGCACCCCGAACAGCCCCGCCGAGATGACGGCGATGAGGATCAGCGAGTTCGTGAACGGCCAGGACGCGAACACCCGCACGTTGAGCAGCGGGTGGTCGACCTCGAGCTCGATCACCACGAACAGCGCCAGGGCCAGCACGCCGTACGTGAGCAGGATGAGCACGGGGTACGACGTCCAGCCCCAGTCCTCGGCCTCGTGCAGCCCGAGCAGCAGGGCGAACAGGCCCGTGGCGATGGCCAGGAAGCCGGGGAGGTCGAACTTCCGCGACGTGCCGCCGCCGAAGTTCGGCAGCCAGACCATCGCGGCGATCGTGCCGACGATGCCGATCGGCACGTTGATGAAGAAGATCAGCCGCCAGTCGACGTACTCGACGAGGTAACCGCCGAGCGTCGGCCCGATCGCCGGCGCGAAGACGATCCCGAGGCCGTACATGCCCATCGCGGCGCCGAGCCGGTCCTTGGGCACGATCTTGTAGAGCATCGTCAGCGCCACGACCGGGATCACGCCGCCGGGGATCGCCTGCAGGATGCGGAAGGCGATCATCGAGTTGAGGTCCCAGGCCAGCCCGCAGAGCACCGAGCCGATCGCGAACCCGATCATCGCGACGATGTAGGCGCGGCCCAGCCCGAGCCGCAGGCCCAGCCACGCGCTCGCCGGGACGATCACGCCCTCGGCCAGCGAGTACGACGTCGAGACCCACGAGATGTCCTCGGTCGTGACCCCGAAGTCGTTCTGCATCACCGGGATCGCGACGTTGACGATGCTGATGTCCAGCACCGACATGAACATCCCCGCGACCAGCACGAGCAGCGCGACGACCCAGCTCGTCTCGCCCGAGGGTGCCGGGGAGGTGGGTTCGGCGGTCTCGACGGCCTCGACGGGTGGCTCGACGGGGCGGTGACCGTCGGTCGTCGGCTGGGGAGGGGGGACCAGCTCGGTCTCCCGGACGTCGGGCCTGGCCGTCACCGCTCGAGGCTACGACGTCCGGGTCAGCACCTCACGCCGAACGCACAGTGACGGTGATCGCCCCCGAACCGGGTCAGCCGAGGAGCGCGGCGATCTCGTCGACGGCCCGCCGCAGCTCGGCCGCGAAGCGCTCCATCTGCTCGCCGACGGTCGCGGGCGTGCTCAGGTGCACGACCAGGCGCCCGGGCAGCAGCACGTACGCGACGCCGATGCACTGGGTGCTGGTCGACCCGAAGCCGAAGACGCGCACGTGCTCCGACGGCGCCGAGCTGGTGGACAGGTAGTCGTCGCGCATGACGCGCCAGCCCGGCGAGTCGACGACCGCCAACGGCTCGCCGGCACCCAGCGACGCGCCGCGGCGCTGCTGGATGAGCGAGAGCTCCCAGAGGTGCTGCTCGGGCGCCTCGCCGGCCTGGCACGCCTGGGCGCGCCGGACGTGCGCCGTCGCCGCCGCCTCGAACGCCTCGCGGCGGCGCGCGTCGTCGGCCGTGGGGTCGTCCATGGCCGCCGTGAACGCGAGGATCTCCGGGGTCACCACCCGCATGGCCTCGGTGCGCCCGTGGTGGAACTGCAGCGTCGCGATCGACTCGTAGGTCGCGCCCACGAAGCCCTTCGCGCGGACGTGGGCGAGCTGGTACGCCATCTGCACGAACGCGTCGGGCGAGACGCCCAGCTTCTTCGCGCGGTCGCTGCCGAGGTCGTCGAACACCACGAGCCGGGTCGCGACCGACGCGGTGAACGCCGCGAAGTCCTCCCCCGCCGCCCGGATGTCGGCGGCGCGCTCGTCGGTCACCGTGAAGGGCAGCGGTGCCGACCCCGGTACGCCCTGCGAGCGCACCCCGAGGTTCGCCGCGTGCTCGGCGGTCGACGACCCGAGCACCCCGTCGACGAGCGCGAGCACCGTCGTGCCGTCGAGGCGGCAGTGCTCGGTGTTGATGCCGGCGGTGCCGTCCGGGAACACGACGAACGTGACGGCCTTGTCGAACCACCGGTTCGCGCTGTCGCCGCCGAGCAGCTGCTTCCCGATCGCCCGGTCGTCGCCCGGCCGGTCGTCCTCCAGGGCCACGCAGAACAGCGCGGTCTCGAGGTCGTCCAGCGCCGCCTCGTTGCCCTCCGCGAGCAGCGCCCGGCGGCTCGCCGCCCACGCCGCGCGCGCCTTGGTCGTCAGGTGCCCGACCCCCGGGCCGCGGGTCTCCCCCACCTGCGCGCGGATCGCCCGCAGCCCGTCGGCGATCTCCGCGGCGGTGTGCGCGGTGCCGTCGGGCCCGAGGACGTCCATCCGGTACGCGTGGCCCCGCACGAGCACGACGACGTGGCGCTCGCGGGACGGTCCGGGCCAGGCGTCGGTGTAGGGCGTGCGGGCGGTGTCCTGGTCGTCGCCGGGGATGCGCGTCGAGGAGAACAGGAACTTGTGCTGCTCCATCGTCATCGGCGAGCCCTTGCGGGTGGCCGGCGGCAGCGTCTCGGTGTCGACGCGGTGCTTGTGGTCGAGCGCGCCGAGCACGAGGCCCGCGGCCCGCGTGGCCTGGTCGCGCTCGTCGGGGACGTCGGCGAACAGGAAGAAGAAGTTCGCGTTGAGCGCGATCCGGTCGCGGCGCCCGAGGTAGCGCGACTCCCAGAAGTCGTCGAGCCAGCTGTGGGTGGTCGGCTCGTCGTCGTACGCCTCGAGCGCGGCCTGCAGCACCGGGCCGGGCCCGTCGGGACGCAGGAGCTGGTCGACGGCCGCGCGCGTCGCCGCCCGCTGGTCCTCGTCGAGCAGCGGCTCGCTCCACGCGAGGAACTGCTCGGCGCTGGCGGCCAGCGTCGGCACCGGGACCCGGGGCAGGTCGTCCTCGGCGTCGAACGTCCCGGTCATGGTGGTCCTCTCGGGTCGGGTGGCCGGTCAGTCAAGCAGCGTGTCACCCCGGACGCTCGCCCCGGCGAGGTGCTCGGGGGCGACGCGGCCGAAGAGCTGGCGGGTCCGCGTCGGGGAACCGACGACCCCCGGGCGCTCGCTGTAGGCGAGGATCGCGGCGTGCCGGGGCGTCGCGCCGCCCACCGGCGTCACGCGGTGGAGCGCGAACCGGCCGCGGAAGAGCTGCAGGTCACCGGGCCGCAGCTCGAGCCGCCGGACCGGGGCGCGGTCGCCGTCGAGCACCGCGCGCACCCCGGCGTGGTTCTCGTCGCCCGCCGCGCGCAGGCCCGGGCAGTACTCGAACACCCCGCCGCTCCCGGGCGCGCGGGTCAGCAGGCTGACGGCGAACTCGTTGGTGTCGAAGTGCCAGGGGTGGTCGTCGCCCGGCGCCACGACGTTGAGCGTCAGGCCGGCGTAGGGGTCGGCGAGCGGGTGCACCGCGGGCACCTCGAAACAGGCGGCGATCAGCCGGTGCAGGCCCGGGTCGGCGTAGAGGCGCGCGACGAGGTGGTCGGCGGGGATGTGGTCGCGCGCCACGAACGCGTTGCGCCGGTGCAGCACGACCCGCGCCGGGTGCTCGGCGGGCAGCGTCGGGTCGGGGTCGGTGTTGTAGACGTTGACCTCGGCGACGTCGGCGTGCGCGTGCCCGGCGACGGCGTCGCCCTCGGCCCGCAGCCGGTCGCGGTGCTCCGGCGCCACGACGTCGCGCAGGACCGTGCACCCCCCGGCCCGCAGCTCCGTGCGCGCCCGGTCGACGACGGCCCGCCACGCCGGGTCCCCGGGGTCGTCGAGGGGATAGCGCCGCGCGTCGACGACATCTCCCCCGGGTGCCACGGGAGGTCACCGTAGCGACGATCACGCCGGGCCCGCCCCGTCCATCAGGGCGGGCCCGGCGCGAGGCGGCACGCAGCGCAGCGGAGCTGCCGCGCCGGAGGCCGGATACTGCTCGTCAGCGCGGGTTCTTGATGAAGTCGGCGCAGCGCTCGCCGATCATCATCGTGGTGATGCAGGGGTTGACGGTGATCAGGTCCGGCATGATCGACCCGTCGGCGACCCGCAGGCCGTCGACGCCCCGGACGCGCAGCTGCGGGTCCACGGGCGCGAGCGGGTCGGAGTCCGGCCCCATCTTCACCGTGCACGACGGGTGGTAGACCGTGTTGTGGGTCTTCGAGATGTAGTCGAAGATCTCCTCGTCGGTCTGCGCCGCGTCGCCGGGTGCCTGCTCCTTGCCCACCCACTCCTTGAGCGCCGGGGCCGACGCGATCTCCCGGGCCACCCGCACGCCGCGGATCATCACCTCGCGGTCGTGCTCGTGGGTGAAGTACCGCGGGTCGACCTTGGGCTTGTCCCGGAAGTCGCGGGTGCGCAGGCGGACGGTGCCCTGCGACTGCGCGCCGGTGACGTTCGGCGTGAGGCAGAACGTGTTCTCGGTGCTCGGGTAGCCGTAGCGGATCAGGTTGAGGTCGAACGGCACCGACCCGTAGTGGAACATCAGGTCCGGCGTCGTCCGGCCCTCGGCGCCGGCGAAGATCCCGATCTCCCACCACTGCACCGACTCGGTCGGCATCGTCTGCAGGGCCTCCCACTGCACGAGGCCCTCCGGGTGGTCCTGGAGGTTCTCCCCCACGCCCGGCGCGTCGACGCGGACCTCGATGCCCACCTCGCGCAGGTGCTCGGCCGGGCCGATCCCCGAGAGCATGAGCAGCTTCGGCCCGTCGATCGCCCCGGCCGACAGGATCGTCTCCCGCCGGGCGGTGACCTCGATCGTCCAGCGCGTGTCCGGCGTGCGCAGGGCGACCCCGGTGGCGCGCGGGCGGGGGCCGGAGTCGTCGAACGTCAGGCGCTCGGCGCGGTAGCCGGTCCAGACCTCGAGGTTCGGGCGCTTGGCCATGATCGGGTGCAGGTAGGCCGCCGACGCCGAGCTGCGCGTGCCGTCGGGGTTGGCGTTCACCTGGAACCAGTTCGCCCCCCGCAGCACCGTGCGCCCGGTGTTGAACGGGGTGGTCGGCAGCCCGACCTGCTCGCACGCCTCGAGCAGCGCCCTCCCGCACGGGTCGCGCGGCGCGATCGAGCGGATCGTCACCGGCCCGTCGGTGCCGCGGCCCGGGGGCTCGGCGTACTCGGCGCCGTCCAGGGCCGTCTCGAGCTTGCGGTAGAACGCGTAGCTCTCGTCGGCGCCCCAGCCGGTGCAGCCCTGGGCCTCCCAGTCGTCGAGGTTCTCGCGCGGCGCCCAGAAGGCGATCGCGGAGTTGTGCGACGAGCACCCGCCGAGCACCTTGGCCCGGGCGTGGCGCATGTAGGAGTTGCCGAACTCCTGGGGCTCGATCGGGTAGTCCCAGTCGTAGCCGGACTCGAGCAGCTCCATCCAGCGCCAGAGGTTCAGGATCGCCGGGTCGCCGACGTCGGACGGGCCCGCCTCGACGAGCAGGACCGACACGTCCGGGTCCTCGGACAGGCGCGCCGCCACCGCCGACCCGGCGGTGCCGCCGCCGACGACGACGTAGTCGAACTCGCGCCCGGAACTCTGTGGGTCGGCCATCACGCCTCCTGGACGGGCTTGTCGGTGGGGACATCGGCAGGGGTCTCGACGCGGGCGTGCTCGGCCACGACACCGGTCTTGTGGCGCTGGACCGTCCAGTAGTAGGCGAAGCCGGCGCCCAGGATGACGCCGGGCAGCAGCACCCCGCCCCACTGCAGATACCAGTGGAACGGCTCGGACGCGTTGTAGACCTCGTTGCGCGGCCAGGCGAGGTTCACCGTCATGAACCCGCCCCAGAGGATCGCGAGGATGTTGACGGGCAGGCCCCACCGGCCCAGCGAGAAGCCGTCGGGCCGGGGCTGCCAGGTGCCCCGCACCCGCTGGACGAGCATCGGGATCGTCACCAGCAGGTACGCCGTGTAGATCATGATGATCGCGATCGACGTGACCACCGTGTAGATCTGCGGGCTGAAGGTGACGAACAGCAGGACGATCGCGATGATGCCGATCGTCACCGACGACACCACCGGCGTGCCGAAGCGCGGGCTGATCGTGCACAGCTTCGAGCCCGCGGGCAGGTTGTTGTCGCGGCTCATGGCGAACGCCAGCCGGATCGCCGCGGCGTGCACGGCGAGATCACAGACGACGACCGCGATGACGACGGCGATGAGGATGACGGTGCCGACACCGCCGCCGAGCACCTGGAGGATCAGCGTCTGCAGACCGCCCAGCGAGCTCAGCGCCGGGTCGGACAGGTCGGGCGCCGACATGATCGCGAACAGCAGGATGAGCCCGCCGAGGACGAACGAGAAGAACAGGGCCCGCAGGATCGCCTTGGGAGCGTTGCGCCGCGGGTCGTGCGACTCCTCGGCCAGCGAGCTCGCCGTGTCGAACCCGTACATGACGTACAGCGACGCGAACATCGCCACGAGGAACGCCCCGGCGTAGCCGAGCGGCCGTCCGCTCGCGTCGATCCCGCCGGTGTCGAACACGATCTGCGGCCCGCGCACGATGTTGATCGCCAGCAGGATGATCAGGACGACGGCGGCGATCAGCTCGAGGAACACCCCGGTCGAGTTGATCTGTGCCATCAGCTTGGTGCCGAACGCGTTGATCAGTGTGGTGAACACGATGAGCAGCGCGGCGAGGATGACGCCGTTGAGCGCCTCGGCGTTGGACACGTCCTCCGGGATGAACTGGAACCCGGACCAGATCTCCGGCAGCGTCGCCTGCAGCGCCAGGGCGACGGCCGCGAGGGAGACGATGGACGCGGTCAGCATCGTCCACCCGGCGAGCCACGAGACGCCGTGGTTCGAGAGCCGCTTGCTCCAGTTGTAGATCGACCCGGCCACCGGGTAGCGGGCGGCCAGCTCGCAGAAGCACAGCGCGACCATCAGCTGCCCGACGAACACCAGCGGCCACGACCACCAGTACGCCGGTCCGGCGGACCCGAGCCCGAAGTAGAAGAGCTGGAAGGTGCCGGTGAGGATCGAGATGTAGCTGATCCCCGCCGCGAACGTGTGGAAGCTGCCGAGGGACCGGACGAGGCTCGGCTTGTAGCCGAACTCGTCGATGTCCTCGGCGTCCGCCGCGCTCGCCTGCTTGTGGGCTTTCTCGTCACTGGTCATGAACCACTCCCTGCAGAGTCGATGGGTCCAGCTCCGCTTCGCTCCGTGTCCCGAGAAGAGGGGAACCACCCGGTCGGACCCGGCCGGGTGTTGGTCCAGATGTGCTTGGGCTCCTGGTACTCGGCGAACCCCGCGCGGCCGAGCTCGCGCCCGACCCCGGAGTGGCCGAAGCCGCCCCATTCGGCCGCCGGGACGTACGGGCCGAAGTCGTTGATCCAGATGGTGCCGTGGCGCAGGCGCGCGGCGACCTCCTCGCACGTGCCGTGGTCGGCGGAGAAGACTGCGCCGGCCAGGCCGTACTCGGTGTCGTTGGCGATGCGGACCGCGTCGTCGAGGTCGGTGAACGTCTCGACGGTGAGGACCGGGCCGAACGACTCGTCGTGCACCACGCTCATGTCCTGGGTGCAGCGGTCGAGGATCGTCGGCGGGTAGAAGTATCCGTTCTGGAGCTTCGGGTCGGTGGGCCGCTCGCCGCCGCAGCGCAGCACCGCGCCCTCCGCGACGCCGGCGGCGACGTAGGCCTCGACCTTGTCGCGGTGCGCGGCGGAGATCAGCGGCCCGGTCTCGGTCTCCGGGTCGTCCGGGCCGCCCAGGCGGATCCGCCGGGCCCGCGCGACGAGGTCGTCGACGATCCGGTCGTGCGCGGACTCCTCGACGACGAGCCGGGCGCCCGCGGAGCACACCTGCCCCGAGTGCAGGAAGATCGCGGTCAGGGCGTTGTCGACGGCGGTCTCGTGGTCGGCGTCGGCGAAGAGCACGAACGGGTTCTTGCCGCCCAGCTCGAGGGCGACCTTCTTCACCGTGGGCGCCGCCGACTCCATGATCCTGCGGCCGGTGACGAGCCCGCCGGTGAAGCTGACCATGTCGACGCGCGGGTCGGTCGACAGCGGTGCGCCCGCGGTCGCCCCGGCACCCAGCACGAGGTTCGCGACCCCGTCGGGCACGCCCGCCTCCGCGAGCAGCTCCATGAGGATGATCGCCGTGTGCGGGGTGAGCTCGCTGGGCTTGAGGACGAACGAGCAGCCCGCCCCCAGCGCCGGCGCGACCTTCCACGCGGTCTGCAGCAGCGGGTAGTTCCAGGGCGTGATCAGCCCGCACACCCCGACGGGCTCGTGCACGACCTTGCTGCGCGCGGCCGCGATGCCCGTGTCGACCAGCCGCCCGTCGTCGGTGGAGGCGAGGTGCCCGAACCACCGGAAGCAGTTGGTGATGTCGTCCATGTCGATCTCGGACTCGGCGACGCGCTTGCCGGTGTCGTCGGTCTCCGCGCGGGCCAGCCGCGCCTTGTCGCGCTGGAGGAGATCGGCCACCCGCAGCAGCAGGGCGCCCCGCTCCGGGGCGGGCACCGACGACCAGCGGTGGTCGTCGAACGCCCGGCGCGCCGCCGCGATGGCGAGCTCGGTGTCCTTGGCGCCGGCCTCGTCGACCTCGGCGACCAGGTGTCCGTCCGCGGGCGAACGAATCTCCCGCCTCCCCCCGTCGACCGCTGTCGTCCACGCTCCGTCGATGAACAGCTGCCCCACGCCTGGCGCCTCCTCGTTCGTCGTCACCCGGTCGGCCCTGCGGCCTGGTCGTCCGAGTATCGACCTCACGCCACGTCGGCACCATGCCTGACACCGATCACACGGAACGCGCGACCGGGTGACGCGTCAGGGTCGGCGGACGGCGACCAGGCTCTCCTCGCCATGCCCCTCGGCGTGGTGGCGCACGTCGAGCGCGCCGCCGAAGGCCTCGAGGAGCTCGCCCGGCGGCGCGCGGAACGGCCCGCCCGCGTCGCCGGCCCCGGACAGCACGCTGATCACGAGCAGCCCGCCCGGCGCGAGGACGCCGATCAGCGCCGGGTAGAGCGCGGGGTCGCGGAAGCGCTGGCAGACGACGACGTCGTACGGCCCGGCGACGGGCAGGCCGTCGTCGAGGTCCGCCTCGATCCAGTGCACGTCGGGCGCCTGCGCCCGGCCGGCGGCGAGGCCCACGGGCGACACGTCGACGGCGTCGACGTCCAGGCCGCGGCGCGCCAGCCACACCGCGACGGTGCCGCGCCCGCACGCGAGGTCGAGGGCGCGCCCGGCCGTGGGGACGAGGTCCTCGCGGCCCACGAGCGCCGAGGGCGGACCGGGCTCGCCCGCCCCGAGACCGGTGAAGCGGGCGTCCCAGCGCTGCCTGTCCTCGCCGCTCAGGGCTTGCGGCCCACCACACCCGCGATGCAGTGCTGCGCGGGCAGGAGCGGCGCGAGCTGCGGGCCGTCCGGCCACCACTTCACGCACAGCTCGAGGCCCGGATCGACGAGCTCGAGGCCCGGCATCATCGCGAGGATCTGGTCGCGGGTGCGGTAGACGCCGGTGCCGAGCGGGCTGTGGAGGAAGACGTCCTCCATGCGCCGGGCGACAACGCTGTTCTCGTCCTCGGGGTCGAGGAAGTGGCTCAGCGCGACGTACGAGCCCGACGGGAGCGCGTCGATGTAGCGCTGCATGATCTCGACGCAGGACAGCTTGCTCTCGTCGTAGTGGTGCAGCGTGCCGAGCTGGAGCAGGCCGATCGGGCGGCTGAAGTCGAGGTTGCGCGTGACCACCGGGTCGGCGAGCACCTCCTCGGGCACCGTGAGGTCGCCCGGCGAGAAGAAGGTGCGGTCGTTCTCCTCCAGCAGCGCGCGGCCGTGCGCGACGACCGACGGGTCGTTGTCGACGTAGACCACGCGGGCCTCGGGGCTCAGTCGCTGGGCGGCCTGGTGGGTGTTCTCCGCCGTGGGCAGCCCGGAGCCGAGGTCGAGGAACTGGTCGATCCCGGCCGTGCCCGCGAGGAAGCGCACCGCGCGGACGAGGAACGCCCGGTGGTCGACCGTGAACTGGCCGATCTCCGGGGCGACCGTGCGCAGCTTCTCGACGACCTCGCGGTCGGCGGGGTAGTTGTCCTTGCCGCCGAGGGCCGTGTCGTAGACGCGCGCGATGCTCGCCTTGCTCGTGTCGACGTAGGCGGGAGCGGCCCCCGAGCGGGACGAGGAGTGCGCAGCGGTCATCGGCAACCCAATCGGGATGGAGATCACGGACGGTCGATCACCCTAGGAGGGTACTGCCGCACCCCCCGCCGCGGGTCGATCAGCGGACATCCGGACAGGGAGCCGTGTAACGTCTCGGATTCGGCGGCACGACCGGCGCCGGCAGCGGGGCCCGAGGACAGCGGGGAGCGCACCAGACGTGGCCGAGCAGGAGCACACCGAGCCGGAGGGCACCGGACCCACCGCTCGACGGATCATCCTCGGCGCCCAGTTGAAGCGTCTGCGCGAGCGTGCCGGGGTGGCGCGCTCGGACGCGGCCTGGTCGATCCGGGGGTCGGACTCCAAGATGAGCCGCCTCGAGGCCGGCAAGGTCGGCTTCAAGGAGCGTGACGTCGCCGACCTGCTGACGATGTACGGCATCACCGAGGAGTCGGAGCGCGAGCTCCTCCTCGACATGACGCGGCGGTCCAACGAGCCCGGGTGGTGGCAGCCCTACGGCGACGTCCTCCCCGACTGGTTCGAGGACTACGTCGGCCTGGAGACCAGCGCCTCGCGCATCCAGACCTACGAGCTGATGTTCGTCCCGGGCCTGCTGCAGACCGAGGACTACGCCCGCGCGATCATCACCTCCGGCCACCCGGACCGCGCCACGCCCGACGACGAGCGCCGCCTCACCGTCCGGATGCGCCGCCAGCAGACGCTCGGGCGCCGCGACTCGCCGACGGTCTGGGCGATCATCGACGAGTCGGTGCTGCACCGGCCGATCGGCGGCCACGAGGTGCTCGTCGGGCAGGTCGAGCGCCTCCTCGAGGTCTCGGCGCTCCCGAACGTCGTCGTGCAGGTCCTGCCGTTCACGCTGTCCGGCTACGCGGCGGAGAGCACGTTCTCGATCCTGCGCTTCTCCGAGCCCGAGCTGCCCGACCTCGTGTACCAGGAGCACCTGACCCACGCGACGTACCTGGACAAGCGGCCCGAGGTCGAGCAGTACAGCCGCGTCATGGACCGGGTGGCCGTCGACGCGCTGACGCCCGACGAGACGAAGCAGTACCTCACGAAGCTCGCCGCGGAGCGCTGAGCGGGCTCCGGGTGCGCGTCGTCATGGCGCGCCGACGTCACATGCACGTGCAGATGATCCGTACGGTTGCTAGGCTCGCCCTCGACGGATGCACGTGCAGACGATCGAGGCGGTCGCATGGCCCAGGTGCCGAATGCACACGACGCTCTGCCCGACGTGACGTGGCGCAAGAGCGCCCGTTCCGGCAAGCAGGGCAACTGTGTCGAGCTCGCTCCGGTGCGCTCCCACGGCGTCGCGGTGCGCAACTCCCGCTTCCCGGAGGGCCCCGCCCTCGTCTTCTCCGTCGCCGAGATGCGCGACTTCCTCGCCGACATCAAGCGCGGGGCGTTCGACGACCTCCTGGGCACGGACGACGTCGCCGGGGTGGCGTCGTGAAGCGCAACCGCACGATGTGGCTGACGTGCGCCGTCGACGGCGCCGACCACGCGGTCTCCGACGCCGCGTTCCTGGCCGCCCAGGGCGGCGACGGGCGCTTCGAGGCGATGTGCCGCGCGACCGTCTGGGCGTCCTCGCTCTCGGCTCCGCCGGCGTCACGCTGTGAGACGTGCGCTTCCGCGGCCGGCGAGCCCGTCGACGCCTCGCCCGACCGTCGTGGCGGGGGTCTGTGGTCGCGGCTGGTCCCGCGCGCCTCGGCGTGAGATAGCAGCCCGGTTCGTGAGGCGTCCTTCCGATGCGCCGTTCGAGTAGCCGGTCACCCTCGTGCGAACAGCCACCCGCTGAACGCTGAGAGCGCAGGGCCGTTCGGCGTAGAGTAATCACTCCGTCCACGGACGATCGATACGTCACCCGGCCAGGCACCGTCAGCCGAACGGCCAATTGCTCTCCGTGACTTTCGTTCCTAGGCTCGTGACTCCACCGAGCTGCGAGCGAGAGGAATTCGTGATCACGGCGGCGACACGTGCGGCTCCCCCAGGGCCTGCCCCGGGCGCTCCCCCGAGCCCCGCCTCCGTGGTGACCGCCGCACCCGTGCTCGCCTCGCTGCAGGACCTCCCGGGCCTCGCCCACGCGCTCGTCACCGACACCGACCCGGACGGCCACGACCGCCGCGTGGTCGACGAGATCGGCACCGACGAGGGCACCGCCGCCGCCGTGCTCGCCTGGGGCCGCCGCGCCGCCGCCGTCGCGGGCGACCGGGACCTCGCCCTCGACGACGTCATCGTCACCACCGACACGGCCCACCACCTGCTGCGTGCCGTCGGCGTGCCGGCCACCGGCTGGGTCTACCTCCGGGTCCGCCGCGACGACGGCAACCTCGCCCTCGCCCGCCGGCGCCTCGCGGCGCTCACCTCCCCCCAGGCTCCCGCGGCGAGCCGGCCCCCGGTCCCGGCCGGGCCCGCCGAGCTCCCCGCGGGCCCGTCGTCGACGTCCGCGTCCGCAGACCGGTCCCGGGGTCCGTCCCCGGCCCTGTCCGCCACGCCGTCGGCGGCCCCGCCCGGCGCGGCCCGGTCGAACCCGTGGCCGGACCGCGTGCCACCCCCGATCCGCCCGCCGGCAGCGTCGCCGACGAGCACGTCGACGGGTCCGGCGACGTCCACGGCGGCGACGGTCCGGGGAGCCCCGGCCGCGTTGCCCGCCCCGCCGGCCCCGCCGTCCATCTCGCGACCGCCGGCACAGGCCCCCGCCCCACCGGCGGCCCGGCCGTGGGCCCCGCGGCCCGATCCGGCTCCGGCCCCGTCGCGAGACACGTCGGCGGCACCGCCGCCGACACGGGAGCTCCCGGCGACCGTGCCGGAGCTCCCCTGGCCCCGCCGGCCCCCGGCCGCGTCCGACCTGCCGGCCGGGCCGATCCCGGAGCCGGCGGACGCGGAGCTGCCGAAGGACTCCGCCGGTGTGCTCGGCCAGCGCTGGCGCTCCGACCCGGAGACCCTGCGGCGCGTCCTCGCCGGACTGCTCCGCATGGGCCGGACACCCCAGGCCGCGCTGGCCGGCAGCCCCGAGAAGACCACCACCCGCTCCCCCGGAGCGACCCCGATACGGAGGAACCCATGAGTGATGTCGAGTACGCCCTGAACGCCGCCGCCAACATCAAGGGCGCGTTCGCCGTGGCGATCGTCGACTACGACAGCGGCATGACCCTCGGGTCACGCGGCGGCAGTGCCGAGTTCGACCTGGACGTCGCCGCCCCCGGCAACAGCGAGGTCGTGCGCGCGAAGTTCGACGTGATGCAGAAGCTGGGCCTGCGCGAGACGATCGAGGACATCCTGATCACCCTCGACACGCAGTACCACCTCATCCGGCCGATCTACTCCAACGGCGACGACAAGCTGTTCTTCTACCTGGTGCTCAACCGCCAGCAGGCCAACCTCGCGATGGCCCGCCGCGACCTCAAGGTGATCGGCCAGCGCTTCTACCTCGACGACCCGTCGTCGCAGGCGTCCGTGCCGGCGCAGGACCAGGGCTACTACCAGCAGGCCGGACGTCGCTGACACCCACGACCAGGAGGGAGCCGCGAGGGTGGGGCGACACCGCCACCTGACGTGCGTGCGGTCGGACGGGCTGTCGGCGGTGCTGCGCCCGTTGCTCGACGACCGCCGCATCGTCGCCGCCACCCTCGTGGACGTCGACAGCGGGCTGATCCTCGACGGCTACGTCGACGACCCGGGCGACCACCCCGGGCTCGCCGACCTCGAGCTGCTCGGGGCGGCCCACGCCGACATGGTCAAGGCCGGCACCGTCGTCTCCGCGTCCCTCGCGGAGCTGACCGTGAGCACCGACGACGGCCACCACCACCTGCTCCACGCCGTGCCCGATCCGCACGGCGAGCGGTTGGTGGTGGCCGTCGTCGTGCGCGGGGCACCGCGCCACGTCACCCGGGCCCGGCTGCGCCTGCGCACCGTCTCGGTGGAGGCGCTCACCGCCGGGCCCACGCTGGCCCGGCGGCCGGTCGACGGCAGCTGGGTCGTCGAGGAGCCAGCCCCGGAGGACACCGCGCCGGAGGAGGACGACGACGAGAGCGCCCCGGCCGACGTCCCGATGCCCAGCGGGGCGCCGCTCTCGGCCATGGCCCCGCGCAGCGCCGCGGCACCGAGCGCCGACCGCACTCCCTCGGCCACCGTGTCGTCGGTGGCGTCGTCCCTGGCGACGGGCCTGTCCCGGGGGATCTCGTCGCCGCTCGTGCCCCTCAGTGACGCACGGCCAGGGACAGCGCGAACCGGCCCCGCGGGTCGGTGAACCACCCGTCGTGGGAGAACCCCGCGGCGGCCAGCTCGTCGCGCACCCGCTCCCGCGTGAACTTCGTCGAGATCTCGGTGCGCATCTCCTCGCCGTCGGCGAAGTCGATCTCGAGATCGAGCTCGGGGACCCGGACGTGCATCGCCCGCCGGGCGCGCAGCCGCATCTCGATCCGGCTCGACTGCGGCACCCAGACCGCGAGGTGCTCGAACCCGTCGGGGTCGAAGTCGGCACCCAGCACCCGGTTGAGCACCGCGAGCACGTTGAGGTCGAACGCCGCGGTGACGCCCTGCGGGTCGTCGTAGGCCGCCACGAGCGTCGCCTCGTCCTTGACGAGGTCGGTGCCGACGAGGAACGCCTCCCCCGGGTCGAGGGCGTCGGCGAGCGCGGCGAGGAACGCCTTGCGCCCGTCGGGCTCGAAGTTGCCCAGCGTCCCGCCGAGCAGCGCGACGAGGCGGCGCCCGTCGCGGGGCACGCTGCGCAGGTCGGAGGTGAAGTCGGCGACGACGCCGTGCACGTCGAGGCCCGGGTACGCGGCGACCAGGCCGGGGACGGCGTCCTCGAGCGCCGACGGCGACACGTCGACGGGGACGTAGCGGCGCAGCGTGCCCGCGCGGTGCAGCGCGTCGAGCAGCACCGGGGTCTTCGACGACGACCCGGAGCCGAGCTCGACGAGGGTGTCGGCGGCCGCGGTGCGGGCGATCGCGTCGGCGTGCTCCGCGAGCGCCTCGCGCTCGGCGGTGAAGGGGTAGTACTCCGGCAGCGCGGTGATCTGCTCGAACAGCTCGCTGCCCCGGGCGTCGTAGAGCCACTGCGGGGTGAGCACCTTGGGGGTGGAGGTCAGGCCCCGGCGGGCGTCGGCGCGGAGGGCGGCGTCGGCGTCCTCGGCGGTGAGATGTACGTCGAGCGCGGGCAGGCTCATCGGTGTCGGGTCACGTCCTGGGGTCGGGGCACGCGCCGGTCGGGCGCGCGCGGCGTTCACGGCGTCGGGAACGGTCGGGTGTCAGCGCCGGGTCTCGAGCGGCGACACGGTCACGGCGGGCGGGTCGTGCACCCCGCCGTGACGGGCGACGAGCAGGGAGCCGTCGGGGACGGGGATCCACGTGGGGTCGGGATCCAGGGGCTCGGAGGCGACGGTGACGGCACCGTCGGCGTGCGTCCGGTAGGACAGCGCGTGGTCGACGGCCGTGGCGACGACCTGCTCGCCGTCGCCGACCAGCAGGTTCAGGCGCGAGCCGGGGGCGGCCACGAGGGTGTCGGCGACGACGCCCGCCACCGCGTCGGCGAGGTCCTTTCCGGCGGCGAGACGGGCGCGCAGCAGGGCCCAGAGCAGGGCCGAGTCGGTGGCGGCGTCGAGGGTGAGCAGGTCGAGCGCGGGCAGCGTGGCGGCGAGGTCGGCCATGCTGTCGGGCCAGCCACGGACGACGCCGTTGTGGCTGAACAGCAGGCCGTCGGCCCGGAACGGCGCGCACGCCGCCGTCGACACCGGCATGCCGACCGTCGCCGAGCGCACGGCCGCCATCAGCGCGGTCGTCTCCACCCCGCGCGCGAGGTCGAGGAACGACGCGTCGGTCCACATCGGGTCGTCGCGCCGGTAGAGGTGCCAGTCGGCCGGCCCGAGCCACCCGACACCGAAGCCGTCGGCGTTCACGGTGCCGCCGCCGCGCATGTCGGACGGCGCGTAGCTCTGGACGAGCAGCGAGTGCTCGGGCTCGGTCACCAGCGACGCGAGGGTGACCGGCGTCGGACCCACGCGGGCCAGGTGGCGGCACACGTCAGGCGGACCGGGCGCAGCGGAAGCCGGAGAAGATCTGGCGCCGGATCGGCAGGTCCCAGTTGCGGAAGGTCGTGCGGGCGTTCGGGGTGCCGACGCCGAACGACGACCCGCGCAGCATCCGGAAGTCGCCGCCGAAGAAGACCTCGGAGTACTCCTTGTACGGGAACGGCTCGAAGCCCGGGTAGCCCTCGAACCCCGAGTCGCACCACTCCCAGACGTCGCCGACCAGCTGGTGCACGCCCAGCGGCGACGCGCCGGCCGGGTAGGCGCCGACCGGGGCGGGCTGCAGGTGGCGCTGGTCGAGGTTGGCGCGCTCGGGCGTCGGGTCCTCGTCGCCCCACGGGAAGCGGCGCGTGGTGCCGGTGGCGTGGTCGTGGCGGGCGGCGAACTCCCACTCGACCTCGGTCGGCAGGCGCTTGCCCGCCCACGCGGCGTACACCGCGGCCTCGTGGAAGCAGACGTGCAGCACGGGCTGGTCGCCGACGTCGTCGATGGCCTGGCGCTCCCCGAACGACGTCCGGTGCCACCGCCCGTCGACGTGCTCCCAGGTCATGGGCGCCGTCCAGCCCTCGGCGGTGATGTGGTCCCAGCCGGCCTCGGACCAGAGCGACCGGTCGCGGTAGCCACCGGCGTCGACGAAGCGCGCGTACTCGGCGTTGGTGACCGGTGCGGCGTCGAGCCAGAAGTCGTCGACGCGCACGGGGTGCGCCGGCTTCTCGTTGTCGAGCGCGGCGGCCTCGGACGAGGTCCCCATGAGGAACTCCGCGCCCGGGTGGAACACCTCGGTGCCCGCGAGCCCCGCCACGACGGCGGGCGGCGGCGGGTCGGCGTGCAGGACCGGCGTGCCGGCGCGCAGCTGGTGGGTCGCGAGCATCGTCTCCACGTGCTGCTGCTCGTGCTGCACGATCATGGAGAAGACGAAGCCCTCGGCGAGGGTGCGGCGTTCGTCGAAGGAGCCGGCCTCGAGGTGCTCCAGGGCCTTCTCGCGCACCCGGTCGCCGTAGACGCGCGCCTCGGCCGGGTCCAGCAGGGGCAGCGCGGAACGCCCGGCGCGCGGGTTGGTGAACGCGTCGTAGAGGTGGTCGACGTCCTCGCGCACGCCCGCGACGAGGTCGCTGTCGGGCGCGCCGCGGCGCACGAGCCAGTAGTCCTCCATGTTCGCGATGTGCGCGAGGTCCCAGTGGAACGGCGACATCAGCGGGGAGTGCTGGCGGGTGAAGTCGGGGTCGTCGCCGGCGAAGACGTCGTGCGTCAGCGCGCGCGTGCGGGCGCGGGCGGCGGCGAGCTCGGCGGCCAGGCGCCGGCGGAGTGCGCCGCTGTCCCGGGCGGTGGGGGCGGTCATGGACGCTCACCTCCGAGGAGGGTCGGTGCGACGGTCTCGGGTTCGTCGGGGGCGTCGTCGGGGCTCGGCGCCCGCGCGGGGGCGAGGCCGGCCTCGGCGGCGTCGAGGGGGTCGTCGGCGGGACACCGGCCGCGCAGCACCCGCTCGGTGATCACGCGGTCGACGAGCTCGTGCACGTCGTCCGGGAGGTCGGCGAACGCCGGCCCGGCCAGCGTGCGGTGCGCCTGGGCGAACACGTCGCCCGCGGCCCGGCGCAGGACGCGGTCGGCGAGGCCGTGGCGGGCCGCCGCGGTCCAGCGGTCGACGGCGGGCTCGGCGGCGGCGCGGGCCCGGGCGACCGTGTCCGGGTCCTGCATCAGCGCGGCCACGACGACCAGCGGGACGACCCACTCGTCGCCGGCCTGCTGGTCGAGGTAGCGGACCTCGAGGTGGCCCTGCGGGCGCACGGGCGGGAAGAGCGTCGTGAGGTGGTAGTCGAGGTCGGCCCGGGTCGGCGCGGGCTCGAGCGCCCCGTCGATCCACTCGGCGAAGGTGACGTCCGGCGCGTCCCAGGACACGCCGTCGGCGCCCTCGCGGCGCACGCAGAGCAGCCGGGTGTCGAGCGCGCGGCGCGCGTACGCGGCCGCCGGGTCGGCGTCGAGCGTGCGGGGCGGGCCGGTGCGCTCGGGGTCGAGCGCCATCCAGGCCGCCCAGCGCGACGACTTCCAGCCGGTGCGGCGGCCGTGCACCGCCGGCGAGTTCGCGAACGCGGCGAGCAGCACCGGCCCGAGCTCGTGCAGCGCGGCCCAGCGGCGGGCGACCTCGTCACCCTCCCCGGCGTCGACGCAGACCTGCACGGCCGTCGTCGAGCACATCATCGTGCGCCCGTGCGGGCCGATGCGGTCGAACGTCGCCTCCATCGCCGCGTACCGCGGGACCTGGAGCAGCCGCCGGGGCGGGCGGAGGGGGTCGCTCGCCCGCGGCGCCGTGGTGAGGCCCTCGGCGGCGAGGAGGGTGTGCAGGCCCGCGACGTCGGTCCGGACGGCACGCACGAGGGCGCCGACGCCGGGCAGGGGCGGGCTGGCGATCTCCACCTGGCCACCGGGCTCGACGGTGATCGTGCCGCCTGCGGGGAGGGGCGCGGGACCGGAGCCGTTGACGATCTCGTGGGGCGCGAGGGTGGAGGGCGCGTGCGGTCCGAGGGCGCGGGCCAGCACGGCGGGGTCGAGGGGACGGGTGGGGTCGTCGACGTGGCGGACGAGCCATTCCAGCTCGGTGCCGACCAGGCGCGGCGGCCCGTGCTTGAAGCACACCGAGGCGACGTAGGCCTCGGCGACCGCGCGCTCGGTGAGCGGCGTGGTGGGGTCGAGCGCGATGCGGGGCCGCCCCTGGTCCATCGGGGGGTCGGCCGGTGCGACGTCCGCGGAGCCGTTGGACCGCACGGAGGGAGACGGTGCCGGCACAGGACCTCCCTGATCGACCGACCACCGGCGGTGAACGCCGGGGCCGCGGCAGCGAATGCACACGGACGCTCAGCGACGCTACACGCGGGTCCGGCGCCTCGCAGGGGGTCGAACAGCAAGTGTCCCGGATGCGAACATCACAGTGAGTGATCGCTCAGGCGGCGCTCTGCGACGGCGCGAACTGCGTGTGGTAGAGGTCCGCGTACCGCCCGCCGCGCTCCAGCAGCGTCGTGTGCGTGCCCTGCTCGACGACGCGCCCGTGCTCGACCACCGCGATGGTGTCCGCGGCCCGGACCGTCGAGAGCCGGTGCGCGATGACCACGGACGTGCGGCCGACGAGCGCCTCGGTCAGCGCCTCCTGCACGGCGTGCTCGGACTCGGAGTCCAGGTGGGCGGTGGCCTCGTCGAGGATGACGACCCGCGGCGAGGCCAGGAGCAGGCGCGCGATCGTCAGGCGCTGGCGCTCGCCCCCGGAGAGCCGGTGCCCGCGCTCCCCCACCACCGTGTCGAGGCCGGCGGGCAGCGCGTCGAGGAGGTCGCCGAGCCGGGCCCGGACCATCGCCTCGCGCAGCTGCGCCTCGGTGGCGTCCGGCGCGGCGTAGAGCAGGTTGGCCCGGACGGTGTCGTGGAACAGGTGGCCGTCCTGGGTGACGACGCCCACGCCGTCGCGCAGGTCGGCGAAGGAGAGCTCGCGCACGTCGACCCCGCCGACCGTGATCTCCCCGGAGTCGACATCGTAGAGCCGCGGGATCAGGGAGGCGATCGTCGACTTCCCCGCCCCGGACGGCCCGACCAGCGCGAGCATCCGCCCGGGCGCGACGGTGAGGTCCACGCCGTGCAGGACCTCGTGCCCGGCGCGGTCGTCGAGCCTGCTGACCTCCTCCAGCGAGGCCAGCGACACCGACGACGCCGAGGGGTAGGTGAAGTGCACCGCGCGGGCCGTGACGCCGAGCGGGCCCGCGGGCAGCGGGGTCGGGCGCTCCGGTTCCTCGAGGGCCGGCTCCAGGTCGAGCACCTCGAAGACGCGCTCGAAGCTGACCAGCGCGCTCATGACGTCGACCCGCGCGTTGGCCAGCGAGGTCAGTGGCGCGTACAGGCGCGTGAGCAGCAGCGCGAGGCTGACGACCGTACCGGCGTCGAGGCGCCCGGTGACCGCGAGCCAGCCGCCGAGCCCGTAGACCAGCGCCTGGGCGAGCGCGGCGACGAGGGTGAGGCAGGTCAGGAAGACGCGGCTGACCATGGCCGTGCGCACGCCCACCCCGCGCACGCGGTCGGCGCGGTCACCGAACTCGTCGGCCTCGGCCTGGGGACGCCCGAAGAGCTTGACCAGCGTGGCGCCGCCCGCCGAGAAGCGCTCGGTCATCTGGCCGGTCATCGCGGCGTTGAGGTCCGCGGACTCGCGCTGCAGCGCCGCGATCTTGCGGCCCATCCGCCGCGCGGGCAGCAGGAAGATCGGCAGCAGGACGAGCGCCAGCAGCGTCACCTGCCACGCCAGGGCGACCATCACGACGATCGCCAGGACCAGCTGGATGACGTTGGTGACGAGGCCCGAGAGCGTCGAGGTGAAGGCGCGCTGGGCCCCGATCACGTCGTTGTTGAGCCTGCTGACCAGCGACCCGGTGCGCGTGCGGGTGAAGAACGCCAGCGGCATGCGCTGGACGTGCGCGAACACGGCCCGGCGCAGGTCGTAGATCAGCCCCTCGCCGATGCGGGCGGACAGCCAGCGCTCGCCGAGGGTCAGCCCCGCGTCGAGCACCGCCAGGCCCGCGATCACCAGCGCGATGGTGACCACGACCGACGGCGCCGACCTGTCGGTGATCGCGGTGACCACGCGCCCGGCCAGCACGGGCACGGCGACGCCGATCACCGCCGAGGACGTCGAGAGCAGCAGGAAGACCGCGAGCGTCCTGTGGTGGCGCGCGGCGAAGCGCCAGATGCGCGGCAGCGTCCCCTTCGGCACCGACCGCGGCACCGTGCCCGCCTGTGCCGCGGACTGCATCAACGACCAGGCGTCCATCGCCCGCTCCCGTCGCTCGTGAGGACCGTCTGCCCCGCGAGCGTGCGACCTCGACGATGGTCGAGGTCAAGGGGCGACTACTTCTTCTTGGTGCGCGTGGCTCCCCCGCGCCCCCGCAGCGTCACACCCGATTCCGAGAGGACGCGGTGCACGAATCCGTACGAGCGTCCCGTGGACTCGGCGAGCGAACGGATGCTCGCGCCCTTCTCGTACTTCTTCTTCAGGTCGTTGGCGAGCTTGTCGCGCTGGGTGCCGGTGATCCGCGCACCCTTCTTCAGGTCGGCCATCTCGTGTCCACCCCTCGTCCCACCGCAGGTCCGGTCGACCCATGATGATCGTTCGGAGGAGTGTGCGCCATCGCACATTTCCCGTGATCGGTAAGCGGTTCGGCCGATCGGAGTGATCGACGTCCGTTTGTCTGATCCTTCGGGAGCTGCACTAACTCGTCACTGAATGTGCGTTCACTAGGCGAGCTCGACGAGTTCCAGGTGATCGGCGGAGAAATGGTCCTCGGTGCCGTCGGGCAGCAGGATGACGCGCTCGGGCTCGAGTGCCTCGACCGCACCGGGGTCGTGGGTGACGAGCACGACCGCGCCCTCGAAGCGCCGCAGGGCGTCGAGGACCTTCTCGCGGCTCGCCGGGTCGAGGTTGTTGGTGGGCTCGTCGAGCAGCAGCACGTTGGCCGCGCTGGACACGAGGCCGGCGAGGGCGAGGCGGGTGCGCTCGCCGCCGGACAGCGTGCCCGCGGGCTGCTCGAGCTGCTCGCCCGTGAACATGAAGGCGCCCAGCAGCGTGCGCAGCTGCTGCTCCGGGGTGTCCGGGGCCGCGCTGCGGGCGTTCTCCCAGACGCTGCGCTCCATGTCGAGCGTGTCGTGCTCCTGGGCGAAGTAGCCGGTGCGCAGGCCGTGGCCGGGCACCACCTCGCCGGTGTCGGGGGTCTCGGCGCCCGCGAGGATGCGCAGCAGCGTCGTCTTGCCCGCGCCGTTGAGCCCGAGGATGACGACCCGCGAGCCCCGGTCCACCGCGAGGTCGACGCCGGAGAACACCTCGAGCGAGCCGTAGGTCTTCGACAGGCCCTCGGCGGTCATCGGCACCCGGCCGCACGAGGCGGGCGCCGGGAAGCGGATGTGGGCGACCTTGTCGTCGACGCGCTGCTCGTCGAGGCCGTCGAGCATCGCCTGCGCGCGGCGTGCCATCTGCTTGGCCGCGACGGCCTTGGTGGCCTTCGCGCCCATCTTCGCGGCCTGGACCTGCAGCGCGCCCGCCTTCTTCTCGGCGTTGGCGCGCTCGCGGCGCCGCCGGGCCTCGTCGTCGGCACGGGCCTGCTGGTACTTCTTCCAGCCCATGTTGTAGACGTCGAGCTCGCCGCGCGTGGCGTCGAGGAACCACACCTTGTTGACCACGGCCTCGATGAGCTCGGTGTCGTGGCTGATCACCACGACCCCGCCCTCGTGGGCCTGGAGGAACGAGCGCAGCCAGCCGATCGAGTCGGCGTCGAGGTGGTTGGTGGGCTCGTCGAGCAGCAGCGTCGTCCCGGCGTTGCCGCCCGCGTCACCACTGGCCGCGAACAGGATGCGGGCGAGCTCCACGCGCCGGCGCTGACCGCCCGAGAGCGTGCGCAGCGGCTGGGTGAGCACCCGGCCGGGCAGGCCGAGGTTCGAGCAGATCCGCCCGGCCTCGCTCTCGGCGGCGTAGCCCCCGAGGTCGGCGAAGCGCTCCTCGAGGCGGCCGTACTTCGCGATGGCCTTGTCGCGCGCCGCGTCGTCGGCGAGCTCGGCCATCGCGGTCTGGGTCTTCTCCATCTCGCGCAGCAGCTCGTCGAGCCCGCGCGCGGAGAGCACCCGGTCGCGCGCCAGCACCGTGAGGTCGCCCTCGCGCGGGTCCTGCGGCAGGTAGCCTACCGGGCCCGTCGAGCGGATGGTGCCGCCGTAGGGCTCGCCGACGCCCGCGAGGCAGCGCAGGCTCGTCGTCTTGCCCGCGCCGTTGCGCCCGACCAGACCGATCCGGTCGCCCGGCTGGACGCGCAGGGTCGCCCCGGCGAGCAGGACGCGGGAGCCTGCGCGCAGCTCGAGATCGGACGCGGTGATCACTGGAGAAGTCCTCGGTGAGGGGTCGTCGGGGCGGGCGGACGCGGCCTCGCCGAGGGTCCAGTTTACCTGGCGCTGATCCTCGTTCCCCGCTCTAGGGTGCGCGCATGACCGACGCCACGTCCCCTGTCCCCCGGGATCTCACCGGCCGCGCGGCGCTCGTCACGGGCGCGAGCCGCGGGATCGGCCTCGGTGTCGCCCGGCACCTGCTCGAGCGCGGGGCCGCGGTCACCATCACCGCGCGCAAGCAGGCGGAGCTGGACGAGGCGGCGGCGTCGCTGGGTGCGCCGGACCGGGTGCTGGCCCTGCCGGGCAACTCGGGCGACGCGGCGTCGCGGACCGAGGCCGTCGACCGGACCGTCGAGCGCTTCGGGTCGCTGGACGTGCTGGTCAACAACACGGGCATCAACCCGCAGTACGGCCCGCTCGTGCACGCCGACCTCGCCGCGGTGTCGAAGATCTTCGACGTGAACGTCGTGGCCGCGCTGGGCTTCGTCCAGGAGGCCTACCGCGCGTGGATGGGCGAGCACGGCGGCGCGGTCGTCAACATGGCGTCGGTGGGCGGCTTCCGCTCCAGCGGCGTGATCGGCGCCTACGGGGCGTCGAAGGCCGCGCTGATCCGGCTCACCGAGGAGCTCGCGTGGCAGCTCGGGCCCACGATCCGGGTGAACGCCGTCGCGCCCGCGGTGGTGAAGACCCGCTTCGCCGAGGCCCTCTACGTGCAGGGCGAGGACGAGGTCGCGTCGCGCTACCCGATGAAGCGGCTCGGCACCCCGGAGGACGTCGCCGCCCTGGTCGGGTTCCTCGTGTCCGACGCGGCGTCCTGGATCACCGGAGAGACCGTGCGCGTCGACGGCGGGATGCTGGCGACCGGGAGCACGTGACGCCCGGTCATGAACCCAACGGCCATCTCAACCGGACACGGGCACAATGGACGTGATCAGGAGGTGCCCATGGGTCTGTTCAGCAGGTGGCGCCGCGGCGGCGGCTCGAGCGGTGTGGGCGCGGGCGGCCAGCGCCAGGTGCTCGACCGCGAGGGCGGCCCGGCGGACCTCGAGCACCTCCGGGCCTTCGCGAAGTCCCGCGAGGGCGTCGCGTTCTACGTCGAGCCGGAGACCACGGCGACCGACACCACCGTCGTCGCCGTGGCGTTCGACGGCGAGTGGACGCGCCGGCGGGTCGGCACGCCGCGGGCCGCGGAGAAGCTGGCGCGCTCGGTGAAGGTCGCGTGCCACGACGTCACGGTCACCGGGTACCCGCCCGAGATGCGCCGCTGGAACGCCCGGGCCAAGGCCGACCGCGCCGCCCTGGAGGAGATGGCGCGCGCCGAGGCCGAGGACCGCGACAGGTGAGTCCCGCCGCCCCGGTCGCCGACGTCGTCGTGGCCGGCGCGGGACCCGCCGGCCGGGCTCTCGCGCGCTCGTGCGCCGCCCGCGACCTGCGCACCCTGCTCGTCGACCCCCGCCCGCAGCGGGCCTGGACCCACACCTACGGCGCCTGGACCCACGAGCTGCCCGACGACCTGCCCGGCGAGCTCGTCGCCGCGCGCGGGCCGGGCGTGGCGATCGCGCAGCGCACCCACGAGCTCCCCGACGAGTACGTCGTGCTCGACACCGCCGCGCTCCAGGCGCACCTCACCGACCCCGTGGTCGCCGTCCGGCGCGGGCGCGGTGTCGGTGTGACCCCGGCCGGCGCCGGGCGCCACCCGTCCCTGGTGCTCGAGGACGGCAGCACCGTCACCGCCCGCGTCGTCGTCGACGCCACCGGCGCCCGCCAGGCCCTGGCCCGGCGCGGGACGGCCCGCGAGATCGACAGCGGCCGCCCGCGGGCCGAGCAGACGGCGTTCGGGGTGGTCGTGCCCCGCGCGGTGGCGGCCCGGGTCAGCGGCGACCGGCTGCTGTTCATGGACTGGCGCCCCGCCCACGGCCGGCCCGGCTGGCCGACGTTCCTCTACGCGGTGCCCCTCGACGACGAGCGGGTGCTGCTCGAGGAGACCTCGCTCGCCCGCCGTCCGGGGCTCCCCATGCCCGAGCTGCGCGCCCGGCTGCGGGCCCGGCTGCGCGCGGCGGGGCTGACCGACGCGGAGATCCCCGACGACCCCGCCGACGTCGAGAAGGTGCGCTTCCCCGTCGACTCGCCGCGACACCGCTCCCCCTCGGGCGTCGTCGCGGTCGGCGCGGCCGACCCGCTCGTGCACCCGGCGTCGGGCTTCAGCCTCGCCACCTCGCTGTGCCTGTCGCCGCGCGTCGCCACCGTGCTCGCCGACGCCCTCCGCGGCGGGACGGAGCCGATCGGCGTCGCCCGCGCGGCCCGCCGGGTCGTGCGCTCCCCCGCGGCGGTCACCGTGCACGCCCTGCGCCGCCGCGGCCTGGAGACGCTGCTGGCGATGCCGCCCGGCGAGGTGCCGGCGTTCTTCGAGCGCTTCTTCTCGCTGCCCGACGGCCACCGCCGCGCCTATCTGGACGCCCGTGAGGACGTCGGCGCATCCCTGGCGGCCATGACGTCGTTGTTCGGACGACTGACACCCCGCCTCCGCGGTCACCTGATCAGGGGAACGCTGTTCGGGGCCCGGAGCGTCCGAACGGAGCAGTAGCGGTACGCTCGCGAACCGTAATCGTGACGGGTTCGTGACCCGCCACCGAGGAGGAGGGATTCTCCGCGATGGGTGCTTACCAGACCGTGGCCGTCGGCACGGACGGCTCGGAGTCGTCGTTCCGCGCCGTCGACCGCGCGGCGACGATCGCGGCCGACAGCAAGGCCCTGCTGCTCATCATCTGCGCCTACAAGCCGGCGAAGTCGACCGGCGAGGCCGAGCAGGCGCTGGGCGAGGACGCGGCCTTCCACGTCATCGGGTCGACGCCGGCCGAGGAGACGCTGCGCGACGCCCGCGAGCGCGCCGCCGCCAAGGGCTCGGTCGAGATCGACACCGTGGCCGTGCAGGGCGACCCGATCGAGCGGGTCGTCGAGGTCGTCACCGACCGCAAGGCCGACCTGGTCGTCGTCGGCAACCGGGGCCTGAACAGCCTCGCGGGCCGCCTGCTCGGCTCGGTCCCGCAGGGCATCTCCCGGCGCGCCGGCAGCGACGTCCTCATCGTCCACACCACGTGACGGCGGGTCCGGACCCCGCGCCCGCCGACGCCGAGCGGTGGGCGCGGGCGCAGGAGCGGATCGAGGACCTGCTCCTCCGCGGCCCCCGGACCATGACGCGCGGCGAGGTCCAGGACCGCACCGGCTTCACCCCGGAGCACACCTCGCGGCTGTGGAGCTCGCTCGGCTTCCCCGCCACGCCAGACGACGTGCGCGGGTTCGCCGAGGCCGACGTCGACGCGCTCGAGCTCTCGGGGCGCCTGCTCGACGAGGACACGTTCGACGAGGCCGAGGAGCTGGCAGTCGCCCGCGCGCTCGGCCAAGGCCTCGGCCGCCTCGCCGAGTGGCAGGCGACGCTCGTGCGCCGCACCATCGCCGACGCGGGCCTCGCCCACGACCCGGACGCGATCGTCGACGCCGTCGAGGCGCTCGTCCCGACCCTCGAGAAGCTCCAGTCCTACGTTTGGCGCCGCCACCTCGCCGTGACCGCCGGGCGGATGCTCTCGACGCTCGCCCGCCCCGACGGTGACGGGCCGTCGGAGAACCGCGTCGTGGTGGGCTTCGCGGACATCGTCGGGTTCACCAGCCTGTCCCGGAAGATCGACGAGGTCGAGCTGCGCGCGCTGCTCGAACGCTTCGAGACGGTGTCCGCCGACGTCGTCGCGCGCCGCCGCGGGCGCATCGTCAAGACCCTCGGCGACGAGATCCTCTTCGTCTGCGAGCGCGTCGAGGACGCCGTCGACATCGCCTTCCGCCTCCACGAGGAGGTGCCCGACGACGAGGGCCGCCTCGCCCTGCGCGTGGGGCTCGCGCTCGGCGAGGTCCTCCCCCGCTACGGCGACGTCTACGGCCCCGTCGTCAACATCGCCAGCCGCCTGACCTCCGAGGCGCGCCCGGGCACGGTGCTCGTCGACGAGGACCTCACCGAGGCCCTGCGCGCCACCGACCTGGACCTCGAGATCCGGTCGGTACCCGGCGTCGCCGTCCGCGGCTACCGGCACCTGCGCCCGCACGTGGTGCGCGAGCGCCAGCGTTAGCAGCGAACGCCCTATCGGCGTGCTCAATGGGATGTTCGCTGCTTCTACGCGTCGGAAGTCCCCGTTGATCACCGCGGCTTGGTGACCGCGATGCACCGAAGGGCACGTTCGGCATGATCACCCGGTCTCCGGGCCTGCGGGACGTGCCCCTCGTGCCTCGTCAGGCGGCGATCTCCCGGCGGAGCGGTGTCTCGCCCACGTGCTCCGGGACGTACCGACCGGCGGACAGGAACCAGGCGACGGCGGCGAGCACCGCGGCGGCGGCGGCGCACGACATGCCGAGGGCGATCGACTCCACGAAGCGCAGGGTGGTGACCTGGCCGGCGGGGAGCGGGCCGGCGACGAGCGCGACCACCGCGAGGGTCAGCAGCGCCGCGGGCCAGGCGGGGTCGAGCCAGCGGCTCATGAGCAGCACCACGACTCCCGCGACCGGCAGCACCAGGGCGAGCATCGCCCAGAACGACCAGGGCCGGAGGGTGGTGTCCTCGGTGAGGAGCAGGAACGGGCCGTAGGCGGTCGCGCCCACGGCGCCGACGGTGAGCCCGGCCGCGACGACCCGCTCGCGGACCCGCGGGAGCGCCCCCGCGGCGCTGCGGGCCAGCACGAGCGCGGCGATCACGACCATCGGCAGGACGACGGCGCGGGCGTCGGTGAGCGTGGCGTCCAACGGCAGGGACCGCGCGTCGCGCCCGACCAGCGGGCCGAGGCCGGCGCTGACGTCGAGGACCGCGACGGGCAGCGCGACGACGAGAGCGGCACGGCGCACCCCGACGAGGAGCAGGACCAGCACGGCGACCCACAGCAGGTCGTACAGCCCGAACTCGAAGGGGCTGCCGCCCGCGAAGCTCGCCGACGTCTCGACGAGGTGTCCGTCGGCGCCGAGCGACCACGTCGCCGGGGTGGAGAGGTAGCTGTCCACCATCGACCACAACGTCGAGGATGCACGCGCCGCCATGAGCGACGCCGCGACCAGCGCGACGAGCCACAGCGTCGCCCGGGACGGGCGCCCGGCGGCCCGTAGGCGTGTGGTGACGGCCAGCCGCGCGGTCGCCGCGACCTCGCCGGCGCCGGGCCGGGCGTCCTGCTCGCGG
The DNA here is from genome assembly GCF_004363095.1 of Actinomycetospora succinea. GTDB lineage: Bacteria > Actinomycetota > Actinomycetes > Mycobacteriales > Pseudonocardiaceae > Actinomycetospora > Actinomycetospora succinea. Next base: position 236,392 of record NZ_SNYO01000008.1, read on the forward strand.
TGCCCGGCGAGGTAGACGTCGACCATCTCGTCGCCGTAGCGCTCGCGGTACCAGGCCGGCAGCAGGCCCAGCAGGCGTCGGTAGCGGTCCTCGGTGCTCACGCGCTCGCCTCCCCCGTCGGGAGCCCCGGGACCCGGCGGCTCGCCCGTCCTCGCTCGAGTGCCACGTCGGCCATGTGGGCGCGTCGCCCGGCGTCGCGGACGAGCTCGGCCATCCCAGTGTCGGTGATCCGGTAGTACCGGCGCGCCCGGCCCTGGTGGATCTCCTCGCGGTCGGGCTCCACCAGCCCGTCGGCGCACAGCCGGTCGAGGGCGCCGTAGAGGGTCCCGACGCGCAGGGTCACCTCGCCGCCCGAGAGCTCGCTCGCCGCGCGGACGATGCCGTAGCCATGGAGCGGCTCGGCGGAGAGGGCCGTGAGCACCAGGAAGGTCTGCTCCGACAGGGATCGTCGTGCCATGCATCGATATATATCGCAATGCGAGGCATGGGAACAACGATCTCCCCGAACGAGTGAAGGGCGCCCTCGCTGCTCATGGAGCAGGGAGGGCGCCCTTCGGTCCCGCGAGAGAGTGCTAGACGGTGAAGCCGAGCGCGCGGAGCTGCTCGCGACCGTCGTCAGTGATCTTGTCCGGACCCCACGGCGGCATCCAGACCCAGTTGATGCGCACGTCCTTCGCCAGTCCCCCGCCGGGGCCCTGGGTCAGGGCGGCGCGGGCCTGGTCCTCGATGACGTCGGTCAGCGGGCAGGCCGCCGAGGTCAGCGTCATGTCGAGGGTGACCACCGGGCCGGCCACGTCCTCGGAGCCGCCGTGCACGTCGATGCCGTAGAGCAGGCCGAGGTCGACGACGTTGATCCCGAGCTCGGGGTCGACGACGTCGCGCATGGCCTCCTCGAGGTCGTCGTAGGAGGGCAGGTCGGCGCTCTGGGCCGGGGCCTCGGGCATCCCGGCCGCGCCGCGCTGAACGGTCTCTTCGGTCATGGGTTACCTCCAGCTTGAGCCTGGGCGACGGCGTCCTTGAACGCCAGCCAGCCGAGCAGGGCGCACTTCACGCGCGCCGGGTAGGCGGCCACGCCGGCGAACGCGACGGCGTCGTCGAGCACGTCCTCGTCCGGCTCGACCTTGCCCCGACCCTGCACCATCTCCTGGTAGGCGTCGAGGGTCTCGAACGCCTCGCCGACGGTGTGCCCGACGAGCAGGTCGTAGGCCACCGACGTCGCCGCCTGGCTGATCGAGCACCCGAGCGCGTCGTACGAGAGGTCCTCGACCTTGGCGTCGCGCCCCTCGCCGCCCGACAGGTGCACGCGGACGGTGACCTCGTCGCCGCAGGTCGGGTTCACGTGGTGGACCTCGGCCTCGAACGGGTCGCGCAGCCCGCGGCCGTGCGGGTTGCGGTAGTGGTCCAGGATGATCTCCTGGTACATCGAGTCGAGCTTCACGAGGGCACCACCCCGAAGAACTCCTGGGCCCGCCGCACCCCGGCCACCAGCGCGTCGACCTCCTCGAGCGTGTTGTAGACGTGGAAGCTCGCGCGGATCGACGACTGCACGCCGAACGCCCGGTGCAGCGGCCACGCGCAGTGGTGCCCGACGCGCACGGCGATACCGGAGTCGTCGAGCACCTGCGAGGCGTCGTGCGGGTGGATGCCCTCGATCTCGAAGGCCACCGCCCCGCCGCGGGCCTCGGTGGAACGCGGGCCGATGATCGTGACGCCGGGCAGGTCCTGGAGCTTGACCAGAGCGGCGCCGGTCAGCTCGTTCTCGTGGGCCTTGACGGCGTCCATGCCGATCGCCGAGAGGTAGTCGACGGCCGAGCCGAGCCCGATGGCCTGCGACGTCATCGGCACGCCGGCCTCGAACCGCGCCGGCGGCGGCGCGTAGGTCGAGCCCTCCATGCGGACCAGCTCGATCATCGAGCCGCCGGTGAGGAACGGCGGGAGCGCCTCGAGCAGCTCGCGGCGCCCGTAGAGCACGCCGATCCCCGACGGCCCGAGCATCTTGTGCCCGGAGAACGACGCGAAGTCGACGCCGAGGGCGTGCAGGTCGACCGGCGCGTGCGGCACCGACTGGCAGGCGTCGAGCACCGTGTAGGCGCCGACCGCGCGCGCCCGCCGCACCAGCTCCTCGACCGGCGGGACGGTGCCCAGCACGTTCGACTGGTGGGTGAACGCGACGACCTTGGTGCGCTCGGTGATCGGGTCGTTCTCGAGGTCGAGCCGCCCGTCGCGCGTCACCGAGAACCACCGCAGCGTCGCCCCGGTGCGCCGGCAGAGCTCTTGCCACGGCACGAGGTTGGCGTGGTGCTCCATCTCGGTCGTGACGATCTCGTCGCCCGGCCCGAGACGGAAGCGCTCGGCGGCCGCCTCGACACCGTCGCCGACGGACGCGTTGCTCATCCCGTAGGCGACGAGGTTGAGCCCCTCGGTCGCGTTCTTCGTGAACACGATCTCGCCGACGTCCGCGCCGACGAACGCCGCGATCCGCTCGCGGGCGGACTCGTAGGCGTCGGTGGCCTCCTCGGCCAGCGCGTGCGCGCCGCGGTGCACGGCCGCGTTGGACGTCTCGAGGAACGAGCGCTCGGCGTCGAGCACCTGCCGCGGGCGCTGGGAGGTCGCGCCCGAGTCCAGGTAGACCAGCGGCTTCCCGTCGCGGACGGTGCGGCTCAGGATGGGGAAGTCCGCACGGATCTTCGCGACATCCAGGGTCGCACCCCCGGCAGCGGTGGGTGCGAGTGCGGTCATGCCGGCTGCTCCTCCTTGGCGCCCGTGAAGCGCTCGTAGCCGTTCGTCTCGAGCTCCTCGGCGAGCTCGGGCCCGCCCGACTCGGCGACGCGGCCGTTGACGAACACGTGGACCTTGTCCGGCGCGATGTAGCGCAGGACCCGCGTGTAGTGGGTGATCAGCAGGATGCCGACGTCGGAGGCGGCCTTGTAGTCGTTGACGCCCTTCGACACGACGCGCAGGGCGTCGACGTCGAGGCCCGAGTCGGTCTCGTCGAGCACGGCGATCTTCGGCTTCAGCAGCGACATCTGCAGCACCTCGTGGCGCTTCTTCTCGCCGCCGGAGAAGCCCTCGTTGACGCTGCGCTCGGCGAACGCCGGGTCGATGTCGAGGTCGGACATCGCGCCCTTGACCTCCTTGACCCAGTGCCGCACCTTCGGCGCCTCGCCGCGCGTGGCGGTGGCCGCCGAGCGCAGGAAGTTCGACATCGAGACGCCGGGCACCTCGACGGGGTACTGCATCGCCAGGAAGAGCCCGGCGCGCGCACGCTCGTCGACCGCCATCTCCAGGACGTCCTCGCCGTCGAGGAGCACCTGGCCCTTCGTGACGGTGTACTTCGGGTGGCCCGCGATCGAGTACGCGAGCGTGGACTTGCCGGAGCCGTTCGGACCCATGATCGCGTGGGTCTCGTTCGAGCTCACGGTGAGGTCGACGCCGCGGAGGATCTCCTTGGGGCCGGACTCGGTCTCGACCTCGACGTGCAGGTCGCGGATCTCGAGGGTGGACATCAAGCCTCTTTCAGCAGTACGTGGTGGAAGGGGGGATCAGTGCCGGCTCAGACGCCGACGACCTCGAGCTCGGCCTCGATGGCCGCCTCGAGACGGTCGCGCAGCGCCGGCACGCGGACCTTCTGGATGACCTCGCCGAAGAAGCCGCGGACGACCAGTCGGCGGGCCTGGGCCTCGGGGATCCCCCGCGCCATCAGGTAGAACAGCTGCTCGTCGTCGAACCTTCCCGTGGCGCTGGCGTGGCCGGCGCCGAGGATCTCGCCCGTCTCGATCTCGAGGTTCGGCACCGAGTCGGCGCGGGCGTTGTCGGTGAGCAGCAGGTTGCGGTTGAGCTCGTAGGTGTCGGTGCCCTCCGCGGCCTTGCGGATCAGCACGTCGCCGATCCAGACCGTGTGGGCCGCCGTGCCACCCTCGGCGCCCTGCAGCGCGCCCTTGTACATCACGCGCGAGCGGCAGTTCTCGACCGAGTGGTCGACGAGCAGGCGCTGCTCGAAGTGCTGACCGCCGTCGGCGAAGTACAGCCCGTCGAGCTCGACGTCGCCGCCAGGCGCCCGGTAGTTGATGACCGGGGACAGGCGCACGAGGTCGCCGCCGAGCGTCACCGAGGTGTGCCGGATCGTGGCGTCGCGCCCGACCGAGAGGTGCTGGGCGCCGACGTACACGGCGTCGTCGGCCCAGTCGTGCACCTCGACGACCTCGAGCTTGGCGCCGTCGGCGACGACGAACTCGGTGTTCGCCGCGACGGTGCCGGAGCCGCGGTGGTCGAGGACCACGACGGCCTCGGCGTGATGCTCGAGGCGCAGCTGCAGGTGGGCGTACGCCGTCTCGCCGGCGCCCGGCCCGGTCACCGTGATCGTGAGCGGCTCGTCGTCCGAGCGCGCCTCGTTCACCGTCACCACGTGCACCTGCTCGACCGACGACCAGGCCTGCGCGGCCACGCGGTCGGCGGGGATGCCGCCGTCGCCGAGGCGCGGGTCGTCCCGACCCACGGTCTCGTGCCGCGTCCCCGTGCCGGCGAGGTCGGTGGCGCTGTCGCCGAACCCGGCGCGCACCGACACCGCGACCGCGCCGTCGGCGCTCGCCGAGCCGTCGTGGAGCCCGCGCAGGCGGCGCAGCGGCGTGAAGCGCCACTGCTCCTCACGCCCGCGCGGGACCTCGAACGACTCGACGTCGTAGGAGGTGTGTCGCTCCTCCCAGGGAGCGGTCTTCGGGCTGCTGGCCGTCTTGATCCCCGGGTCCACGTCGAGGACCGGGGCGCCGGGGGCGGTCGTCGTGCCGCCCCCGGTCTGCGCAATCGGCTCGGTCATCCGACCGCACCCTCCATCTGCAGCTCGATCAGGCGGTTGAGCTCGAGCGCGTACTCCATGGGGAGCTCGCGCGCGATGGGCTCGACGAACCCGCGCACGATCATCGCCATGGCCTCGTCCTCGGTGAGGCCGCGGGACATCAGGTAGAAGAGCTGGTCCTCGCTGACCTTCGAGACGGTCGCCTCGTGGCCCATCGTCACGTCGTCCTCGCGGACGTCGACGTACGGGTAGGTGTCCGAGCGGCTGATCGTGTCGACCAGCAGCGCGTCGCACTTCACCGTCGACCGCGAGTGGTGCGCGCCCTTGTTGACGCGCACGAGGCCGCGGTAGCTGGTGCGCCCGCCGCCGCGCGCCACCGACTTCGAGATGATCGTCGACGACGTGTGGGGCGCGAGGTGCACCATCTTGGCGCCCGCGTCCTGGTGCTGGCCCTCGCCGGAGAACGCCACCGAGAGCACCTCGCCCTTGGCGTGCGGCCCGGTCAGCCAGACGGCCGGGTACTTCATGGTCACCTTGGAGCCGATGTTGCCGTCGACCCACTCCATGGTCGCGCCCTCTTCGGCCTTGGCGCGCTTCGTGACCAGGTTGTAGACGTTGTTCGACCAGTTCTGGATGGTCGTGTAGCGGCAGCGGCCGCCCTTCTTCACGACGATCTCGACGACCGCGGAGTGCAGCGAGTCCGACGAGTAGATCGGCGCCGTGCAGCCCTCGACGTAGTGGACGTAGGCGTCCTCGTCGACGATGATCAGCGTCCGCTCGAACTGGCCCATGTTCTCGGTGTTGATCCGGAAGTAGGCCTGCAGCGGGATGTCCACGTGGACGCCCTTGGGCACGTAGATGAACGAGCCGCCGGACCACACCGCCGAGTTGAGCGCGGAGAACTTGTTGTCGCCGGCCGGGATGACCGAGCCGAAGTACTCCTCGAACAGCTCCGGGTGCTCGCGCAGCCCGGTGTCGGTGTCCATGAAGATGACGCCCTGCTCCTCCAGGTCCTCGCGGATCTGGTGGTACACGACCTCGGACTCGTACTGCGCCGCGACACCGGCGACCAGGCGGGCCTTCTCGGCCTCGGGGATGCCGAGCTTGTCGTAGGTCGCCTTGATGTCGTCGGGCAGGTCCTCCCAGCTCTGGGCCTGCTTCTCCGTCGACCGCACGAAGTACTTGATGTTGTCGAAGTCGATGCCCGAGAGGTCGGAGCCCCACTGCGGCATCGGCTTCTTCTCGAACGTGCTCAGCGCCTTGAGGCGCGCCTGCAGCATCCAGTCGGGCTCGGACTTCTTGTCCGAGATGTCGCGCACGACCGCCTCGTTCAGGCCTCGCTGCGCGCTCGCCCCGGCGACGTCGCTGTCGTGCCACCCGAACTGGTACTGCCCGAGCGCCGCGAGGGTCTCCTCCTGGGTGAGCTCGGTCGGGGCGGTGGGGGTGGTCCGCTCCGCGGAGGTGGTCATACGACCTGCCTTCCCTTGACGTCGGTGGTGGTGGAGCCCTGCTGTCGGGACACGTGCGTGGTGCACGCGGCGTCGCCGCGCGCGATGGTGGACAGCCGCTGGACGTGGGTGCCCAGGAGCTCCGCGAAGACCTCGGTCTCCGCCTCGCACAGCTGCGGGAACTCGGCGGCCACTCCGGCCACCGGGCAGTGGTGCTGACAGAGGGCCTCGCCCGCCGTGGTGGCACGGGACGAGGCCGCGTAGCCCTCGTGGGAGAGCGCGCCGGCGAGCGCGTGCACCCGCTCGGCCTGGTCGGCGTGGGCGCCGATCTCCTCGCGGTGCTCGGCGAGCATGCCCTCGACCCGCCGGCGGGCGAACGCGCGGACCGCGTCGTCCCCCAGCACGTCGGACAGCTCGCGCAGCACCGCGACGGCGAGCTCGGCGACGTCGTTCTCGTCGCCCCCGGCGCGCCGGCGACCCTGCTCGGTGAGCAGGTGCTGTCGGGCGGGACGCCCGCGACCGCGACCGGCGCGGGGAGCGTCCCGGGTGGTCACCGTGGCCTCGGCGATCAGCGCGTCGAGGTGCCGGCGCACCGCCGCCCCGGACAGCCCCAGCACCCCGGCGAGGTCCTTCGCCGTGGTGGGGCCGTGCTCCAGGAGTCGGCGGACGATGAGGTCCCGCGTCCGGCCGTCGTGCCCGTCGACGCTCATTGTCCTCACCTCCTGCACGTGCTCGGTCGGGTCGGCCTTCTTTTGACAACACCAGTCTTGCTTATTTGTCGCCGCCCGGCAAAGCGGACCCCCGGACCGGGCGGGGTGATCGCACTCACGAAGGGTTACCTACCCTCACTCCGCGCACCGGGGTCGCGGGGTGCACCGGCCGGGGGTCCCGATCGCCCTCGGTATCGTCCCCGACCGTGACCGGCACGACGGAGGCCCCGCAGGTGCCTGCTGCCGTGCCCCCCTCCGGATCCCACGACGCCCCCGCCGTGACGCCGCCCGGCGCGCAGCCTCCCCCGCCGACGCCCGACGAGCGCCGCCGCCTGCGGATCGTGCGCCGCTTCGGCACCACCGGCGCGCTGCTCATGGCCGTCGGCGCGCTGGGGTGCGGGGCGACGCCGGCCCCGGCCTACAACCCGCTGCTCGGCACCCGCGTGCTCGGGCTGTGGGGCCGGATGCCGACGGTCTCGCTGACGCTCGCCTACATCGGCATGGGCATGCTCGTGCTCGCCTGGCTGTGGCTCGGGCGGCTCGCCTGGCCCGGCCGCGTGCGCCTCTCGGTGCGCCAGCTGACGCGCATCCTCGTCATGTGGATGGCGCCGCTGGCCGTCGCGCCGCCGCTGTTCTCCACCGACGTCTACGGCTACCTCTCCCAGGCCGAGGTCGTCTCCCGGGGCTTCGACCCCTACATCTACGGCGCCGCGCAGGCCCTCGGGCTCTCCGACCCGTTGGTCGCGAGCATCCCGACGATCTGGCGGACCACGCCCTCGCCGTACGGGCCCGGCTTCCTGACGTTCGGGCGCCTCATCACCGGCATCGCGGGCGACGACATCGTGCTCGGCGTCTACCTGCACCGCGCGCTCGCGCTCGCCTCGCTGGGCCTCGTGATCTGGGCGGTGCCGCACCTCGCCCGCCGCGCCGGCGTCGAGCCGATCGCCGCGCTGTGGCTCGCGATCAGCCCTCTGGTCCTGTTCCACCTGGTCAGCGGCATCCACAACGACGCGATCATGCTGGGCGTCGTCCTCGCCGGCATGGAGATCGGCATGCGGCGCTCCTGGGTGCTCGGCGCGCTGCTGATCGGGCTCGGCGCCTCCGGGAAGATCCCCGCCGTGGTGGCCCTCGGCTTCCTCGCCGCGCACGTCGCCCACGAACGGGGCGGCGGGTTCGCGCGCCTCGTGCGCTACGGCGCGGGCTGCTCGGCGCTCGGGCTGGGGATGGTCGTCGCCGTCTCGGTCGGCAGCGGGCTGGGATTCGGATGGATCCAGGCCCTCGCGGTGCCGAACCTGCTGCGCAGCTGGCTCTCGGTCACCACCGACCTCGGCGTGCTCGGCGGCTGGCTCGGCGGGATCCTCGGCCTCGGCGACCACACCGACGCCGTCCTCGACCTCACGCGCGCCGCCGGGCTCGGCGTCGCCGCCCTGGTGTGCGTGCTGCTGGTGTTCATGGTGCTGAACGGGCGCCTGCACGCCGTCGCGGGCATGGGCTACGGGTTCGGCGCGGTGTTCCTCGCCGGGCCGGTGCTGCACCCCTGGTACCTGCTGTGGGCCGTCGTCCCGCTGGCCGCGTCGGTGCGCAACCCGAAGATCCGCGGGTTCGCCGTCGCCATCTGTGCGATCGTCGCCCTCCTGGTGCCGCCCACGGGCGCCGACTTCTCGTTCCGCACCTACCAGCTGCCCATGGCCATCACGGCCGCGGCGCTGCTCGCGCTGGTCCCGCTCGTCGCCGTGCGCGGGCGCGTGACGCGCACACCGGCCACCTAGGCTGTCGGGCGTGTCCGGATCCGCAGGCGCGCTGGAGGTGCGCGACCTCGTCGTGCGCTACCAGGGCCGGCCGGCCGTGGACGGGCTCGACCTGGACCTCGCGCCGGGCCAGGTGCTCGCCCTGCTCGGGCCCAACGGCGCCGGCAAGACCACCACCGTCGAGGTCTGCGAGGGCCTGCGCACCCGTGACGCGGGCCAGGTCCGGGTGCTCGGCACCGACCCGGCCGGCGCGCCCGACGCCCTGCGCGCCCGCATCGGCGTGATGCCGCAGGGCGGCGGCGCGTACCCCGGCGTGCGCGTGCGCGAGATGGTCGGCCTCGTCGCCACCTGCTCGGCGAACCCCCTCGACCCCGACTGGCTCGTCGAGACGCTCGGCCTCGCCGCCTGCGCCCGCAAGCCCTACAAGCGCCTGTCGGTGGGCCAGCAGCAGCGCCTCGCCCTCGCGTGCGCCGTCGTCGGGCGCCCCGAGCTGGTGTTCCTCGACGAGCCCACCGCGAGCCTCGACCCGCAGGGCCGCCGCCTCGTCTGGGACCTCGTGCGGGCCCTGCGCGCCGACGGCGTCGCGGTGCTGCTGACCACGCACCTCATGCAGGAGGCCGAGACCCTCGCCGACCACATCGTGATCATCGACCACGGGCGATCGGTCGCCGAGGGCAGCCCGGACACGTTGACCGCCGCCGGCGCCGACCGCGAGCTGCGCTTCCGCGCCGCCGCGGGCATGGACCTGCGCCTGCTCGCCGACGCGCTCCCCGAGGGCTGCACGGTGTCGGAGCCGAGCGCGGGCAGCTACCTCGTCGAGGGCTCCATCGACCCGCAGGTCCTGTCCACGGTGACGTCGTGGTGCGCGCGCCAGGGTGTGCTCGCCGACGACCTGCGCGTCGCGCGCCGCAGCCTCGAGGACGTGTTCCTGGAGCTCACGGGGAGAGAGTTGCGGTCGTGACGTTCTCCCCCGGCACCTTCACCCCGGCGCCCGGTCGCGGACAGCTGGGCCGGATGCTCGCCACGCAGGTGGTCCTCGAGACCAAGCTGGCGCTGCGCCAGGGCGAGCAGGTCCTGCTGACGCTGATCATCCCGCTCGCGCTGCTCGTCGGGCTCACGCTGCTGCGGGTCGTCCCGCTGCCCGAGCCGCGGGCGACGTCCGCGCTCGGCACGGTCCTGGCGCTCGCGATCATGTCGACGGCGTTCACGAGCCAGGCGATCTCGCTGGGCTTCGACCGCCGCTACGGGGTGCTGCGCCGGCTCGCGGCCACCGCGGTCCCCCGCTGGCTGATCGTGTGCGGGCGCCTCGGCGGGATGGCCGCCGTGGTGCTCGTGCAGGTCGTGGTGCTCGCGGTCGTCGCGATCGCGCTGGGCTGGCGGCCGGGCGCGGGATCGCCGGGCTGGGTGTGCCTGCTCATCGTGCTCGGCACGGCGGCGTTCGGCGCCGTCGGCGTGCTGCTCGGCGGGACGCTGCGCGCCGAGCTCACGCTCGCCGTCGCCAACGTCGTCTGGTTCGTCCTGCTGTTCGCGGGCGGGGTGCTCGTGCCCGCCGCCGCGCTGCCCGGGCCGCTCGCCACCGTCGTGCAGCTCCTGCCGTCCGGGGCGCTCGCGGAGGGCCTGCGCACGGCACTCGCCGGCGGCACGCCGTCGCTCGGGCACGTCGTCGTCCTGCTCGTCTGGACGCTCGTCGCGGGCGGCGTCGCCACCCGCACCGTGCGTTGGAGCTGACTCCCTACGACGCGACGTAGGATCACGCCTGTGCTGGAGCGTCTCCCCGCCACACCGCCCCGGCTGATGCACGGCCTCGCGATGGCCGCCGTCGTCGGCCAGGCCGGGATCGCGGTCACCGGTGCCGTCGTCCGCGTGACCGGGTCCGGGCTCGGGTGCCCGACCTGGCCCGAGTGCTTCCCGGGCAGCCTCGTCCCGGTGCCGCACCCGGAGATCGCGGTGCTGCACCAGTGGGTCGAGTTCGGCAACCGCCTGCTCGGGATCGCCCTCGTGCTGATCACCGGCGCCTGCCTGCTCGCCGCCCTCAACGTCCGGCCCCGCCGCGGGCGCCTGATCCTGCTCGCCGCGACGATGCCGCTCGGCGTCGTCGCCCAGGCCGTCATCGGCGGCGTCACCGTGCTCACCGGCCTGGCCTGGTACACCGTCGCGCCGCACTTCCTCGTGACGATCCCGCTGATCTGGCTCGCGGTGCTGCTGGTGCGCGAGTCCTCCCCCGCCGCCCTGGCCACGCCGCCCGGCACGCCGTGGCGCCCCGCCGTCCCGCAGGCACTACGCGGGCTGCTCGCCGTCACCTCGGTGGTGCTCGTCGCCCTGCTCGTCGCGGGCACGCTCGTCACCGCGGCCGGCCCGCACGGCGGCGACGCCGCGACCCCGCGCCTCGAGGCCGTGCCCCTCCCGACGCTCGCGACGGCCCACGCCCACCTGCTCTTCGCGTTCCTCGGCCTGCTCGTCGGCGTGGGCTTCATGGCGCACGCCGTGACCGTGCCGCGCGCGGTGATCCTGCGCTTCCGGGTGCTCGTCGTCCTCACCCTCGCGCAGGGCGCGCTCGGCGGGATCCAGTACGCCCTCGGCGTCCCGGAGCTGCTCGTGGCCCTGCACGTCCTCGGGGCCGTGGTCACCGTGGCCGCGGCCGCCTGGCTCTGGTCCGCGACGGCCGAGCCCGACCCGGCGCCCGACCCCGTCGACAGCCCCGCCCCCGCGCTGGCCGGGCGGTCCTGACCGTGCACGCGATCCAGGTCTCGCAGCTCGGCGGCCCTGAGGTCCTCGACCCCACCGACCTGCCCGACCCCGAGCCGGGCGAGGGCCAGGCACTCGTCGAGCTCGCGGCCGTCGGCGTCAACTACATCGACACCTACTTTCGCACCGGCATCTACCCCATGCCGCTGCCCTTCGTCCCCGGTGTCGAGGGCGGCGGCACGGTGCGCGCTGTCGGCCCGGGCGTCACCACCGTCGCGCCCGGCGACCGCGTCGCCTGGACCAACACCCTCGGCGCCTACGCGACGCTCGCGGTGGTCCCGGAGACCGACCTCGTGGTCGTCCCCGACGCCGTCGACCTCGAGACCGCGACCGCCGTGGCCCTGCAGGGCATGACCGCGCACTACCTGCTCCACGACACCTACCCCGTCGCGCCCGGCGACGACGTCCTCGTGCACGCCGGGGCGGGCGGCATGGGCCTGCTGCTCTGTCAGATGGCGCGCTCGCTGGGCGCCCGGGTCATCGCGACCACCTCGTCGCCCGAGAAGGACGCCCTGGCCCGCGAGGCCGGCGCCGACGAGACCCTGCGCTACGGCGACGACCTCGCCGACCGTGTCCGCGCTCTGACCGGCGGCGAGGGCGTCGCGGTGGTCTACGACGGCGTCGGCGCCTCGACCTTCGACGCCTCTCTCGCCAGCCTGCGCATCCGGGGCGTGCTGGCCCTCTACGGCGCCGCCAGCGGCCCGGTCCCGCCCGTCGACCCGCAGCGCCTCAACAGCGGCGGCTCGCTCTACCTCACCCGCCCGTCGCTGCACTGGCACGTCCGCACCCCCGAGATGCTCGCGGCGCGCGCCTCGGCGGTGTTCTCGGCGGTGGCCGCGGGCGATCTCTCCGTGCGGATCGGCGGCCGCTACGCCCTCGACGACGCCGCGACGGCCCACCGCGACCTCGAGTCCCGCCGCACGACGGGCAAGCTCCTGCTGCGGCCCTGAGGGGCGCCCGGCGAACGGCACCTTCGGCAGGCCGCGACGCTGTTCGATCATGCCGAGCGTGCCGCTCGCTCAGCCGTCCGCACCTCCAGGGCCTCCCGCACCCGCGCAGCAAAGGTCGCCGGCCGCCGGTAGAGGTCCTCCCACGTCGCCGGGATGACGAGCCACCCGGCGGCGCCGAGCACAGCCCACCGCTCCTGGTCGCGGCGCCACTGTTCGGGGTCCGTCCGGTGGAGGTCGCCCTGGTACTCGACAGCGACCTTGAGCTCCGGCCATCCCAGGTCCACGTGGGGGACCCACGCCGCGCGCACCCCCGGCACGGGACACTGCACCACCGGACGCGGGATCCCGTGCTCGACGAGCACCAACCGCAGGCGGGTCTCCGGTGGGCTCCCCGACCCCGGCTCTGCGGCCTCGACGGCCGGCGCGAGCCGCCGGTGTCCCCGGGGACGCGAGCGGCCGCCGACGTGCTCGAGGATCGCCTCGGGCTCGAACTCACCCACAGCCGCCAACGCGTCGAGCGCGACGACGCCCTCGACGAAGTCCACGGCTCGCACGAGGTCGTAGGCCGTGCGCAATGGCGAGGTCACCGACACCCCGTCGACGACGACGATCTCGTCGGGACGCAGGAGGTCCTGCCGGAGGAGCAGGCCCGGTCGCGGGCGATGGCGGCGCGGACCGACGACGAGGTCGACCGGCGCGTCCCGCGGCGCGCAGTCGGCGCCGTGCAGTGCGGCCGCCGCGTAGCCGCCGATCACCGCATCGTCGACGAGCAGCGCCGCGGCATGCGCCCGCGACACGAGGTCGTCGGGCGCCGCCACGGCGACGTGGGTGCCGCGGAACGGGCTACGGAAGCCGGGGCCCGCGAGCCTGCCCCGTGTCGGGGCGCCGGCCTGGCGCGCGTCGCGGGTCCGGAAGGGTCGAGTGGTGTCCACACGGGATTGGAGACGCGAGGAGCCCGATCGGTTCCCTCACGCTCCGAGGAGCACGTTGCGCATGGTCCACAGGCCTCGGCGCCTGCCGAAGGTGCTTCTCGCCGACCCGGCCCGCGAGCCCGGAGCCGCGAGCGGCACGTTCCGCATGATCGAGAGGCGTCCAGGCCTGCCGAACGTGCCCCTCGCGCCGCCGAGACCTAGATGTACTGACCGGACAGGTTGGTCAAGCGGGTGATCGGGGGTCGCCGCTCGGTGGCGCTGTGGGGCCGGTGGTGGTTGTACTCGTGCAGCCAGCCC
>NZ_SNYO01000009.1 GCF_004363095.1 Actinomycetospora succinea
CAGCTCCACAGCACTCCCGAGAGGTCCTCCCCTCAAGATCATTCAGACCGTGTCGTCACACGCGCTCAACCAACGTGTCCGGTCAGTACACCTAGGACGGGGCGGTCCACGCCGCCGCCCGGGCGATGAGGTCGTCCAACCGCCGGTACGCGTTCTGCCGGCAGCACCCGAGCTCGCGCCGGGTCTCGAGCAGGCGCGTGACGGCGACGCCGGTGTCGGCGTCGACGACGCGCGTCGCGGACGGCAGCCCGCGGTCGGGGTCGTGGAGCGCGACGGCGGCGAGGCGCACCTCGGCGAGGAGGTGCACCCGGACCGTCAGCATGCGGGGGCCGCCGCCGCGGGGTCCGCGGCGGCGGCACGACGGTCGCGCATGCTCAGCGTTCGTAGACCGCGGTGAGGGTCGCCCGGGCCAGGGTGTGGCTGAACAGGTTGAACCCCAGGAAGGCCGGGGTGGCGGCCCGCGGGATCCCCAGCGTCGGCACGTCGACCGCGTGCACGACGAAGTAGTAGTGATGGACCCCGTGTCCCTCGGGGGGCGCCGCCCCGAGGTACTGGTGGATGCCGGCGTCGTTCGGCAGCGCGATCGCCCCCTGCGGCAGCCGGGAGCCGTCCGGGTCGCCCGCGGCCGCGACGAGCTCGGTGACGCCGGCCGGGATGTCGGCGACGGCCCAGTGCCAGAAGCCGCTGCCGGTCGGCGCGTCCGGGTCGTAGCAGGTGACCACGAAGCTCTTCGTGGCCGTCGGGAAGCCCTGCCAGCGCAGGTGCGGCGACCGGTCCTCGCCGCCGGGCACGCCCATGATCCCGCTGGTGTGCGGCGGGGCGAGCGGCGTGCCGTCGGCGACGTCGGTGCTGGTCAGGGTGAAGGTCGGCACCTCCGGGAGGAAGGTGTACGGGTCGGGCGGAGCGAGAGCGGTGGTCATCGTGTCTCCCCTCAGGCCAGGGTCTTGGTGAGCTCGGTGGCGATGTACTCCGCCTGGCGCGTCGCCAGCGCGACGATCGTCAGGGTCGGGTTCGCCGCGGCGCCGGTCGTGAAGACGCTGCCGTCCGCGATGAACAGGTTCGGCACGTCGTGGGCGCGCCCGAACCGGTTGACGACGCCGTCGCCGGGCCGCTGGCTCATGCGCGCGGTCCCGAGGTTGTGCGTCGACGGGTAGGGCGGCGTCTCGATCGTGTTCTGCGCCCCGACGGCCTTGTAGACCGCCGCACCCTGCCGCTGGCCGTGGCGGCGCATCGCGACGTCGTTGGGGTGGTCGTCGAAGTGGACGTTCGCGACCGGCAGCCCGTGCTGGTCGACGGTGTCGCCGGAGAGCGTGACCCGGTTGTCGGCGCGCGGCATGTCCTCGCCGACGATCCACATCCCCGCGGTGTTGCGGTAGCCGTCGAGGAGGTCCGAGATGTGGCTGCCCCAGCGCCCCGGCGCGATGAACTTCGCGAGGAACGCGGGCCCGAGGGAGATCGTCTCCATGTAGTAGCCGCCGACGAAGCCGCGGTCGGTGTCGAGGCGGGACTCGTCGGCGATGACGCCGGCCATCGTCTCGCCGCGCCACATCCGCACGGGCTTGTCGAACTGCCCCCAGACGGTGCCGGTCGTGTGGCGCATGTAGTTGCGGCCGACCTGGCCCGACGAGTTCGCGAGCCCGTCGGGGTGCTGCGCGGAGCCCGAGAGCAGGAGCAGGCGGGGGGTCTCGATCGAGTTGCCGGCGACGACGACCACCGCGGCGCGCTGGCGGCGCAGCGTCCCGTTGCGGTCGACGTAGAGCACACCGGTGGCCTTGCCCGACGCGTCGTGGAGGATCTGCGCGACGTGGCTCTCGGGGCGCAGGTCGAGGTTGCCGGTCTTCTCGGCCTTGGGCAGCTCGGCGACGAGCGTCGACCACTTCGAGCCGTGCTTGTCGCCCTGGAAGTTGAAGCCGTCCTGCAGCGTCGCCGGGCGGCCGTCGTACGGCTCGGCGTTGGTCGCGTAGGGCCCGGTCGAGTAGTACCGGTAGCCGAGCTTCTCGGCGCCGTTGGCGAAGACCTTGTAGTTGTTGTTGGCCGGCAGCGGCGGGCGCCCGTGGCGGTGCGTCACGCCCATCTTGATCTCGGCCTTGTCGTAGTACGGCTCGAGCTCGCCCAGCGCGATCGGCCAGTCGAGCAGGCTCGCGCCCTCGACGTCGCCGTAGGTCGAGCGAGCGGTGAACTCGTGCGGCTTGAAGCGCGGGCAGGCGCCCGCCCAGTGGGTGGTCGTGCCGCCGACGGCCTTGACCAGCCACGCCGGCAGGTTCGGGAAGTCCTTCGCGACCTGCCAGCTGCCCGACGTGGTGCGCGCGTCGGACCAGGCCATCTGCGCGAAGGCCGGCCACTCGTCCTGGTGGTAGTCCGGCCCGGTCAGGTGCGGGCCGGCCTCCAGGACCACGGTCTTGAAACCGCGCTGGCAGAGCTCGTTGGCGACCGTGCCGCCGCCGGCACCGGAGCCGACCACCACCACGACGTCGGAGTCGTCGTACTCGAAGCGGGTCATGCCGGCACCTCTCCCTCGAACTCGATCTTCGGGTCGGGCAGCCAGTCCAGGTCGTCGAAGCCCCGGTCGGCGTAGCCGCCCTTGTCGTACGAGGGGCCCTCGTAGCCGAGGAGGTCCCACACCTCGCGGTCGCTGTAGAGCGTCACCACGGCGCTGTCCACGATCGCGGTCAGGAACGGCGAGCCGTCCGCCCCGCGCAGGACCGCCGCGGCGGTGTCCGCGTCCAGCTCGGAGAACGGGACGTCGCGCTGCGCGTCCAGTTCCCCGAGGCCCTGCAGCAACTGCGCGAGGAACCGCGGATTCGTGCCGGCCTCGGCGATCACCGCGTCCGCGGCGCGCTCGTAGGGTCCGCGCGGGAACGTGCTGTGCGGGAATGCCGCGTACACCACGTTCACCAACGTCTGGCGGTCCTGCGCCGTCAACAACGTGCTTCCCACCGCACCCGTCCTCTCTCGTGATGGCGTTCTCGGGGCGTGCTCGTCCGGCCGGCGTCCTCGTGGACGTCGGAAGTGGTGTGGTGGTGGTGTTCCTTGCTGTCCGCCGACTAGGTCGGCGACGGGTTCTCGGCGGGGATCCGGATGCCGTACCGGGCGATGCGGCGGTAGATCGTGGAGCGGCTCATGCCGAGACGGCTCGCGGCCCGCGCGGGTGTCGCGCCGGGCTCGGCGAGGGCGCGGACGATCTCGTCGCGCTCGAGGGTCTCCATGCGGGTCAGCTGGTGGTGGGTGCCCGTGAAGACCTCCGGCGGGAGGTCGCGCTCGGAGACGAGGTCGGTGCGGGCGACGGCGCGGCGCACGACGTCGCGCAGCTGGGCGACGTTGCCGGGCCAGTGGTAGGCGGTGAGGACCTGCTCGGCGCCCGCGGTGAAGCGCACGGCGCGGTGCCGCGCGTCGCGGGCGAACCAGCGGGCGAGCGGCAGGACGTCGTCGCGGCGGTGGCGCAGGGCCGGGACCTCGACCACCGTGCCGACCAGCGGGCGCAGCACGTCGGGGACCGCGACCGGGTCCTCGGCGGTGAGCGAGAGCTGGGCGCCGTCGCCCGTCACGAGCCCGGCGAGCTCGCTGGCCACCCAGGCCGGGAGCCGGTCGACGCGCGCGACGATGACGCCGGTCCCGGGCTTGCCCAGCTCCGGGGACCACAGCGCCCACCACGACGCCACGTCCTCCGGCTCCGGCGGGCGGACGTGCAGGACACGGCGCCCGCGGGCCTGGACCGCGCCCAGCAGCGCGCCCTTGCCGACGCCCGGCTCGCCGACGACGGCCACGCCCCGGCCGGCGCGCAGGGCCGTGCGCGCGGTGTCGGCGGCGGCGCGCCACTCGACGCCGAGGTGCTCGAGGCACGGTGCCTCGTCCTCGTCCTGCCGGGTCCGCACGCGGACCACCCGGCCGCGGCTCGCCGGGCGCGCCTCGCGGCCCTGGCCGCGGGCGAGCATGAGCGCCTCGGTGGTCCGGGCGGCGGTCCTCGCGAGGGCCAGCAGCAGGTGGGAGGACTGCTGCGACCAGGTCGTGAGGTTGACGCTGCCGAGCAGGTCGCCGGTCACCGGGTCGGCGACGGGCGCCGCGGCGCACGTGTAGCCCCAGAGCCGCGTGGAGTAGTGCTGGTCGGCGCGCACGAGGGTCGGCACCCGGTCGGCCAGCGCGAGCCCCAGCCCGGTGGTGCCGGTGGTGCGCTCGGAGTAGTCGAACCCGGGGGCCAGGGAGACGCCGTCGAGGGCGCCCAGCAGGACGCGGTCGCTGCACACGCGGTTGAGGACCAGGCACTCGGGATCGGTGAGCATGAGGCTCACCGGTTCGTCGGCGAGCGTCTCGTGCAGTTCCGTGAGGACCTGGTGGCCCGATTCGAAGAACAGCGACTGGTCGTCGACGGCACCGGCGAACTCGGGCTCGACGTCGTCCAGCGAGACGCCGTATCCGGCGCTGCGCTTCCAGGACGCCACGAGACGCTGCGGCAGCACCGCGGGATCGCGATCACGCGAGCGCGCCAGCTGCTCGCGTGCGCACAGATCCGTCTCGGTCATCTCGGCCTTTCCCCCGCGCTTCGTCGCGCCCCGGAACGTCATCGACTGTGGCAGAGACGACAACGGAGGGAACCGTCTCCGAGTGTCAACCTGAGACGCCCCGCTCCCCGGCGGGCGTGCTCGGTGAACCTCGGCGACATGAGGTGAGGCTAACCTCATATCGGGAGGATGCGACAGCCCCGTCAGCCGGCCGCGCCGTAGCGCAGGCCCCGCACGACCGCAGTGCTGTCGGCGACGGTGAGGACGAGCAGGCGGTCGAACTCGGTCGCGAGGATCGGCGTGACCGGGTCGCCGAACAGGGCGACGACCAGCTCGGGCACCGTGTTGCTGTGCCCCGCGACGAGGACCGTCGCGCCGAGCTCCCCGCGCCGCAGGGCGTCGGCCCGGTCCGCCGGCCGGTCCTCGACGAGCAGCTCGAGACCGGGCCGCTCGTCGAGGACCTGGGCCACCGTCTCGCGGGTGCGCCGCAGCGTCGACACGACCACGGTGTCGATGACGAGGTCGCGCACGACGTGGGCGAGCGCCGCGGCACGCCGGCGTCCGGCCGCGCTCAGAGACGGGTCGCCGCCGGCCTCCGGATCCGTGATGTCGGCGTGCCGGACCGCGAGCACGGTGATCATCGACGCCGCTCAGACCGACGTGTGGACCACGGCGGGACGCAACCCGCAGTCATCGAGCGAGCGACGGAAGAGCTGCGCCGTGCGCGGCAGGAGATCGATGCGACGCCAGGCGAAGCACTCGCGGATGATCTGGCCGTGCTCGCCGTCCGCGATCTCGCGGTCGGCGGCGACGAGCCCCGCGAAGACGTCGTGATAGGTCATGAAGTCCGGCGACAGGCTCGACCACGTCGCCGCGAGGAGCTTGCCCATCTGGTCGCGTGCCTTGAGCAGGGAGGCTTTGAACTCCTCCTCGTTCCCGTCGTAGGCCGCGGCGAACTCCTGCGCGATGTCGCGGAGGTCCCCCGGCCCGGTCGGGGTGTTCGTCGACCGCTCGCGGAGCTCGGCGGTGATCAGCTTGTGGTCCACGAGGTCTTGCTGGAAGAGCTCGACCATGGTGTCGAAGACCGCTCCGGTGAGCGGCAGCGACCGTTCGTGGGGCTCCGTGCCCACGTCGCTCATGCGCTTCGCGTTGAGCGCGACGCGGATCTGGCGTGCGTCGGAGAGCTCGCCGACGCGGTCCAGGCCGTTGACCGTCAGTAGGTTGCCCTTCGTCTCGGCGAGGAGCTTGTCGACGAAGGTGTCGAAGTGCAGCAGCGCCACGATCGCGGTGAGGTCACCGGCCGACTCGTGGAACCCGCCGTAGTCGATCCCGCGATCGCTCGGGTTCTGCGGCACCCCGACCTGCGAGAAGATGATGCTGTGCCCGAGCTCGTGGGCGAGGACGTCGAAATTCTCGCAATAGGGCCGGTCGTGGTCGATCGTGCCGTTCGGCGTGCGGCCGAAGCCGAACTCGAGGAAACCGAAACCGGACTGCGCGTTGTCCCACTCGATGAGGGGGATCATCTCGAGGCGAGCGAACGCGGCCTCGAAGTGCCACGGGATCTCGTGGCCGAAGTAGTCCTCCCAGATGTCGAGGACGCGGCGCACCGTGGCGTACATGGTGGCCGCCTTGAAATCGCGGGAGTTCGGGTTGAGGTGCGTGAAGTGCCCGTCCGACCCGGCCGTCACCGGCGGGTGGCTCTCCCCCTCGAACGGCGGGCCGCTCACGCCCGACTCGTAGGGCAGCTTGAACTTCGCGTCGACGACGTACATGCGGTCGTCCGCGGGCCCGGGGAGGACCTTCGCGGGCGGGGTCGAGACGGTGACCGTCTCGGGCGTCGCGAACAGCGGCGCACCGCTCGACGTCAGGAAACGCGGCTGCGGGAACAGCAGGAACCTGGTTCCCTCGGCGGCGAGTCGTTTGTCCAGTTCGACCGACATGGCGATCCCCCGTGCAGAATTGGATTCGTGTGCCGGGAAGGATGCGCGCTCTCGCCCGATCGAATCCAGGGCCGGGACCGAGTTGTGACCGAGCGATTCCGTTCGTGCGCGCGCGATCGCCGAGGGTCATCAATTCTTTCATTCTCGGCGGAGGTGAAAGCCGATCTCTGAATTTCCGTCCACGAATGGCGTATCAGACCTGCGCCCAGGTCGGATCCCGCAGCAGCTCGACCGCGACGTCGACGTCGTCGGTCAGCGGGCGGTCCTCGGTGCGGGGGTCGAGCACCTCCTCGGCGCGGGCCAGGGCCTCCTCGACCGGCATCGGCCCGTCCGCCGCGACCTGCCACCCCTCGCGGCGCCGCAGGCGCAGGGCTCGGACGGCCGCGACGAGCTCGCACGCCAGCACCCGCGTGTAGGCGGTGGCCACCTCCGCGGTGGCCCGGGCGGCCTGGGTCGAGAAGCTCGCGTGGTCCTCCAGGCCGCGGGACACCACCGCGCTCCCGAGGGTCACCGGCAGCGCGGCCTGGCGCAGTGCCGCGAGCGCGTCGTGGCTCATGTACTCGAGGATCATCACCCCGGAGCTGCCGGGCGGGCCGTCGGCGAGGAACGCCCGCAGGCCGGTCTGCTCGGGTTCGACGAGGTCGCCGAGGCGCGCCGCGGAGAGCTCGGCGACGCCGTGCACGCAGGCGCGGACGTGGTCGAGCGCGCCGGCCACGTAGGCGGTGTGGAAGTGCGCGTGGTGGTAGGCGTCGTCCTCGGCGACGGCGATCATGGGGTTCTCCGCGCCGGCGTTGACCTCGACGTCGAGCACGCCGTGCAGCATGTCCAGGGCGTCGATCGCCGGGCCGTTGACCTGCGGGAACGCGCGCAGACCGAACGGGTCCTGGATGCGGCGACCCTTCGGCGGGGTGCGCTCCATGCCGAGCAGGTGGCGCATCCGCTGCGCGCAGCGCATCTGGCCGGGATGTGGGCGGGCGCGGTGCACCGGGTCGGCGTAGGCCTCGGGGCTGCCGTCGAGAGCGAGGTACGACAGCGCCGCCACGGCGTGGCTCGAGGCGAGGACGACGTCGAGCGTGCCCGCGGCGAGCGCGGCCTCGGCGAGGGTGACCGCGTTGCTCGACACGAACGCGAGCGCGTCGCCGGCGTCGACCGGGACGGGGCGGTGCGCCGGCGGCACCGTGTCCCACGCCCCCTCCCCCGCGAGCGCCAGCGCGATCTGGGCGAGCGGGGCGAGGTCGCCGGTCCCGATCGCGCCGAGGCGGTGCACGACGGGCAGGGCGTCGGCGGCGAACGCGTCGGCCAGCGCCCGCACGAGCGCCGGCGACACCCCGGAGCGCCCGGCGAGGAGCTGGTTGAGCCGGATGAGCAGCGCCGCGCGCACGAGCTCGGGGGCGAGCCGGTCCCCCGCGCCGCCGGAGTGGCTGCGGAGGAGGCGCAGGCCGTGCTCACCCTGCTCCGGAGCCAGCTCGTCCCGGTTGGCGCCGACGCCGGTGGTGCGCCCGTACACCGCCCGGCGGGTGCTGAGGTCCGCCCCGAGCCGGGCCGCGCGCTCCACGCGGGCGAGCGCGCCGCGGTCGAGGTGCAGGTCGGTGGGCCCGGGGGTGCGCGCGACCGCGGCGACCGTGCGGGCGGTGATCGAGGAGCCGCCGAGCCAGAGCGGCGGGCGGCCCTCAAGGGGGACGTCCGCGACGGGCCGGGCGGGGCTGTCGGTGCTCACGGGCGGACCTCCTCGGGGCCGGGGGTGACGGGGACGCGGCGCCCGGCCCGCCACACCGCCGCGGTCAGCGGCACGCCGGGGCGCTGGGCGAGGTGCACGACGGTCGGCGCGTCGAGCACGTGCAGGTCGGCGCGGGCGCCGACGCGCAGGTGGCCGACGTCGTCGCGGCGCAGCGCCCGCGCGCCACCGAGCGTCGCGGCCCGGACGGCCTCGGGCACGGAGAGGCCGCACTGCAGGACGGCGAGGGCGACACAGAGCGCCATGGACGTGGTGTAGCAGCTCCCCGGGTTGGCGTTGCTGGCCAGCGCGACGGTCGCGCCCGCGTCCACCAGGCGCCGGGCCGGCGGCGGGGGCTGGCCGGTGGAGAGGTCGCAGGCGGGCAGCAGCGTCGCCACCGTGTCCGACGCGGCCAGGGCGTCGACGTCCGCGTCGGCCAAGTGCGTGGCGTGGTCGACCGACGCGGCGCCGCCCGCCACCGCGACGGCGACCCCGGGGCCCCGGCCGAGCTGGTTGCCGTGCACCCGCCCGCCGAGACCGCGCGCGGCGCCGGCGGCGAGGACCCGGGCGGCGGCGTCGCCGTCGAACGCGCCGTCCTCGCAGAAGACGTCGATCCACCGGACGTCGTCGGCGACCGCGTCGAGCATCGGGCCGCAGACGAGGTCGAGGTAGGCGTCGGTGGTGGTGCCGGTCGGGGTGAGGTGGGCGCCGAGGAACGTGACCTCGTCGACCTCCGCCGCCGCGATCCGGGCGGCGCGGACCTCGTCGGCGACCGTGAGCCCGTAGCCGGTCTTGGTCTCCAGGCACGTCGTGCCCTGCCGGGCCGCCTCGGCGACGTGGCGGCGCAGGCGCGCGGCGAGGTCGGCGTCGGACGCCGCGCGGGTCGCGTCCACCGTGGTCCGGATGCCGCCCGCGGCGTAGGGCCGGCCGGCGACCCGCTGTGCGAACTCCTCGCCCCGGTCGCCGGCGAAGACGAGGTGGGTGTGACTGTCGACCCAGCCGGGCAGCACCGCGCGGCCGTCGACGTCGACCGCGTGGTCGGCGGCCGGGGCGTCGGCCGCGCGCCCGGTCCAGGCGATGCGGTCGCCGTCGATCACCACGGCGAAGGGGCCCGGTCCGTCGGGACCCTCGGGGTCGTGGGTCGTCAGCTCACCGATCCCGGTGATCAGCTCCGTCATGCGTGCACCGCCGCAATCGCCGCGGCCAGATCGGCGGCCGGGCGCTCGACGAGCTGGTGCGCACCGTCGCTCACGATCACCCGGCCGCCCACGCGGACCTCGCGGACGTCGGCCGCCGACCCCGCGAGCAGGACCCCGTCCGGGCGGGCGCCGGCGGTGCGGACCGAGGCGGTGTCGACGGTGACGAGGTCGGCCGGGGCCCCGACCCGGATCGTATCCCCGTCGGCGCCGGTGTCCAGCAGCGCGCCGGGCGTGAAGCGTTCCCGGACGCCGTGCGCCAGGCGTTCGTGCATCTCCAGGGCCCGCATCTCCTCGAAGGGGTCGATCACGGCGTGGCTGTCGCTGCCCAGGCACAGCGTCACGCCGGCCGCGGCGAGGGCGCCGGCCGGCCCGATCCCGTCGCCCAGGTCGCGCTCGGTGGTCGGGCAGAAGCAGGCGCGGGTCCCGGTGCGGGCGAGCCGGGCGACGTCGTCGTCGGTGAGGTGGGTGGCGTGCACGGCGGTGGTGGTCACTCCGAGCGCCCCGGCGTCGTCGAGCAGCGCCGTCGGGGTCAGGCCGTGGGCGGCGAGGCAGGCGGCGTTCTCGGCGGGCTGCTCGGAGAGGTGGACGTGGAGGGGCCTCGTGCCCGTCCACGTGGCGACGGTTCTCAGGGCCTCGCGGGGCACCGCCCGGACCGAGTGGATCGCCCCGCCGACGCGCACCCCGTTGCCGTCGTCGAGCTTCGCGACGAGCGTCGCCCGCTCCGCCCAGGCGTCGACGTCGGCGTCGGCGAAGCGGCGCTGCACGCCCTCGGGCGGGCGGTCGAACCCCGCCTGCCCCATCCCGGCAGAGAGGTAGCAGCTGTCGAGCAGGGTGATCCGCAGCCCGGCAGCGCCCGCGGCCTCGACGAGGGCACGGTCCATGGCGATCGGGTCGGCGTACGGACGCCCGCCGGGCGCGTGGTGCAGGTAGTGGAACTCGGTGACCGCGGTGTGGCCCGCGAGCGCCATCTCGGCGTAGACGGCGGTGGCGAGGCGCCGGTAGGTGTCGGGGTCGAGCGCCCGGGCGACGCGGTACATGTCCTCGCGCCAGCTCCAGAACGAGTCCGCCGCCCGCGCGGGCCGGCCGCGCAGGGCGCGGTGGAAGGCGTGCGAGTGCCGGTTGACCAGGCCGGGGAGAGTGAGACCGGGCAGGAGGGTCCCGCGTCTCGCGGCGCCGACCTCGATGCCGGCGATCCGGTCACCGTCGATCTCCAGCGCCACCGCGTCGGCGGGCCCGCCGGGCAGCCACGCCTGCTCGCACCAGAGGGTCACCGACACAGCTCCTCCAGGACGTCGGCGAGGGCGCGCACGCCGGCCTCGGCGTCGGCGTCCTCGGCGTGCTCGTCGGGGGCGTGGCTCACGCCGGTGGGGTTGCGGACGTGCAGCATCCCCGTCGGGACGTGGGCGGCGAGGACGCCGGCGTCGTGGCCGGCGGCGGTGGGCAGGCGGCCGGCGCCGGTGATCGTCGCGAGGGTGTCGGCGAGCCCGGGGTCGAGCGTGACGGCGCCGGAGACCGACTCGGCGCGCACCTCGACCATGCACCCCTCGTCCGCCGCGGCGGCGTGCGCTGCGGCGGCGACGTCGTCGAGCAGCGCCTGTGGGAGCGGGCCGCGGGCGTCGAGCCAGAGGTCCACACGGGACGGGACGACGTTGGTGCCGCCCGGGGTGGCGTGCAGGCGCCCGACGGTCGCGCGGGCCTCGTCGCCGTGGCGCGCCATCGCGGCGCGGGCGGCGAGGACGGTGGCGGCGGCCGGGACCATCGGGTCGCGTCGGTCGGCGAGGCGGGTGGTGCCGGCGTGGTCGGCGCGGCCGGTGAACGACAGCCGCCACCGCCCGTGCGCGACGATCGTCGAGCCGACGGCCAGGGCGTCACCCCGCGGGGCGAGGGCGCGGCCCTGCTCGACGTGCAGTTCGACGAAGCAGCCGACACGGGCCAGGCGCTCGGGGTCCGACCCGAGCCCTGCCGCGCGGTGGCCCAGCGCCTCGGCCAGCGTGACGCCGTCGGGGTCGCGCAGGCCGCGGGCCCGGTCGGGGTCGAGCGAGCCGGTGAGCAGCCGGGCCCCGAGGCACGGCACCCCGAATCGCCCGCCCTCCTCCTCGGCGAACACGACGACGGCCACGGGGCGGGTCGGGACGACGCCGCGAGCGCTCAACGCGTCGAGAGCGGCCAACGCCGACACCACCCCCAGCGGCCCGTCGTACGCGCCGCCGCCGGGGACGGAGTCGAGGTGACTGCCGGTGACGACGGCGTCGGGACCCGGCTCGCCCCACCAGGCCCACACATTGAGGTTGCCGTCGGTCTCCACGTCCAGCCCGCGCCGCGCAGCCGCCTCGGTGAACCACTCCCGCAGCTCGGTCTCGGCGTCGTCGCCGAGGTGGCGCGACCAGCCACCGCGGCGGGCGTCGCGGCCGACGTCGGCGATCTCGTCGAGGAGCTTCACCGCTGCTCCTGCATCGGGATCCGGACGCCGCGCTCGTCGGCGACCTCGAGCGCACGGGCGTAGCCGGCGTCGGCGTGGCGGATCACGCCGGTGCCCGGGTCGTTGGTCAGCACGCGGGTGATCTTGTCGCGGGCGAGCTGTGATCCGTCGGCGACGCACACCTGCCCGGCGTGGATCGAGCGCCCGATCCCGACCCCGCCACCGTGGTGCAGCGACACCCAGCTCGCCCCCGAGGCGGTGTTGAGCAGGGCGTTGAGCAGCGGCCAGTCGGCGATCGCGTCGGACCCGTCGGCCATCGACTCGGTCTCGCGGTGCGGCGAGGCGACGCTGCCGGCGTCGAGGTGGTCGCGGCCGATGACCACCGGCGCGGACAGCTCCCCGGACGCCACCATGTCGTTGAACCGCTCCCCCGCCCGGTGCCGCTCGCCGTAACCGAGCCAGCAGATGCGCGCCGGCAGGCCCTGGTGGCGCACCTTCTCCCCCGCCAGGCGCATCCAGCGGGCCAGCGGCTCGTCGTCGCCGAAGAGGTCGACCACCGCGCGGTCGGTGGCCGCGATGTCGGCGGGGTCGCCGGACAGCGCCGCCCACCGGAACGGCCCACGGCCCTCGCAGAACAGCGGGCGGATGTAGGCGGGGACGAAGCCGGGGATGTCGAAGGCGCGCTCGACGCCGGCGAGCCGGGCCTCGGCGCGGATCGAGTTGCCGTAGTCGAAGACCTCGGCGCCGTCGTCGGCGAACGCCAGCATCGCCTCGACGTGCGTGCCCATCGAGGCGCGGGCGCGGTCGGTGAACTCCTCGGGCTTGGCGCGGGCGTAGTCGGGCCAGTCGGCGAGGTCGACGCCGACGGGCAGGTAGGACAGCGGGTCGTGCGCCGAGGTCTGGTCGGTGACGACGTCGACGGGCGCCCCGGCCCGGCGGATCGCGGGGAGCAGCTCGGCGGCGTTGCCGACGACGCCGACGGAGATCGGCTCCTTGGCCGCGCGCGCCGCCTCCACCCGGCGCAGCGCCGCGTCGAGGTCGTCGGCGACCTCGTCGAGGTAGCCGGACGCGACGCGGCGGTGCGCGCGGGCCGGGTCGGCCTCGACGACCAGCGCCGTGCCGCCGTTCATCGTCACCGCGAGCGGCTGCGCGCCGCCCATCCCGCCCAGCCCGGACGTCAGCGTCAGCGTCCCGGCGAGCGACCCGCCGCGGGCACGCGCCACGGCGGCGAACGTCTCGTAGGTGCCCTGGAGGATCCCCTGGCTGCCGATGTAGATCCACGAGCCCGCGGTCATCTGCCCGTACATCGTCAGGCCGAGGTGCTCGAGGCGGCGGAACTCCGGCCAGGTCGCCCAGTCGCCGACGAGGTTGGAGTTCGCGATGAGCACCCGCGGCGCCCACTCGTGGGTCGTGAAGACCCCGACGGGGCGCCCGGACTGGACGAGCAGCGTCTCGTCGGGCGCGAGGTCGACCAGGCACCGGCGGATCGCCGCGAGGCTCGCGTGGTCGCGCGCGGCCTTGCCGGTGCCGCCGTAGACCACGAGGTCCTCGGGCCGTTCGGCCACCTCGGGGTCGAGGTTGTTGTCGAGCATCCGCAGCGCGCCCTCGGCGCTCCACGTGCGTGCCGACCTGGTCGTTCCTCGCGCTGCTGGCATGGGTCCAGTGCAGCGCTCGGCCGTCGTGCCGGACAGAGGCTCTGGCGTCCCGGTGTCTCGGATACGAGACTCCGGTGGCGTGGCGGGTGTCCCGGGGTTGCGGCGCGGGCTCGGCATCCTGCGCCTGCTCGCCGCGGGCGAGCCGCTGACCGCGGCGACGCTCTCGGCGCGCCTCGGTCTCCCCCGCTCCACGACGTACCACCTGCTCACCGAGCTGGAGGCCGCCGGCGTCGTCGCGCACCTGCCCGACACCGCACGCTGGGCCGTCGGGATCGGCGCCTTCGAGGTCGGGACGGCGTACCTGCGCCACCACCCGCTCGACGAGGTCGCGGGTCCGGCGCTGCGGCGCCTCGCCCACCGCATCGGGCTCGACGTCCACCTCGGGGTGCTCGACGGGCGGGAGCTGCTCTACCTGCTGCGCGAACGCCCGCCCCGTCCGCAGACGCTGGTGACCGCGGTCGGCGTCCGGCTCCCCGCGCACCTCACGGCGTCGGGACGGGCCGTCCTCGCCGGCCTTGCCCCCGCCCAGCGCCGGGCCCTGCTCGCCGGCGCCGGACCGCTGACGCGGCGCACCGACCGCGGCCCGACGTCACTGCGCGCGCTCTCCGCGGTGCTCGCCGCCGAGGCGCGGCGTGGCTGGTCGGTCGAGGACGGCGAGGTCAGCCGCGGCTACGCCTCGGTCGCCCGGGCGATCCACGGTGCCGACGGGGAGGCCGTGGCCGCGATCAGCGTGACGTTCCCGCACCAGTGCGCCCCGGCCTGCCGCACCGACTTCGCCGACCTCGCCGCCGTCGTCGGCCGCACCGCCGTCGAGATCACGCGGCGGCTGGGCGGCGTCAGGCCGCCTGGACCACCTGCGGCCGGTAGCTCTCGATGATCGCCATGAACTCGTCGTGCTCCGCGGTGGGCACGCCCAGGAAGCTCAGCGTCGCGGCGATCTCGGTCTTCACGGCGTCGAAGCCCGCCTGGTCGATCGCGAGCTCCTCGTGGGCCTTCACCATGTCGTGCCCGGGGTAGCACTTCGGGCCGCCCGCGGCCTCGATCGACCAGGCGGTGACGAGGAACTTGTAGCCGGGCGCGTTGGCGGGGTCGCCGTGGTGGGCGTGCACGGCCGGGTTGGCGTTCACCGCGACGTTGGCGAAGAGCCGGTCGACGAGGACGTCGACGGCGCCGGCGATGCCGTAGGTGCCGCCGAGGCGCTCGTACAGGGACTGCTCGGGCATGGAGATCCCCCTCCGGAGTCACCGCCGGTGATGTGGTGGATCGGCGGCGTGATCGGGCTCACTCTGGCACCCGGACCGGTCGTGCACAACCGGTCAGCCCGGCTTCACCCAGCCCTTGATGAACGCGAAGTGGTCGTCGAAGCGCAGGACCGGGTCGTTGCGGTAGGCGTGGCGGAACTGCTCGATCCCCGCGCGCAGCTCGTCGTCGGAGAACTCCCCGAGCACCGACATGTACCGCGACTCGAGCATGCGGACGTAGCGCTCGCGGTCGATGGCGGTGTGGAACGTCCGGTAGCTCACGGCCGCGCGGAGCCCGACCGCGGAGACCATGTCCACGATCTTCGCCGGCTCGGGCTGGAGCTCGCCGAAGCGCTCGTGGGCCTCGCGGAACAGCGGGTGGTGGATGGTCCGCGGCAGCATGACGATGAGGATCCGGCCGTGGCGCGAGAGCAGCCCGGCGAGCCCCTCGAGGGTCTCCTCGCGCTCGGCGACGTGGTGGAACGACTCCTTGAGCACGATCGCGTCGAGCCGCCCGGGCGGCGCCACGCGGCCGGAGGCGAGGTCCTCGGCGCTCGCGGCCAGGGGCTGCAGGCTCTTCGTGGACGGGACGCGTTCGAGCATCGCCGGCACCGGGTCGACGCACAGGATCGGGCGCTCGGGCTCGACCTCGGCGGCGAGCCGGCGCGTGTAGAGCCCGGTGCCGCAGCCGACGTCGGCGATGGCGTCGGAGCGGGTGAGGCGCAGCGAGTCGACGATCGCCTGCGTGAACCGCCGGACGTAGTCGGGGTCGTACGACCAGTGCTCGTCGTAGTCCGGTGCCACGCGTTCGTAGTGCTCGACGGTCAGGTCGCTCATGGCGGGCTCCCGTTCGCGCTCGACGGCGATGACGTCGCGACAGGGTGACACGTCACTGGTCCGGACGGACCACGTCCCGTCAGATCGCGGTCACCGCCGCCGGCACACGCAGGACGTCGGCGAGGTAGCGGCGCAGGACGTCGGGGTCGGTGGTGTCGGCGACCAGGCCGAGGTAGCCGTCGGGGCGGACGAGCGCCATGCCCTCGTCGTCGGCGTCGAGCGGGACGACGGTGCCGAGGTCGCCGAGCACGTCGCCCAGCGCGCCGTCGTCCCCGTGGACCAGCAGCACGAACCCGGGCCGCTCCAGCAGCTCCTCGACCGCCACCGGGGTGCCGTCCGCCCGCCGCAGGCCCTCGGGATCGGGGGCGTGCTCGCCGGCCTTCGCGGTGCCGTGACGGTGCGCGCCGTGCCGGACCGAGAGGGAGCTGTGGGGGTAGCCGACGGTCAGCTCGGCGAGCCGCTCGGCCGCGGCCTCGCCCAGCGCCGGCACGTGGCCGACGACGAACATGGCGGCGTCGCGCAGCGCCGCGAGCGGCCCCGAGGCGGTGCCGACGTCGGTGAGCGTCGTCGTCACGCGGACCACCTCCGCGCCGACGGGGTGGCGTTCCTCCTGGTAGGAGTCGAGCAGCCCCGGGTCGGCGCCGTGGCGGGCGACGAGGGCGAGCTTCCACGCGAGGTTCGCGGCGTCCTGGATGCCGGTGTTCATGCCCTGGGCGCCGGCGGGGCTGTGGACGTGCGCGGCGTCGCCGGCGAGCAGGACGCGGCCGTGGCGGTACTGCGGGACCTGGGCGTGGTGGATCTCGAAGTAGGTCAGCCAGTGGGAGCCGGTCACCCGCACCCGGCCCGCCATCCGCTCCTCGGTGAGGGCCTCGATCTGCTCGAGGGTGGGCGCCGCCGCGTCGCCCGGGTCGTCGACCAGGAAGATCACGCGCGCCCGGGTCTCGCGCAGCGGGAACAGCATCGCGACGCCGTCGGGGTGGGTGAACATGCGCCCGGTCGTCGGGGCGAGCGACGTCTCGACCTCGACGTCGGCCATCGCGAAGTGTTGACCGTGGAAGCCGCCCTCGAGGTGGGTGCCGACGAGGTGGCGGGTGGTGCTGTGCGCCCCGTCGGCGCCGACGACCCAGCCGAAGCGCGCCGTCTCGTCCTCGGCGGCCGTGCGCAGGGTGACCTCGACGCCGTCCGCGTCCTGGGCCAGCGCCGTCAGTTCGACCCCGCGCTCCACGACGACCCCGAGCTCGGCGGCACGCTCGGCGAGCACCGCCTCGGTGTCGGGCTGGGCGATGTCGAGCATGGACGGGTGCCGCGACGGGATGCCGGTGAGGTCGACGGCGGCGCGGGTCGCGCCCGTCCGGCCGTCGGCGATCTCGAAGCGGTCGACGCGGCGTCCGCGGGCCTCGAGCTGCGGGCGCACGCCCAGGGCCGCGAGCATCTCCAGGCTGCGGGCGTGGATCACGACCGCGCGCGACTCGTCGGTGGGCGCCTCGAGCACGTCGATCAGCCGCACCGGGACGCCGAGCCGGGCCAGCTGGCTCGCGGCCACCAGCCCCACCGGCCCTGCTCCGACGACCAGCACACCGTTCGTGGCGCTCATGTCCGCTCCTTGTTTGGTACAGCTACCAAGGATCGAAGCGGTGTCCGGATCGATCGTCAACGTCGACTTCGCGCCGTGCCCGGGCGGGCACGCAGCGGGGGCACACTGGTCGCCCCACTCCGAGGAGGCCCGACGTGATCACCGGTGCGCACGCCATCCTGTACAGCGCGGACGCCGAGGCGGACCGCGCCTTCCTCAAGGACCTGCTCGGGACGCGGACCGTCGACGCCGGCGGCGGGTGGCTGATCATCGGCCTCCCGCCCGCCGAGGTCGCCGTCCACCCGACCGACGGCGAGCCCGAGCACGAGCTCTACCTGATCTGCGACGACGTCGAGGCGACCGCCGCCGACCTCCGCGCCCGCGGTGTCGGCGTCGACCCCGTCACCGACCAGGGCTGGGGCCTGCTGACCGCGATCCACCTGCCCGGCGGCGGCCGGCTGGGCATGTACGAGCCGCGGCACCCGGTGGCCGCTGGGTCCTGATCATGCGGCCGAGCGGGTGATGTCGTCCGCGTCTCACCGCAACCGGTCGGCTCCGCTCTGGTGCGACGAGGAGGGCGTGTCTAGCGTTCCCGTCATGGACATCGGCCCCGTCCGTCGGCGCCTCACCGCGGAACCCGTCAGCTCGCCCGTGCCCGGCGAGGAGTCGTGGCCCGTCGAGCCCGCGACCCTCGAGAGCGAGCAGGCTGACGCCACCGTCCCGACCCCGCGGCCCGAGCCCGCGCGGTGATCCACCCGCCGCCTGCCGGGCCCGCCCGGCCCGACGGTGCGGCGGCCACCCTCGACGCCGGCGTCCCGGACGTCCCCGAGGCGATCCTGGGCTGGCGCACCTGGCGCGTAGGACGTCGTGCGCAGCGCCGCGCCGAGCTCGTCGCCCCGCTCGCCCAGGTGATCTGGCCTGCCCGCCGGGCGATGGTCGCCACCTGCGGCTCGTCGAGCCACGCGCCGCCCGGGGACCGCTGCCGGTGCGGGCTCTACGCGGTCCACGACCCGGGGACGCTGGAGTGGGGCCCGTCCGACTTCGAGGTCCTCGGCGTCGTGGCGCTGTGGGGCGACGTCCTCGAGGGGGCACGGGGCTGGCGCGCGTCGCACGGCTACCCGCGCTTCCTCGTCACCGGCCCGGCGATCCCCGCCGAGCAGCGGGCGGCGCTCGCCCGTCGCTACGGGGTGCCGGTGCACGGCGCCGACCTCCCGGCGCGGGCGCTGGCCCGGCAGCTCGGCGGCGACCCGTTGTCGGCGACGCTCCTCCGCAGCATCGAGACCGAGGCGCTGCTGGCGGCGCACATGCCGGAGTGGGCGCGCCGGTGGCACGCCCAGCAGGCGCGTCTCGAGGCCGACCGGGGCTCGCGGTTCCGGTCGCTCGCGCGGCCATGGCGACGTCGCTGACCGTCAGCCGAACAGGTCGCCGGCCAGGTACTTCAGGCCCGTGTCGGCGGCGACCGTCACGACCGTGCGACCCGGTCCCACCTCCCGGGCCAGCTCGAGGGCGCCCGCGACGTTGAGCGCGGACGAGGTGCCCACGAAGACGCCCTCCTCGCGGGCGAGGCGCGTCGCGAGCTCGCGGGCCGCGTCCTCGGAGACCGCGCGCGCGTCGTCGTGCGTGCCGGGACGGAGCAGCGGCGGCACGATCCCGGTCGCGGTGCCCTCCACGCGGTGCGGCCCGGCGGTCCCGGTCGTGAGCACCGCGGAGGTCGCCGGCTCCAGCGCGACCACCCGCGTCGCGCCCACGCCGTGGAGCACCTCCGCGACGCCGGCCAGCATCCCCGCCGTCCCGACCGCCGCGCAGAAGACGTCCACCGTCGGAGCCTGCGCGAGGATCTCCCGGCCCAGCTCGGCGTAGCCGACGAGCGCGTCGGCGTTGTGGAACTGGTCGGTCCAGAACGCGCCGTCGTCGGCGACGATCCGGTCCACCTCCGCGCGCATGCGCACGAACAGGTCCGGCGTGATCCGGCCGCCGTCGCTCGGGACGACGGTGAGGTCGGCCCCGAAGGCGCGCATCGTCCGCAGCTTCTCCGGGGAGAACGCGTCGGACGTGACGAGCGAGAGGGGGTGGCCGGTGATCGCGCAGACGAACGCGAGGGACGATCCCGTGCTCCCGCCCGTGAACTCGACGACGCGGCGGCCCGGCGCGAGCTCGCCGCGGCGGCGGGCGCCGTCGATGATCGCCCGCGCCATGCGGTCCTTGTAGCTGCCGGTGGGGTTGGCGCCCTCGAGCTTGACCAGCACCGCGGCGCCGTCCCCGGGCGCCGGCCGGCGCAGGCGGACCAGCGGCGTGTGCCCCACGGCCTCGAGCACGGAGCTCGCGACGGCCTCGTGCCCCATGTGCGCTCCTCGTCGTGGCGCTCCCGAGGATGGCGGCGGGACGAGGGTGCGGTCCAGAGCCGGATGAGCTGGTGGGACTGTGGGCGGCGCGACGGAGGACGGGGAGCACACAGTGATCCAGACCTGCCCGGCGTGCTTCCGGGCCGACGAGGTGCGGTGGTCGAGGCTGCCCGAGCAGATGGTCAGCTACGTCTGCGACGCCCCGCACGACGGCACCGGGCCGCACACGTGGACCGCCGTCGACGGCTCCCGCCGGCCCACCGAGACCGGCACCGCCGGTGTCACCGAAGAGCTCCTCGAGCCGCTGCTCCGGTGCGTCCGCGAGGGTGAGCCTTTCGTGGAGTACGGCGTCGTCGAGTACCGGCTCCGACGCGAGTACCCGGACCTCTTCCTCGCGCACGTCGCGGCGCAGGGCCACTCGATCCTGGGGCCGCGTCAGGCGACGGCGAGCAGCGTGCGTTTCGCCGCGACGCTCGGCCGGCTCGCGGACCGGCGGCTGCTGGTGAAGAGCACCGGCCCGGCGACGGGTGCGTGGGTGTACAACGAGCGCCTCACCTACTGGGCTCGCCCGCCGGCGCCGGACGGGCCGTTCCTGACGTGGGCGAGCTACTGCGCGTCCGTCGGGCGCTCGCCGGAGTGGACCGCCGAGGACGTCGCGGAGCTCGAGCGCAGTGGCCGCCGGTCGGTGCGCTGACCTTCGCATCGTGACCGTTCTGTGATGTAGCGGTGGGTCTTCTCGGGGCCGTCGTTGTCGGGGGTCGCGGCTAGATTCGAACACATGAGCGAACAGGGTGTGCGGGACGGCCTGGTGGCCGACCTCGATGCCCTGTCGGCGGGGCCGGAGCTGGCCGCGGTCCTCGACGACCTCTCCCCGGACACGTTGACCGGCGAGGAACTGGCCGCCTACGTGCGGGCCTGCGCCCGGCTGACCAACCACGGCACCGCGCGGTTGTTGGACGCGATGCACCACCTCGGGCGCGCCCAGCACGGGCGCACCGATCGCCGCCAGGTGCTCGACGAGTACTCCGGCGACGAGGTCGCGGTCGCCCTCGGGTGGTCGCGGTCGATGGCGTGCCGCAAGCTCGACCTCGCCGACGACCTCGCCGCCCGCCTCCCGGCGGTCGGTGAGGCGCTCTGGGACGGCTGGCTCGACGAACCCAAGGCCACCCGGCTCTGCGAGTGGACCCGCGACCTGTGCGACGACCACGCCCGCCACGTCACCCAGGAACTGCTGCCCGAGGCGCCGTCGTTGCCGGTCGGAGAGCTGATCCGGCGCATCGAGCAGGTCGCCGCCGCGATCGACCCCGACTGGGCCGCGCGCCGCGAAGCCCGCGCGGCGAAGAACCTGCGGGTGACCCTGACCGCGAACCCGTCGGGCACCGCCACCTTCGCGGTCTGCGACACCACCGCGCCGCGCGGGCTGGCGATGCGCGACCGCTGCGACGCGATCGCCGCCGCGGTCCGCGCGCTCGGGGTGCGACTCCCGATCGGGGACCTGCGCGGCGAGGTCGCCGCCCGCCTGCTCGACGGATCCAGCGCCGGACTCACCGACCACCAGATCATCTGCATCCTCGCCGCCGAGTACCACGCCGCCGGCCAACCAGCCGAACCCGACGACCAGCCCGACGACGACGGCGACTGCGACGACCCGGACGACGAGGGACCCGGCGACGAAGGACCCGACGGGCCGCGCGATGACGGACCCGACAACCGCGGGCCCGACAACGGGCCGGCTGGCGGGGCACCGACCGACGACCGGCGCGAGACGCCCGACGACGCCGGACAACCCGGCGACGGAGATCCGCACGACGAGGGCCCCGCCGCTGGTGACGACGCCGATGCCGGCGACGACGCCGAGGCTGGTGAGCACGCCGAGGGCGAGTCAGCCGGTCAGGGCGTACTCGACCTGCCCGGTCTACCCGAACCCGGTCTACCCGACCCCGAGCTATCCGCTGAGCCGCCGGTGCCGGAGTTCCCGCCCGAGATCGACGGGCCCGACCCCGGACCCGGACGCGTCCGCACCGGCACCAGCGAACTGCGCCTACGCCTGACCACCGCGCTCGGACTCGACCAGTACCCCGCCACCGTCCCCGGCTACGGCACCGTCCTGGCACACCACGCCCGCACCCTGCTCACCGCCGCCCACCACGGCGAATGGCGCATCGTGCTCACCACCCCCGACGGCCACCTCCAGCACGTCCTGCTCGCCCGCCGACGACCAGCCCGCCCCCGCAGCGACCACCAGCCGCGGGGGCCAGAGCAACACCGAGCCATCGTCGAACTCCAGGTTCCGACGACACAGCTCGCCGCCCTCGACCCCCACGCCCACCCCACCTGGACCGCCCTGCTGCGCGAACTCCACACCCGGCTCAGCGAGCTCACCGAGCTCGGGGTGCTCGGCGCGCCCGGCCCGCCCCGCGCGAGCCTCGCCGAGCAGCTGCGCCGCCGACCCAGCGCCGAGACCGAACGCTGGACCCGGGTCCGCGACCGGTGCTGCATCATCCCCTGCTGCCACCGCCCCGCCCACCGCGCCGAGCTCGACCACACCCACGACTGGGCCCACCACGGCCCCTCGGCGCACTGGAACCTCGGCGTGCTCGACACACACCACCACCGCGCCAAACACCACGCCCACTGGCAGATCCACCAGCCCGCCCCCGGCCATTTCGCCATCCGCACCCGCGCCGGACAACGACTCCACACCACCCCGAAGAAGATCCTCGACAAGCTCCCCGAACCCCGCCCCGCGCACCGGCCCCGACCCCTGCCCGACGACGGCTGGCGCACCCACCCCCACGACGGAGACGACGCGGCCGACGCCGCCGCGGACGCCCAATGGCGCCACCAGTTCCTGCGCCGCACCACCGGCGCCACCGCCACCGGCAACGCGCGCATGACCACCACGAGCAGCAAGGCCGCCACCGTCCCCGCCGTCCACGACCCGAACGACCCGCCGCCATTCTGATGCCGACGACCTGCGACGCCCGTCGCTCTGACGTCACCATGTCTGCGTGCCGTGCACCGTCCGGAGACTGGTCGCGGCGATCGCGTGCGCGGCAGCGGTGCTCATCGCCACCCCGATCCCGGCGACGGCCGCGCCATCGCCGCCCGCCGACCCCGCCGCCGACCCCGCCTCCGACCCCGCCTCCGACCCCGCCGCCGACCCCGCCGCCGACCCCGCCGCCGACCCCGCCGCCATCGACCGCTACCTCGCCGATGCGCTGGCGAGGCTCGGCCTGCCCGGCATGTCGGTCGCGATCACCCGCGGCACCGAGGTCGTGCACCTCGCCGGCTTCGGCACCGACAGCCGCGGGGCACCCGTCACCCCGGACACCCGCGTCCGCGTCGCCTCGCTCACCAAGACCTTCACCGCCACCGCGGTCCTCCAGCTCGCGGCCGCGGGACGCGTCGACCTCGATGCCCCGGTCCGGCGCTACCTCCCGGAGTTCACCCTCGCCGACCCCGCCGTCTCGGCGCGCATCACCGTGCGCCACCTCCTGAACCAGACCAGCGGCATCGCCGACACCGACTTCCCCGCCGTCACCGACGACGAGGAGGACCTCCGGCGCAGGGTGGCGAGCCTCCGGACCGCGACCCCGGCCGACCAGCCCGGCGCGGCGTTCCACTACACCGACCCGAACTACCAGGTCCTCGCCCTGCTGATCGAGGACGTCACCGGCGTGCCCTGGGCGGCTTACCTCGAACAGCAGGTGTTCGGGCCCCTCGCGATGACGAGGACCGACGCCGCCGCCACCGGGGCCGCCGCGCCCGACCTCCCCGACGGCCACGTCCTCGTGTTCGATCGCCCCGTCGCCCGCCCCGAGCTCCGAGGCCTGCTCGCGGGCTCGGGCGGCGTGGTCTCGACCTCCCGCGACATGGCCCGCTGGTTGATCGCCCAGAGCACCGGCGCCGGGCCGGTCCTCCCGCCGGGGGCCACGGCCCTCCTGCAGACCCCACCGCCGGGGAGCACCTACGCCATGGGCTGGCAGCTCCGGGACGAGACACCCCGGCGCCTCGAGCACACAGGCGTGCTCTCGACCTTCTCCGCCACCCAGGTCCTGCTCCCCGACAGCGGCTACGCGTTCGCCCTGCTCTACGACGGCAACAGCGCGCTCGCGGACACCGCCGGCGTCGCCACGGGGCTCGCCGCACTCCTCACCGGCACCCGCGACCCCACGCCGCCCCGCTCCACCGGACTCACGTCCGCGGTGATCGGCACCCTGTGCGTCCTGATCGTCGCCACACGGGCCCGCGCGCTCACCCGCTCCGGACCTCCGGGCCGCTGGACCGACCCACCGATCATCGCCTGGCTCCTGCTCCCCGTCGCCGTCCTGGCGACGCTGAGCCCCCTGGTCGCGGCCGCTACGGGCAGGGTGTTCACCGCCCAGCAGCTCGCCCTCGCCATGCCCGACGTGGTGATCCTGCTCGTCCTCGCCGCGGCCACGGGCACGGCGCTCACCGCCGCACGCCTTGGGACCCGGCGGATCACTCGTCGCTGACGGCCTCCACCGGCCGCTCCCCCGCCACCGTCGGGGTCGCCGGCGTCTCCGGCACCTCGTCGCTCGCGACGTCGGGGACCTCGTCCTCGCCGAGCTCGGGCACCTCGTGCTCGGGGACGCGCGGCGCCGGGCGCTGCGGCACCGGGGGCACCTCGTCCTCCGGCTCGCTGCCCCGTCCCCTGCTCTGGGTCTGTGCCATGGCCACCCCCGACGACGCCACCCCGAGCCTACGGATCGACCACGCTCACCGTGCCCGCGTCGCCGTCCACGTGGACGCGGTCGCCGGTCCGGATCCGGTCGGTCGCCGACCCGGTGCCGAGGACCGCGGGGATGCCGTACTCCCGGGCGACGATCGAGCTGTGGCTCAGCGGGCCCCCGATGTCGGTGACCACGGCCGCCGCCCGCGCGAACAGGGGCGTCCAGGCCGGCGTGGTCATCCGCGCCACCAGCACCTCGCCCGGCTGCATCGCCGCGAAGTCCTCCGGCCCGCGCAGCACCCGCGCGGTCGCGGTCACCGACCCGGTCGAACCCGGCACCCCCGTCAGCTGCTCTCCCGCCGGCGTCTCCGCCCCCGGCATGAAACGGCCGAACACCGTCCGGAGCCACGTCACCTCGGGCAGCATCTGCGGCGGCGACACCAGCGCCCGCCCGCGCCGCAGGGCCTGGCGCTCCGCGATCGGCGGGTGCACCGGCTCCCCGCGCAGTCGCGCGCGCAGCTCGGACTCGGTCAGCCAGAAGACGTCGACCGAGAGCCGCGAGCTCAGCTCCCGCAGCATCCGCCGCATCAGCGGCCACGCCAGCCCCATGTCGGCGAGCGCGTCCTCCCGCACCGGGCCCAGCCGCCGCGCCCGCGCCAGCAGCGCGTCGAAGATCCGGCGCCGGACCGGGTCGAGCCGCGCCCGCAGCTCCTCGGTCCGGGTATCGCGCTCCGCCCGCAACCGGGAGCGGCGGACCTCCGGGTCCACCCCCGCCTCGGACATCATGAAGCGGATCGTGTCGAGCAGCGTGCTCGGATCGTCGGCGGGCGTGGGCTCGGCGAAGTCCAGGTCGAAGACGGTGTGCCCGAAGCGCTCGAGGTGCTCGGCGAACCCCCGCCGCCACGCCGAGGACTCCGTGCCGGCCGAGCGCGCGAGACGAGCCAGCGCGTACAGCGACCGCTCCGCCCGGAGCGGCTCGCTGTCCTCCCCGACGAGCAGGACGTGCGCGGCGGGGTCGCCGGCGCGCTTCACCACCCGGTCGTAGAACGCGGTGAAGCCGATCTCCGCCGTCGCCGCCAGCGGGATCACCGACTGCACCGCCGTGTAGTAGGTCGCGCCCGCCGCGAGCAGGGTGACCACGCCGTCGAGCAGCTCCTCCGACGACAGCGCCGCGAGGTCCTTCGCCTTCCAGACGTCGACGACCGCTACGTACCCCGGGTGCGCCCGCTCGCGCCACCCGCGCACCCCGCCGCGGGTCTCCGGCCGGTTCAGGCTGCGCAGCGCCCAGGGCAGCCGCACGGTCATCCAGAGCAGGCCCCGGGTCCGGTAGAAGTAGTAGGCGTAGCCGTTGATCGTCGGGAAGGCGATGTCGCCGGCAGGCACCGGGCGACCGAGCATCGAGGCGAACAGCCCGCCGATCGAGCCGGTCACCGCCGGGTCGATCAGGTCCGCGAACAGCGGCGTGAGCGGGCTCGGCATCTGCTCGACGATGCTGGCGCGGAAGTACGCGCCGCCCCGGTACGGCAGCGGCCAGGTCGTCGGCGGCGGGGCCGTGGGCGGCGGCAGCGCGGTGATCGGTCGCGCCTGGACCAGCGCGAACGCCCCGTCCACGCGCACCCACTCGACGTCCTGGGGCACGCCGAAGTGCTCCTCGGCCCGCACGCCGAGCCGCGCCAGCTCCCCCACCTCCGCCGCGCCCAGCACCGGCGCCCGCTGCCGATCCGCGGGCACCGCGACCTGCGCGGTGCCCCCGCCCGTCGGCACGGTCATCTCGGTCTTCGCCGCCACGGTGCGGCCGACCTCGGCGAACGTCGCCCGATCCACGACGAGCTCGTCGGTCGCCGCGAGCCCGCCCACGACCGACTCGCCCAGACCCCACGCGGCGCTGACGACGATCCGGTCGCGGCGCCCCGTCGTCGGGTCCGCGGTGAACAGGACGCCGGACGCGTCGGCCGCCACCATCCGCTGGATCACCACGGCCAGCCGCACGTCGGTGCGCGCGATGCCCTGCCGGGCGCGGTAGTCGATCGCCCGCGCGGTCCACAGCGACGCCCAGCACCGCACGACGGCGTCGAGCACCGCCTCCTCGCCGCGGACGTCGAGGAACGTCTCCTGCTGCCCGGCGAAGCTCGCGTCGGCGAGGTCCTCGGCGGTCGCCGACGAGCGCACCGCGACCGGTCCCCAGCCGAGCCCGGCGTAGGCCGCCCGGACCTCCGCCGCCACCTCGGACGGGACGGCGAGCCCGAGGAACGCCTCCTGGACCCCCGGCGAGCCCACGTCGATCCCGGCCGCCGCCACCGCGTACGCCTCGGTCGTCAGCACCACCCCGTCCGGCACCGGTAGCCCGGCCCGCACCAGCTCCCCGAGGTTCGCCCCCTTGCCACCGACGAGCGCGACGTCAGCCGCACCGACCTCCGCGAACCCCCGCACGAACCGCACAGGTCACGACCGCAGCGCGGACTGCGCGACCCACTGGTCCCACGGCACCGTCCAGTCGGAGATGTCGCCGTCGGCCGCGGTCAACGGGATCGGGCTGTTGGTGACCTCGACCGGGTCGCCGAAGATCGCCGTGTCGAAGTAGGCGTGCGCGTCGGCGGTCGAGAGGTTCACGCAGCCGTGGGTGACGTTCGTGGAGCCCTGCTCGCCGGTGGTGTCCGGGTTGGCGTGGATGAACTCGCCGTTGTTCTCGATGCGCACGGCCCAGTGCTCGGGCACGTTCTCGTAGCCGTACTCGGGGTTCGACATCAGCACGGTCTCGGCCTTGCTCATGACGACGTGGATGCCGTTGGTGGTGTTGCGGTTCGGGTCGGAGCCGAGCCCGTAGCTCGCCGGGACAGTCATGACCACCTGCCCGTCGCGCACCACGACCATCTCGTGGCTGTCGACGTCGGCCCGGACGACCTGTGAGCGCCCGATCGAGAACTGGCTGGTCACGTCGGCGCGACCCCACACGCCGTCGCCGTCGTCGACGCCGAACTGGTGGATCGCCACCGACACCTGGGTGCCGGGCTGCCAGTAGTCCTTCGGGCGCCAGTGGGCCCGCGAACCGCCGTTGTCGTCGTCGAGCCAGGCCCACGCCCCGACGGTGGGCACCGAGGTCCGCACCTGCATCGCCCGCTCGGCGGCGGCCTTGTCGGTGACGTGGTGGTCGAACTGCACGATGATCGGCGCACCGACGCCCACGACGTCGCCGTCCCCGACGTTGACGTGCGCGCCGACCGTGCGCTCCGGGGTCACGGTCGTGAACGCGCCGGTGATCGGCTGTGCTCCGCCCGCGTCCGCGTCGACGTTCCCCGACCACGTGTACGTCTCGCCGTAGGCCAGGGCGCCGGACGCCATCCACCGGTGCCCGTCCGGGCTCACGCTGCCCGCCACCGCGGTGCCGTCCGACCCGACGAGCGCCACGGTGCCGATCCGGCCGTGCTCGACGGTCAGGCTCGGGGCCCGGTCGGGCGCGACGTCGCCCGCTCCCGGCGCGGGCGACGCGGACACCACGGCCGCGGGCGTCGGGGGCGGCCCCGACGCCTCGTCCGACACCGGCGCCCGTCCCGAGAACGTGCCGACGACGGCAGCCCCCGCGCACGCCAGCAACCCGACCGCGAGCACCACCATCACGGTCACGAACACCCGCGCCCACACCACGGTCCCAACGTACGACCGCCGGTGGCGACGTCGAGGACGTCGGGCCGACGGCATTCCTCGTGTCCGTGCCGCAACCGGGCGAAGCGGATGGCGGCGGCGCGCACGAGGGCCCCAGCCACCGACGAACTCGTCGACGACCGGGGCCCGTGGTGCTCCGTCACCGTGGGAGGCGGGCGATGTCCTGCGTGTCGACCCGCTCGGCGGTGACCACCCCGATGCCGGCGATCTCCGTCGTGTCACCGCTGTCCAGGGTGGACAGCGGGGCGAGTTCCGGGTGCTGGAAGTCGCCCGCGTGGCAGCGGGGGCAGGGGTCCTCGGCGGGCCCTGCTCCGCCGGGTGCCGGCTCCTTCACGACGCCCGGGCCGCGCTGCTCCGGCTCCGCGAGAAGCGATCCGTCCGGCGACGGCTGCTGCGGAGGGACGACGCCCGGGTTGCCGTTGCCCGGCAGCGAGCCGGGCTGCCCGCGGCCCGGGTCCCGCTGACCGGCGATCCCGTCCGCACCGGGCCCCTGGACGAGGCCGCCGCCCTC
This sequence comes from Actinomycetospora succinea, assembly GCF_004363095.1. Lineage (GTDB taxonomy): Bacteria > Actinomycetota > Actinomycetes > Mycobacteriales > Pseudonocardiaceae > Actinomycetospora > Actinomycetospora succinea. The sequence goes on from NZ_SNYO01000009.1 coordinate 28,284, forward strand.
CCCCGGCCGTGGCCCGGGACGGACGACCCCCGGGTTGCCGTTCGCGGGCCGGTGGGCCGGGCGGTGGTGGAGCCGCGGCGCATCCTCGCCACGACCGCCGCCGCGACCCGCGGCACGGTGGTCGCCCTGTCCGCGCGCTGCGGCGCGGGAGCTGGATCCCTCGCGCCCGGCCCGCTCCTCGCCGTTCCGGTCGGCCGATCCCTGCTGCTCTCGGGCCGCGCGCGGGGCGCTCTCCGAGGTGCCGTCCGAGCCCCCGGTACGGCGCAGGGTGCCGGTCTGCGTGCCGTCGCCCAGCTCCACCCACCCCGCGGTGTACCCGCCGCCGGTCGGGCCCTGCGCGGCGTACCAGCCTGCTGTGCCCGTCGCCGGCACGGTCGCGAAGTGCTGCGGTACCCCGCCGGCCGCGGTGAAGGTGCCCTGCGACGCCCCGTCGCGCAGGTCGACGCGCAGCGTCGCCCCGCGCGGTGAGCGCAGCTCGGCGTGATCACCGTCGGCGGGCCCGGCGAACCGTTCCCCCAGCCCTGCCGGGCCATCACAGACGTAGGCGACGACCTGGTCGTCCTGGGCCACCACCGCGATCAGCGCGGCCGAGCCGTCGACCCGGCCGACCGAGTCGAGCGTCGGCGCCGCGAACGGGTCGGCGACCGCGAGGGTGCCGCCCGCGAGCCCGGCGGCCAGCACCGCCGCCGCTGTCCAGCTCACGAGCCGGCGTCGGCGCGGCTTCCCGGTGTCGAGCCCAGGGGGCGTGTCGGTGTCGTGGGTGGTGGTGTCGATCTGCGTGGTCATGGCGGGTCCTTCCCGGACGTCTCGTGGTGCTCGACTGATCGAGCCCGAGAATCCGTCCCGGCCCACGTCGCCGACATCGGCGACGACCACCCACCTCGGCGGGCACCGCCGCCCACATCGACGGCGCGGATGCCCTGGCCCTACTCCCGGTCGAGCCGGGCGCGCAGGTGCAGGAACACCGGTAGCCGCTGCCAGCGGCGGTGGCTGTCGTCGCGCACCGCCGCGGCGGGGGCGACGGGCTCCCGGAGCGCCTCGACGACGAAGCCGCTGCGCTCGAGCGCGCGCGTGTAGTCCTCGAGCGGGTGGTGGAACGAGTGGAAGGTGATCTCCAGACCGTCGCGCTCGATCCGGTCGGCGTACCGGCGCCCCGCGAAGTACGAGCCCTCGATGACGTAGGGGCTCCCGGCCTCGCGCGACACGAACCCGCCCGCCGAGTTGATCGGGTGCACGACGGCCGCGCAGAGCAGGCCGCCGGGGACCAGGACGCGGGCGATCTCGTCGACGGCGCCGGGCAGGTCGTCGAGGTCGTGCAGGACCATGAACGCGACGGCGAGGTCCGCGACGTCGTCGGCCAGCGGGAGGGCCGCCGCGTCCGCGAGCAGCACGGGCACCGACGGGTCGCTCCCGCGGGCCGCCGCCAGCAGGGTCGGGGAGCCGTCGACGCCGACGACACAGTGCCCGGCGGCGCGGAGCGTCCGGGAGAGCCGCCCCTCGCCGCAGCCGACGTCCACGGTCCGGCGTCCCGGGGCGGGCAGCAGCGGCAGGAACGCCTCCCGGTGCCACTCGTCGTAGCTGTCGTGGCCGGGGCGCCGCGCCCACGCGATCCAGCGCTCGGCCTCGCCCTCCCAGGCGTCGCGGAGATCGGACACGGGTGACGAGCCTACGAGCTGAGAGCATGGCGCGATGGGACGAGGACGGCTCGCGGAGCTGCCGCCGGTCCGGGCCGTGCCCGCCGAGCAGGTCGCGGACGCGCTGGCCGGGACGCCGACGGTCGTGGTCCTCGACGACGACCCCACCGGCACACAGACGATCCGCGACCTCCCGGTGCTCACGCGCTGGTCCGCCGACGACGTCGACTGGGCGCTCGCGCAAGGCACGCCGGCGTTCTTCGTCCTCACCAACACCCGCAGCCTCGGCCCCGACGACGCCGCCGCGCGCACCCGCGAAGTCGTGCGGACCTGCCTCGACGCCGCCCGGCGAGCCGGCGTGGAGGTCGTCTTCGCCAGCCGCAGCGACTCCACCCTGCGCGGCCACTTCCCCCTCGAGACCGACGTGATCGCCGACGAGACGGGCGCGCCCGACGCCGTGGTCCTCGCACCGGCCTACACCGACGCCGGCCGGGTCACGCTCGACGGCGTGCACTGGCTGCGCGACGGCGACGAGCTCACCCCGGTCGCCGAGAGCGAGTTCGCCGCCGACGCCACCTTCGGCTACCGCTCCTCCCGGCTCGCCGACTGGGTCGCCGAGAAGAGCGGCGGCGCGGTCACCGACGTCGCCGAGGTGCGCCTCGACGACCTCCGGGCCGGGCCGCCCACCCTCCCGCGAGCGCAGGTCGTCGTCCTCGACGCCCTCGTCGACGACGACCTGCGCGCCGCCGTCCTCGCGATCCTCGCCGCCGAGCGGGACGGCGCCCGGTACGTCTACCGCGTCGGCCCCTCCTTCGTGCGCGCCCGCGTCAGCCAGCCCGAGCAGCCGCCGATCGCCGACGACGAGCTGCGCGGCGCCGTCGGGCGAGGTCACGGGCTCGTCGTCGTCGGCTCCCACGTCGGCCGGACCAGTCGCCAGCTCGAGCACCTCGCCGCCCGCCGCGACCTCGCCCGCGTCGAGATCGACGTCCCGCGGGTGCTCGACGGGGACGACGGGCACCTGGAGCACGTGGCGAGCCAGGTCCTCGAGCGCCTGGGCACGAGCACCACCGTCCTCGCCACCTCCCGCACCCTCGTGACCGGCCGCGACGAGGCCGAGAGCCTCGAGATCGCGCGGCGGGTCAGCGCCGCGCTCACCGGCGTCACCGCCCGGGTCGTCGCCGCCGATCCGCCCGCCTACGTCCTCGCCAAGGGCGGCATCACGTCGTCCGACGTCGCCACCGTGTCGCTGCGCGCCGACCGCGCCTGGGTGCGCGGCTCGCTGCTGCCGGGGATCGTGTCGCTCTGGGCACCGACGAGCGGGCCGCCGCTCGTGGTGTTCGCCGGGAACGTCGGCGGCGACGACGCCCTGGCCGACGTCGTCGACCGCCTGGAGGCCGCCGCATGCGCGTGATCGTCACCGGCGGTGCCGGTTTCCTCGGGACGCTGCTGTGCCGCCGGCTGCTCGCCGGGCCCGTGGGGATCGGCGGGACGACGGCCGAGGTCAGCCGGCTGACCGTGGTCGACCTCGTCGCCCCTGCTGACGACGTCGCCGCCGACCCGCGCGTCGAGCACGTGGAGGGAGAGCTGAGCCGGACCCTCGGCGACGAGGCCGACGCGGTCTTCCACCTCGCGGGCGTCGTCAGCGGCGCGGCCGAGGCCGACTTCGACGCCGGCATGCACACCAACCTCGACGGCACCCGCGCCGTCCTCGAGTACGCCCGCGGCCACGCCATGCCGCCGGTGCTCGTCTTCACCAGCTCCCTCGCGGTGTTCGGCAGCGATCCGGCGATCGGCCCCGTCGGCCCGGTCGACGACGACACGCTCCCCCGCCCGCAGTCGAGCTACGGCATCCAGAAGTTCGTCGGCGAGCAGCTCGTCGCCGACTACACCCGCAAGGGCTTCGTCCGCGGGCGCTCGGTGCGGTTGATGACGGTGTCGGTGCGCCCCGGGCGCCCCAACGCCGCGGCCTCGAGCTTCCTGTCGAGCATCGTCCGCGAGCCCCTCGCCGGCGAGCGCGCCGTCTGCCCGGCGCCGCCGGACATGCCCGTCGCGCTGTCCTCGCCCGACCGGACCCTCGAGGGCATCCTCCGGGCCGCCGAGGTCGACGACGCCACCTGGGGCAGCCGCACCGCGATGAACCTGCCGGCCCTCACCACGACCCCTCGCGAGATGACGGCCGCGCTCGACCGCGTCGCCGGCGCGGGCACCAGCGACCTCGTCGACTGGGTCGAGGACCCCGCGGTCGTCGCGATCGTCGGCAGCTGGCCCCCGAGCTTCACGACCCCGCGCGCCCACGCGCTCGGCCTGCGCGCCGACGACTCCTACGACGACGTGATCACGAGCTACCGCGACCGCACCTGACGATGCAGGCAAGGCTGCCCTAAGGTCGATCCGGACAGAACGCCACGGATCGTTCACGAGGGGTGTCATGAGCAGCACCGTCAGCGCGCGCACCGTCCCGCCCGCCGCGCCGCCCGCCCGGATCGCGCTGTCGGTCGTGATCGCGGCCGTCGTGGCGGCGGTCGTCAACACGCTGATCGGCCTGCTGGTCGGCGTCATCGAGGGCACCGGCTACAACCCGACCACCGCGATCACCTACAGCGTGATCGGCGTGCTCGTCGGCCTCGTCGGCTGGGTCCTGATCCGGCGGTTCGCGCCACGCCCCGCCGCAGTGCTGCGCTGGGTCGTGCCGCTCGTGGTGGTCTTGAGCTTCGTCCCCGACCTCTACCTGCTCACCTTCGGGATGTCGGTGCTGCTGGTGATCGCACTGATGGTCATGCACGTCGTGGTCGCGGCGGTCGCGGTGCCGGCCTTCCGGCGCGTGCTCCCGGTCTGAGTCACGCCATCCCGGACGCCGCCAGCGGGTCCCAGCCCGGCGTCCGGAACAGGTCCTGCAGCTGGCGGCGCCGGACGCCGATGTTGCTGCCCTCGATCACCGGGTAGGCCAGCGCCTCGTGCAGGTGCCCGACGATCGGGAAGTTCGCGTCGTAGGCCGTGACCCCGACGAGCTTCACGAGGTCGTTGACCACGTCGACGCCGGTCTCGGACCCGACGACCTTCGCGTGCAGCGCGAGCTCCGGGGCGCTCGGGTGCTGCGCCATCACGGCGTCCAGCGCCCGCCAGGCGAGCAGGCGCACCGCCTCGATCCGGCCCTTGGCGTCGGCGAGGACGTCGGACACCGCCTGGTGCTCGATGATCGGCACCGGGCCGCCGCGGGTCTCGGTGGTGGCGAACCGGTAGGCGATGTCGAAGGCCTCGCGCATCGCGGCCACCGCGAAGATGCCGATCGACGCCCCGCTCGGGAAGAACGCGTTGCGGGTCAGCGCGACCCCCTGCCCCTCGGCGCCGAGCAGGTTGGCCCGCGGCACCCGGACGTCGTGCAGCCGGACCCGCGAGGTCAGGCAGCCGCGCAGGCCGGGGAGGTCGTAGTGCTCCTCGACCTCGATCCGGCCGGCCAGGTGCTCGCGCTCGGCGACGAGCAGCGAGACGCCACCCGGCGCCCGGCAGACGATCGTCATGAGGTCCGGGCCGTCGCCGTCCCACCCCGACAGGTGCGACGCCCACGCCTTCCGCCCGTTGATGACGTAGTGGTCGCCGTCGGGCACGGCGGTGGTGCGGGTGCCGGTCGGGGTGTGGAAGTTGGCGCTGCCCTCGGGCTCGCTGTAGGCCATGGCGGCCACCGGCGCCCCGGAGTCGGCGAGGAACGGCGCGACGAAGCGCGCCACCTGCTCCGGCGTCCCGGCCTCGTAGACCGGCGCGAGCGCGATGAGCGGGCCGGCCATCGAGATCACGAAGTCGGGGCTCTTCGCCGCCCACTCCTCGATGAAGATCGCCGCGTCCACCCCGCTCGACGCCGCGCCGCCGACCGGGGCCGGGATCAGGCCCTTGAGGAAGCCCTGGCCGACGGCCTTCTCGAACACCGGCCGGGCGAGCAGCGCGCGGGTCAGCGGGTCGGGCTCGGCGCGCACCGCCGCGGCGAGGTCGCCCAGGTGCTCCTCCGCGAAGCCGCGCGCGGCGGCCTTGAGCTGCTCTTGCTCCGGGCTCAGCAGGAACGACACGGCCACGACGACTCCTCCGGGTGCGGGTCCGTCGAGCCTGGCCCTGCGCAGCGCGCCCGTCTCGGCCGTCCGTGCACGCCGACCGTGCCGTTCGTGCACGCCGGTACTAGGGCCGCATCTCCCGCGGCGACACCCCGAAGCGCCGGCGGAACGCCCGGCTGAACGACGTCGGGTCGTCGAAGCCGTGCGCGGCGGCCACGGCGGTCACCGTCGCGGTCGTCGCCGGGTCGGCCAGCAGGGACGCGCACCGCTCGAGGCGCCGGCCCCGGACGGCGGCCGCGAACGACTCGTCGGCGCCGGCGAACAGGTTGTGCAGCGTCCGCGGCGAGATCGCGAACCGTCGGCACACGCCGTGGACGGTCAGGTCGCGGTCGCCGAGGTGGCGGTCGACGTACGCGAGGACGGCGTCGCGGCTCACGCCGTCCGGGGCAGGAGCGGCCGTCGCCCCCGCCACCGCCGCCGCGAACGAGTCGGCCAGCGCCACCGCCCCGGGCGCGTCCGCGTCCACGGTCCACAGCGCCGACATCAGCGCGGTCACCGCGGCCCCCGCGCCGGTCGCGGCCACCGGCCTGCCGAGCTCGGGGCGCCGCCCGCCGAGGGCGTCGTGCGGGACGCGGAACGAGACCATCCGCCACGCCCGGTCGAAGCGGAAGAAGTAGGGCTCGGTGGTGTCGACGACGACGAACTCGCCGGGCCGCACGACGCTGGTGCGGTCACCGACGGTGGTGACGCAGCGGCCGGCGAGCTGCAGGTTGACGAAGAAGTACTCCCCCGCCGTCCGGGCCACCTCGCGGGGACCGTGGTCGGTGCGCTGGGCCTGGGCGGCGATGCGCGCCCGGTTCAGCGCCGCCAGCGGCTTCGTCTCGACGGTGGCCGCGAACCCGCGCAGGTCGGTGGTCCGGTGCGGCGTCAGCGGGACGAAGGCCTCGCAGATGACCTCGCGCCAGTAGCCGAACTGCTCGCGGGCGGGCAGCTCGGCGATGTCCCAGACCGCCACGTCGACCACCTCCGGGCCTCATCCTGGCCCGGCATCGCCGGGTCGGGAACGCAACGCCGGCGTCACACGGACGTCACGCCCCGCCTGTCTCCTGTCAGGAGACACGAGTTCATCACAGGAGCAAAGTGCTCCTGGTCAATCTCCTGCTGAGAGATTAGGTTTCTCGACAAGAGACGAGAAGGGACCTGCGATGACGACGGATACATCCCCGACGGCACCCTCCCCGCTTTCACCCCCCGAGACCCTCGCCCCGACCCCGCTCACCCTCCCCGAGCCCTCGCTCGCCGACCGCGCCCGGGCCGACGGCGTGCGGTTCCTCCTCGCCATGTTCGTCGACCTCACCGGCAAGCCCTGCGCCAAGCTGGTGCCGGTCGAGTCGGCCGACGAGCTGCAGCACGAGGGCGTCGGGTTCGCCGGCTACGCGGTCGGCGCGATCGGGCAGCAGCCGTGCGACCCCGACCTCGTCGCCATCCCGGACGTCTCGAGCTACACCCCGCTGCCGTGGGTCCGCGACGGCCTCGCGCTCGTGCACTGCGACCCGCACGTCGAGGGCAAGCCCTGGCACTACGCCCCGCGCGTGATCCTCCAGCGGGTCCTCGCCCAGGCGCAGGCCCGCCGGCTGGAGCTCTTCGCGGGCGCCGAGATCGAGTACTTCCTGGTCCGCCGCGACGACGACGGCTCCGTCGTCCTCGCCGACGCCCTGGACTGCGAGACCAAGCCCTGTTACGACGCCCGCGGGCTGACCCGGATGTACGAGCACCTCACCGGGATCTCCGAGGCGATGAACGCGCTCGGGTGGGGCAACTACGCCAACGACCACGAGGACGCGAACGGGCAGTTCGAGCAGAACTTCGCCTACGCCGACGCCCTGACCACGGCCGACCGCGTCATCACCGCGCGCTACCTCATCTCGATGCTCGCCGAGCAGCGCGGCATGACCGCCACGTTCATGCCCAAGCCGTTCGCGGCGTCCTCGAGCACGCCCCCGGCATGCAGGCCGTCCTCGCGCCGACCGTGAACTCCTACAAGCGCACCGGCGCCACCTCGACGCGCTCCGGCGCCACCTCGACGGCGCCACCAACCCCTATCGGGGATGCGCACGAAGTGGGTGCGGTCGTTGCCGCCGTAGGTCGGGCGGCGCGGCACCCGGTGGTCACCGGCGGCCTCGACGCCGCCGGGCCGGGCGTCGCGGAGTACTTCGCCACGCGCAAGCGCGAGGAGTTCTTCGACTGGCACGGCACGGTCGGCCCCTGGGAGCACGACCAGTACCTGACGGCCTTCTGACACCCCGAGAAACGAGAGGAGACCGCCCGTGTGCGGGATCGTCGGACTCCACCTGCGTGACCCCGAGCTGTACCCGCAGCTCGGTCAGCTCCTGGAGTCGATGCTGTGCGGGGTCGTCGAGCGCGGCCCCGACTCCGCCGGGATCGCCGTCTACGGCGACACCCGCCGCTGCCCCGAGGGCCACGCCGCGGTCTCGGTGCTCCTGCCGGACGGCGCGACACCGGAGGGACTCAAGGACGCCCTGGCCGCGCTCGACCCCGTGGTCACCCCGGCCGGCGACACGACGCTGGTCGCCGCGCCGACCGGCGTCGACGAGCTCGTCGCGGCGGTGCGCACGGCGTTCCCGACCGCGACGGTGATCGGCTCGGGCCGCGACCTCGCCGTCTACAAGGGCACCGGGCACCCCCGCGACCTGGCCGCGACCTACGACCTCGCGGGCGCGCAGGGCTGGCAGGGCCTCGCCCACACCCGCATGGCCACGGAGTCCGCCGTGACCCCGGAGGGCTGCCACCCGTTCTCGGTGGGGCCCGACCAGTGCCTCGTGCACAACGGCTCGTTCTCCAACCACGCCACGATCCGCCGCGACCTCGTTCGCGAGGGCGTCACGTTCGACTCGGCGAACGACTCCGAGGTCGGCGCCCGCTACGTCGCGTCCCGCCTCGCGCAGGGCGAGGACCTCGAGAAGGCGCTCATCGCGCTGCGCGAGACCTTCGACGGCTTCTACACCCTGCTGGTGACCAGCGCCGAGGGCTTCGCCGTGGTCCGCGACCCGATCGCCTGCAAGCCCGCGGTGATCGCCGAGACCGACGCCTGGGTCGCGATGGCCTCGGAGTTCCGCGCCCTGGCCCCGCTGCCCGGCATCGACAGCGCCCGCCTCTACGAGCCCGAGCCCGGAAAGGTCTACGCATGGACGCGGTAGCAAGGGACACGAAGCATCAAGGGGAGCACGCCGATAGGGGAGCTGGACCCGACAACACAGAGACCATCACCTTCGACCTCGCCGAGACCGGCGGCGTCCGCTCCCTCAACGCCGAGCTCCACCGCCCGACGTCGAAGTCGTACGCCGTGCAGAACCCCGCCGGCGCCCACGCGATCGCGGCCGGGATCGACGCCGACATCGCCGTCGACGTCCACGGCCACGCCGGCTACTACTGCGCCGGCATGAACGACGGCGGCACCGTCACCGTCCACGGCAACGCGGGCACCGGCGTCGCGGAGAACATGATGTCGGGGACCGTACGGGTCACCGGCGACGCGTCGCAGTCGGCGGGCGCCACCGCCCACGGCGGCCTGCTGATCATCGAGGGCTCGGCGTCCATGCGCTGCGGCATCTCGATGAAGGGCGTCGACATCGTCGTCGGCGGCTCGGTCGGGTCGATGAGCGCGTTCATGGCGCAGGCCGGCCGGATGGTCGTCTGCGGCGACGCGGGCGACGGCCTCGGCGACTCGATCTACGAGGCGCGCCTCTACGTGCGCGGCACCGTCGGCACCCTCGGGGCCGACTGCATCGAGAAGCCGATGCGCGACGAGCACCGCGCCGAGCTGGCCGAGCTGCTCGCCGACGCGGGCCTGCCCCACGACCCGGCGGAGTTCCGCCGCTACGGCTCCGGCCGCGCCCTCTACCACTTCACTTCCGAGCACTCCGGGAGCTACTAGTGACCAGTCCGGCCGAGCGCGGGCTTCGCGAGTCCGCCACCTTCGACCGCGCCACGATCGCCGGCATCCAGCACGCCGCGCGCACCGGCGTCTACGACATCCGCGGCTGGGGCGCCAAGCGCGCGGTGCCGCACTTCGACGACCTGCTCTTCCTCGGCGCCTCGATGTCGCGCTACCCCCTGGAGGGCTACCGCGAGCGCTGCGACACCGACGTCGTCCTCGGCGACCGCCACGCGAAGTTCCCCCTGCACCTGCAGACCCCGGTCACGATCGCCGGGATGAGCTTCGGTGCCCTCTCCGCCCAGGCCAAGGAGGCCCTCGGCCGCGGGGCCAGCGAGGTCGGCACCTCCACGACCACCGGCGACGGCGGCATGACCGACGAGGAGCGCGGCCAGTCCAAGAACCTCGTCTACCAGTATCTCCCCAGCCGCTACGGCATGAACCCCACGCACCTGCGCTCGGCGGACGCGATCGAGGTCGTGCTGGGGCAGGGCGCGAAGCCCGGCGGCGGCGGGATGCTGCTTGGCCAGAAGATCTCCGACCGGGTCGCCGAGATGCGCACCCTGCCCCCGGGCATCGACCAGCGCTCCGCGTGCCGGCACCCGGACTGGACCGGCCCCGACGACCTCGCCATCAAGATCGGTGAACTGCGCGAGATCACCGACTGGGAGAAACCGGTCTACGTCAAGGTCGGCGCGACCCGCACCTACTACGACGTCAAGCTCGCCGTCGCCGCGGGCGCCGACGTCGTCGTGGTCGACGGGATGCAGGGCGGCACCGCGGCCACCCAGGAGGTGTTCATCGAGCACGTCGGCATCCCCACCCTCGCCGCCATCCCCCAGGCGGTGCAGGCGCTGCAGGAGCTCGGGGTGCACCGCAAGGTCCAGCTCATCGTCTCCGGGGGCATCCGCACCGGCGCCGACGTCGCCAAGGCCATGGCCCTGGGCGCCGACGCCGTCGCCATCGGCACCGCCGCGCTGGTCGCGCTCGGCGACAACGACCCGCAGTACGCCGCCGAGTACGAAGCCATCGGGTCCGCGGCCGGGTACTACGACGACTTCCAGGACGGGCGCGACCCGGCCGGGATCACCACCCAGGACCCCGAGCTCTCCGCCCGCCTCGACCCCGTCGAGGCCGGGCGCCGTCTCGCCAACTACCTGCGCGTCCTCACGATGGAGGCCCAGACCATCGCCCGCGCCTGCGGGAAGGCGCACGTCCTGCACCTCGAGCCCGAGGACCTCGTCGCGCTGACCATCGAGGCCGCTGCCATGGCCCGCGTCCCGCTGGCGGGCACCACCTGGATCCCGGGGAGGGACCGATGAGCGCGGACACCGCGGAAGTCGTCATCATCGGCGGCGGCCTCGAGGGCTGCGCCGCCGCGTGGGCGCTCGCCGAGCGCGACACCACCGACGTCGTCATCGTCGAGCGCAACACCGTGGGCTCCGGCGGCACCGGCAAGTCGTCCGGGGTCGTGCGCTGCCACTACGGCGTCTCCTCGCTGGCGGCCATGGCGACCCGCGCGCTGGAGGTCTTCGAGAACGCGCAGGACGTGCTCGGCGAGGACGTCGGCTTCCACCAGACCGGCTACGTCGTCGGCGTCGGCGAGCAGAACGTCGACGCCCTGCGCGCCTCGATGGCCGACCAGCGCTCCGTCGGCGTGCGCACCGAGGACATCGACCCGACGGAGGTCGCCAAGCTCTGGCCCTCGGCGGACCTCGAGCCGTTCGCGGCGTTCGCCTGGGAGGAGCGCGGCGGCTACGGCGACGCGTACCAGACCGCCCAGGCCTTCGCGGGGGCCGCGCGCCGCGCCGGCGTCCGGCTGCGCCAGAGCACGACGGTCACCGACCTCATCACGAAGGGCGGCGCGGTCACCGGCGTCCGTCTCGCCGACGGCTCGGAGATCCACACGGGCACGGTCGTGCTCACCGCGGGCCCGTGGTCGGTGCCGCTGCTGGCCAAGCACGGCATCACGCTGCCGATCACCGTGCACCGCGAGCAGATCGTGCTCATCGACCCGGGCGAGGACCTCGGCTCCGTGCCGGTGTTCTCCGACCTCGTCTCGCTGCAGTACGTGCGCCCGGAGAGCGGCGGGGAGATCCTCTTCGGCAACTCCGACCTCGCCGAGCTGGAGCCCGCCGACCCGGACCGCTACTCGAACCAGGCCACGACCTCGTTCCTCGACCTGGCGGTGGAGAAGGTCGGGACGCGGTTCCCGGGGCTGGAGGAGGCGGCGATCGCGTCGACCTACGCCGGCTGCTACGACGTCACCCCCGACTTCAACCCGGCCATCTCGGAGACGGACATCGAGGGGCTGATCGTCGCCGCCGGGTTCTCGGGGCACGGGTTCAAGATCGCGCCGTCGGTGGGGCGGCTCGTGGCGGACCTCGTGATGGACGGCAGGAGCAGCGACCCGGACATCCCGGCCTCGGACTTCCGGCTCTCCCGGTTCGCCGACGGCGAGCTGCTGCGCAGTCCGCACCCGTATGTGGGCGCCGGACAGATGCGGTGACGGCATACTCCTGGTCATGAGCCAGGAGAACGGCGTCGATCACGGGCCGGCGGCCCGGGAGGTCGCGACCCCGCCCTCGCAGGAGGGACGGCTCGAGCGGGCCATCGGCGCGGAGGTCCGGCGGCTGCGCCGGGCCTCCGGGGCCACGCTCGCGGAGATGTCGGTGCGCACCGGCATCTCCAAGCCGATGCTCTCGAAGATCGAGCACGCGCAGACGTCGTGCAGCCTCACCACGCTGGCACGGCTGGCCGACGCGCTCGACATCCCGGTGACCGCGTTCTTCCGCGGCGCCGACACCGAGCGCGAGGCCGTCCACACGCGCGCGGGGGCCGGCGCGCGGATCGTCGCCCGCGGCACCCGGGTGGGCCACGACTACACGCTGCTCGGCGGCCTGCGCGGCCAGCACAAGCGCATGGAGGCGCACCTCGTCACGCTCACCGAGCGCAGCGAGGAGTTCCCGCTCTTCCAGCACCCGGGCACCGAGCTGCTGTACATGCTCGAGGGCCGGATGGTCTACAGCCACGGCGAGTCGAACTACGAGCTGCTGCCCGGCGACGCGCTCCAGATCGACGGCAACGGCCTGCACGGTCCGCGCGACCTCATGGAGCTGCCGATCCGTTTCCTGTCGGTCGTCGCGCACCCGGACGCGGGCATCGAGGAGTAGTCAGCTCTCGTCCAGCAGGTGCAGGTCGTGCGCGATCCGCACCAGCTCGGCCCGGCGGCTGCAGCCGTGGCGGCGCAGCATCGACGCCACGTGGTACTTCACGGTGTGCGAGCTGAGGTGCAGGCGCTCACCGATCTCGTGGTTGCTCTCGCCCCGCCCGATGGCTTGCACGATCGCGAGGTCGCGCTCGCTGAACGTCGCCGCACCCGGGGACGAGCTCCGGCGCCGCTGCAGCAGCTCGCCGGCGATCCGCGGCTCGAACCAGCTGCCCGCGGTGACGACCTCCCGGAGGATCTCGGGCACGCGGCTCACCGAGGTCTCCTTGAGCATGTAGCCCGACGCGCCGGCGTCGATCGCCTGGGCCAGCAGGTCGCGGTTGCCGTAGGCGCTGAAGATGACGACGGCCGGGGCCTGCGCGTCCCGGGTCAGCGCGCGACAGAGCTCGATGCCGCTGCCCCCGCCGCGCTCGCCGATCCGGAGGTCGACCAGCGCGACGTCCGGGCGGGTGCGGGCCACGAGCCCCTCCCCCTCGCCGACGGTGGACGCGGCGCCGAGGAACTCCAGGTCCGGCTCGCGCCCGGCCAGCGCGCGCAGCCCGTCGTGGACGACCTCGTGGTCGTCGACGACGCAGAAACCGATCACCGCGCCACCGGCCACGGGGCGACGGCCGCGTGGACGTGGGTGCCCGGTGCGGCCGGTCCGACCTCCAGACGCCCGCCGACCCCGTCGACGGCGGCGTGCATCGCCCGCATGCCGAAGTGCGTCCCGCCCGGCGCGCCGGCGCTCGCCGGGTCGAACGTGCCGTCGTCGGTGACGTGCAGGGCGACCGCGTGCGGGGAGGTCTCGACGCGGACCGTGAGGTGGTCGCAGCCGGAGTGCTGCTCGGCGTTGGTGACGGCCTCCTGCCCCACGCGGACGAGCGCGTCGGCGGCGTCCGGGTCGAGCTCGAGGTCGACGCCGTCGAGCTCGAGCACGCGCACGACGTCGCGCTCGGGGACGAGCGCGATCCGGTCGAGGATCTCCGAGGCCGCCACCGACCCGACCCGGGGCGCCGAGACGAGCAGCTCGAGCTCGCCGCGCAGCCGCGACATGCACGCCTCGGCGGCGCGGGCGATCGTGTCCAGACGGGTGGCGGTGTCGTCCTCGCGGACGCGGTGGCGGGCCTGCTCGGCCTCGAAGCCGATGGCGACCAGCCCGCGCACCACCGAGTCGTGCAGGTCGTAGGCGACCTGCTCGCGCACCGCCCGCTCCAGCGCCCGCGCCCGGTCGGCGTCGGCGTAGCGCCGCCGCACCCCGGGCGCCGCGTGGCCCGCGAGCTCCTCGAGCAGTTCCTCGTCGACGCTGGTGAACGGCCGCATCCGGCGGTCGCCGATGTAGAGGACGGCGGCGATCTCGCTGCCCACCGACACCGGCGCGGCCATCGCCGACACGATCCCCTCGTGGCGCGTCTCGTCCACCGGCGCCGCCTCGAGACGCCCGTCGGCGGCGTAGTTCGCCGAGCACACCGGGCGCCCGAGCCGGCGCGCGAGCCCGCCGAGACCCTGCCCGTGCTGGACGCGCAGGCGGCGGAACGGCGCGGTCCGGATGCCCAGCGCCTCGTCGAAGACGTAGGTGCCGGACCCGTCGACCGGCACGGCGAGGTAGGCCACCTCCGCCCGGAACAGCTCGCGGGCCGACGCCAGGATCGCCGTCAGCACCGCCGGTCCCTCCCCGCTCGCCACCGCCGCCTCGGCCATCGTGCGGGTGGCGGCGCGCAGGTCACGGCCGAGCGCGAGCGCCCCGGCCTGCCGCCCGCGCCGCACCGCCCGTCCGACGGCCTGCCGGTAGTGGCGCCGCACGTCCTCGTCGAGCACGGCGTCCGGGTCCCCCAGCGGCGTCGCCAGGTTGCCGACGACCACCGCGCCGTGCCCGTACCGGTCGCGCCACGGCACCACGACGCTCGAGCGCAGCCGCACGCCGTGGCCCCGCAGCCGCGACCGGATCTCCAGGCTCGGCAGCGTGGCCGGGGCCCGGCGCGGCAGCACCGGGTCGGCGACCACCGGCTCGTTCGGCAGGAACCCCTGCGGGCCCGTCGAGGCCAGCGTCACCGCCGGCCCCGAGCCGTGGGGCTCGTACACCACCGCGCCGAGCTCGGCGCCGAGCAGCGCCTGGATCTCGTCGAGGACCGGGCGCACGGCGTCATGGATCGCCTGTGAGCCGCCCCCGTCGACGAGATACTCCACGGACACGTCTCCTCCCGTGCAACCCCGAGCGTTACACAGGAGACGCGCCGCGTCATCAGGCCTGGCGCGCCCAGCTGGAGTCGGACGGGGCCGGCTCGACGCCGCGGACGTCGGGCAGGGCCATCTTGCGCTCGTCCTCCTCGTCGTCGACCCACGCGCGGGCGATCTCGTCGCAGGTCGCGAACCACACGCCGTCGTGGGAGACGATGTGCTGGATGAGCTTCTCGTACCACATCATGTGGTGCGCCTGGCCGATGATCTGCGGGTGCACGCACGTCGCGTACACGGCGTTCTCCACGTTCTGGTAGGCGTAGTCGAAGATGTCCTGCCAGCGGCGCAGGATCGTCTCGGTGTCCTGCATCCCGGCCTGCGGCCCGGTGTAGGCCAGCGGCGGGAAGTCGTCGAGGTACCAGTTCACGGGGATCTCGAGAACGTGGCTCGCCTTGCCCGCCACGTTGGCCTTCTCCCAGTTCACCTGCCAGCGCTGCGGGCGGTACGGCTCGAGGTCACGCGCCATCAACGAGGTGTCGTAGGTGAAGCCCGACTCCTCGATGATGTCGAGGGTGTTCTCGCTGTAGTCCCAGTAGGGCGAGCGGTAGCCCGTGGGGCGCAGGCCCAGGACGTTCTTGAACGACTCGAACGCGAGGTCGACCAGGCGGCGCTCGGTGTCGCGCTCCAGGCCGGGCGGGACCTCGTGGTAGTAGCCGTGGTGGCCGAACTCGTGGCCCGCGTCGAGCACCGCGCGGCACTGCTCGGGGAACGTGTCGACCGAGTGGCCGGGCGTGAACCAGGTCGTCGTGACGTCGTAGCGCTTGTAGATCTCGAGCAGCCGCGGCACGCCGACCTCGGCGCCGAACTGGCCGCGCGACATGGCCGACGGCGATGGCCGGTTGAACGCGCCCAGCCAGAGGGCTTGGGCGTCGAAGTCCGTCCCCAGGTTGACGGCGATCTTCTTCCCGGGCGGCAGTTGCAGGTGTCCCACGGTGTCTCCTCGATCAGGGGGAAGGACGGAGCTCGATGACGGCGTCGGCCTCGGCCTCGATCCGGGACCGGCTGTAGAGCAGCGGGAACGCCTCGCCCCGGCTCCAGGGCTCGAACAGGTCGGTGAGGTGCGGGTCGTCGAGGCGGCCCGACTGGCCGGGGGCGTTCATCGCCAGCGACGCGTTCCACTCGCCGACGTCGACGACGAGCCGGAACGTCGCGCCGGCGCTCTGCACGAAGTTCGGGCCGTAGGCGGTGTTGCCGACGGTGTCGCCGCTGCCCCCGCGCGGGGCGGGGCCGGCGGAGAGGCGCTCGGGGGCCACGCCGGTGAGCAGGTGGCGCAGCGGGTGGTGGGCGTGGGCGACGTGCAGCGAGCCCCACGCCCACGCGGCGCGGTCGGTCCCGAGCAGCTTCTCGACCTCGGCGACGGCGGCCGGCAGCGTCGTCGCGACGATCTCGGCGAGCTCGGCGTCGGGCCGGTCCGCGACCAGCTCGAGGTCGACCCGCGCGTCGGCGAGCAGGTCCTCGGCCGGCGAGATGCGGGTGGCCACGGCGTCCGCCTCCCCCGCGCCGACCAGCGGCGTCAGCGCACTGCGCAGCAGCGCCGGGCGCAGGTGGCGGCGGAACCACACCTCGAACAGGGCGGCCGCCGCCGAGTCGGGGGCCAGCACGGCGTCCCACCCGAGGAGCAGGTCGAGGCCGTCGACAGTGCTGTCGTCGGCGGACCCGGAGACGGCCCGGACCCGCTCGAGGATCCGCCGCGCCGGGACGGACAGGAAGTCGCTCTGGAGCGCGACCATGCTCTCCGGCGTCGCGTCGGTGGTCTCGGCGAGCACCTCGTCGAGGCGGTTCCGGCGCGACGGCGCGTACCAGTCGTAGGTGATGTGCCGGTCGCGCGGATAGTCCTCGGGGAGGTTGCACTCGTTGGCCGTGGCGAGGAAGCCCTGCGGGGGGTCGACACGGCCGGGCAGCTGGTCGGCGTCGTAGAACCCGGCCCACTCGTAGCGCCCGTCGCCGGGCACCGGCAGCGTCCCGTCCCAGTTGGGGCGGATCGGGGTCAGCCCGCCGGTCTGCCACGCGATCGTCCCTGAGGGGTCGGCGTAGACCTGGTTCTCCGGCGGCGCGCCCCAGCGGTTCATGGCGGCGGCGAACTGGTCCCAGTTCTGCGCGCGCATGTAGTCCATGGAGCCCAGGTAGGGCGCCATGCCCGGCTCGAGCCACGCCGCGCGGACCGCGTAGGCCCGCCGGCCGTCCTGGTGGACCACCGGCCCGTGGCGGGTGAACAGCAGCTCGGCGGTCACCGGGTCGCCGTCGCGGACCGCGATCGTCTCCTCGACGCGGCGCATCGACTCCCAGCCGCCGTCGTAGCGGTAGCGGGTGGGGTCGTCCGGGTCGGTCTCGTAGACGTAGAGGTCCTCCTGGTCGATCGCGAAGATCGTCAGGCCGAAGGCGATCCGGCCGTTGTGGCCGATCGAGATGCCGGGCAGCGCGGGCTCGCCGCCGCCGATGACGTCGAAGCCGGGCGCGGACAGGTGCGCGATGTAGCGCAGGCCGGGCAGGGCCGCGGCCGCGCGGTGCGGGTCGTTGGCCAGCAGCGGGCGCCCCGAGCGGGTCCGCGAGCCGGCGAGCACCCAGTTGTTGCTGCCCTCGGGCAGGACGTCGCCCTGCGGGTCGGCCTCGGTCGGCGGCCCGAAGACCGGCGCGGAGGTGGCGAGGTCGTAGATCCGCAGCACGTCGTCGGGGATCGCTGCGAGGTCGAGGCCCTCGGGGACCTCGAGCGGGCGCGCGGGCTCCCGGCGCCGGCGCAGCTCCTCGACGCCCTCGGGCAGGTCGCGCAGCGTCCGGGCCCGCGCCACCTCGTCGCGGACGTTGTAGAACAGGCCGTGGCTGCGGATGCGCGCCACGTCCTCGGGGTCCCAGAACGCGGGCTCGTAGCCGAGCCGGCGGAACTCCTCGGGCAGCAGGTCGGGGTCCTCGCGGGTCAGCGCGACGAAGGCGTTGACGCCCTCGACGAACGCCGTGGACGCGCGCTTGGTGTCCGAGCCGTAGGCGAGCCACTCGGCGCGCATGTCGCCGCGGTAGAGGAACAGTCGCGCCGCCCGGTCGCGCTCGGCGTGCTCGGCGCCGAACACCTCGGCGAGCCGGCCCAGGCCGCGGCGCCGCCAGAAGTCGATCTGCCAGAGGCGGTCGCGGGCGGCGTTGAACCCCTGGACCCGGAAGGCGTCGTAGGTGCTCGCCGCGTAGATGTGCGGCACGCCCCACCGGTCGACGATGATCTCTGCGGGGCCCGTGAGGCCCGGCAGCACGTGCGAGGTGCGTGTCGCTTCAGCCACGCGGCGAGTGAACCAGGGCGGCCCATGGCCGCGTGGCCATGCGTGCACGGCCGCCCGGGCGGCCCGGGACTAGCCGTTCGGCCAGTCGGTCAGGCAGGGCGACTCAGAAGACGATCGTCGAGTGCCCGTCCAGCAGCACCCGGTCCTCGCAGTGCCACGTCACGGCGCGGGCCAGCACGTTCCGCTCGACGTCCGCGCCGCGGCGCGTGATGTCGGCGACCCGGTCGCGGTGGGAGACGCGGGCGACGTCCTGCTCGATGATCGGGCCCTCGTCGAGGTCCTCGGTCACGTAGTGGGCCGTCGCCCCCACCAGCTTCACCCCGCGCGTCTTCGCCTGCTCGTACGGGCCGGCGCCGGCGAACGCGGGCAGGAAGGAGTGGTGGATGTTGATGGCCGGCACCCCGATGCGCTCGAGGAAGCCGCCGGTGAGCACCTGCATGTAGCGCGCGAGCACGACCAGGTCGACCCGGCCCTCGAGCAGCTCGGCCTGCTGCCGCTCCGCCTCCGGCTTGGTGTCCCTCGTGACCGGGATGTGCGCGTACGGCACGTCGAAGGAGGCGACCTCCTTCTGCAGGTCCGGGTGGTTGGACACCACCTGGACGACGTCGACCAGCAGCTCGCCGCGGCGCCACCGCCACAGCAGGTCGAGCAGGCAGTGGTCGTAGCGCGACACGAACAGCGCGACCCGGGTGGGCACCGACGCCGCCCGCATCCGGAACGACATCGCGAAGCGCTCGGCGACCTCCGCCGCGAACTCCTCCTCCAGCGCCGGGAGCCACTGGGGCAGCTCGGGCATCCGGAAGACGATCCGCAGGAAGAAGCGCCCGCCGACGGGGTCGGTGGTCTGCTGGTCGGACTGGACGATGTTGGCCCCGCGCGCGTGCAGGAACCCGCTGATCGCCGCGACGATGCCCGGCCCGTCCTCGCAGGAGACGAGGAGACGCCCGACCTCGGGGTCCGGCAGGGTGCGGGTGGCGTCCATGATCAGCTCCAGGGGAACGGCGAGTGGCTGGTCGGGTGGAGCTCACCCGCTTCGTAGCGACCGAAGCGGAAGGGCTCCAGCAGGTCCTGCGGCTCGCCGAGCAGCTCCTTGGCCACCAGCGCGCCCACACCGATCATCTTGTACCCGTGGTTCGAGTCGGCGATGACGTACGCGTTCCCGCGGAAGGAATCGAAGACCGGGAAACTGTCCGGGGTGAACGCGCCGAGCCCGCCCGAGGGCTCCTTGCGGTAGACGTCGCGGCGCCCCTCGAAGCGCTTGTGGCACACGGCGAGCGCCGAGGTCCACATGCGCACGAAGTCCTCGCCGACGACGAACTCCGGGCTGTCGACGCCGTAGGGGTCGACGGCCACCATGTCGGCCGGGCGCCCGACCTGCTCCGGTGACGCCCCGCCCTGCACGCCGCCGAAGTGGAAGTCGGGCTTGTAGTAGATGCCCCAGATCCGGTCGGTGATCAGCTCGCCGTCGACGTCGTCGTACAGCGGCGCGTCGGAGTCGACGTGGATGACCGGCGGGAACTCGCCGCGGTTGTCCATGAACTCGTTCGGGTCGATGCCGAGGATGCCCTCCTGCAGCGCCCAGTAGGTCCACATCGGGGCGTCCACCGTGCGCCCGTCGGGCATCCGCACCGGGACGGTCGACGGCAGCTCGAGCATCGACCACAGGTCGCGGACCCACGGCCCGACCGCGGCGACGACGTGCTCGCACGTGATCGTCCCGGCGTCGGTCTCGACGGCGCTGACCCGGTCGTCGGTGAACTGCAGGCCGGTGACGGTGACGCCGGTGACGATCGAGGCGCCGGCCGCGCGCACCTTCTCCTCGAGCCCGCGCAGCGACGCGACGTTGTTGGCGTAGCCCCCGCGCTTCTCGTGGAGGATCACCGAGATGCCGGGCGCCTGCCAGTCCGAGAACATCTCGCGCATGTAGTCGTGGCACGCGTCGACGCCCTCGACGAGCTCGGAGTCGTAGCCGATGGCCTGCTGCTCGGCGTGGATCTGCACCACGTCGGCGTGCATGGCCTCCGGCGCGGCCTGGACGTAGCCCACCCCGTGGTACGAGAAGGCCTCCGGGTCGGACTCCCAGACGTCGACCGAGTGCGCCATCAGCTTGCGCATCGCCGGCTGGAAGTAGTTGTTGCGGATCACGCCGCAGGCGACGCCCGACGCGCCCGCCCCGACGGCGGTCTTGTCGATCACCAGCACCTCGCTGCCGTCGCCGAGGCCGCGCTCGCGCAGCTCGGTGGCGAGGTGCCACGCCGTGGACAGCCCGTGGATGCCCGCGCCGATGATCAGGTACTGGGTCTGCGTGGGGACCATCATGCTCACCCGTTCCGCGCTACCATTGCCCTGAGGGCAACGGTATTTCTCTCTGGGAGACGAAGTTAACATGGCGAGAACCGGCCGACCAGCAGATCGCCAGGTCGAATCCGTCCAGAAGGCCATCGCGGTCCTGGACGTCCTCGCCGCCGCCGGGGAGGAGCTCGGCACCAACGAGATCGCCCGCCGCACCGGCGTCAACGCGAGCACCGTGTCGCGCCTGCTCGCGACCCTCGTCGCCCCCGGGCTCGTGCAGTACCACCAGGCCAGCGGGCGCTACGGCCTGGGGATCCGCATCCTGCAGCTGGCCGGCGCGGCCCGGGAGACGCTCGACATCCGGCGGATCGCCCGGCCCTCGCTGGAGGACCTCGTGGCCGTCAGCGGCGAGACCGCGACGCTCTCGGTGCCCGGCGAGCACGACGTCATGACCCTCGACTTCGTGCAGAGCCCGCAGTCGGTGCGCAGCGTCGCCGAGGTCGGGCGCAACAGCGTGCGGCACGCGACCGCGGTCGGGAAGGTCTTCCTCGCCCACGGCGGCCGGGCGCCCGACGAGCTCACCCGCTTCACCGAGCACACCATCACCGACCACGACGTGCTCGAGCGCGAGATCGCGAGGATCCGGGAGCGCGGCTGGGCCGTCTCCCGGGCCGAGCGCGAGCCCGACCTCGTCGGCGTGGCGGTCCCGGTGCTGGACGCCGACGGCGACCTCGTCGCGATCCTCGGCGTGCAGGGCCCGCGCGGGCGGCTCGACGAGGCGCGCGCCGAGGTCCTGGCCGGCACGCTCGGCGAGCACGCCCGCACGGTCGCGAGCGCGTTCTAGGGGATCAGCGCACCGCGGCCAGGCGCGCCCGCGACCACGGCTCGGCGGCGCTCTCCTCCTCGGCGACGAGCGCCTGGCGGTAGTACTGCTGGGCCGCCGCGACGCCCGCGCCGGCCTCGAGCGGCACGCCCGCGTCGAGCAGCGCCATCTCGGCCGCGGCGAGCGCGCTCAGGCAGGACACCTCGTTGACGTCGCCGAGGTGCCCGATGCGGAACACCTTGCCGGCCACCTTGCCCAGGCCGCCCCCGAAGGACGTCCGGTAGCGGTGGTACGCGATGCGGCACACCGCGGCCCCGTCGACCCCGGCCGGCACCCGCACGGCGGTCACCGTGTCCGAGTACCAGCGCGGCGACAGCGCGCACAGCTCCAGCCCCCACGCCTTGACGCCCTGCCGCACGCCCTCCCCCAGCCGGTGGTGCCGCGCGGCGACCTCGTCCATGCCCTCGTCGAGGAGCCGGTCGAGCGAGGCCCGCAGGCCGTGCAGCAGCGAGGTCGGCGGGGTGTAGGGGAAGTAGCCGACGTCGTTCGCGGCGATCATGTCGCGGAACGCGAAGTAGCACCGCTCCGTCGTCGTGCGCTCCGCGGCCGCGAGCGCCTTCTCGCTGACGCCGAGGATCGCGAGGCCCGCCGGGAGCATGAACCCCTTCTGGCTCCCGGCGACCGCGACGTCGACGCCCCAGTCGTCCTGGCGGAACTCGATCGACGCGATCGACGAGACGCCGTCGACGAAGAGCAGCGCGTCGGAGCCCGCGGCGTCCATCGCGCGCCGCACGGCCCGGACGTCGCTGGTCACGCCGGTGGCGGTCTCGTTGTGCGTCACGAAGACGGCCCTGATGGACGGGTCGGCGCGCAGGGCCTGCTCGAAGGCCTCGACCGGGACGCCCTCGCCCCACTCGACGTCGTGGGCGACGACGTCGAGACCCAGCCGCTGCGCCATGTCGGCCCAGAGGGTGGAGAAGTGGCCGTGGCGCGCCATGAGGACCCGGTCGCCGCGGGAGAGGCAGTTGCTGATGGCCGCCTCCCACGCCCCGGTGCCGGAACCCGGGTAGAGCAGCACGCGGCCCTCGCGGAGCCGGAGGACGCGGGTGAGGTCGCCCAGCAGCTCGAGGACGAAGTCCGGGAAGTCGGGCGCCCGGTGGTCCTCGGTCGGGACGTTCATCGCCCGGCGGACCACCTCGGGCACGGTGGTCGGGCCGGGGACGAAGAGGTGCGTCGTTCCGATCTTCACGGCCGTTCCTCCTGACGCGCGGCAGAGCGTCCCCACGACGCTAGGCCGCGGCCTCCTCCCCCACCTCCCCCGTCACGGGGAGAGGCCGGGGGGAGCAGGCGTCACTCCTTCCCCAGGAACGTCGTCAGGGAGTCGTCGTGCGCCTCCCACCACGCGGTGTGGTGGATCGGGGCCTGCGTCCCGGTGCACGGCGAGGAGAAGCCGCGGTCGCGGTAGCCGATGATGCTCTCCTCCTTGTCGTGCTCCCACTTCTTGAAGTGGGCGCGGGTGAGGTCGAGGTCGAAGGCGGGATAGTCGGTGCCGGCCATGAGGTCGGCGATGTGGTCGGCCTGGAAGTCGATCTGGGCGAACGGGTCCGGCAGCGCGTCCTCGCGCGAGCGCCACTCCGCGACGTCCTTCGCCATGTCCTCGCGCGAGGGCAGGTCGACGCGGCCCAGCACGAAGTCGCGCGCCACCCACGCCTCCGCGTCGAAGAGCGTGAACGTGTAGAACTGGTCCTGCATGCTCAGGTACATCATCTTCGGGTTGTCGATCCAGAAGACGCCCTTGTAGAGGTCCGGCGGGTACAGCACGTTCGCCGTCCGCAGCCGCAGGTCGGACGCGACGAACGGGAAGTGGTGCTGGTAGCCGGTGCACAGGATGATCGCGTCGACGTCCCGCGAGCTGCCGTCGCTGAAGTGCGCCGTCTTCCCCTCCACGCGCGAGAGCAGCGGGACCTCGCTGATCCCCTCGGGCCACGGGAAGCCCATCGCGGCGCTGCGGTAGCTGATGGTCACGGTGTTCGCGCCGTACTTCTTGGCCTGCAGCGCGATGTCCTCGGCGGAGTAGCTCCCGCCCA
The DNA here is from genome assembly GCF_004363095.1 of Actinomycetospora succinea. Classification (GTDB taxonomy): domain Bacteria; phylum Actinomycetota; class Actinomycetes; order Mycobacteriales; family Pseudonocardiaceae; genus Actinomycetospora; species Actinomycetospora succinea. The sequence goes on from NZ_SNYO01000009.1 coordinate 51,824, forward strand.
CGACCAGCAGGTCCTTGCCCGCGAACTCCTGCGCGTCACGGAAGTCGTGCGAGTGCAGGATGCGCCCCGGGAAGCGGTCGAAGCCCGGGAAGTCGGGCAGGTTGGGCACCGAGAAGTGCCCCGTGGCGACGATGACGTAGTCGAACTGCTCGACCCGCGAGGCGCCCTCGGCGAGCGCCTCAACGGTGACATCGAACGCGTCGCGCGCCGGGTCGTGCTCGATCCACCGCACGGCGGTGTCGAACTGCACGTGCCGGCGGACGTCGCTGTTCTCCGCGCGCCCCTTGATGTAGTCGAAGAGCACCTCGCGCGGCGGGAACGACGGGATCGGCGTCCCGAAGTGCTGTTCGAAGGGGTAGTCGGCGAACTCGAGGCATTCCTTGGGCCCGTTCGACCACAGGTAGCGGTACATGCTGCCGTGGCACGGGTTGCCGTACTGGTCGAGGCCGCTGCGCCACGTGTAGTTCCACAGCCCGCCCCAGTCGCTCTGCTTCTCGAAGCAGACCAGCTCGGGCACGTCGGCGCCCGCCGCCCGGGCCTGCTCGAACGCGTGCAGCTGGGCCAGCCCGCTCGGGCCGGCGCCGACGATGGCTACCCGTGTCATGGACAGTCCTCCTGTGGATGGGTGGCGTCAGGAACGCGGGCGTTCCTTGTCGGGGTCGTAGAACGGGAACCGGACGACCTGGGCCGGGATGCGCTTGCGGTGGCCGTCGAGCTTCCCGACCTCCACCTCGGTGCCGATCTCCGCGTGCTCGACGGCGAGCCGGCACAGGGCGATGTTCTTGCGCAGGATCGGCGAGCGGGTCGCGCTGGTGACGACGCCGACCTGGTGGCGCCCGACGTGCACGCAGTCCCCGTGGTGCGCGGTCTCGTTGCCCGCGAGCTCGAGCCCGACGAGGCGCCGCTGCGGGCTCGCCTTGCGCGCGACGAGCGCGTCGCGGCCGACGAAGTCGTCCTCCTTGGTCTTCAGCGGCACGGTGAACCCGACGCCCGCCTCGAAGGGGTCGACGTGGTCGTCGAAGTCGTAGCCGGCGAAGACGAGGCCCGACTCGATGCGCAGGATGTCCAGGGCGTCGAGACCCAGCGGCAGCATCCCGTAGGGCTCGCCGGCCGCCCACACCGCGTCCCACACCGCCGGGCCGTCCGACGGGTGGCAGAAGATCTCGTAGCCGAGCTCGCCGGAGTAGCCGGACCGCGACACGACGACCGGGATGCCGCGGTGGTCGCCGAGCCGGCCGATCGTGAACCGGAACCAGGTCAGGTCGCCGAACGCCGGCTGGGTGCCCGGGGTCCAGACCAGCTCGCGGAGGATCTCGCGGCTCGCGGGCCCCTGGACCGCGATGTTGTGCATCTCGTCGGTCGAGTGCTTGACCCAGACCCGGTCGAGCCCGAGCCGCTCGGCCTGCTCGCGCAGCCAGGTGCCGGTGTACTCGTCGCCGCCGATGAAGCGGAAGTTGGTGTCGGCGAGCCGGAAGACCGTGCAGTCGTCGATCATCCCGCCGGTCTCGTTGCAGACCGCCGAGTACACGAGCTGGTTGATCGAGAGCTTGCGGACGTTGCGGGTGACGCAGGCCTGCAGCAGCGCCTCGGCGTCGGGGCCGAGGACCTCGAACTTGCGCAGCGGCGACAGGTCCATCACCGCCGCCCGTTCGCGGCAGGCCCAGTACTCGTCGATCGTGCCGTGGCCGTCGAAGCTGGTCGGCAGCCAGTAGCCGCGGTACTCCGTGAACTGGCGGGTGAGGGCCCGCGTCCGCGGGGAGAAGCCGGTCTCCTTGGTCAGCGACGCGGGGTGCTCGGGCGTGGGGCGGTGCGCCATGGCCATCGAGAACTTCCGTTCGGCGGAGTAGACGCGCAGGTGGATGTCGGTCGGCGTCCAGGCGTTGGCCGGGTCGATGTCGTCGGGGCAGGCGGAGGTCGCGCAGACGAGGTCGACACCGGCGCGCATCAGCACGTAGTCCCCGGGCCGCGACCACGGCTCGTCGAAGACCAGCTGGTTCTGCGCGTCGAACGCGGTGTTGTAGAAGAGGTTGAGCGCGGGCCAGCCGGCGCGCTCCTCGATGCCGTAGGGCCGCAACTGCTCGTTGAAGTTGTCGGTGCAGTTGATGTGCCCGAAGTAGCCGAGGTCCTCGTAGTACTTCGTGTTGCAGGCCAGGCCGAACGTGTCGTGGCGGCCCACGGTGTCGCGGACGATCTCGACCAGCGGCTCCATGTCCTGGTCGTAGAACTTCCCGTGCAGCCCCGGCTGCGGGTACGCCTGGCCCATGAAGTACCGGGTGGCGGTCGCGTCGAGCCCGCGCTCGCGGCCCTCCTGGAGCATGGGCGCGTGGAAGGCCAGGAAGTCCGAGCACTGGCGGCCCTCGACGTCGAGGACCTGGATGTACTGGCCGGCCTTCACCTCGTAGCTGAAGGCCGTCGCGGCGTCGACGCGGATGTCGAGGATCGGCTCGGCGAGCGGCGGCGGCAGCGGCGGCACCTCGGCCACCCGCGGCTGGGCGCGCCGCACCTCGAGCACCAGGTCCGAGGGCGGGTTGCCCGTCGCCTCGTCCACCGCCATCGGACCGCCGGGGGCGGCGACGAGGACGATGCCCGGCGCCGCCGCGCGGAGGGTCTCGCGCGACCCCGCCGGCGACCACTCCCCGAACAGGTACGCCGCGCGGAGCTCGCCCGGGTCGAGGCCGTGGGCCACGAGCGTGGCGAGCACCGGGTCCTCGATCCCGTGGGGCGTCGCCGGGAGTGCGCGCAACGTCGTCGCCGGCGCGTCCGCGGTGACCCCGAGCAGGTCTCGCGCCCCTTCTCCCGCCGGGCCGAGCGCCGTGACCTCCGCCCGCTGCCGGCCCTGCCGGTCGACGACGGTGATCTCGTCGCCGCCGTGCACGCGCACGGCCGTGACGCCGCCGGGGCGGACCCAGTAGGTCTCGACCCCCGGCACCGCCTCGAGCAGGCCCGGCAGCCGCAGCCGCCGGGAGGGGATCACGGGTGGCGTGGTCGGTGCAGCCATCGGCGCTCCCCTACAGGCGGCGGACGAAGAGCCGCGCCATCACGAGGGCGGCCACGGGCAGGCCGATGAACAGGATCGTCGCCAGCACGGGACCGGCGGCGTAGGCGAAGAAATCGCTCATGCCGGGACTCCTCCTCGGTTCGTGGCCAGGCCGGACTGCGCCATGCGCTCGCGGCCGAAGTCGGTCAGCGCGTACTTGAACAGCACGCGCTCCTCGCCCTGGGTGCGCTCCGGGTCGACGGTGGCCTCCTGCTCGCTGAGCAGGCCGCCGGCGTAGAGGTCGACGAGGGTGAGCCGGACCGTCCCCCGCCAGTAGGGCCCGGACACCCCGTACTCGGCCTCCACCGCGTCGATGACGGCGTCGGTCCACAGCGGGCCGCGGTCGGCGAAGAGCTGCAGGACGTACCCCTTCATGTGCATGCTCTGCTTGTTCGACATGGGCTCAGGCCTCCTGCCGCGCCGAGGTGGAGGTGCGCGTCGAGCGCGCCGGGACCGCGCGGAGCACCTCGAGGACGTCGCGCTTCTCGGTGAAGAGCACGAAGCTGCCGATGACGGCGATGAGGCCGCCGATCACGAACTCGAGGCCCGGCGGCTCGAGGGTGAAGACGTAGAGCCAGACGAGGGCGAGCGGTCCGTAGAGCGCGGCGATCGCCTGCCCGCGCCCGACCCCGATGAGCGGGAACGACTTGTACCAGGACACGTAGCAGAACCCGAACGTCAGACCGAGCAGCACGAGCAGCAGCAGGACGGTCGGACTGGCGAGCGCGGCACCGATCGTCGCCCAGAACGTCGCGCCGGCGGCGATGGAACAGATCGGCACGACGATGACGAGCCAGATCGCGACCTCGGCGGTGAAGCGCAGGGTCAGCCCGACGTCGGGGTCGCTGACGTCGAGCGCGCGCCCGGCGATGGCGCCCTCGAGGCCCCAACCGACGATCGCGCACACGCCGCCGAGGTAGCCGAGCCAGGCGCCGCCGCCCGCTCCGCTGATCTCGCCGAGGATGCCGGGCGCGAAGATGACGACGCCGCCGAGGACGATGACGACGATGCCCAGCGCGGCCCGCTTGGTGATCGTCTCGCCGTACCAGGCGCGGGCGGCGAGCGCCCCGACGATCGGGTAGAGCAGGGCCGCGACGGCCGAGAAGCCGGCGCCGATGTAGGCGATGGCCACCACCGAGCCGAAGATCGCGAGCATGCCCGCGAGCCCGGCCGGGAGGTACCAGCGCGAGATCTTCACCTGGCGCAGCGTGCGGCCGTAGTCCTTGGTCTTGCCCAGCACCGCGACCCAGACGGCCATCGCGATGAGCACCGCGACCGCGTTGAGGATCGTCACCACGACGGCGGCGAGCAGGTAGCCGCCCCCGCTGGTGGGCGCGTCCACGAACGGCGACTCGGCGTAGATCACGGAGCCGGGGACGTACCAGGCACCCCACAGCACGGCGCACGTCAGCGCCCAGATGAAGCCCCACCGGACCTGACGGTTGCGGTACTCGTTGCGGAGCTCGTCGATCTGCGTCGGACTCGTCATGGTCACCTCCGAGCAGACGGCGCCGACCGGTCCTGCGGACGGACGCGTCGTGGCGCTGCTGCGGTCGATGGGCGACGCCGTTCGGGCCGGGGTGGTGCTCAGGGGCGGTCCGGGTCGGCCTCGGATGTGACCCAGATCATGGCCCCACCGTGAGCCTCGTGTAAAGCCCGAGTGGACGCCGTCTCCTCCCAGTGGCGAGGCGGCCACCCTCCGAGCCGGGGAGCGCACGCAGAGTCGATCTCGGGAAGTTTCGGGCAGCCGGTTGTCTCCTGTCGGTGGACACGGTTCACTCGATGTGGCCGCGCTCACAAGGTCCACACGGGACCGGGATCCGGGAGGGCAGTGACATGCCTACCGACATCGAGAACTTCGTCGCCCAGGACGGGCGCAAGGAGGCCGTCGAGGAGGTCCGACGGAAGATCGACGAGGGCGACGTCAAGTACATCTACTACCAGTTCGCCTCGGTCACCGGCCGGATCATGGGCAAGGGCGCACCGGCCGACCACTGGGAACGCTTCACCACGAAAGGTTTCCAGCTGGTCTACGGCTCGACCGCCAACCTCTTCACCGACCGGCACGGCGAGTACATCGGCTACGGCGCCGAGGCCACCGAGCTCGTCGGGATCCCCGACGTCGAGACGTTCCAGATCCTCCCGTGGGACCCGAAGACCGCGCGCGTCTTCTGCACGCTGTTCCGTGGCCGCGAGGAGCCCGAGGACCCGGGCTCGTTCCTGACGTCGGACTGTCGCGGCAACCTCAAGCGGATCCACCAAGACTTCGAGGAACGCACCGGCTATCACCTCAAGATCGGCACCGAGCCCGAGATGATGTGGCTGAAGACCAATCCCGACGGCACGCCGTCGGTGGACGGCATGACGAAGCCGTACTGCTACCACATCGACCAGTTCAGCGAACTGCAACCGTTGATCCACCGGATCATGGAGTACAGCAGCGCGATGGGTCTCGACATGATCCAGGGCGACCACGAGGACGCCCCGGGCCAGCTCGAGCTCAACTGGCAGTTCGACCGCGCCGAGCTCACCGCCGACCGCCTGACGACCTACCGCCAGATCTGCCGCCAGGTCGGGCGCGAGTTCAACGCCTTCCCGTGCTTCATGCCCAAGCCCTTCACCGGGGTCTCGGCCAACGGCTGCCACCACAACATGTCCCTGTGGGACCGCGGTGACACCAACGTCTTCCTCCCCGAGGGCGACGACCCCCGCATGCCCAGCAAGATCGGGCTGGCGGCCATCGGCGGCGTCCTCGAGCACCTCTCGGCCCTGACGTGCATCACCTCGCCGACGGTGAACTCCTACCGCCGGCTCTGGGACGCCGGGTTCTGGGCGCCGCTGTTCGCCGACTGGGGATTCCAGAACCGCACGACCGCGCTGCGCGTGAGCTCGCCCGACCGTTTCGAGTACCGCTCCGTCGACTCGGCGGTGAACCCGTACCTCTCCTTCGCGGCCCTCATCCAGGCGATGGGCGACGGCATCCAGCGCAACCTCGACCCGGGGCCGCCCGAGGAACGCAACATCTACAACGCGATGGCCGAGGGCAAGGAGGTCCGGAAGATCCCCATGAACCTCGGCGACGCGCTCCGCGCGCTCGACGCGGACGAGGTCGTGCGCAGCGCGATGCCCGGCGACATGTACCGGGTCTTCGAGCACTACAAGCGCGACGAGTGGGAGCGGTTCTGTGCCGCGGTGACCGACTGGGACGTCAAGGAATACCTCGACATCCTCCCCTGACCGATCGGAAGGAGAACGCCATGTGTGGGATCGCAGGAATCATCCACACGGACGGGCCGGGCGACGTCGGTACCGAGATGACGAAGATGCTCCAGTCCATGAAGCACCGTGGACCGGACTCCGCGGGATACGCGCTCTACGGCGAGCCGTCAGAGCTCGTCGTGATGCGCTTCAAGCTCGCCGACCCGAACGAGACGTCCGACTTCGACTACAACGAGCGCCTCGAGCGCAACCGCCGCGAGGTCGAGTCCCGCCTCTCCAAGATCGGGGCGACGGTCGACCGCGTCGAGGGCGAGTCGGCCTACGCGTACCGGGCGACCTTCCGCTACGAGGGCGAGCTCAAGCCCCTGGCCGACTACGTCGAGGACATCCCAGGGTGCGAGGTGCTCTCGCTCGGGCACTCGCTGGAGATCGTGAAGGACCTCGGCGACGCGCAGACGGTCGCGGACCAGTACCGCCTCGACAGCTTCCGCGGCACGCACGCCATCGGGCACGTCCGGATGGCGACGGAGTCGGACGTCGACATCGCCGGGGCGCACCCGTACTGGGCCTACCCGTTCTCCGACGTCGCCGTGGTGCACAACGGCCAGCTGACGAACTACCACCAGTGGCGCCGGCGCCTCGAGCGCAACGGCCACCGGTTCCAGTCCGAGTGCGACTCGGAGATCATCGCGGTCTACCTGGCCGAGCGCCTCGCCGACGGCACGAGCCTCGAGACCGCGATGAAGCAGAGCCTCGACGACCTCGACGGCGTCTTCACCTACCTCGTGGTGACCGAGGACAGCCTCGGCATGGCGAAGGACGCGATGGCCGCGAAGCCGCTGGTCCTGCACGAGGGCGAGAACCTGGTCGCGCTCGCGTCGGAGGAGAGCGCGATCCGCGCGGTGCTCCCCCAGGAGATCGACTCCTACGACCCCTACGAGTCGGAGGTGCTGGTGTGGTCGCGATGAACCCACCGACGGAGCAGGACACCCGCGGGGTGCGCAACGACATCCGCGGGCTCGCCGAGCCCGACGCCGAGGCGCCGAAGGTGGCCCGGATCGAGGGCGGGACCGCGACGTTCGACGCCGCGGATCTCAGCCCCCGGCTGGTCAACCTCGAGCTGCGCCGGCTGGTCTACGGCGAGGGCGTCCGGGAGATCCGGGTCGAGAACCCCGGCGCCAAGCACTCGATCGCGGTGGGCCTGCTCGCCCGGTGCCGGATCACCATCAACGGCAGCCTCGGCTACTTCGGCGCCACGCTCGGCGACGGGCCGGAGATCCACATCACCGGCCGCGTCGGCTGGTCGGTGGCCGAGAACATGATGTCCGGCGTCGTGGTGATCGACAAGAACGCGGGGTCGCTGACCGGCGCCGCCATGCGCGGGGGCGACCTCGTCGTCCGCGGCCACGTCGGCGCCCGCACGGGCATCGACCAGAAGGGCGGCACGATCATCATCGGCGGCAACGCCGGGTCGATGACCGGCTTCATGATGCAGCGCGGCCGCCAGATCATCTGTGGCGACGTCGGGCCCGGCATGGGCGACTCGATGTACGACGGCGCCATCTACGTCGGCGGGACCGTCGCCGCGCTCGGGGTCGACTGCGTCGAGGAGGAGCTGACGCCGGACGACGAGGAGCTGCTCGACCGCAAGCTCGGGATCTACCGCATGGACCGGCCGGACACCTTCCGGAAGTTCGTCTGCGGCAAGCAGCTCTACAACTACGACAACCTCGAGCCGTCCGAGCGCAAGCTCGTCCTGTGAGGAGAGGGTCACATGGCTGACGAGATGGCCAGCTCCGAGAGCATGGGGCTGGGCAAGAGCAGGATCTTCACTCCCGAGGTCATCAACGACATCCACGTGAAGGCCGATCTCGGCCGCTACCGGATGCGCGGGGGCGGCATCTTCAAGAAGATCCCGCACTGGGACGAGCTCGTGTTCCTCCCGGGCACGCTCACGCGCTTCGTGATCGAGGGCTACCGCGAGAAGTGCACGACGAAGACCGTCCTCGGGTCGCGGTTCGCCAAGAACCCGCTCGAGCTCGACATCCCGATCTACATCACCGGGATGAGCTTCGGCGCGCTGTCGCTGGAGGCCAAGATGGCCCTGGCCAAGGGCGCGTCGATGGCCGGCACCGCCACGTGCTCGGGCGAGGGCGGCATGATCCCGCCCGAACGCGACTTCTCGACGAAGTGGTACTACCAGGTCATCCAGAGCCGGTACGGGTTCAACCCGCACCACCTCATGCTGGCCGACGCCGTCGAGTTCTTCATCGGCCAGGGCTGCAAGGTCGGCATGGGCGGGCACCTCATGGGCCAGAAGGTCACCGAGCAGGTGGCCGAGATGCGCTCGCTGCCGGCCGGGATCGACCAGCGCAGTCCCGCCCGGCACCCCGACTGGCTCGGCCCGGACGACCTGTCGCTGAAGATCCAGGAGGTCCGGGAGGCGACGGACTACCAGGTCCCGATCCAGCTCAAGCTCGGTGCCTCGCGCGTCTACGACGACGTGCGGATGGCCGCCAAGTGCGGTCCGGACGTGATCTTCCTCGACGGCGCCGAGGGCGGCACCGGCGCCGGCCCGCACATCGCCACCGAGGAGACCGGCATCCCGCTGCTCGCCGCGATCCCCGAGGCCCGCCGGGCCCTGGAGGACGTCGGCCTCGCCGACGAGATCGACCTCGTGGTGGCCGGCGGGATCCGCAACGGCGGGGACGTCGCCAAGTGCATCGCGCTCGGCGCCGACGCCATCGCCATCGGGAGCGCCGCGCTCATGGCGCTGGGGTCGAACAAGGAGGTCGAGGGCGCCGACTACCAGGGCACGTTCGGCGTCTCGGCGGCCGAGTTCTACCACTGGCACACCGGCAAGGACCCGGCCGGCATCACCACCCAGGACCCGGAGCTGCGCAAGCGCCTCGACGTCGACGAGGGCGCCACGCGCGTCTACAACTTCCTGCACACCCTGACCCTCGAGGTCCAGATGCTCGCTCGCGCGTGCGGCAAGACCGACGTGCACAGCCTCGAGCCCGAGGACCTCGCCGCACTCACCACCGAGGCGGCGGCGATGGCGCGGGTGCCGCTGGCCGGCACCAGCTACATCCCCGGGGTCACCGAGTCGCAGACCCTCGAGGAGATCAAGACCCTGCTCGCCAAGCACGTCGCCAACGACGGGGGAGGCTCGGATGTCTGACGGGCCCGAGAAGCAGTTCGACCTGTCGCAGCGGCGGCTGACGACCCGCCAGGGCATCGACACCGAGGAGCTCACCGGGCGGACCTTCCCGTACCAGTTCGATCCGGGCCTGGTCGAGGGCATCGACCTGCAGGCCTCGACGCCGGGCGACGACCTGAACTGGCTCGAGGACATCCACCTCATGGAGGAGGACGGCATCCCCGCCGTCTTCGACCGCTACACGAACGCGTTCCTCAAGATTCACTTCGACATCCCGTCGGGGCGCGAGGACGAGTTCGCGCGGAAGGTGCTGATCAAGCACCTCCAGGAGGGCAACTCCTACGGGATCTGGCTGAAGCACCAGCACGCGAAGTTCCCCCAGCCCGAGCTCGGCCCGTGGCTGACGGAATCGGCGACGGTCGGGGAGAACTGGACCCCTCCGACCGTGGAGCGCTGGGACAAGTCGTTCACGTTCTGACGTGACGGCGCCCGGCCCGCGACCGAGGTCGCGGGCCGGGCCCGACCTCGACCGGGGTCACCTCTGGAGACGGGCACATCCGACGGCGGACGAGACACCGGAGACGCCCGAGAGCACCGACTGACGCGCAGCGCAGGACGGAAGGAACGGGCGATGTCCGAAACGACGCGGGATCCCGAACCGCAACGCACGCCGAGCACCTCGGACACGGCGGCCGGCGGTATCGACAGCGGTCTGCACCGCACCCTGGACTGGAAAGGGGCCTTCTGGATCGCCAGCGGCGTCCCGGCCCTCGTCCTCTTCTCCATCGGCGCGATCGCGGCCACGGTCGGCGCTCCGTCGCCGCTGGTCTGGACCGTGTCCATCGTCTTCGGCCTGCTCCAGTCCTTCGTCTGGGCCGAGATCGCCGGGCTGTTCCCGAGCAAGTCCGGCGGCGCCTCGGTCTACGGGGCGATGGCCTGGGTGCGGTACGCGAAGCCCGTCGCCCCGCTGTCGGTGTGGTGCAACTGGCTCGCCTGGTCACCGGTGCTCACCGTCGGGTCCGGGCTCGCCGCGGGCTACGTGCTGACGGCGCTCTTCCCGGCCGAGGCGACGATCAACACCTGGTCGATGACCCTGCTCCCGCTGGGCTTCATCCAGGAGGGCCTCGAGGTCCGCCTCAACGCCCAGTTCGTCATCGCGGCGCTGTTCCTGCTCCTGGTCTTCGGCCTCCAGCACGGCGGCATCCTGCGGGCGGCCCGCGTGCAGACGGTGATCGGCCTCGCGGTCCTCGTGCCGCTGCTCGTGATCGGCGTCGTGCCCCTGATCACCGGCGACGTCGTCGCCGCCAACTTCCAGCCGTTCGTCCCGCTCTCCGGCGCCTGGGACGCGAGCGGGTGGACGCTGTTCGCCGGCGGGCTCTTCCTCGCCGCGTGGTCGGCGTACGCCTTCGAGACCTCGATCTGCTACACCGCCGAGTTCAAGAACCCCGGTCGCGACACCGTGCGGGCGATCCTCTCGGCGGGCATCGCCTGCCTGGTCATCTACACGCTGGTGCCGTTCGCCTTCCAGGGCGCCCTCGGCGTCGAGCGCCTGACCCAGGACGACATCGTCGACGGCAACGGTGTCGGCCAGGCGATGACCGAGATCGTCGGCGGCGGCCCGGTCGTCGCCAACCTGCTCATCGTCATGCTCGTCCTCGCGCTGCTGCTGACGATCATGACGACGATGGCGGGCTCGTCGCGCACGCTCTACCAGGGCTCGCGGGACGGGTGGCTCCCCCGCTTCCTGTCGCGCACCAACCAGCACGGCGCGCCGACGCGGGCGATGTGGACCGACCTCGTGTTCAACCTGGTGCTGCTGCTGCTCAGCGACTACGTGTTCGTCCTGGCGACGTCCACGGTCTGCTACATGATCTTCAACTTCCTCAACCTCAACGCCGGGTGGATGCACCGGGTCGACAACCCCGACGCGCCACGGCCCTACCGCGCGCCGACGATCCTCATCGCGATCGGCACCGTGCTCGCGTTCGTCAACGCCCTGCTGCTCGGCTGGGGGGCGAACGTCTACGGTGGCGGCGCCCTGCTGACGGGGCTGATCGCGGCGGCGATCATCGTCCCGGTCTTCTACTACCGCCACAAGGTCGTCGACAAGGGCGTCTTCCCGGCCTCGTTCAGCGACGACCTCCCCGCGGAGAACGGCGAGCCCGGAGCCGTCGCGCTCCCCCGCCGCGCCGGGATCCGGCCCTACGTCGTCCTCGCCGGCGGCGTCGTCATGGTGATCATCGGCCAGCTGCTCGCCGCGGCCGGGACCTGACGGGGACGGTGGCCGGTGCTCAGGCCACGGGCGGCATGTGCCCGTAGCCGGTGACGGTCAGGAAGGTGATCGGGAGCTGCACCAGCTCCGACGGCCCGTGCGGGCCCTCGCCGTCGAAGATCAGCGAGTCGCCGGCGTGCATCTCGTACTGGGCGTCGCCGTGGACGTAGCGCATGACGCCGTCGAGCACGAACAGGAACTCGGTGCCCGGGTGCTGGAAGAGCGGGAAGACCTCGCTGGCCTCGGTGAGCGTGCACAGCAGGGGCTCGAGCCGCTTGTGCTGGCCGCGCAGCGCCCCGAGCATCCGGTAGACGTGCCCGACGTTGCTGCCGCGCCGGGAGATCTCGGCGCCGCGCCCGGCCGGGGTGTAGACCGCCTCGCGGTCCGAGTCGATGCCGCGGAACAGCGCGGTCACCGGGATCTCCAGCGCCGCCGCCAGCCGGGAGAGCACCGAGAGGCTGCAGGACGTCTGGGCGTTCTCGATCTTCGAGAGCATCGCCTTCGACATGCCGACGCGGCGCGCGAGGGACGTCATCGTCAGGCCCTTGGCGATCCGGTACTCCCGGGTCCGCGAGGCGATGACGTGCTCGAGCTCGCCGAGCCCCGGGGCCGCCGGTTCCTCCGGCACGGAGCCGGGTTCCGCCGCCTCGGGGTCGTCGGTCGCAGAGCTCACAGGTCGAGAGTAGTCCCCGCACCCGCAGAGGAAACGCCGTTCACCACCTCGTCGAGCAGCGCGGCGGCCCGTTCGCGGGACTCGTCCTGCCGACGATCGGTCTCGTCGAGCAGGGCGGTCCGGTCGATCCCGGCCGCGGCGAGCGCCTTCGGGTACTTCGCCGCCCAGGCCCCGGCGCTCTCCGGCGTGGCCTCCGGGTGGAACTGGACGCCGAGGTGCGGACCCTGGCGGAAGGCCTGCACGGCGGCGTCGGTCGACGCGAGCATCTCGGCGTCGGGCGGGCACGCGAACGCGTCGAGGTGCCACACGAGCCACGGCCCGGACCCGACGACGTCGGGCCGGCGGGTCTCGACGTCGAGCCACCCGATCTCCGGGCGCTCGAGCGTGCGGACGCTGGCGCCCAGGACGGTCGCGAGCATCTGCGCGCCGAAGCACACGCCGAGCACGGGGACGTCCGCCGCGACCGCCTCGGCGAGGAACGCCCGCTCGTGGTCGAGGTAGGCGACCGAGGAGTCGAGCGTCGAGTCGTCGGAGCCGAGGGACACGACCAGCGACCAGCGCGACGGGTCCGCCGGGCGGTCGCCGTGGCTCAGGTGGGCGACGTCCATCGGCAGCCCGAGCTCGCGCACACGGTCCCCGAGGTAGCCGGGTCCACAGTCGTCCTGGTGCTGCAGGAACAGCACCCGTCGGTCCTCGCTCATCGCTCCCGTTCCCCCGCGTTTGGCCGTGTCTCCTGTCAGGAGCCGCCGTCCACGCTAGGTCAACCCGGTTGCGCCCGGCAGCGTGGCGTCAACCACCGAGCTCGGCGCGCGGGCGGAACACCAGCTGCTCCCGGACCCGGCGGGCGTCGCCCGTCGAGCCGGTGCGGATCTCCCAGGTCCAGGCCATGCCCTCGTAGAGACCGGTCGTGTAGACCGTCCCGTCGCTCTCGGCGGTATAGAGCGGGCCCTGGACGACGTCGTCGACGACCCACGCCGCGCCCGGGTCGACGCGCGGTCCGAGCTCGGCGGTGTCCCGGTACCAGGCGGTCGCCGCGGCGGCGTCCGGCCACCGTGCGTAGAGCACCAGGGCGTCCGGGGCGACGTCCGGGTACTCGCACACGATCGCCTCGACCGGCACGGCGCCGCTGCGCGTCGTGAACTCGTCGAGCCCGCCCGCGGGTCCGCACGACGTCCCGCCGGCGCCCGGGAACACGGCGGCGAGGGCCGGCGGAGGGGCCGGCGGAGGGGCCGGGGTCCGCGTCGTGAGGACGACGGCCCCGACGCCGACGGCCAGCAGGAGCACGGCGAGGCCGGCGACGAGCGCGATCACCGTGCCCCGCGAGCGCGGCGGCGGTCCCGGCGGGCGGAGGTGTGGCGGGGGCGCCATCGGCGGGGGCGGCCACATCGCGGGCGGCGGCGCGCCGGGACCGGCCGGGCGGCCCTCGAGCGCGGCGACGGCGGCCTCGGCGAGCCCGCCCGCCGTGGCGAAGCGCCGGGACGGGTCCTTGGCCATGGCCGTCGCCACCACGGCGTCGAACGCCGGCGGGACGCCGGGCACGAGCGCGGAGAGCAGCGGCGGCGGCGCGTGGAGGTGCGCGTCCATGAGCGCCGGGCCCTCGCCGGGGAACGGCGGGCGCCCGGCGATCGCCTCGACCAGCAGGCAGCCCAGCGCGTACACGTCGATCCGGCGGTCCACGTCGCGGCGGACGAACACCTCGGGCGCCATGTAGGCGAGCGTCCCCATCGCCGTGCCCGTCCCCGTCAGCGTGGCGCCGTCCGCCGCGCCGTCGACCGCGCGCACGATCCCGAAGTCGACGAGGTAGACGAAGTCGCGGTCGCGCTGCTCGGCGACCAGCACGTTGGAGGGCTTCACGTCGCGGTGGACCAGCCCGCCCTCGTGCGCGGTGTCGAGGGCGTCGGCGACCTGCCGGACGATCTCCACCGCCCGCGCGGGCTCCAGCCGGCCGGTCCTGCGGATCACGGCCGCCAGGTCGTCGCCCGAGACCAGCCGCATGTCGATGTAGAGGCGGCCGTCGATCGTGCCGAAGTCGTGGATCGGGATGACGTGCGGCGAGGACAGGCGCGCGACGGTCCGCGACTCCCGCCGGAAGCGCTCGCGGTACGCGGCGTCGGCACCCAGGGCCGGGTGCAGGAGCTTGAGGGCGACGGTGCGCTCGCGCGCCGTGTCGAAGGCCCGGTAGACCTCGCCCATCCCGCCGCGCCCGATCCGCTCCTCGAGGCGGTAGGGCCCGAACGTCTCCGGCTGGGTCATCACGCAGAGTATGCGGGAGGCGGTCCTCCCGAGCCACGATGCTCCATGTGTATGCAAGACGGCCGGATTCGACGGCACAGCGGCCTCCGACGGCCGTCTCGCGTCCTTCGGGTATACAAGACTCTTGCGTTCATGACCCGGATCACTGCACGCTGAGCCCTCAGGAGCCCGCGCGCGGCGGGACGGGAGAGGCGGGGCCATGCGTCCGACCGAGCAGATCGCCCCCACGTCCGAACGGCCGCGGACCGGGCTCTCGCCGGGCCGCACCGCGTTCGCCTGCATGATCGGCACGCTGGTCGAGATCTACGACTTCATCCTCTACACGTTCGTCGCCGCGCTGGTGTTCGGGCCGCTGTTCTTCCCCGGCGCGCAGCCGTGGCTGGGGACGCTGGCCGCCCTGTCGAGCCACGCGGTCGCGTTCTTCGTGCGGCCGCTGGGCGCCTGGGTGTTCGGGCGGCTCGGTGACCGGTGGGGACGTCGCGGCGCGCTGGTCCTCTCGCTCTCCCTGATGGGCGTCGCGTCGGCGGGCGTCGGTCTGCTGCCCACCTACGCCGCCATCGGCATCGCCGCCCCGGTGCTCCTGGTGGTCCTGCGCCTGGTCCAGGGCCTCGCGGTGGGCGGTGAGTGGGGCGGCGCGGTCGCGGTCGCCGTCGAGCACGCGCCGCCGTCGCGCCGGGTCCTCTACGGCTCGCTCCCCCAGGTCGGCTCGGTGCTCGGTCTTGCGCTGGCGGCGGCGTCGCTGCTGGTCGTGGCCTCGGCGGTCGACGAGGAGACGTTCCTGGCCTGGGGCTGGCGGGTGCCGTTCCTCGCCGGGTTCGTGCTCGTCGCGCTCGGCATGTTCGTGCGGCTGCGCCTGGAGGAGACGCCGGACTTCAAGAAGACCCGTGACGAGGTCCCGGCGACCTTCGCCGCCACGATGCGCGAGGCCGGCCGGCCGATCCTCGCCGTCACGCTCGCCTGGCTCTCGATCATCGTCGTGGTCTACGCGCTGATGACCGGCCTGCTCGCCTACGCCAAGAGCTACGTCGAGGGCATCGACGCGCACGACGTCCAGGTCGGTCTCGTCCTCTGCGGCCTGCTGCTCGTGCCCTACACGATCGGCGCGGCGCTGCTGGCCAAGAAGGTGTCGCGCGAGCGCCTCGTCCTCGTCGCCGGGCTGTTCACGATCGTCTGGGCGTTCCCGGCGTTCGGGCTGGTCGCGACCGGGGAGCCGGCGCTGCTGTGGGTCGCGATGGCGATCGGCGTCATCCCCTACGGGCTCGGCAACGGCGCGCTCCCGTCGCTGATGAGCGACGCCTTCCCGGTGCGCCTGCGCTACACCGGCGTCGCGGTCTCGTTCGCCCTCGCCAACGTCATCGGCGGCGCGCTGCTGCCGCTGCCGGCGCTCGCGCTGGTGGCGACGTTCGGCGGCTCGTCGGTGCCGCTGGCGATCGCCCTGGTGCTCGGCGGGATCGCCTCGGTGGTCGGCGTCGCGATGCTGCGTCGCCTGCCCCGCTACCCGGCGGGCTCGCCCGGCCCGGAGCTGGCGGAGTCGTCGACGTCGGCGGAGTCCCGGTGAGGGATCCGCATGGCCTCCCGCGCCGCGAGGATGTGCGCGCGCATGAGGTGGCCCGCCCAGGGCGCGTTGCCCGCACGCAAGGCCTCGACCAGCTCGTGGTGGTGGGCGGCGCTGCGCACGAAGTCCTCGGGGCGGAAGGCGCTGTAGCGCGCCGCGACCGCGGGCACGTCGAGCAGGCCGTGGACCATCGCGTCGAGGCGGGGCCGGCCGGTGGCGGCGCTGACGGCGAGGTGGAACTCGCGGGCGTTCTCGGCGAAGGCGACGAGGTCGACGGTCGGCGCCGCGACCACGGCGTCGCCCTCGTCGCAGAGCCGCCCGAGCGTCGCCAGGTCGTCCGCGCCGATCGAGGCGGCGGCGAGCTCGGCGGCGTGCGACTCCAGGACGACGCGCAGGTCGAGGATCTCCTGCTGCATCTCGGGCCGCCAGCGGGCCACCCGCGCAGCGCGGCGCGGCGAGACCTCGACCAGCGACTCCCCCGCCAGACGCCCCAGCGCCTCGCGCACCGGCGTCCGGCTGACGCCCAGCCGCTCGGCCGACTCGACCTCGGGCAGCGGCGTCCCCGGGGGCAGCACCCCCTCGAGGATCTCGCGCCGCAGCCGGCGGTACGCCGTGTCCGCGCGGTTCACCGCCGCTCCACGGTGCGGAAGCCTAGCCACCCGACGACAGGAGCACGTGCATGACGGCGTACGCCGCCGACCCCGCCCCGTCGGCGATCCGGACCGGCGCCCTCGCCGGCGTCCGCGTCCTCGAGATGGGCCAGCTGCTCGCCGGCCCGTACTGCGCCCAGCTCATGGCCGACCACGGCGCCGACGTCGTCAAGATCGAGGACCCGCAGCGCGGCGACGTCATGCGCCAGTGGGGCCGCAAGGCCGGCGACCGCTCGCTGTGGTGGCCGATCGTCGCCCGCAACAAGCGGTCGGTGACCTGCGACCTGCGCACCCCCGAGGGCCGCGAGATCGCCCGGAAGCTGGCGGGCGAGGCCGACATCGTCGTCGAGAACTTCCGGCCCGGCACCCTCGAGCGCTGGGGGCTCGACCACGCGACGCTCGCCGCCGACCACCCCGGCCTGATCATGGTCCGGATCAGCGGCTACGGGCAGACCGGCCCCTACGCGCACCGCGCCGGCTACGCCTCGATCGGCGAGGCGATGGGCGGGCTGCGCCACCTCGTCGGCGAGCCCGACCGGCCGCCGGGGCGCTGCGGGATCTCGCTCGGCGACACGCTGACCGCGATGTTCGGCGCGCTCGGGGCGCTGGCGGCGCTCGAGCACCGCCGCCGCACCGGGGAGGGCCAGGTGGTCGACGCGTCGATCTACGAGTCGGTCCTCGCGGTCACCGAGTCGCTGATCCCGGAGTGGGTGCTCGCGGGCCACGAGCGCACCCGGACCGGGGCGACCCTGCCGGGCGTCGCGCCGAGCAACGTCTACCCCACCGGTGACGGCGGCAGCGTGCTCGTCGCGGCGAACATGGACACGGTGTTCCGCCGGCTGGCCACGGCGATGGGCCGCCCGGAGCTCGGCGACGACGAGCGCTTCGCCACCCATGCCGCGCGCGGCGCCCACGCCGAGGAGCTCGACGCCATCGTGGCCGCGTGGACGTCGACGCGGAGCGCCGACGACGTGCTCGCCCACCTCGAGGAGCACGGCGTCCCCGCCGGCCCGATCTACCGGGCCAAGGAGATGCTCGCCGACCCCCACTTCCGGGCCCGGGAGTCGATCCTGTCGATGGCCGACCCGCGCTTCGGCGAGTTCCCCATGCAGGGCGTGTTCCCGCGGCTGTCGGGCTCGCCCGGCGAGGTGGCCTGGCTGGGCCCGGAGCTCGGCGAGCACACCGACGAGGTGCTCACCGAGCGCCTCGGCTACACCCCCGAGGCCGTGCGCGACCTGCGCGCGGCCGACGTGATCTAGGAGTGGACCCCATGACCGACGAGTTCGACGCCGCCGGCTACTCCAGCCACGACATCGGGTTCGGCCGACGCGCCGCGATGCTGGTCGTCGACTTCCAGCGGGCGCTGACCGAGGGCGAGTTCGCGCTCGGCCGCAGCCCGTACGTGCGCGAGGCGGTCGAGCGCAGCGGCCGGCTGCTCGACCGCGCCCGGGCGCTCGGGGTCCCGGTGCTGCACACCGCCGTCGCCTTCGACGGCCCCGCCGACCTGGGGCGCTGGAAGATGCCCGAGCTCGGGGAGATCACGCCGGGGTCCGCGGGCGCGGAGATCGACCCGAAGGTCTGGCACCCGACGGACGAGCTGGTGATCAAGAAGGCGCCGTCGGCGTTCTTCGGCACGCCGGTCGCCTCGATCCTGCGGTACTGGGACGTCGATACCGTCGTCGTCCTCGGCTGCATGACCTCGGGCTGCATCCGGGCCTCGATCGTCGACGCGTTCTCCCACGGGCTCCGCACGATCGTGGTCGGCGAGTGCTGCGGCGACCAGCAGCAGGAGGCGCACCGGGCCAACCTCGCCGACGTGGGCCGCCGCTACGCGGACGTCGTCGACGTCGACGCGGCGATCGCCGGGCTCGAGGCGATCGCCGGTGCCTGAGCTGACCGTCGACGGGCGCCGCCTGCACTTCGAGGTCCACGGCGCGGGGCAGGACCGGCCGCGCATGGTGGCGATGGGCGGCTGGGGCACCTACTGCCACGGACGCCTCGGCGACCTCCCCCGCGCCGCCGTCGCCGACTTCGAGGTCGTCGTCTTCGACTACCGCGGCCTCGGCGAGAGCGACGACCACCCGGACGCCGAGGCCTCCACCCGGTCGTACGCCGACGACGTCGCCGCGCTGCTCGACCACCTCGGGTGGAGCGAGGCGCACGTGCTCGGCATGGTCGGGATGGGCGCCTGCATCGGCCAGGAGCTCGCGATCCGGCGCCCGGACCTCGTGCGCTCCCTGTTCATGACCGGCTCGTGGGCCTGGGCCGACCCGGCGCTCGCCGACCAGCTGACCATGCTGCGCCGCGTGCACCAGGAGCTCGGTTTCGCGGCGTTCCAGATGCTCTGCGCGTCGCTGAGCTTCGCGCCGGCGTTCTACGGCCGCCACCGCGACCGGCTGCTGGGCCCGGACGGCGCCTGGGGGGACCTCGCCGGGAAGGCCGACGCGCACGGCCGGCTGGTCGAGGCGTGCCTGGGCCACGACACCCGCGACCGGCTCGGCGGGATCCGCGTCCCGAGCTTCGTGCTGCACGCCGGCCGCGACCCGATCACCACCGTCGACCACACCGGGCTGCTCGCCGAGCTGCTGCCCGACGGCCGCGACGAGACGTGGTGGGACGCCGCGCACGTCATCGCGGGCAAGGAGCAGAAGATGCGCCTCGACGCCCTGCTGCGCTCGTTCTACGCGGAGGTGGACACGACCGTGGCGGCCTGACTACGCAGTTCTGCGCATTCCCCGCCCGGGCGGACCCCTGGGAGCTTGGGGCGATGCCCGACCTCGTGGTCTGTTGCGACGGCACCTGGCAGGACCGCGCCGACCACACCAACGTCGTCGGTCTGTTCGACCGGCTGGACCTCCCCGCCGACCGCAAGACGTACGTGCGGGGCGTCGGGAACGGCGGCGTCGTCGACCAGGTCCGCGGGGGTCTCACCGGCTGGGGCCTCGACCGTGACCTGCGGGCGGGGTACCGGTTCCTCGTCGAGACGTTCCGGCCGGGCGACCGCATCAGCGTCTTCGGGTTCAGCCGGGGCGCGTACCTGGCGCGGAGCCTGGCCGGGATGGTCGGTGCCGTCGGGATCGTCGACCGCACGGATCTCGGGGCCACGGCCCTCGAGGCGGCGGTGGCGGCCGCCCACGGGCGGTACGAGACGCACAAGGCCGAGGGCCGCGCGGACCGGCGCGCCGGCCGGATCCGTCGGGGTTCCGCGGTCGACGACGCGGTCCCGCTCGCCTACGACCCCCGCTCGCCCGACATCCCGGTGGTCTTCGTGGGCGTCTGGGACACCGTCGGCGCGCTGGGCATCCCGCGCCACCTCGCGCTCCCGGATCCGTTCGGGTCCCGCCGGCGCTACGAGTTCCTCGACGTCGTCCTCGATCCCCGCATCCCGCACGCCCGCCACGCGGTGTCGCTGGACGAGATGCGCGGGCCGTTCCGGCCGACGCTGTGGGGGGACGCGGCGGAGGGGCAGGACGTCGCCCAGGTCTGGTTCCCCGGCGACCACCGCGACGTCGGCGGCGGTCACCCCGACGACCGCCGGCTCAGCGACGGCCCGCTCGGCTGGATGATCGAGGAGGCCCGCACCGCGGTCGGGCTGCGGTTCACCGGCGCGCCGTTCGACCCCGACCCGGTCAACGGCACGCTGCACGAGATGCCCGACGGGCCCCTCGGCGCGCTCGAGGAGATCGCCTTCCAGCCCCGGCCCCGGGCCGCGCCGCCCGTGGAGGCCGACCGCCGGCTGCCCGCCGTCGACGCCTCCGCCTACACCCGCCAGCTGGCCTTCGCCGACGACCCGCCCGACCTGCGGTACCGCCCGACGCGACGCCTCGCGCCGGGCGAGGACGTCCCGGTGCGGCTCGCGGCGGACCGGAGCTGGAACGCCACCGGCCTGTACCTCGAGCCGGGCACCTACCGCTTCACGGCCGACGGTCGCTGGGGCACCCCGCTCGGGGGCGGCGGGCCCGCCGGCGCCGCCCGCTGGCCGCTGGTGGGCGACGGCGTCGGGCGCGTGGTGGGGCTGGCGGAGGGGGCGCTGCGGCTGGTCACCGGCAACCCGGACGCCGACCTCGTCGGTGCCCGGCGCCGGGCCGACGTCCCGCTGATGGCGCTCGTCGGGCTCGTCGCGAACGAGGTCACCGACGACGCGGGCGAGGTCGTCGCGCCCGACGAGGAGTTCGTCGTCGGCGACGCGCTCGATCGCCGGGTGCAGCGCGCCGGCCATCTCTGGGCGTACGGCAACGACGCCTGGGGCTCCTACGGCAACAACCAGGGAACCGTCGTGCTGACCGTGCACCGGCTCGCCTGAACGACTCGAGGAGGGACCGACGATGGACCCAGCGGGGCACGGGGAGACGCTCGAGGCGCTCACCGCGGCCTTCAACGCCCACGACCTGGACGCGATCATGGCGTTCTTCGCCGACGACTGCTCCCTCGACATGCCGCGGGGTCCGGACCCCTGGGGGCGGCGCCTGGTCGGCCGGGCGGCCGTGCGCGAGGGCCTGGCGAGCCGGTTCGCGGGACTGCCCGACGCCCACTACGGCGAGGACCGACACTGGGTCTGCGGCGACCTGGGCGTCTCGGAGTGGCTGCTCACCGGCACCACGCCCGACGGGGACGAGGTGCGCGTCCGGGGCTGCGACCACTGGGAGTTCCGCGACGGGAAGGTCGTGCGCAAGGACTCGTACTGGAAGATCGTCGACCGTCGGTAGGTCAGGAGTCCTCGCGCTCCGCGACGTTGCGGGGGCGCCCGAGCAGCTGGCGGCGGACGTTGACCACCAGCTGCACGGTCGCGACGACGGCCAGCAGGGTCCAGAGGCCGGCGGCGACGGTGACCGTCGTGCCGGCGACCGACGGCACGACCCCGGCCCCGAGGAGCGCGACGCCGCCGATCACCAGGCGCGCCGGGCGCTCCGGGAAGCTCACGAGGCCGACGCCGCCGACGCCCTCCGCGGCCGCGCCGCCCCGGATCGCCTCGTCGAGCACGGTGAGCACCGCGGCCACGGCGCACAGCGGGCCCGGCGCCCCGAGTGCCCAGAGCCCGGCGACCATGCTGAGGTCGCCGACGCGGTCGACGAGCTGGTCCACGACCCGGCCCCAGCCGGTGGCGGAGTCCGTCAGCTCGGCGACCGCCCCGTCGACGCCGTCGAGCAGGGCGAGGACCACGACCAGCGCGGCCGCGAGCACCGGCCAGCGCCCACCGAGCGCGGCGACGGCACCGACGGCGACCGCGACGACGCCGCCGAGCAGGGTCACGCGGGTCGGCGGGACCCCGCGGCGGGCCAGCGGGGCGCCGAGCCGGTGCGCGATGCGCAACCAGAGCATGGTCGACGGGGACGACCGGGCGTCGTAGCCGCCGTGGGCCCGCGACCAGCGGTCGACGTAGCCCTCGAGGTCATCGACGTCCACCCGCATCACCCCGCGAGCACTGTAGTCGTCACGACCCGGACAACAGGAGGTCCGCGACCACGGGGTCGTGGTCGCTCGCCCCGGTCCCCCGCACGATCCGCGAGCCCTCGACCTCCCACCGGCCCCGCTCGGCGAGGATCCAGTCGAGGCGCAGCGGGCCCCGGTGGAACCGGCGCACCACCGCGGCGCGGACCGTGCCGAACCCGTGGAAGGTCTCCTCGTCCTGGAGGCACGTGTCGTCGTACCCGTGCCCGAGCAGCGCGCGGTACGGCGGCGAGCCGGGCGGGCAGTTGAAGTCGCCGGTCACGACCGTCGGCGCCCCGTCGTCGAGGCGGCGCAGGAACAGCCGGACGCTCTCCTCCCGCGCGCGGGAGCTCCAGTGGTCGAGGTGGACGTTGACGTGGCGGAACGTCGCGCCGGTGCCGCGCACCGCGAACGTCGCCCAGTTCAGGGCCCGGGCATTGCGCGTGCCCCAGGAGGCCGACGGCACGTCGGGGGTGGCGCTGAGCCAGAAGCCGCCGTGGTCGAGCAGCTCGAGGCGGTCGGGCGCGTACAGGATCGCGTTGTGCTCCGGTCGCCGGCGCGTGCCCGCGGCGGGGCCGAGCACGAGGCCGTGGTCGGGCAGCTCGCGGCGGTAGGTGGCCAGCGCGGCGCGCTGGAGCTCCTGCACGCCGAGGACGTCGGGCGCCTGCTCGCGGACCGTCGCGACGTTGCGTGCCGCCCGCCGCGGCCAGCGGTGGCGCCCGTCCACGGGCGTCGTGAAGCCGCGGACATTGAACGTCATCACCCGCAGGCGCGTGGAGTCTCCGATCGCGCCATTCAATAGGTCCGCTGGAGCCGGGCGCGCAGCGGGCGCCCGTCGGGGTCGAGCACCATCCGGTAGGCGGGGCCGGTGATCCAGCGTCGCCGCAGGGTGATCTCGACCTGCTCGTGCACGGGGGTGTGGCGTCGCAGCCGGCCGGGCGGTCGCACGCCCTCGCCGCCACCGGCGTGCCAGGCGTCGAGCGCCGCCGACCGGGCGCGGACGACGTCGGCGGCGTGGTCGGGGTCGAGGATCTCGTCGTCCCCGGTCAGACCCAGGTGCTCGCGCATCAGCTCGAGACGCAGGCGCCGGGCGAAGCCACGGGCACCGTCACCGAGGCCGCCGGGGTCGGCGGGTGCCCGGCCGTCGCGCTCCTGGTCGAGGATCGCGCAGACCAGCTCGGAGTCGTGGGTCCAGGACCGGGTGTTGAAGTTGTTGCTGCCGACGGTGCACCAGACGTCGTCGATCACGCAGACCTTGGCGTGCACGTACACCGGGCTCGCCTCGTCGTTCTCGACGTCGAGGATCTGGACGCGCTCGCCGCCGGCCTCGTGCACCATCGCCATCGCCTCGGCCTGCCCGATCATCGCAGGATTCGGCCCGGCGTCGTGGTGCGGGCGCGGCACGACGGCGACGAGGTGCAGGTCGGGCGCGCGGCGCAGGGCCGCGGCGAACACGCGGGCGACGTCCGCGGACCACAGGTACTGGTCCTCGACGTACACGAGCCGCTGCGCGCGCCCCAGCGCCTTGATGAACGCGCGGGCGACGCTGCGCTCGCCCCACGGCGCGAACGGGGTCGGCGGTGTCCGGCGGGGGTACGTGCGCAGGACCTGGACCGCGCACGACCCGGTCGCGGGCGGGTCCGGCGTCGGCGGCGGCAGCGCGGACCCGTGCCGGGGCAGGCGGTGCACGAGGTCGGGGACCACGTGCCAGGGCAGCCGGACCAGCGGCGTCGGGTCGACCCAGCGCTCGAAGAACACCTCGTGGAGATCCCGGACGACGGGCCCGCGCAGCTCGAGCTGGGCGTCGTGGCGGGGGTCGCGGTCGTAGGAGTCGGCGGCCGCCGTGGACTGCGGGTCGCCGAGGTGGACGATGTCGTCGCGCGCACCGCGGACGAGGTCGATGCCGCCGACGAAGGCGACGTCGTCGTGCGGGTCGGTGTCGTGGCGGATCACGACGAGCTTCTGGTGGTGGCTGCCGAGCGGACGGATGCGCTGGTCGAGCAGCACCTCGGCGCCGACCGCCTGCAGGTCCGCGACGAGGCGCCGGTTCTGGGCGACGTGGTAGCCGAACATCGTCAGGTGCGAGCGCCACAGCAGCCCGCACACCCGCGCCCCGCAGCGCGCCGCGTCCGCGAGCGCCTGGGAGACGGTCGGGCCCTGGTCGCCGAGCTGCTGGTCGCCGTCGCCGCGCCAGCCGAGGAAGAGCACCTGGTCGCCCGGCCCGGTGGTGGCGAGGCGGGCGGCGAGGACCCGGTAGTAGGCGCTGCCGTGCACGCGCAGGCGCACGTCGTTGCCCTCGGTCCACGGGCGCAGCCGCGTCGCGGGGTTGCCGCGCTGGGACTCGGTGAGGAACCAGTCGTCGATCCGCGGCTCCCGCTCGGTGTTCTCGAGGCCCAGGACCGTGCGCAGCCCCGGCAGCAGCTCCTCGCCGTTGGGGGCCTCGACGACCGGCGGCCCGTCGCCGTCGGTGCTGGTCGACGCGTCCGCGACGCCCAGGAGCCGGCGCATCGCGATCGCCGCGACGCGTCCGGGGTGGTCGCGGGCGAAGCCCTCGAAGAGCTGCGGGTCGTGGCCGGCGTCGTCGCCGACGAGCACCCAGGACGTGTCGGGGTGCTCCGCGGCGAGCCGGTCGAGCGTGGCGCGCTTGCGCTCGAGGCCGGCGCCGAACAGCCAGCCCGAGAACAGGGACTGCCCCGCCATCAGCAACGTGCCGCCGGGGTACTGGTCGTGGCGCAGCGCGGCTCGCAACGGGCGGGCCAGCCGGAACGGCAGCGCGGTCAGGAAGTACACGTCGGCGGGCGGCTCGCCGTCGGCGAGGACCCCGAGCACGCGCTGCATGCCCAGCAGCGAGCGACGGTCGCGCGAGCCGCGGGCGACGAGGGCGTGCAGCCGCCCCCACTGGCGGCGCAGCGGGGCGATGCGCAGCACCCCGTCGACGTCGTAGACGACCCCGAGCTGCCGCAGTCCCCCGGTCGTCACGCTTCGCATCGTGGCGGCTGGGCCGATCGGGGACAAGCGGCCGTGTGGTGTCGGACCCCGGTGCCATCATCGGCGCATGACGAGCTGGCGGGACGTCGAAGCCGGGGCGCCGGAGTTCGCAGCGCGGGTCCGCGCGCTGTTCGACGCGCACCGGCACAAGACCATCGCGACGCTGCGCGCCGACGGGTCGCCGCGGATCTCCGGCATCGAGACGGCGTTCGACGACGGCGAGCTGACCTTCGGCTCGATGTCCGGCGCGCGCAAGGGCGCCGACCTGCGTCGCGATCCCCGGTTCGCCCTGCACAGCGCCACCGTCGACCCGGTCGACGGCCAGGAGGCGCAGTGGCCGGGCGAGGCCAAGATCGCCGGGCGGGCGATCGCGTCCGGGGAGATCACCGAGGGCCCGAGCGGCGACCTCTTCCGCGCCGACGTCGCCGAGGTCGTCCACACCCACCTGAACCCGCAGGCGACGCTCCTCGTCGTCGAGTGGTGGACGCCGGCGCAGGGCCACCGCACCGTCGAGCGGGAGTAGCGCTCTCAGGTCTCCCGGCGGCGGCGCCCGGCCAGCGCGACGAGGAAGAGGACCGTCCCGACGACGACGAAGCACGCCGCGAGCAACCAGATCTCGAGCGACTGCTGGGTGAGCAGCACGACGCTCGCGATGATCGCGAGCACCGGGACGACGGCGGGCACGCGGAAGTGCTCGTGCTCCACGCGGTCCTTCTTGAGCACCAGGCACGAGACGTTCGTGGAGATGAAGACGAACAGCAGCAGGAGGACCGTGGTGTCGGCCAGGGTGCTGATGGTGGCGACGAAGCTCATCCCGATCGTGGCGGCGCCGACGACGAGGATCGCGACCCAGGGCGTCCGCCGCCGCGGCGCGACCCGGCCGAAGACCGCCGGCAGCAGGCCGACCTCGGCGAGCCCGTAGGCCGCCCGGCTGGCCATCACCATGAACAGCAGCGCCCCGTTGGCGATCGCGACGAGCGCGATGACGGAGAACAGCCAGTCGGGGATCGGCAGCCCCGAGGCGGTGACCACCTCGAGCAGCGGGCCGGTGGACTCGGCCATCACCCGCGGGTCGACCACGATCGCGGACCCGAGCGCGATCAGCAGGTAGACGAGGCCGGCGGTGCCGACCGCCCCGAAGAGCGCCCGCGGGTAGGCCCGGCTGGGCGCCTTGACCTCCTCGGCCATGTTCGCCGCGGCCTCGAAGCCCAGGAACGAGAAGAACGCGACCACCGACGCGGCGAAGGCGCCGACGAGGATCGGCTGGTCGGGCGACGGGGTGAGCACGCGCGACAGGTCGCCGCCCCCGCTGCCCAGCACGATGGCCGCGAGGGCGATCACCAGCACCAGGCCGCTGGTCTCGATGACCGTCGCGACCGTGTTGGCCGCCAGCGACTCGCGGACACCGCGGAGGTTGATCCCGATGAGCAGCAGCAGGAAGACGACGGTGACCGGCGCGGCCGGGAGCTCGACCAGCGTCGTGAAGTAGTCCCCGGAGAAGGCGCTGGCCAGCAGGGCGGCGGTGACGATGCCGGCCGAGAGCATGAAGAACCCGACGAGGAAGGTCAGGAACGGCGTCGGCGCCGCGCGCTCCGCGTACCGCGCGGCGCCGCCGGCG
Organism: Actinomycetospora succinea; assembly: GCF_004363095.1. GTDB lineage: Bacteria > Actinomycetota > Actinomycetes > Mycobacteriales > Pseudonocardiaceae > Actinomycetospora > Actinomycetospora succinea. The sequence continues at coordinate 78,679 of NZ_SNYO01000009.1, forward strand.
TGCGGATACTTGCTGATCATCTCCGCGTAGGTCCCGGCGGTCAGGAAGGCCACCGCGAGCGCGATCACCAGCGGCAGCCACAGCATGCCGCCGACGTCCGCGGCCATGGTGCCGACCAGGGTGTAGATCCCGGCGCCGAGCGTGTCGCCGACGATGAAGAAGAACAGCAGGACCGTGCCGACGGTGCGTGCCAGCCTGGTGCCGGACGCCGTGTCCGGCTCGCTCGTCTGCCCGGTCTCCGCCATCGAGCCATCGTCCGTGACGGCCCGCGGTTCCGCGCTCCGTGAGCGCCCGGTTACTCCTCCTCGCCCGGGATCCCGACGTCGGGCACCTGGTTGCGGCCGATCACGAGCAGGGCCTCGGCGGTGCCGTCGAGGGCCCGGTACATGTGTGGCCCGTCGGCGGTGAAACGGATGAAGTCCCCGGGGCCGAGCGTCTTCGGGTCGTCGACCGGTCCGGCCGACACCGTCCCGGACAGGACGTAGAGGCTCTCCACGCTCGAGGCCTCGTGACCGTCGTCGGAGTAGCCCTCCTCGCTGAGGACCGCGACGAACACGTAGACGAGGTTCGGCCCGTAGATGGTGGCGAGCGGACGGATGCGCAGGGTGCCCAGCGGGTGCCAGCTCGCCTCGGCCCGTCGCCGGACGTCGGCGACGACACGGCGGGCCCCGTCCGACACCAGATCCGTGATCGTCACCCCCAGCGCGTCCGCCAGCGACTGGAGCGTCTCGACGGTCGGGTTCGCCTTCCCGATCTCGATCGACAGCACGGTCGCCTTGCTGATGCCTGCCTTGCGCGCCAGCTCGGACGCCGACATCCGTCGCTCGCTGCGCAGCATCCCGACGTTGCGCCCCACGACGGCGTTCGCACCGGACATGGCGGCCATCGTCGCAGGACGACGGCGACGATCGGCGCGCACGGACTCTTGCCCACGGGAAACCACGCGGCTACTTTAGCGACCGCACGGTCATTATATCGACCAGAACGGGGCCGCCTCGCCGATGAGCAGCAACGGAAGCTTCTTCCCGGTCCCGAGCGTGGCCGACCTCCCCCCGGGGTTGCAATCGCTCTGCGGGAAGGCGGAGGCGGAGCTCGGCTTCGTGCCCAACGTCTTCCTGGGCTACGCGCACCGCCCCGAGCGCTTCTCCGCGTGGTTCGCGCACTACGCGCAGCTCCACGTGCCGACCGAGAACCTCGACGAGGCCGACCGCGAGATGATCGCCGTGGTCGTCTCGGCGATCCACAGCTGCACCTACTGCCTGACCTCGCACGTCCACGCCCTGCGCCAGGCACTCGGGGACGTCGCGCAGGCCGACCGCATCCTCTACAACTGGCGCCACGCCGGCCTGGACGAGCGGCGCCTCGCGATTTGCCGGTACGCGGACAAGCTGACCCGCCGCCCTGCCGAGGTCGGCCGGGAGGACCTCGAGGAGCTCGAGGCGGTGGGCCTGACCCACGACGAGGTCTGGGACGTCGCCGAGCTGACCGCCATGTACTCCTTCACCAACCGGCTCGCGCTCGCGATGGGCTTCGAGGCCAACCCGGAGTACCACGACCTCCCCCGCGAGCGGGCCGGGGCCGACCGGTGACCGTCGACGTCACCCGGCTCCGCGGCCGTCGCGCCGACACACGGGCGACCCGGCTCAGCGTCGGCGACACGTTCGAGCGGATGCGCTGGAGCCGGCCCGACGCCGTGCTGATCACCGCCCTCGACGACGCCTGCGAGCACCCCGACCACCGCGAGCTCACGGTGGCCGCCGCCGACGACCTGGCGAACCGTTTCGCCCACGCCGTCCTCGCCCGCGGCGCCGAGCCCGGGGACGTCGTCGCGCTCGTCTGCGAGAACTCGGTCGAGGCGCTCGTCGCCAAGGTCGGGCTCGCCAAGGCCGGCGTCACGGCCGCGCCCCTCAACCCGAAGCTCGCCCCCGACGTGGTCGAGGAGCTGCTGCGCCTGACCGGGGCCCGGTTCGCGCTCGTCGACGCGGAGAGCTGGGCGGGGCTGCAGAAGCCGCTCGCGGCCGCGGGCGTCGAGACCCTCGCCGCGATCGCCGTCGGCGGCGACGCTCCGGCGCCGTCGTTCCGCGAGCTCGTCGGCGACCAGCCCGCCACCGAGCCCGACGTCGGCGTCCACGGCGACGACATCTGGCAGATCCTCTTCACCTCGGGGACGTCGGCCACGCCGAAGGGCGTGATGATCCCGCACGTCAAGACGGTCCTCGAGGCGATGGCGATGACCGGCAACCTCACCCAGGGGCTGCGGCACGACCACGACGTCGTGCTGGGCGGGTTCCTGCCGATCGTCTACCACGTCGGCGACATCACGATCTTCTCCGCGCTGCTGGCGGGCGGCCGGGTCGTGCTGGGCCGCCGACCGGTCCCCGGGGACCTCGCCGCCGCGGTCGACCGGCACCGCATCACCGCGCTGTGGGCCGGCTCGCCGCAGGTCGTGCAGGGTCTCGACGCCGCGCTGCGCGCCGCGCCGCACCTCGACGCCGGCTCGCTGACCAGCGTCGTCCATGGCTTCGCGCCGCTGCACCCCGCCGCGTACCGGTCGCTGCGCGAGACCCTCCGGCGCCCGATCGCGGTCACCGAGATCATCGGCCAGACCGAGATCTGCTGCTGCCACCGCTTCTTCCTCGACGAGCACGAGGACCTGTACGAGCGGTCCGCGCCGCAGCAGAACTACGTCGGGCTGCCCCACCCCCTCATGGCCTCGGCGATCGCGGACGCCGACGCCTCCGGGACCGGCGAGGGCGTCTTCCGCTCCCCCGCCCTGACCCCGGGCTACTACCGCGAGCCCGACGCCACCGAGCGCGCGATGCGCGACGGCTGGTTCCACGGCGGCGACGCCTTCCGCACCGGCGAGGCCGGCCAGCGGATCGTCGTCGACCGGTTCAAGGACATCGTGAAGACCGGCGGGGAGAACGTGTCCTCGATCCGGGTCGAGCAGACGCTCATGGCGCACGACGCGGTCGCGCGCGCCGCGGTCGTCGGGCTCCCCCACGACCGGTGGGGCGAGGCCGTGACCGCCGTCGTCCTGCTCCACGAGCCGGGCGGCGCCACGACCGACCAGCTCCTCGCCCACTGCCGTCCCACGCTGGCCGGCTTCGAGATGCCCAAGGAGGTGGTGTTCGTGGACGCGTTCCCGGAGGCCGTCGGCGGCAAGATCCGCAAGAACGTGCTGCGCGAGCGCTACGCCGACCTCTACCGCGAGGGGTCGCTGCCTCCGGGCGCCGTGCCGCACCCGCACGACGACCGCTGCTGGTGGGACGTCGCGTCCGCGCGCTGGGTCTGCACCCCGGAGGGACGGCGATGAAGTCACGGGCCGCCGTGCTCTACGAGGCACCGGGCGACTTCGAGATCACGACCATCGAGCTCGACGCACCGCGCCAGGACGAGCTCGTCGTGGAGATGGTGGCCTCGGGCGTCTGCCACTCCGACGACCACATCAAGTGCGGCGACCTCGGCGTGAACCTGCCCATGGCGGGCGGGCACGAGGGCGCCGGCGTCGTGGTCGAGGTCGGGCCGAACACCCGCGGCTTCGAGGTCGGTGACCACGTCGTGCTCGCCTGGATCCCGTCCTGCGGGCGGTGCCGGTGGTGCGCGGGTGGGCAGCAGAACCTCTGCGACCTGGGCGCACAGACCCTCGCCGGCGCCCGCGCCGACGACCCCGACAGCTACCGCCTGCGCCTCGACGGCGAGGACCTCGCGCAGACCGCGGGCGTCTCCACCTTCTCCGAGCGAACCCTGGTCTCGACCAGCTCGGCGGTCCGGATCCCGAAGAGCATCCCGCTCGACGTCGCCTGCCTGACCGCCTGCAGCGTCGGCACCGGCTGGGGCTCGGCCGTGCGCGTCGGGGACGTCCGCCCGGGCCAGGTCGTCATCGTGATGGGCGTCGGCGGCGTCGGCGTCCACGCCGTGCAGGGCGCGGCGATGGCGGGCGCGGCGCACGTCCTGGCCGTCGACCCGGTCGAGCTCCGGCGCGACGCGGCGATCACCGCCGGGGCCACCGCCACCTACGCCGACATGGCCGAGGCGACCGAGCGGGCCCGGGAGCTGACCAACGGACAGGGCGCCGACGTCGCGATCGTCTGCGTCGGGGTGACCACGCCCGACCACATCGCGGCCGCGTTCGCGGCGATCCGCAAGGCCGGCACCGCGGTCGTCACGGGCCTCGGGCCCGGCGCGACCGTCGGGATCCCGGTCTCCCCCATCGAGCTCACGCTCTACGGGAAGCGGCTGCTCGGCTCGCTCTACGGCAACTGTGCGCCCACCGCCGACATCCCGATGCTGCTCGGCCTGCACGGCGACAACCGTCTCAAGATCGACGAGTTCATCACCGGGCGCTATCCCCTCGACCGGGTCAACGAGGCGTTCGCCGACATGCACGCCGGGCGCAACGTCAAGGCGATCGTGGAGTTCTGAGCTCGACCTCTCTGGACAACGACGTACCAGGACGAACGGAGAAGATCATGACCGACACCGCGGTGCGCACCACCGAGCGCATCTCCCGCCTCGGGATCGCCGACGAGGACTCCCTTCCCCCGAAGGTCGCCCAGCTGTACGCGGCGATGGAGAAGCAGGGCGGGGTGCCGAACTGGATCAAGGCGCTCGCCGTGCACCCGGACGTCCTGCGCCGGTTCCTCGGCTACTACGAGGCGCTGTTCACCCCGAGCAACGGCGTGATCCCGATGCTCGAGCGGGAGATGATCGCCGCCGTCGTCTCGAACATCAACGGCTGCACCTACTGCACCATGCACCACACCGGCGGCATGGCGACCCATCTCGAGAGCAGCGAGCGGGCCCAGCGCATCTCCCACAACTACCGCGAGGTCGACCTCTCGGAGCGCGAGCGGGCGATCTGCGACTTCTCCGTGAAGGTCACCGAGGCCCCGGAGCGCATGCAGGACGCCGACTTCGACGCCCTGCGCGCCGTCGGGATGAGCGACGAGGAGATCTTCGAGGTGCTCGAGGTCGCCGCCTTCTTCTCGTTCTCCAACCGCCTCGCGACCCCGCTGGCGATCCTGCCCGACTCCGCGCTGTTCGACTTCCAGCGTCGCTGAGGGGACCGACATGGCTGACCATGGCACCGACACCGCCCGCGAGCTGGGGCGGACCCTCTACGACACCGCCGGCTCCTTCATGCTGGCCCCGCCCACCGCGGCGAAAGCCGAGGAGCTCGGCTTCCCCGACCCCCTGCAGCTCTACGTGGCGGGACGGCTCGGGGTCCTCGGCGACACGACGCCCGAGGTCGCGGCCACCGCGCACGGCTTCCTCGCCCCCGGCGCGGCGGCCCAGCTCTGGCCCGCGGTCGGCAAGGTGTGCAGCCGGGAGACCGCCGCCCGGACGTTCGCCGAGGCGTGCGCCGAGTACGGCGAGGAGAAGCTCGGTGGCCTCGACGAGGCCACCGCGGGACGGCTCGCCGACCTCGCCACCGCCGTCGTCGACGCGGCGCCCGGGACCCCGCTGTTCGCGGCCTGGCGGGCGATGCCCCGTCCGGGCGCTCCGCGGGCCCGCGCCGCGCACGCGCTCAACCTGCTCCGCGAGTGGCGCGGCGGCGTCCACGTCGCCGCGGTCACCGCGGCCGGGCTGACCCCGGTCGAGGCGATCATGTCCGACGGCGGCGAGTTCTACGCCGAGGCGTTCGGGTGGCCGAAGCCCTGGCCCGAGGCCGGCAGCCGTTCGGCGGAGATGGCCGAGGTCTCGGCCGCGGTCGACGCCGCGTGCGGTCGCGTCGTCGAGGCGGCGCTGACCGAGGACGAGGCGCAGGAGCTGCTCGCCGGGGCGCGGGCGGCCGGGCCGCTGCTCCCCTGATGGACCTCTCCCTCGGGGACTGGCCCGCGGCGCAGGCCCGGCGCCGCCCGCACGCCGTCGCGCTGGTCGACGGCGTGACGGGCGAGCGCTCGACCTACGCGGAGCTCGCCGACCGGGTCTCCCGGATCGGGGGCGCGCTCGACACGGCGGGCGTCCGCGCCGGCGACCGCGTGGGCCTGCTCTCGACCAACCATCCCGACATGCTGGCCGTGGTCTTCGCGATCGCGCGGATCGGTGCGGTCGGGGTGCCGGTGAACTTCCGGCTCACGCCCGACGAGATCACCTTCGTGCTGTCCGACGCCGGCGCCTCGTTCCTCTTCGCGTCCGCGGACCTCGCCGGCCCCGCCGCCGAGGTCGCGGAGCGTGTCGGGATCGGGCGCACGGTCGTGCTCGGGGGACCGGCGACCGGCCTCGAGTCCCTCCACGAGTTCCTGACCGGCGCCGGACCGGGGCCCACGGTCGCCGCGGGCGCGGACGACCTTGTGCTGATCATGTACACGTCGGGCACCACGGGCAGCCCCAAGGGCGCGATGCTGACCCACGGGAACCTGACGTGGAACGCGATCAACATGGTCTCGGCGGGCGAGGGGCTCCTGCGCTCCGACGTCACCCTCTCGGTCGCCCCGCTCTTCCACATCGGCGCGCTCGGGATCTTCACGCTGCCGCTGCTCTACCTCGGCGGCACGGTCGTCACCGTGCCGCGCTTCGATCCCGTGGAGACGGCGGCACTGATGGCGCGCGAGGGCGTCACGGTCCAGTTCCTGGTGCCGGCGATGTGGGCGATGCTCATGCGGGCCGACGTGGTCGACTTCGACGGGTCGCGGGTGCGCTGGGTCCTCAGCGGTGGGGCGCCCTGCCCGCTGCCCGTCATCCGGCACTTCGCCGACCGCGGCTGGGCGTTCCTCGAGGGCTTCGGGCTCACCGAGACCAGCCCGACGTGCACGGTGATGGACCGGTCCGCGGTCCCCGCGAAGGCGGGCTCGGTCGGCCTGCCCCTGCGGCACGTCGAGGCCCGGGTCGACGCCCCGGACGGCACGCCGGGCGAGCTGACGATCAGGGGGCCGAACGTCTTCGTCGGCTACTGGCAGCGTCCGGACGCCACCGCCGAGGCCCTGGTCGACGGCTGGTTCCACACCGGCGACGTCGCCGTCCGCGACGCCGACGGCTACCTCACCATCGTCGACCGGACGAAGGACATGGTGATCACCGGCGGCGAGAACGTGTACCCCGCCGAGGTCGAGCGCGTGCTCAGCGAGCACCCGGGCGTCGTCGACGTCGCGGTGATCGGCGTGCCCGACGAGCAGTGGGGCGAACGGGTGACGGCGATCGTGGTCGGGTCGGTGAGCGCGGAGGACGTCGTCGCCCACTGCCGGGGACGGCTCGCGGGCTACAAGTGCCCGCGGGCGGTGGAGCTCGTCGAGGAGATCCCGCGCAACGCCACGGGGAAGATCCTCAAGCGGGACCTGCGGGCGCGCTTCGGGTCGGCGGCGGCCGCCGTCACGCGATGATCAGGGCGGGTCGCCCGTCGCGACCGCGACGAAGGCGTACCGGTTGAGGCTGAACAGGTAGTCGGTGCCGCGGGAGCGCAGGTCCGCGGCCCAGCGCGCCACGTCGTCCTCGCCCAGTCCCTGGCGGCCGGTCACGAAGGCGCCGATGGTGTCGATCGTGCCGGCGCTGTAGGTCTCCTCGGCGTACTCGGGGTTAAACATGGGGACCAGGCGGCGGTCGGTGACGCGGAACCCCGCCCGCTCCAGCAGGCCGGGGAGGGTGCGGGGCAGGCGCGGGTCGACGAGGTGCTCCTCCCACGCCGCCATGACGCGCCGGTGCAGCTCGCGGTCTCCCGCGTGCCAGACCACGGACTCCCAGTCGGTGTCGAGGATGACCACCCGCCCGCCGGGGCGCAGGACCCGCCGGACCTCGACGAGCGCGGCCGCGACGTCGACGACGTACTCGTAGACCTGGGTCGACACGACGGCGTCGAACGACCCGGCGGCGTACGGCAGGCCCTCGGCGCCGCCCTCGTCGATCCCGACCCAGGCGACGTCGGCGCAGCGGGCCTGGGCCATGGCGTTCATCGCCGGGCTCGGGTCCAGACCCCGCGCGGACCCCGCGGGCCCGACGGCCTCGGCGATCGAGCGCAGGAGGAAGCCGGGCCCGGACCCGACGTCGAGACCTCCTCACCGGCGACGGGGCGCAGGAGGTCGAGGACCTGCCGGCGCTGCTCGACCACGTCGGGCGTGGCGTAGACGCGCTCGATCCGACGGGCACCCTCGTCCCCGAACTGCAGCAGGGTCATCGACGGCCTCGCTCTCCCGGGGAGGGAGCCACGATAGGGGTGTCACCCCCTCCCCGGGGCCACCGTTCGGCCGCAGATCAGCGGCGACCGGCGCTCCACGCGTAGGGCAGCTCGGCGCCGTTGAGGACGTGGTCGCCGATCGTCTGCAGCTTGTAGATCAGCGGGTTGTGCACGGAGATCGTGCGGGCGTTGCGCCAGTGCCGGTCGAGACGCAGCTTCTCCGACGTGATCGACGCCCCGCCCACCTCGAACAGCTGCGTCGTGGCGTCGAGGACGGTCGGGATGACGACGGCCTGGGCGCGGGCGACGTCGACCTCGACGCGGTCGAGCAGGTCGGCGTCCGAGCTGTCGGTGGCGAGCAGGTGGTCGAGCTGGTCGGCGATGTCGAGCACGAGGGTGCGCGCCGCGTAGGCGGTGGCCGACAGCTTCCCGATGACCTGCTGCACGAGCGGGTCGTGGCGCGGCAGGTCGGCGGGCGCGTGGGTGAAGGTGCGGGTGCGGTCGCGCACCCAGCCGGTGACGTCGTCGGTGGCCCGCTGGGCGATGCCGGCGAGCACCGAGAGCTGCACCAGCTGCAGGTACGACGTGCCGTACGTCCGGCCCGGCGTCCCGTAGCCGGGGCCGAGGACCCGGTCGGCGGGCACCGCCACGTCGCTGAACTCGGTGGTGCCGCTGGCGGTGAGGCGCTGACCGAAGCCGTCCCAGTCGTCGTGCTGGGTCACGCCGTCGGCGTCGGCGTCCACGAGGACCGCGACGCGTTCGCCGTCCTGGTCGGCGGCCACGACGATGTGGTCGGCGTAGAGGCTGCCGGTGCTGTAGTACTTCGTGCCGGACAGGCGCAGGTCGGCCCCGTCCGGGGTCACCGCCGTGCTGTAGCGGTCGATCGCGCCGACGCCGGGCTCGGAGATCGCGTTGCCGACGAGCACGCCGTCGGCGGCCGCGCGCAGCCAGCGCTCCCGCTCGGGGCCGTCCGGCGCGAGCAGCTGCTCCTCGACGAACCACCAGTGCACGCGCAGCGCCTGCGGCAGGTTCGACTCGGCGGCGGCGAGCAGGACGAGCTGGCGGAAGAGCTGGCGCACCGAGGCGCCGTAGCCGCCGAGATCGACCGGCACGCGCAGCGCCCCGAACCGGGCCTCCTTGAGCGCGGCGACCTCGTCGTGGGCCAGGGAGCGGTCCTGCTCGCGCTGCACCGCACCGTCGGCGATGCGGGCGTAGACCGGGGTGAAGATCTCGTCGAGCTGGTCGTCGGTGAACGGGGCGGTGGCCGTCGCGGTCATGGCGGTGTCCTTCGGCAGGAGGGCACGCCGGAGCGGCGCGCGCGGGCGCGGCCGCGGTCCGGCGGGAGGAGGAGGTCGAGGGAGCGGCTCAGCGGCGACAGAGGGCCGACGACACGCGCGCGAGATCGATGTGATCCCGGGTGGTCAGCAGGGCCCCGGCGAGCATGGAACGACCCTAGCCCGGCGGTCCCCGGGTCCGCAGCGGTCGACCGGGCGCGTCGCTGCGACGCATTCGCGGGGTTCGGCGTATGCTGGATGTACGGCACGCCGTCCACCACCCCTCGGGTGGTGGACCAGTGAGCCGGACCGAGGCGCTGTTCCGTCGCGCCGCCGGGATCACACCGCGTCGATCTGCCGCGGGACCCGCGGTCCGACCCGCGCCCGTGGAGGAGCCAACCGGCTCCCCCGCGACCTCAGCACCAGGCACGACATCTCGTATGTCGTGCGGAGGAGGCACATGGCTCGTCGAGGCCAGCCCCAGTCCCGGGGCCGCCGCGGCAACCCCGGTCGCCCGCAGCGCGGACGCCGGCGCGAGGACGTCGTCTCGGTCCTCACGCGCGCCGTCGACGAGATCGGCGCCGCCCTGAAGAAGGGCAGGCCGACGTCGGCGACCCGCACCAAGTTCCAGGCGGTCGCCCTGCTGCTGCGCGACGAGCGCGCGCGCATCCGGGCGAACGACGACCTCAGCGACGCGCGCAAGGGCGACCGGCTCAAGAAGCTCGACGAGATCGCCACGTCGCTCGCGAAGACCGCCGTCCGCGACCAGGCGCTCCTGGCGCTGCTCGGCGAGGACGCCGTCGTCTCCGACGAGGCCCGCTCGCTCGAGCGCGACATGATGCGCCGCGCCGGCATCACGCCGGAGCGCGAGGAGGCCCCGCCCGCCGAGGAGGAGGACGAGCCGGCCCCGGCGCCCGTCAAGCAGGGCGTGGTGCCGCAGTCGGTCGTCTCGCGCCAGATGGCGAACCCCTTCCTCGCCCCCGACTTCTCGGCCGCCCGCCCGGCCGCGGCCCGTCCGACCCGCCTCGACGGCTGGGAGCTGCTCGACCCGCTGCTGCGCTCGTTCGAGCGCGCCGGCGAGGGCTCGGCGACGATGGAGCTCCCGGGCTCCGGCTCGCGCAAGGCCGCCGGCGGCAAGGAGCTCATGCCGCACCAGGCGGGGGTCGTCGCGGCCGCCGCCGAGGGCCACCGGACCTTCCTGCTCGCCGACGAGCCCGGGCTGGGCAAGACCGCCCAGGCCCTGCTCGCGGCCGAGGCGGCGAAGGCGTACCCGCTGCTCGTCGTCACCCCCAACGTCGTCAAGACCAACTGGGTCCGCGAGGCCGGCCTGTGGTCGACGCGCCGCAAGGCCACCGCGATCCAGGGCGACGGCCACAACGTCGACGGGTTCGCCGACATCGTCGTCGTCAACTACGAGGTGCTCGACCGGCACGTCGGGTGGCTGCGCGACTTCGGCTTCCGCGGGATGGTCGTCGACGAGGCGCACTTCATCAAGAACAAGACCTCGCAGCGCTCGCAGCACGTGCTGGCGCTCTCCGAGCGGATCCGGTCGTTCACCGCGAACCCGCTGCTCATGGCCCTGACCGGCACGCCGCTGATCAACGACATCGAGGACTTCCTCGCCATCTGGGAGTTCCTCGGCTGGATCGACGTGAAGAAGCCGGTCGGCGCCCTGATGGACGCCCTCACCGAGACCGGCCTGACGCCCGCCGACCGGGGCTTCTACCCCGCCGCGCGGAAGGCGGTCGTCGACCGGGGCATCGTGCGCCGCCGCAAGGTCGACGTGGCCGCCGACATCCCCGCGCGCCGCATCGCCGACCTGCCCGTCGAGCTCGACGGGCCCACCGGACGGTCGATCCGCGCGGCCGAGCGGGACCTCGCGCAGCGGATGGTGTCGCGCTACACCGACGCCCTCGCCGCCCGCGACGCCGGCCCGGTCGAGGGCATCGACCACGACCTCGTGGCCCGCGTGGCCACCTGGGAGCAGAAGGACGCCGCCGGCGCCTCGAACGGCGACAACGTCTTCAGCATGATGCGCCGCATCGGGCAGGCGAAGGCGACGCTCGCCGCCGACTACGCCGCCCAGCTCGCCCGCAGCTCCGGCAAGGTCGTGTTCTTCGCCAAGCACGTCGACGTCATGGACGCCGCCGAGGAGCTGTTCACCAAGCAGGGTGTCCGGTTCTCCTCGATCCGCGGCGACCAGACCCCGAACGTCCGCCAGCGCAACATCGACGCCTTCGTCGACGACCCGGACGTCGCCGTCGCGGTCTGCTCGCTGACCGCGGCCGGGGTGGGCATCAACCTGCAGGTCGCCTCGGACATCGTGCTGGCGGAGCTGCCCTGGACCGCCGCCGAGCAGACCCAGGCGATCGACCGGTGCCACCGCATCGGCCAGACCCAGCCGGTCACCGCGTGGCGCATCCTCGCCGCGCAGACGATCGACGCCCGGATCGCCGACCTCCTCGGCGAGAAGGCCAACCTCGCGGCCGTGGCCCTCGACGGGTCCGACGAGGAGCTCGGGTCGTCCACCGACGCGCAGCACGCGGCGCTCGTCGCCCTGCTCACCGAGGCGCTGGCGTCGGCGTCCTGACCCGGCGCGGCAGCAGGCGGCCCGCGCCCGGGCCGGCGCGACGGGGTGGAGAACCCGCGGACGTCGTCGAATACTGAGGTCCGGGGCGCAGAGCAGGGGTTCGACGCATGGCCGGTCCACGACGAGGTCAGGACGGGTGGCCGGCGTGGGCGCGGTGGGCGCCGTTCGGGGACCGCGCGCCGCGGCGGCGGACGTTCCTGCTCGCGGTGACCGCGGTGCTCCTCGCCGCGACGACGCTCGTGACGGACGCCGTCGTCCGCGAGTGGGGCGTGCCCCCGGCCGCGGACCCGCTCGACAAGGGCGCGGTCGTGCTGGTGCCCGGCTACGGCGGCGCGCGCGACGCCCTCGTCGGCCTCGCCTTCCGGCTGCGCATCGTCGGGCGGCCGAGCGTCGTCGTGGCGCTCCCGGCGAACGGCACCGGGGACCTGCGCAGCCAGGCCGCGATGATCGACGGCACGGTCCGCGACCTGCTGCGTCACGGCGTGCGGACGGTCGACCTCGTCGGCTACTCCTCGGGCGGGGTGGCGGTGTGGCAGTACCTGGCCACCGGGCGGACCGCGCCGGCCGTGCGTCGCGTCGTCACCCTCGGCTCGCCCCTGCAGGGCACGGAGATCGCCGCCGCCGGCACCGCGCTGACCCCCGAGGTGTGCGAGCAGGCGTGCCGCCAGCTCGTCCCGGGCAGCGCGCTGCTCACCGAGCTGGCCGTCCGCCCGCGGCCCGCGATCCCGTGGCTGTCGCTGTGGACCGAGACCGACGGGATCGTCCGGCCGGCCGACTCCGCGGCGCTGCCCGGCGTGACGGCGATCCGGCTGCAGTCGGTCTGCCCGTCGGCGCAGACACCCCACGCGTCGCTGCCCCGCGCCGGGCTGGTGATGGGGCTGGTCCTGCGCGCCCTCGGGACCCGCCCGCTCCCCCGCCCGACCGCGGCGGACTGCCTGGCGCTCCAGGCCGAGGGCGTCGGCTTCCCGGTGCTGGTGGGGACGGACTAGGCACGGGCTCCGAGCCACTCCGCGATCACGTCGGCCACCTCGTCCCGCGCGCCCTCGGGCTTGAGGAAGTAGTGGTCGCCGCCGAGCAGGACGACGCGCCGGTCGTCGGCGCCCAGCCCGTCGAGCATCGCGCGCGCGTCGCCGGGGAAGACGCCGGTGTCGCCGCGGGCCTGGATGACCAGCGAGGGCACGGTGACGTGTGGCAGGTGCAGCGCCGCCTGGCACTCCGAGGTCTCGAGGCTCCACATCGACAGCCACGAGCGCAGCGTCGAGACCATGCCGATGCCCATGACCCCGTAGTTCGCGGCCTGCGGGTCGCCCCGGTAGCACCACGTGGGGCGCCGCTCCGACGGCTCGATCATCGGGTCGATCATGCGCAGGTCGGCCCACGTGCGGTGGACGGTGAAGAGCCGGTCGTCGGCGCGCGTGGCCTTCAGCCGGCCCAGCTCCGCTTTGACCCAGGCCGTGATCCGGATGTTGCGGGCGCGCTGGGCCTGCCGGTAGCGCGCCTGGAACTCCTCGTCGAACGGTGGGCCGTGGGCCGGGTCGTAGGGGTCGAGGGAGGGGTCGCAGGCCGCCGGGTCGGTCTCGTCGATCACCGAGGCGTCCATCCACGCCGTGAGGACCTCGGGACGGCCGGTGTGCGCGGCCAGCGAGACGAAGAGGTCCCCCGGCGGCAGGTCGGCGATCGCGTCCTCGGCCTCCAGCGACGACGCCGTGACGGTCCCGGCAACCGCCTGGGCCTGGTAGGCGGCCATCAGCGACCCGCCGCCCGAGTTGCCCAGCAGCACGACCCGCTCGACGCCGGCCTGCTCGCGCAGCCACCGGACGCCGACGCCGATCTCGGCGAGGGCGTGGTCGAGCAGGAAGTGGGCGCCGTTGCCACGGAAGCGGGTGTTCCACCCGAGGAAGCCGTAGCCGCGGGCGGCCAGGTACGGCGCCAGGTAGTGCTCGGCGAAGTCGACGTCGTAGTGGGCGGCGATGACCGCGACGCGCGGGCTCGTGCCGGCCGCGCGGTGGTAGAGCCCCTGGCAGGGATGCCCGCCCGCTCCCGCCCGCGGGGCGAAGGGCGAGACGGCGGAGACGAACTCGCGGGTGACGGTCATGCGCCCCGTGCCGCCCGGATCGGCGCCGCGTGGGCGGAGTCCAGGTACTCCTCGATGCGGCGCACCCGGCCGTCGGCGATCTCCAGGTACATCGCCGCGGGCATGCGGACCTCGGTGCCGTCGGGCAGGCGCCCGCACAGCGCGTGCTGCTGGACGACGCCGCCGTCGACGACGTGGCGGCGCGCGACCTCGTAGCGCAAGCCGTCGACGACCGCGTGCAGGCCCTTCAGCACGGTGAGCGTCCCGGCCACGTCGCGCTCGGTGCCGTCGTTGAGCCACATGACCGCCTCCGGGTGGTAGAGCGCCTCCACCCCGGCGAAGTCGCCCGCCTCCAGCGCGGCGAAGAACCGGTCGACGACGTCGGTGTCGCCGCCCTCCATCGCGCTACAGCCCGACCGGGACGGTGCGCTCGGCGGCCGTGCGCGGCACGTGCGAGACGTCGCCGGGCCCGAACGTGCGCGTCCAGCAGGCGAACTCGAGCAGCGCCCCGTCGGGGTCCTGGAAGTAGAACGACCGGACGAACACGCCCTCGTGGAACGACGGGGCGATCCCGCGCGGGCTGTCGTCGTGGTCGATGACCGGCGTGCAGTCGATGCCCTTGGCCTGCAGTTTCTCGTAGTACTCGAGGAACTTCGGCTCGGGCACGGTGAACGACACGTGGTTCATCGCGCCGACCGCGTTGGCCAGGTCGACCTCGCCCGGGCGCCCGGCGGGCGCGGACACGCCGGGCACCGCGTCGGGGGCGTGCGGGAACCAGAAGAACGCCAGGCAGTCGCCGCCGCCGCAGTCGAAGAAGAAGTGCTGCCCCCGGCCCCCGGGCAGCTCGATCGTCTTCACCAGCGGCATGCCCAGCACGCCGCTGTAGAACTCGACGGTGCGCGCCATGTCCGAGCACACGAGCGCGAGGTGGTGGATGCCCTGGAAGTCGAACTCGCTGTTGGCGCTACCCATCCCACTGAGACTAGGGACACATCCTGACCGTCGGAACCCTTCTCTGTAGGACGGGAGAGCCACCGTGCCGGAGACCCGCCCCCTGGGCACCCTGACCATCACCGTGCGCGAGCGGACCATCGAGGACGGCCTGCCCGCCGGACGGCGCGTCCTCGGCGAGGTCGGCGAGTGCCGCTGGGACGGCGACCGCGTCCGCGCCCGCCAGCAGGGCCGGGCCGGGCACGACTGGATGACCGTCGCCCCGGACGGCACCTGCCACGTCGACGCGCGCATGGCGTTCCGGACCGACGACGACGCGGTGATCTTCATGCGCTACGGCGGCCGCGCCCGCCTCTCCGACGGGATCCCCGTCGACCTCGTCGTCGCCCCGACCTTCGAGACCGCCGACCCGCGCTACGCCTGGCTCAACACGGTCCAGGCCGTCGGCCTCGGCCGGCGCGTGGGCTTCGACCTCGTCTACGAGCTCGCCGAGGTGCTCCCGGGGCGCTGATCAGCCGAAGAAGACCTCGGCCTCGGCGTAGAGGGACGGGTCGACGAGCTTGAGCTGTTCGGTCGCCTCGCGCAGCGGCACCATCGTGATGTCGGTGCCGCGCAGGGCCGTCATCTGGCCCCACTGCCCGCCCGCGACCGCGTCGATGGCGTGCAGGCCGAAACGGGTAGCGAGCCAGCGGTCGCGCGCGCTCGGCGTCCCGCCGCGCTGGACGTGCCCGAGCACCGTCGTGCGGGCCTCCTTGCCGGTGCGCGACTCGATCTCGTGGGCCAGCCAGTCGCCGATGCCGCCGAGCCGGGCGTGGCCGAACTCGTCCTTCCCGCCCGCGACCAGCACGTTCTCGCCGTCCTGGGGCATTGCGCCCTCGGACACGACGATGATCGGCGCGTAGTCCAGCCGGAACCGGCTCTCCACCCAGGAGCAGACCTGGTCGATGTCGAAGCGCACCTCGGGGATGAGGATGGCGTTCGCGCCGCCGGCCATGCCGGAGTGCAGCGCGATCCACCCCGCGTGCCGGCCCATGACCTCGACGATCAGCGCACGGTGGTGCGACTCGGCGGTGGTGTGGAGGCGGTCGATGGCCTCGGTCGCGATCGTCACCGCGGTGTCGAAGCCGAAGGTGTAGTCGGTGCCCGAGAGGTCGTTGTCGATCGTCTTCGGCACCCCGATGACCTTGACGCCCTTCTCGTGGAGCTCGCTGGCGACGCCCAGGGTGTCCTCGCCGCCGATCGCGATCAGCGCGTCGACGCCGAGCGACTGGAGGTTCTTGCGGATGCGCGTGACCCCGTCGTCGATCTTGAACGGGTTGGTGCGCGACGAGCCGAGGATCGTGCCGCCGCGCGGGAGGAGCCCGCGCACGGCCGGGATGTCCAGCGGGCGGGTCTCGGCCTCCAGTGGTCCGCGCCAGCCGTCGCGGAAGCCGAGGAAGTCGTAGCCGTACTCGGGCACACCGCGCCGGACGATCGCCCGGATCACCGCGTTGAGACCGGGGCAGTCGCCGCCGCCGGTCAGCACACCCACGCGCATCTGCTCGCGCTCCCGTCATCGGTCCAGATGGTCCGCGCAAATCATGACGCAGGTCACCCAGAGCGCTCCCGGGCGGGCGGTCACTCGGCCGACCGGCGGTCGAGAAAGTGGCTTCGGAGCGTCACCATGTGGTGACGCGCGCCACACGGCCGTCGGGGGCCGGGCGCCGACGAGGAGGACGCCGATGTCCGAGACCGATCTCCCTGAACTCGACGCCCTGGTGGTCGGGGCCGGCTTCTCCGGCCTCTACATGCTCCACCGCCTGCGCGACACGCTCGGCATGTCGACGGTGGTGCTGGAGGCGGCCGACGACCTCGGGGGCACCTGGTACTGGAACCGCTACCCCGGCGCACGCTGCGACTCGGAGAGCTACTTCTACAGCTTCTCCGACCGGCTCTCCGAGGATCTCCTCGAGGAGTGGACGTGGACGGAGCGCTTCGCGGCCCAACCGGAGATCCTGCGCTACCTCCAGCACGTCGCCGAGCGCTTCGACCTGCGCCGCGACATCCGCTTCGGGACCACCGTCACCGCCGCGTCGTGGGACGACGACGCCGGGCGCTGGCTGGTCACCACCGCCGACGGTGACCGCTACGCCGCACGATTCCTGATCACCGCCGTGGGCTGCCTGTCGACGACGAACCTGCCCGAGTTCCCGGGCCGCGACGAGTTCCGCGGCCGCTCGTTCCACACCGGGCTCTGGCCGCACGAAGGCGTCGACTTCACCGGCCAGCGCGTCGCCGTCATCGGGACCGGCGCCACCGGGGTCCAGCTCATCCCCGAGGTCGCCGAGGAGGCCGCCCACGTCACCGTCTTCCAGCGGACGCCGAACTACGACATCGCCGGCGGCAACCACCCCGTGACCGCCGAGTTCGACCGGCGGATCAAGGACGACTACCGCGACATCTGGGCGCGGACCCGCGACACGGCCTTCGGGTTCCCGTACGACGTCGCGGACCGCACCGCGCTCTCCGTCCCCGAGGACGAGCGCCAGGAGATCTTCGAGGACGCGTGGGCGCAGGGCGGCTTCCGGCTCGGCACCACGTTCAACGACCTGCTCCTCGACGAGGACGCCAACGAGACGGCCGCCGAGTTCCTGCGCAACAAGATCCGGGAGCGGGTCGACGACCCGGAGATCGCCGAGATGCTCGCCCCGAAGGACCACCCGTTCTTCACCAAGCGTCCGCCGCTGGAGAACGGCTACTACGAGACGTACAACCGGGACAACGTCACCCTGGTCGACGTCCGACGTTCCCCCATCGAGGCCATCACGCCCACGGGGGTACGGACCGCGGACGGCGAGTACGAGGTCGACAGCATCGTCTACGCGACCGGCTTCGACGCCATGACAGGCACCCTGTTCAAGCTCGGCATCACCGGGCGCGACGGGCTCTCGCTCGTCGACAAGTGGACCGAGGGGACGCGGACCTACCTCGGGATCGCGACCCACGACTTCCCGAACCTCTTCATGATCACCGGCCCGCAGAGCCCCTCGGTGCTGAGCAACATGCCGGTCTCGATCGAGCAGCACGTCGACTGGGTCACCGACTGCCTGCGCCACCTGCGCGACCAGGGCATCGAGCGGATCGAGCCGACCGCCGAGGCCGAGGAGGGCTGGGTCGCCCACCACGACGAGGTGACCGCGACGACGCTGCTCCCCCGGGCGAACTCGTGGTGGGTCGGGGCCAACATCCCCGGCAAGCACCGCACGCTCTACCCGTACGCCGGCGGGGTCGGCGTCTACCGGGGCATCTGCGACGACGTCGCCGCCAAGGGCTACGAGGGTTTCACCCTGAGCCGGGCGGGGGCGACGGCGCCGGCCTGAGGGGGTGAGTGGCCCACGCCGGGCTGTGCGGTGCTCGCCGACGAGACGAGCCTGGTCACTCCCGGCGGGGGTCGCTAGCGTCGGGCTCCATGGATCTCCGCGAGGACCGCGAGCAGCTCTTCGCCCTTCTCGGCTCGCCGGAGACCACTCCGGAGTTCTTCGAGCGCGTCGCCGACGACGTCGACTGGACCGTCCAGGGCACCCACCAGCTCGCCGGGCACTACACGGACAAGAAGGTCTTCGTCGCGGAGACGTTCGGGCGGCTCGGCGCCCTGATGCAGCACGGCACGCAGCTCGAGGTGAAGCACCTCTTCCTCGACGGCGCGACGACCATCGCCGAACTGCACGCGCTGTCGACGACCCTCGACGGCGCGCCGTACGACCAGGCGCTGTGCTGGATCTGCCGCTTCGACTCCGCGGAGCCGGGAGCGAAGATCGTCGAGGTGCGGGCGTACCTCGACTCGGCGATGGTCACCTGGACGATCATGCGGAACGAACAGCTCAAGTCCGGGAGCTGACGTCTAGACGCGAGATCGCGTCGAGCCGGACGGTCCGTCTCGACGCGATCTTGCGCCCATGTCTCGCCGGTCGACCCGGCGAGAGTTCCGGTGCGCTCACCAGGGCGTCCTCGCTCTGCTGGAAACGCTTCGGAAATCGAAGCATTCTCACCGAAGAGTTGCCCGCCTCGACCTGCTCGGGCGAGGTGTCCCGGCCGCAACGATCCCGGCCCCGGCTCAGGCGGCGCGGAACCCGTCGGGGCGCTCCGGCGACGCCTCGGCGAGGTCACGTCGGACGCCGTCCGCGTCGTGGTCCGCGCCGTACACGGGAGAGCCCGGCTGCTGGCGCCAGGACTCCTCGAGCGGGCCGGCGTCGACGGGGTCGAACCCCAGCTCGTCGATCAGCGCGAGCACGGTGTCCTTGGCCGGACCGTCCGCGCCGGCGACCGGGAGGGCGATGCGCCCCGGCTCCCCGCGCGCCGTGCCGCGCTCGAGGAGGTGCTTCCAGTTGATCCCGTTGAACGCCTTGAGCACCGGGACACCGAGGAGCCCGGACACCCACACGCTCTCCGGCGTGCCGTCCTCCAGTGCGTCGATCCGCCCGTCGCGCTGCTGCGGGTAGTAGTTGTTCGTCTCGATCACCGGGGCGCCCGGCTTCGCCGACGCCACGATCCCCTGCTCGAGGTCGGGCGTGTTCTTCTGCGGGATGCTGACGATCACCACGTCGGCGTCGACCGCGGCCTCGCGCGCCCAGACGGCCGTCGCCCCGGTCTCCGCCGCGAGCTCGGCCAGGGTCTCGGGTGCCCGGGAGTTCGCGACACGCACCTCGTGACCCAGCGCCGCCAGGCGCCGCGTCAACGTTCCGCCGATCTTGCCCGCACCGATGATGCCGATCCTCATGAGCGGGGAACCTCGGCCGGCTCCCCGCCATTCCGCCGTCAGGCGGCCAGGGGACGCAGCGCGCTGCGGTGGAAGACGAGCGGGCCGTGGCCGTCGTCGACGAGGACCTCGTCGACGCGGCACACGGCGATGAGGTGGTCGCCGGCGACGACGTCGTCGATGACGCCGACGCTCAGCGACAGCGGGGCCTCGGTGACGAACAGCGCGCCGGCGTCCCGCCGCTCGACGGCGACGTCGCGGAAGCGGTGCTCGGCCGGACCCGCGAGCGCGCGGGCCACGCCCTCGTGGTGCGCCCCGAGGACGCTGATGCCGAGACGCGGCGCCCGCCGGAGCAGCGGCCAGGTCGTGGACTCGGTCCGCACGCAGATGCTGACCAGCGGCGGGTCGAGCGAGACCGGGACGAACGTGCTCACCGCGATGCCGACGGGCGCGCCGTCCACCTCGGCGCACACCGCGACGACGCCGGTCGGGAACCGGCCGTAGACCTGGCGCAGGTCGTCACCGGTCAGGGGCACGCGGACCTTCTCCACCGTGGTCACCGGTCCGCCCCGTACTCGACGTGGGCCCGGACGGCGCCGTCGTCGGGCGTGACCCAGCCCTTCGACCTCGCGTAGTCGATCATCTTCGTCCACTTCTCGTCCCAGTCCGGCTCCCGCGCCCCGGCGCGGGCGCGGGTCCGCAGGACCTCCAGGTCCAGCAGGGCGTCCTCGGCGTCGAGGCGCCCGATCCCCGCCCCGCGCAGGGCGCCGTCGACCGCGTCGGCGGGCAGGGACGTCGTCACGTGCAGGCGGGCGCAGTCGTCGGGCTCCGCCACGTGGGCCGAGTCCGCGGACAGCTGGACGATCACCGATCGGCTCCTTCGTCGTCAGGCCCGCGGCCGCTGGTCGACGACGCGGCGGGCCTTGAACGTGGTCTCGGGCAGGGTTCCGGGCTCGAGCAGGGTCACCGGCACGCGGATCTGGACGCTGCGGCGCAGCGCGTCCTCGACGCGACGGGTCAGCTCCTCGCGGGGTGCCTCGCCGGCAGCGCGGGGCGTCAGCTCCGCCTCGACCGTGAGCTCGTCGAGGGCGCCCACCTTCGTCACGAGCATGCGGAACTCGGGGCCGAGCTCCGGGATCGTGCGCAGGCCGGTCTCGACGGCGCTCGGGAAGACGTTCGCGCCGCGGATGACGAGCATGTCGTCGAGGCGGCCGAGGATCCCCTCCGGCAGGCGCGGGTAGGTGCGCCCGCAGGGGCAGGGGTCGGTCGCCAGGTACGTCTCGTCGCCCGGCGCGAAGCGGATCATCGGCTGCGACTCGCGCCAGAGGTGGGTGTAGACGACCGCGCCGCGGTCGCCGACCGGGATCGGCGCGTTGAGGTCGTTGGCGGCGACGACCTCGGTGAACACCTCGTCGGTGATCAGGTGGGTGCCGGTCCCGGCCTCGCAGCCGACGCTGGTCTGGAACGGGTACATCTCCGAGGTGGAGCCGGCGTCGCTGGCGATCGCCCCCCAGCCCTCCTCGATGATCTTGCGGGTGCCGGGCAGGCTGCCCCCGGGCTCCCCGCCGACGAGGATGCGCCGCACGGTGCTCGCGGCCAGGTCGATGCCGAGGCGCTCGGCCACCGATAGCAGGTGGATGCAGTACGACGGCGTGGCGCTGAAGACCGTCGAGCCCAGCGTGGTGATCAGCTCGAGGTGGCGCTCGGAGTCGGTGACGCCGAGCGGGAAGACCGTGGCCCCGATCCGCTCGGCGCCCTGCACGACGCCCCAGCCGCCGAAGAACAGGCCGAACGGGAAGCCGACCTGCACGAGGTCGTCGGGCCGGATCCCGGCGCACCACTGGGCCATGGCGTGCACGTCGGCCGCGCGGCGCCAGTCGCCGTGGGAGACCGCGTACATGGTCGGCGTCCCCGAGGTGCCCGACGAGCCGTGGATGCGCGCGATCTGCCCCGGCGCGAACTCCGGTGTGTAGCTGCCGAAGGGCGGGTGCTCGCGCTGGTCGGCGATCAGCATCTTCTTGGTGATCACCGGGACCTTGGTGGTGAAGTCCTCGATCGACCGCACCTGGTCGGGGTGGAAGCCGTGGGCGTCGTAGTGGCGCCGGTAGAACGGGAGCTCGGCGTACGCGTAGTGCAGCTGGTGCTGCATGCGCTCGAGGACGACCCGGTCGCGCTCCGCGGGGCTGCGGGTCTCGCGCTCGGCGTCCCAGAAGCGGGGGAAGCCGCGGTCGTCGAGGGGGGGCCCGTCGGTGGTGGGGGCCTGCGGCCGTGCCTCGGTCGTCACTGGGCCGGCCGCGCGACGATGCCCTGCGCCTCGGCGACGTCCCAGTAGGAGTGCAGGCCGCGCACGTGCTGGCCGCCGTCGACGGGGATGAAGTGGCCGGTGATCCGGCCCGCCGTCGGCGACATGAGGAACAGGGCGACGTCGGCGATGTCCGAGGGTTCCTGGTGGCGCGGCGGCCCGACGAGGGTGCGGTCGAGGAACTCCTGGCCGATCTGCCCGACGGTGAAGCCGGCGCCCAGCGGCGTGTTGACCGTGCCGGGCCCGATCGCGTTGACGCGGATGCCGTGGCGCCCGAGCTCACCGGCGGCGACCTTGGTGAAGTTCATGACGCCGGCCTTGGCGGCGCAGTAGTGCCCCAGGCCGTCGGTCGCGGCGATGGCGTTGAGCGACGAGATGTTGACGACCGTGCCGCCCTTCCCCGCGGCGAGGGCCCGCCGGGCGAAGGCCTTGGTGCACAGGAACGTGCCCTTGAGGCAGGTGTCGACGATGAGGTCCCACTCCTCCTCCGGGGTGTCGATCACCAGGGAGAGCGAGGCGGTGCCGGCGTTGTTGACCAGGTGGTCGACGGTGCCGTAGCGGCTCTCGGCGAGGTCGAAGGCGGCCTCGACGTCCGCGGCCACGGCCACCGACCCCTCGGACCAGGCCAGACGGTGGCCGCCCGCGAGCTCCTCGCCCGCCGACTTGATGTTGGCCGGCTCGATCTCGAGCCCGACCACGTTCGCGCCGCGCTCGAGCAGCGCCTTCGCGATCCCCTTGCCGATACCGCTGCCGGCGCCGGTCACCACGGCGGTCTGTCCGGACAGGTCCACGCTGACTCCTTCGTGTCGTCACCACAGCGCGGGACCGGCGCCGGGGGGAGGCGCCGGTCCCGCGCTCGCGTCGGCTGGATCAGCCGGCGCTGCCCTTGGTGTTCCAGCCGCCGTCGACCGGGAGGATCTCGCCGGTGCAGAAGGCGGCGTCGTCGGAGAACAGGAACGCCGCGGCGGCCGCGATGTCCTCGGGCTTGCCGAGGCGCGGGATGATGTGCGCGGCCTCGAAGTTCTTCTTCATGCTGTCGGTGATGCCGGCGAGGATCGGGGTGTCGATCGTGCCGGGGCAAATGCAGTTGATGCGGACGCCCTGCGGGCCGTACTCCATGGCCGCCTGCTGGGTCAGGCTCACGACCCCGCCCTTGGCCGCGGAGTAGGCCGCGAGGTTCTCGAGGCCCTTGAGCGCGGCCATCGAGCCGATGTTGACGATGCTGCCGCCGCCGTTCTCGAGCATCCGCGGGATGGCGGCCTGCATGCCGAGCCAGACACCGCGCAGGTCGGTGTTGACGACGTGGTCCCAGCCGATGTCGTCGAGGTCGACGACGTTGTCGGGACCGAACGTGTTGGTGACCCCGGCGATGTTGCCGAGCATGTCGAGCCGGCCGTGCCCGCCGATCGCCTCGTCCATGAGGCGCTTCCAGTCGTCACGCTGGCGCGTGTCCATGACGATGTGGGTGGCCTGCCCGCCGTCGGCGACGATCTGCTTGGCGGTCGAGTCGTCGTCCTGCAGGTCGCCGATGATCACGGTGGCGCCCTCGGCGGCGACGCGCAGCGCCACCGCCCGCCCGATCCCCTGGACGCCGCCGGTGATGACCGCGACGCGCCCCTCGAGGCGCGTGATCCCGGGCGCCATCAGGCGATCCCGAGCGCGACGTTGGCCATCTTCTGGCGACGCGCCATGCGCTGGTTCGCCTGGAAGTGGGGCATGACGTAGCGCGCGAACATCTCCAGGGAGCGGTTCCACTTGTCGGTGGTGACCCAGTCGCGGCAGTTGATGAGCAGCGTGCCGAAGCCGCCGGTCTCCTCCTCGAGCTCCTGGATCTGGCGGGTGCACTCCTCGGGGCTGCCGACGATCCAGGGGATGTTCTCGACCATCCAGTCGAGGGTGAGGTCGGCGTCGGTCATCCCGTCGCCGATCTTCATCAGGGCGCCGAGACCGAGGCCGAACAGGTAGTCGTAGGAGAGCTTGACGCCCTCGCGGATGTCGCGGAGCGCCTGGTCCTTGTTGTCGGTCACGTAGACCTCGCGCACGACGCGCCAGTTCTCGCGGGTCACCGACTCGGCGATGCCCGCGCGGTTGCCCGCCTCGAGCATGGCGGCGCCCATCGCCTTGAGGTCCGGGGCGTCCATGTACGTGCCGTTGTCGGTGGGCGCGAAGTGCACCGACAGCGGCTTCCAGCCCTTCTCGCCGCACTTCGCGTAGTTGTGCGTGCCGGTCAGGCCGGCGATCGCGAACGGCGGGACGTCCTGGTACGGGCCGACCTGCAGCTGGCGGTTCTCGTACTTCCAGTACACGCCCTCGTAGCTGACCGGGTCCTCGGACGTCAGCAGCTGCCAGATGATCTCCAGCGCCTCGTTGGTCCGCGGCGCGGCCTCGGAGGGCTCGAGCCCGAACAGCGCCTTGTCGGTCGGCAGCCCCCCGCCGCCGAAGCCGTACTCGAGCCGGCCGTGGGTGAGGTGGTCGAGGAAGGCGAGGCGCTCGGCGACCATGAACGGGTCCTGGTACGGCAGGTTCACCACGCCCGTGCCGAGCCGGATCGTGTGGGTCAGGGCCGACGCCTTCGCGATCATGAACTCCGGCACCGGCACGTTCTCGTACCCACCGGTGTGGTGCTCACCGATCCAGTACTCCGAGAACCCGAGCCGCTCCGCCTCGACGATCGCGGCGATGTCGCGGTCGTAGGACAGCGTCCAGTTCTCGATCGGCGGGTGCTCCGGCATGGTGAAAAAGCCGAACTTCATCGATCGGTCCTCCTGCTCGACTCGAGCACGCACTCAGGGGGCGGGGGGTCGGCGTTGGCAAACGTGAGTTTGCCATCGACGTTGGGCTCACTGTGGTCCGGCTCACGAGTGGTGTCAAGACTCGGCCCGCGGGTTCGTCGTTAACCTCCTGACGCCGCGCCAAACCTGGTGTTGTTAGCCGACTCGACGTTTGCTTACATGGTCGACAGTCGAGACGCAGGAGTGCTCATGACCTCGCCGACGGGCAGCGATCCGCGCCCGGAGATCCGCCGCACCGCCCAGGGCGACTGGGTCGTCGCGGGACGTCGTTGCCGTGCCTGCGCCGAGCCGGTGGCCTACGCCTGGCCGCGCTGCCCGGCCTGCGGCGCCGAGGTGGAGCCCGCGGACTTCGGCCCGCTCGGCACCGTGTGGAGCAGCACCGTGGTCCGGATCGCCGTCCCCGGACACACCCCGCCGTACGCGCTCGCCTACGTCGACCTCGAGGACGGGCCGCGGGTGCTCGCGCACGTCGCCGGGGACGAGCCCGCGCCGATCGGTGGCGGCGCGCGTCTCACCGGCGTCTCGGACGCCGGCGACCTCCAGGTCGAGGTGACCCGGTGAGCGCGCCGGTCGCCGTCGCCGGCGTCGGCACCTCCCACTTCGGGCGCCAGCCCGAGCGCGACCTCGTGGGCCTGGCGTACGACGCGGTCAGCGAGGCGTTCGCGGACGCCGGGGTGGAGAACGTCGACGCCGTCTGGGTCGGCACGGTGTTCGCGCCGGCGGGGGTCGCCCAGCGCGTCCTGCGGGCCATGGGCATCACCGGCGTCCCGATCCTCACGGTGGAGAACGCCTGCGCCAGCGGCACCACGGCGTTCGTCGAGGCGCACGAGGCCGTCCGCACCGGGCGCTACGGGCGGGTCCTCGCGCTCGGCCTGGAGCAGATGAGCACGGCGTTCTCCGGCGCGATCGTCCCGGAGACCACCGACCCCGAGGGCCGCGCCGGGCTGGCCATGCCGGCGATGTACGCCATGAGCGCCGCCCGGTACCTGTACACCGGCGCGGCCACGCTCGAGCAGCTCGCCGCCGTGTCGGTGAAGAACCACGCGCACGCCGTGCACAACCCGCGCGCCCAGTACTCCGGGGAGTACACGGTCGACGAGGTGCTGGCGTCGCGCATGATCGCCGACCCGTTGACGCTGCTCCAGTGCTGCCCGACCTCGGACGGCGCCGCCGCGGCGGTGCTGACGGCGGCCTCCGGCGGGTCCGGCGAGGTCGTTGTGCGCGGCGCGGCGCTGCGCAGCGGCGCGCCGTGGAACCACCGCTCCCCCCACGTCTGGGGCCACGACATCGTCGCCGACACCGCCCGCGACGCCCTGAGCGCCGCCGGCCTCGATGCGGCCACCGACGTCGACGTCGTCGAGGTCCACGACGCCTTCACGATCGGCGAGATCGTCACCACCGAGGCCCTCGGGCTCGTGCCGCCCGGGGACGGCGGCAAGGCCGCGGCCGGCGGCGTCACCGCCCTCGGCGGCGCGCACCCGGTCAACCCGTCGGGCGGGCTGCTCTCCCGCGGCCACCCCCTGGGCGCGACCGGGCTCGCGCAGATCGCGGAGATCACCTGGCAGCTGCGCGGGCAGTGCGGCGCGCGCCAGGTCGGCGGGGCCCGCCTCGGGCTGGTCGAGACCATGGGCGGCGGCGTGTCGGTCCTCGACGGCAACTCGTGCGTCGTGACGGTGCTGGAGGCCCGGTGACAGCCCAGCACATCGACCTCGAGCGCGCGGACCTGCTCAGCGACGAGGCGGTGGCCGACCCGTACCCGCTGCTCGCCGCGCTGCGCGAGCACGACCCGGTGCACTGGAGCACGAAGTACCGGTCGTGGTTCGTCACGCGCTACGACGACGTCGCCGCGGCGCTGCGCGACGACCGGTTCTCGTCGGACCGCATCACGCCCTACCGCCGCGCCAAGCTCGAGGGCCCGGACGCCGACCCGCGGGTGCGCGCGGCGTTCGAGGTCCTCGAGGGCTGGATGGTGTTCAAGGACCAGCCCGACCACAAGCGCCTGCGCCGCCTGCTCAGCCGCGCCTTCACCCCCCGCGCGGTCACCGAGATGACCTCGTCGGTCGAGGTGATCGCGTCGGAGCTCCTGGACGGGATCGTCGCGCGCGGCACCGGCACCGTCGACCTCATCGGCGACTTCGCCTACCCGCTGACCGCCTCGGTGATCGCCGACATGCTCGGCGTGCCCCGCGAGGACCGCGAGCAGTTCAAGGACTGGTCCGACCAGATCACCGGGCTGGTCTTCGGCGGCATGGGCGACGCGACCCGGCACGCCGTCGGCGCCGAGGGCATGGCCGAGCTGACCGCCTACCTCGGCGACCTCGTCCGCGCCCACGAGCGCGAGCCCGCCGACGACCTGATCTCCGCGATGATCAGCGCCCGTGACGCCCGCGACGCGCTGAGCCACGACGAGGTCATCGCGACCGGTGTCCTGCTGCTGTTCGCGGGCCACGAGACGACGACGAACCTCATCGGCAGCGGGATCCTCGCGCTGCTGCAGCACCCCGAGCAGCGCCGGCTGCTCGACGCCCGCCCCGAGCTCGTCGGCGGGGCCGTCGAGGAGGCCCTGCGGTTCGACGGCCCGGCCAAGACCGTCGCCCGGGTGATGGGCGACGACGTCGAGCTGCGCGGCCGGGTGCTGCGCCGCGGCGAGCGCGTGTTCCTCTGCCCGTCGTCGGCCAACCGCGATCCGGAGGTGTTCGACGACCCGGACACCCTCGACATCACCCGCGAGAAGTCCGGCCAGCTCGGGTTCGGCATCGGCATGCACTACTGCCTGGGCGCTCCCCTGGCCCGGCTCGAGGCCTCGATCGCGATCCCGCAGGCGTTCGCGCGCCTCCCCGGACTGCGCCTGGACGACGAGCCGCTGCACTGGCATCCGGTCCTGCTGTCGCGCGGCATGCAACGCTTCCCCGCGCAGTTCTCTCTCTGAGCCGACCCGGAGTCCCCCATGCCCCGTCCCAGCCGCTGGCCGGAGATCCTGCAGGCCGCCGGCCAGGAGTTCCGCGAGCACGGGTACGAGAACGCGACCCTCGAGGGCATCGCCACGCGCGTGGGGATCCTCAAGGGCAGCGTCTACAACTACGTGGACAGCAAGGAGGACCTCCTCCTCGCCGTCGTCGAGCAGCCCGCCCGGGCGCTGCTCGACGAGCTGGAACGGCTGCTCGCCGACACCGACAGCGGCGTCGCGGTGCGGCTGCGCGAGCTCGTCCGGATGCAGATCAGGATCTTCAGCGAGTACTACCCCGCGGCGTTCGTCTACCTCGAGCACCTCGGACGCCTCGAGCAGTCGGCACGGTTCGCCGAGTTCCGGCGGATGGACGCCCGGTACATGGAGGCGGTCGAGGCCCTCGTCGCCGAGGGCGCGGCGTGCGGCGAGTTCTCGCTGGCCGCCGAGCCGCGGATCGTCGCCCGCGCCATCGTCGGCATGATCGACTGGATGCAGCACTGGTTCACGCCGCACGGCGAGGAGGAGGACCTCCGGCTCGCCGACCAGATCTTCGCGCTCGCGCTCGGGGGCCTCGCCGCCGGCGGCAGCATGCGCGCGATGCTCGGGGCGCTGCCCGACCCGCTCGCCGTGGACGCCACGCCGTGACCGATCCCTGCGCCGCCTTCCGCCTCGACGGGCGCGTCGCCGTCGTCACCGGGGCGTCGTCGGGGCTCGGTGCCTCCTTCGCCACCGTGCTCGCCCGGGCCGGTGCGGACGTCGTGGTGGCCGCCCGGCGCCGCGACATGCTCGACACGGTCGCGGAGGCCGTCCTCGCCGAGGGCCGCCGCTGCCTCGCCGTGCCCACCGACGTCACGGACCCGGCACAGTGCACCGCACTGGTCGACGTCGCGGTGGAGGAGCTCGGCGGCGTGCACGTGCTGATCAACAACGCCGGCGCCGGGTACGCGCGGCGCAGCGAGCGCGACGACCCCCTGCGCGCGGCGCGCCTGCTCGAGGTCAACCTGCTCGGCGCCTACCAGGTGGCCGTCGCCGCCGGTCAGGCCATGATCGCGGGCGAGCGCGGCGGGTCGGTCGTCAACATCTCCTCGGCCCTCGCGCTCACCACGACCGAGCTCCCCCAGGCCGCCTACTCGGCCTCCAAGGCCGGGCTCCTGGGCATGACCCGCGACCTGGCGCGCCAGTGGGCCCGCCACGGGATCCGGGTCAACGCGCTGGCGCCCGGCTTCTTCTCCTCCGAGATGACCGCGCCGCTGCTCTCGCACGAGAGCAGCGCCGAGTCGGTCCGCTCGGTCACGGCGCTCGGCCGGATCGGTCGTGTCGACGAGCTCGCCGGTCCCCTGCTGCTGCTCGCCTCCGACGCCGGGTCCTACATCACCGGGACCACGCTGGGCGTCGACGGCGGCATGGCGATGCACTGAGAGGAACTCATCGTGCGGAGCACCCTCGGAGCCGAGTTCGCGGCGGCGCTGCACCGCTACCGGGACCGGACCGCGATCGAGTCGGGCGGGGAGAGCTGGACCTTCGCCGACGTCGAGCGCCGGGCGCGCGCCGTCGTCGCGCAGCTGCGGGCGTACGGGGTGGAGGCCGGTGACGCCGTCGCGCTCCACCTCGGCAACGGCGTCGAGTTCGTCGTCGCCGACGTGGCGATCGCGCTGATGGGCGCGGTGAAGGTGCCGGTGAACCCGCTGCTGCCGGCGTCGACGGTGCAGTACATCGTCACGGCGACGCAGGCCCGGGTGGTGATCGTCGACCCGGTGTTCGGCGTGGACCACCCGGCGCCGGTGATCCTGAAGGACGAGCTGGCGACCGAGGGCCCGCTCGACGCCCTGCCGGCGCCGGTCGGACCCGGGGCGCGCGCGGCCATCTACTTCACCGGCGGGACCACCGGGAAGCCCAAGGGCGTCGTGCACACCCAGGCCTCGGCCGTCGCCGTCCACTACGCGCAGCTGCTGGAAGCCGAGATCGTGCAGGACGACCGGCTGCTGCTGACCACGCCGCTCGCCCACGCCGCCGGCCTGTTCGCCCAGTCGGCGCTGATCCGGGGCGCGACGAGCGTGATCGAGGACGGGTTCGACGCCGAGCGCGTGCTCGACGCGGTCCGTGCTCGCGGAATCACGTGGACCTTCCTCGTCCCGACGATGCTCTACCGGCTGCTCGACGCCGTCGACGGTCCCGAGCCGTTCGGCCTACGGACGGTCGTCTACGGCGCGGCGCCGATCACGCCCGCGCGGCTCACCCGCGCGCTCGAGGTGTTCGGGCCGGTGTTCGTGCAGCTCTACGGCCAGACCGAGTGCCCGAACTGGGGCACGCGGCTGGCCAAGGACGACCACGACCCGGCGCGCCCCGAACTGCTCGACTCCTGCGGCCGGGCGTCGATCATGGCGGACGTGGCGATCGTCGATGATCAGCTCTCGATGGTCCCGGCCGGCGAGACGGGCGAGGTGTGCCTGCGATCTCCCTACGTCCTCGAGGGCTACCTCGACGACCCGTCGGCGACCGCGGACAAGTTCCTGCCCGGCGGCTGGATCCGCACCGGCGACGTCGGGTTCCTCGACGACGCCGGCTACCTGCACCTGCGCGACCGCCGCGCCGACATGGTGATCAGCGGCGGGATGAACGTCTACTGCAGCGAGGTCGAGAACGTGCTCGCCGAGCACCCGGGGGTCGCCCAGGTCGCCGTGATCGGCGTGCCGCACGACGACTGGGGCGAGGCGGTGCACGCGGTGATCGTCGGTTCCGTCGGGGTGGACGAGATCCTGGAGTGGTCCCGAGGCCGCCTCGCCGCCTACGCCCGCCCGAAGTCCGCCGAGCTCGTCGACGACCTCCCGGTCACGCCGTTCGGGAAGGTTGACAAGAAGGCCCTCCGCGCGCCGCACTGGGCCGGTCGGGAGCGGGCGATCGGCTGATCGAGGGGAGAACGATCATGGCCCAGGACCGCGACGTCGCACGCGATCGTCCCCGCGGCCCGGTCGAGCGGTTCCTCGGCACGCGGGTCCACGGGCGCACGGCCGTCGCCACCGCGGCGCTGCGCATCGTCACCGGGCTGGCGTTCGTCCTCTTCTCCCTGCCGAAGTTCCTGCTGCACGAGGACGAGCTCGGCGAGTTCGTCCGCTTCGGGCTCCCGGACTCCAGCGTGCTCGTCTACCTGGTCGGCGCCCTCGAGCTGGGAGCGGGCCTGATGCTCGTCCTCGGCGTGGGCACCCGGCTGGCGGCCCTCGGCATGGCGCTGAACATGGCCGGCGCCATCGCGACCGCCGGGGTCCAGGTGGGCGGGCCGATCCACCTCGGGGTGGCACCGGCGCTGCTCGTGTCGACGGTGTACCTGCTCTGGGCCGGTTCCGGAGCAGCGGCGATCGACCGGACGATCGGCGGAGTCAGGCCGCCAGCGTGACGACGGGGTCGGGGGCCGGGAGTCCCGCCAGCTGCTCGTCGAACACGACCACGCCGCGCTTGAGCTTGCCCGCGCGCATGTCGGCGAAGGCGTGGTCGATCCGGTCGAGGTCGTAGGCCTGGGTGATCATGCGGTCGAGCGGCAGCACGCCCGCCGCGTACTGGCGCAGGATCGACGGGATGTCGAGGCTGGGCCGCGACGACCCGTACAGGCTGCCGGTGACGATCTTCTCGTCGCGCACCAGCTCCGGCCCGGGCAGCGACGGGCGCGCGTCGACGTCCGGCATTCCGACGCAGACGATGGTGCCGCCGGGGATCGTCGCGGCGAAGGCCTGGCCGAGGATGCCCTCTCCCCCGGCGGCGTCGATCGCGTAGTCGACGCCCCCGCCGCTGAGGTCGCGGATGCGGGAGACGAGGTCGTCGGACGGGACGAGCCCGGCGGTCGCCCCGAAGACCGTCGCTTCCTCGAGCTTCGACTCGACCGGGTCGACCACGATGATCTGCCCGGCCCCGCTGACGCGCGCCGCCATGACGGCGCTGAGCCCGACGCCGCCGGCGCCGAAGACCAGCACCGAGCTGCCCGGGGTGACCTTGGCCTTGTTCACGACCGCGCCGTAGCCGGTGAGGATGCCGCACCCGACCAGGCTCGCGACGGCCAGCGGGACGTCGCGACCGATCCGGACGGCGCTCGCGGCGGGGACCACGGCGTGCGTCGCGAAGGTGGACAGGAACGAGTAGTGGCTGACGGGCCGGCCGTCGCGGTGCAGGCGCACGGTGCCGTCGAGGAGGGTCCCGGCGAGCAGCGCGGGGGCCGCCGCGGTGCACAGGACCGGCCGCCCGGAGACGCAGTGGCGGCAGACGCCGCAGCTGGGCACCCAGGAGAGCGCGACGTGGTCGCCGACGCCCACGTGGGTCACGTTCGCCCCGACCCGTTCCACGACCCCGGCACCCTCGTGCCCGAGCACGCACGGCGACGGGGAGGGGATGCGCCCGGTGTGGGTGTGGGCGTCCGAGGCGCAGATGCCCGTCGCCGCGAGCCGCACGAGGACCTCGTCGGGCCGCGGATCGGAGAGCTCGAGCGTGACCGTCTCCAACGGCTCGTTCGGAGCGGTCATGACAGAAGCAGTGATTTCCATCGGTGGTCACTCCGTTCGACAGGTCGAATCGCATCGCCGCCGAATTCGCGGGGCGGCAATCGGCACGAGGCGCGTATTCCGGGGAGAGGGGGATCGCGACGTTCGTCCTACGAAACCGATTCTGCACGACGAGTGTCACGGACGGCAGTGACAGCTGCTCCAGTCCTGGTTCAGCATCACTTCATGTCGATCGACCCGCACCGCCTCCTCGTCCTGCGTGCGGTCCACCGGACCGGGAGCGTGCACGCGGCGGCGACGGCGCTGCACCTGACGGCGTCGGGGGTCTCGCAGCACCTGACGCGGCTCGAGGCCGAGGCACGGCTGCCGCTGCTGGACCGCACGCAGCGCGGCGGCGGACGCACCGTGCGGCTGACCGAGGCGGGGTTGGCGCTGGCCCAGCGCGCGGACGACGTCGCGGACGCGCTGGCCGAGGCCCAGCGCGAGGCCGAGCGGCTGCGCGAGGGGACGTCGGGCACGGTGCGGATCGGCGGCTTCGCCACGGCCCTCGGGCACCTCGTCGTCCCCACCCTCCAGCAGCTCGCGATCACCGACGGGGCGCTGAACGTCCAGGTGATCGAGGTGAACGAGACCCAGGGCATCAACCTGCTGCGCGCCGGCGACCTCGACCTCCTCATCGGCGAGCGCTACGTCGACCGGACCAGCCCGGCCGCGTCCTATCCCGGTCTGGTCGAGGACGAGCTGTACCGCGAACAGTTCCGCATCGTCTTCCCGGAACTGTGGTCGGTTCCCGGAAGCGTCGAGGAACTCCTCGCCGGGACGTGGGTGACCTCGCCCAGTGACCGACCGACTCGGCAGATGCTGGAAAGGCTCTGCTCCGAATACTCCATCAAGCCCGGATACCAGCACATCTGCACCGAATCCCAGACGATGCTGGCGCTCGTCTCCGCCGGACTCGGCGCGGGCATCGTGCCCGACCTGACGCTGTCCTATCTGCGCACCGAGGGCGTCAGCGTCTTCGCGTCGGCGGTCGACGTCGGGTCCCGCATTCTCACGGTGACCGGCTCGCGCCGCGAGAGCCGAACATCGGCGCCGCAGCGCTTCCTCGCGACGCTGCGCGAGGTCACGGGACGGGTCACGGCGTCGGGCCTCACGGGGTGATTCGCGGACGGGCCGGGTCGGCCCTCACCGGACAGCTGCACTGATCACGGCGACGGCGTCGTCGGCCGGCGGCAGCGCGTCGATCTCCGCGGCCACTCGTCGCGCCACCGCGGCCGGGGCGGGGTCGGCGAGGACGTCGGTGATCGCTCGCCGGAGGTCGGCCGGGTCGATGGCGCTGGTCGGGGCGCCGGGATCGCGGGGACCGACCCGCACGCCCGCGCCGATCTCGGCGACCCGGCGGGCGTTCTCCGGCTGGTCGGCGAACAGCGGCGTGATCACCAGCGGCACCCCGGCCGCGAGCGCGCCGAGCGTCGTCCCCGAGCCGCCGTGGCAGACGACCACGCTCGCGCTCGCGAGCACGTCGGCCTGCGGCACCCAGCGCTCGACGTGGACGTGCGGCCCGGGCGCGGCGAGCCGCCCGTCCTCGATCCCGTGGCCGGTCGTGAGCAGCACCCGCGCCGGGAGGTCAGCCACGGCCTCCAGGGCGACGTCGAAGATCGGCGCCGCGAACGGGACGTTCCCCGCCACGCTGCCGAATGCTCGGTCAGCCCCGGGCGCCACGCCTCCATCGCCTCCGACGACAGGTCCGTCATCTGCAGCTGCGCGGAGATCAGCCCGACGCCGACCTGCACGTGCGGCACACCCTCCTCGTCCGCCGCGACCGCGGCGGCGTACTCGGCGGGCTCGCGGACGACCGCGTCGGGCCGCCAGGTGCGCACGGTGTCGCGCATCGCGGGGAGCATCGCGCGGACGTTCAGCGTCGCGAAGATCTGTCCGACGACGAGACGTTCCGCGTCGGCGGTCGCCACGCGCGGGACCTGCGCCCAGATCGGCCCGAGCTCCGCGTCGTCGGGCAGCGCGCCCGCCACGAAAGGCAGGCCCTCGCGCTCCGCGGTCGACGCCAGGTTCGGCGGGCCGATCAGCAGGACGTCGTGCCCGGCCTTCCGGCACGCCGCGGCGACCGGCAGCATCGGGGTGACATGCCCGGCCCCGCCCGTGCTCGCGAACAGAATCCGCATGGAACACGGTAGCGCCGATCGTTTGCGCAGGTAGCGTCCTCGGGATGACCGATCAGGGGCCCACGCTCGAGGAGCTGGCGGTCGGCGTCGAGGGGCTCGCCCTGCTGCGGTCGCTCTACACCGACGCGGCCGACGCCCGGGCGGCACGACTCGCCGAGACGCGGGCACTGCTCGACGGCGAGGCCCCGACCGAGCACCTCGGCGCGGAGCTCGACCTGACCGACGGCTATGTGCAGTGGGCGGCGACCTACGACCGGCCGCTGCGCCTGTTCGGGCTCGAGGAACCGCCGCTGCGCCGGGTCCTCGACGCGCTGCCCGTCGGCGAGGTGCTCGACGCGGCCTGCGGCACCGGCCGGTGGGCGGCGTACCTCGCCGGGCGCGGCCACGTCGTCGTCGGCGTCGACCAGTCCCCCGCCATGCTCGACCTCGCCCGCGCCAAGCTCCCCGACGCCCGCTTCCTCGACGGCGACCTCGCCCGCCTGCCCCTCCCCGACGCCTCCGTCGACGCGGCCGTCTGCGCGCTGGCGCTGGTGCACGTCGAGGATCTGCACCAGGCGATCGGCGAGCTCGCCCGCGTCGTCCGGCCCGGCGGGCGGATCGTCGTCAGCGACGTCCACCCCTTCCTCGTGATGCTGGGCTGGCAGGCACAGTTCCCGACCGACCACGGCCGGGCGTTCATGCGCCTGCACCAGCACCTGCCGTCCGACTACGTCGCGGCGGCGCTCGGTGCCGGTCTCGTCGTGCGGAGCTGCGAGGAACCGCGCCTCACCGCCGAGGCCGCCGCGACACCGACGGCCGGCCTGGTCCCGGACGCGAACCGCGCCGCGTACGTGGGCCTGCCCGGCGTGCTCGTCTGGGAGTTCGGGCGCGGGTAGCTCGTCAGGCGCCGGTCGTCGCGATCGCCTCGATGTGCGCCCGGACGCCGCTGCGCAGGTCGTGGCGCCGCTCGTAGCCGATCAGGTCGGCAAGGGCGCGGCCGCTGACCCGCGAGACGAGGCCGGCCACGTCCGTCTCCCCCGCCGAGGTGACCTCGACCCGCGCCGACGGCACGATCTCCGCCACCAGCGCGGCGAGCTCGCGCATCGTCGTCGCGTCCCCGCCGGTGTTGAAGAAGTACCGGTCGGTGAACGCCGCGGCGTCGAGGCCGACGAGGCGGACGAGCTGCTCGGCGACGTCGTCGACGTGGACCAGGCTGATGCGGGCGTCGCCGCGGTCCACCGTGACGGTGCCGCCGGCCGCCGCCTGCGCCATGACGCCGGCGAGCCAGCCGGACACCCCGCGCACCCCGCCGGGGCCGTAGACGGGGCTGGGACGGAGCCCGACGCCGAGCAGGCCGTAGGTCTTCCGGTAGACCTCGGCGAGGCGCTCGAGGTACAGCTTCCCCGCGCCGTAGAGCGGCATCCCCGGCGCGAGGTGGGTGGCCGCGTCCTCGGTGAGCGGGAGCTCCGCGGGCGCGTACATGTCGTCCGAGCCGTACACCGCGACCGAGCTGGCCAGCACGACCCGCCCCACCCCGAACAACCGCGCGGCCTCGAGCACGCTCGCCGTGCCCTGCACGTTGAGCGTGCTCGCCGCGTACGGCCGCCGGTTCGACGCCTCGCCGAGGCTGTAGGCGAGGTGCACCACGGCGTCGACGCCCCGCATCGCGTCCCCGAGGTCGCCGAACGACAGGACGTCGCCGCGCACGATCTCGACGCCGGGCGCCCTCGCCGCGGCCGACGGCTCCGGCGCGACGTCGAGGAGCCGCACGGCGTGCCCCCGCGCCGCCAGGAGCCGGCCGGTCGCGCCGCCGAGGATGCCCGTGCCTCCGGTGAACAGGACCTGCATGTCTCCGCCTTCCGGTCGCTCGTCCGTCGGTGGGCAGCGTGACGTGTTGGTCCGCTCGTCGGTACCTCGCGGGCATCGCGTTCCTCCGGGCCCGCGGTCGGGCAGGGGATCCCCATGTCCGCACCGACCGCGCCACCGGGGACCCGCAGCAGCGACGGCACGTGGATCCGGACCTGGGACAACGAGGTGGCGGGCCTGCCGGTCGTCATCAGCAACGGGCTGGGGGCACCGCCGTCGGCGTGGCCGCTGCTCGCGGACCCGGACTGCGGCGTGCACGCCGTCTCCTGGTTCCACCGCGGACTGGACGCCTCGCAGCGCCCCGGGGACCTCGACCGGATCACCATCGAGGACCACGCCGCCGACCTCGAGGCGGTGATGGACGACGCCGGCATGGACCGGGCGGTGCTCGTCGGGTGGTCGCTCGGGGTGAACATCGCCTTCGAGTTCGCCCGACGCCACCCCGAGCGCGTGGCCGGCATCCTCGCCGTCGGCGGCCGGGCCGGGGACCCGTTCCGCATCCTGTTCGGCCCCACCGGCGTGCTGCGCGAGCTGCGCGAACCCCTCGGCCGGGCGGGCGCCTGGGCCCTGCGGTGGTTCGGCCCGCCCGTCGCGGCCGCCGCCGGGATGCTCACCCCGTTCCTGGACGGCGCGCAGGCGCTCGTCGCCACCTCCGGGCTGCGCCCGCCGCCCGCCCTGCAGGCCACGAGCGCGGTCGCGCGGGAGTTCAGCAACCACCCGTGGGTCTGGTACTCGCGGATGGTGCTCGCCGCGGGCGACCAGGAGCCGATGGTCACGGACTTCGCCCGGTTCCCGGTCACCGTCGTCGCCGGGGTGCTGGACAACCTCGCCGCGGCCGACGACCTGCAGAGCACCGCGCGGTACCTGCCCGACGCGCGCTTCGTACCGCTGTTCGGCGGCCACTTCCTGCCGTTGCAGTACCCGGAACGGCTGCACCGGGAGCTGCTCGACCTCGCCGCCCGCACCGACCTCGCCGGACCATGAGCCCACCCGTCCTCGACCGAGAGACGGCCTACCGACACCGAGGAGCCCGCGTGTCCACGATGCGCTTCGGCCTGTTCATGCCGCCGTTCAACAGCCCGCCGACCCAGAACCCGACGACGTCGCTGCAGCGCGACGTCGAGACCATCCAGCTGCTGGACCGGCTCGCCTACGACGAGGTCTGGGTCGGGGAGCACCACTCGGCCGCGACCGAGATCATCGCCGACCCGCTGACCTTCATCGCCCACGTGGCCCCGCAGACCCAGCACATCAAGCTCGGCACCGGCGTCGTGTCGATCCCGTACCACAACCCGCTCTGGGTGGCGGACCGCGCGATCCTCGTCGACCACCTCACCCGTGGCCGGCTGATGCTCGGCGTCGGACCCGGCTCGCTGCCCACCGACGCCGCGATGATCGGCCTGGAGCCCGCCCAGCTGCGCCCGGCGCTGCACGAGGACCTCGACGTCCTCATCCGGCTGCTCACCGAGGACGAGCCGGTGACGGTGAAGACCGACCGCTACGAGCTCGTCGACGCCCGGTGCCAGCTGGCCCCGTACCAGGACCCCTGCTTCGAGATGGCCGTCGCCGCC
Organism: Actinomycetospora succinea; assembly: GCF_004363095.1. Classification (GTDB taxonomy): domain Bacteria; phylum Actinomycetota; class Actinomycetes; order Mycobacteriales; family Pseudonocardiaceae; genus Actinomycetospora; species Actinomycetospora succinea. Next base: position 116,534 of record NZ_SNYO01000009.1, read on the forward strand.
ACCGCCTCCCCCACCGGCCCGCGGCTGGCCGGTCAGTACGGGCTCGGGCTGCTCTCGGTGGGGGCGACCACCAAGGAGGGCTTCGACGTCCTCGCCCACCACTGGGACGTGCACGAGGCCGAGGCGGCGGCCGCCGGCCGTGCCACCGACCGTTCGCGGTGGCGCCTCATGGGTCCCATGCACATCGCGGAGACGCGCGAGCAGGCCGTCGAGGACATCCGGTACGGCTTCGACGCCTTCGTCGAGTACACCCAGAAGACCCTGGCCCTCCCGCCCGTCCGCATCCCCGGCGACACCTTCGAGGAGCGTCTGGCGTGGCTCGACGACAGCGGCTGGGGCGTGGTCGGTACGCCCGACGACGCGATCGCCCAGATCCAGCGGCTGGTCGACCAGTCCGGCGGCGGCTTCGGGTGCTACATCCTGCTGCAGCACGACTGGGCCGACTGGCAGGCCACCCAGCGCAGCTTCGAGCTCTTCGCCCGCCATGTCATCCCGGCTTTCCAGCCCTCGCAGAAGCGGCTGCTCGCCGCGGAGTCGTGGGCGCGCAGCAAGCACAGCGAGCTCGACGCGAAGAACGGTGCCGCCATCCAGGCCGCGACGGACCGCTACGCCGAGGAGAAGGCCGCCGCGTCCCGGTAGCGTCCGCCGGAGTCGATCGACCTCGGAGGAGAGTGCCGTGCCGTTGCATCCCCAGGCCGCCGCCCTGCTGGACATCGTCGGCGGAGGCCCTCTCCTCGCCGACCAGTCGGTGGCGCAGAACCGCGCGGACCTCGAGCAGGCGATCCCGCTCACCGGGGACGCGACGGAGCTCCACGCCGTCGACGACATCGTGATCTCCGCGCCGCACGGCCCGATCCCGGCCCGGCTGTACCGGACCCGGGCGGACCCGCAACCGGTGCTCGTCTGCTTCCACGGGGGCGGCTGGGTGCTCGGCGACCTGGAGATCGCCGACACCACCGCCCGCGACGTCGCGGCGGCCGGAGAGATCGCCGTGCTCAGCGTCGACTACCGCCTCGCGCCGGAGCACGTGTATCCGGCGGCCCACGTCGACGCGGTCGCCGCCACCCGGGCGGTGCTGGCCGGCGAGGTGCCGGGCGTCGACCCGTCGCGCGTCGCGGTGGGCGGCGACTCCGCCGGCGGCAACCTCGCTGCCCACGTCGCGCAGGAGCTCCGTGGCGAGGCGGGCCTGCGCCACCAGGTGCTCGTCTACCCCGTGACCCAGGCGGAGGTCGGGTCGACGGCCAGCTACCGCGAGTTCGACGACGGCTACTTCCTCACCGGCGCGAGCATGCGGTACTTCTTCGACACCTACGCGCCCGACGGCGCTCCCGACGACGCGCGGCTCGCGCCTGCGTCGAACCCCGACCTCCGGGGGCTGCCCGCGGCCACCGTCGTGACCGCCGAGCTCGATCCGCTGCGCGACGAGGGCGAGGCGTACGCCGACGCGCTGGAGGCGGCCGGCGTCGCCGTGGAACGGCGGAGGTTCGACGGGCAGTTCCACCCGTTCCTGTACCTGGCGGGGTCCCTCGACGCCGCCGGCGAGGCGCGGCGGTTCATCGGCAAGGCGCTCCGGGTCGCGCTGGCGGTCTGACCGCGACACGGCCCGGAGGCGGGTGAGTCGGCGCCGAGGGCCCCCGGCACGATGGGCGCGGTGACGACCGGTGCGGGAGCGAACGACGTCCCGACAGGCCGGCACCGGGTCGTGCTCGCCGTCGGCGCGGGCGTCCTCGCGGCCTCGGTCGTCGTCCTCACGCTCGGGCTCCCGACGGGACGGCCGGTCGGCGTGGAGGACAACGGCGACGGTTTCCGTCTCTACTGCGGCCTCGGGCTGATCCCGCGCACCGTCGACCGGCTCGCGGCCTGGAAGGGCGGGGTGGTCACCGACTTCGCCGTGGGCGCCCCGATCTGCGGCTCGTCGACGCCGTCGTCGGCGACGCTGGTGCTGCAGGCCGCCGTCCTGGGCCACGACGGCTCGTTCGCGCTGACCACCGTGGGCTGGTGGTACGCGGTGCTGGTCGGCGTGGTCGTCGGTGTCGCGGCCTGGGCGGCCTCGGCCGGCGGGCTCTGGCGCACGGCGGTGCTGGTGGTGCCGGTCGCGCCGCTCGCGCTCGCCCCGTTCACGCGGCTCTTCGTCTCCACCTACGCCGAGCCCGCTGGGCTGCTGGGCGCCCTCGCGGTGGCCTGCGGCGTCGCCGGGGTGATGGTCACCCGCCGGGCGCAGCGACGCGCCCGCACCGTCGCGCTCGTCCTGGTCGCGGTCGGGGGTGCCGTCGCCGCCACCGCCAAGCCGGCCTACCTGCCGGTGCTCGTCGCGGCCGTCGTGGTGTGCGCGGTGGTCAGGGTGGGACGGCGCCGGCCCTGGCGCGTGGTGGGGCCCGCGATCGCGCTCGTCGCGGTGGTGCTGACGGCCTGGCCTGTTGCTGCCGCGGTCACCTTCCAGAACCAGGTCTACGAGGGCGCGAACGTCCACGACGTCGTCTTCACCCTGGCGCTGACCGAGCTCGGCCCCGCGGCCACCAGCGAGCTGGGTCTGCCGCCCGAGGCGGCCGCCCTGACCGGCGACGGCTACTTCAACGCGCCGCCGCGCGCCACCGCGGACTGGTGGGTGCGTGCCATCCGCGACGAGCCCGATGCCACCCGCGCCGCCGCCTACACCGCGCTGGCCCGCGATCCCGCGGTGCTCCTCCGGGCCGTGGGCGTCGGCCTGCAGGCCACGACCGGCGCCGACCTGCCCTACCTCGCCGCCGGACCGGGCGACGTCACGCGGCCGTCCCCGCCCGGCGGCGATCCCGGCTGGTCCGGGGCGGAGCAGCCCGAGCTGCACTTCGTCCTCGGCGCGACGCGCGTGCCGTGGCTCCCGACCGCGCTCGTACTGCTCGCCCTGGGCGCGGCCGTGAGCACGGTGGCGTGGCGACGCCGGGCGCCCGCGTGCGCCCGCTGGTGTCTCGCCGCCGGGCTCGGCGCGGCCACCGCCGTGGGGCTCGTCGTCGCGGCGGTCCTCGGGGACGGCTACTTCGAGGTCTTCAAGCACGTCTGGCTCGCGGCCTACCTGCTCGTCCTGACCGGCCTCTGCCTGCTCGGGGCTCTCGCCCGGCTCGCCCTGCCGGGATCGCGACGGTGAGGCCGGTCCCTGCGGTGGCTCTGTCCGTGCTGCTCGCCGTGATCTCCTGGCACACCGCCTGGAACCTCGGCGGACTCGCCGTGGCCGCGGGCTACGCCCTGGCCGTGACCGCCGCGATGGTCCTCCTCGCACCGCTGCTGACGGACGCGCTGGGCCGCGCGCCGGCCCTGGTCCTGCCGGTGCTGGTCACGGCATGCGTGGCCGCGCTCGTCGTGGCGTTCGTGGCCGGTGTCCCGGCGGCGTACGGCGACGCGCTCGGCGTCGGCAGCGACCGCGCGGACGCCCTGAACGTCGCGCTGTCCCAGCTCGCCCAGGGCCACTACCCCTACACGGCGACGACCTACCTGGGGAACCCGATCACGCCGCTGCCGGGCGCGCTGCTGCTCGCCGCCCCGTTCTGGTGGATCACCGGGAACGCCGCGTGGCAGAACCTCGCGTGGCTGCTGCTGTTGCTCCCGCTCCTCCACGGCGGACGACGCCTGCGCGCCGGCCCGACGGTGCTGTGGGTGCTGGTCGCGTTCGGCGGCCTCGAGGTGATCCGGGAGTTCGCGGTCGGCGACGACCTGGTCACCGGCGCGGTCCCGGCCGTGGCGGCGGTCGCGCTGGTGTTGCGCGCCGCGCGCCGCTGGTCGCCGTGGGGCCTGGCGGGCGCCGCGGTCGTCCTGGGGGTGGCGACCTGCACGCGCCCCCACATGGTCCTGGTGGTGGTGATCGTGGTGGCCGCGGCCGGGGTGGTGGCGGGCGCGCGGCAGGCGGCCGTGGTCGGCGCCGGGGCGCTCCTGGTCTGGGCCGCCCTGGTCGTGCCGTTCCTGCTCGGCGGCACCACCCGGTTCTCGCCGCTGCACACCGTCGCCAAGGTGACCGGCGATCGTGCGATCACGGTCGGCATCGTCGTGATCGCCCTCGGCGCCCTGGCCCTGCTGCTCGTCGCCCTCCGCGTGCTCCGACCGTCCTCCCCCGAGGCCGTGGCGTGGGCCTGCGCGAGCGTCCTGTTCGCCCCGTCGGTGCTGTCCCTGGCCCGGCGGTTGCTGGGCGGGCCGGCCGCGGACGTGGACCTCACCCTCGGAGCCGCGGCGGTGCCGTTCGCGGTGTGGGCCGTGGCCTCGGCGATGCTCCGACCGCCGCCGACGTCGTCGGGTATCCCCCTTCTGGTTGGGCAGGAGCTCGCCGACCTGGGCGAGAAGCAGCGGCGTCTCCTATTGTCGACACGTGGGTCGGGGGACCCTCCTCGCTGAGGCACGTCGGGGGTCTGCGGTGTCATCTCGCTTCGCGTCGCCGTTGTCGCACCTGGTCGCCTGGGCCCAGCCGCACGACGCTGACCAGGGACGCGTCGGTAGCCGCAGCCGGCTCGGTGCGTCCCGCGCCCGCGTGCAATATCACCGCGCGCTGTTCCTCGTGCTCGGCGCGTGGGCCCTCGTGACCTGCGCGGCGGCCCTCCTCTACCCCCCGCTCGCCCTCGTGGCGGCCGTGCTCGGGCTGATCCACATCATCGTCGGGTACCGGGTGGAGCAGAAGCGGCGCGTCGACGAGCAGCCGCCGAGCACCGTCGATCCCCGGCGGGCGTGACCGCCCTCCTCACACCACCGCGCGTCGCGGGTCGGGAACCGCGCCGGTCTGCCGCTCGGCGTAGGCGAGCCAGATGTGGACCATCCCGACCAGGAACACCAGTGCCGTGGCCATCCCCTCGATCTGGAGCGGGGCGAGACCGGCGAGCGGGCGCGGGACCAGCGCCGCGGCTCCGACCAGCAGGTACAGCACGGGACTGCACGAGGCGAGCCCGCGCTCGAGGCGGCCGCGAGGGCGGTTCGTGGGGCGGAGGAAGCCGACGGCCTCGACGACGCCGATCGCGGCCCCGAGGAGGAACGTCACCCGCCAGATGACCGGCGCCTCGCCAGCCAGCACCGCCCCCAGACCCATCGTCCCGGGCAGGAAGAAGTGCAGGGCGACGTGGAGTGTCGCCCGATGGCGCTCCGGGCCGCTGCGCCACGACCCGTGGGACAGGCCCAGGACGACGAACCACAGGCCGAGCAGGGTGAAGCTCACCGTGCTCAACAGTTGGTAGAAGCTCGCCGCTGCCGTCATGGTGCGCTCCCTGCCCGGGGCTCGTCCGCCGTTCTGCTCGATCGAGTGTCCACGGCCAGCCGTCGCCGACAATCGGTCCTCCGAGCCCGGATCTGTCGTCGGCGAGCGGGGCACGCGTCACCCAGCTCGGCCGGCACCGCCGTCCTGAGACACCACAATGTGGGCGCGGCAGTGTGCTGTTTCAGGACATAGGCATGGCGTGTCTCAGGACATCGGCATAGCGGTGGTGGTCTTCGTTCGGCAAGGTCGAGCGACTGCACCAGACCCAGAAACGCTGGCTGGCCGCCCGACCCGTCCAGCCCGTCACGATCACCGAGCTCCAGGCCCTGCTCGAGCAGTTCGCCACCGAATACAACACCCACCGACCCCACCGCTCCCTGCAGCGCCGGACCCCGCTCGCGGCCTACCTCGCCCGCCCCAAGGCCACCCCCGGCGGGCTCGCGCCCGCCTCCGACACCCGCGTCCGCCGCGACCGCGTCGACACCTCCGGGGTCGTCACCCTGCGCTACGACGGGCGGCTGCACCACATCGGCATCGGGCGAGCCCACGCCCGAACCCACATCCTGCTGCTCGTTGCGGACCGCGACATCCGCATCGTCAACGCCACCACCGGCCAGCTGATCCGCGAGCTCGTCCTCGACCCCACCCGCGACTACCAACCAACCCGCCCCGGAACGCACGAAACCCCGAACCCATGAGGGTTCGGGGCTATGCGGATGTCCTGAGACACCACAATGTGGGCGCGGCAGGATTCGAACCTGCGACCGACGGCTTGTAAGGCCGGTGCTCTTCCGCTGAGCTACGCGCCCGGTCCGGAGCGAACGGGGACGTCCGCCGCATAGAAGCAGCGAACAGCACGTTCGCTCCGGAAGCGAGGGAGTTCTAGGCCAGCTGCTTCAGCGCGTCGCGCCAGCCCTGCTGGTCGCGGGCGTCGCCGGGGCCGTTCTGCTCCGCGAAGCGCACGACGCCGTCCTTGTCGATCAGGAACGTGCCGCGGATGGCCATGCCGACGTCGGAGTTGAACACGCCGTACGACTCGGCGACCGCGCCGTGGGGCCAGAAGTCCGAGAGCAGCGGGAACTCGTAGCCCTCCTGCGCCGCCCACGCCTTCAGGGAGAACGGCGCGTCGCACGAGACGCCGAGCACCTGGACGTCGTCGTTCTGGAACGACGAGAGGTCGTCGCGCACCGAGCACAGCTCGCCGGTGCAGATGCCGGAGAACGCGAAGGGGTAGAACACCAGCAGGACGGCCCGCTCGCCGCGGAAGTCCTTGAGGGAGACCTCCTGGCCGTCCTGGTTCTTGAGCGTGAAGTCGGGGGCCTGCGAGCCCACCTCGACGGTCATGCGACCTGTCTCCTGTCCGTCCGGGTCACCGAAACCCGTGCAGCGTATCGAGGAGCGCAGGTCAGCGACGTCGCTGGGCGGACGCCTTCGGCGCGACGAGCCGGGTGGCGACCCAGCCCTCGGACAGGCTGATGTTCGAGGTCTGGGAGAGCCCCGCCGTCGGCGCCGCCTCGGCGATGTCGGAGGGCTCGACGTGGCCGTCGTTGCCGGTCTTGGGCGTGAGCACCCAGATGACCCCGTCGTCGGTCATCGGCGAGCGCGCGTCCATGAGGGTGTCGACGAGATCGCCGTCCCCGTCGCGCCACCAGAGGAGGACGACGTCGACGACCTCCTGGGCGTCTTCACCGAGGAGGTCCTCACCGCACCGGTCCTCGATGGCGGACCGGACCTCGTCGTCGACGTCGGAATCCCAGCCCAGCTCCTGAACGATCATGCCCGGTTCGATGCCGAGCTTGCCGGCGAGATCGGACTTGTCCGAATCCCCCGTGGCCGCCACCACGCGCGGTGCCTCCTCCTCGTCCGGGGGCGGCGTGCGGCGCACGTCACCCCGTGTGAAGCGCCCAGCGAACACGGGTGACGCAGCGGGCGCAACCAGCCACGCGGGGTCGGGTGCCCGCGACGGCGCGCCGGAACCGTCGCAGACGGCCACAGCCGGGCTACTCACGAGTAGACGTGACGGCGCGGTCATGGCAGGTGACGATGGGGTGACCAGGGCAGGACAGCGAGGACATCAGCGGGTCGGCGCCGCCACGGACCACCGGGCAGAATCGGTTCCGAAAACGGCTGGAGCCCGCGATCCGGACTCGGCCGCGCGCCGTCGACGAACCAGCGACAGGGAGAGCGATCCGTGACCACCCACAAGGGCTCCGCAGGCGCGGACACCGGCCGGGTCCACATCATCCGCGACGGGCTCTCGTCGCATCTGCCGGACATCGATCCGGACGAGACCTCCGAGTGGATCGAGTCCTTCGACGCGATGCTCGAGGGGCAGGGCGAGCAGCGCGCCCGCTACATCATGCTGCAGCTGCTCCAGCGCGCCCGCGAGCGCCGGGTCTCGGTGCCGTCGCTGTACTCGACGGACTACGTCAACACCATCCCCACCGACCAGGAGCCCTGGTTCCCGGGCGACGAGGACACCGAGCGGCGCTACCGCGCCTGGATCCGGTGGAACGCCGCGGCGATGGTGCACCGCGCGCAGCGCCCCGGCGTCGGCGTCGGCGGCCACATCTCGACGTACGCGAGCGCCGCGTCGCTGTACGAGGTCGGCTTCAACTGGTTCTTCCGCGGCAAGGACCACCCCGGCGGCGGCGACCACGTCTACATCCAGGGCCACGCCTCCCCCGGCATCTACGCCCGCGCGTTCCTCGAGGGCCGCCTCGGCGCCCAGCACCTCGACGGCTTCCGCCAGGAGCTCTCGCACGCCGGGCCCGGCGGCGGCCTCCCGTCGTACCCGCACCCGCGCCTCATGCCCGGGTTCTGGGAGCACCCGACGGTCTCGATGGGCCTCGGACCGATCAACGCGATCTTCCAGGCGCGCTTCGACCGCTACCTCGGCAACCGCGGCATCAAGGACACCTCGCAGCAGCACACCTGGGCGTTCCTCGGCGACGGCGAGATGGACGAGCCCGAGTCGCGCGGCGCCATCCACGTCGCCGCGGCCGAGGGTCTCGACAACCTGACCTTCGTCATCAACTGCAACCTGCAGCGCCTCGACGGGCCGGTGCACGGCAACGGCAAGGTCATCCAGGAGCTGGAGTCGTTCTTCCGCGGCGCCGGCTGGAACGTCGTCAAGGTCATCTGGGGCCGCGAGTGGGACCGGCTCCTGCACGCCGACCGCGACGGCGCCCTGATCAACCTGATGAACACCACGCCGGACGGCGACTTCCAGACCTACAAGGCCAACAACGGCGCCTACGTCCGCGAGCACTTCTTCGGCCGCGACCCGCGCACGAAGGACCTGGTCAAGGACCTCTCCGACGCCGACGTCTGGAACCTCAAGCGCGGCGCGCACGACTACCGCAAGGTCTACGCGGCCTACCAGGCGGCGATGGAGCACCAGGGCCGCCCGACGGTCATCCTCGCCAAGTCGATCAAGGGCTACACGCTCGGCCCGACGTTCGAGGGCCGCAACGCCACGCACCAGATGAAGAAGCTGACGCTGCAGGACCTCAAGACCTTCCGCGACGAGGTCCGCGTGCCGATCAGCGACTCCGAGCTCGAGCGCGACCCCTACCTGCCGCCGTACTACCACCCTGGCGCCGACGCGCCGGAGATCGAGTACATGCTCGAGCGCCGGCGCCAGCTCGGCGGCCCGCTGCCCGAGCGGCGGCTGCGCCACAAGCCGCTGGTGCTGCCCGGCGACAAGGTCTACGACGTCGTCAAGCGCGGCTCCGGCAAGCAGGAGATCGCCACGACGATGGCGTTCGTCCGCCTGGTCAAGGAGCTCACGCGCGACGCGGAGATCGGCAAGCGCGTGGTGCCGATCATCCCGGACGAGGCGCGGACCTTCGGGATGGACTCGTTCTTCTCCAACCTGAAGATCTACAACCCCCAGGGCCAGCTCTACACCTCGGTCGACCACGACCAGCTGCTCGCCTACCGCGAGTCCGAGGCGGGCCAGCTGCTGCACGAGGGCATCAACGAGGCCGGGTCGGTCGCCTCGTTCACCGCGGTGGGCACGTCGTACGCCACCCACGGCGAGCCGATGATCCCGATCTACATCTTCTACTCGATGTTCGGGTTCCAGCGCACCGGCGACGGCATCTGGGCCGCCGCGGACCAGATGACCCGCGGCTTCCTGCTCGGTGCCACGGCCGGGCGCACGACGCTGGTCGGCGAGGGCCTGCAGCACAACGACGGCCACTCGCTGCTGCTCGCGGCGACCAACACGGGCGTCGTCGCCTACGACCCGGCGTACGCGTTCGAGATCGGGCACATCGTGCGCGACGGGCTGACCCGCATGTACGGCGAGGCCGATCCTCCGGACGCGCAGCGCAGCGGAGCCGGACCATCGACGGAGCGCGACCCGAACGTCATCTACTACCTGACGGTCTACAACGAGCCCTACCAGCAGCCCGCCGAGCCCGAGGGTCTCGACGTCGACGGCCTGCTGCGCGGGCTCTACCGCTACGCCCAGGCCCCCGGCGGCCCCGGCCCCCGCGCGCAGATCCTGGCGTCGGGCGTCGCGATGCCCTGGGCGCTCGAGGCGCAGCGGATGCTCGCCGAGGAGTGGGGCGTGCAGGCCGACGTGTGGTCGGCGACGTCGTGGGGCGAGCTGCGCCGCGACGGCGTCGAGTGCGACGAGCACAACCACGCCCACCCGGACGCCGACCCGCGCACGCCGTACGTCACCGAGGCCCTCGGCGACGCGGCCGGCCCGGTGCTCGCCGTCTCGGACTGGATGAAGGCCGTGCCGGACCTGATCCGCAAGTGGGTGCCCGGCGACTTCACCGTCCTCGGCACCGACGGCTTCGGCCTGTCCGACACCCGGCCGGCGGTCCGGCGGCACTTCGGTGTCGACGCGGAGAACATCACGGTCGGCGTGCTCGCCGCGCTGGCCCGCCGCGGCGAGGTCGGGCGCGACACCGTCATCCGGGCGGCCGAGCAGTACCAGATCGACGACCCGCAGGCCGCGGGCCCGCAGACCTCGGATTCCGGGGTGGCCTGAGGCATCTGGTGGGGCGTGGGGTGATCGTGCAGTGACCGTTCGTCGCGAGATCGGCGATCGGGGCTGGTGGTCGGCCCCATCCTTCCGGATAGGCTGTCGACGTCACGCTGCTCGGACGCCCCCGGACGATCCGAGACGCGGGACTCCGACGTAGGGAGCCACGGCTCCGGCGGCGGATCTGAAGGTCGGGGCGGAGGAAATCGCCTCGTGACATCGGTATGAGGAGCAGGAATGGCAGAAGGCACCGTCAAGTGGTTCAACAGCGAGAAGGGCTTCGGCTTCCTCGCTCCCGACGGTGGTGGCGCTGACGTGTTCGTCCACTACTCGGCCATCCAGGCCCGCGGCTTCCGCACCCTGGACGAGGGTCAGCGCGTCTCGTTCGACGTCGAGCAGGGCCAGAAGGGCCTGCAGGCCGTTCAGGTCACGCCGCTGTAAGGAATCTCAGCGGAGTCACCTCTCGAAAACGGGGGCGGTGCGTCGGGAGACGCGCCGCCCCCGTCGTGTGTCCGGGGTCAGGCGGTCGTGACGACGACCAGCTCGGCGCCGTCCGGGCCCGCCTCGAACGCGACCGGCCCGGCGCCCGTGATCTCGAGGCTGTCGCCGGCCACCGCGTCGCCCAGCGCGCCGCGCGCGACGTGGACGTGGCGGAAGGCGCCGTCGCCGGGCCGCCACTCCCCCGCCGCGGCCCGCTCGACCGTCACCGTCACGCCCGGGCGCCGCAGCGGCAGGGTCAGCGAGCCGTCGACCGTGTGGTGGGTCAGCGACGGCTCCCCCGCCGGCGGGTCGTCCAGGCCCGGCGTCACCCAGAACTGGAGCAGGTGGGCCGCGCCGTCCTCGGAGGCCCGCTCGTCGTGGGGCCACCCGGTCCCGGCCACGAGGTGCTGCAGGGTCCCGGCGGGCACGGTCGTCTCGACGCCGTCCGGCCCCGTGTGGATCATCGTGCCGTCGACGACCCAGGCCAGGATCTCGACGTCGCGGTGCTCGTGGGCGCCGTAGGCGACGCCGGCGTCGAGCACGTCGTCGTTGTGCGCGACGAGGGCGCCGAACGAGGTGCGCCCGGGGTCGTAGTGCGCCCCGAAGGACAGCCCGTGCCGCGAGAGGACCCCGCCGCCCACGGTGACGGGACGATCGCTGCGGCGCAGGGTCCGGATGGTCGGCATCCGTGACATGCTCCCCGGTCATGGGCAGCGCCGCGGCGCGGGCGGGCGTCCGGCTGACCACGCTGCGCCGCATCGAGAAGGCGTCGGGGGAGATCGCCGCCGCGGGCGTGGCCGCCATGGCGGAGCGTCTGGGCTGGTTCGGGCGCCTGACCGCCGAGCAGCGCTCCGGCGTCCTGCTGGTGACCCAGACCGGCACCGGCAACTTCGTCGCCTGGCTGCGCGACCCCGACGCCACCCCGCGCCTGACCGCCGAGGCCTTCCGCTCCGCCCCGCTCGACCTGGCCCGCCGGGTGACGCTGCGCCAGACCGTGGAGCTCGTGCGCATCGCCACCGAGGTGTTCGAGGAGCGCATCCCGCTGCTGGGTGCCGACGACGACGAGCGCGCGGCGCTGGTGCACGCGGTGCTGCGCTTCGGGCGCGAGGTCGCGTTCGCGGCGGCGACGGTCTACGCCAGCGCCGCCGAGGCGCGCGGGGCGTGGGACGCCCGGCTGGAGGCGCTGGTCGTCGACGCGGTGGTGCTCGGCGAGGCGGAGGCGACGCTGCTCTCGCGGGCGTCGGCGCTGGGCTGGGACCCGGCGGCCGAGGCGACGGTCGTCGTCGGGGAACCGCCGTCGGAGGAGCCGCCGGAGCCGCTGCACGCCGTGCGCCGCGCGGCGCACCGGGCCGGCGCGACCGTCCTGCTCGGCACCCACGGCGCGCGCCTGGTGATGATCGCCGGGCCGGGGGCGCCGCTGGAGGAGCTCTCGGCGTCGTTCGGGCCGGGCGCGGTGGTCATGGGGCCGACCGTCGCCGGGCTGACCGACGCGCACCACAGCGCCACCGCCGCGCTCGCCGGGCACCGGGCCGTGCGGGCGTGGCCCGGCGCCCCGCGCCCGGTCGCCGCCGACGACCTCCTGCCCGAGCGCGTCCTCGACGGCGACACCCAGGCCGTCGACCAGCTGCGCCGCGACGTCGCCACGCCCCTGCGCGAGGCCGGCGGGGAGCTGGCGGCGACCGTCGAGTGCTACCTCGACGTCGCCGGGGTGCTCGAGGCCGCCGCCCGGGCGCTGTTCGTGCACCCCAACACCGTGCGCTACCGCCTGCGTCGGGTGGCCGAACTCACGGGCGTGCACCCCGGCGAGGCGCGCGGCGCGCTGGTGCTGCGACTGGCGATCGGACTCGATCGGCTGCACCCCGCCGGCGGGCCGGAATGACGCCTGAGCAGGGCGGACACGCCACGACCGGAGGTCTCGCGCCAGGTGTGTGAGCCAGGGCATTGTGGGAACTCGACAACCGCGCCGGGCCCGACTTCGTCGTCCCGGTGCCTTCGGAGGAGACCCCAGCCGTGATGAGGTGGCCCCTGTGATCGCGATCCTCGCTCCCGGCCAGGGCGCCCAGAAGCCCGGCATGCTCGCCCCGTGGCTCGACCGCCCCGAGGCGCGCGGGCGGCTCGAGGCGTTCTCGGACGCCGCCGGGCTCGACCTCGTGCACCTCGGCGTCGAGGCCGACGCCGCGGCCATCGAGGACACCGCGGTGACCCAGCCGCTGCTCGTCGCCTCGGCGCTGCTGGCCTGGGACCAGCTCCGCCTCGAGGTCTCCGTGCCCGACGACGCGGTCGTCGCCGGCCACTCCGTCGGCGAGCTCGCCGCCGCCGCGATCGCCGAGGTCATCGACGCCGAGCAGGCCGTCGCGCTGGCCGCCGTGCGCGGCAAGGAGATGGCCGCCGCCTGCGCGCAGGAGCCGACGACGATGGCCGCGGTCCTCGGCGGCGACGAGGACGCCGTGCTCGCCCGTCTCGCCGAGCTCGACCTCGAGCCGGCCAACCGCAACGGCACCGGCCAGGTCGTCGCCGCCGGCCGCAAGGAGGCGATCGAGCAGCTCGTCGCCGAGCCGCCCGAGGGCGCGCGCGTGCGGTCGCTGTCGGTCGCCGGCGCCTTCCACACCCGCTTCATGGAGCCCGCCGAGAAGGCCCTCGGCGAGTGGGTCGCCGAGCACCGCGACGAGCTCGCGCCGGCCGACCCGTCGCACCCGCTGCTGCAGAACGCCGACGGCGCCTTGGTCGCCGGCGGGTCGGAGTTCCTCGACCGCCTCGTCGCCCAGGTGACGCGCTCGGTGCGCTGGGACGCCTGCATGGCCACCATGCGCGACCGCGGCGTCGGCGCCGCGATCGAGCTGACCCCCGCCGGCACGCTCACCGGGATGGTGAAGCGCCAGATCAAGGGGACGCCGGTCCAGAACATCAACACGCCCGACGACCTGGAGAAGGCCGTGCAACTGATCGGGGAGCACTCGTGAGGCTCCAGCTCACCCCGCAGGCGCCCGGCGCCCGCATCCTCGGGCTCGGCAGCATGCAGCCCGACAAGGTCGTCACCAACCACGACCTCGAGAAGATCGTCGAGACCAACGACGAGTGGATCCAGAGCCGCGTCGGCATCGTGGAACGCCGCTTCGGCGACGAGAAGGACTCCGTGGTCTCGATGGGCGTCGAGGCCGGGTCGAAGGCCCTGGCCGACGCCGGGCTCGCCCCCACCGACCTCGACGCGGTCATCGTCGCGACCTGCACGATGTCCAAGCCGATCCCGAACGCCGCCGCGCAGACCGCCGACCGCATCGGCGTCAACGGCATCGGCGCGATGGACGTGAACACCGCCTGCGCCGGCTTCTGCTACGGCACCGGGCTGGCCGGCGACATGATCCGCTCGGGCACGGCGAAGCACGTGCTGGTCATCGGCTCGGAGAAGCTCTCCGACTGGCTCGACATGAACGACCGCTCGACCTGCATCATCTTCGCCGACGGGGCGGGCGCCGCGGTGATCGGACCGGCCGCGACCGAGGACGAGGTCGGCGTCGGGCCGGTCATCTGGGGTGCCGCGGGCGACCTCGTGTCGACGATCCACATCGACGAGTCCGACGCGCTGCGCCAGGAGGGTCAGGCGGTGTTCCGCTGGGCCACCACCAAGATCGCGCCGGTGGCCCTGCGCGCCGTCGAGGCCGCCGGGCTGGCGCCCTCCGACATCGACGTCCTCGTCCCCCACCAGGCCAACCTGCGCATCGTCGAGGCCATCGCGAAGCGCCTGCGCCAGGTGGGCGGGCGCACCGACCTGCGCGTCGCCGACGACATCCAGTACTCCGGCAACACCTCGTCGGCCTCGATCCCGATGGCCATCGACCACATGCGCGGCGCCGGCCGCGTGAAGTCCGGCGACGTCGCGCTGCTGGTCGGCTTCGGTGCCGGCCTGTCGTACGCGGCGCAGGTCGTCGTGCTGCCCTGATCTGCCCTACCGTCCCCAGCCGAGCACTGCAGACCTGTTGAAGTCCGACGAAGAAAGGGAGCCCGTGGCGACCAACGAAGAGATCCTGCCCGACCTCGCGAGCATCGTGGAGGAGGTGGCCGGCGTCGACGCCGCGGAGGTCACCGCCGAGAAGTCGTTCGTCGACGACCTCGACATCGACTCGCTGTCGATGGTCGAGATCGCGGTCCAGGCCGAGGACAAGTTCGGGGTCAAGATCCCGGACGACGAGCTCGCCAAGCTGACGACGGTCCAGGACGCCGTCAACTACATCTCCAGCCACTCCTGAAAGAGGGCGACTTCGTGAGCAGCACCGGCCAGGGGGTCGTCGTCACCGGTATGGGCGCGACGACCCCGCTCGGCGGCGACGTCGCGACCACCTGGGACGGCCTCCTGGCCGGTCGCGGCGCCGCCTCCAAGATCGAAGAGGACTGGGTCGACACCTTCGAGCTGCCCGTCAAGATCGCGTCGCAGCTCGCCGTCGAACCGAGCGAGATCCTCAAGCGTGTCGAGGCGCGGCGCCTCGACCGCAGCGAGCAGACCGCGATCATCGCGGCGCGCGAGGCGTGGCAGCACGCTGACCTCGGCGACTACCCGAACGCCGAGGACGGGTCGCCCAAGGTCGACGCGCTGCGGCTCGCGGTCATCGTCGGCACCGGCATCGGCGGGGCGCTGACCCTGCTGGGCCAGGACGACATCCTCGAGCAGCAGGGCCTGCGCAAGGTCGCGGTCCTGACCATCCCGATGCTCATGCCCAACGGCCCGGCCGCGCACGTCGGCCTGGAGTTCGGCGCGGCGGCGGGCGTGCACGCGCCCGTGTCGGCCTGCGCGTCGGGCGCCGAGGCCATCGCGTGGGGCTGGCGGATGCTCATGGCGAACGAGGTCGACGTGGTCGTGGCCGGGGGCACCGAGGCGTGCATCCACCCGATCACGCTCGCCGGCTTCAGCCAGGCCCGCACCATGGCGCTGCGCAACGACGAGCCCGAGCGCGCCTCGCGGCCGTTCGACACGGGACGCAACGGCTTCGTGCTCGGCGAGGGCGCGGGCATGGTGGTGCTCGAGCGCGAGGAGTTCGCGCAGGCCCGCGGGGCGACCGTGCACGGGCGTCTCGCCGGCATCGGCACCAGCGCCGACGCGTACCACATCACGGCGCCGGACCCGGAAGGCACGGGCCAGTCCCGCGCCATCGCCGCGGCCCTGCGCACGGCGGGCCTCGAGCCCTCCGACATCGGTCACGTGAACTGCCACGCCACCGCCACCAGCGTCGGTGACGTGGCCGAGACCGTGGCCGTCAAGAAGTCGATCGGCGACCACCCGGTGCTCACCGCACCCAAGGGGTCGCTGGGTCACCTCCTCGGCGCCGCCGGTGCCGTCGAGGCGATCTCGACGATCCTCTCGGTGCGCGAGGGGCTGATCCCGCCCACCGCGAACCTCGAGGAGCTCGACCCCGACGTCACCCTCGACGTCGTGGCCGGCGAGGCCCGCAAGCAGTCGCTGGACGCCGCGATCAGCGACTCCTTCGGCTTCGGCGGGCACAACGTCTGCCTGGCGATCACGCCGGCCTGACGGGCGTTCGTCCGAGCGATGCGGCATCGCCGGCGTCTCGGCGCCGGCGATGCCGCATTCTCGTTTCTCGGGGGTGGGCGGCGTGTGTCAGCGTGGCGGCCACGCTGACGTCGAACGTCAGAAAAGCCGCCGGCTCAGCAGGGTGAGCGGAGCTGGCTCCCCGGCCGCGGGTCGAGCAGGCGGGGCTGGCCGCCGGAGGTCTCGACGACGGCGCTGATCTGCCAGCACAGGCGCGGCACGCGCACGTCGGGCGGCGCGACCGTCGGGTCCTGGGTGGTGACGTAGCCCAGCGGCACGACGAGCTCGCCGCCGGCGACGGGGTCGATCCGTTGGACCACGACCGAGCCGACCCGCTGGGTGCGCGCGATGTCGGCGAACGTCGCCGGGTCGACGCGCGCGTCCGGCACGAGCGTGGCGCGGTAGGCGGCGAAGTCGCCGGCGTTGCGGGCGTCGGTCCAGCGCTGCAGGACGTCGCGCACGGCCGCCGACTCGGGATGGATCGCGGCGGTGGACGAGAGCACGACGCCCGGCGCGCCCGCCGAGCCGTCCTCGGGCAGCTCGGCGCCGACCAGCACCGGGCCGGTGTCGCCCACCGCAGCGCGTCCGACGGCCGCCGCGCGGGCCCCGAGCAGCGCCCCCGCGATCACGATCATCACCAGGGCCACGCCGAGGACCACCGGCAGGACGACTCCCGGGCGCAGGCGATCGGCCAGCGCGCCGTCACGGAACCGCCCGAGCATGACCTCCAGCCTGCCAGCCTCCCCCGACACCCTCGCTGGGCGTCCTCCGTGCGCGCTTCCTGTCGTCCGCGCTGTGCCGGTCAGCCGACCTGGTGCAGCCGTGCGGGTGCCACGCCCTCACCGGCGAAGCGGAACTCCTCGAGAGCGTCGTCCCAGCGCGTGCCGAGGAGGTCGTCCATGCGGCGGGTCAGCGACTCCCGTGTCGTCGCGCCGGCGAGCGCCGCGCGGACCTGGTCCTCGCCGAGGACGATGTCGCCGTTCGCGCTGGTGCGCCCGTGCCACAGGCCGAGCCCGGGCACGTGGCTGAAGCGCTCGCCGTCCGTGCCCGGCGACGGGTCCTCCGTCACCTCGAAGCGGACCATCCCCCAGGCGCGCAGCGCGGTCGCCACACGGGCCGCGGTGCCCACGGGCCCGGCCCACGACACCTCGGCACGTGCCGACCCCGGCGCCGCCTCCTGGGCGGTCCAGTCCAGCACGACACGGGCGTCGAGGACGCCCGAGATGGCCCACTCGACGTGCGGGCAGACCGCAGACGGCGACGAGTGGACGTAGATCACGCCACGGGTGCTCACTGCTGACCTCCGACTCGACGAGAAGCGTCTTCCCCAACGTCCTCGTACCAAGGCAGAGATCGCACCGATCACAACCGCCGTGCAGTGTGCACCGTGATGCTCTTGTGGCGCCAGTGTCACCGGATCCCGGGCGTGTCGAGGGCGGGATACGTAGAGTCGTCACACCGTGACCGAGGATGACCGCCCGGCTCGGTTCCGGGACGTCCTCGCCGATCCCCAGTTCTTCGCCCTCTGGGTCGCGCAGCTCCTGTCGGTGCTCGGCGACCAGGTGGCCCGCGTCGCGCTCGCGGTGCTCGTGTTCACGCAGACGGCGTCGGCCGGGCTCACCGCGCTGACCTACGCGCTGACGTTCCTCCCCGACCTCGTCGCCGGTCCCCTGCTCTCCGGGATCGCCGACCGGGCGCCGCGGCGGCTGACGATGGTGGTCAGCGACCTGCTGCGCGCGGCGATCCTCGCGCTGATGGCCGTGCCGGGCGTGCCGTTCTGGGCGCTGTGCCTGCTCGTGGTCGCCGGCCAGCTGATCGCCGCCCCGTTCGCGGCCGCGCGCGCGGCGATCCTGCCCCACGTCCTCACCGGCGAGCGCTACGTCGTGGCCTCGGCGATCTCGGGGACGACGTACCAGAGCGGTCAGGTCCTCGGCTTCGCGCTCGGCGGCCCGCTCGTCGCCCTCGTCGGGGTGCCGGGCGCACTGTTGGGCGACGCGGCGACGTTCGTGCTCTCGGCGGCGATCCTGCAGTTCGGGGTGACCGAGCAGCGGGCGACCGGGAGCTCGGAGAGCGTCGCCGCGCTGCGCGAGGGCGCCCGCATCGTCCTGCGCGACCGGCGGCTGCGGGCGCTGGTGGCGCTCGCGTGCGTCTCGGCGTTCGTGGTGACGATCGAGGGGCTCGCGGCACCCTACGCGGCGGCGCTCGGCGGCGGCCCGGTCGCGGTGGGCCTGCTGCTCGCCGCGAACCCGCTCGGCGCGGCGCTGGGCATCGTGGTGATCGCGCGTCTCGTGCCGCCCGGGCGTCGCGACCGTCTCCTCGGCCCGCTGGCGATCGCCTCGTGCGTGCCGCTGATCGCCTCGGCCCTGGACCCGCCGCTCGCGGGCGTCGTCGCTCTGTGGGTGCTGTCGGGGCTGGCGTGCGCCTACCAGGTGCCGGCGAACGCGGCCTTCGTCGCCGCGGTCCCCGACGCCCACCGGGGGCAGGCGTTCGGGCTCGCCGTCACGGCCCTGCGCGTCACCCAGGGCCTGGGCGTGCTCCTCGCCGGCGTGCTGGCGGAGGCGACGGAGCCGGCGGTGGCGGTGGCCGTGGCCGGCGGGGTGGGGGTGCTCGTCGCGGCGACATGCGCGCTGGCGTGGTCGCGGGCGCGGGCCGGATGAGGGCGAGCGTGCGCGCGGTTACTGGCTGGTATCACTCGCTCAGCGAGCGATACCAGCCAGTAACCGGGTCACGGGTGGGCCTAGTGCCAGTTGGAGTCCCGGTGCCAGTTGGAGTCCGCGAAGTGCCAGTTGCTGTCGCGGTGCCAGGTGGAGTCCGCGAAGTGCCAGTTGGAGTCGCGGTGCCAGTTCGAGTCGGCCACGGGGGGTCCTTTCGCCGAGTTCGGGGCGTCGGCGAGGACGGGGCGTCCCGCCGACACGGAAGTGGCCCAACGCACACGCTGTGTGGTGAACCCGAGTCCAGCGTCTGGCGTTGATCTCGGGTCGAACAGCGTTGACGCAGAGCGACCGAACCCTCACATCCGGCCGCACTGCGGGGCACATCCGCCCCTCGATGCTCGCCAATGGAGCTGTGTGTGACCAGACGGCGACTGGGCGTCAACCAACGGGGTGATCTCTTCCCAATGGGTGACGCCCGGTGCCGAGATCCACTGTCCGTCGGTACCGTGTTCCGCACGCGGACACCGCCCGGAGCAGGGGCGGCTGGACCTGGAGGAGGTCACTCATCGTGACGGCGCGTGAACCCTGGAGGGGTCCTTCCGACCCCGGGTCCGCGCTCTCTCCCGCGCCCGGAGCAGTCCCGCCCGATCGTTCGGTACGCGCAGTCACCGACGCCGACCTACCCGACGGTACGGACGGGCCAGCGCGTCCCTGGCGTCCCGCTCGCCGGAACCGTCGGGGAGCCACCGGCTCGGGCGCGGCGTCCGGAACGCCCGATGTGGCGCACGCCACTCCGGGTCAGCGCTTCGACCCCCGCCGCTGGAGCCTCTGGCAGGCGCCGCGCCGGGTGATCGTCGCGGTCCTCGTCATCGACGTCCTGGCCGTCGCGCTCTCGCTCGCCGTCGCCGGGCTCGAGCCGGTCGGGACGGCTGACTGGCGGGCGCTCGGCCTGCTCGTCCTCGGGCTCGTCGTCCACGTCGAGACCGCCCGCGGCATCGAGCGGCGCCGCGAGATCGTCGCCGACGGGCAGCCCTACATCGAGCTCAAGTCGGTCTGGAGCTTCGCCGGCCTCCTGCTGCTCCCCCTCGGCCTCGCGCTCGCCCTGGTCGTCATCACGTTCGCGTACTGGTGGCTGCGGGTCTCCCAACGCCCCGTCGTGCACCGGTGGACCTACTCGGCGGCGACGGTCCTCATCGCCTCGGTGGCCGCGTGGGGCGTGCTGGAACTGGTGCCCGGCGGGCTGCTCGCGAAGGTGGCGGGCCCGGTCGGGCTCGCCGTCCTCGTCGCCGCGGGCCTCACGCGCTGGGTCGTCAACCACGGCCTCGTCGTGTTCATGATCTGCCTGAACGCGCCGGGCACGCCGTGGTGGAAGCGGCTCGGGGCACCCACGGACACGCTCATCGGCCTCGGCGCGCTCGCCCTCGGCGCGGCGCTGGCCGTCGTCGCGCTGACGACGCCGTGGCTGCTCCCGGTGCTGCTCATCCCCGTCATGGGCATGCACCGCGGCTTCCTCATCCAGCAGTTCGCCCGGGCCGCGCGCACCGACGCCAAGACCGGGCTGGCCAACGCGTCGGCCTGGCGCGACCAGGCCGACCGCGAGCTCGCCCGCCTGCGGCGCCGCGGCGGCGAGCTGGGCGTGATCATGGTCGACATCGACGCGTTCAAGGGGATCAACGACCGGTACGGGCACCTCGTCGGCGACGCCGTGCTGCGCGAGGTCGCCGACACCCTGCGCTCCGAGGTCCGCCCCTACGACAGCGTCGGGCGCTTCGGCGGCGAGGAGTTCGTCGTCCTGGTCGCCGAGGCCGGGCCCGACCAGGTCGGCAGCACCGCCGAGCGCCTGCGCCGGCGGATCAGCGAGTGCGAGGTCACCGTCTCCCCCACGCTCGGCGGCGGGACCGTTCGGGGCCTCACGGCCTCGATCGGCACGGCGAGCTACCCGCAGGCCTCCCGCGACCTCGACGGGCTCATGGTCAGCGCGGACGCCGCGCTGTACGCCGCGAAGCACGGGGGCCGCAACCGGGTGGAGTGCGCGCCCCCGCGCTAGACACAGCGCCGGAGGCAGCGCCGGGGACGGCTCAGCGGAAGGCCGCGATCCCGGTGACCGCCTGGCCGATCGAGAGGGCGTGCATCTCCTCGGTGCCCTCGTAGGTCAGCACGGTCTCGAGGTTGGTCATGTGCCGGAACACCGGGTACTCGAGCGTGATCCCGTTGCCGCCGAGCACCGTGCGCGCCGTGCGGGCCACGTCGAGCGCGGCCCTGACGTTCGCCATCTTCCCGAAGCTGACCTGCGCCGGGTGCAGCGCCTCGGCGTCCTTGAGGCGCCCGATCCGCGACGCCGTGAGCCCGGCCTGGTTGACCGCGACGACCATGTCGGCGAGCTTGCGCTGGGTCAGCTGGAACCCGGCGATCGGCTGGCCGAACTGCTCGCGGTCGATCGAGTACGCGAGCGCCGACTCGTAGCAGGCCCGGGCCGCGCCGACCGCGCCCCAGAGGATCCCGTAGCGGGCCTCGTTGAGGCAGGACAGCGGGCCCTTGAGCCCGCGCACCTCGGGGAACGCGGCGTCGGCGGGCAGCCGGACGCCCTCGAGGACGAGCTCGGCGGTCAGCGAGGCGCGCAGCGAGAGCTTGTGCTTGACCTCGTTCGCGGTGAAGCCGGGGGTGTCGGTGGGGACGACGAAGCCGCGGATGCCCTTCGACCCGGCGTCGGGGTCGGTCTGCGCCCACACCACGGCGACGTCGGCGAGGGTGCCGTTGGTGATCCACATCTTGGAGCCGTCGAGGACCCAGTCAGCGTCCGGTCCCGAGCCGGCGCGCCGCGCGCGGGTGCGCATCGAGCCCGGGTCCGAGCCGGCGTCGGCCTCGGTGAGCCCGAAGCAGCCGAGCGCATCGCCGGTGGCCATGCGCGGCAGCCAGGTCTGCTTGTGCTCCTCGGAGCCCCACCGGTGGATCGCGAACATGGCCAGCGAGCCCTGCACCGAGACGAAGCTGCGCAGCCCGGAGTCGACCGCCTCGAGCTCGCGGCAGGCGAGGCCGTAGCTCGTCGCGTTGGTGCCGGCGCACCCGTAGCCCTCGAGGTGCATGCCGAGCAGGCCCAGCGAGCCCAGGCCCTTGGCGATGTCGCGGGGCAGGGTGTTCGACTCGTACCACTCCGCGATGCGCGGCGAGAGCTCCGCGGCGGCGTAGTCGCGCACCGCGTCGCGGATGTCGCGCTCCTCGGCGCTCAGGTCGGCGTCGACGGCGAGGAAGTCGCTGGGGTCGGGAACGGAAGCACGAGCCATGCCCTCACGGTAAGCGCTCGACCGCATCATCACTGGCCCAGAAGGCCGCGAACCCCGGGTGCAGTGGCAGGTCCGACACATCGTCGACCGGCGTCCACCGCAGCTCGGTGGCCTCGCCGTCGGTCGGCTCGAGCGCGGGGGCCCGGTCGGTGTCGAGCCGGGCGTGGACGGTGACGTAGGACCAGCCGCCGTGGTCGTCGACGGTCTCGCCGGTCAGCCGGATCCTCGACGCGTCGACGCCCGTCTCCTCCACGGCCTCGCGCAGCGCGCCCTGCTGCGCGGTCTCGTCGCTGTTGCGGGCGCCGCCGGGGATGCCCCACGTCTCGCCGTGGTGGCTCCACCAGACGCGGTGGGCGAGCAGGACGCAGTCACCGTGGCGCAGCAGGAGCCCCGCCGCGCCGAACCGGCCCCAGTGCCGGTGCCCGGCGTCGCAGACCACCCAGCCGTCGCCGTCACCCAGTCGCGAGGTCGAGCTCCGCTGCGCTTCGTCTCCCCGCACACCGATCACGGTAGGCCGTCGGGCGTGCGGGGGCAGGACGTGCCGACCGCATCGGGTAGACGGGAGCCATGAGCGACCTGCCCCCGTTCGGGGCCGAGGAAGAGCTGCTGCTGGTCGACCGGGAGACCGGGGCGCCACGCGGCCGCGCCGGGACCGTGCGCGACGAGGCCGACGGCGACCTCGACGGCGAGCTGCGCACCGAGCAGGTCGAGACCGCGACGGCCCCGCACCACAGCGCCGACGACCTCGCCGACGACCTGCGCCGGCGCCGCCACGAGGCCCGCGACGCCGCGCGGGCGTCCGGGGTGGACGTCGCCGCCCTGGCGACCTCGCCGGTCGGGCCGGACGGCGGGAGCGAGTCGGTGGCCGAGGGGCGCTACGGGCGCATCGCCGACCGGTTCGGGGCGATCGCGACCTCGCAGCTGACGAACGGCCAGCACGTGCACGTCGAGGTCGCGTCGCCGGAGGAGGGCGTCGGCGTGCTGGACCGGGTCGGCCCGTGGCTGCCGGTGCTCCGGGCGCTCGCGGCGAACTCGCCGCACTGGCGGGGCCTGGACACGTCCTACGCGAGCTACCGGTCGGTGGTGTGGTCGCGGTGGCCGTCGGCGGGCCCGACGCGGGTGTTCGGCTCGCTGGAGGCCTACGACGCCGCGGTCGAGGCGATGCTGGCGACGGACACGGTGCTCGACGACGCGATGGTCTACTTCGACGCCCGCCTGTCGCGGGAGCTGGGCACCGTCGAGATCCGGGTGACCGACGTGTCGCTCGAGGTCGACGACGCCGTGCTCGTGGCGGTGCTCGCCCGCGCGCTCGTGACGACGGCCTCGCGCGCGTTCCGGGACGGCGGCCCGCTGCCGACCGCACCCGTCGAGGCGCTGCGCCTGGCGCACTGGCGGGCGGCGCGCTGGGGGCTGACCGAGGAGCTCGTCGACCCGCGCACCGGCCGCCCTGCGCCCGCGGGCGAGGTGCTCGACGCCCTGCGCCACCACGTGGCCGACGCGCTCGCCGACGCCGGGGACACCGACCGCGCGGCGGACGGCCTTGCGCGCCTGCTCGCCGACGGGACGGGCAGCGAGCGCCAGCGCTCGGCGACCGGGAAGGCCGACGGGGACCCGGCCGCCGCCGCCCACGACGCCGTGGCGCGCTTCCTGCCGGGCTGAGCCGACCGGAGTATGTGAGCGGAATTCCCGGCTATGGCCGGGAATTTCGCTCACACGAGCCGACCGGGCTACGTGCGTACTTTCCGGTCCTGTAGCGCCGGAAGGTACTCACGGACGGGGTGGGGCGAGGGGGATGACGGCGGCGCGGGCGGCGATGCCGCGGGCCATCGTGCCGAAGACCGCCGGCGCGCCGGCCAGCAGCGCGCGTCCGTAGACCAGGCCGGCGAGGCCCGTCGGGACGAAGCGGACGGTCAGGCGCAGGTGCGAGCCGTGCCCGGAGACGTCGGGGTCGGCGGCGAGCTCGAGGGTCAGCCGGCCCGGCGTCCGCATCTCGGAGCGCAGCCGCAGGCGCACCCCGGGCTCGACCGCCTCCACGCACCAGCCGTCGACGACGTCGCCGACGGCGAGCGCGCGGGCCCGCGGACGCCCGCGGTACCCGCCGACGCCGCCGAGGAGCTGGTCGGCCCAGCCCCACACCGTCCACGCGCCGAGCGGGACGAACCAGCCCGCGTCGCCGCCGATCCCGTCCACCACCGACCACAGCTCCGTGACGTCGGCGGGCGAGGGCTCGGTGGTGCTCCAGGTGTGGACGGTGCCGCCGGAGCCCGCGGGGTCCGTGGGTCCCGCGAGCGCGGGGTCATCCGTGATCGACGAGGGCTCCGAACGCTGCCCCAGCGCCGCCCGCACCGCCGCGTCGTAGGTCGTGCGCCCGCCCGGCGGCGGCCCGATCACCGTGAGGACGTCCTCCTCGGCGCACACGAGGTCGTCGGCCAGCGACTCGATCAGCGGCGTCGCGAGCTCCCGGGACAGCGGGGTCAGCGCCTCCACGACCCGCCCGGCGAGCGCGGGCCCGCCCGGCGGCACCGGGACGGGCACCGGGACCACGACGCCCTGGGGCAGGCCCGCGAGGCGCAGGTAGCGGCGGACCAGGTCCAGGTAGGTCAGGACGTCCGGCCCGCCGACGTCGAAGCGCCGGTTCACCTCGGCGGGCAGGGCGAGGGCGCCGACGAGGTAGTGCAGGACGTCGGCGATCGCGATGGGCTGGGTCCGGTGCGCGAGCCACGGCACCGCGGGCAGCACGGGGACGCGCTCGGCGAGGTAGCGGATCATCTCGAAGCTCGTCGACCCGGAGCCGACCACGATCGACGCCTCGAGCGCGGCGGTGGGGACGTCGCCGGCGAGGAAGACGTCGGCGACCTCCGCGCGCGAGGAGAGGTGCCGCGAGGCTCCGGAAGACGACGGCCGCAGCCCGCCCAGGTAGACCAGGCGCCGCACCCCGGCGTCGGCGGCCGCGGTGCTCACCGCCCAGGCCGCGGCGCGGTCCCGCTCGGGGAAGTCGGGGCGCTCGAGGGCGTGGGCGAGGTGCACCACCGCGTCGGCGCCGGCGACGAGTGCGGCGACCGCCTCGGGGTCGGCGAGGTCCCCGTCGACGGCGTCGACCTGCTCCGCCCAGCCCGTGGCCGCGAGCTTCGCGCGGCTGCGCACGAGCACCGCGACGTCGTGGCCCTCGTCGAGCAGGCGCCGCACGAGGCGCACGCCGACGTACCCGGTCCCTCCGATCACCGCGCAGCGCATGCCGCCATCCTGGAGCGCGTCGATCACCGCGGCACCCCGGGGGCACCGCGCGGTCAGCTGACCGTGGGCTTGCCCGGACGGTCGGCCAGGCGCTGGTCGACGAAGAGGCCGCCGCCGCGCCGGGCGGCGATCACAAGCTGCCAGAGCCCGAACGCGAGCACGATCAGCCCGATGATCGTCCACCCCAGGACCAGGCCGACGATCCCGCCGGTGAGGGTCACCCAGATGACGATGTCGCGTGCCGTCCGCCGCGCTGCCTTCACCGACCCGCCCTCCCTCACGGGACCCCGGACCAGCCCTCGCTCGATCGGGTATCCCGACCACCCCAGTGTGGCGCGACGGCAGGAGAACCGCAGCGCATCGCACGTCGGGACGTCCGTCCCCACCCGTTCACCACATCCCGTCAGCAGAGCGTGAGCGAGCACTGTGACGAACGACACACGCGTTCGTCAGGGTGGCGCGGATCAAATGCGTTTGCCCGACGCGCTGTACGGATAGATCATGGGGGCTCGCTGATGTGCGGCCCCGGCACGCCCGGAGGACGTGTCCGTGACGACATGTCGCGGATCGAGGGAACCGTTTCGGTCACCTCGACGTCATAGATGAGTACCGAGGTGCTCCGGACCCCGGGGCGCGGGCCCACCCACGGGCCGCTCCGAGGACCGTACAGGCACGACCCCCGGATACGAACCGACACCCGGCGCACGACCGTGCCGCAGGGGCCGTCGCGAGGTGCGCGCGTGCGCGCCTCGCGTCGGGCCCGGCGGCACCACGGCCGCCCTGCTCGTGAGCAGGCCCGGCCGAGCTGACCACCGACGAGCGAGATTGGACGAGCACGAGCATGGACTGGGAGCTCGCGGCCTGCCGCGACCACGACCCCGAACTGTTCTTCCCCCTGACCGCGCACGGCCCGGGCTCCGCCCAGCTGGCCGAGGCCAAGGCCGTGTGCAACAGCTGCCCCCTCCAGCGGGGCTGCCTCCAGTGGGCCATGGACACCGGCCAGGAGGCCGGCGTCTGGGGCGGCACCAGCGAGGAGGACCGCCGGGCGATGCGCCGCGCTGCGCGCATCGGCTCCGCGGCGACCCCGCACGCCGCCTGAGCGGCCCGCAGCAGACGCACGAAGGGCCCGTCCCCCTCCGGGGGCCGGGCCCTTCGTCATTCGTCAGCAGGATCGTCAGCAGGGGCGACTCAGCCCCGGCCGGTGACCTTCCGCGCGGCGAACTGCAGCACCTGACCCCCGGTGGAGATCACGGCGCCCGCCAGGCTGAAGCCGGTCTTCACCGCGATCGAGGCGGCGTTGCCGACGATGCGCACCGGGTTGTAGCCCGGGGCGTTGTCGCGGACCTGGTCGGCGGCCTCGCGTACCGAGCGGTCGACCTGCTGCGCGGCCGACTCGGTCGCCCGGTTGACCCGGCGGGCCGCGGTGTCGCCCGCGTCGTCGAGCTCCGAGGCGACCCCGGAGGACACGGTCGCGGCGCGGTCGCCGGCCGTGACGGTCGCGGCGCCGGCCTCGTCGGCACGGGCCTTGGCCTCCGAGCCGGCGTGCTGGGCGACGCGCGTGGCGTCCTTGGCGACGCGCTCGCCGGCGCGCGACGTGGTGGTCGCGACCTGCTCGCCCGACACCTGCGCGACGGTGGCGGCGTCCTTGGCCGCCGCCGACGGGCTCTTGTCGCCGGACGCGGCCTTGGCGGCCTGGTCGGCGACACCGCTCGCGCCGGCCTCGGCCTGCGCGGCGGCCTTCTTCGCCGACTCACCGACGCGGTCGGCGTCCTTCTGCGCGGTGGCCTTGGCGTCGTCGCCGACCTTCTTCGCGCTGGTCGACGCCTTGTCGGTCGCCGACTGCGCCTTGGCCTGCGTCCCCGACGCGTTCGCCTTCGCGGTGGCCTTGACGGCCTCGACGGGGGCGTTCTCGCTCTTGACCTGGTGGGTCTCGCGCACCTTGCCGTCGGTGCCGTGCACGACGACCTTGCCGCCACCGTCCTTGGTCACGATCTCGGTCGCCCGCTCGACCGCCTCGGCCTGCGTGGCCGCCTTGGCGCTGGCTCGCTGGGCGCCCTTCTTCTGCACCTGCCAGCCGTCCTCGGTGGGAACGACGTACCGGTCGGCCATGACAGTCTCAACTCCTGTTCGACGGTGTCTTCACCTGACCTGATGCCCAGGCCACGACCTGCACAAACGCATCAGTAACCGACACCGCAATCACCCGTTCAGCGCCTCCGCCGCACGGTTCTGCAGTTCGAGGTACCGCTTCGTCGCCTCGTCCTTGACCTCGTCCAGACGGTCGAGCCAGGACGCCTGCGGCGAACCCTCCGGCACCAGGAGGGGACCGTAGCGTCGCACCAGCTCGGGGCCCACGACCGAGGCGGCCGTCGCCACGCCCGCCGAGCCCGCGGCCTGCGCCCAGGCCACCGGCCCGAGCGGTACGCAGCCGAAGAACTGGCTCACGCCGGGGGTCTGCACGACGGCGACCAGCGCGCCCGCGGAGACGACGCTGGCGCCGATCACCAGCGGGCTGCGCGCGCCGCCGGCGACGATCGTCTGCCCCAGCTGGGTGCCGACGAGCGCCGTGAGTGCCACCGTGCGGGCCCGCGCCGGGCTGCCGTACGGCGTGGCCTGGGCCTGGAGCCAGGCGAGGCTCGCGCCGCCCGCGGTGGCCATGGCGCGCAGGCCGATCTCGTTGTTCAGCGCCGCGCCCAGCGAGGCCTCCGGCCCCTCGGCGAGCAGCTCGGCCGCCGACTCGGGCTGGGGCGCGCGCACCGCGAGGGCGAGCGAGGGCACCAGGTCGGTGAGCAGGTTGACCAGCAGCAGCTGGCGGGCGTTCAGCGGCGAGGTGCCCGTGGTGGTCGCGCCCAGCACGGTGAACGCGATCTCGCCGAGGTTGCCGCCGACGAGCACGCCGAGCGCCTCGCGCACCGACGCCCACATCGCCCGGCCCTCGACCAGCGCGGCGAGGATCGTCTCGAGGCGGTCGTCGGTGATGACGAGGTCGGCGGCGGCCCGGGCGGCGGGTGTCCCGCGCCGGCCCAGGGCGATGCCGACGTCGGCCAGGCGGATCGCCGGGGCGTCGTTGGCGCCGTCGCCGGTCATCGCCACCGTGCGGTCGAGGCGCTGGAACGCCTGCACGATCCGGACCTTGTGCGACGGGGTCCCCCGCGCCACGACCCGGACCTTGGGCAGCATCTCGTCGAGCTCGTCGTCGTCGAGGGCGTCGAGCTCGGAGCCGGTGACGACGATGCCGCCGTTGAGCACGTCGAGCTCGTCGGCGACGGCCTCGGCGGTGCTCGGGTGGTCACCGGTGATCATGACGACCTGGACGCCCGCGTCCCGGAGGTCGCGCACCGTCGCCTGCGAGCCCGCGCGCACCGGGTCGGTGAACCCGACGAAGCCGGTGAACTCGAGGTCGGCGACGTCGGTGTCGTCCAGCGCGTTGTCGTCGGCGCCGTCGGCGTCACGCTCCGCGGAGCGCGCGGCGTGCTGGTCGGCCGTGAGGACCTTCTCGGCGACGGCCAGGACGCGCATGCCCTGGCCGGCGAGGAGCTCGGTGTGCTCGACGAGGCGCTGGCGGGCCTCGTCGTCGAGCGGGGTGCCCGCCCAGCTCGTGGCGCGGGCGATGACGACCTCCGGCGCGCCCTTCACCGACACCAGGCGGAACGGCCCGTCCTCGGCGTTGGCGTCCTCCGGCGTGTCCACCTCGCCGAGCGTGGCGTGGTAGCCGCGGGACGGGTCGAAGTCCAGCGAGGCGACCGGCCACCAGCCGGGGCGCTTGTGGGCCGGGTCGACGTCGAACTGCTGGCCGCCGTAGACCACCGCGCGGTCGGTGAGGTGGGCGAGCCGCTCCCCCGGCGCCGGGCGCGGGGTCGCGCGCAGCGCGGCGGCGAGCACGCGGCCCTGGCGCTTGCGCAGCCGGTCGGTGGGGCGCAGCTTGATGCCGTCGGAGATCGCCGAGAGCGCGAGACGGCCCTCGGTGAGCGTGCCGGTCTTGTCGAAGCACAGGACGTCGGTGCGCCCGATCGCCTCGATGGTGCGCGGGTTGCGCACCAGCGCGCCCTCGGCCGAGAGCCGCCGCGCCGACGCCAGCTGGGCGGCGGACACGACGAACGGCAGGCCCTCGGGGACGCTGGCGACGGCGAGGCCGACGCCGGAGTGCAGGTTCTGCTGGAACGGCAGGCCCCGCAGCGCGCCGGCGGCGACGACCGCGGCCGCCGACCCGATCGCGAGCGGCGTGGTGATCTTCGTGAGCCCCGCGAGGCGCTCGTCGACGCCCGCGACCGGCGCGCTGGCCTTCGCCGCGGCCGTGGAGCGGCCGACCTCGGTGCTCGAGCCGGTGGCGACGACGACGGCGCGCCCGCGGCCGGTGGCGACCGTGGCGCCCTCGTAGACCATCGAGCGACGGTCGGCGACGGTCCGGGCGATCACCGGCGCCGGGGTCTTGACCACCGGCAGCGACTCGCCGGTCAGCGACGACTCGTCCATCTCGAGGGCGTCCGACTCGATCACGCGGCAGTCGGCGGGCACGACGTCGTCGGGGCCGAGCTCGATGACGTCGCCGACGACGACCTCGTCGGCCGCGATGCCGCGCGGGGTGCCGTCGCGCAGCACCCGGGTGCGGATCGACGAGCGCTCGAGCAGGCCGGCGACGGCGCGGTCGGTGGCGACCTGCTGCACGCCGCCGATCAGCGCCGAGAACGCGGTGACGCCGACGACGATCGCGGCGTCGACGACGGCACCGATGGCCGCCGAGAGCACCGCGCCGCCCGCGAGCACCGGGGTGAGCGGGTTGTTGAGCTCGTCGAGGAACGCGCGGCCCAGCGTCGTCTCGGTCTCCGCGGCGGCCGGGTCGTCGCGGTGGCGCCGGTGGGCCTCCGCGGTGGTCAGGCCGCGCTCGGTGACGTCGAGGCGCGCGAGCACGGTGCTCGTCGGCATGACGTGCCACGGCGTGCGGCTCACGCCCGGCACGACGACGCGGCGGCCGAGCTCGGACGCCGACCACGCCCCGGCGCCCAGCGACACCCCGGCGGCGCCGTTGACGGCGAGCCCGGCGAGGCCCGGGGCCCGCGGCGTCGTCCCCGCGGTGGCCATGACGGCCCCGAGCACGGAGCCGGCGCGGGCGAGGTTCACCGAGCGGCTGGAGACCCCGCGGGCGACCTTGATGCCCTCGATGAGCAGCGCCGCGGTGCCCAGGTCGTCGCCGACGAGCACGTGCGCGCCCCACGGGGCGACGCCGTCGGGACGGGAGACACCGATGCCGAGGTCGGCGGCCGCGAGGGCGCGCCGGTCGCGGGACACGACGAGCACGCCGGACCCGGCGGCCTGCAGCTGGCGCACCGAGTCGCGCAGGGCCTCGCCGCCGGCCATCGCGCGGTCGCCGATGCCCGCACCCTCGGCCCCGCCGACGATCAGGGTGACGCCGGCGCGGCGCGTGGCCGCGGCGAGCGCCTCGGCGGCCGAGGCGGGCTCGGGCAGCACGCCGACCACGGCGGTGAGGCGGTCGTCGCGGCGCAGGCCCAGCACGTGGGTGGCGCCGTCGGCGACGAGCGCGTCGCCGGCCTCGACGGCCGTCGGGTCGTCGCCGCCGGGGATGTCGTCGAGCCCGGTGAGCAGCCAGTGCTCGGCGTCCTCGGTGACCCGGTGCGGCGCGGTCGGCGCGTCCGGGTCGAACAGCTCGTGGACCCGCGGGACGAGGTCCTCGAGCGGGTCGGCGGTGCCGTCGGAGTCGGGCAGCGCGATCAGGTCCCCGAGCATGAGCACGCCGGTGGTCAGCGCCTCGGCGTCGAGCACGACGGTGTCGAGGCGGTCCATGCACCGCAGCGCGCCCGGCTCGACGACCACCGCGCCGCGCTTCGACAGGACCCGGCCGAACGTCGTCGCGAACCCCTCGCGCCCCAGCCGGCCGGCCTTCGGCAGCGTGGACAGCGCGACGCCGGCGGCCTTGCGCACCGAACCGGTCGCGGCCGCGGTGGCGGCGAACCCGCCGGCGGCCGCCATGCCGACCTGGTCGCCGTGGCGCTCGATAGGCCCGGTCGGCAGCGCGACGGGGCGCTCCTCGATCAGGTCGTCGTCGGCGAGCGCGGCGGCGTGGTCGGCCGACTCGAGCAGGCGGGGCTCGACGTCGTCCCACGTCTCGGTGCGCGCCCGGGCCTCGGCGACCTGCATGGCGCGGTAGGCGGCGTCGACGACCAGACCGGTGGTGCCCTGGCCGAGGGCCTGCGCGGCGGCGTTGGACAGGGCGAGCAGGACGTTGGCGCGGTCCTGGCCGAGCGCGCGCTCGACGGCGGCGCGCAGGCGGGGCTGGTGGTCGACGAACGTCGCGGACGACGCGAGCTCGGCGGGCAGCGGCGTGCGGCGCAGGACGCGGCCGATCGCGGCGACGCCGAGACCGGCGATGTCGGCGGCGAGCGCGGTGAACGCCTGCTGCGCCGGACCGATCGACGGCGAGCCCGTGGGCGCGACGGCGTCGCCGCCCTCGCGCTCCTCGAGGATCTCGACGAGATCGACGAGGTCGTCGACGACCTCGTCGACGGGGAGGCCGACCGGTGCGTCACCCTCGCCGGCCATGCCGACGACGACCGCGCCGAGGGCCGCGTTGACCGCGGCCCACTCGACCTCCGGGTGGGCGGCGAGCGCCTTCTCGATCGCGCGCCCGAGCTCGGCGCCGGACTCGCGGACGACCGCGGGCACCCCGATCTGCACCCGGCCCGCGCCGCGCCACACACGGCGGCCGCGGTGCCGGAACGGGTCGACACGGTCGAGCACACCGCCGGCGATGCCGAGCGGGTCCACCACGCGCGCGAGCAGGCCTCGGGAGGGCCGGGGTGCGGGTTCGGAAGCCATGGGGGTGGCTGTCGTCCTCTCGTCGGATCGTGCTGGTGGACCGGGGTACGCGAAGTACCCGATCTCGCCTCACCTGGCGCACGCTCTTCGGGCACGGACGGCGCAGCGTCGTGCACCCGGCGTGGCACAGCTTACGGGCGGCCCAGGGCCGAAGGTCGCAACGAGCGCGACCCGGAAGTGGCCTTCGGATGAACGTCGCGCCGATCGGGTGGGGTTCCCGAGCCGCCGCTGCCGGAGCCCGGCCCCCCGGGCCCGGCGGCCCGCGACGCGAGCGTGTGCAGCAGGCGCCCCGCCGGCCGCCACGAGGCGATCCGCAGGGCCCCGCTGCGCAGCGCGGCGATGATCCGGTTGCCGGGCAGGAAGAAGTGCCGTGACCGGCGGGCCGCGCTGCCGGCCGCGAGCGCGGCGGGGCGGTGCGCCGCCTCCCACCGCGCGAGGCCCGCCTCGAGGTCGTCCGGGTGCGCGGCGACGTGGGAGCCGAGCGTCTCCCCGCCGACGAGCGCGAGCGCCGAACCCTGCCCCGAGTAGAGCGTGGGGCACCACGCCGCGTCCCCGACGAGCACGACCCGGCCGCGGCGCCACGACCCCAGACGGATCTGCGCGACGGTGTCGACGTGGGTGGTGCCGGCCTCCTCGACGCCGTCGAGGATCTCCGGCATCAGCCCGGCGAAGTCGCCGTAGACGTGCCGCAGGGCGCCCACCGGGTCGGCGGCGGCGGTCTGCGCGGCGTCGCGGCCGTCGCGGCCCAGGAGGTCGGCGCGGAACGTGAAGAACACGACCGGCGCGTGCTCCGCGACGGCCATGAGGTGCGCCGTGCGCCCGACCTCGGCGGGCACGACGTAGTCGCCCTCGCGCAGCCCGCCGGGCAGGCGGGGCAGCACCGCGGAGACCACGACGTGGTCGAACTCGTGGCGGAACTCCGACTCCGGGCCGAACACCATCCCCCGCACCGCCGAGCGCACGCCGTCGGCGCCGACGACGAGGTCGAACCGCTCCGACGTCGACCCGCCCGGTCCGTCGAGGACGGCGTCCACGGCGTCACGGCGCAGGTCGAGCCGGCGGGGCACGGTCGCGAACCGCACCGCGACCTCGTCCGGACGGGCTGCCCACAAGGCGGCCTCGAGGTCGCCGCGGACCAGGGCGAGCGCGTCCGGGTCCTCGGCGAGGGAGGCCTCGACACGGGAGACCGTGCGGCCCCGCCCGTCGACGCCGGTGATGATCCCGTCGGCGGGCAGGCGAGTGCGCAGCGCGTGCGAGACGCCGAGACGGTCGGCGGCGGCCAGACCCTCGGGCGCGAGCCGGACGAAGTACCCGCCGGTGCGGCGCGCGCCGGCCCGTTCGCACACGACGACCGACCACCCGGCCCGGTGCAGCGAGGTGGCGGCGGCGAGGCCGGCGACCCCGGCGCCGACGACGAGCGCGCGGGGCTGTCCGTTACGCCCGGTGCGCTCCACGATCTCCAGAGTAGGCGCCGGGGGGTGGGCGGACCGTCGTGCGGGGCGTGGGCTGCCTCTCGTCCGGCGCCTCCCCCGGGCAACAGGACGGCCCCGCCACCTCGACGAGGTGACGGGGCCGGTGGTGGCGGAGCGTCAGGCGCGGGCCGGGTCGACCCGGCGGAAGTGCGCGCACTCGCACTGGGCGCAGTGGTCGCCGAGGTAGTAGTGCTCGTGCGACTCGCGCGGGTGCTTGCAGGAACAGAGGTCCACGAGCGGGACCCGGGCCAGCGACGGCGGCATCGGGCTGCGCAGGAGGAGGGGACGGTGGGACCGACGGTGGTCGATGAGCTTCATGTGGAGGAGGTCCGTTGAGGTGGAGGGGTCGGCAGGGGCTGTCGAAGAGCGGTCGTGGGCACTTCGGGCCCGCCCGCACGGTGGGTGCGAGCGGACGGCACGGGGGGAGCGGTTTGCTCTCCTCGGGCCGCGACGAGCTCTCGCCGAACCCGTGACAGTTCGCGTCGGGCCCGCTCGAGCTCGTCGTGGGCCTGATCGCGCTCGCGCGTGACCAGGGCCACCTCGTCCTGCAGCGTCACGACCATCGCGGCCGCGGTGAGGGTGAGGCCCTCGTCGAAGAGCTCGCGGATCCGGGCGGCGAGGGCCAGTTGCCGGCGCGTCCAGCGCCGATGTCCGCCCACGGAGCGCTCCGGGCGAACCATCCGACCCGCGTCGAGACTCCGGAGGAACGCCGGTCGAACCCCGAGGAACTCCGCCGCCTGACCAGTGGTCAGCGCGGGGGTGTCCTCCTCGTCGAGGCTCTCGGCGCCCACGGCTTCCGTCGCGTCCTTGCGTTCGTGCTCTGCGCAGTCCGACCCACCATGAGCAGGGCGGACGTCCCGAAGTTCTACTCGGGACTGCAAATTCTGTCAATGCTCCGACGGGTCGTGCGCAACGCGTCACCGAAGAAGGTGAGCCCAGAGCGACCGGGCGACGACGGCTGGTCGTCGATCACCCTTCGATCACTCGAATTCGGGAATCCGGTACGTCGTTGTGCCCCGATCCGGGTATGAGAGGTGGAAGGATGTGATCGTCGACGGTGTGCGAGGGGGGTGACGAGCCGATGACCGACGTCCGGCCGTCCACGCCCGCCTCCGGCGCCTCCCCCGACCCCGACCCCGGCCCGCTGCCCGACCGTTTGGGTGAGCGCTTCGAGCTCGGCGAGCTCCTCGGCCGGGGCACGTGCTCCGAGGTCTACCGCGCCCACGACCTCCTCCTCGACCGCGAGGCGGCCGTCAAGATCTTCCCCGTCACCGACGACCCGCGCATCGAGCGCGAGGTCCGGCTGACGGCCTCGATGGACCACCCGAGCCTCGTGCCGGTCTACGACGTCGGCCACGACGCCGGTCGGGCGTTCGTCGTCATGGCACTGCTCGAGGGCGGCAGCCTGGCCGACCGGCTCGCCGGCGGTCCGCTCGGCGTGCGCGAGACGCTGCTCGCGGTCGCCTCCGTCGCCGACGGCCTGAGCCACGTCCACCGGGCCGGCGTCCTGCACCGCGACGTCACCCCGCGCAACGTCCTCTTCGACGGCGACGGGCGCGCGCACCTCTCCGACTTCGGCGTCGCCTTCGTCGCCGACGCCCCGCGGATCACCGACACGGGCATCGTCGTCGGGTCCGCGCCCTACCTCGCGCCCGAGCAGGTGCGGGGCGAGTCGGTCGGCGCGCCCGCCGACGTCTACGCGCTCGGCCTCGTGATGATCGAGGCGCTGACGGCCCGCCCCGCCTACGAGGGCGCCCCGCTGGCCGCCGCCCGGGCCCGGCTCGAGCGCCGCCCCGACATGCCGCCGGGTCTCGAGATCGAGGTGCTCGCGCTCCTCGAGGCGATGACCGCGGACGACCCGGCCCACCGGCCCACCGCCGAGAACGTCTGCCTCGGCCTGCGCCGCGCCGCGCTCGCCGCGGAGGCGCCGACGCCGCCGTACGCGATGGCCCCCGTCGCCGGCGCGGGCACCCCGGACGCGACCACGGAGAACCTGCGCCCCGTCGCGGCCGCGACCACGGCGCTCGGCGCGGTCGCGGGCCCCGCCTCCGGGGAGACGCCGGGCCTCGCCGAGGTCCCGGAGCGCCGGCGCCGCCGGCTCGCCGACGCCGGCGGCTTCATGGTCGCCGCGTCCGTCGCGGCCGCGGTCCTGCTCGCGGGTGGCGTCGTCGTCGCCTCGGCGTGGACGGTCGACCGCGTCAACACCGCCACCCCACCGGCGGCCACCGTGCCGCCCCCGACCGCCGAGGTCGTCGCCGACCCGGGCGGCGGCTCGTCCGGGGGCGGCGGGCACTCGTCGTCGTCCCGCGACGAGGACGACGGGGACGGTGACGACGGCGGGCAGCGCCGGGCCACCGACGACGGCTCCGAGCGCCAGGCGGCGGCGCTGGTCCGCGAGCCGTCCACCGCGGCGGTCACCGACGGCGGGTCCGCGTCGACCACGACGCGGCAGCCGAGCAGCACCACCACGCCCTCGCCGACCACCACCGCGCCGACCTCGACCACGCCGACCTCGACCACGCCGACCTCGACCACGACGTCCGAGACGCCCTCGTCGACGCGGCCCACGTCCACCACCCAGCGGCCGGCGCTGGTCCCCGGCCTGCCGACGGTCACGGTGCCCGGGCTGCCGCACGGGACGGCGACGATCACGCCGTCGACGCCGCAGCAGACGACCCAGCAGACGACCCAGCCGACGACCACGTCGGCCCCCGGATCGACGACCGAGGCGACCTCGGAGGCCGGCGAGACCACCGAGACCACCGAGTCCGCCACGCACTCGGCGACGTCCCACACGGCGTCGTCGTCGGCGGCAGCCGACCGGACCACGACCACCACCACGACCGCGCCGAAGAAGAAGACGGTGCTGGACCCGGCGGTCGAGGCGCTCGGCGGGTTGATCCGCTGATTCGGTCTCAGCCGGAAGCGAGCGACCGCACGTCCAGGCGCTGGAGGACGCGGTCGACGATCTCGGGGTCGACGCCGGCCTCGGAGCGCGCGGCGAGCACCTCGCGGCGCGCGGCGGCCAGGGCGAGCGACTGGACGCGCATCCACTGGTCGCGGCGGCGGCGCAGGGTCTCGAGGCGCTGCTCGTAGTCGGCGCGGTCGGCGGCGTCGTCGCCGGGCGCCTCGCCCGTGCCGCCCTCCCCCACGCCGAGGCGCGCGAAGCGGGCGCGCAGCTCGCCGAGCACCTCCTCCCCCACGGTGTCGTCGACCCCGAGCGCCTCGCGGTCCAGCGCGGCGAGCTCGGTGAGCGCGGCCTGGCGCGCCCGCACCACGAGCCGGCGCTCGGCCGCGCGCCCGACCTCCTCGCTCTCGCGCACCCCGAGCACGCGCAGCAGCACCGGCAGCGTGAGCCCCGGCAGCACGAGCGTGGCCACGAGCACCCCGGCCGCGATGATCACGAGCTCGGTGCGGAACGGGAAGGGCGAGCCGTCGTCGGTGACGCGCGGCAGGGCCAGCGCCAGGGCCAGCGTCGCGAGCCCCCGCATCCCCGACCACGTCAGCACCGCGGCCTCGGCGACCGTGCGTGGCGCGGTGCCCGGCGGCGACCCGCGGCGGCGCACCGACACCAGCGCGCCGAGCATCCACACCGCGCGCACGGCGATCACGACGACGGCGACGACCGCCGCGTCGGCGACCATCCGGCCCAGCTGGTCCCCCGCGTCCTCGATGACCGCGCGCAGCTCGAGCCCGATCAGCGCGAAGGCGGCCGCGGTCACGAGCATCTCGACGACGTTCCAGAAGGCGCTGCCGGTGAGGCGCTGCTCGACGTCGTCGGCGTCGGCGCGCTGGCGCATCTGCAGCGCGGCCACGACGACCGCGATGACGCCGGAGGCCTCGACGGCGTCGGCGGCGAGGTAGACCGCGAACGGCAGGACGAGCGTCAGCGCGCTGGGCGCGACGGGGTCGGTGAGACGGTCGGCCAGCTGCCCCGCGAGCCAGGCGGCGGCGAGCCCGACCCCCACCGCGCCGACGGCCGACCACACGAGCAGCAGACCGGTCTCGGCGCCCGGCTGCTCCCCGGCCACCGTCGCCGCGATCGCCGCCTGGAACACGACGAGCGCGGTCGCGTCGTTGAACAGGCCCTCGCTCTGCAGCACGCCGACCAGCCGGCGCGGCATCCGCAGCGGCCCGGCGACCGCCTCGACGGCCACCGGGTCGGGCGGGGCGACGGCGGCCCCGACGGCGAGGGCGGACCCGAGCGCGATGCCGGGGATCAGCCACGTGACGGTCGCGCCGACCGCCGCGACGGTGACCGCGACGAGCAGTACGGCGAGGAACAGCACGGCGCGCCACCGCGCGCGGAACACCGACCACGACGCCCGCTGCGCCGTCGCGAACAGCAGCGGCGGCAGGAACAGCGGCAGGATCAGCTCGGGGTCGAGGTCCGGGGCGTCGATCCCGGGCACGAACGCAGCGGCCGTCCCGACGAGCACGAGCAGCACCGGCCACGGCAGGCGCAGACGGTCGCCGACCCCGACGAGGACGACGCCGACGAACAGGGCGGCGACCACGAGCGCCAGGACCGTCATGATCGGACCCTAGGCGCGGGAACGGCAGGGCAGCGCGACGGAGGAGCGCTGTCGGGCCGTCTCCTCGTCGCCGGGAAGGGCCCCGGGCGGCCCGGGATGTCCCGGCCCGGGGCGGCCCGGCAAGCTGTGCGTCGTGGCGGGATTCCGGGATGTCGTGGGGCGGGCACTGCAGGCGGGGCTGGACCTGCTGAACAAGCAGGTGGACGGCCAGCAGCAGCGGGGCAGGCCGTCGGGTGGCGGACCGCGCCCGTCGGGCGGCGGTGGTCCCGTGCGCACGGCGCCCGCCAACGAGCGGGCGCGCACGATCTCCTACGCGCCCGACCTCGACGGCGCCGCCGACCCCGGCGAGATCGTGTGGACCTGGGTCCCCTACGAGGAGGACGCCTCGCAGGGCAAGGACCGCCCCGTGCTCGTCGTCTCCCGGGGCGGTGACGGCGACCTGCTCGGCCTGATGCTCTCCAGCCAGGAGCACCGCCGCGACGACGAGAACTGGGTCCCGGTCGGCTCGGGGCCGTGGGACCGGGAGGGCCGCGACTCGTTCGTCCGCCTCGACCGCGTGCTGGAGATCGAGGAGCACGGCATCCGCCGGGAGGGCGCCGTCATGCCCGCCGACCGGTTCGAGCGGGTCGCGGCCGAGCTGCGCAGCGGTTACGGCTGGAACTGACCTCCCCGCGCCCCTCCACCCGTTCGCAGGAACGGCTACCCTCCTGCGCACCGGCCCGGTCCCTCCGGGCCGCCGGTGGAGGGGGGTACGGGTGATCACGCCGCCGTCCCGCTCGTCCGTCCGGCGACCGGGCCCCGTCGCCATCCACCCGCTGGGCGAAACGCCCGTCCCGGCCCACCGCGTCGTCCCGGCCCACCCGGGCACGAGGGTGTAGGGAGTGCCCGTGCCGATCGAGCCCGCGTCCGCGTCCCCCGCGTCGTCCCCGTCCTTCGCGGGTGCCGAGCACGCCGAGGAGGTCCTCGACGCGCCCGAGGCGCCGCACGGACCCGTCGTGCTGGGTGCGGGCGTCACCGATCGCGGGCACCGCCGCCGGCGCAACGAGGACTCCTTCGCGCTGACCCGCGCGACGATGGCCGACGGCACCGCGGCCGTCGTCGCCGTCGTGTGCGACGGGGTCGCGTCCGTCCCGGGCGGCGACACCGCGTCGCGCACCGGCTGCGACGTCGCCGTCGCGGCCGGCCACGAGGCGCTGACCTCGGGCCAGGACCTCGACGACGCCGCCGCAACCGCCGCCGAGGCGGCCCGCAAGGCGGTCTCCGCGCTGGCGCCGGGCCAGGGCCAGTCGCCGGCGTGCACCTACGTCGCGGCCGTCCTCGACGCCGGCCGCGCGGTGGTCAGCTGGGCGGGCGACAGCCGGGCGTACTGGCTGTGCCCCGGCGCGCCCGAGGAGTCCGCGGTGCTCACCGAGGACGACTCGTGGGCCGCCGAGATGGTCGCGGCCGGCATCGTCGGCGCCGACGACGCACTGTCCGACCCGCGCGCCCACGTGATCACCCGCTGGCTCGCCGCCGACGCCCCCGACGTGGTGGCGCGCCACCGCACCTGGGAGCTCGACGAGCACGGCGTCCTGCTCCTGTGCAGCGACGGCGTGTGGAACCACCTGCCCGACCCGGCGGTGCTCGCCGCGGTGCTGGAAGGCGTCCCGACCGACGCCGAGGGCGTGCACGCGGGGGTGTGCGCGCTCGTCGACGCGGCGCT
Source organism: Actinomycetospora succinea (assembly GCF_004363095.1). Taxonomy (GTDB): domain Bacteria; phylum Actinomycetota; class Actinomycetes; order Mycobacteriales; family Pseudonocardiaceae; genus Actinomycetospora; species Actinomycetospora succinea. The sequence continues at coordinate 156,470 of NZ_SNYO01000009.1, forward strand.
CGACGACGGCGGCCACGACAACGCCACCGCGATCCTGCTCGCGCTCGCGCCCTCGGGCTGACGCCTCACAGCGGCGTGCGCGCCGCTAGGTGGGCCGGGGTCATCGCCAGGGCGATCATGACCTCACTGGCGTCGGCGTAGGGCCGGTCGGGGATCTGCTCGAGCTTCGTCCGCGTGCGCGTGTCGGCGCCGTAGTCGTCGGCGATGGCGAGGATCTGCCACCGCCGCAGCGGGAAGCGCTCCTCGTCGAGGACCGCGCGGAAACCGGGCACGCCCTCCACGGGTACCGGGCCGCCGTCCGGGCGACAACGTGAGGGGTCCGACAGAGACGATCTACGCGACGGGTAACGGGCGTGTCCCGTGGAGCAGCGCGCCGGTCAGCCGGGCCCGCGGGTCGGCGGCGACGTCGAGGGGGTCGGGCTCGACGTCGGCGCGGACGAGCAGGTCACCGAGGGCGGCGATCATCGCTCCGTTGTCGGTGCACAGGCGGATCGGCGGGACGCGCAGGGTGAGGCCGGCGGCGGCGCAGCGCTCCTCCATGAGCGAGCGCACCCGGGAGTTCGCGGCGACGCCGCCGACCATCAGCAGCGTGTCGGCGCCCTGGTCGGCGCAGGCGGCGACCGCCTTGCGGGCGAGGGTGTCGGCGACGGCCTCCTGGAACGAGGCGGCGACGTCGGGCACCGGGAGCGGGCCGTCCTGCGCCTCCACCCAGCGGGCCACCGCCGTCTTGAGCCCCGAGAACGAGAACGTCCACGGGGGGTCGGACGGCCCGGTCAGCGGGCGCGGGAACGCGATGGCGCGCGGGTCGCCCTCGCGCGCGGCGCGGTCGATCGCCGGGCCGCCCGGGTAGGGCAGGCCGATCAGGCGCGCGACCTTGTCGAACGCCTCGCCGCCCGCGTCGTCGACGGTGTCGCCGAGGTGCACGACCTCGTCGCGGGCCAGGTCGCCGACGCTCAGCAGCGAGGTGTGGCCGCCCGAGACGATGAGGGCGACGCAACGCTCGGGCAGCGGGCCGTGGTCGAGGACGTCGACGGCGGCGTGCCCGGCGAGGTGGTGCACGGCGTAGAGCGGGACGCCGGCGGCCAGCGCGTACGCCTTGCCGGCGGCGAGGCCGACCTGCAGCGCCGGGCTCAGGCCGGGGCCCGCGGTGACGGCGACCGCGGTGACGTCGGCGAGGTCGACCTCGGCGCGCCGCAGGGCGGTGCGCACCATCGGCGCCATGGCCTCGAGGTGGGCGCGCGCCGCGACCTCGGGCACCACGCCGCCGAAGCGCGCGTGCTCGTCCATGCTCGACGCCAGCGCGTCGCCGAGCAGGCGCCCCTCGGAGACGAGACCGACACCGGTCTCGTCGCAGGACGTCTCGATGCCGAGGACCAGGGGCGTGCTCACGGCGTCGATTGTCCTCTCACCACGCGGCGACCCGTCGGTGGCCGGCACCACGACGGAACCCGGCGACGGGAGCCCCTCGCCCGTCTGTCCGACCGAAGGTGCCCTCGGATCAGATCCGGGCGGGTCGCGGACGGTCCCGGCGAACGGGCGAGGGGTGCCCCTCGCCCGTCTACTCGAGCGAAGGTGCCCTTCGCTCAAGACCCCGGGCCGCGCTCTACGCCGGCACCAGCCGGCGCCGCGTGCGGTCGGGGTCGGCGCGGTACCAGGCCAGCGTCTCGGCGATGCCGTCGTCCCAGTCCGTCGCGCGGGTGGAGAAGACCGCGCGGAAGGCGGAGTCGTCGACGAGGAACGGCTGCTCGAACTGGTAGAGCAGCTCCGCGCCCTCCCGGGCGACCGGCGAGACGAGGCGCAGCGCCGCGACCATCGCCGGGGTGATCCGCCCGACTCGCGGCGGGTGGCCGGCGGCGGCGAAGACGCGCTCGACGAAGGCGCGGCCGGTGGTCGGCGGCGGCACCGGGGTGTGCCAGACGCGGCCCGTGGCGCTCGCCGGCGCGAGGGCCAGCTCGACGAGGGCGGCGCCGACGTCCGGGGTGAAGGCGGCGGTCATCGGCAGGTCGGGATCGCCGGGCCACCGGGCCGTGCGGCCCTGCGCGGCGCTCGCCAAGACGCCGCCGGCGAGCAGCGACTCCACCCCCGGGCCCCAGAGCTCCGGCGCACGGCCGATCACGGTCTCGACGTCCCCGCGGGCGTGGGCGGCGAGCACCATCTCGGCGAGCCAGGCCCGCAGCACGCCCTTGCCCGAGACCGGCGCGACGGGCGTGTCCTCGCGCATCGGGGCGTCGACGCGCCCGTACATCCACGTGTCGTCGGCGAAGACCAGCCGGGCGCCGGCCGCACCGGCGGCGTCGAGCAGGGCGCGCGTGGCCGCCGGGAACGCCGCGCGCCACGAGGCGAACGGCGGGTTCACGCAGTGGTACACGACGGCGGCGTCGCGACAGACCGCGCGCATCGCCGGCGGATCGGTGGCGTCGGCGGCGATCGCCTCGGCGCCGGTCACCGGCGTGCCGGAGCGGGTCACCGCGCGGACGGGCAGGCCGCGGCGGACGAGCTCGGCGCACACGGCGCGGCCGATGCCGCCCGACGCGCCGACGACGACGTGGGTGCTGGTCATGCCATCTCCTTGGTGGGGGTGTCCGGGGTACCGAGCAGGTGGTCGAGCGCCCTCGCCGACGCGGCGGCGGGCAGGGCGGCGACGAGGGCGTTGCGCAGGGCGACCGCGATCGGGGAGCGCCAGGCCGCGACGTCGCCGGCGCTGCGCGAGCGGCGGGCGACGGCCTCGGCGACGGGGCGGCGGCGCCGTTCGTAGGCGGCGAGCGACGCGGGGTCGGCCGTGGCCTCGTCGGCGAGGACGACCGCGTCGAGGAACGCCTGGGCGGCGCCCTGGCCGAGGTTCGGGGTCATCGCGTGGGCGGCGTCGCCGAGCAGCGCGACCCGGCCGTGGTGCCAGGACGACGGCGGGCGCAGGTCCTCGAGCCGGTGGACGAGGACCGGCCCGTCGACGGCGTCGAGCACCGCGGGGATCGGGTCGTGCCAGCCCGCGAGCCGCGCGCGAAGCCAGGGCAGACCGGCGTCAACCGGCACCTCAGCCGTGGGGACCATCGCGTACAGGTAGGTGCGATCGCCGGGCAGCGGGGCGAGCCCGACGAGGTCGCCGCGCCCCCAGCTCTCCCCGCCGGCGTCGAGCCGGTGGTCCGCGACGAGCCGGAACGCGGTGTGCCCGGTGTCCCGCGCCGTCGCCTCCGGCCAGATCGCGGCCCGGACCGCGCTGCGCACCCCGTCGGCGGCGACGACCAGCTCGGCCTCGTGCCGTCCGCCGGCGTCGTCGTGCACTACGGCCGGGTGGTCCGCGTCGCCGGGCTCGACGGCGCGGACGCCGACGCCCTCGCGCAGGTCGGGGGCCGCGGCGCGCAGCAGGGCGTGCAGGTCGGGGCGCGCCAGCACGACGACCCCGTCGCCCTGGCGTCGCCGCAGGTCCGCGGCATCGGTGCGGGAGAGCCAGCGCCCCGACGACGTGCGGATGCCGCCGTGGATCTCGACGGTGCCGAGCTCGCGGGCCCGCGTCCCGAGCCCGAGGACGTCGAGCGCCCGCAGCGCGTTCGGCCACAGCGCGATGCCCGCCCCGGCCTCGGCGGCGTGCTCCCGCCGCTCCAGGACCGTGACGTCCCATCCGCGCCGGCGCAGCGCGATCGCGCTCGCCAGACCACCGAGCCCGGCACCGACCACGACCGCCCGTGCCATCACCCACGCTCCTCTACGTCTGTAGTAACGGGTACTCTACGGCTGTAGAGGAACCGGGGGAAGGGGCTGCTCGTGGACCGTCGGGACGTCCTCGCCGACGCGGCGACCACCGTGCTCGCGCAGGCCGGCAGCCGCGGCCTGACGCACCGCGCCGTCGACGCCGCCGCCGGGCTCGCGGAGGGCACGAGCTCGTACTACTTCCGCACCCGCTCGGCGCTCCTGCAGGCCTGCGTGGAACGGATGGCCGCGCGCACGCTCGAGGAGATGGCGAGCGGCACCCCGGCGATCAGGTCCGTCGACGCCCTCGTCGAGGCGTGCGTCGCGATCGTCGGGCGCTGGGTGGCGAAGGACCACGAACGGCTGCTCGCGCGCTGGGAGCTCGCGCTGGAGTCGACCCGGCGCCCGGAGCTCGAGACCGCGCTGCGCACCACGGGGGCGCTGATCCGCGAGCGGGTCGCGGACACCCTTGCCGGGCTCGGCATCGCCGAGCCGCGGCGCCGGGCCGACGACCTCGTCGCCTGCCTCGACGGCCTCGCCTTCGACCAGCTCGCGGGCGCCGGACGGCCCCCGCGCGACGACGCCGGCCTCCGGGCCTCGATCACCGACGTCGTCCGGGGCTTCACCGCCTGACGCGCTCCCGCGGCAGCGCCACCAGCACGGCGATCGCCAGCACGATCTCGAGCGCGAACGCGGCCTGCTGGCCGATCGCGTCCACGAGCGGGAAGTGCTCGAGGTGGAACGTGTGGAACACCGCGTGCGGCACCGCGAACACCAGGAACGACACGATCACCGCGATGACCAGCCGGCGCTCCGGCCACCACACGGCGAACGCGAGGGCGACGCCGAGCGCGAGCGTGCCGGCGCCGTGGTCGCGCACGAGGTGCTCGTTGTACGGCGGGAGCAGGGCGACCCAGGGCGTGCCGCCGTACGGAAAGACCTCGTAGAACGCCAGGGGCAGGAACAGCGCCCAGAGCCCGATGACGAACTGCATCGCCGCGAGGACGGCGAGGAGCACCCGGGCGATCACCGGGCCACCCCCGCGGCGAGGAACTGCTCGAAGGTGCCGACGCCCTCGGCGTGCTCGGGCGCGAGGTTCGCCCCCGCGCGGAAGCCCCGCGCGATCGCCCCGGGCAGGCGCAGCGGCACCACCGGGCGCCGTCGGCCGGTCACCTGCGCCCACGTCCGCGCGAGGTCGGCCATCGTGCGGACCTCGGGGCCGCCGAGGTCGGGCACGCGGCCCTGGGGCGGGCCGGCGGCGAGCGCGGCGAGGCGGGCGGCGACGTCCTCGACCGCGACCGGCTGGAAGGACGCCCCGGCGAGCACGGGGAGGACGCCGGCGCGGGCGGTGGTCGCGAAGAGGGTCGCGAGCAGGTCGTGGAACTGGGTGGCGCGCAGGATCGTCCACGGCACCCCGGAGTCGGCGACGACCTCCTCGCTGCGGACCTTCTCGCGGTAGTAGCCCAGCGGGATGCGGTCGGCGCCGACGATCGAGATGTGCACGAGGTGCCCGACCCCGGCGCGCCGTGCGGCCGCGACCACCCGCGCGGTGGACGCCGCGTCGCCCTTCGGCCGGCTCGCGAGGTGCAGCACCGTCGACGCCCCGGCCAGCGCGGCGTCGAGGCCCGCGCCGGTGTCCAGGTCGCCGACGGCCCGTCCCGGTCCGTCACGGCGGCTCAGGACGCGCGGCTCGTCGAGCATCGGCACGAGCGCGCGCCCCAGCGTGCCCGTCCCCCCGGTCATCAGCACGGTCATGACGTCCTCCCGGTCCTGTCCGGCGCCCCGGCGGCGCCCGTCAGGAAGGTCGACCGGACAGCCCCTCGGAACGTGACAGCTGCCCGGCGAGGAAGGCGAGCTTGTCGGGGTTTCGGAGGATCCGGACGGCTCGCACCTCTCCGTCCCCCTCGACGGTCAGGACACCGTCCAGCCGGCCGTCGAGGAAGGCGAGGACCGCCGGCGCGCCGTTGACCTCGGCCGCCGCGCCGGTGCCGTGCCATCGGCCCGGCCCGAGGATGCCGACGAGGAACCGCGCCACCGCCTCCCGGCCGTGGACCGGCCGCCGGGCGGCCTTGACCTTCCCGCCGCCGTCCGACCACACGGTGACGTCGGCGGCCAGCAGCGCCTCGAGGCCGGCGAGGTCGCCGTCGCGGGCGGCCGCCACGAAGCGGGCGAGCAGCGGGCCCACGTCGGCCGGGGTCGTCGACACCGTCGGGACGGCCGCGAGGTGCCGGCGCGCCCGTGTGTGCAGCTGGCGCGACCCGGCCTCGGTGACGTCGAGGACGGCCGCGACCTCGGCGTGGCTGTGGCCGAACGCCTCGCGCAGCACGTAGACGGCGCGCTCGGGCGGGGTGAGGCGCTCGAGCGTGGTGAGCAGGGCGAGCGAGACGGACTCGCGCTCCTCGAGCGTGGTGGCCGGGTCGTCCGTGAGGATCGGCTCGGGCAGCCACGGGCCGACGTAGGTCTCGCGGCGGGCGCGCGCGGAGTCGAGGCGGTTGAGGCAGAGCCGGGTGACGACGGTGGTCAGCCACGCGGCGGGGTTGTCGACGGTCTCCTCGTGGCCGGCCCACCGCAGCCAGGCGTCCTGGACGACGTCCTCGGCGTCGTGCGCGGAGCCGAGCATCCGGTAGGCGATGCCGAACAGGCGGGGGCGCTGCCCGTCGAAGACCGCGGTGGCCTGATCCACACGCCCATCCTGCCCGGGATCGCTTGCCTTCGACCGCACTCGAAGTCCTACGGTCGTTCCCGTGAGCGTGACGACGGACCGGCTGCGGGGCCTGATCGAGACGACCGAGGGCGAGCTGCCCTCGCTCACGGTCGAGCTGGTGCGCGACCTCGAGGTCCACGAGCAGATGTCCATCGCCGAGGTGGCGGAGCTGACCGGCCTGTCGGCCCACACGTTGCGCTACTACGAGCGCATCGGGCTGGTGGAGGTCCCGCGGGACGCCGCGGGCCGCCGCCTCTACGACCGCGAGGCCGTGGGCCGGGTCGTGTTCATCACCCGGCTGCGCGACTCGGACATGCCGATCGCCGCCATCGCCCGCTACGTCGAGCTCGTCAAGCAGGGGCCGGGCACCGAGCCCGAGCGCCTGGCGCTCCTCGAGGCGCACCGCGACGACATCCTCAACCGCCTCCGGGATCTGCAGGGCGCGCTCGCGGTCGTCGACTACAAGATCACGACCTACGGCGGGTCCTGCGGGTCGTAGCGCCCGTCCCCTCCGCTCGCTCACCCCGGCCGACGTGGCCCGGGGCCATCTCGTGCTGCCTTCCACTGCCGTGACTCAGGGAGAAACCGTGTCCGACCGCCACCTCGGCCCGCTGCCCGTCCCCTCGCTGGGGCTGGGCTGCATGGGCCTGAACTGGGCCTACGGGCCCGCCGACCGCGACGAGTCGATCGCCACCGTCCGGCGCGCGCTCGACCTCGGCGTCACCTTCCTCGACACCGCCGACGTGTACGCGAACGGCGAGAACGAGCGCCTCGTCGGCGAGGCGATCGCCGGACGCCGCGACGAGGTCACGCTCGCGACGAAGTTCGGCATCCAGACCGACCCGGCCACCGGCTACCCGAACGGGCAGGTCGACGGGTCGCCGGACTACGTGCGGCGCTCGATCGACGGGTCGCTCCAGCGTCTCGGCGTCGACCACGTCGAGCTGTACTACCTGCACCGCCCGGACCCGGCGACGCCGGTCGAGGAGACCGTCGGCGCGATGGCCGGGCTCGTGACCGCGGGCAAGGTCCGCCACCTCGGGCTGTCCGAGGCGTCGGCGGAGACCGTGCACCGGGCCGCCGCGGTGGCGCCGATCGCGGCGCTGCAGTCGGAGTGGTCGCTGTTCAGCCGCGACATCGAGGCGTCCGTGGTGCCGGCCGCCCGCGAGCACGGGATCGGGCTCGTGCCCTACAGCCCGCTGGGGCGCGGGATGCTCACCGACGCGTCGGTGCGCGACCTCGCGAGCGACGACTTCCGCCGCACCCTGCCCCGCTTCGCCGAGGGCGCGCTGGAGGAGAACCTGGCGCTGGTGGAGCAGGTCCGCGAGGTCGCGAAGCGCCGTGGTGCGACGCCGGCGCAGGTGGCGCTGGCGTGGCTGCTGGCCCAGGGTGACGACGTCGTGCCGATCCCGGGCACCAAGCGCCGGGCCTACCTCGAGGAGAACCTCGGGGCGCGCGACGTCGTGCTCGACGCCGACGACGTGGCCGCGCTCTCGGCACTGGTGCCGACCGGGAACCGCACCGGCGACATGAGCTGGGTCAACCGGGACACGGCCGCCCTGAGCTGAATCCGGACATCGGGCCGGGAATCGGGTGCATTCGATTCCCGGCCCGATTCCCAAGAACTGGTCAAGTCGCGTCCTGAATTGCGGAAATCGCCCCCGTCGCACTGGCGCGCCGCAGTTCGTGGGCTAATCTCCTTCGCATCACGGCCCGGTCACGCTCCCCCGCTCCCCGACCGGACCGTCGACGGAGGTGACCCCGACACCATGACTGCTGCCCTGCCCCGGCGTTCCCCCCAGCAGATGACCGCCGTCCTCGGCATCGCGGTCGGCGCCGTCGGCGCGGCCGTGCTCGGCTCGCACGCCGGTGACACCGGTGATCTGGCCCTGCCCGACACCGGGTCGACCACCGCGGAGCTGAACCTGGCCTCGCACCACACCCCGTCGGCGTCCGTCGCGCCGGTGCACGGCGAGGTCACCTCGGCCGCCGCGACCGTGCCCGAGCTGACGAAGGCCGCACAGCGCCAGCAGGCGGCCGCGGCGCACTCCCGGAAGATCGAGGACGCGATCGACCGTTTCGAGTCGCGGATCGGCACGACGCGCTACGAGGGCTATTGCGAGCGGGCGGTCGAGAACGCGTTCGGCACGCAGGGCCACTACGGCAGCGCGCGCCAGGACTGGCGCTCGCAGGACCAGCACTCGGACTGGCAGAACGCCCCGCGCGGCGCGATGGTCTTCTACAACACGTCCGCGAACGCCCACGTCGCCCTGAGCCTCGGCGACGGCCGCGTGGTCTCGTCGAGCGCGCACGGCAAGGTCGGCATCGTCCCGATCGACCACTTCCAGCACCCGCTGGGCTGGGCGTACGCCCCGTACTGAGGCGCTCCGCGCACGTGAGTGATCTGGGTTGCCCTGGCAACCCAGATCACTCACGTGGCGTCAGCCCTCAGGCGTCGACCGGGTCGCGGCCGGTCATCGCGCGGACGTGCATGTCCTCGTACGGGAGCTCCTGCCCGGCTGCGGGCCGGCTGGTGATGGTGCCGAGCCAGCACCCGAGGAAGCCGATCGGCACGGACACCAGCGTCGGGTAGGACAGCGGGAAGAGCGCCGCCTCGCCCATCACGCCGGGACCCACCAGCACGAGCACCACCGAGCTGACCAGGCCCGCGACGATGCCCGTGCTCGCACCCCGGGTGTTCAGCCGGGGCCAGAACAGCAGCAGGACGAGGACCGGGACGTTCGCGCTCGCCGCGACGACGACGGCCATCAGCGCGAGCAGGGCGATGTTCGTGTCCTGCGCGCCGAGGGCCAGCAGGATCGACACCGCCGCGATGGCGACGGCCGCGATGCGCCCGGCCTTGACCTGCTCGGCGTCGCTCGCCTGCCCGCGGCGGAACAGCGAGCTGTAGAGGTCGTGCGCGACGGCCCCGGAGCCCGCGATCACCAGACCGGCGACGACGGCGAGGATGGTCGCGAAGGCGACGGCCGAGACGATCGCGAAGAGCACCGGCCCGCCGAGGAGCTCGGCGAGCTGGGGCGCGGCGAGGTTGCCCGCCGAGTTCGCCGCCTTGATCTGCACCTGGCCCACCAGGGCCGCCGCGCCGTAGCCGATGAACGGCATGGCCAGGAACGCCAGCCCGAGGATCCACAGCGCCACGCTCATCGACCGCCGCGCCACCTTGGCGTCGGGCACGGTGAAGAAGCGGATGAGGATGTGGGGCAGGGCCGCGGTCCCCAGGACCTGCGCGACCGCGACCGACACCAGCTCCAGGCCCGGCATCACCCCGCTGGCCCGCGCGAACAGGTCGGTCGCCGACGTCTCGGCCACGGTGCGGAACATGAGCCCGAGGTCGAAGCCGAACCGGGCGAGGGTGAGCACCACGAGCAGGGCCATCGCGGCGAGCAGCATCACGGCCTTGACGATCTGGATCCAGGTCGTGGCGAGCATGCCGCCGACCGTGATGTAGACGGCCATGAGCACGCCGACGACGATCACCGCGACCCAGTACGGGATGCCGATCAGCAGCCCGATGAGCACGCCGGCGCCGACCAGCTGCGCGATCATGTAGAAGATCGTGACCACCAGCGTGTTCACGGCCATCACGGCGCGCACGCCGCGCGAGCGGAAGCGGCTGGAGAGGACGTCGGCGATCGTGAACCGCCCGAGGTTGCGCAGCGGCTCGGCCACCAGCAGCAGCACGAGCAGGAACGCCACCAGCCCGCCCGCGACCAGGTAGAAGCCGTACACGCCCTGCAGGGCCAGGAGGCCCGCGACGCCGAGGAACGTCGACGCCGAGAGCAGGTCGCCGACGATGGCCAGGCCGTTCTGCCAGCCCGTGATCTGGCCGCCGGCCACGTAGTGGGAGGCGGCGCTGCGGTTGCGGCGCCCGGCCCACCACGTGATGGCGAGGGTCAGGGCGATCACGGCGACGAAGATCGTGATCGTGATCGGGTCGACGGTCATCGGACGCTGCTCCCCGCGTCGACGGACGCCTCGGCGAACGCCCGGTCGGCGAGCTCGTCCCAGTGCTGGGCGCGGCGGACGTAGAGCCCGGTCAGCAGCCACACCAGCGGGAAGACGAGGACCGTGAGCACGAAGGTCCAGCTCACGACGCCGAGGGCCGGGCCGCTCAGGACGTCCGTGAAGCCCGAGACGACGATGATCGCGAGGTAGGCGCCGAAGCCCACGATCGTCGCCGGCACGACGAAGCGCCGTCGGCTGCGGACCAGTTCGGTGAAGGCCGGCGTCGCGATGACCGCCGTGGCTCGGGGGTCGGGGCGGTCGTCCATGGGTTCTCCAGGTGTCGGGGTGCTCAGGGCGTCAGCGACCACCCGGCCGTCCTGCGCGACGGTCGGTGGACAGGGGTGATGGGGTCAGAGGAACCCGAACAGGCGGCCCGCGACCCGGCGGATCTGGACCTCCTCGGCGCCCTCGGTGATCCGGTAGCGACGGTGGTGGCGGTAGATGTGCTCGAACGGCTCGTGGCGGGAGTAGCCCATCCCGCCGAAGACCTGCATGGCGCGGTCCGCGGCGTCGCAGACCAGGCGGTTGGCGCGGTAGTTGCACATCGAGACCTGGTGCCCGATCGACACCTCGGGGCGGCCGTCGGCGCGGCACGCGTCGAGCTCCGCGGCCGTCTCGCGGACGAGGGCGCGCAGCATGGCCGCCTCGGTGTGCAGCTCGACGAGCGGCCACTGGATCGCCTGCCGGCTCGCCAGGGGCCGGCCGAAGGTGTGGCGCTCGGTCGCGTACGCGACGGCCCGGTCGATGCAGTACTGCGCGGCTCCGAGGCTCGACGCGGCCTGGCGGATGCGGTTCTGGTGCACGAACGTCTGGGCGACGGCGAGCGCCTCGCCCTCCTCGCCGAACACCGCCGACGCGGGCACCCGCACGTCGCGCAGCACGACCTCGCCGTGGTCGGTGGGCATGTTCAGCGTCCACCAGTAGCGCGGCACCTCGAAGCCCGGCGTGTCCGTGGGGACCAGGAAGCTGGTGATGCCGCGCGCGCTGCCCGCGTCGCCGGAGGTCCGGGCGAACACGAGCTCGTGGCTCGCCCGGTGCACCCCGGTGCTCCAGCGCTTGGCGCCGTCGATCACCCAGTCGTCGCCGTCGCGGCGCGCGGTGGTCTCGAGCCAGGTGGCGTCGCTGCCGTGGTCGGGCTCGGTGAGCCCGAACGCGATGCCGCGCTCGCCGGTGATCGACGGCTCGACGAGCTCGGCGCGCTGCTCGGGGGTCCCGTAGAGGTGCAGCAGGTGGGCGAACACCAGGTTGCCGACGACGGAGTGCTCGTTCTGCAGGTCGTTGTGCAGCCCGAGGCCGCGGTGGGCGAGGTGCTCGCGGACCGCCGCCATGACGGCGTCGCCGGCGTCGGAGCCGCCCAGCTCGGCGGGCAGCGAGAGCCGGTGGAAGCCCGCGGCGTCGGCCCGCCGGCGGGCCTCGGCCAGCAGCTCCTCCCACTCCGGGCGGGGCAGCCCGCCGCCCTCGAAGTCGGTGCGGGCCCACTCGCGGCGGTGGTCGAAGAACCGCTCGTTGTCGTCCTGCGCCTGCAGCGGGTCGATCTCGGCGGCGATGAAGGCGTCCAGCGCCTCGAGGAGCTCGGGGATGGTCACTGCCCGAACCTCTCGCGCAGCACGTGCTTCTGGATCTTGCCGACCGCGGTGCGCGGGAACTCGGCCACGAAGTGCACCTGCCGCGGCGTGTTGTACCCGGCCATCCGGGTGCGCACGAACGTCGCGAGCTCCTCGGCCAGCGCCGGGGTGGCCTCGGCCGTCGGCACGACGACGGCGACGACCTGCTCCTCGTAGACGGGATCGGGGACGCCGATCACCGCGGCGTCGGCGACGCCGGGGTGCTGGGCGAGGCAGTCCTCGACCTCCTTGGACCAGACGTTCTGGCCGCCGGAGCGGATCATGTCCTTCTTCCGGTCGACGATCGTCAGGAAGCCGTCAGGGTCGGCGACGGCGACGTCGCCGGTGTGCAGCCACCCGCCGGCGAGCGCGGCCTTCGTGGCCTCCTCGTTGCGCCAGTAGCCGCTCATCCGGGGCCCGCGCACGCAGATCTCGCCGGGCGTGCCCGGCGCGACCTCGCCGCCGTCGTCGTCGAGCAGCGCGACGTCGACACCGGGCATCGGGCGCCCGATCGACCCCCAGCGCGCGAACACGTCCCCGGGCGGGCACCACGTCACGAAGGGCCCGCCCTCGGTGAGCCCGTAGGTGTGCGCGAACGCCACCTTGCCCCCGCGGGCCCCGAGCGCGTCGGCGGTGCGGTCCATGATCCCGCTGGGGTCGTAGGCGCCGTAGTAGAGCAGCCGGATCGACGAGGTGTCCGTGGCCGCGAAGCGCTCGTGGGTGATCAGCGCGTGCAGCATCGTCGGGACACCGAGCACCACCGAGACGCGGTGCTGCGGCAGCAGCTCGAGCACGACGCCGGGATCGAACTCGCGCAGCAGGATCACCGTGCCGCCGACCAGCAGGAACGGCTTCATGTGGTCCCAGTTGCCCACGTGGAACGGCGGGAAGTAGTTCATGAAGACGTCGCGGTCGTCGGCGCGCAGCACCGTGGCCATGGCGAAGGCGTCGTCGACGGTGCGCCGGTGCGAGAGCATCGCGCCCTTCGGGCGCCCGGTGGTCCCGGAGGTGTAGAGGATCATGTGGATGTCGTCGTCGGCGACCACCGCGGGCGGCGGCTCGACGGCGGCGGCCAGGAACGCGTCCCAGTCGGTGCGGTCGCCCTCGGGCCCCGGGATCCGCAGCACGGGCAGGTCCGGGTGCGCCTCGCGGGCCTCGCGGGCGACCTCGTCGTACCCGGCCTCGACGAACCAGAGGGCCGGGTCGGCGTCGCCGATCGTGTAGGCGTGCTCGGGGCCGCGGTGCCAGAAGTTCAGCGGCACGAGGATCGCCCCGAGGGCGGCGTTGGCGAAGTAGAGCGCGACGTACTCGAGGCCGTTCTTGGCGAGCACCGCGACCCGGTCGCCGTGCCCGATGCCGCGGGCGGCGAGCGCGCCCGCGGTCCGCTCGACGAGGTCCTGCAGCGCGCCGTAGGTGTACTCCCGGCCCTCGACGACGAGGGCGACCGAGCCCGGCCGGGAGCGGGCGTGGTGGCGGACGATGTCCCCGACGAGCACTACGACCTCCCCAGCAGGCGCAGGGCGTTGCCGCCGAGCCACTGCTCGACGACCGCGTCGTCGAGGGGCAGCTCGCGGACCTCGTCGGCGAGCGTCGCCGGCGGGATGCCGAGCAGCGTCCAGGTGGACGCGAAGAGCACGCGGTCGGCGAGCTGGCGGTTGCCGAAGCGCAGCAGCGCCTCCCAGCCCGAGCTCGGCCGGGCGAAGGTCCGCGGCCGGTGCGCCGACAGGTCGACGTACACGTTCGCGTGCCGCCAGGTCACCATCATCATGTCCTCGACCCAGGGCCAGCCGGCGTGCAGGCAGACGAGCGTCAGGTCGGGGAACGCGCGGGCCACGGCGTCGATGTGGCGCGGGTGCCCGACGTCGTACGCGGCGTCGAGCGACCAGTTGATCCCGGTGTGCAGGAGCACGGGGACGCCGAGCGCCTCGCAGCGCCCGTACACCCGGGCCATCCGCGGGTCCTCGGGCAGCAGCTGCTGCTTGAACGGCGAGAGCACGACACCGGACAGGCCGCTCGCCACCGCCTCGTCCACCCGGCGGGCCGCGTCGAGCTCCCACGGGTCGATGCCGGCGAAGCCGACGACGCGGTCCGGGTGGCGGGCGACGAAGTCCGCGACGACCTGGTTGCCGGCGGTCGGCACGCCCAGCCGCGACCCGAACGCCTCGGTGTAGACGCCGGCGAGGCCGATCCCGCCCTCGTCGAGCATGCGGAGGAAGTCCTCCTCCGACGGCGCCTTGTCCCGCGCGGTCTCGCGGGCGGCGGCCCAGCGCGCGGTGACCTCGTCGTGGGTGCGGGCCGGGGCGAGGTCGCCGCCGAAGTGCTCGGCGTAGCCGCGCAGGCGGCCCTGGGTGACGGCCTCCGAGAGGGCGAAGGCCTCGGCGTCGGGGACGGCGCCGGCCAGGAAGTCGACGATCATGCGGTGGGCCCTCCGGTGGCACGCGGGGCGGTGAAGACGGGGCGGCGGCCCTCGAGCGTGGCGGCGGCGCCCTCGGCGTAGTCGGGGCCGCGGAACGTGGCGAACGCGGCGGCCTGCTCCTGCGCGTCGAACGTGCGACCGGGCGGGTCGGCGTCGATGCCGTAGCAGCGGTGGATGCCGCGCTTCGTGGCCGCGAGCGCGGTGGCCGCGTAGCCGGCGTACCGGGCCGCCGCCTTGGCGGCCTCGGCGGGGAGGTCGTCGGTGACGGTGGTGACCAGGCCGAGCCCGAGCGCCTCGTCGGCGGCGAGCAGGCGCCCGCCGTAGAGCAGCTCCTTGGCCTTGCCGATCCCGACGTAGGCCGTCAGGCGCTGCGAGGGGGCGACGAACCCGACCCGCATCTCCGGCAGGCCGATCCGCGCGTCGGACGTGACGATGCGGAAGTCGCACGCCAGCGCGAGCTCGGCGGCGTTCCCGACGCAGGGCCCGGCGACGAGCGCCACGGTGACCAGCGGGAGGGCCTCGATCTCGGCGAAGAGCCGGTACTCGGTGGCGATGTAGTGGCGGTAGGCGTCGTCGTCGAGCCCGCCGAGGTCGTTCAGGTCGGCGCCGCCGGAGAACACGGTGTCCTTGCCGGCCACCAGCAGGACCCGGACGTCCCGGTCCGCGCCGACCTCGCGGACGCGCTCGAGCATCGTCTCGAGGGTCGCGGTGGTGAACACGTTCATGGGGTGGTCGCTCGCGAACCGCAGGGTCGCGACGTGCCCGTCCTCGGACCGTTCCAGGCTGACGGTCACCGGGTGCCTCCATCGTTGTCTCGGGTGGGTGGTCCGTGCACGACGCCGTTCCGACGCAGAGCGGTCACCTCGTCCGGGCTGAGGCCGAGGACGTCGGCGAGGACCCCGTCGGTGTCGGCGGCGACCGGTCCCGGGGCGCGGCCGGGGCGCACCTCCGCCCCGGAGAACCGGAACGGCGCGGTCGGCATGAGCGCCTCGCCGTGCCCGGCGAAGTCGACGGGCTGCAGGGTGCCGCGGGCGATGAGGTGGGGGTCGTCGAGATTCTCGCGGACCCCGCGGATGCGGGCGGCGGACAGGCCGTGGGCGACCAGGTGCGCCACCAGGTCGTCGGCGGTGGGCCAGGTGGCGGCCCAGGCCTCGATGCGGTCGTAGAGCGGGCCGGGGTCGGCCACCCTCGCCGCGACCGCGCCGTAGCGCTCGCCCAGGTCCGGCGCGTCCATCGCCGTCACGAGGCGCGCGAAGAAGACGTCGCCGGCCATCCCGTACGCGAGGTGGGTGCCGTCGGCGCAGGTGGCGACGCCGGACGGGACGCTCGTCGTGTGGCGGTTGCCGTACTTGCCGCCCACCGCCGCTCCCCCGGTGACGGCGCCGGCGGCGGGCTGCTGGTCGATCATCGCGAACAGCGAGTCGAACGCCGACACGTCGACGTGCGTGCCCTCGCCGGTGGCCTGGCGCCGGTACAGCGCGGCACCGAGGGCCGCGAGCGCGTGCACCGCGGAGTTGACGTCGGCGAGCGCGGTGCCGAAGTGCATCGGCGGCCCGCCGTCCTCGCCGGTCAGCGACATCAGGCCGGAGTACGCCTCGGCGACGAGCCCGAAGCCCGACAGGTGCGCGTACGGGCCCTCGGCGCCGAACGTCGACAGCGAGCACAGGATGGTGCGGGGATCGCGGGCGTGCAGGACGTCCCAGCCGAGGCCCAGCTTCCCGAGCACCCCCGGCGCGAAGTTCTCGACGACCACGTCGGCCCAGTCCGCCAGGCGCAGGGCGAGCTCGAGCCCGTGCGGGTCCTTCAGGTCCAGCCCGAGCGAGCGCTTGCCGGTGTTGTACTGCGCGTACGCGCTCGAGACGCGGTCGGCGGGGTCGCCGACGCGGACCGGGAGGGCGCGCATGAGGTCGCCGGCCGGCTGCTCGACGCGCACCACGTCCGCACCCATGTCGGCGAGCATGCGCGTGCAGAACGGACCGGCGATCACGTGACTGAGGTCGAAGACCCGCAGCCCCGCGTAGGGACCCGCCATCCGGACACCTCCCACCCGATCACGTCGTCGTCGAACGCCCGTTCAAGCAACGTATGGGTACGCAGCTCACAACGTCAACACCATGTTGAACGCTCGTTCAACGCGCTAGGCTGCTACCCATGCCTCGCACGGAGACCGCCACGTCGGCGCCGACCCGGCGCGCCCGTGACGCCGCCCGGCCCGGGCCGCCGCCGACCGTGCTCGTCCGCCCCGGCGACGAGCCCACGGCGGCGACGCTGCTCGCCGCCGCGGTCGAGGTGATGGCCGCGAGCGGCTACCACGGGACGTCCGTGCGCGACATCGCCACGGCCGCCGGCACCAGCCCCGCGGTGCTCTACCACCACTACCGCTCGAAGCAGGGCCTGCTCGTCATGCTCTGCGACCGGGGGCTCGACGTGCTGATCGAGGCCACGGAGGCGGCCCTCGACGAAGCGGGGCCCGACGACGCCGACAAGCTGCGGGCGATCGTCGGCGCGCACGTGCGGGTCCACATGGAGTCGCAGCGCGAGAGCCTCATCGGCAACAGCGAGATCCGCGCCCTCGAGGCGCCGGGCCGCGACCTCATCGTCGCCAAGCGCGACGCGCAGCAGCGGTTCTTCGACCGTGTCGTGCGCGACGGCGTGCGCAGCGGCGCCTTCGCCACCCCGCAGCCCGACGACGCCTCGCGGTTCATCACGACGGCGTGCACCGGCGTCGCCGCCTGGTACCGGCCGGGCGGCGCGACCGAGGCCGACGAGATCGTCGCGCGCCACCAGCGGATCGCCCTCGACGCCGTGGCGCACCGCCCGTGACGGTGCCGCGGACCCCCGACGAGCTGGTCCCGGCGCTGGCCGAGGTGCTCGGGGGCACGGTCACCGACCTGCGCAGGCTCTCCGCAGGCGCCAGCCGCGAGACCTGGACGTTCGAGGCCGACGGGCGCCGGCTCGTGCTGCGCCGCGACCCGCCCGGCGCGCCGCGCCCGGCGGAGATGGCCCGCGAGGCCGAGTGCCTGCGCGCCGCCGCCCGCGCGGGGCTCCCCGTGCCGCCGCTGCTGCGGGCCGGCGACGGCACGGACGCGATCGGCACGCCGTACCTCGTCATGGAGCACGTGGCCGGCGAGTCGCTCCCGGGGCGCCTGCTCCGCGACGAGCGCTGGGCGGCGGCCCGCGAGGGCATGGCCCGCGAGCTCGGTCGCGTGCTCGCCCGCATCCACGCGATCGATCCCCGCGAGGTCCCGTCCCTCCCGACCGTGACCGACCCGCTCGCCGACCTGCGGGCGACGTACGACGGCTTCGGCGAGACCCGGCCCGGACTCGAGGTCGCGTTCCGGTGGCTCGCCGCGCACCGCCCGCCCGCCGTCCCCCCGACCGTCGTGCACGGGGACTTCCGCAACGGCAACCTCCTCGTCGCGCCCGACGGGCTCGCCGCGGTGCTCGACTGGGAGCTCGCCCACCTCGGCGACCCGCGCGAGGACCTCGGCTGGGTCTGCACGCGGGCCTGGCGGTTCGGGGCGCAGGCCGAGGTCGGCGGCTTCGGGAGCCGCGAGGAGCTGCTCGCGGGCTACGCCGAGGTGGCGGGTGCCGCGCCGGACACCGACGCCGTGCGCTGGTGGGAGGTCTACGGCTGCGTGCACTGGGCGGTGATCTGCCGCATCCAGGCCGAGCGCCACCTCGGCGGCACCGAGCGGTCGATGGAGCTCGCCGTGCTCGGCCGGCGCGCCGTGGAGGCGGAGTACGACGCGCTGCTGGCGCTGGGTCTCGTCTCCGGGGTCCCGGCCGTGCCGACCGTCGCGCGCCCCACTGCCGAGCGCCCCCCTGCCGAGTGCCCCACCGTGGACGAGCTGCTCGAGGCGGTGCGCGGCTTCCTCGCCGACGAGCTCGTCGTCGGCGACGACCGCTCGCGCTATCTCGCCCGCGTCGCCCGCAACGCGCTGGGCATCGTGGCGCGCGAGCTCGCGTCCGATCCCTCGGAGCACCGGGCGGCGCTGGCCGCCGCGGGGTGCGCCGACGACGCCGAGCTGGGCGGCGGGCTGCGCTCCGGCGCCCTCGACCCCGCCGACGGACCCGTCGCCGCCGCGGTCCGCTCGGCCGTCCTCACCCGCCTCGCCGTGGCCAATCCCCGCTATGCCTAGGAGGTAGAGATGCGCGCAGTCCGCGTCGTCAGCACCGACGGCCCCGCCGCCCTCGAGATCGGCGACGTCCCCGCGCCCGAGCCGGCCGAGGGCTCGGTCCTCGTCGACGTCGCGGCGGCCGGGGTGACGTTCCCCGACCTGCTGCTCACCCAGGACCGCTACCAGTACAAGCCCGAGCGCCCCTTCGTCCTCGGTGGCGAGCTGGCCGGGACCGTGCGGGAGGCCTCGCCGGACAGCGGGTTCGCGGTCGGCGACCGCGTGGCCGCCACCAGCACCATCGGCGCCTTCGCCGAGCAGGTCGTCGCGCCCGTCGAGGCCGTCTACCCGCTGCCGGACGCGATGTCGTTCCGCGCGGGGGCCTGCGTGCCGATGAACTACCTGACGATGTCGTTCGCGCTCGTGATCCGCGGGGCGCTGCAGGAGGGCGAGACCGTCCTCGTCCACGGGGCCGCGGGCGGCATCGGGACCGCGACCATCCAGCTCGCCCGGGCGTGGGGCGCCCGCGTGATCTCGGTGGTGTCGACGCCCGAGAAGGCGGACTTCGTCCGGTCGGTCGGCTCGCACGAGGCGGTCCTGGCCGAGGGTTTCAAGGCCGCGGTCGCCGAGCTGACCGGGGGCCGCGGGGTGGACATGGTGGTCGACCCGGTCGGCGGCGACCGCTTCACCGACTCGCTGCGCTCGCTCGCGCCGCTGGGCCGCCTGCTCGTCGTCGGGTTCACCGCCGGCGACATCCCGACCGTGAAGGTCAACCGCCTGCTGCTGAACAACATCGACGTCCGCGGCGTCGGTTGGGGCGCCTACGCCATCCCGCGGCCCGGCAGCCAGCGCCGCGAGTGGGACCGGCTCCTGCCGCTCATGGAGTCCGGCGCGATCGACCCGCCCGTCGGTGAGGTCTACCCCCTCGACCGCGCCGCCGACGCCGTCGCCGCCCTCGACGCCCGCGCCGCCCTCGGCCGCCTGGTCATCGAGCCCTGACCCCTACGTGCGTGATCTTCTGAGCCATAGCTCAGAAGATCACGCACGTGGCGTCAGCCCTCCGCGTCGCCCTCGGCCTCGAGGAACGCCTCGCGGAGCGACTCCACCATCGCCGGGTCCGGCGACTCCCACAGCCCGCGGTCGACGGCCTCGAGCAGGCGTTCCGCCATGCCGTGCAGCGCCCAGGGGTTGGCCTCGCGGAGGAACGCGCGGTTCTCGGGGTCGAGGACGTAGTTCTCGGTCAGCGAGCCGTACATCCAGTCGCTGACCGTGCCCGCCGTCGCGTCCCAGCCGAACAGGTAGTCGACGGTCGCGGCCATCTCGAACGCGCCCTTGTAGCCGTGCCGGCGCATCGCGGCCATCCAGCGCGGGTTGACGACGCGCGAGCGGAACACCCGCGCCGTCTCCTCGATCAGCGAGCGCGTCTTCACGTTCTCCGGACGCGTCGAGTCGCCGACGTACGCGGCCGGCGCCGCCCCGGTCAGCGCGCGGACCGTGGCGATCATGCCGCCGTGGTACTGGTAGTAGTCGTCGGAGTCGGCGATGTCGTGCTCGCGGGTGTCGATGTTCTTGGCCGCCACCGCGATCCGCCGGTACGCCGCCCGCATCTCGTCGACCGCCGACTCGCCCTGGCGCCCGCGCCCGTACGCGTGCCCGCCCCAGGTCGTGTAGATCTCGGCGAGGTCGGCGTCGCCGCGCCACTCGCGGGAGTCCATCGCCTGCAGCAGGCCGGCCCCGTACGCGCCGGGGGGCGAGCCGAAGATGCGCGTCGTCGCGGCCTCCCACGACGACCCCGACGCCGCGTCCGCCCGCGCGTGCGCCGCGACGAAGTTGTCCTCGTCCGCCTCGTCCGACAGGCCCGCCACCAGCTGCACCGCGTCGTCCATCGTCGCGACGACGTGCGGGAACGCGTCGCGGAAGAAGCCGGAGATCCGCAGCACCACGTCCACCCGCGGGCGCCCGAGCTCAGACGCCGGCGTGACCTCCAGCCCCGTCACCCGCCGCGACGCCTCATCCCACACCGGCCGCACGCCCATCAGCGCCAGCGCCTCGGCGACGTCGTCACCCGACGTCCGCATCGCGGCGGTCCCCCACAGCGACAGCCCGACCGACGTGGGCCACTCGCCCTCGTGGTCCTCGCGATAGCGCTCGAGCAGCGAGTCCGCGAGCATCTGCCCGGTCTCCCACGCCAGCCGGGACGGCACGGCGCGCGGGTCGATCGAGTAGAAGTTCCGCCCGGTCGGCAGGACGTTGACCAGCCCGCGCAGCGGCGACCCGCTCGGCCCGGCCTTGACGTGCCCGCCGTCGAGGGCGTGCAGGACACCCGTGATCTCGTCGGTCGTCGCGTCCAGGCGCGGGACGACCTCGGTGGCGGCGAAGCTCAGGATGTCGGTGACGGTCGGGTCCGCGCGGCCGAGGACCTCGAGGGTCACCTCAGCCGGATCGGTCCACCCCCGCTTCTCCATCCCGAGCACCAGGGAGTGGGCGGTCTCCTCGAAGCGGTCGGTGTCGGAGCGCGACGCGGACCCGTCCTCGACCATGCCCAGCGCCTCGCGCAGCCCCGGCAGCGACTGCGTGCCCGACCACAGCTGCCGCGCGCGCAGCACCGCGAGCACCATGTCGACGCGCTCCTGCCCGGCCGGCGCGCGGCCGAGGATGTGCAGGCCGTCGCGGATCTGGGCGTCCTTGATCTCGCAGAGCCAGCCGTCGAGGTGCATGACGAAGTCGTCGAAGCGCTCGTCGTCGGGCTGGTCGGAGACGCCGAGGTCGCTGTCGAGCTTCGCGGCCTGGATGAGCTGCCAGATCTGGCCGCGGATCGCGGTGATCTTGCCGGGGTCCATCGCCTGGATCGACGCGTACTCGTCGAGCAGCTGCTCGAGACGGGCGAGGTCGCCGTACGACTCGGCGCGCGCCATCGGCGGGACGAGGTGGTCGACGAGCGTGGCGTGCGCGCGGCGCTTGGCCTGCGTGCCCTCGCCCGGGTCGTTGACGAGGAACGGGTAGACCAGCGGCAGGTCCCCGAGGATCGGGTCGGGCGCGCAGGACGCCGAGAGCGCGGCGGTCTTGCCCGGCAGCCACTCGAGGTTGCCGTGCTTGCCGACGTGCACCAGGGCGTGCGCCCCGAACTGCGTCTGCAGCCAGCGGTAGGCCGCGAGGTAGTGGTGGCTCGGCGGCAGGTCGGGGTCGTGGTAGATCGCGATCGGGTTCTCGCCGAACCCGCGCGGCGGCTGCATCATCACGACGACGTTGTCGCGCTGCAGGGCGGCGACGGTGATCGCGCCGTCGTGCACGAACATCGACCCGGGCGCCGCGCCCCAGTGCTCCTCGACCCCGGCGCGGAAGTCCTCGGGCAGCGTGGCGAACCAGCGCGTGTAGTCGTCGACGGGCACGCGCGCCGGGTTGGCGGCGAGCTGCTCCTCGGTGAGCCAGTCCTGGTCGTAGCCGCCGGCGTCGATGAGCGCGCGGATGAGGAGGTCACCATCGCCCTCGGCGAGCCCCGGCACGTCGCCGACGCCGTACCCGGCCTCCTTCATGGCCGCCAGCAGCCCGACGACCGACGCGGGCGTGTCCAGGCCGACGGCGTTGCCGATGCGGGCGTGCTTCGTGGGGTAGGCGGAGAGGACGAGCGCGATCTTCTTGTCCGCGTTCGGCACGTGGCGCAGGCGCGCGTGCGACACCGCCAGCCCCGCCACGCGCGCGGCGCGCTCGGGGTC
This sequence comes from Actinomycetospora succinea, assembly GCF_004363095.1. Lineage (GTDB taxonomy): Bacteria > Actinomycetota > Actinomycetes > Mycobacteriales > Pseudonocardiaceae > Actinomycetospora > Actinomycetospora succinea. The sequence continues at coordinate 178,735 of NZ_SNYO01000009.1, forward strand.
GGCGACGTAGACCGGGAGCCCGTCGGCGTCGGTCTCCTTGAAGCTGAATGGCACCGTGATGATCCGGCCGTCGAACTCGGGGACGGCGACCTGGTTCGCGGCGTCCAGCGGGCTCACGCCGTCGTCGTCGTCGAGCCACTCGTCGCGGGTCCGCGTCAGGCACAGCGCCTGCAGGATCGGCACGTCGAGCGCCGCGAGCGCGCCGGTGTCCCAGCTCTCGTCGTCGCCGCCGGCACTCGCCGTCGCGGGCTTGGACCCGCCGGCGGCCAGCACGGTGGTGACGAGGACGTCGGCGTGCTGCAGGACGGCGACGAGGTCGTCGTCGGGGCTGCGCAGCGACGAGCAGAACACCGGCTCGGGCACCCCGCCGGCGTCGACGACCGCGCGGCACAGCCCGTCGACGAACGCGGTGTTCCCGGCCATGTGGTGCGCGCGGTAGTAGACGATCGCGACGCGGGGGCCGGTGCCCGTGGCGTCCCAGCCGTCCAGGCGCCCCCAGCTCGGCATCTCGGCCGGCGGGTCGAAGCCGTGGCCGGTGAGCAGGACGGTGTCGGAGAGGAAGTGGTGGAGCTGGGCGAGGTTCTCCGGCCCGCCCTGCGCGAGGTAGAGGTGCGCCTGGGTCGCGACGCCGACCGGCACCGTCGACGACTCCATCAGCTGGGCGTCGGGGCTCTGCTCGCCGCCGAGCACGACCACCGGCCGCGGCTGGGACGACGCGAGCAGGGCGTCCAGCCCGTCCTCCCACGCCTGGCGGCCGCCGAGCAGCCGGACGACGACGAGGTCGACGCCGTCGAGCAGGGCGTCCAGCTCGTCCCCGACGGACACGCGCGCCGGGTTGGCCCAGCGCCAGCCGCCCTCCTCACCCGGTGCGCTGGCCCGCGCCGAGCGCAGATCGGTGTCCGAGGTCGAGAGCAGCAGGAGCACCGCGCCTCCAGGCGTGAATGTCTGAACACCTAGATAGATGTTGAGGGTGGGGCACCCTTACTCTGTCACGGATGCCCGCAGCCCGACGACGTGACGCCGCCCCGCGCGAGCGCCCGGACGCGTGCCCGGGTGCGTGGCAGCGCCACGAGGCCGCCGACGGCGCGCTCGCGCGGTTCCGCCCGGTGGGCGGCGCGACCGCCCCTGCGGAGCTGCGCCTGCTGGCCGGGGCCTCTGCCACAGCCTCGGGCGCCGCTCCCCTGGAGCTGACCTCGCGGGGATCGTGGCAGGTGCGGGGCCTCTCGGGCCAGGGTGCCGATGATCTCGCCGCCGCGCTGTCGCGTGTCGGGGGCGCCGCGCCGCTGCTCGACGACCTCGGTCGCGACGTCCCCTGCAGCGTCGTCGCCTCCCCGCGCTCGCCCGCGCTCGACGCGCCGGCCCGGGCCGTCGCCGACGCCCTGCGCGGGCGCACCGACGTCCCCGGGCGCCTGCTGATCGCCCTCGACGACGGCTCCGGCGACGTGCTGGGGCTCGACGCCGACGTCACCGTCGTCCTCGGCGGCGATCTCCACCTCGCCGGCACGCCCACCGCGATCACGAGCGACGACCCCGCCGCCCTCGCCCTCGCCGCCGTCGAGGCCTTCCTCGCCGTGCGCGGCGACGCCTGGCGCGTGCGCGAGGTCGGCGCTGACGCGGTGCTCGATGGCCTGCGGCCACGTGAGCGAAATGGGTCGCCCTGGCAACCCAGATCACTCACGTGGCCGCAGGCCATCGAGGTGCTGCCCCGGCTCGGCGAGGTCAGCACGCAGGCCGCCGAGGTGCTCGCCGACCTCGGCGACGGGGGAGCGACGCTGCGCGTCACCCCGTGGCGCACGGTGGTCCTGCGCGACGCCCCCGCCGACGCCGCTGCGCGCCTCGAGGGTCTGGTCGAGACCGGGCCGTCGCCGTGGTCGACGCTCTCGGCGTGTGTCGGCGCGCCGCGCTGCGCCAAGTCGCACACCGACGTCCGCGGCGACCTCGCCCGCGCCGTCGCCGCGGGCCGCGCGGGCGGGTCGCTGCACGCCCACTGGGTGGGCTGCGCGCGGGCCTGCGGCACGCCGGCCGGGCCGGTGGCCGTGGTGGAGGGCACGCCCGGCGGGACCTATCGCACGATCGTCCGAGCAGGGAAGGTGTGCCCGTGAGCGCCGGTCCGACGGAGACGGGGACGAGATCGTCCGCCGTCCCCTCCTACATCGCCGACGGGCCGGAGATCTACCGCCGCTCGTTCGCGATCATCCGCGCCGAGGCGGACCTCGCGCACCTGCCCGCGGACGCCCACGACGTGGTCATCCGCATGATCCACTCGTGCGGCATGGTCGACCTCGCCGCCGACACCGAGGTCTCCCCCGGCGCGATCACCGCAGCGCAGCGGGCGCTGCGGGCGGGCGCCCCGGTGCTCTGCGACGCCGAGATGGTCGCCAGCGGGATCACCCGGCGGTTCCTGCCCGCCGGCAACGCCGTGGTGTGCACGCTGAACGACCCCCGCGTGCCCGACCTCGCCGCCGCAGCGGGCACCACCCGCAGCGCCGCCGCCCTGGAGCTCTGGCGCGAGCACCTCGACGGCGCCGTCGTCGCGATCGGCAACGCCCCGACCGCGCTGTTCCGGTTGCTGGAGATGATCGAGGAGGGCGCACCGCGCCCCGCGGTCGTGCTCGGGCTGCCCGTCGGGTTCGTCGGGGCGATGGAGTCGAAGGCGGCGCTGGTGGGGCACCCGGCCGGCCTCGAGCACGTCGTCGTGCACGGGCGCCGCGGCGGCTCGGCGATGACGGTGGGCGCCGTGAACGCGCTGGCGCTGGGGGCGGGAGACGCAGCGGAGCGGAGCTCGACCGGTAGGGGCAGCGCGTGACCGGCACCCTCTACGGCGTCGGGGTCGGCCCCGGCGACCCGTCGCTGATGACCGTGCGCGCCGTCGACCTCGTCCGCGGCGCCGACGTGGTCGCCTACCACTGCGCGCGCCACGGCCGGTCGAACGCCCGCGCGATCGTCGCGCAGTACCTCGGCACGCAGGTCGAGGAGCAGCTGACCTACCCGGTGACCACCGAGTCCACCGACGACTACCAGGGCGCGCTCGACGCGTTCTACGCCGAGGCCGCCGCCCGCCTCGCCGCGCACCTCGACGCGGGCCGCGACGTCGTCGTCGTCGCCGAGGGCGACCCGTTCTTCTACGGCTCGTACATGCACCTCCACAAGCGTCTCGCCGACCGCTACCCCACCGAGGTCGTGCCCGGCGTGACGTCGGTGGCCGCGGCGGCCGCCGCGCTCGGGCGCCCGCTGGTGGAGCGCGACGAGGTGCTCACCGTGCTGCCCGGCACGCTGCCCCCCGACGAGCTCGCCGCCCGCCTGGCCGCGACCGACGCCGCCGCGGTGATGAAGCTCGGGCGCACGTTCACGAACGTCCGCGCCGCGCTCGCGACGTCGGGCCGGCTCGACGAGGCGCACTACGTCGAGCGCGCCTCGACCGCGTCCCAGCGCACGGCCCCCCTCGCCGACGTCGACCCCGGCTCGGTGCCCTACTTCAGCGTCGGACTCGTGCCCTCGCGGGTGCACGCCGACACGACCCCGACGGCGCGCGCGGAGACCGAGGCCGTGATCGCGGGGCGCGCCGTCGGCGAGGTCGTGGTCGTCGGCCTCGGGCCCGGCGCCCGCGACCGGCTGACCCCCGAGGCGTCGGCCGCTCTCGCCGCCGCCGAGGACGTCGTCGGCTACACGACCTACACCGCGCGGGTCCCGGTGAACCCCCGCCAGCGGGTGCACGGCTCGGACAACAAGGTCGAGTCCGAGCGCGCCGCGTTCGCCCTCGACCTTGCCCAGGGCGGGCGCCGCGTGGCCGTCGTGTCGTCCGGCGACCCCGGGGTGTTCGCGATGGCGTCCGCGGTCGTCGAGGTCGCCGCCGCCGACTACCCGGACGTCCCCGTGCGTGTCGTGCCCGGGGTGTCCGCGGCCCAGGCCGTCGCGGCCCGCGTCGGCGCCCCGCTGGGCCACGACTACGCGATGATCTCGCTGTCCGACCGCCTCAAGCCGTGGGACGTCGTCGAGCGCCGGCTCGCCGCGGTCGCCGACGCCGACATGGCGATCGCGCTGTACAACCCGGCGTCACGGTCGCGGACCTGGCAGGTCGAGGCGGCCCGCGACCTGCTGCTCAAGTACCGCGACCCGTCGACGCCGGTGGTGGTCGGCCGCGACGTCGACGGCCCCGAGGAGTCGGTGCGCGTGGTGCGCCTCGCCGATCTCGTGCCCGCCGAGGTCGACATGCGCACGCTGCTGATCATCGGCGCGTCGACGTCCCGCTGGCCCGCGCCCGGCACCGTCTACACGCCGCGCCGCTACGGCTGACCCTCGCCCGGGAGCGGCTCCCAGATCCAGTTCCCGTCCTGGCGCTCCCGGCCGACGATGCGCCCGCACGTCGGGCAGAACAGCTCGTAGGCCGCGAGGTACTCGTTGCCCGCGTCGTAGTTCGTCGCCACCCACGCGTGCTGGAGCCCGCCCAGGCACAGCCACTGCTGGTCCTCCTCGCTCATCGCCCGATCGTGTCAGGCGACCTGGGTGAGCGTCGCGGATTCGGCGGGGCGCGTCTCCCAGACGTCGAACGGGAGACCGGCGATCGAGGCGAAGAGCTCGGCCGAGCCCGCCTCGAGCGCCTCGAGCGACGCCCAGACCGAGATCGCGACGATGCGCGAGCCGTCGGGCTCCTCGAACGCGCCGATCTCGTCGAGCCCGTCGATGCGCGCGGAGGTCTCGCGGATGACGGCCATCGCGGCGAGCATGTCGGCGCGGTACTCGGGCTTCGGGAAGTGGACGACCTGGAACAGCACGCGGGCCACGGGTTCTCCTCGGGGTGGGGTGGTGTGGACGAGGCGTCGGGCGGACTCGAGCGCCGCGCCCCAGAGCGCAACCCACGGGGCGGCGAGGACGCGGCGCTCGGCGGTCACGCCCAGAGGCCGACGGGGTTGCCGTCGGGGTCGGCGACGACGGCGATGCGCCCGTAGCCACCGGGCAGCTCCATCGCGGGCAGGAGGGTGTCGGCGCCGAGCTCGGTCGCCCGCGCCAGGCCGGCCTCGAGGTCCTCGACCCGCACGTAGATCTTCACGCCGGTGTCGCCGGGAGCCTGCGACGGGCCGATCCCGCCGCCGATCGCGTCCGGCCCGGCTCCGGTGTCGACCATCGCGTAGTCGTCCATCGACGGGTCCGGCTCGGCGGTCCAGCCGAACAGGGCGGTGTAGAAGTCGCGGATCTTCTCGGGGGCCGTGCTGGTGATCTCGAAGTAGGCGACGGGCTGACCCATGGTGATCTCCTCGGTCGGGGTGGTGTATCACTAACGTTAGTGTCTGCTTTCGTAAGTGTCAACGGACGGAGAGGTTTGGGCGACGGGCATACTCGACGCGTGCGGCGCTTCCGCCGGTCGCTTCCGCGCCGGCCCCTCGACGCGGTCGAGCTCGCCGAGGCGGCGGCCCTCGGTGACCTCGTCGCCGTGGTCTGCGTCCTGACGCGCCTCTTCCCGATCGGGCCGCTGGGGACGGTGATCGCCGCCTTCCCGGCCGCGGTGCTCTCCGCGCGCCGGCCCGGGCGGGCCGGCCCGATCGGGGTGCTCGTCGCGGTGGTGGTCGCGTTCCTGGTCGGCGGGGTGGGGCCGGCCGGGGCCGCGGCGTCGGCGGCGTCGCTCGGCTGGCTCTTGGGGGTGGGGACCCGGCGGGCCTGGTCGACGGTCCGGACCGCGCTGACCGGCGTCGCCGTCCTCGCCCTGCCCACCTCGGCGCTCGGGGTGCTGCTGCTCGCCCTGCTCGCCGACTACCGCGAGCTCGTCCTCGACCAGCTGCGCGCCTCGTGGAGCGGGCTCGCCCGGCTGCTGCGCGGCGGCCTCCCGGACGTCGTGGCCGCCGGGGACCGCGCCGTGCAGGCGATCACCGACTACTGGTGGGTGACGCTGCCCGCGCTGGCCGTGGTCAGCACGCTGCTCGGGGTGGCGATCGCGGCCCTCGTCCTCGCCCGCCCGCTGCGCGCGGTGCAGCGGCTGATGCCCGCCGACCTGGCCGGGCGCCTGCCGGGCGGGCGCGGCGCGGACGCGGTCGCCCCGCTGCCACTGCGCCTGCGCGGGGTGACGCTGCCGTCGGGACCGCCCGTCGACCTGGACCTCGACGCCGGCGTCTTCGCCGTCGTCACCGGACCGAACGGGGCCGGCAAGTCGACGCTCGGGCGCGTGGTCGCCGGCCGCCCGCCCGCCGAGGGCACCGCCGAGCGGCCCGGCGACGCGGGACTCGGCGTCGTCGGCGGCACCGGGATGGTGTTCCAGCGCCCCGACAGCCAGGTGCTCGGCGTGCGCGCCGCCGACGACCTGCGCTGGGGGCTGCCGTCCGGCGAGCCCGTGCCGGTCGACGAGCTGCTCGCGCGCGTCGGGCTCGAGGGCGCGGTAGACCGGGAGACCGCGACGCTCTCGGGCGGCGAGCTGCAGCGCCTCGCGGTCGCCGCGCTGCTCGCCCGGCGGCCCGCGGTCGTCGTCAGCGACGAGAGCACCGCGATGCTCGACCCCGAGGGCCGCACCGAGGTCACCGACCTGCTGCGCAGCCTCACGCGGACCGAGGGCGTCGGCGTCCTGCACATCACCCACCACGACCCGGGCTCGGCGGACGTCGCCGTCGCGCTGCCCGGCCCCGACCTCGCGCGGGCGACCCCGCCGGGCGCGTGGGGGCCGCCCCGGCCGCCGGCGGGCGGGACGCTGCGCCTGCGCGGGGTCGACGTCGTCCACGACGCCGGCACGCCGTGGCGCCGCCCGGTGCTGCACGACGTCGACCTGCGCATCCCCGCCGGGAGCACGGTCCTGGTCACCGGCCCGAACGGCGCCGGCAAGACGAGCCTCGCGTGGCTGCTCGCCGGACTCGCCACCCCGGCGCGCGGCACCGTCACCCTCGACGGCGCGCCGCTGCGCAACGGGCGCGACGGCGCGCTGCTCGCGATCCAGCACGCCCGTCCCGCGCTGCTGCGGCCCACCGTCGGCGAGGAGGTCGAGGACGCCGCCGGCGTCGGCCCGCGCACCGCCGACACCACGCTCGCCGCGCTCGGCCTCGACCCCGCCGTCTACCGCGACCGGCCGGTCGACGAGCTCTCCGGCGGCGAGCAGCGCCGGGTCCTGCTCGCGGGCCTGCTCGGGGCGGGGCCGCGCGTGCTGGTGCTCGACGAGCCGCTCGCGGGCCTCGACGCGGACGCCGCGTCGGCGGTGCGCGAGGCGCTGCGGGCGGCCCGCGCCGCGGGGACCACGCTCGTGATCGTCACCCACGACACCGCGCCGGTGGCCGACCTCGCCGACACCGTGCTGCACGTCGAGGACGGCGCCGTGCACGGGCGGCCGGAATGGGTGGGGACCTCGCCCGCCGAGGGCGTCGAGAAGCGGGGCCGCGGTGCCCTCGGGGCGGTGCGCACGCTGCCGACCCCGTCGCCGCTGCACCGCGCCTGGGCCGGCACGAAGATCGCGGCGCTGGTGGCCGTGGCCGCCGCCCTGTTCGTCGACCCGACCTGGCCGACGCTCGCCGCCGCGACCGCGGTCCTGCTGGTCGGCGCGGTCGCGGCCCGCCTGCCCCGCGGCGCCGTCCCCCGCCCGCCGCGCTGGCTGCTGCTCTGGCTGCCGGCGATCGTGCTCTCGACGATCGGCACGCTGCCCCCGGTGGTCACGGTGCTCGGCACCGAGGTGAGCCTGGGCGGGCTGGAACGGGTCGTGCTGTTCCTCGCGACCACGCTGGTGTCGCTGCTCGGGGCGGCGCTGCTGGTCGCGACCACGCCGCTCGGCGCGCTCCCGCCGCTGCTCGAGCGCGTGGTCCGCGTCGGGCGGCGGCTGCGCATCCCGCTGGGCACCCCGGCGACGGGGATCGCGCTCGGCCTGCGCCTGGTGCCGCTGCTCCTCGCCGAGGGGCGCACCGCCTGGCTCCTGCTCGGTCAGCGCCGTCCCGCGGGGCGCGTGCACGTCACCGCGCGCGAGCAGCTGCGCCTGGGCGTGCGGACCGCGATGCTCGCCTGCGCCATGGCCGCCCGCCGCGCCGCCGAGACGGGCGAGGCGATCACGGCGCGCGGCGGCCTCGGCGCCATCGCCGGCCCCGACCAGCGCCCGGGGCGCCGCGACCTGGTGCTCTTGCTCGTCGTCGTCGCGATCCTGGCGGTCGGGCTGGCGTTCTGAGGGCTCGACCCGTGTCCTCGGGACACGGGTCAGAACGTCGCGAGAGCCTCGTCCACCGACGCGACCGTCGCGACGCCGTCCGGGAGCGGTGGGCGGTCCACGAGCAGCACGGGCAGCGACCGCTCGCGCGCCGCGACCAGCTTCGCCTCCGTCGCGCCGCCCGAGTCCTTGGCGACGACGACGGTGATGCCGTGGCGGTCGAGCAGGGCGCGCTCGTCGTCGAGGGCGAACGGGCCGCGGGCGAGGACGAGCTCGGCGCGGGCGGGCAGCACGTCGGGCGCCTCGATGGCCCGCACGAGGAACCACGCGTCGACGTCGACGAACGCCTCGACGCCCTGGCGGCCGGTAGCGAGGAGGACGCGCGCGTCGGCCGGGATCGCCCGGGCGGCGTCGGCGAGCGAGCCCACCCGCGTCCACCGGTCCCCCGGCCCCGCCGTCCACCCGGGCCGGCGCAGCACCAGCAGCGGCGTCTCGGTGCGCGCCGCGGCCGCCGCGGCGTGCTCGGTCATCGTCGCCGCGAACGGGTGCGTCGCGTCGACGAGCACGTCGACGTCGCCCAGCGCCGCGGCCAGCCCGTCGACGCCGCCGAAGCCGCCGGTGCGGACCTCGCCCGCGGGCAGCCGCGGGTGGCGCGTGCGACCCGCGAGCGACGTCGTGACGTCGTCGCCGCGGTCGGCGAGCCGCGTCGCGAGCTCGCGCGCCTCGGCCGTGCCGCCGAGCACGAGCACCCGGCTCACGAGCCGTTCCCGCGGCGGGCGCCCCTCGCCGATCTAGCCGAGCGAAGGTGCCCTTCGCTCAGAAGCGGCGCGCCGACCCCGTTCCGGCGAGGGGCGCCCCTCGCCGATCTAGTCGAGCGAAGGTGCCCTTCGCTCGGAACCGGGGTGCGCCTCACGGCCGGGCGCGCGCCGCGGAGTAGAGGTGCGAGTCGCAGCCCTCGGCGACGCCGACCACCGCGCCGACGACGATCACCGCGGTCCGGAGCACGCCGGCGTCGGCGACCTTCTCCGCGATGTCGGCGAGCGTGCCGCGCAGGACCACCTCGTCGTCGCGCGACGCCCGCGCCACGACCGCCACGGGCTCGGACGCCGGCCGGTGCTGCAGCAACGCCTCCACGACCGACGCGCAACGCTGCACGGCGAGGTGCAGCACGAGCGTCCCGCCGGCCGCGGCCCAGACGTCGAGCGACTCCCCCGGCGGCATCGGCGTCGCGTTGGCGGCGTCGCGCGTGAGCACCACCGACTGCCCCACGCCGGGCACGGTCAGCTCGGTGCGCAGCGCCGCCGCGGCGGCCGCGAAGGCCGGGACGCCGGGCACGATCTCCCACGGCACGCCGGCGGCGTCGAGGCGGCGGGTCTGCTCGGCGACGGCGGAGAACACCGCCGGGTCGCCGGAGCACAGGCGCGCGACGTCGTGGCCGGCCTCGTGGGCCTCCACCAGCTCGGTGGTGATCTCGTCGAGCGTCATCCGCGCCGTGTCGACCTTGCGGGCGTGCGGCGGGCACTGCGCGAGCAGCTCCTCGGGCACCAGCGAGCCCGCGTAGAGGCAGACGGGGCTGGTCGCGAGCGCCCGCAGCCCGCGCACGGTGATGAGGTCGGGGGCGCCGGGCCCGGCACCGACGAAGCGGACGGTCACGCAGAGTCCTTCCGGTGGATCAGCTGGGTCACGCCGGCCAGCGCCCGCCAGCCGCCGAAGCGCCCGACCGGGGCGACGCGCTCGACGGCGATCCGGCGCAGCGCCCCGCCGTGCGCGGCCCGGAACGCGACGAGCGCGGCCTCACCCTCGACGGTGACCGTGTTGACGACGAGCCGCCCGCCCGGGCGCAGCGCCTCCCACACGGTGTCGAGCATGCCGGGCGCCGAGGCCCCGCCGCCGACGAAGACGGCGTCGGGCGGGTCCAGGTCCGCGAGCGCCTCCGGCGCCCGCCCGACGACCACGCGCAGGGCGGGCACGCCGAGCGCCGAGGCGTTCTCCCGGATCCGGGCCGCGCGGTCCTCGCGGACCTCGACGGTCACCGCGCGGCAGGCGGCGTGGTGGCGCATCCACTCGATCCCGATGCTGCCCGCGCCGCCGCCGACGTCCCAGAGCAGGGCGCCGGGCACCGGGCGCAGCGCGGCGACCGAGAGCGTGCGCACCTCGGACTTCGTCAGCTGGCCGTCGTGGGCGTAGGCGTCGTCGGGCAGGCCGGGGGCGCGGCCCAGCAGCTCGTCGGCCGGCACCTCGGGGCAGGCGACGGCGACGACGGCGAGCGGGTCGCCCGCCGGGTGCGTCCACTCCTCGGCGCGACCGTCGACCCGGCTCTCCTCCGGCGCGCCGAGCGATCCGAGCACGGTCAGCGTCGCGGCGCCGTAGCCCCACGTGGTCAGGGCGGCGGCGAGCGCGGCCGGCGTCTCGCCGTCGGGGACGAGCACGAGCAGGCGCCGCCGCGGCGCCAGGGCGGCGCGCACGGCGGCGAGCGGGCGCCCGACGGTCGAGAGCACCTCGACGTCCTGCGCGGCCCAGCCCAGCCGGGCGCAGGCGAGCGCCGCCGACGAGGGCGCGGGCAGCACGGCCGCCGCGGGGTCGCGCGCCAGCACCGCCGACCCGATCCCGTAGAACGTCGGGTCACCGCTGGCCAGGACGGCGAGCTCGCGGTCGGCGTGCTCGTCGAGCAGGCCCGGCAGCGACGCCATCAGCGGCGTGGGCCAGGTGACCTGCTCGGCCGACAACGAGGGCAGCAGCGCGAGCTGGCGGGGCGCGCCGAGGACGACGTCGGCCTTCTCGAGGGCCCGGCGGGCGGGCTCACCCAGCCCGGGCCATCCCTCGGCACCGATGCCGACCACGGTCACGCTCACCGCGACACCTCATCACGCGGGCCGCCGTCCGTCGCCGGGAGACTCGTCACCCCGCGCTGTAGCGCAGCCCCGTCACGGTCAGCACCGTGCGGTCGCGGTCGTCCCGCAGCACCGCGCGGCCGCTGCGCAGGCGCCGCCCGCCGTGCTCGACCTCGGTGGTGACGTGCACGGTGCGGCCGTCGACGGGCACGGCGCGCAGGAACGTCGCGGTCGCCTCGTCCGGCGGGCCGCCGAGCACGTCCGCCAGCATGACCGCCGGCAGCGACGCGAGCACCCCGCCCTGCACGACGCCGGCGTAGTTGACCGCGAGCGGGTCGGGCGAGGCCCCGTCGACGACCAGGTCGGCGGCCCGCCGCGGCGGCTCCGACCAGGCCGGGGCGTCGCCCGGGCGCGTGGTCGTTGCCACCGCGTCGGCCAGCACCGCGTTCCGCCCGGTGGCGCGCGCGACCGTGCGCCCGGCGTCGTCGGTGATCACCGCGGTGCTCAGGGCGACGTCGTCGGCCTTCTCGTCGAGGGTGCCGACGCCGTGGAGGCCGCCCACGACGTCGCGGTCGACGACGTGCACCGTCAGCCGCAGCGTCGTGATCCGCTCCCCCGGCGCCAGCGTGCCCGTGACGGCGAGCCCGGAGACGAAGTCGGCGAGCAGCCAGAGCGCCGCGTCGAGACCCCGCGCGTCGGCGCCCGGCAGGGTCGCGACGGCGCGCCCCGGCTCGATCGAGCGCAGGCGCGCCCCGACGACGGCGTGCACCGGGGCGAGCGCGAGGTCGTCGTCGACGCAGCGCCGCAACTGCGCGAGCGGCGCCTCCAGGGCCGTGCTCAGGACCGCGCGCCGGAGCGGATGCGCGGCGTGACCCCGGTGAGCTCGACCGCGAGGTCCCACAGGGCGGCCTGGGTCTCGCGGTCGTGCGACGCGACCGTGGAGCCCACCGGCACCGGCGGCCCCGAGATCTCCTGGAACCCGCTCGGACCGACGTAGGTGCCGCCGGGCAGGTCGGGCACCGTCGCCGCGTACAGCGTGGGCTGGGCGCCCATCGCCGGGCCCTGGGCCACGACCTTGTTGAACACCCCCATCACCGCGTCCTGCACCGACTCGGTGCGGCTCTGCAGGTTGGTGGCGCTGTAGCCGGGGTGCGCGGCCATCGAGCGCAGCGGCGAGCCAGCGGCGACGAACCGGTGCTCGAGCTCGTAGGCGAACATGAGGTCGGCGAGCTTGGACTGCCCGTAGGCGAGCCAGCGCTGGTAGCGGCGGCGGCGCCAGTTGAGGTCGGACAGGTCGATGCTGCCGATGCGGTGCGCGGCGCTCGAGAGCGTCACCACGCGGTCGGTGAGGACGTCGAGCAGCAGCCCGGTGAGCGCGAAGTGGCCGAGGAAGTTGGTGCCGACCTGCATCTCGAAGCCGTCGACCGTGCGCCGCTCCGGGATCGCCATCAGCCCGGCGTTGTTCACCAGCACGTCGACGGGGCCGTCGAGGTCGGCGACGAACGCGCGCACCGAGGCGAGGTCGGCGAGGTCGAGCTTCCGGACGTCGGTGGTGCCACGGGCGCCGTCGCCGATCTCCGCGGCCGCCCGGGCGCCCTTCTCGGTGTCGCGCACGGCGAGCACGACCCGGGCGCCGGCGCGCACGAGGTCACGGGAGGCCTCGAGGCCGATCCCGGAGTTGGCGCCGGTCACGACGAAGGTGCGGCCTGACTGGTCGCCGATGTCGGCGGGAGTCCACGCAGTCATGCGGGATCGGTGCCCCGCCGTCCGCTGCGTCAAACGGTGGTCACCGTCGCACGAGGATCTCGGCCAGGTGGCGGTACACCTCCACGTTCACGCCCAGCCCGACGTGGCTGCCGCGGACCTCGCGGCACTCGGCGTCGTCGGGGCGGCACGACGACGGGCGCACGATCCCGTCCTCGGCGCTCCAGATCGCGACCACGGGCGGCGGCGTCGGGGCGACCAGGTCGTCGGAGAACGCGCAGGGGCAGCGCACGGTCAGGCAGTGGGGCCGGTGCGGGCGCACGAGGTTCTGGGCGACGCGCGCCCCGCTGACCGCGGCGAGGGTGAGCACCGACGCGTCGAGCTGCGAGGCCAGCGGGCTGCCGAGCGCGACGACCCGCCGGACCAGCCCGGGGCTGCGGACGGCGAGCGCCCTGGCGAACAGGCCGCCGCGGCTGTGCCCGACGAGGGTGACGGGCTCGCCCGCGCGGTCGGCGACCTCGGCGAGGCGCCGGTCGAGGCGGCGCACGGCGGCCTCGGAGCAGTCGACGTTCCACACGATGCCCGAGCGGTAGGAGCGGTGGCCGATCCGGCGCAGCCAGTCGTGCAGGACGGTGAGCGAGACGTCGCCGGCGAGGAACCCCGGCACGAGCAGGACCGGCGCGCCCGCGCCGTGCGGCACGTCCTCGCCGCGCCAGGTGGCGGACAGCAGCAGGCGGGTCAGCTCGAGGTGCAGCCGCGCCTCGCGGAACGGGTGCCCCCACCAACGCACCGGCGGTGGCAGCTCCTTCACGCCCCGACCTTATGTGAGCGAACTTTGGTGCTATAGCACCAAAGTTCGCTCACATACGCCGATCAGCCGCGCGCGTACGTCTCCGCGGTCTTGGTCTCGAACTCGAGCCCGATGACGGGCTGGTCGCCGACCACCCAGGCGTCGTGGCCGGGCGTCAGCCGGTAGGTCTCCCCGGCGACGATGTCCGCCTCGGTGCCGTCGTCCGCGGCCACGTGGATGCATCCCGACACGACGTAGCCCAGGTGGGCCGCCTGGCAGCTCTCCCCGCCGACCACCGGGCGGATGCACTCCGACCACCGCCACCCCGGCTGCAGCGTGAGGCGGGCGACGGTCGCGTCGCCCAGCTGCACGACCTCGAGAGTGGTCTTCTCCGGGCTGCGCGTCTCGTCGGGGGCGCCCATGTTCCGGTGCTCGATCGCGGGCATGGCGGTTCTCCTCTGGGGGTCTCCTCTTCTCCGCGGCTCCTGGATGCGCCACGGGGTCGCCCAGTGTGAGCGCATCGGGGAGGGTCGGCGGCGGGCACCACTCGTTCGGCCCAGCGAAAGCTCGCGTCAGCGCGTCAGATAGTGAACGACGGCGAGCACCCGACGGTGGTCGTCGTCCGTCGCGGCGAGCCCGAGGGCGTCGTAGATGCCCGACGAGTGCGCCACCACGGCCTTCTCGGTGATCGAGAGCCGGCGGGCGATCCCGCTGTTCGTGCGGCCCTCGGCGATGAGGGCCAGCACCTGGCGCCGGCGCGGGCCGAGACCGTCGATCGCGTCGTCGCGGCGGGCCATCATCGCGCCGACGACCTCGGGGTCGAGCGCCGTGCCCCCGCCCGCGACCCGGCGAAGGTCCTCGCAGAACCCGACGCCGTCGGCGATCCGGTACTTGAGCAGGTACCCGACGCCCGCCGCGCGATCCCCGAGCAGCTCGCGCGCGTAGCGGCGCTGGACGTGCTGGGACAGGACGACGACCCCGGTCCCCGGCATCTCGGCCCGCACGCGCACCGCGGCGCGCAGCCCGTCGTCGGTGTTCGTGGGCGGCATCCGGATGTCGGTGACGAGCACGTCGGGCCCGTGGCGGCGGACCAGCTCGACGACCTCGTCGGCGTCCGACGCGCTGCCCGCGACCTCGATGCCGGCGCGCTCGAGCACCAGCACCAGGCCCTCGCGCAGCAGGGCCTCGTCCTCGCCGATCACGACCCGCACGGCACCTCCAGGACCAGCCGGGTGCCCTGGTCGTCGGGGCTGTCGAGGACCGCGGTGCCGCCGAGCGCCCCGGCCCGGTCGGCGACGCCGCGCAAGCCGGCACCCGCGCCGACCGCGGCCCCGCCGACCCCGTCGTCGGCGACCTCGACCCGCAGCCGGTCGCCGTCGCGGACCACCTCCACGAGGATCTTCGTGGCCCGCGCGTGCTTCACCGCGTTCGTGACCGCCTCGACGACCACGTGGTAGACGGTGCTCTCCACCGCCGGGGGCAGCGCGTCGTCCGCGCCCGGCTCGGTCGTGAGCAGCACCGGCAGAGGGCTGCGCTCGGCCAGGTCCTCGACGGCGGCGACCAGCCCGCGCTCCAGCAGGAGGGCCGGCATCACGCCCTGCACCAGGTCCCGGAGCTCGGTGACGGCGTCCTCGATCCCCCGCCGCACCGCCGCCAGCGAGCCCTCCTCGGCGACCGAGGCGGCGGACGCGGCGATGCCGAGCATCACCAGGCGGCTCTGCAGCCGGTCGTGCAGGTCGCGGGCCAGCCGGCGGCGCTCGCTGTCGCCGGAGCTCAGGAGGCGCGCCCGGGAGGCGCGCAGCTCCTCGCGGCTCGCGAGCAGCTCGGCGGTGAGGCGCTCCCGGTCGGCGGCGAGCGCGACGATGCGCCCGGCCGCCCGGACCGGCTCGGCGTCGGGCAGCAGCGCGCGGTCGTGGACGACGACGGCGACCTCGCGCTCCCCGAGCACCACCGGCACTCCCACCCGGTCCGCGCCGTCGGCCGGGAGCGCGACCGGCGCCCCCGACTCGTCGACCCAGCCACCGATCGGCCCCTCGGGACGGTCCACCCGGAACGCCAGGGTCAGCGACGGGTCGCCGAGCGCGCGGGCCAGGGCGCCGCGCAGGTCCCCCTTACGACCGGCCCGCGCGAGCCAGGCGGCGAGCTCCTCGAGCTCCCCGGTCCGCGCGAACCCGCCCCGCAGCATGGCCACCGTGACCGCGATCGGGACGCCGGCCTGCGCGCCCAGCTGGACGAGGGGCACGACGATCGGGTCGACGCCGACGTAGCGGGTCAGGGCGCTGAGCACCGCCACCGCGAGCACCGCCACCGCCCCGTAGGCGTAGACCGGCGAGAGCGCCCGCCGCCGGGCGCGGTCGGCGACGACGAGCCGGCGGACGAGGGTGGCGGCGACCGTGCCGACGAGCAGGGCCGCGACGACCGACTGCGCGACCGAGGCGGCGTGCGCGACATCGGGCCGGTCGGCGAGGAACAGCGGGTCGTAGGGCGGCGCCAGCGGCGTGGTCGCGTACCGGACGGGCTGGGGCACCACGGCGGTGACGTAGCCCGCGGCGGCCAGCAGGCGGGCACCCGGACCCTCGAGGCGCCCCGACGGGAACGCGAGCAGCACGTGCAGGATGACCGCGACCGGCACCCAGGCGACGATCTGGCCGGCGGCGATCAGAGCTGGCACGTGGGTGTTCACCAGGCCGGCGACCAGCCAGACGAGACCGCCGGCGACGAGCAGGGGGCCCGTGCCGTTGCTGGGCCGGCGCGCCCAGGCCACCGTGCCCACCCCGGCGTAGACGACGGCGGTGAGCGGCAGCAGGACGAGCAGCCCGTAGGGCGCCTCCGGACTCCCGAGGAGCAGGACGCACTCCATCGCCGCGGTGAGCAGGACCGACCCCAGCAGGACGCGCAGCGCGAGCCGCAGGGTGCGGGTCGCGGCGCTCGGACGCGTCCCCCCGGTGATCACGAGGAAACGGTGGCACGCCGCCGCGCCGGGGTCGAGCGCCACGACGGGGAGGACCGGGGCCGGGGTGGCGGTGCTGGACCTGGGTCCATGTCCCCGAGCCGCTCGGCTGCCTAGCGTCAAAGCCGATCACCCGCCTCAGCGACTCCAGGAGCAGGCATGCCCCGCGCCCGTCTCGCCGCCGCCCTCCTCGCGACGGCCCTGGCGCTCGCCGCGTGCACGACGGCGGGGGCGGCTCCCCCGCCGGCCGGTCCCGCCCCGCAGGACCCGGCGACGTTCCTCCCGCTGGTGATCACACCGAACGACCAGGCGCCGTCGCCGGTCCGCGGCACCGACGGCCGCCTCCACGTCGTCTACGAGCTGCAGGTGCTCAACGCCGGCCCGCGCGCGGCCACGGTGACCTCGGTCGAGTCGCTCGCCGACGGTCCGGCCGGGCGGGTCGTCGGCAGCGTCACCGGCCCGCAGGTGACGGCCCGCTCCCTGCTCGTCGGGGACTACCCGCTCCCGCCGGTCCCGGTCACGGAGATCCCCGGCGGCGGCACCGCCCTGCTGATCCTGGAGG
Source organism: Actinomycetospora succinea (assembly GCF_004363095.1). GTDB lineage: Bacteria > Actinomycetota > Actinomycetes > Mycobacteriales > Pseudonocardiaceae > Actinomycetospora > Actinomycetospora succinea. Next base: position 195,670 of record NZ_SNYO01000009.1, read on the forward strand.
ACGTCTACGACACGCCCGAGGCGGTGCCCGCCACGACGGCGCACCGGGTCCGGGCCACCTTCGGCCCCCTGCCGCCCGGGCAGGCGGAGTTCGCGCAGAACTTCCCGGCGTCGAGCGAGCAGGTCACCCGCGCGCCCGTCCGGGTCGACGGGCGCGCCCCGGTCGTCATCGGCCCGCCGCTGACCGGGCCGAGCTGGGTGGCCGTCAACGCGTGCTGCGAGCTCTCGCCGCACCGGGGCGCCATGCTCCCGCTGGACGGGCGCATCAACGGCGCCGAGCGCTACGCCGTCGACTGGTCGCGGTTCGACCTCGCCCGCCGCCCGATCGTCGACCTCGCCGCGGGCACGCAGGCCACCTACGCCGGCGACCCGGCGCGCAACGAGAGCTACTTCACCTTCGACCAGCCCGTGCTCGCCGTCGCGGACGCCACCGTCGTGTCCGTCGTCGGCGAGCTCCCCGAGGCCCCGCCGCGCCAGTTCCTGACCCTGCCCGTCACCGACCTGGGCGGGAACCGGGTCGTGCTCGACCTCGGCAACGGCGTCTTCGCCTTCTACGCCCACCTGAAGACGGGTTCGCCGCAGGTCCGGGTGGGTGACCGGGTCCGGCGCGGGCAGGAGATCGCGCGCACCGGCAACTCCGGCAACACCAGCGAGTCCCACCTGCACTTCCAGCTCATGGACTCACCGCAGCCGCTGACCGCGACCAACCTCCCGTGGGTGATCGACACGCTGACCTACGTCGGCACCGTGACCCCGGAGACCGTGGTCGCGGACCCGCCCCCGGGTCCCCGGTCCGGCGAGCTGCCGTTGATCTACAGCGCGGTCGACTTCCCGCCGAGGTAGGTCAGCCGGCGCACGAGCAGCTCGAACGGGCCCCGGTGCCCGGCGCGGGCGAGCAGTCCCGCGACGACCACGCCGACGAACCACGTCGCGAGGCCGACCAGCGTCGCCGTCGTCAGCGTCGCCGTGCGGCCCAGTCCGCCCGCGATCGTCGCGAACACGGCCACGAACACCACCGACTGCGACAGGTAGAGGGTCATCGACCACGTCCCGGCCGCCGCGACGAGACCCCGCCCCGGCCAGGACACGCTGCCCAGCAGCCCCATGAGACCGAGCAGACCGAGCGCGCCCGCGTAGCCGCCGGCGGCGTGCGCGGCGGCGACCAGGCCGCCGACCACGCCCGTCGGCGACCACACCCCGACGACGGCGAGGGCGAGCGGCAGGCCCAGCGCGACCCCGGCGACCAGCCCGCCCGTCGCCCAGAGCGCCAGCCGGCCCCGGTGCGCGGCCGGCTCGTCGAGGGTGCCCGAGCGGGCGACGACGATCCCGACCAGCACCGCGGGCGCGGTGAGCAGCGCGGAGAAGAGCGTCGTCGCGAGCCACTCCCCCGGGTGCCCGGCGAGGAACGCGCCGAGGGTCGGCGCCGCGATCGACGGCACCGTCGGCACGCCCTGTGGCCCGCTCGCGCCGGAGGCCAGGAAGACCGCGAACGCCCCGACCGCCCCGGCGGCCGCGAGCAGGCCCCGCGACGTCGACGACGCCACCGCCGGCGCCGTCAGCAGGATCACCAGCCCGTAGGCGCCGATGATGTCGCCGGGGAAGAGCAGCACCCCGTGCAGCGCACCGATCCCGATCAGCACGAGCCCGCGCCGGCGCACCACCGCCTCGGGCGCCCGGTCGGCCAGCCGCGCCACGCCGTAGCCGAGCAGCGCGGCGAACAGCGGGAAGACACGCCCGTCGACGAGCACCATCTGCACGACGGCGATCACCGCGTCGGCCCCGGTGAGCCCCGACGGGTAGCCGCGGTAGCCGATGGGGCGGTCGACCAGGTAGAGGTGCGCGTTCGCCACCGCGATGAGGGCGAGCAGGAGGCCCCGCGCGAGGTCGGGGGTGATCTTCCGCGTGGCCAGCCCGGTCGGTCCGGTCACCCGGGAACCTCCTGCCGTGATCCGTGCCGCCGACCGACGGCGGCGTGAGGATGACACGATGGTTCGGTGCACCTCACCGAACCCCCGGACGGCACGACGGAGGACGCCGCCCGTCTCGAGCAGCGCCATCGTGCGCTGAACGAGAACCACGGTGTGTGCGACGCGATCGCCGCCCTGCCGAGCGGCGAGACGATGCACGCGTGGGTCACGCGGTTCGCGCTGCTCGCCGACCCGACCCGCCTGACGCTGCTGCTCTGCATCCACGCCGCCGGCGAGATCTGCGTGTCCGACCTCGCCGTCGCCGCGGGCCTCAAGGACACGACGACGTCCCAGGCGCTGCGGCTGCTGCGCGCCCAGGGACTCGTCGCCACCCAGCGCGCCGGGCGCGTCGTGCGCTACCGGCTCGCCGACGAGACCGTGCACGCGCTGCTGCACGAGGTCGTCGGGCACCAGGTCAGTCTCTGAGCAGCTCCCCGAGGATCTGCTCGAGGCGGCGCGCCTCGATGAGGAACGCGTCGTGGCCGTACGGCGACTCGATGCGCCACACCTCGCCCGCACCCGGGATGAGGGCCGCGAGCTCCTCCTGCTGGTGCAGCGGGTAGAGGCGGTCCGACACCGACCCGGCCACGACGGTCCGCGCCGTGACGCCCGCCAGCACCTCGGCCAGCGATCCCCGCCCGCGGGCGACGTCGTGGGTGTTCATGGCCCGGGTGAGCTCGACGTAGCTGCCGGCGTCGAAGCGGTGCACGAGCTTCCCGGCGTGGTGGTCGAGGTAGCTCTCCATGGCGAAGCGTCCGCCCGTTTCCGGGTCCTCGCCCGGCTGCGGGCGCCGCGCGAACCGCGTGTCGTACTCCTCGGCGGTCCGGTAGGTGTTGTGCGCGATCCGCCGCGCGACGCCGAGGCCGCGGTGCGGGCCCTCGCCGCGGGCGAGGTCGTGGTAGTCGCCGCCGTGCCAGCCGGCGTCCTCGACGATGGCCGCGATCTGCGGCGACGCCCAGGCGATCTGGTCGGCCGACGCCGCCGCCGGCGAGCACAGCAGCAGCAGCCGCTCCACCCGCGACGGGTACATGACGGCCCACTCGAGCGCCCGCATGCCGCCCATCGACCCGCCGAGCACCGCGGCCCAGCGGTCGATGCCCAGCGCGTCGGCGACCTTCTCCTCGACGGCCACCTGGTCACGCACCGTCGTGCGCGGGAACCGCGAGCCCCACGGGCGCCCGTCCGGCGCCGGCGTCGACGGCCCGGTGGTGCCCTGGCAGCCCCCGAGCACGTTGGGCGCGACGACGAACCAGCGGTCGGTGTCGACGCTCTGCCCCGGACCGATCAGCCCGGACCACCAGCCGGGCGTCGGGTGCCCGAGCCCGGCGTCCCCGGTGACGTGGCTGTCGCCGGTGAGCGCGTGCAGCACGAGCACGGCGTTGGTGCCGTCGAAGCGGCCCCACGTCTCGTACGCGACGCGGACGTCCGGGATCGTCTCGCCGCTCTCCAGGGTGATCGCGCCGAGGTCGAGGAAGAGCCGGTCGCCGACCGGGTCCCCCTCCTGCCACGCACCGGTGGCGGGAGGGAGGACGGTCACGGTCGTGCTCACACGTGGGACTTCGCTGCGGTGAACCCCGCCTCGAGGTCGGCCTTCAGGTCCTCGACGTTCTCGATGCCCACGGCCAGGCGCACGAGGCCCGGCGTGACACCCGCCGACTCCTGCTCGTTCTCCGAGAGCTGGCTGTGCGTCGTGGACGCCGGGTGGGCGATGAGGCTGCGGACGTCGCCGATGTTCACCAGCTGCGAGTGCAGGCTGGTGCCGTCGACGAACGCGCGCCCGGCCTCGACGCCGCCGCGCAGGTCGAACGACACCACCGCGCCGGCGCCGCGGGGCAGGTACTTCTTCGCCGCCTCGTGCCACGGGCTCGACGGCAGGCCCGCGTAGTAGACGCGCTCGACCTCGTCGCGGCCCTCGAGCCACTCGGCCAGGGCCTGGGCGTTCGCCACGTGGCGCTCGAGGCGCAGCGACAGCGTCTCGATGCCCTGGATGATGAGGAACGCGTTGAACGGGCTGATCGCCGCGCCGGTGTCGCGCAGCAGCTGCACGCGCAGCTTGGCGGCGTAGGCGCCCGGGCCGAGGGCCTCCCAGTACTTGAGCCCGTTGTAGCTCGGGTCGGGCTCGGTGAAGCCGGGGAAGCGGTCGCCGTGCGCCCCGAAGTCGAAGGTGCCGCCGTCGACGACGACGCCCGCGATCGTGGTGCCGTGGCCGCCGAGGTACTTGGTGGCCGAGTGGATCACGATGTCGGCGCCGTGCTCGATCGGGCGCAGCAGGTAGGGCGTCGGGACGGTGTTGTCGACGAGCAGCGGCACGCCGGCCTCGTGGGCCGTCGCGGCGACACCGGCGACGTCGAGGACGTTCGAGCCCGGGTTCGCGATCGTCTCGGCGAAGAACAGCTTGGTGTTCGGCCGGACGGCGTTGCGCCACTGCTCGAGGTCGTCCTGGTCCTCGACGAACGTGACCTCGATGCCCATCTTGGGCAGCGTGTAGTGGAACAGGTTGTACGTGCCGCCGTAGAGGCTCGGGCTGGACACGAAGTGGTCGCCGGCCTCGGCGATGTTGAGGATCGCCGCAGTGGTGGCGGCGGACCCGGACGCGAAGGCCAGCGCGGCCACGCCGCCCTCGAGCGCCGCGACGCGCTGCTCGAGCACGTCCTGCGTCGGGTTCATGATCCGCGTGTAGATGTTGCCCGGCTCCGCGAGGCTGAACAGGTCCGCGCCGTGCTGCGTGTCGCGGAAGACGTAGGACGTCGTCTGGTAGATCGGCGTGGCCCGGGCGCCCGTGGCGGTGTCCGGGGCCGCGCCCGCGTGGACCTGCTGGGTCTCGAACGACCAGCCGGTGCTCGCGTCGGTCATGTGGTGATCAACTCCATCGTCGTCATCCGGTGCTTGCGGGGATCGTGCTCGTCTCGACGGGGTGCCGCCCCTCAGCAACACCACTCGTCGTACGCGTCACCGCGACGACTCGGCCAGAAACCCTCGAGATCGACCTGCACCACGCCGATGATCCTCCCGTCTGCCCGGCGCGGCGCACAACACGACCCTGCCGCGTGGCACGTCACCCGCGTTGCTGGCAACCTGCCAACATGGCGCACCCGACGGTGGACCTGGGGGATCGCGAGTTCTGGGCGGCGCCCTGGGCGCAGCGCTACGAGGCGTTCGCGACCCTGCGCGCCCACGACGAGCTGCCGATCTTCGCCGAGCCGTCGTTCCCGGGCTTCCCGCCCGGGCCGGGGTTCCGCGCGCTGACGCGGCACGCCGACGTCGAGCACGTCAGCCGCCACCCGGAGCTCTTCTGCTCCGGCCAGGGCGCGGTCGCGATCCTCGACCTGCCGCCCGAGGCCGGCGAGTTCTTCGGCTCGCTGATCAGCATGGACGCCCCGAGGCACACGAAGATCCGGCGCATCGCCGCGCAGGCGTTCACGCCGCGGCGGACCGAGGCGCTGCTCGACGACGTCACCCGGGTGTCCCGGTCGGTGATCGCGGCGGCCCGCGAGAAGGCCCTCGCGGGCGACGGCTCGTTCGACTTCGTCGCCGACGTCTCCGCGCGCATGCCACTGTTGATCATCTGCGAGATGATGGGCATCCCGGAGTCACGCCGCGACGAGGTGTTCGCGCACTCCAACGTCATCCTCGCCGGGGACGACCCCGAATACGTGACCTCGGACAACCCGCTCGGCGACTACCTCACCGCCGGCGCCGGGCTCTCGGCGCTGATGACGGAGCTGGCGGCGCAGCGTGAGGCTTCCCCTGGTGATGACGTGACCTCCGCGCTCGTGCACGGCACCGTCGACGGCGAGCGGCTCACGCACCAGGAGATCGCGTCCTTCTTCATCCTGCTCTGCGTCGCGGGCAACGAGACGACGCGCAACGCGATCACCCACGGCGTCTGGGGCATGCACCTCCAGCCCGAGCAGTGGGAGCTGTGGTCCGGCGACGTCGAGGGGGTCACCCCGACCGCCGTCGACGAGGTCGTGCGCTGGGCCTCGCCGATCAACTGGATGCGGCGGACGGTGGTGTCGGACACCGTCGTCGGCGGCGTTCCCGTGTCCGAGGGCGACAAGCTGCTGCTGGTCTACGGGTCGTCGAACCGGGACACGGCAGTCTTCACCGACCCCGAGCACCTGGACCTGCGCCGCTCCCCCAACCCGCACCAGGGCTTCGGCGCGCACGGCCCGCACTTCTGCCTCGGCGCGCACCTCGCCCGCCGCGAGATCGCCGTGATGTTCCGCGAGCTCTTTGCGGGCATGCCCGACCTGCGCGTCGTCGGCGAGCCCGACCGCCTGCGCACCGTCTTCGTCAACGGGATCAAGCACCTGCCCGTCGCGCTCGCGGGGACGGACGCGGCGCGCGGGGCCTGAGCGCGCCGGCTGTACCAGCGATGCGGCTTCGCTGGCACTCAAGGCCAGGATCGCCACATCCTCGCCGACGCGACACGCCGAGCCGGCGGCAAGATCCCCAGTTGTGGAGCGTTGGTTCCGCTGAGCGGAGCGTTCGCTCCGGGGAACGAGATCTTCCGAGCATGATCACTGTCTCGGTGACGATTCCCCGCAGATCTGCGTGGTTTCGTCACCGAGACGGCGATCATGAGCCTGTTGACGCCGAGGTACGGGCGCGGCGCAGGATCCGGTGGCGGAGCGCGAAGGCGCCGAGGGTCGACAGGATCAGCACGCCGACGACGGCAGGCGTCCCCATCCCGCCCGGGAGGTTGTCGAACGCGATCGCCTGGACGTCGCTCGTGGTCGTGACCCGCGAACCCTCGTTCTGCCCGGCGAGCGTCCGCAGCGGGCTCCCCGGCGGCACGAGGAGCAGGGCCGGATTCGGAGTGCCGAAGCGGAGCGCGGGGACGGTGGCGGCCAACCCGCCGGGCGCCGCAGCGGGTCCCGCGAGAACGGCGCCACGTGCCGCCTGCTCCTGCGCGGCACGCTGAGCCGCCTCGGTGGCGGCGCGCTGAGCGGCTTCCTGCTGAGCTCGCTGGTCGGCGGCGAGCTGCTGGTCGGCGCGCGCCTGGTCCGCTCCCCCATCACTCGGCGCCTGGTTCTCACCGGACGGTTGCCCCTGGGGCTCGTCCGGCTGTCCAGCAGGCGAGTCGTCTGGCGCCGAGTCATCGGCCGAGGGCGCTTGGGGGAGCTCGGTCGCGACCTCCGACGCCGTGTCGCCGACGACCCGGAGCACCTCAGCGACCGGGGCGATCAGCCCGGCCACGAGGCAATGGCCGGCGCTGTCGACACCCAGAAGGCCTTTGACCTCGAACGTGCGATCGCCGGCCTTGCAGGTGGTCGGCGCCGCCGACGCCACTCCGGCACCGAGAGTCAGGGAAGCGGTGACGAGAGCACCGACGATCACGCTGGGGAGCAGGCGACCTCGATGAACGATCATGCACAGATCCCTTCGGCCGGATGGTGGACCCCCGGGCGCACCCGGGTGGTTTGCGCGCTCATCGGCGATCGGCCACCGTCGTTACTCGCCAGTTGCCTTTCCTGAGGAAGTGACTCCGTACAGCTCAGCGCGGCGCTGCCGGACGGCTGTCAGAGTTGATCCGGTCGCGAGGTTTGCCCAGCACCACAGCGTTGGGGCGTCCGCGCGAGCCCTCAGGCCCGACCGGGTGTCTGCGCCCTGCTCCACGCTCCTCCGTGGTTGCGGTGCGTGACACTGATCGCATGACCGGCGAGTCCTTGCGTCTGGAGTTCCGGCGCCAGGTGCGTGAGCGGGTCCTGGCGACCGCCCACGAGCACACCGTCGAGCGCGGCTGGGAACGGGTGCGCGTCGGTGAGATCGCGGTCGACTCCGGGGTCTCGCGCCCGACGCTCTACCGGGAGTTCGGCAACAAGGACGGCCTCGGCGAGGCGCTGATGACGCGCGAGGCCGAGCGGTTCTTCACGGCCATCGGCGGCGCGCTCGCCGAGCACGACGACGTCGGGGACGCGGTGGCGGCGGCGACGCGCCTGACCCTCGAGGAGGCGAACGCCAACCCGCTGCTCCGCGCGGTCCTCACGGGCAGCCGCACGGGTGACGCCGGCCTGCTGCCGTTCCTCACCTCGCGCTCGGAATCGATCCGGGAGTCCGCCCGCTCGCTCCTCGCCACCTGGCTCGTGCAGCGGCGCCCGGAGCTCCTGCCGACCCTGGTCGAGGAGACCGTCGACGCGGTGGTCCGCCTGGTCATCTCCCATGTCGTGGCCCCGTCGCTCGACCCCGTCGACGTCGGCGTGCGCGTCAACCACCTCGTCTCCGCGTTACTCCGAACGCCAAATTGAGACAAAAATTCGGTCTTGTTTCTGAACGGGTCACACTCCACACTCGGTCGCGAGCCGTCGCGTCGAGGGAGACAGGCCCATGAGCACCACCGAAGTCACCACCGAAGAGAACGCCAAAGGTGCACCCCAGCGCCCGTGGCGTGACCGCAAGCGTTACCTCTGGCCGCTGGCCACCGTGATGCCGGCGATGCCGTTCCTGGGTGCCGGCCTGGTGTCCGCCACTGGGTGGGCCGGCTGGTGGTGGGTCGGCCCGATGATCCTGTTCGTGATCCTGCCGGGCCTGGACCTGGTGTTCGGCGCCACCGACGACAACCCGCCGGAGTCGGAGCGCGAGCGGCTCGAGGCCGACCGCTACTACCGCTGGGTCACGTACCTGTTCCTGCCGATCCAGTACGCGAGCCTCGTGTTCTGCTGCTGGGTCTGGGCGACCTGGGACCTGCCCTGGTACTCGCAGCTCGGCCTCGCGCTGACGATGGGGGTCGTCTCCGGCGTCGCCATCAACACCGCCCACGAGCTGGGCCACAAGCGCGAGGACGTCGAGCGCTGGCTCTCGAAGATCGCGCTGGCCAGCTCCGCCTACGGGCACTTCTACGTCGAGCACAACCGCGGCCACCACGTCCGCGTCGCGACCCCGGAGGACCCGGCCAGCTCGCGGCTCGGCGAGGGCTTCTGGACGTTCCTGCCGCGCACGGTCTGGGGCAGCCTGCGCTCGTCGTGGCACCTGGAGACCAAGCGCCGCTCGAAGGGCAGCCACACGCCGTTCGACCACGAGATCCTGATCGCCTGGGCCATGACGGTCGTGCTGTTCGTCGCCCTGACCGTCGCCTTCGGCCCCGTCGTGCTGCCCTGGCTCGTCCTGCAGGCCGTCGTCGGGTTCTCGCTGCTCGAGGTCGTCAACTACCTGGAGCACTACGGGCTCAAGCGCGCGAAGCGCGAGGACGGGCGCTATGAGCGCACCGACCCGCGGCACAGCTGGAACGCCGACCACACCGTGTCAAACCTGCTGCTCTACCAGCTGCAGCGCCACTCCGACCACCACGCCAACCCGCTGCGCCGCTACCAGACGCTGCGGCACTTCGAGGAGTCGCCGCAGCTGCCCAGCGGCTACGGCTCGATGATCGTCGTGGCGCTCTTCCCGCCGATCTGGCGGGCGATGATGGACCGCAAGGTGCTCGCCCACTACGACGGCGACGTCACGCTCGCGAACATCCACCCGCGCAAGCGTGAGCGGTACCTCACCCGCTACGCGCGGACATAGAACCGACGACGCGGGTGTTCGCCCTCTAAGTGAGCACCGCACCCGCCGACGCCCTCGACCCCGTCCGCCGCGGCCGGCTGTTCGCCGCGGTGGCCGGGGTCGTCGTGCTCTTCCTGGCCGCCTCGAGCGTCCCGTCGCCGCTCTACGTCGTCTACCAGGCCGCCTGGGGCTTCTCGGCCGCGACGCTGACGCTGGTGTTCGCGGTCTACGTGCTGTTCCTGCTGGCGTCGCTGCTGGTGGTCGGCGGCCTCTCCGACCACGTCGGGCGCCGCCCCGTCCTCGCCGCCGCCCTGGTCGTGCAGACGGCGGCCGTGGTCCTGTTCCTCGTCGCGTCGAACGTGACGATGCTGCTCGTGGCGCGGGCTGTGCAGGGCGCGGCGACCGGCGCGGCGATCACGGCGATGGCCGCGACGCTCGTCGACCTGCACCCGCGGCGCGCCGGCCTCGCCAACGCCGCGACGCCGCTGATCGGCCTCGCGCTCGGCGCGCTGGGCTGCGGGCTGCTCGTGGAGTTCGCGCCGGCCCCGACGCGGCTGGTGTGGATCGTGCTGCTCGCCGGGTTCGCCGTCGTGGCCGTGGTGCTCGCCGTCCTGCCCGAGACCGCGCCCCGACGGGCCGGCGCCCTCGCCTCGCTGCGTCCTCGCCTGAGCATCCCCACGGGACTGCGCGCCGACGTCCTCGCGATCGTCCCCGTGCTCGCGGCGAGCTGGGCGCTCGGCGGGCTCTACCTCTCGCTCGGCCCGTCGGTGGCCGCGCAGATCCTGGGCCTGCAGAGCCACCTCGTCGGCGGCATCGTCGTCACCCTGCTCTGCGGGGTCGGCGCGCTGAGCGCGGTCGTCGCGTTCCGCCGCTCCCCCGAGTCGCTGCTCGCCCCCGCGGGCGGGCTGCTCGCCGTCGGCACCCTGATCACCCTCGGCGCCCTGGCGCTCGGCTCGCCGCTCGGGACCGCGGCGGGCACGGTCGTCGCCGGCGTCGGGTTCGGGTCGGCGTCGCTGGCCTGCTTCGGCACGCTGGCCCGCATCGCGGCGCCGGAGAACCGCGGCGAGCTCATGGCCGTCGCCTACACGATCGCCTACCTCGCGTTCAGCGTGCCGGCGGTCGTCGCGGGGTTCGCGACCGTGCAGGTCGGCCTGCAGCCGGTCGCCGAGGGCTACGGCCTGGTCGTCGTGGCCCTCGGCCTGACCGCGGTGGTCGCGCGCGCCCTCGTCGTCCGGGCCCGCTCCCGCCGCACCGCCGCCCCGGAGTGCGCCGAGGCCTGAGCCGGGTACACGGCCCGCGACCGAGGACGATCACCTCTCGAGAGGACCCCGCATGCCGAAGCCCCCGCTGCCCGACGAGGTCCAGCAGCTGCTGACCCGCCCCAACCCGAGCGTCATCACGTCGATCCGGGGCGACGGCCAGCCCGTCTCGGTGGCCACCTGGTACCTCTGGGAGGACGGCCGGGTGCTCGTCAACATGGACGCCCAGCGCAAGCGGGTCGAGTACCTGCGCAACGACCCCCGCGCCTCGATCACCGTCCTGGCCGAGGACGACTGGTACACCCACGTCAGCATCCAGGGCCGCGTCGTCGAGTGGGCCGACGACACCGACCTCGCGATCATCGACCGCGCGTCGAAGCACTACACCGGCAAGCCCTACCCCATCCGTGATCGCGCACGGGTCGCCGCGTGGATCGAGGTCGACCGCTGGCACGGCTGGGGCCAGGTCAAGGCCTCGGACGTTCCCGACAACGCGGGCTGATCCGGGCCCCCTCCGGTCACCCGATCGGCACGGCCCTCCGCGTGGTTAGGGTTGCCTGGGTCGGGGCGGGACCCTCCGCAATGGGTCCCCACCCCGGCTCAGCCGCGTCGCGACGGAGGTGTGAGTGACCCTCGCCGGTGGGTCCCGGACAGATCTCGAACCCGTCCACGATTCCGTGCTCGGCACGGTCGGCACCACGCCGCTGGTGGCGCTCGGCCGGCTGTTCCGCCGGCCCGGGGTCCAGGTGCTCGCCAAGCTCGAGCTGATGAACCCCGGCGGGAGCATGAAGGACCGCTCGGCGCGCTACATCGTCGACAGCGGGCTCGCGGACGGCTCGATCCCGCCGGGCAGCCGGCTGGTGGAGTCGAGCTCCGGCAACTTCGGGGTCGCCGTCGCGATGGCCGCCCGCCTGCACGGGCTGGCCTTCACCTGCGTCTTCGACCCGCACGCCAGCCCCGCCAACGTCGCGATCATGCGCGGGCTCGGGGCGGACGTGGAGACGGTCGACGAGCCCGACGAGGCCGGCGGCTACCTGCACACCCGGCTCGCCCGCGTGCACGAGATCCTCGCGACGACCCCCGACACCGTGTGGATCAACCAGTACGCCAACGACCGGAACTGGCTCGCGCACTACCACGGCACCGGCGCCGAGATCGCCGACGCGCTGATCGTCCCGCCGACACACCTGGTCGGCGCCGTGTCGACCACCGGCAGCCTGCTGGGCTGCGCGCGGCGGCTGCGCGAGGTCTGCGACCCGCTCGAGGTCGTCGCCGCCGACGCCGTCGGCTCGGTGATCTTCGGCGGACCGGGCGGGCGGCGCGAGCTGCCGGGTCTCGGGTCCAGCCGCGTCCCCGAGCTGCACTCCCCCGCCGAGATCGACCGCGTCGAGCAGGTCGACGACGCCACCGCCGCCGAGGCGTGCCGCGAGCTGCTCGCCACCGAGGCGATCTTCGCGGGCGGGTCGACCGGCGCCGTCGTCACCGCGGTGCGCCGCGTCGTCCGCGACGTCACGCCGCCCGCGCGGATCGTCGCGATCTTCCCCGACCGCGGCGACCGCTACCTCGATCGCGTGTGGGACGACGCCTGGCTCGACCGGGCGCGGGCCCGGCGCCTCCCGTGACGACGGCCGAGACCCTCGTCCTGCGCGACCTGCTCGACGCCGCGGTCGCCGAGGACCTCGCCGGCCTCGCGTCGGCGTCGCTCGCCCCGGGCCCCGAGGGGCGCCCCGGCACGTGGGTGCGCGTGCGGCTCGCCGACGGGGGCTGCCTCGCCTGGCGCGCCCGCGCGGACGGGGTGCTGCAGCGGACCCGGTACGTCGACGGGCCGGTGCTCGTGGGCCCGACGCTGCGCGAGACCACCGACCCCGCCGAGGTCCTGGCCCTGCTCGCCCCCGACGCGCCGTGCCGCGACGTCGTGGCGCGGGACCTCGCCACGGCCGTCTCCCACGTGCTGCGGCCCTCCGACGCGGACGGCGAGGTCGCCGCCGCCGCGCGCGGGCGCCCGTTCCACCCGACCGCGCGGGCCGTCGGCGGGTGGACGCGCGCCGACCTGGACCGCTGGGGACCGGGGCGGACGGTCGCCCCGGACTGGGTGGCGGTGCGGGAGGACCACCTGCGGCACGGTCGTACTCCTCTTGCCCTCGACGATGCCCCCGAGGCTCCCGACGGCCACCGCGCCCTGCCCGTGCACCCGTTCGACCGCGAGCACGTCCTGCCGAACGTGTTCGCCCGCGAGATCGCCGACGGCGTCGTCGTACCGCTGGCCCGCGGGGTCGCCTCGGGAGTGGCGACGGCGTCGCTGCGGACCCTCGACCTCGGCAACGGCCGGCACCTCAAGATGCCCCTCGGGGTGACGACGCTCGGGTCGGCGCGGCTGCTCGGCGCGCGCTCGCTCGACCACGGGCAGCGCGGCGAGCAGGTCCTGCGCCGCGTGCTCGCCGCCGACCCGGAGCTCGCCACGCGCGTCGCCGTCGCCGACGAGACGGCGTGGTCGGGGTTCGCGGCGCCCGACGGCACCGACGAGTTCCACGACCGTCCCGGGCACCTGGCGGCGCTGGTGCGCCGGCTGCCGCCGCCCGGGATCGGGACGCGGCGGCTGCCGCTGGCGGCGCTGGCCTTCGACGGCGCGTCCGAGGAGCTGTTCGCCTCCGCCGTCCGGGCCGTCGTCGAGGTCGGGATCGGGTTCCTGCGCCACGGCGTCCTGCCCGAGATGCACGGGCAGAACGTGCTGCTGGACCTGTCCGGCGAGCGCGTCGTGCGGGTGGTGCTGCGCGACCACGACGCCGTGCGCGTGCATCCCCGGTGGCTCTCGGTGCCCGACCCCGCGTACCGGCTCGCGCCCGGCGGGACCCAGTCGCTGCGCCTCGACACGCCCGGCGCGCTGATCGGGTTCTTCGCGACGCTGGCCGTCGAGGTGGGGCTGGGCGGCCTGGTCGACGCGCTGGCGCGGGCGACGGGGCGACCGGAGCCGTGCTGGTGGCCGGAGATCCGGCGGGCGGTCGAGGACGCGGTCGGCGCGACGCGCAGCCCGGTCGTGCGCAGCACACTGCACGCCGTGCTCCTCGACGCCGACACCTGGCCGTACCGCTCCGTGCTGCGCCCGCTGCTCGAGCGCGGGCCGTCGCGGGGCACGAGCATGCCGGCGGGCGTGGTGCGCGTGCCGAACCCGTTGCGGGCGGTGCGATGACGTTCCCGGTCTCCGAGGTCGGTCCTGTGCGCGAGCGGGTGCTCGCCCAGCTCGTCGAGTCGCTGGTGCTCGAGGACGCGGTGGACGTCGTCGGCGACGGCTCCCCCGGGACGCGCGCGGGGCCGTTCGCGCTGACGTTCGAGCGGACGCCGTCGTTCGGGCGGGTGCGGCTGACGGGTCCGGTGACGCGCTCCGGCGCCCCGGTCACCCCGCACGAGTTCCTCACCGAGGCCCCCGTCCGCGCCGACCCGGCGTGCCGGGCGCGGCTCGCCCACGAGCTGGCGTCGACCGTGCTCGGCGACGCGCTGGCGCGGCAGGCGCGCCCGGACGGGCCGCTGGACCCGGACGCCGGGCACGACGTCCTCGAGGCCCTGACCGCCGACGGGCACCGCTACCACCCGGCGTACAAGTCGCGGACCGGGTTCGGGGTCGGCGACCTGCTCGCCTACACCCCGGAGTTCGCGCCGACCGTGCACCCGGTGCTGCTCGACGCCGACCCGTCGCTGACCTCGGTCGTGGCGTCGGCGGGGCTCGACCCGGCGACGGTGTGGACCGCGCCGGCGGGACGCGTCGGGATCCCCGTGCACCCGTGGCAGTGGGACCACCACGTGGCCGTCCACCACGTCGACGCCCTCGCCTCGGGCGCGCTGCGCGTGGTGGGCACGGGCGATGCCTACCGGCCGCAGGCGTCGATCCGGACGTTGGCGCGTCTGGACGTGCCCACCGCACCGTCGGTGAAGCTCCCGCTGGCGATCACCAACACGTCGACGTCACGCGGGCTCGCGCCGCACACCGTCCGCAACGCCGCCCCCATCTCCGACTGGCTGGCGGGGATCGTGGCCTCGGACCCGGTGCTCGCCGAGAAGGCGCGCGTCATCGTCCTGCGCGAGATCCTCGGCGTGACCGTCGAACCGGGGCTGGGCGCGATCTGGCGGGAGAGCCTGCACGGGTCCCTGCACCCGGCCGAGCGCGCGGTGCCGTTCCCGGGGCTCGTGTCGCGGTCGGCCGACGGCGTGCCCCTGATCGACCCGTGGATCCGGGCGCAGGGGGCGCGGGCGTGGACCGAGCGGCTGGCGACGGCGGCCGTGCTACCGCTGGTGCACCTGCTCGTCGTGCACGGGGTGGCGCTCGAGGCGCACGCGCAGAACATGGTGCTCGTGCACGCGGGCGGGCTGCCCCAGCGCGTGGCGCTCAAGGACTTCCACGACGGGGTGCGCTTCTCGCGCGACCTGCTGGCGGCGCCGGGGCCGGCGCTCGAGGCCCCGCCCGCCGACCACCCGAACGCCAACTCGTTCCTCGAGACCACCGACGTGGAGCAGGTGACCGGGTTCCTGCTCGACTGCCTGTGCTTCGTGAACCTCGCGGAGATCGCGCGTCTGCTGAGCACGGACTACGGGTTCGCCGAGGAGGAGTTCTGGGCGGTCGTGGCGCGGGTGATCCGTGGTCACGCCGACCGCGTGCCGGGGTTCGCGGCGCGCCTCGGGGTGTTCGACGTCTTCGCGCCGACCCTGACCGTCGAGAAGCTCACGACCCGCCGCCTCTGGCCCGACACGGAGCTCCGCGTCCACGCCCTCCCGAACCCCCTACGTGCGTGATCTTCTGAGCTATAGCTCAGAAGATCACGCACGTGGGTAGGCGGCCAGCTCGACGAGGTTCTGGTCGGGGTCGCGGAGGTAGACGCTGCGCATCGGACCCCGCGCGCCGGTGCGGTCGACCGGGCCCTCCTCGATCGTCACGCCGGCTTCGGTGATGGCCCGCGCGACGTCCTCGATCGGCCCGTCGACGACGAAGCACAGGTCGCCGCTGCCCGGCGTCGGACGGAGGGCCTTGGGCTCGAACTCGCGACCCGCCTCGTGCAGGTTGATCTTCTGGTCGCCGAGGTGGAGCGCCGTGCGCCCCGAGAACGTCCGCTCTTCCATGCCGAGCAGGTCGACGTAGAAACCGACCGTGGCCCGGACGTCGGCCACGGTCAGCACGAGGTGGTCGAGGCTGCGCACGTGAGTGGAATGGGTCGCCATGGCGACCCATTCCACTCACGTGGGCGTCAGCCCCTCAACCCCACCGTCCGGAACATCCCGGCCGGGTCGTAGGCCTCGCGGACGCCGGTGAGGAACGCCGTCGTCGCGTCGTCCCAGAGCGAGCCCATGCGCCCGCCCGCGGCCGGGCCCTGGAAGTTCGGCAGCCCGCCCATCGTCCACGGACGGACCGCGTCGACGACCCCGCGCGCCGCGGCGGGCGCGATCGCCGCGACCGGCGGGAACATCGGCGCCAGGGCGTAGAGCCCGAACGCCGCGTCCCGGCCCGCCACCGCGTCGTGCCGGCCCGCGCCGGCCTTCGCGATCGCCCCGCCGAAGTGCCGCAGCTCCGCCATGATCAGCGGGGTCTCGACGCCCGGGCCGGCCACGGCGAGCAGCGCGTCGACGGCCGCGGCGGGCAGGGCGGACAGCGTCGCCGAGTCGTCCCAGATCGGCATCGGGTCGGTCGGGTCCGAGTGGATCGCGTCGATCGCCGCGAACGGCATCTCGTCGACCATGTCCGCGATCGCCCCCGCCACCGCCCGCATCGGAGCGAGCAGCGCGGCGCCCTCCTCCGCGGTGCCCAGGTACGCGAAGCGCAGGTGGGCCACGAACGCGCCCTGCAGCGGCGGCGGCAGCGACGGGTCCGGGGGCAGGCGCAGCAGGGCGATCGAGGTCGACGCCTCGTCGGGCAGCGTCGCGACCCACTCCCGCCAGGCGTGCAGCAGCTGCGGCGACGCCTCGCCGGGGAAGAAGATCCCGCCGCCGTAGAGCCGGGACACCGGGTGCAGCGCGATCTCCATCTCGGTGACGACGCCGAACCCGGCCTTGCCGCCGCGCAGGGCGTCGAAGAGGTCGGGCTCGCGGTCGGCGTCGACGTCGCGCTCGACGCCGTCGGCGGTGACGATCCGGATGCGGCGCACCTGGTCGGCGCCGGTGCCGAACGCCCGGGACAGCGGGCCGTGCCCGCCGCCGAGGCAGAACCCGACGACGCCGACGTGCGACGACGACCCGCAGATCGGCGCGAGCCCGTGCGGGGCGGCCTCGGCGATCACCTGCTTCCACGGGGCACCGCCGCCCACCACCGCGGTGCGGGCGACCGGGTCGACGCGGACGTCGTCGAGGTGGCGGGTGGAGATCAGCACGGAGCCGGCGAGGTCGGTGAGCAGCTGGTGGCCGGTGGCCTGCACGGTCACGGCCCGGCCCTCCTCGCCCGCCCATCTGACCGCGGCGACCACGTCGGCGGGACTGCGGGCCTCCACGACCAGGTCGGGGCGTGGCGTCGTCGTCGTGGTGAACGGGGCGACGGCGGCGGCGTAGGTGGGGTCGGCGGGGGTCAGGGTGGGGACGGTCGGCACGCTCATGATCGGTGGTCTCCTTCGGGGATGCAGGGGTGGTTCAGCGGCCGGCGGTGGCGTCGATCTCGACGGCCATGCCGGGGAGGGCGAGGCGGGCGACCGCCACGAGGGTCGCGGGCGGGGTGGCGCCGGCGGCGTCGAGCCGCTCGGTGATCGCTCCGTACGACGCGAGGGCGGCGTCCATGTCGGTCACGTAGACGACGAGGCGGGTGACGTCGCGCAGGTCCATGCCGCCGCGGGCGAGGAGGTCCTCGACGTTCGCCATGGTCAGCGACATCTGGGCGCTCATGTCGCCCTCGTGCAGGAGCTGCCCGTCCGCGTCGATCGACCCCTGACCAGCCACGGTGAGTAGCTGCGCGGGTGCCGGGCGGAGCTGCGCCTGGTCGTAACGCAGCCCGGCGTTCCAGGTCGTCGGGTTGATCCGGTAGGGGGCGGTGAGCTGCTGTGTCATGCCGAGAAGCCTGCGCCGGAGATCGGCCGCCGCCCATCCCAGCGCTCTGGTGATTCCTCACCCCAGAAATCTGGGATGCCCCGTTCGTCGGAGCGCACGCTACAGTGCGTGACATGACCGCGGTGAGTGCCGAACGCGTGCGCACGCAGATCGACGGGCTCGCCGCGGCGGGTCTCGACTGGCCGACGTTCGGGGCCGCCGCCATCGAGACGCTGCGCAAGGCGCTGCCGTTCTCCGCGGCGTGCCTCGCGACCGTCGACCCGGCCACCGAGCTCGTCACCGCGACCGTCAAGTGGGGCGACGTCGACGACGAGCACGACCTCGAGTGGTCGTACTACGAGTACGAGGTCGAGGACGTCTACGACTTCCGCGAGGTGTCCCGCCGGCCGGGCGCGGTCGCCGCGCTGGGCGCCGAGACCGGCGGCGACCCGACCCGCTCGCGTCGCTACGCCGAGATGTTCGCCCCGGTCTGGGACTACTCCGACGAGCTGCGCGCGGGCCTGTCCGCCGACGGCGCGACCTGGGGCGGGCTCGCCCTGTTCCACCAGGGTGGGCGCACCTTCACGCTCGCCGAGCAGGAGTTCGTGACCTCGGTGTCCGCCGGGTTCGCGCGCGGTCTGCGGACGGGGCTGGTGGTCGGCGCCGCCGACCTCGCCGTGCTCGGGGACGGCAGCGGCCCGGCGGTGATCGTGGTCGGCGCCGACGACGAGGTCGTGTCGGCGAACGTCGGGGCGCAGGAGCGCGTCACCGACCTCGGCGGCGGCCCGCTGGGCGACGCGCCGCTGCCCCAGGTCGTCTGCGCGATCGTCGGCGCGGCCCGGCGCCGCGCCGCCGACCCGGGCGCGCCGATGCCCCGGGCGCGCCTGCGGTCACGCTCCGGGCGCTGGGTCGTCGCGCACGCCTCGCCGATGGTCGGGCGCGGCGGCACGGTCGCCGACGTCGTCGTCACCCTCGAGGACGCCCGCCCGCCCGAGGTGATCCCGCTGGTCGTGGCCTCGTACGGGCTCACCGACCGCGAGCGCGACGTCGTCGGCCTCGTCCTCGCCGGCGTCGACACCGCCGACGTCGCCGCGCGCCTGCACCTGTCGGCGTACACCGTGCAGGACCACCTCAAGAAGATCTTCGCGAAGGTCGGCGTGCGCAGCCGCCGCGAGCTCATCGCGCGGATCTACAACGACCACTACGTCCCGCACCTCGTCGAGGGCGGCGCCCTGGCCCCGTCGGGCTGGTTCGCCGGTGCCTCCGGCAGGTGAGCAGTTCGGACGGCTATAGCCGTCCATAGTGCTCACCTGCCCGCAGGGCACACTGGCGCCGCGTGAAGGGGCTCTTCGTGGCGACGCCGTCGCCCGCGCTGGTCGAGATGGTCGGCGCCGCCGGGTACGACGTGGCGATCCTCGACGCCGAGCACGCGCTGGTGTCGCCGGACACGCTCCAGGAGATGATCCGCGCCGCCGAGGTGTCCGGGGTGGCGCCGTGGGTGCGGGTGCCCGAGCACGACCCGGGGTTCGTGCTGCGCGTGCTCGACGCGGGCGCGACGGGCGTGGTGATCCCGCACGTGCGGTGCCGCGCCGACGTCGAGGCCGTCGTCCGCGCCGCCCGCTACGCCCCCGACGGGATGCGGTCGCTGAACTCGGGGCGCATGGTCGGCTACGGCCGTACGGACCTCGTCACGCACGTGACGACGGCCCGGCCCACGATCGTCGCCATGATCGAGGACGCCGAGGCGCTCGACGTCATCGACGAGATCGTGACCACGCCCGGGCTGGACATGGTGCTCGAGGGCGCCGCGGACCTGTCCCAGTCGCTCGGCGTCCCGTGGCGGACGCGGCACCCGGTCGTCCGGCGCGCGGTCGACCGGGTCCACGCGGCGTGCGTGCGAGCCGGCACCAGGTTCTGCGCCCTCCCCCGCGTCCCCGCCGACCACGCCCGCTGGCAGGCCCGCGGCGTCACCGACGTCGTCCTCGGCGAGGAGCGCTCGCTGGCCGTCCGCGCCTTCCGGTCCCATGTGAGCGGAATTCCCGGCTATACCCGGGAATTCCGCTCACACAGCGACGTGATCGCTGCCCAGGACCGGCCCGTGTGCGTGTTCTCCTACGACGTCGGGGCGCTGCGGGAGCACGCGCGGGCGGTCGTCGCCGCGCTGCCCGACCGGTGCCGCATGTTCTACGCGGTGAAGGCGAACTCCGACGAGCGGGTCGTGGCCGCGCTCGACGGGATCGTCGCCGGCTTCGAGGTCGCGTCCGGGGGCGAGCTGCGGGTCGTCGGCGACGCCGCTCCGGACGCGCCGGTGCTCATGGGCGGCCCGGTGCCGACCGACGCCGAGTTCGCCGACGGGGTCGCGGCGGGGTGCACGAGATTCCACATCGAGAGCGTCCTGGGCCTGCACCGGCTCGCCGACGCCGCGACGGCCGCGGGCACGACCGCCGACGTCCTCCTGCGCGTCAACCTCGCCGGCCCGTTCCCCGACGCGACGATCGCGATGGCCGGGCGCCCGACCCAGTTCGGGATCGACGAGACCGACCTGCCCGCCGCGGTCGCCGCCGCCACGGCGCTCCCGGGCCTGCGGCTGGCGGGCTTCCACCTGCACTCGCTGTCGAACAACCTCGACCCCGCCACCCACCTCGCGATGCTCGCCCACTACCGCGACGCCGTCCTGGGGTGGGAGGAGCGCTTCGGGGTGCGCGCGGAGGTCGTCAACGTCGGCGGCGGCATCGGCGTCGACTACGCCGCGCTCGACCGCCCCTTCGACTGGGCGGCGTTCTGCCGCGGCCTCGCCGACCTGCTGACGACCTTCCCCGCCCACTGGCGCGAGATCGACTTCGAGTGCGGGCGCTTCCTCGTCGCGCACTGCGGCGTCTACGCCGCCGAGGTGCTCGACGTGAAGCACACCCACGGCCGCGCCTACGCCCTGCTGCGCGGCGGCAACCACCACTTCCGCCTGCCGTCCTCGTGGGCGCACAGCCACCCGTTCCACGTCGTGCCCGTCGACGCCTGGCCGGAGGACCGACCGCGCCCGGAGGTCGCCGGCGAGGAGGTGACGATCTGCGGGGAGCTCTGCACCCCCAAGGACACGCTCGCCCGCGCGCCCGTCGAGCGGCTGCGGGCCGGCGACGTCGTCGTCTTCGAGGCGGCGGGCGCCTACGGCTGGGACATCTCCCACCACGACTTCCTGCGCCACCCGCACCCCGAGCGCGTGTTCTTCACCCCTCAGCCGGCCTGACGCTGCCCGTCGATCTTCCAGATGCCGTCGGACTCCACCAGCCGGAACACCGTGCGCTCGTCGACCTCGCGGCCGTCGGCGTAGCGGTAGGTCACGGTCGCGTCGACCTCGTCGCCGCCCGCGGGCGACACCCCGCGCACGGTGACCTGCGCGATCGTGCTCCAGAAGCCGCGGTAGCCCTCGAACCCGCCCGCCGTGCCCTCCTGGAAGGACGGGGTGAGCCGCTGCCAGCCCTCGTCGAGCCGGTCCGGGATGAGCGCGTAGTAGTCGATCACGGCCTGCTGGCGGGCCTGGTCCTCCGCGCTGCCGGGGAGCGACGCCGACCCGCTCGAGCTCTCGGCGCCCGGGGCGTCCGGCGCGGCCGTGCTGCCCGGCACGGAGGCGCCCGGCCGTCCGGTGACCGACCCGAGCAGCGCGGCCACCACCACCGCGATCACGGCGACGAGCGCCAGACCCGCGACGACCCACGGCCACCGACGCCGGCGGGTGCCCTGCTCCGGCTCCGGGTCCGCCTCGGCCACCGGCGCGGTCGTCGCCGGCCGGGTGTCGGGACGGGTGTCGGGGCCGGTCCCCTCGGCGGCGGCCGGACGCGGGGGCGCCGCGACGGGCGCGGCCGCCGGCGGGGCGGACGACGGCGGCGCGGACGAGGGGGCCGACGGCGGGGGCGGTGACGGCGACGGTGACGGCGACGGCGGTGGTGGCGAGGACGGCGGCGGCGCGACGGGAGGACCGGGCTCCGGGCGCGTCAGGATCGGCGTCACCGGCCCCTCCTCGGTGCCGGCGTCCGCGGCCAGGAGCCGGGCGAGCTCGTCGCGGACCTGGTCCATGGTCGGGCGGCGCTCGGGCTCGGGCCGCAGCAGCGCCTCGATGAGCGCGGTGATCGGCCCGCGGTGCTCCGGCGGCGCGTACTCCCCGGACGCCACGCGGTGCAGCACGGCGAGCGGGTTGTCGCCGGTGCCGAAGGGCGGGGTGCCCTCGAGCGCCGCGTAGAGCGTCGAGCCGAGCGAGTACACGTCGGAGCGGAAGTCGGCGGTGCCGCCGCGGGCGACCTCGGGCGCGAGGTAGGCCGGGGTGCCGGCCATCATCCCGGTCGAGGTGAGCGTGACGTCGTCGACGGCGCGGGCGATGCCGAAGTCGGTGACCTTCGCGAGCCCGTCGTCGGCGAGCAGCACGTTGCCGGGCTTGACGTCGCGGTGCACGATCCCGGCCTCGTGAGCCGCCGCGAGCGCGTCGGCGACCTGGCGCCCGACCTTCGCCACCCGGTCGCCGACGAGCGGCCCGTGGGCGACGAGGACCTCGGCGAGGCTGCGCGACGCGAGGTACTCCATGACGAGCCACGGCCGGTCCTCGTGCTCGACGACGTCGTAGACCGCGATGGCGTGGGGGTGGTGCAGCCGCGCGATCATCCGGCCCTCGCGGAACACGCGGCGGTGCGCCTGCTCCCGCGCCTCGTCGTCGGCGCCGGCCGGCAGGGAGACCTGCTTGAGCGCGACCTCGCGACGCAGCCGCTCGTCCTCGGCGCGCCACACGACACCCATCGCGCCCTGGCCGACCCGCGTCCGGACGCGGTAGCGCTCGGCGATCAGCTCGCCCTCGTCGGCCACCCGCACTCCTCGTCTCGGTCCGGTCGGTGCCGGGAGTCTGCCCGAGACGGGCGACGATCATGTGGGTGACTTGCTCAGCGCGTCGGGAGCGTGAACCCGCCGGTCATGAGCTCGTAGCTCATCTCGTGCACGTCCTGCGTGGTGACGAGGTCGATCCCCCGGCGCGCGGCCTCGGCGCGCGCGGCGCCGAACGTCGCGTCGGAGTCCTCGTGCGAGCGCCCGCGCGTCCAGTAGCGGATGGCGTGGCAGTGGCTGCGCGCGAGCCCACGGTCGAGGCGCAGGTGCTCGCGGATCGCCTTCACCGCGTGCCCCTCCCCCGCGACCCACGCGGCGACCCCGGCGGTGACCGCCAGGTCGCGCACCGCGTCCTCGAGCGACCCGGCGAGCGTCCGGTGGACCCAGGTGACGGGACGGGCGAGGTCCAGCTCGTCGTCGGGCTCCGCGACCTCGACGACCGTCCGGACCTCGAGCTCCGGCGGCAGCGCCTCGTGCAGCGCCGCGATCGCCGGCAGCGCGGCCTCGTCGCCGGCGAGCAGGACCGCGCGGGCGTCCGCGGGCGGCGTCCAGCCGCCGCCAGGGCCGACGACGCCCACCGGGTCGCCGGGGCGGGCGGCGCACGCCCACCGGCCCGCCGCGGAGTCTCCGTGCAGCGCGATGTCGATGGTCATCTCGCCGCGGACGGTGTCGAGCCGGCGCACCGTCATGCTGCGCGCGTAGGGCCGCGGCGCGTGCGCGGGCCAGACGAGCCCCGACGGCCCGGAGACCGGGAGGGTGACCTCACCCCCCGGGTCGCCGAAGAGCAGGCGGACGTGGGCGCCCGGCGCCACCGACTCCACCGAATGCAGCGCGTCGCCGCCGACCGTGATCCGCCGCATACGCGGCGTGAGCTGGGACGAACCGGTCACGCGCAGGCCGGGCAGCACCGCCATCCTCGCCACGCGCCCCACCTCCCGATCGCCCGAATGCGAGGAAGGCTAGCCTCACCAAGCTGGATCGAGCCACCCCGGAACCGTCCGGGGCGCCGAGCGGGTTCCGAGACACGTCGACACGCCGACGGCGCCCGGGAACACCACCCGGGCGCGGGACGTCAGAGCCCGAAGACCTTGCGCGCGGTCTCGCCGAGGATGTTGCGCTTGGCGTGGTCGTCGAGGAACGGCAGCGAGGCGATGCGGCCGGGCACGTCGAAGTCCCAGTGCGGCCAGTCCGACGAGTACATCAGCGTGTTCGGGGCGTCGATCGCGCGCAGCGTCGCCTCGAGCAGCGCGTCGTCGGTCCACTCCATCGGCTGCGACGTGTAGTACATCTCGCGCATGTAGTGCGACGGCGGCTTCGTCAGCAGCGGGGCGTCGGACTGGCGCATGTAGTACTCGTGGTCGAGCCGCTGCATCATGAACGGCACCCAGGCCAGGCCGCTCTCGATCCAGATCGTGCGCAGGTTCGGGAAGCGCTCGGGGATCCCGTTGATGACCCAGTTGGTCATGTGGGTCATGTTGCAGGTCACGAAGCTCATCGCGTGCGCCGACAGGAACCGGTTCATCGTCGACGTCATCGAGTCGGCCTGGTTCGGCCCGGCGTGGAAGCCGATCGGCAGCCCGCGCTCCTCGAGCATCCGGTAGAGCGGCATGTACGCGTTGCGGTGCACGCCCGCGTGGCGCTGGCTCGTGACGAGGAAGCCGATGACGCCGGGGTGGTCGGCGAACTCCTCGACGGTCGCGAGGCACGCGTCCGGGTCCTCGAACGGGAGGCCGAGCATCGTCTTGACGCGCGGCTCGCGCGGCAGGATCTGGCTGGTGAACCAGCGGTTGTAGGCCTGCAGCAGCGCGCTCGCGACCTGCGGCTGCGGGTGCAGGCCGGTCTCGAGCATCGGCTGCGGGAACACGACCTGCACGTCGATGCTCATCGCGTCCATCGCCCGGCGCACCAGGGTCACGTCGCGCTCGGCGCCCGAGGCCGCGCCGGGGGTCTCCTCGGCCAGCGACGCCTGGTGCGGGATGCGCCCCGAGACGTCCTGCATGGTCAGGCCCGGCGGGTGGTTGTGCAGCGCCAGGTGGGAGGCCTGCGGCCAGTTGCGCATCATCTGGTGCGCGGTGTCCTTGAGCACCGGCGAGTCGAGGAACTCGAGGATTTCCGGCCAGGAGTCGAGCTCCACGTGGTGGGAGTCGACGTCGACGATGAAGTAGTCGTCGAGGCCGTAGCGCTCGGTGTCGCGGGCGGCGTTCGCGAGGATCTCGCGGCTGTCGGTGTGGGTCGTGATCTCCTGCGTGGGCAGGCGACGCACTCCGTCGTCGATGGTCATGAACTGCTCCTTGAGAACCACAGGGCGAGGTCGAACGGGTTGAGGTCGTGCGCCTTGAGCGCGGCGGTGGCGAGGACGACGGACTCGGTGGGGGTCACGTCCGTCCCGAGCACGGGGTGCGCGTCCTCCTCCACGCCGACCGCGTAGAGGCGCGCCGCGACCGCGACGAGCCGGCGGGCGACGTCGGGGTCGAGCGCCGCGATGGCGCCGTCGCCGAGGCCGGCGTCGACCTCGGTGGTCAGCTGGTCGACCAGCTCGGTGATGCGGGTGGCGCGCTCAGACCGTGACACGGACCCGCCCGCCCTCCTCGGCGACCGTCACCGGGCGCAGCGCGAAGTCCGGGCGGCCCGGGTGGCGGCCGGTGGTGACGTCGTACTCGAAGCCGTGCCACGGGCAGACGATGTGCATCGAGTCGTCCTCGAAGGCGAGCCCGAGGCTGCGCTGCGCGTCGTCGAGGCGTTCGCGGACCCGGGAGACGATGCGGCCCTGGCAGGCCGGCCCGCCCTGGTGCGCGCAGCGGTTCTCGTAGGCGTGCAGCCGCCCGCGGAAGCGGAAGACGCCGACGGTGACGGCGTCGGCGCCCTCGCCGACGGTCACGACGAGGCGTCCCCGCTCGGCGATCTCCTCGCCGGCGCCGACGTCGTAGGTGCGGGTCGGCGGCGCCGATCCGTCGAGCGTGGTGGTCATGCCGACCACCGTGCGCCAGGCCACAACCCTTGTAAAGTTCAGGTATGTGGGCTGATACATGAGCAATCCTGCGTATTCGCTCCGTCAGCTCTCGTACTTCGTCGCGGTGGCCGAGGCGGGGACGCTCGCCGGGGCGTCGGCGACGCTGCACGTGTCGGCGTCGGCCCTCTCGCTGGCGCTCGACGAGCTCGAGCGCGCCCTCGACGCGCAGCTCACCGTGCGCCGCCGCGCCCACGGCATCCGCCTCACCCCCGCCGGCCAGGAGACGCTGCGCCGGGCCCGCCGGCTGCTGCGCGAGGCCGACGAGCTCGCCGACGCCGCGGGCGGCGACCCCGGCGACGTCGCCGGCACCGTCCGCGTCGGCTGCTACACGACGCTCGCGCCCGGCCTGCTGCCCGCGGCGATCGGGCGCTTCACCGCCGACCACCCGCGGGCGCGCGTCGAGTTCGTCGAGGGCTCGCAGGATCTGCTGGTCCGCGGCCTGCTCGAGGGCGAGCTGGACGTCGCCGTGCTCTACGACCACCGTCTCGACCCGGCCCTGGAGCTCACCGCGGTCTCGGCGAACATGCCGCACCTCGTGCTCCCCCGCGGGCACCGGCAGCTGCGCGGCGCCGAACCGGTCGCGCTCGCCGACCTCGTCGACGAGCCCATGGTGCTGCTCGACCTCCCGCCGAGCTCCGAGCACGCGCTCGGCGTCTGTCTCGCGGCGGGACTGTCCCCCCGCGTGCGCTACCGCACGGCGAACGCCGAGACGGCGCGCGCCCTCGTCGGGCAGGGCCTGGGTTTCACCGTGCTCGCGCAGGCCGACCCGGAGGCCGGGCGGCGCGAGGAGGTGGTCGCGGTGCCGATCGCCGAGGAGCCCGCCCCGCTGCCGATCGTGCTGGCGTGGTCGGGGCAGGTCGCACCGACGGCGACGGCCCGGGCGTTCGCCGCGGCGGTGACGTCCTGCGGGCCCACCGTCTGATCGCCAGGATGGGACGGGACGCACGCACGGCGGGGAGGGCCTTCGGTGGACGATCTGCGGGACGACGGGTACGTGGCCGCGCACCTGCGCGACGACCTCGACGAGGAGCCGCCACCCTGGCCGCCGCACGAGATCGTGCCGGGGATCTGGCAGTCCGGGAGCCCGGAGACCGGCGAGCACTGGGACGCCGTGTTCGACCTGCACGGTGCCGCCCCGCCCCTCGAGGACGTCGAGTTCTACCTGCACTGGATCATCGAGGACGGCCCGGCGCCCGACTTCACGACCCTGCGCGGACTCGCCGACCTGGTCGACGACATGCGCAACGACGGCAAGCGGGTCCTCATCCACTGCGCGGCCGGCATCAACCGCTCGGGCCTGCTCTCGGCGGCGGCGCTGATCCGCGGCGGGCACGACCCGGACGAGGCGATCGCGCTGGTCCGCCGGGCGCGCACCGGCGCGCTGAACAACCCGAACTTCGTCGAGATGCTCCACGACCCGCGATGGTCCCCACGTGCGTGACATGGGTCGTCATGACGACCCACATCGCTCACAAGGCCGAAGGCCATCCACACCGATCTGAGCGAGGACGGCCCCGACCTCCCGTGCGGTTCCGCACGGGTCGCCGTCCACCTCCTCCGGGCCGAAGGCGAGTCTCGCGCGGCCTGCGAGCTGTGCCGCGTTGCCCCGGCGTCGATCACGGTGGGCCACGCGACGGTCGGAGTGGAACCTCCACCCGTCGAGACGGACGATGAGCTCGCCGTGAGGACCGGAGTAGAGGACGTCCTCGAAGAGCACCGTGCCGTCCACGACCACGGGTACCTGTCGGACGCCGTGCGGCAGGCCGTGCGGACCCTCGACACTCAGGGCGTAGGACGACTCGAGGGCGGACATCACGCCCTCGATCATCAGCATCGCGGCGTCGCGGAGCGCGTTCCGGTAGCGCGTCGGACGCCGTAGCTCCATCGCCGCGAGGAGCTGCATCCCCGAGACGCCGCCGGCCAACGCCGACCGCTGCAGCACCGACATCGCGGAACGCGCCGTGGGCGAGGCCACCGCCAGATCGACAGCGGTGTGCACCGGCGCGACGATCGGCAAGCCCTCCTCGACGACGGTGATGTGCTCGAACGCGCGGCTCCGGTGCACCGTCAGGTCGCCGGTTCGACTCGTCGACCTGCCGTAGGCCACGCTCACGTGCGGCGAATCCGGGCGACGACGCACCATGCGCCAGCGAACACCGGCCGACCCGTGGCTCAGCGCCGCGGGCCAGCAGGCGAGCACCGCCGCCCAGTCCTCGGCCTCCGGCGTCAGCGGGCCGGTGAAGGTGGCCAGCGTGCCGTCGCGCAGGCGCTGCCATCGCTCGGCGTCCACCTGCGCGCGGATCTGGGCGAGGGTCAGCCCGTGCTCCAGGGCCTGTCGGCGGGTGCCGATGCCGTGCTGCTCGGCGAGCAGCGCTCGCCACGACTCAGGAACGTCCATGTCCTGGTTCGACGCAGCAAGGGCGCCTCCGGCTCCTCGTGAGTGCTACGGGTTGCCCAGGCCACCCATTTCACTCACGTGGCCGAAGGCCCTCAGCTCGTCGAACAGCGCCAGCAGCTCGCCGGTGTCGGTGGGACCGAGCCGCTGCTGGCGTCCGATCAGCACGGCGAGGGCGAGGTCGGCGAGGCGGCCGGCGCGGACCTCCTCGACGCCGGTGGCCACCAGGGCGTCGAGGACCACGCGACGGCGCTGCTCGTCGACGCGCTCCTGCACGACCGCCACGCGCGGGTCGCCGTGCGCCCAGGAGCGGATCGCGGTCTCGGCCTCGTGCGGGAACGTCAGCGCGAGGTGCTTGAGCACGTCGAGGCGGCCCTCGGGGTCGGGCTCGCGGCCGGCGATCTCGGCGAGGCGGCGGGTGTCGACGGTTTCCCAGTGCTCGAGCAGCGCGTCGACGAACCCGTCCCAGCCGCCGAAGTGGTGGTAGAACGACCCGCTGGTCACGCCGACCGCCCGGCACAGGGTGGCCAGGCGCAGCCCCGACCGGCCCTGGCACGCCAGCAGCGTCATCGCGGCGTCGAAGAACCCCTCGCGGTTGGTCACCGTCACGTCCCCACCCCCTTGCCGATCGAACGTAGCAGCTTCTATGTTCTCGACGACGAACATAGAACTACTTACGTTCCCGCTGGAGGGCGACCGTGGACCGCTGGGCCTGGCTGCGCCGCATCGCGGCGCTCGACCCGGCGTCGGCCGACGACGCC
Source organism: Actinomycetospora succinea (assembly GCF_004363095.1). GTDB lineage: Bacteria > Actinomycetota > Actinomycetes > Mycobacteriales > Pseudonocardiaceae > Actinomycetospora > Actinomycetospora succinea. The sequence goes on from NZ_SNYO01000009.1 coordinate 224,399, forward strand.
GAGGAGATCCACCGGATCACGGCCGGCATCGAGTTCCCCTGGGACGTGCGCCAGGCGCTCGGGCTCGCGCTGTTCCGGACCTACGCGGTGCCGTCGGTGGGCGAGCTGCTCGCCCGGACCGGGCAGTTCACCGCGCACACGCAGAAGCGCTACGACGACACCGTCCTGCTGCTCGGCGCCACCGTCGACCGCGGCGTCGACGACCCCGACGCGCGCACCGCGATCCGGCGGATGAACCAGATGCACCGCCGCTACGGCATCGGCAACGACGACATGCTCTACGTCCTCGCGACCTTCGTCGTCACCCCGCTGCGCTGGCTCGACGCGTTCGGTTGGCGACCGCTGCACCCGCACGAGCGCGCCGCGGCCGTGGCCCACTACCGCGCGCTCGGCCGGCACATGGGCATCCGCGACATGCCCGCCGACGAGGCCGGCTTCGCGGCACTGCTCGACGACCACGAGGCCGCGCACTTCGCCTACACCGACGGCGGGCGCGAGGTCGCCGACGCGACGCTGGGCCTGCTCACGACGTTCCCGCCGTTCTCGGCGCTGCCCGCCGCGGTCACGCGCCGGCTGACCACGTGCCTCATGGACCCGCACCTGCTGCGGGCGCTGCGCTACCCCATACCGACGCGCGCGGAACGGGCGGCCGCGCACGCCGGGATGCGCGCGCGGGCGCTCGTCGAGCGCCGGATGCCTCCGCGCCGCGCGATCGTCACGGTGGCGGATCTGCGCGAGGTCCGCTCCTACCCCGAGGGGTTCGACCTCGCGCGGCTGGGGACGTTCGACTGGCCGCTACACCGTCGTGCGGTGCGGCAGGTCGATGCCGTCGGTGTAGTGCTCGGCGGCGGCGCGCAGCCAGATCGCCTGGCGCTCCTCGGCGTCGGGCGTCGGGAAGCGCTCGCAGACCCGCGCGCGGCCCGGCGTCGCCTCCTCGCACGGGCCCCAGACCTCGGCGTACTCGACCTGGCCCGCCTCGGTCAGGGCCGTGGCGAGCACGACGGCGTCGTCGTGGTTCGCGCTCCACCCGAGGCTGTGCCAGCCCTCGACGTCGGGGCGGTGTCCCGGCGGGTCCGACCAGCCCCGCACCTCCCACTCGAGCTCGGCGTGCTCATGGCGACGACGATCGGACAGCGGACGCTCGCTCACGGCGATCACGCTCCTCGCGCAGCTCGGCGGCGGAGGCGGCCCGGTCGCCCGAGGGGTACGGGACGTCCGGGTCGTCAGTGCCCGGCATACACCTGCTGTTCACCGGAGTCGAGCAGCCGAAAGCGGTCCAACCGGTCGTCGCGGGAGGGACGGGCAGCGAGCGCGGACGATCGTGACCGGACCGTGACCTCAGGCGGGCGCCGGCGCCTCGCGGGCCCGATCACCGACCTCCGAGGTTGGTCAGGGCTTCGGCCAGGTCGACGACGTCGGCGTACTTGGCATCGAGATCGGCGAGGTTCTGGTCGTGCAGCGCGGTGGTGCGGTCCGCGCAGGCGTCGCGGACGACGATCGGGCGGAAGCCGGCCGCGAGCGCGTCGGTGGCGGTCGCCCGCACGCAGCCCGACGTCGAGACCCCGGCGACGACGATGGTGTCGACGCCGCGGGCGCGCAGGGTGGCGGCGAGCGAGGTGCCGGCGAACGACGACGCGTGCTGCTTGGCGACGACCGCCTCCCCGGCACGCGGCGCCAGCGCGAGCTCGCCCCACCCGCCGAGCGCACCCTCGGCGAAGCACGCCAGCGACGGCACCTTGGCCGCGAAGAACCCGGCGTCGGCCATGTCCGGGGCGAAGCGGACGACGGTCCAGATCACCGGGACGTCGGCCGACCGGGCCGCGGCGACCAGCTTGTCCGCGGGCCCGAGGACGTCGGCGGACCCCAACCAGAAGGGCCCGTCGGGCTCGACGTAGGCGCGGACGAGGTCGACGACGACCAGCGCCGGCCGGTTCCCCCAGCCCACACGCCCGGCGAACGGGGACCCGTGCGGATTGCTCCCGGACATGCTCACTGCTCCTCCACCATCACCGCGCGCGCGTTGCCGAGGTGGCAGCGCATGACCGCCCCCGCCCAGTCGCCGTCGCCGGCGCGCAGCGCGGCGACGATCTCCGCGTGGTGGGCGAGGCTGCGCGCCAGCGAGTCCGCGTCGTAGGTGCGGAACGTCCGGGTCACGACGGGCGTGTGCACGACGTTCGCCAGCGCCGCCGCGAGCGCGGGCGCGTGGGCCAGCGCGAGCAGGCGGGCGTGGAAGGCGCGGTTGAGGTCGACGAGGGCGTCGAGGTCCTGGTCGGGGCCGGGGGCGCCGACCGCGAGCATCGTCGTCGCCAGGTCGTCGAGCGCGGCGAGGTCGTCCGGGGTGACGTACTGCGCGGCGCGAGCGGTGGCCTGTGGCTCGAGGGCGAGGCGCACGTCGAAGATGCCGTCGAGGTCCTCGCGGGAGAACCGGGTGACGCGCGCGCCGCGGTGGGCCTCGAGCTCGACGAGCCCCTCGGCGGCGAGCCGGGTCAGCGCCTCGCGCACGGGGGTCCGCGAGAGGCCGAGCCGCTCGGCGATCTCGACCTCGCCGAGGTGCGCCCCGGCCGCGAGGTCGCCGTCGAGGATGGCCTCGCGCAGGTCGGCGAGGGCACGCTCGGAGGCGCGGCCCGCCCGCCGTTCCGTGCTCGTCATCCGCTCTCCGTCCCGATGTTGTACGCAACCTAGGGTGCGTCGCCGGGCTCGACAAGGCACGATCGCCGTGAGCCGTCCACCGTTGTGCACAAGGAGCCGCGCCGTGGGAGATCTGCTGAGCCGTCCCGGCAACCGCCGCGTCCGCCTGCGCGAGCTGCTCGACGCCGGGCGCCCGGTGCTCGCGCCCGGCGCGTTCGACGCCCACTCGGCACGGCTGGTGGAGCAGGCCGGGTTCGACGTCGCCTACATGACCGGCTTCGGCACCACGGCCTCGCTGCTCGGCCGCCCCGACATCGGGCTGCTCGGCCAGGCCGAGATGGTGGACAACGCACGCCGGATGGCCGCCGCGATCGACGTCCCGCTGATCGCCGACGCCGACACCGGCTACGGCAACCCGATCAACGTCATCCGCACGGTCCGCGAGTACGAGCAGGCGGGCATCGCCGGGCTGCACATCGAGGACCAGGTCATGCCCAAGCGCTGCGGGCACCTCGCGGGCAAGGTCGTCGTCCCGACCGAGGACATGGAGGCCAAGATCCGCGCCGCCGTGCAGGCCCGCGAGGACCCGGACATGGTGCTCATCGCCCGCACCGACGTCGCCGCCGTCGAGGGCCTCGACGCCGCCATCGAGCGCGCGAAGCGGTTCGCCGACGCCGGCGCCGACATCCTCTTCGTCGAGGCGCCGACCTCCGAGGAGGCCATCGAGACGGTCGCGACCGCGCTGAAGGGCCACCGCCTGCTGTTCAACTGGGCCGAGGGCGGCCGCACGCCCCCGCTGTCCTACGACCGGCTCGCCGAGCTCGGCTTCGCGCTCGTCCTCTTCCCCGTCTCGACGCTGCTCGCCGCCGACACGGCGATGCGCGCGGTGCTCCAGCGCCTGCGCACCGACGGCACCCCGGCCGCGGTGCTCGACGAGATCGGCGGGCTCGACGCCTTCGCCGCCCGTGAGGGGCTCGACGAGATCCGCGACCTCGAGACGCGCTTCACGAGCTGAGCTACTGGCCCCCGTCGCGGCGCCAGCGGTCGCCGTCGAGGTGGTCGAGGCCGAGGTCGGCGGCCGCCTGCAGGGCTTCCGGCGAGCGGCCGACCAGCAGGGCCATCCAGAGCGGGTAGTGCTCCTGCTGGCGCAGCGCGACCTCGTGCTGGGCGGCGATGAGCATCCCCGGCTTGGGCAGGCGGCACCAGCACCGCGCGTGGTCGGGCATCGTCGCGTCGGGGTGGTGCGGGCAGTGCACGACGTGGTCGAGCAGGTTGGCGACGCGCTCGCGCACGGTCCACAGCGTGCGGACGGCGGTCTGCTCGTCGGTCTCCCCCAGCGCCACGCCGCCCTGTTGACTGAAGCCGATCACCCGTCCGCCGGCGCCCTTCCACAGCCGGAGGCGCTCGACGGCGTCGGGGAAGATCTCGATGTCGAACGGGCCGCGCCACGGGCGGCCGAGGTCGTCGGGCGTGCGGCGCAGCACGCCCTCGATCTCGACGAAGAGCATCGGCACCGCGGGCCGCGACGACTGGCTCATGACCCGGCGATGCTAGTGCGCAACTGCTCCATCGTCGCGATCTCGGACGACTGGGACGCGACGGTGACCTGCGCGAACCGGCGCAGGGTGTCGTCGCTGCCGGTGTAGTCGCGCGCCATCGTCACGGCACCCTCGTGGTGGCGGATCATCGTGTCGAGCCAGAGCCGCTCGAACTCCGGGCCGCGCAGGGCGCGCAGCCGGTCGAGCGTCGCCGGGTCGGCCATGCCGGGCATGGCGCCGTGCATCGCGTGCTCGCCCGCGGGCAGTCCGCGGGCCAGGGCCAGCCCCTGCATCTGCCCGATCTCCTCCACCTGCGCGCGGTCGATGCGCAGGGCGATCGCCTGCAGACCGGGCGAGGCGTCCCGGCCGCCGACCATCGCCGTGAGCTCGAGGGCCTGCTCGTGGTGCGGGACCATCGCCGAGACGAAGGCGGCGTCGGGCGACGCCGGCGGGGTCGCAGGTGCGTCCGCGCACCCCGCCAGCGCCGCAAGTGGGATCAGGACGGCGGCGAGGGCACGAAGCATCGCCGCCATCCTGTCAGGACCGCAGCGCCCGCCGGAGGAGCTTGCCGGTGACGGTCTTGGGGATCTCGTCCATCAGCTCGACCTGGCGCGGGTACTTGTACGCCGACATCCGCTCCTTGCAGAACTGGATGAGCTCGTCGGGCTCGACGCTCTGCCCCGGCCGCACGGACACGAACGCCTTCACGGTCTCGCCGCGGTACTCGTCGGGCACGCCGACGACCGCCGCCTCGCGGACCGCGGGGTGCTCGTAGAGCACGTCCTCGACCTCGCGCGGCCAGACCTTGTACCCGCCGGCGTTGATCTGGTCCTTCTTGCGGTCGACGACGTAGAACCAGCCCTGGTCGTCCATGTAGCCGACGTCGCCGGTCTTGAGCTCGACCGACCCGTCCGGGGCGCGCAGCGCGTTCTCGGTCTCCTCGGGCTTGTTCCAGTACCCGGGCACGACCTGCGGCCCGCGGGTGACGATCTCGCCCACCTCGCCGACCTCGGCGTCGGAGCCGTCGTCGCGCATGATCCGCACGACGGTGGAGAACACCGGCACGCCCACCGAGAGCGCGCCGGAGGCCTCGTCGACCGGCGCCTCCGAGCCTCGCGGCGTCCCGTGCGAGGGCGAGGTGGTCTCGGTCAGGCCGTAGATGTTGTGGATGTAGTGCCCGAAGTGCGCCGAGAACGCCTTGACGGTCGACGGCGGGATCGGCGCGCCGCCGGAGTAGATCTTCGCCAGCGAGGAGAGGTCCTCCTTCACGGCGCCCTCGGTGTTCATCAGCGCGATGAACACAGTGATCGAGCCGGCGGTGAACGTCGGGCGGTGCTCGCGGATCGCGTCGAGCATGACGTTCGGCTCGAAGCGGTAGGCCAGCACGAGGGGCATCGGCACGAGCAGGCAGACCGCGGTGTGTGCGACGACGCCGGTGATGTGGAACAGCGGGGCGACGCCGAGCACCGAGTCCTCGGGGGTCAGCCCGCACCACTCGCGGTAGACGCGGGCGTTGAACACCACGTTGCGGTGGGTGTTCATCGCGCCCTTCGGCGGCCCGGTGGTGCCCGAGGTGTAGCCCAGGAACGCCGCGTCGTCGAGCTCGAGCTCGACGGGCTCGGGCTCGCGGTCGCCGACCGAGGCGAGCACCTCGCTCATGTCCTCGGTGCCGTCGTGGCGCGTGCGCTCCATGCCGCCGAAGAGCCGCGGGTCGTGGCGGGTCTGGAACTCCAGCGGCGAGGTCGTCCACGCGATGCGCAGCGACGGGATCGTCGGCACGACCTCCGCCGCGACCTGGCCGAACAGGTCCTCCTCGGCCAGCAGGGCGGTGGCCTCGCAGTCGGAGAGCAGCGTCGTCAGCTCGCGGACCCGGCTCATCGGGTTGATCGAGACGACGATGCCGCCGGCCTTCCACGTGCCGATCGCGGCGATGAGCACCTGCGGGATGTTCTGCAGGTAGGTCGCGAGCCGCTGGCCCTTCTCGAAGCCGCGGTCGGCCAGCGCGACGGCGAACTGGTCGGAGAGCCGGTCGAGCTCGGCGAGGGTGAGCGTGCCGTCGAAGTACCGCACGATCTCGGTCTCGGGCGCGCGGCGCAGCGAGTCCTCGAACATCGCCAGGGCGCTCGAGAACTCGGGCTCGACGTCGTGGGGGTACTCCGGGCGGTACCGCGGGAGCCAGGGGCGCTGGTCGTAGGTCCCCATCAGCGGATCACCACGGGGTTCACCGGGGCGCCGGTCGCTTCGTGGATCTTCAGCGGGGCGGCGGTGTAGAGGAAGTCCCAGCGCCCGTCGGCCGCGCAGGCGTCGGCGAGGTCGTCCAACCAGATGATCTCGGCGAGGCTCACGCCGAGGTTGCGCAGCAGCGACGCGTGCAGGGGCAGGAGCACGCCGCTCTCGGGGTCGGCGGTGACCTCGTTCGCGATCGTGTCCGTGACCAGGTTGGGGATCTCCTTGTTCTGGAACCACTCGACCAGCTCGCGGGAGTAGGTCAGGCCCGGCTCGACGAAGCCCTCGTAGAACTCGTCGGCGGGGGTCGCGTAGAAGTACTTCAGGAAGCCGGTCCGGATCAGCAGGATGTCGCGGTCCTCGATCGTCACGCCCTGCTTGCCCGCGGCGTCCTCGAGGTCGCGGTGGGTGAACGTCTCGCCCTTGTCCAGCCAGTCCTTGCCGCGGTGGCGCGCCATGTCGATCAGCACGCCGCGCCCGACGATGCCCCGGTTGGCGATCGGCAGCACCGACGCCCAGCTCATGCCGCCGCCGTTGGTGGTGTCGGCGTGGCGCCCGTTCCAGAGCGTGTCGTCGTACCAGGCGTGGCCGAGCGCGTCGTACTGCGACGAGCCCTGCAGGAAGATCTCGGCCTTGTCGTCCGAGGCGCGGATGCCGCCGGGGAAGCTCGGGCCCTGCCCGGACTCGAAGACGTCGTGGTCCCACACCATCTCGCGCTTGATGCCCTCGCGGCCCGGGAAGACCGGGTCGCCGTGGGGGTGACCCATCGGGCACTGCAGCGTGAGCACCTGCCCGCTCTTGACGCTCGCCACGCCCCGGAGCACCTGGGCGGCGTCGAGGTAGTTCAGGGAGCCGACCTCGTCGTCGTCCCCCCACTTCCCCCAGTTCTTGGGGGGGTTGTCGCCCAGCAGTTCCCGCATCGACGGGACGTCGGCCATGAGCTCCTCCTCGAGATCACCGTGAGGTGGCCCACGGTGCCCGGTCGCCCGGCGACCGACAAGGGGCACTCGGGCAGCCTCCGAGCGAGTGGGATGTCAGGGCCGAACGGGTGAGCACGTAGGACCGCACGCGTCAAGAGCGGGCCAGCATCCGTACGCTCCACGGACAGTCTGTGCGCAGAACGTCCTATTCGACCCAAGTGAGCCTGATGACCGATTCCCTGCTCCTCCCGTCCGAGCCCGGCCGCAGCGTCCTGCGGTGCCCGGAATGCCGGGAGGTACCGGCCTTCACCCCCACGCCCACGCAGCCGATGGCGGGCGGGACGTTCGGGGTCCTGCGGTGCTCCTGCGCCGCGCACCCGGTGCTCGACTCCATCCCGATCGTGCGGCGGGGGCGGGTCGACGTGCAGGACCACGTCACCGGGCGCACCGAGGTCGCCGGCCCCGACCACGACGCGCTCGTCGCGCTGCTCGAGGCCGACCGGGGGCTCGACGCCCTCGTCGCGATGCTGACCTTCCCGCCGGCGGTGCCGTTCGGGCTCGGCGGGCGCCGCAAGCTGCGCCTGCCGTTCACGCGCGGGCCGTGGCCGAGCCTGGCGCTCGCGGCCCGGCGCGGCGAGGTCACCGCGATGCTCGCCGACCACGAGTCGCTGACCGCCCAGGACTGGATGGAGCTGTGCTACGCGCGTTCCTCCGAGCAGATCGCGGCGGACATCTTCCCGTACTTCTTCGCCCGCTACGGCCAGCCGCGCTACGTGGCGTCGATCGAGTTCGCCCGGCACCTGCCCGTCGGGCGCGGCGCCGTGCTGGACCTCGCGTGCGGCTTCGGGCACCTCATGTACCACCTCGGCGCCCGCGACGAGCCGCTGCGCACGGTCGGGGTGGACCGCAACTTCTTCCAGCTCTGGGTGGGGCGGCGCTACATCGCCCCGGACCAGGAGTTCGTCTGCGCCGACCGCGTCGAGGCCCTGCCGTTCGCCGACGACGCGTTCGCCGCCTCGCTGTGCTCCGACGCGTTCCACCTGTTCGACGACCAGCAGGGCGCCGCCGACGAGATGCGCCGGGTCGCGGCCGACGACACGATCCTCATCGACCGCATCGGCAACGCGCTGCTCGAGCCGCACGACGGCGACCACGAGCGCACGCCCAAGGGTTACGCGGCACTGGTCGACGGCGCACCGCTGCGCCTGACCAGCGAGGACGAGCTGATCGACGCCTACCGTGCCGGCCGCGGCCTGCGCCTGCGCGAGGAGCGCGACCCCGACGAGCTCGCCGAGCAGAAGTGGCTCGCCCTGGTCAGCTCGCGCGACGAGACGCTCTTCGACGACGCGGACACCCTGCCGTGCACCCCGCACGGCGCCGGGACGCTCCGCATCAACCCGATCTTCCACGTCGAGCGCGACGACGAGGGCGTGCACCTGGTCTTCCGGTACCCGTCGACCTGGTACGCGTTCGAGAACGCGCAGATGCGCTCGTACACCTCCGCGGGCGAGCACCTCGACCCCGAGGCGTTCGACGCGCTCGTGGAGGGACGGCCGATCGCGCAGACCCCGCTGCTGCTGCGCCGCTGGGTGGTCCTGGGCATGCCCCCGCGCTACGCCCGCCGGCCCGGGACGCCGCCCGCCATCGGGTCGGTGGGCGAGGGCCTGCGGCGCGGGGCGCTGCGGCGCCTGCGGCGGACAGGAGCCTCGTCGCGGGGCTGACCGCTGATCACACGTGACGCTACGGTTCGGCCATGCGGCCGTCGGTCCAGGATCTCCGGGAGATCGAGTGGTTCCGACGGCTGCCCCCCGAGCAGGTCGCCCAGGTGGCCCAGGCGTGCGCGGTCGTCACGCTCGCCCGTGACGCCGTGCTCTACCGCTCGGGGGCGGCCGCCGACGCGTTCTTCGTGCTGCTGCGCGGGCGGGTCGGGGCGTGGCGGGGCGACCCCACGGGGCCGGAGTCCATGCTCTACTTCGTCGCCGACCGCCGCCACGAGAGCCTGTGCCTCGAGAACGTCGTCGCCGACATCCCGTACTTCGCCACGATGCGCGGGCTGCTCGACGACACGCGGGTCCTGCGCATCCCGGCGTCGGTGCTGCCCGCGATGCTCGAGGCCGACCGGGAGCTCGGGATCGCGATCGCCCGTCACATCGCCCAGCGCCTGCAGACCTTCACCGAGCAGATGACCGACCTCGGCTCGCTGCCGGTGGTGCGGCGTGTGGCGAAGTTCCTGCTGGCCAGCAGGCAGCACGGGTCCGACCTCGTCGTCGTCACCCTGCGCCAGGCGGAGCTGGCGAGCCGGCTGGGGGCGGCGCGGCAGTCGGTGAACCAGGCGCTGGCGACGCTCGCGCAGCGCGGCATCATCGCGACGGTCGGCCGCGGGGTGTACCAGATCCGCGATCATCCGGGGCTCGTCGCGCTCGCGCGCGGCGGGCCGGCCCCGGGGCCTGGATCACGGGCGCGCGGCGTGGTCGGATCCGCGGGTGCCCGCGACGCATGAGGTCACCAACCAGGTCCCCCCGTTCGTCGGCCACGACGTGGCCGACGACCCGCCGCTGCTCGAGGCCCTCGAGCGTGAGGGGGCCGGCTGGGCCCGCGAGGACGTCCACGAGGTCGGCCGTCTCGCCGGCTCGGCGACCGCGCTCGAGTGGGCCGACGCCGCCCACCGCCACGAGCCGCGGCTGCGGACCCACGACGCGGTGGGGAACCGCGTCGACGAGGTCGACTACGACCCCGGGTACCACCGCCTCCTGACCGAGGCCGTCGGACGCGGCTTCGCGGGCGCCCCGTGGGCCGACGACCGACCGGGCGCGCACGTCGCCCGCGCAGCGGGCTTCCTGACCTGGTCGCAGCTGGAGGCGGGCCACGGCTGCCCGATCTCCATGACCTACGCCGTGCTGCCGGCCCTGCGCGCCGCCCCGGACCTCCTGGCGACGTTCGGGCCGGGCCTGACCAGCACGGTCCACGACCCGGGCCTGCGCGAGCCGTCGACCAAGCGCGGCCTGCTCGCCGGCATGGGCATGACCGAGAAGCAGGGCGGCTCGGACGTGCGCGCTAACGCGACCGTCGCCCGGCCCGACGGCGAGACCTACCTGCTGACCGGGCACAAGTGGTTCACGAGCGCCCCGATGTGCGACCTGTTCCTCGTGCTCGCCCAGGCCCCGGGCGGGCTGACGTGCTTCCTCGTGCCGCGCGTGCTGCCGGACGGCAGCCGGAACACGTTCCGCATCCAGCGCCTCAAGGACAAGCTGGGCAACCGCTCCAACGCGTCGAGCGAGCCGGAGTTCGACGAGACCGTCGCGTGGCGGGTCGGCGACGAGGGCCGCGGCGTCCGCACGATCATCGAGATGGTCGCCTGCACCCGGCTGGACAACACCCTCGGCTCGGCGGCGGGGATGCGGGCGGCGGTGTCCCGCGCGGCGCACCACGCCCGGTACCGCTCGGCCTTCGGCCGGCCGCTGATCTCCCAGCCGCTGATGCGCGAGGTGCTCGCCGACCTGGCCTGCGAGTCCGAGGCGGCGGTGACGCTGTCGCTGCGGCTGGCGGGGGCGCAGGACCGGTCGTCCTCCGATCCCCACGAAGCCGCGTTCCGGCGCATCGGCGTCACGCTCGGGAAGTACTGGATCTGCAAGCGCCAGACGGCCGTGGTCGGCGAGGCGCTCGAGTGCCTCGGCGGCAACGGCTACGTCGAGGAGTCGGGGATGCCGCGGCTGTTCCGCGAGTCGCCGCTGAACTCGATCTGGGAGGGCTCGGGCAACGTCAACGCCCTCGACCTGCTGCGGGTCCTCGCCCGCGAGCCGGCGTCGCTGGAGGCGTGGCGCGCCGAGGTCTCCGGCGTCGACGACCGGATCGACGCCGGCCGCAAGGAGGTGGAGGCCGAGCTCGCGCACGCCGACGAGCGCAGCGCCCGGCGTCTCGCGGAGCGGATGGCGGTGCTGCTCTCGGGCGCGCTGCTGGTGCGCCACGCCCCGGCGGCCGTCGCGGACGCCTACGTGGCGTCGCGGGTGACCGGTGAGGGCGGGTACGCGTTCGGCACCCTGCCGCGCGGGGTCGACGTCGACGCGGTCCTCGAGCGCCTGCCGCGGGGGATCTGATGGACCACCTCATGCCCGGCGTCCGCGCCGCCGAAGTCGACGGGCGCATCCGCACCCACTACCTCGAGTCGGGCCCGGCCGACGGCGAGCCCGTGGTGTTCGTGCACGGCAACCTCTCCACCGGCCGGTTCTTCGAGCACCTCATGCCCGGCGCGCCCGAGCGCTGGCGCCTGCTCGCCCCCGACATGCGCGGCTTCGGGCGCACCGAGCCGGCCCCGATCGACGCCACGCGGGGGCTCGGCGACTGGGCCGACGACCTCGTCGGCTTCCTCGACGCGCTCGGCGTCGACCGGCCCGCCCACCTCGTCGGCTGGTCCACGGCGGGCGCGGCGATCGCGCTCGTGGCCCGCGCGCGACCGGTGGCGTCGCTGACGTTCCTCGACCCGGTCTCGCCCTACGGCTTCGGCGGCACGTTCCGCGACGGCTCGCCGTGCTGGCCCGACGTCGCGGGCTCGGGCGCCGGCGTCGCCAACCCGGAGTTCGTGCGGCGCCTGCGCGAGGGCGACCGCGGCGACGACAGCCCGCTCTCGCCCCGCAACGTCATGAACGCGACGTACTGGGCCGCGGGGCACCGCGAGCCGCGTGAGCGCGAGGACGTGCTGGTCGACGAGATCCTGCTAACGACCATCTCCGACGACGGCTACCCCGGCGACGCGCTGCCCTCGGAGAACTGGCCGGGCGCGGCACCGGGCACCCGCGGGCTGCTCAACGCCCTGTCGCCGAAGTACTGCGACTGGTCGTGGCTGCCGACGCTCGACCCCAAGCCCCCGGTGCTCTGGACCCACGGCAGCGCCGACGTCGTCGTCGCCGACGGGTCGGCCCTGGAGCTGGGCACGCTGGGGGCGGCCGGGACCGTGCCCGGCTGGCCGGGTCCGGACGTGTTCCCGCCGCAGCCGATGGTCGCCCAGATCCGCGACGTCCTCGAGGCCTACCGCGCCGCGGGCGGGCGCGCCGAGATCGAGTTCTTCACCGGCTCCGGCCACGGGCCCCACGTCGACGCCGCGGACCGGTGGTCGGCGACGTTCTTCGCGTTCCTGGAGTCGACGATGCGCTGACGCGCACGTGAGTGGAATGGGTCGCCGGGACAACCCAAGTCACTCACGTGCGCGGAGCGCATACGCGGCGAGGAAGACGTCGACGGCGTGGTCGGCGGTGGCCTCGACGTCGACGGTGATCGCGGCGTGGAACATGCCGTCGTCGAGCGAGCGGCCGAGCACGAGGAAGGCGAAGTCGGCGGCGGCGCGGGCGGGGTCGTCGAGACGCAGGACGGTGCCGAACTGCTCCGCGAGGGCGGCGAGCACCCGCGCCGGCACCTCGCGGTGGTAGGTGGCCGCGAGGTCCGGGAACCGGCCGGCCTCGCCGATGACCAGCCGACGCAGGGCCAGGACCTGCGGGTTCAGCACGGCGGCGAGGTAGCGCCGCGCCACCGCGCGCAGCGCGGGCTCGACGTCCGCGGGCGCGTCGACGTCGGCGAAGGCCCCGACCAGCTCCGCGGTGAACGCCTCCGCCGTGGCCGTCGTGCCCAGGACGATCTCGCGGAACAGACGCTCCTTGTCGCCGAACTGGTGGTAGACGGTCTGCTTCGACACGGCCGCGGCCGCGGCGACCTGCTCGGTGCGCGTGCCCTGGTAGCCGTGGGCCAGGAACAGCTCGGTGGCCGCGCGGACGATCGCCGCGCGCTTCCCGGTGGCGTCGCCCGCCGGCGCGGGACCGGCGCCGACCCGCACGAGCAGCCCCTCGTCCACGGCGACCACCTCCCGATCTGGACGGTACGGTACCAGGAGCAGTACCGTTCGGTTCTCATCTCAGTACCGATCAGTCCAGTGAGGACGACACCATGTCCCGCCCCACCGGTCCCTCCGGCAGCCCGCTCGTCGGGCGCGGCGACGCCGACCGCCACGCGGCGGTCACCCGCTCGCTGCTCGGCTACGGCCTCGTCGCCGGCCCGTTCTACGTCGTCGTCGGGCTCGCGCAGGCCCTCACCCGCGACGGCTTCGACCTCACCCGCCACGAGCTGAGCCTGCTGGCCGCGGGGCCGTGGGGCTGGATCCAGATCGCCAACCTGGTGCTGACCGGGCTGATGGTGCTCGCCGCGGCCGTCGGGATGGCCCACGCGCTGCGGGTGCTCGGGAGCGGGCCGGGGACGACGTGGGGCCCGCGCCTGGTCGGGGCGTACGGGGTGGGCATGGTCGGGGCCGGCGTGTTCGTCGTGGACCCGGGCAACGGCTACCCGCCGGGCACGCCCGACGGCCCGGCGACCACGGTCAGCATCGGCAGCCTCGGCCACCTCGTGTTCGGCGGCCTCGGGTTCCTCTGCCTCGTCGCCGGTGCGCTGGTGCTCGCGCGCTCACAACGTCCGGGGCTCGCGTGGTTCTCGCGCCTCACCGGCGTGCTGTTCCTCGTCGCGTTCGCGAGCCTCGCGTCCGGATCGGCGAGCCCCGCCGTCGTGCTCGGCTTCTGGGCCGCGCTGCTGCTCGTGTGGGTGTGGCTCGCGGTCGTCTCGCTCGACCTCTACCGCCGCACGCCGCTGCTGACGCCCGCCGGCACCTAGCCGAGGACCTGGTCCAGGCCCGTCAGCTTGAGGGCGCGGGCGGGCTGGCCCTGGGCGCCGCGCAGCGCGAAGGTCGCCCCGGCCTCGGTGGCGCGGTGGTGGGCGCCGAGCAGGACGCGCAGGCCGCACGAGTCGCAGTAGGTGACGGCGGCGAGGTCGACGACGAGACCGACCGGGGCGTCGTCGAGCGCGGCGCCGACGGCGTCGTCGAGGCGCCCGTGGCTGTCGTAGTCGAGGTCGCCGCCGACGGTGACGACGGCGTCCCCGCCGGTGCGCTCGGTGTGGATGATCAGCTCGGTCATGGCGACACCTCTCACCCCACCGGGGTGGGCAGGCCTCCGTGAGCTCCCTGGGCCCCGCGGAGGAACCGGGCCGTGCGCGGTGAGTCTGCCAACGCCGCGGCCAGCGCGTCGAGGGCCGGCGCGACCTCGTTCGTCCGCAGGCCGGCCGGGATCGTCACGGTGCCCACCCACTGCACGAACCCGTCGAAGAGGGCCGGGTCGTCGACGAACACGGCGGCGGCGAGGAAGTCGACGAGGTGACCGAGGTCGTCGGCGAGCTCCTCGGAGACCTCCCCCGCGCCGGGGCGGACGGCCGCCGCGGCCAGCGCCACGAGCTCGGCGCGGCGGGCGTGCAGCACCGCCTGCTCCTCGCGGCCCGCGCGGTCGCCCGGCGTCCCCGGCGCGACGGCCTCGTCGGCGAACCACGGCCCGTCGGGGTGGGCGGCGAGCACGGCCGCCGCGGCCCGGGCGTCGGGCGCCCAGCCGTCGGCGCCCACGGCGCGCGCCCAGCGCCCGTCGGCGCCGAACGCGGGCCCGCCCGCGAGCACCGGGGTGCCCGTGGCCGCGCAGGCCTCGACCATCCGCCGGGCCGCGGGCAGCCGGGAGGGCAGCGAGCTGGAGATCGCGACGACGTCCGGTCCGACGCGGTGCACGTGGGTGGCGAGCTGCGCGGCCGGCACCGAGGCGCCGAGGAACTCGACCGCCCAGCCGTGCCGGGCGAGGACCTCGGCGAGCAGGCGCGCGGGCAGCCCGTGCCACTCGCCGTCGAGGCACGCGACCGCGACGGTGCCGACGCCCGTCGGCGCGGGAGCGGGCGAGTGCACGGCGACGGCGGCGACGACGCGCTCGCTGATGTGGGTGGCGACGTGCTCCTGCACGACGGTCCACTCCCCCGCCGCCCAGCGGTCGCCGACCTCGCGCTGGGCGCCGGCGACGACGTCGAGCAGGACGGTCTCGGGGTCGACGCCGGCGTCGATCGCCTCCAGGGCGACCGCGACCGCGCCGGGCTCGTCGGCGGCGGCGAGCCGCTCGAGGTAGGCCTCGCGGAGGGTGCCGGGGTCGGTGCTCGCGGTGGGTGGGGACGCGGTCGTCACGCCTCACTCCTCGGTGCGGGGTCCGGGGACACCGGCGGCGCTTGGATCGCCAGCATCGCGACGTCGTCGTGGTCGTGGCCGTCGAGCCACGAGACGACGGTCTGTTCGAGGTGCTCGCAGAGCACGGCGGCGGGCGTGCCGGCGCAGCGCGGGAGGACCGCCGCGAGCCGCTCCTCGCCGAAGAAGTCGCCGGGGCCGCGGGCCTCGACCACGCCGTCGCTGTAGAGCAGGCAGGTGTCGCCCGGCCCGAGCAGCACCTCGGCCTCGGCGAAGCGGGCCTCGCGGATCCCGCCGACGAGCATCCCGGACATCTCGACGGCCTCGACCTCGCCGTTCGCGCGCAGGACCAGCGGCGGCGGGTGCCCGCCCGCGGCCAGGCGCAGCGCGACCGAGCCGTCGCCGGTGGGGCGGGCGTCGCCGAGGACCATCGTCGCGAAGCGCGGGCTCTCGTCGCGGGTGGCGACGGCGTCGAGCAGGGCGGTGTTGAGCAGCGGCAGCACCCGGCCCGGGCGGTCCTCGACCAGGCGCAGCGCGTGCCACGACTGGCGTACGCGCCCGGAGAGGACCGCGGCCTCGATGCCCTTGCCGCAGACGTCGCCGAGCAGGAACGCCGCGGGCGCGTCCGGGGTCTTGCCCCCGACGACCTCGTAGAAGTCGCCGCCGACGCGCATGGTCTCGCGGGCGGGGCGGTAGGCCGCACCCCACACGACGCCGGGGGTCTCGGGCAGGCGGGGCGCGGCCAGGCTCTCCTGCAGCACCGCGCCGAGGTGGGCCTGCTCCTCGTGCAGCGCGGCCGCCGCGAGCGCGGTGCCGGCGCGGGCGACGTAGGAGGTGAGCAGGTCCTCCTCGACGGTGGCGAGCGCGTCGTCGCCGTCGGCGGAGCCCTCGACGCTGCGCGGGTCGGCGAGCACCACGACGGCCTCGACCACCCCGGTGATCGGCACCGGGCAGGCGCGCACGGGGCCGGTGGGGGCCTCGAGGCCGGTGAGGGTGGCGAGCTCCCCGGCGAGCCAGGGGCCGGCGGCCGCGTCGCCCGCGAGGGCGGCGGCCAGGGCCGGGACGCGAGGGAGGTCGGCGGTGGCCAGGCGGCCCAGGCGGGGGCGCCCGCCGCCGAGCTCGGCGCAGGCCCAGATGACGGTGTCGTCGTGGCGCACGACGAGCGTCGCGCCGGCGGCGAGGCGGGGCACGGCGAGCGCGACGACGCGGCGGGCGGTGCGGTCGAGGTGCAGGACGCCGTGCAGCGCGCGCCCGGCCTCGGCGAGGAAGGCGGCGCGCTCCTGGGCGGCCAGCAGGGTGTCGGTGCGCGCGTGCTCGCCGGTGACGTCGCGCAGGTACCAGGTGGTGTCGCCGTCCGCGGGCTCCGGCGGCGGGGTCGTGCCGAGACCGGCGCCGCGGCGTCCGCGCAGGTGGCGCTCGCCGCCGGGGTGGTCGACGACGACCTCGAAGCCCTCGGGGACGCCGTCGCGCACGGCGCGGGCCAGGACGTCGCAGCGGGCGACGTCGACGACCTCGCCGACACGCAGGCCGGGCAGCAGCGCGCGGGCGGCGGGGTTGGCGGCGCGGACGACACCGCCGCGGTCGCAGACGACCACGCCCTCCTCGAAGCCCTCGAGCAGTGCGGGTCCGTCGGGCGGCGGGGGCGTGACCGGGAGAGCGGGCGACGAGGCCTCGACAGCACGGGTCGCGTCACGCGTCGGGGCGCCGTGGCGTCCCTCCATGGCCGTCCCCTCCCTTCGTGACGGTCGCGGTCACCCTAGTCGACCATCGTCGTCACCAGCCCGGCGCGACCCGCGCCGCACGGTGAGCCGTCGGTGATCGCGGACGAGCGGTGGGTGCCGTGGGGTCGCCGGTCCCCGTCCCCCGAACGGGTGGGGTGACGCGACGCCCCCGGACGGGTACCGGGCCGCCATGAGCATCACCCTCGAGCAGGCCCAGAGCATCGTGTCCGCCGCCCTCGCGCACGCCCGCGCGCAGGGGTTCAAGCCGCTGACGGTGGCGGTGCTCGACCCGGGCGGCGCGCTGGTGGCACTGGGCCGCGAGGACGGGTCGGGCTTCCTGCGCCCGGACGTCGCGACGGCCAAGGCCTACGGCGTGCTCGCGCTCGGGATGGACAGCCGGGCGATCGCGGCGCGGGCGGCCGACTCGGCGGAGTTCTTCACCTCGGTGTCGTCCCTGGCCGGCGGCAAGGTGTTCTCGGTGCCGGGCGGCGTGTTCGTGCACGACGACGCGGGGACGCTGCTCGGCGCGGCCGGTGCCAGCGGTGACGCATCGCTGGCCGACGAGGAGGCCGTCGTCGCCGGCATCCGCGCCGCCGGCCTGACCCCGCGGACGGGCGCGGAGTAGGTACGTGCGTGATCTTCTGAGCCATAGCTCAGAAGATCACGCACGTGGGGGTCAGGGCTGGATGATCGTGCCGAGGTCGCGGGCGAGGGCGGCGTCGTGGACGTCGGCGGCGAGGGCCACGTCGAGCACGCCCATCCCGAACGGGTTCGACAGGATGACGTCGGTGTCCCGCGCCCGCCCCGGGTGGGCGCCGGCGACGACGTCGGCCAGCGACGCGTCCACGGTGCGCGCCCCGTCGCGGCTCTCCCCCGGCGGCGCGAGCGTGCCCTCGCGCAGCATCCGCCCGAGCAGGCGGCGGTCGTCGGCGGCGATCAGGTCCCAGTCGTCGATGACCACCAGGTCCGCGCCCGCCACGACCTCGGGCAGCACGTCGTCCAGCGACACGTGCGCGACCAGCGCGCCCGGCGCGAGCCAGTCCAGCGCGATGTAGCCGGTGGTCGTCGTGGTGGTGCAGACGACGAGGCCCGCGCCCTCGACGGCGTCGCGCGGCTCGTCGGCGACGTCGGCGCGGTGCAGGGCGGCGAACGCCCGGGCGCGGGCGGGGTCGAGGTCGTAGACGACGGTCGAGGCGTCGGGGTACTCCGCGCCGAGCAGGTCGAGGTGGGTCTCGGCGAGCGCCCCGGTCCCGAGCACCGCGATCCGGTCGACGCGCGGCGCGGCGAGCAGGCGCGCGGACAGCACGGTGTAGGCGGCGGTGCGGGTCGCCGAGATCCAGGCGGCCTCGAGCATGGCGATCGGCCGCGCGGTGTCCGGGTCGAAGAGGAACGTCCAGCCCTGGGCGCGCGGCATGCCCCGCGCGGGGTTGTCGAGGCTCGAGTTGATCACCTTGAGACCGACCGCCGGCCGCTCGCCCCACACCGCCCCGGGCAGCGCGAGACTGCGCGCGAACACCCCGGACGACGGCGTGTGCCAGGGCAGGTAGGCCTCGTCGGGCAGGGTCGTCGCGCCGCGGGCGTGGGCGAGCAACGTGGCCTGCACGCACGCCACGGGGTCGACGTCGGTGGCGGCGGCCAGCACGTCCTCGCGGCGCAGGATGCGCAGGGCCGGCTCGGCACTCGGGGTGGTCACGGCGGACGATCCTTCCACTCGGGGTGAGGTGCCGTCAGCTCCCGAATGCGCTGGTTGAGCCGGTCGACGCAGCGTGCACGCGGCCGTCCGGGCGGTTTCTTCCCGTTTGTGGGCGCGTCGCGGCGTCGACCGGGCACAGTGCGTCACGTCGTGGAGGAGGTGACGGGTCGGTGACGGGTGGCGGGCACCATCGCGGGCGTGTCACCGGCGTGCCCGGGGGCGCGCACTGGTGGGGTGGCCGGGGTCCGTCGGGCGGCGGGACGCACGCCGCGCCCGGGGGTCGCCGCAGCCGCGTGCCGATGGTGCTCGGGCTGCTCGCCGTCCTCGTCGTGGGCGGTGCCGCGGTCGCCGTGGCGCTGACCCGGGGCTCGTCGGAGATCCCGCAGACCCCGCCGGCGCCCGCCGCCTCGGCCGGCTCGGCCGCCCCCGCCGGGTCCCCGCGTCCCGCCGGTCGGACCGGCCCCGACACCGTCGTCCTCCAGGGCACCATCGACGAGGTCCTCGCCGCCGCTCCCCTGCGCTTCGCCGCCGACAGCGCGACGCCCGTGCCCGAGGCCGCCGGCGGCGTGTCCCGCGTGGCGGCCGTGCTCCGGGCCTCCCCCGGCCCGCCGGTGACCGTCGAGGGCCACACCGCCCCGGCCGGCGAGGACGTCGGCGACGCGCAGGCGCTCTCGCAGCAGCGCGCCGAGGAGGTCGTGCGCCGGCTCGAGGCGGCCGGGGTGCCCGCCGGCAGCCTCACCGCCGTCGGCGTCGGGCCCGCCCGTCCGCTCGCCAGCCTCGAGGCCAGCCGCCGCGTGGAGATCCGCGTCGGCTAGACGCCCGGGGCGGCGCCGAGGTTTGTCCAGCTCCCGTTTCACCCACTTCGTACGTCGCGCCGACGAGCGATCGCGCCGACCCACGGAGGATCGATGAGCCAGGACACGAGCAGGGACAGTGGGAGCGCCGGGGGCGACCAGGACCCGGATGCCGGTCACGAGGGCGGTCCCATCACGCTGACGCTCGGCAACCAGGAGCTCGTGCTGCGGCAGCGCTACGAGCTGCTGAGCATCATCAACGACATCGGGATCTTCGTCTTCTTCACCGTCGGCAGCGTCGCCTTCTACTGGCACGACCTGTTCAACCTCGGGGTGACGCTGTTCGTCGTCGGCAGCGTGATGCTCGGCATCCGGCCCACCATCCGGCTCTTCCGCCGCGTCCAGCTCCGCAGCCTGACCCGCGGCACGCCGCATGAGGTGGCGCGGGACTTCTGACCCACACGTGAGCGAAATTCCCGGCTATAGCCGGGAATTTCGCTCACATAACCCCGATCGGCTCAGCGCCGGGCCTCTCGTCGTCGAGCTCGTGGTGGCGGACGGCGGCGCGGCCCCGACGGTTTCGGGCGGGCGGCAGCGGATATGCCACGGGTGCCGGGTTGAGCAGCTCAGCCCCTTCGTTCCCGGCCGCCAGGCGGCCGTTTCCCCGTCCGGACACCGCGGTGCTCCCGCGGCGTCCCGACGCGTCCCCGATCACCAGGGAGCCTTCCGTGAGCACGCGCAACACCGTTCTGCACGCCATGCACGACGTCGGTCTCGCCGCCTGGTTCGGCGGCTCGCTGTTCGGCCTCTCCGGCCTCAACGGCGCGGCCGAGGAGGCCGGTGACCGCCGGACCGCCGACCGCGTGGCGAGCATCGGCTGGGCCAAGTGGGGCCCGGTCAACGCCGCCGCGATCGGTGCCCACCTCATCGGCGGCGCCGGCCTGCTGGCGGAGAACCGCAAGCGCGCCGTGGCCCAGAAGGGCCACGCCGGCACCGTCAACGCCAAGCTCGCGCTGACCGCCGTCGCCCTCGGCGCGTCGGTCTACACCCGCCTCGTCGGCAAGAAGGTCGAGGACGCGGTGGTCCACCAGGCCAGCGGCGTGTCGTCGTCGACGACGACGCTGATGTCCGACGCCACCACCCAGCAGGGCGGCGCCACCGCGACCGGCGAGACCGTCCGCGAGGCCGACAAGCGCATCGGGCAGGCGACCAGCACCGTCGCCGAGCAGCTGCCGGTCGACGCCGCCCGCGTCAACCGCCAGCTCCACGCCCTCCAGTACGCTGTCCCGGCGCTGACCGGCGCCCTCGTCGTGCTCTCGGCGCAGGCCGCCGAGCAGCAGCGTCCCGGGGACCAGGTCCGCGGCATCGCCCGCCGCGCGAGCGAGGTCGTCGGCAACCTCGCGGCGTGATCCCTCCGCGCCCCAACCGGCCGGTACCGCCCCGCGGTGCCGGCCGGTGGTGTGTGTCAGCCCGGCCGGACGACGGCCTTGATGGCGTCCGGGTCGCGGCGCGCCGCCAGCAGCGCGTCGACCGCGCCGTCGAGGTCGTGATGCGAGGTCACCATGGCGTCGAGCCGCACCGCCCCGGAGGCCGCCATCGCGATCGCGGCCGGGTAGACGTGGGCGTAGCGGAACGTCCCCTTGACCACGAGCTCGCGGCCCTGCACGACGTCCAGCGGCAGCGTCACCTGCGCGCCGGTCCCGACGAGGACGACGGTCGCGGCCGGCGCGGTCGCGGCGATCGCGAGATCGACCGCCGCCTGGACGCCGGTGCACTCGAGGACGACGTCGACGGGCTCGATCTCGACGTCGCCGCCCGGGTCGACCACCGCGTCCGCCCCGAACGCCAGCGCCACCTCGCGGCGCTTCGCCACCGGGTCCGACAGCGTCACCCGCGCCGCGCCCCGCGCCCGCGCCACCTGCAGGCACAGCAGCCCGACCGGCCCGCCGCCGCTGACGAACACCCGCGTGCCGGGGCCGATGTCGGCCTTGCCCGCCGCGTGCACGGCCACCGCGAGCGGCTCGATCATCGCGGCGGCGTCGTCGGACAGCGCGTCCGGCACCGGGTGCGCCCGCCCCGCGGGCACCGTCACGTACTGCGCGAACGACCCGTCCACCGGCGGCGTCGCGAAGAACGAGATCCACGGGCACAGGTGGTAGCGCCCCTGCGCGCACTGCTCGCAGCGCCCGCAGTTGCGCTGCGGCTCGACGGCGACGCGCGTGCCGACGGCGGGTGCCTCGACGCCCTCGCCGACCGCGCTGACCACCCCGGACGTCTCGTGCCCGAGCACCAGCGGCCCGTGCATGACGAAGCCGCCGATGCGCCCGTGGTCGTAGTAGTGCACGTCCGAGCCGCAGACGCTGACCGCCCGCACCGCGACCTGCACGTCACCCGGACCGGGCTCCGGCACCGGCCGGGTCTCGACGGTGATGCGCTCGGGCTCCTGGAGCACGGCCACCCGCTGCTCGGCGCTCATGGGGCCTCCCTCTCCGCTACGTGACTGCGGACCGGATCCTCCGCGCCGGGGTGAAGATGCGCAGGTCGAGCATGCCCGGCGGGTCGGCGATCCCGGGCCCACCGGCGTCGATCCAGGCGGTCAGCTCCTCCTCGGTGTCCGCGTCGAGCACGCCGAACAGCCACACCGGCCGCGCTCCGGCGGCCCGCCCGGCCTTCGACGGCGACACGACCACGACGTTCGAATAGGCGCACGCGTCGAGGCAGTCGCTGACGCGCGTCGGGGCGGCGGCCCGGAAACGGGCGAGCTGCGCCGCGTGGTCGACGCCGGGGTGCTTGCGCGTGGTGCCGCAGCAGCAGTCGCGGCAGACGGTGAGGGTGGGTCCTTTCGGCATCGCCCGCGACGCTATCCCGGGCGGATCACCGCCACACCGAGGTGAGACACGCGAGACGTCCCCCGGCCGTGCCGGCCTGGCCGTGCGCGGTCGCCGTCGTCTCCTTCTCGTGCACCACCACCGACTCCGGCGCCCGGTCGGTGAACGCGAACGGCACGGTCGTCGTCGCCGACCCGGCGCCGGTCGCGTCGGTGCGCAGGTCGAGCCAGACCTCGTCGCGCGGGTTGGCGTAGGCGGGGTCGGACGACGGCGTCTGCGGCGTCGCGGCCGGGTCGATCCGGTCCTGGTAGTGCGGGCCGGCGTCGGCGCCGGTGGGCCCGCACGGCCGGACGTGGGCGTGCACGGCGTACCCGCGGTCCGGGACCATCCCCTCGACACGCAGGGTCGCCGTCGTCGCGCCGCGGTGGGGGGTCACCTCGAGGACGAGGCGCGCGCCGTCGGGGGCGGCGGACGGGTCGTACGTCACCGCGGGCCCGGCGGCGGCGAGCACGCCCTGGGTGACGAGCGGGTTCGCCGCGGCCGCGGGCGGCCCGGAGCAGGAGGCGACGAGGGCGGCCCCGCCGAGGAGGAGCGCGAGGCGGACGGGCGGGCGCGGCACGGGCGCATCCTGGCAGCTCGGGCACCCCCGGTCGTCGATCGATGACACGGCGTGTCGTGCTCCGACGCGGTTACCGTGGTCCCACCGAGACGAGGGGGTCCGCGCACCGATGAGCACCGCCGCCGCACCGTCCACGGCCGTCGTCAGCGGGCTGATGACGACCCTGCCCGCCGGGCGGGTGATCGACGACCCCGACGTGCTCGCGAGCTACGCCCACGACGACGCCGAGTGGGCGCCGCACGCGGTCCCGCTGGCCGTGGTGCGCCCGCGCACGGCCGCCGAGGTCCAGGACGTGGTGCGCGCCTGCCTCGACCACCGGACGCCGCTGGTGCCGCGTGGCGCGGGCACCGGCCTGTCCGGCGGCGCCAACGCCACCGAGGGCAGCGTGGTGATCTCCACCGAGCACATGACCGAGGTGCTCGAGATCGACGGCGCCGAGCGGCTCGCGGTCGTGCAGCCCGGGGTGGTCAACGACGACCTGCGCGCGGTCTGCGCCGAGCAGGGCCTCTGGTACCCGCCGGACCCGGCGAGCTCGCCCTGGTCGACGATCGGCGGCAACGTCGCCACCAACGCCGGCGGGCTGTGCTGCGTCAAGTACGGCGTCACCCGCGACTACGTGCTCGGCGTGCAGATCGTCAACGGGCTCGGCGAGCTGGTCCGGCTCGGGCGGCGCACCGCCAAGGGCGTCGCCGGGCTCGACCTCGCCGGGCTGATGGTCGGCTCCGAGGGCACGCTCGGCGTGATCACCGAGGTGACCGTGAAGCTGCGGCCGGCCCGCGCCCCCGAGCACACGGTGGCCGGCTACTTCGACTCCGTCGTCGACGCCGGGCGCGCCGTCGCCGCGATCACCGCCGCGGGGCTCACGCCGTCGGCGCTCGAGCTCGTCGACCGCACGTGCCTCGAGGCCGTCGACGCCTGGAAGAACATGGGCCTCGCCGCCGAGGCGGACGTCGTGCTGCTCGGGCGCTCCGACGCGCCGGGCGCGGCCGGGGACGCCGAGGCCGGCGAGATGCTGCGCCACTTCGAGGCGGCCGGGGCGACGTTCGCCGCGCAGGCCGCCGACGCCGAGGAGGCCGAGGCGCTGTTCGCCGCGCGCCGCCTGGCCTACCCGGCGCTGGAGCGGCTGGGCCCGGTGCTCACCGAGGACGTGTGCGTGCCGCGCGCCGCGGTGCCGGAGATGCTCGGGCGCATCCAGGAGATCGGGCGGCGCCACGGGACGACGATCGCCAACATCGCCCACGCCGGCGACGGCAACCTGCACCCGCTGCTCATCACGCCGATCGGTGACGAGCCGGCCCGCCGCCGCGCCCAGGAGGCGTTCGAGGAGATCCTCACCGACGCCCTGGCGCTCGGCGGCACGGTCACCGGCGAGCACGGCGTCGGCCTGCTCAAGCGCCACGGGCTGGAGCGCGAACAGGCGCCCGAGGTGCTGGCGATGCAGCGCGCGGTCAAGGCGGCCCTGGACCCGCACGGGATCCTCAACCCCGGCAAGGTGGTCTAGGTGTCGTGACCCAGCACGTTGTCAGCTCGCGAGTCGGGTGATTGGTGGCCGGCCGCCGAGGGCGGAGTGGGCTCGGCGAGTGTTGTAGTTGGTAAC
>NZ_SNYO01000010.1 GCF_004363095.1 Actinomycetospora succinea
GGGCTGGCTGCACGAGTACAACCACCACCGGCCCCACAGCGCCACCGAGCGGCGACCCCCGATCACCCGCTTGACCAACCTGTCCGGTCAGTACAGCTAGCTCGCCAGCGCCGCGTAGGCCGCGGCGAGGTCCGCGGGGTCCGGGCCCTCGAGCCGGCCGGGGTTGGCGAGGCCGTCGAGCACGACGAAGCGCAGCAGCGCGCCGCGGGACTTCTTGTCCAGGCGCATCGTGGCCACGAGGTCGTCGAACGCGTCGGCGGGGTAGGTCGTCGGGAGCCCGACCGCCCGCAGGGTCGCCGCGTGCCGGTCGGCCGTCGCGTCGTCGAGGCGCCCCGCCCGGCGGGCGAGCTCGGCGGCGAACACCAGGCCCACCGACACCGCCTCGCCGTGGCGCCAGCGGTAGTCCTCGCGACGCTCGACGGCGTGGCCCAGCGTGTGCCCGTAGTTGAGGATCTCGCGCAGGTGCGACTCGCGGAGGTCCGCGGCCACCACGTCTGCCTTGACCCGCACCGACCGGACCACGAGCTCGCCCAGCGCGTCGTCGGCGGGGTCGAGGGCGCCGTCGGGGTCGGTCTCGACGATCTCCAGGATCGCGGGGTCGGCGATGAACCCCGTCTTGATCACCTCGGCCATCCCGGCGGCGAGCTCGGCGCGACTGACGGTGGCGAGGGTGTCGAGGTCGGCCACGACGGCGGCGGGCTCGTGGAACGCGCCGACGAGGTTCTTGCCGGCGCCGGTGTTGATGCCGGTCTTGCCGCCGACCGCGGCGTCGACCATGGCCAGCAGCGTGGTCGGCACGTGCACCACCCGGACCCCGCGCATCCAGCCCGCGGCGACGAACCCGACGAGGTCGGTGGCCGCTCCCCCGCCGACCGCCACGAGGGCGTCGGAGCGGGTCAGACCGAGGCGCCCGAGCTCCTCCCAACAGGCGCCGGCGGTGGCGAGGTCCTTGCCGTCCTCGCTCTCCGGCAGCACGAGCAGGTAGGTGCGCGTGCCCGCGGCCTCGAGCTCGTCGCGGATCGCGCCGGCGATCCCGGCGACGGCGGGCTGGTGGCAGACGACGACGGTGGCGGTGCCGGCGAGGGTCTCCGTGACCGCGCCCGTCACCCCGCGTCCGACGACGACGTCGTAGGGCGCCGCGCTCGCGACGTGCAGGCGCTGCTCGGTGACGGGGCTACCGGCCGGCACGGTCGGCCTCCGGGGAGAGCGCGGCGAGCACGGCGTCGGCGACGGCCTCGGGCTCCAGCGCGTCAGTGGTGATCTCGTGGCGGGCGACCGCGCGGTAGACGGGCAGGCGTTCCTGGAGCAGCGCCGAGAACGTCGCGCGCGGGTTGACCCCGGCGAGCAGCGGGCGCGCCGTCGACAGGCCGACCCGGCGGACGCCGGCGGCGAGCCCGACCGCGAGGAAGACCACCGGGTGGCCCTCGAGGTCGGCGCGCACGCCCTCGGTCATCGGGGCGCCGCCGCCGAGCGCGAGGACCCCGTGGTGCTCGGCGAGGGCGCCGGCGACCGCCTCGCGCTCCATCACGCGGAAGGCGGGCTCGCCGTCGGACAGGAAGATGTCGCTGATCGCCCGGCCCTGCTGCGCCTCGACGATCGTGTCGCTGTCGGTGAACGGCACCCCGAGGCGCTCGGCGAGCAGCTCGCCGACCGTCGACTTGCCCGCCCCCGGCGGCCCGATGAGGACGACGACGGGGCTCACGGCTCGCTCCGCAGCAAGTGCGGGTCGATGGCGCCACGGTAGGCCTCGAGGTTGCGGGCGGTCTCGCGCAGCGAGTCGCCGCCGAACTTCTCCAGCGCCGCGTCGGCCAGCACCAGCGCGACGAGGGCCTCGGCGACGACCCCGGCCGCGGGCACCGCGCAGACGTCGGAGCGCTGGTGGTGGGCGACGGCTGCCTCGCCGGTGGCGGTGTCGACGGTCGCGAGGGCCCGGGGCACCGTGGAGATCGGCTTCATCGCGACGCGCGCCCGCAGCGGCTCGCCGTTGGTCATGCCGCCCTCGATGCCGCCGGCGCGGTTGGAGGCGCGGCTGACGCCGGGCGCGGCGGCGTGCATCTCGTCGTGCGCGGCCGAGCCCCGCCGGCGGGCGGTGGTGAACCCGTCGCCGATCTCGACGCCCTTCATGGCCTGGATGCCCATGAGCGCGCCGGCGAGGCGGGCGTCGAGCCGCCGGTCGGCCTGCACGTAGGACCCGAGGCCCACCGGCAGCCCGTGGGCGACGACCTCGACGACGCCGCCGAGAGTGTCGCCGTCCTCCTTGGCGGCGTCGACCTCGGCCACCATCGCCGCCGTCGAGGCCTCGTCGACGGCGCGCACCGGGCTCGCGTCGATGCGCTCGCCGTCGCCGGGCATGGGGATCGCGCCGGGCGTCGCGTCGGCGGTGCCCAGACTGATCACGTGCGAGAGCACCTCGACGCCCAGGGCCTGCGCCAGGAACGCCTTGGCGACCGCGCCGAGCGCCACCTTGGCGGCCGTCTCACGGGCGCTCGCGCGCTCGAGCACCGGGCGGGCCTCGTCGAAGTCGTACTTCGTCATGCCCGCGAGGTCGGCGTGGCCGGGGCGGGGACGCGTGAGCGGGGCGTTGCGCGCCCGGCCCTCGATCAGCGCGGGGTCGACGGGGTCGGCCGACATGACCGTCTCCCACTTCGGCCACTCGGAGTTGGCGATCCGGATGGCGACCGGGCTGCCGAGCGTCACGCCGTGGCGCAGGCCGCCGGACAGCTCGATCTCGTCGGCCTCGAACGCCATCCGCGCGCCGCGCCCGTAGCCCAGACGCCGCCGCGCCAGCTCGGCCGACACCTCCTTGGAGCTCACCGACACGCCCGCGACCATGCCCTCGAGCACGGCCGTGAGCGCCGCCCCGTGCGACTCTCCCGCCGTCAGCCACCGCAACACGGGTCCATCGTTCCACGTCACCTCCCCTCACCCGCCCGTCAGGGACACGGTGAGGATCACCCACGTCGCGACCAGCAGCGGAGGCCCGAACGGGACGCTCTGCGCCGGCCGCGCGAGACCGACCGCGAGCACGCCCAGGCAGGCGAGCACGACCGCGAGCACCGGGGCGGGCCACGCCGCGGCCGCGAGCGGGGCGCCGAGCGACGGGGCGAGCTTGACGTCACCGGCACCGAGGGCGGTCGGGGCGGCGAGGTGGACCGCCGCGAGGACGCCGCCGAGCACCACGCCGCCCAGCAGGCCCGCGCCCAGCGTGAGCGGCGGGAGCGGGATCAGCGCGGCGAGCACGGCCAGCGCCGCCGGCCCCGTCAGCGCGTCCGGCAGGCGTCCGACGGCGAGGTCGACCGCGCTCCCGGCGACCACGAGCACGCCGAGCACCAGCTGGGCGGGCAGCCACACCGCGGGGACCCGGTGCGCGGCGACGAGGACGCACGCGACCGCCCAGAGCGCCGCGAGCAGGAGGGCACACGGTCCGACGGGCACGAGCGCGCCGCGTCGCATCCGCGCGAGCCACGCCCGGACCGCGAGGCCCGCGAGCGCGCCCGCTCCCCCGCCCGCCAGCCCGGCGAGCACCACGTCCCTGATCACGTCGTCGAGCGTGTCCTGACCAGCACCGATCCGTCACGCACGACCTCGCGACCCTGTGGACGCATCCGGCCGATGGGGACGGCGATCGGGCGAGCCGCGCACCTGCGAGGGATCGAGCGGGCGGACTTCCTGACGTTCAACGCGAGCATGGCCGCCAGGCTGAAACACGCCGGACGACGCGCGCCCCGGCGTGTCGCGCCGGCGAGGATGTGGCGATCCTGGCGATGAGCGCCAGCGATGCCGCATCGCTCGCACCCGGGATCAGGCGAGCAGGGGCAGGAGCGGGGTGTCGGTGGTGGCCGCGAGGGCCCGGTGCATCGCCTCGCGCGGGGCCGCCATCCCCGTGAACTGCTCGACCTGGCCGAACGCCTGGTGCAGGAGCATGTCGAGGCCCGTCGCCACGGCGAGGCCGCGGGCGGCGGCCGCGGCGGCCAGGGGCGTCGGCCAGGGGTGGTAGACCGCGTCGAGCACGACCGCCCAGTCGGGCAGGGATGCCACCAGCCGACGAGCCAGGGCGTCGTCCACCGACCCCGCCGGCGTCGTGTTCACCAGCGCCTTGGCGTCCGCCAGGTCGCGGGGCGAGAGGTCCGCCCACGTCACCGCCCGCCGCGCGAACCCGAACTCCCGCGCGACGTCCAGCGTCCCGGCCGCGCGCTCGGGGTCCCGCACGACGAGGGTGACCCCCTCGCACCCGATCTCGTGGATCCCGCCCAGCGCCGCGCAGGCGGTCGCCCCGCTGCCCAGCACCACGGCGTCGGCCGCGAACACGGTCGGCGGGAAGTCGCGCACCCCCGCCGCACGCAGCGCCCCCGCGACGCCGTCGACGTCGGTGCAGTCCGCCGCCCAGCCGCCGTCGCGCCGGACCAGGGTGTTCGCCGCCCCCACCCGCCGGGCGCGCAGCGAGACCGACGACGCCGTCTCGAGCGCCGCGCGCTTGCCCGGCATCGTCACCGACAGACCGGCCCAGGACCCGTCGAGGCCCCGCACGAAGGACGGCAGCGCCTCGGCGGTGCACTCGACGGCCTCGTAGGTCCAGTCGTCGAGCCCGAGCGCGGCGTAGGCGGCGCGGTGCAGGACCGGCGAACGGGAATGTGTGACCGGCGAGCCCAGGACGGCGGCGCGTCGGGAGACGCAGCGGAGCGGAGCTCGACCCATCGACACGGCCTCAGTAGACCCCGCGCTCCTGGGCGAGGCGCCGGTTGGCGTCGTGCTCGGCGGGGGTCACCGCGAAGCACGAGATGCCGTCGGTCTGGCACTTCACGAAGTACACCCACGGCCCCGGGTCGGGGTCGAGCGCGGCGCGCAGCGCGTCGGGGCTGACCGCGCCGATGGGGGTCGGGGTGAGCCCGAGGTTGAGGTAGGTGTTGTACGGGCCGGGGCGCGCCCGGTCGTACGGGTTGGTCAGCAGCGTCTGCCGGTCGAGCGGGTAGTTCACCGTCGAGTCGAACTGCAGGCGCATCGGGACCGCGAGCCGGTTGAGGATGACCCGCGTGACCTTGCCGAAGTCGGCCGGCACGCCCTCCCGCTCGGCGAGCGAGGCCAGGATCAGCGCGTCGTAGGGCTGCATCCCCGCGGCCTCGGCCTCGCTGACCAGCCCGCCCGCCTCGAGCCGCGGCGCCGACGCCCGGACGACGGCCTCGAGGGCCTCGCGGGCCCCCGTGCCGGGTGCGATGTCGTAGGTCCCGGGGGCGAGCAGGCCCTCGAGGCGCCGGTTCGGCTCGGCCCGTCGCACGCCGGCCTGCGCCCACGTGGGCACGCCGAGCTCGGCGGGGTCGGTGGTGGCCATCGCCGTGCGGAGCTCGTCGACCGAGGCGCAGCGCTCCGCGCCGGACTCGTCGACGGTGCACGTGGCGCGCGAGATCAGCGACAGCACGCCGGGCACGATCGCCGTGCCGACGCCCGCGGTGTCGTCGAGCTGGACCCCGCTGCGGATGTCGAGGCGCCCGACGCGGCTCGCCGGGTCGAGCAGGGCCGTGACGGCGCCCGACGCCGACATCCGGTGCTGGAG
The DNA here is from genome assembly GCF_004363095.1 of Actinomycetospora succinea. GTDB lineage: Bacteria > Actinomycetota > Actinomycetes > Mycobacteriales > Pseudonocardiaceae > Actinomycetospora > Actinomycetospora succinea. The sequence continues at coordinate 5,549 of NZ_SNYO01000010.1, forward strand.
CTCGTAGAAACCGGGCTGGATGCCCCGGCCGTTCGGGTTCTCCTCCGCCGCGTCGCCGAACGCCCGCGCCGAGGCGACGACGTCCGCGGCGACGAGCTCCTCGCCGATCGCGCGGGTCGACGAGCCGTCGGAGACCTCGACGACGACCCGGCCGTCGCCGGGGCCGTCGTAGTCGGGCGGGAACAGGATCGGCCACAGGTCGCGGGCGAAGAACACCCCGCCGACCAGCGCGAGCACCAGGACCGCGGCGACCCCGGGCCAGAGCCAGCGGCGCCGGCGGGGACGCCGGCCCTGGGGCAGCGCCTCGGTGACCGAGTCGCCGCCGGGGTGCGCCTCGTCGTCCCCGAGCAGCCAGCCGGCGTCGGCCTCGGCGGGCTCGTCGGACGACTCCGACGACGAGGACGACGGCGGCGGCTCCGGCACCCGCCACGCCGCCGCGTAGTGCCGGTCGGTCTCGGCGTCGGGGTGCGCGACGTACCGGTCGCGCGGCACCGAGCTGAAGGACCGCCCGGTCGTCGCCGACATCCGGATCACCCGCCGCTCGGTGTGCGGGCGACTGTCGGGCCGGTGGGGCCCGGGGTGACGTCCGGTCACGAGTCCTCCGCGCGGCCGGCGGCACGGCGTCGGTCGAGGTGGCCCTGCAGGATCTCGACGGCCGCGGCCTGGTCGATCACGCGGCGCTGCTTGCGGCCCTTGACGCCCCGGTCGGACAGCGTCCGGGTCGCCGTCACCGTGGTGAGCCGTTCGTCGGAGAGCACCACCGGCACCGTGAGCCGCCCCGCGAGCGACTCGGCGTAGGCCCGCGCGGTCTGCGCGGCCGGGCCGTCGCGACCGGCGAGCGTCCGGGGAAGTCCCACGACCACCTCGACCACCTCGTGCTCGTCGACGAGCGCCACGAGCCGGTCCAGGTCGGTACCGGCCTCATCGTGATCGAGGGTAACGAGCGGGGTGGCGAGCACCCCCGCCGGATCCGAGAGCGCCACGCCCACCCGGACGCTGCCGACGTCCACCCCGAGACGTCGTCCGAGGTCAGGAGCGAGGTCAGCGCTCAGCGCCCGCCACCTCCGCGCGGAGGGCGGCGATGGCGTCGTCGATGCCCGCGACCCCGCTGCCGCCGCCCTGGGCGAGGTCCGGCTTGCCGCCGCCCCGGCCGTTCACCGCGGGGGCGAAGGCCTTGACGAGGTCGCCGGCGGCGAGGCCGCGCTCGCGGGCGCCCTCGGTGGTGGCGACGACGAACGACACCTTGTCGCCGTCGGGGGCGAAGAGCGCGACGACGCCGGGGCGGGCTTGGAGGCGCCCGCGCACGTCACCGGCGAGCGACCGCAGGTCTCCCCCGCCCACGCCCGCGGGCGTCCGGGCCGCGACGAGGGCGATCCCGCCGACGTCCTCGGCGCCGTCCACGAGCGACCCGGCCGAGGAGAGCACCTCGCGGGCCCGGATGGTCTCGAGCTCCTTCTCGGCGGTGCGCAGGCGGTCGACGACGCCGGCGATCCGGTCGGGCAGCTCGTCGGGCTGGGCGCGGAACTGCTCGGCGAGCTGGTTGACCAGCACGTGCTCGCGGGCCAGGAACCGGAAGGCGTCGATGCCGACGAGGGCCTCGACGCGCCGCACGCCGGAGCCGATCGAGCCCTCGGAGAGCAGCTTCACCAGTCCCAGCTGCCCCGTGCGCCCCACATGGGTGCCGCCGCAGAGCTCGCGGGAGTAGTCCCCGATGTCGACGATGCGCACCTCGTCGCCGTAGCGCTCGCCGAACAGGGCGATGGCGCCGAGCTTGCGGGCCTCGTCCATCGACGTGATGTACGGGCGCACCTCGTCGTCGCCGAGGAGCACCGAGTTGACCTCGTCCTCGACGTCGGTGAGCACCGTGGCCGGCACGGCCCCGCCCGGCGAGGTGAAGTCGAACCGCAGCCGGCCGGGGGCGTTGAGCGACCCGGCCTGGGCGGCGGCGTCCCCGAGGGCGCGGCGCATCCCGGCGTGCACGAGGTGGGTGGCCGTGTGCGAGCGCGACACGGCGGCGCGGCGCTCGACGTCGACCTCGGCGCGGGCGGCGGCGTCGCGCACGACCTCGCCGGACACCACGCGGCCCTTGTGGACCACGAGGCCGGGCACCGGCGACTGCACGTCGGTGACCTCGACGCTGAACCCGTCGCCGACGATGCGTCCGGTGTCGGACTGCTGCCCGCCGCCCTCGGCGTAGAACGGGGTCCGGTCGAGGATGATCTCGACGTCGTGCCCCTCCCCCGCGGCGAAGGCCGGCTGGCCGTCGACGATCAGCCCGACGACCGTGGAGTCGGCGACGAGGTCGGAGTAGCCGAGGAACCGGGTCAGACCGGCGCGCTCGAGCACCTCGCGGTAGGCGTGGGCGTCGGCGCCGCCCTGCTTGCGGGCGGCGGCGTCGGCCTTGGCCCGCGCGCGCTGCTCGTCCATGAGCGTGCGGAAGGCGCCCTCGTCGACCTCGAGGCCGGCCTCGGAGGCCATCTCCAGGGTGAGGTCGATGGGGAAGCCGTAGGTGTCGTGCAGGGCGAAGGCGCTCGCGCCCGGGATCGTCGTGCCGCCCCCGGCCCGGGTCTCGGCGACGGCGCCCTCGAAGATCTTCGAGCCGGTGGCCAGCGTGGCGAGGAAGCTCTCCTCCTCGGTGCGGAACGCGGCGGCGATGCGCTCGTAGGAGGTGTGGAGCTCCGGGTACGACGGGCCCATGGCGTCGCGGACGACGCCGAGGAGGTCGACGAGCACCGGGTCGGTGCACCCGAGGATGCGGGCGTTGCGGATCACGCGGCGCAGGAGCCTGCGCAGCACGTAGCCGCGGCCCTCGTTGCCGGGGGTGGCGCCGTCGCTGATGATCATCGCGGCGGTGCGGACGTGGTCGGCGATGACGCGGAAGCGCACGTCGTCGGCCTCGTCGACCCCGTAGCGGCGGCCGGTGAGCTCCTGGGTCCGGTCGATCACCGGGCGCAGCAGGTCGGTCTCGTAGACGTTCTCGACGCCCTGCAGCAGGAAGGCGACGCGCTCGACGCCGAGGCCGGTGTCGATGTTCTTCTGCGGGAGCTCGCCGATCGGCTCGGCCCCGTACTTCGGGCTCGCCTCGCCGCGGACGTCCTGCATGAAGACGAGGTTCCAGATCTCCAGGTACCGGTCCTCGTCGGCGACCGGCCCGCCCTCGATCCCGAACTCCGGGCCGCGGTCGTAGTAGATCTCCGAGCACGGGCCGCCGGGACCGGGCACGCCCATGTCCCAGTAGTTGTCGCGGCCGTCGCGGCGCTGGATGCGCTCCGGCGGCAGGCCCGCGACCTCCTGCCACAGGCGCTCGGCCTCGTCGTCGTTGTCGTAGACGGTGACCCAGATGCGCTCGGGGTCGAAGCCGTACCCGCCGTCGTCCTGGCTGCCCGTGACGAGCGTCCAGGCGTGGCGGATCGCGCCTTCCTTGAAGTAGTCGCCGAAGGAGAAGTTGCCCGCCATCTGGAAGAACGTGTTGTGGCGGGTGGTGTGGCCGACGTTCTCGATGTCGCCGGTGCGCACGCACTTCTGGATCGACGTGGCCGTCTTCCAGGGGGCCGGCGCGTCGCCGAGGAAGTACGGCTTGAACTGCACCATCCCGGCGTTGACGAACAGCAGCGTCGGGTCGTCGAGGATCAGGGAGGCGCTGGGGACGGGAGTGTGGCCGGCGTTCTCGAAGTGGGCGAGGAAGCGTCGGCGGATCTCGTGGGTCTGCACGGTGTCCTGCTCAGGAGGAGGTGCGGATAGGGGGCGCGAGGCGCGGGGATGTGCTCAGCGGGCGTGCGAGCTTCCCCGCCGGGGCGCTCGCGCGTGGCGGGCCGACGGCGAGGGGTCGGGCCGCACCGGGATCTCCGTCGTGTCCTCCACCATCGCGTACAGCTCCTCGGAGCGTTCGTTCATTCCGGCGCGCACCTCCGCGCCGAACGCCCCGAGCCCGGCCCCGAGCTCGCGCAGCCCCTCGCCGAGGCTCGTGCCGACGCCGGCCGGCGTGGCCTTCTGCGTCAGCTCGTTGACCTTGCGGGTCGCGCTGACGCCCACCGCGACGCCGACGCCGACCCAGAACAGACGCCTCATGCGCGCACGCTCCGCTTCGACTTGCGGCCCTTGGCCGGGGCTGAGTTCTTCAGCCGGCGCGCCTGCTGGGCCTTGCGCAGCCCGTAGGACAGGGCGGCGACCTTGACGAGCGGCCCGCCGAGCGTCGCCGTGAACAGCGTGCTCAGGGCCTTGGTGTTGGCCGCGACGGCCTGGGCGCTGGCGGTGACGCCGTCGACGCGCTCGAGCTGGGTGTTCACCGTGGTCAGCGTGACCCCGGCGTCGGAGAGCAGGGGCTCGGTGCCCTCGTGCGTCTTGCGGATCGCGATCGTCGCCTCGTCGAGCGTGCGCCCGAGCTTGATCAACGGGATGGCGAGCAGCACCACCAGGATCACGAACGCCACCGCGGCGACGATCGCCGCGATCTGGCCGACCGACACGGGTCCTCCTCGGGTGCTGGATGCGGTACAGGTCCCCGGACCGACGCCCGGCGACACCACCGCAGGGGCGGGGTCGCGGGCGACACCTGGCGCAGGTGGCGGCAGGTTACCGTGCGCCGTTCGTCCCCCTCCCGCCCGCTCTTGATCAGCAGGGGGGCAGTCCGAGCCCGCCCCGGTAGGACGGCGCGAGGTAGACCTCGGAGATGTAGCCGATGCGCCCGTCGGGGGCCCGGGCGCCCAGCCAGAGCTCGGAGACCGCGGCGTTCGGGTTCTGCCCGATGTTCGTCGACGTGACGTCGGCGTTGGTGATGACCTCGCCGGTGAGCTGGCAGACCGCCTCGAACGTGAAGCCGCTGCCGACCTCCGTCCCGGGGATCTTGCAGCCGGGGATGTTGGCGCACCGCGCGACCGGCCGGGCCGACAGGTACGACGGGCTGCGGTCCTCGACGAGCGCCGCGTCGCCGATCGCGACGCGGTTCTGGACGACCACCGTGCGGTCGGCGGGCGGCTCCGGCGCGGCCGCGAGGACCAGGACGAGCGCGGTCGCGAGCCCCGCCACGAGCGAGACCAGCACGGTGAACGCGGCGATCTCCACGCGGCGCCGGGTGGAGCGGCGCGGCGCGGGCGGCGGCGTGGCGAGCGGGGCGGGCGGGTCGTCGCGCGCCACGTCGCCCTCGCGCAGCCGCGCGTGCCGGGCCCGCCAGGTCGCCACCTCGTCCGGCGAGAGCCCGACGGCGCCGAGCACGTCGGTCACGAGATCCGCGTTCGGCAGCCCCGGCCCGCGCGTCGCCGTGGCGATGGTCGACTTGCCCCACCCCGAGAGCTCCTCCGCGCGGCGGAACGACACGTCGCGGGCGCGCAGCGTGTCGCGGAAGTCCGCGCAGAAGCGCACCGGTGAGTCCCGGCCGCCGGGCTCCCCCGCCCGTGGTCCCACAGCCTCGCCGTCGATGACGTCCCCCTCAGGTACCCCTGTGGTCCCCCCGGACCCCACGCGTGATCGTCCGGCACGGCGGGCCCGATGCCCAGCCGCCGTCCGGCCGCTGTCCGGGACGCCGCCCGGACGGCTCCCGGACGCCCGGGGACGCGTTCCGGGAAACCCCGTGGCGCGCGGCCGCGAAGATGCGGGCGAGGCCACCGGTCCGTCGGGGGCGGTGGCCCCGCGATCGAGGTGCCGCGGGCAGCCGGGGGGCGTGCCCGCGGCGCCTCACCCGCTCCTGCTGCTCACTCCCTGCTCCTGTCCCCCCGCACGACCTCCCGCAACCGCGCCAACCGCTCCGCGCGCTCCCGCTCGTCGCCGCGCCCGCCGGGCCGGTAGTAGTCGCGCCCGACGAGCTCGTCGGGCGGGTACTGCTGGGCGACGACCCCGGCACGGTCGTTGTGCGGGTAGACGTAGCCGACCGCGTTGCCCATGGCCTGGGCGCCCGCGTAGTGGCCGTCGCGCAGGTGGGGCGGGACGGGACCGGCGGCGCCGGTGCGCACGTCGCTCATCGCCTCGTCGATCGCGGTGATCACCGCGTTGGACTTCGCCGCGGTCGCGAGGTGGATCGTCACCTGCGCCAGGTTGATCCGTGCCTCGGGCAGACCGATGAGCTGCACGGCCTGGGCGGCGGCGACCGCGGCGGGCAGCGCGGTGGGATCGGCGAGGCCGATGTCCTCGCTGGCGTGGACCACGAGCCGGCGCGCGATGAACCGCGGGTCCTCCCCCGCGACGATCATGCGGGCGAGGTAGTGCAGGGCGGCGTCCGGGTCGGAGCCGCGGATCGACTTGATGAACGCCGAGATGACGTCGTAGTGCTGGTCGCCGGCGCGGTCGTAGCGCACGGCGACCTCGTCGACGACCCGCTCGACGTCGGCGAGCGTGATCTCGCCGCGCCCGCCCACCGCGTCCGCGGCCGCCTCGAGCGCGGTCAGCGAGCGCCGCCCGTCGCCCGCGGCGAGCCGGACGAGGTGGGCGCGGGCGTCGGGATGGAGGGTGACGGAACCACCGAGCCCGCGGGGGTCGGCGACGGCGCGGTCGAGCAGCGTGCCGACCGCCTCGTCGTCGAGGGCGTGGAGCCCGAGCACCAGGGACCGCGACAGCAGGGGCGCCACGACGGAGAAGCTCGGGTTCTCGGTGGTCGCGCCGACGAGCAGCACGACCCGGTCCTCGACGGCGGCGAGCAGCGCGTCCTGCTGGGTGCGCGAGAACCGGTGGATCTCGTCGATGAACAGCACCGTGCGCCGCGGCTCGGACGCGGCGAGGCGGCGGCGCGCGACCTCGATGACCCCGCGCACCTCCTTCACCCCGGCGTTCAGGGCGCTCAGGGCCTCGAACGCCCGGCCCGTGGCCTGCGAGATCAGGCGCGCCAGCGTGGTCTTCCCGGTACCCGGCGGGCCGTGGAGCAGGACCGACGCCGGCGCCGCGCCCTCGACGAGACGGCGCAGCGGCGCGCCCGGGGCGAGCAGGTGGTCCTGCCCGACGACCTCGTCGATGCTCGCCGGCCGCATCCGCACGGCCAACGGCGCGCCGACCCCGCTCGTCGGCGCGGGCCGGTCCTCCACCACCCCCCGCGTCACCGGACGGTCCGGGTCCGGGCCCTCGTGGACGGGCTCCGGCGCCGCGACCTCGAACAGGCCCTCCTCGCTCATGCCCCGAACGGTACTGACGCCCCCCGACGGGTGACGTTCCACTGTGCCGCGTCGACCGGGACGACGTCGATCGGCACGTCACCGTGGGCGAGCAGCCGACGCGCCGGACCGGGTTCGGGCCCGGCGAGGACGATCGGCGCGCGGTCGAGCAGGGCGGCGATCGAGACGCGGACGATCGCGTCGGCGAGGGTGTCCCCGTCGACCAGCGGCAGGGACCCGCCCGCCCGCGCCACCACCTCGTCGACGCTCCCGGCAGGCGGGAGCGCCCCGCACGGGCCGGTGAGCGTGTAGCCCCCGGACCACGCCGCCACCCGCCAGCGCCGCGGCGCGAGCCACCGGGTCAGGGCGGCCGCGCGGCGCCGGGCCGCGCCGGGGTCGGGCGGGCCGAGGGTGTCCTCCCACGGCGCGCGGACGCGGCCGGAGCCGCAGGCTCCGCACACGCTCAGGCCCTGCGCGGGTTCCGCGCGACGAAGTCCTGCGCGATCTCGTCGAACGTCGCCCAGCGGACCCCGTCGTGGCCGTTGATGTGCTCGATGAGCCGCTCGAGGGCGAGCAGGACCTGCGGGCGCCCGGAGACGTCGGGGTGGATCGTCATCGTGAAGGCCGCGTAGTCGCACTCGCGGTGGGTCCAGTCGAACTGGTCGCGCCACATCTGCTCGATGTCGCGGGGGTTGACGAAGCCGTGGCTGTTCGGGCTGCCCTTGATGAACATCATCGGCGGGAGGTCGTCGAGGAACCAGTTCGCGGGGATCTCCACGAGGTCGGTCTCGGTGCCGCGCTCGAGCGGCTTCATCCAGGTCTCGGCCGGCTGGTCGTAGTCGATCGGCGTCCACGAGTCCCCGACGCGGACGTAGTACGGGGTGACGTCGCGGTGCATCAGCGAGTGGTCGTAGCGGATGCCGCGGTCGAGCAGGATCTCGTTGGTGACCCGGCTGAACTCCCACCACGGGGCGACGTAGCCGGTGGGCCGGGTCCCGCTGCGGCGCTCGATGAGGTCGACGCAGTAGTCGAGGATCGTCTCCTCCTGCTCGCGGCTCATCGCGAGCGGGTTCTCGTGGCTGTAGCCGTGCACGCCGGTCTCGTGCCCGGCCGCGACGCAGGCGTCGAACTCGGCGGGGAAGGTCTCGACGGAGTGGCCGGGCCAGAAGAAGGTCTGGGTCATCTCGTGGCGGCGGAAGAGCTCCAGCAGCCGCGGCACGCCGACCTCGCCGGCGAAGAGCCCGCGGGAGATGTCGTCGGGCGAGTCCTGCCCGCCGTACGACCCGAGCCAGCCGGCGACGGCGTCCACGTCCACCCCGAACGCCACGAAGATCTCTTTGGCCACGATCCGCTCCTCCCGACGACCCCCGCGTACGACGACTAGGGTTCCCCCATGCGCGAGATCCTGAGCGTGCTCGAGTCCGACGCCCGTGCGACACCCGACCGCATCGCGGCGCTCACCGGGATCGCGGAGGACGAGGTACGCGCGGCGATCGCGGCGTGGGAGGCCGAGGGCGTCATCCGGCGCTACAAGACGGTGATCGACCGCGACCGGCTCGGCGAGGACCGCGTCACCGCGTTCGTCGACGTCACCGTCGCCCCGGAGCGGGGCCGCGGGTTCGACGACACCGCCGAGCGGATCGCGCGGTTCCGCGAGATCCGGGCGGTGCACCTGGTCAGCGGGGCGCAGGACCTGCGCGTCGAGGTGGAGGGCGCCTCGATGAAGGAGGTCGCCGACTTCGTGGCCCAGAAGCTCTCCGGCGTCGACCGCGTCACGGCGACGAGCACCCACTTCCTGCTGCGGCGCTACAAGGACGACGGGCAGCTGCTCACCGACCCCGAGCCCGACCAGCGCCTCTCGGTGATGCCCTGATGGCCCCTCCCCGGAAGCCGCTGTCCCGGGTCGTCGAGGCCTGCCCGCCCTCGGGCATCCGGAAGTTCTTCGACCTCGCCCAGACCATGAAGGGCGTCATCACCCTCGGCGTCGGCGAGCCCGACTTCCCGACGCCGTGGGGCGTGCGCGAGTCGGCGATCCATGCCCTCACCCGCGGGGCGACGACGTACACCGGCAACTCGGGGCTGCTCGAGCTGCGCGAGCTGATCTGCGCCGACCTCGCCGCCCGCCACGGCATCACCTACCGCCCGGCCGACGAGTGCCTGGTGACCTCCGGGGTCTCCGAGGGGCTCGACCTGGCGCTGCGGGCCCTGGTCAACCCGGGCGACGAGGTGATCGTCCCCGAGCCGTCGTACGTGGCCTACCAGCCCTGCGTGGCGTTCGCGGGCGGTGTCGCGGTGTCGGTCGCGATGGACCCGGCGGAGGGCTACCGGCTCGACGCCGACCGCATCGCGGCCGCCGTGACGCCGCGGACCAAGGCGGTGCTGTTCGGCTCGCCGTCCAACCCGACGGGCGCGGCGCAGTCGGCCGAGGACCTCACGGCGCTGGCGGCCCTGGCCGAGCGCGAGGACTTCTGGCTGGTCAGCGACGAGATCTACGACCGGCTCACCTACACCGGCACGCACACCAGCACGGCCGCCGTCCCGGGCGCCTGGGACCGGACGGTGCTGCTCAATGGGTTCTCGAAGTCCTACGCGATGACCGGCTGGCGCGTGGGCTACGTCTGCGCGCCCGAGCCGCTCGCGGCGCTCATGCACCGCATCCACCAGTACACGATGCTCTGCGCCCCGCACGTCAGCCAGGTCGCGGCGATCGAGGCCCTGCGCAGCGCCGAGCCGGACGTCACCGAGATGGTCGCCGACTACGACCGGCGCCGGCGCCTGTTCGTCAAGGGGCTCGACGAGCTCGGGCTGACGTGCCCGGAGCCCGGCGGCGCGTTCTACGCGTTCCCGTCGATCCGGGCGAGCGGGCTGTCGTCGCAGGACTTCGCCGAGCAGCTGCTCAACGAGCAGAAGGTGGCCGTCGTCCCGGGCAACGTGTTCGGGCCGTCCGGCGAGGGTCACGTCCGCTGCTCCTACGCGACCGCCCTCCCCCTCCTCGAGCAGGCCCTCGAGCGCATGGGCACCTTCCTGTCCTCCCGTATGTGAGTGCTTTCCGCCCCTATAGGGGCGGAAAGCACTCACATGGGCACGTCAGTTCAGCTTGCGGGTGCCCTCGGGCAGGCCGCCGCCCGCGTAGGCGTCCTCGGCGAGCTTCGCCAGCGCCGTCAGCGCCACGTTCTGGCTCCACGGCCCGAACGAGCAGCGGGCCACACCCAGCTCCGCCAGGCGCGCGGTGCCCGGCATCCCGGGCACGCCGATGACGTTGACCGTGCGCTCGCCCAGCGCGGACACCAGCGCCCGGATCGTCTCCTCGGAGAGCTTGCCCGGCACGAAGAACGAGGTCGCGCCGGCCTCGAGGTAGGCGCGCCCGCGCTCGATCGCGTCGTCGAGGATGACCTGCGGGTCGCGGTCGCCCCCGCGGACCCAGGCGTCGGTGCGGGCGTTGAGGGCGAACGGCACGCCGGCCTTCTCCGCCGCCGCGACGGCCGCCTCGACCGCCGCCACCGACTCGGACAGCGGCCTGAGCTGGTCCTCGAGGTTCGCGCCGACGATGCCGACGTCGATGGCGCGGGCGATCGTGCCGCCCGGGTCGCCGTAGCCGGCCTCGAGGTCGGCGGTGACCGGCAGGTCCGTCTGCCGGGCGATCAGGCCGACCTCGCTGATCATCTCGTCGCGCGGGATCACCTCGCCGTCGGGGTAGCCGCGCGAGGCGGCGATGCCGTGGCTGGCGGTGGCGAGGGCCTTCGTACCGGGGGTGTTCGCGACCGTGGTCGCCGTGATCGCGTCCCACACGTTGACGACCACGAGCAGCTCGGGGGCCTCGTGGAGTCGGCGGAGTTCGGCGGCCTTGTCAGCGGTGCTCATGGCGATCTCCTACCCCGGGGCGGCGGCGCCGGCCACCCCGTCACCGGCGTGGTCGTTGCTGACTGTGTCGACGGTCACATATCGTCGCGGCACCAGGCGACCGACGGGCGGCGAGATCGATGGACGACGCGACGCAGGCGGTGCTCGAGCTGTGGGACGTGGCCGAGGACGCCGTGGCCGGGCTGGACGCGGAGGACTGGACGCGTCCCGCCCCCGGACCCGAACCGACGGTCGGCGACCTCGTCGCCCACCTCGCCGGGGAGCACGGCGGCACCCGGTTCGCGGGCCCCGAGCAGTTGCAGTCCTCCCTCGCCGGCGCGCGACGGCGCACCGCGCTGCGCCTCGACGGCCGTCCTCCCGGCGACCGCGAGCGCAGCGCCGACTGCCTCGACCTCTGCCTGCACGCCCACGACCTGACGACCGCGCTGGCCGCTCCGGTCGACCTCGCCGACCACGCCGACGCCACCGTCGAGGCCTGCCGTCTGGTCATCGACATGGCGCCGCGGCTGCTCGTCGCCGCCCTGGGAGCCCGGGACGCGACCGTGCGCCTCGTGGTGCGCCGGCCCGACGCCGGGCGGACCGCGGCGCTCGAGCGCACCGTGCACGTCGTCGGCGGGCGCTGCACCGGCCCGACCGACGCGTTCCCGGACGTCGTCGAGATCGACGCCGACGCCCTGCTGCTCCTGCTCGCGGGCCGGCGGCGCGCCGAGGCGCTGGCCGCCGCGGGGTCGGCGACGTGGTCGGGCGAGGCGGCGGACGCGTTCGTCCACCGCGCCCGCCTCTCCGGCTAGCCCTTAGGCGAAGGCGGGGAACGGCGGCAGCGCGACGTCGCCCCCGTGCCGTCCCAGGGCGCCGACGGTCGCCGCCGCCAGCTCGGCGGTCGCGACCCGGCCCGCACGCTCGGCGTCCACGCCCAGACGGCGCCACAGGGCGCTGAGCACCGCCGGCGCGTCGGGCCCGGGGTCGGCGACGACCACGTGCGGACGGCGCGCCGACTCCTCGGCACCGACGACACCGGGCAGCAGCGCCCGGGTGGCGAGCCAGACCCACAGCACCTCGGCCTGCAGCAGGCGCTCGCGCAGGAGGTCGGGGTCGGCGAGGTCGGGCCACACGGGCGTCAGCTCGGCCTGCCAGGCGGCGACCATCGCCTCGGCCATCCCTGGTGGCTGGGCGTGCGCCGGCCCGCCGCTGGGCAGCGGCAGGCGCAGCGAGGCCCCGGTGAGCGCGACGTCGCGGAAGCAGGCCCACTCGAAGTCGAGGAACCGCGAGCCGCTGCCCGTCACGAGGCAGTTGTCCGGCCGGATCTCGGCGGGGCTGAACGCCCGGAAGCCGGAGCCGCCGAGCAGGCGCGCCGCCCCGCGGGCCTCGGCCACCGCGGCGGGCGCCGCCTCGACGCGCAGGAGCTGGGCGAGCTGGTCGGGCACCTCGGCCAGCGCGGCGCGGGCGTCGTCGGCCAGCGGGTCGCGCCAGGTGCGCTCGCCGAACCGGCGCAGCAGGGCCCCGAAGTCGTCCTCGCGGCCCGCGGTCGACGCCTGCATCCGCCCGAGCGCGCGGGCCCAGCCGAGCAGCGCACGCTCCGCGGCCTTCGGGTCGCGCTCGTCGAGACGGTCGGCGAGCGTCGCGCAGCGCCCGAGGTCCTCGAGCACCAGCAGGCGCTGCGTCGGGTCCTGGGCGACGAGCATCGGGCTCGCGCGCTCCTCCGACGGCATCGCCGTGAGCAGCTGGCAGGACGCCGCCTCGTAGCTGAACCGCACCGCGCTGTGCCCGCCCGGCTCGTCGAGGTAGTGCTTGACGACGAGCGTGTGGGGCAGCGAGAAGGGGTTCTCGGCGACCCGGACGCGCACCACGAGCGAGCGCTCGCTGCCCCCGAGGTCGACCGCGTCGGCGAGCCGCACGGTGGCGCCGTGGCGCCGGGTGAGCAGCTCCTCGGCCAGCGCGACCAGCTCCGCCGTGCGGTCGGCCGAACCCGGAGCGCCGCCCGCCCGTCCGTCGGAGGTTCCTGCGTCGTCCGTCGTGAGGGAGGCCATCAGCCGGTGAACTCTACCCGCCCGTGCGGCCCGTCGGGACCCTTTCGGTGAGTCCGCGGCGCCGCCGCGAGGCCCGGACGATCACCAGGACGATCACTCCGGCGAGCACGATCCCGGCCACGTTGAGGAGCAACTGGGCCAGTGAGCTGGCCGCGCGCGGCCAGTCGGCGAGCACGGCGGCGACCGCCGCGAAGCCGGCCGCGGGCACCGTGGTGACCGAGATGAACACGCCCACCAGCACGCCCGATCCCTCGCCCGCGATGAGCGCGACCATCCCGGCCACGCCGGCGAGCAGGGCGATGACCAGCGAGAACGGGCCGACCTGGTAGACGAACTCCACGCCCGACAGGTTCGTGAGCGTGTCGTCGGGGATCAGCTCGACCGCGTCGGCGAGGGCGGCGGCCAGCGCGGTGACGACGAGGGCGATGGCGAACCCCGCACCGAGGGCGAGGGCCGCGATCCGGGCCAGCGGGCCGTCGCGGCGCACCACCGCCACCGCGAGCGCGGCGAGCGGCCCGAACTCGGGGCCGAGGACCATCGCGCCGACGACCGTCACCGGCGAGTTGGTGACGACGCCGATCGCCCCGAGCAGGCACGCGATCGTCAGCATCACCACGAACGTCACCGACAGGCGCGCCTGCGAGCCGGTGCGCCCGAGCAGCTCGTCCCAGACCAGGGCGTCGACGCCCTCGCCGGGCGCCGCCTCCTCGGCCCGGTCGGCGGCCGCGGAGACCAGGGTGTCCAGCGTCTCGAGGACGATGCCGCCCCGGTCGGCGCACCCGAGTCCGCGCAGGGCGTCGAGCACCTCGTCGACGGACTCGCGGGCCAGGTCCGCCTCGACGACGTCCCCGGGCGGCACCACGGCCGCGCCCCGCATCCGCACCACGTGCACCGCGCCGGGCTCCTCGCCGAGCACACGGAGGACGCGGCCGGCGAGGTCGTCGTCGCCGTCCGGGCACAGGACCCGGAGCCTGATCACCGCGCGGTCACTGGACGGGGCGCTCCTGCGGCTTGACGGGCGCGGCGGGCTGGGTCTCCGGCTTCTTGGGGGCCTGGGCGTCCACCCCGGCCTCCTTGCGCTGCAGCGCCGTGATGGGCGCGGGGGCGGCCGTCAGCGGGTCGTAGCCGCCACCGGTCTTCGGGAAGGCGATGACCTCGCGGATCGAGTCGAGCCCGGCGAGCAGGGCGCAGATGCGGTCCCAGCCGAACGCGATGCCGCCGTGCGGCGGCGGGCCGTAGGCGAACGCGTCGAGCAGGAAGCCGAACTTCTCCTCCTGCTGCTCCGGGGTCAGGCCCATGAGCGAGAACACCCGCTGCTGGACGTCCTTGCGGTGGATACGGATGGACCCCCCGCCGATCTCGTTGCCGTTGCAGACGAGGTCGTAGGCGTAGGCCAGCGCGTGCTCGGGATCCTGCTCGAAGGAGTCGATCCAGTCGGGGTTGGGCGAGGTGAACGCGTGGTGCACCGCGGTCCACTGCCCCGAGCCGACGGCGACGTCGTCGGTGCTGCCGGCCGCCTCGAACAGCGGCGCGTCGACGACCCACACGAACGACCAGGAGCCCTCGGGGACGAGGTCGAGGCGCCGGGCGATCTCGCCGCGCGTGGCGCCGAGCAGGGCGCGCCCCTCGGCGGGCGTGCCCGCGCCGAAGAAGATGCAGTCGCCGGGGTTGGCGCCGGCGGCCTTGGCGAGGCCCTCGCGCTCGGCCTCGCTGATGTTCTTGGCGACCGGCCCGGTGAGCGTGCCGTCCTCGCCGACCAGCACGTAGGCGAGGCCCTTGGCGCCGCGCTGCTTCGCCCAGTCCTGCCAGCCGTCGAGGGTGCGGCGGGGCTGCGAGGCCCCGCCCGGCATGACGACCGCACCGACGTAGGGCGCCTGGAACACGCGGAACGGGGTGTCGGCGAAGTAGTCGGTGAGCTCGACCAGCTCGATGTCGAAGCGCAGGTCCGGCTTGTCCGAGCCGTAGCGCGCCATCGCCTCGAGGTAGGGGATCCGCGGGATCGGGGTGTCGATGGTGTGGGCGGCGAGCTCGGACCACAGCGCCGTCACGATCGCCTCGCCGAGCGCGATGACGTCGTCCTGGTCGACGAAGCTCGCCTCGATGTCGAGCTGGGTGAACTCGGGCTGGCGGTCGGCGCGGAAGTCCTCGTCGCGGTAGCAGCGCGCGATCTGGAAGTAGCGCTCGAGCCCGGACACCATGAGCAGCTGCTTGAACAGCTGCGGCGACTGCGGGAGCGCGTACCAGCTGCCGGGCTTGAGCCGGGCCGGCACGAGGAAGTCGCGCGCACCCTCGGGCGTGGACCGGGTCAGGGTCGGCGTCTCGATCTCGACGAAGTCGCGGTCGGTCAGCACGTCGCGCGCGATCTTGTTGGCCCGGCTGCGCAGGCGGATCGCCGACGCCGGGCCCTCGCGGCGCAGGTCGAGGTAGCGGTAGCGGAACCGGGCGTCCTCGCCGACGTCACCGTGCTCGTCGAGCTGGAAGGGCAGCGGCGCCGACTCGGAGAGCACCGTGAGCGACGTGGCACTGACCTCGACCGCGCCGGTCGCGAGGTCGGCGTTCTCGCTGCCCGCCGGGCGCTGCTCGACGACGCCCGTGATCTGCACGCAGAACTCGGAGCGCAGCCGGTGGGACTCCTCGGCCACCTCGCCCAGGCGGAACACCACCTGGACGACGCCCGACGCGTCGCGCAGGTCGATGAACACCACGCCGCCGTGATCGCGCCGGCGGGCCACCCAGCCGGCGAGGGTGACCGTGGCGCCGACGTTCTCGGCGCGCAGCGTGCCGGCGGAGTGCGAGCGCATCATCTGGGGTGGTGCTCCTGGGTTCGGACGGGACGGGACGTCCCCCCGAGGCTATCGACGCCCGCACCCGCGGTGCTTCACGGACCCTCCACCGTGATGCCCGGCGTCTGGACCCGGTCGAGCATCCCGTCGACGTCGGGCATCGACAGGTAGACGATCGCCGCGATCACCAGCGGCACGACGCACGTGGCGAAGACGATGGCGCCGATCACGACGTTCGAGACCCGGCTGCTCAGGCGCCGCACACCCCCGCCCGCCACGCTCATGACCACGGCGCCGTCGCCGCCGTACGGGTCGTGGGGCGCCGCCACGACGTACGCGGGGTGCGCAGCGGCATACGGCGGCCGCGGACCCGGGGTGCCCAGCCCGCCCCGCACCCGGGGGCCGGGCGCTCCGGCGACGGGACGGCGCTGGTCGTACGGGCTCTCGGTGGTCATCTCGCGCTCCTCGACTGTCCCGGCGCCACCCTGCGTGACGTCCCGGCGGTGATCGGAACGCTATGACCAGCGACGACACCGTTGAAGGCCGTGAGCAGCAGAGGAGTAGTCACGGAGCGCAGAGGAGTACCCGCGCGCCGACTACTCCCCCGGGACCGGTCAGCCGCTGCGGTCCGGGCCCGCCCGGTCGAGGTGCACGCGCAGCAGCACGCGGCGCTCGCGGCGCATCGCCTCGTCGTAGTCGTCCCAGTCGGGGTGCTCGCCGGAGACCTGCCGGTAGTAGGCGCGGAGGCCCTCGAGGGCGTCGGGCAGCTCGACGATCTCGACGTCCCCCTCGACCTGGATCCACCGCCCGAAGAAGCCGTCGGGCAGGACGCAGAGCCAGGCACGGGGCTCGCGGCGCAGGTTCGTGGTCTTGAGGGCGGTCTCGCGGGTGCTGACGACCGCCGCGCCGTCGTCGTCCACCGCCACGGCGACCGGCGACATCTGCGGGCCGCCGTCCCGACGGCGGGTGGCCAGCACCGCATGGTGCTGCTCGCGCATCACGTCTCGTGCCTCGTCCAGGTCCATGACCGCAGGCTAGGGGCCCCACCTCAGAGCAGGGAGAGCTGTTCGGGCGGGGCCGTGACGACCTCCTCGGGCACGGTGGGCGGCGGCGGGACCGCCCCGTCGGGCCAGCCACCCTTGCCCTCGAGGCCGTCCCGGCGCTCGCCGTGGCCCTGCCGCCCGCCCATGGCGTGCCCGCCGCCGGCGAGCCCGTGGCGCTCGAGCATCGGGCCGACGCGGGCCGCCAGGTCGCGCCGGTAGGCGGCGTCGACGTACGCGCCGCGGCGGTAGAGCTCCGCGTAGCGCTCGACGAGCCCCGGGTGCTCCCGCGCCAGCCAGGCGTGGAACCACTCGCGCGTCCCCGGGCGCAGGTGCAGCGCGAGCACGCTGGCCCCGCTCGCTCCCGCGCCGGCGATCTCGTCGAGCAGGGCGTCGAGCGCCTCGTCGGTGTCGGTGAGCCCGGGCAGCACCGGGGCCACGAACACCCCGCACGGCAGCCCGGCGTCGCGGATGCGGCGCACGAGGTCGAGCCGCGCGCGCGGCGTCGGCGTGCCGGGCTCGACGCGCCGGTGCAGCTCGGGGTCGATGAGCGCGAGCGAGACCCCGACGCCGATCGGGACGTCGCGCGCCGCGGCCGTGAGCTCCGGCAGGTCGCGGGCGAGCAGCGTGCCCTTGGTGAGGATCGAGAACGGCGTCCCCGAGCCGCCGAGCGCCCGGATGATGCCGGGCATCAGCGCGTAGCGGCCCTCGGCGCGCTGGTAGGGGTCGGTGTTGGTGCCCATCGCCACGTGCTCGCGGGTCCAGCGCGGCGCCCGGAGCTCGCGGGCCAGCACCTCGGGCACGTTGAGCTTCACGACCACCTGGCGGTCGAAGTCGTCGCCCGCGTCGAGGTCGAGGTAGGTGTGGGTGTTGCGGGCGAAGCAGTTGTGGCTGATCACCCCGTCGGCCACGAAGTCGCCCGTGCCGGTGGTGAGGTCGGCCAGCGCGTGCTCGCCGGGCAGCTCCTCGACCGCCGTGACGACGCGTCCGCCCGCGACGTCGCCCGGCGGGGCGGGCGCCACGGGCGGCGTGCCCGGACGCCGGAACGCCTCGTCGGCCAGCGTCTCGGCGCCGACCAGGGCGTCGCCCACCCGCAGGTGCGGGCGCTCGGTGCCCTCGCAGCCCTCGGGGCGCACGTGCACCCAGCCGCGCGGGGTGAGGAACCGGTGGTCGGCGCTCGCCACCAGCGTGGTGCCGTCGAGCAGGCGCACCCGCCAGGCCGGCTTCGTGGTGGTCCAGGCGTCGTGCACGGGCGTCGGGACCAGGCTGCGGGCGCCGCCGCGCATCGCCGTGCCCACCACGAGGTCGCCCACGCGGACGTCGGCGAGCCGCACGCTCGTGCCGTCGACCATGAGGATCGGCGTGTCCGGCGACAAGCAGTAGGTGCACGCGTGGCTGCAACCCCGGTAGGGGTTCACCGTCCAGGAGAACGGCATCGGCGAGGCACCCGGCACCCGGTTGAGCACCGAGCGCGCCCGGACCTCGTGGAACGTGATGCCGGCGAACTCGGGCGTCCGGACGCTGCGCACCAGCCCCTTGAGCGCGGGCATGCCCGGCAGTTCCTCGGGTCCCCCGGCGACCTTCTGCGCTTCCCACCGCACCCGGTCATTCGAACACGTGTTCGATGTCGGGGCAACCGCTGTCCGGGCCACCATCCTCGCCGTGGATGACGCCCGCCGCCTGTGGACCTTGCTCGAGCCGCTGCACGCCGTCACGTACTTCGCCCCCGAGGCCCGGGAGGCCGCCGACGCGGTGGGCCTGCGCGGGTTCTGGATGGGCTACGTGGCCCAGCGCGCCGCCCCGCTCGGCGCCGTCGGCCCGGACGCCGTGTGGGCCTGCTTCCACGGCTTCCACCGGGAGCGCATCACGCGCGCCCTGCCCGACGCCTGGGGGTTCGCGGACCCCGCGACGTGCCTCGCGGCGCGGCTCGACGGCGCCGACCGGGCGCTGCGGCGGCTGCTGGGCGACGTCGAGGGGCCCGCCGTCGCCGAGGCCGCCGACCTCGCCTGGGCGGCCGCCGCGGCCGCGGACACGCAGGGCCGGGTCCTCGCGGCCGCCAACCAGGGCCTGCCGCGGCCGGACGCGCCGCACCTCGCGCTCTGGCAGGCGGCGACGACCCTGCGCGAGCACCGGGGCGACGGCCACGTCGCCGTGCTCGTCACCCACGGCGTGGGCCCGGTGTCGGCGCACCGGCTCAAGACCGCGGCCGGGGAGTCGGGCTCGCTGCAGGAGTCGCGCCGGCTCGACGACGCGGTGTGGGCGTCGGCGGGCGAGGGCCTGCTCGCGCGGGGCTGGCTCGACGGCGACGGGGCGCTGACCGACGCGGGCCGGGAGGCGCGCGACGCGATCGAGCGCGACACCGACCGCGTCGCCGCCGGGCCGTGGCGCGCACTCGGGGGCACGGCCACCGACCGTCTGGCCGAACTGCTGCGCCCGCTCGCCCTCTCCGCCGCGGACGCGCTCCCCTTCCCGAACCCGATCGGCCTCCCGCGCCCGTGACGTTTCGGTACCGCCGGTACGCGGTACCAGGGGTCAACAGCAGATCGGAGCGTCGATGAGTGCCTTCACCCTCGAACTGACCCCGGCCCACCACGAGCTGGTCCGGCGTGCCCACGCGTTCGCCGAGGACGTCGTCCGTCCCGCCGCGGCGCACTACGACGCCGTCGAGGAGTGCCCCTGGGAGATCGTCGACCGGGCCGCGCAGGAGGGCTTCTACAACGCGCTCTTCTACGCCGACCTGATCGCCGACCCGACCGGTCTCTCGCTCCCGCTCTTCCTCGAGGAGATGTTCTGGGGCTGCGCGGGGATCGGGCTGACCGTGGTCCTGCCCGCGCTGGCGCTCTCGGCGCTGAACCAGGCGGGGACGCCGGAGCAGGTCGCGCGGTGGGCGCCCGAGATGTTCGGCGAGCCCGGCGACATCAAGCTCGCGGCGCTCGCCGTCTCCGAGCCGCAGGGCGGCAGCGACGTCGCCAACCTGCAGACGCGCGCCCGCAAGGACGGCGACGACTGGGTGCTCGACGGCGAGAAGATCTGGATCGGCAACGGCGGGATCGCCGACGTCACGATCGTCAACGCCGTCGTCGACCCGTCGCTCGGCACCAAGGGCCAGGCGATGTTCGTCGTCCCGAAGGACACGCCCGGGATGGAGCAGGTCCGGCGGCTGCGCAAGCTCGGGCACCGCGCGTCGCACACCGCGGAGCTGTCGTTCACGGGCTGCCGCATCCCCGGCGAGAACCTCCTCGGCGGCGAGGACAAGCTCGAGCACAAGCTGGAGAAGGCCCGACGCGGCGAGGGGAAGCCGGCGGCGCTCGGGACGTTCGAGCAGACGCGGCCGATGGTCGCGGCGATGGCGCTGGGCGTGGCGCGGGCGTCCTTCGAGTACGCGTGTGCGTACGCCCGCGAGCGCGAGGCGTTCGGCGGCCCGATCCTCGACAACCAGGGCGTCGCGTTCCCGCTCGCCGACCTCGCCGCCGACATCGACGCCGCGCGGCTGCTGTGCTGGCGGGCGTCGTGGATGGCGGCGAACGGGGTCCCGTTCCGGCTCGGCGAGGGCTCGATGTCGAAGCTCAAGGCCTCCGAGGTCGCGATGCGCGCCGCGGAGCAGGCGGTGCAGACCTGCGGCGGCTGGGGCTACGTCGACGACCTGCCCGTCGAGAAGTGGTTCCGCGACGCGAAGCTCTACACGATCTTCGAGGGCACCAGCGAGATCCAGCGCATGGTCATCGGCCGCTCGCTGGGCGACCCCGAGGCGACCGCGACCCCGCTGCACCACCACCTGCCCGGCGACCACGGCGGCTTGCGCCGGACCTTCGGCCACGGCTCGCTCGCCCGCGCCCGCGCCGGGGAGACCTTCCTGCGCCTGGCGAAGAAGGCGCCGGACTCGGTGCTGCGCCTCGGGGGTCGCCTCGCCTCCCCCGGCGCCTGAGGTGTGTCAGCGTGGCGGCCACGCTCACGTTCAGCGTGAGGAAATCCGCCCGCTCACGGCACGACGACGACGACCTCGCCCGGCACCGGCGGCGTCGCGAGCGCGCCCGGCGCGTCGTCGAGCCCGATCCGCCGGGTCGCGAGCGCGGCGACGTCGAGGCGGCCGCTCGCGACCAGTTCCATCAGCCGCGGATAGTCGGCGGCGGCCATGCCGTGGCTGCCGAGCAGGTGGAGCTCGCGGGCGATGACCTCGGGCACCGGCACGGTCGGCTCGCTCGCCAGCAGCCCGACCTGCACGAGCGTGCCCTGCGTGCGCAGCGCACGGACCCCGAGCGCGAGCGAGTCGGCGCGCCCGGCCGCCTCGACGGCCACCCGCGCGCCGCCGCCCCCGAGCGCGTCGCGCAGGCCGTCGGGCCCGAGCGACGGGTCGAGCGCCGCCTGCGCGCCCAGCGCGAGGGCCCGCCGGCGCGCCTCCGGCGCCGGGTCCACGACGACGGCCTCGGCGTCCAGCGCGCGGGCGACCAGCACCGCGGCGAGTCCCACCCCGCCGGCGCCCAGGACCAGGAGGCGCTCCCCGGCGCGCAGACCGCCGCGGTCGACGACGGCGCGGAACGCGGTGGCCACCCGGCACCCGAGCAGCGCCGCGGCGCCGGCGTCGAGGTCGTCGGGCACCGCGACGAGGTTGGTGTCGGCGTGGCGCAGGGCCACGAGCTCGGCGAACGACCCGTCGTGCGTGAACCCGGGCTGCTCCTGGTCCGGGCAGACCTGCGCCTGGCCCGCCGCGCACGCCGCGCAGCGCCCGCAGCCCTGGACGAACGGGGTGATGACGCGGTCGCCGGGGCGGGCGCCGCGCACCTCGGCGCCGACCGCCACGACCCGCCCGACGAGCTCGTGCCCCGGGACGAACGGCGTGACGACCCCGGCATCGTGCCCGCGCCAGGCGAAGCGGTCGCTCGCGCAGAGCCCGGTGGCCTCGACGGCCACGACGACGCCGTCGGGCGCCGGGACCGGGTCGGGCCGGTCGACGACGGTCGGTTCGACCCCGAACTCCTCGATCACCACGGCGCGCACGGGTCGAGTCTCCCCCCGCGTCCGGTTCGGCACGGTCCCGGCGATGATGACCGGGTGACGTCCTCCCGCCCGCCGGCGCGCCGCGCGCGCGCCGGCGCGACCGCGGAGGACGACGACGCGCCGACGGGGCCGATCCGGGTCGAGCGCGATCGAGCGGGCGGATTTTCTGACGTTCAACGTCAGCGTGGACGCCAGGCTGACAAACCCACCGGTCGGCGGCGGCGCGCGGACCCGCCGGCGCCGAGCGGGCACGGCCACGGGCACGGGCACGGCGGCGGGGACCTCGAGGGCGTGTCCGGGCGCCGGGTCCGGTGGGTGCTCGCGGCGCTGCTGGCGCCGTGCGCGCTCGCGGTGCTCGTCGGGCTGGTGGTGCTCGCGCCGTCGCCGGGCGAGTACGCGCAGGTCGCCGCGGGCGCCGCGACCGGGCAGGGCGCGCCGGGCCTCGGCTCGCAGACCCCCGTCGACGCCGAGGTCGTCCGCGCGGCCGGCGAGTCCGACTGCACCGACCCCAACCTGCCCTCCCCCGGTCCCGGCGAGGGCTGCGTGGCCGTGACGCTGCGGCTCGGCGAGGGCCCGGCCGCCGGCAGCACGATCGTCAGCCTCGCCCCGGCCACCCCCGGCTCGCCGCGGTTCGCCGTCGGCGACCCGGTGGTGCTCGGCTGGGCGGGCGGCGACCCCGCCGACCCCCTGACCTACACGATCGTCGACTTCCAGCGCGGCCCGCCGCTGCTCGTGCTCGGCGGCGCGTTCGCGCTCGCGGTGCTGCTGCTGGGGCGCTGGCAGGGCCTCGCCGCCCTGGTCGCGCTCGGCGTGACCCTGGGCGTGCTGGCGCTGTTCGTCCTGCCGGCGCTGGCGACGGGGTCCTCGCCCGTCCCGGTGGCGCTCACCGCGTCGGGGCTGATCGTGGGCGTGGTCCTCCCGCTGACCCACGGCGTCTCGGCGCGCACGGCCACCGCAGCTCTGGGCACGCTCGCGAGCCTCGGGCTCATCGGCGTGCTCGCGGTGCTGTTCGCCGCGACCTCGCGGCTGACCGGGCTCGGTGAGGAGGCCTCGGAGCTCGCCGGGGTGCTCGGGCCGGGGCTGGACCTGCGCGGGCTGCTGCTCGCCGGCGTGATCATCGGCGCGCTCGGGGTGCTCGACGACGTCACCGTCACCCAGACCAGCGCCGTCTGGGAGCTGCACCGCGCTGACCCGGCCACGCGGCTCGCCGACCTCTATGGTGCCGCCATGCGCGTCGGCCGTGATCACGTCGCTTCGGCGGTGAACACGCTCGTGCTCGCCTACGCCGGGGCGGCGCTGCCCCTGTTGCTGCTGTTCGCCCTGGCGGGGCGGGGTCTCGGCGACCTGCTGACCGCCGAGGACGTGGCGCAGGAGGTCGTGCGGACCCTGGTCGGCAGCATCGGGCTCGTCGCCTCGGTGCCGCTGACCACGGTCCTCGCCGCCGTCGTCGTCCGCGCCGTCCGCAGTAGCAGCACCGAGTCCCGGGGTGAGCCCGCATGAGCCGACCCGCCCTCCCGCGCTCCGTCGAGAGCCCTCCGAGCGGCGTCCTCGACACCGCGCGCGCCCTCGTCGTCGCGTCGACCCGCACGGCCGTCGAGCTCACGCTGCACGGCCCGGCGATCGTGCGCGGCATCGCCGACATCGCCACCCAGGGCGCGCGCAGCACCGCCGACCTGAGCCCGCTCGTCGCCGACGCGCTGCGGGCCGTGCCTCGGCTGGTGTCGTCGCTCGAGCAGCTGCTCCCCGTCGCGTCCGGGCTGCAGCACACGCTCGACGAGCTCGCGCCCGACCTGACCCGCCTGTCCTACGCGACCGACGCGCTCGACCGCCTCGCCGGCGCCGTCGACGACCTCCACGCCCTCGCCCGCGCGGTGCCGACCCTCGAGCGGATCGCCGGCGCCGCGCCCGCCCTCGACCGCCTCGCCGACGCCGCCCCCGCGCTGACGCGCCTCGGCGACGCCACCGACGACCTCCACGCCCTGGCCGGGGCGGTGCCGGCGCTGGAGGCGATCGCCGGCGCGGCGCCCGCGATCACCGCCCTCACCGAGGCGGTGCCGGCGCTGCAGCAGATCGGCGAGGCCCGCGGCGACATCGCCACGCTCGCCGAGGCCGTGCCCGCCCTCCAGCAGATCGGCGAGGCCCGCGGCGACATCGCCGCCCTCGCCGGCGCGGTGCCCGCGCTGCAGGCGATCGCGGGGGCCGCCCCCGACATCCACAGGCTCAGCGAGGCCGTGCCCGCGCTGCAGGCGATCGCCGGGGCCGCCCCCGACATCCACACGCTCAGCGAGGCCGTGCCCGCCCTCCAGCAGATCGGCGAGGCCCGCGGGGACATCGCGGCCCTCGCCGGCGCGGTCCCGGCGCTCCGGCAGCTCGGCGAGGCGGCACCGATGCTCGAGCAGCTGGCGGGCGCCGCGCCGGCGCTGCAGCAGCTCGGCGAGGCCGCACCGCACCTCGAGGAGCTCGCCGGCGCGGTCCCGACCCTCCAGCGCATCGCCGGCGCCGTCGACGACCTCGGGACGCTCGCCGGCGCGACCGGCTCCGTCGCGCAGATCGCCCACGGCGTGCCCGCGGTGGGTCGTCTCGCCGACGCCGTGCCCACCGTCGCGGCCCTCGCCGACGCCGTCCCGACCATCGCCCGGCTGGCCGAGGCGGTGCCGACGATCGCGGCGCTGGCCGAGGCGGTCGACGACCTGCACGCCCTCACCCGCAGCCTCGACGACCTGCACTCGCTCGCCGACGCCGCCCCCGCGCTGACGCAGATCGCGGGTGCGGTGGACCACGTGCAGACGCTCGCCCGGCACGCCGACACGACCTTCCCCGACGTCCCCGCGCGTTTGAGCACGCTGGACACCTCGCTGACGACGGCGGCCGGCGAGCTGCAGAAGGTCAGCCCGGACCTGCGCACCCTCGCCGGGCGCATCGACAACCTCGACGAGGAGATCAAGGTCCTCGCGGACGCCCTCGCCCCGCTGCAGGGCACCACCGAACGCCTCGGGCGCCTCGTCGACCGCCTCCCCGCGGGCCGCAAGGGGCGGTCGGGCGAGTAGCGCGACGCCCTACGCAGCGAACGACGCCCTCGCTGCGTCGGAGGGCAGCGAGGGCGTCGTTCGCTCGTCACGGGTGGGACCGCGACGCTGTGGGGTTACGAGCAGGCCGGGGGCTCGTGCCCGCCGTCGTCGGGCTGCTCCTGGTCGTCGGGCTGCTCGTGGCCGCCGTCGCTCGGCTGCTCGTGCCCGCCGTTGTCGGGCTTCTCGTGGCCCTGGTCCTCGTGGCCGCCGTTGGTGCCGCCGTCCTCGTGGCCGCCGTTCTCGTGGCCGTCCTCGCCCCACTCACCGCCGCCGGGGTGGGCCGGGGTGGTCGGCTCCTCGCAGGGCTTCGTGGTCGGCAGCGTCGGCACCTCGGGCTTCGTGAGCTCGAAGTCGTAGATCGTGCTCGGCGTGCTGACCAGGTCGACCGCCGCGTCGAGGCCCGGGTTGCCGCTGCCCTGGTTGATGATCACGCCGGTGACGACGATGTTCGGCTGCGCCGTGGTGAAGTCCGAGAGCGGCTTGGTGGCGTTGCACCGCCGCTCGTCCTCGGTGATGACGCCCGGGATCGGCTGCGTCGAGCACCAGCGGCCCGCTCCGGCCTGGTAGCGGTGCCAGACTCCGGCCTCGGTGCTGTCCGTGGTGGGGTTGTAGACCGGCTCGTACCCGAGCGTCGAGAAGCCACCGGGGGTGTCCAGCCCGTTGTAGTCGACCTCGAGCTGGAGGCTCGGGAACTGGACCGGGACGGTCGCAGCGCCCTGGTACGCCGAATAGGCGGCGGTCGGGATGAACGCCGCGAGCGGCTTGCCGGCGTCCTCGCGGCTCACGATCGAGGCCTTCGCCGTGCCGTCGGGCGTCTGCAGGCGCAGGGACGCCTCGCCGCCGCCGGTGGGTGCGCCGAACTCGTCGTCGACCTCGGCGGTGCCCGGAGCACGCGTGTCGAGCGTCTTGAACGGCAACAGATCCGGCAGCACGTACGTCGTCCCGACCACGGGCGCCGGTACCGGCAGCACCGGGTCCGCGTTGCTCGTCCCGACCATCGCGGCCGCGCCGCCGCCCACGATCAGGGCCCCGGCTGCCGCCAGCGCGGCCACCCCCCGACGTCCGAGCTTTGCCCTGTGAAGACCCATGCGTGTGGTGTCCTTCCGCCCCTTGGATGACGTGGCCACCAGCGGTGACCACGATCAGGTAACGAAAAGCACACAGAGGGGTGACGGACGGATTCATCCGAATGGTGGCTCTAGATCAGCCGTTGGGACGCCGACAGGACGAGCGGTCAGCCCGCGGCGGGCGGGAGAGCCGCCCCCGTGTCCTTGAGCTCGACGCCCGAGAGCTGCCGGCGGAAGGACTCGGTGAGCAACGCGGCGAGCACCTCGGCCGCCGCGTCGTAGGTCAGGCCGTCGGGCGGGCGGATGTTGGAGACGCAGTTGCGCTCCGAGTCGACGCGCCCCGGCCGCGGGCCGAACGTCAGGTACGCGCCGAGGGAGTCGGGCGCGGACATCCCGGGCCTTTCGCCGATGAGCACGAGCACCATCGACGCGCCGAGCGCCGCGGCGATCTCGTCGCCCAACGCCACGCGCGCCTGCTCGGCCACCACGACCGGCGCCACCGCCCACCCCTCCAGCCGCGGCACGAGGGCGTCGACGACCGCGGCGGCGTGCTCGTGCACCGCCGTCGCCGAGAGCCCGTCGGCCACGACCACCGCGAGGTCGAACTCCCCGGACGACAGCCCGTGATCGGAGGACAGCCGCCGCCCCAGGTCCGGACGCTGCAGGTACTCCGTGCGGTCGGCGACCTGCGAGCGCACCACCGGCCCCGCCCGCTCCCCCAGCGCGGCGACGACCGCGTCGGCGTCGAGCGGCGTGTGGACGGCGTCGCGGGCCTGAGCGTGGGCCGCGGCGAGGCGCAGGTTCTCGGCCGTCGACAGCCCGTCGCCGGCGCGTCCGAGCCCCACTCGCGCGCGGGTGGCGGCGCGGAGCGTCTCCCAGGGATCGGCGCTCACGACATCAGCGCCCGGATCGGCTCCGGCACCAGCTGCGGCACGCGCCCGGCGTCGTCGAGCAGCCCTACCGAGCCCAGCCACGCCTCGAACTCCGGCGCGGGTCGCAGCCCGAGGGTCTGGCGGACCTGCAGCACGTCCTGGAACGACAGCGACTGGTAGTTGAGCATGATGTCGTCGCCGCCCGGCACCGTGATCACGAACCCGCACCCGGCGGCGCCGAGCGTGAGCAGCAGGGTGTCGGTGTCGTCGGCGTCGGCCTCGGCGTGGTTGGTGTAGCAGACGTCGACGCCCATCGGGACGCCGAGCAGCTTGCCGCAGAGGTGGTCCTCGAGCCCGGCGCGCAGGATCTGCTTGCCGTCGTAGAGGTACTCGGGGCCGATGAAGCCGACGACGGTGTTGACCAGCAGCGGGTCGAACGCCCGGCACACCGCGTAGGCCCGCGCCTCGAGCGTCTGCTCGTCGACGCCGTGGTGCGCGTCCGCCGACAGCGCCGAGCCCTGCCCGGTCTCGAAGTACGTCACGTTGTCGCCGACGGTGCCGCGGTGCAGCTCGGAAGCGGCGGCGTGGGCCTCGCGGAGCTGGTCCAGCGTCACCCCGAAGCCCCGGTTCGCCGCCTGGGTGCCGGCGACGGACTGGAACACCAGGTCGACCGGCGCACCCTGCTCCAGGAGCTCGAGGGTCGTCGTGACGTGGGTGAGCACGCAGGACTGGATGGGCGCGTCGAGACGCCGGCGGGCGTCGTCGACGAGCTCGAGCAGCGCCAGCACCGTCGAGGGCCGGTCGGTGGCCGGGTTGATGCCGACGACCGCGTCGCCCGCGCCGTGCAGCAGCCCGTCGACGAGCGAGGCGGTGATGCCGACGGCGTCGTCGGTCGGGTGGTTGGGCTGCAGGCGGGTCGCGAGCCGTCCCTCGAGGCCGATCGTGGTGCGCAGCCCGGTGACGACGCGGGTCTTGCGGGCGACCGCGACGAGGTCGCCGACGCGCATCAGCTTGCTGGCCGCGGCCACCATCTCCGGGGTCAGGCCGGGCGCGAGCGCGCTCAGCGTGGCGGTGTCCGCCTCCCAGGACAGCAGCCAGTCGCGGAACCCGCCGACGGTCAGCGAGCGCACCGGGGCGAACGCGTCGGCGTCGTGCGAGTCCATGATCAGGCGGGTGACGTCGTCGTCCTCGTAGGGCACGACGGCCTCGTCGAGGAAGTGCTGGAGCGGGAGATCGGCGAGCACCGTCTGGGCGGCGACCCGCTCCGCCGCCGACTCCGCCGCCACGCCGGCGAGCACGTCGCCGGAGCGCAGCGGGGTGGACCTCGCGAGCAGGTCGCGCAGGTCGGCGAACCGGTACGAGTGCCCGCCCAGCGTCGTCGTCCAGCTCATTCGAGCTCCTCCTCGGCCTTCGCGAGCGCGGCGAACTCCTCGTCGGGCGCGGCCGCGACGAGGTGGTGCCGCGAGTAGAACCCGAACCAGGCCATGAGTACCGCGAACGCCCCCAGCGCGCACAGGGCCGCGACGACGTCGACGAGGAACGTCGCCACGACCGCGGCGAGCGCCAGGACCAGAGCGACGCCGGTGGTGATCCGCCCGCCCGGCGTGCGGTAGGGCCGCTCCAGCTCCGGGTGGCGGGCCCGCAGCACCTGGTGGGCGACCATCATGAGGAC
Source organism: Actinomycetospora succinea (assembly GCF_004363095.1). GTDB lineage: Bacteria > Actinomycetota > Actinomycetes > Mycobacteriales > Pseudonocardiaceae > Actinomycetospora > Actinomycetospora succinea. Next base: position 34,007 of record NZ_SNYO01000010.1, read on the forward strand.
GTAGGACAGGGTCGCGCCGAAGACGGCCAGGTTGATCAGGATGTCGCCGTTGCCGGTGGCGGCGAGCACGAAGCCGATGATCGCGGGCACGACCAGCGCGAGGGTCGGGGCCTTGCGGCGGTTGGTCTTCGACAGCGCGCGGGGCAGGTAGCCCGCCCGCGAGAGCGCGAACGTCTGCCGCGAGTAGGCGTAGATGATCGAGAAGAAGCTCGCGACGAGACCCAGCAGGCCGATGTAGTTCACGGTCGTCGAGAGCCAGGAGGGTCCGCCGAGCCCGACCTCGAGGGCGCTGACCAGTGGGTTCTCGCTCTCCGACAGTGCCTGCGCGCCCTGGGCGCCGGGGGCGAGCAGCAGCACGGCCGTCGCCGAGACGACCAGCACGGCCATCGCGACGATGATGCCGCGCGGCACGGCCCGGACCGGGTCGCGCGCCTCCTCGGCGGCCAGCGGGACGCCCTCGACGGCGAGGAAGAACCAGATCGCGAACGGGAAGCTCGCCCACACCCCGACGATGCCGAACGGCAGGAACGGCGACGCGCCGGCCGCGTCGGTGGGCGCGATGTCGAAGAGGTTGGCGGCGTCGAACGCGGCGATCCCGCCGATCGCGAACAGGACCAGCCCGACCATCGCGATCGCGGCGATGACGAAGCAGGCCTTGAGGGCCTCGCCGACGCCGAGCAGGTGGATGCCGACGAAGATCACGTAGCAGGCGAGGTAGACCCACCAGCCGTCGGTGATCCCGAACAGCCCGAGCGACTCGACGTAGCCGCCGATGAACGTGGCGATCGCGGCCGGGGCGACCGCGTACTCGAGCAGGATCGCCGCGCCGGTCGCGAAGCCGCCCCACGGGCCCATGGCCACGCGGGCGAACGTGTAGCCGCCGCCCGCGGCCGGGAGCGCGGAGGACATCTCGGCGAGGCCGAGGACCATGCACGTGTACATGACGGCCATGAGGACCGCGGCGACGGCGAGGCCGCCCCAGCCGCCCTGGGCGAGCCCGAAGTGCCAGCCGGCGTAGTCGCCGGACACCACGTACGCGACGCCCAGCCCGGCCAGGAGCACCCAGCTCGCCGACCCGGCCTTGAGCTGGCGGGCAGCGAGGTAGTCGCTGCCCGCTCCGCGAGTGGAGTCCACCTGATCCGCCATCCGCGTCCCCTTCCGCTCCCCACCGGACGCCATAGCGTGAGCCCGCTGTGAAGTGAGTGGGTGACGATCGGGTGACGATCGCCGACTGCATGTGAGCGAACGTTGGTGCCATAGCCCCGAAGTCCGCTCACATAGGCCGTTCAGACCAAGTTCGTCCGGCACTGGTTGAGCAGGGTGCGCAGGGCGGCGCGCTGGTCGGGGTCGAGGCCGGTGACCATCCGTTCCTCGACCTCCGCCGCGCCCGGCGCCACGTTGGCGAGCAGCACCCGACCCTCCTCGGAGAGCCCGATGAGCACCCGACGCTTGTGGGTCGGGTCCGGGGTGCGCGTGATCCAGCGGCCGCGCTCGAGGGCGGCGAGCAGGTCCCCCATCGCCTGCGGGCTGACGAAGGCGTTGCGCGCCAGGTCGGCGCCCGTCTGCCCCTCGCGGCGGGCGAGGACGGTCAGCGCCGTCCACTGCGGCACGGTGATGCCGGTCGTGCGCAGGAGGTCGTCGAGGCGGGCGCGGACCGCGAGCTCGACCTGCTTGACCGCGTAGAGCAGCGACGGGCCGTCGCTGGTCCGTCCGGGTCCCTGAACCGCCACCGTCGTTCCCCCTCGTCCCCTACCGTCGGCGCCCGAGCGGCCCTAGTCTCAAGGTTCCTGATAACGAAGGAGCATCATGAGCGCGACGTCACGCGGCGCCATGGTCCCGCGTCCGGGACGAGCCCGGTGAGCGACCTCCCGCCGTCCCTGGTCCTCGACCGCGACGGGCCGGTCGCCGTCCTGCGCCTCGCCCGTCCGGCCAAGCGCAACGCCCTCGACGACGCCACGGTCCTCGGGCTCGAGGCCTTCTTCACCGCGCCGCCCGACGACGTGCGCGCCGTGGTCCTCGACGCCGAGGGCGAGCACTTCAGCGCCGGCCTCGACCTCGCCGAGCTCGGCGCGACCGACGCCGTCGAGGGCATGGAGCACTCCCGGTTCTGGCACCGCGCCTTCACGCGCATGGAGCAGGGCCGCCTGCCCGTCGTCAGCGTGCTCAAGGGCGCGGTCGTCGGCGGCGGCCTGGAGCTCGCCGCCGCCACCCACGTCCGCGTCGCCGAGCCCAGCGCCTTCTACGCCCTGCCCGAGCCCCGCCACGGGCTGTTCGTCGGCGGGGGCGGCTCGGTGCGCATCCCGCGCCTCGTCGGGGTGCCGCGGATGACCGACATGATGCTGACCGGCCGCGTCCTCGACGCCGACGAGGGCCAGCAGCTGGGGATCTCCACCTACCTCACCGACCCCGGCGGCGGCTTCCCGAAGGCCCTCGAGCTGGCCCACCGCGCCGCGCAGAACCCGCCGATCAGCAACTACGCCGTCCTGCAGGCGCTGCCGCGCATCGCCGCGGCGCGCGACGAGGACGGCCTGTTCCTGGAGTCGCTCATGGCGGCGATCTCGTCGAGCAGCGCCGAGGCCCAGGACCGGATGAGCGCGTTCCTCGACGGGCGCGCGGGCAAGGTCCGCTGATGGGCGCGCCGCCGGAGGGCACCGTCACCGCCGCGTTCGTCGACTGGCTCGCCCGCGAGCGCGACCTGCGCTTCGATGACTACGACGCCCTGCAGCGCTGGTCGGTCACCGACCTCGATGGCTTCTGGTCGGCGATCGCGGCGTTCTTCGGGGTGCCGTTCCACGAGGCCGCGCGCACCGTCCTCGAGGAGCGCGTCATGCCCGGCGCGGTCTGGTTCCCGGGCGCGACGCTGAACTACGCCGAGCGTGCCGTCGAGGGGCCCGCCGGGACCGCCGACGACGACACCGCGCTGCTGGCGTACTCGCAGACCCGGGAGCACCAGCGCTGGACCCGCGGCGAGCTGCGCGACGCCGTCGCCCGCGCCCGGGCGGGCCTGCAGCGCCTGGGTGTGCGGCGCGGCGACCGCGTCGTCGCCTACGCCCCGAACATCCCCGAGACCGTGATCGCCCACCTCGCCGCCGCGAGCCTCGGCGCGGTGTGGGCGTCGTGCGCGCCGGAGTTCGGCGCGCGCAGCGTCGTCGACCGCTTCGCCCAGATCGAGCCGACGGTCCTGCTCGCGGTCGGCGGCTACGTCTTCGGCGACAAGCCCATCGACCGCACCGACGAGGTCGCCGCCGTGCGCGCCGCCCTGCCGACCCTGCACCACGTCGTCGAGGTCCCCTACGGTCCGGGCACCGTCCCCGACGCGACGCCGTGGTCCGCGCTCGTCGGCACCCCCGCCGCGCCGGCCTACGACCCGGTGCCCTTCGACCACCCGCTGGTCGTGCTCTTCTCCTCGGGCACCACGGGGCCGCCGAAGGCGATCGTCCACGGGCACGGCGGCATCACCGTCGAGCACCTCAAGAACCACGGCCTCGCATGGGACGTCCGGCCCGGCGACCGCATGCTCTGGTTCACCACCACGGCCTGGATGATGTGGAACGCGCTGGTCAGCGGCCTGCTGCACGGCGCCGCGCTGATCCTCGTCGACGGCAACCCGCTGCACCCCGACCTCGGCTGGCAGTGGCGCGTCGCCGCCGACGCCCGCGCCACGCACTTCGGGGCCTCGCCGGGCTTCCTCATGGCGTGCCGCGCCGAGGGCATCCACCCCGCGCGCGACCAGGATCTCGCGCCGCTGCGCCAGATCTGCGTGGCCGGGAGCCCGCTGCCGCCCGAGGGCTACCGGTGGGTGGCCGCCGAGTTCGGGCCGGGCGTCCTGCTGCTCGTGGGCAGCGGCGGCACCGACGTCTGCACCGGGATCGTCCAGGGCGGCCCGTGGCAGGAGGTGGTCGAGGGCGAGATCTCCGGGCGCGAGCTCGGCGTCGACACCGCCGCGTTCGACGAGGACGGGAACGAGGTCGTCGGCGAGCGCGGCGAGCTGGTCATCCGCTCGCCCATGCCGTCGATGCCGCTGTTCTTCTGGGGTGACGACGCCGCCGGCACCCGCCTGCGCGCGACGTACTACGACGTCTACCCCGGCGTGTGGCGCCACGGCGACTGGGTCCGGTTCGCGCCGGGCGGGTCGGTCGTGGTGTCCGGGCGCTCGGACGCGACGCTGAACCGGGGCGGCGTCCGGCTCGGGACCGCCGAGTTCTACACCGTGGTCGAGGAGATGCCCGAGGTCGCCGACAGCCTCGTCGTGCACCTCGAGGCCTCCGACGAGCTCGTGCTGTTCGTGGTGCCCGCGCCGGGCCGGCGCATCGACGAGGCCCGCATCCGCGCCGAGCTCCGCGCCGCGCTCTCCCCGCGCCACGTCCCGGACCGGATCCACGAGATCGCCGCCGTGCCCCGCACCCGGACCGGCAAGAAGCTCGAGGTGCCGGCCAAGCGGATCCTGCTCGGCGCCGACCCGGACACCGTTGCCTCGCGCGACTCGCTGGTCGACCCGACCGCGCTGGAGCCGTTCGTGGGATACGCCCGATGAAGATCGCGGTGATCGGGACCGGGGTGATCGGCGAGAGCTGGATCCGGCTCTTCCTCGCCCACGGCCACGACGTCGTCGCCGTCGACCCCGCCCCGGGACCGCTCCCCGACGGGGTGACCGTCACCGACGACCCCGCCGAGGCCGTCGCCGGCGCCGACTTCGTCCAGGAGAACGGGCCCGAGCGCCTCGACGTCAAGCACGAACTGCTCGCCGTCCTCGACGCCGCGGCCCGGCCCGACGTCGTCATCGCCAGCAGCTCCTCGACGCTGCGCCCCACCGACCTCGCCCGCGGCGCGCCGCACCACCCCGAGCGCGTGCTCGTCGGGCACCCGTTCAACCCGCCGCACCTCGTCCCGCTGGTCGAGGTCGTGCCCGGCGAGGCGACGTCGGAGGCGGCCGTCGACGCGGCCATGGCCTTCTACGCCGGGGTCGGCCGCACGCCCCTGCGCCTGCACGCCGAGCTCCCGGGCCACCTCGCCAACCGCCTCCAGGCCGCCCTGTGGCGCGAGGCGTACTCGCTGGTCGAGCGGGGTGTCGCGACCGTCGCCGACATCGACACCGCGATCACCGAGGGCCCCGGCCTGCGGTGGGCCGGCGTGGGGCCGATCGCCGGCCAGCACCTCTCCGGCGGCGCCGGCGGGCTCCGGCACGTCCTCGAGCACCTCGGACCGGGCACCGAGGCGCTGTGGGCCGACCTCGGGTCGCCGACGATGACCCCGGAGCTCGTCGACCGCCTCGTCACGCAGGTCGCGGGCACCGACACCGACGCCCTCCTCGCCCGCCGCGACGCGGTGATCCGGGCCGTCCTGACCGCCAGGGAGCAGTGATGGATCTCGACGCGCTCACCGCCATCGACGTCCACACCCACGTCGAGCAGGACGCCCACGGGTGCTTCGCGCTGACCGACGAGCTGCTCGACGCCTCGGCGCAGTACTTCCGCAGCGACCAGGACCGCACGCCCACGGTCGAGGCGATCGCCACGCACTACCGGGAACGATCGATGGCCGCGGTCGTCTTCACCGTCGACGCGCCCGCCGCGACCGGGCACCCGCCGCTGTCGAGCGAGGAGATCGTCGAGCGCGCGGCGGCGTTCCCCGACGTGCTCATCCCCTTCGGGTCGGTGGACCCGCACGGCGGGCGGGCGGCGGTCGCCCGGGTCCGGCGGCTCGTCGAGCAGGGGGCCCGCGGGTTCAAGTTCCACCCCACGCTGCAGGGGTTCGAGCCGAACGACCGGGCGTTCTACCCGCTCTACGCGGCCATCGCCGAGGCCGGCGTGCCCGCGCTCTTCCACACCGGGCAGACCGGGATCGGCGCCGGCCTGCCCGGCGGCGCGGGGCTGAAGCTGCGCTACTCCGACCCGATGCTGCTCGACGACGTCGCCGCCGACTTCCCCGAGCTCACGATGATCTTCGCGCACCCCTCGGTGCCGTGGCAGGACGCGGCGATCTCGATCGCGGGGCACAAGGCGAACGTGTACATCGACCTCTCGGGCTGGGCGCCGAAGTACTTCCCGCCCCAGCTGGTCCGGGCCGCGTCGCGCCAGCTGCGCGAGAAGGTCCTCTTCGGGTCGGACTTCCCCGTCATCACGCCGGACCGCTGGCTGCGGGACTTCGCGGATCTGGACATCCCCGACGACGTCCGGCCGGCGATCCTCAAGGACAACGCCGCGAGGGTGCTCGGCCTGGCCTGACCTCGCCCGACGGCAGCGAACGGGCGGTTCGCTGCCTCTACGCGTCCGAACTCCCCGTTCGCTCCGGTCACATCTGCGGGCTCCCGCGGGTCTCCACGTCGACGACCCCGCACCGACCCGACAGGGAGCCCACCATGGACGTCCGCACCCTCACCTACCGCGCTTCGACCGGCGTCACCGCGTTCGTCCTGCTCTCGGGCGGGGTGGCCGACCTGCTCGGCGCGGAGTGGGCCGTCGCCGGGATCGTGGCGCTGGGCTTCCCGGCCTACCTCGCCACGATCCTGGGCGTCTGGAAGATCCTCGGTGCCGTCGCGATCACGGTGCCCGGCTACCCGCGGCTCAAGGAGTGGGCCTACGCCGGCACGGTCTTCGACCTCAGCGGCGCCTTCGTGTCCCACCTCGTGTCGGGGAGCCCGTGGTTCCACCTCGCGACGACCTCGACCCTGCTCGCCGTCGCCGTCGCCTCGTGGGCGACCCGCCCGGTCTCGCGGCGGCTCGTCACCGCCGTGACGCCGGCGCGAGAGTCCGTCGCCGTCTAGCCCTCGTGCAGCGCCCGGTCCACCGCGGCCGCCGCGTCGTCCAGGGCGACCGCGGTCTGGCTGCCGTCGGCGAGGTCCTTGACCTGGATCTCGCCGGCCTCCAGGTCGCGGTCGCCGAGCACGAGCGCGAAGCGGGCGCCGGACCGGTCCGCGGCCTTCATCGCGCCCTTGAGGCCGCGGTTGCCGTAGGCCAGGTCGGCGCGGATGCCCGCCCGCCGCAGGGACCCGACGATGCCGACGAGGCGCTCCTTCGCGGCGTCGCCCAGCGGCACCCCGAAGACCTCCACGCGCCCGGCGGCGTCGTGGCCGGCCTCCTCGACACGGCACGCGAGCAGCGCACGGTCGACGCCGAGACCGAAGCCGACCCCGGACAGCGCCTGCCCGCCGAGCTCGGCCATGAGCCCGTCGTAGCGCCCGCCGCCGCCGATGCCCGACTGCGAGCCGAGGCCGTCGTGGACGAACTCGAAGGTCGTCTTCGTGTAGTAGTCGAGCCCGCGCACCATCCACGGGTTCTCGACGTAGGCGACGCCGAGGTCGTCGAGGTAGCGCTTCACCGCCGCGTGGTGCGCGGCCGCCTCGTCGGAGAGGTGGTCGATCATCAGCGGCGCGCCGTCGAGCTGGGCGCGGACCTCGGGGCGCTTGTCGTCGAGCACCCGCAGCGGGTTGATGCGGGCGCGCTCGCGGGTGGCCTCGTCGAGGTCGAGCTTCTCGAGGAAGCGGGTCAGCTCGGCGCGGTACTGCGGCCGCGTGGTCGCGTCGCCGAGGCTCGTGATCTCCAACCGGTAGCCGCGCAGCCCGAGGGCGCGGAACCCGGCATCGGCGACGGCGAGGACCTCGGCGTCGAGCGCGGGGTCGTCGACGCCGATCGCCTCGACGCCGACCTGCTGCAGCTGGCGGAAGCGGCCGGCCTGCGGGCGCTCGTAGCGGAAGAACGGCCCGGTGTAGCGCAGCTTGACCGGCAGCCCGCCCCGGTCGAGCCCGTGCTCGATGACGGAACGGACGACGCCCGCCGTGCCCTCGGGGCGCAGGGTCACCGACCGGCCGCCGCGGTCGTCGAACGAGTACATCTCCTTGGAGACGACGTCGGTCGACTCGCCCACGCCGCGGGCGTAGAGCGCGGTGTCCTCGAAGACCGGCAGCTCGATGTGCGCGTAGCCGGCGCGGTCGGCCTCGCGGACCAGGGTGTCGCGGACCGTCGTGAACTCCGGCCCGACGTACTCCGGGATGCCCTTGGGCGCGGCGAAGCCGCCGGCCGGGACCGACGCGCTCACAGGTGACGCCCGGGCGCGCTCGTCAGGCCCTGCACGAACGGGTTGGACGCGCGCTCCTGGCCGACGGTCGTCATCGGCCCGTGGCCGGGCAGGACGGCGGTCTCCTCGGGCAGCGAGAGGATCTTGTCGCGGAGCGAGGCCATCATCTCGTCGGTGTCGCCGCCGGGCAGGTCGGTGCGCCCGATGCCGCCCTGGAAGAGCGTGTCACCGGCCAGCAGGAACGGCTGGCCCTCCTCGGTGGCCGAGCGGAACACGACCGAGCCGCGGGTGTGGCCCGGGGTGTGGTCGACGGTGAGGCGCAGCCCGGCGAGCTCGAGCTCGGCGCCGTCGGCGAGCACCTCGACCGAGCGCGGCTCGCGGAACTCCAGCCCCGGGTACATCGCGGCGATCTGCTGGCCCATCGGCCCGACCGAGCCGAGCGGGTCGGCGAGCATGTGCCGGTCCTCGGGGTGGATCCAGGCGGGGATGTCGTCGCCGTCGCACACCGGCGTCACCGACCACATGTGGTCCATGTGCCCGTGGGTGAGCAGCACCGCCACGGGCGTCAGCTTGTGACGCGCGAGCACCTCGCGCAGCCCCTCCTCGGCGTCCTGGCCCGGGTCCACCACGACGGCGGACTCCCCGGGGCCGGGAGCGACCACGTAGCAGTTGGTCTGGAACACCCCGGCCGCGAAGGCCTCGACCAGCACGTCCTCGTCCTCCTCAGCGGAATCGGCGACCCGGCCAGCGTAGTCGAGACCCTCACGAGGACCGTCCGGCGCGGTTCCTACGATGTCGGCCGTGCCGACGAACGAGCAGCGCCGGAAGGCCGCCAAGCGCAAGCTGGAACGCCAGATCGAACGGCGGGCCGAGCGCTCCCGACGCCGGCGCCAGCGGCTGACCCTGATCTCGGTGGTGGCGGTCGTCGCGGTCCTCGCCGTCGGCGCGGGGGTCTACTTCGTGGTGACGGGGTCCGACGAGCCCACACCGGAGGCCGCACCCCCCTCGACCTGCACGTACAACCCGTCGGAGCCGGCCTCCAAGCCGAACACGCCGCCCGACGGGAACCCGCCGACGACCGGCATCGTCGACGTCACCCTGCAGACCTCCCAGGGCGCGATCCCCCTGGTGCTCGACCGCGCGTCGGCGCCCTGCGCGGTCAACGCCGTGGTCAGCCTCGCGTCGCAGGGCTTCTACGACGACACCCCGTGCCCGCGGCTCGTCACCAGCGCGGGCAGCCTGCAGGTGCTCCAGTGCGGCGACCCGACGGGCTCCGGCTCCGGCGGCCCCGGCTACCAGTACGCCGAGGAGCCCCCGCAGGGCCTGCCGCCGTTCCCGGGCGCCGAGGGCCAGGCCTCGACCTACGCCCGCGGCCTGATCGCCATGGCCAAGAGCAGCCAGCCCGGGACCACCGGCAGCCAGTTCTTCCTCGTCTACGGCGACTCGGCGCTCCCGCCGGAGTACTCGGTGATCGGCCGGATCGGCGGCGACGGGCTCGGCGTGCTCGACCGGATCGCCCAGGGCGGCGACGACGGCTCCAACCAGGCCGGCGGCGGCGCCCCGCGGACCCCGGTGCAGATCCAGCGCGCGGTCGTCGCGGCGCCGCCCGCACCCTGACCGCCCAGACCCTGACCGGCAGCGGACCGGCAGCGCCCTGACAGCGGGGCGCGCCACCGTCGGGCCACACCCCGACGACAGGACCGCACCATGGCCACCTTCCCCGGCTCCGCCGGCACCGTCTTCCACGACCGCTGGCTGCCGCAGACCCCGGTCCGCGGCACCGTCGTCCTGCTGCACGGTTACGGCGAGCACCTCGGTCTGTACGACGCCCTCGCGCGCCGGCTCGCGGCGCAAGGGCAGGCCGTCCACGCCCTCGACGCCGTCGGGCACGGGCGGAGCGACGGCGAGCGCGCGCTCATCGCGTCGTGGGACCTGCTGGTCGACGACGCGCGGACGCTCGCGGGGATCGCGTGCGCCGAGGACCCCGGCGTGCCGCTGACCCTGATCGGCCACTCCGGCGGGGCGCTCGCCGCGCTCCTGCTGGCGCTGCGGTCCCCCGGGATCGCGGACGCGCTCGTGCTCTCGGGCGCGCCGATACGGTCGCAGGAGTGGATCCACGAGTGGCTCGCGCTCGGCGAGGCGGAGCTGCCCGTCGACGACCCCCGGGACCTGCTGAGCACGCACCCGGAGTACGTCGACGCCCTGCTCCACGACCCGCTGACCCACCACGGCGGCTTCCGGCGGGACACGCTGCAGGCCGTCGCGGACACCTGGCCGGAGGTCGCCGCCGGGCTCGCCGCCGGGCGGCCCGCCGTCCCGGTCCTGCTGGTGCACGGGGAGGCGGACCCGCTCGTCCCGGTCGAGCACGCCCGGCTGACCGCCGACCAGCTCCCGGACGCCGGGGTCGTGACGTTCCCCGGCGACCTGCACGACGTCCTCAACGAGCACGACCGCGACGCCGTGCACGACGTCGTGGCCGAGTTCGTGGCCCGGGAGCTCGCCGTCACGTGAGCCCACCGTCGGCGCGGAGGTTCGCCCCGGTGAGCCAGCCCGCCTCGGGCCGGCACAGGAGCCCCACGACGTCGGCGACGTCGCGGGGCTCGCCGATCCGGCCCAGCGCGGTCAGGGCTGCGGCGCCGGCGAGGGCCTCGGGCGGGGCGCCGGCGCGCAGGAGGTCGGTGTCGGTGGGCCCGGCGGACACGGTGTTCACGGTGATGCCGCGCCCGCCGAGCTCCCGGGACGCGACGCGGACGATCTGCTCGACCGCGGCCTTGCTCGCGGCGTAGACCGTCTCGCCCGGGCTGGGCCAGGCCGTCCCCACGGTGGAGACGGCGACGATCCGGCCGCCGTCGACCATCCGGGCGGCGGCGTGCTGGACCGCCAGCAGCACGCCACGGGCGTTGACGGGCATGACCCGGTCCCACGTCGCGACATCCACCGCGGCGAGGGGCTGGTGCGCGGCGATCCCGGCGTCGGCGACCAGCACGCCGAGCCCGCGCGCGCCCGCCTCGGCGTAGAAGGCCTGCGCGGCGCCGACCACCGGCCCGAACCCGGCGGGGTCGGCGACGTCGAGGCGGAACGCGCGGGCCGTCCCGCCGTCGGCGCCGATCGCGGCCACGACGTCGGCAGCGGCCCGCTCGTGCTCGACGAAGGTCAGCGCGACCGCGGCGCCGTCACGGGCCAACCGGCGCGCGACCGCGGCGCCGATCCCGCGGGAGCCGCCGGTCACGAGGGCGCCGAGGCCGGCGAGGGGGCGATCCGGAGGTGTCATGGCGCCGACCGTGCCGGGCGTTGCGGAAGGGATCGTTCCGCCACCCGGTCATGCTGGGTCCGTGCCCGACACCGCGTCCCGGCTGCTGCGCCTGCTGACCCTGCTCCAGAGCCGGCCGCGCTGGACGGCCGCGGAGCTCGCCGACCAGCTCGCGGTCAGCACCCGGACGGTGCGGGCGGACGTCGAGCGGGTGCGGGGGCTGGGCTACGACGTCGACGCCACCACCGGCACCGGCGGCGGCTACACGCTGCGCCCCGGCGGGGTGCTCCCGCCCGTGAGCTTCACCGACGACGAGGCGCTCGCCATCGCCGTCGCCCTGCAGACCGTGAGCGCCTCCGGGCTCGCCGACGCCGCCGAGGCTACCGCGAGCGCGGCCGCCAAGCTCGACCGGCTCCTGCCGTCGCACCTGCGCCACCAGGTCGCGACGCTCTCCGCCGTCGCCGACACCGTGGACCCCGCGCGCGACCCCGTTCCCACGGACACCTTCGCCGCCGTCGCCCGGGCCTGCCGCGAGCACGCGACCCTGCGGTGCACCTACCGCGCCCGCGACGGGGCCGCGAGCGAGCGCCGCGTCGAGCCCCACCGCCTGGTCCACGTCAGCGGGCGCTGGTACCTCGTCGGCCACGACCTCGACCGCGACGACTGGCGCAGCTTCCGCCTCGACCGCCTCACCCCGCGCGTCCCCACCGGACCCCGCTTCGTGCCGCGCGAGCCGCCCGAGGGCGGCTGGGAGCGCCTGGTGGTCCGGGGCCGGATGCGCGCGCTGTGGCACCACCGGGCGCGGGTCGTCGTCCACGCCGACGCGGCGACGGTCGCCGCGCGGGTGCCGATCGGGAGCTGGAGCGTCGAGCCGCGGACCGCCGGGACGTGCTGGCTGGACGCCGGCGCCCAGAGCGCGGCCCTGCTCGCGGTCTACCTCGGCGCCCTCGACCTCCCCCTCACGATCGACCCCGGCACCGCGCCGGAACTGCACCGCGCCGCGCGGGAGCTCGCCGACCGGTACGCGGCCGCGACCGGTTCCGATTCGTCCAAGTCATCCGGGTCGACCCCGGCATAGCGTGCCGGCCATGACGACAGACACCCTCGAGCAGGAGCTCGTCGATCTCCTCGACGACTGGGGCCGCGCGATCGTCTCCGACGACGCCGACCGCATCGCCGCGTTCATGGACGACGACTGGGCCATCGTCTCGTGGACGGGCATCACGTCCCGCGACGACTTCCTGGCCGTCGTGCGCTCTGGCGCGCTGGGGCACACGCGGATGGAGGGCGTCGGCGAGCGCCGAGTGCGGGTGCTCGGCGACGTCGCCTGGCTCAGCGTGCGCGTCCTGAGCACCGCGCAGTACGGCGGCCGGGACATCGACGCCGACGAGTGGACCACCGACGTGTTCGCCCGGCGCCCCGACGGCTGGCGGTGCGTGCTGACGCACATCACGCCCGCCGCGGACTGAGCGGGACTCAGGCCGGACTCAAGGGCACCGCGCCGGGGTGCAGGGGCGCGGGGAGGTCCGTGGTGCCGTCGGGGTCGAGGTAGCTGTCGACGGCCGCGGCCGCGGACCGGCCCTCGGCGATGGCCCACACGATGAGCGAGGCGCCGCGGTGGGCGTCGCCGCAGACGAACACGCCGGGGGCGTCGGTCTGCCAGTCCGAGCCGCAGCCGATCGAGCCCTTCGGGTTCCGCTCGAGCCCCAGGGCCGGCAGCAGCGCCATGTCGTCGGGGCCGGTGAACCCGATCGAGAACAGCACGAGGTCCGCGGGCATCTCGTGGACCTCCTCGGTGGTCGGCACGACCTCGCGGCGCCCGTCGGCGTCGCGGCGGACCTCCACCGACACGAGCTCGACCGCCCGCACGTGACCCTCGTCGTCGCCGACGAACCGGCGCACGGCGGTGGCGAACAGGCGCTCGCCGCCCTCCTCCAGCGCGGGCGGCGTGCGGAACACGTAGGGCCAGGTCGGCCACGGCGACGACGACTCCTGGCGCGTCCGCGGCGGGGGCGGGTACTGGTCGAGCTGGTGCAGCCCGACCGCCCCCTGGCGCATGGCGGTGCCGTAGCAGTCGGCGCCGGTGTCCCCGCCCCCGATCACCACGACGTGCTTGCCGTGGGCGTTGATGGGCGACGGCCCGTCCCCCTCGCACTCGCGGTTGGCCGGCACGAGGTAGTCCATGGCGAGGTGGACGCCCTCGAGGTCGCGGCCCTCGATGGTGCGGTCGTCGCGCCCGGCCAGGGCGCCGACGGCGAGCACCACGGCGTCGTGCTCGGCGCGCAGCCGCTCGACGGGCAGGTCCGCTCCCCCGACCTCGCAGTCGACGACGAACCGGGTGCCCTCGGCGCGCATCTGCTCGAGGCGCCGGTCGATCTCCCACTTCTCGAACTTGAACTCGGGGATCCCGTAGCGCAGCAGCCCGCCGAGGCGGTCGTCGCGCTCGTACACCGTCACGTCGTGGCCGGCGCGGGTGAGCTGCTGGGCCGCGGCGAGCCCGGCGGGTCCGGAGCCGACGACCGCGACCCGCTTGCCGGTGCGGTTGCTCGGCGGCTGCGGGCCGACGAGACCGTCGGCCCACCCGTTCTCGGCGATCGACCACTCGACGCGCTTGATCGCGACGGGCCCGGGCTGGCTGGTGATCGACAGGACGCACGCCGCCTCGCACGGTGCCGGGCACAGCGCGCCGGTGAACTCCGGGAAGTTGTTGGTCGCGTGCAGCCGCTCGGTGGCCCGCCCCCACTCGCCGCGGCGCACGTGGTCGTTCCACTCCGGGATGAGGTTGCCCAGCGGGCAGCCCGCCCCGCCCGAGTGGCAGAACGGGATGCCGCAGTCCATGCACCGCGCGGCCTGGTGCGTCGTGCCCTCGCGGACCACCGGGTCGGTCAGCGGCGCGTAGAGCTCGTGCCAGTCGGTGCGGCGCTCCTCGATCGGGCGCTTGGGGTTGTCCTGCCGCTCGTAGCGGAGGAACCCACGCGGGTCAGCCACCGGCCGCCACCTCCATGATCACCTCGTCGGGGTCGCGGCCCTCGGCCTGGGCGCGCTGCGTCGCGTCGAGCACGCGGCGGAAGTCGTCGGGCATGACCTTCGTGAACCGCCGGACCGCGTCGTCCCAGTCGGCGAGCAGGTGCGCGGCCCGGGGCGACCCGGTGAGCTCGCGGTGGCGCTCGACGACGCTGTGCAGCCAGTCGGCGTCCTCGTCGTCGGGGGCCTCGAGGGAGACCATCTCCGGGTTCACCCGGACCGCCGGCAGGTCGAGCACGAACGCGACGCCCCCGGACATGCCCGCGCCCAGGTTGCGCCCGGTGGTGCCGAGCACGACGACCCGCCCGCCGGTCATGTACTCGCAGGCGTGGTCGCCGGTGCCCTCGACGACCGCGAGCGCCCCGGAGTTGCGGACGCAGAAGCGCTCGCCGACCTGGCCCCGCAGGAACACCTCGCCGCCGGTGGCCCCGTAGGCGATGACGTTGCCGGCGATGACGTGCTGCTCGTCGGGCCCGCCCGTGAAGGGCGCGTCCGGGTGCGGGCGGGCGATGACCCGCCCGCCGGAGAGCCCCTTGGCCAGGTAGTCGTTGGCGTCGCCGACCAGGTCGAGCGTCATGCCCGGCGGCAGGAACGCGCCGAACGACTGGCCCGCCGAGCCGGTCAGCTCGACGTGCAGGGTGTCGTCGGGGAGCCCGGCGTCGCCGTGCCGGCGCGTGATCTCGGCGCCGGTGAGCGTCCCGACGGTGCGGTTGACGTTGCGCACCGGCAGCTCCAGGCGCACCGGGTCGCCGTCGGCGATCGCGCCCTCGGCGAGCTGCATCAGCGTGCGGTCCAGCGCCCGGTCGAGTCCGTGGTCCTGCGGGCGGGTGCGGATGCGGTCGGTCGGCGCGCCCTCCGGGACGTCGGGGACGGCGAACAGCGGCGTCAGGTCGATGCCGCGGGCCTTCCAGTTCTCGATCGCCTCGCCGCCGTCGATCAGCTCCGCGTGCCCGATGGCCTCGTCGAGCGAGCGGAAGCCCAGCGCGGCCAGGTGCTCGCGGACCTCCTCGGCGATGAACCAGAAGAAGTTCTCGACGAACTCGGGCTTGCCGGTGTAGCGCTTGCGCAGCTCCGGGTTCTGCGTGGCCACGCCGACCGGGCAGGTGTCGAGGTGGCAGACGCGCATCATGATGCAGCCGTTGACGACCAGGGGCGCCGTCGAGAAGCCGTACTCCTCGGCCCCGAGCAGGGCACCGATGATCACGTCGCGGCCGGTCTTCATCTGGCCGTCGACCTGGACGGTGATCCGGTCGCGCAGGCCGTTGATCATCAACGTCTGCTGGGTGTCGGCCAGGCCGATCTCCCACGGGCTTCCGGCGTGCTTGAGCGAGGTCAGCGGCGCGGCGCCGGTGCCGCCCTCGTAGCCGGAGATGAGCACGACGTCGCTGTGCGCCTTGGCCACGCCGGCGGCCACGGTGCCCACGCCCACCGACGACACGAGCTTGACGTGGATGCGCGCGTGCTCGTTGGCGTTCTTGAGGTCGTGGATGAGCTGCTTGAGGTCCTCGATGGAGTAGATGTCGTGGTGCGGCGGCGGTGAGATCAGCCCGACGCCCGGCGTCGAGTACCGGACCTCGGCGATCCACGGGTAGACCTTCTGGCCCGCCAGCTGGCCGCCCTCGCCGGGCTTGGCGCCCTGGGCCATCTTGATCTGGATGTCGGTGGCGTTGACCAGGTACTCGCTGGTCACGCCGAAGCGCCCAGACGCGACCTGCTTGATCGATGAGCGCTTCGACGGGTCGTGCAGGCGCACCGGGTCCTCGCCGCCCTCGCCGGTGTTCGACTTGCCGCCGACGTTGTTCATGGCGATCGCGAGGTCGGTGTGCGCCTCGGCCGAGATCGAGCCGTAGGACATGGCGCCGGTGGCGAAGCGCTTCACGATCTCG
Source organism: Actinomycetospora succinea (assembly GCF_004363095.1). Classification (GTDB taxonomy): domain Bacteria; phylum Actinomycetota; class Actinomycetes; order Mycobacteriales; family Pseudonocardiaceae; genus Actinomycetospora; species Actinomycetospora succinea. The sequence goes on from NZ_SNYO01000010.1 coordinate 50,180, forward strand.
GTGGCCGGCTCGACCTCCTCGAGCGGCACCGGGACGCGGTCCTCGGTCCGCAGCCGGAACATCCCGCGCAGCGCCCCGCCCTCCGCGATCAGCCGGTCGGCCTCGGCGGTGTAGCGCTGGAACATGTCCCACTGCTTCGTGCGCGTGGAGTGCTGCAGCAGGAACACCGTCTCGGGGCTGAACAGGTGCAGCTCGCCCTCGCGCCGGTAGGCGTACTCGCCGCCGACCTCGAGCTTGCGGTGCGTGCGCTCCCCCGGGTTGTCCGGGTAGGCCCGGCGATGCCGCTCGGCGGCCTCGCGGGCCACGAGGTCGAGGCCACCCCCGCCGAGCTTCGACGAGGTGCCGGTGAAGAACTCGTCGACGAAGTCCTGCGAGAGCCCCAGGGCCTCGAAGGCCTGCGCGGCGGTGTAGCCGGAGACCGTGGAGATGCCCATCTTCGACATCACCTTGCGGACGCCCTTGACCAGCGCGCCGACGTAGCGCGCGATCGCCTCGGCGACCTCGACGCCCTGCATCCAGCCGTTGCCGATCATGTCCTCGATCGACTCGAACGCCAGGTACGGGTTGACCGCGGCGGCGCCGTACCCGAGCAGCAGCGCGACGTGGTGGACCTCGCGGGCGTCGCCGGTCTCGGCGACCAGCGCGACCTGGGTGCGCTCCCGGGTGGCGACGAGGTGGTGGTGCACCGCCGAGACCAGCAGGAGCGCGGGGATCGGCGCCCGCGCCTCGTCGGAGTCGCGGTCGGAGAGCACGAGGATTCGCCGGCCCGCCGCGATGGCCTCCGAGGACTCGCGGCGCACCCGGTCGAGCGCGGCGCGCAGCGCCTGCTCGCCCCCGTCGACCTCGTACAGGCCGGAGATCACCGTGGCGGCGAAGCCGGGCATGTCGCCGTCGTCGTCGATGTGGACGAGCTTGGCCAGCTCGTCGTTGTCGATCACCGGCTCGGGCAGCACGACCTGGCGGCAGGACGCGGGCCCCGGGTGGAACAGGTTCTGCTCCGGCCCGATCGCGCGGGCCATCGAGGTGACGAGCTCCTCGCGGATCGCATCGAGCGGCGGGTTGGTGACCTGCGCGAACAGCTGGACGAAGTAGTCGTAGAGCAGGCGGGCGCGCCGCGAGAGCGCCGCGACGGGCGTGTCCGTGCCCATCGAGCCGAGCGGCTCGGCGCCCGTCGTGGCCATCGGCGCGAGGAGGATGCGCTGCTCCTCCTCGGTGTAGCCGAAGATCTGCTGGCGGCGCATCACCGAGTCGTGGGTGTGCACCACGTGCTCGCGCGCGGGCAGCTCGTCGAGGCGGATCAGGCCGGCGTGCAGCCACTCGCCGTAGGGCTCGGCCGCGGCGAGCTCGCTCTTGTACGCGTCGTCGTCGACGACCTCCCCGCGCCGGGTGTCCACGAGGAACATCCGACCCGGGCGCAGCCGGCCCTTGGCCAGCACCTGGTCGGGCGGGATGTCGAGGACCCCGGACTCGCTGGCCAGCACCACCCGGTCGTCGGCGAGCTGCCACCAGCGCGCCGGGCGCAGCCCGTTGCGGTCGAGGGTGGCGCCCATGACGGTGCCGTCGGTGAACACGACGGCGGCCGGCCCGTCCCACGGCTCCATGAGCGTCGCGTGGAACCGGTAGAAGTCCCGCTGGTCGGCCGGCATCTCGGCGTGGTTCTCCCACGCCTCCGGCATCATCATCATCACCGCGTGCGGCAGCGGGCGGCCGCCGAGCGCGAGCAGCTCGAGCACCTCGTCGAAGCTCGCCGAGTCCGACACGTCGTCCGGGCAGACCGGCATGGCCCGCTGCAGGTCGCCGGGGAAGAGGTCGGTGCCCAGCAGGGCCTCGCGGGCGCGCATCCGGTTGCGGTTGCCGCGGATCGTGTTGATCTCCCCGTTGTGCGCCATGCACCGGTACGGGTGCGCGAGCGGCCAGCTCGGGAAGGTGTTCGTGGAGAACCGGCTGTGCACGACCGCAATGGCGCTGACGAGGCGTTCGTCGCGCAGGTCGGGGAAGAACAGGGGCAGCTGGTCGGTGGTCAGCATGCCCTTGTAGGTCATGGTCCGGCTCGAGAGCGAGGCGATGTAGACCCCGTGGCCCTCGTCCTGCGACTGCCGCTCGACACGCTTGCGCAGGATCCAGGCGAGGCGGTCGAGCGCGATCCCGGCCACCGAGCGGTCGGGGGTCGCCACGACGAGCTGGGCGAAGTGCGGCATCGCGCCGCGGGCGACCGAGCCCACGTCGGCGCCCTCGGGGTCGACGGGGACCTCGCGCCACCCGAGGACCTCGAGCCCCTCCTCGCCGGCGACGCGCTCGAGCAGCGACACCGCCTTCGCGCGCCGGTCGGGGTCGGCGGGCAGGAAGGCGAGGCCGGTGGCGTAGGCGAGCACCGGCGCGCCGCCGTCGGGCGAGGGCACCGGCTGCGGGAGCGCGAACTCGACGCTCGCCCGCAGCAGCGCGTCGGGCACCTGGACGAGGATCCCGGCGCCGTCACCGCTGGTCGGCTCGCTGCCGGCGGCGCCACGGTGGTCGAGGTTGTGGAGCACGGTGAGCGCGTCGCGCACGATGCCGTGGCTCTGCTCGCCGCGGGCGTGGGCGACCGCGCCGACGCCGCAGGCGTCGTGCTCGTAGGCGGGGTCGTAGAGACCCTGCGGACGTGCGGGTGCCACGGACATCCGGCGCCTCCTGGTCGTCACGCGGGCGGGGGGTGGGACCCGGGGACGGCGGTGGCCCAGGAAGGGTGTCGCGGACGGTCCCGCCGCCGCGCGTCGGTGCACGGCGGGTGTGGTCCGACCCGCGGAGAGGGGCGCGCGCGGGACTCCGACGGCCGGCGCGGCGCCCTGTCGATGCTAGTCCGTCACGGGCCCGTCAGCAGGGCCGTGACGGACGGTGTCACGAGCTCGCGGGCCGTCAGCTCTTGGCGGCCGACGGGGGCTCCGCCGGCGCGTCCTCCTCGCGCTCCTGCGCAGGGTCGGCGGGTGCCGCGTCGACGCTGCTCGCGCTCGCCGACCCGCCTCCGCCGCCGGCCTCGGCGGCCGGCGACTTCTCGTCCCGACGCGCCTCGACCTCGTTGCGCGCGCGCTCGTCCTCGGTGCTGTCCCCGGTGCTCTTGTCGGCCACGGAGCCGGGCGTACCCGGGGCCTCGTCGCCCGAACCCGCCTCGTCGGCGGCGCGGCCGAAGACCTCCCGGGGACGGCCGCGGAACACGACCATGTAGGCCACGGCCCCGAGGAACACGACGGCCGAGACGACCACGTTGATCCGGACGTCGCCGAAGACGCGGGTCGCCGGGTCGGTGCGCATGAGCTCGATGACGAAGCGCCCGGCGGTGTAGCCCGCGACGTAGAGCGCGAACGCCCGCCCGTGCGAGAGCCGGAAGCGCCGGTCGGCCCACACGACGAGCGCGGCCACCGCGAGGTTCCAGAGCAGCTCGTAGAGGAACGTGGGGTGCACGATCGCGATCGGCGTGGGGTCGACGGCGACGCCGGTGAGGTTGTCGGGCACGCCCGTCGCCGGGTCGACCCGGCGGTAGATCTCGAGACCCCACGGCATCGTCGTCGGGGCGCCGTAGAGCTCCTGGTTGAACCAGTTGCCCAGCCGCCCGATCGCCTGCGCGGTGACGATCCCGGGCGCGGCCGCGTCGGCGAACGCCGTGAGCGGGATCCCGCGGCGCCGGCACCCGATCCAGGCGCCGACCCCGCCGAGCGCGATCGCGCCCCAGATGCCGAGCCCGCCCTGCCAGATGTAGAGCGCCGCGACCGGGTTGCCGCCGGGGCCGAAGTAGGTCGGCCAGTCGGTGGCGACGTGGTAGAGCCGCCCGCCGATCAGGCCGAACGGCACCGCGAACACGGCGATGTCGGTGACCGTGCCGGGCTCGCCGCCGCGGGCGACGAAGCGGCGTTCGGTCCACAGGATCGCGACGACGATCCCGGCGATGATGCAGAGCGCGTACGCCCGCAGCGGGACCGGGCCGAGCTCCCAGACGCCCCGGGGCGGGCTGGGGAGGTAGGTGGGCAAGACCGCGGCGAGCACGACGGCCACGCTATCTCCCGGCGGTCAGCGCCCGGTGTGCTGGCCCCGCACGCCGGCCGCGAGCTCGGTGGTGAGCCGCGCGATCGCCGCGCGGCCGTGCTCCGCGGCGCTCACGAGGGCCGACCCGACGATGACGCCGTCGGCGAAGCTCGCGACCTCGCCCGCCTGCGCCCCGTTGCGGACCCCGAGACCGACGCCGATCGGGAGGTCGGTGTGGCTCCGGGCGCGGTCGACCAGCGTGGTCGCGGTGTCCGAGACGGCGTCGCGGGCGCCCGTGACGCCCATGGTCGACGCGGCGTAGAGGAAGCCGCGGGTGGCCGCCGTGGTGGCGGCGATGCGCTCGTCGGTGGACGACGGGGCGACGAGGAAGATCGGCGCCAGGCCCTCGCGCCCGGCGGCGGCGAGCCACCCCGCACCCTCGTCCGGGACCAGGTCCGGGGTGATGACACCCAGCCCGCCGGCCGCCGCGAGGTCGCGGGCGAAGGCGTCGACGCCGTAGCGCAGCACCGGGTTCCAGTAGGTCATCACGACCGCGCGCCCGCCCCGGGCGGCGAGCTGCTCGACGACCTCGAGGGTGTCGCGCACCCGGACCCCGCCACGCAGCGCGGTGTCGACGGCGTGCTGGATCACCGGGCCGTCGAGGACCGGGTCGGAGTAGGGCAGGCCGACCTCGACGAGGTCCGCGCCCGCGTCGAGGGCCTGGGTGAGCATGCCCAGCGAGCCCTTGACCGTCGGGTAGCCCGCGGGCAGGTAGGCGATGAGGGCGGCGCGGTCCTCGGCCTTCGCGGTGGTGAAGACCTCGCCGAGGCGGTCGATCCCGGTGGTGGGTGTGGTCGTCACAGCTCCCGCTCCCCGCTCGCCGCGTCCTGGTCCTCGGGCGCCTCGGTGGGCAGGGCCTCGGGGTCGACCACCCCGAACCAGCGCGCGGCGGTGTCGACGTCCTTGTCGCCGCGGCCCGAGAGGTTCACCAGGATCGTGGCGTCCGGGCCGAGGGTCGTCCCGAGCCGCAGGGCGCCGGCGATCGCGTGGGCCGACTCGATCGCGGGGATGATGCCCTCGGTGCGGCAGAGCAGGCGGAACGCCTCCATCGCCTCGGCGTCGGTGACCGGCTCGTAGGTCGCGCGGCCCGCGTCCGCGAGGAACGCGTGCTCGGGGCCGACGCCCGGGTAGTCGAGGCCCGCCGAGATGGAGTGCGTCTCGAGGGTCTGCCCGTCGGAGTCCTGGAGCAGGTACGACATCGCGCCGTGCAGCGCGCCGGGCGTGCCGCCGGTGATCGACGCGGCGTGCCGGCCCGTCTCGACGCCGTCGCCCGCGGCCTCGTAGCCGACGAGCCGGACGCCGGCGTCGTCGAGGAACGGGTGGAAGATCCCGATGGCGTTCGAGCCGCCGCCGACGCAGGCCACCACGGCGTCGGGCAGCTGCCCGTAGGCCGCGAGGACCTGCTCGCGCGCCTCCAGGCCGATGACGCGGTGGAAGTCGCGCACCATCTTCGGGAACGGGTGCGGGCCCGCGGCGGTGCCGAGGATGTAGTGGGTGTGGCCGACGGTGGACACCCAGTCGCGGTAGGCCTCGTTGAGGGCGTCCTTGAGGGTGCGCGACCCGGTGGTCACCGGCACGACCTCGGCGCCCAGCAGGCGCATGCGGGCCACGTTGAGCGCCTGGCGCTCGGTGTCGACCTCGCCCATGTAGACCATGCACTCGAGGCCCAGGAGCGCCGCCGCCGTCGCGGTGGCCACGCCGTGCTGGCCCGCGCCGGTCTCGGCGATCACCCGGGTCTTGCCCATGCGCTGGGTGAGCAGCGCCTGCCCGAGCACATTGTTGATCTTGTGTGAACCGGTGTGGTTGAGGTCCTCGCGCTTGAGCAGGATGCGCGCGCCGCCCGCGTGCTCCGAGAGCCGCCGCGCGTCGGTGACCGGGGAGGGCCGGCCGGCGTAGTCGCGCTGCAGGCGGTCGAGCTCGGCGAGGAACTCGGGGTCGTGGCGCGCCTTCTCGTACTCGGCGGCGACCTCGTCGACCGCGGCGATGAGCGCCTCTGGCATGAACCGCCCGCCGTAGGGACCGAAGTGGCCCCGCTCGTCGGGTTCGTGCGTGGTCCCGGCGAGACCCTGGCTGGCCGACGTCATCTCACGTACTTCTTCCTGCGCAGGCGGACGGGTCGCCGACGATGCTACGAGGTGCGGCGAGTGTCTTTCGGGGTGTGCTAGCGGGCCGGCTTCGGGCACGCCGGGTGCGACCCGGCCGTGACGAGCTGGCGCACCGCGGCGCGGGGGTCCTCGGCCGTGGCCATCGACTCGCCGACGAGCACCGCGTCGGCGCCGTGGCCCGCGTAGGTCATGAGGTCGCCCGGACCGCGGACGCCCGACTCGGCCACCCGCAGCACCTCGCCGGGCAGGCCCGGGGCGATGCGGCTGAACACCGAGCGGTCGACCTCGAGGGTGTGGAGGTCGCGCGCGTTGATGCCGACGAGCTTGGCGCCGGCCCGCAGCGCCATGTCGGCCTCCTCCTCGTTGTGCACCTCGACCAGGGCGGTCATCCCGAGGGAGTGGACCCGGTCGACGAGCGCGTCGAGGGCGTTCTGCTCGAGCACCGAGCACATGAGGAGCACCAGGTCGGCGCCGTGGGCCCGCGCCTCGTGCACCTGGTAGGTGCCGACCACGAAGTCCTTGCGCAGGACCGGGATGTCGACCGCGGCGCGCACCTTGTCGAGGTCGTCGAGCGAGCCGCCGAAGAAGCGCTGCTCGGTGAGCACGCTGATGACGCGGGCGCCGCCGTCGACGTACCGGCCGGCGAGCCACGCCGGGTCGGGGATGTCGACCATGTGGCCCTTCGACGGGCTCGCGCGCTTGACCTCCGCGATGACCCCGATGCCGGGGCCCTGGAGGGCGGCGAGCGCGTCGCGGGCCGGCGGCGCCGAGGCCGCCTTGTCCTTGATGACGTCGAAGGGAACGGCGGCTTCCCGGGCGGTGAGGTCGGCCCGGACCCCTTCGAGGATCTGCTCCAGGACGCTCACGCCGGGTCTGCCCCTTTCCCCCGTCCGAGTTCGCTCCATGTTAACCCGCCCCTCCTCCGGTCCTGCCCACCCCGTCGGAGGGTCCGGTCCTTGGTCGTTCGGGAGGATCCGCGTCCGACTCCCCTGGGGGATCACCGGTGGGGTCCCGGCCCTCGTCAAGGGCCTCCCAGAGCGCCTTGTCCGGGTCGGCGGGCTTCGGTCGCTCGGTGCGCGCCCCCGGCGCGTCGTACTGCGCGCCCATCCGCGGCAGCACCGCGGCCCAGCGCACCGTCAGCAGCCCCGCGGCGAGCATGACGAGCGCGCCGAGCAGGCCGAGCAGCGGCCCGCCCACGACGGCCTCGGCCGGCAGCGGGCGGTCGCCGGGACGGACCCCCACCGGCAGCGCCTCCGACGCCGGCGCGAGCAGCCCGCTGGCCGCCCGCAGCAGCGCCCAGAGCCCCGCGACGGCCACGAGCGTGCCGACGACCCGGCGCCCCCAGCCCGCCGTGGCGACGAGGCCGCCGATCGCGGCGAGGCACAGCAGCGCCCACGGCACGAGGATCGGCTCCGCGGTGGCCCCGTCGGCGGTGTTCGTGCGCGGTCCCGGGATGCCGTCGACGACCTGGCTGACCCAGGTGAGCCGCGAGGCCCCCCACAGCACCACCGCCGCCAGCGCCAGCAGCGCGGCGACGATCCCGAGCAGGCGCGCGGGCGGGGCGGACGGCACCCGCGGGACGCCGGTCACGGCACGACCGGCACGGGAGCAGCGGACCCGTTCTCGTCGGCGTGCACGCCCGAGACCGTGGCCGGAGCGGCGACGGTGTCGGCGGCGGCCACCGCGGCGAGGACGGCGCGCGCCTTGTTGACGCACTCCGTGTCCTCGGCCTCGGGGTCGGAGTCGGCCACGATGCCGCCGCCGGACTGCACGTAGGCGACGCCGTCGCGCAGCAGCCCGGTGCGGATCGCGATCGCCGTGTCGGCGTCGCCCGCGAAGTCGAGGTAGCCGACGATGCCGCCGTAGAGCCCGCGCCGGGTGGGCTCGAGCTCCTCGATAATCTGCAGCGCCATCGGCTTGGGCGCGCCGGAGAGCGTCCCCGCCGGGAAGCAGGCCGTCACCGCGTCGAAGGCCGTGCGGTCGGCCGCGAGGCGCCCGCTGACCGTGCTGACCAGGTGCATCACGTGGCTGTAGCGCTCGATCTCGAAGAACCGGCGCACGGTGACGGTGCCCGGCACGCAGACGCGGCCGAGGTCGTTGCGCCCGAGGTCGACGAGCATGAGGTGCTCGGCGCGCTCCTTCTCGTCGGCGAGCAGGTCCTTCGCGAGGAGGGTGTCCTCCTCCTCGTCGGCGCCGCGCCAGCGGGTGCCGGCGATCGGGTGGGTGGTGGCCACCCCGTCCCGCACCGTCACCAGCGCCTCGGGGCTGGAGCCGACGATCTCGAAGGGCCGCCCGTCGGCGTCGGCGAGCCGCAGCAGGTACATGTACGGGCTGGGGTTGGTCATCCGCAGGACCCGGTAGATCTCGAGCGCGTCGGCCGTCGTGTCGGCCTCGAAGCGCTGGGACACGACCACCTGGAACGCGTCGCCCGCCCGGATCCGCTCCTTGGCGACCTCGATGGCCGCGTGGTGCTCCTCGGGCGAGCGGCGCCGGCGCACCGTGCCGCCACCCTCCGGGCGCTGCGCGGTCGCGACCGTGGACGGGGCGGGCGCCGCGAGCTCGGCGGCCATCCGGTCGAGGCGCGCGAGCGCGTCGTCGTAGGCGGCGTCGGCGCGCTCCGGGCTGTCGTCCCAGTTCACGGCGTTGGCGATGAGCGTGACCGTGCCCTCGTGGTGGTCGAGCGCGGCCACGTCGGTGGCGAGCAGCATGACCATCTCGGGAATGTGCAGGTCGTCCGTCGCGTGCTCGCCCACCCGCTCGAGCCGGCGCACCGCGTCGTAGCCGACGTAGCCGACGAGCCCGCCGGTGAGCGGCGGCAGCCCGGGCAGCGGGTCGGTGCGCAGGCGCTGGAGCGTCTCACGCAGGACCACCAGCGGGTCGTCCCACGTCTGCTCGTCGTCCGGGCCGCCGGGCAGACCGACCGGGACCTGACCGGTCCACGCCGCGCGCCCGTCCTGCTCGGTGAGCGTGGCCGCGCTGCGCGCCCCGACGAAGCTCCACCGCGACCAGGACTCGCCGTGCGCCGCCGACTCGAGCAGGAAGGTGCCGGGGCGCCGGCCGGCGAGCTTGCGGTAGAGCCCGACGGGCGTCTCCCCGTCGGCCAGCAGCCGCCGCGTCACCGGGATGACGCGGTGGTGGGCGGCCAGGGCGTGGAAGCCCGCGCGATCGGGCACGACCGCGCCGAGCGGTGCGGTGGAGGCGTCGGACGGGGACACGACCTCATTGTGGCCCCCTCCCCCGACAGGGCTCCCCCACCGGGTCGGCGAGATCCGCGGCGAACACGCGGATCGCTGCGTCGACGCCTGCGGAGCCACCATTGATCACCGTGGCGGCGGGGTCGACCGCCGGCAAACCCCCGGAGATCAGGGGCGACGCCAGGCACCCGGGACCGCTCGCAAGGTGCACCACGACGCCCCTGATCACCCCCGCGGCGGGGTCGGCTCCTCGACCGCCGGCTCGCCGGCCGGTTCGGGTGCCGGCGCGGCGCGGGTCCGGGCGGCGACGGCGACCGCGCCGAGCACCACGAGACAGCCGAGCAGCTGCAGCACGCCCGGCACCTCGCCGAGCACCAGCGCGCCGAGCAGGACCGCGCCGACCGGCTGGAGCAGCAGGATCGAGGCGCCGGTCGCCGACGCGAGGCGCGGGAGCGCCGAGGCGATGAGCACCCAGCCGATCACCTGCCCGACGATCGCGAGCGTGATCAGCCAGCCCAGCGCGGGCCAGCCCGGCGCGAGGTCGACGCCCTGCCAGAACGAGCCGACGACGAACGAGGTGATCGCGGCGCCGAGGGTGGCGATCGCGACCGGGGTGAACCGCTGCCCCGGCCCGGCGCCGAGGCGCACGAAGAGCAGGTAGCCGGCGTAGGCGACCGCGGCGATCAGGGCGGTGATCGTGCCGCGCACCGGCGCGGGCGCCGACACGGCGTCGCTTCCGCCGACCAGCCCGCCGGCCAGCGCGACGCCGACGAGCATCACCGGCACCGCGAGCACGAACGTGCGCCGCACCCGCTCGCCCAGGACGAGGAACGCCAGCAGCGGCAGGATCACGACCTGCGCGTTGACCACGACGGTCGACACGCCCGCGCCGACCGCGCGCACCGACTCCGCCCACAGCGTCATGTCGAGGCCCAGCAGCGCGCCGCCGACCAGCAGCACGACCGGGCGGTTCCCGGTGCTCGCCGCGACACGGCGCCGGCGACGCCACTCCAGGAAGGCCAGCGGGGCCAGGATCGGCAGCGCCAGCGCGCAGCGGAAGAACGTCGCCGTCCCGGGGCTGACGTCGGCGAGCGCGATGAAGATCGGCGAGAACGCGATGCACAGGCTCCCGGCCACCGCGACGAGGCGCGCGTCGAGGCGGACGCGGGGGCCGGCGTCGGACGGGGTGGGCGCGGGGCGGGCGAGGGAGCGCGTCACGCGGACAATGTTGCGTTCGCCAACAGTTGAGCACCAGCGAGCTTTTCTGCACCCCACCCGTTACGTTCTCTGATGTGTTCGCCCTCGACCGCCTCCGCGCCCTCGACGCGCTGGCGGACCGGGGCTCGATCGCCGGCGCGGCCACGGCCCTGCACCTCACGCCGTCCGCGGTGTCCCAGCAGCTCGCGAAGCTCGAGCGGGAGGCCGGCGCCCCGCTCACCGAGCCCGCGGGGCGCGGGCTGCGCCTCACCGCCGCCGGGCGGATGCTCGCCGAGCACGCCGCGGACATCCTCGCTCGCGTCGCCGCCGCCCGGCTCGACCTCGACCGCCTGCGCGACGAGGTGGTCGGCGAGCTGCGCATCGGCGCCATCCAGACCTCGGTGCACGCCCTCGCCCCGCCGACGCTGGCGCGCCTGCGCCTCGCCCACCCCGGCCTGCGCGTGGCGCTGGCCGACGGGGAGGCCGAGGAGACGCTGCCCGCGGTGCTCGCCGGCGACCTCGACATCGCGGTGGTCGAGAACTGGGAGGGCTCGCCGGCGCCGATCCCGGCCGGCACCTCGCGGGCACGGCTCTGCGACGACGTCATCGACCTGCTCCTGCCCGCCGGCCACCGTCTCGCCGGGCGGAGCTCGGTCACGCTGGCCGAGGTCGACGACCTCGACTGGGTCGCCGACGGCGTCCACACCCGCGCGGGCGCCTGGCTGCTGCACACCCTGCGCGCCCAGGGGCTCGAGCCGCGGGTGACGTGCCAGGTCTGTGGCTTCGGGATGCACGTCGAGCTCGCGGCGGGCATCGGGGTCGCGGCGCTGGTCCCCCGCCTCGCCCGGCCCCCGCTGCCGGCCGGGGTCGTCGCGGTGACGACCGACCCGCCGATGCACCGCAGCATCGACGCGGTGTGGCGCACCGACCGGGGCACCGCGGCCGTCCGCGCGGCCGTCGAGATGTTCACCGCCGTCGCGGCCGAGCGCGACGCCGTCGCGGCCGGGTCGCCGGGCCGGACGAACCCCGACCCCGGCTAGGCCTCGCCGGGCAGCAGGACGTCGGCGTCGAAGCAGGTGCGGTCGCCGGTGTGGCAGGCGGCGCCGGACTGGTCGACGAGCACCAGCACGGTGTCGCCGTCGCAGTCCAGGCGGACCTCGACGACCTTCTGCACGTGGCCCGAGGTCGCGCCCTTGATCCAGAGCTCGTTCCGCGACCGCGACCAGTACGTCCCCTCGCGCGTGGCGAGCGTGCGGGCCAGGGCCTCGTCGGACATCCACGCGACCATGAGGACCTCGTGGGTGTCGTACTGCTGCACCACGGCGCAGACGAGGCCGTCGGAGGTGCGCTTGAGCCGGGAGGCGATCGCGGGGTCCAGGGGGAAGCTCACCGGATCTCCACCCCGTCCGCGCGCAACGCGTCCTTGACCTCGCCGATCCGCATGATCCCGAAGTGGAACACGCTGGCCGCGAGCACCGCGTCGGCCCCGGCCGCGACGGCCGGCGGGAAGTGCTCGACCTCGCCCGCGCCGCCGCTCGCGATCACGGGCACGTCGACGAGCGCGCGCACCTTGGTGATCATGTCGATGTCGAAGCCGGCCTTCGTGCCGTCGGCGTCCATCGAGTTCAGCAGGATCTCCCCGACGCCGAGCTCCTGGCCGCGCTGGGCCCACTCGAGCGCGTCGATGCCCGTCCCGCGGCGCCCGCCGTGGGTGGTGACCTCGAACCCCGACGGCGTCGGCTGCCCGTCCGCGGGCACGCGCCGGGCGTCGACGGACAGGACGATGCACTGGGACCCGTACCGGCGGCTGGCCTCGCCCAGGAACTCCGGGCGGGCGATCGCCGCGGTGTTGATGCCGACCTTGTCCGCGCCCGCGCGCAGGAGCTTGTCGATGTCCTCGTTCGTCCGCACGCCGCCCCCGACGGTCAGCGGGATGAACACCTGCTCGGCCGTGCGCCGCACGACGTCGTAGGTGGTCTCGCGCTCGCCCGAGGACGCGCTGACGTCGAGGAACGTGAGCTCGTCGGCGCCCTCGGCGTCGTAGAGCCGGGCCATCTCGACGGGGTCGCCGGCGTCGCGCAGGTCGACGAAGTTGACGCCCTTCACCACCCTGCCGGCGTCCACGTCCAGGCAGGGGATCACACGGACGGCGACACCCATACCGGAAAGCCTAACCGCGCTCGTCGCGCGTGATCGCCAGCGCCTCCGGCAGGGTGAAGTTGCCCGCGTACAGGGCCTTGCCGACGATCGCGCCCTCGACGCCCTGCGGGGCCAGCGCGGACAGGACACGCAGGTCGTCCAGCGACGACACCCCGCCCGAGGCCACCACGGGCCGGTCGGTGCGCGCGCAGACCGCCTCGAGCAGCTCGGTGTTCGGACCGGTCAGCGTGCCGTCGCGCCCGACGTCGGTGACGACGTAGCGCGCGCAGCCCTCGGCGTCGAGGCGGGCGAGCACGCTCCACAGGTCCCCGCCGTCGGACACCCAGCCCCGCGCGGCGAGGCGGTGCCGTCCCTCGGTGATCTTGACGTCGAGCCCGACGGCCACCCGGTCGCCGAACTCGGCGATCGCCTTCGCGCACCACTCGGGGTCCTCGAGCGCGGCGGTGCCGATGTTCACGCGCCGGCAGCCGGTGGCCAGGGCCCGGCGCAGCGAGGCGTCGTCGCGGATGCCGCCGGAGAGCTCGACGGCGATGTCGGTCTGGTCGACGACGCGCGCGAGCAGCTCGGCGTTGGACCCGCGCCCGAACGCGGCGTCGAGGTCCACCAGGTGCAGCCACTCCGCGCCGTCGTCGGCCCAGGCGCGGGCCGCGTCGAGGGGGTCGCCGTAGCCGGTCTCGGTGCCGGCGCGGCCCTGGACGAGGCGGACGGCCTGGCCGTCCACGACGTCCACGGCGGGGAGGAGGTCGATGGTCACGGCGCGCGATCGTAACTACGCGCCGGTGAGCAGCGACCGGCGACGCTCCAGCAGCTCCCGCTCGGCCACCGTGCGCACCAGCTCCAGCGCCCGGTCGATCTCGCCGACGGCCTCGTCGACGCGGCCCAGCGTGGTGAGCATGTCGGCGCGCACCGCCGGCAGCAGGTGGTAGCCGGCGAGCGTCCGGTCGTCCCGCAGCGGCTCGAGCACGGCGAGCCCCGCCTCCGGTCCCTCGGCGCGCGCCACCGCGACGGCGCGGTTCAGCTCGACCACCGGCGACGGCGCGAGTGCCGCCAGCTCGGCGTAGAGCGCGGCGATCGCGGCCCAGTCGGTGGCGTCGGTCGAGCGGGCGCGGGCGTGGCAGGCGGCGATCGCGGCCTGCAGCGTGTACCGGCCGCGCTCCCCCTGCTCCTCGGCGCGCGCCAGTGCCGCGAGGCCGCGGCCCAGCAGCACGCGGTCCCACCGAGAACGGTCCTGGTCGCCGAGCAGGACCGGCTCGCCGGTCGGCCCGACGCGCGCCCGCAGCCGCGAGGCCTGCAGCTCCATGAGCGCGACCAGGCCGTGGACCTCGGCCTCCTGCGGGCTCAACGCGGCCAGGACGCGCCCGAGCCGCATCGCCTCGACGCACAGCGTCGGCCGCGTCCAGTCGACGCCGCTCGTGGCGGCGTACCCCTCGTTGAAGACCAGGTAGATCACCTCGAGCACCGCGCCGAGCCGGCCCGCGAGCTCGTCGCCCACCGGCACGGCGAGCGCCTCCGGGCCCACCCCGGCGAGGCGCTTCTTGGCGCGGGAGATCCGCTGGCCGATCGTCGGTGACGGGACGAGGAACGCGTGCGCGATCTCGTCGGTGGTCAGGCCGCCGAAGAGCCGCAGCGTGAGCGCGACCCGGGACTCGCGGGCGAGCGCCGGGTGGCAGGTCGCGAACAACAGGGCGAGCACGTCGTCGCCGACCGCGGCCGCGCCGTCGCCGACCTCCGCGTCCGCGCCCGGCGCGAGGCCGGTCTCCCCCGCCTCGAGGGTCTCGGTCTTGCGCGCGAGCGTCTGCTCGCGGCGGATCAGGTCGATGGCGCGGCGCCGGGCCGTCGCGGCGAGCCACGCCGCCGGGTTGTCCGGGACGCCCTGCGCCGGCCACTGCTCCATCGCGGCGACGAGCGCGTCGTGGGCGAGCTCCTCGGCCCGGCCGACGTCGCGCACCAGGCGCGCGACGCCGGCCACGATCCGCGCCGACTCCATCCGCCACACCGTCTCCAGGACGGCGTACGGATCACTCGTGGTCGTCGGGGTGGTCACCCCTGTTGCTGGGCCTGGCGGGCGCGCAGCTCCTCCTCGGCCTCCATGACCTCCGGCGGCGCGATGCCCTCGAAGTCCTCGGCCTCGGCGACCTTGCGCACCTCGATGCGCTCACCGGCCCGGAACGGCGCCCGGCGGGCCCAGGACACGGCGTCCTGCAGCGAGTCGACCTTGAGGATCCAGAACCCGCCGACCAGCTCCTTGGCCTCGGCGAACGGGCCGTCGGTGACGGTCGGCTCCTCGCCGTCGAAGGCGACGACCGCGCCCTTGGCGCTGGGCAGCAGGCCCTCGCCCGCGAGCAGGACGCCGGCGTCGACCATGGCGGTGTTGAACGCCGCCATCTCCTCGAACATCGCGGGGTCCGGCGGCGTCTCCGCCTGGGCGGCCTCGTCGTACTTGAGCAGCAGCATGTAGCGCACGGGGAGTCTCCTGGTGTCGTTTCGTCGGGGTGGTCAGACCTGCTCGCGCTCGGCCACCCGCCGGCGCAGGGTGGCCTCGGCGTCGAGCACCTCGGCGGGCGCGATGCCCTCGAGGTCGGACATCTCGGCGATCCGGCGGACCTGCAGCCGCACCCCCGGCCCGATCGGGCAGCGGCGCGCCCACTGCTCGGCCTCGGCGCGGGAGGCGACCTCGAGGATCCAGAACCCGGCGACGAGCTCCTTGGCCTCGGTGAAGGGCCCGTCGGTGACGGTCGGGGTCTCGCCGTCGGTGGTGACCTCGAAGCCGTCGGCGCTGGGCGTCAGGCCCTCCGCCGCGAGCAGCACGCCGGCCTCGACGAGGTCGTTGTTGTAGCGGCCCATCGCCTCGAAGATCTCCTCGACGGGCGGGGCGTCCGGGCCGCCCACCGCCATCGACTCCGGGGCCTCCATGATCAGCATGTAGCGCATCGGGCTCTCCTCGCGGCTCGTCGGCGGGGTCGTCCACCCCGCCGCTCGCCTCTGCGTCGAACGAGTCGGCCGGTCTTCGACACCGATCCGGAAGATTCTTCGGGTCGAGCTCCGCTTCGCTCCGTCTCCCGTTTTCTACCGCAGGGTGCCGAGCCAGTTCGAGAGGAGTTCGGCCCCCGCCTCGCCCGACTTCTCCGGGTGGAACTGGGTGGCCGCGAGCGGGCCGTTCTCGACGGCGGCGACGAAGTCCTCGCCGTGGTGGGCCCAGGTAACCCGCGCCGGACGGAAGTGCTCGGGCGCCTCCTGCTCCCAGCGCCGCGCGGCGAACGAGTGCACGAAGTAGAAGCGGGTGTCGGGCGACATCCCGGCGAACAGGACACTGTCCTCGGGCGCCCGCACCGTGTTCCACCCCATGTGCGGCAGCACCGGGGCCTGCAGCTTCTCGACGGTGCCGGGCCACTGGCCCGCGCCCTGCGCCTCCTCGCCGAACTCCACGCCGCGCTCGAAGAGCACCTGCATGCCCACGCAGATGCCGAGCACCGGGCGCCCGCCGGCGAGGCGCTGCTCGATGAGCCGCTCGCCGTGCACGGAGCGCAGCCCGGCGGCGCAGGCGGCGAACGCCCCGACGCCCGGGACGACGAGCCCGTCGGCGGCGAGCGCCGCGCGGCCGTCGGCGGTGACCTCGACGTCGGCGCCCACGTGCTCGAGCGCGCGTTCGGCCGAGCGCAGGTTGCCGGAGCCGTAGTCGAGGACGACGACCCGCGGGGCGCGCGTGGTCGGGCGCGGCACGGACGGGGCGGGAGAGCTCACGGTGTCCAGATTACCGAGCGGCCCGGACCCGGGACCTCCCGCGCCGCGAGCACGAGGAGCCGGCCGGGGCCCGGCGGGTCGTCCCCCTCGACGGGGTGGACGTAGCCGTCGGACACGAGGCGGGCGACGGCGCGGTCGTAGCCGCCCGAGGTCCAGGTCTCCTCCGCGACGGTGGCGACGAGGACGCCGCCCGGCCGCAGCACCCGCACGAGGCCCGTCAGTGCCTCCGCGCCGAGGTGACCGGGTGCGAGCGCGCCGGCACAGGTCAGC
Organism: Actinomycetospora succinea; assembly: GCF_004363095.1. GTDB lineage: Bacteria > Actinomycetota > Actinomycetes > Mycobacteriales > Pseudonocardiaceae > Actinomycetospora > Actinomycetospora succinea. Next base: position 66,900 of record NZ_SNYO01000010.1, read on the forward strand.
GCGCCGAACTTGCCGCCCGCGCCGGGCGCGGAGCGCCGCAGGTCGGCGGGGCCGAGATCGTTGTAGACGCCGCGGCGCCGCGCGCGCTTGAGCATGCCCGGCGAGAGGTCGAGGCCGTCGATCGCCCGGAAGCCCCGTGCGGCGAGCGCGACCCCGACGAGGCCGGTGCCGCACCCGGCGTCCAGGACCTCGGTCTCGGGCCGCACGAGCTCCGCGAGACGGTCGGCGATCTGCGCCGCGGTGCGGTGCCCCGTGAGCGCGGCGACGTCCTCGTCGTCGTAGGTCGGGGCCCACTCGTCGTAGACGCGGCGGGTGACGGCGACGTCCGTCCCGGCGTCGAGGAGGGCCAGGCGGGCGGCGGCGCCCACGACACTGTCCACACTGCCTCCCCGGTCGGTACGAGTCGACGGGCCTGGTTCCCGATCGGGGTCGCGCCCTACCGTCCGGGTGACGCAGACATCACGGATCCGGCGTCAGGGCAGCAGCCGCAGCACGGCCCCGCCGACGGCGAGCACCGCGAGGACGGCGCAGATCACCGCGCCGACCTTGTTGCGCGGCCAGAAGCTCACGACCCCGCCGACGAGGAACCCGCCGAGCGCCAGGAGCCCGACGATGAGGACGTCAGAGCCGGTCACGACTCCAGGACGCCCTTGGTCGACGCCGGCCCCTCGAGGCGCGGGTCGGGCTCGGTGGCGGCGCGCAGGGCGCGGGCGATCGCCTTGTACTCGGCCTCGGTGATGTGGTGGGGGTCGCGGCCGCCGGTGACCCGCACGTGCAGCGCGATGCCGGCGTGGAACGCGATCGACTCGAAGACGTGGCGGTTGAGCACCGTCGGGTAGTTGCCGCCGACGACGAACCCGGCCATCGACTCGGGCTCACCGGTGTGCACGCAGTACGGCCGCCCGGACACGTCGACGACGGCCTGCGCGAGCGCCTCGTCCATCGGGATCCAGGCGTCGCCGAAGCGGCGGATGCCCGACTTGTCGCCGAGGGCCTGCTTGAGCGCCTGCCCGAGCACGATCGCGACGTCCTCGACGGTGTGGTGGGCGTCGATCTCGACGTCGCCGGTGGCCCGCACGACGAGGTCGAGCGCGCCGTGCTTGCCCAGCGCGTCGAGCATGTGGTCGAAGAACGGCACCCCGGTGGCGACCTCGGTGCGGCCCGTGCCGTCGAGGTCGATCTCGACGAGCACGCTCGACTCCTTGGTCACGCGCTCCACGCGTCCCGTGCGACTCACGCCTTCCAGGGTACGGATCGGGCGCCCGTCCTACCGCCGTACCACCCGCGCGTGCACCGCGCCGCTCTCGCCGACGACGGTGCTCTCGACCCGGTAGCCCTCCGGGAGGGCGGTCAGGCCCTCGAACAGCCGCTCCCCCGCGCCGGCCAGGATCGGCGCCACGACGAGGTTGAGCTCGCCCACGAGACCCTCGGCGAGGAACGCCCGCACCGTCGCCACACCCCCGCCGAGGCGGACGTCCCGGCCGCCGGCGGCCGTCGTCGCCCGCGCCAGCACCTCCGCGGGCGACCCCTGCACGAAGTGGAAGGTCGTGCCGCCGTCCATCGGCAGCGACGGGCGCGGATGGTGGGTCATGACGAACACGTCGTGGTGGTACGGCGGGTCCTCGCCCCACCAGCCGCGCCAGCTCTCGTCGGGCCACTCGCCGCGCACCGGGCCGAACATGTTCCGGCCCATGATCGTGGCGCCGACGTTCTCCTCGCCCGCGAGGAAGGCCGCGTGGTCCACGCCGGTCCCGTCGCTGTCTCCATGGTCGAGCTCCCCTATCGGCGTGCTCGTCTCACTGCTTCGTCTCCGGGCGAAGCTCGGCATCATCCACGCGTGCAGCTCGTCGACGCCGTCGCCGAAGGGCGCGTCGACCCGCTGGTCCGTCCCGGTGCCGAAGCCGTCGAGGGTGATCGTGAACGCGTGCACGCGCAGACGGGTCATGGTGTCCTCCCCGGACCAGTGATTGCAGTTCGCAACCGGTAGCGAGGACGCTAGCGTCATGCAGTGGTAAAGTGCAACCACTCGAGGCCCCGGGAGGCGCCCATGCGGCAGGACGGACGATCCGGCTGCCCGATCAACCGCGCGGTCGAGGCGCTCGGCGACCACTGGACGCTCCTGGTGCTGCGCGACATCACGTTCGGCGGCCGGCGCCACTTCCGGGAGCTGCTGGCCGGCTCCGAGGAGGGCATCGCGTCGAACATCCTCGCCGACCGGCTGCACCGCCTCCTCGACGACGGGATGCTCACCCGCGACGACCCCGGCCGCGGCCGCCGCGCCACCTACAGCCTCACCGAGTCGTCGATCCAGCTGATCCCCGTCTTCGTCGCCCTCGGCTCCTGGGGCCTGCGCCACCGCGAGACCACCGAGGAGCTGGCCGTGCGGGCGCGGCTCCTCGAGGAGGGCGGGCCGGCGATGTGGGAGGACTTCATGGCCGAGCTGCGGGTGACCCACCTCGGCGCGCCCGCCCCGGGCCACCCCCGCGAGCGGGTGCTCGAGCGCCTGCGCGCGGCGCGGGAGGCGGCGCGGGCGAGCTAGCCGGCCAGCACCTGCGCGCTGACCTCGAGGAACCGGTCGTTCTCCTCCGGCGTGCCGACGGTGACCCGCAGCATCCCGGGGATGCCGACGTCGCGGACGAGCACGCCGGCGTCGAGGTAGGCCTGCCACGCCGCATGGGCGTCCGCGTGGCGGGCGGGGAAGCCGCCGTAGAGCAGGAAGTTCGCGGTGCTCGGCACCACCTGGGCGCCCAGCTCGGCGAGCGCGGCGGCGATCCGGTCGCGCTCGCGGGACAGGGTCGCGACGAGCGCGAGGGTGTCGTCGGCGTGCTCGAGGGCCGCGAGCGCGGCGGCCTGGGTCAGCGCCGAGAGGTGGTAGGGCAGGCGCACGAGCATCAGCGCCTCGATCACCGCCGGCGCCGCCGCGAGGTAGCCCAGGCGCCCGCCGGCGAACGCGAACGCCTTGGACATCGTGCGGCTGACGACGAGCTTGTGGCCGAGGGGCTCGAGCAGCTCCACCGCGCTCGGGCCCGAGGAGAACTCGACGTACGCCTCGTCGACGACGACGAGCCCGGTGGCGGCCTCGGCGATCGCCCGCAGCTCGTCGAGGTCGATCGACTGGCCGGTCGGGTTGTTGGGCGTGGTCACGAACAGCACGTCGGGTCGCTTCTCCCGCACGACGTCGACGGCCTGGGCGGCGTCGAGGGAGAAGTCGTCGCGGCGCGGGGCGGGCAGCCACTCGGTCCGCGTGCCCGCGGCGAGGATCGGGTGCATCGAGTAGCTCGGCTCGAAGCCCAGCGCGAGCCGCCCGGGCCCGCCGAACGCCTGCAGCAGCTGCTGGAGCACCTCGTTGGACCCGTTGGCGGCCCAGAGGTTCTCGGTCGCGAGCGGCACGCCCGTGGCCCGCGTCAGGTACGCGGCCAGCGCCGAGCGCAGCGCTGTGTGGTCGCGGTCCGGATAGCGGTGCAGCGTCGCGGCCGCCTCGCGCGTCGCCCGGGCCACGCTCTCCACCAGCGCGGGCGGCGGCGGGAACGGGTTCTCGTTGGTGTTGAGCGCGACGGGGACCTCGAGCTGCGGCGCGCCGTAGGGGCTGCGCCCGCGCAGGTCGTCGCGCAGCGGGAGGTCGTCGAGGGAGACGCCGGCACCGATGACGTCGCTCATCTCAACGGTCCTTCCGGCGCCCGAACCGCGCGGTCACGGCCTGCCCGTGCGCGGGCAGGTCCTCGGCGTCGGCGAGCGCGACCACGCGGTCGGCGACCTCGGCCAGCGCGTCGGCGGAGTAGTCGACGACGTGGATGCCGCGCAGGAACGTCTGCACCGACAGGCCGCTGGAGTGCCGCGCGCACCCGGCCGTCGGGAGCACGTGGTTGGAGCCCGCGCAGTAGTCGCCGAGCGAGACCGGGCTGTGCGGGCCGACGAACACCGCGCCGGCGTTGCGCACCCGCGCGGCCACGCCGCGGGCGTCCTCGGTCTGGATCTCCAGGTGCTCGGCGGCGTAGGCGTCGACGACCTGCAGGCCGTCGGCCACCGACGCCACCAGGATCGTCCCGGACTGCGGCCCCGACAGCGCCGTGGTGATCCGCTCGGTGTGCTTGGTGGTGGCCACCTGGGCCTCGAGCTCGGTGTCGACGGCGTCGGCGAGCTCCGGCGACGTCGTCACGAGCACCGAGGCGGCGGCCGGGTCGTGCTCGGCCTGGCTGATGAGGTCGGCCGCGAGGTGCACCGGGTCGGCGGTGGCGTCGGCGAGGATCGCGATCTCGGTGGTGCCCGCCTCCGAGTCGATGCCGATCCGCCCGCGCAGCACCCGCTTGGCCGCGGTGACGTAGACGTTGCCCGGGCCGGTGACCATGTCGACGGGCTCGAGGACGGTGCCGTCGGTGTCGACGCCGCCGTAGGCGAGCAGCGCGACGGCCTGGGCGCCGCCGACCGCCCACACCTCCTCGACGCCGAGCAGCGCCGCGGCCGCGAGGATCAGCGGGTGCGGCCGCCCGCCGAACTCGGCCTGGGGCGGCGAGCAGACGACCAGCCCCTCGACGCCCGCCTCCTGGGCCGGGACGACGTTCATGACGACGCTGGACGGGTAGACGGCGAGCCCGCCCGGCGCGTAGAGCCCGACGCGCGCCACCGGCACCCAGCGCTCGGTGACCGTGCCGCCGGGCACGACCTGGGTCGTCGTGTCGGTGCGGCGCTGGTCGGCGTGCACCGTGCGCGCCCGCTCGATCGAGGTCTCCAGCGCGGCGCGGACGTCGGGGTCGACGCCGTCGAGCGCCTCGCGCAGCGCCGCGACGGGCACTCGCACCGACTCCGGGCGCACCCGGTCGAACTGCTCGGCGAACTCGAGGGCGGCCTCGGCTCCGCGATCGCGCACCGCGGCGATCACCGGCTGCACCCTCCCGACGACCTCGTCGACGTCGACCGCGGCGCGGGGGACGATCGCCCTCAGCTCGGCGGGAGCGGGGACGGCGGCGCGCAGGTCGATCCGGGACAGCACGCGTCCAGGGTAGTCACGGCCGGGTCGTCACGTTCCGGTCCGCGTCCGGGTGTGACCGAACACGAACCAGCGCATCGCGCAGTACATGAACACCGCCTCGCAGGTCCCGGCAGCCAGGCGGGCGAGCTGGTAGGGCACCCCGACGGCAGCGAGCGCGTGCGTCACGCCCAGCACGATCACGGCGTAGTTGACGGCGATCACGCCGACGTAGCGCCCGATCTGGGTGCCGACCGGGCGCTCGGGGTCGAAGTTCAGCCAGCGGTTCAGCACGAAGCTCAGCGCGAAGGCCGTGCCGTACGCGAGGGTCACGCCGGCCCACAGCGGCAGGTGCAGGCCGTCGATCAGCAGCGAGAGCAGCACGAGGTCGACGGCGAACGTGAACCCGTTGACGACCGCGAAGCCGACGAGGCTCGGCGCGACGATCCGGCGCAGCCGCCCGGGCAGGACGCCGACGACGGCGGCGCAGGCGCGACGGAAGCGCTCGCGGGAGTCGGCCACGCCGCCATCCCACCGACCCGACGGCCCCGCGCGCGGGGCATCGGACGGCATCGGGATGACGGGCTGGTGAACTTTGTCGGCCGCGCCGAGGAGATGCGCCCGTCAGTGCTCCTTCGTCGCGCCACCGCGCGACCTCCGGCGCGAAGAGCTCTACTGCCCGTTGCGGGTGATCGAGAACGTCGACGTCCGCAGCCCGGTCCCGCCGGTCCAGGGCTCGAAGCCCGCCTGGACGCTGGTGAGGAACCAGGTCGGCTTGACGACGCCGGCGCGCTGGGCCTCGCGGACGAAGTCGGTCAGGGGCAGGTTCGCGACCGACGTGACGGGCGTCTTGCGGACGAACGAGATCACCGGCAGGTCGATGCGGCCGTACCACACCTCCCAGCGCGTCCCGGCCAGCGTGATCTCGTAGTACTTCTTCCCGATCGGCTGGACCCACGACGTCCGGTTGAGCCAGACCATCATCTCGGCGCCGGTGTTCCGGCCCGTCTGGCCCGCCACGGGGTCGAACCAGACGTCGTAGGCGGTGTTGTACTGCTGGGTGCCCGTCCCGGTCGGCCTCGAGGTCGTCCAGGTCGAGCGCAGGGTGCCGAGGTCGGAGACCCGGCGCGGGAACGGGCTCTTCGCGGTGCAGTAGCCGTAGACGCAGCCGCGGTAGATCGACGGGTAGCCCGCGGGCCCGGTGTTGTTGGTGTGCCGGGCCGTGTCGACGGTGAAGCCGACACCGGTGCTCGCGGCGGTGATGCACTGCTCGGTGCTCGCGCCCCAGCGGTTGTTCTGCACGACGTAGGTCGCGCCGGCGAGCGGGAACGAGCCGAACTGGTCGCAGGTCCGGGCGGGTGCCGCGACGCCGCTCCCCGACCCCGTGAGCAGGCCCGTCGCGATCAGCCCGCCGATCACCGCGCCGGCGAGCCACCTCTGCCGCATCCCCATCCGATCCCCCCGAGAGTCGTCGGCGTGTCAACGCGCGGCGGGCCTCGGAGGTGTGTCACCCACTCGGGTCCGTGATCGCCCGGTGACCGTGCGAGACGTCATCGACCTGATCACCGATCGGTACTGGTGTGACGGGTGGTCGGGTGGGCACTCTGCACCGCGTGAGTGCGAAAGCCGAGATCGGCGTCAGCGGCCTGGCCACGATGGGGCGCAACCTCGCCCGCAACCTCGCCCGCCACGGGCACGTCGTCGCGGTGCACAACCGCAGCGCGCAGCGGATGCGGGAGCTCGTGGAGAACTTCTCCGACGAGGGCACCTTCGTCGGGGCCGAGTCCGCGCAGGACTTCGTCGACGCCCTGGAGCGTCCGCGCCGGATCGTGCTGATGGTCCCGGCCGGGGCGGCGACCGACGCGGTGATCGACGAGTTCGTCCCGCTCCTCGACCAGGGCGACGTCATCATCGACGCCGGGAACGCGCACTTCCTCGACACCCGCCGCCGCGAGAAGGCGCTGTCGGAGAAGGGCCTGAACTTCGTCGGCATGGGCGTCTCGGGCGGCGAGGAGGGCGCCCTCAACGGGCCGTCGATCATGCCCGGCGGGCCGAAGGAGGCCTACGACGCGCTGGGCCCGCTGCTCGAGGACATCGCCGCGAAGGTCGACGGCGAGCCGTGCTGCACCCACATCGGCGCCGACGGCGCGGGCCACTTCGTCAAGATGGTCCACAACGGCATCGAGTACGCCGACATGCAGCTCATCGCCGAGGCCTACGACCTGCTGCGCAAGGGCCTCGACCTCTCCCCCTCCGCGATCGCCGACACCTTCCGCCAGTGGAACGCCGGCCGCCTCGACTCCTACCTCATGGAGATCTCCTCCGAGGTGCTCTCCCACGTCGACGCGGACACGGGGAAGCCGTTCGTCGACGTCGTGGCCGACGAGGCCGAGCAGAAGGGCACCGGGCGCTGGACCGTGCAGGGCGCGCTCGAGCTGGGGGTGCCGGTCACCGGCATCGGCGAGGCGGTCTTCTCGCGCTCGCTGTCGGGCCACCGCGACCTGCGCGACGCCGCCCGCGACCTGCCCGGCACGTCCGGGGCCGTGCTCGAGGGTGCCGCGGCCGAGGGCTTCGCCGACGACATCGAGCAGGCGCTCTACGCGTCCAAGATCGTCGCCTACGCCCAGGGCTTCAACCAGATCCAGGCCGGCGCCGCCGAGTACGACTGGTCGATCGACCTCGGCGCCGTGGCCTCGATCTGGCGCGGCGGCTGCATCATCCGCGCCCGCTTCCTCGACGAGATCACCGCCGCGTACCGCCGCGACCCCGAGCTGCCGACGCTGCTGACCGACACCTCGTTCCGCGAGGCCCTCGCCGGCGCGCAGGACGCGTGGCGGCGCGTGGTCTCGGTGGCCGCCCAGCTCGGCATCCCGGCGCCCGGCTTCTCCACCGCGCTCGCCTACTACGACGCGCTGCGCTCGGAGCGGCTGCCGGCGGCGCTGATCCAGGGCCAGCGCGACTTCTTCGGCGCCCACACCTACCGGCGCACCGACCGTCCCGGCGTCTACCACACGCGCTGGGCCGAGGAGGGGCGTCCGCAGGAGGAGCGCTGAGCAGTCAGGTCGCGCGGTTCCGCTCGGCGGCGGCCGCGACCTCCACCGCCACCCGGGCGACCTCCTTCTCGCGCTGCTTCGCCTCGTAGCGCGCCATGATCTCGCCGATGACGCCGATCAGCATGCCCCACGACGCGACGACGAACAGCCAGGTGCCGGCCCGGGTGAGCGTCGGGCTGAGGAAGAACAGGCTGCCGACGACGAAGGCGAAGTTGCCGAACAGGGCCACGCCCAGGTGGACCCAGGGATAGTCGTGGGCGGACCGGCGGATGTTGCGGATGTAGATCAGCAGCAGCATCCACCGAGGGTCGACCCGCCGGGCGGACGGCGGGTCACCCGCGGGGAATGAAGAGGTGCTGGCCCGAAACGGACGAATCACACCCCTGCGCGGGAGAATGATCGCCGTCCCGTTCGTTCCCCTCCCATGCCGACGCTCCTCCCCGCGATCAGCGCCGCCGCTCCCCCGGCACCTCCCGCTCCCCCGACGGACTCCGGGCTCGCCGGCTGGGCCACCGACCTCATGTCGTCGTTCGGGGCGCCCGGTGCCGGGCTGATCGTCGCGCTCGAGAACCTGTTCCCGCCGATCCCGAGCGAGATCATCCTGCCGCTCGCCGGGTTCGCGGCCGGGCGCGGCGAGTTCTCGCTGGTCTCGGCCATCGTGTGGACGACGGCGGGCTCCGTGGTCGGCGCCGTCGCGCTCTACCTCATCGGCATGCTGGCCTCGGACGCCTGGCTGCGCCGCACGCTCGCCCGCATGCCGCTGGTCCACGAGCGCGACGTGGTCAAGGCCGAACAGTGGTTCGACCGCAACGGGCGCATGGCCGTCTTCGTCGGCCGGATGATCCCGGGGGTGCGCTCGTTCGTGTCGATCCCCGCCGGGCAGCGCCGCATGCCGTGGTGGGAGTTCGTCGGGCTCACGGCGCTCGGCAGCCTGATCTGGAACAGCGTGTTCGTCGGCGGCGGCTACGCGCTGGGGTCGCGGTGGCACCTCGTCGAGCGGTACGCCGGGGTGTTCCAGACGGTCGTGATCATCGTCCTCGGCGCCCTCGTGGTGACCATGCTGATCCGGCGCTACCGACGCCACCGCGAGGTCAAGAAGATGGAGGCGCCGACCCAGGTGATCGAGCGCCCCACCTTCTGGTGACGATCTAGGCGAGCCCCTGCTTGCTGCGGTTGCGGGCCTTGTGCCGCTCCTGGGCGTCGAGGATGACCTTGCGGATGCGCACCGCGCCCGGGGTCACCTCGACGCACTCGTCCTCGGAGCAGAACTCGAGGGACTGCTCGAGGGACAGGATGCGCGGCGGGGTGAGGCGCTCGAGGACGTCCTGCGAGGACTGACGCATGTTGGTCAGCTTCTTCTCGCGGACGATGTTGACCTCCATGTCCTCCGAGCGCGAGTTCTCGCCGACGACCATGCCGCCGTACACCGGTGTGGTCGGCCCGACGAAGAGGTCGCCGCGGTCAGCGAGCAGCCCGACGGCGTGGCCGGTCACCGCGCCCGCGCGGTCGGCGATCAGCGAGCCCGAGATGCGGGCGCGCAGCTCGCCGACCCAGGGGCCGTAGCCGTCGAAGAGCTGGTTGGCGATGCCGGTGCCGCGGGTCTCGGTGAGGAACTCGGTGCGGAAGCCGATGAGGCCGCGCGAGGGCACCCGGAACTCCATCCGGACCTGGCCGGACGCCGAGTGCGCCATCTCGAGCATCTCGCCCTTGCGGGCGGCGAGGAGCTGGGTGACCGCGCCGAGGTGCTCCTCGGGCACGTCGACCGAGAGGCGCTCGAACGGCTCGTGGACCTTGCCGTCGACCGTCCGCGTCACGACCTCGGGCTTGCCGACGGTGAGCTCGAAGCCCTCGCGGCGCATCTGCTCGACCAGGATCGCCAGCGCGAGCTCGCCGCGGCCCTGGACCTCCCAGGCGTCGGGACGCTCGGTGGGCAGCACGCGCATCGAGACGTTGCCGACGAGCTCGGCATCGAGGCGGTTCTTCACCAGGCGGGCGGTGAGCTTGGTGCCCGGCTTGGGGTCGCGCCCGGCCAGCGGCGAGGTGTTGATGCCGATGGTCATGGCGATCGCGGGCTCGTCGACCGTGATGCGCGGCAGCGGGCGGGGGTCCTCGGGGTCGGCGAGGGTGTCGCCGATGGTGACGTCGGCGATCCCGGCGACGGCGACGATGTCGCCGGCGTCGGCGTACTCCGTCGACACGCGCTCGAGCGCCTCGGTGCGCAGCAGCTCGGTGACCTTGACCCGGGTGACCGAGCCGTCCGCGCGGCACCAGCCCACCTGCTGGCCGCGGCGGATGCGGCCCGAGCGCACGCGGCAGAGCGCGATGCGGCCGAGGTAGGACGACGCGTCGAGGTTGGTGACGTGGGCCTGCAGGACGCCGTTCGGGTCGTCGGTCGGGGCCGGGACCTGCGACATCAGCGTGTCGAACAGCGGCTGCAGGTCCGGCGAGTCGGGCACGGTGCCGTCGGCGGGACGCTCGGTCGACGCCTTGCCCGCGCGGGCGCTGGCGTAGATCACCGGCAGGTCGAGCAGGCCGGCGACGACGTCGTCGTCCAGGTCGAGGTCGGTGGCCAGCTCGAGCAGCAGCTCGAGGGACTCGTCGACGACCTCGGCGCAGCGGGCGTCGGCGCGGTCGGTCTTGTTCACGACCAGGATCACCGGCAGGTGGGCCGCGAGCGCCTTGCGCAGCACGAAGCGCGTCTGGGGCAGCGGGCCCTCGCTGGCGTCCACGAGCAGCACGACGCCGTCCACCATCGACAGCCCGCGCTCGACCTCGCCGCCGAAGTCGGCGTGACCCGGCGTGTCGATCACGTTGATCGTCGTGCCGTCACGGCGGATCGCCGTGTTCTTGGCGAGGATCGTGATGCCCTTCTCGCGCTCGAGGTCGCCGGAGTCCATGACCCGGTCGACGAGCTCGGCACGCGCGGCGAAGGCGCCCGACTGGCGCAACATGGCGTCGACGAGCGTCGTCTTGCCGTGGTCGACGTGCGCGACGATCGCGACGTTGCGCAGGTCGGCGCGTCCCGCAGAGGACTCGGAACGCTCGGGGGCGGTGACGGACACGCAGGAACTCCAGCCGGAAAAGGGAGTGGACGTCCCCTCCAGGTTACGGGGCGTGATCTGCCGCACCGCCGCCGACCGGGGTGTCCCCCACCACGTCGGCCGCGACGACCTCCCCGATGCGGGGTGCGAGCTTGGCCAGGTTGTCACCCCAGACGACGTGGACCGCCCCCGTGCGGGCCCGGTGGACCCCGTCGCCGGCGCCCCGCATCGGGGTGCAGCGCAGCTCGTCGACCGGCGTCGGGTCGAGGTGGGGCAGCAGGCGGCGGACGTGGTCGACGATCGCTTCGCGCGAGCGGCGGGCGACCTCGTCGGCGCCCAGCTCCCAGGCGGTGTCGGCGTCGGGCAGGTGCCCGCCGACCGCCCAGTGCCCGGAGCGCGTGCGGTGCTGGTAGGTGCTGGCGAGGGGGTGGGCGGGGAGATCATCGCCGCGGGCGTCGAGGTGACAGGCCTGGTCGGCGGGGCCGGCGAACGTGAAGCGGGCGTGGTGCTCGAGCTCGGCGGGGACGTCGACGCCGAGGGGCCGCACCAGGTCCGGCGTGCCGGCGCCCGCGGCGACGACGACGGCGTCGGGCCGGTCGGTGGTCCCGTCGGCGAGGTGGAGGGTGGCGTCGGGGTCGATCGTCTCGACGGTCTGTTGCTCGGGCTGGACGGCGGCGGTGAGGAACGCCCCGGCGGCGACCAGGTCCAGCACGCCGCCGGCCGGGTCGTACAGCACGCCGTCGACCACGCGGTGGATCGCGCCGGCCGCGGTCATCGCCGCCGACCAGGCGGGCACCCGTGGCCCGCTGACCTTGGCCCGCTCGCCGCCGACGAGCGTGCGGCCCGCGGTGATCGACCAGTCGTCCCAGAGCTCCGAGGCGCGCCGGGCCTCGGCGACGAGCCCGGCGTCGCCGTGGGCCACGCGGAAGATGCGCGTGTCGCCCGCCGAGCGGGCCCCCATCGGCGCGCCGGCGTCGAGGCACCGCACCGTGGCACCTGACGTGATCAGCTGGTACGCCGTCGCGAGCCCGACGATGCCCGCCCCGACCACGACCACCCGCATGAACACCAGGGTGGCACCCCGAGCCGCCGGGCCGCAGCGAGGCCCAGCATCGAGGTCATGAGGATCGTGGTGTGGGTTCTGGTGGGTATCGGCGCGCTCGTGGTCATCGGCGGGGTCGTCTGGCCGCTCGTGCAGTGGCTCTTCGGCGCGCTGCTCTGGCTCGTGCCGGTGGCGCTCGTCGTCGGCGGCGGGATCTGGCTGGCGAAGCGGTCGCGCTCTGACAAGGCGGTGGACGGCGCGCCGGGCACGCCGCAGCAGCTGTCCTGACGGTCAGCCCTGCTGGTGGCGGGGCGACTTCTTCGCGAAGACGCCCTCGACAGCGAACGCCGGGAGGACCGCCTTCGAGAGCGGCTTCGAGATCTCGGTGAGCCGGGCGACCCCGTCGGCGCCGAGCCGGCGCCAGGGGCCGAGCGACATGCGCGTCGTGTGGTCCTCGATCTCGCGGCGCAGCGCCTCGCCGTCCGCGGTGAGGGCGTCGCCCTCCATGAGGCCGCGCTCGGCGAGGGCCGCCTTGGCGTCGGCCCACTGCTCCGGCGACCAGCCGCGGCTCTGCTGGGCGAACGCGACCGTGAAGCCCGTGCCCGTGGCGACGTGGGTGACCAGGGCCTCGATGCCGGAGAGACCGGCCGAGACCAGGGCGTGCAGGTGCGCGTCACCGCGGTGCTCGCGCAGCAGCGTCACCGCGTGCCAGAGGTCGAGGTGGGGCTCGTCGGGCCAGGGCAGGTCGGCGTGGCCGGCGTAGAGCGGGCGGTCCTCGGGCGTCGCGCCCTCGCAGGCGCGGCGGGCGAGCTCGGCGGACTCCCGGACCGCCGGCGACGACACCTCGTCGCCGAGGAAGCGGCGCAGGGCACCGTCGGCCGCGCGCAGGCGGGCGTTGACGACGTCGCCGGGCGAGGCGCTCGCCCACACCGACGGCACCGACCGGGCGATCAGCGCCGGGTTGAAGTTGAAGAACGTCGCGGCGACCAGTCCGGGGCCGACCGCGCCCATCGGGGCGGAGCGCTGCGCGAAGTACTGGTCGCGGGGGCGGACGCCTAGTTCCTTGAGCTCCTCCCCGATCTCGGGCACGAAGTAGATCATCGAGTGCAGGGGCTCGAGGCGCTTCGCGAGCGCGGCGGCGTCGGCGGCGATGGTCACGTCATCGGTGCTGGGGGCGGCCACGGGACTCACCGTCTCACGACCCGTCCCGGGCACACTGGGGGCCATGGCGTTCCGGCGGGGGTCCTGGCCCGAACGGGCCCCGCTCGGCGGGCTGGCACCGCGCCGGCGGGTCTTCGTGCTCGCCCTGCTCGCGGTGGCGGCCGTCGTCGCGGTGCTCGTGGGCGTCGGTGTGGCCCAGGAGTACCGGGTCCCGCCGCGCGCCGACCCCGACGTGCCGGGGGCGGTCGTGCTCGTCCCGGGCTACGGCGGCAACCGCGCGGCGTTCATCGGGCTCACCGAGCGGCTGCGGACCGAGGGGCGGCGCGCGGTGATCGTCGAGCTCCCGTCGGGCGGGACCGGTGACCTCGTGGCCCAGGGCGCCGCGATCGACGACACCGTGCGCGGGCTCCTCGACGACGGCGAGCCGTCCGTGGACGTCGTCGGCTACTCGGCGGGCGGGGTCGCCACCCGCGTCTACCTCGACCGCGGCCGCACCGCGCCCGCCGTGCGACGGGTCGTGACCCTCGGGTCGCCGCTGCGGGGCGCGGAGCTGGCGGCGGCCGGCGGCGCGCTGGTGCCGGGCGCGTGCCCGCGGGCGTGCCAGCAGCTCGCTCCCGGGAGCGCGCTGCTCAGCGGGCTCGCGACCGCCCCGCCGGACCTGCCGTGGGTGTCGCTGTGGACCGCCGACGACGAGACGGTGACGCCGCCCGAGTCCGCCGAGCTGCCCGGCACGGACGCCATCCGGCTCCAGGACGTGTGCTCCGACGCGACGATCGTCCACTCGCGGCTGCCGAGCGACCCGCTCGCCGTCGGGCTGGTGCTGCGCGCCCTGGGCACCGGTCCGCTGCCGACCGCCGACCCGGACCAATGCGACGCCTTGCGGTCCGAGGGCGAGTCGGGGGCCTAGGTTCGCGGGCGTGCCCCGCGCGTACTGGATCAACACGTTCACGGCGATCCACGACACCGAGAAGCTCGCCGCCTACGTCGAGCTCGCCGGCCCGGCGATGCTCGCGGGCGGCGGGCGTTTCCTCGCGCGTGGGGAACCGGCCGCGGTGCTCGAGGGCGGCGAGGTCCCGCGGGTCACGGTCGTCGAGTTCCCGTCGGTGGACGCGGCCGTCGCCGCGTACCACTCGCCCGCCTACCAGCGCGCCCTCGAGGCGCTGGGCGACGGCGCGACGCGGGAGATCCGGATCGTGAACGGGGTCGAGTAGCGCGTCAGAAGGGCGGCGGGTCCGGGTCCGGGACGGCGCTCGGTGGGTCGGCGCGGCGTCGGAGGCTGGCGCGTTGGGCGTCGGTGCGGGGCGCGGGGTTCTCGGGTCGGCGGGCGCGCGGGCGGCGTGGCTCGAGGCTGCGCACGAGGTCGTCGTGGTCGGCGTGGTCGGCGTGGGGGTCGTCGTGGTGCTGTTCGTGGGCGGGGAGGGGCCGTGGCGTGGCGGTGGGTCGGGGTTGTGGGAGGGGTTCGAGGATGCGGCGGGGTCGGGTGTCGTAGCGGGCGCCGGCGCGCGTGGTGATGTGGAAGTGGCCGGGTTCGGGTTGGGCGATCCGCCAGCCGGCGTCGTGTTTGGCGCGGTGGTGGTGGCGGCACAGGGCGCCGAGGTTGCGGCTCAGCGAGGGTCCGCCGGCGGCGTGGTCGAGGGTGTGGTCGAGGTCGGTGCTGTGGGCGGGGCGTCCGCAGGCGGGGGCGATGCAGGTGCCGTCGCGGGCGCGGACCCAGCGGTCGATCTCGGCGCTGGGCCGCCGCTGCCGGGCGTCGGCGGGGTGGATGTGGTCGTCGGGGCCGCGCGGCGGCCCGTTCCTGGTGCGCGCGGCGAGTCCGGGTAGGCGCGCCTGGAGTTCGCGCAGCAGCAACGTCCATCCGGGGTGGTGGTCGGGGTGGAGGGCGGCGAGCAGCGTCGTCGGGACCTGGAGTTCGACGATGGCTGGTCCTGCCCGCCCCCGCCGCTGGTGGCGGCGGGGGCCGGGTGGTCGCCCGATCCCGGACGGCGGCTCGGCGCGGTCGATGTGGCCGGCGGGTCGGCGGCGGGCGAGCAGAGGTGTTCGAGGCGGCCGTCGGGGTCGGTGAGCACGACGCGCCATTCGCCGCGGCGGTAGCGCTCGAGCAGATTGCGCGCGGTGCGGGCGATGACGGTGCCCCAGCCCGGTAGCTGGGCGGGGAGGTCGTCGAGCCCGAGCGCAGTCGTTAGTCGTACCCGCACCTCGACGGTCCCGTCCCGCACCCCGGAACGGGACGCGGGCTCGGTCCCCGCGTTGCGACCGCCCGGGTCGTCGCCGCCGTCGGGGTCGGGGCCGGGGTCGGCGCGGGACCTGTCCTGGCGGGACCCATCGGTGGGCTCGCTGTCCCTTGGATCGTCGGTGTCCTCCGGCCCGTCGCTCAGGCCGTCGCCGTTGTTCGGCTCGCCGATGTCCGGACTGCTGTCGGGCCCGCCGTCGTTCGGACCGCCCCCGCCGTCTGGCCCGTCGTCCGGGTTGTCGCCGGCGTCGTTCGCTCCGCCGATGTCCGGGCTGCGGTCGGACCGACTGTCGGTATGGCGGCCGCCATCATCCGAACCGCCGCCGTCGTTCGAGCTGTCGCTCGGGCTCTCGCTGTCGTTCGGACCGCCGCCGCCGTCGCTCGGGCCGCCGCCGTCGCTTGGGCCGCCGCCCTCGCACGGGCCGCCGCCGTCGCTTGGGCCGCCGCCGTCGGGTCCGTCGTCGTCCGGGCCGTCGTCGTCCGGGCCGTCGTCGTCGGGGCCGTCATCGTCGGGGCCGTCGTTGGGTCCGTGGTCGCTCGGCCCGTTGTCGGTGTCGTCTAGTCCGAGTTCGGTGGCGAGCAGGTCGAGCAGGGCGTCGTCGTCGAGCCCGACCGCGGTGCCGTCGAACAACGCCATGTACACGTGCGCCCGCAACGTCCCGATCTTCACCGGCACCCCGCGACGGCGCAGCGCCGCCGCGAGCGCCTCCAGGCGCGCCATCCCGACCGCGGTGCGCTCCATCGGCAGGTCGTAGCCGCACACGTTCGCCGTGCCCGACGGGGTTCCGCGAGGACAGCACCCGCGCCTGCTTCTCGGCGGTGCGCTCCCGGCGCTCGGCCCACTGCGGGTCCAGCGCGGTCGCGACCTGCTGAATCCGCTCGATCAACGCCGAGACGGTCAGCCCAGGTGCTTCGGGCAGCACCACCGCGCACACGTGGTGGGCGTGGTCGTCGGCCAGGTCGCGGGTCCAGTCCGAGATCACCCGGGCCTTCGAATCGTCGAGCTCGCCGCCGCGCATCGCGGCGTGCACCTCGGGCAGGCGGCGCAGCAGATCCTCGGCGAGATCCAGCCAGCGGGAGGCCATCGCCCGCGACCAGCCCAGCGCCGCGGCGGCCTCGTCGCCGGAGAACTCATCGAGCAGCGCCCGCCGACCTTTCTGCCCGTCCACCGCACGCCCGGCCTCGTGCAACGCGGTCAGGAACCGGGCGGTGGCCTGGTTACGGGCCCGGAAACACGCCCGCGCGTGATCGATGACCTCCGCCCCGGCCAGGTCCGCCAGCCCCGAGAGCTCGAGCGCGTCGAGCACGCCGTACGGCACCGGGGTGCCGGCCGCGCGGTCGTCGATGCTCACGGAACAGACGCTAGCCCCGACCCCCGACAGTCCCAGACGATCAAGAACCGCAGGTCAGAGCCCCGATCCGGCCTCGGCGTGTCGCGCCATTCGAGCTGGTGGCGATCCTGACGTTCAACGCCAGCGTGGCCGCCACGCTGACACACCCCGAGACACGCCAGCGATGCCGCATCGCTCGCACACCCCGGGGCTCGACAGCCGCTAGCTAACTCGTCACGTCCTTCGTCGTGAAGTTCGCCCACGCCGCGAGCATGAGCACCACGACGTAGCCGGCCTGGAGCCACAGGCCCGCCGTGATGTCGCGCAGGAAGATCGGGTCGCGGAAGAAGTCGACCCACGCCAGCCAGTACCGGGTCGGCAGGTACGGGGTCACGGACGCCGCGGCGTCCAGGCTGACCAGCACCTGGCTCGTGATCAGCGCCGCCAGGGCGCCAAGGGTGGCGCCGAGCGAGGACGTCGTGATCGTCGAGAGGAACAGCGCGATCGCCGCGACGCCGAGCATCGACACCGTCACGTAGCCCATCGCGCCGAGCAGGCGGGCGGCCAGGTCGGCGGGCGAGAGCGCCTCGCCCGACAGCGACGACACCGAGGCCTGCGCGCGCTCCCGGGCCGCGTCGGGGTCGACGGCGGTGGCGTCGCCGGTGTCGGCGCCGGGTCGTTGCGCCTGCCCGCCGGACGCGGCCGCGGAACCCCCGACCTGCCCGCCCGCCGGCGCCGCCTCCGGTCCGGTGCCCGCGACGGCGTCGTCGCCGCCGGTGACCTCCGGCAGCGCGCGGACCACGGCCACCGGGTCGCCCGCCCCGAACAGCGACACCCCGACCACGTACGACGAGCCCGCCACCGCGAGCACCGACCCCACGACGAACACCACGACCGCGACGAGCTTGGCGACGAGCAGCGACGTCCGCCGCACCGGGCGCACCAGCAGGTAGCGCAACGTGCCCTGCGACGACTCCCCCGCCACCGAGTCGCCCGCGATCACCGCCACCGCGACCGGCAGGAAGATCGGCAGCACCAGCGCCAGCGCGGCCGCGGGGTACAGCGAGCCCGACTGCAGCACTGCCGACAGGAACGCCGCGCCCTGCCCGGGCGGCGGCGAGATCCGGGTCGTGGCGAGGAAGACCGCCACGATCGTCGGCAGCAGGCACAACAGGCCGACCGCCACCCACGTGCGGGGGCGGCGGACGAGCTTCTGCAGCTCGACACCGATCACGGGCGTGCCCCGTTCCGCCGAGAGCGGGACGTGTCCGACCCGGGCCCCGTCAACGACACCACCACGTCCTCCAGGCTCCGGCGCTGCTCGACGAGCCCGTCGAGCGGCACGCCGTTCTCGACGAGGTGGCGCGCGAGCGCCGGCGGGCCGCCGGGGGCCGCGTCGACGACGAGGGTGTGGTCGTGGCGCTCGGCCACCGCCCGCCCGAGCACGCGGGCCGCCGCGTCCGGGTCCGGCGTCCGGACGACGAGGCGCCCTGTCGGGCCGCGGACCGCGTCCAGGTCGTCCTCGAGCACGAGCCGCCCGCGGTCGACCACGCCTACCGTCGTGCAGAGCGCCTCGATCTCGGCGAGCAGGTGGCTGGACAGGAAGACCGTGGTGCCGCGCTCGTTGAGCTCGATCAGCAGGTCCCGGACCTCGCGGATCCCGTGGGGGTCGAGCCCGTTGGTGGGCTCGTCGAGCACGAGCAGCCGCGGCTCGTCGAGCAGCGCCCCGGCCAGCCCGAGACGCTGGCGCATCCCGAGCGAGTACGCGCGCACCGGTCGCCGGTCGATCGCCCCGAGCCCGACCCGCTCGAGCACCTCCTCGACGCGGCGGCGCCGGCTCCGGCCGGTCGACCGGCGCCGGGGACCGGCCGCGTCCAGCAGCGCGAGGTTCGCCCGCCCGGACAGGTGCGGGTACGCCGCGGGGCCCTCGACCATCGCCCCGATCTCCGGCAGCACCTCCGCCACCCGCGACGGGACCGGCCGCCCCAGCACCGTGATCTCGCCCCGCGTCGCGTAGACCAGGCCGAGCAGCATCCGGACCATCGTCGTCTTGCCCGACCCGTTGGGGCCGAGGAAGCCGTAGCGCGCACCCTCGACGACGTGCAGGTCGACGTCGTCGACGGCCACGTGGGCGCCGAAGCGCTTGGTCAGGCCACGGGTCTCGATGACCAGAGGGGCGCTCACGACCGGCCCCCCGCCAGCAGATCGGTGGCGCCGCTGTCGATCGCGGCCGGCGGCACGAGACCCGCGAGCGCCCACGCCCGCGAGCCGTCGTCACTGCGCACCACGGCGAGGGTCAGCAGCGGGGTCTCCAGCGCCGACCCCTGGCCCTCCACGGTCAGCGTGCGCCCGGCGCCGGCGCGCTGGATGCCCGAGAGCAGCGTCCCGGCGAGGTCGGGGGGCAGCGGCACGGCGATGAGCTGCCCGAGCGTCGTGCCGTAGTGGCCGAGCGCCGGGAAACCGCGCTCGACGGGCTCGCGGTCCCGCCCGGCGAGGGAGGCGGGCAGCGTCCGGCCGTCACCGCGTCCGAGCACGCCGAACAGGTCCGACGTCGGGCTGCGCGTCACGCCGGCGCCGGGGCCCTGCCGGGGCGTCAGCGCGGCGGGGTCGGGCGGGCCCTGCTCGAGCTCGCCGAACGACGTGGTGATCAGCGGGTCGGCGACGCCCTTGGCCCGCACGTCGACGGCCACCGGCAGCCCCGTCTCCGGGTCGGCCCAGACGTCGACGGCGCCGACGGTGGTCTCGGGGTCGGCGATCGTGACCCGCACCCCGGCAGCGTCCACCCCGGCGACGCGGCGGGCGGGCAGCGCCGTCGCGGGGTCGCTCGACGAGGTCCCGGACAGCAGGCGGCGCGCCAGCTCGGGCGGGAGCAGGTCCTCGGGGCGGGGCAGGCGCACCTGCGGGTCGCGGGCGACGACCGTGAGCAGCTCGGCGCCGTAGTCCCAGACCGCCTGCCCGCGCGGGGTCACGTACCGGTCGCGCTCCCCCACCGGCGAGAGCACGTCGTAGCGCGCCCGGTCCGGCGCGGCGTACCAGCCCCGCATGCGCGTCACGCCCGAGAGCAGCGTCGTCACGTCGGAGAGCTGGGCGATCCGCGGCAGTCCCAGCGCCGCGCGGGCCTCGGCGTAGCCGGTCCACGGACGGTCGGCGGAGGACCCGATGAGCTCGCGCAGCGCCTGCGGGTCGGCGCGGGCGTCACCGGGCCGGGCCGCGATCGCGGCGGGGATGCCCACCAGGAGCGCCGCGACCACGGCCACCACGGCCCAGCGCCATGCGCGCCCCGACAGTCCCGCCACCGACGTCCCGACTCCCTCATCAACGACTGCTCTCGAGGGTGCCACCCCACCGCGCCGGCGGTGGTCCCCCGGTGAGGAGGGCGGGGCGGGATCAGGCCCCGGGGGAACGGAACCCGCCCGTGGACGCCGGCTCGCGCCAGGTCTCGTCGCCGTCACCCGGCGCCGTGTCCTCGGACGGCCGGTCTGCGCTCGGGCGGTCGTCGTCGCCCGGGAAGAACCGGACCTTGATCAGGCTGGCGACCGTGGTGATCAGGAGCACACCGACGATGACGCCGAGGGACAGCTCGATCCCGATCGTCGGGACGCCCAGGGGCTCGCCGCCGTTGATGAACGGCACGGTGTTGGTGTGCAGGGCCTCGAGGACGAGCTTCACGCCGATGAACGCGAGGATCACGCCGAGGCCGTACGACAGGTACACGAGCTTCTTGAGCAGCCCGCCGAGCAGGAAGTAGAGCTGGCGCAGACCCATGAGCGCGAACATGTTCGCGGTGAAGACGATGTAGGGGTCGCGGGTGAGCCCGAAGATCGCGGGGATCGAGTCGAGCGCGAACAGCAGGTCGGTCATGCCGATCGCGATCATCACCATGAGCATCGGCGTGACGAACCACCGCAGCCGCCCCTGGCCGTCGCGGCGGCGCACCACCGAGCGGGAGCCGACGAAGTCGTCCGTGACCGGCAGGACGCGCCGCACGAGCCGCAGCGCGGCGTTCTCCTTGAACTCCTCGTCCTCGTCGGACTCCATCACGACCTTGATCGCGGTGAGCACGAGGAACGCGCCGAACAGGTAGAACACCCAGCTGAACCGCTCGATGACGGCCGCGCCGGCGAGGATGAAGGCACCGCGCAGGACGAGCGCGATGAGGATGCCGAAGAGCAGGACCCGGTGCTGGTAGACCTTCGGCACCGCGAACGCGCTCATGATCAGCAGGAACACGAACAGGTTGTCGACCGAGAGCGAGTACTCGGTGATGTAGCCGGCCACGAACGCGGTGGCGGGGTCGCGCCCGGCCACGAGGTACAGGCCGGCGGCGAAGAGCGCGGCGAGGCCGATGTAGACGCCCACCCAGCGGGCCGCCTCGCGCACGCTGACCTCGTGGGGCCTGCGGCCGACGATCGCCAGGTCGAGGGCGAGGACGGCGAGCAGGCCCACGATGGTGAGCGCCCACACCCAGAACGGCACATACATGGCGAGAGGTCTCCATCTCCGGCGACGTCAGGGCAGACGTGAACACCGGAGGTCTCTCCCGCCGCCCAGCCACAATGACCTGGCTCGGCGACCGGCGGCCCCGGGCACCGACACCGGTCTTTCGCACCGGTGCGGCGGCCGTGCTGACGAGGCCGACGCGCGGGGATACTCCCCTCCGCCACCGAGTGTGTCACCTCGGTGAACTGAGCGCGACAGGGCCCCGAGTGGCGCTGGGCACCAGGACCGGTTGCTCACGACGGACACAGACGGTGAGGGTTAACGTGCGCGGGTGATCAGCCGCCCGCTCCGGGTCCTCGGGGTCGTGCTCGCCGTCGGACTGCTCGGGCTCTCGACGGTCGCGGCCGCCCCCACGCCCGGCAGTGGTGGGGTGCGCAGCGAGGACGTCCGCATCGACGTGCGGGACGGCCCGGCGCGCGACCAGCCGCAGAGCCTCGACGCGACCCTGTGGCTCCCGGCGACGACCGGTCCGGCGCCTGCGGTGCTCGTCGCGCACGGTTTCGGCGGGAGCAAGCAGACCGTGGCGGACGAGGCACGCGCCTGGGCCGCCCGGGGGTACGTGGCGCTGGCGTGGTCGGCGCGCGGGTTCGGGGCGAGCACCGGGCAGATCGCGATGAACTCCCCCGAGTACGAGGTCGCCGACGCCCAGCAGCTCGTCGACTGGCTGGCCGCGCGCCCGGAGGTCCGCCAGGACGCGCCCGGCGATCCGCGCGTCGGCGTCACCGGGGCGTCGTACGGCGGTGCGCTCGCGCTGCTGCTCGCGGGGTACGACCGCCGCGTCGACGCCACCATCCCGGTGATCACCTGGAACGACCTGGGCCAGTCGCTCTTCCCGAACCGCGCCGGTCCCGACCCCGCCACCACGCCCGCGGCGAGCGCCGCCGCGCCGGACGGCGTGTTCAAGCGCGCGTGGGCCGCGCTGTTCTTCGGCAGCGGGTCGCGGCCCGCGCCCGGCCAGGAGCAGGCCGCGCCGCAGGTGTGCGGACGGTTCCTCCCCGAGGTGTGCGCCGGGTACGTCGCCGCCATCACCACCGGGCGCGAGCCCGCCGACCTCGCGACCTTCTTCGACCGCGCCTCCCCGGCCAGCGTCGCCGGCCGCATCACCGCGCCGACCCTGCTCGTGCAGGGCGAGCGGGACACGCTCTTCGGGCTCGACCAGGCCGACGCCACCGCCCGCCAGATCGCGGCCGGCGGGGGCACGGTGGCGGTCAGCTGGTTCGCGGGCGGCCACGACGGCGGCGAGCCGGACCAGCGCACCGACGAGCGCATGCAGGCGTGGTTCGACCACCACCTCGCCGGGACCGCGGGCGACCCCGGGAACGCCTTCACCTACGTCGTGCCGTCCGGGGTGCAGGCGCGCCGGGCCCCGACCCAGCGCACGATCACCGCGAGCGTCTACCCCGGTCTCGAGGCCGGACCGGGCACCGAGCGCACGCCCGTCGCGCTGCGCGGAGACCCGCAGGACGTCGTGGCCCCGGCCGGCGGCGCGCCGTCGGCGATCTCGTCGGTGCCCGGTCTCGCCGGTCTCGCCGGGGGCGCGGCGGGCGGCGGTTCGGGTGACGACGAGGAGGACGGCGACTCCGGAGGTTCCGGCGGCGGTTCCGGCGGGGGTGGCGGAGGAGGCGGTGGCGGCGGCGCGAGCGCGCTGCTCGGCCGGCTCGCCTCCGACCTGCCGGGTCAGGCGGCACGCTTCACCACCGACCCGCTGCCCGCGCGCACGGTCGTCGCCGGCGCCCCGCAGGTCCGCGTGACCGTGTCCTCGGTGCCCGACCGGCCCACGGGCGAACCGGTGCTGTTCGCCAAGGTCTACGACGTGGCCGCCGGGGACGGCGCGCCGGGCACCCGCACGCTGCTGGGCAACGCGGTGTCGCCGCTGCGCCTGCCCGCGCCCGGCCCGACGCCCACCGAGGTGACGGTCAGCCTCCCGGCCGTGGTGGCGACGCTCGCCGCCGGCCACCGCCTGGAGGTCGTCCTCTCGACCACCGACCAGGCGTACTCGCCGGCCGTCGCGCCGGCGGTGCACCGGATCGGGCTCGCCGGGGACGCGTCGCTCTCGGTGCCGACGGTCCCCGGCGACGTCCGCAGCGGGACCTCGGTGCCGCTCGCCCCGCTCGTGGCGGCCGGCGTGCTGCTGCTCGGCGTGCTCGTCGCGTGGCTGGTCGCGCGGGTGCTCGCCGTCCGCCGTCGACGTCGCGACCTCGAGCCCGGCGGCGCGCTCGCCCTCGAGGAAGACCTCGCCGAGACGCCCCTGGTGGTCCGCGGGCTCTCCAAGTCGTGGCCCAGCGGGCTCGTCGCCGTCGACGACGTCTCGTTCACGGTCGAGCGCGGCCAGGTCCTCGGCCTGCTCGGACCCAACGGCGCCGGGAAGACGACGACGCTGCGCATGCTGCTCGGGCTCATCGCCCCGACCGCGGGCGAGCTGCGCCTCTTCGGGCGCCGAGTCGTGGCGGGCGCGCCGGTGCTGGGGCGCGTCGGCGCGTTCGTCGAGGGCGCCGGGTTCCTGCCGCACCTCACCGGGCGCGACAACCTCGAGCTGTACTGGGCCGCCACCGGACGCCCCGCCGAGGACGCACATCTCGAGGAGGCCCTGGAGATCGCCGGGCTGGGCGCCGCGGTGGACCGGACCGTGCGCACCTACAGCCAGGGCATGCGCCAGCGCCTCGCCATCGCCCAGGCGATGCTCGGGCTGCCCGACCTGCTCGTGCTCGACGAGCCCACCAACGGCCTCGACCCGCCCCAGATCCACGCGATGCGCGAGGTGCTGCGCTCCTACGCCCGCGACGGGTCGCGCACGGTGCTCGTGTCGAGCCACCTGCTCGCCGAGGTCGAGCAGACCTGCGACCACGTCGTGGTCATGCACCGCGGCAAGGTCGTCGCGACCGGCGAGGTCGCCGAGCTCGTTGCCGGCGGCCAGGTCGCCGTCACGGTGGCCCCGGACCGCCGCGACGAGGCGGTGTCCGTGCTGCGCGGGCGCAACGGGGTGCGCGGGGTCGAGGCCGACGCGTCCGACGCCGAGGTCGTGCTCGTCGACCTCGGCGACGTCGACCGCTCCGAGGTGGTGCGCTCGCTGGTGGAGGCCGGGTTCGACGTGCGTGGGGTCGGACCCCGGCGCCGCCTCGAGGACGCGTTCCTCGCGCTGATCGGTGAGGAGGGCTCGTCGTGAGCGCTGTGAGCACGACGGTCGAGGGAGCCCGCACGCTGCCGGTCCGGGTGGAGCTCGCGCGCCAGTGGCGACGCCGGCGCACCCAGGTGACGCTGGCGCTGTTCGCCCTGCTCCCGGTGATCCTGTGGATCGCGTTCTCGGTCGGCGACGACCCCACACCCGGCGCGGCCGCCACCAGCCTCACCGACCTCGCCCAGGCCTCGGGCCCGAACTTCGCGGTCTTCGCGCTGTTCTCGTCGGCGAGCTTCCTGTTCGTCGTGGTCGTGGCGCTGTTCTTCGGCGACACCGTCGCGAGCGAGGCCTCGTGGTCGTCGCTGCGCTACCTGCTCGCGATCCCCGTGCCCCGGGTGCGCCTGCTGCGGCAGAAGGCGATCGTCGCGGCGATCCTGTCCCTGACCACGCTCGTCGTGCTGCCCGTGGTGGCCGTGCTGCTCGGCACCGCGGTGTACGGGGCGGGCGACTACCTCTCCCCCACCGGCGAGTCCCTGCCCTACGGCACGGCGCTCGTGCGCATCCTGCTCGCGGTGATCTACCTGGCGATCCACCTGCTGTGGGTGGCGGGCGTGGCCACGCTGCTCTCGGTGGTCACCGATGCACCGCTCGGCGCGGTCGGCGGGGCGGTCCTCGTGTCGATCCTGTCCCAGATCCTCGACACGGTCGACGCGCTGGGCTCGCTGCGCAACGTCCTGCCGACCCACGACGTCTTCGCCTTCGCCGACCTGCTCACCCTCGACGTCGACGGCACCGACCTCGCCCGCGGCGTCCTGTCGGCCCTGGTCTGGTGCATCGCCTTCGGCGCGACGGCGGTCTGGTGGTTCCGCCGCAAGGACATCACGAGCTAGCCGGCTGATCACGTCCTGAGGTCGCGCTCGCGCACCAGGCGCCGCAGGCACCGCGCGACCTCCTCGGCCTCGTCGTCGGGGATCCGCCCGACGACGACCGTCGAGCGTCCCTGCGCCGTCAGCGCCACGTTCGCGCTGCCGTAGCGGTCCCGGGCGACGGCGGTGTGCACGACGGGCGGGCGCCCGAACGAGCGTCGTCGCGGGATTCCCGGGCCGGCCGCGGTCCACGCGACGCAGTCCAGGTGCACCGCCGGGCTCGTCCACCGCCGCACGAGCGACCAGACCCCGAACACGCCGAACAGCACCACGAACGGCCCGAGCACCCAGGTCGCCACCGACACCGGCGCGGTCACCAGCCCGACCGCCCCACCGATCGCGAAGACCAGCACCGCGACGATCGTCGCGTCGTCACGGCTCCCCGCGCGCTCGCGGACCTCGATCGCCCCCGGCCGGGCGCGCACCGTGACGTGGGCCGTCGTGAGCACGTCGACGTACCCGCCCGAGCCCACCCGGCGACGCTAGTGCACCCTCGAGGGCCGGTGCGCGGTGTGGCGCAGATCGTGCGAAGCGTCATCCTGTGCCCGACTTCGGGCAGAAAACTGGCCCTCGCAGGCTCGACCCGGCACTCTGTATCGATATGGACCCCGAGCTGGTGCGCCACGTCGCCGCCTCGACGGGTCTTCCCGGGGAGGTCGCCGCGCGCGTGGTGGCCGACGTCGTCGCCTTCTACTCGGAGACCACCGAGGAGTTCGTGCGCCGCCGTCACCGGGAGCTGCAGGCGCGCGACCGCCGGAACGCCGAGATCTGGACGGTGATCGCCGACGAGCTCGCGCACCGCCCGGTCGCACCCGGCGAGGTCAGCGAGCGGCGCCTGCGCCGGATGGTCTACGGATAGAGGGGGAAGAAGATCATGTGCGGCATCGTGGGGTACGTCGGCCCGAGACCGGCGACGAAGATCCTGGTCGACGGGCTCGCCCGCCTGGAGTACCGCGGCTACGACTCGGCCGGCCTGGCCGTCGCCCACCGCAAGGCCCTGCGCACCACCCGGTCGGCCGGCCGCGTGGACGACCTGCGCGCCGCCGTCGGCGAGGACGACCAGCCCGGGCGCACCGGCATCGCCCACACCCGCTGGGCCACCCACGGGGAGCCGAGCGAGCGCAACGCCCATCCCCACACCGACGCGGCCGGGCGCATCGCCGTCGTGCACAACGGCATCCTCGAGAACGCCGACGAGCTGCGCGCCAAGCTGGTCGCCGACGGCGTGACGCTGAAGTCCGACACCGACACCGAGGTCCTCCCGCACCTCGTCGCGCGGGCGCTGGACGCCGGGTCGAGCTCGCTCGAGGAGGCCGTCCGCGAGGCCCTGCGCGTCGTCGAGGGCACCTACGGGCTCGTCGTGCTCGACGCCCGCAACCCCGACGAGCTCGTCGTCGCCCGGAACGGCAGCCCGATCGTGCTCGGCCTCGGCGACGGCGAGATGTTCGTGGCGTCCGACGTCGCGGCGCTGGTCCGGCACACCCGCCAGGTCGTGTTCCTCGCCGACGGCGAGCTCGCGACGCTGACCGCCGCCGGCTACGAGGGCTCGCGGCTCGGGCCGCCCACCGAGGTCGACGTCGACGACGCCGACTACGAGCTCGACGGCCACGAGGACTTCCTGTCCAAGGAGATCCACGAGCAGCCCGCGGCCCTGCGCCGCGTGCTGGCCGGGCGCCTCGACACCCGCTTCGCCACCGCGCGCCTCGACGGGCTGCGCCTCGACCCCCGCGAGCTGCGCGGCATCCGCCGCGTGACGTTCCTCGGGTGCGGGTCCGCGCTCTACGCCGGGCAGATCGGGGCCGGCCTCGTCGAGGAGCTCGCCCGCATCCCCGCCGACGCGGAGCAGGCCAGCGAGTTCCGCTACCGCAACCCGCTCGTCGACCCCGAGACGCTCTACGTCGCGGTGAGCCAGTCCGGCGAGACCATCGACACCCTCGCCGCCGTCGAGGAGCTCCAGCGCAAGGGCGGGCGGGTCGTCGGCGTCGTCAACGTCATCGGCTCGGCCATCGCGCGCCAGTGCGGCGCCGGGATGTTCCTGCACGCCGGGCCCGAGGTCTCGGTGGCCTCGACGAAGGCGTTCAGCTCGATGGCGACGTCGTTCACGCTGCTCGCGCTGCTGCTCGGCCGCGTCCGGGATCTCTCCGCGGCGCACGGCACGCGGCTCGTCGAGGGTCTGCGGCGCCTCCCCGACGCCGTGGAGACCGCGCTGCAGTCGAGCGACGACGTCGCCGAGGTCGCCCGCCGCTACGCCGACGCGCGCTCGATGTTCTACCTCGGCCGGGTGCGCGGGGCGGCCGTCGCCCGCGAGGGCGCCCAGAAGCTCAAGGAGATCTCCTACGTGCACGCCGAGGCGTACGCGGCCGCGGAGCTCAAGCACGGCCCGCTCGCCCTCGTCGACGCGCAGATGCCGTGCGTGGTGGTCGTCCCCGACGACGAGCTGCTGGCCAAGAACATCAGCACCATCGAGCAGATCCGCGCCCGCGGCGGGCCCGTGATCGCGGTGACGAACGCCCAGCTCCCCGAGGGGCTCGCGGACGCCGTGCTGCGCGTCCCGCGCCTCGAGCCCGAGCTCGACCCGATCCTGCTCGGCGTCCCGCTGCAGCTCCTGGCCTACCACTGCGCCGCGGTGCTGGGCCGCGACATCGACAAGCCCCGCAACCTCGCCAAGAGCGTGACCGTGGAGTAGCTAGCCGGTGACCTCGATGGTCAGCGGGCCGTCCGGGTCGGGGGCGTCGATCGTGGCGTTCCCGCCGGGGCGCAGGGCGCCGGCCACGATGCGCCGCGACAGGGCCCGGTCGACCTCCCGGGTGACGACGCGGCGCATCGGCCGGGCGCCGAGGGCCGGGTCGTGGCCCCGGGCGACGATGGCGTCGACGGCCGCGGGCGTGACGGTCAGCCCGACCTCCTGCGCGGCGAGCCGCTCGCGGGTGCCGTCGAGGAGCAGCTCGACCACCGCGCGCCGGGCGTCCTTGTCGAGCGGGGTGAACAGCACGACCTCGTCCACGCGCCCGAGGAACTCCGGGCGCAGCGCCCGGGCCAGGGCGGCGAGCACGCTCGCGCGGGCCTCGTCGGGGTCACGGCCCTCGGTCAGCGCGGCGGCGCCGAGGTTGCTCGTCATGATCACCACGGCGTCGGCGAACGACACCGTGCGCCCGCGCCCGTCGGTGAGGCGCCCGGCGTCGAGCACCCCGAGCAGCAGGGCCAGCACGTCCGGGTGCGCCTTCTCGATCTCGTCGAGCAGCACCACGCACGACGGCGTGCGCCGCAGCGCCTCGGTCAGCTCGCCGGGGCGGTCGTGCCCGACGTAGCCGGGGGGCGCGCCGGTGAGCCGGGCGACGGTGTGGGCCTCGCGGAACTCGCCCAGGTCGAGGCGCACGAGGCGCTCGTCGGACCCGTGCAGGGCCTCGGCGAGCGCCCGGGCGAGCTCGGTCTTGCCGACCCCGGTCGGGCCCGCGAACAGGAACGACGCCACCGGCCGGCCCGGCTGCCCCATGCCCGCCCGACCCGCGAGCACCGCGTCCGTGACGGCCTCGAGCGCGGGCTCCTGACCGACGACCCGGCGGCGCAGGTGGTCGGCGAGCCCGAGCAGCCGCGTGCGCTCGGAGTCGGTGAGGTGGGCGACGGGCAGGCCGGTCCGGTCGGCGACGACCTGGGCGATGTCGCCGACGGTCACGGTGTTCGACGCGCCCGGGTCGTCGCCGCGCCGCAGGCGCACGCGCGCCGCCGCGGTGTCCATCGCGTCGATCGCCTTGTCGGGCAGGAAGCGGTCGCGGACGTGGCGGGCGGTCAGCTCGACGGCCGCGCGGCGGGCGTCCTCGGGCAGCCGGACGCCGTGGTGGTCCTCGTAGCGCGCCCGCAGGCCGTCGAGGATGGCGACGGTCTGCTCGACGCTCGGCTCGTCGACGGTGATCGGGGCGAAGCGCCGCTCCAGCGCCGGGTCGGACTCGACGTGGCGGCGGTACTCCTCCAGCGTCGTCGCCCCGACGACCTGCAGCTCGCCCCGGGCGAGCGCGGGCTTGAGGATGTCGGCGGCGTCCATCGTCCCCTCGACCCCGGCGCCGGCCCCGACGACGGTGTGCACCTCGTCGAGGAAGAGGATCACCGCGCGCTCGGTGGCCGTGACCTCGTCGACGAGCCGCCGGAGCCGCTCCTCGAACTCGCCGCGGTACTTCGTGCCGGCGACGAGCCCGGCCAGGTCGAGGGCGACGACGCGCCGACCCCCCGCACCCGGCACCGTGCCCGCCGCGATCTTGGCCGCGATGCCCTCGACGATCGCGGTCTTACCGACGCCCGGGTCGCCCACCAGCACGGGGTTGTTCTTGGTGCGCCGCCCGAGGATCTCGAGCACCGCGGCGACCTCGCGGTCACGGCCGACAACGGGGTCGAGGCGCCCGGCGCGGGCGGCCGCGGTGAGGTCGCGCCCGAAGCGGTCGAGGACCGGCGTGCGGCTGCTGCCCTGCGGGCGCCGGAGGTCGTCGTCCTGCTGCCCCGGCCCGCCCAGATCGCCGAAGCCCTCGACGAGCCGCCCGATCAGCTGCTCGAGGGGGTTGGTCCACTCACCGGGGCCGTCGGGCTCCCGATCACGCCGGGCGTCGTCGCTCACGCCTCCATCATGCGCTGTCTCAGCAGCTGGGCTCGATCGACAGGACGCCGGGGAGGTCGCGGACGCGGTCGGCGAACTCGGTGCATTCGGCGCTGGTGAGCGCGACGGTGCACTGGATGCAGCTGCACGAGACGCCCTCGTGGACGTCGACCGAGAAGTCCGGGACGCGGTAGCCCAGCGAGCAGAGCGCCGACGCGAGGTCCATGACGCCGGTCATCCCACCGGTGGTGAGGATGGTGAAGGGGCGCGGCAGACGCGAGGCCCGGCGGGGGGCGGGGGCGGTGCGGGCCGGCTCGAGCGTGGTCACGGCGGGGCTCCTGGGGATCCGGTGGTGGAGTGGATCCGAGCCAGGTCTCGGCGTGTGCCCGCTACGAGCCCCTGACGGGGCGAGCGGTGTGCGCGCCGGGGCCCTGGCTCACCCGGCGCGCCGAAGTACTACCTCTCGACGAAGTCGCACGGCCTGCATGTCGACCATGTTACCCCCGCCACTCCCGCCGCGGTCAAACGGGCGCGCCACCGATAGGTGGGTGTTCTGGATCGTTCTGACGACGCAGAACACCCACCGCCCGTCAGACCATGACGATCCCGCCGTCGATCATCACCGCCTGGCCGGTCATGTAGTCGGCGTCGCGGCTCGCCAGGTACGAGACGAACGACGCGACGTCCTCCGGC
Organism: Actinomycetospora succinea; assembly: GCF_004363095.1. Lineage (GTDB taxonomy): Bacteria > Actinomycetota > Actinomycetes > Mycobacteriales > Pseudonocardiaceae > Actinomycetospora > Actinomycetospora succinea. The sequence goes on from NZ_SNYO01000010.1 coordinate 97,537, forward strand.
GTCTGCACGCGGCCCAGCGCGATGAGCTGCGAGTACTGCTTCAGCGCCTCGCCCTTGCCGGTGCCGAGGTAGCCGCCGAGGCCCTCGTCGATCTCGTCCCACATGGTCGTGCCGACGATCCCGGGGCAGTAGGCGTTGACGGTGATCTGGTGCTGCGCGAGCTCCTTCGCCGCCGCCTGCGTCAGCGCCCGGACCGCGAACTTCGACGCCGAGTAGTGCCCGAGGTGGTCGAAGCCCTGGTGCCCGGCGATCGACGCGGCGTTGATGATCTTCCCGCCGTGGCCCTGCTCGATCATCGCCTCGGCGGCGGCCTGCAGGCACCACATCACGCCGCCGACGTTGATCGAGAGCATCCGCTGCAGGTCCTCGGGCGTCACCTCGAGCAGCGTCTTCACCTGCGCGATGCCCGCGTTCGCGACCATGACGTCGATCGACCCGAAGCGTTCCCGCGTCGCGGCGACCAGCGCGACGACGGCCTCCTTGTCGGCCACGTCGGTGGCGGTCGACGCGGCCTGGCCGCCGGCGTCGGTGATCTCCTGCGCGACGCCCTGCGCGGTCGCCGCGTCGATGTCGGACACCATCACCGCGAGGCCGTCGGACGCGAGCCGGCGGGCGATGGCGGCACCGATCCCCCGTCCTGCGCCGGTGACGACGGCGACACGCGTACCGGCGGCGTTGTACCGGGCGGCGGTCACGGGTGCACCAGGATCTTCACGTTGGTCTCCTTGTGGTCGATCAGCTCGCGGAAGCCCTGGTCGACGATGTCGTCGAGGGCGATGCGGCCGGTGATGAACTGCTCGACGTCGACGACGCCGTCGCGGACGAGGTCGATGACCTCGGGGTGGCGGCCCGCGTAGGCGAGCGAGCCGATGAGCCGGATCTCGGAGAACACCAGGGAGTTGACGTCGAAGGTGGCCGGGTGGCCCCAGATCGAGACGTTGATGCAGGTGCCACCGGGGCGAGTCGACGCGACGGCCTGGGCGAGCACGGGGTCGAGGCCGGCGCACTCGAACGTCACGTCCGCCCCGGCGCCGTCGGTGAGCTCGCGGATCGCCTCGGGCACGTCGACCTCGGTGGGGTCGAGGACGTGGTCGGCGCCGGCCCCGGGCGCCTTGGCCTTCCGTGCGTCGGCGGGCTCGACGACGATCACCTGGCCGGCACCGTTCGCCCGCAGCGCCGCGGCCGTGACCAGCCCGATCGGTCCCGAGCCGAACACCGCCGCCGTCTGGCCCTGCTGGATCCCGGACAGCTTGGTCGCGTGGTACCCGACGGCCAGCGGCTCGATGAGCGCGCCCTGCTCGGCGGTCAGGCCGCCGATGGGGTGCACCCAGCGCTGGTCGACGACCATCTTCTCGGCGAACCCGCCCTGGTCGCCGTCGAGGCCGATGAAGCCCAGCGACCGGCAGATGTTGTACCGCCCCGACCGGCACGCCACGCACGTGCCGCACACGTCGTAGGGCTCGACGACGACCCGGTCGCCCTCGGACACGCCCGTGACGCCCTGGCCGACCTCCGCGACCACGCCCGAGAACTCGTGCCCGAGCGTGATCGGGATGGCGCCGCCGGTCAGCGGGTGCGGCGCCTGGGGCGTCGGGGTGAAGATCGGGCCGTCGAGGAACTCGTGCAGGTCGGTGCCGCAGATCCCGCACCACTCGACCGCGATCTGCACCTGGCCCGGGCCGGGGTGCGGCTCCGGGACGTCCTCGATCCGCACGTCCTCGCGGCCGTGGAAGCGGGCAGCCTTCATGGGTGTCCTCCCGGGAGACGGAGCGCAGCGGAGCTCGACCTGACTGGGGCGGTAGCTCACCGCCATCCCACGAGGGTGACCCGGGTCACGGCCAGGGTTGCAGCGGTGTTGCACGCGCGCCGAAGAGGCGCACGGTGTCCTCCGGCGACGGCGGGACGACCTCGACGCCCGGCGCGATCCGGTACGGGCGCGCGGCGAGCAGGCCGCCGAGCACGCGGCGCAACCGGGAGAGCTCGGCGCGGACGGTGACGAGGTGGTCGGCGTCGTCGTAGAGCGCGCGGCTGATCGCGGCCGCGTCGAGTCCGGCGCTCCCGGCCGCCATCAGCAGGGCGACGATCTGGAGGTGGCGCCGCCCGAGGGTGTGGCGCCAGACCTCGTGCCCCTCGACCAGCGCCGCGGGCGGATCGGCGTCGAGGTCCAGGCGCAGGCGGGTGCGGCTCGGCCCCGCGGCGTCGGACGGGCGCAGCAGCCAGCCGCCCGGCACGCGGTCGGGCAGGCACGCGCCGAGCCCGTGGACCAGCATCGCCTCGCCGGCCTGGGGGACGCCGACCCGGTCGCGCGGGGCGAGGCCCGTCGCGGCCGCGACCCAGCCGTGGTCGTCGACGACGAGCGCCGGGCCGGTCTGCCGCGCGAGCACCGGCGCCGCGACGGCCCGCAGGCTCTCGAGGCGGGTCTCGTGCGCGGCCCAGAGCCCGGTCTCGGCGAGGCGGACCGCGGTGTGCACGAGCGCCACGGTCGTCGGGTGGACGGTCGGGGCGGGGCCGGAGAGGTCGACGACGCCGAGCATCTCGCCGGTGCGCGGGTCGTGGATGGGGCTCGCGGTGCAGGTCCACGGGTGCTGGGCGCGGACGAAGTGCTCGGCGGAGAACAGCTGCACCGAGGCGTGCTCGGCGAGCGCGGTGCCGATGGCGTTCGTGCCGACCGACGCCTCGGTCCAGTCGGCGCCGGGCAGGAAGCCGAGCGAGTCGGCGAGCCGGCCCACGCGCACCGCGCCCTCGCGCCAGAGGACGAAGCCGTCGGCGGCGGTGATGACCATGATGTGCTCGGCGTCCTCGGCTACCGCCGTGAGGCTCGCCCGCAGCTGCGGCAGCACCCCGGAGATGGGCGACGCGGCCCGTCGCTGCTCCACGATCTCCGGCGCGGCCGGGTCGTCGAGCGAGCGCCCGTCCGGCGCGACGCCGTAGGACAGGACGCGGTCCCAGGACCGGCTGACGACCCGGCGCAGCGGCGTCGTCGGGCGGCTCCCGGAGAGCCGGGCGTCGTGGGCCTGGTGGAGCAGGCGGGCGTGCTGGCGCAGGTCGGTGCTCCGCGTGACCGCGCAGACCCCGTCGTCGGCGTGAGGCACGGGCACCTCCTCGGCATCGACGACCCCGCCGCAGCCTAGGCACCGGTCCGTGACCGGCGCCATAGACGGGGTGCACGTTCGAGACCCTGCGGTCCACCCGTCCGGCCGTCGTCCGCGCGACGCGTCCTCAGGACGATCTCCGAAGCCCGAGGGGGGACATGACGAGGACAGCAACAGAGACGGTCGCACGCGTCGAGACGGCCGCGTCCCTGCAGGACGTCGCAGTGCAGGTGATCGGCTTGCGGGGCGAGCTGGCCGACCTGCGAGCGCACAGCAAGCTCGGCTGTGAACACGTCGCGGACACGGTTGGGGAGCTTCTCGACAGGGCCGTGTGCGCCGCCCGACGGCGAGGGCCGTTCCGAGCCCTTGCGAATTGGTGGAGCGGGTCGAACGTCGAGGCGGCTTTTCGCGCCATGCATCGGGCCGAGGCTGAGATTGCCCGGCTCTACGACGAGGATCGGATCCGGGCTGCCGCCCCCGAAGCGTTGGACCGGCTACGCGTCTGCGCCACCGATGACCGACATCGGATCGAGTGGGAGCGCCACCTCGCGGCTCAGAACGGACGGCTCACCGCCGCCGAGCTCAGCAAGGTCATCCAGCTCGGGCACGAGGCCAAGGACCAGCGGTACGCCAAGGTCCGACGCTTCCGGAACATCGTGCTCAGTGCCGCGGCGCTGATCACCGTGTTCCTGGCGCTCTTCGCCGTGATCGTGTCGCGGGCACCGGACGCGGTCCCGCTCTGCTTCACCGCGCCACCCGACACGGTTCTCGACTGTCCGACGAGCTCGGGACGCGGTGCCAGTGGCGGCGACGTCTGGATCGTGATGCTGCTCGGCATGCTCGGCGGCTCCCTGGCCGCGGCGGTCTCGGTCCGCAACATCCGCGGAGCCCCGACGCCGTACAACCTCGCGACCGCCCTGGCCCTGCTCAAGGTGCCGGCGGGCGCCCTGACCGCCGTGGGCGCACTCCTCCTGATCAGCGGCGAGGTCGTTCCCGGGCTCGCACCCCTCGCCTCGCAGGAACAGATCCTCTGCTACGCCCTCGTCTTCGGCTACGCGCAACAGGCACTCACGACGCTGATCGACAAGAAGGCCGGCGACCTCGTCACCGGCGTACGCGACAAGGGCGGCGACGAGGGGAAGCCGACCCGGTGACGGCCGCCGGCGTCACTGCACGCAGAACTCGTTGCCCTCCGGGTCGGCCATCACGATGCACCAGCCCGTCGGCTCGTCGACCTCGCGCAGGAACGTGGCCCCCGCCGCCTCGAGCTTCTCGCGGTGGGCGTGGGCGAGCTCCTTGCGGCCCTCGCCGCCGTCGCTGACGTTGACGTCGAGGTGGACGCGGTTCTTCACCGTCTTGTCCTCGGGCACCTTCTGGAACAGCACCCGCGGGCCGGCGCCGGCCGGGTCGACGACCGCGTTCAGACGGTCCCAGTCTTCCTTCGGGACGCCGATCTTCTCGGCGAACGCGAACCAGCTGTCGAAGCCGGGCGGCGGGGGCTGGACGACGTAGTCGAGCGCAAGCGCCCAGAACTCGGCCTGCTTGACGGTGTCGTGGGCGTCGAAGGTGATCTGCACTCCCATGGCCATGAGCTCAGTCTGACGCGGGTGGCGGACTACCTGCGTCCGCCTCTTCCGGCCATGCGGCGCCGCCGGAAGGGCGGGCCTTCGGACTGTCGGACGGATCATGATCGTGGGACGGGCCAGGACGCGAGAGCGGACAGGCCCACCCTCGACTCGACTTCGTGACCGAGGGGGCCGGCCGACCTAGGTCGATGATCGCGTCGAGTCGGACGGTCGGCCCCGATGCGATCTTGCGCCTATCTCTCGTCGGTCGACTCGGTGAGAGGTCTCGGCGGCGCACCGAACCGTCGCGCTCAGGGGTCGCGTCCGAGACGGCAGCACGCCCTCGTCCTGCTCCGGGTTCTGCTTCACCGCGGGCGGGGCACCCGGCTCCGTGACCGAGCCGCTCGACCTGTTCGCCTCCGACCCCACCGACACGGCGGACCCACCACCGGACCTCGAGACCCTCCGCGCCCGGGCCGCCGGCTGCACCGCCTGCGAGCTGTACCACGACACCACCGGCACCGTCTTCGGGTCCGGGCCGCCGCAGGCGCGCCTGGTGATGGTCGGCGAGCAGCCCGGCGACCAGGAGGACCGCCAGCAGGCGCCGTTCGTCGGCCCGGCCGGGCGGCTGCTGGACGAGGCGCTGGACGAGGCCGGCGTCGCCCGCGACGACGCCTACGTCACGAACGCGGTGAAGCACTTCAACTTCCGCTACCAGGGCAAGCGCCGCATCCACGAGACGCCGAAGGCCGGGCACATCAAGGCGTGCCGGCCGTGGCTGGACGCCGAGCTGGCGCTGGTGAAGCCCCAGGTGCTGCTCACCCTCGGGGCGACCGCGGGCAAGGCGCTGCTCGGGTCGTCGTTCCGGATCACCGCCGAGCGCGGCGAGCCCCGGGCCTGGAACGACATGACCCTGGTGCCGACCATCCACCCGTCGGCGATCCTGCGCGCCGACCCCGCCCGCGGTCAGGACCGTGACGAGATGTTCGCGGGGTTCGTCGCCGACCTGAAGGTGGCCGGCGACCTGCTCAGTTGACCCCCGCCACGGCCGTGACAATCACAAGGCGGCATTCTCGCCCCGGCGAGTTCGTGGCGGGCGACCACGGCAGAGTCGAGAGTCAGCTGAGCTCGGCACAGATGTCGTGACTGATGTGGCCGCGCAGAGGCTGGTCGATCGGCTGATTCAGCACGAAACCGACCCGCCCGCTCGTCGTGATCAGGAACGGCGATCCCACCGACGACGGCTGAACGATCAGCGACTGCCCAGCGAGCGTCAGCCTGTTAGTCGCGGGGTCGAACTTGCCGGGTCCCGAGATGTTGTAACTCCGAGACTCGCCCGTCGCCTTGTTGGTCGCCGTAGCCGTCGCCGGACCGGTAATGACCAGGAGGCCGTTGGGGAGGGTAGCCCGAACGTTCTGGGCCGCCGTGGTCTCCACGAGCACGGGGAAAGTGCACACTTCACCGGCTGCGGCGTCTATGAACGTCGAGGTCTGTCCGCCCGGCGGGTTCGGTAGCGCGACACCCGAGCCGACGGAGAGGGCCATCATCAGACCACTGAAAAGACCAATCCAGAACGCTCGACGGAGCATCATTTCTCCCTCGTCCACCGACTCACTCGCAGCGACAGGCCGTCAAGCTGCACCCGAGGCGAGGACCTGCGGAATGGGGAGAAGTACGTACTGGTCACGAGCGAAGTCCGAGCCATACCGGGACGAGCCCAGTGCGGACCCCGAGCACCCAGAGCCGAATGTGTGCAGGACGTAGCGACTGGAGCCCTCTCGGCCAAGTCAGCGGCTTCCCTAGCTGACCCCGGCCGCGTCCATCCCCCGCATCTCCTTCTTCAGGTCGGCGATCTCGTCGCGCAGGCGTCCGGCGAGCTCGAACTGGAGATCGCGGGCCGCGGCCATCATCTGGTCGGTGAGCTGCTGGATGAGGTCGGCCAGCTCCGCCCGCGCCATCCCCGAGGTGTCGCGGTGCTCGACGATGCCCGAGCTGCCCCGGCCGCCACCGGCCTCGCCCGCCGCGCGGCGCCCGCGCGAGCTGTTGCGCGCCGAGCCGCCGATCTCGACCGACTCCTCGGTGTCCTCGGCCTCGCGGTAGACGCGGTCGAGGATGTCGGCGATGTTCTTGCGCAGCGGCTGGGGGTCGACGCCCCGCTCGGTGTTGTAGGCGACCTGCTTCTCGCGGCGCCGGTTGGTCTCGTCGATGGCGTAGCGCATCGAGTCGGTGACCGTGTCGGCGTACATGTGCACCTGGCCCGACACGTTGCGCGCCGCGCGGCCGATGGTCTGGATCAGCGAGCGCTCGCTGCGCAGGAAGCCCTCCTTGTCGGCGTCGAGGATGGCCACCAGCGACACCTCCGGCAGGTCGAGACCCTCGCGCAGCAGGTTGATGCCGACCAGCACGTCGTACTCCCCCGACCGCAGCTGGCGCAGCAGCTCGACCCGGCGCAGGGTGTCGACCTCGGAGTGCAGGTAGCGGACCTTGATGCCGAGCTCGAGCAGGTAGTCGGTGAGGTCCTCGGCCATCTTCTTGGTCAGCGTGGTGACCAGGACCCGCTCGTCCTTCTCGACCCGCGTGCGGATCTCGCCCACGAGGTCGTCGATCTGGCCCTTGGTGGGCTTCACGATCACCTCGGGGTCGACGAGACCCGTGGGGCGGATGACCTGCTCGACGAACTCGCCGCCGGCCATCCGCATCTCGTAGTCGCCCGGCGTCGCCGACAGGTAGACCGTCTGCCCGATCCGGTCGGCGAACTCCTCCCAGGTCAGCGGCCGGTTGTCGGTGGCCGACGGCAGGCGGAACCCGTACTCGACGAGGTTGCGCTTGCGCGACATGTCGCCCTCGTACATGCCGCCGATCTGCGGCACGGTCACGTGCGACTCGTCGACGACCAGCAGGAAGTCGCGCGGGAAGTAGTCGATCAGCGTGGCCGGCGCGGTGCCCGGACCCCGGCCGTCGATGTGGCGCGAGTAGTTCTCGATGCCGGAGCAGAAGCCGACCTGGCGCATCATCTCGACGTCGTAGGTGGTGCGCATGCGCAGCCGCTGGGCCTCGAGCATCTTGCCCTGGCGCTCGAGCTCGGCCAGGCGCTCCTCGAGCTCGGCCTCGATGGCCTTGATCGCCTTCTCCATGCGCTCGGGCCCCGCGACGTAGTGGGTCGCCGGGAAGATGCGCACGTCGTCGACCTGCTTGACGACGTCGCCGGTGAGCGGGTTGAGGTAGTAGAGCGCCTCGATCTCGTCGCCGAAGAACTCGATGCGGACCGCGAGCTCCTCGTACGCCGGGATGATCTCCACGGTGTCGCCGCGGACCCGGAACGTGCCGCGGGCGAAGGCCATGTCGTTGCGCTGGTACTGCACGTCGACCAGCGCGCGCAGCAGCGTGTCGCGGTCGAGCTCCTCGCCGACGGCCAGCTGCACCGAGCGATCGAGGTAGGACTGCGGCGTGCCGAGGCCGTAGATGCAGGACACCGACGCGACCACGACGACGTCGCGGCGGCTCAAGAGGTTGGACGTGGCCGAGTGGCGCAGCCGCTCGACGTCCTCGTTGATCGAGGAGTCCTTCTCGATGTAGGTGTCGGTCTGCGCGATGTACGCCTCGGGCTGGTAGTAGTCGTAGTACGAGACGAAGTACTCGACCGCGTTGTTGGGCAGCAGCTCGCGCAGCTCGTTGGCCAGCTGGGCGGCCAGCGTCTTGTTGGGCGCCATCACCAGCGTCGGCCGCTGGACGCGCTCGATGAGCCAGGCCGCGGTGGCCGACTTGCCGGTGCCGGTGGCGCCGAGCAGCACGATGTCGTGCTCCCCGCCCTTCACCCGCCGCTCGAGGTCGTCGATGGCCGTCGGCTGGTCGCCCGCCGGGTCGTACGGGCTGATGACCTCGAAGTGGCCCCCGGTGCGCTCGATCTCGCCCACGGGACGGTGCTCCGAGTGCGCGAGCGCCTCGTCGGGCAGCCCTTCGGGGTTGTCCCCGGCGCTGTCCCCGTCGCGGGCGGAACCCGGAACCTCTGTCGCGAAGGCCATGGGATCGAGGTTAACCGCGCCCCCCGACAGCGTCCGATCCAGCGGGGTCGGTCCCACCGGCGGCCACCCGCTCCCACGACGCCCGCAGCGGCGCGGTGTCGTAGCAGATGGTGAGCCGCGCGATCCGGTCCCGGTCGTCGGTGAGCGTCACGAGGTCGACGACGTCGAACGGGGCGGGCGTGCCGTCGCCCAGCACCCACGCGTAGTGGAAGGCCAGCGCGACCTCCTGGTCGTCGACGGGGTCGACGTACACGCGGCGCAGCTCGGTGCTCGACGGCGACGAGTCCGCGAAGAGCTCCGGGGAGAACCGCGCGGCCGGCAGCCGCCCGTAGAGCGGGGACACCACCTCCCCGCCCGGGGCGAAGCAGGCGAGGACGTCGTCGGCCGAGCCGACGTCCCGGCTGACACCGCCGCCCCGACGGCACCCGCTCCCCCGCGCGTGGGAGCGGGTGCCGTCGTCTGTGACCTAGGGTCACGCCCCGTGGGCCTGCACTCCCCGAAGATCGAGACGTTCGACGTCGCCGCCGGCACCAACACCGATCCCAAGGGCTTCGTCCGCGCGGTCGACGAGTACCGCGAGGAGCCGTTCGGGCTGTACCTGAGCCGGGCGATGGTCGACCACCCGACGCTGACCCACCTGAGGTCGTGGCTGCTGCCCGCCCTCGGCATCCGCGTCACCGACTTCACCTGGAAGCCCGGCCACGAGCGCCTCCAGGACCACTACATCGACGTCGCCGACGTCACCCGCGACGGCGCGACGTGGTGGACCGAGGACCACTACGTCGACCTCGTCGTCCACACCGGCGAGCGCACCGAGGTCCTCGACCTGGACGAGCTCGCCGAGGCCGTCGCCGCCGGGCTCCTCGACGCCGAACGGGCCGAGCGGGCCCTGACGACGAGCCACCGCACCCTCGCCGGCCTCGCGGAACAAGGGCACGACCTGGACCGATGGCTCGCCCGTCAGGACGTTGCCCTGACCTGGACGTGACCTGCCCCACACCCTGAATGACACCGCTGACATTCGGGTACGGGTCGGCTCCTGGCCACCCGGACGGGTGTCCTAGGGTCCAGCGCCGTGAGTCCGGTCGTCTCCCGCCAGCTGGTCGAGGTCGTCGACACCCGTGCGGCCACCCGCACCGTCCCCCTCGCCTCCGAGCACGTCCCCGAGCACGTCACCGTGCACGCCTCCGAGCAGGTCGCCGAGCAGGCCCTCGACCGGTGGCACGTCGCCGACGGGCACCTGCGCACGACGGTGCTGAGCCCCGAGGACCCCTTCGTCCTGGCGGAGACGTGCTGGTACGTCGCCGACCACGGCCTGCGGATACGCCGGCGCCTCCCGCGCGACGGCGACGCGGCCGGGGTGACCACCGAGATCGGCGCGGTGCGGATCGTCGTCGACGGCCCGCAGTGGCGCTGCACCGACCTCCTGCTCGGCCTCGAGGTCGTGCCCGGGCGCCCGGCCCGCGTCGTCCACGACGCCGACTTCGCCGCCGCCGTCGCGGGCGGCGTGCTCTCCGGCGCGGACGCCGACGAGGCGATGAGCACCGTGCACCGCGTGCTCGGCGAGCTCGTCGACGCCCGCCACGACCTCGAGACCTGGACCGCGTCGCTCGGCACGGGGTCGCTCACCCGCTTCTAGGGTCGCACCGTGGGCAGCCTGCTGGTCGTCGTCCTGGGCCTGCTGGCGATCGCCGGGGTCCGGGTGCTCGCCGAGCGCGTCGGCGTCGCGGCACCGCTGCTGCTCGTGCTGGTGGGCGTCGCCGTGTCGGTGCTGCCCGGTGTGCCGCCCGTGGTCGTCGACCCGGAGTGGGTGCTCGCGGGCATCCTCCCGCCGCTGCTCTTCTCGTCGGCCGTCGCGATGCCGGCGATGGACTTCCGCCGCGCGTTCGGGGCCGTCAGCGGGCTGTCGGTGGTGCTCGTGGTGGTCTCGTCGGTGGTGGTCGGGCTGCTGGTCAGCCTGCTCGTGCCCGGCCTCGGGATCGCCGGCGGCATCGCGCTCGGGGCGATCCTCGCGCCCACCGACGCCGCCGCGACCGCGATCGTCCGGCGGGTCGGCGTCACCTCGCGCGTCGTCACCGTGCTCGACGGCGAGGGCCTGCTCAACGACGCGACGGCCCTGGTCCTGCTGCGCGCCGCGATCGCCGCGAGCGCGGTGTCGGTGTCGATCGGGGGCGTCGTCGGCCAGTTCGCCCTCGCGGTGGTGGTCGCCGTGGTGCTCGGGATCGTCGTCGGGCGCCTCGGGCTCGCCGTCCGCCGCCGGATCGCCGACCCGACAGTCAACACCGTCCTGTCGTTCGCCACGCCGTTCGTCGCCTCGCTGCCCGCCGAGGAGCTCGGCGCCTCCGGGCTCGTCGCCGCCGTGGCGGCCGGGCTCGTCACCGGCCACGGCGCGACCCGGTCCCTGCCCGTGCAGCACCGGCTCTCGGACACCGAGAGCTGGCGCACCGTCGAGCTCGTCCTCGAGGGCACGATCTTCCTGCTGATGGGGCTCGAGCTCACCGCGGTGCTCGAGGACCTGCACCGCGACGGCGGGGCGGTCGGCCTCGGCCTGGGCCTCGCGGCGGTCGCGCTCGTGGCGACCGTCGTCGTGCGGGCCGGGTACGTGTCGGGGCTGGTGCTGTGGCTGCGGGCGTCGGCCCGTCGCGGGGCGGCGATGCAGGACCAGCTGCAGGAGATGAACGCCCAGCTCGAGGCGGGCGAGCAGGTGACGATCCGCGGCCGGGCGGTCTCGCTCACCAGCCCCCGGCGGATCGCCGCGTTCGGCCAGCGGCTCCGGCTCCAGATCGCCGACATCGACTACTTCCGCCGCGCACCGCTCGGTCCGCGCGAGGGCACCGTCATCGTGTGGGCGGGGATGCGCGGCGCGGTCACGCTCGCGGCGGCGCAGACCCTGCCGACCGACTTCCCGGAGCGCTCGCTGCTGGTGTTCGTCGCCTTCACCGTCGCCGCGGGCTCGCTGCTGCTGCAGGGCGGCACCCTCGCGCTGCTCGTGCGCTGGATCCGGCCGGCACGCGCCGAGGTCCCGTCGGCCGCGGAGCAGGAGGCGCTGCGGGACCGGCTGACCGCGGCCAACCTCGAGGTCCTCGACCGCCACCTCGACGAGCCCGAGATCGCGGCCTTCCGGGAGCGCCTCGCCGATCGCGACGGGCGCCCCGACCCGGCCACGGCGTCGGACACCCGCGTCCGGGTCCGCCTGGAGATGATCGAGGCGCAGCGCGCGGCCCTGCTCGACGCCCGCGACGAGGGCCGCTTCACGTCGTCGGCGCTGGCCGCGGCCCTGGAGAACCTCGACGCCGAGCAGATCAGCCTGGAGCTGCGGAGCGCCCAGCTCGAGTGATCACGGCAGCGTGATCACGGCAGCGTGATCACGGCAGGGCGACCTCGGCGCGCACGGCGTCCGGGTCGGCGGCGACGCGGTCCGGGTCCCGACGGGCGCGCTCGCGGGCGTCGACGATCGCCCGCGCCTGCTTCGCCTCGCGCCGCTTCTTGCCGTCGAGGACGAGCACGCGGGCCGGACGGGCGGGGTCGGCGGAGCCGTGGCGCCCCGCGCCCGTGCGGGGGAACCCGGCGGCCACGAAGGCCTCGACGAGGTCGTCGCCGGGCCTGTCGGCCTCCACGAGCACGTCGACGACATCGGGGGCGGGCAGCCCGGGAACCGCGCCGGGCCCGACGAGCTCGACGCGCCGGACGCGCTCGCCCCCGGCAGCGGCGAGGCGGGCGGCGAGGCGCTGCCCGACGACCGGGCGGTCCTCGGCGGGCGCCACGATCTCGGTCGGCGCCGCCACGACCCGGCCGTGCTCGAGGTTCTCCGCGAAGGGCACGAGGCGCTCGTGCCACAGGCGCTCGACCTGCTCCCGCAGGGCCCCGGCCGCACCGGCGTTCTCCAGCCAGACGTCGGCGGCGGCGCGCCGGGCGTCGTCGTCGGCCTGCGCGGCCATGCGCGCGCGGGCGTCCTCGACGGTCATGCCGCGGGTGTCGACGAGCCGCGTGACCCGGACGTCCACCGGCGCGTCGACCACGACGACCAGCGCGAACGCCGCGCCCATCCCGTTCTCGACGAGCAGCGGGATGTCGTGGACGACCACGGCGTCGTCGTCGGCGCCCGCCACCATCTCGGCGGTCCGGGCCCCGATCCGCGGGTGCAGGATGCCGTTGAGGGTCTGACGCTTGGCGTCGTCGCCGAAGACGATGCGCCCGAGCGCAGGACGGTCGAGCGCGCCGTCGGCGTCGAGGACATCCTCGCCGAACGCCGCGACGACGTCGGCCAGGCCCTCGGTGCCGGGTTCGACGACCTCGCGGGCGATCCGGTCGGCGTCGATCACCACCGCGCCCAGTTCGGTGAGCGTCTCCGCCACCGTCGACTTCCCCGCCCCGATCCCACCGGTGAGCCCCAGCCTCAGCACGCCCGCAGTGTGCCCAGCGGGCGGATCACTCACTCGACCCGGGGTCGAGAGTCGCTCGGCGAGTCCCTTCTGTCCCAGACGCCACAGCGGTATGGTGACGCCCCGCTCGCACCATCCGTACCACTCGCTCCGGGAGCCGCCGCGTGTTCCGTTCGCGTCGCCACGCAGGACGCCACCGTCTCGGCGACGCCGGGCTGACCTGGTGCCGGGAGCTCCCCCAGGTCGCGATGGCCCTCGCGGCACCGCACATCGCGCGCCGCGGTCTCGTCGAGCGCTTCCTCGCGGGCTCGCGCCACCTGCGCCCCGCCTTCGGCACCGCCGCCCCGCCGGCCTTCGGCTAGCTCTCCCGCGCGCACCGACCCCGCGCGCACCGACCCGCGCGCACCGACCCGCGCGCGCTCTCCGGCGGCACGCCCTCCTGGCGGCACGCGCTGGCCCGTTCGCGCGCGCCGCTGGGAAACGAACGGCGAGCTCGTTGCCTGCGAAGCAGCGAAAGCGCCGTTCGTTCGTCACGGTGCCGGCCTGCCCCGCCCGGTGATCAACGGGGGTCTTGCGTGCCCAGAAGCAGCGAACGGCGCGTTCGCTGCATCTCACGCCGGCCCCGGGAACGACGACGGGCCCCCACCCCGCGAGGGATGAGGGCCCGTCGGTCGAGCTCGAAACAGCTGGTGATCAGCCGCCGGAGAGCTTCTCGCGGAGCGCCGCGAGCTGGGCGTCGCTGGCCAGCGCGCCGCCGCCGCTCTGCGAGGGCGGGCCCTGGCCCGGGTCGGACGCGTCGCCCGCGTCCTCGCCACCGTCGTCGTCGCCGGACGACGGGCCGCCCGAGGAGTAGTTGGCCGGCGCGACCTCGGCCGCCTCCGCCTCCTGCTCCTGGGTGCGCTGCAGCTGCGCGATGTGCTGCTCGTAGCGGGCGTAGGCCGCCTGGTACTGGCGCTCCCACTCCTCGCGCTGGCTCTCGTAGCCCTCGCGCCAGTCGCCCGAGTCGGGGTCGAAGCCCTCGGGGTAGATGTAGTTGCCCGCGTCGTCGTACTCGGCCGCCATGCCGTAGAGCGCCGGGTCGAACTCGGTCTCGGTGGTCATGCCCTCGTTGGCCTGCTTGAGGGACAGCGAGATGCGGCGACGGTCGAGGTCGATGTCGATGACCTTGACCATGACGTCGTTGCCGACCTGGACGACCTGCTCCGGCACCTCGACGTGGCGCTCGGCCAGCTCCGAGATGTGGACCAGGCCCTCGATGCCCTCGTCCACGCGGACGAACGCACCGAACGGCACCAGCTTCGTGACCTTGCCGGGCACGATCTGGCCGATCTGGTGGGTGCGGGCGAACTGGCGCCACGGGTCCTCCTGCGTCGCCTTCAGCGACAGGGAGACCCGCTCGCGGTCGAGGTCGACGTCGAGGACCTCGACCTTGACCTCCTGGCCCACCTCGACCACCTCGGACGGGTGGTCGATGTGCTTCCAGGACAGCTCCGAGACGTGGACCAGACCGTCGACACCGCCGAGGTCGACGAACGCACCGAAGTTGACGATCGACGAGACCTGGCCGGACCGGATCTGGCCCTTGGCGAGCTGGTTGAGGAACTCGCTGCGCACCGCCGACTGGGTCTGCTCCAGCCACGCACGGCGGGAGAGGACGACGTTGTTGCGGTTCTTGTCCAGCTCGATGATCTTGGCCTCGATCTCCTTGCCCACGTAGGGCTGGAGGTCGCGGACGCGGCGCATCTCGACCAGCGAGGCCGGGAGGAAGCCGCGCAGGCCGATGTCGAGGATGAGGCCGCCCTTGACGACCTCGATGACGGTGCCCTTGACGGGCTCGTCGTTGTCCTTGAGCTGCTCGATCGTGCCCCAGGCGCGCTCGTACTGCGCGCGCTTCTTGGACAGGATCAGCCGGCCCTCCTTGTCCTCCTTCTGGAGAACGAGGGCTTCGACCTCGTCGCCGACGGCGACGACCTCGTTGGGATCGACATCGTGCTTGATGGACAGCTCACGCGAGGGGATGACGCCCTCGGTCTTGTAGCCGATGTCGAGGAGGACCTCGTCCCGGTCGACCTTCACGATGGTTCCTTCGACGATGTCGCCATCGTTGAAGTACTTGATCGTCTGGTCGATGGCGGCGAGGAAGTCCTCTTCCGACCCGATGTCGTTGATCGCAACCTGGGGGCTGGTCGACGTCGGGGCGGTGTGGGTGTCGATGGACATACGGTGGACGGCTCCGGGACATTGGTCTGATCGAGCGTGCAGGGACCCCACGCGGGGGCCGTCGTCCTGGACGCGCGCACCAGTCGAGCCTGGCGAAACGCCGAGGTGGAGACGAGAATCGCCGCCCACCGCTGCCTGGGTAGCGGAACGCGGACAGGGCGAGACCACTCACGTGGACCTTCATCGTAACCGCGTCCGACACGGCCCGGCAATCGGGGCACCCGGTCACGGCCCCCGGCGTGTCGCAGGCGGATCCCACGGCGTGTCGCTCCAGCGCGGCGCCCTCCCGGGGGACGCGGACCCCGCATCCGGGCGTGTCAGGATGCCCGGGTGCCGACGCCGCCCCCTCCCCCGCACGCGGAGGAGCTGCTGGGGGCCGCCGGGGTCGCGCGCCGGGCGGTCGGACCGGAGGAGTCGAGCGCCGCGAGCCGGGCGTGGTGGGACGCCGACGCCGACGACTACCAGGCCGAGCACGGGGCCTTCCTCGGCGACGACGACTTCGTCTGGTGCCCCGAGCGCCTGCGGGAGGCCGACGCCCACCTGCTGGGCGACCCCGCGGCCCTGCGCGGCGCCCGGGTCCTCGAGGTCGGGTGCGGGGCCGCCTCCTGCTCCCGGTGGCTCACGGGCACCGGCGCGCGCGTGCTCGGCCTCGACCTGTCGGCCGGGATGCTGCGCCACGCCCGCGACGCCGACGCCCGCACCGGCGTCACCGTCCCGCTCGTGCAGGCGGACGCCGGCGCGATCCCGCTGCGCGACGGGTGCGTCGACGCCGCCTTCTCCGCCTTCGGGGCGATCCCCTTCGTCGCCGACCCGGGCGCCGTGATGCGCGAGGTGGCGCGCGTGCTGCGCCCCGGCGCGCCCTGGGTGTTCGCCGTGAACCACCCCATGCGCTGGATGTTCCCCGACGACCCGGGCCCCGAGGGCCTCACCGTGTCCCAGTCCTACTTCGACCGCACCCCGTACGCCGAGCTCGACGACGACGGCCGCGCGGTCTACGTCGAGCACCACCGCACGCTCGGCGACCGGGTGGCCGACATCGTGGCCGCCGGGCTGGTGCTCGAGCGGCTGGTCGAGCCGGAATGGCCCGACGACCTCGAGGCGGTCTGGGGCCAGTGGTCGCCGCTGCGGGGCCGGCTGTTCCCGGGCACGGCGATCTTCTGCTGCCGGAGACCCGCGTGATCGGGCGCTCGCGGCCGGCGGGGCGCTCGCCCGAGGTCCTGCTCTCGGAGCTGCTGCGCGACCAGCAGGCGCGCTTCGCCGAGATCGACGCCGGCCTGCCGCCCGCGGTGCTGCCCCCGCCCGGCGACGTGGTGGTCGTCGGCGCCGGGTCGGACGACGAGGCCGCCGCCGTCGTCACCCACCACAGCTGGCCCGCGGGCAGCGCTCCCCTGCTGTGGTCGGCGGCCGAGGTCACCGAGCTGCACCCGGTGCTCGGGCACGCGGGACGCGCCGGCGCCGACGCGCTGGTCACCGAGTGGCGCGCCCGCGTCCCGGCGCGGGTCCGCGCGGCGGGCGACTCGGCGGCCGTCGTCACCTGGCCCAGCCGCGACGTCGCGGCCGCGCGGGCGTTCCTCGACCACGGGCTCGTGCCCCTCGCGGTGCTCGCGGTGCGCCCGCCCGGTCCCCTGCCCGCGGTCGCCGACCCCGACCCGGCCCTGGTCCTGCGCCCGGCCCGCGACGACGACCTCGAGGCCTGCGTCGAGCTGGCCATGCACGAGATCGTCTACTCCAGCATGGTCGGCGGGAGCGTGCTGCGCCCCGACGCGGAGGCCGTCAAGCGCGCGGCCCTGCGGGAGCGTCGCGGGCGCGGCGAGCCGATCTGGGTCGCCGAGCGCGACGGCCGGCTGGTCGGGCTCCTCGAGTGCGGCCTCACGGACTCGACCCCGGGCTCCTGGCTCGCGGGGCTCCTGCCCGCCGGGCGCTGGGGCTACGTCAACTGCGCCTCGGTGCTGCCCGGGCAGCGGGGCCACGGGGTCGGGCACGCGCTCGTCACCGCCGCCCTGCCCACCCTGCAGCCGCCCGGCGCGCGCGGCACCTACCTCTACTACAACCCGCCGAACCCCGTGTCCTCGGTGTTCTGGCCCCGCCACGGCTACCGCCCGCTGTGGACGCTGTGGGAGGTCCGGCCGGCGTCGGCCCTGCGCTGAGCCCGGGAGCCCCGCTCAGACGCTGCGGGCGAGCGCGTGCTCGACCAGCACGATCAGCGCGCGGGTGCACGAGTCGTCGTCGCGGGCGTCGACGTGCACCAGCGGGCAGCCCGGCGGCACCGCGAGGGCGTCGCGGACGAGCTCGTCGTCGACGCCGTCGGTCCCCGGGAACTCGTTGAGGGCGACGACGAACGGGAGCCCGCGGTTCTCGAAGTAGTCGATCGCGGCGAAGCAGTCGTCGATGCGGCGCAGGTCGACGAGCACGACGGCGCCGACGGCCCCGCGGGCGAGCTCGTCCCACATGAACCAGAACCGCGACTGGCCGGGGGTCCCGAACAGGTAGAGGACCAGCGAGTCGTCGATCGTCACGCGGCCGAAGTCCATCGCGACGGTCGTCGTCGTCTTCTCGGGCACGACGCTGGTGTCGTCGACGCCGTCGGAGAGGCTGGTCATCTGCTGCTCCGTCGACAGCGGCGGCACCTCCGAGAGCGCCGCCACCAGCGTCGTCTTGCCGACGCCGAACCCGCCCGCCACGAGGATCTTCAGCGGGAGCAGGTCGCGGCGTGCCCCGGGAGCGACGTCGGTCGCCGTCGCCGCCCGACCGTCAGCGTGCACGGAGTCCATCGAGCAGCCTCTCCAGGAGTTCGCGTCGGGGGCGACCGTCGGTCCCGACCAGGGGCAGGTGGACAGCGAGGTGGTCCTCGGCGGCGAGGTCGCTGACGAGGACGCGGGCGACGCCGACAGGGACGCCGAGCAGCGCACCGATCTCGGCGAGCGACTGCGGCTCGGTGCTCGCCTCGACGATCGCCCGCATCTCGGGCGCCATGCCGGGCGCCTTCGCGAGGCCCAGCTCGGTGGCGGTCACCAGGGCCTCGATGGGCATGTCGGCCCCGGCGAGCGACCGGGTCCGGCCCGCGGTGAACGCGTAGTTCGGGACGACCCGCCCGCCGTCGGCCTGCGGTCGCTGGCGGCGGTCCACGGTCACGGCGCGGACGGGGCGCCGCCGCGCCCGGCGGCCACGCCCGGCGTGAGGGCGTGCCCGACGCGCGAGGCGAGGAGGGTCATCTCGTACCCGACGAGGCCCATGTCGGCGGACCGGTCGGTGACGACCGCCAACGTGGAGCCGAGGCTGATCGAGGTCGCGAACAGGTAGCCGCCGTCCATCTCGACGATCGTCTGCGTGACCGGCTCGGCGTCGATGAGCGTCGCCGTGCCGCGGGCCAGGCTCACGAGGCCGGACACCGCCGCGCAGAGCTGGTCGGCCAGGTGCGGGTCGACGCCGTCGCTCACCGCCAGGCGCAGCCCGTCGGCGGACACGACGAGGACGTGGCACACGCCGGGGGTGCCGTGCGCGAACTCGGAGAGCAGCCAGTCCAGTCCGCTGTCGGTCGGTGCACTCACGTCTGCCTCCCGGGGGTGCTCCCGCGCTGCGGGTGGTCGTCGGACGCGGGGGTGCCGTCTCCGTCGTCCGAGATGGCGGACCGGGCCGCGGCCCGGCTGGCCTGGTAGGCCGACAGCGCGTCCATCGCGCCGCGGCCGGCCGGCGGTCGCTCCGGTCGGTCCGCGTCCGGCCGGCCCGCGTCCGGGGACGCGGTGGCGGCGTGGGCCGCGGACACCGGGGTCGCCGCCGGGATGCCGGGCGTGCGGCGGATGAGCTCGGGCGCCAGGTGCGACTGGGGCCGGCGCCGGGCGAGGACGAGACCGTTCGGGCCGACGGGCGCCGGGACGTCCTCGTCGGACCGGCGCGGCGCGGGCGCGCCGGCGGGGATGCCGCCCTCCTCCTGCTCGGCCGGGGCCGGCGGCGGGACGACGATCGGGTGGATCAGGCCGCGCCGGGCGGGGGCCGCGGCGTCGGCCGCCGGGACGTCCTCGACGGTGGCGTGCGGGTCGCCCGCGTCGGCCTGCTCGGCCTGCTCGGCCTTCTCGCCCTTCTCGGGGACGGCGACCTCGTCGTCGGCGCCGGGCGCGGCGTGCGCGGACCGGCGGCGCCCGCCGGTGCCGCCGGCCGGGGTGTCGCCGTTCCCGTTCCCCCGGTCCGGGGCCTCGCGGCCGGGCCAGGCGTGCCGGCCGTTGGCGGGCAGCGGCCCGGAGGCGGGCGCGGCGTGGCCCCAGGTCGGGGCCGGGCCGCCGGCGTCCGCGGAGCCACGGCGCGGGACGGGCACCGCCGAGGCGGGGACCCGCTCGAGGCCGGAGTCGCCGACCACCGGCACGGTCGGCGTCGCCTCGGCGAACAGCGCGGCCGGGAGCAGGAGCACCGCGGTCAGACCGCAGCCCGGGGTCGGGGTCAGCGAGACCTCGATGCCGTGGCGCTGGGCGAGGCGGGCGACGACGTGGAAGCCGAGCCGCCGCGCCGCCGCGGACACGTCGGCGCCCTGCGGGTGGGCGAGCAGCTCGTTGGCCGCGGCGAGCTCGGCGGGCGGCATCCCGATGCCGGTGTCCTCGACGACGAGCAGGTGCGCGCCCGGCGAGCGGTGGTACGAGCGGCTCTGGATCACCACGGGCGCCGACGGCGGCGAGTAGCGCGCGGCGTTCTCGACCAGCTCGGCGATCATGTGGGTGAGGTCGGCGACGGTGCTGCCCACGAGACGCTGGCGCTCGTCGACGGCAAGGGTGACGCGGTCGAGGTCCTCGGTCTCGGCGACGCCCGCGCGCACGACGTCGCGCAGGGCGACCGGCGCCGACCACACGCGGGCCGGCTGCTCGCCGGAGAGCACCAGGAGGCTCTCGGCGTTGCGCCGCACCCGGGTGGCGAGGTGGTCGAGCCGGAAGAGGTCGGCGAGCGCGTCGGGGTCGCGCTCGCGCTCCTCGAGGTCGTTGATGATGTCCAGCTGCCGGTGGAACATCGTCTGGTTGCGGCGGGCGAGGTTCAGCAGCAGTTCCGACGTGAATTCCTGCTGGCGCACCTTCTGGTCGTGCAGTTCCTTCGTGAGCTCGATCCGGCGGCGCTGTTCGTCCTCGGTGATCTTCACGAAGATCGCGACGCCCGCGCACGCCAGCAGCACCGCGAATCCGTGGATGAGCGCCCACGCCCACGGGTTGTGCTGGGCGGCGTGGTGGTTGAAGAACAGCGTCGGCACCAGCAGCGTGCCGAGACCGTGGGAGAGCGTCGTGAAGACGATGTTGACCGCGAACGGCACCCAGCTCTGGTAGAGCATGAGGAAACCGATGATCACGAAGAACGAGAAGTGCGCCTCGATGTAGCCGCCGGAGAGGATCACGAGTCCGGCGCACGAGGCGGACAGGCCCGCCGACACGAAGATCTCGCCGGCCAGACGGCCGGGGACGAACCGGCCGCCGGCCGCCGTGAGCAGCGGCACGAGGGCGACCAGGCCGGCGAAGAGGAGCGAGTTGCCGACCACCAGCCCGAACACCAGCAGCAGGGGCGCGAGCGAGACCAGCACGGCGAGCAGGAAATGGTGACGCCGCTGCCAGGCCGCGTCGTCGACCATGTCCCCCCGCGGGAGGTAGTCCATGACACGGGTCATGCGAGCGATTCACCGTCCTTCTGGTCACCGGTCGTGTCGGGAGAACGCCGCGGAACCGTACACGCGCCGTTGAGAGTGTCCGCCGAGCGAAGGGGTCGACGTCCTTCCACGGCGTGATTCGCCGCGCGCGATTTCACGCAGCGCGATGACGAGCCTGTCGTTCGGGTCCGGACGACGCACATCCCGGCGTCCGAGAAGAGTGCTCGAACTCGACCGTTCGGCCGTGGGGGCAACCGGGGCCCCGGCTGTGGAAAAAGGCTCCGAAAGAGTTCGTGGATGCGCCGGGGGTGGGATGCGGGCCCAAATCCGGCCCGCCGGTTCGACGCGGCCGGGCCACACCGATGACCCGATCGGCGCACGGTGTCCGGGGCGAACGCTTCGAGCCCGGACGACCACGGCGCGTGACCGGGTGATCGCCCTCCGGGAGAGGACTACCTCGGTCCCGACGGGCGCAACCCCGCCGGATCGGTGAGGTCGGCGGGGACCTCGTCGGGGCGTCGCGCACCCCACTCGCTCGTCGCCAGCGCCCGGTACACCGCGGCGAGCGCCTCCCCCAGCGCCGGCGTCAGCCCGGCGTCGGCCTGGGTCGCGGCGATCTCGGTCATCTCGTCGACGAAGCGCCACGCCTTGCTCGCCGCGACGGCCGCGGTCGGCACGCCCGCGTCGGGGAAGCTCAGGCGCAGGTCGTCGACGACGGTGTCGAGGACGCCGTGCTCGGCGGCGGTGACCAGGGCCTGGGCGAGCAGCGCCTGGTGGCCCTTGCGGACCGACGCCGTGCACATCTTCGCCGCGCTCGCCGCGCCCACCGGCCCGCCGAGCACCAGCCAGCGCACGCCGGGCGCCTCGAGCACGGCGACCTCCGCGGCGCGGGGCCCGGACAGGAAGACCCGCGTCGGCGCCGCCGCCCCGGGGTGCGGCGGCGGGCCGGAGATCGCCCCGTCGACGAGGTCGGCCGGCAGGTCCGCCGCGATCGCCGCGACCGTCGCGGGCGCGACCGCGTCGAGCTCGGCGACGAGCGGCCGGGCCCCGGTGCGCCGGCAGGCGTCCGCGACCTCGGCGCCCGCGGCGCGCGCCGACCCGGGCGGCACGACGAGCAGCAGCACCTCGACGGCGACGACGAGGTCGTCGAGCGCGCCGGCGTCCTCGAGCACATCCCGGGCGCGGGCCGCGGTCTCCGGCGAGCGGCCGTGGAGGCTCGCGAGCACGCGGTGCCCGCCGGCCGCCAGGCAGCCGGCGAGAGCCGTGCCCATCGCGCCGGGCGCGACGACGCCGACCGCGGTCACGTCAGCCGGCCGCTCGCTCGGGCGCGCTCTCCCGCCGCCCGCTCGCCGGCACGAAGCGCATCGCCGCGTCGTCGACCCGGCTGCGCCGCAGCGCCACGGCGTCGACGGCGTAGTTCATCGCCAGGCGCCACGGCGCGCGGGTGCCCTGCTTCGGGAGCTCGTCGATCGAGCGCTGGACGTAGCCCGCGCCGAAGTCGAGGAACGGCGCCTCCTCGACGTCCGGGTCGCGCTCGGGCACCGCGACGCCGAGCCCGCGGTCGCGCAGGTGGCGCAGGAGCCGCACCACGTACTCGGCGACGAGGTCGACCTTGAGCGTCCACGAGGCGTTGGTGTAGCCGATCATGTAGACGAGGTTCGGCACGCCGGAGAGCATCATGCCCTTGTAGGCCATGGTGTCGGGCAGGTGCACGGGCTCGCCGTCGACGACGAGCTCGGCCCCGCCGAACATCTGCAGCGTCAGCCCCGTGGCTGTGACGACGACGTCCGCGTCGAGCTCCCGGCCCGAGGACAGGCGGATGCCGGTCTCGGTGAACGTCTCGATGGTGTCGGTGACGATCTCCGCGTTCCCCCGGCGGATCGCCCGGAACAGGTCGCCGTCGGGGACCATGCACATCCGCTGGTCCCACGGGTCGTACCGCGGGTTGAAGTGGGTGTCGACGTCGTAGCCCGCCGGCAGCGCCGCCTGGGTGGCCTTGCGCAGGAGCCCGCGCACGAACCGCGGGAAGCGCTGGCTGACCTGGTACAACGTGATGATCTGGGCGATGTTCTTCGCGCGCGTGAGCGGGTCGGCGACGGCCCTGGGCAGCCAGCGCGAGAGGGCCTCGGCGACCGCGTCGACGCGCCCGATCGAGAGGACGTAGCTCGGCGAGCGCTGCAGCTGGGTGACGTGGGCGGCCGCGCCGTCCCCCTCCAGCATGGCGGGCACGAGCGTCACCGCCGTCGCCCCGCTGCCGATCACCACGACCCGCTTTCCGGCGTAGTCGAGCTCGGGGTCCCAGAGCTGCGGGTGGACCACGGTGCCGCCGAAGCCCTCGATGCCGGGCAGGTCGGGCGTGTAGCCGTGGTCGTAGCGGTAGTAGCCCGAGCACATGAGCAGGAACGAGCAGGTCAGCGGCTGCTGTCCGGGGATCTCGAGGGCCCAGCGCTGGGCGGCGGAGTCCCACGACGCGCGGGTGAGGCGGTGGCCGTAGCGGATCTTCTCGTCGACCCCGAACTCCTGCGCGGTGTCGCGCACGTACTCGAGGATCGACGGGCCGTCGGCGAGCGCCGTCGCGCTGCTCCACGGGCGGAAGCGGTAGCCGAGGGTGTGCATGTCGGAGTCCGAGCGGATGCCCGGGTAGCGGAAGAGGCTCCACGTGCCGCCGAGGTCCTCCCGCGCCTCGAGCACCGCGTAGCGGGTGCCCGGCAGGTCGCGCTCGAGGTGGCACGCGGTCCCGACCCCGGACAGGCCCGCGCCGACGATGACCACGTCGAGATGCTCGGTACTCACGCGTACCACCGTAGCGCGTGGTACGCGCGAGTACCAGCCGGTGGACGTCACAGCCCCCGGCGCACGGCCGCGGCGGCCAGCTCGGTCCGCGACGCGAGGTCGAGCTTCGTGAAGATCCGTCGCAGGTGCGTGCGGACGGTCCCGGTGCCGATGAGCAGCTGGTCGGCGATGTCCTGGTTGCGCAGCCCGCGGGCGGCGAGCGCCACGACGTCGCGCTCGGTGGGCGTGAGGCTCTCCCACCCGCTGCGTGGACGGCCCCGCGCGCCACGGGACCGCCGGGCGTAGGCGACGGCCGCGTCGAGGTCGAGCGGGGTCCCGTCGACGAGGTCGTCGACATCGGCATCGCGCACTGCCCGGACCAGCGGCGACGCCACCAGGCCCCGCGCCCGCCGGGCCGCGTCGGCGGCGGCCCGCAGCCGCGCGGCGGCCTCGTGGCGCCCGGCGTCGCGCGCCACCGCTGCCACGAGCTCGAGCGCGTCGAGCACCTGGACGGTCAGCCCCGCCCCGGACGCGTCGGCGAGCGCGTCGTGCGCCTCGGCCGTCACGTCGTCGCCCCGGGCGCGGCGGGCGGCGAGACGGGGCAGGTCGGCGGCGACGGCGAGCTCCCGGGCGCCCCGCTCCCGCGCGCGGCGCCGGGCGCTGCCGGCGAGGTCCAGGGCGCGGGCGAGGTCGCCGGTGGCGAGGGCGGCCGTCGCGAGCACGCCGCCCACCTCGGCGGCGAGGAGCGTCAGCCCCTGCCCCGCCCAGACCTCGAGGGACGTCGCGAGCTCGTCGATCGGGCCGGGCGGGTCGGACCACAGCGCGACGTGGGCCCGGCAGGCGTCGAGCCCCTCCCGGGCGATGAACCCCGGGTGCTCGTCGAGGAACGCGGCGTGCTCCTCGATCAGGGCGACCGCCTCGCCCGCGCGCCCGCCGCGGCAGAGCGCGCGCACCGCGGGCAGGAGCGCGCAGGTGGCGCTCGCCGGTTCGCCGACCTCCGTCGCGAGCGCCTGGGCGACCCGGCCGTGCTCGAGCGCCGCCCCGAGCTCGCCGCGCTGGCTCGCGACCTCGGCACGGATCGCCCCGTCCCAGGCCCGCAACTGGAGGTGGCCGAGCTCGTCGAGCGCGGGCAGGGCGGCGTCGGCGCAGGCGAGCGCGGCGGTGTGGTCGCCGAGCCAGAGCCGGGTGTAGGCGAGGACCTGCAGCCCCTCGACCCGGCCCCACCGGTCGGCGGCCGCGGTGGACAGCTCCGTGGCCCCGGTCAGCACCGGAGCGGCGCCGGCGGGGTCGTCGAAGCCCTGCGCCATCCCCAGCAGGATCATCGCCCGGCCCCGGACCTCCTCGCCGGCGGCCTCGTCCTCGGCGATCGCCACCGCGAGCCCGAGCCCCTCGTCGAGCTCCCCCGCGTAGACCGCGTGGAACGCGTGGGCCCAGCGCAACCGGTCCGGGACCGGCTCGCCCGCCCCGTCGAGCGCGGCGGCCAGACGCCGGGCGCGGTGCAGCCCCTCGCGGCACCGGCCCCGCAGCGACCACCAGAACGCGAGGTCGGCGACGACGGCGGCGGCCGCACCGGGCGGGGGCCCGTCCCCCGCCGCCGCGTGGGCCAGCACCGCCCGGATCGCGGCGGCGTCCGCGTCGAGCCGCGCGAGGACGCCCGCGTCGGCGCGCTCGAGGGCCGGCCGCGCGGCGGCGGCGAGGTCGCCGACCCAGCGCGACAACCGCGTCAGCGCGCGACGGGGCTCCTCCGGGGCGAGCTCCCGGGCGTGCTCGCGGACGGTCTCGAGCACGAGGTACGACCCGCCGCCGTCGGGGAGGAACCGGACCAGGGAGTGGTCGACGAGCTCCTCCACGACCGCGGTCGCACCGGGTGCCCCGACGGCGGCCGTCGCCGCGTCCAGCGAACAGCGCCCGTCGATCACCGAGAGGGCGGCGAGACCCGCGCGCGCCCGCTCGTCGAGCAGGGCGGTGCTCCAGGACAGGCACGCCTGCAGCGAGCGGTGCCGGGGTACGCGCCGGGTGCCGCCGGCGAGGAACGCGAGCCGGTGCGCCGTCCCGTCCTCGATGACCCGCAGGGGCAGACCGCGGGCGCGCGCCGCGGCGAGCTCGAGGGCCAGCGGCAGTCCCTCCAGGGCGGTCGCGACCCGGTGGGCGCGCCGCGTCGTGTCCTCGGTGTCCGGCAGGTCCGGGCGCACCCGGCGGGCCCGGTCCAGGAACAGCGCCGCCGCCTCCTCGGCGGGCAACCCCTCCACCGGCAGCGTCGTCTCCCCCGCCACGCCCAGCGTGAGCCGGCTGGTGGCCAGGACGCGCAGCCGCGGCACCCGCTCCAGGAGCGTGACGACGACGTCGGCCACCGCGTCGCGGACGTGCTCGCAGTTGTCGACCAGCAGCAGGGTGTCCCGGTCGGCCAGGCGATGGGCGAGCCGGTCGGCCGGGGCGAGCGCGGGGTCGTCGCGGACGTCGCACGCGGCGAGGACGACCGACCAGAGATCGTCCCCGGGTGCCCGGGTCGCGAGCTCCACGATCCCGACGACCTCCGGGCCGATGCCGGGCAGCGCCTCGGTGGCCAGCCGCGTCTTGCCGCTCCCGCCCGGGCCGACGACGGTGACCAGACGCTCGGCGCCGCACAGCCGCCGCAGCGTCGCGAGCTCCCCGTCGCGCCCGACGAACGGTGCCGTCGCGACGGGCGCCCGCGTCCCGTGCAGCGACCGGTCCCCCTCGGTCATGGCGGCAGTGTGATCGCCCGCGACCTCGAGGTCACCCGTCCTGGCCACCGGGTCTGCCGATCGGCAGATGTTCCGCCCGTTCGGCTCACCCAGAGTGACCGATACCGGGCACGAGGCCCGCTGGACCCGAGGGGGTGTCGGTGATGACCGACCTGATCGAGCTGACGACGCGCACGTGGAACGACCGCGACCGGACGGGGTACCGCGACTGCTACGCCGAGGATGCCGAGCTGGTGGTGCCCGGGCTGGCAGGGAAGGGGCACGAGGTCCTGCTCGACTTCTGGGACGAGAACATGGCGGCGTTCCCGGACAACCACATCACGGTCCACCGGGCGGTGGCCCGGGACGACGTCCTCGTCGAGGAGTCGCGCCTCGACGCCACGAACACCGGACCGCTCGCCGGCCCCGACGGCTCGCCGATCCCGGCCACGGGACGCTCGGTGTCGATCCCGTTCGCGGGGATCCACGTCGTGCGCGACGGACGGATCACGAGCTCCCACTTCTACTGGGACACCTACGACATGCTCGGCCAGCTCGGGCTCCTGGAGCACTGACATGCGCTCCTCCACCGTGCTGCTCGGCACGACCGTCGCCTCCGCCGTCCTGTACGTCGCCGCCGCGGGGGCCCTGGGCACCCCGCCCGACGCGACCGCCGTCGGCGACGAGGTCGCCGGCTGGTTCGCCGCCCACACCGCCGAGGTCCGGATCTACGTCTGGTGCCTGACGCTGCTCGCGCCGCTGGCGGGCACGTCGGTGGCCCTGATCCGCCAGAGGCTCCCCGCGCCGTACCGCGACGTCTTCCTCGTCGGCGGCATCACCTTCGTCGCCGAGACCGCGGTCATGGGCTGGCTGTGGGGCGCGCTCTCGTCGCACGAGGCCACCGCGACACCGGGGGTCGCCCGGGCGCTGCTGGACGTGGCGTCGTTCTGGGGGCCGGTCCTGACGGGGTCGACGGTGACGATGCTCGCCCCGGTGGTCGTGGCCGGGATGCGCGGCGCGCTCGTCCTGCCGCGCTGGCTGACCGTCCTCGGCGTGGTCGCGCTCGCCGAGCAGGCCCTCGAGACGATCACCGTGTTCGGCCGCACGGGCTTCACCGCGCCGGGCGGGCCGATGAACCTCTACCTCGGCGCGGTGCTCACCCTCGCCTGGTTCACCGGCTTCGGCGTGGTGCTGGCGCGGCGCGACCGGGCGGCGGCGGCGACGCCGGCGGTGCCGGTGGCCTGACCGGCTAGTGGGCCGCCTGGTCCCACGACCGCCCGAACCCGACCGACACCTCGAGCGGGACATCGAGCTCGAACGCCGCCCCCATCTCGCGGCGGACGAGCTCGGTGACCGTCTCCTTCTCCTCGGCCGCGACCTCCAGCACGAGCTCGTCGTGCACCTGCAGGAGGATCCGGGAGCGCAGGCCCTCGTCGCGCAGCGCCTGGTGCACCCCGAGCATCGCGACCTTGATGATGTCGGCCGCGCTGCCCTGGATCGGGGCGTTGAGCGCCATCCGCTCGGCCATCTCGCGGCGCTGGCGGTTGTCGCTCACCAGGTCGGGCAGGTAGCGGCGCCGCCCGAGGATCGAGCTGGTGTAGCCGTCCTTGCCGGCCTGGACGACGACCTGGCGCAGGTAGTCGCGCACGCCGCCGAACCGCGCGAAGTACTCCTCCATCAGCTCCTTGGCCTCGTCGGTGGAGATCCGGAGCTGGGCGGAGAGCCCGTAGGCGGACAGCCCGTAGGCCAGGCCGTAGTTCATCGCCTTGATCTTGGCGCGCTGCGCCGGGGAGACCTCGTCCTCGCCGACCCCGAACACCCGCGCGGCCGTCGCGGAGTGGAAGTCGTACCCCGACTGGAACGCCTCGATCAGCGCGTCGTCGCGGGAGAGGTGCGCCATGATGCGCATCTCGATCTGCGAGTAGTCGACGGTCATGAGGTCGGAGAACGCGCCGTCGGCGGAGTCGGAGCCCACGACGAACGTGTCGCGGATACGCCGGCCCTCGGCGGTGCGCACCGGGATGTTCTGCAGGTTGGGCTCGGTGGAGCTCAGCCGCCCGGTGCGCGCGATCGTCTGGTTGAACGTGGTGTGGATGCGGCCGTCGTCGGACAGCGCGTCGAGCAGGCCCTTCACCGTGACCCGCAGCCGCGTCGCGTCGCGGTGCTCGAGCAGGTGCTCGAGGAAGGGGTGGGGGTTCGACTCGTTGAGCGTCTGCAGCGCGTCGGCGTCGGTGGTGTAACCGGTCTTCGTGCGCTTGGTCTTCGGCATCTCCAGCTCGTCGAACAGCACGACCTGCAGCTGCTTCGGCGACCCGAGGTTGATCTCCTTGCCGATGACGTCGTACGCCGACTGCGCCGCCGCCTGGACGCGGGCGCCGAACTGCGACTCGAGGTCGTGCAGCGCGCTGACGTCGACCGCGACGCCGGCCGCCTCGAGGTCGGCGAGCACCGCGAGCAGCGGGAGCTCGAGCTCGGTGAGCAGGGCCGTGCCGCCGAGCTCGGCGAGGTCCTCGTCGAGCTTGTCGGCGAGGTCGATCACCGCGCGGGCGCGCAGCATCTCGGCCTGCGCGAGCGCCGTGTCGGCCTCCTCCTCGCCGCCGTCGAGGGTGAGCTGCTCGCTGCCCCCGGTCTCCTCCACCCGCAGCTCGCGGCGCAGGTAGCGCAGCGCGAGGTCGGCGAGGTCGAAGCTGCGCTCGCCGGGGCGGGCGAGGTAGGCCGCGAGCGCGGTGTCGCTGGTGATCCCGTCGAGCGTCCAGCCCCGCGCGCGGACCGCGTGGATCGGCCCCTTGATCTCGTGGCCGGCCTTGGGGACCGCGACGTCGGCGAGCCACTCCGCCAGCGCCTTCTCGTCGGCGGAGTCCATCGCGTGGACGTCGAGGTAGGCCGACTCGCCGTCGGCGGCCGCGAGCGCGATGCCCTCGAGGTCGCCCGTGCCGTGCGCCCACTGCCCCCGGAACGCGAGCCCGACCCGGCTGCCGTCGCGGGCGTGGTCGGTGAGCCAGTCGGCCACCGCGCCCGTCTCGAGCGCGGAGCCCCGGACCTCGAAGCCCTCGTCGGCCTCCGGCTCGGGGGCGGTGAGCGTGGAGAACAGCCGCTCGCGCAGGACCCGGAACTCGAGCTGGTCGAACAGCTGGTGCACCGCGTCGCGGTCCCACTGCCGGACGACGAGGTCCTCGGGGCCGTAGCCGATGCCGTCGACGTCGCGGACCAGCTCGGTGAGCTGGCGGTTGAGCACGACCGACGACAGGTGCTCGCGCAGCGCGTCGCCGGCCTTGCCCCGCACCTCGTCGACCCGGTCGACCAGCGCGTCGAGCGACCCGAACTCGCGGATCCACTTCTGCGCCGTCTTCTCCCCCACGCCCGGGATGCTCGGCAGGTTGTCGCTGGGGTCGCCGCGCAGGGCGGCGAAGTCGGGGTACTGCGCGGGGGTGAGCGTGTAGCGCTCCATGACCTGCTCGGGCGTGTAGCGCACGAGGTCGGACACGCCCTTGCGCGGGTAGAGCACGGTGACGTCGTCGGAGACCAGCTGGAACGCGTCGCGGTCGCCCGTACAGATCGCCACCGTCATGCCCTGGGCCACCGCCTGGGTGGTCAGCGTGGCGATGAGGTCGTCGGCCTCGTAGCCCTCGACCGCCATCACCGGGATGGCGAGCGCGGCGAGGATGTCCTTGATGAGGTCGATCTGGCCCCGGAACTCGTCGGGCGTCGTGGTGCGGTTGGCCTTGTAGGCCGCGTACGTCTCGGCCCGGAACGTCTGGCGCGAGACGTCGAACGCCACCGCGAGGTGGGTCGGCTCCTCGTCGCGCAGCAGGTTGATGAGCATCGACGTGAAGCCGTAGACGGCGTTCGTCGTCTGCCCCGTGGTGGTGCTGAAGTTCTCGGTGGGCAGCGCGAAGAACGCGCGGTAGGCCAGCGAGTGCCCGTCGAGGAGCAGGAGGCGTCCTCGACCCCCCGCCGGGGCGTCCGGGACGGTGGAGGGCTGCTCTGCAGTGCTGGTCGGAGCCACGTCGAGGAGTCTAGGCGCGACCCCCGACACACCCCGGGCGCCCGGGCGGCCCCGACGCCGGGACCGCCCTACCCTGCGGGGATGACCAGCTCCCCGGCCCCCGAGTCCGCCCCCGAGTCGGTGGCGGTCCCCGAGATCGAGGTCCAGTACCCCGACGAGCAGCTCGCCGCGCGGATGGGCATCGAGGTCACCGAGTGGACCAAGGACCGCGTGGTCGGCACCATGCCCGTCGCCGGGAACCGCCAGCCCTTCGGCCTGCTGCACGGCGGGGCCAACGGCGTCCTCGCCGAGACCCTCGGCTCGACCGCCGCGGCGATGCACGGCTGGCCCGAGCGCCTGCCGGTCGGCCTCGAGCTCAACTGCACCCACCACCGCTCGGCGCTGGGCGGGAAGGTCACCGGCGTCTGCACCCCGCTGTCGGTGGGCCGCACGATCGGCACGTTCGAGATCGTGATCACCGACGACGAGGACCGCCGCGTCTGCACCGCCAAGCTCACCTGCGTGTACCGGGACCGCCCCCCGGGCTCGACGGGCTAGCTGACGCCCAGGTACGCGTCCTGGATCGTCGGGTCGGCGAGGAGCTCGGCGCCGGTGCCGGAGCGGGTGACCTCGCCGGTCTCGAGCACGTAGGCCTGGTGCGCGAGGCCGAGCGCCTGGGTCGCGTTCTGCTCCACGAGCAGCACCGTGGTCCCCTCCGCGTTGATCTCGGTGATCACGCGGAAGATCTGCGCGATGAACTGCGGTGCGAGGCCCATCGACGGCTCGTCGAGCAGCAGCAGGCGCGGGCGGGCCATGAGCGCGCGGCCCATCGCGAGCATCTGCTGCTCGCCGCCCGAGAGCGTGCCGCCGGCCTGGGAGCGGCGTTCGGCGAGGCGCGGGAAGATCTCGTAGACCCGCTCCAGGTCGGCCGCGAACTCCGGGGTGCGCCGGTCGTTGCGCAGGTAGGCGCCCATGTCGATGTTCTCGGCCACCGTCATGCCCGGGAAGATCCCGCGGCCCTCGGGGACCTGGCTGATGCCCTTGCCGACGCGGAGGTCCGCCCGGATGGGCGCCAGGTCCTCCCCGTCGAAGCGCATCGACCCCGACTGCAGGCCCAGGATCCCCGAGATCGCCTTCATCGTCGTGGTCTTGCCGGCGCCGTTGGCGCCGATCAGCGCGACGATCTGCCCCTGCTCGACGCGCAGGGACACCCCGCGCAGGGCCTGGATGCGCCCGTAGGCGACGTGCACGTCGTCCAGCTCGAGCAGGCTCACGCGTCCCCCTCCGCCACGGCGGGCGTGGCCTCGTCGATCGCTCCGCCGAGGTAGGCCGAGATCACCGCGGGGTCGCGGCGGACCTCGTCGGGGTGCCCGTCGGCGATCTTGCGGCCGAAGTCCAGCACGACGAGGCGGTCGGTGACGCCGAGCACCACGCGCATGTCGTGCTCGACGATGACGACCGTGTACCCGTCGTCGCGGATCTTGAGGATGAGCTCGGAGAGCGCGTCCTTCTCGGTGGCCGAGAAGCCGGCCGCGGGCTCGTCGAGGCAGAGCAGCTTGGGCTCCGTGGCGAGCGCGCGGGCGATCTCCAGGCGGCGCTGGTAGCCGTAGGGCAGGGCGGTGGCCTTGTCGGCGGCCCGGTCGGCGATGCCCACGAACTCGAGGAGCGCCATCGCCTTCTCGACGCCCTCCTTCTCCTCGCGATGGTGCCGGGGCAGGCGCAGCAGCGCCCCCGGGACCGACGTCCGGTGCCGCGCGTCGGTGCCGACCACGACGTTCTCCAGCGCGGTCATGGCGCCGAAGAGCCGGATGTTCTGGAAGGTCCGCGCCACGCCCTCCTGGATGATCCGGTAGCGCTTCATCCGCGACAGCGACCGGCCCTCGAGCAGGATGTCGCCCGAGGTCGGCCGGTAGACCCCGGTCATGATGTTGAAGCAGGTGGTCTTGCCGGCGCCGTTCGGGCCGATCAGACCGAGGATCTCGCCGCGCTTGACGTCGAAGCTGACGTCGTCGAGCGCCGTCAGGCCGCCGAAGCGCACGGTCAGGCCGTCGACCGCGAGCAGGGTCTCGCCCTGGGCCACCGTCGACACGCGCGTCGGGGCGACCGACGACGCCACCGCGGCGTCGTGCTCGGCGCGCTCGCCGGCGTCCATGTGCTCGAGCGAGGAGAGGATGCCCTCCCCCGGGTCGCCGTCGAGTCGGGTCGGGTCGGTCATTCCCCACCTCCGCGCGGGGAGGTCCCCGCGTGGTCGTCGGGCGTGGTCTCCGCGAGGTCCCCGCGGGCCTTCGACGACGCCGAGAGCCCGCTGGGCGCCACGGCGGCGCCCGCCCCGAACAGCTTCTGGTACGCCTGTCTTCCGTACGCGAGCAGGTGCTGGCGCATCCCGAGCAGACCCTGCGGTCGGAAGATCATCAGGATGATGAGCGCGACGCCGAAGATCAGGAAGCGGTAGGTCGGCTCGAACTGGAAGCGGTCCGGGATGTAGGACACGAGGAACGCGCCGACGATGACGCCGACCTTGTTGCCCTGCCCGCCGAGGACCACCGCGGCGAGGTAGAGCGTCGAGGTCGTGATGTCGAAGCGCTGGTTGTTGACGTAGCCGACCTGGGCCGCGAACAGCGTCCCGGACAGGCCGCCGACCGCCGCGCCGATCGCGAACGCCCAGATCTTGAACCGGTAGGTCGGGACGCCGGAGAGCTCGGCGGCGTCCTCGTCCTCGCGCACGGCGATCCACGCGCGCCCGACCCGCGAGCGCTCGAGGTTCCCCATGAACAGCAGGACGATCACGATGATGATCACCGCGAGCCAGTAGAACCCGAGGGCGTCGGTCTGGCTGAAGATCGGCGTGCCGTCGGGGAAGTCGCCGCCGGGGCGCGCGATGTTCTGGAAGCCCCGGTTGCCGCGCAGCGGGTCGACGTTGTCGGCGAGCAGCCGCACGATCTCGCCGAACCCCAGCGTGACGATCGCCAGGTAGTCGCCGCGCAGCCGCAGCGTCGGCGTCCCGAGGATGACCCCGGAGAGCATCGTCACCAGCATGGCGATCGGGACGATGACCAGCCACGGGTACCGCACGCCGAGCTCGGAGTCGGGGCTGGAGAGCAGCGCCGCGGTGTAGGCGCCGATCGCGAAGAACCCGACGTAGCCGAGGTCGAGCAGGCCCGCCTGGCCGATGACGACGTTGAGCCCGATCGCGATGAGCGCGAAGACCGCCGCGTTGAACAGCGAGATCGGGAAGTCGGTGTACGGCTCGGTCGTGATGATCGGCGGATTGATCACCGGCAGGGCCAGGATGAAGATCACGACCGGGACCATGTAGGCCCACTGCACGGGACGGCTCTGCGCGTTCCACCAGTGCGAGACCGTGTGCATGCGCTCCCGCATCGATGGTCCAGCTCCGACAGGCTTCGTGTCCGTCATGCCCGCGACCTCGCCAACGACTCGCCGAGGATTCCGGTCGGCCGGAACATCAGCACGAGGACCAGCAGCACGAACGCGACGACGTCGCGCCAGTCGCCGCCGAAGAGGCTCTGCCCGTAGTTCTCGGCGACCCCGAGGATCAGCCCGCCGAGCAGGGCGCCCCGCAGGTTGCCGATGCCGCCGAGCACCGCGGCGGTGAACGCCTTGATGCCGAGGAGGAAGCCGCCGTTGTAGACCGCGCCCTGGGGGATCGTCATCAGGTAGAACAGCGCGGCCGCGCCGGCGAGGATGCCGCCGACCGCGAAGGTGATCATGATGACCCGCTCGCGGTTGACGCCCATGAGCGTCGCCGTCGCCGGGTCCTGCGCGACCGCCCGGATGCCGCGGCCGAGCCGGCTGCGGTTCACGAACTGGTCGGCGACCACGAACATCGCGAGCGACGCCAGGATGATGATGATCTGCAGGTTCGTGATCGGCGCGCCGAAGATCGTGAACACCGGCGAGGGCGGCAGCAGGCGGATCGTGCCCTCGGGGTTCGAGCCCCGCCAGATGCGGATGACCTGCTGGATCGCGAACGAGGCGCCGATCGCCGTGATCAGGAACGCGAGGCGGGGCGCGTTGCGTCGTCGCAGCGGTCGGTAGGCCACCCGTTCCAGGCCGACGGCGGCGAGCCCCGCGACCACCATCGCCACGACCCCGGCGAGGATCAGGTCCAGGATGATCGCCGCGATCGGCAGGTTGGGCAGCGCACCCGGCTGGAAGCCCAGCCCGAGGAAGGTCAGGTAGGTCGCGAACACCCCGATGACGAAGATCTCGGAGTGCGCGAAGTTGATCAGCTGGAGCACGCCGTAGACGAGCGTGTAGCCCAGCGCGATCAGCGCGTAGACGCTGCCGTACGCGAGCCCGTTGATCGTGTTCGCCCAGAACCGGTCGACGAGCAGACCGACGTCGAAGTTGATCCAGGGCTGGGCGTGGACGACCAGCGGCGTGAGGACGGCCGGATCGAGGACGGATGCGATGACGCGCTCCCCGGATGCGTCGGGCGCCTGCGGTGTCGCGGGCACGGGAGGGTGGGAGTGTCCGGCAGGGCGGGCCCGGGTCGGACACCGGGGTCCGACACCCGACGGCCGCGCCCCCGCGCGACGGTGCGCGGGGACGCGGCCGAGAGTGCCGGACCGGAGTGATCAGCCGATCTGCGTGTCCGTGACGATCTGGTTGCCCTGGACCTTGTACATCCAGACCGGGGTGCTCGTGAGCTCACCGGTCGGCCCCCACTGGAACCGCTTGGTGAGGCCCTGGCCCTGGTAGCCGCGCACGTAGTTCAGCAGCGCCGCCCGGTCGGCCGCGCCCTGGTCGATCCCCTTGAGCAGGATCGTCGTGACGTCGTACGACTCCGCCGAGTAGGTCTGCGGCGGGACGTTGAACGCCTGGCGGTACGCGTTGGAGAAGTCGGTGAAGCCCTCCTGCGGCACGCACGGGCAGGACAGCAGCGTGCCGTCGGCCGAGCCGGCCGCGTTGACGACGTACTGCTCGTCCTTCACGCCGTCGGGGCCGATGAAGGTGGTCTGCACCCCGGCGTCGCGCAGCTGCTGGATCAGCGGCGCGGCCTCCTGGTAGTAGCCCGCGTAGAAGATCGCCTGCGGGTTGGCCTGCTGGACCTGACCGATGATCGCCGAGAACTCGCGCTGGTTGGTCTTGACGTCGATCTGGCAGCTCGCTCGCGGCCCGAGGGCCTGGGTCACCGTGCCGGCGAGCCCGATGCCGTAGTCCGAGTCGTCCTTGATGACGCAGACGTTCGCGGCGTTGAGCCGGTTCTGGATGTAGCCGGCGACGGCCGGGCCCTGGACCGCGTCGTTGCCGAGACCGCGGAAGAAGTTGGTCCAGCCGTTCTGCGTCAGACCGGGGTTGGTGGCCGACGGCGTGATGTTGACCAGGCCGGCCGCGTTCAGGGCCGGGCCCATCGCGCGCGACTCACCGGAGAACGGCAGGCCGACGATGCCGAGGACCGCCGGGTTGTTGATCAGCCCGGTGGTGGGCCCGACCGCGGTGTCCGGCGTGCCGCCGGTGTCCGCGCGCACCAGGGTCACCTGGCAGTTCGGGTTCGCGGCGTTGTGCTGGTCGACCGCGAGCTGGGCCGCGTTCACGATGGCGATGCCGAGCGCGGCGTTCTGCCCCGCGATGGTGCCGGCGTAGCCGATCGACGTGCCGGGCGCGCAGCGCCCCTGACCGTTGCCCGCGGGCAGCGCCGCGTCACTGGGCTGGCTCGGCGCACCGGCCGCCGGGCCGCCGCCCTGCTGCTGGCCACCCCCCTGGTTGGCGCAGCCGCTGAGGACCAGCGCCACCGCCGCCGCGAGCGCACCCGCGGCTGCGAGCCGTCGTCGGATCACGTCCACCTCCGTCACGAATCACGTCGGGTTCGCGTGAACGCTCGCCCGGTCGGGTGTGGAAGGTATAGGCGTGTGAGCCCCGCCGCGCAAGCGCCTGCGCTGTCGTGTTCGCACCGTGACGACCGATCCCGCTGGAGATCCGGTCGACGACCTGCGGAGATCGGCTCGCGGGATCAGTCCGCGGGACCGACGACCGTCCACCGCCCGCCCTGCACGCGGTAGACCGTGACCGCGTCGGTGCTGACGTCGCCGAAGCGGTCGAACGACAGCGGACCGGTGATGCCGTCGCCGTGGAAGCCCTGGACCGACCGGACCACGTCGGGACGCCGCGCCGGCGACCAGTCGCCGTCTTCCCCGAGCGCCCGGACAGTCGAGTCGACGAGGACGTTCGTCGCGTCGAAGGTGGACGCGCCGTACGAGCCGATGCTGTCGGGGTAGCCCGCCTGCCGGTAGGCGTCGACGAAGCCCCGCGCGGCCGGCAGCGTCTCGGGCGGCGGCCCGACCGAGGTCCCGAGGTCGCCCTCGCGCCCGCCGGCGGTGACGTAGCCCGGGTTCACGATGCCGTCGCCGCCCACCACCGGCACGCTGAGGCCCGCCGAGGCGAGGGCCGCCGAGAGCGGTCCGCCCTCGGGGTACTCGCCGCCGTAGAAGACCGCGTCCGGCCGGGCGGCCGCGACGCGGGAGACGACGGCGTCGCGTCCCGTGCCCGGCGCCGCGGTCACGCGGGCGACGACCTGCCCGCCCTCGGTCGCGAGCTGCTTCGCGAACTCGTCGGCGATGCCCTCGCCGTAGGTCTTGCCGTCCGAGACGACGGCGACGCGGCGCTTGTTCTCGGTGCGCGTGAGGTAGCTCGCCGCGGCGGGACCCTGCACGCCGTCCGTGGCCACGGTGCGGAAGAACGTCTGGTACTGCCGCAGCGGCGCCGTCACCGCGTTGGCGCCGCGGGTCAGCGACGTCGACGTGCTGCCCGGCGAGATCTGGACGATCCCGGCGTCGCTCAGCACCGGCTGCACCGCCTGCGCCACCGACGAGTTGAACGGCCCGAGCACGCCGATCAGCGACGGGTCCTTCGCCAGCGTCGACGCCGCGGCGGCACCGGTCGCCGGGTCGGCGCGGTCGTCCTGGCTCTGCACCGCGAGGTGGTAGCCGGGCACGGCACAGCGGGCGTTGGCCTGGGTGACGGCGAGGTCCGCGGAGTTCTTCATGCCGAGCCCGACCGAGGAGAGCTCGCCGGAGAGCGGGGCCACGAGACCGACGACGAGCGTGCCGCGACCGGTGTCGCAGTCGCCGCCGTCGCCCGACGACCCGCCCGATCCCCCGCAGCCGCTGAGCACCAGGGCGAGCGCGGCACCCACCGCCGCCACGCCGATGGGTCGAGCTCCGCTCCGCTCCGTCTCCCGGAACCCGACCCGACGACGCCGTCCCGCGATCACTCGCCTCGCCCCCTGCCGTGTGCCCACTGCGCAGCACCGTGTCCGGTGCGTGGCCGGGTGCCCACGGTAGGTCACGGCCGAGTGAGGGCCGCGCAGGGGAGGGCATGCACGCGTCTGTCCAGGTCAGCGGCCGGGCACGCGCGTGGGTGAGCGTGCGCCACCCGTCCGGGTGCTACACGCTGCGTAGCGTCAGCCGAAGGTCTCCACCACGGCGTCGGCGACGGCGCGCATCGTCGTGCGCCGGTCCATCGCCGTGCGCTGGATCCAGCGGAACGCGTCGGGCTCGGACATCTTCTTCTTCGCCATGAGCAGGCCCTTGGCGCGCTCGACCGCCTTGCGGGTCTCGAGCTGCTCGGTGAGGCCCGCGACCTCGGCCTCGAGCGCCGCGACCTCGGCGAAGCGCGACGCGGCCAGCTCGATGGCGGGCACCACGTCGGTCTTCGAGAACGGCTTGACCAGGTAGGCCATCGCGCCGGCGTCGCGGGCGGACTCGACGAGCTCGCGCTGGCTGAACGCGGTGAGCATGACCACCGGGGCCAGCCGCTCCCCCGCGATCGTGCGCGCGGCCTCGAGCCCGTCGGTGCCGGGCATCTTGATGTCCATCATGATCAGGTTCGGGCGGAGCTCGCGGGCGAGGCGCACGGCCTCCGCGCCGTCGCCGGCCTCGCCGACGACCTCGTAGCCCTCCTCGCGCAGCATCTCGACGAGGTCGAGGCGGATGAGCGCCTCGTCCTCGGCGACCACCACGCGCAGACCGGTCGGGGTCCCGGTCTCCGGAGCGCTCTCGGGCTCGCTGATCGTGTCGGCCGACTGGCTCATGAGCGGCTCCTCCTCGGGTGGTCCGGGGTGCCGGGCACCGGCGGACCTCACGCCTCGTCGCGCCGTCCCTCGTGGGGCCGCCCCGGTGAGGCCTCGGGAGGAACGGCCGACCCGCCCGTCCGGAGCACCGTCGGAGCAGGCCGTTTCGATTCAGGAGAGTACCTGGCGGAACGCCTTCTCCCGACGGTGACGCTGGCCTCGCCAGAGAGCGGTAACACGTGCTGCGTCACGAACGACGCGGTGCCCCCGGTGGGACTCGAACCCACACTGGACGGAGTTTGAGACCGCGGCCTCTGCCGAATTGGGCTACGGGGGCAGGCTCCTGTCGACGAAGCATAGACGGCGGGCTCGACCGCCTTCCGGGCACCGCGAGGGGCACGTTCCGCATGATCAGCGAGGCTTCCGGCCTGCTGACGGTGCCCGTCGCCGGGCGACGGCGCCCACCCCGAACCCGATCCCCGCGGCGACGAGGTGGCCCACCGACGTGACGTCCGGCCACCACCCGGTCCACTCGGCGTCGAGCAGCGGCCAGCCCACGACGACGGCGGCGCCCGCGAGGGCCACCCGCCGCGGCAGGAGCATCGTCGCCGCGGCCGCCGCGGCCTGGGCGCCGTAGCTCACGCCGACGTCGACCGCGGAGAGCGCCGACGCCGGGTACACGCCGGCATCGACGCCCGCGAGGACCACCGGCACCGTCGCCAGCGTCGCCCCGACGTGACCGCCGAGGAACGCCGCCGCGGCCGTCGCGACGCCGCGGCTCCCCTCCAGCCACCAGAGCGCGCCGCCGACGCCGACGCCGACGATGGCCACCGTGCCCGGCGTGATCGTGCCGCTGTTGCCGAGGTGGAACGGGCTGGTCGCGAGCGCGCCGAGCGGGTGGTCGCGCAGGTTGTCGACGTTCGTGCTGCTCCACGCCCGGGCGGCCGGGCCGGTGCCGGTGGCGGCGAGGACGACGTGGGTCGCGACGAGCACCCCGAGGTACGACGCGGTCACCGGACCCGCGCGCAGGTACGAGCGCAGAGCGGTCACCCGGCGCGGTGGACGCGGTTGCGGCCGGCGTTCTTCGCCGCGTAGAGCGCGCGGTCGGCCTCGCTCAGCAGGGCCTCGCCGTCGCCCGCGTGCTCGGGCAGCCCGGCCACGCCGAACGACGCCGTGAGCAGCTGCTTGTCGCCGCGCCGGAAGTCCTCCTCGACGCGCACGCGCAGGCGCTCGGCCAGCGTCGTGGCCTCGTCGGGACCGTGGGTCGGGACGAGGACGGCGAACTCCTCACCGCCCCAGCGGTACGGGGTCTCGCCGTCGCGCAGGGCCGAGCGCAGGACGGCCGCGACCTCCTGGAGCACGACGTCGCCCTGCTGGTGGCCGTAGCGGTCGTTGAGCTCCTTGAAGTGGTCGAGGTCCAGGATGATCACCGACATCGGTACCGACCACCGCTTCGCGTCGGCCACGGCCCGGTCCAGGTCGACGCCGAGGCGGCGGCGGTTGGCGAGCTGGGTGAGCGGGTCGAACTCCGAGAGCCGCTCGGTGGCGGCGTGCAGGCGGCTCGCCTCGATCGCCGAGCCCGCCAGCGTCGCGAGCATCTCCACCGACGAGAGCCGTTGCCCGTCGACCTCGCCGTCGGGCGAGGGGTAGCACTCGACGACTCCGATCACGCGGGCGCCGACCACCATCGGCACCGCCACCGCCGGGTCCTCCCCCGCCTCCGGGTCGCCCCGCGAGATCTGCCCGTAGCGCGCCGAGCGGCCGACCACGCCGACGGCGAGCGGGCAGTCCTCCTCCATCGGCGACACCGAGCCCCGGTCGGAGTCGTGCGCCAGCTCGAGGGCGCTGCCGTCGTCGAGCACCAGCCACAGCAGGACCCGCCCGTCGGTGACGGCCACCGCGGCCTGGACGGTGGCGTCGACGACGTAGCGGGTGTTGAGGCTGCCCGCGATCTCGCGGGTCATGATCAGGATGGTGCGCAGCCGCTCCGTGCGGACCTGCAGGCGCTCGGCCTGCGCGGCCGTCTCGTCCCGCTCCTTGCGCAGGGCGACGGTCATGTCGGTGATGCCGTCGCGCAGCGCGACCAGCTCGGCGGACCCCTCCACCGGCTCCGGTGGCGTGAGGCGTCCCTCGCTGATGCCGCGGACCGCCGCGAGCAGCCCGTCGACCGGGGCGACGACGTGGGAGAGGAGCCGTCGCCGGGCCCGCAGCGCGACCACCAGGGCCGCGATCGCGACCAGGGCCGTCACGACGATGAGCGAGCGCTGGAGCACGCGGACCGCGCTGTCCTGGCTCCGGATGTCCTCCAGGAGCGCCGTGCGCGTCGCCGTGCTCGCCGCGCGGTAGTCGCGCATCAGCTGGTCCCCCTGGGCGACGAACTCGGGGATGCGCTCGGCCGGCACCGTCTGGATCCGGCCGACCCACCCGGCCTGCCACTCGCGCTGGGTCGTGACGAGCTCGAGGACCCGCGGGAAGACCGACGGCGTGTCCAGGGTCGCCAGCATGGCCCCCTCGGCCGCGCCGATCTCCGGCGCGCGGGTGGCGGCCTGGGCGACGAAGTAGGGGTCGCGGGTCGCGAGGTAGCCGCGCAGGAGGGAGTCGGTGCCCATCACGGCGTCCTGGGAGTCCTCCAGCGCCAGGAGGCCGGCGCGCAGGTCGTCACCCGCGGGTACGGTGACCAGCGCGGAGTACGACAGCCGGCCGACGTTGATGACGACGATGACCAGGGCCGCGATCGCCACGACGGCACCGAGGCGCTGCACCTCGGTGCCCACACGCAGCGGAGGCGCCACGCCCTTCCTCCCGGGGATCCGCGGCCGACCGGGGCGCACGACCGGTGGCCGCGATGCTCACCGGTGGTCGCCCCCCAACGACGGATCGGACGTTACCGGCGCTGCGCTGTCCGGTCGACGTCGTCCCCGTCCGGACAGCGCAGCGTGACCGGAACTCAGGGATGGCCCCGGTCGCGACTGCACGCCGTGAGCGCCTCCAGCAACGGCGCGAGGCGACGGCCCTCCGCGGAGAGCGCGTACTCGGTGCGGGGCGGGCGGGTGTCGAGCACCCGCCGCTCGATGAGCCCCGCGGACTCGAGATCGGCCAGGCGCGCCGCGAGCGTCGCGGGCGGCACCTGGCCGAGGGCCTGCTCGAACTCCGAGAACCGGACCGCACCGAGGTGCGCGGCGTAGAGCACCGAGAGCGACCAGCGTCGCTCCAGCAGTGCCGTCAGCGCGCGCACCTCGGGCGGGACCGGCTCCCGTGAGCACATGTCAGGCGGCCGCCTCGAGGGCCGGCTCGGAGATCGACTCCGGCGCCGGCTCGAGGGCGACGTCGAGGACCTCCGTGATGGTCATCGACGGGTGGAACTCCAGCTGCCCGGCGACGTCCGCGGGGACGTCGTCGAGGTCGGCGCGGTTGCGCTCCGGCACGACGATCTGCGTCAGGCCCGCCGCGTGCGCGGCCAGCACCTTCTGCTTCACCCCGCCGATCGGCAGGACCCGGCCCTGCAGGGTCAGCTCGCCGGTCATCGCGACGGTGTGCCGCACGGGGCGGCCCGTCAGCAGCGACACCAGCGCGGTCGCCATCGTGACGCCGGCCGACGGCCCGTCCTTCGGGATCGCGCCCGCGGGGACGTGCACGTGGAACGAGCGTCCCGTGAACGCGTCCTCGGCGATGCCCAGCTCCGTGGCGTGCGAGCGCACCCACGACAGGGCGATCCGGGCCGACTCCTTCATCACGTCACCGAGCTGGCCGGTCAGGACCAGCCCCTCGTCGCCCGTCATCGAGGCGGCCTCGATGAACAGGACGTCGCCGCCCGCGCCCGTCACGGCCATGCCGGTCGCGACGCCGGGGACCGCGGTCCGCTCGACGGCCTCGGTGAAGAACCGCTGCCGGCCGAGGTGCGTGCGCACGACGTCGGTGTCGACGACGACCGGACCCGACCCCGACGCGACCTCCGTCGCGATCTTGCGGGTCAGCTTGCCCAGCGAGCGGTCGAGCTGGCGGACGCCGGACTCGCGGGTGTACTCGGACACCACGAGACGCAGCGCCGACTCGTCGGCGGTCACGTCGTCGACCGTCAGGCCGGCGCTCGTGATCTGGCGGGGCAGCAGGTGGTCCCGCGCGATCGCGACCTTCTCCTCGACGGTGTAGCCGTCGAAGGAGATGACCTCCATGCGGTCGAGCAGCGGACCGGGGATCGTGTCCATCTGGTTCGCCGTCGCCAGGAACACCACCTGGGACAGGTCGATCTCGACGTCCAGGTAGTGGTCGCGGAACGCGTGGTTCTGCGCCGGGTCGAGGACCTCGAGCAGCGCGGCGGACGGGTCGCCGCGCCAGTCGGCGCCGACCTTGTCCACCTCGTCGAGCAGGATCACCGGGTTCATCGTGCCCGCGTCCCGCAGGGCCCGCACCAGGCGGCCGGGCAGGGCGCCGACGTAGGTCCGCCGGTGGCCGCGGATCTCGGCCTCGTCGCGGACGCCGCCGAGCGACATCCGGACGAACTCCCGGCCCATCGCCCGCGCGACCGACTCGCCGATCGACGTCTTGCCGGTGCCCGGGGGCCCGACCAGCGTCAGGATCGTCCCTGCCTTCTTGTCGTCCTCGACGCCACGGTCGGCGCGCAGCTTGCGGACGGCCAGGTACTCGACGATGCGGTCCTTCACGTCCTCGAGGCCCGTGTGGTCGGCGTCCAGGACGCCGCGCGCCGCGGTCGGGTCGAGCTGCTCCTCGGAGCGCTGCGACCAGGGCAGCGCGAGCAGCCAGTCGAGGTAGGTCCGGATCATCGAGGACTCGCCGGACTGGTCGCCGGCGCGCTCGAGGCGGGCGAGCTCGCGCTCGGCCTGCTCGCGCACGTGGTCCGGCATGCCGGCCTCGGCGATCCGGGCGCGGTAGTCGTCGCCGGAGCCGGACTCGTCGGAGCCCTCACCGAGCTCCTTGCGGATCGCCTCCAGCTGACGGCGCAGCACGTACTCGCGCTGCTGCTTCGCCGCGCCGGACTCGACGTCCTCGCGCAGCGACTTGCGCACCTGCAGCTCCGCGAGCCGCTCGCGCTGCAGGCGCAGGGCGAGCTCGAGGCGCTCGCGGACGTCGAGGGTCCCCAGGAGGGACACCTTCTCGTCGTAGGGAATCTCCGGCGCCCAGCCGGCCGTGTCGGCCAGCGCGCCGGGCTCGTCGATGCCGCGCAGGAACCCGGCACCGCGTCCGTCGTCGCCGCGCAGTTCGAGGACCTCCTCGACCACCGCGCGGTAGGTCGTTTCCAGCTCACGGATCCGCCCGTCGCGCTCCGTGGCGTCCGGGTGGGCCGTCACGTCGACGCGCAGGCGCCCGTCCTCGTCGGTGCGCCCGGTCCCCGCCCGGCCACGGCTCACGCCGGTCAGCTGGACGGCGGTCACCCCGTTCGGCAGGCGGGTGCGGTCGCTGACGTCGGCGATCGTGCCGACGGTCGCGAACGTCCCCTCGTGCCGCGGCACGAGCAGGACCTGCTCGCCCGCCTCGACGGGTCCGACCTCCGCGGCCGGCACCAC
This sequence comes from Actinomycetospora succinea, assembly GCF_004363095.1. Classification (GTDB taxonomy): domain Bacteria; phylum Actinomycetota; class Actinomycetes; order Mycobacteriales; family Pseudonocardiaceae; genus Actinomycetospora; species Actinomycetospora succinea. The sequence goes on from NZ_SNYO01000010.1 coordinate 141,445, forward strand.
CACCGTCATGCCCGGGAAGACCACGTTGTCGTCGACGGGGACCAGCAACAGCTCGGTCATCTCGTCACCCCATCACTCGTGCTTGATAGCAGCTACAAGTGTTGAAGTGGCTACGGTATTCCGGGGCGGGCGAGCGGACGTCCTACTCGGTGTCGTGCCCGTCCTGCGGACGGGCGGTGACCTGCGGATCCGCGTCACGGGCGCGGGCGGCGGCGGGGCGCATCCCGCCGTCGTACGCCTCCGCGGGCAGGCGGGCGTTCTCGTGGGCGCGCAGCGCCGCGACGGTGTTGCTCGGGGTCATCCGTCACTCCTTCGTCGACGAATCGATCGTGGACGTCCGAGATTGCCCCCGGCCCGTGGGCGCGACACCGGTGCCGCGGTCCCCCGTTCGGTGACCCCCGGCATGATCGGCGCATGGCGATGGTCGACGAGCTGCTGATCCGCAACCTGCTCGAGGTGTTCGGCGAGCGCGACGGCGAGCGGCGGCGTGCCGTCATCGCCGAGCTCTACGACCCGGACGTGCTGTTCCAGGACCCCGAGGGCGCCGTCCACGGCCGCGACGCGGTGGACGAGAAGGTCGCCGCGCTGCTGGCCGGCGCGCCGGAGGACTTCATCTTCCGCGCCACCGCCCCGGTCCGCGTCAGCGGTGACCTCGGCGTGCTGACCTGGGCTTTCGGCCCCGGGGACGGCGGCACCGTCGTGTCCGGGACCGACATCGCGCTCGCGCGGGACAGCCGCATCGTCCGGCTGCACACCCTGCTCGACGGCACCGAGGGGTGACGGATCAGCCGGGCGCGACGACGTCGAGCCGGGTCACGATCACCAGTGCGTCCTGCAGCAGGACCGTGACCGGCGTGCTGTCGACGACGGCCGAGAGCTGGGCGCGGTGGTCGGTGTCGAGGTCGGCGGTGAGCCCCACCCGCCGGTGCAGGACCGGCGGCGGCCCCGGCTCGAACGCGACGTCGACCTCGACCGCCGAGCCGTCGACGCCGAAGCGCTGGAGGAACGTGCGCACCGACATCGCGGTGCACGACGAGAGCGACGCGGCGAGCAACCCGTAGGAGGTCGCCCCGTCGGGCTCGCCGTGCTCCGCCGGCACCGCACAGTCGACCGACAGGCCGTTGACGTCGACGCAGACGACGCGACCGTCGCCGTCGGCCAGGCGGCCACGGGCCCACACCGCGGGCTTGTCCATGGTCACCAGCCTGGCACGGAGGACCTCCTAGTGGTGGCCGCGCCCGGCGTGCGCGCGCCGCTCCTGCTCGCTCTCCCCGCCCCAGATCCCGTAGGGCTCGTTGACGCGCCGCGCCCAGTCGCGGCAGGGCTCCTGCACCGGGCAGCTCGCACAGATGCGCGCGGCCTCGGCCACGCGACGGCTGCGCTTGGGGTCGCGCTCGCCGTCCGGGTGGAAGAACAGCTCCGAGTTCATACCGCGGCACGCCGCGTGGACCTGCCAGTCCCAGTGGTCGGTGATCGCCCACGGGAGCCGGGACACATCAGCCATTGATGCACACCTCCTACCGACTGTCGTACACCTCGGCGCCGAGCGTCGGTGTGAGATCCCCGTCTCCCCGGCGCGGGGGTGTGCCGCGGGACGGTGAGGGCAATCCGGGCCGGTTCAGGCCGCGGCGGCGTCCGGGACCGTCGCGGGCACCGGAGCCGGCCGGCGCCGGGACGACCCGGCGAACCCGCGGGAGACCGCGCGGGGCCACGCGAAGGGCCTGCGGTCCTCGTGGCGCGCCTCGAGCCGGTCCGCGACGGCGATCATGGCGGCGGGGTTGTGGGTCAGCCCGCAGTGGCTGCCGGGCACGACGACGTTCTCGCAGAGGTCGTCGTCGTCCTGGCGGCAGCCGTCGCCGTGCAGGAGTCCGTCCCACGGCGAGTACACCGCCACCGAGCGCACCGGGACCGGCTGCCGGATCAGGTCCATGACGCCCTGCGTGTCGGCGGAGAAGCCCCAGTGGCGCTCGGCGGCGCGGAACGCCGCGGTCACGCGGTTCTCCTCCGCCTCGGCACGCCACGGCGAGCCGAGGCAGACGATCCGGTCGACGGCGTCGGTGCGGACGTGGGCGAGCCAGCGGGCCATGAGCCCGCCCAGGCTCCAGCCGACGATGGCGACCGGCTGCCCGTGACGGGCGTGGAGCTCGTCGAGCCGGTCCAGCAGGCCGTCGAGGATGTCGTCGGTGAACCCGCGGTTGAGCCCGAGGGTCCAGCGGTGGGTGTGGAACCCGCGGGTGCGCAGGTGCGCGCGCAGGGCGGCCGTGGCGAGGTCACTGGTGAGGAACCCCGGGAGCACGAGCACGGGGCGGCCGTCGCCGCGGCCGCCGCCGGGCAGGACGTGCCGCACGGCGTGCCACGTGGCCATCTCGGCGGTGGCCCGTCCCAGGTCGGTGACGGTGAGCCACCAGGACGGGCAGGGCAGGGAGGCGACCCCCGAGGTGGAGTCGGTCTCGGTCTGGTGACGCCGCGACGGCGTCGATCCGGCGGTGTCCATCGGGACCACCTCCTCGTCCCCGGCGACGCCCCGACGCGTCGACCGGACGACCGTTTGGTACCCGTCGCCCGGTCGTCGCAACCGCGAGATCATCCGAGGTGCCCCGAACGCGGCACCGCGCCGGGGCTCAGAAGTAGGCGCGGGTCACCACGTCGGCGACGCAGGCCGGCTTCTCCGAGCCCTCGACCTCGATCGTCACGCGCGTGACCAGCTGCAGCCCGTCGTCGCCGACCTCCGTGGCGTCGATCAGCGTCGACCGCGCCCGGACCCGCGTGCCGGAGCGCACGGCGGACGGGAAGCGGACGCGCTCCAGCCCGTAGTTCAGGCCCATCCGGGTGCCCTCGACCCGCCGGATGCCGTCGAGGAGCAGCGGCACGAGCGAGAGCGTCAGGAACCCGTGCGCGACGGTCGCGCCGAAGGGGCCGGTGGCCGCGCGCTCGGGGTCGATGTGGATCCACTGGTGGTCGCCGGTGACGTCGGCGAACCCGTCGATGCGGCCCTGGTCGATCTCCAGCCACTCCCCCGGCCCGAGCTCGCGGCCCAGCGACGCGAGGAGCTCCTCGCGCCCGTGCAAGGTCTCCATGACCCGGAAGCTACAGCGGTGACCTACAGACGCGCGGCCCGGACCGCGTCCTCGAGGGACGTCGGCGCGCGGCCGAGGAGGTTCTCCAGCGCCGGGCTGTCGGTCTCCAGCTCGCCCTTGGCCGTCGACTCCTCGAGCGCGGTGACGAAGCGGGCGGTGTCCTCGTCCATCCCCGCACTGCGCAGGACGTCGGTGAACTCCGCGGGCGCGAGGTCGCGGTAGGTGACCTGCGTGCCGGTGACCTCGGTGATCGTCGCGGCCAGGTCGGCCATCGAGAACGCGGGGCCGCCGAGCTCCCAGTAGCCCTGCTGGTCGGCGATGTCGCCGGTGAGCAGCGAGACGGCGGCCTCGGCGTAGTCGGCGCGGGTGGCCGCGGAGACCCGCCCGTCGCCGGCGGCGCCGACGATCTCCCCGCGCGCGAGGTACTCGTCGAGGCGGCCGGTGTAGTTCTCCGTGTACCAGCCGTTGCGCGCGACGGCGAACGGCAGGCCCGAGCCCTGCAGGGCGTCCTCGGTGGCGGCGTGCTCGGGCGCGAGCGCCAGCTCGGTCTCGTCGGCGTGCAGCACGCTCGTGTAGACGACGAACCCGACGTCGGCGGCGTCGGCGGCGCGCAGGACGTTCGTGTGCTGCTCGACGCGGTGGCCGACGGTCGGGCTGGACACGAGCAGGAGGCGCTCGATGCCCTCGAGCGCCGCGTCGAGGGTCTCGGGCCGGTCGTAGTCGGCCTCGCGGACCCCGACGCCGAGATCGGCGAGGTCCCCGGCCTTGTCGGGCCTGCGGACCAGCGCGAACACGTTCCGGGCCGGGACGCCGCGGCGCAGCAGGGCGTCGACCGCGAGGCGTCCGAGGTGGCCGGAGGCGCCGGTGACGGCGTAGGTGGCGGTGGGGAGGACGGGCGGCTCGCTCATGGGCCGCAGGTGCCCCGTGGCCCTCGTCCCGGAAACGACCTGTCCCCGTGGGTGATGATGGAGACGTGGCGGGAGCGGTCGGCGGGAGCGTCGCCACCTACCGCGGGGTGCTCGGGCTCCCGGGCCTCGCGCCGCTCTACGTCATCGGGTTCGCCGCGCGCCTGCCCGTCACCGCGACCGGCGTCGTCCTGACCCTGCACGTGGCGATCGGGCTCGACCGGGGGTTCGCCGCGGCCGGGCTGGTCGGCGGGGCGATCACCGCCGGGATCGCGCTGTTCGCGCCGTTCGTGGGCCGCCTGGTCGACCGGTTCGGCCTGCGCCGGGTGCTCGTGCTCTGCGGCCTCGCCCAGGCGGTCTTCTGGGGCCTGGTCCCGCTCCTCGACGCCACGACGCTGATCCCGACCGCGTTCGGTGCCGGGCTGCTGGCGCCGCCCGCGTTCGCCGTGGTGCGCCAGTCGCTGGCGGCGTCCGTGCCCGCCGAGCACCAGCGCCCGGCGTTCGCCCTCGACGCGATGTCCACCGAGGTCGCCTACGCCGTGGGCCCGGCCCTCGGGACGCTCGTGGTCCTCACGCTGCCGGGCACCGGGCCGTGGCTGGTCGGCGCCGCGTTCGTCCTCGCCACCGTCGCGCTCGGGTGGCTCGACCCGCCGGTCCGCCGCGGGGGCGCCCGGCCGGGCGAGCGCCCACCGCCGGTGCGGACGTGGCTGCGCGGGGCGATGCTCGTCGCGCTCGGGTCCACGGCCGCGGCGATCCTCATGCTCACGGCGACCGAGCTGTCCGTCGTCGCGATGCTCACCGCCCGGGACGAGACCGCGTGGTTCGCGCTGGCCAACACCGTCTGGTGCGCGGCGTCGCTGGTCGGCGGGTGGATCTACGGCGCCGCGCGCCGGCCGCCGCCGACCGCGGTCCTGCTCGGGCTGCTCGCGCTCGGGTCGCTCCCGGTCGCCCTCGGCGGGCCGTGGTGGATGCTCACGCTGCTGCTCGTCCCGGCCGGGGCCTTCTGCGCGCCCGCGCTCGCCGCGGCCGCCGAGACCGTCGGCCGGCTGGCCCCCGACGACGCCCGGGGCGTGGCGACGGGCCTGCACGGCTCGGCGCTGATGGTCGGCGCCACGCTGGCCTCGCCGCTCGCGGGCGTGCTCATCGACCGGGTGGCGCCGGCGGCCGCGATCGGGGTGGCCGCGGGGATCACGCTGCTCGTCGCGGTCGTGGCCGCGCTCGTCACCGGCACGCGGACCGGCAGCCGGGCCCGGTGACACGGTCAGCGCTGACCGTTTATGGTGCGGTCCACGTCACCGTCCACGAAGGGACCTGATCATGGATCTGCAGGGCGTCTCGGCCCTCGTCACCGGCGGCGCGTCCGGCCTCGGGCTGGCGACCGCGAAGGCGATCACCGCGGCGGGCGGCCGCGTGGTCGTCGCCGACCTGCCGTCGTCGAACGGCAAGGAGGTCGCCGCCGACCTCGGGGGCGAGTTCGTGGCCGCCGACGTCACCGACGCCGACGCCCTGGGCTCCGCGGTCGCCGCGGCCGAGGCGGCGGGCCCGTTCCGCGCGCTCGTGCACTGCGCCGGCATCGGCAGCCTCACCCGCGTCGTGGAGAAGAACGGCGACCCGGGCGACATGGAGTCCTTCGAGCGGGTCATCCGCGTCAACCTCTTCGGCTCCTTCAACGCCCTGCGCCTCGGCGGCGCCGCGATCGCCCGCACCGAGCCCGTCAACGGGGAGCGCGGCGCGATGATCATGACAGCGTCGGTGGCGGCGTTCGAGGGCCAGATCGGGCAGATGGCCTACTCGGCGTCCAAGGGCGGCGTCGTGTCGATGACCCTGTGCGCCGCGCGCGACCTCGCCTCGAAGCTGGTCCGCGTCAACACGATCGCGCCGGGCCTGTTCGACACCCCGCTGTTCGCGACGCTGTCCGAGGACGTCCGCAAGGCGCTCGGCGACTCGGTGCCGAACCCGCGCCGGCTCGGCGACCCCGCCGAGTACGGGCAGATGGCCGTGTCGATGCTGCAGAACCCGATGCTCAACGGCGAGACGATCCGCCTCGACGGCGCGATCCGGATGGCTCCGCGATGAGCTCGGCGGAGGAGACCGTCCTGCGCACCGAGCGCGACGGCACCACGCTGGTCATCACGATCGACCGGCCGAAGGCGCGGAACTCGGTGAACACCGCGGTGGCCCAGGGCATCGCCGACGCCCTCGACGAGCTCGACGGAGACGACGCGCTGGTCAGCGGCATCCTCACCGGCGCGGGCGGGTTCTTCAGCGCCGGCATGGACCTCAAGGCCTTCCTCCGCGGCGAGCGCCCGCACATCGGCGACCGCGGGTTCGCGGGCATCACCCAGCGTCCGCCGTCGAAGCCGCTCATCGCCGCGGTCGAGGGGCCGGCACTCGCGGGCGGCTGCGAGCTGGCGCTCTCGTGCGACCTGGTCGTCGCCTCCGAGGAGGCGAGCTTCGGGATCCCCGAGGTCAAGCGCGGGCTCGCGGCCGCCGCGGGCGGGCTGATGCGGCTGCCGACGCGGATCCCGCGGACCGTCGCGATGGAGCTCGCGCTGACCGGCGACCCGATGTCGGCCGCCGACGCGCACCGGTGGGGCCTGGTCAACCACCTGACCGTGCCCGGCGGCGCGCTCGAGGGCGCCCGCGAGCTCGCGGCCCGGATCGGCGCCAACGGCCCGCTCGCCGTGCGGGCGAGCAAGCAGGTCATCGTCGAGTCGGCGTCGTGGTCGGCGGCGGAGATGTGGGAGCGCCAGGGGAAGATCCTCGGCCCGGTGCTGTCCAGCGAGGACGCCCGCGAGGGCGCCGCGGCGTTCGCGGAGAAGCGCGCGCCGGAGTGGAAGGGCCGCTAGGGGCTGCGCCCTCGTGAGTGATTCGGGTCGTCGGCACGACCCGAATCACTCACGAGCCCCGACGGGGCATCGTTCTCGCCTACGATGCGGGACCGTCGCCCGACAGGACGGGCGCGCCGGAGGGAACCACCCGCCCCGGGAGGCCTCGCATGCACCTCGACCACGCCGTCGTCGAGGCCGAGGTGCTGCTCACCCGCATCGCGAGCGGCGAGATCGAGACCGGGTGGGACGCCGACGGCGGCTGGGACCGGCGGCGCCAGCAGCTCCTCGTCGACACGGTGCTGCGCAATTGGCCGATCCCCCCGGTCGTCATCGCGAGCGACGACGAGTCCGACGTCCTGCTCGACGGCCGCGAGCGCCTGCGGACCCTGTGGCGCTTCACCCGCGACGAGGTGCCCGTCGCCGGCACGACGCCGGCCGCGGGCGAGTACCTCGAGCAGCTCGACGGGCTCCTGTTCAGCCAGCTCCCCGAACGGTTCCGGCGGCGCGTGCGGCGCTACGGCGTCCCGGTCGTGCGGGTGCCGGGCCACGCCGACGGCGAGGTGCGCGAGCTGATGTCGCGCTGGGACCCGACGACGCCCGCGTACCGGGCGGCGGCGCCCGTGCCGGCTCCGGCTGCTCCGGCTCCTCCCGCGATCACTCCCCCGCCCGCGGTCCCGCCGCCGCCCCCTCCTCCTGCGGCACCAGTGGCGCCGCGGCTGCCCGCGGCCCGCGAGCCGGGCGAGTCCTTCCGGCCGGTGGAGACGAGCCCGCCGGACCGGTCGGCCGGGGCGCACCGCCGGTCGTCGGACGCCGAGCCGATCTTCGACGAGCTGTCCGCGTGGTTCCTTGAGGGGACCTCCGAGGCCCCGACCTGGTCCTCCCCCGCCGACAGCGGGCACGAGGCCGCCCGCGCCGCGCTGCGCGAGTCGACGGTCGAGCTCACGCCCGCCGGGCTCCCGATCCGCCAGCCCTCCGCGCGCCTCGCCCCCGGCGCGGTCCAGGCCCCGGCGCGGGCGCGCCCCGGGCCGACGCCCGACCCGCACACGGTCGGCGAGCACCTCAACCGCTTCCGCGAAGGCGCCAGCGCGGCGCGCAACGACCTCTCCCCGCCCGCCTGACGCCCGGGCTCGTCCGGCTCGCCCGGCTCGGCGGTGCGCACTCGAGAAGTGCGAGCGATGCGGCATCGCTGGTGTCTACCGCCAGGATCGCCACATCCTCGCCGGCGCGACACGCCGGTCAGGCGTGCGTAGCGAGCCAGTCGCGATAGGCCGCCACGGCCGCGCCGAAGTCCACCCGCGGCGCCCAGCCGAGGTCGCGGGCCGCCGCGGACAGGTCGAGCGTGCCGGGCCAGCGCGACGCGGCCGCCGGGTCGGGCGGGTCGAGCTCGGCGCGCACGCGCGGCTCGACGGCGGCCACGGCGTCGACCAGTTCAGCGACGGTGCGCGGACGGTCGCCGGCGACGTTGTAGGCCCCGACCGCGTCCGGAGCGTGCACGGCGGCGACCACCGCGTCGGCGGCGTCGTCCACGGAGACGAACTGCTGCGGCGCGTCGGCGGGCAGCCCGACCCGCGTCGTGCGGCCGGCCGCGGCGTCGACCAGCAGGTCCCGGATCAGGCAGTCGGTGCGCCGGCGCGGCCCGAACACCGCGACGAGGCGCAACGACGCGCCCGCGGGCCCGTAGCGGTGGCGGTAGGCCTCGACCAGCTGCTCCCCCGCCGCCTTCGTCGCGCCGTACACGGTCGCCGGGTGCAGCGGCGTCTCCTCGACCACCCTCCGCGTCGCCGTGATGCCGTAGGCGGCGATCGAGGAGCAGGAGACGAACCGCGACACCCCGTGGCGCCGCGCGGCCTCCAGGACGGCGGTGGTGCCGATGAGATTGACGTCGACCACCCGCGCCGGGTCGTCGGCGGACACCATCGGCCCCGAGACGCCCCCGGCGTGCACGACGGCCGCGGGGCGCTCGGCGTCGACCAGCCGCTCGACCGCGTCCCGGTCCAGCAGATCGCACTCGACCTGCTCGACCCCGTCGAACGACCACCGCTGGACGTCGACGGGCACGACCTCGACGCCCGCCGCCTCCAGGCGCCGGCGCACCGCGTGCCCGACCAGCCCCGCCGACCCCGTCACCAGCACCTTCACCGGCCGAGCCTCGCACGGCGTGTCGCTCGGCGAGGATGTGGCGATCCTGGCTTCACATACCAGCGAAGCCGCATCGCTCGTACCGAGAGGGACCGGTCCTACATCGTGTCCTCGCCGTACATCTCGCCGAGCGGGTCCATGATGAACTCCACGCGCGCGCCGTCGGGGTCGTGCGTGTAGATCGAGACCTCGGACTCGACCATGTACTCGGTGCCGCGCTCGTCGAGGCGCCGCTTGATCCCGTACCACTGGCTGCCGGGCACCGAGATCGCGATGTGGTGCAGGCCCCCGAGCACCTCGGCGTAGGGGCCCGGGTCGACGCCGGGCAGGTCGAAGAACGCCAGGTTGTTGCCGTTGCCGACGTCGAAGAAGAAGTGCGTCGAGCCTGCGAGGTCGCGGTTCTCGAACAGCACCGTGACCGGGAAGCCCGCGACGTTCTGGTACCACTCGACGGTCGTGCGCACGTCGCGGCAGACCAGCGCGGTGTGGTGGATGCCCTTGCCGGTCGAGGGCGGGCGGTTCTCGCGCGCGTGGAGGAACTCCTCGCGGATGCGGTCGCGCGCCTCGGTCAGCCGCTGCCGCTCGTCCTCGCTGATCAGGGAACTCTTGTCGGCGCTCATGCCCGGAACCGTAGACCGTTCAACCGAGATCGTGGACCGCCAGCGACCCGGCGTCCCGCTCGGCCTTCCCGCCGGCCGCCCCGCCGTCGCGGGTGAGCTCGGCGAGCATCCGGTAGGTCATCCCGCGGGGGCGCAGACCGAGCGCGGCGGCCGCGTCCTCGTCGAGGCGCTCGACGAGGTTCTTGGTGACGAGGCGCTGGCCCCCGGTCGCGACCTGCTCGACGCGCGCGCACTCGTTGACCTCGTCGCCCAGCGCCGTCACCTCGAGCCGCCCGCCGGTGACGATCTGGCCGATGAACAGGTCCGCGCCCCAGTGCGCGCCGACGTTCATGCGGCAGTCCTCGGCGCGGACCTCCGCCCCGCTCTCCGCGAGGTCGGCGACGACGTCGGCCACCACGCCCGGCAGCTCCTGCACGGCACGCAGTGCGGCGGCCGCGGCCGCGGCGTCCGAGCCGTGGGAGTCCCGCAGGAAGTAGGCGCTCGCCCCGTCCCCGGCGTGCTTGCCCGCGATGCCGCCGTGGCGCGCGACGAGCTCGTCGAACGCGGTCGTGACGCCGCGGATCAGCTCGAAGTACACCGGCGTCGGCAGGCGGCGCGACAGCGGCCCCGACCCGTCGATGTCGGCGAACACCACCGCGGCCGGCCGCTGGGCGGGCTCGGAGAGGTCGGCCATGCGCTCGAACATGGCCTCGTCGCCCTCGGTGACCAGCGCGATCACGCGCGCCGGCAGCAGCGGGGCGTAGATGAGCACCGCCCCGAGCGGGCTCCCGTCCTGGTGGCGCAGCGTCACCCCGAGCATGCCGACGCTCCGCTGCCGCCCGCCGACCCGCAGGTCGAGCGAGAGCACCCACAGCGGGGTGCTCGCGGGGTCCCGGAGCCGCGGGTGCAGCTCGCTGCGCAGGGTCTCGGCGGCCTCGGGGGTGAGGAGGTCGTGCCAGAGCTCCCGCTCGAGCACCTCGTCGAGGTGCCGGCCGAGCCCGAGGTCGGTGTCCTGGTCGACCCCGGCGAGCAGCTGCATCTGGTCGGACACCCACGCCAGGCGCCCCTCGGCGTCGACGACCTGTGCCGCCGTCCGGCCGAGGGCGAGCGCGGACACCACCTCGCCCAGCTGCCCCTCCGGTTCCCCCACGCGGCGGACCCTACGGCTGGGCCTCCCGCGGGTGCGCGGTCATCGCCCGACGGTGTCCCGCGTCGTGGACGAGAACCTCGAGCAGGTCGCCGACGTGGTGGTCGCGCGCCCGGGACAGGACGTGACGTCCCGCACGCCGCTGGGTGACGAGCCCGGCGAGGCGGAGCTTCGCGAGATGCTGCGAGACGGCCGGCCGCGTCGCCCCCAGACGCTCGGCGAGCGTCGAGACGTCGAGCTCGTCGCCGCAGAGCAGCCACAGGATCCGCAACCGCGTCGGGTCCGCGAGCATCCGCAGTCCCTCGACCGCGACGTCGACGTGCTCGGGCGCCGGGAGGTCCGCGAAGGGTCCGGCGGGCGATCCGACGTTGTCAGTTGCGTACACGTTTACGTATCGTGCCAGGCAGAGAGATCGTGTTCCATGGGCTCTCGGCCGACGACGCCCCGCTGGTGGAGGTCCACTCGGATGAGCACCCCGTACGACCGCCCGATCACGCGCTCCGCCGGCCGGACGCGCGGCGTCGGTCCACGCCTCCCGGTCCGCGCGTGCGGCTCCGTCGCCGAGCACACCGCGCTCCTCGCCGAGATCCTCGCCCTGCACGACGCCCTCGTCGCCGCGCCCTCGCTCGAGCCCGGCCCGGGCACCGACGCGCTGTTCACCCGCCTCGTCGGCCTCGCGATCACGCCGCGGCCCGCGCACGTCGTGGACGCCGTGCTCGCCGACCCGGAGCTCGCGGGACGCCTGCCCGACCTGCGGGCCCGATGTGCGAGCGGCGAGTACGCCCTCGAGCGGGCCTGGGCCCGCCGCGTGCTCGCCGCGCCCGACCCCGCCGCGGAGCTCGAGCGCTTCCCCTACCTGCAGAACTACCGCGACCTCACCCGCATCGAGTACCACGCGGTCGCCGGCCACGCCCCGCTCGCACCCCGGCGCGCCCTGTTCGTCGGGTCGGGCCCGCTGCCGCTCTCGGCGCTGCTGCTCGCCCGCCACGGCGTCGCGGTCGACGCCGTCGACGTCGACGCGGAGGCCGTCGCCCTGGGTGGCGCGCTGGCCCGCACGCTCGGCGACGACGTCACCGTCACCGAGGGCGACGTCCTCGCCCTCGACGACCTCGCCGGCTACGACCTCGTGTGCGTCGCCGCGCTCGTCGGCCTCGCCCCCGACGACAAGGCCGCCGCGCTCGCCCACGTCCGCGACCGGATGCGCCCCGGCGCCACCGTCCTCGCCCGCAGCGCGCACTCCCTGCGCGGCCTGCTCTACCCCGTGCTCGACGTCGCCGACGACGGGCTCGGCGGGCTCGAGCCGGTCGCCGTGCTGCACCCGCACACCGACGTCGTCAACTCGGTGGTGCTCGCTCGCGTCCCCGCGTGAGCGGGCATGCTCGACCCGTGCCCCGCACCCGCCCCCATCCCGTCGCGGTCGGCGCGGTCGTGCTCCTCGTGGCGATGATCGCCGCGGCCCTGTGGAACTCGGACGAGTCCGGGACGGGCGCGCGCCAGGTGGGGGCGCAGGCCGCCCCCGTCCTGCCGGCCGCCGCGCCCGGCGCGACGTGCGCGCCGACCGTCACCAACCCCGGCGGCCGCAACAACTACCGCGAGGACGCCCCGCTCGACGTGCCGCTGGGCCGCGGCCTGGTGATCACCGGCCTCGTGCGCGACACCGCCTGCCGTCCCCTGCCCGGTGTGCGGGTCCAGGTGTGGCTGCAGACCGCGCTGGGCAGCGAGCGGGAGAACCGCACCACCGTGCTCACCGACCCGGACGGGCGCTACCGGGTGGTGAGCGACCCGGTGGTCGTCCAGTTCGGCGAGCCCAACGTCCACGTGGCCCACGACGTCGACGGCAGCCCGTACGCGTCGGTGTGGCAGCGCCAGGTCCTGCAGGCCGACGACACCCTCGCGGTCGTCGACCTCGTGCTGGCGCCCGCGTCGTGAGGCTCCTCGTCGGGGCCGCCGCCTTCGGCGGGGTGCTCCTGCTCGTGCTCGCGCTCGCCGCGCCCCACCTCGATCGGGCCTCCCCCGCGCTCCTCGTGTCCACGCTGACGGCGTGCGTCGCCGTCGCGGCGCTGGCCGCCCAGCCCTGGCTCACGCGGCGGCGGGTCGGCGCGCACGTCCGGGTGGGCGGCGTCATCGCCGTGCTCGTGGCGGCGCACGTGGTCGCGCTGCTGATCGAGAGCCCCGACGACGCCCTGTACTCGATGTCGCTCGACGGGCCGACGCGGGCGCGGATGGCGCTCTTCGCGATGGTCCTGCTCGCGGTGGTCACGCTGCTCGGGGTGCTGCGGCGGCGTCTGCGCTGGTCGGCGCCGACGTGGCGGTTCGTCCACGGGAGCCTCGCCGGGCTCGTCGTCGTGCTGGGCGTCGGGCACGCGATCCTCATCCAGGGCGCGCTCGACGGGTGGGGCACCGTGGTGCTGCTCGCGCTCGGGGGCCTCGGGGTCGTCGGGGTGGTGGTCCGCCTGGTGGCCGTCCTCCGGTCGGGGGACGCGATGGCGCACGACCGTGGGCGCGTCCGTCCGGGAGCGGACGAGCACGGCTAGCGTCGCGGGGGTGGAGCCGACACCGATCTTCGCCGACCTCGTGAGCGCCGACCGCGTCCGGCCCGCGGCCCACGACGCCGGCCGGCCGGTGACCGACCTGCTCCGCCGTCTGCGCGACGAGGCCCCGGGCACGTCCCGGGCGCCGGGCGTCGGGCGCGTGCCCGGTCTGCTGACGTTCCCGGCGCGGCGCGGGAGCGACTGAGCGGTAACCCCCCGAGGACTCCGCAGGAGCCGCCCGTCGCGGTTAGGGTCGGCGACCGTGAGCGTGCCGCCTCGTCCGTTCCAGCGCCTGGCGATCGTCAACCGCGGCGAGCCCGCGATGCGTCTGATCAACGCCGTCCGGGAGTGGAACGCCGAGCACGAGGGCCTCCTCCCGCCGATCCGCACGATCGCGGTGCACACCGCGGTCGACCGCCACGCGATGGCGGTGCGCGAGGCCGACGAGGCCGTCCTCATCGGTCCGGACGACCCGGACGACATGGGCCCCGTGCCCTACCTCGACCTCGCCGAGCTCGAGCGCGCGCTGGTCTCCCGCCGCGCCGACGCGGTCTGGCCCGGCTGGGGCTTCGTCTCCGAGCGCGCCGAGTTCGCCGCGCTGTGCGAGCGCCTCGGCATCACGTTCGTCGGGCCGAACTCCGAGACCATGCAGCGGCTCGGCGACAAGATCGAGTCGAAGCGGATCGCCGAGAGCGTCGGCGTCCCGATGGCCCCGTGGAGCGGCGGGCCGGTCGCCGACGTCGAGGCCGCGCGCACCGCCGCGGAGAAGATCGGCTTCCCGCTGATGGTCAAGGCGACGGCAGGCGGCGGGGGCCGCGGCATCCGCTTCGTCGCGCGCGCCGAGGACCTCGACGACTCCTTCACCCGCGCGTCGGCCGAGGGCGAGCGCACCGCGGGCGACGGCACGGTGTTCCTCGAGGGCGCCGTGCGAGGTGGCCGGCACGTCGAGGTGCAGGTGGTCGCCGACGCCGCGGGCGGCGTGGTGACGCTCGGGGTCCGCGACTGCAGCGTCCAGCGCCGCAACCAGAAGGTGCTCGAGGAGTCCGCGTCGACGGCGCTGACCGGCGAGCAGGACCGGCTGCTGCGCCAGAGCGCCGCCGACCTCGCCCGCGCCGCCGGCTACGTCAACGCCGGCACGGTGGAGTTCCTCTACGACCCGGCGAACGAGGTCCTCTCGTTCATGGAGGTCAACACCCGGCTGCAGGTCGAGCACCCCGTCACCGAGGCCGTCACCGGCGTCGACGTCGTCAAGCTCCAGCTGCACGTGGCGATGGGCGGATCCCTGGCCGACGTGCTCGGGGACTCGATCATGCAAGACCCGATCCACCCGCCGGCCTCCGGGCACGCCATCGAGGCGCGGCTGACCGCCGAGGACCCCGAGCGCGGCTTCGCCCCGGCCCCCGGCGCGATCCGCCACCTCGTGCTGCCCGCGGGCCCCGGCATCCGCGTCGACACCGGCGTGGCCGCCGGCGACGTCATCCCGCCGCAGTACGACTCGATGATCGCCAAGGTGATCGCCTGGGGCCGCACGCGCGACGAGGCGCGCGCCCGGCTCGCCCGCGCGATCCGCCAGACGGCGGTCGTCGTCGAGGGCGGCACGACCAACAAGGCGTTCCTGCTCGACCTGCTCTCGCGCCCCGAGGTCACCGAGGGCACCGCGGACACGACCTGGCTCGACACGATGATGGCCGACGGCTACACCCCGCCGCGCCGCGTCGACATCGCCCTGCTCGCCGCCGCCGTCGAGGCCCACGAGGCCCACGAGTTCCGCCAGCAGGGCCGCCTGTTCCTCTCCGCCGAGCGCGGGCGCCCCGAGGTCGGCCACGAGGTCTGGCACCAGGTCGACGTCCGCGTCGTCGGCGAGTCCTACCGGCTGCGGGTGGCCCGCACGCGCCCGTCGCACTACCGGGTCGTGCTGGAGGGCGACGGCGATGGTTCCGGGGTCGACGTCGTCGTCGAGCGCTCCGGGCGCTTCGAGCGCCGCCTGACCGTCGGCGGCCGCACGTTCGGCGTCCTGTCGGTGGCGCAGGGCCCGGACTACCTCGTCGAGGTCGACGGCGCCGTGCACCGCATCGCCGGCGGCGAGGCCGGACTCGTCCGCGCGCCCGCGCCCGCGATGGTCGTCTCGATCCCGGTCTCCGCCGGCGACACGGTCTCGGAGGGCGACACCGTCGCCGTCGTCGAGAGCATGAAGCTCGAGACCGCGCTGCGGGCCCCGGTCAGCGGCCGCGTCGCCGAGGTGCTGGTCGACGCGAACACCCAGGTCGAGGGCGGGTCGCGGCTCGTGCGCCTCGAGCCCGACGCCGACGACGCCGCCGACACGGGCGGCGACGAGCGGGTCAGCCTGGCGGCGCTGGCGTCGCCGCTGCCCGAGGACGAGCAGGCCGACGCCCGCACGCGGGCCCGGGACGCGCTCGCGGCCCTGCGCGCGCTCGTGCTGGGCTACGACGTGGACGAGCGCGAGGCGAAGCCGCTGCTCGACGCGCTCGACCGCGCCCGTGGGGAGCTCCCGGCCGACGACCCGGACCTGCTGCGCGACGAGATCGGGATCCTGCGGATCGTCGCGGACCTGTCCGCCCTCTCGCGCAACCGCCGCCTCGAGGGCGGCCCCGGCGAGGACGACGACACCGCCGTCGACGACGAGTCCGCCCGCAACCCGCAGGAGTACCTCTACGCCTACCTGCGCTCGCGCGACGCCGACGCCGAGGTGCTGCCCGAGTCGTTCCGGCTCAAGCTGCGCCGGGCGCTCGAGCACTACGGGGTGCCCGGGCTCGACGCCGCGCCGGAGCTGCTCGGCCCCGCGCTCTACCGGATGTTCCTGGCCCACCGCCGCGCCGGCGCGCACCAGCCGGTGGTCGCCGCGCTGCTGGGGGCCCGCCTGCGCGCGCCGGAGTCGGTGTCGGCGGACGGCGACGGGTACCGCACGGTGCTCGACCACCTCGTCGCGGCCACCCAGGTGCGCCACCCGCAGATCGGCGACCTCGCCCGCCAGGTCCGGTTCCGCTGCTTCGACGCCCCGCTGATCGAGGCCGAGCGCGAGCAGACCCAGGAGCGGGTGCGGGCCGAGCTCGACGCCCTGTCCGACGATCCCGCGACCCGCCGGGGGCAGATCGACGCCATCGTCGCGTCCGGCGAACCGATCCTCGGGCTGTTCTCGCAGCGCCACCACGCGGTGATGCTCGAGGTGATGACCCGCCGCTACTACGGGCTCATCCGGCCCCTCGGCGACGTCCGCGTCGACGAGCACGACGGGCGCCCCCTGCTCACCGCGCGCTACGAGCACGACGGGCACTCCTACGTCGTCCTCGCCACCGTCGCGACGGTCGACCAGCCCGACGGCGCCACCGCCCCGGCGACGGTCCAGACCGACCTGCACCGGCTCATCGACGCGCTGCCGTCGGGCGACACCGTGCTCGTCGACCTCTACGTCACCTCACCGCGCGGCCCGGAGGCCCCGGACGGGCCCGAGGAGCGCGCGACGCGCATCCGGGACTCGATCGGCACGATGCCCGGGGCGGTCGGGCGGGTGACGGTCGGCATCCGCGGCACCGTCCACGACGGCGACCACGGCGGCGCCGCGACCAGCTGGTTCACCTTCCGGCCCGAGGAGACCCCGGGGCCCGACGGCGTGCAGCCGGTCGAGGACCGGACCCTGCGCGGCCTGCACCCGATGGTCGCCGAGCGCCTCGGCCTGTGGCGGCTGCGCGACTTCGCGCTCACCCGCCTGCCCTCGGCCACCGACGTGCACCTGTTCCACGCCCAGGGCCGCAACGTCCCCGAGGACCGCCGCCTCATCGTCACCGGCGACGTCCGCGACCTGACGATCCTGCGCGGCGACGACGGCGCGGTGCGGGCCCTCCCCCAGGTCGAGGCCGTGCTCGACGCGGCGCTCGACAGCCTGCGCTCGGCCCGCGCCGCCGACGCGGACCTCGCCGCGCTGCGCTGGAACCGCGTGCTGCTCTACGTGTGGCCGCTGGTCGACGTGCCGCTGACCGAGCTCGACGGGATCGTGCGCACGCTCGCCCCGCGCACCGAGTCCCTCGGCATCGAGCAGGTCATGGTGCGCTTCCGGACGCCGGACGGCGAGTTCCTGCTGCGCATGTCCCGCCCGCCGGGCGCCGGGCTCACGCTGCGGGTCACCGCGCCGCCGAGCCACCCGATGGGCGAACTGGACGCGTACACGCAGAAGGTCATCAAGGCTGCCCGCCGCGGGGCGCTCTACCCCTACGAGCTCGTGCCGCTGCTGACCCGCAGCCCCGACCAGGGCGGCGAGCCGGGCACGTTCACCGAGTACGACCTCGACCCGGACACGCTGCGACCGGTGCCGGTCGAGCGGCCCTACGGGGCGAACACCGCGAACTTCGTCCTCGGCATGGTCACG
The DNA here is from genome assembly GCF_004363095.1 of Actinomycetospora succinea. GTDB lineage: Bacteria > Actinomycetota > Actinomycetes > Mycobacteriales > Pseudonocardiaceae > Actinomycetospora > Actinomycetospora succinea. The sequence goes on from NZ_SNYO01000010.1 coordinate 159,055, forward strand.
ACGCCGACGCGCCGGCAGCCCGAGGGCCTCACGCGCGTGGTGCTGCTCGGCGACCCCACCCGCGCGCTCGGGGCGATCGCCGAGCCGGAGTGCCGGCGGGTGCTCGCCGCGATCGACCTCGCGCGCGAGCACCGCGTGCCGATCGAGTGGTACGCGGTGTCGGCCGGCGCGAAGATCGCCATGGACTCCGGCACCGAGAACATGGACTGGATCTCCCGCGTGCTCCGGGAGATCATCGACTTCACCCAGCGCGGCGGCGAGATCAACGTCGTCGTCACCGGCATCAACGTCGGCGCCCAGCCCTACTGGAACGCCGAGGCCACGATGCTCATGCACACCCGGGGCATCCTCGTCATGACCCCGGACTCGGCGATGGTCCTCACCGGCAAGCAGTCGCTGGACTACTCCGGCGGCGTCTCCGCCGAGGACAACTACGGCATCGGCGGCTACGACCGCATCATGGGCCCGAACGGCGAGGCGCAGTACTGGGCGCCGGACCTCTCCGGGGCCGTCGACGTGCTGCTCGCGCACTACCGGCACACCTACGTCGTGCCCGGCGAGCGGTTCCCCCGCCCCGCCCCCACGAAGGACCCCGTCGAGCGCGACGTGCGCACCGCGCCGCACCACGACGACGGGTTCACGTCGATCGGCGAGATCTTCGACCCGGCGAGCAACGCCGAGCGCAAGAAGCCCTTCGACATCCGCTCGCTGATGAGCGCCGTCGCCGACGACGACCACGGGACGCTCGAGCGCTGGGCCGACATGCAGGCCGCCGAGTCGGTGGTGGTGCTCGACGCCCACCTCGGCGGGCAGCCCGTCGAGCTCATCGGCATCGAGTCCAAGCCGCTGCCGCGCCACGGCCCGCCGCCGGTCGACGGGCCGTCGCAGTGGACGGCGGGAACGCTCTTCCCGCGCTCGTCGAAGAAGACCGCGCGGGCGATCAACGCCGCGAGCGGCAACCGGCCGGTGGTCGTGCTCGCGAACCTGTCGGGCTTCGACGGCTCCCCGGAGTCGCTGCGCGGCCTGCAGCTCGAGTACGGCGCGGAGATCGGCCGCGCGGTCGTCAACTTCGACGGGCCGATCGTCTTCTGCGTGGTCTCGCGCTACCACGGCGGCGCCTTCGTCGTGTTCTCCGGGACGCTCAACGACGAGATGGAGGTCGCGGCGGTCGAGGGCTCCTACGCCTCGGTGATCGGCGGGGCGCCGGCGGCCGCGGTCGTGTTCTCCGGCGAGGTCGCCAAGCGCACCGCCGCCGACCCGCGCGTCGCCGACCTCGAGAGCCGGATCAGCGAGCGGCTCGAGCGCGGCGAGGACGTCGCGGAGCTGCGCGGCGAGCTCGCCAGCGTCCGGCCGGTCGTGCGCTCGGAGAAGCTCGGGCAGGTCGCCGACGAGTTCGACACCAAGCACTCGGTGGCCCGGGCCCAGGAGATGGGCTCGGTGCACGCGATCGTCGACCCGGCGCGGCTGCGGCCCTACCTCGTGGAGGCCGTGGCGCGCGGGATGGAGAAGACGCTGGCGCGGGGCTCGTCCTCCCCGTCCTCCTGAGCGTCGTCGTCTTCCTGAGGCTCGTCCTCCTCGTCTCCCGTGCGGGGGGCGGGGAGGGACAGGTCGAGCTGGTCGTCCCCGGCGAGCTGGGGCCGCCGGTAGTGGGACATGACCCACCCCGACTCGCGCGCGTGCCCGTGGACGAACGACATGTCTCCAGGAAAGCACGGGGGTCCGACACGCTCTACCGCACGACGAACTCCAGGCCGCGGCTCGCGGCGGTGTCGCGCGCGCAGGCCAGGACGCGGGCGAGGTCCGGGTCGTCGGCACGCTCGCCGGCCTCGACGACCACGGTGTGCGTGGTGGGGTCGGCCATGACGGCGTGCAGCCGGCAGCTCAGGGTGGCGGCGTCGACGGTCCCGGGAACGGGGACGACGACCTCCTCGGCGGGCTCGGCGGCCTCGGCGGCGCTGATCAGCGTGGTCACGGGTCCTCCTGGGGCGCTCGGGGGCGCCGATCGGGGAACGGGCGACCGCACCGTCGACCCGGACTGTGACCTTCCTACCCCATCGGGGGTGTGTCCACGCCCCGCGGCGCCCGAGACCGTCCCGTGGCCCGTGCGACGCCCCGCAGTGTCCGGCCTCCGGCGCGGCAGCTCCGCTGCGCTGCGTGCCGCCTTCCAGTCAGGGTTGACCGTTCCCGTCGGTGGCGAGAGGGTGCGGTCCGTCGGAGACGAGGAGGTCCGCGTGGCGGTGGAGGGCTACACCGAGATCGAGTACTCGGTGGTCGACGGGATCGCGACGATCGTGCTCGACCGGGAGGCGCGGATGAACGCGTTCACCGGGCAGATGTGCGACGAGCTCGTGGCCGCGTGCGACGCGATCGACGCCGACGACGCCGTCCGCGTCCTGGTGGTCACCGGGCGGGGCCGCGCGTTCTGCGCGGGCGCCGACCTGGGCGAGGGCGGCAGCACGTTCGACGACCGCGGGCGCGAGAAGGCCGCGCGCTACGGCGAGGTCGACGGCGTCGGGCGCGACCGCGGCGGGGTCGTGTCGCTGCGCTTCGCGGCCCTGCGCGTCCCGGTCGTCGCGGCGGTCAACGGGGCGGCGGTCGGCGTCGGGGCGACGATGACCCTGCCGATGGACGTGCGCGTCGCCGGCGCCTCGGCGCGCTTCGGGTTCGTGTTCGCGCGCCGCGGGATCGTGCCCGAGGCGGCGTCGAGCTGGTTCCTCCCGCGCGTCGTCGGCATCTCGCGGGCCATGGAGTGGGCGATGACCGGGCGGGTGTTCGGGGCGCGCGAGGCCCTCGAGGGCGGGCTCGTCTCGCGCGTCGTCCCCGACGAGGACCTGCTCGACACCGCCTACGCGCTGGCTCGCGAGGTCGTCGAGAACACGTCGTCGGTGTCGGTGGCGCTGACCCGGCAGATGATGTGGTCGATGCTCTCGGCCTCGTCGCCCTGGGAGGCGCACGCCCTCGACTCGCGCGCCGTCCTCGAGCTCGGCCGCGACGCCGACGCCGCCGAGGGCGTGACGGCCTTCCTGGAGAAGCGCCCGCCGGCGTTCCCGCTGCGCCGCACCCGCGACCACACCGACATCGTCCCGGAGTGGCCCGCCCGCCCCTGAGGGCACGGCGTCAGGTCAGGTGCCGGGCGAAGAACCGGTCGGCGTCGTCCCCCTCGAACTCCGGGACGCCGGTGTGCCCGCCCGTGTTGGCGTGCAGCGTCTTCTCCGTCGAGCCCAGGGCGTCGAACAGGTCGAGGGCCATCCGCCGGTCGTTGCCCTCGTCGTCCCACTGCAGCAGGACCAGCAGCGGGACGGTGACCTGCCGCGCCTCCTCGACGATGCGGCGCGGCACGTAGCTCCCGGCGAACAGGAGGGCGGCCGCGAGGCGCGGCTCGACCACCGCGAGCCGGACGCCGACGGAGATCACCCCGCCCGCGTACCCGACCGGTCCCTCGATCCCGGGCAGCGCGAGCAGGGCGTCCAGGGCGGCCCGGCACTCCGGGACCGCCTGCTCGACGAGCGGCAGGACGAGCCGGTCGACGATCTCGTCGGCGACCGGCTCGCCGGCCTGCACCGCGCGGCGCAGGTCGGCGCGGGCCTCGTCGGCGACGGCGGAACGGGGCCGCTCGCCGCACCCCGGGAGCTCGAGGGTGGCCGCGGCGTAGCCCTGCGCCACGCAGCGCCGGGCGCGGGCCACCAGCCGGGGGTACATGCGGGACAGCCCGCCGGGGTGGCCGAGCAGGATCAGGGGTGCGGGCGCGGACCCGGACGTCCACAGGACGCCGGGGATCCCGTCGAGGATGAAGGTGCGCTCGTCGACGCCGTCGTCGAGGCGCCGTGCCGCGGTGAGGTGCATGGTCGTGCCCTTCGGGAGCTCGGACGGCGCTCCCGGACGACCTATCGCCCGACCGTGGCCCCGGAAGGGAGCACCCACGTCGCAACGGTCACGGGTACCACCTCCTCGCTCTCGGCCACGGCCCGGACGAAAGCTAGCAGCCTCAGGCGGGCAGCGGCTCGGGCATCTGCACGCTGTCGACCAGCCGCTCGAGCGCCGTGGCGTCGCCGGTGAGCACGAGCTGGCCCTGCGCCTCGGCGTCGGCGATCGGCAGGCCCATGTGCACCACGCCGGCGAGCGTCGTCGGCGAGCAGCGCACGGTGACGTCCGCGCCGGACACCTCGCCCCGCTCGATGTCGAGCTCGCCGTGGGCGAGGTGGACACGGAACGGCTGCTCGTCGAGCACGAGCTGCAGGGTGACGTCGACGTCGGCGGCGCGCTCCGGGACGAACAGGGTGCGCAGCGACAGGATGAACGAGTCGACCTTGATGCTGTCCGCCTCGGGCAGCGAGCGGGCGGCCCAGCGGCCCAGCGACTGGAGCACCGGCTCGAGCTCCTGGCCCCACTCGGTGAGCTCGTAGACCGCCGACGCGGCGGGCGGGGGCAGCCGGCGCCGGCGCAGCACGCCCGCGTCCTCGAGCTCGCGCAGGCGCTGCGAGAGCACGTTCGGGCTGGCGTGCGGCAGGCCCGCCCGCAGGTCGGTGAAACGCTTGGGACCGAGCACCAGCTCGCGCACCACGAGCAGCGCCCACCGCTCGCCCACGAGGTCGAGCGCGTGCGCCGCGCCGCAGCCGTCGAAGTAGTCCCGTCGTGCAGCCATAGCCGCACCCTACCACCGGATACGTCTACCGACCCGGTAAGTTGCTTTGTAGGACCATCACGATCCGTGCCCGGCCGTGACGACGCCGTGCTCCCACGCGAACGCGATCAGCCGCGGGCGGTCGGGCATCCCGAGCTTGTCGAGCACGCGCCCGAGGTGGGTCTTCACGGTCGTCTCCCCCAGGTGCAGGCGCGCGGCGACCTCGGCGTTGGACAGCCCGCGGGCCACCTCGGTCAGCACCTCGGTCTCACGCGCGGTGAGCGTCGCGAGCTCGCGGGGCGGCTCGCGGCGGGGTCGTCCGCGGGCGACGGCGGCCACGACCCGCGGCACGACCGACGGGTCGAGCGCGCCCTGGCCCGCCGCGACCCGCCGCACGGCGTCGAGCATCTGCTCGGGCGGGGCGGTCTTGAGCAGGAAACCGGCCACGCCCGCGCGCAGCGCCGCCTCGAGGGTCTCGTCCTCGTCGAGCGTGGTCAGCACGAGCACGCGGGCCGGTGACCCGGCCTCCGCGAGGGCGTGCGCGGCGCCGATGCCGTCGAGCCCGGGCATGCGCACGTCCATGAGGACCACGTCGGCGCGGGCGTCGAGCGCGACGCGGACCGCGGCCCGCCCGTCGGGGGCCTCGCCGGCGACGACGAGGTCCGGCTCGCCCTCGAGCAGCATCCGCAGCCCGGCCCGCACGAGGTTCTCGTCGTCGGCGAGGACCACCCTGATCGGTGTCGGGATCGGCGCCTCGCTCACGCGGGCACCGCCGCGGCGGCGAGCGGGAGGACGGCCTCGACGCCGTACCCGCCGCCCTCGCGCGGGCCGGCGTGCAGGGTGCCGCCGAAGAGCGCGGCGCGCTCGCGCATGTGCAGCAGGCCGTGGCCGTCCCCGGCGTCGGCCGCGGCCGCGCCGGCGCCGCGGTCGAGCACCGCGATCCCGAGCGCCTCCCGGCGGTGGGTCAGCACGACCTCGGCGTCGGCGGTGCCGGCGTGGCGCAGGACGTTGGTGAGGGCCTCGGCGACGATCCGGTAGGCCGAGGTGTCCATCGCCGGGGCGAGGGGCGTGGGGTCGCCGTCGTGGCGCACGGTCACGGTGAGCCCGACCCGCCCCAGCTCGGTGACCAGCGCGTCGAGGCGGGTGAGCGAGGGCGCGGGGTCGAGGGGGTTCCCGTCCTCGGACTCCTCGCGCAGCGCCCCGACGACGCGGCGCAGCTCGTCGACCGAGCGCCGGCCCAGCTCCTCGACCGAGCGCAGCACCTCGCCCTCCGGGGTCTCCTGCAGGCGCCGGCGCAGGACGCCGACCTGCAGCGTCATGACGCTGACGGTGTGCGCGACGGCGTCGTGGAGCTCGCGGGAGATGCGGGCGCGCTCCTCGACCACCGCGAGGCGCCCGGAGCGCTCGCGCTCGGCGGCCAGGGCGGCGGCGAGCTCGCGCAGCTCCGCGCCCCGGCGGCGTTCGCGGCGCAGCAGCCAGCCCAGGGTCCAGGAGCCGCCCATCGTCGCCGCGAAGAACACGAACTCGAACAGGGACTCGCCGTCGACGACGATCGACGCCGCGGCACCGAGCCCGGCGACCGCCGCCCCGAGCGCGCTCCAGCGCGGGCGCAGGCGCAGGGCGCCGTAGGCGATGAGCACCATCATCGTGATCAGCGCGGTGCCGCCGATGCCCGGGGAGTCGGGGGTGAGGAACACCTGGAACGGGAAGCTCACGGCCGCCGCGACCACCCCGACGGCGGGCAGGAACGGCGCGGCCGCGGCGCCGGCGATGAGCACCGCCATCGGGAGCAGGACGCTGCCGAGCGAGGCCTCGCGGTAGGTCAGGGCCTCGACGAGCGAGGCCGCCGTCACCAGCGCGGCGCCGCCCACCGACATCGCGACGCGGACGGCGAGCGGGCTCATCGCGCGGACGCTAGGCCGTGGCGTCGTCCCGCGGGTCCTCCCACGGGACGACCCGGGGTGGACCAGCGGAGGATCATCACGGACCACAGACACGATCCGTGATCGTAGGCGGCTTCCTAACCTTCTCGTATCGCTCGATGAGAGCAATGCAACCACGAGGAGCCACCGCCATGAGCACCGCCACCGACCGCACCGACGTCATCGCCACCGCCGCCCCGTCCGCCTCCGGGAGCCCCGACGTCTCCGGCTCGCCGGCGTTCGTCCGCGCCGCCGCCGGTCTCGCCCTGATCGCGTTCCCGGTCCTGTTCACGGCCGGCATCGCCACGTCACCACCCCAGGCGTCGGACGCGTCGCGGGACTACGTCGCGAGCCTGGGCGCCGACCCGTGGCTCACCGCGCTGTCGGCGGGGCTGCTGCACTACTCGTGGGTGGCCTTCGCGCTCGGCGTCCTGGCGATCATCGGGCTCGTGCGGGGCCCGCGGGGCCGGGTGGTGGTGCCGCTCGCCGCGATCGTCACGTCGTTCTCGGCGATCCAGCTCTCCGGTCTGCTGGCCTACGACTGGTTCATCGGCGCGGCCGCGAACACCGTCCCTCTCGACCAGGCAACGACGATCTTCGACACCGCCGTCGCCGACCCGTGGGTGTCGACGTGGCTGGTCAGCGGGCGCCTCGTCGGCTTCGTCGGCGTCCCGCTCGTGATCGCCGCGCTCGCCCGCGCCGGCGTCGTCAGCTGGTGGCTGCTGCTCGCCCCGGTGATCGGGTTCGCCGGCTTCTTCGTGCCCGTCTCGTTCGGCATCCTCGCCGGCATGGCCCTGTCGGTGGCGCCGATGATCGTGGTCGGCGCCCGCCTGCTTCAGCGCGCCTCGGCCCGCGTGCGCCGCGAGGAGCTCGCCGCGGCCTGAGACCCGCCCCCTGAACGAACGAACGGCGCTCTCGCTGCTCGCGTAGCAGCGAAAGCGCCGTTCGTTCGTGTCGTCGCGGGAGGGCTCAGGTGCCCGGCGCGATGAAGAACTCGAGGGCGATGTTGTCGGGGTCGCGGAACGAGATGCCCGACCCGTAGTGCGCCTTCTTGATCCCGCCGTGCTGGATGCCCAGCGAGTCGAGCTTGTCGCGCCACTGCTCGAGCTCGGCGGTGCCCGACAGGCCGAAGCTGATGTGGTCGAGGCCGGTGCGGCGCTCGTCGGCGCGGTCTTTCGACTCCTTGCCCATGTGCGTGTGCAGCCCGAAGAGCGAGCCGCCGTCGAGGGCGTACACGACGTGGTGGAACTCGCCGCCCTCCTCGTCCTCGGTGAGCACCGGCTCGGCGCCGAGGAGCCGGGTGTACCACTCGGTGCTGCGACCGATGTCGGAGACGGTGATCGCGACATGCTGCAGGCCGGGGAAGGCCATCGGGGCTCCTTTGCCTCGTACGGGGTCGGTGGCTAGTCGTGGTGCTGCCACTGCGGGGCCCGCTTGGCGAGGAAGGCGGACATGCCCTCCTGCGCGTCGCAGGTCATGGCGTTGGTCGCCATCGTCTCGCGCATCTGCTCGTAGGCGGCGTCCTCGGGCAGGTCGACCTGCCGGTAGAACGCCTCCTTGCCGATGCGCAGGGTGACCGCGCTGGCGTCGGCGACCTTGGCCGCGAGCGCGCGGACCGCGCCGTCGAGCTCGTCGGCCGCGACGACCTGGTTGACCAGGCCCCAGTCGGCGGCCGTGGGGGCGTCGATCGTCTCGCCGGTGAGCAGCAGCTGCATCGCGCGCTTGCGCCCGATCGCGCGGGTCACCGCCACCATCGGCGTGGAGCAGAACAGCCCGATCTTCACGCCGGGCGTGCCGAACACCGCGCCCTCGGCGGCGACCGCGAGGTCGCAGGCGGCGACGAGCTGGCACCCCGCGGCGACGGCCACGCCCTGCACGGCGGCGATGACGGGCTGGGGCACCGCGTGCAGCGCGGTCATGAGGTCGGTGCAGACCGCGAAGACCTCGCGCTCCTCGTCGAGCGTCCGGTCGACCATCTCGGAGAGGTCGTGGCCGGCGGAGAACGCGGGGCCCTCGGCGCGCAGCACGATGGCCCGCACGCCCTCGCGGTCCGCGACGTCGCGCAGCGCCGCGGTCAGCTCGGTCATCGTGGCGACGGACAGCGCGTTGCGCCGCTTCGGGTTGTCGAGCGTGAGCACCGCGGTGGGTCCGTCGACCTCGACCCTGACGGCGCCCGGGGTGACGGTGGGATCGACGGCCGTGGTCGCGCTCATGCGTCCACGTCTATCAGTCGTGCGCGACGGGGGCCAGATCGAGACGGCCCCGACGACCCTGTCCGACCGGACAGGTCAGTGGGGCTCGAACCGCATCCAGATCGCGCGGCGCTCCTCGTGGGTGCGGGCGTGGTCGACGGCGGCGAGGCGTCGGCGCTGCTCGTCGTCGGCGCCGCCCTGCGCCAGCGCCCGCTCCGCCTCGGCCATCGCGAGGTCGGCGTCCGCCTCGGCCTGCGAGGACGGGCGCGGCTGGCGGTGGGCGTCCTCGGGCGCCTCCGCGGCGTCACCGTGGTCCTCGGGATCGTCGGGGCGCCGCTCCTGCTTGTACGGGTTGTCGGGCGGGAGCTTCGCCGAGGCCCGCCCGTAGGCGCCGGTGAACAGCAGCACCATGCCGGCACCGATCGAGAAGAAGACGTTGGGCAGGCGGAACGCCAGCAGGTTGTAGGGCGTCCCGATCAGCCACAGGTTGACGAACGCCGAGACGAGGAACAGCGTCCCGACGACCATCATCACGGTCGACGCGAGGCGGCCGCCACGGATGGCCGCGGCGACGAGCACCACGGCCGTGACCAGCGAGATCGCCGACAGCGCCCCGTTGGTCGACAGGCCCAGCAGCGGCGTGCCGGTGGTGTCGAAGAACGACAGCCCGCCGACGAGCCCGAGCACGCCGAACGCCGCGATGACGAGCGCGACGACGACCGCGCCGACGCGGTGGATCCGGACGACGCCGCCCGAGCCGGTGCTCATCGCTCGTCCCGCTGCTCGGCCTCGCGCCGCGCCTCGGCGCCGGTCTCCCCGGCGTAGCCGGGGTCCTGGCCCGCGGCGCGGCCGACGAACACGTCGGTGTCGCCGGTGCCGGTGACCGAGCCCCGGTCGCCGCGGTGCTCGGTGTGCGCGCCCCCGGTGGGACGGGAGGCGGCGGTGCGCGGGTCGTGCCCCGCGTCGGACTCGGTGGGCTGCGTCGCGGTGGACGGGCCGACGGGCCCGGTCTCGCCGGTCAGGCGGGCGCGCCAGCGGGCGAGGGTGTCGGCGAGGGACATGCGGGTGCTCCCGGGAGGATCAGTCAGGGGGTCGAGGGCTGACCCAGGAGCATCGGCCGCACGCGGGCGGCCGAAACGTCACCAGCGGTGGGCCGCCCGGTGCCCCGCGTCGAGGTAGGCCGGGTCCAGCCACGGCGGCACCTCGGCGGGGACCTCGACGTCGGCGGACTCACCGCGGAAGGTCACCGTCGCCCGGTCGCCGTCGAGGTCGACCTCGACGTGCTCGAGATTGCGCGGCTCGCCGACGTCGTGGCCCAGCGCCGCGCTGGCGAAGCCCCGCAGCAGCGCCGAGTGCGAGCTCGCCAGCGCCACCGTCCCGGGCGCCTGGGCACGGACGCCGGCCCAGGCGCGGTACGCGATCACCTGGGGCGGCTCGAAGTGCAGGTCGGTGGAGACCATCCAGCGGTCGATCGGCCCGCCGGCCTTGGAGCCCGCGCCGAAGTCGGTGTCGAAGCGGTCGAAGGCCACCGCCCAGTCCGGGCGCTCGCCCTCCAGCCCGATCCGGTGCTTGGCGACCCCGGACGACTCGCGCGCCTGCCCCCCGTAGAGGAACTGCAGGCTGTCGAAGCGGGCGTCGGTCACCAGCTCGCCGATCTCGACGCCGCTGTCCGGGCCGAGCTCGGCGAGCAGCACCTCGCGCAGGAGCACCGCGGTCGCCGTGCCCCGGGCCGTCGGGGCGTGCGGCATCGCCACCCGCGTCCCCGGGGCGAGCACCGCGGCGAGCTCCTTGCCCTTCGCGCGGCACTGCTCCTCGCCGAGCTCGGTGAGCCCGACGTCGTCGAAGTAGCCGTGGGTCTCGCCGTGGCGGATCAGCAGCACCCGGGTCATGCCCTCCACCCTGGCGCGATCACCGCCGCGGGCGCACGGCGGGTTCCGCGCTGCCGAACGAGGGGGCGAACGGCTCCAGCTCCACGTCGGCCGGTGTGCGCGCCCCGGCGAGGGCGAGCGTGAGGTCCAGCTCGGCGAGGACGTCGCGCACGACCTGGGCGACGCCGGCCGCCCCCGCGATCGCCAGCCCGTAGACCCAGGGACGCCCGAGGCACACCGCGGTCGCGCCGAGGGCCAGCGCGCGGGCGGCGTCGGCGCCGCTGCGCACCCCCGAGTCGAGCAGCACGGGCGCGCGCCCGTCGACCGCCTCGACGACGCCGGGCAGCGCGTCGAGCGTCGGCACCGACCCGTCGACCTGGCGCCCGCCGTGGTTGCTGACCAGCACCCCGTCCACCCCGTGGTCCAGCGCGCGCCGGGCGTCGTCGGGGTGCAGGACGCCCTTGAGCACCACCGGCAGGCGGGTGCGCGAGCGCAGGGTGGCGATGTCGTCCCAGGAGAGCGTGGGGCGGGAGTAGACGCGCAGGAAGGTCTCGACGGCGGCGCGGGGCAGCGGCGAGCGAAGGTTGTCGGCGAACCGGCCCGGGTGGTGGCGGCTGATCTCGAGCAGCGTCCGCACCGCCGCGGGTGTGGGCCGCGGACTCGCCCGGCGCGGACCATCCGCGGTCTCCTGCGCCAGCCGCGCGAACACCGGGTCCGACGTGTACTGCGCGATGCCGAGGCCGCGGGCGAAGGGCAGGTGCCCGAGGTCGAGGTCGCGCGGGCGCCAGCCGAGCGTCGTCGTGTCGAGGGTGACGACGACCGCGCCGGCACCGGCGGCCTCGGCGCGCTGGAGGAAGCTGTCGACGAGGTCGTCGGAGGTCGACCAGTAGAGCTGCGACCACCAGCCGGCCGTCGCCCGTGGCGCGATCTCCTCCATCGGGAAGCCCGCCTGGTTCGACACGATCATCGAGACGCCGGCGTGCGCGGCGCCCTCGGCGACGGCGAGGTCGGCGCGGCGGTGCACGAGGTCGGTGGCGCCGATCGGCGCGAGCAGCAGCGGGTGCTCGTGGCGGCGGCCGAACAGCTCCACCGACGTGTCCCGCTCGCCGACCCCGCGCAGCATCCGCGGCACGATCCGCCACCGCTCGAACGCCGCCCGGTTGGCGCGCACGGTCTCCTCGCTGCCCGCGCCGCCGGCGACGTAGGCGTGCGCCCGCCGCGACATCACCCACCGCGCCCGGCGCTCCAGCGCCGGGAACGCCGTCGGCACCGCCGGGCGGCGCCCGGTGATCCCCGCCCGGTACACCTCGTCCTGTCGCACCCGCCCGCTCTGGCTCACGGGACCCATCCTCGCGTGCCCTGCCTGTTCCAGCCTGGGGGCCACGCTTGCGTTCGACGTCAGGAAATCCGCATCCTCGCGCGGCACACCTGCGACCCGAGGGAGACACGTTGAGCGGGACGACGTCGGCGGAGCTCGAGGCCACGGTCCGGGGCTACATGGACGCCTGCACGTCCGGCGACGCCGACGCGGTCGCCGCCCACCTCGCCGGCAACGCCCGGCACTTCTTCCCGCCGGACATGTACGACGGGCCCTGGGTCGGCGCGCGCGTGATCGCCCAGCGCTGGGCCACGGCGGTCCGCGAGCGCGGGTCGTCGTGGACCGTCGACGCCATCGTCGTCGACGAGCCGCGCCGCCAGGCCGTCTGCGAATGGACCCACCACAAGGGGTCGCTCGGGGTGATCCTGCGTGGCGCGGAGTGGTACGAGTTCGACGACGACGGCCTCATCACCGAGATCCGCGCCTACTACGCCTCGCCCCAGGCCTCGGGCTATGAGCGCCTCGAGCTCGGCGGCTTCGAGTACGCGGAGCGCGGCTACCCGTACCCCTGACGAGGGGTGCGGCGCCGTTCGGGGACGACACCGAGCTCGCGCGCCCGGGCCGCGGCCTCGCGGCGGGTCCGCACCTCGAGCTTCGCGAGGATCGCCGAGACGTGGTGGTCGGCGGTCTTCTCGGAGATGACGAGGCGGGCGGCGATCTCGGCGTTGGTGAGGTTCTCGGCCAGCAGGCGCACCACCTCCACCTGCCGGTCGGAGAGGCCGGCGGGGTTGGCGCGGGTGGCCGCGTACGGGCCGCGCGGGATGTGCGACACGCCGAGCGCGCGCAGCCGCTGCCGCGCCAGGCGCGCGGCGGGACGAGCGCCGAGCCCGTCGAGGATCCGCAGCGCGCGCAGGGTCGGGTCCGGCGCGCCGGAGTCGAGCAGCTCGAGCGCCTGGTGGTACGGCGCGCCCTCGGCCTCCCAGATCGCGGCCGCGGCGGCCCAGTCGCCGCGGATGCCGGCGGCGTGGACGGGGCGCGCGCCGTCGGGCACGTCCACCGCCGACCCGAGACGGCGACGCCACCGCGCCAGCTCGCCGCGGTCGTGCTCGCGGCCCGGGCGGGCGGTCAGCTCGTCCAGCCGCGCCAGCGCCTCGTCGGCGTCGGACGGGCGCCCGGCCAGCCACGCCGTCTCGATCTCCACGAGCCCGGACGCCCACCAGATGTCGTAGCACTCGGCGCGGGCGGCGAGGTCGCACGCCCACGCCCGGTGCGCCGCGGCGTCGTCGTCACCGCGGCGCGCGAGCAGGCGGGCCAGCGGCGGGAGCGCGTAGCGCAGGGAACCGCGCTCCGGCTCACCCCGGACGCCGGCGATCCCGCGCAGCCCGGCGATCGCGCCCTCCCAGTCGCCGTGCACCGCCCGCAGGCGGTACCCGACGGCCTGCCACGACGTCGCGAGGAACCACGTCTCGAGCTCCTCGGCGTAGGCGATCGCCTCGTCGAGGTGGCGCCGGCACTCGTCGTAGCGCGCGAGGGCGAACAGGTCGAGGACGAGCAACCCGTAGGCGATGAGGGTGAACGTGTGGGCCCCGGCCGCCCGGGTGGCGGCCAGGCCGTCGCGCATGAGCTCGAGGCCCGCGTCGTGCTCGCCCCCGATCAGTCGCGCCCGGCCGAGGCAGGTCAGGCTCATCCCGAGGTGCTCGGGGGTGCCGGTGCGCTCCGCCGAGGCCGCGGCCGCCTCGGCGGAGGCGAGGACGTCGTCGCCCCCGACCATGGCCAGGAGCACCGAGCGCCACAGCAGCGCGTAGGTCCGGGCCGGCGTCTCCGGCACCGACTCGAGCAGCGCGACCGCCCGCGCCAGGCTCGCCTTCGCGTCGGCGGTCAGCGCCAGTGACCACTGCGCGGGCCCGAGCACGATCAGGGCCTCGCCCAGCCCGACGACGTCGCCGAGCTCCTCGAGGATCCGCACCGCGGCCAGGCCGTGCTCGAGCGCCTCGGTCGGCTCGTCCATCGCCCAGAGCGCGTCGGCCAGCTGGTGGCGGGCCGCCGCGACGTCCGCGGCGGGCACGAGGTGCTCGCGCGCGAGCAGCAGGCGAAGACAGCCGACGACCTGGCCGTAGCTGCCGTCGCGGGCCGCCTGCGCCGCCGCCCGCGGGGCGATCTCGACGACCCGCTCGTCGTCGGCGGCCTCGACGGCGTGGTGCAGCACGCGGGGAAGGTCGACCCCGTCCCGCGCGAGGAGGGCCTCCAGGACCGCGGTGTGCGACCGCATCCGCTCGCTCGCGGGCAGCGCGTCCTCCACCGCCCGGCGCGCCAGCTCGTGCCGGAACGCGACCGCGTCGGGGCGCACCTCCAGGACCCCGCGACGCTCGGCCTCCGCGAGCACGGTGAGGTCGCCGACCAGCGCGCGGGCCAGCGGCAGCTCGACCTGCGAGGGCACGACGGCCAGCTGCTCGAGCGCGGTCCGGGTCGCCGGCGGGAGCCCGTGGACCCGGGCCATCACGGCGTCGGCGACGGTGAGCGGCACGGTGTCGTCCCCCGCGTCGTCCCCCGCGGCGAGGACCTCCGTGACGTAGAACGGGTTGCCGCCGGTGAGCGCGAACAGCTGGACCGACCGCGCCCCGGCGAGCGCCGCCACCGCCGCGTGCGAGAGCCGCGGCACCACCACGCGGCGCACCGACGTCCCGGCCAGCCCGCCCAGCAGCCGCTGCGCGGGATGGTCACGACCGACCTCGTCGTCGCGGTACGAGACCACCAGCACCGCCGACGTCCGCTCGATCCGCCGGGACACGTAGCGCAGCACGTCGAGGGTCGCGTCGTCGGCCCAGTGGACGTCCTCGACGACGAGCACGGTCGGGCGGTCCCCGTCGACGAGCTCGGCGAGCACCCCGACGAGCACGTCGTCGCGGCTGCCCTCGGCGAGGAGGCCGTCGAGGCGCCCGGAGTGCCCCGCGAAGGCGTCGCGGACCGCACCGAGCGTGCGGGGCGTGACCAGGTCGTCGCACGCCCCGACGAGGACCCGCGTGCCGGCCGGGACGCGGTCGAGGAACGAGCGGATCAGGCTCGTCTTGCCGATCCCCGCCTCGCCCGCGAGCAGCACCACGCCGCCGTGCCCGCCGGAGGCGGCCGCGAGCGCGGCGTCGAGGGCCTCGAGCTCGCCGGCACGCTCGAGCAGGGCGGTGCTCACCCCGACGATCGTCGCAGGTCAGAGCACCTCCGCACTAGCCGATCAGATCCGTGATCTGTCCGTACACGGTCGGCCACGTGGCGTGCGCGGGATCGACGAGCGTGAAGTGGTCGCCGGGGACCTCGACGAGCACCGCGTCGTCGCCGGCGGCCCGCGCGGTCTCGGCGTAGGCGCGGCTGATCGCGAACGGCACCCGGTCGTCGTCGGGCGCGTGCACCGCCCGCACGGGCACGCCCAGCGGCAGCAGGGCCGCGGGGTCGGCGAGGGCGTAGCGCTCGGGCGCCTCGTCGGGTCCGGCCCCGACGAAAGCCCGCGCGGCGCCGTCGCCGATGCCCTCGCGCGCCGCGTCGGCGAGGGTCAGCACCCCGGCGAGCGACACCACGCCGCGCACCGGGACGCGCGACGCCACCCACGCCGCGAGGTGCCCGCCCGCCGAGTGGCCCACGACCACCGCCGGGGCGTCCACCGTGCGCAGGGCCGCCTCGACGTCCTCGAGCGTCGCCGGCCAGTCCCCCTGGCCCACGCGGCGGTACTCGACGTTGACCACCGCGTGCCCGCGCGCGTGCAGGTCCGTGGCCACCGGGGCGATGTGGTCGAGCGCCACCCGGGACCGCCAGAAGCCGCCGTGGAGCAGGACGACGGGTGGCCCGGCTCCCGGGTAGACGTCGACGAACTGGTGCTCGCCGGGGCCGTAGGAGATCCGCTCAGCGCACACGCAGCATCGCGTCCAGCTCGACGGCGAACCCCTTGGGCAGCGCGCGCACCCCGATCGCGGTCCGCGCGTGCTCCCCGCGCTCGCCGAACACCGCCGCCAGCAGGTCCGACGCCCCGTCGACGACGCCGGGCTGGTCGACGAAGTCGTCGGTGCACGCGACGAAGCCGCGCAGCACGAGGACCTGGGCGACGCGGTCCAGCGAGCCCAGCGCGTCGCGGGTCTGCGCGAGCAGGTTGAGCGCGCAGGCCCGGGCCGCGGCGTAGCCATCGGCAACGGACAGGTCCGCGCCGAGCCGCCCGGTGTGCCCGTCGGCGCCCTGCCCGGCCAGGTGGAGCACGTCCCCGGCCATCGTCCAGCCACGGTAGTGCCCGGCGGGTCGCCGGAGCGGCGGGAGCTCCAGGCCCAGCTCGTCGAGCCGTTGTTCAGGAGTGCTCACGGCGCCCACACCCGCCGGCGCCGCGGCTCCTCCGCCGGCAGCCCGAGCGCCCGGGACACGCGCGCGACCGAGCCGGCCGGGTCGGTGACGTCGAACAGCTCGGCGGCCATCCCCGCGCTGCGGGCGCCGTCGAGGTTCGCGGCGAGGTCGTCGACGAACAGGCAGCGCCGGGGGTCCTCGCCGAGCGCGTCCGCCGCCACCCGGAAGGCCCGCGGGTCGGGCTTGAGGACGCCGAGCTTCGCCGCCTCGAGCACGCCGTCGAACCGGGCCACCGCGGGGAACCGGGCCGGCCACTCGTCGCCGAACCAGTGCGCCATGTCGTTGGTGAACGCCACGACCCGCACCCGGCCCGCGAGCCGCGCGATCAGCCCGAGCACCTCCCCGCGCACGTAGGAGCAGTCCCGCCACAGCGCGCCGATGTCGAGATCGGGACGGCGCTCGACCAGGCGCGCCCAGTAGTCCCGCTCCTGGGACCGGCCCGCCTCGACCGACCGGTAGTCCTCGTCGACGCCCGTCGGGCCGGCCGGGAAGCCGGGGACGTCGGTCGACTCGAACAGCGTCGGGATCACGACGCCGCCCATGTCGAGCAGCAGCGTGCCGCCCGCGGTCCGGGTCCGGCGCAGCGCCCGCCGCCGCCCGGCGCGCACGGCGTCCGGCGGCGTCGGCTCCGGCGGCCCCGGGGGACGCGGGGCACAGGAGGTCACAGGACCGTCACCACACCCGTGTTCCCGTCGACCCGCACCTGCTGGCCGGTGCGCAGGGTGGACACGGCGTTGCCGGTACCGACGACCGCCGGCATGCCGTACTCCCGGCACACGATCGCGGTGTGGCTCATGATCCCGCCGACGTCGGAGACCGTGGCGGCGATCCGCGCGAACACCGGCGCCCACGACGGCGAGGTCGCCGGGCAGACGAGCACGTCGCCGGGCTGGACCTCGGTGAGCTCGTTGGGGTGCGTGACCACCCGGACCGGGCCCTCGACGATGCCCGGCGAGCCCGCCGTGCCGCGCAGGACGCCCTCGTCGCCGTCGGCGCGCAGCCACTCGGAGACCGTCGACGTCGTGATCCCCCACAGCATCACCGTGAACGGCTCGTCGATCTGCGTCGGCGGCGGCCCGAGCGCCGGCGGCGGCTCCCACGCCCGCAGCGCCGTGTAGATCTCGCGGCGGCGGGCGATCGTCGGGCGGAGGTGCTCGGCGCCGCGCGGGCGCGAGCCGACCGACCACGCCGCGACGCAGTCGTAGATCGCCTCGGCGACCTCGTAGCGGCGCAGGAAGAACATGTCCTCCGGCTCGTCGATCTCGCCCATCGCGGCCAGCGCGCGGGAGAGCTCGTGCGACTTCGCCCAGAACGTCGCCCACATCCAGTGCTCGATGTAGAGCACGTGCTCCTCGATGAACGCGAACACCTGGCGGGCCAGCGCGACGGTCTCGTCGAACGTGGCGCGGTCGGCGTCGGAGAGCAGCTCGCGGTAGCCGGCGGTGATCCGGTCGCGCTCGGCGAGCACCTCGTCGGTCGGCCGGTCGATCGACTCGCCGTCCTCGAGCCGGCGCAGGTACTCGCGCACCGAGGTCAGCGGGATGTCCGGCTGGTCGGCCCAGGTCGGGTAGGTGTGGTACCCGCCGGGGTGCCCGGGGTCGGTGTTGATGAGGAACCACGGGTCGGCGGTGCGCTCCCAGTCGGCGACCCACTCGGCGCCCGCCGCGTCGGCGCGCAGGCCCGCGAAGAGCGTCGCCGCGTCCTCGGTGCCCGAGAGCCGCTCGACCAGCCCGAGCCGCTGGGCCTCCTTGGCGAGGCGCTTGAGCTCGTCGTCGGGCCGGTAGAGCTCGACGCGCAGCCCGCCGACCATCCGCGAGATCGACTGGTCGGAGATGTCGGGGAACGCCTGGCGGCAGAGCCCGAAGAACGTCAGGTAGGCCGCGTAGCCGATGTTGAGCAGCTCGAAGTGGTACTGGTAGGTCTCGTACATCGTGAGCACGAGCCGGTCGAAGTCCCGGATCATCCGGAACCCCGCCGAGTGCCCGACGTGGTCGAACACCGTGCTCTCGGGCTCCAGGTCGGGCAGCGGCTCGAAGCGCAGCGACCGGATCTCGTCGAGCTTCGCGGTGACCTTGTCCTTCCACTCCGCGTAGATCGCGTCCCAGCGCTCGTAGTAGTGCCCGGCGCGGCGCCCGAACTCCTCGGCGCGGGCCCCGATGTGCTCGGCCGGAGCGGCCACGGGGGTCACGTAGAGCCGCCCGTTGACGATGCGCTGGTCGACGCCGAACGCGGGCGGCATCGCGAAGATCCGCGTGTTGAACGCGCCGAGCGCCTGCCACCAGCACTCGCACTGGATCTCGTCGTACGGGTGGAGCACGTCGGGGTGGTGCAGGCGGTCGGCGAACCAGAACCGGCCCTCGTCCAGCTCGCGGCGCTCGGGCCCGAACAGGTGGTACCAGTCGTACATCGACTCCCAGCCCTCGGCGCCGGGCGGGGTCTCGATCTCGAACGGGCTCGGGAAACGGTCAGCCGGCATGGTCGGGCGTCCCTTCGGGCGTCGGGCTGGTCGCGGCCGCGCCGCGGGTGAGCGTCGCGAGCACCGCCGACAGCGCCGACTGGGCGCCGCTGGTCGCCGCCCGCGGGGCGCGGGTGCTCCAGACCGTCTCCGGGCGGGTCTGGAGGAGGTGGACGCGGACGGGGCCGCCGGGCTCGGCGACCGCGAACTCCCCGTCCTGCGGCACCCCGGCGTCACGCTCGACGCGCCGCGCCAGCTCGAGGATCTCGGCGAGCTCGGCATCGTCGAGGCACGGCTGCTCGCGGCGCTCGGCCGGGACGTCGGTCTCGTGGGTGCCGGGGTGCTCGGGGTCGCGGACGAGGCAGCGCTCCTTCCGCGCCACCTCGCGGCGCACGACCTCGCCGCTGATCTTGTCGATGACGAACCGGTCCGGGGTCACGGTGCCGGAGACCAGCGGCTCCCCCAGGCCCCAGACCGCCTCGCAGACCACGGTCGAGCGGTCGCCGTTCGCGGGGTTCAGGGTCATGAACACCCCGGCGGCGCGCGCCGGCACCATCTCCTGCACGACCACCGCCATCGCGCCGGCCGACCCGGCGCCGGCTCCATGGTCGAGCTCCCCTATCGGCGTGCTCCCCTGATCGCTCCGTCTCCCGGCGTGCTCCCGGTACGACACCGCGCGCGCCGTGTAGAGGCTCGCCCAGCACCGGCACACGGCGTCGGCGACCGCGTCGCGGCCCCGCAGCTCGAGGAACGTGTCGTGCTCGCCGGCGAACGAGGCGCCCGCGGCGTCCTCGCCCACCGCCGACGAACGCACCGCCACCCGCGCGATCCCGCCGGCGAGCCCGTCGTAGGCGGCGCGGACGGCGTCGAGCACCGGGCCCGCGGTGGCCGCGCGCAGCAGCCGCGCCCGGGCCTCGGACGCCGCGCGCTCGACCTGGTCGATCGGGGCGTCCGGCGAGAGTGCGCGCAGGGGCGCCTCGACGTCGCCCGTGTCGGTGAGCGCGGCCCGGAACGCGTCGGTGGTGACGACGAACCCCGCCGGCACCCGCGCGCCCAGGGCCACGAGCCGGTGCAGCCCGGCGCCCTTGCCGCCGACGGCGTCGACGTCTCCCGCCGCGGGGTCGGCGAGGCCGAGGATCCAGGGTCCGCTCACGGCGCATCCCACCCCGCGACGAGGGCCACGACGGCCGCGTCGACGCAGGCGCGCCCGGTCACCGCCGCCGCGGCCTCGTCGGTGGCGACGAGCACGGTCGTGCCGGTCCCGGCGTCGAGCAGGTCGACGGCCACCCGCTGCGCCCCGGAGTCCTGGTCGCGCACCATCACCATGCGCGTCCCGCCGAGCCCCTCGACCTCGCGCTCGGACCACACGCGCCCGACGACCTCACCCAGGATCACTGCGACGTCCCCGACTCGATCGCCCTGGTCAGCCGGTCCGCGCTCCCGTTCTCCAGCAGCCCGACCGACACCCCGTGCGGCTTCGGGTACACCTGCGCGGCCCGCAGCTCGCCGTACTGCTCGACGGCCGCCGACCCCGCGTTGATCGCCTGGCGGACCGCCGCGAGCGACCCGCGCACGGCCGCGGCCAGGTAGCCGCTCGAGACCCGGTCGACCGTCACGGTCTCGACGTCGGCGGTCTTCATCATCGCCTCGATGCCCGCTGCGAGCGCCACGACGCCGCGCGTCTCGAGGATGCCGATCGCTCCCGCACCCCGCTCGGCCATGATCAGCTCCCCACCATCGCCATGTCGCCCGCCAGCGCCTGGACCGGCACGCACGGGCTCGCGAACACGATCGACTTCACGGCGCGCCCGGACACCGCCCGCGCGACCTCCTCGCCGACCTCCACGGCCTCCTCGACCGTCGCGAGGTCGCCGGTCACGGCCACCGCGACGAGCCCGCCGCCGAGGCGCACCGCCCCGCGGACCTCCACCTCGGTCGCCTTGACCATGGCGTCGACCGCGTCGAACACCGGCACGAACCCCTCGGCCTCGATGAACCCCACTGCCCGTGCCATCAGGTCTCCCTCGTGTTGGTGTGCTCGCCCCACCAGACGACCGCTGCTCCCGTGCCCCACACCGGCCCGTACGCCAGGACCTCGCCCGGCCGGTCCACCGCGCCGCTCCCGTCCAGGAACGCGAACGCCCGGAACTGGCTGTCGGCCTGCGCCGCCACCGCGAACTCCTCGCGCATCGCCAGCACCGCGGAGCGGTCGCCGGCGCGGACCGCGTCGAGGACCTTGCGGTTCCAGCGGTCGTGCTCGGGTTCGACGCGGTCCTCGGACGGGCGGATCCAGCGCGCCGTCAGCCCGGACGACAGCCCGCTGACGGCGACGACGCCGAGCCGGCGACCGAGCTGATCGGCCGCCCGGACCCCCGCCGCGGCCACGGCCGCCATCGCCGCGGGGTCGGCGTAGAGGTTGCACGACACCATCGCCCAGCGACCTTCATCGTGGGGATCGAGGAGCTTCGACGCCACGACCGTGCCCGTGTCCACCGGGAAGCCGTCGTACCGCGTGCGGCGGGCCTGCATCCCCGCGGCGTCGATGGCGTCGGCCCAGGCGTGGGCGAGCTCGGTGTCGACGGCCAGGTCGTGGTCGAGGTGGCCGTAGTCGTAGGCGTACCAGTTCTCGTCGGTGCGCCGGCCGCGCAGCCGGTCGTCGCACTGCACCTGGTGGCCGAGCACCGTGAACCACTGCGTCGAGAGCAGCAGGACGGTGTCGACGCCCGCGGCGCGCAGGCGGTCGCCGACGGTGCGCGTCGCGGCGGCCAGCTCGGCCCAGCTGTCGGCGGGGTCGCCGGCGAGGAGGTGGGGCATGGCCGGGACGAGCGCCGCGGGGATCACGTCGGGACCCACTCGACGACCGCGTTCCCCGTGGCGATCACCGTGCCGTAGGCGAGGACGTCACCGGCGATCGCGGGCCAGCCCATCGCCGCCATCAGCCAGGTCAGGCTGCCGGCCTTGGTCTCCGACGACGTCGCCTCGATGTGCGCGGGCACGGCCTCCTTCAGCCGCGACGTCGGGCCCTCGCGGATCGTCCGCAGCAGCTCCATGTCGCCCGCGTACTGGGCGTGGGTGAAGGGGCGCTCGACGCCCATGTCCTCGGGCAGGTCGGGCTCGGCGTCCCAGTGCAGGTGGGACAGCGAATTCGACGCGAGCAGCACCGCACGGCGACCCGTCTTCTCGATCGCCTTCCGCGTCGCCTCGCCCAGCGTCTCCATCTCGGCGAGCGAGGCGTCGGAGTAGAAGTAGGGGTTGTTGTTGGCCGACAGCGACACGACGGGCAGGTCCCAGTCGGGGTTGGCCAGGTGCAGCGCCCCGATCGTCGCGTAGTCCACGCGCACGCCGTCCTCGCGCATCGCGCTCGTGACCAGGCCCGCGCGGGCGCCCTCCTCGACGATCGCCTCGGCGAGGTCGACGTCGGTGCGGAAGTCGTAGTGGTACCGGAACAGGTGCGGGAAGATCGGCTCGACGGAGACGCCGCGCGGGTTCGGCACGCAGTTCACGTGGTGGCCCACCATCGTGATCCAGTGCGGCGCGTGCACCACGAGCACGTCGGGCGCGTGGGCGCGCAGCCGCCGGCGCAGCTCCTCGTAGCCCCAGCGCAGCACCTCCCAGCCGCCGGTCGAGCGCGGCTCGTTCTGCGGCGGGTTCTCGGCGTAGACGAGGTGGGGCGGGTGCGGCGCGAGGTAGCCGGCGACGATGCCGCCGCGGCCCCCGGACCCCGACGTCGTGCTCGGCGCGGCGGCCGGCGCGGGCTCGGTGCGGGCCGCGCGCCGCGACGCCGACCGGCCGCTCCCGGCGGTGGCGTGGAACACACGGGCCATGGCGGCGACGCTAGGGAGACGCCGACCCGTCACCCAGGTCGCCGTCCAACGGTGCTGGACACCGCCGTTCGGGACCGCCCAGACTCGAACGGGTGACGGTGGCGGCGGTGAGCAAGTCCGCCGTCCTGCTGCGCGCCTTCGGCCCCACCACGGACGTGCTGTCCACCCGCGCCCTGGCCGCGCGCACCGGCATCCCGCGCAGCACCGTCCATGTGCTCGCCGGCACCCTGGCCGCCGAGGGCCTCCTCGAGACCGTGCCCGGACGCGGCTGGCGGCTCGGCCCGCTGCTCGTCGGCCTGGCCGGCCAGATCATCGAGCGCACCGGGCTCGTCGCCGCCGTGGAGGGCGGGCTCGGCGGGCTGCGGCGCGCCGCCGGGCAGGAGGTCCACGTCGCCCAGCTCGTCGGCGGCTGGACCGTCTACCTGCACCGCGAGGCCGGCCCGGTCCGCGCGCCGATGGACAACCGCGTCGGGCTCCGGGCGCCCGCCTGGCGCGGGGGCTGCGGCAAGGCGGCGCTGTCGCGGCTGGCCCGCGAGGAGGTCGAAGACCGCGTCGAGCGCCTGTGCCGCGACGAGGGCCTCACCCCGCCCGACCGCGCCGCCCTGCACGAGGAGCTCGGGGCCGCGCGCCGCGCCGGGTACGTGGTGTCGTCGACCTTCCAGGCCGGGCGGACGTCGGTGGCGGCGCCCGTGGTCGACGCCGACGGGCGGCCGGTCGGCGGGCTCTCGGTCGCCGGCCCGTCGTCGCTGTTCACCCGCGCCGTGCTGGCCCGCTGCGCGCAGGACGTCGTCGAGGCCGCGGCCCGGGCGGGGCGGCAACTGGTCTGCTGACGGGCGCACGCGTCCCGGCTGGTGGAACGCTGCGGTTCCCCGGTGTCGGTGAGCGGTGTCACTCTGCGGGCATGAGTGCGCCTGCAAAGGTCCCGGCCGCCATCGTCGGTCCGGGCAACATCGGCACCGACCTGCTGGCCAAGCTCGCGCGCAGCGCGCGGGTCGAGGTCACGGCGATGGTCGGCGTGGTCGAGTCGGACGGGCTGGAGCGGGCGCGCGCGGCGGGCGTCGCGGCGTCGGCGGAGGGCGTCGACTGGCTGCTGCGCCAGGACCCGCTCCCGAGGATCGTCTTCGAGGCGACGTCGGCGAAGGCGCACCTCGCGAACGCGCCGCGCTACTCCGACGCGGGGATCCGGGCGATCGACCTGACGCCCGCGCACCTCGGGCCGATGGTGTGCCCGGCGGTGAACATGCCCGACCACCTCGACGCCCCGAACATCAACATGATCACGTGCGGCGGGCAGGCGACCATCCCGATCGTCGCCGCGGTCTCGCGGGTCGCCCCGGTGGCCTACGCGGAGATCGTCGCCTCGACGGCGTCGCGCTCGGCCGGGCCGGGCACGCGCGCCAACATCGACGAGTTCACGCAGACGACGGCACGGGCGGTCGAGGAGGTCGGCGGCGCCGAGCGCGGCAAGGCGATCATCATCCTGAACCCCGTCGAGCCGCCGATGATCATGCGGGACACGGTGTTCTGCTCGCTGCCCGAGGACGCCGACCACGACGCCGTCGCCGCGTCGATCCACGACATGGTCACCCGCGTCCAGCAGTACGTGCCGGGCTACACGCTGCGCGCCGAGCCGCAGTTCGACCCGCCGACCGAGAAGTGGGGCGGACGAGGTCGCGTGGCCGTGTTCCTCGAGGTCAAGGGCAACGGCGACTACCTGCCCGAGTACGCCGGCAACCTCGACATCATGACCGCCGCCGCCGCGGAGGTCGGCGAGCTGGTCGCCGCGGACCTCGGAGACGCCGCGAAGCGGAGCTCGACCATCGATGCGGAGGTCCCGGCATGAGCAGGCCCGAGATCCGCCACGACGTCCGCCTCACCGACACCACCCTGCGCGACGGCAGCCACGCCCAGGCGCACCAGTTCACCGAGGAGCAGGTCCGGGACACCGTGCGCGCGCTCGACCGCGCGGGTGTCGAGGTCATCGAGGTGACCCACGGCGACGGCCTCGGCGGCTCGAGCTTCAACTACGGCTTCTCGCACACCGACGAGCTGACGCTGATCGCCGCCGCCCGCGAGGAGGCCAAGCAGGCGAAGATCGCGGTGCTCCTGGTGCCCGGCATCGGGACCGTCGAGGACCTGCGCCGCGCCCGCGACGCCGGCGCCGACGTCGTGCGCGTCGCGACCCACTGCACCGAGGCCGACGTGTCGCCCCAGCACTTCGGGGTGGCCCGCGAGCTGGGCATGGAGACGGTCGGGTTCCTCATGATGGCCCACCGCACGCCGCCGGAGGACCTCGCGAAGCAGGCCCGGATCATGGTCGACGCCGGCTGCCAGTGCCCGTACGTCACCGACTCCGCGGGCGCGCTGCTCATGCACGAGGCGCGGGCCCGGTTCGAGGCGCTGCTCGCCGAGGTCGGCGACGAGGCGTGGGTCGGCTACCACGGCCACCAGAACCTCTCGATGGGCGTCGCGAACTCGGTGATCGCCGCGGAGCTGGGCGTCAAGGAGATCGACGGCTCGCTGTGCGCCCTCGGCGCGGGGTCGGGCAACTCGCCGACCGAGGTGCTCGCCGCCGTGTTCGACCGCATGGGCATCGAGACCGGCGTCGACGTCACCGCGCTGCTCGACGCCGCCGAGGACGTCGTCCGCCCGTACCTGCACCGCTGGCCGAAGATGGACCGCAACGCCATCACCCAGGGCTGGGCGGGGGTCTACTCCAGCTTCCTGCTGCACGCCGAGCACGCGGGCGAGCGCTACAAGGTCCCGGTGCCCGACATCCTGCGCCGCTGCGGCGAGCTGGGGCTCGTCGGCGGGCAGGAGGACATGATCATCGACATCGCGCTGGAGCTGGCGCGCGAGCGCGAGCAGGGCTGACGCCGTGCCGATCCTCGAGCTCCACCTCGTCGACGGCGACCACTCCCCCGCCGAGCACGCCGCGCTGCTCCAGCGCCTCAGCGCGGTCTACGCCGCGGTGCTCGAGTCGCCGGTGGAGCGCGTCCGGGCCTACCTGACCCTGCACGCGCGGGAGCACTGGGCGGTGGGCGGATCGACACACGCCGACCCGGCGCCGTACTTCACCGCGATCGTCCTCGAGGGCCGGCCGGTCGAGCAGCGCCACCGGCTGCTCGCCGAAGTGACGGACCTGCTCGTCGAGATCCTCGGCGTCGAGCGGTCGCGGGTGCGCGGGCGGATCATCCAGGTGCCGCCGGACGACTGGGCCATCGGCGGCGTCCCGGCCGCGGCCGCCCGGCGCGACGAGATCGCGGCGCGCGCGGGCACCGCCCGGTAGGCCGCCGTGCGCGTCAGCACCTCGGACCCGGACCGGGCCCGGGCGGAGTGCGCGGAGATCTACTTCCCGCACCGGCTGACGATGCTGCACGACCCCGCCGAGTTCTCGATGTCGCTCTCGGCCGTCGACCTCGGGCCGGTCGCGGCGGGAGTGCTGTCGTACGCCGGCGAGGTGGTGATCGAGACCGGGGAGCTGGCCACCGGCTACGAGGTGAACATCGCGCTGGACGGCGTCCTGCGCACCCGCAGCGGGCGCGCGGACGTGTGCTCCACCGCGGCGACCGCGGCCGTCTACCGGCCCGACGGCACCGCCCGCCTGCACGGGTGGGCCGAGGGCGGGCGGCTGTTCGGGCTGAAGATCGAGCGCGGCGCGCTGGAGGACCAGCTCACGTCCCTGCTCGACCGGCCGGTGCGCGGTGCCGTGGCGCTGGCGCCGACGATCGACCTCGAGTCCGACGACGGCCGGCGGTGGTGGTCGCTGGTGCGGACGCTCGCCGACCTCGCCGCCGACCCGCGCGGGCTCGCCGCCGACCCGCGGGTGATGCGCCCGCTGGTCGAGGCCGTCGTCGCGGGCCTGCTGCACACCGTGGACCACCCCTACCGCGACGCCCTCGCCGCGCCCGCCGCGGCGGTGGGGCCGCGGTCGGTGCGCCGCGCCGTGGCCGCGGTCGTCGAGCGGCCCGAGCACCCCTGGACGGTCTCCTCGCTCGCCGAGGTCGCCGGCGTCAGCGCCCGCGGCCTGCG
This sequence comes from Actinomycetospora succinea, assembly GCF_004363095.1. Classification (GTDB taxonomy): domain Bacteria; phylum Actinomycetota; class Actinomycetes; order Mycobacteriales; family Pseudonocardiaceae; genus Actinomycetospora; species Actinomycetospora succinea. The sequence goes on from NZ_SNYO01000010.1 coordinate 185,661, forward strand.
CGACGGCATGGCCCGCCACCACGGCGTCTCCCCCATGGCGCTCGTGCGCGACGTCCGCCTGCGCCGCGCCCGCGACGACCTCGCGGCGGGTCGCGGCGCGGTGGCCGAGGTGGCCATGCGCTGGGGCTTCACCCACCTGGGCCGCTTCGCCCGGTCCTACCGCGAGGCCTTCGGCGAGCCCCCGTCGCGCACTGCCGGAACCGGCGCTCGGCCTACCGCGCGCGGGCTCGACCGGTGACCTGGACCACACCTAGCGTCGGTGCGGTGACCCTCGACTTCAACCCCATGGTCAGCCCGCACCGGGAGGACCCGCACCTGTTCTACCGCGAGGCCCGCGCCCACTCGCCGATGATCAACCCCGTGCTCGGCGCCTACATGGTGACCCGGTACGACGACCTGACCACGGTCATCGACGACCCGGACACCTACTCGTCGGCCGTCGCGGTCCCGAAGATCTACTGGAACCCGCCCGAGGTCACCGAGGTGCTCACCGCCGGGAACGTCCCCGAGACCAACGCCGTGGTCAATGAGGACGAGCCCGCCCACCGCCCGATCCGGCGCGTGTTCGACGCCGGCTTCACCGGGGCGCGGGTCCGCGCGATGCTGCCGACGATGCGGGCGACCGCCGAGTCGTTGATCGACGGCTTTCTGGGCCGGCGGGCCGACCTGGTGGCCGACTACGCGATCCCGTTCGTCCAGTCGGTGATCAACGCGATCATCGGGTTCCCGCCGGAGGACGGCGCGCGGATCCAGCAGTGGACCGACGACGTCAACATGCTCTGGAACCTGCTGGCCCCGCTGGAGGACCGCATCGCCTCGGCCCACCGGATGGCCGACTACACCCGCTACCTCCAGGCCTTGATCGACGACCGGCGCGCCCACCGCCGCGAGGATCTGATCTCCGATCTCGTGCACGGCGCGAACGGCTTCCCCGGGCTCGACGACGACTACGTCATCAACGTCGTGCGCGGCGCGGCCCGCGTGGCCGGCTTCGACACGACCCGCGACGCGATCACCGCGACGATGCTCGCGATCCTGCAGCACCCGGACGTCCACGAGCGCGTGCTGGCCGACCCGGCCAAGGCGATCCCGAAGGTCACCGAGGAGGTCCTGCGCCGCGACGCCCCGCACCGCGGCCTGTTCCGCATCACGACGAAGGACACGAGCCTCGGCGGCACCGACCTGCCCGCCGGCACGATGGTGCTGGTGCTCTTCGGCTCGGGGAACCGCGACGAGACGAAGTTCCCCGAGCCCGACGTCGTCGACATCGACCGCGCCAACGTCCGCGACCACCTCGCCTTCGGCCGCGGCCTGCACGTCTGCCCCGGTGCCCCGATGGCGCGCGCCGAGATCCGCGTGGCGCTCGAGACGCTGGTCCGCCGCCTGCCCGCGATGCGCCTCGCCGACGACTACGCCCCGACCTACATCGCGAGCTACTTCTTCCGCGGCCTGGAGACCCTCGACGTGACGTGGTGAGCGCACAGCCCCTCCATGCCTTGCGCGGCATATTCCTCGTACGGCATGCTCTCCACCGTGACCACCGCACCGGACACCGGGACGTGGGCGGCGCTCGCCGACCCGCACCGCCGGGACATGCTCGGCCTCCTGCGCGAGCGGCCGCGGGCGGTCGGCGAGCTCGTCGACCTCCTCGAGCTCAGCCAGCCCAGCACCTCGAAGCACCTGCGGGTGCTGCGCGAGGCGGGGCTGGTGCGGGCGCGACCCGAGGCGCAGCGGCGGGTGTACGAGGTCGACCCCGCACCGCTCGTCGCCCTCGACGCGTGGCTCGCGCCCTACCGGCAGCTGTGGTCCGACAGCCTCGACGCCCTCGGCCGGCGTCTCGAGCAGACCGCACAGGAGGACACCCCGTGAGCCCCACCGGCAGCTACCTGGAGATCGACGGACGCCCCGCGCTGCGCTTCGTCCGCGAGTACGACCACCCCGCCGACCGCGTGTTCACGCTGCTCACCGACCCCGGCGAGCTCCGGCACTGGTTCCCGGCGACGGTCGCGCCGGAGGCGTGGACCCCGGGCGCCGCGATCGTCTACTCCTTCGAGGCGGACGGCGACGGCGGGACGGGTGAGGTCCTGGCCCACGAGCCGCCGCACCGGGTCGGGTTCTCGTGGGACGGCGAGCAGCTCTGGTTCGAGGTCGAGACGCTGCGCGACGGCCGGACCCGGCTGACGTTCACCCACCTCATGGACGAGCGCGACGGCGCCTCCCGCAACGCCGCCGGCTGGGACCTCTGCCTCGACGCCCTCGACGCGGCCCTCGCCGGCACGCCCGGCGGGGCGCCGGGCGGCCGCACCCCCGCCTGGGAGGAGCTCTACGAGGCCTACGTCGCCGCCGGCGTCCCCTCGGGCGCCGCCATCCCCGGCTGAGGGCACACTCGGCGCCCGTGAGCGCTCTCTCCGCCCTCGAGCACGGGCCCGAGGTCACCGACGTCGACTTCACGCACGCCGACCCCGAGGCGGTCCGCGAGGCGCTGACCGGCGGCGGGCAGTGGGTGCTGCGGCGCTGCGACCTCACCGAGCTCGACCTCTCCGGCGTCGACCTCGGCACGGCGACGCTCGAGCGCTGCACGCTGACGCGGGTCCGGCTGCGCGGGGCGGTCCTCGACGGCGCGACCGTCGAGGGCGGCTCGCTCGCCGAGGCCGATCTCAGCGACGCCGACCTGACCGACACGATCTTCACCGGCGTGGACCTCTCGCGCGCCCGCCTCGTCGGTGCCCGGCTCACGGACACCGTGTTCCGCGACTGCCGCATGATCGGTGCCGACCTCACCGGGATGCGCAGCCTCGCGGTCACGTTCTCGGTGGACGGGTGCTCGCTCGCCCTCGCCCGCCTGGCCGACGCCGCCCTGCGCGGCTGGCGCCTCGAGCGGGTCGACCTCTCCGACGCCGACCTCTCGGGCGCCGACCTGCGCGACGCCGTCCTCACCGACTGCGCGCTGCGCGGCACCGACCTCAGCCACGCCCGCCTCGGGGGCGCGGACCTGCGCGGCGCCGACCTCGGCGAGATCACCCCCGAGACGCCGGCCGTGCTGCGCGGGGCGATCGTCTCCACCGCCCAGGCCGCCGACGTGTGCCGCGCCCTGGGCCTGCAGGTCGTCTAGGACAGGCGGTCGCCGGCACGCAGCACCGCGCCGGGCTCGCAGCCCCGGCCGGACGCCACGAGGCGGCGCGGGCGGACCCACTCGTCGGCGGTCGCGACGACCGGCCCCTCGTCGTCGACGGCCACCTCGCCGGGGGCGCGCCCCGGGCACGGGCGTCCGGTCCCCGCGAGGCGCACGACGGCGATCTCGCTGTCGCCGCGCCGCGCCGCCGGGATGCCCCACGGCGACGGGTAGGGCCCGTAGTCGCAGGCCCGCACGAAGGCGAGGACCTCGCGGGCGGGCTTCGCCCAGGGCACCCGGCCCTCGTAGGGCACCCCGCGCCCGAAGTAGCGGCGCGCGGACAGGTCCTGCGGGTGCCGCGGCACGACGCCCGCGTCGAGGTGCGCGAGCAGGCGGTCGACGAGCTCCTGACCCCGGGCGACGCAGCGCACGGAGACCGTCAGCGCGGTGTCGTCCGCCGTGATCGGGAAGCGGATCTGCTCGACGACGTCGCCGGTGTCGATCCCGGCCTCCATCCGGTGCAGCGTGACACCGTGCTCGGCGTGGCCCCGCGCGACCGCCCAGCTGGGGGCGTTGAGTCCCGCACACTCGGGCAGGGGTCCGGGGTGGAGGTTGAAGGCGCCGACGCGCGGGGCGGCGAGGACCTCGGGACGGACGAGGTGCAGCGAGTGGACGTTGAGCAGCACGTCGATGCCGGCACCGCGGAGCTCGTCGGCGAGCCCGGGGTCGCGCACGCGGTCGGCGGGGGTGATCGGCACCCCGAGCTCGGCGGCCGACGCGGCGACGCCCGCACCCTCGGGGCTCGCGGTCAGGACCCGGCGCACACGGTGGTGGCTCCGGGCGAGGCGCTGCAGGGTGCGCACCCCGGCCGCCTCCTCGGCGACGAGCGCGATGTCCACGGACAATCCCTATCATTTCGGACCTAACGGACACGAGGTGGCATGACCATGGGCCGGCGGATCGCCGTCACCGTCGCCGCGGTGCTCGTCGCCGCCCTCGTGCTCGTCGGCGGTCTGTGGCTCGTGCAGCGCGAGCTCGTCTACGTGCCCTCGCGCGGGCCGGTGCCGCCGGCGGCGTCGGTGCTCGCCGAGGCGCAGGACGTCACGCTCACCACCGCCGACGGGCTGGCGCTCGGCGCGTGGTTCGTCCCCGCGCGCGGCCAGCGGCGGGACGTGACGGTGCTGGACGCGAACGGCAACGCCGGCGACCGCACCGATCGCTCATCGCTGGCCGCGGCGCTGAGCGGCCGGGGTCTCGACGTGCTGCTGTTCGACTACCGCGGGTTCGGCGGCAACCCCGGGAGCCCGAGCGAGGAGGGTCTCGCGCTCGACGCCCGCGCAGCCCACGAGCACCTCGTGCGGGACCGCGGGGTCGCACCGGCGCGCCTGCTCTACCTCGGCGAGAGCATGGGGTCGGCCGTCGTCGCCCGGCTCGCGGCGGAGACCTCCGGGGCGCCGGTGGCGGGCATGGTGCTGCGCTCGCCGTTCGTCGACCTGCCCTCGATCGGCGAGCGCGTCTACCCGTTCCTGCCGGTCCGCGCCCTGCTGGCCGACCGCTTTCCGGTCACCGAGCTGGTCGCGAAGGCCCGGGTCCCGACCACCGTCGTGCTCGGCGAGGGCGACCGCACGATCCCGCCGGCGCAGAGCCGGGCGGTGGCCGCAGCCGCCGGCGGCGAGGTCGTGGCGGTCCCCGGCGCCGACCACAACGACGCCGTCCTCGCGCACGGCCCGGCGGTGGTCGGTGCGGTGGTGGCCTTGGCCGACCGGCTCTAGATCCCCCGCCGCGCGCCCATGTCCAGGGCGAGGGTCGACCCGGTCAGCGCCGACGCCTCGGGGTCGAGCAGGGTCGCGACGGCCCAGCCGACCTGGTGCGGCGTGACCATCGCGCCCAGCGGCGACTCGGCCCGGCGCTCGGCGAGCACGTCGGCGACCTCGATCCCCCGCTTCTCCGCCTGCGCGGACGACAGCCGGCGCAGGCGGTCGGTGTCGGCGGGGCCCGGGGCGACGAGGTGCGCGGTGATCCCCCGGGACCCGTAGGCGTCGGCGAGCTGGCGCACGAGGTTGGCCAGGGCGGCATTGGTGACGCCCGCGCCCGGCACGTGCGGCGACGGCTCGGCGCCGTAGTGCCCGCCGAGTGCGACGATCCGCGATCCGTCGGCCAGCCACGGGTCGGCGGCCCGCACGAGGCGCAGCAGGCCCCCCACCTTCAGCGCGACCGCCGCCCCGAGCGCCGCGGGCTCGACGACGTCGAGGCCGCCGAGGGCGGGCAGCCCGGCGGCCTGCACGACCATGCGGACCGGCGTGGCGCGGGCCCGCAGCGCCTCGGCGATCACCTCGCCCGCGCCGTCGTCGCCGATGTCCGCCGCGCACGCCCCGACGCCCTCGTCGTCGGCCGACAGCGCCGCGAGCGCCTCGGTCGAGCGCGCGACGGCGAGCACCGGCAGCCCGCGCAAGCGCAGCCGGTGCACGATCGCCCCGCCGAGGGCCCCGGTGGCGCCGACGACGACGGCCAGGGGAGACGGAGCGGAGCGGAGGTCGACCGTCGAGGGTGGCTCGGTCATGCTCCGTGACCCTAGGGAGATCCGGGAGGCGTACCCACGCCCCCGTTCGGCGGCGGGCAACGTTCGCGGGGGCGGAACGTGTTGCTTGCATCACAGACCCGCGGGGATGAACGGTGATCCAGCGCTCATCGACGAGGAGGATCAGATGGCCAACGTGGTGCCGGTGGACGAGTTCGCCACGGGCGAGTGGTACCCGGGGTTCAAGCCGGAGCACTTCGAGTCGCCGTACATCGTCGACGCCGCCAGCCCGTTCAAGCCCGGCGACGAGCAGGGCTTCTGGTTCCTGGACTTCCACTGGTCGCGCGGGCTCACGCCCCTGGCGGCGACCCTGTGGAGCTCCGACGGCTACTGCTGGGGCACCCAGCACGCCGCCGAGGCGCTGCCGCTCCCGCCCGGGCGCGGCATCACCGCGCGCTTCGCCGGGACCCACCTCTACGGCTGCGCCCTGCCCGAGACCGACCCCCGCGAGATCGGCGCCCGCGCCAACCGGATCGGCACCAACCTCCCGCACTTCCTGGCGAACTACCGCTCCATCTGGGAGGCCGGCCGCGACGAGCTCGAGGCCACCTGGCAGTACTTCCGCGGCGTGGACTTCACGGGCACCCCGGACCTCACCGAGCTGCTGACGCAGGGCCGGCGCTACCACAAGCGCTCGATGGAGATCCACTTCGGCGTCATGTACCCGATGCTCGCCAACTTCCTCGGCTTCTACGGCGCCTGCGCCGACATGGGGATCAACCCGGCCGAGATCGGCAAGTTCCTCCAGGGCGAGGACACCAAGATCATGGAGACCGACCGCGAGCTCTACCGGCTCGCCCTCAAGGCCCGCCAGGTCGGCCTCGAGCCGGTCTTCGAGGAGAACGAGCCCCTCGCGCTGCGCGAGGCCCTCGGCCGCCACGGCGGCGCGGCGTCGGTGTGGCTGACCGAGTTCGACGACTTCCTGCAGGTCTATGGCTGGCGCGCCGAGGCGACCTGCGACGTCGGCGTCCCCAGCTGGATCGAGGACAACACGATCCCGCTCGGCCTGGTCAAGACGTTCCTCAAGCGCGACGACGCCCACGACTTCGAGGCCGCCGCGCGCAACGCGCTCGCCGAGCGCGACGAGGCGATCGACAACGCGCGGTCGGGCCTGACCAGGGAGGAGCAGGCGGTCTTCGACGCCGGCCTCGCCTCCAACCAGGCGGCGAACTTCCCCTGGTGGCAGGACGACCACAACTACTACATCGACCTCAAGGTCATGCTCCCGCTGCGCTGGGGGTGCCAGGAGCTGGCGCGGCGCGAGAACGCGGACAACAAGGACGACATGCTCTACCTGTTCTGGCCGGAGCTCCAGGACGTCGCGAGCGGGCGCCGCCCGTACGCGGGCGAGCTCAAGAGCCTCGTCGCCGAGCGCCGCCAGTACTTCGACCACTGGTTCGCCAAGCGGGGCGAGATGCCCAAGGTGCTCGGGACGATCCCCGAGGCCGTCGAGGACCCGGTGCTCATCGAGATCTTCGGGCTCAACCCGTCGGCGATCAAGGCCGTGCAGAACCCGGACGCCGCGAAGCAGACGGTGATGTCCGGCGTCGCGGCCGCCAAGGGCACCGCGCGCGGCATCGCCCGCGTGCTCCAGTCGTCCGACGAGCTGCACCGCCTCGAGCCCGGCTCGATCCTCGTCTGCGAGTCGACCTCGCCGAACTGGACGCCCGCCTTCGGCAAGATCGCTGGCGCCGTCTGCGACGGGGGCGGCATGCTGTCCCACGCGGCGATCGTCGGTCGCGAGTACGGCGTCCCGACGGTCACCGCGGTCGGCGTCGCGACGCTGTCGATCTCCGACGGCGACGAGATCGAGGTCGACGGCACCACCGGCACCGTCACGATCCTCACGAAGGCCACCACCACCGCGGACACCGCCGCCGAGACCCCTGCGGGTGTCGCCGGGTGACCGCCGCCCCGGAGGTAGTCATGGACCCGGCCCCCACCACCACACCCACCACCGGCCACAGCTGCGACGCCGTCGTCTGGATCGACGAGGTCGACCCGCAGCGGGCCATCGCGGCCGGCGGCTCCAAGATGGGGCGGCTCGCCGAGCTGCTGGCCTCCGGCGTGGAGGTCCCGCAGGGCTTCGCGGTCACCGTCGACGCCTACGCCCGGCACTGCCGCGAGTCGGGCCTCGACGAGCGCATCGACGCGGTGATCGGGCGGCTGGGCTCCTCGCCGAGCGAGGCCGAGGTCGAGGCGGCGTCCGCCGAGATCCGGGCGATGTTCACGGCGACGCCCGTCGGCGAGCACCTCACCGCCCGGCTCACCGAGGCCTACGAGGAGCTGTGCCTGCGCGCCGTCGACGTCAACGTCCCCGTCGCGGTGCGCTCGTCGGCCACCGGGGAGGACGCCGCCGACGCGTCGTTCGCGGGCATCTTCGACACCTACCTCGGGGTGTCGGGGATCGAGCGGGTCCTCGACGCCGTCCGCAACTGCTGGGGCTCGCTGTTCACCGCCCGCGCGCTGGCCTACCGCCTGCGCAAGGGCATCAGCCACCACGCGATGCCGATCGCCGTCGGCGTCATCGAGCTGATCCACGCCCGCGCGTCGGGGGTGGCGTTCTCGGTCCACCCGGTCACCGGCAAGGCCGACCGGATCGTCGTCGAGACCAGCTGGGGCTGGGGCGAGGCGATCGTCCAGGGCCTCGTCGACCCCGACCACGTCGAGATCGGCAAGGCCGACGGCCGCGTGCTCAAGTACGACGTCGCGCACAAGCGGGTCGTCTCGGCGTTCGACTTCGCGGTCGGCGCCGTCACCGAGATCGACATGCCGGCCAAGCTCGCCGACCGGAAGGTGCTCGACGACGAGCAGGTCGGCGCGATCGCGTCGGCGGTGCGCGCCATCGAGGAGCACTACGGCCACCCGGTGGACGTCGAGTGGGTCATCAGCCGCCACCGGCGCGCGGGCGACCCGGTCTGCATCGTGCAGACCCGCCCCGTGACGGTGACCGCGTCGCCGGAGGAGGCCGCGCCGGCCGCCTACGACCCGGTGGCCCTGGCCCAGAAGTACCTGTTCTCCGGCAAGCCGATCCCGGGACGGTAGGGCCCGCGGTCTCGTGGGGGTCCGGGTCGCCGCGGCGACCCGGACCGCTCACGCGCCGGCGCGGACGATGCCGTCGGAGCCGGCGATCCAGGCGGGGCCGTCGCGCGTCACGTCCTCGGCCCCCTCGTCGTCGCCGTCGTGCCCGGACGTCTCGTCGGTGTCGTCGGCACCGCCCTCCGGCTCCCGCGGCGCGGGGACGACGGGCGCGACGAGGGCCTCGTCCGCGAGCCGCTGGTAGACCCGCCCCAGGTCGATCAGGCCGGCGGCGAGGGCCCGTTCGTCGTCGTCGCGCTCGAGGTACCCGACGGCCTCGGTGAGGCTCGTCGCCGCCTCCGCCGTGCGTCCCAGCAGGACCTGCATCCGCCCCGCCGCTCGCAGCAGGCGCCCGCACTGGCCGGGGTGGGCGGTGGCGTCGACCAGCGAGAGCGCCCACTCGAACGCCTCCTGGGCCTGCCGGTAGGCGCCGACCGCCCCGTGGTCCCCGAGGCGTTCGTAGAGCATCCCCAGACGGTGCGCCCGGTCGGCACGGGCGACCCGGTCGAGGTCGATCCCGGGCGGGACGGCCGAGCAGTTCGGCGGCCTCGTCGGCCACCTCGTGGGCCTCGTCGATCCCGCCGGCGTCGATCAGGCACGTGGCCAGCGCGGACAGGGTGATCTGCAGGTCGTCGGGCGCGGACCCGATCCGCTTCGAGCGCGCCGAGCGCCGGTAGAGGTCGGCGGCCTCGCTGATCCGCCCGGTGGACTCGTAGACCTGGGCGATGTCGTGGAGCACGACGCCGTAGGTCGCCGGCTGCTCGTCGGGGTCGGTGAGGTCGCGCGCCCGCTCGAACGCCGCGAGCGCCTGGTCGAGGTAGAACTCGGGCGAGGCCGGGTCGGGCCGGTCGTTCGTCACGGGGGCCTCCTGCGGGGCGGCGCGGGCTCCCACCGCAGCGTAGTCGCGGATCTCGACGCCGTGTGAGCTGTGCCACCGGCCCCCTGCCGGCGGGTACGGGCACCGTCGCCGGGGGAACACGCCGTCGGCGACCGGACGGAGGACCACCATCAGCTCGTCGACCGGGACCACCCCCACCGCTGCGCGCCGCGGCCTGCGGGGCCCCACCGCCGCCGGCGTCATCGCCCTCGCGTTCCTCGTGACGATGCTCGGCGCGACGATGCCGACGCCGCTCTACCCGATCTACGAACGGCAGATCGGCTTCGGCGGTGTCATGGTCACCGTGATCTTCGCGGCGTACGCCGTCGGCGTGACGCTGGCGCTCGTGCTGTTCGGGCGGCTGTCCGACCAGGTCGGGCGACGCGCGGTGCTGCTGCCGGGCCTCGCGCTCGCGGCGGTGTCGAGCGCGGTCTTCCTCGTCCCGGACAGCATCACGGCGCTCTTCGTCGGCCGGGTGCTCTCCGGGCTCTCGGCCGGGATCTTCACCGGCACCGCCACGGCCGCGATCGTGGACCTGGCGCCGGAGGGCCGCCACCAGCGCTACAGCCTGCTCGCCGCGGCGGTGAACATGTTGGGCCTCGGTCTGGGCCCCGTCCTCGCGGGCGCGCTCGCCGAGTTCGCGCCGGCGCCGCTGTCCCTGTCCTACGTCGTGCACATCGTGCTGGTCCTCGTCGTCGGCGTCGCCCTGTACGCCGTCGCCGAGCCGATCGCCGTCCCCGAGGGACCGGTCCGCTGGCGCCCACAGCGGATCGCGGTCCCACCCGAGGTCCGCGGCGTGTTCGTCCGGGCCGCCGTCGCCGGGTTCGCGGGGTTCGCGGTGCTCGGCCTGTTCACCGGCGTCTCGCCGGCCTTCCTGACGCAGGTCCTCCACATCGGAGACCACTTCGTCGGCGGGCTCGTCGTCTTCACGCTCTTCGGGGCCTCGACGGTCGGCCAGCTGGCGTCCGCCCGGTTCACCGAGCGGTCCGCGCTGCTCGTCGGCTGCGCGGCCCTCGTGGTCGGGGTGGTGCTCGTCGGCGCCGCCATCGGACTCGCCTCGCTCGCCGTCCTCGTCACGGGCGCGGTGATCGCCGGCCTCGGGCAGGGCATGAGCTTCCGGGCGGGGCTCGCCGCGGTGAGCGCGGGCAGCCCGCCGGCGAAGCGCAGCGAGGTCGCGTCGAGCTTCTTCCTCGTCCTCTACGTCGGCATCTCGCTGCCGGTGATCGGCGAGGGCGTCGCGTCGGCGGCGTTCGGGCTGGTGACCTCCGGCATGGTGTTCGCCGGCGCCGTCGCGGTGCTGGGCATCGTCGCCTTCGTCAGCCTGATGGCTTCGCCACGTGAGTGATCCGGGTCGCCCTGGCGACCCGGATCACTCACGTGCGCAGCATCAGCCGGCGGCTGATGACGTCGGCGGTGTCGGTGACGAGCGCGGTGTAGCGGCGCATCGTGGCCGCGCCCGCCCGGGTCACGGGGACGGCGACGCTGACGGCCGCGACCGGCTCCCGCTCGCCGTCGCGGATCAGCGCCCCCACCGACACGACGCCGAGCCGGCTCTCCTCGCGGTTGTCGGCCCACCCGCGGTCGGCGATCTCGCGCAGGCGCCGGCGCAGCGTCACCGGGTCGGTGATCGAGTGGGGCGTGGGGCGCTCCGGGGTCCACGCGGCGAGCCGGGCGTCGAGCTCGTCGGGCGCCAGGGCCGCGAGCAGGACCTTGCCGGTGCTCGTCGTCGTGGCCGGCAGCCGCGTGCCGACGCGGGCGAAGATGCGGACCGTGTGCGGGCTCTCCAGGCGCTCGACGTACACCGAGTCCATCCCGTCGAGCACCGCGAGCTGCACGGTCTCCCCCGTCGCGTGACGCAGCCCGGCCATCGCCGGCATCGCCGCCTCGTGCAGCCCGACGTGCGGGGCGACGCTGGCCCCGAGCTCGTGCACGGCCAGGCCGAGCCGGTAGGTCCCGCCGGGCCCGCGCTCGAGCAGGCGCTCGTCGGCGAGCGTCGCGAGCAGCCGGTGCACCGTGCTCGTCCCCAGCCCGAGGCGGCGGGCGAGCTCGGCGACCCCTAGCTCGCGGTCGACGACCGAGAACTCCTTGAGCAGCCGCGCGGCGTTGCGCACCGAGTTCAGCTCCCAGCTCGGCCGGTCCGCCACGGGAGGTGAACCTAGTCCGGGATCTCGGGCGCGGGGATCTCGAAGGCGTTGAGCAGCGCCGAGGTCGCGAGGTACATGCCGACGAGGTGGGTCATGTCGAGCACGCCGTCGCGGCCGAACGCCTCCTCGGCCGCCGCGTAGGTCTCCGGCGTGACGCGGTGGGTGCGCACGAGCTCGTCGGCGAACCGGTGCGCGGCGAGCTCGTCGGGCGAGAAGCCGTCGGTGGACCCGTTGCGCAGGCCGGCGATCACCGTCTCGGACAGGCCGACGGTCCGGGCCACGGCGACGTGCGCGTAGATCTCGTAGTCGGCCTGCCAGGCGACGCCGACGGTGAGGATGACGACCTCGCGGACGGTCTTCGACAGCGACGAGCCGCGCTGGTCGGTCTGGACCCACTGGTTGAAGGCCCGCCCCGGTGCCGGGCGCAGGGCGAAGGCGTTGAAGGGCCCGATCAGGCCGCCCGCGTCGTCGGTCGGCGCGAAGCCGGAGCGCTCGGCCCAGCGCCCGGAGCGCCCGACGATCTCGTCGCGGGCGGCGCGCTGGTCGTCGTCGAGGTCGAGCGACTCGTTGCGCGGGAGGCGCCCGCCCCAGTCGCGGTCGTCGGCGCCGGGGTGCACGGAGATCGTCACCCGGCGGACGCTAGCCCCGGGCGGGCGCGGCGGCAGCACGGGTCGCCATGACCCGCGGCACCGCCAGCGAGAGCCCGGCCGCGACCACGCAGAGCGCGCCCGCGCTCCACCAGGCACCGTCGTAGGCGCCGGTGAGGTCTCGGATGAGGCCGGCGCCGATCGCGGCGATCGCCGAGCCCAGCTGGTGCGCCGCGAAGACCCAGCCGAAGACGATCGGCGCGCGGGACCCGAAGCGCTCACGGCACAGGGCGACGGTCGGCGGCACCGTCGCGACCCAGTCCAGGCCGTAGAAGATGATGAACGCCCAGAGCGGCGGGGCGGCGGTCGGCGCGAGCAGGAACGGCAGGACCAGCAGCGACGCGCCGCGCAGCACGTAGTAGACGGCGAGGAGCTTGCGCGGGTCGACGCGATCGGTGAACCAGCCCGAGGCGATCGTCCCGAGCACGTCGAACACGCCGACCACCGCGAGCAGGCCCGCGGCGGTGGTGGCGGGCATGCCGTGGTCGTGGGCGGCGGGCACGAAGTGGGTGTTGAGCAGCCCGACGGTGGTCGCGCCGCAGATCGCGAACCCGCCCGCGAGCAGCCAGAACGTGCCGGTGCGCGCGGCGTCGCGCAGGACGGTGACGGTGCGCCGGGCCGCGCCGCCCGTGACGACCTCCTCGGGCTCGTCCTCGCCGGGCGTGGCGCCGTGGGCGACCGTGCCGACGTCCGACGGTCTGTTGCGCAGGAAGAGCAGCACCAGCGGGACGACGACCAGCGCGCCCGCCGCGACCACCAACGACGCGAACCGCCACCCCACCGACCCCGCGAGCGAGGCCATGAGCGGCAGGAACACCAGGCCGCCGGCGGCCTGGGCGGCGGTCAGCACCCCGGAGACCAGCCCGCGCCGGGCGACGAACCAGCGCCCGGTCACCACCGCGACGAACGCCAGCGCCATCGACCCGGTGCCGACCCCGACCAGCACGCCCCAGAGCAGGACGAGCTGCCAGGCTGTCGTCATGAACACCGTCAGCCCGCTGCCGGCCGCGACGAGCAGCAGCGCGACCGACACGACCCGGCGCATGCCGAAGCGCTCCATCAGCGCGGCGGCGAACGGCGAGACGATGCCGTAGAGGAGCAGGTTCAGCGACACCGCCGACGAGATCGTCGCCGTCGACCAGCCGAACTCGGCGTGCAGCGGCTCGACGAACACCCCGGGCGCGGAGCGGAACCCCGAGGCGCCGAGCAGCGTGACGAACGCGGTCGCGGCGACGGCCCAGGGCCAGGCGTTCCGGCGAGCCGAGGCCCGGGCTCCCGGGGTCGGGGCGGGCGTGGCGTCGGGCCGCGTCTCGGTCACGAGGGAACAGCGTGCGGGACGCGATCGCCACGATCCAGTGGCCGGAACGCCAACTCGTGCAAGAATCCGGCCATGCTTCCGGACCGCGAGCGTCACGTCGTCGCCGTCCTCGCCCTGCCCGAGGTCGTCGGCTTCGACCTGCAGATCCCGCCCCAGGTGTTCGGCACCGCGGAGGACGCCGGCGGCCCTCTCTACGACGTGCGGGTCTGCGGCCTCACCGAACGCGTCCCGTCGACGGCGGGGTTCTCGCTGCTGCTCGAGCACGGGCCCGAGGCGCTCGCGGCGGCCGACACGGTGATCGTGCCCGGCACGCACTACGTGCCGGCGCGCCGCGACGGCGTCCTGCCCGACGACCTGCTCGCGGCGCTCGACACCGTGCCCGCCCACGCCCGGTGGCTCTCGATCTGCACCGGCGCGTTCGTCCTCGCCGCCGCGGGCCGCCTCGACGGGCGCCGCGTCGCCACCCACTGGGCCCGGGCCGCCGAGCTCCGCCGCCTGCACCCCCACCTCGAGGTCGACGAGTCGGTGCTCTTCGTCGACGACGGCGACGTGGCGACCTCGGCGGGCCTCGCCGCCGGCCTCGACCTCTGCCTGCACGTCCTGCGCGGCGACCACGGCGCGGAGGTCGCCAACGCCGTCGCCCGCCACCTGGTCGTCGCCCCGTGGCGCGACGGCGGGCAGGCGCAGTTCATCGACCACCCGCTGCCGGCGGCGGGCGCAGGCGCGACGGGCGCGGTCCGGGCGTGGGCGGCGGAGCACCTCGACCAGGACATCGACGTCGCCGGGCTGGCGGCGCGCGCGTCGATGAGCGTCCGCACCTTCACCCGCCGCTTCCGCGCCGAGACCGGGACCTCCCCGCACGCCTGGCTGGTCGCGCAGCGGGTCGCCCGCGCGCGGCGCCTGCTCGAGGGCAGCGACCTGCCCGTCGACCGGGTCGCCGCGGATGCGGGGCTGGGGACGGCGGCGTCTTTGCGGGCGCACCTCGCCGACGAGGTGGGGCTCTCGCCGCTCGCCTACCGGCGGCGTTTCCGGCGTCGGGGCGCCTGAGCACCGCCGTCCCGCGGAGAGGGACGCGGCTCTTCTCCCCGGCGCGGCGGCTCCCTAGCGTCGTCGGCACCGCCACCACTCGGGAGGACACCGGTGCTGACCGCCGAGCAGAACGAGGAACTCACCGCCGTCGAGGCCGGCACGCCGATGGGCGAGGTGCTGCGCCGCTACTGGTACCCCGTCGCCTTCACCCGCGAGCTCGTCGAGTTCCCCGTCAAGCGCGTCGAACTGCTCGGCGAGTTCTTCGCGCTGTGGCGCTCGCCGTCCGGGAAGTACGGGATCATCCCGGAGCCCTGCCCGCACCGGAAGGCGTCGATGGCCTACGGCGTCGTCGAGGGCGACGGGCTGCGCTGCCCGTACCACGGCTGGAAGTTCGACACCGACGGCGCGTGCACCGACCAGCCGGCGGAGAAGGCGAACACCAACTTCGCCGAGCGCGTGCGGGCGACCGCCGGGAAGGTCGAGGAGATGGGCGGGCTCGTCTGGGCCTACGTCGGTCCCGACCCGGCGCCGCTGCTGCCGCGCTTCGACGTCTACGTGATGGACGGCTACCGCGACATCGGCTGGGCGGACATCCCCTGCAACTACGTGCAGGTCATGGAGAACGCGGTCGACCCGCACCACGTCGAGCACCTGCACGGCCGCTACTTCGAGTTCATCGGCCGCCACGAGGGCTTCGAGGCCCCGGCGTCGTTCGGCAAGAAGCACCAGCGGATCGGCTTCGACGCCTTCGAGTGGGGCATCATCAAGCGCCGCGTGCTCTCCGGGGCGAGCGAGGACAACGACGACTGGAAGGTCGGCCACCCGCTCGTCTTCCCCTACAACATGCGCGTCGGCGGCGGCGGCATCCACCAGATGCAGATCCGCGTGCCGATCAATCGCACGACGACGCGGTTCATGCTCTACACGGTCCACGCGCCGGAGGGCTACGAGCCCGTCGAGCAGGAGCGCGTGGCCGACTACGAGATCCCGGTGTTCGACGACCGCGGCAACCACGTCGTCAACTACGTCGAGGGCCAGGACATCATGGCCTGGGTGACGCAGGGCCCGATCACCGACCGCACCACCGAGCACCTCGGGCGCTCGGACATCGGCGTCTCGCTGCTGCGCAAGATGTTCCGCCAGGCGATGCAGGCGGTCGCGAAGGGCGAGGACCCGCTCGGCACCATCCGCGAGCCCCACGAGCGCATCGACCTGCCCTGCGAGAAGGACAAGTTCCACGCCGGCGGCGCGGAGTTCGCGATCGACTTCTGCAACATGGGGTCGACCCGCTACTCCCCCGACCTCGAGCCGATCAAGCAGGTGCACCTGGACGCCGCCGCGCGCGTCGAGGCGGACAAGGCGGCCGGGCGACCGTCGTTCACGCCCGCCGGCGGGATCGGCACCGCGACCCTGGCGCCCGACACCTCCGCCCAGGTGGACTCGGGGACGATCCCGCGGTGAGACTGTCCGCTGTGACGGTCCCCGACGGCTCCCCGGGCGCGAAGATCGACCGCCGGTTCGCCGCGGACGTCGAGGCGCACCGCCGCGACGCGCCCCGGTTCTGCCCGTCGTGCGCCCGCGACCTGGGCCTCGCGAACGAGTTCTGGGAGGGCGACGCGCGGCGGTTCTACTGCTGGTGCGCCTCCTGCGACTGGACGGGCGAGGTCACGACCACCGGCGACACGGCGATCGGTCACGAACCGGAGCACTGAGACGCGCGCCGTCGCCAGGTTTCGAGCGAAGGGCACCTTCGCGCGGATAGACGGGCGAGAGGCGCCCACCGCCGGAACGTCGAGCGAGCCCGACCTCGCCCGGTCGTGCTGACGGCAATCACCGGCAGGTCATCGGACGTACGGGCGACACGCGGGTGCACGACGCACTCCTGATCTCCACGGCAGGCCGGCCGCGGCGCGTCGCCCGAGCTGGCACCCCCGCGGCGCGAGGGAAGGGCACCTTGGCTCGGATGGACCGGCGAGGGGTGCCCGCCGCCGGAACGTCGCGATGCGCGAGCGGCACGCCGCGCATGATTCTCGGGGAGCTCGGGCTGCGGACCGTGCCGGTCGCGGAGTTCGTCGAGGCGCTCTCGCTGAAACGGCCCGGCGTTGTCGGGGGTGCCCTCTAGAATCGAACACATGAGCGAACGGGTGTTCGGGTCGGTGGAGCGGGACGCGATCGAGCGCGCCCGCACCGGCGAGATCACCCGCCGCCGCGAGGACTACGCGCGTCTCGAGCAGGTCGCCGCGCTGGAGGAGCTGCGGGTCGCGGAGATGACCGGCGACCGCTCGACCGGGCGGTTGCTCGAGGAGCTGTGGCGCATCGGTGCGGTCGAGGCGAAAAGGTTGGTCGCCGAGGCCGCCGACCTGTGCCCGCGCTCCTCGCTGATCGGGGAGGCGTTGCCGGCGCGGTTGCCGGCCACCGCCGCGGCGGCGAAGGGCGGGCTGGTCGGTCCGGCGCACGTCGCGATCATCCGCACGACGATGCGCCGTCTCGACCGGGTCGAGGGTTTGCCGCTCGAGGAGTGGGTCGAGGCGGAGCGCCGCCTGGCCGATGACGCGACCCGGCTGGGCCCCAAGGGGTTGCAGGCGGTCGCGGACCGGTTGCTGGCGTATCTCGATCCGGATGGTGAGGAGCCGGCCGAGGAGAACGCGGGCCGGGATGACGAGTTGTTGTTCACCCGCCGTAAGAACGGGGTGCTGCACTTCCGGGGGCGGATGTCGGATCCGGTGGACGCCGAGGCGTTCGGCAGTGTCGTCGACGATCTCGCCGCCCCGTGTGGGCCCGAGGACACCCGTGAGCTGGCCCTGCGCCGCATCGAGGGCCTCAAGGACCTCGTCGGTGCGGCACGTCGCCCCGGCGGCGTCGCCGCCGACACCGACCGATCCGCCGACGAGCACGGCGCGGCGGACGAGTCCGACGAGGCGGACGGGTCGGAGGCGCTGATCCCTGCTCCGCGTCAGTCCGAGCCCACCGCGACGGGCCGGCGGGTCGAGCGGCCGGGGCGGGCGTTGCTGACGATCACCATCGATCACCGCTGGCTGCGTGGGGCGCTCACCGAGAGGGGCGGCTACGGGGTGCTGGAGTCCGGGCTCCGCGTGCATCCGGGCACGGTGCGCCGCTGGGCCTGCGACGCCGAGATCGTCCCGGTGGTCCTCGGGTCGAAGTCCGAACCCCTCGACGTCGGGCGCCTGCAGCGCACCGCCCCGGACGCCATCCGCCGCGCGCTCAACCTGCGCGACGGGGGCTGCGCGTTCCCCGGCTGCACCCGCCCACCCCGGCGCTGCCAAGCCCACCACGTGCAGGAATGGATCGACCACGGGCCCACGGCGATCGACAACATGTGCCTGCTCTGCCGATATCACCACCAGGTGATCCACCACGGGCACTGGACCATCCAAATGATCGACGGGCTGCCCTGGTTCACCCCACCCTGGATCATCGACCCCGAACGACAACCCCGACCCGGCGGACGACCACGCGTCCCGGATCCTCCGCCGGAAGTCAGCGCTCGACCGTGATGCTCCAGCCGTCGAGGGTGCCGCGGTCGATCGCGACGCGGTCGGCGATCTGCAACGTCCACGCGCCGCCGACCTGCTGGCCCACGAGCGGGGCGAGCGGGCCGCCCTGGTTGCTGTCGAGCGCCAGCGCCAGGCCCGGGCGGTTGCGGTCGCACTGGTCGGTGTCCGACAGCACCGCCGTCTGACCCTGCGGCGAGCGCAGGGTGACCACGAGGTCGCAGATGTACGGATGGCTGATGGTGGCGTTCACCTGGATCGCCGACACGGTGCCCGAACCGTCGAGCGTGATCGTGTCGGTGACGCCGGCGGGGTCGGCGTCGGGGATCGGCACCGACCGCTGCGACTGGCCCTCCAGCGCGCTGCCGCCGAGGGTCAGGACCAGGACGACGACCGCGATGATCGCGACGAGGACGACGGCGCCGCCGCCGAGGATCCACGGCAGCGCCTTGTTCTTCTTCTTGGGCGGCTGCTGCCCGTAACCGTAGGGGCCGTACCCCGGCTGCCCGTAGCCCGGCTGCCCGTAGGGCTGCTGCCCGTACGGCTGCTGGCCGTAGGGGTTCTGCCCGTACCCCGGCTGCCCGTACGGCTGCTGCCCATAGGGGTTCTGGCCGTAGCCCGGCTGCCCGTACGGCTGCTGGCCGTACCCCTGCTGCCCGTACCCCTGCTGCGACGGATCGCCCCCGTAGTACGGCTGGGGCCCGGACCCCGGCTGCTGCCCGTACGACGGGTCCGCGGTGGGCCCATACTGCGTGGGCTGGGAGCCGAACGACTCCGGGCGGTTGGGGTCACCGGAGCCGGAGCCACCGCCGAAAGGGGAGGACACGGGCGGCAACATACCTCCCGCACGGCGTCGTCCGGTTCCCCCTCACGACATCGCCAGGGAGCCCTCAGAAGGACCGGGACGAACCGGGCGCCTCACTCCCGTGCGTGGGCCCGCAGGCGCTCCGACCACGACAGTTCCCGGGGCGGGTCGCCGACGTCGGCGTAGGTCACGCCATCGATCTCGCGCACCGGGTGGACGCCGAGCACGTGCTGCGGCGAGGTCGCGCACTCCCCGGTGTCGAGGTCGAAGCGGTACCAGTGCCAGGGGCAGACGAGCACCCCACCGTCCCGCACCCACCCCTGCTCGAGCGGGCCCCGGTTGTGCGGGCACACGGCGTCGACGACGCGCAGGCCGTCGGGCACCGCGAGCACGACGAAGCGCCGGCCGTCGTCGCTGGTGACGACGCCCGGCGCCTCGACGCGGACGAGGGTCACCGCCGTCCGGACGCCCGCAACGACGCGAGCGACTCGCCGCCCACGAACCAGTGCTCCGGCTCGCACTCGGTGACGACGACGCGCACGTTCCCGGCGGGCGCGCCGACCGCGCGCGTCACCGCGGCCGTGACCTCCTCCCCCAGCGCGGCGAGCTGCTCGGGGGTCCGGCCCCGGGCGAGGGTGATCTGCACGAGCGGCATGGCGGGCCTCCGAGTCGGTTCCGCGGGTCAGGAAGAGCAGGCGAGCTCGACCGTGCCGAGGCGGTCGATGGTCACGGCGACGACATCGCCCGCGACGACGGGCGTGGCGGCGGTGAGACCGCCGGAGAGGACCACCTCGCCGGCCGCGAGGCCCTCCCCCGACGCCGCGAGCCGGCGCACGAGCCACGCCACGGCCGCGGCGGGGTGCCCGAGCGACGCGGCGCCCGAGGCGGTGGCGACGAGCTCCCCGTTCTTCTCGAGCAGCACGCCGACCAGCCGGACGTCGATGCCGGCAGGGGGCACCGGGGTGCCGACGACGAAGCGGGCCGCCGACGTGTTGTCGGCGACGACGTCGGCCATGGTGAAGCGGTAGTCGCGGAACCGGGAGTCGAGGATCTCGATGCCGACGGCCAGCCCCGACGTCGCGGACAGCACGTCGGCGGCGGTGACGTGGGCGCCCGCGAGGTCCCGGCCGAGGATGAACACGATCTCCGGCTCGGCGCGGGGCTGGATCAGCTCGCCGGTGCGCAGCGGCTCCCCGAGGTCCAGCGCGCCGGCGCCGGGCAGGAAGCCGCAGACCGGGTCGGACACGCCGACCTGCGCCTGCTTCGCCCGCGAGGTCACCCCGAGCTTCCAGCCCACCCGCGGGCCGGCCTGGTCGCGCAGCACGCGCTGCACGGCGTAGCCGGTCTCGAGGTCGAGGTCGGTGACGTCGTCGGTGAGCGGGTCGATCGCGGTGCGCTCGGTGACGGCCTTGGTCAGCCGGTCGGCCAGGTCGTGCACGTCGACGGTGTTCATGGTCGAGCTCCGCTCCGCTTCGTCTCCCGCATCTAGGACTCCTTCACCCGGATCGTCACCGGCCCGAGCCGGTCGAACTCGGCGCGGAACACGTCGCCCGCGGCCAGCGGCACGGCGGCGTGCAGGGCCCCGGTCATGATCATGTGGCCCGGCTCGAGCGCGACGCCGGCCTCGCCGAGGACGTTCGCCAGCCACGCCACGACGGCCAGCGGGTCGCCGAGAGCGGCCGCGCCGGCGCCGGTGTCGACGAGCTCGCCGTTGCGGGTGAACGTCATGCCGATCAGCCGGGTGTCGAGCCCCTGGAGCGGCACGAGCCGCGAGGACACGGCCACCGCGCCGTTGGAGGCGAGGTCGGCGACGGTGTCGGCGAGCTTGATCCGCCAGTCGGCGATGCGGGAGTCGACGATCTCCATCGCCGCGGCGACCCCGGCGACGGCGGGCGCGACGTCGGTCGGCCCGATGCCCGGGCCCTGCAGGCGCGAGCCCAGGACGAACACGATCTCGGCCTCGACCTTGGGCGCGATGAAGCGGTCGAGCGGGATCGCGTCGCCGTCGCGGTAGACCGTCGACGAGAGCACCGGGCCGTAGTCCGGGGTGTCGATCCCGATCATCTTCTGCATCGCCGCGGACGTGACGCCGACCTTGTGCCCGACGACCGTGTCGCCGTCGGCGAGCAGCAGCGGCACGAGCTCCTGCTGGATCGCGTAGCCGTCGGCCATGTCGAGGTCGGGCTCGGCGTCGGTGAAGGGCGGGATCGGGACGCGGGTGCGCCGCGCCTCGTACAGCGCCCGTGCCTTCGCGGCGGGGTCGGTGACGGCCACTCAGCTCTCCTTCTCCAGTAGCGGTGCGACGCGGAGCGCCGCGGAGCCGGCGCCGTCGGGAACAGCCTCTTCGGACCAGCCCAGCCGGCGGGACACGGCCTCGCCGGCCTCCACGATGGTGCGGGCCAGGCGCTTGCGGGGCATGGCGCGGAACCGGCTGACGGGCGCGCCGATGCCGATCGCGGCGACGACGGCGCCGCGCGCGTCACGGATCGGGGCGGCCAGGGACGCGACGCCGACCTCGCGCTCGTCGACGGCGTCGGCCCACCCGCGGGCGCGCACGGTGGCCAGGGCCCGGCGCAGCTCGTCGGGGTCGGTCAGCGTGTGGGGCGTGTGGCGGGTCAGCGCCGCGGTGGCGAGGTAGCGCTCGCGCACCGGCTCCGGCGCGAAGGCCAGGAGCACCTTGCCGGAGCTCGTGCAGTGCACCGGCACGCGGCGCCCGGTCTCGGTGAACAGCCGCAGCGCGTGGCTGGACTCGAGCCGGTCGACGTAGACGACGTCGTGGCCGTCGAGCATCCCGACCTGCGCGGACTCGCCGGTCTCCTCGCGCAGGTGCGCGAGGACCGAGCCGGCGGCGGCGTGCAGGTCCATGTGCACGCGCACGGCCTCGCCCAGCTCGAAGACCACGAGACCGAGGCGGTAGCCGCCGGTGCGCGGGTCCTGCTCGACGAGCCCTTCCGCGGCGAGCGTGGTGAGCAGCCGGTGCACGGCGCTCTTGCCCAGGTCGAGGCGGCGGGACAGCTCCGAGACACCGAGCGACTCCTCGCGCGTGAGGAACGCCTTGAGCAGCCGTGCGGCGTTGGTGACCGTCTGCAGCGGCGCGTCGGTCACGCCGGTTCCTGGCCTAATGGGTCGAGCTCCGCTTCGCTCCGTCTCCCGGTGAACGCGTTCAGCAGGACCTTGCGCACCGCGTCCGGATCGGGCGTCGCACCGGGCCTCAACGAGGCGTCGACGGCCTCGCCGACCGCCGCGTCGTGCGGGCGGATCGCGCGCGCCAGCAGGATCTGGGCGCGGGCGAGGCCCGCGACGGCGGCGCCCTCCATCTCGTCGACCAGCGCCTCGCGGCCGCGGGCCCGGTCGCGCAGGCGCTCGAAGTCGCGCGCCGCGGCGGAGTGGGCGCTCGCCAGTCCGGAGCCGACGTGGCCCGCATGGTGGGGCGAGAGACCGGAGCCGGGCTGGGTGACCACGTGGTACACGACGGTCGAGATGCCCAGCGCGCCGCGCACCTTGTCCGACGCCGGCCCGTCCGACTCGTCGATGAGCCCGAGGGCGGGCACGACCACCGGGTCGTAGAAGCGCACGACCCACTCGAGGCCGTCGGCCGTCCCGGGCAGCTCCACCTCCTGGCCGCGCGGCGGCCCGAGGCCCTCGGTGGTGGCGAGGATGTGCAGGTTGCGCGCGCCGACCGCGGCCACGGTGACGCGGCCCGCCGCGATCAACGGCAGCCGCCCCTGCACCGCCGGCGGGAACGTCTCGGCCTGCTTCAGATAGGCGCGGTGGATGCCCTCGACGTAGCCGGCGACCGCGCGGCGCATGGCCATCGGATCCGCCACGACGCTCCTCCCGTCAACCCCGGAAGGGAATCGTCGTTCCGGAAGTCGGAACGGCTTGCCTTCCTTCCGGAACGCTAGGGCGGTTAGCGTCGCGGCGTCAAGGAAGCCTCCCCGCCCGGGAAAGGGCATCTCGCATGGGAATCCTCCGGCTGGCCCACGTCGACGTCCGCACGCCCGACCTCGATCTCTCGACGGCGTACTACACCGAGGTGATGGGCCTCCAGCAGGTGGCGCGCACCGACGACTGCGTCTACCTCAAGTGCTGGGACGAGGAGGACCACCACTCCCTGCGGATGCGCTACAACCCGCGCACCGGGATGGACTCGTTCACCTTCCGCGTCGAGGAGGAGGACGACCTCCACGAGTTCGAGAAGAAGGTCGAGGCCTACGGCTGCCCCACGACGCGCGTGAGCCGCGGCGGCGCCGTCGGCCAGGGCGAGTCGATCCGGTTCGAGGTGCCGTCGGGCCAGATCATGGAGCTCGTCTGGGACATCGAGAAGACCGGCAACCTGCTCGGCAAGCACAACCCCTCGCCGGTCCCGCCGCCCGACCTGCCCGGCATCGCGCCCCCGCGCATGGACCACATGCTGGTCAACGCGGAGGAGGTCGCGGAGTCCGCGTCGTTCTTCATGGACGTGCTCGGGATGCGCATGACCGAGCAGGTCCTCGACGGCAACGGCCACCAGCTCGGCGTGTGGCTCGCGGGCAACACCCGCTCCCCGCACGACATCGCGATCGTCAACGGCCCCAACGGCGCCCTGCACCACTGGGCGTACTGGCTCGACGACTGGGACCACATCCGCAAGGCCGCCGACACGCTGGCCTTCAACGGGGTGCAGATCGACCAGGGCCCGACGCGTCACGGCGTCACCCGCGGCAACACCATCTACTTCTTCGACCCGCTCGGCATCCGCAACGAGGTCTTCACCGGCGGCTACTGGGTCGACCCCGACACCGAGATCCTCACCTGGACCGAGGACAACTTCGGCAAGGGCCTCTTCTACTACGAGAACGTCATCAGCCAGCGGTTCCTGCGGATGCACACGTAAGGGGACGGACGATCGTGGCCACCACCTCCGACCGGATCATCCGGTTGCAGCACGTCGAGGTCCGGGTCCCCGACCTGGAGCTCGCCACCGCCTACTACACCGAGGTCCTCGGCCTGCTGGAGACCGCGCGCGACGAGCGCGACGGCGCTCCGCGGGTCTTCCTCAAGTGCTGGGACGAGCGCGAGCACCACTCGGTGATCCTGCGCGAGGCCCCCACCCACGGCCTCGACCACATGTCGTTCAAGCTCAACGAGGCCGCCGACCTCGACCACTTCACCGCGAAGCTCGAGGCGGCCGGCGTGCCGGTCAAGCGCTTCGCGGCCCGCGAGCTGGGTCCGGGCTGGGGCGAGGCGATCCGCTTCGAGGCCCCGTCGGGCCACCTCGTCGAGCTCACGCACGGCACCGAGCGGATCGGCAACATGCTGCCGAAGACGAACCCGCCGCCCCGTCCGCAGGACCTCATCGGGATCGCGCCGCCGCGCCTGGACCACCTGTTCGTCATGGCCGAGGACGTCGAGGCGTTCACGGCGTTCTTCACCGAGCTGCTCGAGTTCCGGCTCACCGAGCAGATCCTCGCCAACGACGGCCACCAGCTCGCGACGTTCCTCGAGCACTCGCACACCCCGCACGACATCGCCGTCATCACCGGGCCGAACGGGGCGCTGCACCACTTCGCGTTCTGGATGGACGACTGGAACGGCATCCGCGAGGCGGCCGACGCGCTCGCCTACCACGGCGTGACGATCGACGTGGCCCCCACGCGCCACGGCGTGACCCGCGGCTACACGACCTACTTCTTCGACCCCTCGGGCAACCGCAACGAGCTCTTCACCGGCGGGTACTGGGTCGACCCCGACTTCGAACCGATCACCTGGACCGAGGAGGAGATGGGGCGCGCCATCTTCTACTACCACCGCCAGGTCAACGAGCGCTTCTTCACGGTGCACTCGTGACGGGCACCGAGCAGCGCCCGGACGCCCGCTCCGTCCACCGCTACGAGGCCCCGGACTACCTGTCGCGCTACCGCTCGCGCCGCGGCGGCACGACGGACGCCCCGGCCACGCCCGAGGACGACAGCACCCCCCTGTACCTGCGCCGCTTCCGCGAGCGCGCCTCGGCCCCGAGCGACACGGGCACCGTCTCCTACGAGGGGAAGACGTTCACGCCGGCGCTCGCCGAGGCGAGCCGCGGCAAGGAGGTCGCGGCGCCGGTAGAGCGCCGCGCGTCGGAGAAGATCGTCTGCGAGATCTCGATCATCCGGCACGGCATCACCCAGGGCTACTCCACCGACGCCGGCCTGACCCCGATGGGCGGCTGGCAGGCCCACCGCCGCGGCCACGAGCTCGCGCGGCGTTTCGACCACGGCGACAGGGTGCGCCTGGTCTGCGCCGACACCAACCGCGCCCGCCAGACCGCCGACCAGCTCTACAACGGGGTCACCGACGGTCTGCAGATGTGGGGCATTGACGCGGAGATCACCGAGAAGGAGCCGATCCCGGAGCTGCGCAACTTCGGGGTCTGGACCCCGGACGGCCTGCGCGACGTCACGTCGGCGTTCCGGCAGTACCAGGCCACGAACGAGACCCTCGAGCGGCTCGCCGTCGGCGACCGCCCGCGCTGGCTCGTCGAGATCGACCGCTTCTACCGGACGCAGCTGGGCGGGGCGGACCCGATCCAGGAGTGGCTGACGATCCCGATGATGTACTTCGAGCCGCCGGCGATGTGCGTGCGCCGGTTCTGGCGCGGGTTCCACCGGCTGATCACCGAGTCGACGCAGCCCGACGGCTCGCTGACCCACCGCCGCATCCTCGCCGCGACCCACTCCGGGCCGATGCGCGCGTTCGCCACCTGGGCCCACGGCTACGACCCCGGCGAGCCGCTGAACACCGAGGAGATCCGGATCAAGATGCGCGAGGGCTGCCGGACCGCCTTCGTGTCCTACCGCAACCGGGTCACCGAGGTGAACGTGCCGCCGCCGGACGAGTTCCCGCACTGGGAGGCCTGATGACCGTCCTCTCGCTCCCTCCGCTGGACCTCGACGCCGGCGGCGCCCCCGAGGACGACTCCCCGCTCCGGTCGGTCTCGACGGCGGTGTCGGTCCTCGACTGCTTCGCCGACGAGGCCGAGCTCGGCGCGACGCGTGTCGCCGCCCGGCTCGGGATCGCCAAGAGCACGGCGTGCCGGATGCTGGCGGCGCTCGCCACCGGCGGGCTGCTCGAGCGCACCGGCTCGGGCCGCTACCGCCTGGGCCTGCGGCTCTTCGAGTACGGCCAGCTCGCCGTCGACCGCCTCATGCTGCGCGACGTCGCGCTCCCGGCGATGGGCGAACTGCGCGAGCTCGTGCGCGAGACCATCCAGCTCGGCGTCAGCGTCGGCACCGACGTGCTCTACGTCGAGCGCGCCGAGGCCGCCGGCATGAACGTCCGCTTCCGCAGCGAGCACCGCCGCAACCCGGCGCACTCGTCGAGCGCGGGCCGGGTGCTGGCCGCCGCGGACCCGGCGCTGATCACCGCGATCCTCGAGCGCGGGCTGCAGCGGTACACGCCGTTCACGGTGGTCGACCCGCTGCGCTACCGGCAGATCCTCGCGATCACCCGCGACCAGGGCTACGCGACCTCCCGCGAGGAGTTCGAGCCCGGCTGGTCGTCGATCGCCGCGCCGATCACGCTGACCCGCGGTGGGCGTCCGCACCCGGTCGCCGCCCTGTCGGTGGTCGGACCGACGTCCCGCGTGCTCGGACCCCGCAAGCCGGCGGTCGTCCAGGGCGTGCGCCGGGCCGCCGCGCGCATCTCCGCCGACCTGGAGCGGGCGCGGGGCTGACCCCTCGCGAGGTGCCACTCACGATGTGAACGCCGCGACCAGACCGTGCGGCGCGGCGTCGCCGAACATGAGGTCGTAGAGCTCGCTGCCGTCGGTCGCCGCGGCCTCGCCGCGGGGGAACAGGGCCTGCTCGTACGCGTCGAGGGCGGACTCCACATCGCTCGCGCGGGCGAGCGCGAGCGCGAGCGCCAGCTCCGCGCCGTCCTGCATCGCGATGTTGGCGCCCTCGCCGTTCGGGGGCGCCAGGTGGGCGGCGTCGCCGACGAGCGTCACGCCCGGCACGCGGTCCCAGCGGTGACCGATCGGGAGGGTGTTGAGGGGCCGGACGACCGGGGCGGTGTCGGACTCGGTGATCAGGGCCGTGAGCTCCGGCGCCCAGCCGTCGAACTCGGCCGCCACCTGCTCGACATCGGTGTCCGCGAACCACTCCTGGGGCTTCGACAGCGCGATGTAGGCGTGCAGGGTCTCGCCGGCCTCGCGGTGGGCCTGGATGCCCTTGCCCGGCTCGGGCGCCATGAGCGAGCCGCCGCCGACCGCCGCGGCCGCCGCCGGGTGGCGGGTGTCGCCGTCGAAGAGCCAGGTCTCGACGAACGTGGTGCCCGAGTACGTCGGGGTGGCGTCGGAGAGCAGCGGGCGGACCCGTGACCACGCGCCGTCGGCGCCGACGAGCAGGTCCGTCGTGACCGTGCCGCCGTCGGCGAACGCCACCTCGTGGCGGCCGCCGCCGAGGGCGCGGACCTCGGTGACCTTGTGGCCCCACCGCACGGTGCCCTCGGGCAGGGAGTCGAGCAGGAGACGGCGCAGGTCGGCGCGCTGCACCTCGGGACGCCCACCGTGCCCGTCGTCGCCCTCCTCGTAGAGGACGGTGCCGTCGCGGTCGAGGATGCGCATCGCCTGGCGGCCCTCGAGGACGAGCGCACGGAACTCCTCGGTCAGCCGCGCCGCCGCGAGCGCCGGCTGCCCGTTCCCGGCGTGGATGTCGAGCATCCCGCCCTGGGCCCGCGAGGTCGGTGAGGGTTCGGCCTCGTACACCGTGGCCGGGATGTCGTGGACGGCCAGGACGCGGGCGAGCACGAGGCCGCCGAGCCCGGCACCGATGATCATGACGTGGGTGGTCATGGTTCCTCCTCCGAGGTTCGTGGAACAATGTTCCAATCGTTGACCTGAGCTTGGAACGCCGTTCCACCCGTGTCAAGATGGCCGCCGTGTCCTCCCCGTCACGTCGCCGCACCGAGGCGCTCTCCCGCGAGCGCATCGTCGACGCCGCCGTCGCCCTGCTCGACGACGCGGGTGAGGGCGGGCTGACGTTCCGCGCGCTGTCGCAGGCGCTGGCGACCGGGCCCGGGGCGATCTACCACCACGTGGCGAACAAGGAGGAGCTGCTCGCGGCGGCGACGGACGCCGTCGTCGCCGGGACACTCGCCGACGAGCCCGACGGGACTCCGCAGGACAAGGTCCGGGCCCTCGCGCTCGGCCTGTTCGACGCCATCGACGCGCACCCGTGGGTCGCGGGCGGGCTCACCGCGAGCTCCTGGCAGGCGACGTCACCGCGGATCTTCGAGAAGGTCGGCCGGCAGGTCCGCGACCTCGGCGTGCCGCACGACCGCTGGTTCACGGTGACCTCGGTGCTCGTCCAGTACATCCTGGGTGCCGCCGCCCAGAACGCCGCCAACGCGCGGATCCTCGGCCCCGACGTCGATCGCGACGAGTTCCTCGGGGCCGTGTCGACGACCTGGGAGGAGCTCGACACCGACGAGTACGCGTTCACCCGCACCGTCGCCGACCAGATGCGCTCCCACGACGACCGCGAGCAGTTCCTCGAGGGGATCGACCTGGTGCTCGCGGGCATCGGCACGACCGTTCGCCCCACCGGAACACCTGTGATGCCCGCCTCCCCGTCGCGCTCCTAGCGTCGGTGCCATGCAGCGCAGCACCGACCGCGTCCTGACGACCCACGTCGGCAGCCTCGCCCGCCCCGAGGCCCTGCTCGACACGATGCGGGAGAAGGAGCACGGGCGTCCCTACGACGCCGACCTCTTCGCCCGCCAGGTGACCGAGGCCGTCGCCGACGTCGTCGCGCGCCAGCGCGAGACCGGCATCGACGTCGTCACCGACGGCGAGATGGGCAAGGTCAGCTTCGCGACCTACGTCCAGCGCCGGCTCGACGGCTTCTCCCCCGACTCCGGGGAGCGGCTCCTCCCGCCGTCCTGGCAGGTCGAGATCGACGCGTTCCCGGACTACTACGAGGGCTACCTCGGCAAGTACTCGAAGACGGTCGCGCCGATGCAGAGCGTCGCCTGCGTCGGTCCGGTGAGCTACACCGGCCAGGAGGAGCTGCAGACCGACCTCGCCAACCTGCACAAGGCGCTGGCCGGCGTCTCCGGCGTGGTCGAGGCGTTCATGCCGTCGACGTCGCCGCGCGGCTTCGGGCGCAACGAGTTCTACGCGAGCGACCGCGAGTACTACGAGGCCGTCGGCGAGGCGCTGCGCGAGGAGTACCTGGCGATCGTCGACGCGGGGTTCCTGCTGCAGATCGACGACCCGTGGCTCATCGAGATCCTCTCGGACCCGACCCTCGAGCCCGCCGAGCGCGACCGCACCGCGCGCGAGCACGCCGAGATCGTCAACCACAGCCTGCGCGACATCCCGACCGAGAAGATCCGCCTGCACACCTGCTACGGCCTCAACCACGGCCCGCGGATCCACGACATCGGCATGGGCGAGGTCGCCCCCTACATGCTCGGCATCCGCGCCGGCGGCTACTCGTTCGAGGTCGCCAACCCGCGCCACATGCACGAGTGGAAGATCTGGCAGGACCTCCCGCTGCCCGAGGGCTCGGTGCTGATCCCGGGCCTGCTCGGCCACGCGCAGAACTACGTGGAGCACCCGGAGCTGATCGCCGACATGATCGGCTGGTACGCCTCGGCCGTGGGGCGGGAGAACGTCATCGCGAGCGCCGACTGCGGCTTCTCCTCGCGGGCGAGCTACGCGCCCGAGGTGCACCCGACGGTGGTGTGGGAGAAGTTCCGGGCGCTGTCGCAGGGTGCGGAGATCGCGACCCGGCGCCTCTGGGCGTAGAGCGCGGAAAGGGGAGGCAGGGCGTGGACGTCCCCCCGGGCGACCACGAGCCCCGCCTCCCCCTCCCGTCGCGCGCCCGGCCACGTGGCCCGGGCGAGCGCGAGGACGTCCGAGCGACCCCCTCCGGTCCCCCGACGACCGTCGTCCCGCCCTCGGACGAAGCCTCTCCGATCACGGTGCGCAGGCACATCAGAAGAAATGACTAGCCCGACGGGTCGACCACGTACGCCGCTGGACGCCGCCGCTCGCGCGCGCCTAGCGTCGTCGCCGTGCCAGGTCAGGGGGTCGCCGGAGCCCACGGCCGGGGGGATGGCGCCACCGCGGCGGACCCGCCGCCGTGGCGCGCCGCCGACGCCGCCGTCCTGGCGCGGTGCTGGGAGCGGGTGCAGACCGGCGGCGCGCTCACCGTCGTCCTCACCGGCGACGCCGGTGCCGGCAAGACGCGTCTGGTCCGCGGCCTGGCCGAGCGCGCGGAGGCCGACGGCGGCGTCGTGATCACCGGCGCCGCGGTCGACGTCGGCGAGCAGCTCCCGCTCTGGCCGGTGGCCACCGGGCTGCGCCGCCTGCTGCGCGCGCCCGACGACGCGGCGCCGCCCGTCCTCGCCGCCCGCGCCGCCCTCGCGTCCTGGCGCGACGAGCTCGCCCCGCTGCTCGACCCCGGGCCCGCCGCGACGCCCCCGTCCGGCGGGCACCTGCTCGAGCTGGTGCGCCGGGTGCTCGTCGCGCTCGCCGCCGACGCGCCCGTCCTGCTCGTCGTCGACGACCTGCACTGGGCCGACCGGACCACCCGCGAGCTCGTCGTCTCCCTCGTCGCGCACCTGACCGACGAGCCGATCCTGCTGGTCGCCACCGCCCGCTCCGAGGCGCTCGACGTGACCCACCCGCTGCGCCGGATGCTGCCCGAGCTCGCCCGCGACCGGGCCGTGCGCGCCATCGAGCTGGCGCCGCTGCCCCGCGCACGCGTCGAGGAGATCGTGCGCGACGCCGGCGGCGCCCCGGACCTCACCGAGCTGGTGTGGCGGCGCTCGGCCGGCAACCCGTTCATCGTCGCCGAGACCCTCGCCGCCGTCGCCGACGGTGCCGCCGACGGCCTCTCCCCCGGCCTGCGCGGGCTGGTCCTCGGCCGGCTCGCCGGGCTGCGCCCGCTCGCCCAGACCGTCGTGGCCGCGCTCGCGCTCGGCGAGGAGCCGGTACCCCACCGCCTGCTCGCCGAGGTGGTGCACACCGACGAGGACGACCTGCTCGCCGCGCTGCGGGAGGCGGCCGAGGCGGCGATGGTCGTCGTCGACCCGGAGGTCGAGGGCTACGCGCTGCGCCACGGGCTCATGCGCGACGTCGTCGCCGCCGAGCTGATGCCCGGGGAGCGGCGGGGCCTGCACCGCCGCTACGCCGTGGCCTACGACGCCGTCCTCGGCGACGTGCCCGACCTCCCGCCCGCCGCGTCGTTGCGCCGCGCGCACCACTGGGCCCGCGCCGACGACCCCGAGCGCGCCCTGCCCGCGGTGGTGCACGCCGCGACCGTCGCCGAGCAGATCCACGAGTTCGGCACCGCGCACCGGCAGTGGATGGCGGCGCTCGCGCTCGCCGCCGCGCGCTCGGCGCCCCCGTCCGCGCGGCTCCTGCCCGACCACCGCCCGCCGGCCCTGCCCCCGGCGGGCGGCGACGACCCCGAGGCGGGCGTGCTGCTCGCCCGCGCCGCCGACATGGCCCAGCTGGCCGGCGAGTACGACGCCGCCGTCGACCTGCTGCGCCGCCTCGTCCCCGACCCCGCCGCCGCGGGGAGCGCCGAGCTGCCCTCGGTGGTGCGGCTGGGGCGCTCGCTGCTCGACGCCGGGCGTACCGGCGATGCGGTGGCGGTGCTGCACGACGCCGGGCGCGCCGCGGACCGGGTCGGCATCTCGGACCAGGACCCCGCCCTGGCCGCCGTGCACGCCGCACACGCCGAGGCGCTGCTGATCACCGGCGACGTGCGCGGGGCCAAGGAGGAGGCCGAGCGGGCCCTCGCCGTGTCGCGCCGGCAGGGCGAGCACCCGGAGCAGGCGCCGATGCTCGCGACGCTGGGCTCGGCGCTGGCCTATCTCGAGAACCCCGACGCGGGGCTCGCCGCCGTGGCCGACGGCCTGATGATCGCCGAGCGCACGGGCGACGCCGCCGCCGTCGGGCGCGCCTACCAGGCGTGGGCGGACCTGCTGTCCGGCCCGCTGGGCGAGCTCCACGAGGGCGTCGAGATCGCGCGGCAGGGCGTGGCGCGGATGCGCGACCTCGGGCTGGCCCGCTCCGCCGGGGTCCGGCTGCTCGCGACCACCGCGAACGGCCTGTTCCGCCTCGGGCGCTGGGCCGAGGCCTCCGACGCGGTCGACGAGGCCTGGGCGCTGTCGCCGACCGGGGCGGACGCGCTCGAGGTCCGGCTCGCGCGCTGCCGCCTGCAGGTCGGGCGCGGCGAGTTCGTCGAGGCCGACGAGGACCTGCGCGCCGTGGACCTCCTCGCGCTCGACGGGACGGGCGAGGACTCCGTGTCTCCCGACGACGAGGCGACCGCGCCGCCCCGGCGCGGCACCGTCGCCTCGCGCTACCGGGTCCCGCTGCTGACCCTGCGCTCCGGCGTCGAGATGTGGCGGGGGCGCCCGGACCTCGCTCGCACGCTGGTCGCGCGGGGTCTCGACGTCGCGGAGCACACCCCCGACGACGTCTTCCTCGTCGCCCCGCTGGTCTGGCACGGGCTGCGCGCCGAGGCCGAGGCGGCCGCGCGCGGGATGGCGACCGACCGCACCGCGCTGGACCGCCTCGCGCGCCACGTCGTCCACCTCGAGCGGCGGGTGCCGCACACGGTGCCGGCGCTGCGGCGCACGGTGCTCGCGTACGTGACGATGTGCCGCGCGGAGGCGGGCCGCGCCGCCGGCGCCTCCGACCCCGACGCCTGGGCACGGGTCGCCGAGATGTGGGGCGCGCAGCTCAACCCCTACCCGGCGGCGTACGCGATGCTCCGCCGCGCCGAGGCGCTGCTCGCGACGGGCACCCGGCGCGGCGAGGCCGCCCGCGCGCTGCGCTCGGCGGCGGAGACCGCGACCGCCATGGGCGCGGGGCCGTTCCTCGACGAGATCGCCGGGCTCGCCCGCCGCGCCCGGCTCGACGTCGCGCACGCGGGCGACGCGCAGGTCGCGACCCGGGGCGCCGGCGAGACCACCGCCGCCGCCCGCCGGGCCCCCGAGCTCGCCGCGCTGACCTCCCGCGAGCACGAGGTCCTCGCCGTCCTCGCCGACGGGCTGTCGAACCGCGAGATCGCCCACCGCCTCTACATCAGCGAGCGCACCGTCGCCGTCCACGTGTCGCGGGTCCTCGCCAAGACCGGCACCCGCTCACGGACACAAGCGGCCGCCCTGCTCCAACGCGTCCGTGCCCGTCCCACCGGCCCCGAACGAGGTTCCCGTGCCTGATCCGCTGGAGGAGAACAAGGAACTGCTGAAGCCACTTGCGGCGCAGCGGCCACGGAAGATCGAGGAGGTCGTCGCGGTCCTGCACGACATCCGAGAGGTCGCCGACCAGCTGCCGGGCGACGGCGACCGGGACGGCATCGCCTGCTTCACCGACCTTTATCACACGATCACGGTGGACGTGCTGGAGAAGTTCGAGGCCGGCGGGCTCTTCTTCTGCAAGGACTTCATCGTCGAGCTGGACGTGCAGTTCGCCCTCCGCTACCTGCGCGCGCTGGACTCCTGGCTGTTGGGCCGGGCCACGCCCCGCTGCTGGGAGATCCTCTTCGAGCGCCGCCGGAAGGATCGCGGCGAATGGCGCTTCGCGGCGACCGGGGTCAACGCCCACGTCAACTTCGACCTCGCCTTCGCGCTGCTCGACGTGTGGGAGCAGCACCCCGACGACCCGCTGTCCGCCGAGCGGGAGCAGCGCGCGGACTACCAGGCGATCAACAAGATCTTCCGCGACAACATGGACCAGCTCTGCGAGGACCACGACGCACCCTGGACCCTCTGGCCGACGATCCTGGAGGACGGCGGCTGGGTGGACCGTGCCTTCAACCTCGGCGGCGACATGCTCGTCCGGCGGACGCGCGACGTCGCCTGGCGCGAGGCTGCGGAGCTCTGGCCTCAGCGGGAGCGGGAGGGCTACCGCGACGACAAGGAATCGGAGCTCGACCGCAGCGCCCGGACCCTCGCCGGCCTGTTCATCTGACGACCGCCCGTAGTCTCGGGCCGTGCCCCGTCGCAGCCCGCCGCTCCCGCCACGCGACGGGCTCGACCCGGCGCGGGTGCGGATGCCCGACGACGGTCCGTGGGCGACGCTGCGCGACCACCTCGTCGACCGGCTGCCCGTCCCGTCCGCGCGCGTGGACGCGATGCTCGCCGAGGGCCGGATCGTCGACCACGACGGGCCGCTCGGGCCGGACGCGCCGTTCGTGCCCCGGTCGGTGATCTGGTTCCACCGCGACCTGCCCGACGAGGCGCCGGTGCCGTTCGACCTCGACGTCGTGCACCGCGACGAGGAGATCGTCGTCGTCGACAAGCCGCACTTCCTCGCGACGATCCCCCGCGGGCGCCACGTCCGCGAGACCGCGCTGGTCCGGCTGCGCCACCAGCTCGGGCTGCCGATGCTGAGCCCGGCGCACCGGCTGGACCGGGTGACCGCGGGCCTCGTCCTCTTCGTCGTCGAGCCCGCGCGGCGCGGGACCTACCAGAACCTGTTCCGCGACCGGCGCGTCGCGAAGGCCTACGAGGCGATCGCCCCGTACGACCCGGCACTGGCGCTGCCGCGGGTGGTCCGCAGCCGGATCGTCAAGGAGCGCGGCGTGGTGACCGCGCAGGAGGTGCCCGGCGAGCCGAACGCGGAGACGCTGGTGGAGCTGGTCGAGGTGCGCGACGGCGCCGACCCTCCCGCCCGAGCCCGCTACCGGCTCACCCCGCGCACCGGACGCACCCACCAGCTGCGCGTGCACATGAGCTCGCTGGGCCTGCCGCTGCTCGGCGACCCGTTCTACCCCGAGGTGCGCGACGTCCCGCTCGACGACTTCCGCGCGCCCCTGCAGCTCCTGGCCCGCGAGCTCGCGTTCCCCGACCCGCGCACCGGCGAGGAGCGGCGCTTCACCAGCCGGCGCACGCTGCAGGCCTGGGACGACCCGACCGGCTGGGAGGCTGGGGTGTGACCGACACCGATCCCCTCATCGTCACCGCGCTGCTCGACGAGGAGGCCCGGGCGGAGCTCGACGCACAGCGCCGCCGGCTCTTCCCGTCGAAGCGGCTCGTCGTCGGGGCGCACCTGACGTTGTTCCACGCGCTGCCGGGCCACCGCGCGGACGAGGTCACCGCCGCCTTGGACGAGCTCGCGGCGCGCGCGCCGATCCCCGGCCGGGTCCGGGCGCCGTTCGCGCTCGGACGGGGCGTGGCCTACCGGATCGAGGCGCCCGGGCTCGACACCGTGCACGCGGCGATCGCCCGGCGCTTCGCCGACGACCTGACCCGCCAGGACGCGCGACGGCCGCACCACCACGTCACGGTGCAGAACAAGGTGGACCCCGAGACCGCGAAGGCGACGCTCGCGGAGCTCGTCGCCACGCACTCCCCCTACCCCGCGACGGTGGTCGGCCTCGCGCTCTGGCGCTACCGGGGCGGCCCGTGGGACGCGGCCGGCGAGTTCCCGTTCCGCGGGTCACCGGAGCCGGGATGACGGAGCAGGGAAAGACAGAACGGCCCGTCCCCCTCGCCGGGGACGGGCCGTGGGCCGTTCTCGTGCTCCTGCGAGCGCGGTGGGCCTAGAAGTAGGTCTTGCGGCCACCCACGCCACGGCCGACGGCGCCCAGGATCGTCAGGATGAGGCCGACGACCGCGAGGATGGCGCCGATCGTGTAGAGGATCGAGATGCCGGTGACGGCACCGATGATGATGAGAATGACGCCGAGAATGATCACTTGCTGACTCCTGGGTACGAAGGGCCCCTCGGGGCGGGGTCAGCCTGATACCCGGCGCCGTCGGGCGAGAACCCCGGCATTCGGACCATTCCTTGCTCACGCATTCGGCGCACACCGACCTCGCCGAAACCGTTCCTTCGTGAGAATCGCCGAGACGCGCCGACCCGATCGGTGATCGTCCGGGTCCGGTGGTGTGAACCCGCCCGCGCGGCCTCTGCCCGGAGCCCCCCGGACGAACGAACGGCGCTCTCGCTGCCTCGGAAGCAGCGAAAGCGCCGTTCGTTCTTCGCGCCGGCGCGCGACCGGCCCAGCGCGCCTAGTCCGTCTGGACCGTCAGGCCCCACCCGGTGAGCTGCCCCTGGTCGATGCCGACGCCGTCGACGACCTGCAGGCGCCACTCGCCGCCGGCCTGTTGCCCGACGAGCGGGGCGAGCGGGCTGCCCGGGGTGGTGCTGTCGAGGTTCAGCTGCAGGCCCGGGTTCGCGCGGCTGCAGTCCTGCGGGTCCGCGAGCGTCACCGGGGTGCCCTGCGGCGAGATCAGCGTGACCGTCAGGTCGCAGGTGAAGGGGTGGGCGATCGACGCCTCGACGTGGACGTTCTGCACCTGCCCGGAGCCGTCGAGCGCGATCGTGTCGGTGACGCCGGCCGGGTCGGCGTCGGGGATCGCGGCGCTGTTCGCCGACACCCCGATCAGCGTGCTGCCGCCGGAGAGCAGCAGCACGGTCCCGACGATGCCCGCGACGAGGACGAGCGCGACGCCGCCGACCAGCCAGCCGATCCAGCCTCGCTTGCGGGGCGCCGGCGGGGGCGGGCCGTAGCCGGCGCCCGGGTACGCGCCGGTCGGGGGCTGACCGGGCGGGGTGGGGTACGCGCCCCACGGCTGGTCGTAGCTGGGCTGTCCGTACCCCGGCTGCCCGGACGCCGGTGGTGCGCCCCCGTACGCGGTCGGATCGAACGTCGGCGCGTACGCGGTGGGCTGGGCCGACGCCGGCACCTGACTGACGACCGCGGTCGGCTGCGACGACTGCTCGCCGTCACCGGCAGCGAAAGGGGACGGCGGGACGACGGTGCTCATGAGGTGCTCCGGGGGGACGAGCGGCGATGGTCTCGACGCACAGTAATCAAGAGCGGAGCTGAACCGCCTCCCGTTCACTCGTTCAGCTCAATGACGACTTCGCTCGGTGAGTGATGTGCGTCGCTGGCCCGAAAAGCTTTGACGTCCTACTATTTGCCGAGCACCGACCTGGACTGCGAGGAAGCATGACGGACGAGCTGTACGTCCCGACCCACCCGATCCGCTTCGTCACCGCGGCGAGCCTCTTCGACGGGCACGACGCGGCGATCAACATCATGCGGCGGATCCTCCAGCGCCAGGGGGCGGAGGTCGTCCACCTGGGCCACAACCGGTCCGTGGACGAGGTGGTCACGGCCGCGATCCAGGAGGACGCCCAGGGCGTCGCGATCAGCTCCTACCAGGGCGGGCACGTCGAGTACTTCTCGTACCTCGTCGACCTGCTCCGCGAGCGCGGTGCCGGGCACGTCAAGGTCTACGGCGGCGGTGGCGGCGTCATCGTCCAGGACGAGATCGACCAGCTGCACGCCCACGGCGTCGCGCACATCTTCTCCCCGACCGACGGCCAGCGCATGGGCCTGCCCGGGATGATCAACACGATGATCAGGGCCTGCGACGTCGACCTCGGCGCCGAGCCGCCGTCGAGCTGGGACGGGGTCTTCACCGGCGAGCCCGCGACGCTCGCCCGCGCGCTCTCGGTCGCCGAGGCGGGCGGGCTGCCCGACGAGGTCCGCGAGCGCGCCCGCACGACCGTCGAGGGCAAGAACGTGCCGGTCCTCGGCATCACGGGCACCGGCGGCTCGGGCAAGTCGTCGCTCACCGACGAGCTCGTGCGCCGCTTCCGCCTCGACCAGGAGGACAAGCTCCGGATCGCGGTCCTCGCCGTCGACCCGACGCGGCGCAAGGGCGGCGGGGCGCTGCTCGGCGACCGCATCCGCATGAACTCGCTCGGCGGGGCGCAGGTCTACTTCCGCTCGATGGCCTCGCGCGGCGGCGGGGGCACGCTGCCCGAGAACCTCGGCGACGCGATCCTGCTGCTGCGCGCGTCGGGCGCCGACCTGGTGATCGTCGAGACCCCGGGCATCGGCCAGGGTGACGCTGGGATCGTCGACTTCGTCGACTCCTCGCTCTACGTCATGACGCCCGAGTTCGGCGCCGCGTCGCAGCTCGAGAAGATCGACATGCTGGACTTCGCCGACGCCGTCGCGATCAACAAGTTCGAGCGCCGCGGCGCCGACGACGCCCGCCGCGACGTGTCCCGCCAGCTCGTCCGCAACCGCGACGCGTTCTCCTCGTCGTGGGAGGACATGCCGGTCTTCGGCACCAGCGCCGCGACGTTCCACGACGACGGCGTCACCGCGCTCTACGGCTACCTGCGCACGATGCTCGGCGAGCACGGGCTGACGATCGGCGAGGGCCGGCTCACGATCCCGGACTCCAAGGTCTCCACCGACTTCGCCGCCTCGATCCCGCCGGAACGCGCCCGCTACCTCGCCGACATCGCCGGCACCGTGCGCGGCTACCACGACGAGACGTCCTCGATGGTGACTGCGGCCCGCCGTCGCGCGGCCCTGCGCACCGCCAGCGAGGCCCTCGGCGATCGCGAGGCCGGCGAGCTGCCCGCCGTGCTCGCCGAGGCCGAGCGCGACCTGCCCGGCGAGGCCGCGGCGCTGCTCGACGCCTGGCCGCAGACCGTCGAGGACTACGCGGGCGACGAGATGGTCGTCCACGTGCGCGACAAGGAGCTGCGCACCCAGCTCACCCGCGAGACGCTCTCGGGGAACAAGGTCAACCGGGTCTCGCTGCCGCCGTTCACCGCCGACGAGGAGGTCCTGCGCTTCCTGCGCAAGGAGAACCTGCCCGGGCACTTCCCGTTCACGGCCGGGGTGTTCTCGTTCAAGCGCGAGGGCGAGGACCCGGCGCGCATGTTCGCCGGCGAGGGCGACGCGTTCCGCACCAACCGACGGTTCCACTACCTCTCCGAGGACTCGCCGGCCAAGCGCCTCTCGACCGCGTTCGACTCGGTGACCCTCTACGGCCACGACCCGGCGACCCCGCCCGACGTCTACGGCAAGGTCGGCACCTCCGGGGTGTCGATCGCGTCGCTCGACGACATGAAGGTCCTGTACTCGGGCTTCGACCTGAGCTCGCCGACGACGTCGGTGTCGATGACCATCAACGGCCCGGCGCCGGCGATCCTCGCCTACTTCCTCAACACCGCCGTCGACCAGCAGGTGGACGCGTTCACCGAGGAGAAGGGACGCGAGCCGAGCGAGTCCGAGCGCGCCGAGCTCGCCGAGCACGCGTACCAGAACGTCCGCGGCACGGTGCAGGCCGACATCCTCAAGGAGGACCAGGGCCAGAACACCTGCATCTTCTCCACCGAGTTCTCGCTGCGGATGATGGCGGACATCCAGGAGTGGTTCATCCGCCACAAGGTCCGCAACTTCTACTCGGTGTCGATCTCCGGCTACCACATCGCCGAGGCCGGGGCGAACCCCATCAGCCAGCTCGCGTTCACGCTGGCCAACGGGTTCACCTACGTCGAGTCCTACCTCGCGCGCGGGATGGACATCGACGACTTCGCGCCCAACCTGTCGTTCTTCTTCTCCAACGGCATGGACGCCGAGTACTCCGTGATCGGCCGCGTGGCCCGCCGGATCTGGTCGGTCGCGATGCGCGAGCGCTACGGCGCGAACGAGCGCAGCCAGAAGCTGAAGTACCACGTGCAGACGTCGGGCCGTTCCCTGCACGCGCAGGAGATGAACTTCAACGACATCCGCACGACGCTCCAGGCGCTCTGCGCGCTCTACGACAACGCGAACTCCCTGCACACCAACGCCTACGACGAGGCCGTGACCACGCCGTCGCAGGAGTCGGTGCGCCGCGCGCTGGCGATCCAGCTGATCATCAACCGCGAGTGGGGCCTCTCGATGAACGAGAACCCGCTGCAGGGCTCCTTCGTCATCGACGAGCTCACCGACCTCGTCGAGGAGGCCGTGCTCAAGGAGTTCGACTCGATCGCCGAGCGCGGCGGCGTCCTCGGGGCGATGGAGACCGGTTACCAGCGCGGCAAGATCCAGGACGAGTCGATGCTCTACGAGTCGCGCAAGCACGACGGCTCGCTGCCCCTCGTCGGCGTCAACACCTTCCTGCCGCCCGAGGACGCCGAGCAGGAGGGGCACGAGCTCGAGCTCGCGCGCGGCACCGAGGAGGAGAAGAAGGGCCAGCTCGAGCGCGTCGCCGACTTCCAGTCGCGCCACGCCAACACGGCGCCCGAGGCCCTGCGCCGGCTGCAGGACGCGGCGACGTCGGGCGAGAACGTCTTCGACGAGCTCATGGTCGCGGCCCGCGTGTGCACCCTCGGCCAGCTCACCGACGCGTTCTTCGAGGTCGGCGGGCAGTACCGCCGCTCGATGTAGGTACGTGAGCGAAATTCCCGGCTATAGCCGGGAATTTCGCTCACATGGCGGCGAGCTGCTCGTCGAGCGCCGCGACGAAGCGGTCGACGCCGTCCTCGCCGCCGAGGATGCCGGTGTCCGCGCGCACCCCGAGGCGCACGCGCCCGGCGTAGCTCAGGAT
This sequence comes from Actinomycetospora succinea, assembly GCF_004363095.1. Taxonomy (GTDB): domain Bacteria; phylum Actinomycetota; class Actinomycetes; order Mycobacteriales; family Pseudonocardiaceae; genus Actinomycetospora; species Actinomycetospora succinea. Next base: position 226,103 of record NZ_SNYO01000010.1, read on the forward strand.
CGAGACGCCGAGCGCGAGGTGGCCCGAGCAGGGCACCCAGAACAGGGCGTCGCGGACGCGGGTGCCGGCGATCCGCAGCGGCGCGACGGGCCCCGGCACGTTCGAGATGATCACCGAGGACGTCGTCGCGTAGCGGGCCACGAGTGCGCGGGTCCAGGCCGGGCGGCCGTGGCCCGACCCGGCGATGCCGGCGAAGGTCGCGAGCCCCTGGTTCGTGCGCTTGATCGTCTCCATCGCCGCGTGCACGCGCTCGACCCGCCGCCCGGGGTCGGCCTCGTCGGTGGGCAGCGGCGGGAGCACGAGGCCCACCTCGTTGCCGAGCTCGTCGGAGATCGGGCGGTCGAGCGGGCGCATGTTGATCGGCATCACGGCGCGCAGGCGCGGGAGCTCGTCACCCGCGAACGAGCGCAGCGCCCCGGCGATCGCGGCGCACAGGACGTCGTTGACGCTGGCGCCGTACGGCTTGCCGGCGGCCTTCACCGTCTCCAGGGGCACCACCGACGTCCAGCGCGCCGACTTGGCCGTGCCCGGCTCGCCCAGCAGCGACGACGGCGCGTCCTGCGGCGGGCGCGCCAGCATCGCCGTCGACGTCCGCACGGCGCGACCGGTGGCGCGCAGCTCCGCGGCACCCTCGTCGCTGCCCGCCGCGCGCACCTTGTCCCGCAGCGTCGCGACGCGGTCGCGCACCTCCCGGTGCAGCAGGCGCCAGTCGTGCGCCCGCCGCGGCCGGCGCGGCGCCTCGGCGTACGCGGCCGGAGTGCCCTCCGCCGCCGGGTCGTCGGACAGGACGTGGAAGAGGTGGTTCAGCGCGACCCCGTCGGCGAGGCCGTGGTGGATGTTCACCAAGAGCGCCGCACCGCCCTCGTAGCCCGAGACGAGGTGCAGCGACCACCACGGCCGGTCGGCGGGCAGCGGCTGCGACATCACGGCGCCGACGTGGCGGGCGAGCGCGGCGTCGTCGCCCGGCGCCGCGAGCTCGACGGCGCGGACGTGCTCGTCGAGATCGGGCGGGGCGTCGACCCACCGCGCCGGACCGAGCCGCCCGACCGGCCACGTCGGGCGCTGCCGCAGCCCGGGGTACGCCGCGACCCAGCGGTCCCGGACGCGCTCGCGCAGCACCGTGATGTCGACCGGGCCCTCGCAGAAGAGGATCCCGTGCACCACCATCCGGTTGGTCGGCTGCTCGAGCTGCAGCCACGCGGTGTCGATGCCCGACGCCCAACGATCCACTGTTCGTGTGCCTCCGCTCACGGTGTGATGGCGGTACCGACGGTATCGGACACCATTCCGACGCTTCCTGCGGCACCCTGGGGGCATGAACGTCGTCGACGACGAGGGCCGCCGCGTCACGCTCCCCGCGACCGTCAGCCGGGTGGTCAGCCTCGTCCCGTCGCTCACCGAGGCCGTCGGGGTCACCGAGCCCGGGCTGCTGGTGGGCGCGACGGACTGGTGCACCCATCCGGACGACCTCGACGAGCACGGGGTCACCCGCGTCCGCGGGACCAAGAACCCCGACATCGAGACGATCGTTGCGCTGCGCCCGGACCTCGTCCTGGCCAACGCCGAGGAGAACAAGCCCGAGGAGCTCGAGAAGCTGCGCGACGCGGGGCTCGCGGTGTACGTCACCGACATCCGCACCGTCGACGGGGCGCTGCGCTCGCTGGAGCGGATGCTCGCCGCCTGCGGCCTGGAGCGTCCGGCATGGATCGACGGCGCGCGGGCGGCCTGGGACGCGCTCCCGCTGCCCGACGCCCCGCGCCGCGCCGTGGTGCCGATCTGGCGCAAGCCGTGGATGGCCGTCGGGTCCGACACCTTCACCGGCGCCGTCCTGGCCCGGCTCGGGGTGGACAACGTGCTCGACGACTCGCCCGAGCGCTACCCGCGGTTCGATCCCGCCGACCTGCCCGCCCACGACCTCGTCGTGCTCCCCGACGAGCCCTACCGGTTCACCGCCGACGACGGGCCCGAGGCGTTCGACGCCCCGTCCGCGCTGGTCAGCGGGCGCCTGCTCACCTGGTACGGCCCCAGCCTGCTCGACGCCGCCCGCGTGCTGCCCGGGGCCCTCGCGGCCGCGGAGGAGCGGGCGGCGGCGCGCTGAGGTCCTACGCCGAGGCCGCCCGCACCTCGTCGTGGGAGCCCTCGACGTCGATGCGTGCGAGCGCGCCGGCGAGGCGGCCGATCTTCTCGGGCTGGTCGCCGTAGCGGGCGAGGTCCTCGGGGCACTCCCCCAGCCCGAGGGCCGCGGCGGCACGCAGGGCCCGGGCGTCGGCGAACGGCGAGACCTCGTCCCAGAGCGCCTGCACCTCGCGGAAGAACACGTCGGCGACGCCGTCGTCCACGCCGGGCAGGTCGGTCAGCAGCGCGCGCTCGCGGGCGGGGTCCTGCCCGGCCTCGTCGCGCAGCGTGCGCAGGTCGCCGTCCCACGTGGCCGCGAGCGAGGACGCGAGCGCGACCAGCGTCGCCGCGGCGGTGGAGGCGCTGTCGTCGTCGTCGCCGCGGTCCCCCCTCTCGCTGCCCTCGACCGCGGCGCCGAGCTCCTTGGCGACGTCCTGCTCGCTCGCCGCGGCGAGGTCGGTCGCCGTGTGCCAGCGGTTGGTCACTTCGTGGGCGGCGCGGGCCGCGGCGCCGCTCTCGCCGCGCGGGGCGACGACGAACGCGGCCACCAACAGACCGAAGAGGCTCGCGGGGTTGTTGGTGCGCCCCAGCCCGATCTCCTCGGCGAACCCGCGGCCCTCGCGGGCGAGGACGGCGCGGGCGGTCAGCTTCTGGTCTTCACGCAGCGTGTCGTCCATGGGCGCGGGGCTACCCGCACCTAATGGGGCTACACCGGCGTGGTCGTGGTCCAGACTCCGGTGTCCGAGCCGCCGGCCGGTGAGCACTGTCCGAACCGGATCCCAGATGGTTG
>NZ_SNYO01000011.1 GCF_004363095.1 Actinomycetospora succinea
CGGGCGGCGTCAGACACCCCCACCTCGCCCGAAGGGCCTTCCTCGTTCAATCAGCCACGCCGACCGTCACCAACGTCCTGGCCGAGTACAGCTAGTCGCGACGGAGCTAATCGAGACGGCGTTCCGACGGCGCCTCGGCACGGTCGTGCGCGCCGTCGCGCGGCGACGGGAGGTCGGTGGCGCACCGCGGGTCGTCCGGCGCCGTCTCCGGCTCGTCGACGATCCCGCGGGCGCGCAGGACGTCGAGCGTGTCCGGGCGGTTCCTGCGCACGAGATGGGCGAGCACCAGCGCGCCCACGACCGCCACGACCAGCCACGCCCCCAGGCCGATCAGCACCCACTGCAGCAACGACACGGCGCCCCCACGCCCGAACCGGGCGGCCCTTTCGGCCGCCCGCCCCCTCGTGACCACCAGCAGTGATCAACCTGTCCAGCGTAGGGCGAGGCCGCGCCCGCGCGGAGCAGCGACCGTCACGATCGGGCCACAGTCGGCGCTCCTCTCCGCGGTCGCTCGATCACGCTCGGCGAGCAGGAGCCGGCTCTTGGTCCAATCGGACCAACACGGGCCCCGACACTCCGCCGTTCGGACCCTCACGATGATCTGTCCCGGCCGGAGAATGGGTGCACCGGAGGAGGTGCCCGTCGCGTGTCCGATCGCCCACCCACCACGCCGCAGGTGATCGGCCGTGCCCGCGAGCGGGAGCAGCTCGCCGCGGCGGTGGACCCGGCGCGTCGCGACGGCACGGTCACCGTCCTGCGCGGCGAGCCGGGCGCCGGCAAGACGACGCTGCTCGACGAGGTCGCCGCGGCATCGCTGCGCCTGGTGCTGCGCACGGCCGGCGTGGAGGGCGAGGCGGTCCTGCCGTTCGCGGCGGTCGCGGACCTGCTGCTGCCGATCCTCAAGCACGCCGAGGAGCTGCCCGACGTCCAGCGCGAGGCGCTCGAGATCGCCCTCGCCCTGCGCGCCGGCGACGTCGGGAGCCCGCTCGCCGTCTCCGCGGCCACCCTCGGGGTGCTCGCGGCCGCCGCCGACGTGCGTCCCCTGCTCCTGATCGTCGACGACTTCCCCTGGATCGATCCCCCCTCCCAGCAGGTGCTGATGTTCGTCGCCCGGCGTCTCGCGTCGGAACGGATCGCGCTGCTCCTCGGGGTGCGCGACGAGGTGCCGGTCGACCCCGCGGTCTGGCGCCTGCCGACGATCGCGCTCGGCCCGCTCTCCGCCGACGAGAGCCGCGAGCTCGTCCGCACGCTGCCGGTCCGCACGTCGCCCGCGGTGCTCGAGACGATCGTCGAGCGCTGCGGCGGCAATCCCCTCGCCGTCGTCGAGACGGCCCGGGTCGCCGGCCCCGACCTCCTCGACGCCGCCGCGACCCTGCCGCCGGGCTCGACGCTCGAGCGCGCCTGGTCCGCGGCCATCGACGGGCTCCCGACGACCACCCGCTCGGCGCTGGCGGTGCTCGCGCTGAGCCACTCGACCCGCCGCGACGAGCTCGAGCCCGTCCTCGCCGACCTCGGCCTCGGCGCCGACGACCTGCTCCCCGCCGAGCGCCGCCGGCTCGTCGCGCGCGACGACGAGCACATGAGCCTGCGCCACGACCTCCTGCGCCCCCTCGTCACCGCGCGCACGGCCCGTGACCTGCGTCGACGGGTCCTCCAGGGACTCGCACACCACGCCCCGCGCGACGTCGCCGTCTGGTATCTCGCCGAGTCCACCGAGGCGCCCGACGACGAGGTCGCCGAGCGTCTCGTCGAGGCCGCCGTCACCGCCCGGCGACGCTCCGCCCTCCAGGCCGCCGCGCGCGCCTGGGCCCGCGCCGCCGACTTCACCGCCGACCCGGCCACCCGCGCCGACCGCCTCCTCACCGCCGCCACCGACGCCGCCATCGCCGGCAGCTCTACCCTCGCCGCGACCTGGTGCGAGGAGGCGCTGGCCCTGCGCCACGACCCGACCTTCGCCGCCGACGTCGAGCTCGTCCGGACCCGCGCGCTCACCTGGCTCGACCCGGCGCGCGCCATCGACGGTGCCGTGCGCGCCGCCGACGCGGTGCTCCCCCTGGACCCCGCGCGCGCCGGTCGGCTCTACGTCGAGGCCGCGGCGCCGCTGACGATGACCGGGCGGCTGCGCGAGACCCAGGACGTCGCCGACCGCGCCCGCGACGCCGACGGGCGGACCCTCCCGGCGCTCGCCGGGCTCGGCCACGCCTACGCGCTGACCGGGCGCGTGGACGAGGCGCAGCCGCTGCTCGACGAGCTCGTCGCCCGCGCCGGCGACGCGAACCCGCTGTGGGATGCCCCGCCGCTGGTCATCGGAGGCCAGGCCGCCTGCTTCCTCGAGCGGTTCGACGACGCCCGCCGTCTCCTCGCCCCGGTGACGGCGAGCGCGCGGCAGGTCGGCGTGCCGCTCGTGCTCGCGTTCGCGCTGGGCGCCCACGCGGAGGTCGACTGGTGGGCCGGGCGGTGGCACGCCGCCTACGCCGACGCGAGCGAGGGCGTCGCGTGGGCCGACGAGCTGGGCCAGGCCGGCAGCCGCGCGTTCGGGGAGACGCTGCTCGCCCGGCTCGAAGGGGTGCGCGGCGACGCGGCGTCGTGCCGGGCCCGCGCGGAGGCGGCGCTGGCGGCGGCCGGGCCGCTGGGCATCGAGAGCATCCGGGTCTACGCGGCCGCGGCGCTCGGCGCGGGCGCGCTCGCCGCCGGCGAGCCGGTGACCGCCGCCGCCCACCTCGAGCGCGCCCGCGCGGCGTCCGAGCAGATGGGCACCGCGTGCATGGGCTCGGTGCCGTTCGCCGGCGACCTCGTCGACGCGACGGTCCGGGCCGGCGACCGGACCGCGGCCGTGTCGGCGGTGGCGTGGGTGGGCCGGCTCGCCGAGCGCACGGGGTCGGCGTACGCGGAGGCGATGGCCGCGCGCGGGAAGGGTCTGCTCGCCGACGACCACGACGACGCCGAGCACTGGTTCGCCGTCGCCCACGCCGCGCACGCGCGATTGGCCGCGCCGTACGAGCGCGCGCGGACCGTCCTCGCCCACGCCGAGGTCCGCCGGCGGTGGCGGCGCCCCGGCACTGCACGGGCGTTGCTGCTCGACGCCGAGGCGACGTTCTCCGGGGTGGGCGCGCGCCCGTGGGTCGAGCGCGCCCGCCACGAGCTCGCCGCGACCGGGCACCGGGCGTCCGGCGAGCCTGCCGACGAGGACCCGGTCTCGCTCGAGGTGCTGACGCCGCAGGAGTTCCAGATCGCCCGGGGCATCGCCGACGGCCAGAGCAACGTCGAGGTCGCGGCCGCGCTGTTCGTCTCACGCAAGACGGTGGAGGCGCACCTGACCCGCATCTACCGCAAGCTCGGCGTCCGTTCGCGCACCGAGCTCGCTACCGAATTCACGCGCCGTCGCCGACTCCCCGAGGGAACTCCCTAGTACCGCCGCGCCGTGTCACCCGACAGGCTGATCGCCGAACACGATCAGTACGCACAGCGCGGGAGGTGGGATGACGGCGACGGCGGTCGAGAGGCCCGGCTTCACGGGGTTCCACCACTTCGCGTCGACGGTCAGCGACATCTCGCGCAGTGCCGCCTGGTATGAGCGCGTGCTGGGGCTGACCCCGGCGTCCACGCTCTGCCCGGACGACGGCACCACCGACGGCGTCCTGCTGAGCGACCCCGAGTCCGGGATCGCCATCCGCCTGCACGGCGCCGGCGGCGCCGAGCCGCGCGGCCACGCGGCGCTGTCGGTGTCCAGCCGCGCGCAGCTCGACACCTGGGCGGGCTGGTTCGACGGGCTCGGCGTGCTCCACAGCGGGGTCGTCGACGTCGGCGGCCCGGAGCCGTACGCGTACCTCGTGTTCCGTGATCCGGACGATCTCCCGCTCGTGCTGGTGCACGTCGTGGAGTGAGTCCAGCCAGGCCGCGGAGCGCGGTGAGCACACGTCGGGCGAGTACAGGGGGCGACGTGTGGGGGGACGGCGCGGGGGGCGTCGTGCACCGTGCTCCGCGACCCGGTCCCGGCGGCGGGGGGCGCCGCCGGGGCCGGGGCCGACTTCTGCGCTTTCGGGTGGCCGGTGGTGACCGGCGCGCCGTGGGTCGGCAAGCTGCGCGCGATGACGCGGACAGTGCGGGCGAGCCCCGTGAACCGCCAGGCCCTGGGCCTCGGCGGCGGTGCTGTCGTGCTCGGCGTCGTCCTCGGCCTCGCGGTGCTCGCGCTCTACCCGACCCTCGACCCCGAGAACGTCGGGCGCGGCTTCGTCCTCGTCGGCGGCCTCGTCACCGCGATCCTCGTGAGCGCCGGCGGCCAGCGCGTCCGCTCGCTGCACCGGCCGTCCGGCGACGTGCGCCGCGTCGTCCGGACGCTCGTCGTCTACGGCGTGATCAGCACGATCGTCGGCGTGGTCGTCGTACCGCTGGCGCACGGCGGCTGGACGCCGGTCCTCGTCCTCACGATCGTCGGGAGCCTCGCCCTCGGCGCGCTGGCCGTCGTCGTCGACCAGTGGGTCACCGCGCCGTCCCGTGGAGCGGCCGATCAGCCGCCGTCGCAGATGTCGTCGTAGCCACCGTTCACGGCCGTCTCGCCCTCCGTCGGGAAGTACCAGCCGACGCTGCGGTAGGCGAGCCGCCCGTGGCAGTCGCCGAGGTTCGACGCGACGACCACGACCGGCTTCTGCACGCCGTCGGCGGTCGCGACCCCGTCGGGGACCCAGAGACCGGTACCGCGCCCCGTGGCCTGCGCACCGCCCCACGACTCCCAGGTCACGTCGGTGACCTGCCCGGTCCCGCTACCGCCGGCGTAGATCTCGTTCGGTCGGACGTCGCCGAACCCGGTCTGGTTCGACGACCAGACGGCGCCGAGGGTCGGTGACGCGCTCGCGGCCGCCCCTCCGCCCCCGGTCCGCAGCGCGGTGTTCTCCGCGTACCCGCCGGTCCGCGAGAGGCGCTTGGCGTAGCAGTCGTCCGACCCGATCCCGGCCTGCGCGCACCAGGCGTTCGCCGCGTCGCCGGTCGGGAACGAGCGGTTCACGACGGTGACCCAGAAGTCCTGCCCCCGGAAGCTCGACCAGTCCCCCGACCACACGAGGACGGCGTCGGGGTACGTCTGCCGGAGCTGCTGGTGGTCGGCGAGGACGGCAGCGTAGTCGTAGGTCCGCCCGTCGACGGTCATGCCGACCTTCTTCGCCGAGAGCTGCGGCACCCAGGTCCCGGCGAGCGCCTCGGTCGCGCCCGCGTCGCTGCGCTGCTGCGCCCGGAGGGCCTCGGAAGGGTCAGTGGGCGGCGAGGTCGGAGCCGGCGCTGCGGCTACCGGCGGGCCCGCCACCGCGGACCACGGCTGTCCCACGACGAGGAAGCCGGCCAGGCCCGCGGCGAGGACGGCAAGCACGCAGACGAGGACGACCAGCCAGCGCGACGACCGCGGCGGTGGCACCGGCTGCACCCACGGTCCGGACAGCGGCTCCGGCCGCCGGGGCAGGGGCACGATCGCGATCGGCGCCGTGTCCGGATCGGACGTCCCCGCGGCGCCGTGGTTGGCGTCGACACTCGTCATGCTCTGTCCCCCCGAGTCGGTCGCCGGTGCGGCGGACCGTCCACCCGAGGTCGCGGATCTCCGAGGCGTCGTTACGACATCCGGCCCAGCATCACCCGATCACGTGTCGATGTGACCCGGTGAGCCGTCACCGACGACCCCGTCGGCAGTGCACGGGCGGTGCGACGAACAGCTCCGCGCTACCGGTGGCGGAGCCAGTGCTCGGCGAGCGTCTCGCCCTCGTCGCCGGTGTCGTCCTCCGAGGCGGCCGGCGGCTGTGCGGTTGCTCGGTCGTCCTCGCCGGACGACTCGTCCTCGAGGGCGTCGGTGTCGATCACTCGCCGGTCACGCAAGACGCGGCCGAATGCGAATCCCAGTGGCAGCGCGACAGCGAGCCAGACGCCGAATCCGACGAGAACCCACTGCCAAGCCGTCACAGCTGCCCCCCAGCGCCCGACCGGAATCCAGGAAACGGGCGATACTCGCACTGCGCACCTTAGAGGGTCGACAGCCTCAGTCATAGGTGCTTCGAGACAGTGGACGAGCCACCTGTTCATCGCGAACGCTTCGACGAGATCCTCAGGCCGTCGACGATCGGGCCGCACTACGCACTTCCGCTGCTCATTGCTTCTCGGTAGCGTGCGATTCACACGATCGGGTGGTGATAGGTACACGGCGCGGGGGGCCACACCCGTTCACGAGACCGACCGCGATACAGCGCGGTCGGGGCATCGGTGTCCGGGGGAAAGCCGTGGCGGATGGATGGATCCGGCGCGGGGTGGGCGAGCGCGCGCTCCGTGTCCGTGGTGTCGGTGGCACGCATTGGAGAGGTCGGTCGCTGTCCGTGGGGGCCGCCGATCCGCACAGACACGTCGTGACCGTCCTCCTCGTCACTGCCGATCTTGTGGCTACGGCGGTGGCGTTCTCCTGGACGGGGCAGCTCCGCTCGGTCGCCTGGGCCTTGGCCGGCGTCCTCGCCGTCCGCGTCGCTTCCGGGCTATACCGGACCCGGCTCCGCTTTTCTTACGCCCACGACCTGGGTCGCGCGTTCGCCTCCGTCGCGGCAGGGTTCGCGGTCGCCGTCGCCGGGGCGACCGTTCTCGGCACGCCGCACACCCGCGAGATCGCCATCGGCATGCTCGTGTTCCTGACCGTCAGCGAGATCGGACGCGGCTTAGTTCTCACCCTGGTCCGGCACGCGAGACGGGACCTGGGGCACGGCCTCCGGACCGTTGTCGTCGGCTCCCGGGACGTCGGCCTCGACGTGTTCTCGACGATGCGGTCACACCCCGAACTCGGACTGCTCCCGGTGGCCGTCGCCGACCCCGCTCGGTCCGGCGAAGGGCGCACGGCCGCAGTGGCGGCCCGAGGACCGCTCGCCGACGTCATCGAGGAGCACCATGCGCAGGCCGTCCTGCTGGCCCAGGACGACGCGTGCTCCGTGCCGCTCGCGACCTCGGCGACGATCGCCGACGGTCTCGGGTGCTCGGTGTTGTACCTGCGGCGCGCCTCCGGGTCCCGTGACGGCTCCGACGTCGAGCGTCTTCGCGCTCTCCCTGTCGGTCGGCACAGGGACGGCGCCGCGCAGTCACCGAGTCGGCGAGCCACGCGCGCGTTCGACCTGATCGTGTCCACCGGGGCCCTCGTGTTCCTCCTGCCGCTCATCGCGATCGTGGCGCTCGCCGTGCGCCTCGAATGCGGGAGCCCCGTCATCGCCCGCCGTTGGCGCGTCGGTCGCGCCGGCGAACCGTTCCGGCTCCTGACGTTCACGAGCACCGTCGACGACGGAACCATCGGGCCGGTCGGGCGCGTGATCCGCGGGACGTGGTTGGACGAGCTACCTCAGCTGTGGAACGTGCTGTGCGGGGACATGAGCCTCCTCGGGCCGCGCCCCGGACGCTCGGCCGATGCGCAGGCATCGTCCGCCGATCGCGGTTGAGGCCGGACTGGTCCGTACGGGTCGACCCGATCGGGTGTACCGGGCGACGGCCGCCGCGAGCATGGTCATATCGTCGTCCGGTGACGCCGACGGCCTGGGAGCGACGATGAACCGGCGCTCCTTCCTCGCTCTCGGCGCCGCGGTGGCCGGATGGACCGCGCTCGGCGCCTGCAGCGCGCCGTCGATCGCCGCAGACCCCCGCGCTCCCGGCCTTCTCGACCCGACCCGCAAGCACACCGCCGAAGCCGTCATCAGCACGTTCGAGAACTCGACGACCGAGCTCCCCTACGCCGCGGCGCAGCGGCTCGGCGACGGCCGCGGGATCACCGCGGGCCGTGCCGGGTTCACCAGCGGCACCCACGACCTCCTGCTCGTCGTCCGCCGCTACGAGCAGATCGCCGGCCCCCAGAACCCTCTGCACCGCTACCTCCAGCCCCTGACCCGGATCGACAGCCAGGTCGCCGACGGCGGTGACGGCGACAGCACCAAGGGCCTCGACGGCTTCGAGGACGCCTGGCGCCGGGCGTCGCAGACCGACCCGCGGCTCAACCAGGCCCAGGACGCCGTCTACGACGACCTCTACTTCCGCCCCGCGATGGACCGCGCCCGAGCTATAGGCATCACGAACGCCCTCGGCCAGCTCGCCCTGCTCGACACCGGCATCCAGCACGGCATCGGCTCGGGCCCCGACGACCTCCCGGCGCTGATTACCGAGACCGGCCCGCCCGCCGGCGACGACCCCGCCTGGTTGCGTCGCTTCCTCGAGGTCCGCCGCGAGCACCTCGAGCACCCGGCCTACGAGGAGACCACGGACGTCTGGCGCGAGTCGCTCCCCCGCGTCGACACCCTCGAGAGCTTCATCGACCAGCGTCAGTTCGACCTCGCGACTCCGCTGTCGTGGACCTTCGCCGGCTCCCGCTTCAACGTCGGCTGAGCGCCCGGAGATCCAAAGTAGCCATCTGGACCGGTACGAACCCTGGCCATCGCGAATGGCGGATCCGTCGCCGACAGGTGGTCACACCATCTGGTGGACCGCTCCTGCGCGCAGCACCATCCGCTCTACCGTCGTGCGCTGTGGGGGCGACGCCGGAATGGCTGATCAAGGTCGCGAAGGGCTCCGAGGAGCATCGTGACTGGTGCACGCGGGCTCTGACGACGTACTTCGACGAGCCGGCTCCCGGCAGACCGAACTTCTCCGGCGCCTCCTTCGACGTCCTCGGCGAAAACCCGCCTGACCGGATCGTCCCTGATGACCTCGTGGCGGTCTCGCTGCTCAGCGTCAGGGTCCCGAAGCATGCGGCGCTCCGGGTCCTCGGTCCCGACGCAGATCGGATCTCCGGCCTACTCGAAGGCATCCCGGCCGATCGAGATCTCCACGACGCCACCCCGGGTGCGATCGCGGACGGGGAATGTGCCGATCAGCTCTGGTGGGTTCTGGCCGAACGCCGTCCGGGCCGCCCGCGCGCCGACGTCGACGGCTTCGGCGACGTGACGATCTCGAAGATCCTCGCCCGCAAGCGGCCCCGCCTGCTGCCGGTGTGGGACAGCGTCGTCGGCAAGCAGCTCGGGTTGCGCCGTCCGCGCGATCACTGGACCTGCGTCCAAGAGCTCCTCCACCGCGACCCTGCCTACGTCGAGGTCCTGCGCGCCGCGCATCAAGCCGCCGGCCTGTCGGACCGCGTCAGCGTCCTGCGAACCCTGGACGTCCTCCTGTGGATGGACGGAACCGGTCACTGCCCCGCCCCGTGACGCAGCTGCGAGGGTCGTCGGCTAACGCTGCTCAGCGTCGGCTGAGCACCACCAGCCGCGTCGAGGCCCGTGACGGCGGCGCCTCGGGCGCGTCGGGCGGCGTCGGGAACACCGCCGGTTCCTGCAAGTGCACCTCCAGCCCACCCACGCGCCGCAGCTTCTGCCACCCCAGCCGGATGCCGCCGACCGCGGTGACCATCGAGCGGATCAGCACCGCGTACATGAGCTGCCGGTAGACGATCTGCTGCAGCGGCAGGAGCCACAGCACCCCGATCGGCTCGCGCTCCAGCCGGAACGCGATCACCGCGGCGACGAGCTGGACCGCCTGCACCGTCGACCACGCCACCAGCGTCGTCACGGGGTCGAGGAACAGCAGTCCGTAGACCAGGAAGATGTCGACCAGCGGCGCCAGCAACGGCAGCAGCACCTGGAACACCGCGAGGTGCGCCAGCCCCAGCCGCCCGAAGCGGCCCGACGCCCCCGACTCGAGCACCGCGCGGCGGTGCTTCCACATCGACTGCATCGTCCCGTAGCTCCAGCGGTACCGCTGGCGCCACAGCTGCGGCAGCGTCGCCGGCGCCTCGGTCCAGGCCCGCGCCGACTCCTCGTAGACCACGCGCCAGCCGCTGCGGCAGATCGCCATGGTGAGGTCGGTGTCCTCGGCCAGGGTGTCGTCGCTGACCCCGCCGACCGCGAGCAGCACCCGCCGCCGGAACGCCCCGATCGCGCCCGGGACCGTCGGCATGCAGCGCAGGACGTCGTACACGCGGCGGTCGACGTTGAAGCCCATGACGTACTCGATGTGCTGCCAGCGCGCGATCAGACCCCGCCGGCTCGCGACCTTGGCGTTGCCCGCGACGGCGCCCACCGACGGGTCCGCGAACGGCTGCACCAGCCGTCCGACGGTCGACGGCTCGAACACCGTGTCCCCGTCGATCATGACGATGAGCTCGTGGCGGGCGTGCGCGATGCCGGTGTTCAGCGCCGCGGGCTTGCCGCCGTTGACCTGCCGCACCACTCGCACGCGCGGCAGCCGCAGCGCCTCGACGATGTCGGCGGTGCCGTCGGTGCTGCCGTCGTCGACGACGATCACCTCGACGGGGTGCTCGCTGGCCACCAGCGAGCGCACGGTGGCCGAGATGTTCTCCTTCTCGTTGTAGGCCGGGACGATCACCGAGACCGGCTCGGTCACCGGCGGGCCCCACGAGAACCCGGGGCGGTGCCGCTGCCGGTGGTGCCGGACGGCGACGACGAGCATCAGCACCAGCCGCAGCACGACGAGCACGCCGACCACCAGCAGCAACCAGGTCAGGACGTCGACGACGACCCCGGCCACCGCGACCAGGCCGATCGCGACGCTGCCGGCGAGGTGGTCGGCCGCCGCGACCGGACGGTTGTCGGCGGGCAGCCCGACCGCGACCTCCGGGGTCGTGAACCGGTACCCCTGCGCCTGCAGCTCGGGGATCAGGCGGTCGAGCGCGGCAACGGTCTGGGACCGGTCGCCCCCGGCGTCGTGCAGCAGGACCACGCCGCCCGACCCGTTCGCCGGCTGGGCGTTGCGGACGATCGCGTCGACGCCCGGGCGCTCCCAGTCGCGGCTGTCGGTGTCGGAGAGGACGGTGACGTACCCGTCGCGGCCGGCGGTGGTGAACGAGCGCAGCGCGTCGCCGGTGACCGCGTCCGCGGTCGACGAGTACGGCGGGCGCAGCAGGTAGCTCGACTCCCCCAGCGCTCCCTCGATCACCAGCTGGGTCTCGGTGAGCTCTCGGTCGATGCGGTAGTCCGACGCCTGCGAGAGGTCGGGGTGGGTGAACGTGTGCAGCCCGACCTCCGAGCCCGCCGCGCGGATCTCGCGCAGCAGCTCGGGGTTGCGGGCGGCGTTCGACCCGACCACGAAGAACGTCGCGGGCACCTGGTGGCGGCGCAGCACCTCGAGGACCTGCGGGGTCCAGGTCGGGTCCGGACCGTCGTCGAAGGTCAGCGCGATCGTCTTCGCCGGCATCCGCGCGCTCGCCGGCGCGGCGCCGCGGGCGTCGATCACGGGACCGCCGTCGGTGATCGCCGGCGGCACCCCGTCGGTGGCGTCGGGCGAGGTGTCCTGCGCGACGGCGTCGACCCCGACCTGCGAGCGCGCGAGCCCGTCCACGACGAGCAGGCAGCTGAACATCGTCAGCGCGACCACGACGAACAGCACCCCGGCGCGCGGCAGCAGACGGCGCCGGCGCCTCGGGGTCCGGTGGCGGGGCGCGGTCACGCCTGGCTCACCGTGTTCAGGACGTCGGCGGTCGCCGCGTCGGTGGTCGTGTGCCCGTGCGCGTGGCTCGACGCCCCGTGCGTGTGGTGGTGGTGCTTCGTCTCCTGGTGGTGGCGCTGCTGGTGGCGCGGGGTTTCGCGGGTGGTGACGGTCGTGGTCGTGGTGTGCGTGACGGCGGTGTGGACGATCGCCTTCGGCTCGCGGACCACCCGCAGCGGCACCAGCCGGGCCGGCTGCTTGCGGGGTGCGGCGACGTGGCGCTGGTGGGTGCGCTCGTGCCGGTCGGCGGTCCGCTCGTGGCGTGCCGACGAGGCGTGGTGCGTCGCCGCCGTGGCGACGGGCGACGCCGCGGGCACGACCTCGGGCTCGTCGTCGTCGGCGTCGTCCCCCTCATCGTCCGGCGTCGCCGGGCTCGGCGTGAGCGTCGCGCCCACCGGCTGCAGCGACACCGTCTGCGTGCCCACCGTCAGCCCGAACGCAGCGAGGTAGGCCGCGGCGGCCGAGGCCCCGAGGTACCCCAGCACCGACACCCCGCGCCGCCGACGCCCGCTGGCGTCGACGAACACCGGCGTGTGGTCGCCCGGTTCCTGTGACTCCGTCGTGCTCATGGCCTGACCCCCCGGTCTCGCCGATCTGTCCCTCACCGGGGGTCCGACGGATCCCCGTTGACTACAGATCGTTGTTCCGGTGCGTGATTGCTACAGCGATCGATTCACCCGTCCGCGTGAACCTGCTCCAACGGAGGACGGCACCCGCGGCAGGTTTCGACGCCTCGTAACAGCTCCGTCCGAGCGAGCGACACGCTCCGTGACGCCGCCCGATCGGCGGCGCGTCGCAGCCTCCGTCCACACCCCGAGCCCGAGGTGACCCATGACCGTCGACGTCCAGGACCGCCCCGCTACCCGCCTCGCCGCCGTCTCCGCACGGCGCCGGCGGCTCGAGGAGCAGGTCGCCACCCTGCGCTCCTTCGAGGGACGGCTCACCGACGAGGTCCGGGCCGCCCGCAAAGCCGCCGGCCGCGCCGACCGGGTGCGCGAGCTCCTCTCCCGCCTCGTCGGCGTCCGGGCTCGGCTCCAGGAGACCGAGGTCGCAGTCGCGGTCGCCACGACCGACGAGGACGGCCTGCGCGACGACGCCCACGCCGACGCGGCCGCGCTCGACGAGGCGCGCCGCGAGGCCGAGGAGCGCGAGGCGTTCCACCGCGCCTGCCTCGAGGCGCCGATGGTCCGGCTGGCCCGTCCGGAGGTCTGAGCCGGCCGGAAATGTTCATTCGGCCCCGCCGGGGACCGTCGTCGTGCGACCGTGCCCTACATGAGCGCACCGGGGGCGGGCCAGGGGTTCGAGGTCAACCTGGCCGATCTCGAGCGCTGCGCGAACCAGTCGGTACAGCAGATGATCGCGGCGCTCGACCAGGTGCTGGCGGCGTGGCCGTCGGACCCGGTCCCGATGATCGAGGCGCCCGGCACGGCGGCGGGGAGCGATCTCGTGATCGCGGTGCAGGGTCTCAACGGTCGGCTGCTCGAACGCCAGCGGCACGGTCGGGAGGCCACCGCCGCCACCCGGCAGGCGCTGCTCGACATCCACGACGTCTACCGCCGCGCCGACCAGCAGACCGGCGCCTCCTATGGCGGGTGACGTCCCGGGCGACGCCGAGGTCATCGGCGCCGTCCACGCGTTCGCCGACGCCTACGCGTTCGTGCTCCAGCGCGTCTACCTGCCGCCCTTCGCCAGTCCGATCGACCTCGTGCGGGGCTTCTCGATGCCCGCCGTCGAGGACGTCCGCCGCGAGATGCTCGACGCCCTCCGAACGGTCATCGAGCTCCGCCCGGAGGGCTTCCACCAGGTCGCCACCGGGATCGTCGACGCCCTCGAGTTCCTCGACGAGGGCTCCCCGCGGTCCGGGCGCTTCTCCGAGAACCAGGCCGCGGCGATCCGGCAGCTGGGCTCGTGGCAGGGCGCGGGCGCCGACGCGTTCCGCACGCAGTTCGACCGCGTCCGGCACTTCGCCGCCGAGCAGGCCGAGGCCATGACCGACCTGGGCGGCTACCTGCTCACCGCCTACAAGGTCGCCGGCCTGGCCCGCCGCGACACCGTCGCGCTCCTGCGCGCCGGCACCGCGGCCTGCCACGCCCTGGTCGAAGCCGACGACACCGCCCAGATGCGCGCCGACATCGCCCTGTCGACCGGCGTCGCGCAGTCGGCGATGACGGCCCTCGCCTCCACCAGCGCGCTCGGTGCCGCCCTGGGCGTGGGGATCATCGCCATCGGCACCACCGCCTCGCTCGCCACCCTCGACCTCACCGCCACCTTCCCCGACACCGTGGTCGACCGTGTGAGGCAGGAGCACGCCGGCCTGGTCGGGCGGATGAACGCTGAGTTCGACGAGGTCGTGCAGCGCAGTCGCCGGACCTTCACCAAGTACGCGGAGATCAACACGTTGCTCCTGCACGAACCGCTGCCACCGTCCACCGACGTCGACGGCCCGTCCTTCCGCTACGACGACTTCGCCTCGCCCTCGCGCACCGCGTCGGACTTCGCGCCCGATGTCGCGGAGGCCGCGAGAGAACCGGCCGACCAGCCCGGGGTGAGCCGCATCCGCAGCGCTCTCGGCTGAGACCTAACCGCTGCGCGGCACGAAGGCGAGCAAGGAGCCGGCGATCCGCAACACGACGTCACACGGCGAACCGGCCTCGGGAGGGGCCGGGTCGTACCGGACGAGATCGACCAGCAGCCCCTGGTCCGGGGCGGTGCGGACGTAGACGGAGCAGTCGTCGCCCGAGCTCCGCACCCCGGCCGGGAGCCCAACCACCGGCGGAGCGGCCGTCAGCCCGGTGCGCCTCGCCTCCTCCTCGGCCACGACGTCCCGCTCGTACGGGGCGATGGTGACGTCGTCCTCGGCAGCTGCCGGGTCGACGCGCGCGATCTGGACCTTGCAATGCGCGACGTCGCCGGGGGACGCGGGGTCTGGCGGCGCCGGCCGAATTTCCCGCAGGCTGAAGTCGTCGACGACCGCCGGGGGGAGGAGGTTGCAGGGGAACGTCAGGAACGGCCGCACGTCCCGCTGCTCGGACGGTGCCGGCTGCCCGACGACGGTCGGACGGGTGGGCTGCGACGCAGGCGGATCGATCGGCGCGCACGACGCAGCAGCCAACACCCCGAGCATCGCGATCTGTCGGCTCCACGCGCGCCGAGACTGCCCGACGATCACATGAGCACGATCCCACATCTACCTGGCCTGGCGGACGCAAGACGAAGTAGGCCTCTACGTCCGCAGCATCGTTGGGACGCCGAGTTCCGAAAGATCTCTTTGTTAGTTCATTCGGACTAGTCTATAGGATCTTCAGAGGCACGGAGCGTGATAAGTAGTTCTGCAACTGGCTATCTCATGCGCTTGGTGGCCCATTGAAAAGCGCGGTACGGCCATTCGTGTCTGCGTGCTCGTGTGGCAACCGACGAATGAAGATCTGCTTCTGACCACGGTGAGTTGGTTCACAGCTCAAGCTCACCCATTTAGCCTAGCAACTTCCGGGATACGCGGTAACGCTTCGCTCCCTCCGACCGACGGACAGCCCGAAGGTCTTGATGGTTCTGCGACTAGCTACGACTTCCCCCGGGAGACTTGCCGTGACGTCAGCGATGGAGAACCCCCGCCTTTCTCAGCCGGCGAAGGAATCCGTCTTCTGGTCGTCCGCCCGCGACGAGAAGAGCGTCGACTTAGAGCGTCCGACCGACTCTGACGTTTCCACCGAGGCGCTTGTAGCTGGAGGGATTCGCCTCACCCCCATGACGGCCGGGCAGATCGTCAACGAGATCGTCCTTCGCGCCATGACGGGGAACCGTTTACTGCTCGCCAACCACAACCTCCACAGCCTCTACCTCTGGCAGCGCAACGCCGACGTGAGGAAGTTCTACGAACTTGCCGAGTCGGTCGTCATTGATGGAGCGCCGATCCTCTGGTTGGCGCAGAACCGGCGAGACAACCTCGGAAGCCAGCACCGTGTCGGGAGCACCGACTGGCTGGTCCGACTTCTCCCGGTCGCTGAGGAGGCCGGCCTGAAGATCGCATTCCTTGGAGGCGCTCCGGGCGTCGGTGAGCGGGCGGCGATCGAGATCATGGCGCGTCATCCGCGTCTTGAGATCAGCGTACGGGATGGGTACTTCGATACCGCTAGCGGATCGGTCGAGAATGAGGCCGTTCTTTCGTGGCTCGACGAGGTCAAGCCGGATATTCTCCTCGTCGGCATGGGCATGCCGCTTCAGGAGGCGTGGATTGCCCAGAACTACTCCCGGCTCTCTGCGACGGTGGTCTGCACCGTCGGCGGCTGCATGGACTACGTGGCCGGTAAGCAGGAGCTCGCCCCGCGGTGGATGGGGAGGCTCGGGGTCGAATGGGCGTTCCGACTGACTTGCGACCCTGCACGCCTGTGGCGCCGGTACATGCTAGAGCCACCGGTCGTCGCCGCCGCCCTCGCGCGACGTCGCGCTCGGCGGACGCGGGCTTCTTGGTCGACTGCAATCGCTGGCTGAGTCACTGATCTGTCGGTCAACGATTCGTCGTCGCGCCGAGTATGATCAAGAATCTCGCGCGGCAGGTCAGCCACCGGCCATCGTCGCGTGGGTGTCGTAACCCTGGCACCGGGCGTCGGCAGATCCGAGATACCACCCGTCCGAAGGACGAATCCTCCGGGCACGCGCTGCAGGAACGAATGATCACCGAGCAGCTTCTAGCTACTGGGACTCGGCGATGCTCGCGCAACGTCTGCTCCCTCGTCACTTAGTCAGCGATGTCCTCGCCGAATACGCCCGAGAAGTGCTCCTCGAAAACGAGGTTCGATCCAACGCCTGTCAACGTCGATCGCCTGGTGCATGTGGCTTGCCGATGAGCGCGCTCTCGCTGGCGCACAGCGAATCGGTCATCCCCGAGCCTAGCCGGCAGGTCGATCTCATCGACAAGCCTCGACCAGTCGACCTTCTCAGACTCGAAGCTCACGAACACAGGCCGTTCGGCGAACGGAAGTGGCGACTCCCGCCAGCCAGGGTCGGTCGGCACCTTCGGTATCGATTTCATGTGGCATCGGGGCACTCTGTCCCGCGGGTGGCGCTGAGCTCTACCCATCGCTCGTCAGTAGTCCCCCACACCGACTTAGTCGGATTGCGGTTAACGACAACCCCCTGGACCGGGTTCTCGGTGATAGCACCCCAGACAAGGGTGAGGAGGCCTGAGCCAACGGCAGACCTGAACCGGTTGGACAGACCCTCCATGAAGTCGCAGTTGACCTCGAACGCAACGACCCGGTAACCCTTCCTCAGGTAGTACGCGGTGTCCTCACTAAGATGGCACCCCACGTCGAAACGAGATCGCGCGCCTGACGCATGCCCCGGACCAGATCAGCGATCATCGATTACCCTCCCCCACTTCCAGCCGCTTACCCCTGAGGGCGATCTCGTACTGGTCGACGACCCGCTGGGTCATGATTTCCAAGCTGCAATTCTCGACGAAGTACTTCCTCGCCGCTGGACCTAGCGCTGCGAGGTCGCCGGTCGCATAAACGGCCGCAACCTTTGCAGCGATCTCGCTGGCGGACAGACTCGGGTCGTACAACACTCCCGTCTCGCCATCGATTATCACGTCGCGGCAGCTGCCCACGTCGGGCGTGACCACAGCCCGTCCGACGCCCATGCCCTCGAGGATGGTGAGAGGAAGCCCCTCGCGCTTACTGGTTAGCAGGACCACATCCGCAGCGGCGATCTCCGACGCGACCTTGGTCGACACACCAGGGAAAGACACGTGGTGCTCGGGTCCTGCTGATCGCACGAACTCTTCGACGTCGGCCCGCAGAGGGCCGTCACCGAACCACCGAGCCGAGCAGGCAATGCCCAACCGCCGAAGCGCGGCCACGACATCGACGAAGCGGAACGGATCTTTCTCCTCTGACAGCCGGCCGATGCCCACGATCCGAAGTTCTGGTTCGCCGACTCCGGAGCGTGCACGCTCACGTTCGCCAGGATCGACGACAGCGTTCGTGACCACACTGATGCGGTCGGGCCGCCGTCCGAACCCTTCCTCCAGCATCGCGCGCACTTGCGAGCCGCAAGCGATGAGCCGATCTCCACGAAACGACGCCATGCGAGCGACCGGCGTCGGCTCGAAAAGACTGTGAACGTGCTCAACGACAGGCACTCCCGAACCCACCAAAGCGAGCCGGGCGAGTATCGACAGCGCACGTTGGTGCACGTGCACCACTTGCCACGAGCCGTCTCGAACTGCTCGCCTGATCGCGCTGACCCACCGAAGGTTGCCCACCAATCCGCCGCGAGGCTCTAGCTCGAACCGGCGCACGCCATCCGGGACGTCCCCCCACAGGGCTCCACCGAGTTCGGCCATGACGCCTACCCGATGGCCCCTGCTGTGGAGGTCGACAGCAAGGTTGACGACGACGCGTTCCACACCGCCGACCACCAGATCGTCGTTGATCTGCAGCACGCCCGAACGCGGCGCCGAACCGGAAGCTGAGCTCATGAGGCGGTCCCCACGAGCCGTCGAGACGGCCGCACGCTGCCCAGGTCCGACACCAACTGGCGCTCAGTCGCGAAGAGGAGCGCCGCCCCAAGCACAAAGAATCCAAAGAAGTTGGTTGACGGCGACTCCGTGAGATTCACGAGCACCAACGCCATCGCCACTGCGACACTCCATGCCGAGAGCTGGATGCGATCTCGAACGAAGGCCCGGACGGCCAGGACGATCGCGCCGAGCAACGCAATCACCAGCAACACGAGTCCAACCAACCCAAGCTGCAGCATCATGTCGAGATACCCGTCATGCGAGTGGTACATCTTGAATCCTGCTGCACGCCACATGCGTTGCGTATCAGGCAAGCCCTCTCTCCACGCAGCATTCCAGCCGAGCCCCAGCAGTGGGCTTCGCTCGATTTGTTCGAGAACCGCCGGCCAGACGTCCGTCCGACCCGTGAGCGTCGAATCGCGGCCGAGGCCGCTGACGATCTCAGCGAACGAGAAGATTGCCATGTAGACGAGTGTCAAGATCGACGCCAACGAAAGAGTTCCGATGATGACGCGTGAGAACCCTGTGAACCGACGGACCCACCGAAGAACAACGATGACGAGAGCCGTTCCCAACGCCGCCACTAACACCGTTTGCGATTGAGCAGCGAGAAGACACGCCACGCTGAGGACCGTGTCCATCACGGTCACCCGCCGAGAGCGAATCTTCCGCAACGCTACGAAGGTCGCCAACGCGATCAACGCCATGAATGCCAGCAAGTTTCGATGGACAAACAAGCCTTTGAGCGCCCCGGTCTGATAGTTCTCATCGACCAGACCGACAGACGGAACTACGATCGCAGTGAGAATGGACACCAAGAGGACGACCCTGAAAGCGACGGCAACAACTTCAAGAAACTCTTGCTGAGACATCACCCGGCGCACCAAAGTCGTCGCAGTAATGAGTAGCACGATCGCTGTAGCAGCTGGTAATGTCGAGAAAGGTGCGACCGACCATATTGTGCTCAAGATACAGGTCCCACCGAGAGTGGCCAGAACGGCTGCCCGGAGACCGGCCTCGTAACGTGGGGCAGACATAAGCGCGAGTAACGAAACGGTCGCTGCGGCGAAGATGATGGCGATGTCCGCCCCCTCGTAGGGCGCGACACTGGCCAGACACACCATTACGATGATGAGAAGATGAAGAAATCTGCGACTCGGTATCGAGCCTGCCGTATCCTTTGCACTGGCGAGAGGCTTCATGAAGCCAGCCTTGACGACTCACGCGCGAGCGACTGACGGGCCCGAACCGCGAGCGGTATCGAAAAGAACGCCGCCCCGAACGCAAGGCCTGCAGCACCGCCAGGAGCACCCCAGACGGCCGCGCCCAGCAGCACTGCGGCGAGGCTAATAGGACTTGCGATCAGTTTCCATCGTACCTCGAACCCTAGCATTCCTGCAGCCCGGAGGTACGGGCCGAATGACGCTCCGATCAGTGACCCGAGCATCGCGGCGCCGGATATAGGCACCAAAGCCCACGCAGCGGGCCATGAATCACCGATCACGCCCGACATGAACTCGACGGGGACAGCCAGGACGAGCGCGGTGAGAACGAGAGTTGCGAGAGCGAGAATCGCGCAGACCTTGATGCCGAGGGCATACGCAGAGCGCTGCTGCCCATCTCGAACCCGAACCACCATAGCGGGCTGAACAAGCGCGATACTCCCCATGACCAGGACTTGGACCGGGGCGAGCGGCAACTGCGCAAGACGGACTAAGCCGAAGGCCGCGGGTCCCGCGACGGCCGCGACCACGAGTCCACCACCCATGCTCACCGATTGCGTCAGCGCGAAATCGATCGAGCTCTTCGAACCGATGGCTCGGGCGTCTTTCCACCACGCCGTAGCCCCGCGGACGTGCGGCCACGCGTGACTTCGCCACATCGCTGTGAGCGCGCCGAGACCGGCGAAGAACGCCCATACCACGATGAGGGACAGCAGCGAAACAGCGTCGAAAGCGACGAGAAATGCGCACCCGGCCCACACTCCGCCGGTCCAGATCGCCGTGCTGATGAGCGCAAGGCTCTCGTCAGCGTTGGCGTAACACAGCCAACGAAGCGCGTCCTGCACCAAGATGGGAATCAGGAGCAGTCCGAGCGCGGCGAGACCTCTGGGGAGATCGAGGAACACCGACGATGCCATGCCGGCCAAGGCAAGTAGCACCGAACCCGCTACGGCGAGGACCAGGACTGCACCGAGAGCCTGCCGGGTGGCCGGGCTGTGTCGGCGCATGTCCGATGTCGAGTGCTGCAGCGTATAACCATCGATGAGGGCGGCCTTGGAGAGGCCAGCGGCGATCAGGCCGATGAACATGGCCGTAGAAAGAACGCCGAACTGCGGGAGGTCGAGGGTGCGGGCGCCGATCCAGGACAACGAGAGATTGCCGAGACTCGACAATCCTGCGTCCGCGATCCCGATCGTCGCTCGGCGGGACCCTCGCCTGCCGATCGTCATCCCCTTCTCACTGCAGCCGACCGCACGCCGTTCAAGAATCGCCTGACTCGGTCGGGGACCAGCCACGTCGCGAGGAACTGAGTCACGTCGATCGCCCGCGGCTTGCCAGACAGTCCATTACGGGCGATTTTCGCGAAGGCCCGCAGCGACGGTCGGCGGCGCGCGATACGCGACACCTCGGTCAAGCAGAACGCACTAAAGGCCCGCTCGCCGAGCACCGTTCGACGATCACATGCCCACGCCAAGGAATCTGGCCAACGTGCGGAATTGCTCAACGAGATACCCTCGGCGACATGGACGACCGCAAGAGTTTCGGGAACGACGACAAATCGCGCTCCGCGCGCCTCGAGCCTCAACATCCAGTCGAGGTCCTCGTGCTGGCGAAGGCTCGTGTCAAAGGGCGTGTCGATGGCGATGGCTCGGGGCACCATGAGGGTCGGCGTTGGCAGCCAGCCCTCTCCGGGTGAGCTCCTCAGAAAGAGGTAGTCGGCAACCCGCTCATCGGGACGTATGGGTCGAGTCGGCCAGATCGTCGATGTCCGCGCCGACCGCCGCTCAACCATGCTACTGACGACGATCGCCTGGTGTTCACCAATGGCGCCGGCTTCAGCAAGCTGACGTTCGAGCTTGTTCGGCAACCATTCATCGTCATCGTCGAGCAGGGCGACCCAGTGTCCGCCCGCTTCGCGGATGCCGAGATTCCGCGCAGTCGCGCCCGCGTCGTTCGACCCGCCGCCCGTACTCAGGATGTGCACACGGGCGTCCTCGAGCTTCCTGACCTCAGCCACGTCGGCCTCGTCCGTACCGTCGAGAACAACGAGCACCTCGTATGGCGCACTGGTCTGCCGCAAGGCGCTCTGCACAGCGCGAACCACCAACTGAGGCCGGTTGACCGTCGGGATCACGACGCTGACCTCCGCCGATGGCGGGTGCTCCTGACGGGTCAGCTCGGCCATGTACGCGTGACCTCTGTGTCGTCCTCGGTGGGGTTCGTAGGCCGTCGGTGCGCCGGTACCGCAGCAGAACCGCGGGGTCGCGGCGAGGGATGGCCAGCGATCACCGCTTCGCGGTGCTGGTCGGGCGGCACCTGGAGCCCAGCCGCCGCTGGGGCGGAGTAGCCGCCGTACTCGCCACCCCCTGACTCGGGCGCCATAGTCAAGATCGTTCCCAGAGGTTCGACCGACACAGCACGGAGCGCTCCTGCCGACCGCGCGACCTGCCAGGTCTTCGTCGTCTTGAAGCGGCAGACGAGGAGCGCCCCGTCGGTCGACGGAGCGATAGCCGCAGCGTCTGTGACAGGAAGGAGCGGGGGCGAGTCGACGACGACGAAGTCGTACCGTGCGCGCGCTTCATCGAGAAGCTGCCTCATCTGGCGACTCGCCAGGAGCTCGCTCGGGTTGGGGGGCTGCGGACCACTCGGGAGGATGTCGAACGAGCGCTGCCATGTCTGAACAGCTGCTTCCATCCTCATTCGCCCAGCAAGGACGGAGGTGAGACCCACTGCACTCTCTAACCCGGTCGCGTCGGCGAGATGAGGCCGACGGAGGTCCGCGTCGATCGCCAGCACGGAGTGACCGGCGGCCGAGAGCGCTAGAGCAAGATCGATCACCGTCGTGGTCTTGCCTTCACTCTGGACCGAACTAGTCACCAGGAGTACTCGCCGCGGTCTGTCGACGTCGACGAACTGAAGGTTGGTTCTCAGCTGCCGAAAACTCTCTGCCCTCGCGCTGAAACGCTGGCCGCTCTGGTCGAACTGTCCGGCAGCAGCGCGAGCGTCGTACGGGATGTCCCCCAGGTTCGGTGCTTCCGACGCGAGCCTCAGCGCCTCACGCGACGAGACGGACGTGTCCAACGAGTGCCTCGCGACAGCTGCGCCAAGGCCGATGACGAGCCCTGCGGCGAGCCCGAGAAAAATCGTGATCGGGAGGCCCGGCGAAGACGGCGAGTCTGGGAGCGGAGCCGGTTGGACGAGCCGGACACTCACCGGAGCAGGACTGCCAGGCCCACCCTGTCTCTCGAGGTCGTACACGGCCTCTGCGGTCACGATTCCGACCGTGTCCGCGATCCGGGCTGCCTGCGCCGGCGAGGGATCCGTCGCCGAGACGTTGATGATGATCGAGTTGAGAGCAGACGTCGCCGTGAGCTTCTGTGCGAGCTGCTCCGGTCGGTACGGGAGCCCCAGGCGTTCGATCGTCTCCATAGTGACTCGGGGACTCGTCGCGAGCTCTGTGTATGAGGAGACACGCTGCTCGGAGAGCTGAGCAGCCTGGAACGCCTCCTGCGTTCCGCCGGTGGCCTGCGCAGACACGTAGAGGGAGGTCTCGGCGGTGTACTGCACGGGACGGACGAAGAACACGGCAACGGCCGCAGCCACGCCCAAGACGACCGCCAGGGTCACGAGGACCCAGCGTTCCTTGATCGCGCGCAGGTAGCTCTGCAGAGTCATGGTGGCCCCCCGACCGTGCTACGTCCGTTATCTGGTCGTCACCGCAGGGACGGTACCGCACCCACTCGGGCGACCGACTGGCCGTCACTCGTCGGTGGTCAGTAGGCCCCTCGGCCGCGCATCACGGCGCCGACGGTCTTCAAGAGGATCGAGGCGTCGAGGGCCGGCGACCAGTTCTCGACGTAGCGCAGGTCCAGCCGGACCGACTCCTCCCAGGTGAGGTCCGAGCGGCCGCTGACCTGCCAGAGGCCGGTGAGCCCGGGCCGGACGAGGAACTTGCGGCGGGCGTCGTCGGCGTAGGTGGCGACCTCGCGCTCGAGCGGCGGGCGCGGCCCGACCAGCGACATCGAGCCGCCGATGACGTTGAACAGCTGCGGGAGCTCGTCGAGCGAGAGCCGGCGCAGGAAGCCGCCGATTCGGGTGATGCGCGGGTCGCGCTTCATCTTGAACAGCGGGCCCGAGCCCTCGTTGGTCGCGGCGAGCTGGTCGACCAGCTTGTCGGCGTTGACGACCATTGAGCGGAACTTGATCATCTGGAAGCGCTGGCCGGCGCGGCCGACGCGCTCCTGGCGGTAGAACACCGGGCCGCCGTCCTGGCGGATCGCGAACGCGAGGAAGAGGAAGACCGGCGCGAGCAGAACCACCAGCGCGATCGCGGCGGTGCGGTCAATGATGTTCTTGGCGATGCGGGCCGGGCCGCCCCAGCGGGGCTCGGTGAGGCGCAGCAGCGGGAGGCCGTCGACCGGCGCGACGTGCAGGCGGGGCCCGGTGATCTCCATGAGGCCCGGGTCGACCACCAGCTCGACGCCCTCGCCCTCGAGGTCCCACGCGAGGCGGTGCAGGCGCTTCGGGCCCCAGCCCGGCGCCGGCGCGACCGCGACGACCTCGATGCCGAGCTCGCGGACGTGGCGGGCGACGTCGTCGAGGTCGCCGATCACCGGGACGCCGGCGATCTCGGTGGAGCCGGCGGTGCCGGTGGAGGTGCAGGCGGCGACGACGGTCCAGCCGTGGTGCGGGACGCGGCGGGTGCGGGCGACGAGGTCGGCGATCGAAGCCTCGGACCCGACAACGAGCACCGAGGACATGCAGCGGGCGTCGCGGCGGGCGCGGTGCAGGAGGCGGCGGACCGTGTAGCGGCCGAGCAGCAGTGCCGCGCCGGTGGCGGGGATGACCCCGAAAATCCAGGGTCGGACCGCGTCGACCTTCAGTGCCATCCCGGCGAGCGCGAGGACGATCGCGGCAACCGCGGTGCCGCGCAGGACCCGGTTGAACTCCTCGGAGCCCTGGCCGAGCACTCCGCGGTCCCAGGCACGGAAGACCAGGAGGCCGGTGAGGACGAGCGCGGCGGCGACGAGGTTGAACTGGGCGGAGGGCCCGAGGCCCCAGTCGCCGACCATCGTGGCGATGCCGGCGACCAGGGCGATGACCGCGAGGTCGGTCGCGACGACGACCCGCGCGAGGCGCTGCTGCCAACGGCGCGAGCTCGTGCGGACGGTGACGCTCGGTGACATCGTCTCTAGGCCGCGAGGAGCAGGGAGCGCTACCTCGACCGATTCCATCATGTCGCGTCCACCAGCCACTTCGACGTCCCCCCGAATGGTGACGGATGGCGTGGAGCCACCCGACCGACTGTCTATGCCGGGGAGGCTCTTCGTTGAACTTCGAACCCGGCGTTCTTGTCCCGCTATCGCCTGATCTCTGTTGTGTCGTTACACAGCCCGTGTCCAGTCCCGGTGGCGTGTCTTCGCGACACGCCGTTGCATGTGACGCCCCTTCACCCGTTCAGCCCTGTGTGGTCTACATCGCATTGCCGCTCGGTAACGCTCGGACGATGACGATCCGACCTACGACGACCTTGGAACTATCCCTCGAACGAGGTACTAGTCCGTGTCGCGCCGATGGGTGCACGAGGGCGCGAGAACGTCGCGACACGCTCGTCCCTTGGGCCGTAAGGGGCGTTGCCATCTGCACGCTCGGCCCATCGGAAGAAGTCAGTGAACACCAACCAGCTCTTGCAGAGCGTGACCGGCGCGGCCGACCGAACTCTCGCTCCGGAGGACGGGCACGTCCTCGGAACGCAGACCGTCGAGGCGCTGCGAGGCCACGCGTGACGGCGAGTTGGGCGCGTACCGCCGTGCAGGGGCTCCGTCTGGTTCGCGCGCAGGTCGATCGACCGAACCATCGGCCCACGGTCCCGTCCCGTCACTAGCCCGTTCGGACTACGCGCAGGACGGAGTCGTCGGAGCGCCGCGAAAGGTGGCTGAAAGCGCGACGGGTTCTGCTTCCGTCACGGGCCCTGGCCCGACGGTCGGAGGGAGCGAGCCGATGCGCATCGCCTCGCGGGCCCGTCAGGGCAGCCGTCAGTCAGGGTCCGGGGCCACGGGTGAGATCCCGGTCAGGCCTGGCGAGGGGGGTACGTCAGGGCGGCGGGAGCAACCCGAGCGGACGGGCGTCCGGCGGCAGGGTGGGGACTCCCGCCGGACGCCCCACCGAACCTCCCGTGGGGAGCCCGCGCACGACGCGGGCGAAGGCCCGCGCGGCGTCGGCCCAGGGCGCCCAGCCGAGACCGTCGGCAAGGGCCGCGGCCTGGGCGAGGAGCTTGCGGGCCTCGGTGCGCTCGCCGAGCACGGCGGCCACGAGGCCCTGGTAGAGCGTGATGGGCCCGAAGGTCGCCGAGCCGATCCCGACCACCACCACGGCGTCCGCATCGGGCGGCAGGTCGCGGCGGACGACCTCGGCGGTCGGGACGTCGCCGAGCGCGAAGGCCGCACAGGCGGCGAGGCAGAGACCGGGGCGGTCGAAGAGCGCGCCCTCGCGTCCCTCGCGCTTGCGGTGCCAGTCGGCGAGGTGGTCGCCGGCCGTGTCGAGGTCCTCGGCGACGGCCGCGTCGACGGCCGCGGCAGCCGACCAAGCGGCGACCAGCGGGTACATGGCGGCCGCGCCGGCGGGCAGGCCCTGCAGCGAGGGCAGGGTGCCGCTCAGCAGGTGCCGGACGAGCAGGTGCACGCCGTAGGCGCCGACGGCGTCGGGCAGGCCGAGCTCCTGACCCCGGTGCAGCGCGGCGAGGGCGGCCTCGTCGGCCTCGGCGGTGTCGCCGCGGGCGAGGGTGAGCCCGGCGTCGAGCAGGGAGACCATCCACATCGTCCGGGGACGGTGGCGGTCGACGGCGAGCGGCTCGAGGTCGCGGCGCGCGGCGAGGGCCTCGTCCTGGCGCCCGGTGGCGAGCAGGGCGGCGATGCGCAGCTCCTCGGCCTCGAACCACACGGCGTCGTCGCCGGCCTCGGCGGCGAGCCGACAGGCCTGGTCGCAGACCGCGAGCCGCTGGGTGGCGGGGACGGGCGCGTCGACGAGGTGGTTGGCCTCGAGGACGCGGACGCCGGCGAGCAGGCGCCGGTCGCCGAGGCCCTGGGCGGCGAGGGCGAGCAGCTCGGGCAGGGCGGTCGGGTCGCCCACGTCGCCGTGGAGCTGCTCCTCCTCCAGGATGAGACTGCGCAGCACCTCGGCGCGCTGCCGGTCGGAGAGCGGCAGTGCCCGAGCGCGCCGGAGTCGCCGGGCGCGTCGGGGGCGCCCGGCGACGCTGATCCCCATGGCGTCGTGCCCGACGGCGGCGACGACGGCGTCGTCGATCTCGCGGACGTTCGGCGTGGCCTCGCTCTGCTCCGTGGCGAGCGCCTGATCGACGACCTCGTCGAGCACGTCGTCGGCGTCGTCGTGGCGTCCCAGCGCCTCCAGCACCAGCCCCCGGTACAGCGCGAGGGTGCTCGGCCACGACGTCTCGAGCACCGCGTCCAGCTGAGCGAGGGCTTCCTCGAGCGCGCCCTGGCGGTACGCGGCCGTGCCCGCCGCGAGCCGGGCGTCGCCGAGCTCGCGGGTCGGGACCAGCGGCCCGGCCCCGGCGGCGTGGCGCAGCAACGTGAACGGCTCGGCGCGGCCGGCCTCGACGAGGACGCGGTACCGGGCGTCGTGCAGCGTCTGCGCGCTCGCCGGCGGGACGGCGTCGAGCACGGCGTCACGGGTCAGGGCGTGGCGGAAGGCGAACCCGTCGGCGGTGGCGGCGAGCAGGCCGCGGTCGGCGGCGACGCGCAGCTGCGTCGACAAGGTCCGCGGCGTCGCCTCGAGGACGACCCCGAGCGCGGGCAGCGAGAGCGGCGCGAGCACCGCCAGCGCCTCGAGGGCCTCCCGGGCGGCGGGGCCGAGCCCGGCGAGCTGGTGGTCGAGCAGGGGACGCAGGCGCCCGGGGATGGCGGTGGCGAGCTCGTCGCAGGCCTTCTCCCCGTCGGGCTCGTCGAGGCCGGAGAGCGACTCGATGAGGGCGGCGACGTGCAGGGCGTGCCCGTGGGTGCGTTCCCACAGGGCGGTCGCGACCCGCTCGGCGCCGTCGGGGGCGAGGCCGGAGAGGTCCCGGACGACGAGGCCGCGCACGGCGGCGCGGGCGAGCTCGGGCAGACGCAGGTCGGTGACGGCGTCGAGCAGCGAGAGCTCGGCGTGGGTCGCGCTCCAGGCCGGGTGGGCCTGACTGTCGGGCTCGCGGGCGGCGACGAGCACGACGACGCCGGCGGGCAGCCCGAGGCGGGCGAGGCCGCGCAGGGCCGCGAGCGTCACGGAGTCGGCGTGGTGGGCGTCGTCGATCGTGACGAGGACGGGGCTCGACAGGCCGGCGAGCCGCTCACGCAGGGCACGGCCGGGCGCGGGCTCGGCGGAGTCGACGGGGTCGACGCCGAGGTCGGCGAGCGCCTCCGCCCACGCCGTCCACGGCGGCGAGCCGGCGTCGCACGTGCCGCCGCCGACGACCGCCCCGTCGGCCTGCGCCTCGTCACGGGCGGCGCGCAGGAGAGCGGTCTTGCCGATGCCGGCCTCGCCGGTGACGAGCAGGACGGCGCCGTGGCCGGGGGTGTCGACGAGGGCGCGGACAGCGCCGAGCTCGTCCTCGCGACCGAGGAGTGTGGCTCTCGGTTGGCGGCTCGGCGCGGGCGCCTGCAGGCGCAGGGCGAGGTCCTCGATCTCCACGCCGGGCGCGACGGCGTACTCGTCGTGGAGGAAGCGCCGCGTCGCGGCGAGGACGTCGAGGGCCTCGCCGGTGAGGCCCTGGCGGTGCAGCCCAGAGGCGGCGACGACGGCGAGGCGCTCGCGGGAGCGGTCGGCGGCGAGGTCGCCCAGGACCAGGTCGACGGCCTCGGCGGGCCGGTCGAGGTCGAGCAGCGTGGCGCCCATGCGCTCGAGCAGGCGCAGGCGGCGGTCGAGGGCGCGGGTGCGCTCGGCGTCGAGGCGCGGGCCGACGGGCGTGCCGGCGAACGGCTCGCCGCGCCAGGTGGCGAGGGCGGCGGTGCCCTTCTCGAGCACGGTGTCGCGGGTGGCGTCGGCGGCCAGGGCGGCCGCGGCGTCGTCGTGGAAGCGGTGGAGGTCGACGGCCTCGCGCGGGAGGTCGAGGCGGTAGGTCTCGCCGATCGGCGGGATCGGGAGCCGCGTGCCCTCGTCGGGAGCCTCGCGGCGCAGCCGGCTGACGAGCACCTGCAGCGCGCCGTCCGGGCGTTCGGGAAGATCCTCGCCCCAGATCTCGTCGATCAGGGCGGGCACCGCGACGGTGCCCCGGCACGCGGAGGCGATCAGCGCAAGGAGGGTGCGCAGCCGGCGTCCCGGCCGCGCTACCTCACCGGACGCGCCCTCGATGGCGACCTCGCCCAGCACGCGGATGCGGATGCCGTCCGACGATGACAACGAGCCTCCAGGGACACACACCGTGACCGGAACTGCAGAGCGTACGGCCTTCCGGGGTATCGATCCAGGCGAGGTACGGCCGGGGGACCTACTCCTGGTCACTCAGATTCCGGGCGAGCCGTTGGGTCAGATGATGGAGGCTCTCGACGGCACGCGCTTCTCGCACTCGGGGATCGCGACGCGTATCGACGACGGAACCGGTCCGGCCACCCACCTCGCGAGCGCCCTGGCGACCGAGCTCCCCGACACGGGCTTCGACATCGGCGGCGTGCGATGGGACGAGTTCGCGACGTTCTGGGGCAAGCACCGCGACCTCTACTGCATCCCGATGACCGACGAGCTGCGCGCGCGGGCGCTGGCGTACCTGACGCAGTTCGAGCCGGAGCCCGACAAGGAAGGCAGCTTCTCGTTCCTCAAGCTCGTCACCGTGGCCGCCGGGCTGCGGTCGGTGGAGCTGGAGCCGCGGTGGCCCGACCTGGCCGAGCGTCTCTTCGGCGCCGCCCGGGACGTGGCGCAGGCCTGGGAGGCGACGAAGGACGACCCGAGCTACTACTGCGCCGAGCTCGCCGCGCACGCCTACGGCCGGCCCTTCACCCGCGCCGAGATGGTCCCTGCCGCGACAGGTCTCGGGAACGGGCTGCAGGAGTGGTCGTGGATCGGACGGCTCGTCCGCGCGTGGGGCGAGCGGGTCGACGACGGCGGCGATCCGACGCGGGCCGAGACCTGGGCTGCTCTGTTCTCGCTCGTCTTCAGTGAGGACTGGGACTTCGTGTCGCGGGCCGTCGGCGCGTCGACGCGGTCGAGCTTCTACCTGCTCGGCGGGGTGCGGGGCTCGGTGGTGACGCCGCTGCCGCTCGCCGACCCGCCGGCGGACCACCCGGGACTGGCGCACACGGGCGTCGAGATCCCCGCCGCGCTCGTGACGCCGCGGATGCTGTGGGCGGCGTTCGGACGGGACGCGATCCGACGGGTCGAGAAGTCGTAGTCCGCCGCTCACCGGGCTCGCCGATCTTCGATGAGGCCCGCGATTCGATCTCTCCGTGTTCGTTCGTACGCTACTGGACTATCCAGGCGAATGAGTAGTCATTCACTGCGCTTGAAAGCTCTGCGTAAGCAGTGACCATCCTCGTTTCGATCAAGACCTCGAGTCACGACAAGACGGGATCGTCGACAACCGGTCACCTGGAGCGTACGGAGCGTCGTTCGAACAACCCTTTCGTCGAATCGCCGCAACGAAACGTAGCGATAGGACAGCGATACGTGACCTCCCGACGACCTCGCTTTAGGGGCTACCTTGCGTAGTCCGCGACTGCTACCTTCCACATCGGCATCACCCTAACGGGGGCATTCCAAGGAAAGTGTTACCCCTCGTTGCGGGTAAGGCTGTGTGACGTGATCAATCGTGTCTGTTCGGATGACGTCACGCGGGCGGCAAGGGGGGCCGCGCCACGCGTGTATTCGCTGTGGGTCGGGAGCCGATGCGGGAGGGATGAATTCGTGACGCTTGCCAAGGACTGCCGTGAGGACTTTGCGTCCTCCGTCGTCACGGCGACGGACACCGACGACGACTCGACATCTCGAGCCACGCGATCGAGTCGTGATCGTTCGCGAGATGCCACACCGAAGCGCGCTGTCGTGCTCGCCGGCGGTGTGGGCGCACGGCTCCGGCCGTACACCGCGGTCATTCCCAAACCGCTGATGCCGGTGGGTGACCGCCCCATCCTCGACATCGTCATGCGCCAGCTCCGTCGGCACGGGTTCGAACAGGTGACCGTGGCGACGGGACACCTCGCGCAGTTGATCGAGACCTTCTTCGGCGACGGCTCGAACTACGGAATGAAGATCGATTACTACCGCGAGGACGAAGCGCTGGGCACGGTGGGCGCCTTGGCGTTGATCGACGAGCTCGACGTCCCGTTCCTCGTGATGAACGGCGACATCCTCACCGATCTCGACTACGACGAGATCCTGACGAAACACCTCGACGGTGGTGCGGCGGCCACGATCGCGGTGACGACGAAGACGATCCAGGTCTCGCTCGGCGTCATGCACTTCGGTGACGAGAGGGATGCTGATCGCGTCACCGACTACGTCGAGAAGCCGACGCTCGACTACGAGGCATCGATGGGCGTCTACTGCTTCAGCCCTCGGGCCATCCGCTACATCAGGCCGGGAGAACGCCTCGACTTCCCCGACCTCGTGCTCCGGTTGTTGCGCGCGGGTGAGGTCGTCAACGCATGGCGCCCCGACGCCTACTGGCTCGACATCGGTCGTCACGACGACTACGAGCAGGCGATGGAGGAGTTCGAACGGATGCGGCCGCGCCTCCTCCCTGACGACACGGAGGCGCTCCGGCGATGAGCCCGTCTCCCGCACCCGTCGTCTGCGTCGGATTCGCGGAATGGGACGCGGAGCTCTGGACCAACCAGCAGCACCTCATGAGCCGGCTGGCGCGAGACCGGCAGGTCCTCTTCGTCGAGTCGCTGGGGCTGCGGCGACCCCAGATGGCCACGCGAGATCTCGGTCGTCTCGTCCGTCGTCTCGTCCGTGGGCTCCGAGGGCCACAGTGCAGAGACGGTGTCTGGGTCCTGTCTCCGTTGGTCCTGCCGTTCCACGGCCACCCCGCCGTTCGCGCACTCAATACCGTGCTCCTCCGGACCGCGGTCCGGCGAGCGGCACGTCGACGGGGTATGACCCGACCGATCCTGTGGACCTACGTGCCCCAGGCCGAGGTCCTCACCACGGTCCTGCGCCCGCGTGCCGTCATCTATCACTGTGTGGACGACATCGCCGAACAGAAGGGGGTGGACGGCGACGCGTTCCGGCGGGCCGAGGACCGCTTCGTGCCGATCGCCGACGTCGTGCTGGCGAGCGCCCCGAACCTCGCCGAGAGACTGCGGGAGCACCACGACCGGGTCGTCCACGTCCCCAACGTCGCTGACACGGCACTGTTCGCGACCGCTCGCTCGGCAGGCCCCACAGACGAGGCGCTCGCCGAGCTCCCGCATCCCCGGGTCGTGTTCGTCGGCGCGGTCGTGGCGACGAAGCTCGACGTGGAGCTGATCGTCGCGATGGCTCGGGCCCGTCGTGAGTGGACGATCGTGCTGGTCGGGCCGGTCGGCCTCGGCGACCCGTCGACCGATGTGGGTGCGTTACGCGCGGAACCGAACGTTCGACTCGTCGGCGCGCGACCCCATCAGGTGTTGCCCGAGGTGCTGCGCGGAGCCGACATCGGTGTCATCCCGTACGCACTCAACCCTCTGACGGCGTCCATCTCGCCGATGAAGGTCTACGAGTACCTCGCCGCCGGACTCCCGGTGGTGGCCACGCCTCTGCCGAGCCTGGCCGGCCTCGAGGACGTGACCGTGGCTCACGGTGACGAAGGGTTCGTCGCGGCCGTCGAGCGGGAACTGCGCCAGGACGACGAGAGTGCTCGGTCCGCCCGCTCTGTGCGAGCGGCCGATCACTCGTGGACCCGGCGGATGACCGAGCTCGAGGAAATCCTCGAGGAGATCGAGGGCGCCGGGGCACGGCGGACGGTGCTGGCCACGCCGACGACTCCGAACGTCTCGTCCGGCGCCGGACGTCGGACGACCGGCATCATCCGCGCGCTCGCCGCCCAGGGGATCGTCGACGTCGTCTACCAGGACACCCGAGGTGGCGAGCCCGTTCTTTTCCGAGACCTTCCCACGGTCCGGCTCCACCCGGTCCGGCCGAGCCGAGGTCCTCGACGTGTGGCCGCCTATCTCGCGGCCCGCGGACAGGGCGTGCCGAAGGGCTTCGCACGCGGCGTCTGGCCGGGTCTTGCGGCTCGAGTCGACGCGTTGGACGACGGGCGCTGCCGGGTCGTCGCCGACGGCCCGGTGGCGATGGCCGCGCTGGCGCGTACCGCGCGCCGTCGGGACACGGTCTACAACGCCCACAACGTCGAGTCGTCGTTCCGCCACCTGATCGGCGACCCCGACGTGGGGTCACGGCGTGCTCTCGAGGCATTCGAACGCGCGGCCCTGGTCCGGAGCGCCCAGAGCTGGCTCGTCTCCGAGGCGGACATGAAGAGCGCATGGTCGCTCGCCCCGGGGGCGCGGCTCCTCCGAGTGCCGAACGTCGTGGAGGCCGGACATACCACGAGCCACCCGACGTCGGTGTCCCCCACCGTCGTGTTCGTCGGTGACGCCACCTACGAGCCCAACCGCCGTGCGGTTCACCTCCTGCTCGGGGAGATCGCCCCCGCGTTGGAGCGCCTGGTGCCCGCGGCCACCGTGATCGTGGTCGGACGCGGCACCTGCGACGTCGACCTCGCACCTCCGCCGAACGTCGAGCTGCGCGGGTTCGTCGAGGATCTCGACCAGCTGTACGCGAACGCGTCGTGCGCGGTGGTCCCGCTGACCGAGGGTGGTGGCTCGCCGCTGAAGTTCCTCGAGGCGCTCGCTCATGGCGTGCCGGTGGTCGCCACCTCACGAGCGGCTGTCGGACTGGATGGCCTCGTGCCCGGCGAGCACTTTCTCGAGGCCGAGCCGAAAGGCGATGCCTTCGCCGAGGCGGTACGCGAGGCACTGGAGCCGGCGATCGCGCTGAGGCTCGCCCGGGCCGGCCGGGAGATCGTCGACCGTGAATACTCCGTGCAAGCGCTGAGCCGGGTGCTCGCATGACGGGCACCTTGTCGCTCGACGAGCGACGGACCGCACGTCTCATGTTCGGCGCGGAGCTGGCTGCGGGCGACGTCGACGAGCGGACCCTGCTCGAGTCGGAACCCGTACGCGCCGCCGTCCGCGACAGAGGCGTCCCGTTCCTCCCGTCACGACTCGCCCATGCCGCCCTGCGCCGCAGCGGCCGACGGGACTTCGAGCGCGACGCCACCGCCGCGGCAGCGGGAGCCCGTCGTGCGGTGCTCGGGAGCAGCGGAGCACGACCCCCGCGGGTGCTGGTGCGCATGGACGAGTACCCGCACTGGCTCGCCGAGCGGGAGGGGCCTCGCTTCGACGATGCAGCCTTCGCCCCCTGGCACGAAATCCTCGCCGGTGCCGGGTGCCCCCACCTGATCGCGGTCGTTCCCCGCGTCGCAGACGACCCGGAGACCCGCGACGGGGCAGCCCGAGACCTCTCCGACGTCGAGGTCCGACGCCTCGCGGCGCTCGCCGACGACGGGGTCGAGTTCGGCCTGCACGGCTACGAGCACCGCACACGATTCCGGAATCCCAGGCTCCACACCGAGTTGGGACATCGCCCGCGGCGAGAGGTGGGTGATCTCCTCGATCGAGCCCTGGAGACGCTGCGTGAGCGAACCGGCCTGCAGCCTCGCGTCCTCGTCCCACCCTTCAACACCTTCGGCGCCCGCCAGTTCCCGGAGTTCGCCACCAGGTTCCGGGTCGTGACCGGTGGTCCGGAGTCGGTCCTCCGGCTGGGCTTCCACGCCGGGCCGACGTGGCGGGGCGACGCCGTGTACCTACCCGCCTATCCGCCGCTGTACGGCACCGCGGCCGACGTGCTGCCCGAGGTCGAGCGACGGATCGAGGACGAGACGGGCTTGTGGACACCCGTGGTCCTGCACTGGGGATGGGAGGCCGAGCGCGGATGGAAGGACCTCATCCGCCTCGTCGATGCCGTTGCCCCGTACGCGACTCGCTGGAGCGAGTTCCTCGACGCCGTGGAGATGAGCCGATGAAGGTCGTATCCGTCATGACGACCCACGCCGCCGGCGGGGCCGAGTTCGCGTCGATCGAGATGCTCGACGCCCTCGCCGAGGACGGCCACGAGACCGTCGTGCTGACCAATCGTCCTGATTTGGGCCGGGGCACGCGGGTCACCGTCCGCTCCGTCGACCTCGGACCGAAGCTGTCGGTCCGATCATGGCGTGCCCTGGTGCTCAAGGCGCCGAAGATCGTGCTGGAGTTGCGCGAGGCCCTCCGCCGCGAGGCTCCGTTCGACGTCCTCCTCGTGCACTACAAGAAGGAGCAACTCCTCGCGGCGCTGCTGCCGCGCCGTGTGGCACCGCGGATCGTGTGGGCCGAGTGGGGTCCGGTGCCCTACCCCCTGCGTCGCGGACTCCCCCGGCTCCTCTATCTCGCCGCCGCGCGGCGAGCCGCAGCCGTGCTGGCCATCTCCGAGGGCACGCGCCAGTCGGTCACCGACGTCGGGGTCCCGGCCGAGAAGGTGACCGTCGTCCCGAACGTCATGCGGACCGACGAGCTGGGGTTCACGGCCGCGGGGCGCGCGCGGGTCCGACTGGGGTTGGGCATACCTGACGACGCCTTCGTCGTCGGGTGCGTTTCGAGGTTCCACCCGAAGAAGCGCAACGACGTCGTCGTCGACGCCGTCGCGGCGCTCGACGACCCGCGCGTGCACCTCCTCCTGGCCGGGGACGGCGAGACGGAATTCGATCTGCGTGCCCGTGGCCGGGTGTTGGGCGAGCGCCTCCACATCGTGCCGACTCCGGGGGACGACGTGGCGGACGTGCTGTCGGCGACGGACGTCTCGGTCTTCTGCCCGTCACCGACCGAGGGCGCACCCCGCGCCGTGATCCTGGCGATGCTGGCCGGTCGGGCTTGCGTCTCCACCGGGCGCGAGGGCGTGCACGACCTCATCCCGCAGGACGGTGGGCGGATCTGCTCGCCCGAGAACGACGTAGAGGCCCTCCGGGGGGTCCTCGCCGAATACCGCGACGACCTGGACCTGCGCGAGCGCCACGGGGCGAGGGTGGCCGCGATCGCGCACGAGACCTACGAGCGACGCGCGGTCGCGCGTCGCGCCGCGGCCCTGCTGGGCCAGGACCGCGGGCCGCTTGTCACCACCCGGGCGACCGGATCGAACAACACGGAAGAGGTGCACGGGGGATGAGTCGGACGGCGCTGGTGACCGGGGGCGCGGGCTACATCGGGATGGAGGCATGCGCGGAGCTCGCCGCGTCGGGGCGCCGGGTCCGCGCACTCGATGTGCTGCTGCACGACCAGCAGGAGCGTGCCGAGGAGCTCCGGGCGCGCGGGGTCGACCTCGTGGTGGGCGACATCCGTGACGTCGATGCGCGTGCCACGGCGCTCGACGGGGTCGACGAGGTGGTGCACCTCGCGGCGATCGTGGGCGATCCCGCGTGTGCGGTCGACCCCGATCTCTCGCGCGAGGTGAACGTCGAGGGCGCGAGGCAGCTCGTGCGTGACGCCCGCGACCGGGGCGTGGAGCGTCTGGTGTTCGCGTCCACCTGCTCGAACTACGGTCGGATGGCCGACCCATCGGTGCCGATCACCGAGGACGGCGAGCTCGCGCCGGTCTCGCTCTACGCCGAGCAGAAGGTCGGGATCGAGCAGGCGCTGCTGTCCGAGGACTGGAGTCCGCTCGAGCCGACCTGTCTGCGCTTCGCGACCGTGTACGGGGTGGCGCCGCGGATGCGCTTCGACCTCACCGTCAACGAGTTCGCCCGCGATCTGTGGGCCGGACGGCACCTCGAGGTGTTCGGCGAGCAGTTCTGGCGCCCCTACGTCCACGTCCGCGACGCCGCTCGCGCTGTCCGCCACGTCCTCGACCAGCCTCTCGACAAGGTCAGCCGGCGTGTGTTCAACGTGGGTCGCTCGGGTGAGAACTACCGGAAGCTCGACCTCGTCGAGGAGATCACGAAGCAGACCGGGCACGGGACCGTCGGGTACGTGGCACGTGCGGAAGACCCGCGCGACTACAAGGTCTCGTTCGACCGCATCGCGGCCGAGCTCGGCTACGCGACCACGATGACCGTCCCCGACGGGATCACGGAGGTCATCGCGGGACTCGAGGCCGGCCGCTTCGGGGACCCTTTCGCCCGCGCGCACCGGAACACGGACTGACATGGCCTCCGGTAACGACCCCGCCATCCCGCTGTTCGACCTCCGGCTCAGCGCGGCCGACCTCGCGGCCGTCGAGGCGACGCTGCGATCGGGCTGGCTCACCATGGGTCCCCGGGTCGACGCCTTCGAGAGCGCCTTCGCCGCGGCGCTCGGCGCACGCCACGCCGTCTGCGTCTCCTCGTGTACCGCCGCGCTGCACCTCGCCTACCTCGGCGCCGGCGTCGGTCCCGGCGACGAGGTCATCGTCCCGTCCGTCACCTTCGCGGCCACCGCGAACGCAGCTCTGTACTGCGGAGCCACGCCGGTCTTCGCCGACATCCGCGGGCCGCACGACCCCGGGATCGACCCGGTGCAGGTGGCCTCGCTGATCGGTCCCCGCACTCGAGCGGTCTGCGCCGTGCACTTCGCCGGCTACCCGGCGGCGGTGGACGTGCTCCGCGAGCTCTGCCGGCAGCACGGCATCGCGCTGATCGAGGACGTCGCACACGCCCCCATGGCGACGCTGGGCGGCCGGTCACTGGGCACCATCGGCCTGGCCGGGGCCTTCTCGTTCTTCTCGAACAAGATTCTCTCGTGCGGAGAGGGCGGGCTCCTCCTCACCGACGATGACGACGTCGCTGCCCTCGCCCGACGGCTGCGCTCCCAGGGCATGACCAGCGGGACCTGGAGCCGCCACACGGGAGCGACCGACACGTACGACGCCTCCGGTCTGGGATACAACTACCGCCTCGACGAGCCACGGGCGGCCCTGCTGCACTCCCGACTCGAACGCCTCCCCGAGGACATCGACCGACGACGCGAGCTGGTGCGGCGATACCGGTCGCTCCTCTGCGGGCTCGACGGCCTGATCGTGCCCTTCCGCGACGAGGACGTGGCGACGAGCGCCTGCTACGTGATGCCCGTCCTCGTCGCCGACCAGGAGCGTCAGGGGCCCCTGCGCCGCCACCTCCGCGAGAACCGCTCGGTCCAGACATCCCTGTTCTATCCGGCGGTCCACGAGTTCTCCGCCTACGAGAAGCGGTTCGGGGAGCAGTCGCTGCCCGAGTCGGAACGGTGGGCCCGCTCGGAACTGACCATTCCGCTCTACCCGCACATGACCGTCGACCAACAGGACCGCGTGGTCGAGGCGATCGCGGAGGGACTGCACCGATGACCTGGACGGTTCCCCTCACCGACGTCGTGGTGACGGACGACGACGTGGCGGCCGTGATGGACTGCTACGCCTCCGGCTGGCTGACGATGGGCCCACGGACCCGGGCGTTCGAGGACGCCGTCGCGCAGTTCACGGGTTCCACCCACGCCGTGGCCGTGTCCAGCGGCACCGCGGCGCTCCACCTGGCCTGCAGGGCTGCCGGGATCGGTCCGGGCGACGAGGTCATCGTGCCGACGATGACCTTCCTCGCGACGGCACACGCCCCGCGGTACTGCGGGGCGACACCGGTGCTGTGCGATTCGGCGTCGCCGACGGACATGAACCTCTCCGTGGAGGACGTCTCCCGGCGCATCACACCGCGGACGAAGGCCGTCATCGCGGTGCACTTCTGCGGTTACACCGCGGACCTCGCGCCGTTGCGGACCCTGTGCGACGAGAACGGCCTGGTGCTCATCGAGGACATGGCTCAGGCCATCGGCGCGCGGTATGCCGACGGCCGACCGTGCGGGACGGGCGGCGACCTCGCGTGCGTGTCGTTCTTCTCCAAGAAGCAGCTCAGCGTCGGCGAGGGCGGAGCGGTGCTGACCGGATCGAGCGGCGCGGCCGACATCGTCCGGTCCCTGCGATCGCACGCGATGACGTCCGGGACCTGGGACCGGCACCGCGGTCACGAGGACTCCTACGACATCGTCGATCTCGGCTACAACTACCGCCTCGACGAGCCTCGCGCCGCGCTCGGCCTCGCGCGGATCCCGCGTCTCGCCGCCGAGATCGATGCACGCCGGGCGGCGGTCCTGCGGTATC
The DNA here is from genome assembly GCF_004363095.1 of Actinomycetospora succinea. GTDB lineage: Bacteria > Actinomycetota > Actinomycetes > Mycobacteriales > Pseudonocardiaceae > Actinomycetospora > Actinomycetospora succinea. The sequence continues at coordinate 38,386 of NZ_SNYO01000011.1, forward strand.
GCGAACGCCTCGGCTTCAGTGAGCGGCTCACGCTGCTGTGGGACGACGAGGCCGTGTCCCGGTCGTCGCACTTCGCGTTTCCCGTGCTGACCGATACGCACGAGCTGCGGGTCCACCTGCGCCGCAGCCTCGCAGAAGCCGGCATCCAGACCACCCGGTACCCGGCTCTCCATGTCCTCGAGGAGTACGCGGGTCAAACGGACGCGAGCCTCTCCGTGGCCGAGGCGACCGCGGACCGGCACCTGTGCCTGCCGCTGTGGGCCGGCATCGACGACGACACGGTGGACCGCGTCTGCGAACGCGTCCTCCACGACGTGCGAGAGGCGTGAGCGACATGTCCGTGACGGAGAAGGTCCCTCGCACGGCGACCCGCCTCTCGTTCAAGGATTCACTGAAGAGCGCACTCCCCGTGCAGTGGCATGCACGGATGAGGTCGCTGGGACGTCTGCGGATGATCACGAAGCTTCGGGTGCTGGCGTACTCGGACGTGACGCTCCGGGACGTCCGGTGGGAGCACGTGCGATACGTGCTCTGGGACCCCGAGGTCGAGAGTCACACGTACGACGTCGCCAATGTCGACGAGCTCGCGGAGTTCCTTGCCGACCTGCTGGGTTGCGACGTCGGTACGGCGCGACGGTATCTCGACGAAGGTGTGCGTGACGTCGAGTTCGACGAGCGCTGGCGGTCCCGTCTGGGCCGGCGCCTCGATCTGAAGTCCCGCGCGATGCTCGGCAACCGCCTCCTCTGGTGGGGCCTGGTGCGCATCCTCAAGCCGGCCCTCTGCGTGGAGTGCGGCGTCTACAACGGCCTCGGGTCTCTCGTGCTCCTGCGGGCCCTCGAGCTCAACACCGAGGAGGGCCATCCCGGCGAGCTGATGTCGGTCGACGCCGATCCGGCGTCCGGATGGGTCGTGCCTCCTCGCCTGGCCGACCGGTGGGAGCTCATCGAGGGAACGACGGCGGACGTCCTCGGTCCCACGCTGCTCGGTCGGCGGGTCGACCTCCTCGTCCACGACACACCTCACACGGCTGAGAACGCCGAGCACGAGTTCGGGCTCGCGCTCTCCCATCGGGCGGCGCGCACGGTGCTGCTCGACTCGTCCGGCGGGCGCACAGGTGTGCTCCAACGTCTGTGCGAGGAGCAGGGCGGCCGATACGCGCGATTCGTCGACGTCCCGTCGAACCACTTCCGCCGTGGGAGCGGCACCGGTGTCGGCCTGTTCACCGAGCCGGAGGCGCCGTGCTGACGCGACCTCGGCGCCCGGTCGCGACCTCAGCCGGCGTGCGGGTGATGATGATCGAACAGGGCGGCCGTGGCGGAGTGGCGGACTACACGGCCGATCTCGTCGCGGCTCTGGCCGAGCGCGGAGTCGGGGTCGAGGTGGCCACGGCCCGCGATCACGAGGTCGACTACCCGGCCTCCACGGCGGTGCACCCCGTGTTCACCTACGTCCGACGGCGGTCCTGGGCGCTGACCGTCGCTCGCCGTATGCAGCTGATACGCGCGGTGAACGGGCTCGCTTACCTGGCCGGTGTCGCTCGGCTCCTACCGGCTGCCCGCCGCACCCGGCTCGTCCACCTCCAGAGCGGTGAGTTCCCACCGCTGCTCGCGGTCGCGTCCGTCCTGGTCAGGCTCGCGGGAGCACGGATCGTGCTGACCCCGCACAACACCTTCGACCGTGGCCAGAGCTGGGCCCGCTCCCACGCCGTGTGTCAGCGCCTCGCTGCCCGGGTGGTGGTCCACACGTCCGCCGACATTCCGCGACTGACACGCGCCGGTCGAGAGCGCGCCGTCGTCATTCCGCACGGTGACTACGGGTCCCTCGCCGCGCGAGCCACACCCGGAGATCGGGCGACCGTCCGGCACGAGCTGGGCATCCCGAGAGACGCCACCGTCGCTCTCGTCTTCGGGCAGCTGCGGCTCGACAAGGGCATCGAGGACATCCTGGCCGCGCTCCCGCTCCTCCCGGAGCTCCACGTGATCGTGGCGGGAGCCGACGCCGGCGCCGGCGGCATGGTGCGGTGTGCGCAGGCCGAGGTCGGATCAGGCGATCGACTGCACCTCATCGAGGGTCACCAGTCGTGGGACGCCGCCGCCGGGTGGTTCGCGGCCGCCGACGTGTCGCTCTTCGCCTACCGCATCGCGAGTCAAAGCGGCGTCCTGCTGTTGTCCTACGCCTTCGAGACCCCTGTGATCGTCTATCCCACGGGAGGCCTGCCCGACGCCGTCGACGACGGCGTGACCGGTTGGGTGACCGCTCGACCCGAAGTCCCCGCACTCGTCGACGCTCTCCTGTCCGCGGTCGAGATCGGCGCCGACGGCTGCGCCGCTCGCGGTCGTGCGGGCGCCGAGATGGCACGCGCGCGCTTCGGGTGGTCGACCATCGCCGAAGCCACTGCCGGCACGTACCGGGAGGCGGCGTGTCACTGAGCCTTGTCCGGGCCGCTCGCTCTCGCCGCGATCTCTCGACGGCCCTCGTCATCCAGCTCGCCGTGCGAGTGGTGGGGATCGCGGGCGGGATCGCGGTCGCAGCGGGGCTCGCCCGCGGGCTCGGCCACGAGCAGTTCGGCCAGTTTTCTCTGATGCTCCTGCTGCTCTCCATCGCGATCAACGTCGGCGATCTCGGTCTCACCACGACCGTCGTCCGCCAGCTGACCGTCCGGCCCGACGCGGAGGCCTCGATCGTCGGCGCGCTGGTGGTGGCCAGGTCGATGACGGGCCTGCTCGGAGCCGCGTTCGTGGCGATCGGGTTCGCTGTCCTCGAACCTGCACCCGACGCGCGGCTGGTCGCCGTCCTCGGTGCCGCGACCCTGTTGCTGATGCCGCTCTCGTCACTGCAGACCGTGGGTCAGGCCAAGCTGCACGTGCAGGCGCAGAACGCGCTGCTCCTGATGCAGAGCATCCTGTGGACGACGGCCGTGATCGTCCTCGCGGCGACCCACGCTTCCCTCCTGGCCTTCGGCATCGCGTTCTGTGCCGTCAACGTGGTCCAGTCGGTGGTCACGTGGGCGATGTTCCGCCGCCTCGCTCCCCCGAGCTTCGCCGCCGTGTGGTCGACGTTGCGCCCCATCCTCATGATCGCCGCGCCCGTCGCGCTCGGCGGCCTGTTCGTCGCGTCCTACTACCGCGCGGGTGGTGTCGTCCTCTACGCCTTCCGCGGCGCCGGCGAGGCCGCCGACTACTCGGCCGGCGCTCGGGTCCTCGATATCCTCCAGGTCGTCCCGGCGACCCTCCTGAGTGTCGTTCTGCCCCTCCTGTCGAGTACGTGGCGAGACGACTCACCCGCCGCGAGGGAGCGGCGGTCCCGCCTCTTCGCCCTCGCGCTCAAGAGCGTCATGCTCGCGGCGGTGCCGATCGCCGTCGGCGGAGCCCTGCTGTCGTCCTCGCTGTCGGTCCTCGTCTACGGGAATGAGTTCGCGTCGTCCGGGCCGGTTCTCGCCGTACTGCTGCTGAGCTTCCCCGCCATCTGTGCCGGATACGTCGCCACCGGACTCGCCCTGGCCTGCGGTCGAACGGGCTTGTTCTGCGCGATCGCGGCCTGCGTGGCCGCGGTGACCATCCCTGTGAACCTGCTGGTGGTGCCTGTCGGCGGTGCTTCGGCGACGGCGTGGGTGACCGTGATCGCGGAGTACGCCGTCGCGATCGTGACCTTCGCCGCGCTCCGCCGCGGCACCGGCGTCTCCTTCCCCTTCGCCGCGTGGGCTCGCACGCTCGTCGCGGCGGGTGTCATGGCGCTCGCCGTGTTGCCCCTCCGAGATGCGCCGGTCGTGCTCTCCGTCCTGGTCGGCGCCATCGTCTTCGCCATCGCCGGGCTCGCGGTCCGCGCCGTGACCCTCGAGGACCTCCGTCTGCTCGCGGACCGACGCGAGAGGGAGTGGGCCTGACATGGCTCTGAGCGATCTGTCCTCCATGCCCCGCCGGCCCCGCCTCCTCGTGGTCACCAACCTGTACCCGCCGGTGGTGGTCGGCGGCTATGAGGTCGAGTGCCGGGACGTCGTCGAGCACCTCCGCTCCACCTACGAGATCGACGTGTTGACGTCGCGAGACGGCCGACGCCGAGCTGCCCCCCGGCCAGACGTCCACCGCATCCTGCCGCGCGCGTCCGAGAACCGCTTCGGAGTCCTTCTCGCTCCATTCCACACATGGACCGGGGTGCGTCGCGTCGAGCGGTTTCTCGAGGGTCGCGACTACGACCTCGTCTTCGTGTGGAACGCCGTAGGCCTGCCCCATCTGGCGATCTCGCGGCTCGCGGAGCACATCCCTCGACTGGCGTTCAGGGTCTGCGAGCAATGGTTCAGTGGCCTCTACGAGCGTGATCTCTTCCTCCGCTATCTCCGTCCGCAGGACACGCGTGCGGGCCAGTGGTGGTCCGTCCTCGTTCGTCGGGCTCACCGTCTCTGGGGCTTCCGGGCCGTGGGACCTCGCAGCCAACCCGCCGCCGTCTGCTGGAACAGCGAGTTCCTGCGCGGCACGGTGGCGCCGCCGCCTGCTGTCGAGATCGTCCACGAAGTGGTCGTCCACCCCGTCAACGCCGCTGCCGATGCGCTGACGACGCTCCGTCGGGAGCCTCCGGCCGGCGACCCGATCGTGGTGTTCGTCGGCCGCGTGGTCGAGGACAAGGGGATCGACACCGCCATCGAGGCTCTCTCGGAGCTCCTTCGTCGTCATGGCGTACGAGCACGCCTCAGGGTGATCGGCAACGGTCCCCGCACCTACCTGGCTGCTCTCAGACGCCGGGCCGAGGCCGTCGGAGTTGCTGACTTGGTCGACCTCGTCGGGCCTCGGCGGGGTGACACGTTGCGGGACGAGCTCGCGGCCGCGTCCGCCTGGGTCGTCCCCTCCCGCTGGGAGGAGCCCGCTCCGATGGTGGCGATCGAGGCTTCTCTTGCTCGCATCCCGCTCGTGGCGACCCGTGTCGGGGGAATCCCGGAACTCGTCCGTGACGGCGAGGAGGCAGTCCTCTTCGAACGCGACGACGCGCTCGGGTGCGCCGCAGCGCTGGCAGAAGTGCTCCAAGGCGGTCGATCTGTGGCCGATCGGAGCACGCGGGCGTTCCGTCGAGCGCAGGGACTGTCCTTCGGCCCCTACCTCCGACGGGTCGAGGGCTTCATCGAGACGGCGCTTGCGTCTCCCCCCGCGGAAGAGCGAACCGATCGGCCATCGCGGGCCGCCACGGCGGAGGGGTGATCGGCTGTGCTCCTCTTTCTCGCCCTCGTGGCCTCGGCGCCGACCTCGCCGGACCCCGTGACGCGCGCGTGCACCCTCGCCGCCCATTCCTACCCCCAGCTCGCGGCGGCTCGACCCACGACGGCGATCTCGAGGTCCGGTCGGACCGTCGTTGCCAGTGTCGGGCACACCGAGGACCAGATCGCCCCGCGTCGCTCTGTCGCGCGGGGCGACGACGTCGTGGTCTGCCTCGACGGTGTACCGGTCAGCACCAGGACGGGCCCGCGCGCTTGGGATGCCGTCGATCTCCTGTCGCACTGGTACGGGCACGAGGACCTCGAAGGCCAGTTCGCAGCGATTCGTGTCGACCTCGAGACCGACGAGATCGCCTGTCGCAACGACCCGCTCGGACTCGGACCGCTGTACTGCGCGCCCGTCGAGGGCGGCTGGGCCGTGGGGAACAGCGTGCGCGCCATCCGCACCCTCGTCCGGGCGAACGACCCGGATCCACTCGGCGTGGCCGGCTTCCTCACGCTCGGGTGGTACGTAGGCGGACGGACCACGGTCGAGTCGGTCGTGGCCACTCCTCGGGGACACCGGTGCGCCTATCGCGCCGGCGGCGTCGAGGAGATCGCTGACTTCTCCCCTGCCATCGCGCTCGCGCGTGCGCGTGGCGCGGCCGGTGATCGCTACGCCACGGATCGGCTGAGGAGCGAGTTGATCGAGCTGACCCGAGCTGCGCTGACGCAGCCCGGGCTCCCGGCCTCGTGCGGGATCACGGCAGGCCGTGACAGCCGGCTGCTCCTCGCCCTCGCGCTCGCGGCGGGCGCCCACCCCCGAACCCTCACCATCGGCGACGAGGGCGACACGGACGTCGAGATCGGCCGTCTGCTCGCGGACGCCGCGGATCTCGATCACTCGCGGATCCCTCAGGTGGACCCCACCGAGGAGAGCCGCGCCGACGTCGAGGTCGCGCAGTCCTTCGTCGAGTTGACGGACGGCTCGTCGAGTCTGCTCCAGCTCCACGACGTCCAGCGACTTCCGAGGGTCGTGGACCGGGTCGGCATCCAGGCATGGGGTGTCGGTGGCGAGATCGCCCGCGGCGGCACGGGCACCCTCAGTGCCCTGGCCACCTGTGGCCCCCTGGTGCGCCGCTCCACCGCGGTCCAGGACCTGCTGCTGCAACTCAAGGCTCGCGACCCCGCGAACCTGCTCCGTCGCGAAGCACGCCAGCAGATCGCCGACTACCTCAGTAGGTTCATCCGGGAGCGCCTCGATGAGGGCTGGCGGCCCTACGAGGTCTCAGAGGCCTTCTACACGTTCGAGCGTGTGGCGTGCTGGGGATCGACAGGGATCCGGCGGTCCTCGCCGGCCGACGATCTGTTCTCTCCCTTCACGTCCCGCTCCTTCATCACACACGCCCTCTCCCTGCATCCGTCAGAGCGCTACGCGGAGCTCGTTCACCGCCGCCTCCTGCACGCGACGGCGCCCCAGCTCGACCGCATACCCTTCGACGGCCCGTGGCGCGTGCGACATCGCCGCTTGGCGACCGCCCACGCGACGATGCGAGGCGCAGCCCTGGCAGCAGGTCGCGTGCGCAGATCGGGCCGGACGGAGGACGACTCCTCGGCACCGTGGTCGATCACCTGGTTCGTCCGTCACCGGGAGAAGCTCCGTCCGCTCGTCCTCGACGGACCGCTCTCTCTGTGGTCGATCCTCGACCGATCAGCGATCGAGACAGCCCTTGGCGAGGACCGCGAACCGACGCAAGAAGTAGCCGAGGGCCTCCTCCGAGCGATCACCGTCGCCATCTCCCTGGGAGGTGAGTGACCTGACCTCGTCGAATTTCCGCGCGCTGAACCTCCCCAGGACCGTGTCGTCCCGCGACAGGGAACGTTGGCTCAGCGTCCTGGTGACCGCGTTGTGGCTCGTCGCGGCGTCGGCTGTGGCCGTCGTGCTGGTCGGGGGATTGATCACGGTCGGCGGCGGCCCACGAATGGTGAAGTTGGCACTCCTGGCGGCCGCGGGCGTCCTCGCGCTGCTCGCCCTCGGTCGACCACAGGTGGGGTTGTACGCAACGGTCGTCCTGGCGGTCGTCGATCGGACGATCGCCGTCGGGAGCGGGGTCGTCGAGCTGTCGGTGATCGCACTCGCACTCTTCGCGCCGGCGTTCGTCCTCGCCTGGGCCGGCCGAACAGCACCCGGCGCAGTACGCGGCGGACTGGGTCTGCTCTTGGTCGGTAGCGCGCTCGCGACGCTCCTCGCCACCGACTCCGCCGGGGCCGCCGTCGGGACGGCGCGCTGGTTCCTCGTGGCCAACGCAGTCCTCGGCGGGGTCGCCATCGCGTCCCGTGACCGCGCTTTCCTGCACCGCCTCGTGATGGTCCTGCTCGCCATGGGCGTCGTCGCCGCCGGTTTCGCCTATCTCCAGAGCGTCGGCGTCTACGCCTTCGTCGGAGAGCCCTACGACGAGGTCGTCGACTCGACGTTCGGCTACTACAGCAACTTCGCGAACTTCGAGGCCGTCGTCGTGGTCCTCGCACTCGGTCTGCTGGGGAACTCCGTGCGCTCCCGGCGTCCCCTCGCGGCACTCCTGCCGGCGGCCGCGCTGGTGGGAGGGGCGTACTCGCTGGCGGTGACACAGTCGCGAGGAGCCTTGATCCTCGTCGTCGTCGGGGCGACCGCTCTCGTCATCCTCCGGACGCGCAGCCTCGGCTCCCTGATCACAGGCTTGTCGACGGTGGTCGGCCTCGCCTGGCTCGCCCTCGCGCTGCTGCCCGCCAAGGACGTCGCGGACTACCAGCTCCGGTTCGCCACCGTCCAGGGTGGCGACACGGTCCGGTTCCAACTCCAACGAGGCGGGTGGGAGCTGCTGAGCTCCCATCCTGCGGGGATCGGCTTCGACAACTTCCGACTGGCAGCGCGCCAAGGCACGGTCGTCGCGGACGAGGCCTTAGCGCACTGCCACAACCTGTACGCGCAGCTCGGTCTCGATCTTGGCTGGATCGGCTTGACAGGTTTCGTCGTCCTCGTGGTCGGTGCGCTCGTCTCCGCATTCGCAGGTCGCGCCGGTCCCTCGCCGCTCCCGGCCGCCTTCGGCGCGACCCTGCTCGGCCTCCTCGCCCAAGGCTGGAACGACTACTTCTTCTTCGAACCAGGCTCCTTGATCGTCTTCGCTGTGGTCGTCCTGGGCGCGAGCGTGCCGTCTGCGTCGCGTCCGACGTCGAGCCGGCCCACGCCGGAACACACGAAGGTGCCGTCGTGATGCGCCATCGAACCGTGCGGACCGCGCTCACCGTGCTGAGCGTCCTCATCCTCGCCGTGACCGTCTCGGCCTGTGACCCACTCACCAAGGCTGCAGCCGACGAGCTCTCGAGATCCGGCTCCCCGATGACGCTGGGGCTCGTGGCCGACCTGCGCGGACACGGCTTGGAAGCAGGGCGTGTGGACCAGGTCGCGTCCAGCGGCGTCGGGCTCGTGCGGGAGGAATGGGGGCTCGGCGATCTCGACGGCGCGGTCTTCGACGTCGCCGCGAGCCGAGGCCTCTCCGTCCTCCCCGTGCTCGCGCCCGCTGGCGGACAGAACACATCGGACTGGTCCGCTGCTCGATCTTGGATGACGGAGTTCGCACGACAGTTCGGTCCGGGAGGTACGTTCTGGGCGGGTCGCTCCGATTCCCGGTTCGCGCCGACCGCCCTGGAACTGCTCAACGAGCCCTATCTCGCTCAGTTCTCCGGCGGTCGCCCCGCCGCCGACACATACGCAGAGTTCGTCAAGTACGTCGTGCCGTCGATCCGCGAGGCGAACCCGAACGTCCGGGTTCTCCTGTCCGCCGATGTCAGTACCGGGGTGGATGATCGCGAGGACTGGATCGGCGCTCTCTACCGTGCTGCTCCTGACCTGAACGGCTACTTCGACGCGATCGCGATCCACCCTTACGGCAACGACCCCGTGGAGGAGTGCGATCCGATGTACCGGTGGAGCTTCTGCCGGATGTCCACCATCAGGTCGCGCTTCGACGAGCACGGGGCACGGGGAAAGCCGTTCTGGATCACTGAGGTCGGCAACCCGACCAGCGGTGGAGCAGCAGCTCGGTCCGAGGACGAACAGGCCAAGTTCCTCGCCGAGTACATCGGGATCGCGCGCCGTTCGGGCTACGTGTCAGCGTTCGTCGTCTACCACCTCCGCGATTCGGGATGTACGGACGACCGCGAGTGTTTCTTCGGTATCACCCACGTCGACGGCAGTCCCAAGCCGGCCTGGCGAACATTGCTCCTCGCCACAGGAAAGGAAGAGTCGTGACCGTACAAAGTCTCCTGACCGTCGTTCGGGAGCGGTGGCTGCTGGTCGTCGTCCCCTTGGTCGTCGCTGTTCTCGCGGCCGGCCTCCTGTGGGCGCTGCGCCCGCCCGAGTACACCGCGACGACCCGGCTGTTCGTCTCGGCAGCCAACGACTCGACCAGTGCGGCGTACGAGGGCGCTCAGCTCGCCCGCGAGCGGGTTCCCTCCTATCTCGAGCTCGTCACGAGCACGAAGGTCACGGGCGACGTCGTCCGGACGCTCGGCCTGCAGGAGTCGCCCGCGGACCTCGCCACCCAGATCACGCCGACCAACGCCGCGGAGTCGGTCCTCATCGACATCGCCGTGACCGACGGCGACCCGGCGCGGGCAGCAGCGATCGCGAATGCGGTGGGAGCAGCATTCCAGGCCGAGGTCGTGCAGATCGAGAAGCGCGCGGCAGCACAGGGCATTCCGCCGGTTTCCGTGTCCGTCGTCCAGCCGGCCGACGTTCCGACAGCACCCTCGTCGACGGGGCTTCCGCTGACGCTCGTGCTCGGCCTCCTCGCCGGGACGGCGGTCGGCATCGGAGCCGCCTTCACACGACACTCCCTGGACCGGACCGTCCGTTCCACCGACGCCCTTCGGGCCCTGGTCCATGCGCCGTTGCTCGGTCCTATTCCCTATGACCGCGCCTACGCAGCGCGGCCCCTGCTGACGGATGAGCTCCCCAACTCCCCGCGTACCGAGGCCTTCCGCCAGCTACGGACCAACCTCCACTTCGTCGATACCGGGCGACCGTCCAAGGTCTTGCTCGTCACCAGCGCGGCTCCTCTCGAAGGCAAGACCTCGGTGGTGTGCAACCTGGCCATCTCCCTGGCGGCCGCGGAGTACCGGGTCCTCGTGGTCGAGGCCGACCTGCGTCGTCCGCAGATCGGGACGTTCCTCGGCCTGGAGGACACGATCGGGCTCAGCGGGGTGCTCTCTCAGGACATCCCTCCGTCTCGAGCCATCGAGCGCTGGTGGGCCGGGGGGTTCGACGTCCTGGCCGGCGGGTCCGCCGCGGCGACACCCGGCGAGGTCCTCGCCATGAAGCGTCTGCCCGAGGTCGTGGCCACCCTCCGACCGCTCTACGACGTGATCCTCCTCGACTCCCCTGCGGTCCTCGCGGTGTCCGACGCCACCATCGTGTCGCGGGTGGCCGATGGCGCCCTGCTGGTGTGCGCTCGAGGACGCACCCGCCGGGACCAGATCGCCGAAGCCGAGGAGGCGCTCGCCGCGGTGTCCGCTCCGGTCGTGGGGACCGTGCTGACGATGGACGCGCCCCGCCGTCGCGACGCGGTGGGGCAGTACGCCACGTACTACACCGCGGAGCCCGTCGGTCACCGGAGTTCCCCGTCGGCGCCCTCGCCGACCATCCCCGAGTCGCTCGCCTCGCCGCGCCGATTCGTTCCGTCTCCGCGACCCCGGAAGAGGCCCGAGACGAGCGAAGCGGTCACCGGTCCGGCTGACGGCGCTGTCGCCGAGCCGATGGTGGGGCCGGCATCCCGGAACGGCTTCGGACATGGGACGGACACATGAAGACGCGCAACGGCTCGCAGGTGGGCGGCCGGTCCCTGCCTCTCGTCCTGGGGGCACCGCTGCATTGGGGTCACTACCGCACATTGCTCACGATGTGCGGTGTATTTCCCCAACCCGTGGATTTCCTGCGCCGGTATCTGACGTCCGCCGGCGATTACCCGTACCACTGTGCGATCTCGACACCGATCGGCACGATCGCACCCACGACCTACTCGAGCCACGACGTCCGTACCGTCAACGAGGTGTTCGCGAGGCGGACGTATGCGGCCCGTCGCGACGTCCGCGTCGTGGTCGATGTCGGCGCGAACATCGGCGTGAGCGCCCTCTACTTCCTCACTCGCAATCACCACGTCCGTGTCCACGCCTTCGAACCCGTTCCTGTGAACCTCGAACGGCTCGCCGGAAACACGGCGCCGTTCCGAGAGCGCTGCACGATCCACCCGTTCGCCGTGGCCCTCGAGAACGGGCAGGTCAGTTTCGGGACGGAGCCGACCGGCCGTTACGGAGGGATCGGCGTCGAGGGAGAGCTGATCGAGGTCACTTGCAGATCCATCAACGAGGTACTCGACGAGATCCTGAGGACCGAGGACCGCATCGACATCCTGAAGGTCGATATCGAAGGGCTCGAGGAAGCAGTGGTCGCCGGTATCGCGCCGTCGCTCCTCGACCGGGTGGAGGTCATCTACTACGAGACGACCGGCCCCCGCCCGTTCCACGCCGATCGTTTCGCGCATCGGTACGAGCTGCAGTCGAACAGGCTCACACGCCGTCGCCGGTCGTTCGAGCGGGACGAGCACGACGACCAAGCGACCACGTCTCATCGATGATCTGGGGGGAACATCGTGACGGGAACCAGATGGGACCCGACCACCGTGGTGAGCGGGATCCCTGCTCCGCGAGCTCCGGTGGCACCACCTGCGAGACCTCGGCCACGGTGGCGTGGGATGCGCTCGATCCGCGCATGGATGATCGTGCCGCCCGTCGACGCGGTCATGATCGGGCTGCCGATGCTCTGGGCACCCGAGAACGCTCGCGCCCTGGCTGCGCTGTCCGCGCTGACGGTGCTGCTCCTGACGAACGGACGGTGCTACCGAGCTCGCCTGCACCTGAGCGTCCTCGACGAGCTGCCGTGGTTGCTCGCACGCTTCGCCACCGCGGACGCCGTCGTCGGGACCATCAAGGCGCTGCGCTTCGACACACCTGAGACGGCCTCGTTCCTCGCCGTATCGCTGTGGTCGGCGACCCTGCTCGTCGTCGGACGGGTCATCACGACACAGATCATCCTGCGCGCCCGTCGCCGGGGTCGGGTCGCACACCGCACCGTGGTCGTCGGGTCCGGTCCACTCGCAGCCGAGATCATCACGGTTCTCGAGAGGTATCCCCAATACGGGTTGCTCGTGACGGGCTACGTGGACGAGACCTCGGCCGGTGACGTGGCCGGCGTCCCGTTCCTCGGGCGCGCGGAGGACCTCCGGGGTGTCATCGAGGAACACCGCATCGTGGCGGTCCTCGTTGCGGACGGTCCCGGCGAGACAGCAATCCTGGACCTCGTCCAGGTACCCACCCGGCGCCGATGGGAACTGCTGGTCGTCCCCCGCCTGCACCAGCTGCACACCCAGGTCGGTCTCCCCGACCACGTCGGATCGATCCCCGTGATGCGGATCAACAATCCGGCTCTTCACGGGCCGGCGTGGGCACTCAAGCGGGGCTTCGACATCGCCGTGAGCGTCGCCTTGCTCGTCCTCCTGCTGCCGCTACTCGCCGTCCTCGCGGTGCTCGTCCGTCTCGAGGGCGGGCCGGGAGTCCTGTTCCGCCAAGAGCGGGTCGGACGCGACGGGAGGGTCTTCACGTGCCTCAAGTTCCGCACGCTGAGGCCGACGACCGACGAGGAGGCATCAACACGCTGGTCGGTGGCGAGCGATCGTCGGGTTGGACCTGTCGGGAGGGTGATCCGTCGCCTCTCCCTCGACGAACTCCCGCAACTGTGGAACATCGTCCGCGGGGACATGACCCTGGTCGGGCCGCGCCCGGAGCGTCCCCACTTCGTGGACAAGTTCTCCGTCGAGGTGCCCCTCTACGGCTCTCGGCACCGGGTGCGTGCCGGCTTGACCGGGTTCGCCCAGGTCAGCGGCCTACGCGGTGACACACCGATCGTCGATCGAGCACGCTTCGACAACTACTACATCGAGAACTGGTCGCTCTGGATGGACACCAAGGTGCTCCTGCGGACCGTGGCCGAAGTCCTGCTGGCTCGAGGTCGCTGAAGGACTCGGAGGGGGCCGACATGAGGATCACCGTCGCGCACGAGTGGCTGACGAACTGGGCGGGTTCTGAGTGTGTCGCGGAGCAGTTGGTGCAGGTTTCGGGCGCGCGCCGTCTCGTGGCCGCCATCGTGGACCGGACGCTGGCCTCGGACCGATTTCCACGGACGTCCGTCGAAGCTCTCTGGCCGTCGAGCCTGCCGCACGCGCAGACGAACTGGTCCCGGTACGCGCTCCCGATGATGGCAGCGTGGGCGACCACGCGGATCGAGGCGGACGCGCTCCTGATCAGTTCCCACTTCGCTGCCCATGCTGCGGCCAGACGGTTCGACGGGCCGTCGATCGTTTATCACCACACGCCGTCCCGGCTCTTGTGGCGACCCGACATCGAGCTGTCGCGGCTACCCGCGATGACGCGGAGGGCGGTCCGGCACGGGGTGCTGCCGCCGCTGCGCGCATGGGATCGCTACGTGGCGCAACAGGCCACCGTCCTGCTCGCGAACTCCTCGGCGGTCGCACGTCGCATCGAGATCGCCCATCGCCGGACCGCGCGCGTCGTGCACCCGCCTGTGGAGGTCGAGCGCTGGCAGACCGTCGAACACCTCGAGGGTTCCCACGTGCTCTGGTTCGGGAGGCTCGTCGGTTACAAGCGCCCCGAGATCGCCGTCGAGGCAGCGAGGATGTCCGGTCTACCCCTCGTGATCGCCGGAGACGGTCCGGAGCGCGAACGACTCGAGGACACCGCCCCGCCCGGCACGCGGTTCATCGGTCGAGCGCCTTGGCCGGTCGTCCGCGAGGCGATGATGCGAGCCCGCGTCCTGGTCTTCCCCGGCGAGGAGGATTTCGGGATCGCGCCGGTCGAGGCACTGGCAGCGGGGGTCCCCGTCGTGGCGGCCGCGGTCGGGGGTGCGCTCGACTACGTCCACCACGGCGAGAACGGGCTGCTCGTCGAGGTCGCGGAACGTTCAGAGGACCAGGTGGTCGCGATGGCTGCGGCGCTGCGTCAGGCGTGGGACACGCGTTGGGACCACGCCCAGATCCGTCGCACCGCCGAATCGTTCAGCGTCGAGCGGTTTCGGGAGAACATCGCGGAGGTTCTGGACGACACACTCGGCACGGCGTGGCGCCGCGAGAGGGTCGCGACATGATCGAAATCTCGGATGTCCTCCTCGGCCCGGACGTCGAGGAGTCGGTGCTGTCGGTACTGAGATCCGGCCGACTGACCCAGGGCCCGAAGGTCAGTGAGCTCGAGGCCGCCTTCGCGAGCATGTGCGGAGTGCGGCACGCCGTCGCGGTGAACAACGGCACGACCGCCCTCGTGGCTGCGTTCCGCGTCCTCGACATCGGGCCTGGTGACGAGGTCATCGTCCCGGCGTTCACCTTCGTCGCCACCGCCAACGCCGCCCTCGAGACCGGGGCCACCGTCCGTCTCGTCGACATCGACTCGTCGGACTTCTGCATCGACACGGGCGCGATGTCTGAGGCGGTGACTTCCCGGACCGCTGCCGTCGTGCCGGTCCATCTCTTCGGTCACCCCGCTGATCTCGGCAAGATCGCGCCGTTCGCGGAGGAGCAGGGGCTGCGGATCGTCGAGGACGCGGCGCAGGCACACGGCGCGTCTTTCGCGGGCCGACCGGTGGGTGGTTTCGGGACCGGCTGCTTCTCCTTCTACGCCACCAAGAATCTCGCGGCCGGCGAAGGCGGCATCGTGACCACCGATGACGACGAGGTCGCTGAGCGCCTCCGTGTCCTGCGCAATCAAGGAATGCGCGTGCGCTATGAGTACGAGGTCGTCGGCAACAACTACCGCATGACGGACCTCGCTGCTGCCGTCGTCCTCCCCCAGCTCGCACGCTACTGCCAGCAGGTGGAGCGCCGGCGGGCGAACGCACGCGTTCTGGCCGAACTCCTCCACGACCTTCCCGAGCTGGCGCTCCCGACCGTTGCGGCCGAGCGGACACACGTCTGGCACCAGTACACGGTCCGCGTCCTCGCGTCCCTGTCCCGAGACGAGCTGGCCGATCGCCTGCGGGAGCAGGGAGTGGCGTCCGGCGTCTACTACCCGAAGCCGCTGCAGCAGTACGACTGCTATCGCGAACATCCTCGGGTGATCGCTGATCCGACGCCGACAGCCGACGCCGTGGCGTCGACGTGCTTGTCGTTGCCCGTGCACGCAGGCCTCACCAGCACCGATCTCACCGAGATCGCTGCTGCAGTCCGTCGCGCGCTCAGACCTCCTCGTACGTGACCGCAGCCGGATAGGGGCCGATATGAAGCGTTTGGTCGTGTGCTGTGACGGCACGTGGAACTCGCCGGACGAGATGGACGCCGACGGGCTGCCGGTCCCGACCAACGTCTCGATGATCGCCCGCGCTGTCGCGGAGACCGACGCCGAGGGCCACGGCCAGCGGGTCTTCTACGACAAGGGCGTCGGCACGGCCGGCCGGCTCGACCGGATCACCGGCGGTGCCTTCGGCGCCGGGGTCTCCCGCAACGTCCTCGCCGCGTACCGCTTCCTCATCGACACCTACGAGCCCGGCGATGAGATCTTCTTCTTCGGCTTCAGTCGGGGGGCGTTCACGGCGCGCAGCACCGCGGGCTTCGTCCACAACTGCGGCATCCTGCGCCGCGAGTACGAGCACCACCTCGACGACGCCTTCGCGCTCTACCGCTCACGCGCCAAGGTGTCCGAGCCTCGCCGACTGGAGTCGGAGCTCTTCCGGCGCTCGTTCTCCCACGAGCCGCGCATCCGCTTCATTGGCGTGTTCGACACCGTCGGCGCGCTCGGCATCCCGGTCACCGGAGTTGCCTTCGCCCGGCTGGTGAACCGGCGCTTCCGCTTCCACGACACCGACCTCAGCAGCCGCGTCGACGGGGCTTTCCACGCGCTCGCGATGCACGAGCGGCGCGGGTCGTTCCCGCCGACCCTCTGGACCCTGCCGAGCAACGCCCCGGCCGATGCCGAGCGCCACCGCCAGGAGCTCGAGCAGGTGTGGTTCACAGGCGTCCACTCCGACGTCGGCGGCGGCTACGGCGACCGGGAGCTCGCCGACATCACCCTGCTGTGGATGATCAGCCGCGCCCGCCGCTTCGGCCTGGCCCTGACCGAGGGCAGCGTCGACGACACCGGCCCGGACGCGCTCGGGCCACGCCACAACTCGCTGCGCGGCATCTACCGGCTCCTGCCCCGCGACGACCGCACGCCCGCCGACGGCCAGCGCGTCGCGTCCAGCGCTGTGGACCGCCAGACCCTGGAGCACGACGCGCCGTCCGCCTTCGCGGCGATCCTCGACGACCCGACCCGGGTGACCGAGGTCGAGCACATCGTCAGCGCACCGGCGTCTCTAGCAGCTCCTGCAGGTGACGGTCGATCTGTTCTCGGGACGACGGGTAGATGCGCGGACGTCGTCAGCGTCCGCGCGCGAACAGGACCTCGCTGATCGTGCGGAGAAGAACCTTGGCGTCGAGCCAGAGCGACCAGTTCTCGATGTAGAAGTTGTCGAACCGCGCCCGGTCGGAGATCGGGGTGTCGGCGCCGCGCAGGCCGCTGACCTGCGCAAGACCCGTGAGCCCCGACGGGACGCGGTGCCGCTGGCCGTAGCGCGGGTGCTCCGAGGAGAACTTCTCGACGAAGTGCGGGCGCTCCGGGCGTGGGCCGACCAGCGTCATGTCGCCGCGCAGGATGTTCCACAGCTGCGGCAGTTCGTCGAGCGACGTCCTTCGCAGGAGCCGCCCGACCGGGCCGACCCGGTCGTCGTCCACGATCGACCACTGCGTGGCCGACTCCTGCTCGTTCGCGGGGCGCATCGAGCGGAACTTCAGGCACTCGAACTCGCGCCCGTCGCGCCCGACCCGCGCCTGCCGGAAGATCACGCCGGGACCACCTTCGAGCCGCACCGCCAGCGCGATGAACCCGAGCGCCGGAGCTAGCACCAGGAGGGACGTTGCACTCACCGCGACGTCGAAGGCCCGCTTGAGTGCCCAGCTGACGCCGTTCAGCGGGGGTGTGCGGATGCGCGTGATCGGCACGGAGCCGATGTGGTCGCCGGTGCCGGTCTGGGTGACGAACGCGGGCAGCCGCGGCACGATCAGCAGGTCGCAGCCGGCGCACTCGGGGCTGCGGACACGGTCGAGCAGCTCGGCTTCGTCGAACTCGCCGCCGGCCACGAGCACGACGTCGATGCCGTTGTCCGCGACCACGCGCTCGAGGTCGGACAGGGCGCCGACGTGCGGCGCGAACGCCGAGGCCGCGGGGTCGCGGCCGTCGTCGAGGAACCCGGCGACCGCGAGGCCGTAACGGGGATGGCGCTGCAGGAGCTCGATGACGTCGGCGGCCAGCGACCCGCCGCCGACGACGAGGGTGCGGTGCGCGACCACGCCGCGCCGGCGGGCGGCGAGGATGAACCGGGTCGTGGCGATACGACCGAGCACCACGAGTCCGAGGCCGGGCAGGACGATCAGCAGGAAGGTCTCGACGCCCTCGCCGTCGTGGCGCAGCGCGAAGACCGAGGCGACGAGCGCGGCCGCGACGAGCAGGCGCCCGATGACCATCGGGAGCTCGTCGAGCACGGAGAGGTGCAGCCGTGCTCGGTACCGCCCGCCTCCGGAGAGCAGGGCAAGCGCGATGAGCGTCATCGCGAGGACGGCCTTGGCGTACTGCGGCAGCCAGAACACCGGCGCCGCAAGCAGCACGGCGTCCACCGGCAGGACGAGCATCCAGGCCTGCCAGTGCACGGCCGACCGGAAGCCGAGCAGCGGGCGCGCCGGCGCCGGGGCCATCGGGGCCGCGTATCTCACGGTCGGTTGTCCGGGGAGCCGGGTCACCTCGGCCCGCGGTGTGTCGGTCGATCCGGTCGCCACCGGTCCCAACGCCTTCGCCCCTCTCGCGGCACACGGGGCGCGTGGCAAATGGGGTATCGCCGAACGTCACCCGATCGAGCGAACGGCAACCTACGTTGCGATGGGCGTCGAGGTGAAGATCGGTGTCATTTGGGCGACAGCTGTTCGGTCCAAGTCTGTGTGTTCATCCGGACGCGGTACGTAATGCCCGCAGCTCGTGACGCCGTTGCCCGAGATCAGGCGTGACGATCATCTCGGCACCCTCCGGGAGCCAGGACCCGCGCCGCGAGTCGATGAGCCCGACCGTCCGGGTCCGACGCCGCCGACATGAGCACGTGGTGCCGCAGCCAGGTCAGCGGCCACCGCGCGAGGCCGCGTGCCGTGTCCTGGCAACGGACCACGTCTGCGTGGTCGCGACGGAGCCCGCGCACGAACGCCCGCTGGGCCCGCAGGTGGTGCCGACGGTCGGACCCGCTCTCCGAGCCCGACGCCAGCCGGAACCGCGAGAGCGTCTGGGGCAGCCCGTAGAAGTCCCCGGTGGTCGTGAGGCGCACCGCCAGCGCGACGTCGAGCACGAACGAGTCGTCGTCGGTCGGGAAGCCGCCTACCTGATCGAACGCCGAGCGCCTGAACAGCATGTTTCCGGGGACGCCGAGCGGATTGCCGCCGTGGCGGACCACGCGGCGCACCACGGTCGCCCTGTCCTGGCGCCCGATGAGGTCGGGGGTGCGCAGGGTGCGGTCGCGGGCCACGATCCGGTCCCGGTCGTCGACGAGGTGGTGGCGGCTGGAGACCACCGCGACGTCCGGCTCGGCGTCCATCACCTCGACCTGACGCTCGAGGGCCTCCGGCTCGACGAGGTCATCGGCGTTGAGAACCTTGACGAGAGGAGCGCGCGTCGCGGCGACCGCGGCGTTGAAGTTCGCGATCATCGGGACCGTCTCGGTGTGCCGGACGACACGGACCCGCGGGTCGTCGTAGCCGTCGACGATCTCGCTCGAGCCGTCGGTACTGGCGTTGTCGAGGACGACCAGCTCGAAGTCGGTGAAGGTCTGCTCCAGCACCGAGTCGATGGTCCGTGCGATGTAGTCCCGCTTCTGAAAGAGGGGGATGCATACCGACGCGGACGGCGGTGTGATCTCAGCCGAACGCGGTGTCACGCATACGTCATCGCTCTTGACACCGGCCTTGTGATCCACACAAGTATGGTGCCGACGGTGGTGACAGGGGGTCAAATTTCTCCGCCGTCCGTGTGGACAGAGTAACTCGGGGGGAGTAACCGGAGTGCCGCAGAGTGCTGACGCCATCAGGGTCCCGACTCGATCCCGCTGCCCGGCTGGACGTGCTGGTCCTCGGCATGCACTACCCGCCGGAGCACACCGGGAACGCCCCCTACACCGCCGGGATGGTGTCGGCGCTCGCTGAGGCCGGACATCGCGTCCGGGTGGTCACCGGCTACCCCCACTACCCCCAGTGGTCGGTCCATGAGGGCTACTTCGGGCTGCGTTACCAGGACGCC
Source organism: Actinomycetospora succinea (assembly GCF_004363095.1). Taxonomy (GTDB): domain Bacteria; phylum Actinomycetota; class Actinomycetes; order Mycobacteriales; family Pseudonocardiaceae; genus Actinomycetospora; species Actinomycetospora succinea. Next base: position 58,029 of record NZ_SNYO01000011.1, read on the forward strand.
GACGGCGGAGTGCCCGTCACGCGGGTGCGGCACCCGGTCCCGCGCGACCCGTCGGCGCTCCGTCGGGTGGTCATGGACGCGACGTTCGCCGCGCACGCCGCAGCGGTCGGTCGACAGGGCGCGCGGCGCCCGGACGTCGTCATCGCTGTGAGTCCTGTCCTGCTGACCGTCCTCGCCGGCCTGCGATGGCGGAAGCCCGGGCTGACGGCGCTCGGCGTCGTCACCCAGGACCTCTACAGCAGGGCGGTCTCCGAGACCGGCATCGCGTCGGCGGGTGCGGGGCGGGCGGCCGCCAAGCTCGAGGGCTGGTTGCTGAAGCAGGCCGACGGTGTGGCCGTGGTGCACGACCAGTTCGCCGACGGCGTCGCGCGGCTCGGCGTCGACCGCGACCGCGTCACCGTGATCCGCAACTGGTCGCACGTGGCCTCCGGGGCCGGCGATCGCTCCGCCACACGTCGCGCCCTCGGCTGGCGGGACGACGAGGTCATCGTGCTGCACGCCGGCAACATGGGGCTCAAGCAAGGACTGGAGAACGTCGTCGACACCGCCCGCCTCGCCGACGAGCGCGGTGCCGACGTGCGCTTCGTCCTGCTCGGCGACGGCAACCAGCGGTCGGCCCTGGAGGAGCGCGGCGAGGGCGTCGGGCGCCTGCAGTTCCGTGATCCGCTTCCCGGCGACCACTTCTCCGACGCCCTCGCGGCCGCGGACGTCCTGCTGGTCAACGAGGCGCCGACGGTCGCCGAGATGTCGGTGCCGAGCAAGCTCACGTCGTACTTCACCGCCGGTCGGCCCGTCGTCGCGGCAACCTGGGAGCGGAGCGCGGCCTCGGCGGAAATCCGTCGATCGGGGGGTGGCGTGCGCGTCGACCCGGGCAGCCCCCAGGATCTGCTCGACGCCGTGCGCGGGCTCGCCGGGGACCCCGCCCGCATCGACGCGCTCGCGACCGCCGGGCGCGCCTATGCGGAGGAACACCTCGGCGCCGCCGCCGCACACCGTGACTACCAGCGCTGGGTGGAAGACCTCGCCGCCTCCCGCGCATCCGAGGGGGGAACTCCGTGACTGCACCACTCTCGAGCTGGGAGCCGGGCCGACCGCTGCCGCGGGACGCGCGGGTCTTCGTCGCCGGTTCGTCGGGTCTCGTCGGCTCTGCCGTCGTGCGCCACCTGCGCGCCGCCGGCTTCACCGACGTCGTCGGCGTGCGCTCGAGCCAGGTCGACCTGCGCGACGTCGCCGCCACGACGCGGTTCCTCGACGAGACCGCGCCGGCGATCGTCGTCGACGCCGCTGCGCGGGTCGGCGGGATCGCGGCCAACGCGGCCGAGCCCGTCGAGTTCCTGCACGACAACCTGCGCATCCAGGCGAACCTGCTCGACGCCGCCCACCGCGCCGACGTTCCGCGCCTGCTGCTGCTCGGCTCGTCGTGCATCTACCCGAAGTTCGCCGAGCAGCCCATCCGCGAGGACTCCCTGCTCACCGGAGCGCTCGAGCCCACCAACGACGCCTACGCGATCGCGAAGATCGCCGGGATCATGGGCGTGCAGTCCTACCGCCGCGAGTACGGGCGCTCGTGGATCTCCGCGATGCCGACCAACCTCTACGGGCCCGGCGACAACTTCGACCTCGAGAAGTCGCACGTCCTGCCGGCGCTGATCCGGAAGTTCCACGAGGCGCGCGTTTCCGGAGCGCCGACCGTGACGGTCTGGGGCACCGGGACGCCGCGGCGCGAGTTCCTGCACGTCGACGACCTCGCGGCCGCCTGCCTGCACCTGCTCGAGACCTACGACGACCCGGCGCCGATCAACGTCGGCGTCGGCGAGGACGTCCCGATCGCGGACCTCGCCTCGCTCGTCGCCGACACCGTCGGCTTCACCGGCGAGATCGTCTACGACACCTCCCGGCCCGACGGCACGCCGCGCAAGCTGCTCGACGTCTCACGTCTCCAGGCGCTGGGCTGGAAGCCGACCATCGGGCTCGCCGAGGGTCTGGCCTCGACCTATCAGTGGTTCCTCGAGCAGCAGGGAGCGCAGCGGTGAAGCGGGCGTTGATCACGGGGATCACGGGGCAGGACGGGTCGTATCTGACCGAGTTGCTGCTGGGCAAGGGCTATGAGGTGCACGGGATCATCCGGCGCTCCTCGACGTTCAACACCGGCCGGATCGATCACCTGTACCAGGATCCGCACGAGCGTGATCAGCGCCTGGTGCTGCACTACGGCGACCTCACCGACTCCAGCCGTCTGGTGACGTTGATCGAGAAGGTGCGCCCGGACGAGGTGTATCACCTGGCCGCCCAGTCGCATGTGCGCGTGTCGTTCGACGAGCCGGAGTACACCGGCAACACCACCGGCGTGGGCACCGCCCGGCTGCTGGAGGCGATCCGGATGGTCGGGGTCGACACCCGCTACTACCAGGCGTCGAGCTCGGAGATGTTCGGGGCGACCCCGCCGCCGCAGAACGAGGACACCCCGTTCTACCCGCGCTCCCCGTACGGGGCGGCGAAGGTCTACGGGTACTGGATGGCCCGGAACTACCGCGAGGCCCACGACCTGTTCGCGGTCAACGGGATCCTGTTCAACCACGAATCCCCCCGCCGCGGGGAGACGTTCGTGACCCGCAAGATCGCCCGCGCCGCGGCGCGGATCAAGGCGGGCCTCGAGCAGCACGTCTACCTGGGCAATCTGGACGCGGTGCGGGACTGGGGCTACGCGCAGGAGTACGTCGAGGGCATGTGGCGGATGCTCCAAGCTCCCGAGCCCGCCGACTATGTGCTGGCGACCGGGACCGCGACCACCGTGCGGGAGTTCACCCAGTACTGCTTCGAGCGCGTGGGGCTGGACTGGGAGGAGCACGTGCGGTTCGACGAGACCTACCTGCGGCCCACCGAGGTCGACGCCCTGATCGGCGACGCGTCCAAAGCCCAGCGCGACCTGGGCTGGAAGGCCCAGACCATGCCCGAACAACTCGCCCACCTCATGGTCGACGCCGACCTGGCGGCACTCCAGAAGTGAGAGCACCCGGCGGCGCCCTCGGGCTCCTCCTCGGCCGCATCGGCGGCGTCGCCGGCACGCTGGTCGCCGGCCAGCTGGTCCTGGGCCTGACCTACGTGGTCGGCGCCCGCTCCATCGACCCGGCCACGCTGGGTCTCATCGCCACCGTCGCCGCGGTGGGACAGATCGCGGCGACGGTGTTCGATGCCGGCTTCATCAACTACTCGGTGCGCGAGACCGCGGCGGGGCGCCTGCCGGTGGCCACGGCGCGAGCGCTCGTGCGGGCGAAGCGACGCTGGTCGCTGCTGCTGCTCGCGGTGGGACTGGCGGTGGCGCTGTGGTTGGCGCCCTCGCTCGCGGCGGCGCTGCTGCTGTCGCTGACCGGTCCGGCGATGTGGGAGGCGCAGACCGCGCACGGGCTGCTGCGCGTCGCCGAGAAGTTCTCTCAGGCCTCGATCGGCCAGCTCGTCGGACGGGTCGTCGGGCTGGGCGTGGCGCTCGCGCTCGTGCCGTTCGGGTGGGGCGAGGTGGCGCTGGCGGCGGCGATCCCCGCGAGCTTCGTGGCCGAGGCGCTGCTCGACCGCTGGTTCCTCGGCGCGCCGCCGGAGCGGGCGCGGGCGTCGCGGGAGCTGGTCTCCCACTCCCGCGAGAGTCTGGGGTTCGGCTTGTCCAACCTCGCCGCCCAGGCCCAGCAGCTCGACACGCCACTCGTGACGCTCGGCGCCGGCGCGTTCCAGGGCGGCCTCTACGCCGCGGCCGGGCGGCTGATCGGCCCGCTGACGTTCCTCGCGACGTCGCTGCAGCTCGTCGCCGCGCCCTGGCTCGCGCGCGCCGGCACCGACCCCGACGCCCTGCACGCCGAGGAGCGGCGCGTCATCAAGGTCGGCGCGGCGCTGGCCGTCGCTCCCCTGCTCGTCGCGCTCGCCGGGCCGCCGCTGATCCCGCTGCTGCTCGGCGAGGAGTACGCACGCTCGGGCACGGTGTTCGCGATCCTCGCGGTCGGGGCCGCGATCGTGACCCTGAACCAGCCGCCGGCGATCATCGCGCAGACCCGCGGGCACCAGCGCGGCGTCGCCACCGCGATCGCCGTCGGGCTGGCGTTCGGCCTCGCCGCGACCCTGGTGCTGTCGTCCTTCGGGGGCGCCGTCTGGGCCGCCGCGGGCTACCTCGTCAGCCAGGTCATCATCTTCGTCCTGCTCTGCGTCGTGGCCCGCCGCGCCCGCCGAGCACCCCTCCCGGCGTCTATGTGAGCGCTTTCTGCCCCTATAGGGCCGGAAAGTGCTCACATAGGTCGTGGCTCTCTTCCCGGGTTTCGACGTCGTCGACGTGACCGTCGGCGGCACCACGATCCACGGCCGCGTCGGCGGCTCCGGTCCGCCGCTGCTGCTCCTGCACGGCATCCCGGAGACCCACCTCATGTGGCGCCACGTCGCCCCGGCCCTCGCCGAGCGGTTCACCGTCGTCGCGACCGACCTGCGCGGGTACGGCCGCAGCGGCGTCGGGACGAGCGACGACCACTCCATGCGCGCGCTGGCCGCCGAGCAGCTCGCCGTGATGCGCGCGCTCGGCCACGACCGGTTCGCCGTCGCCGGCCACGACCGCGGCGCCCGGTGCGCCTACCGGATGGCGCTCGACCACCCCGACCACGTCGATGCCCTCGCCGTGCTCGACGTCGTGCCGACCGCCGAGGCGTTCGCCCGCGCCGGCCAGGAGTTCGCGCTGGGCTACTGGGTCTGGTCGTTCCTCGCCGCGGCGGCACCGGTGCCCGAGCAGCTGGTGCTCGGCGCACCGGGCACGCTCGTCGACCACATGCTCGACTCCTGGTCCGACGACCCCGCCGCCTTCCCGCCGTGGGTCCGCGACCGCTACACCGCGACCTTCCGCGACCCGGCCCGCGTGCACGCGGTCTGCGAGCAGTACCGCGCGGCCGCCGAGGTCGACGTCGCCCACGACGAAGCCGACCGCGGCGCCCACCGGATGCGCTGCCCGGTGCTCGCTCTCTGGAGCGCCACCGGCGCGGTGAACAGCTGGTACGAGCCGCTCGCCGTCTGGCGGGAATGGGCCGACGACGTGCGCGGCGGCGCGCTCGACGCCGGACACTTCCTGGCGGAGGAGGCGCCCGACGAGATCACGAAGGCGCTGCGCGAGTTCCTGAGCTCAGCGGGGTCATGACGGCGAGGGTCTCGTCGACGGACGTGCCCGGCGGGAACTGCAGCAGCACGTGGTCGACGCCGAGCGCCTCGAGGGCGACGAGGTCTGCCGGCCAGCGCTCGGGCGGTCCGGTGAACACCTCGCCGGGGGCGTCGGCGGCCGTCGGGTCAGCGGCCACGCGCAGGACGACGGGCATCATCGCGGGATCCCGGCCGGCCTCCTGCGCGTCGGCCCGCCATTGTTCGAGATCACGAGCCAGGTGGGCGAGGCCGTTGCGGTGGGGGTGCAGGCCGTCCCCGATCCGCGCCGCGCGTCGCAGGCCGGCCGCGGTGTTGTAGCCGACGAGCAGCGGGATCGCGCCGACCGGCTTCGGCCCGATGTCGGAGCGCGGGATCGGGAAGCGCGTGCCGTCGCGTTCGACGGGGTCGGGCGCCCACACCGCCCGCATCGCCGCGAGGTGCTCGTCGAACCCCTCTCCCATGACGCTCGGCGGGACATCGGCGACCGCGAACTCCTCCGCCATCCACCCCGACGTCACGCCCGCCCGCGCCCGTCCGCTGCTGAGGCGGTCGAGCGTCGCGAGACGCCGGGCCAGCAGGACGGGCGGGTGGTAGAGGACGTTGATCGCGCTCGTCCCGAGCCCGATCCGGTCGGTGCGGGCGGCGAGGTGGCAGAGCAGGTCGATCGGGTCGTAGACCGACGCGTAGTACTCGGCGGGCATCGTCACGAGCACCGGCACGCCGGGCATCGCGACCGGTGCGTGGGGCCGCAGCCACCGGTCGACGACCCAGACCGCGTCGAGCCCGATCCGCTCGGCGCCGACCGCCAGCCGCACCAGCTCGCCGGGGTCGACGTCCGCTCCCCCGTTGGGCAGCCCGAGACCGACCTCCATGGCGCCCCCTTCATCGTGACGAAAGGGACGAATACCACCAGTCGGGCGCCTCGCGGAAGCGGCTACTCCGGGCGATGCCCGTTGGGGCTCGGCACGGTGATCGTGCCGCGGGTGGCGCGACGGCGGGGCCGCGTCGTTCCGGGCTGGCTCTCGGCGGGCGTGGGCGCGGGCGTGCGCTCGGCTGTGGTCCGCTTCGGCGTCGCGCTCTCCTCGGGCGCGGCACCGCGGGCGCGCACCCGGGCGGTCGGGTGGTCGCCGTCCGCCTCGTCAGCTGGCATCGGCTCCGGGCGCGTTCGCACGGTGCGCGACGGGGACCAGGCAGCCGGCTCGGGCTCGCGCGGGGCCGGAGCCGGAGTCGGGGCCGGTGCGGGAGCAGGCGCGGGTGTCGGTTCCTCGGACTGGGACGACGAGCCCGACGGCAGGGCGAGCATCGTCCGGCGGGCGCCGCCCGGGGCATCCCGGACGTCGGTCGCCCAGGTCAGGAGCGCGCCGAGCACGGGCACGCCGGCCAGCCCGAGGGCCGAGGCGGCGGCGTCGATGTCGTCGGGGCGTGTGCTGCCGCGGCGGCACACGAGCACGACGCCGTCGGCGTGGCGGGCGACGTCGACGGCGTCGGCGGCGTCGGTGACGGCGGGCGTGTCGACGATGACGTGGTCGTAGCGCTCCCGCAGCGTCGCAAGCACGGAGTCGAGCCGGCCGCCGATCAGCACCTCGCTCGGCCGCGCGCCGGTCGCGCCAGCGGTCAGCACGTCGATGCTGCCGCGCGACCAGCGCTGGATCGCGGCCTCGAGCGCGACGCCCTGCTCGAGGACCTCGCGCAGGCCCACGTGGGTGTCGAGCGCGAGGGTGTCGGCGAGGGTCGGGCTGCGCAGGTCGGCGTCGACGAGCAAGACGGACGCGCCGGACGCGGCGAAGGCGACGGCCAGGTCGACGGCGGCGGTCGAGGTGCCCTGATCCGGCCCGGTGCCCGTCAGCACGAGGCAGCGCCGGTCCTCGGCCACCGAGCGCAGCGCGGCGCGGGCGCGGCGGTAGGACTCGGCGCGGGCCCGCATCCGGCGGGCGTTGCGGCCGCGGGCGCCGGTCGGCGGCTCGGCGAGCAGGGCCGGGTACTTCGGGGCACGGCGCAGCGCCGGCACCACGCCGAGCACCGGGGCGCCGAGACGCTCGGCCAGCGTGTCGGGGCTGTCGACGGCGTCGCGCAGCGCACGGCGGGCCAGCGCGACACCGACGCCGAGCACGAGCCCCACGAGCAGCGCGACCGCGAACAGGATCGTCGTCCGCGGGCCCGACGGCTCGTCGGGCGTGGTCGGCGGGAGGATCACCTCGGCGGTCGCGATCGGCCGGTTGACCACCCCGCCGGTCGACTCGATGGCGCCGACGAGCCGCGTGAACGCCGTCGACACCGCGCCGGCGACGAGCCGCGCGTCGTCGGGCGAGCGCTCGGTGACCTCGAGGGTCAGCACCACGGTCTCGGTCACCGAGCTGGCGGTGATCGCGCCCTGGATCTCGTCCGCGGTCGGGGTGCCGCCGAGCAGCAGCGACGCGTCCCGGGCGACCCGCGGGCCCTGGAGCAGCTCGGTGTAGGACTTCACCCGCTCTGTGGAGAGCTGCGCGCCCGAGTAGGCGTCGGTCGACGACGACTCGGGCTGCGCCGACGCGACGTAGAAGACCGCCGACGACGTGTACGTCCGCGGCAGGAGGACGTCGAGCAGCACCGCGCCCAGCAGGCACAGCACCAGGACGCCGGCGATGAGCTTGCGGTCCTCGCGCAGGACGGTCCAGTACTCGCGCGCGCTCATGAACGATCTCCTCCGAGGGCCGCGGGGGGTCGGGCCGGGGACGGGACGGGGACGGGCGGGGGCGTCGGCGATGACGCGGTGGCCGGATCGGGCACCGAGGAGCGGCCCGCCCACCAGCGGTGCCAGCGGGCCAACGCCGGCGCACCGGGCTCGGCCCGTTCCTCGGCGGTGAGCCCCTCCGCGGCGCAGGCGACGGCGACGAGCGCGAACGCCCAGGTCGACGCGGCCGCGGGCTGCGAGAGGAGCAGGGTCAGGAAGACGACGAGCGCGATCGGGACCGCCCGGCCGACGCGGACCGCGCCGCGGCCCGGGGCCACGAACGCGGGCACGAGGATCGCCAGCGAGACGAGCACGACGAACGGGAGCCCGTTGACGGCGACGTCGGAGACCAGGTTGATGCCCGCCTGCTTCTCGGAGCCGAGCCCGCCGAGCGGCGACTCCGTCAACGCGCGGATGCCGGCGTCGGTGGCGTCCTGGCGCTCGGCGAGGGAGGCCTCGTTGGAGGTCTGCTTGGCCGACAGCCCGAGCACCGGGGCGTAGAGCGCCGCCCACCCGGCACCGGCGATCGCCGCGATCCCGCCGATCTGGCGCAGGAACCCGCCGAGCCCGATGCCGCCGCGCGGGCGCAGGAAGAGGTCGAGCGCGAGCACGACGACGAAGACGCCGAACCCGGCCGTCGACAGCGTGCCGGCGAGCCCCGCGAGGATCAGCACCTTCACCCAGCGCGCGCGATAGCCCACGGCGTCGGAGAGGAACCACGCCACGGCGCAGGACATGGCCATCCAGCCCGACTCGCGGCCGAACCCGGTCAGTCGCGGCACCTCGAGCCCGAAGACCTCGGAGGTCGAGTAGCTGATCGTGAACGGGAAGTACACGGGCTGCGGCTCGACGGTGCCCACCGGGACGGTCGCGATCTGGCCCGCGCCCAGGCCGGCGACGCCCCAGAACAGCGCGGTCACCACCCACGACGCGCTCACGAGCACGACGGCGATCACGAAGCCGCGGGCGACCGCCCGTCGGGCGCGCGGGTCGGCCAGCACGATCGCGAACGCGACGAGCGAGCCGATCGTGAGGACGAAGTCCTGGAAGAGGTCGCGGATGCGGTCGGGCGCGAACACGGCGGCGCCGTGGCCGACCATCCAGAGGTAGGCGACCGCCACGAGGCCGACGAGCAGCGGCACCGCCGGCACGGCGCGCGCCGGCACCCGCTCGCGGCGCAGGAGGGCGGCGACGGCGGCGAGCACGGCGAGGGCGCAGCCGGCGAGCGCCGTGCTCTCGCCGAAGACGCCGGGGCGCAGCAGCGGGAGCGTCGCGAGCATCGCGGCGGCGGCCACGAACGCGGGCAGGGTGGGGGCGGTCAGCGAGCCCCACAGGGTCCGCATCGGCCGCGCCATGTCACCCCCAGCTCGTCTCGTGCCGGAGAGGGCACGGCCGTTCGGACCAACGCGAGGCTACCCGATCGGGTCAACGTCGTCCGGGGTGTCCGTGCCGGAATCTCACGCTCGGTCGTCGAGGAGACCCGTCACGAAGTCGTCGACCCCCAGGACACCCGCCGCCTTCTGCGCCGAGACTACGTAGCGTTCGCGGTCGGCGAGCAGGCGGGTGATCGCCTTCACGACGTCCTCCGGGTCGTCGACGCGGGCGCCGACCCCGCACCCCGTGGCGTCGAGCACCGTCGCGATCCAGCCGCGATCCGGGCCGAGCACCGGTACCCCGCGGGCGCACGCCTCGGCGACGATGCCGCTCGGTGCGTCGTTGTCGTGGAGCACCGCGGCGACGTCGACCGACCGGAGCGCGGCGTCGAACTCGTCCTCGTCGAGGAGGCGGTCGTCGACGTGCAGACGGTGCTCCGTGCGCAGCCTCTCGGCGTCGGGGTCGGTGTCGAGGAAGGCGCGGACGTCGGGCTCGCAGCGGCCGGCGAGGACCACGTCGACGTCGTCCCGGCGGGCCGCGGCGCGCACCAGGACGGGCACGTTCTTGCGCGCGCTGATCACGCCGAGGGCGCCGATGCGGGTGCGTCCGCTCCGGTGTCCCCCGGGCAGCTCGGCCACCGGCGTCACCGGATCGCGGACAGGCCTGACGCCGGGGAAGCCGGGCCGGCGGGTGACGACGCCGAAGGCGTCGGTGAGGAAGAGGACCCGGATCGCCGGCAGCCGTCTCAGAGCCGCGACGAGCGCAGGCTTGAGCGCCATGCCGACCGTGGCGGCCTCGGGTCCACCGGGCGTCGCCGTGCGCATGAGCAGGAGCGTGATCCGCGGCCGGCGCGGTCGAGCCAGCGAGAGCGAGCCGCGTAGGAGCGTCCGCAGCAGGGGACGCACGGCCTTGTCGCCGTCGGGGATCACGAGGTGGCCGGCGCCGTGCTCGGTCGCGGTGACCAGCGCCTCGGGGATCGCGGTGTCGTGGTCGTCGCTGCCGAGTTCGATCACCTCGGCGTCGGCGAGGTGCTCGCGGAACTCGGGTGAGGCGGCGACCTGCGGCGACACGAGGAGGAGACGCTCCGTAGGCGGGAGCCCCTCGAGGAGCAACCGGACGTAGCGCAAACGGTGCCCCAGCGGCTCCAGTTCGACCACGGCAGTAGTCCGAGAGTGATGCACCTTGCTCCATCCTGACGAAAGACGGCCGAGGTCGTTAGGTTACGCAGGCTGACTGAGCATGGGGTGAGGTGTCGATGGAGATCGCGTGGATGACCGACGCGCAGGCTCCCTACCGTGAACCGCTGTTCTGCGAGCTCGCGCGGCGCGGCGACCTGACGGTCCACTTCCTCTTCACCGAGGAGCCGGAGCGCCACTTCCGCTACCGTCCCCACCCGGGGTACGCCTCCGCACTGGTCCCGTGCTGGCAGATCCCGCGCCGGGGCCCGCTGGCGAGCCTCGACTCGTACCAGGCGGTCCTGAAGCCCGGCGCCACGCGACCGGTGCTCGACGCCGACGTGATCGTCATCCCGACCTGGGCGCAGCTGGCGAGCGCGTGGACGATGCTGCGCGCGGTCCGCCGCGGCGTCCCGTACGTGATCTTCTCCGAGAGCACCCTGACCAGCCGGCGCTTCGCGAGCGGGCCGGTCGACCGGCTGCGGCGCTGGCTGTTCACCCACGCCGGGGCGGTCGTCGTCCCCGGTCCCGCCGCCCGTGACGCGTCGATCGCCTCGGGTGTCGCGCCCGAGCGGATCGTCGAGTCGGTCAACAGCATCGACCTCGGGCTCTTCGGCGATCGCCCGCGCGAGATCCGCGCCGGCCTGGGCGAGGGCACCGGTCCCGACGCCGCCGGCCACCGCTACGTCTACGTCGGCCAGCTGATCGCCCGCAAGAACGTGGGCGCGCTGATCGAGGCCTTCGCGCGCCTCGACGGGTCGCCCGAGCTCGACGTCGTCGGCGACGGGGTGGAACTGCCGGCGCTGCGGCAGCAGGCGGCTCGGCTGGGCGTCGCCGACCGCGTGCGCTTCCGCGGGTTCCTCGACGAGGACGGCGTGGTGGAGGTGCTCGCGAGCACCCAGACCCTCGTGCTGCCCTCGCTGGAGGAGGTCTACGGGTTCACGCCGCTGGAGGCGCGCGTCGCGGGACTGCACGTGGTGGTGTCCGACAAGGCCGGGATCGCCGAGAACCTCCGCGACGTCGACGGCGCGTGGATCGTGCCGCCGGACGCGGACGGGCTGTTCGGCGGGCTGGAGGCCTCGCGGCAGGCGTGGACGGGCTGGGCGCAGGACGTGCCGACCGACTCCGCGTCACCGGAGCGGTCCGCCGACGACGTCCTCGCCGCGGCGAAGATCGCGCTGGGAGGCGCTACGCGCACGTGAGTGTTCTGGGTCGCGGGAGCGACCCAGAACACTCACGTGGCAGAGCCATTGAGCACGTTCCCCACCACGCGGACCGCACCGGTGCGCCGCAGCGCGAAGGCACCCTCGAGCGTCCCGACGCCCGGACCGTCGACGCGATTGCCCGTGATCGCGCCGGCCGGGACGTCGTCGAACGCCACCGCGCGCACCCTGGGCCCGCAGTGCATCTCGTTGCCCTCGACGACGATCTCCGTCGGCGGGTCCTGCGGCCGCCCACCCGCGGTGAGCGCGTCGCCGCCGGCGAGCGCACCGACGAGCGGGATGTCGTTGGTGTTCATCGTCGCGTCGTGGCGGTTGCCGCGGACGGTGACGCGGCGCGCGCCGCTGATGATCTGCACGTGCGCGAACTCGCGCAGCCCGCATGCAGTGAACGCGTTGCCCTCGACGAGCACGTCGGTGGAGAAGTCCTCGACGTGCACGGCCTCCATCCGGTAGCGCTCCATCGTGCAGCCGCGCACGACGACGTCGGCGCAGTAGGCGATCCCGACGGCGAAGCCCGGGGAATCGTTGTCGCGGAAGGTGCAGCCCTCGACGAGGACGTCCCGGAAGGAACCGTAGGGACTGTTGAACTCGAGATCGGTGTTGGCGTTCCGCACGAAGGTCGCGCCCCGGACGACCATCTGCTGGGTGACCGCCCGCGATTCGTTGGCCTGGTAGAGCCCGTAGGTCGTGGTGGCGACGCTGGTGTCGGTGATCGAGAGGTCGGTGCTCGTGTCGTTCACCGTGCCGACCTGGATGCCGTGCGCGAACGTCGCGAGCGCGTCGGTGTGCCCGAGCAGCACCGAGCGGGAGAGCCGGAACCCGTCGGCACGGCCCAGCCGCACGAGCACGGTGTCGACGTCGGTGAGGCGCTCGACGACCAGCCCGTCCAGGGTGACGCCCGGCGCGTCGACGAGGAGCCCCACGAGGACGGCCCCGCTCCCTTCCGGTCGCAGGAACGACCGCCCGGGCTCGCCCGCGACGGTGACGCCGGCCGGCACGGACAGCGGTTCACTCAGCACGAGCCGGTACTCCCCGGCGGGGACGGCGACGGTGCGCGGCCCGCCGGGATCACCCGCGGCCGCGAGCGCGGCGCGGAAGGCGGGGGCGTCGTCGGCCCGCCCATCACCCCGCGCGCCGAGGTCGCGGACGTCGACGACGGGGCCGTCGCGGAGCGGCGCACCGCTCGGCGTCGGCACGTCGGCCGGGATGCCGGGCACCGGCGGCGCGGCCGCCCCGGCACACGCGGCCGGTGCGGCGACGGCGACGAGGCCCGCCGCGAGTCCGAGCCGCAGCGCCCCACGGCGCGACCACGAGTCGATCACGACAGCAGTATGCCGCCGGGAGGACGAGCGGACGTTCTCCTCCATCGGGCGTACCGGCACTCGCACACTCGCGCGATCCGGAGCGCGCCGCCTTTCCCTAGCGTTCACGCTCCCGTTACGAGGAGCGCCGCCGATGGACGTCGACGTGGTCGAGCCCGCGGAGGTCGGTCCGGCCGAGCGCGAGCGGTGGGCCACGTTCCAGGACGGGGACAACCGCCTGCAGAGCCCCTTCCTCTCGCTCGAGTTCACCGAGGCCGCCGCGCGCCACCGGCCGGAGGTCCGCGTCGCCGTCGTCTCCGAGGACGGCGAGGTCGTCGGCTTCCTGCCCTTCGAGCGGGGTCCGTTCGGCGAGGCGACGGGCCCGGCCGCCCTGGTCAACGAGGCCCACGGCGTGGTCCACCGCCCGGGATGGACGTGGGACACCCGCCGGCTGCTCGACCTCTGCGGCATCGGTGTCTTCGACTACGACCAGATGCCCGGCCGGCCGGCGCCGTTCAGCCAGCACACGACCTGCCGCGGCGAGTCACCGATCATGGACCTGCGCGACGGGTTCGACGCCTACCTCGCCCGGGCGCGGCAGCGCTCGTCGCGGATCAAGGACCTCCCCCGGCGGCGGCGACGCCTCGAGCGCGAGGTCGGGCCGGTGCGCTTCGAGCTCGCCGCCGACGACCCGGACGCGGTCCGCACGCTCATCGCCTGGAAGTCCGAGCAGTACCGGAGGACGGCCCGCCGGGACCGGTTCGCGACGCCGTGGGTCCGCGCGCTCGCCGAGGACGTCGCGACGCTGCGGACGCGCGGCTGCTCCGGGACCGTGTCCCTGCTGTGGGCCGGGGACACCCTGGTCGCCGGGCACCTCGGTCTCCGGTCCGCGCAGGTCCTCCCGACGTGGTTCCCGACCTACGACCCGGGGTTCTCCCGGTACTCGCCGGGCCTGCTCCTGCACCTCGCGATGGCCGAGCACGCGGCAGCCGAGGGCGTCGACTACATCGACCTGGGCCGTGGGCCCAGCGACTACAAGGACTGGCTCGCCGACCGCAGCCACGAGGTGTGGGAGGGCCGAGCCGTCGTCCGGACCGGCGCGGGCGTCGTCCACTGGGCCCGTCACGTCCCGATGCGCGAGCTCCGCAACGCCGTCGTCGCCCATCCGCGCGTCTGGGGGGCCATGGACCGCACCCTGCGGACGTTCGCCTCGTTCCGGGCGGCCGTACGCCCCGGGGCCGACCCCGAATGACCAGCGACGTTCCCTCGTTCGCCACGTAACGACGGGGGCCCGGCCACCGAAGCAGCGGATGACGGTGTCGGGGTGGCCGGAGGGGCTCGAGATGACCATCTTTCTGACGGCGGTGGCGGGTGCGACGGCCGGAGCCGCGGCGTGGATCGCCGCGCCGTGGGCGAGCATGGCCGTGCACGGGACGATCGACCAGCAGCGCTGCGCCGTCCGCCGCTGACGACCCCTCCGGGACCGGGCGCGTCCCGGGATTCGTGCGCCGGGGTCGACTCCTTCCCCCGTCCGCTCACGTTTCGGTCTCGGTACCCCCACGGACCCCACCCGTCCCTCAGGATTTCCCTCTGCGGACTCCAGGGGGGAAATGCCGCACCGGGGGTGGCACGTGGGGAGAACATCAGCGGTCGCGATCGTCGGCGGGATCGTCGTGCTCGGATGGGTGCTGGCGCCGGTCGTCGACATGATCCGGCACGGCACCTGCGACCAGCGCACGGTGCGGGGCTGGCGCTCCGAATCGGAGCGTGACGAACGGACTACGGAGGATTCCGACGTCGCCATTCCGCGACAGCGCGGAATGTCGGCGGAGTCCGTCGCGCCCGATCACGGGGCAGGAATTCTCCCCGGTCGGGTGAGATCACGCAGAGATCGCTAACGACCGGGGCCGCCCACGCGAGAAGCAGTCGACAGCCGGCACCGAGGCCGGCCGCCACCGGTGGGGGGTTCTCATGGCCAAGCACTCGGCTCCGCAGACCGTCGTGGTCGTCCCGAGCAGCACCACGATCATCCGGCCGATCGCCGTCAGCGCTGAGGCTTACCTCGGCAAGCTCCGGGCCATGACCTCGGGCGCGCCGACCCCACCCGGGCGGCACTCGCGCTGACGTCTCGTTCCCCGGACCCCGTCGGCCGGCGCGGTGCCGACGACTCCGGGAACGACGTCACGCCGGGAGCGCCGTGCCGACGTGCAGCGGGCCCTCGTCGTTGACGGCCAGGAGCAGCGGGACGCTGCCGCTGGTGTCGATGCGGCAGACCGCGGCGTCGACGAGGTACATGCGCCAGGCGATCTCGATGCCGACACCGAGCGCCCAGCTGATCGCCGCCTTGATCGGCGAGACGTGGCTGACCACGACCACCTCCCCCGTGGCCGCCTCGGCCGCGAGCTCGGTGCAGGCGGCGGCGACGCGGGCGCGCACGGCGACGAGCGACTCGCCGCCGGCGGGCACGTGCTCGGGGTCGGACTGCCAGGCGCGCCAGCCGTCGCCGTCGAGGGCGTCCATCGGCTGGCCGTCGAGGTCGCCGTAGTCCATCTCGGTCCAGCGGGCGTCGCACTCGACCTCGAGGTCGGCGCCGAACAGCGCGGCGGTCTCGCGGGCCCGTGCGAGCGGGCTGGACACGAGCCGGGTGGGCCGAGGGAGGCCCGCGGCGAGCGCGCGGGCCTGGCGTCGTCCCGCGTCGGTGAGCGGCGGGTCGGACCGGCCGCACATCACCCCGCGGGCGTTGGCCTCACTCTGACCGTGGCGGACGAGGGTGAGCACGTACGCCACGGTAATGCCGCCCAGCCGGGCCACCGGCGCGCATTCGGGCGACCGACCGCGTCCGCGAGCAGGACGACCGCGCCCGGGAGGCACGAGATCAGGGCCAGCACGCCGTAGACGACGGACGTCGCGAGCCCCTGTCCCGGGTCGAGCCCGACGGCGGCGAACGCGACCGCGGCCGCGGCCTCCCGCGGGCCCCAGCCGCCGACCGTCAACGGCACCGACATGGCGAGCAGGGCCACCGTGACCAGCGGCAACAGCTGCCCGAGCGGTGCGCTCACCCCGGCCGTGCGGGCCGCGAGGACGAACAGCGCGAGCAGCCCGGCGAGGGCGATGAGCGAGAACAGGAGCACCGCCGGCGCCGTGCGCACCCGGCCCAGCCCCTCGCGCACATCGCGCAGCGCGGCCAGCAGGGCGACCCGGACGCGAGTGGCCCGGCGGGCAGTGGCGATCCACACACCCGCGGCCAGCAGAGCGACGCCGAGCGCCCCCGCCAGCACCCCGAGCCCGGGGCCGACCAGCGAGTGCAGCAGCGCCGGGCTGGCGACGAGCACGGTGACGCCGACGGCGACCACCACGACCTGCCCGGCCACCCGCTCGATCACGACCGCGCGCGCGCCGCGGGCGTCGCCGGGGCGGTGGTGGCGCACGGCGCGGTGCACGTCGCCGAGCACGCCCGCGGGCAGCAGGGAGTTCAGCAGCGTCGCGCGGTAGGCGTCGGCGGTGGCGTCGCGCAGGGACAGCGTCAGCCCCACGCCGCGGGCGACGACGCACCAACGGGCGGCGCCGGCGACGGTGGTCATCGCGCCGAGGGCCAGGGCGGCGACGACGGCGGGCCAGGTGATGGCACCCAGGGCGTCGACGACACCGCCCGCGCCGAGGCGGACGACGAGGAGCACCGGGACACCGAGGCCGACGATCAGGCGGAGCACGGAGGCGAGGGTGCACCGCGCCGGCCTGGAAGATCCGACGTTCTGAGAAATCGGCGGCGGGTTCTCATCGGCGGTGGCGTTCTCGGGGCTGGTGCGGGGCGTGGGGAGCGCGGTGGCACCGGGCAGTTCTGTCGCGGGGAGCGGCACGGGGGAGATCCAGACGGGGAGCTGGGGAGCGGTCTGTTCTGGTGCGGGGAGGCGGGGCGTGCGGGTCAGGTCGGTGTCATGTCAGGGCAGGGCCAGGAGGTCGAGGTGGCCGACGGTCACGCGCAGGCGGCCCTGCTCGGCGGCCTCGAGGCGTCGCTCGAGGTAGGCGTCGGCGTGCCGCGCGAGGTCGGGGTCCTGCGCGACGGCCGCCGCCACCCAGCCGTGGAGCCAGGCCTGGACGAGGTCGACGTCGTCGAGCCCGAGGTGCCACGGGCTCGCCCGGGAGCGGACGACGGCGCCGTGGCGGGCGAAGGCCTCCTCGGCGAGGGCCGCGGCGTGCGGACCGAGCAGCGCCCGCCCGTCGACGGTGCGCTGCTGGTGGGCGTCGAAGGCGGTCGCCATGGCGACGTCGCGGGGCTCACCGGGGTCGATGCGCACCGAGCCGACCACCGACAGCGTCAGCAGCGCCGCGCAGCCGGCCCCGACGCACGCCGCCGCGATCGCGTCGATCTCCGCGGCGGTGAGCACGTCGAGCAGCGCCGACGCGGTGACGAGGCCGACGCCGGCGAGGTCGCCGGCGGTCAGCGTGGTGACGTCGAGCTCGCGGGTCTCGGCCGTGACGGGCGAGCCGTCGCGGGCGACGTTCGGGAGCGTGTCGGCGACGTGGCCGAGCAGCGCGGCGTCGCGGTCGGCGAGCACCCAGTGCTGCGGCCCGCCCAGCTTCGGGGCGAGCCAGCGGGCCATCGACCCGGTGCCGGCGCCGAGGTCGAGGATGCGCCCGGGGGCGGGGTGCCCCGCGCGCAGCTCCTCGACCAGGTCCACCGCGCGCGCCTCGGCGTCGGCGCCCTCGCGCAGCGCGAGCCAGTCCGCGGCCGCGGGGGCGCCCGGGGCGGCGTGATCGGGCCGGTCGCTCACGCGAGGGGACGGAACTCCAGCAGCTCGGCGAGCGCCCGGTCCACCCGTCGCGATGTCTGTGTCCACGGGTGCAGACTGCATCGTTGGGACGACGCTGAGATCCGTAACCCGTCCCGGTGCGCACGATCCGCGAACCAGCGGTACAGCGTTGCGACGAGTGCGGGTACGTCCTCAGGAGGCGTTAAGACTCCGCCGTTCGCCGCAGTGTCGGGGAGGCCGCCGACGGCGCTCGCCACCACCGGGATACCGCGTGCGAGGGCTTCTGTCACCACCATGCCGTACGTCTCGACGCGCGAGGGGGCGACGAGCAGGTCGGTGGCGTCCCAGATCGCGTCCAGCTCGGCGCCCGTGCGCGGGCCGGGGATGCGGACGCGGTCGGCGAGGCCGTGGTGGTCGATCGCCGCGCGGAGGTCGGCGACGAACCCCGGAGCGCGGCCGGTGGGCCCGACGAGGTCGAGGGTCCACGGGTGCTCGCGCAGCGCCGCGAGGGCCTCGACGAGCAGGTCCTGGCCCTTGGTCGGCGTGACGGCGCCGAGGCAGAGCAGGTGGTGGGCACCGTCGCTACCGGTCGCGAGGGGCGCGGGGTCGACGCCGGGGGTGGCCACCACCGACGCCCCGACCCGCCGCGCGGTCCACGGGCTCGTCGCGATCACGACCCACGCGGCCCGCAGCACCGCGCGCTCCCCCGCGTCGAGGTCGGGCTGCTCCACGCCGAGGGGCAGGTGCACGAGGACGGCGAGCGGGCGCCGCGCGGCGTGCGGGACCACGACGTCCGGGACCCCGCAGGCCACGAGGCCGTCGAGCAGGACCGGGCCGTCGCCGCCGGCGAGCTCGGCGTCCAGTTCGTCCCGTGCCGAAGGACCCGGACGTGGCCACGCCCCGGGCAGCTGGACGTCGTCGACCGACCAGCCGAGCTCGCGCAGACCGGCGATCACCCGGGCGTCGTAGAGGTCACCGCCGCTGACCAGCACCTCCTCGGCGACGGGCCGCACCGTCGTGAGCGACCATTGGTCCCGTGCGCGCGGCTCCGGTCGACCGGCAGAGCCCGGTCCCTCTCTGGTCACAGGTCCAGGATGACCTGCGCGCCCGCCTGTCCCGCGGCGAGTTCGACGCCGTGTTCCCCGGCGAGAACGCGCTGGTCACCGAGTACGAGGTCAGCCGCAACACCGTCCGGCAGGCCCTGCGCGGGCTGCGCACGGAGGGGCTGGTCACCGCCGAGCGGGGGCGCGCGCCGCGGGTCCGGCGCGCCGAGATCGAGCAGCCCGTGGGCACGCTGTACAGCCTGTTCGCGTCCGTCGAGGCGGCCGGGATGACGCAGCGCAGCGAGGTGCGGGTGCTCGACGTGCGCGCCGACGGGGTGGTCGCCGCGCGCCTGGGCCTCGAGGAGTCGACGCCGCTGCTGCACCTCGAGCGCCTGCGCCGCGCCGACGAGGCCCCGCTCGCCCTCGACCGCGTGTGGCTGCCGGCGTCCGTGGCGGCGCCGCTGCTCGACGCCGACTTCACCCACACCTCGCTCTACGGCGAGCTCGCCGACCGCACCGGCACCCGCCTCGAGTCCGGGCACGAGCGCATCGCGGCCCAGGTGCCCTCGGGCGGCGAGTGCCGGCTGCTGGAGTGCCCGCCGCGCACCGCGGTGTTCGTCATCGAGCGCACCGGGTTCGCCGGCGGGCGGCCGCTGGAGTGGCGCCAGACGGTGGTGCGCGGGGACCGCTTCGCCCTCGACGCGAGCTTCTCCGCGCGCGGGTTCCAGCTCGGGGTGGCGTCCTCGTGACGCTCCCGCCGCTCGCCGCCGAGGACCACGAGTGCTGCGGGCTCCGCTACGCCGAGCTGTCGGTCGCCGAGGCGTGCGAGATCCTCGCCGCGGTGCCGGCGCGGGCGCGGGCCGCGGTGGCCGCGGTCGAGCACCGGCACGGGCGCCCGGCCGACGGCGTCTGGTCGGTCGCGGAGTACGTCTGCCACCTGCGCGACGTCGCGATGACGTTCACGATCCGCCTGCACCGCGCCCGCACCGAGGACCGCCCGGCCCTCGAGCCGATGTTCAACGACCTGCGGGCGCGCCGCTTCCGGTACGACGACCACGACGTCGACGCCGTCCTCGACCAGCTCGACGTCGTGACGCCCGGGCTGCTCGACGAGGTGGCGCGGTTCGGCGACGCCGACTGGGACCGGACCGTCACCCGGCTCCCGCACGAGGAGCGCACCGCCCGCTGGCTCCTGCGCCAGGCCGCCCACGAGGGCGTCCACCACGTGCGGGACATCGCCGGTCCTATGTGAGCACTTTCCGGCACTATGGGGCCGGAAAGTGCGCACGGACCCGAGGGCATACCGCCGAGCCGCGGACTGGTCCACGCTGCACCGGGTGACCACCGACTCGCTCGCGCCGACCGGACGGGCCGCGTTCGCCGTGCCCGAGGACGTCGCGTACTTCAACACCGCCAACCTGTCGCCGCAGCTCCACACCGTCCGGGCCGCCGGGGTCGCCGCGCTCGACCGCCGCGGGCAGCCGTGGACGATCGGCGCCGCCGACTGGTTCACCGACGTCGAGCGCCTCCGCGCGCTGGCGGGCGCCCTCGTCGGCGCCGACGCGGAGGGGATCGCCCTCGTGCCGTCGACGAGCTACGGCTTCGCGGTGACGGCCCGGGTGCTCGACGTCCGGCCCGGCGACCGCGTGCTCGTGCTGGCCGAGGAGTACCCGTCGGGCATCTACACCTGGCGCGCCGCCGGGGCCGACCTCCTGACCGTGGGGCGCAACCCCGGCGGCACCTGGACCGACGCCGTGCTGGCCGCGCTCGACGAGCGTGTGGACGTGGTGTCCGTGCCCCCGGTGCACTGGACCGACGGCGCCCGCGTCGACCTCGAGGCCGTCGCCGCCCGCACCCGCGAGGTCGGCGCCCGCCTGGTGATCGACGGCAGCCAGGCCATCGGCGCGATGCCGTTCGACGTCGGCGCCCTGCACCCCGACGCCGTGGTCACCGTCGGCTACAAGTGGCTCCTCGGACCCTTCGGGCTGGGCTACCTGTACCTCGCCCCCGAGCATCGCGACGGCGCGCCCATCGAGCAGAACTGGATCCTGCGCGAGGGCTCCGAGGACTTCGCCCGGCTCGTCGACTACCGCGACACCTACCAGCCCGGCACCCGCCGCTTCGACGTCGGCGAGCGCAGCCAGTTCGAGCTGGTGCCGATGGCGATCGCGGCGCTCGAGCAGATCACGGCCTGGGGCGTCGAGCGGATCGCGGCCTCCCTCGCGACGACGACCGGCGCGGTCCGCCGCCGGACCGCCGACCTCGGTCTCGACGCGGGACGCCCCGAGGACGTCGGCCCGCACGTGCTGGGCCTGCGCCTGCCGGAGTCGGCGCGGGGCGGGGTCCTGGGGGCGCTCGCCGCGGCCGGCGTCTACGCGTCGGTGCGCGGCGACGCCCTGCGCGTCGCGCCGCACCTGCACGTCACCGACGACGACATTGACCGCCTCGTCGACGCCCTCGCGACCTGCTCCTCGTGAGCACTTTCCGGCTCTATAGGGCCGGAGAGCACTCACGTACCGGGGGCGCGCGGGGGTGGGCCCAGGCGGCCGGTGGAGGTCGTCACCGTGATCGTCTGACCCTCGACGCCGCCGCCGAGCGGGTTCTCGCCGATCACCGTGCCCGCCGGCGCGCGGCTGTCGGCCGTCGCCGTGGCCACCACGAACCCGGCGTCCCGGAGCTCGCTCGTCGCCTGGTCGACGGGGTCGCCGATCACCGCCGGGATCGTCGTGAGGCGCCCACCGGTGAGGAACCGCGGGTCGGGGGCGGGCAGCGGCTGCACCGGGGTCGACCCGAGGATCGGCGTCATGGCGCGGTACCAGGTCTGCGCCGGCGTGGTCCCGCCGAAGAGGTTCCCGGTGCCGCAGGTCGTGGGTGGGCTCCCGGTGCAGATCGGGCGGGGGGTCGACGAGTCGTCGAACGTGATCGCCGCGGCCGCGAGCGACGGCGTCGCCGCGACGAAGGCGCCGGACTCGGAAGTCTGGGTGGTGCCGGTCTTGGCGGCGGTGGGGCGGTTCCAGCCGGCGGCGGTCGCGGCGGCGACCGAGGTGCCGCCGGGCTGGTCGTCCTTCGACAGCCCGGTCATCTCGGTGTCCGCCAGGGGGCCGGGCACGACCTGCTCGCAGGCCGCGTTGTTCACCGGCACCGTCTGCCCGGCCGGGTCGGTCACCGACTGGACCGGGTTCGGCGGGCACCACATCCCGTGACTCGCCAGCGTGGCGCCGACGTTGGCGAGCTCGAGCGAGCTCGTCGGCGTCGGGCCGAGCGTGAACGACGCCTGGTGCTGGTTCTTCACCTCGTCGGCGATCGACTGCTGCCCCGGACCGGGCGCCTCGGCCAGCGACCGCAGGCCCAGCTTGACCGCCATGTCGACCACGGGCGCGATGCCGGTGGTCTCCTCGAGCTTGACGAACGCGGTGTTCGGCGACTGCGCCAGCGCGTCCTGCAGGGTCATCTGTGGCGGGTAGTCGCCGTCGTTGGAGACGACGAAGCCCGGGGTCAGCGGGGACGCGTAGCCGTTGCCGGGCACCGGGATGACGTTGTCGACCCCGCCGCCCTGCGCGAGGTACGCGGACGACGTGAAGATCTTGTAGACCGACCCGGCGCCGAGGTTCTCGGGCGTCCCGGGCAGGTCGTAGGTGGTCTGGCGCTGGGCGGCGTCCAGCCCGTAGCCGCGATTGGCGGCCATCGCGGTGACCCGGTGGCTGTCCGCACCCGGCGCCACGACCGACAGGACGTCGGCGACGTGCGGCTGGGTCGGCGGGACCTCGGCGTCGACGGCGGCCTTGGCCTGGTCCATCGCGGCGCGGTTCATCGTCGTGCGCACGGTGTAGCCGCCGCGGCGCAGCTCGTCGGCGTCGATCCCGGCCCGCCCGAGGTAGTCGAGCACGTAGGAGCAGAAGAACCCGGCGTCGCCCGCGCCGATGCAGCCCTCGGTGAGCCCGTGCAGGGGCTGGTCGAGGCCGAGCGGGGCGGCGGTGGCCTCCGCGGCCTGGGCCGGGGTGATGTCGCCCTGCTGGGCCATCTGATCGATCACCACGTTGCGCCGGCCCGTCGCGGCGCCCGGGTGGCGGACCGGGTCGTACGCGGCCGGGCTCTGCACCATGCCCGCGAGCAGGGCGGCCTGGGGCACGGTGAGCCGGTCGGCCGTCGTGTCGAAGTAGGTCCGCGCGGCAGCCTGCACGCCGAACGCCTGGTTCCCGAACGAGACCACGTTGAGGTACCAGGTGAGGATCTGGTCCTTCGGCACGGTGTGGTCGAGCTGCTCGGCCACCTCGGCCTCGCGGACCTTGCGCCCCAGGTTCGGCGCGGTGGCCCGGAGCTGCTCGGCGGGGGTCTGCGCGGCCACGTACTCGTCGTAGTTCTTCACGTACTGCTCGGTGAGGGTCGAGGCGCCCTGGGTCGCGCCGCCGGTCGAGTTGTTGACGAGCGCCCGCACCACGCCGCGCGCGTCGAGACCGGACTCGACGAAGAACCGCCGGTCCTCGATCGCCACGATGGCCGCCTTCATGGCCGTCGAGATCTGGTTCGAGGCGACCGACTGGCGGTTCTGGTCGTAGAGGTACGCCAGGGGCGCGCCGGCGTCGTCGGTGATCGTCGTGACCGAGGGCATCTCCCCGTCGAGCACGCCGGGCGTCGTCGCCTCGACGCCGTTGACGGCCTGCCCCGCGAGCTGACCGAGCCCCCCGACCACGGGGTAGAGCAGGCCCGCGAGGAGCACCCCGCCGACCACCCCGATCGCCAGGAGGCGGGCCCCGAGCGTCATCGATCTCCGCACGAGGATCCATCCTGCGCCTCGTCACCGGTGGGCTGTGTGAGCGGGTGACCTGCGGAAATGGGCAGACGGGACGCGGCGGTCGGAGTCCGGCGAGATCCTCGTTACAGCGTCCCCGTCAGCCCCTGCAGCCCGAGGCTCGACGCCGCGACGAGCACCCAGAGCACCGCGCCGAGCAGCAGCGGGCGCACGCCGGCGCGGCGCAGGTCGCCCGGGCGCAGCGCGAGGCCGATGCCCGCGAGCGCGGTCGTGATGAGGAATGTGCCGGCCGTCGTGATCCCGCCGTGCCAGGTGGCGGGCACCGCGCCGAGCGTGTCGAGCGCGGAGGCGGCGACGAACGCGACGAGGAACCAGGGCACGACCTTGGCCCAGGGCAGGGCTGTCCTCTCGCCCTGCTCGCCCCCGGACCGCCGCGCCGACCACACCGCGAGGACCAGCACGATCGGCACCAGCGTCAGCGTGCGGGTCAGCTTCACGACCGTCGCGTACGGCCCGGCGTCGGCGCCGAAGGAGAACGCCGCGGCCAGGACCGACGACGTGTCGTTGACCGCCGTGCCCGCCCAGAGCCCGAAGGACTGCGCGTCCATGCCGAGCGCGTGCCCGAGCGGCGGGAACGCGAGCACCGCGACGACGTTGAAGACGAAGATCGTGCCGAGGGCGTAGGCGACCTCGTGGTCGCGCGGGCGGAGCACCGCCGTGGTGGCCGCGATCGCCGAGGCACCGCAGATGCCGGTGCCGACGCCGATGAGCACCTGGGTGTGCCCGCGCACGCCCAGCGCCCGGCCGAGCACCCACGCCCCGCCCAGCGCGACCGCGAGCGTCCCGAGCATGACCGGCAGCGAGCCGAGCCCGACCGTCGCGACCTGCTGCAGCGACAGCGTCGCCCCGAGCAGCACGATCGCGACCTGCAGGAGGGGCCGCGACGCCACCGCGAGCCCGGGCCGCAGGCGCGCGCCCGGCCGCACGACCGCGCCGACCCCCACGCCGAGCACGATCGCGAGCACCGGCCCGCCCACCACCGGCACGAGGTGGCCCAGGGGTGTCGCCACGGCCGCGACGGCGAGCGCGAGCAGCAGGCCCGGCCCCGCGTCACGCCCGCGGTCGAGCAGGTGGTGCAGGGGCGCAGCGATCACCGCGCGGCGCGGGAGTGCGGTCGGCAGAGCCATGGGGGCTCCTCGGGACGGCGTCAGATGTACCTACATTAACGGAATGTAGGTACATCTCGCGGTAGGGCTTCCCCCCGTTCCGGCGACACGACGTGTGCGTGCGACCGTGCGGGGGAACGCCGTCCGTGCTCCCCACCCGACCTTCGTCGACCCCGACGACGAGGAGGCTGTGCCATGGCGGGACGACACCGCCGCTCCCCTGCCACATCCCGGGCCCTCACCCGGACCGCGCTCGTCCCCCTCGGCGTCGCCTCCGCGGCCGCCGTCGTGGCCGCTCCCCTCGCGAGCGCGGCACCTGCCCAGCCGGAGCCCGCGGCACCGTCCGCGCCGGGCCTGGGCGCGCCGCCGTGCGACGACACCGCCGACGTGTGCGTCGACCTGAGCCGCAAGAAGCTCTGGCTCACCGACGACGGCCGCGCCACCGGCGACCCGATGCCGATCACGTCCGGCTCCCCCGACGACCCCACGCCGACCGGGACGTTCGCGGTGCAGCGCAAGGAGCGCTACCACGTGAGCAAGGAGTTCAACGACGCCTCGATGCCCTACTCGATCTTCTTCGACGACGAGGGCCGGGCGTTCCACTCCGGGAGCCGTGCCAGCAACTCCCACGGCTGCGTGCGCCTCGACACCCAGGACGCCAAGGCCGTGTTCGCCGCCCTCGAGCCGGGCGACGAGGTCCAGATCGTCGACTGATGCTTCGCACGTGAGTGATCTGGGTCGCCAGGGCGACCCAGATCACTCACGTGAGCGTCAGCTCATAGCTCGCCGACGCCACGTGGGACTCGTGCAGCGTGACGGTGATGCCCGCGAGCCCGTCGGCGTGCGGTCCGAGGCGCCCGTCGCCCGCCCGCTCCGCGAGGCGACGGGCCACGACCTGCGCGAGGTACTCCGTCGTCGTGTTCACCCCGGCGAACTCCGGGTGGTCGTCGAGGTTCGTGTAGGTCAGGTCGGCGAGCGCGTCGTGCAGCTGCTCGGTCGCGAGGCCGATGTCGACGACGATGTTGTCCGCGTCGAGCTCGGCGCGCCGGAACGTCGCGTCGACGACGAACGTCGCGCCGTGCAGCGCCTGCGCCGGTCCGAAGACGGCGCCCCGGAAGCTGTGGGCGATCATGATGTGGTCGCGGACCGTCACGGCGAACATGCCCGCCATCCTGCCCGGGCGGTCAGCCCCCGCGGCGCACCAGGGCCGACCGCCGCAGCGCCGACGCGTGCGACCACACGCGCCGCGCGGCCCCGCTGCGCTCGGCCACCTCGCGCGCCTTGACGTAGACCGTCGGCGGCAGGTGCGCCAGCAGCGAGGAGCACCGGCGGTGCAGCAGCGTCGCGAAGCTCTCGACGTCGGTGTCGATGTAGCGCTCGAGGTCCTCGAGCCAGCGGGCGCTGTTGCGGGCGTCGCGCTGGCTCGGGACCAGCGCCGCCTGCCGGTCGGCCTGGTAGCGCTTCAGGGCGGCCTCGAGGTCCGGTTCCTCCCCGACGGCCCGGCCCAGCGCGATCGCGTCGGCGAGGGCCAGCGTGGTGCCCGAGCCGATCGCGAAGTGGGTGGTGTGCGCGGCGTCGCCGGCGAGCACCGTGCGCCCCGACCACCACTGCTCACAGCGCAGCGTGCGGAACTCCAGCCACGGCAGCGGCTCGTCGGGATTCCCGGGCAGGCCGATCAGCGGGTGCCCGTCGAGGTGCCGGGCGAAGAGGCGCTCGAGCACCTCCCGGCTCTCCTCGGCACCGAGGCGGTCGAGGCCCAGGCCGCGCCACGTCTCCGGGGAGCACTCGACGATGAAGGTGCTGTGGTCGTCGTCGTAGCCGTACGCGTGGCACCACAGCCAGCCCGCCGACGAGCGGACGAAGGCGAACAGGAACGAGCGGTAGACCTTGGTCGTCGCCAGCCAGACGTACTTGTTGGTGCCGACGTCGACGGTCGGCGCGAACTCGTCGGCGTGGGCGCGGCGGTGGGCGCTGCCCACACCGTCGGCGGCGATCACCAGGTCGGCCGTGAGATCTCCGGGGCCCTCGTCCCCCGGCGCGATCTCCCGCTCGAACTCCGTGCGCACGCCGAGCTCCTGCGCCCGGGCGGTGAGGATGTCGAGCAGCCGCTGGCGCGAGATGCTGTAGCCGCCGCTGGGCCGGGCGATCCGCCCGCGCCCCTCGACGTCGACGTCCTGGCCGTCCCAGACGAAGGCGGCGTCGGCGATCTGCTGCGCACTGGTCGGGTCGCTCTCGCGCAGTGACGCGAGCAGCGGGTCCCAGAACACGACGCCCCAGCCGTGGGTGGTGCCGGCGGGGTTGCGCTCGGCGACCGTCACCTCGTGGCCCTGCTGCGCGAGCAGGACCGCGGAGTACAGGCCGGCGGGGCCGCCACCGATACACGTGATCTTCACTGCGCACTCCTCGCGCGTCGCGCGCGCACCAGGTCGATCCGACGGCGGACGGCCGGACGGTGCCGGCGCAGACGCTCGCGGGCCGCGTCGACGGCCGCGAACAGGGCCGGGACGTGCCGTGCGGTGCGGCCGAGGCCGACCACCGTCGTCGCCAGCTCCATGTGGTCACCGTAGATGTCGGTGTCCGCGCGGCTCGGGTCGGACGACGTGTCGATCCACTGCAGGTCCGGCTGCCCGTGGAACCAGTCGAGGAGGTCGACGTCGAGCAGCGTGCCGGGCGAGCTGCGCGCGAACTCCTCGTCGAACGCGCGCTTGAACCCGAACACGCCGCCGCCCGCGGTGATCGCGATGCTGCGCGCGAGGACCCGCGGGCCGGCCTCGAGCGCGAAGCCCAGCAGGCGGCCGTCGGCGGCGAAGCCGTCCGCCATCTCCTGCAGGAAGCGGCCGTGCCCCGGCCGGACGGCCATGGCGGTGCCGGCGCGCCCCTTCCAGCCGGCGGCCTCGAGCTCGAGGAACCGGGCCACCGCTCCCGCGGGGTCCTCCCGGCCCTGCTCCACGGTGGCGACGTCGGCGCCGAGCCCGCGCTGCAGGACACGCCGCTTGCGGTTGAGCTCGGAGCGGCCCTTGCTGCTCATCCACTCGGCGAGGTAGGTCGGCTGCGGCCGCCGGCGGGCGAACGAGCGGTCGCCGAGCGACGTGCACCGCGTCGGCCGCGTGGCGACGGCCCGCCGCAGCGACCGCCCGACGGGCCCGTCGGCGGGGATCTTCGGCAGATCCAGCCACGGCGTCGGCCGCAGTGCGGGCAGCGCCCCGAGGACGGTGTCCCACAGGCGGTCGACGTCGACGTCGGGGTCGACCAGGGGGGTGCCGAGGAAGCAGTAGGGGTGCAGCCAGGTCCGCAGCCCGACGCACCCGACGACGCCGGCCCGGCGCAGCGGGACGGGGCGGGGCACCGGGGCCATCGCGTGCGGCGTCGCGTCGGCGACGGGCAGCAGGAAGACCGTGCGGCCGTCCTGCTCGGCGGTGACCAGGCGCAGCGACGGCGGCGCGCCGAGGTGGCGCGCGGCCGGGAGCAGCATCTGCGGGGCGAGGAACGGGTTGGGCTCGAGCGCCCGGCGCTCCAGGTCGCGCCAGCGCGCGACGAAGCCGGGGTCGCGCTCGGCCGACGGCACGGTGGTGACGGCGGTGGTCGCCGTGACGACCGGCCGCGGCGTGCGCCGGCGCGGGTGACGTTCGAGGGGCCGCTCGGCGAGCCGGAGCAGGTTCATCGACGCCCCCCGATCACATCATCCCGTCCCTGTCCGGACGAATTGATCAGGACCCCCGGGAAAGCACACGGCGAATCGCATCCCTCGATCGCCGCATCCGTGACGCGCACCGCGAGAGGCTAACAACAGCGTGCGGCGACCATTCTCCAGGGGCTGCCCCGAATGGGGCATCGACTGTCCCGATGGCGAGAATTCCGGACAATTCCGGGATGTGCTCGTCAGAGGAGCGCCGCGAGCACCCCGAGGAGCAGCCCGATGGCCAGCACGACGAGGAACATCTCGAGATCGGTGATCAGCCGGCGGCGCCACGACACGTCGGGCTCCGGTCGGGACGTGGGTGCAGGGGCGACGGACATGGGGTCTCCCGAAGAGACGTGACGATGTGTGACGACGAGGGGACGTGGCGCGTCCTACGGTCGGGGCGCCTTGCCGGAAAGCTCGCCGCGATCGTGACGGTACGCAACGGAGTTGCCGGAGAACAGGGACCTGGGTCGCCTTTCAGGGCGGGCGCGAGTCGGATTGGTGACACCACGTGATGCTGACCTCGTGATCGTGAGCCTGCCATGGTTACTCCGTGGTGTCCGACCGCGCGCCCGTCGTCAGGCGCGCAGGCCGGCCACCACGAGGTCGAGCAGGCGCCCGACGCGCGCGCGGTCGTCGGTGCCGTCGGTGGCCAGGAAGGCGCCGACGAGCAGGGTGACGACGTCGTCGGCGTCGGCGCCCGCGCGCAGGGTGCCGTCGGCGACCCCGGCGTCGAGCAGGGCCGCGACCGCGCCGGTGATCGTCTCGCGGGTGTTCGCCGACGCGAGCGCACCCTCGGCGATCATCGCCTTGAGGGTGCCCGCCATGCCGCGCTTGGTGGTGACGAAGTCCGCGTAGCGGTCGGTCCAGGCGCGCAGTGCCCCGGCCGCGTCGTCGTGCTCGGCGAGCAGGACGTCGACGCCCGCACCGACCGCGGCGAGCTCGTGGCGGTAGACGGCCTCGACGAGCGCCTCGCGGGTCGGGAAGTGCCGGTAGAGGGTGCCGATGCCGACCCCGGCGTCGCGCGCGATCTTCTCCAGGGCCGGGTCGGCGCCCGCCGCGAACGCGGCGCCGGCCACCTCGAGCAGGCGGGTGCGGTTGCGCTGGGCGTCGGCGCGCAGGCGGGGTCCCGACATGAAGCGGAGGAACCTCCGTTTCCGTGGTAGCGTCGACCGAGAGCGGAGGTGCCTCCGCTTCCGTCACCAGTCTGCCACCCCGAACGGGAGCCGTCATGACCAGCACCGACACCCGGCCGCACCCGGGCGGCCTCACCACGCTCGCCGGCCGGTCGGTGGCCCGCGTCGGCTACGGCGCCATGCAGCTGCACGCGGTCGAGTCCGACGACGACGCCGTCGCCGTACTGCGCCGGGCGGTCGAGCTCGGCGTCGACCACGTCGACACCGCCGGCTTCTACGGCTTCGGCGCGGTCGACCGCCGCATCCGGGCCGCTCTCGCGCCCTACCCCGAGCACCTCGTGATCGTCAGCAAGGTCGGCGCCACCGCGAACCCCGGCGGCGAACTGCCCCTGCGCATCGCGCAGCGGCCCGAGGAGCTGCGCGCCGAGGTCGAGGAGAGCCTGCGGACCCTCGGCACCGAGTGCATCGACGTCGTCAACCTGCGCCGCACCGACATGCGGCCCGGGCTGGTGGCCGAGGGCGACCAGCTCGTCGACCTCGACGACCAGCTCGCGACGATGACCGCGCTGCGCGACGAGGGCAAGATCGGCGCGCTCGGGCTCTCGCACGTCACGGCCGACCAGCTGCGCCACGCCCTGCCGGCCGGGATCGTGTGCGTCCAGAACGCGTACTCGCTGCTCGACCGCACGAGCGAGCCGGTGCTCGACCTGTGCCGTGAGCAGGGCGTCGCGTGGGTGCCGTACTTCCCGCTCGGCGGGGGCTGGCCGGGGACGCCGAAGGTCACCGACCTGCCCGCGGTCGTGTCGGTGGCCGAGCGGCTGGGCGCGACGCCGTCGCAGGTCGGGCTGGCGTGGGTGCTGGCGCGCGGCGGGCAGACGCTGCTGATCCCCGGGACGCGCAGCGTCGCCCACCTCGCGGAGAACCTCGCCGCCGGCGACCTCGTGCTCGACGCCGAGGCGCTCGCCGCGCTCGAGGACTAGCCGCAGCACCCTCCGCCGCAGCAGCCGCCCCCGCCGCCGCCCGCGGGCGCCATCGCCGGGGGCTGCGCCGTGCGGGCCTTGCCGCCGAGCCCGACCGTCGTGAGCAGCTTGACGGTGTCGTCGTGGCCGGACGGGCAGTCGGCGGGGTCGCTCGCGGCCGCCATCGGCCGGTCGACCTCGAACGTCGACGCGCAGGTCCGGCAGCGGAACTCGTAGCGCGGCATGGTCACGAGCTTACGAACGGGGAGTCCGCGCGCCTAGGAGCAGCGAGCCGCCCGTTCGCTGCTCACGCGCCGGCGTAGTCCACGCGCACCCCCAGGCCCGGGCGGTCGCCGGCGGCGAGGGCGGGCATGACGGCCGGGAGCTCGTCGAACGCGCAGGTGTCGGTGATCAGGGCGTCGAAGCGCGGGTCGGCGAGCAGGCGCAGGGCCAGGCGCAGGCGGTCCGAGGTCGACCAGCGGGCGCGGCGGGCCGGGGCGACGCGGCCGACCTGGGTGCCGCGGATCGTCAGGCGCCGCGAGTGGAACGCCTCGCCCAGCGGCACGCGCGGGGCGTGGTCGCCGAACCACGACATCTCGACCACCTCGCCCTCGTCGCCGAGCAGCTCCAGCGAGCGCGCGAGGCCGGCCTCGGTGGTGCTGGCGTGCAGGACGAGGTCGCACCCGCCGGCCGCGGCGTCGGGCGTCGCGAAGCCCACGCCGAGCGCGTCGGCGACCGCACGACGACCCGGGTCGACGTCCACCAGCTCCACCCGCACCCCCGGGAACGTCGCCAGCACGCCGGCGACCGACGCGCCGACCATGCCCGCGCCGACCACCGCGACCCGGTCGCCGACCCGCGGCGCCGCGTCCCAGAGCGCGTTGACCGCCGTCTCGACGGTCCCGGCGAGCACCGCGCGCTCCGGCGGCACGTCGGCGGGCACCTCGACGACGGAGTCGGCGGGCACCACCGCGCGGTCCTGGTGCGGGTAGAGCGCGAACACCGTCCGGCCGGCGCCCGGCCCGGACTCGACGACCCCGACCGCGAGGTAGCCGTAGACCACGGGCCCCGGGAAGTCGCCGGTCTGGAACGGCGCGCGCATCAGGCCGTACTGGCTCGCGGGCACCTCCCCGCGGAACACCAGCGTCTCGGTCCCGCGGCTGACGCCCGAGTGCACCGTGCGCACGACGACGTCGTCGGGACCCGGCTCGGCCAGCGGGATCTCGACGATTTCCGCCCGCCCGGGTGATTCCACCCGGAACGCCCGCGCCGTGTGCGCCATGGATCCACCCTCCTCACTTCCCGACGATCAGTGGACGGCCATGCTGGCACGCGTGCGCCGTGTGTCCCCGACCCTGACCGCCGAGCTCCTCGGCGGCGCGCTCGCGAGCGCGGGCCTGCTCGGGGTGCTGACCCACGGCGTGGGGCTCGGGCCGTTCGGGCTCGTGGTCGGCGCGACGGCCGCCGCGGCCCTCGTGGCGCTGCTCGCCGGCGCGCCCGTCGACGCGCTCGGTCCCGCGGGGCGCGTGACGCTGGTCCGCGCGGTCCTCGTCGTCGGCGTCACCGCGCTCGTCGCCGACCCGGTCTCCCAGCACCCGATGTCGGGGCCAGCGCTCGTCGTCCTCGCGGCGGTGGCGCTCGTGCTCGACGGCGTCGACGGGGCCGTGGCGCGCCGCTGGAACGTGGCGTCGTCGTTCGGGGCGCGCTTCGACATGGAGCTCGACGCGTTCCTGCTGCTCGTCCTGTCCTGGCACGTCTCGTGGGCGCTGGGGAACTGGGTCCTGCTGATCGGCCTGGCGCGCTACCTCTTCGTCGCCGCGGGCGTGGTGCTGCCCTGGCTGACGGGCGAGCTGACGCCCAAGCGCTCGGGCAAGGTCGTCGCCGCGGCGCAGGGTGTCGTGCTGGTGATCGCCGCGTCGACGCTGCTGCCCGCGCTCGCCGCGACCGTGCTGGTGGGCGCCGCGCTCGCCGCGCTGCTGTGGTCGTTCGGGCGGGACGTGGTGCGGCTCTGGCGGTCCGCGGACACCCACCCGGTGCGGGTCCGCCCGGGCCTCGCCGGCGTGCTGACGCTGCTCGCCGGCGTCCTGGTGCTCGTCGCGCTGCTCCTGCCCGGCGACATCGCCCGGCTCGTCCCGCCGTCGGCGCTGCGCATCCCGTTCGAGGTGCTGGTGGCGCTCGTCGTGGCGGCCCTGCTGCCGGGCTGGGCGCGGCGGATCCTCGCCTGGGTCGCCGGGGCGGTGCTCGGCGTGATGCTGGTCCTCACGCTGTTCGACCTCGGCTTCTCGGTCGCGATCGCCCGCTCGTTCGACCCGGCCCGCGACGCGGTGCTGCTGGGCAACGCCTACGACTTCGTCGCCGAGACCTCGGGGCCCGTGGTCGGGGTGGTCGTGGCGGTGCTCGTCGCGCTGCTGGGGATCGCGCTGGTGGTGGGCACGGGCGGCGCGGTCGCGCGGCTCGCGCGCATCGCCGCCGCGCACCGTTCCGGGGCGCTGCGCCTCGCGGGCGTGCTGGCGGTCGGCTGGTTCGTGGCGTGGACGCTGTCGGTGCAGGTCGTGCCCGGGGTGCCGGTCGCCTCGCGCGACACCTCGATCCGCGCCGTGGACCGGGCCGTCGAGATCGACGCCGGCGTCCGCGACCAGCAGGCCTTCGAGCGCGAGGCCTCCGTCGACGCCTTCCGCGACGTGCCGGACGACCGGCTGCTCACCGCACTGCGCGGGCGCGACGTCGTCGTCGCGGTCGTCGAGAGCTACGGCATGTCCGCGCTCGACGACCCCGGGCTGGCCGGCCCGGTCCGCGCGGTCGTCGACGACGGCGAGCGCCGCCTCGGCGCCGTCGGGTACAGCGCGCGCACGGGGATGCTGACCTCACCGGTCGCGGGCGGCGGCAGCTGGCTCGCCCACGCCACCCTGCTCTCGGGGCTCTGGATCGACGGCGAGCAGCGGCACACCGACCTCGTCTCGTCGGACCGCCTCACGCTCACCCGCGCCTTCCACCAGGCCGGCTGGCGCACCGTCACCGTCCAGCCCGGCACGACGGGCCCGTGGCCGGAGGCGGCGTTCTTCGGGCTCGACCGCGCCTACACCCACGACGACCTCGGCTACCGCGGTCCGCGCTTCAGCTGGTCGCCGATGCCCGACCAGTACCTGTTCAGCGCCTTCGACCGCCTCGAGCGCGGCCCCGGCGCGCCGCCGACCATGGCCGAGCTCGTGCTGACCTCCAGCCACGGCCCATGGGCGCCGCTGCCCCGCACCGTGCCGCCCGACCAGGTCGGCGACGGCAGCGTGTTCGGTCCGGAGGAGCCGCAGCACTCGTTCCAGTCGATCCTCACGACGCCGACGCCCCAGGTCCGCGACGACTACCGCCGCAGCATCGAGTACTCGCTGAAGACGCTCTACGACTGGACCGAGCGCCAGGCCGTGCAGGACCCCGCCCGCGCGCCCGTGCTCGTCGTCTTCGGCGACCACCAGGCCTCGCCCGTCGTCACCGGGCCGACGCCGGACCGGAGAATCCCGATCTCCATCGTCAGCCGCGACCCCGCCGTCCTCGACGCCGTGAGCGGCTGGGGCTGGGCGGACGGGCTCACGCCGGACCCGACGACGCCGGTCTGGCGGATGGACGCGTTCCGCGACCGGTTCCTCGACGCCTACGGACCCCGTCCCTAGGCGACCGCGTCCGCAGAGAAGGCGCCGGACGAGAACGTGATGACCGCGCCCTCCTCGACCTTCGAGAGCAGGCCGGCGACGGAGTCCCGGGAGCGCGAGGCGTCCTCGACGTGGTCGAGGCGGCCGGTGACGTCGATGTTGTCGTGGCGGTGGGTCTCGACGGTGACCATGAAGCCGCCGTCGGGGTGCGGCAGGGTCTTCACCGCGACCACCTCGGAGACGCGGTACCAGTCGCCGTCCTCGGCACGGATCCAGCTCGGCTTCGCCATGGACCGGATTCTGTCCGGAGCGACGGCCCCCGTCACGCCTCGGTGAGCTGCTCCTCGTCGATCTCCTCGTCGATCTCCTCGTCGATCTCCTCGTCGGCCATCCGCTCGTCGGCCGGACGCCACGCCGAGGAGAGCAGCCCGCTGGGGTCGCGGGGCGCCGGGCGGGCGGTCGCCTCCGGCGCCTCGGCGAGGGTCACGACGGCCGCGGCGAGCTCGGCGGCGTCGACACCGAGGGCCGCGAGCATCTCCGCCGCCTGCCCCCACGGGCGCGCGCCGAGGGCCGTGAGCAGGTCGGCCGCGGTCACCTCGCCCTCGGAGCCGGCGAGCTCCGACGCGGCGCGCAGCACCGCCGCCACCTCGTCCCCCGGCAGCGGCCGGGCGCCTGCGGCGGCGCGGACCACCGGCTCGGACACCGACGACAGCACGACGAGCGCCATCGCGGCGTCGGCCATCTCCGGGGTCACGCCGGCGACCGCGAGCACCCCGGCCTCCGTGTCGTCGGCGCGCACGAGGCCGAGCAGCAGGTGCCCGGTGCCGAAGTACGCATGGCCGCGCTCGTCGGCCTCCTGCCAGGCGAGCGCGACGACCCGCTCGGCGTCCTCGGCGACCGAGGGCACCGCTCGCGGGCACGGTGTGGGCCGGACCGGGACCGCGAGCGGAACACCGGCCAGCGCGTCGTGGATGGGCGTGGTCGTCCCCATGGACGTTCCCTAGCGGGTCGTGAGGGCCCGGACGAGCAGCCCCGCGAGCTCCCGGGCGCGTCCGGGGCCGGGGCGGCACCGCTGGTCATCGCCCGCGGTCCCGGCCGGGGTGCCGCGGCCGCGCGCGGGACGAGCGTGGGGGACGGCGACGGCCGGGTCGTCACGCTCCGACGACGGTCGCGGTCCGCGAGGCCCGTCCGGCGGAACCGGGGTCGACACGCCGACCGGGACGGCGACGCTTCGTTCCGCGGATCACTCCGCCGAGTGGACGGCGTGGTCGTAGTAGCGCAGCACGCCGCGAGCCCCGTGGGCGGCGAATCCCGCCGATGGATCGGCCGGCTCCTCGGGGACACCGGCGAGGAGCTCCCGCAGCCGGACGTCCACGAGCACGTCGAGGGCCCGCCACCGGGCGACGGCGGCGTCGAGGTCGGCGGGCTCGCCGGCGAAGTCGCGCTCGGTGGCGGCGACCGCCGCGGCGAGAGCCTCGCGGGTGGCGGGGTCGGCGCCCTCGAGGTCGGCGTCGAGGACGAGGTGGACCGCCCAGAGGAGGTCGTCGACGTGGTTGCCGAGCCAGTGCCGCCGCCGGTGCACCGCGCCGAGGTGGGGCCAGCGCTTGCGGGCCGCCTGGCGCGACCGGCCGGTGACGCCGCCGAGGTCGGCGAGGCTCGCCCCCAGCCACACCGCGACCTCGGCGCGCCCGGCCGTCACCCCGGCCGTCAGGGTGCGGGCCTCCGCCTCGACGGCGAGCGCCGCCCCCAGCCCGGTCAGCGCCCGGTGCCGCGCGGCGCGCTCGCCGGCGCGGTCGTCGAGCTTCGCGCCGGGATCGGCGACGACCGCCCGCTCCGTCGCCTCGGCCACGGCGCGGTCCACTGACAACTCAAGGTTCACACCAGGCATCCTCGCACACGACGTCAACCCGCGGTTCACACGACGAAGATCAGCCGAGAGTCACCGTTCCGGCGATCCGGGCGGGGCGATAGCCTGACCGAGTGAGCACCAGGGGCGGGTCGCTCACGTACAGCGATTCTGGGGGCTGACATGGGGATCTCCGCGACCACCGCACGGCCGACAGGGCACCGACGCGGCGGCCTCGCCGGTCTCGCCGGGCTCCCGTCGCTGCGAGGGATGACCCCCGCCGAGGCGCGGGCCGCGCAGGTGCTGGGCATGGCGTGGGACCCCGCGGACGTCGTGGAGCTGGCCATCGAGTGGGTGGGCACCGGGCTCGACAGCCCCACGCTCCTCGACCTCGCCGGCTCCGACTGGGACGACGCGCTCCTGCCCGCGCTGTGGGACCTCGCCCTCGACGACCTCGCCCCCGCGCACCCGGCGCCGAGCACGGCCCGCCGCCGGGTCGCCGGGTACCTCGCGCGGCGCCGCGGGATCACGGTGCGCGCCACGCTCGTCCCGCCTCCGCGGGGTCCGGGCGCCGGGTCCTGAGCGAGCGTCAGCCCACGAAGCCGGTGCGCGGCCCCTCGTCGTGCACGCGCGCCATCACGACGGCGTCGGTGCGCAGCGTGGTGCCGTCACCGAGGTCGAGCGTTGGGTGGGACTCGCGGGCCTCGAGGTGGGCCACGATGCGCGCGCGCAGCGAGGTGGCCGTGTCGTCGTCGAGACCGGTGACGGTGTGCTCGTGGCCGCTGCGCAGGGCCACGTACAGGCTGGAGCTCATGGGCCCAGCCTGATCCACCGCCCGGCCCTGTGGTGCCGTGTTCGCGGAGAGCAGGACCGCGCGAGAAACCCGGCACCGACCGTCCCGCGTAAGACTCCGAACGGTCCAATGACCCGTTAGGGTGACCGCGTGCCGCGGGGTGATCGGATCAGCGCGCTCCGTGTGCGGTGGTGGTGGCTCGTCGCGCTCGCCCTCGTGGTCGCGGCCCTCGTCGTCCTGCTGCGCTCGCCGACGTCCCGGGCGACCGCGACGGCGGTCGGCACGCCGGTCGAGGCGGCGCGGACCGCGGTCGGGCTCGCCGGCACGACGCCGGTGCAGACCGCGGTTGCGGTCGCCGGCGGGATCGCTCCGGACGACGTCGCCGACGCCGTCGAGGTCGCCGCGTCGGACGCCGGCATCGTCACCGTCGTCGCGCACGGCGCCTCGCCGGAGCAGGCGCGGGCCCTCGCGGAGGCCATGACGCGGGCGCTCGCCGAGGCCCTGATCCGGGTCGACGCCGCGGGCCTGCGCGCGGCGACCGACCCGCTCGACGACCAGCTCCGCGAGACCGGCACGACGCTGCTCGCCACCCCGCTCGGCGACCCCGCGCGGGCGCTGCTCGAGCAGCGCTACGCCGCCCTCACCACCGAGATCGCCGAGCGCACCGCCGCCCCGGCGCCGCGCCTGCTGCCCGACGGCGACCCCGTGGTCACCGCCGAGCGCTCGCCGCTCGCCGAGGCCCTGCTCGCCGCGCTCGCGGTGCTCGTGCTCGCGGTCGTCGCGACCCTCGCCGCCCGCGGCCTCGGCGGGGAGCGCGCCGCCCGGGCCCGGCGCGACCGCACCCTCGCGCTCGCCCGCGTCGACGGCCCGCACGCGGTGGTGCACCCGGGCGACGACGTGCCGGCGGTGCTCACCCGGCTCTACGCCGACGTCGTGCGCGGGCGGGGCCCGGTGCTCGTGCTCCAGCTCGCCGGCCCCCGCGTCCGCGACCTCGGGCGCGACCTCGTCGAGGCGGCCCGGATCACCGGCGACGTCCTCCCGCTGCGCGACCTCACCCCCGAGGTGCGCCTGCCCCCGCCCGACGACCGCGACGCGCCCGCCGTCCACTCGCTGCGCCGGCCGCGCGCCGACGAGGA
This sequence comes from Actinomycetospora succinea, assembly GCF_004363095.1. Lineage (GTDB taxonomy): Bacteria > Actinomycetota > Actinomycetes > Mycobacteriales > Pseudonocardiaceae > Actinomycetospora > Actinomycetospora succinea. The sequence continues at coordinate 95,872 of NZ_SNYO01000011.1, forward strand.
CGCGCTGGCCCGCATCCGCGAGGTCGGGGTGCGCGCCGCGCTCGTCGCCGTCGACACCCGGCGCGGACCGCCGACCCGCCTCGCCGACGCCGTGTCGGTGCTCGAAGGACGCGCCGTCGAGGTCCGCGGCGTCGTCGTCTGGCGCGGCCGCTTCCCGCGGCCCACCACCCCCTCCTGATCCCCACCTCCTGACCCCGCCCGCACCCCGTCACTCCCCCACCCCCGAGGAGCTCCCCCCGTGTCCGAGCCGGACCAGCCCGTCGAGACGCCCACCGAGACACCACGGCGGCGGTGGTCCCGCCGGCCGCTGGTCTGGATCGCGCTGGCCGTGGCGGTGCTCGCGGTCGTCGGGGTGACGGTCGGGCTCGGGGTCCGGACGGCGACCGCCGACGCGGCGACCGGGATGCTGCGCATCGCCCACCTGTCGCCGGTGACCCCGTCGGTCGACATGTACGTCGCGGGCCCCGACCTGCCCGAGACCCTCGTCGCGCCCGGCGTCGGCTACCGCGGCACCTCGCCGTACCTCACCGAGCCCGCCGGGACCTACACGCTGACCGCCCGCCCCGCCGGCGCGGCGCCGGAGAGCCCGCCCGCCGTCCGGGTGTCGCTCGAGGTGCCCGCCGGCACCGCGCAGACCGCCGCGTTCGTCGACTCGACGACGACGGGCGCCCCGGAGCTCCAGGTGCTCGACGACCAGACCGCGCCGGCGCCGGCGGGGTCGGCGCAGGTCCGGGTGGTGCAGGGCGCCAACGGGGTCGGCGCGCTGGACGTCGGACTCCTCGGCGGCCCGCCGCTCGCGGGCGACCTCTTCTACGGCTCGACCACCCCGTACGTGACCGTGCCGGCGCGCGAGTGGCGCGTCGACATCCGCTCGCGGCTCGGGTCGACCAACCGGACGACCGTGACCCTGCCGGACTCCGGGGTGACCACGCTGTTCGTCGGCCGCGAGCCCGACGGCCAGCTGATCGTCGAGGCGGTGCCGGACGCGGCGACGGTCGCCGGCGTGCCCGCCCCCGGCACGGAGCCGACCACCCCGCAGGCGACGCCCACCCCGCGCCCGACGCCCGACCCGGAGACGCCGCTGCCCGCGGCGCCGCGCGTGCCGCCGGTGCCGCGCGGCGGGACCGAGGCCGGGCTCGGGGGTCTGGCCACGCCGACGCTGCTGAGCGCCGTCGGCGACTGGTTCTCCGGCCTGTTCACCGACGAGACCGACGTCCCGCCCGCCCCGCGGATGCCGCTCGCCGCGGCCCTCGCCGCGCCGGAGGGCCTGCGCCCGACCGGGATGCAGATCCCGTCGATCGGGCTCGCCGCGCTGCAGCTCACCGACCTGCGCATCGACTACCGCGGCGCCCTGCAGGTGCCCACCGACTTCGGGCAGGTCGGCTGGTACACCTCGAGCGCGGTGCCCGGCGACCCCGGCCCGGCCGTGTTCGCGGGCCACGTCGACACCCGCCGCGGGCCCGCGGTGTTCGCCCAGCTCGACCGGCTGCGCCCCGGCGACATGATCGAGGTGCCCCGCTCCGACGGGGAGACCGCGCGCTTCTCCGTCGACAGCGTCGAGTACTTCCCGAAGGACACCCTGCCCTCGGACCGCATCTACGGACCCGCGACCTCGCAGGAGTTGCGCCTCCTGACGTGCGGCGGCCCGTTCGACGAGAGGACGCTGTCGTACCGGGACAACGTCGTCGTCTTCGCCTCGGTGCGCTGAGGGGTCAGGAGAAACCAGAGATGGACGCCATCGACGTACTCGTCGACGCCTTCGGCCGCGCGCAGAGCGACGCCGCGCGGGCCGTCGACGGGCTGACCGCCGACGAGCTGAGCTGGCGCGCGGACGCCGAGGCCAACCCGATCGCGTGGCTCGTCTGGCACCTGACACGCGTGCAGGACGACCACGTCGCCGACCTGGCCGGCACCGAGCAGGTGTACACCGCCGACGGGTGGGCGCGGCGCTTCGACCTGCCCCTCGACGACGCCTCGATCGGCTACGGGCACACCACCGAGCAGGTCGCGTCGGTGCGCGTCGACGACCCGGCGCTGCTCACCGGCTACCTCGACGCCGTGCACGAGCGGACCGTGGCCTACCTGCGGACGCTGACGGGCGAGGATCTCGACGAGGTCATCGACGACGCGTGGGACCCGCCGGTGACGCGCGGGGTGCGCCTGGTCAGCGTGGTCGACGACGACATCCAGCACGCCGGTCAGGCCGCCTACCTCGCGGGGCTCGTGCGCCGCCGACGCTGATCTCCATTGATCATGTGTTCCTCACCACTCCCCTACCCGATCGAGGGCTAGACTCCACGCGCGTCGATCACGCGCGCGTGGGGGTGGGGGGCAGATGCGGAGCGAGGGCTTCCGGTGGCCGCGGGTCCTGGCCGCCCTGGCGGCGGCGTCGGCGCTGCTGGTCGCGGCGGGGTGCGACGGCGGCACGGCGCGCGCGTCGGCGGCCCCGTCGAACGTCCTCGGGCCGGGTCTCACCCACACCCAGTTCAGCGCCGTCGACGGCGACCCGGCGGCCACCGGGCAGGTCGCCGCGGCGCTCGGGGCCCAGCCGATGCCGCAGGCGCAGCACATCATGGGCTTCGGCGCGAGCAACCCGGAGCCGTCGCCCGGCGAGTACGACTTCGCGAGCCTCGACGCCCGCATGGACTTCATCCGCCGCAGCGGCGGCACGCCGGTGATCACGCTGTGCTGCGCCCCGGACTGGATGAAGGGCGGCGCGGAGGGCACCACCGACTGGAGCCGGCTCGAGGTCGCGCCCACCCCGGAGCACTACCAGGACTTCGCGGACCTGGCCGCCGAGATCTCCCGCCGTTACCCCGACGTCCACCACTTCCAGGTCTGGAACGAGTTCAAGGGCTTCTTCAACGAGGAGACCAAGACCTGGGACGGCCCGGCGTACACCGACCTCTACAACCGCGTGTACGACGCGCTCAAGGAGGTCGACCCGGGCAACCAGGTCGGCGGCCCCTACATCGAGATGACCGCGCCCCCGCCGGGCGTCGACACCGGGCCCTCCGAGCTCACCGGGCCCTGGGGCAAGGTCGACCAGCGCATCCTCGACGCGTTCGACTTCTGGAACCAGAACAAGAACGGCGCCGACTTCGTCGTCGTCGACGGGCACGCCACCACCGAGGAGGGCGCGCCCGACGACGCCACCGCCCTCACCAAGATCGCGGACGTCAACCGCTGGATCCAGGGCCGCACGACGCTGCCGCTGTGGTGGGCCGAGTGGTACGTCGAGCCCGACGCGGCGCGCTGGCCGCAGGAGAAGCGGCTGGCGCAGCGGGCGGCGGGGCTCGTCGAGTTCGCCCGCTCCGGCGTCGCGACGTCGTTCTACTGGAACGCCGCGCGCAACGCGTCCTCGCCGACCGGGCTCTGGGCGCCCACCGGGGCGCCCGAGCCGTTCCTCGGGATGCTGCAGCAGTTCGCCCGCGAGTTCCCGCCGGGTGCCCCGGTGCAGGACGCCGGCGTCGCGCCGCCGGTGTTCGGCGCCCGCGGGCCGAACTCCACGGTCGTCGTCAACACCAGCGACGCCCCGGTCACCGCCACGGTCGGCGGCACGGACGTCGAGCTGGCGCCGTACGAGGTCCGGTGGGTCCCCGAAGGGGCATGACGGCAGGGGCGCAGCGGGTCAGGTGAGCGCGAACAGGCGCTCGACCACCACGGCGGCGAAGGCCAGGAGCAGCGGCCCCCACACGAACACCGTGGTGCGCAGGGCGGCCCGGCCCGGCCGGCGCAGCGCCCAGATCTGCTGGACGAGCAGCACCCCGACCAGCCCGATCAGCACCGTCACCCCGACCGGGGTCCACGGCGTCGGCCCGATGCGCACCCCGAGCAGCTCCGGGACCCGGCCGGTGATCGGGTCGAAGGCCTGGTCGTTGCGCGGGACCCAGATCTGGGCGTCGCCGGTGTCGAGGACCTTCTGCAGGCGCGGGTCGGCGGCCAGCGCCGCGCGCAGCTGCGTGCCCCAGCCCTTCGGGAAGCCGGCGCTGACCTCGAGGTACTGCTCCTCGGCCTGCGAGGTGACGAAGTACGTGCTGCCGCCCCAGTAGGCGAGCTGCTCGACCACGACCGAGGGGTTGTCGGCGGCGTTCGGGGACGCGAGCGTCGCGCGGACGCCGACGCCGATCGTGTCGGTGTAGCCGATCGGCATCATCGGCGTCGCCCCGGAGTCGAGGGAGTCGGTGAGGAAGAGGACCTGGGCGTCGCCGGGCCGGTCGTAGACCCACTGCACCGCGGCCATCTCTCCCTGCGTGACCCGCTCGAACGCCTCGTTGCCGTAGGCCGCGATCCCGTAGGCCGCGCCGAGCACCAGCACCACGACGCCCGCGGCCACGTAGCGCCAGATCGACCCGAACGACGCGCGGAACCCGCTGCCGCGCGCGGTCTCGGGGAAGAAGGCCATCGCGATGAGCACGCACGCCCCGGGCAGCGCGAACATGTACACGCGCAGCCCGATCTCGCCGCCGTAGTTCTGCACGAGGACGGCGAGGAAGGGCACGGCGAGCAGGAGCAGGACGACCCGGTCGTCGATCCCGCGGTGCCGGCGGCGCAGCAGCCCCGCGAGCGACCCGATGGCCAGCACGCCGAACAGGGCCACGCGGACCATGAGGACGACGCCGTGCGCCGGGTCGCCGCCGGCGCGGGCGGCGATGCTGGTGGAGACGTTGCCCGTGAGGTCGCCGACGCCGCCGAGGACGTCGGTGAGGTGGCCGGTCCAGAACGCCGCGGTCATCAGGCTCACCCAGGCGATCAGCAGGACGCCGAGCAGCACGGGCAGCCCGCGCAGCGTGGAGCGCCGCCCCAGCGCCAGCGCGCCGGCCGCGATGACCATGACGAACGGTGTCAGCTGGTGGCTCACGGTCGCCGCCGCGAAGATCGTGAGCAGCAGCCCGAGCAGCGCGACGCGCGTCGCCGGCGACGACGGCCGCGCGGCGCGCTCGCCGGCCTGGGTCGGCGTCCCGATCACCCGGCCGACGCCGCGCCGGACCGCGCTCCCGGCGCGCCGCAGCCACGACGGCGTCCGGCGCAGCGCGCCGTCCACCCACGCCGGGCGCCCGGCCGCGCCGACGGCCTCGCGGCCCACCGGACGGAACCAGGTCAGCAGGATGCCGATGAAGATCATGTAGAGCAGGAACGTGTAGCCCTGCGGCGAGAAGTAGTCCTGCCCGATCCACTGCAGGACGGTGAACAGCAGGGCCGCGAACCATTTACCGCGCCAGCTGATCCGCACGTTGCGCAGGATCAGCCACAGCGCGAGCAGGTAGAACAGGTTCGACAGCAGCGGCGTGACCCGCACCAGGGGCAGCAGCTGCTCGGGCGTGGCCCCGTCGGACACGAACGACACCAGGGCGAAGAAGCCGGGCCAGCTGAAGCGCGCGTCGACGTCGGGGGCCACCGTGCCGAACCGCGAGATGAAGTCGGCGAACCCCAGGTGCACGTAGGACGTGGGGAACCGGGGCAGCGGCTCGATCAGCGCGGTCAGCCCGTGCAGGGCGCAGCACACGGCCACCAGCTGGGCGGTCAGCAGGACCTTGCGCTCGCGGGCGAGGGCGATGGCCGCGACGACGCTGACCAGCAGCAGCGCCACCCCGGCCAGCGTCACCACGGGCAGGACCGACACCAGGCCCCAGCCGCTCAGGGCGCCGAGGTCCACCCACGCCAGCGGCTCGAAGATCATGACGAGCGCGAGCAGGCTGGCCACGGCGACGATCACCGCGGGGCCGCCGCGGTCGACCGCGACCAGCAGGCGCCGCCACCGCGAGCGGGCGGGCGTCTCCCGGGGAGGCTCGGGGGGTGGCTCGGGGGGTGGCTCGGGGGACGTCTCCGGCGACGTCTCCTGCGACGTCCGTGGCGCGGGGACCGGCCGCCGCGGCGCCTGGGGCGCCGTCTCGGTCTGCGCCTCGTCGGGCGGGGTCGTCGCGCGCTGCCGCACGACGACCTGCAGCGGGACGAGGCGCTGGGCGACGGCGGAGTCAGGGGCGGGGTCGGGGGCGGGGTCGGGGGCGGGGGCCGGCGGCGTCCACGGGTCGAACGGGGCCTCGCGCCTCCCGGCGATGACCGGGAGCAGGCGCGGCAGCACGAGGAGCGCGACGGCCACGTTGCTGACGAGCACCAGCACGCCCACCCCGGTGACCGGGTCGATGGGCATCCCGAGCGTGCCGCCGCCGAGGAACAGGCCCGCCACCACGGAGCCGACGACGACCGTGCCCGAGAGCACCTGCCAGCGCACGATCGAGCGGGCGCGCCCCTGCGCGCGCAGCACCCCGAGCCAGACCTCGAGGACCGCGCGGCCCAGCGACGCCAGCGCGAGCAGCTGCAGCAGCGGCGCGGCGGCCGCGTAGTCGGGGCCGAGGAAGGCCAGGAGGGGACGGGCGAGCAGGAGCAGCAGCACCGCGGCCGCCCCGAGCAGCGCGACCGAGCGCACCAGCGCGGAGCGCGCGTACCGGGCGAGCCGGCCGGCGTCGAAGACCCCCTCGACCGTGAGCGTCTGCGCGAGGTTGTTCGGGACCAGGTTGAGGACCCCGGCCATCATCCAGGCGATGTAGAACACCGCGAACGTCGACGGCGCCAGCGCGGCGGCCACGACGACGGGCACGAGGTAGATCGCGCCGAACCCGAACAGGGCGCCCACGAAGTCGCCGGCCATGAACCCGCGGATCTCGCTGCCGGTGGTCGCGGTGCCGCCGTCGGTCTCGCGGGCGTGGCGCGGCACCCGCCGGGCGAACACGAGGAGGTTCACCGGCAGGCAGAGCAGGATCATCGGCACGATCCACGCGACGTACACCCCGGAGGCGGGCAGCGTGCTGGCGAGCAGGACGAGCAGGGCCGCCTTGACCGCGCCGAAGACGGTGTTCTCGAGCGCCACCCACCCGGCGCCGCGCAGGCCGACGAGCACGCCGTCCTGCACGGTGAAGATGTTCGCGGCGATCGCGACGCCGACGAACCCGATCGCCGCCCACGGGCTCGCGAGCAGCCCGAACGACGGCCCCCACCAGCCGAGGGTGAGGACGAAGCCCGTGGCCAGCGCCGCGACCACGAGCGAGCTGAGCCCGTAGCTGACCAGCACCAGGCGCGCCGTGCGCCGTCCGCTCTGAGGCAGGAACCGGCTCAGCGTGCCGGTGATGTTGATGCCGACGATCGCCGAGAGCAGGGTCATCGCCGAGATGAGCGCGGAGGCGCGCCCGACGTCCTCGGGGGTGTAGAAGCGCGCGGCCAGGAACCAGAAGACGAGCCCCAGCAGCCCGGTCATGCCGGTGTTGACGATCAGCGCGTACGAGTTCCGCGAGAACGGGTCGGTGAGGTGCTCGCGCAGGCGGGCGCGGCGCGACGTCGAGGGCGCCGCGCCCACCCGCAGCGCCGCCGTGCGGGCGTCGACGGACCCGGCGGTCACGAGAGCACCCGTCCGGCGAGGGCGGAGCGCGACACGACGGACCGGCTGCGGCGCACGACCAGGTACCCGGCGGTCAGGGTGCGCTCCTTCCAGTAGATGCGGGCGTGGTGCTCACCGCGCACCACGCGCCCGAACGTGGCCAGGTCGGTGGTCCGCGCGACGGTCAGCCGCGGCACGGCGAAGCCGTCGGCGCCCCGGGCGGCCGCGAAGTTGCCGACGCTCGCGGCGAGCCGGTAGCCGGCGTCGGCGACCGCGCGGCGCACCCGCGCGCTCGAGTAGCCGTAGGGGTAGGCGAGGTGCGGCACCTCGTGCCCGAGACGCTCGGCGAGCAGGCGCTTCGGACGGGCGAGCTCGTCGCGCAGGGCGCCGTCGGCCAGCTGGTCGAGCTGGGCGTGGCTGTGGCTGTGCGCACCGATCTCCACGCCGGCGGCGTCGCACTCGGCGACCTGCGACCACGACAGCATCCGGTCCAGCGGCTGCCCGGCGGCCTCGGTGCCGGCGTCGTCGAGCCAGCCGGTGGTGACGAAGAGCGTGGCGGTCGCGCCCGCGCGGGTCAGGCGCGGGAGGGCCTCGCGGTGGAAGTCGGCGTACCCGTCGTCGAAGGTCAGCGCGATCGGGCGCTCGGGTGCGGTCGCCTCGCCGCGGCGGATGGCGGCGAGCTCGCCGACCGTGATCGTCGTGAAGCCCTCGGCGGCCAGGAGGTCGAGCTGCTCGGCGAACCGGTCGGGGTGCACCGACAGCCCGTACGTGGCGTCGGAGGGCCGCTCGGCGACCGCGTGGTACATGAGCACGGGGACGGTCACGACGCGGTCCTCGCGAGGGAGCCGACGGCGTAGCCGGCGGTGGTGGTGAGCAGCCCGGCGGTGATCGCGCCGGCGCGGGCGAGCCCGTGGCGGTCGCCGCGCCAGGCCTGGACGACCCCGCGGGTGACCCCGCGGCGCAGGGTCACCGCGGCGTAGCTCCGCTCGGCGGCGAGGCCGGCCGCGGCGCCGACGCTGCGCGTGACCAGCGCCTTCGACAGGCCCTCGGCGTAGCAGCGCGCGCGGAAGTAGCGGAACGCCTCGCGCGCGGGCGGGACCCGGTGCCAGATCACCGCGCGCGGGTCGTGGACGAAGCGCGCGCCGGGGCGGTGGGCCGCGACGCGGATGCAGAACTCGGTCTCCTCGCACCCCAGCGGGCGCGCCCGCGCGGCGGTGCGGCCGATGTGGGTGGGGAACCCGCCGGCGATCTCGAACGCGTCCCGGCGGAACGAGGCGTTCCCGCCCAGCAGGTTGCGCACCGGGCCCGGGTCGCGGCCGACGAACGTGCAGCCGACGACCCAGTCGAACTCCTCGGGGAACCAGGTCGGCCGGTCGGTGGCCCACCACGGCAGCGTGAGCCCGCCGACGCCGAGGACGTCGGGGTCGTCGTAGCCCTCGGCGAAGGTCCGCACCCAGTCCGGCCCGGCGACGGCGTCGTCGTCGAGGAACGCCACGACCTCGCCGGTGGAGGCCGCGACGCCGGTGTTCTTGCCGCCGGACAGCCCGCGGGTCTGGGCGTTGGCGACGACGAGCGCGTCCGGGAGGGCCCGGGCGAGGCGGTCGCGCAGGCCGGGGTTGTGGTCCACGACGACGATCAGCTCGTGCGGCGCGACGCTCTGCCCCTCGGCGACCGACGACGCCGCGGCGAGGACGTCGTCCCATCGCTCGTCGGTGTAGGCGCAGATGACCACCGAGACCGTGCGTGTCATGCCGACACCCCGTTCGCCGTGCCGGGACGCCAGCGGCCGCGAGCGCGCAGCACGCGGTCGGCGACGTCGTAGAGCCGCGGGTTGCGGTCGACGGCCCGCCGCGCCGAGCGGACGGGGGCGGTGCGCGCCCACGCCAGCGCCGCGGTGGGCACGAGCCGGGCGACCCGGCCCTCGGCGACCGTGGTGTCCCCCGACTTCAGCTCCTCCTTGTAGGTCTTCGCGCCCCGCCCCATGTCGATGAGCTGCACGCCGTCGGCCGCCGCGGCGTGGGCCATGGCGAGGTGCAGCAGCAGGCCCGGCGAGTACCGGCCCATGCTCGGGGCGTACGCCGGGAACCACGTCGGCACGACCCCGTGGTCGCGCAGGCCGAAGTGCCCGGCGACCAGCTCGTCGCCGGCGTAGAGCAGCGACAGGCAGCCCCGGAAGCCGCCGGCGTGCTCGTCGAGGAGCTGGTGCACCAGCCCGCGGATCCACGGCTGGGCGAAGCGGTCCGAGCGCCCGGTGCGCTGGTACTGCGCGGACTTCCACTCGAGCACCGTGTCGAGCGCGCCCGCGGCCGTGTCGTCGGTGGCCTCGAGCACGAACCGCACCGGGCCGTGCTCGCGCTCGAGGCGCCGCCACCGCCGGGGCAGGTCGCGGACGCGGGAGGAGCGGGCGCGGATCGTGCGGTACCAGCTGTCGAAGCCGTCGCGCAGGTCGATGACCGGCGACGCGGCCGCGGTCGTCACGTGCTCGTCGAAGACGCGCTGGTCGGCGACGAGGTGGTCGAACTCCCAGACCGACAGCCCGCAGGCCCGCACCATGGCCCGCGCGTCCCACGCGACGTCGTCCGCGTGCACGAGACCCTGCGCGTCGCTCAGGCCGGGCGCGACGGGCAGCCCGCGGCCGAGCGGTGCGTGCTCGAAGGGGAAGAAGCCGACGATGTCGTCGCGCTCGTGGATCACCGAGACCCGCGTGCGGGGGCGGAACCGCGCGACGGTGCGCGTGAACTCCGGGGACAGGAACGGGGTGTGCAGCGTCGGTGTGAGCCTCTGCAGCGCGCGCCACCGGCCGATCTCGCCCGCCGTCAGCTCGGCCGGGTGGACGACGTCGAACCTCACGGGCCCACCTCGGCCGCTCTCTCCGCCGCCGCTCTCCGGGACAGGGTGGTCCCCAGCTCGACGCCGACCCAGACCGCGACGCTCACACCGGTCACGACCAGCACGCCGAGGCGCACGTCCCAGGCCCCGAGCGACAGCATCGCCTGCGCGACCACCGTGTCCAGCGCGAGCGTCCAGCCGAGGGCGATCACCGCGCGGGCGACCGGCTCCAGGCGGTGGGTGGGCACGGCAGCCGAGAGCGCGGGCACGAGCAGCAGGACCGCGGTGACCGGCAGCGCGTCGCGGCCGTCGAGGACGACGGCCACCCAGAACCCGGCCACGAGCGAGAGCGCGGCGCCGGCGAGGCTCGCGACGAGACGGGCGGAGCGGACCGGGACACGCCGCAGGAGGGCGGCGGGGGCCACCTCAGGTCCCCACGGGGTCCGGCGCGGTCGGGCCGCTCGTCACGGCCGGGGGCCGGTCGCGGTGATGGACGAAGCGGCGCAGCTGCTGGACCGCGCGGCCGCTCGGCCCGCGGTCGTGCTCGCGCAGCAGGGTGCGCAGCACGCGGGTGCCGTCGCGGACGACGTGGAGGTTGGAGTGCCCGTGGCGGCGCGGCATCTCCAGGCTCGGCACCTCGGCGATCCGGAAGCCGGCCCGCAGCGCCGAGACCGTCAGCGACGTCTCGACCTCGAACCCGGGGCGGGTGAGGTCCAGGTAGGGCAGGCAGCGGCGGTGGAAGGCGACGTAGCCGTAGCAGAGGTCGGTCAGCACCGTGTCGTGCATCCGGTTGACCATCCCGACGAGCACGCGGTTGCCGCTGCGGCGCAGGCGCGTGATGTCCCGGGAGCCGCCCCCGCCCATGAAGCGCGAGCCCTTGACGAAGTCGTAGCCGTTGTCGAGGAAGTGCAGGTAGTGCGGGATCTCGTCGGGGGCCATGCTGCCGTCGGCGTCGATCATGACGATGTGGTCGCCGGTGGCCGCCAGGAAGCCCTCCCGCAGCGCGTCGCCCTTCCCGGTGCCGCTCTGCTCCACGACGTGGATGTCCGGCCGGACCGTCTGCGCGATCATCACCGTCGCGTCCCGCGAGTGGCCGTCGACCAGCACCACCTCGTCGACACAGCTCGGCAGCTGACCGAGCACCCAGGCGATGTTGGTCGCCTCGTTCATCGCCGGGATGACCAGGGAGACCTTGTCCAGGCGCGGTTCCTCCGCCGGGCGGGGACCCACCCGCGGCAGGGCGAGCTCGGGGAATGCGGCGAGGGGAGGTGGGACGAGGGGGCCGCCGTGGCGTGGATGCCCCTCCCCCGCCTCTCCGTTGCGCTGGACGGTCACCATTCCTCCATCAGGACGTTGGGGACCCCCGGGTGCGACGTTGGTGGGTCGAGGCCGTTCGCCCCGTGCGGCCGATCTGGTGTCTCGGGAGGCACGGGAGGAGGACCGGGGTCCCTCAGGGGGGCGACGCTACGACGCGGCCCGCGTCACCGGATCGCGTCGGAGGAGCAGGCGCGGTAGTCCTAATTCACCAGGGATCCCGGCGCCGTCAGAGATCCGGGTCCTCGCGCTCGCGCACCAGCCGGACGGGCCGTGACGGCACGGCCGCCGACACCGACGAGACGTCGGCCAGCGGCGCGAGCCCCTCGGCGCGCGCGATGCGGACGGCCTCGAGGCGCCCGTGCACGCCGAGCTTGCGGAAGATCCGGTGGGTGTGCGTCCGGACGGTGTTGACCGCGACGTCCAGGTGGTCGGCGACGTCGCGGGCGGACAGCCCGTCGACGAGGGCGCGCAGCACCTCGACCTCCCGCTCGGTGAGCGCCGACAGGCGCCCGGTGGGCCGGCGGGCCTCGGCGATGTCGTGGCGCAGCCCGTCGAGCACGGCCGCCAGGAGCCGCGACGGGTAGACGCCGTGGCCCGCGTGCACGAGACGGACCGCGTCGGTCAGCTCGTCGACCGACGACCCGTAGAGCAGCCACCCCGCGGCGCCGGCGCGGGCGGCGTCGTGCGCGCTCTCCTCGTCGCCCGGCTCGGCGAGGACCACCACGCGGGCGCCGCTGCCCTGCTCGCGCAGGGTCTCGACGGCGCGCTCCCACCGCGGCGGGCGCAGGGCGAGGTCGAGCACGACGACGTCGGCGCGGCGGGCCGCCAGGTCCTCCCAGGCCTCGTCGGCGCGCCCAACGACGACGGCCAGCCACGACTCGCGGGACCAGCGCGCGACGAGCAGATCGCGCAGCAGCTGGTCCGCGACGACGAGGACCTGGACGGGACGCACGGTCCGTGGACACTAGGCACGCCACGCGCGCCGGTCGTCCCCAAGATGCAGGAGAAACGCTCCGCAATCAGTATCGGTACCGTTTCGTGACACACCGTCAGGCAACCTCGGCGGCCGTACGGCCACACGGCCCCCCGCTCTCCCCCTGACGGGTGCGCTTCCTCCTGAGGAACCTGAGAGCCGCTGACAATTCGGTCACTCTTCGTGCTTGACGAGCCCTCGATCGGGTGGTCACGCTTGATGAGTCGCGAGGCGTACCAGGACGCCGAACGGCAGGAGTTCCTGGGGGGAACCATGGAACTGATCATCGGGGGCCGCGGGACGCTGCTCACGGATCTGCTCGAGTCGACGCTGTGCGCCCAGGGGCACCGCGTCGCGCTCGGGCCTGCGGGTCGGGAGGGGCTGGCCGCCGTCGTGGCGACGGTCCGGCCCGCCGTGGTCATCGCCGACCACCTCGGCGACGCCGACCGCGACGTCGCCGGCTTCGTGCGCGCGCTGCACGCGGCGGGCGGCGGGCGCACCGCGGTCGTCGTGCTCACCTCCGACGCGCACCGCGCCTCGGTCGAGGGCGCGATCAACGCCGGCGCGCGGGGCTACCTGCACCGCAGCCACGGCGTCGACTCGCTCCTGCGGGCGCTGCGCCGGGTGGCCGCCGGCGAGACCGTCGTCAGCGCGCCGCGCGCCCCGCTCGACCAGGACCCGGCCGGCGCGCAGGCGCGGCGGCTCGTGTCGCTGCTGACCGACCGCGAGCTCGAGTGCCTGGCGCTGCTCGTCGAGGGCGTGAGCACCCGGGAGATGGAGCGCCGCCTCGGCATCGCCACCCTTACCGTGCGCAGCCACGTGCAGTCGATGCTCTCGAAGCTCGGGGTCCACTCGCGGCTCGAGGCCGCCTCGCTCGCCGTGCGCCACGACCTGCTCGGCGCACGGGCGCTGCCGTCCCGGGCGGGCTGACCGTGGGGATCGCCGAGCCGCTCGCGCCGCCCGATCTCACCGACCTCGCGTTCTGGGCCCGCCCCGAGGCCGAGCGGCTCGCCGCGTTCGCCCGGCTCCGCGCGCTCGACCGCCCCGTGTTCTTCCCGGAGCCCCGGGTGCCGCTGCTGCGCCCCGGCGGCGGGTTCCACGCCCTGGTCCGGCACGCCGACGTGCTCGAGGCCAGCCGGAACAGCGCCGTGTTCTCCAGCGAGCCCGCCGCCGTGAGCCCGGAGCCGCCGCCGTGGCTGCCGCTGGTGTTCGGGCGCCCGCTGGTCAACATGGACGACCCGCGCCACGCGCGGCTGCGCCGCATCGTGTCCCGCGCGTTCGCCCCGCGGCGCCTCGACGCCCTCGACGGCGAGATCGCGGACACCGTCGACGAGATCGTCACGCGGCTCGCCCGCCACGGTTCGGGCGACTTCGTCGCCGACGCGGCCCGCGAACTGCCGATCCACGTGATCTGCTCGATGCTCGGCATCGACCGCGAGCGCCGCGACCATGTGCTGTCGCGCATCGACGTGATGACCGAGTACTCCGGTGTGCGCGGCGAGATGCACCGCCTGGCCACCGCGCGGCTGCTGGTCGGGAACCTCAAGGCGATCGTCGACCTGCGCCGCTTCGTCGTCGGCCTCGGGCGGGCGCGGCGGCGCGACCCGGGCGACGACATCCTGTCCGCGCTGGTCACGGCCGACGTCGACGGCGAGCGGCTCTCGCTGCGCGAGCTCGGGTCGTTCTTCGACCTGCTGCTCGTCGCCGGCAACGAGACCGTGCGCAACGCCGCGTCGCACGGGCTGGTGCTGCTCTCGGAGCACCCCGACCAGCGCGAGCGGCTCGCCGCCGACCCGGACGCGCTGATGGGCACCGCGATCGAGGAGATCGTGCGGATGTGCTCGCCGATCGTGCAGTTCCGCCGCACGCTGACACAGGACCACGAGCTGCGCGGCCATCCGCTGCCCGCCGGCTCGAAGGTGGTGCTGTTCTACGGCTCGGCCAACCGGGATGAAGCCGTGTTCGACGCGCCCGACACCTTCGACGTCGGGCGCCGGCCGAACCCGCACGTCGGCTTCGGCGGGCCCGGGGCGCACCTGTGCCTGGGGGCGCACCTCGCCCGCCGGGAGCTCGGGGCGCTGTTCCGGGCGGCGCTCGAGCGGGTGCCGGACCTGCGCACGGCCGGGCCGGCGGTGCCGCTGCGGTCGGCGTTCGACAACGGGATCGTGGCCCTGCCCTACACGGTGTGAGCCCTACACGGTGTGAGCCCTACGCGGTCTGACCGCGCATCCGCATCCGCGTCCGCACCGTGGCCGCCCGCTTCAGCATCGTGTCCGCGGCGCGGTAGAGGCGGGGGTCGTCGAGCACGTGGTTGCGCAGGCGTCGCACGGGCTCGCGCCGCGCCCAGTGCACCGCCGCCGTCGGGCTGCGGCGCACGATCCGGCCCTCGGCGACGATGAGGTCCCGGCTGCGGAAGCAGTCCTTGTAGCCCTTGGCCCCGCGGCCCATGTCGATCTCGACGATGCCGTCGGCGGCCGCGTGCTCGGCGAGCATCAGGTGGTGCAGCAGGCCCGGGGAGTAGCGCCGGAACGCGCTGTCGAACGCCGGGAACCAGCCGGCGAGGGCGCCGCCGTTGCGGAGGCCGAAGTGCCCGGCGACGGGGACGTCGCCGGCCCGCAGCACCGAGAGCGTGCCCGCGAAGGTCTCGGTCCGCGTGGCCAGCAGGGACTCGAGCAGCTCGCGGATCCAGGGGACGCGGAAGCGGTCGCTGCGGTAGGTGCGCTGGTACTGCTCGGACTTCCACGCCATGATCCGGCGCAGGTCGTCGGCGTCCGCGGCGCCGAGGGTGAACGTGACGGCGCCGTGGTCGCGGCCCAGCGCCCGCCCCTTGCGCTCGAGCTCGGAGAGGAACGACTTCGACCGCGCGCGCACCTCCGCCCGGAACGCCGCGTAGCCGCCGCCCAGGTCCATGACCGGCGACGGGACCCGCAGGGACTGGTAGCGCTCGAACGGCTTCTGGCCGTCGACGAGGTGGTCGAACTCCCACACCGACAGTCCGCAGGCGCGCAGGAGCTGCTGGGGATCCCACTCCGCGTCGGCGGCGTGGACCAGCCCGTGCGCGTCGGTGAGGCCGGGCGCGGGCGGGGTGCCGTAGCCCCACCGCCCGCGCTCGAACGGGAAGAAGCCGACCGTGCGGGCGCCGTCCTCCAGCACGGCGACGCGCACGGACCGGCGCAGGCGGCCCACGGCCAGCACGAACTCGGGGGCCAGGAAGGGGTGGGCCATCGGGCCGGTCTGCTGGAAGGACCGCCATCGATCGAGGTCGGACGCGCCCAGCTCGTCCGGCCTGATCACGCTGATGTGCACGTTCGCCGCCCCCGATGTCGCCCCACGACGCAGGCTAGGGACCGGACGGCCGCGTCGCGTCGTCAGAGAGGACGAGTCCGTGTAATGCCCGTGTAGGTCATCGCGGGCACAGGCAGAAGGGGTGGCCGACCGGGTCGATCAGCACGCGCCACTTCTCGCCCGGCTGGTGCTCGGACAGCGTCGCCCCCAGGTCGCGGGCCTGCGCGATCGCGGCGTCGAGGTCGTCGACGGCGAGGTCGAGGTGGTAGCGCTTGGTGCCCTCGGGGTCCGGCCAGGGCGGCGCCGACCAGCCCGGCACCCGGCCGAACCCGATCGGCGCGCCCTCTCCCGAGATCATCGCGTACTCGTCCTCGGCGTGGACGGTCTGCCAGCCCAGGAGGGCGCCGTAGAAGGCGGCCTGCGCGCGGGGGTCGGGGCCGTCGAGGTTGATCATGGCGAGGGTCGTGGTCACGACGATGACGCTAGGAGCCGTTCCTGTCAGGTCGCGTCAGGTTCATCGCGGCGATCGCGTACTCGCTCGGCGTACCTCGTTCACCCGACCCGGTGGACCCGGCCTCGACGGCGCCCGCGGGGCTAACGGACGTCCGGGCCGGTGCGACACCGCTCACACAGCGTCCGACCGGGCGCTCGCTGACTAGGCCGTTCGGGGGTCGACATGGGGCAGCACCACCGCCGGGAGGACGGGACCGTCACGCACGCGACGGTGCCGGTGCTCGCCCCGGCAGGTCGCTTCGTCGCGCCGGACGCCCCGCCCGCCGGCCTCGGATACCCGCCGCCGACCGCGTACCGCCGCGACCCGGTCACCGGCGTGCCGACCCCGCCGCGGGCGATGCCGAACGTGGCCCCGGCTCCCCGGCGCCGCCGGACCGCCTCCCGAGCCCCGATGGCCGTGGCGGTCGCGGGCGCCGCGATGGCGCTGGTCGGGATGGGCTCGCAGATCCCGGGCCTCGTCACCGCGGTGAGCGCGTCCGCCGCCACCGCCCCGGCGCCCGCCCAGGGCACCCCGGCCGTCGCCGGCCAGTGCGCCACGGTGGTCGCCGACGCCATCGACGAGACCGTGGTGACCCTCGGCCGCACGCCCAGCGGGCAGTGGGCCGGCGTCGTCGCCGCGCGCGAGGGCACGCTCGCCGCGACCTACGGCGACTCCTCGCCCGAGCAGCGCGCCTACACCGCCGGCGTCGACGACGTCATGGACTGGCTGCAGACCGACCCGGTCGCCGCCGAGAGCTGGGACCTCGTCACGACCCGCGTCGCCACCACCGTCGCCACCACCTGCGCCGGCTGACCCCCATCGGCCGGACCGGTCGACAGCACGTATCGGTCTGCGATATATATCGACACGTGGCACGACGATCGATGTCCGAGCAGACGTTCCTGGTGCTGACCGCACTCGCGGACCAACCGATGCACGGCTACGGGATCGTCAGCGCGGCCGAGGAGCTCTCGGGGGGCCGGGTCCGGCTGCGGGTGGGGACGCTCTACGGCGCGCTCGACCGGCTGACCGCCGACGGCCTCGTCGAGCCCGACCGCGACGAGGTCCACCAGGGGCGCCTGCGTCGCTACTACCGGATCACCGATGCCGGCCTGTCCGAGCTGGTCGCCGAGGGCTCGCGCCGCGAGGCCACGGCCCGCGTCGCCCTGGACCGCGTCCGCGCGCGACGACCCCGCCCGGATCCCGGAGGGAGCACCGCATGACGACCCGCCTCGAGCAGCGCTACCGCCGCCTGCTGCGCGTCCTGCCCGCCTGGTACCGCGCCGACCGCGAGCGCGAGATGGTCGACGTCTTCCTGGAGGGGCGCGCGGAGCGCGACGACGCCGACCTCGACGCCGAGCACGGCTGGCCGGGGTGGGGCGAGACCGCGTCGGTCGCCGCGCTCGCGGTCCGCACCCGGGTCGGCGGCGAGGGCGCGCCGCCGGGGCCGCGCGCGGTCGGGAACGCCGTCCGGGCCGCGGCCGGCGTCGGCGTGCTGCTCAATGCCGCCGCCGCGGCCGCTGGGGTGCTCGGGCGGGTCGTCGCGACGGTCGCCGGCCCGCCGGCGGCAGAGGTCGTCACCGGGACGCTGCTGCACCCCGTCGGCGCGGGTGCCTGGTGGAGCACCGTCGCCCTCGTCCTCGGGCTGTGCTGGCTGCCGGCCTGGACCGCACTCACGTCCGGACGGGCGGGCGCCGCGGTCCTCCTCGCGCTCGCCGCCTGCCTCCCGACGCTGGTCGGCCTGGTCGTGGGCGACGGGCCCGTGCTCTGGCACCTGGCGGGCTCGCTGGTCGCGATCGCCACGGTCGTGCTCCTCCTGCTCGGCCACCACCGCGACGCGGCGCCGCCCGACGTGGCCCGCCCGTGGGCGCTGCTCGCGGTCGCCACCGTCGCCCTCGCGGCGATCGCGCCCCTCGTCCTCGTCGTCCGTCAGGTGCTCGCGCTGGAGGCGGTCGTCCTGCTCGTCGCCGCGGTCGTCGTCGCCGTCACCGGGCGGCGCAGCGCCCTCGCCGCCGGGATCGCCGTGGTGTCCGCCGTCGTGGTCGTCGGAGGGCTCCTCGAACTGGCCGCGCTCGATGTGGATCGCACGGGCTCGGCGATCACCGTGGGCGTCGGCCTCGTCGCGACGCTCGTCGCGGTCGTCGCGGCCCGGCGGGACGTCCCGTCGCACCTCAGCGTGATCCTCTGACCGCACGGGAGCGCACGACGCCGGCCGCCACGAGCAGGGCGGACACGCCCGCGCTCGCGACGGCGACGTCGCGCAGCACGATCGGCAGCAGCACCACGCCCGTCGACCCCGTCGAGATGAGCATCGCGCCCGGCTTCCCGGCGGAGGCGTCGGCCGGGGGCGCCCCGGCGGCCTGGGCACCGCCGTCGGGCGGGATCGCGTGGGTCGGCGCGTTCGACGCCGGCTCCGAGTGTGGCGGGGCGGTGTCGGTCACGAGCATCTCGTGGCCCGAGTCCTCCCAGGCGTCCTCGAACGTCGCCCGCGGGACCACGGAGATCGCGCCGTTCGGGTCGCCCGGGTCGGCGAGGTAGACGTTCTCGTCGTCGATCCCGGTGACCACGACCGCGTGGTTGGCGTCGCTGCCCCCGTCGGACCCGTCGTCGTCGGCGCCGTACCAGACCTCGTCGGAGTCGACGTAGGCGATGATGTCGCGATCGGCGTCGAGCAGGGACTCGAGGTCCTTGAGGCTGCCGTGCGTGGTGGTCGCCGGGATGCCGTAGCTCTCGAGCAGCGCCTCGGCGTCCTGCGACGTCATGCCCGAGGCGTCGTCGGGCACGCCGTCGCCGTCCGTGTCGGTGGTGGTCAGCCAACCGTGCGCGACGGCGCGCGACACGACCTCCGGCTCGCCGACGTTCTGGCCCTGCCACTCCCCGACGATCTGGGCGACGGCGGCGGGGACGCAGTAGCCGTTGACCGACTGCGCGTACCAGTACGACGACGCCTGCTCCGGGTCGCCGTGGATGTCGTCGTCACGCGCCGCCGAGGCCTCCGAGGGCAGCGCGCCGTCCCGGAGCTCCTCGTGGCGGAACCAGTCGGTCGACCATCCGCCGTCGGTGACCGGGTGGACCTCGTCGTCGGTGACCGCCCCGTCGCCGTTCGCGTCGGTCCAGGCGAGGTCGATCAGCCCGTCGCCGTCGGTGTCCACCGCGGTGACGTCGACCGTGCCGTCACCGTCGAGATCGGTGAACAGGTCGAGGTCCTCGGCGCCGGCGAACTCCATGCCGCGTTCGACGGCGCCGGCGTGCCGGAATGTTCCCGCGACGCCCGCGGGTCACCGCGGGCTCAGGAGTGCGAGAGCAGCGACTCGGTGCGCACGGCCGAGATGTGCCGGTCGCGCTGGTTGCGGCGGGCACGGTCGGCGGACTGGTTCTGCGCGACGCTCACGCCGAGCAGCGCCCCGCACAGGAAGATCACGCCCACGACGACCACGGCAACGATGACGAACATCCGACTCTCTCCTTCTGCCCCCGAGCGCCGGGCACTCCCTGCACTCATGGATCCAGACGGGTGTCGAGATCGACGGTTGGCGGTCACTCTGCGTCGGCTACGTCACGACCGCGAACCGCTCCCGTCACGCAACCTCGGCCCCGCAACGTGCCCGTGACACGGCGGCCCGCGTCGGCGGCGCGCGTCGCGGGTACCGCTGCGGGTGATGAGCAGCGACCCGCGCACCCCCGACGAGCGGCAGCTCGACGACGAACAGGGCATGAACCGCCCCGAGCCGACCGACGACGCCGCCCCCGACGCCGATCCCGACGAGGTCGAACCGGCGTTCGACATCGACCTCGAGCCCGACGAGCAGGGCCTCGCCGAGGCGGGCGAGGAGCCCACGGGCTGAGGTCCTACCAGTTCAGGAGCCCCGGCAGCTGCGCCCCGACGGCCGTGGACATCGTGCGGCTGTAGGACGCCGACAGGTGGTTGTCGTCGAGGTAGACGAGCACGTTGCCGATCTCGGGCGGGCAGGTCCCCGGCGTGCAGATCTCGTTGCTGAGGTCGAGGAACGCCACGTTCGACGGGACGTCGTCGCGCAGCGCGTACGGCGGGTCGGGGGCCAGCAGCTCCGCCCGCGGGATGTCGCACTGCGCCGCCCCGCGCCCGTAGGTCTCGAAGCACTCCGACGGGCGGTGGTCGTAGCGCGGGTTGTCACGCACGGCGACGACGGGGATGCCGAGCTCGTCGAGCGCCCGCCAGCCGGCCACGAACCCGTCCGGGGTCTGCTCGGTCAGCCCGGCGCGGACGTCGCGGGTGGCGCTGACGACGACGGCGTCGGGCGGGTCGGCGGCGAGGTGCTCGACGGCCGCCGCGTTCCAGTCGACGCAGGTGGCGTCGTTCGGGTCCGTCTCCGACGCCAGGGAGAACGGGCAGCGAGCACGCACGAGCGTGCTGACCTGCCATCCCCGCTCCCGCGCGATCGGCTCGAGGGCCGGGAGGAGCTGCTGCATGTGCGAGTCGCCGACGACTGTGATCCGGCGCTGCGGCTCGCCCTGCGGCGCGATCGGCACGCACTGCTCGAGCACTGGGTGGTCGGGCAGCGGCGCGCAGGCGTCGCGGTACTCCGCCCAGTCGTCCTGCACACGGGCCGTCGAGGGCTGGACGGGCGCGGACGGATCCCCCGTCGACTCGTGGTCGGCGACGAGGACCGCCGCACCGGGGTGGTCCTGGTCGCCCACGGCGACCGGCGCGCCCCGGTCCGCGGCGACGACGATCGCCCAGATCCCGAGGCCCAGCATCGCCGGCACCAGGGTCGCCGCGACGGCCAGCGACGCGAGCCCCGCGGGCCGCGGCAGGGTGACCCGGCGCAGCGGCTCCTCGACCAGGTGGTGGGTCGCGACGGCGAGCGTCACGGACACGGCGACGACGACCACGCCGCCGACGAGGCCCGGGGTCGGCGTCCCCGCGAGCACGAGGAACACGACGAGCACCGGCCAGTGCCACAGGTAGAGCGGGTAGCTGATGCTGCCGAGGTACTGCGCGGTCGGTGACGCGAGGCGCTCGCCGGCCCCCGCGCGCCCGGCGACGAGCACGGCCACCGCGGAGAGCACCGGCCACAGCGCGAGGTAGCCGGGGAACGCGGCGCCCACGTCGAGCACGGCGCCGCACGTCACCAGCCCGATCACGCCGGCCCAGCCGAGCACCGCCCGCGCCCGCCGGCCGAGCTGCACGCGGTCGAGGACGAGGGCGAGGACGCCGCCGAGCGCGAACTCCCAGAGGCGCGTGCGGGTGTCGAAGTACGCGAAGGCCTGGTCGGTGGCGGTGGCGTGCACCGAGTGCACGAACGACACGACGAACACGGCCGAGAGCGCCACGAGCAGCGCGGACCGCACGTCGACGCCGCGGGAGCGCGCCCACCACGCGACGAGGAGCACCAGCAGCGGGGCCGCGAGGTAGAACTGCGCCTGGATCGACAGCGACCAGAAGTGCTGCGCGACGCTCGCCGAGCCGTGGTTCGCGTAGTAGTCGACGGCGTCGGTGGCGAGGCGCCAGTTCTCGACGAAGAGGCCGGAGGCGAAGAGCTCGCGCAGGTTGCGCGCCCACGTCGACGGCGGGAGCAGGACCGCGGCCGCGACGGTGCTCGCGAGCAGCACCAGGCCCGCGGTCGGGACGAGGCGCCAGAACAGCTTCGTCCACGTGGCGCCGAGGTCGAGGCGCTCGCCGCGCATCGCCCGACGGGCCACCATCCCGAGCACGAAGAAGCCCGAGAGCAGGAAGAACACGTCGACGCCGCCGGACACGCGCCCGACCCACACGTGGTAGACGACGACCAGGACGGCGGCGAGGCCGCGCAGGCCCTCGATCTCGGGGCGGCGTTCGCTGCGGGTGCGGGTCCCGGACGCGGCGACCGCGGTCGGTGGGGCCCCGCTGCTCGTCACGTCGCCCGGTCCTCCCTCACGGTGATCACGCCGTCACCGGCGATCCAGTTTTCCCTATGACGCGGGGCACCCCGACGTCGGGCCGTCGGTCATCCTCGCGCGAGGATGATCAGGTGAGCGTGACGCGGCGCCTGGTCGTCTGCTGCGACGGCACCTGGAACACGGCCACCGACCACACGAACGTGCGGCGCCTCTACGACCGCCTCGCGACCACCGACGACCAGCTCCCCCGGTACTTCGAGGGGCTCGGCACCGACGGTGGCCCGGTGCGCCGGGCGCTCGACGGCGCGCTCGGGGTGGGGCTGCCCGAGGCGATCCGCGAGATCTACCGCTGGCTCGCCGAGACCTTCCGCCCCGGCGACGAGCTCGTGCTCCTCGGCTTCAGCCGCGGCGCGTTCACCGTGCGCAGCACGGTCGGGATGCTCGCGGCGTGCGGGCTGGTCGCGTTCACGCCCGACCAGGACGACGCCGAGCGCGACGCGGTCGTCGCCCGCGTCTTCGCGGAGGGGTACCGGGCGAAGCAGGAGCTGCACGGGCTCGCGTTCCACCCGGGCTTCGCCCTCGACGACCGGGCGCCGATCGCGTTCCTCGGGGTGTGGGACACCGTCGGCGCGCTCGGGATCCCGCGGACGTTCGGGCTGCTCTCCGGGCTCGCCGGACGGGACCTGTTCGAGTTCCACGACCTCGAGCTCGCCCCCGACGTCCGCCACGCCCGCCAGGCCGTCGCGCTCGACGAGCGCCGCGGGCCGTACGTGCCGTCGGTGTGGTCGACGCCGCCCCCGGACCGGCACACCACGTTCGCCCAGGTCTGGTTCCCCGGCGGGCACGGCGACGTCGGCGGCGGCAAGCCGGAGACGGGCCTGTCCGACGGTGCGCTGCGCTGGATGGCCGACGAGCTCGACGCGACGGTCGTCCCGCGGTGGCGCGCCGACCGCCCGCCGCGTCCCGAGGGCGACCCGTGCGCGCCGCTCGACGACGGCGTCGACGGTGCGTGGGCGGTGCTGAGCCCGCGACCCCGGACGGCCCCGCACGTGGTCGAGGGCGCGCCGGACGTCAGCGCCTCGGCCGTGGCGCGCCGGCACTGCGACCTCACGCCGCCCTACCGGCCCGGCCGGGTCCTGGCGGTCGGCGAGTCGACGAGCGTCGCGGTCGCCGCCGACGAGCCCTGGGTCGAGACGGGCCTCTACCTTGCGCCCGGCCGCTACGCGCTCGCCGTGTCCGGGCGGTGGCGCGACCACGGAGCGGCGTCCCCGGGCACCGGCGCCTCGCCGTGGCCGGTGCTCTCGTGGCCCGCGTACGCGGTGGGGACGGCGCTCGACGGGGTGCGCCGGCTCGTCGAACGGGTCACCGGCAACCCGCGCAGCGACATCGTCGGCAGCCGCCGGGTGCCCGAGGCGGCGTGGCTCGAGCTCGTCGCCGCGGTCGCCGACGACGTCGTCGACCTCGACGGGACCGTGCGGGAGGGCACCACCGTCCCGATCGGACCGACCGGGCGTCGCGAGCTGACCGCGCCGCGCGGCGGGTACCTCTACGCCTTCGCCAACGACGCGTGGACCGGCTACGGGTCGAACGCGGGCGCGGTGACGCTCGAGGTGGTCCGCGTCACCTGAGATCCGCCGCCGGCGCGTTGCGCTGCACAGACCCGGTCGGAGCATTGCCTGGTGAGCCGCACGGAGCGCCGAGGTTCGTCGCTCGTCCGAGTGAGTTGCTCCGGACCCCGTTATCGAGTCGTGACCTTCTCGTTGGATCCCCTCAGGAGACGCAGCGTCACGTTCTCCAGATGCGCGAGGTCGTCCGGCCCGTGCGTCGTCACCGCTTCCCACCCTGACGCGATGAGGTACAGACCCATGGGTCAGCACTCCGCGCGCCGCTCCGGCGGCGCGATGACCTCCGTGGCCGGCCGCGGCCTGTTCACCGCCACCGCGGCGGTCGCGCTGCTCGGCGGCGGCACGAGCATGGCCTTCGCCGGCGAGGCGCCGTCGTCCGGCGGCCACGACGGCGAGAGCGCGAGCTCGAGCCACCACGAGTCCGAGAACTGCTCGATCCCCGTCGTCGACGACACGACCAAGACCGGCGAGGCCACCGTCAACGGGCTCACCGGCGACGCGAGCGCCCCGCTGTTCGAGGCGGGCGGCGAGGCCACGCAGCCGGTGCACGACGCCGTCTGCCCGCCGGCGAGCGAGCTCCTCGGCGGGGTCCTGGGCGACTCCGGCGACGAGGGCCAGGAGAGCTCGGACGACAGCTCGGACGCGCAGGAGGCGACCTCGCAGCAGGCCTCCTCCGAGGAGGAGTCCGACGACTCGGGCCAGCAGCAGGTCTCGTCGGCCGCGTCCTCCGAGGGCTCCTCCGGGGGCTCCGGGACGGGCGTCCCGATGGAACTCCCGATCCAGTAGGACCGGGCAGCAGGACCGGCACGGCCCCGGTGGCGTCCCCGAAACGCCACCGGGGCCGTGTGCTTTCCGGGTGCTGTCCTCTGCTCCGGAACCGCGGCGGCCCCGACCCGTCGGGGGAACGGGCCGGGGCCGTGCGGCGCTGGGGAGCGGGGTCTACGGGAGCTGGCGGGGCGAGGTCAGCGGACGCGCTCGCGGCGGGTCGACCGGCGCCCGGCGGTGTTCGCCTCGAGCTGGCGGCGCCAGAGCTCCCAGGTGTCCGGGTCCATCGACTGCCCGGTGGGCGGGGTCTGCGGGTTCCGCGGCGCGGGGAGCGCGGCCTGGCGGCCGGTGCCCATCGGGAGGGCCGGCATGCTGCCGGTGAGCGGCTCCCACGGCCACGACTTCCGCACCGAGCGGGAGCGGTGGAAGCCGAGTCCCATGATCCAGCCGAAGATCAGGTGACCGATCAGCGAGAGCGTGAGCGTGACCCACGTGATCGGGAACATCATCGTCTGGCCGCGCGGGGCGATCGCGACGGTGCCGACGAGCCCGGCCCAGACCGGGAAGACCGAGAACGCGATCGCCGCGCCGACCACGGCGCGGCGCGACCAGCGCTGCAGGCCGAAGGCGCAGGCGAGGGCGAAGAACGTGATGCCGATGCCGCCGCCGTCGCCGACGTAGCGCCACAGGTAGCCGACGACCGCCCCGGCGGTGAGGTCGTCCGGGTTGCCGGTGATCCAGGTGCCCATGGTGGGGATGAAGTCGGCCCACCAGCCGAAGACGTGCACCGTGGTGAGCCGGAAGCCGTCGTAGACGGCGCAGCCGACGACGCCCCAGATCATGCCGTCGGCGACGACGCGGTCCCCGGTGTGCGGCGCGAGGACCGTGAGGGCGACGATCGCGGCGGCCAGCGGGATCACGAGGAGGCCCGCCGAGACGTTCATCGTGATCAGCCCGAAGACGTGGGCGGAGATCGCGAGGAGCGGCAGCGCGGCCAGCAGCAGGTGGAGACCGATCCGGACCATCCCGGCCCCGTCCCGACCTCCGACACGGCCCCCGAGGTGGTTCGCGGTGGCCGGGCCCGCCCCCGTGCTGGGGTGCTCCGGCGTGGTCGTCGTACGCATCGCCGGAGACGCTAGGGATTCGCCCGGTCACGGGCCGCGAACCTGAGAGACCCTGAGGACGTCGCCGCCCACGCGCCGTCGGGACGCGACGACCGGCCGGGCGGCTCCCCCGATCGGACCAGCAGTCCGGGTGGGCGGTGACACCGGCCTTCAGGTCCGGCATCCCGGGCACCGCCGCGGCGACGACCCGCCGACCGGCGGCGCCGAGCGGACCCGGACATTGATCGTGGTCAACCGGTCCTGCCGTCGGGCCGACCGGTCGTCGACGCCGGACCGACACCGTGCCGTGATGCGACCGCGACCCGGCCCGGACGACCGGGACGGACTCACGGCCACCCTCGGAGAGCGGTCGACCACGTGACGTGGTCGTGAGGTGAGGGGCAGACGGCCCAGCCATCCGCCGCGAGGAGCACGCCGTTCGGCCCAAGACCACGCTCGGGAGCAGGGCGAGGTCACGAGCGGGTGACAGAGTGGGCACACGAGCACGACTGCACGGCCCTGCGACGGGGGCTCCCCCCTTCACCCGTCCGGACCGACCCGGGAGACGCCCTCGATGACCGACGTGGCCGGCCACGCCGACACCTCGTCCGACGACGGGCGTCGTCACACCCGCAGCCACCGCACCCGCCGCGCGCAGCGCGGGATGCGTGTCCCCGGCGCCCCTCCCACCACGGCCGGGACCGACGAGGGCGCGCGGTTCCGCCACCGCCGAGCCCCGGGCACTGCGCCGTTCGTGGTGCCTGCGGCGTCCACCGCCGCCGCCACCCCGCGGAACCGTCACCACGCCGCCGACGCCACCGAGGCGTTCGACGCCGGCACGGTGGGTGAGCAGGGCACGGGTCGGCACACCGGCGGCCACGCGGTCGTCACCGGCGCCCGGTCGACCGCGTCGCGGCCCCGGCACCGTCCCGACCCCGCCGCCGACCCCGTCACCGCGCCGATCGTCACGGTGGCCGCGCTCGCCGCGGCGAACGCCGACGACGGGACGGCGCTGACCGCGGTCACCACCGCGACGTCCACCGGCCGGCACGCGGCGGTCGAGACCGCGGCGATCCGCGAGGCGCCCGCTCCGGCTCCTGCTCCGGCTCCGGCGGTGCCCGAGGAACCCACCGTCCTGGCGGCCGTCGCGAGCGAGCCGGCGACCGGCTCCCACCGGGCCCCGCGCAAGAAGGGCCTGCCGCTGCGCGCGACGATCGGCCTCATCGGCGGGGGCGGCGTGGCGGCGCTGTTCGCGCTCACGACGCCGGGCTCGCCGCTGCCGGCGTCCGGGCCGAACGACCCGCAGCCGTCCGTCGCGGCGCCGGCGGGCCTGTTCGACTCGGTGCTGCCGAGCACGCCGGACACCACGTCCCCGTCGTCGGTCGTGCCGGTCTCCCCCTCGGAGATCACGACGACGACGCCGACCGAGGAGGGCCCGCAGCCGGTGATCGGGGCCCTGTTCGACGCGGCGTCCGGCGCCTTCAGCCGGCTCTTCGACAACAGCGCCAACGACGGCCTCGTCGAGAACGGCCCGCGGCCGAAGATCGTCGCGAACCCGGACGACCCCGGGCGCCAGGCGTGGCAGTTCTCGCTCGGCCCCGGCGGCAAGCGCAGCGAGGTGCTGCCCAAGGGCCCGGGCACCGAGCCGACGGACGGCGACGAGCAGTACATCCGCTACACCGCGCACCTGTCCGACGACTTCCCCACGGACACGGGCAACTGGCAGGTCATCCTGCAGTGGCACCACACGTCGCCGAACGGCTCGCCGCCGCTCGCGCTGCAGGTCACGCGCGGCCAGCTGTACATGGTCAGCGAGGGCGACGACATGCAGGCGATCGGCCCGGTCTCGCCGGGTCAGCGGATCGACCTGACGATGCGCGTGAGGTTCGCGCAGGACCCGAGCGAGGGGTCCGTGACCGTCTGGCGCGACGGCCGGCCCACCGGGGTGACCAACTGGAGCCCGCGCGACGGCACCATGAGCACCCGCCAGGCCTACCTGAAGATGGGCATGTACCGGGCGCAGGCGATTCGCGAGAACGGCTCGATCATCGTCACCGACCTGAAGATAGGGCGGGACGCCGAGGGCATCGGCGGCATCGGGCCGCGCCGCGCGGACTGACGCCGGACCTCACGCCGAGCCGCCTACGGTGGTCCGATGCCCTCCCGCGCCGCCGACCTCGTGCGGCGCGGCCCCGAGGCACCGGTTCCCCGCCGCGCGGTCGTCCGGCGGGTCGTGACGCGGGTGGTCGTGCCGGCGGTGCTCGCGGTGCTGGTGCTCCTGCCGGACCTGCTCGGGCTCGACCGCCACCTGCCGTTCGCGGTGTTCAGCGCCCTGCGGCCGGCGCTCACGGTGGTCGCCGCGGCGGGGCTGGTGCTGGTGGCGGTCGTGCTCCGGCGCCGCCTGCGGGCGACCGGCGTCGTCGGGCTGGCCGCGGTGGCGGTCGTCGTGGCGGTGGCCGCGGCGATCGTCGTCCCCCGCGCGATCCCCGCCCCGCCGCCGCCGCCGGGCGGGACGCCGCTGACGGTGCTCGAGCTCAACGCGTTCGAGGGGAACGCCGACGCGGGGGCGCTCGCCGCGGTGGTGCGCCGCGAGCGCCCGGACCTCGTCGTGCTGCCCGAGGCCGGTGAGCGCTTCCGGGCCCGCATGGCCGCGCTGCTGCCCGAGTACCGCTCGTGGACGAACGTGCCCGCGCGGGCCGCCGACGTCCGCGGGATCACGGTGCTGTCCTCGCCGCGGGCGGGCGACGTCACGGCGCGCACGATCTCCGACGCGCCGGGGACGCCGACCGACACCCGCTACCCCTGGGCCGAGATCACCGGCGGGATCCTCGGCCCGGTCCGGCTCGGCGCGGTACACGTCGTCTCGATCGTCCCCGGCTGGGTCTCGTACTGGCCCGGCGAGCTGGCGCAGATGCAGCGGTGGTGCTCGGGTGGCCCGGCGCTCGTGGTCGGCGACTTCAACGCGACCCCGGACCACTCCGCCTTCCGCGCGGGCACGGCGGGGTGCACGGACGCCGC
This sequence comes from Actinomycetospora succinea, assembly GCF_004363095.1. Classification (GTDB taxonomy): domain Bacteria; phylum Actinomycetota; class Actinomycetes; order Mycobacteriales; family Pseudonocardiaceae; genus Actinomycetospora; species Actinomycetospora succinea. Next base: position 124,511 of record NZ_SNYO01000011.1, read on the forward strand.
CACCGAGCGCGGGGCGTCGCTGACCGGGACCTGGTTCGCCGGCGTGCCCCGCGCCGTCGGCGCCCAGATCGACCACGTGCTCATGACCGGCGGACCGCAGGCGCGGGACGTCTCGGTGATCGACGTGCCGGGCACCGACCACCGCGCCCTGCTCGCCCACCTCCGGCTCATGTGAGCACTTTCCGGCCCTCGAGGGCCGGAAAGCGCTCACATGCGGGTCAGGGCCCCCGCGTGGGCGTGGCGGGGGCGCACGTGGCGGCCGCGCAGGTCCTGGTGCCCGCCCGTCAGCCCGCACCACGTGCAGGTCGGGCCGGTCGCCCGGGGACGCGCCGGCACCGGAGCGGGAGCAGGGGCCGGCGTCGCGAGGGACGCCGCCACGGCACCCGGCACCACGGCCTGCCGCGCCTCCCGGCGCGCCCGCACCGCCGCCACCACGCGCCGCAGCGCGAAGCGCAGCACGGCGAGCAGGACGACCGCGGCGATGGCGACCACCGCCAGCCACTTCGCGAGGAGCACGGCGCAGAACGCGATGAGCAGGCCGACGATCATCGTCGTCACACGCACATCGCCGTCCACGCGGGCGAGGGTACGTCCGTCGGGGCACGGAACGACGTCTCATTCACCCCGCGTGTCACTCCGACACCTTGAGTCACACGACCGGTGGGCGCCGGAGATCCCTGATCGGGCACGAAAAAGCCCCGCGGGCCACCGGGTCGGGGGTCCGGTGGCCGCGCGGGGCACCGGGGATGTCGTCACGGGCCCGCGGGTCGTTACACCGCGGCGGAAGAATTTTCCTCCGGGCTGTGTGCACCGTCCGGCCACGCGACCGTCCGCGTCCGGACGGTGACCCCGTCCGGCGCGTGCCCGCCGGAGAGCTCCGCGGCCCGCACGCAGAACTCCACCCAGAGCAGGTACTGGATCTGCTTGGCCAGCCCGAGGCGGCTGTAGAGCACGTCGGCGACGCGGTCACCGGCGCGCGCCCAGGTCGTGATCCCGAACTCCAGCTCGCCGTCCGGCAGGTCGCGGGCGGCGAACTCGATCTGCCCGGCCTCGAGGTGCCCGGCGAGCGTGCCGAGCCGGAACGAGGTGGCCGTCCGCGTCAGCACCCGCACCGGCCCGTCCCACGGCCCGGGCATGCGCACGACGAGCTCCTCGCCGACGCGCAGCGCACCGCTCGCCGCGACGTAGTCGAAGCGCGCCACACCCGGCACGACGGCGCGGTTCATGTCCCGCGCGACGGCGTCGATCAGCTCGGCGGCACCGCGCCGCGCCCCGACGACCCGCACCCGGAAGTCGCGGTGCAGCGCCGGACCGAACCCCGCCTCGAGGGGCTGGTCGCGCAGGGTGGCGTCGGGCAGGGGCGGCGGTAGGTCGCGGTGGTCGCCGGCCTCCTCGATCGTGTGCACGGTCGCGTCGGGCTTCACGCAGCGCCAGAGCACGCCCGCCACCCCGCGCGGGAGCCGGGTGAGCATCAGGGCCTCGCGGAGCACCTGTCGCGGCCCGGGGATCCAGGTCGAGGTGCCGAGGGAGGGATCCGCCATGCCGATGGACATACCCGCGCGCGGACACGATCAGCCCGTGACCGCCCTGACGTAGTCCTGGCGCGTCACGCCCGACGCCGGGTCGTTCAGCACGCTCTCGAAGGCCAGGAAGAAGCCGAGGAGGTCACAGCCCCGCGCGTAGGCCGGGCTGCGCCGGATCTGCTCGGCGATCGGGTCGCTGGACGCCGTCCCGCCGGTCTCCGCCGCGGGCGGGCCGGGGTTCTCCCCGACGGCCGCGAGCCCCGCCCGGGCCGCCTGGGCGCGGGCGAAGCGCAGGTTGGACCAGTTCTGCACCGGGGTCCCGGCCGCGACGCTGGTCGTGGCGTCGGACGCGGCGCACCGGTCCTGGGGCGGGGTGAGCCCGCGCGCGGTGACCGCGGTGGCGTCGTCGACCCCCGTCAGGTCCACCACGACCGGGCCCGCGACGTTGCCGGCCAGCGCCGGGAACTGGTCGACGTAGTAGAGGCCCCGCCCGAGCGAACCGTCGCGGTCCCCGGCGCCGCCCAGCAGCGCGTTCACGGCCGTCGTGAGGTCGGCGGGCAGCACGCCCTTGCCCGGTGACGGGACGTGGACGGGCTTCGCGTACCCCGCGGCGCGCAGCGCGTCGACCTGGCCCTTGATCCCGTACAGCAGCGAGCGCGAGTACCAGAGGAACCAGTTCTGGGCCATCGCCGGCGTCACCGTGCGCCCGTTCCACGTGGGCTGACCGGGCTTCCACCCCGGCATGGGCGTCGCCGGCGTGCCGGCCGCGAGCCCGCTGCCCTGCTGCGGTGCCGCGCCGAAGGCCCACCAGCTCTGCAGGAACCCGTCGCCCGCCTCGTTGGGGCCGGGGAAGCCGACCTCGCCCGCGGTGCTCGTCCCGACCCGGATGCCGTCGAGGCGGGCCGAGGGCAGGCCGGCCACGAGGCGCCGCAGGTAGTCGTTCTGGGCCCCCCGCACGGCGGCGGAGTACACGGTGTCGACGGCTCCGGTGACGGAGTTCTTGCCGCGCTGGTCGACCAGCGCGGCGCCCGGGAGCCCGCGGACCCAGCCGGGCGGGTACTGCGTACCGGGGCCGACGACGACGCGGATGCCGGCGTCGAGGCAGGCCGTCACGCGCGAGCGCAGGTCGGCGGCGTAGGCCGCGTTCACCGCGCCCGGCCCGCTCGGCAGGTACCGGTCCCAGTAGGCCTCGACCTCGACCAGCCCGATCCCCACCGCGCGGTTGGCGGCGATGTCGGACGGCGTGCACGACGAGGCCACCAGCCCCCACGCCGGCTCCGTGACGGCCTGGGCCGGCACCGGCCCGGTGAGCAGGGCCAGGGCGGCGGCGAGGCCCGTGGTGACCGCGAGACGGACGGGGCGGAGGAGGCGCATGTCCGGTCGGATGGCCCCGCCTCACGCCGAATTCACGGAGACGGCCACTCCGACAGCCGACCGGCCCAGCGACGCCACCCGGGTAGCGCAAGAACGAGAAGCCCGTTCGGCTCAGCCCGTCGGCGCAACGACCCCGCTGCGGCGGCGCGACTCGCAGTGCTCCTTGAGGTCGCCCGCGAGGAGCTGGAGGTTCGCCTCGACCGTGCGCGCGGTGATCCGGGCCATCGGCGACCCGAGCCAGCCGCTGCGGTCGTGGGTCACGACGAGACGCGAGCGGGAGACACCCGTGGCCACGAGCGCGAACCGGACGTCCGCGTGCCCGCCGACGCCCTCATGGCGCAGCGTGAAGCGGTGGCGGCGGCCCTGGAACTCGGCGACGCGCCACGTGCGCTCGGGCAGGCGGGGTGCGCGCAGCCGCACGACGCCGTGCAGTGCGAGCGTGCCGCCGCCGAGCAGCGCCGCCTCACGGACGGCGGTGGTCCAGCGGGGCCAGCGGTTGAGGTCGGTGATCACCGCCCAGACGTGGTCCGGGCAGGAGTCGATGTCGACCGCGATCTCGCAGCGCATGCTCGCCTCTCCGATGAGACCGACGCGCCGTGTCCACGGCCGCCCCGACGTACGCTCACCACGGTAAGCGGGCGTCCGACGCCGGACCAGACCCGGGCGGGTCAGGCCTCGCGGCGTCCGAGGCCGTAGCCGGTCAGCCCGGCGCGACGCAGCGTGGCCGGGTCGAGCAGGTTGCGGGTGTCGACCACGATCGGCTGCTTCATCGCCCCCGCCATCGCCACCCAGTCCAGCGTCCGGAACACCGGCCACTCGGTGAGCACCACCAGCGCCTCGGCGCCCTGCGCGGCCTCGGTCGGGTCGTTCACCAGCGGCACCCCCTCGACCTCGTCCACCAGCGGACGGTCCGGGTTGCCCGGCTCGGCCACCAGCGCCGGGTCGTAGCCCACCAGGTCCGCCCCGGCCTGACGCAGCAGCGCCGCGATCGCCAGCGCCGGCGAGTCGCGCAGGTCGTCGGTGCCCGCCTTGAACGTCAGCCCCAGCAGACCCAGCCGCACCCGCGTCAACGACCCCGTCCGCCGGCCGGTCACCGCGTGCCGCACCTTGTCCACGATCCGCTGCCGCTGCCGGGTGTTCGTGTCGATCGTCGCGCGCAGCAGCCGGAACTCGAAGTCCGCCGCGTCCGCCACCTGCAGCAGCGCGTGCGTGTCCTTCGGCAGGCACGACCCACCCCACCCCGGACCCGGCGACAGGAACGCCTGCCCGATCCGCCGGTCGTACCCGATCCCCTCGGTCACGTCGCCGATGTCCGCACCGACGCGCTCGCACAGCTCGGCCATCGCGTTGACGTACGACAGCTTCATCGCCAGGAAGCAGTTCGCCGCGTACTTCATCAGCTCCGCCGACGCCGCGTCGGTCAGCACCGTCGGCGCACCCAGACGCGCGTACAGCGCCGCCACCCGCTCCGCGGCCTCCGCGGTGTCGCAGCCGACCACGATCCGGTCCGGGTTCAGGAAGTCGTGCACCGCCGAGCCCTCACGCAGGAACTCCGGGTTCGACACCACCGCCACGTCCGCCCGGTCCAGCAGCTCCGCCGTCCGCCCCGCGGTCCCCACCGGGACCGTCGACTTGTTCACCACCACCGTGCCCGCCGCCAGCAGCTCCCGGGTCTCCTCGACCACGGCCTCCACCGCCCGCAGATCCGCCACCCCGCCCACACCCATCGGCGTCGGCAGGCAGAGGAACACGATCTCGGCGTCCAGATCGCCAGAACCAGAAGACCCCGGGAAAGCCTCGGACACGCCCGCGGTCGCCCCCACCACGAACGACAACCGGCCCGCCGACACCTGCTCGGTGACCAGATCCGACAGACCCGGCTCCACGATGTCCACCACGCCGCGGCGCAGACGCTCCACCTTCGCGGTGTCGATGTCCGCGCACACCACCTGGTGGCCCAGCGACGCCAGACACGCCCCCGTCGTCAGCCCGACATAGCCCGTTCCCACCACGGCCACCCGACGCGTGAACACGGCGTTCCCCCTCAGGTCCCCGGACCGAGCGGCCCGATCGATCTCGTCCGACACGCTGCCAGATCACGCTCCGCGCCCGGGGTGCCGGTCGGGTCCTGGGCTGACAGGGTGCCGCCATGGCGACCGGGGCGGTGGACCTCCGCGGCGCGGAGGCGACCCTGCTGATCACGCTGTACCTGCGGGAACGGGACGCGGCGTCCGCCCACCCGATCCTCGGCGACCCCTACGCCGGGCCCGCGCTCGCGCGGGTGCGGTACGACCCGGGCGCCGTGCGCTGGTTCTCCTCGGACACGGCGACGATCACCGCGCGGGCGAAGCAGCTCGACGGGTGGGCGCGCGCGTTCCTCGCCGAGCACCCCGACGGCCAGGTGCTGCACCTCGGCTGCGGGCTCGACAGCCGCCCGCTGCGCCTCGAGCGGCCCGCGGGCTCGCGCTGGCTCGACGTCGACACCCCGCGCGTCGCGGAGCTGCGCCGCCGGGTCTACGACCTGCCCGACGACGTCGAGCTCGTCGCGTCGTCGGTCACGGAGCCGGACTGGTGGGATCGCGTCGACCGCGACCGCCCGACGCTCGCGCTCGCCGAGGGCCTGTTCATGTACCTCGCGCCGGACGACGTGCACGGCGTGGTCGACCGGCTGCTCGAGCACTGCGCCCGCGGCCGGCTCGCGTTCGACGGCGTGGCCGACTGGGTCCGCCCGGCGTCGAACGCCACGCTGGCGCTCTTCGGGATGGACGCCCGCTTTCGGTGGGGCTACGCCGGTGCCGCGTTCCGCGACCGGCACCCCCGGCTCGAGGAGCGCGACGACGTCGCCGTCACCGAGCTGGCGGCCGCGGCGACCCGGGGGCCGTGGCACGCGGTGTACCGCGGGGTCGACCTCGTCCCGTACCTGCGCGACACGATGCGGCTGCACCGCTACGCGTTCTGACCAGCGTGCCGGGCCGGTCAGTGCATCAGCAGCATCAGGGCCATCCCGGCCCCGGTGACGGCCTGGCAGCCGAGCTGGACGGCGGGGGTGTCGACGGCACGGCCGACGCGGGTGCCGAGGCCCACGGATCCGCCACCGCCGGCCGTCACGGCGACGGTCGTGGTGGAGCGCACGAGCGTGCCGACGGTCAGGACGGTGTGCAGGATCAGGTAGATCGCGAGGGCGAAGGAGACGGCCTGGAGCGCGAGCGGCGACCCGCCGCCGCCGTGGCCCGCGTGCTCGCCGGCGCCCATCCCCGCCATCGCCCCGCCGCTCGGGACCATCGCCAGGTACATGACGGCCATCGCGGCGTTGCTCAGCAGCAGGTGGGTCGGGTGGGCAGCGCAGCGGTCACCGCCGATCGCCGAGCCCATCGCCCGGCCCCGCGCGCCCAGCGCGACCAGGCGCACCGCCCACACCGCGCCCACCGCCCCGAAGGCCACGGCGCCCGCGACCGGCGGCACGAGGTCCATCGTCGCCGGCAGCACCATCGCCGCCATCGCGACGCTCATGACGACGTGGTTCACCTCGGACGCCGCGGCGGCACCCTCGTGCCGGCCTCGACGGCGCCACAGGCTCACCACGCACAGCGCGGCCGCGGTCAGGAACGCCGCGGAGAGGAATCCCGCGACGGAGGTCGGGAGGGTCACCGGGCGCCCGCGGCACGCAGCGGAGCGGAGCTGCCGCCGGCAACACCGAGGAGGTCGTCGAGGACACCGTCGCGGGCGTCGTCGACGATCACGGCAAGCTGCGCGAGGCTCATCCGGATCGAGGAGCCGAAGTCGTCGGTGATGACCACGCGGCGCTCCTCGTCCGCCGCCGGGTCGAGGTAGAGCTCCGGGCAGCCGCACGAGCACTGTCCGCAGAACGTGGTGACGTGCTGCAGGCCGCTCGTGGGCAGGGCCTCGTGGTCCGGCTCGCGGTCCTTCATGGCGGTCCTCCGTCGGGATGGATGTCCGTGACCAGCGGGGACGGTACGGCGGGCGTTCCGGCCGCACACCCCTCACCTCGCCGCCGGAGGGTGGTGTGCCCGGACGGCGGAGCGTTCTCAGGCGCAGGCCCGCTCCTTCTCAGGAGAGGCCTCCTCGGGTGCCCGACCGGACGAGGGCCTACCGTCGGGGCAGCACGGTAGGCACCGCCCGCGCGGCCGCGGAGCCTCGTTGTCGCGACGGTCACGGCCGGGAACTGCGGGGCCTCGCGGGACGACCACGTGCGAGGACGGAGAGGGAGCACCCGGTGGACGACGCGAGGATCACCGCGCTGGCGCTGCGCGCCCGGGAGGGCGATCGCGCCGCCGCGGGGGAGTTCGTCGCCGCCACCCAGCACCAGGTCTGGCGCCTGCTCGGCCACCTCGCCGACCCGGGCGTCGCCGAGGAGCTCGCCCAGGAGACCTACGAGCGCGCGCTCGGCTCGCTGCGCCGCTACCGCGGTGACGCGCCCGCCCGCAGCTGGCTGCTCTCCATCGCCCGCCGGGTCGCCGCGGACCACCTGCGCCGGCGCGCCCGCCGCCCGGTCAGCCCCGCCGAGCCGGCCGAGGAGGACCGGCCGCTGGGACGCGCCCCGCAGCCCGACCCCGCCGAGTCCGCCGCCGTCCGCGACGCGCTCGCCGCCCTCGACGCCGACCGCCGCGAGGCGTTCGTCCTCACCCAGATGATCGGTCTGAGCTACGAGGACGCCGCCGAGGTGTGCCGGTGCCCGATCGGCACGATCCGCTCGCGGGTCGCCCGTGCGCGCGCCGACCTCGTCGACGCCCTCGGCGAGCCGGGCGCCGAGCGGCGCTCCGGGTGATCGCCGGGAACTCGGGCGACCCCCGCGGCGACCGGTAGGGCATGGCCAGCTCCACCGACTGCGACGCCGCCCGGGAGGCGATGTCGGCCGCGCTCGACGGCGAGGCCGACGCCGTCGAGCTCGCCCGGGTCGACGCGCACCTCGACGGCTGCGCTGCCTGCCGGGCGTGGCGGCGCGACGCGGCGGCCGTGACGCGCCGCGCCCGCACCGGGGTCGTGGTCGGCGGGCCCGACCTCGTGGACCGCGTCGTCGGCGCCGCCCCCGGTCCGCGGGTGCGCTGGTGGGGCGTCTCGGCGCGCGTGGGGCTCGCCGCCGTCGGGCTGGCGCAGGCCGTGCTCGGCCTGGTGGGGCTGCTCGGGGCGACGAGCCACGCCGCCCACACGGACGACCCGCTCATGGTGCTCGGCGCGGGCATGGCGCACGCGGCGCACGAGAGCGCGGCGTGGAACCTCGCGCTCGGCGTGGCGTTCGTCGCCGGGGCCGTGTGGTGCCGGCACCTCGCGGGCCTGATGCCCGTGCTCGGCGCGTTCATCGCGGTGCTCGCCGTGCTCTCGGGCATCGACCTCGTCGCCGGGCGCGTCGAGCCCGCCCGCGTCGTGTCGCACCTCGTCGTCGTGGCGGGCTTCCTGCTCGCGCTCGCCGTGGTGCGCACCGCGCCCCGTCACGGTGCCGGGCCCTCCCCCGGGGCGCGGTGGCGCCCCCGTCCCACCACCCGCAGTGCCGCGCCCGACGGCCCGGGCGCCACCACCCCGACCCCCTGGGAGCGTGAGTCCGACGTCGCCTGACCGCTCGGCCGTCCGCGCCGATCCCGTCCGCGTCAGCCCCGTCCTCGTCGTCTCCCTGCTGGTCGCCGTCGGGATCACGGTCGTGTTCGCCGTGCTGCGCGGCGGCCTGCCGTTCGCCGCGCTCGGGGTCAGCGGGCCGCCGGTCGAGGTGGCGGTGGCGACGCCGCTGGCCCGCCTGGTCACCCTGCTGGCGGCGGGCGCGACCGTCGGCGGCCTGGTCGGCGCGGTCGTCGCGCGGCCGTCGCGCGACGGCGAGCTCGGCGCGCAGGCGTACGCCGCGGTGCGCTGGGTGGGCGCCGCGGCCGCCGTGTGGGCGGTCGGTGCGCTGGTCGCGGCCGTGCTCACGGTGCTGGCGGGCACCGGCAGCGACCCGCGCATCCTCACCGCGCCCGACGCGTTCCTCACCTCCGCGGCCGCGCTCGAGGAGCCGGCGGGGTTCCTCGTCGCCGCCGTCCTCGCCGCCGTGGTGGCCGCGCTGTGCCGCCTGACGCTGTCGTGGCGCACGGCGGCGGGCGCGCTGCCGCTCGCGGTGCTCGGGGTCGTCGCGCCGGCCGTCACCGGGCAGGTCGCGAGCGCGCGCAGCGGCCACGACATCGCCACCGACGCCGCCGCGCTGGCCGCGGTCGCCGCCGCGGTGTGGCTCGGGCTCGCGCTGCTCGAGACCGTGCAGCCGGGGCGGGCGCTCGCCGCCCGCGCCCGCCCGATCGCCCTGGTCGCGGCGGGCACGGCGCTCGCCGGCACGGTCGTCGCGGAGGCGGTCCTCGTGCGCGGCGCGTGGTTCTCCGGGGTCCACGGGCCGCTCGCCCTCGTCCAGCTCGCCCTGCTCGCCGGCGCGGCGGTGCTCACCCTGCGCGGCCGGGTGCCGGGCCCGTCCGTCGCCGCGCTGCTCGTGCCCGCCGTGGGTCTCGGGGCGCTGCTGGCCACCGAGCTCCCGCCCGCCCTCACCGCGCCCGTGCTCACGACGCTCGAGGGGATCCAGGACGCGGCGCTGGGCTACCGCCTCGATCCCCCGACGCTCCTCGGGCTGCTCGGTCCCGGCCGGCTCAACCTGCTCTGGGCCGTCGTGGCCGTGGTGCTCGCCGGCGCGTACCTGGCCGGGGTGCGGCGGCTGCGCGCCCGCGGCGACGCCTGGCCGCCCGGGCGCACGGCGTCGTGGCTCGGGGCGTGCGCACTGCTGCTGTGGGCGACGAGCTCCGGGCTCGGCGCGCACTCGATGGCCACGTTCAGCGTGCACATGGGCGTGCACATGATCCTGTCGATGGGCGTGCCGATCCTGCTGGTGCTCGGCGGTCCCGTGACGCTGGCGCTGCGCGCGCTGCCGACCGGCGACACCGGCCCGCGGGCGTGGCTGCTCTCGCTGCTCGACGCCCCGCTGACCCGCCTGCTGACCCACCCGCTCGTCGCGCTCGCCCTGTTCGTCGGCTCGTTCTACGCGCTGTACTTCTCGGCGCTGTACGCCACCGCGCTGCCCTTCCACTGGGCGCACCAGCTGATGTTCCTGCACTTCATGGTCACCGGCTCGCTCTTCTTCTGGCCGATCATCGGTGTCGACCGCGCGCCGCGCCCGCTGCCCCACCTCGGGCGCCTCGCGATGCTGCTCGCGTCGATGCCGTTCCACGCGTTCTTCGCCGTCGCCCTCATGAGCACCGACGTGGTGATCGGCCAGGCGTTCTTCGGCCAGATCGCCCTGCCCTGGGTGCCCGACCTGCTCGCCGACCAGCGCCTCGGCGGCGGCATCGCCTGGGCCTCGGGCGAGGCGCCGCTGGTCGTGGTGCTCCTGGTGCTGCTCGTGCAGTGGTCGCGCGCCGACAGCCGCGACGCCACCCGCCGCGACCGCCACGCCGACCGTGACGGCGACGCCGAGCTCGCCGCCTGGAACCGGATGCTCGCCGACCTCTCCCGCGGGCGCTGAGCACGCGGGAACCGGACGGCCCCGCGACACGACCTGAACACGCGGCGCTGCACACTCGGTCGGCGCCACCGACACGAGGAGGACCCCGGATGCCCTCGGGCCCGAAGCGCACGACGACCACGAAGCGCACGACGTCCCGGACGCCGACGATCGTGGCGATCGCCGTCGTGGTGCTCGTCGCGGCCGTGGTGTTCGGCGGCGTGCTGCTCTCCGGCAACGGCTCGCAGGACGCGGCGGGCGCCGGCATCCCGGTCACCCCCGCGCCCGCCCAGTACACGACGAGCGTCGCCGACGGCGTCGTCACCGCCGGTGGGCCCGCGCCGCACACCCTCGACCTCTACGAGGACGCGCTCTGCCCCGCCTGCCAGGCGTTCGAGCAGCGCGACGGCGACCGCATCGCCCAGGCCGTCGCGGCCGGGCGCCTGCAGGTCCGCTACCACCTCGTGAACCTGCTCGAGCAGCGCTCGAACCCGCCCGGCTACTCGTCGGCGGCCGGCAACGCGATGATCTGCGCGGCGGAGAACAACGCGTTCCCCGCGGTGCACACCAGCCTCTACGCCGCCCAGCCGTCCGAGGGCGGGCGCGGCTACGACACCGGCCAGCTCGTCGACCTCGGGCAGCGCGCCGGCGCCGGCCCGGGCTACGCCGACTGCGTCACCACCGGCCGCCACGTCGGCGAGGTCAACCTCAACTTCCACAACGCCTCGTCCGACCCGGCGCTGCTCAACCAGGGCTCCTTCGGCACGCCGACCGTCGTCCTCGACGGCCGCCTCGTCCAGCCGGGCTCGCCCGATCTCGACCCGGTGCTCGCCGGCTGACTTCTTCGCGAGATCAGGGGCGACGTCACGCACCCCGCGCGGCCCGGAAGGTGCACCACGTCGCCCCTGATCTCTGCGCGAGGGCGGGCGGTCAGCGGCCCCGCAGGCGCAGGCTCGAGGTCACGACGAGCAGCGACGACAGCGCCATCGCCAGCCCCGCTAGCAGCGGGTTGAGCAGCCCGGCGACGGCGAGCGGGACCGCGGCGACGTTGTAGCCGAACGCCCAGCCGAGGTTCACGCGGATCGTGCGGTGCGTGGCGCGCGCGAGCGCGAGGGCCTCGGGGACGGCGGTGAGGTCGTCGCGCACGAGGATCACGTCGGCGGCGTCGAGGGCGACGTCGGTGCCCGTGCCCACGGCGAGGCCGAGGTCCGCGGCCGCGAGGGCGGGGCCGTCGTTGACGCCGTCGCCGACCATCGCCACGACCGCACCGGCGGCGCGCCGCGAGGCCAGGAACGCGAGCTTGCCCTCGGGCAGCACGCCGGCCACGACCTCGTCGATCCCCACCGCGTCGGCGACGTGCCGCGCCGCGCGCTCGTGGTCGCCCGACAGCAGCACGGTGTGCAGGCCGGCCTGCCGCAGGGCCGCGACGGCCGGGGCCGCGCTGGGCTTGACGTCGTCGGCGAGCACCACCGCCCCGTGCACCGCGCCGTCCCAGCCGACCGCGACGACCGTGTGCCCTTCCTCCTCCGCGGCCGCCCACTCGGCCGACAGGGACTCCGGGACGGCGCCGACCAGGTCCGGGCGCCCGACGGTGACGCGCACTCCGTCGACGACCGCCCGCGCGCCCAGCCCGGGCAGTGCCTCGAAGTCCGCGGGCTCGCCGGGAGACGCCGCCGCCACGATCGCCGCCGCGATGGCGTGCTCCGAGCCCCGCTCCACGGCGGCCGCCCGCTCCAGGACGAGGTCACCCCCGAGGACGGCCACGACCGCCATCCGCCCGGTGGTCAGCGTCCCGGTCTTGTCGAGCACCACGGTGTCGACGCGGCGGCTGGTCTCGAGCGCGTGGTGGCCCTTGAGGAAGATGCCGCGCCGGGCGCCGCGACCGGAGGCGACGACCATCGCCATCGGCGTCGCCAGCCCCAGCGCGCACGGGCAGGCGATGACGAGCACCGCCAGCGCCGGCGAGAACGCCCCCGCCGCCCCGGCGCCCGCCACCCACCAACCCAGCGCGGTCGCGAGAGCCAGCACCACCACCGCCGGCACGAACCACGCCGAGATCCGGTCGACGAGGCGCTGCACGTCGGCCTTGTCGGCGCGCGCGTCCCGGACCAGCCGCACCATCCCGGCCAGCGCCGTCGCCTCGCCGACCGCGGTCGCCTCGACCACCAGGCGCCCCGAGACCGCGACCGTGCCGCCGACCACCGCGTCGCCGACGCCGGCGTCGGTCGGCACCGGCTCGCCGGTGAGCATGCTGCGGTCCACCGGCGAGCGGCCGTCGACGACCCGCCCGTCGGCGGCGATCTTCTCGCCGGGCCGCACCACGAACCGCGTCCCGACGGCCAGCTCAGAGACCGGCACCCGCGTCTCGGTCCCGTCGTCGGCCAGCACCGCGACGTCGCGCGCCGCGAGCCGCGCCAGCGCCGCCAGCGCGTCGCCCGAGGCCCGACGCGCGCGGCGCTCGACGTAGCGCCCGGCGAGCACGAACGTCGTCACCCCAGCCGCGACCTCCAGGTACACGGGCCCGGCCGGGTGCAGCAGCAGCTCCCACGTGCTCGCCGCCGGCGCCGGGGCGACCCCGCCCAGCAGCGCGCCGAACGACCACACCGTCGCCGCCACGATCCCCAGCGAGACCAGCGTGTCCATCGACGTCGTGCCGTGGCGCAGGCCCGCGAGCGCACGCCGGTGCAGCGGCCACGCCGACCACCCGACGACCGGCGCCGCGAGCGCCGCCAGCAGCCACTCCCAGCCGGGGAAGCGCAGCGAGGGCACCGCGGTCATGACGAGCGCGAGGTCAGCGACCGGCAGGAACAGCGCGGCGGCGACGACCAGGCGGCGCCAGAGGTCGCGCAGCTCGGCGTCCTCGGCCGGGGCGTCCTCCGGCTCGTCGGCGTCGACGGGACGCGCGGGCCGCGCCGTGTAGCCGAGCTTGGCGACGGTGTCGACGACGGTCGCCGTCGTGACCTCGGGCGAGTCGATGACGACGCGGGCGCTGTCACCGGCGAGGTCGACGGTCGCGGCGACGCCGTCGAGGCGGTTGAGCCGGCGCTCGATCCTCGACGCGCAGGCCGCGCAGGTCATGCCGCCGATGTCCAGGTCGAGGACGGCGGCAGCCGGAGCGCTCACAGGCCCACCAGCCCGGCGGCCCAGGCGGGGAAGGTCGCGACGATGGCGACGACGATCGTGACGTACCAGGCCGCGAGCCCCCAGCCGTGGTGCCGCAGCGGCGCCGGCGCACCACCGAGGGTGCCCGCGCGCAGGTTGTGCACGGTGACGAACCAGAACATGGCGATCACCGCGACCCACGCGACCATGCACCACGGGCACAGGGCGTGGATCACCGCGAGGCTCTGGACGATCAGCCAGTGGATGAACAGCAGACCCGCGGTCGTGCCCGCCTGCAGGCTCCACCAGGCCCAGCGGGGCAGCGCCACGGCACCGAGCACCAGCGCCCCCGCGGCCGCGGCGACCGGGAAGGTCAGCAGGCCGATGACCGGGTTGGGGAACCCGAGCAGCGCCGCCTGCGGTGTCCGCATGATCGTCCCGCAGGACAGCACCGGGTCGATGCTGCACGACGGCACGAAGGTCGGGTCGGCGAGCAGCGCGAGCTTGTCGATCAGCAGGACCAGCGAGACGACCGCGCCGGTCAGGCCGCCGACGAGCAGGACGGCGCCGACACCCCGCGCCGGGACGCGACCGGGCGCCTCGACCTCCGGCGCGTCGGCGACCTGCGTGTCCACGCCCCGATCGTCCTCCCGCCCGACGGGAAAGGCCTCGGTGGGGGCTGTTCGGCTGACCACGTCGTGCTGGTCGTCGCGGGGATCGATGCGGTTCCCGCACGTGAGTGAAATGGGTCGCCAGGGCGACCCGTTTCACTCACGTGCGCAGCATCGCCGCCACGTAGTCCGCGAGCGTCACCCCGGAGCGCGGCGTGTGCAGGTCCTCCTCGAACGCGAGGGTGAACGCCGCCAGCCCGCAGTTCCGCGCGTACCCCGGGGCCCGGCGCACCTGCTCGGCCTCCTGGTCGGAGTCGGCGGCGCCGCCCGTGGTCTCGCCCGGCGGACCGGGGTTCTCGCCGACGACCGGCAGCCCGGCGCGCGCGGCCTGCGCGCGGGCGAAGCGCAGGTTCGACCACCGCTCCACGCGCACCGTCGGGTCGAGCGCGACGGCGGGGTCCTCCGGCCGGCACGTGTCCTCGGGCGGGTCGAGGGCCCGCGCGCGCACGGCGGTGGCGTCGTCGACCGACGTCAGGTCGACGACCACGGGGCCCGGCACCGCGGCGGCGATCCCGGGCATCGCGGCGACGTGGTCGAGGCCGCGGTGCAGCGATCCGTCGCGGTCGCCGTGCCCGTCGAGCAGCGAGCCGACCGCCACCGACCGGTCCGCGGGCAGGACGCCGCGTCCCGGTACCGGGAGGTGCACCTCGCCGGCGAACCCGGCCCCGCGCAGCACCCGGGCCTGCGCGGCGAGCGCCTCGACCAGCGCGCCCGAGTACCAGCCGAACCACCGCCCGGCGTCCACCGCCGTGACCGCGCGGCCCTCCCACTGCGCGCTCCCCGGCGCCCAGCCCGGCAGCGGTGACGGCTGCTGGCCGGGCGCGAGGTCCCGCCCCGTCTGCGCGGGCGCACCGAACGCCCACCACGACGTGACGCCGTACCCGGACTCGTGCGGGCCCGGGTAGCCGATCTCGCCGGCCGCGCTCGTGCCCACCCGCACGCCGGTCAGCCGCGTCGCGGGGACGGCGGCGACCAGGCGGGTGAGGTAGTCGTCGAGGGCGGCGCGGGGCGCGGCGGCGAACACGAGGTCGACGCCGCCGGTGCGGGCGACACCGCCGTGCTGGTCGCGCAGCAGGGCGTCGGGCAGGTCGCGCACCCACGACGGCGGGTACTGCGCGCCCGACCCGAGCACCACGCGCATCCCGGCGTCGAGGCACCGCGTGACCCGCGCGGCGAGACCCGCCGCGGCCGCCGGCTCGAACGCTCCGGGCCGGGGCTGCAGCCGGTCCCAGTGCGCGTCGACGACGGCCACCGACAGCCCCGCGCCGCGCTGCGCGGCGAGCCGGTCGGGGGCGCAGGCCGAGTCGACGACGCCCCAGGCGGGCTCGACGGGCGCCGGGTCGGCGTACGACGGGCACGCCGCGCCGGCGAGCAGCAGGACGCCGGCGAGCCCCGCCCCGAGCGCCCGGAACCTCACCGGCGAGGCCCTGACGAGGCGGACTCGGGAGCCTCCACCACCGCCTCGGTCTTCTCCTCCACCGACTGCGTCGGCGCCTTGGCCGGCCGTTTGACCAGCGAGCGCATGAACCGCTGGCCGGGCTTCTCGACGAGCACGAACGCGAGCCACCCGCACACCCCGACGCCGACGAGCAGCAGCGCGATGCCGAGCCAGCCCCAGTGCCCGGGGAAGGTCCGCGGGTTGATCAGCAGCGACGCCCCGAGCAGCCACGGCACGTGGGTCAGGAAGATCGCGACGCTGATCTCGCCGCCGTAGAGGCTCGCCCTCGTCGACAGCACGCGGTCGAGCCACCCGCGCTCCTCGCCGAGCGCGAGGACCGTCAGGCCGACCACGGGCAGCGCGTACATCGTCGAGACCTCGAGGGTCGAGGCCAGCACGATGAGCCCGAACCCGAGCACGGCGATCGGCCCGGTGAACCGGCCCGCGAGCGCGGGCAGGCGGCGGTCGACCTGCACCAGCTGCTGGAGGCACGCCCCGGCGAGGAAGAAGCCCAGCGCGCGGGGCAGCGGCATCGCGTAGGTGATCGTCCCGTCGTCGAACCCGATGACCGAGTAGGCGACCAGCGGGATCGCGCACGCCACGAGGTAGCCGAGGACGCACGCCGTGCGGGTCCGCAGCAGCAGCACGAGCGGCTGGAGCAGCGGGATCAGCAGGTAGCAGAACCACTCCGCCGACAGCGACCACACCGGCCCGTTCCAGGTCAGCGCGTCCGCGCCGCCCCAGCCCGAGGTCAGCGTGATCTGGCGCAGCAGGTCGATCCCGAGGTCGCCGCCGTGCGGGATCTCCCGGCCGATCGCCCGCGCCCCGAGGACGGCCCCGACCAGCACGGCGAGCACCGCGAGGTGCACCGGGTAGAACCGCGACAGGCGCGCCCACAGGAACTTCCCGAACGCGCCCCAGCCCGGCCAGCGCGCGAACACCCCGCGGTAGCCGGCGGTGATGACGAAGCCGGACAGCACGAAGAACAGGTCCAGCGCGACGTAGGCGTGGTGCCAGATCGGCAGGAAGAACGGCGCGGTGAGCGGCACGAGGGCGATCGCGAACGGCGCGAGGTGCACCGCGACGACCACGATCGACAGGTAGCCCCGGATGCCGACGAGGCTCCGGATCAGGCCCTTGGACTTCTTCGGGGGTGCGTTCATCGCGGCGGCCCCGGGGCGACCGGCGGGGTGCCGTCGAGCGGCTGGTTGAGGTCGTAGAGCCGCAGGTCGCCGGCCGTGCGCCCGTGCGCGGTGAACACGAGCGTGTAGCGCCGGGAGAGCTCGTCGACGAGCTCCGGCGACGCGGGCGCGAGGCCCAGCTCCGTGAGCTCGGTCGACACGATGCCGTAGCGCGAGAAGGTCGCGCGGGCGTCGTCGACGGACGTCAGCTCGTGGATCCCGAACCCGGGGAGCACGAACTGTGCGGTGTGCTCCCCGACCGCGACCTCGTTCTGGACGTCGATGTTCGCGTACATGTACTCCACCAACTGCAGATACGTGTCGTCACGTTCTGTCCGGAGGTTGAACCAGATGATCGCCGAGGAGGTCAGCACGAGGGTCACGACGACGGTGAGCGCCGTGCGCCCGGCGCCCTGCCACGACGCCATCTGCGTCAGCAGCATGGCCACGACGACCGTGGAGGGGACCGCGAGCAGGTAGAACGTCTGCTCCTCGACCTCGCCGAGGCCGAACGTGTAGACGATCGCGGCGAGCACGCCGGCCAGCCAGCAGGTCAGCAGGCCGAGGTCGTCGCCGTCGCCGTGCAGCGCGTGCGCCCCGCGGGTGCGGCGGCCGTGCGCGCCGCGCTGCTCGCGGGTGACGCGCAGCGAGCGCCAGCCGATGAACAGCAGGTAGGCCGCGTAGGTGCAGGCGACGCCGATGAGCAGGTACGACGGGAAGAACCAGACGCCCTGGACCAGCAGGCGGTCGACGAACGACGGGGCGTGCCCGGAGTTGAAGCCGGTCTGCTTGAGGATGCCGATCGCGCGCAGCGTCCCGGCGATCGTCTGCTCGAACCAGGGCCCGATGTTGCCCGTGGCGAGGACCCAGACGACGTAGGTGGCGTACACCGAGCACTGGACCGCGAGGACGCTGATGGCCTCCTTGCGCCGTAGTCCCCAGGACGTCGCGATCATGATGAGCAGCGGGAACGCGGTGATCAGCGCCGCCGTGCTCTTCGTGGTGATCGCGATGCCCCAGGCGAGGCCGCCGATCGCGAGCCAGGTGAACCGTGCCCGCCGCGACGGCTGGTCGACCGCGACGAGCAGCGCGAGGATGCCGGCGAGGATCCCGAACATCATCGGCGCCTCGATCATGAGGCGACTGTCGAAGCGCACGACGAACGGGTCGAGCGCGTAGACCAGGCCCGCCAGCAGCGCCGCCCACGGCCCGACGACCCGGCGGGCGACGCCGACGACCAGCAGCACGTTCGCCGCGCCGAACATCAGCTCGATCGGGCGCAGGCCGAGGACGAACTGCACCGTCATGTGGTCGACGGGTTGGTCGATGAACAGGCCGAACAGCGCGAACAGCAGCGGCGGGTGCAGGAAGAACGGCTCGCCGAAGAGCTCCGGCCCGTGCCCCAGGGCGAACGAGTTGCCGACGTCGGCGTACTGGATCTCGTCCATGAACAGCTCGTACGCCGAGCTCTGGTGCCAGGCGCGCAGCGCGACCGTGCCCGCGCACAGCAGGGCGAGCAGCACCCAGAAGACGATCTGCCGGGTCCGCCCGCCCGTGCCGCGCTCCTCCCGGCGCCCGCGCTCGCGGATGGTCCGCCTGCTCCGGCCGCAGGTCGGGAGGGGGTCGTGGTCGCGCTCCGGGTGGAGCGTGCGGGTGATGGGGTCGCGCGCCGGCTGCTCGCGGAGCGGCACGAGGGCGGCGAACGACCCGCTGCGGGCGGCGCCGGCGGTCATGTCGGCTCCTCAGCAGGACGGGGGACGAGGTCGGGTCGCGGGAAGCGGGTGGTGACGGGTCCCTCCTCGGGATCGGGGATCTCGTCGACGACGGGGGCCGGCGGCAGGCCGGCGGCCGCGCGCAGGACGCACTCCTGGGTGCGGGCCAGCGCGTCCCAGTCGTGGACGGCGGCCAGTGCCGGTCCGCGCTCGGCGGCGGCCTCGCGCAGGCCCTCGCAGCAGGCCACGGCCCGCAGCGCGGTGGCGAGCGCCGTGACGTCGGCGGCGTGGTCGCCGAGGTAGGGCACGAGCACGCCGGCCTCGCTGCGCACGACCTCGCGCAGGCACGGGATGTCGTAGGCGACGACGGCCGTGCCGCACGCCAGCGCCTCGGCGGCGACGATGCCGAAGGTCTCGAACCGCGACGGGACGACGGCGAGCCGGGCGTTGGCGACGAGGTCGTACTTGTCCTCGCCGGACACCCAGCCGGCGAACACCACGCTGTCGCCCACCCCGTGCCGCTCGGCGCGCTCGCGCAGCGCGGCCTCGTCGGGGCCGGTCCCGGCGAGCACGAGGCGCCCGCCGATCCGGCCGGCGACGCGCGCCCAGGCGTCGACGAGCAGGTCGAGGCCCTTCTGCGCGATCTCGAGGCGCCCGACGAAGACCACGTCGGTGCCGGGTCCCCGGCGCCGCTCGCGGAAGGCCTGCGGGTCGACGCCGTTGCCGATGACGGCGACCTCGGCGCGCGGGTTCGTCGCGAGCAGCGCGTCCGCGACGCCCTGCGACATCCCGATCAGCCGACGGTGGCTGCGCACCCCGAAGCGCTCGATCCAGTGCAGCGGCAGCTTGTACTGGCGGGACTTCTCGCGCGCGTTGAGCCACTGCACGATCCCGACGGTCGGCGCGGGCGAGAACCGCGGCACCGACAGCGACGAGATCGGCGCGAAGAAGTCCTCGATCACCACGTCGGCCTCGACGCCGCGCACCACGAACGGCAGGCCCGCGACGTAGCCGAGCAGGCGGGTGAGCCGGTTCCCGCCGCGCCCGACGCCGACGTGCACCCAGCGCAGGACCCCGTCGCCGAAGAACTCGGTGCGGTCGCGCGCGCCCGGGAAGGTCTGGGTGACCGCGGTGACGTGGTGCCCGGCGGCGGCGAGCCGGCGGTCGATCTCCGCTGTGCGCTTGGCCCCGCCGCCCGAGCCCGGCATCTTCGGGTCCTCGAACGCGAGGTGCAGCACGTGCATCCCGCCCGGCGCGGGCCGCAGCTCGCCCTTCGGGTCGACGGCGGCGCGCAGGCGGCCGGTGATGACGGGCAGCCCGACGACGCCGACCCCGAGCA
The DNA here is from genome assembly GCF_004363095.1 of Actinomycetospora succinea. GTDB lineage: Bacteria > Actinomycetota > Actinomycetes > Mycobacteriales > Pseudonocardiaceae > Actinomycetospora > Actinomycetospora succinea. Next base: position 144,313 of record NZ_SNYO01000011.1, read on the forward strand.
CGACGACGGCGAGCAGCCACAGCGGCAGCAGCGGGCGCGTCACCCCCAGCAGGCCGACGGCGACCGCGGCCCAGAGCAGCCCGCGCACGACCCAGGCGACGAGGCCGGCGCCCGCGCGGCCGGTGCGCGGGTGGTGGCGCACGCCGAGGACGGTGAGCAGCAGCGCGCCGCCCAGCGCGCCCGCCGCGGTCCCGGTGGCGAGACCCGGCGCGCCGTCGGCGAGGCCGGCGGCGATCCCGGCGGCGAGCGCGACGGTGGCGAGGACGAGCGCGACGGCCAACGAGCGCCGCGCCCCGACGGCCAGCAGCAGCGTCGCCAGCACGGTCGTCGCGCCCAGCCCGAGACCGGCGAGCGCGAGCGGCGGCAGGAGCGCCAGCGACGGCGTGTAGGCGGCGGGCAGGACCAGGCCCACGATCACCGGCGGCACCGTCGCCACGACCGCGGCCGCGGGCACGGCCAGCCGGACGAAGGTGGTCAGCGCCTCGCGCAGGGCCCGGTCCCTCGCCTCCTCCGCGCCGCGGCGGGGAAGCGCACGCAGCACGGGGAAGCTCACGAGGGCCGTGCCGACCGCGACGTACACCGGCGCCTTGGCAAGCGTCGCCACGGCCTGGTACCCGGCCGCGGCGACGACGCCGACCCGCGACTCGGCGACGTTCGCGACCACGACGACGTCGGCGGCCGCGAGCGTCGAGAGCACGAGCTGCACGGCGGCGACCCCGCCGGTCTCGGCCCAGCGCGCGCGGTCGCCGAGGATGCGGCGCAGGCGCGCGAGGCCCGTGTCGTGGGGAGCGAGGGCGTCGTTCGCTGCGTGGGAGGCAGCGAGGGCGTCCCTCGCTCCCCCAGCCCGGGCCCCGCGCGAGCGTCCCGCCGCGAGCAGCACGACGACCGCGCCGGCCGCGAACGCGCCGACCGCACCCGCCGCGCCGGCCCCGAGCAGGACCGCGCCGACGCTGACGCCGAGGCGCACCGCGACCTCTGCGACGGTGAGCAGGGCGTAGCGCGCGAACCGCGACTCGCCCTGCAGCCGGCCCCACACCGGCGCGATCGCGAACAGCGCCCATGCCGAGAGCCCGGCCGCCAGCGCCGTCGCCGCGGCCGCGAACCCGGCCACGACCGCGCCGAGCACGACGCCCGCGGCGAGCCCGACCAGCACCGACACCGCGGTCGCGAAGGTCAGGGCGTCGCGGCGCGCCGCGCTGCCCGCGGGGTGCGCGCGCACGACGTGGGCGAGCGGTAGCGGCACGAGTGCGGCCGAGGCGACGCCGGCCGTACCCACGAGCGCCGCCGCGCCCGCGAACGCCGTGTACTCCGCCGGCGCGAGCAGGTGGGCCATCACGAGCGTGCACGCGTAGCTCAGCAGGCCCACGAGGCCCGCCGACGCCGAGAGCAGCGTCGCGTGGCCCCCGGTCTGCGCGGGGGCCGGCGTGGTGCCCGCCCCGGTCGCCGGTGGGGGGGCCACGGCGGCGACCGGGGGGACGATCTCCGGGACGACCCCGGTCATCGGCCGCGTCCACGGGCGGCGCGGGACTCCACGAGCGCGGGCCCGCCCAGCAGCTCGTGGCGCGAGGCGAGGCGCACGCGCGGGTCGTGGGCCCCGATGCGCGCGAGGGTCGCGAGCGCGTCGACCTCGTCGCAGCCGCGCAGCAGGGCGGTGATCTGGTTCCCGCGCACCGCGCACTCGTCGGTCAGGCGCAGCGCGGCGGCCGCGGCGGCCGGGTCGTCGTGCTCGAAGCGCGCGAGCGTCGTCATGTCGGAGCGGGCCTGGCGGCGGGTGGCCGCGCGCCGCAGCAGCGAGCGGTCCGCGGGCGGCAGGTGCGTGTCCTCCGCGCCGGTGCGGTGGAACCCGCTGATCTCGGAGACGACCACGCCGGCGAGGAGCTCGGCGGAGCGGTCCCAGGAGAAGCAGCCCGCCCAGGAGCGGCAGTCCTCGGCGACGTCGCGGGCGCGGACCGGGTCGGCCAGCTCGCGCAGCACGCGCGGCAGCGCGGCGGCGAGGTCGTCGACCCCGTCGACCAGCCAGCCGGTGCCGCCGTCGACCACCGAGTCGCGGATGCCGGGCGCCCGCAGCGCGAGGCAGGGCACGCCCTCGGCGGCGGCCTCGAGGACCACGCAGCCCCAGCCCTCGCCCTCCGAGGTGCTGGTGGTGAGCCAGGCGGTGCTCATGAGCTCGTCACGCTCGTCGTCGGGCAGGCGGCCGTGGAAGCGCACGACCCGGCCGAGCCCGAGCTCGACGGCCATGCGGCGCAGGTCGGTGAGCTCGGGGCCGCCGCCGATGACCTCGACGGCGAGGTCGGGCACGTCGGGCAGGGCGGCCGAGACGGCGTGCAGCAGCAGGTCGAGGCGCTTGTGCGGCACCAGGCGGCTGGTGACGACGACGGTCGGGGTCGCGGCCCGTCGTGGCTCGCGCTCTCCGGCACCCGGGCGCCCGGCGCACCCGTTGGGCACGACCTCGATGACGTCGCGGACCTTCAGCCGGCGGCGCATCTCCTGGCGCGTCGACGCGGACACCGCCACCGTGCGGCGCCCCTGGTAGACGCGGCGGGCGACGCGGCCCTCGAGCAGCCGCCCGACCGCGGCGCCGGCCGTCGAGAAGCGGGTCGCGAACTGGTCCTGGTGCACGTGGTGCACGACCTGCACGACCGGGACGTCCCCGCGGGTGAACAGCGGCGAGAAGAACGGGATGCCGTTCTGGCAGTCGAGGATGGCGTCGAACCCGCCGCCGTGGCGGACGAGGTCCATCGCCGAGCGCAGGTAGACCGACAACGTGCCGCCCGCGCGCCGGATCTGCACGCCGTCGATCTCGTCGCGCGCCGACTGGCCCGCGTCGCGGGCCGTCAGCCAGGTGACCTCGGCGCCCGCCGCAGCCCAGCGGGTCGAGATCTCGTGGGCGTAGGCCTCGGCGCCGCCGGCCTGCGAGTGCCGGACGTCGCGCCAGTTGAGGACGAGGATGCGCTTCCCGGCGAGGCGGGACAGGGCGCGGCCGCCGACGAGGACGGCGGGGGCGGTGTCGGGGCTGGTCTCGATCGTCGTCATGCGGGGCTCCCGGCGGCGCGGAGGGCGGCGGTGGGCGTGGTGCTGGTGCGGCGGGGCGTGGCGGCGACGACCTCGTCGAGGGGCCGCTCGGGACGTCCGCCGCCGAGCTGGGCGTGCAGGCGGGCGACGGCGCTGAACGCGGCCAGGCCGTCGCGGACCGGGCGCAGGCTCGAGCCGGCCGCGTCGGTCCACGTCACGGGGATCTCGACGATCCGGCCCCCGTCGTCGCGGACGTGGCGCAGCAGCTCGACGTCGAACGCGAACCCGACCGAGCGCGAGCGCCACAGCGCGGACTGCACGGCGGCGCGGTCGAAGAACTTGAAGCCGCACTGGGTGTCGCGCACGCCGGGCAGCAGCGGGCGGGACACGGCGCGGAAGGCGGCTCCGCCGAGGCGGCGGCCCAGCGGCTGGCGGGTGGCGATCTGCGCCCCGGGGGCGTGGCGCGACCCGATCGCCGCGGCCGCGCCGCCCTCGAGGGCGTCCATGACCGGCCGGAACGTCTCCATCGGGGTGGAGAGGTCGGCGTCGGTGAACCCGACGAAGCGCGAGCGGCTGGTCCGCAGGCCGCGGTAGACCGCGGCGCCCTTCCCGGCGCGCGAGCAGCCGATCGCCACGACCTCGACGCACCAGCCGGTCGCCACGTTGCAGGCGCGCCCGTCGACCGCGAGCACCGACGCGGCGGTGTCGTCGACGCTGCCGTTGTCGACGACGACGACGCGGGAGGTCCACGGCTGTTCCGAGAGGAACGCGACCATCGCGGTGAGGGTCGCGGGCAGGCGTCCGGACTCGTTGTAGGCGGGGATCACGACCTCGAGGTCCACGGGCCGGCGCAGCTCGCGCGGCTCGGCCCCGGCGGGCCCGGCCGCGCCGTGGCGCTCGTAGTCCAGGAGGGCGTCGCTCGCCTCCGTCACGCGCGCCGCCACCTCGGCGACCACCGCCTCCTCGACGGCGTCCACCAGCTCCGTGCGCCCGACCCCCGCGACCACCTCGGCGGGCCCGAGGCCCCCGGACCAGCCGGGGAGCGCGGGGTGCGGCGCGGTCATGTCGCTCACCGGCTCCACTGCGTTCTGCACCCCCGAGATATCGACCATCTGGCCCAATCCTTAACCCGTCTGCCGCGAGGGCCAGAGGCTGGGCGGTCGGCGAAACCCCAGGTCGAACGGTGGGCTTCGTCCGATCGAGGTGCACCGGTGGCCGCCGATTTCCGCCCCTTCGGGTGAGGGTCCGGGCGGCGTGTCGTCCACGAACCGACCCCGGGCGTTGCGCCCGGCGGCCAGGGGGATCCGGTCCGAACCGTGATCGACATCTGCGTCGGCGCCCGCGCGGCCTAGACTCGGGGCAGGCGCCCGTCACTCCACCGGGCGACGGGGGAAGGAACGCCAGGTGGAACGGCTTGCTCCATGACCGCGGAGACGCCGTCCTCCCGGGGCCCGGCCGGCTCGGCCCGCCCCTCGCGACGCGCGACCGCGGCGCGCGCGGTCTCCTACGGCGTCCTCGCCCGGTGGGGCGACCGGCGCCAGGCCCGCGCCGACGGGCGCGCCGGCCTGCCGAGCCTCGAACCGGGACGGCCGGCGGGCACGCCGGCGCTCGAGGAGTACCACCAGGACTTCCTCGCCCGCGTGCACCGCGAGCGGCTGCGGCTCGACCGCGAGACCGCCCCCATGCACCAGTCCCGCGCCGGGCTCGCGGTGCGCCTGCCCGCCACCGAGGACGCGCTCGCCCGGGCGCGGGCGAGCCTCGACGCGATCCCCGTCCTGCTCGACGCCGCGCAGCTCGCCGTGCGCCGCGGCGGTGAGACCCACACCGCCGCCGACGTCGTCGCCGCCCGCCGGGCCCGCGAGCACGAGGCGCGCCGGCGCCCGCTGGTCGACGAGGCGGCCCGCCTGCACGCCCAGCTGACCCAGATGCGCGCCGAGTACGCCCGCCTGGGCAGCACGATCCGCTCCTGCGAGCTCGCCGCCGCGACCCGCGTGCGACGCCTGCACGCCCGCGTCATGCGCCGCGTCAGCGCCTACGAACGCCACCTCGTGCGCCGCCACCCCGCGGGCGACCGCATCGGGCCCGCGCTCGTCGACCGCCACCCCGTCGTGCCCGAGTGGGTCGCCGCCGCCGAGGCCGCCGATCCGGCGGCACCCGAAACGGGTCCCGTCTCGCCACCGACAGGCATACCGACGCCCCGACCGCCCGTGCACCAGCACCCCGCCGACCAGCCCGGACAGGAGTAGCCATGGCCCGCAGCCCCTGGCCCCGGCGCCGCGCCACGGCCGCCCGCACCTCCGGCGCCCGCCTGTCCAACATCCCCACGGGCGCCGGGACGCCCGAGGAGCACCGGTTCGCGCAGGTCTACGCGGCCGACCGCGTGGGCCCGATGCCGTACCCCAACCAGCCCACGCCGGACGTCTCCGAGGCGCGCGGCCGGGTCCGCGCCCTGGTCGACGGCCTGCTCAGCGGCGTCGACGAGGGCAGCGGGCGGGCCCTCGACCCGCTCATCGCCTCGATCGCGTCGGGCTGGCTCGCACGCGTCGACACCCAGCACGCCGACCACCACGCCGTCATCGACCGGCTCGTCGGCGGCGCCCGCCAGCAGCTCGCCGGCGCCGAGGCCGCCCACGAGCGCGACCGCCGTGCCCTTGAGATCGCCCGCCGCGACTACGCGGAGGCGCGCGAGCGACTCGGGGAGCCCCCGGACGACGCGGACGAGGACGCCCCCACCGGACCGCTCGAGGCCGGTCGATGAGCGGGCGCGCCCGGTCGTACCGGGACGCCACGCTGATGATCAAGCGCTCGCGCGAGGACCACCTCGCGCTCGTGATCGTCCTGCTGGCCATCGGCGGCGACATCGCGGCCTTCTACGTCGTGCTCGCCCGGGTCTTCCGGGGCTCGCCGCTGCTCATCGCCGTCGGCACGGTCGGGTTCGCCGCGGCCGCGGTCGGCCTCGCCCACCTCGTCGGACAGGGCCTCGCGCGGCGTCGCTGCGGCGACCCGCGGGCGTCGGTCGTCCTCACCGTGCTCGCGGCGGTCACCTGGCTGACGCTCGGCGCCGCCGCCTTCTACACGCGGCTGTTCACCCCGAGCAGCACGTCGTCGGGCGGGTTCGGGGACGCGTCGTCGGGGGGCGGGTTCGGCTCCGGGGGGTCCGGGGGCGGCGGTTTCGGTGGTGGTGGCGGCGGGTTCGGCGGCGGTGGCTTCGGCGGCTCGTCGAGCGACGTCGACCTGACCGCCCTGCTGCCGGCCCTGCTCTTCGGCGCGCTGTTCCTCGCCAGCGGGACGGCCGCCATGATCGCGACGTTCGTGTCGTTCAACCCCGTCGCGAGCGCGCTGCGCCGCGCCGAGCGCCGTCTGCGCGACGCGACCGAGCGCGAGCGGGCCAGCCGCGCCGAGCTCGAGCGCGCCCGCGAGGCCCTGCGCCAGCAGGAGAACGAGCGCGAGCGCGAGGACCAGCGCTGGCGCGCGGCCCGCCAGCAGGTCACCGCCGAGATGCTCGAGCTGCAGAACTACGCCCGCACCCTGATGGCGTCGAAGAAGGCCGACCCGTCGGTCACCGACGGCCTCACCGGCGTCTCGCCCTTCCCGCTGTTCACGCCGGCCACCGACGTGGTGCCCGGCGAGGAGGCGCCACGCGAGGTGCGCGACGGGATGCGGCCGTTCACCACCGTCGACTCGACCCCGAACGGAGACCCTCGTTGACCCACCGGCGGGCCGTCCTGCCCTTGGTGTTCGCCGTGGCGCTGCTCGCCGGCTGTTCGAGCGGTGACGACGCCGGCGGCGGGTTCGCCGGCGGGGGCGGCGGCGGGCTGTCGTGCCCGGTGCCGGTCGGCCCGCTGGCGTTCGCGGTGTCGGGCCGCGCGAACTCACCGGCGCCGGGCCTGCCGCAGAGCGTCCAGGACGCGACGGTCTCGGTGCTCACGCGCGCGGTCGACCAGGACTACCGGCCCCGCGTGACGCTGATCGACCTGGACGGGCGGCCGACCTCGGCGGGCAGCGACACGTTCACCACCGACGCCGGCAACGGCATCGCCGCCGAGGACGACCGCAACCAGTTCCTGAACGGCTTCGGCGAGGCGCTGACCGGGCTGCGCGCCCGGGCGCCCGAGGCCGACGTCCTGTCCGCGCTCGACCTCGCGGGCCGCTCCGCCGGCGGCGACCGTCCCGGCACCGTCGTCCTCGTCGACTCCGGGCTCTCCACCGTCGCGCCGCTCGACTTCCGCCAGCGCGGCCTGCTCGACGCCCCGCCCGCGGAGACCGTCGAGGCGCTGCGCGCGACGAACGCGTTGCCGGGCCTGCAGGGCGTCACCGTGGTGCTGGCCGGCCTCGGGGACGTCGCCGAGCCCCAGACGGCGCTGAGCCCCGCCCAGCGGTCCTCCCTCGTGGCGCTGTGGACCGCGGTCGCCGAGGCGGGCGGCGCGTCCTGCGTGGCCGTCGTCGACGAGCCCCGCGGCGGCGACGCCCCGAGCGACGTGCCGCCGGTGAGCCTCGTCGACGTCCCGCCGCCCCCGACGATCACGCCGGGACAGGCCACCACCCTTCCCGACGACAATTCCGTCGGCTTCCAGCCCGACACCGCCGAGTTCCGCGACAGGAACGCCGCGCGCGCCGTTCTCACACCGTTCGCGCAATTCGTCGGGGAATCACCGACGCGCCGCCTCGCCCTCACGGGCACCAGCGCCCGCGCCGGCGCCCTCCAGGGCCAGGTCGACCTCTCGGCCCGGCGGGCGGAGGCGGTGAAGTCGCTGCTGGCCGAGCTCGGGGCGCCGGCGGACCGGATCAGCACGCGGGGGGTCGGCAGCGAGTTCCCGGGCTACGTCAACGACGTCGGGCCGGACGGCCGCCAGCTGCCGGGTCCGGCGAGCGCCAACAGGACGGTGATCGTCGAGCCGAGCGGGTAACCGGTCGGCGACACAGCGTGGTCGTGCCCCCGGGTTCCGTATTCCGGAGGAAACGTGCTGGCCATCACAGCACGATGTGGTCACGGAGATCCGGGCCGCCGCACACCCGGTCAGAGCAGCGCTGATGGCGCCTTTCGCCGGAGCCGGCGGGGTCCGGACTGTATCGATTCTGTCGACCGTACGAACTCGGGGGCGCTTCCGAGGAGGCCCGACTCTGCCTAGCGTCGTCTCCCCGGAAGCGTCACCGACGTCCGGAGGACACATGACCGCAGCCGCAGACCGGAGCCCCGACACCGCGGCTGGCCTCGACGAGTACACCGAGGCCGATGTTCATCAGGAGTTCGGCGAGAACCCGAACGAGGTCCGAGACACGAACCACTACCAAGAGGAGTACGTCAAGGGGTTCGTGGACAAGTGGGACGACTACATCGGCTGGGAGGGACGCGCCGCCAGTGAGGGCTCGTTCTTCATCGACCAGCTGAGCGCCCGTGGGGTCGAGAAGGTCCTCGACGTCGCCACCGGCACCGGGTTCAACTCCGTGCAGCTCCTCAAGGGCGGTTTCGAGACCGTCTCCGCCGACGGCAGTGCGGAGATGCTCGCGAAGGCGTTCGAGAACGGCCGCCAGCACGGGCACGTGCTGCGGGTCGTCCAGGCCGACTGGCGCTGGCTGAACCGCGACGTCCACGGCGAGTACGACGCGATCATCTGCCTCGGCAATTCGTTCACGCACCTGTTCAACGAGCGTGACCGCCGCAAGGCCCTCGCCGAGTTCTACGCGATGCTCAAGCACGACGGCGTGCTGATCCTCGATCAGCGCAACTACGACGAGATCCTCGACAACGGGTTCTCGTCGAAGCACAAGTACTTCTACTGCGGCGACACGGTCACCGCGGAGCCCGAGTACATCGACGACGGGCTGGCCCGGTTCCGGTACACGTTCCACGACGACGGCTCCGTGTACCACCTCAACATGTTCCCGCTGCGCAAGGACTACGTGCGCCGGCTCATGCGCGAGGTCGGGTTCCAGAAGATCGACTCGTACGGCGACTTCCAGGAGACCTACGGGACCGAGAGCCCCGACTTCTGGATCCACGTCGCGGAGAAGACCTACCGACCGGATGACGAATTGAGCGAGAGCTACTCGACCGCGGTCCACACCGCGCGCGACTACTACAACTCGACCGACGCCGACACCTTCTACCACGAGGTCTGGGGCGGCGAGGACATCCACGTCGGGCTCTACAACTCGCCCGACGAGGCCATCGCGCCGGCCTCGCAGCGCACCGTCGAGCGCATGGCCGAGGGCCTGGAGATCACCGCGGAGACGCGCATCCTCGACATGGGCGCGGGCTACGGCGGGTCGGCCCGGTGGCTGGCCAAGAAGTTCGGCTGCCACGTGACCTGCCTGAACCTCTCCGAGGTCGAGAACGAGCGCAACCGCGAGAAGAACCGCGCCCAGGGTCTCGACCACCTCGTCGACGTCGTCGACGGGTCGTTCGAGAGCATGCCGGTGCAGGACAACTACTACGACATCGTCTGGTCGCAGGACGCGTTCCTGCACTCCGGCGAGCGGGCCCAGGTCGTCGAGGAGATCGACCGGGTGCTCCAGCCGAACGGCCAGGTCGTGTTCACCGACCCGATGGCCGCCGACGGCGCCGACGTCTCGGCCCTGACGCCGATCCTCGCGCGCCTACACCTCGACACCCTCGGGTCGCCGGGCTTCTACCGCCAGGAGTTCGCGAAGCGCGGGTACAACACCGTCGAGTTCGAGGACCACACGCAGCAGCTCACGACCCACTACGGGCGTGTGCTGAGCGAGCTCGAGGCGGCGGAGCCGAAGTTCAAGGGCGCCATCTCCGACGAGTACATCTCGAACATGAAGACGGGCCTGAAGAACTGGGTGAACGGCGGCAAGAGCGGCCAGCTCGCCTGGGGCATCTTCCGCATCAAGCGCTGACACGCATCGGGCGCTGACGCACGGCACACGGGGCCGGCCGGGACACTGTTCCCGGCCGGCCCCGCTGTCGTCGGTGGCGAGGCACGGGGTGTTCCAGCGTGGCGGCCACGCTGACGTTGAACGTCAGGAAATCCGCCAGCTCACCGGGAGGGTCGATGCGCCTGGGCGCGACGCTCGTCCACCTCGCGCCGGGTCCGCCGTTCCCCGTGGCCGACTGGGCGCGCCGGCTCGTGGACGCGGGGTTCGAGAGTCTGTCCGGTTGCTGCTGGCCGAGAACACCGAGGGCCTGCCGGTCCCGCCGCTGCTGCTCGGCTCGTGGGGCGCCAACGTGGAGAGGGCGGCGAGGGAGTTCGACGGCTGGCTCGCCTCCGGCTACCGGAGCAGCGTCGACGACGTGATCGCCGCCCACGAGCGGTACCGCGCCGCCGGCGGCGGCCGGGCGATCGTGTGCGCGGTCCCGGTGTCCGGCGATCCCGGGCGCACCCGCGAGACCCTGCGGCGCTACGCCGACGCCGGCTTCGACGACGCCGTCGTGCTGTTCGCGCCGGACGGCCCGGCCCCGGAACCGTGCGGGCCCTCTTCCCGTAGGACGGGGGTCTGATGGATCGCGGTCGCGGGACGGGCCGGCATGCCAGGTGGGGACGGCCGCGTCCTCGACCCGATTCCCCGACCGAGGGCTCCGGCCGAGCTACGCGCATGATCGCGTCGAGTCGGACGGTCGGTCTCGACGCGATCTTGACCATATGTCTCGCCGATCGACCCGGTGAGGAGCCTCGGCGACGGCCCGACAAGGGTCGCGCTCAGAAGGAGCGTCCTCGCTCCGACGGAAACGCTTCGGGAACCGAAGCATCCCCACGAATGAGGTGCCCGCCTCGACCCGTCACGCACGCCCTACGTCGCGTCGAGCGCCTTGTCGAGCGCCGCGGCGACGGCGTCGCGCCGGTCGGCGTCCCGGCGCAGGGACCGCGACAGCTCGAGGTGCACGAAGGCGGTCCCCGCCCGCGCCGCCGCGCGCCCCTGCACGTTGCGGCGGCCCAGCAGGTCGCTCCACCGCTCGTCGTCGCCCTCCCCGACCCGCTCCCCCGCGTCCGCGAGCCGCTCCCGCACGGCCGTCAGCAGCGCGCCCTCCGGCGCCGCGCCGGGCGAGAGGACGACGTCGACGCCGTCGCGGTCGGCGAAGCCGTGGAGCTGGATCTGCGGGAGGCCCCGGCGCACCAGGACGTCGGCGACGCGGGAGAACGGGGCATCGTCACGGGACGAGACGTCGGCGGGGCAGTCGACGCGGTCGCGGGCCTCGGGCGGCGCGCCGGCGATCCGGTGCGCGCCGGCCTGGAGGTACAGCACGTCCGGGCGGCGCTCGGCGAGGGCGAGCCCGACGAGCTCGGTGGCGAGGTCGGCGTTGGGGTGCGGGACCTCGACCACGGCACGCGGCACGGCTCGCAGCACGATCGCCAGCCACGCCCGCTCGTCGCCGTTCCCGGACAGGAGCAGCAGCCGGTCGCCCTCGCGGGTCGCGGCGAGGCCCAGGGGTGCGCCGGCCTCCGTGGCGGCGGCGTGGTCCCCGCGGGCGACGGCGTCGGCGAGCGCGTCCAGGGCGGCGAGCTCGGACCCGCGGGGCGCGCGGTAGGGGCCGTCGCGGCGCATGTCCCACACGAGCCGGGTGATCCGTCGCGACACCTCGGACCCGCCCACCACCACGACTCTGCCAGCGGCGGGCCACGCGATCACGGCGAAGGGCACGTCAAGCAGGCGGATCGCGCCCGCGGGCGCGCCGACCGTGCCGGTCGCGTCAGCGCACGGGCTGCGGCGGGCCCCAGACCGGTCGGCGGTCGGCGACGGGCGTGCCGGGCACGCGGTCGCGGTGGATCGGCGCCCGCCGCGGCGGCGGGCCCGCGGGCCCGGGGGTCACCGGGACGCCCCCACCGGGCGGCGGCACGGTCGGCGGCGGCGCGAGACCGCGCGGTCCGGCCGCGGAGACCGGCGCGGGCCCGGCCGCCGAGACCGGCCCAGGACCGGCCGCAGGGACCGGCACCGGAGCGGGCGCGGGCATCGGCGCAGGACCGGGAAGCGGCGCGGGAACGGGACCCGGCCCCGGCGCCGGTCCGGGAGGCACTGCCCGCAGCCCCGGGACGTGCACCGTCGGGGCCACCGGCGATCCCGGCAGGAGCGCGGTCGCCGAGGTCGCCGCAGGAGCCGCCTCGCGGTGCCGCGGCTCCTCCGTGAGGGTCGCCGTCACCGCGTCCGGGTCGGCGGCGACGGGCCAGGGCACGCGGCGCAGCGGCGTGGCCGCGAGCCGCCGGCGGGAGCGCCGGGGCACGACGGCGTCGTCGAGGCCGTCGTCGCGCCGCGCGTGGCGCCCGTTCGGAGCGGGCTGCGCTGCTCCGGGAGGTGCGACCGGTGCTGCCATGCGGACCAGTGTGGACGTCGTCGTCGTCCATTCTTGACCGGGGGATGGCCGTTGGGCCGTCGGGGTGGTAGGCCGCTGCCCGCCCGTGACCCGGCGGAGCGGAAGATGACGACACGACCTGTCCGGGGGGACGAGGCTCCCGCGCGGAGCAACGGCTTCGTCACCCTGGACGCCGCCACCGCTCGCCGACCAGGGAAGCTGAGGTCATGACGTCGTCCCAGGCGCCTGCACAACCGGCCTTCACCGAGTCCGCCCGCCTCCAGGCCCGGCTGCACGACCTCGTGCCGGGTGGCGCGCACACCTACGCGCGCGGGTCGGACCAGTACCCCGAGACGATGACGCCGATCATCGAGCACGGTCGCGGCGCGCGGGTGTGGGACGCCGACGGCAACGAGTTCGTCGAGTACGGCATGGGCCTGCGCTCGGTGACGCTCGGGCACGCGTACGAGCCGGTGACCGCGGCGGTCCGCGAGGTCCTCGACCGCGGCATGAGCTTCTCGCGCCCCAGCCGCCTCGAGGTGGAGGCCGCCGAGGACTTCCTCGGCCTGGTCTCGGGCGCGGACATGGTGAAGTTCGCCAAGAACGGCTCCGACGCGACCACCGCCGCCCTCAAGCTCGCGCGCGCCGCCACCGGGCGGGACATGGTCGCCGTCGCCGACCAGCCCTTCTTCTCCACCGACGACTGGTTCATCGGCAACACCCCGATGAACGCCGGCATCCCCGCCACCACCCGCGTGGGCACGGTCGGGTTCGTCTACAACGACCTCGACTCCCTGCGGGCGCTCTTCGACGCGCACCCCGGCCGCATCGCCGCGGTGTTCATGGAGGCCGCGACGGCGCTGCAGGACCCGGCCCCGGGCTTCCTCGAGGGCGTGCGCGAGCTGTGCACCGCGCAGGGCACGGTGCTGGTGTTCGACGAGATGATCACCGGCTTCCGGTGGTCGGCGCACGGCGCGCAGGCGGTCTACGGCGTGACGCCCGACCTGTCGACGTGGGGCAAGGCGATGGGCAACGGCTTCCCGGTGTCGGCGCTCGCCGGGCGCCGGGAGCTGATGGAGCTCGGCGGGCTGCGCACCGACGCCGAGCGCGTCTTCCTGCTCTCCACCACCCACGGCCCCGAGACGGTCGGGCTCACCGCGTTCCGCGCCGTCGTCGAGGCCTACCGCCGCGAGGACCCGGTCGCCACCATGCGCCGTCAGGGCACCAAGCTCGCGGAGGCGTGCAACGAGGTCGTCGCCGCGGCCGGGCTCACCGAGTTCGTCGACGTCGTCGGCCACCCGGCGTGCCTGGTCTTCCGCACCCGCGACGCCGACGGGCGCCCGTCGCAGCCGATGCGCACGGTCTTCCTCGCCGAGCTCCTGCGCCGCGGCGTGCTCGGGCAGTCGTTCGTCATCTCCGCGGCGCACACCGACGCCGACGTCGAGCAGACCGTCGCCGCCGTCGCGGGCGCGCTGCCCGCCTACGAGAAGGCGCTCACCGACGGGGCCGAGGCGGTGCTCGAGGGCCGTCCCGTCGCCCCGGCCCTGCGGGCCTCGGCGGCGCCGAGGCGTCTGAAGTGAGCGTGGCGGGGGGACGCTGGCTCGTCACCGGCGGCGCCGGGTACATCGGCGGGCACACCGTGCGCGCGCTGCGGGCCCGCGGCGACGCGGTCGTGGTGCTCGACGACCTCTCGACGGGGCTCACCGAGCGCGTCGACGACGACGTCCCGCTCGTGCGGGCGAGCGTGCTCGACGAGGACGCGGTCGCCGCGGCCCTGGTCGAGCACCGGATCGACGGCGTCATGCACTTCGCGGCCCGCAAGAAGGTGCCCGAGTCGGTGGCGAGGCCGCTGTACTACTGGCGCGAGAACGTCGAGGGCCTGCGCAGCGTGCTCGCGGCCTGCGACCGCGCCGGCGTCGGGCGGTTCGTCTACTCGTCGAGCGCCGCGGTGTACGGCGCGACGGCGGGCGGCGCGGTCGCCGAGGACGACCCGTGCGAGCCGGTGAACCCGTACGGCACCACCAAGCTCGCCGGCGAGTGGCTGCTCGCCGACGTCCACCGCGCGACCGGCCTGCGCTACGTCGCCCTGCGCTACTTCAACGTCGCCGGCGCCCGCGACGCGCGCCTCGCCGACCGCGGCCAGGCCAACCTCGTGCCGATCGCGCTCGACGCCGTCGCCCACGGCAGCGCGCCGACGGTGTTCGGCACCGACTACGACACCCCCGACGGCAGCTGCGTGCGGGACTTCGTGCACGTCGACGACCTCGCCGACGCCCACGTCGCCGCGACCGCACTGCTCGACGCGCCGTGCGCCGAGACCCTCAACGTCGGCGTCGGGCGGGGCTACTCGGTGCTCGAGGTGATGGCCACCGTCGCGCGGGTCGCGGGCCGCCCCGTCGACCCGGTGATCGCGGAGCGGCGCCCGGGCGATCCCGCGTCGGTCGTCGCGGACGTGTCCCGGATCGCCGACCGGCTCGGGTGGCGCGCCCGCCACGACCTCGACGACATCGTCGCCTCGGCGTGGGAGGCGCGCGTCAGCCCGTCGGCGCCAGCGTCCTGACGACCTTCCGCGCGAGCCCCGTGCCCTTGCGCGCGACCTTGCCGAACAGCTCGCCGACGTCGGTGAGCGGCGTGAGCACGACGCGGTGCATCGCGAACGGGGGCTCGTGGGGCCCGACGAGACCCGGACGGGTGGTGACCGCGGCCCGGTACCCGGCGGCGCGCGCGAGCTCCATCGTCTGCTGGTCGTAGTCGCCCGCGTTCCCGTTCGGGTACGCGAGGAGATCCACCGTCTGGCCCAGTCCCTGCTCGAGCGCCCGGCGGCTCTCGACGAGCTCCTCGCGCTGGGTGTCGACGTCCTCGCGGGCGAGGATCGGGTGGGTGACGGTGTGCGAGCCGACGCCGTGGCCGGTGGCGGCGAGCGCCTTCGCGCCGGGCCAGTCGAGGAACATCGGCGCGCGCTCGGGCGGGGGCGGCGCGATCCGCTCGGCGATGCGGGCGACCGCCTCGACGCGCGTCGCGCGGTCGACGAGCTTGAGCTCGTCCTTCAGCGCGGCCTGGGCGCCGAGACGGGCCGCGGGCGTCGTGAGGTCGTGCGTGCGCCCGGCCCACTCCAGCGAGGTCGCGGTGCAGCGGTCGAAGGCGTCCGCGAGCTCCTCCCACCAGGCGCCGATGCGCCCGGACAGGATGTCCGAGACCAGGAAGAACGTGCCGTGCATGCCGCGCCGGTCGAGGGCCGGCACGGCCGCGTCGAGCCAGTCGGCGTAGCCGTCGTCGAAGGTCAGCGCCACGGCCCGCGGCGGCAGCGAGCCGCCGGCGGCGAGCGTGTCGATCGCCTCGGAGAGCGGGACGACCGTCGCCAGCCGGTCGATCGCCGCGAGCTGGCGGTCGAAGCCGCGCCGCCCGGCCCCGGGGTCCGCGGGGTAGAAGGGCGTCGGGTCGATGTTGTGCCAGCCGAGCACGAGGAGCCGTCGACTCATGGCGGTCGACGGTAACGGCACGCTCAGCGCTTGCGTGTCCCGGGCATGCGCGCGAGCACGGGCCGGGCGGCGTCGCGCAGGCGCGCCCTCAGCTCCGGCGACAGGCCGTCGGTGGCGCGCCGGACGCCGGCGTCGACCTGGGCGAGCAGGCGGGTGGGGTCGAGCGCGCCCGCCACGACCAGCGTCTCCACCGCGCGCTCGTCGGTGGCGAAGCGCGCCTTGTAGGTCTCGTCGCCGAGGAGCAGGTCGTACTCGTCGGCGCCCTCCTCGATGGCCTCGCGCACGGTGTGGGCCATGAGCACGAGCCCGACGCTCTTCTCCGCCCACGCCGGGTCGAAGCCCGCCTGGAAGTACGCGTAGCGCCCGCCGATCCGCCACGCGTAGAGCGCCGCGACCGCGACCCCCTCGATCTCGAGGAACGACATCCGCAACCACCCCCGCTCCAGCGCGGCGGCGGCGAAGTCGGCGTGGAACGCGTGCACCGTGGGACTGGTGATCGTCGAGCCGCCCTCGCGCTCGTCCCACCGCAGGTTGTGCAGCCGGAAGAACTCCGCGACGTCGCGCGTCACCTCGTCGGGTGTCGACGTCGCGCGCACCTTGGCCCCGAGGCCGTCGACCAGCGCCCGCTCCTTGCGCCGCACCTGCTGGCGGAAGTTGCGGCTGCGCGCGCCGAGGAACGAGTCCCACGTGTGCCCGGTCAGCGGCACGAACGGCATGACCCCGCCGCGCAGCCGGGTCGCCGCGACCTTGCCGCGCAGCCCCTCGCCCAGCGCCGCGATCCACGGCGCGCCGGCGTCGACGTTGTGCAGCACGACGGCCTCGCGGCCCAGCGCGCCGGCGGCCGCGCGGGCGACCTCGGCCTCGCGCCCCGCCGCGGCCACCGGGGTGAAGCGGTCCCCGACGTTCGCGCCGGCGAAGCGCACGGTCCGCCCCGAGCGGCACAGAGGCAGCAGCCCCGCGAGCGACCCGTCCCCGTCGCGCACCCGCACCACGAACGGGGGAGCGTCCTGCCCGTAGTGCCGGGCGTAGGCGGCGTACCACTCCGGGGAGACGAAGGCGTTGCCCGCGGCCTCGGCGAGGGCGCGCCACTCGTCCACCAGGCCCGGCTCGTCGGCGGGATCGGCGAGGATCTCGACGTCACGGCTCACCTGCCCGAGGCTAACGGGCGGCGTCCGGCGCATTCCGGGGCCAACCTCGGGGGCGCCCGGACGTCCTCCTATCGGTGAGCGAATCCTCAGTGTCGCGTCCCGGCGCGCTGCCCGACGGCGGTGGCGCCGAATGGCGTCGGTACCGTTGCTCCAGCCCGGCGTGCGGTTCGCTCCCCATCGGCCCGCCGCGACCCCGACCCTTCTGCGAGGACTCCCTGCGATGAAGGTCAGTGTCTTCGGTCTCGGTTACGTGGGCACCGTCAGCGCGGCGTGCCTGGCCACGGAGGGCCACGACGTCATCGGCGTCGACGTGAACCCGGCCAAGCTCGCGATGATCGGCGAGGGTCGCACCCCCGTGGTCGAGGAGCGGATCGGCGACATCGTCGCCGAGGTCGTGGCCTCGGGCCGGCTCACCGTCACCGACGACGTCGCCGCCGCCATCCACGGCACCGACCTCTCGCTCATCTGCGTCGGGACGCCGTCGGCGCCCAACGGCAGCCTCGACACCACCTACCTCCAGCGCGCGGCCCGCGAGATCGGCGAGGCCCTGGCCACGCGCGACACGGACGCCGGCCGCCACACCGTGGTGTTCCGCTCGACGATGCTGCCGGGCACCTGCCTCGGCGTGCTCGTGCCGATCCTCGAGGACGCCTCGGGCCTGGTCGCCGGGCAGGACTTCGGCGTCGCGGTGAACCCCGAGTTCCTGCGCGAGGGCTCGAGCGTCAAGGACTTCTACGACCCGCCCAAGACGGTGGTCGGCGAGCTCGACCCCGTCAGCGGCGACGCGGTGCTGTCGCTCTACGCCGGCCTCGGCGCCCCGGAGTTCCGGGTCGAACCGCCGGTGGCCGAGATGACGAAGTACGTCGACAACACGTTCCACGGCCTCAAGATCGGCTTCGCGAACGAGATCGGCGCGCTGGCCCGTGAGCTCGGCGTCGACTCCCACGACGTCATGGAGATCTTCCTGTCGGACACCAAGCTGAACATCAGCCCGGCATACCTGCGCCCGGGCTTCGCGTTCGGCGGGTCGTGCCTGCCCAAGGACCTGCGCGGGCTCGTCCACGCCGCGCGCCGCCACGACGTCCGGGTGCCGATCCTGGAGAACGTGCTGCCGTCCAACGACGAGCACATCCAGCGCGCGTTCGAGCACGTCGCGGCCACCGGCAAGCGCCGGGTCGGGGTGTTCGGCCTCGCGTTCAAGGGCGGCACCGACGACCTGCGCGAGAGCCCGCTGGTCGAGCTCTGCGAGCGGATGCTCGGCAAGGGCTACGACCTGCGCATCTACGACCCCGCGGTCGTCGAGTCCGCGCTGCTCGGCGCCAACCGGGCCTTCATCGAGGCCCACCTGCCCCACCTGCGTGACCTGCTCGTCGACACCGTGGCGGACGTGGTCGACCACGCCGAGGTCCTCGTCGTGGGCAAGGCGGACGAGGACGTCCGTGCTGCCCTCGGCCACGGCACCACGGTGCCGGTGATCGACCTCGTCCGGCTCCCCGACGCCGCGTCGCGTCGCCAACAGGAGGGATACGTCGGCCTTGCCTGGTAGAGCACTGATCGTCGTCGAGAACCTCTCGGTCCCCTTCGACCGGCGGGTCTGGCAGGAGTGCCAGACCCTCACCGGACACGGATGGGAGGTCGAGGTGATCTGCCCGCTCGGCACGAAGCGGGACACCGAGACCGAGATCGTCATCGACGGCGTCCGGATCCACCGCTACCCGCTCGAGGCGGCGACCGGCGGCCCGCAGGGCTACCTCAAGGAGTACGGCACCGCCCTGTGGCACACCAACCGGCTGATCAAGCGCATCCAGAAGCGCGCGCCGGTCGACGTCGTGCACCTGTGCAACCCGCCGGACCTGCTCTTCCTGCCCGCGCTGCGCGCGAAGGCGCGCGGCGCCAAGGTCATCTTCGACCAGCACGACCTCGTCCCCGAGCTCTACCTCTCGCGGTTCCGTGAGAAGAAGGACTCGATGTACTGGGCGATGCGCCTGCTGGAGTGGGGCACCTACCGCACCGCGGACACGGTGATCGCCACCAACGAGAGCTACCGCGCCGTGGCCACCGGCCGCGGGCGGGTGCCCGTCGAGGACACGTTCGTGGTGCGCAGCGCCCCGGCCGTCGAGCGCTTCGCGATGCGTCCGGCCGAGCCCGCGCTGGCCCGCGGCCGCGAGCACCTCCTCTGCTACCTCGGGGTCATGGGCCCGCAGGACGGGGTCGACTACGCGATCCGCGCCCTGGCCGACCTCGCCGAGCGCCGCGACGACTGGCACGCGGTGTTCATGGGCACCGGCGACGCCTTCGACGACGTCGTCGCCCTCGCACACGCCTACGGGCTCGACGACCGGGTGTCGTTCACCGGCCGCATCCCCGACGAGGACGTGCTGCGCCATCTGTCCACCGCGTCGGTCTGCCTCGCGCCGGACCCGCGCAACCCGCTCAACGACGTGTCCACCATGAACAAGATCATGGAGTACATGGCGATGGGGCGGCCGGTGGTGTCGTTCGACCTGGTCGAGGCGAGGGTCTCGGCCGGTGAGGCGGCGGTCTACGCCCGACCCAACGACGTCGGCGAGTTCGCGGGCCTCGTGTCCGAGCTCCTCGACGACCCGCGTCGCCGCCAGGCGATGGGGGAGATCGGTATGGAACGCGTGTCCGGGCCGCTGTCCTGGACCAACTCGGAGAAGGAACTGCTGGCCGCGTACGAGTCGGCCACGCAGGCCCGTCCAGCAGGACGCTGAGCGATGACCAGCTCCGTCGGCGACCCGTGCGCGGGCCCGTCGCCGGGCGCATCACGGCGGTCGCCTTGATCCACCACAGTAGGATGCCCCCCGGCGTCCTCAGGGGGCGACACGCCGACGACCGGAGGAAAGGCACGTCATGAGCCCGCTCCAGATCCAGTGGGATCGCATCCGCCGCCGGTGGGTCCTGATCCTCGTCATCGGCATCGTGGCGGCGGCCGGCTCGCTGGGGGCATCGCTCCTGCAGGGATCGACCTACACCGGCCGGTCGGCGCTGACCATCGTGTCCCAGGACCGCGCTCCCGAGCAGGACACCGTCCTCGCCCAGGGGTACGCCGACTACTTCAACCAGGCGTCCTCGCAGCAGCAGCTGCGCCAGACCGCCGGTGTGCCCGACTCCGTCGGCCTTAACGCCCGCATCGCCGCGGCCAGCCCGATCGTGTACATCGAGGCCGTCGCCGACAGCCCCGACGTCGCCTCCGACTCGGCCACCAAGATGGCCGTCGCCCTGCGCGACGACGTCAACTCGAGCCTCGGCGGCGACGCCCAGCAGCAGCAGCTCAACACGCTCAACCAGCAGCTCGCGGCCGCCCAGCGCGTCAACAACCAGGGTGAGATCAGCAGGCTGCAGGAGCAGATCAACGACATCCAGGGCCGCAGCACCAACCAGCTGCAGGACCTCCAGCTCAACGCCGGTGTCGTCTCCAACCCGACCAACGCGGCCCGCAACGCCGGCGCCGCGCTGATCGGCGGTCTCGTGCTCGGCGCGCTGCTCGCGATGGCGCTGGGCCGCTTCGAGAACCGGATCGTCACGCCCAGCGAGGTCCGCGACCGCCTCGGGCTGCAGGTGCTCGCCGTCGTCGGCGGCAAGCAGCGCAAGTCCGGCGAGAACGCGCGCAACGAGATGCTGCGGGCGCTGATGGGCCTCACGAACGCCCACGGCATGCCGACCCCGGGCTCGCTCGCGATCACCGGCCCGGTCACGGCGCGCGCGTCGAAGACCCGCGTCGCCGTCGCCCTCGCCGGTCTGCGCGCCCTGCAGGGCCAGACGACGCTGCTCGTCCAGGCCGACCTCGAGTCCGACGCCGGCGGGTCCACCGAGCTCGCGTCGATGTCCGGTGTCGCCGACTTCCTCGCCGAGCGCGGCGACAGCCGCATCGACGGCAAGGTGTTCTCCAACGGCCGGGCGCTGCTGGTCTCGCCGCGCGGCAGCAAGCGCGACGACCTGTTCGCGCTGTACTCCCGCTCGCACGTCTCCCGCCTGCTCGGGCAGGGCTCGGTGCTCGCCGACCTGGTGATCATCGACGCGCCGCCCGCCGAGAGCGTCGAGGGCCAGGTCGTGTGCTCCGCGGCCGACCGCTCGCTGCTGGTGGTCGAGGAGGGCGAGACCCGCTCCCGCGACGCCACGAACGCGCTCGACTCGCTGGCCCGCGCCGGCGGCACCGCGCTCGGCGTCGTGCTGGTCCGCAACCCCGGCCAGCTCGTCGACCCGGGCTTCCTCGCCGAGCGCAACTGGACGCCCGCGCGCCTGCCCGCCGGCCCGGTGCCGGCCCCGGCGCGCCCCGCCGGTCCGGCCGGCCCCGCGCCCGCTCCGGCCCCGGCCGCGCGGCCCGCGCAGGTCCCGCCGGCCGACCGCACCGCCCCGATCTCCCGCGAGAAGCTCGAGGAGGCCCGCGCCGCCATGGGTGCCGGTGCCGCCGCGGGTGCGGCCGCCGAGGGCACCAACGGCGCGACCGTGAACGGCGCCAAGCCGTCCAACGGCACGCCGGTCCGCGGCTCGTCGGCGCCGTCCGGGCCGTCGAACGGTCAGGGCTCGCAGAGCACCAACGGCAGCGCGGCCCCGCGCCAGGAGCAGGCCTCGGGCAGCCGTCCGGCCAAGCCCGCCGCCGGCCCGTCCGGTGCGGCCCCGAGCGGCTCGAGCGCATCGGCCGGCACCCAGGGTGCGGCCAAGCCGGCACCGTCGGCCAAGCCGGCCCCCGGCGCGAAGCCCTCGCCCGGCGGTGCGCCGCAGGGCGGCTCGGCCCCCGGTGCGCAGGCCCCTGGCCAGTCGGGCCAGCAGAGCCAGCAGGGCCCCGGCGCCAAGCCGGCCCCGGGCGGCCAGGCCGGCCAGGCGAGCGCCCCGAAGCCCGCAGGCGGCGCGCCCCAGCCCGGTCCGGGCGCTCCCGGCGCGCCGGCGGGCACCGAGGCCCCGGGCGTCAGCGTCCACACGCGCCGCGGCACCGGCGGCAAGCCGTCGCCGAGCCCGAAGCCGACCCCCGGCGGCGGCACCGGCCCCAAGCCGACCGGCCCGCAGCCCGGCGCCAACCCCGGCGCCAACCCCAGCGCGAACCTCAGCGCCGGCCCGTCCGCGTCGGCCCCGAGCGCCGCCCCCGCGGGCTCGGCGGGTGCGCGCATGGGCGGCACGGCACCGGCCGCCAAGCCGGCCGCCAAGCCGGCCGCGAAGCCCGCCGCCAAGGCGGACGGCTCCTCGGCGTCGCCGAGCTCGCCCCCCGGCGCGAAGCGGGTGGGCGTCGCGCGGTTCACGCGCAGCTCCGCCCCGAACGGCGCCGGTGCGGGCGTGAAGGACGGTGACAAGAAGTCCTCCGACGTGTCGTCGGGCCCGCACACCGGCGGTCTCTCCGCCCCCACGGTCACCCTGCGCACGGAGAAGTGAGTGAGTCTGCTGACGGGACGCTTCCGCGGGTCCTCGCGCCGTGACCTGGTCGTCGGCGCCGTAGCGGTCGTCGTCGTCCTCGGTCTCGCGGTCAGCGCGCCGAGCGACGTCGGCGTCCTGCTCGCGGGGGGTGCGGTGGCCGCCGGGGTGGGGCTCCTCGCCCTCGGCAACCCGCTCCTGGCCCTCCTGCTGGTGTTCGCGGCGAGCTTCCTGCGGTCCCCGCAGAAGGAGTTCGTCTCGGCGGAGGCGCTGACGCCCTGCTTCTACGCGATGGTGCTGGCCCTCGCGATCGCGGTGGCCCAGCGCGCCCGGCAGCTCCCCAAGCTGGGCGTCGTCGAGTGGCTGATGACGACCTACATCGTCTGGAACGTCCTCTCGATGTGGCTGCCGCACGAGTACGACGCGATCGACCCGATCCTCGGCGCCGAGATCGACGTGTGGCGCTGGATCTTCAGTGGCGTGCTGCTGCCGCTGGTGGTCTACGTGGTCGCCAAGGCCGTCCTCGACACCGAGGACGCGGTGAAGTGGGTCCTGTGGATCACCATCGCGATGGCGGCCTACTCGGCCTGGGTCAGCATCATGCAGTTCCACGGCCCGGACTGGGCGGTGTGGCCGTCGTACATCGTCGACTCGCCCAACTGGAAGGGCCGCGCCAACGGCGTGTTCAACCAGCCCGTGGTCAACGGGATGATCCTCACGATGGGGTACGTGGTCTGCCTGTTCATGGCGTCCCGCCCCGAGCTCAAGCGCTGGCTGCGCTGGGGCCTGTGGGGCCTCGCCGGGGCGTGCGCGTACTCGGTCTACCTCACCCACACCCGAGCGGCGCTGCTCGCGCTGGTCGTGGTGGTGGGCCTGGGCGTCGTCTTCGCGAAGCACTGGCGCCGGGCGTTCGTCGTGTCCGGCGTGCTCGGGCTCGCGGGGGTCGCCGCCAACGCCGCGACGTTCTTCTCCGACGACCGCTCGGCGGGCGGCATCGGCTCCTCGAACGAGGTGTACGACCGGCTCAACATCATGGCCACGTCGCTGCGCGCGGTGGCCGAGCACCCGTTCGTCGGCATCGGCATCGGCCGGTTCCAGGTCTACAACACCTGGGAGCACACCGTGTGGTCCCAGGAGATCGACTGGAACCGCGGGTTCGGCATCATCTCCCACGAGAACGAGCTGGGGATCGCCGCCGAACTGGGGATCCCGGGCCTGCTGCTGTGGCTCGGCATCCTCGTCACGGTGTTCTGGTCGCTGTGGCGGGCCATGCAGGAGCTGCCGGAGAACACGCTGCTCGGCCGCCCACTGGCGCTGGTCGGCGGCATGGCGATGGTCGTCCTCGTGGTCAACGGCGTCACCGTCGACCTGCGCCTCCTGGACTTCGCGTCGATGATGCCGTTCCTCTACGCCGGCATGGTCGTCGGTCAGCTCGACCGGTTCCGCGAGGGCCGCTACGTCGCCCGGCCCGGTGCCGCGGGCAGCGGCCTGCCGGGCGGGATGACGCCCGACGAGGTCTCGGCCTGGTACGACGAGCACCCGCGCGAGAAGGCGGGCTCGGAGAAGCCGCGCGGCGGCCTCGTGGGCGCCCCGTGAGCGGTCCGCGCCCGCCCCGGGTGCTCTGGGTCTCCACGAGCACGCAGACCCAGGGCGGTATCGCCACCTGCGTGCGCACGCTCGCCGCGACCGGCCTCTGGGAGCGGTGGGGCGTGCGGCACGTGGCGACCCACCGCGACGGCTCGAAGGGCGACAAGGCGCTGGCGTTCGCCTCGGGACTCGCCCGCTACACCGCGACGATGCTCCTGCGCCGCCCCGACCTCGTGCACATCCACATGTCGTCGGCGGGCAGCTTCGTGCGCAAGGCCGCGATGGCCTGGCTCGCGTACCTGCTGGGCGTCCCCGTGGTGCTGCACGTCCACTCCGGGCGGTTCCACCTCTTCCACGACCGCGCGCCCGCCCCGCTGCGCCGGTTCATCGCCGCGACGCTGACGCGCGCCGACGTCGTCATCGCGCTCGGCGAGCTGATGCGCACCCGGCTCGCGGCCATCGCGCCCGACGCCCACCTGACCTCGCTGCCCAACCCCGTCCGGATCTCGCCGGTGACCACCCGGCCCGCGGGCGCGGCGCCGCACGTCGTCTTCCTCGGCCGCATCTGGGACAAGAAGGGCGCGTTCGCGCTGATCGAGGCCTGGGCGAAGGAGTCCGGCGGCACCGGCGGCCACCTGACGATGGCCGGCGACGGCGAGCACGAGCGCGCCCGCGCGCTGGCCCGCGAGCTCGGCGTCGCCGACTCGGTGACCGTGCACGAGTGGCTCTCCACCGACCAGGTGGCCGAGCTGCTCGCGAGCGCCGACGTCCTCGCCCTGCCCTCGGAGAACGAGGGCCAGCCGATGGTCGTGCTCGAGGCCATGTCGCGCGGGCTGGCGGTGCTGGCCACCGAGGTCGGCGGCATCCCCGAGCTCGTCACCGACGGCGTCGAGGGCCTGCTCGTGCCGCCGCACGACGCCGGGGCGCTGGCCGACGCGCTCGGCGAGCTGCTCGGGAACGAGCCCCGCCGGCGGGCCCTCGGCGAGGCCGGGGCGGCCCGGGCGCGGGCCGAGTTCGCCGCCGACGCGGTCGCCGCGCGCATCGAGTCGCTCTACCACGAGGTGCTGGCCCGAAACGGACACCCGGCGCGGGGAGGCAGGGCGGGCCGTTGACTACTCTCCGCACCATGATCGACGCTACGGTCCGCCCGTGAGGCGGCCCCGTCGTGCGGTGCGGCCGGAGGGCCCGCTGCGGGTGCTGTTCGTCGTCCCCACCCTCGCCGTCGGCGGCGCCGAGCGCCACGCGGCCACGCTGCTCGCGGGCCTCGACCAGGACCGCTTCGCGGGCTCGCTGGTCTGCCTGCAGGACGGCGGGCTCGGCACCAACTGGACGGAGCTGCAGGCCGCGGGCGTGCCCGGCGTCGAGTTCCACCGCAGCCGCCGCGACATCCCCGGCATGCTGGTCCAGCTCGTGCGCCACCTGCGCCGCGAGCGGCCCGACGTCGTCATCCTGCGCGGCTTCAACGCCGAGACCATCGGCCGCGTCGCCGGGGTGCTGGCCGGGGTCCCGCGCCTGGCGGTGTGGGTGCACAACTGCGGTGACGTGACCCCGCACGGGCGCCTGCGCCGCACCGTCGACGGGCTGCTCGCGAAGGTCACGGACGCCGTCTACGGCGTCGCGCACGCCCAGGTCGGCTACATCACCGGCGAGCTCGGGCACGACCGCGACAAGGTCCGGATCGTGCACAACGGCACCGACCTCGGCTTCACCACGCCCGAGCCCTCGGGCCGCGACACCGCGCTCGCCCACGAGCTCGGCATCGCCGACGACGAGCTCGTCATCGGCACCGCCGCGGTCATGCGCCCGGAGAAGGACCAGGCGACGCTGCTGCGCGCCTTCCGCCGGGTCGCGGACGCCCGCGACGACGTGAAGCTGGTGCTCGCCGGCGACGGCCGCGAGCGCCCGGCCCTCGAGGCCCTCGTCGACGAGCTCGACCTGCGCAAGCGGGTCCTCTTCCTCGGCCACCGCGACGACGTGCCCCGCCTGCTGCGGGTCTTCGACGTGTTCACGCTGTCCTCGAAGACCGTCGAGTGCTTCCCGATGTCGGTGCTCGAGGCGATGAGCGCCGCGCTGCCCGTCGTGTGCACCGACGTCGGCGGGGTGCCGGAGATGGTCGCCGACGGCGTCACCGGGCGCGTCGTGCCGCGCGAGGACCCCGAAGCCCTCGCCGGCGCGTTCCTCGACGTGCTCTCCGACCCCGAGCGGGCCCGGACGCTGGGCCGCGCCGGGCGCGCGCGCGTGCGCGAGGAGTTCACGCTGCAGCGCTCGATCGACCGGGCGCAGGCCGTCATCGAGGAGACCGCCGGGCGTCCCGTGCGGGAGACCGATGCGCTCGCGGCCGGGCGCTGAGGCCGCCGGCCCGATCCGGGTCACGCTCGTCCTCGACGTCGCCGCGGTCGGCGGCGCCGAGATCGTCCTGCGGAACACGTTCGCGCACCTCGACCCCGCCCGCGTCGTCACCGACGTCGTCTGCCTGCGCGAGGCCGGGCCCCTGGCCGACGACTTCCGCGCGGTGTCGGACGGGGTCGTCACGCTGCCGCGGGGCGGCAAGCTCGACCGCGCCGGGATCGGACGCGTCCCGCGCCTCGCGCGCCACTTCCGCCGGCGGGGCACCGACGTCGTCGTCGTCTCGCACCACCACCGCGCGGCGCTGACGCTGGCGCGGCTGGCGGCCGTGCTCGCGGGCGCCCGGTCCGTGGTCGCCGCGCACGACATGGACCTCACGCGCGTCGGCAACCGGGTCTTGCCGCGCCACGTCGTCGAGACGCTCTTCCTCAGTGCGGGGCTGGCGCTGCTGGCGCCGAGCCAGGGCCGGTACCTGCACGACGAGGAGGGCATGGGGCGGTCGTGGCGCAGCCGCGCCCGCGAGTTCCTGGTGCCCAACGGCATCCCCGCGCCGGAGCCGGAGCCGCCGGGGCGCCGGGCGGAGGTCCGCGCCGAGCTGGGCGTCGAGGACGACGACGTCGTCGTGCTCATGGTGGCGCGCCTCTCGCGGCAGAAGGCCCACGAGGTGATGCTCGACGCGGTCGCCCGCGCCGCGCACCCGAAGCTGCGCCTGGTCGTCGTCGGCGACGGCGCCCGGCGCGGCGAGCTCGAGGCCCTCGTCGCCGCCCAGGGGCTCGAGAAGAACGTCACGTTCCTCGGCCTGCGCCGTGACGTGCCCCGGCTGCTGGCCGGCGGGGACGTGTTCGCGCTGTCCTCGGTGCACGAGGGCGTCCCGATCTCGGTGATCGAGGCGATGACCCAGGGCCTGCCCGTCGTGGCCACCGACGTCGGCGCGCTGCGCGACCAGGTCACCGACGGCGTCGACGGCTTCCTCGTCGAGTCCGGCGACGCCGCCGCCCTCGCGGAGCGCCTGACCCGCCTCGCCGACGACCCGGCGCTGCGCGCCGACCTCGGCCGCCGCGCCCGGGACCGCGCGAGCGCCGAGTTCACGATCGAGAACACGGCCGCCGCGTTCACGGACATGGTCGAGGCCGTCGCGCGCCGGTAGCTCCCGGGTCGCGCCCGGGCCCGCCGCCGGGTCACACGGACTCGCGGCCTACCGTTCTCTCATGCCCGGTTCGCGCTCCCTGGCCGCCTCGACCCAGGCCAAGGTCACCTGGTACGCCCGGCGCCTGCGCTCGATGGGCCCGCGGGAGGTGGCCGACCGGGCGCTGACCGTCGGCGCCACCGCCGCGCGCCGGGTCACCGGTGACCACGAGCCCGACGACGCCACGCTGCTCGGGCGCGCCGACCCCGACTGGGCGGCGCTGCTCGGCGACTTCCGCGCCGGCTCCGCCCGCCCGGTGCTCCTCGACCGCGCCGGCGCCGCGGCCGTGGCCGCCGCGCACCCCGAGGCCGTCAAGGAGCTGCTCGCCGCCGCCGACCGCGTGCTCGAGCACCGCTTCACGTTCTTCGCCCATCCCGAGGCGCGCTACGACGGCGCGATCGACTGGTCGTACGACCCGCTCGCCGACGTCCGCTGGCCCGCCCTCCCGTCGCACGCGATCAACCACCGCGCCGGGCACGGCGAGCCCAAGTGGATCTGGGAGCTCAACCGCCTCCAGCACCTGCCGTGGCTCGCGCAGGCGTGGCTGTTCACCGGCGACGAGCGCTACGGCACCGAGGCCCTCGACCAGCTCGAGGCCTGGATCGCCGCCAACCCGCCCGGGCGCGGCATCGCCTGGCGCGGGGCGTTCGAGGTGGGCGTGCGGGCGATCTCGGTGCTCGTCGCCCTGCAGGGCCTCGCCGACCACCCCGCGCTGACGCCCGAGCGCTACCGGCGCGCCGTCCGCATGCTCGCCGCGGGCGCCCGGCGCTGCTGGCGCGACCGCTCGAAGCACAGCTCCGCCAACAACCACCTCGTCGGCGAGCTCGCCGGCCTCGCCGCCGTCGGGATCCTCCTGCCCGAGCTCGCGTCGTCCGCCCGCTGGGAGCGCGACGCCGTCGCCGCGCTCGCCGTCGAGGCCCGCCGCCAGATCCTCCCGGACGGCGTCGGCGCCGAGCAGGCCGTCGGCTACCAGGTCTTCACCGCCGAGCTCCTCGGCGTCGTCGCCCTGCTGCGCCGCCTCGACCCGGGCCACGCACCCACCGCGGCCGACGGGACGCTGCTCGCCGCGATCGGGCGCTCGGCGGGCCACCTCGCCGACCTCGTCGGCACCGGCGACCCCACCCCGCGCACCGGCGACGACGACGAGGGCTTCGCGCTGCGCCTCGACCCCGCGCCGACCCGCGAAGTCCGCCCGCACCTGGCCTTCGCCGCCGCCCTCACGGGCCTGCCGGCCGCGCGCCGGGCGGGCACGGGCGACCTGACCTCGGCGTGGGTCGCGGCGCGCCTCGGGACCGACACCGCGGGCACCACCTGGGAGCCCGGCTCCGCGTACGCCCCGGACGGCGGCCTCGCCATCCTGCGCTCCGGACGACGCCGGGTGCTCGTCGACGTCGGGCCGCTGGGCTACCTGTCGATCGCCGCGCACGGGCACGCGGACGCGCTGGCCGTGGGCGTCGCCGTCGACGGGCACGACCTCGTCGGCGACCCGGGGACCGGCAGCTACTTCGTCCACCCCGACTGGCGCACCGCGCACCGCTCCACCCGCGCGCACCCGACGGTCGCGGTCGACGACGCCGACCAGTCGGTGATGGGCGGACCGTTCCTGTGGACCGAGCACGCCGCCGTCGCCGTCCACGACGTCGACCTCGACACGGGCCGCGTGGACGCCGAGCACGACGGCTACCGGCGCCTCGAGGCCCCCGTCGTGCACCGGCGCGTCGTCCACGCCCCGCCGGACGACGACGTGGTGCTCGTCGTCGACGTGCTCTCCCCCGTCGGCGAGGGCGGCGAGCCCGTGCCCGCGGTCCGCACCACCTGGCCGCTGCACCCGGACCTGAGCATCGACGACAGCAGCGACGGCACCGTCGTCGCCCGCCGCGACGGCGAGCCGGTCCTGCGGATCGTCACGTCGGCCTCGGCGCCCGCGGCCGGGTGGCGGCTGCGCGGCGGCGACGCGGACGCGGGCGACCTCGGCTGGTGGTCCGAGCGCCTCGAGCAGCGCCGGCCGTGCTGGTTCGTCGGCGCGGAGGTCACCCCGAGCCGGACCGAGCCCGTGATCGTGGCCACGCTGCTCGTCACCGGCGACGCCGCGGGCCGCCCGGCACCGTCCCCGATCGTGGACCCCGGCCGTGACGGGGCGGTCCGCGTCCACTGGACGGGTTCGTCCGGTCCGCGCGCGACGGTGGTGGGTGCCCGCTGAGGCGGGATCCGGGAGTGGTCTCCCGTCCCCGATACGATGAATCGTCGCGCCCATCCGGGGCGCGACGCCGCGGGGTCGTCCGGTTCCGGACACCGCCGCCGGCCACCGCAGCGATGACGGGTCGATGACGCAGCCTCCGGAGAGCGACGGGCCCGGACAGGGTCGCCCGCACGGCTCCCCCGACCCCTCCCGTCCTCGCCCCCACGACCACGCCGAGCCCGGCGTCGGGCAGGCCATGCCCGAGACCGAGGTCGATCCGCCGTTCGAGGGCGGCGCCTCCCCGCAGGAGGAGGCCCCGGACGAGCACAACCCCTCACTGCAGGGGCTCGGGAGCCGGCTGCGCCGCGGCGCGCAGTTCGCCGCGGTCGCGCTGATCTTCACCCAGCTGATCTCGCTGATCCAGACGGTCTTCGTCGCCCGCCTGCTGACGGTCGAGGAGATCGGTGTCTTCACGGCCGGGACGCTGTTCGCGAACTTCGCGGTGACCATCGCCGACGGCGGCATGCGCGCGGCGCTGATCCAGCGCGAGGAGGACGTCGAGAAGGCCACCGAGACGGCCTTCTGGGCGAGCCTGTTCACCGGCGTGATCATGGCCGGCCTCACGCTCGCCGCGTCGCCGCTGATGACGCTGTTCTTCGACAACGACGAGATGGTCGGCCTCGTCTGCGCGGCCACGTGCGGCACGCTGCTGATCCACTCGCTGGTCAACGTGCCCGAGGCGCTGCTGCAGCGGCGCTTCAACTTCAAGCGCCGCCTGGTCGTCGACCCGCTGACCGCGGGGTCGTTCGCGGTCGTCACGGTCACGCTCGCGTTCGCCGGGTTCGGCGTCTGGGGCATGGTCATCGGCCTCTACGCCTCGCAGCTCGCGACGCTCATCTCCTGCTGGGTGATGTGCAAGTGGCGCCCTGGCAAGACCCGGCCGAGCTACCGCATCTGGCGCGAGCTGGCGAACTTCTCGTTCCCGCTGATCGTCTCCAACCTCACCGACCGGTCCCGCGACCTCGTCCAGCAGGGCCTCATCGGCCGCACGCTCGACGTCGGCGCCCTCGGTCAGTACCGCTACGGCCGGCGCATCGGCGTCCTGCCCGGCACGGCCATCATCCAGGTCGCGTCGTACGTGCTCTTCCCGGCGTTCTCGCGCATCGCCTCGGACGCGAAGCGCTTCCACGACGGGTTCCTGCGCAGCCTGCGGGCGCTGTGGACCGCGACGATGCCGTTCTCCGCCATGCTCATCGCGCTGGGCCAGCCGATGATCGTCGTGCTGCTCGGCGAGGAGTGGCGCCCAGCAGGCCTGTTCGTCGCGGCGATGGCGGGCTACGGGCCCGGCGCCGCGATGAGCGCGATCGGCATGGAGTCGATCAAGGGCGCGGGCAAGAGCCGCCGCATCCACGTCATCACGGGGCTGTCGATCGTGGTCGGCGTCGGCGGCCTCCTCCTGCTGCTGCCCTACGGGCTGGTCGGCGTCGGCATCGCCGTCTCGATCGACGCCGTGCTCGGCGGGTTCGTCAGCCTCGTGCTCGCGCGGGACCTCGCGAAGGTGTCGTGGCGCGAGCTCTTCCGCGTGCTGGTGCCGGCACTGGTCGCGGCGGCGATCGCCGGGGTGGCCGTCGGGTTCCTCGAGCACACGGTGGTCCACTCCGACCAGCTGCCGATCCTACTGGGCCTGCTCGCCCTCGCCGGCGAGACGCTCCTGCTGCTGGGCCTCTTCGCGGGAATCCTCTACCTCATCGACCCGAGCGCCCTGCGCGAGATCCTCTCGGCGGTGCGCAAGCGCCGGTCGGGCGGGGACGACGAGGACCAGGGCGCCGAGGCCGCCGAGCCGGAGCCCGAGGACGAGCCCGTCGGCTGGCGGCGCGACCTGCTCGACGCCCCGACCGTCGTGCTCGCGCTGCCCTTCTTCGCCGACGACGTCGCGACCACCCAGGTGCCCCGCCGCCCCGCCGCGCCGGCCGGACCACCGCGGCCGCCGGTGCCGGCCCGGCCGGCGGGCCCCACCCCGCCGCCGCACGGGCCCCTGCTCGACCCGCCGACGACGGCCCTCGACCCGGTCTCCTCGCTCGACGCCCCGACGACCGCGGTGGCGGCGACCCCGGAGCACCCGCCGAACGGGAACGGCAACGGGAGCAACGGCAACGGCAGCAACGGGGGCAGGAGCCGCCTCGTCTCCGTCGTGACCCGCCGCCAGGGCCGGCGCACGCCGCCGACGGACGGCGACGAGCACGGCGACGGTTCCTGAGGCCCCCTGCTACCCAGGAACCGCCGCCCCGCCCGTCGTGTGGAGCGAGGGACGCCCTCGCTGCCTGCCACGCAGCCGGGGACGCCCTCGCTCCACGTCACGCGAGCGCGCTACACCGCGCCGCACGCCGGCGGCGCGCCGCCCGTCCCGTCGGCGAACGGCCCGGCGCACGGCGCGCGACGCGGGCCGCCGAGCGGGCCCCCGCCCGGCGAGCCCGGGGCGTTGTTGTCGACGAGGTCGAGCTGGGCGAAGAGCTCGCGCATCTGGTCGGACCCGATGTTCGGGAGCTCCTTCTCGGCGCCGGCCTGCACCGACAGCGAGTTGGTCGTCTCGCCCGAGGTGTCGTCGACGACGTACGCGCCGTAGGTCTGCATGGCCTGGGCGATCTTCTTGACGTCGGGGTCGGTGATCCCGGACAGGTCGGCGTCGGGCGGGACCGCCATCAGCGAGCCCATCTTCACGCCGGGCGCCGAGCCGCCGTACTCCTCCTCGTAGTAGCCGTCGGCCTTGGTCGCCGGCCACCGGTGGCCTTCCTCGGACGTGCTGCAGGAGCGCTTGCAGTTCAGGCTGATCTTCAGCGCGTGCGCGATCGGCGCCTCGCCGGACACCTCGCCGACGCGGACGCTGCCGCCGAGCCCCGAGAGCCCCGAGCCGCCGTGGCAGCCGGGCAGCCCGTCGGAGGTCAGCGACACCTCGTCCCAGCCGTGCTCGTAGGACGGGTCGCCGCCGGCGTCGAGCTTGAGCGGCTGGCCCTGGATCACCGTCTGCCGCGTGCCGTCGTCGACGAGGAACGTCGAGCAGTGGTTCCACGAGCCGTCGGCGGTGAGCTCCGGGTCGGTGTGCACCTTCACCTCGCGCCCGGCCGCGTCCAGGGTCTTCACCGGGAACGACGGATCCACCGAGATGTCCTCGATGTCGAGGTAGACCTCACCGACGCCACTGTCGAACGGCACGTAGCGCGCTTGGGTCGACAGCGGCAGGTTCCACGGGGAGTCCCACGAGAACGGCTGGCGGTAGAGGTCCCGCGTCGGCCCGGTCCCGCCCGGCTCGGCAGCCTGGCCGACAGGAGCCCCCAGCGCCGGGCCCCCGAGGACCCCGACGACGGCGAGCATCGCGGTCGCCAGCAGGCGTGCGCCCCTCACGGCGCCGTCACCCGGAGCCCGTCCATGGTCAGGTTGACCGTGCCGCTGGAGCTGGTGCTGCGGTAGATGCCCTGCTTGAGGTAGTTCTCGCCGTCGACCATGGTCGCGCGGTTGGTGCGCTGCACGGTCTGGCGGCCGTTCTCCCACGCCTCGACGAACCCGGCGTCCTTGTTCTGCGAGAACTTCACGTGCAGCACGTAGTCGACCCACTCGCCGCGGCGGATCGGGCCGATCGTGCGCCGCGGTGCCGAGCGCACGCCGTCACCGCCGATGTCGACCGTGCCCTTGCTGAGGTCGATGGCCAGCGGCGGCGAGCCCTCCGCGCTGTGCCACTGCAGGATGATGAAGAAGCGGCCCTTCACGTCCGGCATGTCCTGCGGGTACTGGACCGACCACTCGTACCAGCGCTCGTCGCCCTCGTGCACCAGCGCGCCGGGCGCGCTCGACTGCACCTCGCTGCGCTCGCCGCCGCCGAAGTTCGGGACGTCGCCGGGCTTCACCGTGAACCGCGCGGCGTGCTGCCCCTGCCGCACGTCCGGGGCGTCGGTGATCGTCATGTTCGCGTTGCCGCGGCCCACCCCGCCGCAGCCGCCGTTGACCAGCTTCGACTGGCAGACGCCCCACTGGCTGAAGTCGCCGGTCTCCCAATCGCCGAGGAAGACCTGGTTGCCGCCGACGGTGACACCGCCGCGGGTGCTCGCGAACTCCCCGCCGCCGTTGCCGACGCTGACGCCGGCCCCGACCCCGCCGACGTCCACCTCGGCCTCGACCCCCGCCGAGGGGCCGTTCGGGTCAGTCGGCGGTGTGGGCTCGGATGCCCACGCGGCCGCCTCCGTCGCCGAGACCGACAACGCGAGTGCCAGCGCCGCCACCATGCGGCCCCCTCGTCGCCTTCCGCCTCGTGACGAGACGCCGGTGCCGTTCTTCACGCGTACCCCTCCAGACCGTCGACCGTCGGGCCCTCACCGCTCGTCGCAGACGGAGCAGTGATGCCGTCCGTTCGTCGCATCTAGACGACCACTCGTCGCCACTGACCACAATTACACGGGCAGATGAGGCTGGAGGGCACGATGAGGCGGCTGTGGCAGGCGTGATTTAGGGGTAGGACGGCCCGCCGGACACGTTCGAGGCACCGTCGTCACCGGAACGTGGATCACGGTGCGACACCGTGGTCCTTCCCGGGCCCCGGGCGGCCGATCGGGCGAAAACCCCTCGGCGGTAGCGTTCGGGGGGTGACCACCAGCTCCGACGGCGCCGGCCTGCCGGGAGAGCGGCCTGCGTTCAGCTTCCTCACGACCGCGTACCGCGCCGAGGACACCCTGGGCCGGACGATCGACGCGGTGCTCGCGCAGACGCGGGGCGACTGGGAGCTCGTCGTCGTCGACAACGGCAACGACGACGCCGTCGCCGCGGTCGCACAGGCCCACCTCGCCGACCCCCGCATCCGCCTCGTGCGCCAGGAGAACAAGGGCGCCGTGGGCGGGGTGCGCGCGGCGGCCGAGGTCGCGACCGGGCGGTACCTGGTGGTGCTCAACGCCGACGACGCGATCACCCCGGAGTTCGTCGCGCGCACGGGCGCGGTGCTCGACGCCGAGCCGACGGTCGCCGCGGTCACGTGCGACGCCGTGCAGTTCACCGACCCGGGGCAGCAGCCGCTGGCCCGCACCTACCTGCAGGCGGCCGGGCTCGCCGAGGCCCCCGAGGGCGCGGTGCGGCTGCGCGTCGCGGACGTCGTCGACGGCCCCTGCCCGTACTACTGCGCCCCGATCCGCCGGGACGTGTGGGACGCGCTCGGCGGCATGGGCTTCGAGACCGACGCCCCGCTCGTGCACGACCTGGAGTTCTGGCTGCGCGCGATCCTCGCCGGCCACGACGTCCGGATGATCGGCGACAAGCTGGGCCTGTTCCGCATGGAGGCGGGCTCGGAGAGCCGCCCGGTGGACGCCGAGCACAGCGAGGAGTTCGAGCGCCAGCGCGAGACCGTGCTGCGCCGGGCCGCCGAGGAGGCCTCCCAGCACGGGGACCCCGAGGCCCGCGCCTCCCTCGACCGCGTCCTGGGCCGCCTGCGCTACCAGCAGGCGATCCGGCGCGCGCGGGTCGCGTTCTCGCAGGGGGACCCCCACGCCGCGCGCCGGCACGTCACCGAGGCCCACGAGCAGCGCCCGACCGCGCGCACCGGCGCCCTGGTGCTCGCCCTGCGGGTCGCCCCGCGCGCGCTCGGCGCCGTGCACCCGCTCAAGCGCGGCGTGCAGGCCCGCGTCAAGGCGCTGCGCTCCCGCGACTGGCGTGCGCGCTGGTCGCGGCACCGGACGGTGCGATGAGGATTCTCGTCCTGGCGTCGCGGCGCATCGCGTCGCGGCAGAGTGGCTACGACCTGCGCGTCGCCCACCTGTGCGCCCACCTGCCCGGGGAGTCCCACCTCGTCGTCATCCCGCTCGAGGAGGAGACCGACGGGCCGGTGGGCATCGCCGTCGACCCGCTGTTCGCCTCGATCGAGGTGCTCGCGGCGTTCCCGCCCGGGCGCGAGCGTCCGCGGCGCTACCTGCGGGCGTCCAACGACCACTACATGCAGCTCTCGCGGCCCGGCCGGTTCGCCGAGGCCCGCGACCGGCTGCGCGAGATCGTGGCCGAGAAGGAGATCACGCACGTCGTCGTGTTCGGCGTCGCGCTGGCCGAGCTCGCCGTCACCCTCGAGGGCGTCACCACCGTCCTCGACGTCTGCGACAGCGGCGTGCTCACCGCCGAGCGCGCCCTCTCCGGCAGCGCGCACCCCTCGCGCGGGCTGCAGCTCTGGAAGGACCGCCTCGCGCTGCGGCGCAAGCGGGCCACCGAGGGCAGCCTGCCCGACCGGTTCGACGTCGTCGTCACCATCAGCGAGCCCGACACCCGCGCCATCGAGCGCCTCCACGGCAGCCGCGGGGTCGTGCGCACGATCCCCAACGGCGTCGACGACGCGTTCCTCACCCCGCTGCCCGAGCCCGGCGCCCGCCACGGCGTCGTGTTCTGGGGCAACCTCGGCTTCGCGCCCAACCGCGACGCGCTCTGGTTCTTCCTCAACGAGATCTGGGAGCCGCACCTGCGCGACGCCGGCGTCGAGCTCTGCGTCGTCGGGCCCAACGCCCCATCGTGGCTCGCCCAGCTCGCGGAGCACGAGCCGCTGATCGTCCTCACCGGCTACGTCGAGGACCTGCGCACGGCCGTCGCCCCGTACCCCGTGATGATCAACCCGATGCGCACCGGCAGCGGGCTGAAGAACAAGGTGCTCGAGGCGTTCGGGATGGGCGTCGTGGTCGTGTCGACGCGGCTCGGCGTCGAGGCGCTGCCCGAGGTCCGCGACGGCGTCTCGCTGATGACCGCCGAGGGGCCCGGCGCGTTCGCCGACGCGATCCGCACGGTGCTCAAGGACCCCGAGCTGGCCGACGAGCTGCGCGCCGGGGCCCACCGGCTGGTCGAGGAGCACTACCGCTGGGACGCCGTCGGGCGCCGCTGGGCGGACCTGGTCACGGCGAGTCCGCGGCACGCCGGGCGCTGAGGCCCGGCGCACCGACGAGGCTCAGGCGGGCGCCACCGTGCGCACGGTCGGGTCGACGATCACCCAGTGGCCGCCGCCGGCCTCCACCTCGGGGATGCGGCGGCGCATCTCACCGAGCATGTCGGTGACGAAGAGCACGACCTCGTCCGGCCGGCGCGCGACGACCTCGTCCGGGGCCACGATCGGGATCCCGACGCCGGGGAAGCGCCGCCCGTGCTTGGCCGGCGCGCCGTCGGCGACGGCGGGCAGGAGGTCGGGGCCGATGCCGGCGCGGTTGAGCAGCGGCACCGCGCGGGACGCCGCCGCGTAGCCCAGCACGCCGTGCTGCTTCTCGCGGGACGCGACGAGGTGGGCGTGCAGCTCCTCGGCGCTGCGCCGGGCGGCCTCCTCCAGGCCGGCGACGACCGCCGGGTCGGTGACCCCGAGCGCGGTCTCACGCTCGATCAGCGACGTCACCGCGGCGGGGTCGCGCGGGCCGTCGACGCCGTGGCGCCGGGCGGCGACGAGCACCGTCCCCCCGTAGAGGTCGAAGAGGAACGCGTGCGTGACCTCGAAGCCGATCTCGTCGAGCATCCGCGCGAGCACGGGCGTCGCGTAGTAGGCGTAGTGGCCGTGGCGCAGGGCGTTCCAGCCGCCGTCGGCGACGATCGCGGCCAGCGTGTGGAACTGGAGCAGCAGCACGCCCCCGGGCGCGGTGGCGGCGGCCCGCTCGGCGAGCCCGGCCCGCTGGTCGGGGGCGTGCATGAGCCCGAAGCAGTCGACGACGACGTCCGCGGGCCCGTCCGAGGCCTCCGCCAGCCCGGTCGCGCCGAGCATGCCGAGCCACGAGCCGCCGTGCGGGCTGCCGAACTCCGTCACCGTGCCACCGCCCCCACCGGTCGCGGCCTGCAGCAGCCCGGCCGCCTCGACCCGCGCCACCGCGTCCCGCGCCTGCGCCACCAGGGCGTCCGGCTCGGCCCCGCGGGGCTCCTCCGGGGTCGTGGGGTCCTCGGCGAGCTGCGCGAGCCCACACGTGCCGCACAGCCACATCCGCAGCGGGTGCACCGGGTCGGGGCCGGGGTCGTCGGCGGCCGGGAAGTGGTCGGCGGCGGGCTGGTCACCGAGATCGAGGACGACGGTGCCGTCCGTGGCGCCGCACCAGCGGCAGGGGTCGGTCGGACGGGAATCCACGGACGGGATCCTCTCGCGGTCGGCGCGGACGGGGATGGCAGGGTTCGTCGGGTGGAGGTTCGCACGGCAGGCATCGAGGGTGTGCGGGTGCTCGTCCCCACGCCGCACCGCGACGACCGGGGGCTGTTCACCCGCACGTTCGACACGGCGATCGCCGCGGAGCACGGCATCGACCTGGGCCCGCAGGCGCAGGACAGCCAGTCGCGCTCCCGGCAGGGCACGATCCGCGGCATGCACGGCCGCGGCGGGCGGGGCGAGGCCAAGCTGGTCCGCGTGGCGCACGGGGCGGTGCTCGACGTCCTCGTCGACGCCCGGCCGGACTCGCCGACGTTCGGGCGGGTGGAGAGCTTCCGCCTCGACGACGAGGACTTCCACCACCTCTGGGTGCCGCCGGGGCTGCTGCACGGCTTCCAGGCGCTCACCGAGGTCGCCGACGTCTGCTACCGGATCGACCGCCCGCACGCGCCCGGCGAGGACGTGGCCGTGGCCCACGACGACCCGGACCTCGCGATCACCTGGCCGCAGCCGGTCACCGCGATCTCCGAGCGCGACCGCACCGCCGGCTCCTGGAAGTCCCTGGTCGCCCAGCTACGTGCGTGATCTGCTGAGCTCGATCGCTCAGAAGATCACGCACGTAGGGGTCAGCTGGGGCGCAGGGAGGAGTCGAGGGTGCCGGCCTCCTGGCGGCTCTTCAGCACCGCGAGGCGGGTGAAGCGCCGGTCGAAGGCCTCCTGCGTCAGGCCGCGGGAGCGGTACTCGCGGATGAGCTCCTCGGCGCCGTCGGCCACCGACCACGCGGGGCGGAAGTCGGGCAGGAACTTGCCGATCTTCGTGAAGTCGACGCGGTAGGAGCGCGGGTCGCCGCCGGTCTCGCCGGTGATGACCAGCTCGGCCTCGGGCACCGCGACCTTCACCGCGTCGGCGATGTCGCGCACCTGCACGTTGTTCTCCGTCGAGCCCACGTTGAACGCCTGCGCGCGCACCGTGTCCGCCGGCGCCGCGAGCGCGGCGACGACCGCGGCGCCGATGTCGCGGGCGTGGGCCAGCGGGCGCCAGGGCGTGCCGTCGCTCATGACGAGGATGCGGTTCGACAGCAGCGCGTGGCCGACGAGGTTGTTCAGCACGATGTCGGCGCGCAGCCGCGGCGAGAACCCGAACGCGGTGGCGTTGCGCATCGACACGGGGACGAAGTCGGCGTCGGCCATGTCGACGAGGTCGGCCTCGACGCGCACCTTCGACTCGGCGTAGGGGGTCACCGGCTTCATCGGCGCCTCCTCGTCGAGCACGTCCTCGGTGCCCGACGCGCCGTACACCGAGCAGGTCGAGGCGTAGACGAAGCGCCCGACCCCGGCCTCCTTCGCCAGCCGCGCGAGGCGCGTGGAGGCGTGGTGGTTGATGTCGTAGGTGTGCTGGGGCGCCAGGGCGCCGAGCGGGTCGTTCGACAGCGCCGCGAGGTGCACGACGGCGTCGAACCCGGCGAGCTGCTCGGCGGTGACGTCGCGCAGGTCGACGGCCAGCGCCGGGGGCTCGGGCGCGGGCAGCTCGCCGAGCACGCAGTCGGCGTAGAGGCCGGAGTCGAGGCCGGTGACCTCGTGCCCCGCCTGCGTGAGCTGCGGCGCCATGAGGGTGCCGAGGTAGCCCTGGTGGCCGGTGAGCAGGACGCGCATCGCGGCGGTCACTCCTTCGTGTGGTGCTCGGGACGTCAGCCCGACCGTACGGGGCCGCCGAGGCGCGCCCGCGTCAGGTGGAACCCCTCCGCGTAGCGCACGCCGGCCTGCACGCCGCGCACGCGCGCGAGCCCCCGGAACGTCTCCTCGTCGAACCAGGCGCGGGCCACCTGTGACGGGTAGTGCTCGTGCAGCAGCCGGACCTTGTCGGCGACGACGTCGGGATCCAGCGGCCACAGCAGCGGCGGCTGCGCGAGGTCCGGCTCGGCCTTGAGGATCTCGTAGCCGAGCGTGAGGTGGTCGCGGAAGACCGTCGGCACGAGCTTGGCGAGCTCGCGGTGGTCCTGGTGGTCGTCACCCCGGTGCCCGGCCAGGACGAGGTCGGGCTCGCACGTGCGCCGGAACGCCTCGAGCGCCTCCTTGGCCCACTCCCAGTGCGTCGGGAGCCGGCCGTCGGGCATGTCGAGGACGGTGACCGCGAGGTCGGCGCCGGGGCAGAACGCCGCCAGCGCGGCGCGCTCCTCGGCCTCTCGCGGCGTCCCGCCGCCGGAGAGCACGAGCACGCGCACCCGGAGACCCGGATGCGCGCGGCACAGCGTCAGCACGGTGCCGCCCGCGCCGATCGGGATGTCGTCGCAGTGCGCGGCGAGCAGGACCAGCTCGTCGAGGCTCTCGGGGAGCAGCGCGCGCACGGCTCAGCGGCCGAGGGCCTCGTCGACGAGGCCCTCCAGCGGCGCGCGCTCGGGCTCGCGCTCCCACACCATCCACGGCCGGGTCCCGGCCCGGTAGGCGGCCTCGAGGGCGTTGCGCTCCTTGAGGGTGTCCGCCGGCTGCCAGAACCCGTCGTAGGTGTAGGAGAGCAGCTTGCCCTCCTTGGCCAGCGAGGTGCAGGCGTCGCCGACGAGGTCGCCGTTCTCCGGGATGTAGTCGATCGCCTCGGGCCGCAGCGCGAAGTACCCGCCGTTCTCGCGGATCCGCATGTCGGTGACCGGGTAGATCGAGTTGACCCGCTCGCTCGGGTCGATGTCCACGATGTGGAACACCGCCTGCGGCGGGACGGCGAGCAGCGACGCCGTGGCGTCCGAGCCGCGGAAGCGCTCGATCATGTCGTCGATCGGGGCGTCGGTGAGCACGTCGGCGTAGTTGGCGAGGAAGATCTCCTCGTCCTCGACGAGGTGGCGCACGCGGCGCAGGCGCTCCCCGATCGGCGACTCCAGGCCGGTGTGGACGAAGTGGATCGTCCAGTCGGCGATGTCCGAGCCCTGCAGCTCGACCTCGCCGTGGCGCATGACGAAGTCGTTCGACTCGGTCTCGTGGTAGTCGAGGAAGTAGTTCTTGACGTGGTGGGCTCCGTAGCCCAGGCACAGGATGAACTCCTTGTGCCCGTAGTGCGCGTAGTAGCGCATGACGTGCCAGATGAGCGGGCGTGGCCCGACCATCTGCATGGGCTTCGGGGCATCGGAATCGCCGTTGCGCATCCGCATGCCGTAGCCACCGCAGAAGAGGACGACCTTCACGGGTCCACCACCTTGCCAGAGCCCGGCTCGACCACCTGCAGCGAGGGGATGGGGTAGACGAGCTTCCCGCCCCAGTCGGCCACGTGGGCGAGCTGCGCGGTGATCTCCTCGCGCAGGTTCCACGGCAGCACGAGCACGTAGTCGGGCCGGTCGGCGTCGATCCGCTCCGGCGGGTGGATCGGGATCCGCGTGCCCGGCGTGTAGCGGCCGTGCTTGTAGGGGTTGCGGTCGACGGTGTACGCGAGCAGGTCCGGGCGGATGCCGCAGTAGTTCAGCAGCGTGTTGCCCTTGCCCGGCGCGCCGTACCCGGCGACGACCTTCCCGGCGTCGGCCGCCTCGATGAGGAAGCGCACCAGGTCGTTGCGGATGCGCGAGACCTCGCCGGCGAACCCGGCGTGCCCCTCGACCGTCTCCAGCCCCGCCGCGGCCTCCTCGGCCAGCACGTCGGCGACGGCCTGCGACGGGCCCGCCCCGAGCTCCGTGGGCCGCGCCCAGCACCGGATCGACCCGCCGTGGGTGGGCACCAGCTCGACGTCGACGAGCTCGAGCCCGCCCGAGCGCAGCGCCTTCTGGGCGGTGCCGACCGTGTAGTACTGGAAGTGCTCGTGGTAGATCGTGTCGAACTGCCGGTGGCGCATCAGGGTCAGCAGGTGCTGCACCTCGATCGACACCCAGCCGTCGTCGGCCACCATCGCGCGCAGGCCCTGCGTGAAGCCCACGACGTCGGGGATGTGCGCGTAGACGTTGTTGGCCACGACGAGCGCCGCGGGACCGTGCTCGGCGCGGACGGCCGCCCCGGTCTCCGGCGAGAGGAACGCCGTGATCGTCGGCACGCCCTTCTCCCGGGCCGCCGCGCCGACGTTGGCGCTCGGCTCGACGCCGACCGCCCGCATCCCGTCGGCGACGACGTGCTGGAGCAGGTAGCCGTCGTTGCTCGCCGCCTCGACGACCAGCGAGTCGCTCGTGAGGCCGGCCCGCTCGGTCGCCGCCGTGACGAACCGCCGCGCGTGCTCGACCCAGGACGTCGAGAACGACGAGAAGTACGCGTACTCGGTGAACGTCTCGTCCGGGTCGATCAGGGGCGGCAGCTGCACGAGCAGGCACGAGCGGCAGACCCGCGGGTGGAGCGGGAACGTCGGCTCGGGCGCCTCGAGGGCCTCCGCGGTGAGGAACAGCTCACAGGGCGGCGTGGCGCCCAGGTCGACGAAGCCGGCCAGGTCGGCCGAGCCACAGAGGCGACAGATGATCTTGCTGGCTGGGTTGTCCAAGGCTTCCGTCTCAGTAGGCACCGTCCCCGCGGAACACCGCGGAGACCGTCTTCCACATGATCACCAGGTCCATCGCGGGCGACCAGTTCTCCACGTACCGCAGGTCCAGGCGGACCGACTCCTCCCACGACAGGTCGGAGCGGCCGCTGACCTGCCAGAGGCCGGTCATGCCCGGACGGACGAGGAACTTGCGCTTGGCGGCGTCGGTGTACGCGTCGATCTCGCCGGGCAGCGGCGGACGCGGTCCGACCAGCGACATCGAGCCGCCGATGACGTTGAACAGCTGCGGGAGCTCGTCGAGCGAGTAGCGGCGCAGCAGTTGGCCGATCCGCGTGACGCGCGGGTCCTTGCGCAGCTTGAACAGCGGCCCGGAGCCGTCGTTGGTGCCGGCGAGCAGGTCCTCGCGCAGCTTGTCCGCGTCCGGGACCATCGACCGGAACTTGATCATCCGGAAGGTCTTGCCGCGCTGCCCGACGCGGGTCTGGCGGTAGAACACCGGGCCGCCGTCCATCTTGACGATCACCGCGATGACCGCGAACACCGGCGCGAGCAGGATCAGGATCGCGGCCGTCGTGACCCGGTCGAACATCAGCTTGAACACGCGCGGCACGCCGGACAGGCGCGGCTCGGTGAGGCGCAGCAGCGGCAGGCCGTCGACGGGGGCGACGTGCAGGCGCGGCCCGGCGACCTCCATGAGGCCCGGGTCGACGACGAGCTCGGAGCCGGTGCCCTCGAGGTCCCAGGCGAGGCGGTGCAGGCGCTTCGGGCTCCAGCCCGGCGTCGGGGCGACGGCGACGACGCCGTAGCGCCCGGTGCCCACGCTGGTGGAGAGGTCGTCGAGGTCGCCGATGACCGGGACGCCGGCCACGTGGCCCTGCCCCTCCTCGCCCAGGCCGGTCGGGGTGCAGGCCGCGATGACGACCCAGCCCATGTGCGGCACGCGGCGGGTGCGCTCGACGAGGTCGCGGACGGCCTGCTCGGTGCCGACGGCGAGCACCGGCAGCATCCCGCGGCCGCGCTTGCGGGCCTGGTGCAGCCAGCGGCGCAGCATGTAGCGCCCGGCCATCGCGGCGAGGCCCGCGACCGGCAGCACGCCGAACACCCAGGGGCGGACGCCCAGACGCTCGACCGAGAGACCGGCGAGGCCCAGCACGATCGCCGCGGAGACGAACGCGCGGATCAGCCGGCTCCACTCCTCGGCGCCCTGACCGAGGGTGCGCGGGTCCCACGCGCGGCAGGCGATGATCGCCAGCGGCACCATGATCGCGACGACGCCGGCGAGCGCCCACGGGTCGGAGGCCTGCGGCCCCACGCCCCCGCCGAAGCCGACGAGCGCGCCGAGCAGGACGCAGACCGCGAGGGTGGCGAGGTCGGAGGCGGCCACGGCGAGCGCGAACTTGCGCTGCCAGCTCGTGGCCACGGCGACGCTGCCCGGCTGCTCCGGGCCCTCGTCCTCCCAGATGCGGACGAACCCGGGCGCGGTGGGCGCGGGCTCCACGAACACGCCGTCGTCACCGGTCGGTGTGCCGGTGCCGGTCGGCGTCGTGAACGGCGGACCGGTGATCGGCCCGACGTGCTCGGTCGGCACCACCGGCGACGGCTCCACGGGAGCCGGCCCGATCGGTGGGCCCGTCCGGTCGTCGAAGCTCCGGTCGTCGAAGCCCCGGTCGTCGAACCGGGCCGTGGCCCGGCCAGGCACCCGGCCCTGGACGTCCTCCTGCGACAGCCCGGCCTGCTCCGAGATCCTGGCTTGTCCGTTCGTCACGTCGCCCCCGTCGTGGGTCGTACGGGTGGGCACCCCCACCCGCAGCACCTCGTCGGCCATGGACACCTTTCCGCTCGACGTGAGACGCCCGGGGTCACGGTGAGGTTGCGTCGTCATCGCACCCGATTTCGATCGGGTCGCCCGGAGTGCGTTTCCCGCATCGGATGCCGCGGGGATCAACGATCGGCCTCCCCCCACGGTCACGCCGACGCCACCGAGGATTGGACCGTGCGGGTCACACCCACGGTCGAGGACCCCGGCGCGGCTACCGCCCGCCACCGTGGCGGTCATCCTGCCCCACTCCGGGTGCCTGCCGGACGGGGGCCGGTGCCCCGAACGCACGCACCGACCGGGGTCGGCGGTCGCCGTCGGGTGACGAGCACGACCCGGCCGGATGACGAGGCACCGCCGGACCCCCGGACGGAGGCCCCGGGGTCGGCGCCCGTCGGCTCGGTATCGTGCGAACGGACCGACGATCTGCCGGGAATGTCCGGGTCACCCGCAGACCGGCAGCCAGACCGCCCGCGAAGGAGCCGCCCCCGATGCCCCACGACGCCGATCCCGGGTCGATACCCGGACCGGCGCCGCGACGCCGCACCGGTCGCGTGCCCGCTCCTCTGCTCGCCGTCGTGACGGCACTGCTCGCCGTCCTGCCCACGCTGCTGGGCTCCGCTCCGGCGGCGGCCGCGGCGCCCCCGCCGGCGAACGACCGGCCGGTCTTCGAGCTCCCCACCAGCGGTGACCTGCTCGGCGCCTTCGACCGCAACGGCTACAACGAGCAGGACGGCGC
Organism: Actinomycetospora succinea; assembly: GCF_004363095.1. GTDB lineage: Bacteria > Actinomycetota > Actinomycetes > Mycobacteriales > Pseudonocardiaceae > Actinomycetospora > Actinomycetospora succinea. Next base: position 188,975 of record NZ_SNYO01000011.1, read on the forward strand.
CCCGCGCGCGATCCCGTCGCCCACGTCGCCGGGCCGCCAGGCGCTCGAGTTCCGCCTCGACGGCGGCGACCAGCGCTCCGAGGTCGAGCCGCGCGTTCCCGACCAGTACGAGGGCCAGGTCTGGTACTACACCTACCGCGCGGGCCTGGCCGAGGACTTCCCGACCGACACCGAGGACTGGCAGGTCGTCCTGCAGTGGCACCACACCGGTGACTCGGGCTCGCCGCCGGTGGCCCTCGAGGTCAAGCAGGGCCGGCTGGCGCTCGCGTCGGAGGGCGAGAACCTCCAGGACCTCGGCCCGATCCGCGGCGGCGACCGCATCGACGTGTCGATGCGCGTCGCGTTCTCCCAGGATCCCGAGCGCGGCAGCGTCGACGTCTGGCGCGACGGGCGCCACGTGCTCGACGGCTACCGCCCGCCGAACGGCACCCTGCTCGACCAGGGCAACTACCTCAAGCTCGGGCTCTACCGGGCCACCCGGATCGACGAGGGCGGCCGCCTCTGGGTCGACGACCTGCGGGTCGGGCCCACGATGGCCTCGGTGGCCCCGACGGGCATGGGCTCCGGGACCGCCGGCGGCGACCCGGTCGCCGAGGACGCGGCCGCGCCCGCGGGCCCCGCAGACATCGCCGCCGAGCGCGACGTGGACACGGTCACGTGGGTTGCCGGCGCGCTGCTGCTCGGCGTCGTGGTGCTGCTCGTGGCGACCCGGTCGGCCCGGCGGGCGCCGGCCCCCCGCGACCCCGGTCCCCGCGAGCCCGCCCGCCGCTGACCTGCGCCCCGGCGGGGCGGTGGGCGCCGCGCGCCCCGTGGGACGATGGTCACCGTCGCCCCCGGGCGACTCCTCCGCCGTGGTGTAAGGGCAACACCTCGGATTTTGGTTCCGATGATCCTGGTTCGAATCCAGGCGGCGGAGCGCGCCACGGCACCGCGCCGTGCCCGTGCCGACGCTGGTGTCGCCTCACGGACAGTCCTATCGTTCCCCGTATCGGTAGGGCCCGCCCGTGACCCGGGGGGACGCAGGACGGGCGGCCGGCACGGTGGAGCACCCCGCCCGCGCCGGGTCGCCCTCGAGGTGCCGGGGGGACACGTGCACCCAGAGGACGCCGACGGCGGCGAGGGGGACGACGGGCCGGTGAGGCGGCGGCGGCTGACCGCCACCGACACCGACGAGGCCGTCGAGCTGATGCGGTCGGTCTACGGCGACCAGGAGCCGCGGTTCCGCCTGCCCCGGCGCGAGGCCCGGCTGAGCATCGCCTCCCGCTCGGTGACCGCCCCGGGCGGCACGTTCAACCTCGACCGCGTCCGGCACAGCCTGGGCATGGACGTCCGACGTGCCCCGGTCGACCGGACGGCGGTGCTCCTGCCGGTCACCGGGCGCGTGCGGTTCACCTGCGGCGACGAGGAGGCCACGGGGCTGCGCCTGGTCCCGACCCGCGAGGCGTTCGACAGCGCGTGGGACGACGGCGTCGACGTCGTGGGGTACGCCGTCGACACCGACGCCGTGAGCCTTGTCGGCGGCGAGCTCTCGGGGCTGGAGCCGTCCGCGGTGCGGTTCGACTCCATGCTCCCGGTCGACGCGGCCCGCGAGCGCTATCTCGTGCAGGCGATGAGCCACCTCGGCCGCGACACCCTCGACAACCCCGAGGCCCTCGCCACCCCCCTCGTGCGGGCCGCGACGCTGCGCCACCTCGCGACGGTCGTGCTGCTCACGTTCCCCAACACCGCGCTCGACGCCGCCGAGGACCCCACGCGCGCCGGGCCGGGGCGCGCCGAGCCGGCCACGGTGCGCCGGGCCGCGGCGTACATCGAGACGCACGCCCACGAGCCCATCGGGCTCGACGACATCGCCGTGGCCGCGCGCATCGGGGCCCGCGGCCTGCAGCACGCGTTCGCCCGGCACCGCGACACGACGCCGCTCGGCTACCTGCGCCGGGTCCGCCTCGACCGGGCGCACCGCGAGCTGCGCGGCGCGGACCCGAGCGCCGGCGACACGGTCGCGGCCATCGCGACGCGATGGGGATTCGCCCACGGGGGTCGTTTCTCGGCGGAGTACCGTCACGTCTACGGTTGCTCGCCCAGCGAGACCCTGCGCCGCTGACCGCACGCCCTGCTCAGGGCCGTCTCGGGAGACGCACCGGCGACAGCGGTCCGTCACCACTCCGATACGCTGCGCACCATGCCTCGCTCCCCGCGCCGGCACGATCGGCGACCGACTGCCCGCCCGGGCGGGGTGACCTGTGTCCGGCGTCCACACCCGACGCCCGGCTCCGGAGAAGTGACCGTGCCACTCCGCGCATGACCGGGCCCGCGCAGCCGGGAGAGCCGGCGCCGACCACGACCGTCGCGAAGGACAGGACGGCCGAGGCGACCGCGCAGCCGTCGATCGACAAGCTCGGCAAGACCCTCCAGCGCGGCGCGAAGATCTCCGCGATCGTCCTCGTCGTCACGCAGTCGATCTCGCTGATCCAGACGCTGGCGGTCGCGCGGCTGCTCAGCCCGGCCGAGGTCGGCGCCTTCACGGCCGGCTCGATCCTCGCGAACTTCCTCGTCACGTTCTCCGAAGGCGGCCTGCGCGCCGCGCTGATCCAGCGCGAGGACGACCTCGAGGACGCCGCGGACACCGTGTTCTGGGTGACGCTGGTCAACGGCGTGCTGATGTCGGGTCTCGCGTTCGCCGTGTCCCCGCTGATCGGCGCGTTCTTCGGCGGCGACGTCGCCGGGGCCGTCTGCGCGGCGACCGCCGCGGTGCTGACGATCCACGCGCTCACCAACGTGCCCGACGGGCTCATGCAGCGGGGCTTCAACTTCAAGCGCCGCATGATCGTCAACCCGTCGACGGCCGTGACGTTCGCCGGCACCGCGATCGCGCTCTCGGCGCTCGGCTTCGGGGTGTGGGGCCTGGTCATCGCCCTCTACGCCTCGCAGATCGTCACGCTCGTGCTGACCTGGTGGCTCGCCGGCTGGTGGCCCGGGCGGGGTCGGTTCAACGTCGCGCTCTGGCGGGAGATGGCGCGCTTCGCGCTGCCGCTCATCGCGAGCGAGTTCGCGCAGAAGGGCCGGGAGTTCCTCGAGGCGGGCCTCACCGGCCGCTTCCTCGGCCAGGGCCCGCTCGGCATGTACCGCTACGGGCGGCGCATCGCGACGCTCCCCGGCACGGCGATCATCCAGATCGCGTCCTACGTGCTGTTCCCGGCGTTCTCGCGCATCGCCAAGGACGCCGGCCGCCTGCGCCGCGGCTTCCTGCGCGCGATGACGGCGCTGTGGGTGACCGCGCTGCCCGCCGGGGCCCTGCTGGTCGCGATCGGCGAGCCGCTGGTGGTCGTGGCGCTCGGCGAGGAGTGGCGCGGCGCCGGGCTCGTGCTCATGGGCATGGCCGCCTACGGCCCCGGCATGGCGCTCGGCTCCATCGGCAAGGAGGCGATCAAGGGCACCGGCCGCAGCCGCCTGCTCAACTGGATCACGGCGACGAGCCTCGTGGTCACGGTGATCGCCCTGTTCACCCTGCTGCCCACGCTCGGCCTCCTCGGCGTCGGCATGGCCGCCTCCGCCGAGGCGATGGCCGCCGGGTCGCTGGCCATCGGCATCGGGATGCGCGTCGCGGGCGTCCGCGTCCGGGACGCGCTGCGCGTGCTCCTCCCGGTGCTCGTCGCCGGCGTCGTCGCGCTGGTCGCGACGTCCGTGCTCGAGAACGGGTTCTTCCACTCCGACCAGCGCCCGATCATCGTCGGCATCGGGCTGCTGATCGTCGACGTGCTCGTGTTCGCCGGCCTCTACCTCGGCCTGCTGCGCATCCTGTCGCCCTCGGTGAGCCGCGAGCTCTACGCCGGCGTGCGCTCGACGATCAAGCGGCCGCGGAAGAAGTCGGGTGCGGACGCGGCGACCCCGGAGCCGGCGCCGGAGACCGTCGTCGAGGACGCGGTCGACCCGATCACCGGCCGCCCGACCGAGGCGATCCCGTCGCGCCAGGCCGCGCTGGACGACGCCCCGACCGTCGTGCTCATCCCGTCCGGCGCGGGACGGGAGACGGCGCCGGAGTGGGCCGTCGCGATGACCGAGCGGCTGTACGCGGCGCCGTTCGCGAGCCACGGCAACGGGCACGGCAACGGTCACCGCAACGGCAACGGCCACACCAACGGCAACGGCCACAGCAACGGCCACGGGCCGGGCAACGGCCACGGACCGAACGGCCACCCGCCCGCCTACGGCCGTCACGCGGCCGCCCCGCACCGTCCGCCGGGCCCGGGGCGCGAGGACCGTGAGGGGCGCCACGTCAGCCGGGCGCAGCCCCTGCGTGTCATGCGCGGCACCCCGCGCGACGACGGCTGAGACCCTGCTCCGGGGCCTCCGAACCGACGGGCCCTTCACCCCGTCCGGGTACGCTCGACCACGCCGAGAGGTGCGGTGCCCCGTCGACGAGGGCGCCCCTCCCGGTCAGTCCGACGTCCTCGACATGCGGGAGCGGTGTGACCACGAGCGAGGGTGCACGCACGGCGCGGGAGCGCCGGCCCCGGGCACGGCGCCTCGTCGCGGTGATCGCCGCCGGGATCGTCGCGGTCCTCGTGGGGCTCCTCGCACCCGGTCCGGCGCTGGCGTCCTCGCCGACGCCGCCGGGCGGTGACGGGCTGATCTGGCGCGCCGACGACGGCGGCGACATGCTCGGCTCGTTCCAGCGCAACGAGTACAACGAGCAGGACGGCGCGCCCCGCGAGGTGTCCTCGCCGTCGGGCCACGGTCAGGCGCTGGAGTTCTCGCTGCAGGGCGGCGACCAGCGCAGCGAGCTCCTGCCGCGCGTCCCCGACGGGCGCGAGGGCGACGTCTACTACTACGGCTACCGCGGGCGCCTCGCCGACGACTTCCCCGTCGACGCCCAGCGCTTCCAGATCATCATGCAGTGGCACCACTACGGCGACGAGGGCTCGCCGCCCGTGGCGATCGCCGTGCAGGACGGCCGGCTGATGATCACCGGCGGGGACAACGACCGGAACGAGGCCTACCAGCAGGCGATCGCCCCGATCCGGCCCGGCGACGAGATCGACATCATCGTGCGCATCGTGTTCTCGCGGGACCCGGAGAAGGGCACCGTCGACGTCTGGAGCGGCGGGCGCCGCACGGTCACGGCGTTCCACCCGCCCGACGGGACGCTCTACGACGACGGCGACTACATGAAGGTCGGGCTCTACCGCTCCGAGGACCTCTCCGACCCCGCCAGCCTGACCCTCGACGACGTCGCCGTCGGCCGCACCCGGCAGGCCGTCGACGCCGCGATGGTCGACCAGGGCGCGTCGAGCGCCCAGGGCACGCCGGACGCGGGCACCGAGGAGTCGACCGGCTCGGACAGCTCGCTGCGCACCGGCCTCGCCGTCGGCACCCTCGCCCTGATCGGCGCGGTCGTCGCCGTGGTCGCCGTGGTGCGGCGCCGCCAGCGGCTCTAGGGAGCCCTCAGGCGCTCTCGGCGGCCTGACGGTCCCGGCGGTGCAGCACGTAGCCCAGCGGCGCCGCGGCGGCGTGCAGGAGCTTCGCCTGCGGGCTCGTCAGCGCCCGGCCCTGCTCGCGGAACCCGCGGCCGTCGTCCCACGAGAAGCGGGCGTAGTTCGCTGCCGCGCGCACGAACCCGCGCGGGTCGTAGCGGAACCAGCCCAGCTCCTCGTTGAGCGTGATCTTCCAGCGCAGCGCGAACGCCGGCGCCCGCCAGATCGCGGCCGCCCGGCTCTTCTGGGTGATCGAGTCGTCGCCGTCGACGTGGTAGGTCCGCAGTACCTCGTTGACGAACCGCGTCCGGTAGTGGCGCGAGATGCGGTTCCACACGATCGCGTCGGGCACGTTGGGCTGGCCGTCGACCTCGGGGAACGGGAACTCGCGGCGCACCGCGGTGGTCTGGAAGCCCCACTTCTCGCCGGTGACCCCGTACCGGTAGCGGATCTCGAGCGCGTCCGAGTCGGTGGGGTCGTGCGGGAAGCGGGAGCCGACGATCTCGCCGTGCTGGTCGTCGCACAGCGCGGTGACGGCCGAGAAGCCCGGGCGCCGGTCGTCCGGGATGCCCTTCCAGTGCGCGGCGAAGCGCTCGAGCGCCTCGGGACGGCACTCGTCGTCGGAGTCCAGCGGCAGGAACAGCTCGCCGCGGGCCTCACGGGCGCCCAGGTTGGCGGCCTTGTGCTTGCCGCCGTGGTCCTGGCGCAGGTATCGGATGGGGAAGTCCGCCTCGGCGGTCCAACCGGCCACGAGCTCTTCGGAGCCGTCCGTCGACCCGTCGTCGACGATCAGCCACTCGAAGTCGCGCAGGGTCTGCGCCTGCAGGCTCTTGTACACGCGGGGCAGGGTGTGCGCCCGGTTGTAGCTGGCGGTGAACACCGTGAACAGCGGCTCGGGGAGCGGGGCCACCTCCGGGAGGCTACCGGGGCGCCGGGCGGCGGCTCGGGCGGGCTCGCACCACCCGTTCGGAGGCCGTTCGTCCGCTTCGCCCGGGTCGCCCGGTCGGGGAAACGGGGCCTCCCTACTCTGATCGCATGACGACGCACCGAGTCGGGGGTGCGGCCGATGCTCTGCCCGCGTACGTCCTCGGGGGGTACGAGGCGGGGTTGGCCGTGGTGGGTTCTCTGGGACGAGCGGGGGTCCCCGTCGTGTCCGTGGTGTCCTCACCACGCGAGACGACGCGGCACTCGCGCCACGTCACCGCGTGCGTGACGGCGCCGGATCCGGCGGACCGCGCACGGGAGCACGTCGACGCGCTGCTGCGCCTCGCCGACTCCCACGGGCCGGGTGTGGTCGTGCCGACCACCGACGAGGCCCTGGAGGCCGTCTCGGCCCAGCACGACCGCCTCGCGGCACGGCACCTGGTCGCCTGCCCGACCGAGCCCGTGGCCCGCACGTTCCTCGACAAGCGCATCACCAGCGAGGTCGCCGAGCGCGCCGGCGTCGAGGCGCCGCGCACGGTCTCGCCGGGCTCGTACGACGAGCTCGAGCTCCTCATCGAGCGCCTGCGGCTGCCGTGCCTGGTCAAGCCGGCCGAGAGCTACCGCTACAACCGGGCGTTCGGCGTCAAGATGAAGCGCGTCCACACGCCCGACGAGCTGCGCACGGCGTGGGGCGAGGCGCACGAGCTCGGCATCGGCACGATGGTCCAGGAGCTCATCCCGGGGCCGGAGACCGGCGGGGTCAACTACAACGTCTACGTCGCCGGCGGCGAGCCGCGCGTCGAGATGACCTCCTGCAAGCTGCGCCTCTCGCCCCGCGACTTCGGCTACCCGAGCGCGGTGGTCAGCCGGTACGTCGGCGAGGTGATCGAGCCGGGCCGGGCGATCGTCGCCGCCATGGGCATCGAGGGCTTCGCGAACGTCGAGTTCAAGCAGGACGAGCGCGACGGCCGGTACAAGCTCATGGAGGTCAACGGGCGGCCGAACATGTCCGGCCGGCTCGCCGTGCGCTGCGGCGTCGACTTCCCGCTGATGACCTACCGCCACCTCGTGCACGGCGAGATGCCGGCCGCGACGCCGTGGCCGGAGGGCGTGCACTGGGTGAACGAGTTCAAGGACACCCGGATCGTGCTCGACCGCTGGCGCGACGGGCGGCTCCCGTGGCTGGGCGGGCTGAAGCCCTACCTGTCGACAGGGGTCTTCGGGACGTTCGACGCGCGCGACCCGCGGCCGTTCCTCGCCCGCGTGCGCGACGGCGTCGCGACGCCGGAGACGAAGACCCCGGCCGTCGCGCACTGACGCCGACGAGGGGTCTACCCGCAACATCACCCGGGTAGAGCCTTCGCCATGCCGGAACCCGGGACGAACTCCGACGGACCCCACACCGTCGACGGCGTCACCGTCACGCCGCCGGGCCTCGTGCGGCGCGCGGTCACGGCGTCGGGGATCGGCAACGTCACCGAGTGGTACGACTTCGGTGTCTACGCCTACCTGGAGACGACGATCCAGGTGGTGTTCCTGCCGCCGGGCACCGCCGGGGGCCCCGTCATCACCGCCGCCCTGTTCGCGGCGTCGTTCGTCGCGCGACCCTTCGGCGGGCTGTTCTTCGGACCGCTGGCCGACCGCATCGGCCGCACCAAGACCCTGGCCACGACCATGCTGCTGATGGCGGTGGCCACGTTCGGGATCGGCCTGCTGCCGACGTACGCCTCCATCGGCATGGCGGCGCCGCTGCTGCTGCTCCTGTGCCGGCTGCTGCAGGGCTTCTCCACCGGCGGCGAGTACGCCGGGGCGATGACGTTCGTCGCCGAGTACGCGCCGGACCGCCGCCGCGGCTTCCTGGCGAGCTTCCTGGAGTTCGGCACGATCACCGGCTACCTGCTGGGCGCGGGCGTGGTCACCGTGCTCCAGGCCGTCCTCGGGGAGGACTCCCCCGAGCTCCTGAGCTGGGGCTGGCGGATCCCGTTCCTCATCGCCCTGCCGATGGGGATGATCGGTCTCTACCTGCGCTACCGCCTCGAGGAGACGCCGGCGTTCAGCCAGCTCTCGGGGTCCTCGGAGGAGCAGGGCAAGCAGTCGTTCCGGGAGTTCTTCCGCGCGGCGGCCCGCTACGGGTGGCGCCCGGTGCTCGTCTGCGGCGGCCTGGTGATCGTCTTCAACGTCACCAACTACACGCTCACCACCGTCGTGCCCACCTACCTCACCGAGACGCTCGGCGAGTACGGGGCGCCGACGGTGACGACGACGACCTCGCACGTCCTGCAGATCGTGCTGTTCCTCGTGCTCCTGGCCGTCGTGCCCGTGCTGGGCAGGCTCGCCGACCGCGTCGGCCGCAAGCCGATCATCCTCACCGGCTGCGTCATGCTCCTGGTGCTCGCCCTCCCGGCGTTCCTGCTGCTGCGCACGGGGTCGATCCCCGGCGTCCTCGGGGGCCTGCTCCTGCTCGGCCTCACGATGGTGTGCTTCAACGCGACGATGCCCTCGACGCTGCCCTCGCTGTTCAGCACCGGCGTGCGCTACGGGTCGCTCGCGATCACCTTCAACGTCGCGGTCTCGGTGTTCGGCGGCACCACGTCGGTCATCGTCGAGGGGCTCATCGCCCTCACCGGGGTGCTGGTGATGCCGGCGGTGTACCTGGTGCTCGCGGCCGTCGTCGGCCTCGTCGCCGTGCGGTACCTGCGGGAACCGGGGACGTCGCCGCTGCCGGGCTCGCAGCCCGCGGCCACCTCGGACGAGGAGGCCCGCGAGCTGGCCCGCGCGAACGGCTGAGTCAGCGGGCGGCCCGCGGCAGCACGTCGGTGGGCCGCTCGCGGGGGTCGAACGAGCGCGGGTCGGGGCCCGGGTCGCCGACGACGTCGGACCAGGCGTCGATCGCCAGGGCCGCCCCGAGCACGACGGCCGCGGCGACGCCGAGCGCGCCGAGGGTGTCGGTCGGGTAGTGGTAGCCGCGGACGACGAGGCCCACGCCGACGGCGAGGACGAGCGCGGCGAGGCCCGACACGGCGAGCAGGCGCAGCGCGCGCGGCACCGCGGTCAGGCCGAGCACCAGCACCCCGCACGCGACGGCGAGCGAGGCCACCGACGTCGTGTGCCCGCTCGGGAACGCCAGCTCGCCGCCGCGCGTGCGCTCCACGAGCGGCTTGAGCACCAGCGAGGTCGTCACCATCGCGGTCGGCGGGCCGAGCAGCACCAGAGCGAGCCCGCGCCCGCCGCGCAGGAACCAGGCGAGCGGGGCGAGCGCGACCAGCGCCACGGCGACCGGCAGCGGGCCGCCCAGCGCCGCGAACGCCTGCGCCAGGACCCGGGACGCGCCGTGCTGCGCGTCGAGCAGGGCCGTGAGCTCGCGGTCGGTGCTCCCGGCGTCCGTGGCGCCCGCGTACCGCCAGCCCAGCACGGCCGTCACCAGCGCCGCCGCGAGCGCCGTGAGCGCCACCCGGGAGCGGGCGCCCGCACGGACCAGGGGGCCGGACCGTTCGGCGTACCCCGCGGCCCGGGGAGCGGGGCGCGAGGTGGCGATGGGGCGGGTGATGCGGAGCGGGGTCGGAGTCGTGCCCGTCGGCGAGCGCGTCATGGGCGCCCACCCTGCACGATCACCGGGCCGGGTCGAGGAGGCTCCCCGGGACGGGGCAGAGTAGGACCCCATCGGTCGGCGCGGCGTCAACCCCGAGGCGCGGGTCTCCGCCCGATCGTCCGAACCGGGCCCCCGTCCGGAGGTCCCGTTCCGGAGAGCGCCGGAGGTGGGCATGCCCGCGGATCACGGCCCGGACGGCACGACCACGATCCACGCCGTCGCCCCGGCGGCGCACGCCCGCGCCGAGGCCCGGGCCGCGCTGCTCGACCGCACGCGGAACGCCGTGCTGACCGCCACCCTCGTCCCCTCCCCCGACCCGCGCGGCAGCGCCGCCGCGCTCGACGCCGTGCTCGGCGCGCCCGCCGCCCGCACTGCCGAGCCGGGGCTGCGGGCCCTGCTGCTGCGCCAGAGCCTCGTCGCCCGGGTGCTGCTGGCCGCGGAGCCGGCCGTGTCCCCCGGGACGTGCACGCGGGACACGGAGACCGAGGCCCAGCTCGACGAGCTGCTCGAGCTCGTCGCCGCCCACGGGCTGTCGCTGTTCGGCGCCGACGCGCAGATGCTGCGGGCCCGCCGCGCGCTGCTCGTCGACGACGAGGAGTCCGCGCTCTCGGCCGTGGCGACGGGCCTCGCGCACCTCGAGGAGCCCGTCCTCGTCGACCACTCCCCGACCGTCGCCGAGCACCGCCACAACGTCGCCTGCTCCCGGCGCCTCGCGGCCAGCACGCTGGTCTCGCTGGGCCTGCACGACCTCGCCGACACCCTCGTCGAGCACCCCGGCGAGGACGGCACGGGCGGCTACGAGCGCGTGCGCCTCGGGGTGTCCTGGGGCGTGCGGCTCGAGCGCGCCGGGCGGCCGGGCGGCGAGCGCCTCGGCGACGCCGTCGCCCTCGCCTCGGCGATCGGCCCCCGGGCGGCGGGCGTCCAGCGGCCGCTGCTCGCCGCCGCCGGGGTGCTCGCGTGCCCGGACCGCGGGCCGGCACCGACCGCCGAGGAGCGACGGATCGCCCGGCGCGGGGCGGCCGCGCTGGCGGCCGGGCACGTGGTGCCGTCCCAGCACGACCGCCTCATCGTCGAGCTCGCCCGGGCCCGCGCCCTCGAGCGGGCGGGCGACCACGACGCGGCGGTCGCCGTGCTCGCCACGCGCCGGACGCGCCCGCCCCGGGGCGAGGCGAGCCTGATGCTCGCGGTCACCCGCGAGCTCGCGCGGCTGCGCACCCGGATCGCGACCGCGGGCGGGCCCCGGCAGGCGGCCGAGTCGGCGCTGGGCGACTACGTCGCCGACCTCGAGGCCGAGCTGTGGACGCTGCACCGCGCGCGGGCGCTCTCCCTGCGCACCGGGCTCGCGCACGACCGCCTGCGCCGCGAGCACGGCCAGGTCACCGCCCTCGCGCTCGCCGACCCGCTCACCGGGCTGCCCAACCGCCGCGCCCTCGACCAGCACCTCGAGGAGGTCCTCGCCGGCACCGCCTCCGCCGCCGTGGCGATGATCGACGTCGACCGCTTCAAGCAGATCAACGACACCGTCTCCCACGCGCGCGGCGACGAGGTGCTGCGCGGCGTGGCGACCGCGCTGCGCTCGTCGTTGCGCGCCCCCGACCTCGTCGCGCGCTACGGCGGCGACGAGTTCGTCGTCGTCCTGCCCGAGACCGCGGTGGGCGACGCCGCCGCCGCGCTGGGCCGCGCCCGGTCGGCGGTGGCGGGGCTGCCCGCCGCGCGCGGCTGCCCGGTGACGCTCTCGGTCGGCGTGGTCGCGGCGCGCAGCGGCGAGGGCCCGGCGGACGTCCTCGCCCGCGCCGACGCCGCGATGTACGCCGCGAAGCGGGCCGGCGGCGACGCGGTGCGCACCCACGACGGCCCGGCGACCGGGGCCTTTGCGGCGAACCGGACATGACCTCCCCGGCGGCACGCCCCGGCCGCACGCCCCGGCCGGGCGGCGAGGAGGCCGCCGTAGGATCGGACCGTCGAGCCCCGGACCCGGGGCCGGTCCGCGCAGGAGTGGCAGGAACGGGAGTCACCGAGCCGATGGCGCCGAGCCCGACCGCCAGCCCGACCGCCGTCGTCGTCCTGGCCGCCGGTGAGGGCACCCGGATGCACTCGGCGACCCCGAAGGTGCTCCACCCCGTCGGCGGTCGCAGCCTGCTCGGCCACGCGGTGCACGCCGCCGCCGGCACGGGCCCCGAGCACCTGGTCGTCGTGGTCGGCCACGAGCGCGAGCAGGTCGGCACCCACACGCTCGGGCTCGCGGCCGAGGTCGACCGCGAGGTCCTCACCGCCGTGCAGGACCGCCGCCGCGGCACCGGGCACGCGGTGGCCTGCGGCGTCGACCGGCTGCCGTCCGACCTCACCGGCACCGTCCTCGTCTCCTACGGCGACGTGCCCCTGCTCGACGCCGCGACCCTGCGCGCCCTCATCGGCGAGCACTCCTCCGGCGACTACGCCGTCACGCTCCTGACCGCCGAGCTCGACGACCCGCGCGGCTACGGCCGCGTCGTGCGCGACGACGCGAACCAGGTCACCGCGATCGTCGAGCACCGTGACGCGACGCTCGAGCAGCTCGCGATCGGCGAGGTCAACTCCGGGGTCTACGCCTTCGACCTCGCGTTCCTGCGCGACGCGCTGAGCCGCCTGACCACCGACAACGCCCAGGGCGAGCTGTACCTCACCGACGTCGTGGCGATCGCCGCCCGCGAGGCGCGCGGGGTCGGTGCCGTCGAGACCGAGGACCCCTGGCTGGTCGCCGGCGTCAACGACCGGGTGCAGATGGCCGAGCTGGGCGCCGAGCTCAACCGCCGGCTGCTCGAGCGCTGGATGCGCGCCGGGGTCACGGTCGTCGACCCGCGCTCGACCTGGGTGGACGTCGGCGTCCGCCTCGAGCGCGACGTCACGCTGCACCCGGGCACCCAGCTGCACGGCACCACGAGCGTCGCCGAAGGTGCGTCGATCGGCCCCGACACCACGCTGACCGACGTCGCCGTCGGCGCGCGGGCGGCGGTGGTGCGCACGCACGGGTCGTCGTCGCGCGTCGGCCCGGAGACCTCCGTGGGGCCGTTCGCCTACCTGCGCCCGGGCGTCGAGCTCGACGCCCGGGGCAAGATCGGCACCTTCGTCGAGGTCAAGAACGCCCACATCGGCGAGGGCAGCAAGGTCCCGCACCTGACCTACGTCGGCGACGCGACGATCGGCGAGGCCAGCAACATCGGCGCGTCGTCGGTGTTCGTCAACTACGACGGCGTCACCAAGCACCGTACGGTCGTGGGGTCGCACGTCCGCACCGGTTCGGACAACACGTTCGTCGCACCGGTGACGGTCGGGGACGGTGCCTACACCGGAGCGGGCACCGTCGTCCGCGAGGACGTTCCCCCCGGGGCCCTCGCGGTGTCCTCGGGGCCGCAGCGCAACCTCGAGGGCTGGGTGACCCGGAAACGTCCGGGCACCGCCGCGGCGCAGGCCGCCGAGCAAGCTACGAAGGCCGAGCAGGAGGACCCGTGACCGTCAGCATGTCGTCGACCCCGAAGAAGAGCCTCATGCTCTTCTCCGGACGGGCCCACCCCGAGCTCGCCGAGGAGATCGCCAAGGAGCTCGACGTCACGATCACCCCGCAGGCGGCGTACGACTTCGCCAACGGGGAGATCTTCGTCCGCTTCGAGGAGTCGGTCCGCGGCTCCGACGCGTTCGTGATCCAGAGCCACACGGCTCCCATCAACCAGTGGATCATGGAGCAGCTCATCATGATCGACGCCCTGAAGCGGGCGTCGGCCAAGCGCATCACCGCCGTGGTCCCGTTCTACGGCTACGCCCGGCAGGACAAGAAGCACCGCGGCCGCGAGCCCATCTCGGCGCGCCTCATCGCGGACATGCTCAAGACCGCGGGTGCGCACCGGATCATGACGATCGACCTGCACACCGACCAGATCCAGGGCTTCTTCGACGGCCCCGTCGACCACCTGCTGGCCAACAAGGTCCTCGCCGAGCACCTGCGCGACACCTACGCCGACCACGACCTCGCCGTCGTCGCCCCCGACTCAGGCCGTGTCCGCGTCGCCGAGAAGTGGGCGGACATGCTCGGCGGCGTCCCGCTCGCCTTCATCCACAAGAGCCGCGACAAGACCAAGCCCAACGAGGTCGTCGCCAACCGCGTGGTCGGTGACGTCGAGGGACGCTGCTGCATCCTCGTCGACGACATGATCGACACCGGCGGCACGATCGCCAAGGCCACCGAGGCCCTCCTCGCCGACGGCGCGTCCGACGTGGTCATCGCCGCCACCCACGGCGTGCTCTCCGGCCCGGCCGTCGAGCGGCTCTCCACCTGCGGCGCGCGCGAGGTCATCGTCACCAACACGCTGCCGATCCCGGACGAGAAGCGCTTCCCGTCGCTGACCGTGCTCTCCATCGCGCCGGTGATCGCCCGCGCCGTGCGCGAGGTCTTCGAGGACGGTTCGGTGACGAACCTCTTCGACGGAAATGCCTAGCCTCTGGACCGAGCACGTCGTCCCGCGGCTCGTCGACGTCACGCTCGGCACCGAGGACGTCCGCGCCCTGCGGGAGCGCGTCGTGTCGCGGGCGCGCGGCGAGGTCGTCGAGCTGGGGTTCGGCAGCGGGCCGACCCTGCCGCTCTACCCGGCGGCGGTGACCTCGGTGCGTGCCGTGGAGCCGTCGGCCGTGGCCCGCCGGCGCGGGGCGCGGCGGATCGCGGAGGCGTCGATCCCGGTCGAGCACGTGGGCCTCGACGGCGCCGACCTCGACCTGCCCGACGACTGCGCCGACACCGTCGTCAGCACGTTCACGCTCTGCACGATCCCGGACGTCGACCGCGCGCTGCGCGAGGTCCGCCGGGTCCTGCGCCCCGGCGGGCAGCTGCTCTTCCTCGAGCACGGCCTGTCGCCCGACGCCCGCACCGCCCGCTGGCAGCACCGCCTCGACGGGTTCCAGCAGCGCGTCGCCGGCGGGTGCCACCTGACCCGCCCCATCGACGGCCTCGTCCGCGACGCCGGCCTGACGGTCACGGACCTGAGCCACGACCGCCTGCGCGCCCCCGGCCCGATGGCGTACCTCTACCTCGGTGCCGCGACCCCCTGACCTCACCTCGCCGATCCACTGCGCGCTCCTGCCCTCCACCCCGGCCGGCGATCGGGGCACTCGGAGATCACCGAGCGGAAAGGCACCCCCGGAGGGCATCCGAGGGCGCATATCGACCTGCTGATCTCTACGCGACCCGCCGGGGAGCTCATGATCGCCGTTTCGGTGACGATCGCCCTCAAATCTGACAGCGAACGTCACCAGGACGGCGATCACGGGCGATCCGGGTACACAGCGCGCTCCTGATCTCCGCCGCGACCCCCTGAGACAGCGTGCTCAGCGGCGGCGCGCCAGCATCGCCGCCTGGGGCAGCGGAGGCGCGAGGGACGCCGGTTCGGGCGAGCGGACGAGGCGCGCGGTGACGTCGAATCCCGCGGCGTCGAGCAGCGCGGCGACGTCGTCGGGCTGCAGGCGGCGGAAGTCGAGCGAGACACGGTGCCCGAAGGCCTCGTCGTGGTGGCGGATCTCGTCGCCCACCTGGAACGCGAGCAGCAGGTGCCCGCCCGGTCGCAGTACGCGCGCGAACTCGGCGAGCACCGCCGGCACCTCACCGGCGGGCACGTGGATCAGCGAGTACCAGGCGACGAGACCGCCGAGCGCGGCGTCGGCGACGTCGAGGGCGGCCATGTCGCCGACGTCGAACGCGATCTCCGGGTGCTCGCGACGGGCGAGGGCGACCATTGCCGGCGAGAGGTCCACGCCCCGGACCCGCACACCCAGCCCGTGCAGGTGCGCGGTGACGCCGCCCGGCCCGCTGCCGACCTCGAGCACGTCACCCTCGACCAGCTCCGCGAACGCCCCGAGCACCGCGCGGTCGAGCGCGGCCTTCGCCAGCTCGTCGCGGAAGTGCTCGGCGTAGGACGCGGCGATGGCGTCGTAGCCGGCGCGGGTCGCCTCCCGGTCGAGGATCACCGGCGCAGCCTAGGTATCGTGGGGCCAGCACTTCGGCGAGGGCCGGTCCCAGCACCGGCCGTGATCGACGCGGTGCGGCCTCCCGGTGCTCCGGGTCGTGGCCGCGCGCGGCGCGCCGACCCGTGGACGACACCGCAGGAGAGAAGCACCATGGCCGACGAGATCCGCATCGCCGCGGAGAGCCGCACCGAGTTCGGCAAGGGCGCCGCGCGTCGCGTGCGTCGCGCCGGCAAGGTCCCCGGCGTCCTGTACGGGCACGGCACCGACCCCGTGCACCTCGCGTTCGACACCGTCGAGTTCGCCAAGGTGCTCCGCGAGAACGGGCGCAACGCCCTGCTCACCGTCACCGGCCTCGGCGGGCAGCCGCCGATGGCGCTGGCCAAGAGCATCGTGCGCGACCCCATCAAGGGCTTCTTCGAGCACGTCGACCTCGTCCTCGTCCGCCGCGGCGAGAAGGTCCAGGTCGACGTCCGCGTCGTGATCATGGGCGAGGCCGCCGCGGGCACCCTGGTCTTCCAGAACGAGGACACGCTGACCGTCGAGGCCGACGCGACCAACATCCCCGAGGAGATCACGGTCGTCATCGAGGACGCCGAGATCGGCACCCAGTTCCTCGCCGGCGAGATCCGGCTGCCCGACGGCGCCGAGCTGATCTCCGACCCCGAGCTCCTCGTCGTCAACGTCACCGAGGCGCCGACCGAGGAGGCCATGGAGGAGGAGATCGACACCGAGGGTGCGGGTGTCGAGGAGGACGCCTCCGAGGAGGAGGCCGCCGAGACCGGCGAGTCCTCCGAGGCCGCCGACGGCGACCAGCCGGCCGAGGGCTCCTCCGACGCGTCCGAGTCCTCCGACGAGAGCTGACCGACGCACGTGAGCTCCCCCGCTGCCCGGCCCGACGGCCCCCTGCTGGTCGTCGGGCTGGGCAACCCGGGCCCCGACTACGAGGGCACCCGGCACAACGTCGGGTTCGTCGTCGCCGACGTCCTCGCGGGGCGCCTCGGCAGCCGGTTCTCGCCGCACAAGCGCTCCGGCGCGGACGTCGCCGAGGGCCGGCTGGCCGGACGCCGCGCGGTGCTCGCCAAGCCCCGCGGCTACATGAACCTCTCGGGCGGCCCGGTGGCCGGCGCCGCCCGCTTCTTCTCGGTCGACCCGACCGACGTGATCGTCATCCACGACGACCTCGACCTCGAGTTCGGCGTCGTGCGCCTCAAGCGCGGCGGCGGCGAGGGCGGGCACAACGGGCTGCGCTCGATCTCGAAGTCGCTCGGCACCAAGGACTACCTGCGCGTGCGCTTCGGCATCGGCCGCCCGCCGGGGCGCCAGGACCCCGCCGACTACGTGCTCAAGCGCTGGTCGGGCGCCGAGCGCAAGGAGCTCGACGTCTCCGTCGAGCTGGCCGCGGACGCCGTCGAGGCGCTCGCGTCCGAGGGCCTCGAACCGGCCCAGAACCGGATTCATTAGGCCCGCAGGTACGCCAGCACGGCGAGGACGCGGCGGTTGTCGTCGGGCGCGGCGTGCAGGCCGAGCTTGGTGAACGCCGAGCGCGCGTAGGCCTCGACGGTCTTCTCCGAGAGGTGCAGCCGCTCGCCGATCCCGTGGTTCGAGCGGCCCTCCGCCATCACCGCGAGGACGTCGCGCTCCCGGTCGGACAGCGCGTCGACCGGGTTCCGGACGCGGCGCCGGCCCACGAGCTGGGCCACCACCGACGGGTCGACGACGACGCCGCCCGCGGCCACGCGGCGCAGGGCGTCGGTGAGCTCCTCGACGTCGGCGACGCGCTCCTTGAGCAGGTATCCCGCGCCGCCGGTGTCGGACTCGACCAGGGCCAGCGCGTAGTGCGGCTCCACGTGGGCGGAGAGCACCAGCACGCCCACACCGGGGTGCTCGGCGGCCAGCGTCCGCGCGGCGTCGAGGCCCTCGGTGGTGTGGGTGGGCGGCATCCGGATGTCGACGACGACCGCGTCCGGCGGATCCGCCCGCACCGCGGCGAGCAGCGCCTCGGCGTCGCCGACCTCGGCGGTCACCTCGATCCCGGCGTCGGCGAGCAGGCGGGCCACGCCGACGCGGAAGAGCACGGCGTCGTCGGCCACGATCACCCGCACGGCACGCTCGCCGTCACGCGCGTCCCGCGCCCGGCGGGGCTCTCGACGCGCAGGGACCCGCCCAGCGCCGCCACCCGGTCGGCGAGCCCGCGCAGCCCGGAGCCGTCCGCGTCCGCGCCGCCGAGGCCGTCGTCGACCACCTCGACGCGCAGCCCGTCGCCCTCGGGCACCACGCTGACCTCGACCTTCGTGGCCGCCGCGTGCTTGGCGGCGTTGGTCAGGGCCTCGGAGACGACGAAGTAGCAGGTGCGCTCCACCGTCTCCGGCGGGCGGTCCGCGGGGACGTCGGTGAGCACGACGGGCAGCGGGGCGCGCTCGGCCAGCGACAGCAGGGCCGGCGCGAGGCCGCCGTCGGTCAGCAGCGGCGGGTAGATGCCGCGGGCGAGCTCGCGCAGCTCGGCGAGCGCGGCCGTCAGCTCGTCGGCGGCCTCGGCGAGCAGGGCGTCGAGCTGATCCGACGACTCGTTGCGGGCCAGGCGCAGCGCCAGCCCCACCGCGACGAGGCGCTGCTGGGCGCCGTCGTGCAGGTCGCGTTCCACGCGCCGACGGGCGGCGTCGGCAGCCTCGACGAGGCGGGCGCGCGAGGCCCGGACCTCGCGCAGCTGGTGGCGGACCTCGGCGTGCAGGCGCTCGTTCTCCAGCGCCAGCCCGGCGCCCGCGGCGACGGCCTCGACGAGGTCGGGCTCGGCGGTCAGCGCGGGGTCGTGCAGCAGCGCGGCGATCGGCTCGCCGTCGCGCTCGAGGAACGTGACCGCGCGGGAGCCCACCTCGACGCGCGCGCCGGCCGGGTCGACGTAGTCCTCGGTGCCGGGCAGGCGGTGGACCAGCTCGACGGTCGGGTCGTGCAGCGTGCGCGCCACCACGGACCGCAGGTGCTCCGGCGCGGTGTCGGTCCCCACCCCCGCCCCCGCGCCGCCGAGCTCGACGACGAGCCGCCCGACCCCGGAGCGGTCGAGCCTGCTGCGCAGCAGCCCCAGCAGCAGGGCCGCCGGCCACACCACCAGCACGACCTGCGCGGACCACGCCAGCCACACCCCCGCCGACGGCGGCAGGAGCAGCAGGATCGCGGTCCGCTCGACGAGCAGGGTGCCGACCACGATCGTCCCGCCGACCAGCCCCGGCGTCAGCGCGCGCCGCGCCGCGGGCCCGGACGCCCGCCAGCGCAGCCAGACCGACACCAGCACCGACATCAGCAGCACGACGACCACGGCCTGCACGGTCAGGTCGACGACGTCGGGCCGGAACTCCCCGCCCGACGGCGTGATCACCAGGCCGTTGGGCGGCGGCCCGTCACCCCGGCCGCGCTGCGCCCCGACGGCCAGGAAGACCGCGTCCAGCGGCACCGAGAGCAGCCACCCGACGCCGACGAGGACGCGCTGCGCCGTGCTCTCGGTGCGCCCGGTCGGGAACGTGACGAGCAGCTGCACGAACACGCTCAGCGCCACCGAGCCCAGCAGCACGCCGGCGACGAACGCCGGGGTCGTGTCGACGGCGACGACGAACCGGGCGAGCCACGCGAACCCGAACACGACCATGAGCACGCCCGTGCGGCTGTCGGGCCGCCGGCGCCGGGCCACCAGGCCGACGCCGACGAACGACCACGCCACGGCCAGCGAGAGGACGAGCGTCGGCGCGACGAGCTCGTCGGGGACCGTGTAGCCGCCGCGCACCAGGGCGAGCGACGCCGCGACGCCCGCGAGGACGGCGGCCACGGACACCAGGCGTGCCGTCACGGCGCACCGCCCACCTGCCGGGTCGAGCTCCGGTCCGCTCCGTCTCCCAGCACCCGCCGCAGCGCCTCCCCCGACAGGTCGTCCTTCGCGATGAAGCCGCGCGCCGGGCTGGAGTCCACGCGCGGCCCGTAGTCGTGGCGGGCGCGGCTGGACACGAGCACGACGACGGGCGCTCCGTCGACGGCGTCGTCCCCCGCCAGCACCTCGGCCACCCCGAAACCGTCGAGGTCCGGAAGCCGGATGTCCAGCAGCACCACGTCGGGCGCGAGCGCGCGGACGGCCTCGAACGCGTCCGCGGCGTCGCCGGCCTCGCCGACGACGTCGAAGCCGTCCGCGACGAGCAGGCGGCGTGCGAGCGAACGGAACGACGCATGGTCGTCGACGATGAGCACGCGGGCGGTCACGCTCGCCGACGCTGGCACCGCAGCGCGTCGCGCCACTACGGGGTTGACCCTGCTCGTCGCGAGGGATGTCCTGCTACTCGCGCGCCGCCGCCGCGCGGACGCTCCAGGGGCATGACGGTCATCCGCAGGCACCCCCTCGTCACGTTCTTCGTCCTGACCTACGTCCTCGCGTGGGTGTGCCTCCCGTTCGGGTTCTTCGGCTCGTTCGCGCCCCTGGTCGCCGCGCTGATCGTCGTCCCGATCACCCAGGGCCGGGCCGGCCTCGCCGAGCTCGGGCGCCGCATCGTGCGGTGGCGGGTCCCCTGGTGGTGCTGGGTGCTCGCGATCGGGGTGCCGCTCGCCGTGCACGTGCTCGCGGCGGTGCTCGGGGACCCGTCCCCGATCCGGTTCGTCTCGTGGGGCGACGTGCTGCTGGTGTTCGTGGTGCGCCTCATCGACCCCACCGAGGGGGGCATGGGCGAGGAGCCGGGCTGGCGCGGGTTCGCGCTGCCCGGGCTGCAGGCGCGGCTCTCGCCGCTCGCCGCGACCGCGGTCCTCGCCGTGGTGATCACCGTCTGGCACCTGCCGCTGGTGTTCCTGGAGGGCGGCGATCACCGGTCGACGCTCGCCGGCATGATCATCGGCACGGTGGGCGTGACCTTATGGTACTCGTGGCTGTTCGACCGCTCCGGCGGCAGCGTCCTGCTCTGCATCGTCGCCCACGCCGTCGAGGGCGCGATCCAGGACGACACCGTCCTCTACTTCGGCCTCTGGCTGGCCCTCGCGGTCGTCCTCGTGGTCGTCGACCGGAAGACGTGGCTCGGACGCGCCCCGGCCGACGCCACCACGCGGCTCCCCGCCGTCGGGACCCCGCGATGAGCACCACCACCGACGGCCGCGTCGCGCGCCTGTTCGGCCTGACCGGCGACCGCTGGATGCGTCACGCCAACCCGTGGAGCGTGTGGACCCGCTTCGCGGTCCTGCCGCTGCTCGCCCTCGCGGCCTGGAGCCGCGTGTGGATCGGGTGGTGGGCGGTGCTCGCGGCCGCGCTGGTCCTGGTGTTCATGGTGGTCAACCCGCTGCTGTTCCCGCCGCCGCGCTCGACACGGCACTGGGCGTCGAAGGCCGTGTTCGGCGAGCGGATCACGTCGGAGAAGACGCAGGTCCCCCCGCAGTTCGCGAGGTCGCGGGTGCCGGTGGTGGCGTCGTCCCTCCAGCTGGTGGCGCTCGCCGCGCTCGTCGTCGGCCTGGTCCGCCTCGATCTGCTCCTCGCCCTCACCGGGCTGCTCTTCTGCCAGTGCGCGAAGGCCTGGTTCCTCGACCGCGCGGTGCTGCTCTTCGAGGACATGAAGACGCGCGACCCGCACTACGCGTCCTGGGAGTACTGATGGACGGCCTGCCCCTCGCCCGCCACGCGGGCCCGATCGCGATCGTCGCCGGTGCGCTGCTCGTGCTCACCGACCTCGCCCGCCTCGTCAGCGGCCGCGCCGTCGCCGACTTCGCGTCCGACCCGCTGACGATCGCCGCGAACGCGGGCTACGCCGTGGCCCTCGTCGTGCTCGCCGTCGCGCTGGTGGCGCTGTACCTGCGCGACGCGGCGGCCCTGTCCACGCTCGGGTTCGTCGCCGCCCTCGTCGGCGTCGTGTTCTTCGGCGGCAACATGTGGTTCGACGGCTTCGCCGCGCCGTGGCTCGCCACGGTCGCGCCCGGGATCTTCGCGCTCGAGCGCACCGGGGCGCTCGTCGTCGGCGCACTGGCGAGCTACGTCCTCTTCGGGCTGGGCTGGGTGCTGTGGGGCGCGGCGCTGCTGCGCGCGCGGGTGCACCCGTGGCCGTTCGGCGCGGCGTTCGTGGTCAGCGGCGTGCTGGGGCTCGCGGCCGGCGCGGCACCGTTCGGGGCACCGCTGGGGCTGACGGTCGCGGCGCTGGGCCTGTGGCTCAGTCGACCGCGTTCTCCAGCCACGACTCCTCCAGCTGCTCGCGCTCGCTGACCAGCGCGCGCAGCTCGGCGTCGAGCTCCTGGAGCCGGCCCGGCTCGGTGGCCGCGGCGGCGAGCTTCTCGTGCAGCCTCGTCTCCTCGGTCGCGATCTTCTCCAGGCGCCGCTCGATGCGCGCGACCTCCTTGCGGGCGGCGCGGCGCTCGGACTCGGAGCGCCCGGAGTCGGCCGGCGGCGCGGAGCGAGGGGCGCCCTGGCGGCCCCCGGCGGAGCGAGGGGCGCCCTCGCTGCGCTCCTCGAGGGCCGCGCGCCGGCGCAGGTACTCCTCGATCCCGCCGGGCAGGTCGGTGATCCGCCCGTCGCCGAGCAGCGCGACGGCGCGGTCGCAGACGCGCTCGGTGAGGTAGCGGTCGTGGCTGACGACGACGAGCGTGCCCGGCCAGCCGTCGAGGAGGTCCTCGAGCTGCTGGAGGGTGTCGACGTCGAGGTCGTTCGTGGGCTCGTCGAGCAGCAGCACGTTCGGCTCGGTCATGAGCAGGCGCACGAGCTGCAGGCGACGCCGCTCGCCACCGGAGAGGTCCGAGACCGGCGTCCACTGCCGTGAGGCCGGGAAGCCGAAGCGCTCGGCGAGCTGCGAGGCGGTCTGCTCGTACCGGCCGATCGTCACGCGCTCGGCGATGTCCTCGACGGCCTGCAGCACGCGGCGGTGCATCGGCAGGTCGGACAGGTCCTGCGACAGGTGGGCGAGCCGCACGGTGGTGCCCTGGATGCGCTTCCCGCCGTCGAGGGGGCGCTCGCCGCCGACCGCGCGCAGCAGCGTCGTCTTGCCCGACCCGTTGACGCCGACGATGCCGATGCGGTCGCCGGGCCCGATCCGCCACGTCTGCCGGTCGACCAGCGTGCGGTCACCCACGGTCAGGGTCGCGTCCTCCAGCTCGACCACCGTGCGCCCGAGACGGTGCTTGGCCATCGTCACGAGCTCGACGGTGTCGCGGGGCTCGGGCACGTCGGCGATCAGCGCCTCGGCGGCCTCGACCCGGTAGCGGGGCTTGGACGTGCGCGCCTGCGGCCCGCGGCGCAGCCACGCCAGCTCCTTGCGGGCGAGGTTGCGGCGGCGCTGCTCGGCGGCGTCGGCGAGCCGGGCCCGCTCCGCCCGCGCGAAGATCCAGTCGCCGTACCCGCCCTCGTACTGCTCGACGTGCCCGTCGACGACCTCCCAGGTCCGCGAGGCGACGGTGTCGAGGAACCAGCGGTCGTGCGTGACGACCACGAGCGCCGTCCGGCGGGCGATGAGGTGCTCGGCGAGCCAGCCGACGCCCTCGACGTCGAGGTGGTTGGTGGGCTCGTCGAGGACGAGCAGGTCGAGCTCGCGGACCAGGGCGGCGCACAGCGCGATCCGCTGGCGCTCGCCGCCGGAGAGGCCCTCGACCGACGCGTCGAGCCCGCGGTCGCCGCCGGGGCGCAGACCCTCGACGACGGCGCGGCTGCGCGGGTCCGCGGCCCACTCGTGGTCGGGCACGGGGCCGCCGAGCACCGCCTCGCGAACGGTGGCACCGGACAGCTGCGTCTGCTGGGTCACGAGCGCCATCCGCAGCCCGCGCACCGGGCTCACGCGCCCGGAGTCCGGGGTCAGCGCGCCGGCGAGCACCGAGATCAGCGTCGACTTCCCGCCGCCGTTGCGCCCGACGACGCCGATCCGGTCGCCGGTGTCGACGCCGAGCGAGACGCCGTCGAGGACCGGCTTGGGGCCGCCGAAGCCGATCGACACCGACTCCAGGTTGACGAGGTTGGGCACGGTTCCAGTCTCCAGGGGACGCGAACGGGGACTTCGCGCGCATAGAAGCAGCGAACAGCACGTTCGCTGCGGAAGGGGATTGTCAGGCGTAGGCGCCGGGGCCGGGATCGGGACGCGGCGGGGAGGGCGGGCCGGGCGATCCGCCGTCGCCGTCGACGACGCGGGCCCCGGGGACGGGCCCGTGGGCGACGCGGACGGTGCGGCACACGCCGGCGCCGGCGAGCTCGGCGGCGACGCGGACCGCGGCGTCCTGGCCGTCGCAGAGGAACACGCAGGTCGGCCCGGAGCCGGAGACCACGCCGGCGAGCGCGCCCGCGTCGACGCCGCCGCGCAGGGTGCGGCGCAGCCCGGGGTCGAGGCTCACGGCCGCCGCCTGCAGGTCGTTGCCGAGCAGGAGCGCCAGCGAGCGGGCCTCGCCGGACGCGAGCGCCTCGAGCACGGGCTCGACGTCCCCGACCCGGCGCGGCGCCTCGGGCCGGGCGCGCAGGCGGTCCAGCTCGCCGAAGACGGTCGGGGTCGACAGACCGTGGTCGGCGACCGCGACCACCCAGTGGAACGTGTGCCGCGAGAGCACCGGGACGAGCCGCTCGCCGCGGCCCGTGCCCAGCGCCGTGCCGCCGTGCAGCGCGAACGCGACGTCCGAGCCCACCTCGGCGGCGATCTCCATGAGCCCCTCGCGCCCCATCTCGACGCGCCACAGGCTCGCGGCGGCGAGCAGCGCGCCGGCCGCGTCCGCGCTGCCGCCCGCCATCCCGCCGGCGACCGGGATCGCCTTGTGCAGCCCGACCCGCACGTCGGGCTCGCGGTCGACGCGCCGGGCGAGGGCCTCGACCGCGCGCCAGGCGAGGTTGGTGGTGTCGGCGGGGACCTCGGAGACGTCGACGCCGTCGGCCCCCGAGACGCTCACCCCGGGCTCGATCGCGTCCCGGACCGCCCGGGTCACCGTGACCTCGTCGGCGATGCTCAGGGCCTGGAAAACGGTGACGAGGTCGTGGTAGCCGTCCTCGCGCAGGTCACCCACGGCCAGGTGCAGGTTGATCTTGGCCGGGACGCGGACGGTGACCGGCGGTCCGACGGCGGAGAGCACCTGCCCAGCGTACGGACCACGCCCGTTCGCTCAGGGCGTCAGGGCATCCGGGGCCACGTGCCGCATCGAGGGTCGAGCTCCGCTGCGCTTCGTCTCCGGCCAGCACGCGCGATCGCCGTGAACGCGTCCACGTCGAGCGCCTCGCCCCGCGCCCCGGGATCGACGCCGGCGGCGCGCAGCACGGTCTCCGCGGCGGGCGCCGACCCCGCCCAGCCCGCGAGCGCGGCCCGCAGGGACTTGCGGCGCTGCGCGAAGGCGGCGTCGACGACGGCGAACACCTCGGCGCGCTCGACGTCGGCGGCCGCGCGGGCGTGCCGGGTGAACGCGACCAGCCCCGAGTCGACGCCCGGGACCGGCCAGAACACCGCCCGCGGTACCGGTCCGGCGCGGCGCGCGTCGGCGTACCAGGCGAGCTTGACCGACGGCGCCCCGTAGGCCTTCTCGCCGGGACGCGCGGCGAGGCGCTCGGCGACCTCGGACTGCACCATCACCAGCCCCGACGCCAGGCCCGGGAGCACGGCGAGCAGGTGCAGCACGACGGGCACGGCGACGTTGTAGGGCAGGTTCGCGACGAGGACGTCGGGCGCCCTGGGGAGATCGTCGGCAGCGAGGCGCAGCGCGTCGCCGGTGACGACCCGCAGGTCACGCTCGGGCGCCCGCTCCGCCGCGGTGGCGGGCAGCCGGCCGGCGAGCACCGGGTCGATCTCCACGGCCACCACGCCGGCGGCCGCCTCGAGAAGCGGCAGCGTCAGCGAGCCGAGCCCGGGGCCGACCTCGAGCACCACGTCGTCCGGCCCCACCCCCGCGAGGCGGACGATGCGGCGCACCGTGTTGGCGTCGTGGACGAAGTTCTGTCCCAGACGCTTCGTCGGGCGCAGGTCGAGCTCGGAGGCGAGCGCCCGGACGTCGGTCGCGCCGAGCAGGCGTACCGGGCTCGTCACGGGGCCCAGTCTGCCCCCGGCCTACTTCTTGCCGCAGACCGGCCAGGCGCCGTAGCCGCCGCGGTCGTCGCGGACGCGCTCGGCGACGGCGATCTGCTCCTCGCGCGAGGCCTGGTGCGGCAGCGAGGCGTACTGGCCGCCGCCGTAGGCCCGCCAGGTCTGGCGGTCGAACTGCAGGCCGCCGTAGTAGCCGTTGCCCGAGTTGATCGACCAGTTGCCGGTCGACTCGCAGCGGGCGATGCGGTCCCACTTGGCGCCGTTCGACACGGCGGGCGCCGTCTTCTTCGGCTTGGTGCCGCGGTGGACCACGCCGCCGACGGGCTGGCGCGTCACCTGCGACTCACCGACCTGCGTGCGCCCGGTCTCGGCGCCGTTGGTGGCGTTGACCGTCCAGGTGACGATCTCCTCGCCGGCCTGGCCCGCCTGCTCGACGCGGGTCTCGCCCTGCTCGAGGTCCGGGTCGTCGACGGTGCGCATGGGCGGCGCGACCGGTCGGGTCTCGGTGACCTGGTTGACCGTGTTGCGGGTGACGGTGACCGTCGACCCGTTGGTGAGGCCGTCGCCGCCCGCGAGCGTGTCGGTCGGGCTCAGCGCCGCGAGGCCGTTCTGCGCGAGCAGCTCGGGGCCGTTGAGCGCGGTGGTCGTGACCTGGCGGGGCGCGGCGCCGCCGTCGACGAGGGTGACCGTCTTCGGGGTCCGCACGTCGAGGTTCATCCCGTTGACGGGGATGTTGGCGTTCATCGGCACCGAGCTGGCGATCCCGTCGGTGGGGAGGCCGAGCTGCGCCAGCGCGTCGGAGACGGTGCGCGCCGTGGTCTGGAACGTCTGCGGGCGCCCGTCGACCATCAGCGCGACGTCGCGCGAGCGGTTGATGACGAGGTGGTCGCCGTCGTGGACGTCGGCGTTCGGGCCGGGGGCGAGCTGGTCGCCCGGGCCGATCTCGATGTCGCCGCTGTCCAGGGCTCCGGCGACGTCGCCGGAGAAGGTGTGCACGACCTGGTCGACGCCGTCGACCGTGACCGTGACCTCCTTGTCCAGCGCGACCGCCGTGCTGCCGCCGGCCGCCACCGCGAGCAGGGCGACGGCGACGCCGCCCTTGACCGCGTTGGAGCGGCGCTTGGTGTCGGGCGCGAGGCGCTCGGGGTCGTCGAACGAGGTGAGCCCGGCGGGGGCGGCGGCGGTGAGGTCGCCGTGCGGGTCCTCCGTGACCTCCTGCTCGCCGGTGAACGACTCGAGGTCGTTCCACTCGTCGAGGCTCGTGAGGGCGATGGGGCCGCTCGCGCCGTGGGCGTCCTGCGTCGGCAGCGGGCCGGTGATGTCGTCGAACCAGGCCGGGGCCCGGTCGTCGAGACCACGCGCGCCATACGCGGTGTTGTAGCCCGTGTCGTAGCCGAACTCGTGCGCGGCGTCGTAGCCGTAGTCCGAGGCGTACTCGGTGCCGTACTCGGTGCCGTAGGCGTCGTGGCCGACGACGGGGAGCCCCGCGGTGTCGGTCTCGCCGTTCCCGGCGTATCCGGCGCGGCCGCGGCCGGTGGCGGTGTCCGCGCTCATCGTCCGGCCTCGGCGGGGAGCGCGGCGACCACAGGGAGCACGAGGGCCCTCAGAGCGAGCAGGGAGCGCACAGGGGAGTCCACTTCTGTCGTACATCCGGGCAGGAACCGCGCCCTGGGGAGACCGTCACGACCTCGTGCCGTTCTCCCTGTGCTTCGGACCTGGGGAAGTCCTCCGTCACGCGGGCCTCGGGGGTGGTTCCATCCCGGCGAGTCACAGCACGGTAACGAGTTGGGTGTCGCCACCATCAAGCCGACACGACCGTGTTGCGCCGAACGGCACGCCGCCGACGACGAGCGTGGCTACTCGGCGCTCTCTCGTGCGACGGAGCGTGAAGGTTGAGGCTGTTCGGCCAACCGGAAAGCCCGCTGGGCGTTGTCGGCGCTGATCTGGGCCAATCGTTCCGCGGGCTCGTCACGCAGCTCCGCGAGGGCTCGCACCGTGTGGGGGACGACGTAGGGCTCGTTCGGCCGACCGCGGTACGGGTGCGGAGTCAGGAACGGGGCGTCGGTCTCGACCAGCACGAGCTCGCCGGGCATCCAGGCCGCCGCTCGTCGCAGCTCGGCGGCGTTGGCGTTCCGGAACGTCGCGGTGCCCGAGAGCGAGGCGTACCAGCCCTCGTCGGCGCAGCGGCGGGCGAGCTCGGGCCCGCCGGAGAAGCAGTGGAAGACGGTCACCGGCGGGGCGCCCTCGGCGCCCAGGACGTCGAGGATCGCGTCGTGGGCGTCGCGGTCGTGCACCACGAGCGGCAGCCCGGTGCGCTTGGCGAGGTCGATGTGCCAGGCGAAGGCCTCGCGCTGGACGTCGAGGGACGCGCAGTCCTCGCGGCGCGTGGTCCAGTAGTCGTCCATCCCGGACTCGCCGACCGCCACCACCCGCGGCCGGGCCGTCAGCTCCTCGATGGCGCGCCGGGCGTCGTCGGTGAGGTCGTTCGAGCGCGTCGGGTGCAGGCCGACCGCGGCGAACACGCGCGGGTCGGTGTCGGCCGCCCACGCCGCCCAGCGGGCGGACGCGAGGTCGTCGGCCGTCGTGACCATCGCCGCGACCCCGGCCTGCGTGGCGCGGTCGAGGACCTGCGCGAGGACCTCGGGCTCCCGCGCCCCGCAGGCGTCGAGGTGGGTGTGGGCGTCCACCACCCGGTGCTCGAGGGGCTCGGGCACCGGGGGCGGGACATTGCGGTCCGACTTGCCGCTACTCACCGGTCTGGATCGGCGCCCACGACGGCCCGGTCTCGCCGAGGCTCGGGTCGAGCTTGGCGAACAGCGGGGTCGGCCGGGCCAGCGGGCGGCCCACCGGGATCGGTGTCGACTCCCAGCGCGCCTGCTCGCTCGCGTAGTCGCCGGTGAGGACGGAGTGGCTGGTGCCGAGCTCGCCGGACGTGCCCGCGTCC
Organism: Actinomycetospora succinea; assembly: GCF_004363095.1. Classification (GTDB taxonomy): domain Bacteria; phylum Actinomycetota; class Actinomycetes; order Mycobacteriales; family Pseudonocardiaceae; genus Actinomycetospora; species Actinomycetospora succinea. The sequence continues at coordinate 217,865 of NZ_SNYO01000011.1, forward strand.
TCGCGGTGCGGCTGCTCCGCCCACACCCCGGTGCCGCCGAGCGCCTCGTGGACCTTCTGCGCCGCGTGCGGCAGGAACGGCGTCAGCAGCGTGTTCGCGTCCTGGACGACCTGCAGCGCGGTGTGCAGGATCGTGTCGCGGCGCGCGGGGTCGTCCTTGCGCTTCCAGGGCTCCTGGTGCGACAGGTACGCGTTGGCCTCGCCGACCACCCGCATCGCCTCGCCGATCGCCTGCTTGAACCGCGAGCGGGCGAGGTGGGCGCCGACCGTCTCGAACGCCGCGCGGGACTGCGCGAGCAGCGCCTCGTCGGCCGGGTCCGGCGCCGTCGGCTCCGGGACCGCGCCGACGTTCTTGGCCGCCAGCGACACCGAGCGGTTGACGAGGTTGCCCCACTCGTTGGCGAGCTCGAAGTTGGTGCGCCGGACGAACTCGTCCCAGGTGAAGTCGGTGTCCTGGTTCTCCGGGCCCGCCACCGAGATGAAGTAACGCAGCGCGTCCGGGCCGAACTCGCGCAGGAAGTCGCCGACGTAGATGACGGTGCCGCGGCTGGTGGAGAACTTCGAGCCGCTCATCGTCAGGAACTCGGAGCTGACGACCTCGGTGGGCAGGTTGAGCCGCCCGAACGAGCCGACCTCGCCGCCGCGGTCGCCCTCGCCGTTGTGGCCGAGCAGGATCGCGGGCCACATCACCGAGTGGAAGGTGATGTTGTCCTTGCCCATGAAGTAGTACGCCTGCGACTCCGGGTCGCACCACCACTGCTTCCAGGCGTCCGGGTCGCCGGTGCGCTGGGCCCACTCCACCGACGCCGACAGGTAGCCGATGACCGCGTCGAACCAGACGTAGAAGCGCTTCATCGGCGCGTCCTGCCAGCCGTCGAGCGGGATGCGCACGCCCCAGTCGAGGTCGCGGCTGATCGCGCGCGGCTTGAGGTCCTCGGCGAGGCGGCGGCTGAAGTTCAGGACGTTCGGGCGCCAGTGGGTGCGGGTGTCCAGCCACGACGCCAGCGACTTCGAGAACGCCGGCAGGTCGAAGAGCAGGTGCTCGGTCTCGACGAACTGCGGGGTCTCGCCGTTGATGCGCGAGCGCGGGTTGATGAGGTCGGCGGGGTCGAGCTGGTTGCCGCAGTTGTCGCACTGGTCGCCGCGCGCGCTCGGGTAGCCGCAGATCGGGCAGGTGCCCTCGATGTAGCGGTCGGGCAGCGTGCGCCCGGTGGACGGGCTGATGGCGCCGAGGGTCTTCTCGGTGCGCACGTAGCCGTTGTGCCACAGCGCCGTGAAGAGGTCCTGGGTCACGCGGTGGTGGTTGTCGGTGCTCGTGCGCGTGAACAGGTCGTACGACAGGCCGAGCCCGACGAGGTCGTCCTGGATCACCCGCGAGTACCGGTCGACGAGCTCGCGGGGCGTCGTGCCCTCGGCGTCGGCCTGCACCTGGATCGGCGTGCCGTGCTCGTCGGTGCCCGAGACCATGAGCACCCGGTTGCCGACCATCCGCTGGTAGCGCGAGAAGACGTCGGAGGGCACACCGAACCCGGACACGTGGCCGATGTGCCGCGGACCGTTGGCGTAGGGCCACGCCACGGCGGTCAGCACGGGGATGCTCATGCGTCCATTCTCCTCACCGCTGCCACCGGACTTCCGGCGGCAGGGGTGCGCAGACCGGTGACGCGGGGACCGGATCGACCTAGCCTCGGTCGGTGTGAGCGACACCACCGAGGCGGTGACGAGCACCGCGCTCGGCCTGCTCCGGGCCGCCGGTGCGGCCGGCGCGGGGGAACGCCGCGTGGGCGACGCCGTCCTCGACGTCCTGCACACCGACCCGGCGGTCTGCGCCTCGGCGTGGGACGTGGTCGAGCCGCTCGACGGGCGGGTGCGCACGGTGTGCGCCCGCGGCTACCGGTCGACGATCTCGGCCTTCCTGCGGTCGCCGGCTTTCCTGGTCGACGACGACGGGTACCGGCTGCTGCGCGAGCAGCCCGACCACCCCGCGCGGAGCTGGAGCGACGTCGACGGCTACGAGACCGGGCCCTCGGTCACCCGGGTCTTCCGCCCGGGCGGCTACACCGGCGGCGCCACCGTTCGGCTGACGACGCCGGGCGGGCGCTACGTCGGCAACGTGCACCTCTCGACCGCGGGCGGGTGCTCGCCCGGCCCCGGGCTGGTGGCCGCCCTCAACCTCGCCGCGGGGACGCTGGCGACGCTGCTCGACCCGACACGGCGCCTGGAGGCGGTCGCCGACGGGCTGGTCGACGGGACGCGGCCAGGTGACGCCCGCGCCGCTCTCCTGGGCCCCGGCGGCGACGTCGCGCCCCTGCCCGGCCGCGCCGCGCCGCCGCGTCTCGTCCTCACCGCTGCTGCGGTGGCGAGACCCGGCACCTACCGCGTGGTCCTCGAGGCGCGCTGGCACCTCGTGCGCCTCGTCCCGGTCAGTGCGGGCGTGCTGGTCCTGGTCACCGAGGAGGACCTGCCCGCCGGGGTCAGCGCCCGCGAGCTCGACGTGCTGACCCACGTCGCGCAGGGCCTCACCAACCGCGCCACGGCCCGGCGGCTCGGGATCGCCGAGCGGACCGTCGCCCACCACCTCGAGCGCGTGACGGCGAAGCTCGGCGCGACCTCCCGGGCCGCCGTCGCCGCCGTGGCCGTGGCCGAGGGGCTCCGGCGGCTGCCGCCCGGTTAGGGCGTCGGGACGTCCGACACCAGCGGCACCAGCCCGTCCACGACGTCCTTCTGGTGCGGCGCGAGGTCCTGCCCGGCCATCGCGGAGAGGAAGTCGAGGAACGGGTCGTCGGCCTCGGTGCGGATGCCGCTGAGCTCCTCGAGCACCGCCAACCCGCAGAACGGCACGTAGCCCGCGGAGTACCCGCCCTCGTGCACGCCGAGGAGCCGCCCGCCCGCGGTGGACGCGGCGACGTCGAGCATCCGCCGGGTGAGCCGGCGGTAGCCCTCGCTGTGCAGCATCTGGCGGCCCAGCGGGTCGAGGGCACTGGAGTCGAACCCGGAGGCCACGAACACGAACTCGGGGCGGAACCGCTCGAGCGCGGGCACCACGACCTCGTCGAACGCGTACTCGTACCCGCCGGTCCCGGTCCCGGGCGGCAACGGGACGTTGATGTTGCTGCCGTGCCCGTCGCCCTCGCCGCGCTCGTCGGCGTAGCCCGACTCGTGCGGGTAGTAGCCGTCCTGGTGCAGGGAGATCGTCAGCACCGAGGGGTCGTCCCAGAACGCCTGCTGCGTCCCGTTGCCGTGGTGGACGTCCCAGTCGACGACCGCGATCCGGCTCATCTGCCCGGGGCCCGCCGCCTGCAGGTGCCGGGCGGCGATGGCCACGTTGCCGAACATGCAGAAGCCCCGGCCGCGGTCGCGCTCCGCGTGGTGCCCGGGCGGGCGGGTGATGGCGTAGGCGTTGTCGACGACCCGGTCGCGCACGGCCTCGGCCGCGGCGATGACGCCGCCCGCCGCCAGCGCCGCGATCTCGAAGCCGCCGCCCGCGAACGGCGTGAGCTCGCCCGCGTCGCCGCCGTTGTCGTCGGAGAGCGCCTTCATCCGGTCGACGTACTCGCGGTCGTGGACCCGGCAGAGTTCCTCGACGCTCGCAGGCCGCGGCTCGAGCCACTGCAGCTGCGCCGACAGCCCCGTCGCGTCGAGCAGGTTCTTGAGCCGCCGCTTCGTCCGCGGGTTCTCCGCGTGCTCGTCGGGCTCGAGCCACCCGCCCGACGGGATGAACACGCTCGCGTGCCGCGTGTCCCACCACATGTACTTCTCGTGCCACAGCGCACCGGTCGTCATGGCTCCCGAGCGCACCGCATGTCGCGCCCGGGATCCATGGGCCGTTCTGCCCATTGCCGCCCGACGGCCCCTCCTACGGCCCCTCCTACAGCCCTCCTACGGCATGGCCCCGAACTGCCGGTCCCCCGCGTCACCGAGCCCCGGGACGATGTAGCCGTGCTCGTTGAGCCGCTCGTCGAGCGCGGCGGTGTAGACCGGCACGTCGGGGTGGGTGGCGGCCAGGTGGTCGACGCCCTCGGGGGCGGCGAGCAGGCACACCGCGGCGACGTCGTCGGCGCCGCGCGCTTTGAGCAGGTCGATCGTGTAGGCCATCGAGCCGCCGGTGGCGAGCATCGGGTCGAGCACGAACACCGGGATGCCGGCGAGGCTGCCGGGCAGCGACTCCATGTAGGGCGTCGGCTGCAGCGTCTCCTCGTCGCGCGCGACGCCCACGAACCCCATGATCGCCCCCGGCACCTGGGCGTGCGCCGCCTCGGCCATGCCCAGCCCGGCGCGCAGCACGGGCACGAGCACCGGCGGGTTCGCGAGCACCGCGCCCGTCGTCGTCGCCACCGGAGTGCGGATCTCGAGCGGGGCGGTCTCCGCCTCCCGCATCGCTTCGTAGACGACCATCGCGGTCAGCTCGCGCACCGCCGCCCGGAACGACGGGCGGTCGGTGCCCACGTCGCGCAGGGTGGACATCCGGACGTCGACGAGCGGGTGGCGGACGACCCGGGGATCAGCCATGGGCCGGGAGGCTAGCGACGAACGCCGCGACGACCCGGCCCAGCTCCGCGCCCGCGTCCTCCTGCAGGAAGTGGCCCGCCTGCGCGATCAGGGGGTGGTCGAGCCCGGCCGCGCCCGGGACGTGCTCGCGCAGCACCGGGGCCATCGCGCCGGTGATCGGGTCGGAGTCGCCGAACGCGGTGAGGAACGGGCGCTCGTAGCGCCCGAGCGCCTCCCACGCCGCGGTGTTGGGCCCGTTCTCCGGGTCGTCGGGGCGCGTGGGCACCAGCAGCGGCATCGCCCGCGGGCCGGCCTTGAACGACTCGTCCGGGAACGGCGCGTCGTAGGCGGCCCGCTCGGCCTTGCCCAGGCCGCGGGCGCAGCCGGAGGCGACGAGGCGCCCGACGTCGAGGTGCTCGGCCTTCTCCACCGCCTTCCGGAACTGCCACCACACCGCGGGCATGTCTACGTCGCCGGTGGGCAGCCCGGTGTTGGCCGCGACGACACCCGCCCAGCGCTCCGGCTCCGCGGCCACGAGGCGCAGCCCGATCAGCCCGCCCCAGTCCTGGCCGACCAGCACGGCGTCGCGCAGCCCGAGGGCGTCGACGGCCTGGGTGATCCACGCGACGTGGCGGGCGTAGCTGTGGTCGGCGATCCGGGCGGGCTTGTCGGAGCGCCCGAAGCCGACCAGGTCGATCGCGACGGCGCGCAGCCCGGCGGCGACCAGGGCCTCGACGACGTGCCGGTACAGGAACGACCAGGACGGCTCGCCGTGCAGCAGGAGCACGGCCGGCGCGTCCTCGGGGCCGTCCGCGTAGGTGGCGACGCGGACCCCCTCGTCCCCGACGGTGACGTACTCGGGCGCGAGCGCGAAGTCGGGCAGGTCCTCGAAACGGTCGTCCGGCGTGCGCAGCAGGTCCACGAGGGGCAGGGTGGCACGGCGGTACAGGCAGGTCACGATGGCTCTCATAGGGTGCGCCGCGCACCCAGTCCCCCGGTTCGCGGAGGCCGCCCGGCATGGCGCAGGACATCATCCCGATCACGCTGGCGCTCACCGCCGGCGACCTCGTCACGCTGTGGGCGCCCCGGTGGCGCCAGGACGGCGAGGAGTGGGAGGCCTTCCTCGGTGACGACGACGCGTTGTTCGCCTTCGCGGACGCCGCCGACCTCGCGGCGTGGGTCGCGACGGCCGAGGAGTCCGGGCAGGCGCACGACCTCGTCGACCACCCCGCGTGGCCCGTCGTCGTCAAGCTCTCGGTCGACGAGCTGACCCCCGAGGACGTGCAGCGCTACGACGTCGTCGGCGTCCCCGAGCTCGTCGCGGGCGACCCCGACACCTGGACCCTCGACGACCTCGCCGAGGTCGCCGCGATGTGCCGTTCGCTCGCCGACGTCTGCGACCTCGAGGTCGTCCACGAGGTCCTCGACGCGACGCCCGCCTTCGCCGCGCTGACCGCGGGCCCGACGGCGTTCGGCGGACGCGACGGCCAGGCGCTGTGGGCCGAGCTGGCCGAGGTCGTCGACGAGCGCTGGGACGAGGTCGTCGACGCGCTCGACGCCATGGTCACCACGCCCGAGGTCGACGAGGACCTCGCCACGCGCCTGCGGGCGACGGCGACGCCGCGGGAGACCCCCGACGACACCGACGAGGTCGGCGAGGAGGCCGAGCCGGCGGAGAACGCCGAGGGCGACCCCGAGGACCCCGAGGCCGTCGCGACCGATCCGAAGGACGCGGTCGACGACGCCCCCGCCGACCTCCGCGAGGACGTCGCGGGCGAGTCGCTGCGCAGCGACCTCGTCGACGCCGCCGAGGAGCCCGAGGAGAGCTTCTGGGAGGAGGTCGGCATCGACCCGATCGCGATCACGACCTCCGAGGGCGAGGTCATCACCCTGCGCTGCTACCTCGACGACGAGCCGGTGTTCCTGGGCCGCCGCGGGACGATCGAGACCTTCGGCTCGTCGCGGGCCCTGCGCACGTGGATCGCCAACGAAGGCGCCGACGGCCACGACCTCGCCGACGTCGCCACCTGGGACGAGGTCGTCGGCGCGGCCACCGGCGGCGACCTGGAGATCGAGGTCGCGCCGGAGAACCGCTACGTGCTCGCCGGGATCGCCGACGACATCACCGAGGGCCCCGACGTCGTCGACGCCGAGCAGCTCGAGCTCGCGGTCGAGCTCGTCATCGACGCCGCCGACTGGGCGGGCGACACCCGGACCCGCGAGGCGCTGGCGCCCTCGGAGAGCCTCGGCTGGCTCGTGTCGTTCGTCGTGCGCCCGGACCCGACGCGCCTGACGCCCTCCGCGCCGTTCGACCGCGAGGCCGCCTCGTGGCGCGGTCTCGAGGACCGTTTCCTGGGGCGCCTGCGCCGCCACTGAACCCCAGGGCACCCCTGGTGCTCGTGTGGTGGACCTTCGCCAGGCTGTCCATCACCCGGATGGGGTGGCCTCCCGGGGGGTGTTTACGCTTCGGCCCCGCCGAGTCCGACCGTCCCCGGGGCCGGAACCGTCGCAGGAGAGTGGGCGCGCGTGATCGACAACAGCCAGACCATGTCCTTCGACCGCATGCGCAGCATGCTGGTGCGGGCGGCCGAGGTCCGGGACAGCGAGCAGCAGCAGATCTTCGACTCGCTGGACGAGATCCACGGCCGGCTGGCGGCGCTCGACACCCTCGGCGCGCTCCGCAAGCGCCTCTCCGACGTGCCGGACCGCACCGAGATGAGCGTGCTCGCCGAGCGCCTCGACGAGACGGTCGCGAAGCTCGACGCCCAGGACTCGTCGGTCTCCTCGCTCGCCCGGCTGGTCGAGGGCCTGGTCGACCGCGTCGCCGACCGCCTGGCCACCCCGTTCGCGCAGCTCGACGGCCGCCTCGACGGCGTCACCGGCCGCTTCGAGGGCGTCGCCGGCCGCATGGACGGGCTCGAGGACCGGATCGCCGGCCTCCACAAGCGCCTCGACGACCTCGACAACCGCCTCGACCGCCACGAGATGCGCCTCGACGGGCTGCCCGCCGCGGTCACCGGGCCGGTGCGCGAGCGCGTCGACGCCGTCGACTCGAGCCTGCGCGACCGCCTCGACGACCTGGCCCGCGGCGTCTCCGAGGAGATCACCGGCACCCGCGAGGCCGCCCGCACCGACGCGAACGCCACGCGCACCGAGACGACCACCCAGGTCGGCGAGCTCACCACCCGTCTCGAGGCGCTCTCGAGCAGGCTCGAGCAGGTCGGCGGGCGCCTCGACGGCGTCGAGACCGGGCTGAACGACCGCGTCGGCGCGCTGTCGACCTCCGTGGAGACCGGGCTCGACCGCCTCGACGGCACCCTGGTCAGCCGCCCCGACCACGAGGCCGTCGTCGCCCTGGTCCGCCAGGCCAACGAGGAGTCCGAGCGCCGCAACGCCGGGCACCTCGACGAGGCGATGGCGACCTTCGCCGAGATCATCCTCGGCCCGGGCGGCGGCTCGTCCGGCTCGATGCCGGCGCCGCGCCCGACCCAGCGCCGCGGCTCGCGCAAGCCCGTCACCCGCGAGACCCAGAACAACGGCGCCGAGCTCCCCACCGAGAACATGAGCGCCGAGGACTAGCCGGCTTTTCCCGAGCGAAGGGCACCTTCGCTCGACTAGATGTACTGGGCCATCACGTTGGTGACAGGCGGGTGATCGGGGCTCGGCCGCGGCAGGCGGTGTGGGGACGTCGGGTGTTGTAGTACTCGATCCACG
>NZ_SNYO01000012.1 GCF_004363095.1 Actinomycetospora succinea
TGGGGCGGGCGGCGTCAGACACCCCCACCTCGCCCGAAGGGCCTTCCTCGTTCAATCAGCCACGCCGACCGTCACCAACGTCCTGGCCGAGTACAACTAGACCGGCGAGGGGCGCCCGCCGCCGGCTCGCGGGATCGGGAGCGAGGGTCACCCCGGCTGCCTGGTAGGCAGCGAGGGAGTCCCTCGCTCGACGGTCGCTCCCCCCGACACGACCCGTCGGTCCGCGCGAGCCCGACCCCGGCGTCTAGGGTCGCCCCGGTGCGTTCCCGACGTCGCGTCGCGACGGTGACGGTGCTCCTCGCGCTGGTCCTGTGTGCCCTGCCGGGCGTGGCGTCCGCCCACCCGGCGCTCCCCGCCGACGCCTCCTGCCCCTTCGGCACCGCGCCGGGCCCGCCGGTGGACGAGTCCGAGGTGCTGAAGCCCGGCCAGCCGGAGCCCACGCCGCTCCCGATCCCGGACCCGCCGATCGGCGGCGCGGCGCTGGGCGCCTGTGGCGACGTCGTCGGAGACGGCGCGCCGCCCGCGCCCGCGGTCGGCGTCGTGTCCTACGTGCTCGCCGACCTCGACTCCGGCCAGGTCCTCGCCGCCCGCAACCCCCACGCGCGGCTGCGCCCGGCGTCGCTGATGAAGACGCTGACCGGCCTGCTCGTCGCCCGGCAGCTCCCCCTCGACGAGACGATCACCGGGACGCAGGAGGACGCCGACCAGGAGGGCACGCGGGTCGGCATCGGGCCCGGCGGGCAGTACACGATCCGTCAGGTCTTCGACTCGATGATGATCGCCTCGGGCAACGACGCCGCCCACGCGCTCGCCGTGCGGCTGACCGGCAGCGTCCCCGCGACCGTCGACCTCATGAACACCACGGCCCGCGAGCTCGGCGCGCTCGACACCCGCGCGGCCACCCCGTCCGGGCTCGACGGCCCCGGGATGCAGACGTCGGCCTACGACCTCGCGTCGATCTTCCGCGTCGCGATGCGCGAGGCCCCGTTCGCCCAGGCCGTCGCCACCACGCGCATCCCGTTCCCGGGCTACGGCACCAACCCGCCGTTCGAGGTCGTCAACGACAACAAGCTCCTGACCAGCGGCTACCAGGGCTACCTCGGCGGGAAGACCGGCTTCACCGACGACGCGCGGCACACGTTCATCGGGGCCGCCGAACGCAACGGGCGGCGGCTCGTCGTCGTCCTGATGCACGGCGAGCAGCGCCCCACGCCGATGTACCAGCAGGCGGCCGCGCTGCTCGACCACGGCTTCGCGCTCCCCGACGTGCGCGGCGTCGGCACCCTCACCGACGGGCCGGCCCCGGGCGACGGCCCCCAGGTCAGCGTGGTCCCGGAGACAGGCGGCGGCGACGCCGGGCCGGCACCGTCGTCCGGCGCGACGTCGTCGTCGTGGGGCACGCCGCTGCTGCTGATCGCCGTCGTCGCGGGCGTCGGCGGCCTGGTTGCCCTGCGCTCGGGACGCCGCTGAGCGCAGGATCGGGGCATGGAGCCCGAACCCCTCGGCGAGGCGTTCACCCGCATGGCGCGCGAGCGGCCCGACCGCCAGGCGGTGACCGACGATGTCTCCACCTGGACCACCGCCGAGCTCGAGGCCCACGCCAACCGCTGGGCCCACGACCTCGCCGGGCGCGGCGTCCGCCCCGGCGACTTCGTCTCGATCGCGCACCCCAACGTCGCCGAGCACTACGCGCTGACGCTCGCGGCGTGGAAGCTCGGCGCGGTCCCGCAGCCGGTGTCGCACAAGCTCTCGGCGGCCGAGCTCGCCGCCGTGCTCGACGTGGTGCGCCCGCCCGTCGTCGCCGGCCTCGCGCCGGGCACCGACCCGGGTGTCGCGCCACACGGCACGGACGCGCTGACGCTCGGCCACGAGCCCGACGGCCCCGACACCCCGCCGCCGCCCGCCCCGGCGCCGCCGGCCTGGAAGGCGCCGACCTCGGGCGGCTCGACCGGCCGCCCCAAGGTCATCGTCGCCGGCGAGCCGGGCGTCCTCGACATCGTCGCCAGCCGCGCCGACGTCTACCGCATCGAGCCGGACGGCACGTTCCTGTGCACGGCGCCGCTGTTCCACAACGCGCCGTACCTGTTCTCGCTGCTCGCGCTGCTGCGGGGCAACCACGTCGTGCTGATGGGGCGCTTCGACGCCGCCCGCGCGGTGGCGCTCGCCGACGAGCACGCGGCGACGTGGATCTACGCGGTGCCGACGATGATGGGGCGGATGGTCCGGCTGGCGGGAGACGGAGCGCAGCGGAGCTCGACCGGTGGATACGGCTCGTTGCCGGCCCTCCCCGCCCTGCGCACCCTGTTCCACATCGGCGCCCCGTGCCCGCCCGCGGTGAAGCGCGCGGTCATCGAGTGGCTGGGCCCCGACCGCGTCCTCGAGGGCTACGCCGGCACCGAGGCGCAGGCGCGCACGTCGATCACCGGCCGCGAGTGGCTCGAGCACCCCGGCTCCGTGGGCCGCGTGACCGGTGGGGAGATCGAGGCCCGCACCCTCGACGGGGACCGGCGCTGCGCCGTCGGCGAGGTCGGCGAGCTCTGGCTGCGTCCCGAGCCCGGGCGCACGACCTACCGCTACATCGGGGCGGAGGCGCGCGCACGCCCCGGCGGCTGGGAGTCCCTCGGCGACATGGGGTCCTTCGACGCCGACGGCTACCTCTACCTCGCCGACCGCGCCAAGGACATGATCGTCGTGGGCGGCCAGAACGTGTACCCGGCCGAGATCGAGGCGGCGGTCCTCGAGCACCCGGCCGTCGTGTCGGTCGTGGTCGTGCCGGCCCCCGACGAGGATCTCGGCTCGGTGGCCCACGCCGTGGTGCAGACGGACGGCGACGTCACCGACGCCGACCTGGACGCCCACGTTGCCGCGCGGCTCTCCCCGGCCAAGCGGCCACGGGCGTGGCGGCGCTCGGCCGAGGCGCTGCGCGACGACGCGGGCAAGGTCCGGCGCTCGGCGTACCGCTAGCTACTCGTAGTGCAGCGTCCCGTCGTCGAGGTCGGCGGCGGGCAGGGTGTGGCGTTCCTCGGCGTACTCGTGCATGTGCGTCCACGGCACGCGGTCGCCCTGCTTGAACATCTTGTCCTGCGAGCGCATGACGTACCCGGAGTTGAAGTTCTCCGGGTCCGACCACGGACGGATCTCCATGTCCGCGTCCTCGGCCCGCAGGGTCGGGGTGACCGAGCGGGCCCCCCGGTTCTCCATCGTCGTCATCAGCCGGCAGATCAGGTCGCTGACGAGGTCGGCCCGCAGCGTCCAGCTGTGGCGGAAGTAGCCGAAGACGTAGGCCATGTTCGGCAGGTTCGAGATCATGATCCCGCGCCACGTGACCTGCTGCGACACGTCGACGGGCTCGCCGTCCACGGTGAACGGGATGTCACCGAGGGCGCTGAGGTTGAACCCGGTCGCCGAGACGACGATGTCGGCCTCGAGCTCCTCGCCCGAGGAGACCCGGATGCCGGTCTCGGTGAAGGTGTCGATGGTGTCGGTGACCACCGACGCCCGGCCCTCGCTGATTGCGGTGAAGATGTCGCCGTCCGGGACCACCGCGATCCGCTGCTGCCACGGGCGGTAGCCCGGGTTGAAGTCCTTCTCGACGTCGTAGCCCTCGGGCAGGTAGGGCCGCATCTCGTCGAGGAGCCAGGTCCGCGCCTCCTCCGGGGTCTCCTGGCACATCCGGGTCAGCTCGTTGAACTGCTCGATGTAGGCCCGGCGGAGGATCTCGTGGGTCCACTCCTCGGGGATGTCGAGCGCGCGCAGCTGGACCGCGAGCTCGTGGGTCTTCGGCACCGCGGCGACGAACGTCGGCGTGCGCTGCAGCATCGTCACGTGCGCGGCCGACTCGGCCATCGCCGGCACGACCGTCGCCGCCGTCGCGCCGCTGCCGATGACGACGACGCGCTTGCCGGTCCAGTCGAGGTCCTCCGGCCACTGCTGCGGGTGGACGATCACCCCGCGGAAGCGGTCCGTGCCCGGCCAGTCGGGCTTGTAGGGGTCGGCGTGGTTGTAGTAGCCCTGGCACATCCACAGGAAGCCGCAGGTCATCTGCAGCGTGTCGCCCGTGTCCTCGCGGTGGACGTCGACCGTCCACAGCTGCTCGGCCGACGACCAGCTCGCCGCCGTCACGGTGTGCCGGTAGCGGATGACCGCCTTGAGGTCGTCCTCCTCGATGACCTCGTCGAGGTAGTTGGTGATCTCCTCGGAGGTGGCGATCGACGGCCCGCGCCACGGCTTGTGGGCGTAGCCGTAGGTGAACAGGTCGGAGTCCGAGCGGGCGCCCGGGAAGCGGTGGGTCCACCACGTCCCGCCCCGGCCGGGCAGCTTCTCGAGGATGGCGAACGTCTTGTCGGGGAAGCGCTCACGCAGGTGGTGACCGGCGTCGATGCCGGAGACGCCGGCGCCGATGACGAGGACGTCGACGTGCTCGACGTCCCCGCTCCCGCCGGCCCGCGTGGTGGGGCTGCTCTCGGTGATGGTCACGGTGCTCCTCCTCTGGTCGTCGGGATCAGGCGGAGACGGTGGGGCTGAGGGCGGGGCGCAGGGCGGCGACGGCGTCGTCGACCAGGACGGCACCCGACGGCGTCGCGCCGAGCGTCCAGAGGAAGCCGTGGATCATGCCGTCGTAGCGCTTCGCGGTGACGGTGTTGCCCGCCTCCTCGAGCCGGCGGGCGTACGACTCGCCCTCGTCGCGCAGCGGGTCGTACTCGGCGGTGCCGACGAACGCCGGGGGCAGCCCGGAGAGGTCGGGGGCGCGCAGCGGGAAGGCGTACGGGTCGTCGGCGGGGTCGGTGGCGCCCAGGTAGTGCGCCCAGAACCACTGCATGGTGGCGCGCCCGAGCAGGTAGCCCTCGGCGTTCTCGGTGATCGAGGGGCTGGTCCAGTCGAAGTCGACGACCGGGTAGAGCAGCATCTGGAACGCGATCGCCGGGCCGCCGCGGTCGCGCGCGGCGAGGCTGACCGCGGCCGCGAGGTGGCCGCCCGCCGAGTCGCCGCCGACCGCGAGGCGCGACGCGTCGACGCCGAGCTCGTCGGCGTGGTCGGCGACCCACGCGGTGGCCGCGTAGCAGTCGTCGAACGCGGCGGGCTGCACGTGCTCGGGCGCGAGGCGGTACTCGACCGACACCACGACGACGTCCGCGGCGTTCGCGATCGAGCGGCACGGCCGGTCGACGGTCTCGAGGTCGCCGATCACCCAGCCGCCGCCGTGGAAGTACACGAGCACGCCGCCGCTGCCGCCGCCGTGCGGGACGTAGATCCGCGCGGGGATGTCGCCGCCGGGGCCGGGGATCGCGCGGTCGGACACGGTGCCGACCTCCTCCGCCGGGGGCTGCAGGTCGACGAAGGCCCCGGCGGCCTGGCGGGCCTGCGGGACGGTCATGCACTCGATCGGCGGCATGCCCTGTTCGACCAGCGCGTCGAGGAGTGCCTGCGCCTCGGGGTGGACGGCCATGTGGGGGCTCCCTGGGAGGTCGGGGACGGGTCCCACCGAGCGTGATGCAGCGCACACGGACGTCGCTTGTGCGCCGGGGACGAATCACCGCGCCCGGCCTTGTCCCCGCCGTCGTCCCACGGTGCGGTGTCGCGGCGAGTGCTGGTCGTCACATCCCGGGGCGGCTACGGTCGGCCGGAGGGGGCCGGCGCAGGCGCACTCGGGGTGGTGGTCGCAGGGTGGTCATGGTCGAGCCGTCCCCCACCCCGGAGGACGCGGTGGCCGAGGTCGCCGAGGTCGCGGCCGCACTCGCCCCCCACCGCGCCGAGGTCAGCGCCTCGATCAGCGACGTGCTCGCCAGCCGCATCGACGACCTGCGCGGCGACCCCGCGCTGCTCGACCTGCTGGCCGCGAGCGTCGAGGGCAACGTCGAGACGATCCTGCACGTCCTGCGCCACGACCTCGACCCGCGCGACGTCGAGCCCCCGGCGGCGGCGATGGCCTACGCGCGGCGCCTCGCCCAGCGCGAGGTCCCCGTCAACGCCCTCGTCCGCGCCTACCGCGTCGGCCAGTCGCACCTCATGGAGTGGGCGTTCGCCGAGGCCGCGCGCCGGCCCGGGGAGGCGGCCGCGGCGGCGTCGCAGCGGATCGTGCTCGTGGTCATGGACTACGTCGACCACGTCACCCAGCACGTCATCGGCGCCTACGAGTCCGAGCGCGAGCACTGGCGCCAGGGCCGGCACGCCTTGCGTCTCGCGCGCGTGCGCGACGTCCTCGCCGGGCGCACGCCCACCGACCCCGACGAGCAGCTCGCCGTCGAGACGACGCTGGCCTACCGGCTCGCGCCCGTGCACCTCGGGCTCGTGGTGTGGGCCGACGAGCCGCCGTCGTCCGGGACCGCCGACGCGGTCGCGGCCCTGGAACGGGTGGCGCTGGACGTCGGGGCGGCGCTCGACGCGGTCGGGCGGCCGCTGGTGGTGCCGTGGGACGCCGGCAGCGCCTGGGTCTGGGTCACGCGCCGCGACGAGGGCGACCCGCCGCGCGAGGCGCTCGCCCGGGCGGTCGCCCGCCACGGCCCGGGGCTGCACGTCGCCGGCGGCGCGCCGCTGGCCGGCGTCGCCGGGTTCCGCACCACCCACGACCAGGCCCGACGGGCCCGCGACGTCGCGCTCGCGTCGGGCACGGGCGCGCCCGCGGTGACGCTGTTCGACGAGGTCGGCGCGGTCGCGCTGCTGTGTGCCGACCGCGAGGGCGCGCGGGCCTGGGTGCGGCGCGTCCTCGGCCCGCTCGCCGATCCCGAGCCCGGCGTCGGGCGGCTACGCGAGACCCTGCGGGTGTTCCTCGCGACCGGCGGCAGCCTCGCGACGGCCGCGACGCGCCTGCAGGTGCACCGCAACACCGTCAAGTACCGCGTCGCGCGGGCCCACGAGGTCCGCGGCCGGCCGCTCGGCTCCTCGGAGAACGACCGGCTCGACGTGGAGCTGGCGCTGATGGCCTGCGCGTGGCTGGGGCCCGCGGACCAGCCCTAGGAGTCGCGGTCGCGGCGCCGGCCGCCCAGCCCGAGGCCGAGCACGCCGAGGATGGCGCCAGCGCCGAGCAGGCCCGCCGTGGCGCGCGGTCCGGGCACGCGCCCGACCGTCACCGCGGGCCGGACGATCACCGGGGCGGGCTCGGGGAGCTCCTCGCGCTCGTTCTCCTTGAGCGTGGCGGCCCAGGCGGTGACGAACAGGATGAACCGCGAGACGAAGTTCGCGAACACCAGCAGACCGATGATCGGGCCGAAGGCGGCGCCGGCGGGCGAGTTGGTCACGCTGCTGATGTAGACGGTCATGATCTGCTGCAGGATCACGAACCCGACCGCGGCGAGCAGGGCCGCGCGGGCCGCCGACCGCAGGGTCACCGGTTCGCGGGGCAGCCGGGCGATGACCCAGAGGAAGACCAGCCAGTTCGCGGCGACGGTGATGACGATGCCGGCGATGACGAACAGGACGTGCGCCCAGCCGGCGTCGCCGAGGCCCAGGAAGTCGAGGATCGTGTTCGACAGGCCGGTCGCGACCGCGGTCACGGCGAACGAGAGCCCGAACGCCAGCCCGAGCCCGACCATGGCGAGCAGGTCGCTGCCGTAGCGCTTGACGATCGACGGCGGCTCGCCGCGCTGGTCCCACTGCTCCGAGAGGGCCTCGCGCAGGTTGCTCATCCACCCGAGCCCGGAGAACAGGGCACCGAGCAGACCGATGATGCCGACCGCGTTGCGCTGCGCGATGGCCTGGTCGATGACGGAGTTGAGCAGGTCGCCCAGGCCGGGCGGGACCGCTGCCGTGATGCTGTTCTGGATCTCGGTGAGCAGCGCCTGGTCGTTGGCCAGCACGAAGGCCGCCGCGGCGAACGCGACCATGAGCAGCGGGACGAGCGCGAGGATCGAGAAGAACGTGATCGCCGCGGCGTAGTGGTCACCGTGCTTCTCGGTGTACCGGGTGGCGGCCTTGACGAGGTGGTCGAGCCAGGGGTACTTGGCCCGCAGCTTCTCCAGCTGCGTCGGCTCGGCCGCCCCGTTCTCCGTGTCGGTCGTGCTGGCGCTCGTCATCGCTGGCGCGTTCCTCTCGCGGTCCCCGACTCACCGCGGACCGGCGCGGCCCGCGTGGGACGTAGCTACCCCGCGTGGCCGCCGGTCACTCGCCGCCCGCAGGAGCAGCGGACACCGCCGACTGCCCGTACGGCCGAGGGTCGAACGTCCCGTTCCGCGCCCGGAACGACCGGGCCGTGCCGGGCCAGAGCAGCGTCAGGCGCCCGCTGGTCTCGTCGACGTACCAGCTGCGGCACCCGCCCTGCAGCCACACCGTGTCCGCGCTCATCGCGTCGATCTCGCGGGTGTAGGCCTCCTCGGCCTCGGCGGTGACCTCGAGGGGCTCCCCCGTCCCGGCGAGATGGTCCAGCGCGCCGAGGACGTGGTCGATCTGCGCCTCGATCATGTAGACGGCGGAGTTGTGCCCGAGGCTCGCGTTGGGCCCGTTGAGCACGAACATGTTGGGGAAGCCGTGCACCGCCGTGGACGCGTGCGCGGTCATCCCGTCGGCCCAGCGGTCGGCGAGCAGGCCGAGACGGCCCTCGATGCGCTGCGCGAACGGCAGCCGCGTCGTCCAGAACCCGGTGGCGAGCACGAGCGCGTCGAGCGGGTGGTGGGCGCCCGACGCCGCGACCGCGGTGGTCTTCTCGACGCGGTGCAGCGCGCTCGGCTCGAGGGTCACGTCGTCGCGACCCAGCGCCGGGTAGAGGTCGTCGGAGATGACGATGCGCTTGCAGCCGATCTCGTAGTCCGGGCGCAGGCGGGCGCGCAGGCGGGCGTCGGGCACCTGCGCGGCGAGGTGGTCCAGGGCGCGGTCGCGCAGCCGGTCGATGTCGGGGCGGACCCGCCGACGGGCCCCGATGGCGCCCTCGGCCTCGTCGAAGAGCTCCTCGCGCAGGGCGCGCTCGGCGGCGGGGTCGAGCGCGAACGTCCGGCGCTCCTGCTCGGTGTAGGCGCGGTCGCCGCGCGGCACGACCCAGGGCGGGGTCCGCTGGAAGACGACGAGGTGGGCGGCCGTGCCGGCGAGCGCGGGCACGATCTGCGCGGCCGAGGCCCCGGTGCCGACGACGCCGACGCGGCGCCCGCCCAGCGCGGCGGCGCCGTCCCAGCGCGCGGAGTGGAAGACGGGGCCGTCGAAGTCCGAGAGGCCGGGGATCTCGGGGATGCGCGGCTCGGACAGGCGCCCGGCGGCGACGACGAGCACCCGCGCGCGGTAGGTCCCCGACGACGTCGCGATCCGCCACCGCGTGCCGTCCCAGCGGGCGCGCTGCATCTCGGTGCCGAGGCGCAGGTGCGGGTCGAGGCCCTCGTCGCGGGCGGAGTCGCGCAGGTAGTCGTGGATCTCCGAGCCCGGCGCGAACACCCGCGACCAGTCGGGCTTCGGGCGGAACGAGAACGAGTACAGGTGGCTCGGCACGTCGCAGGCGACGCCGGGGTAGCGGTTGTCGCGCCACGTCCCGCCCACCCCGTGGGCGCGCTCGAGCAGCACGAACGACTCGCGCCGGCGGCGGGCCAGCCGCACGCCCAGGCCGATGCCGGCGAACCCGGCCCCGACCACGGCGACGTCGACGTCGACGGGTGCGCTCACGGTGATCCCGGGGACCCCGCGCCGTGATCAGCCACGACCCGAACCTACGCCCGGTGCGTCCGGCTGTCAGGCGAGCTGGAGCACCGCGACCGCACCGCCGACGGCCGGGATCGCGAGGAGGGTGAGCGCGAGCCACAGACGTGCGCGCCCGGTGTCGCCGTCGACCATGGCGTCACCGTACGGCCGGGCGGGGTCAGGCGCGCAGGACCGCCATCCGTTCGGGGGGCGGGTCGCCGTAGACGGTGGTGCGCTGGCGCGGCGTGCGGCCGAGGTCGGCGGCGAGCGCCTCGACCTGCACGAGCGTGAGCTGCCGGCCCGCCTCCGCCCCGGCGGCGGGATCGAGCGCGCCGTCGAGGAGCAGGCCGCCGGCGTCGTCGGCACCCCCGCGCAGCACCGCGGTCGTGAGCTCGGGCCCGAGCTTGGGCCACGCCGCCTGGACGTGCGCGATCCGCCCGTGCAGCAGCAACCGCGCGACGGCGTGCAGGGCTCGCGTCTCCCGGGGTCTGTCAGCCTGGCGGCCACGCTGGCGTTCAACGTCAGGAAATCCGCCCGCTGGGTGGGCCTCGGGCATGAGTGGCATGGCGATGAACTCGGTGAACCCGCCCGTCCGGTCCTGGATCGCGGCGAGGGCGCGCAGATGCGCGACCTGCTCGGCCGGCGTCTCGACGTGCCCGTAGACCATCGTCGCCGTGGAGCGCAGGCCGACCTCGTGCGCGGTGGTGACGAGTTCGATCCACCGGGCGGCGGGGATGTCGGTGCCGTCGGTGAGCAGCGCGCGGACGTCGTCGTCGAGGATGCGCGCCGCGGTGCCCGGCACCGACCCGAGACCGGCCTCGCGGGCGGCGATCAGGAACTCCCGCGGGCTGAGCCGGAGGCGCGCGGCGGCGTCGGCGACCTCCGCGGGACGGAACGCGTGCAGGTGCAGCGGCAGCCGCCCGGTGACCAGCGCGACGAGGTCGAGCGGCGCCCGGTCCGGGACGTCGGCCGGCAGCGGGCCCTGCACGCAGACCTCCGTCGCGCCGAGCGCCCACGCCTCGTCGACCAGGGCGTCCGCGTGGTCGGGGTCGCGGACGACGGCGGTATCGAGGTTGCGGTTGGCGACGAAGGTCAGCTGGTCGCCGACCGCCTCGCGGCGCACGCCGTCGGCGATCGCGGCCAGCGCGTCGAGCTCCTCGCCGTCGGCGCCGAGCAGCTCGACGTAGGCCTCGTCGGACAGGCCGGCGGGGTCGGCCTCGGCCGCGGAGAGGTGGGGGCCGAGGTGGGTGCGGACGCTCACCGCGCCGCGGCCGGCTGGCGGGGGCGGGCCAGCCCCTGCTGGTCGGCGAGGGCGATGACCGGGTCGACGAGGTCGGGGTGCAGCCACTGGTTCGGCTCGCGGACGTAGCGCGGGTAGATCGTCAACCTCGGGCTGAGGGTGAACCCCGCCGCGCCGGTGACGGCCCGCAGCGCGTCGAGGCCGGGCCAGGGGCGTTCGGGGTTGACGTGGTCGGGGGTGACGGGCGAGACGCCGCCCCAGTCGTCGATGCCGGCGCGCAGCAGCAGGGCCTGGTCGTCGGCGGCGCTCTGCGAGTCGTCGAGGTCGCCCGCGAGGTTCGGCGGGGCCTGGACACTGACACCGAGTGGCATGATCAGGCGCGCGACGGCGACCGCGGCGACGAACGCGTCGAACTCGGCGTCGGGCTCCCCGCGCATGGCTGTGTCGGGCTTGGCGCGGAAGTTCTGGACGATGACCTCCTGCAGGTGCCCGCCCCGGCGCGCCGACTCCGCGAGCACGAGCAGCGACTGCGCCCGCTCGGCGCGGTGCTCGCCGATGCCGACGAGGATCCCGCTGGTGAACGGCACGCGCGCACGGCCGGCGTCGTCGATGACGCGGCGGCGCAGGGCGGGCTCCTTGTCCGGGGAGCCGAAGTGCGCGCCGCCCGGCTGCGACCAGAGCCGCGTCGCCGTCGTCTCGAGCATCATCCCCATCGACGGCGACACCCCGCGCAGCCGCTGGAGCTCGACGAGGTCCATGACGCCGGGGTTGAGGTGCGGCAGGAGGCCGGTCTCGTCGAGGACGGCTCGGGCCGACTGTTCGACGTGCTCGAGGGTGGTGCTCAGGTCGCGGGCGCCCAGCCAGTCGCGGGCGGCGGCCCAGCGCTCCTCGGGCCGGTCGCCGAGCGTGAACAGCACCTCGGTGCAGCCCTGCTCGGCGCCGGCGCGGGCGATCTCGAGGACCTCGTCGCGCTCGAGGTACGCCGCGGGCAGGCGCCCGGGCACGGTGGCGAACGTGCAGTAGTGGCAGCGGTCGCGGCACAGCCGGGTCAGCGGGACGAAGACCTTGGGGCTGTACGTGACGACGCCGGGGCGCCCCTCGCCGGCGAGGTGCTCGTCGCGGCGGGCGGCGGCGAGCCCCAGCAGCGCGTCGAGCTCCTCGCCCCGCGCGGCGAGCAGCGTCGTCGCGTCGGCCAGCGTCGCGGGGTGCTCGGGGTCGTCGGCGAGCGTTCCGTCCGCGGCCCGCCCGAGCGCCACCCGCACGTCGGTGCGCGACGGTTCCGCCGGTGCGGGGAGCTCGGCCAGCGGTCGCGGGAGCGACAGGGGGTGCGGGAGATCGGCGGGGACGACCACGGCCTCGAACGTACGCGCCGTGCGAGCGATGCGGCATCGCCGGCGTGTGCGCCGCGGGATCACCGAGGCACGGGGTGTCTCAGCGTGGCGGCCACGCTGACGTTCAACGTCAGGAAAGCCCCCACGATCACGGAGCACGCCGCGTGCCCGTGGTCCAGGGTGGGCGATGTGGAGGCCCGGAGCCGCGCCCTCGCCGCGCTGTGCGTGACCGAGATCGTCAGCTGGGGTGTCCTCTACTACGCGTTCCCGGTGCTCGTGACGGCGATCAGCACCGACACCGGCTGGTCGATCGGGGCCGCGACCGGCGCGTTCTCCCTCGGGGCGCTCGTGTCGGCGGGCGCCGGGATCGTCGTCGGCCGCTTCATCGACCGCCACGGGCCGCGGGTCGTGATGACCACGGGCTCCGTGGTCGGCGTCCTCGCCGTCGTCGCGATCGCCGCCGCGCCGACCCTGCCCCTGTTCTACGCGGCGTGGGCGCTCGCCGGGCTCGCCCAGTCCGCGACGTTCTACCCGCCCGCGTTCGCGGCGCTCACCGGCTGGTACGGCGAGCAGCGCGTCCGCGCCCTCACGACCGTCACCCTCGTCGCCGGCTTCGCCAGCACCGTGTTCGCACCGCTGACGGCCGCCCTGCTCGGCGGGCTCGGGTGGCGCGAGACCTACCTCGTGCTGGCCGTCGTGCTCGCCGTCGTCACCGTGCCGCTGCACGCGGTCTTCCTGACGCCGCCGTGGCGTCCGCACGGGAAGGGCACGTCGGAGGCCGACGACGCGGCGCACGCACGGTCGGTGCTGCGCAGCCCGCGGTTCGCCGTGGTCACCGTCGTCATGACCGTCGGCACCTTCGGGCTCTTCGCGGCGACGATCAACCTGATCCCGCTGCTCATGGACCGCGGCCTCGACCTCGATCTGGCCGCGCTGGGACTCGGGCTCACCGGCGCGGGGCAGGTGCTCGGCCGGCTGGCGTTCGTGCCGCTGGTGCGACGGTCGACCCCGCGCACCCGTCTCGCCGGCGTCCTCCTGCTCGGCAGTGCCGGTGTGGTGGCGCTCGCGTTCGTCCCCGGTCCGGCGGCGCTGCTCATCGCGCTCGCCGTCGTCGCCGGCGCCGGTCGCGGCCTGAGCACGCTGCTGCAGGCCTCGACCGTCTCGGACCGCTGGGGCACCCGCGCCTTCGGCCGGATCAACGGTGTCTTCTCGGCGCCCGTCAGCCTCGCGGTCGCGCTCGCTCCGGCCGGCGGCGTCGCCGTGGCCTCGATCGTCGGTGGGTTCCCGATGGCCTTCCTCGTGCTCGGACTCGCCACCGTGCTCGCGGCACTCGTGGGCCTCGCCGCCTGATGCCGATGATCGTGGCGGCTTTCCTGACCTTCAACGTCAGCGTGGCCGCCACGCTGACTCACCCCGGACGACGCCCGCTCCCCGGCGTGTCGCGTCACCGAGGATGTGGCGATCCTGGCTTCTGACGCCAGCGATGCCGCATCGCTCGCACGTCAGAGCCTCGCCAGGTGCGCGGCGACGGCGGCGTCGAGACGGGCGGCGTCGCCGGTCGCGAGGAGGTCGAGCAGCGCCCCGCGCAGGACCGCGAGGAGCAGGGCGCGCTCGGCGGGGTCGTCGACGGACTGGTGCTCGGCGAACAGCGCGTCCCAGTCGGCGACGGTGCGCGCCGCGAACCCCGCCCACGGGCCGTCGCCGGGGTCGGCGACGGAGTGCGTGTAGCCCTCGAGCCACAGCCGCAGGAGCGCGCGGTGCTCGGGCGCCGCGAGCCACGCCCAGACGCGCCCGCCCACCGCGGCGAGGTCCCCGCCCCCGCCGACGGCGTCGACGACCGCGAGCTGGTCGGCCCGCGAGCGCGCCAGCAGCGCGCGCACCAGCCCGTCCTTGCTGCCGAAGAGGAACAGCAGCACACGCGGGCTCGACCCGATCGCCTCGGCCAGCGGGCGCAGCGACATCCCCGCCCAGCCGCGCTCGAGCACCCACGCGTACGCGGCCTCGAGCAGCTCCTGCTGCCGCGCGGAACCCTCCTCGGACACCGGACCAGTGTGCTTCACTGAAACAGTCGTTTCAGTGAGGAGGTCGCGATGGGTGAGGTGACGATCCGGGAGCTCGGGCGCCCCGGGGATCTGGGCTGGGTGCTCATGGCCCACGGGGAGCTCTACGCCGCCGAGTACGACTGGGCCGTCGAGGCCGTGACCTCGCGGATCGTCGCCGACCACGCCGCGCACGCCCGCCCCGGACGCGACGCCGGCTGGATCGCCGAGCTCGACGGCGTCCGCGTCGGCAGCGTGCTGTGCGTCCGCGACGACGAGCGGACCGCGCGGCTGCGCCTCCTCCTCGTGGCCCCCGCGGCCCGCGGCCACGGCGTGGGCCGCGACCTCGTCGCGCGGTGCATCGCGTTCGCCCGCGACGCCGGCTATGCGCGCCTCGTCCTGTGGACCAACGAGCCGCTCGCCGCCGCCCGGCACCTCTACCTCGAGGCCGGCTTCGTGCTCACCGGCGAGGAGCGCCACACCGAGTTCGGCGACGAGCTCCACGGGCAGTCGTACGAGCTCGCTCTCAGCTGACCCCTTGACCGCACTCCTTGGTCCTGTTTTCATATCCAACCAACAGGTTGTCCAACCGAGGAGATGCACGATGAGCACCACGACCGCCACCGAGGCCCCGACCGCCACGCGTCCCCGGGCGGCGCGCTGGGGCCTCGTCGTCCTGCAGGTCCTGCTGGCCGCGCTGTACCTGTTCTCCGGGTTCGGCAAGGTCTCGCTCGACCCGGCCAACGTCGCCGGGTTCGCGATGATGGGCATCGGCCCGGCCGGCGTGGTCGCGCTCGGCGTCGTCGAGCTCGCGGCGGCGGTCGGCCTGCTGATCCCCCGCCTCGCCGGGCTCACCGCCACCTGCTGCGTCCTGCTGATGATCGGCGCGGTGACGACGACCGCGGCCACCATCGGTGGCGCGATGATCCTCCTGCCGGCCGTCGTCCTCGTGCTCGTCGCCGTCGTGGCGTGGGTGCGCCGCGCCGAGACCGCGGCGCTGGTCCGCGACCCGCGCGGAGTGCTGCTCGGACGCTAGGCCCGCACGACGAGGGCCGGCCCGGAACGTCCGGGCCGCCCCTCGTGCGCGATCGAGCTGGCGGATTTCCTGACGTTCAACGTCAGCCTGGTCGCCACGCTGAGACACCCCGCGCCTCAGGTGCGCGGGGTCGTCGCCGTTCCCGGGGTCGTCCCGTCGCTGTCCGCCGCGGTGGGCCGATCCGCGGGTTCGATCGAGTCGCCGGAATCGGTCTCCGTGTCGGGCTCGGGCTCGAACTCCGCGTCGTCGTCCTGCATCTCGGCGACCGCGTCCTCGCTCGGCTCGTCCTGGGCGCCGGTGCGCAGGTCGATCTGCTCGCCGAAGTAGCGGAGGATCTCGGCGATCACCGCCGCCACCGGCACCGCGAGGAACGCCCCGGCGATGCCCGCGAGGCTCGAGCCCGCGGTCACGGCGAGGATGACGATCGCCGAGTTGAGCCCCAGCCCGCGGCCCTGGACCAGCGGCTGGAGCAGGTTCCCCTCGATCTGCTGCACGGCGAGGATGAGGATCAGCACGCCGATCGCCGTCCCGGGGCCCTGCACCACCAGCGCGATGAGCACCGACAGCGCCCCGGCGACGAGCGCGCCGATGATCGGGATGAACGCGCCGAAGAACGTCAGCACCGCGAGCGGCAGGGCGAGCGGCACCCCGAAGATCACGAGGCCGACGCCGATGAACAGCGCGTCGACGAACCCGATGAGCGCCTGGCTGCGGATGAAGCCGCCCAGGCGCAGCCACGAGCGGGCGCCGATCTCCGCGAGGTGGCCGCCGGACGTCGGGCCCGCGACGCGGCGCAGCCACGGCAGGAACGTCGGGCCGTCCTTGACGAACAGGAACGCGAGCACGAGCGCGAGCACGGCGTTGATGACGCTGTTGGCCACCGTGGTGAGGCCGGTCAGCACACCGGTGGCGATCTGGCCCGCGCTCTGCTGGAGGCGCTCGACCGCGGCCTGCACGTACTGGCCGATCTGGCTCGCGCCCAGGTTGAACGGCGGGCCCTGCAGCCAGCCCTGGATCTGCTGGATCCCGCCGACGGCCCCCTGGCCGATCGCCGGGGCCTGCCCCGCCACCGCGGGGGCGATGGCCGCGATGATCCCGCCGAACACCGCCAGCCCGAGCAGCAGCACCACCGCGGTCGCCAGCGTCCCGGGCCACCGGTGGTTGCGCAGCCACGTCACCGGCGGCTCCAGCACCGTCGCGATGACGAGGCCGAGGAACACCGGGAACATGACGTCCCACAGCGCGATGACCAGGTACCCGACCACCGTCAGGGCGGCCACGACCAGCAGGAACCGCAGGCTCCACCGCGCGGTCCAGGCCAGCCCCTCGCCGATGAGGTGTCCGCGCGTGGGCGTGTGACCACGAGCGATGTCCCGGGAGGCGGGGGCCTCGTCCATGGACCCGAGTGTGTCAGTGATGGGGGATCCTCCGGCGGCGACGGGCTGCGGGGCGTGCCAACGGCCCGGGGTGCCCACCCGGCGCCACGCCGTACCCACGGAGCCCGACGACGACGGGCCCCGCCCGACGAGGTCGGACGGGGCCCGTCGCGCGGACGTCGAGCGGACTAGCTCGCGACGGCCTTCTGCAGGCCCTCGTCGATCGCGTCGAGGAAGTCCTGGGTGTTGAGGTACGGCGCGTCCTTGCCGATGAGCAGCGCCAGGTCCTTGGTCATCTTGCCGTCCTCGACGGTCGCGATGCAGACGTCCTCGATCTTCTGCGCGAAGTCGACGAGGGCGTCGTTGCCGTCGAGGCGGCCGCGCTGGGCGAGGCCACGGCTCCAGGCGAAGATCGACGCGATCGGGTTGGTCGACGTCTCCTTGCCCTGCTGGTGCTGGCGGAAGTGCCGGGTCACCGTGCCGTGGGCGGCCTCGGCCTCGACGGTGCCGTCGGGCGTCATGAGCACCGAGGTCATGAGACCGAGCGAGCCGAAGCCCTGCGCGACGATGTCGGACTGCACGTCGCCGTCGTAGTTCTTGCAGGCCCAGACGTAGCCGCCCTCCCACTTCAGGGCGGCGGCGACCATGTCGTCGATGAGGCGGTGCTCGTAGGTGAGACCGGCCTTCTCGAAGTCGGCCTTGAACTCCGACTCGAAGATCTCCTCGAAGGTGTCGCGGAACATGCCGTCGTACGCCTTGAGGATGGTGTTCTTCGTCGACATGTAGACCGGGAAGCCGCGGTCGAGGCCGTAGCGCAGCGAGGCGCGGGCGAAGTCGACGATCGAGTTCTTGTAGTTGTACATGCCCAGCGCGACGCCCCCGTCCTCCGGGAACTTCGCGACCTGGAACTCCATCGGCTCACCCCCGCCGTCGGGGGTGTAGGTGATGGTGACGGTGCCCGGGCCGGGGACCTTGAAGTCCTGCGCCAGGTACTGGTCGCCGTGCGCGTGACGGCCGACGACGATCGGCTTCGTCCAGTGCGGGACGTAGCGCGGGATGTTCGAGCAGACGATCGGCTCGCGGAAGATGGTGCCGCCGAGGATGTTGCGGATCGTCCCGTTGGGCGAGCGGTACATGCGCTTGAGGCCGAACTCCTCGACGCGCGCCTCGTCCGGCGTGATCGTCGCGCACTTGACGCCGACACCGTGCTTCTTGATCGCGTTCGCCGCGTCGACCGTGACCTGGTCGTCGGTCTCGTCGCGCTTCTCGATGCCCAGGTCGTAGTACTCGAGATCGATGTCGAGGTACGGGTGGATCAGCTTGTCCTTGATGAACTGCCAGATGATCCGGGTCATCTCGTCACCGTCGAGCTCGACGACGGTGCCCTCTACCTTGATCTTCGCCACGACTCGAGAGACCTCCTCATGGGGCGCCGACCACCGGCGCCGGCTGGCTTGCCCGCACGCTATCAACGTGGGCGCGGGGCACGACGGGTGAGGAATACCCAGGTGGGCGGCATCACCGGGCCGCGATCGGGCCACCCGTGATGGTGAGCGAGACGAGGATCATCACGAGCCCGAACAGGACGTAGGTGACGATGTCGACGCGCCGGCTGCGGACGGCGAGCAGACCGGCCGCGGTGCGGGTCAGGCTCGCCCGCAGCACCCCGCCGAGCAGCAGCGCGAGGCCCAGCTCGGTGGTGCCCTCGCGCCAGTGCTGCAGGCCGATCCGGGCGAACGCGACGGCCACGACGAGCATGACCGCGAGGAAGGGCAGGTGCCCGCGGACCTTGCGCCACGTCTCGGCGCGTGTGCGCGGCGGGCGGGCGTGCCGGCCCGCCGGGAGCATCTCGGTGGGGCTCTCGTCGGGCGGCGGCACGCCGGGACGGGAGGTCGGGGGCGCGACGGGCGGCGCCTCTGGCTGGGGGCCGGACCGCGGAGAGGACCGCGGGGCGGGGGGCCGGAGCGGGGCCTGGTCCGGGGCCTGACCCGGCGGCTGACCCGGCGACTGACCCGGTGCCGGGGCGGGCCGCGACCCGACCGCCGGTGGCCCCGGTGGGGGCCCCGACGGTCGTCCCGATCGAGGGGTCACGGCGGTCATCCGCGGCGTCCGGTGATCATCCCTGGGCCAGTCGCTCCGCGCTCTCGACGACGTTGGTGACCAGCATCCCGCGCGTCATCGGGCCGACGCCGCCGGGGACCGGGGCGAGGTAGGACGCGACCTCGGCGACCTCCGGGGCGACGTCGCCGACCAGGCCGTTCTCGCCGCGGGTGATACCGACGTCGAGCACGGCGGCACCGGGCTTGATCATGTCGGCGGTGACGAGGCCGGGGACACCGGCGGCCGCGACGACGACGTCGGCGGCGCGCAGCTCGGCGGCGACGTCCTTGGTGCCGGTGTGGCACAGGGTCACGGTCGCGTTCACCGAGCGCAGGGTGAGCAGCAGGCCCAGCGGGCGGCCCACGGTGACGCCGCGCCCGAGCACCGTGACCTTGGCGCCGTTCAGCGGGACGTCGTAGCGGCGCAGCAGCTCGACGACCCCGCGCGGCGTGCACGGCAGCGGGCCCGGCTCCTGGAGCACGAGCCGCCCGAGGTTGGTGGGGTGCAGCCCGTCGGCGTCCTTGGCGGGGTCGATCCGCTCGAGAACGGCGCCCGAGTCCAGGCCCTTGGGCAGCGGGAGCTGGACGATGTAGCCGGTGCACGCCGGGTCGGCGTTGAGCTCGTCGATCGCGCGCTCGACGTCGGCCTGGGTCGCGTCGGCGGGCAGGTCGCGGCGGATCGACTCGATGCCGATCTTCGCGCAGTCGTTGTGCTTGGCCTTGACGTAGGAGTGCGACCCCGGGTCGTCGCCGACGAGCACGGTGCCGAGGCCCGGCGTCCGGCCCGCGGCGGTCAGCGCCTCGACCCGCGTCTTCAGGTCGTCGAGGATCGCGGCGAGGGTGGCCTTCCCGTCCAGCTTGGTCGCGGTCACACCCTCATGATGGCAGGTCGGACCCCGTGTTCCGCGCAGCTGACCGCCGCAGGGGCCACGGGGCGGACGCGACCCCCGCCGCGACGAGGGTGAGGAGCGCCCCGAGCACGGTCGTGAGGCCGGGCGTCCCGGCGGCCGAGGGCAGCACGACGTCGAGCACGAGCGCGCCGACGATCTGCCCCGCGACCGCGCCGAGCGAGAGCAGCAGCACCCCGACCTGCCCGACGACCCACGCCCCGAGCCCGATGAACAGCGCGCCGAACGGCCCGCCGAGGTAGAGGTACCAGGCGCTCGGCAACGGGTTCGGCGGGCCGAGCAGGAGCACCGCGACGACGGCGGCGACCGCCAGCGCCGCGCCCCCGACGACGAAGTTGACCGTCGCGGCGGGCAGCACCGAGGCCACCACGGAGTCGTTCTCGTCCTGCGCCGACCCGGTCCCCGAGCCGCCCGCGACCGCCGCCACCCGCCCGTTGAGGGCCTGCTGGGTCGCGACGGCGAGCCCGGCGGCGAGCGGGAGCAGCGCCAGCACCACCGGGGCGTCGGTGCTGATCGACGGCGCCACCGATAGCACGACCGCGCCCAGCATGAGGACCGCGCCGACGATGCGCGGCGGGGTCGTGGCCTGCGGCCCGGCGGGCCCGAGCCCGACGCGGTCGACGACGAGCCCGCCGCTGGACTGCCCGGCGACCACGGCGATCGTGAACAGCGCCGTGCCCAGGACGTGCGCCGTCAGGCCCTGCCCGGCGACGAGCAGCGCGCCACCGAGACCGCCCAGGAGCTGCCAGGGCCGCAGCCGCCCACGACGCCGTGCCGCGCCGACGCGCCCGAGCCCGCGGCGGCCCGCCGGCAGCAGCGCCAGGAGCACGAGCAGCAGGACCAGGCCCAGCCCGAAGGAGATGACCGCCGCGACCAGACCGTCGCCGAGCTGGGCGCCGAGCTCCGCGTTGACCCGGGCCTGCGCGACGATGAACGCGCCGGTCACGAACGCCCCGGCGAGCCCGAGCGCGGTGCGCGAGGAGGGTGCAGCCACGGTCACGGGAACCTAGCGCGCGTGCGGCTGTCCCGCGCCGCGGCCGATCGTCCGCGACCGGATCCGTGGCGCAGCGAACGGGTATCTCGTCGGCCTAGACGCAGCGAACGGCTCGTTCGCTGCTATCGGGGGGCGCGGCGTCCGAGTGGGGCGAGTCGGGCGCCGCGGGCGAGGCGCACGAGTCGGGCGGTCGGCGCCGGCGGGGCGGTCGCGGTGTTCGCCGCCGCGACGACACCGGCGTAGATCGCGTGCTGGACGAAGCTCGTGACGACCAGGCGCCGTTCCCAGCGCCACGGCGGCGGGGTCTCGCCGAGCACCGGGAACAGGCCGAGCGCCATCACCTGGGACGCCGCGAAGAACGCCAGCCCCGGCCGCGGCTCGCGGCCCAGGACGTGCTGGAGCGCGACGTGGCCGGCGCCGACCGCCGAGCCGTACCCCCAGTGCACGAGCCAGAACAGGGCCTGACGCTCCTGCGGCGACCGCGGAGCCCACCCGATGACGTGGCGCGTCAGCACCGAGGCGGCGATGACGACGTGCTCGCTGTCGTCGTAGTCGAGGACCACGCCGGCGTCCTCGGGGGTGACCCCGTGGCGCCGGGTGAAGCGGCGACGGCGACGATGGGCCGCGAGGGCCATCGCGGCGGTGCCGACGGCGCCGCCGAGCACCCCTCGGGCGGCTCCGCGGAGCACCCGTGCGTCCCCCCGCCGTCCGGTCATGGGGCCAGCATGCCCTGGATCGGTTCACGATGCGGACGGACAGGTCCCCCCTCCGTTCGGTCCCCTCCGTTCGTCCGGTGCCCTCTGAGTCGTGTCCCACACCACACTCATCTCACACACCGGATTCACGCTGTTGCGCCTCGTAGCGCAAGGGGGCGAGCCCCGTGCGCGGATCCCGGTCGGACACACGAAGGAGTGGGGATGACCACGATCGACGAGCAGGCCGGCGCCGCCCACGCGGCACCGGACACCGGGGCGGACGAGGCGGCGGCGGCCGCGGCGGCCGCCAACCCGGCACTGGTGGGCGTACCCACCTTCGTCATCGGGTCGGTGGCACTGGGTCTCTACCTGATCGGGTTCACGGGCGCCTCGAGCACCGCCCTGGTCGGCATGCTCCCGATCCTGTTCATGTGCACCGGTCTCGGCCAGGTCATCGCCACGGTCTGGGCGATCCGCACCGGGGCCGGGCCGGTCGCCGCGATCTTCGGCATCTTCGCCGGGTTCTGGTTGAGCTTCGCCGTGCTCGCGACGTCGCTGGGCGCGGACTGGTTCGGGCCGACGTCGACCGACACCACCGTGGCCACCGGCGCCCAGGTGACGTTCCTGCTGAGCTGGCTGGTCGGCATCGTCATGCTCACCCTGGCCTCGCTGCGGCTGCCGTCGGTGTTCACGCTGCTGTTCGTGCTGGTCGACGCGGCGCTGCTGCTCGTGCTGCTGGGCACCTCGAGCGGCTCGACCGGGCTGCTGTTCGGCGGCGGCATCGCGGTGTTCGCGTTCACCCTGGTCGGCGTCTACCTGTTCTTCGACGCCCTCGGCCAGGCCACCGGCGGCAAGGCGCTCCCGATGGGCAAGCCGATCATCGGCGGCTGAGCCACCGCACCACCCGCGGGGAGCGAGGGGCTCCTTCGCTGCGTCCGGCGCAGCGAGGGAGCCCCTCGTGCTGTCCCCGGGGTGCGGGCTCAGCGGAAGTCGCGGGAGCTCGACGGCACGCGGAGCTCGAGGCGTTCGACGCGGTCGGCGATCAGGTTGACCACGGTCGGCGCGTCGTGGGCCCGCTCGACGCGGCCCCGGATCACGAGCGCGGCGCTGGTGCGGGCGACGACGCGGTGGCGCGCCCAGAGGCCCTCGGAGCAGACGACGTTGAGCATGCCGGTCTCGTCCTCGAGGTTGAGGAACGTCGTGCCGCCCGCCGTCGCGGGGCGCTGGCGGTGGGTGACCACCCCGCCGACCTCGATCCGCTCGCCCTCGGGCACCCCCGCGACCCCGGCCACCGAGAACGCGCCGCGCTCGTCGAGGGCCGCGCGCAGGTGGGTCACCGGGTGGCTGTCGGGGGTCAGGCCGGTGGCCCACACGTCGGCGACGGTGAGCTCGACCGCGCTCATGCCGGGCAGCGCCGGGGCCTCGAGCCCCACCGCGGTGTCGGGCAGGCGGTCGTGGCGCACGCCGTCGCGGACCACCCCGACCCCGGCGGCGGCCGCGCCGGCGGCCCAGAGCGCCTCGCGGCGGTCGAGCCCGAAGCAGCCCAGCGCCCCGGCCGTGGCGAGGGCCTCGACGTGGGCGGTGGTCAGCTCGGCACGGCGGGCGAGGTCGGCGACGTCGCGGTAGGCGCCGTTCTCGGTGCGCTCGGCCACGATCCGCGCGGCCACCTCGTCGCCCAGCCCCCGCACGCTCGCGAGCCCCAGCCGCACCGCGACCCCGCCGGCGCTGCCCTCGTGCGGCTCGAGCCCCGGGGTGTCGTCGGCGACCAGGACGTCGGGGCCCAGCACCACCGCCCCGTGCCGGCGGGCGTCGGCGGTGAGCGACTGGGGCGAGTAGAAGCCCATCGGCTGGGCCCGCAGCAGCGCCGCGCAGAAGGCGGCCGGGTAGTAGAGCTTGTACCAGGCGCTGACGTAGACCAGCGACGCGAAGCTGATCGAGTGGCTCTCGGGGAAGCCGAAGTTCGCGAACGCCCTGGTCTTGTGGAAGATCGTGTCCGCGAGGTCGCCGGTGATCCCGTTGGCCGCCATCCCCTCGTAGAACCGCTCGCGCATCCGCTCGATCCGCTCGGTGGAGCGCTTGGCCGACAGGGCGCGGCGCAGCTCGTCGGCCTCCGCGGCGGAGAAGCCGGCGACGTCGACCGCGAGCTGCATGAGCTGCTCCTGGAACAGCGGCACGCCGAGCGTCTTCTCCAGCGCCGGCTCGCAGAGCGGGTGGTCGTAGACGACGCGCTCGAGCCCGTTGCGCCGCCGGATGTAGGGGTGCACCGACCCGCCCTGGATCGGGCCGGGCCGGATGAGCGCGACCTCGACCACCAGGTCGTAGAACTCGCGGGGGCGCAGCCGCGGCAGCGTCGCCATCTGGGCCCGCGACTCGACCTGGAACACGCCCACCGAGTCGCCCTCGGCGAGCATGGCGAACACCGCCGGGTCGGTGGGCTGCAGGTCGTGCAGCTTCACCCGCACCCCGTGGTGCTCGGCGACCAGGTCGGACGCGTAGTGCAGCACCGAGAGCATCCCCAGCCCGAGCAGGTCGAACTTGACCAGCCCGACCGCCGCCGCGTCGTCCTTGTCCCACTGGATGACGCTGCGCCCCGGCATCCGCCCCCACTCCACGGGCACCACCTGGTCGACCGGGCGGTCGCAGATGACCATGCCGCCGGAGTGGATCCCCAGGTGGCGCGGGAAGCCCGCGATCTGCTCGGCGAGCGAGGCCACCGCCGGCGGCATCTCGGGCACCTGCCCCGCGAGCTCGGCGCCCGGGCCCCAGCGGTCGATCTGCTTGCTCCACGCGTCCTGCTGGCCCTGCGAGAACCCCAGCGCGCGGGCGGCGTCACGCACCGCCGACCGCGGCCGGTAGGTGATGACGTTGGCGACCTGCGCGGCACGGTCGCGCCCGTAGCGCGCGTAGACGTACTGGATGGCCTCCTCGCGGCGGTCGGACTCGATGTCGAGGTCGATGTCGGGGTAGCCGTCGCGCTCCGGGGAGAGGAAGCGCTCGAACAGCAGGCCCATCAGCACGGCGTCGACGTGGGTGATGCCCAGCGCGAAGCAGACCGCCGAGTTGGCCGCCGACCCCCGACCCTGGCAGTAGATGTCGTGGTCGGCGCAGTACTTCACGATGTCGGCGACGATGAGGAAGTAGCCGGGGAAGCCCTGGCGCTCGATGACGTCCAGCTCGTGGTCGATCACCTCGTAGGCCCGCGGCGAGCGCAGCCGATCGCCGTAGCGCACGCCCGCCCCCAGCCACGTCAGGCGGCGCAGCCAGCTCGCCTCCGTCTCGCCCTCGGGCACCGCGAACGGCGGCAGCTCGGGCGCCAGCAGCTCGAGGGAGAACGCGCACTCGCGCCCCAGCGTCGCGGCGTGCTCAACGGCCTGCGGGTGGCGCGCGAACCGCTGCGCCATCTCCGCCCCCGAGCGCAGGTGCGACGGGCCCGGCGGCAGCCAGCCCTCCGCGTCGTCGAGGCTGCGCCGCGCCCGGACCGCCCCGAGCGCGGCCGCGAGCCGCGCGCGGTCGGGCGTCGCGTAGTGGGCGCCGGTGGTGGCCACGGTGCGCAGGCCCCGGCCCCGGTCGGCCCGGTCGGCGATCTCGGCCAGCGCCGCGTTGCGCTCGGTGTCGTCCGGGAGGCCCTGGTCGGTGAGCTCGACCGCGACGTTCTCGGCCCCGAACAGCGCGACGAGCCGCTCGATCTCGCGGGCCGCCGCCTCCGCGCCGCCCGCCGCGAGCGCCCGGCGCACCGACCCCTTGCGGCACCCCGTCAGCACCTGCACGTGCCCCCCGAGCGTCGACGCGACGCGCTCGGGGTCGTACACCGGGCGACCCTTCTCGCCGTGGGTGTGCATCTGCCCCTCGGTGATCGCCCGCGAGATCGCCCGGTAGCCGTCGGGGTCGCGGGCGAGGACCAGCAGGTGGTCGCCCTCCGGGTCGGGCACGCCGTTCTGCGGCGCCGACAGGCCCAGCGAGAGCTCGGCGCCGTAGACCGTCGGGACCCCCAGCTCCTGCGCGGCCTCGGCGAAGCGCACCACCCCGTACATGCCGTCGTGGTCGGTCAGCGCGATCGCCTCGAGCCCCAGCCGCGCCGCCTCCTCGACCAGCTCCTCGGGGTGCGACGCGCCGTCGAGGAAGCTGAAGTTGGAGTGCACGTGCAGCTCGGCGTAGGGGACGGTCGTGCCCGTGGACCGCTGCCCGGCGGGCGGGCGGTAGGGCGTGCGGTGCCTGCTCCACGCCGGGCTGTCGCCCCCGTCGCCGGGGAACTGCTCGTCGCGCGGCGCGCGGATCGTGCCCGGGCCGTCGACCCGGTCGCCGTCGTCGAAGGCGAGGGGGTCGCGGACGAAGTCGTCCGGGGGCCAGGGGCCGATGTGGCCCTCGTGCGGCTCGTCGTCCTTCCGCCGGACCTTGGCATCCCCCTGGATGGCCTTGCGCGTCCCGTTGCCCCGCCCCTGCAGACTGGGCCCGTCGGCCGGGCGCCCGGCCAGCAGGCGCTCCATCTCCGACCAGCTCACCGGCGGGTTGCCCCACCCCATCCGCACCTCCGGCTCCGTCGATCGAACACGTGTTCGACACGATAGACGACGGGCCCGACAGGCGGGGGCCGGTCGCGTGACGGCGGCGGCTCTCGGGAGGGGCGAGCGGACCCAGGGTCGTGATCGCGTCGAGACGGACGTCGGCCTCGACGCGATCATCCCCTCCGCTCGCCGAGCCGACGTCCTCGTGGAACCGGGAGCGACGGCGGTGCTCGACGACCGCCGCGCCGTCACCCGGCCACCAGGCGCAGGACGATCACGCGCGGCGGTCGCTCGACCAGCGCGAAGAGGATCAGGCCGGCACCGTCGCCGTAGACGGTGGTCCACTGGTCAGTGAGGTGGTCGTACGCACTGCGAGGGACCTGACGAGGATTCTCGGCGAGCTGATCGAGTCGGGCGTCGATGTGGTCCCGGGCTTCACCCGGCAGGCCGTCGTACTGCTCTCGCGCGACCTCGAGCCACACCACCGAGTAGCGCGCCATCTACATCCGGATCCAGTTCCCCTGGTCGTCGCGGGCCAGGAGCCCGTCGACATCGCCTCGACCGACCCCGGCAACCTGCTCCTTCTCGGCGTCGGTGAGAGGGTTCGCGCGAATCGCAGCGATGCCCCACCACCGGTCCAGGACTGCCTCCACCGGAGCGAGGTCGAAGGTGTCACGCGCGCGATCGAGAGCTTCGCGGAACTCGGCCTCGAACGCCGCGCCCTCCTCGGGCCGGTGTTTCGCGAGGGCGGCCCTGATCGCTGGACCGGAACGTTCAACGGTGATCGTCAGCGTCATGACCCCTCCCCTCGACGAGCTGCGGTTCCGGACACTCTCCCATCGTCGGCGCCTCGCCGGGTCGGAACGGAGATGTCGGTCAGTCGTAGATCCCCTCCACCGCCCACCGGCCGTCGCGGTGGACCAGGAGCAGGGCGCGGCCGACGGCGTCGGCGCCGGAGGCGACCGGGTCGGGGGCGAGGTCGGCCGCCGGGTCGGGCTCGGGGTCGCGGCCGGCGGCGATCTCGTCGGCGTCGGTGCTGCACACGACCTGGACGCGCAGGCTGCCCCCGGCCACCGCCCGCGGGTCCCACCAGCGGCCGGGATCGGGCCAGGGCCCGCCCCACGCCCGCACCGGCGCGGTGGGGGCCGACGGGTCGGTGCCCAGCGCCACGTGGGCGGGCGGGGCCGTGAGCCGGCCGCGGGAGGCCCGGCGCACCGGCGCACCGTCGGCGTCGAGGACCCGTGCGGGCAGCGGCTCGGGCGGCACCCGCGCCGGCGAGGGCGCGGGGAGCACACCGGGCCACGGCGCCTCCGGGTCGGCGCCCTGGGGCGCCCGCTCGTCGCCCCAGGGCACGAGCCGGATCCGCTCGCCGGGACCGCGGCCGCCGCCGGACACCCCGGTGAGCACCTCCTCGGGACCGAGCAGACCCTGCACCCGCACCAGCGCCCGCCCGGCCCGCTCGTCGGCCACCCCGACCTCGCCCCAGAGCCCGAGCTGCAGCCGCCCGGCGTCGACGACCTCCTCGGGCACCAGGCGCAGCACCGTCAGGCCGCCGTCTCGACTGTGGCCCTGCCGGCGGGACAGCCAGCCCTCGAGCTGCCAGCGCACGCGGTCGGCCGTGCCGTGCGGGGTGAGCGGCTCGGCGCAGCGCCAGACCCGGGCCAGCTCGTCGCCCTCGGTGGTGCGCGCCTGCACCCCGAGACGCGTGCACGCGAGGCCCGCCCGGCCCAGCGCCTCGTGCAGCCGCTCGGACAGCGAGCGGGCGGCGAAGGCGGCGGCGTCGACCCGGTCGACCGGGGGGTCGAGCGGGAGCTCGACGGTGAGCTCGTCGGGAATCCGGCGGCGCGAGGGCGGGCGCTCGTCGAGCCCGCGGGCCACCCGGTGGGCCCGGACCGCGGCCGCGTCGAAGCGCGAGGCCACGTCGGTGGCGGACAGGCCGGCGAAGGCGCCCAGCGTGCTGAGCCCGAGCCGGCGCAGCAGGCCGATCAGCTCCGCGCGGGTCGCGCTCGCGTCGTCGTCGGCACCGGCGGTGTCGGGCTCCACGCCCGGCTCGAGCTCGAGCTCGGTGATCGGCAGCGGCGCCAGGAACGCCGGGCTCCCGCCGGGCGGCACCAGCAGCGAGCGGCGGGCGGCGAGGCCGGCCGCGAACAGCCCGTCGGCCACCCCCACCTGGCACTCGACGCGGGTGCGCGCCGCCACGTGGTCGACCAGGCGCTCGGCCACGACCTCTTCGCCCCCGAAGTACCGCGCCGGCCCACGCGCCGAGAGCGCGACGAGCCCCGGGCGCACCACCTCGACCCCCGGCGCGATCTCCTCGACCGCCGACGCGACCGGCTCGAAGCAGCGGGCGTCACGCTCGGGGTCGCGGGCGAGCACCGCGAGGTCCGGGCAGCGGGCCTGGGCCTCGCGGCGCCGCAGCCCCCGCCGGATCCCCTGCGCCCGCGCCGTCGCCGAGCACGCCACGACCCGGTGGGACGCCAGGACCGCCGCGGGCCGCGCGGGCGGCAGCCCCGCCTCGGCCGCGCCCGCCACCACCGGCCAGTCGGGACACCAGAGCGCGAGCACCCGCGCCGGCGCGCTCACCCGGCCACCACCCCGAGCGACGCGGCCACCGGCTCCGTCGGCCCTGCCGGCTCCACCGGCCGTGGCGGACCCGTCAGCGGCGCCCCGACCGGCAGCTCCCCGTCCGGCAGGCACGTCCCCGCCGGGCCGGGCAGCAGCAGCGGCTCCTCCCGCTCGCCCGGACGCCCCCGCGCTGCGGAGCGCACCCGGACCCGCCGCGAGCGCAGGCGCCCCGCGCCGTCGCCCCCGAGCCCGGCCCAGGCGCTGCCCTGCGCCCGCAGCTCGACCTCGGCGCCCGGCCACGTGCCCGGCGCCCCGACCGGCACCAGCACCGCGCCCCGCTGGCGGACCCGCGCGCCGAGCCGCTGCCGATCGCCCGCGGGCCACCGCACGCCGGGCAGCGCCGTGTCGAGCACGACCACGTCGACCCCGTCGACCAGCGCCGCCACCACCGCCGCCGGACGCGGCCCGGGGCGGGGCACCAGCGCCGTGCGTGCCAGGTCGAGCCCCGCCTCGGCGGCGGCCTGGACCCCGAGGTCGGGCAGCCCCACCACCGCGCACCACGACCCGGCCCGCGAGGCCTCGGCCAGCACCGCGAGCAGCAACGACGTCGACCCGGAAACCGCCACCGTCGACCCGCGCCGCAGCCCGCCGTCGGGCAGCAGGCCGGCCAGCGGGGCCGCCACCGGCAGCACCGCGCTGCCCTCGCGGTCGACGCGCGGCGGCTCGGCGACCGGCTCCTCCACCCTCTCCGGCACCGGCGCGGACTCCGGGGCCGCCGGCGCCGGGGCGCGCCGCCGGCCCCGCAGCTCCGAGGCCCGCACCACCCCGAGGTCGGCCCACCGCCGCGACGGGGAACCCTGCTCGTCGAGCAACGACGACGCACCACCCATGAGCGCCCTCCTCGAACACGTGTTCGAACACCGGAACGCTAACCCACACCCCCGACAGCCGCCGAGCCCTGCGGGCAGGGTCACGAGAACGAGACCCGACAGCGAAGGAGACCCATGCGCGTCCTCGTCACCGGAGCGGCCGGGCGGATCGGCGGCTACCTCCGGGCCCGCCTCCCCCGCCCCGACCGCACGCTGCGCCTGCTCGACATCACCACCCCGGACGCGGTCGGCGAGCACGAGGAGGCGATCACCGCGGACGTCACCGACCTCGACGCGATGGTCGCCGCGTGCGCGGACGTCGACGCCGTCGTCCACCTCGGCGGACAGAGCGGCGAGGCGCCGTGGGAGGAGATCCTCGCGACGAACATCCACGGCACCTACGTCGCGTTCGAGGCCGCCCGGCGGGCCGGCGTCGGCCGCGTGGTGTTCGCGAGCAGCAACCACGCCGCCGGCTTCCACCCCGCCACCGACCCCGTCCCCGACGACCTCCCGACCCGCCCGGACACCTACTACGGCGTCAGCAAGGTGACCGGCGAGGCGCTCGGCAGCCTGTACCACGACCGCTACGGCCTCGACGTGGTCTGCCTGCGCATCGGCACCTGCAGCGACACCCCGCCGAACGCCCGCGGGCTCGCGACCTGGCTCTCGCCCGACGACTGCGGCCGGCTCGTCGAGGCCTCGCTGACCTGTCGGGCACCGGGGTTCCGCGTCGTCTGGGGCGTCTCGGCGAACACCCGCCGCCGGTGGTCGCTGGCCGGCGCGCACGAGATCGGCTACCGCCCGCAGGACGACGCGGAGGTCTTCGCCGCGCAGGTCGGCGACCGGACCGCCGACACCGACGGCTACGTCGGCGGCGAGTTCGCCGGCCCGTCGTTCGACACCCCCGCCTGACCCGTCCCCCGAGCCACGATCGCCTCCTCGACGCGGATGGCCTCCGCCATGAGCAGGTCGGCCAGCCGGACCAGGAAGCCCTCGTCGAGGCCGTGCTCGCGGGCGCGGGCCGCGGCCTGGCGCTCCACCTCGGCGGCCCGGCCGGGCTGGAACACCGGTGTCCCCGCGCGCGCCTTCACCGCCCCGACCCGCTCGATGCAGCGCATCCGGTCCCGCACGAGGGCGTACAGCGCCTCGTCGATGCCGTCGAGCTCCGCGCGCAGCACCTCGAGCTCGTCGGACATCGGACCCCCACTTTATCGACGCAGAGTGATGACGATCCGGGTATGACTCCCTAACGTACCTCTCATGGCCCTGTCCACGGCTACGTTGCGTGCTTCGTTGCCGTTCCTCCCTGCCGCGGCGGGCCTCTTCTGCATCCAGCTCGACTTCTTCTCGCTCGGCCTCGCCCTGCCGACGATGGCCGTCGAGCTCGGCACGACCGTCACGAACCTGCAGTGGCTGCTGAGCGGCTACATGATCGCCCTCGGGGCGCTGCTGATCCCGAGCGGACGGCTCGGCGACATGCTCGGGCGGCGCGAGGTCATGCTCGCGGGCATCGCGCTGTTCGGGCTGAGCTCGCTCGTGTGCGGGCTCGCGAGCGCGGTCCCGGTGCTCATCGCCGCCCGCGTGGCGCAGGGCGTCGGCGCGGCCATGATCATGCCGTCGAGCTTCGCGCTGGTCACCAACGCGACGAGCGAGGAGGAGCGCCCGAAGGTCACCGGGGTGCTGCTCGGCGTCTCCGGCGTCGGCACCGCGCTGGGGCCGGTCGTCGGCGGCGTGCTGTCGTCGACGGTGGGCTGGCGCTGGGTGTTCCTCGTCAACGTGCCGGTCGCCCTGCTCGCGCTCTGGGGCGGGCGGCGGATGCGCACGTCGCGCGACGAGGAGGCGGGCCGCGACCTCCGGACCCTCGACTGGTGGGGCGTCGTCACCGTCGTCGGCGGGCTGGTCGCGATCAGCGTCGCCATCGACGACGTCGGCGTGCAGGGCTGGACGACCCCCGCGACCTGGGGGCCGCTGCTCGGCGGGCTGGCCCTGCTCGTCGCCTTCGCGGTCCGCGAGCGCCACGCCCCCGCGCCGCTGGTCCGGCCGTCGCTGGTGCGCAACCGGCTGTTCGTCCTGCTCTGCGTCGCCGGCACCCTCGCGAACATCGGGACCGTGACCTACATCGTCGCGGCCACCATCGACCTGCAGACCCTGCGCGGCCTGCCCGCGGCGGCGGCCGGGCTCGCGTTCGCCGTGTCGTCGGTCGGGCTGGCGGCGTGCGGGCCGCTGTCGGGCTGGGTGACGACGAAGGTGCCCGCCGGCCTGGTGATGGCCGTGTCCGTCCTGGCCTGCGCGCCGGCGCTCGTCCTGCTCGCCGCGGCCGGGCCGCTCCCGCTCTACGTCGTGGCGCTCGGGCTGTGCGGGCTGACCACCGGCATGGGGTACGGGCTCGGCCCGCTCGCCGCGCAGAACGTCCTGCCGGCCCGGCGCTCCGCGGAGGGCACCTCGGTCATGCTCACGTCGCTGATCTGCGTCGGCGGCATCGGCGTCGTCGCCGCCACCGCGGTCATCGAGGCCGTCGGGCCGCGCCCGCCCACCGAGGCCGGTCTGGCGCTCACCCTCGTCGCGATCGCGGCCCTCCTGCTCGTCGCCGGCGTGGCGACCCTCGTCAGCCAGTGGCCGCGGCGGCGCACCGCCGAGACCACCGATCCCGTACCCGCCTGAGGAGACGCCCGTGGTCAGCGCCGAGGCCGAGAAGTTCGCCGACATGCTGCGGCAGGCGCCGCGCATGGCCGAGATGCCGCTCACCGCGCAGCGGGAGGCCGGGGAGCACGCCGAGGACCTCACGGCGACGCCGGAGGGCGTCACCTACGCGCCGGTCGCCGAGGACGGGGTGACGGGCGTCTGGGTCACCGGCGCCACGGCCACCAGCACCGTCCTGTACCTGTTCGGCGGCGGGCACGTCATCACCTCGCCGGCGTCGCGGCACAAGTTCGCCGGCCACCTGGCGCTCGCCCTCGACGCCCGCGTGCTGCTGCTGGACTACCCGCTGGCGCCCGAGCACCCCTACCCGCAGGACGTCAACGCCGCCGTCGCGGCCGCGCGCTGGCTGCTCGAGCGGCAGGGGGTGCCGGCCGACCGGCTCGTCGTCGTCGGCGAGTCGTCCGGGGGCGGGCTCGTCCTCGAGACGCTGCTCGCCGCCGCCCGCGCCGGGCTGCCCCGTCCCGCCGCGGCCTACCTCATGTCCCCGTGGGCGGACCTGACCTGCTCGGCGCCGTCCTTCGAGGCCCGCCGCGACGTCGACCTCGAGTGCAGCCGCGAGAGCCTGACGCGGATGGCCCGCCAGTACCTCGACGGCCGGGACCCCACCGACCCGGGCGCCTCGCCCGCCCTCGCGCTGCCCAAGAACGTCGCCGTGGCGTGGCCGCCGCTGCTGGTGCAGGTCGGCAGCCACGAGGTCCTGCTCGACGACGCCCTCGCCGTCACGCGCGTGGCGGCGCTCGCCGACGTCCCCGTCACGCTGGACGTCTGGCCGCAGATGCAGCACTTCTTCCAGCTCGGTGTCGGCGTCTACCCCGAGGCCGCCGACGCGCTGGCGCGGGCCGGGGAGTGGGTGCGCCGACAGCTGGCCTAGTGCGCTCTAGTGCGCGAAGTGGCGGGTGCCGGTGAGGTACATCGTCACGCCGGCCTTCTGCGCCGCCTCGATCGTCTGCTCGTCGCGCACCGACCCGCCGGGCTGGACGACGGCCGCGACGCCCGCCTCGGCGAGCACCTCGAAGCCGTCCGGGAACGGGAAGAACGCGTCCGACGCGGCCACCGCACCGCGGACGCGGTCGCCGGCGCGGGTGACGGCGAGGCGTGCGGCGTCGACGCGGTTGACCTGGCCCATGCCGACGCCGACGGTGGCGCCGTCGTGGGCCAGCAGGATCGCGTTCGACTTCACCGCGCGGCAGGCGCGCCAGGCGAAGGCGAGGTCCGCCAGGAGCTCGGGCGAGGCCGCCTCGCCGCAGGCCAGGGTCCAGGACGCCGGGTCGTCGCCGGGGGCGTCGACGGCGTCGCGCTGCTGGAGCAGCAGGCCCCCGGAGATCGCGCGCTGCTCGGCCGCGGCCGGCGCCCAGGTCGCGGTGAGCACGCGGATGTTCTTCTTGCGCGCCAGCACCTCGACCGCGCCGTCGGCGTACGACGGCGCGACGATCACCTCGGTGAAGATCTCCGCGACGGTCTCGGCCATGGCCACGCTGACCTCGGTGTTCGCGGCGATGACGCCGCCGAACGCGCTGGTCGGGTCGCAGGCGTGGGCCTTGCGGTGCACGGCGGCGACAGCGTCATCAGCGGGGTCGTTCGCCGTCGCCACCGCGATCCCGCACGGGTTGGCGTGCTTGATGATCGCCACGCAGACGCCGTCGTGGTCGTGCGCGGCACGCCAGGCGGCGTCGGTGTCGACGTAGTTGTTGTACGACATCTCCTTGCCGTGCAGCTGCGTCGCGCCGGCGATGCCCGAGGTGACCTCCGGGTCGCCGTAGAGCGCGGCCGCCTGGTGCGGGTTCTCGCCGTAGCGCAGCACCGCGCGGCGCCGGGCCGTCGTGCCGACCCAGCCGGGGAACGGCGAGCCCGGCTCGGCGTCCGAGGTCAGGACGTTGCCCATCCACGACGCCACGGCGACGTCGTAGGAGGCGGTGTGGCGGAAGGCCTCGGCGGCCAGCCCGCGCCGGTCGGCGAGCGTGACGCCGCCCGCCCCGACCTGCTCGAGCACCCAGGCGTAGCGGGTGGGGTCGGTGACCACGGCGACCGACTCGTGGTTCTTGGCCGCCGCGCGGATCATCGCGGGCCCGCCGATGTCGATCTGCTCGACGCAGTCGTCGGGCGAGGCGCCGGAGGCAACGGTCTGGGTGAACGGGTAGAGGTTCACGACCAGCAGGTCGAACGGCGCGATGTCCAGCGACTCGAGCGCCTCGGTGTGGGTGGGCAGGCGCATGTCGGCGAGCAGGCCGGCGTGCACCCGCGGGTGCAGCGTCTTGACCCGCCCGTCGAGGCACTCGGGGAAGCCGGTGACCTCCTCGACCCGCGTCACCGGCACCCCGGCGTCCTGGATGCGCGCGGCCGTCGAGCCGGTGGAGACGACCTCGACGCCGGCCGCGTGCAGGCCGGTGGCGAGGTCGAGCAGGCCGGCCTTGTCGAACACGCTGACCAGGGCGCGGCGGACGGGGCGCCGACCCTCGACGGTGCTGGTGGCCTGGGCCTCGGTGGCGGTCACGGAATCCTCACTCCTCGTCCGGTGACGGTGGCGCCGTGGCGGGCCAGGGCGGCCACGGTCTCGACGAGCACGCGGCGCTCCACCACCTTGATGCGCTCGTGCAGCGTGTCCTCGGTGTCGTCCGGCGCGACGGTGACGGCCTCCTGGGCCAGCACCGGGCCGGTGTCCACGCCGGCGTCGACCAGGTGCACGGTCGCCCCGGTGACCTTCACCCCGTAGGCGACGGTGTCGCGCACCGGGTGCGCGCCCGGGAACGCCGGCAGCAGCGCCGGGTGCGTGTTGATCGTGCGGCCGCCGAACCGGGCCAGGAACGCCGTCCCGAGCAGCCGGGCGAACCCGGCGGACACGACGAGGTCGGGCTCGGCGGCGGCGACGGCCTCGGCCAGCGCGGCATCCCAGGCGGCGCGGTCGGCGAACTCGGCCGGCGGCACCACGGCGGTGTCGACGCCCTCGGCCGTCGCGCGGTCCAGCGCACCCACCGCCGTGCGGTCGGAGACGACGGTGACGACGCGCGCGGGGTAGTCGTCCGCGGCGCAAGCGTCGAGCAGCGCCTGCAGCAGGCTCCCCGAGCCGGAGGCCAGGACGACGACGCGGGCGGGCACGGGCAGAGTCAGCCGGTGCTGCTCGGTGGTGGTCAGCGCTGCTCCCGGGCCGCCGTGGATGTCGGCGTCCAGGTTAACCGCGCGGCTCCTCCGCAGGTCGGACGGCCTCGCCTGCCTCCGACACCGCCTCGTCGGGCGGGGTCTCCCCGGCGTCGTCGGGCGGGTCCTCGGCGCTCGTATCGTCGGCGTCGGCCGTGTCCTCGGCCGCGGGCTCCTCGGTGGCGGTCGTCGCGGTCTTGTCGGTCTTCGCGGTCTTCTCGGTCTTCTCGGTGGCGCGGCGGCGGGTCGTGGACACCGGCCGGCGACGGGTCCGGGCGGGCGCGGTCCCCAGCGGGACGGCGAGCAGCGCGACGACGAGGCCGGGCACGAGCACCCAGACCAGCACCGCGAACGCGACCGGCGCGGCCGGCACGTCGACCGGGTCGAACGGCCCCGCCCCGAGGCGCCCGCCGGACAGGGCCGCCGCGAGCCCCAGGAGCAGCGCCGCGGTGAGGGCCGCGGTGACGACCGCCTTGACGCGCGGCGGGGCCTCGGCGGCGGAGGGGGCGAGGCGCCAACCGACGATGCTCCCGACCGCGAGCGGCACCGCGAACGCGAGCCCCGCCCAGGTCGGCGGGGTGCTCTGCGGGAGCACCGCCGCGAGCGGCACGGGCGGCAGCAGGCCCGACGTGATCGCCGTCGGCGTCGCCGAGGCGGCCCCGATCGACACCCCCGGCCCGACCAGCCACGCCGCGGCCCCGACGACGGCGTTGGGCAGATAGGCGAGCGTGAGCAGGGTGAGGCCGGCGCCGCTGCCGGCCTCCGGGGCGATGTCGGCGAACACCCCGCGTACCGCGGTCAGGTCGGCGAGCAGGGCCGCGAGCAGCAGGCCCGCGCCGGCGGTCAGGAGCGCGGTCGTCGCGAGCAGGCCGCCCTGCAGGCCGTGGCGCGCCCACGCGGGCAGGCGGCGGGGCAGCGCGAGCAGGCCGCAGGGGCGGGCGACACCGGCCAGCGCGGCGAGGCCGGCGAGCAGGCCGCACACGACCCCGGCGAGGCCGGGTGACGCGTCGACGACGTTCTCGGGGGTGAGCAGGGCCGCCGCGAGCACGCCGATCACCGCGTGCGCCGCCGCGGCCGTGGCGACGACCGGCACGCCGACGCCGTGCAGGAGGCCGGCGGTCCGCCCGTCGGCGCGGCCCTCGAGCCGCGCGACCGCGCCGCGCGCGACCGTCGCGACCAGGACCGCGAGCAGCAGCGCGGGGGCGAGGGGCAGCATGCCCAGCGGCACCCCGGTGACCTGCAGCGGGACCAGGTGGGCGACCAGCCACAGCGGGATCCCGACGGCGAGCGCCTGCCCGAGACCGGGCTCGCCGCCCGGCGTCGTGCCGGACGCCAGCGCGGCGATCACGCCGGCGAGGACGACGGCGACCCCGTACAGGGTCAGCGGCGGCAGCAGCGCCACGCGCGCGAGGACCGGCACCCAGCCCGGGGGCCCGGGGGCGGCCGGGGTGGCGGTCGCCGGGCGAGTCCCGCGACCGCCGCGTCGCGGGGACTGGCTGGTCGGGGCGGTCACGCTCCCGACACTGTCAAAGAGCGGGCACCGGGACCCGCCGCCACGCCGTCGCCCGGGGTGTTCCAGCGTGGCGGCCACGCTCACACTCAGTGTCAGGAAATCCACC
Source organism: Actinomycetospora succinea (assembly GCF_004363095.1). Classification (GTDB taxonomy): domain Bacteria; phylum Actinomycetota; class Actinomycetes; order Mycobacteriales; family Pseudonocardiaceae; genus Actinomycetospora; species Actinomycetospora succinea. Next base: position 36,697 of record NZ_SNYO01000012.1, read on the forward strand.
ACGATCATGGGCGGGGCGTGCGAGCGATGCGGCATCGCTGGCACCACCGAGCCACGCCGACTGGCGCTCGCATGATCAGGAGCGCCTCAGACACCTCACCAGCGCCACGAGGTGCACCACGCGCTCCTGATCACCCGAGAGCGCAGGTCAGCGCGGCGAGCCCCACTCGCCGCGCCGGTCGTCCGACGACGACTCGGGGCGGCCCGGGTCCTCGCCGGACTCGTGGGCACCGCGGCGCTCGCCGCCGGGCGGCGGGGCGACGGGGCTGTTCGAGGGGCCGTTCGACGGCGCCGAGCCGGCACCGGGGTTCGACGGCGCGCCCCAACCGGTGGAGGGGATGCCGTAGCCCGGGGTCGAGCTGGGCCCGGTCGAGCCCTGCGGGGTGCCCTGGGGCGGGGTGTTCGGGCCGTCGTCGCTGCTCGACGACTCGCTCGACCCGTAGGAGCTGAAGCCCGGCGTCACGCTCGTCGCCTGCAAGTCCGGGGACCCGGGCGTCCCGAGCGGCCCCGACGATCCCGTGGCCGCGCTCGGCGACGACCCGGCGTCCGACGGAGAAGCCGACGACGACGCGGACTCGCCGCCCTGACCGGACGCGGTCGCGCTGGGCACGACCTGGGTGGTCGACGCCGAGCCGTAGCCCGCCCCGAAGGGACCCGACGGCGGCCCGGACGCGGGCGCGCCGCCCTGACCACCCCGCGGCGCCGCGGCGAACTGCCCGGAGCCCGGCCCGGTGTGCTGACCCGGAGCGCCGTATCCCTGCTGCTGCGTGGGAGCGGGCGGCATGCCCCCCGACGGCGGACCGGCCGGTCCGCCCCAGGGCCCGGCCGGGGTCGGCGGCGGGGGCCCGGCCGGCGCACCACCCGCCGGCGCCCCGAAGCCCGACGCCGCGGGGCGCGCGGCCGGGGCGCTGATCACGCCGGTGCCGAAGAGCGCCGCCACGACCGCGGCCACGGCGGCGAGCACCGCGAGCACCACCTGCACGACGAGCAGCGCGTCGGCGTACGCGAGCAGCGGCAGCATCGCCAGCGCCCCGGTGACCCCGACGACCGCGCCCGGCACGAGCGTGTTCGGGCTGCGGGGCAGCAGCGACGCGGCGGTGAGCAGGCCGCCGGCGAGCACCAGCGGCAGGTAGAACAGCGAGCCGAAGGCCGCGCTGAGGTCGGACGCGACGCCCGACGCCTCGGCGGAGCCGAAGAACGTCAGGATGTAGGCGAGCAGCGCCAGGACCCCGGCACCCAGCGCGACACCGCGCTCGGCACCCGAGCCGGCCCCGGGACGTGCCGAGCCGTCAGGGCCGCCGGTCTCGGGCTTCGCGGTGATCGTCGTCGTGGCCGCGGGGAAGCCCCCGGTCGACGGCTGCGACGGCTGCGACGGCTGCGGTGGCTGCGAGGACTGCGGGGAGGACGGCGCCGGCTGCTGCTGGCCCCACCCCTGCTGTCCCGGAGTCTGCTGGCCGTAGCCCTGCTGACCCGGAGCCCCGTAGGGCTGCTGCTGCTGACCCGCGCCGGCCCACGACGACCCGCCGTACGGCGCACCACCCGGTGCGCCGTACGAGCCGCCGCCGGCGCCCCAGCCGCCCGGGCCGGACGCCGCCTGACCCGGTCGCTGACCGGACGGGCCGCCCGGGGGCGGGCCCTGGTTCGGTGAGCTCATGAGGTTGTCCTCCCGGGGACGGCGGCGTCGGGCGGGTCGGCTGGGGGCCGGCTGGGGTCAGCTGACCAGGGAGCGCGCGAGGTCGGCGGTCTCGGTGGGAGTCTTGCCCACCTTCACCCCCGCGGCCTCGAGCGCCTCCTTCTTGGCCTGCGCGGTCCCCGCGGAGCCCGAGACGATGGCGCCGGCGTGGCCCATCGTCTTGCCCTCGGGGGCCGTGAACCCCGCAACGTAGCCGACGACGGGCTTGGTCACATTGGCCTTGATGTAGTCCGCGGCCCGCTCCTCGGCGTCACCACCGATCTCGCCGATCATCACGATCGCCTCGGTCTCGGGGTCGGCCTCGAACGCCGCGAGGGCGTCGATGTGCGTCGTGCCGATGATCGGGTCGCCGCCGATGCCGATGCCGGTCGAGAAACCGATGTCCCGCAGCTCGTACATCATCTGGTAGGTCAGCGTGCCCGACTTGGACACGAGGCCCATCTTGCCGGGACCCGAGATGTTCGCCGGGATGATCCCCGCGAGCGACTTCCCGGGCGAGATGATCCCGGGGCAGTTCGGGCCGATGATGCGGGTGCGGTTGCCGTTCGCGGTGGCGTGCGCCCAGAACCAGGCGGAGTCGTGCACCGGGATGCCCTCGGTGATCACGACGGTCAGGCCGATGCCCGCGTCGATGGCCTCGATCGCCGCGTCCTTGGCGAACTTCGGGGGCACGAAGAGCACCGAGACGTCCGCCCCGGTCTCCTTCATGGCCTCCTCGACGCCGCCGAACACCGGCACGTTCGTGCCGTCGATCTCGACGCTCGTGCCGGCCTTGCGGGCGTTGACCCCGCCGACGAGCTGCGTGCCCGCGGCCAGCATCTTGCGGCCGTGCTTCATGCCCTCGGAGCCGGTGAGGCCCTGGACGATGACCTTGCTGTTCTCGTTGAGGAAGATCGACATCTCTCAGGCACCAGCCTTCGCGGCGAGCTCGGCGGCCTTCGCGGCCGCGTCGTCCATCGTGTCCACCACGGTGACCAGCGGGTGGTTCGCCTCGGCGAGGATGCGGCGGCCCTCGTCGACGTTGTTGCCGTCCAGCCGGACGACGAGCGGCTTGGTCGCGTTGTCACCGAGGATCTTCAGGGCCTCGACGATGCCGTTCGCGACCGCGTCGCACGCGGTGATGCCGCCGAAGACGTTGACGAAGACGCTGCGCACGTCGTCGTCGCCGAGGATGACGTCGAGCCCGGCCGCCATGACCTCGGCCGACGCGCCGCCGCCGATGTCGAGGAAGTTGGCGGGCTTCATGCCGCCGTGCTGCTCACCGGCGTACGCCACGACGTCGAGCGTCGACATGACCAGCCCGGCGCCGTTGCCGATGATGCCGACCTGGCCACCCTCGAGCTTGACGTAGTTGAGGTTCGACTCCTTGGCCTTGGCCTCGAGCGGGTTCTGGCTCTTCTCGTCGACGAGCTGGGCGTGGGCCTCGTGGCGGAACTCGGCGTTCTCGTCGATCGTGACCTTGCCGTCGAGCGCGACGATCCTGCTCTCGGGGTCGCGGACCAGCGGGTTGACCTCGACCAGCGTCGCGTCCTCGCCGACGAAGGTGTCCCAGAGCTTGACGATGACCTGCGCGGCCTCGTCGGCGACCTCGGCGGGCAGCTTGCCCTGCTTGACGATCTCGTCGGCCTTCGCGCGGTCGACGCCCGCGATCGGGTCGATCGGCACCCGGGCCAGCGCCTCGGGCCGCTCGACCGCGAGCTCCTCGATCTCCATGCCGCCCTCGGCCGAGCACATGGCCAGGAAGTTGCGGTTCGAGCGGTCGAGCAGGAAGGAGAAGTAGTACTCCTCCGCGATGTCGCTGGCCGCGGTGACCAGGACCCGGTGGACGATGTGGCCCTTGATGTCGAGCCCGAGGATGGCCTCGGCCTTCTCCTTGGCCTCGGCCGGGCTCTGCGCCAGCTTGACGCCGCCGGCCTTGCCGCGGCCGCCGGTCTTCACCTGCGCCTTGACGACGACCGAGCCGCCGATCTCCTCCGCGGCCCGCTCCGCCTCGGCGGCGGTGTCGACGGTGCGACCGGGCAGCACCGGCACCCCGTGGGCGGCGAAGAGGTCCTTCGCCTGGTACTCGTACAGGTCCACTCGTGAACTCTCCTCACCAACTCCCCGGGCGCCGCCGGACGGCGGTCGCCGGGCGAGGTCGCGCGGCGCCCTCGGTGTGGAGTGGAGCGCCTGCGTCCGACGGATGCGCGGCGACCCTATCCACGCGGGGACGCGCCGGGCGCCACGGTGGGGGGCGACTCCCGACACACGAGCAGGTCGACCGGGGTCTGGATCGATTCGCCGGTGCCCCGAACGGGCCCACCTCCGGGCGATCTTGATCGGTTCGGCGCAGACCCTGGTGAGAATTGGGAGTGAACAACGCTTAACGTCCGTCTCATGGACGTGACGGGCGTCATGTCGCCGGCGACGGAGCCGGCGGACGCGCTGGGACCCGCGGAGCGACCGGTGACGGCCGTCGCCGGTGCCGTCTGGCGCGGGCTCGGCTACGTCGCGCGCACCTTCGGGGTGCCGGCGGGCGTGCGCGGCCTCGCGGTCGAGATCGCCTACACGGCCGTGCACATGTCGCTCTACCCGTGGGGCCTGGTCGACGAGGTGCTGCGCCCGGTGGGCACGTTCGTCCACCACCGCACCGAGGCGCTCTCCCCCGCCCAGCGCAGCCTCGTCGTCTCCGACATGGAGAGCTCGACGACGCCGGTCCTGCTCGTGCACGGCATCGTCGACAACCGCTCGATCTTCGCGCTGCTGGCCCGCGCCCTGCGCCGCCGCGGGTTCGGCGTCGTCCACGCGATCAACTTCAGCGTCCTCACGGCGTTCACCGGCGACATCCGCGAGGCCGCGCGCGACCTCGGCCACCACGTCGAGCGGCTGTGCGCCAGCACGGGCGCCGACCGCGTGCACATCGTCGGGCACTCCCTCGGCGGGCTCATCGCGCGCTACTACGTGCAGCGTCTCGGCGGCGACGCCCGCGTGGACACGCTGGTCACGCTCGGCACCCCGCACGAGGGCAGCCTCATCGCGCACGTCCTGCCGCCCACCCGCGTCCCGATGCAGCTGCAGCCGGGCTCCGACCTGCTGCGCGAGCTCGAGGAACCGGCCCCGGGCTGCCGCACGCGCTTCCTCGCGGTGTGGAGCCGCCAGGACCAGCTGATCATCCCGCAGCGCGCGGCGCGGCTGACCCATCCCGACCTGCAGGTCACCGAGGTCGAGCTGGAGCACGTCGGGCACCTGTCGATGACGATCGACGCCGACGTCGTGCACCTGGTCACACGGTTGTTGTCCCGACAGCCTGTCGTGGGCAACCGCGAGCCGACGGGCCGCCTCGCCGGCTGACGGGCGTGACCCGGGCGACACGGGCACGGCGAACGGTCGGCGCCACGTGCCGGCGGGCGCCGCGCACGCGCCGAACGGGCCGGTCACGGTCCCGCGGCACGGGCGGGACCCCGACGGTGCCGCCGACCGAGCGAACCGCTGTCACCCGACCCGGTGACGACCGCTCGGCGCGTACGCCCGCACGCACGGCGTAGCGACCGACTCGGGGCACTCCTGTCGTTTGCTCCCGCCGTGACCTCGTCGCTACCTTTCCGCCGTCCTCATCACGGCCAGGTCACGAACGACATACGGAACGACCCCGACGTTCCCCAGGGCACTCCCCGAACCACCGCCCTGCATGTCGCCGCGACCGGCCCCGATCTGCGGGAAGGATGGTCTTGGCGAACAGCTCCCCACGCCCGCCGTCCGCGCCCCTGTTCGGTTCCCTCGGTCTCACCCCCGCCCTCGCCGGCGCCGGTGGAGCTCCGTCGGGACCGCGATTCCCCGATCTCTCCGGCCTCGCCGGAGGACTGCCCGGGCTCGGCGCCCGCGGTGGCCGGCGCGGCGGTGACGCCGCCGGCCTGGTGAACGCCCCGGCGCACGCCCCCGGCCCCGTGCCCGGCCGCCCCGTCGGGGTCCGCCCCGGCTCCCCGCCGCCCGCGCCCCCGCGTCCGGCCGGCCCGCCGCCGCAGGGACCCACGACCGGCGGTCACCGCCGTCCCCCGCGGACCGAGGAGACCCTCCGCGACCTCCCGCGCGAGCACCGGGCGCCCCAGGGCCCGCCCCCGGGTTCGCCGCAGCGTCGGCCGCAGGGCGCTCCCCAGCGCCGCGACGTCGACCCCCGCCGCGGTGCCCGTCCCGCGCCGCCCGCCGAGCGCGGCCCCTCGCCGCTGCGCGGCCGCCTGGCCGTCGCCGCGGTGGCCGCGGGCGCCCTGGCCACGGCGGGGCAGAGCTTCGCCGGCCTCGACGCCCTCGGCGACGCCCCGACCACCGCGGAGCTGGCCCTCGCCGCCGACCGCGGCAGCACCGAGGGCACCGGCGGGTCGTCGCGCAGCGCGACCGACCTCGACCCCGCCACCTCGGGAGTCCTCCCGGTCACCACGACGACCGGCTCGGGGTCCACGACGGGCGCATCGAGCACCTCGTCGTCGTCCGACGCCGACGACGCGCACCAGGTCGGCTCGCTGAGCAAGGCCGCCGACCGTGCGGCCGCCGCGGCGCGCGCCGCCGCCGAGGCCGCCCGCCCCGACTTCGTCAAGCCCGCCGACGGCCGCTTCACCTCGGGCTTCGGTGCCCGCTGGGGCTCGTCGCACCGCGGCATCGACATCGCCGGCCCGATCGGCACCCCGATCGTCTCGGTCGGCGACGGCACCGTCATCGAGTCCGGCCCGGCCAGCGGCTTCGGCCAGTGGGTCCGGGTGGAGCTCGAGGACGGCACGGTCAACGTCTACGGCCACGTCAACCGCTCCTACGTCCGCGAGGGCCAGCGGGTCCGCGCGGGCGAGGAGATCGCCGAGATCGGCAACCGCGGTCAGTCGACCGGCCCGCACCTGCACTTCGAGGTGTGGAAGAACGGCAGCCAGAAGATCAACCCGCTGCCGTGGCTCGCGGAACGCGGCATCTCGCTGGGTTCCCCTCAGGACTAGTCCGCTCCCCGCAAGACGACCAGGGCCCCGGAGCACGCGCTCCGGGGCCCTCGTCGTGGGGGCGTCGGCGGCGGGCTACAGCTTCGTCAGCGGGACGCCGCCGATGAGCATGAGGCGCACGGTGCCCGAGGAGCCGAAGTCGATGGTGGCGGTGGCCCGGGAGCCGACGCCGTCGACGGTGACGACCGTGCCGAGGCCGTACTTGTCGTGGGTGACGCGGTCGCCGACCTCGAGCGAGATGGTCGGCGCCTCCTTCCAGTCCGGGCGCATCGGCGACGGGCGCGAGGTGCGCCCCGACAGGTCGGTGCCGGGGCTCGCCCAGCGTCCGGAGCCGAACCGGGTTCGGCCCACCGGCGAGGACCGCTCGGAGCTGGGCTCGACACGCCGCCACTCCCACACGTCGCCGGGGACCTCGTCGAGGAACCGCGAGGGCGGGTTGGCCTGCGGCTGCCCGAACGCCGAGCGCATCACCGCGCGCGAGAGGTAGAGCCGCTTCTGCGCCCGTGTGATGCCGACGTAGGCGAGCCGGCGCTCCTCGGAGAGCTCCGCCGGGTCGGCCAGGGCGCGGGAGTGCGGGAAGACGCCGTCCTCCCAGCCCGTCGCGAACACCACCGGGAACTCGAGGCCCTTCGCGGTGTGCAGCGTCATCAGGGTGACGACGCCGTCGCCGCCGTCGGGGATCGAGTCGGCGTCGGCGACCAGCGAGACCCGCTCGAGGAACGCCTCCAGCGAGCCGGGCTCGGGGGTGCCGTCGGTGCCCGCGGCGGGCGTCTCGTCGTCACCCTCGAGGCCCTCGGCGTTGCGCGCGTCCTGGACGAACTCGCGGGCGACGCTGACGAGCTCCTGCAGGTTCTCGAGGCGGGACTGCTCCTGCGGGTCCTCCGAGCCCTCGAGCTCGGCGCGGTAGCCCGAGCGGTCGAGGATCGCGTCGAGCACCTCGTCGACCGGCGCAGCGCCTCGATCGGTCGAGCTCCGCTCCGCTTCGTCTCCCCCCACCAGCAGCCCCGCCAACCCGTCCATCATCTCGACGAAGTCGGCGATGTTGCGCTGCGAGCGCGTGGCCAGCCCGTGCACCTCGCCCGCGGCCGCGCGGCGCAGGGCGGCGGCGAAGGTGATGCGCTCGCGGTCGGCCGCGTCGGCGACCACCGACTCGGCGCGGTCGCCGATCCCGCGCTTGGGGACGTTGAGGATGCGCCGCAGCGAGACCGTGTCCTCGGGGTTGGACAGCACCTTGAGGTAGGCCATGGCGTCGCGGACCTCGCGGCGCTCGTAGAACCGCACGCCGCCGACGATCTTGTACGGCAGCCCGAGGCGGATGAACACGTCCTCGAAGACGCGGGACTGACCGTTGGTGCGGTAGAAGACGGCGACCTCGCCGAAGCGCACCTCGCCGGCGTCGACGAGGCGGTCGATCTCGGCGGCGACGAAGGCGGCCTCGTCGTGCTCGTTGTCGGCGACGTAGCCGACCACCAGCTCGCCGTCGCCCGCGTCGGTCCAGAGCCGCTTGTCGCGGCGCTCCGGGTTGCGGCTGATGACGGCGTTGGCCGCGGTGAGGATGCGCTGGGTGGAGCGGTAGTTCTGCTCGAGCAGGATCGTGCGCGCCTCGGGGTAGTCGCGCTCGAACTCGATGATGTTGCGGATGGTCGCGCCGCGGAAGGCGTAGATCGACTGGTCGGCGTCGCCGACGACGCAGAGCTCCGCGGGCTTCACCGAGCCGTCAACGCTGCCCGCCGCCAGGGCCCGGACCAGCATGTACTGGGCGTGGTTGGTGTCCTGGTACTCGTCGACCAGGATGTGCCGGAAGCGGCGCCGGTAGTACTCCGCGACGTCCGGGAAGCGCGTCAGCAGGTCGACCGTGCGGCCGATGAGGTCGTCGAAGTCGAGCGAGTTCGACTGCTGCAGGCGCTGCTGGTAGACGGCGAAGACCTCGGCGGTGCGCTTCTCCGCGTCGGTGGTGGCGGCGTCGGCGGCCTCGATCGGGGAGACCAGCTCGTTCTTCCACGCCGAGATGCGCGCGAGCAGGCCGCGCGGCGAGTACTTCTTGGCGTCGAGGTCGAGCCCCCGGGCCACCGACGCGACCAGCCGGCGGGAGTCGTCCGCGTCGTAGATCGAGAACGTGGAGCTCAGCTCCAGGTGGCGGTACTCGCGGCGCAGGATGCGCACGCACATGGAGTGGAACGTCGAAACCCACATCGCGTTGGCGCGCCGGCCCACCAGCGCGGCCACGCGCTCGCGCATCTCGGCGGCGGCCTTGTTGGTGAACGTGATGGCCATGACCTGGCCCGGCCCGACCCCCTGGTGGCGCATCTGCCAGGCGATCCGGTGGGTGAGCACCCGCGTCTTGCCCGACCCGGCGCCCGCGACGATCAGCAGCGGCGAGCCGGTGTGCATCACGGCCTCGCGCTGCGGCGGGTTCATGCCCTCGAGCAGGGGATCGTCGGCCGGGTCCGGCGTGTCGGACGAGCGGCGCAGCGCCGCGCCGCCGCCCGCGTCACCCCCGCCGGCGGCGGCCGCGGCGAGGCGCCGGGACAGGGCGGAGGCCGCCGAGCGCGCAGGGGGACCCGACCCGGCGTCCGGCCCGGCCTCGAGGGCGGCGTCGGACCCGGCGGGACGGGTGGCAGGACCGGTGCTCATCGTCGGTCCACGCTACCGGGGCCCCCTGACAACGGACGGGCGGCGCAGCGGGCGGTTGGCGGCACGGGGGCGCGGTGGCATGATGTTCGTCGTGCACGCGCAGACCGTTCGATTTTTCTACGGGTACCGGACCCCGGTGCCCGTGGACATCTGACGCGCCTGCCGCGCCCGACCCACGCCGCCCCGGAGTCCACGGACCCCGGGGCGTTCTCGTGTCCGGGGTTCCTCGTGGAGCCACCCAACCCCGGACACCCCCTGGAGGCCGATCCCCGTGAGTGCTGCGACCAGCGACTCCACCCCGACCACCGCCGACGAGGACGCCGACCCCGATCGGGGCGCGGCGCTCTCCCCCGCGAGCGCCGAGGAGATCCCCGACCTGCGCGTGGAGATCGACAGCATCGACGCCGAGATCCTGCGGCTGATCCAGCGCCGCACCGAGATCTCCCAGCGGATCGGGCTGGCGCGCATGGCGGCCGGCGGGCCGCGGATCGTCTACAACCGCGAGATGGCCGTGCTGGCCCGCTTCCGCGACCTCGGCGCCGAGGGTCGCGAGCTGGGCATGCTGCTCCTGCGCCTCGGGCGCGGCCGCCTCGGCGGCCGCAGCTGACGAGCCGGGGACCCTGAGGCGCGACCCCGAACAACACGGGGGTCGCGGCGAGCACCGACCACACGCGTGTGGTGGCACTCTGGTGTCATGGGAAGCGTCATCGATCTGATCGCCACGATCGTCACGGTGCTCAGCCTGCTGGCCGCCGTCGGCTACGGCGGCTACCTGCTCATGATCTCGTCGGTGGCCTCCAAGCGCCCCGGGGCGTCGCACCTCGCGATCGACGCCCGCAAGCGCCTGCCGGCCGCGGGTGGTCTGGCCCTCGGTGCGCTCGTCGCACTGCTCCTGACGGGTGGCGGCATCCCGCTCGACGTCATCGGGCTGCTCGTCGGTGGCGGGGTGGGTCTCGTCGCGACGAACCAGCTCCAGAGCGCCCGCAAGCGCCTCGCCGCGCCGCCCCACTGAGCCGGACGGTCCGCTCCTCGCGCCGGACGGCACATGACGTGGTGCCTGTCCGGGGAACGAAGTGCTGTGTTCGGTCGCCCCGGGGGATACGCCCGTCCGGCGACCAGACCCGAACGATGGCCAGCCGTCGCCCGGACGACGTCTCCCCCGCCGGGTGACGTCGGAGTAGCCATTCCCTCACGCGGAGTGGAGACGACGTCACCGGTCGGGGACCCGGGACACGGACGGCAGCGGACGAGGAGCACGGACGAATGAACGAGCGTGAGGGGCGGCACGCGTGGTTCGACGACCCCGGCGAGGTCACGGGCGCTCTGCTCGTGCCGCCGACGGTCCCCCCGCCGGCCCTGCCCGCCGACGTCGACCCGGAGGGCGTCGAGACCGCGCAGACCCCCGGGGCCGACGACACCGGTGAGCACTGGGTCGAGCTCCTGCCGGCGCCCCGCCGGCCCGCCGACGACATCCCGGCGGCCGAGGCGCCGGAGCCGGAGCACGAGCCGGAGCACGAGCCGGAGCCGGTCGAGTCCCGCCACACCGACGGCATCCCGGTCACGGAGATCCTCGCCCGTCTGACCGGCCCGCAGCCCGTGGTCGAGGACAGCCCGGACGACGAGACCCCCGAGCCCGACGAGGAGCCGGACCCCGACTCCGACCCCGACTCCGCCGCGCTCGCCAAGGCCCTCGCGTTCGCCGCGGCCCTGGACGCCGCCGAGGCCCGGGAGACGACGCGGAGCACCTCCGCCGGCCGTGCCCCGCGGCCGCCGCGCGCCGCCCCCGTGCGCCCGCAGCCCACGCCCGGACGCTCGGCGCGCCGGCGCACCAACCCGTTCCGGTTGGGCCGCGGGCGGTCGCTGGGCGCGAGCACGGGCGTGTTCCTGGTCGCGGGCACGATCGCGAGCGTCGCCGGCCAGCTGCCCGGCCTCCCGATCGAGGACGTGCCCTACCCCGGCGACCCCCGCGCGCTCCCGCCCGGCGTCGCCCTGGTGCCCGGCCTCCCCGGGACGTTCGGCGCGCTGCCCGGCACGACCGTCGGCGGCGTCCCGGTCCCGGGCGTCACCCTCAGCGCCTCGGTCAGCGACCTCGGCCTCGGCGCACCCGGCGGCAACGCCGTCGCCGGCGGCGGTCTCGCCGGGGTCCGGGGCCCGCTCGCCGCCCCCGCCGGCGCGCTCCCCGGCGCCGCGGCACCGGGTGCGGGTGCGCCCGGTGCCGCCGGCGGCGGCGCCCCGGGTGCCGGCCCCGTCGCGCCCGGTCCCGGCGGCACGCCCGGGAGCCCCGGCAGCCCGGGCGGCACCCCCGGGAGCCCCGGTGGCACCCCCGGCATCGTCCCCGCCGTCGTGGACGGCCTCGGGAACACCGTCACGAACGTCGGGGACGGTCTCGGGACCACCGTGACCGGCGTCGGCACCACCGTCACCGGCGTGACCGGCGGGCTCGGGACCACGGTCCGCAACGTCGGCACCGGCCTCGGGACCACCGTGACCGGCGTCGGCACCACGGTGAACGGGCTGACCGGCGGCCTCGGGACGACGGTCGACGGGCTCGCCGGCGGGCTCGGGGCCATCGGCAACAACGACGCCCCCGCCGGGGACCCGGGCCTCGTCGGGCGCGTCGGCACCCTCGTCGGCGACACCACCAGCGGCGTCGCGGGCGCCCTGCCCGGGCCGCTCGGCGTGCCGGTGGAGGCCCTGGGCACCACCGTGGACACCACGGTCGGCACGGTCCAGCACCAGGTCGTCGCGCCGCTCGCCACGACGACGTCGGGGCTGGTGCGCGACACCGGCCAGACCCTCGGGACCACGCTGCACGACACGACCCACGAGGTCGTCGCGCCCGCCACGGGGACCGTCACCGGCGCCGTGCGCGACACCGGAGAGACCACCGGGACCACCCTGCGCACCACCACCCGCGAGGTCGTCGAGCCCGCGACCGAGACGGTCACCGGCGCCGTGCGCGACACCGGCCGGACCGCCGGGGACGCCGTCGACGACGTCTCCGCCGTCGGCCGCACGACCTCGCGCGTCGTGGAGGACACGACCGACCGGGTCAGCGACACCGTGGACGACACCGTGGAGGACGTGTCCTCGACCGTCGACGACACGAGCGACGCGGTCGAGGACACGACCGACGAGGTCGGCGACACCGTGGACGACACGGTGGACTCCGTGTCGTCGACCGTGGACGACACGGGCGACGCGGTGGAGGACACCACGGACGCGCTCGGCGACACCGTCGGTGGCCTGCTCGGCGGCGACGACTGAGCAGCGCCGCCGTGGGCAGGGCCGCGGGTGCTCGGGCGCGTGGTCGTCACCCGGTCGGGACCTCTACTGTGACCCCCGTGGACACACCGACGGGGAGCGGCCAGTGAGCTCTCCCCGCGTGGTCGCCGGGCGCTATCGCCTCGAGGAGCGCATCGGCTCCGGGGCGATGGGCGTGGTGTGGCGCGGCACCGACGAGCGCCTGGGTCGCGTCGTCGCGGTCAAGCAGGTGTTCCTGCACGCGGGTCTGGACGACCGGGAGGCCGAGGAGGTCCGCCAGCGCACCCTGCGCGAGGGCCGGATCGCCGCGCGCCTCCAGCACCCGCACGCGATCTCGGTGTTCGACGCGTCCATCGAGGGCGACGAGCCGTGGCTGGTCATGGAGTACCTGCCCTCGCGCAGCCTCGCCAACGTGCTGGGCGAGCAGGGCACGCTCGAGCCGCGCACGGTCGCGCGCATCGGGCGCCAGGTCGCCGACGCCCTCGACGCCGCCCACCAGGCCGGCATCGTGCACCGCGACGTGAAGCCCGGGAACGTCCTGCTCGGCGCGGACGGCACCGTCAAGATCACCGACTTCGGCATCTCCCGCGCCACCGGCGACCTCACCCTCACGCGCACCGGGATGCTCGCCGGCACGCCCGCCTACCTCGCGCCCGAGGTCGCCCGGGGCGACGACTCGACGGCGGCGTCCGACGTGTTCTCCCTCGGCGCCACGCTGTACGCGGCGGTCGAGGGCATGCCCCCGTTCGGCGCGGACGACAACGCGCTCGCCCTGCTGCACTCGGTGGCCGCCGGCAAGGTCGTGCCGCCCTCGCAGGCCGGGCCGCTGACCGCGCTGCTCATGCGGCTGCTCCGCAACGACCCCGCCGAGCGCCCGTCCGCCGCCGAGGCCCGCCAGGAGCTGGGCCGCATCGCGCACGCGGGCGGGCGGCCCGAGGAACCGCTCGGCAACCTCGTCCCGCTCGGCGCCCCGGCGGCAGTCCCCGAGGCGCGGCACTCGTCCGACCCGTGGATGCCCGGTCCGGGGGGCTCCGGCGGCGGCTCGGGCTCCGGCTCCGGCGGCCCGGCCGGTCCCCCGACCCGCCAGGGCATGCCCGCCCCGGACCCCCCGCCGCGGCGACGCCCGGCCCGGCGCCCGACCACCGCGATCGTCGTCCTCGTCCTGCTCGTCGCCCTCGCCGCCGGCGGGGTCGTCGGGGTCGCGCTGCTGTCGTCGTCGTCGGGCTCCGACTCGACGGGGGCGAGCGTCGCGGCACCCGGGGGCGCGGCCGCCGACGATCCGCAGGCCGCGATGGTGGCCGCGGTCCGCGACTACTACGGCGTCGTCACCGGCAACGAGGCCGCGGGCTGGGCGCGCCTCGGACCCAACCTGCAGTCGCAGGCCGGCGGCTTCGCGCGCTACCAGGCGTTCTGGACGACGATCTCGTCGGTCCAGGTCGTCGACGCGAGCGCCCTCGACGCCGACACGGTGCGCGCCACCCTCGACTTCGTGCCCGAGGGCCGCGAGCGCATCCGCGAGGTCCACGAGCTCGGCATGGTCCGCGGCCCCGACGGGCGCTGGCTGATCGACACCGACGAGAGCGTCGACGGCGCGAGCCCGCGGGCGGCGGCCACCGGCCTGCAGCTCGACACCCCGCTCGCGGAGGCCGCGCCGACCACGTCGGCGTCCCCCTCACGCGCGGCCGAGGACCACCACTCCGGGGACGACCACGGCGGTCACCACGGCGACGACCACTCCGGGTCCGACGACCACTCGGGTGACGACTCCGGGCACGGCGGGGACGACCACTCCGACGAGGGCTAGAGCCCGCTCGGACCAGGCGGTCAGACCAGGCGCCGGTCGCTCGCCCACCGCGAGAGCTCGTGGCGGTTCGACGACTGGGTCTTGCGCAGGACGCTCGACACGTGGGTCTCGACGGTCTTCACCGAGATGACGAGCTCGGCGGCGATCTCCTTGTACGACCAGCCCCGGGCCAGCAGGCGCAGCACGTCGCGCTCGCGGCGGGTCAGCTGGTCGAGCTCGGGGTCGACGACGCCGGTCGCGCCCGGGCGGTCGGCGAACGCGTCGAGCACGAACCCCGCCAGCCGCGGCGAGAACACGGCGTCGCCGGCCCGCACGCGCACGACGGCGTCGGCGAGCTCGTGCCCGGAGATCGTCTTGGTGACGTAGCCCCGGGCGCCCGCGCGGATGACCGAGATGACGTCCTCGGCGGCGTCGGACACCGACAGCGCGAGGAACACGACGTCCGGGTGGTCGGGGCGCGTGCGGCTGAGCACCGCGGCGCCGCCGCCGTCGGGCATGTGCACGTCGAGGAGCACCACGTCGGGCTTGCGGTGCCCGATGACGGCGACGGCCTCGTCCACCGAGCCCGCCTCGCCGACGACGCTGACGGTGCGGCGGGCGAGCGACTCGAGCTCGGCGCGCACGCCGCGGCGGAAGAGCGCGTGGTCGTCGACGAGGACGACGGTGACGGGCTCGTCTGGCGCACTCGCCGGCTCGGTCATCGGGACTCCTCCTGGGCGGTGGCGGGGGCGGGCGTGCCACGACGGCTGCGGGGCAGCACGAGACCGACCTCGGTGCCCTCGCCGGGCGCGGTGCGCAGGCGCACGCGGCCCCCGTGGCGGGTCATGCGGTCGCGGACCGAGCCGGCGAGACCGCGGCGGTCCTCGGGCACGGCGTCGGGGTCGAACCCGCGGCCGCGGTCGCGCACGAACACCTCGACGACGTCCGGCTCGACCTCCACGTAGACGTCGATCTCGTCGACGCCGGCGTGCTTGGCGGCGTTGACCATCGCCTCGCGGGCGGCAGCGACGAGCGCGGTGGTGTTCGGGTCGAGCTCGGTGTCGCCGACGACGACCGGCGCCACGCGGACCCCGTAGTCGTCCTCGACCTCGCCGGCGGCGGTGGCCAGCGCGGCCGCGAGCGTCGCGTCGGTCGAACCCGCGGGGCGTCCGGCGTCGCCGCCCGGCGGGCCGTAGAGCCACGCGCGCAGCTCGCGCTCCTGGCTGCGGGCGAGCCGGCGCACCTCGCGGCCCGCGACGTCCTCGCCGGCCTGCTTCTGGATCAGCGCCAGGGTCTGGAGCACCGAGTCGTGCAGGTGCGCGGCGATGTCGGCGCGCTCCTGGCCCCGGATGCGCTCGCGGCGCTCGGTGCCGAGCTCGCGCACCAGGCGCATCCACCAGGGCACGGTGATGACGACGACCCCGGCGAGCGTCGCGAGGGCGGCGAGGACGCCGAACTGGACCTGCCCGAGGTCGACGTTGCCGAGCAGGAACACCGCGATGCCCATGGTGACGAGCAGCGCGCCCGCGAGCAGCCGCAGCAGCCCGAGCCGGCGCCCGACGAGCCAGCGCGCCCGCCACCCCGTCTCGCCCTCGACGGCGGCGCCGCCGGTGTCGGCCTCGCGCCACACCAGCGCGACACCGATGACCACGACGACCAGCGGCCCGATCACCCAGCCGGAGAGCTGGCCGCCGAGCCCGGAGAGGATGAACGCGAGCAGCACGCCGAGCGTGGCCAGACCGAGGCCCTGGCGGCGCTCGCGGGGCGGCACGTCGCGCCGGACGCCGCGCGGCTCGATCGGGCAGAAGAGCCACAGCCCGGCGTAGGCGACGAAGCCCGCGCCCGCGGCCGCGACGAGCAGCACGAACACCAGGCGCACGCGCAGGACGTCGACGCCGAGGTGGTCGGCCACCCCGCCCGTCACGCCCGCGATCACCGCGCCCTGCCGGCGGCGCCGGATGCGCGGGATCGCCGGGCCCGGCCGGGTCGGCGGCTCGGTGGGGGTGGGGGCGGGCGTGGGGGCAGGCGTCTCCGCGGTCACCGGCGGGGTGCCGGTGTGCAGGGTCGTCGCCTCGTCCACGGGAACCATCGTCACACGTCACCGACCCCCGGTGGGCCCGGTGCGACCCCCGAGGTCCTCGGGGTCGTCTCGGGGGCAGGACCGGGGTCGCTCCCGGATTCCGGGGGCCGGACGCCCGCGCAGTCTCGGTACCCGGATCGACCGCACCGAGGAGGATGAGGCGTGATGAGCAGTCCGGGAGAGGGGTCACGGGCGCCGGCGGGGGCCGACGTCGGCGCGACCCTGCGCGAGATGTGGGCGACGCGCCCCGCGCGTCTCAAGGAGGACCGCAAGATCGGTGGCGTGTCCGCCGCGATCGCGCGGCGCTACGCGATCGACCCGACGCTCGTGCGGGTCGCGTTCGTCGTCACCGCGTTCTACGGCTTCGGCCTGCTCGTCTACCTGGCCGGCATGCTGGTGCTGCCGCGGGTCGACGCGCAGGGCCGGCGCGAGACGCCGGTCTGGGCGATCGTCGTCGGCACACTGCTGGGGATCGTGGCGGTCGTCGGGGCGTTCTCCGGCGACCTGGGCACGGTCATCGGGATCGTCACCGTGCTGGCCCTGGTCTACGCGCTGCACCGCAGCCGGGGGCACCTGCGCGACCCGCAGCGCCCGATCGTCACCGGTGACACGGCGACCGAGCCCGTGGAGGGCCCGGACGGGACCCTCCGCCCGCCGTCGTGGGACCCGCTGGGCGCCGCGCCGTTCGCGTGGGACCTGCCCGAGCCGGCGGCCCCGGTGCCGCCGAAGCCGCCGCGCTCGCGGCTCGCGCCGCTGACCCTCGCCGTCGCGCTGGTCGCGTCCGCGGTCGTCGCGGGGCTGGGCCTGCTCGGGCTCGTGCCGCTCGGCGTGACGGCCGTGGTCGGCACCGCGCTGGCCGTGGTGGGTGCCGGCCTGGTCGTCGGCGCCTTCCGGAACAAGGGCCGCAGTCTCATCGTGGCCGCGGTGCCGCTCGCACTCGTGCTGGTGGCCGCCGCGAACGACGACGGCCGCACCGGCCCGCCGCCCTGGGTCGACCAGTTCGACGGGTACCAGCAGACGGACGGCGCCGTCCAGACCCTCGGCGACGCGCAGTGGCGGCCGATGGCGAACGCCGTGGCGCCGGCCTACGAGACGGCCTACGGCGACGCGCAGCTCGACCTGCGCGACCTCGCGCCCACCCCGCCCGGGGTGCCGCCGGTGCGCACCCAGGTGCAGAGCGGCGCGGGCGACGTCACCGTGATCGTGCCCGCGACCGCCGACGTGACGGCGACGTGCGAGTCCGGCGGCGGCGACGCCGACTGCCTCGGGCGCGGCGCCGGCCCCGTGAACGACCTCGGGCCCGACGGGCCCGGAGGACCCCGGATCGACCTGCAGGCCGTCAGCGGCGGCGGGGACGTGGAGGTGCGCCGTGGATGAGAAGACTCCTGACCAGCCGTACACGATCCACCGCGACGTCGACGTCGTCCACGACCAGGACGCCGGCGAGTCCGCGCCGGCCACGCGGCCCGGACCCGACCCGCTCGGTCTCGTCGCCGGGCTGACCGCGATCGTCATCGCGGTCCTCGCCCTCACCGGCGCGCTGGCGAGCGTCGACCCGCGCTGGGTGCTCGTCATCGGCGCGGTCGGCGTGGGCTCCGCCGTCCTCTGGATGACCCTGCGCCGCCGTCAGACCTGACCCGGCCCGCAACGACTACTGGCTGGTATCCCTCGCTCAGCGAGGGATACCAGCCAGTAGTGCGTCTCGGGTCAGCTGTGGCAGTGCCCGTTCGACGACGGCGGCACGTCCAGCGTGGGGTTGCGGTCGAAGAACCCGACGGGCATCAGGCGGAAGCCCGCGTAGTCGACGGGCATGATCGGCCAGTCCTCCGGGCGCGGCACGTGGGTCAGCCCGAAGGTGTGCCACAGGACGACGTCGGCGCCCTGTCCGTCCTCGTCGAGGGACCGGTCGGCCGCGGTCCACTCCGGCAGGCCGGCGCCGCCCGCGTGCTGGTTGACGAAGTCACCGGCGGGATAGCGCTCGTCGCTGTCGTACGCGGTGACCCAGAGGTGCCGGGTCGCGAAGGCGGCGCGGCCGGCGACGACGGAGCTCGGGTCGGCGAGCAGCGTCGGGCTCCCCTCGGCCTGCAGCGCGTACCCGACGGGGCGGCCGTGGCGGTTGGTCGACCCCGGGTTGACCACCTGCCACGTGCGCCCCCGGCCCGGGTCGGCGACGCGCTGGGCGTCGGCCTCGCTGGTGAGCCGCGTGCGGGACTCGGTGAAGGCGTTGCCCCAGGGGTTGCCCTCCCCCATCGGCAGCGCGACGGCCTCGCACTCCTCGACGGCGTTGCGCGTGCCGTCGACGGCCATGTCGAGGCGCGCCGAGAACAGGTGCTGGTGGTACGGCAGCCCGAGCCCCGGGGCCACCTGCGTGGCGTACGGGTGCCCCTCGGAGGGATAGGCCGAGGTGAACGGGATGCCGGTCAGCTTCGACTCGCACGCGATCGTGCCGTCGAGGTACAGGTACCAGTAGAACCCGTAGTCGTAGTTGCCGATCGTGGTGAAGAACGAGATCACCATGCGGCGCTGACGGCGGGTCTCCTGCGCGTTCGTGAACAGGTCGAAGTGCTTCCAGAGGACGCCGTAGTCCTCCTCGTGCAGGCAGATCGCGTTGGTGATCGTGCGCGGCGAGCCGTCGTCGTCGGCCACCACGACGTCCATGTAGGTGATCTCGCCGAGGCAGTCGCAGCCGAGCTCGAGCGAGTTGGCGTACCGGGCGAACATGTACTCGCCGGCGTCGAAGTAGTTCTGCCAGAACCGGACCGGCGACGGGTCGGCGTAGGGCACCACCATCTCGGCGATCGATGCCCGGTAGACCACCGGGCGGCCGTGGATGCCGATCTGGTGCAGGGTCAGGCCCTCGCGCTCGTTGAACCCGACGCGCAGGTCCCAGCCCTCCCAGCGCAGCCGGTTGCCCTCGAGGGTGAAGCTGACGCCCTCGGGCTGGGTGATCTCGATGGGCTTCAGCGTCGTGCGCTGCGGCCCGACCTGCTCGGGGTCGTCGAAGTTGCCGGGCTCGTCGGGCACCGGCAGCGGCGCGTGGTCGATCACGCGGGTGACCTCGCGGCGGGTCAGGTCGACGTAGGCGACGACACCGTCCACCGGGTGGGCCCAGGGCGAGTCCTTCTCGTGGTCCTGGCGGAACCCGAGCACCCGCGCCATGCGGTGCCCGGTCTCCTCGGGGTAGTAGGCGCCGGCCGAGAGCGGCACGGCCCGCACCGTGGCCGGGTCGATGCCGCGGCGGCGCAGCGCGTCGCACCACTCCTGCGAGCCGTTGACGATCTCCTCCATGATCTCGAACTCGGAGTCGATGATCGGGAGCTGGCCGCTGGTGGCCGGGTCGAGCTCGACCGCCGAGTCGATCTCGCGGCGGGAGGCGGAGACGACGACGTCGCGCGAGGGCCCGCCGCTCATGTCGAGCAGCAGGACGCGGAAGCGCCGGTCGACGCGGTCGCCGTCGGCGTGGGCGAGGACCTCGGCCTTGGCGGGCTCCTCGAGGCCGGCGAAGCAGTAGCGGACGGCGTCGCCGAGCAGCCCGGCGCCGTCGAGGACCTCGCGGACGGCGCGGAACTCCTCGGTGGTGGCCAGGTCGAGCGGGTGGGTGGCGGCGCCGGTGTCGACGTGCGCGGGGGCAGTGGCGGTCATGCGGGCGGACCTCCTGTCGTGGGCGGTGTCGGGACGGGTCGCTGGCTAGACGTTCTCGCGCGGCGTGTCCCCGGGGACACCGCCGGGCGCCGCGGGGTCGCCGGACAGTGCGGGCTCCGCCGGCTTCCGCGTGACCGCGACGACGACGCCCGCGAGGAACACGACGACGAGCACGGCGCCGATCCCGAGGGCGAGCCCGGTGGAGCCGCCGATGAGCGTCGGGAAGTTCCGGATCGTCAGCGCGAGGCAGACGAGCAGGCCGACGAGGCCCAGCGCCGGCGCGATCCGGGTGTGCCACACGCGCCGGTCGACGCGGCTGCGGGCGAAGAAGGCGAGCACGGCGATGCAGGTCAGCACCATCAGCAGGAGGATGCCGAGCGTCGCGGTGCCGGCCATCCAGGCGAAGACCTGGGCGACCGGGTCGAGCCCGGCGACGGCGAACACGATCACGAGCGCCGCCGCGAGGATCGTCTGCGTCAGCGACGCGACGTGCGGCGAGCCGTGGCGGGCGTGGGTGCGGCCCACGGCGCTCGGGAAGGCGCCGTGGCCGCCGAGGGCGTACCAGTAGCGCGCGGCCACGTTGTGGAACGCCAGGATCGCGGCGAACAGGCTCGTGACCAGCAGGATCGTGACGATGAGCCCGCCGGCCGGGCCGAGCCAGTTCTCGAACGTCGTGAGCAGGAACGTGGCGGGGTTCGCGCCGGACTCGGCGACGGCGGCCTCGTCGCCCCAGGCGGAGACGATCGCCCAGGTCGAGATCGCGTAGAAGACGCCGACGATGACGAGCGCGAGGTAGGTGGCCCGCGGGATCGTGCGCTGCGGGTCGCGGGCCTCGTCGCGGAACACCGCGGTGGCCTCGAAGCCGATGAAGCTCGCGATCGCGAACATGATCGCGATGCCGACCTCGCCGGAGGCCACCTGCACGGGGTCGAACAGGGCCGTCGAGAGACCCTCCGGGCCACCGCCGCTGGCGAAGACGACGACGTCGAGGACCAGCACGATCGCGATCTCGGCGAGCAGCAGCACGCCGAGCACGCGGCTCGAGAGCTCGATGTGGCGGTAGCCGAGGACGCCGACGATCGCGACCACCGCGAGCGTCCACACCCACCATGGCACGCTCGGGCCGCCGAGGCTCGCGACGAGCTCGTCGATCGCCGCGCCGATGTAGCCGTAGACCGCGGCCTGCACCGCGGTGTACGTGGCGAGGGCCAGGAACGCGGCGCCGAGCCCGAAGGGACGGCCCAGGCCGTGGCGGATGTAGGTGAAGAAGGCGCCGGCGTCGGGGACGTGCGGGCTCATCGCGCAGAACCCCACCGCGAACAGCAGGAGCACGACGGCGCACAGCACGAAGGTCATCGGGAACGCGGCGCCGTTCCCGGCGCCGACGCCCAGCGGGATGGTGCCGGCGATGACGGTCAGCGGCGCTGCGGCGGCGATGACCATGAAGACGATCGAACCCACGCCGAGGGTGCCGGTGAGACGCGATGCCGGCGCGGTGGATTCGGCGGGTGCAGCCATGGCGACTCCCGGAAAGGAACGGAGGGGGACTCGAAGAATGTCGCGGGTCACGTTTGCGGAGCCGTTCCGCCCCGGTCAACCCCTCGTTGAGCTGGGCGGGGCAGAATGAGATCCGGACTCTCAGTCCGCCGCGGCACCGACCCGGGGAATTCTCCGAACGGAGAACGGGACGACCGTTCCGGCGGTCGAACGAGAAAACACGGTGTCCGATTCTCGTTCGGCATTTCTCGGTCCTTCGCTCGGCGGCCTCCGGGCTCTACGGTGTCGGCGTGACACGGATCCCGGGGCTGCGCTCGCGCTCCCCCGTGGCGGGGCTGGACCGCCGTGCGCTGCGCCCGCTCGGGGTGTTCGCGCAGTCCGTGGCGACCACCGCCCCGGCCGGCGCGATGGCCTCGACGCCGCTGCTCGTCATCGCCGTCGCGGGCCGCGGGGCGCTCTGGTCGTTCGCGATCGCGGCGGTGGTCGTCGGCCTCGTCGCCGCGTGCATCACGGCGTTCGCGCGGCGGATGGCGGCCGCCGGCGGCCTGTACAGCTTCACCGCCAAGGGCCTCGGTCCCGGCGGCGCGTACGCCTGCGCGGTGGCGATGATCGTGGGCTACGGGGTGCTCGTGGCCGTCGCCCTCGCCGGGGCCTCCTGGTACGGCGGGGCCCTGGTGGCGCGCCTGGCGTCGGGGTCCGGGGCGGTCGCCGTCGGCGCCGGGGTCGCCCTCGTCGTCCTCCTCGCGGTGACGGTCGCGGTCTGCGCGATCCGCGGCGTCCGCCTCGCCGGGCGGGTGATGCTGGTGATCGAGGCCGTGTCGATCGGGCTCATCCTGCTGGTGCTCGTCGCGCTCGCCCTCACGACGACGCCGGGCGCCCCGCCGCCGCTCGGCGTCGGGGGCGGTCTCGGCGGGGTGGCGGTCGGCGTGCTCCCCGCGCTGGCCGCGTTCATCGGGTTCGACAGCGCCGCGTCGCTGGGCGTGGAGGCCCGGCGGCCCTACGCGTCGGTGCCTCGGGCGATCATCGCGACCGCCACCGTCGCCGCGGTGCTCTACCTCGTCGCGACCGTGGTGGTCCTCGCCGCGCCCGGGGCCACCGAGGGGGCGACGAGCCCGCCGACCGGCGTGTCCGGCGGCGACATCGGGTGGGCCTCGGTGCTCATGGACCTCGGCATCGTCGCGTCGTTCGGCGCCTGCGCGCTGGCGGCGCTGAACACGCTGGTCCGCGTGCTGTTCTCCCTGGCCCGCGAAGGCGTGGCGCCCGCGGTGCTCGGGCGCACCCACCGTCGCCACCTCACGCCGGCGGTGGCCGTCACGGTGACGGTGCCGGTGATCGCCGCGGTGGTCGTCGTGGGCACGCTCGCCGGGGTGCCGCCCGCGACGGTGTTCGGCGCGCTGGTGTCGGTGGCGACCCTGGGCTTCCTCGCCGCCTACCTGCTGGTCTGCGTCGCCGCGCCCCGCTTCCTCGCCCGGATCGGCGAGCTGACCCGCGGGATCGTGGTGGCCTCGGTCCTGGCGTCGGCGGCGCTCGTCGCGATCCTCGTCGTGGTCCTGGTGAACGCCGGGACCGGGCTGCTGATCACCGTCGCCGCCCTCGCCGCCCTCGGGCTCGGCGGGTGGTTCGTGCTGCGCCGGCGCCGCGGCGCCGCCCTGCGGGCCATGGGCGTCTACGACGAGACCACGACCGCCGACGTCCTCGCCGCTGGCCAGCGGTGACCTCGCCGATCAGCGGGCGCCAGCCCCAGGCGGTGCGCAGCGCGCTGCTGATCCTCGAGGAGGTGGCGGCCGCCGGGGTCGGGATCACCGCGAAGGAGATCTCGGCGGCGCTGCGCATCCCGCCGGCGACGACCTACCGACTGCTCAACCTGCTCGTCGCCGAGGAGTACCTCGTGCGCCTGCCCGACCTCGGCGGCTTCGCCCTCGGGCGGCGCTCCGCGAACCTCGCCCCGCTGCCCCTGGCGACGCCGACCGCCGCGCGCACCGTGATGCGCCGCCTGCGCGAGCGCGTGCGGTGGGGCGCGCACCTCGTCGCGTTCGACCGCCACCGGATGCAGTTCCTCGACCCGGACCCCGACCACCCCCCGACCGACGCCGACGAGCTCTCCCGCCACCCGCACGCGAGCGGTCTCGGGCGCCTCCTGCTCGCCGAGCACGACCTCCCCGACGGCCCCCTGACCCGCCTGACCCCGCACACGACCGTCGACCGCGACACGCTGCGCGCGGTGCTCGCCGAGGTGCGGGAGAGCGGGTTCGCGCGCCAGTGCGGGGAGTTCCACGCCGCCCTGGGCTGCCTCGCCGTCGCCATCCGCGCGCCCGGCGACGGTCGCCTCGTCGCGGGCCTCGCGCTCACCGGCCCCGCCGACCGCGTCGCCGCCCCGAACGCCGAACTGATCGACCTCCTGCGCGACCACGCCGCCGAACTCGCCCCGCTCCTGGCGTAGCCGGTCCCGGTGCGAGCGATGCGGCATCGCTGGCGTGTGAAGCCAGGCTCGCCACATCCTCGCTCGCGCGACACGCCGAGCTGGACGTCGCCCGGGGTGTTCCAGCCTGGCGGCCACGCTGACGTCAGGTATCAGGAAAGCCCCCACGATCACTCGCGAGCGCCAGCAGCAGGACCGCGGCGTCGGCCGGCACGGTGACGTCGCGTCCGGTCAGCTCGGCGACGCGCCGCAGGCGGTTCAGCACCGTGTTGCGGTGGCAGAACAGCGCCGCCGCGGTCCCCCGCACCGACCCGTCGACGGCGTACCGCCGCACGGTCTCCACGAGGCGCTCCCGCTCCGCGGGCGCCGCGTCCCCGAGGCCCCCGAGCTCCGCGGTCACCAGGTCCCCGCGCACGTCCCCGAGGCGGGCGGCGGCCAGGGGGAGCCAGACCGACGCGAGGGTCCGCGGCTCGGCCGGCCCGCCCGCGGTGACGTCGGCGAGCTCCGCGGCCAGCCGCGCGCTGCGCGGGACGTCGGCGAGCCCGTGCGCCGTCGGGCCCACGCCGCACCGCACCCCGTCGAGCGCCGCCCGCACCGGCGCGCCCTCCGGCCCCGCCCACCGGGCGAGCAGCACGCTGTGGCGGCCGGTCGGCTGCACGTGGACGGGGCGGCCGTCGCCGCCGAAGCGGTCCGCCGCCCGCCGCAGCGCCGCGCCGTCCTCGCCGGCGGCCGCGACGACGAGCACGTCGTCGTCCTCGGCCATCTGCAGCGCGATCGCCGCGCGGGTCACGTCCTCGGGCGCGGGGTCGTCGGCCGCGAGCAGGGCGGCGACGAGCGCCGTGCGCTCGCCCTGGCGCTCGTGGGCCAGGATCGCCTGTTCCTCCTCGTAGGCGACGCGGATGCGCGTCGAGTACTCCTCGACCACCGACCACACCGTCTGGACGTGCTCCACCAGCAGCGCCGCCTCCTCCGGGGCCGCACGGGCGCGGAAGGCCTCCCAGAGCACCTGGAAGTCCTGGCGGACCGCGGTGAGCAGGTCGTCGAGCGGCACACCGCGCCGGGCCCGGTCCCGGCCGATCGCCGGGCCCACCGCGACCAGCCGGTCCGGCACGGGACGCCCGGCGAGGCGCCCGAGCAGGTAGGCGAACGTGTCGTCGGCGTCGGTCTCGAGGCGCTCGGCGGGCACGAGACCGCGGGCGTAGGCGGGGACGAGCCGCAGCCGTAGGAGGAACGCGGCGCGCAGCGCGTCGACGTCGTCGCCGACCTGCGCCACGAGGTCCTCCCAGTTGTGCATCTGCCCAAGCTAGAGCGAGAAGGACGCGACGAACACGCCTTACGCCGACCTCATCCCGGCGGGCAGGCTGGTCAGACCGTCGCCGCACCGGGAGGACCCGTGCACCTCACCCCGCGCGAGCAGGAGAGAGTGCTGCTGCACAGCGCGGCCGAGCTCGCGCGCCGTCGACTGGCGCGCGGTTCCGTGCTGGGCGCCGCCGAGGCCGTCGCGCTCGTCTGCGACGAGATCTGCGAGCTGGCGTGGGACGGCCACGACCTCGACGACGTGGTGCGCCGCGCCCGCGAGCTCGTGGGCCCCGACCAGCTGGTCGACGGCGTCACCGCGGCCGTCCCGTCGCTGCAGGTCGAGGCGCTCTTCCCCCACGGCACGACGCTCGTGCACGTGGACCGCCCGTTCGGTCCACCGGTCCCCGACGGTCCGGGCACCGTGCGGCCGGCCGCGGGGACGATCGAGCTCGCGCCCGGACGGGACCGGCACGACGTCGTCCTGCGCAACGACGGCGACCAGGCGATCTGGGTGAGCTCGCACGTCCCGCTCGACCGGCTCAACCGCCGGCTGCGGGTCGACGTCGCCGACGGCGCCGACCCCGCGCACCTGCGCCTCGACATCGCCGCGGGCACGGCCCTGCGCGTGGAGGTCGGGACGACGCGCACCGCGACCGCGGTCGGCCTCCGGGGAGGGTCCCGATGACCACGATGGACCGCACCGAGTACGCCCGGCTCTACGGCCCGACCACCGGCGACCGCGTGCGCCTCGGCGACACCGACCTCTGGGTGGAGGTCGACGCCGACGACACCGAGCCCGGCGAGGAGATGCTCGGCGGCTGCGGCAAGACCGCCCGCCACGGCGCGCTCGTCACCGACCGGGCGCCCCGGGACAGCGCGCTCGACCTCGTCGTCCTCGGGGTCCTGCTGCTCGACCCCGTGCTGGGTATCCGGAAGACGTCGATCGGGGTCAAGGACGGGCGGATCGTGGGGGTGGGCCGCGCCGGCAACCCCGACGTGCAGGACGGCGTCGAGCTCGTCGTCGACGCCCACACCGCGATGGTGCCGGGCGAGGGGCTGATCGCGACGCCGGGCGCCGTGGACTCCCACGTGCACCTCTCCAACGCCGACCTGGCCCCGGTCGCCCTGTCCACCGGCGTGACGACGCTGGTCGGCATGGGCATCGGCGGGGTCTGGGACGTCGGCGCCAACCCCGCACCCAACCTGCACACGCTGATGGCCTCGTGGACCGGCGCGCCGGTGAACGCCGCGTTCCTCGCCCGCGGGTCGTCCGGGTCGGCGGACCTGCTGGAGCGCGCGGTGCTCGCCGGGGCGGGCGGGTTCAAGGTCCACGAGGACTGGGGCGCCGGCCCGGACGCCATCGACACGTGCCTGGGCGTCGCCGAGCAGGCCGACCTGCCCGTCGCCCTGCACACCGACACCCTGAACGAGTCCGGCTACCTCGACGACACCCTCGACGCGATCGGCGGGCGAACGGTGCACGCGTACCACGTCGAGGGCGGCGGCGGGCATCCCGACCTGCTGCGCATCGTCGGTCGCGCGTCGGTGCTGACGTCGTCCACCACGCCCACCCTCCCGCTCACGGCGGCGACCGTGCGCGAGCTGGGGCCGATGACGATGACCGTGCACCGCGGGCACCCCGACCTGCCCAGCGACCGCAGCATCGCCGCGAGCCGCATCCGCGAGCACGCCATCGCCGCGGAGAACCGGCTGCACGACGACGGCGCCATCGCGATCGTCAACTCCGACGCGCTCGGCATGGGCCGCATCGGCGAGACCGTGCGCCGCACCTGGCAGCTCGCCCACGTGCAGGCCCACCTCGCCGGTGAGATCGGCCCGGACGTCGCGAACAACGCCCGGGTGCTGCGCTACCTGGCGAAGCTCACCCACAACCCGGCCGTGGCGCACGGGCTCGCCGGCCACGTGGGCTCGCTGCGGACCGGGCGGGTCGCCGACATCGTGCTGTGGTCGCCCGCGTGGTTCGGCGCGGCGCCCGAGCTGGTGATCAAGTCCGGGTTCGTCGCGTGGGGTGCGGCCGGCTCGGGGTCGGGGTCGACGCGGCTCACCCAGCCCCGACGGATGCGCGGCTTCCACGGAGCGCGCGGTGACGCGCCGGCCCGCCTCGCGCACCAGTTCGTCGCCGCCGCCTGCCTCGACGACGCCACCGCCCGCGCCGCCCTCCCGACGGGGCCGCGCTACACGCCCATCGCCGGGAGCCGCGGCCTCGGGTCGGCGGACATGCTGTTCAACACCGCCACGCCGGACGTCGAGATCCCCGGCGAGCCGTCCCCGGTGCGCGTCGACGGCCGCGAGGTGCCGGTGCATCACGCCGACCGGCTGCCCCTGACCCGCCTGCACCACCTGGGGTGAGACGTGCACATCGACCTGCTGCTCCGGGACGCCGACGTCCACACCCTCGACGACGCGCACCCGCGCGCACGGGCGCTGGCCGTGCACGGCGGCCGCGTCCTGGCCGTGCTCGACGACGACGAGCTGCCCGCCGGGGTGCACGCCCGCCACGTCGTCGACGCCGGCGGGGCCACCGTGGTGCCCGGGTTCGACGACGCGCACCAGCACACCGCCTGGTTCGGGCAGTCGCTCGGCGAGATCGCGCTCGGTGCGCTGCGCGATCTCGACGCCGTGTACGACGCCGTCGCGGCGCGGGCGGCCGAGCTGCCGCCCGACGCGTTCGTGGTCGGCAGCGGCTACGACGACGTCGCCCTCGGTGGCTCGCCGGACCGGCGCGCGCTCGACCGTGCCGGCGGCGGCCGCCCGGTGTGGCTCAAGCACCGGTCCGCGCACGTGTGCGCCGTGTCGACCTCGGTCCTGGAGCGCGCGGGGGTCCTCGACGGCAGTGCCGCGATCCCCGCCGGCGGCGTCGTGGTGCGCGACGAGGACGGCGAGCCGACCGGCGTCCTCCTCGAGGCCGCGCAGGCGCTGGCCGGCGACCTGCTGCGGCCGTACTCCGTCGAGGACCTGGCCGACGCCATCGCTGCGGCCACCGCGGTGTTCGCCCGCGAGGGCATCACCCACGTCACCGAGGCCGGCATCGCCGGCGGGTGGATCGGCCGCTCCCCGCGCGAGCTCGCCGCCTACCAGCTCGCCCGGGAGCGCGGCGACCTCGCGGTGCGCGTCGACCTCATGCCGGAGACCTCGGTCCTGCGCGACACCGACGGCGGGCCGGGCCGGGGCCTCGACCTCGGCCTGCGCCCGGGCCTCGGTGACCTCGACCTGCGCATCGGACCCATGAAGATCTTCTTCGACGGCGCCCTGAGCTCGCGGACGGCCGCGATGCGGGAGCCGTACGCGGATCGCGACCACGCGGGCTACCTCGGCGACGACCCGGACGTCCTGCGCCGCGCCCTCGTCGAGGCCGTGGCCGGCGGGTGGTCGGTCGCCGCGCACGCCATCGGCGACCGCGCGGTGGACGTCGCGCTCGACGCGTTCGAGGAGGCGGGCCGGCGACCGTGGCCCGGCGTCCGCCCGCCCCGGCACCGCCTGGAGCACGCCGGGGTCGTCGACGACGCCGCGCTCGCGCGCATGGCCGCCCTCGGCGTCACCCCGGTCCCCCAGGCCCGGTTCCTGCACGAGATCGGGGACTCGATGGCCGCGGCGGTCGGCGACGACCGCGCCGACCTGCTCTACCGGCACGCGTCGTTCCTGCGCGCCGGGCTGCGGGTGCCCGCGAGCTCCGACCGGCCGTGCGTCGCCGACGGTCACCCCCTGCGCGGGATCCGGTCGATGGTGCAGCGGCGCACGGCGGCGGGCCGGGTGCTCGGCCCCGAGGAGGCCGTCGACGCCGAGACCGCCCTGCGCTCCTACACCGTCGACGCCGCCTGGGTCGCCGGTGACGAGGACGTCCGCGGGCACCTGTCCCCCGGCTTCGCCGCCGACCTCGTCGTCCTCGGCGACGACCCCCTCCGCGTCGACCCCGACCGCCTCGGCGACATCGAGGTCGTCGCCACCCTCCGGGACGGGCGCGCCACCCACGGCGCGGGCGTCCTGGGCCTGCCGCCCGACGGAGACACACCATGAACACTGCACCGCAACCGACCGAGGCCGACGCCCGCCGCGTGGCCGTCGGGGCGTTCGTCGGCACCGCGCTCGAGTGGTACGACTTCTTCCTCTACGGCACCGCCGCGTCCCTGGTGTTCAACCGCCTGTTCTTCACCACCGGCGACCCCGTCGTCGCGACCCTCGCCGCGTTCGCGTCGTTCGCGGTCGGGTTCGCCGCCCGCCCGCTCGGCGGCATCGTGTTCGGCCACCTCGGCGACCGCATCGGGCGGCGCGCCTGCCTGCTGATCACCGTGGTGATGATCGGCGCGGTCACCGGGATCATCGGCCTGCTGCCCGGGTTCGCCGACATCGGCGTCGCGGCGCCGGTGCTGCTCACCCTGCTGCGGCTGCTGCAGGGCGTCGCGGTCGGCGGCGAGTGGGGCGGCGCGATCACCCTCGCCGTCGAGCACGCCCCGCCGGGCAAGCGCGGGCGCTACGCGGCGATGCCGCAGATCGGCTCGCCGGTGGGCACCCTGCTGTCGTCCGGGGCGTTCCTGCTGGTCGCGCTGCTGCCGCCCGAGGACTTCGACACGTGGGGCTGGCGGCTGCCGTTCCTCGCGGCGTTCCCGCTGCTCGGCGTGGCCCTGTGGCTGCGCCGGCGGGTCGAGGAGTCGCCGCTGTTCGACCGCCTGCTCGCCGAGGACGCGCGCGCGTCCGCCCCGGTCCGCGACGTCGTCGCCCGCGCATGGCCGGCGCTGCTCGTGGGCGCGGGCTCGGCGTTCCTCGGGGTCGGCGGCTTCTACCTCGCCACCACGTTCGTCATCAGCTACGCGACCGGCGACCTCGACCTGCCGCGCCCGCTGGCCCTGGGCGCGACGCTCGTCGCCGCCGTCGTCGAGATCGGCGTGCTCGTCCTGGGCGGCCGGCTCGCGGAACGCTTCGGGTCCGCGCGGGTGACGGTGGTCGGCGGGCTCGCGTCCGCCGTGGTCGCGCTGCCGATGTTCTGGCTGCTCGACACCCGCAACGCCGCCGCCGTGATCTTCGGGGTGACCCTCGGCGTCGCGGCGCTGTCGATCCCGTACGCGGTCTCGGGCGACCTGCTCGCCCGGCTCTTCCCGGCGCGCGTGCGCTACAGCGGCATCGCGCTCGCCGCCAACCTCGCCGGGATCGCGTCCGGGTTCGTGCCCCTCGCCGCGACGGCGGTGCTCGCCGCGGCCGGCGGGGCATCGTGGGCCCCGGGCCTGCTGCTGGTCGGGATCGCGCTGATCACCGTGGTCAGCGGCCTCGCGGCGCCGCGCCTCTACGTCCCGGACACCGAACTGACCACCGAGGGCGTGGCGAGGTGAGTCAGCGTGGCGGCCACGCTCTCACTCAACGTCAGGAAAGCCCCCACGATCACGGCGCACCGGCGGCGATGACCGGCACCGGCGCCGGCACGTCGACGCGGTTGCGCCGCCCCGCGTAGCGCGGGAACCCCGGGACCCGGGCGA
The DNA here is from genome assembly GCF_004363095.1 of Actinomycetospora succinea. Classification (GTDB taxonomy): domain Bacteria; phylum Actinomycetota; class Actinomycetes; order Mycobacteriales; family Pseudonocardiaceae; genus Actinomycetospora; species Actinomycetospora succinea. The sequence continues at coordinate 67,448 of NZ_SNYO01000012.1, forward strand.
GCGTCCGCAGCGCCGTCGGCGGCCCGGCGTCCCCCGCGTCGATCCGCTCCGCCGCGAGGCGTTCGGTGCGGACCTGCGCCCGCTGCTCGCGCTCGACACCCGGGCGGCGGGCGGCCTCGAGGCCGGCGGCGGCGTCGTCGAGCTGCGCCGGGTCGGGCGGCGTGCGGCGCAGGGGGCCGACGAGCCGGTTCGCGAGGTCGGCGGCGTCGGCGAGCGCCAGGTTGATCCCGTTGCCGCCCACCGGCGAGACGACGTGCGCCGCGTCGCCCAGCAGCACCAGCCCGGGGCGCGTCCAGCGTTCGACGGTCGTGATCCGCACGGGCAGCAGCGTCAGGTCGGCGACGTCGCGCAGGTCGTCGAGCCGTCCCGCGAGCCACGGCAGCGCCCCCACCGCGGCGTCGCGCAGCGCGTCGATGCCGCGGGCCCTGACCTGGGCGAGCGAGCCGGCGCGGATCGTCCAGCCGAGCTGCCAGTCGCCGCGCTGGTCGAGCAGCGCGACGCTGCCGGTCGGGGTGCCGAAGAGGTCGAGACCGGAGTACGACGGGTCGTCGGCGCGGCGTGGGAACGCGTGCCAGAGGATGTCGAGGCTCGCGCCGAGCTCGGTGGCGACGAGGCCGGACGCGGCGCGGACCTTGGAGTTCCGGCCGTCGGCGCCGACGACGAGCGCGGCGTCGAGCTGGTGCTTCTCGGCCTCGACGGTGTAGTCGACGCCGCTCACGCGGCCGGCGTCGTCGTGGCGCAGGCCCGAGAAGCGCGCGCCCATCAGCACGCGGGCGCCGTGTGCTGTCGCGCGGTCGGCGAGCCAGGGCAGGAACGCCGCCTGCGGGATCAGCGCGTAGAAGGGGAAGCGGCTGCTGGCGCCGCGGTAGTCGACGAGGGTCCAGGTGCGCTCGGCGGTGTGCCAGCGGAAGGCGTCGGACCGGGTGTGGGGCACCTCGTCGAGCAGCGGACCCGCGAGCCCGAGCGTGTCGAGGTACTCGAGGACACCCGGCGCGAGCGTGTCGCCCCGGAAGCGGCGGGCGAAGTCGTGGCGCGACTCCAGCAGCGTCACCGACGCGCCGCCCCGCGCGAGCAGATAGGTCAGGAGCACCCCGCCCGGACCACCGCCGACCACCACCACGTCACTCACTCCACCACCATACCTCTCGATGATGGAGAGATTCGGTCGATCTCTTGACCATGCCCCGACGGCACGGTGCGCAATGGCTCCGCACCCCTCGGGACCGTGGCAGGAGGACACCCATGAACACCCTCGACGCGGAGCTGGCCGCCGTCATCGAGCGACTCCGGCGCCTGCGCGCCGAGGTCCAGCGAGCCCTCGACACCAATGATCGTGGCGGCTTTCCTGACACCCAACGTGAGCGTGGCCGCCAGGCTGACACGAGGACTTAGAGCTTGCGCAGACGCAGGAGCGCGTCGGCGAGGATCTCGTCGCGCTTGCAGCAGGCGAAGCGGACCTGGGTCTCCACGCCCACCGGGGAGGCGTGGAAGACCTGGTTCGGCACCGCGGCGACACCCACGCGCTCGGGGAGCGAGCGGCAGAACTCCAGGGAGTCGGTGACGCCCAGCGGCGCCACGTCGGCGGTGACGAAGTAGGTCGCCTTGGAGTGGAAGACCTCGAGGCCCAGCTCGCGCAGGCCGTCGGTGAGCAGGTCGCGCTTGCGGGCGAGGTCGTCGGCGAGGTGCGCGAGACGGTCGTCGGGGAGCTCGAGACCCGTCGCGATGCCGTGCTGCAGCGGCGTGCCGGCGGCGAACGAGAACCACTGCTTGACGCCCAGCACCTTCGCCACGAGGTCCGCGGGTCCCGTCGCCCAGCCGATCTTCCAGCCGGTGACCGAGAACGTCTTGCCACCCGAGCCCACGGTGATCGTGCGCTCGAACATGCCGGGCAGCGTCGCGATGGGGACGTGCACGTTGTCGTCGAACACGAGGTGCTCGTAGACCTCGTCCGACAGCACGACCAGGTCGTGCTCGACGGCGACGTCGGCGATCGACTGCAGCTCGGCGCGCGAGAGCACGGCGCCGGTCGGGTTGTGCGGGGTGTTGAGCACGATCATCTTCGTCCGCTCGGTCACCGCCGCCCGCAGCGCGTCGGCATCCAGCGCGTAGTCCGGCGCGTGGATCCGCACGGGCACCAGCGTCGCGCCGAGCAGCGCGGCCGTCGCGCCGTAGAGGTCATAGTACGGCTCGAGCGCGATCACCTCGTCGCCCGGCGAGAGCAGCCCGGTCATCGCCGAGGACAGCGCCTCGGACGCGCCGGAGCACACGACGACCCCGCCGTCGGCCGCGACGTCGAGCCCGTACCAGCGACGCTGGTGGTCGGCGATCGCGTGCCGCAGCGACGGGATGCCGACCGCGGGCGGGTACTGGTTCCAGCCCTTGTGCATCGCGGCGACGGCGGCGTCGACGACCTCGCGCGGACCCGGCGTGTCCGGGAACCCCTGACCGAGGTTGATCGCGTCGTTCTCGGCCGCCAGCCGGGACATCTCGCTGAAGATCGTCTCGGCCATCAGGAGGTGACCTCCGGTCTCGTGAGCACTTTCCGGTGCCATAGCACCAGAAAGTGCTCACGTGCGCGCAGCGCCCCTACTCCCACTCGATCGTCCCCGGCGGCTTGCTCGTCACGTCCAGCACGACCCTGTTGATCTCGGCGCACTCGTTGGTGATTCGTGTGGAGATGCGTTCGAGCACGTCGTAGGGCAGGCGCGTCCAGTCCGCGGTCATCGCGTCCTCGCTGGAGACCGGGCGCAGCACCACCGGGTGCCCGTAGGTCCGGCCGTCGCCCTGCACCCCCACCGACCGCACGTCGGCGAGCAGCACCACCGGGCACTGCCAGATCACCTCGTCCAGCTGCGCCGAGGTGAGCTCCTCGCGGGCGATTGCGTCCGCACGTCGCAACGTGGCGAGCCGTTCGGCATCGACGGAGCCGATGATCCGGATCGCGAGCCCCGGCCCCGGGAACGGCTGGCGGCGCACGATCGTCTCCGGCAGCCCGAGCTCCGCGCCGACGCGGCGCACCTCGTCCTTGAACAGCGCGCGCAGCGGCTCGACCAGCGAGAACTGCAGGTCGTCGGGCAGGCCGCCGACGTTGTGGTGCGACTTGATCGTCGCGGCGCCGGACCCGCCGCCGGACTCGACGACGTCGGGGTAGAGCGTGCCCTGGACGAGGAAGTCCGCGCCCTTGCCCTGCGCGACGTCCCGCGCCGCCCCCTCGAACGCCCGGATGAACTCGCGCCCGATGATCTTGCGCTTCTCCTCCGGGTCGACGACGCCGTCGAGCTCGCGCAGGAAGGTCTCGGCGGCGTCGACGGTGACGAGGTCGACCCCGGTGGCGGCGACGAAGTCGCGCTCGACCTGGGCCCGCTCGCCCTCGCGCAGCAGGCCGTGGTCGACGAAGACGCAGGTCAGGCGGTCGCCGATCGCGCGCTGGACCAGTGCCGCGGCGACGGCGGAGTCGACGCCGCCCGACAGCCCGCAGATCGCCCGTCCGTCGCCGACCTGCGTCCGGATCGCCGCGACCGTCTCGTCGATGATGTTGGCGGTGTTCCAGTCGGCGGGGACGCCCGCGACGTCGCGCAGGAAGCGGCGCAGCACCTCCTGGCCGTGCGGCGAGTGCCCGACCTCCGGGTGGTACTGGACGCCGGCGAAGCGCCGGTCGACGTCCTCGAACGCGGCCACCGGCGCGCCGGGCGAGGAGGCGGTGACCGTGAAGCCCTCGGGCGCCTTCGTCACGCCGTCGCCGTGGCTCATCCACACCGGGTGCGCGTCGGGCAGCTCCGTGTGTAGCCGCCCCGCGTCGCCCGCGACCGAGAGCTCGGTGCGCCCGTACTCGCGGTCGCCGGTGTGCGCGACCGTCCCGCCCAGCGCGCCGGCCATGAGCTGGAAGCCGTAGCAGATGCCGAACACCGGGACCCCGGCGTCGAACAGGGCGGGGTCGATGCTCGGCGCGCCCTCGGCGTACACGCTCGCCGGCCCGCCCGAGAGCACGATCGCCGCCGGATCCTTGGCGAGCATGTCGTCCACCGGCGTCGTGTGCGGCACGACCTCCGAGTAGACCTGCGCCTCGCGCACCCGGCGGGCGATGAGCTGCGCGTACTGGGCGCCGTAGTCGACGACGAGGACGGGGCGCTCCCCACTGGCGGTCACGCCGTCCATTGTCGCGCTCGCCGCTCCCCGGATGCACCTTGCCCTTTAGTGTCGACGACACTAGTGTCGCCGTCACCATGACACAGCGCTCCGGACTCGCCCTCGCCGTCCTCGCCCTCGCCGCCGAGGAGCCCATGCACCCGTACCGGATGCAGCGGCTCCTGCGGGAGCGCGGCAAGGACCAGGTCGTCAACCTCGGCCAGCGCTCGCAGCTCTACAAGACGATCGACCGCCTCGTGCGCGACGAGCTGCTCGTCGCGCAGGCCACCGAGCGGGAGTCCGCGCGCCCGGAGCGCACCGTCTACGCGGTCACCGAGGCGGGCCGCGAGCTCGCCGTCACGTGGACCCTCGACATGCTCACCGCGCCGCGCCACGAGTTCGCGGAGTTCACCGCGGCGCTGTCCTACCTGCCGCTGCTCGACCACGAGGTCGCCGCCGACGCGCTGGCCCTGCGCCTGTCCGACCGGCGCAGCGAGCTCGACCGGATGCGGCGCGAGCTCGACCACGTCCGCGACGTGCTGCCGCGCGTCGTGCTCCTCGACAACGAGTACGCGCTCGCCCACCTCGAGGCCGACGTCACCTACGTCGCCGGCCTCCTCGACGACCTGCGCTCCGGCGCCCTGCAGTGGGACCGCGCCGAGCTCCTGGACATCGCACGCCGGGTCGACGGCGGCGGGGAGGAAGCACCATGAAGGTCATCATCATCGGCGCCGGCACCGGCGGGATGTGCCTCGCGCACGGTCTGCGTCGCGCGGGGATCGAGGTCGCCGTCCACGAGCGCGACCGGACCCGCACGAGCGGGCTGCACGGCTACCGCGTGGGCATCTCGCCCAACGGCGCCCGCGCGCTCAAGGCCTGCCTCGACCCGGAGCTGTTCGCGACGTTCGTGGCCACCACCGCGGCGCCGTACACGACGCTCGCGATGCTCACCGAGCGGTACCGCACGCTGATCAGCATCGACTTCGCCGACCTCTCGCACACCAGCGACGGGCCCGAGGACAGCGAGCACAACGTCAGCCGCATGACGCTGCGCCAGGTGCTGTTCACGGGCATGGAGGACGTGATCACGTTCGACCGCCGGTTCACGCACTACGAGCAGCACGCCGACGGGCGGGTCACCGCGCACTTCGACGACGGCAGCTCCGACACCGGCGACCTGCTCGTCGGCGCGGACGGCGCGGGCTCGCGGGTGCGGCGCCAGCACCTCCCGCACGCCACGCACACCGAGACCGGGCTCGTGGCGATCGGCGGCAAGACGCTGCTCACCGAGCGGTCCGAGCAGCTCGTGCCCGAGGCCGTGCGCCACGGCTTCGGCATGTACTTCGACCGCCGCGGCCAGTTCGGGATCACGCACATGGTGCGGATGCCGTGGGGCCCCGACGGGAGTGTCGGTGGCAACGACCGCGAGCTCCTCGAGCGCTGGCCCGGCCTGCGCTTCGACAACACCACCGACTACGTCTCCTGGGCGATCACGACGTCGCGCTCGATCGCGCCCGCCGACCTCCTCGAGCGCACCGGCGCCGACGCCCTCGCGCTCGCCCGGGAGCTCAGCGCCGGCTGGGACCCCCGCTGGCTCGACCTGATCGCCACGGCCGACCCGGGCTCGACGGTGGCCCTGGGCATCCGCACCGCCGACCCCGTCCCGGCGTGGGCGCCGAGCACGGTGACGATGGTCGGCGACGCGATCCACACCATGACCCCGGGCCGCGGGGCCGGCGCCAACACCGCGCTGCGCGACGCCCGCGAGCTGCGCGACCGCCTCGTCCGGGTCCGTGACGGCGAGCTCGGGCTGGTCGAGGCGGTCGGCGAGTACGAGGACCTCATGCGCCGCTACTCCTCGCTCGCGGTGCGCGAGTCGCTGGAGTTCATGAACGACAACGGCACCGCGCGCCGACCGGTGATCGGGCCGCTGTCGGTGATGGCGCAGCGCACGGGCATGCGCGTGATCGACCGCATCCCGCCGGCCAAGCGCCGCATGGCCCGCGGGATGCAGAAGGTGCGCGACTCCGAGCTGGTGTGAGGGGCGGAGCCCACGTGAGTGGAATGGGTCGCCCTGGCGACCCATTCCACTCACGTGCGGAGCATGAGCACCGTCGGGCCGGAGTCGACCTCGCCGCGGTGCCACGGGATCTCGGCGACCGGGACGGCCAGGCGCAGGTGCGGGGCCCGGCGGGACAGCGCGGTCAGCGCCGCGGTGAGCTCGACGCGGGCGAGCGCCGCGCCGAGGCAGTGGTGCGGCCCGCGCCCGAAGCCGAGGTGCGGCCCCGGGCGCCCCGGGCACAGCGCCTCGGGGTCGGGGAAGCGCGCCGGGTCGTGGTTGGCGGCCTCGAGGCGCAGCAGCACCTTCTCCCCCGCCACGATCGTCACGTCCCCCAGGGCGAGGTCGGACTGCGCCCACCGCGGGAACACCTCGACGCCCGTCCGCCGCACGAGCTCGTCGACGAGGTCCGGGACGTCCGGACGCTCCGCCAGCCCGGGGAGCAGGTCGTCCTGCAGCAGCCGCACCACCGCGACGGCCAGGCCGCCCCGGATCGTGATCACGCCGGCCGCGAGCAGGGCCGTGACCAGCGCGATCAGCTCGCCGTCGTCGAGGCGCCCGTCGTCGGCGTCGCGGATCCCGACGAGCGCCGAGAGCAGGTCGTCGCCCGGCCGCTCGCGGGCCGCCGCGACCAGCTCCGACGTGAACCCCATCAGCGCGCCCCACGCCCGCTCGGCCTCGGCGAGCAGCGCGGGGTCGCCGGGGTCGGCGCGCAGGGCGTCGTCGACGAGGACCCGGAAGTGCGGGTGGTCCTCCAGCGCGACGCCGAGCAGCAGCCCGAGCGACCCGACCGCGAGCGGCGCGGCGACCAGGTCCACGAGGTCCGCCGGCCCGTCCTCGGCCGCCGCCACGAACGCGGTGACGTGCTCGTCGGCGAGCTCCTCGATGCGCGGCGCGAGCTCCGCGACCCGCCGCGGCGTGAACGCGCGCGCCACGAGGCGGCGCAGGCGGGTGTGCGCCGGTCCGTCCTGGAACAGCGACGCGCGCTCGTCGACGGGGACGCCGGGCGGGGTGAGGCCGAGGTGCGGGTCCGCGAGCCCGGCCGCGACCAGCTCGTGGGACGTGACGAGCCACGCCGGCGTCCCGTCCGCGCCGGCGACGCGCGCCACCGGCTCGTGCTCCTGCAGCCACCGGTACGCCGCCGGCGGGGTCGTCGGGTCGAGTCGCTCGAGCGGCAGCGTCGTCTCCACGGGAGCCTCCTTCACGTTGCAGGTGCAACGTAACGGAGGTGGCGTTGCACGTGCAATGTGACAGGGTGGGCCCGTGCCGAAGCTGGTCGACCCCCACGAGCGCCGGACGCTGCTCGCGGACGCACTGCTGCGCGTGGCCGCCGAGCGCGGGCTGATGGACGTGAGCCTGCGCCACGTCGCCGCCGAGGCCGGGGTGACCGCGGGGATGGTGCAGCACTACTTCCGCACCAAGGACGAGATGATGATCTTCGCGCTGGACGTCGTCGCGGCGCGCGTGCAGGCCAGGTTGGAAGACGACCCGGACCCGCGCCGCCTCGTGCGCTCGCTGCTCGTCCAGCTCCTGCCGCTCGACGCCGACCGCGAGCTCGAGGGCCGGGTCGCCGTCGCGTACCACGCCTACGCGGCGACCCGCCCCGACGTCGCCGCCCGGCTGCGACAGGACACGATCGGCATGCGTGCCGCGGTCGCCGAGCGCATCCGCGCCGCCGGGCATCCCGGCCCGCTCGACCCCGACGTCGCGGCCACCGGCCTGCTCGCGCTCGTCGAGGGCCTCGCCGTGCACGTCCTGGGCGGCCACCTCGCGCCCGACGACGCGCTCGCGACGCTCGACGCCCACCTCGACCTGGCGTTCGGGACGCCGGTCAGTACGCCGCCTCCAGCAGCGCGGTCAGGCTCTCGCGCGTGACCGGCGCGGGGTTCGCGTAGGGCTGGGCGAGCACGGCCTCGACGACACGCGGCAGCCCGTCACGGGGCATCCCGATCGCCGCCAGCGAGGTGGGCGCGCCGAGCTCGCGGGCCCGGTCGGCGAGCGCCCCGGCCGCGGCGCCCGGGTCGACGCCGAGCGCCCGCCCCAGCGCCGCCACCGCGGCCGGCGCCGACGGCCCGTTGTGCGCGACGACGTGCGGGAGCACGACCGCGTGGGTCTCGGCGTGCGGCAGGTCGAACGAGCCGCCGAGGACGTGGCAGAGCTTGTGGTGCAGCGACATCGTCGTGGCCCCGAGCACCGCGCCGCAGAGCCACGCGCCCTGCAGCGCCCCGGAGCGCGCGTCGAGGTCGTCGGGGCGCTCGACGACCGCCGGCAGCGCGGCCAGCAGCGACCGCGCACCCTCCTCGGCCATCACGGCGGTGATCGGCGTGCCGTCCGGGGCCCAGAGCCCCTCGACGGCGTGCGCGACGGCGTTGAGCCCGCTCGTCACCGACAGGCCGACGGGCAGCGAGCGCGTCAGCTCCGGGTCGTAGACGACGGTGCGCGGCAGCACCGCGCGGTCGCGACCCGTGCGCTTCTCGCCGTCCTCGGTCAGCCCCCAGATCGGGGTCATCTCCGAGCCGGCGTAGGTCGTCGGCACCGCCACCACGGGCAGCCCGTGGCGCAGCGCGACGGCCTTGCCCAGCCCGACCGACGACCCGCCGCCGACCGCGACGCACCCGTCGGCGCCCAGCTCGCGGGCCCGGTCGGCCGCCGCGGCGGCGATCGCCGCGGGCACGTGCTGGCGCGCCTCCGGGAACACGCCCGCGGCGCGCCCGTCGAGCCCGTCCGCGGTCGCCCGCAGCGTCGCCTCCTGCTCGGGCGTCCCGAGCACGAGCACCCGCCGCAGCCCGAGGCGCTCCACCTCCTGCCCCAGCTCGGCGAGACGGCCGGGGCCGAAGACCACGCGCATGGGCAGCGCGTCGTGGACGAAGGAGTGGCTCACGCCGGTCACGGTACGACCGCTCAGAGCCGCAGCAGCCGCTCGGCGTTCCCGTGGGCGATCTTGACCCGGTCGGCCTCGCTGATCGGGGCGGTGCGCAGGAACTCGGTGGCGACGTCCATCTCCTCGAAGGGGTAGTCGGTGCCGAAGAGGATGTGGTCGGACCCCAGCGCGAGCAACGAGCACAGCAGCGGCGCGGCGGAGCAGACGCCGCTGGTCGTGATGTAGAGGTTGTGCCGCAGGTACTCCGACGGGCGGCCGCGGGCGAGCTCGATGCCGTGGTGGGCGTGGAAGTCCCAGCGCGAGTCGAGACGCCACAGCGTGAACGGCAGCGCCTCGCCCATGTGCCCGAGCAGCAGCTTCGCCTCGGGGAAGTCGTCGAAGACGCCGGAGAAGATCAGGCGCAGGGCGTGGGACGCCGTGTCGGTGCCCCAGCTCCACATCGGCCCGATGAGCTCGGGGTGCCCGGAGAGCACGTGCGCGGCGTCGACGCCGTTGGCGGGGTGCAGGTAGAGCGGCACGTCGAGGCCCTGCGCGTACTCCCAGACCACCCGCAGCTCGGGGTCGTCGAGGTAGCGCCCGTGGGTGTGGGCGTTGACGAGCGCGCCGCGCAGCCCCAGCTGGGTCACCGAGCGCTCGAGCTCCTTCGCCGCGGCCTGCGGGTCCTGCAGCGGCAGCGCGGCGAACCCGGCGAAGCGGGTGGGGTGCGCCTCGATGGTGGACGCGAGCAGGTCGTTGACGGCGGTGGCGCGCGAGACGGCGAGCGCGGCGTCCGGCTCGGCCTGCAGGCCCGGCGAGTTCAGCGAGAGGACCTGCACGTCGAGGCCGGCGGCGTCCATGCGCTCGAGCCGCGCGCCGGTGAGGTCGTGCAGCCGGCGCGACATCTCCTCCCAGACGTGGGGCTCCGCGATCGTCGCCGTCCCGGCGCCGTAGGGCGCGAGCTCCGGGGTCACGAAGTGCTCTTCCAGGCCGATCGTCCGCATCCTGCCCTCGATCTCGTTTCACCATCGTGCATTGACTTGCCTAATGATGAATCCTACGGTTCGGCGGTGTCAAACCTCACAGGGGGAGCGCGCATGGACTCGGTCGACGTCGCGGTCGTGGGCTACGGACCGGTCGGGATGGTCACGGCCGCGCTGCTCGGCGCCGCCGGGCACCGCGTCGTCGTGCTGGAGCGCTACGCCGGGCTCTACAACCTGCCGCGGGCGGCGATCTTCGACGACGAGACGATGCGGACGTTCGCGCGCGTCGGCATCGCCGAGGAGCTGCTCCCGAAGATCCACGTCCAGCGCAACTACGAGTGGCGCAACGCGGCGGGCGAGCTGCTGATCGAGCACGACTTCGCCGCGAGCGGCCGCAGCGGCTGGGCCGAGTGGTACATGATGTACCAGCCCGAGCTCGAGTCGGCGCTGGACGAGCGCGTCCGTGCGGCCGGGGTCGACGTCCGGTTCGAGAGCCCCGTGACGGCGCTGACCGAGCACGCGGACCACGTCGAGCTGCTCACCGGCGGCCGCCGCCCCGGCAGCGTGCGGGCCCGCTGGGTCGTCGCCTGCGACGGCGGCAACAGCTTCGTCCGCTCCGCGCTCGGGCGGACGATGGACGACTACGGGTTCTCCGAGCCGTGGATGGTCTGCGACTTCCGCTTCCGCGACCCGGCCCACCCGCCGGCGGTGCCCACCGCGCGCCAGGTCGGCGACCCGGCCGGCCCGACCTCGATCATCTCGCTCGGGCCCGCGCACCACCGGTTCAGCTACATGCTCGACTCGGTCGAGGACTTCGAGGTCGAGCGCGACCCCGGGAAGGTCTGGGCGCGCACGCGGCGCTGGCTCTCCCCCGACGACGCCGAGCTCATCCGCGTCGCCACCTACACGTTCCGCTCGCTGGTCACCGACCGCTGGCGGGTCGGGCGCACCCTGCTCGCCGGCGACGCCGCCCACCAGATGCCGCCGTTCCTGGGCCAGGGCATGTGCTCCGGGGTCCGCGACGCCCAGAACATCGCCTTCAAGCTCGACGCCGTCCTGCGCGGGCGCCTCGGCGACGAGGTGCTCGACACCTACCAGCAGGAACGCGAGCCCCACGTCCGCGCCGTGATCGAGAAGGGCATCGAGCTGGGCCGCCAGCAGACGGTGCGCGACCCCGAGCGCGCCGCCGAGCGCGACCGCGTGCTGCTGGCGCGCCGCGCGGCGGACCAGCACCCCGAGAAGATCGCGTTCCCGGGCCTGGTCGACGGCCTGCTCGCCGCGGCGTCCGGTGACGGCCGCGGGGCGCTGATGGCGCAGGGCTGGGTCGACGACGGCACCCGGCGCGACCGCCTCGACCAGGTCGTCGGCCCCGGGGCACACCTGCTGCTCGACGCGAGCCGGGTGACGCTCGACGACGACCTCGTCGCCCTGCTCGCCGACGCCGGCGTCCGCGTCGTGCCGCTGCACGACTCGGGCGCGGCCGGCGCCGCTGAACTCGATCCTGGCCACGTCGTCGACGCCGACGGCACGCACCTCGCGTGGCTCGCGGCGCGCGGCGTCGCCGCCGCCGCGGTCCGGCCCGACTTCTACGTCTTCGGCACCGCGGCCGATCCCGCCGCCACCGATGCGCTCGCCCGCGAGCTGGCCGCCGCCCTCGGCGCGCCCGCCCTCGTCACCCGCTAGTCCGCCGACCCTCCCGCCAGCGCCGCCAGGAGCCCCGATGACTCGTCCGCCAGCACCACCCACCCGCGCCACCGAGCGCGTCGTCCTGACCCTCTCCGCGGGCTTCGCCGCCCTCGAGGGCTACGACCTCGCCTGCTACGGCGTCACCGTCCCCTCCCTGCTCCAGGACACCGCCATCGGCGCGGACAAGGGCTCCGCCGGCACCGTCGGCTCGCTGGTGGCGATCGGCATGCTGGTCGGCGCCGCGATCTGCGCGGCGACGATCCGGCGCGCCGGCAGCCGCCGGCTGCTGATCGGCGGGGCGGCGCTGTTCTCGGTCGGCATGCTCGTCTGCGCGATCGCCCCGGGCTTCGCACTGTTCGGCGCCGCCCGGTTCGCCGTCGGCATCGGGCTCGGCATCGTGCTCCCGACGGTGACCGCCTACGTCGCCGACCTCTCCGCGCCGGAGCGCCGGGCCCGCAACGTCGGCATCATGATGTCCGGCTACGCCGCGGGCGCCCTGCTCGCCCCGCTGCTCGGGGCGGCCCTGCTGACCGGCGGGAGCTGGCGCTGGATCTACGTCATCGGCGCGGCCCCGGCCCTGCTGCTGCTCCCGCTCGCGGTGCGGATGCTGCCGGAGAGCCCGGTGCACGAGGAGTCCGGCGGCGCGTCGGCCCGCGGCGACCTGCTCGGCCTGCGCCCCCTGCTCGCCCGCGGCGTCCGCGGTGCGACGCTGCTGTTCTGGGCGATGTCGTTCTGCGGCCTGCTGCTCGTGTTCGGCATCAGCACCTGGCTCCCGACGATCATGCAGACCGCCGGCTACTCGCTCGGCTCGTCGCTGCTGCAGACCGCGGCCATGTGGGTCGGCGCCGGGGTCGGCATGGTGCTCGGCGGGCGGATCGCCGACCGTGTCGGGATCAAGCCCGTCGTCGCCGTCGCGTTCCTGGCCGGCGCCGCGAGCCTGCTGGTGATGAGCGCCCGCCCGGCGCTGGGCTTCCTCTTCCTGCTGATGTTCGTCAGCGGCCTCGGGCTCATCGGCTCGCAGGTGCTCACCAACGCCTACATCGTCGGCCACCACCCGCCGGAGCTGCGCGGCCGCGCGATCGGCTGGGCGCTCTCGATCGGCCGCCTCGGCGCGATCGCCGGGCCGCTGCTGGGGGCGGCGATCCTGTCCTCCGGGCTCGGCGTGGAGTGGAACTTCTACCTGTTCGCGATCCCCGGGATCCTCGGCGCGCTGCTCGCCGCCGCCGTCCCCGCGATCCGCGCCCGGGCCGCCGACACCTCGGACCCGGACGCCCCGCGCGTCAGCGCCTGACGGGTCGGGGGCCACGCGATGACTAGGGTCGACGTCGTGGCCCCCGCCGGCACGGACGACGACACCGACGCTCCCGGCCCGTCCGGCGGCGCCCGTCAGGGCATCCAGTCGGTGGAGATCGCCATGACCGTCCTCGGCGCCCTCGAGCGCGGCGGCGGGCCGATGAGCCTCACCCAGATCGCGAACGCGAGCGGCATGGGGGCGAGCAAGGCCCACCGCTACCTCGTGAGCCTCGGCCGCGCCGGGATGGTCGCGCAGTCGCCCAGCTCCGGGCTCTACGACATGGGCCCGGCGCTGCGGCGCCTCGGCGCCGAGTCGCTGCGGCGCATGGACGAGGTCGGGCTCGTCTCCGAGTACATCCCCGGACTGCGCGACCGGACCGGGCACGCGGTGAACCTCGCGGTGTGGGGCGACCACGGGCCCGTGATCGTCCGCTGGGACTACGGCGCCTACGCGCTCCCGATCACCGTGCGGGTCGGCGCGACGATGCCGCTGCTGACGTCGTCGGTCGGGCGGGTCTACCTCGCCCACCTCCCCCGCGCGCTGACCGAGCCCGTCCTGGCGGCGCAGGGGGCGGAGCCGGCGCCCGCCGAGATCGACCGCATCACCGAGGAGGTCCGCCGGCGGGGCTTCGCACCGACCTCGGGCGGCGTCATCCCCGGCATCGCGTCGGTCGCCGCGCCGGTGTTCACCACCGGCGACTCGCTGCCCCTCGTCGTCGCCCTCGCCCTGCCCGAGCGGGCCGCGTCGCCGGAGGTCCTCGAGGACGTCACCGCGGCCCTCCTCGAGGCGACGGCGGCGATGTCCGCGGAGCTCGGCGTCGCGTAATTCGGGGGTGGACGGCCCGCTGCATGGCTAGCGTCAGCTCCCGACCGCCGGCACCCGAGCCGCGGAGGGGAGACGACCAGCCATGGAGAAGATCAACGACCGCTTGCTCAACTGGGCCTCGATCCTCGACGACGGCACCCGCGAGCAGGCCGAGCGGACGGCGACGATGCCGTTCATCCACCCGCACCTCGCGCTGATGCCCGACGCCCACCTGGGCCGGGGCGCGACCGTCGGCTCGGTGATCCCGACGCTGCGGGCGATCATGCCGGCCGCGGTCGGCGTGGACATCGGCTGCGGGATGGCGGCGGTGCGGACGCAGTTCTCCGTGGACGACCTCCTGCGGCACGGAGCGAAGCGGAGCTGCCGCGCCGAAGGCGGACGACCGGCCAGGGGGTCGCTGGCCCCGCTGCGGGAGGCGATCGAGCGCGCGATCCCGTTGGGCGCCGGGCACCACAACCGCAAGGTCGTCGCGACCTCCGTGCCACGGGTCGAGGAGCTGACGGCGCTCGCCGAGGAGGCCGGGTTCGACCCGTCGCGGGACAAGAAGGGGTGGGAGGCGCAGCTCGGCACGCTGGGCAGCGGCAACCACTTCATCGAGGTCACCGTCGACGAGGCCGACCGGGTGTGGCTGTTCCTGCACTCCGGGTCCCGGGGCGTCGGCAACAAGATCGCCCAGCGACACACCGCCGTGGCCCGCGAGGCGTGCGCGGGCGTCGACCTGCCCGACCAGGACCTCGCGTACCTCACCGAGGACACCGAGGAGTTCTGGACCTACATCCGCGAGCTGCGGTGGGCGCAGCACTACGCGCTGCTCAACCGCGAGGAGATGATGGACCGGGTCGTGCGGCAGACCGCGGAGTTCGTCGGCACCGACGTGGTCGAGGAGGAGCGGATCTCCTGCCACCACAACTACACGACGCAGGAGACCCACTTCGGCGAGCAGGTGTGGGTCTCGCGGAAGGGCGCCATCGACGCCGCGGAGGGCCGGGCCGGCCTCATCCCGGGATCGATGGGCACGGCGTCGTACGTGGTGACCGGCAAGGGCGAGCCCGAGTCGCTGCACAGCTCGCCCCACGGGGCGGGCCGGGCGTACTCGCGGACGAACGCCCGCAGGACCTTCACCCACGAGCAGCTGCGGGCGGCCATGGCGGGCATCGAGTTCCGGGACACCGACGCGTTCCTGGACGAGATCCCGGCGGCCTACAAGGACGTCGACGTGGTCATGGCCGACGCCGCCGACCTCGTCGAGGTCCGGCACACCCTGCGGCAGATCGTGAACGTGAAGGGCACCTAGGAATACCGACGAGCCCGGCCGGGGGCCGGGGGACGCCCCTGGGTCGGCGGCGTCCCCCGGTGCTCAGCCGACGGGCGCGTAGCAGTCGAAGGTCTCGAGCGACCGGATGCGCCCGTCGCGGACAGTGACGTGCGCGGCGACCTGTGCGGTCAGCTCGGTCCCGGCCGCGAGCGGCCCGCGCGCGACGCCGACGGTGCCGCGCCACGTCGCGCGGACGGCGGCGTGCTCGCCGTCGACGAGGACGTCGTGCACCTCGAACGCCTGGCGGGCCATGACCTCCCGCCCCGCGCGGCGCCCGGCGAGCGTCTGCGACCGGTCGCGCTCCGCGCCGAGGGGCGTGACGAGGTTCGGGTGCTCGACGATGCGCACGTCGGCGTCGAGCAGCGCGGCGAGGTCGTCCTCCGTCGCGTCCGGGTCCGTGGTGAGCGCGTAGAAGCGGCGCACGGTCGCCGCGACGTCCTGGGTCATGCACGGCAATATAGACAACCATAGTTGTTGGTCGCCAGGGGTTGTGTAGTGTCGCCGCCGTGGAGGATCTCCCGGTGACCGCGGCCGTGTCCCTCGCGGGCGGCGCGGTCGACGCCCACGTCCTCGCCGCCGAGCAGGCCGCCGGCCTCACGGGCCTGCGCGTCGGGCACGGCTACGTGGTGCAGCTCCTGCTCGCCGCGCCCCACACGGTCGGCGAGATCGCGCGCCGGCTCGGCGTCACCCAGCAGGCGGCGTCGAAGACGGTCGGCGAGCTCGTGACCCGCGGCTACGTCGCCCGCACCGACGACCCGGACGGCGACCGGCGCCGCCACCCCCTCGCCCTCACCGACGCGGGCCACCGCGCCGTCGCGACCGCCCGCGCGGCCCGCGCCGACCTCGAGGACCGCCTCACCGACCGCGTCGGCGCCGACGACGTCGCCGCGGCCCGCCGGGTCCTGGCGGCCCTGCTCGACGAGCTGGGCCTCGGCGGCCCCGTCGCCGAGCGCCGCGTGCCGCCACCCGCCGACCGGTTCTGAGCGAAGGGCACCTTCGCTCGATCTAGGCGCCCGAAGGTGCCCTTCGCTCAGTACCGACTCGCCGCGCCCCGTTCCGGCGAAGGGCGCCCCTCGCCCGTCTCTGCGATCGACGGTGCCCTTCGCTCGGAACAGGGATCGCGGTGGTGCTCCGCGCCTACACCACCGCGGTCTCGCCCCAGATGTCCTCGAGGTAGCGGTTCGAGGCCCGCAGGCCCGCGAGCCAGGCGTCGCCGTCGGCCTCGCCCGCCCCGGTCTTCGCGCGGAACACCGCCACCAGGGCCGCGCGCACACCGGGCGCCATGGTCGAGGCGTTGCCGCACACGAAGATCACGGCGTCGTTCTGCATCGCCGCCCACACCTCGTCCGCGGCGCCCTCGAGCGCGTGCTGGACGTAGCGGTACGGATAGCCCGACACCCGCGAGTACGCCGGGAAGAGCGTCGCCACGCCGGCCTTCTCGAACGCGGCGAGCTCGTCGGCGTAGAGCAGGTCGTCCTCGGGGTCGCGGCAGCCGAGGAACAGCAGCGACCGCGCGATCGGCACGCCCTTGGCCCGCAGCGACTCGCGCTCCTGCAGGAACCCGCGGAACGGCGCCATGCCCGTCCCCGCGCCGATCATGATCATCGGGACGTGCGGGTTCTCCGGCGGGCGGAACGCGATGCTGGGGCTCCGCACGAACGTGAACACCGTGCCGCCCTCGGGGACGTCGTCGAGGTGCCCCGAGCACACGCCGCGGTAGGTCGACCCGTCGCCCGCGCGCGCCGGGCCCTCGAGCACCCCGACGGTCAGCGCGACGTCCGACGACGCCTGTGGCGACGAGGAGATCGAGTAGAACCGGGGCCGCAGCGGCGGCAGCAGGTCGAGGAAGTCCGCGAACGTGAGCTCGCAGTCCGGGTGCTCCTCGAGCAGCTCGAGCAGCGTGCGCCGCGGCTTGGCGATCTTCTCCCGGTACGCCGCCTTGCTCTCGTCGTCGGCACCCGCGAGCATCGCCAGCTCGTCGCGCGCGGCGCCCTCGGGCATCGCCGCCGCCATCGCCGCGAGCCCGGCGCGGCTCGCCACGTCCTGCAGCTCGACGCAGCCGGCGAGGATCGCGAGCAGCGGGTAGGGCTCGCCCACCGGCAGGTGGGTCGGCGCGGCGCCGCTCGCCGTCAGCGTCGCGAACTGGCCGCCGTCGAGGCGGAAGCGCGCGATGGTGCGGTTGACCAGCCCCATCGGGTTGCGGGGCAGCACCCCGAGGTGGTCGCCGGCGGCGTACGTGGCGCCGGCGGGCATCGCGATCTCGAGGTGGCGCACCGAGCGCCCACCCGGCGTCCCCGCGCGGGCGGTGAGCTCGCGGTTGACCCGCACCGTCGCCGCCTGCCCCCGGTAGGACTGCAGCACCGGGCTCGCGGTCCGGCGCTGCTCGAGCGACACCGCCAGGCGCGGGCCGCCCCCGGCCGTCGCGGTCGCCGACGCCGCCAGCCCGAGCGCCGCGCCGAGGCCGTCCCACAGGCCGGAGTACCAGTCCTCGAACTGCGCGTCGAAGTCGCCGCGCGCGTCGCCCTCGCCGCGCGGGTAGACGCGCGACCCGCCCTTGGCCTCGAGTCCGGCGTCGACGCGGGTCGGCACCGCCTGGTACGTCGCGGCCCAGTCGCGGTTGCCGCACCCGAAGACCGTGTACCGCACCCCCGCCGCCGAGGCGGCGTCGGAGTCCAGCCAGGCGCAGAACTTCGCGGCGTTGTCCGGCGGCTCGCCGTTGTACGACGAGGTCACGACGACCACGGCGCCCTCGGCCGGCAGCTCGCCGACGGCCTCGTCGAGCGCGGCGGTGCGGGCGGTGTAGCCCCGGTCGGTGCCGTCGCGGGCGATGCGGGTCGCGAGGTCCTCGGCCGCCCCCAGGTTGGAGCCGAACAGCACGAGCAACGGGGTGCCGTGCCGGTCGGTGGGCGTAACGGGCAGCGTCGCCGGACGGGGTTCCGCCGCGGCCACGGCCGCGGGGCGCGCGGCCGATCCCCAGGTCCGCCCCTCCCGGGGCCGCACGGTGATCGTGAGCCCTTCGGGCTTGATCGTCAGCGACTCCTTGATCTTCAGCTGGTAGTTCGCGTGGTCGACGAGGTCGAAGCGCTGCAGGACCATCCCGAGCACCAGGACCGCCTCCTGGAGCGCGAACTGCCGGCCGATGCACGCCCGCTGCCCGGAGCCGAAGGGCCGGTAGGCGTTCGGCGGCAGGGCGTCGATGCGCTCGGGGGCCATGTGGTCGGGGTTGAACTCCCGCGCGTCGGGGCCCCACACCTCCGTGAGCCGGTGCAGCATCGGGGTCAGCGCGACGATCCCCGTCCCGGGGTCGAACGGGCCGTACCCGCCGACGGTCTCCCCCGGGGTGCGGGCCTGGCGGGTGAACGCGGGCGCGGTGGGCCAGAGCCGCAGCGTCTCGTCGAGGATCTGGCGGACGTAGCCGAGACGCCCGATCTGGGCCACGGTCGGCGCCGCGCCCGGGTCGGTGCCGAGCACGCGGTCGACCTCCTCCTGGGCGCGCGCGACGACGTCGGGGTTCTTGAGCAGGTAGGCGATCGCGAACGACAGCAGCCCGCTCGTGGTCTCGTGGCCGGCGATGAGGAAGGTGCCGCACTGGGCCACGATGTTGTGGTCGGGCAGCGTGTTCCCCTGCTTGTCGGTGCCGACCAGCATGTGCCCGAGCAGGTCGGTGCCGGGGTCCCCGGACGCCCGCCGCTCCTTCACGATCTTGTCGATCGTGTCGTCCATGTACTTCGCGTTCGCGAGGAAGCGCTGCTGGGCGCCCCGGCGGACCTTGACCTGGATCGGGAGCATCTGCTGGCGCTTGAGGCTCTCCGAGAGCGACTCCATCATCGCCTCGACGAAGGGGTGCTGGGTGTCGCGGTAGAACGAGTTGAACCGGTAGCCGAAGCCGCACAGCGCGATGGTGTCGAGCGTCAGCCGGGTCATGTCGCCCGCGACGTCGATCGGCTCGTCGGGGTTGAGCCGCTCCCACTTGAGCATCAGCTGCTGCGCGATGTCGACCATCGGGTCGACGTAGCCCTTCATCGCCCAGGTCGAGAAGCTCGGCAGCAGGATGTCGTGCGCGGACTTCCACAGCGGGTCGGCGGTGTCGGCGGTGAACAGCCCGGCGCTGGTGTGGGTCTTGCGGATCTCGCGCTGGCCGGTGCCGACGAGCTTGTCGAAGCGGGCGTCGTCGCAGAGGTCCTGGACCATCTCGAGGCCGGAGACGACGTACGTGGTCCCACCGGGCGTGTGCATCTGGAAGATCGGGCCGTACTCGTCCGCGAGCTCCATGACGCTCTGGATCAGCCGGTGCGGGTCGATGTCGCGGGCGTTGCCGATGATCGGCAGCGGCTTCGGCCCCGGGATGTCGGCGAGGGACCGGGCGGGGGCGTCCGGAGTGGTGGTCATGGCTCGCTCCTCGGGGTCGGGACGGCGGTGGGGACGGGTGTCGGGGCCTCGGTGGACGGGACGGCCGCGCGCCGCTGCCGCCGGTCGTGGCGCAGCAGGACGACGGCGACGAGCAGCACCCACGCCGGCAGGACGAGCAGGCTCGCGGGGTGGTCGGTCGCGGTCAGCAGGAGCCAGGACGCCATGAGGTACGAGAGGACCGCGGCGCCACGGGGCATGACGCCCGCGCCGCGCAGCATCGTCGTCGTCGTCAGCGCGAACATGCCGGCGCCGCGGACCGAGAACAGGAAGACCAGGCCGTAGCCGAGGGCCGACAGCCCGCGCGCGATGTCCGGGTCGAGCGGCGCGCCGCCGCCGATCGTCGTGAGCAGCACGGGCGTCGCGACGGCGGCGGTGCCCGCGAAGAGCAGCGCGACGAACAGGACCGCCGACAGCAGGTTGAGGCCGTGGGCGATCGCCGGCGGGTGCGCCCCCAGGGCGTCGAGCACCGAGCGCAGCGCGACCGCGAACCAGAGGAAGGCGATCCCCGCCAGCGGCACGAGATAGATCGCGACGGCCGTGACCACCGTGTTCCCGGCGCCGCCGTAGAACGCGCCGTAGTCCGTGTCCGGCGCACTCAGGTGCGGGACGTTGTTCACGGTCAGCATCGCCGCCACGAACAGGGCGGCGAACACGATGCCCATGACCGCGGCGAAGCGCGGCGACGCGGGCTTCACGACGACCACCGCTCGCCGGACGGTCCGGCGGGCCGCTCGGCCTGCAGGTCCTCGAGGATCCGCAGCAGATCGAGCGTGCCCGAGAAGGCCTGTTCACGGCCGGACTCGGTGATCACGGTGCCCTCCAGACGCCCGTCGGACGTGCGGAGGAGATCGACCGACAGGTGCATGGGGACCTCCTCCTCGACGCGTCGAGCGTGCGCCGCGGGAGGGGTCCGGCACCCCGTCCGGACCTTCCAGTCCGCCTTCCAGTCGGTGCTGCCGGTCAGGTGGCGTGCAGCCGCATGAGCTCGCGCCGGGAGGCGACGCCGAGCTTCGCGTAGACGTTGGACAGGTGGTAGGCGACGGTGCGCGGGGTGATGTAGAGGTCGCGCCCGATCTCGCGGTTGGTCAGGCCGCGGGCGACGAGGGCGACGACGGCCTCCTCGTGCGGGGTGAGGCCGAGCGCGCCGTCGTCACTGTCCGCGCGGGCCGGTGTCAGCCCGGCGGTGTGCAGCAGCTCGTCGCACCGCGCCCGCCACGGCGCGGCGCCGAGCCGGGCGAGCGTGTCGCGGGCGCCGCGCAGCAGGTCGACGCCGGCACGCCGCTCGCCGGCCGCGAGCAGGCGGCGCCCGATCTCGGTCTCGAGCCGGGCGATCGCGTGGGGCGCCGCCACGTCGCCGACGCCGGTCTCCGCCACCGAGCGCGGCCGCCCGCCCTCGAGCGCCAGCCGCAGGCGGGCGACGTCGATCCGGTGTCGCCCGGCCGCCCGCTCCTCCAGGGCCGCGAGCGACGCGGCCGCCTCCCCGCGGCGCCCCAGGGCCAGGAGCGCCTCGGTCTCGAGCACCCGCGGCGCGAGCATCCCGAGCCCGTCGGCCAGCGCGCGCACCCCCTCGTCCCGCGTCGGCGCGAGGGCCTCGAGGACGCCGGCCGGGTCGTCGGAGACCTCGGCCAGGCGCGCCGCCGCGATCGCCGCGCACACGTCGACCCCCCACCAGCGCGGCCCGGCCGCCGCGGCCGCCGCCAGGTGCGCGCGGGCGTCGGCGGCGCGTCCGCGGACCGCCAGGGCCTCGGCGGCGAAGGCGTGGGCGAGCGCCCCGGGCAGCGCGGTACCGCCGTCGCGGGCGAGGGTGACGGCCAGCTCGAAGCCCTCGATCACGCCGTCGGGCGCGCCGGTCCGGTCGGCGACCGCGGGCCGGAACGCGAGCGCCAGCGCCAGGCCCCGGACCGGCTCGCCGGCCCGCGCCCGCTGCACGGCCTCGTCGAGGTCCACGGCGGCCGCGGGGTCGTCGCCGGCGAGCGCCGCCAGCATGCCGCGCACGATGAGCGCGTCGACCAGGGGCGGGCGGCCGTCGGTCCCGGTGGCGCGGTCGAGGACGGCGCGCGCGTCGGCGCCCCGCCCCAGGGCGGCGAGCCCGAGCACGAGCGCGAGCCCGCCCGGGAGGCGCACGTCGTCGCCGCGGGCGCCCTGGGACAGGGCGACGCCGGCGGTGGCCACGGCGCGCTCGGGGTCGCCGTGCAGGAGGTGCAGGATCGCGAGGTGCGCGGCGGCGCCCGCCCGGGCGCGGTCGCCCGGGCGTTCCTCGCCGGACTCGTCCGGTGCGGTCGCGAGCGCCGCCTCGAACCACTCCCGCGCCACCCCGAAGCGCCCGGTGAACAGCGCGAGCTGGCCCAGCACCGCCGAGCGCCAGGGCCCCGGCCGGCAGCCCTCCACCGCGCCGGTCAGCGCCACGGCCCGCGCGATCTCGCCGTCGCCGATGAGCCGTGACGTCGCCGCCAGGAGCCGGCGCTCGCGCTCGTCGGGGTCGGTGCTGAGGTCCGCCGCGGCGCGCAGCAGGTCGGCGGCCTCCGCGCCCGCGAGGGCGGCGCCCGGTGCGGCGACCAGCTCCTCGATCTCGGTGGCGAGCGCCGGGTCGGGCCCGGCGGCCGCGGCGATCCGGTGGTCGAGGGCGGCCCGTCCCGCCATGCGGGCGGCCGCGGCGGCGTGCAGGGCGCGGCGCCGCGTGGGCGGGAGGTCGCCGCGGACGGCCGCGCGCACGAGGGGGTGCACGAAGCCGATCCGCACCGGCGGCCCGCCGGGGAGCTCCTCGACGAGTCCGAGCCCGACGGCCTCGTCGAGCGCGTCGGCGGGGTCGTCGAGGCCCGCGACGGCGCCGGCGAGCGCGAGCGGGGCGCTCTCGCCGAGCACGGCCGCGGCGACCACGAGCGCCTCGGTCGCCGGCGCCGCGCGCGCCAGGCGCACGAGCAGCACCGAGGGCAGGCTGCGCGGGGCGGGCAGGACGTCGGCGGTGCCCGCGAGCACCTCGGCCGGCAGCTCCTCGAGCAGCGTGCGGGCGTGCAGCGGGTGGCCACGGGTGTGGCGCCACAGCCGCTCGGCGGCCCCCGTGGAGCCCAGCGGCCGCCCGAGCGCCGCCGCCAGCTCCGAGAGCTCGCCGGGGTCGAGCCCCTCGAGGCGGACCCGGCGGATCGTCTCCCCGGTCGCGGGCAGCCGCTCCCACCAGGCGTCCTGCGCGTGGCCCGACTCGGCCGCGTCCCCCGGTCCCGCCCCCGGGTGCCGGAGCCCGGCGAGGACGAGCACGCGGTCGTGGCGCAGGCGGCGCAGCGCGAACACCAGCGCCCGCACCGACGCGGGGTCGGCCCACTGCAGGTCGTCGAGCACCACGAGCACCGGGTCGTCGTCCGGCACCGCGCCGAGCGCCCCGAGCAGGTCCGCGCCGACGGCGAGCGGGTCGGCCCGCGGCGCACGGTCGGGGCGCAGCAGCGGGAAGCGGTCGAGGAGCCCGGGCGGCAGGCCCGCGACGAGCTGGTCGAGCAGACCGTGCGCGAGCGCGGTCTCCGCGGCGTCGCCGGTGGCGGTGAGCACGGCGGACGCGCGGCGCCCGGCGACGGCGCGCGCGAGGAACGCCGTCTTGCCCGCCCCGGCCTCGCCCTCGACCCACACCACGGCCGGGCGCCCCGCCCCCGCGTCCTCCCACGCCTGGTCGACCACGGCGAGCGGACCCCGACGACCCACGAACACCGGCGTCGTGACGGCGCGCCGCGACCACGCGGGATCCGGGCGCGACGTCATGGTCCCGACGACATCGCACGCTTCGTGTTCTGTCCAGGAACACTTCCGAGTGGGATCACCCGGTTGCCGACCGTGGTCGGGCCGGTCAGCGACGCACGGAGAGCCCCACGCGCTGGAACTCCTTGAGGTCGGAGTAGCCGGTCTTCGCCATCGCGCGGCGCAGGGCGCCGAAGAGGTTCATCGTCCCGGCGCCGGAGCGGGCCGGGCCGGTGAGCACGGTCGCGAGGTCGGGTGCGACGGTCGGCACGCGCGTGATGCCGCTGCGGGGCAGCGAGGGGTGGGCCGCCGACGGCGTCCAGTACCAGCCGTCGCCCGGGGCCTCTTCGGCCGCGGCGAGCTGCTCGCCGAGCATCACCGCGTCGGCGCCGCACGCGATCGCCTTGGCGATGTCGCCGGACGTGCTCATCGCGCCGTCGGCGATCACGTGGACGTAGCGCCCGCCGGTCTCGTCGAGGTAGTCGCGGCGCGCGGCGGCCGCGTCGACCAGCGCGGTGGCCATCGGAACGCCGATGCCGAGCACGGCGTCGGTCGACGTCGCCGCCGACTGCCCGTAGCCGACGATGACGCCGGCGGCACCGGTGCGCATGACGTGCATCGCGGTGCGGTAGTCGCCCACGCCGCCGGCCACGACGGGGATGTCGAGGCCCTCGATGAAGTCCTCGAGGTCGAGCGGCGGCTCGCCGCCCTCGTCCGGCCCCACGTGCTCCGCGGAGATGATCGTGCCCTGCACGACCAGCACCTCGACGCCCGCCGCCAGCAACGTGGGCGTGAGCTCGCGGGCGTGCTGGGGGCTGACGCGGGCGGCGACCGTGGCCCCGGCGGCGCGGATGCGGTCGAGCGCCTCGGTGAGCAGCGCCGGCTGCACGGGCGCGGCGTGCAGGCGCTGCAGCTCCGCGACGGCCTCGGCCGGGTCGGTGGCGGCGCGGGTGACGACCTCGCCCAGCACCTTCTCCGTCTCGGGGTGCCGGGCCCACAGCCCCTCGGCGTTGAGCACGCCCAGCCCGCCGAGCTCGCCGACCCGCGCCGCGGTGGCCGGGCTGACGACCGCGTCGGTCGGGTGGGTCAGCAGCGGGAGCTCGAAGCGGTAGGCGTCGAGCTGCCACGCCGTCGACACCGCCGACGACGACCGGGTCCGCCGCGACGGGACGATGTCGAGGTCGTCGAAGACGTAGCTGCGCTGGGCGCTGCGGTTCCGCCCGATCTCGACCTGCTCGCGCACGCGGCAGTTCCCCTCTGTGGCTGGCTAGCGCGCGCCGTAGTTCGGCGCCTCGGCGGTCATCGTGACGTGGTGCGGGTGCGACTCGGCGAGCCCCGCCGCGGTGATCCGGACGAGGTGCGCCTTCTGCAGCTCGTCGATGGTCCGCGACCCCGTGTAGCCCATCGCCGCCCGCAGTCCGCCGACGAGCTGGTGGGCCACCTGGGCGAGGGGCCCCCGGAAGGGTACGCGGCCCTCGACGCCCTCGGGCACCAGCTTGTCGTCGGAGAGCACGTCGTCCTGGAAGTAGCGGTCCTTGGAGTAGGAGCCCTGCTGCCCGCGGCTGCGCATGGCGCCGAGCGAGCCCATGCCGCGGTAGGTCTTGAACTGCTTGCCGTCGAGCAGCACCAGGTCGCCGGGCGTCTCGGCCGTGCCGGCGAGCAGCGAGCCCAGCATGACGGTGCCCGCGCCCGTGGCCAGCGCCTTGGCGATGTCGCCGGAGGACTGCAGGCCGCCGTCGCCGATGATCGGGACGCCGTGCGGGTGCGCGGCGGCCGCGGCCTCGTGGATCGCGGTGATCTGGGGGACGCCGACACCCGCGATGACGCGCGTGGTGCAGATCGAGCCGGGTCCGACGCCGACCTTCACCGCGTCCGCACCCGCGTCGACCAGCGCCTGGGCGCCCGCCCGCGTGGCGACGTTCCCGCCGACGACCTCGACCCGCTCGCCGAGCTCCTGCTTGAGCTTGGCCACCATCGCCGTGACCGCCCGCGAGTGGCCGTGGGCGGTGTCGACCACGAGGACGTCGACCCCGGCGTCGACCAGCGCCATGGCGCGCGACCAGGCGTCGTCGCCGACGCCCACCGCGGCGCCGCAGAGCAGCCGGCCGTCGGGGTCCTTGGTGGCGAGGGGGTACTGCTCGGTCTTGACGAAGTCCTTGACCGTGATGAGGCCGCGCAGCACGCCCGCGCCGTCGACCAGCGGCAGCTTTTCGATCTTGCGGCGGCGCAGCAGCCCGAGCGCGGCCTCGGCGGTGACGCCGACCTGCGCGGTGACGAGGTCCTCGGCGGTCATGACGTCGCGCACCCGGCGCGAGTGGTCGACCTCGAAGCGCATGTCGCGGTTGGTGATGATGCCGACCAGGTGGCCGCCCTCGTCGACGACGGGCAGCCCCGAGATGCGGAACTTGGCGCACAGCGCGTCGACCTCGGCGAGCGTGTCGTCCGGCGAGCACGTGACCGGGTCGGTCACCATCCCCGCCTCGGACCGCTTGACCACCTCGACCTGCGCCGCCTGCTCCTCGGCCGGGAGGTTGCGGTGCAGCACGCCCATGCCGCCCTGGCGCGCCATCGCGATCGCCATGCGGGACTCGGTGACCGTGTCCATCGCGGAGCTGACGAGCGGGACCCGCAGCGTGACCCGGCGCGTCAGGCGCGCCGACGTGTCCGCCTCGGAGGGCACCACGTCCGACTCGCCCGGCAGGAGCATGACGTCGTCGAAGGTGAGTCCGAGCAACGCGAACTTCTCGGGCAGACCGGGCTCCGTCAGCACCATGCCCCCGATCGTAGTCCGCCCTCCGACGGGGTCCCCCGGGCGCGCACACCGCCGCTGGGTGTCACGCGTCGCCACACGGGTAAATTGCTGGTCGTGGCCTACGAAGCGTTGCCGCCGGATCCGTTCGCGGGAGACCCCGCGGACCCTGCCCGCGCGCTGGGGGGCCCGGACGCCGACGCCCCCGACGACGCGCCGCTCGACGACGCCGAGCGCGACGAGGTCGTCGCCGACCTCGGCGACCTCGCGGTGTTCGAGGCCCTGCTCGCGCCCCGGGGCATCCGCGGCGTGGTGGTCGACTGCGAGGACTGCTCCGAGCAGCACTACCACGACTGGGACCTGCTGCGGGCGAGCCTGCAGCAGCTGCTCGACGAGGGCCACATGCGCCCGCACGAGCCCCCGTTCGACCCGGACCCGGCCGCCTACGTCACGTGGGAGTACTGCCGGGGCTTCGCGGACGCCACGCTCGCGGAGTAAGGCAACTCACGCCCGAGACACACGAAACGGCCCGGTCCCCTCGGGGACCGGGCCGTTCGTCGTTCGGGTGGGTGTCAGCCCGTGGTGGACGACGTCGAGCCGGGGCTCGAGGACATCCCGCTCGGGGTCGGCGTCGAGCCGGGCGGGTCCTCGGTGCCGCGGGTCGACGGGTCGACCGTCTGCGGCTCCGGGCTGGCCGGATCCTCGGCCGGCGGGGCCGCCGGCTCCGCGGGACTCGGCGTCGTGGCGTCCTCGGGCTGCTGCGCCGCACCCGACGAGGGCTCGGACGACCGCGGCGAGGAGCCGGACGAGGGCTCGCGGGTCGAGGGCGACGGGTCGCTCTCGATCGACGTCTGCACCCGGTCGCGCTCGGCCACCAGCGGGGCCCGCTGCTCCGGGGCGACCTGCGGGATGGCGACGTTGGCCTGGGCCAGCTCGTTGCGCGCGGTCTGGGTGTCGCCGCGGGCGAGGGCGCCGTTGGCCGCCTCGATGCGGTTGCGGACCTCCTCGACGCGCTCGACGCCCTGCGCCCGCTCCGAGAAGAAGACCTTGGAGACGCCCCAGAGCGTGTCGCCGGGCATGGCGCCGTGCACCGCGACCGTGAGGCCCGCGCAGGCGACCGCGGCGGCGACCGCGGCGATGGCGAACGGCATCCGCCGCCGGCCGCGGGAGCGCAGACGGTCGCGACTCTCGTGGCCCGCGGTGACGGCCTCGGCCGCCTCGTCGAGGGTCACGAGCTCGGGCATGGGATCGGCCTCGATGTCGGCCCGCCACGCCGCGAGGATCGCCGCGAGGCGATCGTCGTCGGTGCCGCCGAAGCCGTACGCGCCGGTGTCACCAGCAGCGCCGGCACCGCCAGCGAGCGCGTCGATCAGGGCGTCGTCCGCCCGGACCGCCGCGAGGTCGACGGGGCCGTCGACGAGGTCTCCCTCGGACCCGCCCGACGCCCGGTGGCCGCCCACTCAACTCACCTCTTCCGAGATCGCGGACACCGCGGTCCGCAACTTTGACAACGCCCGGTGCTGGGCCACCCGCACCGCTCCGGGGGTGGACTCGACCGCTTCCGCGGTTTCCTCCGCCGACAGTCCAACGACGACACGCAGCACGAGGATTTCCCTCTGTTTGGGCGGAAGCGTGTCGAGCAGTTGACCCATCTGGACGGACAACGCTCCGTTGAGTGCTCGCTGCTCGGGTCCGTCCCGGGGATCGAGCTCCTCCGGGAGCTCCTCCACGGGCTCGGACTTGCTGCGGGCGACCGAACGGTGGGCGTCGACGACCTTGTGGGCCGCGATGCCGTAGACGAAGGCGAGGAACGGACGGCCCTGGTCGCGGTATCCGGGCAGCGCGGTGAGCACAGCCAGACACACCTCCTGGGCCACGTCGTCGGCGGAGACCGATGACCGTTCCTGCCGGCCGATGCGCGCGCGGCAGTACCGCACGACCAGCGGCCGGATGATCGCGAGAACGCGGTTGAGCGCCGAGCGGTCGCCGTCGTTGGCGGCGGCCACCAGGCCCTCGAGATCGTTCCCTGCGTCAGTCATCGCTCCACGTGGCCCCGGTGTTACGCGGGGCGGTGGCGCCGCCGTGTGCATCGGGGTCGGGGCCACCGCCGGACGGTCCGGCACACCGGCCGAGGTGAGCGGGCCGGGCGCCGACATGGTCCGGTCAGCGTAGCGGGCAGTCTCCCGACCCGGCGCGGCCCAGGACGAAGGAGGCGCGGCGTTCGCCCGATCCGGGCCCCGCCACCGGTCCGCGGCACGGTGGACCGCCCGCGGGATGCCGATCACCGGCGTCGGGACGTCGTCGGCGTGGCCCCCGTGGGGTGGGCCGACCGGACCTCCCGAACGACCGTCGTTCCGATACGCGGTCAGGAGACCAGGCCCCGTCGGAAGCCGTGCGCGACGGCCTGCGCACGGTCGCGGACACCGAGCTTGCGGAACAGGCGGCGGGCGTGGGTCTTCACCGTGTCCTCGGACAGGTAGAGCTCGCGGCCGATCTGGCCGTTGCTCTTGCCCTGGGCCATTCCGCGCAGCACCTGCAGCTCACGCTCGGTGAGCTGGACGCCCGAGTCGGCGGGGGTGCGCGGCGCCGGCACCGACGTGCTGGCCAGCGTGTGCGCGAGCGCGGCGACCAGCTCGGGCCGGGAGGCGTCCCAGCGCAGGTAGCCGCGCGCGCCGCCGGCGATGGCCGCCGCGATGCTGCCGGAGTCGTCGGGGGCGCCGAAGACGATGACGTTGGCCGTCGGGTGGGCCGCGACGAGACGCCGCGTGGCCTCCACCCCGGTGGGCACCGCGCGCTGGGTGCCGACGAGGACGACGTCGACCGTCTGCCGCGAGAAACGCGTGAGCAGTTCGTCGCCGTGGGCGACGCAGTCGATGCGGTGGACCCCCGGGACAGCGGACATCACCCTGGTGAGGCCTTCACGGACGCTGCGACGGTCGTCGCAGATCAGCACCGTGGTCACGGGAGCTCCTTTCTGCAGCGACCCTGCAGCCGATGAGCGAGCACTCTCCCCCATCGGCGCGCCGGCCGACGAGCTTGACCCGCCGCCCGGAGCGAATTCGGTACGGCGTCCGGCCGGTTCGCGTCCGCGGTCGGCCGGCCGCTCGACGTGCCGGTCCATGCGCTCTCCTTGTACGACGGGCGCAGGACGTGCCACGCCTCGATGGGGCCGAGGGCCTCCACGGCCGATCGGCGCCGATCGGTGAAACCGACCGGCCGGTGTGGCGACCCTCCCCCTGTTCAACGTGCGGGCGACCCTACGGTGACGACCGGAGATCCACCGGATTCGACCGTCCGGCGACACTCCTGTGCACTCCGCGTGCGGGGAATGATCACGGATCGGAGCCGGTTCGGCAAGCACCCCTGCATGTAGGGGACCGCTCGGCGATGAATACATCGGGGAATGGCGCACGTCGCATGCCCTTGTCGGGTCGTGCACAACCGCCATAGGGTCCATCACGGTGATCGCGGTCCGCGCCGGTGCGCGTACACAGCGTGACACCGACAGGAGCACGGCGCGAGGCGGAGCCGGTCGCGGCCCCGCACGGGACGTGCGCAGGTCGGACCCGTGGGGTCCTCGCGACGTGGAGGTGGCGCATGGCTGACGTCCGCCGGCTGCCGGGACCCAACGCAGACGTGTGGGACTGGCAGCGACTCGGTGCCTGCCGTGGCATGGACAGCACGTTCTTCTTCCACCCGGACGGCGAGCGCGGCCCCGCCCGGGCCCACCGCGAGCGGCGCGCCAAGGCCGTCTGCCAGGGGTGCCCGGTCATCGAGCCCTGCCGCCGGCACGCGATCGCCGCCGGCGAGCCCTACGGCATCTGGGGCGGCATGTCGGAGTCCGAGCGCGTCGCGGCGGCCACGGGCCGCCCCCGCCGCCTGGGCTGAGCACGCACGAGAACGGGCCCCCAGCCGCTCGGCTGGGGGCCCGTCGTCGTGTACTCACGCGCTCTGGCGACCACCGGAGCGCGATGCCGCAGCCGACACGTCACGCGACGAAGGAGCGTGAGGGGTCGTGACCGGCTTGGAGCGACTCCTAGTGCCCGTGACCGTGGCCGTGCCCGTGGCCACCGGCGGCGGCCGCCGGCTCCTCCTCCTCGGGCTTGTCCACGATGGCGCTCTCCGTGGTGAGCACCATGCGGGCGATGGAGGTGGCGTTCTCCAGGGCGGAGCGCGTCACCTTCACCGGGTCGATGATGCCGGCGGCCATGAGGTCGCCGTACTTCTCGGTCGCGGCGTCGTACCCGCTGCCCCAGCCCGCCTCGGCGACCCGGGCGGTGACGACCGCGCCCTCGAGCCCCGCGTTGCGCGCGATGGCCTTGAGCGGCGCCGAGAGCGCCCGGCGCACGAGGGCCACACCGGTGGCCTCGTCGCCGGTGCGGCCGAGGCCGTCGGCGAGCTCGGCCGCCGCGTGCAGCAGCGCGCTGCCGCCGCCGGGGACGATGCCCTCCTCCACCGCGGCGCGGGTGGCGGCGATGGCGTCCTCGATGCGGTGCTTGCGCTCCTTCATCTCGGTCTCGGTGGCCGCGCCGACCTTGATGACCGCGACGCCGCCGGAGAGCTTCGCCAGCCGCTCCTGGAGCTTCTCACGGTCCCAGTCGGAGTCGGTCTCCTCGATCTCACGCCGGATCTGGGTGACGCGGGCGTCCACGTCGGCCCGGGCCCCGCCGCCCTCGACGAGGGTGGTGGCGTCCTTGGTGACCACGGCGCGGCGCGCGCTGCCGAGCACCTCGGGGCCGGACTCGGCGAGCTTGATGCCGACCTCGGGGTTGACGACCGTGGCACCGGTCGCGGCCGCGAGGTCGTCCAGGAACGCCTTGCGGCGGTCGCCGAAGAACGGCGCCTTGACCGCGGCGACCTTGACGGTCTTGCGGATCGAGTTCACCACGAGGGTCGACAGGGCCTCGGCCTCGACGTCCTCCGCGATGATCAGCAGCGGCTTGCCGGACTCGACGGCCTTCTCCAGCAGCGGGAGCAGGTCCTGGATGGAGCTGATCTTCTCGCGGTGCAGGAGGATCTGGGCGTCCTCGAGCACGGCCTCCATCGAGTCGTTGTCGGTGACGAAGTAGGGCGAGATGTAGCCCTTGTCGAACTGGAGACCCTCGGTGATCTCCAGCTCGGTCGCCAGGGTCGAGGCCTCCTCGACCGTGATGACGCCGTCCTCGCCGACCTTCTCCATGGCCTCGCCGATGAGGTCGCCGATCGTCTGGTCGCGGGACGCGACCGCGCCGACGGCGGCGATGCCCTGGCGGCCGTCGACCGGGGTGGCCTTCGACCGCAGGATCTCGGTGACCTTCTCGGTGGCGGCGACCATGCCGGCGCCGAGCGACGTCGGGTTGGCACCCGCCGCCAGGTTGCGCAGGCCCTCGGACACGAGCGCCTGCGCGAGGACGGTGGCCGTCGTCGTGCCGTCGCCCGCGACGTCGTTGGTCTTCGTGGCGACGTTCTTCGCCAGCTGCGCACCGAGGTTCTCGAACGGGTCGTCGAGCTCGATCTCACGGGCGATGGTGACGCCGTCGTTGGTGATCGTCGGACCACCGAACTTCTTCTCCAGCACGACGTGACGCCCCCGGGGACCGAGGGTCACCGTGACCGCGTGCGCGAGCTGGTCGACACCGCGCTCGAGCGCGCGCCGGGCGGTCTCGTCGAAGGTGATCTGTTTCGGCACTAGCCAACCTTTCCGGCTGAGTCTTCCTCACGGGCCCTGGACAGGCCACACAGGGGAAACGACGCCGCCCCGGCGCCCCGTGGGGGCCACCGGGGCGGCGTTCGTGTCCTGCGTGGTGCGCGGGTCCTAGTTGACGACCGCGAGCACGTCGCGCGAGGAGAGGACCAGGTAGTCCTCGCCGTTGTACTTGATCTCGGTGCCGCCGTACTTCGAGAAGATGACGACGTCACCCACGGCGACGTCGAGGGGGATGCGGTTCCCCTTGTCGTCCACGCGGCCCGGGCCCACGGCGAGGACCTTGCCCTCCTGGGGCTTCTCCTTGGCCGTGTCCGGGATGACGATGCCGGAAGCGGTCGTGGTCTCGGCCTCGCTGGCCTGGACCACGAGCTTGTCCTCGAGCGGCTTGATGTTCACGCTGGCCACGTCGGTGACCTCCACCTGTCTGGAGTCGGAGCGATGCGTCCTGTTGTCTTCACGGCGCCGGTGGTCCGCCCCGTCGTCGCGGGTGCCGGGACGGCTCCGACGCCGTGCTGATTGGCACTCTAGCCCCGAGAGTGCCAAGCCATCAACGAGGGGCGTCCGCGGGCGGGTCGCCGCCCGGGAGCCGTCGCATCGTGTGGGCGTCCGCCCCCGAAGCGTAGTAGCGCCGGCGGGTGCCGAGGACCTCGAAACCGACGGCGCGGTAGAGCCCCAGCGCGGGCTCGTTGTCGACGCGGACCTCGAGGTAGGTGGTCGCGCCGATCGCGTCGGCGGCGGCGAGCAGGCCGTCGAGCAGCGCCCGCCCGATGCCCCGTCCCTGGTGCGCGGGGTCGACCCCGATCGTGTGGATCTCGGCCTCGGCCTGCTGCCCGAGGCGCCCGGGCAGCAGGGCCACGCCGCCGTAGCCGATCAGCCGGTCCCCGTCCCGGGCCGCGAGGTAGCGGTGGCCGGCGCGCAGCTCGTCGCGGAAGGCCCGCGCGCTCCACGGGTCGTCGCCGGGGAAGAGGATCGCCTCGAGCTCGGCGCACCGGTCGGCGTCGGCCTCGGTGAGCGCGTCGAGGACGACCGGTGTCACGCGCGCGTCACCGTCTTCGGCGCCCCGGGCGGCACGGCGTCGGGGCGGCGCAGGTAGAGCGGGACGAGCGGCCCGGGCTCCGTGCCCGCCCGCAGGGCCGGCGCGGCGACGGCGACGAGCCCGTCGGGGCGGGGGCCGGGGGTGTCGGGCGGGGCGCCGACCTTGTCCGCGGCGTCGCCCACCACGCGGTCGACGGGGCCGAGGTCGCCCCCCAGCCGCGCCGCGAGCTCGGCGGGCGCGACGACCTCGGGGCCGTGGGTGCGCACGCCGTCGGCGTAGCGGCTCCAGTAGACCTCGCGGCGGCGGGCGTCGGTGACCACCAGCAGGCGCCCGGGCACGCCGACGGCGAGCGCGTCGTGGGTCGGCACGCCGTGGACCGGGATGCCGAGGCCGTCGCCCATCGCCGCGGCGGTGACCAGCCCGACCCGCAGGCCGGTGAAGGGGCCGGGGCCCAGACCGGCGACGACGGCGTCGAGGTCGGCGCGGGTGCGGCCCGCCTCGTCGAGGGCCTCGGCGATCGCGGGCGCGAGCAGCTCGGCGTGGGCCCGGGCGCCCTCGGCGTCGCGGGCGGCGAGGATCGTCGGTCCCTCGGGACCGAGTTCCACCACGCCCGCCGTGATGCGGGCGGTGGCGGTGTCGAGGGCCAGGACGAGCACGCCCGGAACCTTACGGACCCTCGCCGACCAGCCGGTCCGGGCCGTGCAGGTGGGCCACACGGCGCTCGTCGGACTCGATCTCAGGGTCGACTCCCGCTCCGCTCCGTCTCCCTGACCGGTCCAACCGGACGAGCAGGTGCTCGGTGGCCAGGTGCTCGGCGACGCCCTCGCCCCACTCGATGACGACGGCGGCGCGGGTGAGGTCGGTGTCGAGGTCGAGGTCGTCGAGCTGGGCGGCGACCTCGCGCGGGTCCGGGGTGACGGCCGTGCCGACCCCGAGCCGGTAGGCGTCGACGTGCACGAGGACGACGCCGCGCCCGCCGAGGGCCGCGGGCAGCGGCGGGTGCTCGCGCGCGATGACGAACGTCGGCGACGTGACCGGGCCCTCGACGCCCAGGCCCTCGCCGATCCCCGCGGCCAGGCAGGTCTTGCCGGCGCCGAGGGGTCCCGCGAGGACGACGAGGTCGCCCGGCGCGAGGCGTGCGCCGATCGCGCGCCCGAGCGCCGTCGTGTCGGCCGCGGTGGGCAGCTCCACGCGGCGGTCCGCCATCACGTCGGGCGCGTCCACCTCAGGCACGGCGGCGGGGGCGGCGCAGGCCGCGGCGCGGGCGGTCGGAGGGCGTGGGGCCGCCGGGGCGCAGGCGGCGCAGGACCTGGCTGCGGTGGGTGCACCGGCGCAGCAGCTCGAGCAGCGCGGCGTCGTACTCGCCGGGCTGCTCCAGCATCGCCATGTGCCCGGCGCCCTCGAGCGGCAGGAGCTCGGCGTGCGGCATCTCGGCGGCGATCAGCTCGGAGTGCTCGTAGGGGATCATCCGGTCGCGCGTGCCGCCGGCGACCAGCACCTCGCACTGCGAGAGCCCCGCCAGCGCCGCGCGCCGGTTGTGGGTCGACAGGGTGTTGGCGAACGACGTCAGCGCGTCGAGCGGCGTGGCGGCGATGGTGCTGTCGACGAGGTCGACCAGCGCGGGATCGGTGGAGCGGTCGCCGAACGACAGCCCCTGCACGAAGGCCCAGATGACGTTGCCGGCGGCCCGGCGCACCCGGTCGGCGAAGGCCGGCTGCCAGTGCGCGATGCGGCCGAGGACGTTGACCGTCGG
Source organism: Actinomycetospora succinea (assembly GCF_004363095.1). Taxonomy (GTDB): domain Bacteria; phylum Actinomycetota; class Actinomycetes; order Mycobacteriales; family Pseudonocardiaceae; genus Actinomycetospora; species Actinomycetospora succinea. Next base: position 101,946 of record NZ_SNYO01000012.1, read on the forward strand.
GTTGCGGTGCGACAGGACGGCCTGCTTGAGGCCGCCGGCCATGACGTCGCCCGCCGACGTGCACAGCAGCGAGACCCCGACGATGCGCTCCTGGAAGAGCTTTGGGTTCCGCTCGGCCAGCGCCATGATCGTCATACCGCCCATGGAGTGGCCGACGAGCACGACCGGCCCCTCGGGCACGACGGCGCGCAGGATCGCGTCGAGGTCGGCGCCGAGCTGGGCGATGGTGCACGACCGCGCGCTCGCCTGCGCGGAGCGGCCGTGGCGGCGCTGGTCGTAGAGGACCGTGCGCACGGTCGGCTCGGTGAGCTCCGAGAGCATGCGGCGCTGGAAGTGCCAGCACTTGCGGTCGAGGGCGAAGCCGTGGACGAGCACCACGGTGAGCTCGGGCTTCCCGCCGTCGACCGGGTCGACCTCCTCCACCGAGAGCCGCACCCCGTCGTCGGCGGCGACCGACGACTCGCGCCCGGCCGGGACCAGCCCGAGCATCGAGGGGTGCGCCTTCTCCTCCTCGGAGAGGCGTTCGCGCTGGCGCAGGATGCGCGACCGGGCGCGGCCCGCCCCGACGGCGCCCGCCGCAGCCGCGCCGCCTAGCACGGTGCCGGCTACGGCGCCGGCGACGGCGCCCGGCGAGAGGTGGTGGTGGCGGTCCTCGCCGCTCACGAGGGTGTCCCCCTCGTCCGCGTCACCCGCGGCCGGCAGCCGACGCCCGTGACGACCTCGTAGTGGATCGTGTCGAGCCAGCGCGCCCACTCGAGCGCGGTCGGCTCGCCGGCGTCGCCGGGGCCGAAGAGCAGCACCTCGTCGCCGGGGGCGACGGTGGTGGGGGCGTCGTCGGCGGGACCGAGGTCGACCACGACCTGGTCCATGCACACGCGGCCCACGACCGGTCGCCGCCGACCGGCGAGCTGCACCGTCATCGTCCCTCCGAGCCGTCGCGGCACCCCGTCGGCGTACCCCGTCGGCACCAGTGCCAGCACCCGGTCGTCGGGGGCCACCCACTCGTGACCGTAGGACACACCTTCCCCGGCGGCCACGCGTTTGACCAGCGCCACGCGGGTGCGGAACGTCATGACCGGACGCAGTCCGTGATGGTCCGGGGCCTCGAGCGGGTCGAGCCCGTAGACCGCGATCCCGGGCCGGACGAGGTCGAGGTGCAGGTCCGGACGGGTGAGGGTGGCGGCGGAGTTCGCGAGGTGCCGCCACGGGCGCGGGCCGCCGAGGCGCTCGCCCGCGGCCCGCCACGCGTCGTCGAACCGCTTGGCCTGGACGTCGATCGTGGGGTGGTCGGGGGCGTCGGCGTGCGCGAGGTGCGACCAGACGGCGGCCACCTCGACGTCGCCCGCCGCACGGGCCGCCTCGACGGCGTCGAGCAGCTCGCCCCAGGCCTCGGGCGGGCAGCCGTTGCGGCTCAGGCCCGTGTCGATCTTGAGGTGGATGCGGGCCGGCCGCCCGGCGCGCCCGGCGCCGGCGACGACCCCGTCGAGCTCCGCGCGGGACGAGACCCCGAGGTCGACCGCGTCGGCGACGGCGGGCGCGAAGTCCTCGTCGGGCAGGTGCAGCCAGGACAGCACCGGCGCGGTGATCCCGGCGCCGCGCAGCTGCGCGGCCTCCTCGAGGGTGCAGACGCCGAGCCACGTCGCGCCGGACGCGAGCGCGGTGCGCCCGGCCTCGACCGCGCCGTGCCCGTAGCCGTCGGCCTTGACCACGGCCATCGTCGCGGCGCCCGAGGCGCGGGCGAGCCCGGCGAGCAGGCCGACGTTGTGGGCGAGGGCGTCGTGGTCGACGAGGGCTTCGACGCGGGGTCTCGTCACTGTCTGACCTCCCGGATCGCCCGTGGCAGGGCCTGCTGGACGTACGACGCCGGCACCGGCGACCCGGGCCCGTCCGCCGCACCGGCCCCGATGTCGGCGGCCCGCGCGTGGACGAACGCCGCGCAGCCGCCCGCCCACCACGGGTCGAGCCCGGCGGCGAGCAGGGCGCCCGCGACGCCGGAGAGCACGTCGCCCGAGCCGGCGGTGGCGAGCCAGGCGCTGCTGGCCGGGTGCACGAGGACCCGGCCGTCGGGCGCGGCGACGATCGTCGCGTTGCCCTTGAGCAGCACGGTGACGCCGAGGTCGGCGGCGGCCCGCCGCGCGGACTCCACGCGGTCGTCGGTGAGCTCCGCGACGCGGGCGAACTCGCCGGCGTGGGGGGTGATGAGGACGGGGGCGCCTCTCGCACGATCCCGCAGCTCGGCGTGCTGCCCCAGCAGCGTCACCGCGTCGGCGTCGGCGAGCACGGGCACGCCCGCGTCGAGGACGTCGGCGAGCGTGCGCGCGCCGGCGTCGTCGGTGCCGAGCCCGGGGCCGACCACCCAGGCCTGCACGCGCCCGGCCTCGCCGACGGTGTCGGTGGCGACGATCTCGGGCCAGGCGGCGCGGACCTCGTCGGCGGCGCTGCCCGCATAGCGGACCATCCCGCTGGTCGCGAGGGCCGCGGCGCCGGACGCGAGGACCGCGGCACCGGGGTAGGTGGCGCTCCCGGCGGCCACGCCGACCACGCCCTGGGAGTACTTGTCGTCGCCGGGTCCGGGCACCGGCCAGCGCGCGCCGACGTCGGCCGCCTCGAGCACGTCCACCGGGGCGGGCGGCAGCTCGGGGCCGATCCCGATGTCGATCAGCGTCACCGGGCCGCAGCGGGGCGCGGCGAGGACGTGGACGGGCTTGCGGGCGCCGAACGTGACGGTGGCCGCCGCCTGCACCGCGTCCTCGCCCGGCACGCCGGTGAGCGGGTCGACACCGCTCGGGGTGTCGACGGCGAGGATCGGGATGCCCGCGACGGCGGCGGCGTCCGCCAGCGTGGCCGCCTCCGGGCGCAGGCCCCCGCGGGCACCGGTCCCGACGATCGCGTCCAGCACGAGGTCGGCGCGCTCGACGGCGATCACGCCGGACTCGACGCGCGTGAGGACCCGGCCCTTCTGCTTGCGCAGCGCGGCGAGGCCCTCGGGGTGCGCGCGGTCCGGGCTCAGCAGCACCGCGGTGACGGCGACGCCGCGCCGGCGCAGCTCGTAGCCCGCCCAGAGCCCGTCGCCGCCGTTGTTGCCGGCGCCGGCGAGGACGACCACGCGCCGGCCGCTGACGCCCCCGGTGCGGCGCTCGAGCTCGGCCAGCGCGACCTGGGCGACGCCGCGGGCGGCGCGGCGCATGAGCGCGCCCTCCGGGGTGCGCGCGAGCACCGGCTCCTCGGCCGCTCGCACCTGATCGGGAGTCCAGACGCCGTACACCCAGCTGCCTCCTCCGCCACGTGCGTGATCTTCTGAGCTATAGCTCAGAAGATCACGCACGTAGGAGCTACTCGACCGTGACCGACTTCGCCAGGTTGCGGGGCTTGTCGACGTCGTAGCCGCGGGAGCGGGCGACCTCGGCGGCGAAGACCTGCAGCGGGACGCTCGAGACCAGCGGCTGGAGCAGCGTCGACACCGCGGGCACCTCGATGAGGTGCTCGGCGAACGGGCGCACGGTCTCGTCGCCCTCCTCGGCCACCACGATCGTCCGCGCGCCGCGCGCCTGGATCTCGCGGATGTTGGAGAGCAGCTTCTGGTGCAGGATCGCGCGGCCCTTCGGCGAGGGCATGACCACCACGACGGGCAGGTCCTGCTCGATCAGCGCGATCGGCCCGTGCTTGAGCTCGCCCGCCGCGAAGCCCTCGGCGTGCATGTAGGCGAGCTCCTTGAGCTTGAGCGCGCCCTCCAGCGCCACCGGGAACCCGACGTGCCGGCCCAGGAAGAGCACCGCCTTCGACCCGGCGAGGTCGCGGGCCAGCTCGCGGGTCGGCTCCACGACCGCGTCGAGCACGCGCTGCACCGCGACCGTGCTCGACTCGAGCTCCGCGTACTCGCGGGCGACCTCGTCGGCGTACTTCGTGCCGAAGGTCTGCGCGAGCGCCAGCCCCACGAGGTAGCAGGCGATGACCTGCGCGGTGAACGTCTTCGTCGCCGCCACCCCGACCTCGGGACCGGCATGGGTGTAGAGCACTGCGTCGGACTCGCGGGGGATCTGCGCGCCGTTGGTGTTGCAGATCGCCAGCACGCGGGCCTTCTGGTCGCGGGCGTGGCGGACGGCCTCGAGCGTGTCCGCGGTCTCGCCAGACTGGGAGATCGCGACGACGAGCGTGGAGCGGTCGAGCACCGGGTCGCGGTAGCGGAACTCGCTCGCGACCTCGACCTCCACCGGGATGCGGCACCAGTGCTCGATCGCGTACTTCGCCAGCAGGCCCGCGTGGTAGGCCGTACCGCAGGCCACGACGAACACCTTGTCGATGTCGCGCAGCTCCTGGTCGGACAGGCGCTGCTCGTCGAGCACCACCCGGCCGTCGACGAGGTGCCCGCGCAGCGTGTCCGCCAGCGCGGTCGGCTGCTCCTCGATCTCCTTGAGCATGAAGAAGTCGTGGCCGCCCTTCTCGGCGGCCTCGATGTCCCAGTCGACGTGGAACGGGCGCGTCTTCGCGGTCTCGCCGAGGAAGTCGGTGACGACGGCGCCCTCGGCCGTCAGGGTGACGATCTGGTCCTGGCCGAGCTCCACGGCGTCGCGCGTGAAGTCGATGAACGCCGCGACGTCCGAGGCCACGAACATCTCGCCCTGCCCGACGCCCACCACCAGCGGCGACGAGCGGCGCGCGGCGACGATCTCGTCGGGCCGGTCGGCGTGGGTGAAGACCAGCGTGAACGCGCCCTCGAGCCGCGCGACGACCGCGCGCACGGCGGCGGTCAGCCCCGCGTCCGGGTCGGTGTCGAACGCCCGCGCGACGAGGTGCGCCGCGACCTCGCTGTCGGTGTCGCTGGTCAGCTCCACGCCCTCGGCCTCGAGCTCGGCGCGCAGCGCGGCGAAGTTCTCGATGATGCCGTTGTGCACGACCGCGACCCGCCCGGAACCGTCGCGGTGCGGGTGGGCGTTGCGGTCGGTCGGCGGGCCGTGCGTCGCCCAGCGCGTGTGCCCCATCCCGGTGGTCCCGGAGGTGGCGCCCTCGGGGAGCACCGCGACGAGGTTGTCGAGCGGACCGGCCGCCCGGTGCACCTCGAGCCCGCCCGCGCCGTCGGCGATCGCGACCCCCGCGGAGTCGTACCCGCGGTACTCCAGGCGCCGCAGGCCGTTGACGAGGACCTCCTGGGCACCGCGCTTGCCGACGTATCCCACGATCCCGCACACGGGCCTCAGGGTAACGACGCGCCGGACCGGGTCCTCCGGCCCGGGCGGGTCACGACGAGCTGGGACCCGGCGCCTCCGATAGGTTCCCGGGCCATGGCGAGCGTGATCCCCGGGAAGGCCCTGGCGCCGAAGGCGGTGGTCGCCGAGCTGTCGAGGCCCGGCCCGTACCCCGTCCTGCGCGGCGAACTGGCGCTCGTCGGACTGCCGGGGGTCGTGTTCACCCCGGCCTCGGGCACCGCGCTGCCCGCCGTCGCCTTCGGGCACGACTGGCTCCAGCCCGCCGGGCGCTACCTCGGCCTGCTGCGCCACCTCGCGTCCTGGGGGATCGTCGCCGCGGCGCCGGACACCCAGCGCGGCCCCGTCGGCTCGCACCGCGGGCTCGCCCAGGACCTGCGCACGGCGCTCGGCGTCGTGTCCGGCGTCCGCCTCGGCGGCACGGCCCGTGGGGCCGCGGTCAGCGTCGACCCCCACAAGCTCGGTGTCGCCGGGCACGGGATGGGCGCCGGCTCGGCCGTCCTCGCCGCCGCCGTGCCGGCCGCGGACACGCGCGTGCAGGAGGTCGGCGAGCCCTACTGGGAGGTCGGGCACGGCGTCGCGATCCAGGCCGTGGCCACCATCGCGCTCACCGACACGCAGCCCTCGGCCGTCGAGGCCGCGCGCGCGGTCCACCTGCCCGGCATGCACCTCGGGTTCGGCCGGGACCTCGTCTCCCCGCCGGCCGCGGGCGCGGAGCTGCTCGACAAGGCCTGGGCCGGCGAGTCGTCGCTGCGCACCGTGAAGAAGGCCACCCACCTCGGGCTGCTCGAGGGCCGGCACTGGAGCGACATCCTGCTCGACGGCAAGGGCGAGCCCGCGACGCGCACGCTGGTCCGGGCCCTGCTGACCGGCTTCCTGCTGCACCGCCTCGGCGGCGACGGCCGCTACGCCGGAGCCTTCGACGGCGTGGTCAAGGGGACGGAGGAAGGCTCCGGCTGAGCGGGTCGCCCCCGCCCGCCGCGAGCCGCTCGCGGATCCGCGCCCCGGCCTCCAGGCCGACGGCGCGACTGCGCGACGCCGCCGCGAGGAAGAGCCGCGTGCGCTCCTCGAGGTCGGCCGCCCACGCGCGGAGCGGCGCCTCCACCGTCGGGTCGGTGCGCACGCGCGCGAGCAGCGCGTCCACCTGCGCGGGGAGCAGCCCGCCGACCGGGTCCGCGGGACGGACCGCGGCCGCGCCGCCCGCGAGGTCGCGCACCGCGGCCGCCGTGTGCGCCGCGGCGACCTCGAAGACGTCGGCGGTGTCGCCGAGCTCGCCCACCAGCCCGTGCGCCGAGCGCGCGAGCGCCGACACCCGCTTCTGCACGGCGTCCGCCGACGGGCCCGCCCAGGTGTCCCACAGCGGGCCCAGGTCCTCGGCCGTGTCCACGTGCTGGCGGCGCACGAGCGTCGCGGCCTCCCGCAGGGCCTCGGCCTGCGCGGCCAGCGCGGCCGGGTGGGGCAGCTCGCGCGCCTCGGCGCCGGCGCGCCGGACCGTGGCGGGGTCGGTGTCGGGGCCCGCCGGGACGCCGCGCCAGCGCGGGGGCAGCGCCGACCACCGCGCGAGGTGCGTGGCCAGCACGCCGACCGCGGCGTCCACGGTGGTCAGCAGCGTCGCGCGGTCCGGGCCGGCGAGGTCGACCGGTCCGGGCGCGGGCGCGAGCCGCAGCGGGCGCTCGGGGCGCACCCCGCTGCTCACCCGACGTGGCGCGGCACGCCCTGCGGATCCTCGGCGCCCGACCCGTCGGCGCCGGCGGGCGCGGGGTCGTCGTCGGGTCCGGGGGCGTCCGCGCCGGTGGTGGCCGGGAGCGGCGTGGCAGTCCCGGGATCGGCGGCGGTCTGCTGGGAGGTCTGCCCGGCGTCCTGCTCGTCGCCGGCGGCCTGGAGGTGCTCGGCGAGGTCGCCGACCGCGCCCGCGTGGGCGCGCAGCAGGGCGACCGCGGACAGCGAGTCCTCCGAGCCCTGTTCGGCGCTCAGCCGGTCGGCGAGCCGGTGAAGGTCGCGCGCGCGGCCGGTGACGGCCTCGACCACCTCGGGCAGGTCGGGCGGGGGCGCGGCGTCGTCGTCGGGCCCGTCGTCGTCCGCGCCCAGATCGGCGAGCACGTCGTCGAGATCGCGGGCCGGACCGTGAACGGGCGGGACCGAGTCCATCCGCGTCCTCCGCATCCGGCCCCGCGCGGGGCTGTGCCGACGTCGACGTCCCGCACTCCCCAGTGGCCCGCGGGATCGCCGTCAGGTTAACGCCTGCCGGCGCGACGGGGGGCGGGAACCCGGTACCGGCACGCCCGGACACCGGCGACGCTCACGGCCTGCGAGCGTGCGGTGGCGCTGCGTCAGCGGACGGTGGAGACGAGCCCCGCGAGCCGGTCGGCGACCTCGCCCGCGACCACCTGCGTCGGCGCCTCGACCATGACGCGCACGAGCTGCTCGGTGCCCGACGGGCGCAGCAGCACCCGGCCCCGGCCGCCGAGCTCGGCCTCGGCGGCCGCGACGGCGTCGGCGACCTCGGGCGACGAGCCCACCGCGGCCTTGTCGGCGACCGGCACGTTGACCAGCACCTGGGGCAGCCGGGTCATCACCGCGCCGAGGTCGGCGAGGGTGCGCCCGCTCTGGGCCATGCGCGCCATGAGCCGCAGCGCGGTGAGCAGGCCGTCGCCGGTGGTGGCGTGCGACGGGAGCACCACGTGCCCCGACTGCTCGCCACCGAGCGAGAACCCGCCGGCCCGCAGCTCCTCGAGCACGTAGCGGTCGCCGACCGCGGTGGTGCGCAGGGCGACCCCGGCGTCGGCCATCGCGAGGTGCAGGCCGAGGTTGCTCATCACGGTGACGACGAGCGTCGCGTCGGTGAGCTCCCCGCGCTCGAGCAGGTCGAGGGCGAGGATCGCGAGGATCTGGTCGCCGTCGACGACGGCGCCGTCGGCGGCGACCGCCAGGCAGCGGTCGGCGTCGCCGTCGTGGGCGATGCCCAGGTCGGCACCCTCGGCGACCACGGTCCGGGCGAGCGCCTCGATGTGGGTGGAGCCGACGCCGTCGTTGATGTTCCAACCGTCGGGGTCGGCGTGCAGGGCCGTGACCCGGGCGCCCGCGGCGGCGTACGCGCCGGGCGCGGCGGTCGACGCGGCGCCGTGCGCGCAGTCGACGACGACGTGCAGGCCGGCCAGCGGCGTCGGCGTCGCGGCGGCGAGGTGCTCGACGTAGCGGTCGAGGGCGTTCGGGAGGTCGCGCACGCGGCCGATCTCGCGGCCGGTGGGGCGGGCGCCGGACGAGCCCTCGGCGACCCGGGCCTCGATCGCGTCCTCGACGGCGTCGGGCAGCTTGTGCCCGCCGGCGGCGAAGAGCTTGATGCCGTTGTCGGGCATCGGGTTGTGCGACGCGGAGATCATCACGCCGAGGTCGGCGTCGAGCGCGTCGGTCAGGAACGCGACCGCCGGCGTCGGCAGCACGCCGACGCGCAGCACGTCCGCCCCGGCGGCGGCGAGGCCCGCGGTGACCGCGGCCTCGAGCATCTCGCCGCTGGCCCGCGGGTCGCGGCCGACGACCGCGACGGGTCGATCGGCCGCGTCACGCCGCCCCTCGGCCCGGGCGTGCTCGGCGAGCACGCCCACCGACGCCGTGGAGACCGCGGTCGCCAGCTCGGGCGAGAGGTCGGCGTTGGCCAGGCCCCGGACACCATCGGTGCCGAAGAGTCTGCGACGGACCGGGGTCGAGCTCCGCTCCGCTGCGTCTCCCGCCATCAGCGCTTCGAGTACTGAGGAGCCTTCCGGGCCTTCTTCAGGCCGTACTTCTTGCGCTCCGTGGCCCGCGCGTCGCGGGTGAGGAAGCCGGCCTTCTTGAGACCCGGACGGTCGTCGGGGTCGACCTCGACGAGCGCCCGCGCGAGGCCCAGGCGCAGCGCGCCGGCCTGGCCCGACGTGCCGCCACCGGTGAGGGTGGCGTAGACGTCGAACTGCTCGGTGCGCTCGGTGACCACCAGCGGCTCGCGGATGAGCTGCTGGTGGACCTTGTTCGGGAAGTAGTCCTCGAACGCCTTGCCGTTGCAGACGATGCGCCCGGTGCCGGAGACGAGGCGCACGCGGACGATGGCCTCCTTGCGGCGGCCGACCGTCTGGACGGGGCGGTCGATCCCGGCGAACACCGGCGCGGCGGTCTCACCGAAGACGTCGGCGTCGTCGACCTCGTCGGCGTCCGAGCTGACGACGTCGGCGACGACCTGGTCGTCGGCGGGGTCGTCACCGGGCTCGTCGGTCGCGTCGACGGGCGTGCCGCCGACGGCGCCCTCGGGCAGGTCCGCCGCCTCGGCGAGCGTCTGCGCCGCGTCGTTGTCGGCGACCTCGGGGAGGTCGCTCGGGTCGTCAGGGGTGGTCACTGGCTCACCTGTCGAATCTCGTACGGCACCGGCTTCTGCGCGGCGTGGGGGTGCTCCGGGCCCGCGTAGACCTTGAGCTTGCTGCCCATCGCCCGGCCGAGCCGGTTCTTCGGGAGCATGCCCTTGATGGCCTTCTCGACCAGACGCGCCGGGAAGCGCTCGAGCTCCTCGCCCACCGTGCGGGCCTTGAGCCCGCCCGGGTAGCCACTGTGGTGGTAGACGAAGCGGTCGTCGCGCTTGCTGCCCGTGAGGGCGATCTTCTCCGCGTTCACGATGATCACGAAGTCACCGGTGTCGACGTGCGGCGCGTACGTGGGCTTGTGCTTGCCACGCAGCAGCGTCGCGCTCTGGCTGGCCAGACGGCCGAGCACGATGTCGGACGCGTCGATGACGTGCCAGGCGCGGTCGATGTCGCCGGGCTTCGGACTGAACGTGCGCACGGAAGCTACCTCGTCACGGACGGCTGGGCGGGTCGGCGGGGGCCGAGTGTGTGGTCGAGCAGGCGCGGGACGTACACCGCGCAACGATCCTCCAGAGTACGCGTCGCCTCTCCGGCGGCACCGACCACCCCCTACCGCGGGCGGTCGTCAGGCCCGGAACATCGCGCTGACGCCGGACTCGGTCTCCATGTACTGCTGGGTGGCCTGGTCGGTGCGTCCGCGGATCTGCGCGAGCAGCTCCTTCAGATCGTTCCACGCCGCGTCGATCTGCTGCTGCTGCTGGCGGTAGAAGTCGGACGACGCGCCGTCCCACACGGCGAGCTGCCCCACCGCGGTGCGGACGTCCTGGAGCTGCGCCTCGATGCCCGCGTGCGTGCTGTTGATGTCCTGGCTGGCCTGCTGCAGCGCGCCGAAGCGGACCTTGATGTTGTCGGGGCTGGTCATGGTGTCCTCGTCTCCGTCGTGTCTGTCGGTGATCCGGCCGGTCAGCCGAGGGCGTTCGTGATCGTGCCGCCGCCGGTGCCGCCCACGGCGCCGCCGCCGGACCCGCCCGCGTCGCCGAGGACGTTGAGCATCCGGGCCGCGTCGGCCTCGTTCGCGCCGTAGCGGCCGGCACCCGCGCGGACCCGCTCGGCGATGCCGAGCAGCGCGTCGTTGATGCGCTTCGCGTCGGTCTGCCAGCGGGCCATCGTCCCCTGGAACGCGGTCGCCCCCTGGCCCTGCCAGTCGGCGACGAGGGGCTCGAGGCGCCCCTGGAGCGACCGGAGCTGGCCCTGGAGCTCGCCGTTGATGGACTCCAGCCGGGTGGCCACGCCGACCATGACGTCGGTCTGGGTGCCGAATCCTCCCGCCACGCCACACCTCCTCTCCTCGCGGAGCCCGCGGGCCCCGTGTGCTCGTGACGGATCGAGCATGACGACCGCGCCGGGGGCGTGGTGGCCGTTCGGGAGAAGTCGTGGGAAGTCGGCTCAGCCCGTGGGCGCGAGGGTCTCGACGACCTGCTCGCAGGCGGCGAGCACGCGCCGCTCGTCGGCGGCCTCGGTGCCGTGGCGGCAGCCGACGCTGACCATCGACGGCGCGGACACCACGACGAACCAGTCGACGCGGATGCCGGGCGCGGGGTCCTGGCGGTAGCGGGCGACCTCGCGGCCGCCGAACTCCGTGCTCGCCTCGTAGCCCGACACCGGGTCGCCGCCGGCCCGCGCGGCCTCGTACTGCCCGGCGAGCTGCGCGCGGGCGCGCTCGGGGTCCGCCGCGCTCGCCGGGTCGAGCGGGTTCTCCTGGACCGCGAGGAGGTCGGTACCGCGCGGGGCACCCGCCGGGCGCAGCAGCAGGCGCCGGGCGCCGGCGTCGCCGCCCGCCTGCACCCAGCCGATCGGGGCGACGAACGTCTGCCCGCCGACGACGGCCGCGGTCCCCGACGGCCCCTGCAGGGTGCGGACCCCGAGCACGGCGCCGGTGACGAGCGCGACGACGGCCAGCAGGGCGACGATCACCGCGCCCACGCCCACCCGGCCGCGCGGGGGGACGGGCCGGCGGGCGGGCAGCGGGCGGCGCGCGGGCAGGTGGCGGGGCTCGTCGACCTCCTCGACCGGCTCCACGAGGTCGGTGTCGTCGACGGGGTCCGCGGGCGCGGTCAGGTCGTCGTCCGGGCCCACCCTCCGGACCGGGACCTGCACGTCGGGGCGCTCCGGCGAGGTCGGGGTCAACCACACCGGGTCGTCGGCCGGCGCGCCGAGGTCCTCGGTGCGCTCCCCCACCGCCGGCGGGAGCGGGGCGGTCGGCGGGTCGAGCAGCGGTCCGGGCCGCAGCCCGGCGGACGCGAGCGCGGCGGCCGGGACCCGCACCTCGCGGGATCGCGGCCCCGCCTCCTCCCGCGCCACCACCAGCGCCCCGTGCGCGACGACCGACCGCGGCTCGGTCGCGACCGTGGCCGGCACCCCGAGCTCGCGGTGCACGAGGGCGGCGAGCAGCGGGATCCGCGCGCCGCCCCCGGTGAGCCACACGCCGTCGAGGTGCTCGGGCCCGGTGCCGGCGTCGGCGAGGGTGTCGGCGAGCAGGTCGACGACGCCGCGCAGCGCCGGGCGCAGGACCTCGGTGAGCTCGCCGCGCGAGAGCCACGCCGCGGTCACGCGCCCGGGCAGCGGGACCGCCGCCTGCTCGGCGTCCGAGAGCGCCTCCTTCGCCGCCCGCACGTCGTCGAGCAGCACCTGGCGGTGGCGCCGGTCGGCGAGCGTCGTGCCGGCGACGACCTCCAGCACGCGGTCGGCGTCCCCCGGGTCGTCCGGGTCGTCGTGCAGCGCGGTGAGCAGGTGGCCGAGCAGCAGCTCGTCGGCGTCGTCACCGCCGAACCGCGCGTCCTCGCGGCGGGCGAGCAGCCGCGCGCCCCCGCAGCGCCCGGCGACCGGGGCCAGCACGGCCGCCGACGCCCCGCGCGCCCCGAGGTCGAGCACGGCGAGCGGCCGCGGGCGCGCCGAGCCCCGCGGGCGCATCCACCCCGCGTGCGCGGCCGCGGCGACCGGTTCGCAGACCAGCGTCAGGTCCTCGGCGAGCCCCGACCCGGCCCGGCGCAGCACCTCGCGGCGCCCGGCGTCCCAGCCCGCGGGGTGGGTGAGGACGAGCCGGCGCGGGCGCCCGCCGCGCAGCAGGGGGCCGGCGCGGTCGAGGACGCCGGCGAGCACCGCGCCCCACGCCTCGGACACCCCGACGACGCGGGTGCCGAGCAGCAGGTCCGGCTCGTCGACGCGCAGGCGCGGGGTGGGCTCGTAGCGCGACGGGTCGGTGGGCGCGAGGCGGCGGGCCGCGGCGCCGACGACGAGCGCGGTGCCGTCGGCGGGCGCGAACACGGCGGCGAGGTCGGCGGGCAGGTCCGTGGGGTCGAGGGACTCCACGGCGTCGTCGACCGGCCCGGTGTCGAGCGCCGCCGCCACCGTCGTCACGCCGAGGTCGATCGCGACGACCGGGCCGTCGCTCACGCGTCCTCCGGGAGGGCCGTGATCGGCGGATCCGGCTCCCGCCAGCCGACCTGCACGAGGCGCTCCCCGTGCCGGCGCGAGACCAGCCAGCCGCGTCCCGGCGCCTGTGGCCCGGGCCGCACGGTGCCGAGCAGCACGCCCTCGTCGCGGCTGCCGCTCATGACGATCCCGGGCGAGCTGAGCTCGCGGAGCCGCGCGAGCACGGGCTCGAACACCGCCCGCGACGCCCCGCCGGTGCGCCGCGCGATCACGAGGTGCAGCCCGACGTCGCGGGCCTGGGGCAGCAGGTCGAGCAGGACGGCGAGCGGGTTGGTCGCGGCGCCGGAGACGAGGTCGTAGTCGTCGACCAGCACGAACACGTCCGGCCCGGTCCACCACGACCGCGCGCGCAACTGCTCCGGGGTGACGTCGGGCCCGGGCAGGCGGCGCTGCAGGGAGCCGAGGAGCTCGGTCATCGCCTCGGTGAGGGCCTGCGCCGAGGACGTGTAGGAGATGAGGTGCTCGCTCGCGACGGCCCCGAGCAGCGAGCGGCGGTAGTCGACGATCATCAGCCGCGCCTGGTCCGGCCGGAACCGCGTGACGATCTGGTGGGCGAACCCGCGCAGCAGCGCCGTCTTGCCCGACTCCGCGTCGGCGAAGCAGACGAAGTGCGGGTCGGCGGCCACGTCGAGCAGTACCGGCGCGAGGCGCTCCTCCGACAGCCCGAGCGGGAGCAGGTGCGGGCGGCCCTCGTCCGGGCCGGGCAGCGTCTCGACGCCGACGCGCTCGGGCAGCATCCGCACCCGCGGCGCCCCGGTGCCGCCCCAGGCGGCGGCGACGCGGGCGACGAGCTCGCCGGTGGCGCGCCCGAGGTCCTCGGTGTCGGCGACGCCGTCGAGGCGCGGCAGGGCGGTGAGCACGTGCAGCTTCTCCCGCGACAGCCCCCGGCCCGGGCGCCCGGCCGGCACCACGGCGGCGGCCCGGCGGTCGACCTCGGACTCCGCCGGGTCGCCGAGCCGCAGCTCGAATCGCGTCCCGAGCAGGTCCTTGAGCGCGGGCCGCAGCTCCGCCCACCGGCTGGCCGTGATGACGACGTGCACCCCGTACGAGAGCCCGGCGGTGGCCAGCGAGATCACCGTCTGCTCGAGCGCCTCGTGCTCGCTGCGGAACGCGTGCCAGCCGTCGACGACGAGGAAGACGTCGCCGAGCATGTCGCTGCCACCGGTGCCGGGCAGCAGCTCGCCGCGGCGCCTGCGCGCCCGCAGGTCGGCCATCGACTCGAGCCCGGCCTCGCGGAACCAGCGCTCGCGGCCGGCGAGCAGCGCGGCGACCTCGGCGACGGTGCGGCGCACGAGATCGGGCTCGCCACGCCCGGCGACCGTGCCGACGTGGGGCAGCCCGGCGAGCCCCGCGAGCGTGCCGCCGCCGAGGTCGACCGCGTAGAACTGCACCTCGGCCGGGGTGTGGGTGAGCGCGGCCGCGGCGACGAGCGTGCGCAGCAGCGTCGACTTGCCCGACTGCGGCCCGCCCGCCACCACGACGTGCCCGGCGGCGCCCGCGAGCTCGGCCCACAGCACGTCGCGGCGCTGGTCGTAGGGCCGGTCGACGATCCCGACGGGCACCGCGAGCGCCCCGTTGGCGGGGAAGCCGGGCGCGGTGAGCCCGCGGTCGGGCGTCGTGGTCAGGGGCGGCAGCAGCGCGTCGAGGGTGGCCGGGTCGGCCAGGGGCGGCAACCACACCTCGTGCGCGGGCGGGCCCTGCCCGCGCAGGCGTTCGACGACGACGTCGAGCACCGACGGGGTCCCGCTGCCCCGAGATGCGTGCGGCCCGATCACCGCCGGCACGTGACCGTTGCCGTCGACGTTGCCGGGATCGTCCAGCACCGTCGGCGCGGCCGGCTCGACCCACTGCGCCGAGAACGGCCGCGGCCGCATCTCGCGGGGCAGCGGCGACGCGTCGGGCACCACACGCTCGGCGGCGCGGTACGGCGCGGACACGTAGCCCGCCTTGAACCGGATCATCGTCGACGACTCGACCTTGAGGTAGCCCGAGCCGGGCACCGCAGGCAGCTCCGCCGCGTCCGCGACCCCGAGCGCGGCGCGGGAGTCCGACGCCGAGAACGTCTTGAGCCCGATCCGGTAGGACAGGTGCGAGTCCAGCCCCCGCAGCCGGCCCTCCTCGAGGCGCTGCGAGGCGAGCAGCAGGTGCATCTGCAGCGAGCGCCCCAGCCGCCCGATCGCGACGAACAGCTCGGCGAAGTCGGGCTTCTGGCTCAGCAGCTCGGAGAACTCGTCGACGACGACGAACAGCGTCGGCAGCGGCTCGAGCGCGGCGCCGTTCTCCCGCGCGCGCTCGTACTCGGTGACGTTGGCGAGGTTGCCCGCCGACCGCAGCAGCTCCTGGCGGCGCTGCATCTCACCGGCCAGCGCGTCCTGCATGCGGTCGACGAGGCTCAGGTCGTCGGCGAGGTTGGTGATCACCGCCGCGACGTGCGGCGCCGGCGCCAGCCCCGCGAACGTGGCGCCGCCCTTGAAGTCGACGAGCACGAGGTTGAGCGCCTCGGACGAGTGCGTGGTGATCAGGCCCAGCACGAGCGTCCTGAGCAGTTCCGACTTCCCGCTGCCCGTCGCGCCGACGCAGAGCCCGTGCGGCCCCATCCCCTCCTGCGCGGCCTCCTTGATGTCGAGGTCGACCGGGTCGCCGTCGGCGGACACCCCGAACGGCACGCGCAGGCGGTCGCGCAGCGGACGGGGGCGCCAGGCCCCGGCGACGTCGAAGGTGTCGGGCTCGCCGTCCACGCCGAGCAGCTCGAGGATCCCGGGGCTGGTGAGCAGCGGCTCCTCCTCGCCGCCGCCGACCACCGGGGTCCGGCACGGCGCGAGACGCCGGGCGAGGGCCTCGGCCTCCGCGGCGCCGAGCGCGTCGGGACGCCCGAACCACTCCACACCCTGGCGCCCGACCGCGCCGATGCGCCCGTCACCGTCCGGCTCCAGCACCAGCCCGAGGCCCCGGCGCGCGGTGAGCGTGCCGAGGGTGTCGGAGAGGTCGATCAGCGTGACGGCGGAGAGGCCCTCCTCGAGCAGGATCTGCTCGGACCCGAGGACCTCGGCGTCGTCGAGCACCACGACGACGTGCCGCGCGTCCGCCGCCGGCGCCGCGCCGCGCGTGAACCGGCCGCGCCCGGCCAGCTCCGGGGCGAGCCAGGACTCCACGCCGGCGAGCGAGGACGTCACCATCCGCACCGGCCCCGCGCCGTCGACGAGCCGCGGGTGCGCGACGTGGGGCAGCCACTTGACCCACTCCCACGCCGCGCGCGCCGGACCCGTCGCCGCGACGGCGACGACGAGGTCGTCGGGGCTGTGGAACGTGACGAGCTGCGCGACGATCGCGCGCACCAGGCCCCGCCGTGCCTCGTGGTCGCCCCCCGTGACGGTCACCGACGCGAAGGCGCGCAGCGACACCGCGGTCGGCAGGTCCGGGACGATCGAGTGGGTGCGCACGAACCGGCGCAGCGCCACCGTCGCGACCGGCTCGAGGTCGTCGACGGGGCCGGTCTGCGGCGGCACGAGCGCGGTGGCGAGGCGCTGCGAGCCGCGCCCGACCCGCACGTGCGCGAAGTCGGGGTCCGACGGCCGGCGCTCCCACATCCGCTCGCCCCGGGCGAGACCGATGAGCGCGGAGGGGTCGGGGTGCGTCCACTCGAGGGCGCGGCGCTGGTCGACCGCCGTCTCCCGGGCCCGGCGGCGCATCTGCGCGAGGTAGCGCAGGTAGTCCTTGCGGTCCTCGTCGGACTCCGCCCGCCGCTGCGCGCCGCCCCGCGTCACGCCGCCGGCGACCATGCCCAGCGTCGAGAGCGCGAACATGCCGCCGAAGAGCCACGAGGTCGGGTTGTCGACGCCGATGACGACGATGAACCCGAGCGACCCGACGACCATGAGCAGCGGCAACAGCCGCAGCAGCGGTGAGCTGGGCGTCGCGCGGGGGATCTCCGGGGGCGCCTCGAGGTGGACCTCGCCGGAGGGCACCTCGGGCGGCGCCGGGCGCGCGGTGCGCCGGAAGACCCGAGTGCCCACCAGCCCGTCCTCCGTTCCCCCGATCGCACCACTCCGCCCGGTTGGTCCGGCCATACTAGGGAGCCGCGGGCCACGCCGGGTCCGTCTCGAGGAACCGCACCAGGAGATCTCCCGAGCGGGAGGAGCGCAGTGACAGGCACCGCCCGGACCGGCCGTGACGCGGCCCTCCGCTCCGTCGGTACCGAGGACCGGCTGTCGCTGCCCGCGGGTCCCGCGGCCGTCACCACCGCGAGCCGGGTGTCGGTCCTCGCGCCGCGCACCCGCGTCGACGTGGCGCTCCCGCCGGACGTGCCGCTGGCCGACCTGCTGCCCGTCCTCCTCGACATGACCGGCGAGTCGGGGGCCGGGTGGACGCTCGCGCCCCTGGGCCAGGGCCCCGTCGACGCCTCGCGCACCCTCGCCTCCCTCGGCGTCCTCGACGGCGACCAGCTGGTGCTGCGCCGCCGCGCCGACGCCGCCCCGCCGCCGCTGTTCGACGACGTCGTCGACGCCGTGGCCGAGGCGACGCCCGCGAGCTACCGGGCCTGGGGTCCGGGGATCGCGCGCGTGCTCGGGCTGTGCGGGCTCGCGCTCGGGCTCGCGGGCGCGGTCCTCGCCCTCGTCGTCGTGGGGCGCGCGCCGGGCACCGCGGGCGGGCTGGGCACCGCGGCCGTCGCCGGCGTCGCCGCGCTCGGCGCGCTCGCGCTCGCGGCCGTGTGCACGCGGGTGCTCGACGAGACGGGCGCCGGGTCGGTGCTCGCGGCCGGGGCGGTGGCGCTCGCCGCGGTGGCGGGCGTCGCGGCGGTGCCGTGGAGCGTCCCGGGCCCGCTGACCGCCACCTCCGGCGCGCCCCAGCTGCTGCTCGGCGCCGCGCTGGCCGGCGCCGTGGCCGCCGCCTGCCTCCTCGCGCTGGGCCGGGCCGGGCGCACCGGGGTCGCCGCGCTGCTCGGGGCGCTCACCGCCGCCGTGCTGCTCGTCGTGTCCGCGGGCGTCGCGACGGTCGTGGACGCGGGCGACGCGGCCGGTGTCGCGGCCGGGGCGGGCGCGCTGGCGCTCGTCGCCTCGGCGCTGCTGCCCCGCACGGGCATCGCGCTCGCCCGCCTCCCGCTGCCCCGCGTGCCGGGCTCGGCCGAGGAGCTCGCCGACGACCCCGGTGTCGCCGAGCACGCCGACATCGAACGCCGCGCCGACCGCGCCCACGCCGCGCTGTCGGGGCTGGTCATGGGGTGCGGGGTGGTCACCGCCGGCGCGGTCGCGGTGCTCGCGCTGGCCCCGGTCGGCGGGTGGCGCGGCGTGGCCGGCTGGGTCCTCGCCGTGCTGCTCACCGCCCTGCTCGCGCTGCGCTCGCGCACCTACGCCAACGGCGTGCAGGCGGTCGCGCTGCTCGTGTGCGCGCTGCTCGCCGGCGCCGGCCTGGTCGTCGGCTGGCTGTTCGTCGCGCCGCCGCTCGTGGCGCTGCTCGCCGTCCCCGCGGTGTCGCTCGCGGCCGGGGCCGGCGCGCTCGTCCTGGGCGTCGTCGTCCCGCGGCGACGGTTCTCGCCGGTCGCGCGCCGTGCGGTCGACATCGCGGAGGCCATCGGGATCGCGGCGGTGCTGCCGATCGCGCTCGCGGTCATGGACCTCTACACGGCGATGCGGCTGCTGTGATCGCTCGCGTCGGAGCGGCCGTGCTGAGCGCCGCGCTGCTCGGGGCCCCGCCGGCCGGCGCCGCGACGGCCCCGATCCCGCCCGCGCCCGACCCCGCCGCCCTCGCCGCGCTCGACCCCGCCCCCGACGGCGTGCCGGGCGCGCGCCGCCTCGCGCCCTGTCCCGCCGCCACCCCGCCCGCCCCGTCCGGGCTCGGGATCGGCGACCTCCCGCCCGGCCCCGACCCGGCCGCCGCGTGGACCGACGGCCGCGGCGAGGGCCAGACCGTCGCCGTCATCGACACCGGCGTCGCGGAGCACCCGCGCCTCGGCGGCCGGGTCGTCGACGGCGGCGACTTCGTGGCGGGTGCTGCCGGCACCGACGACTGCGACGGCCACGGCACCGCGGTCGCCGGGCTCCTCGCCGCCGCGCCCGCGCCCGGCGACCTCCTCGTCGGCGTCGCCCCCGGCGCCCGCGTGCTCGCCGTGCGCCAGACCAGCGCCTTCTACGGCGTCGACGGACAGACCGGGGTCGGCGACGTCGCCACCCTCGCCCGCGCCGTCCGGCACGCCGCCGAGACCCCCGGCGTGGGCGTGCTCTCGCTCGCCCTCGCCGCCTGCCGCACGCCCGCCGAGGTCGCCGACCCCGCCGACGCGCCGGCCCTCGGCGCCCTGCGTGCCGCGGTGCGCGACGCCGTCGACCGGGGCGTGGTCGTCGTCGCCGCCGCGGGCAACACGGGGCCCGGGTGCGCGCCCAACGCCGGCGGCGAGGTCCGCAGCGTCCCGGTGCCGGCGTGGTTCGGCGACGACGTGCTCGTGGTCGGCGCGGTCGACGACGCCGGCGCGCCCGACCGGTCCTCGCTCGCCGGCCCCTGGGTCGACCTCGCCGCCCCCGGGCGCGCCCCGTCCTCGCTCGCCGCGCGCGGCGACGGGCTCACCACCGCGCTCACCGCCCCCGACGGCGCGAACGCTCCCCTCGTCGGCACGAGCTTCGCGGCCGCCCGGGTCGCCGGCGCCGCGGCCCTGCTGCGCGCCCGCGATCCCGGAACGCCGGCCCGCGAGATCGCCGCCGCCCTCGTCCGCTCCGCCGCGCCCACGCCCGGCCTCGCCCCCGGCACCCGCGACGACGCCGTCGGCTACGGGGTGCTCGACGCGGCCGCCGCCGTGCGCGGGGGCCCGCCGCGCACCGGCCCCGAGGTGCACCCCGCGGCTGCCGCGGGGGCGCCGCCGTCGGAGGAGGCGCCGGTGGGGTGGATCGTCGGCGGGGCTCTCGTCGCGGCCATGGCGGCGGGCGTCGTGGTGCTGCGCCGGAGGACCCGGCGATGACCCTGACCGCGCTCCGCCGCCCCTCCGGACCGTCGCTGGGCCGCATCCCGCTCGTCGCGATCGTCGTCGTGGAGGTCGGCCTCGCCGTCGCGGTGGCGCTGGTGGCCGTCGACCGCCGGCTCCTGCCGCTCGCCGGCGTCGTCCTGTCCGCGGGCCTGCTCGTCGGCCTGCTGCGGGTGCGCCGGCGCTGGCTCGTGCAGTGGATCGGCCTCGCGCTGCGCTTCCGGGTGCGGGTCCGCGAGCGCGAGTCCGAGCAGCTCACCGACGACGTCGACCCGCGCCTGCGCACGCTGCGGCTGCTCACCGGCGACCTCACCGTCGCGCGCACCCGCGACCACGACGGCCGCGAGGTCGGTCTGCTCGGGCACGGCGGCGGGTGGAGCGCGGTCCTCGCGCTCGACGCCACGGACGGGGACGGCGGCGCCCTGGTCCCCGGCGACGCCGCGTCCTTCCCCCTCGCGGCGCTCGCCGGGTGCCTGGCCGACCGGGGCGTGGTGCTCGACGCGGTCAGCGCGCTCTGGCACTGCCGCCCCGTCGACGACGACACCCCGGCCGCCGCGGCCTACCGCGAGGTGCTGGGCTCCCTGCCCGCGCTGTCGCGGCGCGAGGCCTGGCTCGTCGTGCGGCTCGACCCGGCGCGGTGCCCCGACGCGGTCGCCGAGCGCGGCGGCGGCGTCCTCGGCGCCCACCGGGCCGTGGTGGGGGCGCTCGCGCGGATCGGGCGGGTGCTCGCCGACCACGGCACGCCCGTCCGGCCGCTCGCCGCCGACGAGGTGCTCGACGCCGCGACGGAGGCCGCCGACACCGGCACCGCCGCCACCGACCGGCTCGTCGAGTACTGGAAGGCCGTCGTCGTCGGCGACGTCGGGCACGCCGCGTACGCCGTCACGGGCTGGCCCACCGACGGGACCCCGGACCGCCTCACCGGTCTGACCGCCACCACCGGGCGCACCTGCACGCTCGCGCTGACCCTCGAGCCCGATCCCCGGTCGGGGGACTCCGTCGGCCTGCGCGGCACCGTGCGCCTCACCGCCGACACCCCCGAGGCGCTCGAGGAGACCGGCCGCGAGCTCGTCGCCCGCGGGCACGCCCTCGGTGTCGCGCTCGACGCCCTCGACGGCCAGCACGCCGCCGGGCTCGCGGCCACGCTCCCGCTCGGGGCCCGCCCGTGACCACGCCCGGCGGCTCGCCAGGACCGATGGGCCGCACCGCGCCCACCCGCGCCGACCCCGAGCTCGCCCCGACGTTCTCGGTGCCGCCGGCCCTCGTCGACGCCCTCGGGCCCCCGGTGCGCCCGGCGGGCGTGGTGCTCGGCGCCGACCCGGACGGCGAGCCGGTCGCCGTGAGCCTCGTGCGTCCCACCCCGACGCGCGTCGTGCTGCTCGGCGGGCTCTACCTCGCCCGGCAGGTCACGCTGCGCGCGGTCGGCACCGGGACCCGCGCGGTGGTCGTCACCGGGCGCCCGCCCGTCTGGGATACGGTGCAGGAGGCCGGCGACACCCTCGTCCGCGTCGTCGGGGAGCCCCCGCCCGACCTCGCCGCGCCCGAGGGCGACCCGCTGCTCGTCGTCCACGACCGCGGCGCCACCGCCCGCGGCCCGGCGCCGGCGCGACGCCCGCGGCAGACGACGCTCGTCGTGCTCCCGTCGCTGGTCCCGGCGGTCTCCGACCTCGCCGACGACGCCGACCTCGTCCTCATCCAGCGCCTCCCGCCCCACGAGGCCGAGCTCGCCGGCCGGCTCTGGCGCCTCACCCCCGCGATGACCGAGACCCTGCGCACGCTGCCCGACCGCGGCGTCGTGCTCCTCGGGCGCAACCTGTGGCGCCGCGTCGACCTCGTCACCGGCCCGCGCGAGACGGCGATCCTCGGACCGGTGCGCCGCGGCGACTAGCGGTCCAGGCTGGGCGGTGTGACGGAGTTCGTCGCCGTCCTCGCCCTCGAGGACCTGCAGAGCATGCGCGCGGTGATGGCGGGCGGGCGCCGGGTGCTGCTCGTCCGCGTCGGCGACGAGGTCCGCGCCTACGACAACCGCTGCCCGCACCGCGCCTGGCCCCTCGAGCGCGGCACCCTGGCCGGCGGCGTGCTCACCTGCGCCAACCACCGCTACACGTTCGACGTCGCCACCGGCCGCGGCCTCGACCCCGGCGACTGCCACCTCGTGCCCTACCCCTGCCGCGTCGAGGGCGGGACGATCGCCGTCGCCGTCCCCTGAGCCCTTGACCTCGACCTTGCTCGAGGTCGGACCCTCGGGGCATGAGCATCGAGCTGAACCACACCATCGTCGAGTCCCCGGACCCCGACGCCGGCGCGGCCTTCCTCACCGAGGTCCTGGGTCTGCCGGCGCCGTACCACTTCGGGCCCTTCACGGTCGTCGAGGTCGCCCACGGCACGAGCCTCGACTACATGACCGTCGCCGACCCCCACTCCCAGCACTACGCGTTCCTCGTCCCGGACGACGAGTTCGCGGTGATCGCGGAGCGGCTGCGCGAGCGCGGCGTGCCGACGTTCGCCGACCCCGGCCACCGCCGGCCCGGGCACAACACGAACGACGGCGGCCAGGGCGCCTACTTCGACTCCCCCGAGGGTCACAACCTCGAGATCCTCACCCGCCCCTACGGCAGCGGCGTCTGATCCTCCTCGTCGCGCCGGCGGCGCGTGACGGCCGCGCGCGCGGCGAGGTCCGCGTCGTCGGGGTAGTCGACGCCGGTGAGCCGCAGGCCCCGGGCCGCGACCACGGTGACCTCGCTCGAGCGCTCGCGCGCCGCCAGGAGATCCGCCGGCCAGGACACCGGCCGCCGGCCCTCCCCCACGGCCAGCAGCGCGCCGACCACCGAGCGGACCATCGAGTGGCAGAACGCGTCGGCCGACAGGCGGGCGGCCAGGACGTCGGTCTCGCCGGGCTCGCGGGTCCACTCGAGACGCTGGAGCTCGCGGACGGTCGTCGCCCCCGGCCGCGGGCGGCAGTAGGCGGCGAAGTCGTGCTCGCCGAGCAGGCCCCGCCCGGCGTCGTTCATCGCGTCGACGTCGAGCGGGCGCGGCCAGCGCAGGGTGTCGCGGGCGCGCAGCGGCTCCGGGCCCCACGGGGCGGTGCTGACGCGGTAGAGGTAGTGGCGGCGGAACGCCGAGAAGCGCGCGTCGAAGCCCGCGGGCGCCGGAGCGACCGCACGCACCCGGACATCCGGTGGCAGCATCCGCGCCAGGCGGCCGACGAGACCCGGGTGGAGGTCGACGGACGCCGGCAGGTCGACGTGGCAGACCTGCGCGTCGGCGTGCACCCCGGCGTCGGTGCGCCCGGCGACGGTGAGCGCCACGGGCGTGCGCCAGATCGTGGCGAGCGCGTCCTCGAGGACCCCCTGCACCGTGCGCAGCCCGGGCTGGCGCGCCCACCCCGAGAAGTCGGTGCCGTCGTAGGCCAGGTCGAGCCGATACCGCAGGGAAGACACCGCGAGCCCGCCCCCGCGGTCGGGAGCGGGCTCGCGGAGTGACTGGTCGGTCAGGACTTCTTCTCGTCCGCGTCGTCGTCCGACGTGTCGAGACCGGCGGCGGCCGCCGCGTTGTCGGCCATCTCCTCGGGGACGGAGTCGTCGTCCGAGGAGGTGGTGGCCGACGAGTCGGCGTCCTCCGTGGCGGTGTCCTCGGTGTCGTCGGTGACCGTGTCGGTCGCGTCGGTCGGCTCCGCCGGCTCCGGCGAGGCGTCGCTCTCGGCGGCCGCGATCGTCGCCGCGGTGGCCGCGGCACCGGTGGCGGCGCCACCGACCTCGGCGCCCGGGCCCGACGGCGTCTGCGGGGCCGCGGTGCGGGTGGCCTGCGAGGCCTCCGCGGACGCGGTCCGCTCGTTCACCAGCTCGATGATCGCCATCGGCGCGTTGTCACCCTTGCGCGGCAGCGTCTTGACGATGCGCGTGTAGCCGCCGGGACGGTCCGCGAAGAACGGGCCGATCTCGGCCGTCAGGCGGTGCACGACGTCCTTGTCGCGGATCTGCTCCGCGATGAGACGACGGTTGTGCAGGCCGCCCTTCTTGGCCTTGGTGATCAGCCGCTCCGCGTACGGGCGCAGGCGCTCGGCCTTGGCCCGCGTCGTGTGGATGCGGCCGTGGGTGAACAGCGACGTGGCCAGGTTGGCCAGCATCAGCTTCTGGTGGTCGGGGGAACCCCCGAGCCGCGGGCCCTTGGTGGGCTGGGGCATGTCACTGCTCCTGTCTCGTGACGCCTTTCCGCCCGGCCCGCGGAGGGGCCGGGCGGGGGCAGCACGTCAGAGTTGCTGAGTACGGGTGCTTACAGCTGCTCGGTCTCGGCGTAGTCCTGGCCGTCGTCGTCCGACACCCCGTAGCCGCCGAAGCCGCCGTCGGAGCCGTACGACTCGAAGCCCTCGGACGGGTAGTCGGCCGCCGCGGCGGACGGGTCGAACCCGGGGGGGCTGTCCTTGAGGGCCAGGCCGAGGCCGGCGAGCTTCATCTTGACCTCGTCGATGGACTTCGCACCGAAGTTCCGGATGTCCAGCAGGTCGGCCTCCGAGCGGCCGACGAGCTCGCCGACCGTGTGGATGCCCTCCCGCTTGAGGCAGTTGTAGGACCGGACCGTGAGGTCGAGGTCCTCGATGGGCATCGCGAACGCGGCGATCGAGTCGGCCTCGGCGGGCGAGGGCCCGATCTCGATGCCCTCGGCGTCGATGTTGAGCTCGCGGGCCAGGCCGAAGAGCTCGACCAGCGTCCGACCGGCGGACGCGATCGCGTCGCGCGGGGTCATCGACGGCTTGGTCTCGACGTCGAGGATCAGCTTGTCGAAGTCGGTGCGCTGCTCGACGCGGGTCGCCTCGACCTTGTAGCTGACCTTGAGCACCGGCGAGTAGATCGAGTCGACCGGGATGCGGCCGATCTCGGCGCCGGAGGCCTTGTTCTGCGCGGCCGGGACGTACCCGCGGCCACGCTCGACGACCAGCTCGACCTCCAGGCGGCCCTGGTCGTTCAGGGTCGCGATGTGCAGGTCGGGGTTGTGCACGGTCACGCCGGCCGGCGGGACGATGTCGCCCGCGGTCACCGTGCCCGGCCCCTGCTTGCGCAGGTACATGGTCGCCGGCTCGTCCTCCTCGGAGCTCACGACGAGCTCCTTGAGGTTCAGGATGATGTCGGTGACGTCCTCCTTCACCCCCGGGACGGTGGTGAACTCGTGGAGGACCCCGTCGACACGGATGCTGGTCACGGCCGCGCCCGGGATGGACGACAGCAGGGTGCGACGCAGCGAGTTGCCGAGGGTGTAGCCGAAGCCCGGCTCCAGCGGCTCGATGACGAACCGGGACCGGGTGTCGTCGATGGCGTCCTCGGACAGGGCGGGACGCTGAGAGATCAGCACGTACGATTCCTTCCGATGCGGCGTCCGCTATTTGACGCCGAACCCGACCCGGCCCGAGCAGGCTGCCCGGGCCGGGGTACCGCTCATTACTTCGAGTAGAACTCGACGATCAGCTGCTCGGAGACGGGCGTGTCGATCTGCGACCGCTCCGGGAGCTGGTGGACGAACACCCGGAGCGAGTCCGGGACGACCTGCAGCCACCCCGGGACGGGGCGCTCGCCGAAGTTCTCCTTCGCCACCACGAGGGGCAGCATGTTCCGGGACTTCTCCCGGACGTCGATGATGTCGTACTGCGTCACCCGGTAGCTGGGGACGTCGACCTTCTGGCCGTTGACCAGGAAGTGGCCGTGCCCGACGAGCTGGCGGGCCTGACGACGGGTCTGCGCGAGGCCGGCCCGGTAGATCACCGAGTCGAGCCGCGACTCGAGGAGCTTGAGGAACTCGTCGCCGGTCTTGCCCTCGCGACGGTTCGCCTCCTCGTAGTAGGCGCGCATCTGCTTCTCGAGCAGGCCGTAGGTGAAGCGGGCCTTCTGCTTCTCCTGCAGCTGCAGCAGGTACTCGGACTCCTTGATGCGGATCCGGCCGTGCTGCCCCGGCGGGTACGGGCGACGCTCGAACGACTTGTCGCCGCCGATCAGGTCGACCTTCAGGCGGCGGGACTTGCGGGTGGCGGGACCTGTGTAGCGAGCCATCTCGTTGTCTCCTCTCCGCCTAGACCCGGCGACGCTTCGGCGGACGGCAGCCGTTGTGCGGCTGCGGCGTGACGTCGGCGATGGTGCCGACCTCGAGGCCCGCGGCCTGCAGCGAACGGATGGCGGTCTCGCGGCCCGAGCCCGGGCCCTTCACGAAGACGTCGACCTTCTTCATCCCGTGCTCGGCGGCCTTGCGGGCGCAGTTCTCCGCAGCCATCTGCGCGGCGAACGGCGTCGACTTGCGCGAGCCCTTGAAGCCCACGTGGCCGGCCGACGCCCAGCTGATGACGTTGCCGGTCGGGTCGGTGATCGAGACGATCGTGTTGTTGAACGTGCTCTTGATGTGCGCGTGGCCGTGGGAGATGTTCTTCTTCTCCCGGCGGCGGACCTTCTTGGCCCCGGCCGCGCCCTGGCGAGTCCTGGGTGGCATCTCTCTTCTTCCGTTCGGGGGGTGGGCGCGCTACTTGCGCGCGGCCTTCTTCTTGCCGGCAACCGTCTTCTTGGGGCCCTTGCGCGATCGGGCGTTGGTCTTCGTCCGCTGCCCGTGCACCGGGAGATTGCGGCGGTGCCGCAGCCCCTGGTAGCTGCCGATCTCGACCTTGCGCCGGATGTCCGCCTGGACCTCGCGGCGCAGGTCGCCCTCGACCCGGAAGTGGTTCTCGATGTACGCGCGCAGCGTGGCCGCGTCCGCGTCCGACAGGTCCTTCGACCGCAGGTCGAAGTCGATGCCGGTCTCGGTGAGGATCTCACGGGAACGGCTGCGGCCGATCCCGAAGATGTAGGTCAGCGCGATCTCCATCCGCTTCTCGCGGGGGAGATCGACGCCGGCAAGTCGTGCCATGTGGCGACGTGCTCCTCGTGTCGTCCGGGAGGTCTGGCTCCCTGCCCGTCCCGGAGCGCTGGGCTCCGGGCCCCGGCCTCCCGTGCCGGGGGTGCTCCGCCGGGGCACGATCTCTCGAGCCGACGTAGGTGCGGGGAGGTATCTGGTGTGCGGCCTGGTGGCCGCGGCGGGCGCGTCGGCCCGGTGTGCCCGGTCGGGGCGCGTCAGCCCTGGCGCTGCTTGTGGCGCAGGTTGTCGCAGATGACCATGACCCGCCCGTGACGGCGGACCACCTGGCACTTGGCGCAGATGCGCTTGACGCTCGGCTGGACCTTCACGTCCTCTTCCTCACTGAATCCGAGGCTGTCTCGATCACTTGTAGCGGTAGACGATCCGGCCGCGCGAGAGATCGTAGGGCGAGAGCTCCACGACGACCTTGTCCTCGGGGAGGATCCGGATGTAGTGCTGCCGCATCTTGCCGCTGATGTGCGCCAGGACCTTGTGCCCGTTCTCGAGCTCCACCCGGAACATCGCATTGGGCAGCGGCTCGATGACCCGCCCCTCGACCTCGATGGCGCCGTCCTTCTTCGCCATGTCCTCCGCATTCTTCTCGACGTACGCTGTCGTCCCGTGCGGTCCCGCGCCCGGCTGGGCGAGGGGGTCCGGGGGACACGGCACGCGGCGTCTCGGCGGCCGCGACGCGAGCGCACACGGACACCGGCACGACACGCGCACCAGCAGTCGAGTGTACGCGCGGCGTGTCGAGAGCCTCGTCACCGGGGGTCGGGGCGACCTCGCGACGGGAGCCCCGGCGCGCACGGCATCGGCGGCGCGAACCCCGCGCGGGCCGCGAGCGCCTGCAGGGCGAGCACCACGCCCCAGGGGCCGGCGACCCAGATCCACCAGGGTGCCACCGGCTCGCCCGTCCCGACCGACACGGCCACCCAGATCACCAGGTTCAGCACCGACACCGCCGCCCACACCGCGACGGCGAGGCGCAGCGGCGACGGGCGGCGGCGGGGAGCACGGTCCGGCGCCGGAGCGGGCGCCGGGAGGTCCGCGACCGGGAGGTCCGCCGTCAGCGGCGCCAGGTCCGCCCGCACCACGGCGCCGTGCGCCGCCCGCACCCGCTCGTCGTACTCGGCGAGCGTCAGACGCCCCTCGCCGTGGGCCTGCGCCAGCACCGCCGCCACGCGCTCGCGATCGGCGTCCGCCACGCGCACCTGGTCCGACCCCTGATCCGGCACCTGTCCGGCCACGACCACCACCCCGTTCCCCTCGGTAGGGGGCCGACGATAGCAGCGAGCGGATAGTTCCGCTATCCGACGTGCGCTGCCCCGCAGGAGGCCGGCGCTCCCCCGGTGCCGTCGGCGAAGGGCGGCGCGCACGCGGCCCGGCGCGGGGCGTCGAGCGCGCCGCCGCCCGGGGTGTCCTCCGCGCTGTTCTCGATCACCGAGAGCTGGTTGAACACCGCGCGCATCTGCGGCGAGTCGATGTTCGGGAACTCGCGCACGGCCGTGCTCTGCACCTGGAACGACCCGGACGGCGCGCCGCCGGTCTCGTCGACGACGTAGGCGCCGTAGGTCTGCAGCGCCTCGGCCACCTTGCGGACGTCGGGGGCGGTGATGCCCGAGAGGTCGGCGTCCGCGGGCAGCGCGAGCAGGGCGCCCATGTTCACCTGCGGGTTCTCGCCGCCGTACTTGCCCTCGTAGCCGGAGTCGGCCGCGACCGCGGGCCAGCGGAACCCGCCGTTCTCCGGCGAACAGCTGGTGGTGCACGGGAGGCTGACCTTGAGGGCGTGGCGCAGCGGCGCGTCGCCGGACAGCTCGCCCTCCCGGATCGTGCCGCCGAGGCCGGAGAGCCCGGATCCGCCGTGGCAGCCCTCGATGCCCCGCCCGGTGAGCGGCTGCGGGTCCCACCCGACGCGCCAGCTCGGGTCGCCGCCGGGCTCGAGGACCATCGGCTGGCCCTGGATGATCGTCTGCTGGTCCGGGCTCGCGACGAGCAGCGTCGAGCAGTTGTTCCACGACCCGTCGGCCTGGAGCTCGGGGTCGACGTGCACCTCGCCGGAGCCGGCGCCGCCGAGCTCGCGGACGGGCGCGGTGGGGTCGAGGGTGATGTTCTCGACGTCGGGGTAGAGGTGGCCGACCTGCGCGTCGAAGTCCCCGTACACCGCGGTGGTGGCGAGCGGGAGGTTCCAGATCGAGTCCCAGGAGAACGGGCGCGCGTAGATGTCGCGCGTCTCGTCCGCGCTCGCGAGCCCGGGGGTGGCGACCAGCGTGAGGACCAGCAGGACGGCCCCGAGGACACCCGATCGAGTGATCACGTCACCCAGGCTGGCAGCCCCGCGTGCCCGGAACGCCGGGATCGGGCCGAACCGGGCCCGCCCGGGCGAGTTACACCGGTGTCAGGAGGCGGGTGCGGTGAGGACCCGGGGCCCGTCGTCGGTGATCGCCACCGAGTGCTCCCAGTGCGCGGCGCGGCTGCCGTCGGCGGTGACGACGGTCCAGCCGTCCTCGAGCTCCTCGGTCTCGTCGGAGCCACCGGTGAGCATGGGCTCGATCGCGAGCACCATCCCGCTGCGCAGCCGCATCCCGGTGCCCTCGCGGCCGAGGTTCGGGACGAACGGCTCCATGTGCATCGAGGTCCCGATGCCGTGCCCGCCGTAGTCGGCGACGATCCCGTACTCGCGGTCGTCCGACGTGCCCCGCTTCCGGGCCTCGGTCTCGACGGCGTGCCCCACGTCGCCGAGCCGCCCGCCGGGGACGAGCCGGGCGATGCCCGCCTCCATCGCCGCCCGGCACGCCGCCGACAGGGTCACGTCCTCGGGCCGCGGCGTGCCGATCAGCAGCGTGACCGCCGCGTCACCGTGCCAGCCCTCGAGGATCGCCCCGCAGTCGATGGAGACCAGGTCGCCGTCGCCGAGCACCTGCTCCCGCGACGGGATGCCGTGCACGATCTGCTCGTTCACCGAGGCGCAGATCGACGCCGGGAAGCCCTGGTACCCGAGGAACGAGGGCACGGCCCCGGCCTCGCGGATCGTCGTCGCGGCGACCTCGTCCAGGTCGGCGGTGCTGGCCCCGGGGCGTGCGGCCTCGGTGACCGCGGCGAGCGCGTCCGCCACGACGAGGCCGGCGGCGCGCATCGCCTCGATCTGGCCCGGTGTCTTCATCTCCACGAGGCGCCCCCGCACACGGTCGGCGAGCCCGCCGACCCCGGCGGAGACCGCCTCGGTGAGGCCGGTCAGACGGCGGCTCGGGTTGCCCACTCAGTCGTCGGGCTCGTCGGCGAGGGCGTCCATCGCGCGGTCGGTGATCTCGTCGATCGTCCCGACGGCGTCCACCCGCACCGCGATGTCCTGGTAGTGCGCGATCAGCGGCTCGGTCTCCGAGCGGTAGACCTCCTGGCGGTGCCGGATGGTCTCCTCGGTGTCGTCGGAGCGCCCGCGGGCCATGAGCCGCTTGATGAGCTCCTCGTCCTCGACCTCGAACACGAGGACGGCGTCGAGGCGCTGGCCGAGGTCGCCGAGGACCTTCTGCAGCTCGTCGGCCTGGGCCGTGTTGCGCGGGAACCCGTCGAGCAGGAAGCCCTCCTGCGCGTCGGGCTGCGCGAGACGGTCCTTGACCATCTTGACCGTCACCTCGTCGGGCACGAGGTCGCCGGCGTCGACGTAGCGCTGGGCTTCCTTGCCCAGCTCCGTCTCGTTCTTCATGTTCTCGCGGAAGATGTCGCCGGTGGAGATGTGCGGCGCGTCGAGACGCTCGGCCAGCCGCGCAGCCTGCGTTCCCTTGCCCGCGCCCGGCGGGCCCACCAGCACGATCCTCACGACAACACTCCTTCGCCTGACATCTCTGCGCTTGACATCCCTGTGTGCACCGACCGCTGCCGACCGCTCCCGGTCAGCGCAGGAAACCCTCGTAGTTGCGCTGCATCAGCTGGCTCTCGATCTGTTTGACCGTGTCCAGCCCGACGCCCACCATGATCAGAACAGCGGTCCCGCCGAAGGGGAAGTTCTGGTTCTGCCCTTGACCGGTCAGGCCCAGGAAGAAGTTCGGTAGGACGGCGATGATGCCGAGGTAGATGGATCCCGGCAATGTGATCCGGGACAGCACGTAGCTGAGGTACTCGGCCGTGGGACGTCCGGGACGGATCCCGGGGATGAACCCACCGAACTTCTTCATCTCGTCGGCACGTTCCTCGGTGTTGAACGTGATCGAGACGTAGAAGTACGTGAAGAAGATGATCAGTGCGAAGTACAGCAGGATGTGCAGCCAGTTGGACTGGTTCGCGAGGTAGGTCGAGACGAACCGCGAGAAGCCCGAGTTCTGGTTGCCCGTGATGCGCGAGAGCAGGTCGGGCAGGTACAGCAGCGACGACCCGAAGATGACCGGGATGACACCGGCCTGGTTCACCTTCAGGGGCAGGTAGGTCGACGTCCCCCCGTACATCCGGCGCCCGACCATGCGTTTCGCGTACTGCACGGGGATGCGCCGTTGGCCCTGCTCGACGAACACGACGCTCGCGATGATGACCAGGCCGAACGCGCAGACCACCGTGAACGCCAGCGGGCCGGCGTTCTGCAGGATCGTGTTGCCCTCGGCCGGGATGCGGGCGGCGATCGAGGTGAAGATGAGCAGCGACATGCCGTTGCCGACACCGCGCTCGGTGACGAGCTCGCCGAACCACATGATGACCGCGGTGCCCGCCGTCATGACGATGACGATGACCGCGAGGTCGAAGATGTCGGCGTTCGGCAGGATCGGGAACTGCGACGGGTCGCAGTCCTGGAAGAGCTGGTTGCGGTCGGCCAGGGCGACGATGCCGGTCGACTGCAGGATCGCGAGGGCGATGGTCAGGTAGCGCGTGTACTGCGTCAGCTTGCTCTGACCGCTCTGCCCCTCCTTCTTCAGCTGCTCGAAGCGGGGGATCACGACCGTCAGCAGCTGGACGATGATGCTCGCCGTGATGTACGGCATGATGCCCAGCGCGAAGATCGACAGCTGGAGCAGCGCCCCGCCGGAGAACAGGTTGATCAGCGAGTAGACGCTCGCGGCGTCACTGCCCTGGACCTGACGCAGGCACTCCTGCACGTTCGAGTAGGAGACGCCGGGCGCCGGGAGCGTCGCCCCGAGGCGGTAGACGGCGACGATGCCGAGCGTGAACAGGATCTTCTTGCGCAGGTCCGGTGTGGCCAGGGCTGACCGCACGGCGCCGAACACTCGGACCTCCAGATGTCGTTCGGCCGCACCGCGGACTCGTCGGGGTCCGGAGCCGCGCGGGCCTGTGGTCACCGGCCGCGCACCGCGGGGGTGCGACGTGGCCGGGCCGGACCGGTCGAGCCGGCCCGGGGCGAGACTACACGGGGAGACGCCACCGGCCCCGGGCCGCTCCCTGGAGGGGGCGGCCCGGGGCCGGTGAGGACGTCACGTCGATGTTCCTACTCGGCGACGGTCGCGCTGCCGCCCGCGGCGGACAGCTTCTCGCTCGCCGAGCCCGAGAAGGCGTGCGCGGTGACGCGCAGCGTCACCGAGCCGACCTCGCCGG
The DNA here is from genome assembly GCF_004363095.1 of Actinomycetospora succinea. GTDB lineage: Bacteria > Actinomycetota > Actinomycetes > Mycobacteriales > Pseudonocardiaceae > Actinomycetospora > Actinomycetospora succinea. The sequence goes on from NZ_SNYO01000012.1 coordinate 134,312, forward strand.
TCCCGAGCACCTTGATCGGGTGCCCCGGGCGCACGGCGCCGGCGGCCACGAGCTCGGCCGGGCCGACCTCGCCGCCGTCGGGGAACAGGCGGGCCAGGTCGCCGACGTTGACGACCTGCGAGACCACCTTGTTGCGGTTGCGGAAGCCCTTGAGCTTCGGCAGGCGCATCTGCAGCGGCATCTGGCCACCCTCGAACGTCGCGGGGACGTTCTTGCGGGCGCCGGTGCCCTTGGTGCCGCGACCGGCGGTCTTGCCCTTGGAGGCCTCACCGCGACCCACGCGGGTCTTGGCGGTCCTGGCCCCGGGCGCCGGCCGCAGGTGGTGCAGCTTGATGGGGGACTCACCCATCGGTCACACCTCCTCGACCGTCACGAGGTGACGGACGGTGTGGATCAGGCCCCGGTTCTGGGGCGTGTCGGGGCGGGTGACGGTCGCGCCGATCCGGCGGAGCCCCAGCGTGCGCAGGGACTCGCGCTGGTTGCGCTTGCCGCCGATCTCGGAGCGGGTCTGCGTGACCTTGAGGTCGGCCTTCTTGTCAGCCACTGTCAGGCCCCCTGCCCGGCGCGGGCACGCAGCATGCGGGCCGGCGCCACGTCCTCGATGGGCAGACCGCGGCGGGCCGCGACGGCCTCGGGGACCTGCAGGCCCTTCAGCGCCGCCACCGTGGCGTGTACGATGTTGATCGCGTTCTGGCTGCCCAGCGACTTGGACAGCACGTCGGCGATCCCCGCGCACTCCAGCACCGCGCGCACCGGGCCACCGGCGATGACGCCGGTACCGGGGCTGGCCGGACGCAGCAGGACCACGCCCGCCGCCTCCTCGCCCTGCACGGGGTGGGTGATGGTGCCGCCGACCCGGGGGACGCGGAAGAAGTTCTTCTTCGCCTCCTCCACGCCCTTGGCGATCGCGGCCGGCACCTCCTTGGCCTTGCCGTAGCCGACACCGACCATGCCGTCGCCGTCACCGACGACGACCAGGGCGGTGAAGCTGAAGCGGCGGCCGCCCTTGACGACCTTGGCCACGCGGTTGATGGCGACGACGCGCTCGAGGTGCGGGGTGCGGTCCTGCTGGCGGTCGCGGCCGCCCTGCTGGCGGTCCCGGCCGGCGCTGCCGCCCTGACGCTCGCCGCCCTGCTGCCCGGAGCCGGCCGGGCCCTGCTGGCCGTCGCGCCGTGCACGTCCCGGCATCAGGAGTTCCTTCCGTTGCTGTTCGTGGGGGTCGCGGTCATCAGAACTGCAGACCCCCCTCGCGGGCCGCATCCGCGAGCTGCGCGATGCGGCCGTGGTACCGGCGACCGCCGCGGTCGAAGACGACCGCGTCGATGCCCTGGTCCTTCGCGCGGGAGGCGACGAGCTCCCCGACCTTGGCGGCCTGGGCCTTCTTGTCGCCCTCCATCCCGCGCACGTCGGCCTCGAGGGTCGAGGCGTGGGCGAGCGTGTGGCCGGCGATGTCGTCGACCACCTGCGCCGTGATGTGCCGCGTCGAGCGGGTGACGACGAGGCGGGGGCGCGACGGGGTGCCGGCGATCTTCTTGCGCAGCCGGGCGTGGCGGCGCGTGCGACCCGTGCGACGGGTCTCCGACACGTTGGTGCCCAGGTGGCCCCGGGCCTTGGTCGTGGTGCCGTTGTTCTCAGCCATCACTTGCCCGTCTTCCCGACCTTGCGGCGGATCTGCTCGCCGGCGTAGCGGACGCCCTTGCCCTTGTAGGGGTCGGGGCGGCGCAGCCACCGGATGTTGGCGGCCACCTGGCCGACCAGCTGCTTGTCGATGCCCTGGACCGAGAACCGGGTCGGGCTCTCGACCGCGAACGTGATGCCGTCCGGCGGGGTGATCTTCACCGGGTGGCTGAAGCCGAGCGCGAACTCGAGGTCCGATCCCCGCAGCTGCACGCGGTAGCCGACGCCGTGGATCTCGAGCTTGCGCTCGTAGCCCTGCGAGACGCCCTGCACCAGGTTGTTCAGCAGCGAGCGCGACAGGCCGTGCAGCGCGCGGCTCTCCCGCTCGTCGTCCGGGCGCTGGACCGAGAGCACGCCCTCGTCGAGCGAGACCGTGATCGGCTCGTCGACCTGGTGGCTCAGGGTCCCCTTGGGGCCCTTGACCGTGACGTTCTGCCCGTCGACGGTGACGTCGACGCCCGACGGCACGGTGATCGGGGCCTTGCCGATGCGTGACATGGTTCGGTTCCCCTCTCCGCTACCAGACGAAGGCGAGGACTTCCCCGCCCATCCGTCGCTGGTGGGCCTGCCGGTCGGTCAGGAGCCCGGACGACGTCGAGATGATCGCGACGCCGAGGCCGCCGAGCACCCGGGGGAGCTCGTTCGACTTCGCGTAGATCCGCAGGCCGGGCTTCGAGACCCGCTTGATGCCGGCGATGCTGCGCTCACGGTTCGGCCCGTACTTGAGGTCGACCACGAGGGACTTGCCCACGGTGGCGTCCTCGGTGCGGTACCCGGCGATGTAGCCCTGGTCGAGCAGGACCTGCGCCACGTGGGCCTTGAGCTTGCTGTGCGGCATGATCGCGCTCTCGTGGAACGCCGAGTTGGCGTTCCGGATGCGCGTCAGCATGTCCGCGATCGGGTCGGTCATCGTCATGACCAGGTCACCTTCCTCGCCGTGGTTCCCCGGGTGGCGCGCGTGCGCACGCTCCCGATGGCGGGCCTGCGGCGTGTGGAGCTGCTATCAGCGGTGGTACGGACGCGCGGCGCAACCGTGCCGTCGAGCAGGTGCTCGCGGTGGGCGACGCGCTGGATGAGACGCAGGAGCTCGGGGTCGATGGCCCCTTCGCCCGGGGCCTCGGGAGCCTCGGAGGTGTGCGCGGAGGTCTTCGCGGGGCTCACCAGGACGCCTTGCTCACGCCCGGGAGCTCGCCCCGGTGCGCCATCTCGCGCAGGCAGACCCGGCAGAGCCCGAACTTCCGCAGGACCGCGCGGGCGCGCCCGCAGCGGTTGCAGCGCGTGTAGCCGCGCACCTTGAACTTCGGCGTCTTCGCGGCCTTGTTGACCAGTGCCTTCTTCGCCATCTCAGTTCTCCCTGAACGGGAAGCCGAGCTGACGGAGCAGCGCCCGGCCCTCCTCGTCGGTCGTCGCGGAGGTGACCACGGTGATGTCCATCCCCCGCGGCCGGTCGATCGAGTCCTGGTCGATCTCGTGGAACATCGTCTGGTCCGAGAGACCGAACGTGTAGTTGCCGGACCCGTCGAACTGCTTCGGCGACAGCCCGCGGAAGTCGCGGATGCGCGGCAGGCCGATGGTCAGCAGCCGGTCGAGGAACTCCCACATGCGCGCGCCCCGCAGGGTCGCGCGGGCACCGATCGGCATGCCCTCGCGCAGCTTGAACTGCGCGATCGACTTGCGGGCCTTGCGGATCTCCGGCTTCTGGCCGGCGATGAGGGTGAGGTCGCGGACCGCGCCCTCCATCAGCTTCGAGTCACGCGCGGCCTCGCCGACGCCCATGTTCACGACGACCTTGACGACGCCGGGGATCAACATCGGGTTCGCGTACCCGAACTGCTCCGACAGGGCCGACTTGATCTCGTCGTGGTAGCGCTGCTGCAGCCGGGGACGGGTCGTCTCGGGAGCTTCGGTGGTGGTCACGAGAGGTCCTTCCCGCTGCGCCGCGAGATGCGCACGCGCTTCTGCTCGCTCTCGCCGCCCTCACGGGTCCCGACGCGGGTCGGCTTGCCGTCGGCGTCCACGACCATCACGTTCGAGACGTGGATCGGGGCCTCCTGCGTGACGATCCCGCCGCTCTGGGCACCGCGCTGGTTGGCGGACTGGGCCGTGTGCTTCTTGACCCGGCCGACGCCCTCGACGAGGACCTTGTCGCGGTCCGGGTAGGCCTGGATGACCTTGCCCTTCGCGCCCTTGTCCTTGCCGGCGATGACGACGACCGTGTCGCCCTTCTTGACCTTCATCTGCTACAGCACCTCCGGCGCGAGCGAGATGATCCGCATGAACCTCTTGTCGCGCAGCTCGCGGCCCACGGGGCCGAAGATGCGGGTCCCACGGGGCTCACGGTCGTTCTTGATGAGCACGGCGGCGTTCTCGTCGAACTTGATGTACGAGCCGTCCGGGCGGCGCTTCTCCTTGCGGGTGCGCACGATGACGGCCTTGACCACCTCGCCGCGCTTGACGCCGGCGGCCGGGATGGCTTCCTTCACCGTCGCCACGATGACGTCGCCGATGCCCGCGTAGCGGCGCGACGAGCCCCCGAGAACACGGATGCACAGGATCTCCCTGGCACCGGTGTTGTCGGCGACCCGCAGCCGCGACTCCTGCTGGATCACTGCTTCTTCTCCTGACCTGCCCGCACGAGCGGACGGTTTCTAGGGCTCACTTGGCCTTCTCGAGGATCTCGACGAGACGCCAGCGCTTCGTGGCCGAGAGCGGCCGGGTCTCCATGAGGAGGACGCGGTCGCCGGGGCCTGCGGTGTTGTTCTCGTCGTGCGCCTTGACCTTCTTCGTGCGCCGGATGACCTTCGAGTAGCGCGGGTGCTTCACCCGGTCCTCGAGGCTGACGACGATGGTCTTGGCCATCTTGTCCGAGACGACCAGGCCCTCGCGGGTCTTGCGGAGGCCGCGGTCGTCGTTCCGGTCGCCCGGCTTCTGCTCGGCGGGGGCGTCGGCCTTGACCTCGGACGCCACCTGCTCGCTGTCGGCGGCGCTGGTCATGCCGCTCCCTCCTCATCCGGGGCCACGGACAGGCCCAGCTCGCGCTCGCGCATCACGGTGTAGATCCGCGCGATGTCGTGCCGGACGGTCCGCAGCCGGCGGTTGTTGTCCAGCTGTCCGGTCGCCATCTGGAAGCGAAGGTTGAACAGCTCGGCCTTGGCCTCGCGGGCGCGGGCCACGAGCTCCTCGCTCGTGAGCTCGCGCAGCTCGCTGGCGGGGGTTCCGGCGGCCATCAGAAGGTCTCCTCACGGCTCACGATGCGGCAGCGCATCGGCAGCTTGTGCTGCGCGCGGCGCAGGGCCTCGCGGGCCGTGGCCTCGTTCGGGTAGCTCATCTCGAACATGACGCGGCCCGGCTTCACGTTCGCCACCCACTTCTCGGGCGAGCCCTTGCCGGAACCCATGCGGGTCTCGGCCGGCTTCTTGGTCAGCGGCCGGTCCGGGAAGATGTTGATCCACACCTTGCCGCCACGACGGATGTGCCGCGTGATGGCGATACGGGCGGACTCGATCTGCCGGTTGGTGACGTAGGCGTGCTCCAGGGCCTGGATGCCGTAGTCACCGAAGGACATCTGGGTGCCACCCTTGGCGGCGCCCGTCCGGTCCGGACGGTGCTGCTTGCGGTACTTGACCTTGCGGGGGATCAGCATGGCTCAGGACTCCGTCTGCGTGGTGGCCTCGGGGGCGGCACCGGCCGGCGCCCCACCCGTGCTGGCACCGGCGGCGGCCTGCTCCGCGGCGGCGCGCCCGGCCTCGGTGCTCGTCCCGGTCGTGCCGGACGAGCCCGAGCGGCGGCCACGCGGGCGGTCGTTCCCGCCGCCGCGGCCACGGCCGCCACGGGGGTCGCGGGTCGCGGCGTCGAGCGCGGCCTGGCGCTCCGACTCGCGCTTCCCGCCGACGACGTCGCCCTTGTAGATCCAGACCTTCACGCCGATGCGGCCGAAGTTGGTCCGGGCCTCGAACAGGCCGTAGTCGATCTCGGCGCGGAGCGTGTGCAGGGGCACGCGGCCCTCGCGGTAGAACTCCGAGCGCGACATCTCGGCGCCACCGAGCCGGCCGGAGCACTGCACCCGGATGCCCTTGACGCCCGGCGAGCGCATGGCCGACTGCATGGCCTTGCGCATCGCGCGGCGGAACGACACGCGGTTGGACAGCTGCTCGGCCACGCCCTGCGCGACGAGCTGCGCGTCCGCCTCGGCGCCCTTGACCTCGAGGATGTTCAGCTGGACCTGCTTGCCGGTCAGCTTCTCGAGGTTGCCGCGCAGGCGGTCGGCCTCGGCGCCGCGGCGGCCGATGACGATGCCGGGACGCGCGGTGTGGATGTCGACGCGGACGCGGTCGCGGGTGCGCTCGATCTCGACCTTGGAGATCCCGGCCCGCTCCATGCCCTTGGAGAGCATGCGGCGGATCTTGACGTCCTCCGCGACGTAGTCCGCGTACTGCTTGTCGGCGTACCAGCGCGACTTCCAGTCGGTGGTGATACCGAGGCGGAAGCCGTGCGGGTTGATCTTCTGGCCCATCAGCGGCCACTCCTCTTAGCGCGCGAACGGCCGCCCTGCGCCTGGGCCACCTCGGTCACCTCGACGTAGATGTGGCTGGTCCGCTTCCGGATGCGGTACGCCCGGCCCTGCGCGCGGGGCTGGAACCGCTTCATGGTCGGACCCTCGTCCACGGTGATCGTCGAGATCACCAGGTTCGTCGGGTCCAGGTCGACGTTGTTCTCGGCGTTGGCCACCGCACTGGCGACGACCTTGGCCACCGGGCCGGCCGCCTTCTGCTGCGCGAACTGCAGCACGGAGGCGGCCTGGCCGACCGGCATGCCGCGGACGAGGTCCACCACGCGGCGGACCTTCATCGGCGACATGCGCACGTAGCGCGCCCGCGCCACGGCACCGCGAGGGGCCGTGGCCGCGTCTGCGGCGTCGGCTGGTGCAGCCATCTGGGACGTACCTTCCTTGTCTCGGGCCATGAGGGATCCCGCGCTCCGCGTCGTCCTAGCGACGACGGGAGCGGCGGTCCTCCTTGATGTGCCCGCGGAACGTGCGGGTCGGGGCGAACTCGCCGAGCTTGTGCCCGACCATGGACTCCGAGACGAACACCGGGACGTGCTTGCGCCCGTCGTGGACGGCCAGCGTGTGGCCGATCATGTCCGGGATGATCGTCGACCGACGGGACCAGGTCCTGATGACGGTCTTGCGGTTGGCCTCGTTGAGCGCGTCCACCTTCTTGAGCAGGTGGTCGTCGACGAACGGGCCCTTCTTGAGACTGCGTGGCATCGCTTCGCTCCCTCCTGCTCCGTCAGCGCTTCTTCTTGCCCTTGCCGGTGCGGCGGCGACGCACGATCATGCGGTCGCTCTCCTTCCGGCCTCGGGTACGGCCCTCCGGCGTGCCGGCGGGGTTGACCGGGTGGCGACCACCCGAGGTCTTGCCCTCGCCACCGCCGTGCGGGTGGTCGACCGGGTTCATGACGACACCGCGGACGGTGGGGCGCTTGCCCCGCCAGCGGTTGCGGCCCGCCTTGCCCCAGTTGATGTTCGAGTGCTCGGCGTTGCCGACCTCGCCGATGCTGGCGCGGCAGCGGACGTCGACGTTGCGGATCTCGCCCGAAGGCATCCGCAGCTGGGCGTACGGCCCGTCCTTCGCGACCAGCTGGACGCGGGCGCCGGCCGAGCGGGCGATCTTCGCGCCGCCGCCGGGGCGGAGCTCGATCGCGTGGATCACCGTGCCGGTGGGGATGTTGCGCATCGGCAGGTTGTTGCCCGGCTTGATGTCGGCCTTGGGACCGGCCTCGATCGTGTCGCCCTGGTTCAGGCGCTCCGGCGCGATGATGTAGCGCTTCTCGCCGTCGGCGTAGTGCAGCAGGGCGATGCGGGCGCTGCGGTTCGGGTCGTACTCGATGTGCGCGACCTTGGCCGGCACGCCGTCCTTGTCGTGACGGCGGAAGTCGATGAGCCGGTACGCCCGCTTGTGGCCGCCGCCCTGGTGCCGGGTGGTGATGCGCCCGGTGACGTTGCGGCCGCCCTTGTTGTGCAGCGGGCGGATCAGCGACTTCTCGGGGTGGTCGCGCGTGATCTCGGCGAAGTCCGAGACGCTCGCGCCGCGCCGCCCGGAGGTCGTCGGCTTGTACCTACGGATTCCCATTGGTCAGCTCCCTGCCCCGGGCGCGCCGAACACGTCGATGGTCCGGCTCTCGGGCGTCACCGTCACGACAGCGCGCTTGGTGTCCTTGCGCTTGCCGAAGCCGCGGCGGGAGCGCTTGCGCTTGCCCTCGCGGTTCAGCGTGTTCACGCTGGCGACCTGCACGTCGAAGATCTGCTGGACGGCGATCTTGATCTGCGTCTTGTTCGCGTCCGGGCGCACCAGGAACGTGTACTGGCGCTCCTCGAGGAGCCCGTAGCTCTTCTCGGAGATGACCGGCGCGATGATCACGTCTCGCGGGTCGGCGATCACTTCTCGGCCTCCTGTCCACCCGCGGTGCGGGCGGCCACGAACGCCTCGAGCGCCGCGGTCGTGAAGACCACGTCATCGGCGCGCAGGACGTCGTAGGTGTTCAGCTGGTCCGGCGTGATCTGGTGCACCGCCGGCAGGTTGGCCACGCTGCGGCGGCCGGCCTCGTCGTCGCGGGTGATGACCGCGAGGACCAGGCGGTGGTCACGGCTCGGCGTCACGACGCCCTCGAGCGCGGTGCGCGCACCCTTGGTCGAGGGGGCGTCGCCGTCGACCAGCGCGGAGAAGACGTGGATGCGCTCGTGGCGGGCGCGGTCCGACAGCGCGCCGCGCAGGGCCGCCGCCTTCATCTTCTTCGGGGTCCGCTGGTCGTAGTCCCGCGGCGTGGGCCCGTGGACGGTGCCACCGCCGGCGAACTGCGGCGCGCGGACCGAGCCCTGGCGGGCGCGGCCGGTGCCCTTCTGGCGGTACGGCTTCTTGCCGCCGCCGCGGACCTCGCCGCGCGTCTTGGTGTCGTGCGTGCCCTGGCGGGCCGCCGCGAGCTGCGCGGTGACGACCTGGTGCATGAGCGCCGTGCTCGCCGGGGCGTCGAACAGCTGGCCCGGGAGCTCGGCGGTGCCGTCGGTGCCGCCCGCGGGCGTGTGCACCGAGACCGTGCGGGTCTCGCCGGTGCCGGCCGTGGCGTGGGCGTCGCGGCGCGCCTGACGGCGGGCCTCGCCCGCCGAGAAGCCGCTGCGGCGCGCGGTCTGCGAGGACGATGCCCGCAGCGTCGCGGTCGCGGCGGCCGTCGCCGAGGTCGCCGGGGACGAGACCTGCTCGCCGCCGTCGTGGCCCTCGGTGTCGGTCACGCCGGGGGTGTGTCCGTCGGCGGCCTTGGAGGAGTCGGGGGAGGTCACTGGTCACCGCCCTTCGCGGGGTCGACCTTGGCGGCCGAGGTGACGAGGACGAGGCCGCCGCGCGGGCCGGGAACGGCGCCGCGGATGAGCAGCAGACCCGCCTCGGCGTCGACGCCGTGCACGGTCAGGTTCTGGGTGGTGGTCTTGACGTTGCCCATGCGGCCGGCCATGCGCGTGCCCTTGAAGACGCGCGCCGGGGTGGCGCAGCCACCGATGGAGCCGGGCGAGCGGTGCTTGCGCTGCGTGCCGTGGCTGGCCCCGAGGCCGCCGAAGCCGTGGCGCTTCATGACACCGGCGGTGCCCTTGCCCTTGCTCGTGCCCGAGACGTCGACGACGGCACCGGCGGCGAACGCCTCCGCGGTGACCTCCTGGCCGACCTCGTAGTCGCTCGCGTCGCTCGTGCGGAGCTCGGCGAGGTGGCGCCGCGGGGTGACACCGGCCTTGGAGAAGTGGCCCGTCTCGGGCTTGTTCACCTTGCGCGGGTCGATGGCGCCGTAGGCGATCTGCACGGCGTTGTAGCCGTCGACCGAGGGCGTCCGCACCTGCGTGACGACGCAGGGGCCGGCCTTCACGACGGTCACCGGGACGATGCGGTTCGCCTCGTCGAAGACCTGGGTCATGCCGACCTTGGTGCCGAGGACGCCGCTCATCTTCCGCTCCGGCTTGGCCGGGGAGTGTGCTGCAGTCATCTCCGACCTCACTGGATGTTCACGTCGACGCTCGCCGGCAGGTCGATGCGCATGAGCGCGTCCACCGTCTTCGGCGTGGGGTCGACGATGTCGATCAGTCGCTTGTGCGTGCGCATCTCGAAGTGCTCGCGCGAGTCCTTGTACTTGTGCGGCGACCGGATGACGCAGTAGATGTTCTTCTCGGTCGGCAGCGGCACGGGCCCGACCACGGAGGCGCCGGTGCGCGTCACGGTCTCGACGATCTTGCGAGCCGACGCGTCGATCGCTTCGTGGTCGTAGGCCTTGAGCCGGATGCGGATCTTCTGTCCCGCCATGGTGGCTTTGCCGTTCCTCTTCTCGTCCCGTCGGGGGTGTGCACCCCCGGCGGCTGGCCAGGTTCTCGAGACGCCCCGGTGCTCGTGCCGGTCGGACTCCCACCCGAGCAGGACCGTCTCCGGTCCACGCGGTCGGGCGTGTCGAATCCGTCGGCAGGCTCCGCCGTGTGCTCACGCACGTCGGCGGCCCCGCGGACCCCGCGCTGTTCAACGTGTGTCCGTCCCGCACCCCTCACGGGGCGGCGGCACGGTGGACCCCCGGCTCGTCGCCGGCGGTCCGGGCCCACGGTGTGGCTCTCGGACCCCCGCTCACAGCAGGGCGGCCGACTCGATACCGCATGAGCCGACCGCCCTGTGCGAGCTAGGGAACCAGTGTCTCACGGGCGCTCGCGCGCCCGACCACCGGGGCCCCTCGTGCTACTTGCTGATCTTCGTGACCTGACCGGCGCCGACCGTCCGGCCACCCTCACGGATGGCGAACTGGAGGCCCTCCTCCATGGCGATCGGCTGGATCAGCTGGACGGACATCTCGGTGTTGTCACCGGGCATGACCATCTCGGTGCCCTCCGGGAGCGTCACGACGCCGGTGACGTCGGTCGTCCGGAAGTAGAACTGCGGGCGGTAGTTGTTGAAGAACGGCGTGTGCCGTCCGCCCTCGTCCTTGCCCAGGATGTAGACCTGGCCCTCGAACTCGGTGTGCGGGGTGATCGAGCCCGGCTTGCCGATGACCATGCCGCGCTCGACGTCCTCGCGCTTGATGCCGCGCAGGAGCAGACCGACGTTGTCGCCGGCGCGCCCCTCGTCGAGGAGCTTGCGGAACATCTCGATGCCCGTGGTGGTGGTCTTCGTCGACTTCGCGCGGATGCCGATGATCTCCACCTCCTCGTTCACCTTGACGATGCCGCGCTCGACGCGGCCGGTCACGACGGTGCCGCGGCCGGTGATGGTGAAGACGTCCTCGACGGGCATGAGGAACGGCTTGTCGGTGTCACGCTCCGGCGACGGGATGCTGTCGTCGACGGCGTCCATCAGCGACATGATCGCGTCGCCCCACTCGGCGTCGCCCTCGAGCGCCTTGAGCGCCGAGACGCGGACGACGGGGAGGTCGTCGCCGGGGAAGTCCTGCGAGGACAGGAGCTCGCGGACCTCCATCTCGACGAGCTCCATGATCTCCTCGTCGTCGACCATGTCCGCCTTGTTCAGCGCCACCACGATGTAGGGGACGCCGACCTGGCGGGCGAGCAGCACGTGCTCGCGGGTCTGCGGCATGGGGCCGTCGGTGGCGGCCACCACGAGGATGGCGCCGTCCATCTGGGCCGCGCCGGTGATCATGTTCTTGACGTAGTCGGCGTGCCCGGGGCAGTCGACGTGCGCGTAGTGGCGCTTCTCGGTCTGGTACTCGACGTGCGCGATCGAGATCGTGATGCCGCGCTGCCGCTCCTCGGGCGCCTTGTCGATCATGTCGAACGCCGACGCCTGGTTCAGCTGCGGGAACTTGTCGTGCAGCACCTTGGTGATCGCCGCGGTGAGCGTCGTCTTCCCGTGGTCGATGTGACCGATGGTGCCGATGTTGACGTGCGGCTTGGTCCGCTCGAACTTGGCCTTCGCCACTGCTCTCGTCCTCCTGGACTTTGTTCTCCCGCCCGTCCCTGGTGGTGGGACGGAACGGATGGTGCTCGTCGGTGGGTCCTGCCGTGTCTCGGAGGACCGAGAGGGCCGACACGAGGCTAGCGAAAGCCCCGCGACGGCCCGCGACCTGGTCCGCGACCGGGGTCACGGACCGGCCTCACTCGCCGGTCGCCTTCGCGATGATCTCCTTGGCCACGTTGGCCGGGACCTCCGCGTAGCGCTCGAACTGCATGGAGTAGTTCGCCCGGCCCTGGGTCCGCGACCGCAGGTCGCCGACGTAGCCGAACATCTCCGAGAGCGGGACGATCGCGCGCACGACGCGGCCGCCGGCCCGCTCCTCCATGGCCTGGATCTGGCCACGGCGGGAGTTGAGGTCGCCGATGACGTCGCCCATGTACTCCTCGGGCGTGTTCACCTCGACCGCCATCACCGGCTCGAGCAGCGCGGGGTCGGCCTTGCGGGCCGCCTCCTTGAGCGCCATCGAGCCGGCCACCTTGAACGCCATCTCCGACGAGTCGACCTCGTGGTACTGCCCGTCGAGCAGCGTCAGCTTGAGCCCGACCATCGGGTAGCCGGCCACGATGCCGTACTGCATCGCGTCCTGGGCGCCCTCGTCGACCGACGGGATGTACTCCCGCGGCACGCGGCCGCCGGTCACCTTGTTGGAGAACTCGTAGAGCGGGCCGTCGGCCGTCTTCTCGAGCGGCTCGAGCTTGATGATGACGCGGGCGAACTGCCCCGAGCCGCCGGTCTGCTTCTTGTGCGTGTACTCGTACTTCTCGACCGTCTGCCGGATGGTCTCGCGGTAGGCCACCTGCGGCTTGCCGATGTTGGCCTCGACCTTGAAGTCCGACTTCATCCGGTTGACCAGCACCTCGAGGTGGAGCTCGCCCATGCCCGAGATGATCGTCTGGCCGGTCTCGTCGTCGAGGTTGACCCGGAAGGTCGGGTCCTCGTCGGCGAGACGCTGGATGGCCGTCGAGAGCTTCTCCTGGTCGGCCTTCGACTTCGGCTCGACCGCGACGGAGATGACCGGCTCCGGGAAGGTCATCGACTCGAGGATCACCGGGTTCTGCGGGTCGCAGAGGGTGTCGCCCGTGGTCGTGTCCTTCAGGCCCACCACCGCGTAGATGTGGCCGGCGCGGGCCTCGTCGACCGGGTTCTCCTTGTTGGAGTGCATCTGCAGCAACTTGCCGATGCGCTCCTTCCGGTCCTTGGTCGAGTTGATGATCTGCGTGCCCTGGGCGAGCTTGCCCGAGTACACGCGGACGTAGGTCAGCTTCCCGTAGAACGGGTGCGCGGCGATCTTGAACGCGAGCGCGGAGAACGGCTCGTCGGTGCTCGCGTGGCGCTGCACCTCGGTCTCGCCGTCGAGCAGCGTGCCGTTCACGGCCGGGACGTCGGTCGGGGCCGGCAGGTACGCGATGACGGCGTCGAGCATGGGCTGCACGCCCTTGTTCTTGAACGCCGAGCCGCAGATGACCGGGTAGTAGTCGCCGGTGACCGTCACGGCGCGGATGCCGTGCTCGATCTCCTCGACCGTGAGCTCCTCGCCGGCGAAGTAGCGCTCCATGAGCGCCTCGTCGTTCTCGGCGATGGCCTCGAGGAGCGCCGTGCGGTACTCCTCGACCTCCTCGAGACGGTCGGCCGGGATCTCCTCGACCGCGTAGTCCTCGCCCTTGGAGACCTCGCCGCGCCAGGTCAGCGCACGCATGCGGACCAGGTCGATGACGCCGTAGAACTCCGATTCGGACCCCATCGGCAGCTGCAGGACCAGCGGCTTCGCGCCGAGGCGGTCCTTGATGGTCTGCACGGTGAAGTAGAAGTCCGCACCGAGCTTGTCCATCTTGTTGACGAAGCAGATGCGCGGCACGTTGTACGTGTCGGCCTGCCGCCACACCGTCTCGGACTGCGGCTCGACGCCCTCCTTGCCGTCGAAGACGGCGACGGCGCCGTCCAGGACGCGCAGCGAGCGCTCCACCTCGACCGTGAAGTCGACGTGGCCCGGCGTGTCGATGATGTTGATCTGGTGGTCTTTCCAGAAGCAGGTCGTCGCGGCGGACGTGATCGTGATGCCGCGCTTCTGCTCCTCCTCCATCCAGTCCATCGTGGCCGCGCCGTCGTGGACCTCACCGATCTTGTAGTTGATGCCGGTGTAGAACAGGACGCGTTCGGTCGTGGTCGTCTTGCCCGCGTCGATGTGGGCCATGATCCCGATGTTGCGGACCTTGCCCAGGTCGGTCAGCACGTCGCGTGCCACGAGATTCCTCTTCCCGTCGGTTCGTCGCCGCGGGTCCCGCGGCGGATGGGTCTCGACCCGTGGAGGGCCCGGGTGGTTCGCACCCGGGCGCTCCCCCGGATCACCAGCGGTAGTGCGCGAACGCCTTGTTCGACTCCGCCATCTTGTGCGTGTCCTCGCGACGCTTCACGGCGGCACCGAGGCCGTTCGAGGCGTCGAGGAGCTCGTTCGTCAGCCGCTCGATCATCGTCTTCTCGCGGCGGGCGCGGGAGTACGTGATGAGCCAGCGCAGGCCGAGCGTGGTCGAGCGGCCGGCGCGGACCTCGATCGGCACCTGGTAGGTCGCGCCACCGACGCGGCGGCTGCGGACCTCGAGGGCCGGCTTGACGTTGTCCAGCGCCCGCTTGAGCGTGACGACGGGGTCGGCGCCGTTGCGCTCGCGGCAGCCCTCCATCGCCCCGTAGACGATGCGCTCGGCCAGGGAGCGCTTGCCGTCGACGAGCACCTTGTTCACGAGCTGCGTCACGAGCGGCGACCCGTAGACCGGGTCGGCGACGAGCGGACGCTTCGGAGCGGGTCCCTTGCGCGGCATGTCAGCTCTTGTCCTTCTTCGTCCCGTAGCGGCTGCGGGCCTGCTTGCGGTTCTTGACCGCCTGCGTGTCCAGCGCGCCGCGAATGATCTTGTAGCGAACGCCCGGCAGGTCCTTCACGCGACCGCCGCGCACGAGCACGATCGAGTGCTCCTGCAGGTTGTGGCCCTCACCGGGGATGTAGGCCGTGACCTCGATGCCGTTCGAGAGCCGGACGCGCGCGACCTTCCGCAGCGCGGAGTTCGGCTTCTTGGGCGTGGTGGTGTAGACGCGCGTGCAGACGCCGCGGCGCTGCGGGCTCCCCTTGAGGGCCGCGGTCTTGGTCTTCTCGACCTTGTCCTCGCGGCCCCTGCGGACCAACTGCTGGATGGTGGGCATCGACCGGCTGTATCCGTTCCTCTGCTGCGCTCTGTTCGGGCTCGCTGCCCCGCGACACGGCACGCCTGCGGCGGGCCGTCCCGTCGTCGGGGGCGCCAGGGTCCTCGTCGTCCTCGGACCGGCGCACCACACATCCGGGGCACGCGGAGCGACCCGACCACGTCGGGCACTGGACACCAGAGTACGCGTGTGCCTGAGGGCACGTCGCAGCGGGTCGGATCAGGGTGCCGGACGCCGCGTTCAGCGGCCCGGCGACGCCGTCGGTGTCCTGCGCCGCGGCCCCTCGGACGTCCTCGACCGCCGACTGCTCGGCCATACCGACGCGGGGAACTGCACCGCGCCGACCGGACTGGAGGCGAGGATACCTGCGCGCACGCGACCCGCAACCCGCGCCCGCGCCGTGTCCCCGTGACCGGTGCAACGCCGCCCCGTGGCCGGCCATTCCCGGTGCCGTCCGGCCCCGCACACACGACAGAGGGCGCCCCCGCGGTCGCGGGGACGCCCTCCGGTGTCGCGTGGAACTACGAGGTCAGCGGAACTGCCCGAAGTCGTAGTCGTCGAGCGGCACGGCCGCACCCGTGCCGGAGCCGAAGACGTCCGGGGCGTAGTACCCGTCGTCGTAGCTCGGCAGGGCGTAGGCCGCCGCGCGGGCCTCCTCGGTCGGCTGGACCTGGATGTTCCGGTACCGGTTGATGCCGGTGCCGGCCGGGATCAGCTTGCCGATGATCACGTTCTCCTTCAGCCCCACGAGGCTGTCGGACTTCCCCTCGATCGCCGCGTTGGTCAGGATGCGCGTCGTCTCCTGGAAGGAGGCGGCGGACAGCCACGACTCGGTGGCCAGCGAGGCCTTCGTGATGCCCATGAGCACCGGGCGGGCCGCCGCCGGGTCGCCGCCCTCGGAGACCACCTTGCGGTTGGACGCCTCGAACTCGGCGCGGTCGACGACACCACCGGGCAGGAACTCGGTGGCGCCCGAGTCGATGATCGTCACCCGGCGGAGCATCTGCCGGACGATGACCTCGATGTGCTTGTCGTGGATGGACACACCCTGCGACCGGTACACCTTCTGCACCTGGTCGACGAGGTGCAGCTGCACCTCGCGGGGGCCCATCACGCGCAGGACCTCGTGCGGGTCGGCCGTGCCCTCGAGCAGCTGCTGCCCGACGCCGACGTGGTCGCCGTCCTGCAGCGGGCGCTCGGACCCGTCGACCGTGAGGGTCGCGAGCCGCTGGCGCTTGGACAGCTTGTCGTAGACGACCTCCTCGCTCCCGTCGTCCGGGATGAGGGTGATCTTCCAGAACTTGTCGCCGTCCTCGAGCTGGATGCGGCCGTCGACGTCCGCGATGGGCGCCTTGCCCTTCGGGACGCGGGCCTCGAAGAGCTCCTGCACACGCGGCAGACCCGTGGTGATGTCCTCACCCGCGACGCCACCGGTGTGGAAGGTGCGCATCGTGAGCTGCGTGCCGGGCTCACCGATCGACTGCGCGGCGACGATGCCGACCGCCTCGCCGACGTCGACGAGCTTGCCGGTCGCCAGCGAACGGCCGTAGCACATCGCGCAGACGCCCTGCGCCGAGTCGCAGGTCAGGACGCTGCGGACACGGACCTTGCCGACGCCGGCGCCCAGGAGGGCGTCGATCGCCTGCTGGCCGATGTCGGCGCCGCGGTCGAGCAGGACGGTGCCGGCGTCGTCGGTGACCGCCGAGGCCGCCGTCCGGGTGTAGACGCTGGTGTCGACGTGGATGTCGCGCACCAGAGTCCCGTTCGGGCCCTCCTCGCCGATCGGCATCGGGATGCCGCGCTCGGTGCCGCAGTCGATCTCGCGGACGATGACGTCCTGCGACACGTCGACGAGACGCCGGGTCAGGTAGCCCGAGTCGGCGGTGCGCAGCGCGGTGTCGGCGAGACCCTTGCGCGTGCCGTGGGTCGAGATGAAGTACTCGACCACCGAGAAGCCCTCGCGGAAGTTGGACTTGATCGGCCGCGGGATGAACTCACCCTTGGGGTTCGCGACCAGGCCCTTCATGCCCGCGAGCTGGCGCACCTGGGTCATGTTGCCGGCCGCGCCGGAGGCGACGATCCGCGAGATCGAGTTGTCCGCGGGGAAGTTGTCCTCCATCGCCTTGGCCACCTCCTCGGTGGCCTGGCCCCAGATGCGCACCATCTCGTCGTTGCGCTCCTGGTAGGAGAGCGCACCACGCTGGTAGCGCTTGTTGACCTGCTCCGCGCGGCCCTCGTACTCGTCGAGGATCTCCTGCTTGCGCGGGGGCACGACGACGTCGTCGATCGCGATCGTGACCCCGGAGCGCGTGGCCCAGTGGAAGCCGGCGTCCTTGAGCCGGTCCAGGGTCATCGCGACCTCGGTCATCGAGTAGCGCTCGGCCAGGTCGTTGATGATCGCGGCCTGGCGCTTCTTCGGGAGCTGGTCGTTGACGAAGGGGTAGTCCTCCGGCAGCAGCTCGTTGAAGAGCACGCGACCCAGGGTGGTGTTGGCGAGCCACGGCTTGCCGGGCTCGTACTCCCCGTTGGTCATCCCCGGGCCGGGCACGACCGTGCCGTCGACGCGGATCCGGCACGGCGCCTGCAGGTCGAGCGACCCCAGGTCGTAGGCCATGATCGCCTCGGCGGGCGACGAGAACGCCTGGCCCTCGCCCGTGGTGCCCTCGCGGCGCTGGGTCAGGTAGTACAGACCCGTCACCATGTCGAGGCGGGGCATGGCCAGCGGCTTGCCCGACGCCGGCGACAGGATGTTGTTCGCCGAGAGCATGAGGATGCGGGCCTCGGCCTGCGCCTCGGCGGACAGCGGCAGGTGGACCGCCATCTGGTCACCGTCGAAGTCGGCGTTGAACGCCTCGCAGACCAGCGGGTGCAGCTGGATCGCCTTGCCCTCGACCAGCTGCGGCTCGAAGGCCTGGATGCCGAGGCGGTGCAGCGTGGGCGCCCGGTTCAGCATCACCGGGTGCTCGTTGATGACCTCCTCGAGCACGTCCCAGACCTGGCCGCGCTGACGCTCGACCATCCGCTTCGCGGACTTGATGTTCTGGGCGTGGTTGAGGTCGACCAGCCGCTTCATGACGAACGGCTTGAACAGCTCGAGCGCCATCTGCTTGGGCAGGCCGCACTGGTGCAGCTTGAGCTGCGGGCCGACGACGATGACCGAACGGCCGGAGTAGTCGACGCGCTTGCCGAGCAGGTTCTGGCGGAACCGGCCCTGCTTGCCCTTGAGCAGGTCGGACAGCGACTTCAGCGGGCGGTTGCCCGGGCCGGTGACCGGCCGGCCGCGGCGGCCGTTGTCGAACAGCGCGTCGACGGCCTCCTGCAGCATCCGCTTCTCGTTGTTGACGATGATCTCGGGCGCGCCGAGGTCGATCAGTCGCTTGAGGCGGTTGTTGCGGTTGATGACCCGGCGGTACAGGTCGTTGAGGTCCGACGTCGCGAAGCGGCCACCGTCGAGCTGCACCATCGGGCGCAGGTCCGGCGGGATGACCGGGACGCAGTCGAGCACCATGCCGGTGGGACGGTTGCCCGTGGCCTGGAACGCCGCGACGACCTTGAGCCGCTTGAGTGCGCGCAGCTTGCGCTGCCCCTTGCCGCTGCGGATGGTCTCGCGGAGGTTGTCGGCCTCGGCGTCGATGTCGAAGGTCTCCAGGAGCTTCTGGATCGCCTCGGCACCCATGGCGCCGGTGAAGTAGTCCGCGTAGCGGTCGTAGAGCTCGCGGTAGAGCGTCTCGTCCGAGATCAGCTGGCCACGGTCGAGCTTGGTGAACGTGGTCCAGACCTCGTCCAGGCGGTCGATCTCGCGCTGCGCACGGTCGCGCAGCTGGCGCATCTCGCGCTCGCCGCCCTCCTTGACCTTGCGGCGGACGTCGGACTTCGCGCCCTCGGCCTCGAGCTCGGCGATGTCGCTCTCGAGCTTCTGCGCGCGGGCCTCGAGGTCGTTGTCGCGCTGGGTCTCGAGGCGCTTGCGCTCCCCCGAGATCTCGTTCTCCAGCGTCGACTGGTCGTTGTGCCGCTGCTCGGTGTTCACCTCGGTGATCACGTAGGCAGCGAAGTAGATGATCTTCTCGAGGTCCTTGGGCGCCAGGTCCAGCAGGTAGCCCAGGCGCGAGGGGACGCCCTTGAAGTACCAGATGTGCGTGACCGGCGCGGCCAGCTCGATGTGGCCCATGCGCTCGCGGCGCACCTTGGCCCGGGTCACCTCGACGCCGCAGCGCTCACAGATGATGCCCTTGAAGCGGACGCGCTTGTACTTGCCGCAGTAGCACTCCCAGTCCCGAGTGGGGCCGAAGATCTTCTCGCAGAAGAGGCCGTCCTTCTCGGGCTTGAGCGTGCGGTAGTTGATGGTCTCGGGCTTCTTGACCTCGCCGAAGGACCACTGGCGGATGTCGTCGGCGGTGGCCAGACCGATCCGCAGCTCGTCGAAGAAGTTGACGTCGAGCAAAGGTTCTCCCCTGGATGGGTGAGCTGTTTATCGAGAGGGTCCGCGGGCCCCGGGCCGGGAGCGGTGGCTCCCGGCCCGGGGCTGCGAGGTGCTAGTTGACGACGTCGTCGACCGACGGCGACTCGTTGCGGGACAGGTTGATGCCGAGGTTCGCGGCCGCACGCTCGAGGTCCTCGTCGTCGCCGTCGCGCATCTCGATGGCGGCACCGTCGGACGACAGCACCTCCACGTTGAGGCACAGCGACTGGAGCTCCTTGAGCAGCACCTTGAACGACTCGGGGATGCCCGGCTCGGGGATGTTCTCGCCCTTGACGATGGCCTCGTAGACCTTCACGCGGCCGAGCACGTCGTCGGACTTGATGGTCAGCAGCTCCTGCAGCGTGTAGGCCGCGCCGTAGGCCTGCATGGCCCAGCACTCCATCTCGCCGAAGCGCTGACCGCCGAACTGCGCCTTCCCGCCCAGCGGCTGCTGGGTGATCATCGAGTACGGGCCCGTCGACCGGGCGTGGATCTTGTCGTCCACCAGGTGCAGCAGCTTGAGGATGTACATGTAGCCCACCGCGATCTGGTGCGGGTAGGGCTCGCCGGTACGTCCGTCGAAGATCTGCGCCTTGCCGTCCTCGCCGACCAGTCGCACGCCGTCGCGGTTGGGCAGCGTCGACCCGAGCAGGCCCGAGATCTCGGCCTGGCGGGCACCGTCGAACACCGGCGTCGCCGTGTTCGTGTCGGGCTCCACCCGCCGCATGTCGTCGGGCATGGTCACCGCCCACTCGGCGGTGTTGTCCGGGTCGACCTCCCAGCCGCTCTTCGCGATCCACCCGAGGTGGGTCTCGAGCACCTGGCCGATGTTCATCCGTCGCGGCACACCGTGGGTGTTGAGGACGATGTCGACCGGCGTCCCGTCGGCGAGGAACGGCATGTCCTCGACCGGCAGGATCTTGCCGATGACGCCCTTGTTGCCGTGGCGGCCGGCGAGCTTGTCGCCCTCGGAGATCTTGCGCTTCTGGGCCACGTAGACGCGGACCAGCTCGTTGACCCCGGGCGGCAGCTCGTCGTCGTCGTCGCGGGAGAACACCCGGATGCCGATGACCTTGCCGGTCTCGCCGTGCGGGACCTTGAGCGAGGTGTCGCGCACCTCGCGCGCCTTCTCACCGAAGATCGCGCGCAGCAGGCGCTCCTCCGGCGTCAGCTCGGTCTCGCCCTTCGGCGTCACCTTGCCGACGAGGATGTCGCCGTCCGCGACCTCGGCACCGATGCGGATGATGCCGCGCTCGTCGAGGTCGGCCAGGACCTCCTCGGAGACGTTCGGGATGTCCCGGGTGATCTCCTCGGCGCCCAGCTTGGTGTCGCGGGCGTCGATCTCGTGCTCCTCGATGTGGATCGAGGTCAGGACGTCGTCCTGCACGAGGCGCTGCGACAGGATGATCGCGTCCTCGTAGTTGTGGCCCTCCCACGGCATGATCGCCACCAGGAGGTTCTTCCCGAGGGCCATCTCGCCGTCCTCGGTGCACGGCCCGTCGGCGAGGACCTGGCGGGCCTCGACGCGGTCGCCCTCGGAGACGATCGGCTTCTGGTTGATGCAGGTGCCCTGGTTGGACCGCGTGAACTTGTGGAGACGGTGGGTCGTGCGCTGACCCTCGTCGTCCATGATCGTGATGTAGTCCGCGCAGAGCTCCTCGACCACTCCGCCGCGGTCGGTCGCGATGACGTCGCCGGCGTCGACGGCGGCCCGCAGCTCCATGCCCGTGCCGACCAGCGGCGACTCGGAGCGCAGCAGCGGCACCGACTGGCGCTGCATGTTGGCGCCCATGAGCGCGCGGTTGGCGTCGTCGTGCTCGAGGAACGGGATCATGGCCGTCGCGACCGACACCATCTGGCGCGGCGAGACGTCCATGTAGTCGACGCGGGTCGGCGCGATGAGGTCGACGTCGCCGCCCTTGCGCCGGACCAGCACGCGGTCCTCGGTGTAGTGGCCGTCCTCGTCGAGCGGCGCGTTGGCCTGCGCGACGACGAAGCGGTCCTCCTCGTCGGCCGTCAGGTAGTCGATCTGGTCGGTGACGACACCCTCGACGACCTTGCGGTACGGCGTCTCGATGAAGCCGAACGGGTTCACCCGCGCGAAGCTCGACAGCGAGCCGATCAGGCCGATGTTCGGGCCCTCCGGCGTCTCGATCGGGCACATGCGGCCGTAGTGCGACGGGTGGACGTCGCGGACCTCCATGCCGGCCCGCTCACGCGACAGACCGCCCGGACCCAGCGCCGAGAGCCGGCGCTTGTGGGTCAGGCCCGCGAGCGGGTTGGTCTGGTCCATGAACTGCGAGAGCTGCGAGGTGCCGAAGAACTCCTTGATCGCGGCCACGACGGGCCGGATGTTGATCAGGGTCTGCGGCGTGATGGCCTCGACGTCCTGCGTCGTCATGCGCTCGCGCACGACGCGCTCCATGCGGGAGAGGCCCACCCGGATCTGGTTCTGGATGAGCTCGCCGACGGTGCGCAGGCGGCGGTTGCCGAAGTGGTCGATGTCGTCGGTCTCGACGGGGATCTCGCCGGAGCCGTCGGGCGCCGCGACCTCGGTCTCCCCCGCGTGCAGGCGCACGAGGTAGGAGATCGTGTTGATGATGTCGTCCTCGGTCAGCGTGCCCGTGGACGGGTCGACGTCCGACCCGAGCTTCTTGTTGACCTTGTAGCGGCCGACCTTCGCCAGGTCGTAGCGCTTGTCCTTGAAGAAGAGGTTCTCCAGGAGCGTCTGGGCGCTCTCGCGCGTGGGCGGCTCGCCCGGACGCAGCTTGCGGTAGATGTCGAGCAGGGCCTCGTCCTGCCCGGCGGTGGAGTCCTTCTCCAGGGTGGCCAGCAGCGTCTCGGAGAAGTGGAACTTCTCCTGGATCTGCTCGGTGGTCCAGCCGAGGGCCTTCAGCAGCACGGTGACCGGCTGCCGGCGCTTGCGGTCGATGCGCACACCGACGGTGTCGCGCTTGTCGACGTCGAACTCGAGCCACGCGCCGCGACTGGGGATGATCTTGACGCTGTAGACGTCCTTGTCGGTGGTCTTGTCGACCGAACGGTCGAAGTAGACACCGGGGGAACGGACGAGCTGCGAGACCACGACGCGCTCGGTGCCATTGATGATGAACGTGCCCTTGTCGGTCATCACGGGAAAGTCGCCCATGAAGACCGTCTGGCTCTTGATCTCACCAGTGGTGTTGTTGGTGAACTCGGCCGTGACGAACAGCGGGGCCGAGTACGTCATGTCCTTGTCCTTGCACTCCTCGACGGAGGCCTTGACCTCGTCGAAGCGCGGGTCGGAGAAGGACAGGCTCATCGAGCCGGAGAAGTCCTCGATCGGGGAGATCTCGGAGAGGACCTCCTCCAGGCCACCGGCGGGGAGCTCCTCACCCGCCTCCACGCGACGCTCGAACCACTCCTCGCTGCCGACCAGCCACTCGAAGGACTGGGTCTGCAGGGAGAGCAGGTCGGGAACCTCGAGAGGCTGGTCCAGCTTGGCGAAAGAGACCCGGGTGGGTGCCCCGGGGAACGACGCGTGGTGGTTCGAGACCTTGGTGGCGCGGGTAACTGCCAAGATGCGTCCTTCCGGAACAACGCTGTCTGAACGCTGTCAGTAGCTTCACCGTCCGGAGGGCAGCGCAGCGCCCCGGTCGGCGTGGACGCGGCCCGGGCGTCGGCACACGGGTGAGCGAAACAGACGTAGGGCAGCGCGATCCGACAGTCTAGCCACACGTGGCGGCACCTGTCGAACGGCCCCCCTCGTGACGCGCCGGAGGAGGAGCGTCCGCACGAGGCGGGATCGACCTCCGGGGTCTGACGCAGGGGCGCCGCGCTGCGAACAGAGTGACCGCCCGTGCCCCCGGAGTCAAGTGGGACGCGCTGGGTGTCGCCCGGCCAGCACAGCGGACCCCGTGCAGGTCAGGGCACACGAGAACGCGCCGGGCGGGCCACGATCAGGTCGTGGCCCGCCCGGCGCGTCGTGGAACGGATCTATCGGTTGGCCGTCAGGGGGGTCAGTTCGGCGAGCTTCCAGCGCCCGTCGACGCGCTCCATGTCGAGGCGCAGCAGCCCCGGGGCATTCGTCGACTGGCCGGTCGTGGTGCGCTGAGCGGAGAACTGGGTGAGCGCCATGAGCGTCGCCCGGTCGCCGGTCAGCGACGTCACGCCGATGTTCACGACCGTCGCCGTCTGCCGCAGCTGCTGCTGCTGGGCCGGCTGCCGGATGGTCTGGTCGAACACGGACATGTACCGGTCGGCGAACTGGCCGGTCGACATGGTCCGCGCCGCGTCGGCCGAGTCGTCGAGGCGGGAGAAGTCGTACGAGAAGATCTTCTCGATCGCCTCGCGGCTCTGCCCGACGAGCTCGGCGGTGCCACCGACGTCGATGACGGCCTGGTTGCTCACCGGCCCGGTCGTCCAGGCCTCGCGGCCCTTCCAGAACGCCAGACCGCCGAGGACGAGGCAGACGACGATCGCGACGACCAGCGTGATCGGCAGGGCGCGCGAGCCGGCGAACCGGCCCAGCGCCTCCCGCTGGCGCACGAAGCGCTGCGGGGCAGCCTGGGTGGCAGTCCGCGCCGGCTTCCTCGTGCGGGTCGGCGCGGCGGTCTCGACGTCCTCCGCGGGCACGGCGCGCGGTGTCATCCGCGTGCCGCGGCGGGCGCGGTTGGTCCGCGGGGCCGTCACGGTCGTGGCGACGGTGGGCTTCGCGTCGGTGGCGTCGTCGTCGGCCTCGGCATCGTCTCCGCGGTCCGCGGCGACGTCCGGGGACGCGGCAGGCGTGTCCGCCTCCGTGGCGGCAGGGGTCGACAGCGCGGTGGTCTCCGGCGTCGCGTCGGGCTCGGCGTCGCGCGTCTCCGGGGCCTCCGTCGTCGTGGCGACGGGGGCCGTCTCGGTCGGCGTCTCGACGGGCGCCTCGACGGGCGCTGCGGCCTGCGTCTCGACCGGGGCGTCGAGGCGGTCCTCGACCTCGGGCGACTCGACGTCGTCGACCGGCGGCGCGCCGGCGCCCGCGTGAGCGTGCTGGCGGAGTCCGGCGACCTTCGGGCGGCGGTTCGTGGCGCCGGGCTTGGTGCGGGAGCGGGGTGGCACAGTCACTCCCCCTTTCTTGTGGGCCGCGGCTACTGCTGTCCGGTCGAGGGCGTCGCCTTGGCGGCCTTCCAGCCGTCCGGCGTGCGGATCATCTCGACGAGGAACAGCTGCTGCTTGGACTGGGGCTGCGCGGTGGCGCTGCGGGCGTTGACGTCGATCGCCACGATCGCCGAGGCCGTCGGCGGCTGGTGTGCGGGATCGAAGGCCGTCAGCGACGAGGACACCGGCGTGGCGATGACCTCGGCCTGCGACTGGCGCAGGTTCTCGGCGAACTGCTGCCGGACCCGCTGGTACTCACCGAGCATCGGCTCCGTCAGCGACGACTGGGCGGCCTCGAGGTCCGCGTCCAGCGTCGACGGCCGAACCGTGTTGATGTTGACGACGATCTGCTCGGCGGCGTCGGTCGCCTCGTCACGCATGGCCGCGGCGCTCGCGTCGTCGCTCTGCGTCCCGATCCACCAGTACACGCCGCTCGCGACGGCGGCCGCGAGGGCCAGGACCGTCAGGACGGCGAGCACGGTCACCAGACGCCGGCGGCGCTGCTCGGGGGTCGCCGCCTTCTTCGTCGTGGCCTCGTCGTTCTCGGGGGCCTTCTGGGCCGTCGTCGGGGACGTGGCGCTCAGCTCCTCAGGTCGTCCGCCGGACAGGGGGAGCGCCGGCGGGGTCGTGCTCGGGTCAGTCGGTGCCGAGCCCCGGAATGATCACCGGGGGCGCGCCGCGCGTGCTGCCCGCGAGGACACCGTCGGCCGGCAGCGCGGCCAGCGCGGCTGTGTCCTGCTGCTCATTCTGCGAGAGGCCGGTTCCACCGGCTTCGGCGGGTCCTCGGGAGTTCTCCGAGTCGTACGGCGCGGGCAGGTTCTGGGCACCGCGGACGTTCACCGGCGACGCCTCGTTGCACCGGACGCTGGTGTCCATGGGGAGGAAGTCCTTCGCCGTCGCCGGCCGCCACCCCGCGTCGGGCTGGAGGTAGCCCTCCCGGCAGTAGGGCGGGTCGGCGACGTTGAGGACGAGGCCGAAGTGCACGCGACCGTCGGGGCCCGGGTCCTCGGCGTCCTTGAGCACCGACGGCGCCGCCGCCGACAGCGCCGGGTAGGTGACGAGGACCTGTTCGATCGCCGACTGCCGCGGCTCGAGGATCCGGGTCACGGTCAGCAGGTTGGCGATGACCCGGCTCAGGTCGGGGCCGACGTCGCGGATCAGTCCCTCGAGCTGCTGGGCCGCCGGTGGCGCCGACTGCACGAGACGCCGGAGGTTCGGGTCGTCGGCCTTGAGCTGGGCCGTGAACAGCTGCAGGTCGCGGCTGAACGAGATGATCTGCGGGCCCAGCGAGGCCTGGGTGTTGAGCACGATGCGGCCGTCCCGCAGCAGCTGGCGGAACGTCGGCAGGTTCGCGATGGCGGCGGGCACCAGGGCGTTCGTGCCGTCGAGCAGACGCTGGAGGTCCGGGCCGGCGCGGTCGAACGCGTTGTAGAGCTCGTCGACGGTCGTCCGGAGCTCGGGCAGCGGCACCGAGGTCGCGAGCGCGTTGACGTCGGCGAGCAGCTGGTCGACCGGCACCGGGGTGCGCGTCTGCTCGACCGGGATGATCGACCCGTCCTCGAGGTAGGGCCCGTCGTTGTTCGGCGGCCGCAGGTCGACGTACTGCTCGCCCACCGCGGACCGGTTGGCGATCACGGCTTCGGTCGACGCCGGCACCGACGGCGAGTCCTTCTCGATCTCGAGCTCGACCTCGAGTCCCTGCGGGGTGACCCGCATGTCCCCGACCTTGCCGATCTCGACGCCGCGGTAGCTCACCGACGCGTCCGGGAAGATGCCGCCGGAGTCGGCGAGCTGCACCTTCACGGTGTACGGGCCGAGGCCGATCAGCGAGTCGGCGCCGACGTAGCGCAGCCCGACGTAGACGATGCCCACGATCGAGATGACCGCGAACAGCGCCACGAGACGCAGCGTCTTCGTGCCGATCATCGGCCGTTCCCTCCGCCGAGGCCAGGCAGCTGGGGGACCAGCCCGGGGGTGTTCTGGGAGCCGCGCTGACCGGCGGCGCCACCGGCGGCCGCGTCGCCCGCCTGCGGGGTCGTGCCGGGCTGCTGGAGCAGCTTGAAGATCGCATCTACGCCCGGGACCTGGTTGCTGTTCAGCAGCGTGGTCAGCAGGCTCTGGAGATTGATCTGCACGCTCACGTCGATGTTCGCGAAGTCGCCCTTGATGACGTTGAGCGAGTTGTCCGCGAACGGGATCGTCAGCAGGATCTGCAGCGATCCCGGCAGCGCGTCCCCGGCCTCGACGAGGTTCCCGAGGATCGGCTGGAGGGCCCGGAGGTCGGCGACCGTGTTGGCCTGGCTGCGTCGGATCACGTCCACGCCGACGTCGGAGAGCCGGTTCAGCGACTGCAGGGTCTCGACGAGCAGGCCGCGCTGCTGGTTGAGCACGTCGAGGCCGGGCCCGAGGTTGTCGATGACGTTGGCGATCCGGGCGCGCTGGTCGACGAGCGTGCGGGTCAGGCGCTCGAGCGAGTCGATCGCCCGCACGATGTCGGCCTTCTGCCGGTCGAGCGTCCCGACCAGCGTGTCGAGGTTCTGCAGCAGGGAGCGCAGCTGCTCCTCGTTGCCCGAGGTCGCGGCGTTGACCTCGCGGGCGATGGTCTGGATCTTCTCGACGCCACCGCCGTTGAGCAGCAGCGACAGGGCTCCGAGGACCTCTTCGACCTGGGCGCCGACGTCGGTCTGGTCGACGGGGATCGTCGCCCCGTTCGCGAGGCGACCCTGCGGCGGCGCCATCGGGGACGGCAGCAGCTCGACGAACTTCTCGCCGAGGAGGCTGGTCTGGCGCAGGCGCGCCGTGGCGTTCGCCGGCAGGTTGACCGCGCCGTTGACGTCGACGACGACCTGCGCCGTCCAGCCGTCGGGGGCCAGCGAGACCTCGCGGACGACACCCACCGGCACGTCGTTGACGCGCACGCTGTTGTTGGGCACGAGGTCGACGACGTTCGTGAACTGTGCCGTCACGGTGTACGGGTTCGGTCCGAGGGCCGCGCCGCCGGGCAGCGGGACGTCCTGGATCGCCTGGAGCCCGCAGCCCGTCAGGAGGAACGTCGCGACCGCGAGCAGGGTCGCGAGCCGGGTGCTGCGCCGCAGCGGTCGCAGGTCGGTGGCGGTGGCGGTCATCGGTCACCTCCGACCGTCTCGAAGCCGAGGATGCCGCTGCCGGGCTCGGTCGGGGTCGCGTCCGGCGCGCCGGTGGCGCCGCCGTCACCGTTGGTCGCGGCTCCGTCGGCCCCGGCCGCCTGCCCGCCGGCGCCCGCCGGTGCACCGCCCGCCAGGGCGGTCAGCGGCACGAGCGCGTTGAGCGACGGCTGCTGGTTGAGCAGTCCGAGGAGGTCCTGGATCGGCGCGAGGGAGAGGCCCAGGGGGGACTGGTTGACGACCTGGCCCTGCGCGTTCGTCCCGCCGAGGAGCGCGCCGCAGACCACCGACGCGCGGGCGACGTTGGTGAGGAGCGGGTCGATCGGCCCGGCCAGCACGTCCGGCAGACCCGGCTGGTTCGCCAGCAGGCTGCAGAGCAGGGCCCGCGGGTCGAGACCGGCGCCCAGCAGCTCGGGTGCGAGCACCGGGCGCACGTCGAGCGTCCCGGAGCGGGCGTTGTAGGAGTTCGTCAGGTTGCCCAGGGCGAGCGGCGCCACGTTCGTGAACTCGGTGATCGCCCGCCGCTGGCGCACGAGGATGTCGGTGATGTTCCGCAGGCGCCCGACGTCGGTCCGCAGGATGTCGCGGTTGTCCCGGATGAACCGGGCGACGTCGTCGAGCGCCGGCGGGAGGGTGCGCAGCACCGTCGACAGGTTGCCGCGCTCCGACGCCAGGAAGCCGGAGATGTCCGCCAGCTGGTTGTTGAGGTCGCGGACCGCGCCGTCGTTGCGGGCCAGCATGTTCGTGAACTGGCCGAGGTTGTCGACGGTCGCGAACAGGTTGTCGCGGTTGTCGGCCAGCGTGCCGACCGCGCCGCCGAGCTCGGTGATCGTGCTCTTGAGCAGCTCACCGTTGCCGCCCAGGGCGCCGGCGGAGGAGCGCAGCAGCTGGTTGAGCGCGCCGGCCCGGTTGGCCCCGTTGGGTCCGAGGGAGCGGGCGATCTGGTCGAGGCTCTGGTAGACGCGGTCGAGCTCGACCGGCGTGCTCGTGCGCTCGACGGGGATGACGGCGCCGTCGGCGAGCTGCGGCCCGCTCTGGTACGTCGGGCCGAGCTGGACGTAGCGGTCGCTGACCAGGGTCGGCGCCACGATGACGGCCTGGGCGTCGGCCCGGACGGGCGCTTCGTTGTCGACCTTGAGCACGACCCGGACGATGTCGCCCTGCGGGACGATCGCGTCGACCGAGCCGACGGGGATGCCCTGGATCGTGACCTCGTTGTCGACGTAGAGGCCGACCGTGTTGTCGAAGTACGCGGTGACGGTGCGCTGGCTCCCGCGCTGCAGCGCGTACCAGAGGCCGGCGGTCGCGAGCAGCGCCAGGACCAGCGCCACGGACAGCGTCCGGGCCGCGCTCTCGAAGAACGTGACGAGACGGGTCGACATCAGTTGCCACCGCCTTCGCCGCGACCGGCGGGTGCAGGACCGGCCGGCGCGCCGCCGGCCGGGGCCGCGCCCGCGCCGGGCAGGAGGCCGCCGCCCGCTCCCTGCGCCAGCGCCTCGGTGAGCGCAGCCACGTTGGGCACCCCGTTCGGGAAGAGGATCTGGAGCTGCTGCGGTGTCAGGGTGCCCGGGGTGTCCTGGCTGCCGAGCAGCTGCTGCAGCTGGGTCATCTGTGCCGGGTTCAGTCCTGCGATGACCTGCGGCAGGTCCTCCAGCGTGGGGATCGCGGGCAAGCCGAGCACGGCCAGCGCGTTCTGGAGGATCTGCTGGAGCAGCTGCGGGTTGAACAGCCCGGCCAGGCTGCCCGGGTCGAGGCTCGAGCCCGGGTCGCAGTTCTGGTCGAGCGGCGGGTCGAGGTTGCAGATGTAGGCGTCGAACCAGCGGCCGTTGCCGACCACGTTGGCGAACACCCGCACGAACGGCGCCAGCAGCCGCAGCCCGTTCTCGAGGTTGGCCGAGTTCTCCTCCAGCGTGCGGAGCACGCCGTCGAGCGACTCGAGCGTGGGCCGCAGCGTCGCCTCGTTGTCGGCGACGAGACCCCGCAGCTGCTCGGCGAGGGCGATCGTGCCGTTGAGGAGGTTGTCGATCGCGGCCTTGCGGGCGCGCAGCTCCGAGAGCAGCAGGTTGCCGTCGTTGATCAGCCGCTCGACCTCGGCGTCGCGGTCGGCGAGCACCTGCGTCGTCGTCCGGGTGTTGGCCAGGAGCCGCGCGAGCTCCTGGTCGCGCGACGAGATCGTCCGCGAGAGCCTGCTGAGCCCGGTCAGCGCGCCGCGCACCGGACCGGCCGCGCCGTCGAGCGTGTCGGAGAGGACCCCGAGGCTCTGGGCGAGCTGGTTCGTGTCCAGGTCCTCGACCGTGGTCGAGAGCTGCGAGAACGCCTGGATGACGTCGAACGGCGCCCGGGTCCGCGACCGCGGGATGCCCTGGTCGGGGTCCAGTGCCCGGTCGCCGGCCGGCTCGAGCGCGATGTACTTCTGCCCGAGCACCGTCTTGATCTCGATCGAGGCCGAGGTCCGGTCGCCGATCCAGGCGTCCGGGGCCTTGAACGACACGACGACGTCACTGCCCTCGAGCGTGAGGTCCGTGACCGTCCCGACCCGGATGCCCGCGATGCGGACGTCGTCGTCGGGCTGGACGCCTGCCGACTCGCTGAACCGGGCCGTGTACGTCGCGCCCTGCCCGATGAGGGGCAGGTCCCTGATGTTCAGGGACGCGGCGGTGAGCAGCAGCAGGATCACCAGGCTGGCGGCGCCGATGGGGAGGGGGTTCCGTTTACGGAACGGCTTCATCCTTGGCATCGCTGCGCCGTATCGGGGAGTTGGATGATGGACCCCAGGTCGATGGGCGGCAGGGGCAGCGGGTCGAAGCTGACGTTCCCGCCGACCGCGCAGAGGTAGAAGTTGAACCAGGAGCCGTAGCTGCCGGCGCGCCCGAAGTTGTTCGCCTTCTGCGGCGTCAGGCGCAGGAAGTTCTCGACGAGGTCCCGGTTGTCGTTGAGGTTGTCCGACAGTCGGCCCAGCTGGACGATGTCGTCCCGCAGCGGCGGGCGGGCCTCCTCGAGGAGCCCGGCCGTGGTCGTCGTCAGGTCCGCGATGGGCTGGAGCGTCTCGCCGATCCGCACCCGGTCGGCGGCGAGACCGCTGACGAGCTGCTGCAGCGAGACGATGAGACCCGACAGGCGCTCGTCACGGGCGTTGACCGTGTCGAGCACCGAGTTCAGGTTGTTGATCAGTGACCCGATCACGGCGTCGCGGTCGGCGATGGTCGACGTCAGCGACGCGGTCCGGGCGAGCAGCGAGTTCACGGTGCCGCCCTCGCCCTGCAGCACCTGGATGATCTCGAACGACAGCTGGTTGATGTCGTTCGGGCTCAGGGCCTGGAACAGCGGCTTGAAGCCGTTGAACACGACCGTCAGGTTGAGCGGCGGACGCGTCTGGTTGACCGGGATCGTCGCGCCCGGCTGCAGCATCGCGTTCATCGGCCCGTTGCCGCGGGCGACCTCGAGGTACCGCTGGCCCACGAGGTTCTGGTACTTGATCGAGAAGATCGAGCCGACGGGCAGCTTCCGGCTCTGGTCGACCGAGAACGTCACCTCCGCGACGTTGCGGTCGACCAGCTGCACCTCGGAGACCTGACCGACCCGGACGCCGGCGATGCGCACGTCGCTGCCGGCGATCAGGCCGGACGCGTCGGTGAAGCGTGCCTTGTAGTCCTGGGTGCTGCCGAAGTAGGTGTTCTGGATCGCGGTCAGCAGCAGCGCGACGGACAGCACCGTCACGAGGGTGAAGATCGCGAGCTTGATCAGCGGCGCGGCGAGCCCCCTCATCGGACCACCGCCTGCGCGCCGCGCAGCGTCGCCGCGTTCAGGTACGGGGCGAAGGAAGGCACCTGCACCGGGCGGACGCCCATCTGCATGGCCGTCACCTCGGTCACCAGCTGGCGCTCCTCGGGAGAGTTCGGCATGTTCGGCAGGCCGATGTTGGCGCCGTCGACACGGCCCGGCGCGGACTGCCCGGTGGTCCGGCCGCCGCCCGAGGACTGCCGCGCGGAGGCCGGGGAGTCGTTGCCAGTCTGGGAGTCCTCGTCGATCTCGCCGGCCTGGCCGCCCGCGTAGGCGTCCTCGGTGGCCAGGGTCGGGTCGGGCGGGATCGATCCGTCACGGATCGGGCCGCCCGGCGGGAACTGCGGCGCCTGCCCCTCGATCTGGTAGCAGCGCGGGCCGCGGTCGTCGAGGTACTGCGGTTCCTCGCCCGGCACGTACTTGCCGTTGTCGATCGTGATCTCGGCTTCGATCTGCACACCGGTGTCGGGCTTGAGCACGTTGTTGATCTGCGGCGTCACGTCGGTCAGCTGCCGGAACAGGCACGGGAACTCCGAGCTGTACCGCGCGAGCAGTTCCAGCGTCGGCCGCGCCGAGGCCGCGAGCGCGATGATGTTGTCGCGGTTCGCGCGCAGGAAGTCGGTCGTCACGTTGGACGCCGAGGTGACCGACCGGAACGTCGACTCGAACGCCGCGCGCTGCTCGACGAGCGTGCGGCTCGTGGTCACCAGGTTGTCGAGCGCGAGGATCAGGTCCGGCGCCGCCTGGTTGTAGATGTCGGCCGTCGGCGCCAGCGCCCACAGGTTCGCCTGCAGGTCGGGCAGCGCCGGCTGGAGGCCCTCGACGTACCGGTTGAGCAGCACCAGCGTGTCGCCGAGCTGCTCGCCGCGGCCCGACAGCGACTGCGAGATCGCGCCGAGGGTGTCGGAGAGCTTCTCGGGCTGGACCGCGGTGAGCACCGGGAGCAGGTTGTTGAGCACCTGCTCGGTCTCGGTGGCGTTCTCCGAGCGGTCCTGGGCGATCGTGTCGCCCTCCTGCAGCGGCCGCGGGCTCGCGTTCGGCGGGATGCCCAGCGCCACGTAGCGCTCGCCGAAGAGCGTCTTCGGGATGAGCGTCGCGGTGGTGTTGCTGGGGATGGTCGGCAGGAAGTCGGGGTCCATCGCCATCTCGATGACGGCGCCGGATCCGTCGCTGTCGACCGAGGTGATCTCGCCGACGATGACGCCGCGGACCTTCACGTCGCCCTGCTTGGAGAGCTGGTTGCCCACCGTCGCCGTGCGCAGGTAGACGGTCTCGGTCGACTTGAACGCCTTGTTGAAGTTGGCCAGGCAGAGCGCCACGATCAGCGCGATCACCAGCAGCATCGCGACGCCCATGAGGCGGCGGCGCAGCGGGCTCAACGGCGGGCGCTTGTCCTTGGTCGGCGGCGCGTACTCCTCGCGCTCCATCGTCGGGGCGCTCATCCGGCGATCCTGATCGAGGTCGTCGTGCCCCAGATCGCCAGCGTCAGCAGGTTGTCCAGGACGGTGAAGATGACGATCGAGTTCCGCACCGCGTTGCCGACGGCGACGCCCACGCCGGCCGGCCCGCCGCTGGCGTTGTAGCCGTAGAAGCAGTGGATGAGGATGATCGCCAGGGCGAAGATCAGCACCTTGCCGAACGAGTACAGGACGTCCTGCGGGGGCAGGAACAGGTTGAAGTAGTGGTCGTAGGTGCCCGGCGACTGCGTGTAGAAGTTCGTGACCAGCAGCCGCGCGGCCAGGTACGACGCCACCAGGCCGATGACGTAGAGCGGGATGACCGCGATGAACCCGGCGACCACGCGCGTCGTGACGAGGAACGGCAGCGACGGCACCGCCATGACCTCGAGGGCGTCGATCTCCTCCGAGACCCGCTGGGCGCCGAGCTGGGCGGTGAAGCCGGCGCCGACCGTCGCGGACAGCGCCAGCGCCGACACCAGCGGCGCGACCTCGCGGGTGTTGAAGTACGCGGTGACGAAGCCGGAGAACGCCGAGGTGCCGATCTGGTTCAGCGCCGAGTAGCTCTGCAGACCGACGACCGAGCCCGTGAAGAACGTCAGCGTCGCGACGATGACGACCGTGCCGCCGATCAGGGCGAGCGCGCCGGAGCCGAACGCCACCTCGGTGAGCAGGCGGAGGACCTCGCGCCGGTAGCGCGTCACCGACTTCGGGATCCAGCCCAGCGTCCGCGTGTAGAACGACGCCTGGTCGCCGAGCGTGTCGAGGACACCCAGGGGTGCCTCGGCCGCACGGCGTGCGCGTGAAGTGATGGTCATCGAATCCTGGCCTGGGGAGCGGCGGTCAGAACGTCAGGACGGGCTCAGAACTTGGTCGGGGGCACGAGGTTGAGATAGACGGCCGTCACGATGACGTTGATCGCGAACAGCAGGATGAACGTGATGACGACGGCCTGGTTGACCGCGTCGCCCACGCCCTTCGGGCCGCCGGCGGGGTTGAGGCCGCGGTACGCGGCGACGATCCCGGCGGCGAGCCCGAACAGTGCGGCCTTGATGAAGCCGACGAGCAGGTCGGTCGGCTTGGACAGGGCGGAGAAGCCCTGCACGTAGGCGCCCGGGGTGACGCCCTGCAGCACGACGTTGAAGTAGTAGCCGCCGGCGACGCCGACGATCGAGACGAGGCCGAACAGCAGCGCCGACACGAGGATCGACGCGAGCACCCGGGGCACCACGAGGCGCTGGATCGGGTTGATGCCGAGCACCTCCATCGCGTCGATCTCCTCGCGGATGGTGCGGGCGCCGAGGTCGGCGCAGATCGCCGAACCGCCGGCCCCGGCCACGAGGAGCGCGCAGATGACGGGCGCCGCCTGCTGGATGACGGCCAGCGTGCTCGCCGCGCCGGAGAACGACTGCGCGCCGAACTGGCGGATCAGCGACCCGAGCTGCAGCGAGATGACCGAGCCGAACGAGATCGACACCAGCGCCGCGGGGAGGATGCAGACCCGCGAGATGAACCAGCACTGGTCGATGAACTCGCGCGTCTGGAACGGCCGCTGGAAGATCCCGACGATGACGTCGAGGCCGAGCGCGAAGAGCTTGCCCGTCGCCGTCAGCGCCCCCGATCCGGGGAAGTTGCCGGCCGCGATGCGAGAGCTCACGAGTCGCCCCGCCGGAACATGCGCCGCAGGCCGCCGAGGACGCCCTCGTCGGAGTCCTCGCGCCCGCGGGGCACACCCTGCTGCTGGTCGGAGGGGCCGCGACCCGTGCCGTCACCGGCCGGCGGCGCCTGCTCCCGGGAGCCCGGGCCACCCTCGGCGGGCGGGTCGGCGGCGGCCTCACCGGCGGGGTCCGGTGCGGCGTCCTGGCCGGGGTTCGGCGGCGCGGCCTGCTGACCGCCCTGCCCCTGGGTCGCCTGCTGCTGGCCGGCCTGCTGCTGAGCACCCTGCTGCTGAACCGTCGGCTGCTGGCTGGTCGGCTGCTCATCGTCCCGAGCGGGGCGTGCGGCCATCGGCACGAGCCCCGCGACACCCTGCTCGCCGGTCTGTTCCGGCTGCTGGGGCGGGTCCTCGCGCCACCGGTGACGTCCGGCGGCGGCACCGGCCGCGCCCGCGGCACCCGCGGTGGCGACCTGCTGGGTGGTCTGGTCCTGGCCCTGCTGGCCCTGCTGGTCCTGGCCCTGCTGCTGGCCCGACTCGTCGACCGCCTGGAACTGCTCGGTCGGCGGGTCGTCCTGGTCCTGCTGGTCCTGGCCCTGCTGGTCCGCGGACGAGCCCGCCTCGTCGGAGTCCTCGTCGCCCTCCTTGGTGTGCTCGCCGGCCTGCGGGAGCACCACCGTGCCGCCGGCGTCCTCGTCGGCCGGGACACCGACGAGCGGCTCGTCGGACTCCGGCGGCGCGGGCGGGGCCTTGCGCGCCTCGGCGTCGGCGTCGGGGTCGCCGCTGCCGGCCTGGTCCCCCTCGCCCTCGCCCTCGCGGGAGCCGCCCTCGACCAGCGAGTTGTCCTCTGCCTCGGCCATCGCCTGGTAGCCGAACGGGTCGGCGTCCTCGGGCGGGTTGTTGCGGGTGACCTCGATGAGCTCGGTGCGGTCCTGGTCCCGGGAGATGCCGTAGCGCTCCTGGTCGGCCTCGGTGAGCTGCTCGAGGATCGCCGTCTGCGCCTTCGGCGGCAGGGTGTGCAGGACCTGCATGACGCGGTCCTTGCGCCGCTGGACCGCCTTGCGCTCGGGGACGCCCTCGCTGACCTCGAGCTGCGGGTCGATGAACGACTCCTCGGACTCCGCCGAGCCGCCCTTCTTCTTCAGCTCCTCCATCTCGGCCTCCATCTGGGCCGAGTCCTTCTCCTCGGACATGCCGATCGGGCCGATGCGCCGGCCCTGGAGGAACTGCTGGACGACGGGCTCCTCGGAGGTCAGCAGGACCTCGCGCGGGCCGAACATCACCAGGTTCTTGCGGAACAGCATCCCGATGTTGTCCGGGAGCGAGCGCGCGGTACCGAGGTGGTGGGTGACGATGAGGATCGTCGCGTCGAGCTGGGCGTTCAGGTCGACGATCAGCTGGTTCAGGTACGCCGTGCGCACCGGGTCCAGGCCCGAGTCGGGCTCGTCGACCAGGATGATCTCGGGGTCGAGCACCAGCGCGCGGGCCAGCCCGGCGCGCTTCTTCATGCCTCCGGAGATCTCGCCGGGGAGCTTGTCCTCCGCGCCGCCGAGCCCGACCAGGTCGAGCTTCTCCATGACGATGTCCTTGATCTCGGACTCGCCCTTGCGGGTGTGCTCGCGCAGCGGGAACGCGATGTTGTCGAACAGGTTCATCGACCCGAACAGCGCGCCGTCCTGGAACAGCACGCCGAACAGCTTGCGGATCTCGTAGAGCTTCGACTCCGAGCACCGCACGAGGTCGGTGTCGTGGATGAAGATCGAGCCCTTCTCGGGCTTGAGCAGGCCGATGATCGACTTCAGGAGCACGGACTTCCCCGTGCCCGACGGGCCCAGGAGGACGCTGACCTCGCCGGCCGGGAGGGTCAGCGTGACGTCGGACCAGATGTTGGAACTGCCGAACGACTTCGACAGGTTCTTGATCCCGACCTCGACGCCGGCCATCCAGTTCCTCCGGTCCGTGGTGTCGACGCGTCACCAGACGCCTGTTGCCGACGTCATAGGCCGGCACCCCCCAGTCGGGGGCGTCACATCCTCAACGACGACTGCCAGCGGAGGTTACTGACCCGGAAACCAGCGCAGCCGCCGGGTCCCTCTCCGCCGGTCACGGCGCCGCACTGAGCCGAGCGGGTGGCGCCGAGCGGCTGTCGCCACGCGTTCGGTGGAGCATCGGGGACCACTCGTCCACGGGATCGGCGTCTCACCGCTCCCCCGGGGGACACCCTTCTGCGGGGCGCGCGGTGTGGCCGCCGTCACTCCACGATGTCGCAGGGACCCGGAGACGACGACGGGGCGGGGACCCGAAGGTCCCCGCCCCGTCCGTGAAGAGCTGCGCTCGCGCGCGAGATCAGGTCAGGCTGATCTTCGCGCCGGCCTCCTCGAGCTTCGCCTTGGCCGCGTCGGCGGCCTCCTTGTTGACGCCCTCGAGGATCGGCTTCGGGGCGCTCTCGACGAGCTCCTTGGCCTCCTTGAGGCCCAGGCCCGAGACGACCTCGCGGACGACCTTGATGACCTGGATCTTCTTGTCGCCGGCGCCCTCGAGGACGACGTTGAACTCGTCCTTCTCCTCCTCGGCCGGGGCGGCGGCACCGCCGGCGGCCGGGGCGGCCGCGGCGGCGACCGGGGCGGCGGCGGTGACCTCGAAGGTGTCCTCGAACTTCTTCACGAACTCCGAGAGCTCGATGAGGGTCATGTCCTTGAAGGCGTCGAGCAGCTCGTCGGTGGACAGCTTCGCCATGGTGGCGCTCCTATCGGATAACGGTGATGGGGGTGTGGGTGGGCCCGGTCAGGCCTCGGTGGTGGCCTCGGTGCCGGCCTCGGTGCTCGCCTCGGCGTCCGCGGACTCGACGGCGGCGACGGCGTCCTCGGTGCTCGCGCTGCCCTCGGCCGCACGCTTGTCCTGCAGGGCCGCGACGAGGCGGGCGACCTGCGAGGCCGGGGCGTTGAACAGCCCGGCGGCCTTGGCCAGGTTGCCCTTCATGGCGCCGGCCAGCTTGCCCAGCAGCACCTCGCGGGACTCGAGGTCCGCGAGCTGCGTGACCTCGAGGGCGGAGAGCGCGCGGCCCTCCATGTAGCCGCCCTTGACGACCAGGGCCTTGTTGTCGCGCTGGAAGTCGCGGAGCGCCTTGGCGGCGTCCACGGGCTCCCCGCTGACGAAGGCGATGGCCGTCGGGCCGACGAGCAGGTCGTCCAGTCCCTCGACCCCGGCGTCCGCGGCAGCCCGCTTGACCAGGGTGTTCTTGGCGACCGTGTAGTTCACGTCCGAGCCCAGCGATCGACGCAGCTGCGTGATCTGCTTCATCGACAGGCCGCGGTACTCGGTGACGACCATCGCCGAGGCGTCGCGGAACTCCGCGGCGATCTCGGCGACCGCGGCCACCTTGTCGGCAGCCGGAGCTCTCGTCTCATCTGCAGCCATGCGCGCCTCCTCTCTCGTACTCGGGAGACCGCGCCGGCCGTCACGGGCCCGGAACGACGAAACGCCCCGTGCACAGGTGCACGGGGCGTCGGACGGCGCGGGGCACGAGGGCCCGGCGGGGCGTCACGACCCTCGTCCTCCTGCGCGGGCGCCCCTCGTCGGAGCCTTCGTCCCTCCAGGCGGGCCTGGACGGCGACCAGCGGTCTCGGGTGGATCGGGGTTCGATCTGGGACCAGTCTACGCGGTGCCCCCCGGGGCCGTACCCAGGGGGTTCCGGCGACTAGGCCTCGGTGGAGAGCAGGTTCCGCGTGCGGTTCGGGTCGACCGGGATGCCCGGGCCCATCGTCGTGGTGACGGTGATCTTCTTGACGTAGCGGCCCTTGGCGGCGGCCGGCTTCGCCCGGAGGATCTCGTCCAGCGCGGCACCGTAGTTCTCGACGAGCTTCTCGGTGTCGAAGCTGGCCTTGCCGATGATCAGGTGCAGGTTGGCCTGCTTGTCGACGCGGAAGTTCACCTTGCCGCCCTTGATGTCGCCGACGGCGCGGGCGACGTCCGGGGTCACGGTGCCGGTCTTGGGGTTCGGCATGAGACCGCGCGGGCCCAGGATGCGGGCGACGCGGCCGACCTTGGCCATCTGGTCGGGCGCCGCGACGGCGGCGTCGAACTCGAGCCAGCCGCCCTGGATGCGCTCGATGAGGTCGTCGGACCCCACGACGTCGGCTCCGGCCGACTCGGCCTCGCGCGCCTTGTCGCCGGTGGCGAACACGATGACGCGGGCGGTCTTGCCGGTGCCGTGCGGCAGGTTCACGGTGCCGCGGACCATCTGGTCGGCCTTGCGGGGGTCGACGCCCAGCCGCATGGCGACCTCGACGGTCGCGTCCATCGACGTGGTCGTCGTGTCCTTGGCCAGGCCGATGCCCTCGAGGGGCGTGTAGAGCTTGTCGAAGTCCACCTTCTCGGCGGCCTTCTGGTACGCCTTGCTGCGCTTCATTTCTCTCTGTCCTTCTCGAACGGATCAGGTGTGGTCAGGGCTGCGCGGCCCTCCCACGGTGCCGACCGGTGGTCACCGGCCGACGCGGTCACTCGGAGACGGTCAGACCCATCGACCGGGCGGTGCCGGCGATGATCTTCGACGCCTGGTCGAGGTCGTTGGCGTTGAGGTCCTGCATCTTGGTCTGCGCGATCTCGCGGACCTGGTCCTGCGTCACCGAACCGACCTTCTTGGTGTGCGGCGTCGGGCTGCCGGACTTCACTCCGGCGGCGGCGAGCAGCAGCTTGGCGGCCGGCGGCGTCTTGAGCTCGAAGGAGAAGGACCGGTCCTCGTAGACCGAGATCTCCACCGGCACGACCTGACCGCGCTGCGACTCGGTCGCGGCGTTGTAGGCCTTGCAGAACTCCATGATGTTGACGCCGTGCTGACCCAGCGCCGGGCCGACCGGCGGGGCCGGCGTCGCCGCGCCTGCGCTGATCTGCAGCTTGACGACCGCGGAGAGCCGTCGCTTCTTCGGGGGCATGACTTCCTCGTTGTTGCGGGTGTGTTCGGGTGACTAGATCTTGGAGACCTGGTTGAACCCGAGCTCGACCGGGGTCTCCCGGCCGAAGATCGAGACGAGCACCTTGAGCTTCTGGGCGTCGACGTTGACCTCGGAGATGCTCGCCGGGAGCGTGGCGAACGGGCCGTCCATGACGGTGACCGACTCGCCGACCTCGAAGTCGACCTCGACGGCGGGCTTGCCGGCGAAGTCCTCGGAACCGGTCTTCTCCGCGCCCTTGGCCTTCTTCGGCGTCTCCTGGCGGGGCAGGAGGAACTTGACGACCTCGTCGAGGGTCAGCGGCGACGGGCGCGACGTGGCGCCGACGAAGCCGGTGACGCCCGGGGTGTTGCGCACCGCGCTCCACGAGGCGTCGTTGAGTTCCATCCGCACGAGGATGTAGCCGGGCAGCACCTTGCGCTGGACCTGCTTGCGCTGGCCGTTCTTGATCTCGGTGACCTCTTCGGTGGGCACTTCGACCTGGAAGATGAACTCCTCGACGTCCAGCGTCTGGACACGGGTCTCGAGGTTGGCCTTCACCTTGTTCTCGTAGCCCGCGTAGGAGTGCACGACGTACCAGTCGCCGGGGGCCAGGCGCAGCGAGTCCTTGAGGGCCTGCGCCGGGTCGACCTCCTCCTCCTCGACCTCGGCGGCCTCGGCGGAGACCGGCGCCTCGTCGACCTGGAGGTCGTCCTCGGTGTCGTCGCGGGCGGCGATGTCGCCCGTGCCCGCCGACTCCTCGGGCAGGTCGGAGTCGTCCTCGTCCGCCGGGGCACCGAGCGCGGCGCGCGCCGCCTGCAGGTCGGCCTCGGGGTCGACGGCGTCCTCGGCGTCACCGCCGGTCTCGTCGTCGTCCTCCGCCTCGCGCGCCTCCTTGGCCACGCGGGCCACCTCGGCGTCGTCGAGCGTGGCGGGGTTCTCCTCGGTGCTGAGGTCCCCGTAGGTGCCACTGCCCTCACGGACCATGACACCGCGCGTGCGCGACTCGCCGACGAGCTCGGGCTCGCCGCCGTCGGGGGTGCCGTTCTCGGGCTCTGCGCCGGATCCTGCGGAGGTCACTTCTCACTCACTTCCTTTGCACGGCGGGCACCATGCGCGGTGCCCGGCCGGCCGCTCGGCGGAACGGTCAGCCGAAGAGGGCGAACACGGCCTTGGCGAAGACCCAGTCGAGGCCTGCCACCAGCGCCACCATGAACGACACGAACACGAGGACGACGAACGTGTAGACCACGATCTGCCGGCGGGTGGGCCAGTGGACCTTGCGGAGCTCGGCCACCACCTCGCGGAGGAACCGCCGCAGGCGGGCGAACACCGACCCCTGCGACTCCGGGGTGCGGTCCCGCGTCGGGGTGGCCGTGCCCTTGCCCGACGTGCGGCCGCCCTCGGTGTCCGCCGGGTCCCCGCCGGTGCCGTTGCCGGCCGCGTCCGCGCGGCGTCGACGGCCGGCAGCGGTGACCGGACGCGCGTCGTCGTCGTCGCTCCCGCGCCGACGCCGGCTGCTGTCCTCGCTCACTGCGCCGTCCTCACCGTCCTCGTCCAACCACCCCGCCTGGTCGGCGGGCTCACCGTCGCGGTGCAGGGGCGACAGGACTTGAACCTGCAACCTGCGGTTTTGGAGACCGCTGCTCTGCCAATTGAGCTACGCCCCTGTGGCGTCCCCGGGAGGACGCCGGTGGGCCGGGCCGAGGTCGATCCACACGACGCCGAGCGCGCGGGAGCGACGGACGAACCGTCCCGGGAACAATGCTACGTCAAGGCCCGCACGCCGACGGCGCCGGGGCAGGAGCCCCGCCCGGGCAGCGAATCCAACTGGGGCCTTCTCCTAGGATACCGACACATGACGTCGTCGTCCTCGACTTCCCTGCAACCCTCGGCGACCGACCGCCGCATCTCGGCCCGCGTCGGCGGGATCGCGGAGTCGGCGACGCTGGCGGTCGACGCGAAGGCCAAGGCCCTCAAGGCCGCCGGTCGCCCGGTGATCGGCTTCGGCGCCGGCGAGCCCGACTTCCCGACGCCGCAGCCGGTGGTCGAGGCCGCGATCGCGGCGTGCTCGGACCCCAAGAACCACCGCTACTCCCCCGCCGCCGGGCTGCCCGAGCTGCGCGACGCGATCGCGGCCAAGACCGCCCGCGACTCGGGGTGGCAGGTCGAGGCCCGCCAGGTGCTCGTCACCAACGGCGGCAAGCAGGCCGTGTTCGAGGCCTTCGCGACGCTGATCGACCCGGGCGACGAGGTGCTGCTGCCCGCGCCGTACTGGACGACCTACCCCGAGGCCGTGCGCATGGCGGGCGGGGACCCGGTCCAG
Organism: Actinomycetospora succinea; assembly: GCF_004363095.1. GTDB lineage: Bacteria > Actinomycetota > Actinomycetes > Mycobacteriales > Pseudonocardiaceae > Actinomycetospora > Actinomycetospora succinea. Next base: position 176,026 of record NZ_SNYO01000012.1, read on the forward strand.
ATCGACACCGACGAGTCGACCGACTTCCTGCCGACCGTCGAGGCCCTCGAGGCCGCGCGCACGCCGCGCACGAAGGCGCTGCTGTGGTGCTCGCCGTCGAACCCCACCGGCTCGGTGGCGCCCCGCGAGCTCGTCGAGGCCGTCGGGCGCTGGGCCGCCGAGCACGGCATCTGGGTGATCGCCGACGAGATCTACGAGCACCTCGTCTACGACGGCGCCGAGCACGTCTCGATGCCGGTGGCGGTCCCCGAGGTCGCCGACCGCTGCGTCGTCCTCAACGGCGTCGCCAAGACCTTCGCCATGACCGGCTGGCGGGTCGGCTGGATGATCGGCCCCGCCGACGTCGTCGCGGCCGGGATCAACATGCAGTCGCACCTGACCTCGAACGTCTGCAACGTCGCCCAGCGCGCGGCGCTCGCGGCCGTCACGGGCCCGCTCGACGCGGTGGCCGAGATGCGCGAGGCGTTCGACCGCCGCCGCCGGCTGATCGTCGAGCTGCTCTCGAAGATCGACGGCGTCACCTGCCCCGTGCCGCGCGGCGCGTTCTACGCCTACCCGTCGGTGGCGGGACTGCTCGGCAAGGAGATCCGCGGCGAGCGCCCGCAGACCAGCGTCGACCTCGCCGCGCTCGTGCTCGAGCACGCCGAGGTGGCCGTCGTGCCCGGCGAGGCGTTCGGGAGCCCGGGCTACTTCCGGCTCTCCTACGCCCTCGGCGACGACGACCTCCGCACCGGCGTCACCCGCATGGCGGACCTCCTGGCGGAGGCCCGCTGATTCCCGCGATCATCCGCCCCGACGGTCCCGCCGGGACCCCCGACCCCAGGGAGAACCGGTGGGCCGTCGGCCGATCGTCCTGCGCCTGCTCGTCGCCGTCGCCGTCGCGCTCCTCGGAGTCGCCGTCGCGCCCGTGGCGATGGGCGCCCCGGCGGCCGCCGGGCAGGCCTACGTCGCGCTCGGCGACTCCTACACGGCCTCGCCGCTGACCGGTGCCCCGACGGGCCCGCCCCCGGGGTGCCTGCGCTCGGCGAACAACTACCCGCACCTCGTCGCCGAGCGCACCGGCGCCCAGCTCACCGACGTGAGCTGCAGCGGCGCGCAGACCAAGGACTTCGCGGCCCCGCAGCCCGTGCAGGGCGGCGAGAACCCGGCGCAGTACGACGCGCTCGGCCGCGGCACCCAGCTCGTCACCGTCGGCATCGGCGGCAACGACATCGGGTTCTCCGAGATCGTCCAGGCCTGCGTGAGCCCGACGCCGTTCGGGACGCCCTGCCGCGACCGGTACACGCAGGGCGCCCACGACGAGCTCGAGGCGCGGATCGACACCCTCGGCGACCGTCTCGACGACGTCCTCGACGAGGTCCACAGCCGCGCCCCGGACGCCCGCGTCCTGCTCGTCGGCTACCCGTCGGTGCTGCCGGCCGAGGGCCCGGGCTGCTACCCGCTCGTGCCCTACACCCCGGGCGACGTCGAGTACCTGCGCGGCGTGCTGACGCACCTCAACGCCGAGATCGCCGACGCCGCGTCCGACGGCGACGCGACCTACGTCGACACGGCGACCCCGAGCCTGGGCCACGACGTCTGCGCGGTGCCCGGCGAGCGGTGGATCGAGGGCCTCGTGCCCACGGCCCCCGCGGCGCCCGTGCACCCGAACGCCCTCGGCTCGGCGGCCCTGTCGCGCGCCGTCCTCGCCACCCTCGGCGTCCCGACCCCCGCCTGAGCCTCCGCCAGGAACGAACGAACGGCGCTCTCGCTGCTTCGCAAGCAGCGAGAGCGCCGTTCGTTTCTCGAGGGGGTCGGCAACCGGGTTAGCGGGGAGCCGCCGGGAGGAGCAGCCGGGCGTCTAGCGGGGGCGGACGGTGGCGACGGCCTTGCCGAGCACGCCCTTGCCGTCGTGGGTCGCCGTGACGGTCACGGTGCGCGCGCCGTCGTCGGTGACGTCGGTGACCTTGGCGCCGAGCTCGACGGTGGCGCCCGCGTCGTCGTCCGGGACCACGACGGGGCGCGTGAAGCGGGTCGAGAAGGCCACGACGGCGGCCGGGTCGCCCGCGAGGTCGGCGACGTAGCGTGCCGCCAGCGACATCGTGAACATGCCGTGGGCGATGACGCCCGGCAGCCCGACCTCGAGCGCGACGCGCTCGTTCCAGTGGATCGGGTTGAGGTCGCCGGACGCGCCGGCGTAGGCGACGAGGTCGGCACGGGTGATCGTCACCGTGCGCGGCTCGAGCTGGTCGCCGGCGCTCGCGTCGCCCAGCGCGCTCACGACGACCCCTCCGGCTCGGCGCGGCCGACGAGGGTCGCGCGTGTGGTCAGCACCGTGTCGCCGTCGGCGTCCGTGACGTCGACGCGAAAGGTGATGACGTCGTTGCCCGCGAGGTCGCGGATGTCGTCGACGGCCACCACCGAGGTGACGACGTCGCCGGCGTAGAGCGGACGGGTCAGCTCGACGGACTGGTCGCGGTGCACGACGCGCGTGAAGTCGAGGCCGAGCGCCGGGTCGTCGACCACGCGCCGCGTCGCGGGCCAGGTGAAGACCACCGGGAACGTCGTCGGGGCGACGACGTCACGGTGGCCCGCGTCCCGGGCGGCGTCACGGTCGTGGTGCACGGGGTCGTCGGCACCGATCGCGGTGGCGAACTCCCGGATCTTCTCCAGCGAGACCTCGTAGGTCTCCGCGGGCCAGGAGCGGCCCACGAACGACGCGTCGAGCGGCACGGGGCGAGCGCGTCAGCGGGTCTCGCGGTGACCGCGGTGGGTGCCGCAGTGCGGGCAGAACTTCTTGATCGTGAGGCGGTCGGGGTCGTTCCGCCGGTTCTTGCGCGTGATGTAGTTGCGGTTCTTGCACTCCTCGCAGGCCAGCGTGATCTTCGGACGGATGTCGGTGGTGGCCACGGAGGTTCCTCTCGATACGGTGCTGCAGCAGTGCCCGCGGGACGGACCCACGACCTGGGTGGTAGCGGTGGCCGGACTTGAACCGGCGACACAACGATTATGAGCCGTTTGCTCTACCGACTGAGCTACACCGCCGCGGAGAGCACCCGTCTCATGACGAAGCCGGCGAACCCAGGTTCGCCGGCATGCTCACCGAGAGCCCCTTTACGGAATCGAACCGTAGACCTTCTCCTTACCATGGAGACGCTCTGCCGACTGAGCTAAAGGGGCCTTGCCCTCGCGGGCCGTGCACAAGACTACAGGGCGCGTCACGCGATCAGCGTCCGGGGTCCGGCCGTGGCACCCGGTTCGCCGGGGTGCACGTCGAGCGAGTCGAGCCAGCTGTCGAAGCACCGCGCGGGCAGCGGACGGGACACCAGGTAGCCCTGCGCAACGTCGCAGCCCATCTCGGCGAGCGCGACGCGCACGGCCGCCTGCTCGACCCCCTCGGCCACCACGGTGAGCCCCAGCGTGTGGCCCATCTCGACGATGGCGCGCACGACGGCGACGTCGCCGTACTCGGTGCCCATCCCCAGCACGAAGCTCTTGTCGATCTTGACCTGGTCGACGGGGAGCCGGCGCAGGTGCGCCAGCGACGACTGGCCGGTGCCGAAGTCGTCGACGGCGAGGTGGCAGCCCAGCGCGTGCAGCCTGCGCAGCACCGGCAGCGCGACGTCCCGCTCCGAGGACACCCCGGACTCGGTCAGCTCGAGGGTGAGCAGCTCGGCGGGCACGCGGTGGGCGGCGAGCAGCGTCGCCACCTCGTCGGGGAAGTCCGACGCCGCGAGGTTGCCGACCGAGACGTTCACGGCCACCGACAGGCGCATCCCGCGGTCGAGCCAGCGGCGCGCGGCCGCGAGCGACTCGTCGAGGACGAACGAGGTCAGCTCGGCGATCTGCCCGGTGGCCTCGAGGACGGGGACGAACTCGTCGGGCAGCAGCAGCCCGAGCTCGGGGTGGTCCCAGCGCGCCAGCGCCTCGACCCCGACCACGGTGCGCTCGCCGAGGGACACGACGGGCTGGAAGTCGACGCGGACGTCGCGGCGGGCGACGGCCGCCGAGAAGCCGCGGATGAGGCGCAGGCGCCGCGCCGCCCGCTCCCCCATGCTCGGCTCGTAGCAGCGCACCGGGTCGCCGCCGTCGCGCGTCGCGGCGAGGGCGACGTCGGCGCGGCGCAGCAGGGCGGCGGTGCGCTCGGGGCCGGCGGGGACGTCGGCGAGCCAGGGCCCGTCGGCGGCGACCCCGACGACGACCGGCGGCTCGAAGCGCACGCCCTCCACGAGATAGGGAGCGAGGAGGCGCTCGCGCAGGTCCTCCGCGGCGGTGTGGGCCTCGTGGCCGTCGACGCCCGGCAGCAGCACGGCGAAGGTGTCGCCCTCGAGGCGGGCCGCGACGGGCGGGGTCCCGGTGAGGACGGGCAGGCGCACGCTCACCATCCGCTCGGTGGCGAGCCGGACGAAGACCTCGCCCCGGGCGTGACCGAGCGTGTCGTTCACGGCGCCGAGCAGACGCAGGTCGACGACCGCGACGGCACCGCCGGGCGCGGGGTCCGCGTGCAGGAAGCCCTCGCGGTTGAGCAGGCCGGTCAGCGGGTCGCGGTACGCGTCGCGGCGCAGGCGGTCGGCGAGCTCCGCGGCGGCCGCGTCGTGCCGGCGGCGCCGGAGCCGCTGGACGAGCAGGCCGAGCACGGCGATCACGACGACCAGCACGAGGAGGGCACCGAGGACGACCACGGCGACGGGCGAGACCTCCGCCGGCGCGGCGAGCGTGGGGGCGACGAGACGGGTGACCACGGACGCCACGGGAGCGTGGCTCACGGCACCACACTCCTTCCCGGTCGTCCCCCGACGTCCGCCGGACCCACCGCCGACCACATCCTCGCCGCGTTCACGGTCGGCAACACATCGTGATCACTTGACTGCCCAGTAGTTCACTCGCCCGGACCACTATGCACCCTGTACCCCGTTCAACGATGACCCACCGGTACAGATGTGCACGACGACGCACCCTTGTGGTGCCGTTCGAGGGAGAACCACCCGACCGGCCCAGCACGGTCCGCCGTCAGTCGGCCGACAGCGGCGCGCTCTGGTGGGATGAGAGCGGGAGTCGACCGGAGAGCGGGGTGCGGCGTGGCCGACGAGGGGCACGGAACCGACGGCGGACGTCTCGGCGGGGTGCGGGCGGGGATCGTCGCCACCGGCAGCGAGCTGCTGACCGGGCGGATCACCGACCGCAACGGCCCCTGGGTGGCCGAGCGCCTCGGCGATCTCGGCGTCGAGGTGTCCCACCTCGTGCTCGTCGGCGACCGCGGCGAGGACATGGCGGCGGCGCTGCGCTTCCTCGCCGGCGACGGCATCGACCTCGTCGTCACCACCGGCGGGCTCGGCCCCACCGCCGACGACCTCACCGCCGAGGTCGTCGCCGCCGAGACCGACCGGCCGCTCGAGCTCGACGAGCACATGGAGAAGGTCGTCGGCGACATCATCGCCAAGTTCGCCGACCGCCTGCGCTGGGACGCCGACGCCCTCGCCGCCGCCAACCGCAAGCAGGCGATGGTGCCGCGCGGGGCGACGCCGATCCGCCCGGCCGGCACGGCGCCGGGGCTGGCGGTGCCGCCCCACCCGGAGCGGGGCGGCCCGACGGTGCTCGTGCTGCCCGGCCCGCCGCGCGAGGTCCGCGCGATGTGGGACGAGGCGCTGGCGAGCGGGCCGGTGCGCGACGTCCTCGCGCGGACCGCGCCCTGGGCCGAGACCCACCTGCGCCTGTTCGGGGTGCCCGAGTCCGAGATCGCCGCGACCCTGCGCGACGTCGGCGACACCACCGACCTCACGCCGCTGGAGATCACGACCTGCCTGCGCGACTTCACCCTCGAGGTCGACCTGCGCCACGCCCCCGGCTCGACGGCCGCGGCGACCGCGCGCGACGCGGTGGTCGCCGAGATCGACCGCCGGCACGGGCGCACGATCTTCTCGCGCACCGGGCAGACGATCGACGAGCTGCTGTTCGAGCTGCTCGACGGCCAGGTCGTCGCCACCGCCGAGTCGTGCACCGGCGGCCTGCTCGCCGGGAGGCTGACCGCCCCGGCCGGCGCGTCCGCACACGTGGCCGGCGGCGTCGTCTCGTACTCGAACGACGCCAAGGCCGACCTGCTCGGCGTGCCCCGCGAGCTGATCGATGCCCACGGGGCGGTGTCGCCGCAGGTCGCCGAGGCCATGGCCGACGGCGCCCTGGCCCGCTTCGGCGCGACGATCGCGGTGGCGATCACGGGCGTCGCCGGGCCGGGCGGGGGCACCGAGGCGAAGCCGGTCGGCTACGTCTGCTTCTGCGTGCGCACCGCCGACGGGCGCACGCTCGCCCGCGACCCGGTGCTGCCCGGCGAGCGCGGCGACATCCGCGAGCGCTCGGTCGTGCTCGCCATGCACCTCATGCGCCGCGCGCTGAGCGGCGAGGGCGAGCCCGCCCCGGTCTAACCGGCGACGCGCGCGACGAACGCGCTGACGTCGTCGAGGATCTCGGCGTTGTTGGTCTCGTTGAGGACCTCGTGGCGCGCGCCGGCGTGGATCCGGGTCGTCTGGTCGCTGCCGGCGAGCTTCTCCATCACCGGGCGCGTGGAGTCCATCGGCACGAGCTGGTCGTCCTCGCCGTGCACCCAGAGCACGGGCAGGTCGCCGAACCCCGGCCCCGCGGCGATCGCCTCCACCGAGGCCACGAACGCCTCGAGCGTCGGGCGCTTGAACGCCCCGTGCCACACCAGCGGGTCGGCCGCGTAGGCCTCGCCGACGGCGGGGTCGCGGGAGAGCACCGCGGGGTCGATCGGGACCTCGGGGATCGGGTCGTACTCGAGCAGCCCGAAGATGCCCGGGCTGCCGCCGACGACGGGCCCGGTGAGCACGAGGCCCGCGAGGACGTCGGGGTAGCGCTGGGCGTAGCGGGCGGCGATCAGGCCGCCCATCGAGTGCCCGAGCAGGACGATCGGCAGGTCGGGGTGCTCGTTGCGCGCGACGCGCCGGACCTGGTCGAGGTCCTCGACGACCTCCTCGAGGTCGTGCACGAGCACCGGCTCGCCCTCCGAGCGCCCGTGGCCCTGGTGGTCGGGCGCGTAGACGACGGCGCCGTCGCCGGCGAGCCGGTCGAGGACGTGTGCGTAGCGCCCGGAGTGCTCGCCGTAGCCGTGGGCGACGAGCACGACCCGGCGCGGCGCGGCCTCCGGGTCGCGGCGGCGCACGACGACGCGCCCGCGGGTGCCGTCGATGTCGAGGTCGGTCTCGGTGCCGATCATGCGGGCGTCTCCAGGGTTCGGTGGGCGGTGGTCACGCCGAGGACGGCGTCGACCACCAGGTCGGGGTCGTCCCACATCGGCACGTGACCGACGCGGGGCAGGCGCACGAACTCCGCGCCGGGCAGACGTTCGCGCAGCGCGACGCCGTGGCGTCGCCAGGGGATGAGACGGTCGCGCCCGGACCAGGCGACGCGCACGGGGCAGGGCAGGTCGTCGAACGGCGCGACGCCCCCGTGCTCGGCGGCGCCGTCGAGCAGCTCGCGGAGGATCACGCAGCCGGCGAGGTCGTCGAAGAGCTCGCCGACGTCCTCGGTCGGCACCCGGTCGCCGCGCTCGAGCACCCGCGCGAGCAGCAGGCGGCGCATCCACGGCCGGCGCGCCGCCGTGCGCAAGGTCGTCGACCCGGCCAGCGCCGAGCCCAGCCGGAACGACCACACCAGCCGGCGCAGGTCCCACCCGTTGCCCCAGCCCCCGGCCGGCGACAGCGCCACCACCGAGCGCGCCCGTCCGCGCCGCGCGAGCTCGAGGGCCACCCAGCCGCCGAGGGAGTTGCCGACGAGGTGCGCGGTCGGCATGCCCGCGGCGTCCATGAGCGTCTCGACGTCGTCGACGATCCCGGCCACGCCGACCGGCGTGCCGTCGGGCCACGCCGCGCCGCCGCGGTGCCCGGCCATCGTCGGCACGAGGACCTCGTGGTGCGCCTCGAGCGCCGCCCGGACCGGCTCCCACGCGCGCGCCGACATGCTCGCCCCGTGCAGGAGCACCAGGGGCTCAGTCATGTGCCCGCCCCATCGCCAGCACCTCGGCGAACCCGTCGGCGAGGTCGTGGGTGAAGCCCTCGAGGTCGGTGAACGAGGCGGCGTCGAGGTTCGCGGCGACGCAGCACGTGTCGCCGTGGGTGACCATCGCGATCATCGCCGCGCAGCCGGGCAACGGCGCGAACGGGTAGCTGCGCACGATCTTCGCGCCGGCGAGGAAGGCGTCGTCGCGCAGGCCCGGGATGTTGCTGGCCTGCAGGTCGTTGCTCTTCGTCGCGCCGCCCCCGAAGCCGGCGACGACCGCGCCCGGCAGGCGGGCGAGCCAGGCGCTGACGATCTCGACGCTCTCCAGGGCCGGCTCGCCGAGCGCGATCTTCATGCGCCGCCGGACGTCGACGACCCGCGCGGCCGGGTCGACGATCCCGACCGGCGCCGAGAGCCGCGCGGGCGCGAAGTGGTTGCCGCCGGGCTCGTGCTCCTCGCGGCGGATCGACACCGGCAGCGTCACGGGCATGAGCCGGTCGGGCGGCAGCGGCTCCCCGCGGCGCTCGGAGTACCGCCGGAACGCCCCCAGGAGCCCGGCGACGTAGGCGTCGTTGACCGACCCGCCGACCGACTTCCCGGCCGCGCGCAGCTCGGCGAAGGGCACGTCGAGCGTGCGGAAGCGCCACGACGGGCTGCGGTGGGCGAGCACCGGCAGCGGCGGCGCGGGCGGCGGCGAGAGCACGCGGCGCGCGGACACCACGTAGGCGACCGCGTCGCGCACCGCTCGGTCCGGCCGGACCAGCGACGCGGCCGCCCCCAGCAGGCTCTTACCGGCCCCGCCCACCAGGCCGAGGTCGCTGCGGACCTGCCGCACCACCTCGTGCGACAGGGTCGCCGGCGGCCCGGACGGCGGGGGCGGCTGCGGCTTGTCGGTCATCGACTCCCGCGTCCGCGAGTGCAGCCCGGCCAGCAGCTGGGCGAGCCCCATCCCGTCGGACAGGACGTGGCTGAGCTTGAACACCAGCGCCGCCCCGCCGTCGGGCAGGCCGCCGACGATCGTCGCTTCCCAGAGCGGCCGCGACGAGTCGAGCGGCGTCATCGCGATCTGCTCGGCGAGGGTGAACAGCCCCGGCGTCCCCGCGCCGTCGGGCAGCCGCAGGCGCCGCAGGTGGTAGTGCAGGTCGAAGTCGGGGTCGAGCGCCCAGTGCGGCGTCCCCGCCCCCAGGAACGGGGTGACGATCCGCTCGCGGAACCGCGGCACCACCCGCGACGCCCAGTCGGTGGCGGCGACGAAGCGGTCCCAGTCCGGCTCGCGGTCGAGGGTCTCGACGAGGACGACCGTGGAGCGCATCCGCGGGTCGGCCTCGACGCGCCACATCAGCGCCTCGAAGCCGGTCAGCTCCTCCGAGCGCGACCAGAGCAGGCGGCCGTCGTCGCTGCGGGGCGGGGTCGGGTCGAGGCTCACGTGGCCCCCTCCAGCACGGCGACGAACCGGCTCCGGACGTCCTCGACGTGCTCGGTGAGCGTCCCGACCGTCCAGTCCGCGGTGTCGATCGGCGGCAGCACGTCGACGTGCACGGTGCCCCCGCGCAGCGTCTGGTGCCCGCGCCACATGACCTCGCCGGCGTCGTGGATGACGATCGGGACCATCGGCACGCCGGCCTGCATCGCGATGTGGAACGCGCCCTTCTTGAAGCGCCCCAGCCGCGGGGTGGGCGAGCGCGTGCCCTCGGGGGCGATGGCCAGCGACCAGCCCTCGTCGCGCAGCTTGCGCACCGCGGGCTCGAGGGCCTCCTTCGCCTGCCGGGTGTTGCCGCGGTCGACGAACGCGACGCCGGCGAGCTTGAACATCGCGCCCCACAGCGGGATCGACGCGGCCTCGGCCTTGGCGACGCCGGTGAACCCGCCGCGCAGCAGCTTCATGAGCAGCGCGACGTCGATCTTCGACTGGTGGTTGAACACGAACACGCAGGGCCGCGCCGACCACAGGTGCTCGGCGCCGGTGACCTCGACGTCGATCCCGGCGAGCGCCAGGCCGAGGTCGCCGGTGACCGAGCACGTCAGGTCGATCATGTGCCGGCGCGAGCGGCGGGCGAGCCCGACCGCGGCCGCCGTGCCCGCGGCGCTCGCCAGCGCGCCGTAGAAGCCGGCGGTGCGCAGGACGTCGCCCGGCGTCGCGAGCGTGCCGCCGCGGGGCGCGACGGGCAGGACGGGATGCTCGCCGTCCCGCGGGGTGGCCGACACGACAAGCGGGTGCTCCGCCGCCGCCAGCAGCGCCTCCGCGCCGGGCCCGGCGTAGGCGAACGCCACGGCGCGCCCGCCCAGCGCGGCCGCCTTGCGCCCGCCGCGGCCGTCGAACAGCACGGGCCCCTCGACCTCGCCGGTCAGCGTGCCCTCGCCGACGGCCACCTCGGTGGCGATCAGCTCGTCGGCCTCGAGGTCCTCGGCGATCGGGGCGAGCACCGGGCGCGGCGCGTGGCCGGTGACGACGACGTGGTGCCCGGCCCGGCGGTGCTCGAGCACCAGCGACCACATCTCCGGGCGCAGCGCGGCGCCCAGCTCGTCGCGCAGGACCGCCCGTGCGCGCCGGGCCAGTGCGGGCTCGTCCTCCCCCGCCCAGCCCGCGACCAGCCGCCGGACCGCGTCCTCGTCGTCGCCGGCGCCCGCGAGCAGCGCGACGTCGCCGGGCAGCGCGCGCCACGCGGTGCGCCCGGAGCGCAGCGCCTCGCCCGCGTGCGCGGCCACCGCCGAGGTCGCGAGCAGGGCGGTCTCGTCGACCACGGCGACGCTGCCCGCGGGCGCCGCGCGGATGGCGGCGCGCCGGGCGGCGAGGACACCGAGCTCACTGGTGCGCGGCACCGAACACCTCCGCTCGCAGCTCGCCCTCGCGCTCGGCCGCCCGCCGCAACCGGTCCCGTACCGCGGCGACCTCGTCGCGCCAGGCCGCGCGGGCCTCCGGTGTGGCGTCGGCGCCGAGCAGCCCGCGGTTGTCGGCGGCCCGCAGCGCGGTGGTGAACAGCTCGCGGGACACGACGTCGGCGCCCTGCAGCTGCTGCTGGCGCCACCACTGCTGGCCGAGCCCGGTGCACGCCTCGAGGAACGGGTCGCGGTCCTCGAGAGCCCCGGTGTGGTCGGCGAGCACCGTCGCGACGACCCACTGCGACTCGACGAACGGCAGCAGCGTGCGCGGCGCGACGAGCAGGTCGGCGTTCCCGAGGATCGCGGCGGCGTCCCCGGGCGAGGCCGGCGTGTCCGTCCAGCCGGGCGCGAGGCGGTCGAGCTCGGCGAGCAGCTCGTCGCGGAAGTCGCGCTTGCGGGGGAAGAAGAACTCGAACTTCAGCAGGTCGCGCAGGTGCAGCGCCTCCGCCCAGCACGCCTCGAGGACCTGCTCGCGGTCGAGCTCACCGCCCGCGTCGACGACCGCGATCAGCGCCATCTCCAGCACGGCCCGGTTGAGCAGGTGGTGCAGCACGCCGTTGCGGTAGAAGGCGGCGACGTGGTGGCGGTCGGGGCCGATCGACCAGACGGTCTGCGGGCCGGCGTCGAAGCGCTCGACGACGCCGACCGACACGAGGCGGTCGAGGGTCTCGGCGACTCCGTCGCCGGTGTCCAGGTCGCCGATGGCGGGCTCGTCGGCGAGCAGCCGCCGCACCGGTGCGACGACGTCCCGGACCTGCTGATGAGTCAGCGCCCGCCCGCCCGCCCCGAGCAGCGCGAACGTGACGACGGACGTGGGCGTCACCGGCGTGGCCCGGTTGATGCCCAGGCACACCCGGAACGCGACCTTCTCCAGCTGCGCCGAGCCCTCGCCGGCGTCGCGCAGGGCGTCGCGCAGGGCGATCGGCTCGCCGAAGCGGATGCGGGCCGAGCCGATCCGGCGTTGCTGGTCGCGCATGTAGCCGGCGAGCCAGCCGAGCCCCTCGGCCTTCTTGCCCGCGCCGCCCTGCTCGGCGGCCAGCGCGCCGACCTCGTGGAGCTGGTCGTAGTGCAGCGACACCGGGACGAGCAGCGGGTCGGCGCCCGGGGAGTCGGACGGCAGCTGGTCGGCGGCGTCGACGAGGTAGCGCAGCAGCCCGTACTTCGGCGGGCGCAGCTTCCCGGTGCGGGTGCGCCCGCCCTCGATGTACCACTCGAGGTTGAAGCGCTTGTCGAGGAGATGGCCGAAGTACTCGCGGACGGCGAACTTGTAGACCGCGTCGTCGCCGAAGCTGCGGCGGATGAACACGATCCCCGCGCGGCGCCCGAGCGTGCCGAGCGGCCAGAACGCGAGGTTGTTGCCACCGAGGACGTGGTTGCGGGGGAAGTCGTGGGCGTGCAGCACCTCGGCGAGCACCAGCGGGTCGGCGTAGCTGCGGTGCGACGGCAGGAACACCAGCGGCCGGCGGCGGCCCTGGTCGCGCAGGTCACCGAGGCTCGAGGTGTCCACGTCGAGGTCCCACGCCCGGCGGTGCAGCGGGCTCATCACCGAGCGGAACGCCTCGATCGCCGGCGGGCTCTGCACCGCGGCCATCTCCGCCAGGCAGGACGCCGTGCGGGCGAGCACCTCGTCGGCCGACAGCCCCAGCTCGCCGGCCAGGGCCGTCGCCCGCTCGCGGACCGCGGCCGACGCGACGATCTGCTCGGCCATCAGCCGCGGCACCTTGTAGCGGTCGCCGGTGAGGCGGCGCTCGGCGCGGTCGCAGGCCAGCGTGGCCCGGCGGCGCACGAACGCCACGAAGCCCGCGCCGTCCGGCGTCCCGAGCTCGCGGTCGCCCTCGCGGCGCAGCTCCGCCAGCGATGCCGCATCGCCCGCGACGACCCGGCCCCGCGCGTCCGACCAGCCCCGCACGCGGGCGTGCGCGTGGCGCAGGGTCCGGCGCCGCGCGCTCAGGGACAGCAGGTCGGTCAGCGCCGGCGAGTCCGAGGAGCCGCGCTCGGCGGGCGGCCAGACCACGCGCACGGGCACGACGGTGGTGTCGGGACCCGCGCCGTCGAGGGCGCCGGCGAGCTCGCGGCCGTCGTCGGGGACGACCCGCACGGGGTCGTCCCCGTAGGTCGACTCCGTCCACTGCCGGACCAGCTCCCGCTCGACCCGGGACCGGGCCCCGGACAGGACCAGCGTCGACTGCGCCACTCTGCGCCCCCTCACCGTCCCGCTGGGGGACGGGCTCAGCCCCCGAGCGAGCAGGGCATGGTCTTCACCGCGTGCACGAAGTTGCTGCGCAGCATCTCGGGCTGCCCCACGGTCAGGCCCGGGGCCCGCGTCAGGAGCTGCGAGAAGATCTGCCGCAACTGGGTGCGCGCGAGCATGTTGCCCATGCAGAAGTGCGGTCCGCCACCCCCGAAGCCGACGTGCGGGTTCGGGTCGCGGGACAGGTCGAAGCGCTGCGGGTCCGAGAAGACCTCATCGTCCCGGTTGCCCGACTCGTAGAACATGACGACCTTGTCGCCGGCGGCGATGCGGTGCCCGCGCAGCTCGGTGTCCTCGACCGCGGTGCGGCGGAACGTCAGCACCGGCGACGCGTGGCGCACGAACTCCTCGACGGCGGAGCGCATCCGCCCGTCGAGGTCCTCGGCGAGCCAGGCCCGCTGGTCCGGGTGCTCGGTGAGCTGGTGCATCGCGTGGGCGATGGTGTTGCGGGTGGTGTCGTTGCCCGCCACCGACAGGAGCACGAAGAACGCGCCGATCTCCGGGTCGGTGAGGCTCTCGCCGTCGACCTCCGCCTGCACGAGGTTGGTCATGAGGTCGTCGCGGGGCTCCGCGCGCCGGGCCGCGACCAGCTCCATCGCCGGGCCGAGCAGCCCCATCAGCGCCTGGCCACCGGCGGCGAGCGGGTCCTCGAGGCCCAGGTTCTCCAGCACGTCCGGGTCGTTGGTCGCGACGAGCAGGTCGGCGGCCTCGGCGAGCCCGTCCTGCATCTCCTCGGGCGCACCCATGAGGTCGTAGATCGTGCCCATCGGCAGCTGCTTGGCCACGAGCTGGACGAAGTCGCCGTCGGACCCGTCGGAGCCGTGCTCGAGGAGCTGGTCGACGATCGTGGACGCGCGCTGCGCGATGCGGTCCTCGACGCGCGCCACCTGCTTCGGGGTGAACGCCGCGCTGACGATCTTGCGGAGCTTGGTGTGCCGGGGCGCGTCCATCGCGAGGAACGACTGCGACGCCTCGAGCAGCTCGGGCGGCGCGTCCTGGAACTGCACGCCCTGCCCGGAGCAGAAGAGCTTCGGGGTCTTGCTGATGTAGCCGATGTCGGAGTGGCGCACGACGGCCCAGAACCCCGGGTCGTCCTCGCTGGGCATGAGCATGCCCTCCGGCGGCCGGTGCCAGGAGATCGGGCGCTCGCGCCGGAGCTCGGCGAACGTCGCGTCCCGCTCGGCCATCGGCCGGCCCCAGAAGTCCAGCGAGGACAGGTCGAGGGGGTCGATGTCGGGCTTGTCGGCCGTGGTGGTCACGTGCTGGCTCCCTGCTCCTCGGCGGCTCTCCTGGCCTTCTCCGCGCGCTGCCGGCGCCGCTGCTCGGCGAGCTCCAGGGCGTCGTCCCAGCTCTTGCGTCCACCGATGAGCCGCCGGTACTTCATGACCTCGGCGGGCATGTCGACGGCCAGGGCGCCGACGATCCGGTCGCCGGCGCGGTAGATCGCGGTGAACGGCCCGCCCTCGGTGTCGTCGCCGGCGACGACCTCGATGTCCTCGCCCGCGGCGATCCCGACGAACTGGACGCGGCCGTCGTACCAGTCGGACCAGAAGTACGGCACGGTCTCGTAGGCCTTCGCCGCCGACGGGTCGACCGCGTGCCGGGCGGCGCGCCCGCCCTGGTCGGCCGCCGAGGTCCAGTGCTCGAGGCGCATGGTGCCGTCGGCGACGTCGGTGAACAGCGCGTTCGGCCAGCGCGCGACGTCGCCCGCGACGTACACGCCGGGCGCGGCCGCGAGGGTCTCGTCGGCGACGACCCCGTCGTCGATGGTCAGCCCGGAGCCCTCGAGCCAGTCGGTGGCGGGCCGCGCGCCGATGCCGACGACGAGGACGTCGGTGGCCAGCTCGGTGCCGTCGCCCAGGCGCACGCCGGTGACCCGGCCGTCCTCGGACAGGACCTCCTCGACCGCGACCCCGGTGCGCACCTCGGTGCCGTGACGGCGGTGCAGGTGGGTCAGCGCGCGCCCCATCCGCTCGCCGACCGCGCGGGCCAGCGGGGTCTCGAGCGCCTCCAGGATCGTCACCTCGAGGCCCAGCTTGCGGCCGACCGCGGCCACCTCGGAGCCGATGAACCCGGCGCCGACGACCGTGAGGCGCTTCGCGTGCTCGGCGCGCAGGGCGGCCCGCAGGGCGATGGCGTCGTCGAGGGTGCGCACGGTGTGCACGCCCTCGAGGTGCTCGGTGCCCGGCAGGACGCGGGCGTGCGCGCCGGTGGCGATGACCAGACCGTCGTAGGACAGCGTGCGGTCCCCGACGGTCAGGGTGCGCGCCGTGGTGTCGAGAGCGGAAGCCGGCGTGCCGAGCACCAGCTCGACGTCGAGGTCGCCGGCGAACGTCTCCTCCTCGCGGTAGCGGGGGTCGGGGCACTCGTCGGCCGAGAGGTACTCCTTCGACAACGGGGGCCGGTCGTAGGGGAGGTGCTCCTCCGCCCCGACCAGCGTGACGTCGCCGTCGAAGCCGTCACGCCGGACGGCCTCGACCGCCCGGAGGCCGGCCAGCGAGGCCCCGACCACCACCAGGTGCGTCACGCCCTCACTCGCCCTCGAGCGAGAGGGCCTCGGTCGGGCACGCGGCGACGGCCTCGCGGACGTCGCTCTCCATCCCCTCCGGGACCTCCTCGGCGTGCACGATCAGCGAGCCGTCGTCGTCGACCTCGAACACGTCGGGGGCGAGCGACTCGCACATGCCCATCCCCGTGCACCTGTCCCAGTCCACCTGGATCTTCATCGATACCTCCTCGCGGGTGGTGTCCTCGTGCCAGCTCTCGCCCGGGGCCGCGAGGGCGACCATAACGTACGTTGTGCTACGGACGCGAGACCTGCGTCACCATTCGACCACCCACGGTGAGGGTGCGCGACGGTCAGGCGGGCGTGTCCCGCCACACCGTCCAGGAGAGCCAGCCGCGCGTGAGCACGTAGGCGATCGCGGTGACGACGACGAGGGTCGCGTCGACGACGAGCGCCGTGGCCGCCTCGGGGACGTCGAGGACCGCGAGGGTGAGGACCACCATCGCGATCTTGTGGAGGAACACCAGCTCCCAGAGCCCCGGCGACGTGCGCGGCCGCAGCGCGAGCAGCACCCACAGCCCGGTGAAGACGAGGAAGCCGAACGTGCGCCAGCCCTCGACGACCGGCCGGTCCGGGGGCGCCGCGGCCATCGTCGCGAGGCCGCCGACGAACGCGGCGACCGAGCTGACGGCGGCGAGGAGGAGCAGACCCCGGCCGATGCGATCGGCGGTGCGCGCGGGCGCTCCGGGACGGGCGTGCACTGCGGTGGTCATGCCTGGTCAACCGCGTGGCGCGCCGGGACGTTCCGGACATGAGAGCGTCGTGCCCCGAACTCTGCGTGAACTCCTGAGAGGAGCCCGGACGTGAGCACGCTGGACGCACCGGCCACCACCGCACTGTCGGTCACCCGTGACGGCGGTGTCGCGACCGTGCGCCTCGAGCGCCCGCAGGCGGCCAACGCGCTGGACCGCACGCTGTGGCACGAGCTGCGCGAGACGTTCCGCGCGCTCGACGACGACCCCGCGGTGCGGGCGGTGGTCCTCACCGGCGCCGGCAAGCACTTCTGCGCCGGGATCGACCTCTCGATGCTCGCCGAGATCCAGGGCATGGCCCCCGCCAGCGCCGACCCGGGCCGCGCCCGCGAGGCGCTGCGCCGCCTGATCCTCGACCTCCAGGACGTGCTGACCACCGTCGAGCGCTGCCGGGTCCCCGTCCTCGCCGCGATCCAGGGCGCGTGCGTCGGCGCCGGGCTCGACCTCGCCGTGGTCTGCGACCTGCGCTACGCGACCCCGCGCACGAAGTTCTCGCTCAAAGAGGTCGACATGGGCCTCGCCGCCGACGTCGGCGTGCTCCAGCGCCTGCCGCGGATCGTCGGCGAGGGCCGCGCCCGCGAGATGGCCTACACCTGCCGCGACGTGCGCGGCGAGGAGGCCCGGGCCATGGGCCTGGTCAACGACTGCGTCGAGGGCGACGACCCCGAGGCGCTCCTCGCCCACGTCACCGAGATCGCCCGCGGCCTCGCCGCCAAGTCCCCGCTGGCCCTGCGCGGCACGAAGCACGCGATCACCTACGCCCGCGACCACTCGATCGCCGACGGCCTCGACCAGATCGCGACGTGGAACGCCTCGGCGCTGATCTCCGACGACCTCACCGAGGCCGTCACCGCCTTCACCCAGGGCCGCGCCCCGCACTACGCCAACTGAGGTGTCAGCGTGGCGGCCACGCTGACGTCCAACGTCAGGATTTCCGCCACGATCACCGGTCGTCGCGCGCCGGGGCCTCCGCCCGCCACGGGTCGGCCGCGTGCTCCCAGTCGACGTCGGCGTGCGCGCGCACGGCGACCTCGAACTCGTCGAGCAGGGCCGCGAGCGGGGCGTCGACGACGCCCGCGATCTGCTGGTGCCCGGCGAGCACCGCGATCCCGAGGGCCGCGAGACGCTCGCGCGCCCGCACGTCGGCGACGACGGGCGCGAGCACGTCGGCGAGCGCCTGCACGCGCCCCCGGTCGACGGCGCGCTGGGCGGCCTCGACCGTCGGGTCGACCGTCGCCCAGGCGCGGATCGCCGTCTCCGCCTCGTGCGGGATCGTCAGCGCGAGGTGCTTCATCAGCGTCACGCGCTCGACGGGGTCGTCGCTGGTGGCGTTGACCATCTCGACGAGGCGCCCGACCTCCTCGCGCTCCCAGTGCTCGAGCAGCGCCGCGACGAACCCTTCCCAGCTGCCGAAGTGGTGGTAGAAGGATCCGCTGGTGACGCCCACGGCCGCACAGAGCTTCCCGATGCGCAGCCCGTTGCGCCCCTCGCGGGCGAGCACGCGCAGCGCCTGGTCGAAGTAGGCCTGCCGGGTCGCCGTCGGCATCGGCGTCGTCCTCCCCGCGGCGATCGGTTCCCCTCGAACAGAACATAATCTACTCTACGGCGGCCGTTCAGACGTGATCGCCGAGGAGCCGACGATGTATCCCGGGACGTTCGCCGCCACCCACCCCGACCGCCCCGCGGTGATCATGGCCGAGACCGGTGAGGGCCTGACCTACCGCCAGCTCGAGGACGGCTCGGTGCGCCTGGCACGCACGCTGCACGAGCACGGCCTGCGCCGCGGCGACGTCGTCGCCCTGCTCTCGGACAACCACCCGCGCGTCTTCGAGGTCTACTGGGCCGCCCAGCGCGCCGGCCTGCTCGTCACCGCGGTCAACCACCACCTCTCCCCCGACGAGGCCGCCTACATCGTCGACGACTGCGGCGCCCGCGCCCTGGTCGTCTCGGCGGCGAAGGACGAGCTCGCCAGGGCGATCGTCGAGGGGACCCCGGGGGTCACGCTGCGCCTCGCCTTCGGCGGCGCGGTCGCGGGCCACGACGACTACGACGAGGTCGTCGGCGCGCAGAGCGCCGAGCCGATGGCCGACCAGCCGCGCGGCGGCGACATGCTCTACAGCTCCGGCACCACCGGGCGCCCCAAGGGGATCAAGCCGAACCTGCCCGAGCGCCAGATCGACGAGCCGGGCGACCTCTACATCGCGGTGTTCAAGCCGATGTACGGCTTCGGCGAGGACACCGTCTACCTCTCGCCGGCGCCCGTGTACCACGCCGCACCGCTGCGCTTCGGCGCCACGATCCAGTCGACCGGCGGCACCGTCGTGATGATGCACCGCTTCGACCCGGAACAGGCCCTCGCCGCGATCGAGCGCTACCGGGTGACCCACAGCCAGTGGGTGCCGACGATGTTCGTCCGCATGCTCAAGCTGGGAGAGGAGACGCGGAACCGCTACGACGTCTCCAGCCTGCGCGTCGCGATCCACGCGGCGGCGCCGTGCCCGGTCGACGTCAAGCGGGCGATGATCGACTGGTGGGGCCCGGTGCTGTACGAGTACTACAGCTCCAGCGAGGCCAACGGGATCACGTTCATCAACTCCGCACAGTGGCTCGAGCGGCCCGGCTCGGTCGGGCTCGCCGGGCTGGGCACGATCCACGTCTGCGACGACGAGGGCCGCGAGCTGGCCGCCGGCGAGGTCGGCACCGTCTACTTCGAGCGCGACCAGGTGCCGTTCCGGTACCACAACGACCCCGAGAAGACCCGGGGCGCGCAGCATCCAGAGCACGAGACGTGGACGACCACCGGCGACCTCGGCTACGTCGACGACGACGGCTTCCTCTACCTCACCGACCGCAAGAGCTTCATGATCATCTCGGGCGGCGTGAACATCTACCCGCAGGAGATCGAGGACGTCCTCACGCTGCACGACGCGGTGTACGACGTCGCCGTGATCGGCGTGCCGGACGACGAGATGGGCGAGTCGGTGTTCGCGGTCGTGCAGCCCGCGCCCGGCCACGAGCCGTCGGACGCGCTGGCCGAGGAGCTGCTCGAGCACGTCCGCGGCCGCATCGCACGGTACAAGACGCCCAAGCGTCTGGTGTTCACCGACGACCTGCCCCGCACGCCCACCGGCAAGCTCGTCAAGCACCGCCTGCGCGAGCGCTACGCGGCCGGGGAGTTCGCCGTGCTCTAGAAGAGCGAGCGGAAGAACGTGGCGATCGACGACAGCGCCTCGCCGATGATCGCCAGGATCGAGCGGACGACGTCGGCCGCACCCTCCGGCTGCGAGATCACGAAGAACAGCAGGACGGCCACGACGACCAGGATCAGGAACCGTCTCAACCCTTTGGACATGCGCTCGCGCCGCTCCCTCGTCCCGGCCCCCGCGCCACGCCCGTGGGTGGGCGCGGTGCGCGCCGACCGTAACGCGACCCTCCCCCGCGGGGTGGCCACTTCGACGGAGTGTCGCGCTGTCGGACGAGATCGGTCACCACAAGATCGACGGATTCGCCGTCGGCGCGGCACGATCGGGGCCGTGGACTCCTACACCCGTGGTGCGCTGCGCTTCGACGTCACCGAGCACGGTCCGTCGGACGGGGAGCCGGTGCTGCTGCTGCACGGCTTCCCGCAGACCGCGGCGAGCTGGGAACCCGTCGCCCGTCGCCTGGCCGACGCGGGGTACCGCGTGCTGGCCCCCGACCAGCGGGGCTACTCGGTGGGGGCGCGGCCGGAGGGTCGGCGCGCCTACCGCGTCGAGGAGCTCGTCGACGACGTCGTCGCCCTGGCCGACGCCGCGGGCGCCGGGACCGTGCACGTGGTCGGCCACGACTGGGGCGCGGTCGTGGCCTGGGCCCTCGCCGCGCTGCACCCCGAACGGGTGCGCACGCTGACCGCGGTGTCGGTGCCGCACCCGGCGGCGTTCGTGAAGGCGATGGCGACGAGCCGGCAGGGCGCGCTGTCCTGGTACATGTACTTCTTCCAGCTCCCGGCGGTCGCCGAACGGCTCCTCGGCCGGCCGGGCGGGCTCGCCGCCGCCGCGCGCCGCGCCGGGCAGAGCCCCGAGAAGGCCCGCCGCGACGAGGCGGCCCTGGCGGCCAAGGGCGGACTGCGACCCGCGCTGACCGGCGCGATCAACTGGTACCGCGCCATGCCGTTCTGGGAGCACAAGGGCCTGCAGGTCACCGTCGCGACCCCGACCCTGCTGGTGTGGAGCGACGGCGACGTCGCCATCTCGCGCGCGGCGGTGGACGGCACGCCGCGCTGGGTGACGGGTCCGTACCGGCTGGAAGTGCTCAGCGGGGTGAGCCACTGGATCCCGGACGAGACACCGGAGCGGCTCGCCGACCTCGTGCTGGAGCACCTGGGCACGGCGGCCTGAGAGGTATGGGGGTTCCGGGAGCGCGGGGGGATGCGCTCCCGGAACCATGGTCGGCCGAGGGGGGCGCGGCCGACACCAGTCATGTTACGGGCTGGTACGTGGGCTCCGCGTGCGATTCATCCCATAACGCGTCTAGCCCGCAACCGCCACCGGTGTGATACCCCCGGGCGGTCGGTCGACGATGACCTCGGGGAGCGTCCGGTCACCGCCATCCGGGAAAGGGGCTCCGCCCCGCCCGTGTCGCAGGAGCGAGTTGCGGTGCGCCACGATCGCCGTCGCCAGCGCCTGGGCGTGCGACTCGGCGCGGGACGCCTGTTCGCCGGAGACGTGCTCCACCGCGCGCCCGAGCATCTCGGCCAGGCGTGCGAGCTCGTCGAGCACGTCCGCGGACCAGGTGAAGTGGTCGACGCCGTCCGGCCGGAGCGCTCGCCCCTCCGCGTCGAGTCGCCGCAGCGCCTCGGTCGCCTGCCGGACGAGCGCGACGCCTGTGTTCTCAACCGTCACGAGGACGCTGTACCCGCCCGCCCGACGGGTGACGCTCCTCATCGCCCACGATCGAGAGGTCCGGACATGGGTCGGCCCCGCCCCTGGCTGCTCCCCAGCGCCAGAGACGGGGCCGACCTCCGAACGGCCGAGCGTCGAACCCCCGAAGCCCGACGCGGCCTGATGCAGCCAGCGTGCCCTGGCCCTGAGCAGCGGAAACAGGGTTCGCTTCCTTGTATCGGTTCAGCGGGGCGAATTCGGGGGCAGCGCGGTTCAGGATCCGGGGAGCTGGTTAACCGTGGATGTTCCGATGGTGACGTCCTCCCGCCCAGGAGCGGCCGTCAGCCGATGTGGCGCCCCTCGGCCTCCCAGTAGGGCCTGCGGAGGTCCTTCTTGAGGATCTTCCCGGAGGGGTTGCGCGGGAGGGCGTCGACGACGTCGACCGAGCGCGGGCGCTTGAAGCCGGCGATCCGCTCCTTGCACCACTCGAGCAGCGCGTCGGTGTCGATCTCGCTGCCTTCGTTGGCGACCACGACGGCCTTCACCGTCTCGCCCCACCGCTCGTCCGGGACGCCGATGACGGCGACGTCGGCGACGTCGGGGTGGCCGGACAGGACGTTCTCGACCTCGATGGGGTACACGTTCTCGGCCCCGGTGACGATCATGTCCTTGATCCGGTCGGTGAGGAAGAGATAGCCCTCCTCGTCGAGGTAGCCCGCGTCTCCGGTGTGGAACCAGCCGTCGGACAGGGCCTTGGCCGTCTCCTCCGGGCGCGCCCAGTACCCCGGCGTGACCTGCGAGGACCGGATCCAGATCTCCCCGACGACGTTCGGCGCGACGTCCTCGCCGGTCGCCGGGTCGACGGCCTTGAGCTCCACCCACGGGTAGGCCTTGCCCGCCGAGCGCATGAGGTGGGCGCGGGGGCCGTCGGGGTCGTGGTCGTCGGGGTCGAGCTGGCTGATCGCGCCGGTGGTCTCCGTCGAGCCGTACACCTGGAACAGCGGCGCGCGGAACGTCGTGAGCACCCGGTTCAGGACGGTGCTCGTGATCGGCGAGGCGCCGTAGGCGATCGCGCGCAGCTTCGACCAGTCCTTGTCGGCCGCGCCCGGCACGCCCGTGAGGAACTGCAGCACCGCGGGCACGAGGAAGGCGTTGGTGACGCCCTCGTCCTCCATGGTCGCGAGCAGCTGGTCGGGCACGATGTCGGCGATCAGCACGCACCGCGCCCCGAACGACAGGCAGACCAGCGCGAAGCCCGAGCCCCCGATGTGGAAGAGCGGCATCGCCACGAGCCCGACGGACTCGGTGTCGAAGCCCCAGTGGTCGCCGACCGAGAGCAGAGCGGCGAACTGGGTGTGGGTGAGCACGACGCCCTTGGGCAGGCCCGTGGTGCCCGAGGTGTAGAGCTGCAGCACGCAGTCGTCGTCCTGCGCATCGTCGGGCGGGTCGAGCACCTCGTCGGACGCAGTGAGCCAGCCCTCGTAGTCGTCGCCGACGACGAGCACCCGGCGCACGGCGTCCAGCCCCTCGACGCGGCCGCGCAGGTCGGCGAAGTCCGGGCCGAGCACCACGAGCGGCGCGGCGGAGTCCTCGATGATCGCGATCAGCTCGTCGTGGGTGAGCCGGTTGTTCAGCGGCGCGGTGCCGGCCCGGACGCGCGGGGCGCCGAAGAGCAGGTCGAAGAACTCGGGGCGGTTCTTCCCGAGCCACACCACCCGACTGCCCGCCCCGACACCGTCGGCCGCCATGGCGCGGGCGGCGAGGCCGCCGCGGCGGTCCATCTCGGCGTAGGTGGTGTTCGCACCCTCGAACGTCATCGCCACCAGGTCGGGGGTGTTCACGTACTGGCGTACGACGTCGGTCAGCCGGAACGGCACGAGGGACCTCCACGCGGAAAGCGGACGAAACGGGGCAGTGGTGACGCCGACCACAGCGCAGGCGCGACCGTAACTGCTCATACGGAACGACGGAAGAGTCAGGCTTGACTGTTACCCGCCGGTGCAGCCACGCTGAGCCGCACCGGCACGGTCCCGGGGACTCACCCGGACCGCGACGCCGTCCGAACGTCCCCACAGTGGAGGCCACCCGGTGGAGCGCACGATCTTCTCCGACGAGCACAACGACTTCCGGCAGATGGTCCGGGACTTCCTGGAGAAGGAGGCCGTCCCCTACCACCCCGAGTGGGAGAAGCAGGGCCACGTCAGCCGCGAGATCTGGGAGACCGCGGGGAAGACCGGCCTGCTGGGCATGGACGTCCCCGAGCAGTACGGCGGCGGCGGCACGCCCGACCTGCGCTTCCAGTGGATCGTCACCGAGGAGGTCGCCCGGGCCGGCACGAGCGGGCTGGGCTTCACGCTCCACAACGACGTCATCGCCCCGTACCTCATCGACCTGGCGAACGACGAGCAGAAGCAGCGCTGGCTGCCGCGCTTCTGCTCCGGCGAGATGATCACGGCGATCGCCATGACGGAGCCGGGCACGGGCTCGGACCTGCAGGGCATCCAGACCCGCGCCGTCCGTGACGGCGACGAGTGGGTGATCAACGGTCAGAAGACGTTCATCACGAACGGCATCATGTCCGACCTCGTGATCGTCGTCTGCAAGACCGACGCCGAGGCCGGCGCCCACGGGTTCAGCCTCATCGTGGTCGAGCGGGACACCCCCGGCTTCGAGCGCGGCCGCAACCTCGAGAAGATCGGCATGTCCGCCCAGGACACCGCCGAGCTGTCGTTCACCGACGTGCGCGTGCCCGCCACGAACCTCCTCGGCGAGGAGGGCAAGGGCTTCATCTACCTGATGCAGAACCTGCCCCGGGAGCGCCTCTCGATCGCGGTCGGCGCGACCGCCGGCGCGGAGCGGGTGCTCGAGGACACGATCACCTACGTCAAGGAGCGGACGGCGTTCGGCAAGCCGCTCGCGAAGCTCCAGACGGTCCGGTTCACCACCGCCGAGCTCGCCACGAAGCTGGCCGTGACCCGCACGTTCGTCGACCGCTGCATCATCGAGCTGGGCGAGGGCAAGCTCGGCCCCGCCGACGCCTCGATGGCGAAGTACTGGGCCAGCGAGACGGCCAAGGAGGTCATCGACGGATGCCTCCAGCTGCACGGCGGCTACGGCTACATGAAGGAGTACCCGGTCGCCAAGGCGTACCTCGACACCCGCGTCCAGACGATCTACGGCGGGACGACGGAGATCATGAAGGAGATCATCGGGCGGGTGGTGCTCGGATGAGCCCCATGAAGGTCGGGATGGGGATCGCGTACGCCCAGGGCGGCTTCCGCGAGACCGTCGAGAAGCTCGTCGAGCTCGAGGAGATCGGGCTCGACGCCGTGAGCGTGGCGGAGCTGTACAGCTTCGACGCGGTCAGCCAGCTCGGCTACATCGCGGCGCGCACCTCGCGGGTGCACATCGAGTCCGGGATCGTCCAGATCTACACGCGAACCCCGTCCCTGACGGCGATGACCGCCGCGGGCCTCGACTACGTCTCCGACGGCCGCTTCGTGCTCGGCATGGGCGCCTCGGGGCCGCAGGTCATCGAGGGGTTCCACGGGATCAAGTACGACGCCCCCGTCGGGCGCACGCGCGAGATCGTCGAGATCTGCCGGCAGGTGTGGCGCCGCGAGAAGGTGCAGTACTCCGGCAAGCACTACACGGTGCCGCTGCCGCCCGAGCAGGGCACGGGCCTGGGCAAGCCGCTCAAGCTCATCAACCACCCGGTGCGGGCGCAGATCCCGATCATGCTGGCGGCGCTCGGCCCGAAGAACGTCGAGATGGCCGCCGAGCTCGCCGAGGTGTGGGAGCCGATCTGGTTCCACCCGGGCAAGGCGCAGGAGGTCTGGGGCGCGTCGCTCGAGGCCGGGAAGGCGAAGCGCGACCCGGCGCTGGGCGAGCTGCAGACCTCGGTCAACGTGCCGTTCGCGGTCGGGCCGGGCGCGGACAAGCTGCGCGAGCACGTGCGTCCGGCGCTCGCGCTCTACGTCGGCGGGATGGGCGCGAAGGGCAAGAACTTCTACAACGACCTCGCCGCACGGTACGGCTTCGCCGACGAGGCGGCCGAGATCCAGGACCTCTACCTCGCCGGCCGCAAGGACGAGGCGGCGGAGAAGGTGCCCGAGGAGCTCGTCCACGCCGTGTCGCTGATCGGCACCGAGGACGAGGTCGCCGCGCAGGTCCGCGAGTTCGCGGCCGCCGGCGTCACCCAGCTCAACATCCAGCCGCTCGAGCCCGAGCACGACACCGTGAAGTCGTCGCTCGAGACGCTGAAGTCCCTCGTCTAGGCCCTGCCGGGCCCGCCCTCGGGCAGCAGGAGCATGCGCGCGAGCTGCTTCCACTGCTCGAGGTGCGGGTCGGTCTGCGGGTCGCGCGGGTCGAAGCCGTAGGTCAGCGCGACCCCGCGCATGCTGGTCAGCAGCGTCTCGCGCAGCAGCGCAGCGCGGGCCGGGTCGGCGTAGTCCTCGAAGAACGCGTCGACGGTCTGGCGGATCGCCGCCCCGAGACGCCGCTCGGCGGGCAGGAGCGCGGCGGCGAGCGCCCCGTCCGTGCGCGCCGCGGTCCACAGCTCGACCGAGGCCCAGAAGTAGGCCTGCTGGTAGGTCCACCACATGACCTCGACGGCCCGGTCGAGGCGCGCGTCGGCGTCGACGTCGGCGGCGGGCAGGTCGGCGCGCGCGAGCCCGTCCTCGGCGAACCGGCTGGTCGCCAGGTGCTGGGCCGCGGCGACGAGCAGGTTCTCCTTCGACGGGAAGTGGTGCAGCAGGCGCCCGCGGGACACCCCGGCGCGGTTCTGGATCGTCAGCGTGGTGGTGCCGGCGTAGCCCGACTCCACGAGGCAGGACACCGCCGCGTCGAGGATGCGCGTGCGGCTGTCGGACGTCCGCTGCTCGCGGGACCGTCGCTCCGGCTCGGCCGCGGCGCGGCTGCTCACCATCTCGACCTCCCCCGTCTCCCGCCGGTCACCGTGTCGCCGACGATCGTGCCGCCGAGATCGCGAACGGTCAAACCTGACTGTCCGAGTGGGCCGTGTCGCGCAGGACGGCGAGCAGGACGTCGACGAGCAGAGCGCGGGTACCGGCGCGGTCGAGCGTGCCGCGCACCAGCCACTCCCGGGACGCGGAGCGCACCAGGCCGAAGAACGAGCGCACGCGGGCCCGGTAGGGGTCGTCCGGCGCGTCGGGGGCGAGGGCGGCGAGCACGCGGTCGGCGGCGATCTCGTCGGCCTCGGCGAGGATCGCGTCGACGTCGATGTCGCCCGCCGCGCCCGTGCCGACCGAGAGCCACAGGCCGCGGTGGCGCTCGACGGCGTCGAGGAACCAGTCCACGGCCGCACCGGCCCGGACCTCGACCGTGCCCGGCGGCAGCTCCTCGACGGCGACCGCGGGGATCGTCGTCAGGCGGCGCACGACCTCGAGGTAGAGGTCGCGCTTGGTGCCGAAGTAGTGGTTGATCAGTCCGCGGGCGACCCCGGCCTCGCGGGCGAGGTCGGTGGTCGAGACCGCCGCGTACGGGCGCGCGGCGAACAGGCGCAGGGCGCCGGCGACGATCTCCTCGCGGCGCGCGTCGGGGTCGAGCCGCCGGCCCCGGACCGGGGCGCTCATCGGCGTGTCGCGGGACCGAGCGTGTGGCGATCCTGGCGTCCAGTGCCAGCGATGCCGCATCGCTGGTTCTCCCGCGCACGGTCGGCCGGCGTCATCCCGAAGGACATGGCGAAGTCGTGGAGGGTCGCCGACGCGACGGGGCGCTTGCCGGCGAGGAACTGCAGCGGGCCCTCGTGGTCGAAGCGCCAGTCGGCGTGCAGCGTCCCGGGCGTGGCGCGGGTGGTCACCGGGCTCTCCCAGCACCGGCCGTGGAGGTCCTGGGCGAGGGTGAAGCCGACGTGCGGGCGCACCGGCAGGCGCGGACCGTGGCGCAGGCGGGCGGACGCGGCGGGGCGCTCGGCGCCCTCGAGGGTCGCCGTCGGCGCGCCGGCGTCGCCGCCGAAGGTCGCGAGGCCCTTGGGGATGCCCCAGAGCTCGCGCCCGCCGTCGCGCGACGCGGGGCTGTCGACCCAGATCGCGACGATGTGCGGGCGGACGCGGGTCCCGACGCGCCCGGCGACGGCGACCAGCAGCTCGCGGTAGCTCATGACCCCGCCGGGCGCGTAGTCCACCCACGCCGCCCCGACCGGCGTGCGGCCGCCGAGCGTCAGCGGGCTCCAGCCGTCGGGCCAGGTCGCGGTGGGCAGGGTGTGGGTCGGCACGACGAACGTCGACAGGTCCATCCGGCCGACCAGCGTCCAGGGCTCAGGCGGGTAGGTCGTCATGCGTGCGCTCCGAAGGTCGGGGTCGGTAGGTCCGTGCGCAGGGCGCCGGGGGCGTCCGCGGGCACGGCGGGACGGTCGGGGGCGACGGGCGCGACACGGCGGTACGGCTCGCCGGGCGCCGGCCGCGGGTCGGGCCCGCCGCGGTTGGGCCAGAGCGACATCGCCCGCTCGGCGAGTGCGGTGATCGTCAGCGACGGGTTCACGCCGAGGTTCGCGGGCACCGTGGAGCCGTCGACGACGTGGACGCCGGGGTGCCCGTGCAGCCGGTGGTAGGGGTCGACGACGCCGGTCTCGGGGGTCTCGGAGATCACCGCGCCGCCGAGGAAGTGGCCGGTGACCGGGAGGTTCACCAGCGTCGAGCTCGCGCCGACCGGGAAGCCTCCCATCCGCCGGGCCACGCGCCGCGCGACCTCGTGACCGGCGGGGATCCACGCCGGGTTCGGCGTCCCGGCGCCCGGCCGCGACCGCAGCCCGCCCAGGAACCGCCGCGGCGTCAGCGTCAGCGAGTTGTCCAGCGTCTGCATCACCAGCAGCACGATCGACTGCTCGGCCCAGCTCCTCGGCCGGTGCAGCGCCCGGAGGGTCTTGCGCGACCGCACGAGCTCGCCGGCAATGCGCCGCAGCGAGGGGCCGCGCTCGCCGAGGGACGCGTCGTGCGCCGCGGACGTGCCGTCGACCAGCACGGCGGAGAGCAGCGCGAGCAGGTTGGAGCCGCGGCCGTAGCGCACCGGCTCGACGTGGGTGTGGTCGTCGGGGTGGATCGACGAGGTGATCGAGACGCCGCGGGTGAAGTCGGCGGCCTCGCTCGCGGTGCGCGCGGCGAGGATGGCCTCGGAGTTGGTGCGCGAGAGCTCCCCGAGCCGCG
Organism: Actinomycetospora succinea; assembly: GCF_004363095.1. Lineage (GTDB taxonomy): Bacteria > Actinomycetota > Actinomycetes > Mycobacteriales > Pseudonocardiaceae > Actinomycetospora > Actinomycetospora succinea. The sequence goes on from NZ_SNYO01000012.1 coordinate 204,486, forward strand.
GCGAGATGCGGGGCAGGTCACCGCGGCAGCGGAGCCGGTGCAGCAGCCGCTGGGTGCCGAGCGCGGACGCGGCGACGACGACCTGGCCGGCGCGCAGGGTGCGCCGGCCGCCCGGGCGCCCGGTGGCGCGCACGTCGACCTCGTAGCCCGACGCCCCGGACAGGTCGCCGCCCCGCGGGCGGATCGCCGTCGCCGTCGTCATCGGGTGCACCCGCGCCCCGGCCGCCTCGGCGAGGAACAGGTAGTTCTTGACCAGCGTGTTCTTGGCGTCGTGCCGGCAGCCGGTCATGCACTCGCCGCAGTGCAGGCACCCGTGTCGGGCGGGGCCGGCGCCACCGAAGAACGGGTCGGGCACCTCCTCGCCGGGCGGCGCGCCGAAGAACACGCCGACGTCGGCGGCCCGGTAGGTGTGGCCGACGCCCATCTCCTCGGCGACGTCGCGCATGACGGCGTCCGAGGGCGAGACGCGGGGGTAGGTGCTGACGCCCAGCATGCGGGCGGCCTGGTCGTAGGCGGGGTCGAGCTCGTCGGCCCAGTCGGTGACGCCGGCCCACTGCGGGTCCTCGTAGAAGGCGCGCGGCGGGCGGTAGAGCGTGTTGGCGTAGACCAGCGAGCCCCCGCCGACACCGGCGCCGGAGAGGACGAGGACGTCGCGCAGCGGGTTCGCCCGGAAGATGCCGAAGCAGCGGGCCCAGGGCGCCCACAGGTAGCTGCGCAGGTGCCAGGACGTCGCGGGGAACTCGTGGTCGGCGAATCGCCGTCCGGCCTCGAGCACCCCGACGCGGTAACCCTTCTCGGTCAGACGCAGCGCGGTCACCGAGCCGCCGAAGCCGGACCCGACGACGATGACGTCGTAGTCGGGGTCCGTGTCGGCGTCGGAGCGCAGGTCGGCCACGCGATTCACCCTCGTGAGTCGTTGGCAGCGTGTCAACGAGAGCCACACAACCCTACTGACCGGTAACCGTGAGCGACCCGCGTGTTGACAGCAGCGCAAAACAGTCCATAGTGACTGTTGAGAGCAGTCGGCTCGCACCCGCGCGAAGGGAACACCCCGTGACCGAGGCATTCATCTACGACGCCCTCCGCACCCCGCGCGGCCGGGGCAAGGCCACCGGTTCGCTGCACGCGACCAAGCCGGTGTCGCTGGTCGTGGGCCTGATCGACGAGCTGCGCAAGCGCAACCCGGAGCTCGACCAGGACAAGATCGAGGACGTCGTCCTCGGCTGCGTCAGCCCGATCGGCGACCAGGGCGGCGACATCGCCAAGACCGCGGCCATCGCCGCGGGCCTGCCCGACCACGTCGGCGGCGTCCAGCTCAACCGCTTCTGCGCCTCCGGCCTCGAGGCCGTCAACCAGGCCGGCCAGCGTGTCCGCTCCGGCTTCGAGGACCTCATCGTCGCCGGCGGCGTCGAGTCGATGTCCCGCGTGCCGATGGCCTCCGACGGCGGCGCCTGGGCGATGGACCCGGAGACCAACTTCAAGACCGGCTTCGTCCCGCAGGGCATCGGCGCCGACCTCATCGCCACGCTCGAGGGCTTCAGCCGCGAGGACGTCGACGCCTACGCGCTCGAGTCGCAGACCCGCGCCGCGAAGTCGTGGGCCGACCGCGCCTTCGACCGCTCGATCGTGCCCGTCGTCGACCGCAACGGCCTCGTCGTGCTCGACCACGACGAGCACGTCCGCGAGACGACGATGGAGGGCCTCTCGGGCCTCAAGCCGTCGTTCGCCGGCATCGGCGAGATGGGCGGCTTCGACGCGGTGGCGCTGCAGAAGTACCACTGGGTCGAGTCGATCAACCACGTCCACCACCCGGGCAACAGCTCGGGCATCGTCGACGGCGCCGCGCTGGTGCTGCTGGGCACCGAGGAGGCCGGCAAGCAGAACGGCCTCACCCCGCGGGCCCGCATCGTCGGCACGGCCGTCTCCGGCGCCGACCCGACGATCATGCTGACGGGCCCGACGCCGGCCTGCGAGAAGGTCCTGGCCAAGGCCGGCATGACCGTCGACGACATCGACCTCCTCGAGATCAACGAGGCGTTCGCCGCCGTGCCGATGAAGCTGATGAAGGACCTCGGCTTCCCGCACGAGCGCACCAACGTGGCCGGCGGCGCCATCGCGCTGGGCCACCCGCTGGGCGCCACCGGCGCGATGCTCGTCGGGACCATGGTCGACGAGCTCGAGCGCCGCGACCTGCGCCGCGCCCTCGTGACGCTGTGCATCGGCGGCGGCATGGGTGTCGCCACCATCATCGAGCGCGTCTGAGCCACCCCGGAACGTCACCCCTGTAGCGAAGGAGCAGCCAGCGCAGTGTCCGAGAACATGTTCCGGTGGGAGGCCGACGGGGACGGCATCGTCACGCTGACGATGGACGACCCCGACGCCTCGGCCAACACGATGAACCAGCGCTTCGGCGAGGACCTCGCGTCGACGCTGGACCGCCTCGAGCGCGAGAAGGACTCGATCACCGGCGTCGTGCTGACGTCGGCGAAGAAGACCTTCTTCGCGGGCGGCAACCTCGACGACCTCGTCAAGTACACCAAGGCCGACGCGCAGAAGGTCTTCGACCAGACCCAGGGCATCAAGGCCCTGCTGCGGCGTCTGGAGACCCTCGGCAGGCCCGTCGTCTCCGCCATCAACGGCGCGGCGCTGGGCGGTGGCCTCGAGATCGCGCTGGCCACCCACCACCGCATCGCCCTCGACGCCAAGGGCTCGAAGATCGGGCTGCCCGAGGTCACGCTCGGCCTGCTGCCCGGTGGCGGCGGCGTCGTGCGCGTCGTGCGCCTGCTCGGCCTGGCCGACGGCCTCATGAACGTGCTGCTGCAGGGTCAGCAGCGCGCCCCGAAGGCCGCGCTCGAGGCCGGCCTCGTGCACGAGGTCGTCGACAGCCCGGACGAGCTGATCTCGCGCGCCAAGCAGTGGGTGAAGGACAACCCCGAGGCCGTGCAGCCCTGGGACGAGAAGGGCTACAAGATCCCCGGCGGCACGCCGTCGACGCCGAAGTTCGCCGCGAACCTCCCGGCGTTCCCGGCCAACCTGCGCAAGCAGCTGAAGAACGCCCCGATGCCCGCCCCGTACCTGATCATGGACGCGGCGGTCGAGGGCTCGCAGGTCGACATCGACAACGCCGGCAAGATCGAGTCCCGCTACTTCGCGGAGCTCGCCTGCGGCCAGGTGTCGACGAACATGACCCGCGCGTTCTTCTTCGACCTGCAGGCCATCAACAAGGGCGCCTCGCGCCCCGAGGGCTACGAGAAGCACACCGCCCGCAAGGTGGTCGTGCTCGGCGCCGGGATGATGGGCGCGGGCATCGCGTACTCGTGCGCGATGGCGGGCCTCGAGGTCGTCCTCAAGGACGTCTCGCAGGAGAACGCCGACAAGGGCAAGGCGTACTCGCAGAAGATCCTCGAGAAGGCCGTCTCGCGCGGGAAGTCGACGCAGGAGAAGGCCGACGAGGTCCTCGCCCGGATCACGCCGACCGCCGACGCGTCGGCGGCGCAGGGCGCCGACCTCGTCATCGAGGCCGTCTTCGAGAGCCCGGACCTCAAGAAGCAGGTCTTCGCCGAGATCCTCCCGCACCTCGCGCCCGACGCCGTGCTGGGCTCGAACACCTCGACGCTCCCGATCACCGGGCTCGCCGAGGGCGTCGACCGCCCCGAGGACTTCGTGGGCCTGCACTTCTTCTCGCCGGTCGACAAGATGCCGCTCCTGGAGATCATCAAGGGCGAGAAGACCAGCGACGCCACGCTGGCCAAGGCCATCGACATCGCCCTGCAGATCAAGAAGACGCCGATCGTCGTCTCCGACAGCCGCGGGTTCTTCACCAGCCGCGTCATCGGCACGTTCATCAACGAGGCCGTGGCGATGCTGGGCGAGGGCGCCGCGCCGTCGTCGATCGAGCAGGCGGGCTCGCAGGCCGGCTACCCGGCCCCGCCGCTGCAGCTGATGGACGAGCTGACCCTGACGCTGCCGCAGCACATCCGCGAGGAGACCCGCAAGGGCGTCGAGGCCGCCGGCGGCACGTGGGTCGGGCACCCGTCCGACGCCATCGTCGACCGGATGGTCGAGCTCGGCCGCAAGGGCCGGTCCTCGGGCGCCGGGTTCTACGAGTACGACGAGTCGGGCAAGCGCACGCGGCTCTGGCCGGGCCTGTCCGAGGAGTTCGGCGCCGCCCAGGGCGACCTGCCGTTCGAGGACATGCAGGAGCGCATGCTCTTCGCCGAGGCCCTCGAGACCGTGAAGTGCTTCGACGAGGGTGTCCTGCACACCATCGCCGACGCCAACATCGGCTCGATCATGGGCATCGGCTTCCCGGCCTGGACCGGCGGCGTGGCGCAGTACATCGACGGCTACCCCGGCGGCCTGCCCGGCTTCGTCGAGCGCGCCCGCATCCTCGCCAAGGCCTACGGCGACCGCTTCGCCCCGCCGGCGTCGCTGGTCGACAAGGCGGAGAAGGGCCAGTCCCTGCGCGGGGAGTGAGCCCGTCGGCGTAGCCGGTGCACCCGGCTGCGCGTGGTGTTCCCGAACGAACGGCGCTCTCGCTGCTTCCGATGCAGCGAGAGCGCCGTTCGTGTTTCCGGGGTCGTCCGGTGTGCTGACCCATACCGTCAGCGCTGACTGTCTCGTAGGCTCGCCACGGACCGCGGGACGACGAGGAGGACGAGGGCCCCATGGGTGTGCTGGACGGCGTCAAGGTCATCGAGGTCGCCGGGATCGGGCCGGGCCCGTTCGCGGCGATGATGCTCGCGGACATGGGCGCCGACGTGCTGCGCGTCGACCGGCCGGCCGGGGGCCGCGGGCTCTCGCTCGGCAACACCGACAAGGACGTGCTCGCGCGCGGGCGGCGCTCGGTGGCCCTGGACCTCAAGGCGCCCGAGGGCCTCGAGGTGCTCATGGACCTCGTCGCGACCGCCGACGTGCTGCTCGAGGGCTACCGGCCCGGGGTGGCCGAGCGCCTCGGGTTCGGGCCCGACGACTGCCACGCGCGCAACGAGCGCCTCGTCTACGGCCGCATGACCGGCTGGGGCCAGGACGGCCCGCAGGCCTCGCGCGCCGGGCACGACCTCACGTACCTCTCGACGGCCGGCGTCGTCGCGCACATGCAGGGCCGCGACGGCGCGCCGGCGATCCCGATCAACCTCGTCGGCGACTTCGGCGGCGGCGGGATGCTGCTCGTCGTCGGCGTGCTGGGCGCGCTGATCGAGCGGGGGATCTCGGGGCGTGGGCAGGTCGTCGACGCCGCGATCGTCGACGGCGCCGCACTGCAGATGGCGATGGTCTACGGGATGCGCGCGGGCGGGCTGTGGCCGAACGCGCGCGGCGGCAACATCCTCGACGGCGGCGCCCCGTTCTACGACCACTACCGCTGCAGCGACGGCGGGTACGTGGCCGTCGGCGCCCTGGAGCCGCAGTTCTACGCCGAGCTCATGAAGGGCCTGGGGCTGGAGGGCGAGGAGATCGCCGCCAACCAGTGGGACATGGCGCGCTGGCCCGAGTGGCGCGCGCGGATCGGCGAGGTCTTCGCGACCCGGACCCGCGACGAGTGGGCCGCCGACCTCGAGGCGACCGACGCCTGCGTGGCCGCGGTGCTCGACATGGAGGAGTCCGCCCGGCACCCGCACAACAAGGCCCGCGGCCTGCACATCGACGCGTTCGGCGTGACCCAGCCGGCGCCGGCCCCGCGCTTCAGCCGCACCCCCAGCGGCACGCCGACGCCGCCGGCCACGCCGGGCCAGCACTCCGCGGAGGCGCTCGCCGACTGGGGCGTCGACCGCGACCGGATCGCGAAGCTGCAAGAGGCGGGCGTCGTCCACCAGACCTAGGCTCGAGCCCTTCGGCCGCCCCGAGGTCGTGTGAACCCGCCCGAGGAGGCACCGTGATCCTGACCCCGGCCGGGGCGTGGCGCGCCGTGGGCAACATGCGCTCGCGCGTGCTGGAGGGGCCGCTGGCCGACCTGCGCCGCATGCCCCGCACCGCGTTCGACACCGGGCCGGGCGACGCGGGCGACCACGGGGTCGGGCGCGCGCACGGGCTCGCCCGCGCCGGGTCGGTGAGCACCTACCGCTACGCCGTGCACCCGACGGCGCGACTGCGGGGCTCGCCGGTGGTGCTGGTGTCGCCGCTGGGGGCCTGCGGGGTGGCGTTCGACCTGCGGCGCGGCAACAGCCTCGTCGAGCACCTCGTCGGCGAGGGCCGGCCGGTGTACCAGGTCGACGACGAGGACCTCGTCGGCCACGGCGCCTCGATCTCGCCCGGTCCCGCCGACCTCGAGCGCTGGGTCGACGAGATCCTCCCCCACGTCGTGCGGACGGTCAGCGACGCGCACCAGGGCGCCCCGGTGCACCTGGTCGGCTGGTCGATCGGCGGGCTGCACGCGGTGCTCACCGCGGCCGGGCACGCCGACCTGCCGCTCGCCTCGGTCACCGCGATCGCCGCGCCGTTCACGCTCGACGAGGTGCCGCCGGTGGTCGGGGCGCGCCCGCTCGCGATCGCCGCGGGCGGCCCCGTGCTGGCGACCCTGCAGACGCTCCTGGCCCTGATGCCGCTGCCGCGCCTGCTTCGCGCGCTCGGGCTCGGCTCGCTCGACGAGCTGCTCACCGCGCCCCTGACGATGATCGCCCGCCTCGACGACCGGGAGTTCCTCGCGCAGCTCGAGGCCGTGGACGACCTGCGGGCCCTCATCGGCGACCAGGCCCGGTTCATCGGCACCTACTTCCGCGCGATGGTGGCGCCCGAGGACCTCGAGGCCGGCCGTGTCCCCGTCGGGCGCCGCGTGGTCGACCTGTCCGACCTGCGCCGCCCGGTCCTGCTCGTCGCCGGCGAGACCGACCGGGTCGTCCCGCCCCGCGCCGTCCGCACGGGCACCCGGCGCCTCACCGGCGCGGACACGCGGCTGACGACGGCCCCGGGCGGACACCTCGGCGTGCTCGTCGGGCGCGCCGCGAAGAACACGACGTGGGCGCGGATGTGCGCCTTCTTCGACCGCCACGACGCCCCGGTCACCGTCGAGGGCAGCACCCCGACCAGCCGCCGGGTCCTGCGTCCCGCGCAGGCCCGGCCGCGCGCGGCGGTCGAACCGCTGCGGCCGACGCGGCCCCCCGTCGAGAGCGACCCCGAGGACGGCGCGACGGCCGAGGCCCCGCCCCCGCGGGCCCCCGCCCGGCGCTCCTCGCGGCTGCCGGCGCCCAAGCGGGCGTCCCGCTCACCCCGCCGGAACTGACGGCCTGCTCATCGCCCGGTCGTCTACTGTGACGACGTGGTCTCGTTGCGTGACGCCCGCCGCGATCGGGGATGGTCGCAGACCACGGCCGTGGCGAGACTCCGCGAGCTGGCCGAGCGCGGCGAGGTCGACGTCGCCAGCGCCGCCAGCCTGAAGACCCAGCTGTCGCGGTGGGAGAACGGCACCGTGCCCGACGAGCCGTACCGCACGCTGCTCGCCGAGCTCTACGAGCGCGAGCTCGGCGACCTGGGCATCGACGTGACCCCGCACTGGGAGCGCGGCCACGAGATCCCGGGCCTGCTCACCGAGATCCGCGACGAGCTGCGCACGCTCAACGAGCTGCTGCGCGAGCGCGGCGGGGCCTGACCCCGGGTCGGCGCCTCAGGTCCGGGGAGGCCCCGCGACCACCCGCAGCGACCGACGCTCCTCCGGCGGCTCCACCCGGGCGAGCACCAGCCCGAGGGCGGCCACCGACACCGTGCCCACGGCGGCCATCGCCTCCGCGGTCAGGTCGAGGACATCGGCCAGAGGGCGCAACGGCGCCAGCAACACGTTCACGAAACCCCTACGACGTTCGGCGGTCATGGACCGGGCAGTGACGAGAGGGAGGACCCGCACGACGTCGCGGCCTCGGTGCCGCGGGGCGTCGGGGCCCGCTCGCTAGCTCGTGCACACCATCGTGCCAGCCGTGCCGAACGGCGGAACCCGCTGTCGCCGAAGTTCACACGTCGGCCACAGGGAACTGCGTCGACCGGTCGATCGTGTGAGCCGATCGGCACTGTCCTTCCGGTGACCGGGAGTGTTGATCTCTGCGCAGGCCGTCATCGGCATCGGCTCCTACGGTACGGACGTGCGCCATCGACAGCTCGGTTCGAGCGACCTGCAGGTGTCCGAGATCTCCCTCGGCTCCTGGCTGACCTACTCCGGCGGCGTCGAGGCCGACGCCACGGCGGCGTGCACGCGCGCCGCCTTCGACGCCGGCATCACGTTCTTCGACACCGCCAACGTCTACGGCCGCGGCGCCGCGGAGGAGGCGTGGGGCGGCATCCTCGCCGACTACCGGCGCGAGGACTACGTGCTCGCCACCAAGGTCTACTTCCCGATGTCGGACACCGACCGCGGCCTGTCGCCCGAGCAGATCCACAAGCAGATCGACGCCTCGCTGCGCCGCCTGCGCACCGACCACGTCGACCTCTACCAGTGCCACCGCTTCGACTCCGAGACGCCGATCGAGGACACGATGGAGGCGCTCGCCGAGGTCGTGCGCGCCGGCAAGGCCCGCTACCTGGGCGTCAGCGAGTGGACGCCCGACCAGATCCGCGCGGGCGTCGAGGCCTGCCCGGACGACGTGCGGATCGTGTCCTCACAGCCGCAGTACTCGATGCTGTGGCGCGCGCCCGAGGCCGAGGTCTTCCCGACGACCGCGGAGCACGGGATCTCGAACATCGTCTGGTCGCCGATCGCCGAGGGTGTGCTCACCGGCAAGTACAAGCCGGGCGAGCCGGTCCCCGTCGACTCCCGCGCCGCGAGCGACGAGATGAACGGCTTCATCCGCCAGAAGCTCACCGACCGCACCCTCGAGGCCGTGCAGCGCCTGGTCCCGATCGCCGAGGGCGCGGGGCTGTCGATGGCCGAGCTGGCGATCGCGTGGGTGCTGCGCCGCCCGGAGCTCGCGTCGGCGATCGTCGGCGCGTCGCGGCCCGAGCAGGTGCACGCCAACGCTGCCGCCGCGGGCATCGAGCTCACGGCGGACACCCTGGCAGCGATCGACGAGGCGCTGGGCGACGTCCCGGTCACCGGCCAGCAGCTCGGCCCGGGCGCCTCGCCGGTCATCACGCACCGCTGAGGCGCTGCCGCGCACGTGAGTGGTCCGGGTCGCCAGGGCGACCCATGTCACTCACGTGGGCGCAGCCCCTCACCGCGGGAGGCGCCGCCAGGCCCACCGGGGCAGCAGGCGCATCGCGGTGAACAGCACCCGCAGCGCGCCCGGCACCCACACGACGTCGCGCCCGGCGGCCAGCGCGTCGGCGGTGGCGTCGGCGACCTGGCCCGGCGTCGAGGAGAGCGGCGCCGGGTCGAGGCCGCTGTCGGCCGTCATGCGCCCGATGACGAACCCCGGGCGCACGAGCGTGAGGTGCGCGCCGCTGCCGTGCAGGGCGTCGGCGAGCCCGGAGGCGAACCCGTCGAGCCCGGCCTTCGCGCTGCCGTAGACGTAGTTGGCGCGCCGCACCCGGACCCCCGCCACCGACGAGAACACGACGATCTCGCCCCGGCCCCGCGCCCGCATCCGGGCCGCGACCTCGGTGAGCACCGCGACCTGGGCGACGTAGTCGGTGTGCACGACGGCGGCCGCGTGGGCGGCGTCGCGCTCGGCGCGGCCCTGGTCGCCCAGCACCCCGAAGGCCACGACGACCGTGTCGGGCAGCCCGTGGGCCGCATCGACCTCGTCGAGCACCGCTGCCTGGCCGGCGAGGTCGTCGGCGTCGAACTCGACGGTCGCGACCTGCGCCCCCGCGCTGCGCACCGCCGCGGTCTCCGCGGTGAGCTCGCCGGCGCGGCGCGCGGCCAGCACCACCGTGCCCGCGCGCCCGGTCGTCGCGAGGCGGCACGCGAGGGCCACCCCGATCTCGCTGCGGCCGCCGAGGACCAGGACCACCGGGTGTCTCTGAGCGGGCACGGCGGCAGCGTAGGCGGCCCCTCGCCCGATCACGTCCGGCCCCGTAGCGTCTCGGCGAGGCGGACGGGAGGACGCGCGGTGAAGACGGTGCACGCGATGATCCCGCCCCACGCGCTCGACGCCGCGCGCCGGGCGCTCGAGCGGCACGCGGTGCTCGGGATGACGATCTCCGAGGTCCTCGGGCCCGCCCCGAACGGCCAGCGCACCGTGCAGCGCGGCCAGGTCGTGCAGGACAGCTACGCGCCGTGCCTGCGGCTCGAGGCGATCGTGCACGACGAGCTCGTCGACCGCGTCGTCGACGAGATCGCGGCCGCCGTGCACCCCGAGGGACGGCTGTGGGTGACGCCGCTGGACCTCGTGCTCCGGGTCCGGACCGGGGAGCGCGGCGAGGACGCCGTGTGAAGTTGTGTGAAATCTCTATGACCCGGTACGCCCAGTCGTGACGACCGTCTGGCGCATCGCTCCACCCGCTGAGCGGAACTCGCTGTCGCGATCGCCACGGATCCGGCGAGGATCGACCCCACGTCGGGGGACGGCGCCATCAGACGAGTGATGGTCGGGGGTGAGTACGTCGGACAACGCCGGACGTCATCGCCGCGGCCTCGGCACCAGCGGCACCCCGGGCTCCGGACGCGGCTTCGAGCACGCGGCGCTCTTCTACGACGACGAGGCGCAGTTCGTCACGGGCGTCGTCGACCACGTGCGCGAGGGCCTCGAGGTCGAGGACGCGGTCGTCATCGCGCTGCCCGGCGAGCACCTCGGCCCGCTCCGCGACGCCCTCGGCGGCGACGCCGGCGCCGTCGTCCTCCAGGACGTGCGGCGCCTCGGACCCAACCCCGCGCGGCTCGTCCCGGCGCTGCACCGGTTCATGGACGAGCACCCGGACCGCCGCGTGCGCGCCGTCGGCGGCGGGCTGTGGCCGGACCGGCCCGCCGAGGAGCGCGCCGCCTACCTGCAGCACGACGCGCTGACCAACGTCGCGTTCGCCGATCGGCCGGTGACGATGCTCTGCCCGTACGACACCCGGTCGCTCGACCCGGACGTCCTCGCCGACGTCCGCGCCGCGCATCCCCTGCTCGTCGAGGGCGGGGCGCCGGTCACCAACGTCACCTACGCCGACCCCGCGAAGCTCGCCGAGACCGTGCTCGGTCCGCTGCCGGAGCCCCCGGACCTCGGCGAGACGCTCGTCTACACGGCCCCGCACGGTCCCCGCGCCGTCCGCCGGGCGGTGGCCGACCACGCCGCGGGCGCGGGGCTGTCGGCCGACCGCGTCGCGGACCTGTGCCTCGCCGTGCACGAGGTCGCCGTCAACACGATCGTCCACACCGAGGGGCCCGGCATCCTCTCGCTCTGGCACACCGACGACCGGGTGGTCGCGGAGATCCAGGACTCGGGCCACGTCGCCGACCCGCTCGCCGGCCGGCACCCGCCCGAGGACGCCGACGGGCGCGGGTACGGCCTGTTCCTCACCCACCGGCTCTGTGACCTCGTCCGGCTGCACAGCTCCGAGGACGGCGGCACGACGGTCCGCATGACGATGTACCTGGACGGGCGGCCGCGCTAGGTTCTGCCCCTGCCGACCTGGGGGGACGCCGTGGACAGCGCCGAGCTGCAGACCGCCATCGAGTCCGAACGGCTCCGGCTGGCCGACGTGCTCGAGCAGCTCGCGCCCGAGGAGTGGGACGTCGAGACGCTCTGCACGGGCTGGACGGTGAAGACGCTGGTCGCGCACCTCACGCTGACGTCGCGGATCACGCGTCTCGAGGCGCTGCGGGGCGTCGTCGCGGCCCGGTTCGACATCAACGCCTTCATCGACCGCGCCGCGCGCGCCCGGGCCGCGCAGTACTCCCCCGCCGAGCTGATCACCCAGTTCCGCGAGTCGGCGGGGTGGACGCAGCGGCCGATGGGCGCGAAGCCCACGGACCCCCTCGTCGACATCCTCACCCACGGCCAGGACCTCACCCGGCCGCTGCGCCGGACGCTGCCGATGTCGCCCGAGCGCGTGGTGCCCGCACTCGACTTCGTCCTGTCGACGTCGTTCTACGGGGCGCCGAAGCGGATGGCGGGCCTGCGCCTCGTCGCGACCGACATCGACTGGACCAGCGGTGACGGCGACCACGAGCTCCGCGGCCCGATCGGAGACCTGCTCCTCGCCTCCACCGGCCGCCCCGCGGGCCTGGCCGCCCTCGACGGCCCCGGCGTCGCGGACCTGGCGGCGCGCCTGTAGAGGTCTTGCCCCGCGGAGCATGCTGGGTCGGTGAGCGCACTCGGCGACGCGGGGCTGATGGGCTTCGTCGGGGTGTCCGACCTCGACGCCGCGCAGCGCTTCTACGGCGACGTCCTCGGCCTCGACCTGAAGGACGAACGGCCGTTCGCGCTGGTCGCCGACGTCGGCGGGACGATGCTCCGGATCACCGAGGTGCCGGCGCCCGCGGCCGCGCCCTACACGGTGCTCGGCTGGTCGGTGCCCGACATCGCGGCGGCGGTCGACGAGCTCACGGCGCGGGGCGTCGTGTTCACGCGCTACGAGTTCATGGACCAGGACGAGCGCGGCATCTGGACCGCGCCGGGCGGGGGCCGGATCGCGTGGTTCCTCGACCCCGACCGCAACAACCTCTCGCTCGCCCAGCTCTCCCCGTGAGGGTCAGGCCGGGGGATCGAGCTGGTCCATCAGCACGATCACCCCGGTCGGCCGGCTGTCCCGCCCGGTCAGGGGGGAGACCGTGATGGCGAGCTGCACGGTGCGTCCCCGGCGGTTGATGGCCTCCAGGCGCAGCGGCTCCTCCCCCGGCGGATCGCCGTGCAGCACGTCGCGGACCAGCGGGCGGAGACGTTCGGTCGCCAGGCCGATGTCGAGGTTGAGCAGGTGCTGGCCGACCGCTTCGTCGGACCGCAGCCCCCACAGGTCGTCGGCGCGGCCGTTCCACGCCTGCACGATCAGCTCGGTGTCGACCACCACGACCGCGGTCCGGAGGCTGCCGAGCACCGACTCGAGGAAGTCGTTCGCGTGGTCGAGCTGGGAGGTGCGGTCCCGCAGCTCGTCGTTCATCGACTGGAGCTCGTCGTTGGTGGACTGGAGCTCCTCGTTGGTGGTCTCGAGCTCCTCCACCGTCGACTGGAGCTCCTCGTTGGTGGTCTCCAGCTCCTCCACCGTCGACTGGAGCTCCTCGTTGGTGGTCTCCAGCTCCTCCACCGTCGACTGGAGCTCCTCGTAGGCGGTCTCCACCTGGCGGTGGGCCGACTGCAGCTCCGCGGTCATGCGGCGGTACCGGGTGACGTCGGTGAAGAACAGCGCGACCGAGACCCCGTCGTCGCTGCGCCCCTGCAGCGGGACGATCTGGATGTCGAAGAAGAGGGTCTCGGAGGCCGAGCGCGAGAACTCGGCCTCGTGCTGCCACAGCGAGGTCCGGTTGCGGCGGACGTCCTCGTACGACGACCGCAGCCCGGCGATCCGGTGGCACAGCTCGAGCTCGGTGAAGCGCCGCCCGATCTCGCGCGAGGTGATGCCGAGCTGCGCCTCGGCGCGCTGGTTGGCCTTGGCCACCACCTCGTCCGGCGTGACGACCAGCGTGGCCAGCGGGCTGAGCAGCAGCGTCTCGTCCTCGAGCTGCACCTCGGCGCGCGTCTGCGCGACCTGGCCCCGGCCGAGCGCGCCGCCGAACCGACCGGACGGGTCGACCTGGTCGGCCTTCCGGAAGAACCGGCGCTTGAGGTCGACGGGCAGGAAGAGCCGTCCGTGGCTGAGCAGCATCTCGGCCTTGCCGAGGAAGAGCACGCCCGTGGTGTTGAGGGCGAAGTGGAACCGCCGCAGCACCTGCGCCTGGGTCTCGGCGTTGAGGTACATCAGGGTGTTGCGGCAGACGAGCAGGTCGAGCCGCCCGATCGGGGCGTCCTGCACCAGGTCGTTGCGGCCGAAGATGACGCAGCGGCGCAGGTCGCTGCGGAACGCGAACCGCGACCCGACCCGCTCGAAGTAGCGCTCGCGCCACTCGTCGGGCAGGGCCTGGAGCTCCTTCTCCCCGTAGGTGGCCTGGCGCGCGGTGGCCAGGGCGTCCTCGTCGACGTCGGTGGCGTAGACCTTCACCCGCTGGCGGAACTCCTCGATGCCGAGCGCCTCGGCGAACACCATCGCGAGGCCGTAGGCCTCCTCGCCGCTGGCGCAGCCCGCCGACCACACGCGGACCGGCTCGCCCCGCGGCTTCGAGGTGAGGATCTGGGGCACCACCTGGTCGGCGAGCTCGCGCCAGGCCTCGGGGTCGCGCAGGAAGCCGGTGACGTTGATCAGCACCATGTTGAAGAGCTGGGTGAACTCGTCGGTGTCGACCTGCAGCATGTCGTGGTACTCGGTGAAAGACTCGACGTTGATCTGCTGCATCCGGCGCACGACCCGGCGTCGGATGCTCGACCGCTTGTACCCGGTGAAGTCGAACCCCCGGCTCTCCTTGAGGAAGTCGAGCAGCGCCTCGAACTCGACCTCGAACTCGCCCTCGGGCTCGGTCTCGGTCTCGGTCTCGGTCTCGGTCTCGACCCCGTCGACGGGGTCGGCCGGCTCCTCCGGGATCTGCTCGGCCCCGGCCTCGTCGGTCACAGCACCTCTCCGTTCGTCGTGGTCTCCTCCGTCGAGGAGGTGCGGCCCGCCGGCTCCACCAGCAGCGCGCGCACCAGTGAGGCGGCGCGGAGGGCGTCATGTGCCGTCTCTCGCGCCCGGGTCACGACCCGGGACGAGTTCCGGGCGGCCGCCGTCGCGGCGATCCGGTGCTGGAGGGCGGCCTTCTCCTCCAGCGCCTGCAGCGCGGCGTAGAGGGCGTCCTCCACACGGCCGTTCTGCTCGACGTGCAGGCTCTCCTCGGTCCACGAGTGGCCGACCCGGCAGCGGTAGTGCAGCAGGTGCCGCTCGCTGAGGTCGAACAACGGTCCGGAGCAGTCCGGGCAGGACAGGCCGGCCGGCGGGCCGGGCGGGTCGGACCTCGCGACCTCGGTGGTGTCGTTGCGGGCCACCGCGACCTCGTAGACGAGCTGCTCGCTCGCACCCCGGCCGCCGAGGCTCGGCCGGGCCGCGAGCTCGACGAACACCTCGGCCAGCGCGGCGACCGGCCGCACCACCGCGCCGGGCACCTGGTGGAGCGCGGCGCGCGGCATGTCGGGGAACAGGGCCTCCTCCGGCTCCTGCACCACCGCCGTGCCGCCGTGCCGGACCATCTCGAGCAGGCCGGCCGACCCGTCGTCGAGCATGCCGCTGAGCACGACACCGATCGCGGAGGGCCCCGCCTCGAGGGCCAGTGAGCGGAAGAGCGGGTCGACGCTCGGGCGGTGCCCGTTCTCCTTGGGGCCCCGGGACACGACGAGACGCCCGTCGTGGACGAGGAGGTGGTGGTCGGGCGGGGCCACGTACACCCGGCCCCGCTCGACGACCGCGCCGTCCCGTCCGTGCTCGACGGGCAGCGCGCACCGCCTGCCGAGCAGGTTCGGCAGCACGGTGGGGGCCGTCGGCAACTGGTGGAGGACGACGAACACGGCCGCCGGCAGGTCCGCGGGGAGTCCCTCGGCGAGGTCGAGCAGCGCCTCCACGCCACCCGCCGACGCGCCCACGCCGATCAACGTCGTCCCGTCGCGCGCGTCCATGGGCGGTGCGCCTGCCTCTCGGCGCGCTCCGCGAGCGCACCCGGATCGAGGTTCGAGGGACACGGCCGGTGGGTTCTCGCCGTGAGGGCACGCATGGTAGCCCCGTCAGGGGGACGGCCGCCGTTGCTCGGTCACGGCGAGCCGCCGTGGGGCATCCTGGACGGCACACACCCGGAGGTGGCCATGAGCGAGGACGAGCCCGCCGCCCTGGAGGAGAACCGCGCGATCCGCGACTCGGTGCACGAGCACGCCGTCCACCTCCGCCGCCGGATCCGCAGCCTCGCAGGAGAGATCGCGGTCTCCGAGGACACGCTCGCGAGGGTCCTCGAGGACGCGGCCCGGCTGCGCCCGCACGCCGCGGGCCGTCTCCGGGAGGCGGCTCACCAGGCCCGGCTCTACGCCGAGCAGGAGCGCCACGTGTCCGAGTACGGCTGGCCGCTCGAGGACCCGCCCACGACGACGACCTGACGTCGACCTCGCCGGGGGACAGGCACCACCCGCCGCGGCGGCTGGTGGCCACGGAGGACGGCACCTAGACATCCCACGGTCGTAGGAGGTCAAGCCGCGGGGGCGTTTGTCTTGTCTGTAGCCGCGGGCCAGGCGGTGGCTTCGTTGTAGGGCTGCTG
>NZ_SNYO01000013.1 GCF_004363095.1 Actinomycetospora succinea
CGGGCGGCGTCAGACACCCCCACCTCGCCCGAAGGGCCTTCCTCGTTCAATCAGCCACGCCGACCGTCACCAACGTCCTGGCCGAGTACAGCTAGGTCGGCGGCGGGACGGCGCCGACCTGGACCAGCAGGCCCAGCATGTCCGAGCACGTCCAGCGCTCGGCGCACCGGCCGTCGCGGAAGTGCAGGATCGTGATGCCCGGCAGCGCGATCTCGCGGCCGGTGGCCGGGACGCCCATGAAGTCGCCGTCGTGCCTGCCCGCCAGCGTGAAGCGGCTCGTCAGGCGATCCCCGTCGCCGAAGGTCTCGTGCAGCTCGATCCGGTTGCCGGGGAACGCGGCGAGGAGTGCCTCGTAGAACGCGCGGACGGCGCTCTTGTCGAGGGGGCCCGGCGCGAATCCGTGCAGGAGGACGTCGTCGGTGTAGAGATCGAGATAGCCGTCGAGATCACCCGCGTTCCACCGCTCGATCGCCTGTACGAGTGCGTTCTCGTGGCGCGTCCCGGGAACGGTCGTGCTCATGGCGGGCGTCCGTGACCCGGGCATCCGCGCCGAGATCTCCTCGCGCTACGACTCGACGCTGGCCTGGTCCCGCTCGAGGCCCGCGGCGTCCATGCGGGCCGTCGTGCGGTCGACGGCGGCGCGGAGCTCTGGTTCGGCCCGGTCGAGGAAGGCCGTGACCAGGTCGTCGGGCCCGTAGCGGCGGCGGATCTCGGTCCAGCGCTCGTCGGGCGTCAGCCGCTGGCCCTGCGGCCCGGTGACGGCGTCGCAGTACCAGAGCGCGTCGCGGGTGGGGCTCGCCTCGTCTGGGAGGGGGTCGAGGCCCTCGACGCCGCGCATCCCGGCCTCGATCGCCGCTCCCGAGTGGTGGGCGACGAGCGCCACGACGCGCGCGTCGTACCCGCGTGCGGTGAGGAATCGCGCGCCGTCGAGCGGGTGGAAGCGGACGCGCGCGACGACGGGGGAGTAGCCGATGTCGTGCAGCACGGCCGCCTGGATCAGCGGCTCGCGGTCGACCCCGGAGAGCGCGGAGATTCGCAACGCCTCGCGCGCGACCGACTGGACGTGGAGCCAGCGATCGGGGAGATGGTCGGCGAGGAGCGTCTCCGCGAGCGACCGGGCGTCGGCGAACGTCGGCATGCTGAGACGGTCTCAGTGAACGGGCCCGGCGTTGTCGGGGGTCGGGTCTACATTCGAACACATGAGCGAATACGTGGTGGGGGCGGCGGAGCGCGAGGCGCTCGAGTCCGCTCGTGCCGAGATGATCGCTCAGCGCCGCGCCTACTACCGCCGCCTCGAGAGCATCGCTCGGATCGCCGACCTCGGGACGGCGGCGAACACCGGATATCGATCAATCGAGTCGCTGGTCGCGGATCGGGACAACCTCGACCTCGCCGACGCCAAGCGGCTGGTCATGGAGGCGGCGGACCTGTGTGCGCGGTCCTCGTTGCTGGGGGAGGCGCTGCCGGCGCGGTTGCCCTGCACCGGCGCGGCGTTGTCGGCGGGGCTGGTCGACCCGGCCCACGTGAAGATCATCCGGGAGACGATGGCCCACCTGTCGGGGTTGGCGTCCCCGCCGCCGCCGGATGAGCTGGCCGGGGTGGAGGAGACCCTCGCGGAGAAGGCGCAGGTGTTGCCGCCGCGGATGTTGCGGCAGTTGGCGAAGGGGTTCATCGATTTCTACGACCCTGATGGCGCCGCTCCGCCCGACGGTGAGGCGTGCCGCGACGAGATGCACCTGTTGCGGTGCAAGAACGGGTCGCTGGTGTTCAAGGGCACGCTGCACGATCGCCTGGACGCCGAGGCGGCGGTCGAGGTGTTCGGGGTCCTGTCCGAGCGGGCCGGCGCCGACGACGAGCGCACGCTGCCGCGGCGCCAGGCGGATGCGTTCAAGGACCTCACCCAGGACGCCCGCGGCCCGCGAGGTCTGGCCACCGACGCCCGCCAAGAACAGCACGACGCCGACGCTGCCGACGATCCGGCCGACGATCCGGCCGACGATCCGGCCGACGATCCGGCCGACGATCCGGCCGACGATCCGGCCGACGAAGCGGACGGCTCCGCCGGCACCGACTCGAGCAACGCCGAGGCCAGCGACGAAGCCGGCAGCGGCGCGACGGCCGACAGCGGGACGGCCGACGGCGCGGCCGGCGGCGGCGATGCACCGGGCGAGGCGCCGGGCGAGGCGCCGTTGGCGTTGATCCCCGAGCCGCGGCGCGCCGACTCAGCCAAGGCCGGTTGGACCGAGCGGCCCGGGCGCGCGCTGCTCACCATCACCATCGACCACCGCTGGCTCTGCGAAGCCCTCACCGACAAGGGTGGCTACGGCACCCTCGATTCCGGGCACCACGTCGACGCGGCCACGGTTCGGCGGTGGGCGTGCGACGCCGAGATCATCCCCATGGTCCTCGGCGCGAAATCCGAACCCCTCGACGTCGGCCGCAGCCAACGCACCGCGCCCGACGCGATCCGCCGCGCCTTGAACCACCGCGACGGCGGCTGCGCGTTCCCCGGCTGCACCCGACGACCCCGGCGCTGCGAAGCCCACCACGTCCGGGAATGGCTCCAGCACCGCGGTCCGACCGCGCTCGACAACATGTGCCTGCTCTGCCGGCACCACCACCAGCTGCTCCACCACGGCCACTGGACCATCCAGATGATCAACGGCCGGCCGTGGTTCACCCCGCCCTGGATCATCGACACCGAACGACGACCCCGACCCGGCGGACGACCACGCGTCCCCACCTGACCGCGCCGAACGCTTCGGAAACCGAAGCGTTTCCGCCAGAGAGTTCGAGGTCCGGGGGATGCGGAGCAGCCGCGCGCCCCACGCCCGGCCACCCGTCCGGCGGTCACGTCGAACGTCGCCGTGTCCCGTCACACCGCCGCGTCGGGCTCTGTTTAGTATTTCCGGGCCGCGGTCGAACAGACGGCCGCTTCGTGGATCGGGGCGCGGGCTCTCGCCGTGCGCTCGCGTGGTCCTCCTGTCGTGCCTGACTGCTCGCGCCCATGTCCGGGGTGGGGGCGACGGTCGTGCGCGCGGAGCACCAGCGGCACGACTTCTCCCTGTGTCGCCCCGGGTCTCGTAGCGACCGTGGAAGGTGGGGGAACCGCGTGCACCCGGGCCAGGCCGAGCAGCTCGTCGTCGCTCTGCGCAAGGCAGCCCAGACCCTGCTCGAGCGCAAGAGCATCCGGGATCTCCAACAGACCCTCTCGGAGATCGTCGCCGCCGCCGTCGAGACCGTCCCCGGCGCGACCGCCGGGGGGATCTCGGTGAGCGAGGACGGGATCGTCGACACCCGCAACCCGACGAGCCGCGGCATCTCCGAGCTCGACCGGCTCCAGGGCGAGCTGCACGAGGGGCCGAGCATCACCGCGATCGAGAGCCCGACCGAGGACGGGGTGGTCATCGCGCAGGACCTCGCCGGGGCCGACGCGCAGCGGTGGCCCCGGTTCGCGCCGGCGGCGGTCGCGGCGGGCTACCGGTCGATGCTCTCGGCCCAGCTCGCCACGGCGGGTCCGATGTGGGCGTCGCTGAACCTCTACGCCGCCGAGGCCGACGTCTTCGACCTCGAGGCGCGCCTGACGGCCGGGCTCTTCGGGGTGCAGGCCGCGATGCTCCTGCACGGCAGCGAGCAGGCCGTCCACCTCGGCAAGGCCGTCGACAGCCGCGACGTCATCGGCCAGGCCAAGGGCATTCTCATGGAGCGCTTCGTCGTCGACGAGACCGAGGCGTTCCAGATGCTCGTGGAGTCCTCGCAGAGCACGAACCTCAAGCTCGTCGACGTCGCGCGGTGGCTCGTCGGGGAGGTCAAGCGCCGCCGGGCCCGCCGGACGCCCGGCGAGGGAGCCCGTATCGACGGCGCCCGGATCGAGGGTTCCCGCCTCGACGGCGAGCTGTTCCCGCCCGAGCGCTGACGGTCAGAGCGCCGTCGGTCAGAGCACCGTCGGGCAGAGCGCTGACGGTCAGAGCAGCACGACCCCGGCCGGCGTCCGCAGCTCCGCCCGCAGCGCCGGGGGACCGTCGGCGACGGTGACGCACCCCGAGAGCCCCAGCGCGGCGAGGCGTCGCCGCAGGTCCGGGGCGTCGGGCGACGAGAGGACCAGGCGCTCCAGGCGGACGCCGACGTCCTCGAGGGCGTCGGTCGGGTGGGCGCCGCCGGGGGAGTCCCAGGCGATCAGCGAGGGAACGAGCCCGCTGCCGTCGCCGGGCAGGGTCCCGTCGCGCGGCACGGTCAGCGTCCACGCGAGCGCGTCGCGGGTGAGGTGCAGGCGCTCGCCGTGGTCGTCGGGAACGGGCGGCAGCACGGCCGGGCGCGCGACCCAGTGCACCAGCCGCGGGCCCTCGGCGAGGCGCCCCCGGAGGTCGGCGGTGTCGAGACCGAACCACCGCGGGCGGCCCGGCGCCGGCGCCTCGGGGTCGACGGCGATCAGCTCGAGGTAGGTGGCGCCGCCGAGCGCCAGCAGGGCGTTGTGGGTGCCGAACAGGGCATGGCGCCCGCCGGGGCCGAGGCGCACCCCGAGCTGCTCCTCGAGCGCGGGGACGCCGTGGGTCAGGTCCTCGGCGGCCACGACGAGGTGGTCGACGGCGGGTGCGGGCGGCACGGGTCCGACCGTACCGAGCAGACTGAGATACGAGAAAACAACGAGTCAGTTGTTCTATAGGACCAAGACTGTTAGCGTCGCTCCGATGACACCCCCCGCGACCACGGGACGCCGTGCCTGGATCGGGCTCGCCGTCCTGGCGCTCCCGACGCTGCTGCTCTCGCTCGACATGAGCGTGCTCTACCTGGCGCTCCCCGCCCTGTCCGCGGACCTCGGCCTCGGGCCGACCGCGCAGCTCTGGGCGATGGACGTCTACGGCTTCATGATCGCCGGCTTCCTCGTCACGATGGGCACGTTCGGCGACCGCATCGGGCGCCGGCGGCTCCTGCTCATCGGGGCGGCGGCGTTCGGGGTCGCGTCGGTGGCCGCAGCGTTCTCCACCGGGCCGGCGATGCTGATCGCGACCCGCGCGCTGCTCGGGATCGCCGGGGCGACGCTGATGCCCTCGACGCTCGGCCTGATCCGCACGATGTTCCCCGACCCGCGGGCACGCGGCACCGCCATCTCGATCTGGATGAGCTGCTTCATGGGCGGCATGACGGTCGGCCCGCTGCTCGGCGGAGTGCTGCTCGAGGCGTTCTGGTGGGGCGCGGCGTTCCTCATGGGTGTGCCGGTGATGGTGCTGCTGCTGGTGGTCGGGCCGGTGCTGCTGCCCGAGACCCGCGACGCCGCCGCCGGGCGTCTCGACCTCGCCAGCGTCGCGCTCTCGCTGGGCGCCGTGCTCCCGGTGGTGCACGGGCTCAAGTCGCTCGCCGCGTCGGGCCCGGAGCCCGAGGCGCTGGTGGCCCTCGCGGTCGGGATCGGTCTCGGCGCGCTGTTCGTCCGCCGCCAGCTCCGGCTCGACGCCCCGCTGCTCGACCTGCGGCTGTTCCGCCGCCGGGCCTCGGCCGGCGCGCTGGGCATCAACGTGGGCGGCGGTGTCGTCATGGCCGGCACGTTCCTGCTGCTCACGCTGTACCTGCAGCTCGTCGCCGGCCTGTCCGTGCTGACCGTCGGGCTGGTGCTCGCGCCGCTGCAGGCCGCGATGGTGGTGGCCTCGCTGCTCGCCCCGCGCCTCGCCCGCTCGATCCGCCCGGCCCGCGTGACGGCCGCCGGCCTGCTCGTCGGCGGGGTGGGGCTCGCGATCGTGGGCCTGCTCGGCGCCGGCGCGGGCGGCGGCACGGTGGTGCTGCTCGCGGGCTTCCTGCTCGCGTCGGTGGGCATCGCGATGCCGACGGCGCTCGGCACCGACCTGCTCGTCGGCTCGGTGCCCGAGGAGAAGGCGGGGTCGGCGGGCGCGCTCTCCGAGACCAGCGGCGAGCTGGGCATCGCGCTCGGCGTCGCGACGCTCGGGAGCCTCGCGACGGCCGTCTACCGCGACGTCCTCGTCGTCCCGGCCGGCACGCCCGCCGAGCTCGCCGACGCGGCCCACGCCGGGATCACCGAGGTGGCCGCCGCCGGGCCGTCGCCCGCCCTCGCGGCGGCCGTGGACTCGGCGTTCACGGCCGGCCTCGGCGTGGCGGCCACGGTCGGCGCGGTCGTCTTCGCCGGACTCGCGGTCGTCGCGACGGTGGCCTTCCGTCACGTCCCCGTGACGGCCGCCGCCGAGACCGCACCCGGGACCGACGACCACCCGGCGGAGCAGCGCGAACCCGCGATGGCCTGAGCCCGGCACGACGGCCCCGGCAGACGGCACGGCGGCACCGGCTACGGTGCCGCCATGCCGGGCTTCACGTGGCCGCCGCCAGCCACCGACCGCAACCGGTTCCTGTGCGGCCTGCAGGTGGTGGTCTACGCGCTGGTCACCGTGTACTTCGGGATCTTCGCGATCGCCACCGGGGCGTTCCTGCCCTGGGCGATCTTCACGGTGGCGCTGGCCGCGACGTTCGTGGCCGGCGTGGCGCTCGTGCTCATGCGCGCCGAGCGCCGCTGAGCACGGACCGTCAGCTCGCCGAGCCCGTCGCCACGGTCTCCCAGCGCCGGGACAGGGTGTCGAGCCGCTCGAGGAGCTCCGAGAGCCCCGAGGCGTGCTCGGCCATCAGCTCGTGCTCCAGGGCGTTCACCCGGTCCTGCAGGCGCTGCAGCGCGGCGCGCCCCTCCTCGGTGAGGCCGAGGAGCTTGCGGCGTCCGTCGGCCGGGGCCTGGGTCCGTTCGATGAGCCCGCGGTCCTCGAGGCGACGGCACACGTCGGCCATCGTCGAGCGATCCAGCGCGACCGTGTGGGCCAGCGAGCCCTGGTCGAGCTTCGGGTGAGCCTCGACGGTCACCAGAACGGCGTATTGCGGACCGGTCAGCACCGGATCGACCCGGCGTGCCCAGGCAGCGATGTAGGCCTGGTGCAGACGTCGGGCCAGATATCCGGGCGCTTGGCGTATGACGGCTGGAGTGGCCGGGCCACCCTCCGAGTTCGTCGCGTCCCCCTCGCGTGACATTCGTCCACTGTGACACAACTCAGTGACACACAACGCATTACCCGCGGTCACGAGACTGACAAGCGGTCGTGTGACGCGCTCACCGGGGCGCGCGGTCGGTTGTTCGTACAGTGAGCGAACGTCCGGGCACGGTGGGATCGTTCGTTCCGTGGACGAGATCGCGGAGTGGAGCCGCGCGCAGCAGCGCGTCATCGCGCTGGTGGACGGGCTGACGGCGCAGCGGGCGGAGACGACGGTGCCCGCCTGCCCCGACTGGACGGTGCGGGACCTTCTCTCGCACATGGTGGGTCTGGGGGCCGACGTCCTCGCCGGCGACGAGCCCGACGACCACAACGAGGAGTGGACCGCGAGGCAGGTCGACGCGCGCCGCAGCCGCGACGTGGCCGCCCTCGTCGCGGAGTGGGAGGTCGTCGCCGAGCCGCTGCGCGCGTGGATGGCCGAGCACGGGACGCGGCCGCTCGGGGACGTCACGATCCACGAGCAGGACCTGCGGGGCGCGCTGGACGCGCCCGGCGGCCGGGACACCCCGGCGATGGCGGCGCTGCGCGACCGGTTCGTCGGGCGCCTGGCCCCGCGGCTCGATCCCGGCCTGCCACCGATCGCGCTGGTGGGGGAGCAGTGGTCGTGGTGCTCGGCGGGCGAGCCCGCGGACGCCGCGGTCGAGGTGCGCGCCTCCGACTTCGACCTCGCCCGCGCGCTGATGGCCCGGCGCTCCGCGGCGCAGCTGCGCGCGTGGACCGTCCGCGGCGACGTGGAGCCCTACCTGGACGCCTTCGCCACGCTGGGTCCGCTGCCGGAAGAGGACCTCACGGACGGGTAGAGGCACCCGCCCGCGGCACCTGGCTCGGGAACAGCAGGCGCACGTCGTCGAGGGTCACCAGCCGCAGGTGGATGACCTGCTCGACGACCGCGATGCGCCAGCCCCGGGTCTTGTCGTTGAGGCGCAGGCCGCGCAGCCAGCGCTGGGCGTGCCGGAACGCCTCGCTCTGGGTCTTCGGGCTCGGCGCGGGGCGCCCCTCGGCGCGGTGCCAGTCGGCGATCTGCTCCGCGTCGCCGTGCACGTCGCGCGGCACG
This sequence comes from Actinomycetospora succinea, assembly GCF_004363095.1. GTDB lineage: Bacteria > Actinomycetota > Actinomycetes > Mycobacteriales > Pseudonocardiaceae > Actinomycetospora > Actinomycetospora succinea. Next base: position 8,089 of record NZ_SNYO01000013.1, read on the forward strand.
CTGCCCGGCGCGCTCGCCGCGGCGATGATCGTCGGGCCGCACGCGGCCACCAGCACCGACCACCACGTCTCGGCGGTCGGCAGCGACGTGTCGATCGTGCGGCCGCCCGCGAGCCCCCCGCTGGTGGTCGGCCCGGCGCCGGCCGTGGGCGCGAAGCGCAGCAGCGCCAGGGTCAGCTCCTGGCCGTCGGGGAACCAGAGGCCGAGCGAGGACCGGTCGTCGCGGACGAGCAGGCCGTTGCCCGTGCGGATGCGGTCCTTGCCCGGCACCCCGGGCACGAAGAGCGTCAGCAGGGCGCCGTGCCGCTGCCGGTTGATGATCAGGTAGGCGTCGTCGCGGACCTCGATCTCGGCGGCGAGCCGCGAGACCCGGTCGTCGGGGACGGTCACGTGACGGGTCCCGCCCTGACCCGGGCCGCGCCCGGAGGCGTCGCCGCGTCCGAGCGTGATCCGCTCGCCCCACGGCACCGACTGCGTGTACTCGGTGCGCACGTCGAGGACCGCGAGGCCGCCGACGGGCATGCGGGGCGAGGGGGCGTGCGGGGGACCGGACCGGGGCGGGCGCGCGGCGGGTCGCGTCACGCCACCTCCCGGGTCGGGTGGGGCCTCACTCGCCCCTGCTGCGGCGGGGCTCCGCCGGTCGACGCCAGGATACGCCGGGGCGCCCGGTGCCCCGGGCCGTCGCGACGACCCGGTCGACGAGGGTCGGGCGCGCCCTGACCTGTGTGGCGACCTGCGTCCCGACCCGCGCGGTGTCCGGCGCGGTCGGCGCCGTCACGGTGGCGTCGGTGCGGCGGTGGACGACGGTCCGTGGGCCGTGCCCACGACCGTCTCCCCGGCCGATGGTCGAGCTCCGCTGCGCTCCGTCTCCCCGGCCGATGGTCGAGCTCCGCTGCGCTCCGTCTCCCCGGGACCCCCCGACGAAGTCCCGGGGAGCCCCCGCCGACCCCCGCGCCGGGGCCGGCCGAGGCGGTCGCGCCGGCGGACGCGGTAGCGCCGGGCCCGGCCGGCCGGCTGCCCCCGGCACGACCGGGCCGGGCAGTCCCGGCGGGGAGGGGGGACCCGCCGGAACAGGGGGCGCCGACACCGACGAGGGGGTCGGGTCGGTGGCGGACGTGGTGGCCGCGGGCGTCGCGGCGGGCCGGGAGAACGCGGCGGTGACGATCACGCGGCCGACGGGGACGTCGGGGCCCGCGAGCAGGTGCAGGAACGTCCGCTCGGCCATCCGGCGCGCCTCGGTGCTGCGGGCGTGCTCGAGGTAGCCGCTGAGCAGCTCGTCGGCCAGCACCTCGAGCGGCCAGCGGGCGGCGACGTCGGCGAGGTCGTCGGGGTGCAGCTCGACCCACAGGTGCGGCGCCGTGACGCGCTGGCCGCGCGGCGTCCACACCAGCGCCTCCTCGGAGGCGAGCCGTCGCGCCGCGGCGCGGACCAGCCCGTCGCCGTGCACCCACGGCCGCCCGAGCACGCCGCGCAGGGCCCGGCGCACGCGGTCGCCGGTCGAGGCCGGGCCGAGGTCGGTGGTGGGCAGGGCGTCGGCGACCCCGGCGAGGGGCCCGGTGAGGGAGCCGGACGCGCCGCGCGTCGAGCGACCGCTCCAGGAGACAGCGAGCCAGGCGCCGACGGCGGTCGCGCCGACGAGGACGACGAGCAGCAGGGCCAGGAGGAACGATCCGGAGCCCCACCAGGTCAGCAGGAGCAGCGCGAGCGCGCCGCCGCCGACGAGCCGGGGGAGCGTGGCGGGCGGCCTCATCGCGTGCCCCCGTCGGCCAGCGTCGGTGCCTCGGCCGGCAGCAGCACCAGCGGGTTCGGCAGGTGCTCCGCGGCCGCACCGAGCACGGTGCTGCTCCGCGCGGCGTCACCGAGCCCGGACGGGCCGAACGCCGTGATGACCCCGGTGGCGAGCACGAGCAGCATCAGCGCCAGCGCGCCGTGCGCGGCGACGCCGAGGACGCGGTCGGTCAGGCCCGGCCGACGGAAGCCGCCCCCGGTGCGCCGGGCGAGGGCGTCGCCGAGCCGGTGGCCCACGCCCCAGCCGATCAGCGCGCCGACCAGCGCGGCGCCGATGACGAGTGCGCCACGGGAGACGCCGTCGTCGGTGGTCACGAGCATCGGGACGAGCCAGCGGGCCAGCGCGCCGGCCAGCAGGACGCCGGCCACGGCGCCCGCGACGCGCAGCACGAGCCCGGTGCCGCCCCGGCGCCAGCCGCGCAGCGCGGCGATCGCCACCACCGCGAGCACCACCACGTCGACGACGGTCATGGCACCTCCCGAGACTCGGCCCCTGCCCCGGCCACACGTCGCCGGGTGACACCGAGTCAACGCCCCCCGCGACGGTGCCGGCGGGGGACGTTCGGGAACTAATTCCCGGAATCGGCGGGGCCGGTCCCCTCGAGGGGGACCAGCACCTCCTGCATGCCGGGGCTGTCCACGGGTCCGCCGGCCATGCGCGTCAGGAAGCCGATCACCCCGGCCGACCCCCAGTGCCACGACGGCTCCCCGCCGAGGGTCCACGCGCCCGCCTCCCGGGTCGCGCCCCACCGGTGCTCCGGGGTCGCGACCGCGAGCAGCCAGTTGCGGGCCGCGCGGGCGGCGCCGGAGAACTCGTCGTCGCCGGTGACCCGGCCCAGCGAGTCGAGGAACCAGCCGGTGCCGGCCGCGCCGCTGTTGGTGGCGGTGTGGACGATCGGGCTGCCCTCGTACTCGGCCCAGGCGCGCCCGACCGGCTCGGTCAGCGACACGTCGACGAGCCAGCGCCCGGCGGCGCGGGCCCGCTCGAGGTGGCGGGCGTCGCCGAGGATCGCGTGCGCCTGCAGCGACACCCAGCCGATCCCGGCCGCGCCTTCCTCCATGCCGGTCGCGCGGTTCGGGTTGTCGGGGACGAGGGCCTGCGACCCGGCGCCGAGCAGTATCGGCCAGGTCACCCCCCGCCCGGCGGGCTGCGCGGTCAGGTCGAGGAAGCCCAGCGCGGACTCGGCGTCGCGGCGCCAGCGCTCGTCCCCGGTGGCCTGGTACATCCGCAGGAACACGAAGGCCGCGCCGGCGGTGCCCGAGAGGAACCCGGTGTTGCGCCGCGGCTCGTCGTCGCGCTCGGGCAGGCCGCCGTCGTCGTCGAGACGGCTCGACAGGTACGCCGCGCCGCCGGCCGCGTGGGCGGTGAGCTCGGGGTCGCGCAGGCGCTCGCCCATCACCGAGAGCGCGTAGACGATGCCGGACTGGCCCTCGCCCATCCCGTGGCGGTAGGAGGGCTCGCTCCCGCCCTCGACGTCCGCCCACGCCCAGCGGCACCGCTGCGGGCAGGGGAGGCCGTCGACGCCCTCGGCGCGGTCGAGCACCCACTGCAGCGACGCCCGGGCGCCCTCGCGGTAGCGCTCCTCGCCGGTGGCCTCGCCGATCCGCCACAGCACCTCGGCCACGCCCGCCGCGCCGTCGTCGAACGACGTGTAGGCGCGGTCGGCCGGGCCGCCCGGGTTGACGTAGTCGGGGACGCGGCCGGCGCGCGAGGCGCCGAGCAGGAAGTCGCCCGCCCCGCGGGCCCCGGCGAGCCAGGGCTCCCGGGCGGCGGGGTCCGGCGTCGCGGCGGCGAGCGCGAGGAACCCGTGCGCGATCCCCGCCGCGCCGACGTCCCGGTCGGTCTGGCGGTTCGGGGCCTGGATCGAGCTCGTCCAGGCCCGCGCGCCCGGGAAGCCCTCGCCCAGCGGGTCGGGCACCGCGTCGGCGAGGAGGCGCTCGGCGAACGCGGTCGGCAGCGGCGGGGCGCCGGTGCCGGGGTCGGGCTCGTCGGCGGGCGCGGTGGCGCAGCCGGCGGCGAGCAGGCCCGCGGCGAGGACCATGACGATGCTCCTGATCACGGGACGACCGCCGCCGGCGACCCCTGGTTGACCGCCGAGCGGACCGGCGACGGCGCGACGACCCCGAAGGTGAAGCCGCGTGCGCGCAGCTCGTCGATCGCGCGCGGCAGGTACTCGAGCTGGTCGGGCGCGCAGGTGACGACGTCGCCCGCGTCGTGGAGCAGGATCATCGCCTGGTCGGCGGCCTCGGTGACCACGTACCGGGCGACGGCGTCGGCGCCGGGGCACTGGAAGTCGCCGGGCTCGTTCGAGGTCCACTTCCAGTGGACGCCGCCGGAGATGCGCAGGCGCGCCAGCGCGGCGTCGCCGTCGGGAGAGGGCTGGCCGAAGGGGTAGCGGAACAGGGTGGGGCGCACTCCGGTCTGGTCGGTGAGGAGCTGGTTCGTGCGCTGGATCTCGACCTCGGCCTCCTCGGGCGTCAGGTCCGGGAACCACGCGTGCTGCCACCCGTGGTTCGCGACGACGTGGCCCTCGGCCTGCACGCGGCGCACCAGCTCGGGGTTGTCGGCCGAGTGGTTGCCCTGCAGGAAGAAGGTGGCCCGGACGCGCTTGGCGGCCAGCACGTCGAGGATGTACGGGGTCAGCTGGCGGGACGGCCCGTCGTCGAAGGTCAGGGCGACGCGGGGGCCCGGGCGCTGGTCGGGTGCCGGCGGGAGCGCCCGGTCGGCGGCCGTCGGGGTGTACCGGGGTCCCAGGGCGAGCTCGCCGCGGTCGGCGGCGCCGGCGAAGTTCGCGCCGAACGTGATCACGACCGTCGCGAGCAGCGCGACGAGGAAGAACAGGAGCGATCGGACGTTGCGACGCCGGTCGTCGAAGGACACGCGCTCAGCGGCGGAGGCGGGCGCCGCGGCGCACGATCCGGACGAGCAGCATCGTCGTGAACAGCACGGTCACCGCCATGAGCACCGCGGCCATGGCGTTGATCCCCGTGGCCGCGGCCAGGGCGAGGCCGGTGGTGCCGCCGCCGACCCCGCTCGTCAGGTACATCGAGTGCTCGCCGTACATCCCCGCGTCCGTCCCCTTCCGAACCCTGATCGATTCCGTGCCGAACTACCAGGCCTGGCGCCGCGCGTTGAGGCACCGCCAGGCCGCGACCACCGCACACAGCTCCAGGAAGAACCCGTAGAAGTCCTCGACGACGAGGATCGCCACGAGAGCGACGTCGGTGACCGACCGCCCCGGCAACCGCCACATCGACGTCACCCGCTCCAGCCACATCACCGCGAGCGGGATGAGCCCGATCAGCGCGTACCGGAACGGCACGGCGTAGACGATCATCAGCGTGAGCATCGTCAGGAACAGCACCCGGAAGAACACGCTGAACGCGAACAGCACGTAGGACAGGCAGTCCTGGCGCGTCGCGGTCGACCAGCCGCGCTTGAGGCACTCGTCCATGCCGCCGCGGCCCCAGCGCAGCCGCTGGACCCAGAGCTCGCGGAACGTGCCGGGCGGGGTCGTGTAGACGTGGGCGCGCTTCGCGGCCGCGACCCGGTAGCCGCGGGCCTTGAGCTCGAGGGTCAGCGCGTAGTCCTCGATCAGCGAGGACCCGTCCCACGGCTCGCCGGCCTCGCGGGCCTTGGCGACCGCCGCCAGCGCCGCGCCGCGGTACATCGCCGCCGCGCCGCTGGCCACCGAGACCCGCCAGCGCCGCAGGTCGCGCAGGTCGTCGTAGCGGGTGTACTCGAGGCGCTGCAGGCGCCAGACCAGGCCCTTGCCCGGCGTCGCCCAGTAGCGCGCGCAGACCGCGCCGAGCACGGCGTTGTCGCGCAGCTCGCCGGCCATCTCGGCGACCGTGTCGGGCAGGAGGACGGTGTCGGCGTCCATCGTCAGCACGAGCTCGGCGTCCTGCGCCGCCACGCGCCAGCCGTGGTTGAGCGCGCCGGCCTTCTTGTCCGGGTTGTGCGCCATCTCGAGGACGGTGACCGGGTAGCGGCGCGCGATCTCGGCGGTGCGGTCGGTGCAGTTGTTGGCGACGACGACGATGCCGGAGATCTCGAGCCAGTCGGGGACGTCCTGGGCGAGCAGGCCCTCGACGGTGGCCGCGATGCCCTCCTCCTCGTTGTGCGCCGGCACCAGGACCGCGACGGTGGTGGTCCGGACGCGGGTCCTCGCCGGGGCCTTCGCGGGGACCTCGGCGGCGGGGGTCTTCGGCGCGGGGGTCTTCGGCGCGGGGGGCTTCACCGCGGGGGGCTTCGCCGCAGGGGCCTGGGCGGGTGCGGGCGCGGCGACCGTGGTGCGCAGCTGGATCGTCGGCGCGTCCGGGTCGCTCGAGCGGCGGGCCGGGCGGTGGCGCGTGCCGGTCGGCGCGGCGGAGGAGGGGGTGCGGGACGGGGACCCGGTCGGTCGCCCGGTCCGTACGGCCTGGCTGCTCGCCACGTCACCTCGCTCGCGTCGTCGGGTCCTCGGGCCTCACTCGAACGGGCATCACCCGATCGGTGGGCCGCTCGCCGGACATACCGTACACAGCCGGGATTTCGTTACACCATCGTGAGAAATCGGGTGTTCCGCGTGACACCACCGTGTCACTCAGTGGTGGCCTGTTGGTCCACCTCACGGCCCTCGACGAACACCCGCGTGACGCTCAGTGTGTCCTCCAGGAGGACGAGATCCGCGGCGACACCCGGCGTGAGGCGGCCCACGTCGCGGCGTCCGAGAAGCCGCGCGGGCACCGTCGTCGCGGCGCCGACGGCCGCCACGAGCCCCACCCCGGCCCCGACGGCCGTGCGGACGCCGCGGACCAGGGGCGCCGCGGCACCGGCGAGCCCGCCCGCCGCGTTGCGCACCGTCCCGTCCGCGAGCGTGACCGGCACCCCGGCCAGCCGGAACGGGCCGTCGGGCATCCCGGTGGCGGCGGTCGCGTCGGTGACGAGCGCCCAGCGCCCGGGGGCCGCCGCCGCGGCCAGGCGCAGCATCTCGGGGGCGACGTGGTGGCCGTCGCCGATGAGGGTCGGCACGACCTCGGGGCGGGTGAGCGCGACCGCCGCGAGGCCCGGCGTGCGGTGCTCGAGCCCGCTCATGGCGTTGTGGAGGTGCGTGACGGCCCGGACGCCGCGGTCGATCGCCGCGTGCGCGGCGGAGGTGTCGGCGTCGCTGTGGCCGGCGGACACGACGACGCCCCGCGCGCGGAGGAGGTCGACGAGCGCGCCGGCACCCGGGAGCTCGGGGGCCAGGGTGACGACGTCGACCCGGCCGGCGTCGAGGAGGCGGGCGAGCAGCGCCGGGTCGGGGTCGCGGCGGTGCTCGGGCGGGTGCGTGCCGATCCGGGCGGGGGAGAGGAACGGACCCTCGAGGTGGGCGCCGAGCAGGTGGGCGCCCGGCGCGTCCCGGGTCCGCGCCTTGTCGAGGCGGGCCAGCGCGGCGGCCGTGCGCCCGGGGTCGTCGGTGATCAGCGAGGGGCACAGGGCGGTCGTGCCGTCGCGGGCGGCGGCCGCCCGGACCGTCGCCACCTCCTCGACCGACGCGCTCGCGAGGTCGACGCCCGCGTAGCCGTGGCAGAGCAGGTCGACCAGCCCCGGGATCGCGATCCGTCCGCCACGCGCCGCCGGGAGGCCGACCGCGGCGACCCGCCCATCGGCGATCTCGACGTCGCCCGGGCACCACGCGCCGTCGACGATCGCCCCGGACGCACCCAGCCGCACGAGCCCCAGTGTGGAGCGACCGTGACGACCCGTGTCCCGCGGACACGGGTCGGCGCCACCGACGCCTACCGTGGACGGCGGTGACCGCCATCGAGATCGTGGGCTTCGTCGTCTCGCCCGCGCACGCCTACGAGGGACGACCCGGCGACGGACCGCTCCCGGTGCCGACGAGCACGCCCGACGAGATCAGCATCCGCGCCGGTCACGGCGTCGTCGGCGACCGCTACGCGGGCCGGGCGGCGCACCGGGAGGCGGCGGTCACGGTGCTCGCGATCGAGGCGCTCGAGGCGGTGGCCGCGGAGCTCGGCGTGCCGCCGTTCGACCCGGCGGCGGCCCGGCGCACGATCCTCACGCGCGGGCTGGAGGTCGAGGCGCTGCGCGGGCGCGAGTTCACGCTCGACTCCGGCGACGGGCCGGTGCGCCTCGGCGGCGGGCGCCCGGCGGCGCCGTGCGCGTGGATGGACGCGGTGCTCGCTCCCGGCGCCCACGCGGCGCTGCGGGGGCGCGCGGGGGTCCGGTGCGCCGCGCTCTCGTCGGGGATGCTGCGCCTCGGGCCGGCGACCGTCACGGTGGCCGACGGGCTCGGTGAGCCGGACCCCGCCCGCGCCGGCGAGCCCCGCCGGCGGCGCGCCCGCGTGTGAGGCCGGCGTGGGATCCGTCTCGACCATGAGCCCCGGGCGGCCCCGGACAGGCAGGGTCGTGCGGTGAGCGCGGAGACCGGCACCACGGCCGGCACCACAGACGGCACCACTGGGACGGCCCGGCCGAGCATCGGGCGCGCCCGCACGCTGCTGCTCGCGGTGCTGTGCGGCGCCGCCGTCGCGAACATCTACTACGCGCAGCCCCTGCTGCACACGATCGGCGAGGCCTTCGGGGTCGGCGACGGCACGGCGGGGCTCCTCGTCACCGCCTCGCAGGTCGGCTACGCGATCGCGCTCGCGCTGCTCGTGCCGCTCGGCGACCTGCTCGAGCGCCGCCGGCTCGTGACCGTGCTGCTCGCGGCCTGCGCCGTGGTGCTCGCGCTCGCCGCGGCCGCGCCCGGCTTCGCGCTGCTCGCCGCCGCGGTCGTCCTGATCGGCGTGACGTCCGCGGTGGCCCAGATCGCCGTCCCACTCGCGGCGTCGCTGGCCGGCGACCACGAGCGCGGCCAGGTCGTCGGCACCGTGATGAGCGGGCTGCTCATCGGCATCCTCGGCGCCCGCACGGTCGCCGGATTCGTGGCCGAGGTCGGCGGGTGGCGCTGGGTGTTCGGGGCCGCGGCGGGCGTGATGGTGCTGCTCGCGGTGGTCGTGCGCCTCGGGCTGCCGGTGGTCCCACCCACCGAGTCCGCGACCTACCCGCGCCTGCTCGGGACGGTGCTCACGCTCGTCCGCGACCAGCCCGAGCTGCGCCGCCGGATGATGCTCGGCGCCGTCGGCTTCGGGTGCTTCACGATCCTGTGGACCTCGATCGACTTCCTGCTCTCCGCGCCGCCGTACTCCTACGGTCCGGGGCTGGTCGGGCTGTTCGGGCTCGCGGGCCTCGCCGGGGCGGCGATGGCGATCCTGGCGGGGAAGCTCGCCGACCGCGGGCACCAGCGCCTCGTCGTCACCGTGGCGCTCGGCGTGCTGGTCGGGAGCTGGGCGCTGCTCGGGCTCGGCGGTGTGTCGGTGATCGCGCTGATCGCCGGCGTGATCCTGCTCGACCTCGCCCAGCAGGGCCTGCAGATCAGCCACCAGAGCGTCATCTACGCGCTCGCCCCGGAGGCCCGCAGCCGCGTGACCACCGCGTTCATGGTCTCGACGTTCATCGGCGGCACGCTGGCCTCGGCGGGCGTGGCGGTCGTCTACCCGGCGGCGGGCTGGCTCGGGGTCTGCGTGCTCGGCGCGGCGGTCGCCCTGGTCGGCGTCGTGATCTGGTTCCTGCCCCGTACGTGAGTACTTTCCGGGCGGAGGCCCGGAAAGCACTCACATGGGGTGAGCACCCAGGGTGGCGGACAGGTCCGAGGCGGCGGCCGCCGTGGCCGCCGCGTGGGCCGCGAGGTGGGGGCGCAGGCGGGCGGCGGGCCCGGAGACGGTCAGCGCGCCGACGATGCCGCCGTGGAACCCGCGGACGGGGGCCGCGGCGCCGGCCAGCGCCGGGTCGAACTCGCCGTCGACGACCGCGAACCCGGCGTCGCGCACGGCCGCGAGCACCTCGGGGTCGGCGCCGACCGCCCGCGCCGCCGCGCCGTCGCGCTCGGAGAGCAGCACCCGCCCGGTGGACGTGGTCGCCGCGGGGACGTCGTCGACGTCGAACCGGGCCCGCGGGGCGCCCCCGCCCGCCTCGGCGGTCAGCAGCGTCGCCACCCGGGGCCCGTGCAGGCGGCAGAGGTGGGCGTTCTCGCCGGTGCGCGCCGCGAGCGCGACGAGCGCCGGGCCCGCCGAGCGCACGAGCCGGGCCTCCGCGGTCCCGGCGGCGAGGGCGTACAGGCGCCAGCCCAGGGCGTAGCGACGCGAGCGGTCGTCGCGCTCGACGAGGCCCTCGTCCTCCAGCGCCGCGAGCGCACGCGAGACCTGGCTCGCCTCCCGCCCGGTGATCGCGGCGAGCCTGCTCACCCCGAGCCCGGCGGCGCGGGCCTCCGGGGCGGCGAGGACGGCGAGCAGGTCGACGTCACGGCGCAGGCCCGCCGACCGGGGGCGGGTCACGCGGCCAGCTCGAGCATCGCCAGCGCGACCACCCCGCCGAGCGTCCAGGCCGCCGTGCGCCACCAGTTGGTCCGGGTGAGCCGGGTGAGGACGTCCGCGTCGAAGCTCTGCGCCAGCCGCTCGTGGCAGGGCACGGAGATCGCGAGCGTCACGGCCACCGTCGCCGCCCCGCACGCCCCGGCCGCCACCGCGAGGAGCAGCGGGACGCCCGCCGGCCGCCAGATCAGCAGCACCGCGCACGTCACCCCCTGCACCAGCCACGGCAGGCCGATGAGCCGCCCCATGAGCCGGGTGTGGCGGCCGTGGACGTCGACCCAGCCGGACCGGTCCATGGCCGCGAACCCCGGGTAGACGAGCAGCTGGACCGTCCACACCAGGCCGACGCAGAACCACACGGCGGCCGCGTGCAGGCCGAGCAGCAGCGTCCCAGCCAGGTCATTTGCGCTCACCGCACGGATTGTTGCCGATCGGGGCGGCGGGTTCTCTACTGGCGTCGACCAGCCCCGGGAGTTCGCCGCGTGAAGATCACCGACATCCGCCTCGAGCACCGCGAGACCGTGCTCGACCCGCCCTGCTACGCCGCCTGGGACCCCGAGCCCCGCACCCGGTTCGCCGCCACGATCGTGCGCGTCGAGACCGACGAGGGCGTGGTGGGCGTCGGGTCCGGCGACACGATGGCCGGGTTCGCCGACCACCGTGAGCTCTTCCTCGGGACCGACCCGCTCGCCACCGAGGTCCAGGTCCGCCGCATCGAGTCGGTCGGTTTCCACGCCGGGCGGTTCTGGCCGCTCGAGGCCGCGATCTGGGACATCGTCGGCCAGGTGGCCGGGCTGCCGGTGGCCACGCTGTTCGGCGGCGTCACCGACCGCCTGCCCGTCTACGCCTCGTGGTGCTCGGAGCAGGCGCCGGGCCGCCGCGCCGAGGACGCGCACCGGCTCGTCGAGCAGGGCGTCCGCGCCGTGAAGATCCGGGCGCACCCCCAGCGGCTGCGCCAGGGCGTCGCCGCCGTCGCCGCGGTCCGCGAGGCCGTCGGCGACCGCCTCGACATCATGGTCGACCTCAACCAGGCCTGGCGGATGGCCGGCGACGTCACCGAGCCCCTCGAGATCGCCGACGTCCGCCGGGTCGTGCGCCGGCTCGCGGAGTACGACGTCGCGTGGGTCGAGGAGCCGCTGCCCTACGCCGACGCCGACGGCCACCGCCTGCTGCGCGCCGACAACCCGGGCCTGCGGATCGCGGCGGGGGAGATGCTCGACTCGCTGCCGCAGACGCTCGCGCTGCTCGAGGCCGACGCGCTCGACGTCTACCAGGCCGACGTCGTGCTCGCGCTCGGCATGACCCGCGCGCGCCAGCTCGCCGAGGCCGCCCGGGTGCGACACCGCCGCTTCACCCCGCACACGTGGACCAACGGCCTCGGCCTGCTGGCGAACCTGCACGTCGCGGCCGGGGTGGGCGCCGGGCCGTACCTGGAGTTCCCCGACGACCCCGCCGGCGGCTGGACGCCCGAACGCCGCGACTTCCTGCTCGCCGAGCCGCTGCGGCCCGACGCCGACGGCATGCTGGTCGTGCCCGACGCGCCCGGCCTGGGCGCCGTGCTCGCCTGACGCCGACCCGAGACCGAGGAGATCCGTGACCGGCCCCCTGACCACCTCCCCGTGCGCCGGCGTCGCCGCGGGCACCGCCTTCCTCTCCGGCTCCGGGCCGGTCGTCGACTTCGGGCCCGGCGCGGTGGCCCGGATTCCCGACCACCTCGCGGCCCAGGGTGCGCGGCGGGTGCTCGTGGTCACCGACGCCGGCCTGCGGGCCGCGGGCGTCGTCGACGCGGTGACGGCACCCGTCGCGGCGGCCGGGCTGGCCGTCGAGGTGTACGACGCCGTGCGCGGCAACCCGTCGGTGGAGGTCGTCGAGCAGGGCGCCGAGCACGCGCGGGCCCTGGGCCTCGACGCCGTCCTGGCGCTCGGCGGCGGCTCGAGCCTCGACGCGGCCAAGGGCATCGCCCTGCTCGCGCCGAGCCCGGGGGCGCGCGCCGACGGCAGCGGCGCGACCCCGGCGACGGGGCTGCCGGTCGTCGCGGTCCCGACGACCGCGGGCACCGGGGCCGAGACCAACGGCTTCGGCGTCCTGGAGGATGCCGCGACCCGCCAGAAGGTCTACTGCGGCGACGCCAGCGTCGTGCCCCGCGTCGCGCTCCTCGACCCCGAGCTCACCTACGGCCTGCCGGCGTCCGCCACGGCGGCGACCGGGGTCGACGCGCTCGTCCACGGGCTCGAGTCGCTGGCCTCCCGGGGCCGCGACCCGATGTCGGAGGCGTTCGCCGCCGAGGCCGTGCGGCGCGCGTGGACGTGGCTGCCGGTGGCGGTCGCCGACGGCAGCGACCCCCGGGCGCGCGCCGAGATGCTCGTCGCCGCCCACCTCGCGGGCCAGGCGCTCACGCGCAGCGGCCTGGGGCTGGTGCACGGGCTCGCCCACGCGCTGTCCCTGCACACGGGCGCGATCCACGGGCTGGCGCTCGCCGCCGTCCTGCCCGAGGTCGTGGGCTGGTCGCTCGACGCCGACCCCGCCGGATGGGGGCGCGCCGCCGAGGCGGCCGGCCTCCCGGCCGCCTCTGCGCTGCCCGACGCGCTGGCCGGTGTGGTCGACGCCACCGGGACGCGGGTCACCGTCGCGGACCTGCACGCCGGCCCCGACCTGTACGAGCCGCTGGCCCGCACCGCGCTCGCCGATCCCGTCAGCCGGAACGCCCCGCGGCACCCGACGTCGGCGGACGAACTGGTCTCGCTGCTGGGCAGATGCTGAGCGTTCGCCCGGATTTGAGGTCATGCAACAGGTTTTCGCCCGGAGTCCTCGCTGTGCGCGTAGAGCCGGGAGGAAGGCGGTCCTTACCGTCGGGAGTGTGATCGACCAGCGGGCCTGCGCGGGCGCAGCAGACAGCAGGCCGCCCCGCTCCCCCCGGATCCCGCAGGAGGACCCGTGACCGCACTCGAGACCATCCCCGAGCACATCACCCGGATCAACGAGGCGAAGACGCCGACCGGCCCGGGCCGCCCGGGCGCCAGCACGGCGCACATCACGCCGTCCACCGAGCACCTCTCGACCGACGACATCGAGCGCCTCGGCGCCGAGCTGGAGGCCATCCGCGACCGCGTGATGTCCTCGCTGGGCGACGACGACGCGCGCTACATCCGCCGTGTCATCCGCTCGCAGCGCGGCTTCGAGGCGGCGGGACGCATCCTGCTGCTCGGCGCGCTGTTCCCGCCGGCCTTCCTCGCCGGCACCGCGTCGCTCGCCGTGGCCAAGATCCTCGAGAACATGGAGATCGGCCACAACGTCCTGCACGGCCAGTGGGACTGGATGCGCGACCCGGAGATCAACTCGACGACGTGGGAGTGGGACCACGTCTCGACGGCCAGGAGCTGGCAGCAGACCCACAACTACCTGCACCACACGTACACCAACGTGCACGGCAAGGACCGCGACATCGGCTACAACGTGCTGCGGGTCGACCCCGAGCAGCCGTGGCAGCCGATCTACCTCTTCCAGACCTTCACGAACGCCGGCCTGGCCATGATCTTCGAGTGGGGCATCGCGGCCTTCGACCTCGAGCTGGACGAGATCCAGCGCGGCGAGAAGACCTGGAAGGACAAGCTCCCCGAGCTCAAGAAGATGGGGCGCAAGGCGGGCAAGCAGGCGCTCAAGGACTTCGTGGTGTTCCCGGCGCTGTCCGGCCCCTCGTTCGTCCCCGCCCTCGTCGGCAGCGTGCTGGCCAACATCATCCGCAACGTGTGGTCGCACGCGGTGATCTTCTGCGGGCACTTCCCGGTCGAGGTCGAGACCTTCGACGAGGAGCGCCTCGAGAACGAGTCGCAGGCCGAGTGGTACGTCCGCCAGATGCTCGGCTCGGCGAACATCGACGGCTCGGTCCTGCTCCACATCATGACCGGGAACCTGTCGCACCAGATCGAGCACCACCTCTTCCCGGACATGCCCTCGCGGCGCTACCGCACGATCGCGCCCGAGATCCGCGACATCTGCCGCCGCTACGGCCTGCCGTACCACTCGGGGCCGATGTGGAAGCAGTACGGCGGCGTGCTCGCGAAGATCGCGCGCCTGTCGTTCCCCGGCGGGCACAAGCGCACCGCCAAGCAGCGTCTGCGCGCCCTGCCGTTCGGCCGCCGGCGCGCCGAGTCGCTCGACGCGGCCGCCACGCCGGCCGCGGCCTGACCTCGCCCCGGGCGGGTCAGCCCTCGGCGAGGGCCGACCCCCCGGCGCGCAGCGCCAGGGCGACCTCGAGGCGGCCCACCGGGTCGTCGAGGACGCCCGCGAACGCCTCCTTGAGCCGCGCGAGCCGGTAGCGCACGGTCTGCGGGTGCACGTGCAGGCGGGTCGCCGCCTCGGCCACGTCGCCGTGGGCGTCGAGCCACGCGGTCAACGTCGTCACGGCCCGGTCTCGCGCCGCCGACGTCATGCGCCGCAGCGGCTCGAGGCGCTGGGCGACGAGGTCCGCGGTGAGCGTGACGTCCGCGTGCAGGAGCAGGGCGAGCAGGTGGTCCTCGGAGCGGATGAGCCCGTCGCCGGGCAGCGTCCCGTCGACCTGCAGGGCCCGGGCCGCCCGGGCGCGCGTGACGGTGCGGGGGATCTGGTCGGGCGTGACCGTCGGCCCGAGGACCGCGGCGGTCCCGCGCGCGGCGTCGGTGAGGGCATCGGACCGTCCGGGGCCGTCCGGGTCCGGCACGAACACGACCCCCACGCCGTCGACGACGGACGCGGCCACCTCGGGCGGCAGGCGGCGGCAGACGACGCCGAGCGACTCCTCGGCCATCACCAGCGCGCCGACCTCCTTCGGCGGCGTCCACCCGGCCTCGCGGGCCAGCGCCTCGAGCTCCGGCGGCTCCGGGGCCGGCGTGCGGCACAGGCGCTCGACCAGCGCGTGCTGGCGCGCCTGGCGCGACCCGGCCGCGAGCGACTGCTCGTAGGCGTAGCCCGACACCGAGGCCGCGGCGAGCTGCTCGATGTAGGCGAACAGGGCCTCGGCGAGCCGGAAGATGGCGTCCGAGCCGAGCCCCAGGTCGTCCGGGGCGTCGGCCACGCCGTTGCCGTTGACGGCGCTGCCGTCGCTCGCGGCCGCGATGCGCCGCCACAGCACCCGCGAACCGATCCGGTAGGCGCTCTGCAGGGCGTCCATCGTGCGGCCGTGGCGGTGCTCGACGCGCCCGAGCTCGAAGTAGACGGTGGTGTCGGGCAGCGCGTCGTCGGTGCCCAGCAGGTCGAGGAACTGGTCGAGCGCGACCGAGACGCCGAGGCGGATGCGGCGCCCGAACTCGCCGTCCATCGACAGCGCGTACTCGGCGATCTCGGCACGCACCGTCGCGATGATCTCGTCGCCGGTGCCGAGGACCACCGGGCGCAGGCGCGCGCCGGCCGTCGCCGGCACGTCCGCCCACGGATGCCGTCGCGATGCGTCCGTCACCGGGCACACACCGTCGCTCACCCGGCCAGTGTCGCAGGAACGCGGGGAGACGCCAGGATCCGAGCGACACGGCCCGGGGCGACGTGCCCCACGTGACTCGCCCGGGCGGTGGCGCCGGGCACGGTCCACGATGATCGGTGTGATCCCGCCGGTGCGTGCGCTGCTCCGCACGGTGCGCACCGAGCTGGCCGAGCAGCTCCGCGCCCCGGGCGCGCGCACGTCCCTGCTGGTCGGGGCGGGGGCCGCGCTGGTCGCCGGGTCCGGGCTGCGACCGCTGACCCGGCGCTGGCCCGCTGCCCTGCTGGGGAGCCTGCTCTCCTCGACGGCCACCGAGACCCCGCGGGCGACGGCGCTGCTCGTCGGCGCGGGCGCCGGGGTGGCGCTGCGGCGCGGGGCGGCGGGCAACCCGGCGGGCCGTGTCGGGCTCGCCGTCGCGGGCGGCGCGGTGGCCGTGCTCCTCGCGCTCGACCAGGGGGCGCGCGCCGACGCCGAGAACCTCGCCGAGGCCCTGTCCGCCGAGCTCGGTCCCGTCGACCTCCCCGATCGCGGCCGCGTGCTGCGCTCGATCCTCGGCCGCAGCCGCTACGCCACCGCCCGCGACGTCCCGTACGGCCCCGACCCCGTCGCGAACCTCCTCGACGTGTGGCGCGACCCGCTGCTGCCGCCGGACGCCCGCGCCCCGGTGCTCGTGCAGATCCACGGCGGGGCGTGGTCGTCGGGCAGCAAGGCCGCCGACGCCCACCCCCTGATGGCGCACATGGTCGGCCGCGGCTGGGTGTGCGTCAGCGTCGACTACCGCCTCGGGCCCTCCGAGCGCTGGCCCGCGCAGATCGTCGACATCAAGCGGGCCCTGGCCTGGACGCGCGCCCACATCGCCGAGCACGGCGGCGACCCCGCGCGGATGGCGATCACCGGCGGCTCGTCCGGCGCCCACCTCGCGGCCCTCGCCTCGCTGACCCCCGGCGCCTGGCAGCCCGGGTTCGCCGACGCCGACACCTCGGTCGCCGCCGCCGTCTGCCTCTACGGCATCTACGACCTGACCAGCGACGACGGCAGCGGCACCCTCGACGAGCTGCTGGCCGAGACGATGATGCCGACCGCGCTGGACCAGGACGCCCACCCCTACGTCGCGGCGTCCCCCTCGGCGCGGGTGCACGCCGGCGCGCCGCCGTTCATGGTCCTGCACGGCACCGGCGACGCGATCGTGGTGCCGGCGCAGAGCCGGGCGTTCGTGGCGCGGTTGCGGGCGGTGTCGCGCGCGCCGGTGGTGCACGCCGAGCTCGCGCACGCCCAGCACGGCTTCGACCTCGTGCCGACCGCGCGCACCCTGGCCGCCGTCCGGGCCGTCGCGGCGTTCCTGGAGGCGGTGGTCGGACGGGGAGCGCCGGTCGATCGATAGGCTGGTGACACCCCGGTTCGACATCTTCAGGAGAGTCCGTCGTGTCCTCGCTCGCCCCGCCCCAGCCCCTCGTCGCCGACAGCGTCCGGGTGACCGCGGGCACCACCGCGGGGCAGGCGGTCCGCGAGGCGGGCCTGCCGACCACCGGGCCGCAGACGGTGGTCGTCGTCCGCGACGCCGACGGCGCGCTCAAGGACCTCGCGTGGAGCCCGGCGGAGGACGCCGACGTCCAGCCGGTCGCCGCCGACACGGAGGACGGCCGCGCCGTCATCCGCCACTCGGCCGCGCACGTGCTGGCCCAGGCGGTCCAGCAGATGTTCCCCGAGGCCAAGCTCGGGATCGGCCCGCCGGTCACCGACGGCTTCTACTACGACTTCGCCGTCGACCGCCCGTTCACGCCCGAGGACCTCGAGGCCCTCGAGAAGGCGATGCGCAAGATCATCAAGGCGAAGCAGCGGTTCGTGCGCCGCGAGTACGCCTCGCTGGACGCCGCCCGCGAGGAGCTGGCCGGCGAGCCGTTCAAGCTCGAGCTCGTCGACCTCAAGGGGGCCGCGGACGACTCGGTCGACACCAGCGAGGTCATGGAGGTCGGCGAGGGCAGCCTCACCGCCTACGACAACGTGCACGCCCACACCGGCGAGCGCGTCTGGGGCGACCTGTGCCGCGGCCCGCACATCCCGACCACCGGCTTCATCCCGGCCTTCAAGATCACACGCAGCGCGGCCGCCTACTGGCGCGGCGACCAGCGCAACGCGCAGCTGCAGCGGATCTACGGCACGGCGTGGGAGTCGCCGGAGGCCCAGGACGCCTACCTGGAGCGGGTCGCCGAGGCCGAGCGCCGCGACCACCGCCGCCTGGGCGCCGAGCTCGACCTGTTCAGCTTCCCGGACGAGATCGGCTCCGGCCTGCCGGTCTTCCACCCCAAGGGCGGGATCGTCCGCAAGGAGCTCGAGGACTACAGCCGGAAGCGCCACGCGGAGGCCGGCTACGAGTTCGTCAACACCCCGCACGCCACCAAGGGCGACCTGTTCCAGACCTCGGGCCACCTCGACTGGTACCGCGAGGGCATGTTCCCGGCGATGCACCTCGACGCCGAGTACGGCGACGACGGCGAGGTGAAGCGGCAGGGCGTCGACTACTACCTCAAGCCGATGAACTGCCCGATGCACAACCTGATCTACCGGGCGCGCGGGCGGTCGTACCGCGAGCTGCCGCTGCGGCTCTTCGAGTTCGGCACGGTCTACCGGTACGAGAAGTCCGGCGTGGTGCACGGCCTGACCCGCGCCCGCGGCTTCACCCAGGACGACGCGCACATCTACTGCACGCGCGACCAGATGCGCGACGAGATCCGCTCGCTGCTGCAGTTCGTGCTCGACCTGCTGCGCGACTACGGGCTCGACGACTTCTACCTCGAGCTCTCGACGCGCAACCCGGAGAAGTCGATCGGGTCGGACGAGGCGTGGGAGGAGGCGACCACCGTGCTGCGCGAGGTCGCCGAGGGCGCGGGGCTCGACCTCGTGCTCGACCCCGGCGGCGCCGCGTTCTACGCCCCGAAGATCTCCGTGCAGGCCAAGGACGCCATCGGGCGCACCTGGCAGATGTCGACGATCCAGGTCGACCTCATGCTCCCGGACCGCTTCGAGCTCGAGTACACGGCGCCGGACGGCTCGCGCCAGCGCCCCGTGATGATCCACCGCGCGCTGTTCGGGTCGATCGAGCGCTTCTTCGGCGTGCTCACCGAGCACTACGCGGGCGCCTTCCCGGCGTGGCTCGCGCCGGTGCAGGTCGTCGGCATCCCGGTCTCGGGCGACCAGGCCGACTACGTCGCCGAGGTCGCCGCCCGGCTGCGGGCCGAGGGCCTGCGGGTCGAGGTCGACGACTCCGACGACCGGATGCAGAAGAAGATCCGGACGCACACCCTGCAGAAGGTGCCGTTCCTGCTGCTCGCGGGCGGCAAGGACGTCGACGCGGGCGCGGTGTCGTTCCGGTTCCGCGACGGTTCGCAGCGCAACGCCGTGCCGGTGGACGACGCGGTCGCGGCCGTCGTCGACTGGGTGCGCCGGCGCGAGAACGCCTCACCCGACGCGGAGAAGTTCACGCCCTGATGTCCGACGACGTGGGCCAGACGCCAGGAGACGCAGCGCAGCGGAGCTCGACCGATGTCTCGTCGGACCTGGACGAGCTGTGGGGCGCCGGGACCCCCGACGGCTTCCGGCGGCTCTGGGCGCCGCACCGGATGGCCTACATCGCGGGGGAGACGGGCACCGGCGAGGAGTCGGGGAAGTGCCCGCTGTGCCGGATCCCGACCCTGTCCGACGAGGACGGCCTGGTCCTGCACCGCGGCGTGCGGGTGTACGCCGTGCTCAACCTACACCCGTACAACCCCGGCCACCTCATGGTCGTGCCCTACCGCCACGTCGCCGGGCTCGACGAGCTCGACGCGGAGGAGTCCGCGGAGCTGGTCGGCGTGACCCAGCAGGCGGTGCGGGCGCTGCGCGCGGTCGCGGCGCCGCACGGCTTCAACGTCGGCATCAACCTCGGCCACGTCGCCGGCGGCTCGCTCGCCGACCACCTGCACCAGCACGTCGTGCCGCGCTGGGGCGGGGACGCCAACTTCATCACCGTCGTCGGCCAGACCAAGGTGATCCCGCAGCTCCTGGCCGAGACGCGCTCCCGTCTCGCCGAGGCGTGGCCGGGAGACGGAGCGCAGCGGAGCCCGACCCCGCAGGCGAGAACGTCGTGATCAACGAGTGGGCCCGGGCCGCGATGAGGGGCGGCGTCGAGCCGACGGCGGCGTGGCTGGTCCGGCGCGGCGTGCACCCGGACGTCGTGACGATCGTCGGCACGGTCGCCTCGACGGCCGCGGCGCTCTGGCTCATCCCGTCCGGGCACCTGTTCGCGGCGTCCCTGGTGGTCGGGGCGCTCGCGATGCTCGACGTCCTCGACGGCGCGATGGCCCGCGCGCGGGGGGTGAAGAGTCCGTTCGGGGGCGTGCTCGACTCGGTCGGCGACCGGCTCGTCGACGGCGCGGTGTTCGCCGGCATCACGTGGTGGGCGTTCGGCGTGGACCGCCCGCTGCTCGCCGGGCTCGCGCTCGCCTGCCTCATCACCGGCCAGCTGATCTCCTACATCAAGGCCCGCGCGGAGGCCGCCGGGCTGCGCGCCGACGGCGGGCTCGTCGAGCGCGCCGAGCGCCTGATCCTCGGTCTCGCGGGCGTCGGCCTCGTCGGGCTCGGCGTGCCGTACGCCCTGGACGTCGCCCTCTGGCTGCTCGTCGTGGGATCGGTGGTCACGGTCGGCCAGCGCGTCGTCGCCGTGTGGCGCAGCGCCCGCGACCAGTACGGAGCCGCCACCGGGCACACGCCCGACCACCCCGCGCCCGAGCGCACGACCACCCCCGACGACGGCGCGGGCAGCGCGTGACGGCGACGGCGGACGCGCCGCCCCGGCTGTCGGTGGGGGAGCGGGCGAGCGAGCTGGGCTACGCGGCGGGCTGGCGCCTGGTGCGCGCGGTGCCCGAGCCGGCCGCGCGCTGGGCGTTCCGCGCGGGGGCCGACCTCGCCGCCCGCCGGGGCGGGCGGGGCACCGAGCGGCTGCGCGCCAACCTCGCCCGGGTGCGCCCCGACCTCGACGCCGACGGGCTCGACGCGCTGACCGCCGCCGGCCTGCGCTCCTACGCCCGCTACTGGCGCGAGGCGTTCCGCCTGCCGGCGATGGACCACGAGGCGCTGGCGCGCCGGCCGGTGGTCGAGGGCCAGGAGCACCTCGACGAGGCCCTCGCGGCGGGGCGCGGGGTCGTCGTCGCGCTGCCCCACTCGGGCAACTGGGACATGGCGGGGCTCTGGCTGGTCGCGCACTCCGGCCCGTTCACCACGGTCGTCGAGCGCCTCAAGCCCGAGTCGCTCTACGAGCGCTTCGTCGCCTACCGCGAGTCGCTGGGCTTCGAGATCCTGCCGATGACCGGCGGCGAGGCGCCGGTCCGCGGGCTCGTGCGCTCGCTGCGCGCGGGCAAGGTCGTGTGCCTGGTCGCCGACCGCGACCTCTCCGCCCACGGCGTCCCCGTCACCTTCTTCGGCGCGCCGGCCTCGATGCCGCCCGGGCCGGCCTCGCTCGCCGCGAGCACCGGCGCCGCGCTGCTGCCCGTCGGGCTGTGGTTCACCGAGGACCCGGTGACGGGGGAGGAGGGCTGGCACTTCCGCATCCACCCGCCGGTCGGGGTCCCCGACCGCGAGGCCGTCCCCGCCGCCACCCAGCGCGTCGCCGACGTCTTCGCCGGCGACATCGCCGAGCACCCCGAGGACTGGCACATGCTCCAGCGGGTGTGGCGCGACCTGCCCTGACCGCTCAGGGCGCCGGCGTGTGGCCCGCCGCCATCCGGGGCCACTGGGCGGCCGGGCGGCCGTCGAGGTGCAGGTCGGTGCCGTCGACGACGACCGGCTGCGGCCAGCCGGCGGGGGAGTCCTCCCACGGCTCGCCGCGGCCGTAGACGGTCATGTCGATCAGCCCGTAGGTCGGCGACATGATCTCCACGCCGCGCCCGGTGGTCCGGTAGGTCTCGTAGACGCGGTCGCCGACGCGCAGGTAGCACAGCAGCCGGAACCCGCCGTCGAGCCCGAGTGCCTCGTTCGGGCGCCCGACCGCGTACCAGGGGACGTCCCACCCCATGAACGCGCGGTAGGCCTCGGACTCCTCGTACGGGCCCTGGGCGAAGGTCGCGTACGTGACGCCGCGGGCGTGCAGGTAGGCCAGCTCGCGGACCTGGCTGTTGTAGTACGTGCAGCCCGGGCACTGCTCGGCGGCCGGCCGGCCCTCGTGCCACATCTGGGCGTAGGCGACGAGGCGGGCGCGGCCCTCGAACGCCGCGAGCAGCGTCGTCGGCCCGTCCGCGCCGGTCAGCGGGGTGGCGGCGTCGACCTCCACCATCGGCAGCCGGCGGCGGGCCGCGGCGATCTCGTCGCCCGCGCGGGTGTGCTCCTTCTCGCGCACGAGCAGGGCGTCGCGCGCCTCCTGCCACGTGGCGCGGTCGACGACGGGCGGGAGGGCGGTGGTGCCCTCGGTGTCGATCACGGCGTCAACGGTCATCGGTCTCTCCTTCTGTGTCGGTGCCGTCCAGATGGGCGACGAGGGCGTCGAGGCGCTCGTCCCAGTCGCGGGCGAGCGCGTCGAGGAAGCGCTGGGCCACGCGCATCGGCGCGGAGCGCAGCCGGAAGCGGACGCGGCGGCGCTCGCCCGGCTCGGCGGTGACCAGGCCCGCATCGGCGAGCAGGGTCAGGTGCTTGGCGATCGCCTGCCGCGAGATCGGCAGGCGCGCGGCGAGGTCGGTGGCGGTGGCGGGGCCGCCCGCGGCGAGCGCGGCGAGGACGGCCCGCCTGCTCGGGTCGGCGAGGGCGACGAAGACCTGCTCGGCCACCGCCTCCCGGTCGCCGGGGTCAGGCGCCATCTCGGCCGGTGTCGAGGTACGCCACGAGCTCGCCGAGCTCGTGGGTCCAGCCCTCGTCGTGCGACGTGTGGCCGCGCCGGTGGTCCTCGTCGCCGAGCTGGGCGAACCCCGACTCCACGAGGTGCAGCCGGGTGCCCGCCGGCGTCGGCTCGAGGGTGAACTCGACGTAGGTGCGCCGCGGGTCGTCGCGCGCCACGCCGTCGACGCGCCAGGTGAAGCCGAACACGCGGGGCTCCTCGACCCGCTCGACGCGGATCTCGGCGATCTGGCCCTCGGTGGTCCAGGCGACCTCGGCGGTCCCGCCGGGGCGCAGGTCGATCGACGCCCGGTCGCCGAGCCAGGAGCGCAGCCCCTCGGCGGTGGTCAGCGCGCCCCAGACGACCTCCGGACGGTGCGCGAGCTCCACGGTGCGTTCGATGCGGTCGGGGAATCCCACGGCGCCTCCTCGGGTAGCAACTGCTGGGTTGCGAAAGTATGGCAACCGAGCAGTTGCGTCAAGGTGCTCTCGCCGGGCGGACAGACCGTGCGCACCGCGGGCGCGTCCGTTCGGCGCAACGTGACGTGGAGCACACAGGGACGCGGTATCGTTCATCGCATGAACACGGCGTCGCGGCCCGGTTCGCCGGCCGGCCTGCGCGACGCGAACCGGCGGCGGGTCCTGGACGCGGTGCGCGCCGCCGGGGCGCCGACGCAGGCCGAGATCGCCGTGGCCACCGGGCTGGCGCCCGCCACGGTGTCGAACATCGTGCGCGACCTGGGCGCCACGGGCGTGCTCGTGGCGGGCGACGAGGTCCGCGCCGGGCGCCGGGTGCGGGCCGTCCGGCTGGTCCGCGGCGCCGGGATCGTGGCCGGCATCGACTTCGGGCACCGGCACGTGCGGGTCGCCCTCGCCGACGTCGCCGACCCCACCGCGGCGGCCGGTCACCCCCTCCCGCCGGAGTACACCGAGGTGCGGGCCGACCTCCCCGACGGCCACGGTGTCGCCGACGGGCTCGACACCGCCGCGGGCCTGCTCGACACCGCGCTCGAGCGCGCCGGGATCCGTCGCGCGGCGCTGCGCGGCGCCGTGGTCGGGCTGCCGGCCCCGCTCGACCTCGCGACCGGGGCCGTCGGGGCGTCCGGCGTGCTCCCCGGCTGGGTCGGCGTCCCGCTGGCGGGCCGGGTCTCCGAGCACCTCGGGGTGCCGAGCTCCGTCGACAACGACGCGACGCTCGGCACCTTCGCCGAGCAGCGGTGGGGCGCCCTGCGCGGGGTGCACGACGGGATCTTCCTCAAGCTCTCCGACGGCGTGGGTGCGGGGCTCGTGCTCGGCGGGTCCCTGTACCGCGGGCCCGACGGCACGGCGGGCGAGATCGGCCACGTGGCGGTCGACCAGGGCGACCGGTTCGCCGCCGTGTGCCGGTGCGGGCACCGCGGCTGCCTCGAGACGGTGGTGTCCACCCGCACGGTGACGGCGATGCTCGAGCCGCTGCTCGGCGCGCCGCTCACGGTCGCCGAGGTCGTCGCCCGCGCCCGCGAGGGCCACGCGCCTGCCTCCCGCATCCTCGCCGACACCGGGCACCACGTCGGGGTCGCGCTCGCCGGGCTGTGCACCGTGCTGACCCCGCGGCGCATCGTCGTCGGCGGCGAGCTCGCGCAGGCCGGCGACCTGCTGCTCGGCCCCCTGCACGCCGCGCTCGCGGCCGCCGCGCTGCCCGGCACGACCCGCACGGCCGAGGTCGTCGCCGCCCGTCTGGCCGAGCACGCGATGGTGCTCGGGGCCCTCGCGCTGGCCCTCGACCGCTGCGCGGCCTGACCAGCCCGAACGGGTGCGGCTCCGACTGGCGCGCCGCCCGGCGGAGGTCCAAGATCGCCCCGCTGTGTTCATCCGTTGACGACGTCCGGGCCGTCGCCCTAGCCTGTGGTTCGCATCACACGCAACGGCGCCCCGAGATGCGGAGGCCCTGGTGACCGTGCCCGCCGACGAGTCCGCCGACCACTCCGCCGACCACTCCGCGCCCGCGACGGCGGACACGCTGCCGTCCGCGCTCGACGCCCCCGCGGTGGCGCGACGTCTCGACGGCCGCCGCCCCGCCGTCTTCCTCGACTACGACGGCGTCCTCACCCCGATCGTCCCGCGGCCCGAGGACGCGGTCATGACCGACGGGATGCGGGCGATCCTGCGCTCGCTCGCGGGCCGCTGCTCGGTCTGCATCGTCTCGGGGCGCGACCGGGCGGTGGTCGAGGAGCTCAGCGGCGTCGACGACCTCGTGATCGCGGGCAGCCACGGCTTCGACATCTGGGACCCGCAGCGCGGCGCCATCGAGCACGAGGCCTCCCGCGGGTGGGAGGACCTCGTCGCCGAGGTCACCCAGCGGGTCCAGGTCGCCGCCGCGGACATCGAGGGCACCCAGGTCGAGCCCAAGCACGCCTCGGTGGCCCTGCACGACCGCCACGTCGCCGCCGACGAGCGCCCGCGGGTGGCCGCCCTCGTCGACGAGGTGCTCGCCGAGCACCCCGGGCAGCTGCGCGTGACGCCGGGCAAGTTCGTCCACGAGATCCAGCCGAAGATCGACTGGAACAAGGGCAAGGCCGTCGACCACCTCATCGGCGTCCTCGACCTCGACCACCCCGACATCGTGCCGATCTACCTCGGCGACGACATCACCGACGAGGACGCGTTCCGCGCCCTCGCCCGGCGGGAGACGCCCGGTCTCGGCGTCCTCGTGATCGACCCGGCCGACGCGGCCGGCCGCGAGACCGCCGCGACGGCGGTGCTGGCCACGGTCGACGAGGTCGGCCGCTTCCTCGACGGTCTCGCTCGGTGAGCCCGATGACCCCGATGACCCCGCCCGTCCCTCGAGTACGGAGACGTCAGTGACGAGCCCGACCGACCAGCAGACCACCGCGACCGCCGCGGGCACCGACACGGGCGACGTCCTGCCCGGCGGCGCCGTCGTCGACGACTTCACCCTGACCTGGACCGGCCTCGAGCCCGACGACGAGGGCCTGCGCGAGGCGCTGACCAGCACCGGCAACGGCTACTTCTGCACCCGCGGCGCCGCCGAGTGGGAGGACACCGACGCGCCGAAGCACTACGCCGGCACCTACGCCCACGGCGCGTACAACCGCGAGACCACGATCCTGGGCGGGCGCCCGGTCCTCAACGAGGACCTCGTCAACCTGCCGAACTGGCTTGTCCTCAAGCTGCGGATCGAGGGCGAGGAGGCCATCCGTCTCGACAACGTCGAGGTGCTGGACTACCGCCACTCCTACGACATCCGCACGGCGATGGTCACGCGCGAGTTCCGCTTCCGCGACCGCGCGGGGCGCGAGACGACGCTGCGCAGCCGCCGCTTCGTGTCGATGGCGCACAGCCACCAGGCGGCCATGGAGTGGACGGTCACGGCCGAGAACTGGTCGGGGCGGATCGGCATCGTCTCGGCGATCGACGGCCGCGTCGACAACACGATGGTCGCCCGCTACCGCGACCTCGAGGGCCGCCACCTCGACCCCGTCACCCCGCGCACGTTCGGGCCGGAGATCATCGCGCTCAAGGTGCGGACGCGGCAGTCGAACCTCTACGTCTCCGAGGCCGCCCGCACCCGGGTGTACCGCGGCCGCGGGCGCGGCTGGGAGAAGGTGGAGCCGGTCCGCACGCTCCACCAGATGAACGACTACGTGCAGCAGGTGCTCGACCTCGACCTCACCGAGGGCGAGACCGTGCGCGTCGAGAAGATCGTCTCGTTCTTCACCAGCCACGACAACGCGATCACCGAGACGCTGACCGCCGCCGGGCGCCACGTCGAGCGCTACCCGGACTTCGCGGGCTGCCTCGCCGAGCACGTCGACGCCTGGGACGAGTACTGGGACGTCTGCGACCTCGAGGTGCCGGGCGTCCCGCGCGTCCAGCTGCTGCTGCGCTTCCACCAGGCTCACGTGCTGCAGGTCTGCTCGCGGCACACCGCCCGCCACGACGCCGGCGTCCCGGCCCGCGGGCTCAACGGCGAGGCCTACCGCGGCCACGTGTTCTGGGACGAGCTCTACGTCTACCCGTTCCTCAACTACCGGCTCCCGGAGATCACCCGCGGGCTGCTGATGTACCGCTACCGCCGCCTCGCCGAGGCCCGCGCGGCCGCGGCGCTCGAGGGCTACCAGGGCGCGATGTTCCCCTGGCAGTCGGGCAGCGACGGCACCGAGGAGACGCAGGTCGTCCACCTCAACCCGCTCTCGGGCCAGTGGGACCCGGACCACTCGCACAACCAGCGCCACGTCAACGCGGCGATCTTCTACAACGTCTGGCAGTACTACCAGGCCACCGACGACCTGGAGTTCCTGCGCGACTACGGCGCCGAGCTGATGCTCGAGATCGCCCGGTTCTGGGCGTCGATCGCGCACAAGAACCCGAACACGGGCCGCTACGAGATCCACGGCGTGATGGGGCCCGACGAGTTCCACGAGCGCTACCCGGGCGCGGAGGCCGGCGGGCTGCGCAACAACGCCTACACCAACGTCATGGTCGCGTGGATCGCCGCGACCGCCCCGAAGGTGCTGGCGCTGCTGCCGAAGAGCCGTCGCCGGGCGCTGCGCAGCCGTCTCGGGATCACCGACGACGAGATCGCGCGCTGGGCGGAGATGAGCACGTCGATGACCGTGCCCACCCACCGCGACGACGACGGGCACCCGGTGATCACGCAGTTCGAGGGCTACGAGGCGCTCGGCGAGCTGAACTGGGACGCGTACCGCGCCAAGCACCGCAACATCCAGCGGATGGACCGCATCCTCAAGGCCGAGGGCGACGACCCGGACCACTACAAGCTGGCCAAGCAGGCCGACGCGGTCATGCTGTTCTTCCTGTTCGGCGACGACGAGCTCCGCGAGATCTTCTCCCGGCTCGGGTACGACGCGATCGCCGACGACACCGACCTCGCGCGCCGCACCATCGACTACTACGACCGGCGCACGTCGCACGGGTCGACGCTCTCGCTGGTCGCGCACGCCGCGGTGCTGGCCGGCATCGACCCCGAGAGCTCCTGGGAGCGCTTCCTCGTCGCCGTCGAGTCCGACATCGGCGACGTGCAGGGCGGCACCACCAAGGAGGGCATCCACATGGGGGTCATGTCGGGGACCCTCGACCTCCTCCAGCGGGCCTACCTCGGGGCCGGCGCCCGCGACGGCGTGCTCACCTTCGAGCCGCGGCTGACCCAGCGCCTCGACGGGCTGGCGCTCTCGCTGGTCTTCCAGGGCACCGCCCTGCGCGTGTCCGTCGGCGGCGGCGCGCTGACCGTCGCCGTGCAGTCCGAGGGCTTCAGCCACCCCGTGCGGATCGGGCTCGGCGGCGAGGTCCGCGAGCTCGGGGCCGGCCAGGAGTGGACGGTGCCGCTCGACCAGCAGGGGCGCATCAGCCCGACCACGACGTCCGCACCGGTCACCGCCGGGATCACGACCACAGCGGGCTCCGCCGACGGCGGCCACGACCACGAAGGGAACGGCGCATGAGCGGGTTCACGGGAGCGATCTTCGACGTGGACGGCGTCCTCGTCGACTCCCCGCACGAGGAGGCCTGGCGCGAGTCGCTGCGCGAGCTCATGGAGGGGCCCTGGTCGGACATCGTGTCGCAGACCAGCTACACGCCGGAGAAGTTCACGCCGGCGCTCTACCACGAGCGCATGTCGGGCAAGCCGCGCAAGGCCGGCGCCACCGCGGCGCTCGAGTACTTCGGCGTGCCCGACATCGACCGCCGGGTGCAGGAGTACGGCGAGTACAAGCAGGAGATGATCATTCGGCTGATCTCCGAGGGGCGGTTCTCGGCCTACGACGACGCCGTGCAGTTCGTCGTCAACGTCAAGCAGGCCGGCATCCCGATCGCCGCCGCATCGTCGTCGAAGAACGCGAAGCTCTTCCTCGAGCGCGTCGACCTGTCCCGCTTCGGGGCCGAGGGCAACCTCCACGGCTACTTCGACGTCGACGTCTCAGGCCGCGACTTCGCCCAGGGCAAGCCCAACCCGGAGATCTTCCTGACGGCCGCCTCCGAGCTCGGCGTCGACCCGTCCGCCGCGTTCGTCGCGGAGGACGCCGTCAACGGCATCCAGGCGGCGAAGGCCGGCGGCTTCGGCGCGCTCGGGGTGTCCCGGGCCGACGACGTCGACGCGCTGGCCGCCGAGGGCGCCGACGTCGTCGTCACCGACATGGGGACGATCGACCTGTCCGCGCTCGGCCGGGGCGAGCTGGTGAGGAAGTCATGAGCGGGCTGACCGTCGGCGTGGACGTCGGCGGCACCAAGATCGCGGCGGGGGTCGTCGACGAGGCCGGGAAGCTGATCGCCTCGACCCGCCGGGAGACGCCGGCGACCGACACGCACATGGTCCTCGAGGCCATCGCCGACGGCGCGCGCGAGCTGCGCGCAGGCCACGACATCGTCGGCGTCGGCATCGGGGCGGCCGGGTTCGTCGACGCCGGGCGGGCCAAGGTGCTCTTCGCGCCCAACCTGGCCTGGCGCGACGAGGACCTGCGCGGCGAGCTGTCGATGGCGCTCGACCTGCCGGTGGTGGTCGAGAACGACGCCAACGCCGTGGCCTGGGCGGAGTCACGGTTCGGCGCGGGCCGCGACCACGACGACCTCGTCGCCATCACGATCGGCACGGGCGTCGGCGGCGGCATCGTCAGCAACGGGCGGCTGCTGCGCGGCGGGTTCGGGGTGGCGGCCGAGATCGGCCACATCACGATGGTCCCGTACGGGCGCCGGTGCGGCTGCGGGCTGCAGGGCTGCTGGGAGCAGTACGGGTCCGGGCGGGCGCTCGTGGGGGAGGCCCGGGAGATCGCCCGGCACTCGCCCGCGTTCGCGGCCGGCCTGCTCGCGGCCGCCGGCGGCGACCCCGAGGCGATCACCGGGGAGATGGTGACGGCCGCGGCACAACAGGGCGACGTGGGTGCGCTGCACTGCTTCGACGAGATCGGCCGCTGGATCGGCCTCGGTCTCGCCCAGCTGGCGGCCGTGCTCGACCCGAGCCTGTTCGTCATCGGCGGCGGCGTGTCCGCGGCCGGTGAGGTCCTGCGGGGCCGGGTCGAGGAGACCTTCCGAGCGAATCTCACGGGACGCGGCCACCGGCCCGTCGCCGAGGTGCGGCTCGCGGAGTTGGGGTGGGAATCCGGGATGGTCGGCGCCGCCGACCTCGCCCGGACCAGTGACGACAGTGCCGTACCGGGGAGTGACCAATGACCGATCCAACACCGGGGGCACCCGGTTCCAGGGAGAAGACGACCGCCAAGGCGATCCTCATCTCGATCGTCGCCGCGGTCGGCGGCTTCTTGTTCGGCTTCGACTCCAGCGTCATCAACGGCGCCGTCGACGCCCTGAACGACCAGTTCGGCCTGCAGGACAGCCCGCTGCTCTCGGGCTTCGCGGTGGCCGTGGCCCTCCTGGGCTCCGCGGTCGGCGCCTGGTTCGCCGGCCCGTTCGCGGACCGCTACGGCCGTGTCCGCGTCATGCTCATCGCGGCCGCGCTGTTCGCGATCAGCTCGATCGGATCCGGTCTCGCGTTCGCGGTCTGGGACCTCATCATCTGGCGCTTCCTCGCCGGCGTCGGCATCGGCATCGCCTCGGTGATCGCCCCCGCCTACATCGCGGAG
Organism: Actinomycetospora succinea; assembly: GCF_004363095.1. GTDB lineage: Bacteria > Actinomycetota > Actinomycetes > Mycobacteriales > Pseudonocardiaceae > Actinomycetospora > Actinomycetospora succinea. The sequence continues at coordinate 38,154 of NZ_SNYO01000013.1, forward strand.
ATCGCGCCCGCCCACATCCGCGGGCGGCTCGCGTCCCTGCAGCAGATGGCGATCGTGCTCGGCATCTTCGTCGCCCTGCTCTCCGACGCCCTGCTCGCGGGCGTGGCCGGCGGTGCCGCGAACACGTTCTGGCTGGGCCTCGAGGCCTGGCGCTGGATGTTCCTCGTCGGCATCATCCCGTCGGTCATCTACGCCATCCTCGCCCTGCGGATCCCCGAGTCGCCGCGCTACCTCGTGGCCAAGGGACGCATGGAGGAGGCGAGCCGGGTCCTCGCGAACGTCCTCGGCCAGTCCGTCGAGTCGGTGCAGCACAAGGTCGGCGAGATCGCCGAGACGCTGCGCCGCGAGGACAAGCCCAGCCTGCGCGACCTGCGGGGGAGCGCCGCGGGCCTGCGCCCGATCGTCTGGGTCGGCATCCTGCTGTCGGTCTTCCAGCAGTTCGTCGGCATCAACGTGATCTTCTACTACTCGACGACGCTGTGGCAGGCCGTCGGGTTCTCGGAGAGCGACTCGTTCCTGGCGTCGGTCATCAACTCGCTGGTCAACGTGCTCGCCACCGTCGTCGCGATCCTCATCGTCGACAAGGTGGGCCGCAAGCCGATGCTGCTCGGCGGGTCGGCGGGCATGGTCGTCACGCTCGCGATCATGGCGATCGCGTTCTCGCAGGCCGTGATCACGGTCGGCGAGGACGGGTCCGAGACCCCGAACCTGCCCGGCCCGTGGGGCCCGATCGCGCTCGTCGCGGCGAACCTCTACGTGGTCGCGTTCGCGGTCTCGTGGGGCCCGGTCGTGTGGGTGCTGCTCGGTGAGATGTTCCCGAACTGGCTGCGTGCCGCCGCCCTGTCGGTCGCCGCGGCCGCGCAGTGGATCGCGAACTTCCTCATCACCGTGTCGTTCCAGGCGCTCGCCGACATCGGCCTGACCCTGGCGTACGGGCTCTACGCCCTGTTCGCGCTCCTGTCCTTCCTGTTCGTCAGCAAGTACGTGCAGGAGACCAAGGGCAAGGAGCTCGAGGAGATGGTGGCCTAGCCGCGCTCCCGGGGGCGGTCGCGCCCCGACCTCGCGGAACGAACGCGCCGTTCGCTGCTTCCGTCGCAGCGAACGGCGCGTTTGTGTCCACGTCGAGCCGTGCGGACGGCGTCACGAGGGCATCACCGGGCGCCGATAGGCTGGCGGCGCCATGCGCATCGGGATCGTGTGTCCGTACTCGCTGGACGTCGCCGGCGGGGTCCAGGCGCACGTCCTCGACCTCGCCGCGGCCCTGACGGGTCTGGGCCACCACGTCGACGTCCTCGCGCCGGCGGGCCAGGACACCCCGGTGCCCGCGGGGGTCACGCGGGCCGGGCGCTCGCTCGGCATCCCGTACAACGGCTCGGTGGCGCGCCTGACGTTCGGGCCGGTCTCGCTGGCCCGGGTCCGGCGCTGGCTGCGGGACGGCGACTTCGACGTCCTGCACGTCCACGAGCCGACGGCCCCGAGCCTGTCGTTCCTCGCGCTCGTGGTCGCCGAGGGCCCGGTGGTGGCGACGTTCCACACGTCGACCCCGCGCTCGCGGACGATGACCTTCTTCGAACCGGTGCTGCGCCCCCTGCTCGAGCGCGTGACCGCGCGGATCGCGGTGTCGCCGCTGGCGCGCCAGGTCTACGTCGAGCACCTCGGCGGCGACGCCGGGGAGATCCCGAACGGCGTGGACGTGTCCGCGTTCGCCGACGCGCCCCCGCTGCCGGGCCACACACACCACGGCAACGGCGCGACGGTCGGGTTCGTCGGGCGCTACACCGAGCCGCGCAAGGGCATGCCGCTGCTGCTCGAGGCCCTGCGCCCGCTCGCCGCGCAGCGCCCCGACCTGCGGCTCGTCGTGGTCGGGCGGGGCGACGAGGACGAGCTGCGCGAGCAGGCGGGCCCCGGGCTCGCCGACCGGATCGAGCTCCTCGGCGCCGTCGACGAGCCGACCAAGGCGGCCATGCTCGCCTCGGTGGACCTGCTCGCCACCCCCAACACCGGCGGCGAGAGCTTCGGCGTCGTACTCGCCGAGGGCATGGCGGCCGGGGCGCCGGTGGTCGCGAGCGACATCGACGCCTTCCGCCGTGTGCTCGGCGACCCGCCGGCGGGCGTCGCGGTGCCGAGCGGGGACGCCGCCGCCTGGAGCGCCGCGGTCGGCGCGCTCCTCGACGACCCCGCCCGCCGCGACGCCCTGCGCGCCGCCGGGCGCCGCCGGGTGGCCGCGTTCGACTGGTCGGTCGTGGCCGCTGCCGTCCTGCGGGTGTACGAGGTCGCCGTGGCGGCCGATCCCCGCCGGGTGGGGGCGAGCGGGTCCCTCCCGACGGGATCCCGCGAGCACGGCCGTCGCGCGCACGACCTACCGTCGTCGCCGTGACCCTCCTCGGCCCCACCGGCGTGCTGGTGGTCATCGTCGCCACCGCGGTCCTCCTGCTGGTGATCGTCACCGGGGCGGTGCTGGTGGCGCGGGCGCGCCGGCTCGACCGCCTGCACGTGCGCACCGACGCCGCGGCGGCCGGGCTCGCGGCCGTGCTCGACCGGCGGGCCGCGGTCGTGCGGGCCATCGCGGCGACGGCCGGGCCGGTCGCGCTCGCCGACGCCGACCGGCGGACCCTGCGCGCCGCCGCCCGCGCGGCCACCGCGACGCGCGCGGCCGGCGAGGGCGTCCTGGACGCGGAGCGCGAGGCGGCCGAGAACGACCTGACCCGCGCCCTCGCGCCCCTCGACACCGCCGCGCTGCCCGCCGACCTCGCCGCCGAGCTCGCCGACGCCCACGCCCGGGTCTCCGTGGCACGCCGCATCCACAACGACGCCGTCCGCGACACCCGGGCCCTGCGCGGGCGCCGCATGGTCCGCCTCCTGCGCCTCGCCGGCACGGCGCCCGTGCCGCGCTACTTCGAGATCGCCGAGCCCGGGCCCGACGGCCTGCCGCTCGAGCCCGCCGTCCGCGTCGCCCAGGACGCCGTGCGGGCGATCGTCATCGACGCCGACGGCCGGGTCCTGCTGTTCGAGGGCGTCGACCCGGCCCGGCCCGCCGAGACGTTCTGGTTCGCCCCCGGCGGCGGCGTCCGCGCGGGCGAGGAGGCGGTGGCGGCCGTCGTGCGCACGGTGGGGGAGGAGACCGGGCTCGCCGTGCTCGCGAACCAGGTCCGCGGGCCGCTGTGGGTGCGCGAGGTGGTCTTCGAGGCCGACGGCACGACCTACGCCGGCCGCGAGCTCTTCCACGCCGTGCACGTCCCGAGCGGCGACGTCGACTCGAGCACGTTCACCGAGCACGAGGCGCGCACCGTGAAGGGCCACCGCTGGTGGACCCCCGCCGAGCTGGCCGTGACGCTCGACGTCGTCCACCCCCACCAGCTCCCCGGCCTGCTCGCCGACCCCCGCACGCTGGAGCCGGGCCCGGTCCCGCTGGCCATCCACTAGCCCACGACGGCGTCCGCGTACTCCGCCCCGACGGGGATCTCGGTGATGACGTCGACGAGCACCCCGGCGGGGTCGGCGACGATGAAGTGGCGCTGCCCGAACTCCTCGGAGCGCAGGTCCAGCTCGGGGCGCAGGCCCCCGCGGACGACGAGGCGCTCGTACTCGGCGTCGACGTCGGGCACCTCGACGTTGAGCAGCAGGCCGCGCGCCGTGGCCCGGAAGCCGGCGGGGACCGTCGGGTGGTCGGCGGCGACGAAGGCCAGCTCATGGGCGCCCCGGCGCAGGCTCACGTACCAGTCGACCTCGAAGACGACCTCGAAGCCGAAGTGCTCGACCCAGAAGCGCCGGGAGGCGGCGACGTCGTCGACGCCGAGGACGGGGTAGAAGCCGATCTCCATGGTGGGGTCCTTTCGCGTACCGTTGGTACGTGAAGAATGCTGACGTACCATCGGTACGTCAAGTCCCTTCCCGAGGAGGTCGCGTGGCCGGGGTGCGGGTGGAGCAGCGGGAGCGGACGCGCCGCGCGCTCGTCGAGCAGGCGCGGGCACTGTTCGCGACGCGCGGGTACGGCGACGTCGGGCTGGCCGAGATCGTGGCCGCGGCGGGCGTCACCAAGGGGGCGCTCTACCACCAGTTCGACGGCAAGACCGACCTGTTCCGCGCGGTGCTCGCCGACGTCCTGGACGGGGTCGCCGCGGCGGTCGTGGCGGCGGCCGAGGCGCAGGGTGACGACCCGTGGGCGCAGTTCACGGCCGGGAGCCGGGCCTTCCTGGTGGCGAGCACCGACCCCGCGGTCGCGCGGATCGCGCTCGTCGACGGGCCGGCGGTGCTCGGCTGGACGGAGTGGCGCGCGGTGGACGAGGCCACCTCGGGGCGCCACCTCGTCGAGGCACTCGAGACGCTCGTGGCCCGGGGCGTGCTCGCGCCGCGCCCGGTCGAGCCGCTGGCCCACCTGCTCGGCGGGGCGATGAACGAGGCGGCCCTGTGGCTCGCGGTCACCGACGAGCCCGGCGCACTGGAGCGGGTGTGGGCGGAGCTGCTGGCGATGATGGAGGCCCTGCGCTGAGAGGGGCGGTAGGCGTGCACCGCATCACGTCACCGGGGCCTCACGCGGCCGTACCATCGCGACGAGACGCCGCCGTCGATGTGCACCACCGGAGGACCACCGTGACCAGGCCCGACACCGCCCCCGCCACCGGCACCGGAGGGGTCAAGCGCGGCCTCGCCGACATGCTCAAGGGCGGCGTGATCATGGACGTGGTCACGCCCGAGCAGGCGAAGATCGCCGAGGACGCCGGCGCCGTGGCCGTCATGGCGCTCGAGCGGGTCCCCGCCGACATCCGCGCGCAGGGCGGGGTCGCCCGCATGTCCGACCCCGACATGGTCTCCGGCATCGTCGAGGCGGTCTCGATCCCGGTGATGGCCAAGGCGCGCATCGGGCACTTCGTCGAGGCCCAGGTGCTGCAGTCGATCGGCGTCGACTACGTCGACGAGTCCGAGGTGCTCACCCCGGCCGACGAGGCCCACCACATCGACAAGTGGGCGTTCACCGTGCCGTTCGTGTGTGGCGCGACCAACCTCGGCGAGGCCCTGCGGCGCATCGGCGAGGGCGCGGCGATGATCCGCTCGAAGGGCGAGGCGGGCACCGGCAACGTCGTCGAGGCGACGCGGCACATGCGCGCGATCCGCTCGGAGATCCGCGCGCTGTCGCGGATGGAGACCCAGGAGCTCTACGCGGCGGCCAAGGAGCTGCGGGCGCCGGTGACGCTGGTGCAGGAGGTCGCGGAGGCCGGGCGCCTGCCCGTCGTCCTGTTCACCGCCGGCGGCATCGCGACCCCGGCCGACGCGGCGATGATGATGCAGCTCGGCGCGGAGGGCGTGTTCGTCGGCTCGGGCATCTTCAAGTCAGGCGACCCGGCGAAGCGCGCCGAGGCGATCGTGCGGGCGACGACCTTCCACGACGACCCCGACGTCATCGCCAAGGTCTCGGCGGGGCTCGGCGAGGCGATGGTCGGGCTGACGACCTCCGACATGCCCGAGAGCGAGCGTCTCGCGACCCGCGGTTGGTGACGCTCACGGGTCGATCACCCGGACGCGTGGGACGATGGTCCCGATGAGCACCTCGCACGGCTCCCCGGTCGACCCCGAGGCGCGGACCGAGACGATGCGTGCCGTCGGGAACGACACCCCTGCGGCGTCCCCGCGTCCTGCCCGCCGCAAGCCCGTCGAGCAGGAGCCGGTCGAGGAGCCCGCGAAGCGCAACGGCATGGGCACCCCGGCCCTGGTGCTGGGCCTGCTCGCCGCCGCGACGTGCTGGACGGGCTGGGCGGGCGTGGTGCTCGGCCTGCCCGCGGTGGTCGCCGGCTACCTCGGCGCGCGCCGCGCGTTCCACAACCTCGCCACCGACGGCGCCTCGTCGCTCGGCGGCCTGGTCACCGGGGCCATCGGGCTGGTCGCGGGCGCGATCATCGTCTGGCCGACGCTGTTCGGCTCGGGCGGCTTCGGCGACGGGCTGACGCTCGACCAGTGCATGGAGCAGTCGTCGACGGCCCGCGAGATGCACATGTGCAAGTCGCAGCACCTCACGGAGTTCAACGAGCGGTACCCGAACGCCGCCGAGTGAGCGCCTGGCACGATCGCGCCATGACGTCCGCCCCGCCCCCTGCCCGCGAGAGCGCCGATCCGCGGGAACGTGACGGTGGTCTGGGCACCGGTGCGCTCTCCCTCGGCATCCTGGCCGTCGGTACCGGTCTCTCCGGCCTGATCTGGGATACGGACTGGCTGGGGTGGCTCGGCGTCGCCCTCGGCGTCGTCGGCGTCGTGGTCGGGTTCGTCGGGTCGCGTCGCGCGTTCCACGACCGTCACCGCAGCGGCGGCGCCTCCCTCGGCGGCTTCGTCCTGTCCCTCGTCGGACTGGTCGTCGGGGCGGTGCTGGTCGTGCCGGGCCTGCTGGGGATCGGCACCTACGGCGAGGGCCTCACGCTCGACGAGTGCATGGCGCAGGCCCAGGGCCAGCACGAGGAGCGCATGTGCGCCTCGCAGCACGTCGACGAGTACCGCGCCCGCTTCGGCGACCCCGGCACCGGCTGACACCCGGCCTGACCCCCCGGCCGCCGCATGCGCGGCGCCCCGATCGGTGACCCCGTCCGGTGACGGCAGTCCCCGATCGGGAGGAGTCGCCGTGGGCGGCCACCAGCAGGAGCACCCGGGCCACGAGCACCTCATGTCGCCGCTCACCGACTGCGGCGAGGAGTCCTACCGCGGCCACGGCCGCCTGACCGGCAAGATCGCCCTGATCACGGGCGGCGACAGCGGCATCGGGCGGGCCGTCGCGATCGCCTTCGCGCGCGAGGGCGCCGACCTGGTGATCGCCCACCTGCCGGCCGAGGAGGAGGACGGGCGCGAGGTCGAGCGCCTGGTCACCGAGGCGGGGCGCACGGCGGTGCGCGTGCCCGGCGACCTCTCGGACCCCCAGGCCTGCCGCGACCTGGTCGCCCGCACGGTCGAGGCGTTCGGCCGCATCGACGTCCTGGTCAACAACGCGGCGTTCCAGATGGTGCGCCCCAGCCTCGAGGACGTCCCGGACGAGGAGTGGGACCGCACGATCGCGGTGAACCTCGACGCCCTGTTCCACGTCACGAAGGCCGCCCTGCCGCACATGGGCGCGGGCGGCTCGATCATCAACACCACGTCGGTGAACTCCGACAACCCGCCGCCCGGGCTGATCGCCTACGACGCGACGAAGGCCGGCATCGCCAACTTCACCGCGGCCCTGGCCCGGCAGTACGGCGAGCGGGGCATCCGCGCGAACAGCGTGGCGCCCGGGCCGATCTGGACGCCGCTGATCCCGGCGACCATGCCCGCGGAGGACGTCGAGGGGTTCGGCAAGGACACCCCGCTGGGCCGCGCCGGGCAGCCCGCCGAGCTCGCGCCGGTGTACGTGCTGCTCGCCTCCGACGAGGCCAGCTACGTCTCGGGCGCCCGGATCGCCGTCACGGGCGGGACGCCGATCCTGTGACCGGCCGGCCGCCGGGTCCGGGTGACCGAGGCGCCTGCGCCGGATGCGACCGGGGCGTCCGCCGGGTCCGGACGGGGCTGCTCGGTCCGTAGCGTCGGAGGACATGAGCAACCGACCCCTGACACCGGTCGAGATCTGGGCGCGCGCCGCGCGGATCTGGGTCGAGACGCCCGTGAAGGCCTGGAACGAGGGCGTCACCGCCGTCGCGCTGTCCCCGATCACCGCGTGGACGCGCGCCGCGACCTCGATCGCCGAGGCTCCGATCGACGCCTGGAGCCGCGGGGCGAAGTCCGTCGTGACCGCCCCGATCAGCGCCTGGAACCACGCGGCGACGTCGGCGACCCAGCGCGTCCTGCGGTCGGTCCTGCCCCGCTGAACGGTTCCTAGACTGGAGGCGTGAGCACCCCCGTCGGCGTCCTGGCCCTGCAGGGCAACGTCCCCGAGCACCTCGACGCCCTGCGGGCCTGCGGCGCCGACGCGCGCCCGGTGCGCCGCGCCGCGGAGCTCGCCGAGGTCGCGGGCCTCGTGCTGCCGGGCGGCGAGTCGACGACGCTCTCGAAGCTCCTCGAGGCGTTCGAGCTGCTCGAGCCGCTGCGGGAGCGCCTGCGCGCCGGGATGCCGGCGTTCGGCTCGTGCGCCGGGATGATCCTGCTGGCCCGCGAGGCCGTGGACGCGCGGCCCGACCAGCACCAGCTCGGCGCGCTCGACATCACGGTGCGCCGCAACGCGTTCGGCCGCCAGGTGCAGTCGTTCGAGACCGACCTCGCCGTCACCGGGGTCGCGGGCGGCCCGGTGCGGGCCGTGTTCATCCGCGCGCCGTGGGTCGAGTCGACGGGCCGGGGCGTCGAGGTGCTCGCCCGCGTCCCGGGCACCGTGCGCGGACCGGCGTCGGGCAAGGTCGTCGCCGTCCGCCAGGGGTCGGTGATCGCCACCGCGTTCCACCCCGAGCAGACCGGCGACGCCCGCCTGCACGACCTGTTCCTGCGCCAGGTCCGTGCTAGCAGTCCCGGAGTTCCGGCGACTGGTTGAGCAGCTGGCCCCGCGGCGACGTGAACTCGCGGTACGTCGCGCCGTCGACCGCCGACGGTCGGAACGCGGCGACGCGGTGGCAGTTCTGGAACGCGAGCCTCACGCCGAAGTGGCGCTCGAGGCCGCCGCGGATCGCGTCGGACGCGAGCGCGCGCAGCAGCTGGCCGCGCTCGGCCTCGCTCGGCGGCGGGACCTCGTGGTCGGCGAGCTCGCCGTCGGAGAGCTCCAGGTCCGCGACGGTCGAGGAGATGACCGTCCACGCGTACGGCAGCGAGGTCCGCACGCAGTCGACGAAGTCGGCGTCGCTCACCTCGCCGCGGGCGGCGCTGTCGAGCAGCTCGGGGGAGACGTCCAGGGACATGGTGTGACCTCCGGGTGGGTTGTCGTCAGAGCGTGACGGGTGCGGGGACGAAGTCCGGGTCGACCTGGTCGGCGAGCGCGGGGCCCGCCCAGGCGCCGGCGTTGCGCAGGTGCATCGCGACCGCGTCGGCCTGATAGCGGTCGGGGTCCTTGTCGACGGCGTCGACCGCGGCGCGCAGGTCGTCGAGCACGGCGGCGTTGTCGGGCTCGAGGCCCGCGACGTCCCGGGAGGCGCCGCGGTCGCCGGCGCGCACGTGACCGGAGTGGCCGAGGACGCCGACCAGGTCGTCGCCGACCTCGTCGCGCAGGAACGCGACGTCGCCCTCGTCGGCGACCTTGTTGCCGACCACGGCGAGCCGTACGCCGAAGTCGCGGGCGTAGCCGGCGTACTGGCGGTAGACGCCGACCGAGCCCAGGGTCGGCTCGCAGACCAGGAAGGTCAGGTCGAAGCGGGTGAACAGGCCGGAGGCGAAGGCGTCGGCGCCCGCGGTCATGTCGACGACGACGTACTCGCCGGGACCGTCGACCAGGTGGTTGAGCAGCAGCTCGACCGCGCCGGTCTTGGCGTGGAAGCAGGCGACGCCCAGGTCGGCGTCCTCGAAGGCTCCGGCGAGGCCGACCCGCACGCCGGGCACGACCTCGCGCACGGCGGCGTCGTAGATCGGGTTGTCCTCGACGACGCGGAGCAGCCGCGACCCGCGCCCGGGCGGCGTGGTCTTGATCATCTGGTCGGCCGACGGGATGCGGGGGTTGTCGCCGCGCAGCCACTCCTTGATCAGCCCCAGGTGCCCGGGCAGCGTCGGGAGCCCGGCGGCGTCCTCCTCGGTCGCGCCGAGGGCGACCGCGAGGTTCTGGTTGATGTCGGCGTCCAGCGCCAGCACCGGCGCGCCGGCGGCGGCCGCCCGGAGCGCGAACAGCGAGGCGCAGGTGGTCTTCCCGCTCCCACCCTTGCCGACGAACGCGACCTTCACCCGGGACCCCTCTCGTGACGCTGCGCCGAACGAGTGGTTACTCTAAGTCATGCGCGGCGATGCATGTTCAAGCACCGTGCGTCTCGGGCTCTTCCTGGTCTCGCCGCAGTGGCCCGGGCGATCCCACGGCGAGGCGCTCGCCGAGACCGTCCGCCTGGCCGTGCTCGCCGACCGTCGGGGACTCGACGACGTCTGGCTCGCCGAGCACCACTTCGTCTCCTACGGCGTCTGCCCGTCGGCGACGACGCTCGCGGCGCACCTCCTCGCCGCCACGCCGCGGATCGGCGTGGGGACCGCGGTCAGCGTCCTGCCGGTCGGGCACCCGGTGGCGCTCGCCGAGCAGGCGGCGATGCTCGACCAGCTCGCGCCCGGGCGCCTCACGCTCGGCGTCGGGCGGGGCGGGCCGTGGCGCGAGCTGGTGGTGCAGGGCGGCGGGACCGCACGGTTCGAGCGGGGGTTCGCCGAAGAGCTCGACGCGCTGCTCGGGGCGTGGCGGGGGCCGGTCGCGGGGGAGGGGCCGACGCTCACGTTCCCCGAGGTCGGCGTCGTGCCGTGCCCGGCGACACCCGGCGGCCCGCCGGTGCGGGTGGCGGCGACGTCCGCCGCCACCGTCGACCTCGCCGCCGACCGCGACCTGCCCCTGCTACTCGGGATGCACGCCGACGACGCCGAGCGGGGCGCCATGGTCCGGCGGTGGGACGCGCGGGCGGGGCGCGCCGGGGAGCACGTCGGCGTCGGGATCGCGCACGTCGCGAGCACGCGCGCCGCGGCGCAGCGGGCGGTGCGCGCGGCCCTGCCGACCTGGCTCGGCCCGGGGCTCGCGGGCCACGTGCGCGCCGACGGCGCCCCGCGGACCCTGCGCGACCCCGTCGCCTACACCGACCTGCTCTGCGGCCTGCACCCCGTCGGGACGGTCGACGACCTCGCCGAGCACCTCGAGGGCACCGCCGCCGCCACCGGCCTGCGGCGCTTCGCGCTCATGGTCCAGACCACCGGCGACCCCGCCCGCACCACCGAGACCGTCGAGGCCCTGGCCCACGTGCGTGATCTTCTGAGTGATAGCTCAGAAGATCACGCACGTGGGGTCAGGCGGTAGCGGATGAGACGGGAGGAGTTGGCGACGACGGCGACGGACGAGGCGTTGTGCAGGATCGCCGCGACGACGGGGGACAGCGCGCCGCCCGCCGAGACCAGCAGGCCCACGGCGTTCACCGCGATCGACATGCCGTAGTTCTGCCGGATCAGCGCGATGGAGTGCCGGCCGAGGTCGCGCAGGTCGAGCAGGCGGGCGAGGTCGTCGCCGGCCAGCGCCACGTCCGCGGTCTCGACGGCGACGTCGGTGCCGCCGACGCCCATCGCGATGCCGATGTCGGCGAGGGCCAGGGCCGGCGCGTCGTTGGTGCCGTCGCCGACCACGGCCACCGTGTGCCCGGCGGCCTGCAGCTCGCGGACCACGTCCTGCTTGTCCTCGGGCAGGACCTGCGCGCGCCACTCGTCGACGCCCAGCTCCGCGGCCACCGCGGCGGCCGTCTCGGGGTGGTCGCCGGTGAGCATGACGATCCGCTCCACGCCGTCGGCCCGCAGCGCCGCGAGCACCTCGGTGGCCTCGGGACGCACGGTGTCGCGCAGGCTGATGAGCCCGGTGAGCTGCCCGTCGACCGCCAGGAGCAGCGGGGTCTCCGCTGCGCGCTGCAGCTTCCGGACCCACCCGTGGGCCTTCCGCGAGATCGTCACCTTCTGCGCCCTGAGCAGCTCCCGCGAGCCCAGCAGCAGGGTGCGGCCGTCGGCCTGCACGCGCATGCCCTGGCCGAGCAGCACCTCGCACTCCTCGTGCGGCGGGATCTCGATGCGCCGCTCCTCGGTGGAGCGGATGACGGCCTGGGCCAGCGGATGCCGCGAGTGGATCTCCGAGCTCGCCGCCAGGGCCAGGACCTGCTCGGGGGTCACGTCGTCGTCGAACGACACGACGTTCGTGACGACCGGCCGCCCGACGGTCAGCGTCCCGGTCTTGTCGAACACGACGGCGTCGACGCGCCCCGCCTCCTCGAGGTGGGAGCCGCCCTTGACGAGGATGCCGCGCCGGGCGCCGTTGCCGATCGCCGCACTGATCGCCGTCGGCGTCGCCAGCCCGACCGCGCACGGGCACGCCACCAGCAGCATCGTCATCGCCCGCCGCACGTCGCGGGTGACGACGAGCGTGGCGAGCGACACCGCGAACGACGTCGGGACGAAGCGCCGCGAGAACGTCTCGCCGACGGTCTGGATCGGTGCGCGGTCGGCCTGCGCGGACTCGACACGCTCGACGATGCGCCCGAGGGCGGTCTCGGTGCCCACGCGCTCGGCCCGCACGACGATTCGTCCGCGCAGCAGCACCGAGCCCGCCGGCAGCGCCGCGCCCGCCTCGACCTGCACCGGGAGGTTCTCGCCGGTGATCGCGGCCTGGTCGACGACCGCCCCGCCCTCGCTCGCCTCCACCACGACGCCGTCGACCGGCAGCACCACCTGCTCGTGCACGACGACCTCGTCGCCCACGGCGAGGCGGGCGATGTCGACCTCCACCTCGGTGCCCCCGTCCGCACGCACCCAGATGCGGGTCCGCGAGCCCGAGAGCAGGTCGGAGATCGCGCGCCGGCTGCGCCGCAGCGTCAGGTCCTGCAGGTACTCGCCGATGTTGAGCAGCCACAGCACGGTGAGCGCGACGACGTTCTCGCGCAGCGCCAGCGAGGCGATGGTGGCCGCCGAGACGAGGGCGTCGGTGCCCGCGCCGCGCCCGCCGGCCAGCGAGCGCAGGGCCCCGCGCAGGAAGGGGTAGCCGGTGACGATCGTGACGCCGGTGGCCGCGAGCCGGCTCGTCGGCCCGAGCACCGGGGGACGGCGCAGGACGTAGCGCCGTCCGCCGAGCAGCAGGAGCGCGACGGCGCCGAGGGCCATGCGCAGCAGGTCGCCGTTGCCGACGTCCGCCGAGCGGGGTGCGCGACGGGCCGGGGCGGCGGCGGTCACCCCGGTGATGACGGAGGGCAGGGCCGCGCGCGCCGTCGAGCCCGGGTCGTACCAGACGACGACCGCGCCGGTCCGGGGGTGTGCGTGGGCCTGGCGGACACCCGGGACCGCGTCGAGCGCGTCCTCGACCGCCACGGCCAGGGCGACACGATCGCGCAGCCAGGGCGTCGCGAACCGGACGCGACCGGCCGCGTCGGAGACGACGGGCAGGTCCGTGGGCAGGTGCGTTGGCTCAGTGCTCGTGATCGTGCCCACCCGTCCCGGAACCGGGCGCCGGCGCCTCCTCGCCGAGCCGCCCGCGGGCCTCGGCCACGATGTCGCCCGCCGAGAGGCGGACGCGCTCGGCGCCGGCCTCCGCGACCCGCGCGCCGCGCAGGCCCGCCGTCGTCACGCTCACCGCCGCCTCGTGCAGGCGCGCCCCGGTGGCGATCTTGCGGACGCCCTCGACCACGGCCACGCCCACCACCCCGGTCGCGATCGTGCCCGCCGCCCGTGCCGCCAGTCCGGCCCACGCCGTCATGCCCACCGCCCTCTCGGAATCGATCTCCGTCGGCAGGCTAGCCGCGGTTCCGCGCCGCGTCATGGCAGGTCATGCGCGTGAGTGCATGGGACCGCGGCTGGATATCGCGGGCGAACCCAGCTCGGTCTACCCTGCGACGATGCGCTACGCCGACCGCCCCACCGTCGAGGCCGAGGTCCACATCGCGGCGCCGCCCGCGCAGGTGTGGCCGCTGGTCCGCGACATCGAGCTCGTCGCCGACACCTCCGAGGAGCTGCAGGAGGCGACGTGGCTCCCGGCGCCGGAGGGGCCCGGCGAGGGGGACGCGCCGGCGGTCGGGCACCGGTTCCGCGGCCGCAACGCCCACCCGCAGGCCGGCGAGTGGGAGACCGTCTCGACCGTCGTCGAGTGCGACGAGGCGCGCCGCTTCACCTGGGCCGTGATGGACACCGACAACCCCTCGGCGCTGTGGCGCTTCACGCTCACGCCGGTCGAGGGCGGCACCGAGCTCCACCAGTGGGCGCAGATGGGCCCCGGCCCGTCCAACCTGAACAAGGTCATCGAGAAGATGCCCGACAAGGAGGAGCGGATCGTCGCCGGCCGCCTGCGCGAGTGGCAGGCGAGCATCGAGCGCACGCTCGCGGGGATCAAGGCGCGCGCCGAGTCGTGAGGGCCGAGTCGTGAGGACGGCCACCACGATCGAGGCCTCCGGGGCGCCGTGGGCCGAGACCGTCGACTTCGTCGTCGAGGCCGAACGCCTCGGGCTCGACGTGTGCTGGGTCGCCGAGGCGTGGGGCTCCGACGCGCCGTCGCCGCTGGGCTACCTCGCCGCGCGCACCGAACGGATGCTGCTGGGGTCCGGGGTGGTCCAGGTCGGCACGCGTTCCCCGGCCCTGATCGCGCAGACCGCCCTCACCCTGCAGACGATGTCGCAGGGCCGCTTCCTGCTCGGTCTCGGCAGCTCGGGGCCGCAGGTGCTCGAGGGCCTGCACGGGGTCCCGTTCGCCCACCCGCTGGGCCGGATGCGCGAGACCGTCGACGTCGTGCGCCGCGTCATGGCCGGCGAGAAGGTCACCTACGAGGGCCGCCACGTGACGCTCCCGCTGCCCGGCGGGGAGGCGCGCCCGATGCGGGTGTCGGTGACCGCCGAGCGGCCGGTCCCGATCCACCTCGCCACCTTGTCGCCGCGGATGCTGCGCCTGACCGGCGAGGTCGCCGACGGCTGGCTGGGCACGAGCTTCGTCCCCGAGGGCGCCGCGACGTCGCTGGAGCCGCTGGCCGAGGGGGCGGCGGCCGCGGGGCGCACGCTCGCCGACCTCGACCTGTGCCAGGGCGCCGAGATCGCCTTCGCGCGGGACGACGACGAGCTCGCCACGATGCTCGACGAGCGGCGCGCCGGGCTCGCCTTCAGCCTCGGCGGCATGGGCTCGGCGAGCCGGAACTTCTACCACGATGCCTACGCCCGCCAGGGCTGGAAGGACGTCGCCGCCGAGGTCCGCGCGTTCTGGCTCGACGGGCGGCGCGACGACGCGGCCGCGGCGGTGCCCCGCGAGATGGTCGCGGCGACCACGCTGATCGGCACCGAGGACGGGGTCCGGGAGCGCCTCGGGGTGTGGCGCGACGCCGGCGTCACGACGGTGCGGCTCTACCCGGCGGGGGCGGACCTGGAGCAGCGGCTGGACACGCTCGCCCGGGGCATCGAGCTGGTGAAGGAGATCGGATGACCACACCACTGCGCTGGCGCGACGTCGACAGCGGCGCCTGCTCGATCGCGCGCACGATGACCGTGCTCGGCGAGCCGTGGACGATGCTCGTCGTGCGCGACCTGCTGCACGGCGTCCGGCGCTTCGACGACCTCGTCGCGCACCTCGGGATCGCGCGCACGGTGCTCACCCGCCGTCTCGCCGTGCTGGCGGAGGCGGGGCTGGTGGAGACGACGGAGTACCGGGAGCCGGGGCGCCGGACGCGCCGCGAGTACCGGCTCACCGAGGCCGGGCTGGATCTCCGTCCGGTGCTGCTGGCGCTGATGGCGTACGGCGACCGGCACCGCGCCGACGGGCCGCCGGTGGTGGTGCGCCACGACGGCTGCGGGGAGCCGGTGACCCTGGTGGCGGAGTGCGCCGCCGGTCACCGCCTCGGCGCGGACGACCGGATGCGCAGCACGCCGGGGCCGGGAGCACCGGCCCCGGCGTGAGCACTACTGCGCGGCGTCGGCGACCTTGTCGATCGTCTGCGTCATCTGGTCCTCGGTGACCAGCGGGAAGAAGCCCTTGAACTGGGCGTCCTGCACGCCGCTCCAGTCGTAGACCTGGGTGACCTCGGTGCCGTTGCCCGAGGGCGCGAGCTTCCAGGTCCAGACGTGGCCCTTGGCGGTGACGTCGCCGAGCTTGTCGGTGTAGCCGTCGAGCGGGTGGAGCTGGGGCGCCCAGGCGATCTCGCGGCCCTCCTCGTAGGAGGTGACGGTGTTGAGCATCTGGTAGTCGCCCAGCACGTCGTTGCGCATGTTCATGACGAACTGGTCGCCGACGCCGCTGACCGTCGCGTTGCCCTCGACGCCCTTCAGCATGCCCGCGCCGTCGAACTCGTGGTGGCGACCCGGCGTCGCCAGCAGCGAGAACAGCTGGTCGGGCTTGGCGTCGACGGTGCGGGTCACGGTGATCTGGTCGCTCATGACGGTGTCGTGCCCGTCACAGCCCGGGTCGAAACGGTTGGGCACGACCGGCGCCGGGGTCAGCGTCCGGGCGGCGCCAACCGGTACACCGCGTTCGCCCCGTCGTCGGTGACGTAGACGGCGCCGTCGGGCCCCGGGACGGCGGCGACCGGGCGCCCCCACCGCGAGCCGTCGGGCCCCTGGAAGCCGCCGACGAGCGTGCGCTGCCCGTCGAGTCCGCCGTTGCGCCACGGGTAGAACGACACCTCGGGCGCGCGCGGCGTCTGCCGGTTCCACGACCCGTGCACCCCGACCAGCGCGCCCTGCCCGTAGGGCGCCGGCAGCGTGCCGAACGCGAGGCCCAGCGGCGCCGAGTGCGCCCCCATCGTCTGCTCGACCGGGGTCAGCGTCGCGCAGTCCAGCGCGCGGCCGTCCGGGTTGGTCTCGGCGTCGGCCACGAACGGCACGTCGGAGGGGTCGAGCGCGCTGTCCGGGACGCCGGGCTGCACGTCGGGGTCGGGGTTGCAGTACGGCCAGCCGACGTCGCGGCCGGGATAGAGGCGGGCGAGCTCCTCGGGCGGGTGGTCGTCGACGTAGTCGGGGATGACCTGCCCGCGCGCCGAGCCGTCGTTCTCGCCGTAGGGCCGGTCGTAGGGGAACGGGATGTTGTCGCGGTTGTTCACCGCGGTCCACACCGCGCCGTCCGGGGCGATCGCGAGGCCGGTGCCGTTGCGCACGCCGCGGGCGTAGGGCTCGGCGGGTCCGCCGCCCGGCGGGACGCGCAGGATCGCGGCGCGCTGCGGGGTCGACTCGCGGTCCTGCGGGGACACGTTGGCCGTCGAGCCCACCGAGATGTAGACCGCGCCGTCCCGGCCGACCGCGACGCTCTTGAGCGCGTGCGCGTAGGCGCCGCGCAGGTCCGGGCTGCGCGCGTCGGGCAGGTCGTCGACGACCGTCGTGGGCGTGCCGAGCCGGCCGTCCGCGTAGGGGTAGGAGCGCACCGCGTTGCTCTCGGCGACGTAGAGCGTCGAGCCGGAGAACCACAGCCCGTGCGGCTGGGTGAGGTCGGCGACCAGCGTCGTGGACGTCGGGCCGCCCGGACCGGCGACGAGGCGCACGACCTCGCCCGCGCCGGGACGGGAGACGAGCAGCGCGCCGTCGGGGGCGAAGGCCGCCATGCGGGCCCCGTCCACGCGAGCCCAGACCGACATTGTCCAGCCCGCGGGCACCAGCGCCTGGCGCGCGACGTCGAACGGCTCCGCGCCGAGGCCGGGCGGGACCGTGACGGGCGCCGGGACCAGCGCGGCGGTGGCGGCGCCGGCGGGGGCGGGCTCCTGCTCACCGACCGGGCCCGCCGACGCGGTGCGGGCCGGGTCGGGCGGGTCCGCGGGGGCCTGCGGGGCGGCCGCACCGCCGCCGCACGCGGTCACGAGCGCGAGGACCGCGGCGGCCATCAGGACCAGCGAGCGCCTCATACGGACCCTTCGTCCTCGACGGCACGACGGGTCGAGCCCACCACACGCCCGACCGCACCCAGCGGCGGGTCTCCTCAGTCGCGCAGGATCAAACAGCTCGAGGTCGCCTCGGCCACCAGGCGGCCCCGGCCGTCGACGAGCTCGGCGCGGGCGAGCGCGGTGCTGCGCCCGGAGTGCACGACGTACCCGGTGGCGCGGCTGGTGCCGGAGTCGGCGGTGAGCCGGCGCAGGAACTTCACGTTCAGGTCGAGGCTCGTGTAGGCGACGCCGGCGGGCAGCGTGCTGTGCACGGCGCACCCAGCGGCGGAGTCGAGCAGCGTCGCGTAGATGCCGCCGTGCACCGAGCCGATCGGGTTGTAGTGGTACTCGGCGGGCTCGACGGCGAAGACCACCGTGCCGCGCTCCACCGACTCCACGCTCGCCCCGACCAGGGTCATGATCGGCGGGGGCGGGAGCGTCCCGTCGGCCATGGCCTGCAGGAACGCGAGCCCGTCGCGCTCGGTCGCCGCGGCGGCGAGCGCGCGGGGGTCGGACCAGGTGTGGGTGCGCTCGCGCGTCGTGACGTCCATCGGGCTCCTGTCGTCGCGTGCTGGGTATCGAACGACAACCCAGCTGTGTCAGCACCGTACCGTCCCACCGCCGTCGGGAGGACCTCGGTAGACTGGATCGTCGGAAGCGTGGGCGGCGCGGAGTCGCCGTCTGTGTCGCCAGTGCTGTGTCGCCAGTGCCGGCCGGGACACCCGGGAGCGGCGCCGCGGGAGCTCCGGTGCGCATCCGGACCGACCGCGAGGCACGTGCGAGACGAAGGGGAGACGATGAGCGGCCACTCCAAATGGGCGACCACGAAGCACAAGAAGGCCGCGATCGACGCCAAGCGCGGCAAGATGTTCGCCAAGCTGATCAAGAACATCGAGGTCGCGGCGCGCACCGGCGGCGGTGACCCGGCGGCCAACCCGACGCTCTACGACGCCATCCAGAAGGCGAAGAAGACCTCGGTCCCCAACGACAACATCGACCGCGCGGTCAAGCGCGGGTCCGGCGCCGAGGCGGGCGGCGCCGAATACCAGGCGATCACCTACGAGGGCTACGCCCCGGGCGGCGTCGCCGTGCTCGTCGAGTGCCTCACCGACAACAAGAACCGCGCCGCGGGCGAGGTCCGCACGGCCATGAACCGCAACGGCGGCGCCATGGCCGACCCGGGCTCGGTCGCCTACCTGTTCAACCGCAAGGGCGTCATCATCGTCCCGAAGGAGCAGGCCAACGGCGCGCTGGCCGAGGACGACCTGCTCATGGCGGTCCTCGAGGCCGGCGCCGAGGAGGTCAACGACTACGGCGAGAGCTTCGAGGTGCTCACCGAGTCCAACGACCTCGTCGACGTCCGCAAGGCGCTCCAGGAGGCGGACATCGACTACGACTCCTCCGAGGTCTCGTTCGTCCCCTCGATGAACGTCGAGGTCGACGCGGACGGCGCGCGGAAGGTCCTGCGGATCATCGACGCGCTCGAGGACTCCGACGACGTGCAGAACGTCTACTCGAACTTCGACGCCTCCGACGAGGTCATGGCCGAGGTCGGCTGACGTGGTCGACCTCGCCCCGTGCGTCGTCGCCGAGCTCGGCGCGGCGGACGCGGGCGAGGCCCTGACCGTGCAGTACGCGGCGTACCTGTCCGAGGCGCGCCGCTACGGCACCACCGAGATCCCGCCGCTGCGCGAGACCGTCGCCGGGCTCGCCGCCGACCTCGGACGTCCCGACGTCCGCGGGTTCGGGGCGTGGGCGGGGCAGCGGCTGATCGGGTCGGTGCGCCTGCGCGGGGACGGCATCGGCAGCGGGTCGGGGTGCGCCGAGCTCGCGCGCTACTCGGTCGCCCCGGACGCCCAGGGCCACGGCGTGGGACGGGCGCTGCTCGAGCGCGCCCACGCCGAGCTCGCGGCGGGCGACGTCAGCTGGCTCGTCACCGGCGCCCGCAGCGACGAGAACCTGCGGCTCTACCGGCGCGCGGGCTACGAGGAGACCGGCCGGCTCGTCGACGGCGCGGGCGTGGACCTGCTGCGCCTCGAGCGGCTCGCCCCCCGGTGAGCCGCATGGCGCGGTCGCGCGTGGTCGGCGTCCTGCTGATGGCCGCCGCCGTGGTCGTCGCCTCCTGGGTGCCGTTCTGGTGGTGGGCGCCGGTCGGGTCGCCGCTCGCCTTCGGGCTGCTGGCGCTCACGCCGGTCGTCGCGGCGGTCGCGGTCGTCGTCGCGGCGGTCTGCTTCCTGGCGCGGCGGCACGTGGCCGGTGTGGTCGCCGGGGTGGCGGCGGTCGCCCTGCTGACGGTGGTGGTGCCGCGGGCGGTCGACGACGGCGACCCGATCGTCACGCCCGGCCCGACGAGCGCGCCGGTCACCGTCGCCACGGTCAACATGAAGTTCGGGCAGGCGAGCCCCGAGGCGATCGTGGGGCTGGTGCGCGAGCAGCAGGTCGAGGTCCTCGGCCTGCAGGAGGTGACGCCGAGGGCCGAGCAGGCGCTCGCCGCGGCCGGCCTGCGCGCCGAGCTGCCCTTCGTCGTGTCCCGGGCGCGCAACGGTGCGGGCGGCACGGCCCTGCTCGCGCGCCACCCGCTCGCCCCCTCGGGCCTGGTCCTGCGGGAGGGCGTGTTCTCGCAGGTCACCGCCCGGGTGCTGGCACCGAGCGGGCCCGTCGACGTCGTCGTCGCCCACCCCGCCGCGCCCGTGTTCCGCGACGAGGCGCAGGGCTGGGCGCGCGAGATCGAGAACCTGCCGGGGCCCGCGCCGCTCGAGGGCCCGCCGCGGCTCGTGCTCGGTGACCTCAACGCGACGCTCGACCACCGGCCGCTGCGTCAGCTCCTGTCCGGGGAGTGGAGCGACTCCGCCGCGGCGATCGGCGCCGGGCTGCGCGGGACGTGGCCGACGGACTCGACGCTGCCGCCGTTCGCGGCGATCGACCACGTGCTGGTGTCCGGACCGGTCGCGCCGGCCGACCTGACCACGCACGTCGTCCCCGGCTCCGACCACGCCGGGGTGGTGGTGCGGCTGCTGGTGCGCGACGGGCGCGCGCCGGTCACGCCGGGAGCGTGAGCGGGCGCCCCAGGACGCGGGACCAGACGGCGGGCTCGGCGCCCGGGTCCACCGGACCGGCGAACGGGGCGAGCACGAGGCGGTCGTCGTCGGCGCTCCACGTGCCGACCACCCGACCGTCGTCGACCACCACCGGCGCGATCCACCCGGCGGCGCGGCTGACCTCCTTGCGGTGCTCCGCGGGCAGGAGGTCGGTGTCCGCGGTGCCGGCGCCGAGCACGTAGGGGTCGAAGGGGCCGAGGAGTCTCGTGCCCACGGGCGGCGCGGCGGCGAGGTCGTCGAGGTCCTCGGTGCGGGCGTACCGGACCTCGCCGTCGACCGTGACCTCGGTGAGCGTGCCGTCGGCGAGCAGGTCGGTGAACCAGCGCCGCAGCCGCGCCTTCGGGGTCATGCCGCGCAGGAGCCAGGCGTCGAAGGCGGTGGGCGTCGCCGGCCCGTGGGCGGCGAGGAACGCGGGGACGATCGTGCGCGCGGCCTCGTCGGCGTCGGGCAGGCCCGGCCAGGCGGGACGGGTGAAGGTCACCCGCGTGCCCGCCGGCGGCCCGTGGCAGATCAGGCCCTGCCAGGCGAGCGGCTTGAGCACCGTGCCCCAGCCCGACCGGATGGCCTCGGCGAGCCCCTCGTCGCCGCTGTGGGCGACGAGCGCCGCGGTGAGCTCCTCGCGGGTGAGGACGGCGCCGTCGGCGAGGACGTCGACGACCGCGGCCTCGAGCGCGGTCATCTGCTCGGCGGTGGCGAACTCCCGCTGCCACGAGCCCTTGTCCCACGACCGCGCGGCGGCCAGCAGGGCGAGCAGCGACGGCGCCTGGTCGGCGGCGAGCAGGTGCAGCGTGCCGCGCGCGGCCCAGGTGCGGACGAGGGTCCCGGCGGCCAGGGCGGCGTCGACGGTGCCGTCGTCGGCGGTGCCGTCCGGGCTCCGCACGGCCACGGCCTGCGCCGCGGCCGACGGCACCTGCGCCTGGACGCCGAGCAGGCGGCGGGCCGTCGCGACCGGGTCGGTGCCGTCCCGGTCGGCGAGGAACTGGCGGTGCAGGCGGAAGCGCCGGACCTGCTCGGGCCTCACGTCTGCTCGAAGGAGCGGTGCCCCTGCGGTTCGGTGTCGGTGACGTCGACGCCGCTGACCCAGGCCTGCGACGAGCCCTCGCGCGCCCAGGCGATCATCTGCTCGACGGCGTCGTCCTCACCCTCGACGACCATCTCGACCGTGCCGTCCTCGCGGTTGCGGACCCAGCCGCCGACCCCGAGACGGCCCGCGGCGTCCTCGGCGCTCGCGCGGAAGAAGACGCCCTGGACGCGCCCGTGGACCACGATGTGCTTGCTCTGCACGCCCCTCGCACTCCGTTCTCGCCGTGTGTTCGAACATGTGTTCTACTGGTCCCGATGACGACAGCCTGGACGCCCTCGCTCTTCGGCGGTGGCGAGACCGCCGAGGACCCCGGGGTGGATCCGGCCGTCGTCCCGCGCCGCATCGTCCTGGACGAGCGCTCGTGGGTCGACCTGGCCCCCGCGTGGATCACCGGGGCCGACGCCTGGTTCGACGCGATCGTGGCGCAGGCGCCGTGGAACCAGCGGCGCCGTCGGATGTACGACCAGGAGGTCATGGAGCCCCGGCTGACCTGTGGGTGGCGCATCGACGAGGCGCCCGACCCGATGCCGGCCGTGGCCGACGCCCTCTCGCGGCACTACGGCGTGCGCTTCGACCGGGTGGGGTGCAACTACTACCGCCACGGGGACGACTCGGTGGCCTGGCACGGCGACCGCGTCCGCTTCACCCACGAGGCGCCGATCGTCGCGATCGTGTCCCTCGGGGCCGAGCGGCGCTTCGGCCTCCGGCCGCTCGGTGGCGGGGCGTCGACGCGGCTGACGGTCGCGGGCGGCGACCTGCTGGTCATGGGTGGGCGCTGCCAGCACGACTGGCAGCACACGGTGCCGAAGTGGCCCGGCGCCGGGCCGCGCGTGAGCGTCACGTTCCGCCACGACGATCCGGGGCCCCGGCCCTAGCTGTCCCTAGCTCTCCCAAACCGCCACCGGATCGCCGAGCGCCTCCTCGTCCACCGTCGCGCCGAGCCCCGGCGAGCGCCCGGGCAGCACGCCGTCGGGGGTGACCACGGTGTCGAGGGCCGCCACCTTGCGGGTGACCATGTCCTCGCAGTCCAGCACCCCGCGCAGCGAGCGCGGCGGCACGGTGGCGCCGAGGTGCAGGATCGCGGCGTAGGCGAGCGAGGAGCCGACGGTGTCCTGCACGCTGATCGTCAGGCCGGCGGCCCGGGCGATGTCGCGGTGGCGCCGGCCCGGCGTGAGCCCGCCCGCCTTGGAGATCTTGAGACCGATGCCGTCGGCGGTGTCGAGGGCGCCGAGCACGACGTCGGCGTCGCTCTGGGCGAGCTCGTCGAGCACGATCGGGTACGGGCACCGCGGGCGCAACGAGGCCGTCTCGCGCCACGACGCGCACGGCGACTCGAGGGCGAAGTCCAGCCCGGGCGGCAGCAGGGCGAGCAGGCGCAGGGCGGTCTCGGGGAGCAGCCCGCCGTTGGCGTCGACGATGAAGAACTCGCCGGGCCGCCGGTCGGCGAGGCTCGCGGCGATGCGCTCGGCGTCCAGCGCCGGGCCGCCGTCGGCGTCGAGCGCGCCGATCTTCACCGAGTGCGCCCGGTACCCGCGGGCCCGGTGGTCGGCGACCCGGGTCCGCATGTCCTCGGGGTCGCACGCGGGGATCGACGAGATCGGCGCCATGGGGACGTCGGTCGAGCCGCCGAGCAGGTCGCACACCGGCAGGCCGACCGATTTCCCGAACGCGTCCCAGCACGCCACGTCGAGCGCGGTCCGGGCGTCGTGGTGGCCGGTCAGCGTCGCGTCCATGACGTCGCCGACCCGTTCGGACCGCCGCGGGTCGAGCCCGAGCAGGGCGGGGGCCAGCAGCCCGATGCCCGCGCGGGTGCCCGCCGGGTGCGCGGCGACGTACGTCGACCCGAACGGCGTGCTCTCGCCCCAGCCCTCAGTGCCGTCGTCGCAGGTCAGGCGGACGATCGCCGCCTCGAACGAGGTGTAGGTGCGCCCGCCCGAGAGGTGGTAGACGCCGCCCGAGTACGGGAGCTCGACGGCATAGAGCGCGATCCGCGTGATCCTCACGGATCCGGGAGTCTCGACGCGTGGACCGTGCACGTCCATCGCCGCGTCGGACACGTGATCGTGTCCGGGACGAACACGATCAGATCGGAATCTCGCTCGTGTCGCCGTCCGCGCGCGGGCCGTGGAGCCGGCGCTCCTCCTCGGCGATCCGCACGTCGTTGATGCTCGCCTCGCGCCGGGCCATCAGCCCGTTGTCGGCGAACTCCCAGTTCTCGTTGCCGTAGCTGCGCCACCACTGCCCGGCGGCGTCGCGGCACTCGTACTGGAAGCGCACGGCGATCCGGTGCCCGCCGAAGGTCCACAGCGACTTGCGCAGCACGTAGTCGCGCTCGCGCTCCCACTTGCGGGCCAGGAACTCGACGACCTGCGCGCGCCCGGTGACCCACTCGTCGCGGTTCCGCCAGACCGTGTCCAGCGTGTACGCGAGCGCGACCTTCTCCGGGTCGCGCGTGTTCCACGCGTTCTCCGCGGCGAGCACCTTCGCCCGCGCCGACTCCTCGTCGAACGGCGGGAACGGCGGGCGGGGCTCCTCGGGGCTGCTCATGGCGGTCAGCATGCCGCGCCCGGAGATCACGGGCGACGTCATCGACCTCAACCGGTGGCGACGGTGCACCACGTCGCCCCTGATCACCGGCGACACACCGGCACCGGGGGACGAACGCCGGTCTGCGGCCCGCCGCCGCGTAGCGTCCCGCCCCATGCGGGTGCTGGGCGTCGACCCCGGGCTGACGCGCTGCGGCCTCGGCGTGGTCGAGGGCGGCGGCGGGCGGGTCGTGCGCGCGGTCGCCGTCGACGTCGTCCGCACCCCGCCGGAGGCCGAGGTGGCCGACCGGCTCGTCGCGGTCGCCGACACCGTCGAGGCCTGGATCGCCGAGCACCGGCCCGACGTCGTGGCCGTCGAGCGGGTGTTCGCCCAGCACAACGTGCGCACGGTGATGGGGACGGCGCAGGTCGGCGGGGTCGTCGCGCTGGTCGCCGGGCGCGCCGGCCTGCCGGTCGCGTTCCACACGCCCAGCGAGGTCAAGGCCGCGGTGACGGGGTCCGGGCGCGCGGGCAAGGAGCAGGTCACGGCCATGGTCACGCGGGTGCTCGCGCTGGCCGAGGCCCCGCGTCCCGCCGACGCCGCCGACGCCCTCGCGCTCGCCGTCTGCCACTGCTGGCGCGCCCCGATGATCGCGCGCATGGCCGAGGCCGAGGCGCGCGCGGCCGAGGCCACCAAGCGTCATCGCGCCCGCCTCAAGGCCGCCCAGAAGGCCGCCGCACCCACGCCGGCAGTTCCGAAAGCCGGACGCTGAGCACCACGGGGTGGGTGACGTCGTCGGACGGCACGGCGATCGCGGTCGAGACGGTCGGCGAGGGGCCGCCGCTCGTCCTGACGACCGGCGCGCTCCAGGGCCGCGCGAGCGTCCGCCTGCTCGCCGAGGCCCTCGCCGACCGCTTCACCGTGCACCTCTGGGACCGCCGGGGCCGCGGCGACAGCGGGGGAGTGCCCGACTCCGCCCGCGACCCGCTCGGGCCGGACGGCGCGGCGCTCGTGGCCGCCGAGGTCGCCGACCTGGAGGCCGTCGTCGCGGCCACGGGCGGCGCGCCGGCCCACTACGCCCACTCCGCGGGCGGGATGCTCGTGCTCGAGGCGGTCCTGCGGGGCCTGCCGGCCACCCGGGTCGTCGCCCACGAACCCCCGTGGCGCGTGGACGGCGACGACCCGGGCCCGCGCCGCGACCTCGGCGCCGCCACGATGGCCGCCCTGCGCGCCGGCAGCCCGGACGACGCCGCGGCCGCGTTCCTCGGCGGGTTCCCGGCGGCCGCGCCCGCGCCGGTCGAGCGCCTGCGCCGGACCCCGTTCTGGGCCGGCACCGTCGCGCTCGCGCCGTCGCTGCCCCACGACGTCGCCCTCGTGGTGGGCGACCCCGTGCCGACCGAGCGCGTCGCGGCGCTGGACATCCCGCTCCTCGCCCTCGACGGCGACCTCAGCCCCGCGTGGGTGCGGGCCGCGGTCGCCGCGCTGGCGGCCTCGGTCCCCGGCGCGGTGCACCGCACGCTGCCCGGGCAGGTCCACATCGTCACCCCGACCGTGCTCGCCCCCGTCCTCACCGGGTTCCTGGCCCCGGACGGGGGCGCGCCGGTGCGCGGCGCCGTCGGGGGCGGCCGGTAGCCTTCGAACGCGTGTTCGCTGCGGTGATGAGTCGCTCAGTCGGGAGGGTCCTGCCGTGATCTCGTCGGTGCGCGGGGAGGTCCTCGCGGTCGGGCTGGACCACGTGGTGGTCGAGGTCGGCGGGATCGGTCTCGCCGTGCAGGCCACGCCGTCCACGCTCGCGCGCCTGCGCCGCGGCCAGCCCGCGCGGCTCGACACCGCGCTGGTGGTCCGCGAGGACTCCCTGACCCTCTACGGGTTCGCCGACGCCGCCGAGCGCGAGCTGTTCCTGCTGCTCCAGACCGTGTCGGGCGTGGGTCCGCGGCTCGCGCTGGCCGCCCTCGCGGTGCTCGACCCGGCGGCGCTGAGCCACGCGCTCGCCGACGGCAACATCACGACGCTGACCAGCGTCCCGGGCATCGGGCGCAAGGGCGCCGAGCGGCTGATCATCGAGTTGCGCGACAAGGTGGCCCCGCCGAGCGCTGCCGGCAGCGACGAGGACGTGCCCGCGTCGCCCGTGGCCGCCGGCACGCTGCGCGACCAGGTCGTCGAGGCGCTCGTCGGCCTCGGCTTCGCCGCCAAGCCGGCCGAGAAGGCCGTCGACGAGGTGCTCGGCGCGGACGGCCCGTCCGACTCCTCGGGCGTCCTGCGGGCGGCGCTGACGCGGCTGGGGCCGTCGCGGTGAGCGGGCCGGGAGACGAAGCGCAGCGGAGCTCGACCATGAGCGGGAACGGGCAGGACCTGGAGGACAGCCTCCAGCGCGCCCTCGACGCGACGGTCGAGGACGGCGAGTCCGACCTCGAGAACCGGCTGCGCCCGGCCCGCCTGTCCGAGTTCATCGGCCAGCCCCGCGTGCGCGAGCAGCTCGACCTCGTCCTGCAGGGCGCGCTGCGCCGCGGCCGCCCGCCCGACCACGTGCTGCTCTCCGGCCCGCCCGGGCTCGGCAAGACGAGCCTCGCGATGATCATCGGCACCGAGCTCGGCAGCGCCGTGCGCATCACCTCCGGGCCGGCGCTGGAGCGCGCGGGCGACCTCGCGGCGATGCTGTCGAACCTGCTCGAGGGCGACGTCCTGTTCATCGACGAGATCCACCGCATGGCCCGGCCCGCCGAGGAGATGCTCTACCTCGCGATGGAGGACTTCCGGGTCGACGTCGTCGTCGGCAAAGGGCCCGGGGCGACGTCGATCCCGCTCGACGTCGCGCCGTTCACGCTGGTCGGGGCCACGACCCGGGCGGGCGCGCTCACGGGCCCGCTGCGCGACCGCTTCGGCTTCACCGGGCACATGGAGTTCTACGAGCCCTCCGACCTCGAGCACGTCGTCGCCCGCAGCGCCCGGATCCTCGACGTCGACCTGCGTCCCGACGGCGGGCGCGAGATCGCCGGCCGCTCGCGGGGCACGCCGCGCATCGCCAACCGCCTGCTGCGCCGGGTGCGCGACTACGCGGAGGTCCGCGCGGACGGCGCGGTGACCCAGGAGGTCGCCCGCGCCGCGCTCGCGGTCTACGACGTCGACGAGCTCGGCCTCGACCGCCTCGACCGGGCCGTGCTCGCCGCCCTGGTGCGCTCGTTCGGCGGCGGCCCGGTGGGCGTGTCGACGCTGGCCGTGGCGGTCGGCGAGGAGCCCGGGACCGTCGAGGAGGTGTGCGAGCCGTACCTCGTGCGGGCCGGGATGCTGGCCCGTACGCCACGTGGGCGTGTCGCCACACCCCTGGCGTGGCGCCATCTGGGGCAGGAGCCCCCCGCCGACCGGCCGGAGGAGGACCGGGGCCAGGGGACCCTGTTCACCTGAGCTGGCAGACTCGGAATCGGACAGTGCGGGGTGCGGAGACCGACGCGCCCGCCCGGTGAACGGAGAACGATGGACCTGATCTTCCCCCTGCTCATCCTGTTCATGATCGGGCTGGTGTTCATGTCCAGCCGTCAGCGCAAGAAGCAGGAGAACCAGCAGAAGGACCTGCAGAACAGCCTGCACGTCGGCGACGTCGTCGTCATGACGTCCGGCATCAGCGGCACGATCGTCGACACCGACGACGAGCGCACCATCGACCTCGAGATCGCCCCCGACGTCGTGACCACGTGGCTGCGTGCCGCGGTGCGCGAGAAGCTCGTGGCCGAGGACGCCGTCGTCGACGACGTCGACGACCACACCGAGGACGCGCTGCCGGAGTCGTCGGTGCCGACCGAGTCGACCCCGGTCGTCGAGGCCCCGGACACCACGGCCACGACGACCTCCGCCACGACCTCGACCGCGCCGAAGGCAGACACGAAGGACGCCGCGGACACCAAGGCGGACACGACGGACAACGTGTCCTCGCCGCGCTCCTCCTGACCCTCGTCAGGACCCTGAGCGGGCGGGGCGGCGCGGGGAGCGCCGGGCCCGCCGCCTACCCTCGCGTCGAGCCCCTCCCCGGCTGAACCCACCCGATCATCTGGAGCAACACAGCGTGGCCCCTCCGACCGTCCGCTTCCAGCCCGGGCGCTACCTCGCCGCCTTCCTGGTGATCGTGGCCGCGCTCTACGGGCTGGTGTTCTTCACGGGGGACGGGTCGCCGACGCCGAAGCTCGGCATCGACCTGCAGGGCGGCACGCGCGTGACGCTCACGGCGCGCACCGAGACCGGCGCGGCGCCGACGCCCGACCAGCTCAACCTGGCGCGCACGATCATCGAGCAGCGCGTCAACGGGCTCGGCGTCAGCGGTGCCGAGGTGGTCCAGGACGGCAGCAACCTGGTGATCACGGTGCCGGGCCAGGAGGGCGACCAGGCGCGCTCGCTCGGGCAGACGGCGCGGCTGTACTTCCGCCCGGTGCTCGGCGGCCCGATCCCGGCCGGCCCGCAGCCGGGTCAACCCGGCCAGCCGGCCCAGCCCGGCGCGCCGCCGGGCCAGGGCACGGCCGAGCAGGGCGGGGCGAGCGGCGCCGGGACGCCCGGGCAGACCCCGGGTGGTCAGAGCGCGCCGATCGCCGCCCCGAACCAGCCGGCACCGAACCAGCCGGCACCGCCGCCCACGCCGCCGCCCGGGGGCGGGGACACGTCGCAGGACCCGCGCCAGGCCCAGGCCATTGCCGAGGCCAAGGCGACCCGCCAGAGCGAGGACCCCGCGGTCCAGGAGCAGGCGGCCCTGGCGCTGAACTGCGCGGTCGAGGACCCGCTGCGCGGCTACGACGACCCGACGAAGCCGCTGATCGCCTGCAACCGCGAGGGCACCGAGAAGTACCTGCTCGGGCCGTCGATCCTCTCGGGCACCGACGTCGCGAGCGCGACGCCGAACCCGAACCCGCAGGGCGTCGGCTGGGTCATCAACCTCGCCTTCAAGGGCGGCCAGCCCGCGACGACCTGGGCCGACTACACGAGCGCGAACGTCAACAACTCGAACGCGGTCGTGCTCGACACGCAGGTGGTCTCGGCGCTGCGGATCCAGCAGCCGCTGCTCGACGGCAACGCGATGATCTCCGGTCAGTTCAACCAGGGCTCGGCCACCGACTTCGCGAACGTCCTGCGCTACGGCTCGCTGCCGCTGTCGTTCGACACCTCCGAGGCGCAGACCGTCTCGGCGACGCTGGGCCTCGCGTCCCTGCAGGCCGGGCTGATCGCGGGCGTCGTCGGGCTCGCGCTGGTGTTCATCTACTCGCTGTTCTACTACCGCGCGCTCGGCGTGCTGACCATCCTGTCGCTGATCCTGTCCGGCGCCGTCGTCTACGCCGTGCTCGTCCTGCTCGGGCGCACGATCGGCTTCACGCTCGACCTCGCCGGCGTCGCCGGGTTCATCGTCGCGATCGGCATCACCGCCGACTCGTTCGTGATCTTCTTCGAACGGATCAAGGACGAGGTCCGCGACGGGCGAAGTTTCCGGTCGGCGGTACCGCGGGGCTGGACACGCGCCCGGCGCACCATCCTCTCCGGCGACGCCGTGAGCTTCCTCGCGGCCGTGGTGCTCTACGTGCTCGCCGTCGGCCAGGTCAAGGGCTTCGCCTTCACCCTGGGCATGTCCACCGTCCTCGACCTCATCGTGGTCTTCCTCGTGACGCACCCGCTGCTCGCCCTCGCCTCGAACTCCAAGCTGTTCGCCAGCCCCGCGTGGTCCGGCCTCGGCCAGGTGGTGCACAACGCGCCGCGGGCCGGCGCGGCCGGGCCGCGGCCCGGCGGGCGCGGCAACACCCGCGGCGGTGCCCGTGACGGTGCCCGCGAGGGCGCCCGGTCCGGCGCCCGCAACGGTTCCGGCGCGTCGCGCACCCGCGCGGGACGCGGAGGTGACCGATGACCCGCTCCACCGGACGCCCCGGCGGCCGTCGCCACGTCGAGGAACTGACCGGCGAGATGGCCGAGGACCGGCTCGACGGCAGGGACGAGGACAGGGACGACGAGGTCCTCGACGACGCCGACGACGTCGACGACGTCGACGACGTCGACGAGGGCGCCGACGAGGCGCGTCCCCGCCCGGGCAAGAAGCCCAGCCGCCTCGACATGCTCTACCGCGGCAACGGCGGGCTCGACATCGTCGGGCGCTCGAAGACCTGGTACGCCGTCTTCGGTGCCGCGCTGGTCATCTGCATCCTCTCGATGGTCATCCGGGGCTTCAACTTCGGCATCGACTTCGAGGGCGGCACCAGCGTCCAGATGCCGGCGAACGGCGCGGGCGGCGTCGTGCAGACCGGCCAGGTCGAGCAGGTCTACGCCGAGTCGCTGGGCTTCCCGCCCACCTCGGTGCAGAGCGCGGGCCAGGGCGCGACGGCGACGATCATCATCCGGTCCGAGAGCCTGGACATCGGCCAGGTCATCGCCCTGCGCCAGGCGCTGTTCGACCGCTTCCAGCCGATCGGCAGCACCGGCGTCCCCGACCCGGCCGCGATCTCCGACAGCGCCGTCAGCGCGAGCTGGGGCGGCGAGATCACCCAGCAGGCGCTGATCGCCCTCGCGGTGTTCCTGGTGCTCGTGACCATCTATCTCTCGTTCTACTTCGAGAGACGCATGGCGTTCGCCGCGCTCATCGCGCTGGCGAACGACATCATCATCACCGCCGGCGTGTACTCGCTGGTCGGGTTCGAGGTCTCGCCGGCCACGGTGATCGGCCTGCTGACCATCCTCGGGTTCTCGCTCTACGACACGGTCGTCGTGTTCGACAAGGTCCGCGAGAACACCCGCGGCCTGCTCGGGCTCACGCGCCGCACCTACGCCGAGGCCGCGAACCTGGCCGTCAACCAGACGCTGATGCGGTCGCTGAACACCTCGCTCATCGCCGCGCTCCCGCTGATCGGGCTGTTCGTGGTCGGCGTGGTGCTGCTCGGCGTCGGCGTTCTCGGCGACCTCGCGCTCGTCCAGCTCGTCGGCACGATCGTCGGCGCGGCGTCGTCGGTGCTGCTCGCGACGCCGATCGTCGTGGACCTCGCCATGCGCGACAAGCGCTGGATCGCCCAGGCGGACAAGGTCAGGGCGCGGCGGGCGAAGGCGGCGCGCAAGGCCGCAGGAGGTACCGGCGAGGCCGGTGCGGCCGGCGACGCCTCCGGGCCCTCCACCGACGTCCTCGACACCCGCGAGGTCGCCGCGGCCGGGGCGGGTCGCGCCCGGGCCGGCGGCACGAGCCGGGAGGCGGCGGCGTCCACCGCCCCGCGTCCGGGCGCGCGCCCGGCGGGCAAGACCGGCCGGCCCTCGGGCAAGCGGCGCAAGTGACCGCACCGGAAGAAGCGACCACCGACCTCGACGTGGTCGCCGGGCTCCTGCGCGACGTCCCCGACTTCCCGAGCCCCGGGATCCGGTTCTGGGACCTCAGCGCGCTGCTCGCCGACGGCCCGGGCCTCGCGGCGACGACGCGCCTGCTCGCCGCCCCCGGCGGGCCGGCGCCCGAGATCGTCGTCGGCATCGAGGCGCGGGGCTTCCTGCTCGGCGCGGCAGTGGCGCACTCGCTGGGCCTCGGCGTGGTGGCGGTCCGCAAGAAGGGCAAGCTCCCGATCGTCGCGGCGAGCGAGTCGTACGACCTCGAGTACGGGTCGGCGACGCTCGAGCTGCCCGCCGGCGTGCTGCGCCCCGGCGCGCGGGCCCTGCTCGTCGACGACGTCCTCGCCACCGGGGGCACCGCGGCGGCGGCGTGCGCGCTGGTCGAGGGTGCGGGCGCCACGGTGGCGGCGGTGTCGATGGTGCTCGAGCTGCCGGCCCTCGGCGGCCGCGAGCGCCTCGACGGGCACCGCGTGCACACCCTGCTGACCCGCTGACCGCACGTCCGCGGACCGCCCGTCGCAGCGGCGTGACCTCGCCGTCGGCGCCGAACGGCGATCATCCACGCGCACCGATCGTGGGCGACCGATGAGCCGATCGGAGCGCGACCGTCCGGACACACCGCCACCTCGGACGTATCCTGGATGGATTCCGGGCACGACGGCTCCCAGGACGGACACCCCGTGACGACGGGGGCCGGTCGCCCGCCCGGTGGGAAGGGGACGACGCGTGAGCCAGGACGTCGACGCCGCGGGCACGCCGATCCCTCCTGACCAGGGCACGGACACCCCGCCGGACGCCCGCGAGGACGCCGTCCTCGACGCCGCCGGCCTCTCGCCCACGCCGCCCGTCAGCGCCACCCGCCCGCCGTCGGCGACGCGCCGGGTCCGGGCGCGCATCGCCCGGCGCATCACCGCCCAGCGCTCCGGAGCCGTGAAGCCGGTGCTCGAGCCGCTGGCCGCCGTCCACCGCGAGCTGCACCCGTCGGCGGACATGGGCACGCTGCAGCGGGCCTACGACACCGCCGAGCGCTTCCACGACGGGCAGATGCGCAAGAGCGGCGACCCGTACATCACCCACCCGCTGGCCGTCGCGACGATCCTGGGCGAGCTGGGGATGGACACGACGACGCTGGTCGCGGCGCTGCTGCACGACACCGTCGAGGACACCGCCTACTCGCTCGACAAGCTCTCGGGCGACTTCGGGGCCGAGGTCGCCCACCTCGTCGACGGCGTCACCAAGCTCGACAAGGTCCAGCTCGGGGCGGCCGCCGAGGCCGAGACGATCCGCAAGATGGTCGTCGCGATGGCCCGCGACCCCCGGGTGCTCGTCATCAAGCTGGCCGACCGGCTGCACAACATGCGCACGATGCGCTTCCTCAAGCCGGAGAAGCAGGCCAAGAAGGCCCGCGAGACGCTCGAGGTGCTCGCGCCGCTGGCCCACCGCCTCGGGATGTCGACGGTCAAGTGGGAGCTCGAGGACCTCGCGTTCGCGATCCTGCACCCCAAGCGCTACGACGAGATCGTCCGCCTCGTCGCCGACCGCGCGCCGTCCCGCGACACCTACCTGCGCACGGTGATCGACGAGGTCTCCGGCCAGCTCACCGAGGCGCGGGTGAAGGCCGAGGTGCTCGGCCGCCCGAAGCACTACTACTCGATCTACCAGAAGATGATCGTCAAGGGTAAGGACTTCGACGACATCCACGACCTGGTGGGCGTGCGGGTGCTCGTCGAGGACGTGCGCGACTGCTACGCCGCGATGGGCATGGTCCACGCCCTGTGGCAGCCGATGCCCGGGCGGTTCAAGGACTACATCGCCCAGCCCCGGTTCGGGGTGTACCAGTCGCTGCACACGACGGTGATCGGGCCGGACGGGCAGCCGCTCGAGGTGCAGATCCGCACCCACGAGATGCACCGCACCGCCGAGTACGGGATCGCGGCGCACTGGCGCTACAAGGAGACGAAGGGCGCCCACAAGAACGGCTCGGGCTCGGCCGGCGACGGCACCCTCGAGCTCGACGAGATGGCCTGGATGCGCCAGCTGCTCGACTGGCAGCGGGAGGCCGCGGACCCCGGCGAGTTCCTCGAGTCCCTGCGCTACGACCTGGCCACCCGCGAAATCTTCGTGTTCACGCCCAAGGGCGACGTCATCACGCTGCCCAGCGGCTCCACGCCGGTCGACCTCGCCTACGCCGTGCACACCGAGGTCGGCAACAAGTGCATCGGCAGCCGCGTCAACGGCCGGCTGGTCGCCCTCGAGCGCGAGCTCGAGAACGGCGAGGTCGTCGAGATCTTCACGTCGAAGGCCGAGGGCGCCGGGCCGTCGCGCGACTGGCTGCAGTTCGTCGCCTCGCCGCGGGCCAAGCAGAAGATCAAGCAGTGGTTCGCCAAGGAGCGGCGCGAGGAGGCGATCGAGGCCGGCAAGGAGGCGATCACCCGCGAGGCGCGCCGCACCGGCCTGCCGCTGCAGCGCCTGGTCTCCGCCGACTCGATGACCGCGCTGGCCCACGAGCTGCGCTACCAGGACGTCTCAGCGCTCTACGCGGCGGTCGGCGAGCACCACGTGTCCGCCCGCCACGTGGTGCAGCGCCTCGTCGCCCTGCTCGGCGGCGTCGAGCAGAACGAGGAGGAGCTCGCCGACCGCGCGACCCCCTCGACGGTGCAGCGCCGGCGCGGCACCGGCGACGTCGGCGTCGTCATCGACGACATGGACGAGGGCGACAGCTCGTCCGACGTGTGGATCAAGCTGGCGCGCTGCTGCACCCCGGTGCCCGGCGACGGCATCCTCGGCTTCATCACCCGCGGCGGCGGGGTCAGCGTGCACCGCACCGACTGCACCAACGCCGACGAGCTGCGCAGCGAGCCGGAGCGCCTGGTCAACGTCCACTGGGCCTCCTCGTCGAGCGCGCTGTTCCTCGTCGCGATCCAGGCCGAGGCGCTCGACCGGCACCGCCTGCTCTCCGACATCACCAAGGTCCTCGCCGACGAGAAGGTCAACATCCTGTCGGCGTCGGTCACCACGTCCCGCGACCGCGTGGCGGTCAGCCGGTTCTCCTTCGAGATGGGCGACCCGAAGCACCTCGGGCACGTGCTCAAGGCGGTCCGCAACGTCGAGGGCGTCTACGACGTGTACCGGGTGACCTCGGCGAGCTGACCCTCAGCTGTCGGTGCGCCGGGCGTAGAGGCGCTTCGCCCAGAGGTAGCTCGCGGCCGTGATGACCACGCACCAGGCGACGGCGGCCGCGGCCGGTGCGGCGAGGTCCGGGGCGCCGGTGAGCAGCCCGCGCAGCGTGTCGATGATCGGGGTGAACGGCTGGTGCTCGGCGAACCAGCGCAGCCCGGCGGGCATCGAGTCGGTGGTCACGAACCCGCTGCCGAGGAAGGGCAGCAGGAGCAGGAACATCGGGGTGTTGCTGGCGGTCTCGACGGAGCCGGCGGCCAGCCCGAGGGCGACGGTGAACCAGGTCAGCGCGACGGTCGCCAGCGCCAGGACCCCGACCACGCCGAGCCAGGCGAGCGGCCCGGCGCCGGTGCGGAACCCGAGCAGCAGGGCGACGGCGAGGACGACGGCGAGCGCGATCGCCGTCTGGATCACCGCGCCGACGACGTGCCCGGTGAGCACGCTGACCCGCGCGATGGCCATGGTCCGGAAGCGGGCGACGATGCCCTCGGTCATGTCGGTGGCCACCGCGAGCGCGGTGGCCAGCGCGACGCTGGCGACGGTCATGAGCAGGATCGTCGGCGTGATGAAGACGAGGTAGTCGGTGCGCCCGCCACCGGGCCCGGCGAGCCCGGCGCCCATGGTGGCGCCGAAGACGAAGGCGAACAGCAGCAGGAAGACGATCGGCTGCCCGATCAGCATGATCGTCAGCGACGGGTAGCGGCGCATGTGGACGAGGCGGCGGCGCACCATCGTCAGCGAGTCGGCGACGGGGTGGGTGACGGGACGGGCGGCGAGCGTCGGCGCGGTCATGGTGCGGGCACCTCTCGGGTGGTCTCGGTGGACGTCGCGTGTCCGGTGAGGGCGAGGAACACGTCGTCGAGGTCGGGGGTGTGCACGGTCAGCTCGTCCGGGGCGGCGCCCGCCGCGTCGAGCCGGTCGAGCAGGGCGCGGAGGTCGGGCACCCCGGTCGCGGGGACCTGGAGGGTCAGCGCGTCGGGGTCCGGGACGCCGGCGGGCACGGCGCCGGCGGCGGCGGCGAGGTCGTCGTGGCCGGCGAATCGCGCGCGGACGTGGCCGCCGGGGACGAGGGTCTTGAGGTGGGCGGGGCTGCCCCGGGCGACGAGCCGGCCGCCGTCGAGGACACCGACGTCGTCGGCGAGCTGGTCGGCCTCCTCGAGGTACTGCGTCGTGAGGAAGACGGTGACGCCGGTCTGGACGAGGGCCCGGACAGTCGTCCACAGGTCCCGCCGGCTGCGGGGGTCCAGCCCGGTCGTGGGTTCGTCGAGGAAGATCAGCTCGGGGGTGCCGACGAGGGTCATGGCCAGGTCGAGGCGCCGGCGCATGCCGCCGGAGTAGGAGCCGGCCGGTCTCCCGGCGGCGTCGGCGAGGTCGAACTGCTCGAGCAGCTCGCGGGTGCGGGCCCGGCCCCGGGCCCGCGGCAGGTGATGCAGGTCGGCCATGAGCTGCAGGTTCTCGGTGCCGGTGAGCAGCCCGTCGACGGCCGAGAACTGGCCGGTCACGCCGATCGCGGCGCGCACGGCGTCCGGCTCGGTCGCGAGGTCGTGGCCGGCGACACGGAGGCGGCCGGCGTCGGCACGGACGAGCGTGGACAGGATCTTGACGACGGTCGTCTTGCCGGCGCCGTTGGGCCCCAGCAGCGCGAACACCGTGCCGGGCGCGACGTCGAGGTCGACGCCGCGCAGCACCGGCCGGGTGCCGTACGCGTGGTGCAGGTCCGCGACGCTGATCGCGGGTTCGGTCGCCATGGTGGGCTCCTCCCGGAGGCCGTGCGTGGGCAGGTTCGGTCGGCGGGCCGCGCCTCGGGGCGCGGTCCGCGGGTGGGGCGGGTGGGTCAGGCGCGCCGGACGACGACGTCGCCGTCGCGGGAGCGGGCGTGGATGGCGACGGTCTCGGCGAACCCCTCGGGGCTCGGCCGCGGCTCAAGGGCGTTGCGGACCTGGCCGCGGGTGTCGGCGTCGAGCCAGACGGCACTGGCGGGGTCGACGCCGATCTCGAGACGCCCGTAGGTGCTGGTCAGGGACACCTCGCCGCGGATCACCCGGGCGAGGCGCACGGCGCCGTACGCGCTGCGGGCCACGACGTCGCCGGCGGCCGCGTCGACCTCGAGATCGCCGTGCACGCCGGTGAGGCGCACGGTGCCCCCGGCGTCGTCGAGGTGGACGCCACCGTGCTTGGTGGTGAGGTCGGCGTCGCCGCCGATGCGGTGCACGCGCACGTCGCCGTGCTCGGCGCTCACCGTGGCGTCGCCCTCGACGGCTCCCGTGACGCGGACCTGGCCGTAGCTGGTGGCGAGGTCGGCGGCCGCCGCATCCTCGATGCGCACGTCGCCGTAGGTGGCCTGGGCGCGGCAGCCCGCGATCCGGCCCTCGACGGCGATGTTGCCGTAGGTGGTGCGGGCGCTCACCGAGGAGTCGCTCGGCAGGCCGATCTCGACCTCGAGCGACCTGCCGGGGGTGCGGATGCGCAGGGCGCGCAGGCCGAGGCGGCGGCCCTGGACACGGAGCTCGGCGCCCAGCATCTCGACCGAGACGGCCTCGGCCTCCGCCTGGTCGGCGGGGGAGTGGTGGACCTCGACGGTGGTGTCGGGGCGGTCGGTCGCGACGACGCGGACCTCGCCGATCGGGAGGTCGATCGTCGCGGTGATGGGCTCGGGGGTGTCGAACGTGGGCACGGGTCATCGCCTCCTCGGGGTCCGGTGGACCCCGTGAGCTCGCGGGTGGGTTCTCGATGTGCGTGATCAGCCGAACCAGCCGGCGCGGCCGGACGTGGTCGGCGTCGTCGAGCGGGGCGTGGCGTCGGCGCGGGTGCCGAGCGCGGCGGTGGCGGCGCGGACGAGCCAGGTGTTCACGGACAGGCCGTCGCGCGCGGCGGCCTCCTCGATGCGGGCCTTGAGGCTCTCGGGCGGGCGGAAGTTGACGCGGGCCGAGGGCCCGTCGTGCGTCTCGGGCTCGGCGGACGGCTCCGGTGCCCGCTCGACCGCCGGGGCGACGACGAAGTCGGGGTCGCGGCCGCGCAGCCGCAGGTGCACCGAGCCCGGGGCCAGGTCGAGGGTGATCTCCTCGGTGGCGGCGGCAAGCGCCTCGAGCAGCACGAGGCGGGTGGCCGCGTCGAGGGGCGTGACGAGGCGTTCGGCGACGTCGCGGACGTCGTCGCCGGCGGCCTCGGCGGCCGCCGCGAACTCCTCGCGGAGCCGGTCGACGTAGACGTTCAGCTGCATGACGCCACGATGGCGCATCGTGGCGCCATACGCAAGAGACTATGGCGCCACAATGACGCCACGGTGGCTCAGCCCGGGCGCCGCCGCCGGAACAGGCCCCGGAGCCCGGTGGCCGACGGCTCCACGTCGTGCCACTCCGGGCGGGCGGAGCGGGGGTCGAGCGGGTTCACCGTCGCCGGGTCGAGGCCGGCGCCGTCCGAGGGGCGCACGAGCGAGCGGATGCCGGAGTCGAGCACGGTCACGATCGGCACCGCGAGCAGGGCGCCGGGGATGCCGGCGATGACGAGGCCGCACGCGATCGGCAGCACGACGGCCAGCGGGTGCAGCTTGATCGACCGCCCGAGCAGCAGGGGCTGGAGGATGTAGCCCTCGATGTTCTGCACGGCGATGAGCAGCAGGACGACGAGCAGGGCGTCGGTGAGCCCGCCGCTGACCAGGGCGACGAGCACGGCGACGACGCCGGTGACGACGGCGCCGAGGGTCGGGACGAAGGCGCCGAAGAAGATCAGCGCCGCCAGCGGGACGGCCAGCGGCACCCCGATGAGCCAGAGGCCGAGGCCGGCGGTGACCGCGTCGGCGGCCGCGACCAGCACCGTCGCCCGCGTGTAGCCGACGAGCGAGGCGAAGGCCCGCCGCCCGGCGATGTCGGTGCGGTTCCGCGCGGCCTTCGGGACGGCGCCGAGCAGGAAGCGCCAGACGAGGCCGCCGTCGTAGACGAAGAAGATCAGCGTGAACAGCGTCAGCAGCATCTCGGTGAATAGCTCGCCGACGGTCCCGACCGCCCCGAGCGCGCTGGTCGCGAGCGTGGACTGGCTGGACTGCAGGTAGGCGATGACCTGGGTGCCGATGGCGTTGAACTGCTCGTTGTTGAGGCCGAGCGGGCCGGTGCGCAGCCACTCCTGGATACCGGTGAGGCTCGCGGTGAGCTGCGTGGTCAGGTCGGGCAGGCCGGAGATGAACGCGAGCACGACGCCGTAGAAGACGGCGGTGACGATCGCGATGCCGGCGAAGAGGACGAGCGCCGTGGCCAGCGCGTGCGGCACGTGGCGCCACCGACGCGACAGGGCGTGGGCCTCCGGTGCGAGCAGCGAGGCGGCGATGACCGCGAGCACCACGGGGATGAGGACCGCCGAGAGCAGCCCCATGACGTAGACGACGATCGCGCCGGCCGTGGCGAGCAGCAGCACCCGCCACGCGAGGCCGCTGGCGATCTCGAGCGCGACCGGGACCTCCCACCGGCGCGCCGGGCGGATGATCGCCTCCGGGCCGCGGTCGACGGTCTTGCTGCCGGTCAGGTCGCCGATGTCCTTCGGGGGACCGGGACCGTCGGCCGGGCCGGGATCCCCCTCGGGCTCCGGCAGTGACGACGACGCGGTCATCGGTCCACATTAGTCCGGGGCCCCGGACGGCGCGTCGTGCTCGCGCCGCCGCTGCTGGATCGGTGCAGAACCGTCTAGCATGGGGCCGTGAGCCGACGAGCCAAGATCGTGTGCACGCTGGGGCCGGCGACGTCCTCACCGGAGGCCATCCGCGACCTCGTCCGCGCCGGGATGGATGTCGCCCGCCTCAACTTCAGCCACGGCACCCACGCCGAGCACGAACGCGTCTACCGCCTCGTGCGCGAGGCGGCCGACTCCGAGGGCCGCGCGGTCGGCATCCTCGCCGACCTGCAGGGTCCGAAGATCCGCCTGGGCACGTTCGCGGACGGCCCGCAGATGTGGGCCACGGGCGAGACCGTGCGCATCACCACCGAGGACGTCGAGGGCACCCACGACCGGGTCTCCACCACCTACTCCGGCCTCGCCGACGACGTGCGGGCCGGCGAGTCCCTGCTGGTCGACGACGGCAACGTCGCCCTCGAGGTCACCGCCGTCGAGGGCCGCGACGTGGTCGCCCAGGTGATCGAGGGCGGCCGGGTCTCCGACCACAAGGGCATCTCGCTGCCCAACACCGCGGTCTCCGTCCCCGCGATGAGCGACAAGGACGAGGCGGACCTGCGCTTCGCGCTCGGGCTGCGCGTCGACATGATCGCCCTGTCGTTCGTGCGCTCGCCGGCCGACGCCGAGCTGGTCCACAAGATCATGGACGAGACGGGCGCGCGCCTCCCGGTGATCGCGAAGCTCGAGAAGCCCGAGGCGGTCGACGCGCTCGAGGCGATCGTCCTCGCGTTCGACGCGATCATGGTCGCGCGCGGCGACCTCGGCGTGGAGCTGGCGCTCGAGGACGTCCCGCTGGTGCAGAAGCGGGCGGTGCAGATCGCGCGCGAGAACGCCAAGCCGGTGGTCGTCGCGACGCAGATGCTCGAGTCGATGATCCACAACTTCCGGCCGACCCGGGCCGAGGCCTCCGACGTCGCGAACGCCGTGCTCGACGGCGCCGACGCGGTGATGCTCTCCGGCGAGACGAGCGTCGGGGACTACCCGATCGAGACGGTGTCGACGATGGCCCGCATCGTCTCCGCGGTCGAGGTCGGGCCGGCGTCGGTGCCGCCGATCCAGCACGTCCCGCGCACCCAGCGCGGCGTGGTCACGACGGCGGCGCGCGACATCGGCGAGCGCCTCAACGCCCGGGCGCTGGTCGCGTTCACGCGCACCGGCGACACGGTCCGGCGCCTCGCCCGGCTGCACACCCGGCTGCCCGTGCTGGCGTTCACGCCGATCCCCGAGGTGCGCAGCCAGCTGGCGCTCTCGTGGGGGGTGGAGACCTTCCTCGTCCCGTGGGCCGAGACCACCGACGCGATGATCCGCCAGGTCGACGCGTCGCTGCTCGAGATCGGGCGGTTCGCCGCGGGCGAGCTGGTGGTGATCGTGTCCGGCTCGCCGCCCGGCACGGTCGGCAAGACCAACCTGCTGCGCGTGCACAAGATCGGCGAGGACAGCCGCTGACGTGGCACACCGGTTCGACGCCCTCACCGCCGAGCACATGCGGGCCGGCGGGTCGTGGAAGTGGTCGACGCCGGGGGAGTCCCGGGGTCGCGGCCTGATCGGCGCCTTCGTCGCCGAGATGGACTACCCGGTGGCGCCGCCCGTCGCCGACGCCGTGCGGGCGGCCGCCGACGCGTCGGCGTTCGGCTACCTGCCCGACGACTGGGTCGCCGACATGGCCGCGGCGTGCTCGGCGTTCTGGGGCGACCGGCTCGGGTGGGCCCTGGACCCGGCGTGGGTGCGCCCGGTGCCCGACGTGCTCACCGCGTTCACGGCCACGGTCCGGCACTTCACGCGACCCGGGAGCCCGATCCTGTTGCCGACGCCGGCCTACATGCCGTTCCTCACCGTGCCGGGGATGATCGACCGCGCGCTGGTGCAGGTGCCGATGCCGCGCTCGGCCGGCGGGCGCTTCGAGCTCGACCTCGAGGCGATCGACCGCGGGTTCGCCGACGGCGCGGGGCTGCTCGTGCTCACGAACCCGCACAACCCGACGGGGCGGGTGTTCGACGACGCCGAGCTGGCGGCGGTCACCGAGATCGTCGAGCGCCACGGCGCGCGGGTGTTCAGCGACGAGATCCACGCGCCGCTGACGTTCGGCGGGGCGCGCCACCGGCCCTACGCGACGACGTCCGACGCGGCCGCGGGGCACACGATCACGGCGACCTCGGCGTCGAAGGCCTGGAACCTGCCGGGCCTGAAGTGCGGGCAGGTGATCCTGTCCAACGCCGCCGACGCCGAGCACTGGACCGCCACCGGCTACCTCGCCGAGCACGGGACGGCGACCCCCGGGGTGCTCGCGTCGACGGCGGCGTACCGGGACGGGCGCGCCTGGCTGGACGAGGTGCTCGCCTACCTCGACGGGAACCGGGCCCTGCTCGCCGACGCCGACCTGCCCGGGATCGAGGTGACGGTCCCCGACGGGACCTACCTGGCGTGGCTGGACGCGCGCGGCCTGGGCCTCGCCGAGCCCTCGTCGGCGTTCTTCACCCGCGAGGCCGGCGTGGTCATGACCGACGGCGCCGCGTGCGGCGAGGCGGGTCGCGGCGGCATGCGCCTCAACCTCGCCATGTCCCGCCCCGTCCTCGCCGAGTCCGTCGACCGCCTTAGCTCGGCCATCCGGAGTATGTGAGCGAATTTCCCGGCTATAGCCGGGAAATTCGCTCACAGAGGCCGGACGGAGTACCTCACCAGGGGAGGGGTTCCGGGGGGAGGCCGGCGGCGAGGAGGGTCGCGAGGTGGTCGCCGCGCCGGTCGGTGAGCTGGTCGATCTGTGTGCGGCACGAGAACCCGTCGGCGACGACGGCCGTGTCGGTGGAGGCCGACCGCACCCGGGGGAGCAGCACCTGCTCCCCGCACGCCACCGACACCTCGTAGTGCCCCTGCTCGAACCCGAAGTTGCCGGCGAGCCCGCAGCAGCCCGAGTCGAGCACCTCCACCTCGGCTCCGCCGCGGCGCAGCACGGCGGTCTCGGCGCCGTAGCCGCCGGTCGCGTGCTGATGGCAGTGCTGCTGCACGATCACCTCGCGGCCGGCGATCCCCGGCGGCGCCCAGTCCGGCGCGCGCTCGGCGAGCAGGCGCCCGAGGGTCGTCGTCGCCGCGGCGATCGCGTCGGCGCGCGGCCCGGGCAGCAGATTCGGGGCGTCGTCGGTGAACACCGCCGTGCAGCTCGGCTCGAGGCCGACGATCGGCATCCCCGCGCCGACCGCCGGGGCCAGCGCATCGAGCGTGCGCCCGAGCACCCGCGCGGCGACGCCCAGCTGGCCCGTCGTCACCCACGTCAGCCCACAGCACAGCTCGCGCTCGGGCAGGCGCACCCTGAACCCCGCCGCCTCCAGCACGCGCACCGCGTCGGCGCCCGCGCGCGGGTGCAGGAACTCGGTGAACGTGTCGGGCCAGAGCAGCACCTCGCCGCGCTCGCCGGTGCCCCGCGGCCCGCGGGCGCGGTACCAGTGCGAGAACCGCGGGGTGGCGAACGCGGGGATCGCGCGGCGCTCGTCGATGCCGCCGGCGCGCTTGAGCAGGCCGGAGAGCCGCGACGACGTCACGCGATTGACCAGGGAGGCCAGCGGTGACGCCACCCGCGACAGCGCCGGCAGCCAACCCATCGACAGGTGCGACCGCGGCCGGCGCCACGGCCGGCGGGCGTAGTGGTGGTGCAGGAACTCGGCCTTGTAGGTCGCCATGTCGACGTTGACCGGGCAGTCCGACAGGCAGCCCTTGCACGCCAGGCAGAGGTCGAGGGCGTCGCGGACCTCGGTGGAGCGCCAGCCGTCGGTGATCGGCGAGTCCGCGTGCCCGCGCAGCATCTCCCAGAGCAGCCGCGAGCGCCCACGGGTGGAGTGGTGCTCCTCGCCGGTGACCCGGTACGAGGGGCACATGACGTCCCCGTCGGTGCGCCGGCACCGCCCGACGCCGATGCAGCGCTCGATCGCGCGGGTGAAGCGCCCGTCGTCGGACGGGTAGGCGAACGCCGACGCGGGCTCGGCGGGGTCGTAGTCGGCGCCGACGTGCAGGTGCTCGTCGAGGCGGTAGGGGTGCACGACCTTGCCGGGGTTCATCCGGTTCCGCGGGTCGAACAGGGCCTTCACCGACTCGAACGCCCGCACCAGCTCCGGGCCGTACATCCGCTCGAGCAGCTCGCCGCGCGACTGCCCGTCGCCGTGCTCGCCCGAGAGCGACCCGCCGTACTTCACGCACAGGTCCGCCGAGCGCTCCATGAACGTGCGGTAGTCGGCGACGCCCGCGGGCGTGCGCAGGTCGAAGGGGATGCGCGTGTGGATGCAGCCGTGCCCGAAGTGCCCGTAGATGGCCGTGCTCCCGGTGAACCCGTACTCCTCGAGCAGCGCGACCCACTCGGCGAGGTAGTCGCCGAGCCGGTCGGTGGGCAGCGCCGCGTCCTCCCAGCCCTCGTAGTTGTCGACGCCGGTGCGCGGGTCGCGGGCCGACACCGGCAGCGCGGACTCGCGGATCGCGAACAGCTCGGCCTGCTGGGCGCGGTCGGTGACGGTGAGGATCGTCGGGCCCTGCGCCGTGAGGTCGGCCGCCAGCGCCTCGGCGCGGGCCACGGCGCGGCCGGCGTCCTCGTCGCGCATCTGGACCATCAGCCAGCTGTGGCCCTCGGGCATCGCGGCCATCGCGTCCTGGTGGAAGCCGCGGACCCGCTCGAACTCGACGATGTTGCGGTCGATGCACTCCAGGAAGTGCGGCGCGTGCGGCAGGATCGCGTCGACGCACCGGGCGGCCGCGACGACGTCGGGGAACCCCAGCACGACCAGCGCGGTCTCCGGCGCCTCGACGACCAGGTCCAGCTCGGCGTGCAGCACCGTGACCAGCGTCGACTCCGTGCCGACCAGCGCGCGGGCGAGGTCGAACCCGGCTCCCGGCACGAGATCGTTGAGGTTGTAGCCCGAGACGCGCCGCGGGATGTCCGGGAAGCGCGCCGCGACGAGGCCGGCGT
Source organism: Actinomycetospora succinea (assembly GCF_004363095.1). GTDB lineage: Bacteria > Actinomycetota > Actinomycetes > Mycobacteriales > Pseudonocardiaceae > Actinomycetospora > Actinomycetospora succinea. The sequence continues at coordinate 82,409 of NZ_SNYO01000013.1, forward strand.
GGTCCTCGGCGATCGCCCGCAGCCCGCGGTAGATCTCCGCGCGGCGGCCGCCCGCCGCCTGGATCGCCGCGTACTCCTCCTCCGACGTCGGCCCGACCCACATCCGCAGGCCGTCGTAGGTGAGCACCTCGAGGCGCCGGACGTTGTCGGCGACCTTGCCGAACACCTGGGCGGTCGAGCCGCAGGAGTTGTTGCCGATCATCCCGCCGAGCGTGCAGCTGACGTGCGTCGCGGGCTTCGGGCCGTAGATCAGGCGGCCGGGCAGGGCGGCGTTGAGGTCGTCGAGCTTGATGCCGGGCTCGACGACGCAGGTGCGGGCGTCCTCGTCGACCGAGACGATCCGGGTGCAGTACTTCGACCAGTCGATCACCACGGCCGCGTTGCAGCACTGCCCGGCGAGGCTCGTGCCGCCGCCGCGCGAGAGCACCGGCACGTCGTGCTCGCGGCACACCGCCAGCGCCTCGACGCCGGCCTCGATCGAGCGCGGGACGACGACGCCGATCGGCACCTGGCGATAGTTCGAGGCGTCGACCGCGTACGCGGCCTTCGAGCCGGCGTCGAAGCGGACCTCGCCGTCGACGCGTTCCCGGAGAGCCCGTTCGAGCGACTCCTCCGCGCTCTCCGGACGGGTGCGGGGGGAGGGGAGATCGACGGTGGCCACGGCACGACTGTCTGTGCGTCCCCGGTGCGACGCAAGTTTCCCAGCCCCGTGAGCACTTTCCGGCGCTGGAGGGCAGGAATGTACTCACGTGGGGTGCGGGAGGATGGGGGCGTGGGATCGGGGACGGGGCTGGTGGACGACGCCGCCGTGGGCGCGCTGCTGACGCAGGTGCGGCGCGTCGCGGTGCTCGGCGTCTCCGACCGCTTCAACCGCCCCAGCTTCCGGCTCGCCGCCTACCTCCTCGACCGCACGGCGTGGACGGTCGACCTGGTCAACCCGCACGTCGTCGAGACCCTCGGCCGGCTGTGCGCCCCGGTGCTCGCCGACGTGCCGACGCCCGACCTCGTGGTGGTCTTCCGTGCCCCCGCCGCCTGGGAGGCCGTGGTGGACGAGGTCGCGGCGGTCGGCGGGCGCGCGGTCTGGCTGCCCGCCGGGGTCGCCGACGGCAACACGACGGCCCGGACCATCGCGCGCGCCCAGCGCTCCGGCGTCGAGGCCGTCGCCGACCGCGACCTGCGCGCCGACCACAAGAGGTGGTGCCCGTGAGCTCCGGCCTCACCCGCGAGCCCGACCGTCTCGAGGTCCGCGCGCCCCGCACCGCGCCGGTGGTCACGCTGGTCACCGGCGTGATCGGCCTCGCCGCCGGTGTGTGGCTGGTGCTCGCCGGCGGCACCGCGAGCGTGGTCCTCGGCGTCGTGCTCGTCCTGTTCTTCGGCGTGGGCGCGGTCCGGGCCGCGCTGCGCCTGGCCCGCGGGAAGCCGTTGCTGATCGCGACCGGAGACGGCATCGACGACGGCGGGTCGATCGTCGCCGCGGGGTTCCTGCCCTGGTCGGAGATCGGCGGGATCGACGTCCTGCCCGCCCGCGGCGGGTCGATGCTGGTCATCGGCGTCCGCGACCCCGAGGCCGTGCTCTCCCGGACCACCCCGGCGCGGGCGCGCGTCGGGCGGGCGCAGGCCGGGCGGCTGGGGAGCCCGGTCGTGCTGCCGCCGACGGTGCTGCCGGTGCCCGCCGACGAGCTCGCGGCCGATCTGGAGCGTCTGCGGCCGGACGTCTGATGAGCGACCACGGACGGCGCCGGCGGGAGATGGTCGCGGGCCTGCGCGAGCAGGGGATCACCGACGAGCGGGTCCTCGCGGCCATGGGCCGGGTGCCGCGGCACCGGTTCGTGCCGGCGCACCGGGCGGACGAGGCCTACGGCCCCGGGCCGCTGCCGATCGCCTGCGGCCAGACGATCTCGGCGCCGGCGATGGTGGCCGCGATGGCCGCCCTGCTGGGCCTCACCGGACGCGAGCGCGTGCTCGAGGTCGGCGCCGGCAGCGGCTACGCGGCCGCGGTGCTCTCCCTGCTCGCGCGCCAGGTCGTCACCGTCGAGTACCACCCCTCGCTCGCCGCGTCCGCCCGCGCCGCGCTCGCCGCGACCGGCCACGCCGTCGAGGTCCGACACGGCGACGGTCGCCTCGGCGCCCCCGACCGCGCGCCGTTCGACGCGATCTCGGTGGCCGCGATGGCCGAGGGCGAGGTGCCCGCCGCCCTGCTCGAGCAGCTCGCCGACGACGGCGTCCTCGTCTGCCCCGTGGGGCACGGGCGCCACGGCGACCTCGTGCGGATGCGCCGCGACGGCAGCGCGGAGCGCCTGATCCCCGTGTCCTTCGTCCCGTTGCTGTGATGGCCGACGGCCACGTGAGTGATCCGGGTCGTCATGGCGACCCGGATCACTCACGTGGGCCGCAGGCCCCTCCACCGGGCACACGCCGGGCATGACCGAGGTCGTCCCGCCCCCGCCCGAGCTCGCGGCCACCGCGACCGTGCCCGCCGCCGAGGCCGCGGCGCTGCGCGAGCGCGCCGCCGCCGACCCCGCGGCGTTCTGGCTCGAGCAGGCCCGCCGCCTGGAGTGGTCGACGCCCCCGACCGAGTCCTACGACGGCGCCGACTTCCCGTTCGTCCGCTGGTTCGCCGACGGCACGCTCAACGTGGCGCGCAACTGCGTCGACCGGCACGTCGAGGCCGGGCAGGGTGACACGACCGCTCTGCTGTGGGAGGGCGAGCCCGGCGACGAGCGCCGCGTGACCTACGCCGACCTGCAGGCCGAGGTCGCCCGCGCCGCCCATGCCCTCACCGCGCTGGGCGTCGGGCGCGGCGACGTCGTCGTCGTGTACCTGCCCGTGCTGGTCGAGACCGTCGTGGTGATGCTCGCCTGCGCGCGGATCGGGGCAGTCCACTCGATGGTCTTCGGTGGCTTCTCCGCCGAGGCCCTGCGCTTCCGCGTGCAGGACGGCGGGGCGAAGCTCGTGGTCACCACCGACGGCCAGTACCGCCGCGGGAAGGCCGTGCCCGTCAAGGAGAACGCCGACGCCGCCGTCGAGGGCGTCCCCTCCGTCGAGCACGTCCTCGTCGTGCGGCGCACCGGTCAGGACGTCCCGTGGACGGCGGAGCGCGACGTGTGGTGGGACGAGGCCCTCGCCGACCGGCCGGCCGAGCACACCGCGGAGGCGTTCCCGGCCGAGACGCCGCTGTTCCTGATCTACACCTCGGGGACGACCGGCAGGCCCAAGGGCCTCGTCCACACCATAGGCGGCTACCTCACCCAGACCGCCTGGACCGCGTGGGCCTGCTTCGACCACCGGCCCGACGACGTGTACTGGTGCCAGGCCGACCTGGCGTGGGTCACCGCCCACACCTACGAGGTGTACGGGCCGCTCGCCAACGGCGTCACGCAGGTGCTCTACGAGGGCACGCCCGACACCCCGCACCGGGGCCGCCACTTCGAGATCATCGAGAAGTACGGCGTGACCGTGTACTACACGGCGCCGACGCTGGTCCGGACGTTCATGCAGTGGGGCGAGGAGGTCCCGGCCGCCCACGACCTGTCCTCGCTGCGCCTCCTCGGGTCGGTGGGCGAGGCCATCAACCCGGAGGCCTGGCGCTGGCTGCACCACCACGTCGGGGCCGGCCGGTGCCCGATCGTCGACACGTGGTGGCAGTCCGAGACGGGCGCGGCGATGGTCGCCCCGCTGCCCGGCGCCACGGCCCTGAAGCCGGGGTCGGCGACCCTGCCCCTGCCGGGGATCTCGGTCCGGGTCGTCCACCCGGACGGCACCGCCTGCGGGCCCGACGAGGGCGGGCTGCTGGTCGTCGACCGACCCTGGCCCGCGATGGCACGGACGGTCTGGGGCGACCCCGACCGGTTCGTCTCGTCGTACTTCGCCGACTTCCGCGACCAGGGCTGGTACACGGCCGGGGACGGCGCCCACGTCGACGCCGACGGGTACGTCTGGCTCGAGGGCCGCGTCGACGACGTCATGAACGTCTCCGGCCACCGGCTCTCCTCCATCGAGGTCGAGTCCGCGCTGGTGAGCCACCCGCGGGTCGCGGAGGCCGGTGTCGTCGGCGGCCCCGACGAGACCACGGGGCAGACGATCGTCGCGTTCGTCGTGCTGCGCGGTGAGGACGACGCGACCGACCCGACCGCCGACCTCCGGGCGCACGTGGCCCGCGAGCTGGGGCCGGTCGCCCGGCCCTCGCGCGTGGTCGTCGTCGACGCCCTGCCCAAGACGCGGAGCGGGAAGATCCTGCGCCGCCTGCTGCTCGGCGTCACCCGCGGCGAGGAGACGGGCGACACGACCTCGCTCGTCGATCCGGAGGGCTTCGCGGCCCTCGCGCGGAGCTACCGCGCCTGATCAGGACGATCACCGGTACCCCGTGACGTCCGCCGGCCTCCCCGCGTCCTGCACCTCCACGATGTAGCGCCACGCGTCGGGCCGCGAGCCGTCGAGGTCGTCGACGCCGTACGCGCGGGCCAGCTCGCCCGACGACGTCGACGCCGCGTTCCACCGGTGCCGCGCCGGGTCGGCGGCCAGCGCGGCGATGCCGCGCCCCACGAAGCGCGGGGTCTCGGAGATCGCGAAGTGCGGCTCGCCGTCGAGGGCGTCGCGCCAGGTCTCCTCGGTGACCCCGAAGTGCTCGAGCATCATCTCCGAGCGCAGCCAGCCCGGCGTCACGGCGACCGCGGTGCCGCCGTGGCCGGCCAGCTCGTGCGCCCACGACCGCGCCAGCCGGATCGGCGCGATCTTCGCCAGGTCGTAGTAGACGTTGAGCCGGTACTGCGCGGCGTTGTACTCCGCGGTCCCGTCGGTGACCTCGACGACGAGCCCGCCCGGCCGTCGCGCGAGCAGCGGCAGCGCGTGGTGGGCGGTGACCAGGTGGGTGTCGATCGCGAGCCGCAGCGTCCGCAGGCCGTTGGCGAGGTCGTGCTCCCAGACCGGGACGTCCCACTCGACCAGGAGCTCGCCGCCCCAGATGTCGTTCACGAGCACGTCGAGGCGGCCCTGCTCGTGCTCGATGCGGGCCACGAGCGCGGCGACGGCGTCCGGGTCGAGGTGGTCGGTCGGCACCGCGATCCCCGTGCCGCCCGCCGCGGTGACGAGGTCGGCGGTGTCCTCGATGGTCTCGGGCCGCCGGTACTCGGAGCGGCGCTCGCGGGTGCTCCGTCCGGTGCACCACACGGTCGCGCCCGCGGCCCCGAGCTCGACGGCGATCCCGCGTCCGGCTCCCCGCGTGGCCCCGGCGACGAGCGCGACACATCCGCTCAGATCGGTCATAGGGGGCACGCTCGCACGGCCCCCCGACAACCCCGGACCTACGTCCGCACCAGGGCGAACGACTCCGCGGGAACGGTCAGGGAGGAGTCGGCGGCGTCGACGCCCGCCGGCGCGAACAGCACGTCGGCGGCGGCCACGGGCAGCGTCGCCGGGGACGCCCCCAGGTTCACCGCCAGCCGCAGCCCGCCCCGGTGCACGACCAGCGTGCGCGCGTCGTCGTCGTGCTCGACGCGGACCGGGTCGAGGTGCGGGTCGGTGAGCTCCGGGTGGGCGCGGCGCAGGGCGATGAGCCTGCGGTAGACCTCGAGCAGCTCGGCGTGCGGCGTCCGCGAGGGCTCCGACCAGTCCAGCCGCGACGCCTCGAACGTCGCGAGCGCCGTCGGGTCCGGCACCTCGGCGGCGCCCCAGCCGTGCTCGGCGAACTCCTTCGTGCGCCCCTCCCGCACGGCCTCCTGCAGGCCCGGGTCCTCGAAGCCGACGAAGAACGCCCACGGTGTCGCGGCGCCCCACTCCTCGCCCATGAAGATCATCGGGGTGTAGGGCGAGCAGAGCACCAGCGCCGCGCCGCAGGCCAGCAGCCCGGGGGAGACGGTGGCCGAGAGCCGGTCGCCGCCCGCGCGGTTGCCGACCTGGTCGTGGTCCTGCAGGTAGGCGAGGAACCGGTGCCCGGGCGTGCGCAGCAGGTCGACGGGCCGCCCGTGGGTGCGGCCGCGGAACGTCGACCAGGTGCCGGCGTGGTGGAAGGGGTGGTGCAGGACCTCGGCGAGCGCCGAGAACGCGCCGAAGTCGGCGTAGTACCCCTGGGTCTCGCCGGTGAGCGTGGAGTGCAGGGCGTGGTGGATGTCGTCGCACCACTGCGCGTCGAGCCCGTACCCGCCGGCCTCGCGCGAGGTGACGAGGCGCGGGTCGTTGAGGTCCGACTCGGCGATCAGCGTCAGCGGGCGGCGCAGGTGGGCCGACAGGGAGACGACGTGGTCGGCCATCTCCTCGAGCAGGTGCGTCGCCCGGGCGTCGCGCAGCGCGTGCACGGCGTCGAGGCGCAGGGCGTCGACGCCGTAGTCGCGCAGCCACATCGTGACGTTGTCGAGGATGTAGGCCCGCACCGTGTCCGAGCCCGGGCCGTCGAGGTTCAGCGACGGCCCCCACACGTTCTCGCCGAGGAAGTACGGCCCGAACCGGTCGAGGTAGGCGCCCGAGGGTCCGAGGTGGTTGTAGACGACGTCGAGCACCACGCCCAGCCCGCGTGCGTGGCAGGCGTCGACGAAGCGGCGGAACGCCACGGGGCCGCCGTAGTTCTCGGTGACCGCGTACCAGAGCACGCCGTCGTAGCCCCAGCCGCGCGTGCCGTCGAAGGCGTTCACCGGCATGACCTCGACGAGGTCGACGCCGAGGTCGACGAGGTGGTCGAGGCGCTCCTCGGCCGCGGCGAACGTGCCGCCCGGCGTGAAGGTGCCGACGTGCATCTCGTAGATCACCGAGCCCGGCAGCGACCGGCCCGTCCAGGCGGCGTCGGCGGGGGAGGGCTCGACCTCGATCAGCCGCGACGGCGCGTGGACCCCGTGCGGCTGCCACCGCGACCGCGGGTCGGGCAGCGGGTCGCCGCCGTCCAGCGAGAACGCGTAGTCGGTCCCGGGGCCGGCCCCGGGCACGGTGACGGTCCACCAGCCCTGGTCCCCGGCGGCCATCGCCTCGGTCCTGTCGTCGAGCACCAGCCCGACCGAGGTGCTCTCCGGCGCCCATACCGCGAACTCGTGTGCCACGGCAGCGATGCTTCCCGACGAGCCCCCTGCGCATGCGTGGTGCGCCACCGGGATGATGAGCCCGGATCGAGACGTCCACCACGGCGAGGTGGGACGATCCGGTCGTCCACAGCGGCACGGGGGCGGTGACATGGGGAGCGACGTCTCACCCGGCACGCAGGCGCTGGTCGCGGGCGGCGGGCGGGTCGGCGCCGACATGGCCACGGTCGACTGGACCGCGACGCCGCTCGGCGAGCCGGAGCAGTGGCCGACGCCGCTGCGCACCGTCGTGCGGATGCTCCTGACGTCGCGCTTCTCCATGTGGATGGCCTGGGGCCCGGAGCTCACGGTCTTCTACAACGACGCCTACTGGCGCGACACGCTGCAGTCGAAGCACCCGTGGGCGCTCGGCAAGCCGGCGCACGTCATGTGGTCGGAGATCTGGCCCGACATCGGCCCCCGGATCGCCTCGGTGCTCGAGACGGGCATCGCGACCTGGGACGAGGACCTGCTGCTGTTCCTCGAGCGCAGCGGCTACCCCGAGGAGACCTACCACACCTTCTCCTACAGCCCGCTCGCCGACGCCGACGGCGGCATCGCCGGGATGCTGTGCGTGGTCACCGAGACCACCGAGCGCGTCATCGGTGACCGGCGGCTGACCACGATGCGCGACCTCGGCACGGCGATGGGCCCGGCGCGCTCGCGCGACGAGGTCCTCGGCGCGGTGGAGCGCACGCTCGGCGAGAACGACCGCGACCTGCCGTTCTCCCTGGTCTACCTGGTCGACGAGGACGACGGCGTCGCGCGCCTGGCCGCGAGCTCCGGCGTCGCCCCCGGCTCGCCGGTGGCCCCGGCGACGGTCGTGCGCGGCGCCGGTCCCTGGCCCGCCGAGCGGCTCACGACGGGCGCCCCGGTGCTCGTCGACGACCTCGCCGCGCGCTGGGGCGACCAGGTCCCGCACGGCGCGTGGGACCGGCCCGCCACGCAGGCCGTGCTCGTCCCCTTCGCCGCCGCCCCCGGGGAGGGCGAGGCCGGGATCGCGGGCTTCCTCGTCGCGGGCGTCAACCCGCACCGCCGCTACGACGACCGCACGGCGAGCTTCCTGCAGCTGCTGGGCGGGCAGATCGCCGCGGGCCTCACGCACGCCGGCGGCTTCGAGGCCGAGCGGCGGCGCTCGGACGCGCTCGCCGAGCTGGACCGCGCCAAGACGGAGTTCTTCTCCAACGTCAGCCACGAGTTCCGCACCCCGCTGACCCTGATCATGGGCCCGGTCGAGGACCTGCGCGACGCGCGCGAGATCGACCCGGAGCACTGGCGCCACGAGCTCGAGATCATCTACCGCAACGGCAGGCGGCTCGGCCGGCTGGTCAACAGCCTGCTCGACTTCTCGCGGCTCGACGCCGGCCACCGGCAGGCGCACTACGTGCCGACCGACCTCGGGCAGGCCACGGAGGAGCTGGCCGGCATGTTCCACTCGGCGATGGAGCGCGCCGGCCTCGAGTACGTGGTCGACAGCGCCCCGCTGGGACGCCCGCTGCTGCTCGACCGGGACGCCTGGGAGAAGGTCGTCCTCAACCTGATCTCCAACGCGCTGAAGTTCACCACCTCCGGCTCGGTGTCGGTCCGGGTGGAGGCCACCGACGACGAGGCCGTCCTGCACGTCGCCGACACCGGCGTCGGGGTGCCCGCCGCCGAGCTGCCCCGCCTGTTCGAGCGTTTCCACCGCGTGGAGGGGGAGGGCGCGCGCTCCGGGGAGGGCAGCGGCATCGGGCTCGCCCTGGTCCGCGAGCTCGTCGGGCTGCACGGCGGCGAGGTCAGCGCGGCGAGCGAGTTCGGCGTCGGCACCACGATGACCGTCACGCTGCCGTTCGGGCGGGCACCCATCCCTGCGGACGAGGTCGTCGACGAGCCCGCGCCCGCGGCGGGGCCGTCCGCGGACGCGGAGTCGTTCGTCGCCGAGGCGATGCGCTGGCTGCCCGATCCCGACGAGCCCGGGACCGGTCGACCGGAGGAACGCACCGACCTCGCCCGGGGCCGCATCCTCGTCGCCGACGACAACGCCGACATGCGCTCCTACCTGCACCGCCTGCTCGCCCCGCAGCACGACGTGCGCGTCGTGACCGACGGCGAGGAGGCCCTGGTCGCGGCGCAGGAGAACCCGCCCGAGCTGGTCGTCTCGGACGTGATGATGCCGCGGCGCGACGGCCTCTCGCTGCTCACGGCCCTGCGCGCCGACGAGCGGACCGCGCGGGTGCCGGTGCTGCTGCTCTCGGCCCGCGCCGGGCAGGAGGCCGCGGTCGAGGGCCTCGCCGCGCAGGCCGACGACTACCTGGTCAAGCCGTTCACCGCCGCCGAGCTGCGGGCCCGCGTCGACGCCCACCTGCAGCTCGGCCGGGCGCGCCGCCGCGCGGAGATCCGGTTCACGGCGATGGCCGACCTCGCCCCGGCGATGATCTGGGTGGCCGACGCCGACGGCGCACGCACCTTCCACAACGCCGGGTGGCGGCGCTTCACCGGGCGGGCCGACGCCGACGAGCGCGGGCAGGGCTGGTTCGCCGGGATGCACCCCGACGACCGCGAGCGCTACCGGGACACCACGTCCGCGGCGATGGCGGGCGGGCGCGGCTGGGAGATCGAGTACCGGCTCCGGCGCGGCGACGGTCACGACGGGGCGTACCACCGGGTCGCCGAGCACGCCGTCCCGCTGCCCGGCGAGGCCGGCGTCTCGGGCTGGGTCGGCAGCTGCATCGACGTCCACGCGCGCTGGCTCGAGACGGAGCGCCAGCGGCTGCTCGCCCGCGTCGGGGCCGAGCTCGACGGCGAGCCCGAGATCATGGACCGGCTCGAGAGCCTCGTGCGCCTGCTCGTCGAGGTGGGTCTCGCGGTGCGCGCCACCGCGCGGTCGGTCGACGAGGACGGCGTGCCCGGCCGGGGGCGCGCGGCCACGGCCGCCGACGGCGCGGACGTCACCACGGTCCCGCTGTCCCCCGACGGGGTCGGCGAGGGCGAGCGGCGGGCCCTGGACGCCCGCGCCGCGGTGACCGAGTCCGGTGTCCTGCACCTCCCGCTGACGGTGCGCGACCACCCGGTCGCCCTGCTCACGCTCGCCCGCGCCGAGGGGGCGCCCGGCTGGAGCGAGGACGACCTCGACCTGGTCGAGGAGATCGCGGCCCGCGCCGCCCTCGCCCTCGACAACGCCCTCCTCCTCGCCGAGGAGCGCGCCACGGCCGCCCGGCTCTCCCTGCTCCAGCGCGCCACCACCGAGCTCTCCGCGGCCGCGACGCCCGCCGAGGTCGCCGACGTGACCGTCGGGCACCTCCGCTCGCTCTTCGGCCCCTCGGCGCGGGTCGCGGTCTTCGAGTACGACCCCCGCACCGGCAACCTCGCCCCGCTCGCCGCCGTGAACGTCGACCCGCCCGTCGTCACCCGCGGGCGCGAGTCGCCGACGATGGTCGGGGCCGCGATCGACAGCGGGGAGCCGCTGTGGCTGGTCGGCGGCGGCCCCGAGACGCTGGACGCCGAGCACCTGCGGGCGACGCTGCGCGAGGCCGGCATCCGGGGCGCGATGGCGCTGCCGCTGGTGGCCGCGGGGGTCACGGTCGGCGCCATCGGTGTGGGCCTGCCCGACCGCTTCCGCGTCCCGCGCACCGAGCGCATCGCCCTGGTCGCGCTCGCCGAGCCGTGCGCGATCGCCCTCGACCGAGCGCGGCTCTACCGCGCCGAGCACCAGATCGCCGACACCCTGCAGCGCAGCCTGCTCCCGCAGGCCCTGCCGACGCTCGACCGCCTCGGGCTCGCCGTCCGCTATCTGCCCGGCGCGACCGGCACCCAGGCCGGCGGCGACTGGTACGACGTCGTCGAGCTCGACGAGCACCGCGTCGCCATCGCCGTCGGCGACGTCGTCGGGCAGGGCACGGCGGCGGCCGCGGTCATGGGCCAGCTGCGCACGGCGCTGTCCGGGTACCTGCTCGCCGGGCACGGGCCCGCCGAGGCCCTCGGCCTGCTCGACGGCCTGACCTCGCGCATCCCGGGCTCGCAGGCCTCGACCGCCCTGTGCCTGACGCTGGACACGAGCACCGGCGAGATGCGCTACGCGCGCGCCGGGCACCTGCCCGCCCTGCTCGCCCCCGCCGACGGCGGCGCGGTCCACCTCCTCGAGGACCCGGCGGGCCACGGCCCGCTGCTCGGCCTGCCGCCCGGCCTGCGCGACCACGGCGAGGCCGTCATGACGATCGAGCCCGGCGGCGTCCTCGTGCTCTACACCGACGGGCTCGTCGAGCGCCGCGGCGAGACCCTCGACGAGGGGTTCGAGCGGCTCCTCGCGTCGACCGAGCGCCACCGCGCCGCCGCCCCCGACGCGCTCGCCGGGGCGCTGCTCGCCGACCTCGGCACCCGCTCCGACGACGTCGCCCTCGTCGTCGCGCGCCTCGCGCCCCCGCCCCTGGAGCTGACGCTGCCCGCGCGGGCGGACGCCCTGGCGACCCTGCGCCGGCGCACGTCGCGCTGGGCCCGGGCGGCGGGCCTGTCCGAGGTGGTCCTCGGCGACCTGCAGCTCGCCCTCGGCGAGGCCGCCACCAACGCCGTGGAGCACGGCTACCGCGACGACGACGGGTCCGGCGAGGTCGCGGTGCGGATCGCGCGGCGCGCCGACGGCTCGACCGACGCGAGCGTGGTCGACCACGGCACCTGGCGCCCCGCGCCGGCCGACCCCGGGTTCCGCGGCCGGGGCCTGACGCTGCTGCGCGAGGTCAGCCGCGACGCCACCGTGACCACCTCGCCCGACGGCGGCACCCGGGTCGCGTTCCGGATGGAGCCGGGCGAGGAGCAGCCGGTCGCGGCCACGGCGACGGGGGAGGAGCGCCGGCCCGGGACCCCGGCCTCGATCGCGGTCGACGACACGGGCGACGCCCGCCGCGTGGTGCTCGCCGGCGACCTCGACCTCGGCGGGGCCGCCGACTGCCGCGACGCGCTGCTCGGGGCGGTCGACGGGATGTCGCTGGAGATCGACCTGCGCGGCGTCGGGCACCTGGCCAGCGCCGGGGTCGGCCTGGTGCTCGAGGCGCTCCAGGCGGCGCGGCGCCGGGGCGGCGAGGTCCGGCTGACGACGGCGCCCGGGAGCCCGGCCGCGCGGGTGCTGACGCTCGCGCTGCCCGGCGAGCACTGACCGGGCCTGCCTCAGGCGCGCCCCAGCCCGGCCTCGCGGGCCCGGACGATGGCCTCCGCCCGGTCGGCGACGTGCAGCTTCGTGAAGATCGCCGACACGATGTTGCGGACGGTCTTGGGCGAGAGGAAGAGCGCCGAGGCGATCTGCGGGTTCGCCCGCCCCGCCGCCACCAGGTCGAGCACCTCGCGCTCGCGAGCGGTCAGCTCCGGGAAGACGTCGACGGTGGCCTGCCGCGGGGCGAGGAACTCGACCACCCGCCGGGCCAGCGCCGGCCCGAAGATCGCGTCGCCCTCGGCGACCGCGGTCACCGCCCGGACGATCTCGTCCTTGGTCGCGCCCTTGAGCAGGTAGCCGCGCGCCCCGGCACGCAGCGCGGCGAAGACGGTCTCGTCCTCCTCGCTCATCGTCAGCACCACGACGCCGACGGCGGGGTCGGCGTCGACGACCCGGCGGGTGGCGGCGATCCCGTCGAGCTCCGGCATCTGCACGTCCATGACGACGACGTCGGGGCGCAGCGCCGCGGCGGTCTCGACGGCGGCCATCCCGTCGGTCGCCGTGCCGACCACCTCGATCCCGTCGACCGTGGCCAGCAGGCCGGCCAGGCCGTCGAGGTAGACGGGGTGGTCGTCGGCCAGGACAACGCGGATGTCGCTCAACGGATCTCCAGCGGCAGGTCGGCGGTGACGACGGTGCCGCCGTCGGGCGGGCAGGACACGCTCGTGCGCCCCCCGAGCTCGGCGGCGCGCTCGCGCAGCGACAGCGTCCCGACGCCCGCGACGACGTCGGCGCCGATCCCGCGCCCGTCGTCGGCGACGGTGACGACGAGCCGGTCGGGCCGGTGCTCGAGGGTGACGTCGGCGCGGGTCGCGCCGGCGTGGCGGACGACGTTGGTCATGGCCTCCGAGGCGATCCGGAACGCAGCGACCTCGGCGGCGGCCGGCAGCTCGCCGACCTCCCCGTCGACCTCGATCACCAGCCCGTCGCCGGAGAGCCGGCGGGCCTGGCTGCGCAGCGCCCCGAGCAGCCCGAGCTCGTCGAGCGCGGGCGGGCGCAGGTCGTGGACGAGGCGCCGGACGTCGGCGAGCAGGGTGCCGACGTCGGTGACGGCCTGCGCGAGCACCCCGTCCGCGGCCGCGGGGTCCCTGGCGGCGAGGCCGCGCGCGGTCTCGATGCGCAGGGTCACCGCGCCGAGCCCGGGGCCGAGGCTGTCGTGCAGGTCGCGGCGCAGCCGCCGGCGCTCCTCCTCGCGGGCGGTCACCAGGTCCACGCGGGCCTGCTGCAGCGACGCCGACAGCGCGCCGGCGCGCGCCGCGGCCGCGGCCTGGCGCAGGAGGTCGCCGAGGAGGCGCTGGTCGGCGTCCGAGAGCCGGCGCCCCTCGTCGACGACGACGCGCCCGATCGTCTCGTCGCGGTAGCGGATGGGCAGCACGGCCGTCGGACGGTCGGTGTGCCCGTGCTCGACCACGGCCAGCGCGCCGTCGGCGCGGTCGATCTCGACGCGGACGTAGGGCAGCCGGAACGCCTCGGCCACCGACCGGGCCAGTGCCGCGAGCTGCTCGCCGGGCGCGACCGCGGTCTCCAGCCGCCCGGCCAGGGTGGCCACGGCGGCGTAGGGGTCGTCGCGGGAGCCGCGGGTCAGCCGGCGGGCGGCGCCCCAGAGCCTGCTGCGCAGCGGCGTGTAGAGCACGGCGACGATCGCCACGGCGAGCAGGCCCGCGTCGCGACCCCCGAACGCCGCGCCGGCGACGAGCAGGACCAGCCCGTCGACGGCGAGCACGAGCAGGCCCAGGGCGAGGGCGACGACGGTCGTGGGCAGGAGGCGGTCGATGTCGTAGAGGCGGTGGCGGGTGATCGCGACGACGACCGCGGAGCTGGTGACCGCGATGCTCGCGATCAGCCCGATCATGAGCCACGCCGGCGGCAGCGCCTGCACGACGGCCATCGCGAGCGCCGACACCGCCCCGGCCCACACCAGCCAGCGCATCTGCAGCCGGCGCCGGCCGCGCGCGGCGCGGTAGCGCGCGGCCACCACGACCAGGGCCGTCAGGAGGCCGACCGCCGGCAGGAGGCGCGCCACGGCGAAGATCGTCGGCCACCACGGCAGGTCCAGCGTCAGCTGGTCGAAGGGCAGGGCGGCGATCGGGGCGGGGGTGTCGCCGCCGGAGAAGGCGCGGGCGACGTCGGCGGGCACGAGCACGGCGACGACCGGCATGACCGCCGTCGCGGCGACCGCGAACACCGCCACGGCCCGCCAGGCGCGGGGGCGCGGGAACCGCCCGTCGGGGAACAGCACCATGAGCAGCGGGAGCCCCACGATCGCGAAGGCACCCCAGCGGTAGCCGAGGTGGAGGCCGAGGACCGCACCCGGGAGCTCGGGGTGGCGGTAGACCGCGAACACCATCCACGCCGACGCGAGGCCGCCGATCATCCACAGGACGCCGGACGCGACGAGGACCCAGCCGATCGGGTGCCGGGGACGGTCCCGCAGCACCAGCAGGCCCGGCAGCAGCTGCGCGAGGCCGGCGACCGCGTTGGGCCAGCCCGCCGCCGTGTCGATGGACCGCGGCAGCGTCAGCCCGCGGCCGGAGACGTCGAGGACGACCGCGAGCACCCCGAGCGCGACGGCCACGGCCCCGACGGCGAGGACGGTCGTGGGGCGGCGGCGTCGCGGGGTCTCGTCGTCCCGGTCGCTCGGGCGGCCGGCGGGGTCGGCGGGCGCCGTCGCGGGCGCGACCGACTCGCCGACCTCCATCGCCATGCGGTGATCGTGGCAGCTCGGGCGGGCGGTGTCCCCGGACCGGCGTCCCGTCGTGTGTCCCGGGGGACCGGGACATCGACGGGACCGGGGCGGGGCCCGCGGCCCTGCCGCCGGGGACGGCCGGGAGCCGAGAGTTCTCGTCATGCCGCAGGCCGACCGCAGCCCGACTCCTCGACCGGCCCGCCCGCTCGACCGACTCCTCACCGACCCCTTCACCCGGGAGCCCGCCGTGACGACGATCCGCACCACCCCCGCCCGCGTCCGCACCGACGCCCCCCGGACCGACGTGGATCGCCCGAGCGCCCCCGTGGCGTCGGCGGTCCCGTCGACGCGGTCGCTCCGCCTCCTCGGCGCCGGGCTCGCCGCCGGCGCCACGGCCTACGGCGCCGCGTTCATCGGCCTCGGCATCACCCGGGGCGAGGCGGCGACCGACGGCAGCTTCGCGTCGGACCTCTGCGGCCTGCTCTTCCAGCTCGGCGTCTTCTGCCTGCTCGCCGCGATGTGGCGCACCGGCGCGGCCGGCACGTCGCGGCTGGCCCGCACCATGATCATCGTCGAGGCCGTGATCCTGGCGGTCGCGACGGTGCAGTCGGCGCTGACCCTGCCGTCGATGGGCGGCGAGTGGAGCACCGCCGCGGTGGTCCTCGACCCGTTCTGGCCGCTGTCGATGCTCGGCATGGCGGTCCTGGGCGTGAAGGTCGCCGTGGCCGGCCGCTGGCGCGGGGTACTGCGGGCGTGGCCGGTGGTCGCCGAGACGTGGTTCTTCGTGGCGATGCCGGCGCTCCTCGTGCTCGGCCCGGCCCTCGGCGCGGTCGTCGCCGGCGCCCACTTCCTCGTCGGCTACGCCGTCCTCGGCCTGTTGCTCGTCACCCGTCCGGACCTCGCGGTCCGCGCCTGATCACCCCGACCCGAACGCCGTCCACCCTGCCGAAGGAGCCCACGATGACCACCGCCTCCCGCCCCGAGTTGCCCGCGACCGCCGGCGCCGCGCCGTCCACCCCGTCCCGATCGCCGGGGGTGTCGCCGCCCTCCGGCGCGCTCCGCGTGCTCGGTGCCGGCCTCGCGGTCGGCGCCGCGGTCTACGGCGTCTGCTGGCTGTTCTTCGAGGGCGCGACGGGCGGCGGCTTCGTCATCGACCTCAGCGGCATCGCCCTCCAGCTCGGCGTGTTCTGCCTGCTCGTGGCCCTCTGGATCACCCGCGGCACGGGGACCGGGCGCGTCGGTCGCGGCCTCCTGGTCGTCGAGGCGGTGATCCTCGGGATCGCGACGATCCAGTCGGCCTTCGCCGCCGCCGCGGGCGGCGGGGAGTGGGGCACGGTCGCGACGGTGCTCGACCCGTCCTGGCCCCTGTCGATGCTCGGGATGGTCGTCGTCGGCGTCACCGTCGCGGTCGTCGGGCGCTGGCGCGGCGTCCTGCGGGTCTGGGCGCCCTTCGCCTGCTCGTGGCTGCTGATCGGTGCGGCGGCCGTGCCCCTCGGCGACGTCGTCGGCCCGGTCGTGGCCGGCGTGCACTTCCTCGTCGGCTACGCGGTGCTCGGCGTCCTGCTGGCCGTGCGCCCCGACCTCACCTCGCGCGCCTGACCCGCTGTCCTGACCGAAGGGCACCTTCGCTCGGTCTCTCCGAGCGAAGGTGCCCTTCGCTCATGTCACGTTCCCGTCCGAGGGGTCGCGGGCAACCGACCGGCATGGAGTACCGCACTCTCGGACGGTCGGGCCTCAAGGTCTCGACGATGACCATGGGCACGATGACCTTCGGCGGCAAGGGTGGCTTCGAGAAGCTCGGCGCCACCGACGTCGAGGGCGCCACCCGCCAGATCGACCTGTGCGTCGACCACGGCGTCAACCTCGTCGACACCGCCGACATGTACTCGGCGGGCGTGTCCGAGGAGATCGTCGGCCAGGCGACGAAGAACCACCGCGACGACCTGTTCCTCGCCACCAAGTGCCGCTTCCCGATGGGTGACGGCCCGAACGACGGCGGGGCGTCGCGCCAGCACATCGTGAAGAGCGTCGAGGACAGCCTGCGCCGCCTCGACACCGCGCACATCGACCTCTTCCAGCTCCACGGCTGGGACGGCGTGACGCCGCTGGAGGAGACGCTCGAGGCGCTGGACACCCTCGTCAGCAAGGGCAAGATCCGCTACATCGGCTGCTCGAACTACTCGGCCTGGCACATCATGAAGGCCCTCGGCGTCTCCGAGCGCGGCGAGTACCAGCGCTTCGTGTCCCAGCAGATCCACTACACGCTGCAGGCCCGCGAGGCCGAGAACGAGCTCGTGCCGGTGTCGATCGACCAGGGGCTCGGCATCCTCGTCTGGAGCCCGATCGCCGGCGGGCTGCTCTCAGGCAAGTTCCGCCGCGGCCAGGACGACCCGGAGACCTCGCGGCACCTCGGCGAGTGGTCCGAGCCGCCGGTCCACGACCGCGAGCGCCTCTACGACATCATCGAGGTCGCCGCGGAGATCGGCGACGCGCACGGCGTCTCGGTGGCCCAGGTCGCCAACGCCTGGCTGCTGCGCAAGCCGGGCGTCACCTCGCTGGTCGTCGGCGCCCGCACCGAGGAGCAGCTGGCCGACAACCTCGCGGCCGCCGAGCTCGCGCTCACCGACGACGAGGTCGCCCGCCTCGACGAGGTCAGCGCGACGCCGCTGCTCTACCCGTACTGGCACCAGAAGAACACGATCACCGACCGCCTCTCGCCGGCGGACGCGACGCTGCTGGGCTGACGTCCGGCCCCGGACCGTCCTGGTGACGGTCCGGGGGCGGCGCCACACTCGGCGTCGTGCCGGGACCGAGCCACCACGTCGTCTCCGCCGACGGGACCGCGATCGCGCTCGAGCGCGTGACCGACGGGGCGCGGCCCCTGGTGACGTTCCCGGGCGCGACCGCGCCCCGGGGCATCTGGGGCCCCACCGCGGCGGGGCTCGACGGGCGGTTCGCCGTCTGGCTCGCCGACCGGCGCGGCAAGGGCGACTCGGGCGACACCGAGCCGTACTCCTTCGAGCGCGAGTACGAGGACGTCCGAACGGTGGCCGCGTGGTTCGGCGGCGAGGCGGTCGTCGCCGCTCACTCCTCGGGCGCGGTCTGCGTCCTCGGCGCCGCGGCGTCCGGTGAGCTGCCGGCGGCCGGCCTCGTGCTGTACGAGCCGCCGTGGCCGCTCCCGGGGCGCGCCGACGACACGGAGACGCTGGACGCCATGGACGCCCGGCTCGCGGCGGGCGATCCGGAGGGGGCGCTCGAGATCGGGATGCTCCGGCTGGTGCAGGCGCCGCCCGCTGCGGTCGAGGGCATGAAGCGCGCGCCGTCGTGGCCGCAGCGCGTCGCCGCGGTGCACACCTGGACGCGCGAGGGCCGGGAGCTCGTGCGGATGCCGGAGGGCACCGACGCCCTGCGCGGCGTCGGCCTGCCCACGGTGATGCTCCTCGGTGAGCAGAGCGCCGAGCACCTGCACGCCTCCACCCGCGCCGTCGCCGACGCGCTGACCGACGCCGTGGTCGTCGACCTCCCGGGCCAGGCCCACGCCGCCCTGATGACGGCGCCGGACCTCGTCGCGGCGGCGATCCTGCGACACGCCGGATGATCACGCCGACCCCTGACCGGGGTCACACTGCGCGATCGTCCATCCTGGTGGCCGGGGAACACGGAGGGAGACGCCGGTGCCCGGTCGCCGCACGGCGAAGGCCGCACAGCACGAGCAGAACAAGCGCACGATCGTCGAGCTGACCGCCTGGATCACGGTGGCGGCCGCGGTGCTGGTCGTCGCGCTGCACGCGGGCATCTCGGCGTCGTCGACGGCCGCGGACGTCCCGCGCGTCACCACCGCCGAGTACCGCTGAGTCCCGTCCCGTGATCGAGCTCTGGAACGTCTCGCGGGCGCTCGGCCTCGTCGCGCTCCTGCTCCTGGGCGTGGTGCTCGCGCTCGGCGCGCTGCACAACACGTCGCTGACCAGGGTCCTCGGACAGGCCCTGCCGCGCTTCGTGCTCGTGGCCCTGCACCGCAACCTCGCGCTCATCACCGTGGTCTTCGTGCTGCTGCACGTCGTGACGGTGCTGGTGACGCCGTACCTGCCGCTGCGGTGGTACCACCTCGTCGTCCCCTTCACGGCCTCGTTCAACCCGTGGCCGGTCGCGCTCGGGGCGGTGTCGCTCGACCTGCTGCTCGCCGTGGTGATCTCGTCGAGCCTGCGGAAGTACCTGTCCAAGCGCGCCTGGCTCGTCGTGCACTGGACGAGCTACGTGTGCTTCCCGGTGGCCGTCGCCCACGCGGTCGCGAACGCGTCGTTCCGCGGCGGGACGTGGTGGACGCTGCTCGTGCCACTGGTCGCCACCGGACTGGTCGTCGCCGCCCTGCTCTACCGGCGCGCCGCCCGCCGGCACCCGGCCCTCCCGCTCGCCGAGCGCGGCCGCACCGACCCCGCCGAGGCGAAACGCGCCGCCGACACCGCGACGGGCTCACAGCCGGTGGTGCGCGTGGACGACGCCGAGGCGCCGGGCGCACCCGCGCCGCGCGAGGGCGGGGCGAGCGAGGTCCCCGAGCGCGCGGACGGAGCGAACGCGCCGTTCGCTGCTCCCGACGCAGCGAACGCGCCGTTCGCTGCGTCGGCGTCGGGCGCGGCGGGCGGGGACACGCCGGCGCGGCGCGGGGTGCTGCGCGAGCTGAAGGTCGTCGCGCGGCCGGGGACGGAGACGCCGACGGACCGCGCCGCCCCGGCGGCCGCCGAGGTGCCGATGTCCCGCGCGGCCGACCGACCCCGCCGCAGCCGGCACGCCGCCGACCCGGACGACGACGCGGGCGCCGACGCGCAGACCGACACCATGGCCGGCCCGGAAGCGCCGACCGTCGCCCTCCCGCCGCGGCCTCGCCGACGCTGACGGGGACCCGCCCGCGGCGATTACTGGCTGGTACGTCTCGCCAGGCGAGGAATACCAGCCAGTAACCCATCTCGGCGCGCTGCGAACGGGGACTTCGCGCGCCGAGGAGCCGCGAACACCACGTTCGCTGCAGCAGGGTGGGTCAGCGCGGGTCGGCGACGTTCCCGCTGCTCGCGCGCATCCGCTCCAGCTCGCCGATGAGGGTCTTGGCGTCGTAGGGGCCCACGTGGCGCTGGGGGACCGCATCGCCGGCGGCGAGGTAGAAGGTCGGCGTGCCCGGGAGGTCGCTGCTCCGGGCGTCGATCTCGTCGTCCTCGACGTGGTTCTCGGGGTCGCCCTCGCGGAGGTCCTCCTCGAGGCGGTCGATGTCGAGGCCGAGGTCGGCGCAGTAGGCGATGAGGTCGTCGCGCTCGAGGGCGTCGGCGTGGGCGAAGAACGTGTCGTGCACGTCCCAGAACCGGTCCTGCCGGGCGGCCGCCTCGGCGATCTCGGCGGCGCTGCGGGCGTGGGGGTGGACGTCGTCGAGCGGGAGGTGGCGGAACACGTAGCGCATGTCGTCGCCGAAGTGCTCGCGGACCTGGCGGATGTTGCCGGTCGCCTTGCCGCAGAACGGGCACTCGAAGTCGCCGTACTCAACGATGGTCAGCGGCGCGCCGACGGGGCCGCGGATGTGGTCGCGGCGCGGGTCGACGGGACGCAGCAGGTCGCGCGAGGGCTCCTCGGGCAGGAACGACCGGCCCGCGCGGAACACCACGGCGCCCAGGCCCAGCGCGATCACCGACCCCGCGAGCACGCCGACGCGGGCCGTGTCGGCGAGCACCTCGTCGTCGAGCGCCAGGTCGACGATGAACAGCGAGATCGTGAACCCGATGCCCGAGAGCGCCGCGCCGCCCGCGATCTGCGGCATGGTCAGCCCGGGCGCGAGGCTCCCCGGCCGCAGGCGCGCCAGCACGGCGGTCGCGCCGGTGATCCCGACGAACTTGCCGACCACGAGTCCCAGCACGATGCCCCAGAACAGCGGCGACACGATCGCGGCGCGCAGCGTCTCGGCGGTCAGCGGCACGCCCGCGTTGGCCAGCGCGAACACCGGCACGATGATGAACGCGGTGTAGGGCTGCCAGAGGCGCATGAGGCGCTCGTTGACCGACACCGCCCGCTCGAGCCCGAGCCGGGCGCTGCGCGCGTACTCGGGGTTGGGCGACTGGCGGAACGCCCTGGCGAGGGCCGCGGCGCGCTCGACCTCCTTGCGCTTCGGCGGATAGACCGGCAGCAGGAGCGCGATCAGCACCCCGGCGAGCGTCGCGTGCACGCCGGACTCGTAGAGCGCCAGCCACGTCACGAGCGACACGACGAGGTAGCCCCCGCCGCGCCAGACCCGCAGGCGCCGCAGCTGCCAGATGATCAGCAGCCCGACGATGCTGACGATCAGCGGGACGACGTGGACCTCGTCGGTGTAGACGAGCGCGATGATCGCGAGCGCGCCGACGTCGTCGGCGACGGCGAGGGTGAGCAGGAAGATCCGGAGACGCTCGGCGCGCCCCGGCCCGATCACCGCCAGCGCGCCGAGCAGGAACGCCGTGTCGGTCGAGATGACGACGCCCCAGGCGGAGGCCGCCGGCCCCGACGGGTTGAGCAGCAGGAACAGCACGGCCGGCAGCGCCAGCCCGGCGACCGCGGCGGTGAGCGGGACGGCGGCCTTGGACCGGTCGCGCAGCTCGCCGAGGGCGAACTCGCGCTTGACCTCGAGCCCGATGACGAAGAAGAACAGGGCCATGAGGCCGTCGTTGACCCAGTGCTGCAGGTCGAGGTCGATCGACCAGTCGCCCAGCGAGATCGCCAGCGGGGTGTGCCAGAAAGCGTCGTAGGTCGAGCCCCACGGCGAGTTCGCCCAGAGCAGCGCGAGCACCGTCGCGCCGAGCATGAACACCGCCGCGAGCGACTCGCTGGCGTCGCCCCGGCGCGCCTGGGAGATCCGCTCGAGGACACCGTGCCAGCGGGGACGGCTGTCCGTCACGTCGGCCATGACCGAATCCAAGCAGGATCAGGCAGGGCGGACGAGCAGCGCCACCGGGAAGCGATCGAGCACACTCGCGAGCGTCGGCGCCGACCCCTCGACCGGGCGGCCGGTGACCACGTCGGTCCAGTCGTCGGCGCCGCCGGGCAGCGGCAGCACGGTGTCGCGCCAGCCCCCGGCGGCCTCGAGGCCCACCGGCAGCCGGGTGGCGACGGCGACGAGACGCTCCCGCCCGGCCGGACCCCCGCGGGCGAACGCGACCGCGTGCTCCGCCGCGACGCCGGACGCCGGCACGGGGGCGTAGCCTCGGAAGAGCTCGGGCCGGAAGCGCCGCAGCCGCAGGGCCGCGGTGACCACCGCGAGCTTGGTGGCGGCCACCGCGTCGGCGTCGGTGTCGTCCGCACCCGGCGTCCACCCGTCGTCGAGACGGCCGAGCAGCCGGCGCCGGAGGTCGAAGTCGACCGGCCTCCGGTTGTCGGGGTCGACCAGCGAGTACTCGAAGCACTCGGTGCCCTGGTAGACGTCCGGGATGCCGGGCCCGGCGAGCTGCAGCAGCTTCTGGCCCAGCGAGTTCACGCGGCCCGGGGCGTCGAGCCGGGCGACGAACGCCTCGATCTCGGCGACCGCGTCGGCGTCGGCGAGGACCTGGCCGGGCCACGCCGCGATCGCCTCGTCGACCTCGGGCACCGCGTCGACGTGCGCGGTGACGAGCTTGGCCTCCCTGGACGCCTTGGTCAGGTAGCCCGCCAGGCGCTCCTCGGTGATCGGCCACGCCCCGAGCACGGACTGCCAGGCGAGCAGCTCCAGCGACGGCGACGGGAGCGGGTGGCGCGCCGACGCCGAGCGCAGGAACGCCCCCCACTCGGCGGTCAGCTCGCTGAGCACGGCCAGGCGCGCCCGCACGTCCTCGGAGCGCTTGGTGTCGTGGGTCGAGAGCGTGGTCATCGTGGCCGGCGAGGCCGCGTCGCGGGCGGCGGCGCGGGTGTGGAACTCGGCGGGGGAGACCCCGAAGCGGTCCGGGGCCCCGCCGACCTCGTTGAGCGCGACGAACCGGTTCCACCGGTAGAAGGTGGTGTCCTCGACGCCCTTGGCGGTGACCATCCCGCTGGTCTGCTGCACGCGCCGGGCCAGCGTCCCGTCCGGCTCGGCGGTCATCGCCGCGTGGATGCGCCGGACGATGTCGGCGAGCTCCGGGCGGGCGGCGGCCGCGGTGTCGACGGCGCGGTCGAGGGTGTCGCGGCCCTCGGGCAGGTAGGAGCGGTAGACCGGGAACGAGCACAGCAGCTCGGCGACGGCCTCGCGCACCTTGTCCTCGTCGCCGTCGCCCGGGACGTGGCCGGCGATCCGGCGGACCTCGGCCACGAGGATCTCGTCGGTGACCAGGCGCCGGGCGGCGTGCTCGGTGGTCGAGAGCCCCTCGCGCACGCCGGTGTGCTGCGCGGCGACGGCGTCGACGAGGGCCTCGCCGCGCGGGTCGACGAACAGGCCGCCGATCTCGCGCAGCGCCTCGTAGCCCGTCGTGCCGTCCACCGGCCAGGAGCGGGGGAGCGTCTCGTCGGGACCGAGGATCTTCTCGACCAGCAGCCAGGCGTCGTCGCCGAGGGCCGCGCGCAGCCGGCGCACGTAGGCGCCGGGGTCGGTGAGCCCGTCGGGGTGGTCGATCCGCAGGCCGTCGAGCTCGCCCGCCGCGCGCCAGCGCAGCACCTCGGCGTGCACGGCGTCGAACACCTCGGGGTCCTCGACGCGGACGGCGGCGAGGTCGGACACGTCGAAGAAGCGCCGGTAGGTGAGCTCGGCGTTGCCGCGGCGCCAGTGCACGAGCTCGTAGTGCTGACGGTCGTGCACCTCCTGGGGCGTGCCCTCGCCCGTCCCCGGCGCCACCGGGTAGCGGTGCTCGTAGAAGTGCAGCTCCGAGCGGTCGTCGGAGAGCGTCAGCGCCTCGACGTCCTCGGGCGAGCCCAGCACCGGAATGAGGATCCGCCGGCTCAGGTCGGCGTCGTACCAGGACGCGTACGGCGACTCGGCGCCGAGCCGGAGCAGCGACCACCACGAGGGGTTGGCCTCGGGCGCCGCCACGCCCATGTGGTTGGGCACCAGGTCGACGAGCACGCCGAGCCCGGCCTCGCGCAGCGCGGCCACGAGCTCGCGCCGGCCCTGCTCGCCGCCCAGCTGGTCGTTGGCGCGCGTGGGGTCGACGACGTCGTAGCCGTGGGTCGACCCCGGCGAGGCCTCCAGGATCGGCGAGCAGTACAGCGTGCCGACCCCGAGGGCGTCGAGGTAGCCGACGAGCTCGCGCGCCGCGCCGAAGGGCTGCGCGGGGGAGAGCTGGAGCCGGTAGGTGGAGGTCGCTCGGGGCGTGGTCACGCGTTCTCCGTGACGTCGGTGCGCTGCAGCAGCACCATCGAGCGTGACGTGACGGTGAGGGCGTCCCCGCCCACGCGGTCGTCGAGGTCGTCCGGCAGCGGCGGGGTGTTCCAGGTCTGGGTGGTGCGGGTGGTGCCGACGGCGACCTCCCCGGTGGTGGTGTCGAGCACCGTGGCCCACCGGTGGGGGAAGCCCTCACCGGGCAGGGTGACCTCGACGTCCTCGTGGTGGGCGTTGAAGATCAGCAGGAACGTGTCGTCGACGACGCGCTGGCCGCGCGGGTCGCTCTCGAGGATGCCGTCGCCGTTGAGGAACACGGTGAGCACGGCGGCCTCGCCGGACTCCCAGTCCTGGTCGGTCATCTCCTCGCCCGACGACGTGAACCAGGCGATGTCGCGCTGCACCTCGGCGTCGGGCGCACCCGCCGCGGGCCGGATCGGGCGGCCGTTGAAGAAGCGGCGGCGCCGGAACACCGGGTGCGACGCGCGCAGCTCGGACACCTTGGCGGTGAAGTCCATGAGCTCCGAGTCGGCCTTCTCCGGCGACCACTCCATCCAGGAGATCTCGGAGTCCTGGCAGTAGCCGTTGTTGTTGCCGTACTGGGTGCGGCCCATCTCGTCGCCGTGCAGCACCATCGGCACGCCCTGCGACAGGAACAGCGTGGTGAGGAAGTTGCGGCGCTGGCGCTGGCGCAGCTCGAGGATCGCCGCGTCGTCGGTGGGGCCCTCGACGCCGTGGTTCCAGGAGTTGTTGTCGTCGGCGCCGTCCTGGCCGCCCTCGCCGTTGGCCTCGTTGTGCTTCTCGTTGTACGAGACGAGGTCGTTGAGCGTGAAGCCGTCGTGCGCGGTGACGAAGTTGATCGACGCGTAGGGCCGGCGGCCGTCGTCCTGGTAGAGGTCCGACGACCCGGTGAGCCGCGCGGCGAACTCGCCCAGCGTGCCGGGCGTGCCGCGCCAGAAGTCTCGCACGGTGTCGCGGTACTTGCCGTTCCACTCGGTCCAGCCCGGCGGGAAGTTGCCCACCTGGTAGCCGCCGGGACCGACGTCCCAGGGCTCGGCGATGAGCTTGACCTGCGAGATCACCGGGTCCTGCTGCACGAGGTCGAAGAACGTCGAGAGCCGGTCGACGTCGTAGAACTCGCGGGCCAGCGTGGACGCCAGGTCGAACCGGAAGCCGTCGACGTGCATCTCGGTGACCCAGTAGCGCAGCGAGTCCATGATCAGCTGCAGCGTGTGGGGCTGCCGGACGTTGAGCGAGTTCCCGGTGCCCGTGTAGTCCATGTAGTACTGCGGCTGGTCGTCGACGAGGCGGTAGTACGCCTGGTTGTCGATGCCGCGCATCGACAGCGTCGGGCCCTGGTGGTTGCCCTCGGCGGTGTGGTTGTAGACGACGTCGAGGATCACCTCGATGCCGGCGGCGTGCAGGTCGCGCACCATCGCCTTGAACTCCTGCACGTGCGCGCCCGGCGCCGGGCGACCGGTGATGCCGACGCTCGCGTAGCCGTAGTGCGGGGCGAAGAAGGCGATGGTGTTGTAGCCCCAGTAGTTGCGCAGCTCGCGCTGCACGAGGGCGTCGTCGTGCACGAACTGGTGCACGGGCATGAGCTCGATCGCGGTGATGCCGAGGCGCTGCAGGTGGGCGATGACCGCCGGGTGCGCGACGCCGGAGTAGGTGCCGCGCATCTCCTCGGGCACCTCGGGGTGCAGATACGTGAGGCCCTTGACGTGGGCCTCGTAGACCACCGTGTCGTGGTACGGCGTGCGCGGCGGGCGGTCGTCGTGCCAGTCGAAGAACGGGTTGATGACCACGGACTTCGGCACGTACTGCGCCGAGTCGTCGTGGTTGGTCTCGTCGGCGTCCTCGAAGTGGTAGCCGAAGAGCGCCTCGTCCCACGAGTACGTCGTGCCGAGCGTGCCGTCGAGCGCCTTCGCGTACGGGTCGATGAGCAGCTTGTGGGGGTTGCACCGCTGCCCCTGCTCCGGGTCGAGCGGGCCGGCGACCCGGTAGCCGTACCGCTGGCCCGGGACGATGCCGGGCAGGTAGCCGTGCCACACGAAGCCGTCGCGCTCGGGCAGCGCGATGCGGGTCTCCTCGCCGGCCTCGTCGAACAGGCAGAGCTCGACGGCGTCGGCGACCTCGCTGAAGAGCGCGAAGTTGGTCCCGGCCCCGTCGTAGGTCGCGCCCAGGGGGTAGGACGTGCCGGGCCACGGCTGCATTCGGGGTTCCTCCGCGGGGTGGGGATCGGGCGGGACGAGCGGGGGTGCCCGATCGTGCCCCGCGAGGATACGGGCCGGGACCGACAGCACAGGATCGATGCAGGACGGGGCCGCGGGCCGGCGCGCCGGTCGCTAGCATGCCCGCCGTGGCGACGGTCTTCACAAAGATCATCAACGGTGAGATCCCCGGGCGGTTCGTCTGGTCGGACGACCAGGTGGTCGGGTTCCTCTCGATCAACCCCCTCGGTCCCGGCCACGTGCTGGTGGTGCCGCGGGAGGAGGTCGACCAGTGGCTCGACGCCCCGGACGGCCTGTTCGAGCACGTCATGGGGGTGGCCAAGAGCATCGGCGCGGTGATCCGTGACGTCTGGTCGCCGCCGCGGGTGGCGCTGATGATCGCGGGCTTCGAGGTGCCCCACCTTCACGTGCACGTCCACCCGGCCTGGGGCCTCGAGGCGTTCGACTTCAGCCGGGCCGAGAGCGACCCGGACCAGGACGAGATGGAGCGCCACGCCGAGGCGATCCGTGAGGGGCTGCGGTCGGCGGGCCACGGGGACGCCGTCCCCGCCCGATGACCCAGCTCCTGCTCGTCCGCCACGCCGAGCCCCTCGCGGCGACCGCCGAGCCCGGCGCGGCCGGCGCCGACCCCGCGATCTCCGCGCGCGGAGAGGAGCAGGCCGACCGGTTCGCGAAGTGGCTCGCCGGCGCGCCCGACCGCGACGGCGTCGCCGAGATCGTCACCTCGACGATGCGCCGCGCCCGCGAGAGCGCGGCGCCGGCCGTGCGGCTGCTCGGGGCGCCGGAGCCCGCCGCCGTGGAGGACCTCTGCGAGTTCGACGCCGGACGCGCGAGCTACCGCCCGGTGCACCTGCGCGACGACGCCGACGAGGACTGGCAGGCCATCCGCGCCGGGGTCTTCCCCGCGTACGTCGACGGCCCCGCGTTCACGGCCCGCGTCCTGGCCGCCCTCGACGCGATCGCGGCGCGCCAGGACCCGCGGGCCACCGCCGTCGTCGTCTGCCACGCCGGCGTGATCAACACCTACGTCGCGGCGATCCTGGGGATCGAGCGGCCGCTGACGTTCCCGCTGCACCACACCTCGGTGACGCGGGTGCTGGTGTCGCGGTCGGGGACGCGCCGGGTGAGCTCGGTGAACGAGACGCAGCACCTCGCGGGCATGGTGTGACCGAGGAGCCGCGCGGGGACTGGCTCGGCCCCGAGCGCCTGCTCGCCTTCAGCGATGGCGTCGTGGCGATCGCGCTGACCCTGCTCGTGCTCCCGCTCGCCGAGCTCGTGCCCGAGGCGGGAGAGGCCACGCGCTCGGGGCTGAGCGTCATCACCGAGAACCTCGCGCCGATCGGCAGCTTCGTCCTGAGCTTCGTGGTCATCGCCCGGTTCTGGGCCGCGCACCACCGGGTCTTCAACGCCGCGACGCGGGTCAGCCCGCGGCTCGTGTGGGTCAACACGGTCTGGCTGTTCACGATCGTCGTGCTGCCCTTCCCCACCGAGATGGTCGGGGCGTTCGAGGACGACCCGTTCACGCTGCGCTTCTACGTGTTCACGCTGTTCGTCAGCAGCGCGCTCCTGTCGGTCATGACGATCATGGTGCGGCGCTCGCTGGAGAGCGAGGACCACCGGGCACCGCGTCACGTCGCCACCGGCAGCACGGCCTCGCTCTTCCTCCTCGTCTTCCTGGTGACGCTCGTGGCGCCGCAGCTCGGGTACTGGCCCCTGCTGCTGCTCCTCGCCACCAACCCCGTCGAGCGCCTCCTCGGCCCCGTCATCGACCGCCGGCTGAACCGCGCCCGGGGCTGAGCCTTGAACGCCGCGCCCCCGTGGACGACGCTCCGACCATGACCACGTCGGCGACCTCGCGCGCCGGGCAGCGGATGGTCCTCGCCGCGATGACCCTCGCGAACGCGATGATCCTCGTGGACCAGACCGCGGTCCCGCTGGCCCTGCCCGACATCGCGCAGGACTTCCGGGTGAGCTCGCTGCTCGTGCAGTGGGTGCTCACGGCGAGCCTGCTGCCGCTGGCGGGCCTGCTGGTGCTCGGTGGGCGCCTCGGCGACCTGCTGGGGCGCCGCCGGGTGTTCCTGCTCGGCTCCGTGGTCTTCGCCGGCGCCTCGGCCGTCGGCGGCGTCGCGCCGGACTTCACCGTCCTCATCGTCGCCCGGGTGCTGCAGGGCTCGGGCGGCGCGCTGATGCTGCCGGCGACCGTGGCCATCCTCAGCAGCGCGTTCGACGCGAAGGAGCGCGGCCGGGCCCTCGGCGCCATGGGCGGGATCGCGGCCACCGCGGGCGCGCTCGGCCCCACGATCGGCGGCCTGCTGACCTCGGCGATCAGCTGGCGCGCCGTCCTGCTCGTCAACCTCCCGCTGCTCGCCGTGACGCTGTGGGCGACCCTGCGCGCGGTGCCGCCGGACCCGCCGCGCCGGCGCGGGGTCCACGTCGACCTGCCGGGCGCGGCCCTGCTCGGGCTCGTCCTCGTCGGCCTCGTGTTCGGGCTCGCCCAGACGACCACCGAGGGCTGGACGGCCCCCGACGTGCTCGTCTCCCTGGCCGTCGCCGTGCTCGCCGCGGTCCTGTTCGTCGTCCGGGAGCGGCGCGTCGCCGACCCGCTGCTCGACCTCGGGCTGCTCGCGCGCAGCCGGGACTACCGCGGGGCGACGATCTCCCAGGCCCTCGCCGGCATGGCGGAGATGGGGCTCGGGCTGATCCTGCCGCTCGCCCTCGTGCTCAACCTGGAGATGGATCCCGCGCTGGCGGGGCTCGCGCTGCTGGCCACGACGGTGCCGATGGTGGCGATCGCCCCGCTGGTCGGGCGCTGGTACGACAAGGCGGGTGGGCGTCCGCCGCTGGTGGTGGGCTTCGCGCTCCTCGCGGTGTCCGGGGTCCTGCTCGCCCTCGGCATGCCGGCCAACGACTTCTGGGCGCTGCTGCCGGGCCTCGTCGTCTACGGCGTCGGGCTCGCGGTGGTGCTCACCGTCAACGACCCGGTCGGCCTCGACACCGTGCCCGAGCGCGACCACGGCCAGGCGTCGGGCGTGTCCGCGACGGCCGAGCAGGGCGGCGGCGCCGTCGGGATCGCGCTGCTCTACGCCCTGCTGCACCTGACCTACATCCAGTCGCTGGTCGACGGCGTCGCGGAGCGCGGGCTCCCGCCGCTGACGCCCGAGCGCGGCATCGAGCTGCGCGACGCCCTCGCCGACGCCCAGCAGACGGGGCTGGTGCCGAGGACGTTCGACCCGCAGGTCGTCGAGTACCTCGACGTCGCCGAGCGCGCCTCCGACCACGGCTACGTCGCGGCGTTCCTGGCCGTCACCGTGCTCGCCGTCATCGGCGCCGTCACCTCCGCCTGGCTGGTCCGGCGGCCGCCGGACCCCGCCACCGTGGAGGCCGAGGCCGAGGTGCCGGACACGGAGTGGGGAGCGGACGGGACCCCGGAGCCGGGACCCGGCGACCGCGACTACCGCCACCCGGTCCGCCCAGCGCGTCTCCCGTCGACACCCCGGTCACGCTCCGCGCCCGACTGATCGGCACCGTCATCCGGTCGTGACCCACGGGTGGTCCGCCGTGCCTACGGTGAGCCTTCCGCCGCCGCTCCCGACCTCCCGAGGAGATGCCGTGCCCGTCACGCCGCCCACCCCCGAAGAGCTCGCCGCCCTCGCCGAGCGCGACCGTCTGGGACTCGACGCCGAGGGACTCGCGGCGTTCGCGCCGCTGGTCACCGGCTCGTTCGGGGCGTACGACCGGGTCGAGGAACTGTGGGCCGCGGAGGCCCCGGTCGCGCCGGAGCGGGAGTGGTCGTGGCCCGCGGCGGGGGAGAACCCGTGGGGCGCCTGGTACGTGCGCTGCCGCGTCGAGGGCGCGCCCGAGGGCCCGCTGGCGGGGCGGACCGTCGCCGTCAAGGACAACACCGCTGTCGCCGGGGTGCCGATGGCCAACGGGTCGCGCCTCGTCGACGGCTACGTCCCGGCGCGCGACGCGACCGTCGTGACGCGCCTGCTCGAGGCCGGCGCCACCGTCACCGGCAAGTCCGTCTGCGAGGACCTCTGCTTCTCGGGCGGCAGCCACACCTCGCACACCGGGCCCGTGCGCAACCCTTGGGACCCGAGCCGGACCACCGGCGGCTCCTCCAGCGGGAGCGCGGCCCTGCTCGCGGCCGGCGAGGTCGACCTCGCGACCGGCGGCGACCAGGGCGGGTCGGTGCGCATGCCGGCCGCGATGAGCGGGATCGTCGGGCACAAGCCGACCCACGGCCTCGTGCCCTACACCGGCGCGTTCCCGATCGAGTCGACGATCGACCACCTCGGTCCCATGACCCGCACGGTCCCCGACGCCGCCCTCGCGCTCGGGATCCTCGCCGGCCCCGACGGCCTCGACCCGCGCCAGCCCGACGCCGTGGTGCCCGTCGACTACCTCGCCGAGATCGCCCGCGGGGCCGAGGGGCTGCGCGTCGGCGTGGTCACCGAGGGGTTCGGGATCGAGGGCCTGTCCGCGCCGGGGGTCGACGCGAGCGTGCGGTCGGCGGTCGACGTGCTCGCCCGCGCGGGCCTGTCCGTCGACGAGATCTCGGTGCCGTGGCACCGGCACGCGTTCGACGTCTGGACGGTCGTCGCCACCGACGGCGTCGTCGCCCAGATGATCGAGGGCAACGGCTACGGGATGAACTGGGACGGGCTCTACGACCCGGACCTCATCGCGCACTACGGGCAGCGCCGCGCCGACGGCGGGCACCTGTTCTCGGACACCGTGAAGATGGTGACGATGGCCGGGCGCCACGCCCTGACCCGCGAGCACGGGCGGCACTACGCGATGGCCCGCAACCTGCTGCCCACGGCCCGCGCCGCCTACGACGCGGCGCTCGCCGACCACGACGTGCTGGTCATGCCGACCGTCCCGATCCTGCCCAGCGTGATCCCGTCGGCCGACGCCCCGCCCGCCGAGGTCGTGGTGCGGGCCCTCGAGATGATCGTCAACACGGCGCCGACCGACGTCACCGGCCACCCCGCGACGTCCGTGCCCTCGGCCTCGGCGGACGGGCTCCCCGTCGGCATGATGATCATCGGTCGGCGCTTCGACGACGCCACCTGCCTGCGCGTCGCCCACGCCTTCGAGCAGGCGGTCGGCGGCTTCCCGTCGCCGCACGTCGCGACGCCGGCGGCGGTGCCGGCGGGCTGAGCGCGTCCCGCGGAACTGAGCGAGGGGCACCTTCGCTCGGATAGGCGGGCGAGGGGCGCCTCTCGCCGGAACCCGCGAGGCGAGGTGTCTTGCGCGGAACTGAGCGAAGGGCACCTTCGCTCGGATAGGCGGGCGAGGGGCGCCACTCGCTGAAACGTGGCCAGCGGGCGATCATGGCGGGCGCTCGCCCGCGACGAGCACGGTGCGCATGATCGACAGGCTTCGTCGCCTGCGCACCGTGCCCCTCGCGGCGCGACGACACCCACGGCTCCCTCGAGAGATCGATCCGGCGAGCTCGCCGGCCTCCGCCCTGCGCGAACACCGCCCCGCGGACGGCGCGGCGGCCCTAGCGTCCGGCGCATGACGAGTCAGGACGACGTCGCGCTGGTCCTCGGCGCCTACGAGGCGTGGGAGCGCGGCGACATCGACGCCGCGGTCGCGCCGATGCACCCCGACATCGTGTGGATCGAGCCCGAGGAGTTCCCGATGCGCGGGGAGCGGCGCGGCCCGGCGGCGGTGCACGAGTACCTCGACGCGTCCCGGAAGGGCTGGCGGGAGATGCGGTCGCAGCGCCGGGCGAGCGTGGTCGGCGACACCGTCGAGATCGCCCACCACCTCGAGGGCGTCCTGCTCGACGGCACGCCGAACACGGTGGACGTCGTCGACGTGTTCACCGTCCGCGACGGGCAGGTGGTGCGGATGGAGGCCTACTGCAGGTAGTCGTGCACCTGCTTCGCGGTCGCCTCGCCCGGGTCGCCGCCGAAGTCGCGGCCGGCGCGGCGGCGGCGCAGCGCGTCCCAGCACTGGTCGAGCTGCTCCTCGACCTGCGCGAGGCGCGCGCGGTCGTCGTCGGTGATCGCCTCGCCGTGCGCCCGCAGGCGGTGCTCCTCGTCGACCAGCGCGTGGATCGTGCCCAGGGTGTCGTCGTCCGCCATGGTCGAGAGCCTAGCTCCGCACGAGGGCGACGAGGTCCCGCACGCCGGCGTCGGGCAGGTAGGCGCGCCCGATGCCGATACCGACGCGCGGGAGGTCCGCCTCGTCGCGGTAGACGAGGAACATCGGCTCGTAGCGCGGCTGGAACTTCGCCTTGAACGTGTGCAGCGAGCGGAAGCCGTAGTAGGGCTCGAGCAGCTCGCCCATCCGGTCGAGGACGCGGTCGAGGACGTGCTCGCCCTCCACGGCGTCGTCCGAGTCGCCGGCCCGCGCCAATGGCGCGCCCGAGAGCGAGAGGAAGCGCGCGCCCTCGGCCTGGAAGGTCAGGCACGCCGAGGCGATGAGGTACTCGACCACGGCGCGGAAGCCGTCCTGGCTGCGGCGCATGACGTCGAGGGTCCAGCCGACGACCACGTCGTCCGGCCCGTACACCGGCAGCCACGAGGTGACGCCGTGGACCCGGCCCTCGGCGTCGACCGCGAGCCCGGTGCGCACCTCGGGGTCGAGCGCCTCCTCGACGCCGCCGAGGGTGAAGCCCATCTCGGGCAGGCCCTTGTCGCCGACCCACTCCTCGGAGATCGCCCGCACCTGCGCGACGACCGAGCGCGGCTCCTCGGCGAGGTTCACCATCCGGTGCTCGATCCCGGCCTTGCCCGCACGGTTGAAGGCGCTGCGCACGTTCTGCCAGGGCTTGCCCTTGAACTCGAGGCCCTCGAGGTCTATCAGCGTGTCCTCGGCGACCTGCAGGGCGCGCCAGCCGTCCGCGCGGGCGGCGTCGGCGAGCGCCTCGGTGGTCGAGAACAGGCACGGCATCCAGCCCGACCGCTCCGCCAGCGCCCGGAAGTCCTCCAGCGCCGCGGTCCGGTCGGCCGGGGCGACGATGGGGTCGCCGAGAGCCACGGCGACGCCCGCGTGCACCCGGTAGGCGGTGACCCCGTCGGCGTGCTCCAGGTACCGGTTCTCCGGCCACGTCGTCATCCACGACAGCGTCGAGCCGCCGTGGCGGTGCAGGGCGTCGCGGGCGACGTCGGGGCCGGTCGCCGCGCCGCCGGCCCGGCGCCGCAGCCGGCGGCGCGAGGGGACGGCGAACGCCTGCCGGCCGAGGACCAGCCACACCAGCAGCGCCGACCACAGCACCGCGTTGGGCACGAACACCGCGAGACCGACGAGCTCGACCTGGTCCATCTGGCCGGTGCTCTGCGCCCAGATGACGACACCGACCACGAACAGCCCGACGAGCAGGTAGAACGCGCCGAGCACGAGGCCCGCGAGCCACGCCAGACGGCGCCCGCGGCGCAGCCCCTCGGCGAGCACCAGCGAGATCACGACCGACACCAGCGTCTCGAGGAGCGTCGAGTCCGACGCCGTGCTGCCCAGCGGTCCGGCCACCGGCACCAGGAGGGTGAGCACGCGGATCACGGCGATGACGACGAGGCCCGCCGCCGCCACGAGCCGCCACTCGCGGCGTCCCGGGCGCCCGTTCGGGGTGGCGGGGGCGAGGTCCGGCCCGGCGATCCGCCTCCCGAGCGGCAGCGCCACCGCGAGCGCGAGCGTGTGGGCGGCGTCGGCGAGGTGGCCGAGGAACAGCAGCCCGACCAGCGCGACGCCGACGAGCACGAGGCGCAGCCGCAGGCGCCACGGCGCGCTGAGCGTGGCCGACGCGACCGCGAGCACCGCGAGCACGCCGGTCGACAGGCCGCCGGTCAGCGCGCCGGCCAGCGCGACCGCCCACACCCAGCCGGTGGCGGCGAGCGCGACGACGACCCCGATCGCCAGGAGCACCGCGGCCAGCTGGGCGACGACGAGCACGGCCGCCGTGCGCCCCGACCCCAGCCGGCCCTCGGCCCAGCCCAGCCCGACGACGGCGAGGACGAACCCCAGCAGCGCGCCGACCGGGTGGGTCCCGGCCAGCGCTGCGGACAGCGGCGTCCACCAGTGGCCCTCGGCGAGTGCGGGCACCCCGGTCGCGATCGACGACGCCCACGTGCGGTCGGCGAGCGGCGTCCAGAACGCGCCGGTGCCGATCCCCGCGACGAGCACGAGGAGCGCCGTCACCGTCGTGACCGGCCGCCAGCGCGCGACCCCCGTGGCCCGGGCCCGCACGGCGCCGAAGCGTTCGCCACCGGGCTCCTCGGACTCCTCCTCCACCGGGTCCGTCGGCTCGGGCGGGGCGGTCGCCGTCATGGGTTCTCCTGGAGTGTCACGCTGCGCTGTCAGGCGACCGCGTCGCGCGGCTGAATGGGTGAGCTTCCGGACGAGTGTCCGACTCGGCGGCCCCGAAGACAATCCTCTGGGTGATCGAAAGTCTCGACGTGGCGCGCCGCGACGGCCACGATCAACGACGTGGAGAGCGAGGACGCCGGAGACGCCGGGGGCACCGCCGACGCCGGCCGCCGCGACCGTCGGCTGCTGCTGCTCTCGGTGTGGGCGTCCGCGGGCTTCGCCGTGCTGTCGTCGGTGTGGGGCGTGCTCAGCGGCTCGTCGATGATCGTCTTCGATGGCCTCTCGTCGTTCGTGAGCAT
Organism: Actinomycetospora succinea; assembly: GCF_004363095.1. GTDB lineage: Bacteria > Actinomycetota > Actinomycetes > Mycobacteriales > Pseudonocardiaceae > Actinomycetospora > Actinomycetospora succinea. Next base: position 117,437 of record NZ_SNYO01000013.1, read on the forward strand.
CGGGCTCTCGATGCTGGCGGTCGTGGCGCTGCGGACCTCGCGGCGCGGCCCGGACGAGCGCTACCCGTGGGGTCGCGAGGCCTGGGAGCCGCTCGTCGTGGTGATCAAGGCGGCCGCGCTGGGCGCGCTCTGCGTCTACGCGGTCGTCGGGGGGATCGCCGACCTGCTCGCCGGGGGCCGGGAGGTCTCGACGGGCTGGGCGCTGGCCTACGCGATCGTCGCGACGGTCGCCGGCGCCGTCGTCACGCTGCTGATGCGCCGCGGCGGGCGCTCGGACCTCGTGCGCGCCGAGGCGGCGGAGTGGTTCGGCGACACCCTGCTCTCGATCGGCGTGCTCGTCGGCTTCGTGATCGCCGTGGTCCTGGTGTCGGCGGGCCGGCCGGACCTCGCCGCCTACGTCGACCCGGCGATGGTCGTCGTGGTGTCGCTGCTGTTCCTGCGCATCCCGGCCCGGCTCATCGGGGGCGGGATGCGCGAGATCCTCGCGATGTCGCCGCCCAGGGACACGCAGGCGGAGCTCGACGAGGCGGTCGAGGCGGTACGGGAGCAGTTCGGGCTCGCCGAGGCGTTCCTGCGGGCGTCGAAGGTGGGCGGTCGCGTCGACGTCGAGGTCGACTACGTGGTGGGGGAGGGATCGTCCGTGCACACGGTGGCCGACGGTGACGTCGTCCGGCAGGCGCTGCACGACCGTCTGGAGGTGCTCGGGCACGAGCGCTCGGTGGTCGTCGCGTTCACGACCGATCGGCGGTGGGCGGTGTGAGCGATCTCGTGGTGCACCTCGGCCGGCCCGAGGACCTCGTGACGGTCGAGCCCGCCGACCTGCTCGACGACGACCTCGGGCGGACGATCCCGGGCGCCGAGGAGATGTTCGAGGTGCTCCTGGCCCGCCGCCGTCCCCGGCGCGGGCTCGACCGCATCGTCATGACCCTGCCGCCCGGCGTCGTGGCCGACGGCGACGTCGAGGCCGTCCGGACGCGCCTCGCCGACGGGCTGCGGCGGTGGTGCCTGCGGCGCCTCGAGAGCGTCGCGCGGGACGCCGGGCTGCAGCGGCGCCTGGCGGTCGCCGCGCTGCGCCCGGGCATCCCGCTGTTCCTGATCGGCCTGGCGTTCTCGACCGACTTCCTCGCCCCCGACGTCCCCGAGTTCTTCCAGAACCTCCTCGGCAACGGCGTCTTCCTCGTCATCGCGTGGATCGGGCTCTGGTACCCCCTGGACTCGCTGTTCTTCGCCCGCCTGCCGCTGAAACGGCAGCGCCGGGCGCTGGTGGTGCTGATGGCGCTGCCGGTCGAGGTGCACGCCCGGCCCTGGGCCGAACGAGTGGTTGCGCGCGACGCATCGGGTGACGGCGGGTAGCGACCCGCCCGCCGACCGGAGGACCCTCTCGCGCGCGAGGGTCACGGGGGACGGGGTCGGCGATGGAGACCATCCAGCGCGAGGGGGAGTGGCTCGAGCTCGTCGCGGACCTGATCACCCGCCCGCTGACGCGCTGGCCCGTCGACCGGATCCTGCCGATGCTCGCGTGCTCGTTCGGCGCGCCGGCGGCCACGTTCTACGCGCAGGACCCGGGCGGGCCGATCGACCAGTACCGGTGGCCGGCCGACCTCTACGAGGACCGACTCGAGGAGGCGCTGCGATGGGGCCGCGAGCAGGCGCCCGTCGACCACCCGCTGCTGCGGTACTACCTCGCGACCGGCCGCGCCGAGGCCGTCCAGGTCGCCGACGTGCCCGAGCGGTTCGCCGACCACGGCGTCCACGAGCGCTGGCGGACCGCCTGCCGGGACGTGTTCAGCCCGGACGTCGTCGCCCAGGCGTCCCTGCCGGTCTGCCTGACCGGCGGGTCCAACCGGTCGTTCCTCGTCGGCCGCCCCGATCCCTACTCGCCGTGCGAGATGGACCAGCTGCGCCGCCTGCAGCGCGTGTTCGTCGGGCTCGACCGCCAGATCGCCGCGCACGCCCGGTGGACGACGCGGACCGGGCCGATGGCCGTCCCGACCGCCGAGGAGGTCGGCCTGACGCCCCGCGAGAGCGTCGTGCTCGACATGCTCGCCACCGGAGCCACCGCCCGGGCGATCGCGCGCCGCCTGACGGTGGGGGAGCGGACCGTCCAGAAGCACCTGCAGCGGGTCTACGCGAAGCTCGGCGTCGCCGACCGCCTCGCCGCCGTACAGCGCGCCCAGCTCCTGGGCCTGCTCCCGCCGCCGGTGGTCGTGCGTACGTAGTTCACGCCCTGTCGCGATCGTCACGTTCCGTCGTGAATGGGGTGGCACCACCACCACCAGGCCCGGGAGGCCACCGTGCTCGCGACCACCGACATCCGTGCCCGCCTCGACGACTGCCGCTCCAAGACCGCCACCGCCATGCGTGACACCGAGGGCGACACCGGTGCCTCCGTCGTCACCGTGGCCGTGGTGCGGGAGTTCCTCAGCAAGGCGGACAAGGCGGGCCAGGTCCCCGACGACGAGGCCCGCGACGCGGTGATCGAGCTCGAGCAGGCGGCGGACAGCGCGAAGGCGGCCGCGGCGGCGGACCCGGGCCTCGGCGGGGCGGCCCGGGAATCCGTCGAGGCCGCCCACCTCGCGATCTGCATCCTCAAGACCGAGGTCTAGCCACACCGCTCAGCGGTCCAGCATCGCCTCCTCGTAGTCCAGCTCGCGGAGCATGTCGCGCAGGATGCCCTCGTCGATGCGGCCCATGTCGCGGAAGCGCACGAACGTCTCGCGCTCGGCGCCGAGCATCGCGCGGCGCAGCCGGGTGAACGCGACCGAGGGCGCCTCGCCGATCTCCTCGTCGGGGCGCCCGAGGCGTTCCCACGCGCCGTTGGAGCGGTGCTGGGCCCACGTCCGCAGCTGCTCGGTGACGTGCTGCGGGGTGCCGTCGTCGGTCAGCTCGTCGAGGCGGCCCAGCGCGGCCTCGGCGGCGGCCTGCTTCGCGGCGGCCTCGTCGAGCACGTCGCGCTGGGCGCCCTTGTCGCGCACGTGCAGGCGCCGGATCAGCGTCGGCAGCGTCAGGCCCTGGAGCAGCAGGGTGCCGACCGTGACGACGAACGCCGCGAACACGACGACGTTGTAGCCCGGCATGGCCTGGTCGCCGTTGATGCCGTGCGGGATCGCGAACGCCGCGGCCAGCGTGACCACGCCGCGCATGCCCGCCCAGGAGATGATGAAGGGCACCCGCCAGGGCATGGGTGGTCCGCGCCGTCGCACCTTCGGCAGCACGCGCGGGAGGTAGATCGTCGGGAAGACCCACACGAAGCGGGCGATCACGGTGACCGCGAGCAGGGCCAGCGACACCCCGACGATGCGCAGCTTGTCGTCGCCGAGGCCGTCGTAGACGATCCGCAGCTGCAGCCCGATCAGGGCGAAGACCAGCGCCTCGAGCAGCGTGTCGAGCGCCTTCCAGACGGCCTGGTCCTGCAGGCGCGTGGCGTAGCCGGCCTCGGTCGCCTTGTGCCCGAGGTAGAGCCCGGCGATGACCACCGCGAGCACGCCGGAGGTGTGCAGCTCCTCGGCGAGCAGGTAGATCGCGAACGGGACGAGCAGGCCGACCGAGCTCTCGAGCGCGCCGTCGTTGAGCTTCATCCGCACGCGGTGCAGCAGCCAGCCCGCGGCGCCGCCGATCGCCACGCCGCCGACCGCCGCGAGCGCGAACTCGCCGAGGCCCTCCAGGATCGTCGCGCCGGTGCTGACGGCCATCGGCGCGATCGCGGCCGCGAGCAGGACCCGGAACAGGGTCAGCGCGGTCGCGTCGTTGAGCAGGCTCTCGCCCTCGAGGATCGTCATGATCCGGCGCTGGAGGCCGAGGCGCCGCCCGATCGACGCGGCGGCGACGGCGTCCGGCGGCGCGACCACGGCGCCGAGTACCAGCGCGCTCGCCAGCGGCAGCTCGGGCACCAGGAACCACGCGGCCACGCCGACCAGCGCCGTCGTGAACACGACGAGGCCGACCGCGAGCTGGCCGATCCGCCGGATGTTCTCGCGCAGCCGCAGTGTCGAGCTCTCCAGCGCCGCGGAGTAGAGCAGCGGCGGGAGCACGAGGAAGAGCACGAGGTCGGGGTCCAGCGGCACCGACGGGACGCCGGGCACGAACGAGATCGCGAGCCCGACGACCACGAGGACCAGCGGCGCCGAGAACGAGAAGCGCCGCGCGAGGGCCGTGACGCCGAGCGCGACGACGAAGACGACGAGCAGGGTCGGGCCGAGGTCCTCGGTCATGACGCCGGTCGCCGGTGCACGCTGACGGCGTAGCCGCCGCCGTCGTAGGGCTCGGCGCCGTCCCAGTCGGCGGTGCGCACCTGCAGGTCGAGGCCGGCGGCGGCGCACGCGGCGTCGTAGTCGTCGAGACCCGGGAACGGCACGTCGTCGGGCAGCGTGAACGGCACGTGGTCGGCGTCGAGGCCGAAGCCGGCGACGAGCAGCCCGCCCGGGCGCAGGTGGCCGGCGAGGTGCGCGACCACCGCGGCGTGCGTCCCGGGCGTGAGCAGCGGCCACAGGTTGCCGGCGGCCACCACGGCGTCGAGGGGGTGGTCGAGGTGGAGGGGGTCGGCGAGGTCGGCGAGGCGCCAGTCGAGCTCCGGGGCCGCCGCGCGGGCCTCGGCGAGCATCGAGGCGTCGAGGTCGGCGCCGGTGACCCGGTGCCCGAGCCGGGCGAGGTGGATCGCGACACGCCCGGTGCCGCAGCCGGCGTCGAGGACGTCGGAGGGCCGGCCGTCGAGCAGCGCGTGGACGCGGCGGGCCTCCCCGTGCAGGTCCTCGCCCTGTTCCTCCAGGGCGGCGAAGCGGGCGGCGTAGCCCGGACCGGCGGTGCCGCCGGTGACGGCGAGCCAGGGATTGACGCTCACCGGCACACTCTAGGGCCGGTGTGAGCGCGCCGTGAGGAGACCGGTGAGGTCCGCGGCACGTCCCGTGTCCCATGCGAAACCGTGCATGTATCGTCGGCGGCGTGGGACACGGCCATGGTCACGGCAGCGGCGGCGACGACCGCCGGCGCCTGGGTGTCGCGCTCGGCGTCACCGCCCTCGTCGCGGTCGTGGGCGCGGTCGGCGCGATCGTCACCGGCTCGCTCGCGCTGCTCGCCGACCTGGGCCACGTCGGCACCGACGTCATCGCCCTCGCCACCGCCCTGATCGCCTCCGCCCTCGCCGTGCGCCCGCCGAGCATCCGGCGGACCTTCGGGCTCGGCCGCGCCGAGGTCCTCGGCGCCGCGGTGAACGCGGTGCTGCTGCTCGGGGTCACTGTCTGGGTCGCCGTCGAGGCCGTCGAGCGGATCGCGACGCCGACCGAGGTGCCCGGCGGCGGGCTGCTCTTCTACGGCGTCGTCGGCCTCGTCGGCAACCTCGTGTCGCTGGTCGTGCTCCAGCGCGGCAGCGGCGGGATGAACGTCCGGGGTGCGGCGCTGCACGTGCTCGGCGACGCGCTGGGCTCGGTCGCCGTGCTCGCCGCCGCCGTCGTCACCCTGACCACCGGCTGGGCCTACGCCGACACCGTCGCCTCGTTGGTGATCGTCGCGATCCTCCTGCCGCGCACCGTCTCCCTGCTGCGCGAGACCGGGCACGTCCTGCTCGAGGGTGCCCCGGCGGGCATCGACGTCGACGACGTGCACCGGGAGCTGCTGGCCGTCGAGGGCGTCGCCGAGGTGCACGACCTGCACGTCTGGGCGATCAACGACCGCAGCCCCGCGGTCTCGGCGCACCTCGTCATCTCCGACGACGGCTGCGCCACCGCCGACTGCGGGGAGCACGGCGTGCTCGACCGGGCTTCGACCGTGCTGCGCGACCGCTTCGGCCTGCACCACAGCACGCTGCAGATCGAGGCCGTCGAGCACGCCGACCACGAGGAGGCGTGCACACCCCTCACGATCGACCAGCCGTCCGTCGAGGCCCTCACGGAGCGGTGACGAACGCGCGCCGGTGCTCCGAGGGCGTGCGTCCGTAGACCTCGAGGAACGCGGTTCGCATCGTCTCGGTCGACCGGAAGCCGCAGCGCGCGGCGACCCGCGCCAGCGGGACGTCGGAGGTGGCGACGAGCGCGGCGGCGGCCTCGGTGCGCGCGCGGCGCACGTGCTCGGCGGGGGTGCGCCCGAGGTGGCTGCGGAACAGCCGGGCGAGGTGGCGCTCGCTGACCCCGGCGTGGTCGGCGAGGGCGGCGGCGCCGAGGTCGGCGTCGAGGTGCCCGGCCACGTGGTCCACGGCGCGGCGCACGACGTCGTCGGCGGGCGCCGGGGCGGCGACGTGCACGCTCATCTGCGCCTGGGTCCCCGGCCGCTGCAGGTAGGTGACGAGCGCCCGGGCGACCCGCCGGACGATCACCGGCCCGTGGTCCTCGTCGACGAACGACAGCGCGAGGTCGAGAGCGCTGGTCACCCCCGCCGACGTGGCGATCCGGCCGTCGCGCACGAAGATCGGGTCCGGGTCGACGTCGACGGCGGGGTAGGCGCGGGCGAGGTCGGCGGCGAACACCCAGTGGGTGGTGGCGCGGCGCCCGTCGAGCAGCCCGGCCGCGGCGAGGACGTGTGCGCCGGTGCAGACCGACGCGACCCGGCGGGCGTCACGGGCGAGGCGCCGGACGTGCGCGAGCAGCACCGGGTCGGCGGCGGCGCGCTCGGCACCGAAGCCGCCCGCCACGACGAGGGTGTCGACGGCGCCGGTGTGCTGCTCGAGCGCCCCGTGGGCCGCGAGCTGCAGGCCGGGCCGGCACGTCATCGTCCGGCCGCCCGGCGTGAGGAGGGTGACCGTGTAGGCCGGGTCGGCGCCGACGTCGCGGGCCGCGGCGAGCGTGGAGGTGATGCAGGCGATGTCGAGCAGCTCGGCGTCGTCGTACCCGACCACCACCGTCGCCCGTGCCATGCTCGGACCCTAGCTCCCGGCGTGTCCGTCCGGACCCGTTCCGCAGGAATCCGGACAGGTCTCGCCGGATACCCCCAGGGGGTATTGCTCCTGCGCCACGGTCGTCGCCATGACCACCTCCTCGCACGCCCCCCACACCCACGGCGCGCTCGGCGCGGTCGCCCGGCGCTGGCCCGTGGCGGTCGGCCTGCTCGCCGCCGCCGCGATGGTGCTCGCCGGCCCCGCCACCGCCGCCGACCTCGCGATGGTCGTCGTGCTCGCCGCGTCCTGCTACGTCGCCGCGGCCGCGTTCTCGCGACCGTGGATGGCGTGGGTCTGGGTCGCGGTGGGCTCCGTCCTCGTGGTGGCGTCCCGCCTGCTCGCGATCTCGCCGACCCTGGTCAACGCCGTCGCGGGCGCCGCACTGCTCGTGCTCGGGGTGGTGCGCGGCGTTGCCCGGCCGGCGCTCGCCCGCCAGACGGCGGGGTTCGTGGTCTACGGCCTCCTCGCGCTCGTGGCGCTGGCGCTCCCGCCCGGCCCCGGCCTGGTCCTCGCCGCCCTGACGCTCGTCGGGCACGGCGCCTGGGACCTCTGGCACCTGCGCCGGCACCGCGACCAGGTCTCGCCGTCGCTGGCCGAGGCCTGCGTGGCGCTCGACGTCCCCGCGGGCCTCGCGGTGCTCGTCCTCGCGTTCCTGGTGTGATGGGGGCCGTGACCGTCACGCACACCGTGCTCGAGAGCCCGCTCGGTCCGCTGACCCTGCGAGCGCACGACGGCGTGCTCTCCGGGCTCTACATGACCGAGCACCGGCACGGCCCCGCCGCGGAGACCCTCGGCGCCCGCGACGACGACGGCCTGCCCGCCGCCCGCGAGCAGCTCGCCGCCTACTTCGACGGCGAGCTCACCGACTTCGACCTCGCGACGACGGCCGGCGGCACCCCGTTCCAGCAGCGCGTCTGGGCGGCGCTGCGCGAGATCCCGTACGGCGCGACCGTGACCTACGGCGAGCTGGCCGCGGCGATCGGGCAGCCCACCGCCGTGCGTGCGGTGGGGCTCGCCAACGGCCGCAACCCGATCAGCATCGTCGTGCCGTGCCACCGCGTCATCGGCTCGACGGGCTCGCTCACCGGCTACGGCGGCGGCGTCGAGCGCAAGCGCGCCCTGCTCGACCTCGAGTCCCGGAGCGCTCAGCGCCGCTCGGGCTGAGTCCGGGCGGCCTCGCCGTCGGGGTCGAACCAGGGGTGGCCGCCCGCGGCGCCGTTCCCGGTGGTCGGTGGGGCGACGCCGTTCTGATCGGTCGCGCCGTCGTCGTCCGCGCCAGCGTCGTCGCTCTCGGCGGCGGTGTCGGTCCCGTCGGCGGGCTCCGCGTCCGCGTCGGCCACCGGCTCCTCGTCGACGTCCTCGCCGGGAGGCGTGTCCTCGGCGCCCGGCGTGTCCGGCGTGTCCGGCGCCTCCTCGGCGTCCTCCGGGGCGACCCCCTCGAGGTAGCCCGGGTACTCGGTGGTCGTGTCGTCGGCCTCGTCCTCGTCGGCGGCGCTCTCCGGGGCGTCCTGCAGGTAGCCCGGGTAGCGGTCGTCGTCCGCGACGGGCTCCTCGGCGCTCTCCTCCGCCGCGTCCTCGGGGGTCTCCTCGAGCTCCTCCTCGGCCTCCTCCTGGGCGGGGGTGTCCTGCTCGGGGGCCTCCGGCGCGCGGAGGTCGGTGGCCGCGAAGGTCTCGGTGTCGGCGGGCTCGTCGTCGACGGGGTCCACGCCGTCCTCCCGCTCCGCCGCCCGGACTCCGGGGACGGGCACCGGGATCGGGGGCAGCGGCGAGCTCTCGGGGGAGGAGGGACCCGGCGGCATCCCGCGCGGGGGACCCGACGGCCTCCCGGGCGGGGGTCCCTGCGGGGGACCGTGCGGCGGGCCCTGGGGCGCAGCGTGCGGCGAGCCCGGCGGCGGTCCGGAGGGCGGGCCCGTCACGGGCCGGGGGCCGGTCCGCGGGCCGGCGCCCGCGCCGACCGGCAGGAAGGTGGTGCCCGCCTCCGCGATGACCTGGTCGCCGCGGTCGTCGACGAGGGCGTGGCGGCCGGTCGGGGTGCGGTCCTCCCGCTGCGGCTGGGGCTGCGACGGCTCGGCGGCGGCCGGGAGGCGCCGGAACAGCGCGATGAGCAGCAGCGTCCAGGACACGACCTGCAGCAGGATCACCACGAAGCCGAGCACACTCGAGAGCGGCAGCAGGGTCTCGGGCGACAGGCCGAAGGCGTCGAGCGACGTGGCGGCCACGAGGAACGTCGAGATGAGGACGACCACGAGCTGGACGGCGAGGCCGGCGATCGCCGGGGTCGACACCGCGGGGAGCTCCCGCCGGCGCAGCAACGCCACCACGAGGCCCACCACGACGGGGACACCGACGGGGAGGGAGGCTGCGGCGAGACGAACGCCGGAGTCGAGCATGGCGACGAACCTAACCGAACGGCCCCGAACGGCGGAGGACCGACCTCCCCGAACCCGGCAGACCGGACCGTGCGTCACGGCCGCACGTGCCTCCGGGGGTCATGTCCGTCAGCATGGTCGGCGGTGAGCAGCGAGACGACCGGCCGACGGGGCAACATCACCGGGCCCCGTGCTGCCCCGAACGCCGACGCCGACCGGGTCCGGACGGTCCTCGCGGAGTCCGACGCCGTCGACGGGTTCTTCGCGATCTCCACGCGGGCCGCCGAGGGCGCCGACCCGTCGTGGCGCCCGCTCGCGTCGCTGCTGACGGTGCCGGCGAGCGGTCCCGACCCGATCGAGGAGCGGATCGCGGCCGTAGCCGACGGGCTCGGCGCCGACCGGCGGATCGCCGCGTCCCTGCTCGGCCAGTCGCTGGTCTCCCGCTCGGTGTCCGTGCTGCTCGCCTGCGCCGCGGCCGGGGTCCTGCCCGACCTCTCGCCCGCGTCGGTCCTGCACGCGCGCCCGTGGGCCGGCGGCCCGATCCCGCTCTGGGCCGACCCCGAGCGGCTCACGGGGACCGAGCTCGGCGCGCCCGACGACCCGGAGGCCGCGGCGGCGTTCGCCCGCGCGCTGGCCGACGAGCACGTCGCCCCGGTGGTCGCGGGCCTGCGGGCGCGGGCGTCGGTGTCGGCGCGCGTGCTGTGGGGCAACGCGGCGGGGGCGCTCGGCGGGGCGGTGCGGGTCTTCGGCGCCGCGCGCCCCGATCGCCACGCCGCCGCGCTCTCGCTCGCCCGCGGCGTGCTCACCCAGGAGCCGTTCGCGGGCCTCGGGCGCTTCGTCCCCGAACCCCAGCACCCCAGCGGCCTCGGGTTCCGGCGGACGACCTGCTGCCTCTACTACCGCGTGCCCGGCGGCGGCACGTGCGGGGACTGCGTCCTGCAGGGGCGCTAGACGGGCGGCCAGACCACGAGCAGGCGCCCCGCCCCGAGCAGCGAGAACACGCCGACCAGCAGGAACAGCGCCACCCAGACGCCCGCGGGCACGCCGGTGAGGCGCTCGAGCTGGTCGGCGTCGGAGTCGGGCGCGCGGCGCCGGGAGCGCTTGCGCTGCACCTCGAGCACCGTGCGCAGCCCGCCGATGATGAGGAACCAGGTCACGAAGCACGCGAACCCGTACTGCACGTTCGCCGAGCCGTAGACCGCGACGACCACGAACACCGCGCCGGTCAGCGCCACCGACAGCACGCCGTAGGCGTTGCGGATGAGGATCAGCGTCGCGAGCAGCAGGACCACCGCGATGACGAGCATGGCCGAGATCGCGTCCGCCGCGACCAGGGCCGCCGCGCCGATCCCGAGGACCGGCGGGGTCGCGTACCCCGCGGCGGCGGTCGCGACCATGCCCGGCCCGTCCCGCCGGCCCTTCGACACCGTGACGCCCGAGGTGTCCGAGTGCAGCAGGATCTTCGTGAGCGTCCGCCCCGAGCAGATCGCGACCAGGGCGTGGCCGCCCTCGTGGGCGATCGTGACGACGTTGCGGGCGAGCCGCCAGGTGCCGTGCACACCGACGACGAGCAGGGCCACGAGACCACCCAGGATCACCAGGGTGGCCTGCGTCTGACCCGTGCTGAGCTGATCGAGCCCGTCGAAGGGCAGCGTCAGGGAGGACGGGCGGCCGGTCGTCACGATGGGTGCACGGTAGCCGGGAGCGTGTGTGGTCCCGGGTCCGCCTCCTCGGCGGATCGCCCTGCGCCACAGCGGTCCCTAGCGTCACAGGAGGACTCTTCCGTCCATCCGGTCGCGACCGTCGGGGGATTCGTGCCGCGTTCTCGTCCCTGCGTGCTGATCCTCGCTCTCCTGCTGGCCGTGGCGGGCTGCGCCGCGCCCGCGGCGGGGGAGGAGGAACGGCCCGGACCGGTCCCGCCCGCGCCGGTCGCGGCGCCGTCGCCACCCCCGCGGGAGCTGCCCCGGGGCGGGCGGACGATCTTCCCGCAGCACCGGGTCGTCGCGTTCTACGGCACCGCGGGCACCGACGCGCTCGGCGTGCTGGGGGAGGGCACGCCCGACGAGGCGGGCGAGCGGCTCGAGGAGGTCGCCGCGGCGTTCGCCACCCCGGGGCGCACGGTGCTGCCGGCCATGGAGCTGATCGTCACCGTCGCGAACGCGACGCCCGGTCTCGAGGGCGACTACTCGACCGACATCACGCCCGACGCCGCGCGCACCTACCTCGACGCCGCGCGGACCCGCGGGCAGCTGCTCGTGCTCGACGTCCAGCCCGGGACCAGCGACTTCCTGTCCGCCGTGCGCGTCTGGGAGCCGCTGCTGCGGGAGCCGGACGTGGGGCTCGCCCTCGACCCGGAGTGGCGGATGGCGCCGGGCGAGGTGCCCGGGGAGGTCATCGGCGGGGTGTCGGCGGCCGAGGTCAACGCGGTGTCGGCGTGGCTCTCGGCGATCGTGACCGACGGCGACCTGCCGCAGAAGCTGTTCGTCCTGCACCAGTTCACGGCGTCGATGATCACCGAGCCCGAGCAGCTCGCGACCCCGCCCGGGCTCGCGGTGGTCCAGCACATCGACGGGTTCGGGGCGCCGGAGAACAAGCGCGGCAAGTACGCGCAGCTCCGGCGGCCCGGGCAGCTGCACCCCGGCTTCAAGCTCTTCTACGACGAGGACACCCCGACGCTCTCGCCCGCCGAGACGCTCGGGCTCTCGCCGCCCCCGGATCTCGTCACCTACCAGTGAGGCGGTCATGCTGACCCGGTGAGCGACACCGCCCCCGAGGACGTCCGCATGGGTTCCGCCCGGGGCCGCTGGATCCTGCTGACGACGGTGCTCGGGTCCGGGCTCGCGATGCTCGACTCGACGGTGGTCAACATCGCGCTCGAGCGGATCGGCGCGGAGTTCGACGCGAGCTTCGCGGCGCTGCAGTGGACGATCAACGGCTACACGCTCACGCTCGCCGGCCTGATCCTGCTCGGGGGCTCGCTGGGCGACCGCTTCGGGCGCCGCAAGATCTTCGTCATCGGCGTCGTGTGGTTCGCGCTGGCCTCGGCGCTGTGCGGGCTGGCGCCGTCGGTGGAGTTCCTCATCGCCGGGCGCGCGCTGCAGGGCGTCGGCGGCGCGCTGCTCACCCCGGGCAGCCTCGCGCTGATCTCGGCGTCCTTCCACGGCGGCGACCGCGCGGCGGCGATCGGGGCCTGGTCGGGGCTCGGGGGCGTGGCCGGCGCCGTCGGGCCGTTCCTCGGCGGCTTCCTCGTCGAGTGGACCTGGCGCGCGGTCTTCCTCATCAACCTCCCCCTCGCCGCGATCGTGGTGGTCGTGGCGCTGCGCCACGTGCCCGAGTCCCGCGACCCCCAGGCCACCCAGCACCTCGACGTCCCGGGCACCGTCCTCGCGGTCGCCGGTCTCGGCGCGCTGACCTGGGCGCTCACCGCCGCCGGCGAGGACGGCGTCACGCCCGTGGTGATCGTGACCGGGGCGGTCGGCGTGCTCTCCCTCGTCGCCTTCGTGCTCGCCGAGCGCCGGTCGCGGGCGCCGCTCGTGCCCGGCGAGCTCTTCGCGAACGCCCGGTTCACCGGCGCCAACGTCGTCACCCTGCTCGTCTACGGGGCGCTCGGCGTCAACTTCGTGCTCGTGGTGCTGCAGCTCCAGGTGGTCGCCGGGTTCAGCCCGCTCGCGGCCGGCACGGCGATGCTGCCGATCACCGTGATCATGCTGCTGCTCTCGGCCCGCTCCGGGCGCCTCGCGCAGCGCATCGGGCCGCGCTGGCCGATGACGATCGGGCTCCTGCTCGCCGCGACCGGGATGCTCCTGCTCGGGAGGATCGGGCCCGGCGCGTCGTACCTCGTCGACGTGCTGCCGGCCGTGGCGCTCTTCGGGCTCGGCCTCGCGGGCACCGTCGCCCCGCTCACCGCGACCGTCCTCGACGCCGCCGACGACCGCCACGTCGGCATCGCCTCCGGCGTCAACAACGCGATCGCCCGCGCCGCGGGCCTCCTCGCGGTGGCGCTGATCCCGGCCGTCGCGGGCATCTCCGGGCAGGACTACACCGACCCGCCCGCCTTCTCCGAGGGCTACCGCGCGGCGATGACGATCTCGGCGGGCCTGCTCGTCGCGGGGGCGGTGCTCTCCGCGGTGCTGCTGCGCCCACGCCGGGGCCCGGCGGACCCGCCGACGACCCCGCCCCGCTTCCCGACGGAGTCGTGCACCCACTGCGGCGTCACGGCCCCGCAGCAGTACCCGCGCGACTGAGCAGTCGCGAACGGCACGGTCGGCAGGCCTGCGCCCTGTCGATCATGCGGACCGTGCTGGCCGCACGGGGGAGGGCACAGGAGTGCTCGCCAGTTCGATCTCCCGGGCGTGCCGTCACGGCGGTGCCCTGGATGCACCGTCGAGAGATCGTTCTGGAGAGCTCCGGCCGGACCGGTCAGCTCAGCGCCTCGAGCACCGTGTCCGCGTCGGCGTCGGTGTTGTGCAGGTGGAAGCCCAGGCGGGCGGCGCCGCCCCGGACCGCGCAGCGGACGCCGGCGGCAGCGAGGCGGTCGGCGGCGCCGTGGTGGCGGACGGCGACGATCGCCGACTCGCCGGCGGGCAGGTCGAGACCCCGGCGGACGCGGTTGGCGAGGCCCACGGCGTGGTCGCGGACCTCCTCGGCGTCCAGCGACGCGAGCCACGGCAGGGACACCGCCGCGCCGACCTGGGCGAGCCACACGGGGGAGAGGTCGAAGCGCCGGGCGTCGGGGTGCAGGCGCAGCGGGAGGCCGTAGATCGCGTCCCACCCGCCCGCGTACCAGCCGGACTGCACGGGGGTGACGCGCTCGGCGAGCCGGTCCGAGAGCGCCATCCACGCCGCACCGCGGGGCGCGAGGAGCCACTTGTAGCCGCCGGCGACGACCACGTCGGCCCAGCCGAGGTCGGCGGGCAGCCAGCCCAGCGACTGGGTCGCGTCGAGGACGACGAGGGTGTCGGGGCCGACCTCGGCGCGCAGGGCCTCGAGGTCGACGATGCCGCCGTCGACCGACGCGACCACGCTGACCGCGACGACGTCCGCGGCCCCGGTGCGCTCGGGCAGCTCGTCGAGCGCCACCTCGACGACCTCGTGGCCGGCGGACACGAAGGGGAAGGTCACGCTCGTGAACTCGCGGTCGGCGGTGAGCACCCGCGCCCCCGGCGGCAGCGAGGCAGCCACGAGCCCGAGCAGCCCGGACACCGTGGTGCCCAGCGCCACCGACGACGGCGGGACGCCCACGAGCTGCGCGAACGCGGCGCGGGCGGTCGCGACGGCGCCGTCGAACTGCGGCGCGGTGGTCTGCGCGCGCCCCCACGCGCTGACCGCGGTCGACACCGCCTCGACCACGGGCTGCGGCGGGACGCCGATGGACGGGGTGTTCAGGTAGACGTCGTCGACGTCGAAGGTGGTGCCGAACGCGTGCCGCACGCGCTCCAGGCTAGATCACGTGAAGCGGCGCAGGCGCAGGCTGTTGGCGACCACGAAGACGCTCGAGAAGGCCATCGCGGCACCGGCGATCATGGGGTTGAGCAGGCCGAGCGCGGCCAGCGGCAGCGCGGCGACGTTGTAGGCGAAGGCCCAGAAGAGGTTGCCCTCGATCGTCCGCAGCGTGCGCCGGGCAAGGCGCAGGGCGTCCGGGACGAGGCGCAGGTCGCCGCGGACCAGGGTCAGGTCGCCGGCCTCGATGGCCGCGTCCGACCCGGTGCCCATCGCGAGCCCGAGGTCGGCCCGCGCGAGGGCGGCGGCGTCGTTGACCCCGTCGCCGACCATCGCGACCACGGCGCCGGTGTCCTGCAGGCGCGCGATCTCGTCGGCCTTCCCGTCGGGCAGCACGCCCGCGACGACGGTGTCGATGCCGACGCGGTCGGCGACGGTGCGGGCGACGGTCGCGTGGTCGCCGGTGAGCAGGACCGTGCGCAGACCGAGCGCGTGCAGGGCCGCGACCGCCTCGGCGGAGGTGTCGCGCACCGTGTCGGCGACGGCGAGCACGCCACGGGCCCGCAGGACCCCGAGCTCGTCGGCCCAGGCCACGCACACCGGCGTGGACCCGCCCGCCTCGACCTCGGCGACGGCGTCCGCGAGGGCACCGTCGGACGGCACGCCCCGCTCGTCGAGAAGGCGGCCGCGACCGACGACGACCGCGCGGCCGTCGACGGTCCCCGTCACCCCGAGCCCGTCGCGGCTCACGACGTCGACGGCGGCGGGCAGGTCACCGAGGCGCGCGCGGGCGGCGTCGGCCACGGCGCGGGCGACCGGGTGCGCCGAGGCGTCCTCGAGCGCGCCGGCCCGCAGCAGGAGCTCGTCCTCCTCGACCCCGGGCAGCGCGACGACCCCGGACAGGCTCATCTCCCCGGTGGTCACCGTCCCGGTCTTGTCGAGGACGACGGTGTCGACGCGCCGGGTGGACTCGAGGACCTCGGGCCCGCGCAGCAGGATGCCGAGCTGGGCGCCGCGTCCGGTGCCGACCATCAGCGCCGTCGGCGTCGCGAGGCCCAGCGCGCAGGGACAGGCGATGATGAGGACCGCGACCGCCGCGGTGAACGCCGCCGACGAGCCCGCGCCGGCGAGCAGCCAGACCGCGAGCGTGCCGAGCGAGAGCGCGATGACGACGGGGACGAACACCGCCGAGACGCGGTCGGCGAGGCGCTGGGCGGCGGCCTTGCCGTTCTGGGCCTCGGCGACGCGGCGCGCGATCCGGGCGAGCTGGGTGTCGGCGCCGACCGCGTCCGCACGGACCACCAGGCGCCCGCCGACGGCGACCGTCGCGCCGCTGACCGCGTCCCCGGGGGCGACCTCGACCGGGACGGACTCGCCGGTCATCGCGCTCGCGTCGACGGCGGCGCGACCCTCGACGACGACGCCGTCGGTGGCGACGGTCTCGCCGGGGCGCACGACGAACTCGTCGCCGACGACCAGCCGCTCGACCGGGATGCGCTCCTCGCGCCCGTCGCGGCGCACCGCCACGTCCTTGGCGCCGAGGTCGAGCAGGGCCCGCAGGGCGTCGCCGGCGCGGCGCGTGGCGCGGGCCTCGAACCAGCGCCCGGCCAGCACGAACGTCGTCACCGCGGCGGCGACCTCGAGGTAGAGCGCGTCCGGGCCGGCGTCGGCGGTGAGAGAGAGCGGGTGGGTCATGCCCGGCATCCCGGCGCCGCCGAGGAAGAGGGCGTAGAACGACCAGCCCAGCGCGGCCAGCGTGCCGACCGACACCAGCGTGTCCATCGTCGCCGCGCCGTGGCGCAGGTTCGTCCACGCGGCGCGGTGGATGTCCTGCCCGCCCCAGACGACGACGGGGGCGGCGAGGATCGCCGAGAGCCACTGCCAGTTCGTGAACTGCCACGCGGGCACCATCGCGAGCACCACGACCGGCAGCGTCAGCGCGATGCTGACCAGCAGGCGGTGGCGCAGGACGTCGGCGCGGTCGGGGCCGGGGGCCGCGTCGTCCGGGCGGGCGGACGGCGGGGCCGCGCCGTAGCCGAGCTTCTCGACGGTCGCGACCAGGTCGTCGACACCGACCGAGGCCGGGTGCTCGACCGAGGCCGTGCCGGTGGCGAAGTTGACGCCCGCGCGGACGCCGTCGAGCTTGTTGAGACGCTTCTCGATGCGGGCGGCACACGACGCGCACGTCATCCCGGTGATCGCCAGCTCGACGCGCGACGTGTCGCGGGCCGGCGCGTCCCAGGTGGGCGGTGCACTCATCGGGGCCTCCCTCTCTCTCCTCCGCGTTGGTACCCCTGGGGGGTATGGCTGTCAAACCGTGTCGCCGTTTCGGGCGGGGGGTCGTCGATCACGGGGAGCGAGGTGGTGTGATGCAACCGTGACCTCCTACCGGCCGCCGCCGCGGCCGGGGCCGGACGGACCACCGGGAACCCCTCGTCCAGCCGGCTCCGGCGGCTCCGTCGCCGCGCCGCCGCGCCATCGCGCGCCGGTCGAGCCGACGGGCCCGGCGACGGGTGTGGCCGTGCTCACGGCTCCGCCGGTGCGCCGGGTGCCCGCCCCGACGGCGCACGCCGGTCACGTCGCCCCGCCGCACCGCCGACCGGTGCCGTACGACGCCGGCCCGGCGTCGATGCCGCCGGCACCCTCGCCGGCACCCTCGCCGACACCCTGGCCGCCGTACCCGTCCGCACCACCTCCGCGGGTACCCGGTCCACCGCCCGCCGACCGCCCCGGCGGCCGCCACGCGGGCGGACCCCCCGTCGGCGCCCCCCTGGTCCCGCCGCCCGGAATCGACCCGCGCCCGTCGGGACGCCACGGCCGCCCGGACGTGGCGCCGGCAGAGCCGGTCCAGCCCGCCCGGCCCGCCGCCCCGGCGCCTCGCCGCGCGGAGCCCCCGCGCACCACCGAGCGCCCGGCCGACGCCCCGCCCCGCCGAGGCCGCGCCACCGGGACCTCGCCGGGCCTGCCCGTCGCGCTCCCCGCCGAGGTCCCCGAGACCGTCACGAGCACCGAGCGGCCGTCCCGCCGGACGGGTGGCGCGCACGGGAGCCGGGTCCGCACCCCGCAGCCCACCGCAGCCCCGCGCAAGCGCAAGCGCGGCCTGCCCGTCGGGCTGGGCGCCGCCGTGGTCGGCGCGCTCTGCGCCGGGACGCTGGTCACGGTCGAGACGCTGTCCACCGGCTCGTCGGACCCGCTGGCCTCCACCGACCGCCTGCTGCAGGCCATCCCGGGCGGCGCCGAGCCGGTCGAGTCGGTCGGCCCCGCGACCGCCCCCGAGGCGCCGGAGGTCGACCTCGCCTCGGCGGTCTCGGCCGCGGAGTCGGCGGGGGGACGCGACGGCGCCACGGTCGGCATCGCGGCCGTCGACCTCGCGACCGGCGAGCTGGCCCCGGGCTCGGGCGGCGAGGAGCGCTTCGACACGGCGTCGCTCGCGAAGCTCTTCGTCGTCGTCGACATGCTCCAGCGCCAGCGCGACGGCGAGATGACGCTGACCCCCCGCGACCTGCGCCTGGTCCACGCCGCCCTGACCGTGAGCAGCGACCCGGCGATGAACGCCCTCTGGACCCAGTACGACGGGCCCGGCGCGATCACGCGGGTGGCGCAGTCGCTCGACCTCGAGGACACCAGCACCCCCGAGGACTCCTCGCAGTGGGGCGAGGTGCAGACCTCGGCGCGCGACATGGTCAAGCTGCTGCGCCACATCCAGGTCGACCTGCCCGCGCAGGACCGCGACCTGATGCTCGGCGCGATGGGGCAGGCGGCCCGGACGGCCGGCGACGGGTTCGACCAGGGCTACGGCTTCCTCGACGGCGCCACCCCGGTCAAGCAGGGCTGGATGTGCTGCATCGCCTCGCGGGCCGAGGTGCACTCGGTCGGCATCATCGACGGGCGCTACATGGTCGCCGTGATGTCGAGCCAGCCCCCGGGCTACGACCAGGCGCGCCAGACGGTGTCGGCCGTCGCCCGCGCCGCGCGCGATCACCTCCGGCCGGTCTCGTCCGCCGGGTAGCCTCGACCCGGCACCCCGGCGCGAGGAGGGTCATGCACGGCTACGCGGACAGCAAGGACGACCATCTGCGGCGTCTGCGCCGGATCGAGGGTCAGGTCCGCGGCATCGCGCGGATGATCGAGGACGACAAGTACTGCATCGACGTGCTCACCCAGGTCTCCGCGGCGACGCGGGCCCTGCAGAACGTCGCGCTCGGCCTGCTCGAGGAGCACATGGGCGGCTGCGTCGTCGACGCCGCCAAGGCCGGCGACGAGGAGGCGGCCGAGAAGGTCCAGGAGGCCTCCGCGGCGATCGCCCGCCTCGTGCGCTCCTGATCTACGCCCGCACCGACTCCACGCGGGCGCGCAGCTCGGCCGCGAGTGCCTCCACGCCGCCGAAGCGCCGGTCGACGATCAGCTGGCCGAGCATGGCGAGCAGCACCGAGGGCCACTCGACGAGCCCGAGGATCCCGGCGCCGACGTAGAGCCCGTAGAGCAGCAGGCTCTCCGGCTCGGGGGTGTGCGCGCGGACCCAGGCGTGCACGGCCTCCTCGTCCCCGGCGTCGAGGGCGGCGAGCAGGTCGGGCGCCTCCCACGGCTCGGGGGACGTCTCGGACGGCAGCGGCGGCGTGCGGGTCACCGTCTCGTCGGGCACGGCGGCGAGGTGCGGGCGAGCGGGGGTGGCGGTGCCGTCGGCCATGGGGTGTCCTCCGGGGGTCGGCGGGGTGAACGCGTGCTGTCGTGCAGGCGTACCCACCCTAGGCCGGGAACAGCGGGTCCAGGGCCCGACGACGTTCGTCACGGTCGAGGCCGCGCAGGTCGGCGTGGCCGTGCTCGGTGACGACGACGTCGACGTCGTGCGAGGCCGTGGTGACCGGGCGGGAGAGCCGCTCGACGCGCGTCGAGCGCCCGCGGTGCTCCGCGGCGAGCGCGATCACCGACAGGCTGCGCGCCGACCGGGCCGCGGCCGCCGCGTAGTCGGGGTGCCCGCCGATGCCGCCGACCAGCGCGGTCGCCGTGCCCTCGACGTTGACCTGACCGTCACGGTCGATCTCCACCGCCGTGTTGACCGCGACGAGCGGCGGGTCGGCCGCCAGGCGTCCGGGGTCGTGGGTGTGCTCGATGCGGTGCACGACGGCGCGGCCGGCGCGCCCGCGGGCGTCGGCCCAGGCGTAGAGCTCGCGGGACCCGACGAGGTAGGTGGCGACGGGGTCGCCAATCAGCAGCCCGGCCTTCTCGAGCGCCACGACGCCGTCGCCGAGCAGCCCGGAGTCGGCGCGCACCCGCACCCCGGCCGCCCGCACCCCGTCGACGACCGCCGCGCCGAGCTGGCCGGGCGCCCACTGCAGGCGCACGCCGTCGGTGAGCAGGCCCGCGACGTGACCCCCGATCGCCCGGTGCGCGTCGCTCGGTTCCGCGGGGTCCACGACGTGCGGGCCCTCGGACACCTCGCCGAGCACGAACACCTGCTCGTCCGGCAGCGGGGGACCGGACACGGCGCGGGGGAGCTCGGGGTCGAGGACGACGGCCACCGGCACGCCCAGGTCGATCACCGCGCGCACCCAGGACGCCTCGCTGCCGAGCACCGGGCCGACGGGGCCGGGCGCGGCGGCGACCACGAGCAGGTCGGGGCGCAGGGGGCCGGCGACGAGGGCGGGCACGGCGGACAGGCGCGCCGGCACCGCCCGCACGTGCCCGGCGTCCGCGGCGCGCCGCAGGCCCCAGCCGGGCATCACCGTGCGCGCGTCGGCGAACGCGTCGAGCTCGAGGCCGTCGGCGGGACCCGGCAGCCAGCCGGTGACCAGGCGCAGGTCGCCGCGCTCGCGGGCCAGCGCCGAGAGCAGCGGGTACGCGGCGCGGGGGCTGCCCGTGCCGTCGGCCAGCGCGATCCGCGCACCGGGCCGGACGAGTGCCGCGAGGACGCGGCCGTCGAGCGCCATGATCGGATGCTACGCACGTGAGGGATATGGGTCGCCAGGGCGACCCATATCCCTCACGTGCGCGCAGCGCCTCCCAGGACCCCGCGGGCGATGATCACCTGCTGGATCTGGCTGGTGCCCTCGTAGATCCGGAAGAGGCGCGCGTCGCGGTAGAGCCGCTCCACCGGCACGCCGCGCATGTAGCCCGAGCCGCCGTGGACCTGCACCGCCCGGTCCGCGATGCGCCCGACCGCCTCGGAGCAGAAGTACTTCGCCGTCGACGGGCCCAGCGTCGTGTCCGAGCCGTCGTCGTAGGCCTTCGCGGCCTCGCGGACCAGGGCGCGCCCGGCGTGCCAGTCGGTGACCGAGTCGGCCACCAGGCCCTGGACGAGCTGGTACGCGGCGATCCGGTGCCCGCCCTGCTCGCGCTCCTGGGCGAACCCGGTCATCTCGTGCACCAGCCGCGCCGCCATGCCCATGCACAGGGCCGCGATGTGCAGGCGCCCGTGCGCGAGGCAGCGCATGGCGGTGACGAAGCCGCGGTGCAGGCCCTGCTCACCGCCGACGAGGTTGGCCGCCGGCACCCGGACGTCGTCGAGGTAGACCTCGCACGTCCACGAGCCGCGCTGGCCCATCTTCGCGTCGTGCTCGGAGAACGACACCCCGGCCGCCGACGTGGGCACGAGGAACGTGGAGATGCCCTTGGCGGGCGCAGCGTCCGGGTCGGTGCGGGCGAAGACCATGAGGACGTCCGCGAGCGGGGCGTTGGTGATCCAGCGCTTGGCGCCGGTGATCACGAACTCCTCGCCGTCCCGGACGGCCTTCGTCGTCAGCGACGAGGGGTCGGAGCCGGCGTCGGGCTCGGTGAGCGCGAAGGAGGCGACGACCGCGCCGGACGCCAGCCGCGGCAGCCACTCCTGCTGCTGCTCGGCCGTCCCGCCGGTGAGCAGGACCTGGCCGGCGATGCCGTTGTTGGTGCCGAACAACGAGCGCAGCGACGGCGTGGTCCAGCCGAGCTCCATCGCGAGCTCGACCTCCTCGGCCATCGAGAGCCCGATGCCGCCGAACTCCTCGGGGATCGCGAAACCGTAGAGCCCCATCGCCTTGCACTGCGCGCGCAGCTTCTCGGGGACCTCGTCGGCCGCCTCGATCTCGTCCTCGCGCGGCACCACCTCCTCGCGCACGAACTCGCGGACCGAGGACAGGACATCGGCGAAGTCGGAGGCCTCCATGACCGACACCGTGTCACGTTCCGCGGGGCTGCGCCGTCCTCTGGTCACCCACCGACCCCAGGAGATCCCATGCCCCGCATCCCCCTCGTCCCCGACCGCGACGCCGGCGTCCTCGGCCGCCTCGCCTACGCGTTCGCGCGCCGCCGTTTCGGCGAGGTCCCCGAGCCGTTCGCCGCCCTGCGCCACCACCCGCGCCTGTTCTGGACCGCGGCCGTGAGCGAGTCGCTGCTGGAACGGTCGGCGACGGTCCTGCCCGCGCGGCTGCGCGACCTCGCGGTGTACCGCACGGCCACCCGCGTCGGCTGCTCCTGGTGCGTCGACTTCGGCGAGATGCTCTGGCTCCACGAGGGCCTCGACCTCGACCACCTGCGCCGGGCCACCGCCGACGGCGCGCCCGACGACCCCGCCTTCGACGACGACGAGCGCGCGGTCCTCGCCTACGCCGACGCCATGACCGCGCAGCCGATCACGGTCACCGACGCCCAGGTCGCCGACCTCGACGCCCGCCTCGGGCACGCCGGGCTCGTGGAGCTGACCCAGCACGTGGCCGTCGAGAACCAGCGCGCCCGCGCCAACGCCGCCCTCGGGCTGCACGCGCAGGGCTTCGCCGACGCGTGCGAGGTGCCGGTCAGGAGCTGAGCTTCTCCGGGGTCATCACCACGTGCACGCCGATCGCCCGCCCGTCGACGACCGTGAGGACACCGACCATCGGGGGTGACGACGGCAGGAGCATCCCGACCTCGCCGTTGACGGTCACCGGCCGGATCGACGACAGGGCCCCCGGGTCGACCTCGTCGAGGAGGGCCACGAGCAGGCGCGCGATCTTCTCGGCCCCGTGCACCACCCGGCGTGCGGCCTTGACGACGCCGCCGCCGTCGGTGCGCAGCGCGGCGTCGGGGTGCAGGACGGCGACGAGCGCCGGGACGTCGGCGGCACCGAGGGCGGCGAGGAAGGCGTCGAGCACCCGGCGCTGTTCGGGCGCCCCGACGGGCACCGGCAGCTCGCCCGCCCGCGCCGCCTCGCGCACCCGCCGCCGGCCCCGGTGCGCGATCTGGCGGGCCGCGGACGGGGTGGTGCCGAGCACCGCGCCGACCTCGTCGAACCCGAGCCCGACGGTGTCGTGCAGCACGAGCGCGACGCGCTGGTCGGGGGTGAGGTGCTCGAGCACGAGCATCGTCGCCATCCGGACGTCCGCCGCCGCCACGACCGCGTCGAGGACGTCGTCGGGGCCCGTGGTGAGCAGCGGCTCGGGGAGCCAGGGGCCGACGTAGCTCTCGCGGCGCGCCGGCGCCGAGCGCACCCGGTCCAGGCACAGGCGCGCCACGGTCGTCGCGAGCCAGGCCCGGACGTCGCGCACCGCGTCGCGCCCGTCGGGCCCGAGCCGGTCCCACCGCAGCCACGCGTCCTGCAGCGCGTCCTCGGCGTCGGCCCGCGAGCCCGTCAGCCGGTACCCGACGGCGAGCAGGTGGGCGCGGTGCTCCTCGAGGGGATCCACGAGGACGTCTCTACCGCACGCCCCGCATCGCCCGCCGGATCCACGGGCTCAGGGCGAACAGCGCGAGGCCCAGGACGATCGCCGCACCGCCGACGATGCCGAAGTAGGCACCCTCGGTCTCGGGGGAGTAGAAGCCGGCGAGCGTCCCCGAGAGCGCCGAGCCCAGCGAGACCGACAGGTAGAACAGCGCCACCGTCTGGTTGCGGAACGCGGCCGGTCCGACGCGGGTCGAGAGCGAGAGCCCGACCGGCGAGAGGTTGAGCTCGGCGAGGGTGAACACCAGCAGGATGAACACGATCGCGAGCACCGGCGTCGTGTTGACGCCGCCGCCGGCCCACGGCAGGAACAGCAGGAACGCCACGCCCATCAGGCCGGCGCCGAGGGCGAACTTGACCGCGGTCGACGGGGCCCGGTCGCCGAGCTTGGTCCACAGCAGCGCGAACAGCGGGGCGAGCACGATGACCCAGAAGGGCTGGATCGAGTTCACCCAGGCGATCGGCATCTCCCAGCCGAACAGGTTCCGGTCCAGGCGTGTGTCGGAATACAGGGTGACGACGGTGAACTGCTGCTGGAACAGCGACCAGAACACCACGCTGCCGAGCCACATCGGGATGAACGCCCGCACGCGGCTGCGCTCGTCGTCGTCCACCTTCGGGCTGCTCAGCATGATCGCGAAGATCGCGATCGCGATGAGGGCGACGACGACCGCGACGCTCGTCGAGAGCGTGGCCGCCGAGAGGATGCCGGTGGTGAAGCCGACGGCGACGAGCACGACGACGGCGACCGCGACGAGGGCCGGGCGCACCCAGGCGCCGGCGGGCAGCGGGTTGGGCACGACCGCGGCGCTGGCGGGGAGGCCGCGCCGGCCCAGGGTGTAGATCGTCAGACCGATCGCCATGCCGATCGCGGCGAGCCCGAAGGCCCAGTGGAAGCCGGCGAGCTCCTGGGTCAGGCCGGTGAGCAGCGGTCCGACGAGCGCGCCGATGTTCACGCCCATGTAGAAGATCGAGAAGCCGGCGTCGGCGCGCGGGTCGTTGCGGTCGTAGAGCGAGCCGACGACGGTCGTCGCCGCCGTCTTCACCCCGCCGCTGCCCAGCGCGACCAGCACGAGGCCGACCGCGACGCCGAGGACCCCGGGCAGGATCGCCAGGGCGAGGTGGCCCGCCATCACCAGGACCGCGGAGAAGAAGAGCGTGCGCTCCGCGCCGAGCAGGCGATCGGCGACCCACGCGCCGACCACGGCCGCGAGGTAGACCAGGCCGCCGTAGGCGCCGATGACGCTCGTCGCGGACTCCTCGGGGAACCCGAGCCCGCCCTCGGCCACGGCGTAGTACAGGTAGTACGCCATGACGGCCTGCATCCCGTAGAACGAGAAGCGTTCCCACAGCTCGACCGAGAACACGGTGCCCAGGGCCAGCGGGTGGCCGAAGAAGCGGCGGTCGGTGGAGCCGGTCGTCTCTGTCGGGGTCGTCGTCACGGCGTGCAGGGTGCTCCTCGCGGAGCGCGACCGCCAGAGAACTCACCAAGACTTGACGTTTCCGTTCCCCGAAAGCCCGTCACCGGTTCGTGTCGACACGGGGCGACGGAACGGGCACTCTGCGCCACCAACGCACTGCTGCGTCTCGGAGGTGGGCACCGTGTACGTGCAGAACGACACCCCGCTCGGAGGGTCGCTGGCGCTGAGCTCGCTGGTCGCGGTGCTCCCGCTGCTCACCCTGTTCGTCCTGCTCGGAGGCCTGCGCGTCCGGGCATGGCTGGCGTCGCTGATCGGGCTCGCGGTCGCGCTGCTCGTCGCGGTGATCGCCTACGGGATGCCGGTCGGGCAGGCGCTGCTCGCCGGCACCGAGGGCGCCGTGTTCGGGTTCTTCCCGATCTTGTGGATCGTCATCAACGCGCTCTGGATCTACCAGATGACCGTGGTGACGGGGCACTTCGACGTCCTGCGCCGCTCGTTCGGCTCGGTCTCGGACGACCAGCGGGTCCAAGCGGTGATCATCGCCTTCTGCTTCGGTGCGCTGCTCGAGGCGCTGGCGGGCTTCGGCACCCCGGTCGCCATCTGCACCGTCATGCTCATCGCCCTGCGGTTCAGCCCGCTCAAGGCGGCCGTGGTGGCCCTGGTCGCCAACACCGCGCCCGTCGCCTTCGGGGCGATCGCGGTGCCGATCACGACGCTGGCGTCCGTGACCGGTCTGCCCGAGGACGCCCTGGGTGCCATGGTCGGTCGCCAGACCCCGATCCTCGCCGTGTTCGTGCCCTTCGTGCTCGTGGGGCTCGTCGACGGGTGGAAGGGCATCCGGGAGACCTGGCCGGTGGCGCTGGTCTCGGGACTCGTGTTCGGGATCGCGCAGTTCGCCACGTCGAACTACCTCTCGCTCCCGCTGACCGACATCGTCGCGGCGCTGCTCGCGGCCGGGGCCGTCGTGCTGCTCGTGCGCATCCGCCCGCCGCAGCGGGCCGCGGTCACCACCGCCGCGTCGTCCGACACCCGTGAGACCGTGCCCGTGGGTTCCGGCGGCTCCGGGGGCGCAGCGACGGGCGACGAGCCCGGCACACCACAGGCCCCCGAGGGGGCCGACCACGACGACCACACCCGGGACAGCCGCCGCGACGTGGTCCTCGCCTACATGCCGTACCTGATCATCATCGCGCTGTTCTCGATCCAGCAGATCCCGGTCGTCGACGACGCGCTCGGGGCGACGACGACGAAGTTCAACTGGCCGGGGCTCAACGTGGTCACCGAGGCCGGCAAGCCGGTGTCCACCCAGACCTTCACCCTGAACTGGCTCGAGGCCGCCGGGACGATCCTGCTCATCGCCGGCGTCCTCACCGCCCTGGTGCTGCGGCTGCGCCCGGGCGCGGCGGTCGCCGCCTACGGGCGCACGCTCGTGCAGCTGCGCACGGCGATCGTCACCGTCATGGCGGTGCTCGCGCTGGCCTACGTCATGAACACCTCGGGCCAGACGCTCACGCTCGGCGGGCTGCTCGCGGGCACGGGCGGCTTCTTCGCCGTCCTCTCCCCGGTGCTGGGCTGGCTGGGCGTCGCGGTCACGGGGTCGGACACATCGGCGAACTCGCTGTTCGGCGCGCTGCAGGTCACCGCCGCGCGCGGCGCGGGGCTCGACCCGATCCTGCTCGCGGCGGCGAACAGCTCGGGCGGCGTGCTCGGCAAGATGATCTCGCCGCAGAACCTCGCGATCGCGGCCTCGGCGGTCGCGATGAGCGGGCGCGAGGGCGAGATCCTCCGCCGCGTCCTGCTCTGGAGCATCGTGTTCCTCGCGGGCATGTGCGTGCTCGTGTACCTGCAGTCGACGCCGGTGCTGGGCTGGATGGTCGTCCCCGGCTGAGCGGGCGGAGTAGCGGAGGGGAACCGTTCGGCGACTCGTCACTCGAACGGTGCTCCGCGGCCGGGTCCGGCGGGCACCCGATGGTTTGATCGTCACCAGTCAGAGCAGGTGGCACGGAGGGGTGCAGTGGATCCGATCCTGATCATCGTCGGGGTCGCCGTGGTGGTGCTGATCCTCGGCGTCGTGCTCGTCGTGGTCGCGCGCAGCCGGTCGCGGTCGCGGCGCGCGGCGCTGCGCAGCCAGTTCGGCGACGAGTACGACCGCGTCGTCGAGGAGTACGGCACGCGCGACGGCGAGCGCGAGCTGCGGGCGCGTCTCAAGCGGCGTCGCGCGCTCGAGGTGCGCGAGCTCGACGGCGGCGAGCGCGACCGCTTTGGGCAGGCGTGGGAGACGGCGCAGTCGAGCTTCGTCGAGAACCCGTCGACCGGGCTGCGCGACGCCGACCTGCTCGTGCAGCAGGTGATGCGCGAGCGCGGCTACCCCGTCGAGCAGTTCTCCGAGCGCGCCAAGATGATCTCGGTCGACCACCCGGATCTCGTCGAGCGCTACCGCTCGGCCCACCGCGTGTCGACCGACGTCGAGGACGGCAGCGCCGGCACCGAGGACATGCGCCAGGCGATGGTCGACCAGCGCTACGTCTTCGACGCGCTGCTCGCGGGCGGCGACGCGGCCCGGACGCGGCGGATGTGAGCGCTCCCGAGGGGTCGCGCGTGCTCGCCGACCGGTACGAGCTCCAGGGGCTGATCGGGCGCGGCGGCATGGCCGAGGTGCACCGGGCGGTCGACCGCGAGCTCGGCCGCACGGTCGCGGTCAAGCTCCTGCCCTCGGAGTACCGCGGGGACGCCGAGTACGGCTGGCGGCTGCGCGACGAGGCGCGCGCCGCGGCGGTCATCGACCACCCGCACGTCGTGGCCGTCCACGACGTCGGGGCGGCGGACGGCGGCGAGGTCTTCGTCGTCATGGAGCTCGTCGAGGGCCGCACGCTGCGCGACGAGCTGGCCGACCGGGGCCGGCTCACGCCGGACGAGGCCGCGTCGGTGCTGGTCCCGGTGTGCGAGGCGCTCGCCGCGGCGCACGACCGCGGCGTCGTCCACCGCGACGTCAACCCCGGCAACGTCATGCGCTGCTCCGACGGCACCGTGAAACTGATGGACTTCGGGATCGCCCGCGTCGCGGACGTCGAGGGCTTCACCAACACCGGCGTCGTCGTCGGGACGGCCGCCTACCTCTCGCCGGAGCAGGTCCGCTGCGATCCGCTCGACGGCCGCAGCGACGTCTACGCGGTGGGCTGCACGCTCTACGAGCTGCTCACCGGGCAGGTCCCGTTCCGCGGGCCGAGCTCGGTCGAGGTGGCCTCGCAGCGCCTGCGCGAGTCCCCGGTGCCGCCCCGCCAGGTCAGCGGCGAGATCTCGCCCGACCTCGACGCCGTGGTGCTGCGCGCGCTGGCGCTCGAGCCCGCGATGCGCCACCACGACGCCCGCGAGCTCGCCGACGACCTGCGCCGCTTCGCCGCCCCGGACCCCACCCTGCGCACCGAGGTGATCAACCGGCCCGCCCCGGTGGGCGGCGGTGCGGGCCCCACCGGCACCCGGCCCCAGGACGTCCCCGACGAGGGCCCCGGCCCGGGGGAGCACGAGCCGTGGTCCGCGGTGCGCCGCCTCGGCGTCGCCCTGATCGTGCTCGCCGTCCTCGTGCTCGTCGGCGCGGGCGCGTTCCTGCTGCTGGGGTAGCGCTCAGGGCTGGCCGAGGCGGCGCAGCGACAGCTGCCCGTCGGCGGGACCGGTCTGGTCCCACGTCCCCGCGGCGACCGTCCAGGTCCGCCCGTCGAAGGTGACGCTCTCGAGCGCGAGGCGCTGGGCGTGCGCGACGAGCCAGGTCGCGATGGCCCAGCCCGCCTCGGGCTCCTGCGCGCCGGAGAGGCGCCGGGTGCCGAGCTCGGACGCGGCGAGCTCGGCGACGGCGCCGCTGCCGGGGTCGGCGGCCGGGGTCGTCGAGAGGTCGACGCAGGTCATCGCGGCCGGCGCCTGCCCGAGCAGGGCGACGGCCATGAGGCGCGCCTCGGGCTCGTGGTCGGCGTAGGCCTCGGGGAAGCCGCTGCGCTGGACGGTCTGCGCGGCGACGGTGATGTCCATCGACGACCAGCCGGGCACCTGCAGCAGCGCCTCGTAGAACGCCGTGGTGGCGTAGACCGGGTCGAGGATCTCCTCCTCGCTGCCCCAACCCTGGCTCGGGCGCTGCTGGAACAGGCCGAGCGAGTCGCGGTCGCCGCCGCGGAGGTTCGCCAGGGTCGACTCCTGGATGGCGGTGGCGAGGGCGATCGTCACCGCGCGGTCGGGGACGCCGAGGCGCCGGCCGACCCCGACGATCGTCGCCGCGCTGTCGGCCTGCTCGGGCGAGAGTGTCCAGGTCGCGGGCAGGCCGGGGGAGTCCGGCGGCGCGGTGATCGTGCACCGGGGACGCGCGGCGATCTCGCTGTTCGACAGCACGACGATCAGTGTGATGACCAGGGCCAGCACGGCCACCACGGCGACGGCGACCGCGACGGCCCCGGCGCGGGAGCCGATCGGCGAGCTCATCCCTGCGGGTTCTCCGTGATCATCTCGGCGCGGTGCTCGGCGACCGACGCGACGACGTCGGTGAGGAAACGGTGGACGACGTCCAGTTCGGCGGGCGTGTAGCCGGCGAGCACGGCGTCGAGGCGCGTGGCGAGCGGGCCGAAGAAGGCGCGCCCGACGGCTTCGCCGGCCGGGTCGTGGTGCAGGGTCACGCGGCGCCGGTCGGCGTCGTCGCGGACCCGGTGGAGGTGGCCGAGCCGCTCGAGACGGTCGACCGCGGCCGTCGTGGCGCCCGACGAGAGCCCGACCTCCTCGCCGAGCCGGCCCGGGGTCAGCGCCGCGCCGGCCCGCTCGGCGCGCAGGACGGCGAGCAGCGCGGCGGCGTCGGTGCGGTGCAGGCCCTGCTCGGCGGCGAACACGTGACCGAGCCGCCCGGCCTCGTCGGCGTAGTCCTGCAGGAGCCGAACGAGAGCGTCACGCTCCTCGGCCACGGGCCCACCTCCTTCGCCGTGCATCGTATCGACCCGGCGAGTAATCTCGACGATCGAGAGATTCCACGATGGAGGGATGTTGCCGTGACTGCGGTGATCACGAGGGCGACGGTCGCCGACCGGGTCCGGGCCGGGGCGCTGCTCGCCGGGGCGCTGCTGCAGGTCGTCGCCGGGGGGCTGGGCGGCTCCGGGGCGTTCGGGCTGTCGGTGGGGGTCGTGGCGCGCGAGAACACCACGGTCGTCATGCCCGTCCCGGCGGCGTTCTCGATCTGGGGCCTGGTGTACGCGGGGCTCCTGGTGCTCGCGGTGCGCCAGGTGCTGCCCGGCCAGCCCGAGCGCGCGGTGCACCGGGCGACGGGCTGGTGGCTCGTCGCCTCGACCCTGCTCAACGCGGGCTGGATCCTCGCGTTCTCGGCGCGGGCGGTGGTGCTCGCGCAGGTGATCATCGTCGCCCTGCTCGTGGTCCTCGCGGCGGCCCTGGCGCAGCTCACCCGTCTGCCGGCGGCGGGTGCCGGCGACCGGCTGATGCTCCACGGACCCGTCGCCCTCTACGCGGGGTGGGTGAGCGTCGCGACCGTCGTCGGCGCGGCCACCACCGGCACGTTCCTCGGCGCGCCGGGCGACCTGACCGTGCTGGGCGCGCTCGTCCTGCTCGTGACCGGGGCGATCGCGTCGGCGGTCGTCGCGTTCACGGCGGGCGCCGTGCCCTACGCGGCGTCCGTGGTCTGGGCGCTCGGGGCGATCGTCGCCATGGCGCCGCCGCTCGCCGTCACCGTGGCGGCGGTCGTGGCCCTGCTCGCCGTCGTGGCCGTCGCCGCCCGCCGCGTCCTCACCGCCCCGCCCGGCCGGCGCGTCCCCGCGGCGTTCGGGTGACGGTGTTGTCAGCGTGGCGGCCACGCCGGCGTTGAACGTGAGGAAAGCCCCCACGATCTCGGCTCGGGGCGAGCGAGCCGGCGCCGTGGTCGTGCGAGCGATGCGGCTTTGCTGGCGTGTGACGCCAGGATCGCCACATCCTCGCTGCGCGACACGCCGGGGCTCGTGCCCGCGGAGATCACGAGAGCGCTGTGCACCCCGGGCCGCGTTGCAAGGTGCATACCGCGCTCCTGATCACCGAAGGATCGCCGAGGACCACCCCGCCCGCGTGATCAACGGGGACGTCGAGCGCCCAGAAGCAGCGAACCGCCCGTTCGCTGCCGAGCAGGGTGACCCCGAGGCCCGCGCCACACCCCGCGAACCGCCCGCGAGCGCGGCGCGGAGGTCCCGCGTGGTGAGGTGATCGTCGGCGGGAGGGGACCGAGGGTGCTCGTGTGGCTGGTGCGCACGGTGGGGATCGTGTGGCTGCTCCTCGTGCTCGTCGTCGCCGTCGGCTCGTATGCCCCGCGTCTGCCGGTGATCGGGTTCCTCGGGTCGTTCGTCACCGGCCAGTACCCCGTGCACGCCGCGCTCGCCGCCGCGCTCGGGATCGGGCTCGGCGCCGCGACCTGGGCTCTCGGAGGACGCGACGGGGTGGTCGTCGCCGCCGTCGCGCTCGTCGCCGCCCTCGCGCTGACCGCCGTCGTCAGGGCCCAGGCGGGCGACGAGGAGATCGACTGGTGGGCTGCGCTGACCGTCGTCGGCCAGCCCGACGGGCACCCCGACCGCACCGAGCAGTACGCCGTCGACGAGCTCGGGCGTCCGCTGGACCTCGACCTCTACCGGCCCGCGGGCCCCGGTCCGCACCCCGTGGTCGTCTGGGTGCACGGCGGCAGCTGGGTCCGCGGCGAGCGCGACGACCGCACCGCGCTGAACCGCTGGCTCGCCGACCGCGGGTACGCCGTCGTGTCCGTCGAGTACCGCCTGCCGCCGCCCGGGCCGGTGGGGGAGGGCCAGCGCCACGACGTCGCGGCCGCCGCCGCGTGGGCCGCCACGCACGCCGCCGAGGAGCACCTCGACCCGGACCGGATCGTCCTCGCCGGGCAGTCGGCGGGCGCCACGCTCGCGCTGAGCACGACCGCCGGCATCCTGGCGGGCGAGCTGAGCGCACCCCGCCCCCGCGCCGTCGTCGCCTACTACCCCGCCACCGACCTGCGGATCGTGGACCGCTCGCTCCAGGACGCGGTCCTCGGCGGCCGGGCCACCGAGCGACCGGCCGAGACGGCAGCCGCCTCGCCCGTCGACCTCGTGCGCCCCGACCTGCCGCCGACCCTGCTCGTGCTCGGGTCCGCCGACCACTTCGTCTACCCCGACCGCGTCCACGCCTACGACGGCGCCCTGCGCGCCGCGGGTGTGCCGGGGCGGCTGGTCGAGGTGCCGCACGCCGACCACGTCTTCGACTTCCCCTTCGGCAGCCCCGGCGCGCAGGTGACCCGCCCGCAGGTCGCCGCCTTCCTCGCCGACCACGTCGGAGTGACCGCCCGGTGACGGACGGCTACCGAAAAGCCGTCGCACCGTGGTGAACTGCCCCGTATGACCGATCGGGGCACGGACGACGTCGGTACGAGCGAGGGCCGGCAGACGCGACGCTGGAGCATCGTCGGCCCGGGCATCGTCGTGGCGGCGACGGGCGTGGGCGCGGGCGACCTGGTCGCGACGCTGGTCGCCGGCGCCGAGTACGGCTACACGCTGCTCTGGGCGGTGGTGCTCGGCGTCGTCGTCAAGATCGCGCTGGCCGAGGCGACGGGCCGCTGGCACCTCGCGACCGGCTCGACGATCTTCGCGGGCTGGCGCTCGCTGGGGCCGTGGACGACGGTCTACTTCGTCGTCTACGTCGCGATCTGGGGCTTCGTCTACGGCGCGACGGCGATGACGTCGTCGGCGCTGCCGCTCGCGGCGATGTTCGGCGGGTCGATCCCGGCGTGGGGCATCCCGTGCGGCCTGGTCGGGCTGGTCCTCGTGTGGTTCGGCTCGTACCCGCTCTTCGAGAAGATCATGACCGTGCTCGTCGGCGTCATGTTCGTCGTCGTGGTGGGCCTCGCGATCCTCGTGCTGCCCGACGTCCCGGCGATGCTCGCGGGCCTGATCCCGACGCTGCCGCAGGGCTCGGGGATCTACACGCTCGGGCTGGTCGGCGGCGTCGGCGGCACGGTGACGATGGCGGCGTACGGCTACTGGGTCAACGCCAAGGGCTGGCGCGACAGCTCGTGGATCAAGGTCATGCGCCTCGACAACCGCGTCGCCTACATCACCACCGGCATCTTCGTCGCGGCCATGCTGGTGGTGGGCGCGGAGCTGCTGTACACGGCCAACATCGCGCTGGTCGAGAGCGACCGCGGCCTGCTCGACCTCGACGCGATCCTCGAGCAGCGCTTCGGCCCGGTGATCGCGACGCTGTTCCTCGTCGGGTTCTTCGCGACGTCGTTCTCGTCGCTGCTCGGGGTGTGGCAGGGCGTGAGCCTGATGGTCACCGACTTCGTGCGCACCCGCCGCGAGGCGGTCGCGAAGACCCCCGAGGAGCTCCAGGCCGCCGGCCAGCTCAGCGACGACGCCGAGCGCAGCACCCCGTTCCGGCTCTACCTGCTGTGGCTGACGTTCCCGCCGATCGTGCTGCTGTTCCTCGGCCGGCCGTTCGCGCTGGTCGTGGCGTACGGCGCCCTCGGCGCGTTCTTCATGCCGTTCCTGGCGATCACGCTGCTGTGGCTGCTCAACAGCAGCCGGACGCCGCGCGAGTGGCGCAACGGGTGGCTCTCGACGACGTTGCTCGTCGGCGCGGCCGTGCTCTTCCTGGTCCTCTGCGTGACGGAACTGATGGACACGTTCGGCTAGCCACGTGCGTGATCTTCTGAGTGATAGCTCAGAAGATCACGCACGTAGGGCTCAGAACGTCAGGACCAGACGGCCCCGGACGCCCCCGGCCTCGAGGCGGCGGTGGGCCTCGGGGGCCTTCTCGGCCGGGATCGTGTCGGCGACGCGCAGGGTCAGCACGCCCTCCTCGGCCTGCCGGCGCAGCGCGTCCAGGGCCGCGTGGTCGGTCGCGACGTCGCGCACCAGCACCGGGTGCCACGTGATCCCGCGCTCGTCCGCGCCCCGGTGCCCGCGCACGGTGGCGATGCGACCGCCGTCGCGGACGGCGTCGAGCAGCGCGTCGCCCTGCAGCGACCCGTCGACGACCGCGTCGACGCCGCCGGGCTGGCTCTCGCGGATGCGGGCGGCGACGTCGTCGCCCCGGCGCACGACCACGTCGGCGCCCAGCGACCGCACGAGCGCCTCGTCGGCCTCGGACGCGTCGGCGACGACGGTGAGCCGGTCGGCCTTCGCGAGCTGCACCACGTAGCCGCCGAGGGCGCCCG
Organism: Actinomycetospora succinea; assembly: GCF_004363095.1. Taxonomy (GTDB): domain Bacteria; phylum Actinomycetota; class Actinomycetes; order Mycobacteriales; family Pseudonocardiaceae; genus Actinomycetospora; species Actinomycetospora succinea. Next base: position 151,395 of record NZ_SNYO01000013.1, read on the forward strand.
CCGCGCCCGTCACCGCGACGGTCTGCCCGGGGGCCAGCGCGAGCGTGTCGAGCGCCAGTCGCGCGGTGAGCCCGTTCATCGGCAGCGTGGACGCCTCGACCGCCGACGTCCCCGCCGGCGCGCGCACCACCGACCCCGCGGGCACGACGACGTGCTCGGCGTAGGCCCCGTGGCTGCCGTCGGGCACCACGATCGCCATCGCGGCGTCGCCGACGTGGAGCTCGGTGTCGGTGCCCTCGCCGATCTCGTCGACCTCGCCGGCGGCGTCCATGCCCGGCACGTACGGCGGCGGGTCCTTGCCCCATCGGCGTGCTGTGCTGGATGCGTTCGAGGCGCGGGACCCGTCGCGGGCGAGGGTGTCGGTCGGGTTCACCGCCGCCGCCCGCACCCGCAGGCGGGCCTCGCCGGGCCCGGCGTGGGGCTCGGGCAGCTCGACGACCTCGAGGGCGTCCGGTCCTCCGTAGGTGTTCACTCCGATGGCACGCACGCGTGCTGCCTACCCCGTCGGGTAGACCGGGACGCGTGCGCTGCTTCCGCGTCGTCGAGAGCCCCATCGGCCCGCTCACCCTGACCTGGGACACCGACCGCGACGCCGTCTCCGGCCTGCACGTCCACGACCAGCGGGAACGCGACGCCGACCCGGCCTTCGGCCACCCCGACGGCGGCACGTGCGCCGGGCTCGACGACCTCGAGGGCGAGCTCGGCGAGTACTTCGCCGGTGACCGACGCCGCTTCGACGTGCCCGTCGACCCGCCCGGCACCCCGTTCTCGCGCGCCGTCTGGGCCGCGCTGGGCGACGTGCCCTACGGCGAGGTGACGACGTACGGCGCGCTCGCGGCGGCGATCGGACGGCCGCGGGCGGCCCAGGCCGTCGGCACGGCGAACGCGCGCAATCCGGTCAGCCTGCTCGTTCCGTGTCACCGGGTCGTCAACGCCGCCGGCCGTCCCTCGGGTGGGGGACCCGGCGTCGAACGCAAGCGATTGCTGTTGGCGCTGGAGCGTCGAACCCCTTGACCCCGGGCGCGCGGTGAGTACCGTCGGACGGGTCGCTGTGGTGCCGATCACACGAGCTGAGGGCTGATCCGCACCGCGCCAGCGCATCAGTGGAATGACCGGGAAGAGGTGATGGATTGGACGCAGGGAAGACCCCGCACCGCATCACTGGACCCGGTCGACCCGGCGCCGCACCGCGCACGGGAGCTGATCCACACCAGACTCCACGCCGCTGAGCGCAGACAAGCGGTCGGTGGGACGACCGGGACCGTGCGGGTCCCGAGCTGACACTTCCTCCCAGATCACGAACCGGCGTCCCGATCACGGGGCGCCGGTTCGTGCATGTGTGGGGGGATTCTCCTCGGCGCGACCGGCTAGTAGTGCACGACGCCCCGCTCGCCGCCCGCGGCCGCGACGGCGCCGCCGGTGACCGCGACGGCCCGGGGCGAGGCGAGGAAGACGACGACGTCGGCCACCTCGTCCGCGGTCATGATCCGGCCCAGGCTGGTGCCCTTCGCCAGCTCCCCGCGCACCTCGTCCTCCGAGAGGCCGCTCGCCGCCATCCGGTCGGCGATCATGCCGGCCGTCCGCTCGGTCTCGGTGTAGCCCGGGTGCACGACGACGACGCCGACACCGTGGGGGCCCAGCTCGTCGGCGAGGTTGGCGGTCAGCGCGGCGACGCCGACGTTGCGGATCGTCCCCGCGATCGACCCCGTGCGGCGCGCGTTGAGGCCCGAGACGTTGACGATCCGGCCCCAGCCCTGCGCGGTCATGTGCGGCGCCACGGCGCGCGCGGTGCGCAGGTAGCCGAGGACCTTGGTGTCGACCTCGGAGAGCACCGCGTCGTCGGTGAGCTCGGTCAGCGGGGGGATCGGGGCGCCGCCCGCCGGGCGCGCGGCGGCGTTGACCAGCACGTCGACGCCACCGAGCTCGTCGACGACCCGCGCGACCATGGCCCGCACCGACACGTCGTCGGTGGTGTCCGCGGCGATCGGCAGCACCGTCGACGCCGGCCCGGCCGAGCGCACCCGCCCGGCCGCCGTCTCCAGCGCCTCGGCGTCGCGCGCGACGAGCACGACGTGCGCGCCCTCGGTGGCGAGCTCCCGCGCGCACGACAGGCCGATGCCGCGCGAGGCGCCGGTGACGATCGCGACCCGTCCGGCGAGTCCCAGCTCCACGTCAGCTCCAGTCGTAGAAGCCGCGCCCGGACTTCTGTCCGAGCTCGCCGCGCGCGACCTTGTCCCGCAGCAGCTGGGGCGGCTCGAAGCGCGGGCCCAGCTCGCGGGTCAGGTGCTCGGCGATCGCGAGGCGCACGTCGAGCCCGACGACGTCGGTCAGGCGCAGCGGGCCCATCGGCCAGCGGTAGCCCAGCTGCATGCCGGTGTCGATGTCCTCCGGGCTCGCCACGCCCTCCTCGACCATCCGGATCGCCTCGAGCCCGACGGTCAGGCCGAGCCGCGAGGTGGCGAAGCCGGGGGCGTCGTTGACGACGATCGCGGTCTTGCCCAGCGCCTCGACCCACCCGCGGGTCTCGGCGGTCGTCTCCTCCGACGTCCCCGGGTGCACCACCAGCTCGACGAGCTTCTGGGCGGGCACCGGGTTGAAGAAGTGCATGCCGATGACGCGGTCGCCGGGCAGGTCCGCGGCGATCGCGCCGATCGAGAGCGACGAGGTGTTCGACGCCAGCACCGCGGCCGGGCAGGCGCGCGCGGCCCCGCCCAGCACGGCCTGCTTGATGTCGACGCGCTCGGGCACGGCCTCGACGACGAGCGCGGTGTCGCCGGGCAGCTCGTCGACGCTGGTGGACATCGTCAGGCGCCCCAGCAGGTCGTCGCGCCCCACGCCCTCGGGGAGCTTGCCGCGCTGCGCGGCGCCGTCGAGGCTCGTCTCCACGGCGCGGCGCGAGGCGTCGACCCGGTCCGCGTCCGCCTCCACGAGGGTCACCGGGCTCCCGGCGGCGAGCAGGACGTGGGCGATCCCGGCGCCCATCGTCCCGCCGCCGATGACGGCGCTCGTCGGGCGTGCATCCATGCGGGGTGACCTCCTGGTCGTTCGTGCCGTGACGTTGCGGGGCGGGCAGCCCGTGTCATAGCACGGCGGGCCCGTGCAGCGCCGCCGCGACGTGGTCGGGCAGCAGGACCGCGTGGCGCGCGACGTCGGCGACGAAGCGGTTGGTGAGCGCGTCCGGTTCGGCGCCGGTGTAGGCCGCGAGCTCGCGCTCGACGCGGGGGAGCGGGCGGGCGATGGTGCCCGCGAACTGCGGCGGGACGATCGCCGCCGGCACCAGCGACGGCCCGATCCCCGCCGCGGTCAGCAGCGGGGCGACGGCGGTCTGCTCGGTGCGCACGGCGACCTGCGGGCGGAAGCCGGCCTGCTCGCACGCGTCGAGCAGGACGTCGGCGAGCGCGTGGTCCGGCGCGTACTGGACCCACGGGACGTGCTCGAGGCGGCTGAGCGCGATCTCGCCGGCCGCCGGGGCCATGACGTCGTCGGGACCCAGGTTGGGCGGCAGGAGCACGACCATCTCCTCGTGCCCGAGGGCGCGCAGGCGCCCCCGCCACTGCGCCGGCACCGGCCCGACGCCGATGTCGGCCTGGCCCTCCCGGACGGCGGTGGCGAGCGTGTCGCCGTGGCGGTGCTCGAAGAGCCGCACCGTGACGTCGGGGTTCTCCGCGCGCCAGCGCCGCAGCACCCCCGGCAGCAGGCCGAGGCTCACCGAATAGACGCACGCGATGCGCAGCTCGCCGCCCTCGGAGCCGGTGACCTGCCGGGCCGCGGCGCTGCCGCGCTCGGCCGCGACGACGGCGGCGCGGGCGTGGGGGAGCAGGGCCCGCCCGGTCGGGGTGAGAGACACCGCACGCGGGAGGCGGCTGAACAGTGATCCGCCCAACTCCTTCTCGAGCGCCGCGATCTGCTGGGAGAGGCCCGGCTGGGAGACGAACAGGCGGTCAGCCGCCCGCGTGAACGACCCCTCGTCGACGACGGCGACGAACGACTCGAGCTGGCGCAGCGTCGGCATCAGGTCAGCTTATGCGATCTCGTGCTGAGCTTCTTCGACTTATGGCGCCTGGGCTCGGACGGTGGACGACGTCGGATGAAGACCACTCGTCCCGCAGTCGTTCCCCCTAGGAGCTCCCCGTGCCTCTGGCTCTGCTCGCCCTCGCCCTGGGCACCTTCGGCATCGGCACCACCGAGTTCGTGATCATGGGCTTGCTGCCCGAGGTCGCGGACGGTCTCGGCGTCTCGGTCTCCGAGGCCGGCCACCTCATCTCCGCCTACGCCGCCGGCGTCGTGGTCGGCGCACCCCTGCTCGCCGGCGCGACCGTGAAGCTGCCCCGGCGCACCGTGCTGATGTCGCTGATGGGCGTCTTCGCGCTCGGCAACCTCGCCTCCGCGATCGCCCCCGAGATCGGGTCGCTGATGGCGATCCGCTTCCTGACCGGCCTCCCGCACGGCGCGTTCTTCGGCGCCGCGTCCGTGGCCGCGGCGAGCATGGTCGGCCGCGACCGCCGCGCCACCGCCGTCTCGCGCGTCTTCCTGGGCCTGACCATCGCCAACGTCGTCGGCGTGCCGCTCGGCACCCTGCTCGGCCAGGCCGCCGGCTGGCGCGCCACGTTCGGCGTCGTCGGCGTCATCGGGCTGGTCGCCGTGGCCGGCATCGCCGCGTTCGTCCCCGCCGCCGCCCCCGCCGCGACCGGCAAGGGCGCGCTGCGCTCCGAGGTCGCGACCCTGCGCCACCCGCAGGTCGTGCTCTCGCTGGCCGCCGTGGTCTTCGGCTTCGGCGCGATGTTCGCCTGCTACAGCTACGTGACCCCGATGCTCACCGAGGTCGGCGGCTTCTCCACCGCCACCGTGACGCTGCTGCTCGCCGTGGTCGGGCTCGGCATGACCGCGGGCTCCGTGCTCGGCGGGCGCGCCGCCGACCGGGCGCCCATGGCCACCCTCTACGTCTGCCTGCTGGCGCTGGCCGGCGTGCTCGTGAGCTTCGTGGTCACCGTGCACCACCCGGTGCTCGCGATCCTGTCGCTGTTCGGGGCGGGCATGTTCTCGCTGGCCCTGGGCCCGGCGATCCAGACCCGCATCCTCGACCTCGTCGGCGACGCGCCCACGATGGCCTCGGCGGCGATCCAGTCGGCGTCGAACATCGCCAACTCGCTCGGCGCCTGGCTCGGCGGCATGGTCATCGCCGCGGGCCTGGGCTACCTCGCCCCGACGATCGTCGGCGCCACCCTCGCCGTCGTCGGCCTGGCGGTGCTGATGCTCTCGGGCGGCCTCGAGGTCCGCGGCCGCCGCCGGTCGGCCGCCGTCGAGGCACCCGAACGCGAACTCGTGCCGGCCTGACGGAGTATGTGAGCGAAATTCCCGGCGATAGCCGGGAATTTCGCTCACATCAGGGCCGCCACCCCAAGGACGCCCAGCAGGACCGGGACGCTGACGACCGTCGAGACGAGCGCGCTGTCGCGCGCCAGGCTCGTCCCGGCGCCGTAGCGCACCGCGTACCCGAAGACGTTCTGCGCGGTCGGCAGCGCGGCCATGACGACGACGGCGACCAGCTCGTCGCCGTCGATCCCCAGCAGCATCGCGAGCCCCAGCGCCGCGGCCGGCTGCACGAGGTTCTTCAGCACCACCACCGTCCCGAGCACCACCGGGTCCTCGTCGCGGCCCGGCCGGTGCGCCGAGACCAGCGAGATGCCGAACGCGAACAGCATCGCCGGCACCGCGAAGTCGCCGATCATCTCGACCGGCGCGGTCACGAACTCCGGCAGCTCGACGCCCGTGAGCGCCACGGCGATGCCGAGCGCGGTGGCGATCGCCAGCGGGTTGCGGGCCGGCGCGGTCAGCGTCCAGGCGTACGACGGCCGCCGGCCCTCCGCCCGCGCGCCCTGCACGTCGAGGATCGTCGTGAACACCGGCGTGAGCAGCGCCAGCTGGAAGATCAGCGCCGGGGCCACGTCGGCGGGGCTGGACAGGGCGTAGATCGCGATCGGCAGCCCGAGGTTGCCGGCGTTGACGTAGCCCGCGGCCATCGACCCGACGGTCGTCTCCATCGGGTCGCGGCCCCGCCGGCGGGCGATCGGCACGAACAGCAGGCACATCAGGGCCGCGCTCGCGCCGACGACCACCAGCGACCACGAGAAGATCTCGCCGGGGTCGGCGTCGGCGAGCGTGTGGAACAGCAGCGCCGGCGTCGCGACGAAGAAGGCCGCGCGCGAGAGCACCGACGTCGCGTTCTCGCCGAGCACGTCCCGGCGTCCCAGCACGTAGCCGAGCGCGATCGCGATGCCGATGACGAGGAAGCCCTGCAGTACTCCGGACACGCGGACGAGGCTTGCCCGGTCGCAGCGCACTCAACCGTTCGGCGTAGCGCGCGTCACGCGTCAGAGGGCGACGACGAGCAGCACCGGCACGCTCACGACGGTCGTGATCAGTGCCGCGTCGCGGGCGAGCGGCACCCCCGTCGCGAAGCGCACGGCGTAGCCGAAGACGTTCTGCGCGGTCGGCAGGGCCGCGCTCACCACCACCGCCAGCAGCGCCGGGCCCTCGAGCCCGAACGTCGACCCGATCAGCCAGGCCAGGAACGGGTGCACGAGGTTCTTGAGCACGATCACCGCGCCGAGGCACACCGGGTCGTCGTCGCGCCCGGGCCGCTGGGCGTGCGCGAGCGAGAGCCCGAACGCCAGCAGCATCGCCGGCACGGCCAGGTCGGCGAGCAGCTCGACGGGCTGGAGCAGGCTCTCGGGCACGGAGACCCCGGCCACGTTGAGCAGCAGGCCCGCGACGGTCGCGAGCAGCAGCGGGTTGCGCAGTGGCGCGAGCAGCGCCCCACCGATCCCGGGGTCCTCGCCGCGGCGCCGGGCGGCGACGACGTCGAGCAGCGTCGTGTACGCGGGCGTCAGCACGGCCAGCTGGAAGATCAGCGACGGCGCGATCTCGGCGGCGCTGCCGAGCGCGTAGGTGGCGATCGGGATGCCGAGGTTGCCGGCGTTGAGGTAGCCGCTGGCCATCGAGCCGACGACCGTCTCGCCGCGTGGGCGGCGGCGCAGCACGCCGACCGGGATGTAGAGCAGGCACACCGCGACGGCCGCGAGCGCGGTGACGACCAGCCCCGTCGAGAGCACCCGCGCCACGTCGGCGCGCAGCAGCGTGACGAACAGCAGCGCGGGGCTGGCCACGAAGAACGCGGTGCGCGAGAGCGTCTCGGTGGCCCCCTCGGGCAGCACGCCGAACCGTCCGACGACCACGCCGACGGCGACCACGACGCCGATGACGAGGAAGCCCTCCAGCACTCCGCTCACCCGCACATCACCGCCCGAGCCTAGGGAGCGGACCGTGCCCTACGGTCCTGGGACCATGGGCATCCTCGATCGCTTCCGGCTCGACGACCGCGTCGCCGTGATCACCGGCGCCTCCTCCGGGCTGGGCGTGGTGTTCGCCACCGCCCTGGCCGAGGCGGGCGCCGACGTCGTCCTCGGGGCGCGGCGCACCGAGAAGCTGGAGGACACACGCAAGGCGGTGGAGGAGCGCGGCCGGCGCTGCGTCACCGTGCGCACCGACGTCTCGTCGCCCGAGGACTGCCGGGCGCTCGCCGACGCCGCGGTGAACGAGCTCGGGCGCCTCGACGTGCTGGTCAACAACGCCGGCATCGGCACCGCCTACCCCGCCACCAAGGAGACCCCGGAGCAGTTCCGCGAGGTCATCGACATCAACCTCAACGGCAGCTATTGGATGGCACAGGCCGCGGTACGCCACATGCAGGCCGGCGGCTCCATCATCAACGTCTCGAGCATCCTCGCGCTGACCACGGCGGGCCTGCCGCAGGCCGCGTACGCGTCGTCGAAGGCCGGGGTCATCGGGCTCTCCCGCGACCTGGCCCAGCAGTGGACGCCCCGCAAGGGCATCCGGGTCAACGCGCTCGCCCCGGGGTTCTTCACCTCGGAGATGACCGACAGTTACCACGAGGGCTACCTCGAGACGATGATGCCGCGGGTGCTGACGGGGCGGATCGGCGATCCCGAGGAGCTCGCCGCGGCCCTGGTGTTCCTCGCCTCCGACGCGGGGTCGTACGTCACGGGGACCACGCTCACGGTGGACGGGGGCGTCACGACCACCTAGACATCCCACGGTCGTAGGAGGTCAAGCCGCGGGGGCGTTTGTCTTGTCTGTAGCCGCGGGCCAGGCGGTGGCTTCGTTGTAGGGCTGC
>NZ_SNYO01000014.1 GCF_004363095.1 Actinomycetospora succinea
GAACCCGGAAGCTAAGCCCTCCAGCGCCGATGGTACTGCGACCGACAGGTCGTGGGAGAGTAGGACACCGCCGGAACACCCGACCACCCCCACACCACGGGGTCGGCAACAGAACGACGACCGCAGAGGTCGCCACAGAAGTGAGCAACACTTGACGGGCAGGACTCCGGCCGGAGCCCTGCCCGTTCGCATGTCCACAGGAGGTCCGTGATGTCGTCCGACCCGTCGGAGGGTGCCGGCGCTCGCGGAGGCGACGACGGCCCTCGCCGCGGCACCACGGCAGGCCCGTCCCGCGACGACCAGGGCTCGGGCGGGCGCACGCCGTCCGGGCGTGACCGCGGCGCGCCGCGCGGTGGCGGTGACCGGCGCGGTGGCGGACGCCCGACGGGCGGCGGCCACCGTGACGACCGTGGCGGCGACCGTCGCTCGGGCGGTGCCGGCGGGAACGACCGTGGTGGCTCCCGGGGTGGCCCGCGCCGTGGCGACGGCGGCCAGGGCGGGCGGCCGAGCGGGCCCCCGCGCGACCGTGGCGGAGCGTCGAGCTCCCGTGGCGGCAGCGGCGGGCCGGGAGCGCGCGGTGGCCGTCCCGACGACCGGCGCGACGACCGCGGCGCCCGCGACTCCCGCCCGCGCGACGGGCAGGCCCGCGACGACCGCGGCTCTGGGCGCCCGCGTGACGACCGCGGCGGCGACCGGCGCGACGACCGCTCCCGCGGCACCGGGTCGCGCGGCGGCGGACCGAACGACCGCCGGCCGGACGACCGCCGCGGCAGCGACGGACCCCGTGGTGGGCGCCCGCGTGACGACCAGCGCGGCGGCGACCGTCCGCGGAACGACCGGCCGCGCGATGACCGGCCGCGTGACGACCGGCCCCGTGATGACCGGCCCCGTACCGACCGGGACGACCGGTCCCGCAGTGACCGGCCGCGGACCGATCAGCGCGGTGGTGACCGGCCGCGGACCGACCGGCCGCGTGACGACCGGCCCCGCGAGGACCGGCCGGGCGGGGCTCGTCCCCGTGGCGGCCGGCCGAACGGCGCGCGTCCACAGAACGGGCGGCCCGGTGGCAGCCGGGACGGCGGTCGTGGGTTCGACCGGCGCGAAGGTCCGACCCGTCAGGACCGTCCCCGTGGCGGGCCTCGCGACGACCGTCGACCCGACCGCCGGCGCGAGGACGCCCCGGCCGGCGCCGCCGACCGTCCGGAGCGCGTCGACCACTCGGTCGAGCCCATCGCCCGGCACCAGGACGCGGCCCCGCGCCCGACGGCACCGCCGCTGCCGGACGACATCACCGCCGACCTCCTCGACCAGGAGGCGCGCCGTGACCTGCGCGGCCTGCCCAAGGACCTCGCCGACATCGTCGCGCGGCACCTCGTGGCCGTCGGCGAGCTCGTCGACGACGACCCCGAGGAAGCCCTCGCCCACGCCCGCTTCGCGCGGTACCGGGCGAGCCGTGTCGCGATCGTCCGCGAGGCGTCGGGCCTCGCCGCGTACCACGCGGGGGAGTGGGCCGAGGCGCTCTCCGAGCTGCGGGCCAGCCGGCGGATGGGTGGTGACGGGCACCTGCCCGTGATGGCCGACGCCGAGCGCGCGCTGGGGCGCCCCGAGCGGGCGATCGAGCTGTCGCGCAGCCCCGAGGCCCGGGACCTCGCCACCGAGGACGCCGTCGAGCTCCTCATCGTCGTGTCCGGTGCTCGCCGCGACCTCGGGGAGAACGAGGCCGCGGTCGTCGGGCTCCAGGTGCCCGAGCTCGACGCGTCGCGCGACGACCCGTGGGTGCCGCGCCTCTTCTACGCCTACGCCGAGGCCCTCCAGGCGGCCGGGCGCACCGACGACGCGGTCCGCGCGTTCCTCGAGGCCGCCCGCACCGACCTCGACGGCGAGACGGACGCCGAGGAGCGAGCGATCATGCTCGGCGTCGGGGACCCGGACGCCGGCGAGGACCCCGCCGACGAGACGTCCGCGGCGGACGACGTCCTCGCGGACGACGAGGACGTCGCGGACGGTGACGCCGTCGTGGACGACAGCGCCGCCGCACATGACGACGCCGTGGCTGACGAGGCCCCGGCGGACGACGACATCGCTGACAGCGACGACGCCGCCGAGGACACCGGCGTCGAGCACGCGCCCGCCGAGGCGCCGCGCGAGAACGCCCCGACGGGCGCCGCGGAGGCCCCGAGGTTCTCCGGGTGAGCGACCACAGCGACCACACCGACCACGACGCGCTGCTCGTCGACCTCGACGGCACGGTCTACCGCGGGCCCGACGCGATCGAGGGCGCGGTCGAGACCCTCGAGGCGGTGCGGGCGCGCGCGGCCGTCTCGTACGTCACCAACAACGCGTCGCGCGGCCCCGACGAGGTCGCCGACCACCTGCGCCACCTCGGGCTGACCCTCGACACCGACGCCGTGGTGACGAGCGCGCAGGCCGGTGCCGCAGTCGTCGCGGAGCAGGTGCCGTCGGGGTCGAAGGTGCTGGTCGTGGGCACGGAGGCGCTCGCCGAGGAGATCCGTCTCGTGGGGCTCGAGCCCGTGCGCGCCGAGGACGACGAGCCCGTCGCCGTCGTGCAGGGCCACTCGCCGGACACGGGCTGGCGCATCCTCGCCGAGGCCGCCCTGGCGCTGAACAGGGGCGCGGTGTGGGTCGCCTGCAACGTCGACCCGACCCTCCCCAACGAGCGGGGCCTCCTGCCTGGCAACGGGTCGATGGTGGCCGTCCTGCGCACGGCCTGCGTGCGGGAGCCGGTGGTGGCCGGCAAGCCCGCGGCGCCGCTGCTGCGGCAGGCGATCGAGCGGGTGGGCGCGCGGCGTCCACTGGTCGTCGGCGACCGCCTCGACACCGACATCGCGGGCGCGCACAGCGTCGACGCCGAGAGCCTCCTCGTGCTCACGGGCGTCTCCACCGCCGCGGGCCTGCTCGCCGCGCCGGCCGGGCAGCGCCCGACCTACCTGGGCGCCGACCTGCGGGTCCTGGGCGGCGACCTCGCCGCGACCGCCGTGGACGACGGCGACACCGGCGGCTTCACCGCGCGCCGCGAGGACGGGCACCTGGTGCTGGAGGGCGACGGCGACGACGCCACCGCCGCTCTGCGCGCCCTCTGCCGCGCCGCGTGGTCGTCGGACGACGGGTGGGACGGGGTACGGGGCGCCGAGAAGATGATCAGCGCGCTCGGGCTGGCCAGCGCCTGACGGGTTAGCGTGGACGCCGACAGCATCCGGGCCGACGCCGGGGGAGGACGCGCCGTGACCGAGCACGACGACGCGCTCGCCGCCCTGCAGGGCGCCGTCGCGGCCCTGCCCGACGCGGCGAGCGGTGCTGACGAGGGCGACGACTTCGACGCCGCCGAGCACGCGACCCGGTTCGAGGCGGTGCACGACGCGCTGGTCGCCGTGCTGGCCGACGTGGACCGGACCTGACCGCGGTGGCCCGGTCCACCGCCCGCCGGCTCCGTCTGGACGCCGAGCTGGTGCGACGCGGTCTCGCCCGGTCCCGCGAGCACGCCGCCGGGCTGATCGCGGAGGGCCGGGTGACCGTCGGGGGCACGGTGGCCACCAAGCCCGCGACGGGTGTCGAGACCGCGGCGGCGGTGGTCGTGCGCGAGGACGTCGACGACCCCGGCTGGGCGTCGCGGGGTGCGGGCAAGCTGCTCGGCGCGCTCGAGGCGTTCGGTCCGCGGGGCCTCGCCGTCGAGGGCCGGCGCTGCCTGGACGCCGGCGCGTCGACCGGCGGGTTCACCGACGTGCTGCTGCGCCACGGGGCGCGCGAGGTCGTCGCCGTCGACGTCGGCTACGGGCAGCTGGTGTGGGCGCTGCAGACCGACCCCCGGGTCGCGGTGCACGACCGCGTCAACGTCCGCTCGCTGACGCCCGACGACATCGGCGGGCCGGTCGACCTCGTCGTCGCCGACCTGTCGTTCATCTCGCTGGGCCTGGTCCTCGACGCGCTCGTCGCGTGCACGGTCCCGGGCGGCGACCTCGTCCCGATGGTGAAGCCGCAGTTCGAGGTGGGCCGCGACCGGCTGGGCGCGGGCGGGGTCGTGCGCGACCCCGCGCTGCGCGTATCGGCCGTCCTCCACGTCGTGGCGTCCGCGCGGGCGCGGGGGCTGGTGCTGCGCGACGTCGTCGCGAGCCCGCTGCCCGGGCCGTCGGGGAACGTGGAGTACTTCTGCTGGCTGCGACGGGCACCAGCGGGAGAGACCGGCGTCGACCCCGAGACAGACGACGAGACGCTCGTGCGACGGGCCGTGGAAGCAGGTCCCCAGTGAGGACGACGGGAGTGAGCCGGTGACCGACGGGCTCGTGGAGGCCGACGCCGCAGGCGTCGCGGGGAACGGCGAGCGCGGCACCCGCGACGCGCTCCTCGTCGTGCACACCGGCCGGGAGGCGACGCGGAAGGTGGCGTCGCAGGCCGCCCGCCGGCTGGCCGACGCCGGGTTCGCGCTGCGGATCCTCCCCGACGAGTACTCCACCGACGAGGGCCTGTTCGACGACCTGCCGGAGGCGCAGCGCCCGCGCACCGTCACCGCCGAGTCCGACGCAGCGCTCGGCATGGAGATCGTCCTGGTGCTCGGCGGCGACGGCACCCTGCTGCGCGCGGCCGAGCTCGCCCGTCACGCGCGGGTGCCGATGCTCGGGGTCAACCTGGGTCGCGTCGGCTTCCTCGCGGAGGCCGACCTCGACGACCTCGACGAGGTCCTCGACGCCGTCGTCGGGCGCACCTACCGCGTCGAGGAGCGCATGACCGTCGACGTCGTCGCGCACCAGAACGGCACCGAGCTGGGCCGGACGTGGGCGCTCAACGAGGCGATCGTCGAGAAGATGAACTGGGCGCGGCTGCTCGACGTCGTGCTCGAGGTCGACGGCCGCCCGGTCTCGGAGTTCGCCTGCGACGGGGTGCTGTGCGCGACGCCGACGGGGTCGACGGCCTACGCGTTCTCCGCGGGCGGGCCGGTGGTGTGGCCCGAGGTGCAGGCGATGCTGCTGGTGCCGAGCAACGCGCACGCGCTGTTCGCGAAGCCGCTGGTGATCTCGCCGGACTCGTCGGTGGCGCTCGAGGTGTCCAGCCGCGGGGACGCCGGCGTGCTCGTCTGCGACGGGCGGCGCACCATCGAGCTGCCGCCGGGCTCGCGCGTGGAGGTCGTCCGCGGCCGCAACCCCGTGCTGCTGGCCCGTCTGCGCGTCCAGCCGTTCACCGACCGGCTCGTCCGCAAGTTCGGGCTGCCGGTCCAGGGGTGGCGGGGGCGCCGGGGCTGACCGTGACGATGGGTCGAGCTTCGCTTCGCTCCGTCTCCCGCCGACCGCGGTGCACCGACCGTTCGACCATGTGTTCGATCGGATCGGCGTGTTCGGCCCCGGAGCGTCGGGGGTCGTGGTTATCGTGAGGCCCGTGCTCGCCGAGCTGAGGATCCAAGGTCTCGGGGTCATCGAGGATGCCACTCTCGATCTGCACCCCGGGCTCACCGTGGTCACGGGGGAGACCGGGGCAGGCAAGACGATGGTGGTCACGGGGCTGCACCTGCTGGGTGGCGGTCGCGCCGACTCCTCGCGTGTCCGCCGCGGCGCCACGCGCGCCATGGTCGAGGGCCGCTTCCTGCTGCCGCCCGCCGAGACGGACGCCGAACCACCGGGAGACGAGGACGCCGACGAGGCGCCACGCTCCGCCCTGCACCTCGCCGCCGACGCGGGCGCCGCGCTCGACGACGACGGCAGCCTCATCGCCGCGCGCACGGTGTCGGCCGACGGGCGCTCGCGCGCCCACCTCGGCGGGCGGTCGGTGCCGATGGCGGTGCTCGGCGACGTCACCGACGCGGCGCTCGCCGTCCACGGCCAGCACGAGGCGCTGCGCCTGCTGCGGGCCGCCGAGCAGCGGGCCGTGCTCGACAGGTTCGCCGGCGCCGCGGTCGCCGAGCCGCTGGCCGCCTACCGGCGCACCCGCACGGCGTGGCGGCGCGCGGTCACCGAGCTGACCCGCCGGCGCGACCAGGCGCGCGAGATGAGCCGCGAGGCCGACATGCTGCGCCACGGGCTCACCGAGATCGAGGCGGTCGACCCCCAGCCGGGCGAGGACGCCGACCTCGTCGCCGAGGCCCGCCGCCTCGCCGACGCCGATGACCTGCGCGCCACCGCCACGGGCGCGCTCGCCGCCCTCGCCGGCCCGCCCGACGGCACGGGCGAGGACCCCGACGCCGTCGGGCTGCTGGGCGAGGCGCGCCGGCGCCTGCAGGGCAGCGACGACCCGGCGCTCGCCGGGCTCGACCCCCGGCTCGCCGAGGCCGCCGCCCTGCTCGGCGACGCCGCCGCCGAGCTCACCGACTACCTCGAGCGCCTCGAGGCCGACCCGGCGCGCCTCGAGCAGGTGCTCGCCCGCCAGGCCGACCTCAAGGGTCTGACCCGCAAGTACGCCGCCGACATCGACGGCGTCCTGGCCTGGGCCGACGACGCGCGGGCGAAGCTCGAGGGCCTCGACACCTCCGACGAGGCGCTCGCCGCGCTGGCGGCGGAGGCCGAGCAGCTCGCGGGCGAGGCCGCCGGGCACGCCGCCACCGTGTCCGCCGCGCGCCGCGAGGCCGCCGACCGGTTCGGCGCCGCCGTGTCCGCCGAGCTCGACGGGTTGGCGATGGGGTCGGCGTCGGTGCAGATGGCCGTGGCACCCAAGGACGCGGCAGGTCCCGAGGCCCTCACCGTCGAGGGCCGGTCGGTCGTCGCCGGCCCCGACGGCGTCGACGAGGTGGAGCTGCTGCTCACCCCGCACGCGGGCGCGCCGGCGCTCCCGGTGCACAAGGGCGCCTCGGGCGGCGAGCTCTCGCGGGTCATGCTCGCCGTCGAGGTCGTGCTCGCGGGGGCGGACACCACGCCGACGCTGGTGTTCGACGAGGTCGACGCCGGGGTCGGCGGGCGCGCGGCGGTCGAGGTCGGGCGCCGGCTCGCGCGCCTCGCGCGCACCCACCAGGTGGTCGTCGTGACCCACCTGGCGCAGGTCGCGGCCTATGCCGATCGTCACCTGGTGGTCGACAAGGGCGGGCTCGCGGACGCCGGCGACACCGACGGCGTCACGCGCAGTGCCGTCCGGACGCTCGACGACGGCGACCGCACGATCGAGCTGGCGCGCATGCTGGCGGGCACCGAGGAGACCGAGACCGGCCGCGCCCATGCCGAGGAGTTGCTCGCGGCCGCCGCGGCCGACCGCTCGGCGAGCACCGAGGAGGGGGACGCCGGCGCCGACGCCCCCACACCGATCACGCGCGGCGCGACCACGCGGCGTAGCGGCAGCCGCCGGAGTCGCCGGGCCGGGTGACCGCGGCGCGTCCCCTCGGCGCGTCGGCTCCGTCCGCGGCGTCCGGCCGACGACCATCGAGGCATGGGTCGCGGCACGGGTGCGGGGTGGCGGGCATGAAGTGGCCACGGGGTCGCACGAAGGAGGCGCCGGCCGGCGTCGTCGGCACGGCACGGCTCGGCGGGCGCTCCGGCGGCGAGGTGTCCCCGGAGCTGCTGCGCCGGCTGGGACGCGGCGACGTCGCGGTGATCGACCAGGTCGACCTCGACCGCGCGACCGCCCACGCGTTCGTCGACGCGGGCGTCGCCGGCGTCATCAACGTCTCGCCGTCGATCTCGGGGCGCTACCCGAACCTCGGCCCGGAGATCCTCACCGACGCCGGGATCGCGCTCGTGGACGACGTCGGCGACGGCGTGCTGCGCCGCGTCCGCGACGGCGCCTCGGTCCGCCTCCACGACGGCGGCGTGTACCTCGGCGAGGACGAGGTCGCCCGCGGCTTCGAGCAGACCGCCGAGACCGTCGCCGACCAGCTCGCCGAGGCCCGCTCCGGGCTCGCCGCGCAGCTCGAGGCGTTCTCGGCGAACACGACGGAGTTCATGGGCCGCGAGCGGGCCATGCTGCTCGACGGCGTCGGGGTCCCCGGGCTCGAGACGGCGATGAACGGCAAGACCGTCCTCGTCGTCGCCGGGGGCTCGGACCGCACCGAGGAGCTGAAGAGCCTCAGGCACTTCGTCCGCGAGGAGCGGCCGGTCCTCGTCGGGGTCGGCGGCGGCGCCGCGGCCCTGAAGACCGCGGGGTTCACGCCGACGGTCATCGTCGGCACCGCGCTGGAGATCGACCCGGACCTCGCGCGCAAGGCCGTCGACGTCGTCATCCCCGCCGACACCGACGGCCACATCGCCGGGCTCGCGCGCCTGCAGGATGCCGGCATCGACCCCGTCGGCTTCCCGTCGTCGGCGAACCCCGAGGACATGGCGCTGATCCTCGCCCAGCGCCACGGCGCCTCGTTGGTGGTCGGGTGCGGGTTCGACGCGACGCTCTCCGGGTTCCTCGACCGCGGCCGCACGGGGAGCAACCCGTCGACGGTGCTCACGCGGCTGCGCCTGGGGCCGACGCTGGTCGACGCGTCGGCGGTGGCCGCCCTCCACCGCCACCGGGTCACCACCGGGGCGGTCCTGCTCCTGCTGCTGGCCGTGATCGCGGTCGGCGCGACGGCGCTGTTCGCCAGCGGCCTGGCCGAGGCCATCGTGATGCTCGTGCGTGAGGGGTGGGCGGCCGCGCTGGCCGCGGCTCAGGGGGTCGGGAAGTGATGTCGCTGCGCTACCACGTCGTGTCGATCGCGGCGGTGCTGCTCGCGCTCGCGCTGGGCGTCGTGCTGGGGGCCTCGGCGCTGTCGGGCCGGGTGCTCGGCGCGCTGACCTCGGACCGCGACCAGCTCGCCGGCGAGGTCGTGCAGATGCGGGGCGAGCGCGACGCGGTCGGCGCCCAGCTCCTGGCCACCCAGCGCCTCGTCGGGGCCGGCGCGCCGTCGACGGTGGCGGGGGTCCTGCCGGGCCGGGGCGTCGCGGTCCTCGCGGCCCCGGGCGCCGACCCGGCGGACGTGGACGCCGTGTCCGACCTCGTCACCCGGGCCGGCGGGCGCGTCACGGGCCAGGTCGCCCTGACCGACGCCGCCGTCGCCCCCGACCGCGCGGAGGCCCTGCGCGCCCTGGTGCCGCGGCTGCTGCCCGCCGGCGCGCAGCTGCCGACCACCACCGACACCGGCACCCTCACGGGCTCGCTGCTCGGCTCGCTGCTGGTCGCCCGCCCGGGCGGCGCGAGCGAGCGGACCACCGGCCCCGAGGTCGCGACGGCGCTGCGCGCGCTCTCCGACGCCGGGTACGTCCGCACGCCCGAGGCGCTCGGCTCCACGCCCGGCGAGCTCGCGCTCGTCGTCACCGGGGCCGGCGCCGACCCGGCCCGCGACACCGTGCTCGCGCGGATCGCGGGGGAGATGGACCGCGTGGGCGCGGGCGCCGTGCTCGCCGGGCGCACCGGGTCGGGCGCGGTCGGCACGGTGCGGGCGGACCCCGCCCTGCGCACCGGCCTGTCCACGGTCGACGCGCTCGAGGGCCCGGCGTCGCGGGTCGCGACGGTGCTGGCGCTGCGCGAGCAGGCCGACGGGCGGACCGGCGTGTACGGACCCGCCGCGGGCACGTTCACGCCGCAGCCCGCCGCCGGCTGAGGGTCGCTCGGGTGGGTGGGGAGCGCGGTCCGTTACCCTGAAGCCCCGTGGATGGCGGAGTTTCTCCTCGGATCGCAGCCCTCTGATGCAGCCGGCGCGGACGACCAAGCACGTGTTCGTCACCGGCGGCGTCGCCTCCTCGCTCGGCAAGGGGCTGACGGCCTCGAGCCTGGGGCAGTTGCTCACCGCGCGGGGTCTGCGCGTGACGATGCAGAAGCTCGACCCCTACCTCAACGTCGACCCCGGGACGATGAACCCGTTCCAGCACGGCGAGGTCTTCGTCACCGAGGACGGCGCCGAGACCGACCTGGACATCGGGCACTACGAGCGCTTCCTCGACCGTGACCTCTCGGCGCGGGCCAACGTGACGACCGGCCAGGTGTACTCGACGGTCATCGCCAAGGAGCGGCGCGGCGAGTACCTGGGCGACACGGTCCAGGTGATCCCGCACATCACCGACGAGATCAAGTCGCGGGTGCTCGCGATGCGCACCGACGACCCCGCGCCCGACGTGGTGATCACCGAGGTCGGCGGCACGGTCGGCGACATCGAGTCGCTGCCGTTCCTCGAGGCCGCGCGCCAGCTGCGCCACGAGGTCGGCCGCGACAACTGCTTCTTCCTGCACGTCTCGCTGGTCCCGTTCCTCGCGCCGTCGGGCGAGCTCAAGACCAAGCCCACGCAGCACTCGGTGGCCGCGCTGCGCAACATCGGTATCCAGCCCGACGGGCTGGTGCTGCGCGCCGACCGCGACATCCCCGAGGACATGACGCGCAAGATCAGCCTCATGTGCGACGTCGACGAGGACGGCGTCGTCGCCTGCCCCGACGCGCGGTCGATCTACGACATCCCGAAGGTGCTGCACACCGAGGGCCTCGACGCCTACGTCGTCCGCCGGCTCGGGCTGCCCTTCCGCGACGTCGACTGGACCGTCTGGGGCGACCTGCTCGACCGCGTGCACCACCCCACCGAGACCGTCGAGATCGCGATCGTCGGCAAGTACGTCGACCTGCCCGACGCCTACCTCTCGGTCACCGAGGCGCTGCGCGCCGGCGGGTTCGCCCACCGTGCCCGCGTCGCCGTGCGCTGGGTGGGCTCCGACGAGTGCGAGACGCCGGCCGGCGCGGCCGCGGCGCTCGCGGGCGTCGACGGCATCCTCGTGCCCGGCGGCTTCGGCATCCGTGGCATCGAGGGCAAGGTCGGCGCGCTCGACCACGCCCACCGCCGCGGCCTCCCGGCGCTCGGGCTCTGCCTGGGCCTGCAGTGCATGGTCATCCACGCCGCGCGGTCGATGGCCGGCCTGGAGGGCGCCAACTCCGCGGAGTTCGACGAGCAGACCCCGCACCCCGTCATCTCGACGATGGCCGACCAGACCGACGTGGTCGCCGGCGAGCGCGACATGGGCGGCACCATGCGCCTCGGCGCGTGGCCCGCGCTGCTCGCGCCCGAGACCATCACCCGCAACGCATACGGCACCGGGCGGATCACCGAGCGCCACCGCCACCGCTACGAGGTCAACAACGCCTACCGGGACCGTCTCGCCGAGGCCGGGCTGGTGTTCTCCGGGACCTCGCCGGACGGCGCGCTCGTCGAGTTCGTCGAGCTGCCGCGCGACGTGCACCCGTTCTTCGTCGGCACCCAGGCCCACCCGGAGCTCAAGAGCCGACCGACGCGGGCGCACCCGCTGTTCCGCGCGTTCGTCGCCGCGGCGCTGCGCCACGTGTCGTCGCAGCGTCTGGACCTGGAGACGGACACGTCCGACGCCGTCGACGCGGTGCTCGACGAGCCCGCCGGCGCGACCACGTGACGGCGCCGCGCACGCCCGACTCGCTCGCCGACCCGCACCACGGACACCCGCCCCACGACTTCGCCGTCGAGAGCAGCGAGACCCTCTACGAGGGCGCGATCTTCGCGCTGCGGCGCGACGACGTGCGGATGCCGGGCGGGCGGATCGCCGGGCGGGAGAAGGTCGAGCACTTCGGCGCCGTCGCGATCGCGGCGCTCGACGAGGACGACCAGCTCGTCATGATCTACCAGTACCGGCCCGCCCTCGGGCGCCGCATCTGGGAGATGCCGGCGGGCCTGCTCGACGACCCCTCCGAGGAGCCCGTCGTCGCGGCGCAGCGCGAGCTGGTCGAGGAGGTCGGGATCGAGGCCGACGAGTGGTCGACGCTCGTCGACATCGTCGGCTGCCCGGGCTTCGCCGACGAGTCGGTGCGCGTGTTCCTCGCGCGCGGGCTGCGCTCGGTGGAGCGCCCGGCCAGCGGTGACGACGAGGAGGCCGACCTCGTGATCCGCCGGATCCCGCTCGACGACCTCGTCGCCGGCGCGATGTCCGGCGCGCTGGTCAACGGGCCGTGCGTCGCGGGCGTGTTCGCCGCGGCGGCGGTGCGCGACGGCCGCTCGGCGGCGCGCGCCGTCGATGCGGAGTGGCTCGACCGCCCCGGCGAGTTCGCCGCGCGCCGGTCCGCGCGCCGCTGACTGCTCCGCGTGGCCCTTTCCGCTCGCCCGTCCGCGGCTCGCCCACACGAACGAACGGCGCTTTCGTTGCTTCGGTAGCAGCGAGAGCTCCGTTCGTTCGTCGGGCGGGCGCGCGAGGGGCGGCGCCGACTACGCGGTCCGGCGGAGCAGGTCGGCCAGCAGGTCCAGGCTCGCGTCGACGCCCGGCGCGACGTACATCGGGTCGACGAACACGTCGGTGAACCCGGTCCTCTCGACCAGCTCCCGCGCGCCGTCGGCGATCTCCGCGGCCCCGAGACCCTCGGCGACGTTGATCCGCAGCGCGGTCCCGACGTCCTTCGGCTCGCGTCCCGCCTCCCCGGCGGCGGCGTCGATGTTGGCGCGGAACCGCAGCAGGGCGCGGGCCTGGCCCTCGAGGTCGGTGCTCGGCAGGCGCCCGACCGGAAGCCACCCGTCGGCGCGTCGCCCGACCCGGCGCAGCGCGGCCTCGCTCCAGGCGGAGAGGTACACCGCCGGGCGGGGCTGCGGGGTCTCGACGTGCACGGCCGGCAGCGGGAAGCGCGAGCCCGTGAGCGGCGCGGGCGTGTCCGACCAGAGGGTGTCGAGGCCGTCGAGCAGCTCGTCGAGCCGGGCGCCGCGGGCGTCGAAGCCGAGCCCGGCGCCGGCGTACTCCTCGGGCGACCAGCCGATGCCGAGCCCGGCGAGCAGACGCCCGGGGGCGAGCGCGCCGATCGTCGTCAGCGAGCGGGCGAGCACCGCCGGCGGGTAGAGCGGCCCGACGAGGACGCTGGTGCCGAGGGTGGCGCGCGTCGTCACCGTCGCGGCCACCGCGAGCAGGGCGACCGGGTCGAGCGCACGGCGGAACTCGACGGGGATGGTGTCGGTGCCGCCGTAGCCGACCTGCGGGTCGACGGCGGCGAGCAGGCGGTCGCCGACCCACAGGCTCGCGGCCCCGGCCTCCTCGGCGCGGGCGGCGAACTCCCCGATCCTCGCCACCTCGTCGGCGGCGTCCCCGAACTGCGGCAGTGTGGTCCCGAGTCGCACGGTGATCAGTCTGTCGCTCCCGCGCGCGGCGGGCCGACCGGGGCGGCGGACGCCGCTATGGTCCGGCCATGAAGGTGGGCGTGCCGCGGGAGGTCAAGGACCACGAGGACCGGGTGGCGCTGACGCCCATCGGCGTCGCGGAGCTGGTGCGCCACGGTCACGAGGTCGTCGTCGAGGCCGACGCGGGCGTCGGGTCGGCGATCACCGACGACGCGTTCCGCGAGGCGGGCGCATCCGTGATCGACGCCGCCGACGACGTGTGGGCGACCAGCGACCTGCTGCTCAAGGTCAAGGAGCCGGTGCCCGAGGAGTACCACCGGCTGCGCCGCGACCAGGTGCTCTTCACCTACCTGCACCTTGCGGCCTCGCGCGAGTGCACGCAGGCGCTGCTCGACGCGGGCGCGACGGCCGTCGCCTACGAGACCGTGCAGACCGAGGACGGGGCGCTGCCGCTGCTCGCGCCGATGAGCGAGATCGCGGGGCGCATGGCGCCGCAGGTCGGCGCGCACCACCTGGAGAACGCGCAGGGCGGGCGCGGCGTGCTGCTCGGCGGCGTGCCCGGGGTGCGGCCGGGCCGGGTCGCGGTGATCGGCGCGGGGACCTCGGGGCTCGCGGCCACGACGATCGCGGTCGGGCTGCGGGCGTCGGTGGAGGTGCTCGACGTCAACGTGCGCGCGCTGCGGCGCGTCGACGAGATCTTCTCGGGGTCGGTGCGCACGGTCCTGTCGAGCACCCCGGAGGTCGAGCGCGCCTGCCGCGAGGCCGACCTCGTCATCGGGGCGGTCCTGGTGCCGGGCGCGAAGGCGCCGGTGCTGGTGCCGAACGAGCTCGTCGCGCAGATGCGCAGCGGGTCGGTGCTCGTCGACCTGGCCGTCGACCAGGGCGGATGCTTCGCCGACACCCGCCCGACCACCCACGCCGAGCCGACCTACCGGGTGCACGACTCGATCTTCTACTGCGTCGCGAACGTCCCGGGCGCGGTGCCGACGACGTCGACGCGGGCGCTCACCGGCGTCACGCTGCCCTACGTCGTCGCGCTCGCCGACCAGGGGCTGGCGGCCGCGGCCGCCGCCGACCCGGCGCTGGCCAAGGGCGTGAACGTCGTCGACGGCGAGCTGACCTCGGCCGCGGTCGGCGCGGCGCACGACCTGCCGGTGCGGTCGCTGGCCGAGATGCTGCCGGGGTGACGCCGGACCGGGCGGTGAGCGTCTACCTCGACCACCTGCTCGTCGAGCGGGGCACGGCGGAGAACACGCTCGCGTCCTACCGGCGCGACCTGCGCCGCTATCTCGAGCACCTCGAGGCGGCGGGCGTCGGGGACCTCGCCGACGTCACCGAGCGCCACGTCGGCGACTTCCTCGTCGCCCTGCGCACCGGCGCCGACGGGCGGGCGCCGCTGGCGACGGCGTCGGCGACCCGGGCCGTCGTCGCCGTCCGGGGCCTGCACCGCTTCGCGCTGGCCGAGGGCATGGTGGCGCTCGACGTGGCCCGCGAGGTGCACCCGCCGTCGCCGCCGCGGCGGCTGCCCAAGGCGCTGGACGTCGCGACCGTCGACCGGCTGCTCGAGGCGCGCGGCGGCGAGGCGGACGACCTCGCCGGCGTCCGCGACCGGGCCCTGCTCGAGCTGCTGTACTCCACCGGCGCGCGGATCTCCGAGGCCATCGGCCTGGACGTCGACGACGTCGACAGCACCCAGCGCGCAGTGCGCCTGGCGGGCAAGGGCGGCAAGGAGCGGATCGTGCCGATCGGGCGCCCGGCGCTCGCGGCCCTGTCGGCGTACCAGGTGCGCGCCCGGCCGGGGCTCGCGAGCAAGGGCCGGGGGACGCCGGCGCTGTTCCTCAACGCGCGGGGGGCGCGCCTGTCGCGGCAGAGCGCGTGGGCGTCGCTGCGCGAGGCCGCCGACCGGGCGGGCATCGCCGGCGACATCTCCCCGCACACCCTGCGCCACTCGTTCGCGACCCACCTGCTCGACGGCGGCGCCGACCTGCGCGTCGTGCAGGAGCTGCTCGGCCACGCCTCGGTGACCACGACGCAGATCTACACCCAGGTCACCGTCGACACCCTGCGCGAGGTCTTCGCGATGGCGCACCCCCGCGCCCGTATGTGAACGAAATTCCCGGCTATAGCCGGGGATTTCGCTCACATGGGCCGATCAGCGCAGCGGCTCCAGGCGCAGCGGGAGCCCGTCGGCGGGGACGGGCAGCGAGGTGTTGTCCCAGCGCGGGCGGTAGCCCGGCGCGACGGTGATCCGGTGGTTGCGGAGCAGCTCGTGCAGGATCGCGGTGACCTCCAGCGAGCCGAAGAGCATGCCCAGGCACTTGTGCACGCCGCCGCCGAACGGGATCCAGGCGTCGCGGTGGGCCTTGTCCTCGCGGCGCGGCTCGGCGAAGCGCTCGGGGTCGAAGACGTCGGGGGCGGTCCAGACCGCCGGGTCGTGGTGGTTGGTCGCGCCGGCGGCCATGACCAGCTGGCCCGCCGGGACGTGGTGACCCAGCAGCGCGGTGTCCTTCACCGTCCGGCGCATGACGACCGGCACCGGCGCGGCGAGGCGCAGAGACTCCTTGATGACGAGGTCGAGCGTCGTCAGCGACTGCAGGGCGGCGAGGTCCGGCGGTGCCCCGGTCATGGAGTCGAGCGCCAGCGACTCCTCGCGCGCCCGTTCCTGCCACTCCAGGTGGGCGGCGAGGTAGTACGCCGCGGCGGCGCTGGTGATCGTCGAGGTGTCGTGCGCCGCCATCATCAGGAAGATCATGTGATTGACGACGTCGTCGTCCGAGAACGCCTCGCCCTCCGGGGTCGTCGCCCGGCACAGCACCGAGAACAGGTCGTCCCCGTGGCCGGCGCGCTTGGCCGGGAGCGCCGCGCGGAAGTAGCGCTCGAGCAGGGCGCGCCCGCGCAGGCCGGCGCGGTAGCGGGTGCCGGGCAGGTCGCGGCGCACGATCGAGCTCGCCGCCTGCACGCAGTCCATGAACGCCTGGTTCACGGCGTCGGACTCGGGGCCCGAGCGGTCGTCCATGAAGACGTGGGTGGCGACGTCGAGGGTCAGGCTCTTGAGCATCGGGTAGATGCGGATCTGCTGCCCGCGGGGCCAGCTCGGGATCGCCTCGCGCAGCACCGGCACGGTCCGGTCGACGTACCCGCGGATGCGCGGCGCGGTGAACGCCTCCTGCATGACCCGGCGGTGCACGCGGTGGTCGTCACCGTCGAGCAGCATGAGGCCGCGGTGGAAGAAGTCGTCGACGAGGAAGCGCCAGCCGTCCTGCGAGTAGGCCTTGTCGGGGTTGGTCAGCACCTCGTGCGTGGCGTCCGGGCCGGCGGCGATGACGACGTGCTCGCCGACGAACCCGCACCACGAGACCGGGCCCAGGGCGGCGTGCCGCGCGCGGGTGAAGGCGCTGCCGTAGCGGATGTAGGACAGCGTGTGCCCGATGACCGGCGGGCCGGCGTCGCCCGGGACCGGCTTCAGCCCCGACCCGGCGGGCGGTGCCGCGAGCGGCACGATCCGCTGCGGCCGCGTCTTGTCGAACAGGCGCCGGTCGACCTTCGCCGGCATCGGCGTGAGCACGACGGACGACAGGCGCTCGCCCGTCGCGGTGCGGACCAGGGACACGGCCACCTCCAGGACACCGGCTGCTGCGTCCGCACGCTAGACACGAATTGCTGTTGTGTCCACGGAGGAGACGCAAGGCTCAAGAGCGTCTACAGTCCGGGGCGTGCCCAGCCGGACGTTCGCCGACCGCACCCGCGGGCTCGTGCGCGACGAGGCGCTCGAGCGGGCGGCCGAGCTGCTCGTCGCCGGCGGCTGGCGCGGACTGCGGCTGCAGGACGTCGCCGACGGCATCGGTGTGAGCCGTCAGACGCTCTACAACGAGTTCGCGAGCAAGCAGGGGCTCGCCGCCGCGCTGGTGCTGCGGCGGACCGAGGAGTTCCTGGCCGGCCTCGAGGCCGCGCTCGACGGCGAGGACGACCTGTACCGGGCGTGGGTCGAGGCGGTCCGCACGACGCTCGACACGGTGGCGCGCGACCCGCTGCTGCGGGTGCTCCTCACCGGGCAGGGCGCCCAGGACCTGCTGCCGCTGCTGACCAGCGAGGCGGAACCGCTCATCACGGCGGCACGCGACCGCGCGGCGGCGTTCCTGGTGCGTCGCCGGCCCGACCTCGACCCGGCGACGGCGAGCGCGGCGGCCGAGATCGCCGCGCGGCTGACGATCAGCCACGTCGTGCTCCCGCTACACCCGCCCGACGTCGTCGCCGACCAGATCGCGACGACGGTGGTCCGCTTCCTCATGTGAGCGAAATTCCCGGCTATGACCGGGAATTTCGCTCACGTACGAGCGGGCGCCCGGCCGACGAGGGCGACGCCGACGGCGCCGAGAGCGGCGACGACGGCGAAGGCGTAGAAGCCCCACGGGTAGGCGATGCCGGCCTGGAGCAGGGCGCCGCCGAGGATCGGGCCGGCGATGGCGCCGAGACGCCCGATCCCGCTCGCCGTGCCGAGCGCCGTGCCCCGTGCCTCGGCGGGGTAGAGCTGCGACACGTACGCGTAGACCAGGACCTGCGCGGAGAACACGAAGATGCCGGCGAGCAGCACGCTCACGTACACGCCGATCCCGGGCAGGCGGATCGACAGGAGCGCGAGGAAGAGCGTGCCCGCGGCGAACCAGCCGATGGCCGCGGGGCGCACGCCGATCCGGTTGGCGACGGTGCCCGCGAGCAGGAGCCCGAGGATCGCGCCGATGTTGAGCACGAGCAGCAGGGCGAGCGCCGCGCCGAGCTCGTAGCCCGCCGAGCGCATGATCTCGGGCAGCCACGTGTTCAGGCCGTAGACCAGCAGCAGGCCCATGAACGACGCGATCCAGAAGGCGATCGTCGGGCGCGCCAGACCGTCGCGGAAGAGCGAGCTCAGGGGGTTGCGGCGCTCGCGGCGCCAGCTCGAGTCCCGCGTCCCGCGCCGCTGGAGGAACTCGGCGGACTCGGGCAGCCGCATGATGATCAGCGGCAGCAGGATCACCGCCGGGATCGCGCCGGCGACGAACATGGCCTGCCACCCGAGCGGGCCGATCAGCAGGATGCCGAGCAGCGCGGTCAGGACCGCGCCGACGTGGTAGCCGGTCATGAGGATCGTGGTGGCGCTGCTGCCCTTGCCTGCGGGCGCGTACTCGGCGACCAGGGCGAGCGCGACCGGCAGCACGCCGCCGAGCCCGATCCCCGCGAGGAAGCGCAGCACGCCCAGCACCTCGGGGTTCGGCGCGAACGCGCACGCCAGGGTCAGCACCGAGAAGCCGGCGACCGTGGCGATCATCGTGGCCCGCCGGCCGATGATGTCGGCGATCGGCCCGACGGCCAGGGCGCCGACCATGACGCCGAGCAGCCCGACGGTGACCACCACCGAGGCGCCGGCGGGGTCGAGGTCCCAGCTCGGGTCGCGCAGCAGCACGGGCAGCACGACGCCCAGCACCACCAGGTCGAAGCCCTCCAGGGCCACCGCCGACCAGCACAGCGGGCGCACCCAGCCGGCGGTGGCGGCGCGCGGGCTCGCGGAATCGGTCTGTCGGGTCGTCATCGCTCACGTCCTCGTGGTGTCGACGGGGGGCGACAGTGGACGGGGAGTATGCGAGTCGTCACACGACGGCGTCTCCGATGGTTCCGCCCACCGGAAGATCGTGACACAACGGGCAGACGGTGTGGCCGTGGGTGATGGGACGAGGTGGCGAACGTCCTGCTCGGCGAGTCGCGCGCCGACGCGCGCGGAGCGCCTCCTAGGCTGATCGCACGAGCACACGGCCGGGCACGCGAGGGAGGGACACGCGATGTCGAACCCGCAGCCGGTCCTCTGGTCACCGGGCGGGCAAGCCTCTGAGCAGGAGCACCCGCCCGCACGACCGGACACCGGCGTCGGCACCCCGGGCGTCGCGGACACGGCGGTGGAGCCCGCCGGCGAGGTGCCCCCGGGTCGCCCGCGCCGGCACATCCCGGTCCCCGGCCCCCTCGACGGGCACGGTCCCGCGACGGTCCTCGCGATGTGCAACCAGAAGGGCGGCGTCGGCAAGACGACGTCCACGATCAACCTCGGTGCGGCGCTCGCCGAGTACGGACGCCGTGTGCTGCTGGTCGACTTCGACCCGCAGGGCGCCCTGTCGGTGGGCCTGGGCGTCCAGCCGCACCAGCTCGAGACCACGATCTACAACCTGATCATGGAGAAGGGCGTGACGATCGACGACGTCATCCGCCCGACCACCGTCGAGGGCATGGACCTCCTGCCCTCGAACATCGACCTCTCCGCCGCCGAGGTCCAGCTGGTCACCGAGGTCGGCCGCGAGCAGACCCTCGGCCGCACGATCGGGCCGGTGCTCGACCGCTACGACTACGTCCTCGTCGACTGCCAGCCCTCGCTCGGCCTGCTGACGGTCAACGCCCTGGCCTGCGCGGACGGCGTGCTGATCCCGCTGGAGTGCGAGTTCTTCAGCCTGCGCGGGGTCGCGCTGCTCATGGACACGATCGAGAAGGTGCAGGACCGGCTGAACCCCAAGCTGGAGATCACCGGCATCCTGGCCACCATGTACGACCCGCGCACGCTGCACACGCGCGAGGTGATGACCCGCGTCGTCGAGGCGTTCGGCGAGCTCGTCTTCGACGCCGTCATCAACCGCACCGTCCGGTTCCCGGAGACCACCGTGGCCGGCGAGCCGATCACCCGGTGGGCGTCGCGCTCCACCGGCGCCGAGGCGTACCGCGCCCTGGCCCGCGAGGTCATCGCCCGGTGACGCTCACCCCGGAGAGGACGGAGGCTCCCGAGCGCGCGAGGTTCCAGGTCAGCCTGGACAACTTCACCGGGCCGTTCGACCTGCTGCTCCAGCTGATCGGGCGCCACGAGCTCGACGTCACCGAGGTCGCGCTGTCCCGCGTCACCGACGACTTCATCGCCTACACCACCGCGCTGGGCGACGACGCCGACCTCGAGGAGACCACCGGCTTCCTCGTCGTCGCGGCGACCCTGCTCGACCTCAAGGCCGCGCGGCTGCTGCCGCAGGCCGAGGTGGAGGACGA
Source organism: Actinomycetospora succinea (assembly GCF_004363095.1). Classification (GTDB taxonomy): domain Bacteria; phylum Actinomycetota; class Actinomycetes; order Mycobacteriales; family Pseudonocardiaceae; genus Actinomycetospora; species Actinomycetospora succinea. The sequence goes on from NZ_SNYO01000014.1 coordinate 20,045, forward strand.
GGACGACCTCGCGCTGCTCGAGGCGCGCGACGTCCTGTTCGCCCGCCTGCTGCAGTACCGCGCGTACCAGCAGGTCGCGGCGCTGTTCCGCGAGCTCGAGGGCGCTGCGCGGATGCGTTACCCGCGGGCCGTGACGCTGGAGCCGCGGTTCGCCGAGATGCTCCCGCCGGTCCAGCTGGGCGTGGACGCGGACGGGTTCGCCGAGCTCGCGGCGGCGGTCTTCCGGCCGAAGCCGCCCCCGACGGTCGGCCTGGACCACCTGCACGCCTCGACTGTCTCGGTGCCCGAGCAGATGACGATCCTCGCCGGACGCCTGCAGGCGCAGGGTGCGGCGACGTTCGCCGAGCTGGTCGCCGACTGCGAGGAGGGCATCGAGGTCGTGGGACGCTTCCTCGCGGTGCTCGAGCTCTACCGGGCCCGCGACGTCGCCCTCGACCAGCCCGAGGCGTTCGCCGAGCTGCGCGTCCGCTGGGCGCCCGGGGGTGACGCGGGCAGCGCGAGCGCGACCGGGGAGGACGAGTGACCGATCCCGACCCGCTGCGGGCGCTCGAGGAGGACCTCGAGGACCCCCTCGCCTCCGACGGCGAGCTCGTCGCGGCGCTCGAGGCCGTGCTGCTGGTGGTCGACGCGCCGGCGCCGACCGACCAGCTCGCCGACGTCCTCGGCCAGCCCGTCGCCCGCGTCCGGGAGGCGCTGGAGACCCTCGCCGCCGAGTACACCGAGCGCGAGCGCGGGATCGAGCTGCGCGCCACCGGCGAGGGCTGGCGGCTCTACAGCCGCGACCGGTTCGCCCCGTACGTCGAGCGCTTCGTCCTCGACGGGCAGCGCACGCGGCTGACCCGGGCCGCGCTCGAGACCCTCGCCGTCGTGGCCTACCGCCAGCCGGTGACCCGCTCGCGCGTCGCGGCGGTGCGCGGCGTCAACGTCGACGGCGTGATGCGGACGCTCGCCGCCCGCGGACTGATCATCGAGGCGGGCACCGACGTCGGCGGCGGCACGCTCTACAGCACCACCGAGCTGTTCCTCGAGCGCCTGGGCCTGCAGTCGATCGACGAGCTCCCGCCGATCGCGCCGCTGCTGCCCGATGTGGACGACATCGACGAATAGGGGACCCCGGGCCCGATGTCAGAGATCCGGAAGACCACGGGTGGCGCGGTCCGCGGACTCGTCGCCGACGGCGTCGCCTCCTTCCTCGGCGTGCCCTACGCCGCCGCGCCGGTGGGGGAGCGGCGCTTCGCCCGCCCCGAGCCCGCGCGCTGGGACGGCGAGCGCGACGCGACGACCCACGGCCCCACCGCGCCGCAGCTGCCGACCCGCCCTGGCATGCCCGACCTGAGCCCGATCACCGGCCCGGGCTGGGTGCCCGGCGACGACTACCTGACCGCCGACGTGCGCACCCCCGACACGGGCGCGGCCGGCCTCCCGGTGATGGTGTTCGTCCACGGCGGCGCGTTCACCCTCGGCGCGTCCCGGGCCTCGGCGTACGACGGGACCCGGCTGGCACGCGAGGGCGCGGTGGTCGTCACCGTCAACTACCGGCTCGGCGTGCCCGGCTTCGCCGCCATCCCCGGCGTCGTCGCCAACCGCGGGCTGCGCGACCAGATCGCCGCCCTGCAGTGGGTCCGCGACAACGCCGCGGCGTTCGGCGGCGACCCCGACCGGATCACCGTGTTCGGCGAGTCCGCGGGCGCCCTGAGCATCGCCGACCTGCTCGCCGCCACTCCGCCCGGCCTCGTGCGCCGCGCGGTCGTGCAGAGCGGCGGCGGCTCGCACCTCCTCGCGCCCGTGCAGGCCGCCGTGACGACGCGGGCGCTCGCCGACGGGCTCGGGGTCGACCCGGGCGGGCTGGTCGACGTGTCCGACGAGGACCTCGTCGCCGCCGTCGGCGGGCTCGCGATGAACCCGCCGGACCTCGCCGTCCAGGGCCTGCGCGACCCGCTGATGGACCTCGCGCCGCTCGGTCCCGTGATCGACGGCGACCTGCTCGACGGCCAGCCGGTCGACGCGCTCGCCGCCGGCGCGGCCGCGGACGTCGACCTGCTCGTGGGCGCCAACGCCGCCGAGATGGCGCTCTACACCATGATCGGCGAGGCCGTGGGCCTGCCCGCGCCCGACGACGAGGTGCTCCGCGCCGCCGTCGCGCGCCTGCACCCCGACCCCGACCGCGTGATCGACGCCTACCGCAGTGCGAAGCGCGGCGCGACGCCCGCCGAGCTGCACGACGCGATCCGCACCGACTACATGTTCGCCGTGCCCACCCGCCGCCTCGCCGACGCCCACACGGGCCGGACCTGGCGCTACGAGTTCGCCTGGGGCTCCGGCGACCGGCTCGGCGCCTGCCACGGCCGCGAGCTGCCGTTCGTGTTCGACGTCGTCGACCGCGTCGACACCGGGGCCTTCGCGATCCCCGACAGCGAGGAGACCCGCGCCCTGGCCGCCCGGATGCGCACCGCGTGGGTGGCGTTCGCGCGCGACGGCGACCCGGGCTGGCCCGCCTACGAGGCCGACCGGCCGACGACGAGGCGGTTCGACGTCACCGACACCGACGTCGACGCCCCCGACGGCCCGGAGCGCGACCTCTGGGACGGGGTCCGTTAGACCGGCGCGACGTCCTCGCCGAACCGCACCGACAGCTCGGCGAGGAACGCGTCGGCGAGGCGCTCGACGGCGTCGGCGTCCGGCGCGATGCGGTCACCGGGCTGCAGGCCCAGCACCGAGCGCTCCGGCTGGTACTTGATGACCTTGTTCGGCGTCAGCACCCCGCCGTGGTCGAGCAGCGACTCGGCGATGAGCTCCAGCTCGGTGACCGGGTTGGTGTCCTTGCCGGACGCCGACCGGATGCGGTGCACGAAGCGGCGGTCGAGCGCGAGCAGCAGCGCCGTCGCGAGCACGGGGTCGTCGTGCACCCGCAGCGCCGCGACCTCCGCCCGCACCGCCGTGCGCGCCTGGTCGATCTCCGCGGGGGTGAAGGTCTTGCGTCCGAGCATGGTCCGGCCCTCCTCGTCGGTGTTCCTCACCTCCAGGTCGCAGCCCGGGCCGCGAATGTGACGAGATGCGCTGCGTAGGCTTGAGGACGAGGTCGATCAGAGGAGTGCCGTGAGCGGGTCGGAGGGCGTGCGCCTGCAGAAGGTGCTGGCCGAGGCGGGTGTCGCGTCGCGGCGGCAGGCGGAGATCCTCATGCGGGACGGCCGGGTCGCGGTCGACGGCAAGGTCGTCAAGGAGATGGGCATCCGGGTCGACCCGGACACCGCGGTGATCCACGTCGACGGCTCCCGGATCGTCACCGACACCGAGACCGTGCACCTCGCGCTGAACAAGCCCGAGGGGATGCTCTCGACGATGTGGGACGACCAGGGCCGCCGCTGCGTCGGCGACATCGTCCTGGAGAAGGCCGAGGGCCAGCGCCTGTTCCACGTCGGGCGCCTCGACGCGGCCACCGAGGGCCTGCTGCTGCTGACCAACGACGGCGAGCTCGCGAACCGGCTGATGCACCCGTCGTACGAGGTGCCCAAGACCTACCTCGCCGAGATCCGCACGCCGATCCCGAAGGACCTCGGGCGCCAGCTGCGCGCCGGTGTCGAGCTGGACGACGGCCCGGCGGCCGTCGACAGCTTCAAGGTCATCGACCGCTCGGGCGCGCGGGTGATGGTCGAGCTCGTGCTGCACGAGGGCCGCAAGCACATCGTGCGGCGCATGCTCGAGGCCGTCGACAAGCCGGTCCAGCGCCTCGTGCGCACCGCCGTCGGCGACGTCCGGCTCGGTGAGCAGCGCCCGGGCACGCTGCGCAAGCTCGGCCGCGACGAGGTGGCCTCGCTGTACCAGGCCGTGGGGCTGTAGAACACAACGGCCGGGGCGGACATCCCCCCTGTTCGCAGGGCACAATGGTCTTCCGAACGAAGAATGCTCGACGTTCGGGAGGCACACCGGTCATGGACGGGACGCTGCGCGGGGTGGTCGCCGTCGACGGGCCCTCCGGGACGGGCAAGTCGACCACGGCGCGCGGGCTCGCGATGCGCCTCGACGCCCGCTACCTGGACACCGGCGCGATGTACCGGGCGGTCACGCTCGCGGTGCTGCGCTCCGGGCTGCCGCTCGACGTCGCCACCACCTCCGCGGACGGCAGCGACGACGTGTCCGCGGTGGCCCTCGCGGCGCGCGTGACCGTGTCGACCGACCCGGCCGAACCCCGCGTGCGCCTCGACGGCGAGGACGTCGCCGCCGAGATCCGCGGGACGGCCGTGACGGGCGCGGTGTCCGCGGTGTCGGCGCTGACCGATGTGCGGACCCATCTCGTGGCCGAGCAGCGGCGCATCGTCGCCGAGGCGCTCGCGGACGGGGCCGGCATCGTCGTCGAGGGCCGCGACATCGGCACGGTGGTCCTCCCCGACGCCGGGCTCAAGGTGTTCCTCACCGCCTCGTCGCTCGTGCGCGCGGGCCGGCGCACCGCGGAGGACACCGCGGCCGGCCGGGTCGACGCGCCGGACGCGCAGACCGACCTGGCGCGGCGCGACCAGCTGGACTCCTCCCGCGCGGCGTCGCCGCTGCGCCCCGCGGAGGACGCGGTCGAGGTCGACACCTCGGCCCTGGACATCGACGGCGTGCTCGACCGCCTGCAGGACCTCGCCGGCGACCGGGATATGATCGTGGGCTTCGCCGACGCGGGAGTCGGCTCTCACTAGGGACACAGATTGAACGAGGAAGGGCCCGCTGTGCTCGCCGACGGCGACACGGGAACGGGCATCAACGGAGACGACGCACGCCCGGTGCAGCCGGTGCTCGCGGTCGTCGGACGCCCCAACGTCGGCAAGTCGACGCTGGTCAACCGCATCCTGGGGCGCCGCGAGGCCGTGGTCCAGGACGTCTCGGGCGTGACGCGCGACCGCGTCGCCTACGACGCGCTGTGGAACGGGAAGCGGTTCACGCTGCTCGACACGGGCGGCTGGGAACCCGACGCCAAGGGCATGCAGGCCGCGATCTCGGCGCAGGCCGAGACGGCGATGGCGACCGCGGACGTGATCCTGCTGGTGGTCGACGGGCAGGTCGGCGCGACCGCGGTCGACCAGGCGGTCGCGCGCACGCTGCGCCGGTCCGACCGCCCGGTGATCCTGGCCGCCACCAAGATCGACGACTCGCGCGGCGAGGGCGAGATCGCGGCGCTGTGGCGCCTCGGGCTCGGCGAGCCGCACCCGGTCTCGGGCCTGCACGGGCGCGGGTCGGGCGACCTGCTCGACGTCGTGCTCGACGCGATGCCCGACAGCCCGCGCGACGACGTCGACCTCACCGGCGGACCGCGCCGTGTCGCGCTGGTCGGCAAGCCGAACGTCGGCAAGTCCAGCCTGCTCAACCAGCTCACCGGCGAGAACCGCTCCGTGGTCGACGCGGTCGCCGGCACCACCACCGACCCCGTCGACTCGCTGGTCGAGATCGACGGCGAGGTCTGGAAGTTCGTCGACACCGCCGGCCTGCGCCGCAAGGTCGGCCAGGCGTCGGGCACCGAGTACTACGCGTCGCTGCGCACGAAGGCCGCGATCGAGGCCGCCGAGGTCACCGTGCTGCTGCTCGACGCCTCGGAGCCGATCAGCGAGCAGGACCTCCGCGTCGCCTCCCAGGTCGCCGAGGCCGGACGGGCGCTCGTGCTGGCCATGAACAAGTGGGACCTCGTCGACGAGGACCGCCGCCACGCGATGGTCCGCGAGCTCGAGCGGGCGCTCGTGCGCTTCCCCTGGGTGGAGCGGGTCAACATCTCCGCGCGCACCGGCCGGGCGGTGCAGAAGCTCGCGCCCGCCATGCGCACCGCGCTGGAGAACTGGGACCGGCGGGTGCCCACCGGCCAGCTCAACCAGTGGATCTCCGACATCGTCGCGGCCAAGCCACCGCCCGTGCGCGGCGGCAAGCAGCCGAAGATCCTCTACGCCACCCAGGCGCAGAACCGGCCGCCGACGTTCGTGCTGTTCACCTCGGGGTTCCTCGAGGCCGGGTACCGCCGCTTCCTCGAGCGCAAGCTGCGCGAGACGTTCCCGCTGACCGGCACGCCGGTGCAGATCAACGTCCGCGTGCGCGAGAAGGGTGCCCGCGGCGGCCGCAAACGCTGATACATTCCTAGGACCATCGAGTCCTGAGGGGTGAACAGCATGCTCGATCTCGGTCCTGCCGCTCGTGAGGTGTCCCGCGTGATCGGGGGGATCGGCGACGACGACCTCGACCGGCCGACGCCCTGCGGGGAGTGGCGGGTGCGCGACCTCGTCGGCCACCTGCTCGCCTTCACCGCCCACTTCATCCGGGTGGCGCGGCACGAGGCGGCGGAGGCCGGGGGCGGGCCCGAGGACGTGCCGGCCGACTGGCGCGCCGTGCTCGACGGTCGCCTCACCGAGCTCACGGCGGCCTGGGCGGAGCCGTCGGCCTGGGAGGGCGAGGGGAGCGCCGGCGGGCTGACCATGCCGCGCGCCGACCTCGGGGTGGTCGCCGTCGAGGAGCTCGTCCTGCACGGCTGGGACCTGGCGCAGTCGGTGGGCGCGGAGTTCTCCGTGCGCGACGAGGACCTCGACGCGGTCCGCGGCTTCGTCAGCCAGTTCGAGCACGCGCCGCAGGAGTCGCGTACCGGGCTCTACGGGCCGGTGGTGGACGCCGCGGCGAGCACCGAGCTCGAGCGCGTCCTCACCCTCGCCGGTCGGGACCCGCGTCAGCCGGTCGGTTAGCGGCCCGGCGCGCCATCGCCTCGTCGCGCAGGCGCCAGGCGTCCGCGACGGGGCCCAGGTGGGCGAGCTTGTCCGGGTTGACCACCGTGCGGACCGTCTGGACCCGCCCGTCGAGGACGTCGAGGGCCATGACGGCGACGATGTGCCCGTCGGCCTCGGTGACGAGCACGCCCGGCTGGTGGTTCACCTCGCGCGGCTCGACGCTCATGGTGCCGTCGAACATCGCCGCGAACGCACCGATCAGGCGGGCCACCTTGGCCGCGCCGACCACCGGCTTCGTCAGCGCCGGGCCCTTGCCGCCACCGTCCGCGACCGCGGCGACGTCGGCGGCGAGCAGTTCCTCCAGGCCGTCGAGGTGGCCGTCGGTGATGGCCTCGACGAACCGGGCGGCGAGCTCCTCGCGGGCCCGCCGGTCGGCCTCGAACCGGGGCCGACCAGCGGCCATGTGCTGGCGCGCCCGGACCGCGAGCTGGCGGCACGCCGCCTCCGAGCGCTCGACCGCCGCGGCGATCTCCGGGAAGTCGAACGCGAAGACCTCGCGGAGCACGAACACCGCACGCTCCAGCGGGCTCAGGCGCTCGAGCAGCAGCAGTGCCGCCATCGACACCGAGTCCGCCAGCTCCGCCGAGCGCGCCGGGTCGTCGTAGGGATCGGTGAGCAGCGGCTCCGGGAACCACGGCCCCACGTACGACTCCCGGCGCACCCGCGCCGAGCGCAGCACGTCGATCGAGATGCGGGTGACGACGGCCGAGAGGAACGACTTGACCGACGCCGGCTCGGTGTCCGTCGACGCGAAGCGCAGCCAGGTCTCCTGCACGGCGTCCTCGGCCTCGCTGACGCTGCCCAGGATCCGGTAGGCGATCGCGAACAGCAGCGGTCGCAGCTCCGTGAACTCCTCGGACCGGCTCATGCCGCGGGCTCACCCCGGACGGGTCGCGCCGCCCGCTCGGCGTGCGGCCAGCGCACGGACCCCGGCAGCCGGCGCTCGACGCCCGCGGCGCGTGCCGTGCCCCGGACCTGCACGTTCTTGGCCAGGACCGCGGCGCGGCCGGTCCACGCCCGGCCCCGCGCGACGTCCTCCTTCGTCGTCGGCTGCAGCACGGCGTGGCGCCGGCCCAGGCTGACGACGCGGGCGGTGAAGCCGAGGTCGAGGGGGACGTCGTCGCCGGAGCGCCCGAGTGCCTCGGCGCGCAGCACGTCGGCGGCGTGCGCGGCCGAGGGGAACGCGTACTGGCACGACATGCTGTAGCGATCGCCGCCGGGCGCGGGGGCGTGCCCGGCGTCGCCCACGGCGACCACGTGCGGGTGGGAGACCGAGCGCAGCGTCCCGTCGGTGAGCACCGCGCCCTGATCGTCGACCGCGAGGCCGGCCCGCCGGGCCAGGGGAGGGGCGGCGAACCCGCCGCACCAGACGGTGAGGTCGGACGGCAGCACGTGCCCGCCGTCGAGCAGCAGCCGGTCCCGCTCGACGGCCCGCACCCGCGTCCCGCCCACGAGCTCGACGCCGAGTGTCCCGAGGGTGTCGCGCACGTGCTCGCGCCCGTCCGGGGTGAACCAGCCGCCGACGTCGCCACTGGTCACGAGTCGGACCGCGACGTCGGGGCGGCTCTCCGCCAGCTCGGCGACCGTCTCCAGGCCGGTGAACCCGCCGCCGACCACGGACACCTGGGCGTTCTCCGGCAGCGCGGCGAATGCAGGTCGCAGCCGGCGGGCGGACTCCAGGTCCCCGACGGCGTGCACGTGCTCGGCGCCCGGCACCGGCACGGTCGTCGTGCTCCCGGCGGCGATGACGACCCGGTCGAACGCGAGGTCCCGCACCCCGTCGGGTCCGGCGACCGTGGCCCGGCCGGTGTCGGGGTCGAGCTCGGCGACGGTGCCCTCGATCAGGGTGACCCCGGCGCCGAGCAAGTCACGCAGACCCGGCGCGGGGACAGGACGCCCGATCGCGACGTGGTGCAGGCGCAGCCGGTTGACGAACTGCGGGCGCGGGTTGACGACGGTGACGTCGACGCGGTCGCGGGCGCGCCCGGCGAGGCGGACGGCCGCGGTGGTGCCGGCGTAGCCCGCGCCGACGACGAGGACCTTCAGAGCAGCGGTGGGTGCGGTGTTCATGCTCCCGTGACGAGACGGCCGCCGCGGCTGTGACACGTCAGCGGGGGAGACGTGCCTCGAGCTCCTCGACGGTCGCCCGCGCGCCCTGCTGGTGCAGCGCGTCGAGGTGGGCGCGGTAGGCCGTGGTGAACCGCTCGTCGTCGATCAGGCCGCCGAACAGGTCGCGGTCGGCGAGGAACGCCAGCGGCTCGTCGGGGTAGCGGCGGGCGGCGGCGATGCGGTCCTCGGCGCGGCCGGTGTCGACGACCTCGATGGGCTCGCCCGCCTCGTCGACGCCCTCCGCGTACCGGGCCCACGACGCGACGATCAGCGCCGAGCGGTCGATCTCCCCGCCGTTGTCGAGGTTGATGCGGATGACCGGCACCAGCCACGTCGGGATGCGGTCGGAGCTCTCGGCGGCGAGCCGGGCGAGGGTGTCGCGGATCTCCGGGTTGGCGAACCGCTCGATCAGCGTCGCCTTGTAGTCGTCGAGGTCGACGCCCGGCACCGGCTGCAGCGTCGGCGTGCCCTCGCGGTCCATGTAGGCGCGGGTGAAGCCGGCGAACAGGGGGTCGCCCGCGACCTCGTGGGCGTAGCGGTAGCCCGAGAGGTAGCCGACGTAGGCGATCGCCTGGTGGCTGGCGTTGAGCAGGCGCAGCTTCATCAGCTCGTAGGGCTCGACGTCCGCGACCACCTGCACCCCGACGTCCTCGAACGGCGGGCGCCCGGCGGCGAACCAGTCCTCGAGCACCCACTGCGTGAACGGCTCGCACACGACGGGCCAGGCGTCGACGATCCCGGTGCTCGCCTGGAGCTCCTCGCGGTCCTCGTCGGTGGTGCGCGGCGTGATCCGGTCGACCATCGAGTTCGGGAACGGGACGCTGGCCTCGATCCAGTCGGCGAGCTCGGGGTCGCGCCGCCGCGCGTAGGCCGTGATCATCGCGTGCGCGACGTGCCCGTTGCCCTGGATGTTGTCGCAGGACATGACCGTGAACGGGCCGGTGCCGTCGTCCCGGCGGCGGCGCAGGGCCTCGACGACGTAACCGAAGGTGGTCTGCGGCGCGGCGCCCTGCGCGGCGGCGATGTCCGCCTGGATCGCCGGGTCGCGGTCGTCGAACTCTCCGGTGCTCGCGTTCTTGTGGTAGCCGCCCTCGGTGACGGTGAGGCTGACGATCCGGGTGGCCGGGTCGGTCATGCGGTCCAGGACGGCGTCGGGGTCGTCGGGGGCGTAGAGGTAGTCGACGATCGAGCCGATGACGCGCGCCTCGCGCCGGCCGTCGGCGTGCTTGAGGACCAGCGTGTAGAGGTCGTCCTGCGCCTCGGTGACCTCGGCCATCCGCTTGTCCGACTCGAGCACGCCGACCCCGCAGATGCCCCAGTCCAGGGCCTTGCCCTGGTTCATGAGCTCGTCGAGGTACATCGCCTGGTGCGCCCGATGGAACCCGCCCACCCCGAAGTGCACGATGCCGACCGACACCGCGCCGCGGTCGTAGGTCGGGCCCGGGACGTCCGCGGGCAGGTGCGCCAGGTTCGCCGCCGTCAGCGTCGTTGCAGCCACGATGTTCACTATGGCGTGGACCACCCGCCGAACGCAGCCGGGTGGCGGGGGAAGATCGCTGCGGATGTTCCCGCGGGCGTGTGGTGTGGGCCGTGCGGAGCAGCGCGGGCGATCTTGATCCCCGTGCACGGAGGCGCCGACCCTGTCGGGTACCGTGGTCACGTCGCGGGCACGAGGCGACGGTGCGGGACGTGGCGCAGCTTGGTAGCGCACTTGACTGGGGGTCAAGGGGTCGCAGGTTCAAATCCTGTCGTCCCGACACGCACCACGAACCCCTCTGGCCAGGGTATCCGCCCAGGTCAGAGGGGTTCTTGTCGTTCAGGGCGTGGATCATGAGGTTGCTCCCTCGGACGAGCGCTTGGGACCACTTTGGGACCACGGCTGGAGTTGGCTTCGTGGCAGGCCCCGGCTCGGTGTGCCCGCTGGCTTGCGGGGCGACGGCGGTGCAAGATTGGCCGGCGTCGGTTACTGAACCACTTCTTGGGGGCGCTGGTAGATGACGCTAGACTTCGTCGTCAATGTCGTTGCCGGTGTTTTTCTTCTTGTCGTCGGGTTTGTCTCTCGTCGACTCGTGTCAAGGGTGAGGACTCGTTCGACGAGGCGTCTGTGGCGACAGAAGGATCGGCGGAACTCCCTCGTTGTCGCGATGACTACGTACCAGGGGCCGCACCCGTCAAGTGGTGTTCGCACCAGCTTTCGTGAAGCGAGAGTGTTAGCCGAGCTCATGCCGACCCTTGTCAGTATTGGAGCCTCGGTGTCTGTCAGTGAGACAAGGATCGAGCACGCCACCGGAATAACCAATAACGATATAGTGGTTCTGGGTGGTACCCATACGAACAAGCTGGCTACTGAGTTCCTTCAAAGATTGGCTCCTCACGTCAAGACCCACGGAGAAGATCGGACTGCCCGGTCCTTCGAGATCATGGGCAAGCCCTACAAGACCGAGTACTCCGAGAGTGGGTCGCACGTCGAAGTAGATCACGGCCTGATTGTGCGAATGCGAAACCTGTATTCCAGTGACCCCGCCCGTTTGGCTACATTCTTGGCTGGCTGCCACGGTCTTGGAACTGGTGGTGCAGCACAGGTGCTGGTGAACGAGCACCTGGCTCGGCAGGTACTCAAACGGGCCACCGATGCTGACAGTTTCATCGCAGTGATTCGCGCACGCGAAGTCGGATCGGATTACGTAGTAGATGTCGAAGACGTTCACTCGCCGATCAATCTCCCTGCGCAATAACCGTCACGCTTCTTCTGTCGAAGGGGGGGGCGGCTCGCTACACCGCTCGGAGCGTCGGTCCGCCGTGGCACCCCGCAGGTAGTTCGTCAGCAACTCGCCGTCCCCGAGGACAGCGTCGTGATTTGGGTGCAAGTACCGCTGCGTGGTCGAGAGCAAGCCGTGTCCGGCGATCTTGCGGAAGATGTGTACCACGCCGGCGTCGGCCATTCACGTCAGTCCGGTGTGCCGGAGATCATGGCGGCGGAGGTAGCCCAGACCGATCGACTCGACGACCTCGTCCCAGTGCGTCGCGTCTCGCGCGTCTCGCGCGTCTCGCCGCATCGCCGTAGTGATTCGCCCGCTGCGCGGGCCCACGAACAGCCGGCCGTCGGTGAGCGAGGAGCGAGCGACCAGCTCGGCGATCATGGGCCGAACTTCTTCGATCAGCGGGACGAGCCGAGCGCGCTTGCCCTTGGTGGCCTTATCCACGAGACCGCCCGGGGAGGGCGTGGTCTGGCGGCGGACGTTCCAGGTCCACGTGGTCGTGTCGATGTCGTGCACCCAGCAGTCGGACACCTCGCCGATGCGGGCCGCGGTCGCGCCGGCGAAGGTGAGCTGATCCCGACCGGCGCGGGCGGCTGCGATCTTCTCGGCGGGTCGCGGGCGGGTGCCTTCCCGGCGCCGACGGTCCTGGCGAAGACCTATTGCCCCTTTACCGAGAACCCGCCCGCTCACCGGGCACCACCCACGGTCAGAGCCGGCGCTGGCGCGCCAGCGTGGCCCGGCCCTGCCGGGCCACGCCTCCCCGCACCCCCAATGACTGCGTCGGGGGCGGGGCGGCGAACCCGGGCGGGCCAGGCCACCACGACAACGACAGCGACGACCTGGACCACGATGGCACCAGGAGCAGCACGAGGCTCGGCCTCCGGCGGCCAGGCGCTCCGCCCTGGACCAGGGCACCGACCTCAGGAGAGCCCCCGACAGCGACGAGCTCGGGGGAGTGGTGGTGGTCGGGGCGGGGCCTCACCCACGACGACGCGCCCGAGGGCTGCCAGACCGCCCGCACAGCCGCAAGCGCCACCAGACAGGCCAGCCGGCGGATCAGCACGACGGGGGCGCTTGCACCCGCACGAGCGGCCCGGCAGGGCAGAGCCCGCGCCGCCGAGGGAGAGACCCCGAACACGCGCCATGGCGGGCTCGCCGTGGATCTCTGAGCCGAACCTTGGGCTAGGCACGAATGGGACACACGGGCGACGATGTTGTGGTCTTGTCGCGCTCTAGTCAGTGAACTCGGGATAGACGTGAGTGTCCTATTCGGTGGTGGGTGCTGCGAGATTCGAGTCACGGCCGGTAGCTGTGGTCTGCATCGACCGTGATATCGCCTCAGGCTTGACGTCGATCGCTCTTCCTGCCAAGTTCTCTTCCGTGCCGAGGGGGGACGATGACCGCTCACGAATCGAGCAACACAGCCAGTTCCGCGGCTGGGAACGATGGTCCAATTCGTAACCCGCTCTGGGTCATCTCGCTCTTCCTCGGACTGTGCGAGGTTGTAGCGGGCACTGTCACGGCGCTAACCTTCGGCTTAGTTCAAATCGTCTTCGCCTTCTTCGTGGTGTCGTTCCCGCTCCTGGTTGCCGGTGCGTTCTTCTACACTCTGTGGTCGCGCCCAATGGTGTTTTATGCCCCTCGGGACTATCCAGATGCAGTCGAACCGATGGCCTTTGCAAAGGCCGTTAATACTCGGACTCGACAGGTGGTTGAGGTTGCGACTGATGCAGCTCTCGCCTCCGTCGGAGGCCTTGCCGACTCGCTGCTGAGCCAAGGGGCTATCAGCACTGACACATGGACGGAGATCGAGCGCGAGAGTCGGGAAAGAGTTCAGGCGTCAATGAAGCGCAAGGTCATCGACGTGGATTTCAGTGCGCTCGGAGCGCCACGGATCGAGGAGTTCCTAGTGACACCTCTCTCGACCGTGGCTTCCTTTCTTGACGATGTTTGGTTCTTGCTTGACGATGACGGATATCTAAGCCGGTTTCCCGCTCATACTTATGGTGAGAGATGGGTGTTGCAGGATACGAAGACAGGCCATATCTATTGGGAGATTGGGGGCACGTGGGCCGCAAAGGATCACGGAAATCGGCAGGATTCGCGGTCGCTGGGCGCGGTGGGGGTGCAGACGGGGGACGTACTAAGGGTGGTCGACCTGAACGAAAGGAACTCGGAGCCTCAAGCTGATGGCTGAGCTGGAGAGCTGTTCTGGTGCGCAAACTAAACACCAAGCTCAAGCGTTCTGCCGGTGTGCAGCGGCCTTCTCTGCTGCCATACGCCGGCGGTGCAAGTCGAGGAGACGACGTATCTCATGCATGAGGGACGGCTGAGCGGAGGCGGACTCTCCGCGGCCCGAGCAGAGGCGGCGCGAGCACTGGGACCAACTTGGGACCACACGAGCCGCGCTACGGGGCACAGCTCCTGCGCATTTGATTCCGCGGGTTCGCCCCTGCACACGCTCTGAGCTGCAGTGACCGCTTGCCCGCCGTCGTGGGGGTCAACGGGTCGCAGGTTCAACTCCTGTCGTCCCGACGCACTTCACGGGTCCGCTGACCACGGTTTAGCCGCCGGTCTGAACCGCCCCGGCGTGTCCGGATTTCAGACCGTCTGAGGAAGATCTGGTCATGTCACGTCGATCCCAGCCGCCGTATCCCGCGGAGCTGAAGCAACGAGCGGTGCGGATGGTCGGCGAGATCGAGGCGGACTACGAGTCGCGGTGGCAGGCGATGCGCGCGGTCGCTGAGAAGCGCGGGATCGGGTCGACCGAGACGGTCCGGCTCTGGGTGCGCCAAGTCGAGATCGATGGCGGGACCCGGACGGGCACCACGAGCGAGGACTCCGAGGAGCTCAAGCGACTGCGCAGGGAGAACGCTGAGCTGCGGCGGGCCAAGCACATCCTCAAGGCGGCGTCGGCTTTCTTCGCGGCCGAGATCGACCGGCCACATCGGCGCTCGTGAGGTTCATCGACGAGCACGCCGCCCACACCTCGGCTGGGCGGCGTTGGGGCGTCGAGTCGATCTGCACCGTGCTCACCGAGCTCGGTGTGTCGATCGCCCCGTCCACCTACTACGACGCCCGCCGCGCCCTGGCCGAGCCGTCTGCCACCGCCCAGCGCGATGAGCGTCTGGCCGGCGAGGTCGCCCGGGTGCATGCCGAGAACTACGGCGTCTACGGCGCCCGCAAGGTCTGGGCCCAACTGAACCGCGAAGGCGTCCCGGTCGCGCGCTGCGCGGTGGAACGGCTCATGCGCGCCCAGGGCCTGGCCGGGGTACGTCGCGGATCCGCACCACCGTCGGTGGTCAGGGTCCGCGGGCCCGGGATCTGGTCGGGCGGGAGTTCAACCCGCCCGCCCCCGACCGGCTCTGGGTCGCCGACTTCACCTACGTCGCGACCTGGCCGGGCATGGTCTACGTCGCCTTCGTCATCGACCCTACTCGCGGCGCATCCTCGGATGGCGGGCCGCCACCACCATGCGCATCAGCCTAGTGCTCGACGCGCTCGAACAGGCCGTGCGGACCCGCGCCCAGCAGGGCGTCGACGAGCTCGGCGAGCTCGTGCACCACTCCGATGCCGGCTCGCAGTACACCTCGATCGCGTTCACCGAACGCCTCGCCGACACCGGCGCCGCACCCTCGGTCGGCTCGGTCGGCGACGCCTACGACAACGCCCTGGCCGAGTCGACGATCGGGCTGTTCAAGACCGAGCTGATCAAGCCGCGAGCGCCGTGGCGCACCGTCGAACAGGTCGAGATCGCCACCCTCGAATGGGTCGATTGGTTCAACCACCGCCGACTGCACAGCACCTGCGGCGACATCCCACCCGCCGAACTCGAAGCCGCCCACTACCGTCACCACCGGCCCCACCCCGAGCCGGTGCACTCAAGCCCGTAGCTCTCCGGACACGTCGGAGCGGTTCAGGCAGCGGGCCCTTCTCATGCTTGGCGTCTGTGCCCAGTAGCGGCAGCGTCAGGGGCCGGGGACCGGGAGGGGACCACGGAGGTCGCAAGAGAGGTCGGGCTCCGACGCCGCGCCGCGTGGGGCCTCCGGGGTGAGGCACGCGGTCGAGCACGGCGCGTCAGGCCCAGACCGTCTCGGCGGCGCGGAGCAGCACGTCGAACTTGCGCCACTGCTCGTCCGCGGTGAGGTCGTTGCCCTCGATGGTGGACGCGAACCCGCACTGCGGGCTGATCGCGATCCGGTCGAGCGGGACGTACCGCGCGGCGTCCTCGATCCGGCCGATGACCTCGTCGACGGTCTCGACACGGGCGGACTTGGTGCTCACGACACCGAGCACGACGGTGGTCCCCGGGCGCACGAACCGCAGCGCGCGGAAGGACCCGGCCCGTTCGGTGTCGTACTCCAGCAGGAGCCGCTGATGGACCAGCTCGCCGAAGACCTGCTCCGCGATGGCGTCGTAGGAGCCCTCGCGGTGCCAGTGGCCCTGCTCGTTGCCGCGGCAGAGATGGATGCCGAACGTCGTGCCCGGTGTGTCCCGGACGACGGCGTTCTCGGCCGCGAGCGTGCGGGTGAGCAGCTCGGCGGGGTCCAGTCCCCGCCGCCGGAAGCGCTCGAGCGAGGGCGGGTCGACGTAGGCGGTCAGGCCGGGCGCGTCGACGTGGACGTAGCGGCACCCGGCGTCCACCAGGCCGGCGACGATGTCGCGCTCCACCGCGACGACGTCGTCGAGGAACGCCCACGGGTCGGGGTAGATTGCGGACGAGCCCGCGGCGTCGAAGGTCTGGAAGATCCTGTCGGGGCCGAGCAGCGTCGTCTTCACCGGACGGTCGGTGCAGTCCTGCGCGAACACGAACTCCCGCCGCGGGGCGCTCTCGCGCAGCCGCAGGTGCTCGGTGGCGACGGTCGCGCTCGACGCGGACGGGGCCTCGGCGCGGTCGCCGGCGGCCGCGTCGAGCACGCGGTCGGCGTGGGCGGCCCACAGGTTCCCGCCCAGCTCCCGGTACCCGTCGACCTCCGCGAAGCTGTCCATGAAGGTGGAGCGCCGGTACTCGCCGTCGACCACGACGGGCAGGCCGACCTTCTCCTGCGCGCGGACGACCTCGCGTACTGCGTCGTCCTGGGCGTCGCGCAGCGCCTCCGGCGAGAGCCCGCCGCTGCGGAACCGGGCGAACGCCTCGATCAGTGACGGCGGGCGCAGGAGGCTCCCGACGTTGTCGACCCGCAGGTCGTCGAGGGGGCCCGCAGAACCCGGAGTCATGGCGTCGTCCTTCCTGGTCACAGGGCGAGGTTCACGGACTTGACCCGCGTGTAGCTGAGTAGCTCGTCGGAGGACTCCTCGAGCCCGACCCCCGAGTTCTTCCAGCCGCCGTAGGGCATGCCGAGGTAGTGCGGGCCCGCGGTGTTGATCCAGACGTAGCCGGTCTCGAGGGCGCGGGCGACGCGGTGCGCCCGGCGGACGTCGTCGGTGAAGACGCTCCCGGTCAGCCCGTAGCGCACCCCGTTGGCCATGGCGACGGCCTCGGACTCGTCACGGAAGCGCAGGACGGTCAGCACCGGTCCGAAGATCTCCTCGGTGGCGACCGGGTGCGTCGGCGGGAGGCCGTCGAGCACGGTCGGCGCGATGAACAGGGCGTCGCCGACGCCGTCGGGGCGCCCACCGCCGACCAGGACCTGCGCTCCGTCGCGCCGTGCGTCGTCGAGGTAGCCGACGACGCGGTCGAACTGTCGCTGGCTGACCATCGTGCCCTTGTCGGCGGCGGGGTCGAGGGGTGAGCGGTAGTGCTGCTCGCCGAGCAGGCCGCGGAGCCGGCCGACGACGTCCTCGGCGATCGACTCGTGCAGCAGGAGCCGCGACGTCGAGCCGCACGACTGGCCGGACCAGGTGAAGTTCATGCCCTGCACCGCGACGCGCGCGACCTCGTCCGGATCGGTGTCGGGGAACGCGATCAGCGCGTTCTTCCCGCCGAGCTCGAGGGTGACGGTCTTGACGCCGACCTCGGCGGCGGCGCGCTGGATGCCGCGGCCCGTGCGCTCGCTGCCGGTGAAGCCGATGCGGTGGACGTCGGGATGACGCACCAGGGCGTCCGGGACCTCGGGGCCGTCGCCGACGACGACGTTCACCACGCCCGCGGGCAGGACCTCGCGACAGATCTCGGCGAGCAGCAGCGCCGAGAGCGGGGTGGCCTCGGCCGGCTTGAGCACGACGGTGTTGCCGGCGACGAGCGGCGCGGCGATCTTGCTGGCCGCGAACATGATCGGGTGGTTGAAGGGGATGATCTTGGCGACCACGCCGTAGGGCGCTCGCTCGGTGAAGTGCAGGCCGGTGCTGGCGGGCACCGATGAGCCCTTCATCTCCAGCGCCAGCCCGGCGAACCAGCGCAGCGCGGTGACGGCCATCCGCACGTCTCCCGCCATCACGGAGATCGGCGCCCCGCCGTCGACGGCGTCGAGCAGCGCCAGGTCGTGGGCGCGTGCGGCGACGGCGTCCGCGAGGGCGCGCACCACGTCGGCGCGCGCCGTCGCCGGCAGCGCGGCCCACCCGGGGTACGCGCGCCCGGCCGCGTCGACCCCGGCGGTGGCGTCGGCCGCCGTCCCGTCCGGGACCTCGGCGATCGCGCGCCGGCTGTAGGGGCTGGTGACGGTGAACGACCGTGCGGTCCCCACCAGCTCGCCGCCGATGAGGAGGCGCCAGTCCCGGTCGAGCAGCTCGCCGGCCCGCCGTTCGTTGGCCTCGAGTGCCGTGGTGGCCTGCAGAGAAGTCACCGCACGCCCGCCTGGACGAGCAGCGGGTGGGTCTCCTCCTGGAACCGGGCCATGTCCTGGAGGTAGCGGGGCCACGACAGCACGATCCCGTCGAGTCCGCCGGTCGTGCTCAGCTCGACGAGGGTGTCGGTGATCTGCTCCTTCGTCCCGACGATGGGGTAGCCGGCCCAGCCCGCGATGAAGTGGAACTTCATGGCCTCGAGCGTCTCGGGGGCGAACGACTGCGAGTTGATGCCCATGCCCGTGACGAGGTTGTCGACCGCCTCCCAGTCGCCCCGTTGGTTGACGTAGTAGTCGAGGAACTGCCGGGCCTCGGCCTCGGTGTCCTCCTGCACGACGTACGCGTTGGTCCAGACCTGCACCTCGCGGCCGTACTCCTCGCGCGCGAGCCGCTTGAGGTCGTCGACCTTCACGCGCATCGCCTCCGGGCTCTGCTGCGCGAGGTCGGAGCTCGCGAAGAGCACGTCGCAGTTGCGGGCGCCGAAGTGCCGTCCCGCCCCGGAGCTGCCGGCGTTCATCAGCACGGGGTGGGGCGCCTGCAGCGGCCGGGGCGCGATCGAGGCCTCGGTGACCCGGAAGTACTTCCCGTCGTAGCTGAACGGCTCCTCGGCGGTCCAGAGTCGCACGATGATGTCGACCCACTCCTGGCCGACCGCGTAGCGCTCGTCGTGGGGGAGGAGCTCCGCGCCGAACATCTCGATCTCCGGTGCGTGCCAGCCCGTGACGACGTTGAGCGCGAGCCGCCCGCCGGAGATGTGGTCGATCGTGGCGGCCTGCTTCGCGGCCATGACGGGGTGGATGGTCGGGACGTGCGAGGTCACGAAGAGCCCCGCACGCTCGGTGGCGCTCGCGATCCCGGCCGCCCAGGTGAAGCACTCGAACCCGGCGCCGTTGAAGTTGGTGGGGCCGCCGAAGCCGCGCCAGCGGCCCACGGGCACGAGCGCCTCGAACTCCATCGCGTCGCCCATCGCGGCGAGCGCGGTCGTCTG
This sequence comes from Actinomycetospora succinea, assembly GCF_004363095.1. Taxonomy (GTDB): domain Bacteria; phylum Actinomycetota; class Actinomycetes; order Mycobacteriales; family Pseudonocardiaceae; genus Actinomycetospora; species Actinomycetospora succinea. The sequence goes on from NZ_SNYO01000014.1 coordinate 39,361, forward strand.
GCCCCAGTCGGCCTCGAGCACGCCGTCGATGGTCGAGATCGCGCAGCCGCCGGACAGGTTGGTCGAGAAGGTCCCGAGCCGGAGCGTCCGGTCGACGTAGACGGGGTGGCGGGCCTCGCGCAGCTGGTCGGCGCGGCGCGTCTCCGGGCGGGTTCCCACGGTCACGGCGTCCTCCTCGACGGCAGGGAAGGAAATACAACGTATACGGAGTATTGAGGAAGCTACGAGCGCTCTACATGCCTGTCAACGACCTGATGTGCAGCTTCCGTCGCCTCGGCGGGCTCTCGCCTGCGATCCGTACACGGTCGACCGGGCCGAGTACGATCTCCGCAGAGGGGGAAGGGAGGGCTCGCCCGGTGACGGACGTGATGCCAGAGCGGGGACGACCCCACGCGCAGGCCTCGATGGTCGAGCTCCGGGAGGCGCCCGGGCACCTCGTCCGTCGCGCGCAGCAGCGGCACACGCTGCTCTGGTCGCGCGAGTTCGGGGGCGACCTCACCGGCCCGCAGTACGCCGTGATCTGCGCGATCGGCGCCGACAGCACGCTCGACCAGCGGGCGGTCGGCGAGCGCGCCTCGCTGGACAAGTCGAGCACCGCCGACGTCGTGGCCCGCCTCGAGGGTCAGGGCTGGCTGCGGTTCCGCAAGGACCCCGCCGACGCGCGGCGCAAGACGCTGAGCCTGACGGCGCTGGCCCGCACCGCGATCCCCGACGTCACCCGCCGGGTCGCCGCGGTCCAGGCGAGCGTCCTCGCGCCCCTGCCGGCCGGGACGCGGGAGGCGTTCGTGGACGCCCTCCGGCTGGTGGCATACGCCGGGGAGCCCCCGGTGCCCGGCCACGTCGACGACTCGATCCTGGTCCTGGCGAACTCGCCCGGCCACCTCATCCGGCGCGCCCAGCAGGTGCACACGGTGGCCTGGAACGAGGAGGTCGGCCGCGTGATGACGGCGCCGCAGTACGCGGTCCTCAGCGCGCTCTGGTCGCACGCCGAGGGCGTCGACCAGGGCACCGGCGCCGAGCTCGCGTCCGTCGACCGGTCGAGCATGGCCGACATCGTCGCCCGGCTCGCCCGCCGCGGCTGGGTCGCACGGACGCGGGACGTCGCCGACGCCCGCCGACGCCTGCTGACCCTCACCGACGACGCCCGCGGCGAGGTCGCCCAGATCACCGCCGCGGTCGAGCGCGTGCAGGTCAGGATGCTCGCCCCGCTGCCGGACGAGCGGGACCGCGGTCTGTTCCTCGACCGGCTCCGGCTGCTGGCCTACGCCGAGGACGTCGACGGTCCCGACCCGGCGGGTCCGTAGAGCGCGTCCGCCCGCCGCACCAGGTAGCGGAAACCGGCGTCGAGCTGCCGGGTGTTCCAGACGCTCTCGCGCTTGACGCGGACCTCGGCGTCCGGCGTCCAGATCGCCGGGCCGCCGCCCCCGGCGGCGGCGAGCTGGATCCGGCACGCGCGTTCGAGCAGGGCCGCGAACATCACCGCGCTCGCCACGTCGGCCCCGACGGTGACCAGCCCGTGGCCCGGGACGAGGCACCCCGCGGCCGTACCGACCGCCACGGCGAGCGCGTCGCCCAGCGCGGCCGTCGCGATCAGGTCGCTCGTGCGGCGGAACCGCACGACGTCGGGGTCGGCGAACGGGACCGCGTCGTGGGACAGGGGACGCAGCGGCACGTCGAGCGCCGCGAACGCCGCCGCGGACTCGGCGTGCGTGTGGACGGTCGCCGACGCGTCGGGACGCGCGCGGAGCAGGGCGGCGTGGATGTGGAACTCGATGTGCCGTGGTCCGTCGCCGGCCAGGACCTCCCCGTCGTCGGACAGCAGCACGACCCGCTCGGGCGTGACCTCCTCCATGCCCCAGCCCGCGGCCTTCATCCAGAGGCCGCGCCTCGCGGGGTCGCGCACCGCGGCGTGGCCCCACACCAGGTCGGCCTGACCCGCGGCGGCCAGGGCCCGATGGGCGGCCACGACGTCACCGACGACCTCGGACACGGCGCCTCCTCGCAGATCGGCAGGACGAACGTGTACGGATGATAGTCGGCGGACCGGTGCGGGCTTGACCGCCGATGTGCCCGAACGTAGCGTGCAACAGATAGTCAGTATACGTAGCATTTCCGGTGAACGGAGAAGGACGATGGCGACCCGGCGCTTCAAGGCCACCGACCCGGAGCTGGACGAGCTGTACGGGCGGTTCGCCGATCAGGGCCTGCAGCCGCTCTGGGAGCTCGCCGGTCTGCTCACCGCCGAGCCCCGCGTCCAGGCCGTCCCGTACCGCTGGTCCGGTCGGGTCCTGCGCGAGCTCGGCACGCGCGCCGGGGAGCTCGTCCCCGTCGACCGCGGCGGCGACCGCCGGGTGCTCGCCTGCGCCAACCCTGGACTCGGCGGCGCCCCGTACGCGGTCGGCACGTTGTGGGCGGCGATCCAGTACCTGCGGGGTCACGAGGTCGCGCCCGCCCACCGCCACACCCCGGCCGCGCTGCGGTTCGTCGTGGAGGGCGAGGGCGTCTGGACACTCGTCGACGGCGATCCCCTGCACATGGGCACCGGCGACCTGGTCCTCACGCCGAGCTGGACCTTCCACGAGCACCACAACCCGCGCGACGAGCCGATGATCTGGGTGGACGTGCTCGACCTGCCCGTGGTCGCGGCGCTCGATGCGATCTTCTTCGAGGAGGGCCCCACCGAGGAGGCGGACACCCGCACCGCGGTGCTCTCGAACTCGGAGGCCCGGTACGGCGGCGGTCCCGGACTGGTCCCGAGCGGGGCGGCCCCGCCGGTGGGCCGGTCCCCGCTGCTCGCCTATCGCTGGGCGGAAACCGACCGCGCGCTGGCGGGGCTGCTGGAGGCCACGGGGGAGGGCGACGCCGTCCTGCGCTACACCGATCCGGTCTCGGGCGGCGACGTCATGCCGACCATGCGCTGCGAGATCGCGCGCGTCCTGGCGGGCGTCGCGACCACCCCGGCCCGTCAGACCGGCGGGCGCGTGCTCTGCGTGCTGCACGGACACGGCGAGATCCGGATCGGCGCGGAGCGCTTCGAGGTCGAACCGGGCGACCTGCTCGCGGTGCCGTCGTGGACGCCGTGGTCGGTGCACGCCGAGGCCGAGATCGACCTGTTCAGCACCAGCGACGCGCCGGTGCTCGAGGCACTCGGGCTGCTGCGCGCCGAGACGTGCGGATGACCCGGTCGCGACAGGTCCCGGCCCTCGTCGTCGGCGGCGGGATCGGCGGGCTCGCGACGGCGCTGTCGCTGGCCCGTCACGGTCAGGCCGTGCACCTGATCGAGCGGAACGCGGGCTTCACCGAGATCGGGGCCGGCCTGCAGTTCGGGCCGAACGCGAGCCGGGCCCTCGACGCGCTCGGGGTGCTCGACGACGTCCTGCCGCGAGCGGTCCGGCCCCCGCGGGCGCAGTTGATGGACGCCCTCACCGGCCGGCCGATCACGACCCTCGACCTCGGGCTGGCGTTCGTCGAGCGCTACGGCTACCCCTACCTGGTCCTGCACCGCTCGGACCTGCTCGAGACGCTCGTCGACCACTGCCGCCGGCACCCCCTCGTCACCCTGGAGAACGGCCGGACCGTGGTCGACGTGGGCCTGCACCCCGGGCTCGCCCGCGTGCGCTGCGCCGACGGCACCGTCTACGAGACCCCCGCGCTCGTCGGCGCCGACGGGCTGCACTCGACGCTGCGCGCCGCGGTCGTCGACGACGTGCCCGTCTGCGCCGGGTACGCCGCCTACCGCGGCACGATCCCGCGGCGCGACGCCGCCCACGCGATCGCGCCCGACGAGGTCGTCCTGTGGATCGGCCCCGGCACGCACCTCATCCAGTACCCGGTGCGCGGCGGCGAGCTCTACAACCAGGTCGCGGTGTTCCGCAGCCCCCGCTTCCACGCGGGACACACCGCGCCCGGCGACTGGGCGTGGCCCGAGGAGCTCGATGACGCCTTCGCCCGGGCGTGCCGGCCGGTGCGCGACGCGGTGGCCAGCATCGGGCGGGACCGCCACTGGCCGATGTACGACCGCGAGCCGGCGAGCACCTGGATCAGCGGCCCGCTGGTGCTCACCGGCGACGCCGCGCACCCGATGCTGCAGTACCTCGGGCAGGGCGCGTGCCAGGCGCTCGAGGACGCCGTCGAGCTCGGGTATCGGTTCGCGTGCCACACGACCGATGTCGACCGGGCGTACCGCGAGTTCGAGGGGGCCCGGTGGGCGCGGACGACGCGGTGCCAGACCAGCGCCCGTCCCTGGGGGGAGCTCTGGCACACCGAGGACCCGCTGGTCCTGGCCCTGCGCCGTCGCGTGCTCGGCGACCGCGCGGCCGACGACTTCCGCGAGTTCGACTGGCTCTACGCGCCCCTTCCCGCGGACGCGGCCGCTCCCGCCCTGGCCGGTGTCCCGGCCCCGCCCCCGACCCGACTGGGAGCCCGCTGATGCGCTACTCGTCCTTCCGCGACCGTGACGGGCGCACCCGGGTCGGCGTCGCGGAGGACGGAGCGCTCCGGGACGTCACCGACCTCCTGCCCGACGGTCCCGGCAGCCCGATGCGGCGCCTGATCGCGAGCGTCCCCGACCGGCGGGCGTTCGCCGGGGCCCCGGAGATCGACCCGGCGACCGTCGAGGTGCTGCCGGTCGTCCCCGACCCCACGAAGATCGTCGCCGCGCCGGTCAACTACCGCGCCCACCAGACCGAGATGAGCTCGGCGAGCACGATCGACGCGCTCGGCGTCTTCCTCAAGGCCCCGAGCTCGCTCGCCGCCGACCGCGGGGTGATCCGCCTGCCCTACGTCGACCGTCGGGTCGACCAGGAGGGCGAGCTCGCCGCGGTGATCGGGCGGACGGCCCGCCACGTCGCCGAGAGCGAGGCGCTCGACGTCGTGTTCGGCTACACCGGTCTGCTCGACATGACGATGCGCGGCGGCGAGGACCGCTCCCTGCGCAAGTCGTTCGACACCTTCACCCCGCTCGGCCCGACGGTGGTGACGCCCGACGAGGTGCCCCCGATCGACGAGCTCGAGCTGCACCTGCGGGTCAACGGCACCCTGCGGCAGCGCGCCGACCTGCGCGACCTGATCTGGGGTCTCCCGCGCCTGCTCGCCTACGTGTCGAGCGTCATGACGCTGCACCCCGGCGACGTGGTGTCCACCGGGACGCCCGAAGGGGTCGGCGAGGTCCACGACGGCGACCGCATCGACCTGAGGATCACCGGCCTCGACGGGCTCACGGTGACCGTGAGCGGCGAGGGCGCGACGATGTGCCCGACCCTCGGCGCGGGGCGGGGACCGGTCCCTCCGTCCGCACTCACGCCGGTCGCGGAACGCCGGGCATGACGGGCGGTCCGGTCACGCGCCGAGCATGACCTGCGGATCGCCCGACCAGAACCTGTTCTCGATCACGAGTCGCGACATGCGCCAGGCCGCGTCGGATCGGACGAAGGTCATGTCGTAGCGGTTGTGCATGGTGCAGTGGCGGTCACGGACGCCGCGCGGGTGGTGGATGGCGTTGACGGAGGCCGTGACGCGGAGCCCGTCACCCTCGGCGTGCAGGACTCGGACGTTGGTGGCGAGGTGCAGTGTGTCCATCGGTCCGACGCTGGCCGCGACGCCGTCGAGGATGCCCTGGCGGCCCTCGAGGACGGGGAAGTCGATGCCCATGGCGCGGGCCGCGGGTCCGAAGTCGAGGGTGGCGTCGGCGGTGAAGACCGGGCCGAGGATCATCGGGTCGTTCTCGTCGATGCCCGCGGCGAAGTCGGCGAGCGCGGCCTCGATGGCGAGGCGGTCGTCGGCGGTGAGGTCAAGGCTGATGGGCGTGGCCATGGGGTGGTCGTCCCTTTCACGAAGTGGCGGTCGGCGTCAGCTGTCGACGGTGACCCAGGGGTCGTAGGAGGGGTTGGCGAGCAGGGTGTGGAGGCGGCGGCGCCGGAAGCCGTTGTTGCCGCCGCTGAACAGGGGGTAGGCGAGGGCGTCCTGGAGGAGGCCGGCGAGGGGCAGGTGGTGGCCGTAGGACTCCACGCCGATGACCCGCATGAGCTCGACCAGGGTCTGGACCGCGGCTTCGGAGCCGAAGATCTTCGCGTGGACGGACAGCTCCTCGGCGGCCGGTGAGCCGTTGTCCACCGCGGCACACGCCGCCCGGGTCAGGCCGCGGACGGCCTGGATGCGGGTCTTGACGTCGGCGAGGGCGAACCCGACGCCCTGGTGCGCCACGACCGGGACGAGCCCGCCCCGCCGGTCGGTGCGCGCGAACTGCAGGGCGACGTCGAACGCGGCACGCATGACGCCCGTGGCGCAGGCCCCGATGAGGGCGCCGCCGAAGGACGCGGCGACGATGCCGAGCCCGTCGCCGACCTCGCCGATCAGGTCGGCGTCCGGGACGCGGACGTCGGTCAGGGTGAAGCGGGGCAGGAGGTGCGCCCGGTGGCCGACCGGATCGAGGAGCTCGGTGATCGTCAGTCCCTCGATCGGGCCCGGGACGAGGAACGCCGCCGTCGAGCGCTGCGGGTCGGGGTCGCCCCCGGCGCGGCACACGACGGTCATGAGGTCGGGCCCGTGGCCGTCCCAGCCCGTCGCGTGCGACACCCACTGCTTCTCGCCCAGGATCGTCCACTGCCCGTCGTCGTGACGGGCCGTGGTCCGGAGGCCTACGTCCGGGCCGGTTCCGGGGTCGGGCTGGTCGAGGTTGGCGGTGCCGCCGGGCTCGGAGAGGGCGAGGGAGGCGATGGGGGTCCCGGTCGTCGCCAGGAACGGTCCGAGGAACCGCTCGTGCTGGGCCGGTGAGCCTGCCCGCAGCAGCGGGGTGAGCCCCAGGCCGGTCGAGAAGAGGTGCAGGGCGACGCTCGGGTCGCCGGCGACCAGTTCCTCGGCCAGCACCGCGGTCGTCGAGGCGCCCGTCCCGTCGCCGCCGAGTGCCTGGGGGACGAGGCGGCGCAGGAAGCCGGCCTCGACCATCTGCCGGTAGAAGGGTCGGGTGGCCCGGTAGCGCTCGGTCGCGGTGGGCAGGGGGTCGGTGACGTCACGGACGTGGGCGAGGACGTCGCCGGCGAACTCGCGGGCCCGGGCGCGCACGGCCGCGTGCTCGCTCCGAGGGGTGGTCGTCGCGGTCACGTCAGTGACCCGCGCTCTGGCCGCCGTCGACGTGCAGCGTCTCGCCGGTCACGAAGGTCGCGGACTCGAGGTAGAGGACGGCGTGGACGATCTCGTCGATCTCGCCCATGCGGCCCAGCGGGTGGAGCGCGGCGTAGGCGTCGTGCGCCTCGACGGGGTGCATGGGGGTCTTGATGATCCCGGGCGACACCGCGTTGACCCGCACGCCCGAGCCGGCGTACTCGATGGCCAGCGACCGGGTCGCCGCGTCGAGCCCGCCCTTGGTGAGCGAGGCGAGCACCGAGGGGACCGCGCGCATCGGGTGGTCCACGAGCGAGGTGGTGAGGGTGACGACGTGGCCGCCGCCCTGCTCGAGCATCGTCGCGACCGCGCGCCGGGTGATGGCGAAGAAGCCGGCGAGGTTGAGGCCGACCATCGCGGCGAAGTCCTCGTCGGTGTAGGCGGTGAAGGGCTTGGCGAGGAACGAGCCCGCGTTGTTGACCAGCGTGTCGATGCGCCCGAACCGCTCCAGCGCCGCGTCGACCACCCGCTCGGCGGTCCGGGGGTCGGTCAGGTCCCCGGGGACGATGTGCACCTGCGGGTCGTCCGTTGGCGCGACGGAGCGCGACGTGGCGACGACGGCGTGGCCGAGCTTGCGGTAGCCCTCGACGACACCGGCGCCGATGCCCCGTGATGCGCCGGTGACGATGACGACCTTCTGGTCGGTCGCGGTCATGGTTCTCTCCCTGGACGTGCGTCGTCGAACGAGCCGCCGTCGGGCGGCCGTGGGGTGGGGTATCGGTGGGGTCTAGGCGTGCAGCGGTCGTGGACCGCCGCGCTCCCACCGGCCCGAGCGGCGGATCTCGCCCGCCGTCATGCCGAACTCGGCCTTCAGGGCCCGGCTCAGGTGCTCGGTGTCGGTGACGCCCCACCGGGCGGCGATCGCCGCCGCGGTGCGGCCGTGCAGCGACTCGTCGACGAGGTCGCGGCACACCCGCTCCAGGCGTTGCCGCCGGATCCAGGCCGACAGGGTGCTGCCGGTCGGCGCGAGCACCTTGTGCAGGTAGCGCACGGACACCCCGTGGGCCCGCGCCACCGACTCGACGGTGAGGCCCGGGTCGGACAGGGACGCCAGGCAGTGGGCCAGCACCCTGTCGGCGAGGTCGTCGCCCGCGCTCTGCGGGGCGATGTCGACCAGCTCGGCGATGACGAGCGAGACGATCGCGTCGGCGAGGTACTCCTTGCTCCGGCTTGCCGCACCGAGGGTGCAGGCGTCGACCTTGGCGGCGAGGCCCTCGAAGAGCACGCCCACGACGTCGCGGGGGCCGCAGTCGGTACCGACGGCGACGGCCGTCCGCCCGGACAACGCATCCGCGTGCGAGCCGAGCGCGGCGACCGGGACGGTGACGACGACGGCCTCGTACGGCTCCCAGAACGTGACCTCGTAGGGCCGCGAGGTGACGTGGTTGACCAGGTCCCCGGGGCCGAGCAGGCAGTGGCGGCCGTCCTGGGTGACCCCGGCCCGTCCCTCTCGGAGCAGGGCGACGGCGAGGAACGCGGGGTCGCCGGGATCGATCAGCTCGGGGCCGCGGGTCAGCACGCAGGGACTGCCGCTGACCACGGAGACCTGGACCTCACCCGCCGCGGCGCTGCGCACCGAGCTGTGGAAGGTCCCGTCACCGAGGGGCCGCACCCGCAGCGGCGCGAGCGACCGCGCGAGGTGCGCGGCGAACCGGTCGCCGTCGTCGGTCTCCGCCGCGGCGACCGGGCGGGGCGGCACGGAGTCCTCGAGAGCCCCTGAGCTCATCCGCCACCTCCTCGGTCGACCGAGCCGATCCCCGATCGGGCCCGTGCGACGACTGTAGGAGGGCCCGACGGGCTCCGGCCGCCACCGAGCGCACCGGCAGGCGCCAGATCGTGCACAGCGACCCCCGCCGCGCTCGCGCCCCGGAGCGAGCATCTCCCCGCTAGGTGCGGGCGCGGAAGAGCAGCGCGGAGTGTCCGACGCGGATGGTGTCGCCGTCGGCGAGTTGCCGGGTCTGCACGGGGACGCCGTTGACGAAGGTGCCGCTGGTCGACCACCGGTCGTACAGGACGGCGTGCCGACCGTCCCACTCGATCACGAAGTGCCGGCGGGACACGAGGACGTCGGTGAGCACGAAGGCGGCGTCGTCGCCGCGACCGACGACGTTCGCGCCGAGGACCACTCGGTAGGAGCGGTCCGAGCCGTCGTCGACCGTGAGCAGCGGACCGTCGGTCGCGCCCTCGATCGGACTCGCCACACGACCGGTGTACCGCATCCGTTCGATCACGACAATCGGGAGGAGGAGTTCACGGGCCCCAGGTCGGCGGTCGTGGCGGCGAGCGAGCGGTGCGCGGTCTCCGGCAGGACCTTCAGGAGGACCAGGCCGACCGCCAGCGCGATGGCGGCCAGGTAGATCGCGGGCGCGACCGGGCTGCCGGTGGCGGCGGCGAGGGCCGCCGCGACGAGGGGAGCGGTGCCGGCGATCGGCCCGACGCCCAGGCTGTAGGCGAGCGCGGCGGCGCTCGAGCGGGTCCGGGCGGGGAACAGCTCGACCAGGACGATCGACGACATGACGTTGAGTCCGGCCTGCGGGACGGCGAACAGGCACATGCCGACCAGCGCGAGCACGGGCGAGCCCGACCCGACGAGGAACAGGACCGGGACGGCGAGCACCGCGTGGGCGAGCGCGCCGCCGACGTACACGGGCCGGCGTCCGATCCGGTCGGAGAGCCGGCCGGCGAGCGGGCACAGCACCACGTAGACGAGCAGGGCGAGCGATACCACGCCGAGAGCGGTGGTGCGGGAGCCCTCCACGGACATCGCGGTCGCGAAGTAGGTGGCGAGGTAGTAGAAGCCGACGCCGGTCACCGAGGCGCAGGCGAAGGCGATCCACAGGGTTCGGCGCTGGCTGCGGAGGGCCTCGCGCAGGGGCGTGGCGAGGACGTCGTCGTTGCGGCGCAGCTCCCGGTAGACCGGGGTCTCGTCGAGCCGTAGACGCAGGTAGAGCCCGACGAGTCCGAGCGGCGCCGCGAGCAGGAACGGCACCCGCCAGCCCCAGGCCTGCATCTGGGCCGGGTCGAGCAGCGCCTCCAGCGCCAGCACCGAGAGCGTGCCCGCGACGATGGCCAGGCCGCCGGAGGCGGAGACGAGGCTGGCCCGGGCTCCCCGTCGCGCGGCCGGTGCGTACTCGACGAGGAAGGCCGACGCGCTCGTCCACTCGCCGCCGGCCGAGAGGCCCTGGATGCAGCGCAGGAGGACGAGCAGGACCGGGGCGGCCAGTCCGATCGACGCGTACGAGGGGAGCAGGGCGATGACGGTGGTCGCCCCGCTGATACCGAGGACGGCGGCCGACAGGGCGACCCGCCGGCCGTACCGGTCGCCGATGGAGCCGAGCAGGGCGCCGCCGAGGGGACGGAAGACGAACGCGGCGCCGAAGACCGCGAGGGAGGCCAGCAGGGAGGCCGTGGGGTCGGTGGACGGGAAGAAGACGCGTCCGAGCACGGTCGCGACCGCGCCGTAGATGGCGAAGTCGAACCACTCGGTGAAGTTGCCGATGACCGTCGCGGTGACGACGGATCGCGGCAGCGTCGAGGGCCGCGATGGCTGTGCCGAGGACTCGGTCGAGGAGTCGGTCGATGACATGGAGGTGCTCCGGATGTGCTGAGGGCGCGGTGGGCGAGCGAGAAGGGGCGGGCTCAGCCGGCGGCGACGCTCGTGCCGCCGTCGGTCATGGCCACCGACCCGACGAGGTACGAGGCGCGGTCGGAGGCGAGGAAGGCGATGACCTCGGCGATCTCCCGGGGCTGGGCGGCGCGCCCGATCGGGGTGTTGCTGCCGTGGTCGAGCGTCATGTCGGCGACCGTCTTGTCGATGATGACGCCGGCGTTGTTGACGAGGACGTCGAGCCGCCCGAACCGCTCCCGGGCGAGGGCCACCGCCCGGCGGGCGCTGTCCTCCTCGGTGACGTCGGCGACAGGCGCGACGTTCTCGCCGCGCAGTTCCTCGACCGCGTCGTCCCGGTCCTCGGCGACGACACGGACGCCGCGCTCGACGAGCAGCTCGACGGTCGCGCGACCGATCCCGCTGGCGGCGCCGGTGACGATGGCGACCTTGCCGGCGAGGTCGTCGGGACGGGTGCTGGGGGAGAGGCTCACGATGTCTACTTGGTGAAGTCGAGGATGCCGCGGATGATCTTGCCGTCGCGGAGGTCCTGGTAGCCGTCGTTGAGCTGGTCGAGCGTGTAGCGGCTCGTGATGAGCTCGTCGAGCTTGAGCCGGCCGGCGTCGTAGAGGCGCAGCAGTCGGACGATGTCGTACTGGGGGTTCGAGGAACCGAAGAGCGTGCCCTTGACGGTCTTCTGGTTGTAGACCATCGCCGAGCCGGACAGGTGCACCGTCAGCTTCTCCGGGTTCGCCACCCCCGTGATCACGACGGTGCCGCCCTTGCCGACCACGTCGAACGCGTCGCTGACGACCTGCTCGTCCATCACGCCGACGACGCACAGCGCCTGGTCGGCGCCCTCGCCCCACGTCAGCTCCTTCACCGCGGCCGCCGCCTCGGCGGCGTCGGCGAAGGCGTGGGTGGCCCCGAACTCGAGGGCGGTCCGCCGCTTGAAGTCCACGGGGTCGACGGCCACGACGTACTTGGCGCCGGCGTGCACGGCGCCCTGGACCGCGTTCATCCCGACGCCGCCGACGCCGTAGACGACGGTGGTGTCACCGGGACGGACGCCACCGGCGTTGACGGCGGTACCCCAGCCCGTGGGGACGCCGCAGCCCACGAGGACCGCCGAGTCGAGGGGCAGCCACGGGTCGACCTTCACGCACGAGGCGTCCGAGACCGTCGCGTACTCGGAGAACGACCCGAGCATGCAGAACGCGCCGACCTCGCCGAGCTCGTCGTGGCGCATGCGGAAGGTGCCGTCGGGCATGCTGCCCTCGAGGATCGTGGCGCCCATGTTGCACAGGTTCTGGCGGCCGGTGGAGCAGTAGCGGCAGATGCCGCAGGCCGGGGTGAAGCTGCAGACCACGTGGTCGCCGGGCGCGACCTTGGTGACGGCCGAGCCGACCTGCTCGACGACGCCGGCGGCCTCGTGCCCGCCGACGATCGGGAACCGGACGACGTTGTCGCCGTCGACCATGTGCAGGTCGGAGTGGCACAGGCCCGACGCGGTCATCTTCAGCAGCACTTCGTGCGGGCCCGGCTCGTCGAGCTCCAGCTCGAGGATCTCGAACGGCGTATGCGGTCCGGTCAGGACGGCGGCGCGGGTCTTCATGGGTTCTCCTCGGTGCGATGCGTATCTTTGATACAAACCGACGACTCAAGCGTGGCAAGATCGGAGTCTCTGACTCGCTTCGCAGCTGCTCAGCGCGGGACAGCGCTGCAGCGGAAGTCCGATCCACCATCGCATGGTGACAAACTTGTATCAAGGATTTATTGTCAGTCCTGCTCGCTGGTCCGGCGGGCGTCTGAATCAGGAGGGACCGATGTCCATCCCCGTCGCGGTCGACCGCCCGTTCCGGTCCGACCTGCTCACGCTCGACCCGCCCCGTCTGCGGGGCTCGCGCTGCCCGCGGTGCGCGACGACCGTCTTCCCGCCGCGCGCGTTCTGCCCCGCGTGCCGCTCGGGCGCCGAGCCCGAGCACGTCGCCCTGGGCGTGGAGGGCCGCGTCTGCTCGTTCACCGTGGTCCGGCAGGCGCCGGCGGGCATCGAGGTGCCGTACGTCCTGGCCCAGATCGACCTGCCCGCCGACGGTGTCCGCCTCATGGCGACGGTCGTCGGTGTGGCCCCCGAGGACGTCGTCCTGGACATGCCGGTGACCCTCGAGACCTGCCCCTTCGGCAGCGACGAGGACGGTGCCGTCCTGGTCGGCTACCGCTTCCGCGCCACCGGGGCGGAGGTGACGGCGTGACCCTCGCCCCCGCCCACGTCGCCGGCGTCGGCATGATCCGTTTCGGGCGCTACCCGGCGGACGTCACCCTCGAGGACATGGCCGTCCGCGCCGCGCGCGCGGCGGTCGACGACGCCGGGACGGACCTCTCCGTCATCGACGGCCTCTACGTCGGCCACGTGTTCGGCGGGCCGGTCGCCGGGCAGCGCGTCGCCGCCCAGCTGGGTCTCGACGGTCGACCCGTGTCCAACCACGAGAACTACTGTGCGAGCGGTGCGAGCGCGGTCCGCGAGGCGTGGGTGGCCCTGGCCGCCGGCCTGCACGACGTCGCCCTGGTGATCGGCGTCGAGAAGATGACCGACCGCGTCTCCGGCGGTGTCCGTCCCGACCCGGGTGACCTCGACGCGGCCGTCGGCTACGTCATGGCCGCCGGGCACGCGATGAGCGCCCGGCGCTACATGGCCGACCACGGCGCGACCCGCGAGCAGATCGCGGCGGTCGCGGTGAAGAACCACGCCCACTCGGTGCACAACCCGTGGGCGCAGTACCAGAAGCCCATCGACCTCCCGACGGTCCTGAACGCCCGCCCGATCGCGGAGCCGCTCGGGCTGCTCGACTGCAGCCCGATCTCCGACGGGGCCGCCGCGGTGCTGCTCGTCAGCCCCGCCGGCCTGCGCCGACTCGGGATCGACGGGCCGACGCCCCGGGTGCTCGGCGTGGGTCTCGTCAGCGGCTCGGTGCAGACCGGCCTCGGCGACCCGAACGCCGAGGACGTGTCGCGGCGGGCGGGGGAGCAGGCGTGGGAGCTGTCGGGGGTCGACCCGGCCGACCTCGACCTGGTCGAGATGCACGACTGCTTCACCATCGCCGAGATCGTGCGGATGGAGGGGCTGGGCCTGGTCCCGCGCGGCCAGGGGGCGGCGTGGACCGCGGCCGGCGAGACCGCGCTCGGCGGCCGCCTCCCGGTCAACCCGTCGGGCGGTCTGCTGTCCCGCGGCCACCCGGTGGGCGCGACCGGCGCCGCCCAGGTCTGCGAGCTGACCTGGCAGCTGCGTGGCAGCGCCGGCGGCCGGCAGGTCGAGGGCGCGCAGGTCGGGCTGGCCTACTGCAAGGGCGGCACCGTCAACGGCACGGACGGCGGCTCGGTGACCACCGTGGTGATGACGCGATGACGGGCGTGCTCGACGACCGCCGCGACCTCGTCGCCGGCGTGCTGGGGGAGGGCTCGCTCGTCCCCGCCGTCCGCGCGGCCCTCGACAGCATCACCCCGGGGCTAGCCCGCGCCTTCTGCGTCGTCCCGGCCGTCCCGGACCCGGCGCCCCTGACCGACCTGGACGACGGGCGTCTCGACCGCGAGGTCGGCGACGCCCTGGCCGCCACGCTCGCCCACGTGCAGCAGGCCGCGGCGACGTTCGCCGGCGGTGGGCGACTCGTGGTCGTCCTGCCGCACGCCCCACTGCTGGGGACCACCCGCGGGGCCGCGGCCTCGGCCGTCACGAACGGCGTGCTCTCGATGGCCCGCACGCTCGCCCTCGAGCTGGCCCGCGACCGCGTGACCGTCAACGTCCTCGCCGTCGACGCGGACGCGCCGTCCGTCCGGGCGCTCGCCGCGGAGCTCGAGGCCCTCCTCGGGGACGCGGGCGCCGACGTCACCGGGCAGGAGATCTCCCTGACCGCCGGGGCCGGACTGGGGAGGCTGCGACCGTGAGCAGCACCGGAGCACCCGTCGCGCTCGTGACCGGCGGCGCGGGCGGCATCGGCCGCGCGATCGCCGCGCGGATGGCCGTCGCGGGCCACACCGTCGTCGTGGGCGACCTGGAGGCAGACGCCGTCCGCGCCACGGCCGAGGAGACGGCCGGGGCCCACGGCGTCGTCCTCGACGTCGCCGACCCGGGCTCGCGCCGCGCCGCCGTCGCCGCCTGCGAGGACCTCGGCGGGATCGACGTCCTGGTCAACTGCGCCGGGGTGCTGCGCGACGCGCGGCTGGCGAAGCTCGACCCGGGCCTGTTCCGCCGCCTGCAGGACGTCAACCTCCTCGGCCCGCTCGCGCTGACGCGGCTCGCCGCGGCGGGGATGGCCGCGCGGGGCAGGGGCGCGGTCGTCAACCTCGCGTCCCGTGCCTGGCTGGGGACGTTCGGGTCCACGGCGTACTCGACGGCCAAGGGCGGGCTGGTCGGGGCGACCCGCAGCCTCGCGCTCGAGCTCGGTCCCCACGGGATCACGGTCAACGCGCTCGCCCCCGGCTTCGTCGACACCGCGATGACCGACGGGCTCCCGCCCGAGATCCGCCGGCGGACGCTCGCCGCGATCCCCGTCGGGCGGGCCGGGCGCCCCGAGGACGTCGCCGACGCCGTCGCCTACCTGGCCGGCGCCTCCTACGTCACCGGCCAGGTGCTGCCCGTCTGCGGCGGGCGCAGCGTGGCCGACCCCTACGCGGCCTGACACCACCGGAGGTGGACACCATGACCGGCCCCCTCGAGGGCATCCGCGTCGTCGAGTTCGGCGGCCTCGGCCCGGCACCGTTCGCCAGCATGCTGCTCGCCGACGCCGGCGCGGACGTCGTCCGCATCGACCGCCCCGGCGGACCGGTCGACGGGGGCGCGCTGCTGCGCGGACGCCCGTGGATCGGACTCGACCTCAAGGACGACGCCGACCTCGCCACCGCCCGCGAGCTCGTCGACGCGGCCGACGTCCTGCTCGAAGGGTTCCGGCCCGGCGTGATGGAACGTCTGGGACTCGGGCCGGAGTCGTGCCACACCGGGCTCGTCTACGGCCGGATGACCGGCTGGGGACAGGACGGCCCCCGCGCCCGCCAGCCGGGCCACGACATCAACTACCTGGCCCTCACCGGCGCCCTGCGCTCGATCGCGCGCCGTGGCGAGGCGCCGGTTCCACCGCTCAACCTGGTCGGTGACTACGGGGGCGGGGGGATGCTGCTCGCGGTCGGCGTGCTGGCCGCGCTGCTCGAGCGTGGACGCACCGGGCGGGGGCAGGTCGTCGACGCCGCGATGGTCGACGGGGTCAGCCTGCTGATGACGGGGATCTGGAGCCGCGCCGCGCAGGGGCGGTGGCCGGGGGAGCCGGGGACCAACGACATCGACACCGGCGCCCCGTTCTACGACGTCTACGCCACGGCCGACGGCGAGTACATGGCCGTCGGCAGCATCGAGCCGCAGTTCTGGCGCCGGCTCCTCGACGGCCTGGGGCTCGCCCCGGAGGTCGTGGGCGATCAGTGGGACCGCGCACGGTGGCCCGAGGTCAAGGTCCTCGTGGCCGCGGCGTTCGCCACCCGCACCCGGGCGGAGTGGACCGAGCGCTTCGACGACGTCGACGCCTGCGTGACGCCCGTGCTCAGCATGCGCGAGGCCGCCGCCGACCCGCACCTCGCCGCCCGCGCCACCCTCGTCCGGGACGCGGACGGCCACCCCGGACCGGCGCCGGCGCCGCGGCTGTCGGGGACCCCGTTGCGCTGCGGGCCCGCCGACGACCCGCGGGCCCTGCTCGCGCGCTGGGGCGTCGGGACCGTCGGGGCGGCGTCGTGAGCGCGGCCGGGACCGAGCCCTCGGCGCTGATACGTTATCCGCGACGGCGAGGGCAGGAGGCGGACGTGACGGGACGCCGGGCGGGCCGGCCGACGATCCAGCGACGACGCAGCGGCATCGAGGTCGCGGAGTACATCCGCAGCATGATCTTCGACGGCACGCTCTCCGCGGGGCAGCGCGTGCCGCAGGACACCATCGCCGCGGACCTCGGCGTCAGCCGCCTGCCGGTCCGCGAGGCACTGATCACCCTCGAGGCCGACGGGCTCGTGGCGTCCGAGCCGCACCGGGGCACCTACGTGGTGCCGATCCGGGCCGAGGACATCGAGGACCACTACCGCATCTACGGCATGGCCCAGGGGCTCGCGGCGGCCGGCGCGGCCCGGCGCATCACCGAGCCCGTGCTGGAGCGTCTCGGGGAGCTGCACCAGCAGATGGCGGGCAGCGACGACCCGGAGCTCGTGCACGACCTCAACTGGGAGTTCCACTCCCTGATCAACCACACCGGCGCCAGCCGCCGCACCCTCTCGGTGCTGCGTCACCTGTCGCGCAACCTCCCCCGCGAGGTCTACAGCCTGCCCGCGGCAGCGAGCGCGCAGGCCAACGAGGAGCACGCCGCGATCGTCGCCGCCCTGCGGGCCGGCGACGCCCGCGAGGCCGACCGGACCAACCGCGAGCACATGCAGCACGAGGGCGACCAGGTCGTCGCGGCGCTCAAGCGCTCCGGGGTCCTCAGCGACTGACGCGGGCCGGAGGCGTCGACGCCTCCCTTGACCACGAGGATTATCAATGATCACAGCTGACCCGCGTCCGAGCGAGGACTCCGTGGCCACCGCACACCCCCAGACCCTGGTCGACGCCGTCGACCTCGCCCCGCCCGGCGCGGAGGCCGTCGTCGGCGACGAGGGCCGGCTGACCTACGGCGCACTGCGCGACCGCAGCACGCGCCTGGCCGCCGATCTCGTCCACCGCGGGCTCCGGCCCGGCGACCGCCTCGCGATCCTGCTGCCGAACGGGGTGCGCTGGGTGGTGACGGCGCTGGCGGCCCACCGCGCCGGTCTGACCGTCGTCCCGCTCAACACCTGGTACCGCGCCGCGGAGCTCGGACACGTCCTGTCGGAGGCCGACGTGGCGCTCGTGGTCACCGACCGCGCCGTCTTCGGCCGCGACACCGTGGCGGAGCTGGACGCCGCCGGGTTCCCGCGCGACGGCGTCCTGCTCTGGGGTGACGGCGACGACCTCCCCCTCGCCGGCGACCCGCCGACCGTCGACCTGCCGGGCCCGGCGCCGACCGACCTCGCGCTGATCCTCTTCACCAGCGGCAGCACCGCGCGCCCCAAGCCGGTGCCTCTCGAGCACGGCAAGCTGATGGCCAACACCCGCGAGATCGCCCGGCGGCTGAACCTGCGTCCCGACGACCGGCTCTGGCTGGGCGCACCGATGTTCTTCGGCTACGGCTGCTCCAACGCCCTGCCCATGGCTCTCGGCGCCGGTGCCGCGCTGTGCCTCGAGTCGCGGATCGACGGCGACCGCTCGCTCGCCGTCATCGCCCGCGAGCGCTGCACCGTCTACTACGGCTTCGGCGCCACCACCCGGCTGCTCCTGGCCGCGCCGACGTTCGCCGACCACGACATCTCCTCGCTGCGCACCGGCACCACGGGCTTCAGCGCCGAGGAGAAGCGGCTGGCGATCGAGGAGCTCGGCGTCGACGGCGTCTGCAGCGTCTACGGGCTCTCCGAGGCCTACGGGCACTCGGCGATGTCCGACGCCGACGACGACCGGGAGGTGCGCCTGCACACCAGCGGCACGGTCCTGCCGACCCAGGAGCTGCGGATCTGCGACCCCGACGGCGCCGCCCTGCCGCCGGGCGGGACCGGTGAGATCGAGCTGCGCGGCTGCGTCATCGACAGCTACCTGGGGCGCGCCGACCTCGACGGCGGTGTCTTCCGGACCGGCGGCTGGATGCGCACCGGTGACCTCGGCACGCTCGACGAGCGCGGCCGCCTGCGGGTCGTCGGGCGGCGCAAGGAGATGCTCAAGGTCAAGGGCATCAACATCGCCCCGGTGGAGGTCGAGGACCTGCTGGTCGCCCACCCGGAGGTCGCCGAGGCGTACGTGGTGGGGCTGCCGGGGGAGGCCGGCGACGAGACCATGGTCGCCGCCGTCGTCGCCCCCCGCGCCGACCCCGACCTCCCCGGCACCCTCGTCGCCTGGATCCGCGAGCGCGCCGCCAGCTACAAGGTCCCGTCGCGCATCGAGCTGCTCGCCGCCGGGGACGTCCCGCTGACGGCGACCGGCAAGGTCAGCAAGCAGCTGCTGCGCGACGAGCTCGCGAGGAGGACGCGATGACCCCGCTACGTTCCCTGCGGCTCCTCGCCGAGGGCATCGGGTTCACCGAGGGGCCCCTGGTCACGCGCGACGGCCGGCTGCTCGTGGTCGCGCTGTCCCGCGGCCTCGTGGTCGAGATCGACCTCGAGCGCGGCGGCGTCCGAGGCGCCGTCGAGACCGGCGGCGGGCCCAACGGGCTCGCCGAGACCGACGACGGTGCGGTCTGGGTCGCCCAGAACGCCGGAGCGGTGACGTCCAGCCGCTCGTCCCGGCCCACCCGGCCGGGGCTGCAACGGGTCGTCGGCGACGCGGTCCTCGACGTGCCGGTGCCCGGCACCCGGGCTCCCAACGACGTCGTCGTCGGGCCCGACGGCCGTCTCTGGTTCACCGATCCCGGACCGCCCGGCGACACCGACCACGGCCGTCTGCTCGCCCTCGACCCCGCGACGGGCGAGAGCGAGACCCTGCTCGACGAGCAGGACTTCCCCAACGGGCTGGCGTTCGACCGGGACACCACGACGCTGTGGCTGGCGCACACGGAGGAGGGGCGGATCAGCAGGCACCGCTGGGAGGACGGACGGCTCCTGCCCCTCGCCGCGGGACCGCGGCTGCCCGACGGGGGCCCGGACGGGCTCGCGCTCGACGCCCACGGGCTGCTCTACGCGGCGGCGCCGGCCGCCGACGCGGTCTTCGTCTACGCGCCCACCGGGGAGCTGCACGCACGCCTGGACCTCGGGGAGCGCACCTTCCCCACCAACGTCTGCCTCGCGGGTCCGGGTGGTGAGCAGCTCGTCGTCACCGCCGCGCGCGGTGGTCGCGTGCTCGTGCTGCCCGCGTCGGGCGTCACACGCTGACCGCCCCGGACGCCGCGGTCAGCTGGAGCTCGTGCGTCCAGCACGACCGGTCCTGCCGGTGCAGGTAGTGGAAGGCGTCGGCGATGCCCACGGGGTCGATCAACAGGTCCGGACGCTCCTGCAGCGCGGGGAGGGCCCGTGTGCCGGGCGAGTCGATGAAGCCGTCCACGACGACGTTCGCGACGTGGACGCCGTGCTCGGAGTACTCCTCGGTGAGGGCCTGGGCGAGGGCCCGCATCATGGTCCGCGGGTAGTAGAGCGACTGGCCGGTCGACCGCTTGCGCCCCCGCAGCGAGTACTGGTTGTTGGAGAACAGGATCGAGCCCGAGCCCCGCCGTCGCATCGCCGGCAGGACCTCCTTGGCCACCAGGAACGGACCGCGGCACGCGGTCGCCACGGCCTCCTCGAAGAGCTCGTCCGGGAAGTGCTCCAGGAGCTCCTGGTCCTCGGGCAGCTCGCGCCCCGCCATGTAGCCGGCGTTGTAGATCAGCACGTCCGGGTCGCCCGCCTGCGTGCGGATCGAGGCGAACGCGCCGGCGACCGACTCCGCCGACCCCACGTCCAGCTCGACGACCGAGCAGGAGCCGCCGTCGTGGTCGATCGTCGCGGCGAGCGCCTCCGCGTTGGCGCGCCGGCGGGTCGTCAGGACGACGTGGTGACCCTCGCGCGCGAACCGTCGGGCCAGCGCCCCGCCCAGCCCCCACCGGCGCTCGGCCGGGAGGTCCTGTCCGACGTCGCGGCCGTGGACGAATCGCGTGTTCGGCCCGTCGGGCTGCCACTTCGAGGTGGCGCCGACGATCACGGTGACGGGCAGGGCGCGAGGGTTGTCCACTCGATCTCCTGTCGTGGGGACGGTGCGCGGCGCCGGTCAGCGCAGCAGGGCGGACGCGCGCTCGGCGACGAGGATCGTGGTGGGGTTGGTCGGTACGCGGGGGATCGTCGGCAGCACCGAGGCGTCGACGACCGCGAGCCCGTCCACCCCGTGCACCCGGCAGTCGCTGCCGACCACGGCCTGCGGATCGCTCGACGGGCCCATCCGGGCGGTCCCGCAGGCGTGGTTGTAGTGCGACGGCGCGCGGCGCACCGCGTCGGCGAGGTCGTCGTCGCCGACGTCCGGGCCGGGCGCGCGCTCGCCGACGAGCAGCTCGGACAGCGGCGGGGTCGCGGCGAGGCGGCGTGCGATCCGGACCGCCTCCGCGACCCGGGGCGCGTCGTCCGGGTGCGTGTAGAGACCCAGGTCGATGATCGGTGCGTCGCTCGGGTCCGCCGAGCGCAGCCGCACGCTCCCGCGCGAGCGCGGCTGCACGCAGGCCACGAAGAAGATCATGTCCCAGCCGGTCGGGTGCTCGCTGACCGGCGGGACGAACGCCTCCGGCAGCGCCGCGGTCGGGACCGCGGCGGTCGGCAGCACGTGCAGGTCGTAGTCCGGGTCGGCCGGGTCGTGCCGGACGCTGAGCGCGGTCTGGAACATGGGTGCGGCCGTCGTGTCCGGGGGGCGCGCGGCGTGGATGTTCCACATCACGGGGTGCTCGGTGAGGTTCTGCCCGACGCCGGGCAGGTCACGGACCAGGTCGACGCCGAGCTCGGCCAGGTGACCCGCCGGTCCGATCCCGGAGCGCAGCAGGATCGCCGGGGTGTTGTAGGTCCCGGCCGCCAGGACCACGGTGGCGGCCGCGATCTCCTCGCCGGACCGGAGCCGGACACCGACGGCGCGGTCGCCGTCGACGAGGACCCTGTCCACCTCCTCGCCGCCGCGGACCTGCAGATTCGCGCGATCGCGGACGGGGTTGAGGTAGGCCAGCGCCGTGCTCTGGCGGATGCCGTCCACGGCGCTGAGCGGAGCGAGGCCGAAGCCGGGCGGGCCCGGCGCGTTGACGTCGTCCACCTCCGCGTAGCCGAGCGCAGCCGCGGCCTTCGCGCTCGCCGCCGCCGTCGGGGCGAGGTCCTGCCAGCCGTCGCGGGTGATCCGGTAGACGCCCGTGCGGCCGTGGAACTCGTCGGCGCCGTGGGCGAAGCTCTCCATCGCGCGGTAGTCCGGCAGGACGTCGTCGTAGCCCCAGCCATGGTTCCCGCGGTCGACCCAGGCGGCGTGGTCGGCCGGGCGCGCGCGCATGGCGAAGCAGTAGTTCGTCGACGACGAGCCGCCGATGACCTTGCCGCGGGGCACGGCGACCGCGTTGCCGAACTCGTCGGGCTCGGCGGTGTAGCCCCAGTCATGGGTCTGCGGTGCGTAGGCGGCGCCGGCGATGTCCTCGGGGAGCTCCGCCTGCGACAGGTAGTCCGGACCGGCCTCGATCAGCAGCACCGACCGGTCCCCGTCGACGCTGAGCCGGTTCGCGAGCACGCAGCCGGCCGAGCCACCACCGACGATCACGACGTCGTACGCCATCTCCGACCTCCCGCCGCCACGGTCCGGTCATCGCGACGTTAGCCCGCGGACGTCGGTGGTCAAGACGTGGCGTCAGTCGCTCGTCTCGAACTTGAAGGAGATCTCGAGGCGGACACGGAAGGCGCTCACCCGACCGTTCTCGATGACGAGGTCCGAACGGACGAGCTCGGCGATGCGGATGTCGCGGACCGTCTTGGCGGCGGTCTCGACGGCGTTGCGGGCAGCGGCCTCCCACGACTCGGTGCTGGTGCCGATGACTTCGGTGACGCGGTAGACGGTGTCAGCCATGTCGAGACCTCCTGAGGGGACGCATCGCGTCGCGGGGTGAACTGTGACCCAGGCCACAGCGTCCAGCGACGATATCCCCCGCTCGTCGTCGTCGCCAACGTCGCTCAGGGAACCGGCTCTCCGTGGGCGACGGGGCACGTCGTCTCGATCAGCGGACTCGTCGAGGCGCCGCAGCGGTAGGCCGCGTTGGCCAGGACCGAGCACCCGCACCCGGCGGCGCGCGCCGCCGGGCTCCCCGGCAGCAGCATCTCCGCGCCGGCCGGTGCTGGCGGGCCCGGTCCGACGTCGGTGCCGGGTCGTGGGGTGGGTTCTGCGGGGTCCATCGCGTACCGAGTCTGCGAGGCCGTCGGGGGCAGGCGGTGCTGCGATGAGGGAAGTAATTGCCGCATCCGAACGGCGCGGTGACGACGGGCCCGCGATCTGCGGCATCTCACCGGAGCTGTGGACGGGACGGGACGGCCGACCGCGACGGGCCGGGACTCAGGAGCGGTCGAGGTCCCGGAGGCTCGCCACCAGCTCGGCGAAATGGCTGGGCGGAGGGCTGTCGCCCGGGCGGTTGAGCCGGATGCGGTCGGCCACCGCGGCGTAGCGCTCCCGGAGGAGCCCGGCGACCTCGCCCGGCGACCCGACGGCGCACATCGCGTGGAGGAGGTCGTCGTCGACGAGGGCGGGCATGTCGTCCCACCGGCCCTCCTTCGACAGCCGGTGGAGCTCGTCCTGCAGGTCGCCCTGCCCGTGGAGCTCGAGGACCCGGCGGTACGCGGGCGTCGAGCCGTAGAAGGAGATCTGTCGACGGACCGCCGCGACGTCGCTCTCGTCGAGCGCGACGAACGGGGAGAGCGCGATCCGCAGGGGAGGGCGGCCCGGCGGCCGGTGGGTCCTGACCTCGGGGAGGATCACCTCCTCGAGGTAGGCCTGGGTGCAGAAGGGATGGACGAAGAGCCCGTCGGCTACCTCGGCGGCGACGCGGAGCATCCGCGGCCCGACCGCCGCGAGGAAGACCGGCGGCGGGCCGTCGGGGTTCGGCGGCGGCGTGAAGGCGGGCGGCATGAGGGAGTGCTCGTAGAACCGTCCGCGGTGCGCCAGGGGCTCACCGGTCGCCCAGGTGTGCCAGATCGCCCGCAGCGCGACGACGAACTCGCGCATCCGGTCGGCCGGCTCCGACCAGGGCATGGAGAACCGCCGGGCGACGTGCGGCCGGATCTGGCTGCCCAGCCCGAGGATCAGCCGCCCGCCGGAGAAGCGCTGCAGATCCCAGGCGGGATACGCGACCGTCATCGGGGTGCGGGCGAAGGCGATCGCGACCGACGGGCCCAGCCGGAGGCGCTGCGAGTGCTCGCACGCCAGGGTCAGGGACAGGAACGGGTCGGCCCGGTTCTCGGTGTTCCACGCGCCGTCGAACCCGATCTCCTCGCACGCGCGGACGTCGCGGGCGACCGAGGACAGGGCCGTGTCGAGCCGTGCGTCGATCTCCATCGGACGTGGAGTTTGCGCCTATGCGCCGGGGACGGAGCCGGGCGGGAGGAACTCCACGTCGTGCAGCGCGGACTGCCGGACCACCTCGTCGGGGTCCTGGAGGTCGTGCAGCTGATCGAACAGGTGGGCCAGGTTGCCGGTCGGGCTCACCCAGAACAGGGCGCGGGCGTCGGACTCGCCACGGTTGTAGTAGGCGTGGGGGAGGCCGCGCGGCATCAGCACCGTGTCCCCGGGACCGGCCTTCTCCCACTCCCCGTCGAGGTAGAGCGTGAAGACGCCGCCGAGGACGTGGATGTGCTCGTCCTGCGTGGGGTGGACGTGGGGCGGCACGCCGGTGCCCGGCGGGTCGAGGGTCTCGAACGCGAAGCTGGACTCGCTGATCGCCTTCGCCCAGTAGGTGTGGCCGAGCACGTTCCACACCCGTCGGTGCTGACCCTCACCGGCGCGCACGATGCCCTTGGGCAGGGGCCCCAGCACGATCTCGTCTCCCTCGAACATGCTCGGACGGTACTGCGGGTGTCCACGCCCCGGACCGGGTCAGGCGACGGCGCGCGGCTCAGCGGCCCCCGTGACCGCCATGGGCCGGCTGGTCTCGACACCCCGGCGCCGGGACAGGATCAGCACGGAGGTCGCGTAGAGCACCGTCCCGAGCATCGACACGGCGAACACCCCGGCCCCGACGTCGGTGTAGTCGGCGATGGCGTCGGTGCCGCCGGAGGCGGCCGCGGCGACCCACGCAACGGTGTTGTGGACCAGGTGCAGGGCCAGGGCGGCCTCGAGGCCTCCGGTGCGCAGGGTCAGGACCGAGAGCACGACCGCGAACACGACGAGGTCGGCGAAGCCCCACACGCTCGCGGTCGCACCCTCGTGGACCAGCGCGAACAGGACGGCGCTCACCGCGACGCCGGGCCACGGGCTGCGGACGACGGCGCCGAACGTCTGCACGATCCAGCCCCGGAACAGGTACTCCTCGGCCGCGACCTGCAACGGCGTCACGGCGAGGGCCACGACCGCGACCCCGACGAACGACGACCAGCCCACGAAGGCGCCCTGGGTGGGAGCGACGAGCTCGCCCACCAGCCCGGTCACGGCGGAGACGGCGAGCGCGGGGACCAGGCAGACGGCGAGCCAGCGACCGCGCAGGCGCCCGGTGACGGACGACAGCGTCCCCGGGCGGCGTCGCTCGACGAACCGTACGACGAGGAGCACCGCGGGCAGTGTCGCGGCGATGATCAACAGGCCGAACCCGGCGGACCAGGCGGGATCGGCCGGGAGGCCGTCGACGTCGAGGGGAACGCCGGCGATCGCGGCGGCCAGGCCGGTCGTCATGCCGACCACGAGCACGAACAGCAGGCCGGCGACGACGATCGACAGCAGCGCCGCGGGACCGACCCACCAGCGGCGTCCCGGTGTCCGGGCGAGGTGGTCGTAGGTCACCGGGGGCGGGGCGTCGGCCTCCGGAGCCGGTGTCGGCGGGGTGGACGGGTGCACAGCGGTCATGGGTTCCTCCGGCAGAGTGCAGTGGCGGGCGTGACGGCCCTGCCAGCAGCGTCCTGCGGTCGACCGGCGAGGTCTGTGGCGTCGTGGCGCGAATGTCCTGGTCGCGGGAGCAGGCTCTTGTCACCGGGAGGACAGGTCACGGCCGGGGCGTGATGGCCCTGCTCACGGTTCGCGGCGGCCCGGTCGGGTGCATCCGAGGACATGTCACCCCTGGATCGACCGCTCGTCGTCGGCGTCACCGGCATCAGCGGGCACGCCCTGGCCGAGCGCCTCGCCCCGCAGACCGGGCAGACACTCGGGCTCTCCCGCGGCAGCACGTCCCCGGTGCCCGGTGTGGAGCCCCTGCACGCCGACCTCACCGACCCGGAGGCGCTGCGCGAGACGCTGGCCGGCACGAAGGCGACGTCGGTCTTCCTCACCGCCTGGTCGCGGCAGGAGACCGAGGAGGACAACATCCGGGTCAACGGCGCCCTGGTGCGTGATGTCCTGGACGCGGCCTGCGCCGACGGGACGGTCGAGCACGTCGCGCTGGTGACCGGGCTCAAGCACTACCTCGGCCCGTTCGAGGCCTACGGCCAGGGCGAGCTCCCGGAGACGCCGTTCACCGAGGACACCCCGCGCCTCGATGCGCCGAACTTCTACTACGCGCAGGAGGACGAGCTGGTCGCCGCCGCGGAGCGGCACGGTTTCGGATGGAGCGTGCACCGCGCCCACACGATGATCGGGTTCGCGGTGGGCAACGCCATGAACATCGGCTCCACCCTCGCCGCCTCTGCGGCGATCTGCCGCGAGACGGGCCGGCCGTTCCGCTTCCCGGGCTCGGCCCAGCAGTGGCACGGGCTCACCGACATGACCGACGCCGGCCAGCTCGCCGACCAGATGGTCTGGGCGGCGACGACGCCCGGCGCGCGGAACGAGCCGTTCAACATCGTCGACGGTGACGTCTTCCGGTGGCGGTGGATGTGGCCGCGGCTCGCCGAGCTGCTGCACGTGACGCCCGAGGGCTTCGACGGCGAGCCCGCCCCGCTCGAGCAGCAGATGGAGGGCATGGCACCGGTGTGGGAGCGGATCGCCGAGCGCGAGGGCCTGCGCGAGTCGCAGCTCGACCGCGTCGCCTCCTTCTGGCACACCGACGGTGACCTCGGGCGCGACATCGAGTGCGTCACCGACATGACCAAGTCCCGCCTCGCCGGCTTCACCGGCTACACCCGGACCCTCGACGCCTTCGCCCGCGTGTTCGACCGTCTCCGCGACGAGCGCGTCGTGCCGTCCTGAGGGGGAGAGCGGCGGCTACGCGGCGGCCAGGGCGGCCCGTCCGACGTCGGTGATCGTCGCTGTTCCCCGACCGGCCTCGGTGGCGATGAACCCGGCGGCCGCCAGCCGGAGTCCGACCTGCTGGTCGCTGCAGTAGACGCCGTCCACCATCAGCGTCATCCCGATCTCGCCGGAGCGACGGCAGCGTCCGCCGGCGACCGCGCGGAGCACCGCCCGGTCCCGCTGGCTGAGTGGTTCGCGCGTCGTCGTGGTCATGGTCGGCTCCCTTCGAGGTCGTCCTGCTTCTCACCTCCTCGACGAACGGGACGACCTGATTTCGACACCCTCGGCCAACGTTCTCCGGTGGGGTCAGGCGCTCCAGGCCCGCGCGCGCCAGAAGGCGGTGAGCACGCGCGCGGCGCGGGCCGGGTCCTCGCTCATCCACCAGTGACCCAGCTCGTCGAGCACCGCGACCTCGGCGCCCGCGCGGTCGGCGGCGCGCCGGCGGAGCTCCTCGGTGCCACCGAAGGGGTCGGCGGTGGCGAGGAGCGCGAGGCCCGGGCGAGCCGCCAGGGTCGGCAGCTCCTTGCCGAGCGTGGCCATCGCCGGCTGGGCGGCGGACCGGTAGAGCGCGAGGATCGCCTGCTTCATGTCTTCGTTCTGGGCCCCCGCGAGCTGCAGGGCCTCGGCGTGGCCCACGCCGAACGATTCCATCTGCTCGGCGCGCTGAGCGGGGGTCCCGCCGAACAGCTCCTCGAGGTGCGCCTCGCCGTCGCCGGGCGTCTGCCAGATCTGCGCGAGGTCGTGCCACGTGTAGTCCGGCTCGAAGAGGCCCAGCGCGTCGCTGGCCCAGCTGCGCACCAGCTCCGGGCGCGCCATGAGCGCGGTCGCGAGGTGCCCCCCGCCCCAGTCGTGGCCCAGCAGGTCGACGGGCCGCTCGAAGCGCTCGAGCTCGCCGATCAGCCAGTCGCGGTACGCCGTCACGGTCGCCGGGAAGCCGGCGGGCAGCGGCACGCCGAAGCCGGGCGGCGAGAGGCGGACGACGTCGTCGACGCCCGCGCGCGCCAGCTCGGCGACGAGCGGGTCCCACAGCGCCGCGCTCTCCGGATTGCCGTGCACCAGTACCACCGTCATGGCGCTGCATCCTGCTCTCTCGGTGTGGGTGCGGCGACGCGGCGGGTGTGGTCGGACACCAGCGCCGCGATCAGCCGGGTCACCCGCTGCGTCATCTCCGCGGCGTCCTGGTCGGGGTGGGCGACCCACCAGTCCATGAACGAGTCCACGATGCCGAGCCACGTGCGGACCATCGCCGAGACGTCGAGGTCGTCGGTGATCCCGGCGCCGCCCAGCAGCTCGAGGACCCCCTCCCGGGCGAGGGCCTCGATGCGCGCCGCGTACTGCGCGACGACCTCGGCCGCGGGCCCGTCCTGCGGGGCCGTGCGGTCGCGCAGCAGGCGCCAGACGTGGCGGCGGTCGTCGAGCACGGCGAACATCGCCGCGAGCGTGCGCACCCCCCGCTCGACGCCGGCGCTCCCGTCGCGGGCCACCCGCTCGATCTCCGTGGCCAGCAGGCCGCCGGCCTCGGCGAGGCACGCCGCGTGCAGGCCCTCCTTCGAGCCGAAGTAGCTGTAGACCAGCGTCTTGGAGATGCCCGCGGCGTGCGCGACGTCGGCGACGCCGGTGGCGGCGAAGCCGTCGGTGCCGAAGGCGGTCGACGCGATGCGCAGGATCTCCCGCTCCCGGTCGGCGCGCGGAACCCCCTTCGTCCCGGCGTTCGGTCGCGCAGCCACGGTCCGACCCTAGCGCGGAATATGACCCTGCGGTAACTTACCCGACGGTCATATCGCTGGAGGGTCCATGGACGCACTGCTCGACCCGATGCAGAACCCGGTCACCTACGCGGCCCCGTTCTTCGTGCTGGCGATCCTCGTCGAGCTCGCGGCGCTGCGGTGGCTCGACCACGACGACTCGGTCAGCGGCTACGCCTTCCGGGACGCGCGGACGTCGATCTCCATGGGGGTCGTGTCGCTCGTGTTCCTGACGGCGTTCAAGGTGGTCACGTTCTTCGCGTTCAGCGCCGTGTACGTCTACCTCGCGCCGTTCCACCTGCCCACCGACACGTGGTGGTACTGGGTGCTGGTCGTGCTCGGGGTCGACCTCGGCTACTACGGGCACCACCGCTTCAGCCACCGCGTGCGGATCGCCTGGGCCGGGCACCAGGCGCACCACTCCAGCGAGTTCATGAACTTCGGCACCGCGCTGCGCCAGAAGTGGAACCCCTGGTTCGAGTTCTTCTTCTGGCTGCCGCTGCCGTTCCTCGGCTTCGCGCCCGGGACGCTCTACGCGGCGTTCGGCGTCAACCTCGTCTTCCAGTTCTTCGTCCACACCGAGCTCGTCGACAAGCTCCCGCGGCCGATCGAGTACGTGTTCAACACCCCGTCGCACCACCGCGTGCACCACGGCCGCGATCCCGAGTACCTCGACCGCAACTACGGCGGGATCCTCATCGTCTGGGACCGGCTGTTCGGCACCTTCGCCGCCGAGGCGCGGCGACCGTCGTACGGGCTCACCACGCCGGTCGAGACGTACAACGTCCTCACCCTGCAATACGGGCACTACGCCGACATCGCCCGCGACGTCCGCGCGGCCCGCGGCTGGCGCGACCGGCTCGGCTACGTCCTCGGCCCGCCCGGGTGGCAGCCGTCCGGGGGCCCTGCCCCGGAGCCGACCCTGCCGCGACGCTGACCGTGGTGTGAGGTGGACCCATGACGACCTCGCCGTGGTCCCCGTCCGCCACCCGCGACCGGCGCGACGCGTGAGGGGCGCCGAGGCCCTGGTCGGCTCGCTGGTCGGGGCGGGCGTCGACGTCTGCTTCATGAACCCCGGCACATCCGAGATGCACTTCGTGCAGGCCCTGGACGACGTCCCGGAGATGCGCGGCGTCCTGACCCTGTTCGAGGGCGTCGCGACCGGCGCGGCCGACGCCCACGCCCGGATCACCGGCCGGCCCGCGGCGGTGCTGCTGCACCTGGGGCCCGGGCTCGGCAACGGGCTGGCGAACCTGCACAACGCGCGGCGGGCCGGCACCCCGCTGGTGTGCGTCGTCGGTGCCCACGCCACCGACCACGTCCGCCACGACGCCCCGCTCGAGTCCGACATCACCGCGCTCGCCCGGACGGTCTCGGGCTGGGTGCACACGTGCGGCGACGTGCGCGACGTCGCCGACGACGCGGTGCGCGCCGTGGCGGCGGCCGCCGAGCGCGGCGGCCGGGTCGCGACGCTGGTCCTGCCCGCCGACGTGTCGTGGTCCGAGGGCGGTGCCCCGGCGCCCGCGCTGCCGGCCGCGGCCCCGTTCCCGCCGGCGCCCTCGCGCGTGGCGATCGCGGCGGCCGCGGTGCGCTCCGGCGGCGCGGTGATCCTGCTGGGCGGCCCGGCGCTGACCGAGCGCGCGATGGACGCCGCGGGCCGCGTCGCCGCCGCCACCGGCGCCCGCCTGCTCGTCGAGACCTTTCCGCGGTGCTGGGACACCGGCGCCGGCCGCCCCCGTGCCGACAAGCTCGCCTACTTCGCCGAGCAGGCGCTCGAGCAGCTCGACGGCGCGTCGTCGCTGGTGCTGGCGGGGGCGCGCTCGCCGGTGTCGTTCTTCGGCTACCCCGGGATCCCCGGCGACCTCGTGCCCGACGGCGCCACCGTGGTCGGGCTCGCGGACGCGGCGACCGACGCGGAAGCCGCCCTCGAGGCGCTGGCCGTCGAGGTGGCGCCGGACGCGGCCGCCGAGCCCGCGCCGCGGGACGCGCCGGAGCCCGCGCCCGGGCCGCTGGACGTGCGCTCGCTGTGCGCGGCGGTCGCGGCGACGCTCCCCGAGGACGCGATCGTGATCGACGAGTCGCTGACCGCCGCGGCGGTGCTCGCGCCGGCCCTGCAGACCGCGGCTCCGCACACCCAGCTGGCGCTCACCGGCGGCGCCATCGGCCAGGGCCCGCCCGCCGCGGTGGGCGCCGCGGTCGCGGCGCCGGACCGGTCGGTCGTCGCGGTGCAGGCCGACGGCAGCGCCCTGTACACGCTGCAGGCGTTGTGGACCCAGGCCCGCGAGCAGCTCGACGTCACCACGGTGCTGATCAACAACGCGGCGTACGCGATCCTCCGGGTGGAGCTGGCGCGCACCGGCGTGGGGGAGGCCGCCCACTCCGGGCGCGCCGGGCGGATGCTCACCCTGACCGACCCGACGCCGGACTTCGTGTCGCTGGCGACCGGCTACGGCGTCCCGGCGCGGCGGGTGGAGACGACCGAGGACCTGCTCGACGCCCTGCGGTGGGCCCACGACGAGCCGGGCCCGCACCTCATCGAGGCGATCGTCCCCGCCGTGGGGTGAGCGCGCCTCACACGTCCCTGTCGTTCAGCACGGGCCGCAGGTCGTCGAGCTTGTCGTAGGCCCACCACAGGTAGTTCTCGGTCCCGCCCTCCCGCAGGGGGTGGAGGTCGACGTGGTCGGGGTCGTCCTTGAACGCCCGGAACGCGTCGCTCGAGGGCCACTCGACCAGCACGAGGACCTGGCGGGGGGAGCCGCCCGTGCTGGGCGAGTCCTCGCTCAGCCGGCCGAGTGCGACGACGCGGCCGCCGTGCTTGCCGACCGCGTCGACGGATCGCTTCGAATAGGCCTTGTAGTCGTCGTTCGGGGCGAGGTCGAAGAGGTTCAGGGCGTAGACCGCACTCATGGCGGCAGCCTCCCAGGTGCCGCGTGCCGATCACATGGTGCTGACCATGCCCCCGTCGATGAGCACGTCGGCGCCGGTGATGTTGCCGGCGGTCTCGGAGGCGAGGAGCAGGACCAGCGAGGCGACCTCCGACGGGTGGGTGAACCGGTTGGTCGGGGTCCCGGCGACGGCGGCCGCCTGCACGCTGGCGGGGTCGGCGCCGTTCGCCTGGCCGATCGTGTCCGCGACCCCGCCCGGGCCGAGCCAGAGGGCGGTCTCGACGGGGCCCGGGCTGACCGTGTTGACACGGACCCCCGACGGCCCGAGCTCCTTGGACAGCGACTTGCTGAAGCTGCGCAGCGCGGCTTTGGCCGCGCTGTAGTCGATCACCCCGGGGTCCGGGAGCGTGGCGTTCACCGAGCAGACGGTGACGATCGACGAGGGGGCGCTGCGGACGAGGTGCGGGACGGCCGCGCGCGTGGCGCGGACCGCGGACAGCAGGTTCACCTCCAGTGCCCACTGCCAGTCCGCGTCGCTGACCTCGACGAACCCCTCGGTGCGGGGTCGGACGCCGCCGACGTTGTTGACGAGCAGGTCGATGCCGCCGAAGCGTTCCACCGCCTGGTCGACGAGCGTCCGGCTCCCCTCCGCCGTCGTCAGGTCGTCGAGGACGACGATCACGTCGCCCTCGTCGGCGAGCGCGTCGAGGTCCGCCGACCCGCTGCGCGCGCCGGCGGCGACCCGGACGCCCTCGCGGACGAGGGCGCGTGCGATCTCGAGCCCGATGCCCCGGCTGGCGCCCGTCACCACGGCGGTCCGGCCGGTGAGGTCGAGCTTCACAGCCCCTGCTCCTTCAGCCAGGTCAGGCAGAGGTCGGCGACCGCCGGCCACCCGGAGTCGATGATCAGCGAGTGGCCGCGGTCGGGGAAGGTCTCGATGTCGGTGACGGCGCTGGAGTGCCGGTACTGCTTGAGGGTCGAGCGCGTCACGGACTCGGGCACCGTGTGGTCCTTGCCGCTGGCGATCAGCAGCAGCGGCCCGCGACCTTCGTTGCCGGTCGCCACCTTCGCCGGCGAGTGGGGATCGAAGTTCGCCGACGCCGCCTCGAACAGCGGACGCCCCGGCGCCGGGATCGTCCAGCGCTCGTGCAGCCGGTCCGACTCGTCCTCCGGGACCGCGTTCGCGAAGGCGAAGCGGAACTGCTCGGCGGTCAGCGACACGGAGCGGTGCTTGTTGGCGGGGTTCTTGAACACCGGCAACGTCGCCCGCAGCGCCGAGAGCGGGACCGGGAGCACGCCCTTGATCTGGGCCGCGTCGATCGCCACGGCGGCGCGCCCGCGGTCCTGCCCGAGCAGCTTCTGGGCGATCAGGCCGCCGAAGGAGTGCCCGATGAGGATGGGGGCGGTGGGCAGGGCGTCGACGATCGCGGCGTAGTGCGCCACGACGTCGTCGATGCCGTGGTCCGCGATCGCGTCGGGGTCGCGGCGGGACGCCTCGACGGTGTCGCTGTCGCCGGGCCAGCCCGGGGCCGTCGGCTCGTAGCCCGCCGCGCGGAACCGCTCGATCCACGGGTCCCACGACGAGGCGTGCAGCCAGAGGCCATGGATGAAGAGCACGGGAGTGCCCACGGTCGTCTCCTTCGCCGGTACCGGCGGCCGGTGTCGTCCAGCGCCACGGACTCCCGACGCTAGGAGGACCGGGACCCCGTCGGCTTCAGTCGCGATGACTCAACACGGCCGGCAGCTGCGTCCGGCTGGTCACCCCGAGCTTGGGGAAGACCCGGTAGAGGTGCGAGCCGACCGTCCGGTGGGACAGGAACAGTCGCTGGCCGATCTCCCGGTTGGACAGCCCCTGCGCGGCCAGCTCGGCGATCTGCGCCTCCTGGGGCGAGAGCTGCTCGCGCGGCCGTTGCGCCGGCCGCCAGCCGCGCTCGCCCGTCGCCCGGAGCTCACGGTCGGCCCGGCGCGCCCAGGGGCGCGCGCCGGCGGCGTCGAAGGTGGTCCGGGCGGCGCGGAGCGGGGCGCGGGACTCGGCGGTCCGATGTTGCCGGCGCAGCCAGGAGCCGTGCGCGAGCTGGAGACGGGCGTGGTGCCACGGGTACATCGGACCGGCGCCGTCGAGAGCGGCGCGGAAGAGCTTCTCGGCCGTGGCGGGCTCCGCCAGGACCGCCCGCGAGTACTCCAGCGCGATCGTCGGCCCGGTGGCGGGGGAGTCGCCGGCGAGGCGCTCCGCCCCGGTGAGCAGCCCCGCTGCCTCCTCGCGGCGCCCGGCATGGGCGGCGGCGTCGGCGAGGTAGCTGATCGTCCAGAGCTGCTGGACGCGCTGGCAGGCCGGGTCGGTCGGGACGAAGACGCGGTGCAGCTCGCCGTACGCCGGTTCGGGACGCTCGGCGCCGAGCGCGGCCACGCCCCGGGCGAACTGGGCGGCGGCGAGCAGGGACGAGCTCGCGTTGGGCGTCCGCGAGGCCGTGTCCTCGGCCTCGGCCAGCAGCGGGTGGTGGACGTCCCAGCCCCCACTCAGGGCCTCGTCGACGACGAGGGCGAGGCGTGCGGTGGCGGCCCACACCGCCTGGCCGGTCTCGTCGGCGAGGCGGCGGGCCTCGTCGGCCGACCGCGAGGCGTCGAAGATCCCCAGGTTGATCTCGGCCCAGCTCCGCAGCGCGAGGGCCTCGGCCAGCAGGCCCAGCCTGCCGTGCGTGCGGAGCTCCTGGATCGCCGCGGAGAGGAAGGAGTCGGCACGGCCGAAGTCACCGACGCAGAACGCGGCGATGCCGAGCAGCCCGGCGAGGTCGGGCCGCCCGCCGGCGTCCGCGGGCCACTGCTCCAGGTGACCGACCACCGCCGGGGCCGTCTCGAGGGACTCCGAGAGCCCGAGCACGGCCAGCAGCCGCGGGTCGCCGGCCGCCAGCCCCACCTCGTGAGCGGCGCGCACGATGTCGTCCCGGACCTCCGGCCCGGGATCGCGCCACCACACGCGGCGGGCGGCACCGAACAGCAGCTGCATCGCGAGGTCGGTGTCGTCGTCGGACCGGGCGCGCCGGGACAGGTCGACGAGGTGCCGGATCTCCGCCGGCTCGCTGGTCGAGCCGTCGTGGAAGACCCCCGCGAGCCAGGTCAGCCGGGAGCGCTCGCGGACCTGCAGCGACATCGTCGAGACCTGCGCCGTGATCTGCTCCACCTGGGCGAAGCGCCCCAGCTCGTAGCCGAGCTCGGCGGCGCTGAGCAGCCGGGCGGCCCGTCCCTCCGGCGCGGGGCTCAGGGCGGCGGCCCGTTCGAACCAGGCGACGGCGGTGGCCGTCGCGCCGCGGCGCTGCGCGTCGGTGGCCGCCTTCTCCAGCTCGGTCGCGATCTGCTCGTCGGGACCGGACGCCGAGGACGCGCGGTGCGCGACGGCGCGGTCCGGGTGGGCGGACAGGACGCGGGCCAGCGCGGCGTGCGCCTCCCGCCGGGCGGCCGCCGGCATGGCGTGGCGGAGCGCCGACCCCACGAGGGGGTGGGCGATCCGGTAGGTGTCGCCGTCCACGGTCAGCAGCCCGAGATCCAGCGCCGGCGCTGCCGCCGCCGGCCGGCCCGCCGACGGCCGCAGGCTCGCGGCCGCGGCGAGGACCTCGTCGACGTCGTCGCCGTCGTTCAGCGCGGCCAGGTCCACGATGAGGCGGGCATCGACATCGAGCTCGTCGGCCCGCGCGACGAAGGCCTGCTCCAGCCGGGCGGTCATGGGCATCTCGTCGTCGGTGTCGGTCCACCCGCGCCCCTGCTGCACGGCGACGGCCAGCTCGCGGAGCGCGAGGGGGTTGCCGTCCGCGTGACCCACGATGCGGTCGCGCACCGCGGGCATCAGGCCGGGGGCTCGCGCGTCGAGCAGGGTCGCCGACGCGGCCTCGTCCAGGCCCCGGACCTCGAACCAGGCGACGGCGTCGTCGTCGGTGAAGGGCGCCGACGGACGGGGCGAGGCGCAGACCATCGCGATCCGCTCGGACCCGATCCGTCGCGCGACGAAGGCGAGCGCATCGACCGAGGGCTGGTCCATGCGGTGGAGGTCGTCGAGGCACACCAGCACCGGCGCCTCGGCGGCCGCGTCGACGAGCAGCTCGAGGACGGCGAGCGAGCTGAAGAAGGGATTGACCACCAGCGAGTCGCCCATCGCGAAGCAGGCGAGCAGCGACTCCCGCTGGTGCTCGGGCAGCCGGTCCGCGCGCGGGAGCAACGGCCGGACGAGCTGGTGCAGGGCCGCGAACGGCAGGTGCGCCTCGGCGTGGGCGCCCCGCGCGGCCAGCACGCGGAACCCCGCCGCCCGGGCGTGCTCCGTGACGCCGGCCAGCAGCGCGCTCTTCCCGACCCCGGGCTCACCGACCAGGCCGAGGACGACGCCGCCGTGGTGGACCGCGTCGAGCCGCTCCACCAGGGACGTGAGCTCCTCGTCGCGCCCGACGAGTCGCTCGTCCGGTGTGGGGGTCACGAGTGGAGCATCGTGTCCGCCGCCCGCGGCGTCCAGGAGTGGCGGGGGAGGGCCTCAGACCCCGCCGACGAGTGCCGAGCCCTGCCGGTAGGACTCCCAGGGGATCGTCCGGTCGGCGATGTCGCCGTCGGCCGGGGTGAGACCGGCGCGGGATCACCTCCGTGAGCACAGAGGCCGTCCACCGGGGTCAGGCTCTCGTCACCCCGAGGCAAGCCCCGGGATCACCCGGCATCGGGTCAGCGCACGGACCCGTCGCGGTAGAACCACCGCCCGGCCTCGCGGACGAACCGGCTGCGCTCGTGCAGGACCCCGGTCTGCTGTCCCTCGCGGTGGTGGGCGCGGAACTCGACGACGCCGTCGCTGTCGAGGAGGCCGCCGCCGACGCGGTCGAGCACCTCGAGCTGCGTCCAGCGGATCGCGGGGTCGAGCGTCAGGTTCGTCGGGCGGGTCGCGGGGTGCCAGGTCCGCAGCAGGTGGTCGACGTCGCCGCGCGCGAAGGCCGTGTAGCGCGACCGCATGAGGGCCTCGGCGGTGGGGGCCGCGCTGCCGGTCTCGCCGAGGTACCGGCCGCAGCACGCGTCGAACGGTTCGGGCAGGCCGCACGGGCACGGTCGGGGAGGCACGACCGTCGAGTATGCCGCCGCGGTGACGACACCGACGTCAGGCCGGCGGCGTCACCTGGACGACGACGACGGCCGCGTCGTCGTCGTTCGAGACGGCGCGCGTGTGGTGGTGCACCGCCGCGACGAGGGTGGCGGCGACCTGCTCGGGGTCCTGGCCGGCCGTCGTCGCGAGGGCGTCGCGCACGCCGGGCTCGTCGAACTGGCGGCCCCCGGGGTCCCTGGCCTCGGTGATGCCGTCGGTGTAGAAGACGAGCGCGTCACCGGGGCGCAGGTCGACGACGTCGATCCCTGTGGGGTGGTCGGCGGTCAGGCCGAGGACGCGCCCGCCCCCGGGCCGCTGCTCGACGGCGCCGTCGTGACGCCGGACGAAGGCGGGCGGGTGGCCCGCCCCGGCGATCACGACGGTCCAGCCGGTGTCGCTGCGGGTGAAGGTCGCGTAGACCGCGGTGACGAAGCTGCGGCCGGCGCCGAACCAGGACAGCAGGACCTCGTTGACGGTCGCGAGCACCGTCGTCGGGTCCCGCTCGGTATGCGCCGCCGTGCGCACCGCCGACCGGGCCATCGCCGTGGTGCGCGCGGCGGTGGGCCCCTTCCCGCACACGTCGCCGATCACCAGCCCGAAGCCGTCGGGGACGGGGAGGACGTCGTAGAAGTCGCCGAGGACGTCCACCCCGGTCCCGCCCGGGGCGAAGTGGGTGGCGATCGCGACGCCGGGGATGCGGGGCGGGTGCAGGGGGAGCAGGGACTCCTGGAGGGTCTGGGCGAGCTCGGCGGACTCCCGGGCGTAGATCTGCAGGTCGTGGACCGCCAGCCGCAGGGCGATCGCGTCGTTCGCCGCCGCGGCGAGCGTGCGCAGCGACTCGAGGTGTCCCTCGGTCCACGGCCGGACGCGGCCGTCCATGGCGCACAGGTTCCCGAGCACGTACCCGTCGGGATCCCGGATGGGGACGCCGATCCACGCGCGCGCCCCGAACGCCTTGATCTGCGCCAGGTCGCGCAGGCGGGGGTCGGCGGCGGTGTCCTCGACGACGATCTCCTCGCCGATGTCCACGATCACCTGGCAGGCCGCCTCCCGCGCGGGGACCTGCAGGGTGCCGTCGGGGCCGACCATGGCGGCCGAGTCGGGCGCGCCCTTGAGGAACGAGCGCACGTCGTCGACGACCGTCATGTACGCCATCGGCGCGTCCAAGAGGGTCGCGGCCAGGCTGCACAACCGGTCGAACGCCGCCTCCGGGCCGGTCTCGAGCAACCGGGTCGCCCGCACGGCAGCCGTCCGCGACGGGGACTCGACCCCCGTGCGTCCCGCCGTCACCGCTGCACTCACCCGCGCATCATCACAGACCGCCACGCTCGAGTCGGCCATGCGAGCGACCGTCCGAGGCGTCTGGGACGTCCGCCGACACGGGATCCACCAACGGGGTGATCGCCCCGGGCTCAGGCGACGTCGGTGCGCTCCTGCCGGAGCACCGCACCGTCGCGGAACCGGACCCCGTCGGCGCAGCGCGCCTCCACCTGGCCCGCGCCGAACTGCTCGGCGTAGAGCTTCGCGTAGAGCCCGCCCTGCGCCAGCAGCTCCGCGTGGGTGCCGTGCTCCACGAGGCGGCCGCCGTCCATCGCGAAGATGACGTCCGCGGCGAGCACGGTCGAGAGCCGGTGCGCGATCGCGATGGTGGTGCGACCGGACATCACCGTCTCGAGCGCGTGCTGGACGAGGCGCTCGCTGACGGTGTCCAGCGCCGAGGTGGCCTCGTCGAGGATCAGGATTCGGGGGTTCGCGAGGATGACGCGGGCGATGGCCAGGCGCTGCTTCTCGCCCCCGGACAGGCGGTAGCCCCGCTCGCCGACCACCGTCTCGTAGCCCGCCTCGAAGCCGACGATCCGGTCGTGGATGTTCGCCGCCCGGGCGGCCGCCTCGAGCTCGGCGTCGGTCGCGTCGGGGGCGGCGTAGCGCAGGTTCTCGGCGATCGTGGCGTGGAAGAGGTAGGTGTCCTGGGTGACCATCCCGATGACCTGCGCCAACGACGCCTGGGTCAGGTCCCGTACGTCGATCCCGTCGAGGCACACGGCGCCCCGGTCGACGTCGTAGAGCCGGGGCACGAGGTACGACAGGCTCGTCTTCCCGGCGCCGCTGGGTCCGACGACGGCGGCGAGCTGCCCGGGCTCGATCAGCAGCGACAGGTCCTGCAGCGCCCAGGTCGGCTCGCGCTCCTCGTCGGGCTCGGCGCCCGTGTCCTCGTCCTCCTCGGAGCGCGGGTAGCCGAACCAGACCTCGCGGAACTCGACCGACCCCCGGGCGTGCTCCTTGTCCAGGACCCGGGCCCCGGGCGGGTCGGTGACGGCGGGGACCAGGTCGAGGTAGGCGAAGATGCGCTGGAACAGGGCGAGCGAGGTCTGGACGTCGAGCGACACCCGCAGCAGCTGCACGGCGGGGAACAGCAGCCTGCTCTGCAGGGTGGTGAACGCGACGAGCGTGCCGGCCGACAGGAGCGCCGCGCCCGACCCCGCCCCGATGTAGCCCGCCACCAGGTAGACCGCGGCCGGGGTGATCGCGAAGAACGCCTGCACGACGGCGAAGAACGACTGGCCGGTCATGGTCTGGCGGACCTGGAGGTCGGTCTGCCGCGCGTTCTCGGCGCGGTAGCGCTCGATCTCGTGGTCCTGGCGCCCGAACACCTTCGCCAGCAGCACCCCCGACACCGACAGCGACTCCTGCGTGATCGCCGACATGTCCGACAGCGACGCCTGGGTGTTCGCCGCGACCTTCCGCCGGACCCGCCCGACCCGGATCTGCAGCACGATGAACACGGGCATGAGCACGAACGCGACCAGCGAGAGCTGCCACGACAGCGCCAGCATCGCGATCACCGACGCGACGACGGTGACGACGTTGCCCAGGATCGACGACGCGGTCTCGGTGACCACCGACTGCACGCCGGCGACGTCGTTGTCCAGCCGCGACTGGATCACGCCGGTCTTCGTGGACGTGAAGAAGCCCAGGTGCATGCGCTGGAGGTGGGCGAACAGCCGGTCCCGCAGGCCCTGCATGACGCGGTTGCCGAGCACGGTCGTCAGGTAGGTCTGCCCGACGCCGATGAGCCCGGAGACCAGGGCGATCACGATCATCGCCGCGACGAGGACCGTGAGCAGCCCGAGGCGGGGCCCGTCCGGGGCGAACAGGGCGTCGTCGAACACGGCCTGCGTGAGGAACGGGTTGGCGATGCCGAGCCCGGCGGTCACGAGGATCGCCAGGCCGATCAGGAGCAGGCGTCGCCGGTAGGGCGCGAACAGCGCGACGACCCGCCGTCCCAGCGGCGTCTCGTCGGCGGCCGTGCCCGCCGGTGCTGTGGTGGTGACCATCGCCGTCCTCGGGTTCCTGCTCGGGCGCACTCGACGGTCTCGGATGATCCGCCGCGCAGCGGAGTCCCGCAGCCCTCGCGCTCTCTAGGGTGGGCTTCTGAGGGGGTGGGCCGTGAAGCCGTTCGTCATCAACCGCCGGGGCCGTCTCGTCTTCCCGGCCAACTTCTTCGGCGAGCTGGACTTCACGGTCCTCGACACGCTCGAGCAGTTCACCGCGGTCATCGAGCGGGACTTCGAGGCGAAGGCCCCGACGGGCACCGACATCCTCCACCGGGTGGAGAGCGGCTCCTACCCGACCCGCTTCGAGCTGCTGCGCGACCTCGGCCAGAACCTGTTCTGGGTCAACCGGTACTCGATGACGATGTTCGACAAGCGTCCGACACGGTGGCGCGACGTCCCCCGGCACCGCGACGACGTCTTCCTCCCGGTGCTGACCCCGTGGGAGGACCGCGAGCGCAAGGTCGCGGCGGTCGAGCGCGCCTACCAGGAGCTGCCGGCGCGCTGGGCCGCCGACGCCGAGGACCGTGTCTTCGCCCTGCTCTTCGACGTGTTCCGGCACAAGCTCCACCACGCCACCGAGCTCCCCGCGATCAAGCCGACCGTCGCCGAGTTCCTCGAGCAGCCCGACGCGCTGACCTTCGTCATGCCCGACCACGACCCCGACCACCACCTCTTCCCGGTCGACGAGATCTTCGACGCCGACGAGGAGGTGCCCGAGCTCGAGGCGCTGATGCGCTGGTCGATGGTGCTGCACAACCTGTATCCGTGGGACGGCTCGCGCACGACGCTGCGCCACCCGGCCGACATCGGGCCGGACGACTTCGTCGTCACGTTCCACCCGCGCGACCGCGAGGTCGCGGCGTTCATCGACCGGGTCAAGCAGGCCCGCGCGACGGGTGCCCGCACGACGACCACGTCGACGCCGGTCGAGGCGGTACCGCCCCGCACGCCGTTCCCGCCGGTGCGGGTGCGCGAGGCCTTCCGGGTGCGGCCCGCGCTGGAGGCCCTGGCGATCGTGCGCGGCGAGCACGTCTGCGACAACGTCGACGTCATCCGCAACGCCAGCTTCTCGTGGTCGCCGATGAGCGCGGACGAGATCGCCCGCAAGACCGGGATCCGCCAGCGGCGCTACACGGCCCGCGAGCCCCACCACCTGGCGCTGGACGCCGCGCGGGCGGCGCTCGCGAAGTCCGGCCGGGCGCCCGCCGAGATCGGCGCGGTCCTGGTCAGCACCTGCACCAGCAACCGTCAGATCCCCTCCATCGCCACGTGGGTGTCGGGCGAGCTGGGGCTGGCGCAGACCCACACGTCGATGGACATGGTCGCCGCCTGCGCCGGGCTGCCCTACGGGCTCGCCGAGGCCGTCCGGCAGATCCAGGAGGTCGAGCGGCCCGTGCTGCTGGTGTGCGTCGAGAAGTTCTCGGACAAGATCGGGAGCGCGCGCACGTCCAGGATGATCTTCGGGGACGGCGCGGCGGCGATGGTCGTGGCCCCGGCCGCCGACGGCGCCCCGGTGGACGTCGAGGTGCTGCAGACCTACGCCAGCGGGCCGGTGTCGGAGGTCAACTCGATCATCTGGCCGAACCCGGAGTTCGACAACGACATCACCGTCTACGGGCCCGAGGTCAAGTCGCTGGTCCAGCGCTACCTGGACCAGATGCTCGGCGAGCTCTCCGAGCAGACCGACCCCGACGACCCCGGCCGCAGCCTGCTCGACAGCATCGAGCTCATCGTCCCGCACCAGGCCAACAAGACGATGATCCTCGACCTGGCCGCGAAGGCCGGGCTCTCGGAGGACCAGCTCTACTTCGACATCGAGTCCGTGGGCAACGTGTCGGCCGCGAGCATCCCGATCGCCCTCCACGACGCCGTCCGCGACGGGGCGATCGGCCGCCCGACGAGGGTCTTCGCCCCCGGCTTCGGGGCCGGCGCCGTCGGCGGCTACGCGGTGCTCCGCCTCGACCCGGCGATCGTCGCCGACGAGGTGGTGCTCGACCCCGTCGAGACCGACCGCGCGGCCCCGGCGCCCCAGACCCGGACGACGACCGACGACGTCCGCGTGGCCTTCGGCGAGTAGCCGGCCGTCACGGACAGGGAGGCCGCCCGTGGGAAGGGTCGCTCAGGAGTTCGCGGACGTCCCCTACGAGGACCTCGAGCCGGGCGTGGTCCGCACGACGACCCACCGCCTCGACCCCTCGCTCGTCGCCGAGTACGAGCGACTCGTGGGCCCCTCGCCGGACGGCTCGGTCTCGCCGTGGGTCTTCTGCACCTTCCTGCCCATGTACCGGGCCCTCGGCGGGCGCATGGAGCAGGGATCGATCCACACCCGCCAGCGGATGGTCGAGCACCGTCCGGTGTCGGTCGGAGCGACGCTCACCGTCGAGCTGCGGGTGCTGGAGAAGATCGAG
This sequence comes from Actinomycetospora succinea, assembly GCF_004363095.1. GTDB lineage: Bacteria > Actinomycetota > Actinomycetes > Mycobacteriales > Pseudonocardiaceae > Actinomycetospora > Actinomycetospora succinea. The sequence continues at coordinate 81,522 of NZ_SNYO01000014.1, forward strand.
GAAGGGGGTCGACGGCACGTGACGCTCGAGATCGTCTTCGCGGACGAGGCCGGTCCGGTCTGTTCCTCCACCGGTACCTACCTGTGGGGACACGCCACCCGATGACCCCGGCGGACCCCGTGCTCGCCGTCGTGCGGCGGACCTTCACCCAGGACGACATCGACGCCTTCGGGCACGTCAGCGGCGGCACCGGCCACATCCACACGGACCCGGAGTTCGCGGCGGCGACCCCGTTCGGTCGCACCCTGGTCCAGGGCCTGTACCTCCTGGCTCTGGTCGAGAGGGCCGTCGCCGAGGCCGCGCCGGGTCGGCACGAGGTGTCGGTCCGGTTCGTCGCGCCCGTGGGCGTCGGCGACGAGTTCCGGGTCGAGGTCCGTGACCACCCCGACTCGCCGGGAGACCTGGCGATCACGGCCTCCGTGGGGGAGCGGACCGCGGTGGTGGGCACGGCGACCAGGGCCCCGGAGGTCACTCCTCCAGCAGCGCGCGCAGGCGGAACTTCTGAATCTTCGTCGCCGACATCGGCCAGCTGGTGACGAAGCGGATCTCCCGCGGCACCTTGTAGGACGCGAGGTCGCCGCGGCAGAAGGCGATGAGGTCGGCTCCCGTGCACTCCGCGCCGTCCGTGGTCTCGACGAACGCCACCGGCACCTCGCCGTAGCGCGCCGACGGGCGGCCGACGATCTGGGCCATCCGGACCTCGGGGTGCGTGCTCAGGAGGGCCTCGACCTCGAGCGGCGAGACGTTCTCCCCGCCGACCTTGAGCACGTCCTTCCTCCGGCCGAGGAAGAGCAGGGAGCCGTTCGCGTTCAGGCTCCCGGAGTCGCCGGTGCGCACCCAGCCGCCGGGGAGGATCGTCGCGGCCGTGGCCTCGGGGTCGCGGTAGTAGGCGCGGAAGGCGTTCACGCCCCGGAACTGGATCTCGCCGGGCGCGTCGACGGGCACGAGCGTCTCGGGGGCGTCGGGATCGGCGATGCGCACCTCGATCCCGGGGATCGGGTTGCCGTTGCGTCCGAGCCGGTCGCCCTCCGGCTCGTCGAGCGCCGTCGCGGTGATCATGCCGGCGCCCTCGGTCATGCCGAAGTCGGTGAGCAGCGTCGCCTCGGCGGGCAGCAGCGCCTGGATCATCTCCTGGGTCTCGCGCGGCGCCACGTTGAGGACCGTGCGCACCGAGCGCAGCCGCTCAGGGGCGTATCCGGGGGCGCGCAGGAGCCCGAGCGTCAGCGGCGGGAACGCCGGGAACAGGTGCTCCGCGTGCCGGCGTTCGATGTGCTCGAGCGCGACCTCGGGATCGAAGTGGCTCATCGACATCACCGCGGCGCCGCGGACGAGCGCCGAGACGGTGGGTCCGATCCCGCCGACGTGGAAGAAGGGGCACGGGGTCCACATCGCCTCGCCCCGCCGCAGCCCGACGACGTCGGCGAACGCCGACCAGCTGCCGCGCAGCGCGCGGTGGGTCAGCTCGCAGCCCTTGGGGTCGGCGGTCGTCCCGGAGGTGTAGAGCAGGACGGCGGTGTCGTCGGCGGTCCTCGCGTGGGTGGCCGCGGTGACCGCGTCGTCGGGGACCCCGCGTCCCGCCTCGATCAGCCCGGGGAGGGGCGCGGCGAACGGCACCTCCTTGGCGCCGTCGAGGTAGATGCGGCGCAGACGCGGCGCGCCTGCCGCGGTCACGGTGCCGTCGGGGCCCGGGCGCAGGTCCGGCAGCGCCTCGGACACGAGCGCGGTGAAGTCGGTGTGCTCGTCGACGGCGTCGGTGGTGACGAGGAGCTCGGCGTCGCACCGGCCCAGGACGTAGCTCAGCTCGCGGCGCTTGAAGCGGGCGTTCAGGGGGACGAGGACGCCGCCCGCGAGGTGCACCCCGAACAGGAGCTCGACGTAGGTCGGCGAGTTGGTCATGAGGGCCGCGACGTGGCCGCCCGGGCGCAGCCCCGCGGCGATCAGACCCTTCGCCATCGCGACCGCGCGCCGCAGGAACGCCGCGTAGGTCAGGTCGACGTCCGGGAAGGACACGAAGGTCAGGTCGGGGTGCTCCTCGGCCCGGTGCACCAGCTCGACGGCCAGCGTGCCCTCGGTCGTCGCGGTGGCCCGCTCTCCACCGCCCGGCAGTGCCGACACCATCGCGACCTCCACGGCCGAGCGCCAAACAAACGGCAGTTTGACAACCTGCGCCGAGCGGTGTCAACGTCGGTCCCACCTGCTGGGGAGCCCGGAAGGACCGGCCACTGATGCGCTACCACGTGTACCTGGAGGGCGAACCCACGCTGGAGTCCTACCGGCTGAGCCACCGGCCGCGGGAGGACTACGCCCCCGTCTTCATCTGCCCGTTCGTCGTCCTCACCGACTCCTCGGGCCGGCTCTACAACGCCATGCGCGGCATCCAGGGCCAGAACAAGAACGAGACCCTGAACATGGGCGTCTACCGCCTCGACGGTCGCCTCGACGCCCAGTGCCCCGTCCTGTTCCCCTACGCCGAGAACCCGATCACCGAGCGGTACCGGGTGACGGAGACCGCCGACGCGGTGAGCTACGTCGGGGAGACGTGGCGCTACGACTTCGGGGTGAGCGACTACCGCTGGGTGGACGGCTCGGGTCGTCTCGACCTGACCGCGCGGCGGCTCGGCCAGGTCTGCACGTTCTGGGTGCCCGAGCAGGAGGGCTACGAGTACCCGCAGATGCTGCGCTCCCACCTCGGCAAGGCCACCGGCACGCTCGACGGCGAGCCCGTCGAGGGCCTGTTCATGCTCGACTACATCTACAGCAGGCCCGACGCGATGTGGAACGAGATGGGCATGCTCAGCAAGCTCCACAACGTGTGGCTGAACTGGCTCGTCGAGTACGAGGACGGGTCGTACGAGGGCGGCTACGCCTGGCGCGGTCGCCCGGGCACGGGGTTCGCGGCCGCGCACCAGGTGGTGGACGGGGTGAGCACCGCCCGCAGCGACGCGAGCGTGTCGACCCACTTCACCGAGCGCGGCACGGTCACCAAGGTCGACCTCGCGCTCGGGGCGGACGCCTCCCTGACGCTCGAGCAGTTCGGGTCGACCGACTGGCCGCTGCACACGTGCGGCACGGTCAGCTCCGCGGGCGCCGGCAAGACGATCGCCCGCAGCTGGAACTACACGGAGTTCTTCCCGCTGAACTGGAGCGCCGTGGCCGACTACCAGGCCGCCCACCACGCGCTCTACGGCCGGCGGCCCTCGTTCGCGCGACTGATGGAGGGCGCGCGGATCGAGGACCAGCGACTGGTGTTCCCGCGGGAGAGCGCCTGAGCTCGACCACCGCTCGGCCCGGCGGTCGGTCTACTCGGCGCTGCCCCGCTCGCCCGCGTCGTCACGACCCCCACCGTCGGTCTCCGTGGACGCGCGATCCCGGTCGGGGTCCCGGGGCGGATCGGTGTCCGCCGCCGCGCGGGAGGACGCGTCGTCGCGCGGCGTCGCGTGCCGGCCGGCCGTCGAGGCGTCCCGCGTGCGCGTGGTGTCGCGTGCCGGGTGGTCGCGGGAGGAGTCCCGGGTGCGCGTGGTGTCGCGTGACGAGTGGTCGCGTGCCGGGTGGTCGCGGGAGGAGTCCCGGGTCCGCGTGGTGTCGCGATCCGACTGGTCACGTCCGGTCCGGCTCGTCGGCTCGGGCGGCGCGGGGCGACGGCCGCCCTCCGCGACGGCCTGGTGGCGTGCCGGGGCCTCGCGGCTCGGGTCGGCGGCGGCTCCGTGCTCGACGCGCCAGCCGCCGAACCGCACCGTGCTCGGGACCCCGATCGTCCGGTCCCGGTGGAGGCCGATCTTGAGGTAGCTCTGCTGGCCCGGGTAGAGCGTGCCGCCCCTGGGGTGGTCGTCGACGACGACGGGCCGGCCGTCCCGCCAGACACTGACCTCCCCCTTGTCGGGGTCGGCGGAGAAGCGCACCAGCAGCCGCAGCCGGGTCCACTCGCCGACCGGTGCAGGCCCGAGGGAGCGCGTGAAGGTCCGTGCCCCCGAGGGATGGCCCTCGCCGCCGTGCAGGACGAGCTCGCCGTCCTCCACCCGGAGGTCCAGCGGCGCCTGTCCCGGACTGTCGTTCTCCCAGCGGGCGATGACCTGCCGAGCCGAACGCCCCGGGGCGAACGTGCCGTCGAGACGTACCGAGAAGGAGACGTCGTGCCGGGATCCCTCGCCGACGACGGGGATGGCCGGCTCGAGCTCGCTCCGCTGCCCGCGCCCGCTGAGGTGGAAGGACACCTCGTCGCCAGCAACGTGCGGAGGCGGCGCCGCGACGGTGTTCCACGGCGTCCGCTCGAAGGCGCGCGGACCGTCGCCGCGCCACACCTCCGACGGCGGTGCCTCGGCCGGCGCGGGTGGGAGCTCCGGCCGTTCGGCCGGGACGGCGCCGCTCGGGCCCTCGCCCGACGGGGGCGGCGCGGGGAGCACTCCCGGTCCGGCGCCCGAGGTGCCCGAGGCGTCGCCCCCGGAGCCGGCGTCCGGGTGGGGGAGGGACGCCTCGCGGAACCAGGGCATCGAGGTGCTGGCGACGGCGATCCCGCCCGCGAGGGCGCCGACGGCGACCAGGGACACCGCGCGGGCCCGCGCCACGCTCGGCGGTCGCCGGTGCGAGCGCACCTCTCCTGCCGTGATCGGCACCGGGCGCGTTCCCGCGCCGGTATCGCGATGGCGTCCCATGATCGCGCCGGCGACCCCCGGATCTCGACGACTCCACGGAGACGTTGCCGGAGGATCGGGCGGGAAACGCCCTACCGGCGAGCTTGGTGCCGGCGTTCCAACGGATTGCGCCGCCTGCGCGCGTCCGCTGATCAGCCCGCTGCGCCGACGAGGCGGTCCACGAGCACCTCCAGGCGCGCGGGCGCGTACTCGGCGGGCAGTCGCCCGGCCCGCGTCAGGGTCACGAGCCCGTGCAGGGTGGCCCACGCGACCTCGGTCAACGTTCCCGAGTCGGCGGACCCGGCGACCCGCGCGAAGACCTCGTCCAGGGCCTCGAACGCCGCCCGGAGGGGCGCCGGGGTGGCCTCGTCGGCGAACCGCAGGCCGGTGCTCATCGAGAAGATGGCGTCGTAGACCGCGGGGTTCTCGCGGGCCCAGTCCAGGTAGGCCGTGGCGAGGGCGCGCACGGCGGCGGTGCCCGAGGCGTCCGGCACTGCGGCGTGCACCGCCCGGTGCACCGCCTCGGTGAGCTCGGCGGCGCCCTCGAGCGCGACCGCCGACACGATCTCGTCCTTGCCGCCGAAGTGGCTGTAGAGCACCGGCTGGCTGTACTCGATGCGCCCGGCGAGCCGCCGGGTGGTCACCGCGTCCCAGCCCTCCGCCTCGGCCAGCTCGCGCGCCGTCGCGAGGATCAGGCGATGGCGCGCGGCCCGGTCGCGCTCCTTGCGCTGCTGCACCGTCACGACGTCACGCTAGCACGTTTTCTAGCGGCGCTAGACATGCGAGCGTTGACTGTCTAGCGTCGGTTGTGTTCCTAGCAGCGCTAGATTCCAGGAGACGCCGTGAACAGCAGACGGATCGGGACAGCCCTCCTCGGGGCGGTCGGCGTGGGCATCGCCGTCGTCGGCAGCAGGTACCTCGCCGACCCGGTGGGACAGGTCCCGGGCTACGTCGGGAGCACCACGCTCGACCCGGCGGTCGTCGCGGGCAACGCGAAAGGCGTGCGCGACCTGGCCGCCGGTGGCGCCGTGACCGTGCTCCTGGCCGCGCGGCAGTGGCGGGCGGCGGGGTGGTTCGCCGTCGGCGCGGCGACGATCCCGGTCGGCGACATGCTCGTCGTGCTCGCGCAGGGCGGGTCGGTGCTCACCGCCCTCGCCGTGCACGGCGCGACCGCGCTGGTCGTGCTGCTGGCGGGCGTGCTCCTCCTGCGGGGCAGCGCCCCGGCCACGGTGCCGGCTCGCGGCCGGCGGGCCGGCCGCGTCGTGACCAGCGCCGTCGGGCGGGTGTGACGTGATGCCGGTGATCCTGGGAGTCCTGACCGTCGTCGTGGTCGGCCTCATGGTCGGCGTCGAGCTCGCCGTCGCGGTGTTCGTGAACCCGATCTTCGACAGGCTCCCCGCGGACGGCGGGCCGGCGGCGCGCAGCGACGGGGCGCGCGTGCTGGGCCGGGCGATGCCGTTCTGGTACATCGGCGGGCTCGCGCTCGCCGTGGTGTGGGCCGTGCTGGCGTGGGGCGCGCCGGCGACACCGCTCGTGCTCGTCGCGGTCGGGCTGCTCGTGCTCAGCGTGGTGATGTCGGTGACGCTGCTGGTGCCGATCAACGACCGTGTCGCGGCCTGGGCGGCCGACGGGACACCGTCCGACTGGCGCGCGCAGGTCCACCGCTGGGACCGCTGGCACCACCTCCGCGTGGCGATCATCGTGGCCGCGTTCGTCCTGCTCGTGGTCGCGGTGGCGTGACCGGGGGAGCGTCAGCCGCCCCACGTGACGGGGAGCGCGGTCATCCCGCGGAACACCCAGCCGAACCAGGTGGTCTCGCGGCGCGGATCGGTGCGGAGGCCGGGGAGCGCGTCGTAGAGCATCGGCAGCGCCACCTCGCCGATCGCGATCCGCGCCGCCCAGTGCCCGGCGCAGACGTGCACCCCGCTGCCGAAACCGAGGTGTGCGCGCTTGGTGCGGGCGATGTCGAACTCGTCCGGCCGGTCGAACACCGCCGGGTCGCGGTTGGCCGCCCCGACGACCACGCCGAGCGAGGCCTCGGCGGGCAGCGCGATGCCCGCGAGCACACAGTCGCGCGTGGTCCGGCGCGGGTACATGCCGATCGGCGCCTGCCAGCGGATGGTCTCGTCGACGACCCGCGGCCACCAGGACGGGTCGGACAGCACGCGCTCGCGCTGCTCGGGGTGGTCGGTCAGCGCCCAGACGATCGCGGTGATGGTGTGCTGCGGCTCGTTCATGCCCCCGGAGATGGTGAGCTTGACGTTCGTGCGCACCGTCGCCTCGTCCAGCCCCGCGTGGAGCAGCGCCGAGGTCACCGACGCGTCGGGCCGGCGCCGGAGCACGGGGAGCAGCGCGTCGAGGTGGGCGTCGACCTCCTGTTGCGCGGCGTCGCTCCGCGCCCAGATCCCCGGGTCGTCCTGGAGGTTGCCGATGCCGGCGATGAAGGCGAGCGACCACCGGGCGAGCTCCTCGGCGGTGGCGTCGGGGAGCCCGAGCATGTCGACGAGGTTCTGCGCCGCGAGCGGGCCGGCGAAGTCGCGGTTCAGGTCGGCGTCGTCGGGTCCCCGCGCGCGCAGCGTCTCGAGATAGGTGCGGGCGTTGCGCTCGAAGCGCGCCAGCCAGGTCGCCCGGATCGCCTTCGGTCGCAGCGGGGTGTTGATCGGCGTGCGCTCCTCGGCGTGCGCGGCGCCGTCCTTGCGCAGCATCGGCCGCCCGCCGAGGGCCCGCGCCATGGTCGCCGACCCGCCCCGCACGTCGGCGGAGAACGTCGCCTCGTCCGCCTCGACGGCGCGGCACGCGTCGAACCCGGTGACCAGGTACCGGTTCAGGACCGGCACCCACGCGACCGGGCCGAGCTCGTGCAGCCGGGCGTAGGTGGCGTACGGGTCGTCGAGCAGCGTGGCGACGTCGATGTCGTCGGCGACGGGCGGCGGGACGGCGGTGCTCACGACGAGGCCGGCGCGGGGGAGCGGTGGACGATCACCTCGAGGCTCTCGAGACCGCGCAGGCCGTTGTTGAGCAGCGGGCGGGAGGAGACGACCTCGAACCGTTCGACGACGTCGGCGAGCCGGTCGAGCAGCGTGCCCATCTCGAGTCGCGCGAGGTTCATCCCGATGCAGACGTGCTCGCCGCGGCCGAACGCGAGCTGGTCCGACGGCCGGCGGGTGATGTCGAACCGGTCGGGGTCCGGGTACTTGCGCGGGTCGCGGTTGGCCGCGCCGTAGAGCAGCGCGACGCGGGAGCCCGCCGGCAGGGCCACGCCGTCGATCGTGTGGTCCTCGGTGAGGACGCGGCTGAACTGCGGGACCGGGGACTCGATCCGCAGGCACTCGTTGACGGCGTGCGGGATGAGCGACCGGTCCTCGCGCAGCCGGTGCCACTGCTCGGGGTGCTGGGCGAAGAGCGCGATCGCGGACGTCGTCGCGAGGATCGTCGTGTCGAGGCTCGGGGTGACGTAGTCCAGCATCAGGGCCGGGCACTTGTCGCGCGGGAGCTCGCCCCGGTCGGCGGCCTGGTAGAGCTGGTCCGCCCAGCCGTCGGGGACGATCTTGCCGGGGACGGCCTCCTCCGCGGCGAACCCCAGGAACTCCTCGACCAGCGGCATCGCGGCGGTGAACCGCTCGTTGGCCGGACCCTGGACGTCCCAGATCGCGGCCGCCCACTCCAGCATCTTGCCGCGGTGGCCTTCGCCGAGCCCGACGAGGTCGGACACGACCGTCATCGGCAGGTGCTCGGCCAGCTCGGTGGCGGCGTCGAACCGTCCCCGCCCGACCAGTTCGCCGACGATGTGGTCGGCCGCCGCCTCGATCCTCGGCGCCATCTCGCGGCTGAGCTCCGGGCGCAGCGGCCGGCCCAGCACCGAGCGCAGCATCGTGTGCTCGGGCGGGTCGCTGCACAGGGTGATGCCCTCGAGCGAGGCGTTGACGCCGGGATCGACGAACACGCCCTTGGCCGAGGAGAACGTCGGCCAGTCCATGAGGGCGGCGCGCACGTCGGCGTAGCGGGTCAGGGCGTAGAGGTCCTGGCGGGTCAGCCGGACGACGGGGCCGGCCTCCCGCAACCGCTCGTAGATCGGGTACGGGTCGATCCGCGCCTCGTCGCTGAAGAGGTCGACGTCGTCGACCGGGATCGTGTCGGTCACGGTTCGGCCCCCACCTCGGGTCGGCTGCCAGCGGCCGGGTCCGTGTCTAACACCCTCCGGGACCCGCAGCGAGGGGATCGATCAGCCGGCTTCCACCCTGCGGTAGCGGATGTGCGTGGACAGCGGCGAGTGCAGCACCTCGACGGGCTCGTAGTCGAAGGACGCGACGCCGTCGAACATGCGCTCGCCCCCGCCGAGCAGGGTCGGGGCGATGTCGAGGGTGAACTCGTCGATCACGCCCGCGTTGAGCGCCTGCCGGACGGTGGAGGCGCCCCCGGCGATGTCCACGCCCTGGTCGCCGGCGGCCTCGAGCGCCTGCGCGTAGGCGGCGTCGAAGCCGTCGGTGACGAAGTGGAACGACGTCCCGCCCTCCATCTCGATCGGCGCGTGGGCGTGATGGGTCAGCACGAACACCGGCGCGTGGTACGGCGGCTCGGCCCCCCACCAGCCGCGCCAGTCCTCGTCCCACTCGCCGCGGACCGGCCCGAACATGTTCCGGCCCATGACGTAGGCCCCGCGGGGGCGCATGAGCCACCCGGTCGCGATCTCGTCGGCCTCGGTCGCCCGCGGGTCCCCGATGTGCCACGTGTGCACCTCGATGCCCCGCTTGCCGAGCGGGTCGTCGCGGCTCTGGTCCGGCCCGGCGACGAAGCCGTCGAGGGAGATCGACATGTGGCAGGTGGTGTCCGTCATCCGCGCTCCTGAGCAGTTGCGAGTTGCAAGCAGTCAGGAGGTTAGCGGGGATGCCGCCCGCGCGGGAGAGTCAACCGGTCGGCGCGGTGCGGACCTGCAGACCCTCCAGCGCGGCGCGGCGCTCGCCCTCGATCGGCACCGTGTCCTCGGTGGCCCGGTCGACGAAGGCCTGCACGAACTGCCCGGTGAAGAACAGCTCGCCGTCGCCGCGGTACAGGCCGACCTCGAAGCGCACGCTCGAGGTGCCGAGCTCGCCGACGCGCAGGCCGGCCGAGACGACGTCGGGGAAGCCGGCCTGGGCCTTGTACTCGCAGTTCACCTCGATGACGAGCCCGACCGTGTCGCCGCCGTGCGGGTCGAGACAGCCGTTCTCGATCATCCAACGGTTCACGACCGTGTCCATGATCGCGTGGTGGACGACGTTGTTGAGGTGTCCGTACTGGTCGTTGTCGTTCCAGCGGGTCGTGACGTCCTGCCAGTGCACGTAGTCCTCGGTCACGGCCCCGGTGATGGGCGCTGCGGGGCGCGGGCAAACTCAGGGCGTCTGTTCGCGCCGGCGGGCCGAGAGCCCGGAGCGGTACTGCTTCGGCACCGGCACGTCGCGGTGGTCCTGGTCGAGGGCGGCGTTCCAGGTCCAGTACGGGTCCACGAGGTGCGGGCGGGCGATGGCGCAGAGGTCGGCGCGGCCGGAGGCGATGATCGTGTTGGCGTCCTCCACCGACGCGACGGCGCCGACGGTGATCGTCGGGATGCCGGTCTCCTGACGGATCCGGTCGGCGAACGGGGTCTGGTAGAGCCGCCCGTACTGCGGGTCGGCGTCGGTCGACGTCTGGCCCGTGGAGACGTCGACGACGTCCGCGCCGTGGGCCGCGAGCATCGGGGCGAGCGCGACGGCGTCGTCACCCGTGAAGCCGCCGTCGTCCACCCAGTCGGTCGCGCTGATCCGGACGCTGACCGGCTTGTCGTCGGGCCACACCGCCCGCACCGCGTCGAGGATCTCCAGCCCCAGCCGGGCGCGGTTCTCCGGCGAGCCGCCGTAGGCGTCGGTGCGCCGGTTCGACAGCGGCGAGAGGAACGACGACACCAGGTAGCCGTGGGCGTAGTGCAGCTCGAGCAGGTCAAACCCCGCCGCGGCGGCCCGGCGCGCGGCGTCGGCGTGGGCGGCGACGACGTCGGCGATGTCGGCGTGCGTCATCTCGCGGGGCACCGGCGAGTCCGACCGGTACGGGATCGGCGACGGGCCGATGACCTCCCAGCCGCCCTCCGGGAGCGGGTCGTCGATGCCCTCCCACATGACCTTCGTCGAGCCCTTGCGCCCGGAGTGGCCGATCTGCGCGCCGATGAGCGCCGGGGTCTCACGGTGGACGAAGTCGACGATCCGCCGCCAGGCCTCGGTCTGCTCGTCGTTCCAGAGCCCGGGACAGCCGGGGGTGATCCGCCCCTGGGGCGTCACGCACGTCATCTCGGTCATGACGAGCCCGGCGCCGCCGACGGCGCGCGAGCCGAGGTGGACGAGGTGCCAGTCGGTCGGGCACCCGTCGACCGCGGAGTACTGCGCCATGGGGGAGACGACGATCCGGTTGGGCAGCGTGACCCCGCGCAGCCGGAACGGGTGGAACATCGGCGGGGTGCCGTCGGCGACCTCGAGGCCGCTCGCCCGGGTCTGCGCGGCGAGCCACGCGTCGAGGCGTCCGACGTACGCGGCGTCGCGCAGCCGCAGGTTGTCGTAGGTGACCCGCTGCGAGCGCGTGAGCAGCTGGAACACGAACTGCAGCGGCGCGAGGTGGCGGTAGCGCGCCAGCCCCTCGAACCACTCGAGGCTGGTCTGGGCCGAGCGCTGCAGCGACGCCACCACCGGCTTGCGCTCCTCGGCGTAGGCCTTGAGCGCGGCGTCGACGTCGGACTCGCGGTTCAGCGCCCCGGCCAGCGCGATGGCGTCCTCGAGGGCGAGCTTCGTGCCCGACCCGATGGAGAAGTGCGCGGTGTGCGCGGCGTCGCCGACGAGGACCACGTTGCCCGCGTGCCAGTGCTCGTTGCGCATCACGGTGAACGACAGCCAGCCCGAGTTGTTGCCGATCAGCGGGTGGCCCTGCAGGTGCTCCGCGAAGATCTCCTCGCAGAACCGCATCGAGACCTCGTCGTTCTCGCCGGGCCGCCGTTCCACCGCGGCGTGCGCGTCGAGGCCGGCCCGCCGCCAGGTCGCCTCGTCGGTCTCGACGATGAAGGTGGAGCGCTTCTCGTCGAAGGGGTAGATGTGCGCCCAGAACAGGCCGTGGGGCGTGTCGACGATGAGGAACGTGAAGCAGTCGAACGGGCGCTCGGTGGCGAACCAGGCGTACCGCGCGGTGCGGCCCTCGCGACGGGGGACGAACCGGTCGGCGAGCGCCTCGCGGGTCCGGCTGTTGGCGCCGTCGGCGGCGAGGACGACGTCGTGGCCGGCGCGCAGCTCCTCCAGCGGCGGCGCCTCGGTGCCGTAGCGGACGTCGACGCCCAGCTCGGCGGCGCGCTCGCCGAGGATCTGCAGCAGGCGCTTGCGCTCGAGGGCGGCGAAGGCGTGGCCGTCGGAGCGCTCGACGGTGCCGAGGAAGTCGGTGTCGATCGCGGTCCAGTGCCGGAACTCGGCCTGGATGCGCTCGATCGACTCCGGGTCGGCGTCGGCGATGTTCTGCAGGGTCTCCTCGGAGAACACGACGCCGAAGCCGAACGTGTCGTCCGCGGCGTTGCGCTCGTAGACGACGATCTCGCGCTCGGGGTGGGACCTCTTGGCGAGGATCGCGGTGAAGAGCCCGCCCGGGCCGCCGCCGATGCTCGCGATCGTCCGTGCCGCCACGGCTCAGACCCCGTCGTCGAGGAGGTGCTCGAAGCGCAGCCCCAGGTCGGTGACGACGACCCCCAGGTGCGCGAGCGCGGCGCGGACACCCGCGGCGGCGCAGGGGGCGAGGTCGTCGTCGGCGGCGAGCGCGCGCAGGGTGTCGTAGGCGCCCAGCAGCGCGGTCTCGGGCGCGGTGAGCTCGGTGCCCAGCAGGTCGGTGGTCATGCGGACTCCATCACGGCGAGGGCGGCACGCTGCTGCTCGGCGCGCAGGTCGGTCAGGCGCTTGGCTTTGAGCTCGAAGCGCGGCAGTTCGTCGGCGGCGGCCCGGCGCAGCCGGAACCGCAGCCCCTCGTGGGCGTCGGCGAGCGCGGTGCCGAGGTCGGCCGCCAGCCGCTCCCACCCGTCGTCGGGCAGCGTCGCGACGGTCTCGACGACGAGGATGACCTCGTCGCGGCCGTCGAGGTGCTCGAGGCGGATCTGGAACTCCTCGATGCCGTCGAACCCCCGCACGACGGCCTCGACGGCGCCGGGATAGACGTTGGTGCCGCGCACGAGCTTCATGTCGTCGACGCGGCCGATGATGCCGCCGCGGTAGAGGTCGAAGGTGCGGCCGTTGCCCGCGGACTCCCCGGGGACCTTCACCACCAGGTCGGCCGTCCGGTAGCGCAGCAGGGGAGTGGTGCTGCGCCCGAACGACGTGCACACCCGCTCGCCGCGCTCGCCGTAGGGCACCTCGAGGCCGGTGGACGGGTCGACGACCTCCTCGATGAAGTGGTCCTCGATGACGTGGCAGCCGCCCGGCTGGTTCCCGGGCTCGAACATGACGATGGTCGACACCTCGGTCATGCCCGCGGTGTCGAAGGCCTTGGCGCCCCAGGCCCGCTCGATGAGCGCCTTGGTCTCGGGGATGGAGCCGGCGGGCTCGCCGGAGAGGATCAGGGTGTGGACGCGGCTCGCGGGCAGGTCGATCCCCATCGCCTCCGCCTCCTGGGCCAGGCGCAGCGCGTAGGTGGGGGTCGACGCGACCACCGTCGCCCCGAAGTCGACGATCTGCCGCACGCGGTTCGGCGTGGTCTGCGCGCCGCCGGGCACGGCGAGGGCGCCGAGCTTCTCCAGGCCGTGGTGCAGGCCCCAGAAGCCGATGAAGCTCCCGTAGCCGAACGCGACGTAGCCGACGTCGTGCGCGCGGACGCCCGCGCCCCACAGCGCGTAGCACCACATCTCCGCGGCCCACGACCAGTCCTTGCGGCTGTCGAGGGCGCGCAGCGGGGTGCGCCCCGAGGTGCCGCTGGTGGTGTGCAGGCGGACCGCGGCCTCGGGCCCGACCACCGGGAGCTCCCCGTAGGGCGGGTGCGCCTCCTGCCCGGCCATCCACTCCTCGCGGGTCAGGAAGGGGATCCGCCGCAGGTCGTCCCAGGTGCGCAGCCGCTCGGGATCGACCGCGGCCAGCGTGCGCGCGTAGTGCGGGCTGCGGTCCCTGGCCCAGGCGACGACGCGGCGCAGCTTGGCGAGCTGGAGCTCGCGCAGCTGCTCGCGGGGCAGCGTCTCGGTCTTGGGGTTCCAGAACGGCTGGTCGCTCACGGCGGTACCTCCGACGCCCGGTAGATAGCGTCTACGTCACGGCGGTCACGAAACCAAACTAAACTCGCTGTGCCGTCGGCACCAGGCCTCCCCGAGGAGAACCCATGAGCGACATCGCCCTGATCAACCCGGACGCGCTCGCGAAGCCCAAGGGCTTCACCCACGCGGTGCGCTGCGGCGAGCTCGTGCACCTCGCGGGGCAGACCGCGCTGGACCGCGACGGACGGATCGTGGCCGGGGGCATCGTCGAGCAGTTCCGTCAGGCGCTGTCCAACGTCGTGACGGCCCTGCGGGAGGCCGGCGGCGACCCGGCGCGCTTCCTGTCGGTGACGATCTACCTGACCGACATCCCCGACTACCAGGCCCACGGCAAGGAGATCGGCGGCGTGTGGCGCGAGCTCGTCGGCACCGACTACCCGGCGATGACCGGGGTGGGCGTCACCGGCCTGTGGCAGCCCGAGGCGCTGGTGGAGATCCAGGCCGTGGCGGCGCTGTGAGGTCTCAGCTCTCCTGGACGAGCCGGACGTAGCGCGCGGCGGGCTCGGCGAGCAGCGTGCGGAAGCGCGCGAACAGCTCCTCGGCGCGCAGCCCGATCCACTGCTCGGGGAGCGCCGCGAGCGAGAGCCCCGGGTCGAGGTAGGGGAGCCGGCGCCAGGCGGTGATCGCCGGGACGTAGTCGGCGAACGCCCGGTCCCGGTGCTCGTCGGGGTCGGCGTCCGCCTCCCAGCGCGCGGCGACGCCGGAGAACCGGCGCAGGTAGTCGGCGTAGGTGGCCTCGAGCGCCTCGAGGTCCCACCAGGCGGCGACCGTCCCCCGGGGGTCGGCGTCCGAGAGGTGCGCCGCCCGGAAGACGTCGGTGAACCCGCGTAGGCCGGCGCGGTCGAGCGCGGCGAGGACGGCGTCGGCGAGGTTGGCGGGCGCGACCCACGTGCCGGGGCCGATCGTGCCGAGGCCGAGCCGGGTCAGCGTCGAGCGCAGCCGGTGGCGCTTGTCGCGCTCGGACTCCGGCACCGAGAACACGACGAGCACCCAGCCCTCGTCGGCGGTGGCCCGCCGCCGGCCGTAGATGCGGTCGTCGCCCTCCTCGAGGATGGCCAGGGCCTCGGCCGACGCCCGGTAGCCCGCGACCCGGCCCTCCTTCTGCGGCTCCAGCCAGCCCCGCTTCTTCAGCCGGAAGACCGCCGACCGCGTGGCCTGCTCGTCGACGCCGAGGTCGCCCATGAGGCGCACGATCGTCGCGATGGAGAGCCAGCCCGCCCGCTCGCGGGCGTAGAGGCCGAACAGCGACACGATGAGCGCGCGGGGGGTCGCGGCGTCGATCTCCTCGGGCTCCGCGCGCGCCGTCGTCACGCGGTCACCGTAGGCCGCTCCTCTAGGACATGCTGGTGGCCTGCACCGTGAGAACAGGGGGTCACGCGATGACGACGGCCGAGGCGAAGCAGAAGAAGCCGAAGCGCTTCCCCAAGAAGATCTACGAGGCCGAGCTGCTCCGCCTGCAGGGCGAGCTGGTCCAGATGCAGGAGTGGGTGAAGGCGACCGGCACCCGGCTCGTCGTGATCTTCGAGGGACGCGACGCCGCCGGGAAGGGCGGGGCCATCCAGCGGGTCGTGGAGAACCTCAACCCCCGCGTCGCGCGCATCGTCGCCCTGCCCGCGCCCACCGAGCGCGAGCGCACGCAGTGGTACTTCCAGCGCTACGTGCAGCACCTCCCCGCGGCCGGCGAGATCGTGCTGCTCGACCGCTCCTGGTACAACCGCGCCGGCGTCGAGCGCGTCATGGGCTTCTGCACCCCGCAGGAGTACGACCGCTTCCTGCGCCAGTGCCCGACCTTCGAGGACATGCTCATCGAGGACGGGATCCTGCTGCGCAAGTACTGGTTCTCGGTGAGCCCCGACGAGCAGGAGAAGCGCTTCCGCGAGCGGCTCGAGAACCCGCTCAAGCGCTGGAAGCTCTCGCCGATGGACCTCGAGTCGATCAGCCGGTGGGACGAGTACTCGAAGGCCAAGGACGACATGCTGGCGGCCACCGACACCGACATCGCCCCCTGGACGATCGTCGAGTCCGAGGACAAGCGGCGCTCGCGGCTGAACATGATCGCCCACCTGCTGCACACGGTGCCGTGGTCGCCGATCGAGCTGCCGACGCTGGAGATCCCGGCCCGCCCGCCGGGCGACGGCTACGTCCGCCCGCCCCGCGAGCTCGACCGTGCCGTGCCCGACCACGCGGCGACGCTGCTGGGCAAGAAGGACTAGTCGTCGAGGACGCGCGCCAGGTCCTCGACCTGCGCGTCGAACAGCGCCTCGTGGTCGAGACCCTGCGGCGCGGCGCGGGCGTTGAGCTCCTGGCTGACCGCGCCGTGCAGCCGGGCGTGCGCGGCGAGCCCGGCCGGGTCGTCGCCGAGGAACCCGGTGAAGACGCCGACCACGCGCTCCATCCCGGCCGGTCCCTCGCCGTGGAGCGCGACCTGGAGCGCCGGGCCGGTGTGGATCAGCAGGTAGTGCCGGGGGTGGCGCAGCGCCCAGCGGCGGTAGTCGTGGGCGAGGGCGGACCAGCGCTCCCGGGGCGGGGCGCCGTCCGTCCGCGCGAGCGCGGACCGGAGGCTGCGCTCGAGCGCGGTGAAGCCGTCGGCGACGAGGGCGTCGATCAGCGCGTTCTTGGTCGGGAAGTGGTAGCGCAGCGTCGAACGGGAGATCCCGATCCTCGTGGCGAGCATCCGGTAGGAGATGCCGCCCGCCCCGCCGTCGGAGAGCTGGTCGAGGGCCGCGTCCTTGATGTCGTAGAGCAGCTCCTGGACGCGGCGGTCCCGCGGGCCCTGGGGCTCCGAGGGCAGAACGAGGCTCGTCATGTGGTCGCTGGTCCGCGTCGGTGCAGGTGGGCCCACCGGGGCCGGAGAGGCGAAAGGTTAGCCGCGGGATCCGCGGCTCCGGCTCCCTAAGATGAGGGGGGTGAGCAGCGCAGACGGCCCGTCGCCCGCGATGGCGGTGCTCGTGGTCGACGACCACCGCGTCTTCACCGACGCGCTGCGGATGAGCCTGGAGCGCCAGGACGACGTCGCGGCCGTGACGGTCGCCCATTCCGCGCGCGAGGCCCTGGCCCGCGCCCGCCGGGTCGAGCTCGACGCGGCGATCATCGATCTCGATCTCCCCGACGGCTCCGGGCTCGACGTCGTCGCGGCGCTGCGCGGGCTCCGGCCCGGGGCCCGGACGATCGTCCTCACCGCCCACGCGCGGCCCGACCTCGCCGAGCGGGCCATCGCCGCGGGCGCCGCGGCCTTCCTGGCGAAGGAGGGGACGCTGGACCGGGTGCTCGGCGCGCTGCGGGCGTCCGCGGCTCCGGTCGTCGACGTCCCGGCGGCGCTCGGGGCCATCGAGCTCACGCCGCGGGAGAGCGACGTCCTGCGCCTGCTCGGTCAGGGCCGGGAGCCCGCCCGCATCGCCGTGGAGCTGCGGCTCTCGCTGCACACGGTGCGCGGGCACGTGAAGGCGCTCATGGCGAAGCTCGGCGTCCACAGCCAGCTCGAGGCGGTCGTCGCGGCGCACCGCCGGGGCCTGATCAGCGTCGGCTCGAGGTACTGACCGGTGACGGCCGTGCTGCGCAGGGCGCTGGTCCGCCACGCCGTGATCACGGTCGTCGTCCTGCTCGTCGCCGTCGTCTCGATCGCCTCCGGGGTCGCCCTGTTCGCCCGCCAGGACGCCCACCGCACCGCCGAGCACACCGCGCGCCAGGTCGGGGCCGTCGTCGACGCGGCGGTGGCGCGGCACGACCTCTCCGCCGCCGTGGACCCGGCGACCCGGGGTGATCTCGACGCCGTCCTCCGCCCGTTCCTGACCAGCGGGATCCTGACGCGCGCCAAGATCTGGGCGCCGCGGGACGGCGTCGCGCGGATCGTGTACTCGGACGAGCCGCGGGTCGAGGGCGAGACCGCGCCCTACGGGCCGCAGACCATCGACGAGCTCGACGCCGACGGATCCCTGGTCCAGGAGGTGCCCGACGACGCCGAGCACCGCTTCGAGGTCGAGCACACCCGCGCGCTGCTCGAGGTGTTCACGACCTCCCGCGATGCGCGGGGCGGCGAGACCTGGCTCGAGCTCTACCTCCGGGTCGACGAGGCGGGCGCCGTGCGCGCCGCCGTCGTCCCCGTCGTGGCGGTGACCGTCGCCGGCCTGCTGCTGCTCGCGGTGCTGACGGTCCCCGTCTCGGTGTCCGTGGCGCGCCGCGCCGACCGCGAGCGCGCCGAGCAACGTGCGGCCCGCGACTACGGCCTGGCCGCCGCCGAGACCGCGCGGCGGGAGATCGCGCAGCGCCTGCACGACGGCGTGCTCCCGGACCTGGCGAGCGTCGGGCTGCTGCTCGAGGTCGCCCGCGACGACGGAGGCGAGGGTGGGTCGGCGGTGCTCGGGCAGGCGCACGCGCTGGTGGAGGACGAGATGCGCCGGCTGCGGGGGCTGCTCGACGACCTCGTCCCGCCGACCGTCGCGGCGGGCGGCCTCGTCGGGGCGCTCGAGCAGCTCGCGGCGCAGCTGGGCCCGATCACCGTCGAGGCCACGCCGGTCGGACCGCTGCCCGACGACCTGGAGCTCGCCCTCTATCGGGTGGGGCACGAGCTGATGCGCAACGCCGTGCTCCACGCGTCGGCGACCACCGTCCGCGTCACGCTGGAGTCGACGCCCGACGGGTGGGTCGCGCTCACCGTCGCCGACGACGGCACGGGCTTCGACGTGGGCATGGCACGCGCCGACGGGCACGTCGGCCTCCTGCTCGTGCGCGGGGTGCTGGCCGACCGCGGCGGCCGGCTGGAGCTGACGAGCACGCCCGGCCGGGGCACGACCGCCGTCGCCCGCGTGCCCGTGGTCCGACCGGCGGTGCGGGTCCGGGACCGCGTGCGGGCACCGGCGTGAGTCAGGTGTCCCTGGCGTAGAGGTACATCAGCGCCGTCGCCGTCGCGGCGCCGAGGATCTGCCCGGACGCGACGAGCTCGGGGATGCGGGCGACGTCGACCCACGTGGCGACCCCGTCCTCGGCCGGGTCGGTCGGGCCGCCGACGCGCGTGGCCCCGCGCCAGAGGTAGGCGTCGACGCGGGCGCGGACCTGGCCGGGCAGGGGCTCGAGCGAGAGCAGGTGCTCGGGCTCGCCGGACACGTGCCACCCGGTCTCCTCGGCGGCCTCGCGGGCCGCGGCCGTCACCGGCGCCTCGCCCTCGTCGACCATGCCGCCCGGCGCCTCGTAGCCCCACTGCGCGGCGGGGAAGCGGTACTTCCACAGCAGGAGGACCCGGTCGTCGGGGTCGACGATCAGCGCGACGGCGACCCGTGAGAGCTCGACGATGTGGTAGTCGAAGCGCTTGCCCTCGGGCGCCTCGACGTCGACGAGCTTGACCCGCATCCACGGGCTGTCGTACGCGGAGCGCTCACCGAAGATCGTCCAACCGCCGACCGCCTCGGGCACGCCGGGACCGTACCCCGGCGCGTCAGCCGAGGCGCGTGAGCAGGACCCGTGTGCCGGCGCGGACGTCGTCGAGGGCCGCCGGGTCGCCCGCGAGGTGCCGCAGCAGAGCCTGCTGGAACAAGCCGTCGAACGCCGCGTACGCGAGGCCGCTCGTACACCGCGGCGGGGCGCCGGCGAGCCCGGCGTAGGCGTCGACGATCCGCCAGATCATGCGTTCGAGACTGGCGTCGATGTCGGCGACGTCGAGCCGGAACGACTCGTCGAACAGCGACTGCGCGCGCAGGTCGTACCAGAGCCGGTGCAGGAGGGCGTCCTGCTCGAGGGTCGCGGCGAGCCCGTCGCCGGCGTCGCGCAGCAGCTGCTCGGCGTCGGTGGCGTGCGCCGCGATCGTGTCGTAGCGCTCCACGCAGCGGGCCTTGTAGCGCCGCACGCAGTAGGTGATCAGCTCGACCTTGTCGCGGAAGTAGTAGTGCAGGACGCCGAGGCTGAAGTCGGAGCTCTGCGCGATGTCGCGCAGGCTCGTGCGGGCGTACCCGCGGTCGGCGAGGGTCTGCAGCGCCGCGTCGGCGAGCAGGCGGCGGCGCTCCTCGAACTTGTCCACCCGCCGGCGTGAGAGCCGGTCTCCGGCATCGGTGCTGGTCACGAGGGTCCTCTCGCAGCGGAGCACGTCCGGGAGAGCGTAACCGGTCGCGTCGGACGCTCGTCCAGCTTTCGTTGGACGGTTGTCCGAAGACGTCCTTGACGGTCGTTCCGCGCCCTCCCTAGCGTGTGATCCACACCACCGACACCGACACGACGATGTGGGGACTTCCATGAGCGCGTTCGACCTGACCGGCCGCCGGGTGCTGATCACCGGAGGGGCCCAGGGCCTCGGTGAGGGCATGGCCCGGGCGCTGACCGGCGCGGGAGCGGCCGTGATGCTGGCCGACATCGCGAAGGACGTGGGGGAGAAGACCGCGTCGGCGCTGTCCGCCGACGGCGCCACCGCGCGCTTCGTCGCGCTCGACGTCACCGACGACGCGCAGTGGGAGGCGGCGGTCGCCCAGACCGTCAGCGAGCTCGGCGGTCTCGACGTGGTGATCAACAACGCCGGCCTCGAGGTCACCCAGCTGCTGGCCGACACCGAGCCCGACGACGTCCGCCGGATGCTCGAGGTCAACCTGCTCGGCACGATGCTGGGCATCAAGCACGCGTTCCGCGCGATGCGTCCCGGCGGCCCGGCCGGGCAGGGCGGCGCGATCATCAACGTCGCGTCGGTCGCCGCGACGATCGCGTTCCCGTCGATCGGCGGCTACTCGGCCACCAAGTCCGGCGTCGACCGGCTCACCCGGGTCGCCGCGATGGAGTCGGGCAAGCTCGGCTACGGCGTGCGCGTGAACTGCGTCTACCCGGGCCTCGTGCCGACCGCCATGGGCCAGAAGCTGGCCGTCGAGACCGCCGGCCTGGGCCTGTTCGAGAGCCCCGAGGCCGCCGTCGGCGCCGTGGTGGAGCTGACCCCGTCGGGCCGTCTCGGCGAGGTTGCCGACATCGCCGACGCCGTGGTCTTCCTGGCCTCCGACGCCTCCCGCTTCGTCAACGGCGCCGGCCTCCCGGTCGACGGCGGCATGGGCATGTGAGCGGGATGCGCCTGGTCGACCACCTGGACAAGGGGGCGTCGCTCGACCCCGACGCCCCCTGTCTGGTCTGCGACGGCGAGACCTCGACCTACGCCGAGGTCCAGCAGCTCAGCGGTCGCATCGCCGCGGCCCTGGTGGCCGACGGCGTCGCGCCGGGGGACAAGGTCGCGATCCTCTCGGCCAACGACCCGACGGCGTTCACCTGCGTCTTCGGGATCAGCCGCGCCGGGGCGGTCTGGTGCCCGGTCAACCCGCGCAACGAGGCGGCGGAGAACCGCGAGCTCCTCGACCTGTTCGGCTGCTCGGTGCTCTTCTTCCAGGCCTCGTTCGCGCCGCTGGTCGACGCGATCCGCGGAGCCTTGCCGCAGCTGCGCACGGTGGTCTGCCTCGACGGGGACCCGGAGTGGGCGCGGCGTCTCGACGAGTTCCTGGCGAGCGGGGGAGCGGAGCCCGTCGACCGGGACAGCGGCGACGACCTCGCGCTGATCGTCGGGACCGGTGGGACCACGGGCACGCCGAAGGGCGTGATGCTCACCGGCACCACCATCGAGACGATGACCGCGGTGACGCTCATGAGCTACCCGTGGCCGGAGCGGGGCGGGCGGCCGACCTACCTGGCGCTGGCGCCGCTCACCCACGCCGCCGGGGTGCTCTGCTTCCCGGTGCTGTGCCTCGGCGGCTCGATCGTGATCATGCGCTCGCCCGACGTCGGCGGCTTCCTCGACCACGTCGAGCGGTACCGCGTCACCCACACCTTCCTGCCCCCGACGCTGATCTACATGGTGCTCGACCACCCCTCGCTGCCCGAGCGCGACCTCTCCTCGCTGCAGTGCTTCTGGTACGGCGCCGCGCCGATGTCGGTGTCGCGGCTCGAGGACGCGCTGACGAGGATCGGGCCGGTGATGGCCCAGCTCTTCGGGCAGACCGAGGCGCCGATGATGATCTCGACCATGGCGCCGGAGGACCACTTCGAGCCGGACGGGTCGGTCGCCCGCGCCCGGCTCTCGTCGGCCGGGAGGCCGTCGCCGCTGGTGACGGTCGCGATCATGGCGGAGGACGGGACGCTGCTCCCGCGCGGCGAGCGTGGCGAGATCGTCATCCGCGGGTCGCTGGTGATGCGCGGCTATCTGGACAACGAGGCGGCCACGGCGGAGGCGTCGCGGTACGGCTGGCACCACACCGGCGACATCGGCTACCTCGACGAGGACCGCTTCCTGTTCATCGTCGACCGCGCCAAGGACATGGTCATCACCGGCGGGTTCAACGTCTACTCGACCGAGGTCGAGCAGGCGCTCATGGCCCATCCCGCCGTGGCGGACAGCGCGGTGATCGGCCTGCCCGACGACAAGTGGGGCGAGCGACTGACGGCCGTCCTCACGCTCCGGCCCGGGACCTCGCTGGACCCTGCGGAGCTGAAGTCGTTCGTCAAGGCCCGGATCGGCAGCGTGAAGACGCCGAAGCAGGTCGAGATCTGGGAGGACCTGCCCCGCTCCAAGGTCGGCAAGGTCCTGAAGACCGAGATCAAGAAGTACATCCTCGACCTCGAACCGGGGCGCTGAGGAGCCGGCGGGAGCCGAGCTCAGCACCTTGCCGTCAGGTGGGAACGCGTGGTCGTCCGCCGGGTCGGGGTCTTCGGTCGGTGTCGATGAACCAGGGTGGGGTGAACCAGGGCCGCCTGTTGATCATCTGGATGGTCCAGTGGCCGTGGTGGAGCAGTTGGTGGTGGTGGCGGCAGAGCAGGCACATGTTGTCCAGCGCGGTCGCGCCGCGGTGCTGGAGCCATTCCTGGATGTGGTGGGCTTCGCAGCGTCGGGGTCGGCGGGTGCAGCCGGGGAAGGCGCAGCCGCCGTCGCGGTGGTTGAGGGCGCGGCGGATGGCGTCGGGGGCGGTGCGCTGGCTGCGGCCGACGTCGAGGGGTTCTGACTGGGCGCCGAGGACCATGGGGATGATCTCGGCGTCGCAGGCCCAGCGTCGGACCGTGGCGGCGTCGACGTGGTGGCCGGAGTCCAGGGTGCCGTAGCCGCCCTTGTCCTGGAGGGCTTCGCAGAGCCAGCGGTGGTCGATGGTGATGGTGAGCAGGGCGCGGCCCGGTCGCTCGGTCCATCCGGAGTTGCCTGACTCGACGCGTCGCGGCTCGGGGATCAACGCCGGCGGCGCGTCGCCGCCCGCCTCGTCGTCCGCGTCGGCGGCGTCGGGAGCATCTGGCTCGTTGTCGCTCGCCTCGCTGTCGTCACCGGCCGGCTCGGACGGACTGCCGGCCGGGTCGGGGTCGTCGTGTTCCTTGCGGGCGTCGGTGGCGAGGCCGCGGGGTCCGCGGGCGTCGTGGGTGAGGTCCTTGAAGGCGTCGGCCTGGCGCCGTTCGAGGGAGCGTTCGTCGTCGGCGCCGGCTCGCGCGGAGAGCACCCCGAACACCTCGACGGTGGCTTCGGCGTCGAGCGGGTCGTGCAGGGTGCCCTTGAAGGTCAGCGAGCCGTCCTTGCGGCGCAGGAACCGCAGTTCGTCGCGGGTGTTCTCGCCCTCGGGTGGGGCGGCGCCGTCGGGGTCGTAGCCGTCGACGAAGGCCTTGGCGAGCTTGCGCAGCATCTGCGGTGGCAGCTCCTGCGCCTTCTCCGCGAGGGTCGCCTCCACCCCGGCCAGCTCATCGGGTGGTGGCGGCGTCGAGAGCCCCGACAGGTGCTCCATCGTCTCCCGGATGATCTTGACGTGCGCCGGGTCGATCACCCCCGCCGCCAGCGCCGCCCCGGTGCCGGGCAGCCGGGCGGGCAGCGCCTCACCCAGCAGCGAGCGTCGGGCACACAGGTCCACGGCCTCGGCCACCAGTCGCTTGGCGTCGGCGAAGTCGAGGTTGTCGCGGTCGGCGATCAGCGACTCGGTGGAGCGGTAGCCGCCGTTCACTGCGGTGCCGAGGTCGGCGATCCGCGCGATGGCTTCGAGGCGGCGGAAGTAGGCGGCGCGTTGAGCGATCATCTCGGCGCGGGCGGACTCGAGCGCTTCGCGCTCGCCCTGCCCGGCCTGGTATTCGCTCATGTGTTCGAATATAGACCCGACCCCCGACAACGCCGGGCCGGTTTCGCCGAGATCGCCTCAGCGGAAGTCGCGACCCGCCGGTGACCTCAGTGGCAGGGGAAGCCGAGGAAGTGCCGCGCGTCGTGCACGAGCTCGTGGATCACCGAGCTGTCGCCGAACAGCGAGGTGGCGCCCTGGTCGATCCCGATGAAGTAGTAGAGCACCAGGCCGACCACGAGGGCGCTGAGCAGCCACGGCAGGGTCTCGGACGCCGGGACGGCGACCGCGGCGGTCCGGGTCTTCGCGGTGGCGACACCAGAGGTCACGGGGAACTCCTCGGGGCAGGTGGCGTGTGGTCGGCGTGAACGAGCAAACCGGGTCACCGGCAACAGGTCAACAGGTGACGACGTTTCGGACCGTCACGTTTCCGCGCGCCGGCGGACGAAGGCGGCCACGGCGTCGGTGAAGGAGCGGCGCCGCTCGTCCTCCGGGAGCACCGGGCACGTGGCGCAGTAGGACGGCCCGCGCGCCCGGTTGCGGGCGGTCCGGAAGGCCAGGCAGCAGGTCCGGCGGTCCGCGTAGAGCCACGGCTCGCCGTCGACCGGCACGGCCTCGACGCGGACGAGGTCGGTCAGCCCGGCGTCCGCGAGCACGCGGCGGGCGTCGTCGAGGTGGCGCGCGTGGTCGGGTGCGGGCCAGGACAGGTGCAGGAACGCGACGGTGACGGCGTGCGCGATCGCGCCGGAGAGCACGCGGTGCCCCGCGCGGGTGCGGCGGTGCAGCACTTCGACGACGGGCACGAGGCCGGCCACGACCGAGTCGCCGGGAGCGTCCGTGAACGCCACCTCCCGCGCCCGGCCCGCGTCGAGGCGGACGTGGACGGAGTCGGGGTCGGTCGCCACCGAGCGCCCCGTCAGGACGCGGGAGGCGATCGCCGACGGCACCACCCGCTGGGCGTAGCCCTCGAGGAGCAGTGAGGCGGCGACCGCGTCGGAGTCGGCACCCACGCCGTCCCGCACCGCCGCCAGCGTCGCGTCGAGGCCCGCGCCGAACAGGTGCGACGCCGGGGTCCAGCCGGGCGAGGTCGGTGTCCCGACCCACGCGCGGAAGCGATCGCCGGGCGCGTCACGGCCGGCGACCAGGATCTCCAGCCCGTCGTCCGGCACCGGCCCAGGCTAGGGGGACGGGTCGAACGGATCATGTGAACGCGTCAGCGGGCGTTGACCGATGGCGGGGTCGTTCCTACTGTTCGTGAGACCCACGACACATCTCGAGGAGCTCCCATGCCGCCTCTGCCCGAGCCGGACCACGACGCGCTGACGGCGGTCTCCGCCGGCTACGGGCTCGGGCTCTCGGCCGACGAGATCGGCGAGTACCACCCCGCGGTCACCGGGCTGCTGGGGTCGTGGGACGTCGTCGCCGAGCTCTACGAGGCCGAGGCGCCGGCGGTCCCGGAGCGCGCCTGGTCGCGGCCCGACCGACCCGACAACCCGTACAACGCCTGGTACGTGCAGACGTCGATCACCGAGTCGTCCTCCGGCCCGCTCGCCGGCCGCACGGTCGCGATCAAGGACAACACCGCGGTGGCCGGGGTCCCGATGACCAACGGCTCGGACACCGTCCAGGGCTTCGTCCCGAGCACCGACGCGACGATCGTGCGCCGCCTGCTCGACGCGGGCGCGACGATCGCGGGCAAGGCCGTGTGCGAGGACCTGTGCTTCGCCGGCGCCTCGATCACCGCGAACACCGGCGACGTCGAGAACCCCTGGGACCCGAGCCGGACCGCGGGCGGGTCGTCGAGCGGCAGCGGCGCGCTGGTCGCGGCGGGCCTGGTGGACATGGCCACGGGCGGCGACCAGGGCGGCTCGATCCGCATCCCGGCCGCGAACTGCGGGCTCGTCGGGCACAAGCCGACCTGGGGCCTGGTGCCCTACACCGGCGCGTTCCCCATCGAGTTCACGATCGACCACGTCGGCCCGATCACCCGCACCGTCGGCGACGCCGCGCTCATGCTCCAGGTGATCGCCGGGCTCGACGGCCACGACCCCCGCCAGCCCGCCGACCTCCGGCCCGACGACTACCTCGGCGCGCTGGCGCAGGGTGCCCGCGGCCTGCGGGTGGGCGTGCTGGGCGAGGGGTTCGGGCTCGCCGAGTCCGAGCCGGAGGTCGACGACACGGTCCGCGCCGCGACGCGCGCGCTGGCCGACGCCGGCCTCGACGTCCGCGACGTGTCGGTGCCCTGGCACCTGCACGGGCCCAAGATCTGGGACGTCATCGCCACCGAGGGTGCGACGTCCCAGATGATCGAGACGTCCGGGTACGGCCTGAACTGGAAGGGGCTCTACGACCCGGAGCTGATGCACCACTACGGCGCGCAGTGGGCCGCCGACCCGACCGCGTTCTCCCGCACCGTGAAGTTCGTGCTGCTCGCGGGCCGCTACAGCCTCGACACCACCCACGGCCGGCACTACGCGATGGCCCGCAACCTCGCGCCGAAGCTCGCCGCCGCCTACGACGCGGCGCTCGCCGACGTCGACGTGCTGGTGCTGCCGACCCTGCCGCAGCGGGCGACGGTGCGCCCCGACCGCGACGGTCCCGTCGTCGAGACGCTGGGCCGCGCGCTGGAGATGCTGGCCAACACCGCGCCGTTCGACGTCACCGGCCACCCGGCGTGCTCGGTGCCCGCAGGCCTCGCCGGCGGGCTGCCCGTCGGGATGATGATCGTCGGGCGCCAGTTCGACGACGCGACCGTCCTGCGCGTCGCCCACGCCTTCGAGGAGGCCGTCGGCGGCTTCCCCGCCCCGGCCGGCGCACCCGCCGCGGCCCCTGTTCCCACGGCCTGATCCGTCACCAGCGAACGGAGACCCGATGAACGGCATCCACGACCTCGGCGGCCGCGACGGGCTCGGCCCGATCAACCCGACGCCCGCCGAGCCGGTGTGGAAGGCGGAGTGGGAGAAGCACGCCCACACCTTCTTCCCGCTCGCGTTCAGGGCCGGCTTCTTCGGCGTCGACCAGTTCCGGTTCGGCATGGAGCAGATCGAGCCGGTCGAGTACCTGACCTCGACGTACTACGAGCACTGGGTCCACTCGGTGGTCCACCACGGCGTGCGGCACGGCCAGCTCGACCCCACCGAGATCGAGAAGCGCACGCAGTACTACCTGGAGAACCCCGACGCGCCGCTGCCGGAGGGCAAGGACCCCGAGGGTGAGCTGGTCGCGTTCCTCGAGGCCGTCATCCCGGCCGGTGCTCCCGCCGGTCGCGACACCGGCAAGAAGGCGAAGTTCGCCGTCGGCGACCGCGTCACCGTCGTCGCCGACGCCCCCAAGGGCCACACCCGGAGGGCGGGCTACATCCGCGGCAAGACCGGGGTCATCGACCTCGCCCACGGCGAGATGATCTACCCGGACACCGCGGGCAACGACCGGGGCGAGGCGCCCGAGCACGTCTACACCGTCCGCTTCACCAACGAGGAGCTCTGGGGCGCCGAGGAGGCCGAGCCGAACGGCTCGGTGACCTTCGACGTCTGGGAGCCCTACATCGTCCCCGCGAAGAGCTGAGGAGCGCCGACCCATGAGCGCACCCGAGAGGGCCACCCAGGCGGAGATCGCCGCCCGGGTCAAGGCCATCGAGTCCATCATGATCGAGAAGGGCCTGATGACCACCGAGGCGGTGGACCGGCTCGCGGAGATCTACGAGAACGAGGTCGGCCCGCAGCTCGGCGCGAAGGTCGTCGCGAAGGCCTGGACCGACCCCGACTTCAGGAAGCGGCTGCTCGCGAACGCCACCGAGGCCTGCGCGGAGCTGGGCATCGGCGGACTGCAGGGCGAGGACATGGTCGCCGTCGAGGACACCGACGACATCCACCACGTCATCGTCTGCACGCTGTGCTCCTGCTACCCGTGGCCGGTCCTGGGCCTGCCGCCGAACTGGTACAAGATGCCGCAGTACCGGGCGAGCCTGGTCCGCGCGCCGCGCCGGGTACTGCGCGAGGAGTTCGGCTACGACGTGCCCGAGTCGGTCGAGATCCGCGTGTGGGACTCCAGCTCGGAGCTGCGCTACTGGGTGCTGCCGCAGCGCCCGGCGGGCACGGACCGCATGACCGAGGACGAGCTGGCGGCGCTGGTCACCCGCGACTCGATGATCGGCGTGGGGCCGACGAAGGCCGCGGCGTGAGCTCGCCCCTCCGGGAGGAGAGCGAGCTCGGCGAGGCCCGCCGGCGCGTCGAGTCGCTGGTCGCGGGCACGCCGGGCGGTGACGGCGAGGCGTCGTTCCGCGAGCCGTGGGAGCTGCGCGCCTTCTCCCTCGCGGTCGCGGCGTACCACGCCGGCCAGTACGAGTGGTCGGAGTTCCAGCTCTCGCTCATCGCGTCGATCCGGCGGTGGGAGGCCGACGGCGCCGACGAGGCGGAGGCGCCGTGGAGCTATTACGAGCACTGGCTGACGGCGCTCGAGACGGTGCTCGCCGGCAACGGGCTGCTCTCCGAGGCCGACCTGGACGAGCGCACCCGCGCGGTCCTCGCGACCCCGCGCAACGCGAACCACCACGAGGCGCACCGGGAGCCGGTGGCGATCGACCCGGCGGTGCGCTGACCGGCCCTCAGGCCAGCATGACGTCCAGGGGCGGCGGGCCCTGCCCGTTCCACGCCCACGCCAGCGTCGCCCGGACCCCGTCGCACCAGCCCGGACGGGCGGCGAGGTCCGGGACGAAGCGGTCGTCGTGCTGCGCCGCGCGCCACTCGTCCTCGATCGTCCCCGGGTAGGCGACGCACGCCCGCAGCGTCACCGGTGAGCGCACCTGACCCCCGCAGAGCGCCGTGCGCGAGGGGATCGCCGCGAGCCACCGGCAGGTGTGCGCCACGGCGTCGGCGTAGCCGTCGGGCTCGCGCCGTCCCGCCTCGTCCCAGACCGCGAGGAACTCCGCCTGCGGGACCCGGACGTTCGCCGCCCGGATTCGGGACTGGGTCGGGGCCACGGCTCCAGGGTGAACCGCGCACGCCGGGACCACCAGGGCCCGCCGCGTGACCCTGACGAGTGATCCAGATCTTGGTGCGGGAAGCTCCTGCGATGAGCACGACCGCGGTGCGAGGCGTTGTCCCGACCGACGGCGCCGCGGCGTCCCGCTACCCGTGGCGAGAGGCCGCCGCGGCGGCCGCCGTCGGCGCGGTCACCGGTGCCGTCGTGTTCTTCCTCGTGCACCGGGCCATCGCCGACGACGCGCTGATCTCGGTCAGCTACGCCCGCACGCTCGCCGAGTCCGGCACCTGGGGCGTGGCCCCGGGGCTGACGTCCAACTCGCAGACGTCGCCGCTCAACGTGTGGCTGCTCGCCGGTGGGACGCTGCTCATCGACCGGCCGATCATCGTGGTCGGCCTGCTGCTGTGCGCCTGCCTGGCGGCCGCCGGCTGGCTGGCCTGCGACCTCGCCCGGCGGGTGGGGGTGCACCCGGCGGCCGGGGTGCTGGCCGTCGCGCTGATCGGCACCTCGCCGGTGCTGGCGTCGACCGTCGGGCTGGAGGCGCACCTGACGATCGTGGCGCTGCTGGCCGTCGCGACGCTCGCGGTGCAGGGCCGGGTGGCGTGGACCGGTGTGGCGTGCGGGCTGGCGGTGCTCGCCCGCCCCGATCTCGCGGTCGCGGCCGGCGTGCTCGCGCTGCTCGTGCTGGTCGGGTCCGGCAGCGTTGCCGCGGCGGCGCGGCGGGCGGGGCTGGTCGCCGTCGCGGCGGCGGCGACGGCGCTGCCCTGGCACCTGTTCGCCTGGCTGCAGCTCGGCGGCGCGGTCCCGGACGCGACGTGGGTGCGCACCGCCGAGGCCGAGGGACCACTCCGCGCGGCGGTGGGGTGGTGGTCCTTCGAGCCGCGGACGGTCACGGTGAGCGTGCTGCTGGTGCTGGGCGGGACCGTGGGCGCGCTCGTGGCGGCACGCGCCCGGTGTCGCGCGCCGTGGCAGCGGGTGGTGGTGGCGCTCGCGGCGGCGGGCTGGGCCCACATGGTGGCGCTCGAAGCGATCGGGGCGCCCGGCGCGGGCTGGTACTACGCCCCGATCCTGGGGTGCTCGGCGGTCGCGGTCGCGCTGACCGTGTGCGCGACCCTCGGCGCGAGGCCGGGCCCGGTCGTGTACCCGGCCGCCGGTCTCGTGCTGGCGGTCGGGGCGCTGCTCGGGTTCGCCGGTGGTCCGGTGCCGTGGCCGTGGGCGCCGATGATGGCCAACTACGGCAGCGCCACCGACTACGCCGCAGCCGGTCGCGACCTCGCGACGCTCACCGGCGGTCAGGCCGTCGTCGGACCCGGTGAGCTCGGCGCGCTGGCGTTCTACTCGACGGTGCCCGTCCTGGACGACCTCTCCGAGCCGGCCCGCACCGATCTGGTGATGCACGAGCGGACCGACGGCAGCCGCGTCAGGTCGACGCTCCTCGCGTGGAGCACGGCGCACCGCCACTCGCCGCCGCCGATCCGGACCCGGTGGGCGCTGACCTACGCGGGCGAGCGGGAGGTGTCCGGCGCCGTCGTCCGGGGCTGGCCCGTGTCCTCGACGAAGCGCGGCCCGGACACGCTCCTGCTCGTCGACACCGCGTCCCGCTGATCGTCGCGGCGATGGCGCCCTGACGCGGGTCAGGCGACGCCGCGGCCCGGGTCCGGCTCCCGCGGCGCGTCGCCGGTGGAGCCGTTCGAGCCGTTGGCGCCGTTCGCCCCGACGAGCACCGGGCCGGCGAGCTCCCCGACGACGGGCAGCTCGAGGGTCCGGCGCAGCTCGCCGAGCTGGGCGAGCGTCCGGCGCCGGCGCTCCTCGAGCTCGGCGACGGCGTGGGCGGCCGCGTCGCGCCGGGCGTCCGCCTCCGCCTCGACGGCGTGGGCGTGCTCGTCGGCGCGCCGGCGCCGCTCCTCGGCGTCGGCGAGCGCCGCGGCCACCTCCTCCTGGCGCGCCGCGAGCGCGGTCTCGACGTCCTCGCGCCGGCGCCGCCGGGCGGCCTCGGCCTCCTCGTCGCGCCGGAGG
The DNA here is from genome assembly GCF_004363095.1 of Actinomycetospora succinea. Classification (GTDB taxonomy): domain Bacteria; phylum Actinomycetota; class Actinomycetes; order Mycobacteriales; family Pseudonocardiaceae; genus Actinomycetospora; species Actinomycetospora succinea. The sequence continues at coordinate 112,439 of NZ_SNYO01000014.1, forward strand.
CGGTCGGCGGCCGAGTCCTGCTCGCGCCGCTCGATCTCCGCGCGGGTGCGCTCGACCAGCTCGCGCTGCTCGGCGTCGGACTCCACGCGGTGGCGGTCGTGCTCGTCGCGGACGCGCTCGGCCTCGATCCGCACCGCCCGGGCCTCCTTCTGGGCGCCGAGCACGATGGCTGCGGCCCGCTCGGCGGCCTCCTCGAGGCGCGCCTGCGCCCGGCCCGCCGCCTCCTCCATGATCACGGTGGCGCGGTCGTCGGCGTCGGCCACGGTCGCGTGGGCCCGCTCCCGCGCGCGCTCGGCGACCTTGCCGGCGTCGTCGGCCGCGGTCGCGCGGATCGCGGTGGCCTCCTCCTCGGCGAGCCGCAGCAGGTGCTGCAGCCGCGCGGAGAGCCCGTCGACGGCGTACGGCCTGCCGACGAGGCGGTCGACGTCGGCCTTCGTCGTGCGGAGCTCGGCCCGCACCTGCTCCTCGGCCCGCACCATGGCGTCCCGGTCGGCGGTCATGACCTCCAGGTCCGCCTGCGCCCGGTCGAGCGCCTCCTCGACCTGCGTGCGGTCGTAGCCCCGGCGCACGACGTCGAAGCCGACGCCCCACCAGGGGATCCGCCGCTCACCCGTGGTCGGGGCGCCCTGCTGCCCGGCCGCGCCGTTCTCCCCCCGCGTCATGTGCCCCTCCCCGATGAATGCTGCCGCCGACCGACACGTCGACCACCGAGTCTTGTCCTGCCCGGGAGCGGGAGGTAGGGCCGTTCGGCGTCGCGGCTGGTCACGGTCGGGCCACGGCGCGCGGAGGAGGACGGCCCGTGCCGATCGTGTACCGGACGTACCGGCAGTCGTGTCCCATCTCGTGATGGACCGGCCGGTCGTGGGCGTCGAGACTGCCGAGGACCCCGCCACCACGACCCCGGACCCGCCGCGATGAAGATCGAACGCATCACCGTCCACCAGGCGCGCCTGCCGGTCGCGACCGGTGCCTACCGGATGTCCCGCACCTCAGTCGAGGAGCTCGACAGCACGCTGGTCGAGGTCGTCACCGACGAGGGCCTCACCGGGTGGGGCGAGACCTGCCCGCTGGGCCCGGTCTACCAGCCCCACCACGCCCTCGGCGCCCGCGCCGCCCTCGAGCAGATCGCGCCGGGGCTGGTCGGCACCGACGTCCCGTCGGCGCGGGTGGTGGCCCGGCGGATGGACGCCCTGCTCACCGGCCACGACTACGCCAAGGCCGCCGTGGACACCGCCGTGCTCGACCTGCTCGGGCAGCGCCTCGGCGTGCCGGTCTCGACCCTGCTCGGCGGGGCCCTGGTCGACCGCGTGCCGTCCTACTGGTCGGTGACCGTGGGCTCGCCCGAGGAGGGCGCGCGGGTCGCGGCGGAGAAGGTCGAGGCCGGGTACCGCCGCGTCCAGGTCAAGATCGGGGGCCGCGACCTCGCCACGGACGTCGAGACGGTCCGCGCGGTCTGGTCGGCCGTCGGGCACCGCGCGCGGCTCGCCGTCGACGCCAACCGGGCGATGACCGTCGCCCACGCCCTGCAGTTCGACCGGCTCGTCACCGACATCCCCTTCGCGCTCGAGCAGCCCTGCGACACGCTCGAGGAGATGGAGCTGCTGCGCGGGCGCCTGCACCACCCGGTCTACCTCGACGAGAACACCGTGGACGTCGGCACCGTGCTGCGCGCTGTCGGGTCGGGGCTCTGCGAGGGCTTCTCCTTCAAGGTGACCCGCCTGGGCGGTCCGACGAAGGCCGCGCTCGCCCGCGACCTCTGCGCGCTGCGCTCCCTGCCCCACACCTGCGACGACGCCTGGGGCGGCGACGTCATCGCCGCGGCCTGCGTCCACCTGGCCGCGACCGTCGACCCCCGGCTGCTCGACGGGGTGTGGATCGCGCAGGACTACATCGGCCACCACTACGACCCCGACCACCCCATCGCAGTCGAGCACGGGGAGATCGCGGTGCCGCGGGGTCCCGGCCTCGGCGTCCACCCCCGCCCCGAGCGCCTGACCGGGGTCATCGCCACCTACGGCTCCTGACGCACGCCGGCGCCGGGGGCCGGCGAGGCCCCCGGCGCCGGTGCCTCAGGCGTTCGACTTCGGGACGCCCATCCCCGGGTCGATGCGCGCCGGACCGTTCTTGCCCGGCTTGACGTCGATGTCGAAGATCCCGGTCGGGAGGTAGACCGTCGAGCACGAGTTCGGGATGTCGACGACGCCGGAGAGCCGGCCCTCGATCGGCGCGGCGCCCAGGATCATGTAGGCCTGGATGTCCGACCAGCCGAAGGTCGTCAGGTAGTCGATCGCGTGCAGGCAGGCCCGCTGGTACGACAGGTGCGAGTCGAGGTAGCGCTGCTCGCCGTCGAGCGTCACCGACGTCCCCGAGAACGCGATCCACTCGCTGTACTGCGGGTCGGTGTTGCCCGGGACGAAGATCGCGTTCTCGGAGACGCCGTAGGTCTGCATCCCGCCCTTGATCAGGTCGACGTGCAGGTCGATGAACCCGCCCATCTCGATCGCGCCGCAGAACGTGATCTCGCCGTCGCCCTGGGAGAAGTGCAGGTCGCCCATGGACAGGTTCGCGCCGTCCACGAACACCGGGTAGAAGACGCGGCTGCCCTTGGTGAAGTTCTTGATGTCCTGGTTGCCGCCGTTCTCGCGCGGCGGCGCGGTGCGGGCGGCCTCGTTGCGGGCGCGCTCGAAGTCGTCGCCGGTCAGGGAGCCGAGGATCGCCGAGTCGGGCTGGGGCGGCAGGGCCAGCGGCGGCACGGCCGACGGGTTCGTGTCGATCAGGGCCTGCTCGCGCGCGTTCCACTTGCGCAGCAGGTCGTGCGAGGGCGCCGTGCCCATGAGGCCGGGGTGGACGATGCCCGTGAACTCGACGCCGGGCACGTGCCGCGAGGTCGCCTTCCCGCCGCGGAAGTCCCAGATCACCTTGTAGGCGTCGGGGAACTGGTCGGTGAGGAAGCCGCCGCCGTTGCGCTTCGCGAAGACGCCCGTGTAGCCCCAGCCCTGCCCGGCCAGCGGGCCGGAGTCCTCCTGGGGGATCGGGCCGACGTCGAGGATGTCGACGATCAGCAGGTCGCCGGGCTGCGCGCCCTCCACCGCGATCGGGCCGGAGAGCACGTGCACGGAGTTCAGCGGGGCGTTGAGGATGTCGTCGGCGGAGTCGTCGTTGACGATCGCGCCGTCGAACCACTCCCGGCAGTCGACGCGGAACACGTCGCCCGGCTTCACGTGCACCTGCGCGGGCACGTCGGGGTGCCAGCGGTTGTGGCCCACGATCTGCTGCTCGGTGAACTTCTTGCTGCTGTCGAGGGGGAAGACCTTCTGCGGCATGGATCTCTCCTGGTGTGGGTCGGGACGGGTCAGGCGACGGCGTGCTCGCCGGTCGGGGCGGGCGTCGCGGGGGTCGGCGAGCGGCGCGCCCACGGGATGAGGGCGAGGAAGACGACGACTCCGAAGATCGCGAGGCCGATCGCGAGCGGGACGCCGATCTCCGTGTAGACGCCGGTGAGCAGCAGGAACGCGGGGATCCACGCGGTGACCCACCCCTGGATGGCGCACACCGCACCCGTGTAGCGCCCGATCCCGTCGCGCCGCCGGCCCAGGAGGACGAAGAACAGCGACCAGAGGAACGCCCAGTAGAGCCAGATGACGCCGAAGGCCGGGTCGGCGAAGCGGAAGAAGTTCAGCGCCGAGAACACGACCGCGGTGATGGCGACGAACAGGCAGAAGTAGCCGAGCCCGGTGCCGTCGAGGTCCCAGGTCAGGTTCACCGCCACGTAGAGGTAGGTGAACGAGAACAGGAACAGGCCGGACGCGGCGAGGATGACATCGGCGTCGCCGTTCGCCGTGAAGATCAGGTACAGCGGCGTGATGATCTGCAGTCCGCCGACGAAGAAGTTCATCGGCGCGGCCGACCTGGCGTCGATCCAGCCCAGCAGCATGACGCCGTTGATGAAGAGCACGGCGCCGACGAACAGGAGGCCGACGCTAGCCACGGGGCGGCGTCCCTCGGAGGTGCGACATGGGAGTTCCCTTCCTGGTCAGGGCAGGTCGGAGCCGCCCGCCGGGTCGTCGGCGACCGGGCGGGCCGGGGAGGGGGCGGTCTACGGGCGCGGCAGGGCCGCGGTCCGGGGATCGAGGCGCGGGGCCGGCCGCGGACCGGCGGGCCGGGGCGGCGGGGCCGAGACGACGGTCGGCTCGGTGCGGGAGGACTCGGCGCGGTCGATCGCGGCGACGCGGGCACGGTCGGCGCGCAGCCGCGGTGCAGTGATCATGCGGGGGGCATCGGCGCCGCACGTCGGGCAGGCGAGCACCGGCGGTGCGGCGCCCATGGGCCGCATGACGTCGACGGGGCCGTCCTCGTCGCATCGGTACGCGTACAGGGGCATGCGGTGGATCCCTTCGCCGACGTCACCGAGGAGATATAGCGAACAGGAAATGATTTCCTCGGAAAGTTAGCCAGCGATCGACGGGAGTGTCAACGGCCGTGGCGGGCGGTCGCGCACCGGCGACCCAGGGTCACAGCTGCTGGACGACGTCCCAGGCGAGGCCGTCCGCCACGGCGAGGAAGACCTGCTGGTGCAGGTGGCGGTCGCGCAGCTCGACGGTGCCGCGCGGGCTCTCGTAGGCCAGCCCGTCGGCCACCGACATCATCGTCGGCACGTCCATGGACCCGGCGCGCCGCATCAGCTCGGTGAGCAGCCGGACGCCCTCGTAGCAGGACTCGCCGAGGCTGTTGAGGACCGGCGCCTCGTCGCCGAACTCGCGGAAGTAGGTGGCGGCGAACTCGAGCCCCGAGCTCGTCGCGAGGTCCTCGAAGTAGCCCGCGGAGGTCATCAGGCCGCGGGTGCTCTCCGCGCCGGAGGCCAGCAGGACGTTCTCCTCGATCAGCGAGCTGAACCGCAGGATGTCCCGGTCGAGGCCGGCCGCGGCGAACGCCCGGTTGAACGCGACGGCGTCGTCGCCGATGAGCAGCATCAGCACGGCCTCGCACCCGCTGGCCTCGACGCGGCGCAGGACCGTCGAGAAGTCCGACGTCCCGAGCGGCACGAACATCTCGTCACAGACCGTGCCGCCCATGCGTCGCAGGTAGCGCGCCGCGGTGGTGGCCGAGCGGCGCGGCCAGACGTAGTCGTCGCCGACGATCGTCCAGCGCCGCACGCCCGCCGTGCTCGCGAACCAGTCGAGGGTCGGGGCGAGCTGCAGGTCCGGCGTCTCGCCGGTGAGGAACACGCCGGGCCGCTGCTCGCCGCCCTCGTAGAGCGCCGTGTACGCGTACGGGACGCGGCCGTGGATGCGGGGCGCGACGGCCTCGCGGACCGCGGAGATGTGCCAGCCGGTGACGGCCTGGACGGCGCCGGCGCTGACCAGCGCGTCCACCTCGATCGCGACCTCGGCGGGGCTGCGGCCGCCGTCGACCGGCACCAGGTTCAGCTCCCGGCCGAGCACCCCGCCGTCGGCGTTGATCTCCTGCATCGCCAGCGCGGCGCAGCTCTCGCAGGAGGGCCCGAAGATCCCGGCGGGCCCCTGCAACGGGATCACGAGGGCCATGTCGAGGACGTCGCGGGCGCGCGGTGCGCGCAGCGTTCCCGGGCGGGGAACCAGCGACTCGGCCATTGCTCGACGCTAGCGAGCGAGCCCCGCCGCGTAGCTACTCCGATCGTACGAGCCGGTCCGCGGCCGGTCGGTCCTCCGGCGGAACCTGACCGTGCGCATCCCCGCCGGGACCTCCGACCTGGCTACCATCGACGCCGTGCCAGCCAACGCCGGAGGGTCGACCGGAGACGGCGAGGAGTCGCTGCGGCTCCTGTCGCTCGTCGAGCGCACCCTCACCGCGCGCCTCGAGGAGGCGCTGCGCGGCGTCGGTTCCAGTCTGGACCAGTGGCGGATCCTGCGTCTGCTCGCCGAGCGCGGCGGCGCCCCGATGAACGTCGTCGCGGACCACGTGCTGCTGCTGGCGCCGAAGCTCAGCAAGCTGGTCGACCGCATGGTGTCGGCGAACCTCGTGCTGCGCCGCCGCGACGTCGAGGACCGGCGCCGGGTGCTCATCGTCGTGTCGGCGCGCGGACGCCGGGCGCTGGCGGAGTGGGACGAGGTCACCGCCGACGTCCGCGGCCAGTTCCGCGACCTGCTGGGCGCCGACGCCGAGCAGTTCGAGGCCCTGCTGCGGCGCCTGCAGGACGGCCTCGACCCCGCCGCCGTCGAGGCCCTCGAGCAGCCCGCGGGCTGACCGTCAGTCCCGCGGCCGCCGCACCCCCAGGCGTTCGAGGCGCGGGAAGACCTCCTGTGCGAGGTAGGGCAGCTCGTCGACGTAGTCGAGGAAGGCCAGCGTCATGCCGCTGAACCCGGCCTTCGCGTAGCGGGCGATCTCGGCGGCGACCTCGTCCGGCGTGCCGACCAGCGGCACGCTGCCGTGCCCCGCGGCGAACCGGGACCGGAACGTCGCGAGCATCTCCGGGGTGAACGACTGGGCGTGCAGGCCCTGCAATGCCATGAGGTTGTCGACCGCCGCCCAGTCGGCGCCCTCCTCGGCGTAGTGGTGCAGCGCGTCCTGCGCCTCGGCGTGGGTCGGACGGCAGACGACGTGGCCGAGGGTGAGCACGCCCATCTCGCGCCGGTAGCGCTCGCGGGCCGCCGAGGTCACCGTCGAGACCACCTCGGCGCCGTCCTCCGGGCCGGCGACGACGGTGAACGCGAAGTCGGCGTTGCGGGCGGCGAAGTCGCGGCCCTGCCCGGACGACCCGGCGTTGAGGATCGGCAGCGTCCCGTGCACCGGCTTCGGCTCGCCCTCGAGGCCGTGCAGCGTGAAGTACTCGCCGTCGTGGTCGAAGCGCCCGGGCGTCGTCCAGAGCTCCCGGGCGACCTCGAACCACTCCTGGGCCCGCGCGTAGCGGTCGTCGTGGTCGGTCGGCAGCTCGACGCCGAACGCGTCGTACTCGGGCTTGTTCCAGCCGGCGACGATGTTGATCCCGGCGCGCCCGCCCCCGATCCGGTCGATCGTGGCGAGCTGCTTCGCGCTGACGACCGGGTGGTTGAACGCCGTGTGCACGGTGGAGAACACGTGGATGCTCCGGGTCCGGGCGAGCAGGGCCGCGGCCCAGGGGATCGGCTCCAGCACGCTCTCGTGGAAGTTGGTCTCGCCGCCGTAGCCGATGAACCGCGCGATCGGCAGCAGGAAGTCCACGCCGACCTCGTCGGCGAGCACGGCGAGGGCGAGGTTGTCCTCCCAGCTGCCCGACCAGCGCTCGGGGACCGCGGTGACCGCGAGCCCCGAGGAGCAGTTCGGGGAGAAGAGTCCCAGCAGGAAGTCGCCGTCGGAACGCTCGAGAACCATGGCCGTCCTTTCCGGAGATGACCGTGGACGGTCATGCTGCCCGCAACCCCTCGACTCCCGGGAGAACACATGTCCGTGCTCGCCGCCCTCACCGACGCGCTGCGCTCCGGCGCCGTCGAGGTCGTCGACCTCACCACGCCGCTGCAGGAGTCCACGCCGATCCTGGAGCTGCCCGCGCCGTTCGCCAACACCTCGCGGTTCCGGCTCGAGGAGCTGTCGCGCTACGACGACCGCGGACCGGCCTGGTACTGGAACGACATCCACACCGGCGAGCACACCGGCACCCACCTCGACGCCCCGAACCACTGGGTCACCGGCCGCGACGGCCTCGACGTCTCGCAGGTCCCGATGGCGACGCTGGTCGCGCCGGCCGTGGTGATCGACAAGACCGCGGACGTGGCGGCCGACCCCGACTTCCTGCTCGAGCTCTCCCACCTCGAGGCGTGGCAGGCCGAGCACGGCCCGCTGCCCGAGGGCGGCTGGCTGCTCTACCGCACCGGGTGGGAGGCGTACGGGGCGACGCAGGAGGAGTTCATGAACGCCGACGAGGCGGGCCCGCACACGCCCGGCGTCTCGGCGGAGTGCGCGCGCTGGATCGCCCAGTCCTCGCCGCTGACCGGGTTCGGCGTGGAGACCGTCGGCACCGACGCCGGCGGCGCGGGCGCCTTCGACCCGCCGTTCTCGTGCCACCACTTCCTCATGGGCGCGAACAAGTGGGGTCTGACGAGCCTGCGCAACCTCGGCCGCCTGCCCACCCGCGGCGCGGTGCTGCTGGTCAGCCCGCTGCCGATCGTCGGCGGCTCGGGGTCGCCGACGCGGGCGCTCGCGCTGATCGAGCACTGATGGGGCCCACATCGACGAGCACGGTCGCCGAGCAGGTCGGCACGCTGCTCGCCGAGCTGGGCGTCGGGCACGCGTTCGGGGTGGTCGGCAGCGGCAACTTCCACGTGACGAACGCGCTGCGCTCCGCGGGGGTGCCCTGGGCCGCGGCGCGGCACGAGGGCGGGGCGACGGTGATGGCCGACGCCTACGCGCGCACGTCCGGCGAGGTGGCGGTCGTGACCCTGCACCAGGGCTGCGGGCTGACCAACGCGCTGACCGGTGTCACCGAGGCGGCGAAGTCGCGGACGCCGCTGCTCGTGCTGGCCGCGGAGACGGCGGGCAGCGCGGTCCGCTCGAACTTCCGCGTCGACCAGGACGCGCTGGCCCGGTCGGTGGGCGCGGTGCCCGAGCGGGTGCACTCGGCGGCCTCGGCGGCCGCGGACGTCGTGCGCGCGTACGGCATCTGCCGCGACCAGCGCCGGACCGTGGTGCTCAACCTCCCGCTCGACGTGCAGGGGGCTGCGGCGGTCAGTGCTCCGGCACCGGCTCGCACCACCTGGCGTGCCCCGCGGCCGGACCCGGCGTCGGTCGCCGAGCTCGCCCGCCTGCTCGACGGCGCGCAGCGCCCGGTGTTCGTCGCGGGCCGGGGCGCGCGCGGGGCCCGCGTGGAGCTGGAGGCGCTGGCCGACCGCTGCGGCGCGCTGCTGGCCACCTCGGCCGTCGCCCACGGCCTGTTCACCGGCTCGCCGTGGTCGCTCGGCATCTCCGGCGGGTTCTCGACGGCCCTGGCCGCCGAGCTGATCACCGACGCCGACCTGATCGTCGCCTGGGGCGCGTCGCTGACGATGTGGACGACGCGCCACGGCGTCCTCACCGAGCACGCGACGCTGGTGCAGGTCGACGACACCGCCGAGGCGCTCGGGGCGCAGCGGCCGATCACGCTCGGCGTGCTCGGTGACGTCGGGGCGACGGCGCGCGACGCGCTCGAGGTCGCCGGGAAGACCGGCGGATACCGGAGCGACGCCGTCGCCGAGCGGCTGCGCACGCAGAGCGCCGACGTCCCGGACGAGGTCGTCGGCGACCGCATCGACCCCCGCGTGCTCTCCGCCGCGCTCGACGAGCTGCTGCCCGCCGAGCGGACCGTCGCCGTCGACTCCGGCAACTTCATGGGCTACCCGGCGGCCTACCTCGGCGTCCCCGACGAGGCCGGCTTCTGCTTCACGCAGGCGTTCCAGTCGATCGGGCTGGGGCTCGCGACGGGGATCGGCGCCGCCCTCGCGCGCCCCGACCGGCTGCCCGTCGCGGCGTGCGGCGACGGCGGGTTCCTCATGGGGATCAGCGAGCTGGAGACCGCGGTGCGGCTCGGGCTCGGGATGGTGATCGTGGTCTACGACGACGCGGGCTACGGCGCCGAGTTCCACCACTTCGCCGGCGGGGACCACACCACCGTCCGCTTCCCCGACACCGACCTCGCCGCCATCGCCGCCGGCTACGGGTGCGCGGCGGCGGTGGTCCGGTCGACGGCGGACCTGGGGGTGATCCCCGAGTGGCTGGCCGGTCCCCGCGACCGTCCGCTGCTGCTCGACGCGAAGGTCACCTCCGACGGCCCGTCGTGGTGGCTGGCCGAGGCGTTCAAGGGGCACTAGGCTCCCCTCGAACGTGTACCCGAGTACAAGTTAAGGTCCCGTGAGCAGCAGCGTCTTCGACGTCCTCGCCGGCACCGCCGCGGACCGGCCGGACGCACCCTTCCTGGTGTTCGCCGGCGACACCGGGACCGAGACCGTCTCCTACGGCGAGCAGGTCCGGCGCGCCGACGCCACCGCGGGCCTGCTCGCCGACCTCGGCGTCGGAACGGGCGCGCGGGTGCACCTCATGACGCCCAACCGCCCGGAGTTCCTCGACGTCTGGTTCGCCTGCGCGCGGCTCGGGGCCGTCGTCGTCCCGGTGAACCCGCTCTCGACCGCCGACGAGGTGGCCCACCAGCTCACCGACTCCCGCGCGGTCCTGTCGGTCGTCGACGACGCCCTGCGCGGGACGATCGTGGGCGAGCGGGCAGTGATCACCCTCGACGAGCTGGTCGCGCGGCGTGCCGACGCCCCGCCCCCGCCGGCCGCGGCGCACGAGGACCTCGCCGCGATCATGTTCACGTCCGGCACCACGAGCGCCCCGAAGGGCGTGCAGGTCACGCACGCCAACTACCTGCGGGTCGGCCGGCTCGTCGCCGACCACCTGCGCGTGACCGCCGCGGACCGCTGGCTCGTCACGCTGCCGCTCTTCCACGGGAACGCCCAGTACTACTGCCTGATGTCCGCGCTGGTGGCGGGCGGCTCGGTGGCGGTCGCGGCGCGCTTCTCCGCCACCGGCTGGCCGACCCAGGCCCGTGAGCTGCGCCCGACGCTGGCCAGCCTCTTCGCCGCGCCCGTCCGGATGGTGCTCGCCCGGTCCACGCCCGCACCGACCGACGCCGACAACGACCTGCGCCTCGTGCTGTTCGCCCAGAACCTCGCCCCGGCGCAGGCGCAGGAGTTCGAGACGCGGTTCGGCGCGCCGCTGATCCAGCTCTACGGCATGACCGAGACCGTCGTCCCGCCGTTCATGAACCCCCTCGACGACCGGCGCCGCTGGGACTCGATCGGCCTGCCGCTGCCCGGGATCGAGGTCCGGGTGGTGGGGGAGGAGGGCGAGCCCGGCGAGCTCCAGGTCCGCGGGCGGCCCGGGATCGACGTGACGCCGGGCTACGACGGGCGCCCGGAGGCCACCGCGGCGCTGTTCGACGACGGCTGGCTGCGCACCGGCGACCAGGTGCGCCTCGACGCCGAGGGCCGCGCGTACTTCGTCGACCGCGCCAAGGACATGATGAAGCGCGCCGGCGAGAACGTGGCGGCCAGCGAGGTCGAGCAGGTGCTCGCCGCCCACCCGGCGGTGCTGGAGAGCGCGGTGCACGGGGTGCCCGACCCGGTGTACGACGAGGCGATCGTCGCCCACGTCGTCCTCGCGCCCGGGGCGCACGCCGACCCCGACGAGCTCGTCGCGTGGTGTGCCGAGCGGCTGTCCCGGTTCAAGGTCCCGGGAACGGTCGTCCTGCGCGACGAGCTGCCCCGCAGCACCATCGGGAAGATCCTCAAGAACGCGCTGCGCGACGAGGTCCTCGAGGCCTCCCGGTGAGCCGGGTCGCGCTGATCACCGGGGGCAACCGCGGCCTCGGCCGTGCCGCCGCGGAGGCCCTCGCCGACGACGGCGTCGACGTCGTCCTCACCTACCGCTCGCGCCCGGAGGAGGCCGACGCGGTCGTCGCCGACCTCGAGAAGCGGGGGCGGCGGGCCGCGGCGCTGCGCCTCGACGTCACCGAGCACGACGCGTTCCCGGCGTTCGTCGAGACGCTCGCGCGGGAGCTGCGGGGCCGTTGGGGGCGCGAGGACCTCGACGTCCTCGTCAACAACGGCGGGTACGAGGGCAACACGCCGTTCGGCGGGATCGACGCCGCGACCGTCGACGCGCTCTACGCCGTCCACCTGCGCGGACCGATCCTGCTCACCGACCTCCTGGCGCCGCGGATCCGCGACGGCGGGCGGGTGGTGTTCGTGTCGACGGGTCTGACCCGCTACGCCGCGAACCCGCTGTTCTCGGTGTACGCGGCGATGAAGGGCGGCATCGAGGTCTACACGAAGTACGCCGCCAAGGCCCTCGGCCCGCGCCGCATCACCGTGAACGTCCTCGCGCCCGGCGCCACCGCGACCGACATCGGCGGCGGGCTGATCCGCGACGACGAGCGCTACCGCGCCATGATCACAGCGAACCACGCCTTCGGTCGCGTCGGCGAGCCCGACGACATCGGCGGCGCCCTGCGCGCCATCACCGCCGAGAGCGCCGGCTGGATCACCGCGCAGCGCGTCGAGGCGTCGGGCGGGCAGATGCTGTAGCCGCGCCGCCTGCACGCCGGGTCGGATTCCGTGCACACGAGGTGGGGTCGGACGGGCCACACCCGGTGCATGCTGTACCGATGTCCACGCTCGGCGGGCGGCGAGCTCGAGCCGGACTTCGAGACGGTGACCTGGGACCTCGCCGACTTCGACACCGGCATCGCGATCGGCGGGGCGACGCTGCCGGCCGAGACCTACTTCGTCTACGGGACGCCGCCGGGACCCGGGCAGGAGAAGCTCGTGGGTCAGCGCTGAGCGGCGCGCCGCCCGACGATCTCCTCGGCGTGGGCGAGCACCCACGTCAGCAGCGGGGCGATCGCCTCGGCGAGGTCCTCGCCGAGCGGGGTCAGCAGGTACTCCACGCGCGGCGGGACCTCGGGGTAGGCGCGGCGCTCGACGAGCCCGTCGGCCTCGAAGGTGCGCAGCGTGGAGGCCAGCATCTTCTCGCTGATGCCGTCGACCTCGCGGCGCAGCTCGCCCCACCGCAGGGTCCCGTCGGCGAGGGCGCCGAGCACGAGGACACCCCACTTGCTGGTCACGTGGTCGAGCACGACCCGGCCGGGGCACGACGTCGTCAGCGCGCCGGGCTGCTGCGCGCGCAGGACCTGGAGACTCACCGCCACGCCACTACCTTACCTGAAAGTGGGTACCTCCCCTCGGGAAGTTTCCTGGTCAGCGCCGTGGTTCTGTCTGCTGACACGCAGCACCACGGAAGGAACTCCCATGACCATCCTCGTCACCGGCGCCTCCGGCAGCCTCGGCCGCCTCGTCCTCGACGACCTGCTCGCACGCGGTGTCGAGCCGACCGCCGTGCGCGCGGGCGCCCGCCGTACCGACTCCCTGGCGGCCCACGCCGACCTCGGTGTCGACGTCGTCGAGCTCGACTACGACCGACCCGACACCGTGAAGGCGGCCGTCGACGGCGCCGACCGCGTGCTCCTGATCTCGGGCAACGAGTTCGGCAAGCGCGTCGACCAGCACCGGGCGGTGATCGACGCCGCGGCCGCCGCGGGCGTCGGTCACCTGCTGTACACGAGCGTCACGCGGGCCGACGACACCACGATCGTCGTCGCCCCCGAGCACACGGCCACCGAGGAGATCCTGGGCGATGCCGGACTGCCCGTCACCGTGCTGCGCAACAACTTCTACACCGAGGTGTTCGGCAGCGCCCTCGACGGCGCCCGGGCGACCGGCACCGTGCTGACCAGCGCGGGGGAGGGTCGCGTGGCCAGCGCCTCCCGGGCCGACTTCGCCGAGGCCGCCGCCGTCGCGCTGACCGGCGACGTCCCGACCGGTGTGCAGGTGCTCGAGCTCGCCGGCGACCAGCGGTGGAGCCGCGACGACCTGGCCGCGGCCGCCGCCGAGGTGCTCGGCCGCGACGTACGCGTCGAGCAGGTCTCGTCCGACGAGCACCGGGCCCGGTTGCTGGACCTCGGCGTCGACGCCGGCACCGTGGGCTTCCTCGTCGAGCTCGACCAGAACATCCGCGACGGCGAGCTCGACATCACCGACGGCACCCTCGCCCGCCTCCTGGGCCGCCCGACCACGCCGCTGATCGACACCCTGCGCGCGCTCTGACGCCTCGGCGAGCGACACGTTCGGCATGATCGTCGGGCTCTCTTGCCGGCGAACTGTGCGGCTCGTCGACCGACGTCGCCATTCTGATCTCGCGAGAGTGTCGTGAGGGCTGTGCCATGCTGACACTCTCGGGAGATCGAAGTGGCGAGCACGGGCGTGACCTTCCTCGGTCGCGAGCGGCACATTGCGCATGATCGACGCGCGGCCTCACGCCCGGCGGAACGTGCCGGTCGCCGACCGACGTCGCCATCTCGATCTCGCGAGAGTGCCGCGAGGGATGTCAGGTCAGCCGCGTGCCCTGCGCCGCGACGAGAGCGTCGAACTTCGCCGGCCCGACGATCGTCAGCACCCGGGCCTGCCGGTCGCCCACGACCTCGAGCCTGTGCCGCACGTCGCGGGGCAGGAAGATGAAGGCGCCGGTCGCGGCGGTGAAGCGCTCGTCGCCGCAGAACCCCCGCACCTCGCCCTCGAGGACGTAGAACATCTCGTCCTCGCCGTCGTGGGTGTGCGGCGGCACGCTCAGCCCGGCCGGCGCGGCCTGCTCCATGACGCCGACCCGGCCCTCGGTGTCGGTCCCGCTCGCCTTGACGGTGAAGGTGGCGCCGCCGAACTCGTAGGTGTCGCCCTCGCCCGCGCCCCGCACGAAGAAGCTCATGCCCCCATGATCGACGATCGGATCTCGGGACCTTCGGCCCTGCACGGACCGACCGCGCGCGGTCACCGTGGGGAGCGCCCCGAACGCTCTCCGGTGCCGAAGGAGGACCCTCGTGGACGAGGACGCGTGGCGCCCGGCCGAGCCCGGGCACGCCGGCGGGACGGCACGCCCCGACGGTGAGCCCGATCCCGGGTCGCCCCCGATCCCGCCGCCACGGGAGCGGCGCCGCTACCGGCCGCTGCGCGGCATGGAGGAGCTCGTCGACGACTTCCTCGGGTAGTCCCTCCGCCACGTCCCGCCACCGGGCCGATGGTCCCGGTCGTGGCGGGACGCTCGCCCCTGCCCGGCGCCGGACGCGCCCCCCACGCTCGCCTGGTCGGGAGCGACGGGAGGCGGCCCACGATGGCGGTGAGGACGGGCGCGTTCCGCCGGGCGATCGGCCTGTTCGTGCCGCCGCGCTCGGAGCTGCGGCGGGGCAGCGACCGCCTCGAGGTCGCGGTCCGGTGGGTGCTCCTGCTCGCCGGCCTGCTGCTCCTGCCCGTCGCCCTGGCGGCCGGCGGGGAGGTCACGGCGCGGCTCGGCGCCCAGGCCGCGGTCGAGCAGGGGGAGCGCCGCCCGGTGGTCGCCGAGGTGCTGCCCGCGGGGTCGCCGGGCGCCCCGGTGGGTGGTGACGTCACGTCCGCGCCGCTGCTCGGCGGGGCGGACCCCGCGTCGGACGTCGTGCGTGCGCCGGTCCGGTGGATCGCGGCCGACGGGCTCCCGCGCACCGGCCTCGCGCGCGTGCCGGACACCACGCGGCCCGGCGACACCCGCGTGCTGTGGGTGGACGCCGCCGACCGGCCGACGCCGCCACCGATGCCGCCCACGGCCCCCGGCGCGCACGGCGCCATGGTCACCGCGTTCCTGCTGGTCATCGACCTGACCGCGTCGCTGGTCCTGCTCGCCGGGCTGCGCCACGTCCTCGACCGCTCCCGCCTGCGCTCGTGGGAGCGGGCGTGGCGCCGCTTCAGCGACCCCGAGCCGGAGCCCGAGCCCGACCGCCAGCACTGAGGACAACAGAGGCGGTCAGCCGGGCAGCACCGTGTCCCGGACCGCCCGGACGACGTCGTCGAGCTCGCTGACCTGGGCGAGCAGGTGGTCGCGCAGCCCGGCGTCGACACCCGACGCGCTGCTGGTCAGCGCCAGCCCGACCCGCTGCACCCGGCGGACCACCTGCTCGGAGAGCGAGAGCACGAGCTGCTCGCGCTCCTCGAGGACGTGGACGGCCTCGCGGTCGCGCCGGCCCTGCGCCAGCTCGATCGCGGTGGTGGCGTGGGCCGCGAACCCGAGCAGCATCTCCGCCTCGACGGCGCCGAACGCCTCGTCGCCGACCGTGCGGGCGAGGATGAGGACCGACCGCCCGGGCGGCCCCGACGTCCCGGTGGCCAGCGGCACGGCGAGCACGGAGCGCACCTCCGGCGCACGGTGCACGACGCCGGTGGTGCGCGGGTCGTCGAGCGCGTCGGCGATGAGCACCGGACCGTCCGCGTCGAGCGCCGCCTGGGTGATCGACCCGGGGCTCGCCGCCGTGCGGCCGGCCCAGTCGTGCAGCCGCCCGGCGGCCGCGACGACGTGCGCGGTCCCCGGATCGGCGTCGGTGACCCGCGTGACCGCGGCGCCGTACGCCCGCGCGACGTCGACGGCGGTGTCGAGGAGGTGCTGGACCTCGGCCTCCGGGGCGATCTCGCCGGAGAGCAGGTCGCTGGACAGCCGCGCGGACGCCGCCTGCCAGCGCTCCCGGCGGCGTGCGGTGTCCAGCAGGAGAGCGTTCTCGACGGCGATCCCCGCGGCGCCGGCGAGCGCGGTCAGCAGCTGCTCGTCGTCCGCCGCGAACCCGCCGTCGTGCTCGCTCTCGGCGACGACGAGGTTGCCCTGCACGACGCCGCCCGCCCGCAGGGGCACGTCGAGGACGCCGTCGCCGTAGGGGAGCCCGCCGTCCACCGTGACGTCCCCGGGGCCCGTCCCCTCCTGGACGAACCGCAGCAGGCGCCCGTCCTGCACCACCGCGAGGGCGGCGTGGCGCGCCCCGACGAGGGTCCGCGCGCTCTCGACGATGCGCCGGACCAGGTCGTCGAGGTCGTGACCTGCGGTGATGTGGTGGGTCGCGTCCAGCAGGTGGCGCAACCGCCCCTGGGTCAGCTTGACCTCGGTCGCGCGCGCGATGAGCTGGTCGAGCAGCTCGTCGAGCTCCAGGCGGGCCACCGACGGGAACGCGAGTCCCTCCGACGGCGCCGCGATCGGCTCGGGCTGGTCGGGCACAGCACCTCTTCTCGATGCCATGTCTCGCCATCGTTCTGGCGACCGGCGCCGTGTCAAGCGCCCGATGGAGATCGTCGGGACGTCCGGCCCTGGCTCCCCGCCCCGGACGGCGTGACGATGAGGTCCGCCGGCGCGTCCCGGGAGGGGGTCGATCGTGGAGGAACCGCGGGGCGTCGTGCCCGTCGTCGCCGGTCCCGAGCGCCTCGCGACCCTCCTCCGCTCGCTCACGGCCCTGGCGCGCGGCGGCGACCTCGACACCGTCCTGCGCTCGCTCGTGACGGCCGCGGCCGACCTGACCGAGGCGCGCCACGGCGTGCTCCGGGTGCTCGGCGAGGACGGCGCGACGGGTCCGGTCGCGACCACGGGCGTCGAGCAGCCGCCGAGCGCCACCCGCCTCGAGGTACCGCTGCGGGTGCGCGGGCGCGTGGTCGGCGGCCTGACCCTCACCGACCGGCGCCACGGCGACTTCACCGCGGACGACGATAAGGCCGCGATCGCCGTGGCCGGCGCGGCCGCCGTCGCCGTGGAGCACGCCCGCCTGCTCGGGGACACGCGGCGGCTCCTGGACGAGGCGCAGCGCCGGGAGCGCCGGCTCGAGGCGTCGGGGGAGATCACCACGCAGGTCCTCGCGGGCGCCGACCCGGAGGACGTGCTGGTGCTCGCCGCCGAGCGCGCGACCGAGCTGTGCGACGGCGTCGGCGCGGTGATCACCACCCCGCCCGCCGCGGTCGCCGAGGGCGACGTCGCCCCGCCCGTGCGGGTCACGGTCAGCGTCGGGCTGGAGGACCCGCTGCCGGTGGGCGCGCGGGTCGCGGCGGCGTCGTCCCCGCTGGCCGAGGTCGCCCGGACGCGGGTCCCGCGGGTCGAGGTCGACCTCGTGCTCGGCGTCGACGGGTTCCCGCGGCGCCTCGGTCCGGCGCTGCTCGTGCCCCTGGACGGCGGCTCCGAGGTCATCACCGGCGTGCTCGTCGTGGTGCGCGACGCCGCGACGGGCGGCCTGGACACCGACCGCCTCTCGACCGTGGCCTCGTTCGCCGACCAGGCGGCCCTGGTGCTGCGGCTGGCCGAGTCGCAGCGGGCCCGCCGCCAGCTCGACGTGGCCGCCGACCGCGAGCGGATCGCCGCGGACCTGCACGACCACGTGCTGCAGCGCCTGTTCGCGCTCGGCCTCGGGCTGCAGGCGACGCAGGCCCGGCTGCGGACCCACCCGGACGCCGCGAGCCGCGTCAACGAGGCGGTCGACCAGGTCGACGGCATCGTGCGCGACATCCGCACCAGCATCTTCGACCTGCACGCCGTCGACGGCGCCCCCGGCCTCGGCGGACGCCTGCGCGGGGCCGTGGCCGAGATGGCGGTGCACGTCGAGACCGAGCCCGTCGTGCGCCTCTCCGGACCCGTCGACACCGTCCCCGAGGCGCTCGCGGCGCAGGTCGAGGCCGTGGTCCGCGAGGGCGTCTCCAACGCGATCCGCCACGGCGACGCACAGTCGGTGATCGTCACCGTCTCCGTCGACACCGTCCTGGCCGTCGGCGTCACCGACGACGGCGTCGGCATCCCGGACACCGTCGCCCGCAGTGGCCTGGCCAACCTCGTGGCGCGCGCCCGCGCCCTCGGCGGCGACTCGGACGTCGGCCGCCGCTCGCCCGGACCCGGGACCCGCCTGACCTGGTGGGTCCCGTTCGACCCGCCCGCTCCCACCGAGAGGACCCTGCCGTGATCACGGTGTTCCTGGTCGACGACCACGAGGTGGTGCGCCAGGGGGTGGCCGCGCTGCTCGACGCCGAGGACGACATGGAGGTCGTCGGGGGCGCGGGCACCGTGACCGAGGCGCTGGCGCGCATCCCGGCGCTGGCGCCGCGCGTGGCGGTGCTCGACGTGCGGCTGCCCGACGGCACGGGGATCGAGCTGTGCCGGGAACTGCGCTCGCGGATGGACGGGCTCGCGTGCCTGATGCTGACCTCGTACACCGACGAGCGCGCCATGTTCGACGCGGTGCTCGCGGGCGCCGCCGGCTACGTGATCAAGGATGTGCGCGGCAACGACATCGTCAACGCCGTCCGCGAGGTGGGCTCGGGGCGCACGCTGCTCGACGGGCGGGCGGCGTCGGTGCTGATGGACCGTCTGCGGACGCGGACCGAGGCGCCGGACCCGCTCGCCGAGCTGACCGGCAAGGAGCGCGAGGTGCTCGGGTACATCGGGGACGGGCTCACCAACCGGGAGATCGGCGCGCAGATGTTCCTCGCCGAGAAGACCGTGAAGAACTACGTGTCGGCGCTGCTGGCCAAGCTCGGGATGCAGCGCCGGGTGCAGGCCGCCGTCCTCGCCGACCGGGTGCGGGCAGAGCGGGCGCGGACCGAGCTGGAGTGATCGCCGGGGTCGGTGTGGGGTAGGAAACCGGCCATGGTGATGGGGTACAGCCGCTCGGGATGGCGGCGCGACCGCGACCCGGGCCCGATCGGCAAGCTCGTGCTCGTCGTCCTGTGGGCCGTCATCGCGGTGCTGCCCATCGCGTTCGGGGTCGGCGACGTGCGGCTCGCGGCGGGCGCGGTCGGCACGCCGGGGGAGCTCACCGTCGAGCAGTGCCTCGACCTCGGGAAGGGGCGCTACGACTGCGACGGCGTCTTCGTCCCGGACGACGGCAGCCCGCCGGTCCGGGTCGACGCCTCACCCGACTCGACCGCGGGGGAGGTCGTCCGGGCGCAGCTCGACGCGGAGCGCGAGCGGGCGATCCCCACCGGCACGAGCGGGGTCCTCGCCGCCCTGACGCTGCCGTTCCTCGGCCTCGCCGCGCTCGGGTTCCTGCCCGCCGTGGTGATGTGGGGGACGCGCCGCACCCGCAACATCCGCCCGGCGCTCGTCGGGGGCGTCGTGGTGGCGACCGTCGGGCTCCTGGGCGTCGTCGTGGGGTTCGTCGCCACCTACGCCTGAACCGCGCGCGCCCGAGCGTTCCGCCCCGATCCCGGCCGCGACGACCGCGGCGAGCCCGAGCGCCGCCTCGAGCGTGGGGGTCTGGCCGAGCAGCAGGGCGCCGATCGCGAGGGCGATGGCGGGCTCGAGGCACATCAGCGTGCCGAAGGCCGCCGTGGTCAGCCGCCGGAGTGCCAGCAGCTCCAGGCTGAACGGCACGACGGGCATGAGCAGCGCGATCGCGAGCGCCGTGGCCAGCACCGTCACGTCGAGCGCCCCGGTCCCGAGGTCGGCGAGCAGCCCGGGCCCGGCGACGAGGGCGGCGACCAGCCCGGCGACGGGCATCGAGACGGCGAGGCCGGTCAGCCCGGTGACGTGGTCGCCGACGCGCTGGGTCAGCAGGATGTAGCCCGCCCAGCAGGCCGCCGCGGCGAGGGCGAAGCCGACGCCGGCCGGGTCGAGACCGGCCTGCCAGGGGTGGGTCAGCAGGACGACGCCGACGGCCGCGAGCAGCGCCCAGCCCCGGGCGCGCCCCCGGCCCCGCACCAGCGCGACCCCGAGCGGGCCCAGGAACTCCAGCGCCGACGCGGTGCCCAGCGGGATGCGGGCGATGGCCTCGGTGAACAGGATCGTAAGGCCGGCGGTGACGGTCCCCAGGGCGACGCAGGCGGCCAGGCTCGCGCGCGTGAACGCCGACGGGCGCGGGCGCACGAGGACGAGCAGCAGCGCGCCGGCGAACAGCAGCCGCAGGCACGCCGTGCCCGCCGGGCCGACGGCGTCGAAGAGCCCGGTCGAGAGGGCGAGCCCGAGCTGCACGCAGAGCATGGCGCCGAGGGCCATCGCCGCGCCGCTGCGCGGTGAGGTGGGGAGCGAGGTCACGCGTCCAGTGAAGGGCGCGCAACCGTTCACGTCCACGTGAGATTCCTTCACAGAACGTTCGCCGATCGCGGATGATGGCGGCGTGGACACCCGGCGCCTGCCCTACCTCGTCGAGTTCGCCCGGCACGGCTCGATGCGGGTGGTCGCCGAGACGATGGGCACGAGCACCTCGGTGGTCTCCCAGCAGATCGCGGCGCTCGCGCGCGAGGCGGGCACGGCGCTGGTCGAGCCTGACGGGCGGCGCTCCCGGCTCACCCCGGCCGGGCACCGTCTCGCCGAGCACGGGCGCACGATCCTCGCCGCCGTCGAGTCCGCGCAGCGCGACCTCGACCCCGACGCCGAGCCGCACGGGCTGGTGCGCGTCGCCGGGTTCGCCTCCGCGATCCGCCGTGCGCTGATGCCGACCGTGGTCGCGATGGCCCGGACCCACCCGCAGGTCGCCCTGACGATCCGCGAGTACGAGCCGGCCGAGGCGCACGCGATGCTCGTCGCCGACCGGATCGACCTCGCCCTGACCTACGACTACGACCTCGCCCCGGCCGCCCTCGACCCCGACCTCACGACGACCCCGCTGTGGTCGACCCCGTGGGGCCTCGCGGTCCCCGCCGGCGACGTGCCCGAGTCCGCGGGCGACTCGCTCGCCGTGCTCACGGCCTTCCGCGACCGCGCCTGGATCGGCAACTCCCGCAACCCCGCCGACGAGCAGGTCCTGCGCACCCTGGCGTCGATGGCGGGCTTCGCGCTGCGCACCACCCACGAGGCCGACAGCCTCGACCTCGTCGAGGACCTCATCCTCGCGGGTCTCGGCGTCGGCCTGCTCCCGCACGACCGTCCCACCGCGCCCGGCGTCGCGATCGTCCCGCTCACCGCGCCCGCGGTCCGGCTGCGCGCCGCCGCGGTCACCCGCCGCGGCCGCGAGGCGTGGCCGCCGCTGGCCCTCGTGCTCGAGCAGGTGATCGCCGCCGCGTGATCACTCCTCGGTCGCGAGCGCCGGGACGCGCGCGTCGAGGTCGTCGAGCCAGGCCAGGAAGGCGCGGGCCCGCGGCGAGGGCCGCGGATCCTCGTGGCGCCGCAGCAGGTAGTGCGCCTGGCGGGTCGGCCAGGACCGGTCGAGGGCGAGGACGACCCGGCCGGCGCGCACGGCCGTGCGGGCGAAGCGCTCGGGGATCACGGCGCAGGCCTCGCCCGCGGCGACCACCTCGAGCGCGGCGAGGCTCGTGTCGACCGTCAGGGCGCGCCGGGGCGGCGGGGCGTCCGGCGGCAGGAGGCGCTGCCAGACGTCGTCGAACCCGAGGACCTGGACCCGGGGGCGGGCGGCGAGGTCGGCGACGGACGTGACGGGCGGCGCCGCGGGTCCCTGGATCGCGACCGCGGCGTCGCGGTGGAGCACCTCGCTGTGCACCCCCGCCCACGGCCCGCGGCCCTGGTGGATGTCGACGTCGACCTCGCCGGGATCGAGCGCCTCGGACCACACCGCGCAGACGACGCGCAGGTCGATCCCGGGATGGAGCTCCTGGAACTCCGCGACGTGCGGGGCGAGCCACGTCGCCGCGTACGAGACCTGGGTGCGGACGGTGAGCTGCTCGCGGCGGGCGGGGCCGAACAGGCCGGTGGTGGCGACGGCGAGGTCGTCGAGGCTCTCGCGCACCGCGGGCAGGTAGGCGCGCCCGAGCTCGGTGAGCGCCACGGTCCGCGGGTGGCGTTCGAAGAGCGCGACACCGAGGTGGGTCTCCAGCGACCGGACGCGCTGGCTGATCGTTGCGGGGGAGACGTGCAGCTCCTCGGCCGCCGCGGCGAAGCTCTCGTGGCGGGCGGCCGCCTCGAACGCCTGCACGGTCACGAGCGGGGGGAGGGCGCGCACCCGCCGACCCTAGCCTCAGGATTCCGTGGTCTCAGGGGCGTTCGCGTTGTTTGATCGTCGGCTCGCGGGCGGTGAGGCTGGTGGGCGCCGGACACCGACCTTCCCGGAGGACCTCCTTGACCTCGACGCTCGACGCCCACCCCGACACCACCTCGGACACCACCGAGGGCGCCCTGACCCTCGACGAGCGCCACCTCGCGCTCGTGCTCGACGGCCATGTGCGCCGCTTCCACTACGTGTGGCTGCGCGACAACAGCTGGGCCGCGCCGGACCGGGTGGCCCAGTCCGGAGAGCGCCGGCTCGTCACGGGCGCGATCCCGGATGGCATCCGGCCGACGACCGCGACCTACGACGCCGCCGCGGGCCTCGAGGTGCTGTGGAACGACGGCCAGGGCTGCGTCTACTCGCCGGACTGGCTGCGCCGCCACGACTACTCGACCGGGCCGCGCCGGCGTCCCCGCCCCGCGGTCTCGCTCTGGTCCGCTGACGCGTCCGAGCCGCCCCGGTTCGCGCACGCCGACGTCGTCGGCACGACCGAGGGCCAGCTGGCCTGGCTCGACGCCGTCGCCCTGCACGGCGCCGCCGTCGTCACCGGCGTGCCGTCGGAGCACCACGAGGTCGAGCGCTTCGCGCGCACCGTCGGCCACGTCCGCGAGGTCGCCTTCGACCGCGTGCACGACGTGCGCCACGACCCCGCGGGCTACAACGTCGCCCACACGTTGGGCGAGCTGCGGCCGCACACCGACATGCCGAGCTACGACTGGCCGCCGTCGGTCCAGCTGCTGCACTTCCTCACCAACCGGGCCGCCGGCGGCGAGTCGACGCTGGTCGACGGGTGGGCGGCGCTCGCGGAGCTGCGGCGCGAGGCGCCCGAGCACTTCGCGACGCTGTGCCGGGTCCCGGTGCCCTACCAGCTGTTCAGCGAGGACGAGGACACCTGGGCGGAGAACCCGATGGTCACCCTCGACACCGACGGCGAGGTCCGGCTCCTGCGGTTCTCCAACCAGCTCGCCCAGCCCCTCGCCGCCCCGTTCGACGAGGTCGAGGCCTTCTACGACGCCTACCGCCACCTCGCGGGGATCATCGACTCCGGGCGGTACCGCGCGAGCTTCCGCTCCGGCGACGGCGACCTCGTCACCGTCCACTCCCACCGCGTCCTGCACGGCCGGCTGCCCTACGACCCGGCCAGCGGCGCCCGGCACCTCCAGGACGTCTACATGGACGTCGACGACCTCCTCGCGCGCCGCCGCGTGCTGCGCGGCGAGCACAAGCCCCTGCCCGCCCAGACCCCGGAGGAGGACGCATGACCCCCACCGTCGGGTTCACCGCCATGGCCGACGGGACGGCCGAGGACTACCGCCTGCTCGCCCGCTACGAGGACGCCGAGCTGGCGCGGTTCCCCGACCGCGTCCTGGGCTGGCTGCGCGCCATGGACGACCACACCGGTTACCGGGTCACCCGCCTCGGGCACAGCCTGCAGGCCGCGACCCGCGCCCACCGGGCCGGGGAGGACGAGGAGACCGTGGTCGGCGCCCTGCTGCACGACATCGGCGACGTGCTCTCGCCCGCCAACCACTCCGAGGTCGCCGCGGCGGTGCTGCGGCCCTACGTCTCCGAGCGCCTGCACTGGGTGCTCGCGCACCACGGAGTGTTCCAGGGCAAGTACTGGTTCCACCACGTCGGCGCCGACCCCGACGCGCGGGACCGGTGGGCCGACCACCCCTGGTACCAGGACTGCGTCGACTTCTGCGCGTACTACGACCAGAACAGCTTCGACCCCGACTACCCCTCGGAGCCGCTGGCGTTCTTCGAGCCGATGGTCCGGCGCGTCCTCGCCCCGGAGCGGGTCAGCCCGCCGGATCAGGCGCCGACGTAGTCCGCCCCCACGTACTCGGCCAGGTGCCGGCCGGTCAGCGTCGACCGGTCGGCGACGAGCTCGGCGGGCGTGCCCTCGAACACCACGAGGCCGCCGTCGTGCCCGGCGCCGGGGCCGAGGTCGATGATCCGGTCGGCGTGCGCCATCACGGCCTGGTGGTGCTCGATGACGATCACCGACTTCCCCGAGCCGACGAGCCGGTCGAGCAGGCCCAGCATCTGCTCGACGTCGGCGAGGTGCAGGCCGGTGGTCGGCTCGTCGAGGACGTAGACGCTGCCCTGGTCGGCCATCTGCGTGGCGAGCTTCAGACGCTGGCGCTCGCCGCCGGACAGCGTGGTCAGCGGCTGGCCGAGCGTGAGGTAGCCGAGGCCGACGTCGGCGAGCCGGACGAGGATCTTGTGCGCCGCCGGCGTCCTCGCGTCGCCGGCGCCGAAGAACTCGACGGCCTCGGCGACCGGCATCGCGAGGACCTCGCTGATGTCCTTGGGGTTCGCGGGGCCGCCGAGCCGGTACTCGAGCACGGAGGCGTCGAAGCGCTTGCCCTCGCAGACCTCGCAGAGCGTCGAGATGCCGGCCATGATCCCGAGGTCGGTGTAGATCACCCCGGCGCCGTTGCAGTTCGGGCACGCGCCCTCGGAGTTGGCGCTGAACAGCGCGGGCTTCACCCCGTTGGCCTTCGCGAACGCCTTGCGGATCGGCTCGAGCAGCCCGGTGTACGTGGCCGGGTTGCTGCGCCGCGAGCCCTTGATCGGCGCCTGGTCGACGACCACCACGCCCTCCCGCCCGGCGACCGACCCGTGGATCAGCGAGCTCTTCCCGGAACCGGCGACGCCGGTGACGGCGACGAGCACCCCGAGCGGGATGTCGACGTCGACGCCGCGCAGGTTGTGGCTGTCGGCGCCGCGCACCTCCATCACCCCGGTCGGCGTGCGCACCGCGTCCTTGAGCGACGCGCGGTCGTCGAGGTGGCGGCCGGTCAGCGTCCCGCTGGCGCGCAGCCCGTCGAGGGTGCCCTCGTAGACGATCTCGCCGCCGGCGGTGCCCGCGCCCGGCCCGAGGTCGACGACGTGGTCGGCGATCGCGATGGTCTCGGGCTTGTGCTCGACGACGAGGACGGTGTTGCCCTTGTCGCGCAGGCGCAGCAGCAGGTCGTTCATGCGCGCGATGTCGTGCGGGTGCAGCCCGATGGTGGGCTCGTCGAACACGTAGGTGACGTCGGTGAGCGCGGAGCCGAGGTGGCGGATCATCTTGGTCCGCTGCGCCTCGCCACCCGAGAGCGTGCCCGCGGGCCGGTCGAGCGAGAGGTAGCCGAGCCCGATCTCGACGAACGAGTCCAGGGTCTCCGACAGCGACCCGAGCAGCGGGCCGACCGACGGCTCGTCGAGCCCCCGGACCCACGCGGCGAGGTCGCTGATCTGCATCGCGCAGACGTCGCCGATGTTCTTCCCGTCGATCTGCGACGACCGGGCGGCCTCGCTCAGCCGCGTGCCGTGGCACTCCGGGCACGTCGTGAAGACGACCGCGCGGTCGACGAACGCCCGCACGTAGGGCTGCATCGCCTCCCGGTCCTTGGACAGGAAGGACTTCTGGATCTGGTTGATCAGCCCGGTGTAGGTGAGGTTGATGCCCTCGATCTTGAGCTTGACCGGCTCCTTGTAGAGCAGGTCGTTGAGCTCGCGCTTGGTGAACTGCGCGATCGGCTTGTCCGGGTCGAAGAACCCGCAGCCGCGCAGGATGCGGCCGAACCAGCCGTCCATGCTCATGCCGGGGATCGTGATCGCGCCCTCGTTGATCGACTTGGAGTCGTCGTAGAGCGCGGTCAGGTCGAAGTCGGACGCCGTGCCCCGGCCCTCGCAGCGCGGGCACATGCCGCCCGTGATGCTGAACTCGCGGCGCTCCTTGATCTCGCGGCCGCCCTTCTCGAACGTCACCGCGCCCGCGCCGGAGAGCGAGGCGACGTTGAACGAGAACGCCTGCGGCCCGCCGACGTGCGGCACGCCGAGGCGGCTGAACAGGATGCG
Organism: Actinomycetospora succinea; assembly: GCF_004363095.1. Classification (GTDB taxonomy): domain Bacteria; phylum Actinomycetota; class Actinomycetes; order Mycobacteriales; family Pseudonocardiaceae; genus Actinomycetospora; species Actinomycetospora succinea. The sequence continues at coordinate 138,582 of NZ_SNYO01000014.1, forward strand.
CAGCATCGCGCCGGTGTCGGTGGCCGTGCCGACCGTCGAGCGGACGTCGCCGCCCATGCGCTCCTGGCCGACGACGATCGCCGTGGTCAGCCCGTCGAGGACGTCGACGTCGGGCCGGTTCAGCGTGGGCATGAAGCCCTGGACGAACGCGCTGTACGTCTCGTTGATCATTCGCTGGGACTCGGCGGCGATCGTGCCGAACACCAGGGAGCTCTTGCCGGACCCGGAGACCCCGGTGAACACGGACAGCCGGCGCTTCGGCAGCTCGACGCTGACGTCGCGCAGGTTGTTCTCCCGCGCGCCGTGCACGCGGATCAGGTCGTGGCTGTCGGCGTCGCGCGCGGGCGGCGCCGCCGTCCCGTCGGCCTGACGGGTGGCCGTGCTCATCGGGTCTCCGTTCGTGCGCGTGGCTGCTTCACTTCACCTCGAAGATGCGGATGGTGCTCCCCGCCGGGTCGCGGAAGGCGGCGTCGCGGATGCCCCACGGCTGGTCGGTGGGCTCCTGGACGACCTCGGCGTCCCCGGCCTGCAGCCGCCCGAACGTGTCGTCGAGGTCCTTCGTGGCGAGGTTGATCGAGGCGAAGGTGCCCTTGGCCATCATCTCGCCGACGGTCCGGCGCTCCTCGTCGGTCATGCCGGGCTGGGCGGCCGGCGGGTACAGCACGATCGACGTCCCGGGCTGGTCGGGCGGGCCGACGGTGAGCCAGTGCAGCCCGTTCCACTCGACGTCGTTGCGCACCTCGAAGCCGAGGATGTCGCGGTAGAACGCGAGGGAGGCGTCGTTGTCGTTGTGGGGCAGGAAGGTGTTGTGAATCGTGAGGTCCATGGGAGATCACGCTAGGGGCGGCCCGGCGACCGGTGCTTCTCGATTCCTGACCGGTCGCGTGACCTGCTTGGCCACGCACGGCGGCATGCCCGGGCCCGGGCCGGCCTGCTGTTTGCGGTAGACGCTCGGGGACACCCCGACCAGCTCGGTGAAGCGCGTGCTGAACGTCCCGAGCGACGACGAGCCGACCGCGAAGCAGACGTCGGTGACGCTCATGTCGCCCCGGCGCAGCAGGGCCATCGCCCGCTCGATGCGCCGGGTCATGAGGTAGCTGTAGGGCGACTCGCCGTAGGCGCGCCGGAACTCCCGGCTCAGGTGACCCGCCGACCAGTGCACGCCGCGCGCGAGCGCCTCGACGTCGAGCGGCTGCGCGTACTCGCGGTCGATGCGATCGCGGACGCGGCGCAGCAGCGCGAGGTCGCGCAGGTGCTCCTCCCGGGAGGGACGGCTGGTCACCCGCTGGATCGTGCCACGTGATCGGCGCGGCAGAACTGCGCGAACCGGGCTAAGAGACGAGCGGGAGGACGTCGGCCGCGAGGCGCTCCAGCTGCTCGCGGTCGGCGGTCACGTCGTCACCCAGCGGGTCGAGCACGATCATCCCGGCGCCCGCGTCCCGGACCTCCGCCAGCCCGCGCGCGACGTCGTCGGCGGTCCCGGTGACGGGCACGTCCTCGATCCCCGCCGTGTCGCCGTAGATCCCGTGCAGGCTCGCGACCATGCCCCGCCGTGCCCGGGCCGGGTCGTCGTCGACGCGGACGTAGACGCGCTTGGCGATCGGGAACGTCCCGCGCTCCCGGCGCTCCAGCTCCCGGCGCAGCGTCACCACCTGGTCGGCGAAGGTCGCCGTGGTCACCGAGCCCGCCCCGAGGAACGCGTCGCCGAGGCGCACAGCGCGGGCCAGCGCCTTGGGGGCGCTGCCGCCGAACCACACCGGCGGGTGCGGGCGCTGCACCGGCTTCGGCGCGATCGCCAGGTCCTCGACCCGGCGGAACCGGCCGTCGAAGCTGACGCGCGGGGCGTCCGACCAGGCCTCCTTCATCAGCGCGAGACCCTCGGTGAAGCGCGCGACGAAGCCCTCGCGCTCGATGCCGAAGGCGGCGAACTCCCGGGACCCGCCGCCCGGGGCGATCCCGACGTCGAGCCGGCCGTGGCTCAGTCGGTCGACCGTGGTGAGCGAGGCCGCGAGCTGGAGGGGGTCGTGCAGCGGGGTGATCAGCACGCCGACGCCGAGCCGGAGCCGCTCGGTGCAGGCCGCGGCGTACGCGAGGACCTCGAGCGGCGCCAGCACCGGCGCCGCGCCGATCGTCAGCTCCATGGTCCAGGCGCCCTCGAAGCCCAGTTCCTCCGCCCGGGCGAGGTGGGCCTTCACGCCGGGGGCGTCGAACCCGTCGGCGTCGGACTGGGGGATCGCGATCGACCAGCGCACGCCCCGACGGTAGAGGGCATGCTCGCCGCGTGGACGCCCTCGCCCCGACCGCGCGCCGCACCATGATCGCCGCCCTGGTGCCGGAGGCGGATCCGCTGGTCGGGGCGTTCCGCGACGAGCTCGACCCCACCGCCCGCCGCGGGCTCGGCGCCCACCTCACCCTCGTGCGCCCCTTCGTCGAGCCCGCCGCGCTCACCGCGGAGACCGTGGCGGCGCTGCGCCGCACGGTCGCGGGGGTGCCGGCCTTCGACTGCACCTTCCGCGAGCTGCGCTGGTTCTCCGACCGGGTGCTCTGGCTCGCGCCGGACGTCGTCGCGGGGTTCCGGGAGATCGCGGACCGGGTGCGGGCGGGCTTCCCGGAGCTGCCCGCCGAGGAGCGCGAGCTCGTCCCGCACCTGACCGTCGGGCTGCGGCGCGCCGCCCCGGTGGAGGCCCTGCGCGCGGCCGCCGCGGCGATCGCCCCGCGGCTGCCGCTGACCGTGCGCGTCGACCGGGTCGCGCTGATGGTGCGGACGGAGACCTGGGACGTGGCCGCCGAGGCGCCGCTCGGCGTCAGTCCTTCTGGACCGTCCGGGCAAGGATCCCCAGGGTCGCCCTGATCGAGCTCGGGTGGATCACCGGGAAGATGTCGCGCGCCGCCCACTCGGGATGGATGTTCGACCAGTCGTAGTAGGACGTGACCCGGGTGCCGTCCTCGACCGGCTCGAGGCGGTAACCGTAGACGTGGCCGATGTAGGGGCGCGCCTGCCCCTCGATCGTCCAGGCGATCTCGACGTCGGGCTCGTAGACGGTGATGACGACGTCGACGTCGTAGCGCCCGAGCGGCCGGTCGCCGAGCGCCTCGCGGTCCATGTGGACGGTGAACCGGTCGCCGACGGCCTCGACCGGCTCGCCGGTCGCGTCCATGAGCATGCCCGAGCTGTCGATGGCGACGTGGCCGTGCGGGTCGCGCAGGACGTCGAACACCGACGCCGGCTCGGCCGCGATCCAGCGGGTGACCTCGATGCGCTGCTCGCTCACGGTGCGCAGCATGTCACCCCGAGTGGCACATCAGCGGTCCGGATGGGCGGAACAGCCGTCCTGCCGAACGCGTTGTGCCACGTGCAGGCGAGACCGAGGAGGTAATCGGTGGCCACTCAGACCGCGATCCTGGCCGGCGGGTGTTTCTGGGGCGCCCAGGAGCTGCTCCGTCAGCGACCCGGGATCCTCTCGACGCGCGTCGGGTACTCCGGCGACCCGAACACCCCGAACGCGACCTACCGGCGCCACGGCGACCACGCCGAGGCCGTCGAGGTCGTGTACGACGACGACACGATCTCCTACCGCGAGATCCTGGAGTTCTTCTTCCAGATCCACGACCCGTCGACCCGCAACCGCCAGGGCAACGACATCGGCCGCAGCTACCGCTCGGCGATCTACTACACGACCCCCGAGCAGGAGGCCGTCGCCCGCGACACGATCAAGGACGTCGACGCCTCGGGCCTGTGGCCCGGGCCGGTGGTCACCGAGGTCGAGCCCGCGAGCGACTTCTGGGAGGCCGAGCCCGAGCACCAGGACTACCTGCAGAAGCAGCCCTGGGGCTACACGTGCCACTTCGTGCGCCCGGGCTGGGTGCTCCCGAAGCGCGAGGAGACGACGTCGGCATGACGGCGGTCGACGAGGACCTCGCCGGCACCTGGGCGGCCTGGCACGCGGAGCGCGAGAACGACCTCCGCGCTCCGCACGGCTGGCTCAGCCTCACCGGGCTGCACTGGCTCGACGGTGAGGCGCGCGCCTACCAGGACCTGCCGGGCACCTGGCGGGCCGCCGACGGCGGCGCCGAGGTCACCGCGGCCGCCGGCGACGACGTGTCCGTGGACGGCGTGCCGGTCGACGGCACCGTGCGGGTCGAGCCGGTCGACGGCAAGCCCGGCGTGCTCGTCGCCGTGGGCGAGCGGCGGGTCGAGGTGATCCGCCGCGAGGAGCACGTGGCCCTGCGCGTCCGCGACCCGCAAGGCCCGACCCTGGCGCGGTTCACCGGCGTGCCGGCGTTCCCGGTCGACGGCTCCTGGATCGTCACCGGGCAGTACAGCGCCTGGGACGCCCCGCGGCGCATCGACGTCGACACCGTCGTCGACGGCCTCGGGTTCCACCCGACCGCCGTCGGCACGGTCCGCTTCACCCTGGGCGGCGAGGAGCAGGAGCTCACCGTGCTGGGCGGCGAGGGCGGGGAGCTGCGGCTCCACTTCCGCGACGGCACCTCCGGGGACAGCACGTACGGCGGCGGGCGCATCCTGCGCACCGACGCCCCCGCCGACGACGGATCGGTGCGGATCGACCTCAACCGGACGCTGAACCTGCCCTGCTCGTTCACGGCGTACGCGACCTGCCCGCTGCCCCCGGCGGGCAACGTCGTCACGGTGCCCGTCGAGGCGGGGGAGAAGACGCCGGTCTGACCTCGGACGGTCGCATGGCCGTACCGAGTGGTTGCCATTCAGGACCACTTCGGTACGGTCATGTGCCATGTCTGAGCACAGCGGACGGGTCGCCCTGATCACCGGCGCGGCCCGCGGACAGGGCCGCAGCCACGCGTGGCGGCTCGCCGAGCAGGGCGCCGACGTGATCGCCGTCGACGTCTGCGCACCGGACGAGGGCGTCGCCTACCCGATGGCGAGCCCCGACGACCTTGCCGAGACGGCCGCGGGGATCCGCTCGCGCGGCGGGCGGGTGAGCGCGCAGGTCGCCGATGTCCGGGACGGTGAGGCGGTGCGCGCGGCCGTGGCCGCGGGCGTCGACGAGCTCGGCGGCGTCGACATCGTCCTGGCCAACGCCGGGATCGGGATGGCCTCGCCGGACGTGTCCGCCGCGCGGGCGTTCCGCGACCAGCTCGAGGTCAACACCGTCGGCGTCTGGAACACCGTGCAGGCCGCCGCGCCGACGATGATCGCGCAGGGCCGCGGCGGCGCGGTCGTCCTCACCAGCTCGTCCATGGGGACCACCGGGCGCGGCGGCGACGGCACGGGCGGCGGCGACGGCTACATCGCCAGCAAGCACGCGGTCGTCGGGCTCATGCGCAGCTGGGCGCACTGGCTCGCGCCGCACTCCATCCGCGTCAACGCCGTGCTGCCGTCGGGGGTGGCGACGACGATGGTGCTCAACGACGCCGTCGCCGCGCTGTTCACCGACCCGCCGGAGGGCGAGACGCCGGACGTCGGCAACCTGTTGCCCGTGGCCCTGCTCGCCCCCGAGGACGTCACCGCCGCGATCGCATACCTCGTGTCCGACGGAGCCCGGCACGTCACCGGGGTGGCGCTGCCCGTCGACGCCGGGTTCGCGGTGCGCTGATGTGCTGTCAGGACGACGAGGTCCTCGCCCTGCCCGCCCCCGCGATCGAGGCGCTCGCCCACTACCGGCGCCTGCGCGACCGGCGCGGCTGGGACTGGGGCGACGAGGACCTGCCCGAGTTCTTCCGGCTCGCCCGCTTCTCGCGTCTCGGTGACCTCACCGACGCGCTCGCCGCCACCGGCGGGGACTGGCCGGCCGCGATCCGGCGCGTCGCCGGGGACACGCCGCCGCCGGGGCTGGTGGTGCTCGCGGTGTCGGCGTCCGGGGCGCTCGTCCCGCGGGTCGGCACGCCGCGGCTCACGGTCGCCGGGCGGCCCGTGACCGTCGACGTCGTCGTGGACGCGGCCGTCGCCACGACGCTGGTGGTGGCCGGGACGCCGATGACGGTCGAGGCCGGCGGGGCGGCCGTGGCGACGGTCGAGGCCGACGGGCCGGTGCTCCCCGTCGTGCACGGCGGGCGGACGGTCGAGGTGCCGGGCGTCCTGGAGGTGCGGCCGGCCGCGACGCTGCGGGTGCGGTCGGGCGCGTGGTCGCGGTGGTCGGTGGTCGACGCGGCCGGCGGGGGATGGTGGCCCGACGGCGTGCCGCCCAAGGTCGACGCCGCCCACCGGCCGTACTTCCACGCCCGCGACACCACGCTGACCGTCCCGGCGGGCGAGCTGACGGTGAGCTGCACGCGGGGACCGGAGTACGCGACCGCGTCCGTGGTGACCGCCGCCGACGCGGTCGTCGAGCTGGAGCCCGAGCGCCTCGTCGACCCGGCCGCCGAGGGCTGGCACTCCGCCGACCTGCACGTCCACCTCAACTACTCCGGCGACCTCGTCGTGACCCCCGAGCAGGCCCGGGCGATGCAGCGCGGCGAGGGCCTGGAGCTGATGAACCTGACCGCCGGCAACCTCGGTGGCGCGCACGTCTACGACCGCGCGCTGTTCGAGGCGACGGTGGGCGAGGACCTCTGGTCCGGGGACGTCGTCGCGCGCACGTCGGTCGAGTTCCGCAACGACCTGCTCGGCCACGTCCACGCGCTCGCGCCGACCGCGCCGCCGACGCGCTACCAGACCGGCCACGAGGGCACCGAGCACCCGCACGACTGGCCGCCCAACGCCGCGGCCTGCGCGGAGCTCCGGGCGGCGGACGCGTCGACGACCTACGCCCACCCGGTGTTCGCGGGGTTCGGGTCCGGCGACGACCCGTACGGCCCGTTCCTCGCGCCCCACCGGACGGTCGAGGCGCGCGAGCTCGTCGCCGACGTGGCGCTGGGGCTGGTCGACGCGATGGAGGTCGTGTCGTGCTTCGACGACGCGGCGGGCGCCGAGCTCTACCACCGGCTGCTCGGGTGCGGGCTGCGTCCGGCGGCGGTCGCCGGCAGCGACGTCTTCCTCTCGTTCGCCCACGGCCCGGGCGTCGCGTCGAACCCGCCGGGCTGGTTGCGCACCTACGCCGACCTCGGCGGCGCGCCGGTCACGGCCGAGGCGGTGCGGGACGCGGTCCGCGCCGGGCGGACGCTCGCGACCAACGGGCCGTTCGTGTCCCTGGCCGTGGCCGGCGTCGGACCGGGGTCCGTCGTCGACGCCCGCGCCGGCTCGGTGCTGGACGTCACCGCCCGGGTGCGGGGTCTCGAGGCGCGGGAGGTCGTCCTCGTCGGCCCGGACGGCGAGATCGCGGCCGGGGAGGGTGTCGTCACCGCGTCCGTCGAGGTCGACGGGCCGCTGTGGCTCGCGGCGATCGCCCGCGGTGGCCCGCACCCGTTGGATCCCGAGCGCCCGGTGTTCGCGCACACCTCGCCCGTGTACGTCGAGGTCGGCGGGGCGCGCGTGGCGCGGGCGGCCGACGCGCGCTGGTGCCTGGGGCTGCTCGACCGCCTCGAGCAGCTGGTCGTCGCCGAGGGCCGCTTCGACCCCGCGCGCCGCGACGCCCAGCTCGCCGACCACCGCGACGTCCTCGACCGCGCCCGCGAATTCTATTGTGAAGTAGCGAAGTAGAGAGTGCGGAGTCGCGACCCGTTGTCGAGTGCCTCTCCTGTCTCGAAGCGATGAGGCCAGGCGGTCAGCGTCTTTCTCGCACGAGTAGGGGAGGCCAAGGTTCCAGCAAGGCGTTCTGCCGATTGTAGACATCCTGAGACACCCAGTGAATGAAGTTGTCTCGACCAGGAAGTGATGATCACGGTACAAGAATTGAAGCGGTCTGCACCGGCGTTGGGTCCATGGGCGGAGAACAGAGACGAGCAGGGATGCGTCGCACGCCTTCGAAAGTTACCAACGGAAGTGGTTGCATGGCCGCGGGTGGCCCGGGCTTGCAGACGGTTCTTCGGGTCACTTCCGAGGATGGGAGGTATTCGATTGTCCGCGTCTCTTCGTCTAGGAGAACATACCAACCAACGCTGACATTCAGTGCATAGCCGACCTTAACTTCACCAGACTTGAGCGCCACCTCTTCAGCTGGGATCCAAGGCCTGCGCACAACCTCTGATACCGTCCTCATGTCGAATGGCACCTGGTAGATGGCGCGGACAAAGAAGAAGGCGTAACCACATATCGCCGCGACGACTATGCTGTATATTGCCACCATGGCCAACTGTGGGACGAAGATGGACCACCCGCCGGTGATGAGCGGAATGGGTGGATCGAGGTAGACGAGCAACGCGCCCCCCAGTACGCATATCAGCAACCATCGAGAGTCGCTGTAGAGCGCTCTCCAACCTTCAAGGTCGAGCCTCGTCAACATGTCGTTGTATTCGAACTTTGCTCTGTTCCAGCCGGTAGCAAATGTTGCGTAGGCGGGCGCGATGATGGCCGTGGCAAGCCCTGACAGCGCAGCCAGTTGCCAGTACCTACCCATAATAAGAGCGATCGTGATGGCGGGGAGGAAGACCGGGAGGAGCGGAACCAAAGTCCCCAGCAGCGTCCCGGTGAATCCTCCAGCGACTGTTACAGCAGTAGCGGTAGTCGTGTCGTAGTTCGTGATCAGCAAGAGTCGACAAGCGGCAGCAACTAACAGCACTGCAGGGGAGAGAATGAGCGCCTTGATCGCACGCCCACTTCTCGCCTGTTGGTTCCCGTCGGTCACGCGATCCTCCGCCTGTCGAGGCCAAGAGCGTTGTTGGGCGTCGTCACCTGTTGAGGACGCACTAGTAGAGCGGCCGGCTCATGTTCCACAAGGTGTAGATCGCGAAACTGATCCATACGATGAGGAGTCCGCTGTAAATCAAAGTCCACTTGAAGATGATCCATACTGCATAGATGAGCCCAGCACAGATCTCGACCACGAGCCAGAGTCCGGACTCGACTAGCTTCGGGACTAGCAGCAGGGTGAGTAAGACCGTTACCCCGACGAGTACAGGCACAAGCGGGAGGGGGACGGCTTCGATGGTCGTTAATGGCGGCATCAAGGTGGTGGTCTCCTGGGTGGCGCGTTCTCCCCAGCGGGTGAGCTCGCCTTCCTGAGCGCAAGGTCGGTGATCGACGCTTGCTTTGTGCTATCCGTCGCTGCAAGGCCGCCGGCGCGTTACGGTGCCAGAATCGGCTGGACGGGTGAAGATTCGATGCGTCTGATGACGATAGTTGCGCAAGTGGTGAATGAGGCGAGTCCCACCCAGCATGAGGGGACGAGCTTGGTCGAGGTCGTGACATCCCGCGCGATGCGCCCGATCAACCGGCTCTCGTGAGCTTCGAGGTTCCGCCGAGCTGGGCGCGTCGTCTGGGCCGCGTCTCCGGCGAGACATAGGCGCAAGATCGCGTCGAGACCGACCGTCCGGCTCGACGCGATCATGACCATAGGTCGGAGGGCACCCGGCGCCGTGGGAACCGCCGGGAGTGGGGCGGCGTCGAACCCCACATGACCACCGACCACGGTGAGGCCCTGCAGGCCGCCGACCTCCTCCGCGCCGTGCACGACCTCCTCGGGCGACGGCCCGGCGCCGTGATCGCCGGACCGACGGCCGCGGCGCTGTGGATCGGCGAGCTCAGCGGCCTGGCGCCCGGCGACGACCGCGAGGCCGGGGCGTCGCTCCTCCCGTCCCTCGCCGCGGGTCCCCTCGAAGCCGTGGTGCCCGGGACCGGCGGGCGGTCGAGCCCGGAGGTGCGGATGCGCGCCGACCGGCTCGACGCCGACGAGATCCACGAGGTCCTCGACCGCGCGGGCAGGCACCTCCGGCTCACGAGCCCGCTCCGCACCTGCTTCGACCTCGCCCGCACCCTGCACGCCGACGAGGCCGTGGCCGTCGTCGACGCCGTCGCCGCCCGCCACGGCACGACGGCCGAGGACCTCCGCCTGCTGGCCCACCACCACCCGGGCGTGCGGGGCCGCCGCTCGGTCTTCCCCGTCGCGGACCTGATGGACCACGGGAGCACCTCGCCGGGGCGCACGCGGGTGCGGCTCGTGCTCCGACGGGCCGGCATCGACGTCCCGCTCGCCGGTCGGGCCGTCGTCGACTCGGACGGCGAGCTCCTCGGCGAGCTCGACCTGCTGTGGCCCGACGACGGGTGCGGCATGCAGGTCGGCCGCACGAGGGAGGAGGCGATCGCGCGGATGGGCCGCCTCGCGGAGAGAGGGTGGTACGTCCGGCTGGTGCCCGAGGACGGTCCGGCCGACTGGCTCCGCTACCAGGCGCTCGGGCTGCTCGAGCAGCGGCGGGGGCGCACCTACCCGCCGCTCGTCACACGGTCTGCCCGCCGTCGACGACCACGGTCTGTCCGGTCATCGCCCGGCTCTCGACGAGACCCAGGACGGCGCGCGCGACGTCGTCGGGCGTGGTCTCGCGGTCGAGCAGGGCCTTCGACGCCAGCTCGCGGCCCCGCTCCTCGTTGCCCGCCCACCAGCGGGTCAGGACGAGGCCGGGCGCGACCTCGTTGACCCGTACGGGCGCGAGCGCGCGGGCCAGCGAGCGGGTGAGCCCGTGCAGCGCGGACTTGCTCACCGCGTACGGCAGCGAGGACCCGCTGCCGGTCAGGCCGGCGATCGAGCCGATGTTGACCACGACGCCGTCCTCGGCGGCACGCAGGTCGTCGGCGGCCGCCCGCGCGCAGTACCAGGGCGCCATGAGGTTCACCGCGAGCATCTGCTGCCAGACGTCGTCGGTGGCGCCGTCGAGGTCGTCGAGCGGCAGCGGGATCGTGGCGCCGGCGTTGTTGACGAGCACCGCGACCGGCCCGAGGCGCGCGCGGACGTCGGCGACCATCGCGGTGACCGCGGCGTCGTCGGTGACGTCGGCGGCGACGGCGATCGCGCGCCCGCCGTCGGCCTCGATCTCGGCGACCGTCGCCTCGGCGTCGCCGGACGAGCGGCGGTAGGAGATCGCGACGGCGTACCCGGCGCGGTGGAGCGCGAGGCTGCAGGCGCGCCCGATGCCGGTGCCGCCGCCGGTGACCAGCGCGGTGGTCACGAGCTCAGCTGCCGCTTGACCTCGCCGGACACGCGACGACCGTCCGCGCGCCCCGCGACCTGCGGCTGGACCACCTTCATGACCTGCCCCATCTGCTTCGGTCCCTCGGCGCCCGTCTCGGTGATCGCCGCGGCGACCAGCTCCGTGAGCTCGGAGTCGGAGAGCTGCGCGGGCAGGTAGTCGGTGAGCACGGCCTGCTCGGCGCGCTCCCGGTCGGCGAGCTCGGTGCGCCCGGCACCGTCGAAGGCCTCGGCGGACTCGCGGCGCTTCTTCGACTCGCGCCCGATGACCGTCACGACCTCGTCGTCGGTGAGCTCGCGGTGGGACTCCCCCGCGACCTCCTCGGTGTTGATCGCGGACAGCGTCATCCGCAGCGTCGAGACCCGCACCTCGTCACGGGCCTTCATCGCGGTGGTGAGGTCGCTGCGCAGTCGCTCCTTCAGCTCGGCCATGTGCCCAGCGTAGTCAGGTCACGCGACGCAGAATCGGCGTCGGCATCACGCGCAGCACCCGCCCCAGGACCGCCCACGGCCACGTCGGCACGTAGGCGAACGCGGGTGCCTTCTCGATCGCGTCCACCATCGCCCGGGTGCCGGTCGCGGCGTCGACCGAGAACGGCCTGCTCATGCCGCCGTTGAGCTCGGTGCGGATGTAGCCGGGGGCGAGCGTGGTGACGCGGATCGGGGTGCCGGCGACGTCGACCCGGATGCCCTCGGCGAGGTGCGAGAGCGCGGCCTTCGTGGCGGCGTAGGTGGTCTGCGCGCCCCGCAGACCGCGGTCGGCGGCCACGGAGGACACGACCACCAGGTGGCCCCGGTTCTGCTCCCGGAAGATCTCCATCGCGGCCTCGCACTGGGCGAGGGCGGCGACGAAGTTCGTCTGCGCCGTGGCGAGGTTGGCGTCGAAGCGCCCGGTGCCGATCGGCGCGCCCTTGCCGATCCCGGCGTTGACGACCACGCGGTCGAGGCCGCCGAGCTCGTCGCGCAGCGCCCGGAAGGTGCTGAACACGGCGTCGTGGTCGTCGACGTCGAGCGCGGCGATCGCGATCCGCACGCCGGCGGGGGCGAGCTCGTCGCGCAGCGCCTCGAGGCGGTCGAGGCGCCGGGCGGCCAGCGCGAGGTCGTGGCCCCGGGCGGCGAGCTCGCGGGCCATGCCCGCGCCGAGCCCTGCGCTCGCCCCGGTGATCAGTGTCGTCGGCACGGGGAGCGTGCCTACCAGCTCAGTGCTGGCCGAGCACGTTCACCACGACGCCCTGCGGGGTGCGCACGAAGAACCGGCGCACGCCCCAGGGCTCGTCGGTGAGGGGGTGGACGATCTCGTAGCCCGCGGCGAGGGCCTGGGCGTGCACCGCGTCCACGTCGTCCACCTCGACGCTGACGCGGCTGTCCTCGGGCGCCGTCGCGTCGCGGGAGATCAGCTGGACCTGGCCCGTCGCGCTGCTCCCGGCCCGGTGGTTGACGACCCACCCCATGTCCATCGGCGTCTCGAGGCCGAGCAGGCCGGTCCAGAACGGGGCGTCGGCGGCGGGGTCGTCGACGGCGAGGTTGGCGACGATGCGGGTCACGGTCATGGCGTCGAGCGTGCCGCCCGGGAGGTCGGCGGTCTTGCAGGAATCGGAGGAGCGCCACGGATCGCGCCACTGTGGTGTTCTCCCTGGCGTGGCGGACGACGAGCAGCTGCGCACCGCGCTGGTCGAGGACCTCGACGCGGGGTTCGAGGCGGTGGTGCGCACCCACGGCGACGTGGTGCACGCGGTGGCGCGGCGCACCGCCGAGCGTCCGGCGGACGCGGAGGACCTCGCCGCCGAGGCGTTCCTGCGCGCCTACCGGGCGATGCGCGGCTACGACGCGGCGCGGATCGAGCGGCTGGACCTGCGGCCCTGGCTGCTGACGATCCTGCTCAACACGGCCCGCAACGACCGCCGGGACGCCGCGCGGCGGCCCCGGACGGACGGCGCCGCCGACCCGCCCGACCGCGCGAGCCCGGCTCCCGGCCCCGCCGAGCGCGCCGAGGCCACCGACCTCGGCGACCGGCTCGCGGCACTGCTCGCCGAGCTCCCGGTCGCGCAGCGCACGGCCGTCGTCCTGCGCCACGTCGTCGACCTGCCGGTGGCCGAGGTGGCCGCCGTGCTCGCGTGCAGCGAGGGGACCGCCCGGTCGCACGCCGCTCGGGGGCTCGCCGCGCTCCGGGCCCGTCTGACCGCTTCGACCCCTGGGGAGACCTCATGACCGACTCGCTGCTGGAAGACCTCCGCGACCTCGCCGAGCCCGCGCCCGCGACCCTCGCCGAGCGGGTCGTCGACAGCTGGGTGCAGGTGCCCGGCCCTCTCGGTGACGTGTACGCCGTGGTCGGCGCCCGGGGTGTACGGCTGCTGCGCCCGGCCGCCTACGCCGGCGAGCTGGGCACGTTCCTCGAGGACTACCGCGCCCGCCACGGCCGCCCCGTGCGCCCGGCCGCGCGCCCGCCCCGCGGTCTTCTGCCCGCGCTCCGCGGGACCGGCCCGGGACCGGCGCTCGACCTGGACGCGCTGACCCCGTTCGCCCGCGACGTCCTCGCCGTCACCGCGCGCATCCCGTCGGGCCAGACCCGCCCGTACGGCTGGGTGGCGCGCGAGGCCGGGCACCCTCGCGCCGTCCGGGCGGTCGGCACGGTGCTCGCGCGCAACCCCGTCCCGCTGCTCGTGCCCTGCCACCGCGTGGTGCGCGGCGACGGCGACGTCGGCCAGTACCTCTCGGGACGCGCGGACAAGGTGGCGCTGCTCGAGGACGAGGGCGTCGACCTCCCCCGGCTCGCCGAGTTCGCCGCGGCGGGCACCCGGCTGATCGGCAGCGACACGACGGGCATCGTGTGCCTGCCGACGTGCCACCACGCGCGCCGGATCACCACGGCGCACCGGCACGGCTTCCCGAGCCTCGACCGCGCCCGCGCCGCCGGCTACCGCCCCTGCCGCGACTGCCGCCCATAGACGAGCGGGTGCCGATCAGGTGGCGCGGCGGCTGTCGACCGGCGAAGCTGAGGAAATGGAGTAGGCATTCGCGCCGTCTCGGGACGGTCGGTGGCTGGCGCAGGATCGCCGGAGCCCGGGCGCAGACGTCGGCCGCTCTACGTCCGTGACCGCGTCGAGCCAGACCGTCGGTCTCGACGCGATCTTGCACCTATTTCCCGCCGCGCCTCCCCGGAGGTGGCCAGCGGCCGGCGCGCGGTCGCGAGCCCACGCGGAGACGCCGCCGACCTATGCCCATGATCGCGTCGAGCCGGACGGTCGGTCTCGACGCGATCTTGCGCCTATATCCCGTCGGTCGCCCCGGAGGCGGCGGCGGCCGGCGCACGGTCGTGCGAGCCCGCGCGGAGGCGTCGGCCGCCCTATGCGCACGATCGCGTCGAGCCGGGCGGTCGGTCTCGACGCGATCGTGCGCCAATGTCCCGCCCGGTGCCCTGGAGGTCGGGCGCTCGGCTCAGGGCGCCGTGAGACCGCGGTACAGGAGCACGCCGGCGAGCACGAGGCCCGCGACGGCGATCCCGATGCGCAGCACCGTCGGCGGGAGGCGCCGGGCGATCGCCGGCCCGTAGTAGTTGCCGACGAGCAGGCCGGCGGTGAGCGGGAGCGCCGCCGACCACGAGACCTCGCCGAGCACCGCGAACCCGACGGCGGCGACGGCGTTGGACGCGCCGAGCAGCACGTTCTTGACGGCGTTGACGCGGACCAGGCTGTCGGCGAGCGCGCGGGTCAGCAGCGCCATCATCACCACGCCGGCCGCGGCGCCGAAGTAGCCGCTGTAGACGCCGACCACGAGCACGCCCACCACCGTCGCCGCGTGCCCCACGCGGGACGTCACCGGCTTGGCGTCCTCGCGCCGGGGCAGCAGCAGCACCAGCGAGGCGCCGGCGACGAGGAACGGGACGATCAACGCGAAGGCGTCGGACGGCGTGACGAGCACGAGGCCCGCGCCGATCGCGCCGCCGACGAGGGTCAGCGGGAGCAGGCGCAGCACGCGCGGGGCCTGGCCGCGCAGTTCCGGGCGCGACCCAAGCACCGAGCCGACGCTCGCGACGGCGAGCGCGATCGTGTTGGTCTGGTTGGCCGCGACGGGGGAGAGGCCGACCGCCAGCAGCGCGGGGTACGAGAACAGCGACGCGAGCCCCGCCATCGAGCCCGACAGCCCCGCGGCGAAGCCGGCGACGACGAGCAGGACGACCATCCGCGCCATCCCACCACCGGCGGACCCCGGCCGCCCGGCAGCGAGGCGCGGGGCACACTCGCCGGGTGGGCCAGATCCGGGACGTCGAGATCCGCGACGAGACCATCCGCCTCGGCCAGCTGCTCAAGCTCGCGGGCCTCGTCGAGCACGGCGCCGCCGCCCGTGAGGTCCTCGAGGCGGGGGAGGTGACGGTCAACGGCCGCGAGGAGATCCGGCGGGGCCGGCAGGTCGCCGCGGGCGACGTCGTGGCCTTCGGCGGCGAGCGGATCCGCGTCCGCGGGCCCGCAAGTTGATGTGTACATGCAACGAGACTCGGGATCGCCGTCCCGGCGAACCGGGTGGAACGACGACGACCCCGAGCCTCGGTGGGAAAAGCCCCACGGAGAGAGGTCCGAGATGGGGCTGGGGTCGAGCCTAGCCCCCCGCGCACCGGTCGTCGTCGCTGGACACGACCTCCGATCCGGTCGCAATCAGGTCGTCCCGAGCGCGTGACACGACTGTCACTCAGTAACGAAGACATCACTGCGGGTCACGGTCGTGAAGCGGCCCTGATCGGGGCTCACCGGGCGCTGTTATCGATCCGAGACCTGCACTATCGTGGCGATCGATCCCCTTCGTCCGGTGCCCGGGACGTCGTGGCGCGAGGGGGAGGCCGGCGGTCCCGTCCGTCGATCGTGCCACCGGGAGGCTGCGCAGCGTGAGCGAGGCGGAGGGGGACGGCGACGGCACGAACGGTGCCGCCGGCGACCGTCGACGCCGGCGCACGCGGGTCGGCCGCACCGGTGCCCGCTTCCCGCGCGCCCTCGCCGCCGAGGTCCTCGACGAGCCCACGGACGGGGCCACGGACGGGGCCCCGGACGCGGTCGAGCCCGAGGTGGTCCTGCCCGGCGAGACCGGCGGGCTGCCGCTCACCGGCGCCCGGTTCGGGTCCCACGCGCGGCGGACCCGCAAGGAGGCCGCCCGGGCGGAGGCCGAGGACGCCGCCGTCCCGGAGCAGGCCCCGCCGCCCGCCCGCGCCCAGCCCGCGGGGGACGACGCGCCGACCTTGCCGCTGTTCCTGACCTCGGCCCCGCCGCCGGAGAGCACGCGGACCCGGGTGCGCCCCTACGTCCGCACGCGCGGGCGGACCCGGGCGCGCGCGGACCTCGCGGTGGAGACGCTGGTGTCGATCCCGTCGCCGCGCCCGCCGCTGGAGGACCCCGAGCACGTGGCGCTCGGCGACGTCGTCGGCGACCCGCGCTCGGTCGCCGAGGTCGCGGCGCTGCTCTCGCTGCCGCTGGGCGTCGCCCGCGTGATCATCGACGACATGGCGGGCGCCGGGCTGCTGCTCGTGCACCCGCGCGCGGTCGCGGCCACCGGGGCCCCGTCGCGGGACATCATGCAGCGCGTGCTGGACGGGCTGCACAGGCTCTAGGTGTCGTGACCCAGCACGTTGTCAGCTCGCGAGTCGGGTGATTGGTGGCCGGCCGCCGAGGGCGGAGTGGGCTCGGCGAGTGTTGTAGTT
>NZ_SNYO01000015.1 GCF_004363095.1 Actinomycetospora succinea
TCAACCATCTGGGATCCGGTTCGGACAGTGCTCACCGGCCGGCGGCTCGGACACCGGAGTCTGGACCACGACCACGCCGGTGTAGCCCCATTAGGACGGCACCTAGGCTCCTGGGGTGGGTGACGAGCGGGACCGCACGGTGCAGCTCCTGCGCGCCCGCATCCAGACCCGGCTGGAGGGCTCGCGGCGTCTGATCGGCCGCGCCCACGGACTCGCCCGTGATCACGACCGCTTCGCCCACGCCGTCCGGCTGCGCGCCCGCCGGCGCGCCGGGGACGTCGTGAACAGGTGGCCCCGGGTCCACGGCCTGGCCTCCGTCGGCGGGGGGCAGCAGTACGACGAGCTCCTCGACCTCGTCCTCGACTCGGCCCGCCTCCTGTTCGGCGACTGCCGGTCGATCAGCCTCACCACCGTCGACCAGCTCGGGGACGGCGGGCGCCCCCGCCGCACGGCGGCCTCCACCGGCGTCGCGGCGGAGATGGACAGCGCCGCGTTCCGGTTCGGGGAGGGCCCGTGCGTGGAGGCCCTCGAGCTGGACCTGGCGGCCGTCGTCCGCGTCGACGACCTCCTGGCCGGGGGTGAGGCCTCGCGGTGGCCACGCCTGGCGCGGGTCGCCGAGGAGCTCGGGGTGCGCTCCGCGCTGTCGATCTCGGTGCCCTGGAACGCCGACCGCGTCGGCCTGCAGGCGGAGCAGCACGCCCTCGGGGCCGTCAACCTCTACGCGGCGGCGACCCACGCCTTCGAGCAGACGGAGCTCCACGCGCTGATGTTCGGCGCGTGGGCCGGGTCGATCCTGACCGGCATGGAGCCTGCCGAGACCTTCGACGGCGACTTCTAGCCTGCGGCGCCGCGCCGGCGCGGCCCGATCATGGAAAAGACCCGTCCTCGGTGGAGAACGGGCCTGGTGTGGCGGGTGAAGGATTCGAACCTTCGAAGCTTTCGCGACGGATTTACAGTCCGCTCCCATTGGCCGCTCGGGCAACCCGCCAGGGTGTGCCGTCCCGCAGGATGACGTCGGAGAGACTACAGACCGGGGCTCCGCGTCCGTGCAGGCGGGGCCCGACGAGCGTCAGCCGACCCGTCAGGAAGGACGATCATGGCGAACCCCTCGTTCGACGTCGTGAGCAAGGTCGACCGGCAGGAGGTCGACAACGCGCTCAACCAGGCGAGCAAGGAGCTCACGCAGCGGTTCGACTTCCGCGGCACGGGCGCCGACGTGACCTGGGCGGGCGAGGAGGCCATCACGATCAGCGCCGAGACCGAGGAGCGCTGCACCGCGGCCATCGACGTCTTCAAGGAGAAGCTGATCAAGCGCGGCATCTCGCTGAAGGCGTTCGACGTCGGCGAGCCCGCGATCTCGGGCAAGACCTACAAGGTCACCGGCTCGCTCGTGCAGGGCATCAGCAAGGACAAGGGCAAGGAGATCTCCAAGGTCATCCGGGACGAGGGCCCCAAGGGCATCCAGGCCCAGATGCAGGACGACCAGCTCCGCGTCACCGGCAAGAAGAAGGACGACCTCCAGGCCGTCATCTCCCTGCTCAAGGAGCGCGACTTCGAGATCGCGCTGCAGTTCACGAACTACCGCTGACGGCGTCCGTGGCCGTGCGTGACCGCCGACCGGGGGACCTCGACGCCCTCGCCGCGGCGCTGGTCGAGGTCCACCGGGTCGACGGCTATCCCGTCGAGGGCGTCGCCGACCCGCACGCCTGGCTCACCCCGCGCGGCACGCTGCACGCGTGGGTCGCGACGGTCGACGAGGCCGTGGTCGGGCACGCCCTGGCCATGACCGCCCAGCCCGAGATCGCCGCCGTGGACGCCTGGGTGCAGCACGGCGGGGACATCGCCACCACCGTCGTCGGTGCGCGCCTGTTCGTCGCGCCCGCGGGTCGCGGCCGGCGCCTGGGCACGAGGCTCGCCCGCACCCTCACCGACTGGGCCACCCACCATGCGCTGGACATCGTCGGCGACGTGATGACCAAGGACACCACCGCCGTCGCGATCTACGAACGCCTCGGCTGGCACCGGCTCGGCACCACGATGCACGACACCGGTCGCGGTACCACGGTGCCGGCGTACCTGTACGCGAGCCGGGAGCCGTGATCCAGGCTCCGGGTCTTCAGACCCGGCGGTGACGCCCGGGACGGGCGTGGCGGACGACGACGGCACCGGCGACCGCGGCCGAGCCCAGGAGGGCGTAGGAGAGCGCGTCGGCGCCGTCGGCCGGGGCGGAGCCGTCGCCGGCCTCGACGCCGCCGACCGGGTAGGCGTTCCCGGTGTGCGCGGTCTCGGTGACGGCGGCGGGGCGCACCGCGGCGGCGTCGTCGTCGCTGGCATCGTCGTCGCTGTCGTCGGCGTAGCCGAACGACTCGCAGGCGACGCCGTCGTCGTCGGCGTCGAGGCGCTCGGGGTCGCTCGGGTCGTCGTCGAGGACGGCCTGCGCCTCGGCCTGCGAGGAGAAGTCGGCGCAGTCGCGGTCCTGCGACGGTGCGGTGCGGGTGGAGGAGCCGGTCGACGACGACTCCGACCTCACGGGCGTGGCGTGCGAGGATCCGGAACCCGAGGAGGACGTCGAGTCGTCGGTGAGGCCGAGGTCCTCGCTCACGGGCCGGTGCGGCAGGCGCTGGCAGGCAACCCCGTCCCCGTCACGGTCGAGATCGTGCGGGTCCCCCGTGGTGGTGTCGAAGAAGTCCTGGGCGTCCTCCTGGTACGTGAAGTCGTCGCAGTTCTTGTCGCCGGGACCGGCGGCCAGCGCCATCCCCGCGCCGGGGCCGAACACACCGAGCAGCGTCAAGGTCCCGAGGGCGGCGGCGCGGGTGCGGCGGGTCCGGCGGGCGGCGCGGTGAGCAGGCACGGAGGGTCTCCCGAGGTGGTGTGGTGGAGCGCGACGTCGCGCTCAGCACCACCGTCGCCGCGGGGCCCGCGGTCGTTAGGGCCGAGCGCGGGAACCACTCGTCCGGGGTCGATCCGGACGTCCGGGACAACCGCGCGGGTCCCGGCACGTCCTCGCGGGGATGCGCCCGAACCCCAGGGTCGGGCTCAGGGTCCTCCCGGAGTCCACGGCGCCGACCGTCGAGCACGCTCGGGTCATGCCCTCCTCCCGGTCGTGGCTCGCGGTCGCGGCGCTGCTCGTGGCGCTCCCGTTCGGCGCCGGGCACGTCGACCCACCTCCGGACCTCCCCAGCACGGAGGTGGTCACCGGCACCGTGGGCCAGCACGGCGCGCCCCGCCCCGTCCCCGCACCGGAGAAGGCCCCGGTCCCCGCTCCCGACCTCGAACGCGGGGTCGTCCCGGACTCGCCCGCGTGACACCCACGCCGCACCGGCGCCGCGTGGGGTAGGCAGAGCCCATGAGCGAGCGGATCGTCGTCGTGGGTGGCGGCTTCGCGGGGTCGGACGTGGCGCGGCGGCTGGAGAAGCTCGCGCCCGACGCGGCCATCCGGCTCGTGTGCCCCGACGACTACATGCTCTACCTGCCGCTCCTGCCGCAGGTGGCCGCCGGCTTCCTGCCGGCGGCGGCCGCGGTCGTGTCGCTGTCACGACGGCTGCGGCGCACCGTGCTCGTGCCCGGGCGCGCGACGGGCGTCGACCTCGCCGCGCGGCGGGTGCTCGTCCGCAGCATCACCGGCAACCCCGAGGTCGTGCCCTACGACCGGCTGGTCCTGGCGCCGGGCAGCGTCACCAAGGTCATGGACATCCCCGGCCTGCGCGAGTACGGCCGCGGCTGCAAGACCCTCGCCGAGGCCGCGTTCCTGCGTGACCACGTGCTGGCCCAGCTGGAGGTCGCGAACACCTCGCACGACCCCGACGAACGGGCCCGGCGCTGCCGCTTCGTCGTCGTCGGCGGGGGCTACGCGGGCGTCGAGACCGCGGCCAACCTGCAGCTGACGACCTCCGTGGTGGCCCGGCGCTTCCCCCGCATCGACCCGGCGCTCGTCCAGTGGCACGTCGTGCAGCACCACGACGGGCTCATGCCCGGCCTCGGCGACCGGCTCGGCGAGGACACCCGGCGCGTGCTCGAGTCCCGCGGCATCCACGTGGACCTCGGGGTGGGCGTCACCGCCGTCGACGACGAGACGGCGACGCTCTCGGACGGGCGCGAGCTCCCGACCAAGACGCTGATCTGGACCGCGGGGGGCTCGCCCAGCCCGCTGATGGGCAGGCTCGACGCGGCCACCGACCACGGCCGGCTGGTCGTCGGGGCGGACCTGGCGGTGCCGGGGCACCCGGAGGTGCTGGCGCTCGGGGACGCCGCGGCCGTGCCCGACCTCGCCACGGGCGGCGGCGCCGTCTGCGCCCCGACCGCCCAGCACGCCTCGCGCCAGGCGCGCACCACCGCGGCCAACGTCGCCGCGAGCCTGACCGGGCAGCCGACGCGCGAGTACCGCCACCGCGACCTCGGCATGGTCGTCGACCTCGGGGGCGCCGAGGCCGTCGCCAAGCCGTTCGGCGTGGACCTCAGCGGAGTCCCCGCCGCCGGGGTGACGCGGGCCTACCACCTCTGGGCGATGCGGGCGCCCGCCGCGATCGCCCGGGTCGCCGCGGCGTGGGCGCTGGGCGCCGTCGAGGGCCCGAGCACCGTCCGCCTCGGCTTCCTGACCGGGGCGAGCGGACGGCTCGCCGAGTTCGAGCACACCGACGACTACCTGGACCCCACCGAGACGCGGGAGGCCATCGCCGCGATCCCCGACGGCCTCACGCCTCGCGGGTCTCCAGCGTGACGAGGCGCCGGTCGATGCGCCCGAGCGCGTCGAGGATCCGGTCGAGCTGGGGCATGACGAGCGCCGCGGCGGCGTAGGGGCGCGGGCTGGTGTCGGCGGCGAGCTCGCGCCGGGCCTCGGCGCGCAGCCGGTCGACGTCGACGTCGAGGGCGTGCAGGACCTGCGACGCGTCCTCGGCGTCGTCGGCGAGGACGGCGACGAGGAGGTGGCGCACGCCGAGGGTCGGGTCGGCGGACTCGTCGGCGACGCGGACCGCGGCGTCGAGCGCGGCGACCGCCCCCGGGGTGTAGGGGCGGCGCCCGTGTCGCCGGTCGCCCCGGCGGTAGCGGATCGCGGCCTCGGCACGCACGCCGTCGAGGTCGAGCGCGTCGAGGACGCCCCCGCCGCGGTCACGCTCCTCCCGGGCGAGGCCGACCAGGAGGTGGACGGTCCGGACGCGGGCGTCGGCACCCCGGGCCGCCTCCTGGTCGGCGAGGAGGAACACGCGGGTGACCCGCTCCGTCTGGCGCGCGGCGATCGTCATGCGGACCACCGTCGCGCCCGCGCCGGCCCGGCACCTCGGGGAGAACCCCTGGTCCGTCCCGGGGTCGTCACCACTCCTTGGCGTAGTAGTAGCTCGGTTCGGTCGCCCCGGGCTCGATGAACGCGTAGCCGTGCGCGGCGTAGAAGCGGCGGGCGTCGACGTCCTCGCCGTCGACGTTGATCTCGACGATCCGCCCGCCGCGCCCGGCGGCCAGGGCCTCGACGGCGGTGATGATCGCGTGCCCGATCCGCCGCCCGCGACGGTCCGGGCGCACGTAGAGCTCGTCGAGCAGCGCGACGGGGCCGTCGAACCAGACGTTGGGGCGGAACGAGACGACGGCCAGACCGTCGGCCGGCCGATCGGGCGAGTCGTGGAGGAGGGCGACGAGGTCGTCGCCCCGGAGCCGCTCCGTGAGACGCGCCGTCAGGACCGCGACCCCGGGCGTCGGGGTGTCGAACTCGGTGTTGAAGTCGTCGAGCAGGGTCGCCACGGTCGCCGCGTCGTCGGGCCCGGCGCGCCGGACCTCACCCACCGGACCCGTACCGGCGGGTGATCACTTCGAAGTGGTGCCCGCCGGGGTCGTCGAAGTACAGGCCGCGGCCACCGTCGTTCGTGTTGTACTGCCCGACCCAGCGCTGCTGGGGATCGGCCCAGTACGTGATGCCGCGGTGCTGCAGCGTCGCCAGGACCACGTCGAACTCGTCCTCGCCGACGAGGAACGCGACGTGCTGGCCCGGGAACTCGAACGGCGGGACGGCGTAGTCGATGGTGAAGGTGTCGTCGACGTCGACGGCGATGAACGACCCCCAGGGGTGGGGGTCGGGCAGGCCGAGGACGTCGGCGAGGAACTGGGCGGACTCGTGCGCGTCGTGGGCGGCGAGCGCGAGGTGATCGATACGAACGGCCATGGGGTGTGTCACTCCAGGGCTCCGGCGCCTCCATCCGCCGGTCTGACACCGGCCCGGACGCGACGCTGCCGGTATCTGATCGCGGGGCGCCGGAGGCGTCAAGAGCCGTGGCGGGCCATGGCCTCGAGGCGGGCGATGCGGTCCTCGAGCGGCGGGTGCGTCGAGAACATCCGCGAGAGGCCCTCGCCCGCGCGGAACGGGTTCGCGATCATCAGGTGCGACTGGCTGACCAGCTGCGGGTCGGGCGGCAGGGGCGCGACGGCCGTGCCGTACTGCAGCTTGCGCAGCGCCGAGGCCAGGGCCAGCGGGTCGTGCGTGAGCGTCGCGCCGCTGGCGTCGGCCTGGTACTCGCGGGACCGGCTGATCGACATCTGGATGATCGCGGCCGCGAACGGCCCGATGATCGCGACGGCGAGGGTCGCGAGGAAGTTGCGGCTGCCGCCGAAGAGCTGCGCGGCGAGCACGAGGTACGACACGACGCTCGCGAGCGCGCCGGCGACCGAGGAGATGAGGATGTCGCGGTTGTAGACGTGCGAGAGCTCGTGGCCCAGCACGCCGCGCAGCTCGCGCTCGTCGAGCAGCGCGAGGATGCCGGTGGTGGCGCAGACCGCGGCGTTGCGCGGGTTGCGCCCGGTCGCGAAGGCGTTGGGCGCGTCGGTGGGGCTGACGTAGAGCCGGGGCATGGGCTGGTGCGCGTCGGTCGCGAGCTCGCGGACGATCCGGTACATCACCGGCTGCTCGGCCTCGCCGACCGGGCGGGCGTGCATCGCGCGCAGCGCGAGGCGGTCGGAGAAGAAGTAGGAGTAGCCGTTGACGCCCAGCGCGACCACCAGCGCGATCAGCAGCCCGGTGCGGCCGAAGAGCGAGCCGATGATCAGCACGATCGCGCTCATCAGCCCGAGCAGCGCGGCCGTCTTCAGTCCGTTGCGCACCCTGCTCCTCCCTCGTACGTGCTCCACCAGGGACAACGATGGCAGGAGGATGCCCGTTCCCGCGCTCAGTGTGCGGCGCGCGCGGCCTCGATCACCTCGCGGGAGGCCCCGAGCGCCTCGAGGTCCTCGGGACGCCCGTGGCGCAGGAAGTGCTCGACGCCGACCTTGAGGAAGAGGGCACGTGCGGTGCCGGCGACCTCGCCGTCGAGATCGCCGAGGCGGGCGTCGCCCGAGACGTAGATCTTGCGGCCGACGACGGCGTCGACACGCGAGCGCAGCCACAGTGCGGTGCCGACGGGGACCGGGCGGCGGAAGTCGGTCTCCAGGCGCGCCGTCACCGCGGAGCGCGAGACCTGCGTGTAGGCGGTGCCGAGGGCGTCGTCGAACGCCGTCATGAGCATCCCGCCGTGCAGCAGGCCCGGCGCGCCCTGGTGCTCGTCGAGGACGTCGAAGCGGCTGACCACGGAGATCCCGTCGTCCCCGACCCACGACCGGATGCGCAGGCTGCCCGGCACGTCGCCGCAGCCACGGCATCCCTCGAAGTGCGAGGTGGTGCGCTCGCCCGGGGCGGGCGCCTTGGGGTTGCGCTGCGGCGGCTCGGCGTCCGCCGGCGGCTCGATCGAGATCGGCACGCGCCAGACGTTACCCATGGCAACGACTCCCGGGCCGCGAGCCGCGTCACGTGGACGGCATGCTGGTGGCCATGTCTGACCCGGATGTCCGCGTCGAGCGCCTCGACGGTGTCGCCCTGCTCACGGTCTCCGACCCCCGGCGGCGCAACGCGATGACCGGCGCCCTCTCCGAGCGCCTCGTCGCCGTGCTCGGCGAGGTCGCCGCCGACGAGGCGGTGCGCGCCGTCGTCGTCACCGGCGACGACGACCCGAAGCCGGCCTTCTGCGCGGGCGGCGACCTCGACGAGCTCGCGGCCGCGGGCGAGGCGGGCCCGGACGCGCTCGAGCACATCTACGCCGGCTTCCTGGCCCTCGCCGAGTGCCCGCTGCCGACGTTCGCGGCCGTCGACGGGCCCGCGGTCGGCGCCGGGCTCAACCTCGCGCTCGCCGCCGACGTGCGCATCGCCGGCGACACCGCCCGCTTCGAGCCGGGCTTCCTGCGCCTCGGCGTGCACCCCGGCGGCGGCATGACCTGGATGGCGCAGCGGCTCCTCGGCCCGCAGACGACGACGGCGATGCTGCTCGGCGGCGAGGGTCTCGACGCCGCGCGGGCCGCCGAGCTGGGCCTGGTGCTGCGGGTGGCCACGGGCGAGGGCAGCGATGGGCGATCGGCGGCGGTCGCCGAGGCCCTGCGCATGGCGTCGGTCGCGGCGGCCGCGCCGCGCGAGCTCGTCGTCGCCACCAAGGCGACGCTGCGGGCGACCGCGCAGCTCGACCGGCACCGCGACGCCGTCGCCGTCGAGGTCGGGCCGCAGCTCGAGTCGCTGCGCTCGGAGGGGTTCCGCGAGGGCCTCGCCCGCGTGCGGGCCGCGACCGGGAAGAAGTAGCGCGGTCCCGCGACACGGAACACCGGCCGTGCACGATCGTCCTTTTTCGGTCCAGGCTGTGACCCACGACCAGCCGCCGACAGGTCACGGAGCGGTGAGGTTAGCCTGGGTAGTCCGCTTCCTGAGCGGACGTACCCACGAGGAGTGCGAAGGGACGGAAGAGCTCGATGAGCACTGACACCGCCGTCGGGCCGCCGAGTCGGGAGGTGCGCCAGACCCATCGGGTCGTCATCCGCTTCGCGGGCGACTCCGGGGACGGCATGCAGCTGACCGGTGACCGGTTCACCTCCGAGGCCGCGGCATTCGGGAACGACCTCGCCACACTGCCCAACTTCCCCGCCGAGATCCGCGCCCCTGCCGGGACGCTTCCCGGGGTGTCGAGCTTCCAGCTCCACTTCGCGGACTACGACATCCTCACGCCGGGCGACCGCCCCGACGTGCTGGTGGCGATGAACCCGGCCGCGCTCAAGGCGAACATCAAGGACCTCCCGCACGGCGGGATGCTCATCGTCAACACCGACGAGTTCACCAAGCGCAACCTCGCGAAGGTCGGCTACGAGTCCAACCCCCTCGAGGACGACTCGCTCGAGCCCTACACCACGCACCACGTCGCCATGGCGACGCTGACCCGCGGGGCGCTCGAGCCGACCGGGATGAGCAAGAAGGACGCCGAGCGCGCGAAGAACATGTTCGCGCTCGGCCTGCTCTCATGGATGTACCACCGCGGCACCGAGGGCACCGAGCAGTTCCTGCGCGAGAAGTTCGCCAAGAAGCCCGAGCTGGCCGAGGCGAACATCCTCGCCTTCCGCGCCGGCTGGAACTACGGCGAGACCACCGAGAGCTTCGCGGTCACCTACGAGGTCGCGCCCGCGCGTCTCGCCGAGGGCACCTACCGCCAGATCACCGGCAACCTCGCGCTGGCCTACGGCGTCGTCGCCGCGGGGCAGCAGTCGAAGCTGCCGGTGTTCCTCGGGACCTACCCGATCACCCCGGCGTCCGACGTCCTGCACGAGCTCTCGAAGCACAAGGGCATGGGCGTCACGACGTTCCAGGCCGAGGACGAGATCGCGGGCATCGGCGCCGCGCTCGGCGCGTCGTTCGGCGGCGCCCTGGGCGTCACGTCGACGTCCGGCCCGGGTGTCGCGCTGAAGTCGGAGACGATCGGTCTCGCGGTGGCCCTCGAGCTGCCGCTGCTGATCCTCGACGTCCAGCGCGGCGGCCCGTCGACCGGCCTGCCGACCAAGACCGAGCAGGCCGACCTGCTGCAGGCCATGTACGGGCGCAACGGCGAGGCCCCGGTGCCGATCATCGCGCCGCAGTCCCCCGCCGACTGCTTCGACGCCGCCCTGGACGCCGTGCGGATGGCGCTGACCTACCGCACCCCGGTGTTCCTGCTCTCCGACGGCGCGATCGCCAACGGCTCCGAGCCGTGGGCCATCCCCGACGTGGCCGATCTGCCCGACCTGACGACGACGTTCGCCACCGAGCCGAACGCGCCCGACGGGTCCGGGGAGTTCTGGCCCTACCTGCGCGACGCCGACACCCTGGCCCGCCCGTGGGCGATCCCGGGCACGGCGGGGCTCGAGCACCGCATCGGCGGCCTGGAGAAGGCCGACGGCCGCGGGACGATCTCCTACGACCCGGACAACCACGACCGCATGGTCCGGCTGCGCCAGGCCAAGATCGAGGGCATCGAGGTCCCCGACCTCACCGTCGACGACCCCGACGGCGACGCCGACGTGCTCGTCATCGGCTGGGGCTCGTCGTTCGGCCCGATCGGTGCCGCCTGCCGCCGGGTCCGCGCCGCGGGGATGTCGGTGGCCCAGGCCCACCTGCGCCACCTCAACCCGATGCCGTCCAACCTCGGCGACGTGCTGCGCTCGTACCGCCGGGTGGTCGTGCCGGAGATGAACCTCGGGCAGCTCTCGATGCTGCTGCGCGCGAAGTTCCTGGTCGACGCGCACTCGTACACCAAGGTCGCCGGCCTGCCGTTCCAGGCCGAGGAGCTCGCCGGCGTCCTCACCGACGCCGTGAAGGGGGACCTGCCCGCATGACCGCCGTGGAGCTGGGTCAGCCGTCGTTCGGTGGGGGTCTCGACCTCGTCCCCACCACCGACGAGACGCAGAAGGCCAAGGACTACACCTCCGACCAGGAGGTCCGCTGGTGCCCGGGCTGCGGCGACTACGCCGTGCTCGCGTCCGTGCGCTCGTTCCTGCCGGAGCTGGGGCTCAAGCGCGAGAACATCGTGTTCGTCTCGGGCATCGGGTGCTCGTCGCGCTTCCCGTACTACCTCGACACCTACGGCATGCACTCGATCCACGGGCGCGCGCCGACGATCGCGACGGGCCTGGCGGTCACGCGCCCGGACCTGTCGGTCTGGGTCGTCACCGGTGACGGCGACGCACTGTCGATCGGGGGCAACCACCTGATCCACGCGCTGCGCCGCAACATGAACATCACGATCCTGCTGTTCAACAACAGGATCTACGGGCTGACCAAGGGCCAGTACTCGCCGACCTCCGAGGTCGGCAAGGTCACCAAGTCCACGCCGATGGGCTCGGTGGACGCCCCGTTCAACCCGGTGTCGCTGGCCCTGGGTGCCGAGGCGACGTTCGTGGGCCGCGCGCTCGACTCCGACCGCAAGGGCCTCACCGAGGTCCTGCGCCAGGCCGCCGCGCACCGCGGGGCCTCGCTCGTCGAGATCTTCCAGGACTGCCCGATCTTCAACGACGGGTCGTTCGACGTCCTGCGCAAGGGCGACGAGGTGGCCGAGCGGCTGATCCCGCTCGTCGACGGCGAGCCGATCCGCTTCGGCAACGAGGGCGAGTACGGCGTCGTCCGCTCGGCGTCCGGCGGCCTCGAGGTCGCCCGCATCGCCGACGTGGGCGAGGACGCCGTGGTCACCCACCGCGCCGGCGAGGAGGACCCGACGCAGTCCTTCGCGCTCTCGCGCCTGTCCGACCAGGACCTCACGCACACCGTCACGGGCATCTTCCGCAAGGTCGACCGCCCGACCTACGACGACGGCGCGCGGGGCCAGGTCACGGCGGCCACCGAGCAGGCCCAGCAGCGGGGTGACAACCTCCAGGCCCTGCTCTCCGGCAAGGACACCTGGGCGGTCCTGCCGGAGCCCGAGAACGAGCAGTAGGCCCCTTCCCCTCCGCCCGCCGTCGCCGCACCATGCGGCGACGGACGGGTGGAGGAGGCGTAGGTGTGCGACGACGGATCGGTCGCGGGGGCCGCGCAGGCGGTGCCCCGGCAGGCCCTCGGCGAGGCCGTGGACCCGATCGCGCTGGAGCCCGTCGACGAGGTCGAGGTGACCACGCTCGTCGACAACGTCTACGACGCGCTCCTGGTCGGTGACGAGCGCGCGCGGCGGCCCGGTTTCACCGTCGGGAGCGCCGATGCGCCGCAGTTCGAGGGCGGCCGGACCGCGGTCGGTCTGGTCGCCGAGCACGGGTTCGCGGCGCTGGTGACGGTCCGGCGTGGCCCCACGACGACGACGCTGCTGTTCGACACCGGCCTGTCCCCGGACGCGCTGGTCGTCAACGCCGACCGGCTGGGCGTCGACCTCACCGCGATCCAGGGCGTCGTCCTCAGCCACGGGCACTTCGACCACGCGGGCGGGCTCGCCGGTCTGGCCCGGCGGCTCGGGCCGGCGCGGATGCCGATGGTCGTGCACCCGCGCGCCTGGACGCGCCGCCGCCTCTCCGTGCCCGGCCGCGAGCCCGACGAGCTGCCGACCCTCAGCCCGCGCGCCCTGGACGGCGAGGGGTTCGCGCTGCTCGAGCGGCGCGAGCCGAGCCTCCTGGTCGACGGATCGGTGCTGCTGACCGGCGAGGTCGACCGGACCACCGAGTTCGAGCGGGGCATGCCCCCGGCGCACCAGGCCTGGACCGGCACGGCGTGGGAGCACGACCCCCTCGTCGTCGACGACCAGGCGCTCGTCGTCCACCTCCGCGGCCGCGGGCTCGTGGTCCTCACCGGCTGCGGGCACGCCGGCGCCGTCAACATCGTCCGCCACGCCCGGCGCCTCACGGGGGTGCCGCGCCTGCACGCGCTGCTCGGCGGGCTGCACCTGGGCGGGCCCTGGTTCGAGCCGGTGATCGGCCCGACGGTGACGGCGCTGACCGAGCTCGACCCGGCGCTCGTCGTCCCGGGCCACTGCACCGGGTGGCGCGCCCAGCACGCGCTCGCCGCCGCGCTGCCCGGCGCGTGGAGCCAGGGCAGCTCGGGCTCGGCATTCCGGCTGGTCGCGCCTGCGGCGTGAGTCATCCCGCACGGCCGCCCACTCCGTGGTGAAGTGCAGAGGTGGCCACCGTCGACCCGTCCCTGGAGACGGTCGACGCGGATCGGCGGGGCGGGGGCGTCGGTCGCGGCTACGCGGCCGCGGTCACCGCCTACGTCCTGTGGGGCGTCTCGCCGGCGTTCTGGCCGCTGCTGGCGCCCGCGGACGCCGTCGAGTCCGTCGCCCACCGGGTGGCGTGGACGCTGCTCGGCATGCTGGCCGTCATCACGGTCGCGCGCCGGTGGTCGGACCTGCGGGGCCTCTCGTGGCGCACCTGGCTGCTGATCACGGCCGGGTCGGTGCTCATCGGGATGAACTGGGGCACCTACATCTGGGCCACCACCCACGACCACGTCGTCGACGCGGCGCTGGGCTACTACGGCACGCCGCTGGTGGCGGTGCTGCTCGCCGTGCTGGTGCTCCACGAGCGCCTGCGCCCGGCGCAGTGGGTGGCGATCGGGCTGGCGGCGGCCGCGGTCACCGTGCTGACCGTCGGGACCGGGCGGCTGCCCTGGATCACGCTGGTGCTGGCGGTGAGCTTCGGGGTCTACGGGCTGGTCAAGAAGCGGGTGCCGCTCGACCCGATCCCCGGGCTGACCGCCGAGGGCTTCCTGCTGGGCCCGCTGGCGATCGTGTTCATCGTCGTCATCCAGGTCATGGGGATCGGGACGTTCACCGGCCACGGCGTCGGGCACGCGCTGCTGCTGGTGGCCGCGGGACCGATCACGGCGATCCCGCTGCTGCTCTTCGCCGCGGGCGCGAAGCGGCTGTCGCTCGCCACCCTGGGCGTGCTGCAGTACATCAACCCGACCCTGCAGTTCCTCTTCGGCGTCTTCGTCGCCGGCGAGGAGATGCCGGTGTCGCGCTGGATCGGGGTGAGCCTGGTCTGGGCCGCCCTGCTGATCTTCACGGTGGATGCGCTGCGCGCACGTGAGGGGAATGGGTCGTCATGACGACCCATTCCACTCACGTGGCGGAGCCATCACCCCGTCCGGGCGATCGTGTAGTCGAGGAGGGCCTCGAGGGCCCGGCGGGCGGGGCCGTCGGGCAGCGTCGCGAGCTCCGCGCGGGCGGCGTCGGCGCGGGCGTCGAGGGCCGCGCGCGCCTCGTCGAGGCCCCGCGAGCCGCGCAGCAGCTCGAGCGCCTCGCCGACCTCCGGGTCGCCCAGCTCGCGGGTCCCCACGCCCAGCTCGCGCAGCCGGGGCACCTCGGGGCCGTCGCCGGCGAGCGCGTAGAGCACCGGGAGCGTCGCGACGCCCTCACGCAGGTCGGTGCCCGGGGTCTTGCCCGAGTCACCGGACGGCGAGGCGATGTCGATGATGTCGTCGGAGACCTGGAAGGCGGTCCCGATGATCTCCCCGAACCGGCGCATCGCCGTCACGTGCTCGTCGGGGGCCCCCGCGAACATCGCCCCGAAGCGTCCCGACGTGGCGATCAGCGAGCCCGTCTTCTCGGCCACGACCGCCAGGTAGTGGTCGATCGGGTCCTCGCCGTCGCGGGCCCCGCGGGTCTCCCGCATCTGGCCCGTGACGAGCTCGGCGAACGTCTCGGCGATGATCCGGACCGCCTCGGGCCCCAGCTGCGACACGAGCCGCGAGGCGTGGGCGAACAGGTAGTCGCCGGTGAGGATCGCGATCGAGTTGTCCCAGCGGGCGTTGGCGCTGTCGGCGCCCCGGCGCATCACGGCCTCGTCCATGACGTCGTCGTGGTACAGCGTCGCCAGGTGCACGAGCTCCACCGACGTCGCCGCGACGACCACGTCCTCCGACGTCCCGCCGGCGAGCTGGGCGGCGAGCAGCGTCAGCAGCGGGCGGAACCGTTTGCCGCCGGCCTCGATGAGGTGCAGCGACGTGTCGGTGACGAACCGGTAGTCGCTGTGCACCTCGCGGCGCAGCAGTTCCTCGACGCGGTCGAGGCCGTCGCTCACCGCGGCGGCGAGGTCGGGGTCGGCGATGGGCAGGCCGGCGACCTGGGTCAGCGCGGGATCGGGTGCGGACACGTTCCCTAGCCTAAGAAGGACAGGCCGTCGGCCCATCCCAGGACGGCGGTCGGCACGACACCGAGGAGCAGGGTCACCACGACCCCCAGTGTGATCGCCACCGTCGTGAAGGGGCCAGGCACGCTGACGGTCGGGCCGTCGGCGGCGGGCTCCGAGAAGTACATGAGCACGATGAGCCGCAGGTAGAAGAACGCCGCCACCGCGCTGACCACCAGGGCCACGATGACCAGCGGCGTCATGCCGTCGGCCAGGGCCGCGGAGAACACCGCGAACTTGGCGGTGAAGCCGCTGGTCAGCGGGATCCCGGCGAGCGCCAGCATGAGGAACGTCACCGCGGCCGCGACCACCGGCGAGCGCTTCCCGAGCCCCGCCCACGCCGAGAGGTGCGTCGCCTCCCCGTCCGGGCCGCGCACGAGCGAGACGAGCCCGAACAGCGCGACGGTCGTGAACCCGTAGGCGAGCAGGTAGAACAGCGTCGCCGAGAGACCGGCCGGCGTGATGGCCATCGCCCCGAGCAGCAGGAAGCCCGCGTGCGCCACCGACGAGTACGCGATCATGCGCTTGACGTCGGTCTGCGTGAGCCCGAGCACCGCGCCGATCACCATCGACGCGATCGCGACGGCCCACAGCACGCCGCGCCACTCCCACACCGTCGAGCCGAACGCGACGGTGAACACCCGCAGGATCGCGCCGAACGCGGCCACCTTGGTGCAGGCCGCCATGAACGCGGTCACCGACGTCGGCGCGCCCTGGTAGACGTCCGGGGTCCAGGTGTGGAACGGGCCCACCGACGCCTTGAACATCAGCCCGACGACGAGCAGCGCGAGGCCGCCGAACAGCAGCGAGTCCGGGCGCAGCGAGCCCGCGGCCGCCTGCGAGATGTCCGCGAGCTTCACCGAGTCCGCGTAGCCGTAGAGCAGCGCGAGCCCGTAGAGGAAGAACGCCGAGGAGAACGCGCCGAGCAGGAAGTACTTGACCGCCGACTCCTGGCTCATCAGCCGCTTGCGCCGGGCCAGGCCGCAGAGCAGGTACAGCGGCAGGCTGAGGACCTCGAGGGCGATGAACATCGTCAGCAGGTCGTCCGCGGCGCAGAAGACGAGCATGCCGCCGAGCGCGAACAGGACGAACGGGTGGATCTCGGTGTGGCCCTCGACGGTGTCGCGGGCCCGCAGGGCGCGGCCGCGCCCGCCGTCGCGACCGGCGCCGTCACGACCCGCGCCGTCGCCGCCCCCGGTGCGCGCCCGGGACCGGCCGCCGCCCCCGCTGCGCGCGCCGACCGCGACGCGCGCCTCGCGGGCCTTCTCCTTCTCCTCGGCCTCGCCCAGCGCCACCGGGTCGGCGACGAACGCCCCGCCCGGCTCGACGGAGCGGTCGGCGAGCAGCAGCACGCTCGGGATCGCCAGCGCGAGCAGCGTGCCCCACAGGAAGAGCGCCGGCCCGTCGACGGCCAGGGCGCCCGCGAGCGTCGTCACCGCCGGCGCGCCGGACGTCGACCGGACGATGACGGCCAGCAGACCCGCCACGACCACGAGCAGGGTGAACCCGAGCTGTACCCGGCCGCGCACGCGCCACGGGAGCAGGGCCTCGAGCAGCACCGAGACGCACGCCCCGCCGAGGACGATCAGGACGGGCGCGATGGCGCCGTAGTCGATCGTCGGCATCGCCGACGTCAGCGGGCTCATCGCGCCACTCCGTTCTGGGTCACGGGGTCGGGCACGCCGACCTCGCTCATGGTCGCCGCCACCGTCGGGTCGAGGACCTCGAGGACCGGACCGGGGAAGAAGCCGAGGACGAGGATCAGGGCGACCAGCGGGGTGAGCAGCGCGATCTCGCCGCGGTTCAGATCGCCGAACCGGGCGGTGGTGCGCCGCATCCAGGAGTCGTCGCCGGTCTCCGTGCCGAAGGTCGCCGCCGACGCCGCCCCCGGGCCGTCCCCGACGACGGCGGCGCCGCGCAGCGGGCCGGTCATCGTGCGCTGGAAGACCCAGAGCATGTACAGGGCGGCGAAGACGATGCCGACGGTCGCGATCACCGTGAACGCCGGCTGGTTCGGGAACGACCCCAGCAGCACGAGGAACTCGCTGATGAACGAGTTCGTGCCGGGCAGGGCGATCGTCGAGAGCCCGGCGACGAGGAACATGCCGGCCAGCAGCGGGGCGGCCCGCCCGACGCCGCCGTACTCGGTCATGTCGGCGGTGCCGCCGCGGCGGATCAGCAGGCCGACGACGAGGAAGAGCATCGCGGTCGAGATGCCGTGGTTGACCATGTAGAGCGCCGACCCGGCGATCGACTGCGACGAGAACGCGAAGATGCCGAGCGCGATGAAGCCGAAGTGCGCGATCGACGTGTAGGCGACGAAGCGCTTGAGGTCGGTCTGCGCGGCGGCCAGCAGGGCGCCGTAGAGCACGCCGATCACCGCGAGGGTCAGCACGAGCGGGGCGAGCTCCCGCGACGCGGCGGGGAACAGCGGCAGCGTGTAGCGCAGGAACCCGAACGTGCCGACCTTGTCCAGCAGGCCCAGCAGGATGATGCTGCCCGCGATCGGGGCCTCGGCACCGGCGTCGGGCAGCCACGTGTGGAACGGCACCAGCGGCGCCTTGATCGCGAACGCGGCGAAGAACCCGAGGAAGAGCGGGATCTGGGTCGACAGCGGCAGCTGCGCGGCCATCCCCTGCAGCGCGGTCCAGTCGAAGGTCCCCTGGCCCAGACGCGTGTCGCTCGCGACGAACAGCCCGATCACCGACGCGAGCATGATCAGGCCGCCGAGGAACGAGTACAGGAAGAACTTCACCGCGGCGTACTGGCGGCGCGGCCCGCCGAAGCGTCCGATGAGGAAGTACATCGGGATGAGCATCGCCTCGAACAGGACGTAGAACAGGAACACGTCCGTCGCCGCGAAGACGCCGACGAGCACGCCCTGGGTCGCGAGGATCAGCGCGGTGAACCCGGCGCCCGTGCGCCCCGGGGGCAGCTTGTCGGCCGCCGCGAAGACCAGCACGATCGGCACGAGCACCGAGAGCAGCGCGATCATCGTGAGCGCGATGCCGTCGAGCCCGAGGGCGAACGACACCCCGAAGGCCGGGATCCACTCGACGGA
The DNA here is from genome assembly GCF_004363095.1 of Actinomycetospora succinea. Classification (GTDB taxonomy): domain Bacteria; phylum Actinomycetota; class Actinomycetes; order Mycobacteriales; family Pseudonocardiaceae; genus Actinomycetospora; species Actinomycetospora succinea. The sequence goes on from NZ_SNYO01000015.1 coordinate 17,963, forward strand.
GAGGCTCCCCTGGAACCGGGGCGCGTCAGGCGCCGTGCTGAACAGCGACCAGACGATCACCACGAGCACCAGCGAGACCGCGGAGAACCCGAGCCCGACGGCGCGGGCCGCCCGGTCCAGGTTCTCGCGGCCCGCCATCACGCCGCAGACGGCGGCTCCGATCAGCGGGAGCAGTAGCAGGGCCAGCAGCAGCGCGCTCATCCGGCGCCGCCCACGACGAGCAGGGCCGCGACGAGCACGACGGAGCCTCCCAGGATGGTCAGGGCGTAGGAGCGGACGAAGCCGGTCTGCGTGCGCCGCAGGCGGCCCGACGAGCCGCCCAGGAGGGCGGCGATGCCGTTGACGGCCCCGTCGACGCCGCGGTTGTCGAGGTAGACCAGCGCCCGCGAGAGCCAGATGCCCGGGCGGGCGATGATGCCCTCGTTGATCGTGTTCGCGTACAGGTCCGCGCGGGCGGCCCGCACCGGCAGGCTGACCCGCTGCGGGCGCTCGACCGGCACCTCGCGGCGCCCGACGAGCACGTAGGCCAGGCCGGCGCCGGCGAGCATCATCACCGTCGCGACATACGGGACCAGCCCGACCGGGAAGGCCGCGGGCAGGTCGTGGGGCTCGATCGGCGCGCCGAGCGAGGCCTCCAGGTAGGTGCCCAGGCGCTCGCCGCCGACGAGGAACGCGCCCGCGCCCACCGACCCGATCGCGAGCAGCACCATCGGCGCCGTCATCGCCGCGACCGACTCGTGCGGGTGGTAGTGCTCGGGCGGGTCCTCGAGGTCGGCGCCGTCGATGCGCCGTGGGTGCAGGTCCTTCCAGCGCTCGGGCCCGAAGAACGTCATGAGCATCAGGCGCGTCATGTAGAACGCGGTGAGCCCGGCGGCGCCGAGCGTGGCGATGCCGAAGATCCAGCCGGCGACGGGACCCGCGGTCAGCGAGGCCTCGATGATCAGGTCCTTCGTGTAGAAGCCCGAGAGGAACGGGAAGCCGATCAGGGCCAGGTAGCCTGCGGTGAACGTCCAGAACGTCACCGGCATGTGCCGCCACAGCCCGCCGAAGCGGCGCATGTCCGTCTCGTCGGCCATCCCGTGCATCACCGAGCCGGCCCCGAGGAACAGGCCGGCCTTGAAGAACCCGTGGGCGAGCAGGTGGGCCAGCGCCGCGGCGTAGCCGACCGGTCCGAGCCCGACGGCCAGCATCATGTAGCCGATCTGGCTGACCGTGGAGTACGCCAGCACCTTCTTGATGTCGTCGTACGCGCACCCGATGATCGCGCCGAGCACCAGGGTGATCGCGCCGATGATCGTCACGACGAGCTGCCCGACCGGCGCCAGGTCGTAGAGCGGGTTCGCGCGGGCGATGAGGTAGACGCCGGCGGTGACCATCGTGGCGGCGTGGATGAGCGCCGACACCGGGGTCGGGCCCTCCATGGCGTCGGGGAGCCAGGCCTGCAGCGGGAACTGACCCGACTTGCCGCACGCGCCGAGCAGCAGGAGCAGGGTGATCGCGGTCAGGGCGCCGGGCGAGATCTCGCCGGCCCGCGCGAACACCTCGCCGTACTGGGTGGTGCCCAGCTCGAGGAACAGCAGGAAGATCGCCAGCGCGAGCCCGACGTCACCGACGCGGTTCATCAGGAACGCCTTCTTGGCCGCGCTGCCCGCCGACCGGCGTCCCGTGTAGAAGCCGATCAGCAGGTAGGACGCGAGACCGACGCCCTCCCAGCCGAGGTAGAGCGTCACGAACCCGTTGCCGAGGACGAGCACGAGCATCGCCGCGACGAACAGGTTGAGCTGCGCGAAGAACTTGCGGCGGTTCGGGTCGTGGGACATGTAGCCCACGGAGTAGATGTGGATCAGCGACCCGACACCGGTGATGAGCAGGGCGAACGTCAGCGACAGCGGGTCGATCCGCAGCCCGAACTCGACGTTCAGCGCGCCGACGGCGATCCAGTCGTAGAGCCCGAGGTCGCGGACCCGCTCCTCGGCGGGCAGCCCGAGCGACCCGGCGAACAGGACCGCGGCGACGACGAAGGAGGCGACGACCGTCGCGACGCCGAGGACGTGTCCCCAGCGGTCGGTGCGACGGCCCCCGACGAACAGCACGAGCGCGCCCAGGGCGGGCAGCGCCGCGAGGAGCCAGGCCGCGCTCGCAGCGCCCTCGGCGGGGAGCACCGGGGGGAGCGGGGCGGCGGCCAGCAGAGACGACACGACTCTTCGAACCCCCTCAGTACTTCAGTAGGTTCGCGTCGTCGACCGAGGTCGTCCGGCGCGTGCGGAAGATGGCCATGATGATCGAGAGTCCGACGACGACCTCGGCCGCCGCGACGACCATGACGAAGAAGGCCATGATCTGACCGCCGAGCGACCCGTTGATGCGGGCGAACGTGACGAGCGTCAGGTTCACGGCGTTGAGCATGAGCTCGATGCACATGAACACGACGATGGCGTTGCGCCGGACCAGCACACCGACCGCGCCGATGGCGAACAGCAGCGCGGAGAGCAGCAGGTAGATCGTGGGGCTCATCGGGCTCCCTCGCTGTCGCCCTCGCTGAGGCGGTCGTGGGTGCTGCCGGCGCCCACGTCGGAGTCGTCCCCGCCCCGGAGGGCGCGCGCGTCGACCTCACCGGCCGGGCCGCTGTCGGACTGGACGTCGGCGATGTCGGCGTCGAGCCGCTCGCGCCGCGTCGCCTCGATGATCTTCGAGAGCGACGCCGGGGCGACCGAGCCGTCGGGGAGCAGCGCCGGGGTGGCGACCGAGTCGGCGGTCGCGAAGACACCGGGCCCGGACCGCGAGCCGTAGCCGGCCAGCGGGCCGCGCAGGCGCTCGACGACCCGCTCGCGCTGGCTGGCCTGCTTGCGGCGGGCCTGGCCGGCAAAGGTGTAGACCATCGCGCCGACGGCGGCGGTGATCAGCAGCGCCGAGGTCAGCTCGAAGGGCAGCAGGTAGTCGCGGAAGATGCTGGTGCCGAGGGCCTGGACGTTGCCGCGCGCCTCGGGGCCGTAGGACGGGCCGAGCCCCACCGGGCCCACCGCCGAGAGCGTCTCGGCGACCGCGGCCACCGCGAGCCCGCCGAGCCCGACGCCGAGCACCGCCGCGGCCAGCCGCTGGCCGCGCAGCACCTCGACCACGGAGTCCGAGGCGTCGCGCCCGACCATCATCAGCACGAACACGAACAGCATCATGATCGCGCCGGTGTAGACGATGATCTGCGTGAACCCGAGGAACGGCGCCTGCTGGACCATGTAGAGCACGCCCAGCGAGAGCATGGTCATCACGAGCCACAGCGCCGAGTGCACGGCGTTCCGCGCGAAGACCATGCCGAGGCCGCCGGCGAGGGCGACCGGGCCGAGGATCCAGAACGCGACCGACTCGCCGGTGGACATCTCCCCGCCGCCCGTCATCGGCGCGGCGGCCAGCAGGGCGTTCACGGTGCTCACCGCGCCTCCTGCGTGGGCACGGCGTCGGGCGTCGCGGCCCCCGACACCATCGGGATCTCCTCGCGGACCTGGTCCTGGACGTCGGGGCGCCGCGCCATCTCCGGGCCCTGCACGTAGTAGTCCTGCTCGTTCTCGCCGAGACGCATCGGGTGCGGCGGCTGCTCCATCCCCGGCAGCAGCGGGGCGAGCAGGCGGTCCTTGTCGTAGATCAGGTCCTGGCGGTCGTCGTCGGCGAGCTCGTACTCGTTGGTCATCGTCAGCGACCGCGTCGGGCACGCCTCGATGCACAGGCCGCAGCCGATGCAGCGCAGGTAGTTGATCTGGTAGATCGCGCCGTAGCGCTCACCGGGCGAGAAGCGCTCCTCGTCGGTGTTGTCGCCACCCTCGACGTAGATCGCGTCGGCCGGGCAGGCCCAGGCGCACAGCTCGCAGCCGACGCACTTCTCGAGGCCGTCCGGGTGCCGGTTGAGCTGGTGCCGCCCGTGGTAGCGCGGGGCGGTCACCTTCTTCACCCGCGGATAGTCCTCGGTGACGACCTTGCGGAACATCGTCGAGAAGGTGACGCCGAACCCGGCGACGCCGTCGAACATGCCCATCAGCGGTCTCCTTCCCCACTCGTGCCGGCACCCACGGTCTCGGTGGCCTGCTGGTCGTCCCGCTTGCCCGCCACCGCGCGCCGGCGCCGCTTCGGCGTCTCCGGGACCGCGAGGTCGAGCGGCGGGACGGGGTAGTCGGTGATGACCGGCGGCTCCTTGTCCTCCTCCGGGGGCGCCTGGTCCGGGATCAGCAGGGCCGCGCCGACCAGGATCACCAGCGCGATGCCGCCGACCACGAGGATCTGGCCGGTCGTGAGCTCGGTGCGCAGCACCCGCAGCGTCGCGACCAGCATCAGCCACACCAGGCTGACCGGAATGAGGAGCTTCCAGCCCAGGCGCATGAACTGGTCGTAGCGCTGGCGGGGCAGCGTGCCGCGCAGCCAGACGTAGACGAACAGGAACGCCAGCGTCTTGCCGAAGAACCAGAGCAGCGGCCACCAGCCCTCGTTCACGCCCGGGATGAGCGAGAGGGGCCAGGGGGCCATCCAGCCGCCGAGGAACAGCGTCGTGGCCACCGCCGAGAGCGTGACCATGTTGACGTACTCGGCGAGGAAGAACAGGGCGAACTTCAGCGACGAGTACTCGGTGTGGAAGCCGCCGACCAGCTCGGACTCGGCCTCGGGGAGGTCGAACGGCGCGCGGTTGGTCTCGCCGACCATCGACACCGCGAAGATCATGAAGCTGACCGGCAGCAGCCAGACGTACCAGCCGGTCGACTGCGCGGCGACGATGTCGGCGGTCGAGAGCGAGCCGGCGTAGAGGACCACCGCGATGATCGACAGGCCGAGCGCGAGCTCGTAGGAGATCACCTGGGCGGCGCTGCGCAGGCTGCCGAGCAGCGGGTACGGCGAGCCCGACGCCCAGCCGGCCAGCACGATGCCGTAGACGCCGATCGACGAGCAGGCCAGCACCACGAGCACGCCGACCGGCAGGTCGGTCAGCTGCAGGGCGGTCTGCTCACCGAAGATCGAGACCTCGGGGCCGAGCGGGATCACCGACCACGCGACGAACGCCGGCACCACCGAGAGCACCGGCGCGATGAAGAACACCGCCTTGTCCGCGAGGACGGGGCGGATGTCCTCCTTGAACGCGAGCTTGAGCCCGTCGGCGAGGCTCTGGAGCAGCCCGAACGGGCCGTTCCAGTTCGGCCCCGGCCGCTGCTGCATGCGGCCCACGACCCGGCGCTCGAACCAGATCATGAACAGCGTGATCAGCATCAGCAGGACGAAGATCACGAGGACCTTGATCAGCGTCAGCCAGAACGGGTCGTCCGCGATCAGCGACTGCGTGTACCCCGGCGGGGGGACCGGATTCACGACGAGCTCCCGTCATGCAGGCGGACGGTCCCGCCGTGGTGGAGACCGAGACCGGCGAGCGTGACGACCTCGCCGTCGAGGTGCGGGACCCGCGCCGGGGCCCACACGACGTCGTCGGGGAGGTCGGCGACCTCGACCGGCAGGATCAGCGAGCCGCGCGGGCCCTCGAGCTGCGCGGGGTCGTCCTGCGCGAACCCGAGCCGGCGCGCGGTCTGCGCCGAGACCCGGAACTTCGGCGGCCGCGCGGTGCCCGCGAGCTCCGGCTCGCCGGCCATCAGCGCGCCGCCGTCGAGCAGCTGGCGCCACGTGGCGAGGCGCAGCGCGCGGCCAGAGGTGGGGTCGACCGGGGTCTCGACGACCTCCACGACCTCGGCCACCTCGACCAGCTCGCCGTCGACCACCTCGGCGACCTCGACGTCGATCACCTCGACGTCGACGTCGGCTGCTCCGTCCGCCGACCCCTCGCCGGGAACGAACGGCGCGTTCGCTGCTTCGGACGCAGCGAGAGCGCCGTTCGTTCGCCGGGACGAGGCGAAGGTGCCGGTCGCCCCGCCGCGGTGACCGCCCAGGGCCTCGGCGACGCGGGCGAACTCGGCGGCCGTGGCCTCCGGGGTCTGGGTGAACAGGTCGACGTCCATCTCGACGGCGAGGGTGTCGAGCACCCGACAGTCGGGCAGCGTCGTCGCCGCCGTGCCGCCGACCCGGCCCGCGGAGCCGCCGGACGGGTCGATGGTGGTGGCGAAGCGGCGGTCGCGGCCCTCCCAGTTGCGGAAGGTCCCCGCCTTGTTGATCACCGGTGCGACCGGGAGCACGACGTCGGCGCGGTCGGTGACCTCGGTGCGCCGCTGCTCGAGCGACACGACGACGTCGGCGGTCTCGAGGGCGCGCCGCGCGAGGTCCGGGTCGGGCAGGTCGTCGAGCGCGACGCCGCCGACGACCAGGCCGGCGAGCTCGCCGTCGGCCGTCGCCCGCAGGATCTCGCCGAGGTCGCGCCCGGCGTCCGAGGGCAGCTCGGTCACGCCCCAGCGGGATGCGAGCTCGGCCCGGGCGGCGGCGTCGGCGACGGGCGCGCCGCCGGGCAGCACGGTCGGCAGGGCGCCGGCGTCGAGCGCGCCCCGCTCCCCCGCCCGGCGCGGGATCCAGGCGACCCTGGCCCCGGTCCGCGCGCCGAGGTCGGCGACCGCGGCGTAGAGGCCGGGCACCTGCGCGGCCCGCTCGCCGACGAGCACGACGGCACCGGGCTTCGCGAGGTCCGCCGCGACGGGGTCGGGCAGCGTCCCGAGGGCGGTGACCTCGTCGCCCGGCGCGCAGCGGACCAGCCGGCTGCCGGTCTTCACGACCGCGGGCGTCGACCACTGCGAGAGGTGGTGCACCGCGGTGCCCGTCCGCGCCGCCTTGCGCAGGCGCAGGAAGACGACCGGCGCCTCCTCCTCGGGCTCGAGCGCCACGCACAGCACCGCGGGCGCGCTCTCGAGGGCGTCGAAGGAGACGTGGTCGGGGCCGGTGCCCGCGACCCGCGTGCCGAGGAAGTCCAGCTCCTCGTCCGAGGCCGCGCGCGCCCGAGCGTCGACGTCGTTGGTGCGCAGCGCGAGGCGGGCGAACTTGGCGTAGGCGTAGCCGTCCTCGACGGTCACGCGCCCGCCGGGCAGCACGCCGACGCCCTGCTTGCGGTGGCCCTCCTCGTCCTCGGGGCCCTGGCCGTCGCGCGCCGCGACGAGCAGCTGCGCCGCGCGCTCGAGGGCCTCGGTCCACGAGGTCTCCGCCAGCTCGCCGTCGTCGCCGCGCACCATCGGCCGCAGCAGGCGGTCGGCGGCCTGGGTGTAGCGGAACGCGAAGCGGGTCTTGTCGTCGATCCACTCCTCGTTGACCTCGGGGTCGTCGCCCGCCAGCACGCGGGTGACCGCGCCGCGGCGCCAGTCGCGCCGGACCGCGGCGCCCGAGGAGTCGTGCTCGGAGACGCCGGGCGTCGACACGAGGTCGAACGGCCGCGAGCGGAAGCGGTAGGACGCCGAGGTCAGCGCGCCGACCGGGCAGATCTGGATGGTGTTGCCGGAGAAGTAGGACTGGAAGTCCTCGCCCTCGCCGAAGGCGGTCTCCTCGGTGCCGATCTGCTGGTGCGCGCCGCGCTCGAGCAGCTCGATGAACTGGTCGCCCGCGATCTGACGGGAGAACCGGGTGCAGCGCTGGCAGAGCACGCAGCGCTCGCGGTCGAGCAGCACCTCGTCGGAGATCGGCAGCGGCTTCGCGAACGTCCGCTTCTCCTCGACGAACCGCGACTCCGCCCGCCCCGAGGACATCGCCTGGTTCTGCAGGGGGCACTCGCCGCCCTTGTCGCAGATCGGGCAGTCCAGCGGGTGGTTGATGAGCAGCAGCTCCATGACGCCCTGCTGCGCCTTGTCGGCCACCGGCGAGGTCATCTGGGTGTTGACGACCATGTCCTGGGCGACGGTCATCGTGCAGCTGGCCTGCGGCTTGGGCATCTTGCGCCCGCCCATCTCCACCTCGACCAGGCACTGGCGGCAGGCGCCGGCCGGGTCGAGCAGGGGGTGGTCGCAGAAGCGCGGGACGACGATGCCGAGCCGCTCGCACGTGCGGATGAGCAGCTCGCCCTGCGGGGCGTCGACGACGCGGTCGTCGATCGTCAGCCGGACGTGCCCCTCCGGCACGGGAGGGAGGTCGTCGTCGGCGGTGGTCTTCTCCGGTGCCTGGGTCACGCGCTGGCTCCGCTCAGTTCCACGATGCGGTCGACCTCGGGGTGGCGGCGCTGCGCCGTGCAGAGGTCGACGAACTCCTGCCGGAAGTACTTGATGCCGCTGGTGATCGGCGAGACCGCGCCGTCGCCGAGGGCGCAGAAGGAGCGGCCGAGGACGTTGTCGCAGACGTCGAGCAGCGTGTCGATGTCGGCCTCGGTGCCCTCGCCGTCGACCATCCGGCGCAGGATGCCGGCGAGCCAGTAGCAGCCTTCGCGGCACGGCGTGCACTTCCCGCACGACTCGTGCTCGTAGAACTCGGTCCACTTCATGACCGCCCACGGGACCGACACGGTCTCGTTGAAGATCATGAGCGCGGTGGTGCCGAGCATCGAGCCGGCCTCGGTGGCGCCCTCGAAGTCCAGCGGGACGTCGAGGTGCTCGTCGGTCAGCAGCGGGGTCGACGAGCCGCCAGGCGTCCAGAACTTCAGCGGGATGCCGTCCTTCATGCCCCCCGCGAGCTCGAGGAGCTGGCGCAGCGTCGTGCCCAGCGGCGCCTCGTACTGTCCGGGACGCTCGACGTGCCCGGACAGCGAGTAGATCTTCGGGCCGGGCGAGCGCTCGCGGCCCATCGTGCGGAACCAGTCCTTGCCACCCGACACGATCGACGGGACGGTCGCGATCGTCTCGACGTTGTTGACGACGGTCGGCGCGGCGTAGAGGCCCGCGGTCGCCGGGAACGGCGGCTTGAGGCGCGGCTGACCCCGGCGTCCCTCGAGCGAGTCGAGCAGCGCCGTCTCCTCGCCGCAGATGTACGCGCCGGCGCCGGCGTGCACGACGATGTCGAGGTCGAACCCGGTGCCGTGGATGTTCTTGCCGAGGTGGCCCGCGTCGTAGGCCTCGCGCACCGCGGCGTGCAGGCGCCGGAGGCAGTGCACGACCTCGCCGCGCACGTAGATCGCGCAGAAGTGCGCGCGGATCGCCCAGCTCGTGATGATGCAGCCCTCGATGAGCGAGTGCGGGTCGGCCATCATCAGCGGGACGTCCTTGCAGGTCCCGGGCTCGCCCTCGTCGGCGTTGATGACGAGGTACTTCGGCTTGGCGGCCGGGCCGGTGGGCTCCTCGCCGGGCTTGGCCTGCGGGATGAAGCTCCACTTCATGCCCGTCGGGAAGCCGGCGCCGCCGCGGCCGCGCAGGCCGGAGTCCTTGATCAGCGTGATCAGGTCGTCCGGGAACGTCTGCAGCGCGGTGTCGAGCGCCTCGTAGCCGCCGAGCTCGGTGTAGTGGCGCAGCGTCCACGACTCCGGGCCGAGCCAGCGCTTGGTCAGCACCGGGGTGAGGGGGTCGGGCGTGGTCATGCGCTGTCTCCCTCGTCGGACGCGTCGGACGCGGTGGGCACGGCGGGCGCCGTCCACCCGCGCTCCTCGGCCAGCCGCGCGCCGCGCAGGCTCTCCTCGGCCGCGGACGGGCCGGCGACGGCCTCGAGACCGCCGACGGCCGGGTCGTCGTAGAACCCGGCGAGCAGCAGCTCGACCGCGCGGAAATTGGTCAGCGGCGCCCCGCGCGTCGGCGCGGGCTTCTCGCCGCGCCGCAGCGCCTCGATGATCTCGACCGCCGAGTCGACGGTCTGCTTGTCGAAGAACTCGTAGTCGACGGTGAGCACGGGCGCGAGGTCGCAGGCCGCGAGGCACTCGGCGTGCTCGATCGTCACCGCGCCGTCGGCGCTGGTCTGCTCGTGCCCGATGCCGTCGAGGCGCTCGCGCACGGCGGCGTAGATGTCGTCGCCGCCGAGGGCCGCGCACAGCGTGTTGGTGCAGACGCTGACGAGGTGGCGGCCGACGGGCTCGCGCTTGTACATCGTGTAGAAGGTCGCGACCGCCGAGACCTCGGCGGTCGTGATCTCCAGGGCCTCGGCGCAGAACGCGATGCCGGCGCGGGAGACGTGGCCCTCGACGTGCTGGACGAGGTGGAGCAGCGGCAGCAGCGCCGACCGCGGCTGCGGGTAGCGGGCGATGATCGCCGCCGCCCGGTCGCGGACCCCGTCGAACATCGAGATGTCCACGGCGGACAGGGCGGCGTGGGCGGCGGGGACCCCGCCGGCCTCGTCGATGGCGTGGTCCGGCTCGACCGGCGGCGCGGCCGGCGCCTCGGGACCCAACGCGCGGCTCATCGGTCACAACCCCCCATCACGGGATCGAGGCTCGCCAGCGCGGCGATGACGTCGGAGACCATCCCGCCCTCGGCCATCGCCGGGGCGGCCTGCAGGTTGACGAAGCTGGGGTCGCGCATGTGGACCCGCAGCGGGCGGGTGCCGCCGTCGGAGACCAGGTGCGCCGACAGCTCGCCGCGGGGCGACTCGATCGGCACGCACGCCTGCCCCGGCGGGACCTTGAAGCCCTCGGTGACCAGCTTGAAGTGGTGGATCAGGGACTCCATCGACTGGCCCATGATCCGGCGGACGTGCTCGAGCGAGTTGCCCATGCCGTCGGCGCCGATCGACAGCCGCGCGGGCCACGCGATCTTCGCGTCCTCGACCATGACCGGGCCCGGCTCGAGACGCTCCAGGGCCTGCTCGATGATCCGCAGCGACTGGCTCATCTCCTCCACCCGCAGCAGGTAGCGGGCGAAGCTGTCGGCGGCCGTGTCGGTGGGGACCTCGAAGTCGTAGTGCTCGTAGCCGAGGTACGGCTCGACCTGGCGCAGGTCCCACGCGAGCCCCGCCGAGCGCAGGATCGGGCCGGTGACGCCGAGCGCCAGGCAGCCGTCCAGCGGCAGGTAGCCGACGCCCTCGAGGCGCTGGCGCCAGATCTTGTTGCCGGTGAGCAGCTTGTGGAAGCCGGGCAGCCGGTCGCGCATGACCTTGACGAAGGCGCGGATGCGCTCCTCGTAGCCCTCGGGCAGGTCCTGGACGACCCCGCCGGGCCGGATGAACGCGTGGTTCATGCGCAGGCCGGTGAGGAACTCGAGCAGGTGCAGGACCTCCTCGCGCTCGCGGAAGCCGTTGGTCATGCCGGTGAGCGCGCCGAGCTCCATGCCGCCCGTCGCGAGGGCGACGAGGTGCGAGCCGATCCGGTTGATCTCCATCAGGAGCACGCGGATCGTCGCGGCGCGGTCGGGCACCTCGACGCCGAGCAGCCGCTCGACCGACAGGCAGTAGGCGGTCTCGTTGAACAGCGGCGCGAGGTAGTCCGCACGCGTCACGAACGTGACGCCCTGGGTCCAGGTGCGGTACTCGCAGTTCTTCTCGATGCCCGTGTGCAGGTAGCCGATGACGAGGCGCGCGTCGGTCACGGTCTCGCCGGAGAGCTCGAGCACGAGGCGCAGCACGCCGTGCGTCGACGGGTGCTGCGGCCCCATGTTGATGACGATGCGCTCGTCGCCCGCGGTCTGGTCGACCATCTCGTCCCAGTCGCCACCGGTGACCGTGTAGACGGTGCCCTCGGTGGTCTCGCGGCTGGAGGCGGCGTAGGGGTCTCGGGTCTCGGTCACGTGTACGCCCTCCGCTGATCGGGCGGCGGGATCTCCGCGTCGTGGTACTCCACGGGGATGCCGCCGAGCGGGTAGCTCTTGAGCTGCGGGTGGCCGTTCCAGTCGTCCGGCATGAGGATCCGGGTCAGGCTCGGGTGGCCCTCGAAGACCACGCCGAACATGTCCCAGGTCTCGCGCTCGTGCCAGTCGGCCGTCGGGTACACCTCGACCAGCGACGGGCAGCGGGCGTCGTCGAGCTCGAGGGCGATCTCGAGGCGCAGCCGGCGCCGGTAGGTCATCGACAGCAGGTGGGTGACGACGTGCAGCTGCTGCGGCACGCCCTCGCCGTAGTCGACCCCGGAGACGCCCGAGCAGAACTCGAAGCGCAGCGCGGGGTCGTCGCGCAGGGTGCGGGCCAGGCGCACCAGCTGCTCGCGGTTCACGTACCAGGTCATCTCGCCGCGGTCGACGGTCACCTGGTGCACGCAGGTGTCGAAGTCCGCGGCCCCGTCGTCGGCGAGTGCCGCGGTGGTCTCGTCGACGACCTCGTCGAACCAGCCGCCGTAGGGCCGCTCGGCCGGGGCCGGCGCGTAGCCGGGCAGGCGCAGGCCGCCGAAGCCGGAGGTGTCACCGGAGCCCTGGATGCCGAACATGCCCTCCCGGGCCCGTCCGGCGGTGGAGCCGCTGACGTCGCGGCGCGCGATCTCCTGGGGGCCGAAGGCGGTGCCGGCGGAGCCGGGGTTCGACGCGCCCGTCGGGCCGCTCGCGCCGCCGGCGCCGGTCCCGGGCGGCTTGGGCTTGTTCTCGTCACCAGACATGCTCGGCCTTCGCCTCCCCCGTCTTGCGGTCCTTCTTGCCGTAGACCTCGGAGGAGGGCAGCAGCTCGAGCTTCTCGCCCTGCGCCCGGCGCTCCGCGGCGAGCTCGGCGCGCACCGGGCCGAGCGGCTCGTTCTGGATCTTCTGGTGGAGCTTGAGGATCGCGTCGATCAGCATCTCGGGCCGCGGCGGGCAGCCCGGCAGGTACATGTCGACGGGCACGACGTGGTCGACGCCCTGCACGACCGCGTAGTTGTTGAACATCCCGCCCGACGACGCGCAGACGCCCATGGCGAGCACCCAGCGGGGCTCGGCCATCTGGTCGTAGATCTGGCGCAGGACGGGGGCCATCTTGTTGGTGACGCGACCCGCCACGATCATCAGGTCGGCCTGCCGCGGGCTGGGGCGGAACACCTCCATGCCGAAGCGGCCGAGGTCGTAGCGCGGGGCGCCCGAGGTCATCATCTCGATCGCGCAGCAGGCCAGCCCGAAGGTGGCGGGCCACAGCGACGCCTTGCGGGTCCAGTTGACCAGGCTCTCGACGCTGGCCAGCACGATCCCGTTCGGGAGCTTCTCTTCCAGTCCCATGTCTAGCTCCAGTCCAGCCCGCCGCGACGCCACACGTAGGCGTAGGCGAAGGCGACGGTCGCCACGAACAGCACGATCTCGACGAGGCCGAACAACCCGAGCGCGTCGATGTTCACCGCGAACGGGTAGAGGAAGACCATCTCGATGTCGAAGAGGATGAACAGCATCGCGGTGAGGTAGTAGGCCACCGGGATGCGGCCGCCGCCGGCGATCGGCTGCGGCGACGGCTCGATGCCGCACTCGTAGGCGTCGAGCTTCGCGCGGTTGTAGCGGCGCGGCCCGATGAACGGTGCGGCCGTGACGGAGAACAGCCCGAACGCGGCCGCCAGCGCGAACATGACGATGAGCGGGACGTACAGGTCCAGCATCGTCGTCTCCTTCCTCCCCGGTGCTGCGCGTCGGGAGTGCGGGTGGTGGTGGTACCGGTGCCACGGCCCACGTGCGGGGCCGTGCGGTGGATCACGCTGGTCGGGCGGACGCCGACCCTAATGAGGACCATGCCGTGGTCCCGTGGTGAGGGCGGCCTAACCCGTGCCTGACCTGGTGCTCGGACGGCCCGTCACGCCGCCGTCGACTCCCCCTTCCGGCTCCTCGTCCCGTCGGGGGCGTCGCTCAGGGGCGGCACCATGCGCAGGGCCAGCTCGAGCACGCGGTCGCCCGCGTCCCCGTCCCGCCCGTCGGTGAGCCCGGCGAAGAGCTTGAGCGCCGCGCCCATCACCCGACGCCGCGGGAGCCCGAGGCGCAGGGCGTGGTGCATGAAGCGCGGCCGGCCGAGGGCGCCCGCCGCCCGGTTGCCGACGCGGTAGTAGCGGCCGAGCTCGTGCCGGACGGCCGTGGGGTAGGCGCCGAGGGCGCGCTCGCGAGCGGGGCCCTCGGGGCGGGACAGGGCCTGCACGACGCACTCGGCGGCGAGCGCGGCGGACTGCAGGGCGTACGCGATGCCCTCGCCGCTGAACGGGTTGACCATCCCGCCGGCGTCGCCGACGAGCACGAGCCCGTCGCGGTAGACCGGCGTGCGGCTCAGGCCCATCGGCAGCGCGGCGCCGCCGATCGGGCCGGCGGCGTTCTCCTCGCGCAGCCCCCACTGCTCGGGCAGGCCGTCGAGCCAGGAGCGCAGCATCGCGCGGTAGTCGCGCTTGTCGCTCTGCTGCGTGGCGAGGACGCCGAGGCCGACGTTCGCGGTGCCGTCGCCCATCCCGAAGATCCAGCCGTAGCCGCCGTGCAGGTCGGGGCCGACGCCGGGGCCGTCGTGCAGGCCGAGGTGGGTCTCGAGGTAGTCGTCGTCGTGGCGCGGGCTCGTGTAGTAGCGGCGGACGGCGACGCCGAGCGGGCGGTCGTCGCGCTTGGCGATGCCCAGGCTCAGCGCGGTGCGCGCGCCGACGCCGTCGCAGGCGACGACGAGGGGGGCCCGGTAGGTCACCGGGGTGCGCTCGGGGCCGCGCCGGGCCTCGACGCCGGTGACCCGGCCGGTGCGCTCGTCGCGCGTCGCCCCGGCGACCGAGACGCCCTCCTCGACGCGGGCGCCGGCGGCGCGGGCGTGGTCGGCGAGCATCTGGTCGAAGTCACGGCGGGGGCGCACGAGGCCGTAGGCGGGGTAGTTCGCGAGCTCGGGCCAGTCGAGCTCGACGCTCGCGCCGCCGCCGACCACGCGCAGGCCGCGCTGGTGGCGCCAGCCGGCCTCCTCGCGGGTGTCGACGCCCAGGTCGACGAGCTGCTTCACCCCGCGCGGCGTGACCCCGTCGCCGCAGACCTTCTCCCGCGGGAACGTCGCCTTCTCGAGCACGAGGACGTCGAGTCCGGCGCGCGCCAGGTACGTCGCGACCGTGGAGCCTGCGGGACCGGCACCCACGACCACGACGTCGGCGTCGCTGTCGGGGCTGCGGCGCGCTCCGGTGGTGGCGGACACGGCGACTGCGCTCCTTGTGAATCCGTTCACTAGCGTCGCTCGGGAGTGTAGGGATCGCGTGGCGAGATCGCCCGCCGAGGGTGGTTTGGACTCGGTGACCAGCGGAGAAAGACCCAGCTCTTCCGAGCTCTCCTGGTCGCGCGAGTGCCCGGGTGTTGCAGCGTGGCGGCCACGCTGACGTTGGTCGTCAGGAAATCCGCCAGCTCGATCTGCTGATGATCGTGGCGGAAATACTGACGTTGAACGTCAGCATGGCCGCCACGCTGACACACACCCCGTGCGTCGGCGCCCTAGGAGGGCTTGGTCGCGGTGTGGAGGGCGACGATGCCGCCGGTGAGGTCGCGCCAGGCGACGGAGCGCCAGCCCGCGGCGGCTATGCGGGCGGCGAGGGCGGCCTGGTCGGGCCAGGCGCGGATCGACTCGGCGAGGTAGACGTACGCGTCGGGGTTCGAGCTGACCGCCGTCGCGACGCGGGGCAGCGCGCGCATGAGGTAGTCGGTGTACAGCCGGCGGAACGGGCCCCAGGTCGGCCGGGAGAACTCGCAGACCGCGAGCGTGCCGCCGGGGCGGGTGACGCGGGCGAACTCGGCGAGGGCGGCGTCGACGTCGACGGTGTTGCGCAGGCCGAACGAGATGACGACGGCGTCGACGGACGCGTCGGGGATCGGCAGGTGCAGCGCGTCGGCGGCCACGAAGGGCACCGCGTCCCCGACCCGCGCCCGGCCGGTGCGCAGCATGCCCAGCGAGAAGTCGGTGGCCAGGCAGCGCGCCCCGGTGCGGGCGAGCTCGACGGTGGAGACCCCGGTGCCCGCGGCGACGTCGAGCACCGTGTCGCCGGGGCCGACGGCGAGGGCCTCGCGGGTGGCCCGGCGCCAGCGGACGTCCTGGGCGAACGACAGCACGGTGTTGGTCAGGTCGTAGCGCGCCGCGACCCCGTCGAACATGTGGGCCACGGCGGCCGGGTCGCGGTCGAGCTCGGCGCGGGTGCCCTGGGACGCGGAGCGCAGCGGAGCCGGACCTTTCGACCGCGAGCGGGCGCTCACCGCGGCGCCGCCCCGGCCATCTCGGGCTCGCCGTCCTCGCGCTCATCGGACGCCGCGACCTCGTTGCGCCAGCGCGCGGCGGCCAGCGCGGCCTCGCGGCGCCGCCGGCGCGCCCGCGCGAGCAACCAGGCCGACGGGCCCACGACGGCCCACAACGCGAGCAGGCCGAGCAGCACGGGCACGAGGCCCTCGGTCCAGGTGCGGCCGGCGACGCGGACGAGCTCGGGGTCGGTGCGGTCGTACTCGACCTCGACGAGCTGGCCCGGCTCGAGCCCGCGCGGGTAGAACACGCCCTTCTCGGGGGTGAGCACCGCGCCCTCGACGGTGGTGAAGCGGACGTAGACGTGGGGCCGCGACCCGCCCTCGAGCACCTCGGCGACGGCGGCGCCCTGCGCGGCGTCGATGTGGGCGTCGTTGCGCGCGGCGCCGACGAGCACGAGCCCGAGCAGCACGCTGACCACGACACCGGCGACCACGACGATCTCCGGCGCGCGGCGGCCCGCCGGGCGGATCAGGTCGAGCGCCTCGGCGAGGAAGGGCGCGACGCGCGCGCGGGTGCGCCGCACGAGCTCGCGCCACCAGGTCACCGCACCGATTCTAGGGAGGCGCCTCACGACCCCTCCGTCCACCCGCCCCGCGGCGCCGGGACGTCCGGGTCCTCCACGTCGGGCTCGTCGGGCTCGGGGCGGTCGGGGCCGGGGTCGGCGCCGTCCCGGGTGTCCACGAGCTCGTCGACGTAGAGCAGGTCGCGGCGCACCCCGTCACCGCGGTGGGCGAGGCGGCCGACGACGTGCGCGGTCACCGGCGCCGTCACGAGCTGGAACGCCCCGACCAGCACGAGCATCCAGACGTCGACGCTGGTCCGCAGGTGCAGCGCACCCCCGATGACCACGAGCAGCAGCCCGACGACCTGCGGCTTCGTCGCCGCGTGCATGCGGCTCAGCACGTCGGGCAGGGAGAGCAGGCCGATCGAGGCGACGAGGGTCAGCAGCACCCCGGCGACGATCGCGACCGTGCCGATCGCGTCGAGCGTGACGGCCAGCCCCTCGCGGCTGCCGGGGCTCACCGGTCGGTCCCCCGGCGCACGAAGCGCGCGACGGTGGTCGACCCGAGGAACCCGACCAGGCTGATCGCCACCACCACCGGGACCAGCGCGGAGTCACCGGTCAGCGCGGCGTAGGCGACGAGCCCGCAGAGGAACTCGGCGACGAGGACGTCGAGCGCGACGAGCCGGTCGAGCCCCGTGGGACCACGCAGCAGGCGCACGACGACGAGCACCGCCGAGATCCCCAGCAGGACGAGCGAGACGACGAGCACGGCGTCGAGCAGGGCGGGCAGTGTGCTCACGGGATCTCCTCGGACGGGGCGCCGGCGGCCTGGGGGCGGCCCAGCGCCTCGACCAGGTCGGCCTCCAGGCGCGCGACCTGCGCCCGGAACGCGGCCACCGCCTCGGCGTCGTCGGCCCCCAGGACGTGCGCGTAGAGCGTGCGCTCCTCCGGGCGGGCCTCGATGACCAGGCTGCCGGGCACCAGCGAGAGGATCTCGACCGCCATCGCCATGACGAACTCCGACGAGGACTCGAGGCGGACCGCGACCACCGAGCTGCGGATCGGCCGGCCGGGGCGCAGGGCCTCCAGCGATTGCCACGCCACCTGCAGGCTGGACACGACGAGGTCGGCGACGAAGCGACGCAGCGTGCGCAGTGCCGGGCCGGGACGCAGCCAGCTCCGTCCCGGCGCCGGCGGCAGCGGGAAGACCACCAGCACCACGAGCGCCACGACGAGCCCCCCGAGCACGTTGGCCCAGGAGAACGTCCCCCACAGCAGCACCCACACCAGCACGAGCCAGACGACGGGCACGGCGCGGCGCAGCAGGCCCGTGGTGTCGGGCGGGGTCGGGCCGTTCCCCCTCCCCCCGCTCACCGCGCCACCCGGTCGTCGACGGTCTGCGCGAACACGGCCGAGATGTAGGGGGAGCGGGCGACGAGGTCGTCGGCGGCCTGGTCGGCGACCGCGTAGAGCGGGCCGGCGACCACGGTGAGGGAGAGCCCGAGGGCGACGAGCGCGCCGGTGGCGCCCGCCATGACCTTGGGCAGCCGGCTCGACACCCGGTCGCCGGGGGCGCCGAGGAGCCGCCCGGAGAGGGCCGGCGTGCCGTCCGCCGGGGCCAGGCGTGCGACCGGCCAGTCGACCTCGGCGCCGATGTTGGCCTCCTGGCGCGCGATCGTGCGCGCCGTGCCGGGGCGGACACCGGTGAGCACGCCGGTCCGCGGCGACGGGGCGCCGGGCAGGCCGCCGTCGCCCGAGGGCCGGGCGGCGTCACCGTCCCCGGCGGCCTCCTCGTCGTCGCTGTCCTCGTCGCCGTACTCGTCCTCGCTCTCGGCGGTCTCGTCGGGCGCGTCCGGGACCGGGATCTGGTCGGCCGGGCGCCAGAACGCCAGCACCCAGACCTTGGTCACCGCGTAGAGCGTCAGCAGGCTCGTCAGCACCGCCACGACCACGACGACCCACGCGAGCGCGGAGCCGTCGACGACGCCGGCCTGCACCAGCCCGAGCTTGCCCACGAAGCCCGACAGCGGCGGGATGCCGCCGAGGTTGATCGCCGGGATGAACCACAGCACGGCGAGCACGGGCGACGCCTTCATCAACCCACCGAGGCGCGTCACCGACGTCGAGCCGCCGACCCCCTCGATGAGACCCACCACGCAGAACAGCGTGGCCTGCACGGTGATGTGGTGGACGACGTAGAACACCGCACCGGCCACGCCGAGCGGGGTCGCGAGCGCGATCCCGAAGATCATGTAGCCGATGTGGCTGACCAGCGTGAACGACAGGATCCGCTTGATGTCGGCCTGCGCGATCGCGCCGAGTGCGCCGACCAGCATCGTCAGCCCGGCGGCGACGAGCAGGATCGTCTGCGTGACCTCCGAGTCCGGGAAGATCAGCGTCTCGGTGCGGATGATCGAGTAGACGCCGACCTTGGTGAGCAGGCCGGCGAACACCGCGGTGACCGGGGCGGCGGCGGTCGGGTAGCTGTCGGGCAGCCAGGCCGAGAGCGGGAACACCGCGGCCTTGATGCCGAACGCGGTCAGCAGCACGAGGTGGATCGCGAGCGCCGTGCCCGGGGGCACCTGCTCCATGCGCAGCGAGATCTGCGCGAGGTTCAGCGTGCCGACCGCGGCGTAGACCAGCGCGATGCCGACGAGGAAGACCAGCGAGGACACCACGTTGACGACGACGTAGGTGATGCCCGCGCGCACCCGCGAGCGGCTCCCGCCCAGGGTCAGCAGCACGTAGCTCGCCATGAGCAGGACCTCGAACCCCACGTAGAGGTTGAACAGGTCCCCGGAGAGGAACGCGTTGGCGACGCCCGCGGCGAGCACCAGGTAGGTGGGGTGGAAGATCGTGATCGGCGTCGTCTCGTCGCGGTCGTAGACGCCCTGGCCGATCGCGTAGACGAGCACGGCGAGCGTCACCGTCATCGACGTGAGCAGCATCAGCGCCGAGAGCGGGTCGACCACGAGCGTGATGCCCAGCGGCACCGGCCACGACCCGACCGTCACGACGATCGGGCCGTTCTGCACGGCCGCGACGAGCAGCAGCGCGGCGATGACCACCACGACCGTGAGGACGACGACCGAGAGCGCGCGCTGCAGCGTCGGGCGCCGCGAGAGCACCAGCGTCGCGCCCGCGCCGAGCAGCGGCAGCAGCACCGGCAGCGGGATGATCGTGGCGAGCAGGCTGGACCCGGGGTTCACCGCGCGGCCTCCCCGCCGGCGCTCGCGGGCTCCAGCTCGGACTCGTCGTCGTCGGTGTCCGAGGCGTTCTCGCACCCGGTGGTGTCGAGCTCCTCCTCGTCCTCCTGCTCCCCGCGCGCGAGGCGCCGGCGCACCGAACGGTCCTCGACGTCCTCGGTGAGGTCGTCCTCGCGCTCGAGGGTCCAGGTGCGGTGGATGAGGGCGAGCAGGAACGCCGTGACGCCGAGGGTGATGACGATGGCCGTGAGCACCAGGGCCTGGACCAGGGCGTCGCTCATCTCCGCGTCCGGCGCCGTGCCGACCAGCGGCGGGGCGCCCGCGCGGCCGCCGGCGACGATGACCAGCACGTTGGTGCCGTTGCCGAGCACGAGGATGCCCAGCAGCACGCGGGTCAGGCTGCGCTCGAGGATCAGGTAGACGCCCGCGGCGTAGAGCACCCCGATGAGGGCGAGCAGCACGATCGGCGAGGTCACGTCGGCACCTCCTGCCGGGTCACGGCGGCGACGCGCCGTCGGTCGAGCTCCGCGCCGAGGCTGCGCAGCACGTCGAGCACGAGCCCGACGACGATCAGGTAGACGCCGACGTCGAAGATCAGCGACGTCACGAACTTGACGTTCCCGAGCAGCGGCACGTACCCCTCGACCACGGCGGTCTGCAGCACCTCGCCGCCGAGCAGCAGCGCCCCGACCCCGGTGCCGCCCGCGAGGAGCAGCCCGAGCCCGAGCAGCAGGCCGGCGTCCACCGGCACCGCCTCGCCGAGCTCGTAGCGCCCGCCGGCGACGTAGCGCACGACGAGCGACAGGCCGGCGACGAGCCCGCCCGCGAACCCGCCGCCGGGCGCGTTGTGCCCGGCGAACAGGAAGTAGAGGGAGACGACCATCATCGTCGGGAAGACGAGGCGGGTCACCACCTCGAGCAGCAGCACCCGGTCCTCGTCGCCGCGCCGTGCCGCCCTCAGCCAGCCGCCGGCCCGCGTGGTCGGGGTGACGACGGGCTGCGGCTCGCCGCGCGGCGGCGCGCCGGAGCGGCGGTGCAGGAACACGAGGCTCGCGACGCCCGTGGCGGCGGCGACGATCACCGAGAGCTCGCCCATGGTGTCCCAGGCGCGGATGTCGACCAGGGTCACGTTGACGACGTTCGCCCCGGCGCCGAAGCCGTAGGCCTGGGCGGGGTAGGCCGCGGACACGGCGGGCGCGGACCGGGCGGCGAGGGCGACCGCGCCGAGCCCGGCCATCAGCAGGCCGACCGGCACGGCGACGATCAGGCGCCGGACACGGCGGCGCGGGGTGTCCCGGTCGGCGATGTCGCGCGGCAGCGTGCGCAGGACGAGCACGACGACCACCAGCGTCGCCGTCTCGACCAGGGCCTGGGTGAGCGCGACGTCGGGCGCGCCCGCGAGCGCGAAGATCAGCGCGGTCGCGTACCCGACGCCGCCGACGACGAGGACCGCCCCGAGGCGCCGGCGCACGCGGGTGGCGACGATCGCGCAGGCGGCGCCGATGACGGCCGCGAGCACCTGGAACGGCGAGTCCGCGAGCCGGTCGACCCGGACCTCGCCGAGCTCGGGCCCGACCAGCAGCACCAGGCCCGGGCCGATCACGAGGACCGCGAAGACCGTCGAGAGGATCCAGGGCAGCGACCCGCGCTGGGTGAGCGCGGTGACGCGCAGCGAGGTGTTCTCCAGGGCGTGGACGACGCCGCGCCACGTGATCTCCGCGCGGACCCCGGCCAGCGGGTGGCGGGCGGTCAGGCGCGCGCTGACCCGCGGCAGGCCGACCACGAAGCCGAGGGTCACGGCGAGCACCGAGAGGCCCAGCGCGACCCCGACCGACGGGATCACCGCGAGCTCGAGCAGCGCCGGGTAGGTGACGGGCAGCGTGTCGGCGTAGGGCAGGAGCAGCGGGGCGAGGGCCGAGACGCCGACGCCCGCGGCGAGCCCGGCGACGCCGAGCACGATCGGCGCGGTGGCGAAGAGCGCGCCCGGCGCCTGCCAGCGCACCTCCTCGACCCCCGGCTTGCGCCAGAACGCGCCCCAGACGAACCGCGTGCTGTAGCCGACGGTGAGCACCGACCCGAGCACGACGAGCGCGAGCAGCGGCACCGCCGCCGGCCCGTAGGCGTCGTGCAGGAACGCCTCGAAGGCGCCCTCCTTGGTGACGAACCCGAGCAGCGGCGGGAGCCCGGCCATCGACGCGGCGCCGAGGATGCCGGCGGTGGCCAGCACGGGCGCGCGGCGTCCCAGGCCGGAGAGCTCGCGCAGGTCACGGGTGCCGGCGCGGCGGTCGATGACGCCGACGACGAGGAACAGGCAGGCCTTGAACATCGCGTGGGCGACGACGAGGCCGAGCGCCGCGAGCGCCGCGTCCCGGGTGCCCGCCCCCGCGAGCAGGATCATGAACCCGAGCTGCGAGACGGTGCCGTGCGCGAGGACCAGCTTGAGGTCGTGCTGGCGCAGCGCCTGGATGCCGCCGAGCAGCATGGTCGTCACCGCGAGCGTGGCGATCAGCGGACGCCAGGGCTCGACGTCGGCGAGCCCCGGGGCGAGGCGGAGCACGAGGTAGACGCCGGCCTTCACCATCGCCGCGGCGTGCAGGTAGGCGCTGACGGGCGTCGGCGCGGCCATCGCCGAGGGCAGCCAGAAGTGGAACGGGACGAGC
Source organism: Actinomycetospora succinea (assembly GCF_004363095.1). GTDB lineage: Bacteria > Actinomycetota > Actinomycetes > Mycobacteriales > Pseudonocardiaceae > Actinomycetospora > Actinomycetospora succinea. The sequence continues at coordinate 40,228 of NZ_SNYO01000015.1, forward strand.
GCGGACTTGGTGACGGCCCCGACGAGGACGCAGACGACGCCGGCGGTCAGGGCCGCGGGGGTGGCCGCCGGCCCGGCGAAGAAGGCGACGAGGTCGTCCAGGCGGGACGTGCCGGCGGCGTCGGCGAGGATCACCAGCCCGACGAGCATCGTCAGCCCGCCCGCCGCGGTGACGACGAGCGCCTGCACCGCGGCCGCGCGGCTCGCCCGCTTCCCCGCGTCGTGGCCGACCAGCAGGAACGAGAAGACGGTCGTGAGCTCCCAGCACACGTAGAGCACGAACACGTCGTTCGACCAGACGAGCGCGAGCATCGCGCCGGCGAACGCGGTCAGGACGCCCGCGAACCGGCCGAGCCCGCGGGCCCCGGCCGAGAAGTATCGCGAGCAGTACAGGAGCACCAGCGCGCCGACCCCGGTGACCAGCAGCGACACCGTCGCCGCGAGGGAGTCCAGGCGCATCGCGATGTCGATCCCGAGGGCCGGGATCCAGGGCACGTCCTCCTCGACCGGCTGCCCGGCGACGACGGCGGGGAGCTGCGCGAGGATCCACGCGAACGCCGCGGCGGGGACGAGCGCGAGGACGAGGAACGCCCGTCGGTCGAGCGCCCGGACGAGTGCGGGCGCGGCCAGCGCCGCCACCGCGTGCGCCACCACCAGCACCAGCACGCCTGCCGCACTCCGTTCGTCGTTCCGCTCGGGGCGGCGCCATCTTTCCTGATCCCCCGTGGTGACCGCGTGCGGGAACGACAGCGTCACCCTCCGGGTTCACCCGGGGCTCACAGCTACTCCGCGCTGCTGAGCGCCTCGCGGACGGCCGCCGCGCTCTGCTCCCCCGCCGCGCGCCGGGTCGTCCGGTCGATCGTCACCTCGACCACGCGGGTGCCCGGCCGGCCGGTGGGCGCGAGCGCGTCGGACAGCTCGGCGGGCGTGGCGCGACGGTGGAGCACGTGGTGGGCGGCGCAGAGCGAGGCGAGGTCGGTGCCGTGCGGGGTGCCGAAGACCCGCTCGAACGCCGCCGCATAGCGCGGGGCGCCCTGCTCGAGGGTGGTGAAGATCCCGCCGCCGTCGTCGTTGGCGACGACGATCGTCAGCTCGCCGCGCGGCTCGTCCGGCCCGACGAGCAGGCCGTTGGTGTCGTGGAGGAACGTCAGGTCGCCGAGCAGCGCGTAGGTCGGCCCGCGGTGCCCGAGCGAGACGCCGACCGCCAGCGAGACGGCACCGTCGATGCCGGAGACGCCGCGCGCCGAGTGGACGGTGACGTCGCCGCGCGGGGTGGCGGCGAGCGCGACGTCGCGGATCGGGGCGGACGAGCCGACGACGAGGTGCGCCCCGGACGGGAGCGCCGCGACGGTGGCGGCGGCCAGCGCCGGGCCGTCCTCGGCGTCGTCGGTCCGGATCACCGAGGCGGCGCGGTCGGACGCCTCGGCCCAGGCGCGGGCGAAGTGCAGGTCGGGCTTCCAGTCGTCCGGGTCGGGCAGCGCGCCGACGGCGGAGACGGCGCCGGCGACGTCGGTCCAGCCCGGCCGGGGCCGCCCGCTCGGGGCGACCGCGGGCACCGCGAGCACCTCGATGCCCGGGTCGGCGAGCAGGCGGGACACCGAGCGGTGCAGGGTCGGGCGGCCCAGGACGACGACCTGCTCGGGGCGCAGGTCGTCGCGCAGCCCGTCGAGCGCGGCCGGCAGCACCCAGGTACCGGCGTGCAGCATGCGGCCGCCGAGGGCGTCCGACCACAGCGGCGACGTGGGCTCGGCGAGCACCGGCACGCCCTCGGGCAGCCGGGTCCCGGCGGGCACCGCGGCGCCGCCGTAGCCGGCGACGACGAGCGTGCGGGCGCCGGCGCGCAGCGGCAGCGGGGCGAGCACGGACGTCGGCGGCGCGGCGATCGTGCGGGTCCACGGGGCGGCGTCGACGCGGCCCGCAAGCGCCGGGTCGGGCTCGCCGGGGGCGTCGTCGGCGGGGTCGAGCAGGGGCTCGCGCAGCGGGACGTTGAGCTGCACCGGCCCCGGGTCGCCGCCGCTCGTGCCGGCGGCGCGGTCGAGGGCGCGTGCCACGACGGCCCGCCAGGTGCGGGCGGCGCCGGCGCGGTCCTCGGCGAGCGGCATGACGATCGACGCCCGCGCCGCCTCGCCGAACAGGCCCGCCTGGTCGATGGTCTGGTTCGCCCCGCTGTCGACGAGCTCGACGGGCCGGTCGGCGCTGACCACGAGGAGGCCCACCCCGGCGCGGCTCGCCTCCAGGACGGCGGGGTGCAGGTTGGCGACGGCCGTCCCGGAGGTCACCACGACGGGCACGACCCGCCCGGTGGTGGCGCCGAGGCCGACCGCCAGGAAGCCCGCGCCACGCTCGTCGATGCGGACGTGCAGGCGCAGGCGGCCGTCGCGGTCGGCCGCCTCGAGGGCGACGAGCAGCGGGGCGTTGCGCGAGCCGGGGCACGCGACCGCGTCGGTCACCCCGGCCCGCACCCACTCGTCGACGACGACGTGGGCCTGCGCGGTCGAGGGGAACACGCACTCCACGGTAGGGGCGTGCGGGCCCGCGCACCCGCCGGTGGGGGGTGATCCCGGCCCCTGATCGGCCGCGGCGTCGCTCGCCGCGGCGGAGTTCGTCCGGGACGAACCGGTCACGAACGCCCAGAGTGACCTTCCCAGGGCCGATCGGGTCGCAATTTCTACCGCGGCGATTGCTCCACTCGTCGGCAGGTGATGCTCCGTGAGACACGTTCCCCCGTTGGTGTCATGCTGCGCGATAGTTGTATGTACCAACCAGCAGAGGGGGCTCGGGTGGCGGTCAGCACCTCGGGGTCGCGGGGACGTCGACGGGTCGGCGTGCTGGGTCTCACCGTCGTCGCCGCGGGCGCCGTCGTCGCCGGCTGCGGGGCCATGGGACCGGCCGTCCCGCGCACCGCGCCGGTCGCACGGGCGTCGGTGAGCACGTCGGTGTCGGCCGTCGGGTCGGTGTCCTCGGGCCAGGTCAACGTCGGCTTCCGCCAGGGCGGGCAGCTGACGTCGGTGAAGGTGGACGTCGGCGACCGCGTCACGCGCGGCCAGGTCCTCGCCACGATCGACGACGACGCCGCGCGCCAGGCGCTGCGCCGGGCCCGGGCCCAGCTCGAGGGCCAGCAGGCGAGCCTGGAGCAGGCGGAGGACTCGACGTCGGTCGGCGGCGCGCAGGCGGCCCTGGACCAGGCGCAGCGCATCCTCGACGCCACCGAGCGTGTGGCGGCGGGTGGGGGCTCGGGAGCCGCGCCGGCGGGTGCGTCGGGCGGAGCCGGCGCGTCCGGGGCCGCCGGGGCGCAGGCGGCGGGCGCGTCGACGCCGGGGGCCGGGGGGTCGTCGGGAGGGTCCTCGGCCGCCGGCGAGCTCCAGGTCGAGCAGGCCCGCCAGGGCGTCGTGCAGGCCCAGAACAACCTGGACGCCGCGGAGGCCCAGCGCCCGCACACCCTCGACGCCGCGCGCGCCGCGGTCGACGGCGCCCGCGCCGGGGTGAACACCGCCCGCTCGGACCTCGAGGCCACCACGCTGAAGGCGCCGACCGACGGCGTCGTCACCGCCCTGAACGGCGTGGTCGGCGAGTACGTCGGCCCGAGCTCCGGCACGACGGCGCAGGCCCCCGGCGGCGGCGCCGCCATCCCGGGCGCGCCGGCGGCGAGCTCGTCGGCGGGCGCCGGCGGCGCGGCGGGAGCGGCGGGCGCCGCGGCCGGCGCGTCGCCGACCCGTCCCGGCGGCGCCCAGTTCGCCGTCCTGGACGACGCCTCCGCGCTGCAGGTCGTCGTGCCGTTCCAGGAGGCGGACGCGGCCGCGATCGCGGTGGGCCAGCGCGTCGACGTCAGCGTGGACGCGCTCCCGGAGGCGACGCTCGCGGGCACGGTCCAGGCGGTCGCGCCGTCGGGGGCGGCGATCGCGAACGTCGTGAACTACTACGTCACGGTGGCGCTGACCAGCCCCGACCCGCGCCTGCGCGAGGGCCAGACGGCCCGCGCGTCGGTGGTGACCGGGCAGGTCGACAACTCGCTGACCGTCCCCAACAGCGCGGTGCGACGGCAGGGCGGCGCCACCTCGGTGGTCGTCGTCGAACCGGGCGGGCGCCAGCAGCCGACCCGCTTCACCGCCGGGCTCGTCGGCACCGACAGCACCCAGGTCCTCGGCGGGCTGCAGCAGGGCCAGCAGGTGCTCGTCACCGGAGGTGCGCGATGACCGACGAACCGACCACCGGGCCGGTCGCGACGGCGGAGGCGACGGGCGAGGAGCCGGCGGCCCCGTCCGGGCGCCGGCCACTCAAGCGCTCGACGCGGATCGCGCTGATCGTGATCGCGGCCGTCGCGGTGATCGCCGCGATCGCGTTCGCGGTGAACTACTTCGTGGTCTCGAGCCGCTACGTCTCCACCGACAACGCGCAGATCGACGGCACCCAGATCCCGATCGTCGCGCCCGCGAGCGGGACCCTCACCGACTGGACGGCGACGCAGGGGACGGTGCTGCGCCGCGACGAGGCCGTGGGCCGCGTGCAGCTGCAGGGCGCGTACGTCCAGCCGCAGCTGACGATCCGCGCGCCCGCCGCGGGGACGGTGGCCGCCGACGACACGACCGAGGGCGCGTTCGTCACGGCGGGAACGCAGCTCGCCGTCGCCTACGACCTGTCCGACCTCACCGTCACCGCGCGCGTGGACGAGACCGACATCGACGCGGTGCGCGTGGGCGCGCCGGTGGACATCGCGGTCGACGCCTACCCCGGCGTGGCCCTGACCGGCTCGGTGCGCGAGATCCAGGGCGGCGCCGCGGGCGTCTTCTCGCCGCTGCCGCAGTCGAACAGCTCGGGGAACTTCCAGAAGGTCACCCAGGTGATCCCCGTGAAGATCACGATCGACGACCCGCGCGGTCTCGAGCTCATTCCGGGCATGAACGTCACGGCGGACATCCAGAAGGAGGAGCGGTGACCGGAATGGGACGGAACGCGCCATTCGTGACCGTTCCTCCGGGCGCGGAGATCGAGCCCGTGCCGCCATTCGCTGCGACACTCTAGAAATGTCGACCGAGACGCCGGCCGAGCCGCGTACCGAGACGGTCGCAGCACCTCCCCAGCATGCGGCCCCGGCTCCGTCACGGTCCCCCGCACCGCCCGCCCCCGCGCCGGCGTCGTCGGGGCCGTGGGTCGTCTCGCTGATCGTCCTGGTCGTCGGGATGTTCATGTCGGTGCTGGACGTCAGCATCGTCAACGTGGCCATCCCGGCCATGCAGAAGGACTTCGGTGCCACCACCGAGGACATCCAGTGGGTGGCGACGTCCTACTCGCTGGCGCTGGGCGTGATCGTCCCGGCGAGCGCGTGGCTCGGCGAGAAGATCGGCCTCAACCGCGCCTACATCCTGTCGCTGGTCGGTTTCGCGGCCGGCTCCGCGCTGTGCGGGCTGGCGTGGGACCTGAACAGCATGATCGCTTTCCGGATCCTGCAGGCCATCCCGGGTGGTGTGATCCCGGTGGTCGCGCTCTCGATGGTGTACCGGATCGTGCCGCGGGAGCGGATCGGCGCGGCGATGGGCATGTACGGGCTCGGCATCATCGTCGCCCCGGCCGTCGGCCCCACCCTCGGCGGATACCTCGTGGAGTACGTCGACTGGCGGCTGATCTTCTTCATCAACGTCCCGATCGGCGTGGTCGGCGCGATCGCGGCGGTCGTGCTGCTGCCCGGGTTCAAGGGCGGGGTCGCGAAGCGCTTCGACCTGCCGGGCTTCCTGGCGATCGCCGCCGGGCTGTTCTCGCTGCTGCTGGCGCTCTCGGAGGGCGAGTCGTGGGGCTGGACGAGCTACCCGGTGCTCATCCTGCTGACGTTCGGCACCCTGTGCCTGGCGCTGTTCGTGGTGATCGAGCTCGAGGTCGACCACCCGCTGCTCGACGTCCGGGTCTTCCGGTTCTGGCCGTTCACCAATTCGCTGCTGCTGATCGCGATCATCTCGATCGGCCTGTTCGGCGTGCTGTTCTACATCCCGGTCTATCTCCAGCAGTTCCAGGGGATGGGCGCCTTCGACTCCGGCATCCTGCTGCTGCCGCAGGCGGCGGTGATGGCCGTGATGATGCCGCTGGCCGGGCGGATCTACGACAAGTTCGGCGCGCGGTGGCCCGCCGTGATCGGCCTGTCGGTGATGGCGATCGGCACCTGGATGCTGCGCGACGTCTCGATCGAGACGCCGCACACCCACCTGCAGTGGATCCTCGCCTTCCGCGCCGGCGGGATCGGCCTGGCGATGATGCCGATCATGACCAACGGCCTGTCCGCCGTCCCGCCCGCGAACACCAGCGGCGCGAGCGCCTTCAACAACCTCGTCCAGCGGACCTCGTCGGCGATGGGCCTGGCCGCGATGACCGCGCTGATGACCGGCCAGCAGGCCCAGGGCATGAGCGACATGGGCGCGCTGATGGGCGCCCAGCCGACGCCCACCACCGCCGGCGGCTCCACGACGACCTCCCCGCTCCTGCAGGAGTACATGCTCGACCAGGCCGCCACGGGTCAGGTCTTCACCACGGCGTTCGACAACCTGATGCTGATCACGGCGGGCCTGAGCGCGGTCGCCGTGGTCCTGGCGCTGATGCTCGGCAAGAAGAAGCCCGCCGGCACGGGCGAGAAAGTCGTCGTCGAGGCGTGAAGGGCCTTCGGCCACGTGAGTGATCTGGGTCGTCCTGACAACCCGGATCACTCACGGAGTGGTGCCGCTCGTCTGCTGGACACGGCAATGTCCTCTCGAAACGCTCGTCGAGAGGTTCCGCGATGTCGTCTCCGGTGCCGTTCTCCGCGGCCGATTTCCTCGTCGAGATCGAGGGCATCGGGTCGGCCGGCTTCTCCCGGGTCCTGCTGCCCCGACAGGAGTTGCGGACGGTCCCGTACCGCAACGGCGGCGACGGGCAGCGGACAACGTTCGCCCCGGCCGGCGCCGAGGTGCCCGACCACTTCGTCGTCACCCGCGGCGTCACGGCCGACACCAGCTTGTGGGACTGGTGGCAGGAGACGCGGGCCGGCGGCGGTTCAGCTCGCAGGGCAAGTGTGGTGCTGCTCGACGAATCTCAGAACGAGCAGGCGCGGTGGAATCTCGTCGACTGCGATCCCGTCGCCTACTGGCTGTCCCCGCTCGACGCGACTTTGGGCGAGGTCCTGACGGAGACTCTCTGCATGACGACCGGGGGCATGGACCGGGCGTGATGGCGAGCGGACGAGACGCGTCCGTCGGCCAGAGCTTCGGCCCGGAGGTCGACGGCACCCCACCGAGGGCATCTCGGGCGCTGACCTGCGATTCTTGATCGTCCAGGGCTGTCGGGGGTCGGGTCTAGCGTCTGTTTCGTGAGCATCGACGACCGCGCGGCCGGCACCCCGGTGCCGCTCGCGGTGCTCGATGCGCTCGAGCTCTCCGGGCTGGACGGGGTCGAGGTCATCGATCACGCGCGGGCGTGTTTCCGGGCCCGTAATCAGGCCACCGCCCGGTTCCTGACCGCGTTGCACGAGGCCGGCCGCGCGGTGGACGGGCAGAAAGGCCGCCCCGCGCTGCTCGATGAGTTCTCCGGCGACGAGGCCGCCGCCGCGCTGGGCTGGTCGCGGGCGATGGCCTCCCGCTGGCTCGATCTCGCCGATGACCTGCTGCGCCGCCTGCCCGAGGTGCACGCCGCGATGCGCGGCGGCGAGCTCGACGACACCAAGGCCCGGGTGATCTCCGACTGGACCCGCGACCTGGCCGACGACCACGCCCACCACGTGTGCGCGGTGGTCCTGCCCGAGGCGCCGGCGTTGCCGGTGGCGGCGTTGATCGAGCGGATTCAGCAGGTCGCGACCGCGCTCGACCCGCAGTGGGCCGAGCGCCGGGAGCGCACCGCCGAGAAACAAGCGCGGGTGCTCTCGTCGCGGAACCCGTCGGGCACGGCGAACGTGTGCGGCTATGACCTGCCGATGGAGCGCACCGCGGTCGGGATGGCGCGCCTGGAGGCGCTCGCGGCGGCGCTGCGCCGCCGCGGGGTGCCGGTGAAGATCGGCACGCTGCGGGCGCACGTCTATATGGCGTTGTTCGACGGCACCGCGGTCGGGCTCGACGACGACGCCCTGCTCGACCTGCTCGCCACCGAACTCGGACCAGACGACACCGACGACAACGGGCCGAGCGACGACGGACCCGACGACGACGGACCCGACGACGACGGACCCGACGACGACGGACCCGAGGACGGCCCGAGCGACGGCCCGGACGATGACGAGCCCGGCGATGACGGGTCCCGCAACGACTCCGGTCCCGATGCCGTGCCGCCTCCCGAGAAGCTAGACGGCGGCGACGACCCGAGCGGTCGCGACACGGGACTCGAGCCCGCGGGCCGTTCCGGGGTGCGGGACGGGACCGTCGAGGTGCGGGTACGACTAACGACTGCGCTCGGGCTCGACGACCTCCCCGCCCAGCTACCGGGCTGGGGCACCGTCATCGCGCCCACCGCCCGCAATCTGCTCGAGCGCTACCGCCACGGCGAATGGCGCGTCGTGCTCACCGACCCCGACGGCCGCCTCGAACACCTCCTGCTCGCCCGCCGCCGACCCCTCGCCGGGCCCGACACGCGCCCACCCGGGATCGGGCGACCACCCGTCCCCCGCCGCCACCAGCGGCGGGGGCGGACAGGACCAGCCATCGTCGAACTCCAGGTCCCGACGACGCTGCTCGCCGCCCTCCACCCGAACGACCACCCCGGATGGGCGTCGCTGCTGCGCGAACTCCAGGCCCGCCTACCCGGACTCGCCGCGACCCCCCGCGGCCCCGACGACCACGTCCACCCCGCCGACGCACGGCACCGCCGTCCCAGCGCCGAGATCGACCGCTGGGTCCGCGCCCGCGACGGCACCTGCATCGCCCCCGCCTGCGGACGCCCCGCCCACAGCACCGACCTCGACCACACCCTCGACCACGGGCGCGGCGGCCCGTCGCTGAGCCGCAACCTCGGCGCCCTGTGCCGCCACCACCACCGCGCCAAACACGACGCCGGCTGGCGGATCACCCAACCCGAACCCGGCCGCTTCCACATCACCACCCGCGCCGGCGCCCGCTACGACACCCGACCCCGCCGCATCCTCGAACCCCTCCCCACACCCCGACCCGCCGCCACGCCACGGCCCCTCCCCGCCCACGAACAACACCACGACGACCCCGACACCGACCCCGCCGAGCACGACGACCTCGTGCGCAGCCTCGAGCCACGCCGCCCGCGCGCCCGCCGAGCCGAGAGCCCCGCGCCCCGTACCGACGCCCAACGCGCCAGCCTCCGCCGCCGCCGGGACGAGCCGCTGACCCCCACGCCCGACCCCGACCCGCCCCCGTTCTGACGGCCAGGCCTCAGCCCCGAGGCCGGAGCCGGCTCAGCGTCGACTCGCTGGCCTGCTTGAACAGGTACTCGGCGCGCTCGTAGGACAGGCGCGAGCGGCCGGTGTCGGGGCAGCGGTCGGCCGCCGCCGGGACGCGTGCGGGACCGGGACGGCGGTCGGCGAGGAACACCGGTCCGCGGGACCGGCCCGCGAGCAGCTCCTCCAGCAGCCGCGCCGTGCGCGACCGCCACACCACCGCCCGGTCGTGGGTGCTGCGGTCGTCGCGGTCGAGGTCGGTGACGTCGAGGGCCAGCACCGCCCGCACCGGCGCCCCCGACTCGTGCAGCAGCGACCACAAGGCGCGCTCGCGGACCGGACGGGCCGGGTCGTCGCACAGCGCCGCCACGCGGTCCGGCGAAACCGAGGCCGACGACACAGCCGTCGACGCGCGGCGCCCCAGCTCCCCCGCGAGCTCCGGCCGTTCCACGAACGCCGCGAACGACCGGGCGGCGGCGCGGTGGCGGTTCCAGGTGGCCGGGGCTGCGCTGCCCCACGAGGTCGTGAGCACCCGGGCGACGTCGGCGCCGGTGAGCGCGGCGAGCGGGGTCGTGCCGCCGAGCCCGCGGACCAGGCGCCGCAGGGTCTGGCCGTACGCCCGGCGGGCGGGGGCGTCGAGGCCGTCGAGGAACCGCGCGCCGACCTCCTCGAGCGTGGGTCCCGCAGGCGCCGCGACCAGGTCCGCCGCCCGCGCGTCGAGGAACGCGCGCTCGGCGTCGTTGCGGGTCAGCGCGGCCGCGCGGGCGTACTCCCGGCGCGCCTCCTCGTCGCGACCGAGCCGGGCGAGCAGGTCGGCGCGCACCCCGGGCAGCAGGTGGTAGTCGCGCAGCCGGGGGTCGTCGCGCAGCGCCTCGACCAGCGCGAGGCCCTCGGCGGGACCGCGGGCACGCGCCACCGCGACGGCCCGGTTCAGCGCGACGACGGGCGTGGGCAGCAGCGCGGCGAGGCGGTCGTAGAGCGCGGCGATCGCGGCCCAGTCGGTGTCCTCGGGGCGGCGCGCCTGCGCGTGGCAGACGGCGATGGCCGCCTGGAGGACGTACGGGCCGGCGCCTCCCCCCAGGTCCCGTGCTCGCAGCATCGCGGTGAACCCGCGGCGCACGTGGACCGGGTCCCAGCGCCCGCGGTCCTGCTCGTGCAGCGGGATCGGCTCGCCCGTCGGTCCGGTCCGCGCCGCCGCGCGCGAGGCCTGCAGCTCCATCAGCGCGAGCAGCCCGTGCACCTCGGGCTCGGACGGGGCGAGGGCAGCCAGCCGGTGACCGAGCCGCAGGGCCTGGCCGCACAGGTCCGTGCGCAGCAGGGCCTGCCCGGACGTGGCCGCGTAGCCCTCGTTGAAGACGAGGTAGACCACCTCGAGCACCGACGACAGGCGCGCCGCGAGCTCGTCACGCCCGGGCATCGCGAACTCGGCGCCCTCGTCGGCGAGGGTCCGCTTGGCGTCGGCGATCCGGCGGGCGATCGTGGCCTCGTCGACGAGGAACGCCCGCGCGATCTCGTCGGCGGACAGGCCGCCGAGCAGGCGCAGGGTCAGCGCGAGGCGTCCCTCGGTGCGCAGCACCGGGTGACACGACAGGAACATCAGCCGCAGGACGTCGGCGTCCTCGTCCTCGTCAGCGGCGACGTCCTCGGTGTCCACGGCCGCCAGCGCCGTGTGCGCCCGCTCCGCCCGTTCCACGCGACGGAGGTGGTCGACGGCCCGCCGCTTGGCGACGGAGGTCAGCCAGGCGCCGGGGTTGTCGGGGACCCCGGCGTCCGGCCACTGCTCGAGGGCCGAGACCAGCGCGTCCTGCGCGAGCTCCTCGGCCAGGCCCACGTCGTGGACCATCCGCGTGAGGGCGGCGACGATCCGGGCGGACTCGAGCTTCCAGACCGCGTCCACCCGGGCGCGCACGCCGCCCCCACGCGGGGAGGTCACGGGCCCATCACCCGGTGCAGGATGCTGTCGCCGTCACCGACGATCTTCCGGAAGCGCCGCGAGACCTCTAGCGCCTCCTCGTGGGAGGACACCTCGACGAGCGCGAAGCCCAGGATCTCCTCCTTGGCCTCGACGAAGGGCCCGTCCGTCACGGTGATCTCGTCACCGTGCGAGGTCATCTTCACGCCGCCGGGCTCCAGGCCCCCGGTGGCGATGAGGATCCCGGCGGCGGTCATCTCCTCGATGAACGCGCCCATCTCGGCGAACAGGGCCTCGTCGGCCGCGCGGCTGTTCTGCCCGGTGGTCATCAGGTAGCGCATCTCGATCTCCTCGATCTCCGTGGTGCGGGTGCTTCCGGCTCCACGTCGATCGGCGCGATGCGACAGGGAACGGTGCGCGTTCCCTGTCATATCAGCTCGGACGACGTCCCGGCGAGAGTTCGACCACCCCGCCGAGGAGGCACCCGAGATGAGCACGATCACCGCCCCCGCCCCGACCACCAGGAACGCCTGCACCCAACTCGGCGTCCTCGCGACCGGCCTCGTCGGCTGGTGCGTCGTCTCGGTCGCCCAGGCCGCCACCCGCGAGGGGTTCGACATCCTGGTCCACCCGCTGAGCCTGCTGTCCACCGGCGACCTCGGCTGGCTGCAGATCGCGAACTTCGTCGTCGCCGGCCTGCTCACCGTCGTCGGCGCCGGCGGCCTGCGCCGGGCCCTGCGCGGCACGCCGGGCGGCACCTGGGCACCCCGCCTCGTGGCGGCCGCGGGCGTCGGGCTCGTCGCCGCCGGCGCCATGGTCATGGACCCGGGCGCGAACTTCCCCGTCGGCGCCCCGGCCGACCTGCCGCTGGTCACCTGGCACGCGTACGGCCACATGGTGGCCGGGACAATCACCTTCGCGTCGCTGATCGCCGCCTGCTTCGTCCTCGGCCGCCACTTCACCCGCGGCGGGCGCCGCGACCTCGCCGTGACGTCGCGGAGCGCTGGCCTGGCACTCGTCGTCGGCTGGGGCTGGGCGATGACCGGCGGCGTGGCCGGGACGCTCACCCTCGCGATCGGCGCCATCGCCGCGATGGTCTGGATCGCCGCCGTGGCGCTGCGGCTCCGCCGCACCGTCTGACCCGCTCGACCGGACCCCCGGGTGCTCACCCACAGGAGCCCCGGGGGTCTCGCACGTCTGCACCACGCACGCGTCGGCGTCGAGGCGGCGCGCCGAACGGGTGGCAAAACGCTCGACCGGATGACAAGCCATCGAGTGGATCTCTCGCGCGCCTCGTCATCCCGGGCCCCGGTCGCGCCGTTCCATGAGGCGTGCGCATCGATCCGACCCGGACCTCCGCCCCCGCGGGACGGGTCGCCGGATCGCCGCGGAGACGACGGACCGGACTCGTCGTGGCCGCCGGCGTCCTGGCGACCTCCCTGACCCTCGCCGCCGTCGCGCCCGTCGCGGCGGCCGAGCCCGCGCCACCGACCGGTCCCGGCACCTCCGCCACGGCACCCCGCGACGACCGCGGGCCCGCCGACGACGGCCCCCAGCGCTGGGCCCCGCCGCTGGCCGGCACGACGACCGGCGTCGAGGTGACCCAGGGCACCGCGCGTCTCTCCACCGGTCGCGACGGCACCGAGACCGGGCCCGCCGCGCTGCGGGGCGCCGAGCGCCAGGGCCTGCTCGACCTCGGCGCCCACCAGTTCGCGACGCCCGTGAACCGCATCGAGGCGCCCGTCACCGGCGACGTCCCGCCCGGCACGCAGGTCGCCGTCGACGTCCGCGGGCAGGGCCCCGACGGCCAGTGGACCGAGTGGATCCCGGCCGCGCCCGGCGCGCCGGCGATCCTCCCCGAGCCCACCCGCACCGTGGCGGCGCGCCTCGCGCTGATCGCCCCCGCCGGCGGCACCGGCCCGGTCGTGCGCAGCCTCGAGATCACCGCCGACCAGGTGCCCACCGACGCGCGCACGATCGCCCCGCGCGCCAGCTACCGGGTGTTCGCCACCCGCGAGGGCCTCGTCGGCGGGACCACCGCCAACGGGCACCGGATCGTCGCCAACGACCAGTTCGCCGCCCTGCCCTCGCGGCGCGCGCTCTCGCCGAACGGCAGCGGCGACTACAGCGTGCGCGTCTGCGCCGAGAGCGGCCGCTGCGCCACCGTGCCGATCTGGGACGTCGGGCCGTGGAACACCAAGGACGACTACTGGAACCCCGCCGACCAGCGCGAGCAGTGGAAGGACCTGCCCCAGGGCCGCCCGCAGGCCCAGGCCGCGTTCGAGAACAAGCACAACGGCGGGCGTGACGGGTTCGGCCGGCAGGTCAAGAACCCGGCCGGCATCGACCTCGCCGACGGCACCTTCTACGGCCTCGGTCTCAAGGAGAACGCCTTCGTCACCGTCGACTACCTCTGGACCGCCCGCTCGGCCGCGCTCGGCCGCGCGATCACCGGAGGTGCCGGGCCGGTGGTCGAGCGCACCGGCGCGGACGCGGCGGCCGCCGACGGCGGGGTGGTCGGCGACGGCGCCCAGGTCGAGGTCCAGTGCCAGATCGCCGGCAGCTCCGTCGAGGGCAGCCAGGGCACGAGCAACCTCTGGCTGCGCACCCGCCCCGACCACTACGTCCCGGCGGCGTGGATCCAGGGCGCACCCCCGGTCCCGCCCTGCGCTTAGCGTCGCGCCAGTAAGGTCGCCCCCCGTGGCGACCGTCGGCGAATGGGTGGAGGGAGCCCGGCCCCGCACGCTGCCCACGGCGATCGCGCCGGTGCTCGCGGGGTCGGGAGCGGCCGCGGGCGTCCTCGGGTTCGACCTGCTCGCCGCGGTGCTCGCGCTGATCGTCTCGGTGGCGCTGGTGATCGGCGTCAACTACGCCAACGACTACTCCGACGGCGTGCGCGGCACCGACGACGACCGTGTCGGCCCGCTGCGCCTCGTGGGTTCGGGCGTGGCGCAGCCGTACCTCGTCAAGCGCGCCGCGTTCCTGTGCTTCGGGGTCGGCGCGGTCGCCGGGATCGCGCTCTCGCTCTACAGCGGGCACTGGTGGCTGATCGTCGTCGGCGCGGTGTGCCTGCTCGGCGCCTGGTTCTACACCGGCGGCTCGCGCCCCTACGGCTACCGCGGGCTCGGCGAGGTCGCGGTGTTCGTGTTCTTCGGCCCCGTCGCCGTGCTCGGCACCGAGTTCACCCAGACGGGGCGGGCCAGCGGGCTCGGCATCGGCTCGTCGGTCGGCGTCGGGCTGCTCGCCTGTGCGGTGCTCGTCGCCAACAACCTGCGCGACATCGGCTCCGACGTCGAGACCGGCAAGCGCACGCTCGCCGTCGTCCTCGGCGACCGCGACACCCGCGTGCTCTACGCCGCGCTCGTCGTGGTCCCGCTCGGCATGACGCTCGTGCTCAGCCTGCGGGCCTGGGGCGCGCTCGCGGGCCTGCTCGCGCTCATCGTGCTCGGTCCCGGCCTGCGCCGCGTGCTCGCCGGCTCCACCGGGCCGCAGCTCATCCCGGTGCTGCGCGACACCGCCCTGGGCCTGCTCGTGTGGTCGGCGGCGACGGCGCTGGGCCTGGCGCTCACCTAACCGCGAGGGCCCCCGTCGGCCTCGACGTCGCCGCGCAGCTCGGCGCGGAGGCGCTCGCGGCGGGCCCGGCGCGACGCGGTCGCGGCCTCCACCTCGGCGTTCAGGCGGGCGCGCAGGCCGCGGAACAGCACGAGCGAGAGCGGCAGGGCGACGACGATCGCGATGAGCAGCCCGAGCAGCAGAGGTAAACCGACGGCCGTGAGGACGCCCGCGATCACCGCGATGACGAGCAGCCGCACGCCGACGTAGAGCACGACGGCGAGGGCCAGGCGGCCGGGCGTGCCGGCCGCGGACGGGGCGCCCGCGGCGGTGTCCCCGGTGGCGTCACTGCTGGTCAGGGCCGACGGCGGCCCGGGTTCGTGGGAGCTCACACCCCCAGGGTAGGCACTGTGCCAGCGGGGCACGCGGGGTCGTGCGGCTCGCCCACATCGTCCGGTTTCGTCCTTTGTGGTCCCTTTACCTGGATACAAGCGTTCGAGTAGGTACGGGGTCCGGTGTCACGATTCGCCGTGTTGTGCCCGCTCCGCCCTGCCGGCGGTGCGGGCAGGGTTTGTGTGAGGGATAGGGAAGGTGGAGTGACATGACCATCGCTCACGAGGCCAGCGAGCGGCTCATGACCCCCGGTGAGGTCGCCGCGATGTTCCGCGTCGACCCCAAGACCGTGACCCGCTGGGCGTCCGCAGGCCGCATCGGCTCCATCCGTACCCCGGGCGGACACCGCCGGTTCCGCGAGTCCGAGGTCCGCACGCTGCTCGACGGGCTCACCAGCGAGGCGCACCACTAGTCGATGCCGGGTGACCGGCGGCCGCGACGCCGCCGGTCACCGACGGTTCCCCGGCGGCGGCGTGTTCAGCCGTCCCGGGGAGCACGCCGGCACCGCCCGTGACCACGCGACCCGTTCGTCCCGGGCACCCGACCGTCACCCGACGGCCACCTCTCGCACGTCACGCGGACTTCCGGTCCGACCGGTAGCGTGGTGGACGCCCGGTCCGCGGATCCACCCGCGGTCCGGAGACGTCGAGATGCTGGAGGCGTCCGAGTGATCCCGTTCCTCGTGGCCGTGCTGGTCCTGGTCGTCGTGGGGACGTTGCTGTGGAAGGTGATGGCCGCCCAGGCGGCGCAGGCCGGACACGACGGCGGTCCTGGCGGCATGGTCGAGGACGCTCCTACCGGTCCCACCCGGCAGGCGACGCCGCGGCGCCCGCAGCGCCCCCGCCGCCCGGTGGCCCCCGACGACGACCCGGAGTTCCTCCGGTCGCTCGACGAGAAGATCCAGCGCGAGGACCCGCCCAGCTCCTGACGGCCGGGCTCAGCGCGGCAGCACCGGCCGCCGCACGCGCGAGCCGGCGCGCCCGAAGTCGTCGGCGACGGTGGCGGCGAGCTCCAGCAGGGCCGCCCGGGTGCGCGACGCGAGCTTGTCCAGCTCGATCTCCGCGCCCTCCTCGAGGTGCGGGTCGAACGGCAGGCGCACCACGGCCCGGCAGCGCGCCGCGAAGTGGTCGGAGACGCGGTCGAGGTCGACGTTGCCCGACGACCGGCGCACGTAGTTGATGACGGCCACCGAGCGCGACACCAGATCGCGGTAGCCGTGCGCGTCGAGCCAGTCGAGCGTCGCCGACGCACTGCGCGCCCCGTCGATCGACGCCGACGACACGATCAGCAGCGAGTCCGCGACGTCGAGGACGCCCTTCATCGCCGAGTGCATCAGGCCGGTGCCGCAGTCGGTGAGCACGACGTTGTAGAAGTGCTCGAGCAGCGTCACCGTGCGCCGGTAGTCGACCTCGCTGAACGCCTCGGACACCGCCGGGTCCTGCTCGCTCGCCAGGATCTCCAGGCGTGACGGGCCCTGGGAGGTGTAGGCGCGCACGTCGGAGTAGCGGCGCACGCGGTTGGCGTCGCGCAGCAGGTGGCGCACCGTCGCCGTGGTCTCCAGCGGGATCTTCTGACTGAGCGTCCCGCGGTCGGGGTTGGCGTCCACGGCGATCACGCGGTCGCCGCGCAGGGACGCGAACGTCGACCCGAGCGTGGTCGTCATCGTGGTCTTGCCGACGCCGCCCTTGAGGCTCAGCATCGCGATCTTGTAGCAGCCGTGGAGCGGCTGGTTGACCCGCGCGATCAGCTCGCGGCGGGCGGCGTCGCCGACGCTCTCGCCGGGGTTGACCAGCCCGCCCGAGCCGACGAACAGGGCGCGCCGCCAGCCCGTCTGCGGCGGGCGCTTGCTCGGCCGCAGGAGCTGGGCGGACGAGAGGTCGTAGGTGTTCGGGACCCCGTTGGACGGGGCGCCCGCGCCGCGACCCGGCGTGGTGAAGCGGCCTGAGACGGGCGCCCGGTCGGCCGGCGCGGGGCCCGGGGGCGGGCCGGGGACGCGGCCGGTGGGGGCGGCGCCGGCGCGCGGGTCGAACGCGGCGTGACGCGGCTGGGCGGCGTCACCGCGGGCGGCCTCGGCGGTGTCGACGCGGCGGGTGGTGTCCGGGGAGTCGGGCGGGCCGGCGACGGCGGGCGTCTCGCCGGACGCCGGACCCGTGGTCGGCTCCGCGGCGGGCGACGCGGCGCCCGACGACTCCGGCGCGGGCGCAGCACCCTCACGCTCGGCGCCGGCGTCGTCCCTGGATTCCATCCCCACGGTCCTCCCTCGTCGCGTGCGCGCCGCACCGTATCCCGTCGGGGAGATCCTTCACGACCCGAGAACGATCAGCCGCCGACGCCCGCGTACGAGTGCAGCCCCGTGACGACGAGGTTGACGAAGAACAGGTTGAAGACCATCACCGCGAAACCGACGACGTTGATCACGGCCGCGCGCGGTCCGCGCCAGCCGGCCGTCGACCGGGCGTGCAGGTAGCAGGCGTAGACGATCCAGGCGATGAACGCCGTCGTCTCCTTGGGGTCCCAGCCCCAGTACCGACCCCAGGCGGCCTCGGCCCAGATCGCGCCGGTGATCACGGCGAACGTCCAGATCGGGAACGCGATGGCGGTGGCGCGGTACGCGACGCGGTCGAGGACGTCGGCCGAGGGCAGGCGCGAGGTCCAGGTGAGCCGCGTGGGGTCGTTCTCGTGCACCCGGCGCAGCAGGTAGAGCACGCTCGCGACGCCGGCGAGCAGCAGGATGCCCGAGGCGATCACGGCCGCGGAGACGTGGATGGCGAGCCAGTACGAGCGCAGCGCGGGCACCACCGGCGCGGTCTGCGTGTAGAGCACCGTGCCGGCCAGGAACATCAGGATGATCACCGGCAGCAGCACGAACGCGCCGAGGCGGCGCAGCTCGGGCCGGCGGCGCAGCACGACCAGCCAGGCACCCACCGCGACCAGCGAGATCGCCGCGGTGAACTCGTACATGTTGCCCCAGGGCACGCGCTGGGCGGCGAGCCCGCGCACGACGAGCATCGCGAAGTGCAGGGCGAACCCGAGCACGGTCAGCGAGACCCCGGTGCGCCCGAAGCGCTCGGCCTTGGTGCGCGGCGGGCGGGCCGGCGTGGCCGTGTCCTCGAGGGCGGGCGCGCCCTCGCGGGAGACCGTCCCGCTGCCGACGGCGGCGGCCACCGGCACGCGGGCCTCCTCCTGCTCCGCCCCCGTCCGCCGCAGCAGCGCGTGCTCGACGGCGTGCAGGATCATGGCGAGCACGTAGACCGCGAGCGCGGACTCGAACAGCAGGTCGCCGAACTGGCCCAGGCTTGCGTCAACGACCATCGTCGTCCTCCCGATCGTCCTGCTCGTCCGGCTCGCCCGACTCGACCGCGTCCGCCGGGACGTCCGGGTCCGGGCGCTCCCGCCCCGTGTCCGCGTCGTCGGGACGCGGCGGGGCCAGGTCCGCGGCGAGCCGCCCGAACTCCTCGCCGTAGCCCGCCCGGTCGGTCCGGGCGAGTCCGCCGAGACTCACCACCGTACGACCTACTGTCGTAGACGGCTGGGCAGGGGTGACGCGCACCCAGAACCGCCGCCGCCGCACGGTCAGCGAGAGCGTCAGCCCGCCGAGCAGGGCGATCGCCGCGACGAGCACGGCGGTCTGCGCGGGGTCGTGCGACACCTGCAGCGACACCCAGTTCTCGACGCCGTCGAAGCGGATGCGCGTGCCGTCGTCGAGCGCGATCTCGCCGCCCGGCTTGACGTTCTCGCGGGCCACCCGCACGAGGCGGCCCTGCTCGACCATGCTCCGGTCCACCTCGAAGATCGACTGAGCGCGGCCCGAGTCGAGGCCCAGGTCGCCGCGCATCACGTCGACGGCGGCCTCCGGGTCGTTCAGCGCCGGGAACGTCGAGGTGACGAGCCCGCCGCCGGACGAGGTGGGGGCGAACAGGCCGGTGATGGCGAGCTGGGAACGCCGGCGCTCCGACTCGTCCGTCACCCCCGGCGGGTCGATCTTCGTCGCGCCCTCGGAGAGCAGGGTGGCCTGGTCGACGGGCCGCCACTGGATGAGCCCGACGCGCTGCTCGCCGTTCGGGAACGTGACCGTGAACCGCGGGGCGTAGCCGTGCCCGAGCAGGTAGACGCGCTCGCCGTCGACGCGCAGGGGATCGTTGACGGCGAGGTCGTGCGGCTGCCACGTGGTGTCGCCGCGCTCGACGGCGTCGGTGTCCTGGTAGCGGACGGTCGCGTCGAACGAGTCGGGCTGGCCGTCGGGGCGGAACGAGGCCCGGAAGTCGTCGACGATCATGCAGAACGGGTCGAGCCCGGTGCCGTCGACCGACAGGCCGGGGCGGAACGAGTCGTAGGCGTAGATGCCGGAGTTGCAGAACTCGCTGCCGTCGGCCATGACGATGACCTGGCCCTCGTAGCCGAAGATCTTGCCGAAGGCGATGCCGCCGAGCAGCGCGACGAGGCTGAGGTGGAAGACGAGGTTGCCGACCTCGCGCAGCGCGCCCTTCTCCGCCGAGAGCGTGCGCACGCCGCCCGGCTCGGAGCGCACGGCGACCTTCCAGCCCCGCAGCCGCCGGCGGGCGGACTCGACGACGGCGTCCGGGTCGTCGTCGGACGTGCTCTGCGCGTGGTGGGGCAGGCGCGCGAGGTTGCGTGGCACCGACACCGGCTCGGCGCGCAGGCCCCGCACGTGCTCGAACGAGCGCGGCACCAGGCAGCCGATGAGCGAGATGAACAGCAGCAGGTAGATCGCCGCGAACCACGGGGTCGCGAAGACGTCGAAGAGCCCGAGGTCGTCGAAGAACGGCCCGAGGGTGGGGTTCTGGGCGAGGTAGTCGCTGACGGCGTTGGGGCTCGGCGTGCGCTGGGGCAGCAGCGCGCCGGGCAGCGACGCGACCGCGAGCAGGAACAGCAGGATCAGCGCGGTGCGCATGCTGGTCAGCCCGCGCCACGTGTTGCGGGCCAGCGCGAGCGCCTGCCGCGCCCGGCCCGGGCGTGACGGCGAGGGGCCCGCGTCGCCGGGGGGAGCCTGCAGCGTGGAGGTCATGTGGGGGCCTACAGAGGGCTCAGAGGGGGGTGGTGAAGCCGGCGACGGGGCCGCGCAGCAGGGCGACGATCTCGGCCCAGAGGCCGGTGGCGAGCAGCAGCCCGACGACGACGAGCGCGACGCCGCCGACGATCTGGATGCGCCGGCTGTTCGTCCGCAGCCAGGCCTGGGCCCGGACCGCGCGGCCGGCACCGAGGGCGATGAGCACGAACGGCACGCCCAGCCCGAGGCAGTAGGCGAGCAGCAGGACCATGCCCCGGACCCCGGCCGACCCGGAGTCGGTGCCGCTGGCCAGGGCGACGACCCCGGCGAGCGTCGGCCCGAGGCACGGCGTCCACCCGAGCCCGAACGTCGCGCCGAGCAGCGGCGCGCCGACCAGGCCGGTGCGCGGGACCCAGTGCGGGCGGGTGTCGCGCTGCAGGGCGGGCACGAGGCCGAGGAAGACCAGGCCCATGGCCACGGTCACCACGCCCCCGATCCGCTGCAGCAGCGCCTCGTTGACCAGCAGCGCGTCGGCCAGCCAGACGATCGAGCCGAGCCCGACGACGAACACCACGGTGAAGCCGAGGACGAACAGGCCCGCGGCCCCGGCGACCCGGAAGCGGCGCAGCTTCCGCGGCGTGGCCGTGGCTGTGCCGGCGGTGGGGAGCTCGCCCGTCACCGCCGCGCGGCGCTCGGCGTCCTGGGCGCGGACCTCGTCCTCGGTGACGGCCGGGGCGTCGGCGCCGACGAGACCGGCGAGGTAGGCCAGGTAGCCCGGCACCAGCGGCACGACGCAGGGCGAGGCGAAGCTGACCACTCCCGCCGCCACCGACAGCAGCACGGCGAGCAGGACGGGGCCGGACGTGGCCACCTCGGTCAGGTTCATGGCGGGTCCAGGGTAGGACGCCTCCGTCGGGCGCGCGTGAGCACGGGGACCCATCTCCGACGATGTGTCGTAGAAGTCAGGCCCCCGGACGTCGCGAGCCGATGAACGGGTCGCCCGCGGCGAGGTCCCGCCCGGCGCTGCCGAGCCACCCGGGCTCGCCCTGCGGCGCGCGGCCGGCCGTGTCGGCGACGAACCGCTCGATGCCCGAGCGGCGGTCGGGGTCGCGGCGCCGGCGCCCGGGCGCCGGCAGGTCCCGCGGCAGCGCCGCGACCAGGGCGGTGAGGAAGGCGACGGCGCTCTCGAGCGTCGCCGTGGTCAGCGGCCCGTCCCACACCATGAGCGCGTGCCGGCCGTCGACCACGACGGAGCCGGGCGGCTTCGGTGGTCCGGCGAACCGCGCGAGCGACGGGGCGAGCAGGGCCGCCGCGTATCCCGCGTCGCGGCTGTACGCGGTGAACGTCGCGGCCAGGGGCCCGGCGTCGACCTCCGGCAACCGGCCGATCTGGTCCTCCCAGCGGGTCACCGGCCACCCGCGCGGGCGCAGGAACACCGCCGGGGCGTCGACGACGGCGTCGTCGACCTCGACGAGCGCGGTGTCCTCGACGACGACCTCGTCGCCCTCACCATCGCTGACCGTCGCCCAGCGACGGTGCTCGACCGCGCGGACGACGTGGTCGCCGACCGCCCTCGTCAGGTCGCGGACGACCACCCCGCGCCGTTGCGCCGGGCTCGGCGGGCGGAACCACGAGGAGCCGGACAGCGAGGGGTGCGCCCCGACGTGGTGCCACCCGTGCTCACCGGCCCAGGTCTCCCACGCGGCGTCGTCCCGGCCCGCGGACCGGCGCCGGGGCAGCACGACCATCCCGGCGATCGCCAGCCCGAGCCCGACGGCCACCGCGCCGACCACGACCGTCCACACCAGCCACATCGCTCCCCCTCGCGTCGCCTCGGAGCTTCGACGGCGCGGGGGTGGGCAGATGTTCCCGGGCGTCGCCGAAATTCGCTCGCGCACCCCGGCCGGACGCTCGTACCGTCCGCGTCGTGCTCGTCGACTCCTGAGGACGCCCGGGACCGCACTTGTCCCCGTGTCCGACTCCGCTGCCCCTCACGCCGCCCGGCGCGGTGCGTCTCGCACCCCGGGTGTCGCGGCGGCGTCCGTCCCGCACACCCCAGGAGGTCTCGTATGCGAACCACCGACCCCACAGCCACGTCCGAGCGCCCGGCCAACCGCGCCGAGCGCCGCGCCGCCGCCCGCGGACGATCGGCCGGGTCAGCCGGTCAGCCGACCGCCCCGCGCGTGGCCGCTCCGAAGCAGCGGACGAAGCCCGTGCACGTCCGCACGGACTTCGCCGCGCGCCGCAGCGGCTGAGCGCGCGCCGCGGGTCAGTTGTACCGCGCGTGCCCGTTGCCGCCCGGCGGCGGCGGTGGCGCGGACCAGGGCGCGGCGCCGGGCATCCCCGGCGCCGCGCTCTGGTTCGGGAAGGGCTGGTACTGGCCCGGCATGGGCGGCGGGCCCGCCGGCGGTGCCGCCGGGCCCTGCGCGAGCTGCTCGGCCTGCTCCTTCTCGATCCACATCAGGAACCCGCACGCGGTGCACTGCGTCGCGTAGCGCGTGCGGACCGGGAACAGCGGGATGAAGAACAGCGTGAACTTCGTGATCGCCTTCAAGATCGCGTTGGCGGCCGAGCGGTGACAGTTGGCGCACGTCAGGACGATCAGCGCCAGCTGCGTGACGGTGCGGCGAGTGCCGAAGACGATCAATGCGTACCCCCGGGGAGCGGTCCTACCGGTGAGCTTCGCAGATTGTGCGCGACCAGTCAGCTCGCCGGGGCCGGCTCCGCCGCGACGCGGTCGACCACGGGCTGCAGGTCCTCGGCGAGGATCGCGGTGAGGAAGACGGCCGCGACGCGGTGCTCGCGGTCCAGCACGATCGTCGACGGCACCGCGTTGCGGGGGTAGCCGCGCAGCGCGAGCAGCGACCGGCCCGGCGGGTCGTAGATCGACGGGTAGACGACGCCGCGGTCGCGGACGAAGTCGGCGGCGGCGTCGCGCTGGTCGCGCACGTCGATCCCGAGGAACTGGACCCCGCGCGGCGCCGACGCCGACGCGACCTGGTCGAGCGCGTCCGCCTCGCCGCGGCACGGCCCGCACCACGAGCCCCACACGTTGAGCACGACGACCTGGCCCCGGTAGGCGTCGGTGGAGATCGTCCTCCCCTGCTCGAGGAGGCTGTCGCCGCTGATCGGGGTGAGCGTGCCGCGGGTCTCCGGCGGGTCGTAGACGACCGTGGTGCGCCCGCCGGTGCCGTTGAAGACGAACTCGCCCTCGCCGGCCCCGGACGAGCACCCGGCGACGAGCAGCAGGGCCGCCAGCGCCAGCAGGAGCACCCGCACCTCAGGCCCCCGTGGCCGTCGGGTCGGAGGCGCCGCCGGGCTCGGCGTAGGCGATGTCGACGAGGCTCTCGTCGTCGAAGACGCAGCTGGTCACCGAGCCGAGCGAGCACTGCCGGTGGGTGGGGTTGTGCCACAGCCGCTGCCCGGCCATGAAGCGGCGCAGCGTCCAGATCGGCAGCTGGTGGGACACGCACACGGCCTCGTGGCCGGCGGCGGCCGCGCGCGCCCGGTGGACCACGCCGAGCATGCGGTGCGCGATCTCCAGGTACGGCTCGCCCCACGACGGGCGGAACGGGTTGCGCAGCAGCGGCCAGTACTCCGGCTTGCGCAGCGCCCCGTCGCCGACCGAGACGTGCTGGCCCTCGAACTCGTTGGCGGCCTCGATGAGCCGGTCGTCGGTGACCGGCTCCAGCCCGAGCGCCGCGGCGACCGGCTCGGCCGTCTCCTGCGCGCGCTGCATCGGCGAGACGAACAGCGCGGTGGCGTCGGCGCCCGCGAGGTGCAGCGCCACCCGTTTCGACTGCTCACGGCCGGTGTCGGAGAGCCCGTAGCCCGGCAGGCGCCCGTAGAGGATCCCCTCGGGGTTGTGCACCTCGCCGTGGCGCACCAGGTGGACGGTGGTCCGGATCGTCACGGCGCCTCCGCCGTCGCCGCCGCCCGCGCCGCGTGGGGCAGGGCGTCGGCGATCACCGAGAACGCCTCGTCGTCGAGCGCGGCGGAGACGAAGCAGGCCTCGAACACGCTCGGCGGCCAGTAGACGCCGCGGTCGAGCAGGGCGTGGAAGAACGGCGGGAAGCGCCAGGTCTCGGCGGCGCGCATGTCCTCGTAGTTCCGTCCCTCGCCCTCGGCGAAGCGCACCGAGATCAGCGAGCCCGCGCGCTGGATGGTGTGGACGACGCCGGCCTCGGTGAGCGCGTCGGTGACGAGCCCGTGCAGCCGGTCGACGTGCGCGTCGAGGGCGGCGTAGACCTCGGGCGTCGCCTGGCGCAGCGTCGCGAGGCCCGCGGCGGTGGCGACGGGGTTCCCGGCGAGCGTGCCCGCCTGGTACACGGGCCCGGCCGGCGCGAGGTGCGCCATCACGTCGGCGCGGCCCCCGAACGCCGCGGCGGGCAGGCCGCCGGACATGACCTTGCCGAAGCAGTACAGGTCGCCGGCCACGCCCTCGAGGCCGTACCAGCCCGCCGAGGAGACCCGGAAGCCCGTCATCACCTCGTCGATCACCAGCAGCGCGCCGTGGGCCTGGCAGAGGCGCTTGAGGCCGGCGTTGAAGCCGTCGTCGGGCGCGACCGCACCCATGTTGCCCGCGGCCGCCTCGGTGATCACGCAGGCGATCTCGGTGCCGCGCTCGGCGAACGCCTGGGCGACCGCGTCGAGGTCGTTGTAGGGCAGGACGACGGTGTCGGTGGCCTGCGCGCCGGTGACGCCCGGCGTCGAGGGCAGCCCGAAGGTGGCGACGCCGGAGCCCGCCTCGGCGAGCAGCGCGTCGACGTGCCCGTGGTAGCAGCCCGCGAACTTGACCACGACGCTGCGGCCGGTGAAGCCCCGCGCGAGGCGCACCGCGCTCATCGTCGCCTCGGTGCCCGAGTTGACCAGGCGGACCTGCTCGACGGGCTCGACGCGGCGCACGATCTCCTCGGCGAGCGCGACCTCGCCCTCGGTCGGCGTCCCGAACGACAGCCCGCGGGTCGCGGCCTCGCGCACGGCCTCGACGACGGCCGGGTGCGCGTGCCCGAGGATCATCGGGCCCCAGGAGCTGACCAGGTCGACGTAGCGGTTGTCGTCGGCGTCGGTGAGGTACGGCCCGGAGCCGGACACCATGAAGCGCGGGGTCCCGCCGACCGACCTGAAGGCGCGGACCGGGGAGTTCACCCCGCCCGGGACCACCTGCTCGGCGCGCGCGAAGAGGTCGGCGCTGTGCCCGACGCTCGACGTGCCCGAGCCCGTCATCGCTGTACTGGTCACGGTGCCAGTCTCCCAGTCGGCGGGTGACGTCGCCGTGGCCGGGAGGAGCCGGGGTCAGAGGGGCAGGCCCTCCCCCGGCGGCGGCCCCAGCCCGGCGACCGTCCGGTCGACGGCGTCGCAGTCCGGCCCGACGACCTCGGCCGCGTACGGCGCCGTGTCCCAGCCGAGCAGCGCCCGGCACGTGCCGCCGTCCTCGGCGCGCAGGTAGGGGCCCTGGCGCGGCCCGTTCGGCGCGTTCCAGGAGCTCACCGTCTCGCCGCTGCGCGATCCGCGGGCGTTGGCCTCGGTCGCGACGTCGCCGGGGCCGTTCCACCGCGACCACGTCGTCGTCGTGCCCTCGGGCCCGGTGCAGCTGCGCACCTGGAGCGGGACGATCCCCGAGGTCCCGGGCGACGGCGTCGCCGCGCCGCAGCCCTCGCGGACCGCCCCGGGGATGCTGCGCTCGACGGTCCGCAGCTGGTCCCCGGCGGGCAGGCCGGACGTCCGGAAGGCCGCGGTGACGTCGGCGCACCGGTCGGCGGGGGCGTAGAGCTGGACGTTCACGGCCAGCCCGCTGTAGGCCGCGATCGTCGTGCACGATCCGGCGCTGACCGTCTGCCAGTAGGGCCCCTGCGTCACGTTCGCGGCCGTCCACTGCCGCTGGCCGTCCACCGACGGCGAGGTCGCGTACGAGACCACGCGGTCGGTGGCGTCGGTGGCGGTGTTCCAGCGGGCGTAGGAGACGGCGACGTCGCCCGGTCCGGCGCACTGGAGGGCCTCGACGGGCTGGGCGCCGCTCGTGCTGATCCGGTAGGCGGTCAGGTCGCCGGGCGCGCACCCTCCCGACACGGTCTCCGGGAACATCTGGGCGAGCGAGGCGGGCGTCCCGACGGCGATCGTCGCCGGTCCCGACGACCCGCCCCCGCCGACGACCAGCACCGTCGTGACGATCACCGCGGCCACGAGGACGAGGGCCCCGGCGACGATCGCGACCGTCCGCCCGCGCTTCGTCGGGGGCGGCGGGGGTGTCGCCGGCGCGGCCCAGGGACCGGATCCGTTCCAGGCCCCCGGCGGCGGGGGCGCGCCCGGCGACCAGGCCCCCGACGCGCCGTGTGGCGCGCTGTCCCAGCGGACCTGGCCGGGGGGCGCGTACGGCGCCGGCGGCCCGATCCACGTCTCCCGCCCGTGCTCCGGGCCCGCCACCGGCGGTGCGGCCGCCGGCACGGGCCCGCTGCCCTCCACCGCGGCGCGCGCCGCCTCGGCGAGCTCGCCGGCCTCGGCGTACCGGTCGGCCGGGCGCTTGGCCAGGCCACGGAGCACGACGGCGTCGAGCGCCGGCGGCAGCCCGGGACGCCGCGAGGACGGCGGTGCCGGGCTCACCGCGAGGTGCTGGTGCAGCATCGCGGGCATGTCGCCGTCGAACGGCGGCCGCCCGACGAGGCACTCGTAGAGCACGACGGCCAGCGCGTAGACGTCGGCGCGGCGGTCGACGGCGGCGCCCTCGAACTGCTCGGGCGCCATGTAGGCGAGCGTGCCGAGCGTGGTCCCGGTGCCGGTCAGGTTCCGTCCGCGCGTGCCCGTGCTCGCAAGCCGCACGATCCCGAAGTCGACGAGGTGCACGAAGTCCGGGCCGCGCCCCGCGGTCACCAGCACGTTGCCGGGCTTGACGTCGCGGTGCACGAGGTCGTTCGCGTGGGCGTCGTCGAGCGCGTCCGCGACCTGCTCGACGATGCCGACGGCGCGAGCGGGGCCGAGCGGGCCCTCCTCGGCGAGCACCTTGGCGAGGTCGCGGCCCTCGACGAGGCGCATGTCGAGGAACAGCCGCCCCTCGATGACCCCGAAGTCGTGGATCGGCACCACGTGCGGCGACGACAGCCGGGCCGCGGTGCGGCACTCGCGCTCGAAGCGCTCGCGGATCTCGGGGTCGTCGGCCAGCTCGGGCGTCAGCCGCTTGAGCGCGATCTCCCGGTCGCGGCGCGTGTCGTAGGCGCGGTGCACCTCGCCCATGCCGCCGCGACCGAGACGACCCTCCAGCCGGTACGGCCCGAAGGTGTCCGTCATCCGCCCTCCCCCGGGTAGGGCGGACGGATGTCGTCCCGGCGCCCGGACGGAGGATAGTCAGACGATCCGCCCGCAGGCGATCACGTGCTGCGCTCGGTTCCCGGCGTGAGCGACGCGGGTTCCCCGGACGGGGTCGGCTCCTCGGTGCTTTCCGTGCTCTCCGTGGCGCGCTCGTCCTCCCGCGCCGGACCACGCCGCAGGGCCGGCACGGCGACGAGCGCGGTCAGCACCGCGGCGACGCCGGCGACCGTCCCGGCGACGAGGTAGCCGCCGACGAGGTGCACCTGGCGGATCGGGGTGACGAGCAGCCCGCCCGTCGTCTCCCGCACCTCGACCCCGGCGACCAGCAGGACCACCGCGGCGACCAGGAGCACGACCGCGATGACGGCCAGCACGACCGGGCGCCTCACGACGCCGCCCGCGCGCGCAGCAGGTCCTCGAGCGCGGCGCGCAGCGCGGCACCGTCGCGCGCCCAGGCGACCGCGCGGGTGCCGTCGGTGAGGCGCAGGACCACCGGCGAGAGCTTGCGCGGCACCACCGGCCCGTCGCCGAGCACCCGCACGCCGTGGTGCTCCTCGTCGACGGGGCGCAGCGACGTCACGTGCGACATCGGCAGGCTCGTGGTGCCCAGCTCGAGCGCCGACGGCGTCAGGAGCACGCGCAGGTAGCGCCGCCGGGTGCGCACGAGCAGCAGCGTGTAGAGGAAGACCAGCAGCCCGACCCCGAGCCACAGCGGCAGGGAGGCCCCGCCGGGCGCCAGGGACTCCAGCCCGATCCCGGCCGCGGCGAGCACCGGGCCGAACAGCAGGATCGCCGGCCGGGTGCCCGACTCCTCGTAGAGCACGGGCTCCGGGTCGCTCACGTCGGCCGGCCGAACCACGCCCGCGCCGCGGGCAGGTGCAGCAGCACCGCCCCGACGGCGAACGCGACGAACCACACGCCGCCGACGCCGAGGAACGTCACCTGCACGAGGCCGACGACGGCGAGCACGGCGCCGAGGACCGTGAGGCCGATGCGGGCCATCCGCGAGCCGTCGCGCAGCCGGCGGGCCCCGACGACGGTGCCGACGCCCGCGGCGGCGAGCACGATCATCGCGGCGACCACGGCGATCGGCTCGGTGGTCGGGTCGAGGTTGCCGAACAGCAGGCCCACCGCGAACAGGACGGCCGTCCCGATCATGAGGACCCCGAGCACGACCCACACCACGATCGCGGCCGTGACGATCCCCGGCCGCCCCGGCTCCTCCTCGGGCGGGGTGACCGCGACGGGGTCGACGGGTGCGCGGTCGGGCACCGTCACCGGTCCAGCCAGGCGGTGGCCTCGGTGGCCCAGTAGGTGAGGACGAGGTCGGCGCCGGCGCGCCGGATGCCGGTCAGCGACTCGAGGATCGTGCGCTCGCGGTCGAGCCAGCCCCGCTCGACGGCGGCCGAGATCATCGCGTACTCGCCGGACACCTGGTAGGCGGCGACCGGGACGTCGGCGTGGTCGGCGACCCGGCGCAGCACGTCGAGGTAGGCCATCGCCGGCTTGACCATCACCATGTCGGCGCCCTCGTCGAGGTCGAGCGCCGCCTCGCGGGCCGCCTCGCGCGCGTTCGCCGGGTCCTGCTGGTAGGTCCGGCGGTCGCCCTGGAGCTGGGAGTCGACGGCCTCGCGGAACGGGCCGTAGAACGCGCTCGCGTACTTGGCCGAGTAGGCGAGGATCGCGGTGTCGCGGAACCCCGCCTCGTCGAGCGCGGCCCGGATGACGCCGACCTGGCCGTCCATCATCCCGCTGGGCGCGACGACGTGCGCGCCGGCGCGGGCCTGGGCCACCGCCATCTCGGCGTAGATCGGCAGGGTCGCGTCGTTGTCGACGCCGCCGTCCGCGTCGAGGACCCCGCAGTGACCGTGGTCGGTGAACTCGTCGAGGCACGTGTCGGCCATGACCGGCAGGGCGTCGCCGACCTCGGCCCGCACGTCGCCGAGGGCGACGTTGAGGATGCCCCCGGGGTCGGTCGCCCCGGAGCCCACCGCGTCGCGGCGCGCGGGCACGCCGAAGAGCATGATCCCGCCGACACCGGCCGCCGCCGCCTCCGCGGCCGCCTTGCGCAGCGACTCGCGGGTGTGCTGGACGACCCCCGGCATCGACGAGATCGGGCGCGGCGCGTCGAGGCCCTCGGCCACGAACACGGGCAGGATCAGGTGCCGCGGACGCACGTCGGTCTCGGCGACGAGGCGACGCATACCGGGGTTCGCCCGCAGCCGGCGGGGACGGTCGGTGGGGTACATGGACCTTCGTCCTTCGGGAGCCGAGTGGCCCCAAATTAGCGCTTGCGGGCCTTCGTCTTGCGCGGCGGGGGCAGCGCGCCCTCCGCCCGCAGCTTCGTGGCGTGCGACGCCAGCGCCTCCACCAGCGACGGCACGTCGGCCACGTCCGGCTTCACGTCGACGCGCAGGCCGAACTCGACGGCCGTCTCGGCCGTCTTCGGGCCGATGCAGGCCACGATCGTGCGGGCGTGCGGCTTGCCGGCGATCCCGACGAGGTTGCGCACCGTCGACGACGACGTGAAGCAGACCGCGTCGAACCCGCCGGTCTTGATCGCCTCACGCACCGGCGCGGGCGGCGGGGCCGCGCGCACCGTGCGGTACGCGGTGATGTCGTCGATCTCCCAGCCGCGCTGCTGGAGGCCCTCGGCGAGGGTCTCGGTGGCGATGTCGGCACGCGGGAGCAGCACCCGGTCGACCGGGTCGAGCACGTCGTCGTGCGGCGGGAACACGTCGAGCAGGCCCTCGGAGGACTGCTCGGTCTCCTCGGACGGCACGAGCTCGGGGTGCACGCCGAAGGCGCGGACGGTCTCGGCCGTCGCCTCGCCGACGCAGGCGATCTTGACGCCGGAGAACGCGCGGGCGTCGAGGCCGAACTCGCCGAACTTCTCCCACACGGCGCGCACGGCGTTGGCCGAGGTGAACACGACCCACTGGTAGCGGCCGTCGACGAGGCCCTTGACCGCGCGCTCCATCTGCGCCGGGCTGCGCGGGGGCTCGACGGCGATGGTCGGCACCTCCTCGGGCACCGCGCCGTGGACGCGCAGGCGATCGCTCATCGCGCCCGCCTGGTCCTTGGTGCGCGGCACGAGGACGCGCCAGCCGTAGAGCGCGCGCGACTCCCACCAGGAGAGCGTGGCGCGGTCGGTGACGGCGTCGCCGAGGGTGATGACCAGCGTGCCCTCGAGCTCGGCGCCGTCGGAGGCGAGCTTGTCGAGGCTCGTCTCCACCGTGCGCTGCCGCGAGCCGGTGCCGGCCGCGGTGACGAGGGCCGGGGTGCCGGGCTTCCAGCCGTTCTCGATGAGCTGCGCCGAGGCGCCGGCGAGCTCGGCCGCGGTGGCCTGGAGCACCAGCGGGCCGGGCGCGACGGCGAGGGCGGCGTAGTCGACGGGCTCGCCCGCGGTCAGGTCGACCGAGGTGTGGGCCGGGCCGAGCGCGACGCCGGCGTAGGTCGGGACCGCGGAGTCGGCCGGCATGCCCGGGACGACGTCGAAGGGCACGCTGGCCGCCGCGACGGCGCGGACCTCCGTGACGACGTCCGGGCGGACCAGCGGGTCGCCGACGACGAGGCGCACCACCGAGGCGCCGCCGCGCGCGGCCCCGACCACGGTGTCGGCGAGCGTCGCGGGGTCGGCGGGCGCGGGGCCCTCACCGGTCGCGGCCGGGTCGTCGGCCGCGAAGCCCGGCGCGACGACGGCGTCGGTCGCGGGGCCGCCGGCGGCGGGGTCGTCGCCGACCTGCCCGACCGGGCGCACCGTCACCGACGACGGCAGCAGCGCGAGGACGTCCGCGGGCACGCCGCGATCGGCCACCACCAGCGTGGCGGCGGCGAGGGCGTCGCGGGCCCGCACGGTCAGCAGGCCGGGGTCACCGGGCCCGCTGCCGACGAAGGCGACCCGACCGGCGGTCGTCGAGGGTGCTGTCATGTCTTCCGATCCCATCGTGGTGTTCAGGAGGCGGGCGGGGGCTGGTTCGCCGTGTCGCCGGCGAGCCCCTTCGGCTCCGCCCCGTCGGCGAGCAGTTCCTCGGCCAGTCCGCGGCCGATCTGCTCGGCGTCCTCGGTCTCTCCGGTGGCGGAGCCGCGCACGAGCGCGCCCTCCGCCGTGGCGGCCACCGCGCGCAGCGACAGCCGTTCGACGACGTGCCCGTCGTCGTCGAGGTCCTCGACGACCTCGGCGAGCGCCCCGACCGGGGCGCCGCAGGGTGAGCCCAGCCCGCCGAGCACGGCGCGCTCCGCGGACACCGCGACCGCGACGGACTCGTCGTGCAGGGTCGAGCGCAGGAACGCCTCGAGCGGCGCGTCGTCGGCGCGGCACTCGCAGGCGAGCGCCCCCTGCGCGGGGGCGGGCAGCACCTGCAGCGGGTCGAGCACCTCGGTGGCCTCGCCGACGCGGCCCAGGCGGGCGAGCCCGGCGCGGGCGAGCACGACGGCGTCGAGCTCACCGCGGGCGACCTTCCCGATCCGGGTGTCGACGTTGCCGCGGATCGGCACGAGCTCGAGGCCCAGGCCCAGCGCGGCGATCTGCGCGACGCGCCGCGGCGACCCGGTGCCGACCACGGCGCCCGGCGGCAGTTCGCCGAGCACCATGCCGTCGCGGGCCACCAGCGCGTCGCGCGGGTCCTCGCGCGCCGGGACGGCGGCGAGGGTCAGCCCCGGCACGGGGGCCGTGGGCAGGTCCTTGAAGGAGTGCACGGCGACGTCGATCTCGCCGGCGAGCACGGCGTCGCGCAGCGCGGTGACGAACACCCCGACCCCGGTCTGGGCGATCGGCGTGCCCGCGGCCTGGCTGCGGTCACCGTCGGTGGAGATCGTGACGACCTCGACGGTCGCGCCCGCGTCGGTGAGTGCGGTGGCGACGATGTCGGTCTGGGTGCGCGCGAGCAGGCTCGCCCGCGTCCCGATCCGGATCGTGCGGGCGCCCACATCTGTGGTGGCTGCGGTGGCCGTCATCGGCGCCCCCTGCCGATGGCGCCGGCTCCGCTGCGCTGCGCGTCGCGCCTCGTGTCCACGGCCAGCGCCTGGTCCATCCCGTCGCCCGGCTCGACGCTCGCCGTGGTCTCGGCGAGCACCGCCGGGGTCTGCGGGTCGAGCTCGAACAGCTCGCGCAGGGCCTCGGCGTAGGTGTCGCCGCCCGGCGACTGCGCGAGGCGCTTGACCTGCACCGTCGGGGTGTGCAGCAGCTTGTCGACGACGCGGCGCACGGTCTGCGCGACCTCGTCGCGGGCGTGCTCGTCGAGGTCGGGCAGGCGCCCGTCGAGACGCAGCAGCTCGGCGTCGACGACCTCCGCGGCGCGGCGGCGCAGCGCGGTGACGGTCGGCGTGACCTCGGCGGTGCGCTGGGCCGCGAAGTAGCCGCGCACCTCCTCGGCGACGATGCCGCGGGCCTCCTCGACCGCGAGCCCGGCGCTCGCGGAGCGCAGGCGCTCGCCGAGGGCGGCGAGGTCGATGACGAGGACGCCGGGCAGGGCGCCGACACGGGGGTCGACGTCGCGGGGCAGGCCCAGGTCGCAGACGACCAGCGGGGCCGCGGCGGCGTCACGCGCGGCGCGCACGTCCTCCTCGCCGACCACCGTGCCGACCGCGCCCGTGGAGGCGACGAGGACGTCGGCGGCGGCGATCTCGGCGCGCAGGGCGTCGAGGCCGGTCGCGCGGGCCAGGGTGCCCTCGGCGCGCAGCGAGACGGCGAGCCGCTCGGCGTTCTCCTCGGAGCGGTTGGCCAGCACGATCTCGGCGACACCGGCGCGCCGGAGGTGGGCGGCGCTCAGCGCGCCCATCGACCCGGCGCCGACCACCAGCGCGCGCCGCCCGGCGAGACCGCCGAGCGCGGACTCCGCGTCGGCGAGGGCCTCGGAGACGACCGAGGCGCCGGCGGCGTCGATGCCGGTCTCGGTGTGGGCGCGCTTGCCGACGCGCAGGGCCTGCTGGGCCAGCTCGTGCAGCACACGGCCCGCGGACCCGAGCTCGCGGGCCTCGTTGTAGGACGCGCGGAGCTGGCCGAGGATCTGGGCCTCGCCGACGACCATCGAGTCGAGCCCGGCGGCCACCGAGAAGAGGTGCTCCACCGCCGAGCCGGCGTAGTGCACGTAGAGGTGGTCGGTGAGGTCGGAGACCTCGGCGTGGGCGTGGCGGGCGAGCACCGAGGACACCTCGGTGAGGCCGCCGTGGAAGGTCTCGACCACCGCGTAGATCTCGACGCGGTTGCACGTCGAGACCAGCATCGCCTCGGTGACGTGGTCACCGGTCAGCAGGTCGTCGAGGACCTTGCGGGTGTCGTCTCCGGACACGGCGACGCGCTCGAGCACCGGCACCTCGGCGGTGCGGTGCGAGACGCCGACCAGGAGCAGGCTCATCGGGAGACCGCCTCTCGCGGGGTCTGTCGCGGGGTGGTGGCGGGGCCGGCGGCGGTCCCCGCGGCGGGGACCGTGCCGTGCCGGCGGGCGACGTGGAACGACAGCACCTGCATCTCCACGGCCAGGTCGACCTTGCGCACCTCGACCCCCGCGGGCACCACCAGCACGGTGGGCGCGAAGTTGAGGATGCTGCGCACGCCCGCGGCCACGAGGTGGTCGCAGACCTGCTGGGCGGCGGGAGCGGGCGTCGCGACCACGCCGATGGTCACGCCGCGCTCGGCGCAGACCCGCGGGATCGTGTCGGCGTGCTCGACCACGACGCCGTCGAGGGTGGTGCCGACGAGCGCGGGGTCGACGTCGAAGAGCGCGGCGACGGGGAAGCCGCGCGCGGCGAAGCCCCCGTAGCCGGCGAGGGCGTGCCCGAGGTTGCCGACGCCGACCAGCGCGACCGCGTGCGGACGGGTCAGGCCCAGCGTGGCCTCGACCTCCGCGACGAGCCGGGAGACGTCGTACCCGACCCCGCGCACCCCGGACGAACCGATGAGCGAGAGGTCCTTGCGCAGCTTCGCCGAGTTCACCCCGGCGTCCGCGGCCAGCTCCTCGCTGGAGACGGTGCCGCGCCCCTCGGCCAGGAGGGTGGTGAGCACGCGGAGGTACACGGCCAGACGGGCGACGGTGGCCTCGGGCACGGGCCGGGTGGCGGTGTCCGTGGTGTCGTGGTCGACGTCGGCGCTACCGTTCACCGGCGCCGCCGTGAGGCCGTCCTCGGGCGTCCGGGTCGCGGGCACCGGGCGGCGAGCAGGCCGGGTGCCACGATCGACCGTCACTTCCGGGCGCCTCCTGTCATCCCTCGCTGCGTGCCGCGGTGCGCGTCCGGCGGCGGTACGCACCCGTCACGCAGGACCCGCACCCGACGGACCCGTCGGCGACCAACGCTAGCGCTCGTGAACGCACGCACAAAATCGCCGAGACCCGCCGGGCCGCGCCGCGTGGTGCAGGCGTCGTGCCGACCGGCGGAAGCCTCCAGTCTGCCCGATCCGACCGCTGAACGCCTTCTCCAGCGGTGTCGTGAGCGTCGCCACGCGGTACCCGGCGCTCCCCGTGCGCCGTCCGGTGGACGCGGGTGTCAGACCGTGAGCGCGTCGGGACCCAGCGCTCCGGCGGTGGGGTCACTGGGTGCGGTGGGCGGCCGTCCGAGCAGGAAGTCCGCGGTCGCACCGTGCATGGCCGCGACGGGCCCGACGCCCGCCGCGAGCGTGACGGCGGACGCGTCGGTGACCTCGCCCACGATCGCGGTGACGGTGGCGGCCACCGTGCCGGTGAGGTCCGCGGCGAGGCCCAGGAGGTCGACCGGGGCGCGGGCGGCGTCCAGGCGGGCGCGCAGCGCGGGCTCGACCGAGAGCGGGGCGCCGTCGACCGCGGGCCGCCCACCGGCGACCAGGAGCCGGTTCCACGCCTCGGCGTGCGCGACGTGCTGGGCCGCGGCGCCCGACAGGTAGGCGGACACGACGCCGGGCACCGCGCCGTAGCGGCCCTGGCCCGCGCCGGACGCGGCCTGGCCGAGCAGCTCGCCCGCGAGCGCGGAGAGCGCGGCGCCGAGCGCGACGGACGCCGCCTCGCCCTCGTAGGTCGGCGCCGCGGTGGTCGTGGTCGTCGACGGGGCGGGCGGGGCGCCGGACGGGGGCGGGCCGGCGGGCGCCTCGTTCGAGCACGCGGCCAGGGCGCCGACACCCGCGAGGGCGCCGAGGCCGAGGAGGAACTGACGCCGTCTCATCGCACGGCCCCCTCGGTCGCCGGCGACGCCTTCTCCGTCGGGAAGAGGACGTCCGGGAACCCCACGGTCCCGGCGGCGGGCGGCAGGGCCGCCAGGTCCGGCGGGGAGGCGACCAGCTCGGCGCGTCCGGTCGAGAGCAGCGTCTGCAGCGTGAGCAGCAGGGCCTTGCGCCGGGCCGCGGCGGCCGCGTGCCCGGCGACCATCCGCCGGACCTCGGGCACCGACAGCTCGACGACGTCGCTGACGAGCGTCTGGGCGAGGACGTCCTCGAGGGTCAGCGCGAGCCCGACGACGTCACCGGGACCGCGCACGGTCGGCAGCGCCTGCTCGACCACCGGGGCGTAGCGGGGGTCGGCGTTGGTCTGCGCCCGGCCGCCGGCCCGCCGCGTCGCGGTCGCGAGGTCGGTGCGGGCGCGGGCCAGCGCGTCGAGGGCGGCGGCGAGCAGGTCGCGCAGGGGTGCCGGCGCGGAGGCCCCGCCGCCGAACGGCAGCGCCTGCAGCGAGGAGTAGGTGTCGGCGGACAGCACCACGAGCGACGACGCGGTCTGCAGGGCCGGCACGTCCGCCGGGACCGGCGCGGTCACGGGGCCTCCCCCAGCGCGCGGACGAGATCGGCGGGCTCGAGGCGCCAGGACCCGATCTCCACCCCGTCCACGAGCGTGACCGGGATGCGGTCGCCGTACTCGGCGCGCCACTCGGGGTCGGTGTCCGGACCGTCGACGTCGACCACCGTGTGCTCCTCGCCGGCGCGTCCGCAGATCTCGCGCACGACGCCCTCCATCCGGTCACAGGTCCGGCAGTCGGCGCGCACGAGCACGACCACCCGGACGGGGTCGTCCCCCGATCCGGCGTCCGACCCGCCGGGACGACCGCCCGTCGCACCGCCCACCGACGCGGTCGCCCGCTCGTCGGACCGCTCGTCCGCCACCGGCTCGTCCCCTCCGTCCGACACCCTCTCGGTGCACCGCCCGGCGGCAGTCTCGCACGGTCCACAGGGCCCCACGCGGAGCCCCGGGATACCCCCGAACGGCCGCTCGTCGCACCGTCGGTGCAGGTCGGAGAGGGTCACCCGTCCCGGGGCCGCGCCGGTGCGAGGGGAACTCACGCCGCACGTATGCTCCCCCGGCGACGCCCCCTTCCACGGGGGATCCGGATCGGGAGAGGTCGATCGAGGGAGAGGGCATGTCCGACGCAGCCGGCCGTCACGGCCGGACGTGCGCGCGCGACGCGGGCCGCTCCCCTCTCTGTCTCGACGGGTCGAGCTCCGCTGCGCTCCGTCTCCCCACGAGCGTCCCCGGAGCGCCGTGAGGCGCGCCGCACCCGACCCCGCCGACGAGCCCGGTCCCGGCCACGTGTCGGCCCGGGGTGGGCGACACGGCACCGGCTGGTCCCGGGGTGCCACCGGCACCGACACCCCGCCGGAGCCGGTGATCGACGCCCGCGCCCACGGTGCCCCGCCGACCGCGCCCTTCTACCCGGCGCAGCGGCGGCGCGAGGACACCTGGCCCCCGCCCTCGGCGGACCCCCCGAGCGCGTCCCCGAACGGCCACACGCGCACCGGCCGCCCCGCCGGCGGCCGCCCCACGCCGCCCATGGGCGTCCCGCAGGCCGAGCCGCCCGCGCCCCGCACCGGCACGGGGCCGCTGCCCCCGGTGCCGCCGGCTGCCGAGGACGTCCCGCCCCCGGCCGACGTCGCCGCCCCCACCGGCGTCGTCCCGATGCAGCCCCCGGGCGACCCGACCGCGACCCTCGCCGGCCCCCAGCCGCTGCCCGAGGACGCCGCGTCGGGCGAGGCGGACGAGGACGAGATCGCCGACGACCTCCCCGACGACCTGCCCGACGACGACGGCTCGACCGCCGAGGGCTGGGCGCTCGTCCGGGCCGCGCAGGACGGCGACACCGACGCGTTCGGGCAGCTCTTCGACCGCTACCACGACACCGTCTTCCGGTTCGTGCTCTTCCGGCTGGGCGACCGCCCCGCGGCCGAGGACCTCACGCAGGAGACGTTCGTCCGCGCGTACCGCCGGATCACCTCGGTGAGCTACCAGGGCCGCGACATCGGTGCGTGGTTCGTCACCATCGCCCGCAACCTCGTGCTCGACCACGTGAAGTCCAGCCGCTACCGCCTCGAGAGCTCCACCGCCGAGGTCGCGGACGTCGCGCCGAGCAGCTTCCGCCCCGGCCCCGAGTCCGAGGTCATCGCCGGCGCCACCCACGCCGAGCTGCTGCGATGCGTCGCGCGCCTGGGCGACGACCAGCAGGAATGCATCGCCCTGCGGTTCCTCCAGGGCCTCTCGGTGGCGGAGACCGCCGAGATCATGGGACGCAACGAGGGGGCCGTGAAGGCCCTCCAGCACCGTGCGGTGCGTCGGCTCGCTCAACTGTTGCCCGAGGGTCTGCGGTGAGTCACAACGTTGTAGTTCGAACCGCACACCGCATCGTCGTAACCGGTCGGCTGTCCGTTCGTTTGCCCCTGCGACGACCACGGCGCGTACGGACCGTGACGCGCGGACGATGAGGACGGACGGCATGTCGAGCGGGCACGACGGAGACGACGAGCGGTTCGCTCGCGTCGGGGATCAGCGCGACGCCACCGGGCGTCCGGCGCGTCCCGATCGTGCCGGGGCCGAGACCGATCCCGAGCTCGCCCGCGACCTCGAGCTGACGGCCGCCCTGCGGGCCGCCGGACGCGACGCCGTCGGACCCGACCGCGCGACCAGCGCCCGGATGCGCGCGGCCGTGATGGCCGAGATCACCGGGGGCGCCGCGGCGCAGGCCCCGCGGGAGAGCGCGCGTGTCCTGCGCAGCCCGGACTCCGGCCCGGCCGGCGGTCGGGGGGCCGGCCGGGCCGACCGCACCAGTGGGACACGTCGGACGAGCACCCGTCCGGCCGACGGCCGTCCCGCCGGGCGCGCGTCGGCCCCGCAGCGCCGCTCCACCTCCCGGATCCTGGCGAAGTTCGTGACGGGCGCCTGCGCGGTCCTGCTGCTCGGGGCGATCACCGTGCTGCTCAGCCGCGGCTCCCTGCCCGGCGAGATGCTCTACGGCGTCAAGCGGGCCTCGGAGAGCGCCGAGATCGGGCTGACCAGCGGCCAGGAGGCCAAGGGGCAGCGCCACCTCGACTTCGCGGCCACCCGCCTCGAGGAGGTCTCCGACCTCATCGCCCGCGACACCACCACAGCGGCCGGCACCGGTCCCGCGGCGGCGGGCCTCGACCCCGGCGACGCCGCGCTGGTGCTCGAGAACCTGCGGGCGTTCGGCGAGCAGGCCCGCACCGGCTCGCGGATGATCCTCCCGCTGGCGGCGCAGCCGTCGGGCCCGAAGCCCGCCGTGCTCGCCGAGTGGGCGCGCGAGCAGTCCTCCCGGCTCGACACGCTGAGCCCCTCGCTCGACAGCGACGGGCGCGCCGCGGCCACCGACTCCCAGCAGATGCTCCAGCGCCTCGGCCAGCGGGCCACCGCGCTCGGCGGGCCGACCCGCTGCGAGTCCGGCACCGAGAGCGACGACCTCGGCCCGCTGCCCGCCCGCGAGTGCGACACCACCCGCCAGCCGGCGACCGCCTCGCCCGACAGCTCCCGGGCCGCGAGCACCTCCAGCTCGACCACGACGACCACCACCACGACCACCACGTCGCGGACCAGCACCTCCACCGAGGAGTCGAGCCGCAGCAGCCGCGACTCGAAGGACGACAACGGCGTGGTCGACGACCTCCTGCCCGGCGGCGAGCAGCGCGAGTCGCCCGACCCGGTGCGCGTGCCGCTCCCGGTGCCGCTGCTGCCGCAGGTCGACGTCCCGCCGCTCCTCCCCGGTCTGCCCGGCCTGAGCCTCGGCTGACGCCCGCCGCGGCGCCGCCCGGGCGTCGTGGCAGTGAGCCCCGGTCGTGGCACGCCCCGTGGTCGGGGGACCCGTCTAGGGTGGAACGAGCACCGCGCCGGGGTCGAGTCCGTCCCGCTCCCGGCGGCACGGTCCCGGGACGGACGACGGGAGGGTCCGGCGGTGGCAGGACGGCGCGAGCGCCGGTTGCAGGCGGAGCGGGAAGCGGCACGGCTCGCCGGAGAGGCGTCCGCCGAGGCCGCGCTGCGTGATCCGGCACTGGGCGACCCCGCGCTGGGCGAGCCCACCGCGTCCGAGCTGCTCGAGGCGGTGCCCGAGAGCGCCGGGCCGACCACCGACCCGTCCGCGCCCGTCGAGGTGCCGGGCGTCGAGGGCGCGCCCGACGGGGAGCTCGCCGGCGGCGGGCCCGCCGCGGCCGCCGCCTCGGCCGACGCGCCCGACATCCACCGCGTGCCGCCGTCGACGCGCGTCCCACCGGACCTCACGGCCGCCGCGTTCTTCGACGTCGACAACACGATGATGATGGGCGCGTCGATCTTTCACTTCGCCCGCGGTCTCGCGGCGCGGAACTTCTTCTCGGGCTCCGACCTGCGTGGCTTCGTCTGGCAGCAGCTCAAGTTCCGGCTCGGCGGCGAGGGCAGCCCGGACGACGTGCGGGCCCACCGCGAGCAGGCGCTGTCCTTCGTGGCCGGCCAGTCGGTCTCGGAGCTGGTCGCGCTCGGCGAGGAGATCTACGACGAGCTGATGGCGGACCGCATCTGGGAGGGCACGCGCGCGCTCGCCCAGATGCACCTCGACGCGGGCCAGCGGGTCTGGCTCGTCACGGCCACGCCGCTCGAGCTCGCCCGCATCATCGCCCGCCGCCTCGGGCTCACCGGCGCGCTCGGCACGGTCGCCGAGAGCGAGGACGGCGTGTTCACCGGGCGGCTCGTCGGCGAGCTCCTCCACGGCCCCGCCAAGGCCCACGCCGTCCGGGCCCTCGCCGCGCGCGAGGGACTCGACCTGCGGCGCTGCGCGGCGTACTCGGACTCGGTCAACGACGCCCCGATGCTCTCGGTGGTCGGCACGGCCGTGGCCGTCAACCCCGACTCCGACCTGCGCGCGATGGCCCGCCGCCGCGGCTGGGAGATCCGTGACTTCCGGTCCGGGCGCAAGGCCGCCAAGATCGGCGTGCCGTCGGTGCTCGGCGCCGGAGCCGTCGCCGGCGCGGTCGTCGCCGGTGCGGCCTACCGCCGGCGCTCGACCGCCTCGCGGTTGGCTGAGCGCCTGGTCGGCTGACGGCACTCGACGCGCCTCCGCGGCCGTGCGGGCGTCGGCTGGTCGCCGTGCGTCGAGGCAACCGGGAGAAGAGACGCGGCTCTCGCCGGTTTGCGTGCCCACCTGGCCGGCACCGACGCGATGGCGATCGGGCCGGACGCCGATGCCCCGCGTTCGCCGGTCGCGCATGCAGGCCGGGCACTTGCCGGTCTGCCCTCTCCGGGCCGCGCTCCCCGGGCCGCGCCCGACCGTCCACACCGGACGGGCGCGCCTGTCCCGGACCGCCGTCCCCGCGCACGGAGCCGTGGCGGGCGTGCGCGGGGAACGCTCGGTCGTCAGAACGGCGGAGGGTCGTCCGCCGGGTCGTGGCCCGGTCCGGGCGGTGGCCGTCCGGGTGGTCGGCCGGTGGGATAGGGGTCGTTGACCCAGACGGGCTCGTCGGTGGCGTACTCCATGGGCGAGGTGCTCGACCGGAAACGACTGGGGGCCGGGTCGGGAATGTCAGGTGTGACGGGCCGACGCGGTCGGTCGTAGGTGTGGCCGGTGGGGCTGGTCCAGGTGAAGCGCCCGGGTGTGGGCTGCTGGAGCTGCCAGCCGCCCTCGTGCTTGAGGCGGTGGTCGTGGCGGCACACCGGGTCGAGGTTGTGCTCGAGGGTCAGCCCGCCGTGGATGACGGCCAGCGTGTGGTCGATGTCGGCGACCAGGGAGGACGCCCCGCACGGAGGGAACACGCACGTGCCATCGCGCATCCGGGTCCAGCGGGCCAGCGCGGCGGACGGGAACCGCCGGCGCGCCTCGTCGGGCGTGCTCGGCGGGCCGGCCCACGCCGCGAGCTGGGCGCGCAGGTCCTCGAGGACGGGCGCCCAGGCGTCGGGCTCGCGGAGGCGCCTCATCAGCTCGGTCTTGCTGATGTGCAGCTCGAGCACTGGGCGGGCGGCGTGGCCTTGCCCGGGTGGTGTCGTGGCGTAGCCCGCGGGTCGGCGTCGGGTGACCAGTGCGGCGAGCAGGTGTCCGTCGTCGTCGGTGACCGCGACCCGCCACTCGGCGTGGCAGAGCTGGCGGGCGAACTGGCGCGCGAAGGGCGCGTGCACGATCCCGTAGCCGGGCATCGTGCCGGGCTTCTCGTCGAACCCCAGCAGCGTCAGCAGCCCGATCCGCATCTCGATCCGCCCGCGCCGCGCTCCGCGAGAGGGAGTCCGGGCGTCACCTGACTCCTCGGGCATGGGCTCGTGGGGCGCGGGCTCGTCAGGCACGGGATCAACGGGCCCGCGGTCGCTGCGGCTGGTGCCGCCGCCGGGTCCGGGGCCGTCGGCGCCGACGTGGCGAGGTGTCGTGCGGCCGCGGGGATCATTCGGGTCGGCGTGGGCGACGACGTGCGCGACCAGGGCATCGTCGTCCCACCCCTGGGGGCGGGGGCTGAGCAGCGCCAGGTACATGTCGGCGCGGATGGTGTCGATCAGGCCCGGATGACCCGCCGCCTTCGCCCGGAACACCAGCGACTCCACGTGCGCGACCGACAGTGCCCCCGCATCCAGGGGCAGGTCGAGCCCCGAGAGGTTCAGGGTGCCGGACTCGGTGCGCCGCGCCCGCACCCGCCGCTGACGCCGGGCCTTGTCGTACAACGTGGCCGCCCACTCCGGATCGAGGCCGGTGGCCAGCGCCTTGATGCGCTCGATCAACCCCGACAACGTGAGGTGCGGCGCCTCGGGCAGCACCGTCACCGCCACCTGGCGGGCGTGGTCGGCCGACAGCGAGGAGGTCCAAGTGACACAGATCCGCACCCGGTCGGTGTCGATCAGCCCGGCGTCCCACGCCGCCCACAGCTCGGGGATCGCCGCGATCGCCGTGTCGGCCTGCCCCAGCAGCTTGGACACCCGGGTGCGGGACTCGCACAGCAGCACACGCAGCTCGTCGGTGCTGAACTCGCCGAACCCCTCGCACCGCCCGCCGGGCCGGCCGGGGTTGGCCAGCGCCACCTCGCGGGCTGCTTGGGCGAACCTGGCCTCGTGATGGGAGAGCTGGCGGCGCCACGCCGCCGCGAGGGTCACCGTGTCGTGCGGCGACACCGCCCGCGGGTCGACCTGCTCCAACAAGGCGCCCAGCGCCGCGCCGGGCGGGGCGTCGGCGAGCCCCTCCGGCAACGATGCGAACACCTGTTCGACCATGCACCGAGACTAGCGCCCACCCCCGACAACGACGGGCGGATTCGACGCACGGGTCCAGGAGCCACCCGAGATGCGGCGCCGACGATCGTCTGTGTCGCCCACGCCGTCGAGGAGCGCCCGCGCCTCGACGCGCCGAGTCACTTCACCGACATCCCGCGCCGGGCCGTGGGTGTGGGCGTATACGGCGTCGAGCCGGCCGCCGTGGTGATGCCTGTGCTCGGCGCGCCGGCGCGATCCCGCAATCCCGGGGTTCGACCGTGGATGGCCGAGCGGACGCGGTGCGGCCCCGCTTCCGGCGGTCGCAGAGCGACCAACGGCTGCCGGATCGCCACATGATCGAGGCGCCTTTCCTGACGTTCAACGTCAGCGTGGCCGCCACGCTGACAACACCCCGTGCGTCGCGACGCCCGGCGTGTCGCGTCACCGAGGATGTGGCGTTCCTGGCGTCGGACGCCAGCGATGCCGCATCGCTCGCGCGGCGACGCGCGGCCTGCTCGCCGCTACCCCAGGAACGCGTTCCGCCGGCCCGCGAGGAGGCGGTAGAGCGTCTGCTGGATGTTCTCGCGCACCTGGTCGGTCAGGTTGAACACGAGCATCGGGTCGTCGGCGGCGCCCGGCTCGTAGGTGTCGGTCGGGATCGGCTCGCCGAACTCGATGTACCACTTCGACGGCAGCGGCACGAGCCCGAGCGGCCCGAGCAGCGGCCAGGTCGGCGTGATCGGGAAGTACGGGACGCCCAGCAGCCGCGCCAGCGGGCCCAGGTCGCCGATCTTCGGGTAGATCTCCTCGGCACCGACGATCGAGCACGGGATGATCGGCACGCCGCAGCGCAGCGCCGCCGACACGAAGCCGCCGCGTCCGAAGCGCTGCAGCTTGTAGCGGTCGGCGAAGTCCTTGCCGATGCCCTTGAACCCCTCGGGCCAGACGCCGACGAGCTCGCCCGAGGACAGCAGCGCCTCGGCGTCCGCGTTGCAGGCCAGCGTGTGCCCCGCCTTGCGGGCCGCGGCGCCGACGCCGGGCAGGCCGAAGACGAGGTCCGCGGCGAGCATCCGCAGGTGGCGGGGCACCGGCAGGTCGTCGTGGGCCGCGACCGTGGTCATGAGCGCGTCGAGGGGCAGCGTCCCGGAGTGGTTGGCCACCAGCAGCGCCCCGCCGGAGAGCGGCACGTTCTCGGTGCCGATGGTCTCCACGCGGAACCAGTGCTCGTAGAGCGGGCGCAGCAGCGGCATCACCACGTGCTCGGTGAGGTCGCGATCGAAGCCGAAGTCGTCGACGGAGTAGCGGCCGGTCAGGCGGCGCTGCAGGAACTCGCCGACCTCGGCGACGCGCGCCTCGAGGTCGCTCGGGCCCTCGGGGGTCGGCAGGGCGGCCACCTCGCCGACGGTCGGTGCCGCGTCCACGGCGTCGGCGGGCTCCATGCCGCGCGCGGCCTCGGTGCGCTCCTGCAGGGACCCGACGCCCGGGCGGCTCGCCCGCCGCGGCGCGGGGCGCGGGCGGGGTCGGGGGCGTCCGCCGTCGGAGCGCAGCGGGATCACCCGGGCCTCGGGCATGACGTCACCTCTGGTGGACGAAGAGGACGGAGCGGACGGGCGGTCGGGGTCGAGCGGGGTCACGAGCCGGTGGGCAGGGCCCGGGCGACGGCGAGCGCCGCGTTCTGCGCCCGGCCGAACGTCGCCGGATCGATCACCGGGCGCAGGTTGCGCCCGGCCACGAAGTCGTCGAACGCCTGCACGGTCGTCCAGCGCGGGGTGAAGCCGAACTCGTCCTGCAGCTTCGTCGTGTCGACGACGCGGCCG
Organism: Actinomycetospora succinea; assembly: GCF_004363095.1. Lineage (GTDB taxonomy): Bacteria > Actinomycetota > Actinomycetes > Mycobacteriales > Pseudonocardiaceae > Actinomycetospora > Actinomycetospora succinea. The sequence continues at coordinate 84,925 of NZ_SNYO01000015.1, forward strand.
AAGTTGAGCAGGCGCAGCTGTTCGGGCGAGAAGTCCACGAGCCGCGCCCGCCGCGTGAAGCGGCCGATCAGCGGCACGGCGGGCTGCGGCACCGGCAGCGAGATCCGCCCCGCGCGCCGGATGGCCTGCGAGAGCATCAGCACCCCGGCCGCGCCGACGTTGAACACGCCGGGCAGGTCCTCGGCCGCGGCGCGCTCGAGCACCGCGACCGCGTCCTCCTCGTGCAGCAGCTGCACCCGCGCGTCGTACCCCATCACCACGGGGACGACCGGCAGCGAGAAGTACCGCACGAACGACGTGTCGATCCGCGGGCCGATGAGGTTGACGAACCGCAGCGTCGTGACCGGGATGTCGGGCCGGCGCCGCGAGAAGCTCCGGACGTAGCCCTCGATCTCGACGGCGTCCTTGGCGTACCCGCCGGGCGGGATCGCCTTCGGCTCGGTGGTCTCGGTGAACGTCGCGGGGTCACGCCGGCTCGCGCCGTAGACCGCGCTGGTCGACTTCACCACGAGCCGGCGCACCGTGTCGGAACGCTGGCAGGCCGCGAGCAGCTGCATCGTCCCGATGACGTTCATCTCCATCATCATCGAGCGGCCCCCGGACTGCGCGGGGTTGCCCGAGAGCGACGCGTGGACGACGGTGTCGACCTTCGCCGTGGAGATGACCTTGCCGATCAGCGGGTTCCGGATGTCCACCCGCACGAACTCGGCCCGCCCCATCCGCCGCCGCATCTCGCGCGACGGCGGCGTCGTGTCGACACCGAGCACACGCTCGATCGACGGGTCGGCGGCGAGCCGCGCCGCCAGGTGGCCACCCAGGAAGCGGCTGACCCCGGTGACGAGGACGACGGACGGCGCCTCCGACATGAGCTGGCATCTCCTGCGGTCTCGCGGACGGGCGGGCCCTCCCGGCGAGGAGCCGGGACGCCGGCCCTACTTGCCGAGCTTGCGACGCTGCACGCGGGTCTTGCGCAGCAGCTTACGGTGCTTCTTCTTCGACATCCGCTTGCGACGCTTCTTGATGACCGAACCCATAGGAAACCTCTCGTGAACCGCTCTTGATGCTGCGTTCGTGATGCTGAACGTCGTGGCCGGCGACCGACCGGCCGCAGACACACCACCGTACCGGCCGTCCCTGCGACGACCGGTGGTGGAGGGGTGCGGCGATCGTCTCGCCGGCCCCGGTCAGCTGATGATCAGCCGGCGTCGAAGTACGAGCCGCGCAGGTACTCGTGGACCGCGTCCTCGGGCACCCGGAAGCTGCGGCCCACCCGGACCGCAGGCAGCTCGCCGTTGTGCACCAGGCGGTACACGGTCATCTTCGACACGCGCATGGCGGCGGCGACCTCGGCGACGGTCAGGAACTGCACCCTCGCCAGGTTGTCCCCGTCCGCCCGACGCGGGCCGGAACCCGTCGTGTTGTTGGGCATGGGTCTCACCACTTCCGAGCACAGGCCGTGCCGCCGGGCTTCCCCTCCCGGCGGTTCGACACGCCGTGCTGTGCGCGTGAGGGTAGCGGGACGCGTGTGACGTCTGGTTCGAGTCCACCCACTCGTGCGGCAGCCGTGCGTGCTGACGCGTCAAGCGTCCACGCCGAGACCGCCCGGCACGATCTCGTCACGACGAACGGATCCGCGCGTCCGCCCGTCGCGGTCAGCCGTACTGCTCGCCGAGCGCGACCGAGCGGTCGCGCGCGGCGGTCACGGCGCGCGCCAGGGCGGCGCGCAGCCCGTCGGCCTCGAGCGAGCCCAGCGCGGCCGCGGTCGTGCCGCCCGGCGACGTGACGGCCTCGCGCAGCAGACCCGGGTGCGGGGCGGCGCCCTCGCGGCCGTCGCTGCCCGGCGTCGTCAGCAGCCCGCCCGCGCCCTCCACGGTGGCGGTGACCAGCTCCGTCGCGACCGGCCGCGGCAGGCCCAGCGCCACGCCGGCGTCGATCATCGCCTCGGCGAGCAGGAACACGTACGCCGGCCCGGAGCCCGAGAGCGCGGTCGCGAGGTCCTGCTGGGCCTCGGCCACGCGGACCGTGCGCCCGACGGCGCCCAGCAGCTCCTCGGCCGCCGCGAGCTCGGCGTCGCCCGCGGCCGCGCCCGGCGAGAGCACGCACATCGCGCGGCCAACGAGCATCGGGGTGTTGGGCATGACCCGCACGACCGGGACGCCCGCGGGCAGGCGGGCCTCGATCGCCGACGTGGGGATGCCCGCGGCCAAGGAGATGACGGTCGGGCGATCCGCGCAACCGCCGAGGGTCTGAGAGACCTCGTCGAGCGCGCCCGGCACGTCCCCGGGCTTCACGGCCACGACGAGCACGTCGGCGCGGCGCGCGGCCTCCGCCACGTCGACCGCCGTGATCCCGTGGCGCTCGGTCAGCTCGGCGGCGCGGGCGGCGACGGCCTCGACGACCAGGAGCGACCCCGGATCGCGGCCGGCGGACACCAGCCCGCCCAGCAGGGCCTCGCCGATCTTCCCGCCGCCCAGGACGCCCACGGTGCTGCTCATGGGCGCGATCCTGCCCCAGCTAGCGGACCGGGGACCGGGGCAGGTCAGTGCCGAGGTGCAGGCGCGCGAACAGCAGCGACTCGGCGAGCATGTCGAGGCGCTCGTTGCGCGAGCGGGCCCGCCGTGTGCTGATCTCGACGACCACCGTGCCCGCGAACCCCGACGCCCCGAGGCGCCGGCACACCTCGGCACAGGGCTGCGTGCCGCGGCCGGGGACGAGGTGCTCGTCGCGCTCGACGCCGGTGCCGTCACCGAGGTGCAGGTGCACCAGGTGGTCGCCCATGCGCTCGAGCAGGTCGAGGGCGTCGTCGCCCGCGGTCGCGGTGTGGGAGAGGTCGAGCGTGTACCAGCGCGCGCCGGGGCGTGTCGGGTCGTGGCCCGGGGTGTAGCTCGACCACCGCAGCCGGCCGCGGCGCAGCGGGAACATGTTCTCCATCGCGATGCGCACGCCGTGGGCGCGCTCGAGCTCGTCGACCTGGCGCGCCAGCCCGTGGGCGTAGCGCCGCTGCCAGCGGAACGGCGGGTGCAGCACGACGGTCGGGGCGCCGAGGCTCGCGGCGAGGACGGCGCTGCGGCGCAGGCGCTCCGCGGGGTCCGGCGTCCACACCCGCTGGGTGATCGCGAGGCACGGGGCGTGCACGGCGAGCACCGGCATGCCGGTGCGCTCCGAGGCCCGGGCGACGGAGCTGAGCCGCTGGCTGTCGGGGTCGGTCCACACCATGAGCTCGACGCCGTCGTAGCCCAGCTCGGCGGCGACCTCGAACGCGGAGTCCATGTCCTCCGGGAACACCGAGGCCGTCGACAGCGCGACCGGCGGGCCCCCGTGCGGGGACGGGCGGGAGACCACGGATCAGCGGCTCAGCAGCACGATCGCGGCCGGGGACACCGTCACGACCAGGCCGACCACGACCGCCAGCACGGTGGTCTGCAGGTCGTCGGACTTGCGCAGCGCGCGCACCCCGAACACCAGGCCGGTGGTGGCCGCGGCGGCGAGCACCAGCGCGACGACCGGCTGCTCCTGCCACAGGTAGGAGAAGACCGTCCACAGCACGGCGCCGAGCAGCGCGCCCAGCACCAGCTGGACGATCATGATCGCCCAGTCCTTGGCCGAGTTGCGGGGCGGCTCCGGCTCCTCGTCCTCGAGGTACTCGTCCTCGTCGAGCTCGTCGGAGAAGCGCGTGCGGCCCGGCGCGCGGCCGAGGCCCGCGGGGACGTCGTCCGGCTCGTCGTCGTAGTCGTCGTCGAACCGGTCGTCGTGCAGGTCGTCGTCGAGGTCGGGGCGCGCCATCGCCGACGCCGCGGTCGGCGGGCCGCCGTCGTCGGGGTCCTGGCCGAGCGGGCCACCGCGCGGCGGCGGGGCGCCGGGCGGGACCGGTGCCGGCGACACGGCGGTGGAGGGGCCGGCGTCGCCGACGCGCGCGGCGGGCACGCCGGGGCCGGGGACCGAGCGCGGGGCCTGCGGGCCCGCGGGACGCGGCGGGGCGCCGAACGCCTGGGTGCCCGTGACCGGAGGGGCGGGCGGCGCGGGCGGCGGGCCGGGCGGGGCCTGCTGGACCGGCGGCGGGCCGGGCGGGGGTCCGGGCGGCGGCATCGGCGGGCCGGACGGCGGGGGCGCCCAGGCCTCGCGCGGCGGCGGGTACTCGGTGCCGTTGCGGCCGCCCTGGTACCCGCCGAAGCCCTGGCCGCCGCCGTAGCCCTGGCCGTCGTAGTTCGGGTTGTCGTAGCCCTGGCCGTCGTAGCCGGCGCCGTACGGCTCGTAGCTGGTCCCGTACGGGTCCTGGCCGCCGTAGCCGCCGGGCTGCTGGCCGCCACGGTCGTAGCCGCCCGTGTCGTAGCCACCGGTGTAGCCGCCGGTGTCGTAGCCACCGGTGTCGTAGCCGCCCGACTCGTAGCCGCCCGTGGCGGGCGGGGCGGGGTCGGGTGCGCGGTAGGCGTAGCCGCCCGGCGCCTCCGGCGCAGCACCGCCGGCGTCCTCGGGCTCGGGGCGGCGACGGCGGGGCTGCTGGGACTCCGCGCTGTAGGCCGCCAGCAGCTCGGCCACGCTGCGCTGGGTGCCTGGTCGGGGCCCGTCGTCCCTGTTCACGCGACCTACCGTGCCTGGTGCAGTGTCGGTCGTCCAGTCGCCAGGGGGCCGTCGACCGACGCCATCCCACCGCCCGGCTGCAGCTGGTCGAGGCGACCCAGGATGATCCCCTCGCGCAGCGCCCAGGGGCACACCTCGACCTCTTCCAGGCCGAGGGCGGTCATGGCCTCGTGGGCGACGACGGCGCCCGCGACGAGCTGGTGGCTCCGGCTGGCGGAGACGCCCTCGAGCTCCGCGAGGTCCTCGGAGCTCATCCGTGAGATGAACGCCACGACCTGGCGCAGACCCGCCGCGCTCAGCCGCCGCCGGACCCGGGGGCCGGCGCTGCGCGGGGCGGCGCCGGTGAGGCGGGCCAGCGAGCGGAACGTCTTCGAGGTGACCACGGCACGATCCGGCGGGCCCTCGCTCAGCAGCGTGCTCGCGGCCGGGGCCAGCACCTCGTGGGCGTACTCGGTGAGCGCCTTGAGCTCGGTGCGCTGCGGGGGGTCGGAGGTGAACCAGTCGCGGGTGAGCCGCCCGGCCCCGAGCGGCACCGAGATCGCGTGCACCGGCGCCTCGTCGCGGCCGACCGCCATCTCCAGCGAGCCGCCGCCGATGTCCAGCACCAGCAGGTGGCCCGCGGACCAGCCCAGCCACCGGCGCACGGCGAGGAACGTCAGCGCCGCCTCGTCCGGGCCCGACAGCACCTGCAGGTCGACACCGGCCTCGTCGCGCACGCGCTCGAGCACCGCGGGTGAGTTGGAGGCGTCGCGCACCGCGGACGTCGCGAAGGCCAGGAGGTCCTCGCACCCCAGCTCGACGGCCTGGCGCCGAGCGTCGGCCGTCGCAGCGACCAGCGCGTCGGCGCCCGCGTCCCCGAGCTTGCCGTCGGTGAGGTGCTCGGCGAGCCGCAGCGCGGTCTTGGTGGAGTGGGTCGGCGTGGGGTGGCCTCCGCTGTGGGCGTCGACCACCAGAAGGTGGACGGTGTTCGACCCCACGTCCAGCACACCCAGTCGCACGGCACAGGAGTCTAACGGTGCGGCTCAGGCGTCGAGCTTGTAGCCCAGTCCGCGCACGGTGACCAGGTGCCGCGGCGCCGACGGCTCGGGCTCCAGCTTCGCGCGCAGGCGCTTGACGTGGACGTCGAGGGTCTTGGTGTCGCCGACGTAGTCGGCACCCCAGACCCGGTCGATGAGCTGGGCGCGGGTGAGCACCCGGCCGACGTTGCGCAGCAGGTACTCGAGGAGGTCGAACTCCTTGAGAGGCAGGGGCACCTCGACGCTGCGGCCCTCGGACTCGACGCTCACCACGTGGCGATCGACGTCCATGCGGATCGGGCCGGCCTCGAGGAGCTGGCGCTCGCCCCCGGCCGCCGGCGCGGCGCCCTCGGGCTCACCGTCCTGGCCGCGGCGCAGCACCGCCCGCACGCGCGCGATGAGCTCGCGCGCCGAGTAGGGCTTGGTGACGTAGTCGTCGGCACCCAGCTCGAGGCCGACCACCTTGTCGATCTCCGCGTCGCGGGCCGTCACCATGATCACGGGCACCGAGGAGCGCTGGCGCAGCGCCTTGCAGACGTCGGTGCCGCTCATGCCGGGGAGCATGAGGTCGAGCAGGACGATGTCGGCGCCGTGGCGCTCGAAGTCGTCGAGGGCCGCCGCGCCGGTGCCCGCGACCGAGGTCTCGAAGCCCTCCTTGCGCAGCAGGTAGGCCAGCGGGTCGGCGAAGGACTCCTCGTCCTCGACGATGAGCACGCGGGTCATGGGGAACCTCCGGTGGCGGACGGGGCCGGGTCCGGTCCTGACCCCGCCGTGGTGAGGGCCAGGTCGGCCCCGAGCTCGTCGCCGTCGAGGTCGTCGTCGGCGTCGTCGGGAGGAGCCGCCGGGACCCGCAGCGTGAAGGTCGACCCCACGCCGGGCTGGCTCCACAGCCGGACCTCGCCGCCGTGGTTGGCGGCGACGTGCTTGACGATCGCGAGCCCGAGCCCGGTGCCGCCCGTGGCGCGGGACCGGGCCGGGTCGACGCGGAAGAAGCGCTCGAAGACCCGCTGCTGGTGCTCCGGGGCGATGCCGATACCGCGGTCGGTCACCGAGATCTCGATGCGGTCGCCCTGCCGGCGGCGGCGCACCGACACCGACGCGCCCTCGGGCGAGTAGGCGACGGCGTTCTCGAGCAGGTTCGACAGCGCGGTGACCAGCAGCGTCCGGTCGCCCGCGACCTCGAGGCCGCTGGGCGCGTCGAGCAGGAAGCGCTCGCGCGGGTCGGGGGCGTCCTCGGTGCCCGCGGCGCTCGCCGCCTCGGCCGGCACCCGCACGCGCTTGAGCGCCTCGGTGAGGACCTCGTCGACGTCGACGCGCACGAGCTCCGGGAGCTTCTCCGCACCCTGGAGGCGCGACAGCGCGATCAGCTCGGTGACCAGGGCGCCGAGGCGGTGGGACTCGTTGAGGATGCGCGTGGCGAAGTGGGCGACCTCGTCGGGGTCGTCGGCGTCGAGCACCGCCTCGGCGAGCACGGCGAGCGCCCCCACCGGCGTCTTCAGCTCGTGGCCCACGTTGGCGACGAAGTCGCGCCGCACGGCCTCGAGCCGGACCGCCGCGGAGGTGTCGGTGGCGTCGACGACCGCGAAGCCGTCCCCGAGCGGGCGGACCTGGGCGATGATCGTCTGCGGCGTCGACCCCGGCGGGTGGGTCGACGGCGAGAGGTCCACCTCGGAGGGCTCCGCGCCCGCCGCGATGCGTGCCACGGCCGCGGCGATCCGCGGGTCCGGGCGGGCGTCGACCACGGCCCCGAACGTCTCGGCCCGCTCGTTCGCGAGCACGACGTCACCGAAGCGGTTGATCACCGCGATGCCCGACTGGGACCGGCGCACCAGCCGGGCGAGGAGCTCGGCCACCGTCGGGCCGCGCACGCCGCGGGACCGCTCGCGGGTGGGTTCGTCCCGCTTCCAGCGGACGACGGCGGCCCCGGCGACGGCACCGATCGCCGCGGCGGCCAGCGCCACGACGACGGTCACCAGCACGGGGACGGTCACATCTGTCGATGGTAGGGCCGTCGTGCCCCCGACCGTGCGCTCCTCGTGAGCTGTCCAACGCTGCCGGGGGACAGGGTTGGCCTCCCGTTCGGACGCCGTTCACCTACCGGCGGCACGAAGCGCAGCGGAGCTGCCGGGCGACAGCGTCAGCGACCCTGGTTCGCGACCGCGGCGATGGCGTCCTCCGCGGCGTCGGGGTCGAGGTAGGTGCCCCCGGGGTTGGTCGGGCGCAGGTCGCCGCCGGCGCCTTCCTCGAGGTCGTAGCGCAGCGGGATCCCGGTGGGGATGTTCAGCCCGGCGATCGTGGCGTCGTCGACGCCGTCGAGGTGCTTGACCACCGCACGCAGCGAGTTCCCGTGCGCGGCGACGAGCACGGTGCGCCCGGCCCGCAGGTCCGGGACGACGGCCTCGGTCCAGTAGGGCAGGAGCCGCTCCAGGACGTCCTTGAGGCACTCGGTGCGCGGCAGCGCGTCGCCGAGGTCGGCGTAGCGCGGGTCCCCGGTCTGGGCGTAGGGGTCGTCCGGGTCGATCGGTGGCGGCGGGGTGTCGTAGGAGCGACGCCAGATCTGGAACTGCTCCTCGCCGTACTCCTCCATCGTCTGCTTCTTGTCCTTGCCCTGGAGGGCCCCGTAGTGCCGCTCGTTCAGGCGCCAGTCACGGCGGACCGGGATCCAGCCGCGGTCGGCGACGTCGAGCGCGATGTTCGCGGTGTTGATGGCGCGGCGCAGCAGCGAGGTGTGCAGGACGTCGGGGAGCAGGCCGGCGTCGGCGAGCAGCTCGCCACCGCGGTGGGCCTCCTGCTCGCCCTTCGGCGAGAGCGCGACGTCCACCCAGCCGGTGAACAGGTTCTTCTCGTTCCAGTCGCTCTGGCCGTGGCGCAGGAGCACGAGCGTGCCGACGCTTCCCTCCGAGGTCATGGCCCGAGACGATGCCAGCGGCTCGGCGACGACACCACGCCACCGGGGTGACCGGCGCGTGAGATCACCCTCGGCCGGGTACGGCCAGCGTCGTCGGAGCACGTTGCTCGCGACCCACCACCCGACCGGACACCCCGGTCGCCCTCGACCTCCGGGAGACACAGTGAACGACGACGACATCACCCACGGCCCCGCCGACGGCGGCGCGGCAGGCGGCGGTTCGGACGGCGGCGCCGACGGCGGCGCGGACCACGGCGCGGGTCACGGCCCGGCCGACGGCGGTGCCGCGGGCGGCGGCGCCGACGGTGGCGCCGACGGCGGCGCCGACGGCGGCGCCGACGGTGGCGCCGACGGCGGTGCGGGTCACGGCCCGGCCGACGGTGGAGCCGCGGGTGGCGGCGCCGACGGCGGTGCCGACGGCGGTGCCGACGGCGGTGCCGACGGCGGTGCCGACGGTGGCGCGCACGGCCCGGCCGACGGTGGCGCCCGCGGTGGCGGCTCCGACGGCGGCGCCGACGGCGGGGCCTGAGGCTCCGTGACGAGCTCCTCGTCAGACCCCGGCGCCGGGCGGTCCCAGGATCGCCCGGCGCTGCGGCGCCTGGTCGCCGGTGACCTCGACGAGTTCGCCGCGGCCGCCTGGGGCCGGGAGGCGCGCCTGTCGCGCGCCGCCGACCTGGCCAAGCACAGCGACGCCGGGGACACCGAGCACCCGCCGGCGTTCGGCGACCTGTTCGACCTGGGCGCGGTCGACGAGCTGCTGTCCCGGCGCGGGCTGCGCACCCCGTTCCTGCGGATCGCCAAGCAGGGCTCCGTGGTCGACTCGCGGCAGTTCACCGGCGAGGGCGGGGTCGGCGCCGAGGTGGCCGACCAGATCCACGACGACCGCGTCGCCGCGCTGTTCGCCGACGGCCACACCGTGGTGCTGCAGGGCGTGCACCGCACCTGGGGCCCGGTCGCCGACCTCGTCACCGCGCTCGCGGCCGAGCTCGGGCACCCCGCCCAGACCAACGCCTACGTCACGCCGGCGTCGTCGCAGGGGTTCTCCGCCCACTACGACGTCCACGACGTCTTCGTCCTGCAGGTCGCGGGCTCCAAGCGCTGGCACGTCCACGCCCCCGTGCACCCCGACCCGCTGCGCTCCCAGCCCTGGAACGACCACGCCGACGCCGTGGCCGCCCGGGCCGCCGAGGAGCCGCTGATCGACGAGGTCCTCGAGCCCGGCGACGCCCTGTACCTCCCGCGCGGCTACCTGCACTCGGCGACCGCGCAGGGCGAGGTCAGCGCGCACCTGACGATCGGCGTGCACGTCCTCACCCGCTGGGCGGTCGTGGACGCGCTGGTCAACGCGCTCACCTCCGACCCGGAGCTGCGCGGATCGCTGCCGCTCGGCCTCGACGCGTCGGACCCCGCGGCGCTCGCCCCGCACGTCGAGGACGTCGCCGCGCGCCTCGCGCAGGCCCTCGCCGCGCCGGACCCCGCGCGCGCCGACCAGGTCGCCCGGCGTCTGCGCCGCCGCGCCTGGACGGGCAACCGGCCCGAGGCGGTCGCCCCGCTGGTCCAGGCCGCCGCGGCGACCTCCGCCGACGCCGCGACCACCGTGCGGCTCCGGCGCGGCCTGCACCACCGGCTGCGCCCGGCCGACGCCGGTGACGACGGGTCCGTCGTCCTCGAGCTCGCCGACCGCACCCTCACCCTCCCCGCGGACACGCGGGCCGCGTGCGAGCGCCTGCTCGACGGCCGCCCGGCGACCGCCGGGGAGCTGCCCGGACTCGACCCGGAGGACGGCGCGGTCGTGGTCCGGAGGCTGCTCAAGGAGGGCGTCGTCGTGCCGGAGTGAGGTCACCCTCACTTCGGCGCCCGCACCGGGTGTCCGCGGGCGACCGGGGCGGGTATGACTGGGAGATGACCTCGAGCGAGCCGAACGGCGCGACGTTCCGCTGCTCGGACGCCGCCCGCGACCGCGACGACCCGTTCGTCGCGACCGCGCCGCCCGCCCGGTGCTGGCTGCTCGTCGAGCACCCCGGGCCGTGGGGTCACCAGGCGCTCGGCGACGCCGGCTACGCCCCCGAGGTCCTCGACGCGATCGACGCCTTCTGCCGCGCCCGCGGCGCGCGCTTCCAGCTGATCCGCCGGCCGCGCATGCGCGGCGAGCCCCCCGCCGACCGCGGCCGGTTCGCGGTCGTGGACACGACGCCGGGCGCCGAGTCGGTGCGCTGGGGCCGCGTCGACTCGCCCGACGGCCTGCCCGCCGCCCTGGCCGACGTGGAGGCGGTGACCACGCCGTCGCCCGAGCCCGTCTACCTCGTGTGCGCTCATGGCCGCCACGACGCGTGCTGCGCGATGCGCGGGCGCCCCGTCGCCGCGGAGCTCGCGACCGCCTACCCGGAGCGCACGTGGGAGACCACGCACACCGGCGGCGACCGCTTCGCCGCCAACGTCGTCCTGCTCCCCCACGGTCTGGTGCTCGGCCGTGTGCCCGCCACCGAGGCGGTCGCGGTCGTCGAGCGCTACGCCGCGGGCGAGGTCGACACGGTCTGGGTCCGCGGGCGCTCGTTCCTCACCCCGCCGGCGCAGGCCGCCCAGCACCACGCCCGCCTGGCCCTGCACGAGTCGCACGTCGACGCGCTGCGCGTCCTGGGCGTCGAGGCCCGCGAGGACGGCGCCACCGCGGTGCGCCTCGACGGCGGCCCGGAGCGCGGGGCGCTGACGGTCGTCGTGCGCGAGCGGTGGGTGTCCTCCCCCACGCCGCTCACCTGTTCGGCCGGGCGCGCCGCGTCGATGCGCGTGTTCGACCTCGTGGATCTCGCTCCCGAGATCGGGACGCCGGCCGGTGTGCCGGTCACGGGCGTCGTCGGGTGAAGCGAAGGTAAACGCAGAGAACCGGCGTGGGACACTGGTTGAGCCCGTCGGAACAGGGGAACGTGGCCGCTGCACGGCACGTACTCCTGGAACGGAGCGGGACCCATGATCCTCACCATCCTCGGCTGGATCGTCTTCGGACTGATCGTCGGCTTCATCGCCAGGGCGCTCGTGCCCGGCAAGGACAACATCGGCATCCTCGCGACGATCGGTCTCGGCATCCTCGGGTCCGTCGTCGGCGGCCTGGTGTTCTCGTTGTTCAGCGGCCGCATCGAGCTCTCCAACCCGCTCGGCTGGATCGGCTCGATCATCTTCGCGATCATCCTGCTGGTGATCTACAACAAGGTGAGCGGCCGCAAGAAGCTGCAGCGATAAATTGTGCACGATGTAGTCGTGCGCTAGGTTCGGCGCGATGAGCACCGACGAGGGCGCACCGGAGGACCTGCTGCTCTCCGAGCAGGCCTGCTTCGCGCTCTACTCGGCGTCCCGCGCGGTCACCGACGTCTACCGCCCCCTGCTCGCCGAGCTGGGGCTGACCTACCCGCAGTACCTCGTCCTCCTGATCCTCTGGGAGTCCGAGCCGCGGACGGTCCGGGACGTCGGTGCCGCGCTGGCGCTCGACTACGGCACCGTCTCGCCGCTGCTCAAGCGGCTCGAGGGCACCGGGTTCGTCGAGCGGCGTCGCGATCCCCGCGACGAGCGCACCGTCACGGTGCACCTGACCGACGCCGGTCGCGCGCTGCGCGGGCGGGTCGCCCACGTGCCCACCACGATCGGCTGCGCGCTCGGCCTCGACGACGAGGCGCGCCGCGAGCTCATCACGCTCCTCCGGACGCTCACCGCCTCGACGATCGCGTTCCGCGGCGCCGACGCCGAGTCGTCCGCCGGCTGAACCGAACGCACCACAGGAGGACACCGATGCCGAGCCGCGACGCGACCACCCACTGGGAAGGCGGCCTGCAGGACGGGACGGGTCAGGTGACCCTCGACTCGTCCAACGCGGGTCAGTTCAGCGTCTCGTTCCCCACCCGCGCCGAGGACCCCAACGGCCAGACCAGCCCCGAGGAGCTCATCGCCGCGGCGCACTCGTCGTGCCTGGCCATGAACCTCTCCGGCGTGCTCGGCGGCGAGGGGCTCACCGCGACGTCGATCGACGTCAGCGCCGAGGTCACGCTCTCCCCGGCCAAGGGCGGCGGCTTCGAGATCAGCGGCATCGCGATCACCCTGCGCGCCGACGTCGACGGCCTCGACGACGCGAAATTCCAGGAGCTGGCGAAGACCGCCGAGCAGACCTGCCCCGTCTCCAAGGCGCTGGCGGGCACCACGATCACGCTGGACGCGTCGCTGGGAAGCTGACCCCGGTCAGTCGCCGTCCACCACGGGCAGGGGCTGGGTGTCGCCGCGGCGCTCCCCGGGTTCGTGCTCCGGCTCGGGCGCCGGCCGCCAGAGGGCCAGACCGGCCACGACGACGGCCGCGAACACCAGCCCCACACCCAGGTACACCAGGGCCGACGCCACGCCGGGCTCGCCGGCCACCAGGTAGGTCAGGCCGGCCTGGCCCGACCAGGCGAGCAGGAACTGCCGCGCCCGCAGGGCCTCATGGCGCACCGCGACCAGGAGCACGGCCTGCACCGCCACGAGCACGACGACGAGGGCGACCGCGAGCCCGCCGGTGCCCGCCAGCAGCATCGCGGCGGCGACCCCGGCGGCGGCGAGCGCCGACACCGTGGTGACGGCGACGGACGTCCGGTGCGACTCCACAGCACCTCACGGTACGAGCGCGGCGAGGCCCCGTCGGTCACGCGGGGGGAGGGCGACCGACGGGGCCCGGGCATCGACCGCCACCGGCCGCGCCGAGCTGCGAGCGAGCTCACAACTCCCCGCTGACGGTCCTCCCTCGGACGATCCTCGTCAAGGGAACAATGTGTGCGCTATTCGTCCAGGATCTCCTCGCCGCGTCCGGCCGCGGACAGACGGCGCCCGAAGGAGTCACCGCTGAACCGCGCGGCGCGGGCGATCGCCGCCAGCTGCTCGAGATCCCGCTCGCCGAGCCACTCCGAGAACGCGGTGCTCGTCTCGGGCGGGTCGTCGGCCAGCGTGGCCATGAGGGTCGTGGTCGAACCGCATCGTGGTCCCCGTTGGTGTGCGGTGACGCCGGAGCGGCTCGCGGTTGAACCGGACTGCCGCGTCCGATGGTGCCTCACCGGACGCGGCAGCGGGAAGGACACGCTCAGCGCCGGAGTGTCTCGCTCGGGGAGTACCCGTACGCGCGGCGGTAGTCGACCGCGAACCGTCCGGCGTTCGCGAAGCCCCAGCGGGCGGCGATGCCGCCCACCGTGTCACCGCGAGTGGGGTCGCCGAGCTGCAGGTCCTGGTGCGCACGGTCCATGCGCACGCGGCGCAGGTAGTCCAGCGGGGACTGTGCGCGGTGGCGACGGAACGCCGCCTGCAGCCCGCGCGGCCCCATCCGGGCCGCCTCCGCGACCTGGGCGATGCTGACGTCCTCGTGGGCGTGGGCCTCCATGAACTCGATGGCCCGGCGGACGGTGGCGGGCTCGACGACGTCCGGACCGCCCACGTCGCGATGGTCGAGCGTGCTGTTGGGGAACACGGTCAGCACGCCGGCGGCCAGCTGGCGCAGCGTCTCGGCCCGCACCAGCCGCGTGCCCATCAGCTCGTCCTCGGCGAGCAGCGCCCGGTCGACATGGTCGACCAGGGCCGTCCAGTACCGGGCGAGCGCCGTCGACCGCGGCGTCATGGTCCCGAAGAGCACCTCGGAGGGCCCGAGCCCGGAGATCTCGGCGCCGACCCGCTCGACCTCCTCGAGGTCGAGCGTCGTCAGCCGCAGGGCGACGGTGTCCCACCCCGCAGCGTGCGACGACCAGTGGGGCGCCAGCATCAGGTGCGCCGCGACGTCGTGGCCGTCGGCGGTGACCCACAGACCACCCTCCAGGACCTCCACCACGATCATTCGCCGGGGCGGCTCCACCTGGGCCCGGAAGCGTCCCGTGTGCCGCATGCGGCTGACGCCGAACGCCCCGGCGAACGACGCCGTGAGGTCGAACGCGAACCCGTCCCTGGCGATCGGCTCGTACCGGAAGTGCGCGTAGCCGTGCTGGTGGGCCGCCGCCACGTCGGGGTCATCGGTCGAGACGTGGTGGCGGTGGACGGAGGTCGTGGCGTCGGTCATCGCCCCCAGAAGATATGCCGATCGAGCGATGACCGATATCCGGTCAGCGAACGGGCTGCACCGAGGACGCGCAATTTCGCCCGTTCAGCCGCGCAGTGGGTCCTCCGGGGATTCCTCTCCGGTGCTCATGGTGTACGCGGCGGCGACGGTCGCCGTGCCGGCCTCGGGAGCGCCCGCTACCGGCCCCGCTCCTGCGACTCGGCGTCGATCTCCCGTGCGACGGCGCCGGTCTGACGGTCGACGTCGTCCTGCTCGCGGTCGATCTGCTGACGGGACCGACGCAGCGCCTCCCGCGACCGCTCGATGGCCCGGTCGGTGCGGGCGGTCGCCTCCGCGGCCCGGTCGAGAGCCGCGGCCGACCGGTCGAAGGGATCGGCCGTCGGTCGGCCGACGGCCCGGGCCAGGGCGTCCAGCGAGGCCTCGCGCTCGTCGGCCCGGTGCTCGCGCTGGTCGGCGAGCCGCTCGCGCTCGTCGGCCTGGTGATCGCGCTCATCTGCGGACCGCTCGCGCTCGTCCGCGCGGCCGTCCCTGATGTCGGCCTCGATCTCGCGCGTGTCGGCGGCCGACTCCCGCACGGCGCTCGCTCCGGGTCCGGAGGCGGCGTCGTCGGGGGTCACGGAGTTGCTGCTCATCGCGGACCGGCGGCCTCCCTGGTGGACCAGCGCACTCGTAGCGCTGGGGCACACGACGCCCCGGGACCGACCGGGACGGTGGGACCAGGGTCCCACAAGCTGGCCTCTCAGCGTAGCGGTTGGCCACGCAGACGAGACGGCGTCCTCGCGGTCGGTCCGTGCTCGTGGGGACACGCATCGCCCCACCGACGGGACGGCCGTCGCTCACTCCGTCGGCGGCACGTCCCACGTCGCCCGCAGCTCGGCGCTGTCCTGACGCTCGCCCTCGGCTCTCGCCCGCGCGCGCCGCGCCGACCGGAGCTCGTCGTCGGAGTCCGTCTCCTCCAGCCCGGCCGCACGCTCGCGGGTGGACGCGAGCCGGTCGAGCGTCACGGCGATGTCGTCCCCGGTGCGGGCCAGGCGTCCCGCGATCTCCCTGGCCCGCTCGCGTGCCTCCGTCGCGCGCCGCCTCGCGGTGCGAGCGCGCTCGTCGGGGGCTCCGTCCTCGTGCGGCCGAGCCTCGTCAGACGCCACCACCGCTCCTCTCATCGTCTCCTCGATGCGGAGCCGGTCGGAGGCTACTCCCGGAACCCGGGCGGAAGCCCGTCTCTGGATCGGGGACCGCAGCAGGAGGTGGCGGAGCATCCGGACGGGGCGACAGCGCCGACCTCGGCGGGTGGAAAACGGTCTCTCGCGTCCCGCGACTCGGCGCAGCACACTTCAATCCGTGGACGACGACACCACGTGGGAGATGGACAGCACCGGCCCCACGGACACCGGCGACGACGGCAGGGGGCGCGACCTCTCGCGCGATCCGCTGGAACTGGCCTGCGAGGACATCAATTTCGCCCACTCCATGGCGCGCGACGCGCACCGCCTGCGTGACCGGGTGCTCGACGTCCTCGTCGACCTCAGTCTGGGCTGGGATCGGACTGCCGCGAGACTGGAGCGCACGGCGGCGATCGTCGGGCCCGGTGCCGCGCAGGAGCGGCTGCGTGCGGCGGCGGACCGAGCACTCGCCCACCGAGGAGACGCTCGATGGCGGTGGCGGCGACTCGCGGCCGTCGCCATCGGGGAGCGCCCTCCGCCCGGGCCGTAGGGCACGCCGGTCGGCGGCCCGCAGATCAGTGGTGCGTGTCCCCTGAGCGCGCAGTCGCCGACTCTCGACGCGCTCCTCCTCCGCGAACGCGCGCGCCCGCTGCGCGCCGCGCCGTTGCTCGCGAGCCTGCTCGCCGACGGCGTCCGCCGCGCGCTCGTCCCTCCGGTCCGCGACGTCGTCGAAGGTCTCCGCGACCTGCTCGGCCGTCGACCCGAGCTGTTGCCTCACCTGGCGCGCGTGGTCGCAGGCCTCGGCGGCCTGCCCGAGCGCGACCTCCGCATCCGCCTCCGCGGCACGGTGTCGGTGGACCCCGAGCTCACCCATCGCTGCCGGAGCCCGTCAGGACAGCGGTGTGTCGGTGCACGGGGCGGTGTCCCTGTCGTCGTTCCTGCGCATCCGCGTATCACGGTCCGGACGGCGGGTCGGTCCGCGAGGGGAGCGCCTCGCCGTCCTCGAGGAGCAGGCGCAGCCGGCCTTCCACGACCGGCGAGTGCTGGATCAGGAGGTGCTCGGCGCGGACCAGTAGGGACCGGACCTTGGCCTCGTCCGCGCGCTCTTCGAGCCGCTGCGCCCGATCGTGCGCGGCCCGCATCCGCGCACGGAGGTCGTCGTGCTCGTCGGACACCGACACGCACCTCCTCGCCGGCCGTGTGTCGCGGACGCCGCGGCGTCCTCGGGTCCGTGGATCGTCTCTCAGGTCGCGATGCCCGGAGATGACTGCTGACCGTCCGCTGTCGTCTCCTCGTTGCGGCGCAGGGCCTCCCCGACGAGCCAGCTGGCGACACTGAGCAACTTCATGTTGGTCTCCTGCGAACTGGTGCGCAGCATGGCGAACGCGGCCTCGTCGGTGATGCCGAACCGCTCCATGAGGATGCCCTTCGCCTGGGCGATGACGTCCCGGCTCTCCAGCGCACGGATCAGGTGCTGGGCTTCCTCGGCACCGTGCAGCAGGGCAGCGGCCTGCGCGGCGAAGGCGGTGGCCACGAGCCGGTGGTCGTCGTCGAAGGCCTGGGGCTCGGTGGCGTAGAGGTTCAGTGCCCGTCGGGGACGGCCGTTCGCGGCGGCGAGGTGGATCGAGAGGATCGATCGGTAGCCCAGGTGGGCGGCG
This sequence comes from Actinomycetospora succinea, assembly GCF_004363095.1. Taxonomy (GTDB): domain Bacteria; phylum Actinomycetota; class Actinomycetes; order Mycobacteriales; family Pseudonocardiaceae; genus Actinomycetospora; species Actinomycetospora succinea. The sequence goes on from NZ_SNYO01000015.1 coordinate 102,294, forward strand.
AGCGGCGCGAACCGCGGCCACCGGTAGGAATCGACGCCGCCGAGGTCGACGGCCACCACCGGGCCGTCCGCGGGGTCGCCGCGCAGCGCGGTGACGCCGGGCCCTTCCTCCAGCTCGGCCTGGTACCCGTCGAGCCGCCCGACGTGCTCGTCGGTGGCGTGACCGGCCTCCACCCTGTCGTCGCGGCAGCAGGTGATGCCCGCGCCCGCCGCACGGGGGACGACCTCGAGGGCGGTGGCCGTGATGTCGCCGAGGGTGAGGTCGACGTTCCGCAGGCGACGTCGCGCGACCAGGTCCTGGACGCTGCGGTGCAACGGCGCGACCGGGTCGTCGCTCGACCGTGGGCTCAACGGCAACACCCCCGCCTCGGGTCCGACCGACGTCGCACGATGGCGCGCGCGACAGCTGCGCCGGCAGTCGGCCGTGCGCCCGACCGTGGTGGCAATCTACCGTTCTGGTGCGCAGATCGCGTCCGGGAGCGCCCCTCGCCGAGGGGGGTCTGCCCCGGGCCGGCGTGGCGTCGATCAGCGTGAGACTCGGTGGCGGCTGGTCCCGTTGGTGCTCGCCCGCGGCGTCGACGGCTCCCGAACGGAGGCGGCGGCGATCTCGTCGGCCGCGAGCAGGTGCAGGCACGCCTCGACGACGGGCGAGATCGCGATGTGTTCGGCGCGGGCCCTGGCGATCACGGCCCGCAGCGAGGCCTCGACCGCGCGGTCGTGGAGCTCCCCCGCCCCCGCTGCACGGCGTCGAGGGCACGCCCGTGCAGGTCGGACGGATCGGGGGAACCCGGGACCGCCGGAGTGCGCAGGGTCCGGCTGGGGGAGCATCCGAAGGCCTGCCGACACTCGCTCGTGAACCGGCCGGCGTTCCCGAAGTGCCAACGGTTCGCGATGTCTCCCACCGTGACGCAGTCGGCCCGGTCGGCCGCGAGGAGATCGCGGTGGGCACGGTCCAGCCGGACACGACGCAGAAGGCCCAGCGGCGTCTGCCTGTGGTGCTTGCGGAACGACTGCTGCAGCCCGCGGACCCCGATGGGCACCGCGGTGGCGAGCTCGGCGACGTCGCGATCGTGGGTCCGAGCGATCGTTGCCAGCATCGTCGAGGCCTGCTCGAGGTCCTGGCGGAGCGCGCCATGAGCACGCCGGTCGCGACGTCGACCGCATCCGGGGCATCCGACACCCCACCCTCCTCGCGCCGGCCTGCCCGCGTGAGCGGAAGCCGACGACGCAGGAGTGCCGCATCTCGTCGTCCACAACCGACACGACCCTCCTCCCGTCGGCGGCCGTGGACACACAAGTCGCAGCGCCGCGCTGGGCGGGAGCCTGCTCGCGGGCGCGGAGGTCCTTGCGCAGGACCTCACCCGATCGCCGTCGACAGCCCCATCACCTGCACGAACAAGATGCAGACCACTCCCACGCCGCGCCCGTGCTCCGTGGTGGTTCCGTGAATCGCCCCGTACGGCCCAGCGAGGGGTAGGTATCGCGCGCGTTGGACGTCGCGATGCAAACTTGGCCCCATGGACGGCCACATGCCGTGGGAGCTGGACACCACCGGCTCCACGGGCATCGACGAAGCCTGGTCCGGCGGTACCGCTACCGACCCGCTGCAGGAGGCGTGCGGGGACCTCAACTTCGCGAACTCGCTCCTGCGCGACGCGCACCGGCTGCGGGCCCGGGTGCTCGATGTGCTCGTCGACGTCAGTCTCGGCCGGGAGCAGGCGGCAGCGAGGCTGGATCGCATCGCGAGAGACCTCGGGCCCGGTGCGGCGCAGGACCGGCTCCGATCCGCGGCGGCACGGGCACGAGCCAACCTCGACGCCACTGAACGTCGGTGGCGGCGACTCGCGGCCATGGAGATCGAGGAGCCATTCTTGCCGGGTCGCTAGCAAGCACCCGCAGTCGGCCGTCTCGAACGGGGCCCGCGTCGCCCTGGCGAAGAACCCTACCCGAACCGCCGGCCCGTCCGTCAGCACTGGTGGTTCAGCTCGGCAGGTCCCACTGTTCGCGCAGTCGCCGGCTCTCGGTGCGCTCCTTGTCCGCGAACTCTCGTGCACGCCTCGCGTCGCCCCGGTGTCCAGAAGCGTCCTGCGAGTCGGCGGCGTCTGCCTGCACATCCTTGCGGTGGGCGACGTCCTCGAAGGTCTCCGCAACCCGCTCGGCGGTCGAACTGAGCTGCTGGGCCACGTCCCGCGCGTGTCGCTGGGCTTCGCTGGCCCGCTCGCGTGCGGCCTCGGCGCTCGCCTGGGGGTGGCGGCGTCTGCTGCCTGCAGCCTCACCCATCGATGTGTCTCCCGGATCTCCGGCGGTGCCCTCGGCCTCTACGGCCGGCGCACGTGTTGGTCAGCGGTGGAGTGTGTGACTCGGGCTGCACCCGAAGATCTTCCGGTGCTCGACGGAGAATCGGCCGGCGTTGGTGAAGCCCCGTCGTGCGGCGATCTCGGAGACGGTGTCGCCCTTGGTCGGGTCGCCGGCCACCAGGTCGACGTGGGCGTTGTTCATCCGCACCGAGCGCAGGAAGGCCATCGGTGTCTGCCCGCGGGATTTCTGGAACGCGCTCTGCAGCCCTCGGGGTCCCACTCGCGCCGCACGGGCGATGTCCTCGATCCCGATGTCGCTGTCTGCGTTGGCCGCGATGTACGCCATCGCCCGGCGCACGTGGGCTGGTTCGTCGGCCGGCTTCAGGCGAACGGTCGAGTCGCCGCAGCGCGCGACGAGCCACGAGGCGTAATCATCGACGCCTGCTTCGCTGGTGGAAGCCAGCTCTTCCAGCATCGTGATCGCCCGTTCGACGGTCACCTGGTAGCGCTCGACGAGCACGCCCGTGGCGAGATCGATGGGGTTCATGGCGACGGTCATCGCGGTCTCCTCGGGTTGCCCGACCAGCTTGTTCGAGCGTTCGTGACCGGTGCTGTGGCCATTGAGTTGACCGCGCTCTTGACTTTCGCACACAGCAACCTGCGAGCGCACGGTTCATGTCCTCGGCTCACGGCACCCGGCTTCGGGGTCTCTCCCTCGGCGGCGCGGGCTCTGCCCTGCCGGGCCGCTCGTGCGGGTGCAAGCGCCCCTGCCGTCGATGGCCGGCTCTCGTTGCGATCCTGCGCGAGCACCTGGACCCGCTACGGCGTCGCGCCCGACGGCCGGCTGTTCCCGGCGCTGACGACCGGCGGGCGGGTCCGCGAGTCCGTCTACACCCGGACCTGGAAGCAGGCCCGCGCCCGCATCCAAGATCTACTCGACGGAGAGGCTTGATCGACTATGCACGATCCGTTCCGTGCCTGTTCCGTGGAACCCGGACACCACGCCGTACCGTTGCGGAGCCTCACAGAGACTTCACAACGTCATCCGGCGTTCGTGCAGGTCAGAGGCCCGAAACGGCGGGTCAGCGACCCTACGCGGGAGCCTGCTCCCGGGCGCGAAGGTCCTTGCGCAGGATCTTGCCCGACGCCGACTTCGGGATCTGGTCGATGAACTCGACGACGCGGACCTTCTTGTGCGGGGCGATGCGCTCGGCCACGAAGGACATCACGTCGTCGCCCGAGAGCTCGGCGCCCTGCTGCAGCACCACGAACGCCTTGGGGATCTCCTCGCCCTCGGCGTCCTTGACCCCGATCACCGCGGCGTCGGCGATGCCGTCGTTGGTCAGCAGCAGCGCCTCGAGCTCGGCCGGCGGGACCTGGTAGCCCTTGTACTTGATCAGCTCCTTGACCCGGTCGACGATGTAGAACACGCCCTCGTCGGTGACGGTGGCGACGTCGCCGGTGTGCAGGAAGCCGTCGGCGTCCAGGGTGGAGGCGGTGGCCTCGGCGTTGTTGAGGTACTCGCGCATGACGTTGGGCCCGCGCACCCAGAGCTCGCCGCGCTCCACGCCCTCGGCGCCGGTGTCCGGGTCGACGAGCTTGCACTCGACGCTCGGCAGCGCCACGCCGATCGACCCGAGGTCCATGTCGGGGCGGTCGTCGGGCATGCAGTGGCTGACCGGGCTGAGCTCGGTCATGCCGTAGCCCTGCAGCATCGTGCAGTTCAGGCGGCGGCCCACGGCGGCGCCCAGCTCGGCGTCGAGGGCGGCGGCGCCGGAGAACACGATGTCGACGCAGTCGATGTCGTACTGGTCGACCATCGGGTGCTTCGCCAGCGCGACCGCGATCGGCGGCGCGATGTAGACGCGGTCGACGCGGTGCTCGGAGATGATCCGGAGGAACTCGGCGAGGTCGAACTTCGGCATCGTCACGACCGCGGCCCGGGCGTGCAGCCCCTGGTTCATCATCACGGTCATGCCGTAGATGTGGAAGAACGGGAGCACCGCGAGGATCTTCGTGTCCGGCGAGACGTGCGTGCCCATCTTCTCGATCTGCAGCAGGTTCGCGAGCAGGTTGCGGTGGGTCAGCACCACGCCCTTGGCCCGCCCCGTGGTGCCCGACGAGTACGGCAGCGCGGCGACGTCGTCGCCCGAGAGCGAGACCGACGGGCGCTCGGCGGTCGTCGCGAGCACCTCGGAGAGCGACGTCTCGGTGATGACGCCGGAGACGCTCGGAGCCCCGTCGATGACGATGATCTCGGAGACCGCCAGCCCCTCCTCGTCCAGCGCGGCGCGCGCCCGGTCGAGGAAGGCGGACACGGTGACGAGCACCTTCGACCCGGAGTCGCGCAGCTGGTAGGCGAGCTCGTCGGGCGTGTAGAGCGCGTTGACCGTCGAGACCGCGAGGCCGGCGGCGAGCGCCCCGTGGAAGACGACGGGGTAGTACGGGTTGTTCGGCGCGAACAGCGCGATGACGTCGCCGGGCCCGAGGCCCCGCTCGCCCATGCCGGCGGCGAAGCGGTCGACGGCGGCGGCGAGCTCGCCGAAGGTCGTCTGCGCGCCCGACGGCCCGTCGATGATCGCCACCCGCTCGGCGGCGTCGCCCAGGTCGCCGAAGAGGAACTCCGGCAGGCCCGTGTCGGGGACGTCGATGTCGTCGTAGGGGCTGCGAACGATCATGCGGGAGGGACTCCTCGTCGAGCGGGGCGCGGGTCGGCGACGGACAATCTATCGACAGGTCCGGTATCGCGCGCACTGCGTGATCGCTTCGGGGGCGTACGAGGAGACGTCGTCACCCGTTCGGCGGCAGACGATGCCTTGTCCTGTGCTTTGCGTGGTGGGAGGCTACGTAACCGGACGCCGATCCACATTCATCGGGTCGGCTCGAGACGGCCGCCGTGAGCGGCTCCCTTACGCCCGTCGCCGGCGTCGGATGCCCCCCGTCCCACGCCGGCGGCGTGGCCCTATGTCCTGCCGTCCTCCACCAGGTGCGCGAACGCCGAGAGGTTGGCCAGCGACTCGCCGCGCGACTCCCGCCACGCCCACTCGCGGCGGATCGAGGTGACGAAGCCCAGCTCGAGCAGGGTGTTGAAGTCGCCGTCGGCGGCCTCCAGCACCTGGCCGAGGATCTTGTCGATCTCCTCGTCCACCACGGCCACGAGCGGCACCCGCCCGACGAGGTGGATGTCGCCCGCGCGGTCGATCGTGTAGTGCACGCCGTAGAGCCGGGCGTTGCGCTGCAGCAGGAAGCGGTAGACCTCCTCGAGGTTCTCGTCCGCGTGCCGGCACACGAACGCCTCGACGAGCAGCGCGTGCGGGGTGAGCACCAGCCAGCAGTGCGTCGCGAGCTTCTTCGTGCCGGGCAGGGTGACGAACAGCCGCCCCGGTCCGCGCCGCAGGTAGGTCAGCTCGCGCTCGTCGAGCGCGGCGACCAGGACCTTCTCCAGCTCCTCGAGATCGGGCTTCGATGGTCCGGCTCCGCTGCGCTCCGCGTCCGCCGCGCTCACACCGCCACCCCCGCCGCCCGGTCGCGGGCCAGGGAGCGCGAGGCCTCGGCGTAGGTGGCGAGCAGCGCGTCGGCGGTGCGGTCCCACGAGAACATCGCGGCGTGCTCGACGGCGCCGGCCGCCAGGCGCTGGCGCTCGGCCTGGTCGAGGCCCACCCGGGAGAGCGCGTCCGCCCAGTGGCCGGGGTCGTGGTCGGTGACGAGCAGCCCGGAGCGCTCGTGCGCGACCGCGGTCGGCAGGCCCCCCACGGCGGCCGCGACCACGGGCGTGCCGCAGGCCTGGGCCTCGAGGGCGACGAGACCGAACGACTCGGAGTGGCTGGGGACGGCGACGACGTCGGCGGCCCGGTAGACCTGCGCGAGCTCGTCGCCGCCGCGTGGGGGCAGGAAGCGCACGACGTCGGCGATACCCAGCTCGCGGGCCAGCGACACGAGCGACTCCGGCTCGGCGAGCCCGGAGCCCGACGGCCCGCCGACGACGAGGACGACGAGACGCGCGCGCAGCTCGGGACGGCGCGCGAGCATCGTCGCGGCCGCGCGCAGCAGCACGTCGGGGGCCTTGAGCGGCTGGATGCGCCCGACGAACGCGAGCGTCACGGCGTCCGGCCCGATCCCGAGCGCGGCGCGCGCCTCGTCGCGGCCGCGGGCCGGCGTGAACGTGCGCAGGTCGACCCCGGGCGCGATGGTGCGCACCCGGTCGGGGTCGGCGCCGTAGGCGGAGATCAGGTCGTCGGTCTCGGCCTGGGTGGAGGTGACCAGCCGGTCGGCCTCCGCGACGACCTGCTCCTCGCCGACCACCCGCGACAGCGGCTCGGGGCGATCGCCGTCGGCGAGCGCGGCGTTCTTGACCTTGGCGAGGGTGTGCGCGGTGTGCACCAGCGGCACGCCCCAGCGGTCGCGCACGAGCCACCCGACCTGCCCGGAGAGCCAGTAGTGGCTGTGCACGACGTCGTACCAGCCCGGCTCGTGGCGGGCCTCGTCGCGCAGGACGCCGGCGGTGAACGCGCACAGCTGGCTGGGCAGGTCCTCCTTGCCGAGCCCGCCGTACGGACCGGCGGTGACGTGGCGGACCAGCACGCCGGGCGCGAGCTCGGCGACCGGCGGCAGGTCGGACGACGTCGCCCGCGTGAAGATCTCGACCTGGACGCCGCGCTGGGCCATGCGCCGCGCGGTCTCGACGACGTAGACGTTCATGCCGCCGGCGTCGCCCGTGCCGGGCTGCGCGAGCGGGGACGTGTGCAGCGAGATGACCGCGACGCGGCGCAGCTGCCCGGGATGGGCGCGGATGACGGGTTCCGGGGGTCGGGAACGGGGGGCCGCCGCTGCCGTCACCGTCGTCGCCGCCGGGGTCACCCCGCCAGCTTAGGTGCGCGGCTCCCGATCGGCTTCGTCGATCTCGGTCCGCCGGGTCCTAGGGTGCGGGGCGTGAGCGCGCCGAACCCCGGATCCGATCGCCCCCTCGTCGTCGTCACCGGTGCCAGCTCGGGCATCGGCGCGGCCAGCGCGCGGGCCCTCGCCGCCGACGGCTGGCACCCCGTGCTCGGGGCCCGGCGCGTGGAGCGCCTGCAGGAGATCGCCGACGAGGTCGGCGGCACCGCCCTGCCCCTCGACGTCACCGACGCCGACTCCGTCGCCGCCTTCGCCGCGTCGGTGCGCGAGCTGGTCGACGGCGGGGCGCCCCTGCGCGGCCTCGTCAACAACGCCGGCGGCGCCCAGGGCACCGAGAAGGTCATCGAGGCCGACGAGGACAAGTGGCGCTGGATGTGGGAGTCCAACGTCCTCGGCACCCTGCGCGTGACCAAGGCGCTGCTGCCGCTGCTCATCGACTCCGGCGACGGCCACGTCGTCACGATCACCTCGATCGCCGGGCTCGAGGTCTACGACGGCGGCTCGGGCTACACCGCCGCCAAGCACGCCGAGGGCGCGCTGCACCGCACGCTGCGCGGCGAGCTGCTCGGCGAGCCCGTGCGCGTCACCGAGATCGCGCCGGGCGCGGTGGAGACCGAGTTCGCGCTGGTCCGCTTCGACGGCGACGAAGCGCGCGCGGCGAAGGTCTACGAGGGCATCACGCCGCTCGTGGCCGACGACGTCGCCGAGGTCGTCGCGTTCGCGATGAGCCGCCCGTCGCACGTCAACCTGGACACCATCGTGCTCAAGCCCCGCGACCAGGCCACGGGGATGCGCTTCCATCGGAGGTGATCTAGAGGGCCGACATGCCCTGCCACTGGTCCCAGGGGATCGCCCAGTCGTAGATGTCGCCGTCGCGCTCGGAGTAGTCGACCCCGGAGCCGGTGACCTCGACGGGGTCGCCGTACATCGCGCTGTCGTAGAACGCCTTGGCGTCGTTCTCGGACAGGTTGATGCAGCCGTGCGTGACGTTGCTGGAGCCCTGCGCGCCCGCCGACGCGGGGTTGGCGTGGATGAACTCGCCGTTGTTGCTGATGCGCACCGCCCAGCGCTCGACGAGGTCGTAGCCGTACTGCGCGCTGGTCATCCGCTTGTTGGTGAACTTCTCGGACACCACGTGGATGCCCGAGCGCGTGGTGCGGTTCGGGTCGGAGTCGAGCCCGTAGCTCGCGGGCACGTCCATGACCTGCGCGCCGTCGCGCTCGACGACCATGCGGAAGCTGTTCACGTCGGCCCGCACGATCTGGGCGCGCCCGATGGTGAACGACGTCGTGAGGTCCTCGCGGCCCCACGCGCCGCCGCCGAACGGGACGCCGAGCAGGTCGGCCGCGACGTCGACCTTCGTCCCCGGCTTCCAGTACTCCTTCGGGCGCCAGTGCGCCCGCGAGCCGCCGTCCTGGTCGGGCAGCCACGCCCAGGAGCCCTCGGTGGGCACGCTCGTGCGGACCTCCAGCGCCCGCTCGGCGGCCGCCTTGTCCTCCACCGGCGCGGAGAACTGGACGGTGATCGGCGCGCCGATCCCGACCTCGCGGTCGTCGCCGATGTTCAGCGTCGCCCGCACGGTCTCGCCCGGCGCGACCGTGGTGAACGAGCCGGTGACGGGCGACGAGCCCCCGCCGGGTGCCGTGGCCGTGCCGCCCCACGTGTAGGTGGCGCCGTAGGCCAGCGGCCCGTCGGGCGTCCAGCGCTTGCGGTCCGGCGAGAGCGTGCCCGCGACGGGGCCGCCGGGTGCGGCCGTGAGCGTGACGTCGGTGAACGTGCCCTCGGTGGTGGCCGCGACGCCGGCCCGCGGCGCGACGTCGGTGGCGTTCGTCGCCGGCGTCACGTCGACGCGGACGGGCGGGGGCGGGGCCGCCGGAGCCGACCCCGGTGCCCCGGACCCGCAAGCCGTCAGCACCACCAGCAGTCCGCCCAGCAGCGCGACCAGCGCCCGACCCATGCGTTCCCCCGCTCGTGGTCCGAGGGTCCATCGTGTCAGCCCGACGCCCTACGCGAGAGCCGACATCTCCCGCCACTGGTCCCAGGAGAGGGCCCAGTCGTAGACGTCGCCGTCGGCCGCGGAGAGCTGCACCGGGGAGTTCGTCACCTCGACCGGGTCGCCGTAGAGCGCGGTGTCGTAGTACGCCCGGGCGTCGGCGGTGGAGAGGTTGACGCAGCCGTGGGTCACGTTGCTCGAGCCCTGCGCGCCCGCCGACGCCGGGTTGGCGTGGATGAACTCGCCGTTGTTGCTCATCCGCACGGCCCAGTGCTCGACCAGGTCGTAGCCGTACTGCGCGCTGGTCATCCGCTTGTTGTCGAACTTCTCGGTGACGACGTGGACCCCGGAGCGCGTGATGCGGTTCGGGTCGCTGCCGAGCCCGTAGCTCGCCGGCACGTCCATGACCTGCTGGCCGTCCCGGATGACGACCATGCGGTGGCTCGTCACGTCGGCGCGCACGATCTGCGAGCGCCCGACGGTCAGGTGGCTCGTGAGGTCCTCGCGCCCGTAGGCACCGTCGCCCAGGTTCACCCCGTACAGGTCGGCCGAGACGTCGACGACCGTGCCGGGCTTCCAGTACTCCTTCGGGCGCCAGTGGACGCGCGAGCCCATCGCGTCGTCCGGGAGCCACGCCCACGAGCCCTCGGTGGGCACGCTGGTGCGGATCGACAGGGCCCGCTCGGCCGCGGCCTTGTCGGTGACCGGCCCGTCGAACTGCACGACGACCGGCGCGGCCACGCCCACCGTCGCGTCGTCGGGCTGCGCGAACTGCGCCCGCACGACCCGCTCCGGGGCCACGGTCGAGAAGCCGCCGGCCACCGGCGTCACGGCCCCGTCGGCGCCGACCGCCGTGCCCGACCACGTGTAGGGCTTGCCGTAGCCGAGCGCCTCGGTGGCCGCCCAGCGGTGCCCGTCGGGGCTCGTCGCGCCCGCGATCGCGCGGCCGTCGGCGCCGGTCAGCGCCACGTCGCGCAGGGTCGCGTCAGGCGCGGAGACGCTGATCTCGCCGCCCGGGTCGACGTCGGTGCGGCCGGGCACGGCCGTGGTGGTCACGCTCGGGGGCGCCGCATCGGCGGCCGTCGACCCCGGCGACCGGGGCGTCGCCCCCGCCGACGCACATCCCACGACGACCGCGGCGACGGCGATCAACGCCACCGCTGCCGCCAGCACACCCTGCACGCGTCCCCGCACCGAGGAAGCCCCCTCCTGATCGATCCACCGATCGCACGACGCGGTCGGCCCGGAGGTGGTTGTCAGGGCGGCGGCCCGCTCACACGGGTGGCCCAGCGATCGTGAGTGGGGTCTCGGACGAGCAACCCACCGGCGTCTACATCGCGCAGGCCACCAGCACGGGCTCGGGGACGAGGACGATGCCGAACGCCGCGTCGACGTGGTCGCGGACGTCGCGGGCGAGGGCGAGCAGGTCGTCGGTGGTCCCGCCGCCGCGGTGGGTCAGCGCCAGCGTGTGCTTCGTCGACACGCGGACCGGCGAGTGCTCCCCCGGATGGCCGCGCGGGATGCCCGCGCGCTCGATGAGGGCCGCCGCGGAGAGCTTGACGCGCCCGTCGGGCTGCGGCCACGCGGTGATCGGCACCTGGCCCCGCTCCTCGGTCCGCGCCGCCACCCGCGCGGCGGTCTCCGTGTCGACCACCGGGTTCATGAAGAACGAGCCGGCGCTGCGGCTATCGGCGTCGTCGGGGTCGAGCACCATGCCCTTGGCCCGCCGCAGCCCCAGCACCGCCTCGCGGGCGGCGGCGACCGGCACCCGCGAGCCCGGCGCGACGTCCAGGGCGCGGGCGAGCTCGGCGTAGCGGATCGGCGCCGAGAGCCCGTCGGTCGACAGGCGGAACCGCACAGCCAGCACGATCTCGCCGTCGACGTTGCGGGGGCCCTTGAGCCGGCTCGTGCGGTAGTCCAGGTCGAGGTCGGCCGCCGCCACGGGACCGCGCCGCCCGGTGCGCCGCGCGTAGAGGTCGACGCCGACGAGCAGGTCGGCGACCTCGACGCCGTACGCGCCGACGTTCTGCACCGGCGTCGCCCCGGTCCGCCCCGGGATGCCCGAGAGGCACTCCAGCCCGCCGAGCCCGGCCGCGACCGTGTCGGCGACGAGGGCGTCCCAGTCGTGGCCTGCCTCGACGTGGAGCACGACCGTGTCGTCGCCCTCCTCCACGACATGGTGGCCGCGGTTGTCGAGCAGCAGCACCGTGCCCGCGAAGCCCGCGTCGCCGACGACGAGGTTCGACCCGCCGCCCACCAGCAGCAGCGGCTCGCCCGCCCCGTCCGCCGCGCGGGCCCGCTCGACGATCTCGTCGGCGGTCGTGGCGTGCACGAGCCGGCGGGCGGGGCCGCCCAGGCCGAGGGTGGTGTGGGGCGCGAGCAGTGTCGTGTCGAGCGCCGTGTCAGTGGTCGGGCCGGGTGTCACGCCGTCCGACGGTAACCTCCCGCCCGTGCCACGCCGCATCACCCACCGCGCCACCTGGGACGCGCCCGCCGAGACCGTGTACGCGGAGCTGGTCGACGCCGACCACCTGCGCGAGCGCCTCGCCGAGCTCGGGGGCAACGACCCGGCGCTGCTCGAGCACGCCGTCGACGACTCGGGGGCGCGGCTGCGGCTGCGCCACTCGGTGCCCGTCGAGTTCCTGCCCTCGGTGGTCCGCCGCTTCACCGGCGACGACCTCGTGCTCGACCGCCACGAGACCTGGACGCCGCGCGCCGGGGGTGGGTACGACGGCACGTTCGAGGTGACCGTGCGCGGCCTGCCCGGGACGATGTCGGGCACCCAGCGCCTCTCCGACAACGGGGGCGGCGCGGTGAGCGAGGTCGACGGCCAGGCGACGGTGAGCGTGCCGATGGTCGGCGGGAAGATCGAGGGGGTCGTCGTCGAGCAGGTCGGGAACCTGCTCGACGCCGAGGACGCCTTCACCCGCCGCCGCCTCGCGCGGGGCTGAGGCGTGCGCCGGCTGGTCATCACGCTGAGCTGCCCGGACCGCACCGGGATCGTCGCCGCCATCACCGGCCGGCTCGCCGGGATCGGCGCCTCGATCACCGAGGCCGCCTACCACGCGGACACCGCCGCGGGCTGGTTCTCGACCCGCCAGGTGGTCGACGGCGAGTCCGTGCCGGGCGGCGCCGACATGCTGCGCGCGGTCATCGGGCAGGTCGCCGCCGAGCTCGCGGTGCCCGGCGGCGAGCCGGTGCGCTGGCGGGTCCGCGACACCAGCGAGCCCCCGCGCGTGGTGCTGCTCGTCAGCAGGGAGACGCACTGCCTGCACGACCTGCTCGGCCGGGTCTGGGGCGGCGAGCTCGACATGGACGTGCGCGCGGTCGTCGGCAACCACGACGTGCTGCGCCCGATCGCCGAGGCCCACGGGGTGCCGTTCCACCACGTGCCGTTCCCGTCGCGGGCCGAGGACGACGAGGCGCGCACCGGCCGCGACGCCGCGTTCGCGAAGGTCGCCGAGATCGTCGACCCGCACGACCCGGCCGCGATCGTGCTCGCCCGGTTCATGCAGGTCCTCACGCCCGCGCTGTGCGACCACTGGGCGGGCCGGGCGATCAACATCCACCACAGCTTCCTGCCCTCGTTCGTCGGCGCGCGCCCGTACCACCAGGCGCACGCCCGCGGCGTGAAGCTCGTCGGCGCCACGTGCCACTACGTGACGCCGGACCTCGACGCCGGCCCGATCATCGAGCAGGACGTCAGCCGCGTGGACCACGCCGACACCCCGGAGGACATGATCCGCCGGGGCCGCGACGTGGAGAAGCTCGTGCTGGCCCGCGGCCTGCGCGCGCACCTGGAGGACCGTGTCCAGGTGCACGCCGGCCGGACGGTGGTGTTCCGCTAGATGTACTGGGCCATCACGTTGGTGACAGGCGGGTGATCGGGGCTCGGCCGCGGCAGGCGGTGTGGGGACGTCGGGTGTTGTAGTACTCGAT
>NZ_SNYO01000016.1 GCF_004363095.1 Actinomycetospora succinea
CAACCATCTGGGATCCGGTTCGGACAGTGCTCACCGGCCGGCGGCTCGGACACCGGAGTCTGGACCACGACCACGCCGGTGTAGCCCCATTAGGTTGGGGTCGGCTGCTCCGTTGACGGGCCCGGACCCCGCTCGCCCATCGGTGTTTCGACCAGCTACACCGACCTGGCCGGGATCGAAGGGAGAGCCGCCGACGATGACTTCTCACGACCCCTCGCGCGATCACACGGGCGATCGGTCAGTCGCCGATGTCGACGTCCTCGAGGCCTTTGCTCGCGCGCTCCTCAACCACGAGAGGCACGACGAGCACGACGAGCTCGAGCGCACCCTTGGGCTGGTGGTCGCCCATGCCGTCGACAGCCTTCCCGCCGTGCAGGGAGCCGGCGTCTCACTGGTGACGCGGGATGGCAGCGTGACCTCGTACGCCTCCAGCGACGACAACGTGGCCGCCCTCGACGCGCTGCAGGGCACCTTGAGCGAGGGACCGTGCTACGACTGCATCCGCGAGCAGTCCCCGGCGATCGTCAACGACATGGCCGTTGCCGGGGTCGACCGCTGGCCGCGGTTCGCGCCGGTTGCGCTCGAGCATCGGGTGGCAGCGATGTGCTCGGTTCGGCTCGTCGCCCGCCACCACAGCGCGGCGGGCACATTGAACCTCTACGCCACCCAGCCCGGAGCGTTCGACGCCTCCTGCCTCGCCACCGCGTCGCTGATGGCATCCCACGCCGCGCTCGCGGTGCACGCCGCCCAACGCATGGCCGACTTCGCTGAGGCGCTAGAGTCCCGTGACGTCATCGCCCGAGCCAAAGGCATCCTCATCGAGCGGTTCGGCCTGAACGACGAGGAAGCCTTCGAGAGATTGAGAAACTCGTCGCAGACCACGAACGTGAAGCTGCGTGACGTCGCCGCGTGGCTGGTCGCCGACACCATCGGTGAGGCGGACAACATTCCTACCCCGCGCCCGCGGCCGAATCATCACGAAGCGCACCAGCCATGAGGCAGCGCAGAACCCGGTTGCGCGATGCCGGGCTGTGATTCCGCATCGGCGCCCGATCTCGTCAGACGATCAGGTCTGAGGTCAGGGCAGCCGTGAGAAGGCGGTCCCGGAAGCCGAGCGACCTGGACGGAGCCGTGTGTCCGGTTCCTAACGGCGAGGAAACCCGGCGTCACCGCCGGGCGCTCGATACCGGTGTCGGCGGCGACGGCGCTGCCCTGCGCGCGACGCGGGACGCCGAGGACGGCTGGCTGGTCCGGCAGGCCCGCGCAGGGAGCGCCGAGGCGTTCGAGGTGCTGATCACGCGGCACCAGGATCGAATCTTCCGGATCGCACTACGGGTGCTCGGCAACCGTCACGACGCCGAGGACGTCATGCAGGATGTCCTGATCCAGCTGTGGACCGGACTGGCCGGATTCGCGGGCACCAGCGCGTTCACGACCTGGCTGCACCGCGTCGTGGTGAACCGATGTCTGAGCCGGGCCCGCAGCGTTCGCCGTACCGAGACGGTTCCCGGACCGAGCGAGGCGGGCCATCCCACAACACCGGCCGCGGGCCGGCAGGTGCAGGATCAGGCTGAGCTCGCGGTGGCCGCCCATGCGGTCGCCGGCCTGCCGGACGATCAGCGCAGCGTCTTCGTGCTCTGCCAGCTCGAGGGACTGAGCTACCGGGAGGTCGCGGTGATCCTGCGCCTTCCGGAGACCACCGTGCGGGGCCGTCTGGCCCGGGCGCGTGAGCGACTCGCACAGGCGATGGAGGAGTGGGCATGACCGACGATGCCCGGCCTCGAGCGGCCGATCCCGAGCGGGCGGACACGCTGCCGTGTGGAACAGATTCGGCGAGCCTGCTGACCCAGGTGTGCGAGGGCCGGGGCAGCGAGCTCACCGAGCACCAGGCGGCCTGTCCCCACTGCCAGGCCGAGCTCAGGCGTTGCCGCGAGCTGTGGTCGCCGGTCGACGGGCTGGCCCGGGAGCCGGTCCGCGCACCGCAGGCCGTGGTGGCGCGCGCGCTCGCGTGGGTGCGGGAGATGGCCGGAGACCAGCCGCAGGCGGCGAGGTTCCGGATGGCGGACCTGCCGGACGGTCGGACCGGACCGGCAGGGGAGTCGTGGATCGCCGCGCGGGTGGTGATCCGGTCGGCCCGTCTGGCCGCCGAGCAGGTCGACGGTGTTCGGGTCGCCCTGGGTCACCTTGTCGCTGCGCCGTCCGCTACATCTTCGGCGGCTCCCCCCCAGGTCGGCTCTCCGGCTCCCGACGGCTCGCAGGACGAGCGCACGGTGCTGGAGGTCGCGATCGCGGCGGACTATGGCCAGGACCTGTATGCGCTGGCCGAACGCATCCGAGTCCGGGTCGTCGACGAGGTGCGGCAGCTGACGGGTCGGGCGCCCACCGCGGTGGACGTGCTCGTCGACGACGTCCTCGCCTAGCGCCCCTCTCTGTGACCCAGCACACAAGGCCATGGCCGTGACGAATCCCGGTGGACCGCGTCCAACGTTCTGAGACCCACCGAGCGCGCCCAGCCCCTGCGTGTTCGCGCCAGCTCGACGCCGGGTCCCCGATCGATCTTCCCTAGCTCTAGGAGCCGTCTGCCATGACCACGCCCGCTACGTCCACCGGTCCCACCGCGACCACCACGAATGCCGCCCCGAACGGCCCCGCCACGGGCGTCGGCTCGGCGATGTCCTCGACGCCCGCCCGTGCCGGCGGTCTCGACACCGAGTTCGGCAGGACGACCATCGCCGACCCGGTGGTGGCCAAGGTCGCCGGCCTGGCTGCCCGCGAGATCCCCGGTGTCCACGGGTTCGGCGGCGGCGCGTCGCGGGCGTTCGGGGCGATCACCGAGCGCCTGCCCGGTGGCCGGACGTCCTCGAGCCAGGGCGTGTCGGTCGAGGTCGGCGAGCGCCAGGCCGCGGTCGATCTGATCATCGTGGTGGAGTACGGGGTCGCGATCGCCGACCTGTCCCGCGCGATCCGCCGCAACGTGATCGGCGCGGTCGAACAGATGACCGGCCTGCAGGTCGTCGAGGTCAACGTGAACGTCGTCGACCTGCACCTGCCCAGCGACGACGACTCGGACGACGACTCGCAGGACCAGGGGCCGGCGCGCTCGACCAACCGGGTCCAGTGACCACCCCGCAGGACCCGGGGCCGGCCTCCACCGGTCCCGGGCCGATGCCGGCCGGTATCACCGGCGCACCGGGAACGGAGCCGACGGCGAGCGGCCTGCCACGGTTCGATCCGGCTGGTCCGCTCGCGGCGCCGGTCGCACGGGACGTCGACGCGCTCGCCGAGCCGGTCGCCGCCGCGGTGCTGGCCTGCCCGAGCGTGGCGGGCCTGTCCGGCGGCCCGTTCGGGACCGTGGGCACCTACCTGCCCGGGCGCCGTGTCACCGGGGTCCAGATCACCGACGCCGAGGTCACGGTTCGCATCGTGGCCCGGCCCGCGCCGCTGCGGCGCATCGAGGCCGAGGTCCGCGCCGCGGTCGCGCCCCTGGCGCCGGGCCTGCCGGTGCAGCTCGGCGTCGACGACCTCGACGCCGGCTGACCCCTCGCCGTCTCCCACTCCGCCGCCGGTCCCACCGGACGCCCGCGGCGCCGATCTCCTCTGGAGCTCCCTCGTGTCCAACACTGTTCTCGGCCTGCTGGTCGGTCTCACCCTCGGTCTCGCCGCTGCCTTCGGTGGCGTCAACGCGTTCCTGGTCGTGCTCGTCCTGGGCCTGCTCGGGTTCGTGGTCGGGCGATTCCTCGACGGGCAGCTCGACGTCGACGGCCTGACCGGTCGCGGCCGGTCGAAGACCCGGCTCTGAGGGCCGGCGATGACCACACCAGACACCGGCGTCGGCCATGAACCCGGAGCGCACCCCTCCCAGGCCCTGGAAAAACGCCTGGTCGCCACCACCGTCAACACCCCCTCGCCGACGACCGGACGCCACGCCGCCCCGGAGGAAACCGACGACAGGAGCACCGACGATGCCGCCGAGCGCGGGTCGCTGACCATTCACGACGTCGTGGTGGAGAAGGTCGCCACGGCTGCGGCCTCGGAGGTCGAGCACGTCGGGGGCGCCACCCGCCGGGTGCTCGGGGTGCCGACCGGCCACGAGGACGGAGACGGTCGTCCGCGGGTGTCGGCGAAGGTCTCCGGGCAGCTCACGTCGCTCGAGATCCGCCTGGCCGTCGCCTATCCGGCCTCGGTGCGCGCCACCACCGAAGCCGTCCGGGCGCACGTCCGGGACCGTCTCCAGGAGCTCACCGAGCTCACCGTGACCCGGGTCGACATCACCGTCGCCGCCCTGACGGCCACGAGGACGAGCGCGAAGCGGGTGGTCGCATGATCCGCCGCCCTCGCCGCAGCACTCCGGCCACGATCGTCGCGCTGGTCGTACTCGCGGTCTGCGTGCTCGTCGTCGTCTGCTGCGTGCAGGCCCTTCTCGGCCAGGCCCCGCTCATCAGGTTCTCCCAGGTGCTCGAGGTGACCGCGGGGCAGCGTTGGAACAGTGGTGCCACGATCGCCGTCGCGATCGTGCTCGCGGTCCTCGGGCTGGTCCTTCTCCTGGCCGCGATCCGCCCGGGCAAGCCGACCGTGATGCCCCTGGTGCGGATGACCGATGCCGACGGCGCGCCCGGCGCTGACGCCGGCGTACGCCGCACCAGCCTGAGCAAGGACCTCACCACGACCGCCGAAGGTGTACCCGGCGTCGCCAGGGCAACGGTCAGCGCCCGCCGCAGCCGGGTCACCGCAACCATCACCGTCGCCGCGGCCGACCCCACCGCGGTCCCCGACACGGTCCGTGGACGCCTCGAGTACCGCCTGATCGAGGTCGGTCCCGCTCCCCGACCGAAAGTCCGCGTCAAGGCTCGCCGCGCCGACACGGGCTGAGAGCCGACCCATGAACCTCATCCCGGACAGGAGGCCGTGATGGCCAGTCCCAACCGGCCCGCCCGGCTCAACCGCAGCCTGCTCCTACTGATCGCGATCGTGTTGCTCGCCGCGGCAGCGTTCACGCTGCTGCTCGGGTTCGGGGTCCTCGCCGGCCTCGGCGTGACCAGCCCCGAACCCGGCTCACCGCTCACCGCGGCATCGCCGGCCCCGCCGACGTGGGTGGCCTACGTGACGATCGTCGTCGCCGTGGCGGTCGGGCTGCTCTGCGTGCGGTGGCTCGTCGCCCAGACCATCCGCAAGCCCTCCTCCGGAACGTGGCGACTCGAGAACGACCGAGCCACCGGGACCACCCGGCTGGACGCGCAGATCGCGGTGGACCCTCTGGTCGACGAGGTCGGGACCTACCCGGGGGTGCACCGCGCATCGGCCCGACTCTCCGGAACCGCGACCCGCCCGTTCCTGCACCTGGTGGTCGGCACCGAGGACGCCGCGGACATCACCGCGCTACGACGGCGTATCGACAGCCACGCCATCCCGCGGCTGCGCCAGGCACTCGACCTGCCCACCCTGCCCGCCGACCTGCTCATCCGCCTCGACGACGCCCGCTCGGCCCGTCTGTCCTGACGCTCTCGTTCTCGCCGTGGTTGGCGCGTGGCGCAGGCTCGAGCCGGATCGCCAGCGCGACGACGTCGTCGTCGGCGCCGGGCGCGAGCTCAGAGACGACGGTGTCCACCAGGTCTTGCGGTGACAGGGCTGCGTGGCGGGTCAGCGTGTCGCGCAGGCGGGCGGTTGCCTCGTCGAGGTCACCGCCGGGCCGCTCGATCAGGCCGTCGGTGTGCAGGAACACGGTGCACCCGTCGTCGAGGACGACCTCATGATCGATCCGTGGCCGGCGGACCGCGACGGGGAACCCGAAGAGCGGGTCGACACCCTCGAGCAGTGCAGTGGACCCGTCCGGGGCGACGATCAGCGGTGGGGGATGCCCCGCGTTGGTCCAGGTCATCGACCAACCGCCGTGGGTCCGACGGCGCAGGTGCACGAGGACCGCGGTCCCGACGAGTCCGAGGCCGTCGCCGGCATTGGCCCGTTCGACCGCGGCCAGGGCCCGGGAGGGCGGGCCGGCCACGTCCCAGGCCGCCTGGCGCAGCATGGAGCGCATCTGACCCATCCGCACTGCGGAGTCGAGGGTATGTCCGACGACGTCGCCCACGGACGCCGCCACGATCGGCGGCGACTCCCCCGTGGCTCCGGGAAGCAGGGAGGCGTCGTACCAGTCGCCGCCGACGTCCTCGCGGTCATCGGCAGGCTGGTAGCGGGCCGCGATCTCGACACCCGAGACCGCGGGCAGCGGCGCCAGCATCGCGGCCTGCATCTCGTGGGCGACGAGGACCCGTCCCTCGACGAACCGCACCCGGGGCACGACCTGAGCGACGTAACCCGCCACGGTGGCCGCGAAGAGGCGGTCCGCATCCGAGAGGTGAGGGTCGACAGGCCAGCCCAGCACCATCAGGCCGAGGTCGCTCACGCGTCCGGTGAGCCGCACCACCAGAGCCGTGTGCGCGTCGAGGA
This sequence comes from Actinomycetospora succinea, assembly GCF_004363095.1. Taxonomy (GTDB): domain Bacteria; phylum Actinomycetota; class Actinomycetes; order Mycobacteriales; family Pseudonocardiaceae; genus Actinomycetospora; species Actinomycetospora succinea. The sequence continues at coordinate 6,442 of NZ_SNYO01000016.1, forward strand.
CCGCGAGCCAGGAGCCGACGCCCGTGGGGAAGGCGCCGTCGGTCTGACCTCCCGAGCCGATGTCGACGACGGCGTCATGCGGGGCGGTCGTCGCCGCCGCGCTCGGTTCCGTCCAGGGAAGGACGGCGCCGTCGGGCGGGGTGGTGGGTCGGCCGTCGTGGAGCCGGTAGACGCCGCCGCCCTCGTCCTGGAGCGCGAGTGCGACCGACGAGGGGCGCAGCGTCGGCGTGATCAAGTCGGCGAGGCGCGCGCGGAGTCCGGCGAGGTCCGAGACGTCGCTGAAGGCTTGAGAGGCAGCCAGAAGGGACTGGCTGCGTCGATACGAGGTGGAGAGGTCCCGTTCGACGCTGTCGCGGCGACGGCGTTCCTCCTCGGCGTCCACCCGCGCCAGGCGCAGTCGCAGTTCGGCCGAGCATCCCTCGGCCAGGCCGCGCAGGAGTTCGAGGTCCCGCGGTGTCCAGGCCCGCGGGTGCTGGTCGATCGCGCACAGCGAACCGAGGACGTGACCGGCGGCGTCGGTGAGGGGCATTCCGGCGTAGGCGATCACCGACAGGTCGCGGATCGCGAGGTTGTCGCGCACCCTCGGGTCCTCGCGGGAGTCGCTGACGATGAGCGGTTGCGACGTCGCGATCACGTGCTGGCAGAACGAGTGGCTCAGCGGTGTGCGGCGGCGCTCGGCCCACGGCTCCGGAAGACCGGCCTGGCCGGGAAAGACCTGCTGGTCGGACTGCACGAGCGAGACGAGGGCCACCGGCACGTCCAACCAGCGTCGGACGCGCTCGGCGATCCCGTCGAGGACGGGGTCAGGTGCCTCGTTCAGGCCGGAGCGAGCCAGCGCGCGCATGCGTGACGGATCGGAGATCGGATCGCACGGTGCCGTCGTGACCCGGTGGTCATCAACGCTCGGTACCACGCGACTCTCCTACGCCACTAGCCGGACCTCGATCATCGCCTCGAGCCGTTGTCGGCGCCGGAGCATCGCACGAGCTGGCTCGTTCCGGCCACGATGCCGCGGTGCACGCCCGCGAGAGCAGGAGGGTAGGGGCGCGGTCCCTGGTCATGTCGCCGACGGAGCCCCGTCGTCGCCGCCGGCCGGGCGATGCCACCAGGTCACTACCAGCCACGAGCGACGGCCCCGACGCGGAAGGCATGGAGGGTGCGCGGGACGGGGCCGGCCCTCCGCAACGCCCCCTGAAGCACGAGTCGGGCCAGCGTGTCAACGCTGGGCTCAGCAAGGGCGCAGGCCGCTGGCCGTCCGAGGTGGCACAGAGCTCTGCCCTCGAGAGCGGTCGGCGGCGAGTTCCTGGGCGACGAGCAGGTGCAGACGTTCCTCGACTGCGGTCGAGATCGGCAGCCGTTGAGCGCGTGCTGTGGCGATCAATGCCTGGATCGAGACCTCGATGGACCGATGCTGGAACGACTCCGATCGACGTACGGCATCGACCGCACGGTCGAGCACGTCGCGTGGATCGGGAACGTCTGGACCATTCGAGGCGTGCAGGGTCTGGCTCGGAGAGCACCCGAAGACACGCCTGTACTCGCCGGCGAACCGCCCGGTGTTGGCGAAGTGCCATCGGCTGGCGATGTCGCTCACCGTGACCCGGTTGCCTCGGTGACCGGCGGAGAGGTCGCGACGGGCGCCCTCCAGGCGGACCTGGCGCAGATAGCCCAACGGCGTCTGCTGTCGTTGTTTGCGGAACGACTGCTGCAGCCCACGAACGCCGATGTGAGCAGCTGCGGCGATCTCCTCGATGCCGATCACGCTCCGGGCGTTGGCGTCGATGAACGAGACCGCGCGCCTCACCGTGTGTGAAGCGGCGCTGAGGTGCTCCTCGCGTGGCCCTGCCACCAACGTCTCGGCGAAGTCTCGGACCCCTCGGTCGCTGTCCCGTGCCATCGCCACCAACATCGTCGAAGCCAGCTCGACATCCTGGCGGTACCGCTCCATGAGCACGCCGAGAGCAACGTCGATCGGATCGTGGTTACCTGGCATGTCGCCCCCCTTCACGCCAGCCGACCTGCTTGCGCAGAAGGCGATGACGCGCGCGTGCGCAGCCGCGACACCGACGATGCGGACGACCATCGCACGGAGTACCCCCGGAACGCACGAGTTGTCGCGACCGCGTGATGTCGGATGCAGCCGCAGGGGGCGTTGAACAGCAGGGTCGCCATCGAGCAGGCCAAGGGCGGGCTCGCCCTGTCGAGGCGACGGCGCGGAACCGCGGCCGAGTCGCGATCAGGGCGCGAAGACGGTCCGAGGCTCGCGCACGGGAGGGGGATCGCCGTCGGTGCCCGCGATGCGGGTGGTGACGGACCGCACGTCGTAGGCGTCCCGCGCGAGGTCGTCGTCGGCTACGAGCAGGCGGCCCCACGCACGGCCGGGTTCTCCGGCGAGGCGGGTGTCGACCTCCTCGAGGTCGCCTGCCTCCAATGCTCCGGCGAAGCTCCCTCCGACGTCGGTCCCCGTCGAGAGGCCGGCACCGCCGCCGGTCCACACTTCCGGGACGATGTCGCCGGGGATGCCGTCGTCGAGGATGCGGCCGCCGACCGGGTCGGTGGGTCCTCGCGGAGCGAGGATCAGCGCGCCGGGTGTCGTCGCGAGCCCCCGGCCCACGGTGGCGAGGTCCCTCAGGCACGGCCACGCCAGGGCGAGCGTCCAATCGACCAGGACGCGTCCGCGGGCCGCCAGGTACGCGGTGATCGGCGTGAGGTCCACAATCCGCGGACCGGTGACCGCGACCCAGCCACGCTCGTCGGTGCGATCGTCGCGCGCGACGACCCGAACGCGGTCGGTGCGGGCGGGGATCGCGTCCGAGGACACGGTGAGGGTCCGCCACGTGGACACGTCGCGGAAGCGGTCCTGCAGCTCGGCCCCCTGAGGGTCGGGAGCGAAGCCGCGGTATCCGCGCTCGGGAGCCGGTGCCTCGAGCAGACGGCGTGTGCCCTGGGGCGTGACCGTGTCCGGTCCTGAGCGACCGTACTCGAGCATGATCGAGGCCCCGTTCTCGGTACGGCCGGCGACCGACAGGGCCAGTTCCTGCCCGGCGCGGGGCGTCGGGAGGGCGAACCATGGGCTGGTGAGGGTCCCGACGCCGGTCGGTCCGACATCCTTCGATCCCCAGGCGAAGGTGTCGTCCCGGGTGCCCTCGTCGTCCTGGCCCGGCCGCGCGGGCAGCGGGTCGCCCCATCCGCCCCCGGCCACGAAGCCGTCGAGATCGGCCCGATCGGACCCGCTCTGCGGCAGCAGCGGCCCGCCGTTCGCCGTGGTGAGCACCTGGACGCGGTCCTGCAGGGCGCACGCGGCACCGGCCTCCGGGTCGCGTGCCGAGGCCAGGTTCGCGGCGCCGAGCGACCAGCCACCCGGCGGTGGCGTCGCGGCCACGGCGAAGGAACCGGCGAGGACGGCGACGGAGGTGGCGGCGGCCAACACCGCGAGTGCCGCGGGGCCGACCGCGGAGGCGACGGCGAGCCGGCTCGGCGCTCCCGCGGCCCGTCGGCGCCGGGTGATGACCCCGGCGCTCACCGCCGACGTGGCGACCGCTCCGGCGACGAGCCAGAGCACCGGCGAGTCGAAGGGCGTCACCGGCGTCGTCGCCCACGGCACGTGCGCGTTCGAGTATCCCCACCAGGCGTTCGGTCCCGAGAAGGCCGCGGTCGCCGCGGCGACCACGCCCAGCGCCGTCCCGGCCCCCGTAGCGCGCAGGGCCCTGCCCGGCTCCGGTCCCGCCCCGAGTCGTGCGAACGCGACGACCACGGCGACCAGGGAGACCGCCCCGAAGCCGGCGAGCGCGCCGAAGTGGTGCGACCACTTCGACGGCGTCACCGCGAGCAGCGCGAGGCCGACGGGTCCGAGCAGCAACAGGACCGGTTCGCTCGCGCGGGGGCCCAGGGCGGCCCGCCCGCGGCGTGCCAGGAGCGCTATCGAGGCCGGGGTCGTCACGACCAGCAGCAGGACCGGCAGTCTCTTGGTCGCCGACCCCCAGCTGTCCTGACCGAGCAGATAGCTGTAGCGCAGCCACTCGGCGTACCAGGGCTGGCTCGGGCCGAACTGCTGGTGGATCGAGGTCGCGACGAGCAGCCCGTGCCACGACTGGCGGGCGAAGACGACGACCACCGCGACGGCGGCGATCCCGGCGAGCGCGACGAGGACCGCCGCGACGCGCCCGGCGGCCGCCGAACCCGCGTGCTCGCCGCGGACCAGCTGCCCCAGGCGCGGCAGGGTGAGCAGGAACGGCGCCAGTCCGAGCAGTCCCGAGGGCGCGACGGTCACCGTCAGCGCGGCGACGCCGGCGGCGATCCCCAGCCACGGCAGCGGGTGGCGGGTGTCGGCGTGCACGGCCCGCAGGACCAGCACGAGGACCGCCGTCACCCCCGTGGCCACGAACGACTCCGGGCGCGTGCCGAGGTCGTAGGGTAGCCACCAGGCACCGAGCGCCACCATGGTCAGGAGCCGGACGCCGATGCCGGCTCCGGCTCGTCGCCCGAGGGCCGGGAGCACCCCGCGGGTCACGAGGAACCACAGCGCGATGCCGGCGACCACGCTCGGCAGCCGCAGGGTGAGCGCGTCGACGCCACGGTCCACGACCAGGCTCACCAGCAACTGGCTCGTCGCGAACGGGGCCTCGGACGCGTCGAACCACCGCACGTAGTTGCCGACCGGCCCCCCGTCGGCGGCCGCGCGCGCGATGAGCCCGGCGAATCCGTCGTCGTCGGTCAACGGGCCCACCACCGACCACCAGGAGACGGCGACGACCACGCCGACGTCGAGCGCGGCGAGCGCCCAGGTGCGGGGTCGGCGTAGCACGTCGAGTCGCCGTCGCAGGGTGCGGCCCGGCCCCGGCACGGTGGCGCCTCGGGCGTCGTCGCGGACCGGACCGGAGCGGTCGACGACGCCGAGAAGGGCGAGGAGGGTCAGAGCGAGTCCGGCGAGCCCGAGCTGGAGTCCGAGCAGGGTCGACTTCTCCGGGGTTCGGGCGTTGTCGAACCACGACGGTGTGCGGGCGCGGAAGGAGAGGCCTCCCGCGGCATCGCCGCGCAGGTCGGTGGTGATCGCGAAGACTTCCGGGACCGGGTCACCGGGCAGGTCGATGACCGTACGATCGTCGAAGGAGGCCCGTAACCCGGCGGCGTCCGCGTCGACCCGCAGCGTGCAGTCGCCCCCGGGCAGCGCGAGCGCCTCGGCCCGGCCCCCCGCCAGCAGCCGTGGAGTGCCCTCCACGATGCGGATCGCGAGCCCGGAGGAGGCCCCGGTGGTCGTGGTCGCGAGCACTGTGGTCTCGGCGGAGGCCCGCGACGCCCCCTGCAGCGCGGTGCAGGGGACGGTGGCCTGCAACTGCGCCGGCCGGTAGGGGACGAGGAAGGCTGTCGTCGGCGCGGGCTCCTCTCCTGCCCGCGGCCAGGTGATCGTGGAGGTGGTGGCCTCGACCGGAGCGATGGCGACGAGTCCCGCGACCACGGTCGCGGCGAGACCGACGACGAGAGTGACACCGAGGAGGAGCCGACGCAGGTGGTCGCGCCTGCGTGCGCGCGGGGACGGGACCCTCTCGTTCCCGCTCCCCGCGTGCTCTGCCGGACGGAGCAGTGAGGTGGCGGTCACACGGGCACCTTCGTTCGGCCACTCGGAGGTGGATCGACCCGCGCTGCCGCCGTTCGTCGTTCCCGTCGCGCGGGCGCGCACGGGTCAGGGCACGAGCCGGGCGAAGACGACGGTGTTGTCCTCGTAGGAGCGCTCGGCGGCGTCGAAGGGGCCGCTGCACGTGATCAGACGGAGCTCAGGCCCGGCGGTGTCGCCGTAGACCTCGAGGCGCGGGAAGGCGTCCTTGGGGACGCGGCGGACGCTGCCGACCTCGAAGGCACGCACGGAGCGGTCCGCGACCGTCACGGTGACCCGGTCGCCGGGACGCAGGCGGCCGAGGTCGTAGAACACCGAGGGCCCGTCGGCTGCGGAGTCGACGTGACCGATGATCACCGAGGGGCCGACGCGGCCGGGGGTGGGGGAGCCGCGGTACCAGGCCGCCTGGTCGTACTGCGGCCCCGGCGCCGGGACCTCCAGGGTGCCGTCGGGGTTCAGGCCGACATCGTTGACCGGGGTGGAGACCCCGATGGCCGGGATGTCGAGGGAGATGGGCGCGGCCCCGGACGCGGGGCGCTGGCGCAGGTCCGGGGAGGGCGTGGCGCCCTCCGCGGTCCCGGGCGCCGGGCCGGGACCGGCCGAGACGGCGGTGGCGTTCTCCGTCGCCGGCGGGCCGGACGGCGCGACGAGCCCGACGGCCGCGAGCACCAAGCCGAGACCGGCGAGGGCGACCGCGAGGGCGGTCAGCAGCGGGCGTCGACGCACCGTGGTTCCTTCCCGAGAGACGCGGCCGCCCCACCCCGCACGAACACCGGGTGGGACGGCCGACAGGTCGTGACAGGTCAGCGCCGGGCTGCTCCGCGACGTCGGGCCGCCAGCACCGTGCCGCCGGCGGCCAGCAGGGCCAGCCCGCCGGCCGCGATCAGTGCGGTGTCCGGGCCGCCGGCGGTGGAGCCGCCGCCGGTCTCAACGCCGCCCTGCGGCATGTCGGGCATCTGCCCGGGCAGGTTGACCACGATCGTGGCGATGCCGATGGTCAGCCCTCCCTGGATCGCGTCGGTGGAGAAGGCCTGGTTCAGCGCCGACGCCGCACCGTCGTTGAGCCGCACGGTCGTGCCGGTCAGGGTGGCCGTGCCGGCGTCCATGTCGGTCTGGATCGGCTGCAGGGTGGAGCCGTCGAGGTCGAACAGGACGGTCGACTCGGCGACGGTCTCGCCGTTGGCGGTGACCTTGCCCGAGAGGGTGGCCGGGTTGCCCGGGTCGACCACGAAGTCGGTGAGCTCGACCTCGGTGTCGCCCTTGGTCAGGCTCAGCCCGCTGCCCTCGTGCTCGATGCGGCCCTGAACGTAGGGGTCGACAGCACCGGGCTCGTAGACGGTGACGTTGCCGCCGGTGATCGGGAACCGGGCGCTGCCGTCGGAGATGGTGGCGTCGCCGACGGTGCCGGGGGTCACCTCGAGCGACTGCAGCGCGTCGGTGAAACCGGAGTCCAGTCGGACCGAGGTCGACTGGCCGGTCAGGTCGGGAATGGTGGCGATCGGTTCGGCTGCCAAGGCCGCGCCCGCGCCGAGCCCGGTCAACGCCAGTGCGGCGGCTCCCGAGACCAGCAATCCGGCAATCCTTCGCGGAGCTCGCATGAACAGGAACCTCTCTTCTGTGAGAATGGCCCCCGACTCGATGTCGAACGCCGTCTTCGTCCCGGTCTCCGTTCACTGTCCGAGTTCGGTTCGGCACCGACCGGAATCCAACTGGAACTTCACCTGCCCTTCACGTCGAGCAGGTACACGACGTGGGGGAGTGCCCGACGGCGAGCCGGCCTGCCTGGTGCTGATGGCGACGGGTCTGTTCGTTCTCCAGGCGGGTACCGGGGCACCGGTTCTCTGGTTGATTCTCGTTGCCGTTGTTTCTGTCTTTCTCGGAGAGCGCTTCGATGCGGCGGCCACGGCGCCGTATCCCGTCTCCGAACCGGACGACCACCATCGGCTCTGACGCCGGCAGCGGTGTCAGCGGCAGATGGTGGCCGAGTGACACCTGGCCGGATCAGGTCACGAGCCTTGCCGGTCGTGCTGTGGCGTGTCGGGAGATCGGCGGCTCGGGGCCCGCCGGCGGGTGAGGGTCCACGTGACCGTCGCGACGACTGCCGCGGCGGCGAGGCCGAGCAGGGCGAGGTCGGGGACGTCGCCGGCGATCGACACGACGGCGTTCTCGACGCCGGCGGCGGTCGACGGGTCGGTGCCGACGAGTCCGGCGGTGCCGTCGACGAGCACGAACAGCACGCCGATGGCGACGAAGAGCAGCCCGGAGATCGTGGACGTGGTGTGCAGGTGCAGCGGCCCGAGCCGGTAGGCGCGCCCGCGCAGCCATCGACGGCGACCGAGGTCGAAGCGTTGCCACAGCGCGGCGAGCACGAACAGCGGCAGGGCCATCCCGGCGGCGTAGACGGCGAGCAGGGCCGCCCCGCGCAGGGCCTGCCCGCCGGCGGCGGCGACGGTCAGCACCGCGCCGAGGATGGGCCCGGAGCAGAAGCCCGCCAGGCCGTAGGCGGCGCCGAGACCGAGCGTCGCCAGCCAGGTCCCGCGCTGCGCCATCCGGGCCTGCAGGCGGGTGGCCGGGGCGAGGGCCCACCCGCCGCCGAGGATCTGGACGACGCCGAGCGCGACGATGACGACGCCCGCCGTCACCACGACGGTCGCGCGGTGCGCGGTCAGCAGCGAGGCGAGAGCCCCCGATCCGGCGCCGAGGGGGACGAGGACCACGACCAGCCCGAGCAGGAACACCCCGGTCCGGGCGACCAGCTCGGTGCGCCCGCCGACGGCGTAGGCGAAGAACGACGGCAGGAGCAGGGCGCTGCAGGGGCTGAGCAGGGCGAGCACGCCGCCGGCGAAGGCCGCGGCGTAGCCGATGTCGAGCATGTCAGCGGGCCCGCGCCAGCGCGGCGTCGATCGCCTGCTGGAAGGTGGCCCGAGGCTGCGCACCGAAGATCAGTTGGTCGCCGATGACGAAGCTGGGCACGCCGCCGACACCGAGCCGGGCGCCGAGCTGCTGGTCGGCCGTGACGTCCCGCGCGATCTGCGGGTCGGCGTAGTCGCGCGCGAACCGGGGGACGTCGAGGCCGAGCCGCCCGGCGGTCGCGTTCAGGGACGCGTCGGTGACGTCGCCGCGGTTCTCGGGTGCCTGGTCGCGGTAGAGCGCGCCGTGGAAGTCCCAGAAGCGGCCCTGCCGGCCGGCGGCGCGGGCGGCGCGGGCCTCGAGCACCGACTCCGGGCCCAGGTAGGCGTAGTCGTGCCATTCGATGCGGACCTGCCCGGAGTCGACGTACTGACGGATCAGCTCCGGTTCGGTGGTCGTCGCGAACAGACGGCAGAACGGGCACTGGAAGTCGCCCCATTCGGCGATCACGGCGGGCGCGTCCACCCGTCCCAGCGCGAGCGGGTCACCGTCCTCGCGGCGGGCCACGTCCCGTCGTGCCTGGGCCGTCGGGTCGGCGGCGGCCGGACCCGCGGCTGGGACGCCCGGATCGGACGGCGACCCGGAGGTCACGGTGACGATGGCGAGGACGGCGATCACGAGCAGGGCGGACGCCGCGGCGAGGACGACGCGGAGGCGGCGCCGGCCCTCCTCCGGCCTCGGATCCTCGGTTTGAGGGGGTGAGGAGCTCATGCCCGGGGTTCGCAACCGGCCGGGCGCGCGTTCGGACGGGGTGCTGTCGACACGAGGCTGCCCCGCGGGGTGTGATCAGCATCGAGTCGCGATGACCCACGCGCTGTACGGGAGATTGCCGGCGCACCCGGGCCCGGGGCACCCGCAGCACCCGTCCGGTGCGTGGACAGGCGGCCAGCTCGCGGCGCAGCGCGCCTCGTCCCTGCACGTAGATCGACTGGCATATCCGCCTCGTGAGAGACCCGCATCGACTCATTGTCGGGGAGTCGACCGGCAGCCGGTGCGCGCGTCTGGGGCGATGATCTCTCCGGCGAGCCGTTCGATCACGCACTCGCGCAGCCGAGGATTCGCGGCGAGTTTGGCGGTCGTGGGGCGGCGAGCCCGCCGTGAGATCTTCAGTCAGATCGAAAGTCGCTCCGTAGAGCTGTGGCCAGCGGAAAAGTGCGCCGTCAGGGACTCGAACCCCGAACCCAGTGATTAAGAGTCACTTGCTCTGCCCATTGAGCTAACGGCGCGTGATCGGAACCCTAGCAAAGCTTCGAGACCGATCTGACAGCGGGTCACCCCGCTGCCCTCCGGGTGAGTGACGGGACTTGAACCCGCGACACCTGGGATCACAACCCAGTGCTCTGCCAACTGAGCTACACCCACCATGGCAACCCTCCGGGTCTCCCCGGTGAGCCGTCGTCAAGCTTACAAGCCGGGTGCGAGGCGGTTGCGGCGGGGACACCTCACCGCTCGGCGGACTCCAGGAGGCCGACCTGACGAGCCCGGGTGACGGCTTCGCGGCGGTTGTCGACACCGAGCTTGTGGTAGATCGCGCGCTGGTGGGTCTTCACGGTGTTGATCGAGACCGCGAGGTCGTCGGCGATCTCCGAGGCGCTGCGCATGGTGGGCAGGCGCTCGAGGACGGCGCGCTCCCGTTCCGTCAGCAGTCGCACCGACTCGGCCGAAGCTGTCGCGAGCACCCGGTCGATCACCTCCCGATGCCCCGGGAACGACTCGTGCTGGGCGGCGACGAAGGCCCGCAGTGACGGCGCCATCGCCAGGAGCGGCCGCTGCGCGCCGAGACGGTCGGCGAGGGCGAACGCACAGGTGAGCCGGTGGTGCGCGGTGCTGTTCTCGTCGCGGGCCAGGGCGACCTCGGCGTCGAGCACGAGGGGCTCGAGGGCGCCGATCGCCGTCAGCGCCGGCACCTCGCCGGCCAGCAGCGGCGCCAGCAACGCACGCACCCGAGCGGGGTCCTGGCGCACCGCCCACTCCTGGCGCGCCTCCAAGAGCAGAGTCTCGGCGGAGCCGGGGAGACGGTCGCGAGTGGCGCGCACGACCTCCGCGGCCTCGTGCACCCGCCCGACCTGCAAGGCCGCCTCGTGCTCGAGCACCGCGGCGAGGGCGATCCGGAACGGCGGACGGGGCGCGCCGACGAGGCGCTCGTGACGCAACCGCCGCCAGCCGTGCAGCGGCGCGCCCGTGTCGCACTCCACGGCGGCCAGGACCAGCGGGAACTCGCCGGCGTCCGCGGGCGGCCCGGCCATCACCTGGGCCAGCGCGAGCGCCTCCCGCGCCCGCAGCAGCCACGACGTCCCGCCCCACCCGCGGGCCGTCGCCTCGGTGATCGCGGCCTGCGCGTGCCGGGCGCTCTCGCGGTGTCGGCCCGCGACCATGTGCGCCAGCGCCGCGGTGCTCTCGACCTGCACGCACAGGTAGGGCCAGTCGTGCTCGCCGATCTCCTCGCGCGCCCGGTCGAGGTCGGCGAGGGTCCGGTCGGGCGAGGCCGTGACCAGGCCGGTCGCGCGCGTGAGGTACGCGACGGCGCGCAGGGGGCGGCCCTCGGCGAGCTCGGGCGCGAGGGACTCGGCCACCTCGTGGGCCGTGTCCCCGTCGGCGTCGAGCAGCCGCACGGCCACGACGCGGCGGAACACCCCGAGGGTGGTGCTCGTGTCGTCGCGGAGCTCCTGCTCGGCGGCCGAGATCCGGGCGCGGCCGAGCTCGACGTCGCCGCGCTCCAGCGCCGCGAGCCCGAGCAGCAGCCCGACGTGGGGATCGTCGCCGGCGTGGGTGAGCTCCTCCGAGCGCTCGAGGACGGCGAACTCCCCGCACGCCATCAGCTCGACCGCGCGGGCCCGCAGCAGCGTCCGGGTGACGGCGACGTCGTGGGCCTCGCTGGCGCAGTGCAGCGCCTCGAGGTGCTGGCCGCGCGCGTCGTACCAGGTCGCGGCGCGCCGGTAGAGCTCGGCGAGGTGCTCGGGCCGGTGGCGACGTAGGCGGGCGCGGATATGCGAGCGCATGAGCTCGTGCAGGCGGTAGTGCTCCCGGTGACGGTCGGTGGGCGCCACCATGCCGCTGGTCGCCTCGAGACGCTCCAGCGCCGCGCCCACGTCGTCGCGCCCGGCGAGGACCGCGGCGAGCTCGACCGGCAGGGGAGACGTCACGCTCGCGACCTGCAGCACCTCGCGGTCGCTCGGGGGGAGCGCGTCCCACACCTCGCCGAAGAGGTAGTCGGCCACGGAGCGGTCGTCGCCCGCGAACTCGGCCACGAACCGCGCCGGGTCACCGGCCTGGCGCACCGACAGCGCGGCGAGGCGCAGCGCCGCCGCCCAGCCCTCGGTGCGGTCCACGAGCGTCGCGACCTGGTCGTCGTCGAGGGGCAGGCCTTCCTCGCGGAACAGCGCCACGGCCTCGCACGTCGAGAACACGAGCCGGTCGACGCGCAGCTGCCCGAGCCGGCCCTGCAGGAGCAGCCGGTCGAGCCCGACGGGCGGGTCGACGCGTGTGCCGAGGACGATCGTGAGGCGCGGCATCGGGTGGCGCAGCAGCTCCCGCAGCCCGTCGAGGGCCGGATGCCCGACGATCTCGTGGACGTCGTCGAGCACCAGGCGCAGGCGTCCCGGGATGGCGTCGAGCGCGTCCAGCGCAGCGCTGACGAACGCGCTCCGCACGGTGCTCGACGTCGTCGCCGTCCAGCTCGGACGCAGCCGCCGCAGCGGGTTGTCGGCGGGCACTGCGGTGCTGGCCCCGAGCGCGGCCAGCACCGACGACCACCAGGGCGCCTCGTCGCGGTCGGACGGGTCGAGCGTCACCCAGGCGGTCGGCAGCTCGGGGGTGGCATCGCACCAGTCGGCGATCGCGACGGTCTTGCCGTGACCCGCGGGCGCGCTGACCAGCACGACGCGCCCGAGCTCGACGGGCTCGGCGTCGTCGTCGAGGATCTTCCGGACGTCCGGCCGGTCGACGAGACGCGGCGGTGGGCGCGGGGCAGTGATCTTCGCTTGACGCACAGGTCCCACCGCCCTCCGCCCTACCGACGTTTGTACGGCGGTCGATGGAGATGACCAAGAGGATCTGTTCGAATTGGCCCGAGATCCGGTACACGTTCAGACGATCGGGCTACCGTCCGTGTCCGGAGCGGGGTCGTTCGAGCTTCCTTCGTGATCGCCGCGGCGCTCCGCCATCGCCTGCCGGATGACGACCTTGCCCGCCGCGGTCAGCGGGAGGGCGGTGATGGCGCCGAGCAACCCGCCGGAGAAGCCGCCCACGAGCACCGCCACGAACGCCGCCACGGGGGAGAGCTCGATCGCCTTCGAGAACACCCGCGGCGCGATGAGGTAGTTCTCGACGCCCTGGTAGATCATGAAGAACACGAGCGTGGCGACGGCCAGCCCGACACTCACGGACAGGGCGGCGAGGATCCCGACCAGCGACGCGAGGGTCGCCCCGATCTGGGGGATCGCGTCGAGCACCGCCACGACGATCCCGAGCAGCGCCGGGTAGGGCACCCCGGCGACCAGGAAGAACAGGAACGAGGCGACCCCGGCGATCGCGGAGACGATCAACTGGCCGGACACGTAGCCGCCGATCCGGCCCAGGGCCTGGTCGGCGGTGGCGATGCGGTCCTCCCGGACGAGCATCCGGTCGATCCCGGCGCGGATGCGGGGCATGGCGAGGGTGAAGTAGACGAGCAGCACGAGCACGGTGAGCGCCGAGAACACGCTGCCGAACACCACCCCGAGCACGCCGAAGACCGTCGTGATCGCCCCGGTGATCACGGGCCCGAGGCTGCCGAGCGCCTGCTGGAGCTGGTCGTGGTGCGCCGGGTCGCTCAGCGCCTGCCCGAAGGATCCGCCGGTGCGTTGCCCGAGCTGCGCGAGCAGCTGGGGGAGCTGCGCGGACAGGGCGCCGATCTCGCGCACCGCCGGCACGACGAGCACCGCGACGAGACCGGCGCCGACCAGCAGCAGGGCCAGGACGACCAGCACCAGCGCCAGGCCGCGGCGCAGGCCCTTCGCGACGCACCAGCGGATCGCGGGCTCGAGGCCGGTCGCGAGGAAGAAGCCGACGAACACGAGGATCAGGGCGCCGCGCGCCGCGTAGACGGCGAGGGCCACGAGGCCGACGACGAGCACCGTGGCGGTGATCGCCGCGACATCCCAGAGCGGGACGCGGCGCGGCACCGGTTCGCTCACCGGCCGTCCCCGTCGCGCGGAGCGGGCACGGTGCGGAACGACGTCACGCGCAGCCCCAGGTCCTGCAGTCGGGCGAGGACGCCGTGCAGGTGGGCGTCGTCGACGATCTCGCCGTACATCAGGGTCTCGGGGGGCGCCTCGCGGACCTCGAACTCCGCGAAGTCCCCGGAGACGTCCTCGGACACGCGGCCCTCGATGCGGAGTTCATAGCGGTCGGGGCTCATCGACGCCTCCTGTCCGTCGGCACGGGCGGCCCGACCGGGTCACCGTCGCGTCGCGGACGGAGGTACGTCGTCATCCGTGGCGGATGAGCCGCGGCCGGACGGACCGTCTCCCCGACGGCGGCTCCGGGGACCGGGCGCGATCCTGCTTCACCCCCGCCGCATGAGGCCCGACACCGGGCACGACGACCAAGCTCGCCCGCACCGACGTCCCCGGGAGCGTGGTCGATGCCCGCTGTCCTCGCGCCGTCGCTGCGTGGCTACCGCCGGGCGTGGCTGCGCGGTGACCTCGTGGCCGGGGCGACCGTGTGGGCGGTCCTCGTCCCGGAGTCGCTGGCCTACGCCACGATCGCCGGGGTCCCGCCGGCCGTCGGCCTCTACGCCGCCGTGCCCGCGCTCGTGCTGTACGCGCTGGTCGGCAGCTCGCGGCACCTGATCGTCGGTCCGATGGCTGCGACGGCCGCGCTGTCGGCCGGGGTGATCGGCGACCTCGGGGTGACCGGTCCCGACGCCGTGGCGATGACCACCGCGCTCGCGATCACCGTCGGGCTCATCGCGGTCGTCGCGGGCGCCTTCCGCCTGGGCTTCCTCGCCTCGTTCATCTCCGAGCCGGTGCTCAAGGGGTTCATCATCGGGCTGGCGCTGACCATCGCGGTCGGGCAGGTGCCGAAGCTCCTCGGGATCGAGAAGGGCGACGGCGACTTCTTCGCGCAGCTCTGGTACGTCGTCACGCACCTCGGGGACACCCAGCTGCTCGCGCTGGTGGTCGGCGCCGCCGTCCTCGCGATCGTGCTGGGCCTGCGCCGGTGGCTGCCCGTCGTGCCGGGCTCGCTGGTCGCCGTGGCCTTGGCGATCGCGGCCGTGTGGGTGCTGGGGCTCGACGCCCACGGGCTCGACGTCGTCGGCCCCGTGCCGTCCGGGCTCCCGCCGCTGGGCCTGCCCGACGTGCCCGTGAGCAGCTACCTCGACCTCGCGAGCGGGGCCGTCGGCGTCGCGCTCGTCGGTTTCGCCGAGGGTCTCGGGGCGGCGAAGACCTACGCGACCCGCGGCGGCTACCGCGTCGACGTCGACCGCGAGCTCGTCGGCCTCGGCGTGGCGAACCTCGGGGCAGGGCTGACGTCGGGGATGGTCGTCAACGGCAGCCTCTCCAAGACCGCGGTCAACGGGAGCGCCGGCGCGCGCAGCGAGGTCTCGGCGATCACCGCGGCCGTGCTCACCGTGCTGACGTTGCTGTTCCTGACCGGCCTGTTCGCCCTGCTCCCCGAACCGGCCCTCGCGGCGATCGTCATCGCCGCCGTCGTCGAGCTGATCGACATCCCGGCGCTGCGCGTGCTGTACCGGATGCGGGCCCGCTACCTGAGCGGGCCCGCCGCACGCGCCGACTTCACCGCCGCGGTCGCCGCGATGCTGGGCGTGCTGGTCTTCGACACGCTGCCCGGGCTCTTCATCGGCATCGGCATCTCGGTCCTGCTGCTGCTCTACCGCGCCTCGCGGCCGCACATCGCCGTGCTGGGCGAGGCGCAGCCCGGCCTCTGGGTCGACCGCGAGCGCCACGCCGACGCCGCCGTCACCCCGGGCGTCGCCGTGGTCCGCGTCGAGAGCGGCCTGTTCTTCGCCAACGCCGACCACGTCCGCGACGCGCTGGCCGCGCTCGCGACCGACGGGACCCACGCCGTCGTCCTCGACGCCCGCTCCGTCCCGACCATCGACGTCACCGCCGCGCGGATGCTGATCGAGCTCACGACGACGCTGCGCGCGCAGGGCGTGACGCTCGCGATCGCCCGCGACATCGGGCAGGTCCGTGACCTGCTGCGACTCACCGACGAGTCCGCGGCGACCGTGTTCCCGACCGTCGACGAGGCGGTCCTGTCACTCACGAAGGAACCCTGAGGAGCGAACCATGACCGACACCCCACCCCGCAACGCCGCCCGAGCGGCCGAGTCGACGCCCTTCTACCGCTCCCGCTGGTTCCTGCCGGTGGTCCTGGCCGTCCTCGTGATCATCTTCATCCTCGAGAACCGCGCCTTCGTGACCATCCGCCTGCTCATCCCCGTGGTCGTCATGCCGCAGTGGGCCGCGCTGACCATCACGCTGATCATCGGGCTGCTGATCGGCCTGATGCTGCGGCGCCGGAAGCGCTGACCGGCGTGGACGCCGCGATCGGGGCGGTGCTGCCGCTGGGCATCGGTGTCGCGCTGAGCCCGGTGCCGATCATCGCGGTGGTGCTCATGCTGGCCACTCCGCGAGGACGGGTGAACGGGCCGGCGTTTCTCGCCGGGTGGATCGTGGGCCTGGCCGCGGCCGGGACGATCGTGCTGCTGGTCTCGGCAGGCGCCGGCGCGTCCGACGGGCCGTCGCAGCCCGCCACGTGGGTGGACGTGGTCAAGATCGTGCTGGGTCTCGGCCTGCTGGTGCTGGCCCTCCGACAGTGGCGCGGCCGTCCCCGCGGCGGCGAGGAGCCCGCGCTGCCGGGCTGGATGGCGACCATCGACACCTTCGGGCCGGGCAAGGCGGCCGGGCTCGGCGTGCTGCTCTCGGCGGTCAACCCCAAGAACCTGCTGCTGACGGTCGGGGCGGCCGCCGCCATCGCGCAGACCGGGGTCGGCGCCGGCGGTCAGGCCGTCGCCCTCGCCGTGTTCGTCGTGCTCGGCACCCTCGGCCCCGGCCTGCCCGTCGCGATCGACGTGGCGCTCGGCGCGCGCAGCGCGCACGTGCTCGACGGCCTGCGGCGGTGGATGTCCGCGCACAACACGGCGATCATGACCGTCCTGCTGCTCGTCATCGGGCTCAAGCTCGTCGGCGACGGGATCGCCGGGCTGGCGTGACGGCTCATCCGCGGCGGATGAGGACCCGCACGGTGCCCGCCCGCGACGGTGGGTCCATGGCTGATCTCGAGCAGGCCCGCGCCACGATCGCCGTGCCCGACCGCGTGGACTCGCCGTTCGGCGAGCTGCGCTTCTTCGACGGCGTCCCGACGCAGGACTCGATCACCACGATCTACGACATGCTCGACCTGACGCGGGCGATCGAGGTCTACCTGAACACCGTGCCCGGGGCCTCGCTGGTGGCGATGCGCCGCGGCTTCCGCAGCATCGGCGTCGACGGCAACACCGTCCTCGGCTACACGGCGCCGCGCGCGAACTCGAGGTCGTTCGCGCTCACCCCGAACACCGAGACGACCTACGGCACCATGTTCCTCGACCTGCGCGACGGCCCGCTGGTCGTCGAGAACCCGCCGAACTCGCTGTGCGTCCTCGACGACTTCTGGTTCCGCTACGTCGCCGACCTCGGGATCGCCGGCCCCGACCGCGGCGCCGGCGGGAAGTACGTCCTGCTGCCGCCCGGGCACGACGGCCCCGAGCCGGACGGATACGTCGTGCTGCGCCCGCCCACGTTCACGAACTGGCTGGTCGTGCGGGCGCTCGGCGGGGTCGACGACATCACGAGGACGCGCGTCTATCCCCTGGAGAAGGCGGCCGACCCGCCCGCCATGACCTACATCGACATCGCGGTCCATCACTTCAACACCGTCCACGCCAACGACGCGTCGTTCTACGAGGAGATCGACACGCTGGTCCAGGAGGAGCCGCCCGAGGCCCTGGATCCGGAACGGGCCGGGCAGTGTGAGGCGATCGGCATCGTCCACGGTCGCCCGTTCGCCCCCGACGAGCGGATGCGCGGCATCCTCGAGCAGGGCGCGCGCCTCGCGGCCGCGGCGTCCCGTGCCCTGGTCTACGCGCCCCGCGACCCGGCTGCCCACCGCTATCCGGGCAGCAACTGGCTCGACCTCTTCCCCAGCGGCAGCTACGAGTTCCTCCGCGACCACGCCCGCCTGCTCGACGCGCGGGTCCAGTTCCACTACGTCGCCACCGTCATCACCCCGGCGATGGCGCACGCGCAGGTCGGCGCCGGGTCGGCCTACGTCTACACCGCGCAGGCGGCCGACGGCGCGTGGCTCGACGGCGGGCGCTCCTACCGGCTGCACCTGTCCGCCGGCATCCCGGCGAAGAACTTCTGGTCGGTCGACGTCTACGACACCCAGACCCGCTCCCTGCTCGAGACCGACGACCCCTACCCGTCGGTCATGAGCCTCGACGAGCGCGTCGCCGTGAACCCCGACGGCAGCGCCGACGTCTGGTTCGGCCCGACCGCCCCCGCGGGGCACGAGGCCAACTGGGTGCAGACCGTGCCCGGCAAGTCGTGGTTCACGATCCTGCGGCTCTACGGCCCGCTCGAGGGCTGGTTCGACAAGACGTGGCAGCCCGGCGAGATCGAGCCGACCCCGTGAGACAGCAGCAACCCGAGGAGGACCCATGCCCGGTGGCCAGCCGAACATCCTCGTCATCTGGGGTGACGACATCGGGATCACCAACCTGTCCTGCTACAGCGACGGGTTGATGGGCTACCGCACGCCGAACATCGACCGGATCGCGGACGAGGGCATGCGGTTCACCGACTCCTACGGCGAGCAGAGCTGCACGGCCGGGCGGGCGGCGTTCATCACCGGGCAGAGCGTCTACCGCACGGGCATGAGCAAGGTCGGGTTCCCCGGCATGGACGTCGGCCTGAACGCGGCCGACCCCACGATCGCGGAGCTGCTCAAGCCGCTCGGCTACGCCACCGGGCAGTTCGGCAAGAACCACCTCGGCGACCTCAACAAGTACCTGCCGACGGTGCACGGCTTCGACGAGTTCTTCGGCAACCTCTACCACCTCAACGCCGAGGAGGAGCCGGAGCTGCCGGACTACCCGGGCAAGGACGCGTACCCGCGGCTGCACGGGTTCCTGTACCCCCGCGGCGTCCTGCACTGCTGGGCGACCGAGGAGGACGACGACACCGTCGACCCCAAGTACGGGCGCGTCGGCAAGCAGCGGATCGAGGACACCGGCGCGCTGACCAAGAAGCGCATGGAGACCTGCGACGACGAGTTCACGACGGCGTGCGCTGGCTGGATCCGCAAGCAGCACGAAGCCGAGACGCCGTTCTTCTGCTGGATGAACATGACCCACATGCACCTCCGGACGCACACGAAGCCGGAGAGCCTCGGGCAGGCCGGCTTCTGGCAGTCGCCGTACCACGACACGATGATCGACCACGACCGCAACGTCGGGCAGCTGCTCGACCTGCTCGACGAGCTCGGCATCGCCGAGGACACGATCGTCATCTACTCGACCGACAACGGCCCTCACGCCAACACCTGGCCGGACGGGGCGACGACCCCGTTCCGCAGCGAGAAGGACACCAACTGGGAGGGCGCGTTCCGGGTCCCCGAGGTGATCCGCTGGCCCGGCCACATCCCGGCCGGGGTGGTCTCCAACGACATCGTCCAGCACCACGACTGGCTGCCGACGTTCCTGTCCGCGGCCGGCGACCCGGACATCGTGGAGAAGCTCAAGACCGGCCACCAGGGGTTCCGCGTCCACATCGACGGCTACGACCTGCTGCCCTACCTGACCGGCGAGGTCGAGCACTCGCCGCGGCGCGGGTTCGTGTACTTCTCCGACGACGGCGACGTGCTGGGCCTGCGCTTCGAGAACTGGAAGATCGTGTTCCAGGAGCAGCGCAAGGAGGGCACGCTCGGCATCTGGGCCGAGCCGTTCACCGTGCTGCGGGTGCCGAAGCTGTTCAACCTGCGCACCGACCCCTTCGAGCGGGCGGACGCCACGTCGAACACCTATTGGGACTGGTTCCTCGACCACGACTACATCGCGCTCTACGGCGGCGGGATCGTCACCGCGTTCCTGGAGACGTTCCGGGAGTTCCCGCCGCGCCAGGAGCCGGCCAGCTTCACGATCACCCACGCCGTGGAGAAGCTGCACAAGTTCCTGGCCAAGGACTGACGGTGCTGGACTCCTGGCGTGACGGGCCGGCGCGACGGGCGATCGAGGACTTCGTCCGCCGCACCACCGACCCCGCCTCGCCCGAGGTGATCCCCAGCGACGAACGGATCGTCGTCAGCGACAACGACGGCACGCTGTGGTGCGAGAAGCCGATGCCGATCCAGCTCGACTTCCTCGTCCGGCGCCTCGGCGTGCTGGCCACGGCCGACCCGTCGTTGCGTGACCAGCAGCCGTACCGGGCCGCCTACGAGCGGGACATCCGGTGGATGGGCACCGCGATGGTCAAGCACTACCGCGGCGACGACACCGACCTCGGCCTGCTCAAGGCGGCCGTGACCAGCGCGTTCGACGCCGTCGAGGTCGAGGAGTACGACCGCGCGGTGCGGGCGTTCTTCGCCGAGGCCGACCACCCGACGCTGGAGCGCCCGTACCGGACGTGCGGCTTCGCGCCGATGGTCGAGCTGCTGCGCTATCTCGAGGCGCACGACTTCACCGTCTACATCGCCTCGGGCGGCGACCGGGACTTCATGCGCCCGATCGCGCCGGAGCTCTACGGGGTGCCGCCGGAGCGGGTGATCGGCAGCGCGCTCGGGATCGACTATCGGGACGGGCAGCTGCTCTACCGCGCCGAGATGGACTTCTTCGACGACGGCCCGGAGAAGCCGGTGCGGATCTGGAGCCGGATCGGGCGGCGCCCGGTGATCGCGATCGGCAACGCCAACGGCGACCTGCCGATGCTCGAGTTCGCCGGCGGAGGACTCCCGGCGCTGCGGCTGGTCGTGCGCCACGACGACGCCGAGCGGGAGGCCGACGACTCCGGTGGCGCGGAGGACCTGCTGGCGCGCGCGGAGCAGGAAGGATGGACGGTCGTCAGCATGAAGGACGACTGGGAGAAGGTCTTTGACTGATCTGCGGTGGGTCCCCGCCCAGACGTTCACCATGGGCTCCGACCGCCACCACGCCGAGGAGGCGCCGGCGCGCCCGGCGAGCGTCGACGGGTTCTGGATCGAGCGGCACCCGGTGACCAACGCCCAGTTCGCGGCGTTCGTCCGCGACACCGGCTACCGGACCGTCGCCGAGCGCCCGCTCGACCCCGCCGACTTCCCGGGCGCCCCGCCGGAGAACCTGGTGCCGGGCTCGATGGTCTTCACCGGCACCCCGGGCCCGGTCGACCTGCGCCACCTCGCGCAGTGGTGGGCCTGGACGCCCGGCGCGCTGTGGCGCCGCCCCGAGGGGCGCGGGTCGTCGCTCGCCCAGCGCGCCGACCACCCCGTCGTGCACGTCGCCCACGAGGACGCCGCCGCGTACGCGACCTGGGCGGGGCGGGCGCTGCCGACCGAGACCGAGTGGGAGGCCGCCGCCCGCGGCGGGCTGGACGGCGCTGCGTACACGTGGGGCGACGAGCCGCGCGACGGCATGGCGAACCACTGGCACGGCGCGTTCCCGTGGCGTGCCGAGCGCGGCTACGGGGCGACGACGCCGGTCGGCACGTTCCCGCCCAACGGCTACGACCTCGTCGACATGGCCGGCAACGTCTGGGAGTGGACGGCCGACCGATGGGACGGGGCGGCCGAGCCGAGCCACGTCGTCAAGGGTGGCTCGTTCCTCTGCGCCGACGAGTACTGCTCGCGCTACCGCCCGGCCGCGCGCCGGCCCCAGCCCGTGGACACGGGCATGAGCCACCTCGGGTTCCGCTGCGTGGTGCGGGATCAGCTCCCGGGCGGCGGTGCCTGACCGCCGGCCGGGCCCTTCTCCGTGGCCTCGGCGGCGTTGACGCCCGCGCGGTCGTCGGCGACCACCGACGACGCCGCGGCCTGCGCCTCCTCGCTGCTCGGGCCCGGCATCGGCACGAACGCCGTGCGCCGGTAGTACTCGAGCTCGCGGATCGACTCGCGGACGTCGGCGAGCGCGCGGTGGGCGAGGCCCTTCTCGGGCTGCGCGTAGTAGATGCGCGGGTACCAGCGCCGGCACAGCTCCTTGATCGAGCTGACGTCGACCATCCGGTAGTGCAGGTAGCCGTCGAGCTCGGGCATGTCGCGGGCGATGAAGCCGCGGTCGGTGGCGATCGAGTTGCCGCACAGGGGCGCCGAGCGGCCCTCGGGCACGTGCTCGCGGATGTAGTCGAGGACCAGCTTCTCGGCCTCGGCCATCGTCACCGTCGAGCGGCGGACCTCGTCGGTCAGGCCCGACTTGGCGTGCATGTCGCGGACTACGTCCGGCATCGCCTCGAGCGCGGGGTCGGACGCGTGGATGACGACGTCGACACCCTCGCCGAACGGGACGAGGTCCGCGTCGGTCACCAGGGCCGCGATCTCGATCAGCGCGTCGTTCCGCAGGTCGAGCCCGGTCATCTCGCAGTCGATCCACACCAGACGGGCGTTCACCCGTCCGACCCTAACGGCGCGCGAGTCGCCCGGCCCCTCCACCGTCGATCACGAAGGGTGCCAGCAGGCCCGGCGTGACGTCGTCGACGAGATCGAGGGCGCGGGCGGCGTCGACGTCGAGCACCTCGTAGCGGCCCCGGCCCGCCGCGGTGACCGCGTGCAGCGTCACCAGGCCCGTCCGTCGCTGGGTGATCGTCTGGGTGAGCCGCCAGCCGATCACCCCGGCGCGGCGCAGCACGACGGTCCGGCGCACCCACGCGCCCTGGCGGGCGACGAGGTGGTCGCGGGTGAGCGCGTGGCCGAGCGACCGGACGCGGTCGAGCCCGAGCAGCGTGGCCCCGAGGAGCAGGAGCGGGACGACGATCCCGTCGGCGGGTGCCTGGGGCAGCGCGAGCAGGACGGCGGCGACGACGAGCGTCGGGCCCAGCGCGCGGGTCCAGCGGCGCACGATCGCGGCGCGCGGGTGACGCTCCAGCGGGGTGCGGGTCGCGTCGTCCTCGGGGACGCCGAGCACGCCCGCCGCCAGCCGGTGGGCCTCGCGACGCGGCATCGCCGGGCCGACCGCGCCGACGTGCTCGCCGGAGCCGTCGGAGTGCAGGCCCGTGGTCAGCGCGAGCGGGCGCGCGCCGCGGCCGAGGCGCAGCAGCAGCGGCTCGTCGACCTCGACGCCGCGCACCCTCCGGCCCTCCAGCGAGAGCGTGCGGCGGGTCAGCAGCCCGCGGCGCACGACGAGGCCGCCGTCGTCCGCGCGGGTGAGCCGGTAGCCCCACCAGCCCTCGACGAACACGACGGCCGCGCCGAGCACGGCGGTGACGACCAGCGCGGCGGCGCCCAGCCAGATCGGCGCCCGGCCCGCGGTCTCCTCGAGGACCTGGCGCCCGGGGCGGAACGAGAACTCCTCGGCGAGGCGGAGCAGGCCGAACCACACGGCGCCGACGACCGCGATCGCCGAGAACGTCAGCGGGGCGAAACGCACCCACGACCAGCGCAGACGGGCGAGCAGGGGTGCCTCGGCGGTGCCGGGTGCCGCCTCCCCGAGCAGCAGGGCCCGCAGGCGCTCGGCCTCGCCGCGGCCCACGGCGTCGAGGGTCAGCTCGGCGTCGTCGCCGCCCTCGCGGCGTCCCGTGCCGACCCGCACGACCGCGAGCCCGAAGAGCCGGTGCGCCGGGTTGGCGGTGAGGTCGGCGGTGCGGATGCGGTCGCGGTGCACGGCGTGGTGGTGGCGGCGCAGCAGGCCCGTGCGCAGCTCCACGCGGTCGGCGCCGATGCGGTAGGTCGTCGTGAACCAGCGCGAGATCCCGAACGCGAGCACCGCGGCGGCGAGCAGGAGCCCGCCCCAGAGCCGCCACCGGTCGTCGGCGGACCCGCCGGTGATCGCGATGACGAGCAGGACCGGCACCAGCTTCGCCAGGTCGACCACGGGGTGGACGACGAGCATGCGGCGGTCGAGGCGCTGCCAGTCCGGAACCGGCGTGCTCACGTCGCGTCCTCGCCGAGGTGCTCGGTCGCTCGCGTGAGGCGGTCGGCGAGGGTGACCGCGGCGTCGGCCTCCAGCCCGTCGATCGTCAGCGCCCCCGAGGACGACGCCGTCGTCACGGTCACCGACGACAGCCCCAGCAGGCGCTGCAGCGGGCCGCGGTCGGTGTCGACGGTCTGCACCCGCGAGATCGGGGCGATCCGCCACTCCAGGCGCAGCCAGCCCGAGAGCGTGTGGACGGCGTCGTCGGTGATCTCCCAGCGGTGCAGCGCGTAGCGCCAGCGCGGGACGACGAGCAGGTGGACGACGCCGACCACGACCGTCGCGGCGCCCGTGAGCAGCATCAGCTGGCCGTAGCGGGGGAACAGCAGCGCGACGACGACCTGGGGGACGAGCAGCGCGAGCGTGCCGAGCGCCGAGCGCAGCGCCCACCAGCGCCGGGCGCGCGGGCTCACGCGGTGCGCCGGCGCGCGCAGGCGCCGCTCGCCCGTCCCCGGCGTCGTCACCGGACCAGTCTGCCCAACATCAGGACGCCGAGGAGCCGAGCTCCTTCTTGAGGACCTTCCCGGTGTTGTTGCGCGGCAGCTCGTCGAGGAACTCCACGTCGCGCGGCGAGGCGAAGCGGGCGAGGTGGTTCTTGACGTGGTCGCGCACGCCGTCGGCGTCGACGGACGCGCCCGGCTCCAGGACGAGGTAGGCCGCGAGGCGCTGGCCGTACTCCTCGTCGTCGACGCCGACGACCGCCGCCTCCTTGACGCCCTGCATGTCGGCGAGCAGCCCCTCGACCTCGCCGGCGTGGATGTTCTCGCCGCCCGAGACGATCATGTCGTCGGCGCGGCCGGAGATGAACAGCAGGCCGTTGCGGTCGAAGTGCCCGAGGTCACCGGTGCCGAGCATGTCGTCGACGACCTCGGTCTCGCCGCGCCCGCCGGTGTAGCCGGTGAAGAGCATGTCGTTGCCGACGAAGATGCGCCCGGTCTCGCCGGCCGGGAGCTCCGCGTCGTCCTCACCGAGGATCTTCACGGTCGTCCCGACGGGCGGGCGGCCCGCGGTGCCGGGCTCGGAGCGCAGTTCTTCGGGCTTGGCGATCGAGGCCCAGGAGACCTCGGTGGAGCCGTAGAGCATGTAGAGCTTGTCGCCGAAGGTCTCGAGGAACGCGGTGACCTTCGCCGGGGGCATCGCCGAGCCGGTGGCGGTGACCGTGGCCAGCGCGGACGTGTCGTAGCGAGCCTTGACCTCGTCGTCGAGCTCGAGGATGCGCTGCAGCATCACCGGCACCGCGAACATCGCCGTGCACCGGTGCTGCGCGAGCTGGGCCAGCGCGTCCTCGGGGTCGAACTTGCGGCGCAGGATCAGCGTCGAGCCCATGAGCGACCCGATCTGGAACGCCGCGAAGCCCCACGTGTGGAACAGCGGCGCGGACACCAGCGCGGGCTCCTGGGCGGTCAGCGGGATGCGCGAGAGGATCGCGTTGACGACGCCGATGCCGTTGGGGGAGGGGCGCTCGGCGCCCTTCGGGGTGCCGGTGGTGCCCGAGGTCAGCACGATCGTCTTGCCCTGCGGCGGCCGCGTCGGCAGCGCCTGCGACCCGTCCGCCTCGATGAGCCCCTCGAGCGTGTCGTCGCCCCAGCACCCGACGCCCTCGGTCCAGGCGGTGATCCGCTTGACCTCGGCGGGCACCTCGTCGAGCCGGTCGGCGAGGTCGGAGTCGACGACGATCGTCGTGATCTCCTGCTCCTCGGCGACGGCCTTCATCTGCGCCGGCGACAGCCCGGTGTTGAGCAGGACGACGTCCGCGCCGACCTTGCTGACCGCGAGGATCGTCTCGATCGGCCCGCGGTGGTTGCGGCAGAGCACCGCGACCCGGCTGCCGGGGCCGACGCGGCGGTCGGCGAGGGCGCGGGCCAGCCGGTCGGTGCGCTCGTGGATCTCGCGGAACGTGACGGTGCCGCGGTCGTCGACCACCGCGACGCGCTCCGGGTGGCGCCACCGTCCGACGACGAACGCCGTGGTCGGTGTGAAGCCGTAGCGGTAGAGCGCCGTCGGGAACAGCGCGGCACGGTGCGGCGCCACCGGGGCGATGACGCCCGCTCCGGTCAGCAGCCGCAGCCCGGTGGCGAGCTCGGTCGGTGTGCCGAACGGGGTCTTCACCAGTGCACTCCAGGGAGAAGTCGGGCCATGGCCTGGGCGCCACGCGAGAGCGGGCCCGTGTCGAGCGTGCGTGCGTCGTCGTGGCTCGCCTGGTCACTACCCTCACGCGCCGCCGCTGACTCCGGGAACACGCGGTAGGCGACGTGCATGACACCGTCCTTGATCTGCGGCGTCAGCGCGCCCGCCACCGCGCCGAGCGTGCCCAGCAGCGTGCCGACGTGCTTGGGACGGTCGACCAGGGCGTGCATGACCTTGTCCGCCGCCTCCTCCGGGGAGTCGGTGGGGAAGGCGTCGTAGATGCGCGTCGGGGCGATCATGGGCGTGCGCACCAGCGGCATGTGCACCGTGGTGAACGTGACGCCCTCGCCCAGGGTCTCGGTGGCCACGATCGACGTCCACGCGTCGAGCGCCGCCTTGCTCGCGACGTAGGCGGAGAAGCGGGGCGGGCCGGTCTGGACGCCGATCGACGAGATGTTGACGACGTGGCCGAAGCGCCGCTCGAGCATGTGCGGGAGCAGGGCGAGCGTCAGCCGGACGGCGCCGAAGTAGTTGATCGACATGGTGCGCTCGAAGTCGTGGAAGCGCTCCAGCTCGAGGCGCACGCCGCGGCGGATCGACCGGCCGGCGTTGTTGACCAGCATGTCGATGCCGGTGTCGGGCCCGGAGTGGTCGTTCAGCATGGCCTTGACCAGCGCGTCGACCGACTCGGCGTCGGTGATGTCGCACGAGTACACCCAGGCCTGGCCGCCGTCGCGCTCGATCTCGCCCTTGACCAGCTCGAGCTCCTCGGTGCGCCGGGCCACCAGCAGCGGCACCCCGCCGGCCCGCGCGACCTTGAGCGCCGTCTCGCGCCCGATGCCCGACGAGGCGCCGGTGATGACGACCCGCCGGCCCTGCAGCGGGCCGCCCTCGCGGGAGCGGCGGTGGCGGTTGGGGTCGAGGTGCTCGCGCCACCACGCGACGAGGGCGGGGGCGTAGTCCTCGATCTCGGGGCTGCGCAGGCCGGACCCGGCGAGTGCCTGTTCCGTCTTCTCCGCGGTGAAGCGCGTCGGGAACGTGAGGTGCGGGAGGATCTCGGGCGGGATGTCGAGCTCGGCCAGCCCGATGTCGCGGGCGGCGGCGAGGGCGGGGACGGTCGAGGCGGCGTCGGTCGCCTTCTTGAGGAGCCCGCCGATCGCCTCCGGCATCGTCGCGAGCACCTTCGGGGCGCCCAGCGGGCCCGCGAGCGCGTTGTAGACCTCGGAGAGCGGCTGCGGGCGCGGGTGCACGAGGTGGAAGGCGCGGCCGTCGAGGCCCGGCTCGTGGACGAGGTGGACCATCGCGTCGGCGACGAAGTCGACCGGGACGACGTTGGTGGCGCCGAGCTCGGGGATGGCGAAGCGCAGTGCACTCGGCAGGCGGCCCAGCAGCGAGATGGCCGTGAGCAGGTAGTACGGGCCGTCGACCTTGTCCATCTCGCCGGTCTGCGAGTCGCCGACGACGACCGCGGGGCGGTAGACGCGCCACGGGGTGGTCGACTCCTCGCGGACGATGCGCTCGGCCTCGTACTTGGTGCGGTGGTACGGGTTGCCGAAGCGCTGGCCGACGTCGAGGTCGTCCTCGGTGAACGTGCCCTCGTACTCGCCGGCGACGGCGACGGAGGAGACGTGGTGGAGCGTTCCCGCGTTGATCTTCGCGGCGAGCTCGGTGATGCCGCGCGTGCCGTCGACGTTGGCGCCGTGGTTGGTGGCGTCGTCGGCGGTGATGTCGTAGACGGCGCCGAGGTGCAGGACGTGGTCGACGCGGTCGCGCAGCCCGTCGACCTCGGCGTCGTGCAGGCCCAGCCGGGGTGCCGTGAGGTCGCCGACGACGGGCACGACCTTGTCGTGGCCCTCCACGTCGGCGAGCCGGCGCAGCAGCCGGTCGCGCGAGCCCTCGCGCACGAGCGCGTAGACGGCCTCGCAGTCGTCGCGGGCGAGCAGGCGCGTGAGCACCGTGCGCCCCAGGAACCCGGTACCGCCGGTCACCAGATACCGCATGGCGCAGGATCGTGGCACAGCGCACCGAGAGGCGCCTACCGGCGGGTCACTTCTGCTTCACCGTTCCGGATCCGCCATCTCGTCGACCTGCTCCTCGACGTCGTCCCCGGCGGCCTTCACCTGGTCGGTGGTCTTCTCGTCGCCGGACTTCGCCGGGTCGAGGCCCTCGACCAGCGCCTCCTCCTCGTTGTACTCGGCGACGTAGCGCTGCTCGATGTTCGCCGCGTCGTTGCGCTGCTCGCTCATGGGGCCCGACGGTAGGGGGTAGGAAGGCAGGGTGCCGGACGACGTGTGGGACCTCCCCGCCGAGCAGCAGCGAGCGCTGCGCAAGGCCGACGGCGTCGGGTTCCGCGCGCCGATGCTCGCGACCTTGTCGAAGGAGCACCCGCCGGGGGCCGGCTGGATCTTCGAGCGCAAGCTCGACGGCGTGCGGGTGATCGCCACGCGCGAGAAGGGGCAGACGCCGCGGCTGTGGTCGCGGAACCAGAAGTCGATGGACGGGAGCTACCCGGAGATCGTCGAGGCGCTCGGCGACCAGGGCCCCGACCAGTTCGTCCTCGACGGGGAGATCACCGCCGCCGACGGGACGTTCTCGAGCCTCCAGGCGCGCATGCACCTCCAGGACCCGAACCGCGCGCGCCGGACCGGCGTGGAGGTCGAGGCGCACCTGTTCGACCTGCTGGTGCTCGACGCGATCGACGTGACGCGGCTGCCGCAGTCGACGCGGCACCGGATCCTCGACGCGGTGGTGTCGTTCTCGGCGCCGCTGTTCCGGTCGCCGGCGCTGGAGGGCGAGCCGTCGGAGCTGCTCGCCGAGGCGTGCGGGGACGGCTGGGAGGGGCTGATCGCCAAGCGCAGCGACGCCCCGTACGTCGTCGGCGGGCGCAGCCGCGACTGGCTCAAGCTCAAGTGCGTCCGCGACCAGGAGTTCGTCGTCGGCGGCTGGACCGACCCGAGCGGGTCGCGGCGCGGGCTGGGGGCGCTGCTGGTCGGGTACTACGCCGGCGGGGACCTGCGGTACGCCGGGAAGGTCGGGACCGGGTACGACGCGGCGACGCTGGCGATGCTGCGTGACCGGCTGGACGGGCTGGCCGCGGACGCGAGCCCGTTCGTCGACGCGGTGCACGAGAAGGGCCTGCACTGGGTGCGCCCGGAGCTCGTGTGCGCGGTGGGCTTCGGCGAGTGGACGACCGACGGCCGGCTGCGCCACCCGCGCTACCAGGGGCTCCGGGAGGACAAGGACCCCGGCGACGTCGTGCGGGAGCAGTGAACACGTTCCTCGCGCGGTGGTCGGCGGCCCACGGCGGGATCGAGCCGTCGGGGCTGGTGCTGGGGTGGCTGCGGGTCGTGTACGTCGTCGCGCGCCCGCTGGCGCGGCGCGGCGTGCCGCCGTGGGTGCTGACGGCGCTGTCGTGTGCGTGCGGGGTGGCGGTGCCCTGCTTCGTGCTCGGCGGGTTGCCGCTGGTCGGCGCGGTGTTCGCGGTCCTGTGCGCCCTGCTCGACGGGCTGGACGGGGCGGTCGCGGTGCTCACCGACACGGCGACGGCGTGGGGGCGGGTGCTCGACCCGCTCGTCGACCGCATCGGCGACGTCGCGTTCCTCGTGGCCCTGGTACTGGCGGGCGCGCCGGGGTGGCTCGCGGTCGGTGTGGGGACGCTGACCCTGCTCCAGGAGTCGGTGCGATCGTCGGCGCGGCTGCCCGACGTGGGCGTGGTCAGCGTGTGGGAGCGGCCGTCGCGGGTGATCGTCACGGCGCTGGGCCTGCTGGGGACCGTCGTGAGTCCGGGGCTGCCGGTGGCGACGATCGCTGTCCTCATCGCCGCGGTGCTCGCGGTCGTCGGGTTCGTCCAGGTGCTCGTGACGGTCCGCCGCCGCCTCCGTATGTGAGTGCTTCCTGCCCCTATCGGGCCGGAAAGCGCTCACATACGAGGTGGGCGGTGATCTCGGCGGACAGGGTGACGAGGGGGAGGCCGCCGCCGGGGTGGGCGGAGCCGCCGACGAGGTAGAGCCCGTCGACCGGCGAGCGGTTGGCCGGGCGCAGGAACGCCGCGAGGGCGCCGTCGGACGACGTCCCGTAGATGCTGCCGCCGGGCGAGAGCGTCTCGCGCTCGAGGTCGGCGGGGGTGCGGACGACGCGGTGGCGGATGCGGTCGCGGACGTCGACGCCGCGCTGGGCCATCAGCGCGAGGACGCGGTCGGCGTACCGCTGCGCGAGGCCCGGCGCGTCCCAGTCCACGCCGCGCACGGGGTCGTGGCGCGGAGCCGTGACCAGCACGAACCACGCCTCCGAGTCGTCGTCCGGGCGCAGCGCCGGGTCGTCGGGCGCGTGCACGTACACCGCGGGCGAGGAGGCCGGTGCCCCGTGCCGGTAGGCGTCGAACTCGCCGTCGTAGACCGCGCGCGTCGGCGGGAAGAGCACGCGGTGGTGCGGCGCCCCGGAACCTGCGCGGTCACGCCCCGCGAGCCCGAGCAGCAGCACGAACCCGGACGACGACGGCGTCGTGCGGGCGAGGCGCCGCGCCGACGCACGGTGGGGCAGCAGCCCGCCGGCCCCGTACACGGTCGCCGCGTCGGCGTTGGCCACGACGACGTCGGCGGGCAGCCGTTCCCCGGACCCCAGACGCACCCCGCGCACCCCGTCGTCCGCCTCGATCCCGCTCACCCGCGCCCCGGTCCGCACCGTCACCCCGAGTGCGCGGCACCGGTCGGCGACCCCCTCGGCCAGGCGCCGCAGCCCGCCGCGCACGTACCAGGACCCGAACTCCTGCTCCACGTACGGCACGACGGCGAGCGCCGCCGGCGCCCGGCGCGGGTCGGAGCCCGAGTAGGTGGCGTAGCGGTCGAGGAGCATGCCCAGGCGCTCGTCGCGCAGGTACCGCGCGCCGACCCCGCGCAGGCTCTGCCAGGGCGCGACGGCGAGCAGGTCACGGACCCGCAGCGACAGGCGCGCGAGCCCGGCGGGGGTGACCGGCGACTCCAGGAAGTGCTCGTGCGTGGCGTGCCAGACGCGCTCGGCGTGGCTCATGAACGCCGCCCACTGCGCGCCCGCCCCGTCGCCGAGCGCCGCGTCCAGCGCGCCCGGGACGTCCTCGCGGCGCCCCGGCAGGTCCAGCGTGGTCCCGTCCCCGAACCGGTACCGGGCGGCGACGCCCAGCGGCTCCAGGTCCAGCACCTCGCGCAGCGGCGCACCGGTGTCGGCGAAGAGCCGCTCGAGCACCGGCGGCATGGTCACCAGCGAGGGGCCGGTGTCGAAGCGGTACCCGCCGACCTCGAGCGTCCCGAGCTTGCCGCCGACCCGCTCGGCCTGCTCCAGCACGGTGACCTCGTGCCCGCTCGCGGCGAGCCGGGCCGCGACGGCGAGCCCGCCGAGGCCCGCGCCGACGACGACGGTGGTCACGCCGCGGCCGGTGTCACCCGGCGACCCCGCCAGCGCAACGTGCCCGCACGGCGCGCGCGCCAGGAGTCGGCCGTCAGCGCGGCCAGGGCCAGCACGGAGACCGGGTGGGCGAGGGCGTCGGTCACCCGCGCCCCGGTCCGCCGCGCCGCGAGCGCCCGGCTCGCCACGCCCGCGAGGTAGCCCGCGACCCCGATCCGCGACCCGCCCAGCGCCGCGAGCGCCGGCACCACGTGCACGAGCCCCAGGAGCCCGATCACCGCGGCGGCCCGCGGGCGGGTGCCGAACGCCGCCCACAGCGACTTCGTGTAGCCCGCGCGCAGCTCCGCGGCGCCGGCGTACATCCGGCACGCCGCGACGTCGGTGCCGTCGGCGACGACACCCCGGGAGCCGTGCGCCTTCAGCGTGCGGAGCAGGGCGATGTCGTCGAGCACCGCGTCGCGCGGGTGCCCGCCCGCGTCCCGGTAGGCCCGGGCGTCGACGGCGAGCAGCTGCCCGTTCGCGGCGGTGAGCGTCGGGCGGGGCGAGCGTTCCGCGATGCCCAGCGGCAGCGTCGACAGCCACGACCACGCCAGCAGCGGCTGGACCAGGCGCTCCGCGAGGGTGACCGCGACCTGACGGGGATGCGGGCAGACGAGGTCGAGGCCGCTGCGGCGCAGCAGGTCGACGGTGGCGGCGAGGCCGTGCGGGGCGACGCGGACGTCGGCGTCGACGAAGACGAGCACGTCGGCGCGGGTGGCCTCGGCGAGCTGCGCGCACGCCCACGGCTTGGCGAGCCAGTCGGGCGGGGGCTCGGTGCCCTCGAGGACCCGCGCGCCCGCGGACCGGGCGCGGGCGGCCGTCGCGTCGGTGGACCCGTCGTCGAGCACCAGGATCTCGGCCGGCACCGGCCACCCGGCGACGGCGGCGCGCAGCGCCCGCACGCAGCCGCCGATCTGCTCCTCCTCGTCGCGCGCCGGGACGAGCACGGCGACGCGCTCGCGGGGCGGTGCGGCGGCGGGGTCGGGCACCCGCAGGCGGCGCAGGTTGTCGACGGTCAGGGCCAGCGAGGCCGCGGCGAGGGCGGAGCCGAGGGCGACCGGAGCCCTCATGCCGCGACCCGGTCCCGCGCCGGCCGGGACGGGGCGCCGCTGCCGTGGCGGCGCAGCACGACGATCAGCGGCACGCCGACCAGGCCCATCAGCACCCCGCCCACCAGCGCGACCGACGGGCGCCCGAAGAACACGGCGGCGGCCATGGTCGAGGACAGGAACGTCCAGAGCCACAGGGCCAGCGGCAGCCGGTCGTCGGTCGCGGGGCGGGTCGGCATGACGCGGTCGAGCGCGGCGATCATGACCAGGGCGACGAGCAGCCACCCGGCGAAGTTCGAGACGGGGATCCCCGGGACGCCGGGGAGCGCCGGGGTCGGGTCCAGCCAGTACCAGTTGCCCGCGTCGACCATCTGCGGGTCGAGGAAGACGTCCCAGCTGGCCAGCGCCCACGCGCCGAGCACGGTGGTGACGCCGCGTCCGCGCCCGAGCGCCGTCGCCAGCCGTCGCCCGACGACGAGCGCCGGGTACGACATCATCGTCCAGGCCGCGGGCACCACGAGCGGGACGCCGAGGGCCGAGAAGCCGAGCGCGTCGGTGTAGCGGTACTCCCCGAACGGCAGGCCGGTCGCGAGCCCGACGGCCTCGATCACCAGCCCACCGCCACCGGCGACGACGACCAGCCCGACGGCCGCGCCGGGCCCGCGCGTCAGCAGCGCGTGGCTGATCGACGCGAGCGCGAACAGGGCCACGGAGACCACGGTCAGGGTCGGCGTCCCGCCGCCGGTGAGCGGGAACGCGATCTGCACGGCTACCGCGCCGGCGCCGAGCAGCCACGGCACGAGGTGGCGGCGGGGGAGGTCGGCGACGTAGGTGCGGACGGGGGCGAGCCGGTTCATCGGCCGGCTCCGGCGAGGACCGGGCTCGCGGTCTCGACCGGTGCCGGTGTGCCCCACCGCCGGTCGAGCGCGTCCGTCGTCGCCCACCCGACCAGCAGCAGGATGTGCAGCACGAACAGCCACAGGGCGACCGCGACGGTCGCGCCGATGACGTCGAGCCCGCCGAACGGGATGCCGAGGTCGATCGGCAGCGCGAGGAAGAGCAGGAAGCCCTGCAGGAACCCGGCGATCACCGCGGCGGTGCCGAACGCGCCGAGCAGGGTGGCGGGCCAGCCGAGACGGCCCGGCGCGACGACCCGGAAGCCCCAGGCGATGACGACGCCGAGCGCCACGAACGAGACGTGGAAGGCGACGACGATCCACCCGAGGGTGCCGCCGACGCCCCCGGCGCGCGCGAGGTCGCCGAGCAGCGGGGCACTGGCGAACACCCCGAGCGCGAGCACCGGGACGGCGAGCACCAGCGGCAGCAGGGCGAGCCGCGCGCGCCAGCCGGTGAAGCGGTCGTGGCGCGGGGACAGGCGCAGGCAGGCGCGGCGCAGGCCCTCGCCGTAGAAGGTGGCGGGCAGGATCGTGATCAGCGCGCCCCACGGGCCGAGGTCGAGCCCGGCGCGCACGAGCGCGTCCCAGACCGGGCGCGCGCCCATCTCCGGCGGCACGAGCAGGCGCAGGTCGGCGAGGTACGCGGCGACCGTGGCCGGCGAGCTGATCAGCGCCGCGCCCCACACCGCGAGCAGCAGCCACGGGACGACCCCGAGCCCGGCGAAGTAGGTCAGACCCGCGGCGACGGCAGCGAGGTCACGCCCGTGCAGGGTCTCCGCGACGCCCGAGACCACGCTCCGCACGAGGGCCGGGGCGCGGGACAGGGGATCGTGCACCGGCCGGGCGTACCCCGCCCTGGGTGCCCACAACCGAGCTCGACCGGGGTCACAGCAGGGCTGGGCCGTCCGGCGTCTGTGAGCGAACTTCAGTCCGATAGCACCAAAGTTCGCTCACATGGGAAGAATCCTCGACAAGGACCGATGAGTCCTGGAGTGCTATCGAGTCGTACCCGGTGAGGGCGGGGAGAGGCTCCGCCACGTCGTCGGGAGGCCTCATGAGCCCGCGACAGCGCACCGGCGTGCTCCTGCTCGTGTCGGTGACCGCGCTGATGGCCGCGCTGGACACGCTCGTCGTGTCCACCGCGCTGACCACCATCCGCCACGACCTCGGCGCGAGCGTCGAGTCGCTGGAGTGGACGGTCAACGCCTACAACCTCACCCTCGCCGTGCTGCTCGTGCCGGCCGCGGCGCTCGGCGACCGCTTCGGGCGACGGCGGGTCTTCGTCGCCGGGCTGGCGCTGTTCACCGTCGCGTCGGCGGGCTGCGCGCTCGCCCCGGACGTCGGGACCCTCGTGGTCGCCCGCGCCGTCCAGGGCGTCGGCGCCGCGGCGGGCACCGCGCTCGGGATGACGCTGGTCGGCGCCGCCTACCCGCCCGAGCAGCGCGGCCGTGCCCTCGGCGTGCTCGAGGGCGTCGCGGGCCTGGCGGTGCTCGCCGGGCCCGGGCTCGGCGGCGTCGTCACCGACCTCGTGGGCTGGGAGTTCGTGTTCTGGCTCAACGTGCCGATCGGGCTGGTCGTGGTGCCGCTGGTGCTCGCGGTCGTCCCGGAGTCGCGCGGCGGCGACGTCACCATGGACGCGCCCGGCGTGGTGCTGCTCGCGGGCGCCGCGCTCGGCGTCGTGTGGGCGCTGACCCGGGGCAACGTCGCGGGCTGGGCGTCGGGCGAGGTGCTCGCGGCGTTCGGGCTCGCGGCCGTCCTGACCGTCGCGTTCGTGCTCCGGCAGCGCGCCGCCGTCCTGCCCCTGCTGCCGGGACGCCTGGTGCGCGCGCCGGGGTTCGTCGCCGGCAACCTCGCCACCGCGGCCCTGTTCGTCTCGGTGTTCGGCGGCCTGTTCTTCTTCAGCCAGCTGCTCGCGGTGGGCCTGGGCTTCACGCCGCTGCAGACCGGGCTCGGGCTGATGGCGTGGACGTCGGCGCTGTTCGTGCTCGGCCCGGTCGGCGGGGTGCTCGCCGACCGGTTCGGCAACCGGATCCCGCTCACCGTCGGCCTCGCGCTCACCGCGCTCGGCATGGCCTGGGTGGCCGCGGCGGCATCGGGCCTGTCCTACGGCGACCTCGTGCCCGGCTTCGTCGTCGCCAGCATCGGCGGCTCGCTGGCCATGCCCGCCGCGGCGAACGCCGTGCTCGGCGGGCTGGGGCCGGACGACGTCGGCAAGGCGGCGGGGGTCAACAGCACGCTGCGCGAGCTCGGCGGCGTCCTCGGGCTCGCGGTGCTGGTGGCGGTGTTCGCGCCGTTCGGCAGCTACGACAGCCCGGCGGGCTTCCTCGCCGGGTTCGTGCCGGCGATCTGGGTGTGCGTCGCGATCGTGGCCGCGGGTGCGGTGGCCGGGGCCTGCGTGCCCGGCCCGGTGCGGGAGGCGGCGCAGGCTCAGGGATGCCGGGCGTAGGCGTCGACCAGGCAGTACAGCCCGTAGGCCGCGAAGCCGACGCCGGCGATCGCGAGCGCCGTGGTGCCGAGGGTGTGGTCGGCGAGGGTCCGCAGGGCGAGGTCGATGCCGCCGACCTCGTCCGGGGCGTCGTCGACCACGGCGTCGAGCGCGAGGACGCCGACGACGGCGAAGGTGACGGCGCGCGTCAGGTTGCCGACGGCGCCGAGCCAGCGCGCCAGGAGCCGCACGCGCGGGGTGAGCTTCTCGGGGACGAGGTCGCCGAGGAAGGTCGCGCGGATGCCGGTGACCGCCGTCGAGACCGCCGTGATCAGCACGATCACCGCGGCCACCGCGACGAGCACCCGTCCGCCGGGCAGGGCGAACGCCTCGCCGGCGACGACCTGCAGGTCGGACCCGTCGCGGCGGGGCACGACGATCACGCACACGGCGAGGTAGGCGACGCCGCCGACCCCGAGGGCCTTGGCGAAGGCGCCGATGCGCTTGCGCCAGCGCAGCCCGCGACCCTCGACCCACCGGAAGCCGATCGCCCCGGCCCGGACCTGCCACACCGCGAAGACCACCAGGCACGCGGCGGCGAGCCCGAGCAGCGCCCGCCCGACGATCCCGCCGTGGGCGACGACCGCCACGGCGCCGCGCTGGTCGAGCGGCGAGGTCCCGCCGACGACGACGATCGACACCGCGACCCAGGCGAGCAGCAGGTGCACGACGCCGTACGCGGCGAGGCCCACGCGGCCCAGGCGCTCCGACCAGTGGCCGGGCGCGTCGTGCCAGTCGGCGTCGAACCCCCGCCGGGCGCCGACCGGCGTTGTCGTCACCTGATCGTCCTACACCCGGGGCAGCCCCCCGTGCCCGTGATGTGACGAGTCTTCAGCCCGGCGTCAGCCGATGGAGGTCCGGTCCGGCGCGCTCGACCGCGGGCCACCCGGTGTCGTGCGCCCGCTCGGCGTCCTCGGCGCGGCCGCCGCCGCGCAGCCCGAACAGCCGCTTGGCGACGAGGAGGTAGGCGACGACGGCGAGGTTGACGACCAGCGCGACGATCTTCGTCGGCGTCGGGCCGTGGCTGATCTCCCAGACCTCGGGCACCAGCAGGACGGTGGTGGCGACGAAGGTCAGGTACTCGGCCCAGCGGCGGGCGTACCAGAGGCCGACCGCCTCGACGGCCTCGAGCACCGCGTAGGCGAGCAGGGCGACGGCGAGCCAGTAGAGGGTGGCGCTCGGGACGGCGAAGGCCCGCTCGACCTCGACGAGCAGGGTGGGCCCGCCGTGGCCGACGGGTCCACCGAGCGCGCCCTGCAGGACCCCGACGATCTGCCCGGCGGTCTCGCCCCACGCCTCGCGGTAGGCCGCGAAGAGCAGCACCGCGGTGCCGAGCAGGGCCAGGCCGACGACGTGCACGGCGCGGTCGAGGGCGATGAGGCGCAGCACGAAGCGGTCGCGCAGCGGGCGCCCGCGCAGCGGCACCTCGACCTCGTCGGGCCCGGGCACGGTGTCGCGGGCGGGCTCGGCGGGCGTCGGGCCGGGCTCCCAGGCGTCGCAGCGCAGGCACCGGTACCAGCGCTGGCCGGCGTCGTCCTCGCGCACGAGCAGCGCGTCCCGGGCACGCACGGTCGCGGCGTCGGTGCCGACGAGCGCGTGCCCGTGCAGCGCGCAGCCCAGGAGCTCGTAGCGCAGCCTCACGGTCGGTGATGCTAGGCGGGGACGGTGCCCAGCGGGGACGGGAGCGCGGCGAGCACGTCCTCCGGGGTGACGGCGAGCAGCGCGGGGTCCGGGTCGTCGGCGAAGCGCTCGCCGCGGCGGACGGTGTCGTCGCCGAGGACGACGTGCGGCCCCCCGGGCGGCGGTCCCCACTGCGTCGGCGGGACGGGCCCGAAGAGCGTCACCGAGGGCGTGCCGAACGCCGTGGCCACGTGGCTGACGCCGGTGTCGCCGGCGAGGACGAGCGACGCGGCGGCGACGAGGTCGAGCAGGCCCGCGAGGTCGGTGCGCCCGCCGAGGTCGGCGTCCGGTGGCAGGCCGGCGCGGGCGACGACCTCGGCGGTCAGGCGCCGCTCGTCGTCGGAGCCGGTGACGACCACCGCGTGCCCCTGCGCCTGCAGGACCGCGGCGCACACCGCGAACCGCGCGGCGGGCCAGCGCTTCGACCCGAACGCGGCGCCGGGGTGCACGACGACCGGGCCGCCCCGGACCGCGCGGCGGCCGGGGAGGCGGAGGTCGTCGGCCGCACCGTCGACGCCGAGAGCGGCGGCCACGAGATCGCACCACCGTCGGCGCTCGGAGCGGGCGGGGTCCTCGGTCCACGCCGGCCCGTCCCAGCCGGGCGCGGCATGTCCGATCCGGCGTCGCGGCGCCAGCGCGTCCAGCCGCGCGTGGCTTTCCGGTCCGCGGCCGTGGAGGTTGACGGCGACGTCCGGACGTGCGTGATCTTCTGAGCTATAGCTCAGAAGATCACGCACATGGGTGTCCACCGCCTCGATCAGCGAGACCACCGGGGACAGGGCGGCCGGGGCCACGAGGACGATCTCGTGGTCCGGGAGCGCGCGGCGCAGCAGGCGCAGCGCCGGCACCGCGACGAGCAGGTCACCGAGGCCGAGGTCGCGCAGGACCACGGCGGTCGGAGAGGTCACCCCGAGCTCACCGCGCGTCGCCGAGCCCCTCGCGGAGCTGGACGAGGGTCTTGGCGAGCAGGCGGGAGACGTGCATCTGCGAGATGCCGACCTGCTCCGCGATCTGCGACTGGGTCATGTTCCCGAAGAAGCGCAGCTTGATGATGGTGCGCTCGCGCTGCGGGAGCTTCTCGAGCAGCGGGGCCAGCGACTGCTGGTACTCGACCTGCTCGAGCGCCGCGTCGGCCTCGCCGAGCAGGTCGGACACGGTGCCGGAGTCGGGGTCGTCGACGAGCATCTCGTCGAGCGAGCCGCTGCGGTAGGCGTTCGAGGCCTCGAGGGCCTCGAGCACCTCCTCCTTGCCGATGTCGAGGTGCTCGGCGAGCTCGGCGGCGTTCGGCGCCCGGCCCAGCGTCTGCGACATCTGCGACATCGCCGCCGACAGCGTGACGTTGAGGTCCTTGAGCCGGCGCGGCACGCGCATCGACCAGGCCTGGTCGCGGAAGTGCCGCCGCACCTCGCCGGTGATCGTCGGCACCGCGTAGGACAGGAAGTCGGTGCCGCGCTCCGGGTCGTAGCGGTCGACCGCGTTGATCAGCCCGAGCGTCGCGACCTGCTCGAGGTCCTCCTCGGGCTCCCCGCGCCGCGAGAACCGCCGCGCGATGTGCTGGGCCACCGGCAGGTGCCCGCGCACCAGCTCGTCGCGCAGCCGCAGGCGCTCCGGCGAGCCCTTCTCGAGCGCGGCGTGCTCGGCGAGCTTGGGCATGAGGTGGTCGTACTCGCCGCGCGATCCGGAGCGGTTGCCGTTGCGGCGACCGTTCTGCCGGTCGTCCTGCTGGTGTCCGTCGGTCTGCTGGGTGCTGCTCTGCTGCGCCGTCACGTCACCGTCGGCGGTCTTCTCACCGGTGGCGCCGGCGGTGTCGGTCATGGCGTCGATCGAGCTCACATCCGTGGAGTAGGGGGACGGGGAGACGCGCGTGTCGGGCGGCCCGCCGGCGGAGGGCGACGTCACGGACCCGCGGACCCGGGCCTGCGGTCGGCCAGCAGCGCCACCGACGCCCCCTCGGCCGCGACCTCGGCGGCGCCGGTGTCGGGCAGCACGTCCTCGAGCGGCACGTCGGTCATCCGCTGGACGATCACGCGCAGTGCCAGGCGGTGCGCACCACCGGTGGCCGACGGCGCCTCGGCGAGCACGCGCACGTCGTCGGCGAGGACGGAGAGCACCCGCCACGCGAACGTGTCGGTCGGCAGCGTGGTCGGTCCGGTGGTCAGGACCGACGCGGTCATCGTGATCCGGTCGTCGTCGACGGTGAACGTCACCGTCAGCTTCGTCTCGGGCCGGGCCAGCGCGGCGAGGCACGTGCACGCCTCGTCCACGGCCAGACGGAGGTCGTCGACCGAGTCGAGGGGGAACTCGGCGCGTGCCGCGAGGTCTCCGGCGACGGTGCGCACGGTGACGAGCGCCTCCGGCACGGGCAGGACGCGCACTTCGACGTCACGCGGCGCACCCGGTACCCGGTCATCGGGTGGCTGCGGGCGGATCAACGGGGGTCCCTCCAGGTCGGTCACGCCCGGCTGGGCGTCGGACGGACCGGCGAGGCTCCGGTCTCCCGGCGTGTACCCGGGGCCCCTGCCCACAAACCGACGCCCAGGTCAGGTCATCCCCTGCAGTGGGCACCTCCGCGTGGTGTGCTCCCACGCCGTGAGCGTCCGGCCCGGTATCGATCAACCCAGGGCGGTCCTGTTCGACCGCGACGGCACCCTCGTCGTCGACGTCCCCTACAACGGCGACCCCGCCGCCGTGCGCCCGATGCCCGCCGCGACCGAGGCCCTCGAGCGGGTCCGCGCGGTGGGCACACCGGTCGGTGTGGTCTCCAACCAGTCCGGCATCGCCCGCGGCCTCCTCGACGCCGCGCAGGTGAGCGCGGTGAACGCCCGGGTCGAGGAGCTGCTGGGCCCGTTCGCGGTGTGGCGCTGGTGCCCGCACGGCGCCGACGACGGCTGCGCGTGCCGCAAGCCCGCGCCGGGGATGGTGCTCGACGCGGCGGCGGCGCTGGACGTCCCGCCCGCCGACGTCGCGGTGATCGGCGACATCGCCGCCGACGTGGGCGCCGCCGACGCCGCCGGGGCGCGCGCCGTGCTCGTGCCGACCGGGCGCACCCGCCGCGAGGAGGTCGACGACGCCCGGGCGCGCGGGCGTCTCGCCGGAGATCTGCTGGACGCGGTCGAGCTGCTGGGGTTCCGGGCATGAAGCGCGTCCTCGTCGTGCGCCTCGACAGCGACGGCGACGTCCTGCTCTCCGGGCCCGCGGTCCGCGCCGTCGCCGCCGGCGCCGACGAGGTCGTCGCCGTCGTCGGGCCCCGCGGACGCCAGGCTGCCGGGCTGCTCCCGGGCGTCGATGCCGTCGCGGAGTGGCGCTGCCCGTGGGTGGACGCCGAGCCGCCGCCCGTGACGCGCGAGGACACCGAGGCGACGGTCGCGATGCTCGCGGCCCTCGACGCCGACGAGGCTGTCGTGCTGACCTCGTTCCACCAGTCCCCGCTGCCGACCGCGCTGGTGCTGCGCCTGGCCGGGGTCGCGCGGATCACCGCGGCCTCGGTCGACTACCCCGGCAGCCTGCTCGACGTCCGGCTGCGCCCCGGCGAGGACCTCGGTGAGGAGCTCCCCGAGGCCGAGCGCGCGCTCGCGATCGCGCAGCGCGCGGGCTACACGCTGCCGCCGGGTGACGACGGGCGGCTCGCGGTCACCGTCGACGCCGACGCCCGCCGGGAGGCCGCCGACGCCCTCGCCGCGCACGACGTCACGGGCGAGTACGTGGTGCTGCACCCCGGGGCCTCGGTGCCGGCGCGGGCGTGGTCGCCGCACCGGGCGGCGGAGGGTGTCGCGGCGCTCGCGTCCGCCGGGCACCGGGTGGTCGTGACCGGCGCGCCGGGGGAGCGGGCGCTCACCGCGGAGGTCGCGGGACACGACGGGGTGGATCTCGGCGGGCGCACGGGATTCGGTGCGCTCGCAGCCGTGCTCGCGGGGGCGCGGGCGGTCGTGGTGGGCAACACCGGACCCGCCCATCTGGCGGCCGCCGTGGGTGTGCCGGTCGTCTCCCTCTTCGCTCCCGTCGTTCCCCCGGAACGGTGGGCTCCTTACGGAGTGCGACGAATTCTGCTCGGAGATCAGGGCGCCCCGTGCCGGGGCACACGGGCGCGGAACTGTCCCGTGCCTGGTCACCCGTGTCTCGACGACATCCGGGGGAGCCACGTCGTCGACGCCGTCGCCCGACTGATCGACGGAGAGTAGTAGTTCGGTCGGTGGAGTTTATGGGTCCGACGCGGAACCAATACCTCGCCGGTGACCTTCTCGTCCCCCTCCGCCCCGGCGCGGACCGTGCTGCACTGGCACGTGCACGGCTCCTGGACCACCGCGTTCGTCCAGGGTCGGCACACGTGCCTGCTGCCGGTGCTGCCCGAGGGCGGACCGTGGGGCGGCGGCAGGCCGGCGGCCTGGGACTGGCCCGCCCGCGCCGAGGAGGCCACCCCGGAGCAGCTGCGGGAGCGCGCCGACGAGATCGACGCCGTGGTGCTGCAGCGCCCGGAGGAGATCGAGCTCGTCGAGCGCTGGACCGGCCGGCGCCCGGGCGTCGACCTCCCCGCGGTGTTCGTGGAGCACAACACGCCCAAGGGCGACGTGCCGACGTCCCGGCACCCGATGGCCGACCGCGACGACATCCCGGTCGTCCACGTCACGCACTTCAACGCGCTGATGTGGGACACGGGACGCGCGCCGGTCCGGGTGATCGAGCACGGCGTGCTCGACCCCGGTGACCGCTACACCGGCGAGCTGGACCGGGCGGCGGTCGTGGTCAACGAGCCGGTGCGGCGCCACCGCGTCACCGGCACCGACCTGCTCGCGGGCTTCGCCGACACGATCGGTCTCGACGTCTACGGGATCGGCAGCGAGCGCCTCGGCGAGGCCGTCACCCACCCCGGCGTCGCGATCGGGGGCGACCTGCCCCAGGACCGCCTGCACACCGAGATGGCGCGTCACCGCGTCTACCTGCACCCGGTGCGCTGGACGTCGCTGGGCCTGTCGCTGATCGAGGCGATGATGCTCGGGATGCCGGTGGTGGCGCTGGCGACCACCGAGGCCGCGGTCGACGTCCCGGCCGAGGCCGGCGTCGTCGCCACCGACCTGCGGGTCCTGCACGAGGGCCTGCGCACCTACCGCGACGATCCCGGGCTCGCCCGCGAGGCGGGCAGTGCCGCCCGTGCCGCGGCGCTGGCCCGGCACGGCGTGGACCGCTTCACCGACGACTGGGAGCGGCTGCTCGCCGAGGTGGTCGACGGGGGCCTCGCGCCCCGGCCACCGCACCTCGTCTCCGCGGGCTGAGCCCGCAGGCAGCGAGGGACCGGTCCAGACCAGGGCCGGCCCCCGGAACTCGCACGTCTCGGTGGCGCCACGGGCGTCGCCACCTCGCTTCACGGACCCCGGCGCGCCCCTGCGCGCCCCAGGGAGGAGTGCTCATGCGGATCGCGATGGTGTCCGAGCACGCCAGTCCGCTGGCGGCCGCGAGCGGGCTCGGCGGCGCCGACGCCGGCGGCCAGAACGTCGCCGTGCGCGCGCTGGCGCTGGCCCTGGCCGACGCCGGCCACGAGATCGTCGTCCACACACGGCGGACGGATCGGCGATCGCCGCGCCGCGTCGCGCTCGCCCAGGGCGTCACCGTCGACCACGTCGACGCCGGGCCGCCCCGCCAACTGCCCAAGGACGACCTCGTCGACCACATGGACGCGTTCTCGGCCGAGCTCGCCGCGAGCTGGCGTGCCGATCGACCCGACGTCGTGCACGCCCACTTCTGGATGTCCGGGCTCGCCGCGCTGCCCGCCGCCCGCGTGCTCGGCGTGCCGGTCGTGCAGACCTTCCACGCGCTCGGGTCGGTGAAGCGCCGCCACCAGGGCGCCGACGACACGAGCCCCGCCCGCCGCGTCGCCGTCGAGAGCGACCTGGGTGCCTCGGTGGACCGGGTGCTCGCCACCTGCCGCGAGGAGGTCGACGAGCTCGTCGCCCTCGGCGTGCCCGCCGACCAGGCGACCGTGGTGCCGTGCGGCGTGGACGTCGGGCACTTCACGCCCGGCCCTGGTGATGACCACCGCGGCTTCCGCGTGCTGTCGGTGAGCAGGCTCGTGCCGCGCAAGGGCGTCGACACCGTGATCTCCGCGCTGGCCCGCCTGCCCCGGGACGCCGAGCTCGTGATCGCCGGGGGTCCGGCCCTCGCGGCGTTGGACGACGATCCGGAGGTCGCGCGGCTGCGGTCGCTGGCGTCCTCGTTGGGCGTCGCGGACCGCGTGCGATTCCTCGGCGCCGTCGGCCACGACGCGCTACCGGCGCTCTACCGCTCCGCCGACGCCGTGGCCTGCGTGCCCGCCTACGAGCCGTTCGGCCTGGTCCCGCTCGAGGCGATGGCGTGCGCCCGCCCCGTGGTCGCGGCCGCGGTCGGCGGGCTCGCGGACACCGTCGTCGACGGCGTGACCGGCCACCACGTCCCCGCGGGCGACCCGGGGGCGGTGGCCGCGGCGCTCGAGCGCCTGCGCGCCGACCCGCGCCGGGCCCGCCGGCTGGGGCGCGCCGGACGGCGCCGCGCCGAGACCGAGTACGGCTGGGACCAGGTGGCCGCCGCGCACGAGCGCGTCTACGGCGAGGTCGCCGCCGCCGTCCCCGCCCTGTCCAGCCTCACCACGGGGAGCCCCGCATGAGCCACGAGATCGTCAGCCACGAGATCGTCCGGCGCCACCTCGGCGGGCTGCGGGGCACGCTCGACGGCCTCGCCGGCGAGTCCGAGCGCCTCGAGCGCTGGGGGGTCGAGCTCGCCACCCGCCTGCGCCACGGCTCGCGGCTGCTCGCCGCCGGCAACGGGGGCAGCGCCGCCGAGGCGCAGCACCTGACCGCCGAGCTCGTCGGGCGCTACCGCGGGGAGCGCGAGCCGCTGTCGGCGATCGCGCTGCACGCCGACACCTCGGC
The DNA here is from genome assembly GCF_004363095.1 of Actinomycetospora succinea. Classification (GTDB taxonomy): domain Bacteria; phylum Actinomycetota; class Actinomycetes; order Mycobacteriales; family Pseudonocardiaceae; genus Actinomycetospora; species Actinomycetospora succinea. Next base: position 50,650 of record NZ_SNYO01000016.1, read on the forward strand.
GGTCACCGCGCTCGGCAACGACTACGGCTACGACGAGGTCTTCGCCCGCCAGGTCCGCGCCCACGGGCGCCCCGGCGACGTCCTCGTCCTGCTCTCGACGAGCGGGCGCAGCCCCAACCTCGTCGCCGCGGCCGAGGCGGGCCGCGCGCTCGGGGTCACGGTCTGGGCGATGACCGGGCCGGGCCCGAACCCGCTCGCCGCCGCCGCGACCGACGCGCTGTGCCTGCCCGGCGAGACCCCGTCGGTGCAGGAGGCGCACCTGGTGACCGTGCACCTGTTGTGCGAGGTCGTCGACCGGGTGCTGGCGCCCTCTCCCCGGGCCGTCGCCGAGGAGCTCGTGTCGTGAGCCCCCGCACGCGCGCCTCGATCGTGGTGGTCGGCGACTGCCTGCGCGACGTCGACGTCGTCGGCGCCGTGGAGCGGCTGTGCCCGGACGCGCCGGCGCCGGTGCTGTCTTTCCGCGAGCGTCGGGAACGTCCCGGCGGCGCGGGGCTGACCGCGCTGCTCGCCGCGCGCAGCACCCGGCGCCCCGTGCGCCTGGTGACCGCGCTCGGGTCGGACGAGCCCGAGCTCCGCGCGCTGCTGGCCGGTGTCGACGTCGTCGCCGTGCCGAGCGAGGGCACGACGCCGACCAAGACGCGGATGCTCGCCGACGACCGGGTGCTCATGCGCGTGGACTCGGGGGGCCTCTCCTCGGCCGCGGCCGACGGTGCGGCCGTCGACGCCATCGCCGGCGCCGGCGTCGTGCTGGTCTCCGACTACGGCCGCGGTATGACCGCCGACCCGGCGATCCGCGAGGCGCTCACCGAGGCGGCCACGCGCGTGCCCGTCGTCTGGGACCCGCACCCGAACGGCGCCCCGCCGATCCCCGGCGCCACGCTCGTCACCCCGAACCTGTCCGAGGCCCGTGGGTATGTGAGTGGAATTCCCGGCTATAGCCGGGAATTCCACTCACATGGGTTCCCGCAGGAGCCCGCCGAGCTCGGGGACGCGCTGCGCGAGCACTGGGACGTCGACGCCGTCGCCGTGACCGCCGGGCGCGACGGTGCGGTCCTGCGCAGCGCCACCGGCACCTCGGTGACGCCCGCCGACCCCGCGACCGGCGGCGACCCCTGCGGCGCCGGCGACCGGTTCGCCGCGAGCGTCGCGGTCGCCCTCGCCGAGGGATCGGCCGTCGACGACGCCGTGCGCCGCGGGGTCGCCGACGCCGCCGCGTTCGTCGCCGCCGGGGGTGCGGCGGGGCTGGACGACGAACCCGAGCCCGCCAAGCAGGACACCGACGTCGTCGCCGCCGCCCGTGCCCGCGGCGCCACCGTCGTCGCCACCGGCGGCTGTTTCGACCTCCTGCACGCCGGGCACGCCCGGACCCTCGCCGCCGCACGACGCCTGGCCGGCGAGGACGGCGTGCTCGTCGTCTGCCTCAACTCCGACGCCTCGGTGCGCCGCCTCAAGGGTCCCGACCGGCCCGTGGTCGCCGAGGCCGACCGCGCCGAGATGCTCGCCGCGCTCGCGTCCGTCGACGCCGTCGAGGTGTTCGACGAGGACGACCCGCGCGCCGTGCTCGACCGCCTGCGCCCCGACGTCTGGGTCAAGGGCGGCGACTACGCCACCGACGAACTTCTCGAGACCCCGCTGGTGCGCAGCTGGGGCGGAGAGGTCGTCGCCGTGCCGTACCACGCGGGCCGCTCGTCGACCCGGCTGCTGGCCCGCCTCGAGCCGACCACCGACCCCGTCCCTTCGGGAGGAACGACATGACCAGCAACCCCGGCACCGTCCTCGTCACCGGCGGCTCGTCCGGCCTCGGCGCCGCCGTGGCCGACGCCGTCGCCGCCGCGGGCGGCACCCCCGTCGTCCTCGACCTCAAGGCCCCCGACGCCGGGCACGCCTTCGTCGAGGTCGACCTCGCCGACACCCGTGCCGCCGAGTCCGCCGTGGCCCGCGCGAGCGAGCAGGTCGGCGGCCTCGACGCCGTCGTCACCGCCGCCGGCATCGACCGCTGCGGCAAGCTCGTCGACGTCGACGCCGGCGAGTGGGACCGCGTGATCGCGGTCAACCTGCTCGGCACCGCCGCCGTCGTCCGCGCCGCGCTGCCCGAGCTGGAGTCGCGGCGCGGCAAGGTCGTCACCGTCTCCTCGACCCTCGGGGTCAAGGCGGTGTCCGACGCGACCGCCTACTGCGCCTCGAAGTTCGGCGTCGTCGGCTTCACCCGCGCGCTCGCCGCCGAGACCGCGGGCCGCGTCGGCGTGACCCTGCTGGTCCCCGGCGGCATGTGGACCCACTTCTTCGACGACCGCCCCGACCAGTACAAGCCGGGTGCCGACGCCAAGCTCAACGACCCCGCGCAGACCGCCGACGCCGTGCTCTATGCGCTGACCCGCCCCGCGGGCAGCGAGATCCGCGAGCTGGTGGCCACCTCGTCGGAGGAGGGCTCGTACCCGTGATCCGGGTGTCAGCGCAGGTCGGCGACCGCGGCGTCGGCGTCGGGGTAGGTGTCGAACAGCTCGGTGAGCCCGGTGAGGCTCAGCGCGCGGCCCGCGGTGCGCGGCACCCCGGCCAGGCGCAGCTCGCCCTCGCGGGCGATCGCGGACTCGCGCTCGGCGATGAGCAGCGCGAGCCCGGCCGAGCCCATGAACTCGACGCCGGAGAGGTCCAGCACCACGTGCCGGGCGCCGGCCTGCACCTGCTGCTGGATCGCGCTGCGCAGCGGGGTCGCGGTGGCGGTGTCGACGTCGCCGACCGGGCGCACCACCGCGATCTCCGGACTCAGCAGGCCCGCGGACACGGCGGTGTCGGGTGTCGGCTGGTCGTCGGCCATCGGCACTCCCGGGACGGACGAGTCACCCCGTCAGCGACAGAACGAAGGGCGACAGTACCGAGGCCGCCTGCCCCACGCCGTACGGCGGGAACGCGTGCCGCCGACCGCACCCGTGCGGGTTCCCCCGGAAGGACGGATGGTTGATGGCCGCGCCGGAGATCGACCGCGCCACCACGACCCTGGACGCCGCACCGCTCGCCGCCGACCTGCCCGCCCGCCTGGCCGCCGCGGCCCCGCGGGTGGTCGTGCTGGGCGACGCCGTGCTCGACCAGTGGCTGACCGGGCCGTCGAAACGCCTGTCGCGCGAGGCGCCGGTGCCGGTCGTCGAGGTCGACCACACCCGCGGCTCGCCCGGCGCCGCCGCCAACACCGCCGCCAACCTCGCGGCGCTGGGCGCGCGGACCGAGCTGGTCTCGGTGCTCGGCGACGACGCCGACGCGGCGACGGTGCGCGAACTGCTCGCGACGTACGGCGTCGGCACCGACGGCGTCGTCACCGACCCGACCCGTCCCACCGCGGCCAAGCGCCGGGTGCTCGCCGACGACGCGCTCGTCGCCCGCTTCGACACGACGACCCGCGGCCGGCTGGGCGACGCGGCGCGCGACGCCGTGCACGCCGCCTTCCGCCGGGCCGTGGAGGGCGCGGACGCGGTGGTCGTCTGCGACTACGACGGCGGGTCGCTCGACGGTGTCGTCGACCTCCTCGGCCCGCCGGGGGAGCGCTCCTACCGGCTCGTCGTCGACGCCCACGACCCGGCGCGCTGGACGCCGGCGCGCCCCGACGTCGTCACGCCCAACGCCGGCGAGGCGGCGACGCTGCTGGGCCGGGATCTCGGTGGGCCCGACCGGGTCGCCGCCGCCGAGGCCGCGGGCGCCGAGCTGCGGGAACGTTCCGGGGCCGGCGCGGTCGTCGTCACCCTCGACCGCGACGGCGCGCTGCTGCTGCCCTCCGACGGGGACGCTCCGGCCCATCGCACGTTCGCGCGCCCGTCGCCGGAGGCCAACACGTGCGGGGCGGGCGACACGTTCACCGCCGCGCTGGTGCTCGCGCTCGCCGCCGGCACCCCGGCGGCCACCGCCGTCGAGCTGGCCCAGGCCGCCGCCGACGTCGTGGTGGGCCGGCCCGGGACCTCGGTGTGCGGGACCGGCGAGCTCGCCGAGCGCGTCGCCGCTGCGGAGGGCCCGCTGCTCGACGCGACATCGCTCGCGGCGATCGTCGACGAGCAGCGCGTCGCGGGGCGGCGGGTGGTGTTCACCAACGGCTGCTTCGACGTCGTGCACCGCGGGCACATCGCGTCGCTGAACCAGGCCAAGCGCCTCGGCGACGTGCTGATCGTGGCGCTGAACTCCGACGCCTCGGTGGCGCGGCTGAAGGGCCCGTCACGGCCGGTCAACCCGCTCGCCGACCGGGCGGCGGTGATCGGCGCGCTGAGTTGCGTCGACCACGTCACCGTGTTCGACGACGACACCCCCGCCGAGCTGCTCGAGCTGCTCGAGCCCGACGTCTACGCGAAGGGCGGCGACTACACGCCCCAGATGCTGCGCGAGTCCGCGACGGTCGGCGCCTACGGCGGGCGGGTCGTCATCCTCGACTACCTGCCCGACCGGTCGACGAGCGCGATCGTGGAGCGGATCCGCGGTGATCTTCCGTGATCGACGTCCTGGTGCCCACGCGGAATCGACCCGTTGAGCTCGCGACCACGCTGGCCGGGCTCGCGGCGCAGACCGGGGTGGACTTCTCGCTGACGATCTCCGACCAGTCCGACGGCGACGCCTCGTGGGAGACGCCGTCGGCGTGGACGGTGATCCGGTGGCTGCGCCGGCGCGGCGTCCCGGTGGCGCTGCACCGCCACCTCCCCGCGCGGGGGATGGCCGAGCAGCGCGCGTTCCTGCTCTCGTGCGCGTCGGCGCCCGAGGTGCTCTACCTCGACGACGACGTGTGGCTCGAGCCCGGCGCGCTGGCGCGGCTGCACCGGGCGCTGGGGGAGCTGCGGTGCGGGATGGTCGGGGCGGCGATGCAGGCGCTCGGGCACGCCGAGGACCGGCGGCCGCACGAGGTGGGGTCGTTCTCGGTCTGGGACGGCCCCGTGGAGCCGGAGAGGCTGGTCAAGGACGGCCCGGGCTGGGACCGCTGGCGCCTGCACAACGCGGCGAACGGGCTGCACCTCGCCGAGGCGGTGGACGTCGACGGGCCGGGGCGCGCCGTGCCGTCGTCCGAGGTCTACGTGCCCTACAAGGTGGCCTGGGTGGCCGGGTGCGTGCTGTTCGACCGCGCTCGCCTGGTGGAGGCCGGCGGGTTCGAGTTCTGGCGCGACGTGCCCCCGGACGCGCACGGGGAAGACGTCTACTCTCAGCAGCAGGTCATGGCGCGGTCCGGCGCGGCGGGCATCCTGCCCGGCGGCGCGTACCACCAGGAATCCCCGACGGCCCTCCCCGACCGCGGCGTCTCCGCCGTCGACGCCTTGGCGACGTGAGCGACCTATGTGAGCGAACTTTGGGGCCATAGCACCAAAGTTCGCTCACATACCCCGAGTGATGGAGCCGGACGGCACCGGCCTGCGTCGAACGTCGTATGGACGACTTCGACGACTGGCAGCGGATGCTGGCGGCCGAGCACCGCATCGTGACGCGGGCCCAGCTGCTCGCGCAGGGCTTCACCGACGACGGGATCCAGGCCCAGCTGGACGCGAATCGATGGGAACGGGTGCGCGAGAGCGTCTACGCGCTCTTCACCGGCCCGCTGTCGCCGGAGGCGAAGCGCGCCGCGGCGCTGCTGGCGTGCCGGGGCGGCGCCCTGCTGAGCCACGAGACCGCGGGCGAGCTGCACGGTTTCCTGGAGCCCGATCCGGAGCAACCGGTCCACGTCACCGTTCGCTATGGCTGCTCGGCTGTGCGGCTGGACGGCGTCAAGGTGCACCGATCCCGCGCCTTCGCCCACATCGGTGTCGACGGCAGTGACCCGCCGATCACCAGCCGGGTGCACACGGTGCTGGACCTCGCGGTGGCGGCGCCGGACGCGCGGGAAGCGATGCGACGGGCCCACCAGTTCGCCCTCGATGCCGGCGTCCATCCGCTCGCCCTCGAGCAGGCGATCGATCTCCGCCGGCCGACACGTCATCGTCGCGCCATCACGGACGCGGTGACGCTGCTGCGGGACGGCGTTCTCTCTGAACTAGAGCACCGCTACCTCGTCGACGTCGAGCAGGCGCACGGGCTCCCGATCGGCCGTCGCCAGGCGCCGGTGCTGGTGGACGGCGTCCGCCGCTATGAGGACATCACCTATGACCTCCCCGGCGGGCGGGTGACCGCGCGACTGGACGGGTTTGGCACCCACCGTGACCCGCGAACGGCCCTGGTCGACCGCCGGCGCACCGTCGCGGCCGCCGTCTCCGGCGAGGTCTCGGTGCCCTTCGGCTGGGACGAGGTCACGAGGTTCCCGTGCCGCACCACACGCGAGGTGGAGTCGCTCCTGCGCGCCGTCGGTTGGGAGGAGCCGCTGCGTCCGTGCGGCCTATGTGAGCGAACTTTGGGGCTATAGCCCCAAAGTTCGCTCACATAGGGCGTGCGCGGAGGGACTCGGCGACGGCGAGGACGCGGGGGTCGGTGAGGAGCGCGTCGAGGGGGCGGGAGAGGGGGATGCGCCAGTTCGGGTAGGCGTCGACCGTCCCCGGCAGGTTCGGCTGGCGCACATCGCCCAGGACGTCGGTGAACGCCGCGAGGACGATCCGCGAGCGGGCCGTCGCGAGCAGCTGGTGCATCGCCAGGATCACGGCCTCCGGGTCCGAGGCGTCGACGTCGAACCCCTCCGAGGCCAGCAGACCGAGCAGCTCATCCCGGTCCCGCGACGCCGCCACCCGCGCCGCGTCCACGTCGTCGAGCAGCCCCGCCTCCGCGCGCGCCCGCACGTGCTCGTCGGCCAGGAACCCCGCCGCCGTCGGGAGGTCGTGGGTCGAGACGCTCGCCAGCGTCTCCGGGTGCCATTCCCGCGGCGGCAGGAGGTCCCCGGAGGACGAGCGCTGGAACCACAGCACCGCGCAGCCCAGCATCCCGTGCTCCGCGAGGCCCTCAGTGACCTCCGGCTCCACGGTCCCCAGGTCCTCGCCGACCACGACCGCACCGGCCCGCGACGCCTCGATCGCCGCCACCGCGAGCATGGCCCGCGCGTCGTAGTGCACGTACGCGCCCTCGCGCGCCCCGCGACCCGGCGGGATCCACCACAGCCGCCAGAGCCCGGCGACGTGGTCGACGCGCAGTCCGTCGGCGTGGCGCAGCACCCCGCGGATCATCGAGCGCAGCGGCGCGTACCCCGAGCGCGCGAGCGCATCCGGGCGCCACGGCGGCAGCGCCCAGTCCTGGCCCTGCTGGTTGAAGTCGTCGGGCGGCGCGCCGACCGACACCCCCGGCGCCAGCGCGTCCGCGAGCGTCCACGCGTCCGCGCCGCCGGCCGAGCACCCGACGGCGAGGTCGGCGATCAGCCCGACCGCCATCCCCGCACCCGCCGCGTGCGCCGCCGCCAGCTGCTCGTCGGCGAGCTGCAGGCACCATGCCCAGAACAGCACCCGGTCGGCCAGCTCACGGCGCGCGCCAACGACACCGGAGTCGCCGAGGAAGCGCAACCCCGTAGGCCACCCGTGCACATCACTGCCGTGCCGTTCCGCCAGCGCGTACCAGGTGGCGACGTCGCGCAGCTCGGGCTCGAGGGCGTCGACCGCCGACACCCCGTCCGACGAGAACGGCCACAGCATCTCCAGCGCCGCCCGCTTCGCCGCCCACACCGCGTCGTGGTCCACGAGGTCGCCCGGCGGCGGCCGCAGCGCGTCCACGTCATCCCGGACCGGCGACGGCGCCGCCGCGTAGGCGGGGACGTCGGCGACCCGCACGTACAGCGGGTGCAGGAACCGCCTGCTCGACGGCGAGTACGGCGACGCCTCGACCTCCGGCGACAGCGCGAGCGCGTGCAGCGGGTTGACCAGCAGCGCGCCCGCGCCCTGTGCGGACGTGCCGGAGAGCAGCGACCCGAGGTCCGCGTAGTCCCCGCACCCCCACGACTGCTCCGAGCGCACCGCGTAGAGCTGCACCATCCAGCCCCACGTCGGCGGCGGCGCTTCCAGCCGCGGCGGCGCGACGATCAGCGCGACGTCCTGCTCGCCGCAGGTGAGCCGGTGGTAGCCGACGGGCAGATCGGACGGCACCGACGACACGGATCGCTCGGTGCCGTCCTCGAGCGTCACGATCCCGGCGGACGGGAGCGCCCGTCCTGAACCACGATCCACCACCACCGTCGCCGGCAGGGCGTCCGGGTCGGCCGACCGCACGGCGTCCAGCGCGGACGCCAGCGCGTCGGGTGTGGTCGCGTCGACGTCGAGGGCGGTCAGGACGTCGAGGACGACGCAGCGGTCGACCTCGACCTCACGCTCGTCGGCGTCGCGGTAGCGCACCGCCACCCCGTGGGCGGTGGCGAGCTCGGCGAGCTCGGGCTCGACGGGCACAGGCGTCTCCCTGGAGCAGGTCGTGGGGGAACGCGCAGGATGTCAGGCCGAGGCGGGGCGCCGCGGGGCGGGCGGCAGCTCCTCGGCACCGGCGGAGCGGCGTCGGGCCCGGGCGGCGACGTCGTCGGCGACGGCGCCGGCTGCGGTCCCGGGACGGCGGACGCGGGCGAGCGCGGCGACCGCGCTCTCGGCGAGCCCGGTGAGGGCCGCGGCGCGCACGGTGCTATACCCGCGGGCGAGCAGTGCGGCGGCGAGCTCGCGCGCGGCGACGGTGTCGCGACGGGCCCGGCGGGCGAGCTGTCGCAGGTCCGCCGGTGCCGGGTCGGCGGGGCGGGGAGCGGGCAGGGTGTCGGGGGCGCCGGCGGGCGGGGCCAGGGGAGAAGTGCTGGGTTCGCGGAGCACGGTCACCTTTCGTGGGAGTCACCACGGGGATCGGCCCGGACGGGCGCCGCGAAACGTGACGATCACGCCGGCGCGAGCAGCTGCTTCTCCCGGACCACCGGCAGCGACAAGGTGCGGTACCCGCCCTCGTCGAACAGGACCACCACCGACTCCTCGGCGACGGTCGTGACGGTGCCCTGACCCCACTCGCCGTGCCGGACCGCCTCGCCGGGGACGGGGTCGCCGTTCTCGGCACCCGCCCGGTTCCCGGGGTCGCCCGGGTGCCCCGCGTCGCAGTGGTCGCAGAAGCCGCACGGCTCGTCGCGCGACTCCCCGAGCGCCTCCAGCAGCGTCCGGCGACGGCAGCCGGTGGCCTCCGCGTAGCGGCGCACCAGCTCGACCTTGCTCTGCTCGCGCTCGCGACGGCGGGCGACGAGGGCGGCGGCGTGCTCGGCGAGCTCGGAGAAGTCGTCGCAGTCGACGACGTCGCCGGGCGCCAGGAGCCGGCCCGGCAGCCGGCGGACCGCGCCGAGGGCCACCAGCCCCGGGATCGCCCGCGACAGCCCGGCCTTCGACACCCCGGCCGGACCGGCGAGCTCGTCCTGCGCGACGCCGTCGGGGTGCCGGCACACCGCGGCCAGCACCGTCGTGAGCGCGCCCTTGCCCGGGTCGCGGCCGGAGGCGAACAGCTTCGGGCGCACGAGGTCCTGCGGCCGGTGGAACAGCACCGCCTGCGCGGGCCGCCCGTCACGCCCCGCCCGGCCGATCTCCTGGTGGTAGGCGTCGATCGAGGTCGGGGTGTCGCCGTGCACCACCCACCGCACGTCGGGCTTGTCGATGCCCATGCCGAACGCGCTGGTCGCGACGACCACCCGGATCTCGCCGTCCATGAACGCGTCCTGCACGCGGCCCCGGTCGCGCGCCGTCATGCCGCCGTCGTAGGCCTCGGCGGCCACCCCGGCCTCGCGCAGGCGGTCGCAGACCAGCGTCGTGTGCCGCCGCGTGGTGACGTAGACGATGCCCGCGCCCTCGAGCCCGACGACCTCCCCGGTCACCCGCTCCCACTTCGCCTCCTCCTCGTGCACGAGGTGGGCGGTGAGGTGGATGTGCGGGCGGTCCGGGTCGCGCACCACCACGCACGCGTCCGGCACCCCGAGCAGCTCGAGGATCTCCCCGCGGGCCGGGATCGACGCGGTGGCCGTGAGCGCCAGCACGCGCGGGCGACCCAGCCGCCTGCGCGCGAGGGCGAGGCCCAGGTAGTCGGGGCGGAAGTCCGGGCCCCAGTCGCAGACGCAGTGCGCCTCGTCCACCGCAAGCAGCGTCGGCGCCCCGGCGGCGAGGGCGTCGAGGACGTCCTCGCGCGCGAGCTGCTCCGGCGAGGTCACCAGGACCTCGATCGCGCCGTCCCGGAAGCGCGCGAGGACGTCGTCGCGTGCGGCGACCGTGGAGTTCAGCACCTCGGCCCGCACGCCGGCGTCGACGAGGTGCGCGACCTGGTCGCGGTGCAGCGACAGCGTCGGCGACACGACCACGGTCGGGCCGCCCAGGACGAGGCCGGTGACGGCATAGACCGCGGTCTTGCCGGCGGCCGGGGGCAGGACCGCGAGGCAGTCGTCGACGAGCGCGCCGAGGACGGCCTCGCGCTGGCCGTCGCCGAGCGCGGCGCCGTCGCCGAGGACGCGGGCGACGGCCGCGTCGACGGCCTCCAGGGTGGGTTCGTCGACGGGGCCGCAGGGGCCGAGCAGATCCGCAGAGGCGTCGGGCACCGGCCGGTGGTAGCCGGAACTCCTGCACCAGAAACGGAGTTCGCAGGGACGGGGCCGGGGGTACGCCCGGCCGGTGGAACTGGTGCACGTGGAGCCCTACGGACCCGGGATCGGCCGTCGCCGGCGCGGCAAGGGATGGAGCTACTTCGACCGCGAGAGCGGCGTGACCGTCGACGACCCGACGCACATCGACCGCATCCGCAAGATCGTCGTCCCGCCCGCGTGGGAGGACGTCTGGATCTGCGCGGACCCGGCCGGGCACATCCAGGCCGTCGGCACCGACGCCGCCGGCCGCCGGCAGTACCGCTACCACGAGGCGTGGACCCGCCAGCGCGACCAGGAGAAGTTCCAGCGGGTCACGCGCCTCGGGCACGTCATCGGCGACGCCCGTCTCGAGATCGCGGACCGGCTCGGCCGCGGCCGGGGCCTCGGGCGCGACCGTGTGCTCGCGGGCGCGGTCTGGATGCTCGACCTCGGGGTGTTCCGCGTCGGCGGCGAGGAGTACGCCAGCGACGACTCGCCGGGCGACGCCTCCTTCGGCCTCGCCACGCTGCGCCGCGAGCACGCGATCGCCCGCCGCGACGGCGGCGTCGAGTTCCGCTACACCGCGAAGTCCGGCGTCCCGCGCCGCGTCACGCTCCACGACGAGCACGTCCACGGCCTCGTCACCTCGCTCAAGCGCCGCCGCGGCGGGGGCGAGGACCTGCTGGCCTTCCGCCGCGGCGGACGCGGCGGCGACCGCGGGCCGTGGCACGACGTCACCGCCCAGGACGTCAACGACGCCGTGCGCCAGTTCATCGGCGACGAGTTCACCGCCAAGGACCTGCGCACCTGGAACGCCGGCGTGCAGGCCGCGGTCGCCCTGGCCGGCGAGTGCGACGACACCGGCGCGCCGCCGCGCGCGCAGCGCAAGCAGCGCAGCGCCGTGACCCGCACCATGAAGGCCGTCTCGGAGCAGCTCGGCAACACCCCGGCGGTGTGCAAGCGCTCCTACGTCGACCCGGTGCTCGTCACCCACTTCGAGAACGGCCGCACGATCGCCGACGCCGTGCGCGCGGGCGCCGGCGTCGACGACCGGGCGATGCGCCAGCACATCGAGCGTGCCGTGCTGGCCCTGCTGGACCAGCGGGACGTCGTCGTCCTGGAGGCCGCGTAAGAGGGCAGGCCTAGACCGTCGCCATCTCCGCCCACACGGTCTTGCCGTCGCGGTGGGTCTCGACGCCCCAGGCCGTGGCCACCGCGGCGACCATCGCGAGACCCCGGCCGCGCGGCGAGGTCGGCGCCGGCAGGTGGGCCTCGGGCAGGGGGGCGAGGTCGAAGTCCCGGACCGTCAGGCGCAGCAGGTGCGCGCGGCGCTCGACCTCGACCACCGACGCGCTCTCCGCGTGCTCGACGGCGTTGGTGACGAGCTCGGTGACGACGATCTCGGCGGCCTCGCGGGCCTCCTCGTCCACCGCCCAGCTCCCGCACACCCGACGGACGTGCTGGCGGGCGTCACCGGGGGCGCGCGCGTCGACGTCGAAGTGCCACCAACCGCGGACCAGGTCGGGACGGTCGTCGACGTGGGCCAGCGCGGTCGCCACGTCGGGGTGCACCGGGACGCGCTCGGCGACCCGGGAGCTGACGAGCAGCGCGGCGGTCGTCAGGTCGGGCGCGGCGACGGCGAGGCGGACGTCGGGCCACTCGCCGGCGCGGGCGACGGCCTCGGTGAACGCGTGCACGGCACCGGAGTGGGCGAGCTCGATCCCCGAGATGTCGGCGACGACGGCGCGGTGGCGGTGCAGCAGTGCGCTGAGGCGTTCGACGAGGGCGTGGGCGGTCGTCTCGGACAGCGGACCCGACAGCGTCACGACCACCGGGGGGCCGAGGCTGCGCTCAGGGGGTTCCGGGTCCTGCGCCCACGTGCCGGTCACGCCGTCCCCCGCTTTCTGGAGGGGCAGCTCGATCCTTGTGTCCACGACTCACCTCGGGGCCCTGGTACCCCCGCCCCCGGGCACCCATGCGCACATCCGAGGGCGTGTCGCCGGGCGCGCCGAGCGGTCGCCGGGACGCCATGATGGGCGGCATGAGCGAGCAGGACGAACGGCCCTCGTCCGCACTGGCCGCCGCGGCGGCGTCGGGCGCCGGGGAGGGCGCGGGCACCGGCGACCTGGTCGCGTCGCCGGGCGCGGTCATGCGGGTGGCCGGGATGGTCGGCAAGCTCGTGGAGGAGGTCCGGGCGGCGCCGCTGGACGAGGCCGGGCGCGCACGGCTCGCGGACATCCACGAGCGGTCGATCCACGAGCTCGAGCAGGGGCTCGCGCCGGAGCTGCGTGACGAGCTGCGCCGGATCACGCTGCCGTTCTCGTCCGACGCCACGCCCTCGCAGGCCGAGCTGCGGATCGCGCAGGCGCAGCTGCTGGGGTGGCTCGAGGGGCTGTTCCACGGCATCCAGAGCGCCGTGCTCGCGCAGCAGATGGCGGCGCGGGGCCAGCTCGAACAGATGCGTCAGGGGCGGGGCCGTCCCGCGCCGGGCGGGGACACCAGCGGCGGGCAGTACCTCTAGCGGGCCTCGTAGACGACGGTGCCGGTTTCGCGGCCCGAGGTGCGCAGCGCGGAGCGGCGCTCGTCCTCGGTCAGCCCGCCCCAGACGCCGTAGGGCTCGCGGGTGGCGAGCGCGTGGCGGCGGCAGGGCTCGATCACCGGGCACGCGGCGCACACCTTCTTGGCCTCGGCCGCGCGGTGCTCACGCCGCGGGCCGCGCTCGCCGTCCGGGTGGAAGAAGAAGCTCGAGTCCATCCCGCGGCACGACCCGTGGAGCTGCCAGTCCCACTCGTCGATGATGGGGCCGGGCAGGAGTCGGATGTCGGCCATGGCGGTCCTCCCAGTCGGTGCATCCGGCCGGGGGAGTTGCTTTCCCCGGAATCGGAGTGGCGTCGGCGGTATCCCCTCCCTCTCGGGACGGCAAACACCCCTGAACGGCCCAGTGGGACCCTCGTTCGTGGCGTCATCGGCCCTGTTGAGCCCCGGTTCCGCCACGATCACGGGCCGTCCCGGCCGTGAACGCGTGCCCACGGGGGGTGACGAGTAGGCTCGGCGACACGGCAAGTACGTTGCCGGGGGATCGATGAGGCTGCCTGGACACACCGGGCACGCCCGACCTGACCGGAGGGGGACCAGACGCCGTGGCCACCGATGACGACCTCGCTGCAGAGGACCCACTCGGCGTCGATGTTCAGCGGTCGAACGGCGCGTCGGTGATCCGGCTGGCCGGCGAGATCGACATGCTGACGACGCCGGCGCTGCGCGCCAAGGTGAACGAAGAGCTCCAGGGCAAGCCCACGGTGCTCGTGCTCGACATGCTCTCGGTCGAGTTCCTCGGCTCGAGCGGCCTCGCACTGCTCGTCGAGGCGCTCGACGAGTCCCGCAACCGCGACGTGGCCCTGCGCCTCGTCGCCAACTCGCGGCCGGTGAGCCGGCCGCTGCAGGCCACGGGCCTGACCGACCTGTTCGCGCTCTACCCGTCGGTCGAGGCCGCCCTGGCCGGATGACCGGCGTGGGGCCCTGCCGTCCGCGTCGCCTGCGCCGTTACGGTGGCTCCGCCACCGTCCTCCTCACCTGCCGCGAAACGGAGATCAGCAGCCGTGCAGACGCCGGAACCGCAGCAGCGTGATCGTTCGTCCACCGCCACCGATCCGGGCGCCGGTTCGGGCGGACTGGCCGAGACCCCGACCCCCGTCGAGGTCCGTGTCCACGCCGATCCCGCGCTGATCCCGTCGGTGCGCGCGGTGGCGGCCGATCTCGCTGCTCGCGCCGACTTCGACCTCGACGCCGTGTCCGACCTGCGGATGGCGGTCGACGAGGCCTGCTCGGCCCTGGTGCCGCTCGCCCGCGAGGGCGGCCAGCTGCGCTGCGGCTTCGCGATGGCCGACGGCCGGATCGACGTGATCTGCCGCGTCCCCGTCACGGGCGACGCCGCGCTGCGCCAGGACACCTTCGGGTGGCGGGTGCTCACGACGCTCACCGACGACGCGCAGGTGCTCGACGCCGACCCGGAATGGCTCGGCATCCACCTGCGCAAGCAACGGCTCAACCCGTGACCGAGTCGGCGCGCGCGCTGTCGGACGCCGCCGAGGAGTCGCCGCACGACACGGCGCCGGGACCGTCGTCGCAGGATTCGTCGTCGCCGGAGTCGTCGTCCCGCTCGGGGCGGGGCTCGCGCAACGAGGACTCCTACGACCACCTCGTCCCGATGCTCACCGAGCACGCCGGGCTCGACACCGACGACCCGCGCCGCGAGGTGCTGCGCGACCGTCTCGTCGAGGGCTACCTGCCGCTGGCCCGGCACATCGCGCGCCGCTTCTCCCAGCGCGGCGAGCCGCAGGAGGACCTCGAGCAGGTCGCGACCGTGGGCCTCATCCACGCCGTCGACCGCTTCTCGCCGGAGCGGGGCTCGGACTTCCTGTCCTACGCGGTGCCGACGATCACCGGCGAGGTCCGGCGCTACTTCCGCGACAAGGCGTGGTCGACGCGCGTGCCCCGCCGGCTCAAGGACCTGCGCCTGGCCATCGGGTCGGCGATGCCGCAGCTCTCCCAGGAGCTCAACCGCGCGCCCACCGCCGGTGAGCTCGCCGAGCACCTCCAGCGCAGCCGCGAGGAGGTGCTCGAGGCCCTCGAGGCCGCCAACGCCTACCGGTCGAGCTCGCTGGACGACATGCTCGTCGACGACCCCTCGAGCGGGCGCCTCGCCGACGTCCTCGGCTCCGCGGACGCCGAGCTGGAGCAGGTCGAGCACCGCGAGACCGTGCAGCCGGCCCTGCGCAAGCTCCCGGAACGCGAGCGCACGATCGTCATGCTCCGCTTCTTCGGCGGCATGACCCAGACCCAGATCGCCGAACGCGTCGGCGTGTCGCAGATGCACGTCTCGCGCCTGCTGACCCGCACCCTCGCGACCCTCCGCGCCGACCTCTCGGACCCCCCGACCCCGTAGGGCGCGCCTGTTCGAGCGATGCGGCTTTGCTGGCACTCATCGCCAGGCTCGCCACATCCTCGCTCGCACGACACGCCGAGTCGGGCGTGGTGCGGCGTGTTTCAGCGTGGCGGCCACGCTGGCGCTCAACGTCAGAAAAGCCGCCACGATCACGTGCTGACAGGCAGCCGCTGGTAGCTCCGCAGCAGCAGCGAGCGCCGCCGCACCGCCCCCGCCTCCCGGTGCAGCGTCGGCATCCGCTCCGCCAGCACCGCCAGCGCGACCCGCGCCTCCAGCCGGGCCAGCGGCGCGCCGAGGCAGTAGTGGATGCCGCCCGAGAACGCGAGGTGCTCGCCGCGCGTCGGGCGGTCGAGGTCGAACACGTCGGGGTCGGCGTGCACCGCGGGGTCGCGGCCGGCGGCCCCGAGCATCGCCATGACGACGGTGTCCGGCGCGACGTCGCGCTCACCGATGCGGACGGTCTCGTGGGGCGTCCGCGCGGTGAACTGGATCGGCGCGTCGAAGCGCAGGCTCTCCTCGACGGCGTCGGTGCCGCGCCCGGGATCGGCGGCGAGCTGTGCCCAGGGCCCGCCGGCGTCGGTCATCGCGGCGACGGCGTTCGAGAGCAGCGTGCTCGTCGTCTCGAACCCGGCGAGCAGCAACAGCGCCGACAGGCTGATCGTCTCCTCGACGTCGGCGTCCTCGGCCGCGAGGTGGCTGATGAGGTCGTCGTCGGGGTCGTGGCGCCGCTTCTCGAGCAGGTCGCCCAGCAGCCCGCGCAGCTCGACGATCGCGGCCTCGAGGCGGTGCAGCGCGCGCAGCGACCGCACCCCGCCCAGTCCGGCCCCGACCGCCTGCCCCCACCGCGCGAACGACCCCGCGTCCTCGTCCGGCACCCCCAGCAGCTCGGCGATCACGGCGACCGGCAGGGGCGTCGCGACGTCGGCGACGAGGTCGAAGCGCTCCCGGCGCGCCGCGTCGTCGACCAGCTGCTCGGCGAGCCCCGTGACCAGCGGCTCGTACGCGGCGACCCGCGCCGGCGTGAACCAGCTGCCGACCAGGCGTCGCAGCCGCGTGTGCTCCGGCGGGTCCATCCCGAGGAAGGACAGGTCGACGGGCTCGAGCAGCGGGTCGCGCTCGCCCTCGACGGCACCGCCGAGCGAGCCGCCACTGCGCGTGCGGACCATGAACCGGCGGTCGCGCACCAGGTCGCGGCACAGGTCGTGGGTGGCGACGACGAGGACCCCGGCGCGGCTCGCGTACGGCTGCGCGGCTTCGCGCAGTTGACGTTGGACGCCGGACGGGTCGTCGATCCACGGGCGGTAGAGCAGGCGCAGCACCGGGTCGCCGGCCAGCGCCATCGCGAGCCCACCGGCCCGCACGACGGCGAGCCGCGTGCCGAGCGTGACGTCGCGCCGGAGGTCCATGCCCCGATCCTGGCGCGACCTCCTGTCGCGAGGAAGCCTCGTGATCGTGGCGGATTTCCTCACGTTGAACGTCAGCGTGGCCGCCACGCTGACACCACCCCGTGCGTCGCGAACCATCGGCGTGTCGTGTCACCGAGGATGTGGCGAGCCTGGTGTCACACGCCAGCGATGCCGCATCGCTCGTACTACCGCAACGCGTGCCGGCCCTCGTCGTCGCGGCGGGTGCGGCCCTGGCGCGCCAGGTACTCGAGCAGCGGGACGGCGACGCGGCGCGTCGTGCCCAGCGCCTGGCGGGCCTCGGAGAGCGTGAACGGCGAGGGCAGGTCGGCGAGCCGCGCCACGGCCACCTCGACCGCGTCGGGTCCCAGGTAGATCCCGTCGCCGACCTTGAGCAGCGCGCCCGCCTTCACCGCCGCGCCGAGCTCGCGGGTGCGCAGGCCCAGCTCGGCGAGCCGGTGTGCCTCGGGCGCCGCGAAGGGCGCCTCGGCGAGGTCCGCGCGCACCGCCGCCACCGCCGCCCGCACCCCGTCCGGCAGCCCGCCGGCGTCGCGCGGACGGATGCGCCCGCCGGCCGCCACCAGCGACGACGCCCCGGGCTCGGCGAGCACGAGGTCGAGCAGGCGGGGTTCGGGCAGGTCGAGGGCCTGCGCGGCGGCCTTCGCGGGCAGGCCGGCGTCGAGCGGCTGCTCCTCGGTGTGCCGGGCGACGGCCGCCACGAGCCGATCGGCCAGCGACGACAACCACGACGGATCCACCAACCACCCCGCCGCTGCCGGCACGTCCGACGGCACCGACGCCCCCAGCGCCACCAGGTCGTCGCGCTTCATCAGCCGCCGGCGCGCCAGCTCCCCGAGCGCGTCCGGGGCGCCCTCCGTCGCCGCCAGCTCGCCGGCCCGGAGACGGGCCGCGCCCCGCCGTCGCAGCGACGGCGGCCGGACGTCGAGCACCGTCACCCCGCCCAGCACCCGGTGCGCCCCCGGGTCGCGCAGCAGCGCGTGGTCGCCGGGGCGGAGCGGGAGCGGCTCGCGCAGCGTCAGCCGCACCGTCCTCGTCTCGTCGGAGTCGGGCGCGTCCGACCGCGACAACGGGCGCACCCGCGCCGCCACCGCTGCCGACCCGACGTGCAGCATCACCTGCCGCGGCAGGTCGACGGCCACCATGTGACCCCGCGGCGGCCCCACCCGCACGTCGATGACGTCGCTGCGCAACCAGCGCCCCGGCGTCGTCAGCGCGTCGCCGCGCCCGATCTCGTCGAGCCCGATGCCCCGCAGGTTCAGCGCCACCCGCGCCACCGCCCGCACCGGGTCGACGGTCTCGCCCAGCGCCTGCAGGCCGCGCACGCCGACGACGCGCGACCCCAGCGCCAGCTCGTCGCCCACCTGGATCGTCCCGGCGCCCAGCGTCCCGGTGACGACGGTTCCCGCGCCCCGCACCGTGAACGCGCGGTCGACCCACAGGCGCACGTCGGCGTCGACGTCCGGTGCCGGCAGCCCGCCCACCAGGTCGACTAACGCCGAGCGCAAGGAGTCGAGACCGAACCCCGTCGCCCCCGACACGCACACCGCCGGCAACCGCCCCAGCGACGACTCCCCGAGGTGCTCCAGCGCCTCGTCCCGCGCCAGCTCCGGGTCGGCGAGGTCGCTGCGGGTGACGACGAGCAGCCCGTCGCGCACCCCGAGCGCGTCGAGGGCGTCGAGGTGCTCGGTCGACTGCGGCATCCAGCCCGAGTCGGCCGCGACGACGAACATCGTCGCCGGCACCGGGCCGACCCCGGCGAGCATCTGCGTCACGAAGCGTTCGTGGCCCGGCACGTCGACGAACGCCACGGGCTCCGGCAACCCGGGCAGCGTCGTCCACGCGAACCCGAGGTCGATCGTCATGCCCCGCCGGCGCTCCTCGGCCCAGCGGTCGGGCTCCATGCCCGTCAGCGCGCGGACCAGCGTCGACTTCCCGTGGTCGACGTGCCCGGCGGTGGCCACGACCCTCACGGCAGCGCCGCCGACACCGCCGCGACCAGCCGCTCGTCGGCCTCCGGCGGCACCGAGCGCAGATCGAGCACGCACCGGCCCTGCTCGACGCGTGCCACGACGGGATCGGCGCCACCCCGCAGACGAGCAGCGAGATCGACGGGCAGCGCCACCCCCGCACTCGGCAGCTCCACCCCGGGCGCGCCGCCCCCGCCGACCTGCGCCACACAGTCGATCGCCTCCGCCGGCGCCCCGATCCGCGCGGCCACCTCGGCGGCCCGCGCGCGCAGCGCGCCGAGGTCGACCGAGAGCATGGAACGCACCGGCACCTCCGGCCCCCGCAGCGTCGCCTCGAGCGCGGCCAGGGTCAGCTTGTCGACGCGCAGCGCCCGCGCCAGGGGATGGCGGCGCAGCCGGTGCACGAGCGTGGCCTCGCCGAGCAGCAGCCCGGCCTGCGGCCCCCCGAGCAGCTTGTCGCCCGACGCCGTCACCAGCGACGCACCGGCGCGCAGCTCGGTCGCCGCGTCGGGCTCGTCGGGCAGCAGCGGGTGCGGCGCGAGCAGCCCGGAGCCGATGTCGCTCACCACCGGCACGCCGAGGCCCGTCAGCGACCCCGCCGGCACCGACGACGTGAACCCCGTGACGACGAAGTTCGAGGGGTGGACCTTGAGGATCATCCCGGTGTCCGGGCCGACCGCGTCGGCGTAGTCGGCACGGTGCACCCGGTTCGTCGTGCCGACCTCGCGCAGTCGCGCGCCGGTCGATTCCAGCAGGTCGGGCAGCCGGAACCCGTCGCCGATCTCGACCATCTCGCCGCGCGCGATGATGATCTCCCGGCCGATGGCCAACGCCGTCGCCGCGAGGATCAGCGCGGCCGCACCGTTGTTCGTCACGTGCACGCCGCCCGCGTCCGGCACCGCCGCGGCCAGCGCCTCCAGGGCGCCCGCTCCCCGACGACCCCGGCCCCCGGAGACGAGGTCCAGCTCGACGTCGGTCGTCCCCGCCGCGGACACCAGCGCGTCCTGCGCCGCCGCGGACAGCGGCGCGCGCCCGAGGTTCGTGTGCAGCAGGACGCCCGTGGCGTTGACGACCGGGCGCATGCTGGCGGCCGTCGGGGGCAGGGAGGCGAACACCTCGTCGGCGACCGCCTCCGGGGCGATCTCGCCGGCCCGCGCCCGGTCCTGCGCGGCCACGACGATCTCCTTCACGCGCGCCCGCCCGAGCGTCGCGAGCGCCGGCTCGAGGCGCGCGTCGGCGAGCACCGTGTCCGTGCGCGGCACCCGCCGGCGGTGATCGTCGGTCACCGGCCCATTGTGCGCTCAGAGCCCGACGGCCAGCGCCCCCACCGACGTCAGCACCCCGACGCCGACGACCACACCGGTCACCGCCACGAGCAACCGCCGCGGGAAGACACCGCGCACCATCAGCAGCGACGGCAGGCTCAGCGCCGGCAGCGTGATCAGCAGGGCGGCCGCGAGCGGGCCCGGCACCCCCACCGCCAGCAGCGCGGCGACCACGGCCACCTCGGCGCCGGTCGGGATCGGCAGCAGCGTGCCGGCCACGGCGAGCAGCACGACGGCGACCACGGCCAGCGCCACCCCCGTGCCCGAGAGCCACGACGCCCCGACCGGGAACAGCACGCCCCGGAAGGCGCCGAGGGCCACGACGAGCAGCAGGTACTCGGGCAGCAGCCGGATCGCCAGCCCGCCGAGCGCCGCGAGGAACCGCACGACCAGCGGCCGCTCGTCGACCGGCTCCTCGTCGGGGACGACGTCGACCACCGGGGTGCGGTCGGCCCACCACCGGCCCAGCGCCACGGCCACGACGACCACCGCGACGCCCGCGAGCGCCCGCAGCACCGTCCACTCCCACGGCAGCACGAACGCGCAGAAGACGAGGACGACGGGGTTGAGCGCGGGGTTGGCGAGCCAGTACGCCAGCGTCGCCGTCAGGTCGGCGGACCGGCGGCGCAGCCCCACCGCGAGCGGTGCCGCGCAGCAGGAGCACATCATCGAGGGCACGGCCAGCGCGCTCCCGCGCACACCACCGCCGACGCCCCGGCCGAACAACCGCGAGAGCCACGCCCGCGGCAGCGCCACCTGCACCGCCGCCGCCAGCACGAGCCCGACGACGAGCGCCGGCCAGATCGCGAGGAAGTAGGTCCCGGCGAACCGCAGCCCGGCGGTGAGCGACACCCCGGGCTCCCCGCCCGCGAGGATCGACGGGCCCAGCGAGTGCGAGCCCGCCACCGACGGCACCTTCACCCAGTACGGCGCCCACTTCGCCCACACCAGACCGCCGAGCACCAGCACCGCGAACCCCAGCGCCACCGCCCACGGTGGCGGCCCGGTCCGCCGCGTCCCGATCCGCGTGTCCGTCACGGCCACCGATCGTCACACGGTTCAGGCGAACGCGCGGTCCGGCGGCGTCGTCGAGGTCTCCGTGCTCGCCTGCCGCCGCGCGATGCGCTCGCGCTGCGGCACGACGATGTGGGCGGGGTCGTTCGCCGACGCGATGCCCGCGTCGAACACCCCGAAGCGGGTCAGCGCCGAGCCCGCCATCAGCGCCAGGCCCGACAGCGCCGCCGACCAGCGACGATGCCGGCCCACCAGCGCGCCGAGGGCTCCGGCCACGAGGCAGGTCTTCGACGCCGTCATCAGCGTCTTCGCCCGGCCCTTCTCGTAGACGTCGGCGAGCAGGCCGAGGTCGTGCTCCATCTTCTTCTCGGTCGCGAGCTCGGTGCACGCCCCCGCGATGGCGAGACGCTGCGCCGGGGCGTTGTCGCGCACCGAGGCGAACACCAGGCCGAACCCCCCGCCGGCCGCGGCGGCGCTCGAGCCGAACAGCACCGGCAGGTGGCGGTGCGCCTCGTGCCACGTCGGCACCGCGGTGTTGGAGAACAGCACGGCGGTGTAGGTCGCGAGCGCCGGCCCGAACGCCGCGGCCGCGACACCGGTGACGTCGCCGGTGCGCCGGAACCGGCCGGTGACCTCGGTCGCGGCCGTCGCCGCGGCGAACGTCGCGAACGGCGAGAGGATCCAGGTGCCCACCGACAGCGGCGAGGTCGGCTTGAACACCCGCAGCATGTGGAGGAACCGTGCCGGGCGGTGCAGGTCGTGCACCAGGAACACGGTGCCGCCCACCGCTCCGACGGCGGCCCCGAGCCGACCGGCCCGGCGCAGCGTCGGACGGCCGGTGGCGGCGGCCATCGCACCGAGCACCGACGACGACCCCGCGAGCCCGCCGAGGAACAGGTACAGCGGGACGTCCGGGTTCTTCCACACCGGCGCCTTGATGATCGGGCGGCCGTAGTACGAGCGGAACTCGGCCTCGGGGACCTGGAGCTGCTCGCCCTTGCCGCCGCGTCGACCCCGCCGGGGCTTCACCGCGTCGTGGTCGACCCGCCCGCGCTCGGGCATCTCCGCCGGGTTCGCGTCCGTCACTTCCGCCGACCTCCTCCGGTGAAGAACGCTGCGACGATCGCCGCACCGAGGCCCGCCGCGGTCAGCGCCGCGTTGCGCCACATCTCGGGCAGGTCGCGGGTGGTGACGATCGGGTCCGGCGGCAGGCCGTAGACCTCCGGCTCGTCGAGCAGCAGGAAGAACGCCCCGTCGCCACCGACACCGTCGTCGGGGTCGCGCCCGTAGAGCCGCGCCTCCTCGACGCCGCGTCCGTGCAGCTCGGCGAGCCGCGCGTCGGCGGCGGCCTGCAGCTCGTCGAGGTCGCCGAACTGGATGGAGTTCGTCGGGCAGGCCTTGGCGCACGCCGGCTCGAGGCCCGCGCCGAGGCGGTCGTAGCACAGCGTGCACTTGTGGGCGCCGCCGTCGGACTCGCGCACGTCGATGACGCCGTACGGGCACGACGGCACGCAGTACCCGCACCCGTTGCAGATGTCGTCCTGCACGACGACCGTGCCGTACTCGGTGCGGAAGAGCGCCCCGGTCGGGCACACGTCCAGGCAGCCGGCGTGCGTGCAGTGCTTGCAGACGTCGGACGACATGAGCCAGCGGACGTCGCGCTCGTCGTCCGGGGTCTGCTGGCCGTGGGCGCCGCCGTCGGGCAGCAGCGCGAGCAGGTCGACGGTGCCCCCGTCCGGCGGCGCGGTGGCGGCATCCCGGGGCGGGGTGCCGCCGAGAGCGGGCAGGCCCGACGGCAGGTGGCCTGTCGTCGCCGTCCCGTGCGGCCGGACGTCCTCGATGAAGGCGACGTGCCGCCAGGTCGAGGCGCCGAGGTCACCGGTGTTGTCGTACGACATCCCGGTGAGGCCGTAGAGCCCGGAGGCGTCGGTGCCGTCGTCGGGCACCAGGTTCCACTCCTTGCACGCCACCTCGCAGGCCTTGCAGCCGATGCACACCGAGGTGTCGGTGAAGAAGCCGACGCGCTTCGGGTGGTCGCCCGACCAGCCGGCGTCGGTCGTCGGGTCCGGCAGCGGCCCGGACAGCGAGGTGGCGGCGCCGGAGAAGGCGTCGAAGACGTTCGTCACGTGATGCCTCCCGGCTCCACCCCGGCCTTGCGGCGGTAGGACTCGACGAACTCCAGCAGCGCCGGGCCCCGCGGGCGCCGGCCGGGCTGGATGTCGCAGGTCGCCACCTTCGACTCCTGGATGTGGACGTTGGGGTCCATGACGACACCCAGCAGGTCGTTCGCCGGGTCGCCGGTCGAGAGCCCGTTGGACCCCCAGTGGTAGGGCAGCCCGATCTGGTGCACGACCCGGTCCCCGATCCGCAGCGGCTTCATCCGCTCGGTGACGAGCACGCGGGCCTCGATCGCCGTGCGCGCCGAGATCAGCGTCGCCCAGCCCAGGTGCTCGAGGTGCCGTTCGGCGGCGAGCGCGGGGGAGACCTCGCAGAAGAACTCCGGCTGGAGCTCGGACAGGTAGCCCAGGAACCGGCTCATGCCGCCCGCGGTGTGGTGCTCGGTGAGCCGGTAGGTCAGGAACGCGTACGGATAGACCTCGCTCTGCGAGGGGTTGATCCGGTTCCAGGCCCGGTCGATGCGCTCGAGCGCCGGGTTGTCCTGCTGCTCGTGCAGCAGGTTCGCCACCGGCGACTCGACGGGCTCGTAGTGGGTCGGCATCGGGCCGTCGGCCAGCCCGGCGGGCGCGTAGAGCCACGCCTTGCCGTCGGTCTGCATGATGAACGCGTCGGTGCCGGACAGCGCGTCCTGCCGCGTGGCGCCGTCCTCCGGGACGTAGGTCGGCGGCTTGGTCGCCTCGACGTCCGGGATGTCGTGGCCGGTCCACGTCCCCTGCTCGGCGTCCCACCAGACGTAGGCCTTGCGCTCGCTCCACGGCTTGCCGTCGGCGTCGGCCGAGGCGCGGTTGTAGAGCGTGCGGCGGTTCGCCGGCCACGCCCAGCCCCACTCGGCGGCGACCCAGTCCTGCTCGGTGCCGGGCTTGCGCCGGTCGGCCTGGTTCACGCCGTCCTTGTAGACGCCGGTGTAGATCCAGCAGCCCGCGGTGGTCGACCCGTCGGCCTTGAGCTCGGTGTAGCTCGCGAGGTGGTTCCCGTCGGCGTCGTAGCCGTTGATCTCGGCGAGCACCGCCTCCGGGTCCGGCTCCTCGTGCACGCCGAACGTCGGGTAGTCCCAGGTCAGGTCGAGGATCGGACGGTCGCGGTCGTCGGTCGAGCCGGCCAGCTTCTCCCGGATCCTCTTGCCGAGGTGGAAGTAGAAATGCAGCTCGGACCGCGCGTCGGCGGGCGGGTGCACCGCCTCCCGGCGCCACTGCAGCAGCCGCTGGGTGTTGGTGAACGTGCCGGCCTTCTCCGTGTGGTTCGCGCACGGGAGGAAGAAGACCTCGGTGCCGATGTCCTCGGTCCGCAGCTCGCCGGTCTCGATCTCGGGCCCGTCCTTCCAGAACGTGGCCGTCTCGATCATCTGCATGTCGCGGACCACGAGCCAGTCGAGGTTCGCCAGGCCGAGGCGCTGCATCTTGCCGTTGGCGTGCCCGACCGCCGGGTTCTCGCCGACGACGAAGTAGCCGTACGTCTTCCTGTCGATCTGGTCGCGGACGATGCCGTACGTGCCGTGGTCGCCGGTGAGGCGCGGCAGGTAGTCGAACGCGAAGTCGTTCTCGGCGGTCGCGGCGTCGCCCCACCAGGCCTTGAGCAGGCTCACCAGGTAGGTGTCCATGTTGCCCCAGAAGCCGGTCTTCGCCGCGTCGGCGTCGAGGAAGCTCCGCAGGTCCTCGTGCAGGTGGGCGTTCGGCATGGGGATGTAGCCGGGCAGCAGGTCGTAGAGCGTCGGGATGTCGGTCGACCCCTGGATCGACGCGTGCCCGCGCAGCGCCAGGATGCCGCCGCCGGGACGCCCCATGTTGCCGAGCAGCGTCTGCAGGATCGCCGCGCCGCGGATGTACTGCGCGCCGACGCTGTGGTGCGTCCAGCCCACCGAGTAGACCCACGCCGTCGTGCGGTCGCGCGTCGAGTTCTCGGTGATGGCGCGGGCCACGGCGAGGAACTCGTCGACGCCCATGCCGCACACCTGCGAGACGGCCTCGGGCGTGTAGCGCGCGTAGTGGCGCTTGAGCACCTGGTAGACGCAGCGCGGGTGCTGCAGGGTCTCGTCGCGCCGCGGTGACCCGGTCGCGTGCGCGGCGTCACCGGCGCCGCCCGCCGTGTCCGAGCCGATCGCCGCGTGGTGCTCGCGCTGCCGGCCCTGCTCGCTCTGGTTGGTCTCGTCCCGGAGCTCGGGCTCCCAGTGGTCCCGCATCCCCGCGGCCGGCGCCTCGTAGTCGACGCCCTCGAGCTGCCAGCTGATCGGGTCGTAGCGCCCGGTCTCGGCGTTGTAGCCCGAGAAGATGCCGGCCATGTCCTCGGTGTCGACGAAGTCCTCACCGACGATCTCCGCGGCGTTCGTGAACGTCGTGACGTACTCGCGGAAGTCCTTGCCCTCGCTGAGCACGTAGTTGATCAGACCGCCGAGGAACGCGATGTCGGCGCCCGCGCGGAAGGGCACGTGCAGGTCGGCCACCGCCGACGTGCGCGTGAAGCGCGGGTCGACGTGGATGATCGTGGCGCCGCGCGCCTTCGCCTCCATCACCCACTGGAAGCCCACGGGGTGGGCCTCCGCCATGTTGGAGCCCTCGATGACGATGCAGTCGGAGTGCTGCAGGTCCTGCTGGAAGTTCGAGGCCCCTCCGCGGCCGAAGCTGGTCCCCAGACCGGGGACGGTGGCGCTGTGTCAAATGCGCGCCTGGTTCTCCACCTGGATCGCGCCGAGCGCCATGAACAGCTTCTTGATGAGGTAGTTCTCCTCGTTGTCCAGCGTCGCCCCGCCGAGGCTCGAGAAGCCCAGCGTGCGTCGCAGGACGCGGCCCTCGTCGTCGGTGTCCTGCCATCCGCGCCGGCGCGCGTCGATGACCCGGTCGGCGATCATGTCGAGCGCCGTGTCGAGGTCGAGGTCCTCCCACTCGGTGCCGTGCGGACGCCGGTACTTCACGGTCGTCACGCGCGACGGCGAGGTGACCAGCGACGTCGACGCCGAGCCCTTCGGGCAGAGCCGCCCGCGGGAGACGGGGGAGTCGGGGTCGCCCTCGATCTGGGTGACGCGCCCGTCGCGGACGTAGACGTTCTGGCCGCAGCCGACGGCGCAGTAGGGGCAGATCGACTTGACGACCTCGTCGGCGTCCGCGGTCCGCGGTCCGAGGGCCTGCGTGCGCGGGCTCTGCACGGCGGCACCGCGCCCGAGCGGATCCGGTCCGGTGGCCTGCCGGAAGATCGGCCACTCACCGAGCCAGGTGCGCACACCCATGCAGGCTCTCCTCGCGACGTGGTGGTTCTCGCCCTCGGGCACGGCGTCTGGACCCGGGGAGGTGTGGCAGTGCTTGTGGCGGAGGCGGACGGGAATCGAACCCGCCTGGCCGAGATACCCGGCCACTACGGTGTTGAAGACCGCGGGGGCCACCAGGCACCCTGACGCCTCCGCCCGGCAGCCTAGGTCGGGGTCCCCGGCCACGCAGTGCCGGGCAGGTTCGAGCGATCACCCTCCCGGGGAACAGAACCGCTCATGTGGACCGCGAGCGACACCCGGCTGGTCGTGACGGCGGCGGCCGTCGTGGTGCTGGTGATCGTGCTGATCACCTCGCGATTGCGGCTGCACGCCTTCCCCGCGCTGATGGTCGGCTCGCTGCTGCTCGGGCTCGCCGCAGGCCTGGGCCCCGAGAAGACCGTCGAGTCGTTCACCGACGGCGTCGGCGCCACGCTCGGCGACGTCGGCATCGTCCTCGGGCTCGGCACGATGCTCGGCAAGCTGCTCGCCGATTCCGGCGGCGCCGACCTGCTCGCGCGCACGATCCTGGCCCGCTCCGGGCCCCGCGCGCTGCCGTGGGCCGTGGCGGGGCTCGCGATGGTGCTCGGCATCCCGCTGTTCTTCGAGATCGGCGTCGTGCTCGTGCTGCCCGTCGTGTTCGTCGTCGCGGTGCGGATGCTCCCGCCCGGCTCCGACGGACGCGACGAGCAGGGCCGCTCGGCGATCCTGCGCGTCGGCATCCCCGCCCTCGCCGGGCTGTCGGTCCTGCACGCCTTCGTGCCCCCGCACCCCGGCCCGCTCGTCGCCGTCGACGCCCTGGGCGCCGACCTCGGCCTCACCCTGATCGTCGGCCTCGTCCTCGCGATCCCGACCGTCGCCGTCGCCGGCCCGCTCTTCGCGAACTACGCCTCGCGCTGGGCGACGGCCTCGCCGCCGCCGGGCCTCGTGAGCACGTCCGCCGGCGATGCCGAGCGAAGGGCACCCTCGCTCGATACAGCCGACGACGGGGACCCCTCGCCGGAACCCGCGGGCGACGGCTCGTCCCGGCGAGGGGCGCCCCTCGCCGCCTCCACCGAGCGAGGGGGCCCTTCGCTCGACGAGGACCGCACCCCCGGCCTCGCCGCCACGCTCGTCACGATCCTGCTGCCGGTCGCCCTGATGCTCCTGCGCACCGTCGCCGACGTCGCGCTCCCCGACGGCGGGCCCAAGAGCGTCGCCGAGTTCGTCGGCGAACCGGTGGTGGCCCTGCTGCTCGCGCTGCTCCTGGCGCTGTGGACCTTCGGGTTCCGCCGCGGCCTGTCGGGCTCCGAGGTGTCGTCGCTCGCCGCCGCCGGCCTCGTCCCCGCCGCCTCGATCCTGCTGATCATCGGCGCCGGTGGCGGGTTCAAGCAGGTGCTCATCGACTCGGGCATCGGCGACGCGCTGGCCAAGGCGGCCGCCGGCCTCGGCATCCCGGTGCTGCTGCTCGCCTGGTTCGTCGCCGTCGTCATCCGGCTCGCCACCGGGTCGGCGACCGTCGCCACGGTGACCGCCGCCGGCATCGTCACCCCGATCCTCGCCGTCGACCCGGGCGTCAACCCGGTGCTCGTGGTGCTCGCCATCGGCGCCGGCTCGGTGTTCTTCTCGCACGTCAACGACGCCGGGTTCTGGCTGGTCCGCGAGTACTTCGGCATGTCGGTGCGCGACACGTTCCGGACCTGGTCGGTGATGGAGACGATCGTCTCGGTGGTCGGGCTGATCATGGTGCTGCTCGCGAGCCTGGTCCTGTGACCCCGGATCTCGTCGTCGGCGTCGACATCGGCACCACGGCCACCAAGGCCGTCGCGTTCTCGGTCGACGGCGACGACCACGGGCACGGCGAGGCGCCCCACCACCTCGACGAGCCCGAGCCCGGCGCCGCCGTCCAGGACCCGGAGGCGCTGTACGAGGCCGTCGGCGACGCCGTCCGCGACGCCGTCGCCGGCCTCGACCCCGCCCGCGTCGCGGCCTTGTCCTTCAGCTCCGCGATGCACGGTCTGCTCGCTCTCGACGCCGGCGGCGACCCGATCTCCCCGCTCGTGACCTGGGCCGACAGCCGTGCGAGCGACGTCGCCCGCGAGCTCCGGGCCCGCGACGGCGCGCTCGCCCTGCACCAGCGCACCGGGACGCCCGTCCACCCGATGAGCCCGCTGGTCAAGCTCGCCTGGCTGCGCCGCGCCCGCC
Organism: Actinomycetospora succinea; assembly: GCF_004363095.1. Taxonomy (GTDB): domain Bacteria; phylum Actinomycetota; class Actinomycetes; order Mycobacteriales; family Pseudonocardiaceae; genus Actinomycetospora; species Actinomycetospora succinea. The sequence goes on from NZ_SNYO01000016.1 coordinate 79,393, forward strand.
CGAGCCTGCACGCCGCCGCGCGCACCTGGGGCGGGATCAAGGAGTTCGTGCTGGCCCGCGCCACCGGCGCCCGCGTCGCCGACACCTCGTGCGCCTCGGGCTCCGGCCTGCTCGACGTCGCGACGGGCACCTGGGACCCCGAGGCCCTCGACATCGCCGGCATCACCGCCGACGCGCTGGGCGAGCCGGTCGCCCCGAACGCTGTCGTCGGGCGCCTGCGCGACCCCGACTGGGGCCTCCCCACCGGCGTCCCCGTCGTCGCCGGGGGAGGTGACGGGCCGCTCGCGAACCTCGGCGTCGGCGCCGTCCGGCCGGGCGTCGCCGCGTGCTCCGTCGGGACCAGCGGGGCCCTGCGCGTCACCGTCGAACGGCCCGCCGTCGACCCCCGCGGCCGCGTCTTCTGCTACGGCCTCGCCGACGAGCGCTGGGTCGTCGGCGGGGCGATCACCAACGGCGGCCTCGTGCTCGACTGGGCCCACGAGACGCTCGGGCGCGACGTCGAGGAGCTGCTCGCGGCGGCCGGCGAGGTCCCGGCGGGCGCCGACGGCCTGGTCGCCCTGCCCCACCTGCTGCCCGAGCGCGCCCCGCACTGGGACCTCGGCGGCGCGGCCGCGCTCGTCGGCCTGCACCGGCGGCACACGGCCGGGCACGTCACGCGCGCCCTGCTCGAGGGCGTCTGCCTGCAGCTGCGCCTGGTCCTCGACGCGATGGGCGAGGCCGACCTCGCCGTGCACGAGGTGCGCGCCACCGGCGGGTTCGCCCGCAGCCCGCTCTGGCGCCAGGTGCTCACCGACGCCCTCGACCTGCCCGTCGGCTTCCCGACCGTCGACCAGGGCTCGGCGTTCGGGGCCGCGCTGCTCGGCATGCAGGGCGTCGGCCTGCTGCCGCCGGGCCCCGATGCGCTGGTCGCCGCCGCCGAGCGGATCCCCCTCGGCGAGACCCTGCGGCCGGGCCCCGACGCCGCGCGCTACGCCGCGCGGCTACCGCTGTTCGAGCAGGTGCACGACCTCACCCGGACGCTGAGCGATCAGGCATCCGCGTCCGCCACGGCCTCCAGCTCCACCAGCGCGTCCTCGAGGTAGCCCAGCAGGTGCTGCAGGTGCGGCACCGCGCGGCGGTCGCCGGTCACGCCGATCTCCATGCTGTCCGCGTAGGACATCACGGTGATGTTGAGGGCCTGCCCGTCGAGCGGCACCGAGATCGGGTAGATGCCGTCGAGCTTGGCGCCCTCCCAGTACAGCGGGTCCTTCGGGCCGGGCACGTTCGAGATGATCAGGTTGAAGCCCTGGTTGATCGCCGACGCGCCCGGCACCAGGCCCATGCCGATCGGGGCGGCGACGACGGCCGAGAGCGCGGCGATCGTCATCGGGTCGCGGCCCTGGAGGTTCTCCTTCGCCGCGAGCCCGGACTGGCGGATCTTCTTCAGCCGCTCGGCGGGGTCGGGCTCGTTCGTCGCCAGGTTGACCAGGATCGCGCCGAGCGCGTTGCCCGAGCCCGAGTCCTCGAGCGCGACGGGCAGGGCGGCCACGAGCGGCTTGTCGGGCAGGCCCTCGTGCGCCTCGAGGTAGCGCCGCAGCGCGCCGGCGCTCATCGCGAGCATGACGTCGTTGACCGTCGTGCCGGTGCGCTCGCGGACCCGCTGGATCCGCTTGAGCGGCCAGGACTGGGCGGCGAAGCGCCGGGCGCCGGTGATCGGGACGTTGAGCATGGTCGGCGGCGCCTCGAACGGGAGGGCCAGCTCGTGCTCGACGAGGCCGCGGTAGGCCGACGAGACGAGCGCCGGCCCGACGTTCAGCGACTGCCCGACGCCCTCGGCGAACGTGCCCGCGGTGCGCAGGGCGCCGCCGACGTACTCGCGCGTCGAGCCGAGCCACCCCGTCGGCGCGGGCGCCTTCTCGCCGACCGGACGGCTGGTGCGCCCCGGGCGGGGGTCGACGGCCCAGAACGGCGCCATGTCGCGACGGTCGGGGTCGGTGCTCAGCGCCTTCTCGAGGTGCTTCATCGCGCGCACCCCGTCCATCATCGCGTGGTGGATTTTGCTGTAGACCGCGAAGCGGTCGCCCTCCACGCCTTCGATGAGGTGGAACTCCCACAGCGGACGGTGCCGGTCGAGCAGGCTGCCGTGCAGCCGGGACACGAGCTCGAGCAGCTCGCGGATACGGCCCGGACGCGGCAGGGCGGAGAGCCGCACGTGGTACTCGATGTCGACGTCGTCGTCGGTCGTCCAGGCCCACTGGCCGAGCGTGGAGACGCCGCGCATCGCCCGTCGGCGGAACAGCGGCGCGATCTCGACGTCACCGGAGACGAGCTGACGGTGCAGGTCCGCGAGGTAGTCGGGACCCGCGCCCTCGGGGCGGTCGAAGAGCATGAGCGACCCGACGTGGGTCGGCCGCTCCCGCGACTCCGCCAGCAGGAACATCGCGTCCCGGAACGACATCGTCGCCACTTCGGTTCCCTCCCGACCCCTTGCACGCTCCGCCGAACGTGTCGGCCGTCAGTGTGACCTACTCGTCGGTCACTGTCGCGGGAGCCGCCGTCACCGGTCCTCCTCGCGGCGGGCGCGCTTGCCGCGCGCGATCTCGGTGCCGAGCGCGTCGAGCCGCTGCTCCCAGAAGTGCCGGAACGGCGCGAGCCACCCGTCCACCTCGCGCAGCCCGCCCGCGTCGACGGAGTACAGCCGCCGCGTGCCCTCCGCGCGCACCGACGCCAGCCCGTTCTCGCGCAGGACCCGCAGGTGCTGCGACACCCCGGGCTGCGAGATGCCGAATTCCTCGCGGATGTGCTCGACGACGGCGCCCGACGCCAGCTCGCCGTCGGCCAGGAGCTCGAGGATCCGCCGGCGGACGGGGTCGCCGAGCACGTCCATCGCGTGCACGTCGCCGACGATATCAGCGACGGCTGATAGAAGACCCCTACGCGAAGCGCCGGGCGATGCCCGGGGTAGTCGAGCACCAGGCCCGCGTCGTCGTAGACGAGGACGGTCGAGAAGTCGCCCTCCGAGGTGTAGGCGAAGCGGTGGTAGTCGAGCCGGCGGTAGGTCTGGTCGAGCCGGACCACCGAGAGATCGAGGGCGAGGACATAGACCGCGGAGGCCGTGACGACCTCACCGACCGGCAGCGCCATGCGGTGCACCGGCAGCGTGTTCGTGCAGGCCGAGGCCTCGATGTCCACGTCCACGAGGCCGTCGAGGTGCGGCGCGGGAACTCCGTCGACCGTCCAGTGGCCGTCCCCGTCCGACGCGATCACGACTTCCCCCGGCCCCGCGACGGTGTCGCTCCACACCCGGGCCGACCGGGTGTGCCAGTGCTCGTCGAGCTCGATCTCGTAGCGCACCGCGTACGGGCGGCCGTCCTCGACGGCCGACGTGTGCCCGCGCAATCGGCCGGGGGAGGGGTAGACGACCTCGAACCCGTCGACGACGTCCACGAACCGCCAGGCGGCGAACGCGGGGAACGGAGCGAGCACGGGGCGAGCCAACCGCGATCCGGACGTTCCGGGCAAGCGGGTCAGTCGTCCCCGACGAGCCCCGCCGCGATCTCCCGCGCCCGGCGGAGGCGGTGCACGTCGCCCTCCAGCCCGCCGCGCACCATCGCCCCCTCGAGCAGCAGGGACAGGTGCTCGGCGAGCACGTCGGCGTCGTCGCGCGGGGCGAGGGCCTCGCGCAGCATCTGCTCGACCTCGGCCTTCTGCGCCGCGACGAGAGCCCGGCCGGGGTCGCCGTCCGGGAGCTCGCCGGCGGCGTTGAGCAGTCCGCAGCCCCGGAAGTCGGCGGCCCTCTCCGCGTGCTCGACGTACGCGTCGAGGACGGCGAGCGCCCGCGCCCCCGGCGCCGTCTCGGTCCGCAGCCGTCGGCGGTACAGCTCGCGGAACTCCTCCTGGCGGCTCTCCAGGTAGGCCGCCACGAGCTCGGCCTTCGAGGCGAAGTTGTTGTAGAGGCTCATCTTGGCCACGCCCGCGTCAGCGGTGATGACGTCGATGCCGGTGCCCGTCACGCCCTGCGCGTAGAAGCGCGCCGACGCCGCCGCCAGCAGCTTGGCGCGGGCCGATCCTCGTGCACTCATAGTAGGTAGACTAGTCTACCCAGCATGAGCTTCCTCGACCGGAACGTCCTCGTCGACGGCGTCCGACTCGCGTACCGCGACCGCGGCGAGGGCGATCCCGTCGTCTTCGTCCACGGCACGCCCTCGTGGTCGCATGAGTGGCGCCACGTCGTCCCCCACGTCGAGGCCGCGGGCCACCGGGTGATCACCTACGACCTCCTGGGCTACGGCGACTCGGAGCGCCCGCTCGACCGCGACACCTCGGTCGGCGCCCAGACCGACCTGCTGCTCGCGCTGCTCGACGAGCTGGGCGTCGAGAACCCGAGCCTGATCACCCACGACATCGGCGGAGCCATCGGCCAGCGCGTCGCCGTCCTGCACCCCGGCACGGTCCGGCGCCTCATGCTCGTCGACACGGTCAGCTACGACTCGTGGCCCTCGGAGACCTGGCGGGAGATCATCCGGACCCGCCTCGACGGCGACGCGAACATGTCGGCGGACGAGTTCGAGGCGATGCTGACCCGCCAGCTGACGATGACCGTCGCCGACGAGGCCGTGATGGCGGGCGACGACCTGCGCGCCTTCCTCGCCCCGCACCGTACGGCGCTCGGCCGCACCTCGTTCTTCGAGCACCAGGTCCGCCACTACGACTCGACCTACACCGAGGAGCTCACCGACCGGCTCGGGACGATCGACGTCCCGGTGCGCATCGTGTGGGGACGCGAGGACCGGTGGCAGCCCGTGTCCTACGCCGAGAAGCTCGCCGCCGACATCCCCGGCGCGTCGCTCGTCGTGCTCGACGACGCCGGGCACTTCCTCATGGAGGACGACCCCGTCCGCCTCACGCGCGAGGTGCTCGACTTCCTCGCGGGGCCGTGACGCTTGCCATTCCGGCAAGAATCCTCGCCGATCGCCCGCGGCTCGGCCACCGTTGCGGCATGACCGACGACGTGTTCTCCCACGAAACGGAGGCCGCCCTGTGCCGGCGGCTGCTCGGCGACCGTGCCCACGGCCTCGACACGCTCGTCCAGGACGCCGGTGAGTGACGACCTCGGCCGCGAGGGCTGGGAGCGGCGCTGGACGCAGGTGCTCGACGGGCACGCGACGGACGTGGACCGGCGTCCGCCGAACCCGACCCTGCTCGCCGAGGCCGCGGACCTCCCGCCCGGCCTCGCCCTCGACGCCGGCGCGGGCCACGGCTCCGAGGCGCTCTGGCTCGCCGTGCAGGGCTGGCGGGTGACGGCGGTCGACTTCTCGGCCACCGCGCTCGCTCGCGGGCGCACCCGGGCCGAGCGCGCGGGCGTCTCCGAGCGCATCGACTGGGTCGAGGGCGACCTCGGGACCTGGACCCCGCCTCCGGGCCGCTTCGACCTCGTGACCTGCCTCTACGTCCACGTCGCCGGGTCGGCGCCCGACATGGTGCGGCGCCTCGCGGACGGTGTGGCGCCGGGCGGGACCCTCCTGCTCGTCGGCCACCCGGCCGTCGACCCGGAGACCGGCGCCCCGACGCGTGCCGCCGGGCAGACGCAGGTGTCGGTCGACGACGCCCGCGAGGCCCTCGACGCCGGGTCGTGGGAGCTCCTCGTCGCCGAGCACCGCCCGCGGGAGACGGGTGGCGGTGTCGACACCGTCGTCCGGGCGCGGCGCCGGAGCTGATCAGGCGATCGCGCCGGGGTCGGCGCTCGCCTCCGGCAGGACGACGCCGTCCTCGAGCACGTTCGCGCCCGGGACCTCCTGGAGGAAGATCGCGACGTCCTTCGTCGCGTTCCCGGTGATCTCGCACCAGGCGTCCGCGAGCTCGTGCAGCAGGCGGGCGCGGACCTCGGCGGAGCGTCCCTCGCGGATGATCCCCACCATCCGCGGCCCGGAGACCGGCTCGCCGGCCACGAAGATGCTGTTCGGCGGCACCTCGACGAACGAGCAGTGCACGTAGGCGCTCGGCGCGCCGGTGACCTCCGCGTGCACCTTCGTCATCGCCGCCGCGACCTCGGGCTTGTGCTCCAGCGTCGCGTCACCGCTGGGGACCGTGAACTGGTAGAAGGGCATGCCCGGAACGGTAGCGGAGCTGCTCACACTCGAAAAGAGTCCTAGACTCGCCGCCGTGCGACACGACGATCTGGGCGACGTCTACTGCTCCGTCGCGCGGACCTGGTCGGTGATCGGCGAGCGCTGGACGATGATGATCCTGCGGGAGTCCTTCCGCGGGGAGCGGCGCTACGAGCACTTCCGCTCGAAGCTCGGGCTGGGCGCGAACGTGCTCAACGACCGGCTCCGGGTCCTCACGGCCGAGGGCGTGCTCGAGCGCGTGCGCTACCAGGACGCCCCGCCGCGCCACGAGTACCGCCTCACGACCAAGGGCGCGGACCTCTACCCCGTGCTCGTCGCCCTCATGGGCTGGGGCGACAAGTACGAGAACGACGTCCCGCCCGTCCGGCTCGTCCACCGCGGGTGCGGCCACGAGGCCTCCCCGCGGATGACGTGCTCGCACTGCGCGGAGCCCCTGAGCTGGCGGGAGATGTCGGCGGAGTTCGAGCCGGAGGCCTGGTAGCCGGTCACGCCCGGGGTCGCACGAGCAATCCGGCGCCCATCCCCGCGATGCCCAGCGCGCGCACCGCCGCGGCGACGAGTTGCAGCCCCTCCGGCGCGCCCTGGGTGGCGACGACGAGCGTCACCCCGAGCGCCAGGGCGACGCCGGTCCACCGCGGGAGCACGCCGGCGCGCACGACGGCGGCACCGAACCACACACCGGCGATGAACATCAGCACACCGTGGACGGTCATCCAGAGCCCGAGCTGTTCGGAGAGGGTCGCGTAGTCCGGTGTGCCCTCGACGAGGGCGTAGACGACGGTGCCGGTGAAGAACACGTAGGCGTACGCGTACCCGACGGCCGGGATCAGCGCACTGCGGGCGATCCGGGGCCGTTGGACGAGGTAGAGGCCGATGACGATCGGCGGGATGGCGGCCTCGGCCACCAGCGTCAGCCAGAGCTGCCCCGACGAGAAGCCGCCCTGGGCCGCCTCCAGCAGGTCGGAGACGTAGTAGAGGACGGAGAAGAGGACCGCCGACGCCCCGAGCAGGGCGTGGGCTCGGGAACGCTCGATGCTGGCCATCTCGGGCATCGCGACCTCGGCTCGTCGGTGGACCGCCGATCGTCCGCCGCCACGTGGTCGCCGGGCAAGGCGCGCCCCCGGCAGGACTCGAACCTGCAACCGTCGGATTAGAAGGCCGATGCGCTATCCGTTGCGCTACGGGGGCCTCGCGGCAGCCTAGCCCGACCGGACGCCCGCCCCACGAGCGCGACCTACCCTGGTCCCGTGGCCACCACGACCCCACCCCCCGCCGAGGCGCCGGAGACCGCCTCGACCGAGCGGCCGACCTCCACCGGAGGCCTGTTCGCCGCCCAGGTCGGGCCGCTGCTCGCGGTGGCCGCCGTCGTGGCGCTCGCCCTGAGCACGTTGTCGGGGGCGGCGACCTTCGCGCAGCTCGGGCTGCCCGACCCCGGACCCGTCACCGTCTACGCCCTGCCCGTGGTGCGCGCGCTGAGCCAGACGGCCGCCGCCGCGACCATCGGCTTCCTGCTGCTCGCGGCCTTCTTCACCCCGCCGGCGTCGACGGGCTGGCTGTCCGCCGACGGCTACCGGGCGGTGCGGATCGCGTCGTGGGCCGCCGGGACGTGGTCGGTCGCGGCGCTGCTGATGATCCCGCTCAGCGCCGCCGACGCCTACGGTCGCCCGGTCTCGCAGATGCTCGACCTGCGGGTGCTCTCGGTCGCCGTGCCCGGCATCGAGACGACCACCTCGTGGGCGCTCACCGCCGTCTTCGCGCTGGTGGCGCTCGGGGTCACCCGTGTCGTGCTCGGGTGGGGCGCGACCGTCGTCGCGTTCGGCCTGGCCCTGGCGGGCCTGCTCCCGCTCGCCCTGACCGGACACTCCGCCGGGGGCAGCGACCACGACGTCGCCACCAACAGCCTCCTGCTGCACGTGCTCGCGGCGGCCCTCTGGGTCGGCGGCCTCGTCGCGCTCGTGACCCACCTCGTCGCCGGCGGCCGCCACCCGGCGCTCGCCGCCCGGCGGTTCTCCGCGCTCGCGCTCGTCTGCTGGATCGTGCTCGCGCTCTCCGGGGTCATGAACGCCCTGGTCCGGATCACGCCGGCCGACCTCCTGACGAGCACCTACGGGCTCCTCGTGGTCGTCAAGGCGCTCGCCCTCGTGGCGCTCGGGGCGTTCGGCGTCTGGCACCGGCGCCGCACCCTGCCCGCCCTCGCTGCGGGGAGCTCGGGGGCCATCGTGCGCTTCGCGGGACTCGAGGTCCTGCTCATGGCCGCGACCATGGGTGTCGCCGTGGCGCTCGGACGCACGCCGCCGCCGGTGGTGCCCGAGGCCCAGCCGACCCGCATCGAGGCGCTCGTCGGCTACGCGGTCGACCAGCCCTTCACCGCCGCCGGGATCTTCACGCAGTCGCGCTTCGACCTGGTCTTCGGCACCCTCGCGCTCGTCCTCGCCGGGCTCTACCTCGCCGGGGTGCGGCGCCTGCGCCGACGCGGCGACGCCTGGCCCGTGGGGCGCACGCTGTCCTGGCTCGCCGGCTGCCTCGTGCTGCTCGTCGCGACGTCGTCGGGGATCGGCCGCTACGCCCCGGTGATGTTCAGCGTCCACATGGGCCAGCACATGATGCTGAACATGCTGGTCCCGATCCTGCTGGTGCTCGGCGGACCGGTGACGCTCCTGCTGCGCGCCCTGCCCCCGGCCGGCGCCGGCGCTCCGCCCGGGCCCCGCGAATGGGTCCTCTCGGCCGTGCACTCACCCGTCGCCCGGGTGCTGACGCACCCGCTCGTCGCCCTCGCGCTGTTCGTCGGCAGCTTCTACGTCCTGTACTTCTCCGGGATGTTCGCCGTGGCGCTCGAGTCGCACTGGGCGCACCTGGCGATGAACATCCACTTCCTGCTCGTCGGGCTGATCTTCTTCTGGCCGATCGTGGGCATCGACCCCAGCCCCCGGCAGCTGCCGCCCGTGGGCCGTCTCGGCCTGCTGTTCGTCGCGATCCCGCTGCACGCGTTCTTCGGGATCGCGGTGATGACCTCCGCCACGGTGATCGGCTCGGGCTTCTACCAGCAGCTCGAGATGCCGTGGATCGACCGCCTCGCCGACCAGACCGCCGGCGGCGGCCTCGCGTGGGCGACGGGCGAGGTCCCGATGCTCATCGTGCTGATCGCCCTGCTCGTCCAGTGGTCGCGCGCCGACGAGCGGACCGCACGACGTGAGGACCGGCGGGCCGACCGCGACGGCGACCGTGACCTCGAGGCCTACAACGCCATGCTCCGTTCCCTCGCGACGACGGGGCGCCCGGCGCCGCCGGAGGGTGAGACGAGCGCGGACACCAGCGCTGACGTGGGCGAACGCCGGACCTGACCCCGGGTGCTCGGGGCACCCCGGAGCATCGCGTACAGTGGTCATCGCACCCGGGGAACGGACGCGGACAGCGGCCGGCCGGGAGCCGACCGGGGCCCTCGGCCTCGGGTACAGTCGAACACCGGCGATCAGGCCGACGTCCTCCGGGACCGAGCAGATCGCCTCCGCCCGACATCGGGACGGACCGACAGGGACCCCCTGGAATCGGCCGCGAATCGAGTCGGGTACAGTGGTCATCACCGCGAGGAACTCGACCGGAAACGGTCGCGGCGAGACGCGTGTGGTTGTCCTTTGAGAACTCAACAGTGTGCTGAATGTTTTGGTGTGTTTGTCCTCGTCGGCATCGCGTCCCTTTGTGGGTTGTGGTGTCGTGGGGTTTCTTTGAGTCGCCTGACCTTTCATGCCAGTGGGGGTTGGGTGTTTTTGCTGGGACTGTTTGTTCCAATGTTTTTTGTTGGAGAGTTTG
>NZ_SNYO01000017.1 GCF_004363095.1 Actinomycetospora succinea
CAGCTCCACAGCACTCCCGAGAGGTCCTCCCCTCAAGATCATTCAGACCGTGTCGTCACACGCGCTCAACCAACGTGTCCGGTCAGTACACCTAGAACGGCCAGCCGAAGGCCGGCCAGCCGAAGGCCGAGTCGATCGCCACCGCCACGAACAGGCCCGTCAGGTAGGTGTTCGAGAGATGGAACAGGCGCATGGACTGCACGACCTCGTCGCGCTTCACCGCGGCGTCGAGGCGGTGCGCCGCGATCAGGAACCAGATGCCGCCGAGGGCCGCGACGCCGAGGTAGATCCAGGAGGTCGCGGGGATCAGGAGCGCCGACCAGGCCACCATCGCCCACGAGTAGGCGACGATCTGGCGGCTCACCCGACGGGGTGAGGCGACGACCGGGAGCATCGGGATGCCGGCGGCCGCGTAGTCGTCGCGGTAGCGCATCGCGAGCGCCCAGAAGTGCGGCGGCGTCCAGAAGAAGATGATCGCGAAGAGGACCCAGGCGGGCCAGCCCACGGTGCCCGTCACGGCCGCCCAGCCGATCACCACGGGCATGCATCCCGCGGCGCCGCCCCAGACGATGTTCTGGGCGGTCCGGCGCTTGAGCAGCAGCGTGTAGACGAGGATGTAGAAGGCGATCGCGGCGACCGAGAGGCCCGCGGCCACCCAGTTCGCGGTGAACCCGAGCCACACCGCCGACAGGGCGCCCAGCACGAGCCCGAACACCAGGGCGTGCGAGCGGGGGACGGCCTCGCGGGCCAGCGGGCGCTTGCGGGTCCGCGCCATCTTCGCGTCGATGTCGGCGTCGACGACGCAGTTCAGCGCGTGCGCGCTGGCCGCGGCGCCGGCTCCGCCGACGAGGACGGAGAGCACGAGCCACAGGGACGGCACCGACCGCTCGGCGAGCATCATCGCCGGCACCGTGACCACGAGCAGCTGCTCGATGATCCGAGCCTTCGTCAGCGCCAGATAGGCCCGCACGGTGGTGAGCAGGCCGCCCCGCCGCGTCGCGGGGACCGGGCCGACCGCCGTGCTCACTCGGTGGCACCTCGCTGTGGTGGACGTACTTGCTTCGGGCACGACCGGCGTCTCCTACACGCTGTCGTCGGTGAAGTCTGCACCCCCGCGGCCCCGCCCGCTCGCGGGGGGCGTCCTCCGACCGGTGCGGTGTCCGCCACGTCACGACCCGACGACGCCAGGATGATAGGTGGACGGTGTCCGCACCGGGGCGCGAGGGTATCTCCGGGACGGTCCCACGACTGGGAATCGACGCAGGTCCGTACGGACTTGAATCGATCCCGTGGGAGCATCGCCCGCACCCGGACCGACATGCAGGAAGGCACCTCGTGACCGCCACCGATGTGAGCAACACGCAGCCCGCGAGCGAGGACCCCGACGAGATCCAGGCACTGCTGACGCCCCATCGCCCCGACGACTGGTCGGAGCTGGACCAGAAGGCCGTCGACACCATCCGCGTGCTCGCCGCCGACGCCGTGCAGAAGGTCGGCAACGGTCACCCGGGCACCGCGATGTCGCTGGCGCCGCTGGCCTACGAGCTGTTCCAGCACACCATGCGCCACGACCCGTCCGACCCGGGCTGGCAGGGCCGCGACCGCTTCGTCCTGTCCTGCGGGCACTCGAGCCTGACGCTGTACCTGCAGCTGTTCCTCGCCGGCTACGGCCTGGAGATGCGAGACCTCGAGGAGCTGCGCACCTGGGACTCGGCCACGCCGGGGCACCCCGAGTACAGCCACACGCCCGGCGTCGAGATCACCACCGGCCCGCTGGGCCAGGGCCTCGCCTCCGCGGTCGGCATGGCGATGGCGGCCCGCCGTGAGCGCGGCCTCTTCGACCCGGACGCGCCGCAGGGCGAGAGCCCGTTCGACCACTTCGTGTACGTCATCTGCTCCGACGGCGACATCGAGGAGGGCGTGACGGCCGAGGCGAGCTCGATCGCCGGCCGCCAGCAGCTCGGCAACCTCGTCGTGATCTACGACGACAACCACATCTCGATCGAGGACGACACCACCGTCGCCCTCTCCGAGGACGTCGTCGAGCGTTACGACGCCTACGGCTGGCACACCCAGGTGGTGCGCGGCGGCGAGAACGTCGTCGGCATCCGCGAGGCGCTGGCCAACGCGAAGGCCGAGACCGGGCGCCCCAGCTTCATCGCGCTGCGCACGATCATCGGCTATCCCGCGCCGGAGAAGATGAACACCGGTGCCGCGCACGGTGCCGCGCTCGGCGAGCCCGAGGTCCGTTCGGTCAAGGAGATCCTGGGCTTCGACCCGGACAAGCACTTCGCGATCGACGACGACGTGCTCGCCCACGCCCGCTCGGTCGGCCAGCGCGGCAAGGCCGAGCACGAGGCCTGGGACAAGCAGTTCGCCGACTGGGCGGCCGCCAACCCGGAGCGCCGCGCGCTGCTCGAGCGCATGGCGCGCCGGCAGCTGCCCGACGGCTGGCACGACAAGCTCCCGAGCTGGGAGGTCGGCGGGGACCCCGTCGCCACCCGCAAGGCGCTGCAGAAGATCCTCGGCGAGATCGGGCCGGAGCTTCCCGAGCTCTGGGGCGGGTCGGCCGACCTCGCGGAGAGCAACAACACGACGATCAAGGGCGCCGACTCGTTCGGGCCGTCGACGGTCTCCACGAACATGTGGGGCCAGATGAGCCCGTACGGCCGCACGCTGCACTTCGGCGTCCGCGAGCACGCGATGGGCTCGATCCTCAACGGGATCGCGCTGCACGGCGGCACGCGGGTCTACGGCGGCACGTTCCTGATCTTCTCGGACTACATGCGGCCCGCGGTCCGGCTCGCGGCGCTGATGAAGCTGCCGACCACCTACATCTGGACCCACGACTCGATCGGTCTGGGCGAGGACGGCCCGACCCACCAGCCGATCGAGCAGCTCGCCTCGCTGCGCGCGGTGCCGGGCCTGTCGATCGTGCGTCCCGCCGACGCCAACGAGACCTCGGCGGCGGTCCGCGCGGTGCTCGACAACCCGACCGGCCCGGCCGGCCTCGCGCTCACCCGGCAGAACCTGCCGATCCTCGAGGGCACCGACGCCGACGGCGTCGCCCGCGGCGGCTACACGCTCGCCGACGCCAGCACCGGACAGCCGCAGCTGATCCTCATCGCGACCGGCTCCGAGGTGCAGCTGGCCGTCGAGGCCCGGAAGGTCTTCGAGGACGAGGGCGTTCCCACCAGGGTGGTGAGCATGCCCTGCGTCGAGTGGTTCCAGGCGCAGGACCGTTCGTACACCCGCCACGTCATCCCGCCCGAGGTCAAGGCCCGCGTGTCCGTCGAGGCCGCCGTGTCCCTGACCTGGCACCAGTTCGTCGGCGACGACGGCGAGTGCGTCTCGATCGAGCACTTCGGCGCCAGCGCCGACTACAAGACGCTGTTCCAGCAGTTCGGCTTCACGACGCAGCACGTGGTCGAGGCCGGGCGACGCACGCTCGCCCGGGCCGCCGAGCACAACGCCTGATCGCCCGCCTGGCAGCGAGTCCGAGGAGGACCCCCTGATGGCCACCAACACCCCCCTCGCCGACCTCTCCGCGGCCGGCGTCTCCGTCTGGCTGGACGACCTGTCCCGCCAGCGCATCGAATCCGGCAACCTCACCTCGCTGATCGAGGACGATGAGGTCGTCGGCGTCACCAGCAACCCGACGATCTTCGCGAGCGCCTTCGCGGACGCCGACCACTACGCCGAGGACCTCGACGGGCTCGCCGCCCGCGGCGCCTCGGTCGAGGACGCGATCCGCGAGCTCACCACCGAGGACGTGCGCCGCGCCTGCGACGTGTTCCGCGGCGTGTGGCAGCGCACCGGCGGCGTCGACGGGCGCGTGTCGCTCGAGGTCGACCCGGGCAAGGCGCACGACACCGAGGCCACGGTCGCCGAGGCCGCCGACCTCTGGAAGACGGTCGACCGGCCCAACCTGATGATCAAGATCCCGGCGACCCGCGAGGGCATCCCGGCGATCACGCGCACGCTCGCCGAGGGCATCAGCGTCAACGTCACGCTGATCTTCTCGGTGGCGCGCTACCGCGAGGTCATGGAGGCCTACCTCTCCGGCATGGAGCAGGCCCGCGCCAACGGCCACGACCTCACCGGCATGGCCTCGGTCGCCTCGTTCTTCGTCTCGCGCGTCGACTCCGAGGTCGACAAGCGCCTCGACGCCATCGGCACCGACGCCGCGCTGAACCTGCGCGGCACCGCGGCCATCGCCAACGCCCGCCTCGCCTACGCCGCGTTCCTCGAGGTGTTCGGCACCGAGCGGTGGGCGGCGCTCAAGGGCGCCGGCGCCAAGCCGCAGCGCCCGCTCTGGGCCTCGACCGGCGTGAAGAACAAGGCCTACCCGGACACGCTCTACGTGACCGAGCTGGCCGCGCCGAACACGGTGAACACGATGCCCGAGGCCACGCTCAAGGCCTTCGCGGACCACGGCGAGCTCCACGGCGACGCCGTCACCGGCACCGAGGACGCCGCCCGCGAGGTCTTCGCGGGCCTCGCCCACGTCGGCATCGACGTCGACGACGTCTACCAGGTGCTCGAGGACGAGGGCGTCAAGAAGTTCGACGACTCGTGGGCCGAGCTCACCGCGACGGTGTCCGACCAGCTGACCCGCCGCAGCCCGGAGCAGGACAAGTGAGCAGCGGAGCCGAGGTCCGCATCGTCGACCAGACCCTCGCCGACGCGGCGAACGCGCTGGTCGAGAAGCTCGTCGGCGACGCGGCCGCGTCGAAGCTCTCGGCCGGGGACGCCACCCTCTGGGGCCCCGACGCCGAGCCCGAGGCGAGCAAGCGCCTGAGCTGGGTGAGCCTGCACGAGTCGTCCCGCCCGCTCGTCGACGAGCTCGCGGCCCTGCGCCGCGAGCTGCACGACGACGGCGTCGACCGCGTGGTGCTCGCCGGCATGGGCGGCTCGTCGCTCGCGCCCGAGGTCATCTGCGCGACGCGCTCGGGCGGGCCGGTCGGCGGCGAGTTCCCGCTGGTCGTGCTCGACACCACCGACCCGATGCAGGTCTCGGACGCCCTCGCCGGCGACCTGACCCGCACGGTGCTCGTCGTGTCCTCGAAGTCGGGCGGCACGGTCGAGACCGACAGCCAGCGCCGCGTGTTCGCCGAGGTCTTCGAGGCCAACGGCATCGACGCCGCGTCGCGGATGGTCGTCGTCACCGACCCGGGTACCAAGCTCGGCGACTTGGCGCGCGACCAGGGCTACCGCAAGCTGATCGAGGCCGACCCCGGCGTCGGCGGGCGCTACTCGGCGCTCACCGCGTTCGGTCTGGTGCCCTCGGCGCTCACGGGCGTCGACATCGGCGCGCTGCTCGACGAGGCCGCCGCGGCCGCCCCGGAGCTGGCGCGCGACAGCGCCGACAACCCGGCGGTCGTGCTGGCGGCCGCCATGGCCGCAGCCCACAACGCCGGCGCCGAGAAGCTCGTCCTCGCCGACACCGGCTCCGGGCTCGTCGGCTTCGGCAACTGGGCCGAGCAGCTCATCGCGGAGTCCACGGGCAAGCAGGGCACCGGCCTGCTCCCCGTGGTCGTCGAGGGCCCGGACGCGCCGGGCTACGCCGACCACAAGGCGGACGCGACCGCGGTGTCGATCGGGCCGGCGGACTCCGGCGCGCAGGTGTCGGTCACCGGCACACTCGGCGGGCAGTTCCTGCTCTGGGAGCACGCCGTCGCGCTGGCCGGCCGCCTCATCGGCATCAACCCGTTCGACCAGCCCGACGTCGAGTCGGCGAAGCAGGCCACGCGCGACCTGCTCGCCTCGGCGGAGGGCGGCTCGGGGGACGCCGGCGCCGACGACGCGCCGATCGTCACCGACGGGGT
Source organism: Actinomycetospora succinea (assembly GCF_004363095.1). Lineage (GTDB taxonomy): Bacteria > Actinomycetota > Actinomycetes > Mycobacteriales > Pseudonocardiaceae > Actinomycetospora > Actinomycetospora succinea. The sequence goes on from NZ_SNYO01000017.1 coordinate 5,829, forward strand.
CATCGAGATCCGCGCCGCGGGCGACGCCAGCTGGCTCGGGCAGCCGGCCACCGTGATCGACGCGCTGCAGGCGCTCGTGAACGCGGCGCCGGACGCGGGCTACATCGCGGTGCAGGCCTACCTGGACCGGCTGGACGACGCGTCGTTCGCGACGCTGCGCCCGGAGCTCGCCAAGGCGACGGGCCTGCAGACCACGTTCGGCTGGGGCCCGCGGTTCCTGCACTCCACCGGGCAGTACCACAAGGGCGGCCACCAGAACGGCGTGTTCCTGCAGATCACGGGCTCGGTCGCCGACGACCTGGCCATCCCGGGGCAGTCGTTCTCGTTCGGCACGCTCGAGCACGCGCAGGCCCGCGGCGACGCCGGGGTGCTCGCGGCGGCCAAGAACGGCGGCTCGCCGCGCCCGGTGCTGCGGCTGCACCTCGCCGACCGGGCCGCGGGGCTGGTGGCGCTGGCGAACGCGGTGCAGGCGGTGAGTCGGTGACCCGCGCGGGGCACCCACATCCCGACACCCGAGCCGAGACCTGGACCAACCCGCTGCGGGACGCCCGTGACAAGCGGCTCCCGCGGATCGCCGGGCCCTCGGGCCTGGTGCTGTTCGGCGTGACGGGGGACCTCGCGCGCAAGAAGCTGATGCCGGCCATCTACGACCTGGCCAACCGCGGCCTGCTGCCGCCGGGCTTCGCGCTCGTCGGGTTCGCGCGCCGCGACTGGGCCGACCAGGACTTCGCCGAGGTCGTGCACGACGCCGTGCGCGAGCACTCCCGCACCCCGTTCCGCCAGGAGGTGTGGGACCGCCTGTCCGAGGGCCTGCGCTTCGTGCAGGGCACCTTCGACGACGACGACGCGTTCGACCGGCTCGCCGCCTGCGTCGCCGAGCTCGACTCCGAGCGCGGCACCAACGGCAACCACGCGTTCTACCTGTCGATCCCGCCGTCGGCGTTCCCCACCGTGTGCAAGCAGCTCTCGCGCTCGGGGCTCGCCGACGACGAGGGCGACGTGTGGCGCCGCGTCGTCATCGAGAAGCCGTTCGGCCACGACCTGCGCTCGGCGCAGGAGCTCAACGGGATCGTCAACGACGTCTTCCCCGAGGACTCGGTCTTCCGCATCGACCACTACCTCGGCAAGGAGACCGTCCAGAACCTGCTGGCGCTGCGGTTCGCCAACGAGCTGTTCGAGCCGATCTGGAACGCCCACCACGTCGACCACGTGCAGATCACGATGGCCGAGGACATCGGGGTGGGCGGGCGCGCCGGCTACTACGACGGCATCGGCGCGGCCCGCGACGTCATCCAGAACCACCTGCTGCAGCTGCTCGCGCTGACCGCGATGGAGGAGCCGGTCTCCTTCTCGCCGCACGACCTGCGCGAGGAGAAGATCAAGGTCCTGTCGGCCACGACGTTGGCCGAGCCCCTCGACGAGACCACCGCCCGCGGCCAGTACGCCGCCGGGTGGCAGGGCTCCTCGGAGGTCAAGGGCCTGCAGCAGGAGGAGGGCTTCCCGACCGACTCGGTCACCGAGACCTACGCGGCGATCACGTGCTCGGTGAACACCCGCCGGTGGGCTGGCGTGCCGTTCTACCTGCGCACGGGCAAGCGCCTGGGCCGGCGGGTCACCGAGATCGCCGTGGTGTTCAAGCGCGCCCCGCACCTGCCGTTCGACCAGACCATGACCGAGGAGCTCGGCCAGAACGCGCTGGTCGTGCGGGTGCAGCCGGACGAGGGCGTCACCCTGCGGTTCGGCTCGAAGGTGCCGGGCTCGGGCATGGAGGTCCGCGACGTCACGATGGACTTCGGCTACGGCACGGCGTTCACCGAGGCCTCCCCCGAGGCCTACGAGCGCCTGCTGCTCGACGTCCTGCTCGGCGAGCCGTCGCTGTTCCCGACCAACACCGAGGTCGAGCTGTCCTGGCGGATCCTCGACCCGGTGATCGACAAGTGGCACCGCGAGGGGTCGCCCGACAGCTACGCGGCCGGCACGTGGGGCCCGCCGTCGGCCGACACGCTGCTCGAGCGCACCGGGCGGACCTGGAGGAGACCGTGATCGTCGATCTCCCGTCGACGGACACGTCGGCGGTCAACCGCACGATGGTCGACCTGCGCGAGAGCGCGGGCGCGGTGGCGCTCGGGCGCGTCCTGACGCTGATCATCATCACCGAGGACGGTCCCGAGGCCGAGGCCGCCATCCAGGCCGCCAACGACGCGAGCCGCGAGCACCCGTGCCGCGTGCTCGTCCTGGCCCGCGGGGTGCGGCGGGCGGCGTCGCGCCTCGACGCCCAGATCCGTATCGGCGGCGACGCCGGCGCGAGCGAGGTCATCGTGCTGCGCATGTACGGCCCGCTGGCCGACCAGGGCGGGGCCATCGTCGTCCCGCTGCTGCTGCCCGACGCGCCGATCGTGGCGTGGTGGCCGGGCGAGGCGCCCGCCGTGCCGGCGGAGGACCCGGTGGGCGGCGTCGCCGGGCGCCGGATCACCGACGTCTCCGGGGCGAAGTCGCCGTCGAAGGCGCTGGGCAAGCTGCGCCAGCGCTACCACCCGGGCGACACCGACCTCGCGTGGAGCCGCATCACGAGCTGGCGCGCGCTGCTCACCGCGGCGCTCGACCAGCCCCCGCACGAGCGCATCACCGGGGCGACGGTGTCCGGCGCGCCCGACTCCGCGTCCACCGATCTCCTGGCGGGCTGGCTCTCGTCACGCCTGCACTGCCCCGTGGCCCGCAAGAACGAGGACGTCCCGGGCGGGCAGGGCGGCCAGATCGCGGCCGTGCGCCTCGAGCGCGCGAGCGGACCGGTGGAGCTGCGCCGCCTCGACGCCAAGAGCGCCGTCCTCTCGCAGCCCGGTCAGCCCGACCGCCGCGTGGCGCTGTCCCGGCGCACCATCCGCGAGTGCCTCGCCGAGGAGCTGCGCCGCCTCGACCCCGACGACATCTTCGCCGAGGCGCTCGAGGCCTCGCAGAACAAGCCGGCGGGACGCACGCGGTCGTCGGCGAGGAAGGTGACCGCATGAGCACGGTCGAGGTCGTCGTCCACGCCGACGAGGACACCGCCGCCCGCGACGCCGCCGAGCGCCTGCTCACGGCGCTCGCGGCGGCCCAGGCCGCGCGGGGTCTCGCCTCCGTCGTGCTGACCGGCGGCGGGATCGGGATCGCCATGCTGCGCGAGGTCGCCGCCTCCGCACGGCGCGACGCCGTGGACTGGTCGGCGGTCGAGGTGTTCTGGGGCGACGAGCGCTTCGTCCCGGCCGGCGACGCCGAGCGCAACGACGCCCAGGCCCGCGAGGCACTGCTCGACGCGCTGCCGCTCGACCCGGCGCGCGTGCACCCGATGGCCGCCTCCGACGCGCCCGAGGACGCCGGCGGCGGCGACCCGGACCTCGCCGCGGACGTCTACGCGAAGACCCTGTCGTCGGCGGCGGTGCGCCTCGGCGGGGAGGGCGCCATCCCCGCGTTCGACGTGCTGCTCGCGGGCTGCGGCCCCGAGGGCCACGTCCTGTCGGTCTTCCCCGACTCCCCCGCGGTGCACGCCGCCGCGGCCGGCGTGGTGGCCGTGCGCGACTGCCCCAAGCCGCCGCCGACCCGCGTGAGCCTCACGCTGTCGGCGGCCCGCCACGCCCGCGAGATCTGGCTCGTGGCCGCGGGCAGCGGCAAGGCCGAGGCGCTCGCGCGGGCGCAGGGCGGCGCGTCCGAGGTCGACGTCCCCCTGGCGGGGCTGCGCGGGACCGAGCGGACGCTGTGGTTGCTCGACCAGGAGGCTGCCGCGCAGCTCTGACGCGCGGCAGGATCGCCCCCGGGGTGAGAGGGCGCCGATGAACCTGCGGACACGCTGGCGGGCCGGGGAGACGACCTACGGGATCGGGGTCACGATCCCCGGCACCGCCGCGATGCAGCTGCTGGCGCGCGCCGGCTTCGACTGGCTGATGATCGACATGGAGCACGGCCCGATCTCGATCGAGGCGGCCCACGCCATGGTGGCGGCCAGCGCGGGCACCGACGTGGCACCCATCGTCCGGGTGCCCGAGAACCTGCCGTGGCTGGCCAAGCCGGTGCTCGACGCCGGCGCCTCGGGGATCGTGTACCCGCAGGTCCGCACCGGTGCCGACGCGGCCGCCGCGGCGCGGTCCGGGCGCTACCCGCCGGCCGGCGAGCGCCAGTGGGGCCCGTTCTACGCCCCGGCCCGCTTCGGGATGACGATGCCCGAGTACCTGAGCGCCGCCGACGACGAGGTCGTGACGATGGTGCTCGTCGAGCACCCGGAGGCGATCGACCGCATCGACGAGATCGTCGCGGTCCCGGGCGTCGACGCCGCGGTGATCGGCACGCACGACCTCGCGGTCAGCATGGGGTACCGCGGACGCCCCGACCACCCGGAGGTGCAGGCGGCCGTCGCACGGGCCGAGGCCGTCGTCCTCGACAGCCCCGTCGTCCTCGGCGGGAACGCGTTCTCCCCGCCGGAGGCCCGGGCGATGGCCGACCGCGGCTACCAGGTGATCGCGCTGGGCTTCGACTGGGTGCTGCTCCAGCGGGGCGCCGCCGCGGTGCTCGACGGCGTGCGCTGATCGCTCTCCCAGGGGCGCAGGGTCCGCTCGAAGAGGTCCCAGCAGCGGCGGTGGGCGTCGAACCGGGCGAGCCAGGCGCGGACGATCCGGAGGTCCGAGGCGGGCGTGTGCTCGCGCGTCGGGGCGGACGGCCACATCGGGTCGCGGCCGGTCGGGTCGCCGGTGGCGCGGGAGTCGGCGCCGTAGCGCGCGACGAGCAGGAGCCCGGCGACGACGACGACGCCGAGCACGGTGACGGTCAGGACCATCGGGAGCTCCTCGGGGAGAAGTGGCTGGACGTCATCCAGAGTGGCTGCCATTGGCAGGCGCCGCCACGGCCAATCAGGAGCAAGTGGCACCCACAGTGGCAGAAGTGGCAGACTGCGTGGCATGGACGACCACCTCGGTGCCGGGAGCCTCGCCCGCCTGCTCCGCGGCTGGCGCGAGGGCGCCGGTCCGGCGGTGAGCGCGCAGGCCGCCCTCGCCGGCCGGATCGCCACGCTGCTCTCCGACGGGCGCCTCGCGGTGGGGACGCGGGTGCCGAGCGAGCGCGAGCTCGCCGTCGCCCTCGGGGTCGGGCGCGGGACGGTCGCGGCGGCCTACCAGGAGCTGCGCGAGGACGGCTACCTCGTGCGGCGCCGCGGGTCGGGGACGTGGACGGCCTCGCCCGCGACGCCGCCGGCCGGGTCGGGCCCGCCGAACGGGGCCCCGCTCGACGGCACGCTGCACGTCGGCCCCACCGGCTACAGCCCCTTCGCCCCGATGGGCGCGCCGCAGACCCAGGACGGCGGCCGCGCGGTCATCGACCTCGCCCACGCCGCCCCCTGGGCGCCCATGGAGGCCATGAGTGAGGCGGCGGCACGCGCCCTCGCCGAGCTGCCGACGCACCTCACCTCCACCGGCTACGACGTCCTCGGCCTGCCCGCGCTGCGCGAGGCCGTCGCCGCCCGCCTGACCGCGCAGGGCCTGCGGACCTCGGCGGACGAGGTGATGATCACCGCCGGCGCCCAGCACGCCCACTCCCTCGTCACCCGCACGCTGGTGCGCCCCGGCGACCGGGTGCTCATCGAGCAGCCCACCTATCCCGGCGCGATCGACCTGTGCCGGCACGCCTCGGCGCGGGCGGTGCCCGTGGCGATGGTCGAGGACCCGGCGAGCGGGCGTCCGGGCTGGGACCTCGACGCGCTGTCCGCCGCGATGCGGGCCGCGACGCCCACGCTCGGCTACCTCGTCGTCGACCACCAGAACCCGACGGGCGCGGTGATGAGCCCGGAGACCCGCGCCGCGGTCGTCGCCGCCGCCGGCCGCCACGGCGTCGCGCTGGTCGTCGACGACTGCCTGCGCGAGATGTGGCTCGACACCCCCGTGCCCCCGCCGCTGGGTGCCTGGGCCGGGGCGGGCGGCACGCCCGTGATCACCACCGGCGGGCTCTCCAAGACGGTGTGGGGCGGGCTGCGCATCGGCTGGCTGCGCGCCCCGCGGACCCTGCTGCGCCGGATCGCCGCGGCCCGGGCCTCGGACGACATCTCGACGCCGGTCCTCGAGCAGCTGGTGGCGGTCGGTCTCGTGGAGCGCCTCGACGAGCTGGTGGAGGCCAGCCGGCAGACCCTCGCCCACCGCCGTGACCACCTGCGCGGGGCGCTCGCGCGGGCCCTGCCGGAGTGGCGGGTGCCGAACCCCTCGGGCGGCTTCAGCCTCTGGGTCGACCTCGGCGTCCCGCGCTCGAGCGCCCTGGTCGAAGCGGCGGCGCGCTTCGGTGTGCACCTCGCCGCCGGGCCCCGCTTCGCCACCGGCGGGGCGTTCGAGCAGTACCTGCGCCTGCCCTACACCCTCTCCCCCGACGCACTGGACGACGCCGTCGCCCGGCTCGCCGAGGCGTGGGACTCCCTCGGCGTCGACACCCCCACGCTCACGACCGTCGTGTGAGCTCGTTCCGCTCGCTCTGCTCGTTCTCCCAGGGCCGCAGGCTGCGCTCGTAGGCCGACCAGAGCTGCTGGTGGGCGGAGACCCGGCGGGCCAGCTCGCCGAGCAGGACCGCGTCCCCGCGCAGCGTGTGCGGGCGGCGCGTGATCGGCCAGGCCGGGTCGCGACCCGTGGGGTCCTCTCCGGTGCGACTGTCGACGCCGTAGCGCGCCACCGCGAGGAAGCCCACGACCAGGAGCACCCCGAAGAACGTGACCATCTCGATCATCCCCTCGACCCTCGTTGCTGATGGGGACAAGTATCGAAGGCTCCGGCTCTGGACTCCATGGCGTTCTCACGGGGATAGTGGCCAGATGACTGCAGTTTCCGAAGTGCGGGGCGCACCGCGCCTGGAGAACGACAAGCTGCTCGACGAGACCAACCGGCGCATCCTCGCGGAGCTCGAGGAGGACCCCCGCCAGAGCATGTCGGCGCTGGGCCGGCGGGTCGGGATGTCGGCCCCGGCGGTCACCGAGCGGGTCCAGCGCCTCGAGCGCACGGGCGTGATCCGCGGCTACCGCCTGGACATCGACCCGGCGGCGCTCGGCTACCCCATCGCCGCGTGGGTGCGCGTGCGCCCCGCACTGGGCCAGGGGAAGATCTCCGAGCAGCTCGCGGCCCGGCAGCCCGAGGTCGTCGAGTGCCACAAGATCACCGGCGAGGACTGCCTGCTCATGCGCGTCCAGGTCCGCGACGTCGCCGACCTCGACCGCGTCCTCGAGATCTGGCAGGACCACGCGGCCACGGTGACGGCGGTCGTGAAGTCCAGCCCGGTCGAGCTGCGGAACATGCCGACCGACGTCTGAGCGGCCTCAGGCCACGATCACGTCGAGCACCACCGGCGCGGGCGAGGCCAGGGCGTCGGCGAGGGCGGGCTCGAGCTCGTCGGGGTGCTCGACGCGCACGCCCGCGACGCCCTGACCGGCGGCGAGGGCGACGAAGTCCAGCCCCGGCAGCGCGGTGCCGACGGGCTTGGTGATGCCGAAGTGCTCGGCGAACTGGTCGAGGGCGCGGTAGCGGGCGTTGTGCACCACGACGATCGTCAGCGGGACGCCCAGCTGCGCGGCCGACCACAGCGCCTGGATCCCGTACATCGCCGACCCGTCACCGATGAGGGCCACGACCCGCTCGGCACGGGCCAGCGCCATCCCCACCGCCGCCGGCAGCCCGTGGCCCAGGCCCCCGCTCGCGCACGTGTAGAAGCTCCCCGCCCGGTCGAACGGCAGGTGCGCGTGCATCGGCCCGCGCGTGGCCGGCGCCTCCTCGACGACGACGGAGTCCGCGGGCCGGAGGTCGGCGAGGGTCTGCAGCAGCAGCTCCTCGGTGATGACGCCGCCGCCGGCGGCGACGCGTTCGGCCCGTGGTCCGGGCGCCGGCAGCGGGCGCTCCGGTGGCGGCGGCCCGGCGAGCAGGGCCCGCACGCCGTGGCGCACGCCGGTGACGACGGACGTACCGACGGGCGTCCAGGCGGCGTGGGCCGGGTCTTCGGTGAGCTGCACGAGCTCGGTGGCCTCGGGCACGGCCGTGTCGCCGGGGACGGCGCCCTCGGTGTGGAACGGGAAGACCGGCGAGCCGAGCACCAGGACCAGGTCGTGGGCGTCGAGCGCGGCGCGGATGCCGTCGTGCGCGGCGGGCAGGAAGCCGCCGAAGAGCCGGTGGCGCTCGGGGAAGCCGCAGCGCGGGGACATCGGCGCGACGTAAACGCGGGCGGCGTGGCGCTCGGCGAGCGCGACGACGTCGTCGAACGCCCCGTCGCGGTCCACCTCGCCGCCGACGACGAGCGCCGGTGCGCGGGCGGCCGCGAGGCGGGCGGCGAGGTCGCCGAGCACGTCGGGGTCGCCGGCGACCGTCCCCGCCACGGTGTGGGCGGGCACCGGGGTCGCCTCCTGGTCCCAGTCGTCGACGGGCACCGAGATCAGCACCGGGCCGCACGGCGGGGTCGTGGCCACGTGGATCGCCCGCGCCAGTGTCGCGGGCACGTCGAGCGCGCGGGCGGGCTCGCGGCTGTACTTCACGTACGGCTCGGGGAACTCCGCCGGGCGCTCGGCGAACAGGAACGGCTCGCCGACGAGCAGCGAGCGGGCCTGCTGCCCGGCGACGAGCACCAGCGGCGTGCGGTTGCGGAACGCGGTGAACACGTTGCCCAGGCCGTGCCCGACGCCGGCGGCGGAGTGCAGGTTCACCAGCGCCGCCCGCCCGGTCCCCTGCGCGTACCCGTCGGCCGCGCCGACCGCCACCGACTCCTGCAGCCCGAGGACGTAGCGGAAGTCGTCGGGGAAGTCGCGGAACATCGGCAGCTCGGTCGAGCCCGGGTTGCCGAAGATCGTCGTGATGCCGTGGCTGCGCAGCACGGCCAGGGACGCCTCGCGCACGGTCGTCATGGGCGCCACCCCACCACGGCACCCGTCCCGTCGCGAGGGAGCTCCCGCTGCCCGGAAGCGCGAGGATGGCGGCATGGACACGCTGTGGACGGTCGGCCACGGCACGCTCGACGGCCCCGCGGTCGCCCGCCTGGTCGCCGACGCCGGCATCGCGGCCGTCGTCGACGTCCGCCGGTACCCGGGGAGCCGGCGCGACCCGTCGGTGGCGCGCGAGGCCCTGGGACCGGCGCTGACCCGGGTGGGCGTCGCCTACCGCTGGGACGAGCGCCTCGGCGGGCGTCGCAGCCGGCCGAACGACTCCCCCGACACCGCGCTGCGCGACCGCGCCTTCGCGGGCTACGCCGCCCACATGCGCACGCCGGTGTTCACCGACGCCGTCGACGAGCTGCTCGGCGCCCCGGAGCCGACGGCGATCCTGTGCTCGGAGTCGGTGTGGTGGCGCTGCCATCGCCGTCTCGTCGCCGACCACGTCGTGCTCGTCCGCGACACGGCCGTCCGCCACCTCATGCACGACGGCCGGACCCCGGAGCACCACCCCACCGACGGCGTGCGGCACTCCGGGGACCAGCTCGTCTACGACGCCGGACAGGAGCCGCTGCCCGGCACCGGCTGACGATCGCGGCCGAGCCGGCGAAGAGCGCCCCTCGCCGATCTATCCGACCGAAGGTGCCCCTCGCTCGGAACCACGGGCTCGCGCGCGTTCCGGCGAAGGGCGCCCCTCGCCGGTCTATCCGACCGAAGGTGCCCTTCGCTCAGGACGCCGGGCTCAGGGCTCGTCGACGAGGTCGCCGGCCAGGTACTCCTGGTAGGCGGCGAGGTCGAGCAGGCCGTGGCCGCAGTAGTTGAAGAGGATCACGCGGTCCTCGCCCTTGGCCGTCGCGTCGTTGGCCTCCTGGATCACCGACGCGATCGCGTGCCCGGCCTCCGGCGCCGGGACCTTGCCCTCGACGCGCGCGAACAGCACGTTCGCCTCGAACACGGCGCGCTGGCGATGGGCCACCGCCTCCATGCGGCCCTCGTGGACCAGCTTGGAGATGATCGGCGAGTCACCGTGGTAGCGCAGCCCGCCGGCGTGGATGCCCGGCGGCACGAAGTCGTGGCCCAGCGTGTACATGTTCATCAGGGGCGTGAAGCCCGCGGTGTCGCCGAAGTCGTACTCGTAGCGGCCCTGGGTCAGGGTCGGGCACGAGGCCGGCTCGGCGGCGAGCAGGCGCACCGAGGGGTCGGGCAGGAACGGCAGTGCGACGCCGCCGAGGTTCGACCCGCCGCCGCACGGGGCGATGACGACGTCCGGGCGGGTCTCCCCCGCGGTCGCCAGCTGCTGCTGCGCCTCGAGCCCGATGACGGTCTGGTGCAGCAGCACGTGGTTGAGCACCGAGCCCAGCGCGTAGTGCGTGTCGTCGCGGCCGACGGCGTCACGGACGGCGTCGGAGATCGCTGCACCGAGGGAACCGGGGTGACCCGGGTCGTCGATCGGCGAGGGGACGACGGTGCCGCCCCACGTCTCCATGATCACCTTGCGGTACGGCTTCTGCTCGAAGCTCTTGCGCACCATGTAGACCGCGCACTCGAGGTCGTACTGCGCGCAGGCGAACGCCAGCGCCGTGCCCCACTGGCCCGCGCCGGTCTCGGTGGACAGGCGCGTCATGCCCTCCTTGGCGTTGTAGAACGCTTGGGGCACCGCGGAGTTCGGCTTGTGCGAGCCGGCGGGCGACACCGACTCGTCCTTGAAGTAGATCCGCGCGGTGGTGCCCAGCGCCGCCTCGAGACGGCGGGCGCGCACGAGCGGCGTCGGCCTCCAGAGGCGCAGGACGTCGAGGACCTCGCCCGGGATGTCGATCCACGGGTCGGCCGACATCTCCTGGCCGATCAGCTCCTGCGCGAACAGCGGAGCCAGGTCGTCGGGACCGACGGGCTCGCGCGTCCCCGGGTGCAGCGGCGGGTCCAGCGGCGAGGCGAGGTGCGGCGCGACGTTGAACCACGCCGTCGGCAGGGCCGACTGCGGGAGGGAGAAGCGGGTGTCGGTGATTTCGGTGGGGGCCGCCATGCCCGGATGATGGCAGCGCAGGCGACCCGGGGAAAGGTCAGCTCTCGCCGCGCCGGGCGCGCAGCTTCGCCAGCGCCTCGTCGAGCAGCGCCTCGCCGTCGGCGTCGGAGCGGCGCTCCTTCACGTAGGCCAGGTGGGTCTTGTACGGCTCGGTGCGCTTGGCCGGCGGCGGGTTCTTCTCGTCGGTGTTGGCCGGCAGGCCGCAGCGCGGGCAGTCCCACGACGTGGGGATCTCCGCGTCCACCGCGAAGGAGGGGTGGGTCTCGTGCCCGTTGGAGCACCAGAAGGAGACCACGGTGCGGGCCGCGCTCTCCCCGCGCTCGGACTCACCCATGGGGCCCGAACCCACCCGGGTGCCTCGGATCGCGTTGCCAGTCGCCATCGCCGGAGTACCTCCGCGTCCAGGGGCGGCCCGCGCGCTCCAGGCCCGGGCCGCCCGTCAGCCTTCGATCTTGACGAGCAGCCCGGTGCCGACGATGGAGATCAGCCAGATGGCACCCACGAACAGGGTCAGACGGTCGAGGTTCTTCTCGACGACGCTCGACCCGGCGAGGCTCGACTGGACCCCGCCGCCGAACAGCGACGACAGCCCGCCGCCCCGCCCGCGGTGCAGCAGCACCAGCAGCACCAGCAGCACGCTGGACGCGATGAGCAGGATGTCGAGGAACAGTCGCATGTCGGTGTCCGTGACCTCCGGGTGCCGACCCCGCCCGGTGTGAGCGGGGTTCTGGCCGTCCCGACGTGCGGGCTCGGCGCTTGTGGTGCACGATACCCCGCCCCGGTGACGGTCCCGCGACGACCCGGCGGCCGAACGGGGCATCGTGCCCGGTCCGCCTACGGCAGGGGTCCACCCGCCGCGAGCGCGCAGAGCTCCGCGAAGCCCTCGGGGTCGAGGCTGGCCCCGCCGACCAGCGCGCCGTCGACGTCGTCGGAGCGCACGAGGTCCGCGACGTTGTTCGACTTCACCGAGCCGCCGTAGAGGATCCGCATCCCGTCGGCCACCGGCCCGCCGTGCACCTCGCGGACACGCTCGCGCAGGGCGTGGCACACCTCCTGGGCGTCGGACACCCCGGCGGACTTGCCGGTGCCGATCGCCCAGACCGGCTCGTAGGCCACGACGACCTTGGCGACCTCGTCGGCCGACAGGCCCTTGAGCGCGGCGTCGAGCTGGCCGGTGCAGTGCCCGACGTGCTCGCCGGCGTCCCGGACCTCCTCGCCCTCCCCCAGGCACAGGATCGGGGTGAGGCCGTGGCGCAGGGCCGCGCGGACCTTGCGGTTGACCAGCTCGTCGTCCTCGCCGTGGATCGTGCGGCGCTCCGAGTGCCCGACGACCACCCAGGTGCAGCCGAGCTTCGCGAGCATCGCCCCCGACACGTCACCGGTGAACGCCCCGGAGTCCTCCGGCGAGAGGTCCTGGCCGCCGTAGGTGATCGGCATCGAGTCCGCGTCCACGAGCGTCTGCACGCTGCGCAGGTCGGTGAAGGGCGGGAGCACCGCGACGTCGACGACGTCGAAGTACTTGCCGGGCAGCGCGAACGCGAGCTTCTGGGTCACCCCGATGGCCTCGAGGTGGTTGAGGTTCATCTTCCAGTTGCCCGCGATGAGCGGCTTGCGCGCCATCAGGCGCCCTCCTCCAGCACGGCGATGCCGGGCAGGACCTGGCCCTCGAGGAACTCGAGCGAGGCCCCGCCGCCGGTCGAGATGTGGCCGAAGCGGCTCTCGTCGAGGCCCGCCGCGCGGATCGCCGACGCCGAGTCTCCGCCGCCGATGACGCTGAACGCCGGCGAGTCCGCGACCGCCTCGGCGACCCCGGTGGTGCCCGCCGCGAACGGCGCCATCTCGAACACGCCCATCGGGCCGTTCCAGAACACGGTCGCCGCGTCGGTCAGGTGCGAGCCGAACAGCTCGACAGTCTGCGGGCCGACGTCGAGGCCCAGCCAGCCCTCGGGCATGTCCGACACCCCGACGGTGCGCGTCTGGGCGTCCTCGGCGAACTCGGAGGCCACGACGACGTCGGTCGGCAGGACCAGGGTGTCGGCGTAGCGGCTGAGCAGGTCCTTGCAGGTGTCGATCTGGTCGGACTCGAGCTTCGAGCCGCCGACGTCGTGGCCCTGCGCCGCGAGGAACGTGAAGCACATCGCGCCGCCGACCAGCAGCTTGTCGACCTTGGGCAGCAGGTTGGAGAGCACCCCGAGCTTGTCGGAGACCTTCGAGCCGCCGAGGATCACGACGTACGGGCGGGCCGGGTCGCCGACGAGCCGGCGCAGCACCTCGGTCTCGCGGGCGACGAGGTCGCCGGCGTAGGCCGGGAGCTTGCGGGCCACGTCGACCACCGACGCCTGCTCGCGGTGCACCACGCCGAAGCCGTCGGAGACGAACGCCCCGCCGGGCACGAGCGCGGCGAGCTCGGAGGCCAGCTGCTCGCGTTCCTGGGGGCTGCCGGTCTCGCGCGGGTCGCAGCGCACGTTGGCGAGCATCGCGATCTCGCCCTTGTCGATGCGCTCGGTGTTCGCCGACGCCGAGTAGCCGACGACGTCGTCGGCGAGCCGGACCCGCTGGTCGAGCAGCTGCCCGAGGCGCCCGGCGACCGGCGTCAGCGACATCTTCGGGTCGCGGCCCCCCGGCTCGCCGCCCTTCGGGCGTCCGAGGTGGGCGGCGATGACCAGCTTGGCCCCGGCGCCGACGAGCTTGGTGATCGTCGGCAGCGCGGCCTGGATGCGCCCGTCGTCGGTGATGGTGAAGCCGTCGAGGGGGACGTTGAAGTCCGCGCGCAGCAGGACGAAGCGGTCCTGCACCCCGTCGGCGATGAGGTCGTCGAGGGTCTTCATCAGAGCTTGGAGCCCACGAGCGTGGTCAGGTCGACGACGCGGTTCGAGTAGCCCCACTCGTTGTCGTACCAGCCGACGATCTTCACGGTGCGGTTGCCGAGCACCTTCGTCATGCCCGCGTCGAACGTGCAGGACGCCGGCTCGCCGACGATGTCGGTGGAGACGATCGGGTCCTCGGTGTAGACCAGCACGTTCTTCAGCTCGCCGTCGGCGGCCTTCTTGAAGGCGGCGTTGACCTGGTCGACGGTGACGTCGGTGTTCAGCGTCGCGGTGAGGTCGGTGACCGAGCCGTCGATGACCGGCACGCGGTAGGCCAGCCCGTTGAGGCGGCCCTCGAGCTCCGGCAGCGCCAGCGCGGTGGCCTGGGCGGCGCCGGTGGTGGTCGGGATGATGTTGTCCGCGGCGGCGCGGGCCCGGCGCAGGTCCTTGTGCGGGGCGTCGTGGATCCGCTGGTCGCCGGTGTAGGCGTGGATCGTCGACATGAACCCGGTCTCGAGCCCGAACGCGTCGTGCAGCACCTTGATCATCGGCGCGACGCAGTTGGTGGTGCACGAGGCGTTGGACAGGATGCTCTGGCTGCCGTCGTAGGACGAGTCGTTGATGCCCATGACGACCGTGAGGTCCTCGCCCTTGGCCGGGGCGGAGATGACGACCTTCTTCGCGCCCGCCTTGAGGTGCTTCCCGGCCGAGTCGGCGTCGGTGAAGATCCCCGAGGACTCGATCACGACGTCCACGCCGAGGTCGCCCCACGGCAGCGAGGCCGGGTCCTTCTCGGCCAGCGCCTTGATCGACCGGCCGTTGACGACCAGCGCGTCGTCGGACACCTCGATGGTGCCGTCGAAGCGGCCGTGCACCGAGTCGTACTTGAGCAGGTGCCCGAGCGTCTTGTTGTCGGTGATGTCGTTGACCGCGAGCACCTCGATGTCGGCGGTGCCCGCCGCGCGCTGCTTCTCCAGCGCGCGGAACACATTCCGTCCGATACGACCGAACCCGTTGATCCCGATGCGGACCGTCACTGAACCTCGCCCTGCCTCTCGTGCCGCGGTCGTCTCGCCGAGGGGGGTCACCCCTCCCGGGCGCACCCTAACGAATCCGGCCGACTCGTCCGGGTCCCGCGAACGACGTCACGGGAGCCGGCTCAGGTGTCCGCCATCTCCGCCATCTCCTCGGTCACCACCGAGGACGTGTCGGGGACGCGCATGTCCTTGGCCTTCTTGTCGGCCATCGCCAGGAGACGCCGTATCCGGCCGGCCACCGCGTCCTTGGTCATGGGCGGTTCGGCGAGCTGGCCGAGCTCCTCCAGCGAGGCCTGCTCGTGCTCCACGCGCAGCCGCCCGGCCTGGATCAGGTGGTCGGGCACCTCGTCGCCGAGCAGCTCGAGCGCCCGGTTGACGCGCGCCGACGCGGTGACGGCGGCCTTCACCGAGCGCCGCAGGTTGGCGTCGTCGAAGTTCGCCAGGCGGTTGGCCGTCGCCCGCACCTCGCGGCGCATCCGGCGCTCCTCCCAGGCGAGCACCGAGGTGTGGGCGCCCAGGCGGGTCAGCAGCGCGCCGATCGCGTCGCCGTCGCGCACCACCACCCGGTCGGCGCCGCGGACCTCGCGGGCCTTGGCGACCACGCCGAGACGCCGCGCGGCGCCGACCAGCGCCATCGCCGCCTCCATGCCCGGGCAGGTGATCTCCAGCGCCGAGCTGCGGCCGGGCTCGGTGAGGGAGCCGTGGGCGAGGAACGCCCCGCGCCACGCGGCCTCGGCGTCGCACACGCCGCCGGAGACGACCTGCGGCGGCAGGCCGCGCACCGGGCGCCCGCGGGGGTCGAGCAGACCTGTCTGGCGCGCGAGGGAGTCGCCGTCGGCGGCGACCCGCACGACGTAGCGTGTGCCCTTGCGCAGCCCGCCCTGGGACAGGACGTGCACCTCGGGGTTGTGCCCGTACAGGTCGTGGATCTCGCCGCGCAGGCGACGGGCGCCGGCGCCGGTGTCGAGCTCCGCCTCGACGACGACCCGTCCGCCGACGATGTGCAGCCCGCCGCCGAAGCGGAGGAGGGCCGCGACCTCGGCGCGCCGGCAACACGTCTTCGTCACCGCGAGCCGGCTCAGTTCGTCCTTGACCGCTGCGGTCATGGCCACCTTCGGTCCTCCTCCTGGTGCGGGCGGGAGTGCTCGGCCCCGGGGACGGTGACACCACCGTGGTTGCCGTTCGCCGCCGGGTCGGGCGTGCTGTCCACCCGGTGGTGGGCGGCGTCGGCCAGGGCCGATGCGAGGGCATCGGGATCGTGCTGGGGGCTGCCGTCGGCGGCCCCGACGGTGGTGAGCAGGGTGTCCGCGCCGAAGGCCTCGGCCCCGCGGCGCAGCAGGTCCGGCTCGGGGACGGCGTCGGTGTCGGCGACGACGACGTCGAGACGCAGGCGCGGCGCGTGGGCGGCGAGCACCTCGAGGTGCTGCTCGGGCGAGAACCCCGCCGTCTCGCCGGGCTGCGGGGCCAGGTTGAGCACGAGCACCTTGCGGGCCTCGCTCTCGCACAGCGCCATGAACAGCTCCGGGACCAGCAGGTGCGGCAGCACGCTCGAGAACCACGACCCCGGCCCGAGGGTGATGACGTCGGCGGCCCGCAGCGCCTCGCAGGCCTCCGGGCACGCCTTGGGCCGGCGGGGGTCGAGGCGCACCGACTGGACGCGGCCGGGAGTCGTCGCCACCGCGACCTGACCGCGGATGCGGTGGGCGACGTCCCTGTCCTGGTCGCCGCCGCTCGGACCGCGGATCCCGGTCACGTCGGCCTCGATGTCGACCGGCTGCGTGCTCATCGGCAGCACCCGGCCGGTGACGCCGAGCAGACGGCAGGCCTGGTCGAGCGCGGCCACCGGGTCGTCGAGGACCTCCACGAGCCCGGCCAGCACGAGGTTGCCGACGGCGTGGCCGGCGAGCGCCCCGTGCCCGCCGTAGCGGTGCTCGAAGACCCGCTGCCACAGCGTGGTCTCCGGGCCGGGGTCGACCTGCCCGGACAGCGCGCCGAGGGCCATCCGCAGGTCGCCCAGCGGCAGGATGTCCAGCTCGCGGCGGATGCGGCCCGACGAGCCGCCGTCGTCGGCGACCACGACCACCGCGGTGATGTCGTCGGTCAGCCGGCGCAGCGCCGACAGCGTCGCGTGCAGCCCGTGACCGCCGCCGAGGGCCACCGCCTTCAGAGGGGCGTTGAGCGGGCTCACTCGCGCCCCACGTCGCGGTGCGACACCGTCACGCTCACGCCGTCCTCGCCGGACATGCGGCGGGCGAGCTCCTCGGCGACCGCGACGCTGCGGTGCTTGCCGCCCGTGCAGCCGACCGCGACGGTCAGGTACCGCTTGCCCTCGCGCCGGTAGCCCGCACCCACGAGGCGCAGCAGCTCGAGGTAGCGGTCGAGGAACTCCTCGGCGCCCTCCTGGGAGAGCACGTAGTCGCGGACCACGTCCTCGCGCCCGTCGTGCTCGCGCAGCTCGGGGATCCAGTGCGGGTTCGGCAGGAACCGCATGTCGACGACGAGGTCGGCGTCCGGCGGCAGGCCGTGCTTGTAGCCGAACGAGACGACGGTGACGCTGTGGCCGACGTCGACCGCGGCGTCGCCGAACGCCGCCTCGATGGCTGCGCGCAGCTGGTGCACCGAGCGGGCCGAGGTGTCGACGACCAGGTCGGCCTGGTCGTGCAGCGGGGCGAGCAGCTCGCGCTCGGCGCGGATGCCGTCGGAGAGGCGCCCGTCGCCCTGCAGCGGGTGCGAGCGGCGGTTGGCCTCGAAGCGCCGGATGAGCACCGCGTCGGAGGCGTCCAGGAACAGCACGCGCGGGCGGTGGCCGCGCGCGTCCAGCTCCTTGATGACGGCCCCGAGGTCGTGGGTGAACGCGCGGCTGCGCACGTCCATCACCACCGCGATGCGGGTGACCTGGCCCGACGAGCGGGCGCCGAGGTCGACCATGGTCTCGATGAGCTCGGGCGGCAGGTTGTCCACGACGAACCAGCCGAGGTCCTCGAGGACCTTGGCGGCCGTGCTGCGCCCGGCCCCCGAGAGCCCCGAGACGATCGCGACCTCGATCCCGCCCGGGTGCGCGGGGTGCTCCGCGCGTCCGGTCATGTGCTCCCCCCGTCGTTCAGTGCCGCCAGCACGGCCTCCGCGGTGCGCCGGCCGACGCCGGGCACCTCGGTGATGGCCTCGACCGAGGCGGCGCGCAGCTTCTTGACCGAGCCGAAGTGCTTGAGCAGGGCGGTGCGCCGGGCCTCGCCGAGCCCGGGCACCCCGTCGAGCGCGGACGCGGTCATCCGCGTCGAGCGCTTCTGGCGGTGGTAGGTGATCGCGAAGCGGTGCGCCTCGTCGCGGATGCGCTGGAGCAGGTAGAGCGCCTCGCTCTGGCGCGGCAGGATCGCCGGGTCCTCCTCGCCGGGCAGCCAGACCTCCTCGAGGCGCTTGGCCAGCCCGACCACGGCGACGTCGGTGACCCCGAGCTCGCCGAGCACCTCGGCGGCCGCCGCCACCTGCGGCGCACCGCCGTCGACGACCAGCAGGTTCGGCGGGTAGGCGAACTTCCGCGGGCGCCCGGTGGTCGGGTCGATGCCCGGCAGCGGTCCGTCGTCGGCGGGGTCGATCTCGCCCGACGCCGGGGCACCGTCGCTGGTCTCCCCCGCGCACGCCGTGTCGGTGTGGTCGGGCGCGTCCTCGGCGGTCTCCTTGAGGTAGCGGGAGAACCGGCGGCGCACCACCTCGGCGATCGCCGCGACGTCGCCGCCCTCCGCGCCGCCGCGGATCGAGTAGCGCCGGTAGTCGGCCTTCTTCGCCAACCCGTCCTCGAACACCACGAGGCTCGCGACGACGTCGGAGCCCTGGACGTGCGAGACGTCGGTGCACTCGATGCGCAGGGGCGCGGTGTCGAGGCCCAGCTGCTCCTGGAGCTCCTCGAGCGCCGCGCTGCGGGCGGTGAGGTCGCCGGCGCGGCGCAGCTTGTGCCGGGTGAGCTCCTCGGCGGCGTTGCGCTCGACGGTCTCGGCGAGCGTGCGCTTGTCGCCGCGCTGGGCGACGCGCAGCGACACCCGTGAGCCCCGCAGCTCCGAGAGCCACTGGGAGATCGCGGCGGAGTCGGGCGGCATGGCGGGGACGAGCACCTCGCGCGGCACGGGCTGCACCGCGTCGTCGGCCGAGCCCGCGAGCGCGGCCTGCTCGCCGTAGAACTGCGAGAGGAACTGGCCGACCAGGTCGGCGACGTCGCTGTCCGCCTCGGTCTCGACGACCCAGCCGCGCTGGCCCCGCACGCGCCCGCCGCGGACGTGGAACACCTGGACCGCGGCCTCGAGCTCGTCCGTGGCGAACGCGACGACGTCGGCGTCGGTGCCGTCGCCGAGGACCACCGCCTGCTTCTCGACGACCCGCTTGAGCGCGCCGGCGTCGTCGCGCAGCCGCGCGGCCTTCTCGAAGTCCATGTCGGCCGCGGCGACCTGCATGTCCTTCTCGATGCGGCCGATCAGCTGGTCGGTGTGCCCGGCGAGGAAGTCGCAGAAGTCGTTGACGATCTGGCGGTGCTCGTCCGCGTCGACCCGGCCGACGCAGGGCGCCGCGCACTTGTCGATGTAGCCGAGCATGCACGGGCGCCCGATCTGGCCGTGGCGCTTGAACACCCCGCCGGAGCACTGGCGGGCCGGGAACACCCGGGTGAGGAGCTTGACCGTCTCGCGGATCGCCCAGGCGTGGGCGTACGGGCCGAAGTAGCGCACGCCCTTGCGGCGCGGGCCCCGGTAGACCCGCAGCTGCGGGTACTCCTCGTTCAGCGTCACCGCGAGGACCGGATAGGTCTTGTCGTCGCGGTAGCGGACGTTGAACCGCGGGTCGTACTCCTTGATCCAGTTGTACTCGAGCTGGAGGGCCTCGACCTCGGTGTGGACCACGGTCCACTGCACCGCCGCCGCGGACGTCACCATCCGGCGCGTGCGGGGGTGCAGCCCGGCGATGTCGGCGAAGTAGGAGTTGAGCCTGCTGCGCAGGCTCTTGGCCTTGCCCACGTAGATGACGCGCCCGTTCTCGTCGGAGAACCGGTACACGCCGGGCGCCTCCGGGATGGTCCCCGGCGCGGGTCGGTACGTCTGCGGGTCGGCCATGATGACCCCCAGCGTAGGCGCGTCCGTCCGGCTGTTCGGCGTGCACCCGGATGGGTGGAATCGGCGTGTCGCCCGGCGTGTCTCCGGCGCGTCGCGGCGTGTCGCCGTGGTGACACCCTGTTCGCCGAGGGGGCGCCACCACGGCCCGTGACCGCCGTCAGACGCTGACCAGCGCCGCGCCCTCCGCCATCGCCCGCAGCTTCATCTCCGCGACCTGCGCGCCGACCCGGCCGAAGCCCACGAAGGTCCCGAACCCGCAGTCGGTGCTCGCGATCACCCGCTCCGGCCCGACGATCCCCGCGTAGCGCTCGAGGCGCTGGGCGATCAGCCGCGGGTGCTCGACGATGTTGTTGAGCGTGTCGACGACACCGGGCAGGAGCACCTTGTCGTCGGGGATCGCGAGCGCCGCGACGTCGGCCCACTCGTGCTCGTGGCGCGGGTTGGCGCCCTCGAACGAGATCATCCGGGGCGAGCCGGCGAGGACCGGCGGGAGCAGCTCGGCGAGCGGGGCGTCGAGGTGGTGCGGGCCCTCGTAGTTGCCCCAGCACAGGTGCAGCCGGACCCGCGAGGGGTCGATGCCCTCGAGCGCCCGGTCGATCGCCGCCACGTGCCGCTCGGCGAAGCCCACGAGCCCGCGGCGCTGGACCTCGTCCCGGCACCAGAACTGGGTGTGGCCCGCCATCGGGATGTCCGGGCAGTCGAGCTGCAGGATCAGGCCGGCGTCGACGATCGCGCGGTACTCCTCGGCCATCGCATCGGCGAGGGCGTCGAGGTAGCTGTCGTAGTCGGCGTAGTGCAGGTTCGGGCTGCAGGTCGCGATGCAGCCGGGCGACGCCGACGGCATGAACGCGCCGCCCGAGCCCGTGTGGCCGACCTTGTCCAGCGCGAGCTTGAGGGTGTCGACGTCGCGCTGCACGGCCGCGGCGCCGACGTAGCGCACCGGGCCCTCGCAGTTCGCCGGCATGATGTGCGCCCCGGCCTCCCCGCCGTACTGCGCGATCGCCAGCTCGGGCGTGCCCTCGAGGTCGTCGATGCTCCAGGCGCCGGCCTGTCCGCCGAAGCCCTCGAGCCGCTCGCGGACGTAGTTGACGAAGCCCGGTTTGCCCATCTCGCCGTCGGTGACGACGTCGATGCCCGCGCCGTGCTGCATGGCGACGACATCGTGCACGGCGTCGGTGATCGCGGCCTCGAGCTCGGCCTCGTCCCCCGTGCCCTCCTGGTGGAGGTACATCAGCCGCGTCAGCGCGTCGGGCCGGGGCAGGCTGCCCACGTGGGTGGTGCGAACGGTCATGGTCGGGTCCTTGTCGGTGTCAGGAGGTCGCTGTGCTGAAGGTGTCGGGCGCGAAGCCCTCGAGCGCGGCGATCTTGGTGAGCACGGTGAGCCGGTCCGGGCGCGGGATCGTCGGGTCCAGCTGCTGGTAGACGTTGAGCACGTTCTGGGCGAGGCGCCCGTGCTCCGGGAGCTCCGCGAACTTCCCGAGCTCGATCGTGTCGATCGCCGCGTCGACGTCGAGCCCGTCCTCGTAACGCTGCCGGGCCTGGGTCTGGACCGTCACGAGGTACTCGCGCATCAGCGAGACCTCGGCCTTCCCGCTGACCGGCCCGTGTCCGGGAACGATCACCGTCACGTCGAGGTCGAGGATGAGGTCGAGGGCCGCGATCCAGCGGTCGATCGGCCCGGCCCAGGCGATCGGGGTGCCGCCGACGAACAGGATGTCGCCGGCGTAGAGCAGGCGGGCGTCGGGCACGTGGACGATCGCGTCGCCGGGGGTGTGGGCGGGGCCGACCTGGATCAGCCGGACCTCGCGCCCGCCGACGTCGACGCTCTCCTCGCCGGTGAAGGTGCGGTCGGGGCCGGTCGCGGTGATCCCGTCCAGCGCGAACGGGCCGAAGATGTGCCGCGCGAAGTCGCCGAGGGTCCCGTCGAGCTTCTTCACGAGCGCGACCGCGTCGACGGTCTCCTGCGTGATCAGCTCGGCGGCCGCGGCGGACGCGAGGATCTCGACGTCCCGCGAGGCGACGAGCTCGTTGCCGTTGATGTGGTCGGGGTCGGAGTGCGTGTTGACCAGCGTCCCCAGCGGGTGCGCGTCGGTGACCGGGCGCAGGCCGTCCAGCATCTCCCGGGTGAGCGGGAGGTCGAACAGCGTGTCGACGAGCAGCGAGGTCCCCGAGCCCGTGATCAGCCCGGCGTTGCTCCAGCCCCAGCTCCCGTCGGGCTGCAGCCAGGCATGACATCCCTGGCCGAGGTCGTGGAGTCCTTTGCGGTAGTCCGGGGCGCTCATCGCCGTCCTCTCCCAGGGTCCTCGAACCCGTACTCGGGTACGGATTCGAGTCCGGAACCTAGGACAGCCCGTGATCCGAATCAACACTGGAGTACAGGTTCGTACGCGCCGTGGTGGGACGGTCACGGCGCGCGAGACGGTCGCGGGCGTCGGTGAGGCCGGCAGCGCGCACGTGCAGCTCGTCGCCCATCGCCACGATCCACCGCGCGACGACCCGCAGCTCGTCGTCCGTGAACCCGTCCTGGCGGGCGGCGAGCTGCTCGGTGAGCCGCCGCCACGGCGCCGTCTCCCCCGGCGGCGCGACCGCCGCGACGACGGTCCGGCGCCGGTCCTCCTCGTCCTGCCACCGCACGGCCCGCCCGAGGGCCACCAGCCGGTCGACCACCGCCGTCGTCGCCGCCCGGCTGAGCCCCAGCCGCTCGGCGAGCGCCGTCATCGAGATCGCCCGCGGGCGGTCGACGAGCTGGAGGCAGGCGAGCTCGACCTCCCGCAGCCCGAGGAGCCGCGCCTGCTCGTGCTGATGGCGTCGGAGGACGACCGCGAGCCTGCCGACGAGCGCCTCGGTGGGCCACCGGCGGGCCTCGAGACGGTCCCGCTCGAGCCAAGCCCGCAGCTCCGCCTCGTCCACCGGCGCCTCCCCTGGTCCGTCGCTGACGCTACGGGCGAGACGCCGCGGTCGGGGCGGCTTTCGGAGAAGGTCGGAGGACGTCTTCTCTTCGGTGGAAACGCTTCGGAAACCGAAGCATCTCCCTCAGAAAGTAGACGCCCTCCCCGGCGCGCCGCGTTGGTCTGGCCGGGGCCGCCGACGGGCCGGGCCGGTCGCGACGAGGACGTCTTCTCTTCGGAGGAAATGCTTCGGAAACCGAAGCATCTCCACGAAGGAGTCGGCGCCCTCATGCCGAGCGGAGACGACGACGGCCCGCGAGCCGACGGGCTCGCGGGCCGCTGGTGAGTCCCGTGGGTCGGACTCGGGGGTCAGGCGGAGGGCGTGGCGTCCACCGGCGCGGGCTCGCCCGGCGTGCGGCCGAGCACCTCCGCGAAGAAGGCCTCGAGGTCGGTGGGCTGGCCGGCGGCGTCGAGACGGGGGTGGTCGCGACGGCCGTCGGTCGCCTCCTCCACCGCGGACTCGACGAGCGCGCGCTCCTCGGAGCTGACGACGAGGTAGCCGCGCAGGGAGCCGTGCCACGGCCGGCGCCACTGGAGGTAGGTGAGGTCCGTGTCGTCGATGTCCTGCATCTGGACCCGGTTGCCGAGCCACTGGAGGTCGCTCATGGGGTTCTCCTCTACGGCCGGGGAGCGGTGCCGACGTCCTCTGGTGGGAACGACGTCGGCCCCTCGCGGCACCTCCCAGGCTGACCGCTCGCGCACCGTCCGTAAACCGCGATTGACGTTGCGTAGCTCACCTCGTCGGGTAGATCACCCGTTCGGTGGCGGCCTAGCGGGTGTCGAGGACGATATAGCCCTCGGCGGTCCGCTCCGGGCCGAACTCCGCCGACTTGGCCTGCGAGCGGCCCCAGCCCCACATCCGGCCGCGCAGGTCGTCCATGTGCGCCGTCTGGCTCTTGTGCGCCCGCAGGGCCTCGACCTTGCGCTCGAAGGCGTCGGTGGTGTCGACGTAGAGGTCGGCGCCCTCGCCCATGTGGCTGATCCAGACCTCGGAGACCGTGTGGGCGTCGAGGCCCTCCTCGGCGAGCAGCTCGGGGTGGGCGAACGGGTTGCGGGCGTCGGGGTAGACCGCGCACATCACGGCCTCGCCGGCCGCGGTGTGGTCCGGGTGGCTGCCGTACATGGAGCGCAGGTTGCGCGTCGGGGACTGGGTGACCACGCGGTCGGGGCGCACCTGGCGGATGACGCGGGCGAGGTCGCGGCGCAGCTCGTGGGTGACGTACAGCCGGCCGTCGGGCCAGCCGAGGAAGTGGAACTCCTCCACCCCGAGGATCGCGCCGGCGGCCCGCTGCTCGTCGCGGCGGATGGTCGCCATGTCGGTGCGGCTGACGTCCTCGTCGAAGCCGCCCGCGTCGCCGTCGGTGATCAGGCAGTACACGACCCGGTGGCCCTCGCCCGTCCAGGTGGCGACCGAGCCGCCGTTGCCGAAGTCGATGTCGTCGGGGTGCGCGACCATCATCAGGATCGTCAGCGGCTCGGTGGCGTGATCGGGCTGCACCCGTCCAGTCCTACCCCACCTCACCGACACCCGGCTCGCCGAGCCGCCGGTACAGCGGGCGCAGCACGTCGCGGGCGTCGGTCCCGTCGTCGAGGGCGAGGCGCGGCAGCTCGTCGAGCAGGGCGTCCGGCGGCGGCGCGGGGGCCGACGCGGGCCGCTCGGGCGGTCCGGGCACCGGCACCCCCGGGCGGTGGAAGCGGTCGAGCAGGTCCTCGAGGGCGGTCGGTGCACCGGCGCCCGCGTCACGGCGGTCGCGCAGCGCGGCGAGCAGGGTCGCGCGGTCGCGGCCCCGCCAGCGCAGCAGCGCGAACGGGTCGACGTCGAACTCCTCGGCGGCGAGGTAGGCGACCGCGGCGAGGTGCTTGCAGGGCACCGACCAGTCGGGGCACGAGCAGTCCATCGGCAGCTCGGACGAGCCCTGTGGGAAGAGCGAGAGGCCGACGCGGGCGAGGACGTCCTCGAGGTCGTCGGGGACCTCGCCCGCGAGCAGGGCGGCCGCGTACCAGGAGTCGGCGGCCAGCGCGTCGAGCACCGCGTCCCACGCCTCGTCGGCGAACGGCCGCAGCCCGAGGCGGGCGCGGTAGGGCTCGTCGCGGCTGCCCTGGACGGTGGCGGTGATCGCGCCGGGCTCGATGGCGAGGTCGACGACCTGCCCGGCCCGCGCGTAGGTCTTCCCGCGCGACAGGCGCCCGCCGACGCCGAGCTCGGTGAGCACCGCGAGGAAGCGCCCCGACCACCAGGACTCGCCGATGTCGCCGCGGCGGCTGCGGGCGACGATGCCGTCCTCGACGGGCTTGCGCTTGCCGAACTCGGTGAACTTCTCGGGGAAGCGTTCGGAGAAGCGGGGCCCGGAGCGCGTCTCACGCACCATCGTCGTCGTCCACCTCCTCCAGGTCCTCGGCCTCCGCGTCCAGCGTCAGCACCTTCGCGAGCTCGTCGGTGGACAGGTCGGTGAGCCAGTCCTCGCCGTCGCGCACCGCGAGGTCGGCGAGCGCGCGCTTGTTCGCGACGAGCTCGTCGATCCGCTCCTCCAGCGTGCCCGCGCACACGAGCTTGCGGACCCCCACGGTGCGCTTCTGGCCGATGCGGAACGCGCGGTCGGTGGCCTGGTCCTCGACGGCGGGGTTCCACCAGCGGTCGAGGTGCACGACGTGCTGGGCGGCCGTGAGCGTGATCCCCGTGCCCCCGGCGCGTAGCGAGAGCAGGAAGAGCGAGGGCCCGTCCCCGGACTGGAACCGCTCGACCATCGTGTCCCGGGCCTTGCGCGAGACCCCGCCGTGCAGCCAGGCGACCTCGGTGTCGAAGCGGGCGGCGAGGTGCGGGGCGAGCATGTCGCCGAACGCCGCGAACTGGGTGAACAGCAGCGCCCTGTCCCCCGCCGCCAGCACCTCGGCGAGGATCTCCTCGAGCCGCGCGATCTTCCCGGAGCGCCGGCCCATCGGGGACCCGTCGTGCAGCAGCAGGGCGGGGTGGTCGCAGACCTGCTTGAGCTTGGTCATCGCGGCGAGCACGCGACCCCGGCGCTCGATGCCGGGCTCGACATCGTCGAGCTTCTCGAGCATCTCGTCGACGACGACCCGGTACAGCGACGCCTGCTCCCCGGTCAGGCCGCAGCGCTCGACCGTCTCGATCTTCTCGGGGAGGTCGTCGACGACGGTGGGGTCGGTCTTGAGCCGTCGCAGCAGGAACGGGCGGGTGCGCTTGCGGAGGTCCTCGGCGACGTCGACCCGGCCGTGGCGCTCGACGGGCACGGCGTAGCGCTCGCGGAAGGCGGTGGCGCTCCCGAGCATGCCCGGGTTCACCGCGTCCATGATCGACCAGAGCTCGGCGAGGCGGTTCTCGACGGGTGTCCCGGTCAGGGCGAGGCGGTGCTCGGCGTCGAGGCGCCGGACGGCCTTCGCGCCGCGCGAGCGGTTGTTCTTGACCATCTGGGCCTCGTCGAGCACCACGCGGTGCCAGGCGATGTCGCCGAGGTCGTCGGTGTCGCGGACGAGCGTGCCGTAGGACGTCACGACGAGGTCGGCGTCGGCGGCCTTCGCGGCGGGGTCGGCGCGCCCGGCGCCGTGGTGCACCGCGACCCGCAGTTCCGGCACGAACCGCGCGGCCTCGCGGGCCCACGTGGAGACGACGGAGGTGGGGCAGACGAGAAGGGTGGGGCCCGGGTCCTCGCCGGCGCGCTCGTGGGCCTCCAGCGCCAGCACCTGCAGCGTCTTGCCCAGACCCATGTCGTCGGCGAGCACCCCGCCCAGCCGCAGACCCGCGAGGAACGCGAGCCACGACAGCCCGCGGCGCTGGTAGGGGCGCAGGGTCGCGCGCACCCCGGGCGGGGTGTCGAGGGGCTCGAGCGTGGTGCCGCCGGCGAGGAGGTCGCCGAGCTCGCCGTCGAGGCGCAGCGACTCGACGGGCAGGGGCGCGGGGACGTCGTCGGGGTGCGTCGTCGCGAGGTGCAGCACGTCGCCGACGGTCGGGCGGTCGCGCCGCTCGGCGAGGAAGGCGAGGCCGTCGCGCAGGCGGTCGGGGTCGAGGGCCACCCAGCGCCCGCGCAGGCGCACCAGCGGCGCCTTGGCCCGCACCAGGGCGTCCATCTCCTCGTTGGTGAGCTCCTCGCCGTCGACCGCGAGGCGCCAGGAGAAGTCGACGAGGTCGTCCTTGCCGATCTTCGCGCCGGTGTCGACGACGCCGTCCGGGCGCTCGGCGTGCCCGCCCGCCGCCGCGAGGCCCAGCCGCGCGGGACCGGCCCGCCAGCCCGCCGGGAGCAGGACGCCGAACCCGGCGCGGTCGAGGTCGGCGGCGACGTGGGCGAGGAAGTGGTGCGCGCCGGCGAGGTCGAGGTCCATGCCGCCGGGACGCGGGACGCGCAGGGCCTCGGCGAGCTCGGGGTAGACGCGGGCGGCGCGTCCGAGCTCGCCGAGCAGCACCTCGGCGGGGTCGTCGAGCCAGCGCCGCAGGGCCGTCGGGTCGCGCCACACGGTGTCGGCGTCGACGGTGAGGCTCGGGTCCTGCGCCGACTGCAGCGCGAACGTCAGCCGGAAGACCGGCTCGGGGTCGTCGAGCGCGTGGTGGAACTCGTCCGCGACCACCTCGTCCAGCCGGAACGACGCCCGTGCCGGGCCGGCGTGCGGGGCGCCGACGACGGCCCAGCGGCGCAGCCCGGCGGCGAGCGCGTCGGGCGGCGCGGGGTCGCCGAGCACGGGCTCGTCGCCGAGGGCGTGCACCCAGTCCGGGGCGGCGGCGAGCTCCTCGGTCCCGGTGATGCGGTGGCGCGCGTGGGCGTCGACGGCGGCGGCGAGCGCGGCCTCCACGACCGCCGACGCGCTCGGCGGCTCCTCCCCCGGCACGCGCTCGCAGCGGCACACCGGCGGCAGCGCCGCGGCGAGGGTGTCGGCGGCGACGAGGTCGGGGCCCTGGAGGACCGGGCGCCAGACCAGGGAGCCCTCGTCGGGCTCCGGCAGCAGGCGGCCCCGGGTGACGAGGTCGTCGGCGAGGGCGTCGACGGCGCGCAGCGCGGCCACCGAGGGGCTCGTCCGCGCCCCGTCCGGCGGGACCGGGGGCGCGGCGCCGGGCGGGAGCTCGAGCACCGGGACGGTCCAGTCGGCGAGCACCGGGGCGCCGGCGTCGGGGCCGGTCTCGCCGCGGTCGAGATCGTCGGAGTCTCGCGGGGCGTCCGGGTCCGAGGGCAGGGCGAGGACGGCGACGCCCGCCGTGGCGCTCGCGGTGCCCCACACGGCGGCGAGGCGCTCGGCCGGCACCGCGAACGGGTGCGGGCGGGCGCCCCGGCGGGCGCGGCTGGTGCTGCGGGCGGGGAGCTCGGGGTCCTCGGCCCAGAGGCAGACGCCGCGCCCCGGGGACCACAGGGCGTGCAGGGCGAGTGCGCCGGTCAGGACACCTGCACCGTCCCGTCCACGACGGTGACGGGCACCTCGGTCAGCCCGGTGTCTGCGGGCCCCTTGCGCAGCGCGCCGGTGGCGGCGTCGAACTGGCTGAAGTGGTTGGGGCAGGTGATGACGCCGTTCTCGGGCGGGTCGACCGTGGTGCCCTGGTGCGGGCACGACGCGTCGAAGCCCTTGAACTGCCCGGCGGTGGGCTGCACGAGGAGGATCTCCCGGTCGCCGACCGTGGCGATCGTGCCGCCGCCGACCGGGATCTGCGCGACGGGCGTGCCGCCGGCCGTCGGTGCGGCGCCGGGCGAGGTGCCCGGGGCGGGCGCCGGGGCCGCCGTCCCGCCGCTCGGCGCCTCCCCGGACGAGCAGGCGGCGAGCGCACCCGGCGCGGCGAGCGCGACGGCGAGCCCGCAGAGGACCGTGCGGCGGTCGGGACCGGTGGTGGTGGACACCGAGGAACCTCCGTGATCAGTGACGTGATCGTGGTGGAGCCCCAGTCTGCCCGCGCCCCCCGTCACCGCCGGGTGAGGGTGGCTCAGGGGGTCGGTTCGGAGGGCAGGGCGAGGAGGCCCTCGACGACGTCGTCGAGCGCCGGGCCGGTGACGTGGGGGAGGGCGACGGCGTCGGGGATCCGGCCCTCGAGGCGCTCGCAGAACGCCCCGACCATCCCCGCCGAGACCGCGCCGTGCACGTCCCAGGAGTGCACGGCGACCAGGGCGGTGCGCGCCGGCGGCGTGGCGATCCGGTCGCACGCCCAGTGGTAGACCGCGGGCGGCGGCTTGAACATCGCGAGCTCGGCGCACGACATGACGTCGGTGAGCAGGTCCCGCACCCCGCCGGCGGTCAGGGCCGCGCCCGCGACCTCCGCCGAGCCGTGCGTGAACCCGTACGCCGGCACCCCGGCCTCGGCGAGACGGCGCAGCGCCGGCGCCACGTCCGGGTGCACGGGCAGCTCGCGGAAGCCGTCGAGCACCGAGGCGACCTGCTCGTCGGTGAGGTCGCGCCCGCTGGTGCGCCGCAGCATGTCGGCGGCGACCACCGCGAACGGCGGCGCCCCGCCCGCGAGCGTCATCGCCATGCCCTGGTGCAGCAGCCGCGCGAAGAACAGCTCCCACTCGTCGCCCGGGCGCCCGAGCGCCTCGAACCGGGGCCGCAGGGCCTCGAGCTGCAGGCACGTCTCGAAGAGGTCGAAGAGCACGACCTGGGGCCGGCGGGCGGGGGCGCGCAACGGGGCGGTCACGTCGTCCAGGGTGCCCGTCAGGCGCCGAGTTCGCGCAGCACCCGCCGCGGCCACGCCGGGCCGCCGTAGACGAACCCGGTGTAGGCCTGGACGAGCGTCGCGCCGGCCTCGAGGCGGGCGCGCGCCTCCCCCGCGGTGTCGATGCCGCCGACCGAGACGAGCGTCAGCCGGTCGCCCACGCGCTCGCGCAGCCTGGCGAGCACGGCGCGGGCCGGACCGACCAGCGGGGCGCCCGACAGCCCGCCCGAGCCCGCCGCGGCGACCACGTCGGCCGGCGTGGCCAGGCCCGTGCGCGCCACCGTCGTGTTCGTGGCGACGATCCCGTCCAGACCCTGCGCGAGCGCCAGGTCGGCGACGGCGTCGACGCCCTCGTCGTCGAGGTCCGCGGTGATCTTCACCAGCAGCGGCGTCGCGCCCACCTCGGCGCGCACCGCGGCGAGCAGCGGCTCGAGCGCGTCGACGCCCTGCAGGTCGCGCAGCCCGGGCGTGTTCGGCGAGCTGACGTTGACGACGACGTAGTCGGCGTGCGGGCCGAGGATCCGCGCCGAGTACCGGTAGTCGGCGACGGCGTCGGTGGCGGTCTTGGAGCGCCCGATGTTGACCCCGACGACGGTCCCGGCGCCCTTCTCGCGCAGGGTCGCGAGCCGCGCGGCGACGACGTCGGCGCCGGCGTTGTTGAAGCCCATCCGGTTGACCAGCGCCCGGTCGGCGGGCAGGCGGAAGAGCCGCGGGCGCGGGTTGCCCGGCTGCGGGCGCGCGGTGACGGTGCCGACCTCGACCGCGCCGAAGCCCAGGCGCGCGAGCCCGCGCACGCCCTCGGCGTCCTTGTCGTAGCCCGCGGCGACGCCCAGCGGGTTGGCGAAGCGCAGGCCCATCGCCTCGATGGGCGCTGCCTCCGCGGAGGAAGCCGGCAGCACCGGCGTCGCCGCCCGCAGCGCGGTGACGCCGACGCGGTGGGTCAGCTCGGCGGGCACCCGCGTCGCGACGTGGCGGAAGAGCGCGTCGTACACGGCCATCAGTGGTACTGCGCGTGCAGTTTCCGCAGCGCGCTGACCCCGCGCGCCGCGTGCCCCCGGTCGACGGCCTGCAGCGCCGAGATCGTCAGGTACTCGTCGTCCGGGAGGTCGAGCCGGGCGAACTGGGCGCCGTCGGGGAAGCTCACGGCCACGACCTCCGACCACGGCACCCGGCGGGTGAGGATCGTGGCGCGCACCTCGACGCCGCCGGGCCCCGCGCGCAGCCGGGGACGCGTGAACAGCAGCGCGCCGCCGGCGAGGATCGTGCCGAGCACGACCATGGCGACCTGGTCGGCGGGGCGGAACGTGAAGCCCGACGACTCGACGAACACCAGCAGCGCGCCGGTGCCGAAGAACGCGAACAGGAAGATCGCGAGCACCCAGGCGACCCAGCGGATGCGCACCGGGCGGACCTCGAGCTCGACCTCGCCGAGGTCGAGGGCCTCGGGCGGGACGACGGGCCCGGTCATCGCGCCAACTTCCGCAACGACAGCGCCGCGTCCAGCGCCGCGACGACGGCCTCGAAGCCCTTGTCCTCGCTCGACTGCGGCGTGCCGGCGCGCGCCCAGGCCTGCGGCTCCTCGTTGACGGTCAGCACCCCGTTGCCCACGGGCGTGCGGGCGTCGAGGCCGACGCGCAGGAGGCCCGCGGTGACGGCGTCGCAGACGTAGTCGAAGTGCGGGGTCTCGCCGCGGATGACGACGCCGAGCCCGACGACCGCGTCGTGGCCGTCCGCGAGCCCCTGGCAGACCACCGGCAGCTCCATGGCCCCGGCGACGCGCACCACCGTCGGCTCGGCGACGCCGGCCTTCGCCGCCGCGTCGCGGGCGCGCTCGAGGAGCACGTCGGTGATCGCCGAGTTCCAGCGCGTCACGGCGATGCCGAGCGTCAGACCCGCCGCGTCGGGGACCTCCGGCTCCGGGCGGCCCTCGCCGCTCACGCCCGGGTCCCGCCGACGGCCGGCCGGTCGGTGCCGTCGGCCGGCGGCTGGGCGACGACGCCGTCGTCCTCGGAGTCGAGGCCCTCGAGGTCGTGGCCCATGCGGTCGCGCTTGGTGCGCAGGTAGCGCAGGTTCTCCGGGGTCGCGCGGGCCGGGAGCGAGACGCGCCCGAGGATCTCGAGCCCGTAGCCCTCGAGCCCGGCGCGCTTCTCCGGGTTGTTGGTGAGCAGGCGCATCGACTTGATGCCGAGGTCGGCGAGGATCTGCGCGCCGGTGCCGTAGTCGCGGGCGTCGGCGGGCATGCCGAGCGCGAGGTTGGCGTCGACGGTGTCCGCGCCGGCGTCCTGCAGCTGGTAGGCCTGCAGCTTGTGGATCAGGCCGATCCCGCGGCCCTCGTGACCCCGCACGTAGAGCACGACGCCGCGGCCCTCGGCGACGACCGCCGCCATCGCCGCGTCGAGCTGGGGCCCGCAGTCGCAGCGCCGCGAGCGCAGGACGTCGCCGGTGAGGCACTCGGAGTGGACGCGCACGAGCACGTCCTCGCCGTCGCCGATCTCCCCGTGCACGAGCGCGACGTGCTCGATGCCGTCGAGCAGCGAGTCGTAGCCGTAGGCGACGAACGTGCCGTGGTCGGTCGGGATGTTGGCGTGCGCGACCTGGACGACCTGCTTCTCCGAGCGGCGCCGGTAGGCGATCAGGTCCTTGATCGTGATGAGCGAGAGCTCGTGCTCGTCGGCGAAGACCTGCAGCTCGTCGAAGCGCGCCATGTCGCCGTCGTCCTTCTGCGAGACGATCTCGCAGATCGCGCCGGCGGGCTCGAGCCCGGCCAGGCGCGCGAGGTCGACCGCGGCCTCGGTGTGCCCGGGGCGGCGCAGCACGCCGCCGTCGCGGGCGCGCAGCGGCACGACGTGGCCGGGGCGCGAGAGGTCGGTGGGGCCGGACTCCGGGTTCGCGAGCACGCGGATGGTGTGCGCCCGGTCGGTGCCCGAGATGCCGGTGCCGATGCCCTCGCGGGCGTCGACCGACACCGTGTACGCGGTGCCGTGGCGGTCCTGGTTGATCGAGTGCGCGGGCGGCAGGTCGAGCCGGTCGCACGACTCGCCCGTCAGCGGCACGCAGATGTACCCCGACGTGTAGCGCACCATGAACGACACGAGCTCCGGCGTCGCGCACTCCGCGGCGAACACGAGGTCGCCCTCGTTCTCGCGGTCCTCGTCGTCGACGACGACCACGGCCTTGCCCGCCGCGATGTCCGCGATCGCGCGCTCGATGTGCTCGAAGCCCTCCACCTGCTCCTACTTCCCCTGTGACGTGCCCGCGGTGTGGGCTCCCACGAGGCGCTCGACGTACTTGGCGACCACGTCGACCTCGAGGTTGACCGTGGATCCCACGGTCCGCTCCCCCAGGGTCGTCTCGCGCAGTGTGGTCGGGATGAGACCGACGGCGAAGGAGTCGTCGTCGACCTCGGTGACCGTGAGGCTGACCCCGTCGACGGCGATCGAGCCCTTCTCGACGACGTACCGGGTCAGGCCGCTCTCGACCCGGAAGCGGACGGTGGTCCACTGCTCGTGCTCGACGCGCTCGGCGACGGTGGCGGTGCCGTCGACGTGACCCTGGACGATGTGGCCGCCCAGCCGGTCGCCGGCGGCCACGGCCCGTTCGAGGTTGACCCGGGTGCCCGCGGTGGCGCCCGCCAGGGAGGAGCGCCGCAGCGTCTCGCCCATGACGTCGACGCCGAACTCGCCGGTCTCGGGGTCGACGACCGTCAGGCAGACGCCGTTGACCGAGATCGAGTCACCGGGGCGGGCGTCGGAGGTGACCAGGGGGCCGCGCACGCGCAGCCGCGCCGCGTCCTCCGTCGTGACGACGTCGACGATCTCGCCGACCTCCTCGACGATCCCCGTGAACACTGCGGTCTCCTCAGCTCGTCTGGGCCCCGGTGCCCGCCCCGCCATCATCCTCACGACGCGCCCCGGCGGCAGTACCACCGTGGTGATGCCGCTCTCACCCCTGCCCGAGGTGCGCGGACGCCCGCACGGCCTGGTCGCGCAGGGCCTCGACCGCCCGCTCGGGGTCGTCGGCGCCGTACACCGCCGAGCCCGCCACGAAGCAGTCGACGCCCGCCTCGGCGGCCTGCTCGATGGTGTCGCGGCTGATCCCGCCGTCGATCTCGACGATGACGTTGAGGTGGCCGGTGTCGACGAGCCGCCGCGCGGTGCGCACCTTGTCGAGCACCTCGGGCATGAACTTCTGCCCGCCGAAGCCCGGCTCGACGCTCATCACGAGCAGCGTGTCGTAGTCGCGCAGCACCTCGACCCAGTCCTCGAGCGGGGTGCGCGGCTTGACCGAGAGGCCGGCGAGCGCCCCGGCGGCGCGGATGTCGCGGGAGAGCTTGCGCGGGTCGTGCGCCGCCTCGGCGTGCACGGTGACGTTGCGCGACCCGGCCTCGGCGTAGCCGGGGGCCCAGCGGTCCGGGTCGTTGATCATGAGGTGGCAGTCGAGCGGGATGTCCGTCGCCCGCTCCAGCGCCTCGACGACGGGCAGCCCCAGCGTGAGGTTGGGGACGAAGTGCCCGTCCATGACGTCGACGTGCAGCCAGTCCGCCCCGGGCACCGCGTCCGCCTCCTCCTTGAGGCGTGCGAAGTCCGCGGACAGGATGCTCGGAGCGATCATGGGGGGACGCGCCACGTGACGGATGGTAGTCGCCCGGTTGGTCCGTGCGGTCAGACCCTGCGCAGGACGGCGGCGTACATGGCGTCGGTGCCGTGGCGGTGCGGCCACAGCTGGACGCCGGGACCGTCACCCGGGACGGCGGTGTCGGGCACCTCGGGCAGCAGCGCGGCGGTGTCGAGCAGCTCCGCGCCGGTCTCGGCCGCGACGGCGGTGACGACAGCGGTGGTCTCCTCGGGGTGCGGGGAGCACGTCGCGTAGGTGACGACGCCGCCGGGGCGCGTGCGCTCGAGGGCGGCGCGCAGCAGGCTGCGCTGGAGCTCGGTGAGCTCGGCGACGTCCTCGGGCTGCCGGCGCCAGCGCGCCTCGGGGCGGCGGCGCAGCGCGCCCAGCCCGGTGCACGGGGCGTCGACCAGCACGCGGTCGTACGCCTCCTCGGGCAGCACGATCTCGCGGGCGTCGCCGGCGTGGACCCGCACCGGCAGGCCCTCGGTGGCCTGCTCGACGAGCCGCGCGCGGTGGGGCGCGCGGTCCACGGCGTCGAGCGTGGCGCCCTCGATCGCGGCGAGCGCGCCGAGCATCACGGCCTTGCCGCCCGGGCCCGCGCAGAGGTCGAGCCAGCGGGTGTCGTCGCCGGCGACCGGCGCGCGGGAGGCCACCAGCGCCACCAGCTGGCTGCCCTCGTCCTGGACGACGGCGAGGCCCTCGCGGACCGGGGCGAGCTCGCCCGGGTCGCCGCCCTCGGTGAGCAGGACGCCGTACGGCGAGTAGGGGGACTCGTCGCCGCCGGTGATCGCGGCGAGCTCCTCGGCGGAGATCTCACCGGGGCGGGCGGCGAGGTGCACGGCGGGGCGGGCGTCGTCGGCGGCGAGCGCCGCCGCGAGCTCCTCGTCGCTGCCCAGCGCCTGCGCGAACACCTCGGCGATCCAGCGCGGGTGGGCGTGGGTGAGCGCGAGGCGCCCGAGGGCGTCCGGCGGGGCGAGCCGCTCGACCCAGGCGGCCTCGTCGTGCTCGGCCACCCGGCGCAGGACGGCGTTGACGAACCCCGTGGGCCGCGACCCGGCCCGCGAGCGCACCAGCTCGACCACCGCGCTGACCGCGGCGTGCGGGGGGATCCGGGTGCGCAGCAGCTGCTGGGCGCCGAGGCGCAGCGCGTCCAGGACGACGCCGTCCAGCTCGTCGAGGGGGCGGTCGCAGCAGGCACCGAGGACGGCGTCGAGCAGGCCCTGCGCGCGACAGGTGCCGTAGGCGAGGTCGGTGGCGAGCGCCGCGTCGCGCCCGGAGATCCGGCGCTCGCGCAGCAGGCGGGGCAGGGTCAGGTTGGCGTACGCGGCGTCCTCGCGGACCGCGCGCAGCGTGTCGAGCGCGGCCTCGCGCGCCGGGTCGCCGCTGGGCGGGCGGCCGGGGCCCTGACGGCCGCGCGGGGGTCCGCTGCGGCCCTTGCGGTCGCCGTGCTTCTTGCGCGGGCCGCGCCCGGAGCGGTGCCCGCCGGGCGGGACGGAGCTGTCAGCCATCAGTACCCCGTCGCCTCGCTCGCCCCGGTCACGACAGCCGCTCCCCGGCCTCGGGGCGCACGCCCCGGGCCCAGTCGACCGCGGGCATGACCTTCTTCCCCTGGGGCTGGACGTCGCCGAGCGCGACGGCGGCGCCGGCGGTGCCGACGAGCACCCGGGTGCGCTCGACCCGGATCGAGCCGGGCTCCAGGCCGCCCTCGCCGGTGGTGAGCACGGGCCCCAGTTTGAGGCGGGCGTCCCGGAACGTCGTCCACGCCCCCGGCGCGGGCGTCACGGCGCGGATCAGGCGGTCCACGGCGGGTGCGGGGTGGGACCACGGCACGCGGGCGTCGTCGACGGTGATCTTCGGCGCGTACGAGACGCCGTCGGCGGGCTGGGGCACGGGGGTGAGCTCGCCGTCCTCGATGCCGTCGAGCGTGCTCGCCAGCAGGACCGCGCCCGACGTCGCCAGCCGCTCGAGCAGGACGCCCGCGGTGTCGTGGCGGCCGATCTCCTCGGTGACCGTGCCGTAGACCGGCCCCGTGTCCATGCCCTCCTCCAGGGCGAAGGTGCTCGCGCCCGTGATCTCGTCGCCCGCGCGGATCGCCGCCTGCACGGGCGCCGCCCCCCGCCAGGCCGGGAGCAGCGAGAAGTGCAGGTTCACCCAGCCGTGGCGCGGGACGTCGAGGGCCTCGCGGCGCAGCAGGTTGCCGTAGGCGACGACCGGGCAGCAGTCGGGGGCGAGGCCCGTCAACCGCTCGAGGAAGTCCGGCTCGTTCGCCTTCGCCGGCGTGAGCACCGGGACGCCGGCCTCGTCGGCCAGGGCACCGACCGGACTGCGCCGGGGCGTGCGCGAGCGCCCGACCGGGGCGTCGGGCCGGGTCACGACCGCGACGACCTCGTGGCGCGGGCTGTCCAGCAGGCGCTTCAGAGCGGGCAGGGCGGGCTCGGGCGTACCCGCGAAGACGACGCGCACCGGGCTACAGGGCTCGCCCGAAGAGCGGGTGCGGGCTCGTCTTGACGGTCGGCGGCGCCCCCGCGTCGAACCACGGCGCCTCGCGGATCGCCTTCATGGCCTCGCGCCGCGTCGCCGGGTCGAGCTTGTCGAGGAAGAGCACGCCGTCGAGGTGGTCGGTCTCGTGCTGGATCGCCCGGGCGACCAGCGCCGTGCCCTCGACGGTCTGCGGCTCGCCGTACATGTCCCATCCGGTGGCGACGACGTGCTCGAAGCGGCGGCAGTCGAAGCGCAGGCCGGGGATGGACAGGCAGCCCTCCGGACCGAACTGCTCGGTGTCGTCGGCGGCGTTCCACGTCGGGTTGATCATGTGACCGACGACGTCGTCCGCGCGGAACGTGAACACCCGCAGCCCGACGCCGATCTGCGGCGCCGCGAGGCCGGCCCCGCCCTGGTCACGCATCGTCTCGTGGAGGTCGGCGACGAGGGTGCGCAGCTCCCGGTCGAAGTCGACGACGGGGTCGGCCTTCGTCCGCAGGACGGGGTCGCCGAACAGGCGGAGGGGCTGGACGGTCATGGGTCCTTCTCTGGACGGGAAGCGCGACCGACGTCTGCGGATCGCTCGACCGTCCAGTCTAGGAGCCTCCGGGGATCACGGCTTCCAGTCGGGGTCCCGGCCGATGAAGCCCAGCAGGCGGGTCTGCGCGTCGGCGTCGTCGGGCACCGGCACGCGCGGCCCGTACTGGCCGGAGCCCCGGATCAGCTCCTCCATCGGCTCCATGCCCTCGACGAGCACGGCGCACTCGTCGGGGTCGAGGCGGTCGTCCTGGCCGGTGGCGCGGGCGAGGTCCCAGGTGTGCATGAAGACGTCGGTCGTGTAGATCATGTTCGTCGCGGCCGCGAGGGTCATGGCGCCGAGGTGGGGGTTCTCGATCGTCCGGTCGGCCTCGGCCGGGTCGTCGAGCAGCGCCTGCACCGCGTCGGTCTGGTGGGTCCAGGAGCCGACCGGGTCGCTCGCCGCCTCCGGTCCCGCGGGGAGCGTGACGCCGGAGCCGGCCAGGAAGCCGGGGAACCACGACGTCAGGTGCCCGACCACGTCCCGCGCGGTCCAGCCCTCCACGGGCGCCGGGACGTCCCAGTCGGTGGTGCCGCGCACCCGCTGGGTGAACGCGGCCGCGACCCGGCGGTGGCGGTCGGCGGCGGTCTCGTCGGACATGACACCCTCCCCTGCTATTCAACCTAACAGTTGAATACTGGCACAGGTGCTCACAGCGGGTCCAGGGGGTCGAGCAGGACGCGCACGCTCTCGCGCTCCTTGCGCGCCGACCGGACGGCCTGGGCGGCGTGGAGCTCCTTCGCCAGGGCGCGTCCCTCGGTGCGCGGCACCCGCACCAGGCAGCGCTCGGCGCCCTCGGTGCGCTCCTCGGCGCCGGGCAGCTTCGTGCCGGGCGGGAGCTCGACCGGGCCGAGCACCTCGACGGTCGTGGGCAGCGCGGCGAGGAGGTCCGCGACGGCGGGCGGCGGACCGTCGACGGCGGCCATGCGCATCGCGGGCGGCAGGGCGAGCTCGTCGCGGGCGGCGAGCTCCGTCGCCGCGGACCCGGCCGGGTCCCAGCGCACGAGGGCCTGCACCGCCGGGGTCGACGAGTCGGCGACCACCACCACCCGGCCCCCCTCGCCCGCCGGCCGGACGAGCGCGGCGGCCGCGAACCACCGGCGCAGCGTCTCCTCCCCCGCCCGCAGCTCGGGGCGGGCGAGCAGCACGGCGCCGTCGAGCAGCAGGGCCGCCCCGTAGCCCCCCGCGGCGACGGGTTCGGCGCCCGGCGTGGCGACGACCAGCGCCGGGTCGCCGGGCACGTGGTCGAGCACCGTGGCGCCGCCGCCGGAGCTGCGCACCACCGTCTGCGGGAACGCGCGGCCCAGCTCCTCCGCGGTGCGGGCGGACCCGACGGCCAGCGCGCGCAGCTTCGGCGACCCGCAGGCGCCGCAGCGGTACGCGGCGTCGGGGTGGCCGCACCAGCGGCAGACGGGGGCGGCGTCGCCGTGACTGCTCGGCAGCGCGAGCGGGCCGGCACACCGGCGGCAGCGGGCGGGCTCGCGGCAGTTCCCGCAGGCCACGGCGGGCAGGTAGCCCTTGCGGGGCACCTGCACGAGCACCGGGGCACCGGCGGTCAGTGCGGCGCGTGCGGCCTCGAAGGCCACCGACGGCATGCGGGCGGCGCGCGCGGCGGGGTCGCGCAGGAGCTGGCGGTCGTCCTCGCCGATCGCGGTGACGCGGGGGCCGCGGGCGCGGACGGTCGCGCGGTCGGCGACGACGTCGTGGGCCCAGCCGCTGGACACGAGCAGGGCAGCCTCGGCCGTGCGCGCGAACCCGCCGACGAGCAGGGCGGCGCCGTCGCGGTGGGCGCGGGTCATCGCGACGTCGCGGGCGTGGGGGTAGGGCGCGCGGGGCTCGGCGTGCGAGTCGTCGCCGTCGTCCCACACCACGATCAGCCCGGGGTCGGTGACCGGGGCGAAGGCGGTGGCGCGGGTGCCGACGACGATCCGGGCCTGCCCGCGGGCGACCGCGAGCCAGCGGCGGTAGCGCTCGGCGGGGCCGAGATCGGCGGCGAGCGCCACGACGGCCTGCTCGCCGGCGACCGCCGCGCAGGCGGCCTGGACGCGGTCGAGGTCGCGGCGGTCGGGCACCACGATCACCGCGCTGCGCCCGCCGACGGCCGTCGTCGCGGCGGCCTCGGCGAGGCGGGCGGGCCAGTCCTCGCCGGGCAGGGCCTGCCAGACGGCGTGGGCCGGTCTCTCGTGCTCGAGCGCCTCGAGGAGCGCCGGGCCGCGGGGGTAGGCGCCCCAGCCGTGGGTCGCGGGCGCGCAGGGTTCCGGGCGCTCCGGGGGCGTCTCGGCCTCGACGCGCGCGTGGCGCGGGGGCACGGCGAGGCGCAGGACGTCGGCGAGGGTGCCGGCGTAGCGGTCGGCGACGGCGCGGCAGAGGCCGGCGAGCTCCTCTCCGAGCACCGGTTCCGGCGAGACGACCTTCTCGAGCCAGCCCAGGCGCCCGGTGTGCTCGCTGGTGTCCTCGCGGGCGAGGACGAAGCCGTCGACGAGCCGCCCGGCGAAGCGGACCCGCACCCGCGCGCCGGGGACGGCGTCGGCGGAGAGCAGCTCGGGGACCTGGTAGTCGAAGGCACGGTCGAGGTGGGCGAGGTTCACGTCGACGGCCACCCGTGCCACCGGGCGCTCCACGGCGGGCACGCGCTCGTTGCGGTGGGGCTTGCGCGGCTTCTCGGAGGGCTTCTGCGTGGGCTTCTCGACCGGCTTCGCGACCGGTGGCGGCGCCGCGAACAGCGCGTCGCTCCCCTCACCGGCCGTCACGGACCCCGGTCTACCAGAGCCGGCCGACGATCATCGCGCCCTCCACGAACCTCGCACCGCCGCCAGT
Organism: Actinomycetospora succinea; assembly: GCF_004363095.1. Classification (GTDB taxonomy): domain Bacteria; phylum Actinomycetota; class Actinomycetes; order Mycobacteriales; family Pseudonocardiaceae; genus Actinomycetospora; species Actinomycetospora succinea. The sequence goes on from NZ_SNYO01000017.1 coordinate 45,762, forward strand.
GATCAAGGGCGTCGCCATGCACCTCGAACGGCCTGGCAGGTCGATGGTGGCGCCCCTGATCTCCGCGGGTCGGACCGGGCCGCGCCGCGCTCCCGTGCATCGAGCTGGCGGCTTTCCTGACGTTGAACGTCAGCGTGGCCGCCAGGCTGCACCACCCCGGACACGCCACCGGCCCGGCCGCCCCGCGAACGGGGTGGCCGGGCCGGCGTGTCGTGCTGGCGAGGATGTGGCGATCCTGGCCATCAGGTGCCAGCGATGCCGCATCGCTCGTACCGGGACGGACCTCAGCTGGCGATCGACTTCAGCGCGTCGGCTCGGTCGGTGCGCTCCCAGGGGAGGTCGAGGTCGTCACGGCCGAAGTGGCCGTACGCCGCGGTCGGCTGGTAGATCGGGCGCAGCAGCTGCAGGTCGCGCACGATCGCGCCGGGGCGCAGGTCGAAGACCTCGTGGATGGCCTTCTCGATCTTCGCCGGGTCGACGTTGGCGGTGCCGAACGTCTCCAGGAAGACACCGACGGGCTCGGCCTTGCCGATCGCGTAGGCGACCTGGACCTCGGCGCGCTTGGCCAGGCCGGCGGCGACGACGTTCTTCGCCACCCAGCGCATCGCGTAGCAGGCGGAGCGGTCGACCTTCGACGGGTCCTTGCCCGAGAAGGCGCCGCCGCCGTGGCGGGCGTAGCCGCCGTAGGTGTCCACGATGATCTTGCGGCCGGTCAGGCCCGCGTCACCCATGGGACCGCCGGTCACGAAGCGGCCGGTCGGGTTGACCAGGACGCGGGTGTTCGACGAGTCCAGGTCGATGCCGGCGAGCACCGGCTCGATGACCTTGGACTTGATGTCCGGGGTGAGCAGGTTGTCCAGGTCGATGTCGGCGGCGTGCTGCGTCGACAGGACCACGGTCTCGACGCCGACGGGCTTGTCGTCGTCGTAGGCGATGGTGACCTGGGTCTTACCGTCCGGACGCAGGTACGGCAGCGTGCCGTCCCGGCGGACCGCGGTGAGCTTGCGGGCCATGCGGTGCGCCAGCCCGATGGGCAGCGGCATGAGCTCGGGGGTGTCGGCGTCGGCGTAGCCGAACATGAGGCCCTGGTCGCCGGCACCCTGGCGGGCGATCTCGTCCTCGGAGCCCTCGACGCGGGTCTCGTAGCCCTCGTCGACGCCCTGCGCGATGTCCTTGGACTGCGCACCGATGGAGATCGAGACACCGCAGCTCTCGCCGTCGAAGCCCTTGGCCGACGAGTCGTAGCCGATGTCCAGGATGGTCTTGCGGACGATGTCCACGTAGTTGACCTGGGCGTTGGTGGTCACCTCGCCGGCGACGTGCACCTGCCCCGTCGTGACCATCGTCTCGACCGCGACGCGCGACTTCGGGTCCTGCGCCAGCAGGGCGTCCAGGATGCCGTCGCTGACTGCGTCACAGATCTTGTCTGGGTGGCCCTCGGTGACGGATTCACTGGTGAACAAACGCCTAGCGGGCACAATCACTCCCTGCCTCGACAATGGGACCCGTCCACACTAACGGCATCCCGTGGTGTCGCGAGTGAGCTGACCTGGCTGAATGCCATGCCTGTCACAGAGCGGTTGTGTTCATCGCCGAATCGTGGGAATGCGCCGATCAGCCCAGCGATTCAGGGCAGATCAGGGCAGCCGCTCCGCGACGGCGTCCCACACACGCGCAGCCAGCGCGGCTTTCGAGCCCATCGGCAGGCTCATCGAGGACCCGTCGGCGCCGAGGAGCCACCCCTCGTTGTCCTCCATCTCGAACGCCTTCCCCGCTCCCACGGCGTTGACGACGAGTAGGTCACATCCCTTGCGCTCGAGCTTCGCGCGCCCGTAGTCGAGGACGCTGCCGTGCTCGTCGCCGGTCTCCGCCGCGAAGCCCACGACCAGGCGTCGCGGGACGTCCTCGGTGACCAGCTCGCGCAGGATGTCGGGGTTGAACTCCAGCGGGATCGAGGGCGGCTCCTCGCCCTTCTTGATCTTGCCGGCGGACAGCGCCGTCGGGCGGAAGTCCGACACCGCGGCGGCCATCACGACGACGTCCGCGGCCTTGGACGCGTCCAGCACGGCGTCGCGCATCTCGCGGGTGGTCTGCACACGCCGGAGGTCGACGGCGGCGGGCGGGTCGAGGTCGGCGATCGTGCCCGCGACGAGCGTCACGTCGGCCCCGCGCTGGGCCGCGACGCGGGCGAGCGCGTAGCCCTGGCGCCCCGAGGAGCGGTTGCCCAGTGTCCGGACCGGGTCGAGCGGCTCGGCCGTCCCGCCGGCGGAGACGACGACGCGGCGGCCCTCGAGGTCGCGCGGCAGCGGGAACGGCTCGGTGCCGCCGGCGCTGGTCGACGCCCCCCACTCCAGGAGCAGCCGGGCGAACTCCGCGATCTCGGGCGGCTCGGGCAGGCGCCCCGGGCCGGTGTCGGCGCCCGTGAGCCGCCCGGAGGCCGGCTCGAGCACCACCGTGCCGCGGCGGCGCAGCGTCGCGACGTTGTCGACCGTCGCGGGGTGCTCCCACATCTCGGTGTGCATCGCGGGGACGGCCAGCACCGGGCACCGCGCGGTGAGCAGCGTCGAGGTCAGCAGGTCGTCGGCGCGCCCCTGGGTCATCCGCGCCAGCAGGTCGGCCGTCGCGGGCACGAGGAGCACGAGCTCGGCGCGCCGCCCGAGGGCGACGTGCTCGACGTCGTGGACGTTCTCGAAGACCCCGGTCATCACCGGGCGCCCGGACAGTGCCTCGAACGTGGCGGCGCCGATGAACTCCAGCGCCGACCGTGTGGCCACCACCTGGACGTGGTGGCCGGCCTCGCGCAGGCGCCGCAGCACCTCGCAGGACTTGTAGGCGGCGATGCCGCCGGAGACCCCGAGAACGATCTCCCGGGGGCGGTCGCTCTCGATCACGTCGGGGAGGTCACTCGCCCTCGGTGTGCTCGAGCAGGCCGGAGTGGATCTCGCGCATGGCGACCGAGAGCGGCTTCTCGCGCGGGCCCGGCTCGACGAGCGGGCCGACGTACTCGAGCAGCCCCTCGCCCAGCTGGGCGTAGTAGTCGTTGATCTGGCGGGCGCGCTTGGCCGCGTAGATGACCAGCGCGTACTTGGAGCTCACCGTCTCCAGCAGCTCGTCGATCGGGGGGTTGGTGATGCCCTCGGGCCCCTCGAGGATGCTGCCGGTCCGCCCGGTGGGAATGCTCACTCGCTCGCTCCTGCAGAGGTCGCGCCGGACGCCGAACGGTCCGACGATGTGGGAACGGCCGCCCGACCGTCGTGCTCGTCGAGGGGACCGACGCTCAACTCTACCAACCGGCGTGCGGTCTCCCCGACGTCGTGGTTCACCACGGTCACGTCGAACTCGCTGGCCGCGGCCAGTTCCTCGCGCGCCGTGGCCAGCCGGCGGTCGACGACCTCGGTGGCCTCGGTGCCCCGGCCGATCAGCCGGTCGACCAGGACCTCCCACGACGGGGGCTCGAGGAACACGAACAGGGCGTCCGGCCGCTGGCTGCGCACCGCCCGCGCGCCGGCCAGGTCGAGCTCGAGCAGCACCGCCTCGCCGGCGGCCAGGTGCTCGTCCACCGGGGCGCGCGGCGTGCCGGACCGGTGCATGCCGCGGTGGATCTCCGCCCACTCGAGCAGCTCACCCTCGGCGATCATGCGGTTGAACTCGGCGGCCGAGACGAAGTGGTAGTCGCGCCCGTCGACCTCCCCGGGCCGCTCGGCCCGGGTGGTCGCCGAGACGGAGAACCACAGGGGTGCGCGGATGCGCCGGAGCTCGGCGACCACCGTGCTCTTCCCGACCCCCGAGGGCCCGGCCAGCACCATCAGCCGGCCGGGCCCTCGGGCAGGGGAAGGACTCACGGGCTCACTCGCCGGAGAACTCGTCGAGCAGAGCCTTGCGCTGGCGCTCGCCCAGGCCGCGCAGGCGGCGGCTCGGGGCGATCTCGAGGCGCTCCATGATCTGCTGGGCGCGGACCTTGCCCACGCCCGGCATGGCCTCGAGCAGAGCCGAGACCTTCATCTTGCCCAGCACCTCGTCCGAGTCGGCCTGCTCGAGCACCTCGGAGAGGCTGGTGCCTCCCCGCTTGAGCCGCTCCTTGAGCTCGGCCCGGGCACGGCGAGCGGCGGCGGCCTTCTCGAGCGCCGCGGCCCGCTGCTCCTCGGTCAGCTCGGGTAATGCCACGTTCTCCTCCGGGGGTCGTGACGGCGGGTCGGTCCAGGGGAGACCGGCCCGTGGTGGTGAATGGGCTTCCGACCAGTGGTGCGAACGTACCGCGCGACGCCGACACCGACAGTCCGTGGGGCGGGAATGTCCGCAGGTCGGGGCCCCGTGGCGTGGGCACCACACGACGCCGTGACCGGACGGAGGTCGCGCCCACCGGAGCGTGTTCCCCGATCATCGGCAGTCACCGCACCGGGCTACCCCGTCAAGGTCCCGTTCAGCGCATCGACCGCTGCTCTCAGCGCTCGGTGGGAGGGGCCGGAGGTCAGGACCTCGCGTGCGCTCACCGGTACGACCGGTCCCCCGTCAGCGCCCAACGCGCCCGACGGCCCGGGCGCGCCGAAGGCGGCGGCCACGTCCGCGGGCGTGCCGCCCTGCGCGCCGAGCCCCGGGACGAGGATCGGCCCGCCGAGCGCGGAGAGGTCGAGGCCGTGGTCGCGGCCCGTGGTGCCCCGGGTCAGCCCGACGACGGCGCCCGCCGTGCCCTCCCCCGGGCCGCCGGCGTGGGCCGCGTTGTGGTCGGCCAGCGCGTCGATCACCGACTGCGCGACCTCTCTCATGCCCCGCGGCGACCCGCCCGGGCCCGCCACCCACGCCTGCGCCGACTGCACGCCCGCGGCCTCCGGGTTGGAGGTGCGCGTGAGCACGAAGACCCCGCGCCCGGTGGCCACGGCCAGGTCGAGGGCCGGCGCGAGCGCGCCCACGCCCAGGTACGGCGAGAGCGTCACCGCGTCGGCGGCCAGCGGGGCGTCGTCGGCGAGCCAGGCGTGCGCGTAGGCCGCCATCGTCGACCCGATGTCGCCGCGCTTGGCGTCGGCGAGCGTGAGCACGCCCGCCTCCCGCGCGTGGGCGAGCGCCCGCTCGAGGACGCCGAGCCCCGCCGACCCGAACGTCTCGTACAGCGCCACCTGCGGCTTGAGCAGCGCCACGTGCCCGGCGAGCGCGTCGATGACCCGGTGCGTGAACGACTCGAGCCCGGCGACGTCGACGTCCAGGTCCCAGGCCTTCAGCAGGCCCGGGTGCGGGTCGATCCCGACGCACAGGGGCCCGTGCTCGGCGACGGCGTCGGCCAGCCGGGCGCGGAACGGGGCGCGGCTCATGACCCCGCCACGAGCTCCGCGCGCGCCTTGGCCAGCCGCTCGTGGAACACCTGCAGGGGCGTCACGGCGACCTCGCCGCGGATCGCGGCCTCGACGGCCTGCACCGCGGCCGCCGCACCCTGCACCGTCGTCACGCAGGGCACGCCGACGTCCAGGCACGCCGCCCGGATCTCGTACCCGTCGACGCGGGGGCCCGCGTGCCCGACCGGGGTGTTGACGACGAGGGCGACCTCGCCCGCCGCGATCCGGTCGACGATGTTGTCCGGGCCCTCGAAGTGCTTGCGCACGACCTCGCACACGATGCCGTTGCGCTCGAGCACGCTGGCCGTGCCCGCCGTCGCGAGGATGCTGAAGCCCAGGTCGGCGAGGCGCTTCACCGGGAAGATCAGCGAGCGCTTGTCGCGGTTGGCCACCGAGACGAAGATCTTGCCGGTCACCGGCAGGGGCCCCGACGCCGCGGCCTGCGCCTTCGAGAACGCCGTCGAGAAGGCGTGGTCGATGCCCATGACCTCGCCCGTCGACTTCATCTCCGGGCCCAGCAGGGAGTCGACGCCGCGGCCGTCGGGGCGGCGGAACCGGTGGAACGGCAGCACGGCCTCCTTGACCGCGACGGGGTGCTCGCGGGGCAGATCGGCCCCGTCCCCCGTGGCGGGCAGGACGCCCTCGGCGCGCAGCTCGGCGACCGTGGCGCCGAGCATGACCCGCGACGCGGCGCCGGCGAGCGGGATCCCCGTCGCCTTCGAGACGAACGGGACGGTGCGCGACGCCCGCGGGTTGGCCTCGAGGACGAAGAGCACGTCGTCCTTGAGCGCGTACTGGACGTTCATGAGCCCCCGCACGCCCAGGCGGCGGGCCAGCGCGACCGTCGACTCGCGCACGGTCTCGAGCTCGGCGACCCCGAGCGTGATCGGCGGCAGCGCGCACGACGAGTCGCCGGAGTGCACCCCGGCCTCCTCGATGTGCTCCATGACGCCGCCGAGGTAGACGTCGCCCTCGGCGTCGCACAGCGCGTCGACGTCGATCTCGATCGCGTCGTCGAGGAAGCGGTCGACGAGCACCGGGTGGTCGGGGGTGACCTCGGTGGCGCGGGCGATGTAGTCCGCCAGCGTCGCGTCGTCGTAGACGATCTCCATGCCGCGGCCGCCGAGCACGTACGACGGACGCACGAGCACCGGGTAGCCGACCGAGGCGGCGATGTCGCGGGCGCCGTCGAAGCTGGTGGCCATGCCGTAGGGCGGCGCCGGCAGCCCGGCGTCGTCGAGCACCCGGCCGAACGCACCGCGGGACTCGGCGAGGTCGATCGCGGCGGGCGGCGTCCCGACCACCGGCACTCCGGCGGCCTCGAGCCCGGCCGCGAGCTTGAGCGGCGTCTGCCCACCGAGCTGCACGACCACGCCCACCAGGCCCGGTCCCCCGGCGCCCGACACCTGCTCGGCGTGCACGACCTCGAGCACGTCCTCCTCGGTCAGCGGCTCGAAGTACAGGCGGTCGGACGTGTCGTAGTCGGTGGAGACCGTCTCGGGGTTGCAGTTGAGCATCACGGTCTCGAACCCTGCGGCGCGCAGGCTGAACGCCGCGTGCACGCACGAGTAGTCGAACTCGATGCCCTGCCCGATCCGGTTCGGCCCGGAGCCCAGGATGATCACCTTGGGCCGCTCGGTCTGCGGTTCGACCTCGGTCTCGGCCGCGGGGTCGGACTCGTAGGCCGAGTAGTGGTACGGCGTGCGGGCCGCGAACTCGGCCGCGCAGGTGTCGACCGTCTTGTAGACGGGGCGGACGTCGAGGCGGTGGCGCAGCGCCCGCACGCCCGCCTCGCCGGCGAGCTCGGGGCGCACGGCCGCGATCTGGGCGTCCGACAGGCCGGAGCGCTTGGCCCGGCGCAGGAGCGCCTGGTCGAGCACCGGCGCGTCGGCGAGCTCGGCGCGCAGCGCGACCAGGCCCTCGATCTGCTCGACGAACCACGCGTCGATCCCCGAGGTCTCGCTGACCTGCTCGACGCTCGCCCCGAGCCGCAGCGCGCGCTCGACGGCGTAGAGCCGGCCGTCGCGCGGCAGCGAGGCCTGGTGCAGCGCTGCCTCCATGGTCGAGCTCCGCTCCCCTATCGGCGTGCTCCCCTCGATGTCTCCCGCCTCGGGGGTCTGCTCGGGATCCGGCTGCGTCCAGAAGCCCAGCGCCTTCGTCTCGGCCGAGCGCAGCGCCTTGTTCAGCGCCTCCGGGAAGCTGCGGCCCAGCGCCATGGCCTCGCCGACCGACTTCATCGTCGTGGTCAGCGTGGGGTCGGCGCCGGGGAACTTCTCGAACGCGAACCGCGGCACCTTGACCACGACGTAGTCGAGCGTCGGCTCGAAGCTCGCCGGGGTCTCGCCGGTGATGTCGTTGGTGATCTCGTCGAGGGTGTAGCCGACGGCGAGCCGGGCGGCGATCTTGGCGATCGGGAAGCCGGTGGCCTTCGACGCCAGGGCCGACGAGCGCGAGACGCGCGGGTTCATCTCGATGACGACGAGGCGCCCGGTCTGCGGGTGGATCGCGAACTGGATGTTGCAGCCGCCCGTCTCGACCCCGACCTCGCGCAGCACGGCGATGCCCGTGTCGCGCATGACCTGGTACTCGCGGTCGGTCAGCGTCATCGCCGGCGCGACGGTCACCGAGTCACCGGTGTGCACGCCCATCGGGTCGACGTTCTCGATCGAGCACACGACGACGACATTGTCCTTGCCGTCGCGCATGAGCTCGAGCTCGAACTCCTTCCACCCGAGCACCGACTCCTCGATGAGCACCTCGTGCACCGGGCTCGCCGACAGGCCGGTGCCGGCGAGGCGCTCGAGCTCGTCGTGGGTGTAGGCGAGACCGGAGCCGAGCCCGCCCATGGTGAAGCTGGGGCGGATGACGACGGGCAGCCCGACCTCGGCGACGGTCGCGCGCACCTCGTCCATCGAGTGGCAGACCTCGCTGCGCGGGACGTCGCCGCCGATCGAGCGGACGATCTCCTTGAACTTCAGCCGGTCCTCGCCGCGCTGGATCGCGTCGATGTCCGCGCCGATCAGCTCGACGCCGTACTGCTCGAGCACGCCCGCGTCGTGCAGGGCGATCGCGGTGTTCAGCGCCGTCTGGCCGCCGAGGGTGGCGAGCAGCGCGTCGGGGCGCTCGGCCTCGATGACCTTGGTGACGTGCTCGACCGTGATCGGCTCGACGTAGGTCGCGTCGGCGATCTCGGGGTCGGTCATGATCGTCGCCGGGTTGGAGTTGACCAGCGAGACGCGCAGGCCCTCCTCGCGCAGCACGCGGCAGGCCTGGGTGCCGGAGTAGTCGAACTCGGCGGCCTGCCCGATGACGATCGGGCCGGAGCCGATGACCAGGACGTGGCGGATGTCCTCGCGGCGCGGCATCAGCGACTTCCCATCAGGTCCGCGAAACGGTCGAAGAGATCGGCGGCATCGTGCGGACCGGCCGCCGCCTCCGGGTGGTACTGCACGCTGAACGCGGGCACGTCCTCGCAGGTCACGCCCTCGACCGTGCCGTCGTTCGGGCAGGAGTGGCTCAGGTGGACCGTGCCGGCGGGCGAGCTGACGCGCGCGCCCGGCTCGCCCGCGACCGCGAAGCCGTGGTTCTGGCTCGTGATCGCCACCGTGCCGGTGGTGTGGTCGACGACCGGGATGTTGATCCCCCGGTGGCCGTAGCGCATCTTGTACGTCTCGAGCCCGAGGGCGCGGGAGAGGATCTGGTTGCCGAAGCAGATGCCGAACAGCGGCACCTCGCGGCGCAGCACCTCGCCCGTCAGCGCCACCGCGTGCGACGCCGTCGCCGGGTCGCCCGGGCCGTTGGAGAGGAACACGCCGTCCGGGCCGCCCTCGAGCAGCTCCTCGATCGACGCCGTGGCGGGCACGACCCGGGTCTCGATGCCGCGCTCGGCGAGCATCCGGGGGGTGTTCGCCTTGATGCCGAGGTCGAGCGCGGCCACGCGGAAGCGCGTCGTGCCGACGGCCGGGACCGTGTAGGGCTCGCCGGTGGTGACGGCGCCGGCGAGGTCCGCGCCCGCCATCTCCGGGCTGTCGAGCACCGCGGCGCGCATCGACGTGGCGTCGCTCAGCGCGTCGCCGGAGAAGATGCCGGCGCGCATCGAGCCGGCCTCGCGCAGGCGCCGGGTGATCGCGCGGGTGTCGACGCCGGCGAGACCGACCACGCCCTGGCGGGCGAGCTCGTCGGTCAGGTCGCGCTGCGAGCGCCAGTTGGACGGGCGGCGGGCGGGGTCGCGCACGACGTAGCCGGCGACGTGGATGCGCGAGGACTCGTCGTCCTCGTCGTTCCAGCCGGTGTTGCCGATGTGCGGCGCCGTCGCGACCACGATCTGGCGGTGGTAGCTGGGGTCGGTCAGGGTCTCCTGGTAGCCGGTCATGCCGGTGGCGAAGACCGCCTCCCCCAGCGTGCGGCCGCGGGCGCCGAAGGCCTCGCCGCGGTGCACGCTGCCGTCCTCGAGCACGAGGACGGCCTCTTCAGGCCTACTCACCGGGTCCAGCTCCGCTCCCCTATCGGCGTGCTCCCCTTGATGTGTCCCGCCTCAGTCACGCATTCACCTTTCCGTCCCGCACCGTCCACCGGCCCCGCAGCATGGTGTGCACCACGGAGGCCGGCATCTCCATCCCCTCGTACGGGGTGTTCTCCGCCCGGCTGGCCAGCGCCGCGCCCCGCACGGTCCAGGCCGCCTCGGGGTCGACGAGCGTCAGCGTCGCCGGCTCGCCCGGGACCAGCGGCCGTCCCTGGTCGGTCAGGCCGGCGATCCGGGCAGGGGCCTCGCTGCACACCCGCGCGACGCCGCGCCAGTCGAGGAGGCCGGTGGCGACCATCGTCGTCACCACGACCGGCAGCGCCGTCTGAAGACCCAGCATGCCGGGCCGCGCCGCCGACCACTCGCAGTCCTTCGCCTCCACGGCGTGCGGGGCGTGGTCCGTGGCGACGCAGTCGAGCGTCCCGTCGGCCAGCGCGCGGCGCAGCGCCTCGGTGTCGGCGGCCGGCCGCAGGGGCGGGTTGACCTTGTGCACGGGGTCGTAGTCCTCGGCCGCCGTGTCCGTGAGCAGGAGATGGTGTGGCGTGACCTCCGCGGAGACCCGCACGTCCAGCGTCTCGCGGGCCCAGCGGAGGATCTCCGTCGAGCGGGCCGTCGACAGGTGGCACACGTGCAGGCGCGCGCCCGCGGCTGCGGCGAGCATCACGTCGCGCGCGATGATCGACTCCTCGGCCGTGGGGTCCCAGCCGGCCAGACCGAGCCGCGCCGCGACCGGGCCCTCGTGGGCCTGGGCGCCGACGGTGAGGCGGTGGTCCTCGGCGTGCTGGGCGACGACGGCGTCGAGGGCGCGGGCGTACTCGAGCGCCCGGCGCATGATCAACGGGTCGTTCACGCAGCGGCCGTCGTCGGAGAACATCCGCACGCCGGCGGGCGAGGCGGCCATCATGCCCATCTCGGCCAGCTTGGCGCCCTCGAGCCCGACCGTGACCGCCCCGACCGGGTGGACGTCGACCAGCCCGACCTCGCGCCCGCGCCGCCACACGTGCTCGACGACCACCGGGGAGTCGGCCACCGGGTCGGTGTTGGGCATCGCGAACACCGCGGTGTACCCGCCCAGTGCGGCCGCGGCCGACCCGGTCTCGACGGTCTCGGCCTCCTCGCCGCCCGGCTCGCGCAGGTGGGTGTGCAGGTCGACGAGGCCTGGGAGCGCCACGAGGCCGTCGGCGTCGACGGTCTCGTCGGCGTCGGTGGCCTCGACGAGCTCGCCGTCGCGGACGTACAGGTCGGTCGGGGCCTCGCCGTAGGGGCGGACGCCCTTCAGCTTGATCGTGCTCGTCACGCGACGTCCTCTCCGGCGAGCAGGTGGTAGAGCACGGCCATCCGCACGTGCACCCCGGCGGTGACCTGCTCGGCGATGGCGGCGCGGCTCGAGTCGGCGACCGAGCTCGCGATCTCCATGCCGCGCACCGCGGGGCCCGGGTGCAGGACGACCGCGTGGTCGGGCAGGCGGTCGGCGCGCAGCTGGGAGAGCCCGAAGCGGATCGCGTACTCGCGCGCCGAGGGGAAGAAGCCGCCGTGCATCCGCTCGGCCTGCACGCGCAGCATCATCACGGCGTCCGGTCCCTGCCCGATCACCGCGTCCAGGTCGTGGGAGACGGTCACCGGCCAGTCGCCGACGCCGATCGGCAGCAGGGTCGGCGGCGCCACGAGCGTCACGCGGGCGCCGAGCGTGGCCAGCAGATGGGCGTTGGAGCGGGCGACGCGGCTGTGCAGGATGTCGCCGACGATCGCGACGTGCGCGTCCTCGACCCTTCCGAGCCGCGCCCTGATGGTGGCCGCGTCGAGGAGGGCCTGGGTGGGGTGCTCGTGGGTGCCGTCGCCGGCGTTGACCACGGCGACGTGCCCGTCGCGGCCCAGGTGGGAGTGCCCGACGCGGTCGAGCCAGGCGGCGATGCGGTGCGGGGCGCCCGACGCCGGGTGGCGCACGATCAGGCAGTCGGCGCCGGCGGCGCCCAGGGTCGCCGCGGTGTCACGCAGGGACTCGCCCTTGCTCACCGAGCTGGCGGAGGCGCTGACGTTGATCGTGTCGGCGCTCATCCACTTGCCCGCGACCTCGAACGACACCCGGGTGCGGGTGGAGTTCTCGTAGAACAGGGTCACGACGGTGCGCCCGCGCAGCGTGGGCAGCTTGCGCACGGCGCGGCCGGTGAGCGCCTGCTCCATGCCGGCGGCGGTGTCGAGCAGCGCCTCGGCCTGCTCGCGGCGCAGGCCCTCGGTGGAGAGGAGGTGGCGCAGGCCGATGCCGGTGCTGACCGACTCCGTCATCGCAGGCTCACCCCGTCCTCGCCGTCGACCTCGGTCATGCGCACGGCGACGTCCTCCGAGCGGTTGGTCGGCACGTTCTTGCCGACGTAGTCCGCGCGGATGGGCAGCTCGCGGTGGCCGCGGTCGATGAGGACCGCCAGCTGCACGGCCCGCGGCCGGCCGTGGTCGCGCAGGGCGTCGAGCGCGGCGGCCACGGTGCGGCCGGAGAACAGGACGTCGTCGACGAGCACCACGACCGCGTCGTCGATGCCGGCGGCCGGCAGATCGGTCTCCGCGAGCGCGCGGGTAGGGCGCATCCGGAGGTCGTCGCGGTAGAGCGTGGGGTCGAGGGTCCCCGTGGGCACGACCGCCCCGGTGATCTCGGTGATGCGCTCGGCGAGCCGCCGCGCGAGGTAGGTGCCCCGGGTCGGGAGCCCGAGGAGGACCACCCGGGCGGACCCGCCGTCGGGGGTGGTGCGTTCGATGATCTCGTGGGCGACGCGGGCCACGGTGCGCGCGAGGTCGGACGCCGTGAGGAGCTCGCGCTCACCCTCGGCACTCGCGCCACCCGACCCGGGTTCGCCCCGGCGCCTCGATGGCACTGGGGGGACCCTCCTTCTCCGCCTCGCCGGACGGCTCTTAAAGGATGTCGGTCAGGACTCGCTCCGACACTATCAGCGACGACACGCCGCCCCGGCGGCGCCCGGGTGACGGTCGTCGTCGCGCTGCTCCACCTGCGGCACTACACGCCGTGGTCCGTGTCCGGACGGAGTGCCACGAGCCACACCGGCGACGATCCGTCCGATCCCCGGCTTGACCATGCGACGGCATCGGGCGCATCATCACTCTCCGTATCGACTTCGCTGAGTGCACGGGCGGGGCGAGCCGGGCGACGCGAGAGGACGGGTGTCCGCCAGATGGGTGACTACGCGAAGGCGCTGGGGTCGAAGCTCCGGGGCATCCGCCAGCAGCAGGGTCTGTCACTGCACGGGGTCGAGCAGAAGTCGGGCGGGCGGTGGAAGGCCGTCGTCGTCGGGTCGTACGAGCGCGGTGACCGCGCCGTGACCGTGCAGAAGCTCGCCGAGCTCGCCGACTTCTACGGCGTGCCCGTGGCCGAGCTCCTCCCCGAGGGCCGCGTGCCCTCCGGTTCGGAGCCCGCCGCTAAGATCGTCATCAACCTCGAGCGGCTGCAGCAGCTGCCCGCCGAGAAGGCCGGTCCGCTGGCCCGCTACGCCGCGGCCATCCAGAGCCAGCGCGGCGACTACAACGGCAAGGTCCTCTCGATCCGCAACGAGGACCTGCGCTCGCTCGCGATCATCTACGACATGAGCCCGGGCGAGCTGTCCGACCAGCTCGTCGACTGGGGGGTCCTCCCGCCCGAGGCGCGCGTCGCCCGGGCGATGGACGAGTAGTCCCGGCCCCCGGACGTCCGGCTCAGCCGGCCGAGGGCTCGTCGCCGTCGGCCGGCGCGCCGTCCGCTCCGTCCCCGCCCGCCGCGAGCTCGACACCGGCCGGCAGGTCGACGCGGTCGGGGCTCGGCGGCGCGACGGTGCCCGGTCGCCCGGACGACACCCCCGCGAGCACGCCGTTGACGAAGCGCGGCGAGTCGTCGGTCGACAGCTCGCGCGCCAGGTCGATCGCCTCGTCGATGGCCACCGGGTCCGGCACGTCGTCGGAGTACCGGATCTCGAACACGCCGATGCGCAGGATCATGCGGTCGACCGCGGGCATGCGCGCCATCGTCCAGCCGCGCGCGTAGGACGAGATGACCTCGTCGATCTCGTCGCGGTGGGAGACGACGCCCTCGACGAGGGACGCCGCGAAGTCCGACACCGGCGGAGCGTCCGCTCCGGCGATGCGGCGCGCGAGCACCTCCTGCGCGTCCTCGGAGCGGGCCTCGGACTCGAAGAGGATGTCGAGGGCCCGCTTGCGGGCCTTGGAACGTGACCCCTTGCGCGGGGTCGCGGGTGAGGCAGGGCCGCTCACGTCAGCCGCTCACGCGACCCAGGTAGCGCCCGTCCCGGGTGTCGACCTTGACCCGGGTGCCGGTCTCGAGGAACAGCGGGACCTGGATCTCCGCACCCGTCGACACCGTCGCCGGCTTGGTGCCGCCGGTCGAGCGGTCGCCCTGCAGGCCCGGGTCGGTCTGGGTGATCTCGAGCTCGACCGAGGCCGGGAGCTCGATGTAGAGCGGCACGCCGTCGTTGAAGGACACCTGGACCTCCTGGTTCTCCAGGAGGAAGCGGGCCTGGTCGCCGACCGTGGCCTCGGGCAGCGGGATCTGCTCGTAGTCGGCGGCGTCCATGAAGATGAACTCGGAGCCGTCGCGGTAGAGGTAGGTCATGTCGCGGCGGTCGACGTTCGCGGTCTCGACCTTGGTGCCCGCGTTGAAGGTCTTGTCGACGACCTTGCCGGTCATGACGTTCTTCAGCGTCGTGCGGACGAAGGCGCCGCCCTTGCCGGGCTTGACGTGCTGGAACTCGGTGACGGTCCAGAGGTTGCCGTCGATCCGCAGCACGAGGCCGTTCTTCAGGTCGTTCGTCGTCGCCACGGGAGCGCTCTCTCCTACGTCTCGTCTCGGGACTCGGGCACGAGGCCCCGGGGGCTCTGTGTGAGGGGCACGGCACCGTCGTCGGTGACGACGAGCGTGTCCTCGATGCGGACCCCGCCCCGCCCGGCCAGGTAGACCCCCGGCTCGACGGTGACCGTCATGCCCGCTTCCAGGGTAGCGGTCGCCGTCGCGGAGACCGCCGGAGCCTCGTGGATGACCAGCCCGACCCCGTGGCCGAGGCCGTGCACGAACTGTTCCCCGAACCCGGCGGCGGCGATGACGTCGCGGGCGGCGGCGTCGACGTCGCGCGTCGCGACCCCGGGCTGCAGCGCCGCCCGTCCGGCCGCGGCGGCCTCGGCGACGAGGTCGTGCAGGTCGCGCTGCCAGTCCGCCGGGGTGCCGACGACCAGGGTCCGCGTCATGTCCGAGTGGTAGCCGTCGACCAGCGCGCCGAAGTCCATGGTCAGCAGGTCGCCGTCGGCCAGCGGCGCGTCGGTCGGGTGGTGGTGCGGGATCGCGGCGTGCGCGCCGGCCGCGACGATCGTGTCGAACGACGGGGCCTCGGCGCCCGCCTCCCGCATGCGCTCCTCGAGCTCGCGGGCGACCTCGCGCTCGGTGCGGCCCGCCCGCAGTCCCTGGTTCGCGATCATCCCGGCCAGCGCGGCGTCCGCGACGGCGCAGGCCTGGCGCAGCGCGTCGATCTCGCCGGAGTCCTTGACCGCGCGCAGGGTCTCGACGAGGCCGGGGGCCCGCTGCAGGTCGCCGTGCTCGAGGGCGGCGACGAGGTCGGCGTGGCCGTCGACGGTGACGTGGGCGCTGTCGAAGCCGATCGCCCCGTCGCGGCCGGCCAGCAGCGCCGGGGCGCAGGCGCGCTCGACGAGCACCGCGAGGTCGGGCGTCTGCGCGGCGGCCTGGGTCGTGTAGCGCCCGTCGGTGGCGAGCACCGTGCGGTCCTCGCCGGCGTCCGCGTCGTCGCCCGCGTGGACCAGCAGCGCGGCGTTGGAGCCCGTGAACCCCGTCAGGTAGCGGACGTTGATCAGGTCGGTGACGAGGAGCGCGTCCAGCCCGGCCTCGCGCAGCAGGTCACGCAGCGCGTCGCGGCGCCGCGCGTGCCCGCCGGGCGCGCGTTCCGGACGGGTGGGCTCCACACCCGTCAGCCTAGGAGACGGCGGGTCGTACGGTGTCACCGTGCCCTATCGGCGTGCTCCCCTCATCTCCACGTTCGGGCTCCGGCCCTGGGTCCTCCGTGCGCTCGTGCTCACCGTCGTCTACGGCGTCGCGTCGGCGCTGTTCGTCGCGCTGCGGTCGTGGTCGCCCGACCTCCTGCGGCTCTGGAGCATCGTGCTCCTGCTGGTCGTGGTGGCCGTGGTGATCGGCTGGACGGGCGCGGAGATCGTGCTCGACCGGCGGCCGCCGGAGTGGACCTGGTTCATCGCGGCGTTGGTCACGGCGCCCGCCGCCGGGCTCCTGAGCTGGATCCTGCTGGCCCTGTTCGTCGACGGGACCGGGGTCGCCGACCTCCAGGCCGCGCTCGTCGGGCGCGCCTCGTTCATCGCCCTGCTCATCCTCGCGGCGGTGTTCGTCGGCAACCGCCTCGGCTGGCTGTCGATGCGCCGCCACGGCGAGGGCGCCGACGACCCGATGCTCGACGCCGACGACGAGGAGATCGCGCGCGAGATTTCTCAGGACCGAGCCGACGAGCGCGCCCCCTCCGCCGCCCGCGCCGCCGCCCGCGTCGGCGTGGTGCCGGCGCGCGTCGTGCCGGCCGCGGAACCGGCGGTGGCCGGGGTGCGCACGCCGCGGCGCCGGTCGCCGGAGCGGGTGCCGTCACCCGTGCCCTCCCCCGTGCCCTCGCCCGCGCCCTCGCAGGGTCCCGAGATCGCCGAGCGCGAGCGGATGCCCGAGGCGCCCCGGCTCGCCGGCCAGCGCCGGGCGTCGACGGTGCGGCCGGCCTCGCCGTTCGGCGCCGACGAGGCGGCCGAGACGCCCGAGAAGCCGGGCAGTGACGTGGCTGAGTCCCTCGAGCCGCCGGTCGTCGCGGTGCTGCCCGCGTTCCCCCGCCCGGGCGGCCCGCTGGACCCGACCGGGTCGCAGCCGGTCGTGGACCCGGACGCGGCGTCTCCCGCCTCCCCCGCCTCCTCCGCGTCTCCCGGGGACGAGCCGGAGCCCGAGCGGGGCCCGCGCCGCAAGTTCGGTCTGCGGCGCCCGAAGGGCTAGCTGTACTGACCGGACACGTTGGTTGAGCGCGTGTGACGACACGGTCTGAATGATCTTGAGGGGAGGACCTCTCGGGAGTGCTGTGGAGCTG
>NZ_SNYO01000018.1:0-3062 GCF_004363095.1 Actinomycetospora succinea
GTGTGGGGGTGGTCGGGTGTTCCGGCGGTGTCCTACTCTCCCACGACCTGTCGGTCGCAGTACCATCGGCGCTGGAGGGCTTAGCTTCCGGGTTCGGGATGGGTCCGGGCGTTTCCCCTCCGCTGTGACCACCGGAACACCCCACCACCCCCACAAGCCTGGAAGGCCCCGTGGGGTGGGGTGTGTGGTCGTTGGGATATGCACAGTGGACGCGAACTCTTGTGTTCGTTACGCATTTGCTTGCCGGTGTTACTGGCACGTCGTGGTTGCTTGACGTGTGTGTGGGCAAGTCCTCGGCCTATTAGTACCAGTCCACTGAACGCCTTGCGGCGCTTACATGTCTGGCCTATCAACCCACTGGTCTGGTGGGGGCCTTAACCCTCGAAGGGTGGGAGACCTCATCTTGGAACAGGCTTCCCGCTTAGATGCCTTCAGCGGTTATCCTTTCCGAACGTAGCCAACCAGCCGTGCCCCTGGCGGGACAACTGGCACACCAGAGGTTCGTCCGTCCCGGTCCTCTCGTACTAGGGACAGCCTTCCTCAAGTCTCCTGCGCGCGCGGCGGATAGGGACCGAACTGTCTCACGACGTTCTAAACCCAGCTCGCGTACCGCTTTAATGGGCGAACAGCCCAACCCTTGGGACCTACTCCAGCCCCAGGATGCGACGAGCCGACATCGAGGTGCCAAACCATGCCGTCGATATGGACTCTTGGGCAAGATCAGCCTGTTATCCCCGGGGTACCTTTTATCCGTTGAGCGACACCCCATCCACCTGGTGGTGCCGGATCACTAGTCCCGACTTTCGTCCCTGCTCGACCCGTCGGTCTCACAGTCAAGCTCCCTTGTGCACTTGCACTCGACACCTGGTTGCCGACCAGGCTGAGGGAACCTTTGGGCGCCTCCGTTACCCTTTGGGAGGCAACCGCCCCAGTTAAACTACCCACCAGGCACTGTCCCTGAACCAGATCATGGTCCGAGGTTAGATGCCCAATTCGACCAGAGTGGTATTTCAACGTTGACTCCACGACCACTGGCGTGGCCGCTTCCCAGTCTCCCACCTATCCTACACAAGCCGAACCGAGCACCAATACCAAGCTGTAGTGAAGGTCCCGGGGTCTTTCCGTCCTGCCGCGCGTAACGAGCATCTTTACTCGTAGTGCAATTTCGCCGAGTCTGTGGTCGAGACAGCGGGGAAGTCGTTACGCCATTCGTGCAGGTCGGAACTTACCCGACAAGGAATTTCGCTACCTTAGGATGGTTATAGTTACCACCGCCGTTTACTGGCGCTTAAGTTCTCAGCTTCACCTTGCGGTTAACCGGTCCCCTTAACGTTCCAGCACCGGGCAGGCGTCAGTCCGTATACATCGTCTTGCGACTTCGCACGGACCTGTGTTTTTAGTAAACAGTCGCTTCCCCCTGGTCTCTGCGGCCCCACCCCGCTAACCCGCAAGGGGTTTCACGGGACAGGGCCCCCCTTCTCCCGAAGTTACGGGGGCATTTTGCCGAATTCCTTGACCACAGTTCGCTCGAACGCCTCGGTATTCTCTACCTGACCACCTGTGTTGGTTTGGGGTACGGGTCGCGTAGGAACTCGCTAGAGGCTTTTCTCGGCAGCATGGGATCACTCTGCTTCGCCTCAAACGGCTATGCGTCACGTCTCAGCCTCGATGGCCCGCGGATTTGCCTACGGACCGGCCTACACGCTTGCACCAGCACTACCACTAGCTGGCGGAGCTGCCCTCCTGCGTCACCCCATCGCTTGGCTACTACCAGGCGGGGTCCCGCGCTCCCCACCACCAGCTCCCGAAGGAGACTGGGGTGGTTCGGGCGGTTAGCACACCTGGATTCGCCAGGGACGCGCCTACACGAGCACGGGAATATCAACCCGTTGTCCATCGACTACGCCTGTCGGCCTCGCCTTAGGTCCCGGCTCACCCTGGGCGGAAAAACCTGGCCCAGGAACCCTTGGTCATCCGGCGGCAGAGTTTCTCACTCTGCTATCGCTACTCATGCCTGCATTCTCACTCACACGGGCTCCACGGCTGGATCACTCCGCCGCTTCACCGCCCGCATGACGCTCCCCTACCCAACACCACCACCAGCCAACAACCAAAGTTGAAGACAGTGTCCGTGGTGTTGCCGCGGCTTCGGCGGTGCGCTTGAGCCCCGCTACATTGTCGGCGCAGGACCACTTGACCAGTGAGCTATTACGCACTCTTTCAAGGATGGCTGCTTCTAAGCCAACCTCCTGGTTGTCTGGGCGATCCCACATCCTTTCCCACTTAGCGCACGCTTAGGGGCCTTAGCCGGCGATCTGGGCTGTTTCCCTCTCGACGACGAACCTTATCGCCCGCCGTCTCACTGCCGCGCTCGAGCTCACCGGCATTCGGAGTTTGGCTGACTTCAGTAAGCTTGTAGGCCCCCTAGGCCAACCAGTGCTCTACCTCCGGTGAGTAACACGCGACGCTGCACCTAAATGCATTTCGGGGAGAACCAGCTATCACGGAGTTTGATTGGCCTTTCACCCCTACCCACAGCTCATCCCCCAGGTTTTCAACCCTGGTGGGTTCGGGCCTCCACGCCGTCTTACCGGCGCTTCACCCTGGCCATGGGTAGATCACCCCGCTTCGGGTCTAGAGCACGCGACTCGAGATCGCCCTGTTCGGACTCGCTTTCGCTACGGCTACCCCACACGGGTTAACCTCGCCACGTACCACTAACTCGCAGGCTCATTCTTCAAAAGGCACGCCATCACCCCGCTACAAGAGCTAAGGCTCTGACGGCTTGTAGGCACACGGTTTCAGGTACTATTTCACTCCCCTCCCGGGGTACTTTTCACCTTTCCCTCACGGTACTTGTCCGCTATCGGTCATCAGGGAGTATTTAGGCTTACCGGGTGGTCCCGGCAGATTCACAGCGAATTACACGGGCTCGCTGCTACTCGGGCACGCCACAACGCATGCTCGCAGTGTTTTCGTCTACGGGGGTCTCACCCTCTACGCCGACGCGTCCCAACGCCTTCGACTAACACCACGAACACCCGCACCGACACGGCAGTATC
>NZ_SNYO01000018.1:3155-5483 GCF_004363095.1 Actinomycetospora succinea
ANTATCGGTCCATGACGCCCCACAACACCCCACCAGCAACACCTGCCGGCTATCACACTGGCGGGGTTTAGCCTCTTCCGCTTTCGCTCGCCACTACTCACGGAATCACTCTTGTTTTCTTCTCCTGCGGGTACTGAGATGTTTCACTTCCCCGCGTTCCCTCCCACCGTCCTATACATTCAGACAGCGGTGACACCCCATGACGGGTGCCGGGTTACCCCATTCGGACACCCTCGGATCAACGCTCGGTTGACAGCTCCCCGAGGACTATCGCGGCCTCCCACGTCCTTCATCGGCTCCTGATGCCCAGGCATCCACCGTGCGCCCTTGACAACTTGACCAACACACACATCAAGAAATCACGACACAAATGTGCACAGAAACAAAAGATGCTCGCGTCCACTGTACAATTCTCAACGACCACACGAACCGGCGCCCAACCCCACCCACAGGTGAAGCGGGCGCCGCCCGTCCCAAAGAAAACAGCCGGCCCGAAGACCCGTTGTCCTCTCAGGACCCAACAGTGTGCCGTCCCCACCCCCACAACGAGGGCCGGAACATGTTCGGTGTTTCCACTTTTCTCGAGCAACCCGATCCCACACCCCAACCCGAGAGTTGGGGAAGGTACTGGGGCCCTCCACCACCGAGCAGTCGTGGACGTGGACACTCGCCACGACGATCACAACCAGCTGGTGGTGTTCGGTGAAGCTCCTTAGAAAGGAGGTGATCCAGCCGCACCTTCCGGTACGGCTACCTTGTTACGACTTCGTCCCAATCGCCAGTCCCACCTTCGACCGCTCCCCCCACAAAGTGGTTGGGCCACGGGCTTCGGGTGTTACCGACTTTCGTGACGTGACGGGCGGTGTGTACAAGGCCCGGGAACGTATTCACCGCAGCGTTGCTGATCTGCGATTACTAGCGACTCCGACTTCACGGGGTCGAGTTGCAGACCCCGATCCGAACTGAGACCGGCTTTACGAGATTCGCTCCACCTCACGGTTTCGCAGCCCTCTGTACCGGCCATTGTAGCATGTGTGAAGCCCTGGACATAAGGGGCATGATGACTTGACGTCATCCCCACCTTCCTCCGAGTTGACCCCGGCAGTCTCCCATGAGTCCCCACCATTACGTGCTGGCAACATAGGACAAGGGTTGCGCTCGTTGCGGGACTTAACCCAACATCTCACGACACGAGCTGACGACAGCCATGCACCACCTGCACACCTACCACAAGGGAACGCCCATCTCTGGACGCGTCAGGTGCATGTCAAACCCAGGTAAGGTTCTTCGCGTTGCATCGAATTAATCCACATGCTCCGCCGCTTGTGCGGGCCCCCGTCAATTCCTTTGAGTTTTAGCCTTGCGGCCGTACTCCCCAGGCGGGGCGCTTAATGCGTTAGCTGCGGCACGGAACCCGTGGAATGGACCCCACACCTAGCGCCCAACGTTTACGGCATGGACTACCAGGGTATCTAATCCTGTTCGCTACCCATGCTTTCGCTCCTCAGCGTCAGTATCGGCCCAGAGACCCGCCTTCGCCACCGGTGTTCCTCCTGATATCTGCGCATTTCACCGCTACACCAGGAATTCCAGTCTCCCCTGCCGAACTCTAGTGATGCCCGTATCGACCGCACGCCCAGAGTTAAGCCCCAGGTTTTCACGGCCGACGCGACACACCGCCTACGAGCTCTTTACGCCCAATAATTCCGGACAACGCTCGCACCCTACGTATTACCGCGGCTGCTGGCACGTAGTTGGCCGGTGCTTCTTCTCGACCTACCGTCAACCCATCCAGAAGATGGACCTTCGTCGATCGCGAAAGAGGTTTACAACCCGAAGGCCGTCATCCCTCACGCGGCGTTGCTGCGTCAGGCTTCCGCCCATTGCGCAAGATTCCCCACTGCTGCCTCCCGTAGGAGTCTGGGCCGTGTCTCAGTCCCAGTGTGGCCGATCACCCTCTCAGGCCGGCTATCCGTCGTCGCCTTGGTAGGCCATCACCCCACCAACAAGCTGATAGACCGCGGGCCCATCCCCCACCGAAAAACTTTCCACCAAGAAGCATGCACTTCAAGGTCCTATCCGGTATTAGACCCAGTTTCCCAGGCTTATCCCGAAGTGGAGGGCAGGTCACCCACGTGTTACTCACCCGTTCGCCGCTCGTGTACCCCGAAGGGCCTTACCGCTCGACTTGCATGTGTTAAGCACGCCGCCAGCGTTCGTCCTGAGCCAGGATCAAACTCTCCAACAAAAAACATTGGAACAAACAGTCCCAGCAAAAACACCCAACCCCCACTGGCATGAAAGGTCAGGCGACTCAAAGAAACCCCA
>NZ_SNYO01000019.1 GCF_004363095.1 Actinomycetospora succinea
AGCCCTCCAGCGCCGATGGTACTGCGACCGACAGGTCGTGGGAGAGTAGGACACCGCCGGAACACCCGACCACCCCCACACACGCACCACCACAACAGGGGCGAGACTCCCACCCCCGGGAGCCTCGCCCCTTTTGTCATTTCCGGAATCTCTTCTTGCGTCGATCACTACGTCCCGCCGGACTCCGAGCCGGCGGCCTCAGGGGTCGACGAGCTCGCGGAGCACGGCGTCACGTGTCAACGATCTCTGACAGTTGACCCCCTGGCGGACTCTGAATCCTGACCCCCGTGGGTCACGAGCGTTGGTTGAGCCACTGCTCGCGGGTGGTGGAGTACTCGACGTCGCCGTGCTCGGCCCCGAGCCGGGAGGGGTCTCGCTCGTGGTGGAAGGCGCGCGCGTAGCGCAGGCCGAGCGAGTTCATGGTGGCGCGGGAGGCGTGGTTGACCGCCATGGTGTCGGCATAGATCAGCGAGGCGTTGAGGTCCTCGAAGGCGTGGCGGATGAGCTCGCGGCCGCCTTCGCTGCCAGGCCCTGGCGCCAGAACCGGCGCAGCAGGCGGTAGCCGAGTTCGATCTCGCGGTCTTCGGGGTTGCGGCTGCGGGGTCGCAGTAGCCACCAGCCGACGAACTGTCCATCGGCGAACCCGGCCCACAACCCCATCCCGGGCAGGCTGCGTGCCTGTTCGATTCGGTCGCGGTGGGCCTGCTCGGTGGTCTCGCGGCTGCTCGGGCCGTGCGCGAGGTAGCGCATGACCTCAGGATCGGCGTCGAGCTCGACCTCGTGATCGAGGTGCTCGTCGGCCAGCGGCACCAACAGCAGCCGCGCCGTCGTCAGCGTGGCCTGTTCCATCCGACCATCCTGCGACGACCGGAAGCGCTGGCTTGGCCGTTCTGGTCGTGCTTCGCGGTGCTGCCAGCGGTGTTGCTGGTGGTGCCGTCGCTGGTGGCGGTGCCCATGACGGCGTTCGTGGTGGGCGACGAGTTCGCCGTCGCGGACCGCCGTGACGGTCGAGAGTGCGGCGGTGACGTCGACGAACCGGCCGATCGCGCGGGGGTCGACCGAGGAGCCGCAGGTGTCGACCCGGCTGTCGTGGTCCCGCGCCAGCCGGACCCGCGCGCCCAGCCCGGTCGGCGGGTCGATCGGCGGCTGCGGGGTCGTCGTTGCGTGGATCCACGTGGGCCGGGCTCGACCTGGACCCTTGGCGGCCGCGACGCCCCTCCTACGGATGCTGAGTTGTCTCCTCGGCGCCGGCGCTCGTCCACGGCCAATGCCGCGACCACGCTCCCGGCGAATCTACGGGCGCGCCGTCTCTGTCGAGTACGGCAGCAGCGCCGTGCTGCTGCTGCTGCTGCCGCCGGCGGCGGGCCAAGCCCCGCACGGCACGCCGGCTGCGCATCGAGCGACACCTCGCCGCCGTGGGCACCGCGGGTCCGTTGGGTGCCCTTCCACCGACGGCGACCCTCTCCTTCACCCCCTGCCACTCGGGCGACCGTCACTTCCGTCGTCGGCGGCCTCGAGCTCGAGACCGGGAGTGCCACGATGCCAATACTCACGGCGGCGGCTCGGACGTGATCGGCGGCTCTGGGCCTGCTCGAAGGCGTGCGATGAGCCACCCGCCTACGGTGGGCCGCCACCTCGTCGGGCTCAGCAGGCAGTCGCGCACCCGGGGGACGAGGCCGCCGAGGGTGGCGCGGCGCCACGGGGCGGCCGCTCGCCTTGGTGGGAGCCGGTCGCGGACAACGGTGGGGAGCCCGACCAGCTGGTGGGGCTCCCCTGACCGCGGACGCCGAGTGTCCGGCTCGTGGCCGTAGAGCTCGTCGCACGCCGGGGCGAGCCGACCAGCGGACCCTGCCCTCGGCGGATCACTCTGTCGACGAGTCGGTCGTGGTGCAGGCACCGGGACGACCGTCGGCGTGCTCGTACTCGGGTGCTCACGACGCACGGGATCCGGGATGGGGCACGCCGTCGCGTCCTCGCTCCGCGTTCTCCCGACGGAGGATCACCACACGCGCCACGAGGCGCGGGTACGGATCACCGAGCCTGTGGGGCTCAGCTCAGCGTGCCCCATGAGGCGTCAGTGCGAGACGCGCCACCGCCACTGGGCGACACCGGGGCCCGGCCAATCGCGGCGGTGTCCCGTGCCGATGTGCGCCCGCCTTCGGGGCCTGCCTGGGCTCGTTGCGCCGTGGCTCTGTCGGCCCGGGACACGAGGGAGGGGCAGCGAGGGCTCGTGTCCCGGCACCGGCGGATGGAGACGCCGCGGAGACTGCAGCCAGAGTGCCGGAGCGCCCGTGACATCAGCCGGTCACGTCTTCGAGATCCCCCCCGCGGCGGAGCGGCAGCGTGTTGCCCCGGGACGACAGGACGGCCCCACCCGTAGGCTCGCGTCATGACCACCGCCGCGTCGCCCGTCCCCCCAGGGGGAGGAGACGCCGGGACCTGGGCCGAGGCCACGCCCGCGGAGGTCCGTGCCGTCCTGGCGCCCGAGAGCGCGGTGGAGTTCGACCGCCAGTGGCGCGCAGCCCTCGCCCGGGCCGCGGACACGTACGACCTGACGATCGTGCTGCAGTGCCTCGACGCCTGGCGTCGGGTCGCCCGCGTGACGGCCGCCGCAGGCGGTGCGGAGGGGTACCGGGCGCTGCTCGACGCCGCGGCCACCGCCCGCGCCGGCGAAGGACCGGCGTCGCCCAGGGCCCCGTGGCGTGAGGTGCGTGCGGACCTCGGCCTGTAGGTGGCCTACGTCGTCGACGTCGGTTCCGTCCGCGAGGCACTCCAGACGCTGCCCGCGGAGGCGTTGGTGGGTCTCGCCGCGGTGATCGACGTGCTCGAGCTCGTGCCGTGGTCCGGTGACCCGCTGGTGGACCGCAACCCGGGCGGGGCCGTCCGCACCATGAGCTTCGCCGGCTCCGGTCTGGTGACCTACGTGGTCGTCGAGCACCTCGAACGGGTGGACCTCCTGCAGGTGCACTGGGCCGGGTAGCGACACGGCACGTCGCCTCTGAACGGGCTCGGACGCGGGCCTGTCGACGTCTCG
This sequence comes from Actinomycetospora succinea, assembly GCF_004363095.1. Taxonomy (GTDB): domain Bacteria; phylum Actinomycetota; class Actinomycetes; order Mycobacteriales; family Pseudonocardiaceae; genus Actinomycetospora; species Actinomycetospora succinea. The sequence continues at coordinate 3,035 of NZ_SNYO01000019.1, forward strand.
GACCTCGGAACTGAGCCCTGACCTGCGCCGATGATGTTGACCCACCCCCCGGTGAAGGGCGTCTGATCGCCCGTGTACTATTCTCCACGTCGCCAGAACACAGGGGTTGAACCCGGTCCGGTCGACGCAGTAAGATAGGAAGGTCGCCCTCCGGAAGGTCCACTCAGTGAGTGGGTTGGTACGGTGGTGTGGTTGTCCTTTGAGAACTCAACAGTGTGCTGAATGTTTGGTGTGTTTGTCCTCGTCGGCATCGCGTCCCTTTGTGGGTTGTGGTGTCGTGGGGTTTCTTTGAGTCGCCTGACCTTTCATGCCAGTGGGGG
>NZ_SNYO01000020.1 GCF_004363095.1 Actinomycetospora succinea
CCTAGACATCCCACGGTCGTAGGAGGTCAAGCCGCGGGGGCGTTTGTCTTGTCTGTAGCCGCGGGCCAGGCGGTGGCTTCGTTGTAGGGCTGCTGGTGGCGTAGGCAGCCGTGCAGGATGCCGACGAGGCGGTTGGCCAGGGCGCGTAGGGCCTGGTGGTGGGTGTTACCGCGGGCGCGGTGGGCGTCGTAGTAGGCGCGAGCGCCCGGTGAGGTGCTCAGGGCGGCGAACGCTTGGAAGTAGAGCGCGTCGGCCAGTCGCCGGTTGCGGGCGTGGCGGGCCAGCACGACCCGTGCCTTGCCTGAGGCGCGGGTCACGGGCGCCATCCCGGAGTAGTTCTTGCGGGCTCGGGCATCGGCGTAGCGGGCGGGGTCGTCCCCGAATTCGGCGAGCACCCGGGCGGCGAGCACTGGTCCCAGCCCGGGCTGGGACAGGTAGAGCTCAGCGTCCGGGTGCCGGCCAAAACCCGCCTCCACCTCGCCCTTGAGGACCTCGCACTGGCGGGCCAGCTCGATGATCACCGCGACCAGCGCCCTGGTGCTGGCGGCGTAGGCCTCGACCACGCCGGGGTGGGCCTCGAGTTGCTCGCCGTGCAGCACCTCCACGATGCGCTGCGCGGTGGCGGTCAGGTGGCGCTGGCGCCCGGCCGCGCGCAACGCCTTCTCCACCCGCGCCACCCGCAGCCGACGCCCCGCCGCCGGGGTCGGCGCGATCGCGAGCACCGCCAGCGCGTCCCGGCCCGCGAGGTCGTCGAAGGCGGCCAGCGCGGCGGGGTAGTACTCGCGCAGCATCGAGCGCAGCGTGTTGGTCTGACGCTGCCGCGACCACACCATCGACTGGTGGGCCCGCGCGACGACCTTGACGTGCTCGGCGATCGCGCTGTCCCCGGCGACCGGGCGGTGATGGTCGCGGTCCAGGCGGACCAGCTCGGCGAGCACGTGCGCGTCACCGGGGTCGCTCTTGGCGCCCGAGACGCCGTGGCGTTCTCGATACCGCGAGGCCTGCAGCGGGTTGATCGCGTAGACCGTGTAGCCCGTGGCCAGCAACGCCTGCACCCACGGACCCCGATCGGTCTCGATACCCACCACCACCTCGGCGGGCTCGCCCTGATCGTCGAGGTGATCGGCGATCAGGGCGTGCAGCGCCGCGATCCCGGCCGCGCCCTCCTCGAGACGCCGGCGGACCAGCTGATGGCCCTGCTCGTCGACGACCTCGATGTCGTGGTGGTCCTCGGCCCAGTCATCTCCGACGAACAGCACCAGCCCCTCCTCCGCCTGCGCCTTCCCTGGCCGAGCCCGAGGAGCCCCTGGAACGACCTAATGGATCAGTGCTCGACTCGGCACGACATCCCACCAGCCCTACAGACCCCTCACCCACCGGCCGGGGCACGATCTAGGCGTAGATCTCAACCATCTGGGATCCGGTTCGGACAGTGCTCACCGGCCGGCGGCTCGGACACCGGAGTCTGGACCACGACCACGCCGGTGTAGCCCCATTAGG
>NZ_SNYO01000021.1 GCF_004363095.1 Actinomycetospora succinea
TGTACTGACCGGACACGTTGGTTGAGCGCGTGTGACGACACGGTCTGAATGATCTTGAGGGGAGGACCTCTCGGGAGTGCTGTGGAGCTGTCTGACGGCATCCACTCACCACCGGGAGGTCCTCCGTGGCCCACGCTAACGCCGCGCTGACTCCGCGAGCCCGATTGAAGCTCGCGCGTCTGATCGTGGAAGGCCGATGCTCGATCGCGCAGGCCGCGGTGCGGTTCCAGGTGTCCTGGCCGACCGCGAAACGCTGGGCCAAGCGCTATGTCGAGCTGGGTGAGGCCGGCATGCACGATCGCTCGAGCCGTCCGCACCGCATGCCACGCAAGACTCCGCAGCCCACCGTGCGCAAGATCGTGCACCTGCGCTGGAAGCAACGCCTGGGCCAGCTCGAGATCGCCGCCCGGCTCGGGATCGCCGCCTCCACGGTGCACCTGATCCTGCGCCGCTGCGGGATCAGCCGGCTCAACCAGGTCGATCGGGCCACCGGGGAGCCGGTGCGCCGCTACGAGCACCCCTACCCGGGCTCGATGATCCACGTGGACGTCAAGAAGTTGGGCAACATTCCTGATCAGGGTGGATGGCGCTACGTCGGTCGCGTCCAGGGCAAGAAGAACCGGGCGGCGACCGCGGGCAAGCCCCGCAACGGTCACTACGACCCGAAGATCGGCACCGCGTTCGTGCACACCGTGATCGACGATCACTCCCGGGTGGCCTACGCCGAGATCCACGACGACGAGACCGCCGCCACCGCCATCGCGGTGCTGCGCCGAGCGACAGCATGGTTCGCCGCCCGCGGAGTGGTCGTCGAGCGGGTGCTCTCCGACAATGGGTCGGCCTACCGATCGCACGCCTGGCGCGACGCCTGCGCCGAGCTCGGCATCCGCCCGAAGCGGACCCGGCCCTACCGGCCCCAGACCAACGGCAAGATTGAGCGGTTTCACCGCACCATGACCGGCGGCTGGGCCTTCCGACGGCTCTATCTCAGCGAAACCCAGCGCCGCAAGGCCCTACCGGGCTGGCTGCACGAGTACAACCACCACCGGCCCCACAGCGCCACCGAGCGGCGACCCCCGATCACCCGCTTGACCAACCTGTCCGGTCAGTACA
>NZ_SNYO01000022.1 GCF_004363095.1 Actinomycetospora succinea
TGTACTCGGCCAGGACGTTGGTGACGGTCGGCGTGGCTGATTGAACGAGGAAGGCCCTTCGGGCGAGGTGGGGGTGTCTGACGCCGCCCGCCCCACCACGAAGGGCCTTCCCGTGCACGCTAACGCCCGCCTGACCTTCTACGGGCGCATCCTGCTGGTGCGCCGTGTCCGCTTTGATGGCCGCCCGATCTCCCACGTTGCTGCCGAGCTCGGGGTCTCGCGCCAGTGCGGGCACCTGTGGGTCAAGCGTTACGACGCCGAGGGGTGGGCGGGGCTGCTCGACCGCTCGAGCCGCCCGCACCACTGCCCGACGCGAACCCCGCACACCGCAGAAGCCCGCGTGCTGGCCGCCCGCGACCACGAGCAGGCCGGCCCGGCAGTCCTGGCCGCCTCGACCGGGGTGCCGGCGCGGACGATCTCGCGGATCCTCGCGCGTCACGGGGTGCCGCGGCTGGCCGACTGCGACCCGGTCACCGGCGAGTCGATCCGCGCCACCCGCCGCAGCGACCGCCGCTACGAGCACCCCCAACCTGGCGATCTGGTGCACGTCGATGTCAAGAAACTCGGGCGCATCCCCGACGGCGGCGGCTGGCGCGTCCACGGCCGCGAGCACCGGCCCGGCTCAAAGCGCCGGATCGGGTTCGACTACATCCACGCCATGGTCGACGACCACTCCAGGCTGGCCTACGCCGAAGTGCTGCCCGACGAGAAAGGCGCCACCTGCGCGGGATTCGTGAGCCGGGCGGCCGCCGCGTTCGCCGCCGCCGGCATCCCGCACATCGCGCGAGTGCTCACCGACAACGCCCGCAACTACCGCGGCTGCCGCGCCTTCGCCGCCGCGGTCGACGAACTCGGCGCGGTCCAGAAGTTCATCCGGCCACGCTGCCCGTGGACCAATGGCAAGGTCGAACGGTTCAACCGCACCCTGGCCCGCGAATGGGCCTACCGGCGCCCCTACACCAGCAACCAAGCCCGAACCATGGCCCTCGACGCGTGGATCGAGTACTACAACACCCGACGTCCCCACACCGCCTGCCGCGGCCGAGCCCCGATCACCCGCCTGTCACCAACGTGATGGCCCAGTACA
>NZ_SNYO01000023.1 GCF_004363095.1 Actinomycetospora succinea
TGTCGTGACCCAGCACGTTGTCAGCTCGCGAGTCGGGTGATTGGTGGCCGGCCGCCGAGGGCGGAGTGGGCTCGGCGAGTGTTGTAGTTGGTAACCCAGTTGTCGAGCGCGGCGAGTCGTTCGCCGTTGCTGGTCCATGCTCGGGCGTAGGCGAACTCGTCGAGCAGGGTGCGGTTGAGACGTTCGGCCTTGCCGTTGGTCCAGGGGCAGCCGGGTTGGATGAATCGGCGCCGGATCCCCAGCCCGACACAGACCGCGGCCCAGGTTCGGCCGCGTCGGTAGGCCAGCGCGTTGTCGGTCAGGACCCGCTCGATGGTGACGCCGCGGGTGTGGAACCAGCTCGCGGCGCGGTGCAGGAACTGCGCGCAGGTCTGCTGTCGTTCGTCGGGCAGGGCCTCGATATAGGCGATGCGGGTGTGGTCGTCGATCGCGACGTGCAGGTAGTCGTAGCCGTTGCCGCGCCCGCGGACGGCTTCGCTGCGCCCGTGCACGCGCCAGCCACCACCGTCGGGGACCCGGCCGAGCTTCTTGACATCGACGTGGAGCAGCTCGCCGGGGCGGGCGCGCTCGTAGCGGGGCCCGCCCCGGCGGCGGCGGACCGGTTCGCCGGTAATCGGGTCGACGCTCGCCAGCGCCGGCACCTGATGACGGCGAAGGATGCGTCCGACGGTGGAGGCGACCAGCCCGAGTTCGCCGGCTAGGAACACCGCCCCGCGGTGGCTGTCACCGCGTAGCTCCAGGACCTGGGCCTCCACCTGCGGATCGATGCGGTTCGGGCTGGTGTGCGGGCGAGAGGAGCGGTCCTCGAGCCCGGCCAGGCCCTCGGCGTCGTAGCGGTCGATCCACTTCTTGACCGTGCCGCGCGAGACCCCGAGCTGCTCGGCGATCCGGGCCTGGGGCCAACCCGCCTCGTGACGCTCGACGATCAGCAGGCGCGCGTGGACAGTCAGGCGGGCATTACGGTGCGGCACCGAGGGCCTCCGGTGGTGCGGGCGGATGCTTCAGACACACCCACCCCGCCCCGGAGGCCCTCCTCGATCAACCCGACACGCCGCCGCACACAACGTCTCGGGTCACGACA